>NZ_CM134214.1:5222500-5812267 GCF_054113405.1 Paenibacillus sp. ALE3 | reverse complement strand
TCACACCGCATAACTCAATAAAATGAAAATCGGGATGCTCTCTTCAGCAAAAAAAGATGCAAGTTATGAAAAAGAGTTAACAATTTCGGCAAATAAATTCGTTATAGTGTATATATCTTTTATTTTACCGGAAAAGGAGACCCACCCGTGTTTAAGCTGTTGATCGTCATCCTGCTGTCTATGCTGCTGTCCTCTTCCGTTATGACTTCCGATCATCCTTCTTCAAGCATGGTGACCGAAACTGCATTATCTCATGCGCTGGCTAGCGCACCAGAAGACTCAACTGTCCGCCTATACGCCGTGAGCTCTTCCCAGGGACTCTTTCATTCAGCCGTACTGGAAATCGGCCAGCAGCGCCGCACATTCCAGTGGTCGGGCTCGGCGGATATTTCCACCGCACCACAGTTATTTTACAGAGATGTAAACGAAGATGGGATCCGTGAAGCCGTTGTAATTCTCACACGTGCCTCGGGAACAGGTGTGGAATTGCAGGAGTTGCATATTGTTAACGTACAAACAATGGAGGAATATGCAGTTGAATCAGCAGCAAATGCTGTATCTCAGCGAGTACATAGCTCCGTGGAGCTACGTGACCACAACCGCCAGGTGCATATCGCTGTTATGATTGACGGTACTACACACACGATGGACCCCAAAGCGTCCGTATTTTATGATGATCCAGCCCAATTTACAAAGCATCTCGATTTTAGCTCTGTTGTAATGTATGACGCCGAACAGTTCCCACTGCATGCCACTGTATCTGGTAGCGTATCGCCAAGCGAATTTGTAGGGGATTTGGATCTGAAATATGTATATGAGCAGGGGCGGTTCCGGGTGGGACCTATAAAATTTGAAGATTCCTCTCCCTTTTGACGACTCTCGCAGAATAAGGTAGCATGGGATTAAATGCTAGACTGGCTGGTTTAGCGATTTTCCGAGTGAAAGAGGGGATTAATCATGTTTACATATGCGTTGGACGAACGCACAGTCCTTCGGCCGCTCACCAAGG
Source organism: Paenibacillus sp. ALE3 (assembly GCF_054113405.1). NCBI lineage: Bacteria > Bacillati > Bacillota > Bacilli > Caryophanales > Paenibacillaceae > Paenibacillus > Paenibacillus sp. ALE3. Next base: position 5,811,258 of record NZ_CM134214.1, on the reverse strand, counting down.
AGCATGTGCAGCCTCTGTTTGAGCTGATCGAAATGTCCCGTGACCGCCTGCGTCAATGGCTTCCATGGGTAGACTCCACCACGGAAATCAGCCATACAGAGCAGTTCGTGCAAGGCGCCTTGAAACAAGCCGCAGAGAACGGTAGCCTGACCGCTGGAATTTGGATAGACAACGAGCTCGCTGGCATCATCAGCTACCATGAGATCAATTGGGCCCACCGGTCGGTTAGCATCGGATACTGGCTTGGGCACGGTTACGAAGGGCAGGGTCTCATGACCAGTGCCTGCCGCGTATTCGTCGAATATGCGTTGATGGAGTTGGACTTGCATCGGGTCGAAATCCGTTGTGCAACGACGAACCGCCGCAGCCGCGGTATTCCAGAACGCCTGGGCTTTGTGCTCGAAGGCATTGTACGCGAAGCAGAGTTGCTGCCAGATGGCTATATGAACCACGCAGTATATGGTATGCTCCAGAATGAATGGAAGCAACTTCGATAACATAGTACTGCACAACAACGCCGCAGGCCTGATCAGGTCTGCGGCGTTGTTGGTTATGAGCTGGACATCACAACCGAATGTTGCTGCCTGTCTGTAGCCTCCGGTCTATTTTAAGAAATAGGCCATTAGAACATCATCCACGAATTGGCCTGCTATATAAAACTCGTCATGCAGGCGCCCTTCAATTGCAAAACCGCACTTTTCATAAAACATAAGGGCTTCCGTGTTACAGGAGAGTACACGCAAACTTAACTTGCGTATGCCCTCCGCAGCTGCAATCTCCTTCATGGAGTTCATGAGCGCCGTCCCAATACCTTTGCGATGATAGTCTGGACGTACAGCTATATTTATTTCGAGTACATGACAATTACTAGCCAACAGCGTTGGAGGACGAAATCCAATATACCCGCAGAGCACTTCCTGTTCGATGGCGACCAGTTGAGAGCCTGGAGGCGTGTTACGCAGAAACTCTCCGCGCGACTTCCATGACAGCGAAGCAGGAGCCGTGCGTTCATTCCATACCAGTTCATCCAGCGCAATCAGATCAGGAGCATCCTTCATCTCCGAATGACGTATCGTCAAGGGTTGACTTGTAAACAATTCCTTTCAATCCTTCCTGTGAAGGCTTTCCTGAAGCAATAACTGCAACCAGCTGTCACCTATTGTACCATAATAAAAGCTCATTACTGAACTTTTATTGGGACTTAAGGACTGGGAACATCCACCTAAGAAGGAGTAGTATCCAAATTATCCAAATCATGCCGAAAACGGTTCAACCAGCTATGCAGAATGAAAAACAAAATGGATAATACGGCTACGCCTAATGCCAGCCAAAGTGTGGGCGGTAACCCACCGCCATCATATAACTTCCCCATAATATAAGGACCCATCACCCGCCCGGCTGCGCCAATGCCCCCTACAAGTCCAATGTAAAAAGGTGCACCCCGACCTCCATGATCAGACAGAAATGCTGGAACCGCAGGTGCGATCAGCATTTCTCCTAGAGTCGCCAGTACCATAGCGAATATCATCCCAGTATAGTTCTGTGTGCCCAGGATGACAATATAAGCTGCCAAATAAAATCCTCCAGCCCATGTCATTTGTGCCGAAGCGTGATGAGCGTACAGCCGTTTGATCCAGAAAATAATAGGTTGTGCGGCAAAAATAAGAATACCATTCAACGTCCATAGTAGCCCATACATCGTTTTAGGCAAGCCCTGTTCAATAATATAGGGAGAGACTCCCGTATTCCAGATCGAATTACCGAACCACAAAAAAAGTGAGCCTAACCCCACAAAGAGATACAGCCTGGTATCACGAAACAGCAATCGAGCTGGTATTTCTTCTCTTTTCATCACAGACTTGCTGAGCTGAACTTCCCCCTCTTCCCGATCTACCCTGCTTAGATACGACCAGAAGAATCCGGCAAATACCGCAGAAGTTACCCCGTTCATGACAAAGCTGAGCTGATAGGAAAGGTCGGCCAGAACGCCGCTCAGTCCCGTTCCGAGTGCCACCCCAATATTGTTCGCGACATAAATGATATTAAACAGCTCTCCACGTCGGTCAGCAAAACGAAAACCTACAAAGGCCTGAATCGCAGGCACAGATACCACATTAAAAAAGCCGATAAAGCCCATCATGATGACAAAAGCTACCCAATGACCACTGGTAAATGGAAGCGAGAGAAGTCCCAACGCATTCATGGCCAGTGAGCCGACAATCAGTTTCTTGGCTCCAATACGATGATAAAGGGCTCCGCCCAGCACTTGACCAAATATTCCGCCTAAAGACTGCACTAAAATCGCAATCCCCGCATCTCCCATACTACGGTTTAGTTCGTCGAATACATACATGCTAACGAGCGGCCACATGAGGGAACTTCCAGCGGAATTAATCAGGCTAGCAATGAGAAATACTTTTACTTCTTTCGGATAAGACTCCAACCATTTCATATATTTTGCTTCTCCTTTTGCACCTGACGCCATTAAAGGCATATTCTCATTGGCGCTTCACATTCACCACCGTTGAGAAAAAAGTAGCCCCTTGCCCCATATCCGACAGCCGGTCAGAGGTTAACGCATTGGCACGCTGTCTGCGTCCTTTGCCTTTCCACCATAATCCTTGGCTAATCACCGTGCCGGGCAGCATCAGATCGGTGACCTTGGCTTTCAATTCATACATTCCCCTGTCATTCCAGACGGTAACCGGATCACCATCTGCGATGTCTCTTGCCTGAGCATCCTCCGGGTGAATTTGCAACAAAGGCTCCCTCTCCAATCGCTGATGCTTGGGCAAATTAGCAAATGTAGAATTCAAAAAATTATGGTTTGGCGGTGAAACAAACATCAATGGAAAACGGTCATCCGCTTGCGGCCGATGCTCTCCGTCATACCCTTCGATCAGTGGTACATAGGAGGGCAATGCGGGCAGACCTGCTTGTTTCATTTTTTCCGAATACAACTCAATCTTGCCTGAAGGCGTAGTTAGACGCTCCAAATAAGTAGCCTTTGGCGTCATATCAAGCTTTACAAAAGGCGACTTTTTTAAGGCATCCAAGGTTACACCCTTGAGATAAGGGTTCGTTGGATTATCAAGCGCGCCTGCGATCATATCCTCTTCACTTTCTGTAAAGGCAGCTTCATCAAAGCCCATTGCCTGTCCAAGCAGGCTAAATAGCTCATAATTGCTTTTGCTTTCCCCAAGCGGATCAATGACAGGCTTCTGCATCTGGATATAGTGGTGCCAGTACGATTTGTATAAGTCTGTTCCTTCAAAAGAAGACGCAGCAGGCAGCACAATATCTGCATAGCAGGCCGTATCGGTAAGGAACAGGTCATGAACAACCGTAAACAGATCCTCTCGTTCAAATCCCTCCGTCACCCGTTCCGAATCAGGTGCTACAACTACCGGGTTACTACAATATACAAATAACGCCTTAATCGGTTGTTCCTTCTGTAGCAGCGCCTCTCCAATCCGGTTCATGTTGATCACCCGGGCATCCGGGTTCTGTCGCAGATCAGGACGCTCCAGATGGGCGCTGTTAATCTTGGCATAAGCACCATTGGAGCGCGACGCTCCCCCGCCGTGTTTCAACCATTGTCCAGTGAGTGCAGGCAAGCATGTAACTGCACGTACGTTCATACCGCCATTATCATGATGCTGAAGCCCATTTCCGATATTAATATAGGCCGCTCGCGCCTTCCCGTACATTTCCGCCAAACGGATAATATCCTCTTTCGGCACGCCGGTAATCTGCGAAACCCGCTCTGGTGTATAGGTCTTAACATGCTCGCTCAGTTCCTCGTGACCTACGGTATAGCGACGTAAAAATTCGTCGTCTGTCAGCCCCTGATCAAACAGCACATGCATAACCCCCAGCGCAAGCGCCGTATCCGTTCCCGGATATAAGGGAATGAACCAATCCGCCCATTGTGCCGTCCGGTTGCGATGGACATCAATAACGACCACCTTAGCACCTTTTTTACGTGCTTTCTCAGCCAATACGACCTGATGCATGTTGGTGCTGATGACGTTTCCGCCCCATACAATAATGAGCTCTGCATCCTCTGTGTCCTCCGGGCTTGTGCCGCCCTTAAATCCCATAACGGATGCCCAGCCTTCATTCCCAGCCACACTGCAAATCGTCTGATCCAGTTGGCTTGAACCCAGCGCATTGAAAAAGCGACGATCCATTCCATCCACACTCAATACACCCATATTGCCATAGAAGCTGTAGGGGAGAATGGATTCCGGTCCATCCGTACGTATCAGCTCCTTGAACCGACCTGTAATGGTATCGACCGCCTCCTCCCAGCTAATTCGTTCAAACTTCCCTTCCCCTTTGGCGCCTACACGCTTCAACGGATAAAGCACCCGATCCGGATCATATACTCGCTCGGTCATATTCCGGACTTTGTTGCATATAGCCCCTTTGGTAATGGGATGATCCGGATTACCAGTCACCTTGACTATCTTTCCATTTTCCTTGTGAAGCAGGAGCCCACACGTATCCGGGCAATCCAACGGGCATACGGCCGGAAAAATACCGTTCTGCTGCTCCGTCATCCGCTGTCCTCTGTGTAAGTTGTGTTGAAGTGTGGCCTCAAGAGGCGCGCTATTGCGATGATCCATGGTGTTAATGCTCCTTTCCGTTACCGTTTCCAAAAATTACACTGTTCTTATCATATCTACAGCTTTGGCCTATGGCAAGAGAAGGATTTTACCACACAGCATCTCTCCAAAATATATAAAAATCCGCCTGCTGTTTAGAGCAAAACGGATTTTAAAAATCATAATTATTTTTTTATCATCCTGTTTCATCATTACATACCCAGGGTAAAAGAGATCAAGGCATTATGGACGAGAGCACACTCATCCTCCATGCCAAATCATGGACCACTCCCAAAAAAATCCGCCATGACAGGTTTCGTTCCCCCGGGCCTGTCATGGCGGATTTGCTTTGTTCATTGCTTCATAAAGTAATGTGATTATGCATGATCACTCAACGGATTGGATGCAACGGAAGGAGTAATTTGAGATTCATTCACGGAATGTGTGTTGGTTTGAGTTTTTTTCAGATAGGCCAGCCAGTAGGCTCCAGCCACAAACAGACTGCCTCCTACCAAATTCCCCAACCAGACCGGAATGAAATTCATAGCATACTCTGCCCATGAAAAATGACCTGCAAAAATAGCCGCCGGAATGAGAAACATATTGGCTACAACGTGCTGAAATCCAATAGCAACAAAGGCCATGGTCGGGAACCAAATTCCCATAATTTTGCCGCCGATGGAGTCTGTGCTATAAGCCATCCATACAGCCAGTGCTACGAGCCAGTTACATCCTATACCTGATATAAAAGACTGCAAAAAGCTTTCATGCAGCTTATGCCCTGCCATATCCACCACTTTATCCAGGTAAGGACCCGTTTCGGTCAAGCCCAGAACATGCCCGAAGAAAAATGCAACAAATAATGCACCTGCAAAATTACTGAGCGTAATAATCGCCAAATTACGAAGCATGGCTCCTGTCTTAATTCGTCCTGCCCATCTCGCCAAAGGCACTGCCATCATATTGCCGGTCAGCAATTCCCCACCAGCGATCAAAACTAACACCAGACCTACAGGGAACACCGCAGCTCCAATAAAGGTAGCAATGCTTCCCCATTCTTTAGGTGCACTTGCAATAACGCGTATATCCAGCAAAAACCCTAGTGCAATAAATGCACCTGCCAAAAATCCCAATACTACCGCCACATTCCACGGGTTGTTCGCCTTGGCCACTCCTGTTTCCACCGTCTTTTCGGCAATTTGCCCCGGTTTATAGCTTGCCATCTGCCCCCGCTCCTTTAATATCTTTTAAACAAAATATTCTTCTTTTATATTTTATTTAAAATCAGTGATTTTGTTTGTGAAAAAAATCACTTTCTAAAGTATAAAAAAAACAGCCCTTGGATAAAGGACTGTTTTTCTATTTTATTACATCTACTGCGCTACTACGCGCTTTACATTTAATTGTATTCTTCCTTTTCAACAGCTCTCAAGAACCAAAGAACTCCGCCCAGACCGACGGCTGCAACAACTACAAGAAAAAGGATATAAAACAAATCCATTATAAAGTCTCCCCCTAATCCTTATGCTCTCTATATTGTACTATAAGGATTCATCCGTACGCTTCAGATTGTTGACAAACTTATGAACAATGTCACAGACAAATCGAATTATACAGTAACTGGGTTCCGTTCGGATATTGTAGGCAATGCTTGCAAACCTGCCGCGTTCAGGAAATTCCAAGGCTTGTTATAGTGCGGCTGGAAGAAGAAATCGACAAAAGCCAACTGGTCAATGGTCATATGATTTTGAATGGCTACAGACAGCGTGTTAATGGATTGCGTCAAATCGACCTTCGACATAATTTGTGCCCCAACAATTCTCCGTGTCTCCTGCTCATATACAACCTTCAGCAATACCTTTTCAGAGGTTGGCATAAACTCAGGACGGTAGCTGTCCTCAATGGTTACAGCTTCTACAGTCATCCCCTCGTCGGTTGCTGCGGCTTCTGTCATTCCTGTTCCCGCAATATTATCTTCGTAAATTTTGATACCCGAGGTTCCTTGTGTTCCCATGTAGGCAATGGTCGGCTGTACCAGATTGCGTGCCACCAGCGTCCCCATTCGAACCGCATTCGTCGCCAATGGGATATAAGCTGTTTTGCCAGTCGGATTATAACGAATTGCACAACTGTCGCCTGCTGCAAACACATCCGGGCAGCTACTTTGCATATAATTGTCCACAATGATCGCACCGTTAGGCAACATATCTACCTGACCTTTGAGCAGATCCGTTTGAGGTCGGAAACCGATACAGAGTATAACAAGCTCTGTTTCATACTCTCCTTTGGAGGTCACGACCTTACTTACTTTACCGTTAGTCCCCTCAAAACGACTTACTGTCTCGCCAAGTACCAGCTTAATGCCATGTTCTCTCAGGGAATTCTCAATCCGGTCTGTATACTCATGGTCTAAATACTTATTCAATATACGATCAGCACTGTCGATCAGCGTTACGTTCTTACCGTTCATTTGAAAAGCTTCTACCAGTTCAACACCAATGTATCCAGCTCCGACGACTGTAATGTTCTGTACGTGCTGGGCTTTCTCAATGATTTCATTCGAATGATTATAGTTCTTGCAGAGCAAAATATGATCAAGTTCAATGCCTTCCAGCTTCGGAATAATTGGCCACGATCCAGTAGTCACAATCAATTTATCAAATGTGTCCGTAAATTCCTCACCTGTTTGGAGATTACGTGCATGCAGCGTTTTGCCGGCTGTATCCACACTCGTTACCTCATGAAGCATCTTGGTCACTACACCCATATCAGCCAGTTGATCTGGGGACGAATAAAACAATCCGTGCGGATCTTTGACGACACCACCTACGTACAGTGCAATACCACAAGATAAAAATGAAATATTGTCATTACGCTCATAAACCGTAATTTCGGCATCTGGATAACATTTAGCTGTGTTGACTATGGCTGCTGTACCTGCGTGTGTACATCCGATAACTGCTACTTTCATGTTGAATTCCTCCTTGGTGTGTGGGCATAAAATGTATAATAATTGTGAATACTTTCACTTAGGCAACTCGTTACTTCTTGTGATTTATTTCACTTCATGCGCTTATTATAGTGTGATATTTTTCACATTACAATAGCTTTTTATGATATTCACAGTTTGTCCACATTTAAAAAGGTAAGGATGTCTGAGATCAGCCGTTTGCTGAAATATTTTTTTCTCCATTCAGTTTTCCCTGTCTGCCCCCTGATTATGCCCTTGGAACAGACTTTCCACACGATGCGTCAATTCTTAGGTAAATGCTCATTTAGAGAATAAAAAAAGGTCTGTTTCCCCTGAGACAGGCAGAAATCAGACCTTGTTTATACATATACTTTGGAATTACACGAAGCTATTATAACAACTGCTCAATGGCAGCTTTCATCGCTTCCGGTGGCTCCTTAGGCTCAAAACGCCCTACAGGCACACCTTCACGATTCACAATGAATTTTGTAAAATTCCACTGAATTGTACCATCTTCCTGTTCTCCAGGCTGCTGCTTCTTCAAATATTCAAACAGAGCTGCTGTATCCGGTCCGTTCACATCCACTTTGGCGAATACCGGGAAATTAACCCCGTAATTCAATTGGCAAAATTCAGCCGCTTCCTCGCTGCTGCCCGGCTCCTGACCGCCAAATTGGTTGCAAGGGAAGCCTAAAACAACGAGTCCTCGATCCTTATATTCGTCATAAAGCTTCTGCAAATCCCCATATTGCGGGGTAAGTCCGCACTTACTGGCGGTATTCGCAATAACCAGCACTTTACCTGTGTAAGTTTCCAGAGAAACCTCCTGATTGGCTGGTGTTACGGCATTATATGAATAGACAGACATACAGCATCCTCCTTCATGTCGCTTGGTTAGGTTCTTAACCTATTTTACCCAAAACGTGACGGACATGCCAATATCCACAGACCCTTTACCGCTGATGCTGCCACTTGATGACGCTCTAACCTCTTGCTGCTACTTGTGGTCTAGCATCACGCCGCTCGGCAACAGAACCCACCGTTTGCTTCTCTTCTACATTCATTCCCTTTACTACTTGGTTTACCGCAGGCTGACCAGCCAAAGCATACGGAAGACAGAGTGGTACCCCTGTACGAGGATCAGTAACAATATCCGCCTCGATCCCGAACACCTCACGCAGCACATCGGGGGTCATAACCTCAGTCGGGGCTCCTACCGCCTTCGCTTTCCCTTTTTTGATCGCAATCATATGCTGAGCATACCGGGCTGCATGGTTCAAGTCATGCACGACCATAACAATGGTGCGTTCTGCCGAAGTATTCAGATACTCTAACAGATGCAGCACTTCCAGTTGATGCGCCATATCTAAAAATGTAGTCGGCTCATCCAAAAACAATATATCCGTATCTTGCGCAAGCGCCATAGCAATCCAGGCACGCTGACGCTGACCACCAGAAAGCTGATCAATCGGACGATCGTGAAATTCGCTCATTCCCGTTACTTGTATTGCCCACTCTACCATTCTGCGATCTTCCGCTTTCATGGAACCAAAACCTTTTTGATAGGGGAAACGTCCGTAAGATACCAGTTCCGTCACGGTCAACCCTTCCGGCGCAGTCGGATTCTGCGGCAAAATAGCCAACTGCTTCGCTACCTCCCGGGTGGATTGCTTATGAATGGATTTACCATCCAACAGAACGCTACCGCCTTTAGGATTCATGATGCGAGCCATCGTTTTCAGAATGGTCGACTTACCGGAGCCATTTGCACCCACCAATGCTGTGATTTTCCCTTGCGGTATTTCTACGTTCAGATCCTCTACTATCAATCGATCTTCATAAGCAATATCCAGATTTGCCGTTTTCAGACGAAACATTTGGAATCATCCCTTTCCCTAATCCAATATATATAGTCACGGGCTTAACGCACGACATTCATCAAAACTTCATTCTATCTTTATATAATAAAGATATTGATAATCATTATCAAGTGTTAACTGGCATATTCCTTCTAATTTACAATGCGAAACGTTCAATATTTCATCAAAAAATCAAAAAAAGATCACAGCCCTGAAGCTGTGATCTTTTAATTCTGGCCATTCGCATTAAGCCTGTACAGAGGACAGTCCAAATGCTTCAGCCATGAGGCGTATTGATTTCATTTTGGCATCAAAGTCGTGAATGATGCTCGCAACCATAATCTCCTGTGCATTATAGTCCTTGCATAATTGCTCAAGCTGACGCTTCACCTGTTCGGGTGAACCGACCACCATACGCTTGCGATTCTCACGAATGCGCATCCGATCATATGGCGTATACGGATACGCAAGCGCCTTTTCGACAGAAGGTGTCCCTGCGGAACGCGTGCCCTGTTCTAAAAGCACCAGGGACAAGTCCATGCTGGATGCCAAACGATTGGCCTCCTCTTCGGTATCCGCGCAGATCGCAAATACGGCAACAAGCGAACGCGGTTGCTCACTATGCTGGGAAGGCTGGAAGCTTTCCTGATATCCCTTCATAGCACCTGTGCCGCCTTCACCATTAATAAACTGCGCGAACGCAAAGCCTACGCCACGCTCGGCGGCCAGACCTGCGCTATCGCCGCTGGAGCCAAGCAGCCACATTTCCGGCACGGTCTCTACGAGCGGCATCGCCTGTAGCGAACCGAAGCGATGCTGGTTGCCTGTGCTATCGTGCAAATAGGCTAGCAGATCATCCAGCTGCTCGGGGTACAGATCAACACCGCCCCGCATTTTCCCCTCCTGCAAAGCTCTGGTAGCAATCGGCATTCCTCCAGGTGCTCGCCCCAGACCCAGATCAATGCGTCCTGGATACAATCCCTCCAGTACCCGGAAGTTTTCCGCTACTTTATAAGCGCTGTAATGAGGCAGCATCACACCACCCGACCCCACTCGAATGGTAGAGGTACGGGCAGCCAGGTGTGAAATCAATACCTCCGGGCTGGAGCCTGCAAGGTTAGAGGCTGCATGATGCTCGGATACCCAGAAGCGATGATAACCCAGACGTTCCGCCTCTATAGCAAGCTCAGCAGTCTTTTGTAATGCCTGTGCATGCGTCATGCCTTTCGATACCGGAGATTGGTCAAGAATGCTGAGTTTTATCATAAAAAGTCTGACCTTTCTATTTTGGAATACGAATAGGCATTAATTATAGCACGTAAAGCCACAGTTAACCAAGAGGGGCAAAATAGCAGATTTACCGCACATATTTAGCCATGTTTACTTTTTATAGAGACTTGCTTTTTACTTTACTTTATCTGCTTCATAAAGATGTGAACGCTTTTGAAAAAAACTAAACAGATGGGTCACGATTACTTTCAAGACGGCATAACCTGGAACCGCCAGTACAATTCCTACCACACCAAACAAATTGCCAGCTGTCAAAATAACAAAGATGATCGTGATCGGATGTACTCGAAGAGATTTACCCATAATTTGTGGTGAAATAAATTTACCCTCAATAAGCTGTACGACTGTCCATACGATAACCATTTTGAGCAGCATGATCGGTGAGGTAACTATAGCTACGATTAACGCGGGTGTAATGGCAATTACAGGACCTAAGTAGGGAACCACGCTCGTAAAGGACGCAATGACCGCAAGTGTCAAAGAGTAGTCCAATCCAATAATCAGATAACCAATATACAGCAGCACTCCAATACAGAAGCTGACAATAATCTGTCCACGAATATACGAGCTGACCTGATGATTCATTTCGGTCATGATACGATCTGTCTCTTTACGAAACATAGGTGGAAGCATTTTTAGAATCCACTGCGGCAGCTTGTGTCCATCTTTCAGCAAATAGAACAGAATGAACGGAACCGTAGCGATCGCAAGCACAGTTTCCGTAATCACACCCAAAAAGCTTCCCACACCCGTCCATGCATTATTGATAAAGCCAGATAACTTTTCAGAAGCTTTGGAGGCTAGTTCAGATGGATCTATTTGAATGGTGTTCTGGAACTGGTTGACAAAGTTACTGCCAATCAGTCGCTCAAACTGTTGTTTGACTTGCTCGGTATAGGCAGGAACATTTTGGATAAGGCCCTGTATCTGATCACGGATCACAGGTACCACCGATGTAATCACAATAGCGATAATCCCTATAATGAGCAAAAACAGGACAACAATGGAGTATACCCGTTTTACCTTATTTCGCTCCAGTACATCTACCAACGGATTGAGCAGATAGTACAATACACCGGACAAAATGACCGGGAGAATGATCGTTTTCAGCAACACGATGACAGGCGTAAATATGTATGAAATTTTGGTAAGCACTAAGATATTCAAACCGATCAGCAGCAATACCAACAGGAATAACACAAACTTGTTGTTCAGGAAAAACTTCTTAAACCGGTCTTTCCATGCCGGAGTTATTTCCACATGACATTCCCCTTCTCTTTAGACAGATGAGTATACGTTCTTCATAATTACGATATATTTTTGCAACAAAATATACAAGGTTATACCCAAATAAACACAAAAGCAAACAAAGTTGTACGTTATTGTACGAACTTCGCTTGCTTTGAAGGGTTATGGAGTATCATTTGTCGTGGTGGCAGCCTCCACCGTCGTAGTCACCGGTTTGTTTTCTTGTTCAAAAAGATTCTGTATGAATCGCTTGAGCTTCCGCTCGTCAACACCCAACACCTGCGCACCCTTGATGGTTTCCCCGCGCACCAGTTCGTTTGGCGGGATTTGCTGCTTCGCTACTGTTTTAGCATCGATATTAAAACCCAATGAAGCCAACTGCAGCATTTCCGTTGTACTCAGATTCGTTTCAATATAAGGAGATATGCTATTTAAAATACTTGGCAGTTTAATGAGCGACGAGGTCGATTGTATTTTACTGCCCAGTTCGGTAATGAATTTGCGCTGTCGCTCCGTACGTGTAAAATCGGAAGTCGCATCATGACGGAAACGTACATATTGCAAGGCTGTTTTGCCGTCCATGTGCTGCATTCCCTTTTTCAAGTCAATATCAAACTGGTGTTTGTCTGCCTTGGACGTATAATGCATATCTTTTTCGACATCCAGGTCAATACCACCTACAGAATCAACCAACGCAATGAAACCATTAAAATCAGTATATACATAATATTGAATTGGGATCCCCAGAAGGTCGCTCACAGTCTGTCTGGTCAAATCAGGCCCACCGTAGGAAAAGGCTGCATTCAATCGACTTTGCCCATGACCCGGGATCTTGACGTACGTATCACGAAGAATCGACATCAGGGTAGCCTTTTTCGTAACCGGATCAACAGAAGCAACCATAACCGAGTCAGAGCGCCCTGAATCTTCTCCACGAGAATCGCCGCCAAGCAGCAGAATATTCACTCTCTCTGTTCCATCCCATTCCGGTGGGAGTGATACCTCTACAGGTTGTACATTGGTTGATGTTTGGGTTTGCGGTTTAAATTTCGAGTCCTGACCGGAAGCAACCGAAATTTGATTCGTAAAATGATATATAGAATAAGCATAATATCCGCCCACTAAAAGGACTGCAGCAGTCACAGAAATACCTAGCCATTTTAAAAATTTTCGCATATTTTCGGGTAACCTCGCTTTTATTCATCATCGTTCGGCTTTTAAAAGCATACCCTTCCGGCAAGTTATCTGTCAATTCGTGGCGTTTGTTCTAGGGGCGTTATTCGTATCGGTTACACCTTATCTTCAGGTTCTTTTTGTGTTGATTTTACAGCATGGAGGTCGTCTGCATACCACGGATTCAAATGGACAAGCACCTCATAAACCCGTGGCTCCCGCTTCATGACGGCCCTCTTGATCAGCCGGATAATATCGTGTCCCTGCTGAATCGTCAAAGAGGCATCCACTGAAGCTCGGATATCTACAATAATATAATGACCGTGCTCACGGGCACGGATACGGTCAATACGCTGAACCTCGGCTACACTCAGTGCGGCTGCTGCGTAGCTTTCGATTTCCTCGGTTGCAATAGCCTTCTCCATGAGCACATCTATGGATTCGCGGCCCATTTCCCACGCCAATTTCAGAACCAGCAACGCCACTACAAACCCCGCAATGGGGTCGCCGTAAGATAAAATCGGAATATCCCAGTGTTCCCCGATCAGTCCTAATCCGATGCCCAGTACAGCGGCTCCAGAGGCATACACATCAGCGAGGTGATCTTTTGCCGTCGCAATGAGGCCCTGACTATTGGCCGCTCTGCCAATACGAATTGTGTAGAGATACAGCCACTGTTTCCAGAGCAAGGAAATAATGGCTGCCACTAAGGCCAGTATATGCTCCTGTGGCATCGGTTCAAACAGTGCAGCAATGGAATGATAGCCGATAAATATACCTGCCCCGAACAATATGACCGCCACCACACTAGCACCAATGACTTCTGCCTTGCCATGACCATAAGGATGATCCTCATCCGGAGGCTGGCTGGATATTCTCATCGCTCCCAGTGCGGTTGCAGAAGCAATCACGTCCCCGGCGTTATGCACACCATCGGCCACCAGCACCTTACTGTTGAACATGAGCCCTGCGATGATTTTGATGCCGGTTAAGAGGATGTTGCTAATCAGGCTGATCCATGCTGAGACCATGGCACGCTTGCCCATATCCTGTTCCTGCATGATGTATAACCCCTCCAAATTATCTTTTAAAAATGCCCTACCCGCTATTCGGTTATCTCAAGGCATCTTTCGTTGCTCTTTATCTTATGATGCTATTCTTGCAGCGGCATAGATGAAGATTACAATAGCCCCGGAAGATGAGCCTCCCCGGGGCTATTATGATAACCATAGTGGAGCATTCTATGAGAATACCCCTATTTTATCTACCTGGACCGTCCGCGTCGGCCTCCTTGACCTTGACCCCCACGCGGACCGCTTTTGGCTTGTCCACCGCGTCCACCTTGGCCTCCACGTGCGGAACCGCTGCTGCTGCGGTCATATCCGCCGCGTCCGCTGCTTTGTCCTGCCGAGCGGCCTTGACCTCCGCGTTCAGAACCACTGCTGCCGCGATCATATCCGCCGCGTCCGCTGCTTTGCCCCGCCGAGCGGCCTTGACCTCCGCGTGTGGAACCGCCGTTGCTGCGATCGCGATCATATCCGCCGCGTTCACTACTGCTACGGTTGGAGCGACGCTCGCCGCTTGCGCCGTCACGACGACCGGACTGTTCGCGGCCGCTACGGCGTCCACCGCCAGCATCGTTGCCGCCAAAGGAACGGCGGTCGTTTCTGCCTGAGCGGTCGTTTCTACCCTGCCGCTCAGCCGTATCGGGAGCAGGTCTACGCTGCCCGCCGCCCTCACTGCTGGTGAATGTGACACCAGCAACTCTTTGGATGTTCCGAAGCTCCGGAACATCCCTCGGCGTGGCGAGCGTCACCGCAACGCCTTTGCCTCCGGCACGGCCGGTACGCCCGATGCGATGGATGTAGCTTTCGGCATCCTGTGGCATGTCATAGTTGAAGACATGCGTGACGCCTTCTACATCCAAGCCGCGTGCGGCTACATCTGTCGCTACGAGCAATTGAAGTTTCGCTTCACGGAACGCCTTCATCACTTGCTCCCGCTTGTTCTGGGACAAGTCCCCGTGCAGCTCACCGCTCTCGAACCCCATCTCCTGGAGCTCCTCATTCAGTTTGGAAGCCCGACGCTTAGTACGGCAGAAAATAACAGCCAAATACGGACGATCCGTATTCAGCATATCTACCAATGCCTGTTGCTTACCACGGTCTGTTGTTTGTACAACGACCTGACGGATTTGGCTCACTGGAACGGAAGAAGCCGATTTCACTTTGACATCAACGGGTTCGTTCATATAGACACGAGCCAGCTTACGAATACCAGCTGGCATCGTAGCGGAAAACAGCATTGTTTGTCTCCGGTAAGGAACCTCCTGCAGAATCGTCTCCACGTCGTTCAAGAAGCCCATGTGTAACATTTGGTCAGCCTCATCCAGGACCAGCATTTTAATGCCGCCTAGATCGAGCGTGCCACGTCTCAGGTGATCCAGCAGTCGCCCAGGTGTACCAATAATCAGTTGTGCACCGCCTTTTAGTTTACGAAGCTGACGTTCCACGTCCTGTCCTCCGTAAACAGCTAGTAGAGATAAACTCGGCTCCGCAGCAGCCAAGCATTTAGCTTCCTCTGTAATCTGAAGTGCCAATTCACGCGTAGGTGCAATCACAAGCGCCTGCGGGTGCCGCTTGTCCAAATTCAGTTTTTGTAAAATCGGTAGTAAAAACGCAAGCGTCTTCCCTGTCCCCGTATGTGCCTCGGCAATCACATCCTGACCTTCCATCAATAGTGGAATGGACTCCTGCTGTACAGGTGTTGGCGCTGAGATGCCCTGCTCTTTCAAGGCTTCTACCCAATGTTGCTCCACGCCTAATGCTGTAAAATTCTTCAAGTTGCATTCACTTCCCTTATCTGTATTCAATATGTGTCACGTAAAATAGGTTCATGTGCCATATGACATCTATCGTTCCATAGTTCAGAATTCCCATTTTTGTATCGGTTCTTATTCTCCCCTTTTCAGGAAGGGAGCATATCCGTTATCGTTGAATCTGTTCATGTAACTCAACATACGGCCGCAAGGCGGCTCAGGCCGTTCCATATATGACTTTCCTAGTATACGCGAAGTTGAACTGGTTTCCAAACGATTTTAACGAATAACGCAAAAGGTGAATTCAATCACCATGTCATATATTATGGTAGGAGAATTGGTAATTCATGAATAAAGGATGGATGCTTGTGGTTAACAATCTACATTATAATTTCATAATGACAGGTTCCTTATCGGAGAAGCACACTTTGTTTGCCGAAGAGTGCTTTACTAACCTGTTCGATTGTTTTGAAACATTCCTGAACATATCAGGAATCCGCAATACCCGTGTGTCTGTCTATCAATCCAAGAAAGCCAAACACGGTAAGATCCGCTGGGACAAGCAGGAGTTGCTCCGCATTGTAACCGATAATGAATTGACTCCATTGATGCTGGTTATCGAGGCTCCCAGTATCAAATCGTCCTATAACAAAGGGACAACGCCGGAAGTCTACATTCTTTTGTCCAATGACCCTATGGGTCAATCTCCCAACAATTGCGGGATGCTTGTTTCGATCCGTCAGGACATTTATGAACGTATCGACCAAACAATCGTCGAAGACGTTATGATGCAGCTGAGCCAGTGGATAAAGGCAACCAAACTGTTACACAGCTCGCGCAACTTTTATGCTGGCAGTAAAGCACGTGCCATTATGGATATTCTTCCATTTATGCTCGAAAAGGATACTCCGGATATGAAGTATGTTTTTCAATCGTGGACTCCGTATCCTTTACCACACACTTAAACAATCCGTCATCCCATTAACCCTAGGAGGCTGCAATTTATGCAAATTCAAGTTCAAAAGGCTGAAAAAAAAGAAAACGAATATCTCATTCATTATCAAGCGGGAGGAGCTCTGCCGTTCGTTCCGCATGATGTTGTTCTGATCCATGGCAAACAGTATTTTATAGGTACGATTTTGAAGGTAGAGCCGGAAAAGGTCCATATCCGTATCAATCCAGAATATGAAGACCAACTGACAGGGTCCATCGGACTGGAACTGGCTTTCTCTCCAACCGTTTCTATTCAAGGTGCAGACAGCATTGTAGAAAAGCTCGGCTATTTTCCACCTTTTCACTATGACCGAATCACGGCTGCCAATATGACGAAAGACCAGATTACACTGACAATTGAGCTATCCCCCGCTAGCGTGCTGGTTCCTAAATCACCGGATCTGGAACCTTCGGCTGGGGCACCAGTGATCCCTGAGGCTCCAGCCAAAGATATTCCACGCTATGCAGTGACTTTTACATTTCTGGAAACCAAAGAGCATGTATTAACCCCTGTAGAAACAGAAAATATCATCTTGCAGCTCGATTTCCGCTATGAAGAAGCAGACATGGTCGTTGACATCGATGCCTTGTCAGGGCTGTCAGGCAGCTTTCTGTGCAGAGGTATCCGTGCAGAGATTACGGAACTTCATGAATAAACAAGAAGCCCGTGAGCTGTTGCACTGTCATTCTTTTATTCATGATGATCTGGAGCATCCCAAAATGCGAAGCGGATTTCTAGGGATGCTTCGTCCCTTCCAGGGAGAACTGATCGAGGATAATTTTCATGAGCTCATGACTATCATTGAAGTTCTGGCAGATGAGTTGGAGAAACCGTCCGTAGAACGGGAGCTTATATCCGCTCTGTGGGGGATTTGCCAATATACACGGGCATGGGCGTTGCATCCTGATGGTATGCTGCAGCGAAATCACCTGCTGACCGTAGAGCAGATTAGTACGCTTGACGATTGGATTGATACAATTTCCTATGCGGTTATGGTGCTGCTAGAGGGTGGCGGAACGGAAGAAGCTTTATCGAACTACAGACAACGAGAGTAGGTAATACACAATGTCAAAAAGTAATCTGGCTAAGAAATGAGGGGGGTATATGTCCATACAAACCGATGATGACGGAAAGACGTTCTTATCTATTTTCCCTACACTATCGTATGAAGATAATTGGTCTCATTACGCGAATTAACAGCTATACCCCAGCCCATGGGGGACACCATCGCATTCCTTTTGCAGCTTGTGCAGCAATCATCTGAGGATGATCTGCTTCGTATAGAAGCGCTGAAGGTCATCGGGCTATATGCGGATCAAAGCCAGCAGCCGATGATCATGCGAGGAATTCGCGAGCTGCTGTCCAAGCCTGATGAAGATGATGATGTACGGAACGCAGCTTTACAAGCTTTGGCGTGGATGCCTTGTTCAGAAGCAGAGCTACGTATAGCTTTGGACTTAATCCGCAGTGATACATATATCTTAGTCCAGGGGGCCGCTTTTGCACTGCTCCGTGCACATAAAGCCCATCCTTTCGCACAACAGGCGCTGAAGCAATTATTGCACCATGAGGAATTCGGTGCATCTGCCCAGCGTGAGCTGTCCACATAATCGACAACCAAAGGAGAATCACTCTACTTATGCGTGTAAGAATATTTATTTTCATATTAATTATCGGAATTATTTGTGTGCCTGCCTATTTCATTATGAGCAGCTTTGGATTATTCCAAAATGAGAAGGTGCTTGTACATTACAAGCTTGCCCTTGAGGTAAAGGGTAAAAAATATGATGCCTGGCCTTTAATCAGCAGCTATACCGCAATAGATAAAAATGGGGACCATCGTCAGCTCTACTATCAGGCAGAGGGCTCAGGCATAGAGTATCTGTTTCAGCTAGCCTATGGACAGTATGAACTCAAGCCCTCCAAAGAAAATCCTTTTCTGGATGGGGGAATCCACTATACCATGGACCATCCTGAGTATGTACGTGAGGAAAAACAGTATGAGAACGCCAACGACTATACGGAGTTAACCCATTATTACAACCAACAGGAACAGGTTATTTATACTTACAATCCTGATGCCAGCCTCGACAAAACCTACGTGCGCTCTATCATCACCGCTGGAATGACTCGCACCACTGGTAATTCAAGTAGGCCGGTGAAGGATGATTATATTAATATCAGTAAGCTGTTTAAGGACAAGCTCGGAGTAAATGTGAAGGTAGATGTGGATGAGGACAACAAAATCGTTACCCTGTCCATGTCATAATAAAACGAAAAGAAAGGAAGACGCTATAAATGACAGAAACACAGCATACTAAATTAGGGCCTGCTTATTTGGAGGATTGGGTTGTACCCGAAAACCCGGAGGCATGGGTTGAACAAGAATGGACAGGTAAGCTCCGTTCACAGGCCGGAAATACGAAATTCCACATTTTTTACTATGGAGAATTCATGGATGAGTTGATCGCTGTAACAGAGTTTGCGCCCCAGCTCATTATTGCAGAAGATGCAGTCACAGGTGAGCAGATCGTCATTTTTGATGGAACTCGCCATGGTTACGATGCACTACTGTGTGAAGTATATACAGAAGAACAGCAGAACAATCGCACTCCCCTGCTACCTTATCTGGACGATGACGGTGAGGATACCTTTGAGGTGACCGTGACTGCTTTTTATAATGTTGATTGGGATGACGAGTTTGCAGATGATGTGGACGAGAACGGACAGCTGGAGCTGATCAGCGGCGAACGGTGCGATTTTGAAGAGGCCAAGCGAAACGGTTTTGATGCGATTAGCATTACAATTACCAGCGCTAAAGGTCTAAAAACAGAGATCCTTCAGGAAGAGCTGGCCTGACGATGGTATTTAAGAGAATCAAACATCAGGAAGGCGATATTTTTGTTATCCCTCTGCATGACGGCCGATTTGCGGTATGTCAGGTGATCTGCGCACTGTATGGTCGATTCAAAAAAGCGTTCTCCTTTGGTGTTCTATCCATAGGTCAGAATCAAGCGTACGAGGGTGAAGCTACATATCTCTCATTCACAGATTACCGGGGCAGGTTCGAGGTTATATTCACCGCCACCCAAAATCTGACGAAGGGAGTATGGCCCATTATCGATCATCGCCTTCTATCTGAGGAACAACAGCAGCTAAAATATTTTAATTGCGCGGGCCATCTGTATTACGGAGATGAATATGTACGCAACCTGGAACTAAAAGAATATAATCAATATCCTGTAATGGGCGTGGCTGGATATGAACTGGTACAGCAATATTTAGCCCAAGCATAAAGAACAAAAAGAATAGCAACTTAAAGAGCCACCTTAAAGTTCGAAAACCAGGGTGGCTCTTTAACGATTTAAAAGGGTTCAAATGTATAAGGGAATGGTGTACGATGTGTTCCCAAAATCGACTTTACGCGTTCTCTATCCAGCAGCGCTTCGACGAAGCAATACAAATCCGGGGCTGCATACCGAAAGTTGCCCCATGTGCGCAGATTCAAAGCATAAATCGGGAATTCCCCCCGTTTATCAGGCGATTGAATATCCCAGACCAGCAGGTCATCCTCTTCACTGGAAGCGAAGGGAACGGCATGCTCCAATAATTGCGGGAAACCATCTGGCTCCAACGCCGCTTCTTGTAAGACCTCCTCCGATTCCAGCAAATCATCAAACCAGGCTCGCCAGTCATGGTAACGATGAAGCCATGAATCCGGATGATCCCCGAGAGGAATATGGATGTTCCATACGCCACATAACCGCCCGTAGCCAAGAGTCTTGACGTAATCTATATAGGAAGGCGGAAAGCCCCTACCATTTTCAAAACGATGCTCTATAAGAAATTCTTCATCATAATAAGCCTGAAACTGCGAACGTTGCAGCCCTGTAAAAATGCTCATGCTCGCCCTCTCCTTTTGCACATCCTATTCGCTTTTTCACCCTTCGGCACATTGAAAAGGCCATTTTCAAGTGTTAAAATGGGAATAAGATGTATATTCTAAAAAAGAGTGAAGATGCGTCAACATCCTCACTCTTTGGCAACAGCCGCTTTTAAGGGCGGTGGTTGCAAGTTCACGGTATACGAAATAGACCGGTTCCTACCACGGGCGGTCTATTTCTTTTTATGGAAGGAAAGAATCAGGACCTCACCTCCTTTACAGGAGACTAGCCGACCGCCCATCTAAGCCATTCTGTTGTTAAGGAATATTATAACATATGATATATAAAAAGTACGTTTTTACGCTCTTTCCGCAAAGGAGGAACGAACATGGAGCAAAAACGCTTCAAAGATGAATATGGATATAAATATGACTTTGCCGCCGTGATCCGGAGAGGAGAACAGGTAGCTGTTCACTGTCCTCGCTGTCAGGGCCAAGCTTTTATTTCCAGATCTAAAGAAGACTGTTATTACGTTGTTCGCTGCTCTCATTGTTACTACCCATTTCAGCAGCCAGAACCGTATAAATTCTATGCACGCGGTGTATGCAGCCATTGCGAGCGATATTTTAATATTGAAATCCATGATGACCGAACGGTTACTCATAAAAATACGAATATACACTGTCCGCACTGTGAGACACGTAATCAAGTTCCGGTGCATCGTATGCAGTCACGTGAATGGCATACGGACGTGATCCAAAATGGAAAAGATCCTATTTTCCAGCTCCAGCTGTATTTCCTTGATTACTATCGTGGGAAACCGGTGTGGGCTCTTAACCGGATACACCTGAATTATTTGCTCTCCTATATCTCTGCCGAGTTGCGGGAAAAACCCACATCCGGTATGATGCGAACGGCTTCCCATTCCATTCCAAAGTACATTAAGGATGCGAAAAATCGCCAGGCCATCTCGAAAATATTACAAAAACTACAGCATAAACAAGCGTCTAAGGGTGAGCATTCCAAACATGAGTATACAAACTTTTGACAGCCTAGAAGCACTGGTCCAGGCCGTCTGTCGGACCACCACGTGCAATCTCGGCTGGAGATAGCGACTGTACAGATGTTATTGAAGTACTGCGCCGCAGTGGAAGCGAGCCGGATGTTCAACGCATTGCGCAGGGACTGCAATATGATCATGAATACGATGCTTTTATGGAATAAGCGTCTCCAGTATCTCTTTTACCTCAGGGACAGCCTGCTTCAGGCTGTTTTTTAGTTTCTTTGCACTACCCCATATACGATAAACGATCATCTCTTGTTCGTAGTCTTCCAACTTCTCAAGTACATTTACTAGCGCCTTCGCCTGTTCTGCACTTTCAATGCCAGCCGATTTCAGAGGTTTGGCAGAATCATTACCTGTCAAAAGAATCCTCACCCATACGGGAATCGTATCCGGTGTCAGTCCATGTGCCTCAGCAAACACAGCGGCGTAACCGTCCTGCACCGACTGGTGCTCACTATCCACTAGCTTCATATAACGACTCACTAACGGAAAATATTCCGTTCCTTTAAGCCCTAATCCCATCACCGCATAGGTTCCCGGCATTGCTGACTTCTCCCCCGGCTCTACATCGTTGTACCACTTGAATTCTTCCATCACAGTCTCGGCATATTCCGCCAGCAACGGATGCAGCGAAGGGTATTCAAGTGCATTGGCAAAGAAACGATGTAATGCAGATTTGGCTAACTTGGGTACGGGTAGATAGTTTTTCACTTTGCTTTTGAACTTCATCCCATATTCCTTAGTAAAGCCTTTTCGTAATATATCACATAGATATACGAGTGCTTCTCTATAGCTCTCTTCTTCCTCAGAACGAATCTGAACCTCCAGTGTTTGCAAAATATCATTCGCTTGGCAGGTGACTCGTTCACTTGTATATGACGCTGGAATGCTGCCTGATCCACTCTTAAGCCACTCGGCTGCCTGATTTGAACCCAGTTGTGCAGCAATCTCCAAATAACTCTGCCGTGCATCGGCATCGGTCGAACCCACACGCATCGCGGTGAGCAGGAACATCTCCATGGCGGGGGCAGGAATATCTGAAGGAAGAATATCGGGCCTCACCGTATACTCCAGCCCGTAGTTTTTTTCCCGATCTGCGTATTTGGCCAAAAATTCATCTTCAGCCCAATGCATTAAGCCTCTGCTCAGCTGATGCCTCCATGCTTCTTCTCGCTTACGGCTAACCTGCACTTTTGCATCCATTCGATTCAACAGCTCATTCACCCGCTGGGCGTCTATAGGGTACAAATGAGGATCAAGCAAGTGCCTTACTAAGAAAAAATCGTCCTCTTCCTTCGGGATAGCTTTACTGGCAGGGTCAAGCTTTTGCTCCACAAACTGTTCGATAGTGGCTAACAGATGCTGCCGCTTATCTTCGTTCAACAGCGAGAATGTAAAATGACTGGCCTTATTCTCCAAGACCACCTCTAGATGAAATTCCAGCCGATAACGAAAAAACATAGGACTAAATTCTTCTGAATTATACAGGGCCGCTATCCGTTCTTTGAACACAGGCATCCATTCATCCTGCACCTGCTGGAGCGTCACCCCTTCCATAAAACCGGAAATATCCATATCTGGTCTACGATGATCCCAATCAAACGGTTCGTAGGTATCCACCCATAACCCGTCTCTCTTACAGGTAACTTTTAAGTATTCATGAATCCCTTCGTGAAGGACGCTTTTGGTCTTGAATTCCGCGATGCGTTTTTGCTCAGAAGCGTATCTCTGGTCAATCTCCTCAAAAATTGGATCTATGTAGGCCTGTACCCCCGATGTCATACGATGTGCTCCCCTCTCATACCCTCACAAATTGTAGTTCTTACATAATTGAGATAGACTAATATTTAACTATTTTATTTCCTGATTATAGCATATCTCTCATTTACATTTGGACTCCATCCCTATAGATAGAGTGCCAGAAAGCAGGTGTATTCTACATGTATTGGGTTTCCACACAACACACGCCAGTAGCTGCCGATGAACTGACAAATTTCGAACATACCTATGGCATAACTTTACCAATTCCCTACGCTTCATTTCTCACCCAATACGGGCCAGGTACCTATTGCGGCCTGCTGGTGATTGAACGACCTGATCCTCAACTTTTGCAATCCTATGCGGATTACGAACTGTGGACGCATGATGATAACTGTCCGATCACCGCGCAACAGCTGAGCGAGTGCGTGGTCATCGGCAGCTCCATAGATGGTGATTTCCTAGCGGTGCATCCTCAGGTCGAAGGCTTGCTTTGGCTACCGCGACATTCGGAGGTCATTACTATGAAGCCATTAGATGTTCAGGCACCATTTATAGATACGCTGGAGTATATACTACGGGATGAATTCGGAAGAATAGAGCCATTCCCCCGTTATTTCGAGCCTGTCAGTCTGGATAGAGTTGCAACATTTCTACTATTTAATCCACCAGAGACGGCGGAAGCTTACGGTTCAGCCAATCCGAACGATCAAGCCTTGCAAGTAGCTCCAGCATCTATACAGGTATTGGCTCAGCGTTTTAAACAGCATTTTGACTCAAATCTATGGATTGAAAACGAGCATATCTGCTTGGCTTTTCTTCAGTCTCTTGGCGGATACGTACGTTTCAATTATGCATATGGACGCGAAGTGGCGATCATTTATGAACCTAAAGCGATAGCACTTCATGATGAAGTTCTATCATTCCTGCAAAAAGAACATTGCCAAGTTGTAGAGTAAGAGGAGGACGAATACAAATGACAGTACATTTTGCACATATCTTAGAAAAGATCGGAGGGATCGCTGAGCGCCTGAGACAAGGTGGGATGCCTGACGTGGTATACCAATGGACGAAGGGGATTTCCGAAGAGGAACTGACTGAGTTGGAGGAACGGCTGCAGGTCCCTTTGCCTGCCTCCCTGTCTGAATTGGTAAAGCGGTGTGGCAGCTTACATTTGCTATGGTGCCTCCCTCAACACTGTATTGTAGCCGATAAACTGGCTTGTTCATATGAAAGCAGTAATGGCCTTAAACAAAAACCGAATATGCTTGACGATATTACAGGAGAATTTGGCTGGAACCATGAGTATATAAGCTATTTTACATCCTATGGAGAAAACACCGACTCAGCAGCGGACGAACAACGATATCTAATTTTAAACTATAACGGTGCCGGTGATCCGATCCTGCTTGATAGAGCGACATCCACAACAGAGCCAGCAGTGTTCTGTTATGAGCATGAGTTGGACCGGTTCACGCTGCTCGCAGAAAGTCTACCTACCTATATAGAAACCATGCTTGCCTTGCACGGGTTATGGCTGTGGGATTGGTCTAACGTGTTAGACGAGCATGGTATTCAACTAGACAGCCCGCCGCTACAGTTGTGGCAGCGCTGGTTGAACACGTTCTGTACGATGAAGCTGGAGGATGCCGCCCGGTCGCTGGAAACACTGATCCATTACACCACCATGCATGGCGTAGATCATCCTGCTGTACTGCAGGCTTTTCAGGCCTATGATCCAAAGGATATTTTTCTTGCCTGGGAGCAGCGCATTCAGCGTAACCCGGCCCAATTCGCTACATGGGCATTTTTTATTGGGGAGACCGCAGGTATTGGGGCTGCTGACTGGGTTCGCTCCTTATGGGAGCCGGACACGGATATCACGCAAGCATGGAATTCATCCGCTTCAAATAACATACATGCTGAGAGAGCATTTGTCTCGACACGTGCTTATCTATCTGCCCGCTGCTTGCCCGAACAAGAAGGATTGACAAGTGTTTACAATGATCTAATACAGCATGCGGCAAAGGATGGCAAATTAGAAGGATACACCGTTAGCGGGCAGTTACAGCATTTTCATTCACCGCAGGTCATTGACTGGATGCGGGATAAGGTCAATCATCCGGTCGATGGCTGGGCAGTACTTTTCGCCTACTCTCGTCCTACAGCTGAGCAGGTGATTGAATGGCTATCCAGTAGCGAGCTTCATCAGAAAATTGCAACCGAGGCGCTGGATATCATGATTCAGCGCGATCTTCTGCCCGGTCTAGAAGCAGACGTTTGGGCTAGCATCTCAAACCTGCTTCATGCTTCTTTACAACTCGTGATGCTCAAAAAAGATAAACGTCGCATTGAAGCCGTGCTGGAGCAGCTTTCAGATTTGAAACTTCGTTAACACAGGAGCCGGCGTATGCAGACTTGCCTGTACGGGGTGGGAGCACAAAAAAATGAGCCGCTGCATCAGCGGCTTAATCCTCGAAAAAAAGTATCTATAGTAAATGAAATCAATTCATTATTTGCTTTGGCCATAGGAAGCTCAAAATTCAGGAGAAGAGAAGTTAGTCCGTGTAACATACTCCATACGGATCTAGCCATCAGGTGCTCATCCCCTTGAATGATGCCCCCTTCCTCCATAGCGACTTTGAGTCCGCCCTCAAGCAACTCAAACCCTTTAAAACTCCCACTGTCTATAAGGCTAACCGAGCTTACAGATTCAAGGTTGCTGATAAACAGGATGTTGTAGTATTCGGGATTAGCCATGCCAAAACGGACATAAGCATCGGACACTGTTTTCAGTGTGTCCAGAGCGTTCAGTCCGGCTGCCTGCGCTTCATCCACGCGCTGCTGAAGAGCCTTCAGGAACAAAGCATTCCCTTCTAACAGCAGTTCACGAACAACCGCTTCCTTATTGGAGAAATAATGATAAATAGTCGTTGGTGAATATTCGATCTGATCCGCAATTTTACGCATAGAGACCTCGGCATACCCTTGGTTTAAGAAGAGCGATCGGGCGGCCTCAATGATTTTGCGGCGAATCTCACTGCTTTCACGTTCTCGGCGTTTGATATGTTTCATGAATAGATATACGTGCCCTTTCTGCCTATCTCAATTTGGCGGCGATACGATCAGCTTCCATTATACCCGAGTTCATAGCTCCTTGAAACCCGCCCCCAGGCTGTGTCCAGGCCCCTACCAATGACAGACGGTTCACTGCTGATTTGTGCTTCAGTCTGTGTATACCGGACTGCCGCACCGTTTGTGCAAAGCCGTAAACAGCCCCGCCGGGATTAGCGGTATACCGCTGCATTGTGCGTGGTGTGCCCAACTCTGCCACTACCACTTTACTGCTAAAACCAGGGTATAGCTGTTCAAGGCGTTCCAGTATCTGCTGTTTTACTGCTTCTTTTTTGGCTTTATATTCGGGACGTGCGCTAGGCCAGTTCTCCAATCTGTCCAAAAATGTAACGGTGATGACACCCTTTCCCGCTTCATTGAGTGTAGGGTCCATGGCGTTATAATTTGTGAGCATCCAGTTGCCTTTCGTATACTGGCCGCTCATCATGAGTTCATAATCCGTCTCCGAATCCGGCTCGTTACATAGGATTAAGTCTTCTTCGGTGATCCCAAGCTCGCGAGGCTCGCATGATAGCCCTAGGTATAGCTGAGTAAGAGATGTGCCAGTCTCCATTTTGGTGACAGCCTCCAACTCACGACGGGCGGCATTATGATTTTCCAGCAGACGACCATAGGTATGATGAGGACTGATACCAGACACAACCCAGTTGGCTTTATATACATCCCCTTTGTTCAGACGTACACCAGCTGCTTTACCACGTTCAAGTATGATTTCAGACACCTGACTGCGTAGGTGAACTTCTCCTCCAGCTGATTGAATAGCTTCGACCAGCGCATTGGACAAGGCCTGTGCACCTCCCTGAATGTAATACGTCCCCTCCAGATGATAGCCCATCCAAGGAATGAAAAAATACAAGGCCGCCAGCCGCTTCGGGGGCAAACCATAATAAGCCCATAGGGCGGTGAAAAATTCCGTGAATCGGTCAGACAAGCCAAACTGGCTTACAGCCCCCCAGGTAGTCATTTGCGTCCAGCGGAAGAAGGTGCCTGCTTTGAGCAGGCCCGCCATCTTACGCCAGGAAGTACGGGAAGAAAAAGCAGAAAAGCCTGCCTCAAAACGGCGAATACCTGCGAAAAGCTTGTCAATGGCTGCTGTCTCAGCAGGAAACATGCCTTTGAGGAGCTGCGTATACTCCTGCACATCAGATGGGATATCAATGGTCTGTCCTTCCCAGCGAATGGAGTAAGGATGCTTTTTGCGTAGAGGAACGATTTGCTGGTCCACATGGCAGTCCTTTAACATCCGGCCGAAGCTGCCTTCTTCGAGTCCGCCGACGCCGTGCAAGGAGACATCAAAGGTATATCCCTTTCTTGTGAATTCAGTAGCAAAGCCGCCAGCCAAAGTATGACTTTCAAACACAGCTGTCCGGTAACCCAACGCAGAAAGTCTGGCTGCACAAGACAAACCACCCAGCCCGGCACCAATGACAATAACATCATATTGGTTCATGATTTCATCTCCCTTGTTAACGTCGTTATATAAGTTAACAGTGTTAAGTTAAGGAGATTATATACTACCGTATCCCCGTTGAAAAGCTCTATTTTCTTGTTTCCTGCTATAGAACAATGAGCACAATCTTCATATTGCTCAGCACAAGTCACTCAAGAGATTTTAGTAGTCTCCCGTTGCGAAGGTAAATATATATTATAAAAACATCCAAAATTGTAGCGCTTTCACTTGTCAGATTCCAAGGAGGATGCTATTCTTCAAGTGGGATTGTTACTGAAAAGGCAAAACCCGAGTACACTTGTGTACCCGGAGTTTGCCTTTTTTTGATTTGTATGAGTTCCACAGCATACAGTCAAGCATCCCGATCATATAGTAAGCGCTTTAAAAATAAACACCAAAGGAGATTATCTTATGCAAAAAAGACGTTTCGCCCTTGTTCTACTATCTTTCGTGCTCCTGCTTACGATCTTTTATCCATCCTCCAGTTCTGCCGCGGCAGCAGCCGATGTTCCAGCACCACAGGCTACCCTGTTTACCCAGGTACAGCCTCTGGGTGAGGTTGTTTCTGCCGTTGTACTGAAATACAGCACCAATATTGACGGAGCATCCCTGTCCACATCCAGCTTTCAGGTTCAATCTGTACTCAATGATGTATACACGGACAGAACCGTGACCGGCGTATATACCAACGATACCGGCGCCATCACCAACCGCAGTACTCATGGCAAATATGTCGTGATCGAGCTGGATGTGCAGGACAAAAATGCAAGCACTCTTACTTACGATTCGACAAGCGCAGTCAACCGCATCAATCCATTGAACTATTACATTAGTCAAAAGAAAGATATTGCAACTTCAAAGAAAACAGTCATTCCAGCTTCTACACAGACTGTAAAAGCAACCGATAAAGTGACACCCATTGTAGACGATTTCCAAAGAAACACCTTTGAAAATAAAGATGGCCTCAAACTGAACTACTTTACATTTGAACCTAAAGTAGAGCCAGGCAAAACCTACCCATTGGTTGTATTCCTACACGGAAACGGCGAACGTGGTGATGGAAATGGAGTCAACCTGTTAGCAAATGCTGGTGCTGTCACTTGGGCTTCTCCTGAGCAGCAAGCCAAACACCCATCCTTCGTCATCGCTCCTCAAAGCCCAATTGACTTGGAGCATAAATTTATTTGGGCAGATGAACCACGCAACAGCGCTGTTGCCGATTTGGTACGTGAAACGGCCTTGAAATATCCGATCGACACCAACCGCATCTATATCGTAGGTATTTCTCAAGGTGCCATGGGGACATGGAGATTGTTAGAAAAAAATCTTGATCTGTTCGCTGCGGGCGTGCCGATTGCCGGTCTGACCAACTATGAAAAAGCTGTTAACATGTATGCTCCTGTTGACCCTGCACACGTTGAAGTGTTGAAAAATGTTCCGATTTGGGCTTTCCATGCTGCAGACGATACGACAGTAAGTCCTAAGAACTCGCAAGAAATGGTCGCTGCCATTAAAGCACAGAACGGAAACCTCATTCATTTCACTGAATACGAAGCAGGGATTATTAAACCTACAGGACACTTCTCCTGGGTTCCGGCTCTACAAAATCAGGACATGATTGAATGGCTGTTTGCACAAAAGAAATAAAAAAGGGCACCTGCTTTCCTGTGTACCACCATCAGGAAAGCAGGTGCAATATCAAAACGAGGAGACTAAAATTTTTGAAACTGGTATTGCATTTGCAGTTAACTTGAAGCTTGTTACTTCGCGCGCTTCGCAGCTTTGATCGTTCTCAAAGCCCGTCTGCGCGTTACCTTGTTCGGACTGCTGAGCTGTCTTCTGGCAGTAGCCACATCCGTTTTAGCCATGTGTAAAGCACCATCCTATTCACTTAGGCTCATTGGGAGTCTGCGCCTAAAGACTTAAATGATAATGAGAATCATAATCATTTAAAATTATATAATGAAATCTATGAGCATGCAAGAGATTTTGGGGAAGTATTATCTCGATAAGAAGTTGCCAGTGCTCCCTTGCCCCAAATTAAAGAAGCGTTGGGACAGCAAGCCCAACGCTTCTTTATGCTTAATAAGTAACTTATACGATGATTAATTAACCTTTCCGCCCTCTACAACCAATTGATCCGTAAATCCTTCTCCGTAAACGGAGGTCAGTGTCTCCTTATAAGCTTGATGGACAAAATTTTCCTTGCCCAACGTAGCCAGCTCGTTGTTAATCCAGTCCAGCAGTTCCTTATTTCCCTTCGCTACTGCGGGGGCAATCGTATCTTGGCCACCGAAGGCTGGAATGCTTACGGTGAAGCCAGGATTGGCCTTTGCCCAAGCGATCAGCTCTGTATTATCATTCGCAATGGCGGCACCACGTTTGTCTTTGAGAGCTGAAAAGATTTCGGTGTACTGGTCGAATTTGAGCAGCTTGATGTCAGGATAATTTTTCGTAAAATAGGTCTCTGCTGTCGTTCCCTTGGCAACAATCAGCTTTTGATCCGAACCCTTCAATTGGTCAATCGTGGTGATTGGAGCGCTGTCGGGTGACACAATGCCAAAGGATAATTTCATATAAGGGTTAGCAAAATCAACTTTTTCTTTACGCTCATCGGTCACAGTAAAGTTAGCCATGATGATATCTACCTTGTTGGATTCCAAATAGGCAACCCGGCTGGCAGCATCCACCAGGACGAATTCCACCTTGGACTCGTCGCCCAAGAGATCTTTGGCAAACCGTTTCGCAATATACACATCAAAGCCCTGATTTTTCCCTTCTGAATCTACGTAGCCAAAAGGCGGCTTATCCGCGAAAACACCAATTCGAATCTTGCCATTCTTTTTAATGTCCTCAATTGAAGCAAATTTAGCCGAACCCGAACTACTACCGTTGGTATTACCAGCCCCTGCACATCCTGCCAAGCCGATGAGCAGCAAGCTCAAAGCCAGTAATAACGTTGTGAACTTCATTCCTTTTCTCATCTGTATTCATCCCCCTGTTTATATCGTTTCGTACTGAAATATATCCAGAAAGTGCTGGGCACGCTCTGTTTCCGGTTGGGTAAAAAATTGCTGTGGTGTAGTCATTTCACATATCTGTCCTTGATCCATAAAAACGATACGATCTCCTACCGACTTGGCAAATCCCATTTCATGCGTCACGATAATCATCGTCATCCCCTGTTGGGCCAGCTCTCGCATGACATCCAGCACCTCTCGGACCATTTCCGGGTCCAAGGATGCGGTGACCTCATCAAAAAGCATAATTTCAGGGTTCATACACAGGGCGCGCACAATCGCAATCCGTTGCTTTTGCCCGCCTGATAATTGTCTCGGATACGCATCCTTGCGATCTAGCAGACCGACTCGCTCCAATAGCTGCTCCGCTTGCGCAAGTGCCTCCTGCTTGTTTCTCCGCTGAACTTTAAGCGGACCAAGCAATATATTTTCCAAGACGGTCATATGTGGAAACAACTCATAGTTTTGGAACACCATTCCGATATGCTGCCGCACCTCACGCCAATTCACTTTTGTATCCGTCAGATCCTGTCCTCTGTAACGGATATCTCCCCCCTGGACGGGCTCTAGACCATTAAGACATCGGAGGAGCGTACTTTTACCACATCCTGAAGGGCCGAGAATAACCACAACTTCCCCTTTCCTTACGTCCAGACTAATCTGCTGCAGTACTTTTCGGTCGCCAAAGCTTTTTTCCAGTCCTCGAATTTCCAATAAAACCTCAACAGCCTCTCCCATGACACCACCCCATCCTGCTAATTTTGCCATCTGCGTTCAAATCTTTTGGAAAGTCTGGATAACGGATAACATACAAGAAAATACAATATAAAGATAAAACCATACACCCAAAAGGATGCCGAAGGCGCCTTGATTACACCAAGTTCAATAATCTGCTGCCCGACCTTGACCACTTCCACAACACCGATCAGCACCACAAGTGACGTGGTTTTGATCATCCGTGTCGCTAGATTAATAGAACCCGGGAGCATGCGGCGCACCGCCTGGGGAATAAGCACATGACGGTATAATTGCCAATAGGTCAGCCCCAATGCCTGCCCGGATTCCACCTGAT
This sequence comes from Paenibacillus sp. ALE3, assembly GCF_054113405.1. Lineage (NCBI taxonomy): Bacteria > Bacillati > Bacillota > Bacilli > Caryophanales > Paenibacillaceae > Paenibacillus > Paenibacillus sp. ALE3. The sequence continues at coordinate 5,778,910 of NZ_CM134214.1, read as the reverse complement.
GCTTGGGCAGTGATTCCAATGCACCTCGTACGATGTCGCCAATTTCCGCCGCTCCCCACAGACTGAATACGATTACTGCCGTCAACTCTCCGCTGATATCCACATTCAGTAAAGGAGTAAATCCAAAATACACGACATACAACCATACCAAAATCGGAATAATGCGGAATGTCTCCAAATAGAATCTCAGCACAAATCGAATCGGTCTTGATTTTAAGGTGCGCAGCAGACCCATCAGAATGCCTAGCAGCGTACCAATAATAATGGAAATTAATGCAATCTCCAGTGTAACGAGCAATCCCCCTAACAGACGCTCGAAATTCGATCCCTCAAACAGCACATTAATCCCCGAACTCAGCATATCGCACCTTCCTTTCCACCCACGTCAGCAGCATCGACAAAGGTAAAAGCAGCACGAGATATGCCAATACCAGCAAAATCAACGATTCTGTCGTTTTGTAGTACATGCCGATCAGGTCTTTGGCCACATTCATCAGATCCAATAAAGCAATGGCACCCACAATGGAGGTCTCCTTGAGTAGAAAGATCGCGTTCGCTCCCAAGGACGGAATACTAATGCTAAATGCTTGCGGCAAAATAACATATCTCGCCAGTTGTATTTTGGACAGTCCGAGGCTCAACCCGGATTCCGTTTGGGTTTTACTCACGGCTTCAATTCCACCGCGGAACGCCTCAGCCATATAGCCCCCGCCCAAAAAGGTCATCCCCACAATGGCACACGTCATTTCGCTCATGTGCAGACCAATTTTCGTAAACCCGTAATACAGAAAATATAACTGTACAAGCAGCGGCGTATTCCGGGAAAGCTCGATATAAGCTACAATGATTCCGCTAATTCCTTTCACCCTGTAATACAGCACGATGCTGCACAGCAAACCAACGACTAGTGAAAACAGAATAGCAAAAAAAGCAATCTTCAACGTCAGCCACATGGCTTCTCCATACAGCGGCAAGCTTTCTACAATAAACTCCCAGTCTAAGTTCATATGTACATACCTTTCAATTTTCAATTATTCCTATGTACTTGCTATGCTTAATAACAATGATTGTATTCCTGCCCATTTGCCACGTCAATACTTTGATGAAAATTTGTCATAATTATCTATGATTTAAAAAGAAAACCGTTATTTCATTTCAGAAATAAATAAAAAAAGCCCAAAATGGATAAGTTCCATTTCAGACTTTGCTTTATGCTATATGATTCATCACATGATCGGCTCTGTAACGACAGGACCACCGAGCTTCTCCACAATTAAACGGCTTTCCTCATTTAACCCTTGCAGGGTAATAGTTTTACCTGAGTTTCTGTATTTTTGCAGCACCTTGCCAATGGCAGTAACCGCCGAGTGATCCCACACATGTGAATGGCTAAAGTCGACTACAACGCGCTCCGGATCATGTGAAGGCTCAAAATGATCGACAAAATGAGTCGTTGAGGCGAAAAACATCGGCCCTCTGACATGGTACACCTTTGCTTCATGATCCTCAGTCGTACTAATACGGATTTTAGCCATTTTCCAGCCAAAATGCAGGGCACTCAACAGTACACCTACGATCACACCCTTGGACAAATCATGCGTAGCCACCACGATAATGACCGTGATTACCATAATAAACGTATCTGCTTTGGGTACCTTGGCGATGTTTCGGAGTGACTTCCAATCTACGGTTCCGATACACACCATGAACATGACTCCCACCAATGCGCCCATAGGCACTTCCTTTACAACACCACCAAGCACGAGCAGCAGAAAGGCCAAGAACACCCCAGCCGTGAAAGTGGATAGACGTCCTCTTCCGCCTGAGCTGACATTAATGACGGATTGTCCAATCATAGCACAGCCACCCATGCCCCCAAAAAAGCCATTTACAAAGTTGGCAATCCCTTGCCCACGGGCTTCCCGGTTTTTATTGCTTTTCGTTTCGGTCATTTCATCCAAGATACTGGCTGTCAGCAGTGATTCCAGCAGTCCAACTAGCGCCATCGTAAAGGAATATGGCAGCAAAATCCGCAACGTGTGCCACGACCACTCAATTTGTGGCAAATGGAATGAGGGCAGCGAGCTGGTTAACGTACCGATATCTCCTACCGTTTTGACATTCAATCCAAATACATACGTAATGATCGTCATGATAATAATTGCTGTCAATGGAGCGGGAACGCTTTTCACAAATCTCGGTAAAATATACACAATGAGCAATGTTCCCGCTACCATCGCGTACATGATCCAATTCGCTCCATGAAAGTGGGTGAGCTGCGCCATAAAGACGAGGATCGCCAGCGCATTCACAAACCCGGTCATGACCGGCTGCGAAATAAAGCTTATAAAGCGACCTATTTTCAAAACACCCAGCAGCACCTGAATGATCCCAGCCAAAATGGTAGCTGCAAATAAATACTCCACGCCATAATCCTTGACCAGACCCACAACCAGTACAGCTACAGCCCCGGTTGCTGCCGAGATCATCGCCGGACGTCCGCCTGCAAAAGAAATGACAATGGCCATCGAGATGGAGGCATACAGTCCGACCATGGGGTTGACACCTGCAATGATTGAGAAGGCAATCGCCTCCGGAATCAATGCCAGCGCCACGGTCATGCCCGCAAGTATATCAGCCCGGATATTACCGAACCATTGTTGTTTAAGATTCATACTGTTTCGTTCCAGCCTCCTATATTCACAGAGAACAGCATCTTGACCTGCAACCCGATATTGCTTTGGGCATCCGTCCAGCGGTCAATCGCCAAGGCTCTCCTATCATTCAGCTCGTCTCTCTCAAACGAACCCGTTCCGTTACATCCAGTCCATCATTATAACGCAAGGGAATTGTAGAGACGAATGAGTTAAAAGGCTGTTTACAGAAAGAAAACATCTCTTTACTTGAAATATCGCCCGTTTTCTTTATCTGTTTCGTTTTCTTATATTTAAAATTTTCGCAATTGCTGCACAAGCTCCGATAGAGATTCAGCAATCTCAGAGTCCGCATAGCGCTGGAGCAAGCTCTCAAAATCAGGGAGCGCTTGCTTTAGTAACCGACAGCTATAGTCATAATAGCTCCAAAAAGCTATCGGATCATAGCCACGTGCTTCTTCCTCTTCCCACTCCAGTTCATCTTCTTCTGGATCACTGTCTGCCGGCCATAAATATTTCTCATCTAGCAGCATGGTCAAGGATTCCACAGACTCCTGTGAGTCCGCTTGTAGATTTTCTATGTCCAATGCTTGAACAACCGTATGGTACAACTCCAACTCACTCAGCGTGATATCCTCCGGTCTTCTCGCATGCATATTCCGCAATAAGAATAGTAGCGCCCATGGGGTAACCTGCCACAATGTACCTTGATGTTCTATCAGATCAGCGATGGCTGCATACTCCCCATTGGATATTAAATGCGGCAAGTCCGTCCCCCTACCATAAGGAGTAGTCAGGCGGTGCCACGGTACATCTGTAATTTCAAGAGTATTCATTAAGGCTGTGTTCATCTTATGAGTATCCATGACGCCTCCTTTGTAGTCGGTATCTAGAATCTTCCTGATTTAAAAATAGAATATAGTAAAAAGGCAACCATTAAGAGCGCTACGACAAAACCAATTTCAATCGCAGGTACGTTCCACAGCATGGTCGCCTGATGATTTAGTGATGAACCGATAATCAGTCCGACCATAATGATGCTGAACGCTAACAGCACAATACTGAATGACAAGCGATTGCTGATCTGATCCAGCTTGCGCAAAAGCTGTTCCAGCTCTGGTACGGTAACTTCCAGTTTGAGCTTACCCTTGCTGATAATTGAGGTCAGATGCCTCGTCTGTCTCGGCAGTTCCATCAGCGTCTCCACCAGCTCGGTCGCACCACCCAACAGCTTGCCCCGAATCCGACGACCGCTGAAGCGTTCCTTCAGCAGCTTGTTGCCAAAAGGCTCGGCCAAAGCAATAATACTGAGATCGGGGTCCAAATGCTCTACGACCCCTTCCAGTGTCAACAGCGCCTTGCCAAGCAGCAGGACATCCGATGGCAAACCAATCCGATGGCGCTGTGCTGCGCCAAACAGGTCGTTCAAGGCATCGCCAATACTGACCTGTGAGAAAGGAACATCCGAGTAATCTTCGCGTATTTTGTCCAGATCAGCTCGCAGCGCATTCAGGTCAGCATCCGGGTCGACCAGCCCCAGTCGTTCGATGGCCCGAACCATAGCATCGGTATTTTTGCGCATCAGGGCGATCATGAGGGAAGCGAGATGATTCTTCATCTCTTCGCTCAGCCTACCCGCCATGCCAAAATCCAAGTAGGCGAGACTTCCATTTCTCAGGACGAGCAAATTGCCCGGATGGGGATCGGCATGAAAAAAGCCCTCTATAAAAATTTGATGCAGCATGCTGTTGACCAGCCGCTGCGCCAGTTCTTTCAAGTTGTAGCCACGGTGTAATAACTCTTCACGACTCCCCAAGTGAGTCCCGTCCAGAAACTCCATGGTCAGTATACGTGAGGAGGTATGATCCCAGTATATTTTCGGAATATAGATATGAGGGTCCTGCTCAAATTGGAGCGCAATCTTCTCTGTGTTACGGGCTTCATGGTTGTAATCCAGCTCCTGAATGAGCGATCTCCCCAGCTCTTCCACCATCTGGCGAAGCTGATAACGCTCCACCCATTCCCAGCGCTTGGCTGCCATTGCGGTCAGTTCCCGTAAAATGTCCAAATCCCGCCGGATGATGCGATTAACGCCTGGACGCTGGATTTTAATGGCAACCATTTCACCGCTGTGCAGCTTGCCCAGGTGCACTTGCCCGATCGAAGCAGCCGCCAGCGGATCATCGTCAAAACGAACCAGTATGTTCTCTAATGACGTATCCAGCTCCTGTTCCAGAATGCCACGCGCTGTTTCAGGCGAAAAAGGCGGTACCTGATCCTGGAGCTTAACCAGTTCGCGAATAATAGGCTCTGGCAGCAGGTCAGCACGTGTACTTGCCAACTGTCCAAGCTTGATGAATGCAGGCCCCAGGTCCTCCAGCACAAGCCGAATCCGTTCACCTAGCGTTTTGGACTCGGGGGTTTCTCTCGTCAGCCACTTGCGGGGCAGGGATAGCAGCTGGAACAGTCCCATTTCTTCCACCATATAACCAAAGCCATGACGCGCCAGCGCCATGGCAATTTCCCGGTAACGACCGGCGTGCTTCATGCGAACGGCCATTTTAATCCAACCGGTTCGCTTCTTCAGCGTCACTCGAACCCGTAAGCGCCGCCTTTTCTTTTTCCAGCTCCGCTACCTGTTTTTCCAACAATGCCACACGCTGCTCCAAACTTGTGACATCATTTTCGGTAGGTACTTCCAGTTCCTGCAAAATGCGGCTAACCTGCTCGCGGATCATGGTTTTGAATTGTCCCTGCTCCTCTGCTCCTCGTTCGATCAGACGATCGACCAGCGCTTTGGATTCCGAGGGCGCAAGTTCTCCCCGATTTACAAGATCCTCGACGGCTTTCTCCACCTTTTCTTTGCTGACAACGGTGAGGCCCCACCCCAATGAGATGGCTTTTTTGAACAAATCGCTCATAATATATCCTCCCCTACCTGTGATTACCTATAGTATAACCTGAAAAGGGGAGCCGCATAAAGCTCGCAGCTCCCCTCCCATAATGGTTGGAATGAATGATTATACTTAACCTGGAAAGCGTCCGGCCCACTTAGCAGCCTGAAGCAGCAGCTTACGGTATCCCTCGTGCTGGAAACTTGGCTGATTATGTCCAGGCATCAGGTAGACGACCCGGCCCAAGCCATAGGACAATGACCATGCAGCCGGCCACCACTGACCTTCATACTCGTATTCCATCAACAGTGTTTTTTCGGTGAATGGGTCAAAATCAAAACGATACGGCTCCTCCTGAATCTCGAACGGCTCGATCCCTTCCATAATCGGATGATCCGGCTCTGTTACCTTGAAGGAAAGCTGCTCCGCTGCCGGATGTCGCAGGAAACGTGCTCCCATGAGCTGTGCAATTTCATACCGTCCTTGCAATGTAATCCCGTTATGCAGCACAAGCAGTCCACCTCCACCGCTGACGTAGGACAGCAGTCCTGCTGTTTGTTGAGGAGACAGAACCTCCTTACGGCTATCACAATACGAGATGCATAGATCGAATGAGGCTAGATTTTCCTTGAGCAGCATTTTACGATTTTCACTGCATTGTACCGTCATCCAATCTTGTAAAATATGGCTAATCTCTTCGTCCACCCCTTGTAGCGGGTGAAACTCTGGATATGAATAATCTCCTAGCAGCAATGCTTTTCTTTTTTCCATCATAAATCCTCCTTGCCTGACTTGTATATAAGGACTTTAAAGGCGGGTCCCGTGCCAACGGTCTCTTGTTTGTGGGGTCAAAAAGCTCTAAAAAATTCCTTTGGCCCTCATCTTTTTCCCATAACACCGCCATCGTTGTCCAAGCTACGGCATACATAAATAATTCTACAGACGGCCTATTAAATCCTTTAGCAGAAGATTATAGCATATATGTTCGCTCGGAATAAACTAATTATAAATTTATAAACATGAACGCTGGCGATTCCGCCCGTTTATGGTATACTCGTAAGAAAAAAAGTGCGTCCATGCTCTATTAGCAATGAGGGGCCGCTTTTCGTAAGAAATCTATGCTTGCGGTTATAGAATTGATAAGAATTACCTCAAAGCTTATACATTCTATAAATCTTAAAACACTGGGGAGGTTGCATGAATGAAAAGGACTGGAATGACCCGGCCCTTGGACAGCTTGGGACGAATTGTGCTTCCTAAAGAGTTGCGCATGACGATGGAGATTGACATCGGCGATCCATTAGAGTTTTTTATTGAAGGCCAAACACTCATGCTCCGTAAGTACAAATCAACCAATTGTATATTTTGCGGTTCGGTTGATACCAACACCTATTTTAAAGATCAGTTTATCTGCGATGCATGTGCCACCTCGATGAAAACGGAAGATTTACTTCCAGTCACAGCGACTGAAACCCAGTCACCTCCACTGAAGCAAAACATGCATATGAAAAAGATTTATCAGCGCACGGATGTTATTTTGGAGAAAATGAGAGAGCTTATGGAAGAACATCCGGCATCTTCACAGAAACAACTCGCTTCCATGCTTGGCGTGAGTCAGGGAAGGATTTCCCAACTGAAAAAGCTTATGTAGGCGAATCGTCCAAAAAACAATGTATACGCTTCCATGTTATGTAAGATTTAATTTACTTTATTTAGAACAGCCGGACCCTTATAGGGACCCGGCTTTTTTGTGTTTTAGTGGTAAGCCCGACATTTTTCAACCCAGCGTGATGCTGCCTTGGGTAGAGAAGCGAGATGAATGTGTGTGTAGGCTGCCAAAAGGTTCCCTTTGGCATAACCTTCACTCTGAAGCCCGCGCATCCCCTTGGTTTGATAGGCGAAGGGATAGGGGGCGGCAGATTCATCATAGCTCATGACCGAATAATGAAATTCATGTCCACGAATCGTCTCTCCAGCCTCCAGCAGCAAGCAATCTTGCAATGCGGTTGCTTCCCGGTATCCCAATGCAGCCCGCTTCTCCTGCATACGAACGTCCGAAGGGATCACCCCGGCCATGTGGTGGGCGTGACCCGCCCGATCCGTAAGTGTCCGGGCCAGTATCATATAACCACCGCACTCGGCGAATACAGGCATATCCCGGCTCACTGCGTTGCGGATATCTTGCAGAAAGCCCGTATTGGCAGCGATATCTGCCGCAAACTCCTCGGGAAAGCCGCCGCCCAGATATAGGCCGTTGGCGTGCTCAGGGACGCGTTCTCCCGCCAGCGGACTAAAATAGACAATCTCTGCTCCCGCTTGGCGCAGCAAATCCATATTCTCGGGGTAGTAGAAATTGAACGCCGCATCTCTGGCGACAGCAATGATGGGACGTTCCCCAGTCTCGACTTCATGTCCTGCTGTGGGAGGCTGATCTGGAGGAAATAATGGGTGCTCGGGCAGACTGAGCGGCGGAGCCGAATCCGCCAATGTCCGCAGTGCATCCAGATCCGTACCCGCGCGAATCAGCTCTGCCGCCCGTTGGAAAAGCGGCTCCAGCTCGCCGCGTTCTACAGCAGGCACCAGGCCCAGATGACGCTCAGGAATATCCAGCCCGTCATCGCGCTTTAACCAGCCGAGCACAGGAATGTCGCACTCCTGCTCGATCGCCTTTTTGACAATGCCGTAATGCCCTTGGCTACCGCAGCGATTTACGATTACGCCCGCAATGCGCAGCTTGGGCTCCAAGCGCTGAAAGCCGAGCACAATAGCGGCCGCACTGCGTGCCATGCTGCGTACATCGACGACCAGCAATACCGGGCTATCCGTCAGCATGGCGATTTCGGCGGTCGAGCCAATATTGCTGAGCGGGTCCTTGCCGTCATATAGCCCCATGACGCCTTCAATCACGGAGATATCTGCGCCTTCGGATGCGCGGATAAAGGTTTCACGCACCGTATCCGGTGAGGTCATCCAGGAATCGAGATTACGGGAAGGCGTTCCGGTCGCGGCTGTATGATAGGTCGGATCAATATAATCCGGACCGCACTTAAACCCCTGCACTCGCAGGCCGCTGTCGGCGAACGCCTTCATCAGCCCGAGCGTCACCGTGGTTTTGCCCGCACCACTGCCCGTACCGGCAACAACGATACGACTTCTGCGCACGGGAGTAGACAGATCAGGCTGCTGTACAGTCTGCTTCATATCGTCATTCATAAGGCACCCGCGCCACAGACAACGTCATATTGCCGCTTTTTTTCTTCTCCAGCAGCCAATGGTCTGCACCGGAGGACAACAGGGCTGATGGTTCGCTGACCCCATAGGCGCCAGTGTATTTGAAGACAGTTTCCGATGGATTGGGAAGCTGCACCGTGTTCAGCTCTGACGGAGTGTACGTCACCAGCTCCCAGCCGTATTTGGCGCAGAGGGCGAGCAAGCCCTCTTCATCCTTTTTCAGGTCAATCGTAGCCATATTCCGTACGCTTTTTACAGACAAACGCAGCTCTTGAAAGGTGTTCAGCACCCCAGCCTCCAGCTCCTCCAATGCAGTTCCCCGATTGCAGCCAATGCCAAGCACCAAGCTTTTAGGACGATACAGCACGCCATTAGAAAGAAACCTCTCCTCTTCCTCAGGCTCCAACAAACGGTCACTTACGACCAACGCGGCGTTGAACGGTTCTTGTGCCGCTTCCGCCATTGAGGCATATACCTTGATATGTGCAGGTACTGGCTTGTCATAGCGCCACCAGTTCCGTTCGCCTGTCTCTTGTATGAGTACAACGGGCTCCTCGTTCACAACAGCGGCGCTCACAGGCGTGGCCTTATCGAAGCTATCGACCACCCAACCCAATTCCCGCCCCAACATATCCACTGGAATCGTGCCCTGCACGTCCGATGCAGTCGTGATTACCGCACGTGCCCCCAGTACAGCGGCTACATGACGGGTCAATTCATTTGCGCCGCCCAAATGCCCAGACAGTACGCTAATGACATGTTCTCCGCGATCATCAATGACGACCACGGCTGGGTCTACCTTTTTATCCACCAAAATCGGTGCAATCATACGAACCACCGCACCGAGGGAAATAAATAAAATAATACCGTTATATTGTTTGAATAAATCCGGCAAAATCAGTTTGACCGAACCTTCGAACAATTGAATGCCACGCTCCTGCTCGTCTCCACGCTCAAACTTGGACATGTAATACACATCCGTACCCGGAAAGCTGGCTCCCAAATTGCGGACCATCTCGACTCCATGCTTCGTGATCGCCACAGCGGCAAATGGATTACTCACCAGGCTTCACTCCCTTTCGGTAGCCGTGGGTGAATGACTTGTCATACAGCTTGGAACGATGTGCGTCCTTGTCCACTAACCCCGGGTCGAGCGCCCACCCTGCCAAAATCATGGCATGCATCGTAATGCCTGCTGCACGCAGATCGGCTGGCAATTGGGCAAGTGTCGTGCGGACAATCTTTTGATCCGGCCAAGTTGCGCGCTGCACAACGGCTACAGGCGTGTCTTCGCTCCAGCCAGCCGCCAAAAATTCAACGACTACCTTCTTCGCCAGCGTTGCACTCAGGAACAGCGCCACTGTACAGTGATGGGATGCCAGATCACGCAGCTTTTCACGATCCGGTACAGGTGTACGGCCTTCGGCACGCGTCAGAATGACCGTCTGCGTCAAGTCAGGCACGGTTAGCTCTGCACCCAGCACGGCCGCAGAAGCAAAGACCGAGCTGACGCCCGGTACGATTTCGTAGGCTACTCCGCGCTGCTTCAGCAGCACCATTTGCTCCAAAATCGCACCGTATACTGCCGGATCACCTGTATGTACACGGGCTACACTGCGCCCAGCCTGCACAGCCTCGCTCATAATCTCGACCTGCCGCTCCAAATCCATGCCTGAACTCTGCAGTACCTGTGCCTCGGGCTTAGCCGTAGCAATCAGCTCATCGTTCACTAGTGAATCCGTGTACAACACCACATCTGCCGTGCGCAGAATCCGTGAGCCTTTGACCGTAATCAACTCCGGGTCGCCAGGACCTGCTCCTACGATATATACTTTTGGCTCCAACGTCATTTGCTCACCACCATTAAACTCAAATATTCAAGTTCCTGTCCGCGCAGCTCACGGGCGTTACGCCATACCATTTCATAAGGTGAAGTGACTTTGGTAATGACAGATGCACGATCCCCGAGGTTGAGCTCGTCCAGTACATCCAAAATCAAATCCAGTACCTTGGCAACCTTGATAAATACAACCGTATCGTGATTCTCAATTGCCCGCTTCATCGCTTCCCGATCATCCGTAGCCGGAATAATACCGACCTGCTGATCTCCGTCTGCCAAAGGCAATTCCAGGGCTGCCGCTGCTCCCAATACAGAAGAGATGCCCGGAATAGATACAATCGGCACCTCAGGATGAAGATCCTTCATAAGACGCGCCAAGTGAATAAAGGTACTGTACAGATTAGGGTCTCCCTCTGTGACAAAGGCTACATCCTTTCCTTGACTCAGAGCCTCCCAACAAGCAACCACCGTTTTGTTCCACTCCCGCTCCAGTACAACCGGGTCCTTGGTCATTGGAAAAATGAGTCCCAACATCTCCTTTTCCTCCGGGTTAACGTATAATTCCACAATCTCGTGAGCATACGATTTGCCTCCCCGGCGTTTCTTCGGATAAGCCACAACTGCACATTCCTGAATCATGCGGTAAGCCTTGACCGTAATCAGCTCGGGATCACCCGGCCCCACACCTACGCCGTAAAGTGTTCCTGTTGCCGCCGTATTCATGCTGTCTCTCCCCCTCTTGATTTACCAGCTTACTCCCCTGTTGCTCCGTCAGCCACGTCCACCGACGGCTGCCCTGTAATGACATATATCGGATTGAGTCCGTCAAAACGAGTCATATTCAAAATCGGCTTGCTACGTGCTGTTTGCAGTAACGTCACCGAGGTTTCGAGTCCTGCTGCTTGCATCGCCTTCATACCGTCATGCAGCGTCTCAATGGTTGCAGCATTCACTACAATTCGTCCATCCTTACGCAGACGCGAAGCACACAGACGAATCAGTTCTGCCAGTTCTCCTCCGCTCCCGCCAATAAACACGGCATCCGGGTCTGGCAGCTCGTCCAACCCGGCTGGTGCTTTGGCATGGATCACTGGAAAATCAGTACGGAACTTGATCTTGTTCGCTTCCACATTAGCCAAATCGCCTTCGTTCTTTTCAATGGCGAATACCTGCCCGTACTTGGCCAGCCGGGCACATTCCACAGCTACAGAACCTGAGCCTGCGCCGATGTCCCATACGATACTTCGCTCGGTCAGTCGCAGCTCAGACAAGCTGAATACGCGCACTTCACGCTTCGTGATCAGTCCTTTTTCCGGCTTGCGCTGGTAAAATTCCGCATCCTCGAAGCCAAATCCCCGGCGAATTGCTGGCACGTCTTCCCCCTTACGGCGGCGTAAAACAACCACGTTCAGGGGTTGGAAGGTTCCCTGCGACATCTCCTCCAGCGTATAATGCCGATACGTCTCATCTGGTCCTCCCAAATGCTCGCCGACAAAGGCATCATATTCCGTCATGCCAAAATGCAGCAGATAAGCGGCAACCGCGGCGGGATGATTGCGGTCGTCCGTCAGCAGCGCGATCTTGTTCTGTCCGTCGATCCGCTGCGCTAGTCCGGTCATCGGACGGCCGTGTACACTTTCCAACACCGCATCCTGCCAGCTTTCACCAAGACGCGCAAACGCCAGTTGAACCGAGCTGAGATGAGGTAAAATATCCAGGTGCTCAGCCCCCAGCTTGGCAGACAAATAGCCTGCAATGCCAAAAAAAAGCGGATCTCCTGACGCAAGCACGACAATATCCTTGTGCTCACGCAACCGTCCCAATTCTTCCACCACGGTGGATAAGCCGCCCTTTAATGTTCGTTTTTCTCCTGCGGCTGCCTCAAAAAAGGCTAGCTGGCGCTCACCACCAACCAGCAGGTCGGCACGCTCAATTTGTTCCAGCGTCTCCTGCGACAGACCTGCCGTTCCATTTTCACCGATACCAATGACACGAATCACTCTACTCACCGACTCTCGCCCTCCCCAGCACGTTCCCTTTCATCGTTACCAGTACCATTTCTACGGTGATTCCACCACCTGCATGCTCCAGGCAATGCTGACACCCATAGGTACATAACTTTTCAAAAAAGCTCAGCGCATTCGCTTCGGTCATCATATCCGCTACCTGCGTAGCTGTATTCGCCTCAGCTACTGCCGTTGCAAGCGACTCGTCCACACCTGTCTCACGCGCAACCTCGGCTAAAAATCCAAAATCCACCGGAGCGCTCTTGGAGTGAACCATCATGACGCCCTGAGCAATCTTCGACAGCTTGCCAGGCATACCGACGAGAATAATTTTTTTCATCCCCAATCGTTTGCCGTGCTTGACTGCAAAGCCGACGAAGTCTCCCATTTGAATAAAGGCTTCTTCCGTCAGCTGATCATACATTTGCATTGCATATTTTTCACTGCTGCCGCCTGTGGTTAGGACAATTTCTTCGCAGTTCATCGCTTGTGCAACCGATATAGCCTGCACCACGCTGGCTTTATAAGCAGACGTGGAAAACGGAACAACCACACCGCGTGTACCTAGTATGGAAATACCACCAAGAATGCCAAGCCGTCCGTTCAGCGTCTTCTTGGCGATTTCTTCACCGTCCGGCACACTGATAACGACACGGACACCTTTGGCCGATCCGTGCTCCTCCAGCACGCCAGATACGGCTTCCGTAATCATCCGGCGCGGCACTGGATTGATCGCTGCTTCCCCGACGGGCACAGGCAGGCCAGGCTTCGTTACCCGTCCGACGCCAACGCCGCCGTCCAGCTCAATGCCCGGCTCCTCGCGCCAGCTAACAGAGGCGCTAATTCTCGCCTGATGCGTGGCATCCGGGTCGTCGCCACCATCCTTGATCGTCGTGCAGGAAGCTTCGTCCGCGTCCAACACAGGCTCGATCAGCTCAAACGCATGATCGAAGCCCGCGGGCAGCGATATCACCGCTTCCTTCGGCGGTATGCCCGTAATGAGCAGTTGCACCGCTCCTTTGGCTACTGCAGCCGCACAAGCCCCCGTCGTAAAGCCTGACCGCATCGGCTTGTCCGGCGCGGGAGCTTCACCACTTTTCATCCGTTTGGGTCTGCTAGCGGACGCCGCTTCCTTTTCCATGCCAATTCCTCCTTAACCTCTTCTGCTGATCATGCTCTAATTCATTTCATGATACAGCAAACGGACAACCGCATCTAGCGGACAGCCATTAAGGAGATCGCATTCAATGCCGCTACGACAATCGTACTTCCGCCCTTGCGTCCAATATTCGTAATGAACGGAATATCCAGCTTGCGCAGCTCGTCCTTGGATTCTGCCGCCGATACAAAACCTACGGGCATACCAATCACCAGTCCGGGCTTAGCCGCTCCTTCTTTCACCAAACGAATCAGCTCCAGCAACGCTGTAGGCGCATTGCCAATCGCATAGATTCCACCATCGCCCGCCTGAATCGCTTTGCGCATGGAAATAATGGCGCGTGTCGTGTTCAGCCTTTTGGCTTCTTCCATCACGTCCGGGTCAGATATGTACACATGAACATCCCCGCCAAATTGACGGATGCGATCCTTGCTCAGCCCCGCCTGAATCATCTGCACATCTGCGACCACCGGCTGTCCTGCGCGAATAGCTGCAATTCCGGCTTCAATGGCTTTCGGATGAAATACCATGCTGCGCCCCAACTCAAAATCAGCAGATGCATGAATGACACGCTGTACAACGGGATATTGCTCTGCTGTAAATGGATGCTCTCCCAATTCTTCTGTGATCATCGCGAAGCTTTTACCCTCAATCTCCTGCGGCTGTACCGTTAGCGGTTTAAAATCTGTTTTAAAGTCCATGGTATCGACCACTCCCTTATGGAAAATTAGTTTAGGAAAAATAACTGCTCGTGTATTGAAATAACAGATATTTCTATTAAAACACGTATTTCAAGATGACTATATTTTAGATACATGCCAGCAGTCGTTCTGGATTAACTGAACCTGTAGAAACTTGACTCAACTCAAATTGAAATCTCCCCAGTTGCTGTGCGCAGTGCATCAATTACTCCGTCGAAATGATCAAATACCGTTCCAAATTCCACTTCCGGTCTGGAAATTAAAATGACGTGGATACCCAGGTCCAGAGCAGATTGAACCTTCTCATCCACTGCTCCTGTGCGTCCGCTTTCCTTGGTGACCATCACGGTCGTACCAAAGTGCTTGTACAATGCTTCGTTCAGCTCACGGGAAAAGGGTCCCTGCATAGCAATAATATTTTTTTGCTCCATCCCCAGTTCGCCACATTTCTCCATATTGTCCAGACGCGGCAGCATACGTGCAACCAGACGAACCTCCGGATCTCCGAGTAAATGCTTGGTGAACGTGCCGAGCGTCTTACTGCCCGTCGTAAGCATGACAGAGCCTTTGAGTTGCTTCGCTTCTAATGCCGCTTCTTCATAGGAAGGAACGATATGGAGCAACGGATGATTGTCATACACTAGTCCCGTCCGCTCGTAGCGGATATAAGGAACACCCGACTCGCGAGCGGCTGCCATCGCATTCGCATGTGCTTCTTCTGCAAAAGGATGACTGGCATCAACAACAGCCTGTATCCCCTTCTCCTGAATCATTGCCTCCATTTCATCGGCTGTCATTCGGCCTGTACGCACATCCAGTCCTGCTTCGGACAAGCTGGCCGCCGCGCTTTCGGTTACGACCGAAGTCAATACATTAAAGCCAATGCCACGAATTTGCAGCGCCAATTCCCGTGCATCGCTCGTTCCACACAGCATGAAAATCATGAGCCATTCACCTGCCCGGTTACGTTCACTACAGACGGCGTATGTGAATGATCGTGATCATGGTCATTATGGCTGTGAGCATGGACATGATCGTGAGCGTGGTGATGTGTATGGTGCTCGTGATGATGATCATGCTCATGTGCATGGTGATCATGATCGTGATGATGGTCGTGATCATGCTCATGGTGGTGATGGTGGTCGTGGTCATGGTCGTGGTGATGATGGTGATGCTCCTGCGCTTCCAGACGAAACTGGCAGTTATCACAATTAGCCGTAACCTTACCGAATAAGCCTTCGTTAGCTCGCTCCAGCACCAGCTCAACCAATTGAGGATGGAAGCCAAAATATCCGCCCATTTCCACTTGTAATGCAGGGTGAGCCTCAGCAAATTCCTGGGTCATTTCTTCGATGCGCTTAATCAGCACCCCCGTGAACAGAAAATACGGAAGCACGATAATCTTTTTGGCACCCAATCGTACGCAACGCTCCAGACCATCGGGAAAGGAAGGCTGCGTCACACCGATAAAGCTGCTTTCTATCCATGTATAAGAAAGCTTCTCCCACAGCATACGGGTGATTTTGAAAAAGTCACTGTTCGCATCTGGATCGCTACTTCCGCGTCCTAATACAAGTACCGCTGTTTCTTCGTTGGATACCTCGGCAGATGCCTCCACCGCGCTATGCATCCCCGCTGGAACGGCAACTGGACGGGTCTCTTTCAAGCGGTCCAGCAGTATGCTAACGATTTTCTCGTGAACGCCAATCGGGCGTCCGTATACAAATTCCACCTGCGGATATTTTGCCTTTGCCCGATCAATAGCCATCGGGATATCAATTTTGGCGTGCACTGCTGCGAACAAAATAATCGGAATAAGAACGACACGTGTCGCCCCTTTCTCCACACACGCCTGTACTCCTTCGGCAATACTAGGGCGTGCCAACTCTAGGAAACAGGTCTCTACACACGTACCTGGCGCCCGATCTGCCACCGCCTGTGCAAATTCCAGTAGTTCCTGATTACCCTCTGGGTCCCGACTTCCATGTCCAACCAACAATATTGCATCCACTGCTGTTTGTTCCTCCTCATTTATAGGGATAGTCTACATACGCCCTATTTTATATATATGCTTGTATCCGGTTCATCAAGCCTACAAACCTATTCATCAAGCCTACAAACCTATTAATCACCACAAACCGCGTTCACTTCTACTGTTGCCGGTGAATCTTCATGCCGGAAACCCGCAACGATGCCTACACGTTTGAAAAACTTATGAAAACGCTCGTTCGGATGCCCTTTTTCCTTGTATTCAGCGATAATATTCTCCACGATGTCCGTAATCTGATCACCTGGAATCCCTTCCGCTACGGGCTGAGCGGCATGAGCATTACGGCCAAATTTTTTGCCGCCGAGGAAAAGATCATATCCTCCCTTGCGGTAGACAATTCCGATATCCTCCAGCACCGCTCCATAGCAGGCCATGCCGCATCCGTTCAAAGCAATGCTCGTTTCCTTGGGTGCCTGTAATCCGCCGAGTACAACCTGTAGGTGCTCAGCCACAGGCACAGCGTCATCTTTCTCCATATTGCAGAAGTCGCACGCCTTGACCTTAAACACATCGCCGAGCGGCATGACAATGAATCGTTCATCCCGCAGCCGACCGACCAGTTCCTCAGGGTCTAGGCACGGCACGCGCAGCACGATCTGATGATCTGGCGTGTATTCCAGCTCGCCATCATCACCCGCTACCTCGGCGAGCAGTGCCATCTGCCGAGCAGTGAACTTCTTGTTTCCCACGCCAGGGGAAACCCCCACCTCAAACAGCGCAGGCTTGCCAAAGCCGCCTGACGCCTTCGCAGCCGCAGCTCCTGCTCCGGCCCCTGCTGCCGTTCCAACGGCGCTCTGGGCGGTAGGCGCTTGCCCGCTCCAGCGAGCGTTGGCTTCGCCTGGCAGCTTGCCGCCAACAGCAAGACGACCGAGCGCCTCTGCTGCCAGCGATGCTGGGGTCGCCCCGGTTTGCTTCGCAGGCGGCACCTGTACAGCAGCCATCGCTTGCGGGCGTGCCTGCGTGGCAACCGCAGCACCGCTCGCGGAAGGCCCGGTAGGCGCAGTCAGAGCTCCGCCTCCCTGCGGTGCATCCAGCGCGCGATCCTCTTGCGCGCCCAGCGACCACGGCTCCGCTTCCGTGCGAAGCCGCTGATGCGGTTTGAGCACCTGTTCGGTCGCGTCCAGCGTGTATTTACGCTGATAGCCGCGTGGAGTCACGATTAAGCCGTCATACACTGTCGTCGAGGAATTGCCGATGATTACGGTCGTCAGCATCCCGATATCATGGTTCAGCATATCTTCCAGCGTCGTCACAATAACCTGCTGACGTTCACGATAAGCACTCTTCACCAGCCCAACCGGAGTCTGCGGATCACGGTAACGAAGCAAAATGGACTGCGTCTCCACAATCTGGCGGGTACGCCGACCACTACGCGGGTTGTATAATGCAATCACAAAATCAGCCGAAGCCGCAGCTTCTACACGCTTCACGATTGTTTCCCACGGGGTCAGATGATCACTCAGACTGATCGTGCAAGCATCATGCATAACTGGCGCTCCCAACAACGAAGCACAGGATTGAATAGCCGAGATCCCCGGCACAACCTCCACCTCAACCCCGTCCTCGCGACGCCAGCCTTTTTGCATCAGCACTTCGTACACCAGACCTGCCATGCCATAGACCCCAGCATCTCCACTGGAAATGACGGCTACCTTCTTGCCCATCTCTGCTTGGCGAACCGCCTCCTGCGCACGGCTCACTTCCTCTGTCATCCCTGTGCGTACAATCTCCTGTCCGTTCAACAACGGACGGATCAAATCAACGTAGGTATTGTAGCCGATAATGACCTCACTTTCGGCCAGCGCATCCAACGCACGTTTTGTGATATGTTCCATATCTCCTGGTCCAAATCCAATCACCAGCAATTTTCCTAATGGGCTCATCGTGCTCCTCCTATCATCCTTTTCAGGGCAGCTATACTATCTATTTCAATAATTTGTGGCATCCTGTAACTCGAAAAAACCCCATCCTGCCCGGATGGGGTTCCTATGTACGTATCTCTCTCATCAGACGAAACAGCGTAAGAGGACAGTCTTGTCTTCCTCCAATCTGCCGTTGTTTTCCATCTGTTTTGTTTGCGCTTCAAACGCTGCTACACGTTCATATCCACGCAAGCCTGTAACCAACATGGAAAAAGCAACGTGTGCCTGATTTCCTGATTTCGTACACCCATCCTCTCCGCGAAGGTTAACGGTGCATACAGATCAAGGTAGGTCTCCTGGCTTGGCATCAACGGATTCTTTCGTCTTCCCCGTTTTGTACGAGTGACCATTTAAAAGAATCCTCTTCCTTACAGTGGCGGGACCGCTCGGGACTTGCACCCGATTCCCTGTTACCCTTTGCTCAACCGCAAAGGCACCTTGTCTGTCCGCTATTTGATTATGGGTCTTATCATAACCTTGCCTCAATCAGTTGTGCAAGCACGAAAAAAGCTTTATTTCAAGTTCTCTGCCTTATTTTTCAGCATATGCAGCAATTCATCCGGGTCCGCAGAGATACTCAGTAGTGCTGGATGATCAGCTCCGGTAAACCCTTCCTGCACGCTATGACGTACCATTTCTATCAACGGGTCAAAATATCCATTCACATTCAGCAGCCCAATGGGCTTGCGATGTATGCCAATTTGCGCCCAGCACAATACCTCGAACAACTCCTCAAAGGTTCCCAACCCACCCGGAAGGGCTATAAACGCATCGGCCATCTCGCTCATCGCCGCTTTACGTTCATGCATGCTTGCTACCTCAATAAACTCGGTAACTCCCCGATGAATGATCTCTGCATCGAATAATAGGATGGGCATAATGCCGGTGACCTGACCGTCACCCGCCAGTAGTTCATCCGCCACCTTACCCATCAGCCCCCTGCTGGAGCCACCATAAATTAGACGGATATGCTGGCGAGCCATAGCTTCACCCAGCTTGCCTGCGGCCTCAACATATACCGATGAATTTCCAGGTCTGGACCCTGCAAATACACAAATAGAATTCATAAACGTCTCAGCTCCTGTCCTCAATATCATGCATCGAAACTTATTCATTATATTAGATAAATATTTTCGCTATAACAAAAAACTTTGTCGATGCATGTCCAACAAAAAAAGATAAAGACCTCGTAGGCCCTTATCTCTATTTTACGCTTTATTAGTAAATATAAGTTCATTTTAGCTTACTGCATTATCATTTCTAGCTCATTTCAAATGACCGTTCACGCTTTTCAGACCACAGCCATGCACCGAATCACTATGTTCAAAATATTTGCCCAGCTCCACCATCATCGCACCCATGCGCTCTTCAGTTGGAAACACGATTCGTTCAATCCCTTCTTCCAAAATGGATTGTGCGGTCACCTTGCCCACCGATACAGCAATTACATCTTCACGAAAAGCTTCCAGTAAATCCTCAAATCGATTTTGCTCTCTGGCATATTGGGCCAAAAATCGGATTTGCGGGCCACTCGTGAACGTAACGGCATCAATCGTACGGTTTATAACATCATCTAGTAACGCTTGCAATTTTGCTTCTTCAGGTGGGATATGCTTATAAGGAAGTACTTGGCGGGTCACTGCGCCCTGCTCATCCAGCCACTCTACTAACCGGGGTGCCGGGTCTCCATGCAGTTGCAACAGCACTTCCTTCCCCTTCAGATCATATGGGGCAAAGGCTCGTGTCAATCCGATCAAACTTCCGTCCTCGTCCCGTACTGCTGGCGTAAAGCCACGCTTTTTGAGTCCATTGACCGTCTTGTAGCCCCGTGCTGCAATGTTGGAGGATTGCAGCAGCTCTATAATCTGCTCGGCCACGCCCATATCCTCCGCCATATCGAACAGAGCATCCAGTCCCATACCGGTCGTGAAGATGTACCAGTCCGGAGGGTTCTTCACCCACGATACAACAGCGTTGCGCAGCTCGATATCATCTAGAAAAACAGTCCCCTGGGCCGGACGCTCTACTGGCTCGCCCCCCATCTTCATAACTAGCAGCGCCATTTCTTCTGCTTTACGGGGACCGGCAAGAGCGACTCTCTTACCTGCCATGCGTTGTGCCATGCTGTTGCCTCCCTTGTAGAAGTCGTATTTCTTTCTACCAAGTATACAATCAGAGAGGCAAAAGACAAATAAGAATTACTTTTTCGATAAATATAGTAATCTTATAAATGGGTGTGTCCTGTTTCGCTTTCCTGCTGGCCTTCTTTCTGATCACTTCTATCCCTCTCCCTGCCAGATGAGGACTTATCATCGTTGCCACTCCCTTTAAATTTGGGCCGTAGCAACATCCACAGCAAGAAGGGCATGAATACAAAAAAAATGACCATCACCGCAGTCCATTCCCGGCTAAAATCATAAATTTGTACGATATTGGAGAACAGCATAAACGAACAGACATAACCTAACAAACCTACGGGCCAAACCATCAGACTCCCCCAGACATGGGCAAACATACGCTTTACCGCCAAACTGGTAACGTACAGATCAACTCCAATCTTCGTAAGAAAGGTGGGTACGGTCAATGCTGCCACGAACAAGTCGAACCGATCCAGAAAGTCCGTTAGCTGCAACTGACGTACCAGTTCATACGATGGATAAAACAATCGTGACAAGATAGGGACACCAATCACTAACTCCGACAACAACACCAGCAAGATCAAAAAGACGGTTCCGATCAAATGCCCAAACCACGCACTACGCCCATTATAGCTTTTCCCAGAAATCACAAAGGGAACCATCATGATATCGGCCATATATCCCAGCATGCGCCAGCTACCCTTGATCACTCCCTCTACCTCTGGATGTAAATAGGGCCTCAACACCGAAAAATCCATATTACGCCCAAAAAAAAGCGGCATGGTCAATAACGTCACAATCAACAGTGGTACAAAAATCTCCGCCATATTGACGATGGTGCTTATTCCGCCTTTCGCCATAAATGTCAGAGTCAATAGCATAATCAGAGATACCATAACAATCGGAGTTAGTGGCAAAAGCACCACCTCCACCAAATCCGTAATAATCCTCAAATCCCGAGCAAAAATGATCAGGAATAAAATGAGATAGACTGCAAGCAGCATACGTCCCAGCACAGGGTGAGAGCTCACCATCGCCTGCATCAGATCCTGATCTGGGAAACGCCGCTTGAGTTTCAGCATCGCCCAGATCGGCAAGCATAGTACGATGGCCGCAATTGCACAGGTCCAGTAGGCATGCTGATTCGCGTGATCTGCTGCCTGCGCCGGAGCATGTATAAGGGTAATACCGACCTCCATCAATACACCAAGCAGCACAATTTGTCTGGTTGTGAACTGTTTCATGCAGGTACATCCTCCTTTTGCCCGCAGGCATCCATTACACGTTTACAATCTAGGGGGGAGCCATATGTCAATGAAACGGGCCACCCATGTAGCCACATAAACGGTGCTCTTCGTCGATGTACCGTAAATCCAGATGCCAATGCTAATGACATACAATACGCGGGAGACCCAGCGATTGACGGCGGGTGCATTGTTAATACTTTTACGGTCAACCAGATACATGAAGAGCATAGCCAGCAATAAAGGTAATAGAAATACTTTATTCATTCTGGATTTGCTCCTTTTTGACCCCGAATGGTTTGGTGACCGCACCGATATTCTCAATATGCACGACCGGATCGATAGTGATTTCCACTTTGGGATATAGTTGATCCCATTGAGGTTTAATCCGTTTCCATTCATCCGGGTGACTCATAATAATAGCCCGGCCCAAGCCAAGTACGTCTGAGTGATACTTTTGCTGGATCTCCTTGACAGCCTCTCCCAGCTCCCTCTTGATCTCCTCGGCTGTCTGCTGCTCCAGCCACTTCAAATTTTCCTCGTTGGAAATATCGAAATTCGTCTCATTTTCCTTCACATTCCCATTGCAGTTCAAATGAACAGTCATTCGAATCTCATCCCCCTGAATATGGGGCTTAATATGGACTTTATTCTCGATGAGATGTACAGATAAATAACCAGTACCCTTGGGAGGTGGGATAAATATCTCTGTCTCCTTCGCTTGCTCCATCCCCAAAAGCAGAAACCGACTAAGGTGGTTATCAATAATCCCTGTTAACCTGTCTTGGCGAAAAACAGCCAGTCCATCGATCTGAATGTTTGTCTTCTTGTCTTTAATATTAGCGGGCCCATTCTTCACCAAAGACATTACCGGCACCACCGGGTCAATGCCTTCCAGCAGCACGGAATTCATTAGCAGCTTAACGGAACGAGGTTTTTTCATATAGGAAAAGTTGAGCTCACGCACCATTTCCGCTGGATATTGCTCAATCGGAGCATCTGCCTGAAGCACTTCCATCGCTGATCCCTTTGTGATAACAACTAGGGAAGACAGACGGTTCTGCGGAATACGTGCAATGACATCCATCATTTTGCTAATCCCTTCTCGTGCCAGCGCCTCGCCGAACAGCAGCACCCGTCGATGAGAATAATTCAGCGTTCGCGAAACTCCGCGCTGTTCCTCGGTGCTTGCTCCCCGAAAGCTTGGACCTGTTTTGGACTCCAAGTAGTAGGACTTCGTACCACTTGTACCTCCCCCCCCTCCTGTACTGCCCGTAGATCCGAGCTGTCCGGGCAGAGCAATTTGCATCGTTACCCGGTATTGATCACCTTCCTTATCCAGCCCGGTCCCCATCACAAAGGCCACATCATTCACTTCACGGCGATCCCAACATCCTCCCAAAAGGACAGAACAAAGCAGCAGGCAACAGAGCACAGCCACTTTACGCCTTTGTTGTGTATTCGATGTGGGCTTCATCACCATCCCTCCTCGGTTTTAGGTGATCCATTCATCTCTTTCTTCGCTCGTTTGTTGTTGTCTTTACCAATCCATGAAGGACGTTTGGTCATTTTCCACCAAGGTGCACGGACGATAATATCCTTTTGGTCCATGTGGTTGTACGGGCTATATCCACTCATATAAGGGACACCAAACGATGTTAGCTTGGTTAGGTGCGTAGCAATCAGCGTTGTCGCAATTATGATGCCAAACAATCCAAATAAACCCGCCATCAGCATGATCGGAAATCGCAGCAGACGAACCGTGATGGCAAAGTTAAAACGCGGTATGGTAAACGAGGCAATACCTGTGAGCGACACAACAATGACTATTGGCGCCGATACGATCCCTGCCTGTACTGCGGCCTGCCCAATAACGAGCGCGCCAAGGATACTGACGGCCTGACCGACCGTTTTGGGAAGACGAATCCCTGCTTCCCGTAATGCCTCGAAAGAAATTTCCATCATCAACGCTTCCACAAGTGCTGGAAAAGGGATGGATTCCCGAGCCGCCGCAATACTCAAGATGAGCGTCGTCGGCAGCATGTCATGATGATAGGTTGTCACCGCTACATATAATGCTGGCAGAAAGAGAGCCATGATGAGAAAAAGAAAACGAATCCAGCGCACCATATTACTGATGAAGAAGCGCTCGTAATAATCCTCGCTCGCTTGCATCATTTGCCACATCGTGACTGGTCCAATCAGGGCAAAAGGCGTGCCGTCCACAAAAATGGCAAACCGTCCTTCTAGTAATTGCGCGGTGACGGTATCGGGACGTTCGGTGTATTCCATTTGTGGAAACGGCGAATATGGGTGATCCTCAATCAGTTCCTCAATATATCCAGTCTCCAGAACACCATCAATTTTAATATCGCTGAGGCGCTTTTTAACATCCTCCACCAGCTTCGGATCTATGATCCCTTCAACATAGGTAAGGACGACACTCGTTTGAGTTTCTGTTCCGAGGGTCATGCTGTGCATCTTGAGCTTGGAGGTCTTCAGCTTGAATCGTAGCAGTGCCGTATTCACGCGAAGCGTCTCAGTGAAGCCCTCACGCGGCCCGCGAATAACTGCTTCGGTCTGCGGCTCCTCCACGCCACGGCGGACGCCTCCCTTGGCGCTGAAAATATAAGCACGAGCCGTTCCATCTACGAACAGAGCGGCATTGCCGTCCAGTATCGCTGCCGATACCTGCTTCCACTCGTCCATCGTTTTGGTCTGGGACATGGAGATACGAGTCTCATCCAACGGCTCCAATTTGCCGTTCACTTCAGGGTCCTTGAGCATCATGCCCAAGATGACAGGCCGCAGGATATGATCCTGCAAATCTTCTGATTTTACCGTGCCTTCGAAATATGCCAGCAACCCTTTTCGTTCAGGGGAAATCATGAGCTCTCGGTAGACGATATCAGAGCATTCCTTGAAAATATCACGCAATGCGACCCTATTGTCTTCCAGACTGCTGCGCAGTGGCTCTTCTAGCCATGAAGACTCCGGCAGCCCTTTAGGCATACGAGAAGAATTTCGTGTTTTGCGCTCACCGGCTGGAATCGCTCTCCGGCTCCACGGTAGCTTTGGCAACTTGGGAAAGCGCCCTTTCTTCATCGTTAGTCCCCCCTTTACGAATAAGCCGATCAGGTAATATAAGATATAGGATGTACCAGCCTGCAAAGGATTATGTATCCAATGAACTCACCATCTTGAACACATAGCAAAAAGACCCTGCAATGATGCAGAGCCTTCGAAAATCGATTATACATTCGAACATCTATGATTAAGAAGATTTAGTCTCCCCAATACTCCTCGGGATGGTATTCAATCTCAGAACCAGCTTCAAACGTAAGCTCACCGGTCTGAGCATGATATTGCACACTTTCCGGGGTGACGTAATACCAATGCTTTACCACGGGTCCACCGTCTGCGGGCGTTACAAAGCGAAATACGTTCAGCTCCTCGCTGAAACGCACAATCGCCTCCGCTGCCTCACGCGGCAACTCTTGAAGTGTGAAGCGAAACACGCCGTCCGCCAATTCCAAACGACAATCAAAACGCTGCTTGCGGCTGTCAGCAAAGCTTCGCCCCGTGACAGCATGCTTGATCAGCCATGTTTCCTGCTGCGCCATTGTGCGCACCTCCTTTTAGGGCAAATCAATCAGCATATAAAAAACAGAATCTTCTGCCTTCAGTAACAGCTTCGGCTCCTCCTCTATACGAGCAGAATCACGCCCTTGCAGAAGATGTTCACCGTTCACACGCAGTGAGCCCTCGATGACGAACAAGAACACGCGCCGACCCTCGGCCTGTGTGAATTCGACTTGTTCCCCGGGCAGAAGCTTGCTTAAATAAATCGTTAAATCCTGATTGATTGAAGCTATTTCACCCTCCGTGCCGGGTACACGCTTTCCAGCAACGACAGGCAGAAGCTGACCGTGCAGACGTTCAGGATTGAACGCTGTAGTCTCATAGGAAGGTTGCAGTCCTCTCGTGTGCGGACTAAACCACAATTGCAGCAGACTGACATCCTCGGTTTGCGAAGCGTTGTGCTCCGTATGAATGATGCCGTGGCCCGCTGACATTCGCTGAATGCCTCCAAAACGGGTCACCGCCACATGTCCACGGTTGTCTTCATGGCGCAGCTCCCCATACAGCACAATGGAGACAATCTCCATATCGCTGTGCGGATGCGCTCCAAAGCCCCGGCCCGGTGTGATGACATCGTCATTACAGACACGCATAGGACCAAACGCTGTATTGTTCTCATCCTGATACTCCGCGAATGAGAAGCTGTGGCTCCCCCGCAGCCATCCCTTATCGAAGCTGAATCGGGAAGCAGCCGGATATATTGTAAACATA
Organism: Paenibacillus sp. ALE3; assembly: GCF_054113405.1. NCBI lineage: Bacteria > Bacillati > Bacillota > Bacilli > Caryophanales > Paenibacillaceae > Paenibacillus > Paenibacillus sp. ALE3. The sequence continues at coordinate 5,752,718 of NZ_CM134214.1, read as the reverse complement.
ATAGCCCTCCTTCAGGATGAACAATGAGATCCAATCCCTCTCATTGTACCCGAGCCCAAGCGATAAAGCTACGCTTCTGTCTGAGTAGTAATTTCATCTATAAAAGACTGCAAGGTACTGGTAACGAAGGCCTCCTTACGGCGGATAAACACCGTTGTCACTTCATTGTAAGGCTCTGGGATGGCATGACCGCACACAAGACCTTGAGCCACCAGCCCGCTGATCGAGGATTCGGGAAAAACAGTCATTCCAATGCCTGCTGCTACACTGCCGATAATCGTCTCAAATGTCCCAAACTCCATGATCCGCTTGGGGATAATCCCCTCCATTTTGAGCCAGGTTTCCAGTCTTCCCCGATATCCGCAGCCTTTTTTATATACCAGGAGCGGACGAGTTGCAAAATCGTCAACCGAAAAGTCACTTCCTTGAGATACGAGGACCAGCTTTTCCTGAAATACATCAAACTGTTCAATGAGCGGATGCTTGACCGGTCCGGTTACAAAGGCTCCATCCAGTCGCATTTCTGCAACCTCCTGCACCAGTGATTCCGTAACCCCTGCCTTAAGGGACAATTCGACATCCGGGTACTTACTGTAGTAAGCATGTAAAATGGCCGGAAGGGCAATGACAGTCTCCACGATACCAATTTCCAGTACCCCTGAAGGTGCGGAGGTGTTCTGAAACGCATGCTTCATTTCCTCAAATTGCGATAAAATGCTTTTCGTATATTGCAGCAGACGCTTGCCCTCAGCATTGAGGATCATGCCCCGCTTATGCCTATAAAATAAAGGTGTTTGTAGTTCCTTTTCCAGTAGCTTGATTCTGGCCGTTACATTGGACTGGACGTAGCTAAGCTCGGCTGCAGCCTTGCTGACACTGCCATGTGCAGCCACCGTCTGGAAAATGTTTAAATCGTTCAGATCCACTACTGTTCCCCCTTATTGTGAAGGGCAAGGGCCACCAAAATTGACGCGCCTTGTCACTTATCATCATTTTAAATGATCATAATGTTTATTTTCAATCATTTTACCAACAGCTTCCTATCCTTTATGATGTGTCCATAGATATGTCCGCTGAGACCGGCAAGGAGGAGCTTTTGTACACCATGAACAAACAGATCATGACCGGATCTTTATTATGCCTGATCGCCAGTATGTCCTGGGGGGCGATGTTTCCGGTTTCGCACATTGCATTACAGCATATTAATCCACTGTACTTTTCATTTTTGCGCTATTTATCGGTTACACTCATATTAATTGTGCTATTGTGGCTCAAAGAGGGACGGACTGCATTTCGCTTTGAGGGCAAGGGCAAGGTGTTATTGTTCTTCGGAACTATGGGATTTACCATTTATAATATGGCCGTTTTCCAGGGACAGCACGCGATGGGGGCAGCAGGTACCCTTGTTGCTTCCATTATGGAAGTGCTAATGCCGATGATCTCCATTGCGATGGTGTGGGTCATGACCCGTAAAATGCCTCCAAAATATACATTAATCAGCATGTTGATTGCGCTGGCTGGAGCATTGCTGGTTATCACGAACGGCAAATGGACCTTTTTCACGCTTGCCGGACAACATCTATTGGCGCTGCTGCTTATTTTCGTAGGTGTTGTCGGATGGGTCGTATATTCCATGGGAGGCAGTCATTTTGCAGGGTGGTCTACTCTTCGATATTCAACCTTGACCTGCCTGCTTGGAACTCTGGTCTCTTTTGTAGTCGTGACCTTTGCCTCTGCTTTCAACTGGATTACAGTGCCGGATTGGCAACACGTATGGTCAGTCAAATATGAAATGAGCTTTATGATCCTGCTTCCAGGGCTAGCGGCCTTGCTGAGCTGGAATGCCGGAATCCGCAAGCTGTCTCCGCTGAACGGAATTCTATTTATTAATTTTGTACCGATTACCACGCTGATACTTATGTATTTCCAAGGCTATACCATTAGCCGTTATGAACTGTATGGGACTGTACTGGTCATTTTCGCACTGATTCTGAACAATATGTTTCAGAGAAGTTCTCTGCGTCCGTCCAACAGCTCACGGGGTGCCCGTTTCCGTCTGAATCGCCGCAAGTCGTTCAACGGTGACTTCTAACCCTGCGAACCAAAAGGTTTAATAAAACATCAAAAAGCGCCTGGATACGGAATATAACCTCCGGTATCCGGGCGCTTTTTACCATTTATGATTTCTCTTCAATCTGGAAACGTCCAACCAGTTCGCGGAGTTCCTCTGCCATTTGACTGAGGTCTGCTGTGGATGAAGCAATTTCCTCGATGGAAGCAAGCTGTTGCTCAGCCGCTGCTGAGATCGACTCGGTGTTGCTCGCCGCCTCGTCCGAAATATGGGAAATATCGCTCATAATATCCACGACACCTACAGTCCCCCGTGCCATTTCCTGAGTCACTCCGGTAATTTCATGGATATGCCCCATCGCGCGTTCAACAGCCTGACTGATTTCCGCAAAGGAATGCTCCGATGTGGTTACCGAATCAATACCTTCCGTCACCCGTACCCGTGCTTGTTGCATCGCGCCTAAAGCATGGTTCATATCCACCTGCATCGCTTCAATGCGCTCCGAGATCAAGGTAGCCGATTTGGCGGATTCTTCAGCCAGCTTGCGTACCTCTGTAGCAACCACGGCAAATCCTTTGCCATGGTCCCCAGCCCGTGCCGCCTCAATGGATGCATTCAGTGCCAACAGATTGGTCTGTTTGGCGATACCAGATATAACACTGATAATATTCACGATTTCACCTGAACGCTCACTCAGGGAGTCCATAGCGTGTCCAAGATCATGAACAGTCTCGTCGATATCATGCATTTTCTGTACAGCCTGCGTAGCAGCCTTGCTGCCTTCCTGTGCCGACTCGGCATTCATCTTCACATGTTCAGATACACCCACCATGCGCTCAGATACATCCGCTGCTTGCTGAGCCAGTCCCTCCATACTCACAGAGCCATGCTTGACGCTTTGCAGCTGACGTTCGCTGCCTACAGCTACTTCCTGAATAGCAATAGTAACATGCTCAATGGCTTGGGTCGTCTGATCTGCACCCGCAGCCAGCTCCTCCGCTGAAGAGCTTACCCGATCAGTTGTTTCGCGTACGCTTCGAATCATCGTACGCAAACTATCCACCATGGTTTGAAAATGAGCAGATAGTTCACCTACCTCATCTGTTTTTCCCGTTTCCAAATCGCCCGTCAAATCTCCTTCACTGATTCGTTCTGCTGATTTTTGCAACTTACGGATCGGAACCAGAACAGAACGGGTAATCAGGAAAATCGCGATAAGCGCAATCACCAACGAGGCAGCCAGCACAATAATGGTTACATAACGCATGGCAGCGGTGGCATCGTTAATCTCGGATTGATAGAAGGTACCTGCAATTTTCCAGCCGGTATCCTCATTCGTTACATAGGTCAAATATTTTTCGCGACCTTCATGCATATATTTAAAATTCCCGCTCGGCGCAGTATACAACCTATCAAGCGAATTCTCCTGAGGAGATGAACCCGCTTTAGCCGTAGGATGGACCACGAATTTCTTCGAATGATCCAAAATGATGATATATCCCTCTTGGCCCACTTTAATAGAGGCCAATTTACGTACACTTTCCAGATTTAAAGAAATCCCGATAACCCCGGACTTGTCGGAAAGCGTCTGAGATACTACGACAACAGGAATACCCGATGAATTGATGATAACAGGCGTAATTGCAACCTTACCGGGCTGCTTCATCGCTTCTATGTACCATGGTCGCGTGCGAGGGTCAAATGTCCCTTCATCCTCTTTGGGCACCCCCCGGATCATCAAGCCTTCTGGTGTACCGACAAAAATATCCGTAGCATCTTCGTGCAAGCCCTTGTATTGGATCAGCTTGGGCTCAATCAAGGGACTGTTTGGCCCATCAATCATCGAACCGTCGAGGCGTTCCGCCAAATATCCCACATCTTCAATTTTACTGGCGATTGCATATTCAATAACGGAGTTAGCTGTCGTTACCCCCTGATTTGCACTGCTGTAAAGCTGTTTCTCCATAGCATTATATGATGATTTATAGGTTGCAATGGAAATACTTAAACTCGGAATCAGCAAAATAAGTAAAAAACCTAAAATTAACTTGTTCCTGAGTGTCCAAATTGTCTTTCTCTTTCGCCTTGTTCCCATGTATCTTTCTTCCCCTTTGCTCAAAAAGCGATATATTTGTATTACATTCAATGTTAGTTATATCGGTTGAAAGCAGCAAATGATTTACAAGAAAATTTCATAAAGGAGCAAAACAAAAACCGCGTCCTATGAGACTAAGGACGCGGTTATATGAACATTTAGACCTGTACGTTACTATTTTCAGCCTTTTTACGGCCAAACAACTGATCAATCGCCAAAAAGCGTCCACCGACAAGGGCCTGCTGAAGACTGGTAAACAAAATCAGGAGATCAAATTCAATCGAGCCAAAAGGCTGTCCTTTTTTAGCAGTGAGCAATACACCGATCATCACGATGGTCAATGCTGCTCCAGCCAGTCGTGTTCCAATACCCAGAACCAGTGCAATGCCTCCAACCAGCTCAACCGTAGCGACCACAGGGGCCATCCAGCCAGGAAGTCCGAGGCTCTGGAAGAAGCCGGAGGTTCCGTCTAGTCCCTGAAACTTCTGTGCACCGTGAACGATAAAAATAACTCCTGTAAAAATTCGTACCAATAACAATCCAATATTCGCAAGCGTTTGATTCATAAGCTCATCTCCTTTTAGGTTGTATACGGATTAGATAATTAACACTACAAAATGTAGTGTTGTGCGTATCAAGAATCGGTAGCGCACAAGGCGCCACCTTTTATGATACATCTTGCCAAACTAGATTAACGCCAATGCAAACATAAGCGTGAGCATGACGAGTACATAGCCTGAAAACATAATCGAACGCCAAGGCATCTGAATGATCGGCTTTTGTTGAGGGTCTAGAATGCGTGAGATACGATAATTAATGGACGTTTCTGCAAAAGAGGAACAAGCGGCGGAGTTTACCAGACGGGCATTAGCAGGTGTCATACTCAGAAGCTTGAGCAATGCGCTCCCAATCCCGACCGGTGAACCGGCTCGATAAATCGCTTCGTTATCCGCCAAGATTTCACGGGCCGTCTTGTAATGGTTGGTAATATGACGTAGCACCGGCAAGTAAAACAGCTGTGTAGCGCACATTTGCAGGAACCAGGTCTTCAATGGATCATAATGTTTCATATGATATGCTTCATGATATATAACCGCTTCTTCCTCATGCTTGTCCAGTAAGGACAATAGTGCAGAGGACAATACAATACGCGGCTTCCATAACCCCATGGTGAAGGCAGCAGGCTTGGCATAATCAATGACCCAAATCCGATCGGTCCCGAGTTCACGATATCGCTCACCCAGTGCTTCGGTCAACGGCAGGTCGCGCATTCGGTGCAGTCTGCGGAAAGCCGCCCTGGTAGCCATGCACTGTCTGACTGCTTCTCCTCCGGCGATACCGAAGGTTACAAAAACCAGTCCACTGAGCGCATCCACCATGTAGCCGATTCCGTAGTGCTGCAACAAACTTCTGCAAATTTGAAACACGTTAAAATTCAATTTCCAGCCGAAAACATGCTGCCCGGCGTACATCCCCATCTGCATAAGGGCAAAACCCGAAATCAAGGCGCCTGCTGTAAACAGTAATTTAGAACGTGTTTTCCACATCGTCTACATATCCTTTTTCCATTGTTTAATTTTTTGTTCCAAACGTTCGATCAAAATCGGATCAGCTACTTCCAGAGCATCAATCATATGATTGACAGCAAGCGGACCAAATTCATCCACCAGTTCGTGACTCAGCTCTTTGGATTGCTCATCCATAAACTCTTCTCTGCTCAAAACAGGACGGTATAAGGACGTTCTCCCGCGTATGCTTTTGCTTAAAATCCCCTTTTCCACTAAACGGTTCATCACAGTCATTACCGTATTGAAGTTAAAGTCACGATCCCCCTCCAATGCGGTCTGCACTTCTTTGATACTCCGATCCGAAGTGGACCATAAGATATCCATGATTTTGGCTTCCAGGGGCCCGAAGAATCGGTTAAGTCCGGTTTCGCCAGCTTTAAAATTCAGTCGTTTCATAAGAAGCACCTCACACTACCGATTGTAGTGTATATATTCCGATAAAGTCAACTGTCACACCTAATGTCAGCTTAGGCACCATATACAAACCGCCGAATGGTCTCCATCCGGCGGTAATTCATCGATAGTCATAACCTTCTGTTTAATCTGCCAATCTGTATCCTACACCTCTTACGGTAGCAATATATTCAGGCTCCGCAGGTCGATCGTCCAGCTTCTTACGCAAACTTTTGACATGCACATCCACAACATTGCTGCCGCCGACAAAATCAGTTTCCCAAATATCATGCATCATTTGCTCGCGTGAGATCACTTTTCCTTGAGAATCTATCAGCTTCAACAGCAAATCGTATTCCGTTTTGGTCAGATTCAATGGATTCTCTTCCTTATATACCAACATTTTATCACGGTCAATCCAGATGTCCTTGAACACCGTACGACGGCTGGTCTGCGCTGCCTGGCGGGAAATGACCGGATGACGCACAATCATCCGCTCGATGTCATGCACCATTTGGTTGGATGCCAGTGGCCATACCAGCACCTCTTCCGAAGGAAGCAGCTCATGCGCACGTACAGACATCCGATCCTGAACTACATACATGACTGGTGTATCTTTCATGTATTCATGTTCAAGGTCATTGCGGATATTCAGCAATTCACGCCGTGGATCGGTGGCGGTCAAATCGTAAATCAAGAGGTCGCTCCCCAAATGACGCTGCACTTCAGGCTCCCAGCGATGGAAGACCATCACGTCAAAACACGCATCTGACAACGTACGCACCACACCGTGGACTACACCCGGCACGGAACTGATCAGAATGATGCGACGTGTGGTCGGACAATACAAAGGTTCATTAGAAGGAACCGTCTGCACCGCAGGTGTAGACGGGGCAGACAACATGGATGTCCAACTGCCCTTTACGCGTCTAGGCATGTCAGCCACTTTAATACGATTCGTTACTTGATTCGCTTGCTTTGACATTCCTTACACACTCCTCCGAATACGACATGGGCATGGGCAATGGTATATCCCGTTTCATGCGCAACCGTATCAATCCAATCGTGTGGGACTTCACTCATCACTTCATCTACTCGGCCGCATACCTGACAAATAATATGCTGATGATCGTCCATTCGACCGTCATAACGACTAGCAGCTTCTCCTAGTTTCAGCTCACGGATTAATTCCTTATCCGTTAAATAACGTAATGAATTATAGACCGTTCCATAGGCCAGATTATATCCGCGCTCCATTAGCCGATTCATAACATCGGCAGCAGTAGGATGATCGTGGGCCTCACGAACCACATCATATACCGCTTGGCGCTGCGAAGTTAAATTTAGAGTTCTCATACCGCATCTCCCTTAATCAACGCAGATTATATTTATTATAAACTTATAATCACAATAAAAATTAATTTAGAATAAGTATAAATCTTAATTTATTTCAAGTCAATGAGATCGGATAAATTGTGCCGCTTTGCAACACAATGTATACATGGAGTACATGCTTGGCTTATTTACAATCGGAGGGATATTTTATGAAGACAGTATGGATATTCACGCTCTTTATGCTGCTAATGCTGGGAACAAGCATATCGATAAAATGGCTTTTCGGTGCGCGTCATCCTTGGGAGCCTATTTCATTGGCTTTTCGCACGATGCGACCATCGGAATATGTCGTTCTGGCAGGAATGCTTATCGTGTTCTTTATATATGTGGGAAAAAAGCCAATAGGAAACGCATTTCGCTTCCTTTTCTCACAATGGTCACGTTTCCTCAAAGTTTCTACTACTTCCTCTGCTTCTTCGCAAGAGAGCCAGCAGAAAGAACAAACAAGGGATAACGTAAACAAATAATGAATGAAAGAACAAGGCACCCTTACGACCGCATTTCCCAGAATAAAATGGAACATCAAAATGAGCATTTGACCGATACCGATGTTTTTTGTCGGCAAGACGATGACTCATGAGACATTTTCCTTTCCCTTTTTATTCCGGGTCTTTCTCAGCCACGACACGATTAGCAACAAGATAGGAAAAAATACGGCAAATATCGGAAACACCCATTTCAGCACTAACTCGCCTGTTTGAAGGTGATCTTGATAGCCCAGTGCCATCAATACACAAGAGACTAACATAATCAGCCCAAATGGCAGGATCAGTTTATGGTAGGATATTCTCAATACATCTTCTGCGGCTTTAACCGCGGCATAATAGAAGATGAAAATTTTAAAAAAATCAAAAATAATAACGCTCATAACTCCGATGACATCGACTCTGTCGATAAAATCAGATATTTCGACCTTGCTGATCATCGAGAGTAGCGGGTAGGTCGCCCGTTTGAACACATCCTCTCCAAGTGCCAGCACATTGGACAGTGTAACCATAGACAGGAGCAGCCCTCCGAACAATATAGCAGATACCCCTACCCCGTTGGCACGATAGTTCTTTTTTAATGTGGGGAGAATCATCGCAAACGTAACCATCTCGCCGTACGGTAGCATCACGGCTTGCGAATAAACAACTTGCCATATCGGCTGCCAGCCATGCTCGGCTATGGGCAATATATTACCCATATCTACAATGCCTGCCAACAAAATTAATATATTGGTAGCCAAGCCCAGCAGCAGTAGCAAAATCAACATGATGATGGCCGTCCGGCCTGCAACCTCGATTCCCAAATACATCACATACATGACAAGTCCAATCATTAAGGCACAAATGACTGTCAACGGCGTATGCTGAAGTGTCCGGTCGGCAATCAGGATTCCCGTGTCCCGAAGATCCCGTGCCCCGCCGTAAAGAAAAAACACGATATACAAAAATGCAAGCGTACTCCCTGCTTTCTTGCCCAAAAGGGTTCTGCAGTACTGTGTCATGAGCAAGTTGGGAAAGCGTCGGTGAAGGCTGCCATAGCATACAAAAAGCATTGCTCCCAGAACCGTGGAAATGAGGATGGCGATCCATGCATCCTTGCCCGCATTCCTTCCAGGAATAGACATCATGGATGTGCCCATCTCAAACAACACCATAAGAGAGATCATCTCTTTTGCACCTATCTGTACCTTTTTTTTCATAGCCTTCCCTCCTCGTTCTATTTTTCACTAGTCTGGTTCCCCCTTGGAATATGGGTTAGTACGCGACTGAGTGTGTTTCAGTATAGAAGTCACTTGAATACGAACGGTACTTTCCGCAAAATAACGACTCCAATCGGGAGAGAGCTTCTTCCATTGTTGGGGATGGCTCCTCTCCAGCGCGAGGCCAAAGCCTATTACATCGCTGCGGGTACGCTGAATGTCCCTGACTGTTGAAGCGATCACTTTTTTCGTCTCCTCTGACCATTGCTCCTGCAGTCTTTTCATCGCCTCCGGACTTTGTAAGTTAATCGAGCACTCGGCCTCCTGTATTGCCCCGGTCTGTTTTAGGTTAATCACAAAAATAGGCTCTCCTTGCTCCATCCGAGTGTGTATATTGGTTGCAGAAAACAAGGTTTCGATGCCAATGGTTTCCTTATTCTTCCCGCAGCTCAGTGTTGTTTGGGCACTTTTCACCTTGTTGTTGATCATAGACAGTCCAATGGCCCGGTCATCGTCCAACCAGCGGACAAGCCGATCCTTTTTGAACACCCCCATTCCGTTAATATGAACAATGGCTTTCGGTACAATATTGTCCACATTGCTCTTGCTTGGGGCCTGCTCCAAATTCCCATTGATCCCTATGCCCGTCAGCACAGGCCCGCCACCCTTATGAGACAGGCTGCGAATGACATCGTCGATAGTCACCGCGTAATTCCCGGCATACAAACGCTCCGATGTTTCCAGCTTTCCTGAAATATCATTCGCGGGAATACGGCCGATCGCGGTCATGATTGCCAGTACATCCTTCCCAGTATTACCACGTACCACCAGCATTTTCACCGGCAGTCGGATTTCTGTAGACCTTTCCAAAAAATCCATCGTATCGCCGATTCCAGCCCGTGCCAGCTTTTCACCAATAACGACCAGTTTGATATGCGCCATAGAAATGACCCGCGGAACCCTTTGCGAAGCCTTGCGGATCGCTTGAAACAGACTTCTGCCCTTTTCCCGATACAAAACGACAGGGGTATCTCCTCTCGCTTTGGCTCCAGCGATTTCATCTGCCACGATCACTTGCAGGGAGACCTCATATTCTGACTCCCCCACCATATCAATTCCTATCCCCGCTACTACTGCTCTCTGGTTTAACTCCACAGAATCCCAGCAACCGGATAACAATGGAGCGAACAGTAACAGGACTAAACACAGTCTCCCTATTCTTCCCTTAAAAGTTACTGCACTTTGTTCATTCCTCTTCCCCTGATACACCCTGATTGCCCCCCTCCTGCATCGGCGTGGTTTTATCAGAAGAGGAAGTCCCGCTTCCATCCTTCATTCGTTTCTGATTCTTAGACGTAATGCTTTTAGGACGTTTCTTCATCATCCAAAATGGAAGTCGCAATACGGCATCCTTTTGGCTCTCTAGCACAAAAGGACTGAAAGGCGCCATGTAGGGCACCCCGAAGGAACTCAGACTGTTCATATGAGCAATCAGCGCAATCAGCCCCAATGTAACGCCGTATAGCCCCATGAACGCAGACAGTATCATGAAAATAAATCGGCACAATCTCCCAGCCACCGCCATGTTGTAGGCTGGGATTGCAAAACTGGCTATCCCCGTCAGGGCTACTACAATCGTAAGCAGCGGGGTAACAATTCCGGCTTCCACCGCCGCTTGACCCAATACAAGTGCTCCTATAACGGATACCGTTTGTCCACCCGCACGCGGCATTCGAATACCCGCCTCACGCAAAATCTCAAAGGTGACCTCCAGAATTAACGCCTCTAGAAATGCCGGAAAAGGAACGGATTCCCGCTGAGCCAATATGCTGATCAGCAGTGGAGTCGGTATCATTTCATAATGATATGTTGTTAAGGCAATGTAGAGAGAAGGCCCCAGAATAAGAATAATGAAGCTGATATATCTAATGAGGCGGACCACCGTCGCCATATCGTAACGCTCTTCATAATCCGAAGAATTCTGAAAAAATTGGGCAAATATTGTGGGCATCACCAATACAAACGGATTTCCGTCTATAATGAGCGCCACTCGGCCCTCCATAATATTGCTGCTGATGGTGTCGGGTCTTTCCGTGTTAAAGATCGTCGGAAATGGAGTGAAATGATTTTCCTGTATCATCTCCTCAACCATGCCAGACTCAAAAATTGCGTCAATATTGATGCTTTCTACCCGTTTACGAACCTCATCTACGACGCGTGGATTTGCAATATTCTTCATGTACAGCATGGCCACATTTGTGAGGGACGTGCTTCCCACTTGGAACATCTCCAGTGTAAGATCGGAGCTTTTAATCCGTCGCCGAACCAGAGAAATATTCGTGAACAGGGATTCCACAAAACCATCTTTTGGTCCTCTGACGACTGTCTGGGTGGTTGGCTCACTGACCGCGCGTGTCTCTCCTCCACGCGTACCGCATGCAATCGCTTTTTCACAGCCTTCTAATAGGATGATCGTGTCCCCCATTAGTAGTTGTTTCATCATGGAACTCCAATCATCGCAATCCTTCACTTCTCCCAGCGTAAGCGCGTGACTCTGTATTTTTGTGTACAGCACTTCTGCGCTCTCGACCTCAGCAGCCACTTCAGCAGATGGGCTGCTAAGCATGGATTTCATGATGAGTTCATTCACCGTATCCGTCTTGGCCATACTATCCAGAAACACAATAGCGGCGGGAACATCCTCTCTAATCCCCACTTTAAAGCGGCGAATCAGAAAGTCCGGGCTATCTGACGTCAATTCCTTAATTTGCTGCAGATTAGTTTCCAAGCAAGTCTCTATTTTTAAAAAGCGCGGAGAATTTCCATTCTTCTTATCCACACCCGATTTTCTATTATGTTTGCGATAGGGATAGCGAATCATGAGCAAACCTCATCTCCAAAATGGTAGCAGTACACTACCTATTTCCTAATTATTGTATCTTTGGAGTATGCTCAATCTATTCCCAGTTATGCACCAAGCACAGGATCGAAACATTATAAGTCAACCTAACGTAATAAATTTTAATAAATTTTTCTTTTTTAAGCCTAATGTCAGTTCTTTTTGATAAAATGAAGGAATATGCCTCTCGGGAGGGTTATCATCTTGTTCAGTACGTTTTTTGTAAACACCTGTATCCTAGTCACCTTTTTGTACATAACCGGTCTTATTTCGCAGAGATATAAAATCCGTCTACACACCTTAACGCGAAAGGTGCACTGGATTGGAGGCGCTCTTTTTGGGTGCTACGGCATTGTCATCATGTACTACTCTATTCCAGTAGGATTTAATACCATTGCTGATCTTCGTCATCTGGCTATCGTAGCTACCGCAACTTATATCGGCGGCCCGGCTGCGCTCATGGCAACGCTTTTTATATGTCTAGGCAGACTTTTGCTGTTTGGTATCAACAATCAAGCTATCGTAGGCGCCGTTTTTATGCTGCTTGCCGGTCTGGGGTGTACTGTACTGTCACATTTGTCCTGGTCACGTTTACCCAAGCTGATGATTATGAATGTTTTTGCTTTGGGCATTATATTCTGTCCTCTTATGATTAATTTGAAAAATCTCGATGATGTTCTGCACGTGTATCCGCTCCAATTCTTCATTTCGATGGTCGGCGGATGTCTTCTGTACCTCATTGCTGAATCTATCAATACCTCCAATGAGCTATTACTCCGTCTGGAGCGTACCTCCTATACGGACCATCTCACCAATTTAAGCAACAGAAGGCAGCTTGAATTTTCATTGGAAGAGGAGCTTCCCCAAGCCCGTCAACGGCATGAGCACTTATCTGTACTGGTGTTGGATATTGACCACTTCAAGGAAGTAAACGATACCTACGGACATGCTGCAGGCGATGCCGTGCTGCGTCAGCTTGGACAGATTTTAATGGAAAAGTGCCGTGCTAATGATGTAGTCACCCGCAGCGGGGGAGAAGAATTCACCGTACTCTTGCCGAATTGTGCTTTTCGGCAAGCACTACGCATAGCTAATCAGATTCTTAGCGGAGTAAATCAGTATGAGTTTGTTTTAGCGGACGGGCTTATTCTTAAAGTCACGGTGTCCATCGGCGTGACCACCTTTCCTGGTACCGGGGAAGATATGTCCGGGGCAGCCCTGCTGGAACAGGCAGACAAAGCACTATACGAAGCTAAAAAAGCAGGACGTAACCGGGTTTGCTCATATGAAATATAATTTGAGGCATAACCCTTACACGGAAATAGCCGATACAACCCTCTCTTGAGGATCGTATCGGCTATTATCCTTTTAAATGAAAAGATGTTACTCCCTTTGGGAAGATGACTTGGCATCCTTATCTTCAGTATGATTGCAATTCCCTACCACAAGCGATGTACGCTTGGCGAGCGAAGCAAGCGTATGAGATTCCCATACCTCCAGCATACGACGTTCACTCTCAGCTAAAATCTCAGATACGGCTATCGCCAACTCCCCGCAAAAAGGGTTCGTCTCCGGTTCATGCATCATACCCGGGAATATGGGATCACATATTTCAATGGCGTGGTATATATCAGCAAGTGTAATATGATCCGCCGAACGGGTAAGCACATAGCCTCCCTCACGCCCTTCACGTGCTGCAATCAAATTGGCCTGCACAAGCCGCGTTAGCACTCTGCGCACCAAAGTAACCTCGCAATCAATCGAGCGGGCAATAGAACCGCTGGCACAAAGCTCCCCGTGTTTTTCCAAATAGACAAGCGCCTTTAACGCAATTCCAAGCCATTTGGGCGTTGCGGTGCGTAGTCTTTTTTCACTATTCAAATGAGATGACACCCCTAAGCTGTAGAAACTTCGATGAATGCATTGTACGTGATGTCAGATGTAAGTTCAAGCCTGAAAGCCGGAACCCTCTGGATCCCTAGCGCCCAAAGTAAAATGACCCAGTCGCACTTCCCCACTGAGCGACAGATATACATCACGGATGCCGGAGGCTGATCGTACCTTTTCCGAGAGTGTCACCCATGCTTGTGCCCCTCCTGTATTGCCCACGTTGATGCGCGCCACAGCAGGGCTGTCCGGCGCATCCAAATGCAACTCGATTGCTGCATCACTGCTGTTGCCTGACACGCGGCACTGGAGCTCGACCACACTCACCGTATTCATGTCTACGCCATGAAAAGCGATCCAACCAGAACGTTGCGGTGAATGGGGACGTACACAGGCCTCCTTTTGCTCCTTGCTTTCATCCAGCAGGATGTCGAAGCAATCATCAAAATTTTCAGCTCGAATCCTAGGTCCAGCTTGTCGTGGTGGAATAACTTCACCCCGAACGTACACAGGATGCTCCAATCGAATATCTGCTGAGGAGGCGCCTGCCAGCAGGGTATATTCACCTGATTCCACGCAATAGTCATCCCGTGTTACATCCCAAATCGCCCAATCTTTCACTCGAACCTTAAAAGTAATTGTTCGCGTCTCACCTGGCTCCAAGCGAATGCGTTGAAATCCACACAACGTCTTCAATGGTCGCTTTACACGCGAGGCTTCAGAGCGTACATACAGTTGTACAACCTCTTCGCCAGCAGCTTCCCCCCGATTCGTCACATCTACCCACACCTGGATAGTATCTGCGGCGTCAAGTGTAGCCATAGATTTAACGTTATCCTTATGGGCGTCTGTATGCAGATCACTATATTCAAATGGCGAATACGTTAGCCCGTGTCCAAATGGATATAACGGTTCACCTTCAAAATATTGATAGGTACGACCGCCACGAATAATATCATAATCCCTGATATCACCCAATTGATCCTCGTTCTGAACCCAGGTCATGTTCAGACGCCCTGCGGGTGCGTAATCTCCAAACAATACATCCGCTATGGCTGTACCATGCTCTTGTCCCGCATGAGATGTGTATACGATCGCTGGAATATGCTCTTGAAGCCAAGGAATCGCAAATGGATAACTGCCCGTCAGAACCACAATCGTATTCGGATTGACACGATATACTTCCTCGATAAGTCGTTGCTGGGAAGCAGCCAGTTCCAAGCCTGGGCGATCATTCTCTTCCTTTCCGTTAATAAGCGGGTGATTTCCAACGAATACAATCGCTGTATCTGCCGCTTGCGCAGCGGCTATCGCTTCCGCTAAGCCATCCGATACCGTCTCTATACGGAAAGTCGTATGGTTGAAGTCTGAGGCGTTAGGTGCAGGACTTGCGGATTCCATCACCTTTAATAAGCCCTCCGTTCCTGCGATCACCGGCTTACCGTTCCATGTGGTCCACAGATGCTCTCCTTGTTCCACAGGAGTCAGTCCAAAGACCTCTTTAACATACCAGCCATACGCTTCATCAGCTGTCACGCGAAGCGTCTCCTCGTCGCTCGTCACATAGGTACCCAGATGTTCATCATGCAGCGTCACGCTACCATAGCCCCAATCTGTTATGGTCAATACCGTTGGCTCTCCATTCTGGGACAGGCGCATATCGCCTGAAGAATTAACTGTGAGCTTCGCGCCATCAGTCGCCGCCGTCAAGGTCACACGATCTTTGGCATCGGAGTACACGACACGTTCTTCCGCGCTCCCGCTTCCCAGCTTGGCACGAATCGCCTCCAGCGGGGTAATCCGGTAAGGCAGCGTACCGGAATACCAGTCGCGAAACACCTCATTGCCATGCGAACCAATGACCGCTACTTTGCCGCACTGGGCAGGGTTTAATGGCAGAAGTTCTTGCTCATTTTTGAGCAGTACGATCTGCTCCCTCGACGCACGCAACGACAATTCACGGGCTTGCTCTGTCATTAAAGCCTCCTCACCGATGGAGGTATAGGGATTGTCTGCCGCCGGATCAAATTCCCCCAAACGAAAACGAACACGGAACGTATGGAACAATGCCCGATCCAAGTCTTCTTCTTGTAGCAATCCTTGCTCCAAAGCTTCTCGAATTGCCTGCTTGGAGAGCTCCGCATCATCCGTAATGCTGTCAATTCCTGCGCGAATAGATTCAGCCACGCCCGGCGTATGGGAATCGTAATATTGATGGTCGTTTACAATCCCCATAACATCACCCGCATCACTTACGACAAAGCCGTCCATTCCCCATTCGCCTCTGACAATATCGTTAACACCATGGTACAACGTGGCAGGCGTTCCGTTAATCAAGTTGTAGGAAGTCATCATCGACTGGGCTCCGCCTTCCGTAAAAGGCTTCTCGAAAGCTCTTAGATAATATTCCCGCAGGTTTCGGGGGTCTATGCTGGAGGAGCCGACTCCCCGGTCCACTTCATTATTGTTACCGAGAAAATGTTTCAGTGTCGCAACCGCTTTCAAATATACCGGATGATCACCCTGTATCCCCTTGACTAACTCCTTCGACAATTCTCCCGTCAAATACGGGTCTTCGCCGTAGGCTTCCTCGTTACGTCCCCATCTTGGGTCACGCTCCATATCCACTGTAGGTGCCCACAGGGTCAGACCGTTCAATTTTGGGTCACGACGATAGTAGACACGCGCCTCATCTGCAATAACAGAGCCGATCTGCCGCATTAACTCCGTATCCCAAGTACAGGCCAATCCCACAGGCTGAGGAAATGAAGTTGCCTCCCCCAACCAGGCGATTCCGTGTGCCGCTTCCGTACCGTGCTTGTAAGCTGCAACTCCCAAACGGTCAATGGCCGGCTGGTATTGCAGCATAGATTCGATCTTTTCCTCTAAGGTTAGTCGCGACACGAGATCCCGTACACGCTCGTCCAGGTGAATTTTCGGATCTTGAAATAAATATTCGATACCCGTTGTTTCATGACTCAAATCCGTCATCTCCTTAGCTTCATTAAGATGATAAAAAGTCCTTTCACGAAAGCGCTTTAATATATCATAGCGGAAAAGGAGTACACCGGCAACAATACCGAAATCATCCTAAATTGGATGAAAGTCAGACTGCGGCATACGAGAAAAAAAGTTACATTTTCCCTTTCATATATAAAGCTAAAAATGATATTTTTTGGTATAATCAGGATATATCATTGAAGGAGGAAGCGCTGATGAAAAATACCGGAATGACACGGCCTCTGGACCAGTTGGGGCGAATCGTACTCCCAAAGGAAATGCGTACCACAATGGATATCAATATCGGTGATTCGCTTGAATTCTTCGTAGATGAAGAAGGATTTGTATTAAGGAAATACACGGGTGTCTCCTGCAAATTTTGCGGCGCAGTGGATCATTTAACTTATTTTCGGGACAGCTTTATTTGCGCTGATTGCATTCAGTTATTAAAGAACGATGAACATGTACATGCCACAAGCAATGATGCCATCCAGGCTCAAGAACGCACCAAACCGATCCAAGCCAACACAACCTGGCAGCCCAAGCAATCCAGAGTACAGCAAGGTGAAATGGTAAAAAAGCTCCGCAAGCTGATTCAGGAACATCCGAACCTGCCACAAAAAGTGTATGCAGAAATGCTCGATATTTCCCAAGGCCGTGTGTCCCAACTGAAAAAGCTGCTCTAAACCTTCTAAAAGTTTATTTCCCAATATCATATACGATGTACTTGCAAACCTACTTATTTCGTTGCAACTGCGGTGGCCAGGTATAGAGTAAGGCGCATATCTGTGGATGTGTCTCTTATTCTATACCTGGCCTTTTTGTGCTTCCTGCTCCCATCAATGTGACAATAGTCACATACTCTCCATGTCTACGTATATACAATATATAGATCGAAACAATTGGTTATCACTAGATATCATCAATATGTTGTTTTTGTGAAAAATATATATTTTTTACTATATGGAGGGTTTTACGATGAAGGTGCTGGAGGAACATCAATTATACGACATCGGCGAGCGAGTCATTGGGGCACAAGATCTGGACATGCTGCGGGAGAATGCAAATTTAAATGGAGAATCGTTCAGTGGCAAAATGAGCAAGCTTGGCTCGGAATATGCCAAATGGTATGCGCGCTTGCGTGTACTTCCGCCTGAATTGACAGACGCCATTGACCACGGGTATGTATATGTTCACGATTTGGACCAATATGCGCTCGGAACTACAAATTGTATCTTTATCCCATTTGGTCGTTTGCTACAAGACGGTTTCAATACAGGCAATGGCTCTGTACGCACACCGCAAACAATTATGTCTGCGATGGCACTGGTCGCCATCATATTTCAGTCTCAACAAAATAGCCAATTTGGTGGTGTCTCTGCCAATAAAATAGATTGGGACCTTGCTCCATACGTTGCTCGTTCCTTCCGCAAGCATCTGCGCAAAGGACTCCGGCTGTTCGAGGAAGAGCTAGACTCCCGTTGGTCTGACGAAGAACTGCATCTAGCCAATACCCACTTGCAAGAAATCTGTCCTCGTTCATACTCATTCGCACGCGAAGAGACGGAGACAGAAACCCGGCAGGCCGCTGAATCGCTCATTCATAACCTGAACACGATGAGCAGTCGGGCAGGGGGGCAAATTCCGTTCACTTCACTGAATTACGGGATGTGTACGTCTGCTGAAGGTCGACTTGTTTCGCAATCACTGCTGGAAGCCACAATTCGCGGACTCGGCAGCGGGGAAACTCCTATTTTTCCACAACATATTTTCCAATGTAAAAAAGGAGTCAACCAGGCAGAGGGCGATATCAACTATGACTTGTTCTTAAAGGCGGTAGAGTGCTCCAGCAAGCGGATGTATCCTAATTTTGTGAATGTGGATGCTACCTTCAACCTGCCCTATTACCGCGCAGATGACCCCGATACCATCATTGCCACGATGGGCTGCCGTACCCGCACCATTTCTGACCGTTTCGGCAGAAACCGCCAGAGCGGCAAGGGTAATCTCTCATTTAATACCATTAATCTGGTACGGCTCGGGATTGAATACGGTATTTGCACAGGCAAGCGTCTGACACCTGACCGTGATCGCTTTGACGCGAGATTGGAAGAGGTTATGCGAATTGCAGTAGACGGTCTAATCCATCGCTATCATATCCAGACCAGCCAGCCAGCCAAAGCCTCGGACTTTATGATGCGCGAAGGGGTATGGGAAGGCGGAGAAAAACTGGAACCTGATGAGAAGGTAGGAAGCCTCCTAAAGCACGGTACACTTTCGATTGGTTTTATCGGGCTGGCTGAGTGCATGAAAGCATTATATGGAAAACACCACGGGGAAGATGATGCTGTATACCGTGAAGCACAGCGAATCATCACTTCCATGCGCATGTATTGTGATCGAATGAGTGAGCACTACAATCTAAATATTACACTGTTCGCGACGCCTGCCGAAGGTCTGTCGGGCAAGTTCACATTGCTGGATCAACGTGACTTCGGAGTTATTCCTGAAGTAAATGACCGGGAATATTACACGAATTCCTTTCATATTCCGGTGTATTACAAGCTTCCCGCTGCACGTAAAATCAGCTTGGAGGCTCCGTTCCATAATCTATGTAATGCGGGTGCAATTTCATACATTGAGCTGGACGGTAATGCACGGAATAACCCGGATGCATTTCTTAAAATTGTTCAGTACGCACTTCAACAGAACATCGGCTACTTTTCCATCAACCATCCGGTAGATCGTTGTACGGAATGCGGCTATGAAGGAATTATCGGGACAAGCTGTCCTCAATGCGGCACAGATGAGGAGCACACGCACTTTCAGCGTTTACGTCGGGTAACCGGATATCTGACAGGAGATTATACCGTTCGTTTTAATGCTGCCAAGCAAGCCGAAGTTCGCGACCGGGTGAAGCATAAGTGAATTTGTGCGGCTATATTCCGGAATCTCTGAATGAAGGATACGGCCTGCGCACCGTCGTATTCATTAGCGGTTGCCGCCATGCCTGTCCCGGCTGTTTTAATCCAGCTTCGTGGAACTTCCGCGCAGGGGAGCCATTCACGCCTGAGCGTCAACAGGAGGTTATCCGTGATATCATGGATAACCCGCTGTTGGACGGACTGACTCTCTGCGGGGGAGACCCTTTTTTCTCAGCAGCAGAATGCTCGCAATTTGTACGTGACTTCCGCGCGGCTTGTCCCGACCGAACCGTATGGGCCTATACAGGCTTTGTTTACGAGGATCTGCTCATGGATCCGGAACGACAGGAGCTAGCTCTTTTGTGTGACGTGATTGTAGATGGCCGTTTTGTTGAACAGCAAAAAGATCTGACCCTCCCCTTTCGGGGCAGCCGTAATCAGCGCCTGGTAGATGTCAAAGCCAGTACTCGAGCAGGTTACACCGTTTCATTGACTTAAAGGCGATGTTCTACTTAGCAAGATGCTATACAAAAGACAAGTCCCCCACGATGGGTTGGGATTGTCTTTTTTGCATATAACTAACAGATTCCACTCCAGTTTCTATTACTGTTTCTATTGCACATCCTGTGAGTTTCACTTATGATGGTGAACAAGTATACGAGTGCATAATTATTCGTCATACCTTAATCGCATAGCCTGGAAATAGGTGTCTGTTCTATTCAGATCAGACTTAAAAGGGAAGCCGGTGCAAATCCGGGACGGTCCCGCCACTGTAAACGGGGAATGTTCAGCTACTCATACACCCACTGGTCCAAAGACCGGGAAGGGATGCTGAACGTCATGATCCGCAAGTCAGGAGACCTGCCTATTTTAACAACATCGCAGTACCTACGGAAGATAGGGAGGTGTTAAGAGCAGTCGCCGTATTTTTGAATTTTAATCGCGGAGGCATTCTTTCCCCTACTCATTTTTAGCCTTGGGGACAGAATGCCTTTTTTGGTACGTAAAAATAAACTGGCTACCAGTTAGGAGGAAACCTACATGTCCATTAACGAACGATCTGCATTGTCGGGTTTGATTAGCAGTAATCTGGGTTATCCGCGTATTGGTGGGAACCGGGAATGGAAGAAAGCACTGGAGCGCTTCTGGCAGGGTAGTATTGACGAAAGCGAACTGCATAGTGAGATGAAAAGATTGCGTCTGGAGCATCTGAGCAAGCAACGTGACAAAGGGATTGATCGCATTCCTGTCGGAGACTTCTCCTATTACGATCACGTGCTGGATACATCCGTGATGTTTGGTCTCGTCCCCGAACGCTTCAACTATCGTTTTACAGGTCCAGTTCCTCTATCTGTGTATTTCGGGATCGCACGTGGGCAGAAGGGAGCTACTGCCAGTGAAATGACCAAATGGATGAATACCAATTACCACTACATCGTTCCCGAATTGGCGAACGCGGCTCCGGTGCTCACTGAAAACAAACCATTACTAGCTTATCGTGAAGCAAAGCAGGAGCTAGGCATTGAAGGTAAACCGGTTCTCATCGGTCCCTATTCATTTGTTGTTTTATCCAAAGGCTATGATCGTAAGGATCTCGCTTCTATTATACGAACCTTCCAGCCTTTATACGCCCGAGTCTTGTCAGAGCTAGCAGCAGAAGGCGTTCAATGGGTCCAAATCGATGAACCTGTCCTGACCACCTCATTCCCGGCAGAGGATCTGGAGATTATTCAGGAGGTCTATGAAGCTTTGACCCAAGCTGCACCCTCGTTGAACATCATGCTGCAAACCTACTTTGGCAGCCTGGACCATTATGAGCGTCTGACTGAACTTCCGGTACAGGGACTGGGTCTTGATTTTGTATACGATGATGGCGAAAATCTTCAGCATATATGCCAGCATGGCTTCCCTAAAGGGAAAACGCTGGGTGCTGGTGTCATTGACGGACGCAATATCTGGCGCAGCGACCTGAATGCCGTGGCTGCACTGTTGGACCAGTTAGCAGAACAGACCACTGCCGCACAGCTTATCGTACAGCCATCGTGCAGTCTGCTGCATGTGCCGGTCAGTCTGGACGCAGAGCATAAGCTGGACCAAGAACTGGTGCATGCACTAGCCTTTGCCGATGAAAAGCTGGATGAAATCGCAGGCTTGACGGCTGCACTTGGCAAGCACGATCCATCCGCACTTGCCAAGCTTGAGCAAAGTTCGGATGCGGTAGCCCGCTTCAACCGCTCCGCGGCAAGGGTACAGACAGCTGCCGATTTGGCCGACCTGCTGGCAAAAGAGCCACTGTCACGCAGCGTTCCTTTCGCCGAGCGCCGGGTGATTCAGCAAAATAGGCTGAAGTTGCCCCCACTACCTACGACGACCATCGGCAGCTTCCCGCAAACTGCTGAGGTCCGCAAGGCCCGTCTGCACTATCGCAAAGGAGAATGGTCTGCCGAGCAATATCGGACATTCATCCAACAGCAGATCAAGGAATGGATTGATATCCAAGAGGACATTGGCATAGATGTGCTTGTACATGGGGAATTTGAACGGACCGACATGGTTGAATTTTTTGGCGAAAAGCTGAAAGGCTTTGCTTTTACACAAAACGGGTGGGTGCAGTCCTACGGCTCCCGCTGTGTTAAACCGCCGATCATTTACGGAGATGTGTCGTTCGATCAACCTATGACCGTGGAAGAGACGGCATTTGCTCAGTCGTTAACCTCCAAGCCAGTTAAAGGGATGCTTACAGGCCCTGTGACCATTTTGAACTGGTCCTTTGAACGTAATGATATTCCACGCAGGCAAGTAGCTTTGCAGTTAGCTCTGGCATTACGGGCAGAGGTAGAGGCACTCGAACAAGCGGGTATTAGCATGATTCAGGTGGATGAACCCGCAATTCGTGAAGGGCTTCCGTTGAAAAAAGAACAACAGCAGGCCTATCTGGATTGGGCTGTTCAAGCCTTCCTTGTGACCACGGCCACCGCTCAGCCTGCGACCCAAATCCATACACACATGTGCTATTCCGAATTCCAGGATATGATCCAGTCCATTTCAGACATGGATGCCGACGTGATTTCTATTGAAACCTCTCGTAGCCACGGAGAACTGATTGTTAGCTTTGAGGATCAGGTTTACGACAAAGGCATCGGTCTGGGTGTATACGATATCCACAGTCCGCGCATTCCTGATGTATCAGAAATGCTAAGCATGATTCAGCGTACCTTGCGCGTACTGCCATCAGATTTGTTCTGGGTTAATCCAGACTGTGGGCTGAAAACCCGTACCAAGGAAGAATCTGTTGCCGCATTGCGGCAAATGGTACAGGCGGCTCAAGCAGCCCGTGCCGTGCTGTCTGTATCCAACTAATATTTTTACCGTATCCAATCGCGTCATCATGTCCACCATATCCTATTCCCTTTCGGTCTTTCTATTAGAGACCGGAAGGGGGTTTTATTTATTCCAAGTCATATAATGTATATGCACCTTGAATATGCTCGATTTTTATCTGCTTCAGATGTACACCTAAGCCATGCTCTCGATCCCAGGAGCAACTAAAATTCAAATATAGTTCATCCTTTTCCGATGAGTCGGAAATCAGTATAGATATAAGCTGCATTCGATCCAGCAATTGCTCTGGTCGCTCCACATAAGGCGCATATTCATTAGGGTCCTCTCCCCATGAGCTGTATGCCTTCCGATACTTTTCCACTATGTCTACATAATAATGGTGTATGGACTCCAACACTTGAGGATGGATCTCTGACGAACATGCCATATACGTCTCCCATGTCTTTTTTTGCAGCTCTGTAGGTTCTTCTATAGTCTGTGCCTGTTCTTCAGAGTCGGCTCCCACGATAAATTCAGCTTCTACCTCCGATGGCTGCCCGCAAAAATCAAGATGTACCACACCACGTAGTACAACCTCCTCCGACACATCCCAAGTCTCATCATCCTGTTCCAATTCCCTATACCAGTGTTTCCAGTCCATCCTTTATCCACCTCTTCATCATAGGTAATCTTTAACTCTATTGAACACTTTACAATCTATCATTTTAATGAATGAAATTAAAGTAACATCCTATGGGTGCACCCAGCCAGAAATCGAGAATTTTCCAAATGAAACTACTTTATTCTACAAGATTCGCTATTCATGTAAGCCTTCAAGAAAGAAAACCAGCCCATTTTGACCCGAAGATTTTATTATTAAAAATTTAGTACCTTGCATTAATCAGTACATGATGTTAAATTATACCTGACTACTGATTTATAATCAGTACCCGTGACAAATTATGCACAAACACACGTTTCTTCCCCTTATTCCGAACGACACCTATGAATTATGATTACATCAGGAAGGGAGCATCGCTCGTGAATGTGAACATCCAATTCAAAAAAGGGGTACTGGAACTATGCGTTCTAGTTCTAATTGGACGTAGAGACCGCTATGGCTACGAATTGGCTCAAGCCGTCTCCCGTCATATCGAAGTAGCAGAGGGAGCCCTATATCCACTGCTTCGCCGTCTGGTATCAGAGGGATACTGCACGACGTATTTACAGGAATCGACCGAGGGTCCGCCCCGTAAATATTATCGGCTAACCGATACCGGTAGCCATTATACAAGACTACTTACACGGGAATGGAATGATTTTGTCCATCATGTCGCAAGCCTACTGGAGGAAGGAAATTCCGATGAATAGAAAACAGTTTCTTACAGAGGTGGAACAGCGTCTTTCTCCTCTCCCTGCAGAGGTACGCCATGAGCTGCTTAGTGATTTGAGCCAGCATTTTGACTACGGGTTGGTTAATGGCAAAAGCGAAAGTGAGATTGCCCATGAGCTGGGTAACCCAGAAGATATTGCTCGAGAAGCGTTGGATGTTCCCAATGCAGCCTGGAACGCTTCTCCTCCGCTTCGCCAGGGCAGCTTTGCTCGCAATATTTTTACTTTCCTAGGGCTGTTGTTTCTCAATTTGCTAATCTCCATCCCGATTATGGCTACCCTATGGGCAGTATGGGCTTCATTGGCTGTGGTATCGATCAGCTTCATTGTAGCCCCCCTTCTCGCTGTTACTGATTATGCGCTTAACAGCACCTTTTACCCGGCCAAATTCTTTTTCTCTATTACGTTGACGGGTATAGGTCTATTGCTGCTGCCTAGAGTACGTTATCTCTTACTCCTTATGGTCAAGAGCACAGTACGATACTGGAAATGGAATCAGACTACCCTGAGGGGAGCTTACTAAAAACATGAATAAAAAGTGGTTTATTGCAGCAGGTCTGTGCATTGTCATCGGTGCAGCCGGAATGGTGGCCTACGGTGCTCCATGGAATCAACAAGTAATGAAAGAAACAACAGCTATAAATAAAAGGTGGACATTCACACGTGGTCAGCTACAAAACCTGAAAGTGGACAGTTCTGATGATGTTTCTATTTTGTTCACTCCTGGCTCTGGCGACCAAGGTACGATACGCATCAGCGGAGAAGTTCAGACAAAAGTCGCCGACCAAATTCATAATGCCCGAATTGAGAACGGTAAGCTTACCATTCAATCGGAGCCGGCCCCTTCCTTGTCATTCTTTTCGATCACTCCTGATTTGGATCAAACGATTACCGTAGAGATGCCCTCTGGCGAAACACTAACTGATCTGCAGGTAGATGCACATTCAGGGAATGTAAAACTTCAAGATGCCTCTGTGAAAAATACTTCTATCACCGCTACTTCAGGCACTGCCGAGATTACAAACCTCCAAAGTACCCACCTGATCGCAAATCTAACGTCCGGTAACTTTATAGCCAGTCAGCTTACTGCAGATATGGAGCTAAAGCTTACTTCAGGAGATGTCACCATTCGCGATTATAGCGGTAATGGTCTTCTCTCCCTAACCTCAGGGGAGACAAATATTACACAACGTGCCGTAGCCAACTTGGAAGTGAATGCTGATTCTGGTGACGTGAAGATTAAGCAAGCTCCCGATTTTAAAGGTGTTTATAATGTCCGCTCTGACTCTGGGAGTATCAATACTCCCGAATCTGTTCCCGGTAGTGTGAACGTGATTAAGGTCGAAACCACTTCAGGGGATATTGATATTTCCAAATAGAGACCTCTAAATGAATGCCTCATTAGAGGCGAAGTTTGGTTCAAGGGGTTCAACCTAGTATAATGAAACCATGTGCTCAGATGCACAACCACGTTATATAGTGATAAGGAGGAGACTGGATGGAACTTAAGAACAAAACAGCCATTATTACAGGAGCCAGCAAAGGAATCGGTAAGGCAATTGCCGAAACCTTGGCCAAGGAAGGCGTTAATCTGGGGTTAATCTCACGCACATTGACCGACCTACAAAAGCTGCAGGATTCACTGGGGAGTACATACGGTGTGAAAGTGGTGAGTGCTGTTGCGGATATATCCGATCGCACACAGGCCGCTGCCGCTGTAGCTTCACTGGAGCATGAGCTGGGGGCCGTCGATATTTTGATCAACAATGCAGGCATCGCCACCTTCGGCACAGTCGCAGATATGGACCCCGAAGAGTGGGAACGTATTATTCGCGTAAACCTGATGGGAACCTATTATGTGACACACGCCGCTCTTCCAAGCATGCTGGCGCAACAGAGCGGAAATATTATTAACATTTCCTCCACAGCAGGAGAACGAGGTTTTGCAACAGGCTCTGCATATTGCGCATCCAAATTTGCTTTGATGGGATTCACGGAAGCACTGATGCAGGAAGTTCGCAAATCCAACATTCGGGTTACCGCGCTGACACCAAGCACGGTCAATACAGAATTGGCTGTAAATGCGGGATTGCCTATTGGTGACGAGGACCGCATGCTTCAGCCGCAGGATTTGGCCGATCTCACGTTAGCTGCATTGAAGCTGCCGCCACGGGTTCAATTAAAAGTAGCCGGCATTTGGACAACCAACCCACAGTAATTCGACATGACATCTTAGATTCATTGGCTGCACCAAGCTCCGGCAGACGTAATTGTTCGTCATGCCGGAGCTTTTTTTAGGATAGCTATACCAAAACAAACTTTAATATAAGCGCTTTGTACTTCCAGCATACATAACATACAATTCCTGCAACCATAAGCGCATTCCAAGAAAGGGGAAAAATGATGAAGAACACAGGAATGACACGACCACTAGACCATTTGGGACGTATTGTGCTACCCAAAGAACTGCGCACTTCTATGAATATTAATATTGGAGATGCCCTCGATTTTTTTATTACACCAGAGGGACTGATGATTCGCAAATATACGGGGGTTTCTTGTTATTTTTGTGGCGCCGTTGATCATTTAAGCTATTTCAGAGATCATCTGATCTGCAAGAGTTGTATTGAAAACCTGAAGAGCGATAATCCCTCCAGTCATTTGAGTGAAGCACGTCCTGTCCAGCCGAAGAAAAGAAGAAGCTACAGGAATCAGAATGAGCTCCTGAATAAACTAAAGCAACTCATGGAGGAATACCCTAATGTCTCTCAAAAAGAATTAGCCGAAATGCTGGAGTTGTCTCAAGGTCGCGTGTCACAGCTTAAAAAGCTGCTCCTTTGAATCTGTCTGTCCACCTCGTTTGTTAAAAACAAATAAAAAAAGAGCCTAACGGCTCTTGGATCATTCATCATTACGCAATGTCAGACTGCTCCATAATCGGGACTCGATAGGCAAGCAGGGACTCGTCTATTACGGCAGAAATAAACGTTGCTTCTATTTCAGGCACCAGTCTAAGCGCATAGTTCCATGCGTTTTCCTCAATTTGCAGCGCAAGCCGTTGCCGGGTCCCGATCCTGTTCTCTTGCTCCATCGCATCGGAGAGGCCCTCTAATTCAGTATCGGCGGCGTGCCCGATCTCATGCGCAAGCACAACCGTAAAATATTCCTCAACTCGATCTGCGCTGCCGAACATCTGTAAACATTGTGTTTCGATAACATCCGTATACATGGTAATGGCGTGAGCATGCATGGCATATTTGCCCCCAATCAGCCGTCCACCAGGAAAACGTTTCTCCAGCTTAACTGTTACGCCTATAGCAGCTCGTTCCAAAAGCTCAGCGACAATGCGCTCTGCCTGATCTCTCTCCAACTTAGCTTCGCTCCTCAAACCAAGATATATAAAGTTATATTTACGATATAACTTATGAAATTATGAATGTACTCATACAATACACAGTACGATATTATACCTTTTTACAAAGGAGAATACCATGCCGGAAGATTATTATTTAGGCTGGGCAACGCTTGCCCTTATTAATGCTGGCTTGGCACAGTCCAAAAATCGGAGCAGGCTTAACTGGTTTATGCTCTCACTGCTCATAGGGCCGATCGCGACCCTATTGATCGTTGTATGGGATAAACCGGAGTCCTGATCCAGCAATCAGTCTCCCGTTAGATTATCCAGAATGAAAAGGACAGCCTTGCGGCTTCTGCGGCAGCGGTACATCTGTTGTTGGTTTAGCCTGTCTCGTCATATAGGGTTTTTCCTGAACTCCGAAATTCGGCTTCACAAGCCGATTATCATAAGAACTATGAAAAATATGCGTGGTTGCTGGGGATAATGGTGGGATCAGCCACGTCCAATTACCTGTCAGCGCGCGACCAGCCTTGGCTTCCCGTTCCTCAAACAACTTGAATTGTGCCGCTGCGGTATGATGGTCGACAATGCTAACCCCCGCTTTTTTAAAAGAATGCAGCACAGCAATGTTCAACTCGACCAGCGCCCGATCACGCCAAAGCGTTGTTTCACTCGTCGTATCCAGCTCCATCAGTTTGGCCACCTGTGGCAACATATTATAACGGAAGGTATCCGCAAAATTACGGGCACCGATTTCTGTCCCCATATACCAGCCGTTAAACGGAGCTGCTGTATAGATGATACCGCCAATCTCCAGTGTCATATCTGAAATCATAGGCACAGCATACCAGCGCAACCCCAGAGAGGCTATATACGAGAGTTCCGGATGCTCAATGGGCACCTCCATCACCAAATGTTCAGGAATATCAAAGAGCTTGGGAGGTTGGCCTCCCGCTTCCACAACTAGCGGCAATATATCAAAAGCAGTCATTGCTCCTTGCCACCCCAAATCCCTACAAGCATTCGTAAAATCCACCGAGATCGGGTCCCCGATGACCCCTTGATCCGTTTCATATCCAGCATAACGAATGAGTTGATGGTTCCAAATACGAATATTCGGCTGGCCCGGCTGGGAGGCGCGGAACACAGTAAGCGTAGGCTTAATTTTACCGCCATTCGTCCCTATGCGGATATGCTCCAATAGCTCGTGTACTACTTGCGTCGCATCTGACGCTCCACGTGCATCCCTGACCAAAAGCTTGTCCCAAAACAAGCGACCGATACAACGATTGCTATTCCGCCAAGCCATAAGCGCCCCGTGTTCCAGCTCTTCGTAAGTATGATCGTACGTTCCAATAGTCTCTATGTCGTGACGAATATCAAGAAGCCGGGCTTCCGCATCATCGCGGCTTCGGCCCAGCTCCTCATAACATGTATATATAAACTGCTCCGCTTCATGCAAAAGCTGTTGTTTCACTTCCACAACCTACACCCCATCCCGGTAGCTCACTTCCTTATGAGCCTATGGTCTTCCATGCCTATTCGTCATTATACTCCAGCGGCAGGCTGGAACCAACGGAATGTATAGCTTGTTCACCTGATCTCCATATCCGTGGAAATCACTCCCGGAAATTTATCCTAAATATGCGGTAAGCATCCAGATATGTTTATCCATTTCTTCTCTCAAGCCATTCAGAAGATCCTCTGTTGCTTTGTCCTGTGCCGCTTCTGCTGCTTCCATACCATTAGCCAATTCAACAGTAATCGTTTTAAAATCAGCTACAACAGCCTTCACCATATCTTCAGCTGTCTGCTCGCCTGCGGACTCCTGAATAGCTGACAGTTGCAAATGCTCCTTCAAGGTCGCAGCAGGACGACCGCCAATAGCCAACAAACGTTCAGCAATCGTATCCAGATTAGCTGTTGCTTCATTATAAAGCTCCTCGAATTTAGCATGCAGTGTGAAGAATTTAGGTCCTTTTACATACCAGTGAAAATAATGCAGTTTTGTGTACAGTACAGACCAGGTAGCCACGTGACGGTTTAAAGCTTTGTGCAGCTCTTGAATAGCCTCTTGTGTAGGTGCGTTCGTATGATTTAATGTACTCATGTGTAAAATCCCCTCTCGTTATTATCATTAATATAGTTGGAGTGATACTCGCTAGCAGTAGTGTCTGATTTTCTTCTAAATCCCATGCGTGAAACTAAAAAATATTCAGCAATTAATTTAGACTTAATCTAAATCCTGTTTTAATTATAACACTATCTATGTGTTTTGCAAGGCCTTATTATGGTTAAATCATGAAGATTACGTGAATTGATGGACAGGCAAACGCTTCATACAAATCGCAACCCACCTCATTAACTAAACACAGCAAAAAAGAGCCGCCCCGTAAAGGGTCGACTCTTTTTTTATTCTTGCATTTCCGAAGGGCTTACAATCAAGGGTACAACTTTGCCTGCGTTTACATCAATCAAGCCGTGATCGGTAATTTTCAAAGCTGGGCTGACTGGCAAAGAATGAGTACTTAAAGACATGATTGGATTGTAATGGCGATAGCCTAGCGACAGTAATGCTGAACGCAGTTCCTTTACGTGGGCAGCAACCATTTCTAGCGGTCCTTCTGTTAAAATTCCGCCCACTGTTAACGGTAAATGGGACAGCACCTTGCCATTTTCAACTACGCAAAAGCCCCCTTGGCTGGATAGAACCGTATTCGCAGCCAAAATCATATCTTGCTTGTTATGCCCCACGACCAACAAGTTATGGTTATCGTGCGAATAGGTGGTTGCCACGGCCCCGCGTTTAATCGTATCTCCCCCGATCAAACCGTAAGCACGTTTGCCGTTCTTGCCATACCGCTCAAACGTAGCAATGAGTCCATGTTCACCATGTTCCCATACCAGTTCACCCTGCTCTACTTGGGCAGGTGCAATTCGTTCGCTTGTAAAAGTTGATCCATCCTTGACCATCATAATACGGCATTGATGTGTGCCATCAGCTACATCCAACTTCACAGTAAAATCCTGCTCTGTGAGTGGATTGAGCTTTACACTTTGATAAAAGTGGGCAGGGAACTGGCACTTTACCTGTGCCTGATGGTACTCCTCAAATTTATCAAATACCTTATGACCGTCCTTATAGACTTGCTCCACATCAAACTGCTCCAGATCCGATAGTAGCACAAAGTCAGCTATTTTCCCTGGCGCAATGGTTCCGCGATCATGCATGCGCATCCGGGCAGCAGGAGTAAACGTAGCTGCATAAATCGCATCCTCAGGCTTCATGCCCATTCCGATCGCTTTACTTACAATATGGTTCAGATGTCCCCGCTCTACGAAAGAATCCGGCATTACATCATCCGTTACGAAGCAAAAATGTTGTGCCACGTCCTCCTGAATGAGATAGTCCATCACCTCAGGGGTCATGGATTTTTCCTGGATCTCAATAAACATCCCGGCTGCCATTCTTGCCTTCATACCTTCAATGCTTTGGTGGGTATGGTCTGAGCCTATTCCTGCATAGATCAACTGATGCAAATCCAGATCAAGCAACTGCGGCGTATGGCCTTCAATGATCAGCTCTGGGTAGTGCTCACGAACATGGCGTAAGATGCGGTTCGTCTTGCTCTCCGGATCACGAATGACATCTACATAATTCATAATTTCACCCAGGCAGATCATCTCACTCGTTTGCAACAAAGTATCAATCTCAGGGATGTCAATCTCGCCCCCTGAGGTTTCCAATGGTGTCGCTGGGACAGAGCTAGGAATCCCGTAAAACATATCAGCCACGCAATCTTTGCTGGCCTCCATCATTTCCTGAATACCTTCCAATCCGAAAACATTCGCCATTTCGTGCGGTTCCGGTACAATCGTCGTGACCCCATTGCGAATGAGTCCATAGGAAAAGGTTGCTGGTGTCACCATTGTACTTTCGATATGCAAATGGATATCGATCAGGCCGGGAATCATATATTTCCCGTGCCCCTCCACAATTTCAGCAGCCTCGAAAGATTCCAGACCACGCTGACCGATATACATAAACTTGCCGTCAAGTATAGCAACATTGCCTACCTCGAACGTCTTGTAGTAACTGTTATACACCTTAACTTGTAAAATCATTTTGTCTGCACGCATGATGTATCTCCTTCATCGAACCCGCTGATTATTGGACCAGCACCATTTTGTCTGCCGGAAAATGCAGGGTAACCCGTTGACCACTCAAGTAAGGCGTGTCCATTTCCTGATTAGCCGTAAAGTTTCCCTTCGCTGTCTCTACCACATACTGATAGCTACGCCCTAGGTAAGTACTTACCTTAATGACACCGGGAAGCTCATTTTCTCCTGTCTCGTTGCCTTCTGTTCGAATGACCAAATCATCCGGGCGAATAGCGCCTTGGCGAGCCCCTGGCTGGATTGTGCCCTGATTACGCACTACGCTAAACGAAAGGTCGCCTGTATTCAGTCGAATACGTTCTCCTTCTTCAGTGCGCTCGTCAAAGCTTAGAAAATTATTAAACCCAATAAAGCGGGCAACAAATTCGGTCGTCGGATATTTAAAAATGGTCGATGGAGCGTCTAATTGCTCGATGTTCCCCTTATTCATAATCGCAACCTGGTCAGAAATCGAAAAACATTCCTCCTGATCGTGCGATACATACACGGTGGTGATGCCTAGCTCCTGTTGAATACGGCGGATTTCTACGCGCATATTTACACGCAGGTTAGCATCCAGGTTACTCAGAGGTTCATCAAACAGCAGCAGATCAGGTTCAATTACAAGCGCTCGCGCAATCGCGACACGTTGACGCTGCCCGCCTGATAATTCGCCAGGGAAACGTTTTTCGAATCCCCCCAAGCTAACCGTATCCAGCATAGTCATAACGCGTCGTTTCACATCATCTTCTTTTACTTTACGTAACCGCAAACCAAAGGCAACATTATCAAAAACCGACAAGTGCGGGAAAAGCGCATAACTTTGGAATACAAAACCGAAGTTCCGTTTATTCACTGGAACCCGGGTATAATCCTTATCACCAAACAAAAATGTTCCTTGTTTAGCTTCGAGAAATCCTGCAATAAGACGAAGTGTAGTCGTTTTGCCACAACCACTCGGTCCGAGCAACGAAAGCAATTGCCCTCGTTCGAGCTGCAAATCGAAATCCTGCAAGATCAGTTGGTTGTCATAAGCGACCGAAACGCGATCCAGAGTAAGCAGTGCCATAAGGTTGAAGCCTCCATTACCTTTTAGTGAAGTAAGACAATCCCATCAGTCGTTCAATCAAGAACATCAGGATACCCGTTAAAATCATCAGCATAACCGAAATCGCTGCAATCGTCGGATCAAAATAATTTTCGACGTAAGTCAGCATTTGAATAGGCAGGGTGCTGAAGCCCGGTCCTGTCATGAAGACGGAAATGTCGACATTGTTGAATGATTCCAGAAAGGCAATCAGGATAGCCGCAATAATGCCTGAGCGGATGTTGGGTAGAACCACCTTGAAAAAGGTTTCCAGCCGTCCAGCTCCCAAACTAAGCGCTGCTTCCTCAATCGCAAAATCAAAGTTAGACAAGCTGGATGCAATGACTCTAATAATGAACGGCAGCATAATCACCGTATGTCCGATCAAAAGTCCAGCGTATACCGGTAAATGGTACACAATGATCAGATAACGCAGCAGTGTAAATCCAAGCACAATACCCGGTATAAGCAACGGGGAAAGGAACAAGGCATTCAGTGCATCCTTCCCGCGAAACGAAAACCGACTAAGCGCATAAGCGGCTGGCATACCGATTAACAACGCCAGGATATTGCCTAGCAGAGAGACAACAATCGACGTTTTGAACGTGGACATAAACAAATCCACTTCAAAAATATTTTCATACCAGCGCAAGGAAAAGCCCTGCGGAGGAAATTTTAATACCGTGCCCGGCTCGAAAGAAGTGACCGATATGATCAACAGCGGACCGAGCAGAAAGATGAAGACCAGCAGGCTAAAGAAGCCTAGTCCGTAATGTTTCTCCCGCATATCCACCTACCCCTTCGGATTGAGTTTATGGGCCGCCTTATTTAAGAGACCGACCACGATAAATGTAATAGCAATCATAATTGTTGCGATAACAGAGGCTAAAAACCAGTCGTTAAGCGTCATCGCATTTTGGTACAAAAATGTAGCGATAACCCGCTGTTTCCCTCCCAGCAGTGCTGGGGTCGTATAAGCTGTCAGGCTGCCTACGAAAACAAGAATGCTTCCAATGATCAGACCCGGAACAGACAGCGGGAATACAATTTTACGAAATGCGCTGAATCTGGAGGCTCCAAGACTCTGAGCAGCATGGACAAGATCACCGTCAATATTTTCAAGCACACCAATCAATGAAATAATCATCAGCGGTAAAAACAAATGGACCAGACCAATAATCATCGCTGCCGGAGTGTACAAAATATTTAGCGGCTCATCCACGAGTCCTAAACTCATTAGCACGTTGTTTAATAACCCCTTGCGACCCAAAATGACCATCCAGCTGAATGACCGCACCACCGGACTCGTCAACAAGGGAAAGATAGCCAGCGCCAGCAAAATCCCTTTATGACGCGGGGCCTTTCGTGAAATATAGTAAGCCGTCGGAAAACCGAGCAATACGCATACGAGAGTCGTTACGACACTGACCTCCAGCGTAGTCAGCAATATTTTCAGAAAATAAGGGTCCTTGAAGAAATGGAGATAGCCTTCTAAGGTGAATGAGCTGTTCTGTACGAAGGTCGAACCGATCGTCAACACAATCGGAATGACCATGAACACCGCCAGAAAGAGCAGACCTGGCAGCAGCAGCCAATACAAGTATGTTTTCTTCATGGGTAGCTCCTTGCGGTTATCAAAATGTTATTCCTTGTTCAGCACCTGGATAAACAGCTCCAGAAAAGCTTCGCTGTCCACCTGTTCGCACACATTCATATTAGGACTGTGATTGAGGCGGTTCTGCACATCGCCTACCGTTTGTCCGTCACATATGCGACTGGAGGTTTCCACGTCGACATATAACAACGAGGTATCTACTAACCTCGAATTCAAAGCCACACCCACGGCAAGCGGGTCATGAAGTGCACACGCTTTTACCCCGTTGCGTTCTTCATAACGCTTGGTATACACGGCTGTGCTTTCAGCTACATAATTACGAATCTCTGGACGAGTCAGACGAGCAACATGATCGGCAGTCAGCAGCGCCTTGCGTGTTACATCCAGCCCCACTTGTATCAATCGACCAAACCCCGCGTGAAATACGATCCGTGCGGCTTCAGGATCAGCGTACATGTTATACTCCGCTACAGGTGTGATATTGCCGCATCCGTGAATAACGCCGCCCATAAAAATGACCTCATGGACGTGATCCGTCAGATCGGGACACTTCAACAGCGCCAACGCCAGATTGGTGAGTGGTCCGGTGCAAACCAGCGTTATTTCCCCCGAGTGAGCCATCACGGTCTCAATGATGATATCCGGTGCAAAACCTTCGGATGCAGAGATGGCTGGGACTATTCCACTCAATGCACCTCCGATGCCGTCTTCTCCATGAACACGGTGCTCGTGCAGGCCTTTGCGTATTAATGGAGCCTCTGCCCCCCGATAGACCGGAATATCCGGTCTATCCAGCAGGTTGAGGATTTTGCATGTATTCAGTGTTGCTTGTTTAAGTGAAACATTCCCGCATACCGTAGTAATCGCTTGGATATCCAGCTGACCACTTTTGGCCGCAAGTAAAATACCCAACGCATCATCAATGCCTGTATCTACATCTAATATGATCTTTTTCATTATTGTGCAACTTCCCGGTTCCAGCGATCTGTCCATGCCTTGATATGATCGTTAACGAATTTCATATCCAGCTTGGTCAGCTTATTCACTACATCTGCACCGTACGTAATTCCCTCTGTATCCGCACCGGACAGTACCACCTGCGTGTTCACCGGAGAATCAACCTTTGCTTTGGCGGATTTTTCTTGAACTTCCTTGCTCAGCTGCCAGTTGATAAATTCCTCAGCCAGCTCCTTCTGGTCGGAGCCTTTCACTACATTAATCGTGTTCATGACTGCATAAGCACCCTCACTAGGAGCTACAAATTTCGCACCTGGCACGGCAGCCTGCAAATCTTTGAAATACATTTCCATAATCGGACCGCCTGCAATTTCCTGCTGGCTAAACATGTTTACGAACTCGGACGTTTTACTATAAAACTTAACAATATTCGGACTCAGCTCCTTCAGCTTCCCAAAGGCTTGGTCTTCATTAAATTCCTTGCTACCCGCTACCTTGGAAGCCGCGTCTACCATCATCGGGCCAGCCGTTGCCGTAATATTCGGCAGAGTCACGTTTCCTTTGAATTCCGTGTCCCACAGATCGGCCCAGGAGGTCACATCTTTTTTCACCAGCTCTGGATTATAGGCAATACCAAGACGTCCAACTGTATAAGCAGGACCATATTCCTCACCCAGTGGTGCTTTGGCAATATCATAAATTTGGTTCAAGTTTGGCACTTTACTGCGATCCAACTTCTCGAATAGCCCCTGTTGAATTCCCTGTTGGGCATAATAATCAGACAGATAAATCAGATCGACATCAGTGCTGCCTTGACTGATTTTGTTCAATCGTTCCGCATTATTTCCGATTTCTACAACAATATCAACGTTATGTTCCTTTTCAAAAGGCTCGTACACTTCTTTATTAAAAAAGTCCTCGGAGAAGCCCCATGTGGAAATAACTAGTTTCTTTTTCCCATCAGCTGAGCCATCTTTTCCATCTGTCTGACCACTAGTAGCATTGCTGCCGCAACCTGCCAGTACCACAGATGCCAAGGTCACAGCCATAAATCCTTTAAACCACTTTTTCATATGAAACTCCCCCTGTTTTTTTATTCTGCACACCTTATGACACAAAAAAGAAAAGTACTCTTGTAAAACAAGAATACTTTTCTTCGTAAACAAAGAATAAGTTGATCCCGCTGCGCGTTATAACAGGTTCTCCCCTCAGATAGATCCGAAGCGAAAAGCCGAATATCCAATTTTATTAGGACTCTTTCAGTATGATGTTCGTAATGGCCCACTGCGTTGCTGAATCATAATCGCGCAGTAAAGCTTCTATATCGAGCTCCATATCCTCAATCAGCTTCTCGCGAAGTCTCTTCTTATACAGCATGGACATTCGGAAATCCACTTCCAGCTTCAAGCCAGGGGCTTCCACTTCCAATGCCGCCGAGCGTGGAGAACGCCGGTGCTTCGCTACAAAGGTAACAATGTTGTTCTCAACGGTGGCCCGCAACAGCGTGGTCCCGAAGCCGAACAGTTCCTTTGAAACTTCATTGTAAATCTGGCACATCCGCTTTTTGCTTTCGTTACTGTCGAGCAGCGTCATGAACCCACCCTCATCAGCATATTACGTACAATCAATCTTTCAACACGATAGATTATACATAAATATACGCTAAATAGCAAACAAAAATCCCTGATTCAATAACGTATATCGCGAAAAAGCGAACAATATGTCGAAGTTTGTAGCTTTGCGACATTTTTATACTCACTGATCTCAAAAATCTCGGTTTAGATCCATCCTACCAAAGGGACGATAACAACGAAAGGAAACAATTTACTATTTCAATCGATCAGATGAAACTTACATTAACTGTAGCTCGTACAACAATGCTCCAAAATAACAGCAACCTTAAGATGCAGACTTCAAGATTACTATCGCCGCATTCCGTGAGATATTTTTTTCCTTCTACTATATATGTAGTATATATGTAGTTTTTATGTACACACAATTAAACCGTACCCCGCAGAAGTCTCCTAGCGATAGTACGGTTCTTGTAAGTTATGTAGCTGGCCACAACAGCATAAAGTTAGCTATGATATACGCCTGTCACCATTGTGCTGCTCGTTTACGCTTTTCTTCCCGTCGATCAGCTTCTTCCATTTTGCGAATATAACGTTTCAACTGCTCTTTATGCTCATCCAACTCGTGAATCCGTAATGTGGTTCCTTGGAGAAACGCCTCCATTTTGCGTGTTAATTCAGCAGCCGATTCGCCTCGCCAGTCTTGCAGACGACTATATATATTTTTCATCTGCTGCTCCTGATGCTGAAGTCTTTGCCTTAGCTGCTCGCACTGCTGTACAGCTCTCCGCAGATCCCCCAGGCTCAAAGATATTCTGCTCATCTCTTTCGCCTCCTGTTGTGTTCTTCCAGCTGCTCTTTCTTATTGATCCACCATCGTAAATTCCTGGCCCTTACGATCGATATACTCTGCTATCTCTGTGATCGACTCCTGATACCAGCGATTAATTCGATCCAGTGTCGCCGTAGCACTATGCGCAAGCGGGGTCAAAGACTGACTTTCACTTGTCCCGATATGAGCCTGAAATAACTGAATGGACGCACGGGTATCACTGGAAAATCCATGTAAACTAGAACGCATCTGATTTGCCGCATGCTTTAGCTCTTCGGGTGTTAATTGAATTGTGCCCCCATTTTTGTTGCCTACAAAATAAGCTCCACCATTAGCGCGGTCATTTTGGCCTGCTCCCATCAAATTCACACCGAGTGCATTAGCAGCAAACTGCCCGAAGGCACCTAATTGTCCCCCGTAGCGTTCGACCAAATTGCCCATGACTTGCTTAAGCTCTGCCTGTGCGGCCAGCATTTGCTCGTACGCCTGCACCCGCGGATTACCTTCTACCAATTGTCCGTCCATAGTGTACAGCGGATTGCTGATATTGCCGTTCTCATCAAATGTGAAATGCTCCATGCCATGAGTTTTCTCTCCACCTAATACAGAATTATAGAATTTGGTGAATGCATCTTGCTGCATCATAGGTAATGTAATCGGAACATAAACAATGGGAGTCCACTTGGGGCCAAGAAAAAGTCTTTCCAATTCGGTTTTTCTTTCCAAGGGAATTGAAACAGGAATAGTAAACTTGGCTACATTGGCAGTCTTATAATCACTCCCAATATGGTACGTTTCCCCCACATGTTGGTTAGCCTTAGTGGCTCCCCCACCAACGCTATCTCCGGGATGGGCAAAAGCCACATTAGTCTTCTTGAATTCTCCTGCTTTTACTCTCTTTTGAAGATCTTCAGGTAATAAATGTACAATGCTCGGAGCAGCAAAACTTACGGATGATAAACCATTCTTCACTGCAACATATTCTGCTTCTGCACCGCCTAAAGAATGACCTGTTGTAGATATTTCGGCAGCGGGGTACTTCTTCTTCACTTCGTCGTACAGTGTTTGAGCTTTCGTAAATTGATTATCCTGATACTGTGCTTCATACTGATGAAATGAACTTTGTACCTGTAATGGGAGCTTTTCTATCTCTTCTTGATTATTTACATAATAATCGTGAAGTTGATTTAGATTTTTTGCTCGTCCACCCATGACATCGTTGATGTCTGTTCCTATGTCCATCATTCTACTCCATAGTGGTCTTCCTCCTGGCTCTGTACCCCTATACCCTATGATCACCTGATTGCTATCCTCATTATGAAAAACGGTAGCATCGAATCCAGAACCATTTGTGTCATGTATTAGTTTCTCGTCTAAATCAACAACCCTCCAACCAGGAATATCTTCATTCTTATAAGTCTTTGGATCAATATCCAATTGGTAAGCCTCATCTGCTATCTTCCAGTACGTTTTTTCGCTAATATACTGCAATTAATTCCCCACCTTGTCTAATCACCTAATATATTATAAAGTTAGAAAAAGTTGATACTTTAAAAAAAGGAGCATCTAAAAATTGAAAAAGAAAAAATTTTGGGTTACTGCTCTTATCTTATTCTTCATCCTAGTAGGAGCTCTCTATTACATGCAGTACGCATCAAATGTAAAAAAAGAAGAAGCTGTTAGAACAGGTATACCTATTGGAAAAGAATACATCAAAAAATACTATAGGGCTGATTTCATATTTAAGAGTTATGACTATATAGGTAGCTATGTTAATAATACAGTTCATCTAATCGGCTATATAAAAGGACATGAAGGTCAATCGATATCTATTGCTTACGATTTTGAAAAAAAAGAAGTGCTTAGTGTAACCGGACCGGATTGGTTCATTGACAGTCGATACCCTAAAAAGAATGTTCCACCATTTTAAAAATCAAGATTTGTATGCAAAAAAAAGCATATATGATTCATTCCAGTTCAAGAATATATTTTTCCAATCTAAGGAAGTGAAATCATTATAATACTTCCCATTTAGTTGTGATATAGTTATAAGTAAAAATAAGTATAAAGTCGTTGGTTACTGCATTTCTGGTCGTGGTTCATACCTAATAACGATTGGGACTTTGTAACTGTATGTTAGGAGAAGATTACATAAATGAACATACCTTTTAAGTTATGTCTAATACTTTTTATGGGGCCACTTATTCTAGCAGGATGCGGGTCCTCAGTATCTCAAGAAAAAGAATTAATAACCGTTGCCACTCCCATCGGCGTGGAGTTTATTAAAGAACACTATAATGCCGATTTTATACTAAAGGATTATACTGTGGATGATCCTGCTGTCCACTCAAGAATATATCTGTATGGGTACATTAAAGGTCACGAAGACAGCAAAATTACCATTTATTACAGTTATAAAACCAAAGAAGTAATCGACGTCTCTGGACCAGATTGGTTTATCGACAGCGAAGTTCCCAAATACAAGACCCCTTCTTCCTGAGAAGGGCTATTATAAATTTCACCGTCTAATTTTTCCCAAATTAAGAAGTAGTATAATTATAGTGCATCCTATTTACGAGCAATATAGCCGAGAGGAAAAATAAGTATAAAGTCATTGGATTCAGTATTTCTGGTCATAGTACATAGCTTAGGCGGAATAGGTCTTTGTAACTGTATGTTAGGAGAAAATTGCATAGATGAACAAATAAGGCTCCTTAGGAGCCTTATTCCCTCGTTGCCTGACACATTTACCGTTTTTCACTTTGGGTGCGAGGCTGATTTATATGAATAAAAGGATATTCGCCTTTGCTTATTTTACGTTTCCATTCTTGGACCATATCTTCCTGGGTCGACGGTTTCTCATTCACGATTGCTCCTATAGTTACTTTAGCCATGCTTTCTCCCCTCTCTTGGTGGTTTTATTTACTGCGTCTTTATCTTTTCTCCAGTCATTTTGATGTTTCCGTCCATTTCGACCAAACTCGTTTTACATTTTAAACCGATGGCATCTTTGGCTGTGACTTGTATGGTATTACCCGCATTGAGTACTAGGTTTCCATCAGCCTTAACACGGATGTCCTTTTTACTCCGCAATTCGATGCCATGGTCATCCAGCAGTCGAATCACCACTTCATCGTCGTTCCCCGTGATTAAAATTTCATTTTTCTCAAAAATAATGGCTTTGCGGTACTTGGTCATAAAGATCTTCGTGGACGGGTCCTTAATAAAGTCGCCCCCTTTGGATCTCTTGCGGATTGAATGAGTTACAATGGCGTCCTTTTCCTTAGCGGTCGGGAAGTAAATGTCTACAAAGTCAAACAGCTCCGGCATGCAGTACCATCCTGTATTCCCTTCCGATGTATAAAATGTAGCCGTTGGGAAAGCGTAGGTTTCCTTGACATTCGGCTTGACCTTATCCATTTCATAAAAGAAAACCTTCACGTGGTCCTGCTCGATTCCAATAACCTTCGATTTTAACGAGATACCACGAATGCTTTCATTTACAATCAAATCCTGCTTCATTCCATCTGCTGTAGTCAGCACATATTCATGCCACAAAGCACTATGTCGTATAAACGCAACAGACTGCAGGACGTACAAAGCTTTCCCTTTAAATTTAACCTCAGCCCCAATTTGTAGCAGGACATCTTTGGCCCCTGTCGTCTGCACTTTATAATACAAAAGGTTGTCGTCCTTGCCGGCCCCTGGTTTGGTTTTTCTGGTCATAGAGTAGTTATACTGCCTGAGGTCACCCTGATTGACACCATCCGGTAATCCAAAATAAAACTGAGGTTTTTCACCAACCGGATCAGGTATTAGTCCCCAACCGAGCCGAGACGCTATACGTTTCAGAAACAACCAGTCCGTCTCATCAAATTGCATCGTAAATTCCTGTAAAAGTTGATCCTTCAACCGACTCGTACAATTGGCTTTGGGATAGGATTTGAGCACGTGTTCAAGCAATGCTTGCAGCTTCATCTTTACATTTTGAAAAGATTGTCTATGAGGTATTTCATCCATCTGGCTTGTATAAGAA
Organism: Paenibacillus sp. ALE3; assembly: GCF_054113405.1. Taxonomy (NCBI): domain Bacteria; kingdom Bacillati; phylum Bacillota; class Bacilli; order Caryophanales; family Paenibacillaceae; genus Paenibacillus; species Paenibacillus sp. ALE3. The sequence goes on along the minus strand of NZ_CM134214.1, from coordinate 5,710,472 downwards.
AGAGCTTCGACAACCAAATGAGCTACATTGGATACCATCTTGATTCTGAACTGCGTGACTGGCCCTCGAAATAGCACACTCTGTTTATGACCGTCATTCATATAAGAAACAACTAACTTCGCCCCTGCTTCCATATGATCTGTATATTCTTCCATTTGAGCACCCGTTAACACACCTGTCAAGAAGACCTTCACATGCTCATTCATTTTCTGTACAACTTTAATTTTTGGATTGTTAAGAGATAAAACTGTTCCATTATACTTGATGATTGGATATCCCATGTTACCGCTCCTCTATGTCGGTTAGTTTACGTTTATCCGTTGTTTGCTTACGTATTGAATGACATCTTTAATGGTTCGATTATGTCCCTGATCGTTAAGAGTCTCATCTAATGCAGGGATTGTGGTAAAAGTTTTATTTTTTTTCTGAAAATATATGTCCGCTATAGGGAATGGTTTTGCACCATCTGGTCCAGTGCCCGTTTCATAATAAGCAATAATGATAATGTCTTTTAAACCATCCTTATTTACATCCCTAAAGGCTACCGCTTCTATACCCTCATCAGCATACCACCATTCATTTCCATACATATCTGGAAATGAATATATAATACGTTCTCGGTCATCTAATAGGAAAAAGTAGTTTTTAGGAATTTCATTTTCCCTTGTTTTAGTCGATACAAACCGTACTTTTCCAAAACCTTCGAGAGTAGTTTGAAAAGACTGCGACTCTTCAATTTCATATTGGTCGGTATTCAACTTTTCACCGCCAACTGTGGAAACAGACTGATCTTCAACAGAACTTAGTTCACTCCATAGTTCCTCATTCTGCCTGATATTCTCTGGAATTTGTGCCAAACGAATTTCATACTCCGCATGGTCCCCTACTACATGAGCCATAGGTACACTCATCCCCAACGAATCATTTGTGAGATAACTAAACGATTCCATTTCTACTTCCGCAAGCGAACCTTTGGTTACATCCGCGTTTGCTAACAATTGAATCAAATCATCTTTTGTGAAATCACCGATTAATCCTTGTTGCTCCGGCTGAACAGCTGTAATCTTCCCGCTTTTTATAAGCTCAATAAAAGGTTTCTCGACCTTTACCAGATCCCTCAATCTTATTCTTGAAGCCTGCTTCATGTCCAGGTTCGTCGTATAAAACATATGAGTAGGATAGGCTGCGTCCTTCATATAATGAATACCCGTATATTGAACACTCAAGAATCGTTCACTTTGTCGTTTGATCTCATAATCAATTTCGACATGGACTCCAGCATTGGAATCCGCATAGTTTTGTAATCCTTCTAAAGCATCAGTCTTAAGAATTTGGTTTAAAGATTTTTGCTTTGCAATATCCTTGAGTTTTGTAATTTGAGGGTATTTAATCACGATCCCATTTTTTGAATATTTCTCTTGAATGAGCCCATAGCTTTGCGGTTCATTATGAGCATCCGAGGCGATGCTATATTCGGAATCAATACGGACTTCTCCACTTTTGGAGAACTCAATGATAAGGTTCTGTTCAGAATCATCACTGTTTATTAAGAAACCATCGCCGTGGTCTAAAACTTCGATACTCATGCTATCATGTTGTCGATTCTCGATAATAATAGGCTCATTCATATCCTTGTTCAGTTCCCACGCATTCGGGAGCTTCATCTTACCTACATCTATACTTTTCTGCGTCCACTTTTGTCCAGACAACTCCCACAAATCAACAAATACGGGATCTGGATGATATAGGGAGACATGCCCCCCTAACCACAACTTTACTCCTTGGTCTGAATCTCGAACCACAAAGTCTGTAGTCAATTCTGGCCCGCCATCCTCAATCATCTGGGCGTGTACAAGTTGCTTCGAACTCCACCACTGAATAAATGTGTATTTATCTCCGATCGTACCTGTCAGCGTTTTAGGTGCTCTATAATTCATAACCCTAACGTTTAGCTGCCCACTTTTTAACTGAAACGATTTTGTTAAGATAGTGAGATTGTTATCGAACTTTTCTACTAATTCTTCATCCTTCATCTCTACACTTTCTAGCTCGTTTAACAACAAATTAAGTTCCTGTGTGAACTCCTCAAGCTTGTTTTGTCTGATATCAGAATCCTTATTTTCATCGTTGACTATATGGAGTTTTTTCACAAGCGTGTCCAGCTTTTTCGAATAGGAAGTCGTTTTATCGTCATTTTGGAGAGAAAGTGTATGATTTGTTTCTGTTGCTGGAGAATCCTGTCCCTTCATGCATCCATTCAGCACTACACAGGAAATGAGTAATAACAGCACGTAACAAATTCGCGCATACTTCAAGTAACTCATGCTGGAGATCACGCTTTCTACAATTTATCGTTCATCTCTATACTCATAATTCTCCACTTGCCTGACTGCTTTTCTAACGTAAACGTAATTTCCTTTTTCGCTCCTTCTTCTAATGAATCGTCTTTTACCAAAAATATTTTTCGGTTATCATCGCTACTAACCTCATTAATACTCAGTTCCAACACCGGGTAAGATAAATATGCTAAACCGGATAAATCGATGGCATCCTCAAAATCATATGTTTGCCTTGCTGCCGGATCGGTGAGCTGATCCATTTCAGGAAAAGGTAAATCAAACCACTTCATAAGATAATCAACTTCCAAGTAGTTCAATATCACAGCCTTAGGATCGGTTGGATATACAAATTTTTTACTTTTATTTGTATACAAAATCTCCTTTTTTTCCGGTCCTGTTCCATCATATTTTTGATAGACCACGATGGTATGTTCCTGAGTATCGCTAAATTCATAATAATCTACACTTTCAAATATACCGTCATGATCGGTATCTCTTAACGTTCGAATTCCTTGTCCAGTAGCATTAGGAAAATCAGAATTTATGCTCTTTATATGATTATTCTCCAAAGTATATATGGAGAATCCTTCTGAGTAAGCCCCTCCGTCGCCTATAGAGTATACAACGATAAATTTTTGATCTGTTTGATCCAGTTTCATGATCTTCACATCAGTATTTAGATGCACAACTATAACGGGGTCCTCTAGTTTATCAATGATGTGATAGCCATGTTTCTCCTCCCGGACTACAAATATATTGTAAATTTCTTCTTTTTCTAATCCAAAAGCAAGCACGTACTCCGGCTTTCCATCAAAGTCCAAATCTTCTTTTAACATTTTCTGAAGCTGCTCATTTGGGGGTTGGATTTCCTTTATAAACTGATCTAATGTGTTAGAATCTGCGACGTAATTTCCATTTCTTTTATTTTTCGGATTTACACTATTGCTAATTCGATCTTGTTTTTGAGCAGCAGACTCTGGCTCAGTCTCAACTTTTTGCCCTATCACTTGAGTGCTTGGTTTCGTGGGGGCAACTGCCTGCTGCTTCTCATTCGTAGATTTTTCGGAACATCCATTTAGTAGCAGGGCGATTAACATGATTAAAAGTAGTATTATATCTTGTTTTATAAAGTTCATTTCAAAAAAAGCTCCCTTTTCGTATTGCCTATCGCACGTTTATCCGTTGTTTGCTTACGTATTGAATGATATCCTTGATGGTTTGATTATGCCCCTTATCATTGATGGCCTGATCAAGTTCAGGGAGTGTAGTAAAGGTCTTATTTTCCTTCTGGAAGTAGATACCTGCAATGGGGAAAGGCTCAATTATACTTGGCCCTGCCCCTGCGTCGACGTAAGCGATAATAATGACGTCTTTTAGTCCATCTTTATTTACATCCTTAAAAGCTACAGCTGCCAATCCATTACTTCCAGACCAATTATTACCATAAAATTTAGGGAAAGAGTATAAAATGTAATTTTGCTCATCTAATAAAAAGAAATAATTCCCTGGTGTCTCTTCGATCATTGCATCAGTTGAAACAAACTTGGCACGCCCCCACCCTTCAAAGCTGGTTTCAAACGACTGGCCCTCATCGATGTTATACTTTTCTGTATCCAATTTTTTTAGATTATGATTGATTTTATTATTCACTAATAAACTCTGAGTTGTTGTTTTTGTATAATTGCTGAAGTTCTTAATATCAGATAAGTTTTTATTTGTAGAAATACCGAGAAGAATGCAGGTCAAGAAAAAAACAAAAACTACTCTATTCATTACAGCACCTCAAATTCAAATTTAACCTCTAAGTACATATCTATTAAATGCATTCAGCTATTTCTATACAAAATAATGTTTTTCCTTAGTTTTTTTGTATATTGTTCCACGTTGCCTTTGCCATTGTATGCTGAGACGAAAGCATTAAAATCCTCCTTTTGTAGCGCCTTTATTAAATTTTTATGTTTTATAAAAGAAACAAACCCCCTAATTTGTACCTCGTGCCCTGTACTAAATTTTTGAAACATCTCTTTAGCCGATTTATATCCTAACGCTTTGTGGTTAAAGCCCATAATTTGCGTTAAGCCCATACTAATAGCACTATACGCCTTTTCTTCATTTTGAGTAATAGCCAAGTCCAGAGCATCATATTCGCTACTTTGATTTTTTGTGTGAACTTCCTTCCACGGTAATCCAGCACTTTCTCTATATTTGTGCCCTTTGGATCTCGGTCTACCAAATAAAAATAGTGATGTTGATTGTTTCACAAAATGATGCACTTCAAATCTTATTTTCAGTTTACCGTTTTCAAAACCAGAACCTCCTGACTCAACAAGAACTACTCCTCCAAGTATGTTGGGATCTACATTTAACTCTGCTCCTATTTTCTTAATAACATCCCCATACTTTTTTTTGAATTCAGCAACTGTTGAAAAGCTACTTTTATCACCTTTTACTGTTTCAATTTCGTTCGTTTTCTGTGTATTTAAAGATTTAACACCTTCTGTCTTCTTAGTATCGTCAGATGGTGATGGCGCTTTAGTACTCGTATCGATCAAACCTAGCTTCTTGCGAATAGCTCGTCCCGTGCCCTCAGCAGCCAGCCTTTCCCTGATATCTCCGCTTGCCTCCGCAGTCATCCAACGAACGGTTTCTTTTTGCATTTGCTCTTGAGCCCATTTGGGGAACGTAGCTATTTCACGTAATTTGCTTCGCAGCCCCTCTGCCAGCTTTTGCGCTTTACGCATACCAACCTCGTCACCATTGGCTTGAGCAATATACCAATCTTCTTTGTATTTACGCATCCAGGTTTGGGCCCAGTCGGGGTAATTTAGTTTTTGTTTTTTCTGTTCTGCTGCAAGATCAAATGCCTGTGCTTTCCTGTGTGCATTAGCAGTTGTTAAAGCTTTCAACATAGGAGTTGCACCAAACGTTGGCTCTTTCCATTTCATATGTCTTCTCCTTTTTTACGAATACTAAAAGAATCGTATCTCTGACATACAGGTATCGTGATATTTGCTTCCTCTCTCTACGGCCTCAATCGTTATTTTCACGAAAGAGGTATGAATGGGGGTATCAAGAAATTGGTTGCTTATAAAATCATTATCTATCATCATGGTCTGCCCGTTTGAAAACTCCAGTTTCATTCGTTTAACTCTATTATTTGCTCGGAAAGCTTTGGATGACTTAGCTAAACCATTAATAAGTTCAAACCCCTTCAGTTCTTGCATAGAGCCGAAATCAATTTTGATCCACTCCCCGATCCCGTCTCCCTTAACTCCTTCGCACCAGGCTGTGCTCGCATCTCCATCCATGATATTACGGGCAGCATAGGAGTTCCCTGCCTGATCTGGAAGTGTAGATGAAGCAACAATTTTCTGTGCCGGAATGCTTTTCCGATATTTCATCAAATCCGTTGTAGTTTGTATCCATTGTGTAGGGGACACGTTATAGCCTATCCTGTGGAACACATTGGAGTATTCTATAGGCAGATCTGTTTGGATGTCTCGTTGTTGCATTTCACCCTTCGAGTTCAAATAAGCAACCCTGTGGTTATCCGAGGTTATAACAGGAGAGTTTGTGGCTTTCATTAATAACCTCTTCTCTCCTGTTCTGATATTGAGTAAATACGTCTTATCAAGATCGTAAGAAGAGAGCAGTAGACTATCGTTATAAAGCCACTGTTCAATCTGTATGCCGTCTATCCCTAGCTTGATTTGTTGAATTTGCTTTTTCTTAGACAAGTCATAGATCAATATATTATGTTTACGATCTACAAGGGCAAATTGGCTACCTTCAGGTGAAAGTACTGGAAAATGGAGATAGTGACCATCATTTAAACGCCCCAATGCTTCAGTTTTCTGCCCTCGGTTCATATAATAAAAAACGGCATCATCATCTGTGTAAACACATTTGCGTAAGTCAGGAGACATAATAGCGTAGTCCCTATTCGGCACCTTAAATTCATATAATTTCTTTGTGGTAGATAGATCAAAGATTTTGATCACTAAATAATTCAATTCGGTTGACTCTCTACACAAGGCAATACGCCTGCCATCATCCGAGAACCTATCCAGATACAACTCAGATTCAGGATACGTTTCACCTTCACTTGCATGTAATTTACCTATAATGTCGTCTAAATCAATATAGGTATTGCCTGTAGAATCATCCATGTCAGCTAAAAAATCCATAGGCATGTTTCCATTTTCCGCTTCAAACAACAACCAATTTATGGGCCTTTTTGCTGGAGGAAGTTTCTTGGGCTGAGAGACAGCAGCATGATTTTCATTCTGCTCCTGCGCTTTTTGACCCTCATTCGATTGTATACACCCGCCTAGTATAGAAAAGATCAAGACGAGCAACGCAATTTTATTTATCTGCATCATAGATTTTCCTCATTTTCTACAATTCATCACAATAACTTCAGCTCACCTATACATGTATTTGGGAAGTCCGCGCCTTTTTTCACTTTCAGGATGGTAATCTTAACGAAAGAAGTTCGTATAGGTTCATCGAACTTAAAACGTGTGTCATTGTTCTCAAGCGCTGTCGATTGTCCATCCGAGAAATCAAGTTTCATCCTCTGGATGGTATTCATGTCTATATACTTATTGTTAACCCACATAATTCCATCAATCATCTCTATACCTCTGACCTCTTGAATTGAGCCCAAATCTATAGTTACGGTTTCTCCTACTCCGCCTCCCTTCGTCGTCCCTTCACACCAAGGGGTTAAATTATTACCGTCCGTTAAATTGCTCACGCTAAAAGAATAATTATTCCGATTAGGAAGTGTGGAAGAGGCCGTAATTTTTTTCACTTTGACCTTGTTGGCAAACTTCATATAATTGATTTTTGTATCGATCCATTGTATTGGAACAGTGAGTACTCCCTGATTCTCGGTAAAAGAGGATATATCTTCTTTTCTTCCATCGCTCACATGAACCAGATACATTTTTGGAGCTTCGTATTCTGCTGATAGCACTAACTTCTGGTCAGGTGATAGTATAAATGGTTCCGAGCATTTAGTTATCCACTTTTTTTCTCCGCTCTCTATATCCAGTGAATAAACATCTTGTGTATAATTTTCGTCCTCTTCTGAAACTTCATAAATCAATTTATCCTCTTGGTCCCATTGCAAAAGCGAAGCCTTAGAATCTACAAGTAAACGTTTTGCTCCACTAATACCAGATAGATTTATCATAATGATGCCTGGTTGGTCATGTTCTTCAAAACAGAATCTAGTACCATCTGGAGAAAATAATCCTGAGCTAATCATACTTAAATCTAGTTTATATCTCCCAAGGTTTAGTTTTGTCGTTTTCATTTTTAGTACATCATATAAATATACCTGCCCATTCAGCTCATAAAGATATTTACTTAAATCAGGGGAGGCTATAGGGTAAGACGTTGGAGGCAATTCAAACTCGGACTCCTTTCTTCCTGAGTTCAGATCATATACCTCAAGAATGTGGTTTCGATCCCCTTCTTCCACATCAGAGATTGTCCTTACGATCGCCATTCGACTCCCATCACTAGACACTCTATTGACAGTTACTTGGGAGCCGCGATATTTTATTCGTTCTTCCTTAGTTTGCATAGCATCTACCAAATCATCGATTCGTATATAGGTCTTTCCTGTAGGATCATCTAAATTGGTCAAAAATTGAGTAGGTTCCGGATCTTCTTCCCCATTTAAAAGCCACCGTGCTTTTCTTTCAGTTTTTGCCTCGTTTTGCATCGTAGTAATACTTTCGACTGATGATGGTTTTTGGGACCTAGATAATGTGGCAACAGTTCCTTTTTCTCCAACCTGGCTACATGAAGATATAATAACTGCCAGAACAATAGTCATTAAAAATCTTATAAGTTTCACTTCTCCACCACTTTCTATAAAAACTAAGGTTTAAACCTCAGGATACTAATCTTGGATAATTCGTCTAATTGAAATAACAAAAGAATACATAGGTTTAGAATTTATCCAATTTGATGAAAGAGTATTGATTCTCACATTTTGCTTCTTATTTTTCTTATCTGCTTTTTTGGGATTTGGGTTCCTACCCGATTCATGAATAACTTGTCCATTACCTATATAAAGTCCTACATGTACTGGTTGTACTTTGGGATAGTCATCTTTTCCCCAGTTATACAAAATCAGATCTCCTGGTTTAAGATTCTTAAGATCTCCACTGGATCTCAAGCTCTGGTGGCTAACCCCTTTGCCACTGTGTATTTGAACTTTAGTGTTACCTCCTATTTGCTCATTAAGTACAGTTAAATAGACAGATGAGGTGAAGTCTGAGCAATCCATATACGGTGGTGGATTATCCACATCAAGTATCATTGTTCTAATTACCGTATCAATACAATAAGGAATTCTACCTTCAAACTTCTTAGCGAATTCTACAATGGCTTTCCTTTTCTGCTCAGCAGAACTGTTGGATGGTGTGGGCTTTATTTCCTCATTTGCTTTGTCCTTCGCTGGCTTTTCAGGAGTAGTCGGTGGCTTCTTACCCGGTTCCGTTTTCGTTGTTGTCGTGGTTGTTGAAACTGTTGGTGTTGCAGCCTTGATAACCTTAGGCCATGGAAGGATACCATTGGCTACTTGATGCAGGTATACGGCCAGCACATCACGACCATAGCCCTTATTTTCCAGGCCGTATTTTTTCGCAAAATCATGCAAAGCGGCATTAAGCTCCTGATCCCAATAGCCTGTAGTTGGTAGCTTGTACGAGAAGCTGTCCGGATACTTTTGGGCAAGCTTGTTCAAGTTCTCTCTGGCAAGCTGACTGTTCACGCCATACTTACTCCGCAGGGCCGCCGCTTCCTTAGCCATAGCCTTTTGATCGGCAACAGTCAGCTTGTTAGCCGCATCGGCGTATTGCCCGGAAAGCTCCTCCAGCCGATTCGCATCCAGGTAGGATTTGGCTGAATGACCACGAATCAGCTCGTTAATTAGCACATTGTCACGCAGTTGGTTGGCGAGCAGATGCATCTGATTCTGCTTGGCCTTGTCATTTGTGCTGTGCGCTTCCCACCACTGGGACGTGTATTCATGCATTTGCGCTCTGGCCCAGGCAGGCATACGATCTATTTCTGCCACCTGTTGACGTAATTGCTTGGCCTTGGCCGCTGCTTCCTTGGCAGCCTTTTTGTCACCTGCTGCTACGGCTTTGTAGTAGTCGGTTTTATATTGAAGCAGCAAGTCCTGCACCCATTGCGGGTACCCCTTTCCCTTCAATTCTTGAATCAGGGATTGATAAGCTTTCAGTTCCGCATCAGGCACCTGATTTTTCATGAACTTACTAGCCTTGATATGAAGTGTCCCATCGGTTCGGATATAGCTAGTTTTGCACGTCAGGGATATTTCGCGAGTAGCGTTCATCTGTACCTTTTTGCCATGCAGCACCAAGTCTGTATCGGCGTGAAAGGTGAGATCATGGTGACTATACACGTGAATACCGGATGCAGGGTTTAAGCGTACAAGTATTTTTTCTTTCTGGGTGGAGAGGGCTAATTCCTTATCATCGAATCTCGCCACTTTTTGTGTTTTGGTATGAAACAGCTTTCTTGACGGCTGGCTGATTTCATCTCCTTTGTAGTCTCTCTTACGTAGGGATTGAACTACACGGGCTTCCTTTTCATTGTTGGATGGAAAATACAAATGGACATGATCCCCCAACTCAGGCATACAATGCCAACCGATCCCATCCCCGGTATACATGGTGGGATAAGAAAACCAGCACCCTTCGACTTTGGACTGCATAGAATCCACGGACAAGTGAAGTTTAACGGATTCGTTTTCACTATTTAAATCAATAACTTTCCCTTCAATAGAGGTACCTTTAATAAACTGATTATGTATAACCTCCCTCGGATTACCCTCTTCAGGAACGAGAACATAGTCATAGGTCATAATACCTTGCTTCATCTCTGCATGAACCTGATCAATAACCCAATGCTTTCGTCGAAACGAGACCACATCTCCAAGTTCAAAACGTTTCGTATCCTCCACTTCAGCATATGTATACCGGGGGCCTGACTTTGTTTTTTGGAGGGAAAAGTTAATGCTGCGTAGTTCACCTTTCACCTGTTCTTTCGAGGTACCTAACCATAGTCTTGGAAATACAGAAGTAATCTCGGCAATCAGTCCAGTGTGCAAATGAGAGGCCATTCTTTTCAGAAACTCCCAATCACTCTCCCCATACTGAATAGTAAAGCCGCCGAGCTTTTGGTTACTGTCCGTCATGTCAATAAAATCGCCGTGTGGATAGCTATCTATAAGCTCCCGAAACAATTGATAATACGTCAAGTTGCTGTTTTGAAACGAACGATTTTTCCGTTGTCGATCCAGTATATATGTAAAAGAGGCCGCCTCTATGTACATGTGATATACACCATTTTTGAATCCAATGCTAATATTGGTGACGATTCCTTTAAAGATGCTTACTGTGCCTCGATCTTCATCCATCTCGTATACCTCTAGCACATCCTCATCATGCGCTAAACCATCATATTTCGCATGATCTTCGTCCGGTATGAGAGCAGTGATGTACACTTTGCCGTGCTCATTTACCTTCTGTGTCAATTGAATATCCAGCAGCCGGACAATTTCATAGGGTGCATTTACTCTAATATTTCCATAAGTCAGCACAGTTCCAGCCAGTCCCATCTTCTTCCCCCCGTTTTCTCTTCACGTGATGCAAATCCTTGTAAGCTGCTAGCTATTCCTGCCCATCTGTCATGAATGAAATTTTCCCGCACCACATGCATAGATTCGTGGAGCAGCTCATCAGAGCCGGAGACTGATCTACGTATACATCCTTCTTTCCATTCAACCAAGGCATAGATACGCTCGGTTTGCAGGGCTGCGGAATGATTCTCCCAGCATTGCCCTTGCTAGCAGAAGAAACTGCAGGATTGTGCATACTACGGCACATGCCGAAAGATGGGATATGCGTCTGCGGGTGAAAATCCTGAATATTTCCCTGCAATTTATCACCAATACTAATCCCCCTGTTAGCTGAAACACTAAACCTGCCCGAATGACTTCCATAGGTACAGTGTATCTGCGCCCCATCCACTACATAGCTCTCACTCATGATCGGACTCTCCTTTATATAGACGGCCTCTCCGTATCGACCTTTTGTAATTTCAAGCCAGCCAGATTAAACTTCAAAATACATTCAGCCACATCTAGATCCACAATGATATGCTGACTGCCATGCTGAACCCTGAATATCTTATGATTCTCCACTGCATATTCATCTAAAATGATTTTCTTCAGTGTACCGTCTCTATGATATTCAGTAAGTGGTGATAAACACATCAGACTAGGCGGATGAGCCAGCCAATACCTCGTTTGCTGCATACGCTGCATATCGGCAAAAACAATCAGCCTCCAGCTTAATCCGGCTTGATATATATCAAAGATTTCCTTTAGTTGTTCAGAAACAATGGCTACCGGTTGCTCTATAAAATCAATATAGTCTGCATCGCCCGATACATAGCATTGCAAAACAGACTCTTCATCAGTATATAGTGAGCCTTCGGCCCATTCCCGTAATTGTCCACGATGTATCTCCACTGGAAACATATACTCTGTTATTCGATTATCGTGTTGAATCATGTAATACTCCATAAGCCGTTGAATACACCGCCTCACTGATCCCTTTGTACTCTCCTATTCTTATTTCCAAATCATCCTCGCATTTCAACGCCTTGAACTCAGGCAGTTGTACAGCCTGCTGCATAGCGTCCTTGGCTAATTTCAAAATGTAGTGATGAAATTCCCACGCAGCCTGAAGCACATATCGCTCGACATCCGGCTGAATAACCTTATTCATATAAGGTTTTCGAAGCTGACTCAATTCATCCTCCAGTTCTGCCAACAGTCCGAACGCCCAGCCTGCATCATAGGTTCCACGATAAGGTAGAGGATCAAAGTACCAGTTCGCACCATAGACCTCAATGACATAGTTATAAATGCGCTCCCTTAGATACGTACGCCTCATAGAATAGGTAATGTATCCAATTGTTGTCTTGTCCGCTTCTGCAGAAATGGCTTGTAAGCAAATCGATTGAAAAGATTGGATAAAAGAGAAGATAAGTTCCTCTTTTCTATGCTCATACAAGACCGCTACCTGATATAATTTCTCATGCAACATATCTTCTGCATAGGTCTTATGGAAGTGTTCTAGGGCTTCCCGTCTATTCATAATCCCACCTCTGAACCTATTATATAGAATATTTACATGATATTACTGGTTCCATCCTCCTATTTTATTACACAATTTTCATATCATGAGATTACATATGAATTTATGAAAACAGAATGAAAATAATCATATTTTTTCGTGAATGTGTAATATACAAACAAAAATCTTCCCAGAAAGGCTAGCATTCGGCCTACGACATGAAGTTTTGTGCAAACGAATAGGTAATTGGAAGTAGTTAGACTCAGGTTTATAACGAAATAATGATGTATAATTAAGGATACGCTCCAACAATACATTCAGAGGAACAGGAATGGGGTACACAAACTATTAGAGTTTTGATCACCACCACTTTGCATCAAGATTGGAGACATATGACTACTTCACCTACAGGTTTTTATAATAGTATTCAAGAGGCTACCGCACATGTCATTGATGTGTTGAGTGATATTCTACATGTTAATACCATTTTTATTGCCGCTAATGACGGGGTTACCAATGTAATTGTAGATTCATTTAACCGGGAAGAAGTGCTGGTTCGTAATGGAGAGGAGCTTCCTTTTGAGCTTAGCTATTGCAGTCTGGTGCTGAACCATTCCGCGGATCACCTCACCATTTCGGAAACGTCTACTCATCCGCAAACACGTGATTTAGATGTGACTAAAACCATTGGAAATCACTCATTTACGGGAATACCCATACGTATGAAAAATGGCCAGGGGTATGGAACCATTTGTATTTTGGATGCGCCATCTGCACAATTGACTGAAACAGAAATGAAGGCTCTCAAGGCTATGGCTGTATTTCTGGGTTATGTGGTTGAACTGGAAAAAGACAAGATCGATGCAGAAGCTTCTTCCATGAGCAAGCTGGATTTGATTTCTTCCCTGAGTAACAAAATTCGTTTTTCGCTCACTGAAATATGGGGAGCTACGGATCTAATGATGACCACGGAGTTAACAGAGGAACAACAGCAATATATGAGTATTATGGAAGCTAGCAGTCGCTCGCTTATGATGCTGTTGAATAATATTCTGGATTACAGCAAAATTGAATCCGGGCAAATCGATGACATTGAAGATCCATTTGATCTGAGAACGATGATGGAAAATGTGTTGAGCTTGTACACAGAGGTAGCTGCGCAACGGAATTTGGAATTGAGGTTGGATTGGAATCTTGCAAGCTCGCCTATTTTTATCGGGGATGAGGCTAAAATTCGCCGTATGCTGATCAATTTGGTAGATAATGCAGTGAAATTTACAAGCACAGGATCAGTCACCTTATCTGCAAATACCCAGTTCGTGACCAATGCGCCTAAGGCTGAATTGGAAGTAAGGGTAAAGGATACGGGGATTGGTATATCTCCAAATAAACTAAAAATGTGGCTGGAGCATGACTTCGGGCCCTCTCCCTCCTATGGCAATCCCGGCTTGGGTTGGCAGATTACCAAACAGCTGTTGAAACGAATGAATGGTACAATGACAGGGGTTAGCGAACCTGGTAACGGGACGGAGATAACGCTCCAATTTACCCTAAAAACATATCAGGAGTCAGCCTGAATAAACGGTAGGCTTGCAATCATGTGGGGCCAATTACAGTAATAAAACCCGTGACGGATAACGTCACGGGTTTTGCTATGAATACGCACTAGGCAGTGTGATCACTTTATGCCACACATTTGTACACAGTTGGGTTTAGTAACGTTTGGGAGCAGCCTGCTTGGCCAAATCCGCCATATACGTAAAGAAAGCTTCCGGGTCTGTATCATATACCAGATTCACAGGGCGTCCATCCGCCTGTTCCACCGTTCTGCCCTGACTTGGGCCTTCTGCAATAACGCTGCAATGCACCGTCTTTTTCTTGACAATGTCCGGGCGTCCTACGGATGCAGTGGTCAGTACATCCCACAGGTAGTAGGTAGAGTTCGTCTCGCTGTACACGAGCGGAGGACATCCAGCGTAGCAATTGCCCAGGAAATCAACGCCTTCATAACGGCGCTCGGCAGCCCAACGATTGCGTACGGCTGGAGTTAACGGCACTTTGCTTGTGCTTTCCAGCGCCACCAGATCAATCGTGATGCCGCTTTGCCACACCCGATAGGCCGCTTCCGGGTCCCAGAACACATTCCACTCTGCGGTACCGTCATGCTCCGGCTCCTCCACATTCCCTTTTTCAAAGGTGCCGCCCATCCATACCAGCTTTTCAATCATGGCTTCAATATCCGGTGCTTCATCCAGCGCCCGTGCCAGATCGGTTAGCGGTCCAGTGAATAGCAACAGCGTTTTACCTTCAGCTCCGCGTACCTTTTCGATCAGATGCTGATGAGCTGGCAGAGATGAAAGCGGCGCTTCCATTCGTCCCGATTCATTCAGCACAGGTAATGCATCTACATAGAATGAATGTAAACGCCAAGCGGCAGGGAACGGATTTTTACCGCGTGAATTAGACTTGGCGACTTCAACAGGCCCTTTATTTTGTCCAAAACGATCAATAATTTTTCGGCTGGCATCCGTCGCCGGCTCCAGGTAACCATCTGCTGGAATAACCGATACTCCGGTCAAATGAACTTGCTCCATCTGAAGCAGCATAAACAGGGATACTAAATCATCCACGCCACCATCATGATTAAAATAAACGTTTGTCTGACTCATCTGTCTCTTCCTTCCTTTATCCCCGTAAAACAGGCTTGTTCTTATCAGCAACCATCCTTCATTATGCCTGATCGCTTCACAGGAGTAAATGTGCGATAGCGTCTGAATGAGGGATTTTTTTGTTTGCTCCGTGCTTAATCAAGGTAGAAATGTGTGTAATAACAGGGTAGAATCATGGGTCCTAATCGGAAGCGTAGGAAGGAGAGATGCATATGACAGCCCGAACAATAGAAGAGTTGGAGCAGATCCGCAAAGAGTGCAAATCCATGGTAACGAGAAGGGCTGCAGCTTCGGGAGGAGCTGTATTGGTCCCGATTCCGGGGGCTGACGTTCTTGCTGATGTCGGCATTTTGATGCAGCTGCTGCCTGCCATTAATGAAAAATTCGGATTATCTGAGCAGCAGCTAGATGGTCTGGATGCAGAAACCAAGTCGATGGTGTATGGCTTTATCACTTCAATTGGCAGCAAGCTGATCGGGCGACTCATCACCCGAGAAGCCATCGTGAAGATTTTGCAGAAAATGGGCATTCGCATCGCCACCAAGCAGGTTAGCAAGTTTGTCCCTCTACTGGGGCAAGGACTAGCCGCAGCGATTGGCTTTACTGCGATGCGGACCATTGGCAATCGGCATATCGATGAGTGCTACGAAGTGGCTAAACGCCTGCTGGAGCAGCAAACTGCCGCAGATACGGCACGCAACTGGACGGTACCACAGCAACCTCTAGATCCTGTAGGTGTCGATAAGTTACCAAATCAGAATCCAGAAGCAGCGATTCCGCTACTGCCAGCATCCCATAAAGATTAATCTTTCAGATTTAGTATTCCTCCAATTCTCCAGCACGGGGTAACACAGGTCGAGACAGCTCCTGTATCTCCGTGCTTTTAACCATCTATCTTGGCACCATAAGAGCGGGCCACTGCTACTGCCAGTTCGATATCCAACTTGGCTCCGGTAATGTCCAGATCTTTAAAATTCACGCCATCCATCTTCGCACCGCGCAGGTCGGTTCCTTGAAGGTGGGCTTTGTGCAGCCTTACCCGGGTAAGATCCGCCTCGCGCAAATCTGCCTTTTCCAGATGGCATTCGGATAAATCAGCTTCCTTGAAGCGTATTTTTCGCAAATCCTGTTTTCTTAAATCTGCATGACGTAAGTTCGTATAAGACCAGTCTCCGCCCGTAATCGTGATCCCATCCATATTTGCCCCTGCAAAGTCTGAGCCTACCAGCTTACAGTTATCAAACCGGACTACAAACAGATTCGCGCTGGTGAATAGACAATTGGTAAAAGCGGACTCCTTGTAGTGAGATGCATTCAGAATGGCTCCGGTAAAATCACAGTCCACAAAAGTACAGTCTTCCACAAGGGACTCATTCATCTCCACACCCCGAAAGCGACATCGGGTAAACTCGCAATTTCTCCACTCGCCTTCTCTGGCATCCATTGAGCCAAAATCACGGCCTTCATAGACCTCATCTGTATAAAAGAACATGTTCTCTCTCCTATTCCTTATTCCCGACATCAAGGATTCAGCTTTTCGGCAACGACCGCTCAAAACCGCCTTTCATTTTCCCCAGTAAACCCTTCATCATCTTATGATCCTGTGGCGTAAACTCAGACATGCATGACCGAATCAGCTTCGTATAATAAGGAACTATTTTGCTTAACAGTTCTCGTCCTGCCTCTTTTAATCCGACAGTCACCATCCGTCCGTCACTCTCGTGAGCCACACGTTCTATCATTCCATCTCGCTCCAAACCGTCGATCAGTCCTGTCATGGTCCCACGCGTGACATCCGCTTTTTCCGCTAACTCCGATGGTGTCATGCGATGCGGCGCATGGCAATGCAACAAGCTAAGAACGATAATCCGACCCTGAGAAGCCCCCAGTTTGGTCAAATCTGTATCCATTTCTCTGAAAATACCATTAGCCAAGCGCGCAAATGTCACAAATGTCTCTATATTATCTACTTCGGCATCCTCATGTCCAAAGCTACGCAGCACCCCGCGTATGGAATCATTATGAAAATTAAAATTCATAGTCCATCCATTCCTTCCTTAATCCCGCTTGTTCCGTCAAACGGTAGCTTTTCCACTCATCTGGCAGCAAAGAGGCATATGGCTCCTTGGCAAAACGATCATCTACCAGGACCAGCAGCCCCTCGTCATGCTCTGTGCGAATAAGTCTGCCACCTGCCTGAAGAACCTTGTTCATCCCCGGATATACATACGCATAGTTGAAACCATTTCGTCCCTGTTCCGAAAAATAATCCCGCAGCACATCCCGCTCCGCTCCAATTTGCGGCAAGCCGACGCCGACGACCACTACCCCGTTCAAGCGATCCCCAGGTAAATCGACACCTTCAGCAAAGACACCACCTAGTACGGCAAAGCCGAGCAGGGTGCGCTCTTGCCCAGGTTGGAAGGCCTCTAGGAACCGATCACGCTCCGGTTCGGTCATACCCGGACTTTGTACCAATGTATCTGCAGACACGTCCTGAAGCATGAACTCCTCGTATACCTCTCGCAGATACGGATAAGACGGAAAAAACACGAGGATGTTCCCTTTCCGCTCCGCAACCAATCCAGCCAGCATATCCGCAATCGCCCCTTTAGAACGCTCACGATCCCGATAACGGATGGAGAGCGGCAGCAGACGTACATCCCATTGCTCCTGATGGAAAGGGGAAGGGACCTGTAACGTATAGTCTTCCTCGCTTGCTCCAAGCATGTCCCGGTAATAAGCAAGCGGTGTCAACGTCGCCGAAAAATAAATAGTCGAGCGGTAGTTCTTTACAGCCTGTCCCAGCAAGTGCGAAGGATCGAGGCAGAACAGTTTGATCCTCACCTCACTGCGCCCTGCTTCAATATAAGTAACGTAACGTTCATCGTATAAAGCAGCGATTCGCAGCATATTTTGAGCGGTAAAATACGTATCCAAAAGCAATGCGTAGGCCGTACTTTCACTGCTTGCGCGGCTTGTACTGCTCCCTGTCACCAGTTCACGTTCAGCGGCCTCCACAAAAGGCACCAACAGCTCCAGCACCTCTTGCGGTGCTGCTGTTTCCACTGCTTTTCCTGTATCTGCATGCAGCTTGCGCAGCGTAATCATATGTGCGTTCACTGCACTCGCAGTCGTAGCAACCTCCGGGCTTAGCAACTTAAATTCTCTTTTCAGTTCCAAAAAAGAAGATTTCAGGATTTCCGCCGAAAACATGTCCCGACCGCGTTCCACCAGATTATGCGCCTCATCCACCAGCACAACACCTTTTCGCTTGTGCTCTTCCAGCAATCTCTTCAAAGAAATCCGTGGATCAAAAACATAATTATAATCACTGATTATACCATCCGAGGCATACGCCACATCTAGCGAAAATTCAAAGGGACATACCTTATGCTTGCGCGCATAATGCTCAATCACCGCCCGCGTCATTAACGTCTCATTCGCCAAAATATCGGATACTGCACCGTTGATCCGGTCGTAATAGCCCTCGCACATGCTGCATGATCCAGCATCACAATCATGTTCATCCTTAAAGCAAATTTTATCCTTCGCCGTCAACGTTACCACATGCATGTGCAGCCCTTGAGCCTTCATTCGGGCATAAGCTTCTTCAGCTGCTGCCCGAGTGGTGGTACGAGCCGTTACATAATATACTCGCCTAGCCAGTCCTTCGCCGATCGCCTTAATCGCAGGAAATAAGGTGGATACCGTTTTACCGATACCTGTGGGTGCTTTGGCAAACAGGTTAACCCCTTCGGCAATCGTCTTGTACACCGAACCCGCTAGAGTTCGCTGACCTGAACGATATGTGTCAAAAGGAAAGTCCAATATAGCAATACTGGCATCCCTCTTCTCCGCATGTGCTCTCAGGAGGAATGCATACGGTGCATAACCAGCAATCATCTCCTGAGCGAAAGCTTCCAGTTCTGCAAAAGATAGCATCCGTCTGAAGCGGCGAATGTCTTCACTGTGTGCTTGTACATAAGTAAGTTGAATCTGCACGGAATGATGCTGCTCCTCACGAGCAATCATATAGGCATACAGAAATGCTTGTGCCCAGTGCACGGGTTGGCCGTCCCCCTGAATATCTTCGAGGGGCTGAGAGATCGACTTAATTTCATCAACCGTCCATACGCCATCCAGCTCAATCAGTCCGTCACAGCGGCCTTCGATGATAAACAATTTGCCCTCATATGAAATTTCTGTACGTAAATGTACCTCTTTGCGTTCATGCTCCTTGTAACCCTTTTGGATAACCTGATGCACGCGAGTTCCTTCCTGCATACTGCTATTCGAACGAAAGCCGCTCTGAATGCTGCCACTTCGATGTACATATTCCACAAGTGGACGCACCGAAATGTGAATTGGTTCCTTCATACGATCACCCGTTCCGGTCATAGTCCTTACACTGTACCACGTAGATCAACGAAACGTAAGGGACATAAGCATCGTTTGTGGTCGATTGGTATTCATTCAGATCTACTTTTTACCGAAATATAGAAACGAGGCCTTTTACTTTATTCCCAACGATACTACAACTCACATTACAGCATAAAGGACAGGGACATGTTAAAAGAATTAATTAACAATTTTGCGTTATTAACAAGCTTCTTATTCTTTGGAAATTTATTATCCCGGAAATATGAACGTTACCTGACAAACCACGCACTCATTCATCAGGTAATGAACGGTTTAATGCTGGGCCTGTTTGGCATTCTGTTAATGATGACCGGTTTATGGATCCATGGGCATTTTGTGGTGGATCTGCGCCAATTGGCGATTATCATATCTGTTTATATGGGAGGATCGGTATCCGGACTACTGACCACCCTGATCATAAGTCTGTACCGTATTTACATCACAGGTGGTTGGACAGATGTTTCTCTGACTGCTACTGTCAATTGCTTCATGACATTAGTCGTTTCACTTATCTTTATTCGAGAAAAAAAGCTAACACTCAGCAAATGGATGTCAGCTGTGCTTGGAGCTGTCGTTGTGTCGCTGTTATCTACTTTCTTTGTAGCTAATCCTCCCAATTCGGAATCTATTATAATAATCACAACCGTGAAGATGCTTGGCGGCTTGTTCACTTATTTTATGATGTCTCATATCAAAAAAACAGAACGGGCTATTCATCTGCTGGAAGAAGCTGCGAACCGCGATCATTTAACCGGGTTATACAGTCCGCGTGCTTTTGATGCACTGTTCGAAGAGGTACTTCATGCTTCCAAGACTACAAAAAAACCCTTTGGACTTGTGATGCTAGATATTGACCACTTTAAAAAAATTAATGATACGTATGGCCATTTGAACGGAGACGCCGTCTTAAGCCAACTGGGGATTTTGTTAAATCGGGAATCTACAACGAGAGCATACCCCTCCCGTAAAGGCGGAGAGGAATTCGCAATTCTACTCGGAGATTGTGATACCGAAAAGGCGGCAAGCTTTGCCGAGAAGATTCGAAAAGCTGTGGAAAATGAATGTTTTCTCTTGAATGACGGAACCATAATCTCCTTAACCGTATCCATCGGAGCAGGCAGCTCTCCTGCTATTGTATCGAGACGTTTATTGGAAAAGGCAGACGAAGCGTTATATGAAGCTAAACGATCAGGACGCAATCGGGTAGAGTTGGCAAAATCATAATTACTAGTCGCTAAATGTCAGGAAAGCTGGATTAATGTTAATAAAAAGTGGTAAAATGGAAATAACATCGTTATCAAAAAAACTGCTGCCGCTAGTGGAGACATGCCTTACAATCGACATGGGGGGTGGGCTTTGTGAACCTCGAACAATTGGAAAAACTCATGGAAAAAGAACGCCGTGAACTGAATCGCATGGCTGACTTACACGGATTAAGAGATGAACGTGTATTGGACAAATCCTCCAGGCTTGACCGTATTATGGACAAGTACCTTCACACCAAGCGCGCAATAAACCAAACACACTCATAGAAGCAAGCTACTTCGCTGCCCCTCAGGGCAGCTTTTTTATGATGTAAGCCACATCCATCCTTCTCACCGACGACTTCCGCCATATTCTGTCCGCAACAATCGCTGTGTGAAAGATATCCACTCTCTGGCAGCAAAGGACAGATACCGATCGTTCCGCCAGATCATCCCCAAATGCCAAGGAATGACAGGATCGACCAATGGAAGAATACGCAAGCGTTCGGAATCCAAATCCCGGCATATCGCCTCCGGCAATAACGCTACTCCTAGGTTGGCAGCAACCATTTCGCTGATCAAATCCCATTGAGAGCTTTCATAGACTACACGCGGCTGAAAGCCAGCACGAACACATTCGGCAATGATACGGTCGTGTAGCGTAAAATCCTCACGGAACAGCACAAACGCCTCCTCTGCTAACGCAGATAGCGGCACCTCCTTGCAGTCGGCCAATGCATGCGTGGGATGAACGAGCAAATTCAGCTTTTCCTCCACAAATAGAAATGTCTCAAACATATCTCCAACCGGAGGCAGCACAATCACCCCGATATCCAGTGCCCCAGCTTCTACGTCCTGCTCCACTTTCTTCGCTCCATCCTCGAACAATTGAATGGTCACATCGGGAAAGGCCTTGTGGAACTCTCCAATGACACGCGGAAAAAAGCTCGATCCGACCATAGGAGGCAGACCAATGCGGATATGTCCTTTTTTCAGGTTCATCAAATCACTCAGCTCCGAGGACAGGCTCTGAAAGGACTTCACAATCGCTTGTGCTTGAAGCTCAATGATCTTGCCCGCATCCGTCAGTTCGATTCTTTTGCCAATACGATCGAACAAAGTAACTCCCAGTTCTTCTTCCAGGCTTTTAATCGTCTTACTAATCGTCGGCTGAGTAATAAACATGCTCTGTGCTGCCTTCGTAAAGCTGCGTAACCGCGCGACTTCCAGAAAATATTGCAAATGTCGGATATCCAAAGCTACACCTTCTTCCATAGACAAACGGAATAGACTTCATTCTTTATATGCATTTTACTCATGAAAGCTTGTGATGTAAAATTTCATTACAGTTTGAAAATAACGGATCTCAAAGATAGGAGACTTTATATATGAAAAGCTTCATACGCGGTGTCCTTCAGATCGCCGTCCTGATGGCCTTTTCGCTCATCCTGAACGCGGTGGTCTCCTGGCTCCACCTGCCTATACCCGGTAGTATCGTCGGTATGCTAATTCTCTTTATTCTGCTGCAAACCCGTGTGGTCCGACTAAGCTGGATCGAGGTTGGCGCAAACTGGTTGCTGGCCGAGTTGCTATTATTCTTTATTCCCTCCGCTGTTGGCGTTATGAATTATTGGCCGATGCTGGAACACGATGGCATGAGCATTATGCTGGTCGTGCTGCTCGGCACCTTTCTGGTGATGGCCTGCACAGGTATGATCGCCAGTCTGCTTGGTAAACGAAAGGAGCATAAATCATCATGACCGGTCTTCTATGTATTGTATTAACACTTGCTATTTACTGGATGGCCAAACGCATGTACCGCACATTGCCCAAGGTGTATTTGTCCCCATTGCTCATTACACCTGTGGTTATCATTTTGATTTTGACGCTGACGGGTGTGAACTACCGTTCTTATAATTCAGGCGCTCATTTTCTATCCATGCTGCTACAGCCAGCTACGATTGCATTTGCTGTCCCTTTGTACCGATATTTCCCTGTGTTAAAAAAACACGCGGCCCAAATCGTGCTTAGCGTGTTATCTGGATCTGTCGTAGCCGTGCTGTCCTCCATGGCGCTCGCCAAGTGGATGCACCTGGACTCCTCGCTGCTGAGCAGCCTGATTCCTCGCTCGATTACGACACCTATTGCGATGAATGTATCGCAAACGATTGGCGGTAACCCGACAGTCACGGCGGTATTCGTTATTCTGACCGGATTGAGCGGTCTTATTATCGGCCCGATGATCGTCAAACTGTTCCGTATCGAAAATGAAGTTTCACGCGGGGTATTGCTCGGTACCGGTGCTCATGGTACGGGTACTTCCAAAGCATTCGAATTCAGTTCGCTGACAGGCACGATTTCCAGCATCTCGATGGTGCTCGCCGCTCTCTTTACCTTGGCGGCTGCGCCCTTCCTGTTCCACTTGATGCTGTAAGCCATCTGTATACAAAGAAGCAGCGATTCTCTTATGAATAGAGAATCGCTGCTTTTGTTTTGTAGGCCCCTTTTTCGCTGAAAGCAGTGATGCGAACGAAACAATTGTAGAGAAGCGGAGCGGTCAAGGATACACATCCCTCACACTGTATCAGATGACTTTAATGGCGCCGGGTTCGGCTTCTATCTCTACAGGTGTCACAGCTTCATACAGGTAAGCATTCAGCTCAGTCGTATATTGTCGTTCTTGCTCGGCGCTCCAGCCTGCATGCTCGGACATCCATGCAATGACAGCCTGTTTCCAGCGCTTCACCTCGTCAATTTGGAAGAACAATGCTCCAGTGCGACGTATGAAAAAATCAGACGGTGTCACGGCCATTTCCTGTTCCATCGCGTACAGAAGCGGAACACGCACTTCCACAGGTAGCGTCGCTTCCGTCTCGGTGGCGTTCTTCATGCTCTGTGTCGCTATAGCAAACAGTCGCTCCACATTTGAACCATAGCGAACAGCCCATGCTCTGGCGGTCTCTGGCGGCAGACCGAGCGCAGCGCCCGCTATGGCTTGCTTGCTCACGAAAGTGTCCCAACCCGCCGAGCCGCCTACACTGCCACCCGAAATTGGGATATGCCTTGTGCGGCATGCCCGAAAGCTCTGCCCATGCAAGCGGCCTAATTCCCGTACCGCACGATCCACGACGAGTTCGGACATTTTCCGGTAACCTGTCAGCTTGCCGCCTGCAATCGTGATCAGACCTGAACGGGATTCCCAAATTTCGTCCTTACGTGAGATTTCTGAAGGGCTTTTACCGTCTTCATAAATGAGCGGCCGTACCCCTGCCCAACTGGATTCCACGTCTGTAACCGTCAGCTTCACATCCGGGAACATCCCGTTGATCGCTTGAAGCACATACGCCCGGTCTTCGGCGGTCATCCGGGGATGCGCCGTATCCCCCTCATACACCGTATCGGTTGTACCTGCATAGGTTTTGCCGTCACGCGGGATCGCGAATACCATGCGTCCATCCGGTGTATCGAAGTACACTGCCTGTTGAAGCGGGAAGCGCCCAGCATCGAATACCAGGTGGATACCCTTCGTCAGGCGAAGCACCTTACCCTCTTTGGAGCGATCCATTTCCCGCAACGTATCTACCCATGGTCCGGCAGCGTTAATGACCAGCGAAGCCCTGATTTCGTATGACTTTCCCGTTACCCGATCGGTTACACTAGCGCCGCTTATTCGTCCGCTGTCATACAGCAGCTTGTCAGCCTTGGCATAGTTCACGGCCAGCGCCCCTCGTGTAACGGCTTCCTTCATCACCTCAATCGTTAGGCGAGCATCGTCTGTGCGGTACTCCACATAACTACCGCTTCCCTTTAGCCCTTCCCTCTTCAGCAAAGGCTCGCGCTCCAGCGTAGCCTGGATGTCCAGCATGCGGCGGCGCTCACTACGCTTCACGCCAGCGAGGAAATCATACACCAATAGCCCGATAGAAGTGGTGAAAGCATTAAATGTGCCACCTTGGTGAAAAGGAAGCAGCATACGCTCCGGAATGGTCACATGAGGACCATTTTCGAATACGATGGCTCGTTCCTTCCCGACCTCGGCTACCATTTTAACCTCAAATTGCTTCAAATAACGAAGACCACCATGCACTAGCTTGGTAGAACGACTGGATGTACCTGCTGCAAAATCCTGCATTTCCACCAGAGCCGTTTTCAAACCACGATCCGCTGCGTCCAGTGCAATTCCCGCCCCTGTAATGCCGCCGCCAATAATTAAAATATCAAAATGCTCACTCCCCATACGCTCCAAAACGGCCGTTCTCTCCTGTGCAGCAAATCCCTGTTCTCCCATCATCTATCCCTCCAACTTTGTACATGTCTGCTATCAATCTGACACCGAATCATCAAAGGTACAAAAAAAGACCACGAACATCGCTGCGGCGGATGCCGAGCGGTTCATGGTCTCTCCAAGTCTCCTGACGAGTATTAACTTATCTATATCGTAGCATACACAGTACACGATGAAAAGGGGAATCTGCCTGCATTTACAGCAGGTCGTTCCCCGCGCCAAGCCAAAGGTCGCGCTCCTTGCTATTATGTAGGTAGCCCACTGGATTCAAAAAAAGCTATCGCTTATAGTGCTCAAACAGTTGTTTATTGGAGGTCGTAACTGCTGCAGCTCCTGCTGCCAACGCCGCTTCCACATCCTCAGGGGTACGAATAAGTCCGCCAGCCAAAATAGGAATACCCGTACGTTCACTGACCTCCGCAATCATCGGCGGCACAACACCGGGCAGCACCTCAATATAATCGGGGCGCGTTTTTTCCACCAGTGCGTAGCTTTTTTCCAGCGCAATCGTATCCAGCAGGAACACTCGCTGTACAGCAAGAATCCCCTTTTTTTTAGCAGTTGCAATCACCCCGGAACGGGTCGAGATAATCCCAAATGGCTTAATTTCCTGACACAAATACTCAGCGGCATACTCGTCATTCTTCAAACCTTGCACCAGGTCGGCATGCAGAAGCATCTGCTTATTGCGGCTCCTTGCCATCTGATATAGGTTGCGCAACTGCGCTACATGCGTATCCAGAAAAACAGCATACTCATAAGAGCTGTCCAAAATATCCTCCAACTGCTTCATGTGCTTAGCTGCAGGTAAAATGCGTTGTCCCTGAAATGGCATGGATATCCCCCTTAGGCCGAAGTCGGTCAAACTCGTTCAAATTTTATATTATCACTCTGTTCGACGAACGTGAAGCGGTCTCTTATTTATAAACCGCGAACTCCCCATATGCCAATTGTGCGCTCGACTACTCCCACCTCTTTTACTTCCCTACCACAAAAACATTGAGATATTGCGTTCTTTTTTGTACTTTTTGATCATCCATATATCTATTACTTTTTCAAAAAATTCGCATAGATTGATATTAATCTTTCAAAGAATGGAGTGAATAGAATGGGTTTTTATGTTCGTAACAGTACGTCTAACCCTATTTCAGTTGCTGTTGGATATTATGATTCTGGTTGTAGTCCTATCACCTATGCTAAGAGAGGCTGGTACCGTATAGAACCCGGTAGACGCGCATTTCTTGTAGCTGGGTCAGCCGCAAACCAAACGTTTTATGTCTACGGACATGACAGTTTCGGTAATTGGTGGGGTGGTGATTTCTACACAGATGTTCCTAGAGAGGCTTTCACAAGATGCTGGATAGCAGGTTGCCAAGGCCAGGGCTGTAGAAATGTGGGGTTCGATGAGATCAATGTTGGCAATTTCGAAAACTACACACTAAACCTTGTAGATAGTACCCAAGGTGCATCTAAGTCAAGACGTACTCTAGTAGCGAAAAAAAGAAAAACCAATTTTAAATTAGGGAAGTTCAGCTTTATAAAAACACCTGGAAAAGTAGGTAAACTAGGCAAGACTAGAAAACCACTATATGGTAAACGCAAATAGAATGATATAAACAGAACCAAAAGAAGCCTCCCAGCCATGAGCTGGGAGGTGCTTCCTTACATACTAACTGTGTATTCCTTCACTCGTCTATAAAACTAGCCCTCAAACCCTTGGCGCAGCCACGAGGTAGCAAGCGTGATCGCACCGCGCTTGGCCGCGGTTTCCGACAATGGGTTCAGCATCACGAAGTCGTGTATGATGCCCTGAAAGCGCGCAGCGGTTACATCTACCCCAGCTTCACGCAACTTGTTCGCATAGGCCTCCCCTTCATCACGCAACACATCGGCCTCGCCTGTAATAACCAGCGCACGCGGTAGCCCTTTGAGCTGGTCAGTGGTAGCACGTAACGGAGACGCCGTGATCTGCGCTCGCTCGTTAGGATCTGTCGTATATTGATCCCAGAACCATTGCATCCCTTCGCGGCTCAGGAAATATCCTGTGGCGAACTCATGGTACGACTCCGTATCAAAAGAAGCGTCCGTCACTGGATAGAACAGCAACTGCTGCCGAATGGTAGGACCACTGCGTTCTTTGGCCAGCAGAGTTACAGCTGCAGTCATGTTACCACCGACACTATCTCCGGCGATCGTCAGCGTATCGGGCTTCAGCCCATGCTCGCGCCCATGCTGTGCCACCCATTGAACGACCGCGTAAATTTCCTCAATCGCCGTCGGATATTTGGCTTCAGGCGACAAGCTGTATTCCGGGAATACAACGGCTGCCTGTGAGCCTACCGCCAGTTCACGAATCAGACGGTCATGCGTATGAGCATTACCGAATACCCAGCCTGCTCCGTGGATATATACAATGACCGGGAGATCGCCTGTCGCCTGTTGTGGACGAACAATTTTGACCTTCACCTCACCGCCAGGGCCACCTGGAATCGACAGGTCCTCCAGGTCTGCGGCAGGTTTATCTGCTGGACCGGATTGAACTTCATTGACCGTTTCACGTCCTTTTTCAGGACCCAAATCATACAGAAACGGAGGCTTGGCATTATCGTCTGCAAATTTTTGCGCTGCGGGCTCCAGCTGTACTTTTTTACTCATATCGTTTCACTCTTCCTTTCTGTTCTGCGGTCTCCATGCATTCAATATGGTTTACATTTACTTATCCAGTATCATCTTATATTTAAACGAGTTCCTCTCTTTCCAATCGGAGGACTCTATCTTGCCCAACAGAAGAGCTTGACTTTTAATTTGTATTGTAACTATAATAGTTACATATTAGAGTTCAAGTATGAACATCATGCAACGCATGAATCAAGCAATTAAATCATCCAAATCATTCTTTAGGAGGCTATTCTATTATGAAAATTGCAGTTATTGGTGCAGGCGGTAAAGCAGGAAGTAATATCGTAAAAGAAGCATTAGACAGAGGGCATGAAGTAGCCGCCATCGTGCGTGACCCAGCTAAAGTAACGGACAATCGTGCTGCTGTAGTACAAAAAGACGTTTTTGACCTGAAAACAGATGATCTGAAGGGTTTTGACGTCGTTGTTAATGCTTTTGCCGCTCCGTTTGGACAAGAGCATCTGCATGTAGATGCAGGTAATGTATTGATTGAGGCTCTCCGCCATGTATCCGGTACTCGCCTGATTGTTGTAGGTGGTGCAGGCAGCTTGTTTACGGATGAATCCCAGACACTCTTGGTAAAGGATACTCCTGACTTCCCTGATTTTGTATATCCAACAGCTCATAACCAGGGGAAAAACCTTGAAATTCTACGCGGTACCAGTGACCTAAACTGGACTTTCATTAGTCCTTCTGCAGAATTTGCTCTCGGCAAACGTACAGGCTCTTACCAAGTGGGCAAAGACACCCTGCTGGTTAATTCCAAAGGTGCAAGCTATGTCAGCTATGAAGATTATGCTGTTGCCGTAGTAGACGAAATTGAAAAACCACAACATCTGAATCAACGCTTCACTGTCGTATCCGAGTCCTAATTCTGCAGCTGAACCGAACATTCCAACATAAAAAGACCCTTCGGTCACTTTCCATCCTGCTTGGAAAATGAACCAGAAGGGTCTTATTGTATGTCTAGTCTGTCCAACCTCTTACTTCTCAATCTGGCTTACAGTCTTGCTATCACTAAAACAAAGCTTAAGAATTGGAGGTGCAGCCAACGTCGTCAAAATAACGGCAATGATAACTGAGGTAAAATACTGCTGTGCCAGCAGACCCGTTTGCAACCCGGTGGCTGCGATAATAAGGGCAACTTCGCCACGAGATATCATGCCAGAACCAATCGCAAGCGAGGAACGGGTATTAAAACCTGTCAGCCGCGCGCCGATGCCTCCTCCGACTAACTTCGTCACCAGCGCTATCAGTGTCAAAACAACAACAAACCCAAGCTGCTGCCCCACTCCCTCAAAAGATACATTTAAGCCAGTGCTGACAAAAAATACAGGAACAAAGATGGAATAAGCGATGGGCTCTACCTTTTCTTCTACGACATGCTTAAAACTTGTTTGCGAAATGGCAATCCCGGCAGCAAAAGCTCCGATAATACCCGCCATACCCATCAAATCTGCAAAATATGCAAAACCGAAGCAAATAACCATAGCAGCAGTAATCACAGCTTCTGTCACTTTGAGGGGGGCAAGTATTTTCATAATCCATGGAACAACGAACCAGCCACCCAGAATAGCCCCCACGAAGAAGATCAGCTTCTTGCCAACAAGAAGTCCCAGCGAGGTTTGCCCACCCATGCCGAATATACTCATCACTACCGCAAGCAGCACTACGACAAGCACATCATCCAGTACGGCTGCACCTAAAATGGTCGAGCCTTCTCGAGTATTCAGCTTGTTCATATCCTTGAGCACCTGCACTGTAATGCTTACGGAAGTAGCGCTCAAGACAATCCCCAAAAACCATCCTTCATGTACTGAAAATCCAAAGGCTTCACCGACTGCAAAACCACAGAGCAACGGCAAAATAATCCCCCCGACCGCCACTGCTACCGCAGGCTTCCAGTTGCGCCGAAGCTGATCCAGATCCGTCTCCAGCCCGGCAATGAACATCAACAGCAACACGCCGATTTCAGACATATCATGAATCAGAGAATCATTTTGCACCCATCCCAAAACTGCCGGGCCCAGTACGATACCAGCGATCAGCTTCCCCAATACCGCTGGTTGACCGAGCTTAACCGATAGATGACCGGCTACTTTTGTAAACAACAGAATCAACAGAAGATACAATATAAATTGCATAGGTTAATAACCTCCTTTTATTTAATCCTTGACCTCATTTGCGCATCATCTACAACATTAAAGAAAACGGATAATCATAAAATGCAGAACAATCGTCCAAAATATGTGTCTGACCTTAAACAGACCAACAACTCGCAAAATAAAAAGGGAAACCCAACATACAGCACAGGTTCCCCTAAAAAGACATAAAGGAGCCTTGGTGACAGGCTCCTCCGGTAATTCATATATTCATTTGATGTTGTCGGTTATCCTTGCGCAAACAAGTAACTTTATCTTTTAATTATATCTCTTCTGCAAACCCGTGTAAACGTATTAAATTAATTTTCTGCTTGTTTCACATATCTGTCGCGATATTCATGCTGCAGCATACTCATCAAAATCGAATCATGGTATTGATGATTGTAAAATAAAGCATCCCGCTGCACACCTTCACGCTTAAAGCCTACTTTTTCATAGCAGCGGATGGCCTTTTCATTAAAATCAAATACATTCAGCTCAATCCGATGCAGGTTACAAATGCCGAACCCATAGTCCAGCATTAACACAAGCGCTTCGGTGCCGTAGCCTTTGCCTTGATCGCCCTGCTCATTGATCGCAATACGGATGTTGGCGCTGCGATTCAGGCTATCCATATCCTGTAATGCAATATCGCCGATGACACGATCATCCTCCTGAAGTGCAATGAGAAGCAGCAAGCTTGAGGAATCCTGCCCTTTACCTTCAATGTAACGGGCAATTTGCTCTTTGGTAAAGCTTCGCTGTGTGCCCGTCAGTCTCCGCACTTCCTGATGGAACAATGTATTATAGTATAGCTCGGTGTCCTCCACGTTAATGGGGCGCAAGTACACCCGCAAGCCTTCAAGTAGTCGTGCCACTGGCGTTGTAATTGAAGAATTTTGAGTCAACATGATCTCTCCTATGCTAAAAATATAAATTGCTAGAATGGAAGCAAACGATTACGCTAGATCAACATTTTGTTCAGTAGAAGGGGTAGGATTAGCGAGAGACTCGCGCCAAATTACGGATTGAAGCAGTAGTCCTGCCAAACCTAGGATTCCTACAGTCATCCCGATCCAGACAAAAGCCGTCCCCGCCCCTGCTATTCGGATCAATACTCCCCCAGCAAGCGGTGAAATGACCATGATCGCTCCAATCACGGTACTTTGGATACCAAAGACACGCCCCACCATATCAGCAGGGGTTTTGGCTTGTAATATGTAATTCTGGGTGATAATGTACAGGCCATTCCCCACACCTAGCATAGCCCCGATCGTAAGCAGAACAGGGAGTCCTGTCCCGGGTTGCGCCCAGCCCAAAGCGGCAATAGCTCCGCCAACCAGCACATACCCTCCACCGAGCCCCCAGCCTGCGCTTATACGATTCAAGCGATTAAGCACAAGCATGCAGCCGACGGCGCCAGCACCTATAGCTGAAACCAGCCAACCGAGCAGCGATTCGTTGCCCGGAGCGAGCACTCGCAGCAATGTAGGGAACTGGTAGTCGATCATAAGAATGGCGATCAAACCGAACAGGCCGAATATGAGCGTATGCAAAAGCATTCGACTGCGCCAGAGGAACGCCCAACCCTCCCGCCACTGGCTGAAAAAACGGGATGCGTGAGCAGGCCCTCCCTGCATCTTGGCATCATCTGCCTCATCCGCTGTAAGCGATGCCGACTTCCTTAGCTGCGCGTCAGCACCAGCAACCGCTTGCTGGTCTGTGCTGGCCAGCGCCGGACCGATGCCACGCAGCGGCCAGAGCAGCAGGCCGGAGCAGAGACGCAGCAATGCATTGAGAATAATGCATGCCTGGGGGGACAACACAGTCAAGGTCATAGCGCCCAGTAATGGCCCCGCCACTTTGGAGGCCTGATTGACCAGCCCATTCAGCGACGTCGCCCGAAACAGGTCGTCGCTGGCGACTACCGTGCGGGTCAAGCCTTGCTGTGAAGGCATTTGAAATACGCCAGCCGCCGCGCGCAAACCAAGCAAAGGCAACAGCCACGCCGGACCTGGGACGGCGAGAATCGCCAGCGTCAATAAGGCGATAGCTGCATCGCAGATGATCATCAGTCGGGCCTTATGCACCCGATCGGCTAACGTGCCTGCAATGGAACCGAGTAGTAGACCCGGTAGTGCCATGACTACCGGAATCAGCGCAATCAGCATGGGATCGGCTTCCCAGTGGTAAGCAACAAGCACCTGAATGGCGATAGCATCAAACCAATCGCCAAAGGAAGCAGCCGTATGGGCCGCAAACATCCGCCGAAAACGACTGTTACGCCAAATGCCGGGCGTGGATTGCAATTCTTTATTTTCCTTCATTTCTACTCACCCTGCTCTCATTTTCTGCTTCTTTAGCAATAAGAACATTCTAGCGGGCCTATATCAGAGGAAAATCAGACAGCTAAAAAAAAGTCAGGCCCCAGAAAGGATCTGCTCCAGCCAGCGTCTTAGCGCCGGACGATGCAATGTTAAATTATTGTCCCGATCAAGCCGATTATATTGAGCCGCGTATTTCTCTTCCAACATGGGATAAGAGCCGCAGAGCTTCAAAAAACCGCGAATTTGGCAAACCGCCTTGATTTTTAGCAGTTCCTGTTTCGCCATATCAAGGGTAACTAGCCCCTCATCCATGAGCCGCTCGGCGTTGTCCACATCTCCAGTACGCAGCAGCATAAGTCCGCGCATCATGCGATAACGACCCAGTTCACGCAAATACGGAGCTTTCGACAGCATGCCTTCCAGACGATCAGAAAGTTCAGCAGCCTTTTCCATGTGATTGGCAACCAGATGCATGTACATCTCCATGAGCGCAACCGGCATCACAAATTTATCGAGATCATCCCGCTCCATTACCATTAAGGTCAGTGGTAGACCTTCCTGTGCACGTTCAGGTTGTCCATTTTCCACATAAGCCTCCAGGATATTGAGGATGCGTAATTCGCGCTCTTGGTCACTGGACAGCAATCCACTGACAAGCGCACGCTCACATAGAGCAAGCCCCTCATCCGTTACCCCTGCTGTGCCCGTATATAGCAGCAGCATCCAATACAAACGGTCCGCGGGTGCAAAATCCTCCTGCTTCAAGAACCAAGCCACATCTGCCTGTACAAAACGGGTATACATTTGATAAAAGGAGGACATTTGAAAACCCATCTGCTCCTGCTGGGCAGCCAGTGCTACGATGGAATTTCCCTGTCCCAACAGCTGGTATTTGCGGAATAGTCCATGTACGGCGTCTTGCACCTCCTGATCGTGCAAGGACGGATGGTTCTGTTGCTGCACGTCAGTCAGGGTCAAGCTGTAGCCATACCCTCTAACCGTATGAATACGAAGTTCAGTCCATGCCTTAAGTTTTTTGCGCAATCTGTAGATATGATCATCCACGGTACGCTCCACTGGATATTCCAGCGGCCACACACGATCCAGCAGTTGTTCCCGGGTGAACACCTGATTCCGGTTATCGTATAGGAAGCGCAGCAACGCAAACTCTTTAGCCAACAACATAACACGATCTGCATTATAGACCACGCTATAGCCATCTGCATCAAATTGCAGCCTGATCATCCACCTCGCCTCCGACATATCGTTTCTTGGCTGCACCCAGGCCTATAAACATAAGCAGCACACTCAGGCACAAGAGTAAAAGCAGCGGAATTGTCCAGCCCTGTGTCGCATCATGCAAATAACCGAATAGTGTCGGTCCTGTCGCTGCCAGCAAATAACCAAAGGATTGCGCCATACCTGACAGTTCTGCGGCCTGCTGCGGTGTCCGGGTCCGCAAATTAAAGAACATCATGACTAGCGGGAAAGCAAAACCACCTGCTATTCCAATACAAATAACCCAAACTACACTCCACTGTGTAGCCCCGAGCAGAAATCCACCCAGACCGATAAAATAGAGCACTGCCATAATCAGAACCAATAGCCGCTGATCCTTCACTCGCGCCGCCCAAATAGGAACAATAAAAGTAAATGGCATTTGTGAAAATTGCAGCACAGACAGCATCCATCCCGCAGTCTCTGAATCCATTCCCTGTCCGCTCATCATTTCGGGAAACCAGGCAGCAGGAACATAGAAGAGGGCAGATTGCAGCCCCATGAACAGCGTCACCTTCCATGCCAAAGACGATTTATACACATTCACTGTTCGGGCAGACACCGCTGCTTGATTAGCCGTTCGGCGCACCTTAAGAAGCTGGGGCACCCAGAGTAAAATACCTACGACGCCAATAATCGCCCAAATCCCTAAAGCACCGCGCCAGCCCATTCCTCCATTCAGAGCCAGCGGTATACTCAGACCGGATGCTGTTGCAGCGACCACATTCATGGATACGGAATATACGCCGGTCATCAGTCCGCTGTTGCGGGGGAACTCCTCTTTGATTAGGCTGGGCAGCAAAACATTGCATACAGCAATAGCCAGTCCCAGCATCGCAGTCCCGACAAATAATGCAGTCACTCCTAGCGTCGAGCGCACCACAATACCTGCGGTCAACAGCAGCAAGGCTGCAAAAATAATAAAGGAAGACCCGAAGCGGCGCGACAGTTGGGCTACAAAAGGCGACAACAGCGCAAAAGCAAGCAGCGGTAATGTCGTTAACAGACCACTTAGTGTATTTGAAATATGCAAAGAATCCTTAATCAAACCGATAAGGGGTCCTACCGAAGTAATAGCGGCGCGCAAATTGGCACCTACCAGGATGATCCCTACGGCTAGCACCCAAGGACCTGCATGCCACAAAGATTTGTATACCAAAGCTCGTTGGTGTTGCTGTGAACTCATCTCTCCATTCTCCAATCCATTCTGTATTATGCTCAAAGGCTCCAACCAAGTGTAACGGCTGGAGCCTAGGCAATTTTTATCTCATTAAATTATAAAGGCATTCGTGTCATATGCATAGGACAGATCGACACAGCGTCCTCAATCTCAAGTTCAGCTTACCGCTTCATCAAACAAATAAAAGCTGCCTGAAAGGATGATTTCCTTTTGAGGCAGCTTTCAGTTCATCACTTCGATGTGAGTAGCGCTGCTTAACGTACCAGCCAGCCGCCATCCACCGCCAAGATATGGCCGTTCATGTAGTCCGAACCCTGACTGGCGAGGAAAACAACAACTCCCATCAGATCAGACGGATCACCCCAACGACCAGCAGGAATACGCGACAATATTTCTTGATTGCGATTTTCATCCGCACGAATTGGAGCTGTGTTCGCCGTAGCAATATAACCAGGGGCAATCGCATTAATCTGAACGTTATGAACCGCCAGCTCGTTTGCAAATGCCTTGGTCAAGCCAGCCACTGCATGCTTACTTGCTGTATACGGCGGAACGAACTTGCCGCCTTGGAAAGCAAGCATAGAAGCAACATTGATAATCTTTCCGCTTTTTTGCTCTACCATTATCTTCGCCACTTCCTGGCTCAAATGGTATACAGCATTCAGATTGATTTCCATAACAGCGTCCCAATCTTCATCTTTATAATCCAGCAAAGGAGCGCGGCGGATCGTACCCGCATTATTAACAAGGATATCAATTTTGCCAAATTCCTTGACGCACTCTTCTACAAGTTTTTTAATGGATGCTTTTTCAGTCAGGTCAGCCTGGTAAAAGGCAAACTTTACACCCGTTGGCTCCAGCAGAAGTCTTGTTTCTTCATAATCATCATTGTTAGCTACAATGAACAGGTTTGCGCCTGCTTTGGCTAAAGCCACGGAATATCCTTGACCTAATCCACTGTTGCCCCCTGTTACAATCGCCGTTTTACCTTTTAGACTGAAAAAATCCAACGAAAAATTGTCCAGACCCATGCCTACGCCTCCATCACAAATTAGTATAAAAACCTATATTTCCTGAAGCCTACAACGCTGCACGTACTTCTTTATATTTAGCTACATAACGCGCTGCATTTTCTGTGATCAAGTCGTAGCGACCTTCCTTGGCTGGAGCCGTTAAATTGCCTCCAATTCCCACAGCCACACATCCGTTACGCAGCCAGGTTTCCATATTATCCAGATCAACGCCACCCGTTGGCATAATCTGCACGTGAGGCATTGGTCCTCTCACGGCCTTAACAAAGTCCGCCCCCATCGTATTGCCTGGGAACAACTTCACGACATCACTGCCCAATTTCATGGCTTCCTTGATCTCATTCAGCGTCATACAGCCAGGCATATAAGGAATCGCGTACAAATTGCATAGCTTCGCTGTTTCTTCTTCAAAAGAAGGACTCACAACAAATTCTGCTCCGGCCAGAATAGCAATTCTCGCCGTCAGTGACTCCAGTACAGTTCCTGCACCAATAACGGCCCGGTCCTTAAATTCGTCTCTCAATCTTCGAATGACCTGATCCGCATCCGGTGTGGTAAACGTAAGCTCAATATTATCCAAGCCGCCTTCAATACAGGCTTTGGACATTTGAT
This sequence comes from Paenibacillus sp. ALE3, assembly GCF_054113405.1. Lineage (NCBI taxonomy): Bacteria > Bacillati > Bacillota > Bacilli > Caryophanales > Paenibacillaceae > Paenibacillus > Paenibacillus sp. ALE3. The sequence goes on along the minus strand of NZ_CM134214.1, from coordinate 5,674,072 downwards.
ACGCTTCCTCCGCTGTGTTTCCCCGAATGACTGCGACAACACCAACCGAAGTGATATGTTCCAAAACTTTCTTTTTCGTCATGTTCCTGATCCTTTCCACGAATGGGATGACCATGGTTCCTCAGCCGCTTGCAGGTCTACGCTCCAATGCAATGACCGGATTAACGCAGCTCGCTCATGGCTACCTGATCCATGTCCTTGTATGTTTTATTTTCACCGGCCATGCCCCAAATGAAGGTATAGCTACCCGTAGCCGCACCGCAGTGGATAGACCAAGGTGGAGAAATAACGGCTTCATCATTTTTCATGACCAGATGGCGCGTTTCGTTCGGCTCACCCATCAGATGGAACATTCTGGCGTTCTCATCCAGCTCAAAGTAGAAATACACTTCCATGCGACGGTCATGAACATGTGTTGGCATAGAGTTCCACACACTGCCGTTCTCTAATGTGGTCATACCCATAACCAGTTGGCAACTTTGAATGCCTTCATCATGGATAAAGCGACGTAACGTGCGGTTATTGGCTGTTTCCTGCGAACCCAAACTTTCAGACGGCACATCGGCAAAAGACTGCTTCGTCGTCGGATACGTGGTATGAGCCAAGGCTGAAACGATATAGAACTTCGCAGGTTTTTCGCTGGAATCGCTTTCAAAGATCAACTCCTTGGCACCTTTACCTACGTAAAGACAGTCTTTTGTGGCCAGCTCGTAAGTTTCACCATCCACCTTGACCGTACCACTGCCGCCGACATTAAAAACACCCAGTTCACGGCGCTCCAGGAAAGTTTCCGCTTTGATTTGATCGTTACCTTCCAGTGCAACAGATTTATTCACGGGGTGAATGCCCCCGATAATGACACGATCTTCATGCGTATAGACCAGCTTTACTTTCTCAGGTACAAAAAGCTCCTGGATCAGATAGTGCTGACGCAACTCTTCAGTCGTAAAATGCTTGGCATGTTCGGGATGAGTTGAATAACGCATTTCCATAAAAACATTCCTCCTGTTTAGATAAACTTTTTTATCAACGGAATTGTTATAAAAGCGGTTTCTAACTCTACTTCTTAGCTAGAATTGTAATAATTATCTAAGAGGGTGTCAACCCAAAACTTCATTATTCCTAGAAAAAGCCTTAATATTCGCGAATTTTTACATACTTTTTACCTTTTGATAAACAAGAACATATTTTTTTATCTATATTACCCAAAAAGTTTTTAGCAAATATATCAACTTACTCATTGTGAAAAACCGATTTATGTGATAATTTCATTTTATTCAAGTGGTGCATACGCTTACAGATTTAGTTTACTAAACATAAGGAGGAATTCAAATGACCGCAACATTGGATGCTGTTACCTTCGGAGAACCCATGGCCATGTTTTACGCCAATGAAGCAGGCTCTCTGGATGAGGTGCGTTCATTCACCAAAGCGCTGGCCGGAGCGGAGACGAATGTTTCGGCCGGTTTGTCGCGTTTGGGACTACGAGCCGGACTCGTGACCAAACTCGGCGAGGATACGTTCGGCAAGTTCATTGCCGATGCACTGCGTCAGGAGAAGATTGACACCCAAAATGTCATGTTTACCAAAGACCACTCTACCGGGATGCTGATTAAATCCAAAGTTACCAGCGGCGATCCTGAGGTCGAATATTTTCGCAGGCATTCCGCCGCTTCCACACTGAGCATTGCTGATTTTAACGAAGCTTACTTTGCCGGGGCTCGCCACCTGCACTTTACAGGTATTTCTGTCGCACTTTCCCCTGAATGCCGCGACTTCGCCCGACATGCGAAGCAGTTTATGAAAAAGGCAGGCAAAACCGTATCCTTCGATCCCAACCTCAGACCCAAGTTATGGCCTGACACACAAACGATGGTGGAGGCGATTAACGAAGCGTCCGAGGGTTGCGACTGGCTGCTGCCAGGCATTCATGAAGGTAAAATACTAACAGGCTATACTTCGCCTGAAGATATCGCTTCGTTCTACCTCGATCGCGGCACCTCGCTGGTGATCATCAAGTTGGGAACCGAAGGCGCCTATTACAAATCCGCAGATGCAGAGGGATATGTCAAGCGTTTCCGCGTAGATCATGTCGTGGATACCGTCGGCGCAGGTGACGGCTTTGCCGCAGGTGTTATCAGCGCACTGCTGGAAGGATTACCCCTGGCTGAAGCAGTCAAGCGCGGTAATGCACTTGGTGCGCTGGCTGTCATGTCAGCCGGAGACATGGACGGCTATCCGACGCGAGCCGAATTGGAATCTTTTTTGCTCAGCGCCAGCACCAATTAGTTTGGGTTCATTCCCCGCATAACCTTTACCGCTATGAGCGCAAGCTCAACAAGGCCGAATCCTAAGTCAGCCTTAACTTCCAATAGCCCGTATTCGCATTTGTACGATCTGAGCAGCATACGCATACTTAGGTCGTACAAAGGAATACGGGCTATTTTTATATATATGACATATACTCGTCTACAGCGTTTTGACGGATTCTCCCCGATGGATATCCGGCACAAATCGATAAATAATCGGGACCGATTCGCCGCCTTCCTCAATGCTGGACAGCAGCGTTTTTGCCGCCTGCTTCCCCATATCCGCAATCGGTTGTGTAATGGTCGTAATGGGCGGATTGTAAATATGGGCAAACTCCGCATCGTCAATCCCGATAATGGACAATTCTGCCGGAATACGTATACGGCGGGCATTCACATACTTCAACACCTCAGCCAACACGATATCATTCCCGGCCAACAGTGCAGTCGGCGGCTCCGGCAGTTGGAACAGTTCCTTCAATGTCTGCTGGATTTCTTCTCTTGGTACACTGTGCATATATTCTTCACGAAATGACAAGCCATGCTCCTCAAGCGCCTTCTTATATCCGCTGAGCCGCTCCACTCGTGGAGTAATCCGATTCAAGCCAAGGGGCAAAGTAATCAACGCAATTCGTTCATGCTTGTGAGCCACAAGTTCCTGAATCGCCAGCTTAATCGCCATTTCGTTATCCAGCAGCAGGCTGCGTGTATTGACACCGTCCACCAGGCGGTCCAAAAACACCAATGGATATTTTCCCCGAATGAGTTGGTTGTAAATGTCTGCATGCTTTCCTGTCGGGAAGATGATTAAGCCGTCCACTTGACGGGCCTTGAGCATCTCAATATACTGGCTTTCCTTGTCAGGGTTTTCATCGGCGTTGCAAATGATCACCTGAATGCCAAAGCGCTGCAATTCCTCCTCAATCGCACGGATAGACTGAATCGACAGCGTATAATCAATGTTGGCCACAATGACTCCCACCATAAACGTCCGGTTTTGCTTCAAGCTGCGGGCCAGCCCGTTAGGCTGATAGTTCAGCTCTTGAATAACCTCGGCGATCCGGTCCTTGGTTTGGTCGCTCATATATTTATATCGTTTGTTCAGAAATTGCGAGACCGTGCTTTTAGACACTCCCGCCTTCTGGGCAACATCTTCAATCGTTGGCTTCTTCATCGGTACACTCCTTGTCTTTCATGTACTGCGTTAGTGCAACAAAAGTATATCTTTCTTTTAGTAAATTTACCATACTTCTATTTATGAATGCCATTATGATATATTCTGAGCTTAAAACTTACCTGTGGTGCCACTTCGCCAACTCCATTTTCATATACAATTTTTGGCTCACTGCTATTTCCCCTCTATGCAGGAAAAAGAGGTAGTTCAAGATGTTTTCTTGAACTACCTCCACGTATACAACTCTATCAAAAAGCTAGGTTCCAGTTAACCCGAATGACTACTTGGATTAGTGTGCCGGAACAGGCGTTGCAGGTTGATCCGGTGTATCGTGCTCGACCAGCGAATGCTTTTCCCATAACCGGCTTCTCCAGCGGGCATACATGATGACAGCACGAGTCCATTCATCAGCAGCAATCGCCAGCCACACACCAGCGAGTCCCATATCCAGCTTGAACACCAGCAGATAACCCAGCGGCAAGCTCATGCAGACCATGGAGATCAGGCCCATAAAGACTGGGAACTTGGCATCTCCAGCAGCACGCAACGAGTTGATAATGACGATATTCGTCGTCCGTCCAGTTTCTAGCAGAATGCTAAGTAAAATAACCTGCGCACCCAAACGAATAATTTCAGGGTTTTCCGTAAACAAACCGAGTAAGGGTACACGGAAAAAGATAACCACTGCATCAATGATCACAGTCACGAGCAGCGCCCATTTCACACTGCTCAATACACGTTTATAAGCCGTATCCTTCTCCCTGGCTCCCACGAGCCTCCCCACTACAATAGCCGTTCCCATACCAACTGCCATACTGAACAAATAAATATAGCTCGAAATATTATTGGCATATTGACGTGTCGCCATCGCTTCAGCGCCCAGGTAAGTCACATACAGTGTAAATATGAGCTGACACGACTGATACATGATGGACTCCAGCGCGGATGGTACACCAATACGCAATATTTTTGTGATGAATTTTCTGGATAAATGGACGTAATATTTCCACTCGACACGGACCTCAGTTACCCGGTACATCAGCCAGAAGAAGATCAAGAGACAAATAAAGCGGCTACCTACTGTAGAAATAGCAGCACCTTCTACACCGAGTGCAGGCATTCCCCAATGCCCCAAAATCAAAACATAGTTGCCGACCACGTGGATCACGTTCATAAAAACCGATACATACATCGTTTCTTTGGTAAAACCATGCGTACGAATGGTCGCCGCCAGCGAGTTAATCAATGCCTGAAGGAAAATGGCCCCCCCGACAATACTCATATAGGATTCTGCGTAAGTCAGAATATCCCCCTGGACATTTAGCCATTGCAACATATGAGTACCAAACACAAGAAAAATCACGCTTAGCAAAAGACCTACCATTAAATTCAGAGTAATGGCCGTACCCGTCACCTGAGCCGCTTCGACAAGTTTCTTAGAACCGATATATTGAGCTACGACGATAGCAGCGCCGTTGCCGATAACCTCCAGTACAAGGATAGCGATTGAAATAATTTGATTGGACGCGCCCACACCCGACACTGCATTATCAGATACAGAACTGAGCATGAATGTATCGACGCTTCCCATTAGCATAAACAGGAACAATTCAAGGAAAATAGGCCATGTCAAACGGAACAAATTCAGTTCCTTGGCTTCGGACAATACCGAACCATTTTTTAGTGCTCTGGTTGTCATTCATTCACCTTTCTTCATAGAATATTTAATGATCAAAGGGTATGTTAGCACAGTCATTCTGGAAAATACATCCCGTTTACGTAAAATGATTTGAAAAATACGTAAGAATTCATTTATCACCTTCTTTATATTTGATTATCGAACTTTATTGAAACAAGCTGTTGCAAGAATATAGCCATAATCCGGTCCGCTCGATGTCTTGATGAGCTAAAGGGTATAATAGATTAAGAGCTTGTGAGCATTGCCGCTGACAGGACGTGCAGATTGTTGTATGCTTCCCAAGCATAATTTGTAATTTAGAAATGGATTATATAGGTCATTCATAGACTTAAACGGTAATAAAGGAGGCTTTTACAGATGACTCAATCATTTCAAGCCCTTGTCGTCGATCAGACGCAGGACGGAGAGGTTCAAGCAGAAGTACGTTCTTTGGAAACTGACAGTTTACCTGCTGGAGAAGTATTGATTCGTGTCGCTTATTCCAGCATCAATTATAAAGACGGGCTTGCCGCCCGCAAGGATGGCAATATTGTCAAATCCTATCCGTTCGTACCCGGCATAGATTGTTCGGGAACCGTCGTTTCTTCCGAGGATAGCCGTTTTAGCGAAGGACAAGCGGTACTCGTTACCGGGTACGGGCTGGGTGTGTCTCAATTCGGAGGATTCAGCCAATATGCGCGCGTGCCTGCGGACTGGGTGGTTCCACTTCCCGACGGACTCACGCTGAGAGAGGCGATGATTTTTGGGACAGCCGGATTCACCGCAGCCCTGTCGTTATATCGGCTGGAGCAAAACGACGTTGCGCCGGAGAAGGGTAAGGTGCTCGTCACCGGTGCGACGGGTGGCGTAGGCGGTGCAGCCATTGCCTTGCTGCACAAGAGGGGCTACCATGTCGTAGCCAGCAGTGGCAAAGTCGAATCCCATGATTACCTCAAGGCGCTCGGAGCAGCCGATGTTATTTCGCGTGAGGAGGTTTACGACGGTGCCGAGAGCATTCGACCGCTAGCCAAGCAGCTTTGGCAAGCGGCTGTAGACCCTGTAGGCGGAAAGCCGCTCGCTTCGCTGCTCAGCCAGATCGCCTACAACGGCTCTGTTGCCGTGAGCGGCCTGACGGCAGGCACCAAGCTGCCTACGACGGTGCTGCCGTTTATTTTGCGCGGCGTAAATCTACTGGGCATAGACTCTGTCTTCTGCCCCTATGATACCCGCGTAGCGATCTGGAAACACCTCGGCAGTGACTGGAAGCCGAAACAGCTAGAACAGCTCGTTGAGCGCGAAATTGGCTTGGGTGACCTGCCAAGCGCGCTTGAAGACATCCTGGCAGCCCGCTCACAGGGTAGAACGATTGTACGGCTGGCTGATTAAGCGGAAGGTTGTCCATAAGCTATTCGTTGACGGGTTTTTACGCGAAGGTGTGTTCATCCCGTAGGGTCTATATAAGAAGCCTGTAAATCTGCAGTTTTGAGATTTACAGGCTTCTTTTTTTGTGTGGTACATTGGAGAAAAAGTGGACACATTCAGAGCGTACGATCTATTTTTCACAACCAAATGAACCTTTTGGGGACTCCAGTTGTTATATAGGTAAACTGCACGAGAAAGGAGAACCGTCTTTGGAGAGTAATCGAGAACTGTTTGATCTGTATCAGCGGGATGTATATCGAACCTGCTACTACATGGTCCATAACGCCTCGGATGCAGAGGATTTAACACAGGAAGTGTTTATTACCTTGTTTCGCAGCAATCGTGAGCACATCGAGCAACTAAAAGCCTGGATTATGAAAGTTACGGTCAATCATTGTCTGAACCATCTTAAACGCCGAAAAAGCCTGCATCTGAAAGTATCGGCCAATCCCCATCTTTTTACTGGAACAGAAAACAAGCCTGTGGACAGGCAGGTGGAAGAGCGCGAGTCGGCTGAGGAATGGGCTGTTTATATGAATCGCCTACCGGCCAAAATCCGCGCTGTGCTGACACTTCGCTATATGCATGATTTCACGCTGGCAGAAATATCCAAACTGCTGGAAATTCCGCTGGGAACCGTCAAATCCAGGACACACAAAGGGCTAAAGTTAATGGAACAAATACTGCGGGAGGCTGGCGCACAGATTCCCGAGCTGGAAGGAGAGAACTATGAACAACGTAGAAAAGGCATTGAAGCACAAGTTAAATGATGATTCGAAAATGGCCTATCCTGACTTCGATGAGATGTGGAACCGGATGGAACAGACAGGGCATACTGCCCCTACGCTAACCGATGCTTCCGATTCATTCACTCCACACCGACATAGTAATTGGCGCAAAATAGCCATCGCTGCTTCCCTGAGCGCACTTCTCGTTGCCGTTCCCGTCTATGCCGCCATCCATTATAACTGGGGCAATCTGCTGCACGGAAGAAGCGGCATTCGGACGGCACTAAATCAAGACCTTGGACAGCCGCTGGAGCAATCTGTCACCAGAGACGGAGTGAAGCTGACGTTGCATACCGCTATTGTCGATGAGAATCGGACTGTGATTCTGTACAGCTTGGAGGTCGGAAAACGGGCAGACAACGAGTTTTGGAATGTCAAAGGCGTATCACTTAAAAATGCTGCGGGGAAAAGCAGCGAAGGGGAGTATAGCTTTCAGCAATGGGACGAGAAAAATCAACGCTATAACGGTTACTTTGAAAGTGATTGGACACCGCAGCAAGAAACAGAGAACGTGCGGCTGACCGTAGATCATATAGAGCTCACCAGCGTTCAGGAACTGGATTTGCCGCTCGATATTCGGTCGCCTCAAATACAGACGTTCAAACTGGATCGTAACGGCTTACAAGATATGAAGGTACAAGTATTTGAACAAGGTAAGGACAAGCTGATGCTGTCCTCAGCAATTACCTTCGATTCGTCCATACCAAAGGAATGGGACAATCCGCAAATTATTGCCTACAAAGATGGGAAGCCTGTGAATCCTCAATCTGGAGGGACATTTGGTACACCCGGTGAGAACGGAGAATACACAGCCCAGCAGTATTTTACTAAAGAGAATATACCAGAAGGGCAAACTACTTTTAAACTGCAATATGCACAAACCGAGAAAAGTATACATGAGCCCCTAAATTTTGACCTGCAGTTAAGCAAGAAGAAAATGGAGAGCGGTACAATAAAAAGCGTGCTGAATACCCCATTAGAGAACGGCAATCCGAATTTTATGCTGGAACAAATGATTGTCACACCGACACAAATCCGTGTCACGATCAGAAGCAAGGAGAAATTCGCCATGTTACCTTATCAAAAATATTTTCTTTCTGTGAACGGTACAACGTTAGAGGGTAGCCGTTGGTCTTTACCTGATCAGGAACACGATCTGAACACGATCCGTTTTGAGCGACCGGCCAATCTTGTGATTACCAAGGACACTCCCATTACTTTTACAGGCAAATACAAGGTTACGACCCATTCGGATGACAAAACGCCACAGCGTTTAGCTGATATTTCTGAGCAAAAACAGACGCTAACGACGCAAATCGGTGGCTATCCTGTGAAGTGGACCTACTACAAGCAAGGCTCGGACTTGTTCGTAGAAACCGAAAGTGAGGACACTCACTTTGGGGGGATTAACCAGACGCATATTGGCCTGGGGAAAGAAAGGATTATTGGCAAGCCGATCACGGCCAACTTCGCCGGAGATGGCAATAATAAGGCAGTGGATGTCTACAAGAACTTCAAGGGAAAGGAAGCTTCTATTTATATGTTCTACTATACAACAGACGACCCGGAAGCAGAGACGACCGTACCCTTGCAGCCACTGACAAGCAACAGCAAAGTATCTAAATAACAATGCTATAAAAGGAGGGTTCTCTATACCTGTGTGATTCACAGTATAGGAACCCCCTTTTTTATTTGTCTAACAAGGCACAGTCTGCGTGAAGCTGTTGTAGCTCCGCTTTACTTCACAGAACCTTGCGTAACACCATTGATAATCCATTTTTGTGCAATCAGGTAGACGATAATCATCGGCAGCAAGGCCATCAGGTACGAGGCAAAGGCCAGATTAAAATCCGTATTGAACTGTCCCTGAAATACATACTGAACGAGCGGCAGTGTATATTGTTCCGCATCGCTGATAATAATGAGCGGCAGTAAAAAGTCATTATATGTGGACAGACAAGTGAGGATCCCCACCGTAGCACTAATCGGCGCCATCAGCGGAAATATAATGCGCCAAAATGTCCCCCATGTCGTCGCGCCATCTACCGTAGCTGCCTCTTCCAATGCCACCGGTATGGAGTGAATATAACCGACATACACGAAGACATTAAACGCCAAGCCATATACCGTATGCAGCACGATAAGACCCAACAGATTGGTCATATGGAGGCCCGAGGCCAGCTTCACAATCGGCAGCATGATGATCGGGAACGGAATGAACATGGCGCTCACAAAGTAAAAATATAACCCCTTGAAGAAATGCCGCTGCATATTACGAGCAATGGCATAAGCAACCATGGAATTGGTGAGCAAAGTGAGGATAACTGTCGATGTTGTCACCATCACACTATTCTGAAAAGCACTGAAAAAGTTGGTCATTTCCACTGCACGACTAAAATTTTCCCAATGCAGCTCCGTCGGAAAGGCAAAGGCGGAATGCGCCATCTGCTCGGGATTTTTAAGTGCAATCGTCACCGTCATATAGAGGGGAAACAGGATAAATATTGTCCCCAACGCTACCAGAATCAGCACAGGCCAGTTGGTACGTCTGCTTGTTTTCATCAGTTGTCCATCTCCCTTCTCTGGAGGAATCGCAGCTGTAAGATGGAAATGATCGCGATCACAATAAAGTAAATCACAGAGTTAGCCGACTGATATGCAAATTCCCCACCTCTAAAGCCCCCGGTGTATATCAGATGGGAAATCGACTGCGTGGCCCGTCCCGGTCCGCCGTTCGTCAAGGCCACGATCTGATCAAATACCATCAGGGAATTTTTCATCGCCAATACCATATTGATCGTAAAAAACGGAGCAATCAACGGAAAGGTAATGCTCCAGAATTCACGCCATTTACCTGCACCATCCAGATTGGATGCCTCATACAGACTGGTCGGAATCGTTTGTAGCCCTGCCAGATAGAGAATCGTATTAAAGGCGATGCCCTGCCATACAGCTACAATGACCACTCCTACCCAAGCCAACTGCTCACTGCCTAAGATGTTCGTCGATAGTAAGCCAATACCTAAGTTCTGTCCCCAGATCGTAAACACGTTCGAGAACAGGTAATTGAATATGTAACCTACGATCAACACGCTCAAAATATTAGGTAAGAAATAAATCCCGCGAAAGAAATTACGAAAACGTATTTTAGCGTTCAGCCCCATGGCAATCAGCAAGCTGAAAATATTAATCGCAATGGTAACCACAATCGCAAATTTGAAAGTAAACCAGTAAGCATTGCCCACATTGTCGTCCTGAAACAAATTAATATAGTTCTTAAACCCGACAAAGTGATACTGATGGCCAAATCCGTTCCAATTGGTAAGCGAGTAATAAAATCCCTGCAAGGCAGGTAAGGTCAAAAATATAAAAAATAATAGCACCGCCGGCACCGTCATCCAGTAAAAAGTCGTTAGTCGCTTATTCATGTCTCGTCCTCCTCCCCTATCGGCGGTTAGCTACCTTATTCCACTCCCGGTCGAGCTTGGCTAGATAGGCATCGATGTCTCCATTTTGCAGGAAAGCCTGCACAATTGAATTCAATTGGACCGCTTTGGGAATATAGTGATCGGCAAAATCAATGACACGGCCTGATTTAAAATACGGCAACAGCTCCGCCACACTTGGATCATCCTGCGTGACTCCCTTCACCGCCGAAAACAACGTTTGTTCCGTAATGTATTGCTTGCTGTTCTCCGGTTTTAATAAGAAGGCAATGAACTCCTCCGCCTCCTTTTTATGCGGCGTGCTTTCCGAAACAGCTAACAGCGTATCTATACCAGACACCAGCTTGACCGCCTTTGCGTCATCCCCTGTGGGTAACGGGAAAAATCCGAGTTCCACTTTCGGGTTAGCTTTGCGAATTTCAGATATAGCCCACGAGCCCTGGATGTACATCAGTCCCTGCCCGTTAGCGAAAGCACGGTTACCGTCAGCATAGTTTTTGCCAAAATTATCACTATGTCCGTATTTCAGCAGCTCCAGCTGCTTTTCCGCAACCTCGCGGTACTTGTCCTGAAAGGTGACCTGATTCTCACGCCTTTGCAGGAAAAAATCAATGCCCACCAAATTCGGACCCAGTGCATTAAAAGGAAGGTTCGTTTGCCAATCATCTTTATATGTAAAATAAAATGGGATTTTACCAGCAGCCTTGATCTTTTGCGCCGTTGCAATCAGTTCATCCCACGTTTTGGGCACCTGTAATCCCATTTCCTTAAAAAGTGTCTTGTTATACATCACACCATTCGCATTCGCAGCATAAGGAATTCCATACACAGGATCGACCCCAGTCACATCCTTAAGCATTTTGAGGTAAATCGGGTCCACCGTACGTGGTAATTCTGTATTCGCAAGATCCGTAAAAATACCGCTCTGCGCCAAAATGGAGTAGGTATCTGTGGCCCCAAGCCCCACAATGTCAGGTACATCGTTTTTGACAACCCGGGTCAATAACACCGTTTCTGCCTCTGGCGGATTGACCTGTGTCACTTCAATTCCGGGATGTTCCTGATTGAATTGAGCGATCAGCTTATCGAACGAACCCTTGGCCTCCGGCTTGTTTTGGAAAAACTCAATTTGCACCTTGCCTGAATCGTCACTCCTATTGCATGCGCTTACAATGATCGCTAGCAGCAGAATCGCCGTTAGTGTAGACAGTCTTTTGACCCCATTCCACATCCTCATACCTCCTTTTCCCCTATGTCAATCTATGCGGGACTAGACAATTAATACCCGTCCCTTGCAGAAAAGAAACGATACAGTGGAAGCAATTACCGCCACGAAGTCCAACACCGTTCGTATTAAAAAAAGATCCAGCTAACCTTCAAACGGTCGCTTGGATCTTTTCTAATTGTATAGTATTAACTATAAAATTTATGTTAAAAAACTCTTTTTTGCCACCGTACACAACTAACAATAATGCCCACTACCAACATTCCCCCTGTACACATCCAAAATTCAAATGAGTTGTCAATCCTTAGAGCAAGCAATATTTCGCGAAACGGGTCCATTAACATAATAAGCGGTCTAGCCAATTTAAACAGGAATACAGATAAAACCAGAATTGATAGATAAGCAAACAGGGGTCGAGATACAAATAAGCATACAGCGCTGCTCAACATGAGCTTCACCAAGCACACCATAAGCAGTATAAGATAAAATGTGAGTATGTAGGTTATGGCATCAGACAAGGTAGAAGGTGTTGATGCACCATATTTCAAGAAAGTAGAGCTATGCGGGAAAAGAAACCATCCTGCAAGCACACTTATAAACAAACCTGTCCCAACGAAAATGACTGTTGTGATCGATAGTGCGAGCATCTTGGCAAGCCAGAACCATAAACGACGATACGGACGCAACATGTAAAGCCTATACGCCCCTGAATAAAGATCACCACTCAACTGATCCACATATAGGATAGGTAACATCGCCAAAGTTAGAAATAAAGCAACCTCACTCATCATTAGCCATGGCAGGTTTAAATTATTGACGAGCATGCTTCCTTCGCCAAAACGGAAGATCTTTGTCCCCGTCATTTTATAGCTCCATATAATCGCTACAATTATTAATATATAGGCTACGTACAACGAATAAGTGGACTTCCGCTTCCAAATTCGTTCCATTTCACTGTGCCAGATTCCCAGCATCAAGCAATCCCCCTAACACAAATAATCATCGGCTACAAAGCGGCGATATGCACCCCATGTAAACAAGGCAAGATATACACTTACAACGGTAATGATGGCCCCATTCACAGATAAACTTCCGATTAAAGAATTATTCAATCCCGTATGCTGCAGATATGGAATAATCATAAATGCGACCACATCATATAGGTATGGAATATGAGAAACAAAGGATGCCAATTTTAGATACAGCGGATCAAATAACAGAGAAGCCAAATTGTATAACATGCAAATACCGATAGCATATGTAACACTCTTGCTATACATAGCAAAAAAGCAATACAAGGAACTTATAGCTAATAGTGAAGCAAATGCCCAGCCATAGTATTCAAGGATGCGCAGCAATCGAACTCCAGACAGACCTATATCACTTAAATCATATGAAAATTTCCATACTTCAGCGATCACTTGTGAAGATAGGGCATATACCATGAGAAGAAGTAAGATAGAAACATTCAAAACCAGCAGCTTGCTCCAAAAAATCTGACCACGGGTAAATCGACGCATGAATAATAGCCGCAGCCGTCCACTTTGAAATTCCTCAGTAAACACAGCAGCAGCTAAAGCAGCCACAGCACTGTTGCAAAATAAATATAAATTCTCCTGCAGACTGGTGACGATAAAATTCTGGTGTAGCACCTCTATTGGAACATTCCGAGTACGCAAATAGTATAATCCTGTCGAATAGGCTAGCACAGGTGTGCATAAAACCATAAGCCAGAACCACTTTCGCTTCCACAATCGTTCGAATTCACTGTGTATCAATCGCTTCATAATCCCATTAACCCCATAAAGGCATCCTCCAGACGTTGGCCTTCCTTTATCAGCTGATCAGTAGGCCCCTGCCAAACTAGCCTGCCCTCTTTAATTACGATAAGTTCATCGCACATCTGTTGCAATTCGTCCAGCAGATGACTGGAGATAAAAAAGGCATAATTGGCCGAGTTACGCAAACCAAGCACAATATCACGCAGTTCTCTCATCCCCATGGGATCAAGACCATTAGACGGTTCATCCAACAACAAAAGCTCCGGAGTACCCAGCATGGACTGTGCAATACCTAGTCTTTGCTTCATTCCAAGCGAATAGGTTTTTACCTTGTCGTCGCCCCGCGTTTCTAATCTCACCTTTGTAAGCAACTCTTCGATATGTGCCTCCCGATCTGAGGATGCAATTTCAGAGTGCAGCCGTGATAAATTACGTAAAACCTGCCTGCCCGTCATATAATCAAAAAAGACCGGAGATTCAATAATGGCCCCCACCTTGGACAGCGCTTTTTCCCGGTCCGTATGTACATTATATGAAGCTATCTGTACAGAGCCGCTGGTTGGCTTCATTAATCCAGTCATAATACGCATCATTGTTGTTTTGCCCGCTCCATTGGGTCCGATGAATCCATAAATCTTCCCTTTCTGAAGCTTGAATGAAATATTATTTAATAAATTTCTTTTCCCCATTTTTTTTGTTACCTGATTGACCTCCAGCAAGAAGTCCGACATATCGTTCCCTCCATCGTATAATTGATAGGCATGATATTAATATGGATAAGCCCATTTAATATTGGTTAACATCGCGTACACAAATTAGAAAGTATCATATGTTGCGAAATGTAAACGAATTACTTTATATGTAAAATAAAAATATAAAAAATCATTAATACCAATTTATTTTAATATATGGTTATTCTATTGCCACTCTCTCATTCTCTTTACCATACAAAAATAGGCCCTGAGTAGGCGTGCTACCTCAGGGCTATCCTTTATATAAATATACACTACATATCCAACAACCAGCCTATCACTTACTCTAGTTCAATCCACTCGCCGAGCAACGTGTCCAGCTCCGCTTGCAGCTGCTCACGCACGTCCCACAGCTCCGCCATGCGCGCCGTGTCACTACCAGTACCGAGCAGCTCCAGCTCGGCATCTGTCGCCGCCAATTCTGCTTCCTTGGCGGCAATCGCCCGCTCCAAGCGCTCGCGGGACGCAGCGGGTGAGCGGGATGGCTTCGCCGCCTTCGCTCCGCGTGCCCCACCCCGGGCATCGGGCGCCCCCAAGCGACCTGCCGACCCGGAGCGAGCACGGCTCGCATCGGCTCCGGTGGTCGCTCCTGTCCGCGAAGCCGTTCCCGCATCATTGCTTGCTGCGCCAGCAGGCGTAGCTAGGCCCGAGCCTGAGCCGCCACCAGATGCGGCTCTACTTGCAGATGCCGATCGTCCCCCTGCATCCGCCCCACGTTGCAAGCGAGCGTTTTCCAGCTCCCGCTTCTTCGCGCGGTATTCATCGAAGCCGCCCAGATAAAAGAACAGCTTCCCGTTCTCCAGCTCCCACACGCGCCCTGCCAGCTTGTTCACAAAGTAGCGGTCATGTGAAATCGCCAGCACCGTTCCCGTGTAGGTGCCCAGCGCTTCCTCCAAGGCCTCACGGGAATCGATGTCCAGATGGTTCGTCGGCTCATCCAGCACCAACAAATTCGGCTTTTTCATAACCAGCAGCGCCAGCCGCAGGCGGGACCACTCCCCACCGGACAGCATTCTCACGGGCTTAAACACATCCGCGCCGTAAAATAAATACTTCGCCAGCAGCCCACGCGCCTCGCCTTCTTCCAGCCCTGCTTCCTCCTTGAAGTAAGCAAGCACCGTCGCCCGGCTATCCCGTTCTCTCTCTTGCTGCGCCAAATATCCGTACTCGACGCGCGCGCCCCATTGGACCGTGCCTGCATCTACGCTTTCCTGACCAAGCAACAGCTTGAGCAGCGTCGTTTTGCCCGCGCCGTTATCGCCTAACAAAGCTACCTTTTCACCGAATTCCAGGCTGCCCGTTGCCCCGTTTAAGATCTGACGTTCTCCATAGGCTTTGGTGATTTCCTCGAATTGAAGCACCCGGCGACCGGAGCGATCCTCCAACTTTAAGTGAAACTCCGCACCTTGAGGGTCCAATACAGGTCGCTTCACCAGTTCCATTCGTTCCAGCGCCTTGCGAATTGAGGCTGCCTTTTTGAAAAACTTTTCGTTGTCGCCATTGCGTCCCCACTCTTCCAAACGCCGAATGGTCTCCTTCATCTTTTTGATCCGCTTTTGCTGTTCCTTATAATCCTCAAATTGCAGCAGCAGACGTTCTTCCTTTTCCTTAACGTAGCCGCTGTAATTCGTATAGTACGTAAAGGCCTCGCCATCCTCCAGTTCGATCATCTTGCCAGCAACTCGATCCAGAAAATAGCGGTCATGGGATACAACCACACAGGCCCCGGTGTAGCTCTGCAAAAATTGCTCTAGCCATTCCAGCCCTTTCAAATCCAGATGGTTGGTTGGCTCATCCAGCAGCAGCAAATCCGGCCGACCAATGAGCTGTGATGCCAGCGCTATTTTGGTTTTTTCTCCGCCTGACAGTGATCCGAAGTTGCGCGTATACATAGCTTTGGGAATACCTAGCCCATCCGCTACCTGATCCATATTTGCATCCATTTCATAGCCGCCGTTACGCTCAAACTGCTCCTGTAGGGAAGCATACGTTTGCAGCATCTTCTCCAACAGCTCCGGATTCGCTGCCACAACCGGATCTGACATTTCCCGTTCGAGCGTGCTCATCTGATTGCGGCAATCCATCAGTTCACGATAGGCGTAAGCCAGCGTTTCGTATACGGTGAAGCTCTCAAACTCCGCCGGGATTTGCGGCAAGTAGCCGATTTTCGTATCTTTGGCAATGACAAGCTGCCCTTCATCCGGGCGGGACAAACGTGCAATCAGACGTAAAAGGGTGGTTTTACCGCTTCCGTTGCGGCCGATGAGCCCCACCTTTTCTCCCTTATGGATATCAAACGTTACACCATCTAAAATCAGATTGGCAGCGTGGTATTTTTTCAATTGTTGACCGTTTACAATATACATGTTCAGGCTCTCCTTTATTTAGGAAGACCCTTACCCAGGTAACACAAAAAGAGCCGCAGGAGCAAGCCCGCGACTCTTCGGAAGGTACAGCAATCCGTTCGAGTTAAGGTAGGCGTCTTCTCGCGATGTTTACAACCGTATGATTAAAATTGGACAGACTTCTCCCGTTGTATGGAAAAGCATGAACAATGCCAGCCATAGCAATCGGCAGCTGGCTAATACGGTTGTTCAGCATCTCGTGATTCACCTACCTCACCCCCTTCTTCATAATTGGAAGTAGTATAACATGTTTTTTCGAATAATAAAAGGGAGAAATATCCTACTGGGCTATGAGACGGAGTGGTGTCCTCTGACTGTCTGCGATGTCCCGGCTCTGGTAATCGAAAATACGCCGCAGACAAAAGCAACAATCACAAATGCCCCGCCCACCCAGGCGTTCGTGGCAACAGAAGTACTATTATCAATCACTACCCCTCCCAAGGCAGAACCGAGGGCGATCCCGACCTGGAGTGCAGAGAAATTAAAGCTTTGCTGAATACTGCCTGATTCGGGTGCATTTTCAATAAGATAACTTTGCATTGGGGGCGACAAGGCCCAGCTCAGGATTCCCCAGATGATCAGAAGCGGCACAAACACATACATCGAGTGAATCGAGAACGGCAGCAGGAACATCACAGCGATAAACACACCTACGACAATGAGAATACTTTTCGCTGTGCCGAATCGGTCGGCCAAAGAGCCGCCAATAAAGCCGCCGCTCACTGCCGCCAATCCAAAGACAAAATAGGCGACACTCACCCATGAAGCGTTCAAGCCCATCAGGTTTTCCAAAAACGGAGTGAAGTACGCATACAACGTGTAGTGTCCCGCCAGTGTCAGCGTAGTGACCAGATGGGCACTGATCACTTTAACATTTTTCAAGGACTTCAATTGCTCACGCATAGGCACAACATGCTCTGTCGGAATCCGTTCCATAAACAAGTTCATAATGATCATAGAAACTACGGTCAGCAAGGCAATAATCAGAAATAGCACCCGCCAGCCAAACGCATTTCCAATCAGCACCCCGGCTGGGATGCCTAGCACGATAGAGGAGCTGACCCCCATGGAGATCACACCGAGAACGCGGGCCTGATAAGCTTTGGACACCACTTTAACCGCAATGGTTAGTGACAATGTCACGATCAACGACCCACTTGCAGCAGTAACGATACGAGATATAAACAACACAGCATAGTTCGGACTCCAGAAAGCCAGCAGACTTCCCAGGATAAAGATAAACATCGACCACAAATACAGTCGTTTTCGTTCAATTTTGGCGGTCAACGCCAACAAAGTCGGCCCGGCAATAGCGTACACAAGCGCATAGATCATGATAAGCTGTCCTGCCGTGCTTACAGAGACATTCAAATCCTGTGCAATCTGGGGCAGCACGCCACCAATAATCAACTCCACCAGACCTACCGTAAAGGTCGCAATGGTTAAAATAACTACTTTGAAGTTCATTACATTAGCTCCTTTGCTGTCATGTAATTCCCTCGCATCACGCAAAAAAATCCTGACCACAAGAAATGTACAAGACGTACACTTTTTGTAATCAGGATTTATCGGTTCCTGGTAGAGACCCTCAAACCATATTATTGAGGTTATACAAATGGGGCATTCATTTATTACGCTTCACGAAGGTTATAGCTATTACTATAAAGGAGCCTCTGGTTAAGTTCAACCCCTACAGCCGCAAAAATTCGCTCATGGAACGATCTGACAGATAGGGTAAATACTCATGACCATATTCGTGATACACAAGCAATTCCTTGTCCGATACGATTTTATTGTACACTGCGAACTGTGTGGAAGGTGGGCAAATCACATCGGATAGCCCTGTCACGAATAGCACCCGTCCTCGAATACGGTCTGCTAAATGTTGAATGTCGATGTAGCCTAAGCGGTGAAACACTTCGCTCTCACGTACATGATTGGGATCAAACCAGCGAAAATAATAAACCAGTTCCTCATAGGCCGATGTCGTTGCATCCAGCGCCCAAGCTCTTTTATAATCCGACAGGAACGGATATACCGGGACCGCCACACGGACACGCGGCTCCAATGCAGCGCAGGCAACCGTTAGTGCCCCGCCTTGGGAGCAGCCAAATGCACCGATCCGTTCAGGGTCAACCTGCTCCATAGACATTAGAATGCGCACCGTCTGTACCGTATCCAAAAATACGTTGCGGTAATACAACCGATCCGGGTCCGGGTCGTCAATCCCGCGGATAATATGGCCGCGAACCGTCGTTCCCTGAACCTGCAAATTGTCCTCGGACAGTCCACCTTGTCCTCGGCAATCCATAGCCAGCACAGTGAATCCGTGTGCCGCATAGCTCACCTTGTCGAACCAGTCGCCACTATCGCAGGAATACCCATGGAACATCGCCAAGGCTGGACCTTGTTCCGTAAGATGCTTGGGACGAGCCAGCTTCCCATGTACCCTTGCCCCGCCCACTCCAGTAAAATACAGATGGTAACACTCCACCAGCGGAGAGACAAAATCGGCAGGCTCCAGTGTATATTCCAGTGGCTGTCGTTCCAGCTCCTGTAGCGCCCGTTCCCAGTACATATCAAAATCCTGCGGCTTTGGATTACTTCCCATATAGGATTGTAGCTGCTGTAAAGACATATCCTCCGGCATGTAAATTCCCTCCTACATCCGGCCTGACTCACGGTCATCTGCAACTACTTCATCCGTTGCGATGACATACTCCATAATGTCAGATACTGTCGTGTATGCGATACCTACATACGTATCAGCGGCTCCATAATAAATTGCAATTCTTCCGGTGTCCGCATCGTGCAGTGTAGCACACGGGAACACCACATTCGGCACAAAGCCACGCTCTTCGTACCATTCCTCCGGGGTCAACACGAAATTGGAGGAACGATATTTAACTTTGGACGGATCATCCAGATCAAGAACAGCTACTCCCATGCTGTATACCAGTCCATTGCACGTGCCTGTCACCCCGTGATAGAACATCAGCCAGCCCTCTGTCGTCTCAATCGGTGCCGGTCCGCCGCCAATCTTCACCGATTGCCACCAGCCCTGACCGCCCTTGCTCATTACATGACGGTGCTTGCCCCAATAGACCAAGTCAGGACTTTCGCTAAGGAAAATATCCCCAAATGGCGTATGACCACTGTCGCTCGGACGGGATAGCAACATAAAGTTTCCATTTAGCTTGCGAGGTAACAGCACTCCGTTGCGATTAAACGGCAAGAACGGATTTTCCAATCGCACAAAGCTTTTGAAATCCTTCGTTTGTGCGATCCCCAGCGCTGCTCCATAAAAATCTGTGCACCAGATGATATAATACGTATCTTCCACTCGAACCAGACGCGGATCGTAAGCATAATTAGGCTGATACTCATTCCCTTCCTCATCGACCAAATGCAGACGCTCTGTCTCAATGTCCCAAGCCAGCCCATCGTCACTCCAGCCGAGATGCAAATGCGGACGTCCATTAATCGTTTCAGCACGAAATATTCCTACAAACCGTCCTTCATACGGAGCTACTGCACTGTTGAAAATACGGGCAATGCCGGGTACCGGATTCCGTCCAATGACCGGGTTTTCAGTATGCCTCCACACCGGAGCCTCGCTACCTTCGGGCTTATCCTGCCACGGCATTTTCGACAGGCTATCTCCTACAATTCGTACGTTACCTACATCCAAATCCACATTCAATTTACTCATACTTGACTCTCCTCTCACCTAGACACTAAATTTTAATTTTTCTATTTGACTGAACCCTGTGCAAATCCGTTATAGATATACTTTTGTAATGATAAAAACGCAACCAGCGTCGGAATAATCGCAATGATGATGCCTGCACTAATGACCTCCCATTGCGATCCGTATGGCCCTTTAAACTTAAACAGTGCCGTCGATATAACCTGAAGACTTGTTTTGGGCATATACAGGAACGGGGTGTAAAAATCATTGTAAATATTAACACCCTTGATGATGATTACCGTCACAATGGCAGGCTTCAGCAGCGGCAAAATAATGCGCCAGTAGATGGTCAGATAGGAAGCCCCATCCAACATGGCCGACTCATCCAGCGCCACTGCGATGGAATCCAGAAACTGAAGGAAAATATACACCGCAATAATATCGGTCCCCAAATAAAGTAAAATGGCTGCCCAAGGTGTGTTAAACAGTTCCAGTTTGTTAATGATCTGGAATGTCGATACCTGTGTCGTCACCCCCGGAATGAGCGTGGCGAGTAAGAACGCACCCAGCATGAGACTTTTACCTTTAAATTTAAAACGATTCAAAATATACGCAATCATGGAACCGGTCAACGTAGCCCCGATGATGGAGATCAGCAAAATAAAGGCTGTGTTCAAAAATCCGGTTAGCATATTTCCATCCACAAAGGCTTTGGCGTAGTTCGCCCAGTTCAGCCAGTTCACCGGGGGAGTCAGAGGACTGCTTGCCGCATATTCAGCCTTCGTCTTCAAAGATGCAAACAAAATCACAACAATCGGCAGTAGAGCAATGAACGCACCTAGCAATAGCGCGGCATACTTGATGCTGTTTGCCAGCAATCTTTTTAGCTTATACATGATTAGTCCTCCTCCCCCCGAATCAGCAACCGCTGAAGCAACGTAACAGCAATTACGATCAACAGCAGAACAACCGCCATCGCCGAGGCCAAACCAACCTTGCTGTATTTGAATGCCACATCAATCGTCTGAATGACGAACGTTTTACTACCGTTGGAGCCACCGGTCATAATGTAAGGAATATCGAATGCACTGATCGCACCGCTAATTGCCAGGATCAGGTTCAGCTGCAAAATTCGCTTGATAGTCGGCAAAATGATAGAGCGGAACTGATGCCAGCGGTTGGCTCCGTCGATATCGGCTGCTTCATACAGATCACTGGATATAGAAGAAATCGCACCTAGAAACACAATAAAGTTAAAGCCCATGTATCTCCAGATCGACGTACCAGCCAGCGAAATATTAATAATCTCCGGGTTGCCCAGCCACAGCTTGACATACGAACCCAGCCCCACTGCCTGAAGCAGAGTATCGAGGGTACCGTCCGGTTTAAAAAAGAATAGAAAAATAAAACCAATCGCCACCCCGTTCATCAGGGAAGGAAAGAACAAAATGCCTTTAAAGAAATTTTTAAACCAGGTTTGAAAGCTGAGAATGGTTGCAAAATAAAGGGCCAAACCCATCTGTACAAACGTGGCTACAAAGTAATACAGACTGACCTTAAACACCGAGAAATACTCGGGGTCGGTAAAGATTTTGATATAGTTTTCAAAGCCCACATATTCCAGACGCTTACTATAGCCGTTCCAGTCCGAAAAGCTGTATTTAAACATATTGATCACCGGCAAGTACGCAAAAGTGACCAGCAGCGCCAACGGAATAAATGAAAAGGCAACAATAATCGCTAATCTTTGTTTGGAGTAGCTGAGATTCGAAAATTTAAACATGCTGCACCTCCTGGCTATCCGTCCATCAACTGCCACTTCAATCTCTTCTTATGGTCAGTTCAGATGGCTATTTTGCTTCCTTGGCTGCCACTTCAGCACGCGCCTTCACCCATGCATCGTTCAGATCCTTCATAATGGTGTCGTACGATTCCGGGCGGTTACCCACCGCTGCCTCAATAATGCGTTTCTTGAAATCAGGCTGCCACAAGCCGATTTCTCCCGTTTTATCGATTTTATCGACAATTCCTTCCTGCCCCTTCGGAGACGGAGTGAGAGGCTCAAAAACAACTCCCTCTTTCTCATACTGCTTTAAAATGGCAGGCATTTCGGCACCTTTCAGCGGACTAATGCTGCCTGCCTGCTCTACGGCATAGTTGGATTTTTCGGTAAACCAATCCACCCAGGCACGGGCCGCCTCTTTATTTTCACTGTTTACGTTAATAGCGAGGTTAAAGTCACCTGCCAGCGGTACAAGTACCTTGGAAGCATTCGTCGGGAAAGGCATAAAACCGATATCATCCTTGTTAGAAGCTACGCTTTTGATTTGATCAATTGCCCAAGAGCCAAGCACCATCGTACCGATTTTGCCTTGAGCAAGATCCGCCTTGGAGGTCTCCCAATCGGTAGTCGTTGGATCTTTCTCAATCAGACCATTTTTAGCTGCATCGTACAGGACCTTGTACAACTCATAGTGGGGCTGACCCTTCGTGAAATTGTCATCTGAATTCGGTTGTGTGACATTCACGTATTCCTTCGTACCCGCTACTGTCGCCAGGCTAGACTCCCACTGGGTCAGTGCCCAACCAGAGGCATAGTTCGTAAACAGCGGTACTGCCTTGGTTTTGTTCTTAATTTGCTGTAACGCTTTCAGGAATTGATCCGGTGTTTTAGGAATTTGTGTGATTCCTGCTTCCTTGAACACTTTTTTGTTATAAATCACGCCAGAGTAAACCATCGCAATCGGAATACCGTAGCTGTTACCATCCACTGTACGTTCTTCAATGCCGGTATACTTGTTTTTCATCTCGTCATAAGTACCTAGTGGCTCAAAAAAATTAGGAAGCTCCTCAATCGGAATGCTGCCAGGAATCAGCAACACATCTCCGTAATCCCGGGTTCCCATCCGAATTTTAATTTGACCATCATAATCGGCCAATGCCTGAAAATTGACCTTCACGTTCGGATAAAGTTTGTTAAATTCCTTGGCGTAATCCTGAAATACGGTATCCACAATATCTGTCCGCTGTGTGATCACCGTAATTTCCCCTTCCGGACCCTTCGGATCAGAACCGGCAGCTGGCGCATCTTTCTTTGAGCTACAGCCAGTAAACAGCCCCGCTATCAAAAGCACGGATAGTAATGACATCAAAACCTTGGACAACTTCATGAGACGACCCCTCCTGTTGTTTTTAATAAGGTTATCGTTAAACTAACAAAATCATTTTATTATGTTAGCGCTTACTGTGTCAATTACAATATTTTTTTGTAAAATATCGTGGTCCTCTTCTTGTAAAAAACACGAATCTAGCATGGTTGACAGTTTATAAACACCTAGATATGATACTTCTGTAAGGTTAACGATAAACTAATAAATAATTTTCCGAAGGAGGCTTTGTCTCTTGGAAACACTAGTACACGAAATTAGACAGGAATGGAAGGAACACATACTCCCATTCTGGTTAGGCTTGAAAGATGAAACGCATGGCGGATTTTATGGAGAGGTAGACGTGGATCTGCACATCCATAAACAAGCGGACAAAGGTGGCATCGCCACTGCGCGACTACTTTGGTCTTTCTCAGCAGCAGCCCGTGTAACTGGGGAACGCGCCTATGCAGACGCGGCACGACATGCCTTTACATTTCTGCAAGATCACCTGCTTGACCCGTTACATGGAGGAATGTACTGGATGGTGGACTACACCGGGCAACCTGTGGATACGTGTAAGCATATCTACGCGCAGGCATTTGCCATCTATGCGCTGGCAGAATATGCACGAGCTACGGATGACCCGAATGCATTGCCACTGGCAATGGAACTGTTTCACCTTGTGGAGCAGAAAGGATATGATCCTGCTCTACAGGCATACGGTGAACAATATGATCGTTCGTGGAACGCGCAGCCTAATGAGCTACTCAGCGAAAATGGAGTTACCGCGCATATTACCATGAATACGCATATTCATGTTTTGGAAGCGTATACCCAATTGCTGCGTGCCTACCCAAACGAAGAGGTTCGGGACGCACTGAAGAACGTGCTGGACATTTTATACCATCGTGTTTACGATGCTTCCGCCCGGCGCTTGGGAGTCTTCTTCGACCGCGAATGGCGCTCACTGCTCGATCTGACCTCATATGGTCACGACATCGAAGCCAGCTGGTTGATGGAGGACGCAATGAATGTACTGGGTTATCATCCATCCGAGTATGTGAACATGGTGGTGGATATTGCCGGCGCGGTAGCTGAGCGGGCTATTCAGCCAGACGGATCGCTCATCAACGAGCGGGAGGGAGAGCGGGTAGACACTTCACGTATCTGGTGGGTACAGGCCGAAGCAATGGTTGGTTTTTACAATGCGTTTCAGCGGACACAGGATGAACGATTTTTGCAAATCGTAAGAAATCTATGGACTTATACCCGCCAATATATCATCGACCCGCGCGCCGGAGGCGAATGGTTTTGGTCGGTTCAAGCCGACGGTAAGCCTGACGCGAGAGAGATTGCAGGCCCTTGGAAGTGCCCATATCATAACAGCCGATTTTGCATTGAAATGCTGGAAAGGATGGATAAACAATGATTCATAACAAATACGATGAGCTGCTAGCGCAGCAAGAAGAACTGATTACGCGCCCCAATGAGGTTAAAACCTCCTTTTACAATGGTATCTATGAACGCTACCTCTATCCGGTGCTCACACGCCATCATGTTCCCATTCACTGGCGGTTTGACCTGGATGCACAAACCAACCCCTTTTTCATGGAACGACTGGGTGTGAATGCGGCATTGAATCCTGGAGCGATCTATCATGAAGGAAAATACATTCTTGTTTCACGCACCGAGGGACTGGATCGAAAGTCGTTTTTTGCCTTGGCAGAGAGCGATAACGGTATTGATCAGTTTCGGTTCATTGATGCTCCCTTAGTATGGGATGATATCGACCCGGATGAAACCAATATGTACGATATGCGGCTGGTGAAGCATGAGGACGGCTGGATTTACGGTATTTATTGCTCGGAGAAAAAGGACCCTGACGCGCCAGCCCACGATACCTCCAGCGCTGTCGCTCAGGCTGGACTGGTCCGCACTCGTGATCTCCGCACATGGACCCGGCTTCCCAACATCACTACCCAGTCCCCGCAGCAACGCAACGTTGTCCTGCACCCCGAATTTGTGGACGGTCAATATGCTTTCTATACTCGTCCCCAAGATGGGTTTATTTCCACCGGCTCAGGCGGAGGCATTGCGTTCGGTCTCTGCAAAGATATTACGCAGCCCGTGATTGAACATGAGACAGTCATTGACGAGCGCTACTATCATACGGTATACGAAGTCAAGAACGGGCAAGGTCCTGCTCCGATCAAAACGAGTCGCGGCTGGATTCATATCGCTCACGGGGTACGCAATACAGCCGCCGGGCTGCGATATGTGCTGTATACCTTTGCCACCAGTCTGGAAGACCCTACGCGTGTCATTGCCAAGCCTGGCGGGCATTTTCTGGCTCCTTATGATGAGGAACGCGTGGGTGATGTTTCGAATGTTATTTTCTGCAATGGGGCAGTCGTTAATGAACGAGATGAAGTCTTCATATACTACGCGTCCAGTGATACCCGTATCCACGTAGCGACGACCACCATTGCCCGTCTAGAAGACTACACCTTCAATACACCGTCCGACCCATTGCGTTCTCTCGGCAGCGCCGCTATCCGCCGTGAGCTGATCCATCGCAATGAAGCGCTATTGCAAGCAAGCAACCGTCCTTCCCAGCAGATCTAAGCCGTAAGCTTTATCCTGCTTGTGGAACCATGTATACTATCCATAGAACAACTGTTACCCGCAGGCTAATTGTTGTTCTATGGGCAGCTATGGCTGCCAGTCCTTGTATCTTTACAGAGCAGCTGCACCGCTAAGCTAATTGAATTTCTACAAGCGGATAAGCTATCCATATTCACCCCAGCATTTTGCAACTCTTATCTGAATGTAGGCAAAATGCTTATCTTTTTAAAATTGGAAGGCGGAACAGGAATGAAGAGCAACGTAACGATGCGGGATATTGCAGATAAGCTGGGAATAAGCAGCGTGACCGTGTCGAAGGCGCTCAATGACAAGGATGGGGTTAGCGAGGAGCTAAAAGAACGTATTAAAACGCTCGCGGGCGAAATGGGTTATCGTTTCAATACCGTTGCCAAGTCCATGAAGGAAGGGCTCACCTATAACATTGGTGTTGTCATCCCTGAACGTTTTACCGGTCCTGGCCAATCGTTTTATCTGCATATTTACCAGCAAATTTCACGAGCACTGGAGCCATACGGCTACTATGGGATCCTTCACATCCTCCATCGCGAGGACGAAGAACAGCTTAATCTGCCACGTATCTATTACGACCGTAAGGTGGACGGCTTCATTCTTCTGGGCCAGGTGAGCAAGCCATATATTGAGCTGGTACAAACCATGGACCAACCTAAAATGTTTCTCGACTTTTATGATGAGCATGCCGATATCGACTCTGTGGTGACGGATAATTTTTACGGAGCCTATGAGCTGACCAACTACTTGATCGCCCAGGGGCACCGGGATATTGCTTATGTGGGAAATATCTATTCCACCAGTAGTATTCAGGATCGTTTCCTCGGCTACTATAAATCCTTGCTGGAGCACAGGTTGCCCCTCCGTAACGAGTGGGTACTCAGTGACCGGGACGACGAAGGGTCCTATGTTGAAATGGAGCTGCCTCAGCCACTACCGACCGCCTTTGTATGCAACTGCGATCAGGTTGCTCACAATCTGGTGCACCAGCTGATTGGTCTGGGATACCGCGTACCCGAGGATTGCTCTGTAGTCGGCTTTGATAACGATGTATACGCCACGCTTATTGTTCCGCAACTGACCACGGTCGGAGTAGACATTGAGCAAATGGCACGTACCGCGGTGGATTCAATGATGAAAAAAATAAGCCATCCCGGCAGTCGTTTTGGTCGAGTCCTTGTACAGGGTCATATTGTATATCGTGATTCCGTGCAGCCCCTTGAGTGATCATGATCAGTGAATTTTCCACAACCAAAAGCCGCTCAGCATGTCGCTGAAGCGGCTTTTGACGTTTAGAATCTTTGCAGCGTAATCATAGGCTTACCTTCAATTAAGAGCGCTGGGCGACAAAGGAATTGCCCGTCCGATTGAGAATCGGCAGCATCCGCATTTCCTGTCCCATCGTGGCTTGGCAAAGTGGACAAGCTGGCTCGCTCAAAAAGGTAAAATCCGTTCTCATCCATCCGTTGCAACCCTCGTTGGTACACGACCAAATCGCCGTATTTTCCTCTGGAATGATTTCCGGGGCCTGGCGTCTGTACATCTATATCCCCCCTTGGTTGTTATAGGGGAACATCCCCTGTCGGCATACTGTTAATTCCCTCCTGTGCGGGTATTAATATGCTCCAACCTACGGAAAATATGCGTATTTTACCAAAATCCTTATTTGCGGATAGCCTTGGTCCAGAAACCGCCGTGAAATTGCTTTGGCTCCACTGTAATGACAAAAGCCTTGGGGTCCAGCTCCAGAATGGATTGATACAGCTTATTCTGGTTTTTTCGCTTGGCCAATATCTCCATCACCAAACGTTCTCCATCACGTCCACTGCCCAGCCAGGCTGTAACGCCGTAGCCTTTGTCTCGCAGCGCATTGGCAATCCCTCCATTGATTTCATTACTGATCACCTTCACGGTGACATAACCGAGCGCTATTTTTTCCTCAATCCATGCCCCAATAAGAATACCTACTGCGTAGCCGATGGCGTATACCGCAAGACTTGCCACTTGATCCAGATATCTAAGCACGACATTCAAGCCCAACACATAGACCGTAACTTCCACGGTGCTAATGAGTGCAGCAATGTACTTCTGTCCTTTCAGCGTCAAAATCATGCGTAGTGTATACGCCGATACATAGATAAGTTGAATAACGAGAATAAACAATAAAATTCTGAACATATGCTCACTCCCCATTCCACGATCTAATTAACCCATATCTAACATTATGCCCCTGTCTGTGATCTACAGCCTCACGTTTCGTATTACCCTCGCTCGGGTAATGAGTAACTACAGCATGCTGAAAGAAAGTTTGATTATATGAGGAGGGCTATACCATGAAGGATAACGGAATTAGCGATAAAATCAAAGGTAATGTAAATAAAGCTAAAGGCGAAATCAAGGATCAAATCGGGAACGCTACAGATAATAAGTCACTTCAAGCCGAAGGTAAATTGGATAAAGCCAAAGGCCATCTTCAGGAAACAGCAGGCAAACTGAAGGACCACAAATAATCCAACTTTTGATACCCTAACGCACTGTACTCCAAACAAGTCCGCTGTCTTGTACAGCGGACTGTTTTATTTTATTCAGTTACTTTTGGAAAAATATTTACGCAAACAGGGCAACTTTTACAGTCGCTTTTGCGTCTAACTAATATAAGCACAACCAATAACAACCCTTCCAACCTGTTGGATTTTGTATGTATTAATGTTACTCTAGTCTATGTATCAAGCTATAATTCTTAAATAAAGGGGTAGACCAACGAATGAAATCATTGAAGTCCATGAAGAAACCAGTCATCATCACTGCCGTGTCGGCCTTGGCCATCTCCGGGGCTCTGTTCAGCCAATCTACATATGCTGCACAAGTAACTAAGCCGATCCAAGCAGTATATAACAATATTAAAATTATCTATAACGGAACTGAGGTTCCTGCTGATGCTAAAACAGAACCATTTCTGCTGGATGGCGTGACGTATATCCCGCTGAAGCTGGCAGGTACTGCTTTGGATAAAAAAGTAACATGGGATGGCACAAACAAACGCGTAGTCATTGCTGACAACGGCGTTCCTATTGATCAATCTACAGTTACAGCACTGAACAATCAGATTACAACGCTGACTCAAGAACTGAACACAGCAAAAGCAGCGAACACTACGAAAGATGCTACCATTGCTCAATTGCAAAAAGACAATCAGACGCTGAAAGATGAAGCGAGCAAAAATAGTTCAGACTCTTTGAAAGATCTCCAACGTAAGCTGAATGATGATCACCGGGATGACTACAACACCAACTCGGATATCACGCTGGATGGTAACAAAAAGGATATTTCAGTGACCATCGAAATGACGAAATCCAGATGGACTGACCTAACCAGCAGCAGAAAGGAAACCTTCCTTGAAGACATCGGTGAAGATATTTTGAAAGAGTATAAAGATGCCGATATAGAGGGTACGGTTAAAAACTCTAGTAATAGAGATAAAATGGCAACCTTTACAATCAACAGCAGAGGCAAGGTTTCTTTGAGGGATGTAGCTTCATCCTTCGATGCAAACACGATCCAACGTGATTTGTTCAACAGATATAGCAACTACGCCGGAGTCGGCTTTGATTTCAGTGTAAGAGGCGACAGTAGTACAGCTGACGTGGATGTTTATGTAGGTTTGGATGACTGGAATAAACTCTCAAGTTTGCAAAGAAGCAACCTGACAGATGGCGTTATTGATTTCCTTAAAAACAGAGAGTCCATTGACAGAATCAATGGAACTGTACGCAACAAGGACAACCGCAACCTAATTACTAACTTCTAAGTATACAAAAGCGACAAAGGCTTTATAGCCCTTGTCGCTTTTTTTATGATGTACAAACATCCTACATTCAATTATTGAATCATTCTGCCTACAGAAGTAATGTATTTTATATAATCACTATCCGCATTAGTTGTACCGATATTTTTTGTATAAACCAAATGACCTGCGCTGGTTATTTTGACTTTGTGAAATGAACCGGGTTTAGAATAAGGATCTACACTATAGGTCCCTTTGCTATACACAATCATAGGATTAAAGTCAATTTGCTTGAATACGGGCGATAAGTCGCTCTTATACGTAGCATGAATATTCAATACACCCTGCGTTTGATCCCAGTTAAAAGAAGTAAGATCAAATGCATTTGCATCAATGACTTGGGCCAAGTCTTGTCCCTTGAACCTCATAAGAACTGGGCTTTCCGTAAAGCTATCATGTCTTAGCTTCAATAAGCCACGCTTGGAATCCCACTCCATCTGCGCATCTGTATCTTTCAACAAAATGGATACTGGTAAAAACATCGCGTTACTTTTCATGATGGGGACTGTGTCCATTGTCACCGGCTCACCGTTAACCGATATTTCGGGTGATCCGATCGTAGCCGTTACATTACGGCCTAGCAAATCAACAGAAGCCGTTTTGTTCGCTGCATTATAAGTTACTTTGCCGCCCAGTATATCTTCAGCAGCTTGAAGCGGTATAAGCAGTCTGCCCTTCGTATCCATAAAAGGTGATGCAGGATAGGTGTATAAAACGTAATGATTATTTACCTTCAGGTGTATAGGGGTCTGAGCTTGGGCTGATGTCGAATTCGAGTGTACAGTAGCAACACTAAATAAAATTATAAGGCATACTAGCAACCTGATTTTCATAATACCCTCCTTTATTGATAAACAACTCACAAATATAACTGTTTTTTTTCATATATAACGTACCTCCACCAATACATATAGTCAACCATAATTTATAACCTCTACCTAATTATAGAATATGGCACCTTCTCTACAGTCATTTAATTCATAAATACATTAATAATATTTATAAACATAAAGGTATTTTAGCATGAAAGCAGAATGTATCACTGTATTCCAATTTAGAAAGGGGTAAATGTATACGATGAGAAGTTTTGTTAAACGTAGAGCCAGGTCGAGCATTGCATTAACAATGACTTTATTATTGGCAATTGCAGCCGTACCTTCAGGTACAATGGATGCCGCCGAAGCTGATCCGAACCAGAATAATAAGCAGAATGTGCCGACCTTCTCTAATGTATCGGTTCATGATCCTTCGATTGTCAAAGACGGTGACACTTATTATGTGTTTGGGTCGCATATCTCCGCAGCGAAATCCAAAGATCTCACAAACTGGACTTCTTTTGCAAACGGTTACACAACGCCTGGAAATACTCTTTACGGGGATCTATCGAAGAATCTGGCCGGATCTTTCGCTTGGGCGGGCGAGAATGATGCGGATAGCAAGGGAGGATTCTCAGTATGGGCGCCGGATGTATTTTGGAATGAGCATTATGTCAATAAGGATGGCTCAAAAGGGGCCTACATGATTTATTATAGTGCCTCCTCCACCTATATACGTTCCGCGATCGGTATTGCCGTTGCACCCAACATTGAGGGCCCCTATCAATATGTGGATACTATTGTGAACACTGGTTTTACAAAGGAGACTGCATTCGATAAAGATAGCAAAGTGGATAAAAAGTGGACAAATACGCCGATTTCTCAACTCATTA
Source organism: Paenibacillus sp. ALE3 (assembly GCF_054113405.1). NCBI lineage: Bacteria > Bacillati > Bacillota > Bacilli > Caryophanales > Paenibacillaceae > Paenibacillus > Paenibacillus sp. ALE3. Next base: position 5,642,045 of record NZ_CM134214.1, on the reverse strand, counting down.
ATGAAGGCAAGCTGAAGGGGCCTAGAGCAGGATGGTTTAACGCCGATGGTTCTTATGCGAATCGGGTGTTCCCGAATGCAATTGATGCAGCAGTCTTTTATGATACAGACGGGCGCTTATGGATGACGTACGGGTCATGGTCCGGAGGAATATTTCTACTGGAGCTGGATAAAGCAACTGGCAAACCGATCTATCCAGGCCAAGATGGAACTACAGAGGATGGCCGTCTGATTGATCGCTATTTTGGCACCAAGATCGCAGGTGGATACGGTGAGTCCGGGGAAGGTCCATATATTGAATACAACTCAAAGACAGGTTACTACTATCTGTATGTAACCTATGGCGGACTTGCAGCGGACGGTGGGTATAACATGAGGTTATTCCGTTCCAAGAGTCCAGCAGGGCCTTATAAGGATGCCAAAGGACAGAATGCCGTTCTACCAGCAAACACCAAAAATGTAGCCTATGGCAACAAATTAATGGGTAACTTCTTGTTCGATAGCAAAATAGGCGATCCAGGTACAGGTGTGGGCTACGGCTATGTATCTCCTGGGCATAACTCGGTATACACCGATCCTGCTACCGGACAAATGTTTGTTGTCTTTCATACCCGATTCCCTCAGCAAGGGGAGACTCATGAGCTGCGTGTACACCAAATGTTCATGAATCAGGATGACTGGCCTGTGGTAGCTCCTTACCGTTACGGTGGCGAGACGCTTACAAAGCTGGATGAGAAACAATTCATTGGTGATTATCAATATATTAACCATGGCAGTGATTCTTCGGCGACGGTCAAAAATACACAGTTCATTCAGCTGAGAGCAGACCATACGATTAAAGGCGATGTGCAAGGAACATGGCGCAAGTCGGGGGATGCGAATGTCCAACTAACACTGGATGGTGCTGTATATGATGGAGTATTACTGAGACAATGGGACCAGGTTACAAATCAATACATCCTTGCGTTTACAGTTCTATCGAATAAAGGTGAAATGGCCTGGGGCAGTAAGCTCCCTGATATGACGGATACGACAGTCGTTGACAGTGTATATCGTGAATTAGATCTTGGCGATACGAGCCGGGTGACGGCTAATCTGACGCTTCCAAAGGAAGGCAGTCGGCAATCTTCCATTACCTGGAAAACTTCAGACCCAGGCGTCATTTCCGATACTGGTGAAATCAAGCGCCCCGGGATCGGAGAAAAGGCTGTATCCGCCACTTTGACAGCTACCATTACCAAAGGGGACAGCAGTCGGGACAAAGCTTTTAACATTACGGTAGCTCCTTATGAGAAGGCAACATTGACTGCTTCATACCCATTTGAAAATAATCTAAAGGATCAGAATGATGCTTTTGCCAATGGTAAGGTTATTGGTGACCGAATCGATCGTCAGGGAGGAAGTATATCCTACGCTGAAGGCGTAAGAGGCCAAGCTGTAGTCCTTGATGGACAGTCAGGTATTGCTCTGCCTGAAGGACTCATATCCAGTTCAGCCTATTCTGTGTCACTGTGGGTGAAACCTAGCGAATTGACTGTGCATACACCAACTTTTTTTGGAGCTATGGATAGCAACCACTGGGTTAGCCTTCTGCCCAGAGGACCTGAGAAGGATAACACCATGGTCTGGTCCGGCAGCTCAACTTGGTATACCGGCAGTACTGGCCGGAAGATCAAAGCCAATGAATGGACACATCTCGCCTTTACTGTAGATCATGGAGTGCTAGAGGTGTATGTGAATGGGAAAATTCAGTTTACAGGGTCAGGGTTTCCGGATGTCTTTACCTCTAAAGCTGGAACATTCAGCTTAGGGGTCAACTGGTGGGACCCTGCGTTCAATGGTTCTATGGATGAGCTGAGTATTTTTGAAGGCGCGCTCCCTCCTGCACAGGTGGAAGAGTTAGCCCAGATGAAGTGAATTAAAACTATCTGTGAATGGTGAGCATCACTAGTGTCAAAGAATGAAAAAAGAGAGCGCTGAACAGCGCTCTCTTTTAATAAACCAATAAATATTAGTAGGCCAATGCAAAAAGTCCTTTGATGTGGGACAAGTAACGGATGTTACTGCCTTCCTTCATCAAGGTGGCTACAGCGCCTTTCAGTTGGGTGCCATTCGCGCCTACAGTACCGATCGCGTCTGTTCTGCCCAAGCTGCCCAGTGTACCGGAGAATACTGGTGTAAAGCTTTCCATTTTCGCTCCGTTGAAATAAGCGAAGATGTTGTAACCAACTAATTCGCCCATTTGCCAAGCCAACTGTGCAGTTGGAGGGTATGGACGCTCGCCTTCAGCCGGGAACACCACTGCGCTGTCGCCAGCGAGGAAGATGTCTTCGTGAGAAGTCGATTGCAGTGCACTATTCACAGTTGCGCGACCACGGTTTACTTCGATACCAGATGCGCCAACCAGTGCATTACCTTGTACGCCGCCTGTCCAGATCAGTGTGTTCGTTTTGATCGAACGTCCGTCTTTCAGGAGAACTTCGTCAGCTTTCATTTCTGTAATCGGAACACCCGCTACGATTTGAACGCCACGTTTTTCAAGGCTTGTTACTGCACGATCAACCAATGGTTGAGGGAAGCCTGCCAAAATAGATGGTCCAGCTTCTACGCAATACAAGTTGATATCTTCGTAGTTGATGCCTTTTTCACGGCAAACTGCAGGCAGTTTGTCGGCATATTCGCCCACCAGCTCAACACCAGTCAGACCGCCACCACCGATAACGATTGTAGCGTCCGCTTTGTTACCGGATTGCTTGTAAGCATCCAGACGAGCTTCCACATGTGCGCGGATGCGATTAGCTTCTGCTACTGATTTCAGCGTGAAGCTATGCTCTTGCAGCCCTGGAATACCGAAGTATGCCGTTTCACTGCCCAGGGAAATAACGAGAGCGTCATAGCTCAACGTAGCACCACTGGCCAAGGTTACTTTCTTATCGTCCGGCTTGATTTCGGAAACTGTATCCACTTTCAGGATAATATCTTTGTTGCGCAGCAGTTTTTCCAAAGGAAGCGCCACAGCTTTTTCGGCAATAGTACCTGCCGCCAAACGGTGCAGTTCCGTAATAATTTGGTGCGACGCAAAGCGGTTTACCACTGTAATGGTTGCTTGGCTAGCGTCCATATGCTGGCGTGCTGTGAGAGCGGCCAGCAATCCGCCGTATCCGCCGCCCAAGATCAAAATTTGCTTCGACATGTCCATCCTCCGTTCTCGATCAGGTAATTATTTGCTTTCGCGTTGGCGCTCATTCAGAATATCCAGGAAAGCCTGGCTGAAACGCAGCGTTTTTTGTACATTAGGATCTTTAAGCATTTTGAGCAGGCCAAACAGACCTACACTGCCGTCCGTAGTTTGTACACGGTCATTTGCTTCAATTGCAGCAGAAGCCAATCCTTTAGCCGAATCTGTAACAGGCTTCACAAACTCTCCCATGGAGTTTTTCATATCTCCGATAAAGACAGGGTCAGTTGCCAGACTGCGTGCTACATCATAAGCATCGGTCATAAAAGTAACCATCTCAGTCAACTTTGGCAGATTCTCTACCAGTACGGTCAGCGATTGCTGAACCTCCGGTTTCATCAATTGGTCCAATACATCCCGAGACTCTTTGGTAGCTTCTTGTGTTACGGCCACCTCTTGTTGGTTTTCAGACATGCGTGAACGTCCTCCTTTACTGTGAAAATAGAAGTCCATTCCTTTCTCGTAACCTGTATCATAAACTCTAGCAATAAAACGTTCAATGAATTCGCCCTTAAACATGCAAGAAGCACAGCTTAAACCGGCCTATACCCTAAAGGGCAAGACTGATGATCGCAGATGCCAATTGTATATTGCTTGGACGTTATTCTGTTGTTGTTACTGCTGCGGAATATCTCACGAAGCGCTCCCTCGTGACTACAACAGGACGAAACGGAACCCTATACCTCTATATTACACCTTTCACAACCCAATCGTCGAAGAAATTTTAAATTTGCACAAATTTCTGCAAATTTTTTATTGTTATTTTAGATAAAAATTAGAATAAGCACGATTTTTGTCTAATTTTACCTTAAAAGAGGGGCATTTTATACTAGAGATGGGTAATACAGAGAGTGAGTTTCTGTTCATTAATATGAAAACCAATACAAAACATATTCCTACGGAGGGTTGAACGATGGCTAAAACATTTGCAGATATGGTTCAAGAAGCGAGGCAGCACGTTCAGGGCATTACTTCACAGGAGGGACGTCAGCGAATTGAATCAAATCCAGATACATTCGTTATCGACGTACAGGATTCTCATGATGCAGGTGCTTGCGGCCTAATTCGCGGAAGTGCCAATATTTCACTAGGCATGCTGCCCATCCGCGCTGACCTGGACGTGCCACAAGATTTGCGTGATGAACGCTTACGTGACCGCAACCGCCCGATTATCACCACCTGCGGGGCAGGCGGACAAGCCGCACTGGCAGCTTATATACTCCAACAGATGGGCTTTACCAATGTAGCCTTTATCAAAGGCGGTACAACAGCCTGGAAGGAATCCGGCTTTGAAGTAGAACTGTACTAAGGGAATGTTGCCGACTCCCCAGATCGTCCTAGGTACGTAAGGTGTCCTCAGAAGTATCGGGAGGTTCAAAATCATTCGGAATCGGCAATGGCACACCAGACTCGATGAACTCCTCTACATCACGGGCAGCTTTAACTTGATTGCACTCGTTGCAGGCGCATACACAATTTACTGGCGTGGTGTGTCCACCTTTAGCCCGAGGAAGTAAATGATCAATCGTGTCACCATAGCCACCGCAAAAAAAGCAGGTATAGCGGTCACGTTTAAGCACATATTGGCGGAATTCCTTGTTGCTATAAAGTCTGCGGACCGTGTACGGATTTACAATCACCGCCATGCGTTCTCTGACCAGAGTCATCGCCAAATCAAGCTCAATCTCCTGATGCCAGCGTCTCCCTTGGTCGGTTTTGCCTCTTAGCCGAATCATGCCATTGCGATTAAGCCGCAACGCACGGGTATCCGCAGGCTTCAGCCTGCTAAGCAAATGGCGAACCCGTTGCCGATGGCGCTCACGCGCTTTGTCCGTGACGTGCTTCCTACGGGGGCGTTGAGAATCATTAGAAGGCTGCGCGGACGCTTCCAGACGATACGCAGCCGTATCTGCTTCGGAGCCATGCCGCTCTACAGGAGCAGCCAAGGGCTTCGTTTCCTCATGGGAAGGAGCGGACGTAACCACCCGTTCTTGCGGGGCTAACCCCCGGCAGGAACGGCAAGGACCACGCCGGGAATAAGGCCCAGCCCGGCGACCGGTTCTGCGCTGAAAGTCCGTTAATGGTTTTGTCTCCTGACAATACGTACATTTTTTCATCAGCGGTTCTCTCGCTTCATCCTTATCCTGCTGCGGGTCTGTCACGTTCATCCCTCCTCCCCTCTCTTGGTCGAGCTTATGGTTTGCCCGAAATCCGAACTATTGCTAAGTTAGATTCATTTTACCGTTTTCACGTTTCCTTTTCTAGCCATCGAGTCGTTGTGATCACTCATGTATAACAAATTTTAATGATTTAGCATACGTTATACAGCGATCCATGTTCTTCATCAACATCATATTGGCCATCAGACGTTTAGCCCCCCTCACTTGGTGGGTAACTTGTTATATATGAAGGAGGGACGCACATGAAAAGGAACCATACGATGATGCAATTTTTCGAGTGGAATGTCAAAGCTGACGGTTCACACTGGAAAAAGCTTGCCCGCCTGGCACCGGAACTGAAGGCCAAAGGAATTGACGCGATATGGATTCCACCTGTCACCAAAGGCCAATCTCCTGAGGATACGGGTTACGGCGTCTATGACCTTTACGATCTGGGCGAATTTGACCAAAAAGGTGCAGTGCGCACCAAATACGGAACCAGGGAAGACCTGCTGGAAGCTGTCGCATCCTGCGTTCGCCACGGCGTAGCCGTCTATGTCGATCTGGTCATGAACCATAAGGCTGGTGCGGATGAAACCGAAGTATTCAAAGTCGTCGAGGTCAACCCGGATAATCGTAATGAGGTCATTTCCGAGCCCTTTGATATCGAAGGCTGGACTAAATTTACATTCCCCGGCCGACAAGGTAAATATTCCACATTTCAATGGAACTTCGAACATTTTAATGGAACGGATTACGATGCAAGTCAGGACCGGACAGGAATCTATCGTATTTTAGGTAAAAACAAAAACTGGAGCGATAATGTAGATGATGAATTCGGCAATTATGATTATTTAATGTTCGCCAATATTGACTATAATCATCAGGATGTGCGCAAGGAAATGATCCGCTGGGGCAAATGGCTGGTGGATACTCTACAATGCAACGGATTCCGTCTGGATGCGATCAAGCATATTAATCATGAATTTGTACGAGAGTTTGCTACAGAAATGATTAAAAAGCGTGGGCAGGATTTTTATATGGTAGGAGAATTTTGGAAACCGGATCTAGAATCTTGCCAAAAGTTTCTGGATACCATCGATTATAAAATCGACCTGTTTGACGTATCCCTCCACTACAAACTACATAGCGCTTCCTTGGGTGGTAAGGATTTCGATTTAAGCACCATTTTCGAGGATACGCTGGTTCATACCCATCCCCTGAACTCGGTTACTTTTGTCGATAATCATGATTCCCAGCCGCACGAAGCGCTCGAATCTTGGGTAGAGGACTGGTTTAAGCCAAGTGCCTATGCACTCATCCTACTGCGCAAAGATGGTTATCCCTGCGTATTCTACGGTGATTACTACGGTATCCAGGGACAAACGCCTGTGAAAGGCAAGCAGGCTGAGCTAGACCCGCTCTTATATGCCCGGTACCACAAAGCTTATGGTGAGCAAAAAGATTATTTTGATGATCCCCATACGATTGGATGGGTTCGTCAGGGCATTCCTGAGCTACACGGCTCTGGATGTGCTGTGGTGATCACTAACGCAAATGACGGGGAAAAGCGCATGTTCGTGGGTAAACAACGTGCAGGAGAAAAATGGACCGATTTGACCGGGCATCACGATCATACCGTAAAGATCGAACAGGATGGCTATGGCATATTTCCCGTTCGTGCTGGCAGTGTATCGGTATGGGCACTTCCTACTGAGGAAGACAGCCTGGATGCAGAGGATACTGCGAACGCTTAATGTATATCAACACAAAGAGGACAGGATGCAAGAAGGCGCCCTGTCCTCTTTGTTGTATGGAAAGTCATTCCGTCACCTTGCTTTGGTTGGCCACAGCCTGTTTCTTTGCCTCTACATGACTCGGATCACCAAGATAGAAGCGCCGAATAGGATCGATATGCTCATCCAGCTCATACACCAGTGGAATGCCCGTCGGAATGTTTAAATCCAGCAGAGTAGCTTCATCCAAATTTTCCATATACTTGATCAGGGCCCTTAAGGTATTACCGTGTGCGGAAATGATAACCCGCTCCTTTTTAAGAATCAACGGCACGATCCGTTGCTTCCAAAACTCACCAACCCGATGCACCGTGTCTTCCAGACTCTCCCCAAGCGGTAGCTCCTCCGGCTTAATATGGCGATAACGCTCTTCCCGATGTGGACTCCGTTCATCCTGCGCATCCAACATAGGAGGTCGCACCGTCAAGCTACGTCGCCAAATATGAACCTGTTCCTCTCCGTATTGCACGGCGGAATCTAGTTTGCTAAGCCCCTGAAGCGCACCATAGTGGCGTTCATTCAGCTTCCATGACTTCTGCACGGGTATCCACAGATGATCCAGCTCATCCAAGATATGATACAACGTGCGGATAGAACGTTTGAGCACAGAAGCAAATGCCAGATCAAACGTATACCCAGCCTCCTTGAGGATACGTCCTGCCTCGATAGCCTCATGAGTTCCCTGTTCAGTCAGATCGACATCCGTCCAGCCTGTGAACAAGTTTTGGCGGTTATATACGCTTTCTCCATGCCTCACCAGCACCACTTGATACATATACCTCACTCCTCACCTATCTATCCTCTATGTTTTACCCAACTTCTATGTATTTAACGTAAAATGCACTTTTTAAACCGCCTCTTTCATACAAAAAAGGACGACATTCAGCCGTCCTTGTCTTCGTCCTACTTGAACCATATGAAATAGTCGCAGACCTTAGTCCCTATTGCTAAGCTTAGCTAACAAATCCAATATTCGTACATATAGCCACACTAACGTTACCAGCAATGCAAAAGCGCCATACCATTCCATATATTTGGGTGCACCTTGATCAGCTTGTTCCTCAACGAAATTAAAATCTACGAGCAGATTCAAAGCGGCAATGATGACGATAAATAAACTAATACCAATACCCACCCAGCCCGTTTCATGGATGTACGGAACATTCATACCGAAAAAATTCAAAATAAAATCAACCAACGTCACTAGAAAAATCGCCATCGTACATAGGACAACAAATGAGATAAAGCCACGTGTCACCTTGATGATTCGTTGTGTATACATAAAGAGCATCAAGAACAAGATACCCACTGTCAGCAAAATGGCATTAACTACAATTCCAGGGTACTCATATTCCATAAAAGCGGAAACGCCACCCAAAGCAAAGCCACTCAGAATCGCATATACAGGAGAGAGCAATGGAGCCGTTTTGGGAAAAAAGGATATCGAAAGTGCTATGCCTGCCATCCCAATAAAGCCTGCCGTCATCAACGATAGCACCTCTATGGTTCCTTGATAGGTCATATACCAGGTAATACTGGCAGAGACGATGAGCAGGACTAGCAGAAGCAACGTTTTGTTCACCGTTCCTCCGATAGTCATACGTTGTTCGCTAGCTTCTCTTTCATCTTCACGCAAAAAGATGTCATCACGTAAAACCGGGTTGCTAAAGCTCATACAGGGTACTCCTTTTCGATGTGTTATTTACGATGCCATATGTATATATCGGTACAACCTGAGAAAAGTTTCAGAAAATTTCAAACAATAAAAAAACTCTAACCTTGCCTTTCGGCAAAGCTAGAGTTAGAGGGTCAAGTCGTTACAGATTAAAAATCTGCAGTAGCAATTTGGATGCTACCTGTTGCTGCTCCAGCTGGAGTAGCTTGGAGAGCGGCTACCAGCAACAAAGCAACTTCTAGCGTCAGACTGTTAGCCGCCGGAATTACATAAGTGATCACAGGAGCATTGACACGGGTAACCACAAGATTCACCGGATTGGCACCGAAATTATTAACGGTAATTGTAGCATCACTACCGCCTCTCAGGTTTTCAAAAAAGGACTTACCTACACCAGCAGCAAGATTGTAAATTTGCGAAGGTAAAAGGATCGCCATAGAACTCACCTCCCTTGCATTTGATAGTGTATTCTATGCTTCCAATCTATGAACGTAACGTTAAGTGACTCAGTAATAAGACACAATTTAAAAGACTCATAGATTAACATTTCTCTATATGTGCTACAAACAACCTGTCATTCTGAAAGGTTAAACCATTTTTTTCATATCGTAAGCCTAATCATGATAAAATACGTACCATAATGGAAATGACCCAAGGAGGATAACCACATGAAACAGGAACTGATTGACCGCCTGACTACATATGTACAGGTAGATACCCAATCCGACGAAAGCAGCCACACATGCCCCACCACACCCGGACAGCTCACATTGGGCAACCTCCTGGTAGACGAACTGAAAGCCATCGGTATGACAGACGTAACCATTGATGATGATGGTTATGTGATGGCAACCCTTCCCTCTAATACGGATAAAGAAGTGCCCGTCATTGGTTTTCTGGCACACCTCGATACGGCTACTGAGCTAACTGGCGCAGGAGTGAAGCCACAGTTGACGGAAAACTATGATGGAGGCGATATCACGCTGAATGCCTCGCTTGGTGTAGTCCTTTCTCCACGTGAGTTTCCCGAATTGACTCAATATAAAGGCCACACCCTGATCACAACAGATGGCACCACTCTGCTCGGTGCAGACAACAAAGCCGGTATCGCAGAAATCATGACAGCGATTCACTATCTGATTGATCATCCCGAAATTCAACATGGCAAAATTCGTGTTGCTTTTACACCGGATGAAGAGATTGGAAGAGGACCTGAGCGCTTTGATGTAGCCGCCTTTGGCGCTGAATATGCTTATACGGTAGACGGCGGACCGCTCGGAGAGCTGGAGTATGAGAGCTTCAACGCCGCGGCTGCTCATATTACCATTCATGGTGTAAATGTACATCCCGGTACGGCTAAAAACAAAATGATCCACGCTGCCAAAATCGCTATGGAACTGCACAGTAGATTACCTGTGAATGAAGCCCCGGAATATACAGACGGGTACGATGGCTTCTATCATCTGTTGGAGTCTACTGGCACAGCAGAACAAGCCAAACTATACTATATTATCCGCGATTTTGATCGTGAGAGCTTTGAGAACCGGAAAGCTTATTTGACAAATATCGTAAAAGAGCTCCAGGCTGCCTATGGAGACAACCGTATTACGCTGGAGCTGAGAGACCAGTATTACAACATGAAAGAGAAAATTGAGCCTGTCAAGCATATCGTCGATATCGCTCATGAAGCAATGACGAAGCTGAATATTGAACCCATTATCAAGCCGATTCGTGGAGGCACAGACGGTTCACAGCTGTCTTACATGGGACTGCCTACACCGAATATTTTCACAGGCGGGGAGAACTACCACGGTAAGTACGAGTATGTGTCGGTGGATAACATGGTGCTTGCAACCAAGGTTATTGTGGGGATTGCACAATTGTTCGAGCAGCGTGGCAAGTAAGCCGCTTATACACAGCACTGACACGTTCAAATTAAATCCGAAGGCATATCGTTTCTATTACGAAACGATATGCCTTTTTTTCTGAATTTTCTTTAAATTCTCAATACTTTTATAACTTTTATCCGTCTTTAGACCGACAATTATATAGGACTATAAAAAATATATTTAGTAAAGAAAGGTAGGCAATCCACTTGAATACAATAGATGCATTAATTGCAGCCATTCCCTACATACAACAGATTATGCGGGAGAAAGTAACCCTTGCTCTTTTCGACCGTACTCACGTTCTGGCTTATACCCAATCAGAGGATATGAATCTTGGCTTTGAAACCGGCTCGGAGCTGCTTGAGGACTACAAAAATTTCGCCATGCTTAAAAATGGATGCGAGGCCAGCTTGACCCACATTCCGGCTGAATTGCTGGGATATCCTCTCGATATGATCAGTATTCCTGTGTTTGATGATAATGGGAACGTCATTGCAGCGTTTGCCGCTTCCTATAATTTGACCAACAGAAATCAGCTGGATCAAATCGTATCTGAAAACCACTCCATTACCGAGCAGCTCATTGAAATGGTGCAGCATGTAACAGCACATTCAGAGGAGCTACAAGCTACCAGTGAACACATTTTAAAGAACACCCAATTTGCCGTACAAAACTCGGGTAAAATTAATCAGGTCGCTGTATTTATCAAGGAAATTTCCGACCAAACCAACCTGCTTGGATTGAATGCCGCGATTGAAGCCGCACGTGTCGGAGAAGCAGGAGCAGGCTTTGGTGTCGTTGCTCAAGAAGTACGCAAGCTATCTGTAGAGTCCAAAAAAGCGACAGTCGATATTGAGGGAGCCCTTAAGGATGTACAGAACTCCATTCGTCAGATGGAGCAGGAAATAGAGCAAATTGTTGCTTCTTCTCAAGAGCAGGCGACTCTGGTAGGCTCTTTCACCGAAGTCATGGAGCGTATGCGAAAGGCGAGCGAAACGATGCAACATCTGGCCGATAACCTGACTTCCTATATTGTAAAATAATTAATATTGTTTATTGGCATGAGAAAGGGGAGCGCACTGATCCGCAAATGGCGTAAAAGTGCGTTCCCCTTATTTACAAAATCCCTACTGGGTCTAACAATCCAAATCTAAACTCAAGCAGTATAAGAAAAAACACCATGATTCGAAGGATACACGGGGTCTAACTGTCCCAATGTATTTCCTACCGGAAGAGCAACACTAAGAAACGCTAAGACCATAGTTATCGAGATTAATGCCTTTTTCATTATGAAGCCCCCTTAATAAAATGGTTTGGTATTGCTCTTGCTGCGACAGGGTTGCCAAATCTCGATAAGTCTCGAACAGTGCAACCAGTGTCCTAAAATCAGTATTGGCTTCTACACCAATAGAGAATTGCAGGGAAACAAGGATATAATTCAAGGCAACGATGTACTGTTTCTTTTTCAACTGGTAAATAGCTAATTGGTTGACCAGTTTTAAATAATATACGCGGTTGGCTCTATCTTCATAACCTTCAAATATCTCAATATCATCGGCAAACTCGTTCAGCAGGTCGTCAATGTCCCAATTGTTCAAGTTAGCTGCTTCAGCAATACCAACCAATCCCGGGAGTAGCTCCTCGTCATTGTCGTGAAGAAACTGAACATATTCTGGTAAAAGTTCCTTCTTCCCCGAAAGTAAATCAATCGTATATAAATTGGCCTTGGCGAGAAAACGGAATCTCTCTACTTCTTCGTGACCGCTTTGATCCAGCCCCATAAACCAACCCATTTCGCTATACTTCATAATATAATCTCTGGCTTCCTCATACTGGCCCATATTCTGATAATAAATTGATTTTGCCAGATAGCTGTAAGCATAATAAAACACCAGCGGGTGTTTGGTGTTCAATGTCTCGTACTTGCCGTCCGCAGCATTTCTCAGTTGGGTGTGATACAGGCTTTCAGCCAACGAATGCAGATAATCCGCAACCTTGTTCGCTTCATCCCAATCATTACACGTATAGCTGATTCTAAACAACTCGCAAGCTTTATCGAGCGCGTGGCTGTCCGACAACAAATAAATAGCTTCCCTTTGGTTCAGGACCTCTTCCACTAAACCCCGCCTCCCTATCCTGAAAATTAAAGTCACCCCTAGCCTAGTGGCTATTCTTCAGGGTAGTTATGCTGTTAGACTCCCTTTTTTTGCATACCAGTATATTACAAATATAGTCAAAACCTAACTTGAAGTCAATTCAATCATCGGTACATTCATACTTTTGCAACCTGACATGGATGTGTATATTTTACTGGTTATGAATAGATGATTTTCATTATCGAAATAATGCTAAAGAAGACAAAATATTGGCTCTCATATGGGTGGTTTTCATGGTCTATAGTATCGTCAGGGTAACTACGTTACGAATTAGTGCGTACTTTTCAACCGAATACCGGGGCCTTACAATCAAACCTGTGCATGAAAACAAAGTATAAGTACGACTCAACAAAGCATGTACCTGTTCACTAAAATACAAATTCACTTAAGGAGTGAAGTTAATAACATGGAACTTCAATTGGCTTTAGACTTGGTAGATATCCCGCAAGGTATCGCATTGGTAAAAGAAGTAGAATCGTATATTGATATCGTAGAAATCGGTACGCCGATTGTCATCAATGAAGGACTTCATGCTGTAAAAGCAATGAAAGAAGCATTTCCCAATCTAAAAGTACTGGCTGACCTGAAAGTTATGGACGCAGGGGGCTATGAAGTGCTAAAAGCTTCCGAGGCTGGTGCAGATATCGTGACGATTTTGGCTGTAGCTGAAGATGCAACGATCAAAGGTGCTGTAGAAGAAGCTAAGAAACAAGGCGGCAAAAAAATCCTGGTGGACATGATCGGTGTTAAAAACCTGGAGCAACGTGCAAAAGAAATCGACGCTTTAGGCGTTGACTACATCTGTGTGCATACAGGCTACGATCTGCAAGCGGAAGGTCAAAGTCCGTTCGAAGCACTGCAAACCGTCAAAAAAGTCGTAAAAAACTCCAAAACAGCCGTAGCTGGCGGCATCAAGCTGAGTACATTGGCTGAAGTGGTAAAAGCTCAACCGGATCTGGTTATCGTAGGCGGCGGTATCACTGGCGAAGACGACAAAAAGGCTGTAGCTTCGCAAATGCAGCAGCTCATCAAACAAGGTTAATCCAATGGAAACCTCTCAATATTTATCTGAGGTCATCAAGGAGCTGCAATTCGTTCCACAGCTAATCAGCGATACCGAATCAGAACAGTTGATCCACTCCATCGCTGCTGCGAATAAGGTATTCGTAGCAGGAGCGGGGCGCTCAGGGTTCATGATTCGCTCGCTGGCCATGCGGTTGATGCATATGGGGGTTCAAGCTTACGTAGTTGGGGAAACCGTAACCCCTGGCTTGAGCGAGGGAGATCTGCTGATTATCGGTTCAGGCTCTGGTGAAACCAAAAGCTTAGTCTCCATGGCAGACAAAGCGAAGAAACTCGGGGCCTCACTGGCGGTGCTTACCACTGCCCCCGAGTCTACCATCGGCAAACTGGCCGATATCATCGTCAAGCTGCCCGGCGCGCCCAAGGACCCGTCCAGCAAGGATTACCAGACCATTCAGCCCATGGGCTCACTGTTTGAGCAAACTCTGCTGCTGTATGGCGATGCGTTGGTGCTCAGAACGATGCAGCTGCGCAAGCTGACCTCCGAATCCATGTATGGTCAACACGCCAACTTGGAATAAAACTGCTTTTTCCTTTGCGATAACAAGGCAGGCTGCTTACATGTCCGAGCATGTAAGCAGCCTGCTTTTTTTTGTATTAAATGAGGTGATTCTCTTGTCTGCACAAGTTTGGATATTTATTCTTCAAGTTCGGCTTATAGGCCATCGTAGCAGAAATATTGAAAGTATGCGGGAGTCGCGGCAAAGGATGCTGCTTCCTTCACGGCCCCATTCGATGTAGCATACATGCCGACCAAAGCTCCAGTAAATCCGCCATTGCGTTCAGGTGAAACCACATAGGCCGGAATCCTGGCGAGTGATACCCAATTGCCGGGACGTACTGCATAGGATAAGGCAAAATGATACGTATCGGATAGGATTCGAAGCTCCACACCTTCACCGCTTTGTATATCTGGAGCTGCCAACAGAGGCACGGAGGCCCATTCAGTTGATTTCCCCTGATCTACGACCGAGACCACTACAGTAAGCAAATCGCCTTCGCCAGCCCGGCGAATACCCAGCGTAAAGTGACCGCGCTCATTAAGCCGTACTGCAAGGCCGGCTTCTTCATCTTTCTGCTGTGGTTGAAAATAAAGCCGACTGCGGACGGCCACCTGATGATGCCGCAGCCGGGTACCGAGGAAGACGCTCGGCGCCTCGTCCAGCAGCGTATGGCGATTGCCGGCGAGCGTCAGCCAGCCGGGACGTGCCTCCAAGCTGATGCAGGCTTCGCACAGCCTGCGCGGAGCAGCCCAGCGGCAGTCCAGCCGCTGACCATCAAAGTCATCGCGCCAGCTATGACGCTTGGCAGACGCGAGCAGCGTAGAAGCAGGCGAGCAAGCCTGCTCCGCTAGACCGAACGGCTGACGGTCTACAGACATGTGCAATTGCACCATGCCTGCATTGTTGTCAGCCATAGGCCACCCGTCCGTTGTCCAGCGGACAGGTGCCAGAAAGGTTTCGCGTCCGAGCACGCTATACGACTGAGCAGCTGTTTCGGTCTGAAGCATGACCTCTATGCGATCATCCACAGGCCGGGCATCCACCACCGGACGGACGCCCAGGAAAAAAGCCCACCAGTCCCCCCGAGTGTCCTCAACCAGTTCGGCATGGCCTGTGTTCTGAATCGGATGCGCAGGGAGAGCATTATGCGTGAGCATGGGCTCTTTCATCCGTTCAAACGGACCATACGGGCTATTGGCCCGATACACGATCGTACGATGATCACGCCCCGTGCCGCCACAGGCGCACAGCAGGTAATAACGACTGCCGATGTGATACAGATGCGGCCCTTCGGTCCATACGCCGCCATCTCCATGAGCAATAGCCACAGGCTCGGTCAATGCCTGGCCTGTAGCAATATCCAGCTCATACTGAATAATATGCGACTCGGCATCTGCCCCGGATTGTACGGTAACATACACTTTCCCGTCGTCATCAAATAGCAGGGACGGATCTATATTTCCGTAAGGAATACGGATCGGATCAGACCAAGGTCCCACAGGGTTCACAGACGTAATATAAAAATTGCCTATCCCCATCACATCTGTCGTAATCAGGTAGAATACACCCTGATGATAGCGCAATGTGGGCGCATATATACCTTCTGAGCTCTTCCGTGTGGACAAATCAATCTGACTGCGCCGATTTAATGCATGCCCGATCTGCCGCCAATCGGTCAGGTTTCGGCTATGAAAAATCGGCAACCCCGGCATGTATTCAAATGAGCTTGTCGCCATGTAATAATCCTCTCCGACACGTATCACGCTCGGATCAGGATAAAATCCGGGGACAACCGGATTCGTATAGCGCAAGGTAGCCATAGCTTCAGCTCTCCTTTTGAACAGCTCTACTCCTCTGTCTCAAATCATTTATTCGTTACTCCCTGCTGGTAGCGGCGGCACTTTGGATGGATCCACCAGCGCCCAATATGCATATTTGGCCTTTAACCGTTCATCGAACAGCAGCGGCTTATCCAACCGGGCAATCGGGAACGTACTGAGCCACGTATTGCCATCATCTGTCCCCCAAATGGTCACATTGCTGATATGGTCCTGCTGTCGTGTAAACATATCGAACAGCGCCTGATAACGATGAGCCTGCCGAATCAGCATGGCTTCAGGAATCGTTTCGTAGCGATCCGTATCATTAGAGTAAAGGCCCATATCCAGCTCCGTGATCTGATTATCCAGCCCAAGTGAAGCAAACTTTTCGATGGATTGCTCAATTTCGACTATGGTAGGAAACTCCAAGCGGATATGCGATTGGTGACCTACGCCGTCAATCGGTACGCCTTTGGCAAGCAAATCACGCACCAGATTGTACAGAAAATCGCGTTTCTTCGGTTCATGGGTATTGTAATCGTTAATGAACAATCGCGCGTTCGGCCCTGCCACTTCCCTCGTGACACGGAACGCTTTTTCAATATAATCGGTTCCTGTAATCTGATACCACTTGCTGCGGCGCATGCCGTCCGGCTGATCAGGATCAATGACCTCATTTACCACATCCCAATCGGTAATGACATTTTTATACCGGGCCGCAACGGCGCGAATATGCGTCTCCAGGCGGTCCAGCAAAAGCTTTTTATTCTCAGCAGTCGGCGTCATCGGCTGTCCATTTTTGTCCTTAAACATCCAATCTCCGGTCTGGTTATGCCACACTAAGGTATGGAAACGAATTTCCAATCCGTGCTGTCTGGCAAATTGCACAATTTGATCTGCTTCCTCCCAATGAAACTGCCCCTCAGATGGTTGCAAGGAGACAGGCTTCATCGCATTCCCTGCAACGACGCTGTTAAAATGCTTTTGTACCAGTTCTCCGTAAGCCCCTTCGGTCTGGAAAGCCTCAATCGCTGTGCCGATGCTGAACTGTCCCTGATATAATCCATGCAAAGCAGGTATGTCCTTCTCAATTGCCAGCGGCGGCACCAGCGACAATTCGAAATCATCCATATAAAAGGAAGACGTCCCTTCTGGCGATTCCAGGTACATAGAAACGGTATCTGCATCATGTGCGAGCGTATACGTACCAGACAAATGCACCCATCCCCCTGTCGTGACAGCCGTATCGCCTACAACCGTTTCATATGCACTTTGGCCTTGGTAATCACGCTGTGCACTGAGCCTCACCTTAGCAGGCTGCTCACCCGGAGCCAGCTTCACCCAGGCACTGACCGTATATCGGTTGCCTTTTTGCATTGTGGCAGTCACGTCCAGCTTGGGTCCGGCATATGCCTTTTGTCTGCCCGTTGTCAGCAGACTGTATGAGCCGGTCCGTGCATCGGCATTCGAGACCTGCACGGTCTCGTCTCCCAAACGGGATACCCATCCTTGGGCTGTACCGTCTTCGAATCCGGATACGACCCCACTTGTAGGATTTGTTGGTGTTACTGAAACCTGCCTGATTTCCACCTCATCCACGTAGTAAGCCTGAGCAGAATTCGAGTTCTCCACATACAGCTTCAATGCATTCATCTCCCCGGTAAACGTATATCTCCCCTGGAGTTTGATCCACGATGTATCTGTTGTCTCCGTCTGAGCTACGGTCTTCCATTCTGTAGTCCCGCCTGTCGGCTGCTGCTCCATCGTAAACTTAAGCACGCTTGGAATTGCTGCATTGCCGTCCAGTTTCACATATCCGCTAATTTCATACTCCACATCCGGCAGCAACAGTGGCTTCACATCTAACTCTGCTCCATTCCAAGCCGCCGTACGAGCGGTTGCCTTCAGACTGTGCGTGCCGCCATATGCCGCTTCCGTGACGGATGCAATTTGGGTATAAGCTCCCCGTGGCTTCCAGCCGTCACTGTTTCCTTGCTCAAATCCATACGCTCCAATGATCTTCCCTGCCGATAGTACCGTGTTCGAAACCGACGGAGAATGTTCCACAGATGGAGCTGCCTTCGCTACAGACATTCCCCACCATCCGATAGGCGATAACAACAGCACTCCAGCCAGCACCAGACAAAAAGGCGTATACCAACCTGACCGCAAAGCAATCCCTCCTGCACTCAAATTTTTGAATTCGTATTTGGCACCCTTGGATTTCAGTTACTTGCGGATTAAAAGTGGCTCCTAGAATAAATGTAAAATGTCTACTATCCTTTCACGCCTCCCAAGGTCATACCCTTCACAAAGTATTTTTGTAAAAACGGATAGACTAAAATAATAGGAACTGAGGCGACAATCGTCATCGTGGCACGAATAGAGGTAGGCGTAACCGCCTTCGCCAGATTTTCTGACCCTGAAAACTGGCTGGCATAATCCTGAGCGTTAACGGACGTATTGGAATTTTGCAAAATTTTCATCAGCTCATATTGGAGTGTGCTCCACTGCTCATACGACGAATTGTACAAAAATACATCGAACCATGAATTCCATTGCGAGACCGCCGTGAACAACGACACCGTTGCCAGCACCGGCACACACAGTGGCAAAACGATACGCATAAAAGTAGCAAACTCCCCAGCACCGTCAATACGCGCCGACTCCAAAATCCCCTCTGGCAAGCCCTCAATAAAGGAGCGAATGACTATGACATTAAACACCCCGATCAACCCCGGCACGATATACACCCAAAAGGTCCCCAACATCCCAAGCTCACGAATTAAGAGAAAATTGGGGATCAAGCCACCGCTAAAATACATCGTCAAAATAAAGGCAATCGAAACAAATTTGCGCAGCACATATTCCGGCCGGCTGATCGTATACGCCACCATCGCGCAGCAAAACACCGAGGTCACTGTACCCGCGACCGTACGTAATACAGAAATCAACGTAGCATGGAAAATCGTCGCTTCCTTGAATACAAATTCATAATTACTCCACGTAAATTCACGCGGCCACAAATAAATTCCACCCCGAATGGAGTCATTCGCTTCATTTAATGAAACCGCCAACGTATTTAAAAATGGATACAGCGTGAACACCATTAGGCATAGCATAAACACAACATTGCACGCATCAAAAATCCGATCCGAGGGCGCCCGAAATCGCCCATGTACGGCCTTCCCTTTGCCCATGACTTCCTCTCCTTTCTAAAACATCGCCTAGCCCAGCACTTAAATCCGATTGATTATTCTTATCTTGTTGGTGCTGTTGCTTGGAACAGTCATTTTGAGTGTTTATATCAGTGGCAATTGGAGTGAATTATGTGGATTATTATTAGTAATATAAGAAGTCATATTTTAGCTGTTTGATGGGGTCTTGTTGAGGTCCGCGAAGCGGCCTGTTAAAAATCCACAGACTTGCACCTGTAGTATGCATAAGCACGCACTCCTGCTATCGCCTCGAATAGCCCATTCCCAAAGACATCCTCTAATGGCGATAGCGAAGCTGAGCCAACCATCATGACGCAGTTATTACAAGGAGGCGCGAGTCACGCGCCTTTCTTAAGCTCTTCCCTGCCACTACCCTCAGTTTTTAAAAAAAGTGACTTTACGGCGGGTAGTAGCGGAGCGGGTGGAATTGTTCTGAAGAAGCGGAGCGTTCGCCTTTATCCCCGGATTCCAACCTCTAATCTTTACCAAAAAAGGAATCCGGGGATAACAGCGATCGGAAAAACAATCCGCACGCGAAGCGACAACGAACCCTCCCCAGAAACTCACTCTTTTTTTAGAACAACCTCTCCTCCCCTAACCGCTTCGCAATATAATTGGCGCTAAACAACAGAATGAAGCTAACCACCGTTTTGAACATTCCGGCAGCAATGGAAAGCGAAAAGTTCCCCATCTGGATACCATATTTCAGTACGAAAATATCCAAATTTTCCGAGTAATCCACGTTCATGCCGTTGCCCAGTAAATATTGAGGTTCAAAGCCTGATTCGAGCAGGTTGCCAATGTTCATAATGAGCAGGATGATAAATACAGGCTTTAATCCTGGTAATGTCACATGCCAAATCCGCTGAAACCGCCCTGCTCCGTCCATCTCGGCCGCTTCATACTGCGAGGGATCAATCATCGTCATCGCGGCCAAATAAATGATGGTATTCCAGCCGACATTTTTCCATACCTCCGACGCACCGAGAATGCCCCAAAAGTAGCTTCCCTCACCTAACCACAGAATAGGTTCCTTAATCAGCCCAAGCCACATCAGCACCTCATTGATGATACCGCCGTCCGCAGACAGTGCAGTACTAATGATGCTGGCCGCGACCACCCAAGAAATAAAGTGTGGCAAATAGCTGATCGTCTGAACCACCCGTTTAAATACGAGCTGGCGAAGCTCATTCAGCAAAATCGCCAATGCTATAGCGGTGACAAAGCCCAGCACCAGGTTAATAAAGCTCATCGCCAGCGTATTGCGCATCACCCGCAGAAAGTGTTCATCCTGAAACAGAAAACGGAAATGCTTCAACCCGACCCAATGCTGGTCAAGCAGCTTGCGGGCAGGCTTAAAATCCTGGAAAGCAATCGTCCAGCCCCACAGAGGTAAATATTTAAAAATAAACAGCCAGATTAAAAAAGGGACGGACATCCATACGAGTGCACGCTGCTGGTTCAGCTTGTGTATAAATCCCCTAAAACCGGTCCGCCGTGAGGACGGCAAACGACCCGAGGAGGTCGTAACAGGTGGCGGTGACGTGTAGCTCATAGCTGTTTCCTCCTTTATTTTTTCCCGACCGTCTTGACTTTTTTGGCAACCTCCTTCGTGATCAGTTCCTCAAAAGCCTTCACATCCAGCTTGTTAAACTCGGTGGTGTATTCATTCCAAATGGCATCAAACTGTGCCGGTGCAGACAGCACCAAGCGCGGGAAATATTTGCGCTGCAGGTCACCTTTCTTTTGCTGAAAGATCTGCGCTGGTGAGCCTTGGGCAACCTGAATGCTCCAGGCTGGGAACCATGGACGTTCGTCAGGTGCGGAAAACATCTGCGAGAAGGACTCTACACCGTTTGCTTTTAGCAGCTTTTTATCACCTTCGGTATACGACATACGTGCAACCTCAGGCTGCCGTCCGGGGCTAGCCGAGTTGCCGTCAGGCAAGGAAGAACCGTTACCGTATCGCGGCCAGCTGTATTCAAAATATTTGAACCCAAATGAGTCACGGAACGCATCCTCACCCGTCTTTTTAATTTGCTCCTTGGTCCGATAAAAGCGCCCATTTTTATCTACATCATAGGTTTCACCTTTGATCCCCCAGTTGGATAACACTTGGTTTTCGTCGGTCAGCAGATTGTTGAAAAATTTGATGATACGTACCGGGTCCTTGGCACTGACCGTAATTCCAATGCCTCGGTTATTAACAAATGACGACGGATCAAGATACTGATCCTTTATATTCCGGTCGTATACAACAGGCAGCCCTACATATTCCAGATCATCATTACCCGATCGCTTGGAAGCCTCCTGCAGGTTATTTAGAGCCTGCCCTGCCTGCCAGCGGTAATCGAAAAAGCCCAGCACCTTGCCCGAGGTCAGCTTCGCCAAATATTGATCGTAATTGTCCACAAAGGACGATTTATCGAACAGGCCCTCTGCGTTAAGCTGATTTAGCTCTTTCAGGTACCGTTTAGTGATGTCCTTATCTCCATAATCCGTCGCCTGGTGTGTTTTCATATCAATAATTGTGCCGCCATCGTTGGGATAGCCTGCCAGATGCATCGGCGCATTCGTAAGCGCATAAAACCTATCCTGCGTGGTTAGCGCCAAGTACCCGGTTAATCCCTCGTCTGCATGCTTTTTCGTATAGTTCCGAATCAGAGTCAAGTACTCATCTAACGTTTTTATTTTTGGATATCCCGCCTCCTTCAACACTCTGCGCTGTATCCAAAAAGCTCCCTGCTCTATGTTAGGAGCAGACAAATAATCGCCGACCACCGCGCTAAACGGCAGGAAATAGATATTCCCATCCTCCGCTTTCATCAGGTTGTAGTAGGGTCCGTATACACGCTTGATATTTGGCCCATATTTGTCGATCAAATCATTCAGGGGAATAAAAGCCCCGGCATCCAGCAGTTTATCAATCGTCCCATCCGGTACAATTACGTCCGGGTAATCGTTGCTTGCAATAAACGTGCCAATCTTCGTATTCGAATCCCCTACCAAATGCTCCAGCTTCCAGTTCACGCCGGTCTGATCTTCCAAAACTTTTCCGATCCGCGTTTCATTGGTATTAATGTCTCTTCCCGCCGTGGCATTAAAATACGTGAATGTGACCTTCTCCTTGCTATCTCCCGACGCAGGCTCCTTATCCGAGCTCCCTGAGCAAGCAGCGATCATAGATGCCATCATAACCATTACCAGACTGATGATTCCGAACCTTTTGCTTGTCATGCCAGACCTTCCCCTTTCGGCCTCTTTTGTCAATTATGTGTGAATATCATGCGCACGCCCCTTGAACAACGAGAATCCCGCGCACCCTAAATTGTAAGCACTTTCATTTTATAAAATGCCGTTCAGTTTGTTCACCTGTCAATCTAAAGGTGTTACTTAGGAAACTATAGGTCCCGATCCGCAGGAATCATTATACGAATCTCCGTACCTTCGCCGGGTGCACTGCGAATGGCGAGCTCAAAGCGTTTCCCGTAGTAAAGTTTTAGACGATAGATGACATTT
Organism: Paenibacillus sp. ALE3; assembly: GCF_054113405.1. Classification (NCBI taxonomy): domain Bacteria; kingdom Bacillati; phylum Bacillota; class Bacilli; order Caryophanales; family Paenibacillaceae; genus Paenibacillus; species Paenibacillus sp. ALE3. Next base: position 5,618,990 of record NZ_CM134214.1, on the reverse strand, counting down.
TGCAGACCTATACGCTCACCCATTTCTTCCTGCCTTTGCATGTAACCATATAAGCGCTGCACCTGTTCCGCAGACATGCCAACCCCATCATCCCGAACCGTTAGAATCAGTCGTCCTTCCTCATGCTCAAAAAGAATCTCAATTCGTCCCCCATGCTTTAGCGGCTCAATGCCGTGGATACTTGCATTTTCAACCAGCGTCAGTACGACCATTTTGGGAATCAGATTATCCAAGTCTTCAGAGCGCGCCTGTACATCGTACTGTATTCGCTCACCAAAGCGATATTGTTGGATTTCCAGAAAACAACGGATCAACTCCAACTCGTCCCGCAAAGTAACTCGATCCTTGTTCCACACCAGCGAATTGCGGAAAATCCGTGCCATGTTATGAATAATGCGGGCTGTCTCATCCTCATGCTTCATCAGGCTTCGCATGCGAATCGTCTCCAGCGCATTGAACAGAAAATGGGGGTTGATCTGGCTGTGAAGTGCATTCAGCTGGGCATGTCTACGCTGAATCTCCAGATTTTTTCGCTGAATATCGGCCATATAAACATCGTTAATCAGTCGTTTGATTCTCAGCGTCATCCGATTAAATTCACCTGTTAGCTGTCCGATTTCATCACTCGACTCCATACCTGGAATGAGTTCAAAATGCTGATTTTTCACCTTTTTCACATGTTTCAAAATGCGATGAAGCCGCACGTTCAGCGAACGTGTAATCCAAATAATGATCAAGGTGGGCAGCAGCATATTCACACAGGTTAACAAGAGCGCAAAATTGCGAGGTTCCTGCATTTCATACAGCACTTCATCCCTTGATACTGCGGCCACAATGCTCCAACCGTTCAGATTATTTGTAAGCACATAACTAGTCTTGAACTCCATGGTGTTCTCGGGCAGCTTGAGGGTACTATAGGCAACGCTTTTATGGTTTATATCCACCTTGGGATCATTTGTGTATTCAATTTCTCCCCGTTCGTTAAGCAGGAAGAGACTCCCCTGTAAATTCAGGTTATTGAAAATCTCCCGAATGGACGACATTCGCAGCTCTATTTTTAGTATTTTTTCACGACCACTTGGGGAATAAAAGTAGTTCATCCGTCGAATCAGGCTGAAGGGGTGTGTCTGCTCGTCGGTACTGTCGTCGGTACGGACAAATATAGGCTTGGACTGGCGTCCAGGCGGGATTTGGGTATACCAGGGGAAGCTTTTGACCCTCTCATCTATAAAGCTGATTCCCCCGGAATTCAGCAGCGTTGAATTATCAGTGTAGATCGTAATTCCACCTACGGATTGGTACACAGGGCTGTACGTATTGTTTAAGATACGACGTAAATAAGAGTCATAAACAGCAATATAGTCAGCAGGGTGGGGATATGTTTCTTCCAACACCTCATTGAGTCGATAATCGGTATAAAAGATAGACGAGATTTCCATCGCATCTTCAAATTCCCGGTGAAATTCAATTTTAATTTGTTCCAGTGCGCGCGTAATATCCTGAATACGCTGTTCCTTCACATTTTGCGAGGTAACATGGTAAAAGATCAGATTGGTCAGCACTATAGGTGTAAAAACACAGAGGAAATAAAGCAGCAGCATTTTATCTCGCAGCCGTATATGATCCAGGATAGTTCTCAGCCTCTTCATTCGCCGGACCTCTCTGGCTCGTACCCAACACTCAGGCTATTGCGGTATTCACTTGGCGTGACGTGCGCCAGCTTTTCAAACTGAGTCACAAAATAGTCTGAACTGCCGAAGCCCACGCGCTCCGCAATTTCATATATACGCAGATCCGTCTGCCGTAGCAGGCGTTTCGCCTCCTGAATGCGTAATTTCAGCAGGAATTCGTTAAAGTACACACCGTATGTTTTTCTGAACAATTGACCGAGGTATACCGGATTCATGTAAAAGCGGGCCGCAATACTTTTCAGACTTATATTCTCGTCAGCATGCTGCTCAATGTAAGCACGGATATGCTGGATTCCTCCCTGCTGACATTCCTTGCGCAGCGTCCCAATATATTTTCCACTTTCCTCGGCAAAGGCTGTAAACAATCGCTGGAGTTCACCCAGCGACAAATTCATATCCTGCCAGTTGATCATCGGTTCCAGCGACTGAATTGAGCGCTCATTTCCCTGCATGTTTTGAATGACCCGCACGATACTAAGAACGCATTGATGCAGACTCATTTTCATAGCCTCAGGAGCATAATGCTCTTCCCGAAAGCTGCTAAATAAATAACCTATAGTCGCACGCAGCTCTTCCAATTGGAGTTCCTCGACCTGCTCTGTCAAGCCATCCAGCACGTCCTGACGAATGGTCCTATAGTGGAGGGGTGGCATTTCCCCCGGCAGATAGACAACAATACCACTATGGTCATGAATGTATTTATGGAGCACTGCTTCTTTTGCACTGGCATAGGACTGCTGGATATCTCGCAACTGATTCACAGGACTTCCCGCATAAACGAACACCCGACTTCCCAACCGGTCTTTTAGTGACTCCATCCCCTCTATCTCCTGTTGTAGCGCTTTCATAAAAACTTCCACCTTGGCTTCAAAACACTCTAAAAAGAAGTCCGGTACGATAAGACCAATCCGGTTACGATGCTCATGGACATAGAGAGGGTACTTGCCGTCCATTAAACGATGAAGCGCTTGCTCTATAAGCTCCCTGAACTGGAAAAGTGATAGCATGACGCCATCGTCACCGGAGTGCCAAGGATGCTGATCGTTCAGCTCGACGAGTACATAGTACATATACGTGGCTTCTCCAAGCCGCAACTGTTGCTCCCAATGTGTCACCACTGCATCATCCACTGGGTTCATCATCATCGTCTCTAGCAGCCCGCCTGTAAGGTGGTTCTGATATCGCTGCGCGTTCTGTTGTTCTCGGTGCAATCTTTCACTCAGCTTGCGCAGTGTAGCCGAAAAGTCCTCATCATCAACCGGCTTAAGTATAAAATCATGAACTCCATAGCGGAGTGCCTGCTGCGCATAAGCAAAATCACTGTAGCCGCTCATGATAATAAAAGCAGGATGTTGGGTACTCCGTTCGAGTACAGATCGAATCAGCTCTAATCCATCCAGCACAGGCATACGAATATCGGTAATGATCAGGTCTGGGTGAAGACGACTGATTAGCTCCAGCGCATCCTCACCGTTATCAGCTTCACCCACGATTTCAAAGCCACAGATTTCCCAATCGACAAGTTGAATCAGCCCTTTGCGGGTGAAAATTTCATCATCCACTACAATGGCTCGATGCAGCTTCATAACCTGCTTCCTCCTTTCGATGAAACGTCATTTTATTGGGGTTAACTACTTCACGAGCCTTGCACGATATTCCAGCTGGAGAAAAATGGCCTTTAAAACGTATTGTGGCACTTCGGAAGCTATTTGTACAGACGGGATTTCATCATAAGGTCGCTCCAAAGCGTGAAAACTATTGCCCCCAGCTTCTTCCTCACTGAACACAACCGTGACCTACTGTGGCTTAGACATTCAGCGCTGTCACAGGTACAGTAATCCCGCTAGACAGCCGGTTTATAGCGTATTCCGGGGTGTGACTCTCCAATACAAAAGCCGCCTGGTCTAAATGACCAAGCGGCTTTTGTATGTTTGGACTGCAGTTCCTCTTCTTGCAATTTCTATACTTTATATATTTTGTGCATAGCTTTCACTTGGCGTTTTGGTCAACACCACATGCAGGCTGGAATTCGCTTCCGCACTACCACGATAGGAAAAGTGCTCATCTCCGGTCATATGGATCATATCCCCTTGGACAACTTCCGTTTCTTCACCATTTACAGTTACAGTACCGCTTCCTTCCAGAACAAGCAAATATACATTCGCTCCTGGATGATTATGTGTTGGTAGCTCAGCATTAGGGGTGAAGTTGAGAATAAAAATGACATTGTCGGCTTCCTTATGCACAATTCGTTTTGTAAATGCAGCTTCTTTATATTCCTGAAATTGAATGAGGTTTGATTTTTTCATGTAGATTCACTCTCCTGTTTGTAATTGGATTGGGCCTATATAGTCTTATTGTATTTGATTATTACGCTCGTCTTGTGATTGCGATCACAAACATAAATTTAAGTCATAAATACTTTGAAATATTCAAAAATTTGATTTCAATCATCTTTTTCATTATCCCATCCAACTAAAATCGAATTGTGTCAGACAAACCAAAAAAGCAGGAGGTTATTCCTATGAAACCAGGATTTAAGCTGGCAAAGGATATTTATTGGGTAGGAAAAATTGATAATCGTGAGGTCCCCTTTCATCGTCTTCTATTATCAAAGGGTACAACCTATAATGCATACTTACTGAAAACTGGAAAACCAACCATTATAGATACCGTAGATATGGCGTTCGGCAGAGAATTTGCGGAAGCTGTAGCGGAATTAATCGACCCGTTGGATATTCAATATATAATCGTCAATCACACGGAACCAGATCACTCCGGCGGGTTAGCGGCACTTGCTTCCAAAGCAGCAAACGCCACAATTGTCTGCACGGAGATTGCCGTTCCGGAAATTCAGCAGATGTACAAGCTCCAGCATCGGAATTTCCTCGTCATCAAGGACGGGGATCAACTGGATATTGGAGGCAAGACACTGCTGTTCAAGGAAACACCTTATCTCCATACAGAAGAAACTATGATTACGTATTGCATCGAAGACAAAATCTTGTTCCCTTGCGATATTTTCAGCACACACGTGGCTGTAGAGCATCTATTTGCCGATGAGGCCGGCTTTGATATCACCGAGGATTTTATCGGATATTATCAGGCTATCATTCATCCTCATCGCAGATATGTGCGTACATTAATCGAAGCTGTATCTGACTTGGATATTGAGATGATTGCTCCTTCCCACGGCTTCGCGATCCGACATGATATTGCCAAATTTATTGATTTGTACGCATCGATGAGCACCGAAACCAAGGATGATAAAAAAGTAGCGATTGTTTATGCCACCTTAAAAAATAATACTAAAAAAATGGCAAACATCCTGAGAGATTGCTTTTTGGAGAACCAAATCAAGGTGGAGCTATGGGATGTAGATAAAGCGGATGAAACCAAGATATTAAATAGTATTACCTCAGCGGATGCTGTTTTCGTCGGCAGCTCTACCAAATATGCCGACATGACAGGCAAATTGGAAGATCTGCTGCAAAAAATGCAAAAGATGAATTTGGAAGGTAAGCTTGCTGCCGCCTTTGGTTCCTACGGCTGGAGCGGTGAAGCCATTGAAGTCGTACAGGATTACTTGAACGGTACTAATATGAAAGTCCAGAGCACTTCAGATGTAATCAAGTCAACAGGTATGACGCATGTGGAATTCCCGGTACGCATTCGCTTCTCTCCTACAGAAGATGAAAAAGTGAAAAAAATTAAAAATGCCGCTGAATTCGTCTCAGATCTGCTGCTTAGTGTTATTTGAGCACAGGAAGCTTAGAGGGAATAGGAGAGATGCCGAATGGATAATCAACATTACGTTATCATCGGAGGGGGCGTGGCCGCTGTCAACGCGGCAAAAGCGATTAGAGATCATGATGAGCTAGCTGAAATTTCTATTTACGGGGAAGAGTCCTCCCTTCCATATAACAGAGTCAAGCTTTCGAAGGCACTATTCACTGACTTGCACAGCGACAAAATCCTGATCAAAAAGGAAAAGTGGTTTGCCAGTCAACGAATTCATGTGTATTCTGGCGTAAAGATCACGGCAATACACGCAGAGGACTGCACCATCGAAACAGCCAAGGGGCAAACCGTTGTTTACGACAAGCTGCTGCTGTGTACAGGAGCCCACAACCGTAAGCTTGTGCTGGACGGGGCTTCACTAAGGAACGTTCACAATATTCGTTTTCGACAAGATGCAGACAGACTTAAAACGGAATTGCGACAAGGAGACCGGATATGTATCATCGGCGGTGGTATTCAGGGTGTAGAAACTGCCTGGTCCTTTCAGCAAGCCGGATATGCCGTTACCATTCTGGAAGCTTCGCAACGGCTCATGCCCCGCCAGCTAGATGAAAAGGCATCCGCTATTTTGACCCGCCGAGTTATCGAACAGGGTACCCAGGTATGCCTTGGACAAGGCGTAAAGCGTATTACAGGCACAGATCATGTAGAGGGCGTAGAACTGCAGGACGGCACTGTTATTCCCTGCGAACATGTCGTGTACTCTATCGGAATTGTACCTAATACGGAGCTTGCTCGCCAAATCGGCCTTGATATTGGACAAGGCATTCTGGTAAATGCGCAGATGGAGACCAGCTCCGCCAATATATATGCGGCAGGTGATGTAGCCGAGTTCCACAATAGAGTAGATGGATTATGGGAAAGTGCTATGGAGCAAGGGAAAATAGCAGGCACTAATATGGCGGGTACCTCCACAGCTTACCAGCGTCCTCTTCCTGTCACCCTGTCCAACAGCTATGAAAGCCCCTTGTTTTCCATCGGTCTGGTAGACGAACAAGTCTGTGACACCAGCCTGACCCGTGAAAATCAAGTTTCTTATACACGTATGTTCATACAAAACGGCTCTATCTGCGGTGTGATCGGCTTTGGAGATGCTCTCGCTTCACTTCCATATAAAGCAGCCATTATCCAAGGACTCAGTCCGGATGCACCAGAGCTTACAAAAATTTTGGATGACAAGGAGAACTAAAGATGAAAAAATATGTATGTCAGCCCTGTGGATACGTTTATGATCCTGCTATGGGTGACCCTGATGAAGACGTTATGCCAGGTACAGCGTTCGAAGACCTTCCGGAAGACTGGGTTTGTCCAGTCTGCGGTGAGGATCAAAGCCATTTTGCCCCTATAGATGATACAGAATAACAAGAACACGCTATACTTTCTAGTTTCCGGTTGATGAATGGAGTGAATGAATGTGAATGAGATGTCCTGCCCCTGCCAGTGTGAACAGGAGCCCTGTGCCCGCAAAGTGCCTATCTTTTCCTCTTTGTCCTGCGAAGATTTGTGTAAGGTTAGCTCTATGATCCGGCACCGAAAATATCAGAAAGGCGAGGCCTTGATTGTCGAGGAACAGGCTTCCGATACGCTGTACATTATTAAAAGCGGGCATGTTAAGCTGCTGAAGATGACACCTCAGGGCAAAGAACAAATTCTGCACATTCTGACAACTGGCGATTTTTTTGGTGAGTTGAATATATTTAATAACGACGAGTTGAGCAATTTTAGTGCGTACGCCTTAAAGGATACTGATATTTGTATGCTCACCAAAGATGATATGGAGGAGTTGATCCGCAACAATCCCGATATCTCTTTGAGGCTGCTCAAAACGATTACCAAACGCTTGGCACATACCGAAAACCTGGCTCAAAGCCTGGCTACCAAAGACCCGGAAATTCGTATCGCCTACATGATTCTCGAACTCGGACACAAATACGGCAAGCCGGACGGCTCCTATATTAAAATAAATCTCCCCCTTTCACGCGAAGAAATGGCTAATTATGTGGGTGTCACACGTGAAACGATCAGCCGAAAATTCGGAAAGTTTGAACAGCTGGGGATTATTCATATCAAGGGTACACGTGAGATTACCATCTGCGATGTACAGAAACTGAACGAATATATGGATTGATATATACCAGGTTACTCTGGCATGAGGACAAGAAAACCGCTTCTTTAACTTATGGATTGTAGTTGACTTATCAACCACTTCCATGTTGTTAAAGGGCGGTTTCTTTTATTCTGTGCATTTGGCCATTAGCTATTCTGTAAAATAACAATAGAAACCGTAGGCCTGTTTTTGCGTAGTAATACAAAGTTTATGAACGCAAGCACGATAGCATTCCGCAAATTGATCCCTCTTATGGTGGAGAGGAACATTTCCTTGCCGCAGTGAAATGGAAGGATATTGGCGTCGTATTAGGGCTGTGCCCTCATCCAGTGACGCAATCCGTGGCTCACGTCAGCCCTCAATATAGAGGAATAAGACGCCATGGGCAAAAAAGGCCCGCGAAGAATGCGGACCTTTTGGCGAAATACAGCTAAAAAAGTTTGAAGGCACCATTGTTTGTGCTGGCAATGAGAAAAACCCAGTAATTATGTGCCACTTCTTGCGCTGTAGCGAGTACTGGAAGATGGGCGATCACCTGTGTGGTGACCGCCCATCACTCATTCTGCGGATAAAGGAGCTATATTGGTGGCCTTGGGAAGCGCAGTCTGAATTGTAGCCGGCCTGGAGCAATCCCACACTACTTTGACCAAATACCCAAACAACAACACATTTAGCAATGATGTCACACACAAAATAATACCGTAATGATCCTGAGAATTGGAGCTATAGAAAATATCAAAGGTGTTCAGGAAAATCGTAAGACTGAATCCACCCGCAAGCCACAAAAATCTGCGATCTTTCAAATACAGGTACGCCAGTACAGCTAACGCCGCCGCAGGGAACAGATACCGTTCATGCATGCTGGAAGCGAAGGTAAATACACCTGCAATGAGTACCAGTGCAGCTGCTGCTGCAAATTGTGGTTTCCGACTACGGATATACATCCACCATGTAAACAGAGTCACCAGCACAATGCAGATCATCCCCCATGTATGGTAACTGAACAGGAACAGCGTTGTAGTATCCTGCGTATAATTGCCACCAATTAGTGCGAAGAAGTTATACGCGTTCACCGAAGCATATGGATATTCGCCAACTGTCCCCTTGTATAAATCAAGCAGCCATAATGGCTCCTGCCCCCATGAAAATGGCAATATGACCAGAATGGTTGTCACAACGGCACCACCAATGGACAACAGCCAAGGCTGTATTTTGCGCTGTCTCAGCAGCTCGAAGAACAGAACCGGCGCATAAATAATCCCCTGTGGCTTCATCAATACCGCTATCGTAAACAGTACAGCGGACCAGCCGATCCGGTTTTCCACCAGCAGCACAATCATGCCCACAATCAGCATGGTAAAAAATGAATCTACCTGCCCCCAGAAGGTCGAATTGATAAATACAGCTGGGTTAAACACATAGAATATAGCCAATCCAAGGCTCACTCCATAGCCGACCCGTTTGCTTGCCAACCGGTACAGCATGTACGCTGTCACGATATCAGCTAAAATATTCGGAAGCCGCAGCAATACGGACATATAAGGACTGAAAGCATCCGTAGAGCCGATTTTACCGATTACATATAAAATATAAATATAGAACGGTGGATAATCACTGGAACCATTCGTGTAAAAGCCTGACAAGCTATCCGCTGCTGTCGTAGCCCAGTTTCGAAATAGCATTAAATCCATGTGGCCCGAGATCCATGGGGCGATCGCCATTCTTAAAAAGAATCCCACACCCAGCACAGTCCACAGCATCAGTCCCCGGTTACGTTCCCCGAGCTTCCATTCTTGAGCCCGAAAACGATACGCAATAAACACGAACACACCGAAGAACAAAGCAGCGAAAATCGCCATCGGAGTAGCATAAGCAGATGAAGAATTTCCATTTCTCCCCCCACCCATACCACCGCCAGGACCGCCCATGCCCATTCCAGATCCGTTACCAGACATGCCACCGGGGCCTCTGTGCTGTCCGTCTCTAGCAACACCACTGCCGTCCGAGGCAGACGTATCATTCCCGGCCGTTGTACCTTTGTCACCCGATGTCGACGAATTCTCACTAGAGGAGTTGGTCGTCTGGCCCGTCGTCCCCTGATTCTTGCTGTCAGAGCTGCTCGCCGCATCCGTAGATGTTGGGGGAGAATTCTGCTGATCTTGTCCTACACTTCCTGTTCCCAGGTTCCCTGCGGTCTGACCGTCAGAGGGACGTTGCCCCGGCCCTCCCATGCCTCCGCCTGCTCCCCCTCCGAACCCGCCGGATGGCCCCTGCCTAACAGCCGCAGACTGAGACGCGGAACTACCTGAATAACTCCATAACGAAACGATACTAACGGCAGCACACAATATGAGACTAAATAGAAGTATATATTTCAGACCGTTCGCTTTCCAAACGTTCAAATCCGATGCACCTCTCTCTGTTTCTATTTTCCTCATATTGTATCTGCCTTAGCTTAGGACTTTGTGAGTTCTGGCTGAATGTTGGCTGAATACGTAATCATCACACTGAACATTGCTGTTCCAACTCCATAATCGCTCTTTCTAGCTGAAATTGTGGATGCTTCAGCATGTTGCCATGACCGGCTGCTAATAGAGACGGATTGTAAGATGCCAGTTTTTTGGCGCTTTGCAGCGAAATTTCCTTGTTCCATGTAGCTAGTGCTGGAAAAGGAAACAGTGGCTTGAGCCTTCCCGCCACCGCAACACCACCCCGAGTCTGGAAGGCATCGCCTGCAATCAATGCATGGGTACGGGTATCCAAAAATCCCATCGAGCCCGGCGTATGTCCCGGTGCGCTGATCGCCAGCAGCGAACCCACGTTATCTCCATCCTCCAGTAAAACGTCAGGCTGGGTAAGGATATTCTTCGGCACGCTGCCCCGAATAGGAGTGTCTGGTTCGCCTGCCTCCAACGATACATCACCCTTCAGTAGCCGAGCATCCCGCCTTGAAATGAATACTTGCGCCTCAGGATACTTTGCCTTCAGCTTATCCAACGCACCCACATGATCTCCATGCGCATGGGTAAGTACAATTCGTATAATCGGCTGCCCAATCCGCGCCGCAGCCTGTTCAATACGCTGAGCACTGTATGGCAATCCGGCATCGATCAGGGTAAGCCCCTCTTTCTCCTCCACCAAATAACAGTTCACTGGGAACAGCCGGGGCATAAACGTTAATTGATACACATGCTGCACCTGAACGATACGCATTTTATCTCATCTCCTTGTCTTGATCATAAACTAATTATGTTAGTATTATAAATAATATAATTAGTTTTAAGCAAATTTTTTCGTAAATACCTGTCGGAACGTTATACAAAAAGCAAAAAGCAGACCCGGAATCCTGCCTCTGGGTCTGCCTTTATCCATATTTATGCATATGTCTTTCAATTCATCAGCTCTACCGGATGGCCTCAGCAATAGGCGTACTGCCGGACACCAAATCAATCGCTCGATGATACGTCTGCTTTTCCTCTAGTGCTGCTACCACCGTTGCCGCTACATCTTCACGTGAGATAGTATGGCTGGTGAGATCTTCACCGGTAGCAACCTTGCCAGTACCCGCATCATCTGTCAACCCGCCCGGACGAAGAATCGTGTAATCCAGATTGCTCGCTTCCAGCAAGCGATCTGCATAATGCTTTGCCACGTAATATGGCTTAATCGATTCAGGCCATTGCTCCCGGTTCTCCGCATATAGAGCGCTGACCATAATGAAGCGCCGGATACCCGCTTGTTCAGCGGCTTCCATCGCCTTGACTGCTCCATCAAGGTCGATGAGCAGCGTTTTATCCGCTCCTGTGTTGCCACCGGAGCCTGCCGTAAACACGACAGCGTCGCTGCCTTGTATAGCTGCGGCAATTTCACCTACCGTCCCTTCAAGGTCAGCTACTACCGTTTCTGCACCCAAACGTTCAAGCGCTTCGGCCTGATCCGGTTTGCGGATCAGTGCCTTTACGCGATGTGCTGCATGTTGCCCCAGTAGGCGAACGAGATGTTTGCCTACTTTTCCATTAGCACCAATCACCAGTACGTTCACTCAAATCCCTCCTGTATTTACGCTCCCTCGTCTACAGTGTACTGTTATATTTTACCCTTTGAGTCTAGGACACAATCACATGGCTAATCAGGTTGAACTCAGTTTTTAACTGAAGGCTCTCCCCCTCGCTTTTGCTGCAACACGCGAAGACCTGCGCAAAAGGTGTCCATCATCACTTCAACACTCTGATCCACATCTACAGGTAATCCAAAACCGCCCTTTTGTTCAAGCGAGGCAAAACCATGAAGAAGACTGCGGAATCCTCTCGCTGCATGAATGCAATCTGCTTCGTTGAAGCCGTAGCCACTGGATAGCACGGTAATGACGAGCTCCGCTACGCGATCTGCAGCTTGTCCCAGCTCGGTATCATTTCGGTCGGTTGCATACACCATCGCTTCATACAAACCAGGCCGCTCGCGTGCATACTGCATATACGCTCTCCCCATAGCAGTCAGCGCATCTTCGCCTGCTCGGCCTATGGCTGCACTCATCAATGCTTCCTCTAATTTTTCGAGGCTATGTAATGCCAGCGCTTGACGCAATCCGTTCAATCCGTCCACATGGTTGTACAAGGATGGGGGGCGAATATGTAGCTTTTGCGCCAATGTAGTGAGCGTGACCTCTCCCATCCCTCGTTCATTGGCAACATCCTCGGCAGCCTCCAGGATATCTTGTAGCTTTACTCCATTTCTAGGTGACATCATCCGGTCCCCTTTCGTTAAATTCCTATGTAAGGTTAATTTCGTATACATATACAGACTAAATTCTTATTTCATCTTAACTAATCCCGTTAGTTTATACAAAGAAAGTACCGTTTGCAACAGCTCCATACACTAACTCTTTTTTAGAAGAAGAGCCGTTAGGATATTACTGCTATAATACAAAGAGATTATAGAGCAGATTCGATATCTTTTCCGATTCCCTGCAAAGGAGCTAGCTATATCTATGGAACCCAATCCACTTCCAGCTATTGAGTTTAATCGTGTCACTAAATATTTCACCGGGTCGGGACAACAACGTGCTGTCCTGAACGGAGTTACGGCAAAGGTCCCGCGCGGAAAAATCACGACACTGGTCGGTCCGTCAGGATCTGGTAAAAGCACACTGCTTTCACTATGCAATCTTTTGCTAGCATCGGATGAAGGAGAAATCAACGTCCTCGGCAAGCCTATAACCGAGTGGGAAATCCCTGAACTGAGACGGAAAGTAGCATTGGTTTTTCAAGATGCCCCCATGCTTCAGGGGACGGTCCTCTACAATCTCCAGACGGTAGAGCGGCTGCATGGTACGGTACTGGAAGATCCGGTTGGCCTGTTAGAGCGCGTAGGACTCACCCGTGACCTGCTGGAACAGAAGGCGCAGGAGCTGTCAGGTGGACAAAGACAGCGCTTGGCCCTGGCACGGACGCTCGCGAACCGCCCGGATATTTTACTACTGGATGAGATTACTTCTGCACTGGACCCCGCCTCAGTCAAAGAGGTTGAGGAACTGTTGCTTCAAATGAACAAAGAAGAGGGAACAACAATGATCTGGATTACACATCATATGGAACAAGCCCGCCGAGTAGGCCACGAAACATGGCTGATGATCAACGGAAGACTGGTAGAGCAAGCAGATACAGAGACATTTTTTAATGCTCCACAGCATAGTGAAACCCGCAGGTTTGTAGCAGGAGAATGGGTATGACGATTGTTGCCTTGATTCTCTCTCTCGGTTTTGTATTTATCGCCATCGTCATGTCCAAGTCCTTCAAACTCGGTTTGGACCGAGACATTATTATTGCCACGATCAGAGCATCCGTTCAGCTACTGGCGATTGGATATGTATTGCATTTGATTTTCGGGATGCAAAGCTACGGATTTATCGTATTATTCATTCTGCTCATGATCACTGTAGCTTCTCAAAATGTTGCACGCAAAGGACGGTTTATCCCTCGTCTCATGTGGAAGTCATTCCTGACGTTGCTGTGTGTGGAAATCGTTACACAGGCATTCCTGATTGGCCTGCATATCATTCCGGCGACAGCCCGGTACATGATTCCGATTAGCGGCATGATCATTGGCAGCTCCATGATTTTGTCCAGCCTGCTGGTATCACGGCTCAAGTCGGAAGTCCTGCTGCGCAAGCCTGAAATCATGCTCATTCTCGCACTAGGGGGAACCCCGAGACAAGCCATCTTCCCTATACTGAAAAATTGCATACGTTCCAGTATGATTCCAACCATTGAGGGGCAGAAAACACTCGGGCTTGTTCAGCTTCCCGGCATGATGACCGGACAAATCATTGCAGGCGCCAATCCAATTGTCGCCGTGCGTTTGCAATTGCTCATCGTATTCACTACCATGACCTCTGCCATTTTGACCAGCGTGCTGCTCAGCCTGTTCATTTACCCGACATTATTTACCCGCCAGCAACAACTGCGTACAGAGTCCTGGGAAGTCTGATAGAGACGGGTATACCCAGTTATTTACCAACCAATTTCCATTTATCAAAATTAAATAGACATGTTTAATTCCTGACACGAGGGTTAATAGATACACGTAGACGCTTTACTAAAATTCGATGAGGAGTGATTGAACATGGCTAACAACAACCAAAATGGCAAAATGAGTCGCGAAGAGGCAGGACGTTTAGGTGGAGAAGCTACTGCTAAAAATCACGACAAAGAATTTTACCAAGAGATCGGCGAAAAAGGTGGCGAGGCCACTTCCAAAAGTCATGGCAAGGACTTCTATCAGGAGATTGGTGAAAAAGGCGGCGAAGCCACTTCCAAAAACCATGGCAAGGAGTTCTATCAGGAAATCGGTCGCAAGGGCGGTGAAGCCCGTGGCAATTCAGACCAAAGTGATAGCGACGGGAAAATGAGCAGAGAAGAAGCAGGCCGCAAAGGCGGCGAGGCCCGCGCCCGTCAGCGTAAAAATAACTAACGATAGACCAAAAATATGCTGTCGGTGCGATTGCAATGTAAGGCACAGACTGCATACGGTTATGAAGTATAGTGAATGTTTATGTTATAAAAGCCTATCTGCCGGTGTTCCGGTAGGTAGGCTTTTTGTGTGAAAACTACTTTCTTCATCCGACCATACATCTTACAATATACATATACAGGATAAATAACCAATCATACATATTTTATTGCGGATGAAAGAACGGAATAATGTAGATTCTTTTTCTTATGTCACCTGACTTATACATGAATTATGGGGGTGCACGAATGTTGATTACAAAGAATAAAATAGCTGCATCTATTTTAAGTGTTATATTTTTTTCACTGATTTTTAGCTGGCTTTATTTTTATTCAGGAGTTCACCATGCTGAAACTGCCAAATTAGTTAAAATTACAGACGATTACTTAGTTGTACAGAGAGATGCTTCTAACGGAGGCGGATATAAAGAATTATATATTTCCTCACAGTCTATAATCCCTCCTCTGGTTGTAGGAAAACAATATTATTTTGTGTCTGATCAAAAGTACTTTCAACACCCATATATCTGTTATGTAGAGGAGTAAACAGAACAAAACAAAAGTGTTGTTCATGCAACTCAAGTCAAATATTCCTGCATTCCGGCTGTTAAGATGGAGTCGAAAGGAGGGGACCCTCGTGTACGAATGGAACGAAATGGTCCAGCTTATGATTGATTGGATTGATAATAATCTTACCTCAGCGCCATCGTTGTTGAGAATGTCCGACCAGCTAGGCTATTCACCTTATTACTGTACAAAGCAATTTCATTCTCTGACAGGAATGACGTTAAGGGATTATGTATGGATGCGCAGGATTAGCCGGGCAGCCCTTGAACTCCGGGACAGCAATGTCCGCATCCTCGATGTTGCCGTAAAGTATGGGTTTTCTTCACAGGAAGCTTTTACACGAGCATTTGTAAAAGCGTTCGAGGTATCCCCGGCTGTATACCGGAAGAACCCCCGGCCTATTCCATTAGCCATTCACGCTGAGGTGTTCTCTCCTTACCATTACCATTTGAAGGAGCGGGATAAGATGGTTAAGGAGCATTTACAAGAAGCTGAAGTCAAAATCGAGCATATACCAGCACACAAATTTATTGGGATCTGGGATATCTCTTCTCGAAACTACGGTGATTTCTGGAGAAACGGTCATAATTGTGATGAAATTTGTGGAACTCTGGAAAGCATGTCTCACCTTAAGCTTCCCGGACAATTGGGTCAAACCGCAGGCTGGTTCTATCAGAATGGTCAGAAGGGCTATCTGTATGGAATACCGGTTGCTGCTGACTACACTGGAGAGATTCCAGCAGGTATGGAGTGCCGAAACATCCCCGAATCAGATTATCTAGTGTTTTTCCATCCACCCTTTAACTATTTAAAAAACAATGGAGATGTTATGAGAGTGGTGGAGGAAAAAGCCTGGAACTTCGACCCACACAGTATGGGGTATGAATGGGATGAGGAAACGAAGCAGGATTATCAACGGCATTTCCCTGAAGGATACGGCTACGCAGTGTTACGTCCTGTGAAAAAAGTGTAATAAAAAAATCCCTAGAAGCCGCCACGATCTCAGGATGCTGGTAATCGTCTCGCGGCTTCTTTTTTAAAAGGAATGGAGGTGTAGACCATGAAGTCCTTTCGCTTTTGGTTATTCCTAGTCTCATGTATAGTTACTGCTGTAAATATTACGGGATATGACGACTATAATATACTTTTGGCTATGATTAGCCCGTTGGTTTGGATGCATGAATCTTTTCAATTTGTGCGCAAAAAACACATATCCCTATATCCCTTGTTTACTTCACTACAATAAGTTTCTGGTATCTCATAGGATATGTTATCGATCGTTTGATTAAGAAATTGAAACTCGCTAAAAATAAATAAGCTGTACAAACACGGTACATACCCCATTCCTCATTTTGAGCAATGGGGTACAATTCAGATCATATATGTCCATGAAGTAATGCAATATCATTCTCCGTGTACATCATGCTGTATCTTTATGGATAGCTAATTAAAGATAGGACTGTATTTTTTTAAGAATATTTTGACCATTTGTAGTAAACAAAATATATGTCTTTGAATTGGTTTTAATTACAATTCTGTCCGTTGTTGCATAAGGAGTACCTATTCTTATTGCATCTTTCTCTTGTCCAGCATAAGTATTATCGAACGAAACATCTTCAATATCCTCAAGAGATACTTCTATCCTAGATAACTGCCAAGTAATAACTAAATTATTACTCTCCTTTTTTATATCGATTCCCAACATGCTGTTTCCTCCTAAAATTTTTTCAATACAAATTGTAAAACGAAATGCGACACTTTCCTGGAGTATTATTCCGATAAATACGATGTTTTTTTGCATCTCGCTACATCTTCTGTAAAAAGAAAACTAGTTCAACACATTGTAAGTGTGTATTGGACTGGTGGATATGCACACGTCAGCTTCCAGCAATTAGATCAGCGTATAACTGCCATCTGGGAACAGCACGTTTATTCAGATGAGCTTTCAGGAGCTACGCTCTTACGGTAGGATGTCGGCGACTGACCGGACCAGCGTTTAAATTGCCTGCTAAAGTGTGCAATATCCCCATAGCCGAGCAGTTCAGCAATTTGCTGCACGGACCATTGCGGATCAGCCAGCAGCAGCTTGGCCTCATGCAAGACAAGCTCGGAGAGATACACTCGCGGAGATACGCCGAAAACACTACGGAATACACGATTGCAATGGGACACGCTAATACCAAGTTCGGATGAAATTCCCTCAATCCCATCCTGTTTTTCCACCGAGCCAGCCTGCCTATATGGCTGATTGACCCTGCCCTGAAGCCGACTGGCAATCTGATGGGCAAGCTCTGCCTGCACATATCCACGCCCTGGTAGATGAGCAGCTTCACTGGATACCGCCTCCCACAGCGTTGCGAACAGTTCAAATACAGCAGATTGAATCCGCATACGCTTTGCCACCGAATCACCATTTATCCCCATGTCTTCAAGCGCGGAAAGGTCAAGCAGCTTACTCAGCGCTGACCCCATCTGCTTCGCCACCGCGCCATCAGCTGGAAAAAGTACTTGCTCCAAACGACTCAGGAGCGAAAGAAACAATTTATCATCAATATCGAAATGCATGCAAAAATACGTAAACCCCTGCCCGCTACTGCGGCTGGAGTGGACCATTCCCGGGCGCAAAAGCATCAGATCATCCTGTCGCTGAATAAAGCTGTGACCATCCACAACCATGACCTGCTCTCCCGCAAGCACGATGTTAATTTCATATTGCGGATGTTCATGTGGCGGATAATTCCAGTCTCTTCCGACACTTCGTGTATGGATGGCAAATAGATTGACCGTAGTCCGTACATCGGGAAAAAAGAATTCCTCTCCGGCGACCGTAAGGTCTGGATCATGGGGAAGCTTCGGTAAACGTGGTGACGACATGTTTTCCCTCCTGGCTCATTTACATCGATATCTCCAGTATATCGCTTTCAGCGCGATTTGGATAAATAGTTGAGCGATTTGACAATGGTTCCTCGGCACATGACATGCTAGGCTCTAATTGAAGTTAGTCAACGTTATATTTTATCGTGAAAGGGGTTTCAATATATGTCGAAAAACATATTTTATAACACGCAGCATGCACCTATCGGTTCATTCTCCAGCTTTACACTGGGGTTTAAGGGGAATCGCGGCGGACTTGGCTTGGAGCTGGGCAAGCCTGCTGATGAAAATGTATACATCGGGCTGCAATCCAGGGATGGCGGATCGTATGAGGCACTTCCCTTTTTCGCATCCATACAGGACGAAAGTACTCGCTACGATGTGGAGAAAAAGGATAAAAAAACAGAGCCTTTGCTCGTTGCCTTTGCCGATCAGGACATCACCCGTGAGCTAAAAGCAGGTACAGATACATGGCAGGCAGGTGATTTGACGTTCCGGCTGTACTCTCCCGTTCGCCCGGTGCCCGAACCGGGAATTGCAGGCATAGATGAGCTGCGGGCAGCATTGGTTCCGGCCGTATTTGCCGAGCTAACGATCGATAATACACAGGGTGCTGCTGCACGGAGAGCCTTTTTCGGCTATCAGGGCAGTGATCCGTATAGTGGCATACGCATTATAGGGGAAGACCCACGCAGAGACACTATGGATTCTCCTCCATTGGAGGAAAGACTCACAGGCATCGGTCAAGGACGAAGCACAGCTATTGTGACCAACAGCAGCGAGGCGGTACCTGCCAGCGGATTTGCAATGGAGAAGCTGCTTGGGGAGGCCATGGTCGATAACTTATCCTTTGGCCTGGGCACAACGGGTGCACTTCTGATGGACGTTCCCGCAGGAGAGAAGCGCACATATACCTTCGCCATATGCTTTTATCGCGGCGGCATTGTGACAACAGGCATCGAAGCATCGTATTACTATACCCGGCTGTTCAAGGATATTGAAGACGTGGGAAGCTATGCGTTGAAGCATTTTAACGACCTGACCGCAGCCTGTGTTCAGGGGAATGACTGGATCGAATCAGCCAGCCTGAGCCCAGATCAGGAGTTTATGCTCGCTCAGGCGATCCACAGCTATTACGGCAGTACCCAATTGCTCAGTCAGCAAGAGGATGGCGAACCGATCTGGATCGTGAATGAAGGCGAGTACCGGATGATGAATACACTCGATCTGACGGCGGATCAGCTTTATTATGAATTGATTTTGAATCCATGGACGGTACGCAACGAACTGGAATGGTTTGTCCAAAGGTACAGCTATCGGGATGAGGTGCGCTTCCCGGGAGAGGAACAATACTATCCGGGGGGGATCACGTTTACGCATGATATGGGCGTGGCCAATGTGTTCTCCCGGCAGGGGTACTCCTGTTATGAACTGGCAGGGATTGACGACTGCTTCTCTTACATGAGCCACGAGGAACTGGTGAACTGGCTTTGCTGCGCCACGGTATATATCGAGCAGACACAGGATCAGTCATTTACGACACGTATGCTGCCTGTCTTGTGCGACTGCTTCGAAAGCATGCTGCGGCGGGATCATCCAGATCCGGCACAACGAAACGGCTTAATGGGCCTGGATAGCTCAAGAACCCAGGGAGGCGCAGAAATTACGACTTACGATAGTCTAGATGTATCCTTGGGTCAGTCCCGCAATAACATTTATTTAGGCAGCAAATGCTGGGCGGTATATGTTGCGCTTGAAAAGATATTTGCCTCAAAGGGGCTTAACTCCCTTTCACAGGAAGCTGGCTCACAGGCAGACAAATGCGCAGCATCGATCACCGCTCACATGACAGACAAGGGCTATATCCCTGCAGTCATTAAGGAAGGCAACGACTCACAGATTATTCCTGCCATTGAAGGGCTGATCTTCCCCTATTTTACAGGATGCGAGGATGCGCTTGAGCCTGATGGGCGGTTCGGTGAATATATCCAAGCACTTCGACGCCATTTGCAAACCGTACTGGTACCAGGAGTTTGTCTATTTGAAGACGGAGGCTGGAAGCTATCCTCGACCAGTAACAACTCCTGGTTGAGCAAAATCTATCTGTCTCAGTTTATTGCCCGTGAGCTGCTGGAACTGCCTTGGCAGGAAACTGGGCAGGCGGCTGACGCAGCCCATGTTTCATGGCTCCTCCATCCTGAAGAATCCTATTGGTGCTGGAGCGACCAAATGCTCTCCGGCATTGCCCACGGCAGCAAATATTACCCACGCGGGGTTACCGCTATTTTGTGGCTGTATGAAGGCAAAGGGAATCGACTGATCCTCCCTCAGCATATGAGTCAAGATGAGAAGCAGCATGCCTAAGACGAATGAACCTCACTCGCCCAAAGGAGGCTCAAATAATATGAGCAAGCGTATGGATATGCCCAAAGGGAGCGGCTATGACGCCTGGCTGCACTACCACCGCGATCGTCATGTAGAACACATACCGGCTTGGTGCAGAGTCATCGTGGTTCATGAAACAGATGATGAAGTGCTCCAGACGGCTGCGAGTGAGCTTCAGCAAGGATTGGCCTCCATGTTCGGACAGCAGCCGAAGATGAGTACCGTTCCTGCCCATGAACCCTTTGTTGCGCTGGGTACGTTCCAGGATCACCCATGCGTAGCAGAACGTTTTAGCGCAGAGGAACAGGCAGAAGTGAGCGCAGAAGGCTACCGGATTCGCGGGGTAGAGGTGTCGGAGCTTGCAGGTTTAACTGGGCAAGATCACGCTGATATCAAAGGACGGTGCGTTACAGTCGCGGGTCAGACCTCCAAAGGGGTATTGTACGGAGTCTTTCATTTGCTGCGCTATCTGCAAGGCGGACTAGACGGCACGCTGAAGTCCACTGCCAGACAATCATTGCATGCTCCCAGTTTAGACCTATTGTCCAATCCAGCTAATCCCATACGCATGATTAACCACTGGGATAACATGGATGGGAGTGTTGAACGTGGATATGCCGGGGCTTCTATTTTCTACAACAACAATGCCTTTACTACAAATATGGAGCGCCTCCGAGACTATGCCCGTCTACTCGCTTCTGTAGGCATTCAGGCGCTATCCATTAATAATGTGAATGTCCATCAGGTAGAAACCGAGCTGATTACGGATCGGTTTTTACC
The DNA here is from genome assembly GCF_054113405.1 of Paenibacillus sp. ALE3. NCBI lineage: Bacteria > Bacillati > Bacillota > Bacilli > Caryophanales > Paenibacillaceae > Paenibacillus > Paenibacillus sp. ALE3. The sequence goes on along the minus strand of NZ_CM134214.1, from coordinate 5,597,778 downwards.
CGATGTGGCCAAGGTAGCTGCCATCTTTCGCGCCTATGGTATCCAAATCTACTTGAGCATTAACTATGCCAGCCCCATTCAGCTTGGCGGGTTAACCACAGCCGATCCTCTAGACCCGGATGTCGCTGAATGGTGGCAGACCAAGGCCCGGGAGATTTACGCAGCCGTTCCCGATCTGGGTGGTTTTGTGGTCAAGGCCGACTCTGAAAATCGGCCCGGGCCCTTCAGCTATGGACGCCATCACGCCGATGGAGCCAATATGCTGGCGGATGCACTACGGCCCTATGGCGGACGTGTGATTTGGCGTTGCTTTGTCTACGACTGCAAACAGGACTGGCGTGACCGCAAGACGGATCGGGCTCGCGCGGCCTTCGACCATTTCAAACCGCTGGATGGACTGTTCCGGGATAATGTCATTTTACAGATTAAAAATGGCCCTATGGATTTTCAGGTGCGCGAGCCTGTCTCCCCCCTGTTCGGCGCGCTGGAAGCCACTCAGGTACTGCTGGAATTTCAAATTGCGCAGGAGTATACCGGACAACAAAAGCATCTATGCTACCTGGTTCCGCAATGGAAGGAAATGCTCGACTTTGACACCTACGCACAGGGAAAAGGCTCCGCCATCAAGCGCATCATGAGTGGCGCTTTGCATAGCAACAGCGAATCTGGTTCTCGTCGCAGGAAGGCTACTGTCCATGCAGGCAGCGGCAGTTTCCAGGAGGGGCCAACGAATCATGTTCCCAAGCCCACCAACTTTGGAATAGCCGCTGTTTCCAATATTGGTGCAGACACCAATTGGACCGGACATTTGCTCGCCCAGTCCAATCTTTACGGCTACGGCCGGTTGGCATGGGACCCGGATCTATCCGCAGATGAAATCGCAGATGAATGGGTTCGGCTGACATTTAGCAATCAAGGCAAAGATGACGGTGATCCTGAGTTGATTCATACCATTAAGCAGATGCTGCTCAATTCATGGAATATCTATGAGTCCTACACCGCCCCTCTGGGGGTCGGCTGGATGGTCAGTCCCAATCACCACTATGGGCCGGATGTTGATGGATATGAATATTCGATGTGGGGCACCTACCATTTTGCCGATTGCTGGGGGATCGGGGTAGATCGGACGACTGCAACTGGAACGGGCTATGCAGGACAATATTTTCCTCCTGTTGCCGAGATCTACGAATCTACAGACACCTGTCCGGATGAACTGCTCTTATTCTTTCATCACGTCCCTTATACGCACATGCTCCACTCTGGCCAAACGGTCATACAGCATATTTATGATACTCATTTTGAAGGTGCAGAACGTGCGGCCCATCTCCGAGACACATGGGTTAGTCTGCGAGAGCAACTACATGAGACAATCTACGAACAGGTGCTGACACGGCTTGAACATCAGGCTGAGCACGCCGAGGAATGGCGGGATCGAATCAATACGTATTTTTATCGCAAAAGTGGTATTCCTGACGAAAAAAATCGCCCTATCTATTAAGCAGGTAGTTCATGTTTGCTTGTATACACACCGGGATTTGCCTTCCCTATTATAGCAATCCATAAAAGACACAAGTCTTACTCAGATCCGTGTCTTTTTTTGCACGGCCTAATTTATGCACACGGTTGCTAACGATAAATGTCATATTTGTCCACCTTTAATGTGCAATAAATTCTTCTATTTTGTGCAACCGCTTGCTTTATACTATTTTTGTAGACGTTTACAAAATGTTGTCGAATTAGACTATGCTTTGGGGAGGATGATCGGTTTGACCTTGTATCGAAGTCTATGGAAAAAAGGGTGTATGCTTCTACTAAGCCTTGTGCTGTCTCTGACCGCCTTCATTGGCTCACCCTCTAATACGGCGAGCGCTGCGGTTGCAGAGGATTTTCAGGCTTCCGTCATGGGACCGCTGGCGAAAATTAACGACTGGGGTTCCTTCAAAAAACAGCTACAAACATTGAAAAACAATGGCGTGTATGCCATCACTACTGACGTCTGGTGGGGCTATGTAGAAAGCGCAGGAGATAACCAGTTCGATTGGAGCTACTACAAGACCTATGCAAATGCCGTGAAAGAAGCGGGGCTGAAGTGGGTCCCTATCATCTCAACGCATAAGTGTGGAGGAAATGTGGGAGATGACTGCAACATCCCACTGCCAAGCTGGCTGTCGAGCAAGGGCAGTGCAGATGAAATGCAGTTCAAGGACGAAAACGGCTATTCCAATAGCGAAGCCCTTTCCCCATTGTGGAGCGGAACCGGTAAACAATATGACGAACTGTATGCCTCATTCGCTGAAAACTTTGCCGGGTATAAAAGTATCATTCCCAAAATTTATTTGAGCGGCGGTCCTTCTGGGGAACTACGCTATCCGTCCTACTATCCAGCAGCAGGGTGGAGCTACCCGGGACGAGGCAAGTTCCAAGCTTATACTGAAACAGCCAAAAATGCATTCCGCACAGCTATGAATGACAAGTACGGATCATTGGACAAGATTAATGCTGCTTGGGGCACCAAAATTACCAGCCTTAGCCAAATCAATCCACCGACCGACGGGGATGGATTTTACACGAATGGCGGGTATAATTCCGTGTATGGAAAGGATTTTCTGTCGTGGTACCAAAGCGTACTTGAGAAGCATCTAGGTGTCATCGGGGCAGCTGCCCATAAAAACTTCGATTCTGTGTTCGGTGTCCGGATCGGGGCCAAAGTTTCCGGTTTGCACTGGCAAATGAACAATCCTGCCATGCCGCACAGCACAGAACAAGCGGGTGGATATTATGATTACAACCGTCTCATTCAGAAATTCAAGGATGCCGATCTAGACTTGACATTTACTTGCCTAGAGATGAGTGACAGTGGCACAGCACCGAATTATTCGTTGCCGTCCACCCTGGTTGATACCGTCTCCTCCATCGCGAATGCCAAGGGTGTTCGCCTGAATGGTGAAAATGCACTCCCGACAGGCGGCAGCGGCTTCCAAAAAATCGAGGAGAAAATCACGAAGTTCGGTTATCACGGGTTTACGTTATTACGCATCAACAATCTCGTCAACAATGACGGCTCACCAACCGGTGAGTTGAGTGGATTCAAACAATATATCATCAGCAAAGCCAAGCCTGACAACAATGGCGGTATAGGCAACAAAGTAACGATATACTATAAAAAAGGCTTCAACTCGCCTTACATTCACTATCGTCCGGCTGGCAGTAACTGGACTGCTGCACCCGGTGTGAAAATGCAGGATGCCGAAATTAGCGGCTATGCTAAAATTACTGTCGACATCGGTTCTGCTTCCCAATTGGAAGCCGCCTTTAATGACGGCAATAACAACTGGGACAGCAACAACACCAAAAACTACTCGTTCAGCACGGGCACTTCTACGTACACGCCTGGTAATAGCGGCAACGCAGGAACAATCACTTCAGGCGCTCCATCGGGCGCGAATCCTGGGGATGGCGGCGGTACAACTAACAAAGTAACGGTATACTACAAAAAAGGCTTCAACTCACCTTACATTCACTACCGTCCGACTGGAGGTAACTGGACGGCTGTGCCTGGCGTGAAGATGCAAGACGCCGAGATTAGCGGCTATGCTAAAATTACCGTCGATATCGGCACTGCCTCCCAATTGGAAGCTGCTTTTAATGACGGCAATAACAACTGGGATAGCAACAATACTAAAAACTACTTATTCAGCACTGGAACTTCTACCTACACACCCGGCTTGAACGGAGCTGCAGGATCTATCCGAACGGGGGCACCTTCAGGAAGTACAATCAGCGTAGTGACTTCCACCTATGCAACCAACCTCAACGAAGTGGCAGGACCTATCCAAACCGAAAAACTTTCGGGTGTATCCTTAAACGTAAGCACTTCTACCTACACACCCAACGTCAACGGACTTGAAGTAACTGATCAAACGGAGGCGCTTTCGAGCGCCTTCACCTCTACAGATATGGGTACCCTCTCCAAGCCCACTCCCCTTGGCACAGACTGGAGCAAACAAAGCATTTATTTTATCATGACAGACCGCTTCAGCAACGGAGACCCATCCAACGATAACTACGGTGGCTTCAATTCCAACAACAGCGATCAACGCAAGTGGCATGGTGGCGATTTTCAAGGTATTATTGATAAACTCGATTACATTAAAAATATGGGGTTTACCGCAATCTGGATTACCCCGGTAACGATGCAAAAGAGTGAATACGCTTACCACGGCTATCATACGTATGATTTTTATGCGGTTGACGGACATCTCGGAGACATGGACAAGCTCCAAGAGCTGGTTCGCAAGGCACATGACAAAAATATTGCTGTGATGCTAGACGTAGTAGTGAATCACACAGGTGATTTTCAGCCGGGGAACGGGTTCGCCAAGGCTCCTTTTGACAAAGCAGATTGGTACCATCACAATGGTGACATTACAGGGGGGGACTACAACTCCAACAACCAATGGAAAATTGAAAATGGTGATGTGGCTGGACTGGATGACCTAAATCATGAAAACCCCGCTACCGCAAATGAGCTTAAAAACTGGATCAAATGGCTGCTTAATGAGACAGGCATTGACGGACTGCGGTTGGATACCGCCAAGCATGTACCGAAGGGTTTTCTAAAGGATTTTGACCAAGCCGCCAATACCTTCACCATGGGTGAAATTTTCCATGGCGAACCTGCTTATGTGGGGGATTATACCCGATATCTCGATGCCGCATTAGATTTTCCGATGTATTATACAATCAAGGACGTGTTCGGACACGATCAATCCATGAGAAAAATCAAGGATCGCTACTCCGATGATCGTTACTATCGCGATGCTCAGACCAACGGTGTATTTATCGACAATCATGATGTAAAACGTTTCCTGAATGACGCCTCTGGCAAGCCGGGTGCTAACTATGACAAATGGCCACAGCTCAAAACTGCTTTGGGCTTTACTCTGACGTCACGCGGAATTCCAATCATCTACCAAGGCACTGAGCAAGGCTTTAATGGCGGAGATGATCCCGCCAATCGGGAGAATATGAATTTCAACGCCAACCATGACCTGTATCAGTACATCGCTAAGCTGAACTCTGTGCGCAACAACCACCCTGCTCTACAAAACGGCAGCCAAAAGGAAAAATGGGTCGACGACTCCTTTTACAGTTTTCAGCGCTCTAAAAATGGCGACGAGGCCATCGTATTTATCAACAACTCCTGGAATAGTCAAACCCGCACGATTGGCAACTTCGATAATCTGTCCAACGGAACCCGCCTGACTAACCAGCTGAGCAACGACTCCGTTCAGATTAACAACGGTTCGATAACTGTGACTCTTGCTCCAAAGGAAGTTAAAATTTTCACCAAGTAAACAGTGGCATTCAGTTACATTGGTTATTCAGATGTGCTAAAATATTTTATAGAAGGATATACTAAAAAAGAGCAAGGATGCTGGTAACATCCCTACTCTTTGGCAACAGCCGCTTTGAAGAGCGGTCGGCTGAAAAGGGCTAGCTATTAGAAATAGACCGTGTTCCCCTCTCCAGGGCGGTCTATTTCTTTTTGTTTTGGTTCAGCGCAATAACAATGGTAACGATTAATCCGATCAACGCTACTAGTAGCGTGCCGAACATCATCATTAATGTCAGAGCATCCTTAACCTCCACAGGCATCACCTCCCTTCCGGGAGACTTAGCCGACCGCCCACCTAAGCCATTCTGTTGTTACTGGAATTATAGCACGTAAATCCGTCCTTAAGCGACAACATTTTACAGCTTCATCCAGCTAATCTTATATGGACACTCATCGTTCTTTGCTGCTTACACATTCTACTGTGTCTCTATACGGGTATAGCTTCTCAACGCCAAAAAAAGTCCCAGCACAAAAATGAAACAAATACTGATGAGCCCTCCAGAGACATTCGTGTATGTTCTCCCAAGCGTGCCATGCGGAGAAAACAATACGGGTACGGTCCATGGATAAAAGGTATTCCCCGGTGTATTAACCAAAACAAAGTTTAAACACATAACCGTACACATTCCCATAATAGCAGGCACAAATTTTTTCCAGCGAATGGCGAAGAACGTGATGGTCGGAATGAGCATAGCATGCATAATAATCATTTTAGTGAAGATTCCAAGCTGATACATAACGATTTCAAAGGTTAGCGGTCTGGTCGTAATTAACATACCCAATAGAGCAGATAGTACAAATGCCAACAACAGGCTAACAGCGATATACATGTAAATAACGAGCAACTTACTGAAGTAAATCCGAGTTCGTCGAACCGGGTTTGCGAACAGGGCAATATGGGTCTTCTCTTGATATTCTCTCGCATAGATATAGCAGGTCAAAATGTAGTAACTCATATACCCAGTTATTAAATTAATGGAGGATACCAAATCCATAAAGTAATCATTCCACCCGTTACGCTCCAAGGAAAACTTGGGACTTACAGCGAAAGTACTAAAAGTTAAAGATACGGTTACAATTAAGATAAACACACTTAGAAAAAGAATTTTGGTTCCTTTCAGCTTCAAGCATTCTGCTTTGAACAGGGCAAGCATATTAACCCTCCTTTCAAAAAATTCTCCATTAGTCTTTTCTTTGATATGTCCATATAGATAGAAACAATCCAAGAAGAAAAGTTAAGGATAAACTCAACCACGCTATGAGAGTATTGACGTGTATGATCGCACTTCCTTCATTGGGCGACAAAAGATAGGGCACAATCCAAGGGTACCATTCACTTTTGTATATAAAATTCAAAAATATAGCAGTACAAACTACGAGCACAACCACCATGATGCTCTTCCAACGTATAGCAAAAAAAGAGGCGATCGGGATTAACATCACATGCATCACACACATTTTAGCAAATACTTGGATTTGGTATACCCAGATAGCCATCGTTAAAGGTCGATCTGTAATGCACATGCCTAATAAGGCGGATAAAAACAGAACGAAAAATAAGGATACAATAATAAATCCATAAACAACGGTCAATTTACTAAAATAAAATTTAACCCTAGTGACAGGCGTGGTAAACATAAACAGATGCGTATTTTCCTGATACTCTCTTGCAAAAATATAACCAGTTAAAATGTAATAGCTGATAAATCCAGCTGCGACATTGACGAAGAGAACTATGCCCTCGAAATAGTAGGTCCAACCCCTTTTATCAATTGAATATCTATAAAAAACAGCGCTTAAAGCGAATTCCAACAGTACAACAGCCAACAATATTATAAAACTTAACAACAAAGCTTTAGAGCCTTTAAGCTTAATAAGTTCAGCTCTAATCACGTCGCCCACCCTCTCCTGAAATGAGAGTCAAAAAATATTCCTCTAGCGTCTGCTTTGTGGTGTGTATCTCATAGACTGAAAACTGATGATCTATTAACTGTCTATTCAACGCAGCTGTATTCTCAATCTGACTATGAATTCTTAGTTGTTGTGGGGATATCACATTAGATTGAAGCTGCTTTATGTGCTCTTGTAGAAACGCTTGTACTGCTTTTGCATCCTCTACCTTTAGATCTGTATATTGCTCAAAACCTTCCTCCAACTGACTCAGTCGATCTTCCGCTAACAGTTTTCCATTATGTATAATCCCGATGTGTGTAGCTAACTGCTGAATTTCGCTCAAGATGTGGCTGGAGATAAGAATCGTTTTTCCTTCTTCCTCGCACAATCGCTTCAATAGCTGGCGAATTTCCTTAATTCCAGATGGGTCCAGTCCGTTCGTCGGCTCATCCAATATAAGCAACTCAGGATCATGAACAAGTGCCCTGGCAATTCCTAATCGTTGCTTCATTCCTAGGGAAAAATCCTTAAACTTCTTCTTCCCCGTATGCTCTAACCCCACCGTAGTTAAGGTTCGTTCAATTCTCCCATCATCCTTCACCCCCATGTACGTACAGCAGATTCTCAGATTATCTCGTGCACTCAGATTTTCGTATAAACCTGGTGTTTCGATAATCGTACCTATTTTTGAGAAAATAGAAGGATAGCTTTTCTCCAACCGCTCGCCAAATAAAAAAACCTCCCCATTTGTAGGCTCAACCAGCCTCATCAGCATGCGGATGGTTGTCGTCTTTCCAGCTCCATTTTCACCTAGAAAACCGTAGATACTGCCCTGTTCTACATGTAAGGAAATATCGTCTACAGCTATCGACATCCCAAACTGTTTGCGAAGCTTTTTTGTTTCTATAACATACTGCATTTTTTTCTTCCTCCTACTCCTATACACACCAAATATAATTATTATACAGACTGTACTATCCACAAAATGTAAAAAACATCACAATTATTCATTTACCAATCATTATCCCGATAAAAACAAAACAGGCACCCGACGAAGCGTACACTTCGTTGCAGGTGCCTGTTTATATATAAACAACGTGGGATTACTTAGGCCTCAGTAGCCACGTTGATATTGTTCAGGTACGGAAGGCTTTTCGCCACGCAGCGCCACCGCTGCATGAATCGCCCAATAAGGATCGCGCAGCAATCCGCGTCCCACAGCGACCAGATCGGCATCCTCATTGCCGATTACAGACTGCGCCAAGGCTGGGTCATCCAGTACGCCGACGGCGATTACTGGGATGTTCAGCGCCTCGCGGATTTGGCGAGCAAACGGCACTTGATAGCCCGGATAGTTGCCTGGCTTTCTGGCTCCAGCCGGGCCTTCTCCGCCCGAGCTGACATGGATCATATCTACGCCTGCAGCCTGATATGCTCGGCTCAGCTCAATGGCATGATCCACATCGTATCCACCATCTACGTATTCCACCGCACTGATGCGTAAGATTAACGGCATACCCGCAGGCATTTCCTTGCGCACAGCCTGAATGACTTCTACGCCGAAACGGGATAGATCCTTTCCATACTCGTCATCTCGCTTGTTCGTAACTGGCGAATGGAATTGGTGAATCAGGTAACCGTGTGCACCGTGAAGCTCAATCGTATCCACGCCTGCTTGAACTGCCCGACGGGCGGCGTCTGCGAATTTTTGCACCATGCCACGCACTTCCTCCGTGGTCAATGCACGCGGCTGTTTATAATTCACATCCGGATATGCAATGGCCGAAGGAGCCACCGGCTCTGCTGCATCCTCAGCTTTACGGCCTGCATGGGCAAGCTGTATGCCAACCTTGGCCCCGTGCGCATGAATACCGTCAACCAGCTTTTTATACGCCGGAATATGTTCATCTGACCAAAGCCCCAGATCGTAATCCGTAATCCGTCCATCCGGTTCCACGTCCGTCATTTCTATAATAATCAGGCCCGTGCCTCCAATAGCCCGACTCAGGTAGTGGACATGATGCCAATCATTCGGAATTCCGTCCTTGTCTGTCACCGAGTATTGACACATCGGCGCCATAACCACCCGGTTTTTCAATTCCAAATCCTTCAGAGTGTACGGTGTAAACAACGAATTATTCAAAGCGTTCATCTCCTTTTTATCTCTACCACATAAATGAAAATACGTTCCAAATTACACGGTCTATTATAAGCATAATCGGCACAGTCCAAACGAAACAAAGAGATTCCCCAACTGGAGTATCCCTCATATTTGCACCGTGCAGTCATTATGTATATCGTATGTTGTAGATATATTGCACACAATCTATTATCCACAACTTAATAACTTTTTGCAAGTAAATATTTAAATATTATTAAGTATTTTTTTGTCTGCATTTTTCCAGACTCTTAGCCATAACACAAAAAGGCGCCCTTACGGGCACCTCTGCGAAAACTAGTCTTATTGCGCTGAGCCTAATTGAACCCATGCCTTCTCAATCTCTGCAACCGCCTGATCCTTGTTCATGTTGCCGCTAATATAAGCTTGCATCAGCTCGCCAAACTTTTGGTGGAATGTATCCAGCGAGTAGTTGACAGACAGATCACCAGACTTGGATGTTTTCAAAATGCTCTCCATTTCCTTAGGCATTTCCAGATCAGGAAGCGGCGCATCCTTGATTGGAGGGATTACCTTCGCTACTTGGGAGAACCAGTTCTTACCGTATTCCGAAGTGTACAGCCAGTTGAAGAATTCAATCGTTTCCTTGGATACTTCGGAATCCTTGTTGATACGCAGCGCCTGATCCGCACCCGTAATGATGACTGATTGATCCGCTTTGTCACTCACCGGATATCCCATGATGCCTATCTTGAGATCAGGATTAATTTTCTTGATTGCTTCCTCGTCCCATGCACCTTTGCCCGTCATAAACGCAGCTTTACCAGAGGCAAAATCGCTCACTTCTGCATTGCTGTCCCGTTCCAGCGGCTTATCTGTACCATGCTTCACCGTCAGATCGATGAAGCTAAAGAAGTTGTTGTACAGCACGGGGTAGTCCTTGATTTTCGCTTTACCTGCAATAAAATCATTAACAAGTTGCTTCGGCTCTACGCCAGCATCCTGCGCAGCAGCATCTACATAGTGTTGGAAGATATGCTTCCATACCCACCACTCTTTATACGCATTAGCAAATGGAGTAATACCTTTCGCCTCTAGCTTAGTAACAGCATCCTGCATCTCCGCAATTGTCTTCGGTGGGGAGGTTATCCCAGCCTTGGTAAGCAAATCTTTGTTGTAAATCAACGCAAACAGGTTCCCCTTGACTGGGAATCCCAACACTTTGCCGTCACTGGAACTCATATTCGCCCGGACAGCATCCGTCATGGCTGCTGCCAGCGGTTCATTGGTCAGATCGGCACTATAATCAGCATAGGTGTCGATGTCGCCTCCGGCTGTGGTCTGGAACACATCCGGTGTACTACCTGAAGCTATTTTTGACTTGAGAATGGTGTTGTAGTCTGCCTGCATGATCTCCAGATTGATCTTCACATTAGGTTTGACCTTCTTATACTCCTCGATATACGCGTTAAAAGCATCGGTATACTCCGGTGAGGCTGTAAACATATTTATTGTAACCGTTTTCAAATCTCCTTTGCCGCCAGTGCTTTCTTTAGCCGCATCTGTGCCGCCGCTGCCTCCACATCCGCTCAACAAACCGACCGTCAAAAGCAAACTGCCGGATAACGCCATCATCTTCTTTAACATGGATACTCCCCCATTTGTTTGTGATCAACGTCCATGCGCTCATTCTAAAAAATATAGTCCAATTTAAAAAGGCAGATTAGTGAAGCGTTAAGGGTAAAAAAGTGGTTTATTGCAGGCTCACGCGATACTCCGACGGTGACACCTGATAATAATTGCGAAAAGCCTTACTGAAATAGTTTTTATCCTTGTAACCGAGCATATCGGAAATTTCCTGAATTTTCAGACTGGAATCACCCAGCAGTTCCTTTGCCTTGTCCATTCTGACCTTCTGTACATATTCGTGAATGCCGTAACCAAACTGCTGTTTGAACAATTTCATCAGATATTCCCGGCTCAAAAAATAGGTTTCGGCAAAAAATGAGATTTTGATATCTTCAAAATAGTAACGGTCGATATACCTTTTGATTTCTGTAATATCAAAGGGCTGGTTTCCCGCTTGTGCATGTTGGACCCCGGCAATGTAAAGCTCCAGCATGCGGTGTAATCTCTGACTATAGTCGGCAAGGCTCGTAAAATCAGCAGACAGATTGCCTTCAACCACGCGCCCCAGTTCTCCTAAGGTTTCCTCCTGATTAGGCGCAGACACAGGCGTACCCAGCTCAATCGTTGCTTCTCTCAGTAAAAAATGGAACTCCCGCAGCAATCGGTCCGCATCCTGCAAACGGAAAACAGAGCCTGCTGCCAATTGCTTCAACAGATCGCTCAGTAGTACCTTTGCCCGGTTTGCTTGACCGGTCTGAGCATCCTTTTGGATCGACAACAGTCGATCCGTCCATGGCACTTCCTCTGACGCACCCACTTGCCGGGGCACCGTATGGAGAATAGATTCTCCTTCCAACTTCAACACATCCGTGCTGCGAATGAGCGTCTTGGCATCCCTATAAGCAGAAGCCAACTCCACCACGTCTGTACAGAGCTTGCCCACGCCGGCTGCTACCACCATATTGAACAGCCCATGCAGGTTCGCAACCGCCTTCTGTGCCACCTGTGCCAGTAGGAGGGACATATGTTCTTGTTGTCCTGAGGCCAGGGTACAGATAGAAACGACCTCACGCTCTCTTCGCGGATGGGGGAAGCTAAAACAACGCAACCGTTCATCTGATGTCTGCGCTAATACATTCGTTACAGCAAAATCCATCAGATCGGCATCGCCATGAAAACGTGTCCTGCGAATCTCATCCCTGTTCAGCAGCCGCAGCACGATCACGCCAAAGCGGTTCTCCTGCTGATCTGCTCCAATCAATGGCAGCAACGCGGTATTGGCCTGCTTTTTAAAGCTACCGTCCAAAATGGACATATAGAGCTTTTCTTTCAGCTTCGGTAGTGACATATTTAGCGTAATGCTCTGATTAATGAACTCGTCTTGGCTTTGCTTACGGCTTTCCAGAATGTCCACCGCCTTGCGCAGTGCCTGATTCAGATCCTGGCGGTTGATAGGTTTAAGCAGATAATCTACCACCCGCGATTGAATCGCTTGTCGTGTAAATTCAAAGTCGTTGTAGCCACTAATGACAATCGTCAGCAGATGGGGATACGCCTTCTCGATAACACGAAGAAATTCGATGCCATTCATCTCCGGCATTTTCATATCGACCATCACCACATCGATAGGGTGCTGACCCAGCAGCTCCATTCCCAACTTTCCATTCGTCGCCTCATAAATATGTTCGATACCCAGACGATCCCAGTCTCCAACAATACGAATGGCTTCGCGTAACGGTTCTTCATCGTCAATAATCAATACGTTATACATGGCTGACTCCTCCCCGGGGAATTTGCATTCTCATTTCTGTTCCTGTTTCATCCGTAAGTATGAATAACCCTGCCTGATCTCCATACAAAAGCTTCAACCGTGTGTTCAGATTTTTCAGGCCAATATGCTCGCTCTCCCGGTCTTCCCATTTTTCATCGAACGAATCCAGCACTACTTTCAGCTTGTCCTCTGAAATTCCAGGTCCGTTGTCCCTGACTGCAATTGTAGCGTCTGTAGCACCTGATTCGGCCGAAATGTCGATCAGAATGTCGCTTGATACTTTTTCCAACGCATGCTTGATAGAGTTTTCTACCAACGTCTGCACGGATAACCTCGGAATCGGCAGTTCCATCAGCGTGTCCTCCCATACCACTTCGACTCGGAGTCTCGCCCCGAATCTTGCCTTTTGCAGACCTATATACCGTTCAATATGCCTGAGCTCCTCGCGGGCAGCTACAATATCCTTGCCGTTGATGGAATAGCGCAGAGTTTGGGCCAATGCATCCACCATATCCGCCATGTCGAACATCTCCCGCTTTAATGCCTGTGTGGATATGGCTTGTAAGGCATTGTACAGAAAATGGGGATTAATCTCAGCCTCCAGCGCCTTGAGTATGGCATTCTTTTCGACCAGCTTCATACGATAGCGCTCATTAATAAGTTCTTCGGTTCTTTGGACCATTTCGTTAAAATGCAGCGACAAATAGGCAATCTCATCGTGCCCCTTCACAGGAGCCCTTGCCTCAAAATCTCCGGTGCTGAACCGTTTCATCTGGGTAGATAGCTTATGTAAAGGTCGGGTAATCGCGTTCGAGGTCAATGTCACCAAAATAATAGACACACCTAAAAATAAAGCCCCGATGACATAACTCCAATTCCGTGTGGTCGTAGCGGCTTCATAAATTTGGCGGTATGGAATCGGCTTGATGAGCTGCCACCCGTCCTTTTGGCCTGCATCATAAACGACCAAATACTCCTGGTTGCTGTTGCTGTCTGACCACGTTACTTGTCCGCTTCCTCCCTCTCCGATCTGAGCTAATACTCCAGAATCACGCATTCGTTCATACAGCGGAAGACTGTTCACATAAAAGGGAACCCGTTCGGGGCTGATCAGCATCAGTTGATCCCCTTTACCCAGTGGAATATTCCGCATGATTTCATCTACAGCGCTCGTGTTGTAATAAAAGGACAACACTGCCTGCGGGTGACGGGATGCAATCGATCTCAGCACTCGATGGTAAGCCATAAAACTGGCTTGCGGCGCCACATAGCCCATATCAGAGCGGGATTCCACAAAAGATTGAAAAGATTCGTTTGCAGTGCTGGCCATCGCCTCTTTATACCAGGGAAGCTTGGGAAGATCCGTGTTTATTCCTTTGCGTACCGTTATGTTATACGTCTCCCTAGTCACTACGTAGTATTGATGGCGGTCCGCCACATATAGATAGATCGCTTCCAGATCATTGCGGGAATAAAACATGTTGCGCAAGTAATTTTCAATGACCATTCGTGCAGCATAGTCCCGATTCTCATTAGCAATCGCGTTCATGATATCGTTATAGCGAAGCTGTGGCAGAGCCAGCTGCTGCATCCCCTCCAAGTAATCCTCCAAATTCTGATTGACCAGCAGCAGATTATTCGTCGTGCTGGCGATGCTATGGTTGACTGACTCCTTTTCAATCATCTGATAGGAAATAATCGTGAGTGAGCCCACCACCAGAATAATGACCGACGTAAAAAGCAGAATGAGCTTGTTCACTAATTTTTGCGTAATCCGCTTCCACATGGATCGAAGAATTGTCCCTACACGCCCTGACATCATGATAACCGCCCCTTTTGAAAGCGTACACATTTTTACCCTCAACTGTTTTCTTAAATCCATTGGTCCGGCCCTAGGGGCTATCCTATACTTTCATTATATCTTAAACAGCTTGGAGCGAAAGACCGGAAAATGCTGAGAAAAAGAGGTGCGTTATGCTGAAAAAAAGGGGAACATGGGGCGACAAGGGCAGCAAGCTGGAATTTGGTTTATTCACACTGCCCGTAATCTTGTGCATTACAATTGCATTTTATATTCCGTTTTTGATGACGATACGCTATTCCCTGACCAAGTGGAACGGCATATCCAAACATCCGAAATTCGTGGGTCTAGATAACTTCAAGCAAATCCTGCTCGGAGACGCTAACTTTGCACATGCAGCCTGGTTTACAATCAAATACGCCATTTTGTACATTGTGCTGGTAAACGTGCTGGCCATTTTGCTGGCACTCGTCCTCGACATGAAGCTCAAAAGCTCGGCCTGGCTACGCGCGGCTTTCTTTATACCTTATATCCTCAGCCTCGTTATTGTCGGCTTTATATGGAAATTCATCTTTATGCAAGGCTTTGAGTCACTGGACCACAGTACAGGCTGGGGCATCTTCCAGCTCAGTTGGCTAGGCGAGGAAGGGCTCGCGTTTATTTCCATTTTGGCGGTATCCATCTGGCAATCCATTGGCTTTTACATGGTCATTTATATTGCAGGTTTGCAATCTGTACCTGAGGATCTAAAAGAGGCTGCCATCGTTGACGGAGCAGGGCCGATCCGGAGATTTTTCAGTATTATTTTGCCAATGCTCGCACCCTCGATTACGATCTCGGTCTTCATGGCACTGACCAACTCGATCAAGGTGTTTGACGTCATTTTATCTCTGACTGGCGGTGGACCAGGAGGTACGACATACAGCATTGCGTATGATATTTACCGAGATACGTTCCAGAACAATCTGTATGGCTACGGAACAGCCAAAGCCTTGATTTTATTCGTTGCAGTACTGATCATTACGATTATTCAATTGTCTATTTTCAAACGCAGGGAGGTTGAAGCCTGATGCAACGCAGCCGTACAGGACGTATTTTGCTGGAAGCGGGCATGATTGTATTATCGCTGTTATTCTTGTATCCGCTGTTTCTCGCCATTAACAATTCGTTCAAAAGCTTCGCTGAGGTCATGACCGACGTCATTGCGCTGCCTAAGCAGCTTTCGCTGGATAACTACGTATATGTATGGAAGTTCATTGACTATCCACGCTTATTTCTGAATAACACGATTATCACCGTCGTCGGCCTGGCAGGTATCGTACTGATATCCTCCATCGCGGCCTACAAGCTGGCAAGAACCAAAAGCAAATGGAGCTCCGTGATTTACATGCTATGCATTATGCCGATGCTGATCCCATTTCAGTCTATTATGCTGACCGTCTTGCGCCTGGCGAAAGACTTGAATTTGGCAGACAGCACTTGGGGGCTTGGCCTGCTGTACTGGGGTTTTGGAGCCCCGTTGGCAGTGTTTATCTATCACGGCTTCGTGAAAGGCATTCCGGTCGAGATTGACGAAAGCGCCAAGATTGATGGAGCCTCAGGCTTTCGGCTTTTCTTTTCCGTCATCTTTCCTCTGCTGAAATCGGTCACCGCCACTATTGTTATTATCGACGTGATGTGGATATGGAACGATTTTCTACTTCCACTTCTCATGGTTAACGGCTCACCCAGCACCAAAACACTTACGCTGGCTGCCTATACCTTCGTTGGGCAATATACATCAGACTGGCAATATGCCATGACCGCGATGGTAATGGCTGTGCTGCCCTCCATTATCGTATTTATCTTTCTGCAAAAATATATTGTTAAGGGCGTAGTGGCCGGGGCCGTCAAAGGCTGAGACAACTATCCCTTACAGATGGCCCAAAGAGGACTTGCGTAAAGTTTACGCAAGTCCTCTTGTCTTCGTGATGTCCATGCCCGTACTCTGACATTATTTATGCTTAACCCATTGCGCGCTATCCATCGGCCAAAAGATCACATCCGCACGTCCAACAATGTCCTTGATGGAAACAAAACCAATAGCACGGCTATCCCTACTATTATTGCGGTGGTCACCCATCACAAAAATATACCCCTCAGGAACCTTGGAATCGGTTATGGATCCGTTTGGGAAGTCCACATTATTATATAATTCTCCCTTGGCGTGAGCATCTTGGATAGCTCCTTGAATGTATGGCTCCTCTACTTTCTTACCGTTCACATAAAGATGATCACCTTGATACTGAATGGTATCTCCAGCCACTCCAATAACACGCTTAATAAAGTCCTTTTGTTCCTTTTTTACATGGAATACAACAACCTCGCTTGCCTTGGGGTCACGAAAATCGTAAATTACCTTATTCACGACCACTCGTTCATCTGTTTTGAAATTCGGTTCCATGGATGCTCCCTCAACAATAAATGGCGCAAATAACAGCCAACGTATAATGAACACGAGCACAATGGCAACAATAATTGCCTTAAGCCAATCGATCATCTCATTGTTCATTCGCGGTCGCTTTTCCTGCAATGGTTCGGAAGTTGAACTCGTCAAATGCTTCCCGCTCTCCATGCGCTAAACCCACCTTTTCAACAGTTTTCATTTCTATTATATGTATAATGTTTAAGTATAATCAAATTTTCCCAGCCTTGCAAAACCATATTTTTAGTTGAAACAAAAGTGTGAACTTTTTTTCACAATATCAAAAAAACAACAAAAAACTGTTGATGCAAACGTTAACATATATTACACTGTGCATATACTTCTTAGAGCGTTTTGGACTTATGATAGATCAATCTGTCCCCCCAGGAGGTGTCCTGTTTTTTAATGGAAAGACAGCATGATCCACTTTTATATGTGCTATCTTCTTTTAAAATATGAGCTCAGATAAGGAGGAATTTACATGTTTAAACGGAATGATCGTTCAAAAAACGGCTTTAACGCTCTAAGACTCGGTGTTTCTTTTGTTTTTGCTTCTTCTTTCTTTATTGGAACCGCTTACGCAGATGTTCCATCCAACAACCTCCCCTCTACCACACTCACAGAGGAGGCCGTCAGCGCAACCGATTCAGCAGCTGTTTCCACCACGTTAGCGGCAGGTGATTTGTATGTGGATCCTAATGGTAACGTGTCCAATCCAGGCACGATATCTAGTCCTACCACCCTCGAAGCAGCACTGACACAAATTGCTCCTGGTAAAACCATCTACCTGCGCGGTGGTAACTACGCCTACTCTTCAACGATTACAATTCAGCGTGGAAATAACGGCAGTAACGGCTCACTCAAGGGGTTAGTCGCTTACGGTAGCGAAAAGCCTGTACTTGATTTTTCTGCTCAGGCCTTTGGTTCAGCCAATCGGGGACTTCAGCTTAACGGAGACTTCTGGCTGGTCAAAGGTCTTGAAGTCAAAGGTGCCGGAGATAACGGTATCTATATCGGCGGCAGTAATAACCGAATTGAAAATGTGGAAACCCACCACAATCGGGACACCGGACTTCAACTCGGGCGTTATTCCCCTAACGCTTCCACCAGTGAGTGGCCTGCGAACAATTTGATCTTGAATTCCTACTCTCACGATAATGCCGATCCCGATAATGGTGAGGATGCCGATGGCTTCGCAGCCAAGCTGACTGTAGGATCAGGCAATGTGTTCGATAACTGCTTGGCAGCGTACAACGTAGACGATGGCTGGGATCTGTACAGCAAAACGGAAACAGGCCCTATCGGTGCCGTAACCATTTTGAACAGTGTGGCCCATCACAACGGGCAAACCTCTGATGGAACGTCTACTGCGAACAGTGACGGCAACGGCTTTAAGCTGGGTGGAGACAAAATCAAAGTCAACCATATTGTAAAAAACAGTATTGCTTTCCAGAACAAAAAACACGGATTCACCTACAATAGCAACCCTGGCACAATTACTTTGACCAACAATACTTCATGGGACAATGGACAAAGCAATTTCGCCTTTGATAAGGGTGAACACGTGTTCATTAACAATCTCTCTTTTGAAGGAACAGCAAGTGATAAAACAAGTGGCACAGATCAAGATAACTCAAACGTTTGGTGGAAAAACAAAAAAACGACGAATGCCAAAGGTCTCGCAGCCAGTGCAGACGACTTTGTCAGTCTCGTGCCTTCCATCACTCGAGGCGCAGACGGTTCCATCCAGCTGGGTGATTTCCTTAAGCTGGCCAAAGGAAGCGATCTGATTGGCTCGGGTACTCCGAGCGGAAATATAGGGGCACGGTAAAAGCTCTACCTAATCAGGACGCCTGGCCCATCTACCAACCTAGACAATTCTGCATAATATAGCGACCGGTGATTGTCCTCATAACCAGACAAAATATGAGGTGAACAGATCATGGAACGAAAAATCACACTGAAACATACACTTGCCTATGGAAGCGGTAACATGCTGGGAAGTGGCGCACTTGCTATTAGCGGTGCATGGTTAATGTACTTTTATACAACCTTTTGCGGACTGTCTCCTGTTCAGGCCGCAGCCATTTTCTCTGTTGCCAGCATCATAGATGCGGTCAGCAATCCGATCATGGGCTTTATCAGCGATAACTTTCACCGAACCCGCTTAGGCCGTAAATTCGGCAGACGCCGTTTTTTCATCATGATGGGTATCCCGCTGATGCTCGTGTATCCGATGCTTTGGATAGATGGGCTGGGCTTCTGGTATTACCTGAGTACGTACGTGCTGTTTGAACTGGTGTACACCTCTGTCATGGTGCCGTATGAAGCACTAGCGTCCGAGATGACCCGAGACTTCGGCGCACGCTCCAGATTGACTGGATGGAAGGCCATGTTTGGTAAAATCGCCAATTTTGCTGCCGCTTTTATCCCTGGTCGCTTTATTGCTGCTTACGGCAAAGACTCTCCATTGCCTTTCTTGTATACCGGTCTCGTTTTTGCAGCAATTCTGCTGATTGCCATGGCTTTCTTGTACAAAAACTCTTGGGAACGTCCAAGTGAAGAACTGCAAAAGGAACTGGAAGGTGAAGCTCCGCTTTCCTTTATAGATTCCATGAAAAAGTTGTTTATCGACATTTCCTCTACTTTTCGGGTCAAGACGTTCCGTCATCATCTTGGGATGTACCTGGGCGGATTTTCAGCTGAGTGGCTGTTTACTTCAGCTTTTACGTACTTTATTGTCTTCTCCTTGTTCCAAAGCTCGGAGATGGTATCCAATCTGAACAGCTTTAACTCTGTCATTCAATTAATTTCTACCTATTTCTTCATCCAATTCTGTGTGCGTAAAGGGTTTCGTATGCCTTTCATCGCCGCACTCGTCGTCGTTTGCTTTAGCGTAGCAGGTTATGGCCTGCTCTATATGACGGGAGCCTCTAATACAATGATGTGGCTATATGTCATCACACTGTTCATGGGACTTGGTACGGGTGGCGTCTACTACATCCCTTGGAATCAATACACGTTCCTTGCCGATGTGGATGAAGCGTTAACTGGTCGTCGCCGGGAAGGTATTTATGCGGGTATGATGACTTTTGCCGGAAAAATGGTGCGGGCCGTTGTCGTTTTCATTCTCGGCTGGGTGTTACAGCACTTTGGCTTTGTATCCGGAGCTGAAAGTCAGCCAGTCTCTGCTCAGCACGCTATCTTTTATGTACTCGTGGTGGGTACGATCGTTCTCGCGATCATCGGGATGATTGCTTCTGTCGTAATGAAGCTGGATATTGACAGCCACAAGAAGCTAATCGCCGAGATTGACCGCCTCAAAAACGGCGGCTCGATGAAATCAGCCAAGCCAGAGGCTCGCAAAGTGTTCGAACAGCTGACAGGCTTCAGCTACGAGCGGTGCTGGGGCAACAACAATGTGGGCTTCAAGAGCAGACCCGTTGACCCTAAGACACACACTCCGTCTATGTAATCAGCAATAACAATTACAGATTAAACTTTACTGAAGAGGTGACTGTATCATGGCAAATTCAACTTCGCAACCAACAACCAATCCTACAAAAACAGAATCCTGGGCTGTACGTATGAGCGAATCCGTGCTTAAACGGAGTCCAGAACGTTATGAGAAATGGGAATATGACCATGGCGTGATTTACAGAGGTCTGGAATGGGTTGGCGAACTGACAGGTGATCCCAAGTATATGGAATATATAAAAAAACATATGGATCACTTTGTTGACGAAAATGGCGTGATTCAGCGCTATAAAGTAGATGAGTACAATATTGACCACGTAAATAACGGTAAGCTGCTCTTCACTCTGTATCGTGCCACAGGAGATGAACGCTATAAAAAGGCAGCCTTCCAATTACGCAGTCAGCTGGAAAAACATCCACGCACAAGCGAGGGCGCATTCTGGCATAAGCAAATTTATCCGTATCAAATTTGGCTTGACGGCTTGTACATGGGTGCCCCGTTCTATGCTGAGTTTATTCGCGAATTCGGAGATCCATCAGAGTTTGACGATGTGACCCTGCAATTCAAGCTATGCTACAAGCATACGCGTGATCCTGAAACAGGTCTGCTCTATCACGCTTGGGATGAGAAGCTGGAGCAGCCTTGGTGCAACCCGGAAACAGGCTGTTCCAAAAATTTCTGGGGCCGCTCAATGGGCTGGTTTGTCATGGCACTCGTCGACGTGCTGGACTACATCCCAGAAGATCATGCAGATCGTCCCGTCTTGATCGATATGCTGAACGAAACACTGGAGGCCTTGCTGAAAGTGCGTGATAAGGAA
Source organism: Paenibacillus sp. ALE3 (assembly GCF_054113405.1). Taxonomy (NCBI): domain Bacteria; kingdom Bacillati; phylum Bacillota; class Bacilli; order Caryophanales; family Paenibacillaceae; genus Paenibacillus; species Paenibacillus sp. ALE3. The sequence continues at coordinate 5,576,405 of NZ_CM134214.1, read as the reverse complement.
AGCGGCGTCTTTTATCAGGTGCTCAATCTGGGCCATGTGAAAGGCAACTATCTGGAAGCATCTGCTTCCTGCATGATTCTATATGCTATTGCTAAAGGTGTTCGCAAAGGCTATCTGCCAGAGCATTATCGTCAAGAAGCGGAAATCATCCGTAAAGGTATTATTGATGAGTTTATCACGATTACTGAAGAAGGACTTGTGAATCTGAACAAAACAGTACAAGTAAGCGGTCTGGGAGGTAAGGATCGCCGGGATGGTACCTTCGCTTACTATATCAGTGAGCCGATTATAACTAACGATCCCAAAGGTATTGGCGCTTTCATTCAGGCGATGGGTGAAGCGGAGCGCATCTAAACGATGCGGACTATATACTCTTAGATAGCACAAAGGACGGTGGCGATCAGCCCCGTCCTTTCCTCATTTATGCCTACCTTACTTACTTCATAACTTTAAATTCATATCCCTGTTTCTTCAGATATTCTATGATTTGTGGCAATGCTTTGGCCGTTTCTTCTTTACCATAGGTGTCATGCATGAGTATGATTGCTTTTTCTCGACCTTTGACTGACCTTATAAACTGGTTGATTAGTGCCGGTGCTTTCTTGGATCTTCCCTCTGCATCCTTCGTTAATACATTCCAGTCCACCTGATGGTAATCCTTTTGACGCAAAACCTTATCCAGAGCAGCCATTCCCTGTGGATCTCTTCTGTTCCATGTCATGTGGCCCCCAGGGAAGCGGATCATTCTGGTGGAGAATTCTGGCCCCAGAATGCTTTTTAGAACCTGATTGTTCTTCTCGATCTCCTGCATAACATGATCCGTATTTACTCGTCTGTTCGGATATAAATATTTATAATTATGTGAGTACGTATGGTTCCCTATCGCGTGACCCTCTTTGGCAATTCTTTTGATAAGGTTCCTGGTATGCTCATTTTCATTGGCTTCTTTACCTACAATAAAAAAGGTTGCCTTGACCTTCTGCTTTTTCAGAATATCTAATATCTGAGGTGTGACCGTCACGGATGGTCCGTCATCAAAGGATAAGTAAGCCACTTTTTTACCATCAGCTCCATCGGGCATTTGTCCTAGCATTTGCTGATTTAAATATTTTTCGACAAAGGCACCGTCTTCTACATCGGGATCGTTTTTTGGAGAGGCCGCTTTACCCTTTGCCCCTGCGCTGGATTTAATATTTGATGAGCCGGAATCCATTTTTTTAGCAAGCTCCTGGGTCGGCGCGTGTGGCTTGCTATCCGAGACCTTTATCGCAATAAAAGTAATACAGCCTGCCACAAATAATATAATAGCAATCAGTATCAGCCTTCTTCTGTTCCTCTTCAAGCGGTGCTCACTTGTTCTACTATGTGAATAACCCTTTTCCATTAGATTATGTACCTCCACACCAAAATAAGAAAAACCACCGGAGCAGGGTGAAAGGGCACCTTACAACGAACATTGCAAAACTCTGAGGTTTAGCCAATGAAAGTTTAAGGGTGCACTTCAACCAGGGGACGGACAACCTACTTCCCGGTGGTTTCTTATCTTGCATTTGCATAATTTATGAATATCATTGCGGTTCTGCTCATTAAGATTGCTTCGTTAGGGCCTCAGCCAGCAAAGATGCATAGGCTTTAGCGCCTTTAGGTTTTAAATGTACTCCATCATGCTCAAAATATGAGTTTTTACCAGAACTTGCTGCATACCAGTCAATCATTGTAATTCGCGGATCTTGGGATGCAGCTTCGGCAAGATGCTTGTTCACAATGCTCTCCCAGGGCCGTGGTACACGGGTATTCACAAGTATAATACGCTTCGTATCCTTCAGGCTGGCGAGCAGATCAGATAACTGGTCCTTGGTAAAAGCGCCGTTCGTACCCAGTTCAATAATCACCGTCTTACCCAGCTGTCCGTTTTGTCTCAGTTGCTCCAGTACAGCAGGCGCTTCCGTCATTTGACGGCCGATCCGTCCATCCACAACGGCCCCCGGGAAGTATTCCTCAATGTACGACTGTACATCGAGCATGACAGAGTCTCCAATGGCGGTCACGCTCGAACCATCGCCTGTCATAGACTTAGCCTGTTTGGATGTAGTCGAAGGTTCCGTCTTCGTCGTAACGCCATCCGCAGTACCAGCCTTGACTGTCGTGTTTTTAGGCGTCTGGGCTTGAGACGGAGCTTTACTGTCCTGGACTCCTTGTGGCTTGATGGCTGTAGGCTCCTTGGAAGCTACGGACACCGTTCCGTGAAGAGGCGGCATCGCCTTTGCCTTTGCAATTGGCTTCTCATCACTAGATGCTGCCTGCAATGTTGCGTCAGGAGATACCACGTACAGGTGAACTGTACCCACACCAATACCTATACAAAACATTGCTGTTGCGGTTGTAGAGATCCATCTCCACCGCACCTGTCGACGAACCGCTGAACGAATTCCTGCAATCCAGTGCCGGAATCCATCGTGCCGAATCGGTTCCTCGACATATTTAAACGAGAGAGACGCCAGCAGTATGGTAGCTAGCAATTGTATAACGATACGCATCACATGCACACCATCGGTGTCCACCTGAGGTGTAGTTAGCGTGATAACTGGAAAATGCCATAGATACAATCCGTAGGAACGGGCGCCTATCCAGCGTAGCGGCTTGCGTCCAAGCAGGCGACCGAGATGGCTCACTGGGTGTGCCAACGCTGCGACCACAATAGCAGTGACCACAGCAATCCCCAGCAAGCCGCCGCGGTACAGAGATGGATCATATTCATTCGAGGCCCACGCCCAGTGGCATAGCAGCAGCAAGCTGATTGCACCGATGCCATCGAGAAGCAGGCGCGCCTTCGCAGAAGCATGCTCTTTCAGCTTGCCGCTTGGCCATACCAAGGCCAGCGCCGCACCTATCAATAGAGCGAAGCCACGTGTATCCGTGCCATAATATACCCGGCTCGGATCGCTTCCCGGTACGTAAATCACGGCCATGAGGAGCGCGGATATTAACGCCAGACAAATCACCCATCCGGCCAGTACAATACGCTTGGGCATGTACTTTAGCCCAAGCGCCAGCAGTAAAGGCCACAGGATATAAAACTGCTCCTCCACCGCAAGCGACCACAGATGCCCAAGGGGAGAAGGAGGGCCGAAAGTTTCAAAATACGAAACCTGATGGAAAATAAACCACCAATTGCTCATATACACCAATGCGGCAGGTACATCTCCGCGCAAGGCCGTAAGCCGTGACGGATCGAAAAGCAACGAGCACAGGACAATGACAGCCACAACCGTCAGCATGGCAGGCAGCAACCTTCTGGCACGACGCACCCAGAAATCTTTCATTTTAAAACTATGATATGTATCCCACTGACTGACTAGAATATCTGTAATCAGATACCCCGACAAAGTAAAAAAGACGCCTACACCCAACAAACCACCCGGCAACCAATCCGGATTCAGATGATACACAATGACTGCGATGACCGCCAGTGCTCTTAATCCATCCAAACCTGGCATATAACGACGTTGTGACGACAACCGATTAGACTTCATTTCAGCCGCCGTCCTTCTTGCAAATTCGAACTCTCTGTCTGTTTCAATGCTCTTCTGCCCTTTCCCTCTCCTGCACATCGTCTGTGCGATGCCCTGTAGCCTTTTCATTCATTATATAAAACTTCATAATCGTAATGATTTCATTGAAGTTAAAATTAATGACAATGTTTTTATTATATCATTTCTTTCCACAGTTAGGTAACTGCTGATAGATATACAAAAAAAGGCATCTCTTCCCTTAGGAAGAAAATACCTTTTTTTTAAATTCGTATCTATTAAAATTTGATGATCCCTGAGGTATGAAGGAATACCAACAACATCAGGATCGGTGCAACATAGCGAAGGCCGAACAACCATACACGGAACCAGATAGGCTTGAGATTGGCATGCTCGCCAGCAGTTTTCCAGTAGTACCCTGTGAATATAACAATCAGTAAGCCACCAAGTGGCAAGAAGATGTTGGACGCTGTGAAGTCAACAAAGTCAAAGAAGGATTTGTCGCCCACCTTTAACTCTGGAACCAACCCCATAGACAATGCAGAAGGGACACCCAGCAACAGACACAGGATCGATACGATGACAACCGAGCGAACCCGGCCCCAACGGAACCGCTCCATAACATAAGCTACGGGTACCTCCAGCAGGGATACCATAGAGCCTAATGCTGCGACCGCCAGCAATACGAAGAACAAACCGCCGAAGAAAGCTCCGAAAGGCATGGCAGAGAATGCAGCCGGTAAAGCAATAAAGACCAAAGACGGTCCTTGGGCAGGGTTAATACCAAAGGAAAAGGTTGTAGGGAAAATGATCATACCTGCGATAAACGCATAAATTAAATCCCCGCCACCAACTGCCAGCATGGCTCCACCCAGCGATTGTCGACGATCCACATAAGCACCATAAGTGACCATGATCCCCATCCCCAGTGAGAGGGAGAAGAAGGCATGTCCCAAAGCAACCAATGCAGACTCTATACTTAACTTAGAAAAATCAGGATTCAAAAAGAAGGATACACCCGCACCAGAGCCTGGCAGCATGAGAGCGTTAATCATCAGCACGAGCAACAGGATGACCTTAGCAGGAATCAAAATTTTATTGAACTTTTCAATTCCGTTCGATACCCCAAGGGTAACCACGACTGCTGTAAATGCAAAAACAATTAACAACCACACCAACGGTGCATAGCCGGAAGAAAATGAAGCGAACTGGCCAGCAAAATCATTATTAGAAAACAGACTTCCGCTAAATGCCTCTACAGCATAATGCAGTGTCCATCCTCCTACAATGGCATAGAACGACAAAATAACAAACGGCACGATAACAAACATAATGCTCATCTTGCCCCAAATTGGATGTCCGCCTACTTTCACCATTGCAGAGGCAGCACTTCCTCGACCTGCACGACCAAGCGCAAGCTCTGCTAAAAGCACAGGCAAACCAACAAGCAACAAGCAGACAATAAACAACAAGAAAAATGCAGCTCCGCCATATTGTCCGGTAATATACGGAAATTTCCAGATGTTACCTAGTCCTGCCGCACTCCCGATCGCTGCCAAAATGAATCCAGCCGACGAGAAGCGTTCATTCTTATCAGACAGGTTATTCTTCCCCTTGCCCAAATTCATGGTATCCCCCTCATTCTCTCTACTTACGCATAAACTTGAGCATGCGTACATAAATAATTTTTTCTCATTATAGCGTAAGTAGGATGTAAGGTCATGCATAATTTTTCACTATTACCGGATTTATTTTCATAATGTTCGGTATCTACACAATACAACAAAAAACTACATTTTTTCTTCAGTATCCTTCTTAATAATGGTCTCTCCCATACGATTGGATACTTTTTGGTAAATATACGAAATGGCCAGCAATACAACCCCAAAGGAGAAATAGGCTACAATAGTGCTTCCTGACGTTAACAAATGTAGATCGTACAAAAGCAGCTTACCTGTCGATAGCAGGGTCAAACCCAATCCAAATCGGCGGATGTAGACCACTCGTTTGAGGAAGCCGTATACAATATACAAAATAGCCAGCAGCAGATACACCAGACTGAACACAAGACCTGCGTCTCCCAGACGGAACTGAACTCCGAGAAAGGCGGTAATGATACCCAACAAATATACTCCTATAATGACCGGATACAGCTCATTACTTCTATACTGTCGAGTCATCAGTGCGTTTAGGAAGTCCCTGCTGCTGAAGAATACCAGTACATTAAAGGCTGCCAGTACAATTAACGCCACGTAATCAGCAGCCGTATTCTGCGCGTAATCCTCATGCAGGGTTGGAATCGCTACGGTAACCACCAATGCCAGAGCGTAGCCTATGACGTACAATGTCAAGCTATAGTATTTAATCACCCGATCGTACAGTAGCTTCACTTTAGGCAGGAAATAAGCTAACACCAGAGATACGCAGGTGAACAACAACACCTTGTACAAGGTGTAATGTGCAAACTCATCGGATACGACGATGTTATACCAATGACCAGCTTCATACAAAAGATAGAAGTACACGTTCACCAAAGCTACATACTTAAATCCTTGCATGATATGCATTTCGTACAAACGATTGTTTTTGAAAGCATTCGGACGGCTAAATTCAATCGCATAAAAGACAGTAACGATCAACATTCCCAATGTAATGAGCGTATATTTGAGCCCAAAATAATCCGTCTCAAAGCCTGATAACAGATATATAGGGAAATCGATGAAAAAGAATGCGCCCAGACACAGTCCTAGAATGCCCCAGCCTGCACGCTCTAATTCCTTCAAGCGATAGCGATGTCCATATAATGTGAGGAGCACTGCCTCGATTAACCAGCCCATGGACAACCATCTGACTCCAAACTGGAACGGAATCATGAGAATGGCAAAGGTCAATGATGTCGCATAAAATAGTATTTTGGTTTGTTTCTCCTCTGGAATATATCGACGAACCCATTGGCCCAAGCCCCCATACACCAAGCAAAAGACGAGTGCCAGCAATCCTTTGTAATCATCCAGGCCTGCATCACCGAACAGAGAATACAGAACGGAACAGCTCACGACTGTATTCAGAGCCAACAGAGAGAAATCCAGCCATGATAGTTTTGTTTTGAATCGGAACGGCACCCACAGTGTCATCCCGAGATACATTGCAAATGTAATGATTGCATACAGCATGCTGGCTATGGTGCTGTCTGATAACCACGTGAGTACAACCATTAATGGGGTATTGAGTAGAAAGCTGATATATTGCACGATGACCCACCGTTTGCGGAAGGATACGAGCAGGATCAACAGGTTCAGCAGGAATAGATAACCCATCGCAATATACACAGAGTTTCCTTCCAGCCCGTTTGCTGCCATATAAGAGAATAACGGGAGATAGCCCCCTACTAAACCAAAAGAACATATTGTTCGAGATTCATATCTTAATGACAACAGCACAGCGGTCACCGTAACGAGAACAGACAAGCCTATGCCTGTGTACATTCCTATGATTTCTAGCAAAAAGTAGCTATAAAATATGGACCCGTACAGTACAGAAATACCGCCGCCCAAAATACCGAGCGCAAAGGTCTGCTTCTGCTTGCGATACAACCACTCGCCGCCGCCCAGCATTAGCGCTCCTAGCAAAAAGAAGGCAACGCCCTTCATATTTCCTGTAAACCAGTTTGAGTATGAGTATTTAAAAGCGGCTCCCACACCCAAGATAATGAGCAAAATCCCTAGCTTGTTAATCCAGTTCAATCCCAGCATCATTTCAAACTGATTCTGCTTCATACGCTTCTGCATCGTTTCTTCGCTGATCTCTTCTTCCCCGAGTTGATGGAGCTCGTGTGCCGTCTGATGAAGCAATTTGCGCTCTGCCTCCTGAAACCGCCTGCGTTGCTCCATGATCCGGTCACGAATCTCCTCTGAGAATAGTCTCAGTCTAGCGACGATCTCGTCCTGATCCTCTTTAAGCTCATGAGTGGTTTGCTGAATAAGCTGGTCCACCCGGTTTTTAGCCCCATACTCAATGGATGTCAGCCGATTTTCCCCTTCTGCGGTTCTGGAAGCAAAATAGGTCTCCAGCTTTTCCCGCGAAATGCGAATCATATTCGCCTTTTCGCTCAGCATTTGCTCTGTCAGCGCAGTACGCAGCTTACCATTTTCCTGCTCAATATGTCGTACCCGCTCTTCCAAATGAATGCAGCGAGCCTGATAATCCTCGAACTTTTTTTGCAGCACCTCATTCTCCAGAATGATATCTGAAGCTTCGTAATCTGTAATTAATGTTTGATACTCCTTGAGCAGCTTATTCTGTTCTTGGCGGATCGTATGTAAACGATCTTTAAAATCCTCCATGTTCTCCTCCATCGCTGTTCGTTTTGGTAATCAATACATTTTACATGAAATTAAAATAGCATTATAGAGACTATAGCCCATTTTGGACGCTGAATTGAGGCTATTACTTAAATATTCTTCCAGTTTCATCATCGCAGATGAAGCAGAATGGATATACATAAGAAATAAAGCCTACCTTTCCTCTTCGCAAACATGAAATCCGAATTATTTACACTGTGTATTTATTTTTATTGGAAAGATCATGTTGAAAAACGGAAGTAATCCAATGTACAGACTCACGCCCTTGATTAACTTGCCAAAAATCCGTATACTAACAAAAAAGCAAACGACATTATGCCTATGAAGAGCATCCAACTCGGAGGCGTTTACGCCAAGGATTATACGTTAGTGTACGATATGGCGATATGTTCCTAAGTAAACCGGACCCGCCCGTTAAAGCGGAGCAAAGTGGATTGGAGAGTCATGACATCAGTCATGCTGTCCGGTCAATTTGGGTGGCACCGCGAGATCAAAGCGCTCCTCGTCCCATGTGGATGAGGGCGCTTTTTGTATTTTTATCCAAAGAAGGAGTGCGGTGTCATGTTGGATATCAAATGGATCAGAGAGCATCAAGAGCAAGTTCAGAGAGCAGCAGACGACAAAGGAATACAGGTATCGGTCGCAGAATTGTTAACCCTGGATGATCGGAGAAAGCAGTTGCTTCAGGAAGTAGAACAGCTTCGTCAGACACGCAATCAGTGCAGTCAGGATATTGGGGCACTGATTCATGCCGGAAAGAATGAACAGGCGGAACGGGCTAAGCGGCAGGTTAAAGAAATTAACGGACGACTAGATCTTCTGGAAGTTCCGCAACAGGAAGTAGAGGAACAATTTCAACAGCTTTTGCTTCTAATGCCTAATATCGTATCCCCAGATACGCCGCGAGGCCAGTCGGATCAAGATAATATAGAATTGGAGAGGGTCGGGGCGATACCTGACTTTGGATTTGAACCCAAGGATCACATGACGCTCGGCCAGCTTCACAACCTGATCGACGTGCCTCGCGGTGTCAAAACAGCCGGTACCCGTAACTACTATCTGACGGGAGCTGGGGTGGCGTTGCACCGGGCTGTGCAGCAGCTTGCTGTTGATCTGCTAAGCAAACGAGGATTTCAGCTGCTGGACGTTCCATTAATGGTACGCTCCGAGGCAATGCGCAGCACTGGCTTTTTCCCGCTTGGATTGGATCAGACGTACCGTATCGCAGGGGAGGATCAATGGCTTGTAGGCACCTCGGAAGTTCCGCTGGTCTCGTATTACAGCGGAGAAATTGTGGACGTTACAGACCCGATTCGGCTGGCGGCGGTATCCGTATGCTTCCGCAACGAGGTCGGCTCGGCCGGAAGGGACGTTCACGGACTGTATCGTGTGCACCAGTTTGCCAAGGTGGAGCAGGTCATCATCTGTGAGGCGAGCTTGGACGCTTCAGAGCAGATGTTTCAGGAAATTACGCGTAATGCGGAAGATCTGCTTCAACTGTTGGAGCTGCCTTACCGCAAGATGGCTGTCTGTACAGGCGATATGTCGCAAAAAACCTACAAGCAGGTGGACATTGAGACATGGATGCCTAGTCGACAGGCTTACGGCGAAACACACTCGTCGTCCCAGCTGCTTGATTTTCAGGCGCGTCGTTCCAACATCCGGTACCGTAACGCGGACGGCAAGCTTCAATATTGTTACACACTCAACAATACAGCGGTCGCTTCGCCTCGGATCTTGATCCCGCTGCTAGAGCATCACCAACAAGAGGACGGTTCGATCCGCATTCCAGAAGCTTTACGCCAGTATATGCCGCAGCATATGGATTTTTTGCGTGTGCCCACGTCATGAAAATATGGGCACACTCTGAAGAAGCGTAGAGACAAATGAGTAGGATTTCCTCACAGTAATAAACACAAAAAAGACGAAGGACAACGATCCTTCGTCTTTTTTAATGTCTCACTGCGCTTCTGCTTCCCATGCACTGGCAGGACCAAAAAATTCATAGTGGATATCCGATGCAGGGATATTCCACTCCTTCAACAGGCCGTATACCGATTGCATGAATCCCACAGGGCCGCAAAAGTAATATTGGGCATTACGTTCCGGTATTACGGATTGCAGCCAAGCCAGATCCAAACGTCCTTCCTTGTGAAAAGCCTGGGCTAGACGATCCTGCTCGGTTGGTCTGCTGTAGCACCACCGAACGTCCGCCTGTGCATGTGTGGCGACCAACTTTTCCACCTCATTACGCAGAGCATGGTTATCTCCGTTGACCGCTGCGTGGACAAAGGTGACGGGCCGACCTGGAGTAGACTTCACCAAGGAAGCCAACATACTGACCATCGGGGTTAGCCCGACTCCACCGCTAATCAATACAACAGGTCTGCGATCTGTCTGATCCAGCGTAAAATCACCCGCAGGTGCAGACACCCGCAGCACATCGCCCTCCTGCACCTGCTCATGCAGATACACAGATACTTTACCCGCTGGGCGAGACCCGACGGCGTCCTCGCGTTTTACGGATATCCGGTAGTAAGGTTGGCCCGGTGCATCTGAAAGGCTATATTGACGGATGTGGGTGTTATGTTCACCCGGAATCTGCATCTGCAGACTGATATATTGCCCAGGCTCGAATGCAGGCAGCACCTGTCCATCCTGCGGCACCAGATAAAAGGACGTAATCTGGTCGCTTTCCTTAACCTTTTTCTGCACAACAAAGTTCTTAAAGTCTGACCAGCCTCCCTGCTGCTGTTCAGCGTTCTTGTACATTTCAGCTTCCACATCTATAAATACATTCGCAATCACACCATAGGCTTCGGCCCATGCGTTGATGATCTCATCTGTTGCTGCATCCCCTAGCACGTCCTTGATCGCAGCGAGCAGATATTTCCCGACGATAGGATAATGCTCTGGCTTAATCCCCAAACTACGATGCTTATGTGCAATCTGACGTACCACCGGAAGAATTTCCTCCAGACGGTCAATGTGCTGTGCGGCCGCATATACAGCATTGGCCAACGCACCTTGTTGACGTCCTTGCTTCTGATTCGCGTGATTAAATATATTGAGAAGCTCGGGATGGGCCTCGAACATCATCTGGTAAAAACGCTTGGTGATCGTAGTTCCGTGTACCTCCAAAACAGGTACAGTCGATTTAATCGTTGCAATGGTTTGCTCACTTAACATCGTAGTATCCCTCTTCTCTCCAAAATAAGATGAACAATAGTTGTTATTAACATAGTTCCCTTTTGTTAACCCTTAATTAAAGCAAGTATACCCACATAAAGCAATCGTTTATGTGATTCCAGTCACTTTAAATTTGAAATAATTCATGAACGTGTCAATGACAAAGCGCACAATCACAAACAATTCTGATATAAGTGACGAGCTTCCCTATATACCTATTTCGTATGTAATGATCAAATTTGCTCTTTCTTCTAACAGCAGTTTACCATTCTAAAGACTTCAATTTATTCCACTTGTAAACGCTTCCAGTTAAGATAAAATCAAAGATGAGGTGCCGGACAAGCCCTTCTGGCCCATCCTATCCGTGTTAAAGGAGGCAGATGATATCGTGAAGTGGATCAGCAACAGCAAATCGTTAGCCGCATGGATTTGTATTATACTCGCAGTGGTCGGTGCAGGTCTTCAACCTAATGCGGTACATGCCAATACTACAGGCGTTACGCAAGCAACCTATGGGAGCGAGATGAACCCATCGCTGAATGGTATAGACGCCGCTAATGCAGAACTTTCCTTGAGTGCAATAGCAAGCACAGCCATTACGAACGGAACAGATTGGAAAGACACCGCAGGTAACCCGATTCAGGCAAACAGCGGAAATATCCTAAAAGTAGGCTCCACTTATTATTGGTACGGCGAGCATGCCGAAAACTGGAAATTTGAAAAAGTGAACGTATACACCTCGACCGATTTGAAAAATTGGTCCTTCCGCAGTAGTATTCTCACCAAAGATTCCGCCCCTGAGCTGAATTCAAGCAAAATTGAGCGTCCCAAAGTCATTTACAACAAATCCACCGGAAAATATGTATTATGGGCACACTATGAAAATGGCACGGACTACTCACTCGGTCGCGTAGCTGTCGCTACCAGCGATACACCCGACGGGAATTTTACTTACCAAGGCAGCTTCCGCCCGCTGAATTATGAGTCTCGTGATATGACGGTATTTACGGATACTGACGGTAGCGGCTACCTCATTACAGCTTCCCGTAAAAATGGCGGCGCCAACGATACGATGGCAATCTTCAAGCTGACGGCCGATTATACAGGTGTGCAGTCGTTCGTTGGCTGGATTTTTGAAAATGGCTATCGTGAAGCCCCCGCTGTTGTGAAAAAGAATAACACCTACTACCTGTTTACCTCACAGGCATCCGGCTGGTATCCGAATCAGGGTGCTTATGCAACCGCCAGCTCCATGACTGGAAGCTGGTCTGCTTTGTCGCCTTTCGGCGATCCGGCGGCTTATGGCTCACAAATCCACTCCATCGCCACAATTACAGGCAACGCTGGAACCAGCTACATCTATATGGGCGACCGCTGGAACCCGCTCAATCTGAGCGATCACAAATTTATTTGGTTGCCACTGACCTTGAATGATGCTAATAAAACGGCAACCCTCAATTGGTACAGTAGTTGGGATTTGGATGCTGCCACAGGCACAGTCATCCTGCCTTCTCTTGTGAATCACGCGCAAGGCAAAACAGCAACTGCCAGCTCAGCCGCCTCCGCTTCTCCGGCTTCACTGGCGAACGATGGTAACCCTCAAACTTCATGGAAGGCTACATCTGCATCCTGGCCTGCATGGTGGCAGGTCGATTTGGGCAGTACCAAGACGATTAGCGAAGTGGATATTTCATGGTTTATGTACAAAGGATCTGAGGCATATTACAAGTATAAAATCGAATATAGTACGGATGGTGTTCATTATTCCACCATTGACCGCACAAGCAATACCACATATGGCTTTACCAGTGACAAAGTTAACTTCCAAGCCCGTTACGTGCGCATCAATCTTGTTAATGCGGTGTTATTTAATAATCCAAACAACTGGTACACCCCAACGGTGCATGAAGTCAGGTTGCTTGGTCATTAACTTGCTTCATTAAAAAAGAACAGGCAGGAGAATCCCATATTAGATAGGCTTCTTCTGCCATGTTTGCTTTACCACCTGTTTCGTACTCATTCGCTCAACGTATCCGATTTACTGTGGTAAACACAAATTTATCATACCGATGCCGTGAGAATGAGTATTCAAACGGTATACCCGTATCCAGATAACCTACCTGCTCAATTTCTAAAACTGGATCATCCGCACCGCAATCCAAATGTTCCCAATCTAGCTCGGTCGACTTGGACGCACGGATGGTACGATGTGAACTGACAATATTAAGGCCCAGCTCCTCCTTAATATGTTTGTACACTGAGCCGTGCAACACCTGCTCGGTAATACCGCTGATCAGCTTGGTAGGCATGTATGTGCGCTCTATCACATACGGCTCTCCTTCTACAATACGCAGACGGACTACATGATACACAGGAGAATTGGCATCAATAAATAGATGCGCCGCTACCTCTTCAGATGGAAATTGAACGTCAAAGGCTATGATTTTACTTTTGATTTCTTTCCCGCGCAGTACGTTGGTCAGCCCCAGCATTTCATTCACAACGACATTAACCGGACCATTATAGACCGATTTGACGATAAAGGTTCCGTGCCCTCTTTTACGATTCAACAGCCCTTCCGACACCAACGTATCCAATGCCCTCTTAATCGTCATCCGACTTACCCGGAACTCACTGGCCAGTGAAATTTCGTCGGGGATCGGATCATCACTGCTATAGGTCTTATCTATAATGCGCTTCTTGACCTCTTGTGCAATCCGTTGGTATTTATTCATCTGTCTACCACCTGTACTAAAATTTGTTTTATGTCAGCATTTTACCAAAAATATCGGTAGCGCTGGTTCTTTTGGTTCTGCAGGCGGGGACATCGAGGTATTATGGTATAAGTAAGTATACCGAACAATATACTTTCTCACCAGCAGTATACAGGGTAACTTGGCTTGGTGATAAAAAAAGGTGGTCCAGAGGACCACCCACCACCTTAGAATCCGTTATTTTCGATCACTTGTTTGAACCAGTGCCCACTCTGTTTAACGGATCTTTTGCCTTCGTTCTGAAGGTCGACAGATACGAAGCCATAACGATTTTTATAAGCGTTCGTCCAGGACCAGTTGTCCATAAATGTCCATAAGTGATAGCCTTTCACATTGGAGCCTTCTGAGATGGCACGTTGGACCCATTTGAGATGCTCACGGATAAAATCAATGCGATAGTCATCATGGATCATGCCGTTCTCATCCCTGAATTTTTCCTCGCCTTGAACACCCATTCCGTTTTCTGATATGAAGCATTCAATGTTTCCATAATTCTCCCTGACGTTGGTCAGAATGTCGTAAATGCCCTTCTCATAAATCTCCCAGCCTCGCATCTCATTCATCTTACGACCAGGCATGGCGTAATAATCGAAGAATCGTTCCGGCACAAAAGGCGCATCTGGATTCGGAAGACTTTCGCGAGCCTTGACTCTGCGCGGCTGATAATAGTTAATCCCCAGCAGGTCCACAGTGCCTTGACGTATAATCTCCCGGTCTCCGTCTTCCATGTTTGGTACGAATCCCTCTTGGCGTAACAACTCCACGAGCAAAGGATTAAATTCTCCCGTCACAGATGGGTCTAAAAAGGAACGGTTAAAGAATGCGTCGCATATTTCAGCAGCCTGCACGTCTGCCGGGTGCTGGCTACGCGGATAAGTTGGCGTCAGGTTCAAAATAATACCAATTTTGCCCTTGTAACCGCCTTCTCTGTAAGCCTTAATGGCACTCGCGCTCGATAGCAAGGTATGATATCCCACCTGTACAGCTTTCCCGAAATCCACTTCATTTGGATAGTGGAAATCGTACAGATAGCCGCCTTCCACCGGGACAATCGGCTCGTTATGTGTAAACCATTTGGCTACACGATCCCCGAATAGCTCAAAGCAAGTGTTAGTGTAATCCACGTAAGCTTCGACCGTCTCCCGGTTTACCCAGCCTCCTTTTTCCTGTAAAGCCATCGGCAAATCAAAATGATACAGATTCACAAACGGCTCAATCCCCGCCTCATGCAACTCTGCAATGACGGCATTATAGAATTGAACCGCCTTCTGGTTCAATTCACCTCTTCCTGCTGGAAACAGGCGTGACCAGGAAATGGAGAACCGGAAGGAGTTATGGCCAAGCTCTTTCATGAGTGCAATATCTTCTTTGTAACGAGTATAGAAGCGGGATGTATCGCCAGGTCCCACCCCGTCATAAAAACGGTTTGGCTCCTGTTCAAACCAATAATCCCAGATGTTCGGTCCTTTGCCGTCTCCCTCCACGGTTCCTTCTGTCTGGGTCGCCGAGGCTGATGACCCCCACCAGAAGTCGGATGGAAAACAGTATTGAATGGCTTGCTGCTCTGTATCTTTCATTTCGGTATGATTCACAGCTCTACTCCTCTCTCTTTTGCAATGAATAAGCCGCTAGTTCAGGCTCATTCACACTACATTCCAACAGTTTGATCCTTACCTGCAATGGCTGCTTGGTTAATCTCCTCTTCCTGCTCTTTACGGACGTTCATTCGATCAATAAATTTCAGGAATGGGAACCAAATGACAAAAACGACAGCCATATTAAACAACTGCAGTACGCCTCCCATTAGAGATCCCGTAGCCATCATTCCACTAAAGAACAACGGCATCGTCCAAGGGACCTGTATTCCGTTAGGCGGTGGTACAAGCCCGGTGGACATCGCGAAGTAAGTAATCAGCGTAACGATCATTGGAGCAATGACCCATGGGACAAAAATAAGCGGATTCATCACAATCGGCAAACCGAAAATGACGGGTTCATTGACATTGAATAGACCTGGTCCAATGGCCAACTTACTGACCTGCTTCAATTGCTTGCTCTTTAGGAAGATCAGAATCGTGAGCACGACTGCCAATGTCATACCTGTACCACCGATACCTACGGTATAAATATCCACAAACTGCTTGGTGATAATATGCGGCAGTTCTGCTCCTTTGGAGTACGCTTCGTAGTTTTCAAGTGCCAGCGTATTCCAGATCGGTTCCATGACTGAGTTGATAATAATCTGACCATGAAGCCCAAAGAACCATAAAAGCTGAACAAAGAAAATAGCAATTAATGTAGGTACAATACCACTGCCCAAATGCACCAGAGGTGCCTGTACAGCATGATATATCAGATCATGCAAGTTATTATGAAGAGTCAGTGTAACTACAACATTAATGATCAAAAATATGCCCAATGTGATACACGCTGGAAGCAAAGCGGCAAACGATTTGGCAACAGCTGGCGGAACGCCTGGAGGCATTTTGATAACAATGTTCCGCTGTGTCACTCTTCGATAAATTTCAGCAGCTATAAAAGCAACGATCATGCCAAGGAACATGCCTTTGGCCCCAATTCGATCCAACGGAATGACACCAGCAATCGTGGCACCGCTTTCTTGTGTCAGCACAAATGGGGTGAGCATCAAGAAGCTGACCAACGCGATCATGCCGCCGAATATGGGCTCGACCTTATAACTTCGGGATAAATAATAGCCGATCCCGACAACTACGAATAAGGTCATGATGTTCAGGGTGGCACTCGGCGCAATGTTCAGCAGACTGTTAAAAGTCGCATAATTACCGTCACCCATCCAACCTTTGAGAAACGGCAGATTGATAATAACGACAATGATGGAGCCAAAAACTGTTAATGGAAATGACAACATAAATGCATCACGCAGTACAGTAAGATAGCGGTTGTTGTTCAGTTTACCGGCAATAGGTATCAGTATCCGGCTTAATTTCTCAAACAAAGCCTATTCCTCCCCGCGAAGTGACTTGCATCAATAGAGTTGCAAGCATTTCATGTCCCAAAATTCACAATTTTACAGGTCCTGCTATAAACTTCTGGATTTGAACAGCTCCAGCAGTTCTTTAACCAGATCCTTCATGGTAACCGTGGACATCAGATGATCCTCGGCATGCATCAGAAGGAGCGAGAAGGGAGTTTGAGTACCTCCCGCTTCCTTCTTAACCATTTGAAAATGGATATCATGTGCAGCACGTAAATCTTGCTTGGCTTCTTTGAGCAGTTCGTCCGCACCTTCTACATTTTCATTTCGGTATTCAGTCAGCGCTTGAATTACTTTACTGCGAGCGCTTCCACTGTGAAGAATAAGTTGGAAACTAATTTGCTCTTCCGTCAGTTCAGCTATATTGATCTTATCCATTTTTGCGTTCCACCAGCTTTACGGCCTGTTCATAGGCTTTCTTACCGTCAACCATTCCGTAGGCCATCATGTCGATCACTTCTACATGAATACCATATTGAGATGCTTCCTTTTCCAGTTGTCCTTTAAGAAAACTCATTTGCGGGCCAATCAATACCGCGTCAGCCTTAGCCATATCTTCTGCCGCCTGATCTTGACCTACTGCCCAAATTTCAGCCTCATCTCCAATGGACTTAGCATATTCCTGCATCTTGGTAACCAGCAAACTTGTAGACATACCTGAGCTGCACGCCAGTAAAATTTTCTTCATGATTATTCCTTCCCTTCAAGGTCTGATTGGATGATAACTACTAGAAAACGTTTACAGCGTAATTATAAATCCGCTTTTCGCATTTGTCTATACATTTAACATATATGTATAGACTTTTTTTAAAATGACACATTTTCTTCTTTTTTTGAAAAATGAACTGATATTATCTTAAATCTCTCAATAATAATCGATTCTCACTATAAGAGATGTGCGAGGCTTAGCGAGCAGCGGCATCAAGCACTTCAGGATTGCACGCAGGATATATGAGGAAGCACCCAGAACGCTACGTTGCTGCGGTACTACCGGAGCTTCGCTTTGAGGATGAACAGTTTAATATCGTGCTGTCTGCCCATTTTCTGTTTAGGTATAGTGATCGACTCGACTATGAGTTTCATAAAAATACGGTACACGAACTGCTAAGAGTGGCTTCAGAGGAAGTCCGCATTTTTCCTCTGACCGATTTAACAGGCACTCGTTACGATCTGCTAGATCGTTTGATTCTTGAGCTGGAGGCAGAAGGCTTACGGGTGACGGAGGCCAAGGTCCCGTATGAGTTTATGCGTAACGGCAACTCTCTGTTGAGCATCCGAAAGATGTAGGTCAGGTTTAGAGCTTTCACACACTGAAAATTAGAAAAAATTTGAATATCAAGAAACATTCCTACATTTTTATCGTCTATATTATGGAAGGCCTTACGTATGAGGGCAGAATTCTTTGAAGCCCGAAGTTAAAATCAACTCACAAAGGAGCTTATGCATGTTGAAAAAGTTAGGATTAGCTGCATTGATTCTGGTGACTAGCCTCTCCGTTATGGGAACAGGTTGGGCCGCATCCAGTACAACAACCATTGAAGTCTCTAAAACCGCTGTAGATTACAACATTGCTCGTCCTTCAAGCGATGGTGCTTTCCATGATGGCTTATTGGCCGCTGAAACATCTGCCGGAAACCTTGTGTATTACAATACCAAAGGACAAAAAGCTTTCTCTCTTCCCGCCGAGCTTAAACCTATTGGTGATTTTCAAGAGCAACGAGCTGTAGTCAAAAATACAAAAACCAATCTCTATGGATACATTAATACCAAAGGGACACTGGTTATTCCTTGCCAATATACCGAAGCCAATGTCTTTTCCGAAGGCAAAGCCAAGGTCACAATAGCAGACACCAAAGAAAATGCAATTATAGATCGAACGGGGAAAATCCTTTCTCATTTTAAAGAAAATGTGGATTCAGAATATGTATTTACAGACGGTCTGGCTCTTGCCTATGCCCCTAACACTGGGAAGATTGGTTTTGTGAATGCTTCCGGTAAACTAGCGATTCCTTATCAATATAAATACAGCCGTAGTTTCTCGAATGGCTTGGCTATTGTTCAAAATAGCAAGGGGCTATACGGTTATATCAATACGGCAGGCAAAGAAGTCATTCCACCTCAATACAAATCCGGCGGAGACTTCTCGGAAGGATTAGCTCCAGTACAAAATGCCAAGGGTAAATGGGGATTCATCAATAAACAGGGAAAAGTCGTGATTCCCTTTAAATTTACGGATGCACAGGATTTTAGCGAGGGCCTGGCCAGTGTGAAAAATGCGAAAAATGAGGTTGGGTTTATTGATAGAACCGGAACATTGGTCATTAAATATCAACAAAAATATGACGTTACATCTCCATTCAAGGAAGGCATTGCTTTAGTCGGTAAACAAGCAAACTCATCCGTTTCGGACGGAAAATTCGGATACATCAATCGCCAAGGTCAACTGCTGACCAAGCTTGAATACAGATCGGAATCTTCTTCCTTCTCTAATGGTTATGCTGTTGCTTTTATCAAGCCAGGCAAAGCCTTCATTGTATCTAAACATTCTGTTTCAAAATAAAAAACAACCCTGGAGGCAGATCGAATGGATCTGCTTCCAGGGTTGTTTAGATTGCCAATATCTCAAACCACTTAGTCGTGTGTATAGAATTTTACGCCAGGCAGATCAGCTGCCACCCAAGAATAATTAATAGTATTACTGTTGTAATTTTTGGTCCCCGCCTGAGCGATCTGTACTTCCTTCAAGATCGTAATCGATGATCCCTTCGGTCTGACGACTACGACATGACCATGTCCGTCCGCTTTTTTGATCCCAATCGTAGGGTACCCGAGATTTGCTCTTTTTTGAGCATCCTGAAAAGTTACAGAGGACCAGCCTGGCGCCTTTTTATTCAGTAAAGCATCAGCCATTTGATTGGCTAAGCCACCTGGCAAGGAAGCCGACATCGCAGCCATCACATCTTGCGCGAAAATATTACATTTTGTTCCACCTACTGGTGAATACTTTTTGTTCGTTTCTACCTTAAAGCCATCGATTACAGATGCGTATGTGCTTGCACTTCTAGCCATTGAAAATTCCCCCTGAATATAAGTTGTAGAGGAAATGACGGAGTCGCTTGAACATCTGAATGGCTCCACATTCAATTGATGTTGGCTTCAATTCCCTCTCAACTATTAGGGTGATTTCCGGCTTACTTTAACAACGCAATACCACAGAAAATGAACTCTTTTTATATTTCCTATTCAGATTCCATTCACAGTGATAACCAGGGCTTTTGCTTGATTAATCATCACTTAGTTGAAGACTTTCTTCACTGATTACGGTTGGAACGATAAGCTCAGAAGTAGTCGCAGGCTTAGCGGGTGTAAAATAGTCTGCAACCCCCACCATTACAGCAATGCCAATAAACAGGACGATCCAATTACGATTCTTTTTCATCATCTGTACCTCTCATTCTTCACTGCGCCCGTTCAGCCACTTGAACCAGTGGAGCAAATGACTGAATCGGTATTCATGCTGGGAAGCATACGTCCATACCTCTGGCTCTTCACCAGGTTCCCTCCAGACGAGCATGGAAAAGTGACCTTCTTTCTCGCTTGCAACCGACAGCAGCGAAAGACGATCATCCCCGAATCGGTAAGGGGCCGATTCTACCCAGTAATTTCGCATATCGCTGATCCAGCTGCGAAAATGCTGTGTACCTACGATTCGCAGCACTTCATCAGGAAGGAGCAGATGCTCATGGATGTCCTTCCAATCCCCTGCATATTGGTACCGCGCTGCCAACATTGGACTGAGCGGTCTCACTTTGCCTAGAGCCAACGTAGGGATGCAGGTGACGGGAACGACCGGGCCAATACGCTGGATAGCATAAGCACGGGCTTCCTCCTCACTCATCCCGTAGGACATAGCCTCCACGAGAAAATCATTCCGCCTTACACCAAATTGATACTGATATTGTGACATTTCATCCTGTAGCTCCAATACCATATCCTGTGTCGTATCTGTTCCGATCATTCCCAAACACCTCTCATTCCAAAATATAGTCGTGCAATTCCTGTTGCGCTCGATACTTAGCCCAATTGAATTCTGGCCAATTCGATTCTTCTCTCGTCATGCTCATCAAACGGGTTTGTAAAAACTCATCCAGCGCTCCATGTTCCTTACGGCTAAAATCAATCAGCAGTGGAATCGCGTCCGCTGACAGCTCACTCAAGTATTCCTTGTCTATCACCGATGTTGTACGATACCGTTCGAGATTATTTTCAGCTATCCGTACATCAATGCCCACATAGTTCACGACGACATAGGCGATTAGAGTGAGTACAATATAATATTTCGCCAGCGGAAGCTGGCGGACATGAATGCGCACAGCTGCAACGAGCAGCAGCAAGCCTAGAAAAATCATAAATGCGTGTACCAGATAGCGGATATACGTATAGCCGTATGCTTCTTCGTACATGACCAGCCGGGTATATCCCGAGTACAGCATCACACCCGAACAACCAACGAGTATGTACAGCAGGCCGCTGTTCAATCTTTGTACTATACCTGAGCCGAATTCAGTCCACTTCAATACACTGATCATCAGCACAAAGTTGATACCTGTTACCATAACCAGCTCCCCGAATCCTCTTCTCGCATATTCAGCATACGAGGTTCCTTCTGGCAAAGCCCCTTCCCATGCACCAAACAGATATCCGAACTGCAGCACAACGAACACAACATACACCAGATTCATGACAATCAGCACTGTAGCGGTAATGACAGGATCAAACTTGATCGCGACCGGTTCGTGGTAAGGTGCTGCTGCTGCTGGCTGAGCCTCTCTCTCCGTATTCCGCGGAGCAGGCTGTACAAATCCCCACAAGTAACAGAAAAAACAGAAGGTAAAAAAGCAGGTCCAAATCAGCCGCGGCAAACCACTCCCAAAGGTCAATGTACCAATCCATGCGGGTATGCCTGATAACAACTTTTCGAACATCCCGTCTGCGGAAGCCAGCAAAGATATAATAATGAGTAGCAACGGCAAGGCAATAAGTAGACCGATTATCACTTTACCCAATACACGCTTACGCTCATCCTTTACATTCCGAAAGGCTGCCGTCTTAAACATCCGAAACGGGGTCACGATATGGCGAAAATTTTGATAAAACCAATGGCTTAGCGCCTGACCGATAATACCGACTTCCGACCAGCCATGCCTTTTTTCCCCGAACAGCAACACCATATGCACGCTAATCAGAGCAGCTATAGCCAGAGCATTTAACACATAGAAGATCGGGTTATCGAACAGCACATATGTCAGTGCCAGCATCATAATGACTACAAACAACAGACGTCCTATCCATGAAAGGGGCTGGCAACGATCTCGATTAAAGGAATACATATACACGTAAAATACAATAACAAAAATAGGCATAGACACGCCCAGCCCATGTCCGAAGAACAGATATTGATGAACCAGCGCCAACACAATAGCGCCAGCAAAGGCGGACAACAATGACGCTTTCGGTAAAGACGATCCACTCATCTTGTCATGCATGGTAAATACCTCCACAACTATGCTTTATAACCCTTATTGTAGATGATAAAATAAGAAGATAAAGAGAAATTAATCGAAATAAAATTTCCTATTTTATAAAAGCAGTTACGCTTTTACTCAAGGGATAGGGGAAACGGAGCATTCCTGAATGAAACTTCACGCCCAATTTTTACGGCTTCACTCCCACGCAGCTGACGACAGGGACGAGAACCATACCATAGAGACTACGCTGGATGAGCTGGCGGCTATTTTTGACTGCACCCACCGCAACGCCTTGATGATCATTCAGAAAATGGAGCAGCACGACTGGATACAATGGACTCCCCGCCGAGGCAGAGGCCGCCGTTCCAGTCTACGCTTCCTCATTCAGCCGGAAGACATTGCCGTGCAATCCATGATGCAAGCCATAGACCGCCATGATATCAAACGCGCACTGGATGAAATCCGAGCTCATTCACGCTCCTCCACCATGCAGGAGCATTTACAAGGCTGGCTGCTGAATTATTTCGGGCATCACGCAGAGGTGCGCAGTGATCAGCAGCAGATCGACACGCTGCGTCTGCCTATTCGCCAGCAGCTCTATACGCTGGACCCGTTGTACTTGAACTGGCTCGCCGAGTCCTTCGTATCCAGCCATGTTTTTGACGGGCTGGCCCGCCGGGCGAACGAGAGCGGCGAGATTTTGCCGGGACTGGCGCACGCTTGGGAAGTGGACACTACTCGTACGCAGTGGACTTTTTTCCTGCGTAAAGAAGTGCTGTTTCATAACGGCAAAATACTGACCGCGGAAGACGTCGTTTATACCTTTGAGCGACTGAGCCTGGCGCCGGGAAGGAGACTTTACCATTTTATCGTCCGGCAAATTCAGCACGTTCAGGCGTTGAGTCCGACGATGGTACGCTTTGTACTAAAGGAGCCGAACGAGCTATTTCTATCCTTCCTGTGTACCAGCCGGGCTGCAATTGTACCGCGTGAGCTTAATCAGGTGGGTGAAGCCGCATTTGGCGTCCGTCCTATCGGTACAGGGGCTTTCAAGGTCACGGAAATGAACGAAAGCCTGTGCCTACTTGAGGCTTTTTCGCCCTATTTTCAAGGTCGTGCTCATCTAGATCGGGTGGAAATCGTCCAACTCCCGTGGGCAACTAAGCTAGAATCGTCGGATATGGAAGACACCGCTTCCTCTTTTCACATTATCCATAATCCTATCCTGGCAAGAGACACGGATACCGCATGGAGCCAGATTCACTCGGCAGCTTCGGTGCGCAAATTTATCACATGTAACACACACAAGGACGGACCGCTGCGCAACCCGGAAATACGTGCTCGGATTGTAGCATGTCTGGATCATCGCCCCCTTCCTTCAGCAGTGGATTCATCTAACGCTAACGATTCATGTGAACCACTGGCGGCGTTGCAAATTGCCACCATTCCTGAGTATAGAGCGGATGCAGAACGGGTCGCGGCCCAGCTCGAATCCTGTGGATATACCTGTAACATCGTAGCCGCATCCATGAATGAATTTAAAAGTTCATCGATTCGTATGGAGTCAGACTTAATCATCTTTTCTCTGTTTCGTGACCGTGATGAGCAATTGCGCCTGTTTGATCTGTATCTTAATGTATCCGGACATGTGGAGCCGCATAGCCGCGTGGATATCGAAAGACTGCTGCGCGAAATTGCACGGGAAGCTGATCATACCGTCAGAGCGCAGCAATTTGAACATATCGAAACTCGGCTCATGGATGAGCACCAGCTGCATATCTTATATGAAAAGCCCGTTCAGACGGCATATCTTCCTACTGTACGCGGCGTATCCTTTAACAGCCAGGGCTGGGTAGATCTGCGTCATGTATGGTTTCCGCCTGCCCAGCTCCCAACTCCTCTCACTTGACGGCAAGGACGCTCCTTCAAATGCACTTCCAAATAAAAAAGGTATCCTCTTCTTCATAGGGACTGACCCCTTAACGTGAGACAAATCAAAACACCTTCAAGAGAATGCAACCATGTCGTAAGATATGGAGACAACCTTGGAGGTGTTTTTTCGTTGGCAACAAGAGTCAGTTATCCATTAGAAGTTAAAATGAAGGCGATTGAAATGAGAATGGCTGGTATACCGGTCAAAGAAATCATGGAGCAATTAAACATACGAAACAAGACACAAGTGGAAACTTGGATGAGATGGTACCGTAATGGCGAGCAGAACCGTTTAGAGCAGCCTGTAGGCAAACAATACAGCTACGGCAAAGGGCCCGAATACACTTCGGAATTAGAGAAGGTCCAGGCTGAGAACAGGTTTTTGAGACAACAACTAGAGTTGCTAAAAAAGTACAGCGTAATGGAGAGGAGGTATCGTCAAAGATCGTAATGGAGTGGATAGAGTCGATCCGAGGGGAAGTGAGTGTGAAGCAAGCTTGTGCATGGATAGGAATCTCTCGCGCCACGTACTATCGCTGGAAGGCGGAGTATGCGAGCAAACTTGAGGATCACTTGGTAGAGAAAATCCGTGAACTCTGTATCCAGCATAAATATCGTTATGGATACCGGAAAATCACCGCCTTGCTTCGGAGGGAGTATGCGGTAAACCACAAACGCGTGCAACGGATTATGCAGCGTGAAGGGCTGCAATGTCGTGTCAAAGCGAAGAAACGGAAACCTACTGGGCAACCCATTCATATCGCGGAGCATCTACTAAAGCGACAGTTTGAAGCAGATACGCCTATGCAAAAACTTGTAACGGACATTACGTATTTGCCATTTGGAGGAAGAATGTTGTATCTGTCGAGTATTTTAGACTTGTTTAACGGAGAGATTGTGGCATACAGTATAGCTGACAAGCAGGACACCGCCTTTGTGCTCGATACCCTTCGTCAGTTGCCATCTCTACCAGGTGCAATACTTCATAGCGATCAAGGCAGCGTCTACACATCCTTGGCCTACCAGGAAGCGGTAAAAGGAAAAGGCATTACCATGAGCATGTCCCGTAAGGGAACGCCTGCTGATAATGCCCCCATCGAATCGTTTCATTCCACACTAAAGTCTGAAACGTTCTATCTCGAAAGTTTAACCTGTACGACGACGGCAATCGTCGAGCAGACCGTTCGAGAGTACATCCTTTACTATAACTCAATTCGCATTCAAACAAAACTAAACAACCAGTCGCCGGTTCATTTCCGACAACTGGCTGCTTAAACTTGGAAGGTGTTTTGATCCCTGTCTCACAAACGGGGGTCAGTCCCATAAGAGAATACCTTTTTTAATGTTATACTAGACCCTCTATGCGAATGGTTCAGGAGATGACAATGCCCATCCTCCCAGCCCATGACTGTGGACATCGCTTGGGTCTTCTATAGGAGGGGTGACGGGTGGAAAATGCAATAGGATAAAAACATTAAATGCGAGCAGAGAAAAAACGATCTTTTTTATCATGGATGTACTCTACCTCTCCAAGTAAGTTTTTATACTCCTCTTTGTCCTCAGAAGTGGCAGTATGCCGATACTTTTCAAATAGTCCTACACATTTGATGGTGACAGGATTACCATTCAGCACGACAGAATAGGAAAGGCTTTCGAGCAAAAATTTCATACCCTTGGAATACCGATGTTTGTTGAGATCGTAACAAGCCATCTCTGCCAAAAATCGTGCATAAAGATCTGCTGACATTTGCTCCGTATAAGTGCCTACCTTGGTATGCTGATCTGCAAATGCCTCAATTTGTTTTTCAAAGTGTTTCAGTACATGATCTACATTAAAATCATAGCGGTTGGCTGCTACCATTATTTTATGTAACCCGACCAGAATTTCACCCTCATTTTTTTCTAAATAATCCACGTACTGCGGAATCACATCCAGGCTACCGGACATCAACTGATACAAATATCCGTTGGCCTCAGCCCAGTTGCTACAAAGGGCCTTCAAATGCCGAGCTTCCTCCGTATCCTCTTGCACCCAGCTCAAATCCGAGTATAGGGATACATATTCCAGTGCCTTCTGATAATCCCCGCGCTCATCCCACACCCCGGCACGGAGCACGTAAGAGTATACAATATACATAAACAAAGGACCCTTAGGTTCCTTGCCACGCTCTGATTTTCTGGTATTTCCGTATTTTTGCTCGTATTGTACTTTGGCTTTTTGAGCCATTTTTTCAGCAAACCATTCTACTTTATCCCAACGCCGCAAGGAAGCATACGTATTAGCCAAATCTCTTAAGGCATCCAATTGGTCTGCCTCACTCAACCGCTCCACAAAGCTTTCAAAATGTGTGGCTGCCCATAAATTTTCATCCTGATCATCGCCAATGGCAATCGTAAACAAACGGTATTGGCAAAGCGCCAGCCGCTCCGAATGTTGATACTTCTCACTTTCCGCGACATTCTTATAAATAATGGCCGCAGCCTCGAACCTGCCTTCGCTGAATAATTCCTCCGCTGTCTCAAACAAAGCCGGGGCGTATATGAGATAGTCCATCATAAACTCCACGACTTGCTTAATACATTCCAATTTATTCAGCTCTGCACAGCGATGCAAAAAGGGACGAACCCTTCGCCAATTCGGCGCCGTATTCCGTATGAATTCATCAATGTAGAGCTCATAGAGGCTCCCCTCTTCAAGCCCCATGCCTGCAGCAATCCGATCCAGCAACAGCATCGCAATTGGCCGGTTACCGTTGATAATGGCACTAATCGTACCTGCATTAATACCTGTCTTCTCCCCAAACTTACTAATCGTAATTCCTTCTCGTCTGATGTACTGCTCCAGCTCTGCGCGAATAGTGGTTGTTTCCTTCAAATCAGGCACCCCCAGGGATAACTTGCATGATTTCAATACAAAAAAAGAAAATTCCCGTGAATATTCCCTTAATTATACAAAAGAAAGCCCACTTAGCCAACTGCATAAGTACATTTATATCAAAAAATTCAATAATTCTCCGAATTGCCGTATACTACAGGAGGCGAGCTGAACAGCTACACCCAATCGGTCGCAGGAAAGGATACGACAAATGGACAACACCCCAACTATAGAACAACAAATTGCACAATGGATGGTCGCGCAGATCCGTGAAGTGGGCACTTTGAAACAAGAAGATGCCATTGCATATGTACGCTCTGAATATGGAGAGCAGTATGTGTTTATAAGCGAGCATGGTCATGTCTCTTTGGAAAAAGAAATCAAAAAGGCATTTCGCAAGCTACATGGTGGCCGAATCGCCTGGGATCGTGATGCATTCCTCTGGGCCTGGACTTAACAAGCAAAAGCATCTGCTATCGGCAGATGTTTTTTTGATGATTTAACCGTAGATCCTCTGGAGTCGGCTAATTTCCTCCTTCACAAACTGTCGGAGTATTGCAGGCTCCACGATTTCAACCCGGCCGATCCAATCCATCGCATCGCGGCAAGCCGCTTCATAGCTATACATGTTAACGGTTACAATGAAGTGACTGCCCTCCTGCACAGACTGAATGATTTCCATCCTTTTCGCTAATATTCCAGCTTGCTTCTTAGTCGTTCGGATCAGAACAGGATAGTATTCTTTCTCTCTACAAAGCTGCTTAAACGTGCTTTCTTGCCTCATCCAATAATGTTCCAGTGAGAAATCTCCAGGAACCTCAAAGACTTCGGCAGACGGCTGAATCTCTATAATTCGCTCACACTTAAAGGTCCGAATCTCCTGCCCGACTTCACAAAAGGCAATAAGATACCAATCTCCCTTTTTCACCACAAGTCCATAGGGATGTACATCGCGAGAAGAACAAGAGCCGTCAGCTTTCTCATACTGAATAGTTACTTTATAGGACCCCCACACTGCCGCTCTCACGGCTTCCAGGCAAGGAATCGTTACACGTTCCGTCCACCACGGTGTATCATCAAAATAAAACCGCGCTTTGGCTTTTTGAATATCGGACTGATATGGGGCCGGCATCGTCTGTTCCAGTTTGAGCAAAGTATTCTTTAACTTCAAACCCGATTCTGTGGACCCGCCCGTATAAATGCCCATCCCCGTTAAATACAACTGAATGACATCCCCGCCATTCAACTGTTTCAGATTCGCTGTATAACCGTCCATTAAATAAATTCCGCCCTTCGGGCCGGATGCGGTAACAATCGGAACTCCGGCTTCAGCCAGAAGGTCGATATCCCTGTAAATGGAGCGTACAGAGGTTTCCAATGCCAACGCCAATTCCCTGGCTTTCATTCTCCCTCTAGATTCGATACATAATAAAATCGCGATTAAACGATGCAGTCTCACAATCATACCTCCACAATAGATGGTTAACCCGAAATGAAAAGATGATGCAAAGATTGTTGACACCCTGTTGGCAACAATAGGTGTGTATCATAGAAGTAAAGGGGTGTAATGGATGATGAATATTGGAATTTTGGGGGCGGGATTCGGCGCGTATCATGCCTCACTGTTAAACAACCATCCCAAGGTAAACAGACTCATTGTATTTGGAAGGAACGAAACCAAGCTGCAAAAATTGAAAGAGGAGCTAAACGTAGAAGTCACACAAAATATAGAGGATATTCTGCTGGATCCGGACGTGGATATCGTCGATCTATGCCTGCCCTCCCACCTGCATAGGTCACATACCATTGATGCGCTAAAGCACGGGAAGCATGTATTTTGTGAAACACCGGTTTGCTTTCATCTCGAAGACGCTCTTCTTATGCAACAAGCTGAGAAGCAATATGGCAAAAAAATTCTGGTCAACCAGTTCATTAAGTTTGATCCTGCCTATACCTATCTGTACGAGGCTTATCGCCAACAAAAATACGGAAAACTCATTTCTTTGTCCTTGAAAAGAGAAACTCCTCCCCTGTGGGGAGACCTTGGACTAAGTTCCATCCCTACGCAGTTCATGATTCATGAACTGGATTTATTCACCTGGTTATGGGGTCCCTGTGATCCATATACAGTGTGGGGTACAGAGGTAGTCCATCCCGAACAGGCACAGGTTCGGGCTTATTTTCAGCACCGGGATGCCTTCACAGAAGTCATCGCTTCTTCCCATATGCCGAAAAGCTATCCTTTCACGGTGGCCTATGAAGCTTATTTCGAAAAAGCCAAGCTGGTATTTCATGAGAGTGACGAAAACGATCCCATACCCACCGCATTATTTGAGTATACCGCATCAGGACAGCAAAAAATCAATCTCGAATCTGCCAATCCATACGAAAAAATTTGGGATCATGCACTTGAATGCTTTGGCGGACATGCGGAATGCCTCATTCCCCTGGAGTCGGCCGTACAAGCACTGGAAATGGCCATTGAGATTAAAAACAGGCTGGAGCAGGCTCGGCGTTAGCCGGTATGTAGCTGGCACCTACGGAAATCGGCTTCCTATCAGGAAGCTGTATCCGCAGGCAAGGACACTTCGTCCGCGTAGTTCGTTGCCATAATCTTGGCTACCCCGGCCGGGTCTGTCGTCTGTCCCAACGCCCACATCATTTTCGTCACCAGCGCTTCCGTTGTCATGTCATACCCCGGAATAACACCCTTCTCCAGTACCTTCTGACCTACCTCATAAATCGTCAGGTCCCCGCCCTCATAAGGACATTGAGTTGTGACGACAATACTCATACCGTCCTTCATCAGCTCCTCAATTTTGCTAATGAGGCTTCTTTCTTTAAAAGGCACGCCCCCCATGCCAAAGCCCTCAATGACGATACCTTTATAGCCCAAACTCTGAATAGCATCGAAAATCGCGGGATTCGTACCTGGAATCAGCCTGAGCAGAAATACTTCAGCAGCATACCCGTCATTGTATGGGTGACGAACGGTATCACGATTTGCAAATACACCCTCCGTATAGACCACCTTCCCGTTCTCCACGAGACCTATGTACGGATAGTTAATACTCTCAAAAGCGTTATAGCTGCGTGTTCTGATTTTCGAGCTGCGACTACCGTTGATAATTTTGCCATTAAACACGACAAAAACCCCTGCCACCTCGCCACATGCAGTCAGGAATGAGTCAATTACATTTTTTTTGGAATCACTGTGCTCCGCCAATATGGATACCTGCGAACCTGTCACCACAACGGGTTTGTCCACAGTCCCCAACATGAAGCTCAGGGCTGAAGCCGTATAAGCCATTGTATCTGTGCCATGGGCAATAACAATGCCGTCGTATTGATCGAGCGAACGATGTACCATCCGGGCGATGGAAGCCCAATCCTCTGGCTGTGTATTGGTGCTATCAATGCTCATCAGATTGTAGGCATCAATCTCGCAAATTTCCTGGAGCTCCGGAATCTCAGCCAAAATACTTTCAGCCGATTGGGTTGGAGTCAGGCCGTTTTCCTGATAGGAGGAAGAAATTGTTCCTCCGGTATTAATGAACAGAACCCTTTTCATTTGCCAATGTTCCTTCCCGATTACAACTTCACTTTATTGTTCTTAGAATTTATCATGAATAAGGGTGATTAGCTACTTTGCAACGGAAAATAATTTCGAATGTAAAGCTAAAAAAGCACGGCAAAACAAGCGCCGACTTTCCTGCCTCCCGCGACTTGTTTAGCGTGCT
This sequence comes from Paenibacillus sp. ALE3, assembly GCF_054113405.1. NCBI lineage: Bacteria > Bacillati > Bacillota > Bacilli > Caryophanales > Paenibacillaceae > Paenibacillus > Paenibacillus sp. ALE3. Next base: position 5,545,460 of record NZ_CM134214.1, on the reverse strand, counting down.
TTTTACGATAGTTGCAATGAATCTACAGCACTGCACATACCTTTAACCCATTCACGTACTTTTATGGCGATGCTGGCTGGTCCTGTAACGTTCTTTGCCCCAAAGCTTTGCCCAGGAATTGCCGTGTCCGTTCTTCCTTCGGATGATTGAAAAACTGCTCCACCGGCCCCTGTTCTACAATCGCACCATGCTCCATCAGCACGACCCGATCCGCTACATCCCTTGCAAAACCAAGCTCATGCGTGACAATAATCATCGTATTGCCTTCACTCGCCACCTTTTGAATTACGGACAGCACTTCATCCACCAGCTCAGGATCGAGTGAGGAGGTTGGCTCATCGAACAACAACACCTGCGGATTCAGCGCCAAAGCGCGGGCAATCGCAACACGCTGCTGTTGTCCACCCGAAAGCTGGGCAGGATAATAGGTCATACGATCCTTTAACCCGACCTTTTCCAAAATGCCTTCACTGATCTCCCTTGCCTGCTTGCGATCCATCTTTTTCACACTGGTCAGACCAATCATCACATTGTGGAGTGCATTCAAATTTTTAAACAGCTGATATTGCTGAAATACCATTGCCGTTGCCATCCGCAGTCCGAGAATGTCCTTTTTTCCGGCCTTGGCCGCATCTACCCTCAGGCCGTCAATTTCAATGGTACCGCTGGTCGGCTGTTCCAAAAAATTAATGCTGCGCAGCAGTGTAGACTTCCCCGATCCGCTTGGCCCCAGAATGACCACGACTTCTCCCTTGCCTACTGTCAGGTCTATGCCCTTTAACACATGATGCTGCCCAAAATGCTTATGAATTTGATGAAGTTGAATCATGCCCTTACTCACTTCTTTCGTAAATTCGAATACGTTTCTCCAGCACAACAAGCCCACGCTCAATAATGATGCACACCAGCCAGTAGATCAAAGACACCGCAACATAGACCTCAAAAAAAGCCAATGCTCGCGCGCCCATAATTTTGGCCTGTCCCATCATATCGACGACACCAATCATAAAAATAAAAGATGTATCCTTCACTGTACTGATCAGTGTGTTTCCCAAATTGGGCAAAGCCACCGTTAGCGCCTGCGGCAATACAATTTTGAGCATAATCTGTGTTTGGCTCATGCCGATGGAATTGGCAGCCTCAAATTGTCCCCGATCGACTGAATGAATCGCTGCCCGGAACGTCTCCGACAAATATCCCCCAAGGTTCAACGAAAATGAGAGCAACGCAAACAGCTCGGGCGGAATGACGTAGACATTGAATTGTTGCAAGAAGCCATATTCGCTCTGAAAATAATACAGAAACTTAGGTATTCCGTAATATACGAGAAACAGCTGCACAATAAGCGGTGTTCCCCGGATGTACGAGACATACAAAGTAGACAATGGTGCCAAGACAGGCACCTTGTATATCCGGATTAAGGCCGTAGCTAACCCGATGATCGCACCCAGCAGCATGGAGACAAACGCAATCCATAAGGTAACGGGGAGATACTCCACGATCTGGGGAAGGCTTTTCAGCATATAATCTAAATCAAACAGCTTTTCCATAGGAACCCCACTCTATTCTTTACATTGTGATTACTGAGGAATAAATTCTCCACCTGTCCACTGTTCAGACAATTTTTTCAGTGTTCCGTCCGCTTTAAGCTCTTTAATAATCGGGTCGATTTTAGCTTTCAGCTCCTCACCCTGCTTATCCTTTTTGAACACCAGATTGATATTATCGCTTTGCACAGGCTCGCCCACAGCTTCCACCTGCAAGCCTTCCTTCTTGATCGTTGCTGCGGCCATCACTGGATCATTCACATAAGCATCCACTCGGCCATTTTGCACGTCTTGGAGGTTATCGGACGAAGTGCCTGTATCGTTATACTTTAAAATAATTTTGTTCCCGTTCTTCGCATTATACTGCTCTAGCAACTGCGTATAGGAATCCCCTACCGAGGCGGCTACCTTCTTGCCTTCCAAATCCTTGAGAGAATGGATATCCGTTCTACCCTTTTTCACAATAATAACCGACTGAGCGGAGAAATAGGACTCATCCGAGAACAGATACTTCTTCTCACGCTCCGGATTTTTGGCAACTTCATCTGCGATGATCTGAACTTTATTCGCATCCAGCGCAAGGAATATCGCATCCCAACCCGAAGGTACAAATTCAATCTTATAGCCGTCCAGCTTCTTATCGATCTCCTTGACTACTTCCACATCGTATCCGGTCAGCTCGTTTTTATCATTCGTAAAAGCAAACGGCGGGTAGTCATTTTGTGTCCCCACATAGAGTACCTTATCCCCTGATGCCGCTTCCTTCGAGGAACATCCACTCAAAGCACCCGTTAATAACACAAGAGATAGGCCAATCGCTGCTACTAAAGCAGATTTCTTCATAAGTGATATCCCCTTTTGAAATCCAAGTAATTTACTATGATTTTATATTATAACGAGTTATTCAAATAATACAACTAGCAAATTTCATTTCGATTATCTAACCAGATATTGCACAAAAAAAGACCCTTGCGGGTCAGTTGTTATCTATGAAGTGGAAGACGGTCTGCTGGATGTTCCGGTAAAATGGACGAAATTAAACGTTGCACAGCTGGGTGAGCAGATTCAAAAATCTGATCTTTCTCAGCACAGTGCTCGACTAATTTCCCTTGTTCCATCACAGCAATGCCATCACAGACGGCGTAAGCCGCTCGAATATCATGCGTGATAAACAGATATGACAATCCAAATGAAGTTTTCAGCTCTTCCAACAGGGATAAAATGCGCATCTGATGAACCATATCCAGACTGCTGACGGACTCATCCAGCACGATCAGCTTGGGTCTGAGCGCAATCGCCCGTGCAATGTTAATCCGCTGTAATTGTCCGCCGCTGAATTGATGCGGATATTTATTCCGATCCTCCGGCTTAAGACCCACCCGCTCCAGCAGACCTTCTACCGTTCTTTTTTGTTCCTGCACTGATAACCGCTCGTAATTGTCCAAGGGCTCTCCGATAATCTGTCCGGCGGTCATGCGAGGGTTTACAGCAGAATAGCAGTCCTGGAATACAACCTGCATATCCCGTCGCAATCCCCTGCGTACTTGAGGACTCCCATTATAGATGTCCTGCCCCTGAAACAGTACCTGACCCTCCTGCGGCTTCTCCAGCCCCAGAATAACCTTGCCCAGCGTGCTCTTCCCCGCTCCGCTAGTTCCCAGCAGTCCCAGACAAAATCCGCTCTCTATGGTAAGCGACACATCAGTGAGCACAGGGAGACGTGATTCGGAGCGGCCCAGCCATTTGCGCTTTCTATAGCTATGAGTTACTTCCTTCACTTGCAGCACACGCATTCGCTCCCCTTTTGAAAGTATCCAACAGGCAACTAATCGCCCTACTGATTTATGCCCTGAAGGGACAACTTAGGTCTGGCCTGCAGCAGCATTTTCGTATATTCATGCTGTGGCTGGTCGAACAACTGAAAAACCTCTGCCTGCTCAACAATACGTCCCCGCTGCATCACTGCCACTTCATCCGCCATTTGGGAGATGACACCCAGATCATGCGAGATCAGCAAAATAGACGTGTCATATTCCGTACGCAAGCGATCCAACTCTCTCAGCACCTGTAGCTGATTGACCACATCGAGTGCCGTTGTCGGTTCATCCGCAATAACCACTGCTGGTCGCAGGCACATGGAAATGGCGATCATGACCCGTTGCAGCATCCCGCCACTCAACTGAAACGAATAACGCTTCATTAGCTTGGCTGGATTGGGCAGATTCATATTTTCCAGAGCCGTTATGGCAAGATCCCGGGCCTGTTGTTTGGTTAATCCGGTATGCGTGCGGATCGTTTCCATAAACTGATCCCCAATCGTATACACTGGCGTAAAAGCTCGCATCGGATTTTGCATAATAAAAGCGATTTCCTTGCCCCGAATGCGGCGCATCTCCTCAGCTGCCATTCCGTTCAACTCACGACCGTTCAGACGGACACTGCCTTCCACATCCATCGTCTGACGATCCAGTAACTGGAGAAGCGCGTTACAGGTTACTGTTTTGCCGCTCCCACTCTCGCCGACAAGACCCAGAACCTGCCCCTTTTCCAGTTCAAAATGGATAGGTTCTAGTAGAGATACCGCCCCTGCATCAGTTTTGAGCTTTACCTGCAAGCCGCTGACCTCCAGCACCTGCGTCTTGGCCGTGTCATCCATCGTTGTCCCCACTCCTGTTTTACTGACGTTTGGCAATCCCGTATCGGTCGGACAGCGTCTCCCCCAATATATTGAAGGCCATCACCACCACCAGAATCATGATACCCGGATAAATCATTAATTCCGGATGACTGCGGATGTATCCCGTTCCCTCATGAATCATGGCTCCCCATTCAGGAGTCGGCGGCTGGATACCTAGACCAAGGAATGACAACGCGGAGATGTCCATAATCGCCCAGCCCATCTCCAGCGTACCAATGACCATAATCGGCCGCAGCACATTTGGAATGATGTGCCGCCGGATAATGGCCCCTGAGGAGGAGCCGCTAATCCTTGCGGCCGCTATAAAATTCTGCTCTTTCAGACTGACGACCATATTGCGGCACATTCGGGCATAGTACACCCACTGCACCAGCATCAAGGCAAACAGCACCTGCATGAGACCCGGCCCAAAAATACCGACAATGCCGAGCACAAGCACCAAGTTGGGAAACGCCATAATGCCTTCGCAAAACCGCATCAGTACACTATCGACCCAACCGCCCAAATAACCTGCAATTGATCCGATTACAACACCGATGCTTAGCGAGGACAGGAAAATTAATGTCGCAAAGCCGAGCGAAATTCGTGCTCCATACAGCAGCCGGGATAGATTACACCGACCCAGATGATCCGTTCCCAGCCAATACTCTTTTGAAGGGCCTTCCAGCTTATGCAGTAAATTAACCTTAACGGGATCATGGGGAGCTAGCCACGGAGCCAGCGCCATTATGATAAAAAGGGCTGCCAGCACGACTGAGCAAACCACGATTACCTTTTGATCCTTGAACATTTTACGCAACCTTATCATCACTGCTCTGCTCGTCCCTTCGAGGAAATTCGGGGGTCCATATACAACTGCACCAGATCAACGAGCAAATTGCATACGATGAACAGGCATGCCGCCAGAAACACATAGCATTGTATGACGGGAATATCCCGGTTAAAAATGGCTTCCACAAAATAACGGCCAAACCCAGGCCATGAAAACACCTGCTCCACAATAATCGTTCCAGTCAGCAACTTGCCCAGATTCATGCCCATACTTGTTATTAGCGGAGTCATAGCCATTTTGAGTATGTGCTTGAGCATAATCACCCGCTCGCGTATTCCTCTGGTTCTGGCATACAGTACATACGTTTCCTGAAGCTGTTCCAGCACACTGGATCGCAGCAGGCGCGTATATAAAGCAATCAGAACCAGCGACAGAGTCAACGTCGGTAACACCAGATGCTGCCACGTTCCCCGACCCTCTACAGGTAGCCAGTCCAATCGGACAGAGAAAAAGAAGATTAACAAATATCCCAGCCAGAACTGGGGAATAGACGCCCCGAAATACGAAATCCCCCGACTCAGCATGTCGATCCAGCCATTTTTACGCATAGCCGCCAACACACCCAACGGGGTGCTCACCAGTATAGATAGTGCCATGCTGCTTAAGGCCAACTCAACAGTGGCAGGCAATCGAGCCTTCACCTCATCCCACACTGGCTTGTTGGTCAGATACGAAGTACCAAAATCCAACCGACTGATTCTTTGAATTGTATGCATATACTGTGTCAGCAATGGCTGATCCAGTCCGAACTCATGTCTTTTCTGCTCCAGAACTTCCGGGGTAGGATAAATATGGGCAGCCGTCAAGTAAGCTTCAGCCGGATCAACCGGTGAAATGTGAATGAGTGCAAAAGTAACGAGGGTGGCAAAGAGAACAATAGGAATGACCGCTACCATTCGCTTCCCGATATAGCTAATCATAAGTTGTCCTCCTATCCTGTAAATTAACGTTACCTCACCGTTTCAGTTACTTTCCAATTTCAATTCCCTCAAATGGATTTTCATCCCGATTAGCTGGAAATACAAAGTTTGTAATCTTTTTCTGATACACTGCCGTTTTCTTAATATACGAAATAGGCACAATGGCAGATTGCTCTTGGAGCGTCTTCAAAATCGAAGCATACAGTTCTTGACGCTTGGTTTCATCTGTCGATGAAAGTGCTTCGTGTACTTGCTGATCCAGATCCTTCTTCATGGGAAGGGCGCTCAGCACCTCAGAAATTCCGAAGCTCTTCTTGGCAATAACATTAATAAAGGAATGCGGATCATAAGGCGCACCATAGTTGTACCAGAAATACAGATCAAACTGGTTGGATCTAAGCCGCTTGATTTGAACCGTCAGCTCCAGTCCGGTCAGATTCACTTTGACACCCAGCTCTCCCCATTCAGCCTGAATGGTTTCAGCCATCGCCTTTTGGATCGGATCGGTCTTATCGAAAATCAGCTCAAAATCCAGCTGTTGTCCGTCTTTCTCCCGTACTGTGCTGCCTGCGGGCAGCTTCCAGCCAGCCTCATCCAACAATGCTTTGGATTTTTCCACATCATAGCCTATTGGCTGTAAGTCGACATTCGTATATGGGTAGTTTTTGGATAAAACCGTATCCGCTGTTTCCTCCAGCCCCGAGGTTACGCCTTCCACCATCGCCTGCTTGTTAAATCCATGCTGGAGTGCCAGACGTACCCGAAGGTCTGCCAGTTTGGGATTGGACGAGTTGAGCAACAGGCTTCTTGTGCCGACAGGCTCGGACAGCGTGGTAACATACTGATTCGTGTCGCGCAGCTGTTTGAAAGCATCCAGGCTAATAACGCCCTCTCCATAAATCAGATCCAGGTCGCCTTTTTCAAAGGCCATTACACGTGTTTCACCATCGGGAATAATTTTGACCGTAATTTTGTCAACCTTCGGTGCAGTACCCCAATAATTCGGATTACGCTTAAAGGTTGCATATTCATCCTGCTTGTATTCATCCAGCATCCAAGGTCCTGTACCTACAGGTTTCTTAATCCCTTTGGACGTATCTCCATCATCCGGGAACCCGGCTTCACCCAAAAAACGGAACGGGCGAACGACAGACAGATCCTGAATAACTGGGTAGTATGGCTCTTTGAGCGTCATTCGGAACGTACTGTCATCTACTGCTTCAGTTTTGTCGAGAACGCCTACTATACCAAGCCAGCTATGCGTTTTCTCATTTTTCATAATAGCGTCAAAGTTCTTTTTCACAATCGCCGCATTAAACAGCGTTCCATCGGAAAATTTCACACCTTTACGCAGCTTAAACGTATATGTCTTGCCGTCCTTGGATATGGTCCAAGATTCAGCCAAAGCAGGCTCTAGCTTGCCTCCTTGCTTGTAGCTGACTAACGGCTCATAAATCATGGATTGTGCAAATAGCTGGGAAGGGTTGTATACGTGAGGATTCATTGTACCAATGTCCCGCGGCCACGATAGCGTGATCGACTTTTCATTGGCAGTTCCGTTAGTAGAGGTAGATGCAGGTGTGTTCTCCTGCTTCGCGCAGCCCAGAATAACGGATAATAAGAGGAGCGTCACCAACATAAAGGTGGCAGTCTTGCGGTGTCGAACGGACATCAATGTATTTCCCCTTTTCTATATATGTGATAATGATTATCATAATCATATTTAGAATAGGTACCACATTATATTTTGTCAACAATATTCGGCAAGCAGAGCTATTATTTATTTTGAATTTGTATAATATTAAATTTATGGATTAATCCGCCAATGTTTGAAATAGGGCACGCGTGTATTCATGCTTCAATAGTTCTTCATCCCAATCCTCAAATATTTCCACGATCTCTCCCTGAACCATGACGGCAACACGATCACAGAACGTACGGGTGGACTGAAGATCATGGGTGATAAAAAGATAGGACAGCTGGCGTTCGAGCTGCATTCTTTTGAGCATGTCTAGCACGGAAGACTGGGTTGTCGTATCCAAATTGGCGACCGATTCATCGAACAGGATGATTTCTGGTTCAACCGCCAACGCCCGAGCAATGCACACCCGCTGTTTTTGTCCACCGCTTAGCTGCGCAGGGTATTTTCCCAGACTGTCAGCCTCCAACCCTACCGATTCCAGTAAGGAAAGGCAGATATCCAGCACCCTTACCTTTCGCTTAGGAAAATAGTTACGGATCGGCTCCATCAAAATATCTTGAATGGTCATACGGGGATGCAGTGAAGAGGCCGAGTCCTGCGCAACCAACTGGATTCGTTTGTACAGATGAATATCCTTCATCCTTCTAGTATGTATGGGCTGGTGATCCAGCCAGATTTCCCCTGAAGTCAACGACTCCAGCCCCAGGATACACTGCGCCAGCGTGCTTTTGCCACTTCCGCTTTCTCCAACCAATCCAAGGCATTCTCCCTGTCGTAATTCCAGACTCACTTTCTGTATAGCCTGCTGCTGACTCTGTCTCGTGTTGAACCAGCCTTTTCTCCGTCTGCGGACAGGGTAAGCTTTGGTGACGTTCTTCAATTCCAGTATCACGGTTGCATCCTTCCTTCCGGGGTCATCTCCAGCACCCGGTCTGCTATGCGGCTTATCCCCTGACGATCATGTGAAATTAACAAAATCGTGAGATCGAAATCTTCCCTCAACTGTAGAAACAAGGCCAGAACCTTGTCGCGGTTAATAACATCCAGCGCCGTAGTAGGCTCGTCGGCAATAAAGAGGCGCGGACCAGAGCTTAACATTGCAGCCAGCAGGACCCTTTGGCACATACCTCCGCTTAGTTCAAAAGGATAGGATGAGAGAATATGCTCAGGATCGGCAAAACCGACCTTGCGGAGCAGAGAACACAAATAGGCTTCCTGCCCTGGAATAGTACGGCCTCCAGCCAGCTCCGTGACACGGTTCAACATCTGCCGCATCCGTGACAGCACGCCCTGGGGCTGCGATGCAGTGTGGGACAGGGCAGCATCAGCTTGCCCCAGCTCCTTCTGGGCGTGCATCAGGCGCAGCCCGTTCAGTCTAAGCGTATCCGTCAGCTGGGCACGGACGGTACGGATCGGATTCAGCCCGCTCAGCGATTGCTGAATGAGCAGGGCAATTTCCCCACGGCGCAGTCTTTGCCAGCGCTGTTCATGGAACGGGATAATGTCTTCCCCGTTATAGTAGATGCACCCTTGCGTAACACCAACACCTGGGTCCAGCATACCCGCGATTGCGTGTGCGGTCAGACTTTTGCCGCATCCACTTGGCCCAGTCAAGGCTACAATTTCCCCTGGGTAGACGGAAAAGTTCACATCCCGTAATAGCGGTTTGCTTTCGCTTTCGCTGGCTCTTACACCTGTACGGCAAATCTCCAAATGTTCCACGTGTAACAACGGTTTTTGCATGTATGCTTGCTCTATGTCCTTTCGCCCCGTGACTGGTCGCTCCCCCATTATTTCGCCGCCCCCTTTTCCGAAAAATGATCACCCAGAAGCTGGCAGGCAAGCACAAATAGCATAATCGCCAAACCCGGGAAGATCATAACATGCGGAGCCACCTGAAAATACGAGGTTGCATCATGCAGCATCACACCCCACTCTGGCTTGGGCGGCTGTACACCCAGTCCAAGAAAGGAGAGCCCAGCGATCATTAACACCACGCGTCCGATATCCCATACCGTATAAACCAACAATTGCGGCCATACTTGTGGCAATACATAACGCCTTAGTATGCGCACGTGTGAATTACCGGACAAACGGGCATACCGTACATAGTCCTCCTGGCAAGCTTTTTGAACCAAACTACGGATATAGCGGACATAGCCCGCCCACCGTACCGCAATAATCGCTAAGGTCATGTTGACGAAACCCGGCCCCAAAATACCCACAATCGCTACCGTTAAAATAATATCAGGAAAAGCCAGTACGCCGTCGATTCCCCGCATAATCAGCTGATCCACGCGTCCTCGCACATAACCAATGAGCATGCCTGTAGGCAGACTAATACACAGCGTTGCTACCGTAATCGCACACGCGATTAGCACGCTCGACCGAATTCCGTAAATGAGCCGTGACAGCACATCCCGACCCAGATGATCCGTACCGAAAGGATATTTGCGGCTGGGTGGTGCCAAACGGTTCAGAAGGTCCACATGCAGAGGATCATGAGGGGCGGCCCATGGAGCCAGCAATCCGAGCAGCACGATCAGGCCAAACAGTGCGCCCCCTGTCAGCAAGCTTCCTCTAAAGGAAAGCCGTATCTTTTTCATTTTCAGCTTCCCCCTTAACGCAAACGCAGCCTTGGATCTATCACCGTCTGGACCACATCCACCAAACACTGAACACCTACAATTAAAAATGCGGCAAACATAACATATCCCTGAATCACCGGGTAATCCCGCTGCGTAATTGCATCTATAAAATACTTGCCCAACCCTGGCCATGAAAAAATGGTCTCTACGATGACGTTACCTGCCAGCATAAATGATAGATTCGTACCTAACAGCGTAATCATTGGCAGAACGGCATGTTTAAATAGCTCAAAAAAGAGAATATGCATACGGGAAAAACCACGAGCCCTCGCTGCTTTCACAAAATTGCGGTCACTCAGCTCCAGCATTTGAGCACGCAATACACGAGCTTGCACCGTTCCCAATCCTGCACCAAGCGTCAGCGCTGGGAGTACTAAATGTGTCCAGTCCTCCCTTCCCATGGATGGGAGCCAGCCCAAGCGAACGGAAAATAGATAGATCAGCAGAAAACCAAGCCAAAAAGAAGGGATCGACGATCCCAGCAAAGCGAACAGCCTGCCCAGACGATCTAGTGGACCGCTGACTTTTAGCGAGGCAGCCAGCCCCATCCCAAGCGTAAGCACCGTCATGACGGCAAAGCCCGCCAAAGCTAGCTCCACCGTAGCGGGAAGTCTGCTCCACAGTTCGTTTAGCACCGACTCCTTGGACACATATGAGGTTCCCCAATGTCCCGTGAACACATCCCGCAGCCAGTTCACATATTGAATATGAAGCGGCTCATTCAAGCCCAGTTCGTTTCGCAGCGCGGTCAGCGCCTCCCCAGAAGCAGGAACATTATGCGCGGTGAGCAAAATGAGGGCAGGGTCACCAGGGGCCAGCCTCATCAGTACAAAAGTCAGCGTGGATACAACGAATACAATGATGGGCAGCTGCGCCACACGTTCCAGTATAAAACGAATCATAGGATACGTAGCCCGTTATTCCGCAATATCAGATTGCGCTGTAATGTAGTAATACTCGATCGGATGCGGCGTAAAGCCATCTACCCCTTTTTTCACGCCAAACACATTGTCAGGGTGTACAATGAACGACTGCGGCAAGTCTGTATTGATGATATCCAGCGCTTGCAGTGTTACCGCATTACGCTGTGCGGTATCCTTTGCCAACTTCAGGCTGTGAAGAATATCCTCCAGCGGTTTGGAAGCATAACGGCTTACATTAGCTTCACTTGTAGAGGAGTAGAACATGTCCATAAAATACTGCGGTTCTCCTGTATGGGCCGTGAGCATGCTGTACATAGCAAAATCCCAATCGTTTTTGGTCAACGCCTCGTCGATATTTTCCACCTTGCGAATCTTGACCTGGATTCCCTCATTCAGCAACTGGCTCTGAATCACCTCAGCCATGACGGATAGCTCCGGACGCTGAGGGAAGGTCAGCAGCGTAACCTCGAATGGCTTGCCCTGCTTGGACCATGTGCCTTGGGCATCCTTCTGCCAGCCATCCTTCGTCAACAACTGCTCTGTCGTTCCGTTCAATGCTTTACGCTCAATCTTACCGAAGGGAAGAATACTCGGAAACGGGCTGCTTGCTTCCGTACCGAAGCCCCTCATGACGGCGCTCACAATGGATGCGCGCGGAATCAGACTGTCCACCACCTTACGGTTGGTCGCATCCTTGAACACAGGCGATTCCATGTTGTACACAATCATATGGGTACGCAAGGACGGAGCCGACAGCACTTGTAGCTTGTCGTTCTTTTTTAGTACCTCTGCGTTATCTACCGGAATATCCGTCGCTACATCCACCTCACCGGATTGTAACGCCATCAGGCGCGAATTACCGTCCGTAATGAATTCCATCGTTGCTTCAGCCAGTCGTGCCTTTTCGCCCCAATATCCGTCATAACGCTCTACGACCAAGGATTGATCCTTGTTAAAGGCTTTGATTTTAAAAGCACCTGTCATTGCAGGGTAGCTCTGCTCATCTTTCATGGATGCCACATCCAGCACGATCGTTGACGGATCAGCCAGATTGGATGCCAGCGCTGCATTCGGCTGGTTTGTCGTGATTTTCAGCGTCAGCGGGCCATTTACATCAATGGACTTCACATCCAGTAAATCCTTCGCCAGGTGACTTTTCTCGATAGAGCGCAGCAAAGATGCTTTTACGCTTGCTGCATCCATACTCTTTCCATCATGAAAAGTGACCCTATCCTGCAAGCTGAACGTCCACACGTTAGGACTGTCGTGCTTCCATTCCTTGGCTAGCCAAGCCACAGGCTCCAACTTTTCATTCAAACGAATGAGTGTCTCACCGGCACCGGAACGCATCACATCCCAGCTATTGTCTCCATGCGGATCGACGCCTGACGGTTTCCACGTATACGCCATCACCAGCTTTTTACCTGCTGGAGTCTGTTGTGCAGGCGTATTCTCACCCTTGCCTGAGCTATCCTCCGTCTTCGTGGCTGTGCCGCATCCCGAAAGAGCCATAACTGCCATCAGCAGCAGCAATCCTGTACATATGAACCATGAACGCCTATTACGATTGCCTATCATCCCACATTTCCTCCTCTATCTTGTAAAATATCGTATAAACCTAACGCAAAGCGCGAAAAAAGCATTCCCAACCACTTGACCAGCAGTCAGAAATGCTTTCATTATAAAATGTCAAAACTCACCTCAAAGCCAACTCCAAAAACATAGAAGGGATCAGATCGGTTTCAGACATTCCGTATGCAGCACGCCTAACCACCTCCCCAGCATCCCGTGGGTCTGACAGTGATGTCAAAACAGGCAGGTCTCCTGACTCCAGGCTTATCTTTCAGGCCTTCCCGGTTCCTCACAGTTCCAGTGGCTATTCTGAAAGCTCCAGCAGTACCCTGCTGATGCCTGTATACAGTGGCGGGTCCGTGTCGGAATCTACCGAACTTCCCTTTTAAGTGAACACGCTCAACAACTATCTACATCGTCTCAACAAAACCTCGTATATAGAGTTGTCCGGCTCACACCTGTTTTCTTCCTTTATTCCTTTTTATTACGAATTAGGATTATCTTATTTTGTTGCTACTGGCTTGTCAACAAATGCAGCGTAATATTTTAAATTTGAATGATACGATGAGAATCAAGGCTGTGACTATTCATTGCATGCACGCAATTCACGTGCTAAAATTAGGTATAGAGATATCTACCGTATCCGTATACTAAAAAGAGCCTTCGCCGCGCCAACGGCAAGACTCCTAGGATTTGAAAGGCTGTGGATCACCACCACGGCGCGCTGCATAACTGAATGTTAATGCGAACGAAACCCACCGTTAGGGGCCAACCTAATTACGCGGTGGGTTTTCGCTTGTTCCGAAATTTCCGACCCAGCACATCGTAGCACGATACAAGGTGACCATTTGCCTCACTCCCCTTTCGGGAAGCTGCACCGTGGTCCGAAACATCCACCACTATTCAAAATCCATAGTCTGGGTTATATTATGCCTCTTCCTACCGCTTTAGCAAATTCATCTAGTACAATATCAATTTTCTAATATTTATTCGAGGTATCCCTCCGCTTCTTATTCCTGATGGACGATCAATTCTGCTGTTATGTCATTAAATGCCGTATATATCAGACTAATGAACTTTTGCTAATGCAAATATGGCTAGTTATATTCATATATACCATTAAAAGGTTGACATAGTATGTAAGCTCATTTATGCTATCTATGGATTTACAAATTTTTCAAGGAGGCGCTTTGTATGAAAGTGAAGTTTCTACCACAAGCTTTTCTGGCTGCAACGTTACTCATTTCTTGGGGAGTCGTCAGTCCAGCAATCTCTCATGCTGAGAAAGGAGAGAAAATTCCTGACCAGATGTTGGCCGGTACAATCATCCAATATGATGAGAACAATAATATGGTTGTACTAGAAAAGGGAACCCCAGTACCTGAACCACAAAAATCTCTAGCTGCTATTGCCCCACTTACTGCTGAACAACAAATTGAGCTAGAGAAAGAAGAAGCACTTATTAAGGAAATCAAAGAAGAAGCCAAGTCACTACCGGTATATCATATTGACAACCCTGACCCCCAGCCTGGTTTAAAAGTAATTTATGATGGTGAAGGTTACATCAAAGATATTATCTTGCCTGATCAAAAGGAAAATACGATTACTACTAATAATGTCACACTTCAGGCACTACCACGCGGAACACGCAAAGCACCAGGGACTTATACATACGGAGCACATAATAATGAAATTGTCATCACTGGCACATCAAGCGGCAAGGTTCAAGGCACGGGAAGAGGAACAAACTTTACGGACTCTACAGGTGAGAATTCCAACACACTCAAAAGAGGCGATTGTGCAACGAAAGGGGCTATTGATAACCCGGAGTTTGGAACAAGAATCTCTGTAAGAAATATTGACAACAACAATGTACATGATTTCACTAAGGCCGATAATGGAAGCCTTCCAGATGCAGTCATTGATATTTGGAAAACAGGCGTACAGGATTTAGGCTTAACATGGAGCTCGTCTCTCTCATTTTCCGGAAGATATTTTTATTCGTTTTAATATCTTCAGATGAAACAAGGATAGGGCTACTGCCCTGTCCTTCCCTGTTTTATTTATCATATTTGATTTGGTAAATCTCTCATCTTTAGAAAGGATGTTTCCTTTTGAAAACAAGCACCTATCGTATTTTTATACTTTCCTTGGTTGTTCTAACTCTGTTACCTTCCTGCTCTCCAGCTTCTACTCCATCAACTCCAACCAAACAAATCCAATCAGGCAAAAAGTCAGCTCCAGTCGAACAAGGTCAATATCTATCCATGACTTATACAGAGTATGTGAATGGGAAGAACACAGATCAAGGCATGGTTATGCGAGTTATGACTTACGACTTGAGCAGTAAGAAAATGACCAAGCTGGCCGACGTACCCTATACCTCCCAATACCCACTTTCTGTGGTGTACTTACCTGATCACAAAATTTATTACTCTGCTGATGTGGATGATAAGGGAGACCAACTATTTTCATACGATTTAAATTCAAAAAAAACCGAACAATTATCCAATAATTTATTTGCCATTAATCGCATAGTACCAACTACTCTAGAAGGTCCACTTGTCCTAGCTGCAGTTAAAAAAGGAGAAAGTACACTTAAAACAATTTTCTACGATAAATCGACTCATACCATGCAGTTTTTGCACGATGAAAATCAAGATGAACACACCTGGTCTATAACCTATAATCCAGCAAAAAAAGCAATTTATAATACACAGTATTCAGATAAGGAACAACGTAAAGAATTCAACATTGCCTCCAAAAAAAATACTTTTTCAAGACCTCCAAACTACAAAGTTACAGAGATCAATAATGCTAAACAAGAGCGGACTGTGATCACACTTAAAAATGAACAAATCTTGTCAATGTCCAGCAGTAATGATCAGCTACTTCTAGTGACTGCTCGTTTCATTAATCACGGCAACCCCGAGTATAGCCTTGTCGATATTACAACTGGAAAACGCACCAAACTAGAGCTGCCCATTTCATCCCGCAGCTTCATCTATATGTCCCCGGACGGCAAGGGGGTCTATTATTTAGGCAGCACCTCCCTGAAGAATCAGGAGGAAGGACGCGGCGTGTACTATTATGACTTCACTTCGAAAATTCAAACCCCGATCTTCATACAGAAAGAGGGTTTTATCAATAATTTCATGCTACTTAATAAATAACTCGCTCTGGGTAACCCCATGCCAAACAGCCGGAAAAGAGGCTACACCCTTTCTCCGGCTATTTTGGTTTATTTCCTATTCATCAAACCTTCTGTGGAACCTCCGAGACATTTACACCTTTGACCGATTCACCTTGTTTTCTTGCCAAAACGATGTTCAAGACAATTGCCGTAATCGAGCCCGATACAATACCATTTTGCAGCAGCATTTTGGCAAAGCTCGGCAGTTGGTCAAACATTTGCGGCAGAACAGCTGAGCCTAGGCCTACAGCAATACTGCATGCTGCGATCAGCAGATTGCTTTCCTTCCGCAGATCTACTTCTGACAAAATAGACATACCTGATGCAGCAACCGAGCCAAACATGACGATCATTGCCCCGCCCAGCACAGCGTTAGGAATCACTGTCGTCAAGGCAGCCAGCTTAGGCAGCAAACCGAGAACGACCATGATGCCGCCCGCAGCAAAAATAACGTTACGCGATTTGACGCGAGTTAGCGAGATCAGACCCACATTTTGCGAGAAGGCTGTGTAAGGGAACGCATTAAATATACCGCCCAGCATAATCGCAAGCCCCTCCGAACGAAGTCCATTGACGATTTGCTTTTGTTCCACCTTCTGATCAATCGCTTTACCTACTGCCAGATAAACCCCCGTAGACTCGACCATGCTGACAATATTGACGATAATCATCGTGCATACCGCCATAATGCTGAATTCTGGCTTACCAAAATAAAACGGCTGCGCAATACTCACCCATGAAGCATCCGCTACGGGAGCAAAATGCACCATTCCCATCGCATAGGCGACTACAGTACCTGCGAACAGACCAATAAGTACGGAAATCGAGCGTAAAAAGCCCTTAGCTACTCGATTGACAAGCAGAATAACCAGTAGTGTAACCAGTGCCAGCAGCAAATTACGCGGCTGTCCAAAATCCGCGCTGCCCTGACCACCCGCTACATTGTTCATCGCCACCGGAATAAGGGATAGACCGATAATCGTAACGACCGAGCCGGTAACCACTGTTGGGAAAAAGCGTAACAGTTTGCCATATAGCGGTGCCGCAAGCACCACAAATATACCGGACAAAATGATGGCACCGTACGCTGTCGCCAGATTTGAGGTCGAAGCAATTGCGATAATGGGTCCTACTGCCGTAAACGTACAGCCCAAAATGACAGGCAATCTACTTCCAAAAAAGCGTGTGCCCATAATCTGTAATAATGTAGCAATCCCGCAAGTGAATAAATCAGCAGCCACTAGATAGGCCATCTGGGCTGGCGTCAGGTGAAGTGCTCCCCCTACAATCAGAGGAACAGCAATGGCTCCGGCGTACATCGCCATGACATGCTGGAAGCCCAGCGCAAATAATTTTTGTTTACTTAACATCCCACATTCTCCTTAACGGGAGGAATCACCATGCCAGCTTCCTCTATAAAATGGACTTCGCCCGGTGCCATGGAAGCGATACGCGCAAGAGAACGTACGGCAATGCCCCTTTGCTCCAACAACCCGCGGCCTTCCTGAAAGCTCTTTTCAATTACACAGCCGACTCCGGCCAGTTCCGCTCCTGCTTCCTTCACAATATCCGTAAGTCCGACCAAAGCTGCACCAGTAGCCAAGAAATCATCCACGATCAGTACATGGTCGCTAGCATCGAGATATTTTTGGGAAATGCTCACCTGATAGGTTTCCTGCCGAGTGAATGAATGAACCTCTGCGAAGTATACCTGTTCATTCAGCGTGATCGCCTTCTTTTTCTTCGCATAAATGAACGGTACCCCCAAGGCAATAGCAGTAGCCATCGCAAATTGAATGCCACTAGCTTCAATGGTAAGTACCTTGGTAATCGGAGCATTGCCGAACAGGCGTGCGAACTCCTTACCAATCTCCAATGCTAATGCTGTATCCACCTGATGATTCAAAAATGAATCTACCTTTAACACCGTATCGGATAAAATCTGTCCCTCTTGACGAATACGTTCTTCCAAAGCTTTCATTATGCGAATATCGCTCCTCTGTACTTTAAAATAGAATAAAGCCTGCGAAAACCAAAAAAGGACAAGCTCCCTTGAGTCGTTTCTCAAGTGAAGCCTGTCCTTGGGGTCGTAATCCCTGACGGATTGGCGCACAAATAAAATGCCCGCATTCATCCGAAGCTGATGCGCTATCACTCATAGTCGGACGATTACAGTGGTCATCCGGTAGAAACTTTTGGGCCATATCCCCAATATTATACGAGTCATATGAAATTGATATCTTGTATACTACACCCTCTGACGGGCGGTTTCAAGACTATTTTTCATACAAACAGCGGCATTTGGAGAACCTTCCACAATTTGAATATCGCAGCAACACACCGATCCCTGTTTGAGGTATATATATAGTAGAAAACAGATATTAAAAAACGAAAAACAATACAAAACAATATTTATTTTTAATTTTATTTTTAATTTCAAAGGTAAAACCAAGATTTTTACTTCCGTTTTTGTTGACTACACAGACAAACGGAAGTAGTATGGAATTAGTTAAGAAACAAAAGGCAGACTTGCAGGCTGCCAGGACTTCACCATGCAAGGAGATTAGATATGAACAACTATCTTGCTGTTGATATTGGAGCTTCAAGCGGAAGACTCGTGAGTGCAACTCTACAAGGTGAACAAATTCACTTGCAAGAGCTTCATCGTTTCAACAACTCCTTTACTGAGAGGCACGGGCACAATTACTGGAATATAGACAATTTATTTGATGAGATCATTCAAGGACTGCAAAAGGCTAAGCAAAATGGAATTGAATCCTGTACGCTCGGCATTGATACATGGGCTGTAGATTACGTGTTACTTCATAAGGAAGGTCATCGCATACATGAGGTGTACGCATACCGCGATGCACGCACTCTACAAGCCCCCGATAAGCTGCACCAGCTCATCAGCCGAGAGGATGTATATGAGAAAACGGGCATCCAGGAACTAAACTTTAATACCTTGTATCAGCTGTTCGTCCATGATCGGGAACAACTCGCCCAGGCAGATAAAATATTGATGGTTCCCGATTATCTGTACTATCGCTTGACTGGCATTATGGTCAATGAAATGACCAATGCATCCACGATGCAGCTTCTCAACGTAAACACCCGAGAATTTGATGAGGATCTGCTCTCCCTGCTCCAGCTTCGGCGCAATCAATTTTCGGAGCTGGCTGAGCCTGGACGCGTCCTGGGCCCCATCTTGCCGGAGCTTGTTCGGAAGTACGATCTTCCAGACTGCCAACTCATCCTTGTGCCTACGCACGATACCGCCTCAGCGGTTGCAGGTGTTCCATCACCGCGGGAAGAGTCTTGGGCTTATATTAGCAGTGGAACATGGTCGCTACTGGGTATGGAACGATCCCAACCCTTGAATACCAAGACAGCTATGCAGGCGAACTACACCAATGAGTGGGGCGCTTACGATACGTACCGTTTTTTGAAAAATATTATGGGCTTATGGATGATTCAGGAGGTTAGAAGAGAGGGAGGCTCTGCACATAGTTTTGCTGAATTGGCCGAATTGGCTTCAGCAGAGACACCATTTGTCAGTCTCGTCCTCTGCAACCAGTCCTCATTCTTAAATCCAGATAGTATGACCCTTGAGATTCAGAGGTTCTGTGAAGAAACCGGGCAGCCTATCCCGCACACACCTGGCGCGCTTGCCCGCTGTATTTTCGACAGTCTGGCCTTAAGCTACCGGGATACCCTACATGAGCTACAACGTTTAACAGACGAAACGATTACCCGATTGCACATTGTCGGCGGAGGCGCAAACAACGAATTACTATGTCAGCTAACAGCCGACCTTTTAGAAATCGAGGTTCAGGCAGGACCTTCCGAATCGACGGCCATCGGCAATATTGTCGTGCAATTAATCAGCTCTGGTGCTCTTGGAGATCTGAAAGCTGCTGGCCGAACCATAGCTAACTCCTTCCCGACTCGGCTATATGAGCCGCAATCAGTGGAAGGCATGAAAGAGCTTCTGGATCGCTGGGAACGCCTCAAAATACAAGCAACATCCCCTACTCACATATCTCAATAAAGGAGTAAAGTCATGAACGAAGCCATTGAAGCGAGTTATAACGAAGCGAAAAAGCTGTATGCCCGCCACGGTATTCAGGTGGATGACGTTTTACGGAAACTCTCACAAATTAAAATATCACTACATTGCTGGCAGGGAGACGATGTGCAGGGTTTCCTGTTCAAAGATAAACAGCTTAGCGGGGGAATTGCCGTAACAGGCAGCTACCCAGGTAGAGCAGGCACGCCTAATGAGCTGCGTCAGGATTTAGAAAAAGCTCTATCGCTCATCCCCGGTAAACACAAGGTTAATCTGCATGCGATCTATGCGGATACTACAGAACAAGTAGATTTGGATCAACTGGAGCCACGCCATTTTCAGAACTGGGTAGACTGGGCCAAACAGCAAGGGCTTGGACTTGATTTTAATCCGACCCTGTTCTCCCACCCCAAAGCGGAGGATGGCTTCACACTAAGTCACAAGGATCCGGATATTCGCGATTTCTGGATCACACACTGTAAAAAATCACGCAGGATTGCAGAACATTTCGGTAAAGAACTCGGTCAGCCATGTGTCACAAACCACTGGATGCCGGATGGTTACAAGGATACCCCGGTGGATCGCTTGGCTCCAAGAGAACGTCTGCGGGACGCTCTGGACGAGATTTTCAGTGAGGAAATTAGTCAAGATTACAACATCGATGCAGTTGAAAGTAAACTGTTCGGCATCGGTTCGGAAAGCTATGTCGTCGGCTCTCATGAGTTCTATATGGGTTACGCCCTGACACGGGGTAAATCTATCTGTCTCGATTCCGGTCACTTCCACCCGACAGAAGTTATTTCGAACAAACTGTCCTCTGTGCTGATGTTTACCGATCAATTATTGCTCCATGTCAGCAGACCTGTACGTTGGGATAGCGATCATGTCGTGACGATGGACGACGAATTGCTGGACATTGCCCGTGAGCTGGTTCGCGGTGAGCTGCTCTCCCGCACT
Organism: Paenibacillus sp. ALE3; assembly: GCF_054113405.1. Taxonomy (NCBI): domain Bacteria; kingdom Bacillati; phylum Bacillota; class Bacilli; order Caryophanales; family Paenibacillaceae; genus Paenibacillus; species Paenibacillus sp. ALE3. The sequence goes on along the minus strand of NZ_CM134214.1, from coordinate 5,524,399 downwards.
CATATCGGCCTTGATTTCTTTGATGGAAGCATTAACCATGTGGCTGCTTGGGTCATTGGAACACGCAATACCATCAAAGCGCTGCTTCGCGCCATGCTGGAACCGATTGAGGAACTGAAAAAAGCCGAAGAGGAAAGAGACTTCACGACACGCCTTGCCTTGGTCGAAGAGTTTAAATCCTATCCGTTTGGGGCTGTATGGGATTACTATTGCGCTCAAAACGGCGTTCCCGTTCGTGAGGAATGGCTAACCGAAGCTAAAAACTATGAACAACAGGTCCTGCTGAAACGGTAACTATTGCACTGATCATTTTATATTCATATCATCCAAAGGGAGAGATCATCCATGACTACTGTGCTGGAGAATCAAAAAGAACGAAAATCAGGACTGGATATCCCATTTGTTCGCGAGATGGCGGAAATTACGCAAAACATGTGGAAATTCGGCTGGGATGAACGCAATGGAGGCAATGTAAGTTATATTCTGGATGAGGCCGAGGTTGCCAAATATATTGATATTCAAAAAGTCATTCGAACGATTAAACCCGCTTTCCCAGTGAATGAACTGGCAGGCAAATATTTTATTGTCACTGGATCAGGCAAGTACTTCAAAAACGTTATTGCCGATCCGGAAGCCAATTTAGGAGTCCTGCGTGTATCCCAAGATGGTGAGCAGTTAGAAGTTTTGTGGGGCCTCAAGCATGACGCGGTTCCTACCAGCGAATTGCCATCTCATTTTATGAGCCACATTGAACGCTTGAAGGTCGATCCTAACCATCGGGTTGTGATCCATAATCATGCCACTCATGTCATTGCCATGACCTTTATTCATAGTTTGGACGAAAACAAATTCACCAAAACGCTGTGGGAAATGTGTACCGAATGTATCGTAGTCTTTCCAGACGGTATCGGTGTAATCCCTTGGATGGTGCCAGGCTCCAGCGAAATCGGCCGTGAAACAGCGAAAAAAATGAAGGATCATCACGCTGTATTATGGCCTCATCACGGCATTTTCGGAACAGGTAGCTCCATTGATGAAGCATTTGGCCTGATTGAAACGATTGAAAAAGCAGCGCAAATTTATATGCTGATTGCTAAGCATGATATCCAGCAACGGATTACAGATCAGGAGCTGTCGGATCTGGCTAAAGCCTTTAATGTTACTCCAAAAGAAGGAATCCTGAACGTATAAACACAGGCTAATCGTATAGCGCAGGACTCTATAAAGCTCCACGGCTCGTCTCAAACCAGCCATGGAGCCTTTATCATGCATATCTGAATGCTACTGGATTCGAATGTTTTACCCATGACACGATCCGACAGCAGGTATAAACAGTATCCTCTATAAACCGTTTTAATTTTATAACCCCATATTCCAATGAATTAACTTGTAATTGTACTTTCCTTTATATACAATAAAATCAAAATTCCCTTATCCCCACCAAAGGAGAGGTGACAATGATGAGAAGAACAAAGAATGAAGATCACTTCGACATCGTGGAAGACCATTATTTCACAACAACCGAACTGGAAAAATCCAGTGCCATTTGGCCAGTCAGACTGGGTGTGGATATTTCGAAGACAAGCTGTCATGTCGGCCCCAAGGCTGTCCCTTATTTTTATTTTATTTTTGTACTTGAAGGTCAGGCTGAGTTCATTTATAAGGAAAAGAAGTATCGTGTTCAAAAGTCTGATTTGTTCTGTTTTTTCCCCCATCTTGCCTATGAATATTACACCGACCAAGAGCACCCATTACAAAAGGTATGGATCGCCTTTGAGGGACCAAAATCTCTGGCGCTGCTGGAGCGGATCGGGATTAACCCTTCTAAGCCATTTTTAGCTAACGCAGTGAGCGAGGACATCCTCGAACTGATCTCCAACCTATTTTCCATCGTCAACGACCACAACAGACAGGGCAGCGATCTGGCCCGCTTAATTACACTACACCAGATCTTCGAGGAGTTGTCCCGCAACACTTCTGGCGCGCTGCGCAACTCTGTATGCTCTGATTATTGGCTCCAGCAGGGGAAAGATTACATCGAAATGCATTATTGTGACCGTGTTACAATCGAGCAAATTGCTGAGCATGTAGGTGTGGATCGTGCGCATTTTTCACGTAAATTCCATTCCACCTTTCTCATGTCCCCCGCCAAGTATTTGCAAACCCTTAAGATTAACGAAGCCAAAAGATTGCTGGAACAGACTACTTACAATTTGTCGATTATCGCCCAATCCATCGGATATACCGATATGTCCACCTTTTCCAAGGCATTTAAGAAAACAGCAGGAATACCACCTCGAGAGTATCGCTTCCGGCATCAGTCCCGGCAAGAGATCCGCACTGCCAACGCTTAGTCGGGATCCAGTAATGATACAGGAGAACCACCATCATACGGCGGCTCTCCCTTTTTTATGACCTGATCCTAATTTGTACTTGGTTCTGAGCGCTATCAACGCTATAATAAGCATCAAACCAACAGGAAAGGTACGTGAATTCCATGCTGCGATTCAATGCTATACGTACAGGTTATCTGCTGGGCATCTCACTGATACTGGCTGCGATTATTTATTTTTTCGCCTCCAATTGGGGCGGACTGGATCGAACAGTCAAAATTGTGCTAGCTGTTGCGCTTATTGTTTTGTTTTATGGCTTATCTTTTGTATTTGCACGTATACGTGCTGTTCCCGGGCAACAAGCTTTTCTGTCCAATATATTTCTGGTGGCTGGCTGTGTAGCCTTCGGCGTTTCCGTGGCGTTGCTCGGTCAAATTTACAACTCCCATGCGGACAGCTACGGGTTGTTTTTCATTTGGTCAGTGCCGGCTTTACTGCTTAGCTGGATTACTCGCTACAATCCTTTATATATGCTGTCTTATGTACTGATTCATTTAGGGGTATGGCTTTACTTCTATCCAACGATGCAAAGCCCGTCTTATAGCCAACTGGAATCGTTGTCCATCGCTGGAGTGTTCGCAATATTCAATCTGGTGCTATTTCTATTGACGTTCCTTCATCGTATACATTCGGCTCCACTACAATATATGAGCTTTACTGTTCTCCATATAGCTATGTTGGCGATGACCAACTCCTTTGCATTCGATGGGTATGGCCTGATCATGAATATACCGCATATCGCTGTGATTGCTTTAGGATTTTATATATTTATCAAGGTTCGGCTGAATAAAACGTTATTGACCTTGAATGCATTGGCGCTCTCGGCTTTTGCTGTCTTTAAATTTATAGAGCTGGCAGAGGCGTACTCTTCATCTTTATTCTTTGTTTTCGGTTTGATTTTTGTGGCACTGCTACTGACGGGTAACGTATGGTTTTTCCGTTATTTAAATCGTTTGGGAAAACCGTCTCCGGAGGCTGGAGAAATACCCAATGAGAACAAAGAAGATATTGCAAAATCCGATGCGCAGACAACTGTTTCCGAAGACCGCAGTAGTGAATGGATCAGCAAAACCGTATCCCGTGTAATCAAAGTGGTTGGAGTATTGATTGGCAGTATATCCCTCATTGGACTGATTGTGATTAGCACAAACGTAAATCACACCGAATATGTACTGCTGAGTGTGTCTTTGCTGCTGATGATTACGATGATTGTCATACCGGAGTCCAAGCTGGATTCTGTAGTCCGTTATACACTGCTGACCATCAGCTATATTACCGGTCTGGCGGCCATTCTATGGTCAGACCAGACGTTACTTTCAGTATTATTTCTGATCGTTTCCATCGCCGGATGGTTTCGCTCCAAGGGGAAAAGGCAGCAATTTTTTGCCTATACTTTTGTAAACCTGAATATGGCGACTGTTTTATTAAAGCAGTATCAAGAATGGTATGGTTGGAACTGGACCTATGAATTCATCATCTTCGCCCTATTCGTGCTCAATGCCGTGTTATATGGGGTAAGCTACTTTGTGCTCAAGACAGAGTTAAAAGAACATCTTCGGGATAGCTCATTATTCTTCGGCTTATTGTTCCTGTTTTGGGCGACGTTTTTTGAGGATGTCATTCCACACTCTTATATGTTCATTAATATTTTTTATTTTATTATCGTTACATGGATGGTCTTTGCCTTTATTCGTCACAAACACAAATCGCAGGCCATTACGAGCGTCGTATTCTGGTTTATTTTTATCGGCTTCAAATACTATGATTTATTGTGGACGCTGCTGTATAAATCTTTTACACTGGCGCTGCTGGGGATCATTACACTCGGAATTACCTGGTGGTTCGATCGACGAATGGCTCATAGCGGCAAAGCAGCATTCGACGCCGACCACCGCAGCTTTAGCTTTATGCGCTTAAGCCCGTTACTCATTGCCATCGTCATCGTACTACAGCTGGGGATTATCGGCTATCAGACGGCGAGAAGTGAAACCCTGCTCGCCACAGGTGCCTCCGTTAAGCTCAAGCTGGCTCCTATAGATCCGCGTTCCCTGTTGCAGGGCGACTATGTGGCACTGAATTACGATATTTCTACCCCTCCTTCCAAGGACCCTCTTCAGGAGAAGGATTGGAACCGAGGCAAAGTTAAAGTCGTTCTCACACCAGATAGCCAAGGAGTATACATCTCTGATCGTCTATATCAAGATGGTGAAGTGCTTGCCAATCATGAAATCATTCTTAACGGACAATGGAATGGTTCTCGTATTCTGTACGGTGTTGAGAATTATTTCATCCCTGAAGGAACCGGGCGTACTGTTGAACAGAACGCTCGTTACGCCTATATTCGGGTCAGCCGCAATGGAGATGCGTTGCTGGAACGTTTGGTGGAAAGCTGATCTGGATTGGCAAAGAGATAGAGAGGTAGAGAGGTAGAGAAATAGCGAACGAAGCGAGGCTTTAGAAATTCATTCTTTACAAAAAGCAGGCTGAACCAGGTTGCTCCATTACTGGAGTATAACTCGGTTCAGCCTGCTTGTTCTTTTGCGGCAATGGAGGAAAACTCCATGATAACCTTCCCTGAAAGTTTATTCTCGTTTATACCTCTCTCGACCATGCCACGATTTCTCTAATATCCTGTGGCTGAGTCCGACAACAGCCACCAATCATACGCGCTCCTGCTTCATACCACTGACGGGCACTCTGTCCGAACGTCTCTGTACAAGTATGGCCTTGCCATGTTTTGGTGACCGGGTCATATTCCTCCCCCAGATTGGGATATACCACCACCGGCTTGTCCGTATGGCTGTGTATTTCGTGAATAAGAGATGGAATGAATTTGGGCAACGTGCAATTGATCCCTACCGCAGCCACCTGCTCATGCTCATTCAGCCACTTTGCACATGCGGCGACAGACTCGCCATTACTGATATGCTGCTCATCCTTTGCACTAAAGCTGATCCAGGCATATGTACCAGGGAATTCCTTCAACAAGCGGGCAATAGCCTTGGCTTCCACCAGACAGGGTATCGTTTCACAAGCTAAAATGTCTGCTCCCGCCTCGATCAGAGCTTTCATGCGCGGCCTGTGAAACTCCATAAGCTGCTCTTCGCTCAGCTTGTAATCACCGCGATACTCTGAACCATCAGCCAGAAAAGCTCCATAGGGTCCGACAGAGGCCGCAACCAGCGGCTTGGGACGATGCTGCTGACTTGCAGTAGCCGTCACATCGGCCCAAAACTCATCTCGTGCCTTTACAGCAATCAGTACCGATGACTGAATCAGCTTCAACGCCTCATTTTCGCTCAGCCCTCGTTGAACGTAGCCTTCCACAGTGGCCTGATAGCTCGCCGTAATCGCACAGTCTGCCCCAGCCTCAAAGTAATCTCGATGTACACGCTTGATCGAATCTGGATGTTCATAGAGGATTTTGGCTGACCATAAGCTATCGTTTAGATCATGCCCGTGACGTTCTAGTTCAGTCGCCATTGCGCCGTCCAGCACGATTAGCTGAAATTTGTTCAGTATACGTTGTATCGGATTCATGCGGACCCTCCTGCTTGTCTTATCCATTTAACCCACTAACCAGGTTGGAATTAATTTTTTATATTATAGCATGTATGTTGATAAGCACCTCACATTTACATCCTGATGTAACGTATAAATTTTTTAAATTAGTTTCATAAGTTAAATTAATTAGATATTGTTCTTTTTTTCACAAAGTTTTTTTACTATAAAGGTGCAAACCAAACACTTTGGCCAAAAGATCAGGGAATTGCATTGTCACATTTTGCATCATCATTTATGTGAAAAAAGGTACAAGAGAGGGTTTTATCTATGTCTTTACTAGAAATGATTACAGCGACCTTAACAGATAACAGCATTGTCAGTTCTATCGCTTCTACCGTTTTTATTATCCTGCTCGGCTTCTTTTGCCGCAAGAAGGGGATTTTTACCGCAGCCGTAGGAAAGATGCTATCTAAGGTTGTTCTCACCGTGGCTCTACCGGCACTAGCCTTTAATTCTTTCATGCAGGATATCAATCCTACCATATTAAAACAAGGCATGAATGTCTTAATCTGGGGGATTCTCATTTATATCATTCTCATCTTTATCTCCAAGCCGTTCTTCCTGAGCTACAACAAGGATAAGCAGGATGTTTTACGGGTACTAACCATTTTCGGTTCTACTACTTTTTTCGGAATTCCCATTGTCGGTGCCATTTACGGTCCTACCGGAGTGATGTACAGTTCCATTTTTAATATAGGCTACCGCATTTTCTTATATTCTTATGGCTATATCAAAATGAGCGGCTTAAAAATGGAGCTTAAAAATCTCAAAACTATGTTTTTGAATCCGATTGTTATTGCGACTTTTATAGGCTTGTTTGTTTGGTTGTTCCAGGGTTATTTACCGCAAATGAGTGTGGCTACAGAGGATGGGACCATTCAGCAGTTTGCTTTTCTAAGAATTGATCAAACCGCTGTCTGGTTGTTCAAGCCCATGACCTACCTTGCCGGACTAGCTTCTCCATTGGCCTGGTTATCGATTGGTTCAACTTTGGGTGAAATCAGCTTCAAGTCGGCAGCTACAGACAAGACATCATGGTATTACAGCCTTGTTAAAGTTTGGCTGGTACCTATTGTGAACATCGTTTTGCTGGCTTTGTTGACTATATCTCATATTCTGTCGGTCGATACTGTCGCTTTATCTACCATTGTCATTATGATGGCTACTCCTACAGCTACCGTAGCCGCAGCCTATGCCATCAGTTTTGATAAGGAAGCTGTACTAACTTCCAACGCATCGCTTCTATCAACTATCACTTCCGTCGTCATGATTCCGGTGTGGATTATTACGCTTAATGTCATCGATAAAATTGGAATTTTCTAAATCAGGGGGAAAACAACATGTTAAAAATCATCTGCTATGGTGCCCGTTCATATGAGAAGCCCTATTTCCATGAGCTTAATAAATATAACTTCCAGCTAACGCTGGTAGAAGAGCTGCTGACCTCCAGCAATGCAGAACTGGCCCAGCATCACGATGCTGTTTTGTTAAGAGGAAACTGTGCTGCCAATCGGGAAAATCTCGCAAAATTCAATCAGTACGGCATTCAATATATTTTCACCAGAACCGTCGGAATCAACCATATTGATTTGGATGCCTGCAGCGAATTTGGAATGAAGGTCGCACGCGTGCCATCCTACTCTCCGAATGCCATTGCAGAGCTTTCCTTAACGCTTGCTATGATGCTGCTCCGTCACACTGCTTACATGACTACCAAAAGCTCTTTCAAAAATTTTATTGTGGACGAGCATACGTTCAGCAAAGAGATTCACAATTGTAAAGTTGGGATTATCGGGGTCGGTCGCATCGGCCTGACGGAAGCCAAATTATTTAAAGGATTAGGAGCTTCTGTTATCGGCTATGATGTGTACCAATCGGAGGCTGCCAAGGCCGTCATTCCATTCACAACCTTGGATGAACTACTGGCAGAGAGTGATATCGTCAGTGTGCATGTTCCTTACCTGCCGGGACAGAACGACCAAATGATTAATGCCAGCTTTTTAGCAAAAATGAAAAAAGGGTCTATTCTCATCAATACCTCACGTGGGGAATTACAAGATAACCAAGCCATTCTGGATGCTTTGCTCAGCAATCATTTGGAAGGGTTCGGAACAGATGTCTTTCCTAAAGAGGAAGAACTATTTTTTAAAGCATTTGACCCATGGCAAATGCTCCCGGACCCAACGATCCAGAAGCTTGTGGAGCTGTATCCAAGAGTGTTGGTCACACCTCATGCCGGCTCGAATACCGTTACTGCGTTATCCAACATGATTGAAACCAGCTACGAAAACTTCCATGATATCATTACAACTCATTCTTCGGACAATCTGGTCCCACTTCCTGTTCTCGCTATGAAATAGGGTAGGAAGCTTGGCACACTCATTGGACAGTAAAGAACCGCTATCTCCAGATCATACTGGAAATGGCGGTTCTTTTATATCCGAATTGATCTGATAGAGCATTAGCGGCCTTCCAACCTTGTGGTATTCTATCGATTCAATCAGGAAGCCATCGTCTACCAGGAACTGAATATATTTTTTGACTGTAATACGGGACAAGTCCACTTCTCTGGCTAATGTTTCAACCGAAAAAGGTCCGTCCAGCTCTTGGATACTCTTCAGTATGGTAGTCATGGTCAATTTGGACAAGTTTTTAGACAGATTTTTCGATAGATTTGGGGAAAGTTGTTCAGCAGGTTTTTTCTTTTCTACACCCATAGGCTCTTCTTTATTAAAATATTGATCAATGACAGCTTGATTAATTCCGTTCCCTTCCTCCATCACCGTGGCCAAACGCTGGATTTTCTCAACAGCCAGCTTAAAGCGTTCGAATGTAAAAGGCTTAATTAGGTAGTCTGCCACTCCATAGAAAACAGCTTCCTTTACCGTTTGAATATCTTTTGCAGCCGTAATTAAAATAACCGAAGCATGGTACTGCTGCTCCTGCATATGGGATAACAAGGTTAATCCACTTTTCCCGGGTAAATAAACGTCCAGCAATACCAGATCAGGTGTGAACTTCTGAAGACAATCCTGTGCCTTCTGGACAGTATCTGCTTTACATACCACATCCAAGTTGTCCATACGCTCAATAAACTGTTGATTGAGCTCAGCAACCATAGGATCATCCTCAACAATGAGTACCTTCATTCACTCGTCACCTCCAATGTACAGGGCAACTCTACATAGATACTTGTTCCTAGACCCGGTTGGCTGTCAATCTCAATGATGCCCTGGTGATTGTCCACCATGGTCTTAACCAGATTCAAACCGTACCCCCTGTCCTCTCCTTTGGTTGAGAAGCCATGCTCGAATATTCTTTGTTGCATTTCAGAGTCAATTCCCATACCATTATCCTTCACTTTCAAAATAAACACATTTCCCTCACACTCATAATTCAATTTCAATTCAATTTTGCCGGGTTGCCTTTTTTGTAAAATGGAGTCTATCGCGTTGTCAAAAAAATTGCCCAATATGTGTATGACATCATGAACAATGTCCTGCATCTCTAGATTGGATACATTCGAGCTTTCTTCCAGTAACACTGAAATATTCTGCTCGCGTGCTTCGTTGATTTTCCCCATAATAAAACCTGCTAAAGCCGGAACCTTAATCCTCTCTGTTAGAAAGCCTACTTCATTTTGATACCGGTGATTTAGCTGCTGAATATACTGACTGACTTCTTCATATTTCCTCATCTCAATCAGTCCGGAGATCACGTGCATTTTGTTCATAAACTCATGCGTCTGTCCGCGAAGAGAGTTAATATAATATTTTGTGCCACTCAACTGATTGCTAAGATGAATCATCTCGGATTGGTCGCGCAGTGTAGCAACTGCCCCAAAAAACTCATTTTCTACATGTATAGGGGTTACTGTCGCAATGACTTCTATACCATTCACATAAAACGAGCGGTCCTTGATCTTCTTCTTACTATCAAACACTTTCTTGAAGAGCGCGTTATAAAAGTTGGTATCGATCTGCTCGCCAATCGGGGCTTTTCTGTCTTGATTCGCCAGTTGGTACTTGGCCTGAGCTTCCTTGTTCATAAGCATAATTTTCTTGTCAGCCGAAATGGCTATAATTCCTTCAGCGACCTCATTTTCAATAATTACTTTTTCACGTAATCGTGTTGCTATCTCTTGTGGTTCCAGACCAAATAAGATCGTTTTGATTTTTTGTGCCAGAATGATCGCGCCCAGAACTCCACTAAAGAGTCCCAGCATCAGTCCTCCAAAAATGGTATACTGCGCCTGCATCAAATCATGATTTAGCGTTCTCATGGTCAGTCCTACACATACAATGCCAATGACCTCTTTCTGTTGATTAAATATCGGCGTAAAATAACGGTAGCCTTGGCCTAAAACACCGATATTTTCAGAAAAATGTCCCTGACCGGATAGTGCTTTTCTGGCATCGTCCAAATCAGAGAATGGCTTGCCAATCATGGTTTCATTCGGATGGGAAAGCCGAATTAAATCGTGGTTCAGTATGACTACAAAATCCACATTAACGTTATGCATTACTCCAAGCGAATAGTCTTGGATCTGCTTCACAGGGACTCCCTGCTCAACATTACGAATAACATCGTTGTCACTGGCAACCACCTTGGCAATACCTGAAAGTTTTTCCTTCGTATTATCAAAATGCTTGTTAATCACGAAATTACGAATGAGAAGCAAGGATATAATCAAGGAAATAATAATAACTAAAACAACCAAAATAATAATCATGAATTGTAGCGAAACTTTGAATTGTCTTCTCGGTTTCAACTTACCTTTTAACCGCAACCCTATCACCCAGCTTCTTTATCAAGCTCTCCAATGGGAAGAAGAGCCTATCTTGCCCCTATAATCCCTTTTTATTCGACATTGTTTGACAAAATCCCTTCTTATTTTACAAGCTTTACGCGCCCCATTAGTGGATAACGCAGCCTTTATCTGAAATAAAACAATATGCTGAATAAGGAAAGGTCAATTCTCCATAATAAGGACGTATACCTGACGAAAGGGAGGATAACGGATGATTGACAATCTCGAGAGCAATTACGACTGCGCTCATGCAGGAGAAGACCTTCATCAACTCAAGCAGGAGCTCGCTACGCTTCAGGCACAAGGTGCCAATGACCAGGCATCCAAGGAAGCCATTCACCGGCTGGAAAATCAAATTTCGTTCATCTTGAACAAATGCGATATTAACCATTAGTCAAGTCTGGCTGGTTCGGTAAAATAAAATACAAAACCGGCTTGCCTTAGAAGACAAGCCGGTTTTGTATGCTCAAGTTTATACACATATGAGTGCTAAATTTACAAAATTCCTCGTATCTCATCCAACGACTGCACCTTTTCCTGCTGCATCCATTGTTCTAGTCCATATACCAACTCAGCTCCTGCATGTAAATGGACAAAATTATACGTTCCCACCTGAATGGCGGCGGCCCCTGCCATGGTGAATTCAATAATGTCCTCCACAGAGCTGATCCCGCCCATCCCGATCACGGGAATGGATACCGCCTGCGCCACCTGGTGAACCATGCGCAAGGCAATCGGCTTGATTGCCGGTCCGGAAAGGCCTGCATACGTGTTGGCGAACACACTGCGGCGCCGGCGTATATCTATTTTCATTGCAGAAAATGTATTGATCAGCGAAACGCCGTCGGCGCCTTCTTCCTCGCACATAATCGCCATCTGCGTGATGTTCTCTGCATTTGGAGACAGCTTGACAACTAGCGGAAGCGCCGTCACATTGCGCACCTGACGCACCACCTCCCGCGCTACCTCTGTCTGGATACCAAATTGCATCCCACCCTGCTTCACATTGGGACATGAAATGTTCAATTCCAGCATGTCAACGCCTCTACGGTTCATTGTACGGCGTTTTTGCGCGTTTTCCGTAATCATGGCTACAGCCTGAACGTATTCCTCCAGATTGGAGCCGCCCACATTGGCAATAACAGCTGTATTCCAGCGAGTCATGTCATCCAGTTCATCCTTCAAAAAAGCCGCCACACCCGGATTTTCCAATCCTACACTATTCAGCATGCCTGATGCTGTCTCATGTATTCGTTGCCCTGTATTCCCCGCCTTCGGATGAAGGGTTAACCCCTTGCCGACGATACCGCCGAGTAGTTCAGGAGAATAGAATTCCGCATACTCACGCCCGAACCCAAACGTACCGGATGCCATGATAATCGGGTTTTTGAACGATACACCTGCTATATTACACGCCATGGAGATCATCGAACTCCACCTCCTCCACCGGGAATACAGGCCCTTCCTTACATACCCTCCGATTGCCTCCACGGGTACGCATGGTGCAGCCCAAACATGCGCCAATACCACAGGCCATATGTCTTTCTGTTGAAATATATAAGCGGGACGCTGTACCCGCCGTTTTCAGCGCGAGTGCTTGCAACATCGGAGTTGGCCCGCAGGAAAACATATTCGCATAGCAAGCCGGATCGACCTGCTCGACGATGCTCCCCCCTACCTTGACCTCTACAAATGCTGCCGCAGCCTCGAACGCTTCAACCCCGAAGGCCTGCTGTGCAAACCCCAGATAAACGTCTGCATGCGGGTAATATTTTGCAGCCAATAACAATGGTGCTGTACCCATGCCACCACCGATTAAAGCCAAACTGCCCTCAACCTGCGGAAACCCGTTTCCAAAGGGTCCTTCCAATTGAATCTCCTGACCAGGCTGTAATTGGGAAAATAGATGGGTCCCCTCTCCAACAACCCGGTACAAAAAGGAAATGCTCTCTTCCCCAATATCATAAATGCTGATGGGTCTGGGCAGCAGTGGGTAACCATTCCCGCTTCGCAGCATGTAGAACTGACCCATCTTCCCCTTAAATTTCCCCTCTATCTTCATCACATAAATGCCCGGAACGAGCGCCACATTTGAAATTACGTTAGCCATATAACCCCTCCACTAACCACTCACTATAACGTAAAAGCAGCAACTATTACGTGACTATTTTCACATTTATAGTTGACGTTTTGTTCGATGGCTCATGTATAAAAAAAGCGTACTCCTGTTAGAGAGTACGCTCGTACATTTTAACTAATCGCTTCGCGCTCCGCATTGCGGCTGCCGCTCGCGTCCTTGCGAATTTGCTTGCTGCGTAGCTGTCCGCAGGCCGCATCAATGTCGACTCCGTGCTCCAGCCGAACACTACAGCTAATACCTTGTTTTTTCAGAACATCATAGAAGCCAGTAATCGACTCCGATTCACTCCGCTGGTATTGACTATGCTCATCCACCGGATTGTATGGAATCAGGTTCACGTTCGCCAGATTGCGACGATGGCCCACCAGCTCAGCCAGTTCGAGCGCATGCTCCTTACCGTCATTAACATCCTTCAGCAAGATGTACTCCAGCGTAATCCGACGATTGGTTTTGTCCAAGTAATAATCAATCGCCTGCATGAGCTTCTCAATCGGGATCGCCCGGTTGATCTTCATAATGCGGGTACGGATCTCATTATTCGGAGCGTGGAGGGAGATCGCAAGATTAACGTGCAGATCGGAATCAGCAAATTCAATGATTTTATCGGCAAGGCCACTTGTGGACACGGTAATATGCCGCGGCCCAATCGCCAGCCCTTTATGATCCTTAATGACCCGAATGAAATCGGACAGGTTCACAAAGTTATCAAACGGTTCGCCAATTCCCATTACCACAACGTGACTGACCCGGTCGCCCGGACGTTCCTGGTCCAGATACAACTGCACCTTCATAATTTGTCCTACGATTTCACCACTGGAAAGGTCACGGCTCTTCTTCAACAGCCCACTTGCACAGAAGCTACATCCAATGTTGCATCCCACCTGCGTCGTCACACATACGGATAATCCAAACTTATGCCGCATTAATACCGTCTCAATCAAATTACCATCCTGCAAACGGAACAAAAACTTGACCGTCCCGTCTGCTGATTGTTGCTTCACATGTTCTTCCAGGGTTTCAATAGAGAAGTTCTCTGCCAACAGGCGAGTACAATTCTCATGAACCTCTGTCATCGCAGCAAAATCAGTAATCCGTTTCCGGTACAATGCGTCCCATACCTGCAATGCCCGAAATTTTTTATGTCCATGCTCCAAGAGCCATGCTGTCAATTGGTCTAGCGTTAATCCATAAATGGATTCCTTTTTCATGTTCGATCCTCTTTTCAAACGTTAAAATTCGTATTTCTATATATAAACCCTAGCCATCACGACTCGTCTCAACTATCATTGCATCATAGCATGTTTGAGCGCTCTGCGCTATTCAAACACTTCTTGTATTGTCCCAAATTTTAATTATGAACACAAGGGGCAGGCTGATGATATCCTGTTCGACAAAAGCACGCAAAGACAGGATGACGGACACCGTGAATGATATGATTACAACCAAGGAAGGTGATGTGGTTGGAATGGTTGCTTCGGATCAAGAACGCACTCGATCTAATGGAAGAAAGAATGCAGCAGCCCCTCGATATTGATGAAATTGCAAAGGCGGCCTACTCGTCGCCCTTTCATTTTCAACGGATGTTTTATATGCTGACTGGCGTTACGGTAGCAGAATATGTGCGCAAACGTCGATTGACCCTGGCTGCTCAGGAATTGAGTCTTTCTACCACCAAAGTACTGGATGTTGCGTTCAAGTACGGATATGATTCCCCCGAATCTTTTTCTAAAGCGTTCCGAAAGGTACACGGTATTTCTCCCTCTGAGGCCAGAAACCCGGGGGTGAACCTGAAGGCCTTTCCGCGCATCACCTTCCATCTATCACTGAAGGGAGATCAGGAAATGGATTATAAAATTGTAGAGAAGGCGCCCTTTACGGTCATTGGGAAGTCCATTCAAGTTACTACTAAAAATGGTGAAAACCTTCGGGAAATCCCAAAATTCTGGGATCAACTTAACGCAGATGGCACATCGGATCGCATTCATGCCTTGGGGACAGGCGATGATATCCTCGGTATATGTCTGGACATGAAGCACGGTGAGGAAACGTTTAGCTACCTTATCGCCGCAGAGGGCAGTGAAGACGTAGCAGCCTCGAACGGATTAGAAGCCAGAACCATCCCGGCTGCAACCTGGGCCGTGTTTACATCCATCGGCCCTATGCCTCACTCGATCCAGAAGGTATGGCAAAGAATTTACCAGGAATGGTTCCCTGCCAGCAACTATGAGCACTCAGGCGGGCCTGAGCTAGAAGTATATACCATGGGAGATACTCATGCTGAGGAATACCGAAGTGAAGTATGGATTCCCATTACGAAAAAATAACCAAACGAACCGGCTGCCTATTGCAGTCGGTTTGATATCGTATGCTCACGACAATTGCCCAAGCTCCTGCTTTAACACAGAATATAGCCTTGAGCTTGCCAGCTTCAGCGGTGCCTCGTTTGCTTTACAAAGAAGACCAAAGGTCATATCGATCAAGCTGCCGCTTAATTGCCTCACTGCTGTTCCTGCCGGGACAGGATGGACTAGTATCTGGGGCACAAGGGCAATCCCTAATTCACATTCCACATAAGATTTTAGAGCCGTCATGCTGCCAATTTCCATCGTGTCTAACGTAGTTATTCCATGTTCTTTCATGACCATTTCAAGTTTGCGCCGATAAGGACAGATGGACGACGTAATAAGTAGGCGATGCCCCTGTAAATCTGCGGGTCCAATGCACTCCTTTTCTGCAAGAGGGTGATGTTCAGGCATCAAAACTACAAAATTCTCCTTAAATAAAGGTTCAAAATATAGCTCTGTACCCAAATCCGGGGCAGAGCATAATGCGATGTCCACATCCCCTTGGAGAATACGCTCGCTTAATGTAGGTGTATTACCAAACTCAACAGAAACCCGAATGTGAGGGTAATGGTTTAAGAATCGTTTTAAAATTTCGGGCAGTCGGTAACTGGCGGTCGGTTCAGTCACTCCTATACGAATGTCACCTGCGGTTCCCCTTTGCAGGTTCTCCATATTTTCCTGCAGTTGCTCCATGTCTTTTACAATGGGCAAACTTTGCTCATAAAACATCCTGCCAGCTTCAGTTAACTTTATTTTCTTGCCCCGCTCAATTAGTTGAACTCCTAGATCGGATTCCAGCTTCTGTATTTGCATCGTCACAGTGGATTGCGCATAATTCAACGCTTCCGCCGCACGCATAAAACTCCCGTAATTCACAATCATCTGAAATGTTTTGAGTGCTTTAATATCCATTCTCCTACTCCCAAGTCGCTTGTTTAATTCAAGTTTATTGAATTAAAAGTTCAGTTAATTCAATTATACAAAATATAATACATCCTCTACAATGATCCATAACAGATTATATTACTTTTCTCACACAACACTAACGAGTTTGCTAAGGAGCGGATATACATGGATTTACATCAAAAAGTAGCCCTAGTTACAGGCGGCGGTACAGGAATTGGGAGAGCGATATGTATAGAATTAGCAGATCGAAAGGCTACGGTAGTCGTAAACTATTCCCGTTCTAAAGACGATGCAGAGGAAACCGTACGTATGATACTTGAACAGGGAGGAAGTGCAATTGCATTACAGGCAGATGTTTCCCAAGATCGGGAAGTACGGGATATGGTCGAGCAGATTGTTCAGCAATACGGCACGATTGATGTATTGGTGAATAACGCCAGCATTACACATCATATTCTGATGGAAGATCTAGAAGCCGTTACGGAAGAGGTGTGGAATGATCTCTTGGATGTCAATGTGAAAGGCATGTTTTACTGTGCTAGATCCGTAGCTCCTAGTATGAAGCATAGTCAACAAGGAGCTATCGTCAATCTGGGAAGTATAGCTGGACAAACAGGGCTAGGTTCCTCACTACCCTATGCAGTATCCAAAGCAGCCGTCCACGGGCTGACCAAATCGTTAGCACGATCCCTGGCCCCTGATATTCGAGTCAATTGCATCGTACCAGGAGCGGTGGCGACAAGATGGTGGGCAGGTAGGGAAGAACAAATGAAACAATTGGCTCCTCATCTGCTGCTACAGCGCATTTCCACACCTGAGGATATTGCCAGCATGGTCTGCTCTGCTTTGGAACAGGAAGCCATGACAGGCCAGATGATTACAGTAGACAGCGGACAAACGCTATAAGGTACTGAGTTTCTGGGTAAAAAAACAAGCCGCCTTCTCAGACAGAAGGCGGCTGTTGAGCTATCGAATACCGTCGTTAACTACGTTTTTGCCTAATGGCATCCCCATACTTGTACCTTTCACGAATCTAACAAATAAATAGCGAACAAGCGGCCCTACAATGCAGAGCTGTAGAGGAAAAGCAAACGCAAAATTCTTAACAACTAAAGACAAGTAATTTTTAAATAATGAGCCTTCTGAAAGACTATTAAAAAAGTAAGCCGTCCCCAAACCATAAAGTGACATACAGAGAACCATGCCAATGACCACACAACATGAAAGGGATAGAATTACAAATAGCTTTTTGGATTTGTCGTACGGTAATGAGAAGGCTATTTTCTTTGCTACTGGACCGACAATACATAATTCCAATACGAAAGCAGTGATAAAACATAAAATAAATTGAAGAAGCATTGCCTTTAGAGACATGGTGCCAATCAAGCCATTTGTATATAGATTATACAATGTCATGAATACGACCATCCCCAAGCACATCATTAAACCAAAATAAAAATTTTCTTTCTTCGTTGTTGGCAATTCCATCATCCCTTCTTTTGCTTTGCTAATTATATAAATAGTCGAAACTCTCACATAAGTGAACATTTTGTGAACAATTCGATAGACACTCTTTTTTAGAACACAAAAAAGGCATCGTTCATCTCAACGATACCTTGCATGTTTCAGTTAAATCCTCAATGATCTACTTTTAAATCTAAGCCAAATCTCTTCAGCTCAATAAAAATACCTTCCAGGCGCTTCCCTTTTTCCGTTAACGAATATTCAACCCGCGGGGGAACCTCCGGATAAACCTTTCTTTCTAATAGACCGTTGTCTTCGAGTTCCCTTAGGCGCAGAGAAAGCGTCTTGGGACTAATTCCTTTCATGGATTTCTGAAGCTGGCTGAATCTCAGTGTTCCTTCGATCAGAAGGTCACGAATAATTAAAAAAGTCCATTTGGTTCCGATTAAATCAAGCGTTTGGGCAATAGGGCACGGCTGGCCTGGTATTCCTTTCGTCAATTCAATAGGTTCTGGGACATGCATAGGAACTCCCTCCACAAAAAAATCTGCTAAA
The DNA here is from genome assembly GCF_054113405.1 of Paenibacillus sp. ALE3. NCBI lineage: Bacteria > Bacillati > Bacillota > Bacilli > Caryophanales > Paenibacillaceae > Paenibacillus > Paenibacillus sp. ALE3. Next base: position 5,506,222 of record NZ_CM134214.1, on the reverse strand, counting down.
CCCAATGGTATCACAATAGTTTCCTTTAGGAAACTATATGAATTAAATATCACTACTTCCATAAATGAACTTACTACATATACAATATCGTCGTAGCCAATAATGTTTTCTCTACTACGAGGAGGTGAAGAGTTGAAAAATATATTAATCATTAATGGTCACCAAAAGTATGACTCTTCTGAAGGAAATCTGAACCAAACATTGATGGACCATATGGTGCGTCTCTTAAGCGAAGAGAACAAAATTAAGACAACGTCTGTTCAGAATGGTTATACCATCAGCGAGGAACAGGAAAAATTTATCTGGGCGGATGTAGTCATTTACCAAACACCTATCTATTGGTTCAGTGTTCCTGGATTATTAAAAACCTATATGGATGAGGTCTATGCCTACGGTGTATTCTTCACGGGTTCTCGCACATATGGGGGCGGAGGTTTATTAACCAATAAGAAATATATGTTCTCGACGACCTGGAATGCTCCAGAAAAAGCCTTTAATGATCCAACTCAATTTTTTAAGGGCAATGGCCTAGAGGCAGCACTCCGTCATTTGCATTCTGCACATGCATTTCTCGGTATGGAGCCCTTAAAAAGCTTTGCATGCTACGACGTCATTAAAAACCCGAATATATATCAGTTTATTACTGATCTCGCAGTTCATTTGAAAGACGTATTCCATGAGTAACAAATCCAGCTAAACTATAGGAGGGATTCATTTGCAAAACCAAAAGATTGTGATTATAGGTGGAAGTTCAGGTATTGGTTTAGAAACAGCTAAGCAAATCATTTCGTTAGGAGGAGAAGTGATTATTGCCAGCCGCTCTGAAGATAAATTGCACAAGGCCAAAGAGATGCTGGGCCCTCGTGCAACAATATATGTGCTGGACACGACAGATGAGCAGCAGGTAAAGTCTTTCTTCGAAAAAGTGGGCTCCTATGACCATCTTGTAGTGAGCGCGGCAGAAACATCAGGTGGATCATTCCTTCAATCGGAAACGACAGATGCCCGCAAACTATTCGAAAATAAGTTCTGGGGCCAGTATTATGCAGCTAAATATGGGTCTTCCCAACTCTCAACCCAGGGTTCCATTACCTTATTTTCAGGAGTGGTGGCATACAAACCGATGGTCGGGTCCTCAGCACTTGGGGCTGTGAATGCAGCAGTTTCGAATCTTGGTCAGACTTTGGCGTTAGAGCTTGCTCCTATTCGCGTGAATGTCGTCTCCCCTGGCATTATTGATACACCTTCCCGCAGTAAAATGTCTGAAAACACGCGTAATCAATTCTATGGTACGGTGGCGAATAGGCTTCCTGTGAAACGAGTTGGACTTGCGGAGGATGTGGCACGAGGCGTACTTTATTTGATTGAAAATCAGTTTGTGACCGGGACAGTCCTCCATGTGGATGGCGGGCACATTTTAACATAAAAGCTTTGGCTAAGATCGATCAGTCATACAACAAAAGGAGGAGAACGCTCCCGCACCTCTGCTTGGGCGTTCTCCTCCTTATCTTATTCATAAATGATTTAAAACACTTTATCCTAATGATGATGAATACGACGTTTGTTTCTCAAAATGTTGCGAATCATCTTATGATTAGGGAGCTGCCTGAATAACATATGTCCGGGATGCGGATTGGCCTCGATAATCCAGATTTGGCCGCTCTTCTCAACAGCAAGATCGATGCCCAGCTCGCGAACCGGATGGTTTTTGTCAATCGTGTCGGCAATAATTCTAGAAAGCTCGATGATCTGGTCCAAAATCTCTTTCATTTTTGCTCTGTCATTTTTAAAAACCCTTAAAAGCACTTTGGATAACGGCGCCGCATGTCCTCCCTTCCGATAATTGGTAACCACTTTTCGGGGTGCAGCGACACGACCAGTTACCCCTGAGATAACCCATTCCGAGTCTGGCTTTTGCATATACACTCTGGCATCAAAAATTGAACCTTTGTACTTGGCTAACTTGAGTCCTTGCTGTACCAAATAACGACGATGAGGTCTTCGGTAGCTTCTAATTGCTCTTCTTACGGCGTGGGATCTAACGACTCTGCGACTGGAGCCGCAACGAACTTCATATCTCCTCCCTACCTTTTTCGCGCGTATGATGCCGGTTCCCCCACTCCCATAATTAGGCTTGATGAAGACTGTGCGATAGGTATCCAGCATCCGTAAAGTCCTTGCATTCGTAATCCAGCGGGTTTCGGGCAAGTGCGAGCGTAAAATGGGATGTTGTTGCATTTCCTTGTATTGAATCATCTTTCCAATGGGCACGAATATCCCTCGATTCTGTTGGGTTTTTGCACACACTACATGAATATGCATCTATATTCTATCTTGGTAACGGCGAATGCCACAGTTTGCTATGTAAGAAGCGAATCTCCTATTTTCTATGTCGAGCCTTCTTTGATTTCAAAAGATAGATGGACAATGTATCTTTACATGACGGGGTTATTGTAAATACCTATAAAGTTGATTCCAATAATATATTAGACCAATAGCAATTCTGGATATACGATATGTATTAAAAAGTAACGTGAGGAGGAATGTTAACATGTCTGTTTATGATTTTCAAGCAACCTTAATTAACGGGAAACCGTTTGAATTTTCAAACTATAGAGGTAAGGTTCTCCTTATTGTAAACACTGCCAGCATGTGTAGCTTCTCCAGTCAATTCGCTGATCTGCAAAAGCTTTATGAAAGACGGAGGGAACAAGGTTTTGAAATCCTTGCGTTTCCTTGTAACCAATTCAATGAAAAAGAGCCGGGTAGCAATTCGGAGGTTCAGGCATTCTGCCAAAATAACCATGGATTAACCTTCCCGCTATTTGAGAAGACGGATGTAAGAGGCTTATCTGCTCATCCTTTATTTCAATATCTGACCCAACAGGCACCGTTTCAGGGCTTCGATACCCAGACCAAAGACGGTCAATGGATGGAGGAATTCCTACGGGATAAATATCCAGAAATATACGTCGGCGACGGTATCAAGTGGAATTTTTCCAAATTCCTGATTAACCGCGATGGCCATGTAAAAGGCAGATTTGAAGTAACAACAGCGCCCTGTGCTATTGATCCTGTCATCGAATCGCTATTGTAGTTTTTCTGGTCACTTCTTTGGATTCTTTTAAAAAATGAGTATCAAATGACAAAAACAAATATTTGTCATTTGATACTCATTGTGTTATCCTGACTTCAAGGAGGTGACTCACACGGTAAGTTAACCGTGTCTCTATGGAAAAATCCTCAGATATACTGACCAAGGAACAGATTCTCATTGCTACAGAAGACACACTTAGGCGTTTTGGTGTAGCTAAAAGCTCCGTGACGGATGTTGCCAAAGTATTAGGAGTAAGTCACGGCACTATTTACCGACACTTTAAAAGTAAAGCCGAGCTTCTTGAAGGCGTGACCGAAAAATGGCTAAATGAAAAGATAATCGATCCGTTAACGAAGATATGCCAGGATTCATCTGTGCTAGGAATACCGCACTTAAAACGATATATACAGACCTTGATCGAGCTTAAGCAGTATTATGCCCGCGATGACGAGGAAATGTTCGGGATGTATACTCGGGTCACCGAGCAAGCCGCGGATTTAATCGACCAGCATATCGCCCACATTGTGGATCAGCTCGCTGACATTATTGCGCGCGGGGGCATCACAGTGGATCAACCCACCCAACTGGCACGTACGCTTTTCTATGCCACAACCCGTTTCCATCATCCCGCACATGCTTACGAATGGAAGAGTCCGGCGATTGAGCGGGAGTTTTCGGAAGTGTGGATGCTTTTAGAAAAAGGGATATCTTTAACTATATAGAAAGAAGGCCAAACACATATGAAGCATTTGGATGGGAAAATAGCAATTATCACTGGCTCATCCAGGGGAATTGGACGTGCCATTGCTGAGCAGCTGGCTGATCTAGGTGCTGCTGTAGTTGTCAATTATGCCAACAGTCCGGATAGAGCTAAAGAAGTTGTAGCAGGCATTATTCAAAAAGGCGGAAAAGCCATAGCTCTCCACGCTGATCTGGGCAAGATGAGCGATATTGAAGCCTTATTTACCAATACGATTGCTGAATTCGGCAAAGTGGATATTCTGGTTAACAATGCCGGGCTGATGATTACCAAACCTCTGGCTGAGGTGACCGAAGCTGATTTTGACCAACAATTCGCGCTGAATGTAAAAGGTACCTTCTTTGCCTGTCAGCAAGCGATGAAATACATGGAGAATTACGGGAGAATCGTAAACCTCTCCACATCCGTGATCGGACAAATGTTTCCGGCTTATAGCGTATACGCGGGTACGAAAGGCGCGGTGGAGCAATTTACCCGTCAGCTAGCCAAGGAGTTCGGAAGCAGGCAAATTACGATCAATGCCGTGGCTCCCGGCCCTGTCAACACAGAGCTTTTTCAAGCAGGAAAAACAGAGCAGCAGATCGAAGGCATGAAGAAAATGAATGCTATGGGTCGTCTCGGTGAACCGGAAGATATCGCTGATGTGATTGAGTTTCTGGTCAGCGCTAAATCGCAGTGGGTTACCGGACAGACCATCCGCGTCAATGGCGGGTTCATCTAAAAGCTGGAATACATGAAATGGAGGCTATACACGTTCATGATATTACACAAAGGCGAGACCTTATTTCGACAAGGGGAAACTGGCCCTTTATATCACTTAAAAAGCGGCCTGTTAAAAATTATCCGAGTCCATGAAGACGGCTCGCAAATTTTAGTTAATGTAATTGTGCCCGATGAAATCATCCCGCACCACTCCCTCATCAGTCCCAATCCCTATTATGGTACCGCGATGGCGCTGGTCACCTCAGAGATTGAGGTTCTGTCGCAAAAAGAATGGTACCTGAAGCTGGAGCAGGACCCGGCTCAATGTCGAGCCATCGCTTTGCAGCTACAGGATAAGCTGCGCATGATGCAGCAACGAATTGACCAGCTCACGGAGGTATCGCCTGCCGAGAAGCTTCGGAAGCTTCAACGCTGGTTCCACTCCTACATCGCACCCGCTACGTTAACAGACGTACTGACGCAGGAGGAAATCGGACAGTTCATCGGGCTACGCCGGGAGACAATTAACCGGCTATTGCGTGCTTCAAGCGCTCCATCTGCAAAAGATGATGACGATAATGCATCTCGATGAGTCTAAACCACTCTCCCGCATTCAACGCGCCAAATCCAGGATGAGAGACGGTAGACGATCCTGTTGATTTCTCAACAGTCGGCTCAATCTCTCTCATTTTACGGATCACCACATTCAATCCTTCTGCAATCTCTTCTTTGCTCGTCGGTTGGGGGGGAGTATACTGCGGAGATGGTGGGACTTGGATACGTATGGGTGGATAGCTTCCCAAGTTAAATGCGGCTGTGCCCGCCTCCGTTTTAGTCCCTTTTTCCCCATTAGACTGTAGACAAAGATCTATGTTCCTAAGATGCATATAAAGAGCAGAGTTCACCAAATGAAGATACATTTGTCCAAGCGACCATTGTCCCTCCTGCGGTGTGTACTGCAATTGCTCCAGGCTAAAGCTGTCCAATTCAAGAAGATAGTGCTGTACCGTTTCTTCAAAACGCTGTAATGTTTCGCTTGTATTCATATAGTAAATGCCCCTCTCTATCAAAGTAGCTTTACTATACAAGAATGCTACTGACAGCATTATGTCAGTAGCATTTCAACATTTTTTCCACTTCTGTCCGGACACGCTCGCGAAGCGATTCAGGCTCCAGCACTACCACATCTGCGCCCCAACCAAGTATCCATGATAGTAATTCCTCTGGGTGTCTAACACGGAAAAATACATGGATTCCATCCTCACGCTCCTCCATGGACTCCATGTAAAAATGGTTCGCTTCCTTCACTTTATCTACAATATCCGAACGGATTTGTATGTGAACATTTATGTGGCGGTCATCAGTTTGCTTATAATCCTGCAAATTAAAATCAATAGGCAACTGATAACCGTCCTCCAGCATGATCAGATCGTTCATACGCGACAAACGGAAATGGCGCAGCTGTTGCCGCAATTCGCATTGTCCAATCAAAACCCACGAACCATGCAGCAGTACAAGACCATAAGGAGCGACCACACGCACACTTTGGCGATTCCCGTCAGCCTCTGGCATTTTTTTGGAGTAACCAAACCGAACCTTCTGTTTAGCCAATACAGCGATGCGCAACGTTTCCAAATACGTTTTCTCTCTATGGTTTGTCCCTTTACTCACCGCCAGCAGTCTGATGGTCGTTCGCACCTGGGCAACTTCCCTGCGAACGCTCTCTGGTAAAATAGCTTCGATTTTTCTGCGTGAAGTTTGCGCCTTCATGCCATAATCTGTATCAAATTTTTGTTCGACAAAATCTGTTCCGATTAGCAGCGCTACAGCCTCTTCTACAGTAAAGCTTACAGGAGGCAGGAAGTATCCCTCCATCAAAGAATATCCAATACCCGGTGCTCCTACAATCGGTACGCCCGATTCGCTGAGAGCCTGAATATCCCGATAGATCGTTCTCACACTCGTTTCGAAAATCGCCGCTAAATCCTCGGCCCGTATAATATCCTTACGTTGTAACTCTAGCAAGATAGCCAGCAAGCGGTCGGTTTTGTTCATACTATATCGCCCCGTCCTTGAGAGGATCTAAATGCACGAATTTAAAAGAGCAATAAGGGCAGTGCACGACTGCGGCTTATTGCTCTTTTTTTATAAGACGTAGTTGCTTCTTTACTTAAAAAACACTTTTTCAACGTTATATTTAGCCTTTTGCGAATTGATGATGTAGGTTTCATAAATTTCACGATCTACCGCATCTTCCACAATACAGACCTCAATAATCGCCACTTCGTTCCGATTAGCCTTGATCGGCGATACGTTATCTTCAAAATGCTTTTTGATTCTGGGTCTTAACTTTCTTGCTTTACCAACGAACAGTAATTCCTCCTGTGCATTGTAGAACATAAAGATACCAGCCTTATCTCTAGGAATCAGGTGGAAATCTGTAAATCCATAAATATGGCTGAGCTCAGGGTTAACCTGTTTGGTAATTGTGATATCCGGAGTTGGAATCGTTATATTAATCACTATGTCACTTCCTCATTCTATATAGGTGTAAATATTACCACAAAGATGAAGGTAACACCATTCCATAAATTCTTGCCCCATTACTAACAGATCGGGAGGAATTTTATGATTTCCCTACTATGCGAAGTAGGTTGGTTTCCATTACAATATGTCAGTGTGATTCTGGCATCGGCAGATTGACACGTACTTAAATATTATTGGAGGCTTCTATTTTTTCATGCAAAATGAATCTCATTCTAACGTAAAAATCATAACGGCCGATCCGAGCGCGATCGGCCTGTTTGGCTTGGCCATTGTTACGCTTGTAGCTTCATCCCAAAAGCTTGGTCTCACTGAAGGCTTGAGCTTTATTATTCCTTGGGCTATTTTCCTTGGTGCCTTTGCACAGCTGTTTGCCTGCATTCAGGATGCAAAGCATAACAACACCTTTGGCATGACGGCATTTGGCGCTTACGCCTTCTTCTGGTTAGCCGTAGCTAGTAGCTGGATGATTAAAATGGGCGTATTCGGCTCAGAGCTGGCATCAGCGGTGGATGGTAGGCAGCTCGGCGTTGCCTTTGCCGGCTATCTCATCTTTACGCTCTTCATGACCATTGGAGCAATGGAGACGCACAAGGTTCTATTTTTTATTTTTGTGTTGATTGATTTTCTGTTCCTCGGCCTTAGCTTCGATGCATTCGGCCTCGCCCCAGAGGTGTTCCACACCATCGCTGCTTATGCTGAAATGGGCATTGGTCTACTCTCGCTGTACGGTACAGGAGCTGCTGTTCTGAATGCACATTTTGGCCGTACATTCCTGCCTGTAGGACGGCCATTCGGCATTTTCAAACCACGTCCTTAGTTGCATATGTATATCTCCAAAGCCGCCTTTCGCGCCGATCCGCGTTAAGGACGGCTTTGGGGATATAAGGCTGGAATTACTCGGCTTTCTACTAGATGCTGCTTATTAAAGTTAACTTGAAGTCAAGTGCTGCCTTGGATCGTTGTATCTGAACTAAACTGCCAAGTATAATATTGGTATAATAACAAAGTGAAAGGGGATGATATCGTTGAGAAAACGGCTGAACAATGGAGTTAATTGCACGCCGACTAAAGGCTGTCCGGTGGAAGTAACCTTGAGCATTATCGGCGGAAAGTGGAAAGGAATCATTCTGTACGAATTGCTGGGTGGAACTAAGCGGTTTCAAGAACTGCGGCGGGCACTTCCCACGGCCACTCAAAAAATGCTGACCCTCCAACTACGAGAGTTAGAAGCAGACAATCTCATTCTCCGTGAAGTTCATCACCTTGTTCCGCCTAAAGTGGAATACTCGCTAACCCCGCTCGGAGCTTCGCTTGAGTCAATACTCACCCAAATGAAGGCTTGGGGAGAACGGTTTCAGGCCGAGCATCATCTCTCCGACTTTTCAAACCTGAAATAACGAACCGGTGTAATAAATGAAACTGAGGATAAAAAAAGTGCCTAATTTACAATCTCCGCGTGTCGGATTAAGCTAAAGATGCTCGCCGGCGAAATCCTAGGACGTATGATCACCGTCCGACATACAGAGGAGAATGGATATGAGCGCATATGTTATCGTAGATATAAAAGTAGAGGAAGAAGCTGTTTTCAAACAATACGCAGAGCTAGCAGATGCGCTGCTGCAGGAAGTTCCGGGATTCCGCAACCTTACGCTAGATCCACAGCCCGAGACACTGGAAGGCACATGGAAGCCGTCAATAGTCGTAGTTCACGAATTCCCGACTTACGAGGCTGCCAAGCAGTTCTATTATTCCGATGACTACGCGCCCTTAATTAAGCTGCGTCAAACAGGAACTCAAGCTAACGTTATTCTGGTTAACGGAAGAGCATAAACTTCTGTTCTGCTACTTTTCATATACTAGGACAATTCGCACTCGAATTAGGTAACTAGCTTGTTTTATTTCATACTCATTAAATAAAACAAACTCCTACGTCCTATTAAGAACGTAGGAGTTTCTAGTACAATGGAAAGAATGTAACCGCAACCAATATATCAACCGCCTCCGCCAGCATCTTGTTCTCCCCCGGATGAAGGTAACACCATCCCATAAAATTATAGAGTGTCCCCTCCGACAGGCTTCATCGTTTTCTCCGCCATTCTGTCGATTGTCCAGACTAGTCCCCCCACGGCAAGAGTGGCGATGACCGCCATAATTGCTGTTCCGCCGACATGCAGTAGCAGCACGGGAACCCACAGCAGTCCAAGTATACGATGGATGGTTCGCATCCACTTGTTACGTACTTTATTAATATAGAAACCGTACCCGGAGATAGCCAGTATAATAGCAAAGGCTGCTAGGCCGGAGTAGGTTTTGTGATCTTGAAATTTGGTAATCAGGAAATAGACACCATGAACGGCAATAAGAATCAAGGTCGCCCAACCCAGCAGTTTATGCAAGGAGTGAAACAACTTTCCGGCCTTTTGAACCAACATTGACGGTGATCTCAGTTTCTTCTTAAACCAGAACCAACAGAAAGAGGCCGCCCCAAGAAAAACGGAGATCGTTCCCAAGGTGTTAAATATTTCTCCGTTTCCCCCACCACCTTTTCCTCCGGGACTTCCGCCCATGTGCCCTGGTACATTGCCGCCTCCCGGAGGTCGCATGCCAGGCTTGCCACCGGAAACCGAGGACATGTAGTAATAGTAGATTACGAGTAGAGCCGCTACCGTAACTGCAATGATTGCCGGAATCCAAACCGTCTTTTTCGTCTTTGTTTTCATTAGTTATGCATCCTCCCCGGGAAAATTGCCTTGATTGTACCCAGTCAGGCTGAAAACAAGATGAAGGCTGGCTGAAAGTATCCCTTTTTAGGGTATATAAAATCATACAATGATAACAATGTATACAATAATTGTAGTCAAAGGGGTGCTTGTGAAAATGAAACAAGATGAAAATCATGTCGCCTTTCCGCAATTTCCAGAATCGTATTGGTTAGCTTCAACTGACATCCCCAGTTTTCCCAAGCTCAGTGAAGATATTCAGGTGGATGTTGCTATTGTAGGTGCGGGGATCACTGGTATTACCACTGCTTATTTACTGTCCAAAAAAGGACTAAACGTCGCAGTCGTCGACGCAGGGCGGATACTTCATGGAACGACAGGCCATACGACCGCCAAAATTACCGCACAGCATGATTTGATCTACAGCGAGTTTCTTTCACATTTTGGCAAGGAGAAAACCCGGCTCTATTACGAAGCCAACCGTGATGCTCTTGAATTCATCAGACAAACGGTAGAAGAGTATCATATTGATTGTCAATTTACAAAAGAAGATGCCTATGTTTATACAAGTTCAGATACACATGTGGAAAAAATATCCGATGAATATAAAGCTTACAAGGAACTTGGCATCCCGGGAAGTTATGTCGAACAAACACCTCTGCCTTTCTCAACTAAAGCAGCTATTATGATGGAAAACCAGGCTCAGTTTAATCCGGTTCCTTTCTTAAGGTATTTGGCAAATCAAGTCATTCGGCAAGGCGGGAAAATCTATGAACAGACTACCGTTGTGGGTGTGGATAAAGGAAACCCTGCCATCATTAAAACAAGCGACGGGCATAAAATTACCTGCAACCATGTCGTATCCTCCTCTCATTTTCCGTTTAATGATCCCAATAGTCTTTATTTTGCGCGATTGCATGCCGAACGTTCTTATGTACTAGCGGTCAAGACGGACAAAACCTATCCGGGTGGTATGTACCTAAGTGCAGAAACCCCCAAACGTTCGCTTCGATCTGTACTAATAAACGATGAACCGATGGTCATCGTCGGTGGCGAAGGCCACAAAACGGGTCAAGGAATCTGCACATTTCAATACTATGAAGCCTTAGAAAAGTTCGCAGAGCAAACATTTGGATTAAAGGAAATCGTCTATCGCTGGTCGGCCCAGGACCTGTATTCGTTAGACAAGCTCCCTTATATCGGGCAGGAATTAGCCGATGTTCCTAACATCCTCTTGGCTACGGGTTATAGAAAATGGGGGATGACCACAAGTGTCGCAGCGGCTTTATTAAATACGAATCTGATTACCAGAAAGGAAAGCCCGTATCAGGATCTTTTCTCCCCTTCAAGATTTCATGCGGACCCCGACATTAAAACATTTGTGACACAAAATGCGAATGTAGCTAAACACTTGATTGCCGGGAAGCTGGGAATCAGCCACAAAAAAGCCGAAGAACTCCAGCAAGACGAAGGGGCAGTCATTCGGCTGAATGGCAAAAGGGCAGGCGCTTACCGAGATTTACAGGGGACACTGCACCTAGTGGACACAACGTGCACCCATATGGGCTGCGAAGTTGACTGGAACGAGGCGGAAAGAACATGGGATTGCCCATGTCATGGCTCTCGCTTTTCATATCAAGGCGAAGTAATTGAGGGACCCGCTAAAAAAGCACTTGGCAAGGTTGAAGCCGAATAGAACGATCCTTTCGGAATAAACCTAGTTATGCTGGACAACATACCTTCGAGAATCATAAAAGAAAGGTGATCCTATGATAAGCCAACAGCCTACATTAGCGGCGCATGAGTCCCTAGAGATCCATGAAGTGCTTAACTTCAAAACGTTATGTTTAGCCAAGTCCAAATTAATGCAGGGCTTAGTATTCGATCAAGAGCTAAAGGATTTAATGGAAAAAGATGTTCAGCAATCTATTCAGGCTATTGCTGATTTGCAAGCAATCTACGCTAAAGCACCGTTTCAAGCACCTGTTCCTGACTCCCGTCCAACACCAATTTTAAATTGAGGTGAATGATGTGACACCTAGCCAGACCCAGTCCGCCAAAATGGATTATGTGGACCCAAAAAACTCATTAAATATGCCCGAAATGGCAGACACGACACTTGCAATGGATTTTCTGGTTCGCGTCAAGGAAGGGGTTCGGAACACAGCAGTAGCTTTAACAGAAACCGTCTCTACCGATGCCAGAACCCTATTGCGCCATCAACTGCATCAAGGTATCGCGCTTCATCAGGAAATTACTGAACTGATGGTACGAAAAAAATGGTTTCATCCCTATGATTTGCAAAAGCAATATCAATTGGATCAACTGTCAGCCAATAAGACGGTGGACATTAGCAAGATGAAACTGTTCCCAGACGATACCACACGCAAAGGTATGTTTGACCGCACGCCGGACGAACATATTGGAGGGAAGCAGGCATGAAGGCAGTGACCTACCAAGGTATCAAAAATGTTGTCGTTAAAGACGTTCCGGACCCACGTATTCAAAAAGCCGATGATGCGATTGTCAGACTGACAACAACCGCTATTTGCGGTTCAGATCTGCATCTCATTCATGGAATGATTCCGAATCTACAAGAGAATTATGTAATTGGGCATGAGCCGATGGGGGTTGTAGAAGAAGTCGGCAGCGGCGTGACTAACTTGAAAAAGGGAGATCGCGTGATCATTCCGTTCAACATCGCGTGTGGTGAATGCTTTTACTGTAAAAACCAATTGGAAAGCCAATGTGATCATTCGAATGAAAATGGAGAGATGGGCGGTTTTTTTGGCTATTCCGGAACAACCGGTGGATATCCAGGTGGACAAGCTGAATATTTACGTGTGCCTTTTGCCAACTTCACTCATTTCAAAATTCCGGAGAGTTGCGAACATTCTGATGAGAAGCTTTGCCTGATTGCTGATGCTATGACTACTGCATTTTGGAGCGTCGATAATGCCGGAGTGAAGGCTGGGGATACTGTCATTGTTATTGGCTGTGGACCAGTAGGTCTATTAGCGCAAAAATTCGCCTGGTTCAAAGGGGCAAAACGAGTCATTGCGGCAGACTATCTGGATTATCGTCTGCAACACGCAAAGCGCACCAATCATGTGGAGATCGTGAATGTGGAATCGCAAGAAAACGTCGGCAACTATCTGAAGGAGATGACCAAAGGAGGCGCAGACGTAGTTATTGACTGCTCCGGCATGAGCGGCAAAATGTCTCCGCTGGAATCCTTGGCTTCAGGTCTTAAACTTCACGGTGGAGCTTTGGGAGGCTTAGTCATAGCTACACAGGCTGTCCGCAAAGGCGGCACCATTCAAGTTACCGGGGTATACGGCGGTCGATATAACGGTTTTCCGATGGGAGACATTTTTCAGCGAAATGTTAATTTACGAACTGGACAGGCCCCCGTTATTCACTATATGCCTTACATGTATGAGCTGATAGATACGGGTAAGGTTGACCCTGGCGACGTTGTCACACACGTCATTCCACTAAGCGATGCCAAGCGCGGATATGAAATTTTCGATACCAGACAAGACAATTGCATCAAAGTTGTACTTAAACCTTAACTATATATTGGACTGGAGGCAAATGTTATATGGTGTATGGCCTGCACGAAACACTTGAAGTCCATGAATTGTCAGCATTCAAAACAGTGTGTCTTACTAAATCTAAAACAATGCAAGCATTGATCTCAGATCCGGCCCTCAAAGCTATTTTGCAAAAGGACGTTGACCTAACAACACGACAATTGCAAGAGCTGAGTAATGTTTTAAATCAAGCCTCGTCATCACAGGAGGTGGAGCAATGAATATACTCTTGGAGTATTTGACCGGACTCAATACGTTAACCGACCAAGTGATTGCTGCTGATTTTTTAAACACCGCCAAAAGCGGTGTGAGAAATTACGCTATGGCCGTAACGGAAGCGGGAACTCCAGAAATTAAAGCTATGCTTACAAAACAACTGGATGAAGCTATCGATATGCATGAGCAAATTTCAACGTACATGATCGAACGTGGCTGGTATCACCCCTGGAACGTAAAAGAGCAGCTGTCGGTGGATCTGCAAAATATCAATACTGCATTGCAAGCTCCTGTTTTGTAAAAGGATGCCTTCGGCATTATACGAAGCACGTTCCTGCTTATATATAAAGTCCTTAAGCCGTCTTTCACGCCGATTCGTGTTAAAGACGGCTTAAGGGGTTATCTCGTGATTCTTATTATTCCGCTTGCCAATTTGGCATCCGCTCTGCCGGGTAACGAAGGCCGGCTGCCATTCCTTTAGGGATGATGGCGTTAATCGTCTCCATTTCTTCTGCGGACAAGCCCACATCAACTGCTCCTGCATTTTCCTCTAAATACGTGACCCGTTTGGTGCCGGGGATTGGTACAATTCCCTCTTGTGCAAGTAGCCAGGCCAAAGCAAGCTGAGAAGGCTTGACTCCTTTTTGAGCCGCAAGATCCTTAACATGCTGCACGAGATCCAGATTCTTTTGGAAATTCTCAGGCTGAAAACGCGGCACCGTGCGACGGAAATCATCTTCTGCGAAATCATCAAACTTCTGAATTTGCCCGCTCAAAAATCCGCGTCCCAGTGGACTGTAGGCCACAAATTCGATGCCCAGCTCCTTACATGTCGGTATCACTTCATCTTCTGCTTCCCGGCTCCATAAGGAGTATTCTGTCTGCAACGCTGTAATCGGGTGTACCTTATGAGCACGTCTGATCAGTGCAGGAGACGCTTCAGATAGCCCCAGATAGCGGACTTTTCCCGCTTGGACCAGATCACTCATCGCCCCTACTGTCTCTTCAATAGGCACATTCGGATCGACCCGGTGCTGGTAGTACAAATCAATCACATCTACACCCAATCTTTGCAAGCTGCGATCACATGCCTGTTTTACATATTCAGGACGGCCACTAACACCCAGGAATCCCCCATCCTCTCCGCGCATAATGGAGAATTTGGTAGCCAACACCACCTCATCCCGGTGGCTCCGCAGGATTTGGCTGATCAGTTTTTCATTTTTCCCCACACCGTAGGTGTCGGCAGTATCCCAAAAGTTGATCCCCAGCTCTAACGCACGATGAAGTGTTTTGATCGATTCCTGATCATTCAACTCACCATAAAACTCAGACATCCCCATGCAGCCCAGCCCTAGAGCAGATACTTGAAGGTCGCTGTTACCCAGTTGTTTCTTTCTCAATTCTATCACTCCTAAATTGTCAGAATAGTTACGTATTTCCTAATCACCACGTTACACCCCGTATGTTACTACTTAAAGTTAACTTTAAGTCAAGTGGTGTCGTATATGATGTTCAAATTTTTTTTAAAAAATTTGATTTCAGGGTTGTAAAAGGCTGCTGTAAATTTCCTATATATATGAGAAACGAATTATCGCGCGAGATTCTGTTTCAAAATCATCTAATTGGAGGTTTCCCATGCCAGCAAACTACTCTTACACCAAAACGTCTGATGGTTTCCATGTGATCATTACGCCAGCCTCGAATATTCAAAATAAAAATATTCGAAGCCGGATCACACAGCAAACCGACTACGGGATTAATGGGGGCTTCTTTTACCCTATCAGCACTACAACGCCGCCGACTCAAGGTTTATCCATTGCGGTGACACCTAATAATACTCACGATATTAAGGCAAATGCCAAAGAGAATAGTCGGGGTACTGCATTTATTTTTACGGAAAGCAACAAAACAAAAATAGGGATTACCCGTACTTCAAGTGTGACGGATCTCAAAAAACAAATGGGAACGGCAATTAAGTACAAATCCATTATTAGCGGCGGTAGTCTATCACTGAAAAATGAGGAAGATGTATGGCTCAAGGAGCTGAAAGAGATTGAAAATTTCGACTTGAACGGAACCCTGCGATACACCGAATCCATCGGACGGACAGGCTTGGGCTTCAAAGTTGTCAATAACATTTGGCAGGTCTATCTGGTTGTTCATGAAAATGCAACACTGAAACAACTTCGCAACTATTTTATCAAGCAGGATTGTTTCGAAGCCATTCTTCTGGATGGTGGAGGCTCGTCCGGCATTCAGGTCAAAAATTCTGCAGGCACTATGGTCAAATATGAGCAAACACGTTATATCTACAACATGGTAAAACTCATTAATATCACCTAAGCCTTATGACGTGCTTTCATAGGTGTAAGGAGGCCCTACCGGCCTCCTCTACAAATCATCCAATACGGTAATTTCCAATGCCAGGAAAACAGGTGTTGCAGGGTACACGTAGGAGATTTCAATGGATTGCCCTGCCTGTAATTTTGCTGGACGGATTAATTGCCTCCGCTGACCATCCATCTGCTTATAAATATGTGTATCTGGAACGGATATATAGACCGATTGAATAGGCTTCTCCGTTGGATCGTCACTTTGGGGTAGTTCTTGAGCAAATTGAACTGGCTGTTCAAATCGGATCAAGTAGTTCATGCTGGGAGCGGCCAATGGTTGCTCGATTTCTTTATCCATTTTTTCGATGCTTTTAATTTTAGCACGCCCCGTATACACCATTGTGCTTTCTAGGCGCTCTAGATCAAAAATGGATTGAACCACCACTTCATTTTTATGAGGTTGTTTAACTGGCGGCGCCGATTCGGTTTTAGCGCATGCGGACAATGATGTTGCCATAAGTAAGACAAGGACAGAAACTCTTTTTTTCATCAGTGATCCTCCCTAATCTGGTTTATCATTTGCGAATTACTAATAAGACGTAACAGGAACAATTTGGTTGCTTTCATCATGTATTCATCCATTACTATTTCGAAAGGTGTGTAGTTTATATGTTAAAAAAACTCGCTCTAACCGCTCTTGCCGCATCAACACTTCTAGTGGGGAGCTCCATTACGGCAAGCGCCGATTCTACCGTGAATTACGACCATTTGCTTTCAGCAGGGACCACTAACGCTTACTTGGCTATGGAAGATGGATCTTCATTTTACGCAACGGGAAGTAACGGCAATGGCAAGCTCGGCGTGGGCGCTGGCGGAGGGAATAATAAAACAAGCCCGATACAAGCAGATGTATCTGACATCGCTATGATTGATGCTGGTGATTTGCACTCAACCTTGCTCAAAAAAGACGGAACGATCTGGTCTTGGGGGTTTGCAAGTTACGGCGAACTAGGAACGGGGAACAAGCGGGATACGGCAAAAGTCCCTGTTAAAAACAAATATATTGATAATGTTAAGGAAGTGAGAGCAGGAGGTCAATTTACACTTGCCCTCAAAAATGACGGTACGGTGTGGGCTTATGGAGAAAACAACTTTGGGCAACTGGGCATTGGCACCAAAGGAGTTTCCGCCTTTTCCGTTAAGCCTGTCCAGGTACAAGGCTTAGAAGATATTGTAGCCATTGACGCTGGTGACAGTTTTGGCGCAGCTCTAGACAAAAATAATCAGTTATGGGTATGGGGGCGTGGTTATGATGGCGCTCTGGGACAGGACGATAAAGAAAACCAGCTTACCCCTGTTCAATACCGAATTGATGATATCAAAACCTTTACCGCTGGAGCTGACCGTATTTATGTATTAACGAACAGCGGGGAAGTATACGCTTCGGGTAGCAATACTTCTGGTAAGCTGGGGGATGGAACCTCTACCTTTAGAAGATCACCTGTATTGATCAACATTTCCGACGTAAATAGACTGAAGGCAGGCAAAACCCAAACTTTCGCGCTGAAAAATGACGGAACTCTTTGGGGTTGGGGAACTAATAATGAAGGACAGGTAGGTGACGGGACCGATGTATTTTCTGTTAAAGTCCCATCCCAAGTTGTAGATGACACAAACACGCCACTAACCGATGTAGTAGCATTCAGTGCAGCAGGAACCCACTCCCATGCTTTGACAGCCGATGGGACGGTCTGGTCCTGGGGATTTAATAGAAATGGTGAACTGGGAATTGGCAATACCAAGCAACAAAATGCAGCCACTAAAACCAACTTCCCGAATCCATTTTCAAAATAAGCATAGCTCTTCCGTGCTTCTCAATCTAAAAGAAGCCAAAGTAGCAGTTCAATCAACTGCTGCTTTGGCTCTTTAATTTTACTTAGGAGCTGCTTATTACAAATAAGCCTATGATTATGTATGAACAGAAGCGCTTCACAGCCTCTGAAAGATAGTAAGGAAATTCTTTTACAGAGCTAAAGCCTCTTCCGTAATCTTTTTGATATCAATGGATGAAGGCGTTTCTTCCTTTACCATATCTGGTAGGATATTTTCCAAAAAATATTCAACGCATTTCAATTTAATATTTTTGATTTTTACAAGCGCATTGCGATACATCACGATAAATTCTTTTTCCGTATTTCCCCGCTGAAGCTCGGCAAATGCTTCATACACCTGATCCATTTTATCCGCTACTTCTAAAATTAAACCTTCAACAGAATCATCTTTACCTTCTCTTAGCTGTTTGCGGAAAATCGCTTTAAAATCCTCGGGAATATTCTCTTCAATAAAATACTCAATCATACCTTCTTCGACCTGCTGGATTAATAGCCGGAGTTCCTTGGAGGAATGCTTAACAGGCGTCTTAATGTCTCCAATAAAAATCTCCCCATAATCGTGACTGCTGGTAATCTCGTATAGCTTTTTCCAGTCAATGCAGACACCGTTTCTCTCTTCAATATCAGCTAGCGTTTTGGCATATTGTACTACTTTCCAGGAATGAGCCGATACACTATGTTCCTCAAATTTAAACTTGCCCGGACAACGGATAATTCTTTCCAACTCATTTAGCGATCGAAAATAGGTGTGAATCCCCATCCATGCATCCATCCTTTTAACGGTATGAGATTGTAGATATAAACCAACTATAAACCTCAACTATTAACAGCAGATTATCGCAATATCAAGTTGATTCAACCCCATATAGCACATAAACAAATTTTGCTATACACTTTATATAAAAAAATTAAAAAGTGGTGAAATCGTTGTTTAAAATCTTGCTGATTGAAGATGATGAAACTTTGTTCCATGAAATAAAGGACAGGTTAACTCAATGGGCCTATGATGTGTACGGTATACAGGATTTTAGTAAAGTCATTCAAGAATTCACAACGATAAAGCCTGATCTGGTCGTGATTGATATTCAATTGCCGAAATTTGATGGTTTTCATTGGTGTCGAATGATTCGATCCCACTCTAACGTCCCGATCATCTTCTTATCATCGCGGGATCACCCTACGGATATGGTGATGTCGATGCAGCTTGGAGCGGATGATTTTATCCAAAAACCCTTCCATTTTGACGTACTGATTGCAAAAATACAGGCCACACTTCGCCGTGTATACAATTACAATACAGAACCTGTTTCCCTGAAAACATGGCGTGGAGCGACGGTCGATTATGAAAAAAATGTAGTAGCCAATGAGGCTGGCTCCATCGAATTAACCAAGAACGAGATTTTTATTTTGAAGCTGCTGATTGAACAAAAAAATAAAATTGTCGCACGAGAGGAATTAATTAAAAGCCTCTGGGATGATGAACGTTTTGTCAGCGACAATACCCTGACCGTCAACTTGAACCGCCTGCGTAAAAAATTGGACGAGCTGGATTTGGGCCGTTTCATTGAAACGAAAGTGGGGCAAGGCTATATGGCTACAGAAGAGGCACCTGCCTATGATTAAAAAATATCTGAGGGAAAGGTTGAGCTGGATTCTACTGTTTGTGTGTCAGCAATTCCTGATCCTGTTCATCGCTTATGTGGATGCAGCAATTCCATTAATGCCGATCCTTTATATCGTCTTCTTATCTATGATGATTTTCCTGGTTTTTTTAATCATTCGCTATCTCAAGGAAACTAAATTCTATACCACATTAGAAGAATGGGAGAGCCCTCTAGAACTAACGGGTATAGGCCAACCGGAGAGTCCGTTTGAGCAAATCATTGAACAAAAAATCACTGACCAGACCGAACGGTTACAACAGATCATCTCGCAAAATCAACTGACACTTGAACATGAAAAAGATGAACTACTAACCTGGATTCATGAGGTAAAAACACCTTTAACCACCATGCATTTGATGATTGAGCGGTTGGACGACAAGTCCCTAAAAGCTCAGTTAACCTATGAATGGCTACGAATTCACTTACTGCTGGATCAACAGCTCCATCACAAACGCATATCTTTTATTGAAAATGATCTATATGTCGAGCAAGTGGATTTAAAATCTCTGGTTTTTAAAGAAATCAAAGCATTACAGTCATGGTGCATCCAAAAAGGGATCGGTTTTGACATCCGACTTGAGCAAATGGAAGTGCTAAGTGATGCCAAATGGCTGGCTTTTATCATCAGACAGCTCTTAACCAATGCCATCAAATATAGCGATGCCAGCGATATTATCATTCACAGCTATGAACAAAGGGATCGAATACAGCTTGAGGTCCAAGACTTTGGGCGCGGTATTGATCCGAAGGATATACCTCGTATTTTCGAGAAAGGTTTTACATCCACGACCCAACATTCTGATCATACTTCGACGGGCATGGGGTTATATTTAACGAAAAAGGCAGCGCAGTCCCTGCTCATACATATAGATGTGCACTCCAAACCGAACATGGGTACTACCTTCACTTTAATTTTCCCCAAACGAAATGATTTCGTAAGTATGCTGAGCATGTGACAGAGATGTCACATGCTTTTATATACTGTTCGCCCAATCAAAGGAAAATCATCGGCACGATTTTTATAATAAGGCTACAAGAACAATAAGGAGTGCATCGAAGTGAATATTTTAGAAGCCCATAAGATTCACAAAAGCTATGGTAATAAGCTAAATATGCAGGAGGTTTTGAAGGGAATAGATATCGTTATTGAAGAAGGTGAATTTGTCAGTATTATGGGAGCCTCCGGTTCAGGTAAAACCACACTGCTAAATGTCCTCTCCTCCATTGATAAAGTGAGCCACGGTTCCATTAAGATCAATGATATCGAAATGACGAAAATGAAAGAAAAGCAACTGGCTGAATTCCGCAAAAAGCATTTAGGCTTTATTTTTCAGGAGTATAATCTGCTGGATACGCTCACCGTGAAGGAAAACATCCTCTTGCCGCTATCTATCACCAAAACGCCTAAAAAAGAGGCTAACCGAAGATTTCAGGAAGTCGCTACAGAACTGGGGATTTATGAGCTCAAGGACAAATACCCCAATGAAATCTCAGGCGGGCAGAAACAGCGTACCTCTGCGGCTAGAGCGTTTATCCATGAGCCTACGATTATTTTTGCCGATGAACCTACGGGTGCGCTGGATTCGAAATCAGCTTCCGATCTATTAAACAAGCTGGGTCAGCTGAACCAAAAGCGCAAGGCAACCATTATTATGGTCACGCACGATCCGGTTGCAGCCAGCCATTGCAGTCGCGTTATTTTTATCAAGGATGGGCAAATGTACACGCAGCTTCATAAAGGCGTGCAGGAGAGACAAAGCTTCTTCCAGGATATCATGAAAACCCAAGCGGTCTTAGGCGGGGTTCAACATGAACATTAATCTACTCATTCTAAAAAATCTGAAAAAAAACCTGAGCAATTATTATCTCTATGTTTTTGCTCTCATTTTCAGTGTTGCGCTCTATTTCTCCTTCGTCACATTACAGTACGATCCCTCCATGGACGAAGTGAAGGGTTCTGTTAAAGGTGCAGCCTCCATACGGGCAGCTTCTGTTTTACTGGTCGCTATTGTCTGCATTTTCCTTATGTATGCTAATAATATTTTTATAAAAAGACGCAGTAAAGAAATTGGCTTATTTCAATTGATTGGAATGACTAAAAACAAAATTTTTCGCATTCTAAGTGCTGAAAACTTAATTTTATACTTCGGTTCGCTTTTCGTCGGAATAGGGGTTGGATTCTCCTTTTCCAAACTAGTGATCATGATCTTATTTAAGACGACGGGTGTCGAAGCCATTGCCACTCTATATTTCTCTAACCAAGCACTGACTCAAACACTCATCGTTTTTGTTGTCATCTACTTACTGATCATGATCATGAATTATTCTTTTATCAAAAGACAAAGTATTTTGTCTTTGTTCCGAGTGACCTCAACCACCGAAGGGAAAATCAAGAAAATAACGATCTTTGAGATGATCATCGGGATCATTGGCATCTCGCTTATCGCCTTAGGTTACTATGTTTCCTCCAGATTATTTGGTGGAGATTTTACATCCTTAAATGAACTATTTATGGCGATGGTGTTTATTTTGGGCTCTGTCATCATCGGAACATTTCTTTTTTATAAAGGATCCATCCGCTTTATTTCCAATATCATTAGAAAAAGCAAAGGCGGATATTTAAACATCCATGAGGTGCTGTCCCTCTCATCCATTATGTTCCGCATGAAATCCAATGCTTTGTTGTTAACCATTATTACGACAGTATCGGCACTTGCTATCGGTTTACTATCCTTAAGCTATATCGCCTATTATTCTGCGGATCAAGCAGCTGAGGACAATGTACCTTCCCATTTTGCCATGACGAATGTGCCGGATGCGGAGAAATTCAAAGCGTTACTTCATCAGCATGATATACAGTATCGTGAAAAGAAAATTGAAGTGATTCAAGTCAGTGTGAAGACAGCACAAATTATGGAGACTCCTATGGAACCATTAAATGATGGTACGGATTCCATGACACTGCCTGTCGTAAGCGACCAATCTGTGAAGGGTACGGATGTATCTCCAGGCCAAACGGTTTTAACGGGCTATAATGATATGTTACAGAAATTCATGTCCTTGAAAGACTTTGGACCCTTGGATTTGAAGGGAAAAACAGAAGTCATACCTCAACAATATGTGGGTCTAAAAAAGGATTATGTAATTCCTTACTATTTTGCAGCCGGGGGACTACCCACTGCCATTGTAGACGAAACCATCTTTGAGCGGTTAAAGAAAGATGTAAATCCAGAGATTCAAAAGAAGTCATCCTTGTATATTGGAATTGATATACTTAATGGAGCACAGATTGAAGAAGCTGATCGCCTCTTTGCAGCTGCGAATTTTAATGATCAACAATCATCTCGCCTTGAAATGAGCAGCAATCAGAAGAGAAATATGGGAGTGATCATGTTTGTTGTTGGCTTTTTGGGACTGACCTTTCTCATTACATCAGGCTGTATCCTTTATTTTAAGCAGATGGATGAGAGCGAAGACGAAAAGGCCAATTATACTGTATTGAGAAAGTTAGGCTTCACCCAAAGTGACCTGCTGCGAGGCATTAAAATAAAACAACTCTTTAACTTCGGCATTCCGTTAGTGATTGGCCTATCACACAGCTATTTCGCCGTCCAATCCGGCTGGTTCTTGTTTGGAACCGAAGTTTGGATGCCTATGATCATCGTAATGGTACTATACACTGCCCTATATTCCATTTTTGGAGTTCTATCCATTCTGTACTATAAAAAAGTCATTAAAGCAGCTTTATAATCAGTCATACGCCCAAAAGTCTCTGGCAAAAAAGTGCCCGGGGCTTTTCCAAATATTTGAGCATTTCCGTTCCTGCGTGTACAATAAAATAACTATCATCGTAGCCCCAAAGGGGGAGAGCCTATTTTATTATTACTCATCAATGGCATCGGCATTATAGCGAATATTATACTCGGTTCCTCTGTAGGGGTGGCTATTATCGTAGGAATCGTCTTTTTCCTGATCGGCTTCCCTGAGTTTAAAAAATCGCCCAAACTCACGAAAAAGGCTAAAAAAGATATCACTTATATTATGTCAACATTATTAACGCTTGTGATATTCGTAGTTATCGTTTCTTGGAATATTCATACTTCAGGTGACCTGTTTCTTGAAGGTCCGCTAACACCGCAGATGAAGCTTCACTGGGGGCAAAAGGTATTGATATTGGGGTTGGTGGAAGGTCTATGGGCTGTCATCAGTCTAAAATGGCTGTTGCCCATCTTTTTTGATCCGCTGGATCTCAGTAAGAAGCAAATCCTTGTTTTAGTGAGCGGGATTGCACTTAGTATGATTTCAGGCATCTATGCGATGCTTGAAGCAAGTTAAAAATCTCGCCCTTCTCTGTTAAGGAACAGGAAGAGCGAGACTTTGTTATTGATGGCTTCCCTCTAGAGAGGCTCATGTGAATGCTTAGCGCAAAGGCTCAAATCCCTCTGCTTGCTTCAGAATCTGCTCAATTTTCGCGCAGGTCTCCGGTTGCAAAGTCACCTCGACTGCCTTCACATTTTCTTCAATTTGTGTCGGTTTAGTAGCCCCAATCAGTGCAGCGCTGATCCCCGGTTCTCTCAGAATCCAGGCAAGCGCGAGTTGTGACAGGGTGATACCCAAGTCCTTCGCCAGCTGATCCAGCTCCTGAACGCAGTTGAGAACGGTATCGTTCATATAACTGCTGATGACATTATTGACAGAAGCATCAGCCCCGCGGCTACCCGTCGGTATAGGTTGTCCCGGTTTGTATTTACCCGTGAGGATGCCTTGGGCTAGAGGTGAAAATACAATTTGGCCGATGCCTACCTGCCCGGATACGGGAAGGACCTCATGCTCGATATAACGCTCGAACATATTATAGATCGGCTGATTGGCAATCAGCGGCCGCAGATTCAGCCTTTTTCCGATACCATAGGCATCCGTGAGCTGGGCGGCACTCCATTCACTGACCGCAGCATACAAGATCTTGCCTTGAGCCTGAAGATCATCTAGTGCCCGCAGTGTCTCTTCCAACGGAGTATCTGGATCATAACGATGGCAGAAGTACATGTCGATATAATCCGTGCCGAGCCGCTTCAAACTCGCCTCACATTGCTCCATAATATGCTTGCGTGACAGCCCTCTGTCATTGGGACCGGAATCCATAGGAAAGAACACCTTAGTAGAAAGCACATAGCTCTCTCTCCGATAAGGCTTCAATGCGGCTCCCATAGCCTTCTCGCCTTCTCCACGGTTATACGCGTTCGCGGTATCAAAGAAATTAATCCCAAGTTCAAAGGCCTTGGCAATACAGGTATGAGCTGCTTCCTGTTCGGCGGCCGTACCGTACGTTAACCAGCTCCCCAGTCCGATTTCACTAATTTTAAGACCGCTGTTGCCTACATTTCTATATCTCATATCTACTCCTTCTTTCATAAGAAGCTTGCATTTTTATATATCTTAACATGTAAACCCTTTCATTAAAACAAATAATAAAGGACTCGTGGAGTTACATGAAGAACATCTACCACCCTACTTGTTAGGGTAGTAGATGCTTATCGCCTCATCATCTCAAATCATATCTACTACATGCTTCCTTCAGGAAAAAGCGCATCAAATGCAGGACAAGGCAGTTTGTCGAGAAACTCCTGAAGCTGCTTGGGCTTATTTTTGTAAATATCCTTTAAGGACGTTCCGTTATAGATATTACCGATAACCACAGGATGACAAAGTTCACAGATCAGGATGTCCCCGTTCCCGTGTAGATGGAGCTGCTTCTTACCATCAACACAGTTGGAAAAGTATACCCCCGGTTGCTCCTTGAAGCCCAGCGCCTCAGCAAAACGGTCCATACAGGTAAAATACAACACAGTATCGTCTTTTTTATGCGCAATCAGGTCATGAACGGAACGGACAAGTGCTTCCTTGGTGGAGATCGCGTTCCAATTCGTATGATCCATCACGATGCTGTTTTGGATTTCATGGATGCGTACACCGAGTTCGTAAACCTTTTCACTGATCGCTGGCATGTTGTTCTGCGTCTCTTCAAATAACAATGTCTCCAGCACCGTTTCCAGCTTGGCTTCGGTACACAAACAGATATTTTGAACGATTTTCTCATACATACGAGGGTGAACATGATAATAGGCTGCATATTTATCGGCATCCGTGAAGTTAAAGGAGATATGAATATTGGAAAGCCCTGCGTCACGCAGTTTCTCAATTCGTTCAGGGCTAAGCAAGCTCGCATTGGTATTAAGCTGGGTTGCAATTCCCTTGCTCGAACAGTGAGCCACGATGTCCAGACAATCGTCATACTTTAAGGTTACTTCGCCCCCGGACAGTCGCACACGTTTTAACGTTGGAATGTCATCAATAATACCTATGACCTCTTTGCTGCTGATGCATTGTCCGTCGTTCCGCTGATATGCGCAGCAGTAATCACACTTGAAGTTGCAATTAGAGGTGACCCCGACTTCCAGTCCCTCCAGCTCGTAGATGCCCGGCTTTTCCAGTTCAAGTGCTTTATATTTGTTCTCTATACTCAATTTCTTATAATCCTCCCGATCTCAGGCTTGTGTCTTGAATTCCCTTGAGATTATACAGAATGAGAGGGGTTTGTAGATATGACATTGGTAACGGTGAAAATGGAGTTCCGACATTTTGAATTAATACAAAAAAGAAACCTGCATCTAAAAAAATAGGTTTCTCGACAGTCTTAAAAGCCTTAAATGTATGTTTTTTAAAATTATAGTTACACTTGCTTAGCTACATCTGAGATACGCTTGGATATATCCGTGACATTTTGCAGACCGAAATCAAGACTTTTCGCCAAATATTTATTAAAAAAATCAGGGACAATTCCGGTCATATGATAAAAGAATGATACTTCAGTTTTCCAATCATTCTCAACCATTTGATGAATGTTCACGACACCCTTTTTAGAAACAAGATCGATAATTGTTTTGATTTTCGTTGGTTTCTGAATCGGAATTAATTCATCGAGCGGTTCAATCTTCAAATAACCTTTTCGATGCAAAGCTGCGTAGAAGTTTCGATGATCTTTTGGTTTAAGATGTCCCAAATGGGCTGCCCTGTATCCCAACACTTGCAGTGAAGTTTTCCATTTTTTTTTCAAATCCAAGTAATTATCCGGATTTGTGATATGGGTCACATTTTGCATATCAAGTGTAAATTCATCTTCAGGTAACAAGAATGCTCCAGCAAACATATTCGCTTCATTCTCAATAATTTTGTGTTCTTTTCTATCTAAATTAGCAAATTCAAGACGATAATGAAGCAGTAGATGCCCCAGTTCATGTGCTATATCAAAATTTCTCCGAACAGCTGATCGTTTCATATTCCCTAATATGATATAAGGACGATCGTTTCGAGTCCAGAGACTATAAGCATCAGTCTCCTCACCCATTGCCTTCTCAAAGGCGAATACTCCACTTTTTTCGACTAGAAACATAAGATCGTCATTTGTATCTTGCGCTAGGCCTAGTCTTTTACGTGCCAAATGAGCAACTTTATCGATTTGAGTCGATCTATCGTCATCTGAATGGTTCAGATATTCGATAACTTCATCCCTTAAACTAATAATTTTGAGGGTAGGAAGGCTAATTCTGGCTGTAATATAGTTAATAAAAGCATCTAAATATTCAACATGCTTCGCTTCCGCCTGCGTCTTAGAGATAACATTCAAAACTTTTGAACGATAAGCGATGTTCATTACGTTTACGTTAGCAGGTGTCGTATTCCGTGCGAGCATGTCTTTAGTATAAAAATATTTGCTTTTCACCTTAAAAATCCGCTTTAGCTCATTCACAATTTGCATTTTAGGAGATGTATATGCATTCTCGTACTGCCAGACTGCTTGTTCTGTAACACCCAACATTTCAGAGAGCTGTTTTCTTGAATACCCATGCATGATCCGTAGATTGATCAAATTTTCACCTATGAACATGCTGCTCCCCCCTTATTTTGACTAACCCCGTCTTGTTTATCTAGTTGTGTTGCTCTTCTTCCAATATCCCGATATCGAAAGCTGCTGGGTCCATAATATCTTCATTCATTTCTGGCGCCACTACTTCGCGATCTTCTTCAGTTAAATCAGCTCCAGAAATAAGGCTTGAGAGGTCTTCTATCAGGTAAGCGATATTATCATTGGGATTGGGTAAATAATGCATTACTTCAGATATCTGATATGCCTCATCAAGTGCGTATGTGAGTATATGGAACTCATTATAGGATGATTTAAAGCTTTCGAGTTCATCTTTTACCTGGCTCTCTAAAATCAGAAAGGAAAGTTGTTCCGGTATTTCCCCTGTTTTCGAGGATTGCTGAGTAGAGGAAAACAATAAATCTTTGTTAATTTTTGAAAGTTCATGAAGATAGGTACGACGTGGACCTTTCCTCCCGTAATTGTTAGGTAGCTTTGCCTGTGAAAAGCATTGCTCATTGAAATAAGCCGCATTCTTAATAAGAAAAAGAATTTTAGAATCTCCGTGGATAAATTGGAGATAGTCCCACGTTAATCCAGCCTTCGATTTTTTATATGTAAAACCGTAATCAACGCACTCTTCTGCGATCTTACTTTCGATAAAGTTACCCTTGGTCCAGGCAAAAGCTGAACTGATCTTCATTTTTGCTTTTCGATCTTTACGATGCTCAATATAATCGCGGTATCCATCTACGATAGCATCAACAATCATTTTATTGTGTTTGGAATTAAATTTGAATTTATCCATATCCATATCCATCGCTCCGATTCATAGGTATGAAGAATACCTACATTTTAATCGAAATTCGAGCTTAAGGAAATGATTTTTTCTGTTTTTTTTAAAGTTTAACCTGTATATTGAACAAAACCTTTATAGTCATTTAGGATTGAAAACAATGTTGCCTTTAAATTATTCTCTTCCTGCCCTCAAATCATTCGTCTGTTGACGAGAAATGGGTACATTAATACTGGTTACTAGCAACTGGAATGGTTTTTTATAAAATACCAGTTTTCAATATTTACATCCCCTCTACAATTGTGATCAATATGTGAACTGGGCATAGTTCTCATTTCCAAATCCATACTGAATATATCTGTTGGTAATGGAGGCGGAAGATCGTGAACAAAAGGATGAATCTGCTTATGTTCAGCGGCGATTATGATAAGGCAATGGCTGGACTGATTTTGGCCAATACAGCTCGGGAGCTGGATGTCGAAGTTACGATGTTTTTTGCATTCTGGGGATTATCATTGGTTCGTGATCCCGATAAAATGACGCTTGAGGACAAGACCATTTACGAGAAACTTATGGATTTGATGACGCCCAAAGGACCTGAGGCCTTGCCGCTGTCCCATATGAATTTTAGCGGTCTGGGCAAGCTGATGCTGACGGAAATGCTGGAAGATAATGAGGCACCGAAGTTGATCCATTTCCTGAAGGGAGCCCGGAAGAAAAACGTCAAATTCTATGCCTGCAAGCTATCGGTGGATATTATGGGTTTTAAACCGGAAGAATTCATCCCTGAACTGGAAATTATCGAGGCCAAAACGTATCTAAAAGACGCCCTCGAGTCGGATATGCAGCTTTTTATCTAATATATACTCATGCCTTATCCTGCTATTGGATGAGGCTTTTTAATTTGACTAAATGATGACATTCGCCTAATTATTTTAACCTATCCTCGCCTACCTACGTACCCTAAGAAGACAGAACGACTTGGGAGGCGCCGTATGCTCATGGCTCGAATCGGAAGTAGTAACTGTAGGTATCAGCCTTCTAACGAGGCTCATTTCCAAAAGTATCGCGAAAATACAATCGGTTATCACCAGACCTTTGAATCTCCATATGGGCTTAAAAAGCTGATTTATGCGGATTGGGCAGCCAGCGGTCGTCTATATGGACCCATCGAGTCGAAAATAGCTAATGAATTAGGTCCATTTGTGGCGAACACGCATACGGAGTCTAATTTGACAGGAACTCTGATGACCCAAGCCTATGAAAAAGCAAAGCAAATCATTAAGAACCACGTTCATGCCAACGAACATGATATCATTCTATTCGCCGGGTCTGGGATGACAGGTGCGGTGAATAAGCTTCAGCGACTATTAGGATTAAAAATACATGAAAAATTAAAGCCTCTCTACCCCATCGCCGAAAAAGACCGCCCCGTTATTTTTGTTACACACATGGAGCATCATTCCAATCATATTTCCTGGGCAGAAACCATTGGAGACGTTGTGTGTCTCCCTCCGGGCCCCGGAGGAATGGTCGATCCAGCTCATCTCGAACGACTGCTGCATCAATTTCGGCATCGCCCGATCAAGATTGGCGCTTTTACCGCCTGCTCCAATGTTACAGGGTTCGAAGTGCCAATTCACCAACTATCCCGCAAAATGCATGAACATGGTGGCGTATGTTTCATTGATTTTTCGGCAAGCGCACCTTATGCGGAGATCGACATGCATCCTACAGATCCCCTTGAGAAACTGGACGGGATTGTATTTTCTCCTCACAAATTTCTTGGTGGCCCCGGCACAAGCGGCGTTCTCATTATGGATTCGCGGCTGTGTCTCCATTGTGCTCCCGATCAGCCCGGAGGCGGCACGGTAAGTTGGACCAATCCTTGGGGTGGATACGAGTATAAAAATAGTATTGAGGCCCGCGAGGATGGAGGCACTCCTCCTTTTCTACAGGCTGTTCGAACCGCGCTCTGTATTCAGTTGAAGGAACAAATGGGATACAACCGCATGTGGGAGCGTAAAAAGGAGCTGACCTCATTATTGCTAAAAGGCTTGAGCATCATACCAGGTCTACACATTTTGGGAGGGAGCAGCCAAGATCGGCTGGGAATCGTTTCTTTCGTTGTTGGTCATATTCACTATAACCTGATTGTAAAACTACTCAATGATCGATTTGGCATTCAGGCCCGGGGCGGCTGTTCATGTGCAGGCCCCTATGGACATTATTTGCTGGGCATCGACCAGCAAGCATCTAAGCAAATGACAGACCTGATTCATGCGGGAAACTTATCTCGAAAGCCGGGCTGGGTGCGTCTGTCGCTTCATCCCATGATGACCAATCAGGAAGTCTCCTATATTGTCTCTTCCATACGGGCTATCGTGGAAAACATAACAACCTGGCAAAAAGATTATACCTATCAACCGGAATCCAACGAGTGGCGATCTATGAATGAACATAACAAAATGGACATCAGCAAATGGTTCAACTTTAGCAATTAAGAGACTCTTGTCTGTTTCCTTCTTTCAAAATACTCATAAGCTACACTGTAAGATTACTATATGAGGAAAGAAGGGGCGACAATGGGTCTCAATTTTCGCAACAGCACCAATGCGGCTATCTTTGTAGTTTTTGCCTATCCGGACTTCAGCTGTACTCCTGTTAACTACTCCAAAGCAGGCTGGTATCGCGTGAACCCCGGTCAAACTATTCAAGTATGGAGCGGCTTCGCCGGAGGTAATACGTTTTTCTATTACGCCGAGGATGATTTTGGACGTACATGGCAGGGTTCTTACTTCACTCAAGTTCCTGAGAATGCCTTCGATTGGTGCTGGGATACAGGCTGTACCACTTGTAGAAACGTGGGACTGCGGAGAATTGCGGTTAGCCCGTTCGTCTTGAACTATACTATCGACTTTATAAGAAGCAGCAGTCAAAGAAAACCTGCCTCAACCACACTCCGCATGACGCTGCCTTCCAAAGCAACCCAAGAGAAACCTATCTTGCGCAGAGTTCCTGCCAAACCTAAGAGATTACAACAAGGGAAACTTCAATTACAGAAACGCATCACTCATAAAAAACGGACAAAATAAAGAATGATCTGAACTCACCTATACAGATTAATTAGAAACAATATAGACTATTTAGAACCAAAAAGGAGCGACCTCCTTACACGGTCTGCTCCTTTCTCTTTTCTCTATACTGAGGTCAATCCGCTTATTTGCTCTCAGATTCCCACTTGGATATCTCTTCACGCACCCGTGGCGCTACCTCTGTTCCCAATAACTCAATAGCTCTCATGACATCATCATGCGGCATCGTGCCGACGGGCACATGCAACAGAAAACGTGTAATGCCTACCTGTTTACGGAGATGAATGATTTTCTTGGCAACTGTATCGGGATCGCCTACATACAATGCTCCTTCAAAGCTGCGCGCGGCATCGAAGCTGGAACGAGTATAAGGACCCCAACCGCGTTCACGCCCAAGCACATTCATGCTCTGCTGAGTGGAAGGGAAAAACTTTTCAGCTGCAAGCTCGGTGGTCTCCGCGATAAAACCATGCGAGTGGGATGCAACTGGAAGCAGCGATGCATCATGACCTGCGTGCTTAGCTGCCTTTTTGTACAACTCCACCAATGGTGCAAACTGCATAGGGCTGCCTCCGATAATGGCAAGCACCAACGGCAATCCAAGCAAGCCCGCACGAACCACAGATTCCTGATTGCCTCCACTCCCGATCCATACAGGCAAAGGATTTTGCACCGGACGCGGATACACGCCTAAATTGTTGATCGCAGGCCGATGTCCGCCTTTCCAGGTCACTTTTTCGGATTCACGTATTTTCAATAGAAGTTCCAGTTTTTCATCAAACAACTCATCGTAGTTATCCAGGTCATACCCAAACAACGGAAACGATTCGATAAAAGAACCTCGGCCTGCCATAATTTCAGCTCGTCCATTCGAAATACCGTCCAGCGTAGCAAAATCCTGAAACACACGCACCGGATCATCCGATGAAAGCACCGTAACCGCACTGGTTAGGCGAATTCGTTGGGTCTGTGCCGCAGCAGCAGCCAGTATAACAGCCGGAGCAGATGCCGCATAATCTTTACGATGATGCTCTCCCACGCCGTACACATCCAGTCCTACCTGATCAGCAAGTACAATTTCCTCGACCACTTCACGTATCCGTTGTGCGTGACTGATAACCTCACCGGTTTGGGGATCCGGTGTTGTTTCTACAAACGTACTTATACCTATCTCCACTTGTCTTACCCCCTATTGTATGTTTCATTTTTCATTCGGTTGCTTTCGAAGCAATCATTTTAAAAACCGATATCTTTATATTGAACCTTTTTTATATCTTTTTCAAGCTCTCCTTTTCTGAGTTTGAAAATCAGGCGAGAGAAGTGCCGAGATCTGCGCAGGAAAAGCAGTCTCTTTGTCGAATTATGGTATGGAGTAAATAAGATTTCCATCCCCACACCATGAAAACAACAAGGAGGCGCATACATTTATGGCTTTTGTTATTAATAATTTAAAGGATAACAGCAATGTTGCCATCACTGACCAATTAGGTGGATTTACGGTACTGGAATACATAACAGATTTGAGTTGCACCTCGGTTGCGGCTGCGAAAGACAATTACTATATGAGCAAAAGTAACATGCGCCGCAAGCAGCTCATGATCGAAATCAATAATAGTGAGATTATGATGAGGGCAGGTGCCATGCAATATATTGTAGGTAGCATGGAAATGACTACCGGTGTAAAAGGCGTGGGAGGCTTAATGCGAAACTTGGTATCCGGTGCTGTAACAGGGACAGGTGCCATTAAGCCGCACTATAAAGGCACGGGAACCATCATGCTGGAGCCTACCTATCAATATATTTGGCTTATTGATGTCGATAATGATGACATTGCCATCGAAGACGGATTGTTTTTAGCTTGCGACACCACACTGGACATATCCGTCGTTGCACGTAGTAATCTTTCCTCTGCTGCACTGGGCGGAGAAGGGTTATTTAATTTAAGCGCCCGTGGAAAAGGAGTACTGGCACTTCAAGCGCCGATCCCTTCTGATGAAGCAGTCGTTATAGAATTGCAAAATGATGTGCTTAAGGTGGATGGCAACTTTGCCCTTATGTGGTCCAACACCCTACAGTTCACCGTTGAAAAATCGGGGAAAACCAAAATGGGCTCAGCCGCTTCCGGCGAAGGGCTGGTTAATGTATACAGGGGAACAGGAACCGTGTGGCTGGCACCACTATGACATCTATATGGGCATGAGCATTGGAAGCCCAATGATGCCCAATGCTAATAAAAAAGGAGAAGCCTCGGCTTCTCCTTTTTATCCTCATGGAACTGAACAGTTTCTCTGCTATATACTCTAATTCTTTTTAACAAACTCTGATTTTAGCTTCATTGCTCCAAAACCATCAATTTTGCAATCAATATCGTGGTCGCCTTCCACCAGACGGATGTTTTTTACTTTGGTGCCAATTTTCAAGACGGAAGAGCTTCCCTTCACTTTAAGGTCTTTAATGACAGTTACAGAGTCACCATCCTTCAGAATGTTACCATTCGCATCTTTGACGACTTTTACGTCTTCACTGCTTTCAGTTTCTGACTCGGCAGACCACTCATGGGCGCATTCCGGGCAAATGAACAGACTACGGTCCTCATAAGTGTACTCTGAATTACACTCAGGACAATTTGGCAAATTAGACATGGTATTATGTACTCCATTCATTTTTATTTCTATTCCAAGCTACCTTGGAGTTCCCTACAAGTATATTGGATAATCAGTCGCGGTTCCAGTTATGAATGTAACTAAAACGGATGCTAACCTTCCTAGGCAGCATCCGTTTTGTACGACATATTTATTATGCTTGGATTTGTTTGACCAGTTCACTAATTCCTTGCTTAAGCGGCGTCAGGGGACGCTTCAACAGCTTCTCAAAATCGTTGCTTACGACATCCAAAGCTCCTTCACGAATCGCTTGTTGAATGCCTACCACAATAGGGATGGCACCTTCCGGTACTCCCGCACCGAGCATGATCTCGGCATACGCAGCATCGTCTACCTGCTGTACAGGAACGTCCTTACCCAGGACCTCAGCAAGTATCGCTGCCAACTCTTCTTGGGTAATCGGCTTACCAGAGAGCTCGTAGATTGTATTCTCATGTCCTTCGCCAGACAACACGGCTGCAGCCGCTTGCGCGTAATCAGCGCGGGCAGCCCAACCTACTCTACCGGACCCTGCTGAGGTTAACCATGGAGCTCCCGCGAGTACGGATTGGATCGTGCCTGCTTCATTCTCAAGATACCAATTATTACGCAAGAAGGAGTAAGGAATACCTGACTCACGAATGAACTCCTCCGTAATACGATGTACGGGTGCAAGGAATAGAGTGCTGTCAGCGGCATTGGCCGCACTGGTATACGCGATGAACCCTACTCCCGCACGCACAGCAGCATCAACAGCCGCTTTATGCTGACGAATTCTAGTATCATTATCCCCGTCTGCGGATATAATCAACAATCGATCTACACCAGCAAATGCCTGATCCAGCGTTTCTGGCTTGTCAAAATCGCCATGACGAACGTCAACGCCACGATTACGTAACCCCTCTGCTTTTTCCGGATTTCTTACGCTAACAATAAGGTCTTTTGCCGGGACGGATGCAAGCAATGTATCTACCACAATGGAACCCAGTTGCCCCGTTGCTCCTGTTAATGCGATTTTCATACGAAATCCTCCATTCAGATTTTATTTACTTTTATATAGTAACTAAAAATATGACACATGTCTAATTTAGAGTCTAAAGGTATGCTTTTCGGGTAAGGGTTGGTAACCCCGACTTTCCCCAAAGAGAGGAATATGTATATGAAGAAAGCTATGGTCATTGTAAATCCCTCTTCTGGCAAAGAGGAATCCCTCCAACATGTCAGAAACGTAGAAGAAATTCTACGTGAGCAAGGATACGCCGTTACAGTCGAAGAAACGGCACAAGAACTTGATGCCACCCGTTTTTGCGTCACTGCATGTCAGGAGACTTATGATCTAGTCGTTTCCCTCGGTGGAGATGGCACGCTTCACGAAACCATTAATGGTTTCATGGATCAAGCCCATCGTCCAAAACTAGGGGTCATCCCGCTTGGGACCGTCAATGATTTTGCCCGTGCCTTACAAATTCCGCTAAGTCCTGAACTGGCGATCCGTACACTCACTTCTGCTCGCGTGAAAGCCGTAGATATGGGTCTCTTAAACGGTCGAATGTTTGCCAATGTTGTTGCCACTGGCTCGCTTGCCGAATCGCTATCCGCTGTGTCGTCAGACGATAAATCCATGTTTGGTACATTTGCCTACTTTAAAGAAGGTTTGAAAGAACTTATCAATCATCCTGTCCATCCGCTTATCGTCCGCTATGATGACAGGACTTGGGAAGGCGAATCCCCACTCTTTCTTGCTGCTTTAACCAACTCAGTTGGCGGATTTGAGAAACTGGCGCCCGGGGCGGCTGTTGATGATGGTCTGCTTCACTGCTTTATTTTCAAAAACCTTAATATATTGAACACGGTGACGGCCAGCATAAGCTTATTTTTAGGCAACCTGAAAGATCATAGTGATATCGTTTACTTTACTGCAAAGCATGTAAGTGTCAGCTCTGCAGAACCGGTCAGTACGAATGTAGATGGTGAGGAAGGACCCTCTTTGCCTATCGAGCTTGGTATTCTAGCGCGTCACATCGAGGTGATTGTGCCTGGGGAGTCTAAGTAATAAAGTGCTTATCCTCAGGCTTGAGGCTCATACTCGCTCAATTTCCCCTCGTAGATCAGATGGAATCGGTCACTTTGCCGAAAATCGTCTGGTGTAATAAGGGCGGGCAACTTGTTCCATATTTTGATGCCGGATCGCTGTAAAATTTCCGCGACGAATTGCGAACAAAAATAAGAATTACTGAACTCAACTGGTTCTTTGAGTGCAACGCCAATTAATCCCAGTAAGTTATACATATATTTTTGCCGACTTCGGATAAATACATGTAAAACTCTCTTCATTTTCTCGACTTCACGGTCGGTTACTTGAAGCTCGTAGATGACACATGTTGTATTCGGAAATCTGCTGTATGTACCTGTCTTAATATCCTCTTTCACGAAACCACCATCCAGAGGGTTACTGGGGGTCTTTCTCCCGAAGCTGTATAACTCCGAAAGTTCTCGGTTGAAGGAAATGGAGGCGTGATTGTATGGTGCTCTTGTATAGCTTTTAATGACTCTCGTCAGAAACGTTCCCGTATTCGTAAGCAAGATAAAAACCGATTGATCAGCTACCATTTACGAAACTTCCCCTTATCAAGTTTGAATTATTCCTTCATAATAACATAGGACCCCCTTCAGGGAATCCTATTTCGCTATAAGTTGGTGAGTCGCAATGGACAGTTCGTTATTAACGTTAACCCTTATTTGTATAGCCTTATTAATCATCCATCTAATTTATATAGTGGTAGTCAAAACACAGCCAAACAAAGACTATGCAGCTATTGGACTTCGCATTAAGACCTGGTGGGGCATGTTCTTTATCTTTTGCCTGGCAACACTTTTCAATCCGATCGTTTCACTGCTTTCCTTGATGGTGCTTACTTTCTTTGCGCTAAAAGAATACTTCTCCATGATTAGATCCAGAAAAGCTGACCGCAGGTTGTTTTTATGGGCATACTTGGCGATTCCTGTACAGTTTTATTGGATTTATATCGGGTGGTATGGGATGTTTATCGTCTTTATCCCTATCTATGTATTCTTGCTGCTACCGCTCCCGCGATTGATCAATAAAGGAACCGTGGGTTTCCTACGTAGTGTCAGCTCGACTCAATGGGGACTCATGCTGATGGTTTTTGGACTGAGTCACCTGGCTTATTTTCAGTTTGCTACGCCACAATACGGAGCAAAACTTGTACTTTTTCTAGTGGTACTGACACAGCTCAATGATGTCGCACATTATCTGGCATCACTCTATTTCGGCAAGCGGAAAATCGTCCCGACATCCAATCCCAATATAACTTGGGAAGGCTTTGCATTCGCTTTTCCCGTAACCATAGCGGCTTCGTATCTAATCTATCCGTACCTGACGCCGTTTGATCTGAAATTTGGGATTATTATGGGCATGTTGATTAGCTT
This sequence comes from Paenibacillus sp. ALE3, assembly GCF_054113405.1. Taxonomy (NCBI): domain Bacteria; kingdom Bacillati; phylum Bacillota; class Bacilli; order Caryophanales; family Paenibacillaceae; genus Paenibacillus; species Paenibacillus sp. ALE3. The sequence continues at coordinate 5,468,788 of NZ_CM134214.1, read as the reverse complement.
GAGCGGTTTCTTCGGGAGCTTAACGGTTTCCGTGCTGAAACGAGATTTATTAATCGGCGATGATAATAAGTTCGATGCTTTGAAAAAAAGCTACTTAAGCCGAGTGGATAGCTTGACCTACACCTCGCCCGTCTTTTTTCACGTGATTCGTTATTTTTTCGACTTTATGTAACAATATGTTTTTCTTCATCGCTCCACGATACTCTGCTTGCTTCTCGCCGTTTTCATTTTAGTTAGCCGGGGTAAGTACTACTGTACCGCAAGCAGTCCTTATCCTAGAAAACAATCTTGAGGAGGCGTTAGAAATGGCAGAGCACAATCATGTTGTAAATAAGGAAGGCGAAGTGGCCCTGAACAAAGTAGATGACGCGTTAAATCGGATAGACGACAGCAAAAAGGATGACATTTTGGGCAGCTTTGATTCATTCAAAAGTTATTTGAGCGACAAAATTGAAATGGCTCAAAAAATCGGCTTGAATGAAGAAGTGATGGCAAAAGCAGCTGAGAAGATTGCAGGCTATCTGGCAGCCAAGGAAGAACCGCGCAATAGCGAGGAGAAGCTTCTTCAGGAATTGTGGAAGGTAGGGGATAAAGAGCAGCAGCACGCGCTTGCTCATATGCTCGTACGCGTAGCTCAATCCTCGTAGAAATACTTAATTGATTAAAAACAATATTTTACTATAAAAGAGCAGTCTATCCTTAGATGAGGATAGACTGCTCTTGCGTTTACTATCGTTGCAGTGTGTTCCGCTAGTGATTAACAATATGTTCTGCTTAGCGCATGGAATTAATGCACCTGAGTCAGTAATTGATATGCATCTTTCTTGGTCGTAACCGCCAGAAGCGCTTCTCTAAAATGGTCGTCCATCAGCTTACGAGACAGCATTTGCAGCACCTTCAGATGGGCATTGTCCTTACTATTACGCGGAACAGCAATCATGAAGATCAGTTTCGCTTCACTTCCGTCCAGACTTTTCCAATCCACTCCGCTTCGCTTCACCCCAAAGACCACGCTTGGCTTCAGAACAGCTTCCGATTTACCGTGAGGAATGGCAATATTCATTCCAATGCCTGTGGAGCTTTCCTTCTCTCGGTCCAATATAGCCTGTTTAAAACCACTGGCAGAACTTACGGCTCCATTTCTCTCAAGTGCTCCGATCATTTCATCAATCACGGCATCCTGTGTCGTTCCTTCCAGATCCAGATTAATCAGATCCATCGTTACAATATCTGTCAACTTCTCAATGTGAATGGCTTGCGAAGATACTTCGGGCTCGTTATTTGCAATCGCTGAAGCTGATGACTCGGCGGCAGTCGTAGTCATCGTAGATTGTTCCGTTACTGCGGCAGAATTTCCAGATGTCTCTTCTCCAGCAACAGCCGGATTTGCAGTTGCAATATCCCTTTTCAGCAGACTCACCAGGATAACAGAGACGGCTGCTCCGACAATAACAGCAATGAAGAACATGAACACATTGTCCACTGCACCAAGAATGGCTACAATCGGTCCACCATGAGCTACCTTATCCCCTACATTTCCCAACATCGCAATGACTGAACCGACCATAGATCCTGCCATGATACTAGGAATAACACGCAATGGATCTTGTGCAGCGAAGGGAATCGCTCCTTCAGTAATACCGAATAATCCCATCGTGAATGTCGCTTTTCCGGCTTCGCGTTCTGCTGGTGCAAATTTACGCTTGTTGATCATTGCTGCAAGTCCCATTCCAATCGGTGGAATACAAATCGCAACGGCGATCGGTCCCATAATTTCGTAATTTCCTTCACCAATCATGGCCGAGCCGAATAAAAATGCTACTTTATTGACTGGACCACCCATATCGAAGGAGATCATCGCACCTAAAATCAGTGCCAATAGAATTGAACTTGTACCTTGCATACCTGCAAGCCAACCCGTCAAGGCTTCAAACAATTGTGCGACTGGAGAACCGATTATAAAGACAAAGATTAATCCTACAATTAAAGATGACAACACAGGGATAATAATAATAGGCATGATCGGCTGTAACGCTCGCCCAACCTTCATTTTCCGAATACCCAGTGCAACATAACCCGCCAGGAAACCAGCGATAATTCCGCCGATAAATCCGGCTCCCGCCTCACTTCCATAAAAACTGCCGTTCGCAGCAATGAATCCGCCAACCATACCCGGTGCAAGCCCCGGTCTATCCGCAATACTCATCGCGATGAATCCAGCGAGGATTGGTATCATAAAGGTAAACGAAGCCGAACCGATATCCTGAACCGTCTTCCAAAATGAACCGTCCGGTATAACCAGACCGCCTGGTGTCTTCTCACCGCCAATCGTCAACGCAATGGCAATGAGCAATCCCCCAATGACGATAAAGGGCACCATATAGGATACACCATTCATCAAGTGGCGGTAGATAGGATTTTGCTTCGGTTTATTCTCCTGTGAGCTAGCCTCGGAGGCACGTGACTCTGCCTGGTACATAGGCACATTCCCCTTCATCACCCGCTGGATCAATTCTTCCGGACGGCGAATCCCATCCTGTACTCCAACGACCAGCAGTTTCTTGCCGACGAAGCGGTCTTTGACCACCGTCTTATCCGCTGCAATAATAATGCCATCCGCTTCACGGATCTCCTGCTCCGTTAGTTGATTTTCTACTTCAATGGAGCCTTGTGTCTCGACCTTCATCTCGATACCCAGCTTGGCTGCTGCCTTTTGCAGATTCTCAGCTGCCATATACGTATGTGCAATTCCGTTAGGACATGAGGTAATCGCTAATATCTTCATAGTCATTCCCCTTCTCTCTGATGTTTCCGCTTACATTGATAGTATAACCGCCTTTTTTGCTGTTATCGGGCGAACTTTTTACCGGAACTTTCGGAAAAATAGAATAATACGGACAAAAAAACAGGACTTATAGATAAGTCCTGCTCCTAAGCACGGCTTTTAATTTTAGTTTATCCCTTTAGCTTCCCTAATAGTCTCATCGCATCGGTCTCCTTAGATAAAGCATGAACTAGAGCTGGCTGCTCACTGATTAGGGACAATTCCTTAAATAACTGCCGCATTTCTTCCCGCCCATCCTGTTTTACCGCAAGCAAGAACACAAGCTCTACTTTCTCGGTTCCCCAAGTAAGTGGCTTCTTTAAAGTAGCGACTACAATGGAGGACTGCCTTATCCACTCTGAGCCGCCATGCGGGATGGCTATGCCTCCCCCAATCGTCGTAGCTGACATTTTTTCTCGCGCCAATACGCTGTCCACATATCCTGTCTCCGCATATCCTTTGTCCTCCAGTATTTGCGCCAGCTTGGAAATCAATTGTTCCGGACGCTGCACTTCTTGCTGGGGAAAGACTAAAAAAGGTGTTGTATACTTGAAAAATACAGATTCATCTGCGACTCTAGGTTCGGGCTCATCCATTCGTCTGATCACTTGTTCCAGTTGACGCTCATCCTTGGCATCCAGCAATGGAGAGACGAGAATGTGCGGAACGCTCAGCTCTGGAAGAGCTACGGTTGTAATGATGAGATCTACCTCTTGGGTTGCCAGATAGTCCTGAACTTCAGCCTTCGAAAGGGTTGTCTCCACATGTACAGCCGGAAACTTACGTTCCACCTTTGTGCGCAGTAGCTGGGACATACCGATACCCATGTGACACACGATGATGGCTCTCTGAGGATGACTCTCTTTCTGGTGAAGTCGCTCCACAGAAGCCTGAAAATGTAGCGTTAAATACGCCGCTTCCTCCTCAGGGAACGATAACCGGACCAAATCCCCTACCTCTTCCAGCGTAATAATAACCCGGTCGAACATGTAAGGATACATCTTCTTAATCTCAGTCAGCATAGGATTGGACACCGTCAAACCATATTGAAGCCGGTTCAGGGTCGTATATAAATGGACCTTCAACCCTTTCAGCAACATCTTATCCTTGGAAAAGTCAATCATATTCAGCTCCGACATCCGCCGGACTAACTGCTCAATCAGTTTAGGCAAAAGCGGATGGCTGTCTGCCAGATCGCTTTGTTTGCCCTTTCTATCCTCTTGCTGGTAACGGAACTTTCCGCCCAGCAAATGCAGGGTTAGATAGGCCGTTTCTTCCTTGGAAAAAGGTACGGAAAACAGTTTTTGCAGCTGCCGTAAAAACGAAGTAGCCCATGTAAATTCGGCCTTCTCCTGCAAAAAGGCAATGTCTTTCTCGGAGAGAGAGATGGGCTGTCCCAGCTTGGTTCGTTTGACCATTAAGAGAATATGGAGCATTAAACCCTCAAAAGCTTCATCCGTAAAGCTGAGTTCATGATGCTTTTGAAATGCTTTTAATTCATAATTGATGGTTGCAATCTCGTGCGGCTCAAACTGCTTGCGCATCATCTGTCCTGTTAACTCAGGACTATCAATCAGCTGATTCATCCGCGCCAAAGCGATCCGCTTGTTTTTCTCTGTGCCTTGAATGGTCAAGCCTACGCGCTGCTTGGTAACCAAGGCAAGATCAAAGCTGTGCAGCCAGTCATCAATCTTTTCCATATCTCTACGGATCACCGTCTTGTTCACATAATACTGGGAGGCCAGATCTTGTATCGTTACAGGCTTGGCATCCATCAAGAGCCGATAGGCGAGATGTAACACCCTCTCCTCATCCGATTCATGCTGGGCTGTACTCTCGCCTGCATACAGGCGGTGAAATAAATCAGCCTGCTCCGCTTCACTTATCTCCAAATAAATACCGCGTCCCGGTCTTCTCACCAGATTGGCATTGGAGTGCTTGACTAGGTATTCTTCAATTACTTTTAGATCGTTTCGAATCGTCTTTTCTGAGCAATCCGTCTGATCGGCCAGATCCTGAACTAACCACAGTCGGTTCGATTCAATTAACAACTTACGGAAAATTTCTACTTGCCTTTTGTTCATTCCAATCTCCTATCTTCCAAAATAAAGAATGTTCAGGCATATCGGGCAATAATTCGTTGGTTTTGTGTTGACTTTAAGTATACTCCAAGTAGTACATTTAAAGCATGGTGGCCGCCAAATTTAAGAATGATGAAAAGAGGATTGCTCATGAATATTGGAAAAACAGTGCTTATTACGGGGGCCAACAAAGGAATCGGATATGAAACGGCCAAGCAATTGGGGGACACAGGTTTTACAGTTCTGATTGGCTCACGGAATGAGCAGAGTGGCCGGGAAGCGGTGGCTAAGTTGGCTAATGAGGGAGTAGAAGCCCGATTGATTTTGTTAGACGTGACGAATCAAAGTACGATTGATTCCGCAGTCCATCAGATCAAACAAGAATTCAGTTCCCTTGATGTACTCATCAACAATGCTGGAGTATCTCTTGGGGGGGCCACTCCTCCAAGTCAATTCCCTTTAACCGATTTAAAAGAAACGTATGAAACCAACTTTTTCGGTTTGGTCGCGGTGACTCAAGCCTTACTTCCTTTATTGAAAAAAGCTCCACGCGGCAGAATTGTTAACTTATCAAGTGGCCTTGGTTCGTTAACCTATAATAGCGATCCTGAGCACGAGCATGCCCAATTTAATTTACTTGCCTACAATAGCAGCAAAGCAGCGGTTAATATGCTAACCGTCACACTTGCCAAGGAATTCAAGGACTCACCTCTCAAAATTAATTCGGCTGACCCCGGCTTTACCGCCACCGACTTAAACGGCTTTACAGGACCGGGTTCGGTACAACAAGCTGCTGCTATCATTGTTCGTTTAGCAACTTTACACGATGATGGGCCGACAGGAGGGTTTTTCGATGCGAGTGGAGAAGTACCTTGGTAATTGTTACAATTAAGGAGTGGGATACTTTGCAGGAAATTCCAGAGACTGTAACCTCTATTAGTCAAGCTGCTGAACTAACAGGTTTAACAGAGGATACCATACGTTACTATGAGCGAATTGGCTTGCTACCTTATGCAGAACGAAAGGCTAACGGACACAGGTTCTACAGTAGAGATCAGATTCTAGGGATTATCTTTCTAACCCGATTAAAAGCTACTGGGATGACCATAGAAGAAATGAAACATTATCAAGAACTTTCGATGCAAGGTAACAGCACCATCCCGATCAGACATTCCTTACTTGAAAAACATAATCAGAAGATTCAAGGAGAAATCTCCAGACTGATGGAAACCCAAAAAATTATTGAATATAAACTCAATCATTATCGTGACCTCTCTACCAACCCTGATCTTACCGACACTAATTGCAACCCTACAATGAAGGAAAACTTATAATAATAACCCCTTTTCAAAGGGGTTATTTCCATTTTAACCAGGAGATTGATGGAGCCCCCGTTTCCAATTCTATAAAAAGCACGGCTATCAGGCACGCTATACGCTAAAATATTATAACGCTATGCTCCCATCGGTCTCTCCCGCTCCTTCATCTTCGTACACTCTTAAAAAACTTATGTTTGATGATGTCGCAGATTTCCGTACAACCCTCACCGACTGTCACATCCATTGGCAAAGTGACGCACCTTATTACGCCAACAGCACACAAGAAGTTTTTCTCGGCATCTATGCAGTCGATCAAACCCGACTCGGCATGATTGCTATGGGTGCTCAAGGTAAAATCAACTTTCTTTGGGTCGATCCCAAACATCGAAACCAAGGCCTTGGACGTACCCTACTTCATAAAGCGGCAGAAACCCAAAAGGTCGAGAAGGTATATATCTGCCTGTCCGACAATAACTCTCTTGAAGGCTTTATCCAAAAGGTAGGCTTCTCTAAGGACCCTATTGAGCAGTATGAAATGTATATACCCCTTCATAGATAATTGATATATTCTGATTTAACGAGTGCGCACATGCAAAGATCATCATATTTCCCCAACGTAAATTCATACTGGGACAGGATTCCTTCCTGCCGAAAGCCTGCTTTTTCAAGCAAACGCAAGGATTGCGTATTCTCCGGCTCTACTAGTGCCTGAATGCGGTTCAAGAGGAGGGTATTAAACCCATAGTCGATTACAGCTGCAAGTACCTCTGACATTAACCCTTGGCCCCAACAGGCTCTGGACAATTCATAACCCATTTCTGCTCGGTGATGACGTTGATCCCAGTTATGAAATCCGCAAGAACCGATGATTTTACCGTCCTTCGTTTGAAGAGCCCAGCGAATTCCCTGATCTGTTCCTCAAAAATCCGATCATACCAACGGATCTCTTCCAGTGCCTCTTCTTCAGACTTAAATGGGCTCACTCCATAAAACTTCATCACCTGCTCATCTGAAAAGTATTCCAACATGTCCTTGCTGTCCGTCGCTACCATTTTCCGTAATACAAGACGTTCGGTTGTTATAACCGGAAACTCACCTTTCATATTCTCACCCCTGTCCCCTTGTTCACTTTCGCCAGCTTTCCATTCATACCTACGCCTCCTAGTTCAATATTCGATTTCATTACTTTCTTCTTCCAATTATAAAGTAATTGAAAGAATACCTCTAAAGGGATATTTATAATTAGTTCTTTGTTTATAGAATGTTTTCCTAAACATGGATGATAAAAAGACCGTTATATATGGAGTGTGTCTTAAATTATGGAATATTAAAATGAGGTGTACGATTTGGAAGACCAGCACATATCACAGAATTCACAGGCAACAGCAAGAGAGAGGTACATTCGGCATGGGCAAAACTATGGAGAAACAAACAGAATGGCCGAAATATCAAAAACCTACGGTTCGTCTATTTTGTTTAGACGTTGGGGAGCAACGATTTTTGATTTCATATTTTTTATAATTGGTTATATTTGTTTTTTCATCTCGGTCATTCAGGTAACAGACAGATGGTTGTTGCCTTTAGCGATTGCTTCCCGTTGCATTCTGATTATAGCTTTCTTCTGCTATTATTTGCTTTTGGAAGGTTACACAGGCTATACGCTTGGCAAATTCGTTTTTCGTATTAAGGTGGTTAACGGAGAAGGAAACCCTCCTGGTTTTCTTAAATCACTCATTCGCACGCTGCTCAGGTTAATAGATACCAATCCATTGCTAATGGGTTCACTACCTGCTGGTATCAGCGTGTTAGTAACTGCATCAAGACAACGAATTGGTGATTTAGCCGCAGGTACATATGTGGTAAAGGTACGGGATTTAGAGCCGATTAGCAAAAAGGTAATGAGATGGTCGCTCTTTATATTTTTTACCGCAATGGTGATTTTGGGAGCCTCGTTTGTAAATGCTATTTTTGTACTGGCAAACAGTTACGAGTCCAATGAAGCTCCGGTAAGCAAGCAGGAACAGAGCTATGTAAGTAGAGATGGAAGATTTCAAATCTCAGCCCCGTTAGACTGGTCAACAGACCCGGACTGGGAAGGAAAAGCAGATATTGCGATATTCAATCCCTACATTCAAAAGTCTGTTATCGTACGATCCAATTCGAAGGAGAAATTGGGTAATGTAACGCGCCAGTACTACACAAAGAAAATTCAAAACAATATAACCAAAGAGTTTAATCTCTCTACGGTAGGACCTTCATCCAACACCACGATTCAAGGATATCCTGCCACTCAGTTCACGATTAAAGGACAGAAAGATGTAGACCGTTATGTCACCCATGTAGCTATTATTGAAACTGAAAATAATTTCTATCAGATCATCGGTTATACACCTGCATCAAAATATAGCCGTTTAAAGAAAGAACTTCATGACATTACCTATAGCTTTCGTGAGGTTCGACCATAGGCAACATGACTAGCAATGAGAGAATACGACGCAAAAAACGGGCGCTCCTTGGAGCCCTGTTTTTTTGCATACAACTACTCTTGATATCTATGATAAAATAGGCTGACACGTTCAGCGCCCTGCTCTATTATATTGTTCAGATGCACAACAAATTGAAAACCCTTTCAAAAATGCGATATAGTAAAACACCTTACATCACTAGATAAAGGAGGAGTCCTGATTTGTTTCCGCTCTCCGAAAGACAAGCCCAAGACATCGTAGACAAAATGATGAAGGATATTCCATACAACATCAATATTATGAATGAACGAGGCATCATCATTGGCAGCGGCGAGAGTGAACGAATCGGAACCATTCACCAGGGGGCTGTTCAGGCGCTCGAAACCGGGAAAATGATTGAAGTGTGGCAGGACGGACATTACGAGAAAAAGGGAACCAATGAACCAATTGTCATTCATCATGAACTAGTCGGTGTCATTGGTATTTCAGGCAATCCTGACGAAGTGCGTCCTTTTTGCAATATTGTTAAAACTACGGTGTCTCTTCTGATTGAACAGCGCATTTCCTTGGAGCATTTGGCCCACGAGGCTAACCGTAAAAAATCCGTACTGGAAATGCTGTTAAATCATCAGGGAGCCTACACCCAAAAAATAAAAAAAGAAGCTGCTCAATATCACATTGATTTGCTTCTCAAAACTTCGGCTGTATATGTAAAGCATCTTCCTTCAGATCCTGCTCATTTGGCCGAGTTATCCAATATATTGATGCAGCACCCATCCTTTCGGATGGAGGAAGACAGTTATCTCATCCTGATACAAAATCAGGAACCAACCGCCAAACTGTTGGAACCACTTGTACGCAGCCATCCCGATGTGCTGCTTGCCATCAGCAGACAAGAACACAGCATTGCCAATGTTTATATGCAAGCCAAGTCCGCTATGAATGTTTTACTAGCACTGCGTCCGCCTGTGCAGATCGTTTCTTTTGTTGAAGTCGAATTTCTGGTCAAATTAAGCCAAACCAACCTGACCAACACGATTCATCTGGTTAGCAAGCTGGAAGATACCGTGGATTTGCTGGATACGCTGCGAAGCTTTATTAACCATAACGGCAGTGTCTCCTTCACCGCAGATGAATTAAACATTCACCGAAATACACTGCAATACCGCCTGAAGCGCATCCATACCTTAACTGGCAAAGATCCCCGGAATCTCCTTCAGCTTTTTGAGCTTACGCACGGCTTATTGGCGCTGTATCAATAAACTGCCGGATCACGCGAGAATCCGTTCATTTCTCATTGAATTGAAGTACTCTTGCGATATTCTCGCACGTACGCTCTACATTTTGCGGTCCTTCGGCCAGCAGCTTACCCAGCTCCGAGGCTCCCGGCACGATGCCAAACACTGCATCTATTCCTTCCTTGTACAGCGTGTCGATCCCTTCCCCGATATAACCTGCGACCGCAATGACCTTTTTGCCGGATTGTTTGGCTGCCTGAGCTACTCCGTACGGAGTTTTACCGAATTTGGTCTGAAAATCAATGCCGCCTTCCCCCGTCAATACGATATCGGCCGTGGCTAGCTTCTGCTTTAAGCCAGTGTATTCAATCACGATTTCAATGCCTTTTTGCAGCGTCGCCTGAGTAAAAATCAATAAGCCCGCACCCAAGCCACCTGCTGCACCTGCGCCCGGAAGATCGCGTACATCCTTGCCCAGCTGCTGCTTCACCATATCCGCATAATGGGCAAGATTGGCATCCAATTGCTGCACCATTTCTGGCGTTGCCCCTTTTTGCGGGCCGAATACACGGGATGCCCCATGCTCTCCGCAGAGCGGATTTGTCACATCACAGGCTACAATTAATTGCACCTGCTGCAAGCGGTCATCCAGTGATGAAATATCAATACTGGCCAGCTCCCCCAGACTGCCGCCGCCGCGTGGAAGAGGATTGCCTGCTGCATCCAGAAATCTAGCGCCCAGCGCTTCTGCCATACCTGTACCGCCATCATTCGTCGCACTTCCGCCAATGCCAATGATAATTTTTCGAATTCCCTGGTTCAGACACTCCCGAATTAACTCGCCTGTACCATAGGTTGTTGTCTTTAACGGGTTTTTGTTGTCCTTATTAACCAGATGGATTCCGCTGGCAGATGCCATCTCGATTGCCGCAGTGGTGCCGTCTCCCAGCAAGCCGTATGCCGCATTTACAGGTTCTCCAAGCGGTCCGGTCACCTCCATGTAACGAAGCTGTCCGCCTGTCGCATCCACCAGTGATTGTACCGTTCCTTCACCGCCGTCTGCCATCGGAACGTGGACATAATGGGCTGTCGGATAGACCTTGCGCAGCCCTTTCTCCATTGCGATGCACACTTCCTTTGCCGTCATGCTTTCTTTAAAAGAGTCCGGTGCCAGTACAAATGTTTTCTCTCTCATTTTGTCACCCCATCGTGAATATTAAAGTATAAACCCATATATGATTGTTGCTACAATCGCCATAGTTCCGCCCACAATAGCCTCATAAGGGATCAATACCATACGTTGTTTAATGCTCATTTTCATGCTGTCTGCCGTAACGTGAAAATAGTTGCCCTGTGGTAAGGAATCAATGACGGTAGCTCCTGTATGCACCATTACAGCGGCGGCTAACGGGGCAGTCCCCATGTTCAAAATGGCTTCCCCAAACGAGCCAGTCGCCAAAATAACGCCCGTCGAGGTCGATGCTGTGGCAGCCGCCATCAGAATCCCTGCAAGCGGTGCCAAAAATGTGCCAGAAACTCCCGAAGCTTCAATTAAGCCAACTACCTGAGCAGATAAATTGGAGGCAGAGATCAGACCCGCAATCCCGCCTGCACCGATCAAGATAAGCACGGTTGCCGTCATTTTATTCAAACCGGAAGCCGAATACTTCAGAATATTGCGCCCTTGTCCCATGGCCAGCATACCCACAATCCCGGCAATCGGCAGAATGTACATTGCGTCGACCTTGAAATTCGACAGTGCTTCGATGCCAGAGATGGAACCAATCGGGTTAATCATCAGCAAAATAACGGCTACCACCGGAGCTACAATCGCCCGTCCCAATGCCGGGTACTTCGACGTATCGACATCACTATCCATAATATCCTGTTCGGATACCTTCACGCCCTTGTTTTTTAACATAGACGCCACCAGAACAGTCATGATTAATCCGCATATCGCGGGCACCACACCCGCCAACATAACGTGGCTTAAATCCAGATTAAACCCGCGTGCTGCCGCAATCGTATTGGGATTTGGAGAGATAATATTTCCCGCCTTTCCGCCTCCAGACAAGGCCAGCAGGAGAGCCAGCTTGGAAATCCCCATTTTGTTCCCAACCGACAAAGCAATAGGTGCCACGATTAGCACTGCGACGGGAATAAATACGCCTACTGCTGTAATAATCATCGTCGCTAACGCTAGGGCAAGGATCGCTTTACTGCCGCCAAACTTCTTTACAATAGCCTGTGCAATTGTCTCCGCTGCCCCAGACTCCATCATCACGCCTGCTAATACACCGGCCGCGAGCACACGAATGACCGTCCCCATCACACTTTGCGTACCACTAATTAACACGCTGATCGTTTGCTCCAGATTGGCTCCGCCCAATAAAGCGCCTACAATAGCTCCCAAAAATAAGGCGTAAACCGGATTCAGCTTTCTCAATATCAAAATAATTGCAATAGCCAGCCCTGCCAGAGCTCCTATCCAACTGATCGTTAACCCTTCCATCTGTCTAACCCCCCGGGCAATTTTTGATTACGCTTTCATTATATCGATTGCAGAGTGTGAATTATATTGAAGAACAGACGAAATTGATTGTGCATTTGCACAAAAAAGTCCGAACTGGCTTACAAAAATAATCTAATGAATACGCTTGCAAATTTAAAATTTTAGATTATAATACTTGTATACAAGTATACTTGATTGATGAGAAGGTGAATTTATGGTTCAGTCCAGTGAATTCTTATATCCCTCCAAATGGCTTCTAAAAGCCTCTGCTGGTGATCGTGTAACATCCGAGCTTAGAATGCGCATCATTTCTGGTGCAATTGAAAGCGGTACCATATTATCTGAAAATAAATTGGCTGCTGATTTTGCTGTAAGTCGCTCACCTATTCGTGAAGCGTTAAAAATACTGGCTTCCGAAAATATCATCCGCTTAGAAAGAATGGGTGCCGTTGTTATGGGGCTATCAGAGAAAGAAATAGAAGAAATTTATGATGTTCGTCTACTTATAGAATCCTTCGTATTTGAACGTCTTATAAAGATGGACACTCATGATTTAGCAAAGGAACTTAGTAAAATACTCGAAATGATGAAAGTCGCGGTCAAATACAGTGATGCCGATGAATTTTCATATCAAGATGTCTTGTTCCATGAAACGATTATTCGTGCAGTTAATCATTCATACATCCTGATGATCTGGAATAATTTAAAGCCCGTGATGGAAAGCCTTATTCTGTTGTCGATGCGTATGCGTTTCAAAGAAAAGTATGAAGACTTTACGCGGATTGTAAAAAATCATGAGCTTTATATTGAAGCAATCCAGGCAAAAGATAGAGACCTTATGATTAAGTCTTTACATGTAAACTTTGATGATGTTCAAGGTAAAGTAGAAGACTTATGGATGTCCCAACAACTGCTGTCCAAAGGAGTCGTGCCACAAAATGACTAACTATATGTTAGGTATAGATATCGGAACCACCAGTACGAAAGCCGTTTTATTTAGTGAAAAGGGCGAAGTTATCCAACAAGAAAATATCGGGTACCCGCTTTATACACCAGATATAGCGACAGCTGAACAAAATCCCGAGGAGATTTTTCAGGCAGTCCTACAAGCGACTTCCAATATCATGAAACATCACTCACAAAAAAAGCTATCGTTTGTTTCATTTAGCAGTGCCATGCATAGTGTCATTGCAATGGATGAACACGACCGTCCACTTACACCTTGTATCACTTGGGCAGATAATCGCAGCGAAGCGTGGGCACATCATATAAAAGATGAGTTGAATGGCCAAGAAGTCTATAGACGAACAGGAACACCCATTCACCCCATGTCACCCTTAACTAAAATAGCTTGGATTGTGAATGATCTTCCTGAAATCGCTATCAAGGTTAAAAAATATATCGGGATTAAAGAATATATTTTCAAAAAGCTCTTTGATTTATATGTTGTTGATTATTCCCTGGCTTCAGCCATGGGCATGATGAATCTCGAAAAGCTGGATTGGGATGAAGAGGCCTTAAAAATTGCGGGGATAACCCGTTCCCAACTATCTGAGCTCGTACCCACAACCAAAATATTTACCGACTGTAATTCAGTTTTAGCAAAAGAGATGGGGATCGATCCACAAACACCCTTTGTCATTGGGGCCAGCGATGGAGTCCTTTCTAATCTTGGTGTAAACGCGATACAAAAAGGCGAAGTTGCCGTCACCATTGGGACAAGCGGCGCCATACGAACCATTATAGACAAGCCGCAAACGGACGAAAAAGGAAGAATATTTTGTTATGCCTTAACCGAAAAACACTGGGTCATTGGCGGACCGGTAAACAATGGCGGAATGGTTCTTCGCTGGATTCGTGACGAGCTTGCCTCATCTGAAGTAGAAACAGCGAAACGACTAGGCATTGATCCATATGATGTGTTGACTAAAATTGCTGAACGCGTAAGGCCAGGATCTGATGGATTGTTATTCCACCCCTACCTCGCTGGTGAACGTGCACCCTTATGGAATCCAGACGTACGTGGTTCATTCTTCGGTTTAACGATGTCACATAAAAAGGAACATATGATTCGCGCAGCCTTAGAAGGAGTCATTTACAATTTATACACCGTATTTTTGGCCTTAACCGAATGCATGGACGGGCCCGTAACCCGAATCCAAGCTACAGGAGGCTTCGCAAGGTCAGATGTTTGGCGGCAAATGATGTCTGATATATTCGCATCTGAAGTCGTCGTTCCGGAAAGCTACGAAAGTTCTTGTCTAGGAGCTTGTATTTTAGGCTTGTACGCCACCGGAAAAATCCAATCATTTGAAGTCGTCTCTGAAATGATTGGCAGTACCAACAAACATGCACCCAAAGAAGAAGCAACCAAGGAATATAGGAAGTTGCTGCCGATTTTCATTAACCTATCCAGAGTACTGGAAGACGATTATACACGGATTGCAAATTATCAAAGAAGCTTAATTAAACACTAAAAGGATAAATACAGGGGGTAATTACAATGCCATTAGTCGTTGTAGCGATTGGAATTTTAGCATTACTTGTTTTAATCATGGGCTTCAAATTAAACACCTTTATTTCCCTAATCATTGTATCGTTCGGCGTGGCCTTAGCACTTGGAATGCCCTTAGAGGAAATTGTCAAAACCATTGAAGCCGGATTAGGCGGAACACTGGGCCACTTAGCGTTAATCTTTGGACTTGGGGCGATGTTAGGGAAGTTAATCGCTGATTCTGGGGGGGCCCAAAGAATTGCCATGACCCTCGTTGACAAATTTGGTAAAAAAAATATTCAATGGGCGGTCGTAGCCGCTTCATTCATTATCGGAATTGCTTTATTTTTTGAAGTAGGATTAGTATTGTTAATTCCAATCGTATTTGCCATTTCAAAAGAATTAAAGGTTTCTATCTTATATCTCGGTATTCCGATGGTCGCTGCTTTATCCGTCACACACGGTTTCTTACCTCCACATCCAGGACCAACCGTGATTGCTGGTGAATATGGCGCGAACCTTGGTGAGGTTTTACTTTATGGCTTCATTATTGCTATCCCAACCGTTATTTTGGCTGGTCCTGTATTTACGAAGCTTGCCAAAAAACTCGTACCTGCTTCATTTACGAAAACCGGTAATATTGCTTCTTTAGGTGAACAGAAAGTATTTAAGTCTGAGGAAACTCCTGGATTCGGAATCAGTGTATTTACTGCAATGCTTCCTGTCATTTTAATGTCGATTGCTACGATTATTACTTTGCTTCAAAAAACAATGGGATTTGAGGATAATAGTTTACTGGCAGCGATCCGTTTTATTGGTGATGCATCAACATCCATGTTGATTTCCTTACTGGTTGCCGTCTACACCATGGGAATCGCAAGAAAAATTCCAATCAAAGATGTAATGGCATCTTGTACAACTGCTATTACTCATATTGGGATGATGCTCTTGATCATTGGGGGAGGCGGAGCCTTCAAACAAGTACTCATTAATGGCGGCGTAGGTGACTATGTAGCCGATTTATTCAATGGAACTACATTATCACCCATCCTGCTAGCCTGGATCATCGCTGCAATCTTACGTATTTCCCTGGGTTCTGCAACTGTAGCAGCTTTAACAACCGCTGGTTTAGTAATTCCGATGTTAGGACAATCCGACGTTAATCTTGCTTTAGTCGTGCTTGCCACAGGAGCGGGTAGCTTAATAGCCTCACATGTTAACGATGCCGGGTTCTGGATGTTTAAAGAGTATTTTGGTTTAAGCATGAAAGAAACCTTTGCCACATGGACATTGCTTGAGACCATTATTTCTGTATCCGGATTAGGATTCATCTTAGTACTAAGTTTATTCGTATAAACCATGATTTCCGGGCGGTAGATCCCCCACTTATCTTTCTTAGAATCTCTAAGTCGATAAGTGAGGATCTACCACCTCTTTACAAACTGGAGTGATATTATATTTTTTCATTTTTGGACGATTGAACTGGTTGCTTCTGTTGTTCCTTTGGCCTCATCATGTCCTGCACCAAATAGGTTCAATACCACCACGCCAATAACAATTAAAGCAATCCCTACGATACTCCCTGTATTGATTTTCTCCTTCCAAATCAATACTGAAATCACCGTTGTAGCAACAGCCCCCACCCCTGACCAGATGGCATAGGTCATATTAAGAGGAAGTGTCTTGAGGGTTAGTGAAATAAAGAAGAAAGAGATTACAAACGCGACAATCGTGAATAGAGTGGGATACAGTCTCGTAAAACCTTCTGAAGCTTTAAGCATTGAAGTACCAATAAGCTCACTAGCAATAGAGATTGCCAAGAAAAAATAAGCCATCATTCATTCTCCTTTATATATGTCTTTAATTCTTCTATAATTTTTTGCTTCAATTCTTCATTGGGAAGAGCGAGTCCGAACATTTCGGCAAACCACAAACCGTCTATAGCTAATCGGACAATCGTAGAACGAACCGGATTTAATTCGTCGTTTTCGATTTTATTTTGGATATTCGCATACTCATCCTGAAGCAGCTTGAGCATTTGAGGGTTCGTAAATTGTGCTGCCGAGAGAGCGGTATACAGGTCACTTGCATCCTGATCCCCGGAAAATGACGTATTCATATAAGCGCGAGTCCATCTACCTTGGGAATGTGTATCGTTTTCTGCCCTTTCATTAAATTCGGTGATAAAGCTGGTCGATAGCTGTTCAACCATTCCCAGAATCAATTCATCTTTATTCGGAAAATGGTAAAGCAACCCTCCCTTACTTATTCCCGCTTTCTTAGCCACCGCTTCTAATGTTAATTTTTCTACTCCTTCTTCTTGTACAATTATAGAAGCCGCTTTAAGGATTAATTCTCTTTTTAATGTTTTTTTAGTTGTATTCATTCTGATCACCACCCATTTTACTATACCGTCCAGACGGTTTTATTTCAAGTAAAAGATACGTTTAAGCTAAATAAAAAGAAGCCTTGGGCGTGTAACATTTCAGCCAAGACTTCTTCAAATAAACAACTACCCAGCCCGGATATTTAGCAAAAGTCCGCATCTGTTGGGTTTTAAGTGCCACCTATAGCTTATCTCTTCAGATACTGTCTCAACCATTGGAGCGCAGGACGTTCCGTGCCGTTAGAGTTCAGCAGATGTGTACCATCTTTCCAAGTTTGTCCTTGGATATACCCCCAAAGCGTAACTCCCTTCACTGAGGGGTTTTGCCAAAGGACTGGAAACTTCTCTTTGTATCTGGCAAGTTGAGTATTATCATCCCCAGTTATATCCAGTTCCGACACATAGATCGGTAACCCGGTCGCCGACAGCTTATTTAGTACAGTATTCATCGTGTTGACTGAGACGTTGTCCATACTGAAATGGTGGCATTGAATGCCAATACCGTCAATCAGGCCTCTACTCTTGAGCTGATTAATAATATTGACATATTGGTCGGCTAAAGAAGGGTCGTTGATAATACCATAATCATTTATATGCAGTTTGGCATTCGGGAAAGCTTGTCTAGCCTGTTGAAACGACCATATGACCCAATCCCATCCGGTCGACCCGTCACCACCAATGGCATTGCGGTAGGACGGCTTCTGATGCAACGGCTCATTCACCACATCTACAAACGCCGCATTCGGATAGCGCTGACCTGCTGCTTTAATCCACTGAGTCACTTCCGCTTTCTGATCAGCAGCCGACAGTCCTTTAACCCATCCTGGCTCCTGGGCACCCCATACCAACGTATGGAACTTGAACGGGAAACCATTGCTACGGGCATAATTGTAGGCGGTATCCGCCTGCGACCAGTTCATGTTGTTACGACTGCCTTCAACCGATTCCCACTTAGTCGAGTTCTCCGGCGTCACTTGATTCCAGTATGTCCCGTAACTAGGAGGGACACTGCCCGCAATGATATTCCCCAGAAATTTACTTCCATTTGCCAGGCCAGCATCAGCCTGGTTGACCAGAACAGATGATAACAACACACCCGCCAACGCCAAACTGCTCACCAGCTTGCCCACTTTAGTTCTTAACATAAAATCTCCTCCTCACACGTATAATTTGATAATACTCTTCCTCAATAATTTAAGCGCTTACATTTCCAATTATAAGAATGTATAGTTGTTTTCTGCTACATGTGAAAGTATAGATTTTACCCGAAAAATCTTACATCATTGCAGAACAGCCACAACACGAATCCCAAACAACTCTGAAACGATAACAAAAGGCTGCTGCGAAAAGTGATATACTCCCTTCACAGTAGTAGGTTTTATTATTCAACCTGTCTATCTTCTTGGGAGCATATCACCTGAAGACCGCTCCTTAATTATTTAAGGATTAAGCGCTCTTGCAATCGCGTCTACATAACTTTGGCTGGCGCGTTGACTTACTTCTGCTTGAGGAACCATCCCTTCAAAATTGTGGAATGTGCCGGGATACAGATGAAATTCGACGTCAACGCCCGCTTGGGCAAGGCGTGCCACATATTCGATCGTCTCATCTCGGAATAGATCGAGCTGCCCTACGCACGTGTAGGTCGGCGGCAGACCAGCCAAGCTTTCTGCTCTCGACGGCACCGCATATGGGGAAACCTCGCTATCTTCGGTACGATTACCCAAGTACATGTTCCAGGCCGTCAAGTTGTTCTTCCGGCTCCATGGTGCATTATCGGCCGTAATTTCATGACTTGATGCCGTAACATTGCGGTCGTCGATCATCGGATATAGCGGCATTTGGAAGATAAGGGCTGGTCCGCCTTTGTCACGAGCCATTAAAGCAAGTGCTGCGGTTAGACCGCCACCCCCGCTTGCACCAGCAATTGCGACCCGGTCCAAGTCGATGCCCAGCAGCTCAGCTTCATCGGTCATCCACGTCAAAGCGGCATAACAGTCATCGATGGCAGCTGGGTAGGGGTGCTCGGGAGCAAGTCGATAATCGACCGATACGACGACGCAATTAGCCGCCTGCACGAAGCGTTCGCACAAAGCATCGTCCATATCAGGATGCCCCATTACATAGCCTCCCCCGTGAATCCACAGCATGGCCGGAAGCTTAACATCAGTTCGCTGGGCAGGTTCGTAGATTTTGACTAATATCTCGCCTGCAACGCTCGGAATCATCCGGCTTGTCGTGCGTACGTGTTCCGACTGCTCAATAGGCGGACTCGACAAATAACTTCTGCTCAGTTCTAAATTCTCCTCCAGTTGGAAACCGGGGAATTGTGCAATTACTGACCTTAGTTCTGGTAATAAACGATTTTCAAAATCCATGCGAATCACTCCTATGTTAGGTTATTTTATAGTCTTTTTTCCGTCTCCGCTTCCCACTTGGCTATTTCCTTCCGCACTCGGGGTGCTACCTCTGTTCCAAGTAGCTCAATGGCTCTCATCACCTCGGCATGCGGCATCGTGCTTAACGGAACATACAGCATAAAGCGTGTAACACCTACATGCTTGCGAAGATGAATGATCTTCTGGGCAACCGTCTCGGGATCGCCAACATACAGCGCACCTTCAAAGCTGCGCGCGGCATCGTAGCTGGAACGATCATAATGCGCCCAGCCTCGCTCCCTACCCAATCTATTCATACCTGCCATCGTAGAAGGGAAATATGTATCTGCCGCTTGCTCATTATTCTCTCCGACAAATCCTATCGAGTGCGACCCAACCCTAAGCTGCGATTCATCATGACCAGCGTGCGCTGCTGCTTTCTTATAAAGCTGGACAAGCGGTGCAAAATTTATCGGGTTTCCTCCAATGATCGCCAGCATCAAGGGCAGTCCTAACAGACCTGCACGAATAGCAGAATCCTGCCTTCCCCCGCTGCCTACCCATATTGGTAAAGGGTTCTGAACTGGCCGTGGATACACGCCCAAATTGTTAATGGCTGGCCGATGACCGCCCTTCCAGATTACCTTTTCGGACTCCCGTATTTTAAGGAGAAGTTCCAAATGTTGTTCAAACAGCTCATCATAGTCATCCAAGTCATAGCCGAACAGAGGAAAAGACTCAATAAAAGAACCCCGACCCGCCATAATCTCGGCACGTCCATTTGAAATACCATCCAGCGTAGCAAAGTCTTGAAAAACGCGCACCGGATCAGCTGAAGAAAGCACCGTCACTGCACTGGTTAGCCGAATCCGTTGTGTCTGCGCTGCAGCCGCGGACAGCACCATTGCTGGTGAAGATGCCGAATAATCCTTTCGATGATGCTCACCTACACCAAACACATCAAGTCCCACTTGATCAGCAAGGATAATTTCCTCGACAACTTCACGCAACCGCTGTGCGTGACTTATCACTTCGCCTGTCTGAACATCAGGCTTTGTCTCTACAAACGAGGTAATACCTATCTCCATGGTCTATCTCTCCCGTTCTAATAGCTTTCTTTGTGTGCCAATTGAATAACAATAAAATATCATACCAACCGGTATGTTATTTTCCCCAGTTAATATAACTCACAAAAAAGAATACTGTCAACAATCATAGTAAATCCACTTTGATTATTCTTTCATATTCACCTCCTCTTTTCGGGAAAGACCAACCTTCATTTGACAATTTTAAGGACTAATTATAAGATAATAACGTACCAATTGGTAATCAAATGAATGTCACTGAACATTATAATCAGATACATGGAGCCATTAAGAATAAAATCATGAGTAACGAGAGGTATTGTTATGGGACGAATCCGCGAATTTGACGAAGAGAAAGTTTTAGATGCAGCTATGCAAATATTTTGGGAAAAGGGATATGAAGCCACCTCATTAAGTGATTTAACTTCCAGAATGGAAATTCAACGCCCCAGTATATATTCCACTTTTGGGGGCAAAAAAGAATTGTTCGAAGCCGCGCTACGCAAATACACGATGTCCCGTGCTTCTCTGATCCGAACCAAACTTCAAAGCATTCCATCTGTAAAAGAAGCATTTCGTACTTTTTTTGAGGGTGTGGTTGAAGAGGAGTATGCGGAAAATCCTAGAAAAGGATGCTTTTGCATTAATACAATGGTTGAACTTGCGCCCCATGATGAGAAGTTTGAAATTCTTACAAGGGAGCATCAAATGTACCTAGCAGTCATTTTTCAAGAAACCATTGAACGAGGGATACAATCAGGTGAGCTTGAGATCGGACTAGATGCAAAGGCTGTATCACAGGCATTAGTTGTATCGTTAATTGGTCTGACCGTCATGATAAAGTCTCGTCCAGAGCGATCATTTATTGATAATACAATAGAAGTAACACTGACACTGCTTAAGTAATTTGGAGTCATTCATTTTAGCGGATACCAATCTCTATACGACAGTTTAAAGGGCACCCAGTCGGGTGCCCTTTGTGTGTAACACATGTTTTCACATATGCCGAGATAAAACATGCGTTACAATTGCGGATAAGGATGGAGGTTTTATTAATGTCCGCGATGTTTTTCCTTCGCTTTTTTCTCCTTTAATTCCCTTATCCGTGCCTTCATAGATTCCCTTTGCTGTTTAGAGTAGGTACGTTTCTCCAACTTGCGCTTCTCATACTCTAACTTTAAAGCCTCTTGTGCGTTGGAAGAGACTCCCTTCCGCCTTAATTCATACGCTGCCTGCCTTGCTAGCCGCTTCGGATTGACCTTCTTCGTTTCGGACCACTTTATAGCCACCTCTTGTGAAAGCCGACTAACAAGTTCCCACATTTCCTCACGGATAAAATGGAGAATTTCTTCGTCTTTAGGCTCTGTCCCAAAAATGTACCTGGCTGCCTTCAATTTCCCTTGGTCCTGCTCCTCCACGACTCCAACCCAATACTGTCCATCATGATAAATCGTAAGCTTCATTTGAATCCCCCTCATTTTAAATCGAAACGATGGACATCCCGAGGGGGAAGGTTACTGACATGGCACTCTTCAATTATAGAGTCGTCCATGCGCCTGGACTACCAACCAGACTGTGTTTTTTCGTCTCAGAAAAAGTATAGTTGCCTTACTGGAAAACAGCAAGTTAATCGCTGATATGTATTAGAGTGTAGCTGGAATAGAGTATACTGGTTGAGTATAAGTTCGATACACGATGACATGATATATGTAATGGTACTTAAATACAGTGCAGAAGAGGTTGAGAATGAGTCAGAAGCATTTTGCAGATTACCCATTAAGTGAAGAAATTGTGAGGGCTCTGAATAGCCTGGGCTATGAGACGCCAACAGAAATCCAAACGGAGGTTATTCCCGTTGCGCTTGAGAAGAAGGATCTTGTGGCCAAATCGCAAACAGGCAGCGGCAAAACAGCAGCATATGGTATTCCACTGTGTGAGCTAGTAGATTGGAATGAGAATAAACCCCAAGCTTTAATCCTGACACCAACCCGTGAACTCGCATTACAGGTTACTGAAGACATCACGAATATTGGACGCTTTAAGCGGATAAAAGCAACGCCTCTTTATGGGAAACATCCTTTTCATATACAAAAGGCCGAGCTAAAACAAAGGACACATGTGGCTGTAGGTACGCCCGGACGTGTACTAGACCATATTGAACGAGGCACGCTATCCTTAAATCGAATTGCCTATCTCGTGATTGATGAAGCTGACGAGATGCTGAATATGGGCTTCATTGAGCAGGTTCAGTCGATTATTCAGGCACTGCCTAATGACCGGGTTACGATGTTGTTTTCCGCTACTTTTCCCGAAGATGTAGCCAAACTGTCACGTAAATATATGAACGATCCTGTGGAAATTGAGATTAAGGCGACAGGTGTAACCACAGCCACGATTGATCACTCTCTTATTCAGGTGCGGGAGGCGGACAAGCTGGCTCTGCTACAGGATCTGCTCATTGTTGAGAACCCTGACAGCTGCATCATTTTCTGTCGTACGCAGGAGCATGTAGATACACTATTCAGAGCATTGGCTGACCTCGAATATCCATGTGATCGCATCCATGGCGGCATGGAGCAAGATGAGCGATTTGAGGTAATGAACGCATTCAGAAGGGGACAATTCCGTTACTTGATCGCAACTGATGTAGCCGCCAGAGGGATTGATATCACGAATATCACCCATGTCATCAACTACGATATTCCCCTTGAAAAAGAAAGCTATGTTCATCGTACAGGACGTACAGGACGAGCTGGCAAAACGGGGAAAGCCATTACTCTAATCACTCCTAAAGATAGCAAGCGATTAGCTGATATCGAAGCATATATTGGATTTGCAATTCCGCAAATAAAGGCTCCCTCAGAAGAGGCTGTTGATCTTCACAGAGAAGATTTTGAGCGGAAACTACATGTAAAAACTGTACTCAAAAACGACAAGCGCGAGCAATTAAACCAACAAATTATGAAGCTCAATTTTAATGGCGGTAAGAAGAAAAAACTTAGAGCTGTCGACTTTGTGGGCACCATCGCTAAGCTGGATGGGGTAACGGCAGATGATATCGGGATCATTACGATTCTGGATAATGTGACAGATGTTGAGATTCTGAATGGCAAGGGCCCACTGGTGCTTGAGATTATGAAGAATACTACCGTAAAGGGCAAGCTTTTAAAGGTACGCAAAGGTCATAAGTAGAAGGTACGCTGTATAAAAAAGAGTGAGGCAATCCCGTTCAGTACGGCCGATGGCTTTCGTAAGCTATACAGGCGGGATGGCCGAGTTCATCTCTTGCTCCTCTAATTCATCTTTCCATTTATCGATATTATTAATCACTTTGAATTTCTCTTTTAACTGAGTAACATCTTCAACTGGCACATAGCTGTCCAATTCCATATGGAAGTCCAAAACATCCTGTTTGTGATCATACATCTCTTCTAGAACACCTATGATTGTGGAAAGTCTAGATTTAAAAGACAGCTTACAATCATCTTCGTCTTTGAGTATATATAGATTTTCTACCTCTCTAAAAAAGGAGTTCCCTTCGAAATATAGCTTGTTACAGGTCATATGGACCTGCATCAATGGTTCGCATATTTGCCAATCTGCCTCAAGCATAGCGGTTTTGAGCGATACATGTGCTCCATTAATGTAATAATAATCTCGATAAAAACACATTGAACAAGAGGCCTTCATTATTTTAATTTTTGAATCTACAGCAGGATACCCTAATACAAATCCTTCAGCTAATAATCTCCTGGAGAAGTAATTCAACGATTTTACAAATAATTGGTATCCAAGCTCCTTACCTTCCTCATCGTCTTTATGACAGCAATAATGAATAATATCTTCTTTCACTTGTTTATTTTCATATTGATATCCCATTCCAG
Organism: Paenibacillus sp. ALE3; assembly: GCF_054113405.1. Lineage (NCBI taxonomy): Bacteria > Bacillati > Bacillota > Bacilli > Caryophanales > Paenibacillaceae > Paenibacillus > Paenibacillus sp. ALE3. Next base: position 5,444,122 of record NZ_CM134214.1, on the reverse strand, counting down.
CCTCTAAATGATCAATATGAATTTCAACTCCAGCAAATAAGTCATTTAAACTTGTTATTCTGGAATGATTGCCTTTTAAATTTATATTCAAGTCAGCAGTACATTCTCTATAGAGTATACAGGTGTCTTTGATATCCAGTTTAATGTCTTGTCTTTTCATAAAATCAGCGATTTTCTTTAGATGCAAATAATCCGTTCCTATAAAAACTATTTTCTTATATTCAATAGTCCCAGCATCAGATTGATTAAAATGAACAGCAATACAAACGTCCTCATCGTATGCTTTCAATGTCTCAATACTTTCAATAATCCTACTTCGTAGCGCAGCTTGTCGAGGAAATGGCATGGTTAATCCAATATATTTTGATTCTAAGTTAGGTAGCAGCTTCATTTGATCATGAAGGTAAAGCATCACATTATCAAAATTATATTTCTTAGCATTTTCATTCATTAGAAACTGTGTCCTCTCCTATTTATTTACGAGATGGGCCTACTATTACTGGAATATCTTAATTTCATTTTACCATCCCCTCACTTCCACAATATACCTTTAACTCTATAAAACTAACCACGTGGGTGATAATTGTTCTGCTTTATCGTATTCTCTTAGAGAGTTGATAGAACACTTAAAAAATTTTTAGACAAAGTGTCCCTTTCGGTCATCTTCGTTTGTTATACAGATATAATTTTCTTTTTGATCAGAGGGGGTGCCTACATCTTTGAATGAGGAAATCGAATACAGAATCAAACAAGTTCAAGCTGGCGAGATCCAGGATTACGCCTACATTGTAAAGGAGTATCAGCGTCAGATTTTTGTGTACTGCTGGAGGCTATTAGGAAGTGAGCAGGAGGCGGAAGAGGCTGTGCAGGATATTTTCGTCAATGCTTTTGAGAAAATTAGCAGGTACAAGCCGACAGTGGGCTTCTCCTCCTGGCTGTATAAAATGGCCTATCATCACTGCCTGAACCTGATTCGCAGGAAGAATCTACAGCGCAAATTTAAACTTAGCCTGTTCACCTCAACTAACATGGCTTCAGACAGTGCAGCACAGGTTATGGAACGTCAGCTTTTCAGTGAACCACTGAGCCGAGCGTTGGACCAACTGAGCGCGGAGGAGCGTAACCTGCTGGTGCTGCGCATTTTTGAAGAGAGAACGTTTGGAGAAATCGGGGAAATCATGAACAAAAGCGAGGAGGCTATCAAGAAAAAATACGGCAGAACAAAAATAAAGCTCAAAAAAATAATGGAGCCCCTAAAGGAGGATCACAAATGCGTGAGTTACAAAACAGAACTCAAAAACAAAGCCTGAAATACACCGATCTGCAAGACAGGGGATTCAAAAATATGGACAAGCTAACCGAGCCAGAGAATGCCTTAAAAATCCAGGCTTTTGACGTCTCTGACAAAGTGATGGAACAGGTCTACCAAAAGGCGACGCTCAAAAAGGGGAATATAGGAAAAATCCATTTCCAGCCTCGCATCACCGTCCCCATCATGATTTTGCTTTTTGTTGTAGGTGCCTCTGTGACCGGATACGCAGCTTCACAATATCTTGAATTCCGCAACAGTAAGGGCGACGTTGTATTAAATACCGCCAAAACACCTGCCGAAACGGACGCCTCCAAAACGTATTCCTCCACCTACACACGGTGGAACGAAGAGGTGAAGAACCGTTTGCAACCAGGAGAGTATGCCGCTTATTACGTCAAAGACGATTCTATGAATCAAAACAACCTATCTAATCTGGCCCTGTTTGCGTACAAACCGGCAGAACTTTCAAGTTTCAACAGCTTACAAGATGAAATCAAGCGTACTGAGGCTCCATTATTCAGCAACCTCACTCATCTACCGGATGGCTATCAGTTTGAATTCGGATACGTCTATCCAATCGCTGCATATCCTGGGATGATGGATAAAAAGGAATATCGAGCTTTAACCGATAAACTGATGCAACAGGCCAAAGCTGCACCGAAGGGTGAAAATCTGTTTATTCAAAAGCTGAGATGGAACAAATCAGACTCCTCCTTTGCCCGGTATGCGAGAGGAAACGACTATGTAAACATTACCGTCACCAAATACACTCCTGAAGTCACAAAGACAACCATCATGCAAAATGAACAGGATTCGGCTGAGCAATTGACAATCAAAGGAACCAAGGTCTATTACATCAGGGCAAGTGAAGCAAGCAGGCCCTTGGAAGCAGGAAAAAACCGACTGGGATGGCTCGATGAAAAAAGACATTTACACTACAACATATCCGATAACCAGGACAGCCCGCTGACCAAAGATGATTTGGTTAAAATAGCTGAGGATTTGCTTAATGCTTCATCGTAATAGATGTTACAGAAAGGTTTTGAAGAGAGACTATCCTGTACTAAGGACGGTCTCTCTTTGAGCAACGTTTTCGTACCTATTTCTCTCGTAACATTACGGCGTATACCACAATCTTTTAACTTCTATTAACTCCTGACCGTTGAACTTCATTCTGTATACATCTGGTTTGGATGTGTGTAGTAGAAATTTCAAGTCGTACTGCTTGTCATAATACCCCATCATTAAAGCCATTACAGCCCCATGAGTGCCTAATGCAACTTTCTGTCCTCGATAGGTTTTTAACAATTCTTTTAGAACTGCTATACTTCGGTTCTGACAAACCGTATTAGACTCTCCTCCCTGTAAAGCAAAGTTTGGATCAGAAAATGACTTATCTAACAAAGGAAATAATTCCGCATCGGGCATTCGGTGGTCTTCATTCAAAAAGATCCTTTCTTTAAGATCTTCGAATACCAAAACTTCTTGTCCTGAACGCCGAGCCAGCTCTTGAATGGTCAGAATTGCTCGTTGATATGGACTTGAAACGAAAACCTCGATCCCCTCTCCCTTCAATAATTCAGTTATTCGATAAGCATCTGATTTACCTTTATCCGTTAAACCTCTTGTTCTTTCATTTCCTTCCGTCTTTGGTGACTCGCCATGTCTCACCATGTAAATGAAAGTTTCCAAAATAGCCTCCTTAAAGGATATCATTTTGTTCTCGTAATTCCTGAAACCTCCCATTAATTATAATTCTAGAGCAAATCTTTCGGTATGACCAATCAGTCTGCACTCACCATACACGAATTGATAATTGCTGTTACGATGTCATATAAATCTTTTTCTTTCAATACATAAAGCTTTACCACGGAAGCTGATCATCCATGTAATAGAATCCGCCTGTTGGACCCTCTTCCGGCAGGGTTGCCAGTCGGACCGCCGTTTTTGCTCCATCCTCCACCGACAGCTCCGCCTTTTCCCCACCCATTTGTGTTTTGACTAAGCCGGGGTGTACGGAATTGACCTTCAGATGTGTCCCGCTATTTTTTTGCGCCCAGTAGGCCGTCAGCATATTCAAAGCTGCTTTAGATGCCGCATAAGCCGGGGTAGCAAGACGCTGCACCCGTTCATTGGTCAACTGGAACTGAATCGAGCCTATAGCGCTGCTTTGGTTGACTATTCTGCCTGCTTTGCTCTTTAGCAGTAACGGCAACAGTGCTTCTGTAATCAAATAGGGTGCGAACGTGTTCACCTCAAAAGTATCTCTGAAAGCATCCCCGTCATAACCCGCTTTTTCTGCCAAAATGCCCGCATTGTTGACCAATATGTCCAGCCGTCCGTAAGTATCTTCGATGAATTGGGCCAATTCTGCGATATGTGCAGAATTCGTCACCTCGAGCTTCACGCCGACTGCCTGAATGCCTTCTTGCAACAACCCGGCGGCTGCTTCATCTGCTGCTGTTTTGGTACGTGCAGCGACTAATACCGTTATACCTTGCTGCCCCAGTTGTCTAGCAACCTCCAGTCCGATTCCTTTGCTTGCTCCGGTAATTAATGCGATTTTATTTGTCACGATTCATTTCCTCCTCGATTTTTATTTATTGATTGTGATCAAATCAGATGTTTGGACATGACGCACGGTCGCCAGATGCTGGACATATGCAGCCTGGCTCGCGGTAATCTGCTCATCCGTCACATGGTTCGCATTATGGATAGCAAAAGGCGGCAGATAGTGGGCACTCACATAGTTGGCCAGCGCCTCCATCGGCTTCGCGATGTCCCGAATCGTGAACAGGTTGTAGCCGCCGGGCTGATACGAGGCTGCAGTTCCTGCCGTCGAGATGGCGATGCCAATTTCCTTGCCCTTCAAGTGCTCCCCGCCGGGTCCAAAAGCCCATCCGAAAGTCAGCACTTCATCAAACCACTGCTTCAATAATGGCGGCGTACTATACCAATAGAGCGGGTACTGGAAAATGATTCGATCATGGCTGTCCAACAAAGCTTGTTCACGGCTGACATTAATCTGCTGGTCAGGATAGGCTTCATACAGCACATGTACGGTCGTTTCAGGCTGCTGCCTCATGATTTCCGTCCAGGCTCGATTCATTCGGGAACTTTGCAAATCTGGATGTGCAACAATGATTAATGTTTTCATACTAACTCTCCTTTGTTATTTCAAAGTTTATGAGAACGATCGTTCTAAAACCATAAAAAAAATTTGTCTTCGGTTATCGTCTATGTCTCTAAAATGCGTAGATTTAACTCAGCTATCCGTTGCAGCTTTTCTTTCGGAACGGAAGTCCGCACCATAACCCTGAGCCCCGCTAAGGCATTTTGCAGATACTCAGCCAACTCCTTCACTTCGTACTGTTGTGTAAACTCGCCGTTTTGCTGTCCCCACGTTACGATTTCTGCAAGCATTTTCTCCGATTTTGCAAAGGCCTTCGTCGCTATCTCGTCAATGTCCTCATCCCGAATCGCTAATTCAACAGCCGAATTCACGAACATGCAGCCGGGCGGTACGTCCTCTTCACCGTTAATGATGGAGTCAAAAATGAACTGAAGTGCCTGCTTAGCCGTCCGAGATTGCTTGATGCCTACTGCCCACCTACCGTTAATACGCTCTCCGAATCGGTCCATCACTTTGAGGAACAAGGTATGCTTGTCGGTAAAGGTATCATAGATACTTCTTCGATGAATCCCCATATGTTCGACAAGATCATTCATCGAGGTTTTCTCATACCCTTGCTCCCAGAACAGCTTCATCGCCTTTTCCAGAACAACGTTTTCTTCAAATTCTTTGCTTCTGGCCATTCTATCTACCCCCTGACCACTTAGAATATGTCTGGATTAAATGGATCGACCTTTTGGAAACGATCGTTCTACATTGGTCATCGCATATGTTTTTCTTCTCTGTCTGGCTTTATCCTAACATATTGGGAACGATCGGTAAAGAATTATTTGTTTTTCCCTTTATAACCCGTTCCATAATTACTGCAGTCACTATAGCAGACACCGATAAACACAGAAGCATTACAAAGTTTTGCACTCGTAAACAATCATTTTAGCGGTGGGGAGCTTCCCACCGCTTGCGTTGTCGCTTATACGACTTGAATACGTATCGTAAGATTACTGTGTATTTTATTAAAAATATTTGGATGGTCGAATTTACTAGCCATGTAAAAATTAACGATGCAGCGGTTCTTTTTCGCCCAGACCCAGCACTTCTGTTGTGGTATTATAAATTTCTTGGTAAAGCTCTGGGTTTTCCGCTAGTGACATCCCATAAGAAGGGATCATCTCTTTTATTTTTGGTTCCCACTCTTCCATATGCTGTGGGAAGCATTTCTCTAATACCTCCAGCATAACGTGAACAGCAGTAGAGGCACCCGGAGAAGCTCCAAGCAATGCAGCCACCGAGCCGTCAGCGGAACTAACCACTTCCGTACCAAATTGAAGAGTTCCTTTACCGCCCTCCGTATCTTTGATCACCTGCACACGTTGGCCTGCTACCACGATCCCCCAGTCCTCGATTTTGGCGTTGGGAATAAACTCGCGTAGTTCCTCCAAACGCTTTTCATTCGATAACATCACTTGCTGGATCAGGTATTTGGTCAATGCCATCTCTTTTGCCCCTGCCGCCAACATCGTAATGAGGTTATTGGGTTTTACGGAACCAATCAGGTCCAAGTTTGAACCCGTTTTCAAGAACTTTGGTGAGAAGCCGGCAAATGGTCCAAACAGCAGTGCTTTTTGGTTACCGATGTATCTTGTATCCAGATGCGGGACAGACATGGGAGGAGCACCAACCTTCGCTTTACCGTATACTTTTGCATGATGTTGGGCGACCACTTTAGGATTGTTACATACCATAAATAGTCCACTTACCGGGAATCCCCCGATATATTTGGACTCAGGAATGCCGGTTCTTTGCAGTAAAGGTAGACTTCCGCCACCACCACCGATAAAAACGAATTTGGCAGTATGATATTCGATTTTTCCGTTATCCAGATTATGCACTTTGACTCTCCACGAGCCGTCGCTCGCACGTTTAATATCCTTTACACTATGCTTGTATTTAATCTCGACATTTTTGCTTTTTAAATGGTCAAACAACATGCGTGTTAAAGCACCAAAGTTGACATCTGTTCCAGAGTCGATTTTGGTTGCCGCAATTGGTTCATTCAATGTACGACCTTCCATAATCAGCGGAATCCATTCCTTTAGCTTTTCAGGGTCATCGGAAAATTCCATGCCTTGAAACAGGGAAACACTTGAAAGCGCTTTAAAGCGCTTTTTTAAAAAAGATACGTTTTTTTCACCCATTACCAAACTCATATGGGGTATTGGCCTGATAAAGTCCTGTGGATTACGAATCAAATTACTGTTGACAAGAAAAGACCAAAACTGTCTTGAGAGCTGAAACTGTTCGTTGATATTAACCGCTTTACGAATATCTACAGATCCGTCTGATTTTTCGGATGTGTAGTTCAGCTCGCACAGTGCAGCATGACCCGTGCCTGCATTATTCCATTCGTTAGAGCTTTCTTCTCCTGCACTTGCCAGTTTCTCAAACACTTTAATTTCCCATTCCGGTGCTAACTCTTTCAGCAATGATCCCAGAGTCGCGCTCATGACCCCGGCACCAATTAAGATAACGTCTGTATTTTTCTGAATACTATTCATAAAAACCTTCCTTATCTCTTATATTTGCAAAAAAGAGCAGGCCCTCCTGCTTAACTGACTCAAGAAGCAAGGCTCCACTCAGGAACATACCTTTTCTATCTCCATTATAACTTAAATATAATCATTTAAAAATTATATCTACTTTTATCTGATAATTATAAATCATTTCTGCTAAAAAGTGAGAATTTTCTTCGCGAAAATAAGAATTGAACTCAGTTTTTTTATAAGAAACCTAGCTGTTTTTGTTACTCCCGTGGATTACAGCTTCCCAATAATTAAATCAACAGTTTATGTATATGAATAACCAGGAATTGTTATGTGGGATTTCAAGAATTAACACGTGATTCATCTAGGACCCGTACGCCAACTGTACAATGCGTAGAAATCAAGTAAAATAAGGGACAGGTGGCGAAGATACCCCATGACCTGGACTATTTTTGAAACATTTTCTTTTTGTCAGGTAGAACGGCTTCCGGACTGAAATGCTAAAGAAGCAGAATCCGCAATGATTCTGCCATCCTTGTAGGAATGGAGACTAGAGTGCTATGAGGAGAATAGTAGTTAGTGGAAATACGTATTTGTGGAATTATAGAACGGTCAGAGATATTTACTGTAGATCCAAGTTGACTATTATTTCTGAAAATAAAGATATAAAATTTATAATTCTGTTTACTACTAAAGATACAATTGTCACTGGTAGCCCTTTGAATGAGGGATTACGGGTGATGAAAGAGGGTAAACAATATTCTATTAATCTTAACCAACCTAAGTATGTTGCTGAAGTGTTGCAATATATACTTGGTATGGAGTTAGATGTGACAGTAAAGAAAGTGCATGAGCTAAATGGTAATGAATTGTTGGTTAGTATGGGGTATCAGGATGTGGCTGGGCTTTTGATATAAACTAAGCCCGCTCCACATCCAGAACCTGCTGTCATTTACAATAAGGTGTCCGTATACACCAACTGCTTTCTCCCTGAATCCCAGCGCCATGGCAAATCACCTTGCAGCCACAGACCACCGTACCACTCGTCTATTCCCTTCATCTTCACCCAGTCATGTGCTCCCGCCGCTGTATTCCTCCCTACCTTCGTTAAGGCAATAACACATTGGTCAAAGGAAGACGTTAATTTCTTTTGATTATCAGGAAATGAATGTGGCCCTTGAACCTCTAATAGTGCATGTGGTCGTTCCGACATACTCCTTAAACGATACCAAAATTCCAAATCACCCATTCCTAGATCACCTATTCGGTTTCCGATCTGCTTAAACAACTCTTGTGGAGTATTTACTCCTTGCTGGATGAGTTCCAGAGTTGTCTGCTCTACGATACCCAGCCCATTGATGGTGGAAGGTAGACGAGATAGGTGCAGTTCAAGTGCCGCATGAGCAAAAGGCAGCGCAGATGTGTCTTCATGCAAAATATCAATATGCCGCGTTATATCCGGGGAGGCATATGCTTCCCAGATTCTTTTGCCCGTCTCAAGCTCCTGCTGACCGATCTGCTGCCACGTGCCTGACAATTTTTCTAGTTGCTCTGTTGTAAGCTGTCCCAGGCCCCTAAACGGATCAATACCTGGGTAGTTGCCAATACACAGCAAGCTTAGTTTGGTTTGACCTAAGGTCTGCGTCGAAAACCAGTACAGCAAGTAGCTTAGCATAAGCTGGTCGAACAAATCGTGCTCGAACCATAGCACGACTTCGTCATACTTATGAAAGTTATGCAGAACCTGCTCCTGAGTCTTGCAATTGGACACATAGTCTTCCCCTGGGATACCGAGAGTTTTCTCTAAATATTCCACTCTAGCTGCTCTCGATGAGTGCTCACTCATTTCAAGGGAAACTGGACCTACCGGATACACTTCTCTCCAGACCAAGATATCTCCACGAATGTTCCCTTTCCTCAGCTTGTCACCGACATGATCTCCGTTAACTATATGTAGCACTGACTCTCCTCCTTCATAAATATCGTTAAACATGGATACAAAGTCGGTGACAAGTAGCGAAGCTCTCAGCTTATTGCGGGCATCAAACAACCGTTTTTTCAGCACGGATGGAGATACGCTTAGATAGCTTGATATTTCACCGATCGAATACCCCTGAAAATAGTATAGCTGAACTGCCAGTTTTAACTTGTTAGATAAACCCTCGACGGATTGATGGAGCTTTTGATGCCATTCCCTTCTCTCTGCGATGAGTTCCACATCATATTTCTCTACATCCATTACTATAGTTTCGTCCAACGGCATCATCGTGGGCTTCTTGCGGCGCAGAAGACGATGACATTGACGGTCGACAATGATCTTGAACCATCCAGGGAACGCCTCTGCCTCCTGTAATTTATGGAGATTGGCAAAAGCCTCAGCGAACGCCTCCTGAACTGTATCCTCTACCAGACTCCAGTCCCCCAACCTCGTATATGCTACTGAAAAAGCCATCCCACTGAAATGCTGCACGATCTGCTTCCAAGCATTTTGATCGCCTAGCCGAGCTTCCTCAATCCAACACTGCACCTCTTGCACCTCCTCTGTATGCAAATTCTATATATAAGTGCCGGTATTGCTGCAAATGGTTACTTTGTTCGATTGAAGTTGTGAAAAACCTATAGCAAGTTTAGAGCCATCCCTTATAGGATGGCCCTCTCTAATTAAACGATCGTTTCCCGTAATTATAAATACTTCATCATGATGTTTGAAACGGTCTGTTGTTGATTTTCCCAGTCACAACTGGAGTTATCCAGTATAAAGGATTGAAAAGGAAGTTGCTCAATAATGCGCAATTCTAGCTCACGTCGATGCTCAAGGAACTGAATATATCCTTCATATCCGTGCAGCCCTTTATTCTTTCCATAATTATGCTCTGTATGGTACCAAATCACAAAATCCAGCCACTCTGGAGACCTCATCGTTTTCACTCGCTCAATCGTCTCACGGATGTGAGGTTGCCTTCAACGATAACCAATTTCGTTTCCGTAGCTGGTAAATTCGCCATAGTATCACATCCTTATGAATTAAAAATCCTCTGAGAAACAATAAAAAGCATTGGGTCTTGAGGACTGACCCAATGCTTTTATCGATGAACTATAATTATTTAATTATTACGTATTCCAGGTTAACCAGTTTTGCATAAGTAACAATTTGGTCTGTGGTTAGATTCAAGGAAACCACGGTATGGTGACCGCCACCGTTCTCAATCCATGCTTTAACTCCATCTTGGAAGTTTGGCTTCACGTTCCACAGTACACGAGCCACTGGAAGTTTTGGAGCAGGAACTGTTGGTTCAAATGCAGTAACCTCATTGATCAGCAGTTTATAATGGGTGCCAAAGTCAGCCATGGAAACAACTACACCGTCTCCTGCCTTACCGTCAAATACCAGACGGGCTGGATCTTCACGATCGCCGATACCTAACGGAGACACGATGATTTTAGGCTTGTTGCTTGCCAACGTTGGGTCAACTTCAAGCATATGGGATTGAAGGATCGATTCCTGACCAGCTGCTAATTCATAGGTGTAGTCTTCCATAAAGCCAGTGGATTGGTTATGGCTCATGACTTTAAGCAAGCGATCGAGCGCTGCAGTCTTCCAGTCGCCTTCACCAGCAAATCCGTATCCTTGTGCCATCAGACGTTGAACGGCAAGACCAGGAAGCTGTTTCATACCATAAAGGTCTTCAAAGTTCGTAGTGAAGGCAGTATAGCCGCCATCATCCAGGAATCGCTTAATAGCAATTTCATAGCTTGCTTGCACTTTTACGCTGGATTCCCAAGCTTCCTTGCTATAAGTACCATAATCAAATTCATAGAGTTCGGAGTATTCCGCGAACAAAGCATCAATTTCTTCTTCCTTCACAGCATTGACGTACTGAACAAGGTCGCCAATTCCGAAATAGTCAACGGTCCATCCAAATTGAATTTGGGCTTCAACCTTATCACCTTCCGTAACACCAACGTTACGCATGTTGTCGCCGAAGCGGGCAACTTTGATATTGAAGCTTTCATTATAAGCAACCGCTACATCCATCCACTCTGCGATTTGCTTTTGCACTTCTGCGCGTTCCCAGTAACCTACAACCACTTTATTCTGTTTCTTCAAGCGGGCGTTGATAAATCCATATTCACGGTCACCATGAGCTGCCTGATTGAGATTCATGAAGTCCATATCAATCGTAGCCCAAGGAATGCTTTCATTATACTGTGTAGCCAAATGAAGCAGCGGCTTTTGCAGCAATTTAGTACCACGAATCCACATTTTTGCAGGTGAGAAGGTATGCATCCACGTGATGACACCAGCAACCTCGTCGCGATAGTTGACTTCTTTCATAAGGCTGGTGATTTTGTCTGCACTAACCGCCAGATCCTGCAATACTAGCGGATAAGGCAGAACGCCGCTTCTATTTAGGGCATCGGTCATTTCTTGTGCGTGTGCTTTGACTTCTGCTAATGCTTCTTCTCCATACAGATGTTGTGAACCTACGACAAACCAGAACTGTTTTGTACCTACTGTCGACATAACATTCATCCTCTTTTCTTCGTTTGTTAGTTTAGTTGGTCTCATTTTTGTCCGTAGTAAGCGTCTTTCCCATGTTTGCGCAAATAGTGTTTATCTAGAATACGCTGCGGCAATTCTTCAGCAAAATGATTCAATTCCCGTGCGAATAAGTTCATTTTCGAAACTTCTTCCAACACGACACTATTCATAACTGCGGATTTCGCATCTTTCCCCCAAGTGAAGGGAGCGTGACCCTTAAGCAGGACACCTGGCACTGCTAAAATATCCAGCCCGCGCTGCTCAAAAGTTTCGATGATGACACGGCCGGTTTCGGCTTCATAGCCACGATCAATCTCCTCTTGTGTCAGGAAACGAGCACAGGGAACAGAACCATAGAAGGTGTCTGCATGAGTAGTCCCCATTACAGGTACATCCAGGCCTGCTTGAGCCCAAATCGTCGCCCAAGTCGAATGCGTATGCACAATACCGCCGATCTCTGCGTAGTGCTTGTAAAGTACGGCATGAGTCGGTGTATCCGATGAAGGTCTCATCTCTCCTTCAACAACATTGCCTTCAAAATCAACAACTACCATATCGCTAGGTTTCATCGTGTCATAACTAACACCACTCGGTTTGATAACGAATAAGCTACGCTCACGATCAACCGCGCTTACGTTACCCCAGGTGTATTTCACGAGTCCATGTTTAGGCAAATCCAGATTGGCTTGAAATACTTCTTCTTTCAGCTGCTCTAACACGTCAATTCCTCCAGTTTTCCACTAGATTATCTACTGCAGCCTGCTCAATCGCCAGGCCTTGTGTGTAGCGTTCTAGGAATGTTTCGAATCCCTTAACATCGGAACCGTTGGGATGAATTTCTTGTCCCTCAACATCTCTGAATACTTTTTGGTCGAGGAAGTCTTCCAGACTTTCTTGCTGATCCTTGTTCATCATGTAAGAAGCCAGAATAGCCATACCCCACGCTCCGCCTTCTCCAGCTGTTGCCATCACGGATACCGGAACATCCATAGCTGCCGCGACAATTTTTTGTCCAACGATAGGGGTTTTGAATAAACCACCGTGGGCCAGAATGCTGTCAATTGCGACATTTTCTTTCTTCGTCAAAATATCCATCCCGATTTTCAAAGCAGCAAACGCAGTGAACAGATGAGTGCGCATGAAATTGGCCAAATTGAAACGGCTCTCAGGAGAACGGACAAACAATGGCCGGCCTTTCTCTATTCCGGTGATGTTTTCTCCTGACAAATAGCCGTAGCTAAGTAAGCCGCCGCCATCTGGATCTGCTTCCAGGGCCTTGTTCAGCAACACGCTGAATAATTGATTCGGATCTGCCTTTTGCCCCATGGCCTCATAGAATTCACGGAACAAGCCCAGCCAAGCATTGAGATCACTTGAGCAGTTGTTGGCATGAACCATTCCGACTGGATTACCATTCGGTGTGGTCACCAGATCAATCTCCGGATATACCGCTGAAAGGTCCTTCTCTAATACAATCATCGCAAAAACCGAGGTTCCCACAGACACGTTGCCAGTACGTTTTCTCACACTATTCGTAGCGACCATTCCTGTTCCCGCATCACCTTCTGGAGGACAAAGCGGAATACCTGGTTGTAAATCGCCAGATTTATCTAAGATTTTGGCTCCCGCTGCGGTTAGTACACCTGCCTGCTCGCCCGAGATATGAACTTTAGGAATAATGTCTTGTAATTTCCAATCGTAGCCTTTGGCTGCAATGAGTTCATCAAACTGCTTAACCATCGACTCGTTATAATCATGTGTAGTCTCATCAATAGGGAAAATACCCGAAGCGTCTCCGATACCAATTGCTTTGTTGCCAGTCAGCAGCCAGTGGATATATCCAGCCAACGTCGTCATAAAATCAATATGAGGAACGTGTTGTTCTTCGTTCAATATCGCTTGATACAAGTGAGCAATACTCCATCGCTCAGGAATGTTGAATTGGAATTTATCAGTTAAAGCTTTTGCTGCAGCCCCGGTTGTCGCATTCCGCCAAGTCCGGAACGGAACAAGCAACTCACCCTTGCTGTCAAAAGCCATATATCCGTGCATCATTGCAGAGAATCCTATAGAACCAACCGTATGAAGGGTGACTCCATATTTTTGTTCAACCTCTTGTTTCATTTCACTATAAGCCTCTTGCAGACCCGTAATGATAGTCTCTAAGTTGTACGTCCAATATCCGTCTACCAAGAGGTTTTCCCACTCATAGCTTCCAGATGCGATTGTTTCAAAACGATGATCAATCAGCACTGCCTTGATACGTGTGGATCCAAATTCGATACCAAGTGAGGTTTCTCCCTTAGTAATCGCTTGTTTAATGTCTTGATCCATGCTCACGTTACTCCTCTCTCTGAACAACTGTTATAACTGCAATAATGAAAGAAGGCGCTTTCTTTTGTTTACAGCCTTAGTATATTTTTTGTGCGTACATTTGTCAACACGAAAACATAGTTATGCCTACAAATAGTATGATGAACCGAGTATTTTTCTATTTTATCTTTAGTATTTATACAGATAGGACAATAGATTATAATAAACTCATAATTATGCTAGAATATGTACATACAAATATTATGGATGCATCAATTAGTATTAGAACAACTTGGAAAGAAGGAATAAAGTGAAACCAAAGTATCAGGTTATCCTTGAGGATATAAAAAGCAACATTCTTTCAGGAGCATACAGCGTAGGAGAACAAATTCCAACGGAATTGGCTTTGCAGGATAAGTATAAAGTTAGTCGCCAGACGGTTCGCAAGGCTATTTTAGAACTATCCAACGAGGGTTTTTTAAGAAGTGAAAAGGGATCTGGCACCTATGTCAGCAACCAATTCCGATCAAAAACCGGTGGGAATTCCAGTAATAAAACCATTGGAGTCATCACGACTTACATCTCTGATTACATCTTCCCCTCTATTATTCGCGGGATTGAAGCCAGATTAAATGAAGATAATTATTCATTACTATTAGCGAGCACCAATAATGATGTCGCACAGGAAAAGAAAGCTTTGGAGATGATGTTGTCCTTTGGTGTAGACGGTTTGATCATTGAGCCTACAAAGAGCAATCTATATAATCCCAATATCGCTTACTACCTGACGTTCAAGGAACAGGATGTTCCATTCATCATGATTAATGCTTATTATGAAGAGTTGGAAGTGCCCTTCTTTTGTCTTGATGACGTACAGTCCAGCTATCTGGCAACCAAAGAATTGATCGCTAACGGACACACACAGATTGGCATCATTGCCAAAATGGACGATTTACAAGGAAAGTATCGAATGAAGGGCTATATCAAAGCGCTTGGAGAAGCCAAATTACGGTTTCACCCAGAGCAAGTGCTCTCATTCTATACAGAGACAAAGCAGGACCTATCCACCAACTTGAAGAAATTCCTGACCGAACAAAGGGACGATTTAACCGCAATTGTCTGCTATAACGACGAGGTCGGATTAGAAGTTGTACATGTATGCAGACAACTTGGAATATCCGTTCCCGAAGATTTGTCCATTATTGGTCAAGATAATTCCTATATTTCCAAAAATGCGAACATCAAACTCACGACATTGACACACCCACAGGAACAAATGGGCCGTGATGCCGCCGATTGGGTAATTAAGAAACTGCAAGGGAAAAAGGATCTAAGCAACAACACCTATTACCAGCCCGTGTTAATCGAAGGAGAGACAGTAAAGAAGAAACTGAATTGAAGGGGTTCATAGCCCCTTTAAACCTAGTGCCTAATTGTCATATGACACTTTGGAGTGATTTGGTATGGTGGGTGACGAAATGTAACTTGTTGGTATGACAAATCCTTTGCCATACTGGGTTTTGCCGGACAATAAGGCAAAAATACATTTCAAGGAGAAACCATTCATGGAAAAAATGATTTACACCATTCTCGCGGTTCTACTATTATCTACTACGATAACTACCGCATGTATGGCACCCAACGGCGCGTCAGTTGCCGCACCCGTTAACATACCAGTTGCATCTGAAAAGGCTAGCTTGGAGGGGCCGCGAGATGCCAAGGAACTAGAGGCTTTTGCAGATGGTGTTTTTGCGGACAAGATGAAAAAGTTTAATACCGTGGGTTCTAATTTTGTGGTCGTCGCAGGTGGGAAAGTGATACTAAGCAAAGGTTACGGGTATGCCGACAAAGGCAAAAAAATCCCTGTTGATAAAAATACCGTTTTTCAAATCGGCTCTGTTACAAAGTCATTCACTGCATTGGCAGCTATGCAGTTGGTTGATAAAGGAAAAATGGATTTAAAACACGATATCCAAGAGTATTTAGGAGGAATAAAGATTCCGAATAAAACAGGAAAAAAACTGACGATGTTTGATCTACTTACATATTCAAGTGGATTTGATGAACCAGATATTCTCATGGAGATGCATCCAGAATACGCGGACAAATATTTTCCAATGAAGAAGTACATTGCATCAAATATGCCAACTGTGGTCAGGCCTCCAGGAGAAGCGTACACTTATGACAATTTTGGTTTCATGCTAGCGGGATATGCAGTAGCAAACGTAACGGGTATGTCATATTCCAAATATATGGAAAAGAATATTTTCAAACCGTTAGGCATGAATTCGACGAGTGTGCGGTTTACACCCCAATTGTTAAGCAGAATGGCTGCTCACTATGGACCAACAGGTGAACTGATTCCCTTGGACGGGTTTAAACCAACGGAAAAACCTGAAGGCGGTATCGTCTCAACCGCAGATGACATGGCAAAGTACCTCATTATGCACCTGAACAAAGGCAAGTACAAAGGTAAAGAAGTGGTGAGTCCAAAGAGCATAGAGCAAATGCACACATACCAATTATTCCCTGACAAGGAGTTCCCGGTTACAACAATTGGATTCGAAGGCTACTTCAAAGAGAAGATGAATAATCAGCATGTGATTCTAAAAGGAGGGAATGTTACAGGGCATTCTTCCTTGATTGTTATTCTGCCCGAGAAGAATACAGCGATGTACATGTCCTACAATAACGACTCCATGATGAGTCTTGACGTATATGAAGAATTTATGAATCATTATTATCCGAGAAAATCAGAGGTTCCAAAGTCAACCTACGCGACATTAAGTAAGCAGCAGGCCCAAGACTACGTGGGATTATACCAAAACACGCGTATCGCTGCCTTAAGGACGAAGGTTTCGTATTCGGACGGGAAACTAATAATGGAGACAGGAACATCAGGCAAACATACACTAAAAATGATCCACCCTTTATTATTTGAAGATGAATCAGGTAATAAATTGACGTTTAATAAAAATGAAGCAGGCCATATTGCATATTTGTATTACATGCAGCTCCCAGACCTCGTTGCTTATGCGCAAAAAGTAAACATTGATTCACCATTTTCTGATGTACCTGCGGATAGTAAATATATTTCATATATAAACAACCTTAATGCTTTGGAAGTCATGAGCGGAAAGTCAGCCAACCTCTTCGATCCGAAAGGAACGATGACTCAGGGAGAATTCTCAGAAGTGCTACTGCGCGCCCACGGGTGGTATAAACAACCTTTCATGATTGAACCGAATAAGAAGCAGATGATGGCCGGACTACGTAATTATCAGCCTAATTCTCCTATCACTAGACAAATGGCGGCGGTAATGATCCAGAACCTGAAACAGGTTGAGCCTGGAATTAAGGTTAAATTGAGTGGCGAAACGGATGCTTGGGCAGTTAAAGCAGTCACAGCTTTGGTTTCCCAAGGTATCATGGACCCGAATACCAAGATCAATGTAGACGGCTCCATAGACTTCCGCTCCAAACAGCTTTTGAAGCGTCAAGAAGCCAGTGCCTTGTTGGATCAAGCATTTAATTACTATACGTTGCCAATCAGTCACTAATTCAAAAGATTAAATAGAAAAAGTAAAATAATACTCCTAATATACAAAAACGCTACTGACAACGGAACATCAGTAGCGTTTTACATTTTTCGGATTCCTCGTAAATCCGATTTCGTAATGTTCAGGCTCTGCCACGCCATAATTAAATCAAAGGTGAGCTCGCAGGTGCCGATCATCTTTTAACCAACATATAGTGAGGGGGAAAATAATGAAAAGCCAATTAAGAAATATTACGGTTGACGGTTATGCATTCGTTTATTGGTATACAGGCGGGTCTAGCTTCATCTTAAACCTATCTCCGAAAGAAAATAAAAACATCAAGATTACGTTAATCTTCCAGGCAGACCCTCCTGAAGAAGAGCCTCACACTTCTTGGTCCTTTTATGACATTTCAGCACAAATTAATGGAATGGAAACTGTTATTCATCTGGGTAAACCCAAGCATATCGCTGAAATCATCTCTTACTTGATAGCAAAACGACAAGAACTTTGGGGCCAGGGGAAGCCTCACGTTCTGGATCATGCCTGGGATTCACTAAAGGAAATGGGCTATTCCGAGTTAAAACCGATTTGGATTAGACAGTGGTAGTGATAATGGTTTGTGGACTAGCCCCCTTTGACCATTCAAAGGGAGCTTAAAGTCCACAGGTTAACGATTATTCGTTATTCGGCGTGGTCGGACTAGCCGAGGGCATCAAGCCTTTAACGGCGCCGAGAAACGGGCGAATGGACTTGATCATACCGTAGCCCATCTTCACAACCGGGACAAATTTCTGGATCATACCGAACAGCCGTAGGCCGCCGCCGAGCATACCTCCAAGCCCTCCCGCAGTTGCACCGCCAAGTCCACCAAGTCCGCCGAACAGCGAGCCCATCATCGGTAGGAATGCCGACACCTTGGCATCCGGCTTGCGGGAGCGCGAACGGCCAGATGGTTTGCTTGCGCCGCTTCTCCGATTGCCGAGACGGATGCCTGGGGCATGCGCACCAGCTCTGCGTTTGAGAGATCGGGAATCTTGCTTTCCGGAAGAAGCACGTGGGGGAGCTCCAGCACTCGCAAGTACCAACCCACCACGATTAACGTCAGTGATGTAGCCGACGTAAGTCTCTCCGCTGTGCAGGGTGACACAGACCGGACGGCCCTGAAACTTCTTAGCCCGTGCACGCATCTCTTTCGATTGTGCCATGGAAGTTCACCTCGCTCACTGATTATAATCCAGTTTACGCCAGGGGCGGGCTGCCTGCTTGTGCGAATGGGGCATACGCACGCCGAAAATCGTTTGATGGGCTCACCGCCGTTCAAGTCCTCCCGAGGGTCCCCACGCTATATCAAGAGAATTGCCAAAAACCTGCTACTGGATATTGTATCTCAGTCATCCCCATTTTGGCGAAAATATATAGTGATCCAAAACCAAAAGGATAATTGTAATCCTCTTGAAGCAACGTTTCGGGGTAACCATCTTCATCTACCTGAAATAAAAAAGAGAATGATTCCTCCTTCAGCTTTGCAAAATAATAGTCTTCATTTTGAATAAGTCTCGGGTTTCCGCCTACTTTGATCAAAAAAGGCTGATCCATCGATTTTTCGTCATGGCTTAGTTCCCCGTTTGAAATTGTATGCTTTATAAGTCCCGGGTTAGTAAACATATCTTTAACGCTTTCAGTCGAAATGGGATGCTCAATCACCTTGATCGAGCAATTAGGATAAATGTTATTTTCCAAATACTCCTCATAGTCTTCAGGGATGAAGATCGAAATCATGCTCTCAGGTTTAAAGGGATGGACGAGGCTCAAGTAAAAAACATATTTTTGGTTACCTTCGTGAATGAGGTCTTCTTGATCATCAAAGCATTCAGGTGCATTCCCACCGATCCAGCCTGCACTATGTTCGTTCGATAGATCCGATCCCGCATAATAAAGAATACAGTCTGTTCTCTCAACTAAAATATTCATTTGATTTTCATTAGGCATTTTACAACTCTCCCTCAAGAAACTTAACAAGGTGCTTAAATGCGAATACCCTTACTCTGCCGCTTCCGCCAGCCATGCTTGCATAGCCGGAGACTCCGCCCGATTCAAACGTAAGGCGATTTCGGTATTGATCTCATCTGGCGGCATGACCTCGACAAGGACGCATACAGACTCTCGCGGTTGATTCAAGGCAAATATGCCTTCATCATCGAGCCTTTTCATCGCCAACTCCATGGCCTTCAGCCTCGAATCAAATTCACGATTCCATTCGTCAGCTTCAAGTTCCGCAATGGAAGGACGCTCCATAAACAATTGTTTAACATCATCGAAGTTCTCATCCCTGAAACAACAGTAGGGTGAATCGGCATAGGACCATTTGATGAGTTCCGCAATCGTTGATCCCGGCGTGCCGCTTTCTTCTCCTTGTCTGGCCGCTTCCCTCTCCAAGGCCTCCCATGACCAGGCGGAGATGCTTGGCGCATGTCCCTCTCCAGTCGTAAATAGCGTGCAGTAATAGTAACGTTCGCCATTTTCAAACAGAGTGCGAAAGGACGTCCTAGCCACATCGGCAATCTCTGCCGTCAGCGCCTCTATCTCTTGCTTCGGTTTCATGACATTCGCCCCTTAGCCCCATAAAATATATATCTTATTTCCATTATAAAAATTGTTTGTCCTAAATCTACCTACTTCTTGCCTGAATCCTAGAAATAAGCGCTTAAAAACAGAGTTGGAGAAAAGGAAATGAAAGAGGGGCTGGCACAACCAGCCCCTCTTCTATAATGCTCTCGTCAATCTATATCCTGCTTGAGCTGAATCTCTTTCCACTTCTCCTTCAAAGCTTTTAAATCTTTTACGAAGAACCTAAATAAATTGGGTCGTCTTCTTACTGCAAGCGGGTGATAGGTGAAGCTGATGGGCGTACCCTGCAACTCATACCAGCTGCCTCGTAACTCCTTGACACTGGCACCCTCCTTATTTGTAAATATGGCTCCCGCTACGACATTACCAAATCCAAATAATACAAGCGGCTGCTTCTGAAAAAGCTGTATCTGTAGATGAGGGAGACACGCCGCTCTAGCCTCGGGTTTATTATAGGCACGCATCGGTCGGCATTTTAGCAAATAGGTGACATAAACATCATTTACGTCTATCCCAGCCTCTCTCATGCCGTATTGTAGTGTTTCTCGGGTACCGCATAAAAACGAATTTCCTTCCCGATCCTCCCGGGCTCCGGGATTATCCAGAATCATCATAAGTGGAGCTTTCGGATTTCCTTCACCCCAGATGACACGATTCCGCTGCTTGGATAGCTCGCAAATTTCACAATGCTCTATACCATTGGGTGCTTGTTCTTCAGGTAAAATTACATAGGGAAGATCCATTTCCTTGTCGTGTAGCCCCTTCCTTTCACACACAATGAATCTATTATGCCCACCTCAAGCAAAAATTTGCCTAAGGTTCAGCATAACGGGTCCATCGGAAAAAGTAAGGGCACCTAAACTGGATCAAAAGAAGCGTAAAAAAAATCGCGTCCTCCAGGGGAGAACGCGATATAAACCAGGCTTGGCTCCATGTTTCAACATCGTCATTTAAGCTTTCGGGCAACCACCGCTAACCGACCGTTTTCGGTCGAGTACTCACACGTAGACAGTACAATAAGCTTGTCGCCATAACGGGGGGTTATACCCGTTTCATATAGAGCAAGTTTTTGGATGTTCTGAACATACGAATCGAACTCGACGGGCGTACTTACTTTCTCAATCTGGTAGTATTTAAATACATCATCTGATTTGCGATAAACCTGTGACAGAATAACGGCAACAACCTCATACTCTTCCTTTTCATAAAGTGTACTGAACTGGAACGTAGCATGCTCCTTATAGAAGCTTTCTTGCTTATACTTCATCAAATCTTTGAACATCCAGCCGTTTTTCATATGATGTCCGTGAATCAGTAAAATATCGGAACCGTTGATTCGGCTGTGCTCGTCCAAAAAGGGGAGACCGAGTTTGCTCTTCTTTTTATCGAAATCATGATCGAGATAGTACTGCTCATCTTGTGGATTCTGCATAACCGGGTACTCAATTCGGGTGCCGTTAATCTTCAGCCAACCGACGATGTCCGGGTTTCTCTCGTAAAGCTCTCGAAATTCGGGAAGCATGACCGGCTCATTCGCTTTCGTAATCAAAGGGGAGGGGATCGTCTCCCCTCCTCCTTTGTCCGATTGTTCCTCCCAAACTTTTGCTAACTCTTCGATTTTCACTTGATCGGCATAACCCCACAGGAAAATTCTCGCTATATTGGCGAGAGAGAATACCAATACAAGGAAGGAAACGGCGATAAGAACTTTTTTAGTTTTACTCATTTTCTTACCGCCTTTCCGGTTACTGAATATGCCTTTTCTTCTTGCCGCTGAGTAAACAGAAACCAATCGTAATCAAGGATATCAGCGCCAAAACCATATAGAAGATTGGCGATGGACTGCTATCCCCTGTTTTCGGAGCATCGTCCAGCTCGTAATCGCCATTGGCGACTTCATTGTCGACGCTACCGCTTACGTTGTTGCCTTTGTTGATTTCGTTGTTCACGTTGCCTGCTCCGTTATTAACGTCGCTTGTTCCGTTGTTGACGTCGCTTGCTCCGTTGTTCACGTTGCTTGCTCCGTTGTTCACGTTGCTTGCTCCGTTGTTCACGTTGCTTGTTCCGTTGTTCACGTTGCTTGTTCCGTTGTTCACGTTGCTTGCTCCGTTGTCGACGTTGCTTGCTCCGTTGTCGACGTTGCTCGCTCCGTTGTTCACGTTGCTTGCCCCGTTGTTCACGTTGCCTGCTCCGTCGTCGCTGTTATCGGTACCGCTACTGCCACTGCCGGACCCAGTTCCGCCGCCACTGCCGCCGCTATTGCCGCCACCACCGCCGCCGGAACTTATCGGCTTCAACTGTATATCGTGGCGTACGATGTCGCTTCCGACCGAGATAGTTGGGCTTGTATACGCATCATACCCGGCTTTGGTTACAACCAGGTAGTAATCCGTGTTCGGGAATACCATGTATGCATATGCGCCGTTTACGTCACTGTTCTGACTTGGGCTGGCGTTATCATTCGGTGCAAAGCCCGGAATCGCTGGCAGCGTTACTTTCGTGCCCGGCACGATGCCGCTCGCTGTGTTCCCTGGCGTATCAGCATAATATAGCGTCACTTCAGCGCCTTCAATCACCATGCCGGTTGTTGCATCCGTAATGATGCCATACGGGTCAACGAGCCCCTGGGAAATATTCAATTCCCCGTTGGCCTTCACATCCAGATCCGCTTGAAGGACCGTTAATTCTTGACCTGGCGTCACTTCGTAGCGCACTTCCATTTTGTAAGTCTTCGCGGCTAAACCGTCCGCTGAGAAGACGCCGTTCGACTCTAGGTTGAACGCTTTGGGAGCGCCATTCTTATCCACTACATACTGGTTGCTGGCATCCCGCAAGTAAATGTGCATCTTGCCAGCAAGCTTGCTGTCCAGCAGCGAAGTCTGCCCTTCAGGCTGCTTCAGAAGCACAATACCTACCGCCGTAATATCAGCCGGAACGGTCTCGTCCGTCACACTGCTGTCCACATTTGCTTTTTGCGTGAACTCGACAGGCACATCCTTTCCGCCTACCGGATACCACTTCGTAAATGTGATCGTGTAGTCGGTAGCTGCCTCGGCAATGACCGAATACTCACCCTTCTCATTCGTCTGAATCGTCTGCTTCTCGCCTGTCTTCAGATTGGTCACTGTGATGGACGCATTCGGAATGACTTCTCTTGTGTTGTTGTCACGCAGCACGCCTTCCAGAACTGGAAGCTGGCGGGTATTCACAAAGTGTGCTTCAGCCGCGCTTTTCACCGGAATGGTACCCGTGCGAATGAGACTAGCAGGATCTGTCACATAACCGTCGTCCGTGTAATTATCTTCGGTCACCGTATATTGGAGATACGTAGGAAGTCCCTCCACAATGAACAGTTCCTCATCTTTAAGCTCAAAGGTATCCCCACTTTTGATGGTGCCCTTACTGCCGTCCGACTTCTCATAGGAGTAGGAGCCGTTCGCTCCCTCGCCTGTGAAGGTGACCTTGTACTTGAACGCCTTCGTTTTGTTACCGCCATTACCTTGAACCTTGTTGCCAATTAGCAGGCTTCCGGTCATGACTCGCATGTTTTTGAATGGGGCAACTTCATCCTTACCCTTCATGACTCCGGTATAGTACCGCTCCCCAGGAGTAGTCATGTATTCATCGGTTGTGTAGTCTTTCTGGGTAACTGTGTAATTTAGATTCTTAGGCAGGTCCAAAACATCCAGTGTCTCTCCATCCTTGAGCCGGAGGGTACCGCCGGACTTGATCGAACCTTTGTCGCCGTCCGACTTCACGTAAGAATAGCTTCCATCCTTACCTGCACCCGCAAAGCTGACGGTGTATTCGAACTCTTTTGCCTTGTCGCCGCCGTTGCCCATGACCGTATTGCTGATGGTCAGCTTGTTGACAATTCGTTCATTAATAAAGTCCGCCTTGTGGTCGCCTTTATTCACAATTGTTCCGGACCATTCTCTCGTCTCCGGATCAGTCGTGTAACCGTCAACGGTCGTATAATCGCCCTCGGTTACGGTATAAACCAGACCCGCAGGCAATATCGGCAGCATCGCAGTTTGTCCGTGCTTGAGGGTAATCTTGTCACCGCTTTTGATCTTGTCATACGTATTATCTGGCTTCTTATAGGTGTACTCTCCATCCTTGCCTTCGCCGTTGAAGGTCACGGTGTACTCAAACTCTTTGTCCGGGTCGCTGCCGTTGCCTTCCACCTTATTGGTGATAGTCAGCTTGCCTTCGGCCGGTGTAGGCACGATCAGCGGATTGTTCGATTCCACCTTCTGTCCATCAACAAGGACAGGCTTGCCGGGCGCATCGATGACACGTACCCGGTATATCGTAGTCGTAGGCAAGTAAGTGAGGAGATCAATATATGTCTGTTTGAGCAAATAATCCCCTGGCACCTGAATAATGAAATTCGTCTTGCCGTCCGTGCCCGTCATTTTTTCCACCATTACATTATTTTCTTTATCCCTGGCCGGTGTACCGTCAGGATTGAGCAACTGAAACTTTACATCCTTCAGCGGTGTTGTACCGTCGGGACCGACCTTCTTGAGGAAGAGCAGGCCGTTTTCATTGGCACTTCCCGCTACATCGTTCGCGTCCAGCATAATACTGCTCTGCGCTCCGATCGGCGGAAGGGAATCATCACCCATCAGCTTGATGGAATTCCCAGCCGTTCCCGGCTGCATGCCCTGGGATTCGGTCTGGTAAACGATCTGATAGAACTTGTTCGGATCGACAAAATCAAACCTAAGCGTCGATCCCCCGGTTGCCGGGTCTGTGCCTGCGGTGACTTTCACCTCACTATTCGGATCCGCAAGATTCAGCGGTCCTCCGTTACGCTCTAAAGTGCCATCCGGCTTCAACTTGCCGGGATAGACAGCGATGTCGGAAGGTTCGAGGGATAGGCCACCCTCCGCATTTTGGCGCAGCTTCAGACCTTTGGCGAGAGTATCCAGCAGATAAACACCCGGCTTCATCTCGAACGGAGGTGTGTAATTCACCGTCCATTCCTGTACACCAGAAACAGGCTTTTGCACCGTCTTGCTCAGAGACTGCACAGGTACAATGATTCTGTGAGCTTCGGTAGCACTATACGGCTTGTCTCCCCATTTCATGGAGAACATAGCCTGATTCTCCCCGGCGTTATTGTTGCCTAGCTTGTAGGAGGCAAGCGCAGCATTGGTTGGACGCGCCTTCACCAGAATGACGTAGGGGCTCTCCAGCTTGGAAAAGGTGAAGGTTCCTTCATTGCCATCCTTGGTAAAGCTCACCACATGCTGAGGCGTACCCGGCGCAATGACTGAAATGGCCTGTGCATATCTACCACTTCCGCCTTTACCATCGGTTCTATAGCCGGTACCACCTTTATAAAGTCTATAAGCCTCGCCCGGAGCATAATCTACAAACTCCCAGCCTTCCGGCAATACATCCACCAGCTTGATGTCGCTGGCTACACGGGTGCCGCCATCCTTGGCCATCTCCTCCGTATTGAAGCCTGGCATGTTTACTGCCAGTCGGAAGGTGACCGTTCTATCCTTGCGGTCATAGCCTGCCAGGACGTAATTGTCAGGACGGGAGTTGTCCATATACCAATTCGGGTCGCTGGCCACGGGCGTTCTTTTCCATATGCTGTCGCTCCATTGGCCTGAATAGTTTCGGTTCCAATCGGCTGCAACCCCCTCTAAACCCGCCGTGTTCGCATACAGCATCTCCTTGTTCAGCATCCGCACAAGGTTCGAGGTGTTGGCTTCGGCGCGACTCACATAATCGTCACCGTCGAAGAGCAGTCCCCGGTTGCTCCATGTGTTTCCAGCGTTATCCTGGCGGAACAGGTTATCCGGGTTGGTAGTGACAGACTCAAAGGAAACGCTCCCTGGTACATCTCCTTTGTACCCGGTAACTTTGATAAGGTCCGCCACCCGCTCGCCGTTCACCGTCAAGGGGATCACTTCACCATTCAACCCATTGCTCACAGTCAACGTATTCTCGCGGTATTTTTGCCAAAGCTGCTTGGTGTCGATCTGGCTCTTGATTGCTTCTAGAGTTGTCGACGTTACCTTAGGATTGGCATCCAGATTATTCAGTACATCGAGAGAATCGCCGTGAACCAGCAAATCATAGACGACTGGAGCATCCAGATTGTACTGCAGCGTCAAGTTTATCGTCCACTTGGTGCCTGCGACGTTGTGCAGCGCGGTGGTTGTGGTCGCACTTTTTGTGAAGGCATGTGCGCCAATTCTAACCTGTGCAGTGTCCACAACGGCAGCAGGAGCGACCCAGCCGGTTGCATCGTTGTTCTGGATGGCAGTTCCTCCATCCTTCACATCCAATTCCCAGTTTGCGCGCGCTTTGTAATCGAAGATTGACTTGCTGCTGTCTGTCACCTTCGTCACAACTGTCATATAGAGGGGCCCGTCCAGATTCCCGCCGATGGCGGTTCCGATCTCGTACTCCCCTGCGGCGTTACGGGTAATTGGGGTATCCGTACCGCTGTCCCCATTCTTATAGGTTGCGGAAACAAACTCCGTCCCGTCGGGCAGGACGTCTGTAATCTTAACGTTCTGCAAGCCGGTTCTGGACAGTACACCGTTATTGTTAATCCTTTTGTTGACCTCAACCGTCCACGTGATGAGCGTATCGTTTCCACTCTTGCCCGGCTTGCCGCTCGCCGCAATCCAGTTGGGGCGTATAGCAATCCGATGGGTATTTGATGAAGCCTTCACATCGGTAGCGTCACCCAAAAGCTTTGCGGTATTATCAATGCGGTTCCATCCATACTGATCAGCAAAATTGCCGTTCTTTTCATAGTAATAACTACTCTTAGGAATCCACGTTTTGAAAGTAATAGTCGCCGTGCTTTTGACGTTATCTACAGTGGATACGTCTGGGAACTTGTAGAAAAGTGTACGATCAGCAGCATAATCAGGATCTGCCACATTTCCATCCACAGTGAGGGACCCAGGTACATATACACCGACGTTCGCAAGCTCATCAGAGAAAGTCAACCCATCCAGCCGCATGGGGATGGTCTTATCGTCCGTGTCAGTGGCAGTTACTACCGCTCGCCACGTAATGGTACCCTCTTGAAAAGAAGGGCTGTTAATCCCACTGTCATAGCCGCCGTTGCTTAAGGAGCTTACAGTAATGGTATACTCGGGCACCAAATCAGAGTTTTTAAACTTATAGCCATCTCCGAAAATGGTCGTATCCCCGCCACCGCCAGGGGTCTGATCTGCTGCTCTAGCAGCAGCGGAAAAGCCGATTTTGACGTCGCGTCTACTGCCGTCATATACTCCTGTGCCGTCAAACGTAATTTTGATTGAATCGGCAAAAAATTGGACGGTAGCAATTTTCAGTCCGCCCTGATTGATTGGCATAGGAGCTGTAGGCGCCAAATTCACACCAGGGAAGTAGGTCGCCTTATCCAGGACGGCATAATCCCCCTGCTGAATCACACTTTCGGGCGGAGCATTGAGATCGTCGCCCTTGGTCGGCACAGCGATACTATCCAGTTCAAGGGTAAAATTCTCCCGGCCGTTAATCTCGCCCCCTGCAGGAACCACAGCTTCAGGGTTACCCTGCTTCACTGTGAGCTTGAACGTCGGATTGGCGTTCGCCAGCACCGCCGTTTTGTCCGTCAGATTTGCCGTCATCGCCGCGAAAGTGAACAGCGGAGCGTACACCGCCTCAGGTGCTGACGACGGTTGGTCTGGCGCGCCGTACACCGCCTCAGATACCGAAGGCGATTCAGCCGCATTCTGCGAGCCGGATTCGTCATCCGCATATGCAGCAGCAGGGAATACCACTGTCTGCAAGACAAGCAAAACTGCCAGGCAGAAAGATAGCATAGTTTTACCTAAACTGCTTTTTTGTTTCAATACGAAAATCTCCTCCATTTCTAAATTTTTTTGGGAGCGGCCAGTAACTTTTTCCCTTCATCTTTGGTCATCTTCGCCGCTTACAACAGAAAGTTACCAAATTCGCCATATTTATATGGCGTGTCCGATCATTATAATATAGAGACCTAGACAAATTCTAAACAATTGCCAGACTTTAGACCCGATTTGATACAAGTCTAAGGAACTATACATAGTAAGCTAGACATGGATTCCTCCCTTCTTCATTTCTCATATTACCTCCCTCTGATGCTGCATCCACCAGTACTATGAGATTTTTAATAGACTGCGTATGGTAAGATTGACCATTCCTATTTATCGGATTTTTATTAATTAAAATTTAATATTTTTAAGTTCAAGGATCCTTTCATTGGCTAAAAGTAATACTCTTGACCTAAGAGTCCTCATTCAAAAAATCTGTAAATAAAACATAAATATATTTATCATATACAAACTATGTAATCTTCCTTCTAAGTTGGTAAGTGTATTGGGAAATTACTTTTTCACATACCAAAGGAGTCTAAAATCGCTTGCGAAAGTTCAACTTTTTCGGCGTCTCTTAGGAACGGTTCAGCTTATCGTCGCTATCAGCTAAATTGCTAAAGGAGCTGCCGCCGGCAGCTCCTTGTTTTAATTCGATCTGGTGTGCGTATTGTTATTTTCTGACCTGTTTACCCACCGGAATACTCTGAGCAAAACGAAACACATTATGAGGATCGTACTTTCGTTTCACCTGCTTCAATCTGCCAAAGTTCTCGCCATAATACGCCTTGGGCCAGTTCTTAATCTGCAGATCGGGGAAATTCACATAATCCCCTTTAACAAAGGGACACAACGCTCTGCGGAACCTTTCCACCCACTGAATATTCCGCTCCTGCTCCCCGTTGTTTCTCCAGCGGGCTGACAGTTCGTAGATTATCTCAGCCTTCCGATGAGGATAGGCCGTTGCAGTAGGCGATACTCGACTTACCGCGCTTCCTGCACCACCTAAGCTCTGACTCCACACGCTAGAATGCCGGTTGGGTGCTTTGGCTAAAAAGTCGCGTATAATTCGTACTCCTTCAGGCGGCAAAGGTTGGAATCCGTAGGCCCCGGTTATTTTAAACTTTGGTTCTAAATTCAGGTCCGATTCGGCAAAAAAATGGGTTGCTTCAATAAAAGGTACTGTCTTCACCATCACCTTCACCGGAGTGCCTGCTCGCAAGAGCGGTCTAATCAATCGACGCAGCTCCTCTGCACCGCCAAGCAATTGCCCGGAAGTACGATCCTTCCGGTTAATCGTGTACTTTTCTTTTGCAACTTTTGTGCCATCTACTTTACACCATCCCCGCTCATGACATAAGCCTTTCTCATCAGCTTACTTCTATGTAGCGACACCTGTCCTAGTAACGGCAACTGCCCAGTTTGAGGCGTAAAAGTAGTACATTATTAAATGTACTGCTCACGATAATTTCTTAGTTGCTTAGTTTCCTAATAAAGATCATTCAAGGTTCTAATTCAAGGTGCATCTTGGCTTCCGCCTCATCCCATGGCACCGAGTAACCCGCCCCTTTGGCGCAAAAGATAGAGGAGGATGTATACAGTGGGTCTGCCTCTTTGCGGTAGCCCATCCGTTCTATGACTTCCTCCGTATTATGACAGCGATCGTAGCCGCTGAACACGCAACGGATACTGCCTCGTCCATGCGTAAAGGATGCAAATTCGGCACTGTAGTTCATGAAAGTCGACACGGGAACCCTGCCCGTGACCACCGATTGCGTTCCGATTGTCTGCGGCGGATTAAAAATACCTGAAGCACGCTGAATATCGGACAGCACCCTGCCCATTTCATCGATAGCGACCTTGATTTTGAAATCGTAATAGGGCTCCAGCAGCACATTGTCCGCCTTCTCCAGCCCCTGCCGTAGTGCTCGAAAGGCAGCCTCACGAAAATCACCACCATGGGTATGTTCTTTATGCGCGCGCCCCCTCAGCAGCGTAATGTTCACGTCGGTGACCGGCATGCCGGTCAGCAGTCCGTGATGCTCCCGTTCATAGAGATGATTCCGAATCAGATTCTGATAGCTGACATTCAGATCATCGGCATGACATCTGCTATCGAACATAATGCCGCTGCCCCTTTCTCCCGGTTCAATCAGCAGATGCACTTCCGCATAATGCCTGAGCGGTTCGAAGTGGCCGTACCCTTTCACAGCCGATTGAATCGTTTCCTTATACAAGATTTCCGGTTGTCCAAAAGAGATAGCAAGGCCAAACCGCTCTCTAACAAGCTGCTCCAGCACTTCCAGTTGAATCAATCCCATGACGCGGATAGAAATCTCCTGCAATTTCTCATCCCAAACGACGTTTAGAGACGGCTCCTCCGCCTCCAGTGTGCGAAAAGCACCAAGCACCTTCTGTACATGTATCGAATTGTCGAATAATACCTTAGATTGTAACGTCGGCTCCGAATCGTAAGCTAACTTGTCTGATATCGACCCCAGACCTTGTCCGGCCTCGGCGGCGGACAATCCGGCAACCGCAAACAAATCGCCGGCCTCCACTTGTTCCACCGGCTGCGATTTAAGGCCGTTAAACAAGAAGAGCCGCGTAATTTTTTCGTCATACTGAACCCCGCCGCTCTCGTAACTAAGCTGTTCTCTCACCTTCAGCCGACCCCCCAGCGCCTTAATGAATGTGAGTCTCGCTCCGCCTGCATCGTGCCGAATTTTATAAACCCGCCCCTGGAACGAAGCATTCTCATCATAAGTGGTTGTCGCCAGCAGATGCAGTTGATCCAGAAATTCAATGACGCCCGTATCTTGAAGCGCAGAGCCGTAAGCACAGGGGAAGAGAAGACCCGCCGCTATCATCCTCTGCAAAGCCTCCAACCAGAAGCCGGAATCCTCTCTCCCCTCCAGGAATGCTTCCAGCAGGGCTTCGTCCCGCTCCGCCATGGCCTCCCGCAGCGGCTCGCCGACTATGCCGTCAGCGAAGCTCTGTGTAATGCAGCATACTTCCCCCGTCAATTGCTGACGGATATCCGCCTCGGTTCTGCCTGCATCCGCGCCGATCCGATCTGTCTTGTTGATAAAGAAGAACGTCGGAATCCGATGCTTGCGCAGCAGCTGCCAGACCGTCTCCGTATGACCCTGGACACCTTCAACTGCGCTTACAATCAGGATGGCATAATCAATGACCTGAATCGCCCGCTCCATCTCCGGGGAGAAATCGACGTGTCCGGGCGTGTCTATTATGTAATAGCTATCTCCCTTATATTCTATTACCGCCTGATCTGCGAACACCGTAATACCTCTTGCCCGCTCGATGTCGTGGCTATCCAGAAACGCATCCTGATGATCCACCCGCCCCCGCGACCGGATACTGTTCGTATGGTACAGCAGCTGTTCCGCAAAAGTTGTTTTGCCTGCATCCACATGGGCGAACAGGCCAATCGTTAGTCGCTTCATAGAATCCCACTTTCAACGCTTCTTGTTGATACTGCTCATTTTATTAAAGCATAGAAATCGGGAGAGTGGGTAGGAGTTGGTTTTGAGATAGGGTCTTTTTTCATAGACGGAAGATAAAAATAACGAATTGCATTTATACTGAACGATTTCTCCAGATTAAAATATAATTAATATACTATTAAAGGAAACTACCCTTCGAATCTACTCCAACTTGGAGAACTTCGCCTAACCATCATTCCCGACCTTATTATTGTTATAGTCGTCAATAATTGACATCGTTTTATTTGCCACTTCACTACCGAGTGAGGCATACAATTTCTTATCGCCAATCACATAAAATTCTTCTTTAGCTCGCGTCGCTGCAACATTCATCATATTGGGATCAGAGACAGCCCATCTTGCTGCCCCACTGCTATCAGAGTCCGCGCCAAGAACAAAGTAGACGACCTTGGCTTCTTTCCCTTGAAAAGTATGAACTGTACCAATATTCGTTGTCTTCCCGTTTTCTCGTTTTGTGAATTTAATTTCGTCTAAAACCTGAACAAGCTTATAAGCCACATTTCTAAATGGGGTGATCACATAGATTTCATCCGCTAAATCCGGATCTTCCTGCAAACGTTTATCAATCATTTTTTTCAATAAATCTATTGATTCAGGTTCCTCAGCGACTACCTCTGTAGGTTCCAGACTACTTTTTCTCTTCTTGTAAGGCGGCTGCCCCGCCTATTAAACAGGGAATCTCAATATCATCAATGTCCATCATCTTATCTTTCTCTGCATCATAATATTCCCCGAATAAAAACAATGACTCATTTTTCCTATTCAATAAATAGGGGATAATTTTTTCACAAAATTCTGTAACACTTTTAAACATACACTCTGGAGCAATCCCCGATTCATCGATAACCAACAATTCCTTGTGTTCAATACGAGTAGGGTTGCGATTTAAATGATACAGTTGAAAAGAAGTACCCTCACGATACGCTTTATAAATTGGAACTTCTATGGTTTCGATGAAATCTCCATCCGTATAATTCAAAGTAAACTTTACGGTCATCTCTATTCTCCTTTCAACAAACCTCATCATTGTTATAGTCGTCGCTGCTTTTCAACTTCTTGGACTCAGCTTATCGAAGATTTCGTGATTCATAAAAACGATCTATCATTTGCTTTATTTTCATCGGAGTTCTCAACGAAACTTGCTTCCCATCTTCATCAAAGGTCAAATGCCCCTTAAATGCTTCTGGCATATCCTGATATTGTTTCTCGACTTGTTGATATACCTTTTCAAAACAGGAATACCCGTATTTTTTAATTAGAAGAGGAAACCCGAAAGCAGACCTTAGAAACTCATATTCATAGTAGTTATAAGGAGTAGTCTCCGGCCTCTTTATCAAGATCTTAAGAAAATGGTCCGTGACCTTTTCGATCTCTTCTTCTGGCGCATACTGTACTAATCCATGGATCGCGAGCAGCCTCATATCCAAATATCGTTCTTTTTTATAGGCTTTCTGAAAGAAATCCTTCAGTTCCAAATTCCTGCACCGGATTAAACCATACAGAATCTTATTTCGTAGGGCAATATTCTTCATTTTAAAATACAGTTGCTCTATCAGACCTACTTCATCTGTGGTTAAAAGCTCATAGGCTACATCACTTATTACGCAGCTAAACTTAGGATCATTTTCGCGAAGGGGGGCAGTCGTTAGGTACTTAATCGATTCCTTGTGAAGCTGTTGTTTATCATTTGGCATCTCTATCATCCTTTCTTCTAAATTATATCAAGCCATTTAAAATACTACATGCCATGCATGGCCCCTTTGAAAATAGTACTCACATAAACTAGAACGCGCTTTCAATCTATGAATAGGCCTAAAAATTTGGTAGACTCTTCATATGATTGCCTGAAGTCAAAGACTGTGTCGAGCGCATTCGCTTCATATTCCCGCCTGATCATGGAGAAGAATTTACAGATCATATCATTTGGGCGATAGGCTATTTATCGGCAATACTGGACGCCACCATTTTTGATGAAAGCCAACAAACGATCATTGGCTAAAACTCCTTAATCCAATAGAACAGGAGAGATCACTTTGCAGCTCTCAGATTCCACTTATTCCGCAATTAGGGCTCTATGTAAACAAGGCGATGACTTAGTGAAGGCAGGCGATCTTGATGCCGCCAAGCAAAATTATATTGCCGCCCTCCGTTTATTGCCTGAAAATCATCAAGAATGGGAGGCCGCTACTTGGATATATGTAGCTATTGGGGATGTCCACTATCGTATGAAGAATTACGATAAGGCCTTCAAGTGCTTTTTTAATGCCGTACAGTGTCCGAAGGGGTTGGGTAATCCGTATATTCACCTTCGGCTGGGGCAATTATATTATGAACAGGAAAACTTTGAAAAGGCGGTTGACGAGTTAACCCGGGCTTACATGGGCGCCGGTATTGAGATTTTTATGGAAGACGACCCAAAATATCTTGAGTTTTTGGAGACAAACATAGAGATTTGAAATTTCAGACTACGCAAGAGCTGATTACGGTACTTTTATATTTTTTTACCTTCAAACCATTCCATAATATTATTTTCGAATTCAACGGCGAAATCAAAAAAACTCACTCTCCATCGCTTTGGTAAAATTTCGCAGGTGCACGAATAAACATCCTGTATGCCATCCGGTGCAGACCTGTTGTATGAAAGTTCTGGTTAGCTATCGTATCCATTATTCTTCTGAACGGAGTTTCGCCCTATCGTTCTCTGGCTCTTTGCAAGGCGCTGTCAACAGCGGCTGGCGTCATTTCTAACGATTTCTACAATCTGTTTGGAGTCATGAATAAAAGGATAGTTAAGGCTGGTCAATGTGCCCTAACTGTTTCTCTTTACAGTGTCTCGCTTAAACAACCACTTTAGAGCAATCCTGTGAGTCATTAATCCGAACGATGAGACGACCGTTACGTTTGGCTAGGTCCATGCGCTGACGATTTTAGCCATATCCCCAACTCACCCACTTGAATTTTTTTACAAATTGGAATCATACTAACATCACGATGTTCGTTCATTATTCCATCCCGCTAAAGAAAGGTCACCTGCCAAAATGGAATAACTTCAACGGACGTGGCAAATGCTGAATTATCGATTAACCGCAGAAAGAAGTTTTCTCATTCTTTCAATTGTTGGGGTATCCAAAGGAATATTAACTGTAACCTGGAGGTCAACGGAGTCCATAGCCTGGAAGGAAAGATGACCAAAACGAAGGGAACCGACAACAGGATGATTAAGCAGCTTTTCACCTTCCGGCACATTTATAACTTGATGCAACGGCCACCATTCCTGGAACTCCTTACTTTGCTGGTGCAGGTCCTCAATAAACTCTCCCCACCAAGGATCCCCGACTGTATTTGCATAGTTGGCCCGAAACTGGGCTAACCGATGTTTGGCGTTCGCTTCCCAACTGTCACCCAGCATCCGCTTCGCATTATTCGTAGTGAATAGGCGCCATATCGAATTTCTGTCTCTTGCCGACATTGCTTCGTAATCTCCAAAAACAAGAATCGCGGCCTGGTTCCAGGCTACGACATCCCACCTTGAATTTACCACAAAGGCAGGGCTTTCCCCCTGTCTGTCCAAAAAATCCTGCAGTAGCCGGCTTACCTTGTTCTGTGGCGCTTGATTACTCGGGGGTAAGTGTCCTGCAGCGAGCAAGAAGAGATGTTTTCGCTCAATGTCGTTCATTCGCAGCGCACGGGACAAGCTATCAAGCACCTGGATGGATACCTGAATGTCTCTACCCTGCTCCAGCCATGTATACCAATCCACACTGATACCAGCGAGTATGGCAACCTCTGCCCTTCTAAGACCAGGTGTCCGCCGTCTTTCACCGGAAGGCAAACCTACCTGCTCCGGAGTCAGACGGGCCCGTCGGGTACGGAGAAATTCAGCTAATTCTCCGGTCTTTCCGCGTTCCTCCTGCATTTCATCTCATCCCTCCAGTATTTCTTTGTATTCTGGGAGTAACGCTCCTAGGTTAATTCCCTCTCTCGTTATTCTATATCATCGATTATATACTGACGTAGTCATCATTTTATTAAAAGATAAGGTTAGGAGGAGATTCTATATGAATCAACTAAATGGCAATCATTTGAAGGGTGAGGAACGAGCACCGTTATTGGATTGGAACAAGACTTCTCTGGTCGTCATTGACCTCCAAAAATGGATTAGCAGTCAGTATGCTCCTTATTCTGCCGAGATGGTCATTGCAAATTCAGCTAAGCTGGCCAATCTTTTTCGTAACAAGGGGGCTTTTGTGAATCTTGTACACGTATCCAGTAAAGACTTCAAGGATATACCTTCTCCCAAGCTCGATACCACGGTACCTAGACTGAACCTGATAGAGGGCTGGGATGAATTTGTTCCCGAGCTCGGAGTGACCGAGACAGACCATATCATCTCCAAAAAACAATGGGGGGCTTTCCATGGAACAGACCTTGATCTGCAGCTGCGCCGCCGAAATATTGATACGATCGTTTTATGCGGTATATCCTCAGGTATCGGAGTCGATACAACCGCAAGAGAGGCATTCCAGCACGGCTATCAACTTATTTTTGCAATTGACGCCATGACTGGGTTCACCAAGGCCGAACATGAGCATGTACGGAACGTTATTTTTCCGAGGATTGGCCGGATTCGCACAACGGAAGAGATCCTAGAAGGGATTTAGGTTCGCTTTAAAGGAAACCCGATTGTGTCTAGAATCAAAAAATGCTTTTAAAAATATGGTTGGCTATGGCTAGCCATATTTTCTGCCATTTATTCACCAAGTTCACACCAACCTACTCCGTCACAGTATGAGGTCGAATGTGAAGCAAATTTGCGTCATTTGTGATAGGGTTCTCCGCACTCTCTGTAACGGCAAGTTTTTTGTCTCTCTTATTCCTCGGGGTTATCCAGCTGCACGGCGGACATGACAAGAATTTGATTCGATAATTAAAAAGCCTTCGATATGAGGACTTCATTTGGGCAATGTTCTTGTCACCTGAATTTCGGCGCCGCAATAATCAAAAACTCTGTCAGTACTGACAGAGTTTTTGATACACCTCATAAACTGCGAGCACCTGCTCCACAAAGCCTTTCTCGGCACTTTCAATCCATTTGATAAAAGCCATGTGAAAAATTTCAACCGCAAATCGTGCGGCAAGCTCTGACAGCTCGCTATCATATTTGACAGACAAGACGTTTGTGACAGACTCAATCAGCGCCTGGCTTTTTAGCAGCTCACGCTCCTGCAAATCAGGGTTACTTTGAATAATTTGATTCCGCGCCAGCACCCTCTCCCGCTCGCCATCAAAGAAACTAAAAACCGAGGCAAAGCCATCAACCGCAAGCTTCAGCGGCTTTTGCTCGACGTCAAAATGGTCCGTGATAAAAGCCGCGACTTGTTGCCCCATCTCATTTCTTGTGTCAAAAAGCACGTCAGACTTGTCCTTGAATTGCCGGAAAAAGGTTCTCTCCGTCACACCTACAAGGCTTGCAATCTCTTGCACCGTCGTATTTTCATAGCCTTTTTCCATAAATAATTTCGTGGCCGCCGCCTGCAGTTTCTCTTTACTATTCATTTTACCATTCCCGTTTTTGTAATTTTTTACAACTTATCAAAAAGGTCAGTAACTGACATTTTTTCTTGACAACAGTATTCAGCAAGCGCATAATGAACTCCAATGTCAGTCACTGACACCACTTTATCAAAAAGAAGGAGAGAACACAATGAAAATCACAGTTCTCGGCTCACTCGGCAATATCAATCGTGTCTACCTTCCACGCCTCATCGCAGATGGTCACGATGTCACCGTCATCACAAGCTCCAAAGATCGGATCGCCGACATCGAGGCGCTCGGCGCCAAGGCTGCTGTCGGCTCAAACCGTGACGTCGACTTCCTCACCAAGGCTTTCACAGGCAGCGACGTCGTTTACCTCATGATTTCTGGCATCAATTTTGCCACTGGCACCGATATGTGGCAGACCGCCATCGAGCTTTCTGAAGATTACAAGACTGCCGTTCTAAACTCAGGCGTGAAAAACGTCATCAACCTCAGCTCAGTCGGCGCTGACAACCCCAACGCCGGCATCCTTTACAGCTATCATTTTGCAGAAGACGCGCTCAACTCGCTCGAAGGCGTGAACGTTGTTCATATCCGCCCTGTCGGCTTTTACAGCAATCTTTTTGCCGACATGCAAAGCCTCAAAGCCCAGCGAATCCTCTTCAGTCCAATTTCAGCCGACATCCCGCAAGGGTGGGTCAGCCCAGTTGATATCGCGGACGTCGCTTACGCTCTGATTTCTCACACCCCAGCGGGAAAAAGCACGAAATTCGTAGTAAGCGATTGGGCCACAAGCAACGACTGGCTAAATGCTCTTGCTGAAAATGATGTCGAAGCCAAATTCCAACAAATTCCCGTCGAAGCTCTCGCTGAAAATATGAAGAAAATCGGCTTCCATGAAAATACCGCCAACGGCTTCGCCCAATTGTACCGCGCGGGTGAAAGCGCCGACGAATTCTACGCCAGCCTCCGTGCCACCGACTACCACCTCGGCAAAGTCAAGATTGGAGACTTTGCAAAGGTTTTTGCAGATGTATATAAAAAATCAGTTTAAACCATTTTGGAGACTGTTTAAGGAAGAAAACGCGCCATAGCGCGCCTTTTCTTTCGTTAACAGCTAATTTTTATTTTGGATTACAAACCGTTCTTAATACCTCCACATAAACTTGCCCTTATTTATGGTACGGTTCACCGTAACATTTGTAGAGCGAAATCAAAAAGCACCCAAAGAAATGGGTGCTTTTATCCTTTCAAAATGCCTAATCAAAGTAACATACAAATTAATGTATATCCTAATTCTAAATCTTCTCTTCTTTTTCATAGAAAGGTATGTAGTAAGTTTCTTCATCTTCAAAGCTGACGATACTTTTGGCTATTTCTATATAACCATCTCATCTCAATTAATTCCATCATACATGATACCATGAAATCAATATGAAATCTGAAATTTTGGTGTGGATCGTTTCCACTTTTTAAAACAAAAACAGGAAAATCCAGCTTTTCTAATTCATCAATTCCAAGAATTTTTGTTGTTTCAATTACTTCCCATCCTCTACTGTTCATGTAACTAATTAGTTCTCTCACATTGATTGTACTAATGTAAAATTTCGTGCCTATAAGATGTCGATAATGAGTGACTCAACAAATGGGAATACTGTAATAGATAGACTACAGCCTAATAATTGCCTATGATCTAATGAATTCAATTTGAATACTTCATCAGTATTCCAGAATTCTCTGTGCATTGATTGGGCTGTTTTCATTATATCAATCCTATCCGTTGCTACCAATTTATCTATATCAATACAAGTGACACATTGGAAACAATTGATCATTTTTGAAGCCACTCCGTTCTTTTCAGCTTCTTTAAAACAATCTTTTAGTACATCAGGTCTATGGCTTCTTGATTGTTGTGTAAATAATTAACATTTTTACCATTTAAATTACCAGTGTTTGTATTAATGAAGTTTGTCAAGGAATTCATTCGTTCTTTTTGACGATTAATTCTGTTCCTCTTTATTAGCATTAATTGGTCTTGATCTAATTTTCATAAATTCCCGTCCAGAATATTAATTATTAGAACATTTATTGATTTAAATTATACTTTACTGTGCCTTAGTATTTTCAACTCACTAGGAACATTATCTAATTTTGAACCCTAACATGAGACTCCGCCTTATCTGAAAACTCTTTATCTTTAAATAGTTCAAGAATGTAGTCCGCAAGTTCATTATCCGTTAAATCTTTATAATGTTCTCCATCAATACCCATCGCTTCCAAAAAAGTCTCTGGCAACAATCGATACTCAAACCTTAACAATTCTCCTAGTGTAATTGGGTTCTCATCATTGAACAATCTGTTGTTTTCTTTAACTTCCTCTGTGTAATTTTCTTCATTAACCTTTTCAATCGCATCTAATATTCGATCCAAGAAATCGAAATCTATACCAACCATTTGTGTTATAAGCGCCGTTTTTACGTATGCATTTATCAATTCCATCACTTCAGTCCATTCTATATTGCCCTTACCGTAATTTAAATTTGTGAAATTAACACACACTCGAATTATCTCTGAAGTACTTAACTCCTCAGTTTGATTTTTTGGAAGTATGCTTTTTAAGCTTTCCAATTGCTCTAACATCTCTTCATTAACTCGTAGACTAATTGACTTCATCTCAAACACCTCCATTGTATTACAACGAAATACATTGTAATACATCATATGGCCGAATTAAGAAAATGTCAAGCGAGCTAAAATTCTCTTATGTATAGGTACCTTCGCTCACCATTTAAGAGAAGGTGCCAACTTCTTTGTCTATTTCAATACATCATTATTGTGCATTTGGGATATACACCTTTTTTAAAGATAATAAAGACTGTCGCTCTACTGGCATTTTTTCATACCACTCCTCCACCAACTGAACCAATTCAGATAGGTCTACAAGTTTTACACCATGTTGTTTGGCAACATTCTTAGCTTGTGAGGTAAAGCCACCGGTAGATACAAATAAACAATTTGCTCCCATAGGATTGGAACCTAATAGCTGTTGGATTTCTGGGCTCCCGGCAGTGGCCTTACGATGTTTCACTTGAACTTTTATTATCGGTTTTTCAAACCCAAACGCATCTCGGTGTGCAATAATATCAACACCACCGTCCGGGCCCTTAGGGCTAATTGCAACTTTATACCCCATACTCTCAAGTAACCCTCCAATCAAATCTTGAATTTGCCACTCATCAAGTTTATCTATTGCATCTTCTAGCAAGGTTATTGCTTGTTGGATAAAATCTGTATTATCAACGCTCTCGTCATCTACTGAATTCTGTAAAGCTGTTGGAAAAGATGGACTCTCTTCACCTCTCGACAATAAACGCTCAAACTCATCCCCCCAGGTATCAACACGAAACACTGTAGATATTCCCCCAAGTGAATTTTTAGCTCCTTGAGTTAATTGATCCCGAGAGATGCGTTTGGATTCCCATTTAACTCCAATCACATTTGGATAGTAATCATGGATTACCTTTGGGTCATAAAAGTATGGCTTGTTTATTTTCCCTATTATGTATTCACGTTTTTCTTTTGAATAGGTAATTATATTATCATTTACAGATATCTCTCTGCTGAACTTCCATACTTGGTGTCCCCATCCAATACGTGCTTTAGGCCTTTCCTTAGAGTATACCTCATGTGCCTTTTCAATTAGATTATCTCTATTTAGAAATTCCATGGGGTTACCAAGAGAACTCCAGCCAATTGTTGCAACCTGCTTTTTAAGCCACTCGGGTACCAACTCATTATTATCTCCTGCCCTAACCATCCACCATTTCTCCATTAGAAACCCTCCCAAGATTTATTCTTCGGTATATATTTTATATTAGGTAAAAATAAAA
Organism: Paenibacillus sp. ALE3; assembly: GCF_054113405.1. Lineage (NCBI taxonomy): Bacteria > Bacillati > Bacillota > Bacilli > Caryophanales > Paenibacillaceae > Paenibacillus > Paenibacillus sp. ALE3. The sequence continues at coordinate 5,403,297 of NZ_CM134214.1, read as the reverse complement.
ACATAAATAAAGCTGACGTCTATTGATACAGACGTCAGTCTATGGATGCTATATGTTTTGATATGTTTGATGCTCTGGGTTTTGACCTGTATAGTTTTCCTGTGTTACGAAGCTCCATTTTTCAGATCGACATCTGAGAGTGTAGCCACTTCGATCTCGAACATTCTGTAAAGTTGTCTAATAAGCTTCTTGAACTGCGTTGGTCGAGAAGACAATAGTATCTCAGTCATTTTTGTTTTTAATTTGTCATTCCTTACACCCGCACCTGAAGCTAATTTGCTCATTACTTTATTATATACAGACTTACCATCCATTAGTTCTTTCCAATTTTTATCCCAGTTGGCTGAAGAAAATTTCTCTTCCATAGAGTTAAAGTGTTCAATAAGTTCCTTCTCCAACTCTCTAATCTTCCCTGTTGATAATATGTCTTTAATATATGCTTCATGACCTTCTTTAGTATCCACTTGTAACTCACTTTGTTTTATAAGACCATTCATTTTCCCCATTGTGTTATTAAGAACATGATTCATATATTTTCTTTTGGTGTGTGGTAGCTGTTCATCTGCTTCTTCACGTATGATTTTTTCAATTTCTTCTTTTTGGGGAGCATTATAGTTTGAGTCTTCAAAATTCTTCAAAGCAACTCTTATTACAGATGGTTCTAAAAAGTAATTCTCCAACTCATGTTTTTCAAGAACTATAAAGTGTTCATCAAAATAAGATTGGTCATTGTTTCGCAAAACCTCTATTTCTTGGTTACTTCGGGTATCTCTGTCAATCAAAAAAATAAATTTAGGGTCGTTAAGATATCTCTTTATCTTTTGCAAAGACTGAAATACTCTAATTACTTCATGGCAGTTATCAAGCGTCTTAACTTGGATATTGTATTGGCTTACTGACTTTTCTAGTATCTCCACATCTGTCTTACCCTCAACAAAAAGAACTTTATCGTTAACATAACTTAAGCCTATCTCTCTTAATACTTTTTCACAGGACTCATAGTCGACGAGAGCTGCTCTGGTATCACGTAGGACGAAGTTAGATCCATTAGTGAAATTTTGGTAAATTAAACTTTTAGAATGTGTGAGAAGAAAAACTTGGCTAAGTCTAAAAAAATTATACTCTTTCTCAAGTTCTCTTTCTAAAGTTGGCAATTTAGCATTACTTTCAGTACCTAATGAATTAACAAATTTTTTATAATCTTCTGACTCAACAAGGCTCTGCAAAAGTGCGACTAATTTACTTGCCAGCTCTTCATGTAAGTGATTTTCTGGTTCATCAATTATAAGTATTCCCATGCTTTTTGTATAATTTATAAAAAGAAGTGAATACCAAAGCAATTTCTCTCCTGCGCTAAATCCACGCATATCATATTGCTTTGACTTATTAGGTCCTTTTTGCTGAGCAGTGATAACGAATTGATCTTCCTTTTGAATAAATGACAAGTTTTTAAGCATGAGATGGGGAGATAAATAATCGAAAAGAATTTTTGTGACGTGATAATATATGTCATTCCTTGGTGTATTCCCTTTTCGATTAGTTGGGTTTATTTTTTCATACAGATAATCGTTAACCATTAACTCATATAATTTTTCGAATGCGCTTTCTGGTTCAATCGCAAAATAGACGATACTAGAAACAGAGTCAATCACTTTTCTACTAGGTCTTAGTTTTACATTATCAAACATTACATCTTTCTCTATTATATTTTTACTTGAATTTATAAAAGCAACTATGTTTCGAGGAGTTTCCACATTCCAAAAGGCACCTAAAATTGTGTCATCTCTATCCATAATGAATATGTTCCATTGTGCCGTATCTCTGCTGACGCCATCCACTCTCAACCTGACCGTTACTTTAAATGTTTCATTCCCTTCTTTATTTATTGGCCAGTATATACTGAATTTTTCATCCCAAAGACTAATAGATGGTGGCAGTAATGCACGATCCTTGTTATCAAATTCAAAAGTAACCTCTGCATACGCACCTTTTTCAAAGGAAGAATTGTACAACTCTTTTCCAAAATCAGTAACTAATCTTTCATATTCTGTTTCTGAAATCAAGTGCTGCATTCGAGTAATAAAATAAGCCTTTTGTATTTGCATAATTGAAGAAAAAACAGTTGTCTTTCCAGCACCATTTCTACCACTTAACGTATTAATGGAGGTGCTGTCATTAAATTCAAAACTTACAGTCCTATTATACTTTCTAATTCCGCTTAGTGTGACGTTTACTAGTCGCATACTTTGTTTCTCCCTTAAGTGTTATACAAAAATTAAAAAGTCTCGTATACTGCTTTCATTTTTGTCTCTGCAATATAAGCGCTTGTCCCAGGAGCGATATTGTTTGAGAACTTCTGGAACACGCTGCGTTTCAAAAAAACTGTGCTCATTCTTAGAGAATATGGACATCTAGCAAAAAGAACTTCCAACTCTTTCTTTCTTAGAAAATCAACCGGACCAGATGATGCAACTGCTTCAAAGATCATAACTTCATTATTGGATTCATCGAAGCCTATAACATCTGGCAATTTAGCATGCTCGTCTACGGAAATACGTATTCTCTCAACTAATTCCTCGTCAATATATTTCTTTTTATTTCTCGTATCACCTAAATATACAAGGTATGTTCTTCGCCCCTCTTCAATAAATAATTCATCAACAATTAGTTTTTCAATAATATTATGATCACCGGGTGATAATAATAATAGTGGATGTGACTTAAACGGCACTTCAATTTGTACTTTATGATTTTCCAAGCTCTCAAGGTACTTTTTTCTATTAATAGTTGCTTCGTTGACAAAGCCTTGTATTTTATTCGAGAATAGAGATGGATCATCATATGTTTTTAGTAAACCATCAAACTCTTCTACAAGTGTATAATTAGTATTACCTGAATTAACAGGTCTGGTTGGGTCATCTTTGTTTACATGGACCAAACCAAAATCTACAAGATACTTCAAACTATGTTTTCTTACAGTCTCACGTGTATTCTCTGCATAATTTTTTCCGAGATCATTTCGTGCAAACTCTAGAATATCTGTAATTCTTGCTCCTTCGGCTAGACACTGATGTCCTAATATAAGTCCTTGGCGAGGTTTTCTATCCTGTAAGGCAATTACACATATAGCGGTTGTGTCTGTACAATTTTGTTCAGGAAATCCAACTCTTTGAAGAATCTCTTTTGCGATACCAATAGTTAGCATTATTTGAGCTCCTTGAGAAATTTAGTCTGCAACGTTGCAGATGTATCATCTCATACTACTTTACCATTGTCAATATTATCCTCTAAGGAGTTGTATCTAAAGTGGCTTTCCTAATTCAAGGAGGGGAACTGGTCTTTAACCAAGAAACTATATCCCCCAATAGTTTTCCTCAACTAATAAATGACATCATGACTGCTACAAGAAAACTTATACAAACCGAAGATAAGGAAGCTTTCGAACAATTTTTTACCGATGTATCTACCGCAACCTTCATGGCCAGTTTATTTAAATCTCGTAAAAATAAAAAAATCAAACTTTTAGATGCTGGAGCCGGAATAGGTGTTTTAGGTGCAGCTGTAATTAATGAAATATGCTCTTGGGAAAACAAACCTGAAGAAATCACTTTAGTTGCTTATGAAATAGATAAAAGTCTCATTGCATCACTGCAAGAAACGTTATATATATGCGAGCAACTATGTTCTTTAAACGGAATTAAATTAAATTTCCAAATAATTAGAGAAAATTTTATATCTTCAAGTGTTCAAGCTCTTCCTGCCGCTCGAAAGGCAAACAAATTCGATTTAGCAATTCTAAATCCACCCTACAAGAAAATTAGCAGTGATTCAGAAGAAAATCGTTTGCTTCTCTCCATCGGAGTAGATGTTTCCAATCAATATGCGGCCTTTGTTTCTTTGGTAAAACGCTGGTTGGTACCAAAAGGAGAATTTGTAGCTATTACACCAAGGAGCTTTTGCAACGGACAATACTTTAGAAATTTTAGAAGTGATTTGACTAGTGATACAACAATCAAACATTTCCACCTCTTTGATTCCCGTACAAAAGTGTTCTCAGGGGAGGAAGTATTACAAGAGAGTGTCATTTACCATGCGATTAAGCAACCACCGAAGGTAAAAGATAGAGTTACATTAACTTTTAGTCAAAGTCTAAATCTCGAAGATATTCAGGTTAATCAGGTACTCTATAGCGAGTTAGTTCATCCTGATGATCCATTGTCTATCTTTAGACTAGTAAGAAACAATGAAGACGATGAGATTAAAACCAAGATGCATTCTCTGCCGTCCACGCTTAATGATCTTCAACTTACTTTATCAACAGGGCCGGTTGTTGATTTTAGGGAACCAAAGGAAACATTAATAAAAGAATCTAGTAACAACAGTGTGCCTCTAATATATCCCGAGCACTTTAGTCAAGGCCAAGGTTTCGTTAAATGGCCCAAAGAACATGTGAAAAAATATAACTGTCTGATAACCACAGATGCAAATTTTAGGCGATTACGACCAAATGGAAATTATGTAGTAGTAAAGCGGATGACATCAAAAGAAGAACTTCGGCGAGTGGTTGCAGCTGTATATCAGGAGAGTGATGCTACTCCGATGATTGCTTTTGAAAATAAAATAAATTTCTATCACACAAATGGAGCAGGATTTGATTTTATTTTGGCCAAAGGACTCTCCCTATATTTAAACTCTACGCTTGTTGACAGGTACTTTAGACAATTTAGTGGAAATACACAGGTAAATGCTACAGATTTGCGAATGATTAGATATCCTTCGTATGAGCAATTAATGGAATTAGGATCAAGATATACGGATATCTTACCTGACCAACAAATGATTGACCTAATTGTAGATGAGGTATGCTTCTAAGTCTTGTCCAATGGTGAATTAAGGTTAGTAACTTATTTTATGTAATAAAGAAAGTTTCATTTTTATATCATACTTATGAATACAATTCATGGAGGTATACAAATGAACAACACACACAGAAAACTCTTAGCACTGTTGGAGTCAACCCTCAACCCCGAGGGCGACATCCAATTCTTAGCCATCTCAGAAAAACAAATCCAAGTCCACGAAAAAGAGCGGCCCGTACACCAAGTGCGGGTCGCTCTTACTTTTCAGGAAGGAGACACAGTAAATCCTTATTATGACGGTACAGATTTGTTCGTGACCATGGGAAAGGAAAACATCCAATTCACGCTGGAAAAAGATTGGGTAGATGGACCTCCAGCTATCGAAGGAAGTCCCATTGAGTTCGCGTTGGGCTGGGTATCGGAACTGGCCGAACCATTCTATGTTTCGCCTGAAGCTCTTGCAGTAGCAAAAGCTAACAACCATCCCCGCTACGGTAATGCCCACAAGTCAATAACCATCAGGAGGAATCAGAAAAGTGATCGACCTGACATCTGATGCACAATTCGCAACCCTACTCCAGAACAGCGCACTCCCTAACGAGTGCCTTACATTCATCCACGATTACATGCAACAACTCCGTTGCGCATTTGAAAACGAAGTCTGCCCGCCACCCGGCCAATGGTTCTTCATTCTGGAAAACGCTGATCAACTTATTCCAATCCTTCACGACCAAACAGCCTTCTCATGCTCGGCGGGTACGTATTACCCTGAATACATCGAACGATATACTTTTGATAATGGCCACACCTTCTATAAAATCTACGTCATGCTGGACAACGAATGCAGCATGACGTTTTTTACGTTACAAGGTATTCATTCCACTGAGGCGGAACAGTGGCTCCTCGCCAACGCCGATCAAGCCTATTAAATCACCAAAAGGAGCATCTTTCAAATGTCCATGCAATTGACTGACGCCAAGAAAAAATTACTGGCTGCGCTTATCAAGACACATCATGAACAGCATCTTAGCCGATTTCCTTTTGCTAAATATCCCGTTGAGCCGTTGGAGGTCTGGAAGAAGCAATTCACTGATCCTGCCACCATCGAAGTCCATACACTACGTGCTGCCCTGTCATGGTCTTGTGGCAAGTGGCAACAGCAAAGCATTTCCTATCCATACAAAAAGCTTCATCTGATTGTCATTAGCAACTGGAAAAACTTTGTGGAGCAATATAAACCTGAACCGTCCCTCGTCATCTCCTACTGGATGGAGTTGCTTGGAAAAGGAGAATACGTATACAATACTGTCACCTTTCTCGCCCATCTTCTATGTGCCGAGCAGGTCGAGCTTGCAGATTCCCGCCGCGTCAAAGGCATGAATGACTTGCTCAAAGAGGCTGAGCTCCCGGACGAGTGTGCAGAGCTTGAAGATGTTGTTGCCTCTGTAGAGCAATACAGCGAATTTTACCGTCAAGTCCTGCCCAAGACACAATCCACCCTTGGCGACCAGGCTTCCTTAAAGCTCAGTCGCTTTTTGTTTGCTTACGGATACCGAGATGTTCTGGGCAAAGTGGCCGAGCGCACGTCAAACAATCTTGAGCCGATTGTAACCGCACTTGACTGGGAAACAATTGATAGTAAACGCTTTAACTTGGACCTGATTTCTGAAAGAGCAAACGCTGATATTCTGTTCGCCTGCCTCCTGCTCGCATTGGAAACAATGCCGAATATTCCTGACAAGTTCATCATTCAAGATATTTTGAATTTGATACCGTTAGGTACGGCAGGAATATGTAATCCAGCCAGCTATAACTATGCTCTAATTTCTATGTTCGGTAATCAGAAAGGGAGAGACTACTTTGTTTTCGAGGATGAGTCCATTAGCAAATCCTTTACTGAACAGGCTAACAGTTCGACAAGGGATATGCACTTTTACCTTCGTTTTTCTAACTCAAAAATCCATATAAATGATAGGTACTTGAATATCTAATTCAGAAATTACCTGTTGTTAGGTCAAAAAAAATTGGAAGGTTCAGTAACCTTCCAATACTAATTCTATGATTTTCAGTATTCTCTCCTGCTCATTCTTATCTCGATGCCGAATATCATTGATTACCTTTAGAAGTCTTCCATCCATTTCGTCATACTCAGCAGGTTGAATATACCGAAAAAACTCTTCAAGAGTAATCTGAAACGCATTTGTAATTTTGGTAAGAACCTCTACACTGCACACTTTCTCAGCTCTTTCAATTTTCCCAATATAGGTTGTGTGCAAACCTGCTTGATGACCAAGTTCTTCTTGGCTCCAACCGCGCTTCTTCCGATAGCTTCTTATGGTTTGTCCAATAAGGACGACTATGTTATCCAATGTAATCACCTTATTTCAAACATATCTACATGAATTACCACAACCAATAGTCTATAGGATATAAATTTTATATAATCTATTCTAAAGTATATTTTTATGGTACAATTTTACTAATAGTAACACTTGATAGGACTAAACTACTGCATAAATTATTAGGAGGGGAACATGGATATCGTTTTCTTAATCTTGGTTTTAATTTCAGCAACCTTTCTCTATTGGGTAATAAATCGAATCTTTAATATTGTGTATTTTGGTTTCAAAGGTATTCTGGCTTTGTGGATTGGTTGTGCTGCAATTTCTGCTTTTATCCTAGCTCAAGCACTCACTTTCATTATTAATCATTTTGGTTGGTTTCTTGCTGGAGCAATCCTATTGACCACACTAATCATTATTGTAAAAAGAAAATTTGGAAAACAGTCAGAACAACACCGTTTTGAGGGAAGTAATGAAGAAAAAAACATTTAACAAGTTCTGTTTTTATCTAATTATTTTGAAAGGATTTAACTATGAAACATCTTGGAAAAGATTTCAGTGTTCTCATTTTACTCATACTTGGGCTATCATTGCTCACAAGTTGCAACAACAATACTTTAAACACAACAGATAAAAATCAAGAACTTGTTGTAATAAACGTGAAACGTACAGGCGGGCTCTTAAATGGAATTGGTAAGGTTACGGTCTATGTTGATGATGAGCAAGTGATGAAGGTGAAAAATAATCAAACCAATTCGGCTGATCTCTATCTTTCGCCAGGCGTACAAAGCATTCAGACCAAAGGACAAGGCGACAAAAGTAGCATCGTGAACTTTGAGGTTGTTGCTGGAGAAGATAACACCTTTACCTACCACACGGAAATCAGAAATATTTATGGAGTAAGCCTAGAAAGAACACAATGAATGTAAACTATATTTCCCTCGGAGACTGTCGCGCTCTTGAATATATGTATGAGTTGAGACTCCATTCGTCCACTATGTTCTATTAATCAAATACGAAGAGCTATCGGTAATTTCCGAAGGCTCTTCTTTTTTTCATTTCATGGTCATGATCAAAAAAATCCATACTTCCACGACACAAAATTGTAAATAAATGTATATTATAATCTTGTATGACGCTGAGACGCTCAGCGTGCGGCACGTAGGATCATAAAAGGAACATGCAAAATCTGGTCCGTACCAAAATATATGCTCATACTAGCCATACAAATGTGTAAATTACGCTGATCGTTTCATCCTCTCTTTTTAGAAAATTATCTTCAATAAGTGTTTTTCAAATTGAATTTAGGAAATATTCTGAATTATGATGTGTATAGTTTACATAACAAGGAGATAGAAAAGTGGACGTTTCTAAGTGTATTGAAAAAGAGCTTTTGAAAGAGTATATCCCCCAATACAAGCAAAATCGCTTGAAGACAATAGAATACTACCTTAAAGGATATACTCCTGCTGAAATCTCCAACGAGATCGGGATTTCATTACGGAGTATACAACGTTACATAAAGGATTATAAGGAAACAGGTATAAAGGGTCTCCTCAGCAAACAATCACCCGGTAATCACAATTCACTCACCACCAAACAAAGAGCAGAAGTGATTCGTGATCTGAAGAAATCCCCCCGAGACTTCGGATATCCTATTTCAAGCTGGTCACCTCCTACCTTGGCTATGCATTTACAAAAAAAGTTTGAGTTAACTATGTCCATGGAATGGTGCAGGACTTTCCTAATTAATCACCTTAAGAATGATTCGACTAGCGAACCATTGAACCATTTGTCTCTGAAGAAGGCGAGAAAAGAATTCAAAAATGTAATCAAGGATCTTTCCAACTCCGGTTCAGATGTATGGATATTTGATCAATTCTATGTGGGATACAGACCAATAGAGAAAGTTCTAATACGACACAGAGGAAAGCGTGCGATTGTTTTATGTGCAAAGCAATACAATGGATTAGGAACAATTTGTCATCTTGTTAACCCTTCCCGAGATAAAAAAGAAGAGTGGGAGGATCTGCTTAAGGCAACGCTGGAAAAAGCTAAAACGCAAAAGCTGAATTTCTATTTACCGAAATCACAATATACAAAATTCGTCGTTTCACGCTTTAGAAACACTAGTAAGAAAGACCTCTCTATTGACTTTCTTCCTCATGGACTCTCTCACTTTGATACCGTTCAAGACGTAAAAAATGAGGTCATAGATGAGTTGAAGAACTCACAAAAAGTTCGAAAGCATGCCAATGCAATTAGAAAAAAGTACAACAAAGAAGTACTTACTCAAGCAGAACTAGAAAAACTAAAAGAAATTATCGAAAAGCTGAGTGCTAAATAAAGTGCTCAGCTTATTTGCTTATAATTTGCGACATATTTATTTGGTTTTGAAATAATTAAGATATGCCTTATGAATACTGACTTTTAAAAAAACATATTCTTTTCCGCGAGCACATGCCTGCGGAAAGCCGAATCATGTGCAAAGAGGAAATATGGACTTCTGTTAAGCTACTACATGTCCGTACGAAAATCCTTAAAAAGAACAGGAGAGTCCTTCATGACAGAAATCAAAAATGAACAACTCGTAGGAATCGACGAAGAACTACAATCCATCTTTGGAGCAGACTTTCGTCCCTCTAACAGCAAGCAGATCAATAGATCAGTCGTACAGAAAGGTGTACTCACTATTGTTAATACAAAAGCAAATGGTAAGAGGATCTTAATCGCATCTGATGTTATCAAAAGAATGGGCAACCCAACTCAAATACATGTGGCTCTAAACGATAAAGGGATCGTTATAGGGCAAAGTATTGCAGAAAATTACTTTCAATTAAAAGACGCCGCCAATAAAAAGGTTATTTATTCTAGTCAACTTGTAAAGGAGATAACCGATGCATTCAACCTGGATTTCTCAGAAAAAACATGTATCTCCTATCAAAATGTCTCCTATGTACAGTACATGGGTCATACCCTTGCTTCCATAGATTTCAATCAAGATTAATCAACTGATTGAGTATCTGAACCCATTGCTTGTTGGGTGGGATGTACTCCCGCCCGCAAATAACTCAGTAAATTGGAGGAATCTTTATGAAACCGATAAACAAACCCTCGTCGGCAAATGACGATAATAATATGTCAACCAGCGAAGCCACAAATGCCATGGCCCAGCGCTCCAAGCTTCCAAGACCTAAACAACGTTTTGGTAAAAAATCGACAACAGGCTCACAACGTACTGCGAACCAAAAGACAGTTGCATCGTATTCGAAGTTGCTTCCCTCCAGGTACAGCATACACAAAGGCAATCTGTGTCTGGTTAAGATCAAAATTGATGGTGATGCGGATTACATACCGATTGCCAACTTTGTAGCCCGAATATCCAAAACGATTACGAAGGACGATGGCGCAGAACAGACGACTCTGTACGAAATCGACGGAGTTATCATTAATTCAGGAAAAAAACTGCCGGCCGTACTAGTCCCAGCAAGTGATTTTGAGAGCCTGAAATGGCCCTCGATGTGGGGACCTGAACCGAATATTCTTCCTGGCCATACAATGCGGGACACCATTCGCCATGCCATTCAATCGACGGCGATAGGAGTGGTAAATGAGCGGATTTTCGCTCACCTTGGCTGGGTAATTATCGACGGAAAGTGGACATATCTCCATGCAAATGGAGCCTTGGGTGTGCCCCATGTCAAGGTTGAAATGGATACGCGACTCAAAAACTACGTACTTCCCGAAACATCGCCCGATCCCGTTAAAGCAATGAAGACGAGCCTCAAACTGTTGAACTTGGCTCCGACTCGTGTGACGCTCGTGTTGTGGAGTTTGACATTTCTTACACCTCTATGTGAAGTACTGCGAAAAGTGAACCTGGAACCGAAATTCCTAGTTTGGCTTCACGGGTACACTGGTTCGCGTAAAACAACCCTTGCGAAGCTGTTCCTCAGTCACTTCGGCGAGCTGCTGGAGCATCCTCCCGCTAGCTTCAAAGACACGGCAAACTCCGTGGAAAAGCGCGGGTTCGATACCAAGGACTCACTCCTTCTAATTGATGATTACCATCCGACGAGCTCGCCTCAGGAAAAGCGAGCCATGGAGCAACTAGCACAGCAAATTCTGAGAGGCTACGGCGACAGAGTTGGACGAGGAAGGATGAAGCAAGACACTACACTGAGGCAGGACTATCCTCCACGTGGCATGGCGATTGTAACAGCCGAAGATTTAGTGAGTGGAGGTTCCAGTGCTGCACGTTTGTTTCCTACCGAGCTCCTGAAAACAGACGTTGATCTTAATCTGCTGACGAAAGCACAGCACGAAGCTGAAAGACTAAGAGAAGCGATGACAGGTTACATAGGATGGGTCGAACAAATGATGAACGCATCTAAAGAGTATAGCTCTATAAAAGACCTTTTCATTCAGAAGAGAAATGAGGCCGCCGCCCTGGGTGTTCACGGCAGACTGATTGAAGCATCTACTTGGCTTTATCTTGGCCTTCATTTCGGGCTGAAGTACGCCGTAAGCGTCGGAGCGCTTGAATCTCCAAGAAGACAGCAGCTTCTTAAAGAGGCTTGGAACATATTTCTGGATACGGCTAGCGAGCAAGGAGAGAAAGTTACCGAGATCAAACCCTCCGTACGGTTTACAGTTATCGTTTCACAATTGCTGGCTAACCGGAGCATTCATACCGAGATTACCCGTCATGAGCCCTTGCCCGAAACTGTACCGACAAGCAGCATTCATGTCGGCTGGCATGACCAAGACTATTATTATTTTCTTCCGGAAGTTCTGTATAACCAAGTAAACCTCTTCTTCTCTAGACAAGGAGAGCAGTTTCCGATTTCTACTTCAACGCTATGGAAGGAGATGGCCGATGCAGGCATGATTCACACCGAAACCTCAAAAGAGGGTAGTAAGGAACGGCGGCACATGCTACCGAAAAAGACAATCAAAAAGCAGCGTAAAAGATTGCTCTGGGTGAGGAGGGAAGCCCTACAGGAGCAGGATGCCATTTAATCACACTGACGGCAAAAAAGATTTCTACAGAGGCGCAGTAAGCATTCCGCCCCCTGACCGGGTGCAAAGCCCTCTTAAAAATGCATGGATGGGGCCCAAAAATACCAGGCTGGACAAGAACCTTTGGAGGGTGCGCCCCCGTTGCCCCCGTAGAAAAAAATACATCATTTCCTTTGACAAAAAAATGAGAGAAGACGGATCTCTCCCCCTTTTTCTGGGGCATCGGGGGCGCTCCTCCCATGCCATGAGTCGCAAGGGCTTTTTACCGAGCAGCGTTTGGAACGCCCCGGTGAAAGGGCGGCGGCATTACATCTATTCAGGTCCTTCGTATCCAAGTAAACAGTGATAACTTCCCAAAGAGAGCGAATAATGGATGACCATATTAAAAAACCGGCTAAGAGGATCGAAATCGTTACATTGCGCATGGTACGCGAAAAAACATCGTTACTCTACCCTGATCGAGTGATTCGAGTACCCAAGGACGCTGCCGATTTGTTTCGACAGTTCATTGGTGATTACGACAGGGAACCCTTTTGCATTCTTTGCCTGAACACAAAGAATGAACCCACAGCGCTGTACTAAGTATCTTAGGGGTCGCTGAACGCTTCCTTGGTTCATCCTCGCGAGACGTTCAAGCTGGCAATTCTGGCAAATTCGGCAGCGATCATTGCCTGTCACAATCACCCTTCTGGTCGACCTGAACCAAGCCAGGAAGATGTGAATTGACGGAGCGCCTGAGAGACGGCGGAGACTTGCTCGGCATTGATTTCCTGGATCACATCATTCTTGGTGAAGGAAATTTCATCAGCATGAAGGGAAAGAGAATGATGTGAAGTGTTCCCATCAGAGATTCGCGTTACAGATGATTGCAATGGATCAAAACGATTAGGTCCCGGCTTACATTAAAAAGGAGTATAAACCATGACTATGCAATTTACGACAAGAGAAGCAAATCACTTAATATCGCCTGAACTTCAATTTCAGCTTTTCCACCTGATTGATTCACAAATTAAACTCGGATTGGTCATGGACCACTGGCAGTTTTTTCAGCTTCATCGGATAAATGCTAATCGAATTCAGGTGATTCACAGCCAATGTCACCCTGAAAGGCGTGAGGAGCATATCTTTGTAGGGTTCAATCTACCAGTTAACGAATTGGAGGTCTGGATTATAAATTATGGTGATCTTGGCTCTGCGCTCATGATCGCCGATGACTACAATCAAATTCCAGCTGAAGAACTACATCATCAATTCTATATGCCGTTGTAAACCAATCACTACAAGGGGGAACTACTATGGAGAGTTTGACTAGAAATACTGATATCTCACTTTTTATAGACATCTTGGCCGACATGATCTACCGCTACCTTCAAACTAGCGAAACTGCCAATGAAGCGGACAAGCTCGTTCCTCAGTCACAACCAGACGCCGCCTAGGGGGGATACAAATGATTGATAAACAGGTTATTGCTTTATATATTCGCGTATCAACGGAAGAACAAGTACAAGGGTTTAGTCTGGAAGCACAGAAAGCCGCACTCTATGATTACTGCCAAATAAGGAAGTTGGACATTTACAAGCTCTATGTCGATGCTGGACGTTCAGGCAAGTCCATTTCCGGCAGACCATCCCTAACTGAAATGCTGGAGGATGCCCGCAAAGGGCACTTCCAGCAGGTCATCTGTCTCCGCTTAAATCGGCTCTCACGAAACTTAAATGACTTATTACACATCACTGAGTTATTTGAACAATATGGTATTACCCTTCACAGCCTGACGGAAAATCTTCAAACCGATTCTCCTATGGGGAAATTTTCGCTTCAGATGCTCGGCTCCATTGCCGAGCATGAACGCCAGCAGAGCGCACAGAATACCTCTCTGGGTATGCAGCGCCGTAACCGGCTCGGCAAATGGAATAGCGGCAATCAGGTGCTTGGGTATCGCTGTATTCCAAATCCTGTAAACCGTCATCTTTCCTATGTTGAGAATATTCCTGACGAGGCAGAGCTAGTTCGTACCATTTTCACATGGTATGCCAGCGGTCTCGGTCTAAAAGCAATCACAAATCACCTAAACAAAAATGGACAGCGAACCAAGAAAGGGAAAATGTTTCAAAGCGTATCGGTGCGAGGCATCCTAACGAATGTTAATTATATCGGTAAGATATCCTACACCGATAAGGTTATCCCGGAACACAAGAAAATCGTGGACGGTGAGCATGAACCGATTGTTTCAAAAGAGTTGTGGGACAAGGTACAGCAGCAGTTGGCTCTCCGCTCCCGCCCACCTTCAAAGCGTATTAATCATACGTTTCTGCTCACTGGTTTGCTGAAATGTCCAGCCTGTGGGAGCAGCATGATTGCATCCCATGTCTCACGCAAGCGGAAAAACAAGGCTCGAACCATCTCTTACTACTATATATGCAGTCTATACGCTTCTAAAGGATATTCAGCTTGTCAGCCTTATCATATTCGGGCAGATCAAGCCGAGAATAGGGTACGGAAGCATGTACAGCGATTCTTTGCTAATCCTGTCATTGCTGAACAGTTGGTGATGAAGCTCAATGATAGAAGAGACAAGAAACTTCAGCCCTTTCGACAACAATTGAAAGAAAATGAAACACAGATAGCTTCATTAAAGAAGCGGAATCTACGCTGTTACGAACTTTTCGAGGATGGTCACATAAATAGCAAGGAGTTAAAGATCAAGCTCGGAAGACTTCAATCAGAGATGGCTTCATTGGAGCAGGAGCGACAAAAACTGGAGCAAAAGATAGCTGAGGAACCAGCGCAGCCTATTCCACTCGAACACATTCGCCGCGTGCTTGCTGACTTTAAGCCAGTCCTGCAACATGCAGCACCTACGCAACAAAAGGCATTGTTCAGAAGTATGCTTGCTAAAGTAACCCTTCCGGCTGACAGGGACATTACCCGAATGACCATTCAAGGATCGACAGCATTGCTCAATCTGGAGATACCAACAAATTAAGAAAGGAGAAGGTTAGAAATGAATCAAGAATCATCAAGAAAAGTCGCCATCTACGCACGCGTCAGTACAGAGGAGCAGGCCGAACACGGCTATTCCATTGATGCTCAGCTCGACACCTTGAGAAAATACTGCGAGTTATATGGAGGGGAAATTATCGGTGAGTATGTGGATCGAGGCGTCAGTGGCAAAAGCATGAAAGGACGCTATGAGCTTCAACGGCTTTTGAAAGATGCCGAGGAATCGAAGTTTAACGAGGTCATCGTGTGGAAATTCAACCGTATGGCCCGGAAGAATATCGACTTACTTCATATCGTAGACTTGCTGGAGAAAAACAACATCGCATTTCGTTCCTTCTCTGAAAATTTTGACACCAGCACACCTATGGGACGCTTCGCATTGCAAATGATGGGTGCCGTAGGCGAGCTGGAGCGGAATACCATCGTAGATAACGTGAAGATGGGCCATCGTCAGCGAGCCAAGATGGGATTTCATAATGGAAAGGTGCCACTCGGCTACAAAATCGTTGAAGGTAAGGGGAACTCAAGGGAAAACAAATCCGAAGTTGTCATTGTAGAAGAGGATGCCATTATAGTTCGCTACATTTTTGAGCGGTACGCCGCTGGACATGGACTCAAAACCATTGCCAATGACTTGAATCATCGAGGGTACAACACCCAAAACGGAAACCCTTTTTCCACTACCGCTATTCGTGATTTGCTGGATAACCCGATGTTCGTAGGCAAAATTCGTTATAATCGTTACGAGAACTGGGCAGAGAGGCGGCGTAAGGGGAAAAGCTCGGAGGCAATTCTAGCTGACGGTCATCATCCACCGATTATTAGCAAGGAATTGTGGGACAAGGTTCAGTTACTACGAAAGAAGAAAGGGGCGCTGCCGAAGAAGCGCTTCGAGGGGGAATACCTGCTGACTGGACTGATTCGTTGTCCTGAGTGTGGCGCAGCAATGACCGCCAGCCGCACTGTCAATCGGTCAAAGGATGACGAGAAGATCACTCGGATGTACTACTCGTGCGGACGATTTCGAAGCCAGGGAAGCGCCGTGTGCCACGCCAACAGCGTCCGAAAGGTAGAAGCAGAACAAGCGGTAACTGATCGCATCAGACAAGCCGTGGTAAATCCAGAGATTTTGCAAAGGGTTGTCCGCAGTGTGAACGAAAAGCGTTCCGGTCGCATCAAGCCGCTCCGGGACGAGTTAACAGCAGTACAGACACGCATCACTAATTTAGAGGATAAAAAACGTAAGTACCTCGAATTGTATGAAATAAACGATATTGACCGCGATATGTTTTCTGAGCGCCTGAGTGTATTAAACATGGAGCTGGATACCGAGCTAACCCGCAGATCAAAACTGGAATTAGAGCTTCGGGATGATCAGGCTGATCCCGTATCCTACGAACTTGTGCGTTCCCTGATGACGAAGTTCGATGCCCTGCTACGTCATTCTCCGTTTCAGCAACGCAAAACCCTGCTGCACTTAATCGTAAAGAAGATTACGCTGGATGACAAAAAGCGTATTGGCAACGTTGAACTCGCCTTCAATAAGGATACCGAAAAACATTTTTTTAGCGTGGCCCCTTCTGCTGACAATATGGCGGAAGGGGTTTTTCCTGTGTCTGGAAAAGTCCCAAAACTTAATAACAAGCTAATTCTCATCATCTAACATATTTGACGTTACAAATGACTATGACTTATATGATCAACTCATCTAATCACGTATGGGTAAGAAAGATTGGGCTGTTTCAGAAAAGGCTAACCGCATACAGATAAGCTAATCCAATGTATAAAAAGCCTATGATTAGGGAGTCACTTATCCTAGTTTTAATTAGGTATAAGAAAAAGAGACTCCTTGCGGAATCCCTCTCATCGAAGTTTAAATTGATCAGATTATCACTTAAGATATACGTGTAATCGGAATGCTAGACCGAATGCGTGCTCAAGCTCTCTTGATAATGCATCTGTATAAATTTCAATAGCCGTATTTTGTTCCTTAAAATAATTGTGACAAATTTCGAGAAACTTATTAAATCGAACATAATAACTAAACCCAGCTTTTTCTGCTTCTTTAAATGCGTTATCAAAGAGTACATTTGCTACAAAGATATTACTTCTAAATGTTCGCATCTGTACGATATCCTTGATTTTATTTTGTCCTTCGACTGTTTTAAACTTACCATTGGGATAGGAAACTGCTTTATCAATAATATTTCCAATCAATTCAGATGTAATAAAGTTCCTAAGATTAGCAGGAAACGTAACAGAGAATGACTGACAGTTAGTGAAATAACTCTCATCGATATTTGAAGTCCAACCATTTCCTTTGGGAAGATAATTATAACCAAGTGCATTATAACCCCTACCATGCGGTGTCTTTCCTAAGTTATCTTTAATATTAATCAAAGCCGGTTGTTGTACTCTTTTAGCACTTTGTGGATTATTCCATGCTTCAATTATTAGTTCACGTATTTTCATCCTATTAATCTCAAAAGGTAACCCACTTTCAAGTGTACTATTAAGAGAAAAATCAACTTTCTCACTTGATGACACCAAGGCGTCTGAAAGTACAGTTAAGATTAATTGAAGTGCCTTTTTAGGGCCATATGCCTCATGTATCTCATGAGTAATCTTCATTGTGCTTGGTGGTTTTAAGTAACAAGGTATTGTCACTAGTAGACTATTACCACGTTTCTGTTGGGCTAATTGAAACTCTTGGTGTATGCTACCTACACGTTCATTTATTTCAGCTTTTATTTCATCAAAGGAAATCTCTGACGTGCGTTGGAAATCATCCAGCTCAAACAAATCAATTAACTGATTAGATTCCTTAGATCGATCATCTATTAGCAAATCAACCTTGTTGTTAAGTATAATTATTGGCGTTTGCTTACTGTAATTTCCCAGCCCTGCTTTAATATCCTCACGCAACTTTGAATGGTTATTGTCACCAAATACAGGACACACTAACATTAATGCATCATAAGACCGATCATATAGTAATTCCTGTAAATAATCGAACTCCTTCTTTTGGTCTGCGCTTTCATGATACATTCCTCTTGTGTCCCTACTACCCAAAGAGAGAGAGCCGTCCATTCCTTGAAAAACCATTTCCATCTTCCGGTTACTTCTAATTAGACGCTTAGTCCCTTCATTCATTGGAGCGTAGATTACAACATCAGAGCATAACACTTCAATAGATAGTTTTTTCCCGCTACTCAAGTCGTTATTTGAGAACATTGCCTCAATGAAATCAATACTCTCCTCAGTTTGTTTTAAGTCAATAATGTAATAATAATAGTCATCATTAGAAATTTCATTTTCAGAAAAATATCCAAAAAAATGCTGTTTCAGAAGGGAATTAATAAATCCGTGCGTAGCCCTAAGCTTTTCGACTAACAATGTCTCGAAGTCAATAGCGATCTGTAGCCGTTGATTAATCGCCTCGTCCAATTTACGCGAAGTCGGTTTCGCCTCAATTTCCCTAAGCGAATTTTTTGCCTCATAGTAAATAGTTTGTGTTTTTTGATTAAGAAAGGGGAGTGAATATGCTGTAATTTGCATTGCAATCTCGCTGCGCTGGCCTTCACTTAATAATCTAGGTTGGGCTTCTGTATTTCTCGTACTGTTCAAGGCTTCAATAAATCCACCAACGAGTTCCTTTTCCATTTGCTCTGATTTCTCAATATGATTATCCTTGTAGTAAGTCTTTACGACTTTAGTCAGTACTTTCAAATACATTTCTATTAACTGAGCCCATGTATAAATTTCGTCACTTAACTTAGCAGCTACAACAATTTGATCAATAAGCCTATCTGTATATACCTTGGTTTGATCTCCTAAACTGGCGCTTCCCTCACCAGAGGATAAAGAAAGCACCTTGAATGCTTCTTGAGTTGTAAATAGTAGATCTCCATAAGTCTTACCCGATCCAGTTGATCCAACTTTTTCAATTGTTCGCACATCTGGGCTTAAAAAAAGCAGTCCGTTTTCAGACATTAGATTTAAATTTTTCACTCGTAAATCACCTCATTTTGTATTAACAACATGAAAAGTCCGCACCCCTACCTAAGTAGAAAAATGCGGACAATACACCCAGCAACCAAAATAAGGTCGATAGTAGACTGTTTCCGATCGTTTCTAGTCAGCGTAGGTTGTTCTGTCCCGTCAAGGACATACAGTTAACCACTTACCATATTGTTACTTTTATTCTAAACTGTTTCTCATCAACCAGTCAACCTAATATTTAGAATATAATTCAGATTCGATCTAACCCCTGATACACCGCCCAATATCGAGCAGGAAATGCTGAATAACTACATTTTAATTGACTACTTTACAGATAGTTCAGATGTGCACAGTTAAATTACTGCAGCCAAATTTCGCCCTACTTATGGTACGGTTCCCCCCGATTAATCTTCACCGCCCGATAAATCTGTTCCACCAGTACCAATCGCATCAGCTGATGTGGCAAGGTCATTCTTCCGAAGCTCAGCTTCTGCTGGGCACGGCGGAGAACTTCGTCAGAGAGACCATGGCTGCCGCCAATGACGAAGACAACATGGCTTGTACCGTAGGTGCCGAGCTTGTCCAATTCCTCTGCGAGTTCTTCTGAACTCCACAATTTTCCGTCGATGGCGAGTACAATGACATGTGCTTCACTTTTCACGTGAGCAAGAATGCGCTCTCCCTCTCGCTCCTTGACCTGCCGAACCTCCGCCTCGCTCAGTGTGTCAGGAGCCTTTTCATCGGCTACTTCGATCATTTGGAACTTGATGTATGGCCCCAGTCGTTTAGCGTATTCCTGAATGCCCATGACCAAATACTTCTCTTTTAACTTGCCAACACCTATAAGTTGAATAAACAAATTCCATACCCCTATCTATATCGAATGATAATGTAAAATCGTATTTACGATTCCTAACTTAAAAACATACCTGTAACATAGTTATTTTAGCACCTGAAACGCCTCTTACCTATCTATTTCCTCGCCGTTACGAGCCTATCCCTTGTCCAGATCATAGCGGATCATACATTTACGCTCTTTACAATGAAATGCTATCAGTTCAGTATTCATCAAGACACTGCATTAGCATCTGTCGATATTCGCTGATTTGCTCCGCTGTCGCTGACTCCCGTAATGATTCAAACAATGCTGTACATTTCTTGAAATTACGATCGTTACCCGACTGATCAGCTAGTTGCATCGCCTGTAAAGTAAGTCCCACTGCATCCTGTAATCTATCGTACTTCCGATAGTACAAAGCCAAGTGATAGCAGTAGCTATAATAGTAAGATATGTTCTCTGCGTCTTCATAACTCTCGAATTTATCAATCTGCTCTGCAAACGTATGTAAGATATCTGCCACATCCAAATGATACATAAGCGCTGCCTGTAATATGGTATTGAGCGCCGGTAATATTTCCTCTAGATTATCCTGCAAAAAGGCTACATATTCCTCAATCAGCTCTATATTGCCAGACAAAATATTCACTGCATATAAATTAGTCTTAGCTAAAAACCTGAACTCCTCGACAACCTGATTGTCTTCTTCCTCTAAATCCTCCATCCACCCTAGCTCAGCATACTTATAGATGCACTCCCTTGCCTGTTCATATGCACCCTGGTGCTGGTGAGCCATTCCACACATCAGGTGACTGAGCCCAAAATAATATACCAACGGACGTTCTAAATTGACATGCGGGATGGATAATTTCATTGCTTTATGATACTGCCGTTCTTCGTAGATACGCTGGACACATTGGTACAAAATATCCGCCGTCTCCATTACCTTTTTCCAATTTTCAAAAGCCACAGCCATCTCCAACATTTCAACAATGATATCCGGTTTGAGAGTGATTCCAGGATAGAAGTTTCCAAGAGTAGCCTCTCCTTATATTTCCATTTACATCCAATTGTATAGAAAGTGAAAAAGGAGGTCAATATAAAAGGTACTTAAAAGTACAGTTTTGCGTGTTTTTATTTTGCATAAAATGGTCTGTAACCATATTCTCTCCTCTTCTAACCTTAAGTGGAGGTGATTACATGAGTTTACCAGAAAGTGTTGGAAATCGGATACGGGAGCTAAGAAAGGCTAAAGGATGGACACAGGAACAACTGGCAGAAGCCGCAGGACTTCATTACAGTTATATTGGTGGAGTAGAACGTGGGGATCGAAATATTTCATTGGAGACGTTGGAAAAAATAATTCTAGCGTTAAAAGTTCCGCCTTTTGAACTTTTCCAATTCGATGAAACTACGGATCGAAAACAAATTATAAATGAACTTATGTTACTCATAAATTCAAGAGAAACAACTGAACTCGAAATTCTGACTACTATAACTAAAAATATTGTTGGTTTAATTGAGCTTCAGCAAAAAAAGAACTGAACTATTCCCTTCTAATTTTTACACTTCCTCTTCTATAAGCTTGTTAAGGTGGTTAATATGACAAAATTACGGAATTCGGTTGGAGAAAGAATTAGAGCAATTCGGAAGGCTAAGGGATTAACACAGCAACAACTTGCAGAACTTTCAGGATTAGATGATGCATATATCGGATCGGTAGAGCGTGGCGAAGGGAACTTTTCGATTGATACTCTGGAGAAAGTGCTAACCGCCTTAAACGTGTCTATCAGTGAATTGATGTTTTCCAAGGAACATATGACTACAGACGAAATGATTAGGCAAGAGGCAATAGATGAGTTTGTTGCGCTCACCAGCAGATTGAATGAAGACCAAATCGGGATTCTTAGACGTGTTAGTAAAGAAGTTTCACGCGCGTTCGACTAAGTCATTCCACCCTAAAAAGCCTTGAATAAAACCAAAAAGAGCACCACACAGGTGCCCTCCAAACCTTTTATATAAAAACTCACGCATACAACATAAAAAAGCTCACTTCATGCCCCAGCTGCTTCAGATAATTGTAGATCTGCGAGCGGTGATGGAATACGTGGGTCACGGTCTCAATCTGCCATTGAACCTGTAAATGCCCATGCTCCATATAAAAGGCCTTCGTCGAACGATTCAGATAATCGTCCTCGCTGAGCGAAAGAATGTAAGCCTTATAAGCCTCAAAATTCTGCCTGAAGGTCGCAGCTAAACGCTCGGGATCTTCCATTCCAGACAGGCTATTTTCGATGCTTCCCACTTCTGCCTCGGACTTCTCCTGCATAATCGCAAGATCCGAAGCCGGAATAAGCACAAAATGATGCACTAACTCCAGCAACGAGCGGAAATTGTCCTGTGGGCGAAAGCTCCAATCCTCTGGGCGTATTTTACGAATCAAAGCTCCCCCCGTCCGTACTCCGGTCTCCAGCTCATTCAGCAAATGATCGCGAACTTGCAGCGTTCCACTCATATTCTCATCTCTCCTTTGCCATTCTTATTCATATTTTGAGTATAGCCGAGGGTTCCGAACGTGTATTGTAAAAATCGGACAACTTCCGTAAATCCTTAGCCGCGGTAAGCGGGGAATCTCCATAAAATCTGCGAAAATCGCGGATTAGATGCGCTTGGTCAAAAAAGTTATGCTTCAATGCCAACTCCATCGAATCGACAGAATCACCATTCTGAATACTGTGCAGAACGCTCTGGAAGCGGACGACTTCACTGAGCTTTTTGGGGCTGATCCCGATCCATTGCCCAAATTTGCGGTTGAGCTGTCTTTCACTGATTGCCTCACGCTCCGCGAGCTCCTTAACCCCCACACTTCCGCCGCTCACAAAGATGCGATGCAGCAGGTTTTTCATCAGGTCACAATCGCTTGTCCTACGACGCAGTAGAAGCTGGTTGAGATATTGATCCATTAGGCGCACCCGTTCATTAAAGTCTCGTGCCTCCAAAATGCGCTCACCTATGATCTCGACATTCTCGGGCCATATCTCTTCCAAGCGATAATTACCGCCTGTAAACAAGTGAGTCGGCATCCCATGAAAATAATGTGCTCCACCGGGGAAAAATCTTACTGCAAAAATACGTGTCTCGGACCCTGCTTGTCTGGTAGACACGAACGGATGCGTAAATGTCCCGCAATATGAGAGTTCCTGATGCTTACTCACCGGGTCGTATTCTAATAGAATATCCGTACAACCGTCAGGTAATACACGGTCCACTGCCTCTCTACCCGATACTCTCATATTCCCTTCAGGGACTTCTTTAGTAACCGGGCCAGACTCCCAATAACAGGCTACGTAGGCTCTCAGCGCAGCAGACGGTTTTTGCTCAATATAATATGTATAGGGGTCACTTCCATTGACTTGAAGCGGACGAAACAGTGAATGCAGCAAAGGGTCCATCCATCGTTCACTCCTGTCTCAGATGTGGTAGGAATAAATACAAAAAGGACGTTTCTCCCCGAAACGCCCGTGCTTGTTTTTTAGACGACCAAAAACTCTGCTTTCTTCTCACATTCCTTGCACTTCACTGGAGGGTCCCAATCCGAAAATTTCGTTTCTTTGAGATCGACGACATCCGGTGCATCCTCGTATTCATCGACGAACATATCAATTGCCAGTTCCACATGCTCTTTACATACCACGTACATTCCAGTTGCATCCCTTTCCGTTTGAAGCTCTTCCTGTTGTAGGTGTGTCAAAACCGCCTTCTTTTGTTCTACCACACTTGACGCGGAAAGGAAAGGGCTTGCCCACTATCCCTGACGTTTGGTCTTAAAAATGAGGAAATTACTGACGTTCAGGTCTTCACGGAAATGGGGATATTTCTCCAGCATACCAGCAGACGGCTTCGGTTCGATCATCCCTTCCAACAACAAACCCGCCTCCACAATGGTCTGTACATAGCTGCCCAGCGTACGGTGAAAATACAAAAGTTTTTCCTCCTGATCATAAGGAATCGCTTGCTCCAGGGGACCTTCGTTGAAATACTGATCCACTTTCCAATACAGCTTTTTCCCTGTCTCATCCTTCACCCATCCACTCTGCGGTGTCAGAAAGCACGGATGCAGAATAGAAAAAATAAAGTTGCCCCCTGGAACTAATAACCGCCGCATTTCGGCAATCGCCAGCTCATAATGAGCCAAATCCTGAATGACCATATTGGATACGATCAGATCAAAACTCTGGTCTTCGAACATCTCCAGCCTCTCTAGATTGCCGTGGTGATATGTAATTCCCATTGCTGACGGTGTCCGCTCTCTTGCAAGCTTCAGCATCTCTGTCGAGTAATCGACAGCTTCCACCAACGCGCCCTCCTGAACCATTTTCCGGCTCAGGTAACCTTCGCCACACCCGGCATCAAGCACTTTTTTACCTGCGATCAGTCCCATACACTCTTGCAAAGCAGGATTTAGCAGCACTTCACGAGACCGATCCCCTTCTTCGGTGTACTTGGCAGTAAAGTTTTCTGCATGCATGTTCCAGCGTCGAATGGCCTCTTCGGTGTTCCACTTATTCATATTCATCTCCTTCTTTCTTTTGGTATTTGAGGGGGCCATAGATTCTACACTCATTTCTGTATTTTTTCAATAATAACGCTTACAAAATTAAAATATCTAATTAGCACATGATTTTTACATGAATTATACAGGTATTCCATATTAAAATAATATGATAGTGTTTAATGGAAAGCGCTCTCAAAAATAACTTTGTAAAGGGGCCTGTTATGTTAAAACGAAGACCCATTTCATTGCTGTCGTTGACGCTTGCCATTACCTTATTGTTAACCTCGTTCGCATCCGTTGCTGCTGCTGAAACGGACGGACAAGCACAGCCAGCCGCTGCCACCGGCAATATGCAGTCATATGTGGAAGCCATGCAGCCCGGATGGAATTTAGGAAATTCGCTGGATGCTGTCGGGGCGGACGAGACCGCCTGGGGCAATCCGCGCATTACCCAAGCTTTGATTCAGCAAATTGCTGCCCAAGGGTACAAAAGTATTCGCATTCCCGTCACCTGGGATAAGCATATTGGAGCCGCACCAAACTATACGGTTGAGTCTGCCTACATGAACCGTGTGGAAGAGGTAGTTCGCTGGGCACTGGATGCCAATCTGTATGTCATGATTAATGTCCATCATGATTCATGGACGTGGGTAAGCAGTATGGAGCCCAAGCATGATGAAGTGTTAGCTCGCTATAACGCATTATGGACACAAATTGCCGACCGCTTTAAAAATCAGCCTCACAAGTTGATGTTCGAAAGTATTAACGAGCCCCGGTTTTCTGAAGGGGGAACAACGGATGAAGCGAAAATGAATCAGATGCTTCATGAGCTAAATGTATCCTTCCACAAAATCGTTCGTGCCTCCGGTGGTAAGAATGCCACTCGTCCTCTTGTTCTATCCGGTCTGGATGCTTCACCTGCCCAAGCCAAGATTAGCCAGCTTTACAACACAATTACTGGGCTGAACGATCCCAATCTGATTGCGACCGTTCACTATTATGGCTTTTGGCCTTTCAGTGTAAACATTGCCGGGAATACAACATTTGATAAAGTTGCCCAAGATGATATTATTCAAACATTTGATAATGTCTATAACACCTTTGTAGCCAAGGGAATTCCGGTTATTGTCGGTGAATATGGCCTGCTCGGCTTCGATAAGCATACAGGTGTTATTGAACAGGGCGAAAAGCTAAAATTTTTTGAGTTTGTGACCCATTACATGAAAGAGAAGAAAGTAACAGGTATGCTCTGGGATAACGGCCAGCACCTAAACCGGACAACGTACAAGTGGTCTGATCCTGAACTCTTTAATGTTATTAAGGCCAGCCTGAAAGGACGTTCCTCCAATGCAGCTAGTGATCTCATTCATTTGAAGAAAGGCTCTCCTGTTCAGGAAACCAAGGTCACTCTAAACCTGAATGGCAACCAGTTAAAATCACTCCATGCCAACAGCAAGCAACTGAAACAGGGGACCGACTACACGCTGAGTGAAGACACATTAACCTTCAAAGCCAGCTTGCTCACCAGCCTAATAACTTCCGGTAAATATGGTGAGAATGCCGTAATGACCGCCAAGTTTAATAAGGGGGCGGATTGGAATTTTAGAGTCGTTGTGTATGATACACCAAAATTAAGTGCTGTCGAAGGGACAACTCGAGCCTTTACCATTTCAACAGACTTCCGTGGTAGCCAGCTTGCGACGATGGAAGCCGTGTATACGAATGGTGGAAATGCCGGTCCACAGGATTGGACACCTTATAAAGAATTTGGCAATACTTTTGCCCCTGCCTATGATACCCATGGCATCAAGCTGCTGCCTGAATTCTTCAACAGTGTGAAAGATGGCGAAGTCACACTGAAGTTCCACTTCTGGAGCGGAGATGTGGTGACATACAAAATCACCAAGAGCGGAACCCGTGTGACAGGCGTGACGTCTTAATCTAAGGCACAGCAGAAATCGAAAAAAGGCGTTCCCGGAAATAAGCCGGAGAGCGCCTTCTTTATAGTTAAGCCTATCATTCAACCTTAGCCTTCCGGCTTATCTGTTAATTTTAACGTCACCGACTCTTCCTTGCCTGCCCGGTAAAAGGTAACTTTCAGCTCATCGCCAATCTTCTTGTTATCGTACAGGTAGCGACGCAAATCAAGCGTAGAGTTAATCGGTTCGCCATCAAACGCCGTAATGACATCGTTCAGCTTCAAGCCGCCCTCCTTGGCAGGACCATGGGCCTCCAGAACAACGGCCCCATCTTTCACGCTGTCAGGCAGCTTGAGTTCCTTGCGCTGAGTTTCATCCAGCGGTGCATATTCATTATTAAGATCCACCGTGTACACCCCCAGATAAGGGCGGGTGATCTTGCCGTCCTCAACCAGTTCATTCACCGTCTTCATTACTTCATTGGCGGGAATGGCAAAGCCCAATCCTTCCACACCTGTATCGGCGATTTTCATCGTATTGATGCCAATCACGCGTCCGTCCAGATCGACCAGCGCTCCACCGCTGTTTCCTTCATTAATCGCTGCATCGGTCTGAATCACATGCTGCTCCCAATCATATACACCATCCTGATTGATGGAAATCGGAATAATTCGATTCGTATAGCTCACAATGCCAGAGGTCAGCGTGTCTCCCAATCCGAGTGGATTGCCAATCGCAATGACCGTCTCGCCCAGACGAAGTTTGCTGGAGTCCCCGATATCCGCTACTGTGCTAATGCCTTTATCATCAACGGCCAGTACAGCGATATCACTAATGCGATCCTTTCCGACCAGCTTCGCCTCTTTTCTGACACCGTCTACGGTTACAATATCCAGATCATCCGATCCCTCGATGACATGGTTGTTCGTCATAATAAAGGCTTTGCCTGAGCTCACACGGAAAATGACGCCCGATCCAAGCGCTGATTGTTCCGTACTGTTACCGTCTTCCCCTTTCAGGTTTACGATGCTGACGACAGCTGGGCGTATCTTGGCTGCCGCTTGCACAATCCGGTCATACGGATCGCCCGCTGCTTGCCGCAAGGGATAATGACTTGCTCCGGTTACTGCTGTAGTGGAGGGGAGACCTGTAATAAAGCTGAACAGCAGCACTGCAACCACTGCACTAACCGCACCGCTGATGACAGCAGCCTGCACCGGACTTACCCGGCGATTCCTGTGCGGCCAACGTCCCCGTCCTCCGCGACGTGCTTTAAATGCTGTTTTTTTAGCCGCACGTGTGGACACCTTCGTTGAATAAAAATCATCTTCAAACAAGCCCATGCTAATCCTCTCCCCTTCGTTGTCATGCACCGACACTCACTAAAAAATTAGGGCTATTCGGGCTTGCGCCAACCTATGCTACAGAGAACCTGCTCCGTTGAACATCACAAATGGATTGAATATCCCCCACCATCGGAATTCAGCAACTAATCGTTTCGGTCTACTTATTAATCACCACAAATAGCACTTTCCTAAGCAACCAAATCTCATAAATTAGCATACACGCCAAATTTGACCCCGAATAGAGGGAAAAAGAGGAATGATTTCCAAACCAATGGACTACAATAGTAACAAGTCTTCTATTCTATTACAAAATGATCGTCTCATAGAGACGTTCTGGCTTGTTCCCGTCCGCTTAAAGCAGCCTATACTTTCGATGAGAGCCTTCCTTCAGAAAGCTTTCTGTTGTTAGCTTTATTGTATCACAGCACCTGGCAAAACCACAGGCAGAACCAAGCTTATTGCACGCCATTTTAAAAATATTTTTACAGGAGGAATATAAGATGAACTCCCATCGTTCCGCTATGGATGAAGTTCGCATGGCAGCCAAGCTTGCGGATTTGAAAGACGAGCACTACCGGAATACACTGGCGCTAAGTACATTGATTGAACTACTGGTGGACAAAGGCATAGTGACCCGTGAAGAGGTCGAGCGCAAAGCCGCCGAGCTGGACAGCTTTATGGCTCACTTACCTTATCCCAAGGTGTAGGACGATCATAATACGTATCACACAATCGAAACTCACTATCCTTGTAAAAACAGCCGCGGTCTTCCATCGCATCGCGTACAGTCATCTTCGCAAGTTCCATCATATTGTGGTCGCGGCTCAAGTGTGCCAGATACGTTCGCTTTGTCCGTCCGGTCAACAGCTCGCTAAGAATCGCTCCTGCCATCTCATTGGATAAATGGCCGATATCACTGAGAATACGGCGCTTGATGTTCCAAGGATAACGACCCATACGCAGCATTTCTACATCATGATTAGCCTCCAGCACCAATACATCTGCGTCTGATATCGCTTGTTTTACCTTATCACTGACATAGCCGAGATCGGTTGCTACGCTAAGCTTCTCTGCCCCATCATAAAAGCTGTACCCTACGGGCTCAGCCGCATCATGGGAGATGCCAAAAGACTCTACACGCAATGACTCAAATTCCCTTGTCGCGCCTGTCTCCAATATTCTGCGGTTATCATCCGCAATTTGCCCAACAGCGTTGCTAATGGCAAACCATGTCTTCTCGTTAGCATATATAGGTAAATTATATTTACGCGCCATGGCGCCTAGTCCTTTAACATGATCGGAATGCTCATGTGTGACCAAAATACCATCCAACTCTTCTCCGCTCAGATCGCGTTCTTTCAGCAATTCGTCAATACGCTTTGCGCTGAGACCTGCATCGATGAGCAATGTCGTGTCTTCGTTCCGCACAACGGTAGCGTTGCCGGTCGAACCGCTCGACAGCACGGTAAAAGAAATCCCCATATCTGTTCAAGACCCTTCTGTATGTTCTGTCTTTGGACTAATGACATCTCCGTTCATCTGTACATAATACACACCTTTTCCGTTGTCCAGCATAAACCGCCACACCGGGGCAGCCACCTGGCTATCGGAGTTAAAGGTCTGTCCGTAATACCCTAGCCGGATATCCTTCACTACGGAGTCACGCGGCAAATAGCCGTCGATCAACCTCGCCAATGCTTTGGACGCAGGCAGCATTTTCTTTGCCTCATCCGAGGGCTGGAGCTCCACCTGAATTTTGCGATACCCTGTAATCTTCTGATTGCTGTAAAACAGAGCCAGCTTCACATTAAAGAGCGGCCACTTGCCCTGTACCAACGGATGTAGCACAAAAGCATCTGCCTGTCCAGATACGAGCTCCTCCTGAACATCCAGCGGATCGTACTGGTAGCTATCGATGTCCTTGATTTGCGGCTCCAGTGCCTCCACTAGCGCATCATGAGTGAATACCAGCTTGCTGTCCACCGGTCTCAGCAACTGCACAAGTTCATCCTTCTCTCCACTATGGACATAGGTGTAAGACAGCTTGGGCAGCTGCGGGGTATCTCCGGGAATCGGAGCCAACACCTGAATGCTTTTCTCTTCCATTAAACGCTGCGTGTTTTCATCCAGTGAAGTAAAATCCAGATTCGGCCCGGCCGTTTCCTGCGCATCATGCCACAGTTGATAACCCAATACCACATTGAGCAGCAAAAATGTACAGATCAGTACGTTTTTAGCGCGGCTCCAATCCATTCCCGTTCCCCCTTCCTATCATCGCTTTGTCTCTTGGTCTGATTTCGTTGGTGTTGTATTGGATGCTGTCGTTACAGGAACAGCATGAATCTCTGCCGCAGAACCATCGCTGAACGTAACACGCCACTCAGGGACAAGCTTCAATCCGTCATTGATCAGCTCCGGCTGATATACAGGAGTCAGATCCCTAATCGACTTGCCATCGCCTACCATTTGCAGTTGCTTCTCCAAGGCTTCGCCACCTGGCAGCAACACCTTTCTCGAGGATTGCTCCCCGCCCTTGAGATATAGCAGCGAACGATCATAGACAGATGCCGTCTCCTGCTGGATTTGCAATGAAATCGTACCAAAGCGGAACGATGGCGTGTCCAGCACCGGGTAAGCACCATAATACTGCTGGAACATCACACTTGTGCGATTTTCATCGCTGCTCCTCAATTTCATCTGATATGAAGCATCCCAACCGCCATGCTGATTTACAAAATCAACTGCGGCCAATACGTCCCTAATCGGACTGCTTCCATCTGCCCCTGGTGCACTGGGATCGGTATAGCTCATCCAACGTTGATCCTGCTTGATCTGTAGACTACGCTTGCTATCTGTATAAATTTGGGAACCATCTTTTTCCTGAATATTGCGCGTAATGCCTGGATCGAAAAATAAATTTCGCTGCATCTGTTCCGTCGTAAACAACCCGGCATATACCACAGGCTGTACAGTCTCCAGGTCATTCACGGGAATGTAGTACTGATTATTCACCAGCTTGTACAACGGAGCATTTTTCCCAAAATTCACATGCTGCCGAATGTCTTCTACCGTCATATCGAACTGGTTCGCCTCATACACCACATCGCCTCTAGCACTAAAAAAGAGCGCGTGCGGCTTGGCATTCTTTTCGTCGATATAGATCCAGATGCGGTTAATCGTCTCTCCCTGAAACACCGAATCCGGCGTCAGACGCATAACCCGTTCCAGTAATGAAACCGGAACTCCGCCTGAAAATGATAGTTCGATCCCCTCATTCTCACTGCGAATCCGTGCCCAGTCCGCTGATTGGATACTCCGACGTTGGAAATTGTTAAAACTTCGGCTTTCCAGCCGTGTATAAATTAAATCGTAAAAAGTAACCCCCGGATAAAAAACGGTATGTTTCTTCTCACCTTGATGAATTAGCATCCTATCAGGGAATACAAGATTTTCAATCTTTTTCTCCTGCCCCATGCTTTCGGTTTTGACATAGTTCGTTTCTGAGGTGATTACAGAATCACTGCCCGGAAGACGGTAGATCAAAAAATAAGTCTGAACCAGGCTGGAAGCCACCAGCAAAACAAGCGTCCAGGACTTCAAACGTTCCTTCACTGTGCTTCCCTCCCTTCACCCGACATAGGCAGCGTAAAAGTCGTACAAGTTCCCTGACCATATTCGGACTCCAGGAAAATCTGACCTCCATGGGCCTTTACAATTTCCCGGGCAATCGACAGCCCCAGTCCCGTGCCACCCATATTGCGCGATCTCGCCTTGTCCACACGATAAAACCGTTCAAAAATCCGGTCCAAATCTTTTTTTGGTATGCCAATTCCAGTATCCTGCACCGAAATAGCCAGCATGCCCTCATTGTTGCGGCGAGCTTCGATCCGAATACTTCCACCTTCTGGCGTATATTTCAATGCATTGGACATCAGATTGTCCAGCACCTGATCAATCTGATCGCGGTCGATTACGACCTTGCCAATCCCCTGCTCTACGAACATGCCTGAGCGAATGTGATTTTCCTTCATCTGAAAAGAAAACCGATCCGCGACCTCGTCCAGCATCTCCATCACATCGGCAGGCTGCATCCGCAAAGGCGCTTCATTGGAATCGAGCCGCGACAGATGCAGCAAATCTGTAACCAACCGGATCATACGCTCCGTCTCATTGCGTATAACACCCACAAAACGCTCTGCGAGCTGCGGCTCAGCCATCGCGCCGTCATCCAGCGCTTCAGCGTAGCTGCGGATCGTCGTCAGCGGTGTGCGCAGCTCATGGGATACATTAGCGACAAATTCACGCCGCGTCGTCTCCATTTCCTCCTGCTCTGTCACGTCTTGGAGCACGGCAATCGTACCCGTAATGCCAAATTCACGCCGATGAATCGGCGTAAAGGTCACACGGATGACGATGGGTTCATCCTGACCGGCTGGCTCCAGCTGCAAGAGCGTAGAAGCGGACGAGCCGCTGTACAGAGCCTCAGTTTCCTCGGGGTCGATCCCCAGTAGTACCGCAATATGTCTGCCAGTCATTTCATTCTCGTTCACGCCCAGCATGGCGCTGGCGCGGCGATTGACCAGAATGACCCGGCCATGATCGTCAGTAGCGACCACACCGTCGCTCATATTGGTCAAGATGGAGGAGAGCTTTTCCTTCTCCTCCTCATTCTGCGACAATGCCTCACGCAGACGTCCTGTCATATAGTTAAAGGCCACGCTCAGCCTACCGATTTCATCTTCGCCAAACACCGGCATCTGCTGGTCAAATTTGCCCTCAGCGACCTCTGTTGCATGACGTGTCATCACTTTGATCGGATGCGTAATCGTGTGGGCCAATACCACGCCCAGCACAGCCGTTAATGCGAGCGCAATCAGCATACCTGAGAGAAACACATTGTTAATGCGTTTCATCGTATCGTACAGCTCAGCCATCGAAGCAGCGATGTACACCGCACCGACGATTTTGCCTTGGCTGATGACAGGCTTGGCGACGACCTTCTTGCGCACGTTATCCTCGTCCACCATATATTCCTCGTTATCACGGATTCCTTGAAGTGCGCGGCTAACCACTGTCTGCGTATTTTTACGTCCGACATAGTCAGCGTGGGAGCCTTGAGAAGTAATCAGTACTTTGCCGCTGGCATCCAGCACCTGAATTTCCGCGCCGCTGAAATCAAACAAGTTATTTACGCGTGCACGCAGACTTTCGACGCTATCTTCTTCCATTTTGCCATCACTGCCGCTCAGATCCTGCTCCGCCAGCACGGACAGCATCTCCGCCCGTGCTTGCAAATCCTGCGTAAAATTACTCGTCAAAGAGTTCTTCATCGAGCTGACAAAATAGACTCCAATCAACTGCATGGCCACCAAAATAAGTAGTACATAGATAATAATCAACTTGGCATGAATGGTGCGAAAGAAAGACAGCCATCTCATGCCCGCAGGCCACCTTTGCCCCCGCTAACGATATATCCGAGGCCACGGCGTGTCAGGATGGTCTCCGGCTTGCTCGGGTTTTCCTCAATCTTCTCGCGTAGCCGCCGGATCGTCACGTCTACCGTCCGCACATCCCCGTAGTATTCAAATCCCCATACCGCTTGAAGCAAATGCTCGCGAGTCATGACCTTGCCTGCATTTTTCGCCATATAATATAGAAGTTCATACTCGCGATGCGTCAGGTCAAGTGGAGTTCCGTTTTTATAGGCTGTATACATATCCGCATCAAAAAAGAGATCGCCTACGCGCAGCCCCTGCTTATCCTCCTGTGGGCGGCTTTCCGGCGTGCCCGCCACGCCGCGTTGCTGTCTACGCATCTGTGCCTTCACCCGTGCCAGCAATTCCCGTGTGCTGAACGGCTTCGTCACATAATCGTCCGCGCCCAGCTCCAGCCCTAGCACTTTGTCGATTTCCCCGTCCTTGGCAGTCAGCATAATAATTGGCGTCTGAAGCTGATGTCCGCGTACCTCGCGGCATACATCCATACCATCCATGCCCGGCAGCATCAGGTCCAGCAAAATCAGGTCTGGCTGTTGCTTAACCGCAATATCCACTGCACTGATTCCATCGAAGGCGCAAATGACCTCGTAGCCCTCTTTTTCCAAATTAAATTTCAAAATATCAGCGATAGGTTGTTCATCATCCACTACTAGAATCGTCCCCTGCATACAGCGTTCACCTCTTCTCACGGATCATCATCTATCATTAACTTTTCGTTTGTTAGCGCCCATAAGATGCTTATTCTATTCTATCATACCCGTACGCTATTCCATTACTTTTCCAGACCCTTTTTTCTTTACGCAGAAAAAAACCATGCCTGCACCTGCTGTTAAGCATGCAGAAAAACATGGCCTTTCTCCTTGTTCTTCGTCAATCATGTAGCTAACGATATAAGCATCAAATCTATCTTAAATACGTCATTGGATTGCGTGCCGTATTATCTTTGCGAATTTCAAAATGCAGATGCGTTCCTGTTGAGCGTCCTGTGCTCCCCATAACTCCGATCGACTCGCCTTGTTGAACAACCTGTCCTACATGAACGCCAATGCTGCTCAAATGCCCGTACACCGTCTGGTAGCCGTTGCCATGATCGATCATAATGACATTGCCGTATCCATTCTGCTGACCTGCAAATGACACCACACCTTCATCAGATGCGTGAATGTCAGGACTGCCGACTAAGTCGACCCCCTCGTGCATACGTCCCCAACGTGCGCCAAAGCTGCTCGACATCGTAGCACCGGACACTGGCCAAGCGAACTGTCCGGAACCTTCTCCCACGACCTTCGTCCCTCTCAGAACCACCTCGGTAACAGAAGGCTGTAACACCTTTTGACCAAGCCATTCCTCTTGCACGACCTCACCGTTCTCCTTGGTCAAACGATAGTCCATCTCTTTAAGACCTGCTTGTCCCGGTCTGACGACTTTCGTAACTCCTGCCTTCAATTCATCGCTCTGGCGAATCTCTATTTCAGGCTCGATGGCGATCTGCTCGACGACCTTTTCTACCGTTCGTACCGTAACAGGTACCTTGGGAGCCGTGACCTTTAACTCGTCCCCAATTTGCAAATACAACTCACGCAGACCGGGATTGTTTTGCTTAATCTCCCAAGCCGTCGTATTGAACTTGGTGGCAATCGACGACAATGAATCACCTTCCTGCACCGTATACGTTGTAGGAGCTTCACGTCCCTCGGTCAATACTTTAACCGCTTCTTCCTCCGTCAGCACCTTGTTCGGATCTGCTTTCACAGGCTCATACGCAATCTTTTCACGGATACCAGCAGACTCCAGCCATGCTTTAGGCGCCTTCGTGCTTGCGCTAGCATGACTACTCCCCACGGATGTTTTGCGAACTAGCCCCTTGATGCCAGAAGCCGTACCTTCACCCGCAGGTGTGTACTTCTTCTGCACTTGCTTTAAAGCTGCTTGTGCCGTCGCTTTATCCTTTACAATGCCAACCATCTGTCCGTTGACCTTCACTTCTACTGCTTTGGCATAGGCAGTCAGCATGCCGTCCAGCTTCTTCAGCGTGGCTGCGCTATCGATATCCGCCTTATATGCCTTTTCCGTGCTCGTCGTGACCGCGCTCGTATTGAGCACCATTTCCACGTCAGGATACTTGTCTTTATACTGCTTGCTCTTCGTTGAATACAGCTGCTTAAGCTGCTGCTCATTCAGGATACCGCCGACCTCAACGCCTTTAACATACACTTTATAATAAGGAACCATATTGGCTCCAACATACTGATTGCTAGCAAAAATAAGACCGCCAACAATCACAATGCCGCCTGCCGTCCAACTTAACCATCTTTTCCGTCCGCTCCACCATGTTGCTATTTTCCCTGCTTTATCAGCAGAATTGCCCTCAACACTTGAATTTCCACTCCTGTGGTCTGGTGATAACTTCCCCTTAGAAACCTCCATGGTTCTCTCCTTTTCAGCATATCCTATCTCTATTAAATGCGTTCATTATTGTTTTTTTACATGATAAAAGTAGCCCTTTTACAAGCTTATCTATGATAATAGTCGCTATCTAGCATTGCATAGTTACGTAAAAGGTTTCAAAAATTTAACCTTTTCACAACACAGTTTACTTTAACATAGCTTTTACAAAGAATTCAACTACACCCCAATTACTTCCTTGAACGCAAAAAAATCCGCGCCTAGCGCGGATTCTACAGTCCTGTTTTGAGCATTAACACTGCCCATACATTCTTGTGTTTTATTCATGCATTATTTAAGCATACCCATCAGCTTGTTATATTCCTCTTTGGTCAAATACTTCGCAAGCACCTGCTGAATATCTTGCAGCTCCTGCTCGGTGAGGCCGCCTTCCATCGCGGCTGATATTTTCTGCATCTCCTCCGGCGGTAGTTTACTCATGAGAATCGTAAAAATCTCCTGCTTCTGAGCCGCCGGTAAATTGTTCTTTTTCTCTGTCAGATGGTCGGGCGTAATGACCAAATCATGACCTTCGATACTCGTTTCGGGAGTAGCTGTACCTTCTGCCTGCTGACGCGACTCGCTGCCTGATGTTCCCGCCGACGTGGCCCCTTCCTGGGATACCGTTCCATTGGATGAGCCTCCAGCTTCACGTCCGCTTTCCTCTAAGCCCTGTCCCATGACAGGCAAAGCATTATCAGGCGGTGTTACACCTCCAGAGTCGCTCCCTGTCGTCTTGCTCTTCCCTGTGCCTGTACTTTGGTCAGTACCAGCGCTGCCTTTTAGCCAACTCCATCCCCATGTCGGCTGGTGATCAAGCTGAATGTTAAACTGCCGCAGCAGTGATTGAACATAGGCATTCACGACCACACCGGTCACTGCCAGTGTCAGCGCGCTGACCAGCACCACCGTCATTCCTTTTTTAAGTAGCCATCCAAGCCACCTCATATCCCGTTACCTCCTTATACGCATCTTGCCATGTGTACATCATGAAGTGCATATAGACCAGTATTGACGAGATATGACGATTTTTAACCCTTGGAATATGTAAAACTAGCACAAACACAACTACACAGAAAAAAGGAGAGAAAGGAATTAACCACCTCTCTCTCCTAATCGTGCAGGAATAGCTATATTTTAGAACAGGCATGACGCCTTCATAGAATCCTATAGATGTCTTACAAATAAATTGGAAGCACTTGGTTCGTTTGATCGCGGTTACGACCAACCGAGAAAATAGCGATTGGAATGCCTGTCAGCTCGGATACGCGTTGTACGTAATTGCGTGTATTTTCAGGCAGTTCCTCCAACGTTTTTACGCCAGTAATATCTTCGCTCCAACCTGGCAATTCCTCATATACCGCTTCGCATTCCGCCAGCATTTTCAAGCTAGCTGGATAATGCGTGATGATCTCACCGCGATATTTGTAGCCTGTACAGATTTTGACTGTTTTCAGACCTGTCAAAACGTCCAACGAGTTCAGGGAAAGACCCGTTAATCCACTGACACGACGGGCATGACGCACAACGACGCTGTCAAACCAGCCAACACGACGAGCACGTCCTGTAACCGTACCGTACTCATGACCTGTTTCACGAATGTAATCGCCAACTTCATCGTTCAACTCCGTTGGGAAAGGTCCATCACCTACACGAGTTGTGTATGATTTAGCTACACCGATCACTTGTTGAATTTTGGACGGGCCTACACCGGAACCGATACATACGCCGCCAGCCGACGGGTTAGAGGACGTAACATATGGATACGTACCTTGGTCGATATCGAGCATAACGCCTTGCGCACCTTCAAACAACACCTTACGATTAGCGTCGATTGCATCGTTCAGCACAACAGACGTGTCCGCTACATAAGGACGGATAAACTCAGCATATTCCAGGTACTGTTTCAATATTTCTTCAACATCCAGCGGCTCGCCGCCGTATACTTGCTCAATCACTTGATTCTTTTCCTTCGTTAGATGGCGCAGTTTCTTTTCGAATTCCTCTGCATCCAGCAAATCAGCAATACGAATACCGTTACGTGCAGCTTTATCCATATAAGCAGGACCGATCCCTTTACGGGTAGTACCAATTTTGTTAGGACCTTTGCGGTCTTCTTCCAGCACATCCAACGTCATATGGTAAGGCATAATGACATGTGCGCGGTCACTAATGACCAAATTTTTTGTGGAAAATCCATTATCATGAATATAAGTAATTTCTTCAATAAGAGCGGCTGGATTCACTACCATGCCGTTGCCAATAACACACTTTTTATCTTCATAAAAAACGCCGGATGGAATCAGGCTCAGCTTATACTTTTTACCGTCAATGAGAATCGTATGACCAGCATTGTTTCCGCCTTGGTAACGGGCCACCACTTCAGCGCTTTCCGCCAGATAGTCCGTGATTTTACCTTTGCCTTCGTCTCCCCATTGTGTTCCCACAACGACTACAGTTGACATGTTTCATTCCTCCGTGGAGTGCCCACAGACACTCTGATTTTGAGCTGACGCGCTAACACATATCTGGCTTCAGCCGCCTCAGCGGGCAGATATGAAGCGTTCTCGGACAGCAGGAAAAAACGTCCGTCGCAGACATTCCACAAGTTCGGAAAGCCCCGGGCGTAATGATCTCCCGCTACGTTGAAGCAGCACTATAAGTGTACCAGTACCATTTTTCAAAGTCAAATAAAAAGCGAACATTATATTACATGAAAATAGTATTGTTCGTAATTGAGAGTTTCAATCGTTCTATGAAAATATATGAATTCTATAAAAAAGACTCTCTCGAAACCGCGATACCCGCGTCGAAAGAGCCTTTTCTAAACATACTAATATATTAACCGGCGAACGCATCCGAATGGGCACGCTCGTAATTAGCGAATTTATTATAATTTTTAAGAAATACCAACTCTACCGTACCGACCGGGCCGTTACGCTGCTTGGCAATAATAATTTCAATAATATTTTTCTTTTCTGTTTCCTGATTATAGTAATCATCCCGGTACAGAAACGCAACGATGTCAGCATCCTGCTCGATGGAACCCGATTCCCGCAAGTCACTCATCATTGGCCGCTTATCTTGACGCTGCTCTACACCCCGACTCAGCTGGGAAAGGGCGATTACAGGCACTTCAAGTTCACGGGCGATTTGTTTCAATGTCCGTGAAATTTCGGATACCTCCTGCTGCCGGTTCTCGCCCGCTTTGCCGCGTCCGTGAATGAGCTGCAAGTAGTCAATAACGATCATGCCCAGTCCCTTTTCCGCCTTGAGACGGCGGCATTTGGCTCGGATATCAGCCACAGTGATGCCGGGCGTATCATCGATATAAATTTCCGCCTCTGACAAGGCTGCAATGCCCATCGTCAGCTTCGCCCAATCGTCATCGCCCTTAAATTCACCTGTCCGCATGACGTTCGCGTCCAAGTTAGCCTCGGCACAGATCATCCGCTGCACGAGCTGAGCCGCCGACATTTCCAGACTGAAGATGGCAACCGTCTCTTTTGCCCGTACTGCAACGTTTTGTGCAATATTCAGGGCAAATGCCGTTTTACCTACAGATGGACGAGCAGCCACAATGATCAAGTCATTGCGCTGGAAACCCGCTGTCATCTTATCCAAATCAACAAAGCCGGACGGAATTCCGGTCGTGTTGCCCTTGTTCTGATGCAGCAATTCAACGCGGTCAAACACTTCCATCACGACATCGCGGATGGCAATAAAGCCACTGCCTGAGCGCCCGTTGGAGATTTCCATAATCTTGCGCTCGGCATCGCTCAGCATGCCGGCGACATCCTCGCCACTGCTATAGCCTTCGCTCACAATCTGTGTAGCTGCACGAATCAAGCGACGAAGCATCGCTTTTTCTTCAATGATCTGGGCATAGTAATCCACGTTAGCCGCTGTTGGCACCCCGTGAGCCAACTTCGCCAGATAACTGACACCACCGATATCCTCTAGCTGTCCCTTGTCTTGAATTTTCGAGGTCAGCGTAACCAAGTCAATCGGCTGTCCGGATTCACCCAGCTCAATCATTGCTTCGTAAATCATCTGATGAGCTTTATCGTAAAAGTCCTCGGTCTGCACCCGCTCCATTGCGGTAATCAGTGCTTCGGACTGAAGCAAAATAGACCCGATAACCGCCTGTTCAGCCTCCAGATTTTGCGGAGGAATCCGATCAAAAAATTCGCCGCCCATAATTATTCTTCAGTCACCTGTACTTTCAGCGTAGCTTTGACCTCAGGATGAAGCTTGACGGTCATTTGAGTCACGCCCAACGTACGAATCGGTTCTTCCAGCTCGATTTTGCGTTTGTCCAGCTTGATGCCTGTTTTAGCAACAGCCTCTGCGATTTGCTTGCTTGTAATCGCACCGAACAGACGTCCGCCTTCTCCAGCCTTCGCTTTGAGCTGAATTGTAGTCTCTTCCAGCTTTTTGCCGAGTACTTGCGCCTCTTCCTTTTCCTCTTGTTTGCGTTTTTCCTCAGCAGCGTTTTGGTTTTCCAGCGTCTTCATATTTCCTTCCGTTGCTGGACGGGCAATCCCACGCGGCAACAAAAAATTCGCTGCATAACCGTCGGATACTTCCTTAACCTGCCCCTTCTTACCTTGGCCCTTCATATCTTTAATGAATATTACTTTCATTCAAATAACCCCTCTTCCCCATCAATTTCGGCCAGAACGTCGACCACTCTGCGTCTAGCTTCCTCCAGCGAGCATTCCAGCTGAACCGCCGCGTTCGTCAGATGTCCTCCGCCGCCTAGCCGTTCCATGACAACCTGTACGTTCATGCGTCCGAGTGAACGGGCGCTGATCCCCACCAGGCCGTCAGGACGTTCACTGACCACAAAGGAGGCCAGTACATCCGTCATATTGAGTAATGAATCCGCCACCTGAGCAATCAGGAGCTGCGGTATTTTTTGTCCGGGCTCGGTCACCGCAATTGCGATATGCCCATATATCATTTTAGCATGCTTAATAATTTCCGCCTTAGCAATATATTCATCCAGGTCCTCTTTTAACATGCGCTGGATCATCACTGTATCCGCTCCACTACGTCTTAAGAAGCCAGCTGCCTCGAATGTGCGTGAGCCTGTATGCAGGGAGAAATGCTTGGTATCCACCGTAATCCCCGCCAGCAATGATGTTGCCTCCAGCGGTGTCAGCTGGACCTTTTCATGGATATATTGCAGCAGCTCAGTCACCAGTTCACAGGCCGATGACGCGTATGGCTCCAAATAGATCAGAACAGAATCATTAATAAATTCCTCGCCCCGACGGTGATGATCCACCACCACCACCCGGCTGGCCGTCTGCACCAGACGCGGCTCAATCGTCATTGACGCCTTGTGCGTATCCACCACAACCAGCAGGCTGTGCTCGGTCATCACCTGAAGCGACTGCTCCGGTGTCATGAGCGCTTGCGACAGCTTCTCATCCTTGTTTACCTGCTCCATCATTCGGTCAATAGACGGATTGGATTTGTCCAGTACGATATGGGCCTCTACATTGTAAAGTGCCGCGGCCTTCCACACACCGATAGCTGCTCCGATTGCATCCATGTCCGGTATTTTGTGTCCCATAATCAGCACACGGTCGCTCTCCTGCATCAGATCACGCAGCGCATGTGCAATGACTCGGGCACGCACCCTGGTACGCTTCTCGACAGCATTGGACTTGCCTCCGTAAAAGGACAGGCGCTGTCCCGCTTTCACTGCTGCCTGATCTCCCCCACGTCCAAGCGCCATATCTAGACTGGATTGGGCCAACTCGCCCAGTTCCTTGATACTCTCTGCGCCAAAAGACAAGCCAATGCTCAATGTCATCGGTACTTTCAAATCCGCCGTCATTTCCCTCACGGTATCCAAAATGACAAATCGACTTTGCTCCAGCTCCTGGAGTGCTTTATGATTCAGCATAATAAGATAACGCTCAGATGACAACCGGCGCAAATAAATATTGTACTGATTGGCCCAAGATGTAATCTCGCTGGAAACCTTCGCAATAAGCGCGGTGCGTTGCTGATCGTCCATTCCCTGAGCAGC
Organism: Paenibacillus sp. ALE3; assembly: GCF_054113405.1. Classification (NCBI taxonomy): domain Bacteria; kingdom Bacillati; phylum Bacillota; class Bacilli; order Caryophanales; family Paenibacillaceae; genus Paenibacillus; species Paenibacillus sp. ALE3. The sequence goes on along the minus strand of NZ_CM134214.1, from coordinate 5,361,422 downwards.
CTCGTCCATATTATCAAGCATGACGATACCAAGCGCCAACCGCTCGTTCTCATACTGCTTGCGCAATACCGCAAGCTCCGTCACTTCATACAAATATATCAGACGCTCATCAGGCACGATTAGAAACTGATAATGACGCTCATCATGCTGTAATTCCACCTTTAGTTCACGAGCAGGTTCTTTCGTTTCTTTTTTAGTGCTTAGAGCATTTGCGAGTTGAGGAAACAAATCTTGAAGAGGCTCTCCAATCAATGATTGCTCCTCGAACATCTCACTGGCAAAGCGATTGTGCCATTCTACGGTTCGATTTTCACTGTATAAAATGATACCGAACGGCAGTGTACTGATCGCTTCTCCCTCCACCCGCTTAATCCGGAAGGAAAGACCACTGATATATTGATTCAGTTCCCGACGAAAATCCAGCTCCGTCTTCAGCATCAGTCCGCCGAGCAAGAATGATAGCAGCAGTCCTATCACACCCAGTTCCCAGTTGTACATGGAAATACATATGACAAGCACCAGCAGCAGTAAAAACGCCCAGACCGTCTGATAGCCGTGCCAGCGTTTTTGTAGAAATTTAGGCATGACTGTTCACCCTATTTCTTTGATCTTGTAATAGCTTCACGCAGCGGAAAGGCCAAATCAATAATACCTATAATGCGGAGCGGCTGGAACACCAGAACGACGAGCGACAGCAGCAACGCAATCACCGGGCTCTTTTTACGGCTATGCGTCCAGAAGTATACAAAACCAATTGTCTGGATAATAAAACATGCATGGATCAGCGGTAGCATACTAATGGAGACCGTTTGAATCCAGCTGCTATCGGAAGAATCCGCTATCCATCCAATTACAATTGCCAGCAGATAGTACCAGATCAGCGTACGCGGTAGCATCCACTCGCGGGCAGGCTTCATTTTACGTACCGGCACATCGAGACTACTCAACGCTGGACGTGCCAAAGCATGTGTGATCACTGCCAGTATGAACGAGCTGACAATCATCACATATGGAACTTTACCAATCAGCATTGTACCGAGTTTCTGCGTATCTTCAGCTGTCCAGCTCATATTCGCAAACATCGGATTCGCACTCAAAATCTGCTGTACAATACTGGCCGATATCTCAGCCTGATTCCGAAGGGACTGCGAAAGATCAAACCCGAAGGAATACGTAGCGATAAACAGTACAAACAACAATTCGGCTAAAATAATGCCCGTTCCGGTCATCAACGCCTGAAAAGCAGATCCTCCCTTTTTATATATCCGTCCCATCAATATAGAAGGAATCAGAAAGTAAATCGCAGGAAGCAGCGAATACACATCGAGTAGCGCTATAATGAAAAGCACCGGTATGACGTGAACCAGAAATCCTTTGAAAGGCAGCGATGAAAACAATACAGCGCCAGGCACAATCAGAAAAAATACGGTAATAATTCTAAATGGTGTCAATAGAGTCAGCAGCAGAAGCAAATAAATAACGCTCCATGCTACAGTGGCCAAGCGGAATTTCAACGTTTTCACCTCTTACGCATATGTTCTTCCAGTGCGGAAATGTCTTGGTACCAATCCTCCAACTGGTGTCCTTCTTTTCTGTGCTTTCTTAGCTTGTCGATGAGTAGATCATCCAATTCACGGTAAGACACCCCAAGACGCCTCCCCAGAATATAACTACTCATCACCAGGCTGGCCAAACAGTCACCAATACGGACTGTACTGCCTTCCCACATCGCCTTAAACAGACGGGAGACTTGGTCAAGCACCTCTGTTTTAAGCCATTCAATAACCTTGGCTCGTTTAACTACATCCATTTCTTTAGGCATATGATGAAGAGTCACACCCCTCTGAAAAAGCTTTATTCTCCATTATAGCATATCCTATTTTGAAAATAACTGTTACCCCATAGGGTAAATCGTTATTTCATAGCAGCTCTGCTGCTTATTTTAGCTTGAAGTATTAAGCGATTCCTTAGACACAAATTTCTCACAATACTCAATAATTTGGCTGCGGCGCACGATACCGATAAACCGCTCCATATCATCCACGACAGGCACAAAGTTTTGTACCTTCGCCAAATTAATCAGATCCTCCATGTTGGCATCAATGGATACAGGTTTCATCGAAACCCGTAGCGGAACGTCCTTGAGCATAAACTTAGAAGCGTTTTCAAAGGTGATTTTCCCCTCAGACTCTTTCATATGCCACAATAGGTCACCCTCTGTAACCGTACCCGTATATCTACCTTCCTTATCCAAAATAGGGACCGCCGTGAACCGGTGATATTCCATTCGTTCCAATGTTTGCCGTAGAGTAGCATCCGCCGTTACACAAGCGACCTCTTGTTTGGGAAGCAAGAAAAAAGCGATATTCATGAGAAACGAATCCCCCTCAAAATCAAATATAAATCAATTGATTACTCACTGAATGTTCTGCTTGTCGGGAAGCCTCAGCGTCTGCGGGGTTGTATCAGAGTCTAGCCAGTTCGCAATCATAAGTCTGGCATATTCAAGCTCCTGTTCATTAGCCCGGTCATAGTACAGACCCTTTTTCTTGAACCCTTCCCCCGTAATCGTAAAACTTAAAATTTGTGGATTCCCCTGTGAAATAGCTTGCTTGCCAAGCCCAGTAATAAAGGCAGGTTCCATATCCGTTGTGAAATTGGCCCCCATAATATCGAGCAACTCCGGGATCTTGGTGATTCCATCGATATTCAGCAGCCTATCGGCCATAGCGTTCAAAAAAATTTGCTGACGTTTTGTACGGTTGAAGTCGCTATCTTCCCGATACCTAACATAATACATGGCTTCTTCACCATTATAAAGCGGCTTGCCCGCCTCAATACGGAACTTGATATGCAGCGGGTTTTTATTCTCGATGGGCTGATCGATAGGAAGCACAACTCCACCCACTGCATTCACGGCATCCTGAATACCCTGGAAATTAATCGTAGCATAATAATCGACCTTATGCTCCATCAGCTTCTCTACGGTGGCCATGGACATATCCTCGCCTCCGAACGCATAAGCATGCCCTAACTTATCAAAATCATCCTCGCCATCTCGATTGGAGTCATGTCCGGCAATCTGTACATACGTATCCCTTGGAATGGAGACCAAGAGCACACGCGATTCTGCGGGCCGTACAGCAGCATATATCACCGTATCTGAGCGACCACGTGCCTTTTCGTTTGGCCTTTGATCCGTTCCCAGTAGCAACACCGAAAAAGGCTCCTTTTGGTAAGCCACCTTCTCTTGCGGCTGCTGTTCCGCGGATTGACGAGGCTGGTAGGATTTCTCCAGTTTGCTTTCCAGCGTCGGCGACACAAACCAGTCGAAAGCCACGAGCGTCAGCTGTTTGCGGAATAGATAGCCTCCCACTGCAACTAAAAGCAAGACAATACATGAAATATATAGAGCGGTAAACCTCTTTTTCTTTTTGGGCTTTCCACGGGTCCTTCTCTTATGTCTTCTCTCCATAATGGCTTCCTTCCTTCTTTCGTCCACAAATCCCATCTCTTCATTAAACCGGATGGGTCCCTCATGAAGCGGAAACTTCCCCTCAAAGCATAAAAGGTCAGCTACCTTGTTGTCAAAAGTGCCATGGCATGGTCAGTTCCTCAATTCATGACAAAAAAGGCTTCGCCCTTACGGTCAAAGCCCTCAGTAATGTATATATAAGTATTCTATGTAGCCTTCAAAGTTATCTTTTATTTTTAATGCGGAGCCAATTTCACCAAATTTTGCAAACGCACAGGGAAAGAGGTGGACAGAGAAAAACCATAATCGAACAACTTCCGTGTCTGCTCGAAACGCTCCTCCTTGCTCGGTGCACCCAGTACTACAGCAACTAACCGTTTGCCATGCTGCTCAGCTGTACCCGTGAAACAATATCCAGCATCGCTTGTGTATCCTGCTTTCAATCCGTCCGTGCCCGCATAAGAGTACGGTCCAGCCAAGGAAGGCAACATCCAGTTCGTATTGCTGATGTAAATGCCCTTATCCTTCAATTCCATCTGTGTACGGCTGGACGTTCTGAGAATCTCAGGATGTGATGTAATCAAGTAAGAGGCCAACTTTGCAGTGTCGCTTGCCGTCATCTTCGTTTCTCCGCGAATGTCCTTAGGATGGTTCGGCCCTAATTCACTCTGACCTGCCCCAGAGGCATTACTAAAGCGACTATCGGGCGACAACCCAATTTGGGCAGCTTTTTCATTCATGCGCTTTACAAAAGCGGACTCATTCCCTGATGAACGTTCCGCCAGTGCCACAGCTGCGTCATTCGCTGAATACACTACCATACTTTGAAACAATTCAGATACGGTCATTCTTTCTCCATACCGGAGGGATAGATTCACACCACCCACCGTACTGGCATAACGACTAATGCGCACCTCATCATTCCAGCCTAACCGTCCGGTCCGAATATCCTCCAGTACCAGTAGCTCGGTCATGAGCTTGGACATATTTGCGGAGGGCATAGGCTTATCGCCATTCACATCCATTAGTAATTCCCCGGTATGCATGTCCATTAGCACCGCAGCGTCTGCATCTACATTCGGCTTTCCGATCAACAAGCGGGGTCCAAGTGTAATAAAAATCAATATAATAAGTACCGGGACGACAATAGCCCAACGTAACCAATGTTTTTTCATCATCGTAATAACCTCCATACCTTATTAGACGATGAAAAATCCATTTTGTCTGCAATTTTTCGAAAAAAAGATACAATTTTTTTACCTTTTTTTATTTCACAACAAAATACCCGCCAACCCCTGTTACAGGAAGGGGGATATTTTGCTTCTTCAGTATGACGTATTAAGCAAAATGACAGGCTACAAAATGCTGGTCGCCCGCATCTCGATATACCGGAGCCTCTGTTTTACAGCGTGCTTCTGCCATAGGACAGCGTGTATGAAACTTGCATCCTGACGGCGGATTAGCCGGAGATGGGATGTCCCCTTTTAACACAATCCGCTGTCTTTTGATCGTCGGGTCTGGAATCGGTACTGCTGATAGCAAAGCCTTGGTGTACGGGTGAAGCGGATTGCTGAACAGCTCCTCCTTGGAGGCCAACTCTACCATTGAGCCCAGATACATCACACCAATCCGGCTACACAGATGCTCGACCACACTCAGATCATGTGAGATGAACAGGTACGTCAGTTGGCGTTCCTGCTGCAAATCGCTTAACAAGTTAATGATCTGGGCCTGAATCGATACATCCAGGGCAGATACCGGCTCGTCAGCCACAATAAAATCAGGATTCAAAATCAAGGCCCGTGCAATCCCGATCCGCTGCCGCTGACCGCCAGAGAACTCATGCGGATAACGATCATAGTGATACGAGGATAGACCGCAAATATTCAGCGTTTCGTTGACCTTTTGCCGCAGCTCATTACGATCAATCAACCCGTGATCCAGCAAAGCCTCTCCGATCGCCTCACCAACCTTAATTCTCGGGTTCAGTGAGCTAAAGGGGTCCTGAAAGACGATTTGCAGCTTTGGACGAAGCGCACGAATCTGCTCCTTGTTTAACGCGTGCAAGTCTTCGCCCTTGTACCGTACTGATCCCTCTGTCTTATCCATTAATCTGAGAATCGTGCGCCCAATCGTACTTTTACCGCAGCCAGATTCTCCTACCAGACCAAAGGACTCACCCTTATGTATGTGAAAGGATACATCATCGACCGCCTTTACATGTCCGACCGTACGCTGAAACACCCCGCCTGTGATCGGGAAATACTTTTTCAGCCCTTCCACTTGAATCAAAGGCTCGCTCATACCCGTTGCCCCCCTTCTTTCTCATATAGCCAGCAGGCAACCTTATGACCATTTTCCTTTTCATTCAAGGGAGGAGCCTGATCCTTGCATATTTGCATGCAATGTGCGCACCGATCATGAAAATGGCAATTTTCACCCAGCTCAATGGGGTTTGGCACCTGTCCTGGGATGGAATACAGCCGATCCATTTTCTGATTAATGACAGGTTTAGCCTTTAATAGCCCTTGAGTATACGGATGCTGCGGATTTTTGAACAGCTCAATGACAGGAGCCTCTTCAATAACGTTCCCGGCATACATAACCACCACATAATCCGCCATTTCTGCCACGACACCCAAGTCGTGCGTAATCAGCATAATGGACGTTTTAAGCTTATCCTTCAAATCCCGCATTAAATCAAGAATCTGCGCCTGAATTGTTACATCCAGTGCCGTTGTCGGTTCATCCGCAATCAACAGCTTCGGATTGCAGCTTAAAGCAATAGCAATCATAATCCGCTGGCGCATACCGCCACTCAATTCATGAGGATAAGAATGGAATATTTCCTCCGATCGCGAAATGCCCACCAAATTAATCAGTTCAATTGCCCGGGCGCGTGCTTCTTTTTTACTCATTAATGTATGCATTAGCAACGGCTCCGTAATCTGTTCCCCAATCGTAAGCACTGGATTCAGCGAAGACATCGGTTCCTGAAAAATAATCGAAATGTCATTGCCGCGAATTTGCTGCATTTGACCTTTATTGAGTTTTAAGAGGTCTTTGCCCTCAAACCAGATTTGTCCGTCTGAGGTATGGGGAGAATCAATCAACCGCATCATCGTCATTGCAGTTACACTCTTACCACAGCCAGATTCTCCTACCACACAGAGCGTTTCACCCTCACGAATTTTAAAACTGACGTCATTGACCGCTTTGACAGTTCCGTTAGAGGTATGAAAGTGGGTTTTCAGGTTACGAAATTCAATCAAAGCATTTTCCATAAACGTTCGTCTCCTACTTCTTCATTTTAGGGTCCAGCGCGTCCCGTAAACCGTCGCCAATCAGATTAATGGCTACAACAGTAATTAGAATACACATTCCCGGTGGTACCCATATCCAGGGCCGTTTGCGGAAGTCAATCAGGTTATTCGCAGCCGATATCATGTTCCCCCACGAAGGTGTGGGCGGCACAACGCCAATCCCCAAGTAACTGAGCGCAGATTCTGTAATAATCGCGCCAGCCACTCCAAGTGTAGCCGTAACAATAATAGTAGGAATCGTGTTCGGCAGCAGATGTCGGAATATTTTACGGCGGTCTCTCAACCCCAACGCTTCCGTCGCCTGCATGAACTCCTGTTCACGCAGTGTAAGAATCTGCCCTCTGACCAGACGGGACAAGCTCGTCCAGCTCAGGATTCCGATAATAAGCATCAGAAAATAAATACGGTTCGACGGATCAACCTTCAAATCCGACAGAACAGCACCTAAAATAATAAGCAGCGGCAATGTAGGCAGCGCCATGAAAATATCGGCAATCCGCATAATAACCGTATCCACGCCTTTACGATAAAACCCTGCCAGCGCACCCAACGTCGCCCCGATCATGACCGAAATAAACGTGGCGACCAGTCCCACTGTCAAAGAAATACGGCCGGCCAGCATCGTACGCAGTAAAATATCTCTACCAAACTTATCCGTACCAAGCCAGTACTTCGCATTAGGGGATAAATTTTTGTCAGATAGCTTGTAATCATCTAAATGATAAGGTGAAATCATGGGGCCAAATACACAAATGATAACCATGAGAATTAATATAACGAGACCTGCCAAAGCCAGGCGGTTTTGGTTAAAACGACGAATGGCGATTCTCCATGGAGACGCTTCAGGACGGATCGCCGCCTTTTGATTCGTTTCAATCGTGACTGTTTCTGCGGACAATAGTATCCCTCCTACTTCAAGCGAATTCTTGGATCTGCCATGCCATACAATACATCAGACAGTAGATTACCGATGAGCGTAAGAACGGCCAGAAAAATGGTGAAGCCCAGCATAAACGGATAATCCCGCATACTAATCGACTCCAGATAAACCTGCCCCACACCTGGCCATACAAATACCTTTTCCAGGATCATCGCCCCACCAAATAAGGCTGGAAGCTCGAACCCGAGCAGTGTGATTGCTGGAATCAGAGCATTGCGCAGTGCATGTTTGAAAATAACCGTCCGTTCCTTTAAACCCTTGGCGCGTGCGGTACGGATATAATCCTGACGGATGACCTCCAACATGCCTGTACGGAAATAACGAGTCAGGCTTCCTGTACTCAGCATCGTAAGTACGAGTGTCGGCAAAAACATATGCTTGAGGACATCCACCATATAAGCCCACGAGCCTGCTTCCATCCCTGCTGTGGTCATGCCCCCAACCGGAAGAATCCCCCATTCAAGGGCAAATATTTTGATGACCAATAAACCAATAAAAAATGAAGGCAGCGACATACATAAGAAAATGAATAACGTAACGAACTTATCGAATAACGAATATTGAAACTTAGCTGAAAATACCCCTGCAACAACTGCAATTAGCCAGCTAAAAATAAGACTAAAAAAAGCGATAATAAAAGAGTTCCATACATAATTGCCAATGACCTTCGTTACTGGCTGCTTATGCTGCAATGAATCCCCCATATTTCCCTTTAACATATTACCGGCCCATATAAAATAACGTTGGTATTCCGGTTTATCCAGCCCGTAGATATGTCGTAGCTGCTGCGCCTTCTCGGCGGTCATATTCGGGTTCTGCTTGGCTGTAATATAATCACCCGGCACCATGGCTGAAATCGCAAAAACGATAATGGAAATGCCAATAAGTGTGGGGATGAGTTGCAGCAGTCTTCGAATAATGTACTGCTTCATATTCATTCCTCCAGACGAATAAAGTGATATGCCCAGCTCGTGAGAGCTGAGCATACAATTGGCAACCCTTATTGAGCGATTTGAGCGTTATGCAGAGTGAACTCAAAATCTTTGTATGGTGTAATTTCTAAGCCGGATACACGTCCATTCACTGGCCACATATCTCTGCGTTGGTACAAAAAGATAGTTGGCAGATCTTTGTTCAGCTCTTGATAGAGCTGTTTGTAAATCTGTTTGCGTTTTTCTTGATCCAGTTCATGCTTACCAGCAAGTGTTAATTCATCAACCTTTTTATTGGAATAGCCGATATCATTTTGTGCACCATTCGTAATAAAAGTCGTTGTGTCCGGGTCTGGAGTTAAGCCCCAAGCCGCGAAGAACATATCAAACTTGCCTGTATCCTTTTTATCCATAATAGCGTTAAAATCTAAAGTTTCGGAAGTCAGCTTGATGCCTAGCTCCTTATAGTTATTGGACATGATCGGTAGCAAGGCCTCTACTACTGGATTATCAGCAGTCGCAGAGAAGTTAATGGTCAGCTTTTCGCCGTCCTTTTCGCGAATTCCGTCAGCCCCAACCTTCCAGCCTGCCTCATCCAGCAAAGCCTTCGCCTTCGCTGTATCAAACTCATATTTATTGATACCTTCATCCGTGTAAGACCAAGATTCTGTAGACTGTGGAATATTAATGACATTCGCATATGGCCCATACACGCCCTGCACAATCTCTTTACGGTTTAAACCAATAGTTAAAGCTTGACGTACTTTAGGGTCCTGGAATTTCTTTTCCTTGTGATTAAACGCAATATATCCATAGCCATTGGTCGGCATAATATTCACGTCCAAGAAGCCTAAAGCCTTTAATTCCTCTACATTGTCTTCCGTAACTGTGATATTGTCCATGTCCGTTTCGCCTGTTTGCAGCATAGACAGGTTTGTTTCTTCTGTTGTCGTTTTGAAAATAACTGATTTCACCTTTGGTGCACCTTTGAAGTAGTTTGGATTCGCTTCAAGTACGACTTGTTGACCTGGGGAAAAGCTCTTCAGCACATACTGCCCGGAGCCGATTGGTTTATTATTAAGCGCCTTGATGCTGTCCAGGTTACCCTTCTTGAACCCTTTTCCGTAATAAGCTTCTGGCATGAAGTATTGCTCACCCAGATAATCCTTCGTATAAGCTGTTGCTTCTGTAACGGTTACCTCTACTGTGTTATCATCAATGACCTTGATACCCGAGATATCATTCGCCTTGCCATCGTGGTATTCCTTACCGCCTTTAATCTTAAAAGATAATATATCGCTTTCTCCATCATAATTCGGATCATGCAGCACTTTGAGAACAAAAGCATAATCCTTTACGGTTACTGGAGTGCCGTCACTATACTTCACACCTGGTTTCAGATGGAATGTGTATTTTAGACCATCCGGCGATACATCAACCTTTTCAGCCAAACTATTTTCATATGTACCATCTGCCTTCACCTGTAAGAAGGAATCAAATACTGTTCTGACTACATATAAATCGTAAGTTGTTTGCCAGAATAGCGGGTTAAATACCCCTTTAGGTGACGTCATACCTACTACAATGTTATCTTTCCGATTCGTTGCTCCTGGAGGATTTTGCGACAAATCTGTCGCTTTAATAACACCCTCTGTAACTGGTGCGCTTGCTTCATTTCCCTCTGTTTTATTATCCGCATTGCCTTGCTGCGGCTGTGCCTCATTAGCACCTCCACTACATCCTGCAAACAGAACACCAACGATCGTAAGCACCATAAGCAAAGAAACCCATTTCTTCGTTTGCACCATCCTGTTAATCCCCCTTGTCGGTTCTTTATTTAACAGCCTGTCTCATTCCTGCGGTGATTCGTTAAAGCTTGAGGTTCAAAAATGAAGTTTTGCACACCCTCCTTACTGTTCCTAATGATAGTGTAGAACACAGGTTTTAGACCCTTGGTCAATTTTGTGCACTGACAACCATTACATTTTTATTAAGGTTTATCTTAAGTGTAAAATAATATCACGTCAATATCTTTTTTTATGTAAAATGCAATTGCAAAACATCTATTTTTGTAAAGTTTATGAAATTTACTTGTGGAAAATGACAGAAAACTGAGTGTTATGTAATATAAAATAACATTTCGAATGACCGAAATGTGTACTCTGGCGAGTTGGGGAGCTTGTAATTTCTTAAGCCACTAAAAGGTGATTTATACTTAATGGGTAAACATGGATTGTATTATTAGTAAGTTACAATAGATGGCACTTGTTGTCAATAAAAAAAATCATAAAAAAGGATGTCCCCAGAATTGGGACATCCTTTTTTTCCACCCACTACTATTCAGTAGTGTAAGGAAGCAATGCGATTTGACGGGAACGTTTAACAGCGATTGTCAACATACGTTGATATTTCGCGCTTGTTCCAGTCACACGACGAGGAAGAATTTTTCCACGTTCGCTGATGAATTTTTTAAGCAGGTCTGTATCTTTATAGTCAATGTGAGTAATTTTGTTCACAGTGAAGAAACATACTTTACGACGTTTGTTGCGACCACCACGACGAGCTGGTCTTTTGTTATCGTCTCCGCCTTCTCTTTGTCTGAAGCCCATTCTTTGTCAGTCCTTTCCCAATTAAAATGGTAGATCATCATCCGAAATATCGATCGGTTTTCCGTCATCGGAAAAAGGATCCTGATTGTTTCGCGAGTTATTATTCCCGCGCCCACTATTGCTGTTACCGCCTCCGAAAGGAGACTCCTCACGCATACCTCCACCGCTATTGCCGCCACCGTTGCCGCTATCGCGGTTAGATTCCAAGAAACGTACATTATCAGCAACAATTTCAGTCACGTATACACGTTTTCCTTCATTGTTCTCATAATTACGCACTTGTACACGGCCTTCAACAGCCGTCAAACGACCTTTACGAAGATAGTTAGCGCATGTTTCAGCAAGCTGACGCCAGGTTACGATCGGCAAGAAATCCGCTTCCCGTTCGCCGCCTTGACTTGTAAACGGACGGTCTACAGCCAGGGTGAACTGGGTTACTGCTACACCAGACGGTGTATAGCGCAGCTCTGGATCTTTGGTCAAACGACCGATCAGAATGACACGGTTCAACAATCCAATCCCCTCCTTTGAGCGTTGTTCATTACATAATCACGTACAATAATTAAGCTACGTCGTTCGTAATGAGATAACGAATTACTTCGTCAGAAATTTTCATGATACGCTCAAGCTCAGTAACAACAGCAGGTTCTGCTGTGAAGTTTACCAGAACGAAAGAACCATCACGGAATTTCTTGATCTCATACGCAAGACGGCGTTTAGTTACATCGTGATTCGTAATTTCGCCACCGCCGTTAGAGATGATACCTTGGAATTTGTCGACTGTCGCTTGAACAGCTTCTTGTTCAATGTCAGGACGAATAATGTACATCACTTCATATTTGCGCATTCTTTACACCTCCTTATGGACATAAGGCCCTCAATCTCAGTTGAGAGCAAGGAACGAGCCTAAACTCGCACTAAAACAGTTTACCAAATCGAGCACCTGAATGCAACCTGCAATTTCGAGCATAAGGCTAAAAACTGCTCACACACATCATATCACTGGTTTTATACAATTTTATATCACACTACAAATTTTTGCATATATAAAGGAAATCATTTTTGATTAACTACTATCTGTATGCCCTGATTTCGCATGTTTCTGCTTAAGACAGCGCACAATAACCGTTGCAGTCCAAATTCATTTCTAAGGAGGCACAACCGTATGGGTGAAAAGACTGAGTTCGTACCCGGGGATAAGGTCCCAAACGACGGCGTATATATGGAGGTAGGAGAAAAAAGCTTTCATACTGAAATCCAAAACCCGCAGCAAATAACGCTGGAAAGAGGCGATTCTTTTCCGAAGACCACCAACCATAATCGCAAGTGGAAGAAAAAAACGAAAGCTCGTGTCCACTAATGTATATTTCTTCGGAATCCTGGCCATATTATGATTAGGCGATACAACAGAGAGGTGTGGTTCCGTTGGACGACGTAGCCTTACAAACTGTTAGGAGATCCATTCCGGGCATTAGAAGCGTTAGGTTTGTGTAAAAGGACACTGTCTTTTCAACACGGTATTGCTAGTCAGTACACCGAGTTTCATGATGTGATTGGACAGATCGTATCCTGTTAAAAATGTATCGCCTACGATGGAGGACCTTTGTGGTCCTCCTTTGTTGCATTATCGGACTTTTTGCATATACTGGTAAAATGCAGATTAATTCAGCTCCTTCTGCTAGAATATATCCAAGTACAAAGACCTACTATCTACGGAGGTTTAAAGATGAGCTATTCTCGTATATTAAAGTGGATATCAGGTATATTCGAATTGGTGCTGGCTGTACCGATTGTGGGAGGAGCTATTGTCATGGGGACTGGCTACTCAGCTCTAGGGTTTATGCTTGTCCTACATGCAGTAACACTTATCCTGTCGTTACGCAATCAGGAAGCGATCTACGGTTCTGTCTGGGGAGTACTCACTTCCTTGCTAGCCTGGATTCCTTTTGTTGGCTGGGCACTCCATTTGATTGCAGCCATCCTTCTGATGATCTCTGGCTCAAAGAGAACAAAACGCTATCATTACCCGCCAAATCAGCTATAACAAAAGAAAGCTCCTGACAGCAATTATTTCAAATGCTGTTAGGAGCTTTCTTTTGCTCTAACGCCTTATTCATTCACCAATAGATTCTTAATCATTTCTTCAATATCGTTACATTCATTTTTAGTAATCTGATTTATTTATTGCCATAAAACAAAAAATCCCCCACGTCAGCAGACGTAAGAGATTGATTTAGTTCATGAAGTTAGTGGCGGAAAGAGTGGGATTCGAACCCACGCACGCCTTGCGACGCCTAACTGATTTCGAGTCAGCCCCCTTGGACCTCTTGGGTACCTTTCCGCAGCAAGGATAATTATATCATCATTGCTACCATGACGCAAGCTGATTCTTGTTCACCATGATCCACCTTCTCTACTCAAATGGTTTCCGAATTCTGCTCGCCAGCGCTGGACTTTGAGCGCAGCACTTTTTTCATGTTCTTTTCGAACTTGGCACGCGGAATCAGCACACTATGCTGGCATCCGACACATTTGATTCGAATATCCATCCCCATCCGAATAATTTCCATCTCGTTCGTCCCACATGGATGAGGCTTCTTCATCTGCACAATATCCCCTAGTTCAAACGACTTACGCTCCACCCTTCTCTCCCCCTTTTCTTCCTGGCTCATCTTCTTTTTCAAGGGTGATCGCCGTTTCCAGTGCGGCCTGACGATGTTCCTCGTCCTCCAGAGCCCTCTTGATATTATTCTGAATATCACGCTCTACCAAGGCCCCTGTGTTCGGCATACATTCCGCCACAACACGTACGATATACTCTGATGTAGTCATGGACTGAACGCCTAACACATCCGGCATATTAAGTATCTGCGCATTGGACTCTTCGATGCCTTGGATCGCCTGTTTTACCAAGCTGACGGCTTCCTCCAGACTACGCTCCGCCTTCATTGGCACATCTACCACCGCCAACGCGTTGGACATGGAGAAGTTCGTTACTGTCGTAATGGAGCCGTTCGGTAAAATGTACACCTCACCTTTCCAGCTCACCAACCTGGTTGTACGTAGCCCAATCATTTCTACCGTCCCCTTGAAAGTCCCCGTCTGAATGACGTCTCCTACGGCAAATTGATCCTCAAATATAATGAAGAATCCGGTAATTACATCCTTAACCAAGCTCTGTGCCCCAAAACCTACAGCCAACCCAAGCACTCCAGCTCCAGCAATCAGAGGGCCTAGATTTATACCCATTTGCGATAGCACCAGCATGATTAAGATGAAATTGAATACAATATTTGTTACATTTTTTAGCAGTTCCCCAACAGTCGTTAACCGTCTGGTATTCAATCGGAATCTGCCGTTATCTCCCTTTTGCTCCATCGACTTATCTATAATTTTATTAATAACTCGAATAAAGATACGTGTAATGATGAAAATAATTACAATTTTCAAAATCACAAACAAAAAGGTCGACCACATCGCACTATCTGTAAGCCATTTCCATACAGCATCCTTCCAATGAATCGCACCTTGCACTACGTCATCCGTGTCTAAATTACCGGCCAACCAATGTATAAAGGTCATGCTGTACTCCTCCTCAAACCAGGGAACTACTCTTTCTATTTCCCACATTCTATTTCCTATCTATATAAGCATATCTCCCGACTTCAAACAAATGGCTATGAATAATCTACTTTTCCCGAGTATAAAAGCACAAGTTTATCCATATACTAGCTACTATCTTGAGAATAATTGTTACCCGCAGGCCAAGTATATTCTTAAAGGTAGGCGAGCATAACCTGCACACTCCATTACAGGACGAAAGGAAGATTCCATGACTTATCCATCTGACTTCATTCCGGGGCAAGAACCCCTAAGCTTAAAAATATCACACACCGATCCCGGGATCCAATCAGCCATCATCCATCGTTTGATGTTCCATCTGCATCAGGCACGGAGTCTACAAAATATCGTCATCATTTGCATCGGCACCGACCGTTCTACTGGAGATTGCCTTGGCCCGCTTGTGGGTACCCATTTGTCCCGCTACAAAAGCCCCCTATTTAATCTGTATGGAACATTAGATGAGCCTGTACATGCTATGAACCTGCAAACCACACTGAACGGCATACATGACCGATACGAACAGCCTTATATCATTGGCATAGACGCATGTCTTGGACAAACCTCCAGTGTTGGATGCATTCAGGTTGCAGAGGGTCCTCTCAAGCCTGGAGCAGGTGTAAATAAAGAATTACCGCCGGTCGGCGATATCCATTTGACTGGTATCGTTAACGTCGGCGGCTTCATGGAATACTTTGTGTTGCAAAATACGAGACTAAATTTGGTCATGAAATTATCAGATATCATAGCTAGTAGCTTATACTCCGCAATTAGGGAGTGGCATTACCGGTCTGTCCTACTTGCTGCGCAAGAGTAATAGCTTCTTTCTCTTCAGGTGATAAGGAATAAGTGGATTGTCCCGCTTCCAGAGGCTTGGCATACACATATGAGCCATCCCGGTTATAAATACCGGTCAATACTATCCCGTCCTGATTATCGTCTACAATAGCCAGGGAGAAGCTTAAATCGCTCCCTCTCTCACCAAAGGCATTATAACGTTTGATGCCTATATGTCCCTTCAAGCCAGTCAGTTTGCTACGTAGTGATTTCATACTTGCACGGTGGGCTTCCTGCTCATCTTCAATCGTATCCATCTGCACCTTTAAATCAATCAGCAGCGTTTCCAAATTCTCAACCCCGCTGCCTGCCATCATGGTTTCATACTTTCGCCGCATCTTCTTCAGCTTTGATCCCTGTACAATAATAACAATCAACAGGATAAGCAAAATAAGCACGATCCCTGCAACAATTCCAGCAAGCTGCTCCATGATTAGTCCATTCAATTCAGCCATATGTTTGTTTCTACCCCTCTACCTCAAAAATCATGTTACTGCTTTGCTTACCTTTTATTTTAAACGTTTGAGAACAGCGAGACAAATAACACAAGGCTATTAGTTTATCCATCAAAACCATTCTGATTCCTGCAATTCCAGACAAAGCAAAGACATATCTCACTTTCCATTTCACTCAAGGAGACATGTCCATATTTTTACAGACTACTGTAATAGCTCCAGTAATCTTTCTAAATCCTGCTGGCTGTAATAATTCAATTCGATTTTGCCTTTATCTTTATTGTGCTTGATCTTCACAGTTGTTTTAAAACGCTCGCGTAGGGACTCTTCCATATGGTCAATATAGGGGTCCTTTTTTCGTACCTTTGCTTTAGCTTTTGTTTCTCCAGGCTTATGATCCAACTGCTGTACGGCTTCCTCGAGTTCACGAACACTCCACTGTTGCTCAATGCATTGCAAGGCTAGTTGTTTTACCATGTCTGGATCTTTGAGCCCAACAATTGCTCTAGCATGCCCCATAGACAATGTTCCACGTGAAACATGATCTTTAACCTCCTCAGGCAATCCAAGCAAGCGAAGGAAATTGGCAATGTGTGAACGTGATTTTCCCACTTTCATGGACAACTCTTCCTGAGTTAAGGAGAATTGATCCATTAACCCCTGATAAGCTACTGCCACTTCCATTGCATTTAAGTTTTCACGCTGCAAATTCTCAATCAAGGCAATCTCCATTACCTGCTGATCTGTAAAATTGCGAACAACCACAGGTATGGTCGGATTCCCACAAAATTGAGATGCCCGAAACCGCCTTTCCCCGGCTATAATCTCATATCCTCTCAAGACACTACGCGCAATAATGGGTTGGATAACACCGTGCTGACGAATGGATTCCGCTAATTCCTTAATAGACTCCTCATCAAACGTTTTCCGAGGCTGGTATGGGTTCGCCCGTAACTGACTGAGCGGAATGTCAACAACCTTATCCTCGTCACTGACTGTAAGGGAGGGAATAAGTGCGTCCAGTCCCTTTCCCAACCGTTTACTCATAAGATACCACTTCCTTTGCCAACTCAATATATACCTCTGCCCCACGAGACCGGGGATCATACGTAATAATGGACTGGCCATGTGATGGTGCTTCGCTGAGTCTCACGTTGCGTGGAATAATCGTCTGATAAACTTTGCTTTGAAAATATTTTTTCACTTCTTCAATCACCTGAATACCCAAGTTCGTGCGGGCGTCAAACATGGTTAGCAACACACCCTCAATTTGCAAAGAGGTATTTAAATGTTTTTGTACTAATCGCACGGTATTCAACAATTGGCTTAATCCTTCCAGCGCGTAATATTCACACTGGATCGGAATAATGACTGAATCGGAAGCCGTCAATGAATTGAGCGTCAAAATACCCAGCGATGGAGGGCAATCTATTAATATATAATCATAATTATGCTTGACGAGCTGAAGTGATCTTTTTAATCTCAATTCGCGAGAAATAGTTGGTACCAGTTCGATTTCAGCACCTGCTAATTGAATGGTTGCCGGGATAATATCCAATCCCTCGACCTGTGTACTGATAATCGCCTCGCTAGGGTCAACCTCGTTAATGAGTACATCATAAATACAATTTGCCACATCCGCCTTATTGATACCCACACCGCTGGTTGTATTACCTTGCGGGTCGATATCCACGAGCAATACCCTTTTGCCGAGGGAAGCAAGTCCGGCGCCCAAATTCACGGAAGTAGTCGTTTTGCCTACTCCGCCCTTTTGATTGGCTACGGCTATTATTTTTGACACTTCATTCACCTCATAATTTAATCGGAATCCTGCTACGTTCCATGATTGCAAAAGCTCTATGAAGACGTTACTTAGTCCTTAACTTACGGATAACGGCAATTTTCAAAATAGAATACGAGTATGCTGCGGTTTTATGTTGGCGTTAGACAGAAAAAGCGGCAATTGCTGCCGCTGTACGCTTCATCCCTTACTTACGTTTGGGAATTTGAATGACAATCTCATAGTGATCCTCATGATCAGATTCCTTTGTTTTGATATCCAACCCTGAGCCAGACACCATATCAATGGATTGACGAATCGTATTCAGCGCAAGCCGGACATCCTTAGTAAAGGAAATCCGCTTTGATTTCTTAATCGTGGATACTTGTTTATAAAAGGCAACTCGTGCCTCTGTCTGCTTCACATTGAGTTCCTTAGCAATTACTTCATCTAAAACCTTGTACTGTAGTTCTTCGGTCTCTAACGACAATAATGCACGGGCGTGACGCTCGGACACCTTCCGTTCCATTAGGGCCTCTTTCACTCTCTCCGGCAAATGAAGCAGCCGTATTTTATTAGCAATAGTGGATTGGCTTTTGCCAAGTCGCTGAGCGAGGCTTTCCTGGGTAAGTTGATGCAGGTCAATCAGCTTTTGATAAGCTACAGCCTCTTCAATCGCAGTTAGACCCTCACGCTGAAGATTCTCAATCAACGCGATGGATGCAGCTTGTGAATCATTAAACTCACGAACAATGGCTGGAATCGTCTCCATACCCAGCTTGGTGACAGCTCTCCAACGACGTTCCCCTGCTATAATTTCATATTGTCCATTACGGAAACGAACGACAATCGGTTGAATTACACCATGCGTCTTAATAGTTTGGCATAGCTCATCAATCTTCTCGTCGTCAAATATGGTGCGGGGCTGATAAGGACTGCTGACAATATCCCGAACTGGAATTTGTTTTATTTCGTCCCCATTGGATCGCTCCGTCAAACCAAATAGCTTGGAAAATTGTTCTTTCATTCCGTATAATACCACCTAATTTCATAATAGCACCATACAAACAGCGCTTCGTGAAAAACAGTTCCTTACGGGGATTGTAGACCCTTCTATATGAGACAGCGCCGTAAGCGGGTACACTCCACGTACTCCCCTGACATTTGTTGTCCCACTTCCCTATATGTATATCTGAAATCATGAGTACGGGAAGCAGCCAACTTACACTAAAACGATTATCTCTATTCTATCACTTTTCCAGTCATAATCCTATCGTCTCTACCAGCTTTTCGAAAGGATAAAAGAATAAAATTATGTAGAGGGTATTACGCAAGGAGTCTTCTTAAGCAAAGATCTATAAACCATAAAAAAAGTGAATGTTTCACGTGAAACATTCACTTTCTTTCAAACATTTACACTAACGGAGCCTTCAAAGGAGTACCTGGCTTACGCGGGTATTTCCGTGGTGTAGCTGCTCTTTTTTCAATAATAATCATATGTCTAGCTGCATCCTCAACAGGTAGCTGGAAGGCCTGAACATGCTTAATTCTCCCCTTCAGCTCTTTCAAACTGTAGGAAGCTTCCTTGATTTCTTCGGTTGGATCGCTACCCTTCATCGCTGCAAAGTGCCCACCTTCACGGACAAAAGGCAGACAAAATTCATTTAGTACCGCGAGACGGGCAACGGCTCGGGCTGTGACCAGATCATAGCTATCACGATATCCTGCTTTGCGTCCCAATTCCTCTGCCCTGCTGTGAATCAGTTCGACATTTTCCAGTCCCAACTGCTCTACAACATGTGCTAAGAATTGTATCCGTTTGTTCAATGAGTCTACAATGGTCAATTGAATATGTGGAAAACATATTTTCAAAGGGATACCAGGGAAACCTGCGCCTGACCCAATGTCAGCCAGGCTCTCCACATCATTTAACGGAACATAAAAGGCAAGTGAAACAGAATCGTAAAAATGCTTGGTGTACACCGCTTCTCGCTCAGTAATACCCGTCAGGTTCATTTTTTCATTCCAT
The DNA here is from genome assembly GCF_054113405.1 of Paenibacillus sp. ALE3. Lineage (NCBI taxonomy): Bacteria > Bacillati > Bacillota > Bacilli > Caryophanales > Paenibacillaceae > Paenibacillus > Paenibacillus sp. ALE3. Next base: position 5,341,421 of record NZ_CM134214.1, on the reverse strand, counting down.
TCAACCAGCACACGGTAATATGTTTCAAACTGCTCTAACTGACTGTCATTAATCACAATGCTATGCTCTGCCAGCCGCTGCTTGAACTGCTGTTGTATCGCGTCCATTAAGATCCCCTCGCTGCCGTTACACGGTTATAGTGCTCCAGATAAACCAGCAAAATGGAAATATCTGCAGGAGTTACACCGGAGATACGGGATGCCTGACCAATGGACATCGGACGAATCTTCTCAAGTTTCTGCTTGGCTTCAATGGCCAAGCCTTGAACTTCATTGTATGCGATATCCTCTGGAAGCTTCTTCTTCTCCATCTTTTGCAGGCGTTCTACATGCATCAACTGCTTTTCAATGTAGCCCGCATACTTAATTTGGATCTCCACCTGTTCTTGCTCTTCCTCAGTAAGGGCTACAGGTGAAGGTGAAATTTGTGCCACTTGTGCATAGCTAATCTCAGGTCGACGCAGTACCGTTAACAAATTACTGCCGTCCTGTATCGGTGCAGATCCACCTTGCTCCAGCATCTCATTTACATCAACTGGACGAACTTTAGCTAAACGCAAACGCTCAATTTCTTGCTCTACCTTTTGTTTTTTATCCAAAAAGCGCTCGTATCGTTCATCTGTAATCAGGCCAATATCATGCCCAATCGGAGTCAATCGCAGATCCGCGTTATCATGCCGGAGCAACAGACGGTATTCTGCACGGGAGGTCAGCAAGCGATATGGCTCATTTGTACCCTTCGTCACCAGATCGTCAATCAGAACCCCAATGTAGCCTTGAGAACGATCCAGTACGACAGGCTCTTTGCCCTGCACCTTACGAGCTGCATTAATACCAGCCATAATTCCTTGACCCGCAGCTTCTTCATAACCAGATGTCCCGTTAATTTGACCTGCCGTGAATAAGCCAGGTACTTTTTTCGTTTCCAAAGTAGGCCACAACTGAGTAGGTACCATCGCATCATATTCAATAGCGTAACCATTACGCATCATTTCTACCTTTTCCATCCCTGGAATGGTACGCAGTACTGCTAATTGCACATCCTCTGGCAAGCTTGTCGACAAGCCTTGAACATAGTATTCAGATGTGTTTTTACCCTCAGGCTCCAAAAAGATTTGGTGCTTCGGCTTATCACTGAAACGCACCACTTTATCTTCAATAGATGGGCAATAACGTGGTCCCGTTCCTTCAATCAGACCAGAGAACATCGGTGCACGATGCAAATTATCATTAATAATCTGATGTGTTTCCACTGAAGTATACGTCAGCCAGCAAGGAAGCTGCTCATTATCCGAGGACTTCGTTTCATAGGAGAAGAACTTCGGCTGATCATCGCCTGGCTGTATTTCTGTTTTACTAAAATCAATTGTATCCTTATGGACACGTGGTGGTGTTCCTGTCTTAAACCGAACTAGATCAAAACCAAGCTCTCTCAAATGTTCAGAAAGTCTCAACGAAGGCTGCTGATTGTTCGGACCACTCTCATACATCAGCTCACCCATAATGATTTTCCCGCGCAGATAGGTGCCAGTAGTCAGGACAACTGCTTTACTACGATACTCTGTGCCCGTCTTCGTAATTACACCTACGCATTTACCGTCTTCTATAATCAGTTCTTCAACCATACCTTGGCGTAAGGTCAGATTCGGTTCCTTCTCCATCGTTTCCTTCATCGCATGCTGATAAGAAAACTTGTCTGCTTGCGCACGCAAGGCATGCACGGCAGGACCCTTGCCAGTATTTAACATTCTCATTTGGATAAATGTCTTGTCGATATTCCGACCCATTTCGCCGCCCAATGCATCAATTTCCCGTACTACATGACCCTTTGCGGGACCACCAATAGACGGGTTGCAGGGCATGAATGCGACCATATCCAGGTTAATTGTGATCATCAATGTACGACAGCCCATCCGTGCTGCTGCCAAGGCGGATTCTACGCCCGCATGGCCCGCACCGACGATAATCACATCATAGTCGCCTCCTTGATATCCCATACCTCTCTTACCTCCTTATACATTCGAGTCTTCACCCCGAATATGTTCTTGTGTATCTATAACGATAGCAGGCTTAAAACAGCCATGCTTGAATGTTCTACTTACCCAGACAGAATTGTGAAAATATTTGATCTATTAACGCATCATGCGCAGTATCGCCTACAATCTCACCCAACTGCTCCCATGCCAGCCTTACATCAATCTGGATCATATCAATCGGAACTAATTGATCAGCGGCTTCATAGGCATCTACCAATGATTGGCGCGCTTTCTTCAGCAAAGCAATATGCCGTACATTGCTGACATACGTCATATCCGCTGATTCCAGCTTGCCGCTAAAGAATAAATTCGATATAGCCTGCTCCAGCCGATCTGCTCCCTCATTTTCCTTCACAGACATCGGCACAATAAGCTCTTCAGGAACATAGCGCAGCAACAAATCCCGGTCTATTTGGGCCGGTAAGTCCATTTTATTCATAATAACAATCGCTTGTCTACCGCGGATTTGTTCCATTAATGCCATTTCATCCTCGTGCAGTGGTTCGTTGGCATTAATGACGATGAGCAGCAGATCTGCTTCACTCACTGCCGTTCTCGAACGCTCTACCCCGATCCGTTCCACGACGTCCATCGTTTCCCGGATTCCAGCTGTATCCAGCAACTTGAGCGGAATATTATTAATCGTCACATACTCCTCAATAACGTCACGGGTCGTACCCGGAATATCGGTCACAATCGCCCGTTCGCCCTGAGCTAATGTGTTTAGCAGTGACGATTTGCCTACATTCGGCCTTCCGACAATCGCTGTAGTAAGCCCTTCACGCAAAATTTTCCCCTGCTCCGCTGTATGCAACAGCCGATCAATTTCCGCCATGACCTGGCTGCTTTTATCCTTGATTAACTCAGACGTAAAGGATTCTACATCATGCTCAGGGTAATCAATGTTTACTTCGATATGAGCAAGTGTCTCGACCAAAACATGACGCAAACGACGAATATTCTGGGACAGTTGCCCATCCACCTGCTTCAAAGCCATCGAAAAGGCTTTATCCGATTTGGAGCGAATTAAGTCAATGACGCCCTCCGCTTGACTCAGATCAATACGACCATTCAAAAAAGCACGTTTCGTAAATTCACCTGGCTCAGCCAGACGTATATTTTGCAGCAGTAACAAATCCATCACTCGTTTAACGGCTACCACCCCGCCATGAGTGCTGATCTCTACCACATCTTCTGTTGTAAAAGAGCGTGGTGCCCGCATCACTGTAACTAAAACTTCCTCCACCTTCTCTTGGCTTTGAGGATCTATAATATGTCCATAGTGTACCGTGTGCGTCGGAACCTTACTTAAGGGCGTTTTACTACGGAACAAAGCCTCCACTTCCGTGACCGCTTCTGGACCGCTGACCCGCACAACTGCAATGCCGCCCTCGCCGACAGCCGTTGCAATGGCAGCTATGGTATCGCTCAGCATATCGTTTCTACCTCCTATCAAGTAAAAACGGCATTGCCGCCCTTCATCAAGGACGGCACCCGTTTCAGTGTGAAATATAAGAAAAAAAGCAATGGCTTCTGCAGCTTGCAGAGAGCCATTGCGTCGGATTATTTCTTGGCAATGACAACGCGCCGATTAGGCTCGTCCCCCTTGCTGTATGTTCTAACCAGCGCATGCTGCTGGAGCTTGGCGTGAATCAGCTTCCGCTCCTGGGACGGCATTGGCTCCAGTACCACTTCCTTGCCATAGCGAACAGCTTGGTTCGCTAATCGTTCCGCCAAATCCTCCAGCGTTTTCCGCCGACGTGCACGAAATTGCTCGGCATCCAGCACAATTCGGATAAATTTATCAGAATGACGGTTAGCAACAATATTCGTCAGGTACTGCAAGGCATCTAATGTCTGTCCTCTGCGGCCAATTAGCATACCGAGCGATGGACCGGAGATATCCAGAGTACTTTCATCCTTGCGATGACGGACATCGACTTCGACGTCCAGTCCCATGCCTGCAGCAGTTTCACGGATGAAACGCACCGCCTCTTCATAAGGATCTATATGTCCCCTGGATGCTTCCATGTTCCTCTGCGCTTCCTGCGCAACAGACCCAGCTTGTGATACAGCCTGTCCCACGTCAGAAGGTGCTTGAGCCGATACATGAGTTTCAGCCGTGTGTGTGGTTTCAGGAGACGGCTCAGAAAGCAGCGTAAGCTCCACCTTCGCCTTTTTGACCCCTAGCCACCCCAGGAATCCTTTTGACGGCTGTTCCAACACGTTTACGGTTACCCGTTCACGGCTTACTCCCAGCTGGGAGAGTCCTTGTCTTACAGCATCTTCAACGGTTTTTCCTGATGTCACGACTTTGGTCATCTCGACTTTTTAGCCCCCTTCGTGTTTTTACCACTTTTTTTCTTACCATTAGAGGAACCTGTTTTCGTGAGACTGGCTGTTTTCACATTAGCCAATGCTGCGTCCTTATCATTATTCCGATAAAGGAAATAGTTTTGAACAATCGTGTAAATATTACTGAAAAACCAGTACAACGGCAAAGCAGACGGGAAGTTATACGACATGAATAGAATCAGCACCGGATAGACATACAGCAAAAATTGCATTGGTCCTTGCTGCGGTGTCGGATTCATTTTCATCATCATCCAAGTTTGGATAAAAGTCGTAATCGCTGCTAGAATCGGCAGGATAAAGAAGTGATCCGGTTTACCTAACTGGAGCCACAAAAAGTCATGATCCCGCAATGCCGAGTTATAATAAATGGCATTATAAAGCGCGATAAAAATGGGCATCTGTACTAACAAAGGCAGACAGCCCGCCATTGGGTTAACCTTGTTTTCTTGAAACAATTTCATCGTTTCTTGCTGAACTCGCTCAGGTGTATCCTTGTATTTCGCTTGAATTTCTTTTAATTGCGGCTGAATAGCCTGCATTGCTCTAGAACTGCGTACTTGCTTGAGTGTAAGCGGCAAAATAATGGTACGCACGATGATCACCAGAATCAGTACGGCCAGGCCATATTCTCCAGAGAACCATTGGGCAAATGTATCCAGCGCATACGAAAACCAGTAAACGACATATCTTTGCCACCAAGATCCATTGGCCAAGTCTGCCGTCGTGTAAGAATTGTGAGCCGCCTGGGTACATCCGGACAGCACAGCAACAAGTGCCAATAAGGCAATCAGGAGGAACCATTTTCCCCGTTGAGTCTTCAAACGCGACACTTCATAACCCCTTTCTTAACCAATCCATTCCAACGTAAATCATACCATATCCTGTAGGACAAAGATACTGATTATCGGCGCGTAGACTTGAGCAGCGAGGCTTTGCGCAAAACGTGCAGCACGCTTTTCTCCAGCTCTTGATACGACTTTGTAACCGCACCCTTACGAACGATAAAAATCAGGTCAATCTGCTCCACCAATTCCTGCTCATGATGGCGCACGATTTCCTTAACGATCCTGCGCATCCGGTTGCGGACAACTGCATTGCCGATCTTCTTGCTAGCCGAAATTCCGACGCGGAACTGCTCTACCTCTCTGCGGCGGAACCAGTACACCACAAACTGATGGTTGGCAAAAGATTTGCCATGGCGGTATACGCGCCCAAAGTCCGCCCGGTTTCGTAGACGCAATTTTTTTTGCACGGCGCTTCTCCTTGCTCATCTCTTTTACACATATCGGTAAGCAACCCTTACCTCTTATATAGTAAGAAGTATGGACAATATTCCAACATGGTAATCTCGCTTATTTTATATCCGTTTTCAAAAACTTCATCTAATATAGAGCAGGATGCAGGGCTTGTCCCTCTTTTGACACTACCTTTCTACAATTAGAAGAAGCAATCCGATCCATAAATACTTCAATTATGAAAAAAAAGACCACCGTAGTGGTCTTTATGCACGCATTACGCACTCAATACTTTTCTACCTTTTTGGCGACGAGCTGCCAAAACTTTACGGCCATTCTTCGTGCTCATTCTTTTACGGAAGCCGTGAACTTTTTTACGTTTGCTGACATTCGGTCTGAAAGTCGGTCTCATTGTGCTGCACCTCCTTACAAGGAATACGTTTTATATGGAATATACCTAACATAGCAATCTCCACAAAAAACACCTTTGTACATTTAACCACAAATAGCGGCCAAAGTCAATGTACTTCTGAATTCTCTCCCTCTTTTTCACATTCAGTAACCCTCTCCGTCTTCCCCCATCATTCACTCTACTCTTTTCTTCCCCTTTATTCCTGATTTTTTCGCTTCTTCTCCATGCTCAAGATTCATCAACATTTTACTGTGAATTTCGTCCCTCACATATACTGCTCTTTTAACTGCTCTTTTTTTCATTTATTTAGTTCCGCATTTGAACCCACATCGTTTCAGATCCCCACCATCTGATTTGCCAAAAATAATGTCGGAAACGTTACCGGAAATTTTCAACACAAAAACAAGCCGCTGTAACCAAAAGGCAACAGGTGTTATACACAGATCCACAAAAAGAATGGAATTGTGATTTAAATGGTCATAACCTGTGCATAACATTTTAGAGTGAAAAAGAGTTATTGTCGAAAACTGAACAAATTATAAACAATATCTTGTGTTGTGAATAAAAATTGTACACAACAGATTGAATTTGTGGATAAATAACCACGAGTCATTGAAATACAAGGCTTCTTTTGCTATGATGATATTACTTTTGAATGTGAATATGTTGTTTTACCCTCCATATTATCAACACCCTGTGGATAAAGTTGTGAACAAGTTCAATTTATCCATCTTTTTATTTTTGTGCGGATTCGGGATTCTGGGGATATATTCTACATTTTTCATTTGATTTCGACATATTGCAGTCCCGTTTTGGCCTGCGGGATCAAGAGAACGGATCGTGCCGCACATTCCCTCCTGAGAAATATCGCCCTTCTTCTGCTGATCAGCAGTGGAATTTTCCATTACTATTTTTCAGGGCATTTTGTGCTGCGTTCTCTCACTACACTGCCGCATGATTTAGGCGGCGGTATGTCTTTTTATGGCCTTCAACAATATTTTTGTGATTTTAGGCGTTTTGCCGAAGCGCCGAGAGCAGCTCTCTGCAGCTTAATTCGGTAAAATGTCAGGATTTAAAAGGAGTGACGTCTGTGGACAGCCATACCTCTGAACTATGGCAGCAAATTCTATCCATTATACAAACCAAGCTGAGTAAGCCGAGTTACGATACTTGGTTTAAGGCTACCAAGGCAGCGAAACTAAATGACCACTCCATTGTGATTTCTGCACCGACAACTTTTGCCGTGGAATGGCTTGAAAGCCGCTATACCAAGTTAGTCGGAGCAACGGTTTATGAGATTTTGGGCAAGCATTTAGAGGTCAAGTTCGTTATTGAAGAGAACAAGCCCGCCGAGGTCGACCTTCAGCAACAACCTCAGCAGCAGCCGGTCGTTCAAGAAGAAGCTGTGTCCCATATGCTGAATCCCAAATATACATTCGATACATTTGTCATCGGATCGGGGAACCGTTTTGCCCATGCGGCATCGCTGGCCGTCGCCGAGGCGCCGGCCAAAGCTTACAATCCGCTGTTTCTATACGGTGGTGTAGGTCTGGGGAAAACGCATCTGATGCATGCTATCGGACACTATATTTTGGAGCACAATCCGACCAGCAAGGTCGTTTATTTATCGTCGGAGAAGTTTACGAACGAATTCATTAATGCCATCCGCGACAACCGTGGGGAAAGTTTCCGGAATAAATATCGCAACATTGATATTTTGCTCATTGATGATATTCAATTCATTGCGGGCAAGGAATCGACGCAAGAGGAATTTTTCCATACGTTCAATGCGCTTCATGAGGAACGCAAGCAGATTATAATCTCAAGCGATCGGCCGCCTAAAGAAATTCCAACGCTGGAAGAACGGCTGCGCTCTCGCTTCGAGTGGGGACTGATTACGGATATTCAACCGCCGGATCTGGAGACGAGAATTGCTATTCTTCGGAAAAAGGCGCGGGCGGAAAACCTGGATATTCCTAATGAGGCCATGATGTATATCGCGAATCAAATTGATACAAACATCCGTGAGCTGGAAGGAGCGCTCATTCGCGTTGTCGCTTATTCTTCCTTAACCAATCAGGATGTATCAAGCCATCTCGCGGCTGAGGCGTTAAAGGATATTATCCCATCCAGCCGTCCAAAAATGATCACGATTCAGGATATACAGCATCAAGTCGGGGAATTTTATAATCTACGGCTGGAAGATTTCAAAGCGCGTAAACGGACGAAGGCTGTGGCTTTCCCACGGCAGATTGCCATGTATCTTTCCCGTGAGCTAACCGACTATTCTTTGCCGAAAATCGGTGAAGCTTTCGGCGGACGTGATCATACGACTGTCATTCATGCGCACGAAAAAATCTCCAAATCCATTCAAGTGGATCAGGATCTATTTAAAGTTATCAACAACCTAATAGAAAAAATCAAAAATCCAACCTGAACAAGTTCAGAGCCTATACACAATTTATACACATGTGGATAGGCTTGATTTTATTAGGGTTACAGATAGTTATCCACATATTCAGTGCGCCTATTACTATTACTAATATATTTTAAATATATACATCACCTATATAAGGCCCGCGTCAACGCGTGCTTGAAGGATTAAAACCCGTAGGAGGAACTTATGAAGATTAGCATTCTGAAAAACGTTTTGAACGAGGCCATACAACATGTATCCAAAGCGATATCCAGTCGGACGACAATTCCAATTTTGAGTGGTATTAAGCTGGATGTGAATCACCAGGGAGTCACACTGACCGCTAGCGATACAGATATCTCTATTCAATCCTTTATTCCGATGGAGGATGGTGACCAAACGGTCGTTCAGATCGAACAACCCGGCAGTGTAGTGCTACCCGCTAAATTCTTTGTTGAAATTATCAAAAAGTTGCCGTCTCAGGAGATCCGTATGGAGGTAAAAGACCAATTCCAAACCTTTATCTCATCCGGTGCTACTGAAATTCAGATCGTTGGTTTGGACCCTGAAGAATTTCCGGTGCTTCCCAACATTGAGGAAAATCAAGTGATCTCTGTGCCAGGTGATTTGCTTAAAAATATGATTAAACAGACGGTATTCTCCATCTCTACCCATGAAACGACACCTATTTTGACTGGTGTATTGTGGAATCTGGCTGAGGGCGAATTGAAATTTGTCGCAACGGACCGCCACCGCCTTGCCACCCGTAGCGCTCATTTGGAGACGTCTGAAGGCTTGCGTTTTAGCAATGTTGTCATTGCAGGCAAAACGCTCAATGAGCTGAGCAGAATTATTCCGGATCAAAATATGCTTGTGGATATTGTCGTAGCGGACAATCAGGTATTATTTAAGGTGGATCGCGTGTTATTTTACTCCCGCATCTTGGACGGCACCTATCCTGATACTTCTAGAATTATTCCGACTTCTTACAAAACAGAACTGATTGTGGACACAAAAAGTTTGAGCGAGTCTATTGACCGTGCTTATTTGCTGTCCCGTGAGGAAAAAACGAATATTGTAAAAATGCAATCGTTGGAAAACGGTGATCTAGAGATTTCCTCCAGCTCATCTGAACTTGGTAAAGTGCGTGAGGAAGTAAATGTATCCAAATTTGAGGGAGAACCACTCAAAATCTCGTTCAACTCCAAATATATGCTCGACGTGCTGAAGGTAATTGACAGCGAGCAGCTGACGATTGCTTTTACCGGCATTATGAGCCCCATTATTTTAAAACCGGCAGATTCCAGCAATGCGCTGTATATCATCCTGCCATATCGCACAACCAACTAGCGTCACCCACCCGAACAAGCGAAAGGATGAACAGGCCTTGAAAGCAATATCTATACAGACCGAATACATCAAGCTCGATCAATTTTTGAAATTAGCCGATTGTGTATCCACAGGAGGCATGGCTAAAGCCCTACTGCAGGAGGGGCAAGTCCGCGTTAATGGTGAGCCAGAAGAACGTCGCGGAAGAAAATTGTACCCAGGCGATACCGTAGAAGTAGAGGACATTGGACGTTTCGAGGTTACGGCAGGAGCATGATCGCCTGAACGGCAAGGACTCCTTTTAGGTGCGGAATAACAAGGGGGACCCTATGTGTTTGTGAACAACATTGTTTTGCAGCAGTACCGGAACTATGAACAGCTGGAGCTGAATGAATTCGGGCCCGTTAATTTGCTGATCGGACAAAATGCGCAAGGCAAAACGAATCTGGTTGAGGCGATTTTTGTATTGGCTTTAACTAAAAGTCACCGAACGTCCCGCGACAAGGAATTAATTTCTTTCGGGGCTACTTCCACCCATCTAGCTGCCGATGTGGATAAGAAATACGGGAAAATCAGATTGGATCTCTCGTTATCCACACAAGGCAAAAAAGCAAAGATCAACGGGCTAGAGCAGCGAAAGCTGAGCGATTTTATCGGTTCGTTAAACGTGGTCATGTTTGCGCCCGAGGATCTGGAAATTGTCAAAGGAACACCGGGGGTTCGCCGCCGGTTTCTTGACATGGAAATTGGACAAGTTGCGCCAGGATATTTGTATCATTTGCAGCAATATCAGAAAGTGCTGGTTCAGCGGAATAACCTGCTCAAGCAAGCTTGGGGTAAAGATATGGCGTCCGTGCAGCTGATGCTGGAGGTATGGAATGAGCAACTTGTTGAGCATGGTGTTAAAATTGTAAAAAAGCGGAAACAATTTATAACAAAGCTACAAAAGTGGGCCCAGGCCATTCATGAAGGGATTGCAGGTGGGACAGAAGAGTTAAAATTAACCTATGTTCCCTCTTTCGGTGAGCCAGAGGAAGAAGATGAAGCTGTCTTATTGGAGCGATTTATGATAAAGTTATCCCAAATGAGGGAACAGGAAATCCGCCGTGGCATGACTTTGGCGGGACCCCATCGTGATGATTTGGCCTTTGCCATTAACGGCAGAGAAGTGCATACGTATGGCTCTCAGGGGCAGCAGCGAACGACGGCCCTGTCTTTGAAGCTGGCCGAAATAGAATTAATTCATGAGGAAATTGGGGAGTATCCTATCCTGCTGCTGGATGATGTGTTGTCCGAGCTGGACCCCTATCGTCAGACTCAGCTGATCGAGACTTTCCAAAGCAAGGTACAGACCTTTATCACGGCAACCGGGATTGAGACGTTGAACGCAGAACGACTTAAGGGTGCCCATATTTATCACGTCCACGACGGGCATGTGGAACACTAAGGAGTGAGTGACCGGTATGTATATTCATCTGGGTGGAGAAAAGATCATCCGCTCGTCAGAGCTTGTGGCTATTTTCGATATCTCGATTGAAAAATCCTCTAAAATCTCCAAACAATACGTGAACCACGCCCAACAGCAAAAGCATGTCGAGATGATTGGCGAAGAGGAAGCCAAGTCCATCGTAGTGACTCAGAATACGGTGTATTATTCCCCCATCTCCTCAACAACACTCAAAAAGCGGGCAAACCAGTTTGTTGCCAATGCTTAACCATAGAAATCTATAGAAGTAGGTGAAAGGCATGTCTATGAATCAACCGTCTTATGATGCGGGCGAGATTCAGGTCCTCGAAGGCCTGGAAGCGGTTCGGAAACGTCCCGGGATGTATATTGGCTCCACGAGCGTCAAGGGGCTCCATCATCTGGTCTGGGAAGTTGTGGACAACAGTATTGACGAAGCGCTGGCGGGTTATTGTAACAGCATTCAAGTTGTCGTTCACAAAGATAATAGCATTACCGTTACAGATAACGGCCGCGGTATTCCGGTAAGTGAACACGCCAAAATGAAAAAATCAGCGCTGGAAGTCGTAATGACCGTACTTCACGCAGGTGGTAAATTCGGAGGCGGAGGGTACAAGGTGTCTGGTGGTCTGCACGGGGTTGGTGTATCCGTGGTGAACGCGCTCTCCAGCAAAATGATCGTTCATGTCAAACGGGATGGACATGTATATGAGCAGGAATACCATCGTGGTGCTCCACAGTATGATGTCAGAGTCATCGGTGATACAGAAGAGACAGGTACCCAAACGACCTTCTATCCGGACGAACAAATCTTTACCGAAACGACCGTATATGACTATGATACGCTGCAGACGCGGATTCGTGAGCTGGCTTTCCTGAACAAAGGCATTGCAATTAGCTTGACCGATGAACGGACAGGCGCCAGCGATACATTCCACTATGAGGGTGGAATCAGTGAATATGTGCAGTTTCTGAATCAAAAAAGAGAAGCACTGCATGAACAGCCGATTTATGTCGAAGGCTCTCGTGACATGATTCAGGTCGAAGTTGCATTGCAATATAACGACAGCTATACCGAGAATATTTATTCTTTTGCCAACAATATCAACACCCATGAGGGCGGAACTCATGAATCAGGTTTCAAGAGTGCATTAACCCGGATTATTAACGATTATGCACGCAAAAATGGCTTGATTAAGGATAACAACGCCAATTTGACCGGTGACGATGTACGTGAAGGTTTGACAGCGATCATCTCCGTCAAAATCCCAGAACCACAGTTTGAGGGTCAGACTAAAACAAAGCTCGGCAACAGTGAAGTGCGAGGAATTGTCGAGTCTCTGTTCGCAGAGAAACTCCAGGAATTCCTGGAGGAAAACCCGTCCGTCTCCCGCCGTGTGGTTGATAAATCATTACAAGCAGCTCGAGCCCGGGAAGCAGCGCGCAAAGCGCGTGAACTTACACGTCGCAAAAGTGCGTTGGAAATTAGTTCGCTCCCAGGTAAGCTGGCGGATTGCTCCTCTAAGGACGCTTCGATCAGTGAATTGTACATCGTCGAAGGTGACTCAGCAGGGGGATCGGCCAAGCAGGGGCGTGATCGTCACTTTCAAGCGATTTTGCCAATTCGCGGTAAAATCCTGAATGTTGAAAAGGCACGCTTGGACCGTATTTTGTCCAGTGATGAAATACGTTCGATGGTAACAGCAATGGGTACAGGGATCGGAGATGATTTTGACATCACCAAAGCCCGTTACCACAAGGTCATTATCATGACAGATGCCGATGTCGATGGTGCTCATATTCGCACATTGTTGCTGACGTTCTTCTATCGCTACATGCGCAAAATCATTGATGCGGGCTATATATACATTGCTCAGCCACCACTATTCAAAGTTGAGCGTAACAAAGTTGTTCGTTATGCGAACTCTGAGGCGGAACGTGACGAGATCATTAAGGAATTTGGAGAAAACGCGAAGTACAATGTACAGCGCTATAAAGGTTTGGGTGAGATGAATGCGACCCAACTTTGGGAAACCACGATGGACCCAGAGAGCCGTACAATGCTGCAGGTAACTGTCAGTGACGCGATGCTGGCTGATACGCTGTTCAATACCTTAATGGGTGACAATGTAGAACCTCGCCGTGACTTTATCCAAGAACATGCGAAGTACGTGAAAAACCTAGATTTCTAATGTGTGTTATTCCATCCTGATGGCTATGTTATCTGTTCATTTAGGATTGTATAGGAAAGAGTGCACAAGGGGCGCCCAAATGGGGCGTCCCTTTTCTTGTCATTAACCAGCCCGGATGGATTTGAATATTTAATTTCAATGTTTTAGGCCTTTTTCTTAGAGCGTACAGGTTTACCTGTGGATGCCGTATACCGGCCGTAGCCTACTGCATATCTGAATATTTTATGATAGAGGCTTTTGTTTGGGAGGGAAGCGAACACTTTGATGGCTGGTCTTGTATTGACCTCCAAAATCCACGGATAGTTTTGCTGATCCAATCCTACATCTAACCCGATTTCCCTTAAACGAGGGTATCTTTTTTGTAGCTGCCAAGCTACTCGCTCGCCCATTTTCGATAATTTTTGCTCCAGTCGAACGGCTTCCTTTACATCCATATATGGAGCCACCAGTTCATTGAAAAAGCGCGTTGTCCCACCGCTGTGATGATTGGTGACGACTTTGTCAGGAGCAGCTACACGCCCTACAATAAGCGTTGTTTCCCAGTGATGTCTCAAGTTCATCTGGGTTAATACCCTCAGATCGAAGGGACGGGCTTCATGCTGAAGAAGAGGAATTCCGCGTTGGATTAGATATTGACGTTTCTTTATACGAGAAGAAACCACCCTATGCAACTCATCCAGACTTTCAAAGGTGAGGATATCTACTTCATAGCGAAGCACATACCAAGTTCTCTCCTCGATGATTCCTTCTTCTGTCGGCGGAAGCTGCTCTGTCTGCCTTTCTGCGCGCATAACCCCTTTACCATAAGTACCATTATCCGGCTTAATATAGACAGTTCCATACACCGCCAACATTTCATTCAGGTGCTCAAACGTGTACAAACGTGTTTCCGGTATATAAGCGGCCAATGTCGGATGGGGAAGAATGGCATTTGTTTTGGCCCACTTACTGGATACTCGCTGAATAGACAAGTATTCTCATCCCTTTCTTTTCGAAATATGAGTCATGTACCTGGAATTCACACCCTTTAACAAAACAAGGGAAACTAAAGGACAAGCGCGTAAAACAATGATATAATAGAGAAATACGGCGTTTTTCGGAATTTTGCTAAGTAGAACCCTGACCGTATACGTATTGTATGTGGAAAAGGCCCTTAGGGTGGGGGCTAATCCCCAGTTCAGGGGAATTTGTTATAATCAGGGCTTGTAAGTTGTACAAGAAAATAGCAATCTGCTACAGGCAGAAGGGGAATGACGAGGGTTTTACGCTGTAAAGAGGACAAATGCGTTTAATTGTGCTCTTTTTGTGAAAGTAATATAATTATACAGATGAGGATTTCAGCCAAAATCCTGCGCAAGGAGCGGAGTATATAGGCAGTGTCTTGTTAGGCTTTTCACATAGAGAGCGCTGTATTGAAGGATGAGAAGGAGGACCAGCATGGCGGATCAAAATAACTCGCAAATCATCAATAGGGATATCGGAGTGGAAATGCGCGAATCCTTTATGGATTATGCCATGAGTATTATTGTTAGCCGTGCCTTGCCTGATGTGCGGGACGGACTGAAGCCGGTACACCGTCGTATTCTGTACGCGATGTCCGAGCTAGGCATGTCGCCAGATAAGCCTTATAAAAAATCGGCAAGAATCGTCGGTGAAGTTATCGGTAAGTACCACCCTCATGGTGATACGGCTGTGTATGATACGATGGTGCGGATGGCGCAGGATTTTTCCTTGCGTTATATGTTGGTGGATGGACACGGTAACTTTGGCTCCGTGGATGGAGATATGGCAGCAGCAATGCGTTACACTGAAGCACGGCTGTCCAAGATAGCCATGGAAATGCTCCGTGATTTGAACAAAGAGACCGTTGATTTTATGCCTAACTACGATGGTGAAGAGAACGAGCCTGTCGTATTGCCTGCACGTTATCCTAACTTGCTGGTTAACGGTGTCGGCGGGATTGCAGTTGGTATGGCAACCAATATTCCTCCGCATAACTTGGGAGAGGTTATCGATGGTGTACAAGCGCTGATCGAAAACCCTGACATTACGCCGATGGAACTTATGGATTACATTCAAGGGCCGGATTTCCCGACAGCAGGTTATATCTTAGGTCGCTCAGGCATTCGCCAGGCGTATCAGACTGGCCGCGGATCTGTGACCATGCGTGCGAAGACCACCATAGAAGAGATTGGCAATAAAGCACGGATTATCGTGCATGAGCTGCCTTACCAAGTGAACAAGGCTCGTCTGGTCGAGAAAATTGCTGAATTAGTGCGTGACAAGCGTATTGAAGGCATTACGGATCTTCGAGATGAATCCGACCGTACGGGTATGCGTATCGTTATCGAGTTGCGTAGAGATGTGAACCCGAACGTCGTTCTGAATAATCTGTTTAAACATACAGCCATGCAGTCCAATTTCGGTATCAATATGCTTGCGATTGTAAACAATGAGCCGAAGATTTTGAACCTGAAAGATGTCTTGTATTATTATCTCAAGCATCAGGTTGAGGTTATTCGTCGTCGGACAGAATTCGATCTGAAAAAAGCCGAAGCTAGAGCACACATTCTGGAAGGCTTGCGTATTGCTCTTGACCATCTGGACGAAGTTATTTCCTTGATTCGTTCTTCCCAAACTGCAGAAGCAGCCCGTGAAGGACTGATTGAGCGTTTCTCGCTGACTCTTGAGCAGGCTCAGGCTATTCTCGATATGCGTCTGCAACGCTTAACCGGTTTGGAACGTGAGAAGATCGAGAACGAATATAACGAGCTGATTCAAAAGATAATGGAATACCGTGAAATTTTGGCGAATGAGCATCTGGTACTCAACATCATTAGCGAAGAGCTGAATGAGCTGAAAGGACGCTTCGCCGATGATCGTCGCACTGAGATTACAGTGGGTGAAGAAAGTATTCTTGACGAGGATCTCATTCCGCGTGAAGACGTTATTATTACTGTAACCCATACTGGATATATCAAACGCCTTCCTGTTACTACGTATCGCAGTCAAAAACGCGGTGGTCGTGGTGTAGTAGGTATGGATACCAAAGATGAGGACTTCGTAGAGCATCTGTTCATTACGAATTCACATCATCATTTGTTATTCTTTACGGACAAGGGCAAGGTCTACCGGATTAAGGCTTATGAGATTCCAGACTTAAGCCGGACAGCTCGGGGGACACCGATTATTAACCTGATTCAGATTGAACAGGGTGAGTCGATCAATGCGGTAATTCCAATTGAGGAATTTGTGGAGGACAGTTATCTATTCTTTGCGACCCAACATGGGATTATTAAGAAAACACCTCTTGATGACTATGCGAATATCCGCAAAGGCGGCCTGATTGCCATTAACTTGCGCGAAGATGACGCCCTGATCGAAGTGAAGCTGACTGATGGACAGCAGGAAATGATTATCGGCACAGCACAAGGGATGTCTATCCGTTTCCCTGAAAGTGATGTACGATCTATGGGACGTAGTGCTACAGGAGTTAAAGGGATTAGTCTTGATGAAAGTGATGCTGTAATCGGCATGGATATCGTCAATACCGACCTGGATATTCTGATCGTAACGGCCAAGGGTTATGGCAAACGTACCCCTGCTGTGGATTATCGTATCCAGAGCCGCGGAGGCAAGGGGATCAAGACGATTAACGTTACCGATAAAAATGGCCCAGTTGTCGGCCTCAAGGTTGTAAAAGCCGAAGAGGACTTGATGATTATTACAGCTAGTGGCACCTTGATCCGGACTAGCATGGGGGAAATCTCCACGATGGGTCGGAATACGCAAGGGGTAAGACTGATTAATATTCGCGATGATGATTCGGTTGCAACGGTTTGTCGTGCGAACAAGAATGAGGAGCAAGATGAACTGCTTGAGGATTTATTAGAGGATGGAGGAACTGGTGAGGAGCCAACTCTATCATCTGCTGAACCAACTCTTGAAGTGAATACAGAAGATACGGAAGGTAACGATTCAGAATCTTGAGAACGAATAAGCCCTGAATATAGAAACAACAAATTTAGATTGAAGAGACTCTCTGGCTATTTGGTCAAGAGAGTCTTTTTTTTCTTGTTCAGGCTGATCAATTCAGACCAGTACGTTTTAAATGGCATAAAATGAATGTACAGGATCATTTCCAAGTAATATAATGACATCATAACTGGCAGCTGGAGCAGCTGTTGTGAGAACAGAGAGGTTGACCATGACAACTGTACCCGTATCCGAATTAAAAGCAGGACTTAAATTGCAAAGCGACGTTTTTACTGAAATGGGCAGCTTGCTACTACCGAAAGGGCGAATTCTGCTACCACGTGACTTAGAGATTTTAGAGGCGTTCCTGATTCAACAAGTAGAGGTAGGGACGGATGATATTGCAAAATCCGGTAGCGAGCCTACCACTGTTCGATCTGGGACAGCTGAATCGCAGGGAGCTTCGTTAGATGGGCGAGATGAATCTGAACAATTCCAGGATGAGTATGACAAAATGGTGATGCTTGTTAAGAATGCGTTTCAATCAGTGCTCGTCTCTAATTTATCTATATATGAGTTGCGGGGACAACTAGATTCCTTGCTGGCGCATATCCAACGCTATAATGTAATGACCTATACTCCGCCTGGTATGATCGAAGTGGACTATATTTTTCACAATGCCGTGCTAACCTCCCTTACCTCTTACTCCATTGCACAATGGATTGGGTTGCCTCAAAAGGATTGGATGCAGGTGGCTTTTGCCGGGTTGCTTCATGATATAGGGAATGCTAAGATGGACCCGTCCATTCTGTACAAGCCCTCCCAACTAACGCGGGAAGAGCAAGAAGAAGTACGCCGCCATACATCACTAGGATACCAATTGCTTAAAAATGTGAAGGCTATTAACGAAGGTGTGCGTTTGGCAGCTCTTCAGCATCACGAGAAAGTGGACGGTACTGGATATCCATTGCGTCTTAAAGGGGAGCAACTCCACATATACGCTAAAATCGTAGGGGTGGCTGATGTATTCCATGCCATGACTCTGGAGAAAACATACCGACCTGCCCAATCACCGTATCTGGTTCTAGAGCAAATCAAATCAGAATCATTTGGAAAGCTGGACCCAAGTGTCGTGCAAGTCTTCATTCAAAAGCTAACCCAATTTAATAATGGGACCAAGGTGCGTCTCAATGATAACCGTACAGGGGAAATTATATTTGCTGATCGAGACCACCCGACTCGTCCGTTGATTCAAGTAGATGGCGAGATCATTAACCTGATGCTTCAAAGAGAGCTTTATATCGAGTGTATTGTTACTTAACTGAGTTTTTTTAAAAAAACAGTTGCACAATATAGTGGATTTATGATATATTCTTTCTTGTCGCTTCAAGTGTTGAAATAAAAGAAGCAGAAAACACTCTTGAAAAAAAGTGTTGACACAAACCTGAACAACATGATATACTATAAAAGTTGCTGAGGGGAACGAAAGAAATCCTAAAGCAAACAAAGAATGTTTGATCTTTGAAAACTGAACAACGAGTGAGTAAACTGATTTTGTTCGCAAAATCAAACAATGAGATGTTTTATCTCGTCAGTTTCAAATGAGCTAATCGCTCTTTCGATAAACCAACTTCGGTTGGTCTTTAATGGAGAGTTTGATCCTGGCTCAGGACGAACGCTGGCGGCGTGCCTAATACATGCAAGTCGAGCGGGATTATTTAGAAGCTTGCTTCTAAATAATCTAGCGGCGGACGGGTGAGTAACACGTAGGCAACCTGCCCACAAGACAGGGATAACTACCGGAAACGGTAGCTAATACCCGATACATCCTTTTCCTGCATGGGAGAAGGAGGAAAGACGGAGCAATCTGTCACTTGTGGATGGGCCTGCGGCGCATTAGCTAGTTGGTGGGGTAATGGCCTACCAAGGCGACGATGCGTAGCCGACCTGAGAGGGTGATCGGCCACACTGGGACTGAGACACGGCCCAGACTCCTACGGGAGGCAGCAGTAGGGAATCTTCCGCAATGGGCGAAAGCCTGACGGAGCAACGCCGCGTGAGTGATGAAGGTTTTCGGATCGTAAAGCTCTGTTGCCAGGGAAGAACGTCTTGTAGAGTAACTGCTACAAGAGTGACGGTACCTGAGAAGAAAGCCCCGGCTAACTACGTGCCAGCAGCCGCGGTAATACGTAGGGGGCAAGCGTTGTCCGGAATTATTGGGCGTAAAGCGCGCGCAGGCGGCTCTTTAAGTCTGGTGTTTAATCCCGAGGCTCAACTTCGGGTCGCACTGGAAACTGGAGAGCTTGAGTGCAGAAGAGGAGAGTGGAATTCCACGTGTAGCGGTGAAATGCGTAGAGATGTGGAGGAACACCAGTGGCGAAGGCGACTCTCTGGGCTGTAACTGACGCTGAGGCGCGAAAGCGTGGGGAGCAAACAGGATTAGATACCCTGGTAGTCCACGCCGTAAACGATGAATGCTAGGTGTTAGGGGTTTCGATACCCTTGGTGCCGAAGTTAACACATTAAGCATTCCGCCTGGGGAGTACGGTCGCAAGACTGAAACTCAAAGGAATTGACGGGGACCCGCACAAGCAGTGGAGTATGTGGTTTAATTCGAAGCAACGCGAAGAACCTTACCAGGTCTTGACATCCCTCTGACCGGTCTAGAGATAGACCTTTCCTTCGGGACAGAGGAGACAGGTGGTGCATGGTTGTCGTCAGCTCGTGTCGTGAGATGTTGGGTTAAGTCCCGCAACGAGCGCAACCCTTATGCTTAGTTGCCAGCAGGTCAAGCTGGGCACTCTAAGCAGACTGCCGGTGACAAACCGGAGGAAGGTGGGGATGACGTCAAATCATCATGCCCCTTATGACCTGGGCTACACACGTACTACAATGGCCGGTACAACGGGAAGCGAAGCCGCGAGGTGGAGCCAATCCTAGAAAAGCCGGTCTCAGTTCGGATTGTAGGCTGCAACTCGCCTACATGAAGTCGGAATTGCTAGTAATCGCGGATCAGCATGCCGCGGTGAATACGTTCCCGGGTCTTGTACACACCGCCCGTCACACCACGAGAGTTTACAACACCCGAAGTCGGTGAGGTAACCGCAAGGAGCCAGCCGCCGAAGGTGGGGTAGATGATTGGGGTGAAGTCGTAACAAGGTAGCCGTATCGGAAGGTGCGGCTGGATCACCTCCTTTCTATGGAGAATCGTTTCCTGCGATGGAAACATTCAAATATGAAGCGTAAGCTTCAAAACTCAGGTTTAGGCCTGTTACTCACTCGTTGCTCAGTTTTGAGAGTTCAAACTCTCGAATTGCACCTTGAAAACTGGATACCGAAACGAAATTGCGTTTTAGAATATTCCTTTAAGCTGATCTTGTGTAAACAAGTGAAATAAAGGTAGCCAATAAGGAAAGATATTTTGCTTGTAGCAAAAATCATTTTCTTATTAAACATCGACATTTTCTTTCTGCGAAAGAAAAGTCTAGGTTAAGCTACAAAGAGCACACGGAGGATGCCTAGGCGCCAGGAGCCGACGAAGGACGTGGCGAACAACGATAAGGCCTCGGGGAGCTGTAAGCAAGCTTTGATCCGGGGATGTCCGAATGGGGAAACCCGGCTGTCTTCATCGACAGTCGCTACTCACTGAATTCATAGGTGAGTGAGAGGCAGACCAGGGGAACTGAAACATCTAAGTACCCTGAGGAAGAGAAAACAATAGTGATTCCGTCAGTAGCGGCGAGCGAACGCGGATTAGCCCAAACCAAGGAGCTTGCTCCTTGGGGTTGTGGGACGTCTCACATGGAGTTACAAAGGAACCGGTTAGATGAAGAGGTCTGGAAAGGCCCGCCAGAGAAGGTAAAAGCCCTGTAGTTCAAAACTTGTTCCCTCCGAGACGGATCCCGAGTAGTGCGGGGCACGTGAAACCCCGTATGAATCCGGCAGGACCATCTGCCAAGGCTAAATACTCCCTGGCGACCGATAGTGAAGCAGTACCGTGAGGGAAAGGTGAAAAGCACCCCGGAAGGGGAGTGAAATAGATCCTGAAACCGTGTGCTTACAAGAAGTCAGAGCCCGATCGATGGGTGATGGCGTGCCTTTTGTAGAATGAACCGGCGAGTTACGTTCCCGTGCAAGGTTAAGGTGAAGAGCTGAAGCCGCAGCGAAAGCGAGTCTGAATAGGGCGAATGAGTACGTGGACGTAGACCCGAAACCGGGTGATCTACCCCTGTCCAGGGTGAAGGTGCGGTAACACGCACTGGAGGCCCGAACCCACGCATGTTGAAAAATGCGGGGATGAGGTGGGGGTAGCGGAGAAATTCCAATCGAACCCGGAGATAGCTGGTTCTCCCCGAAATAGCTTTAGGGCTAGCCTCGGAAAAAAGAATCGTGGAGGTAGAGCACTGATTGGGTGCGGGGCCCGCAAGGGTTACCAAGCTCAGTCAAACTCCGAATGCCATAGATTTAGTTCCGGGAGTCAGACAGTGAGTGCTAAGATCCATTGTCGAAAGGGAAACAGCCCAGACCATCAGCTAAGGTCCCCAAGTGTGTGTTAAGTGGGAAAGGATGTGGAGTTGCACAGACAACCAGGATGTTGGCTTAGAAGCAGCCACCATTGAAAGAGTGCGTAATAGCTCACTGGTCGAGTGACTCTGCGCCGAAAATGTAACGGGGCTAAACACACCACCGAAGCTATGGCTTGATGCTTGCATCAGGGGTAGGGGAGCGTTGAATGCGGGTTGAAGGTGTACCGGAAGGAGCGCTGGACTGCATTCAAGTGAGAATGCCGGTATGAGTAACGAAAAGATCTGTGAGAATCAGATCCGCCGAAAGCCTAAGGGTTCCTGAGGAAGGTTCGTCCGCTCAGGGTAAGTCGGGACCTAAGGCGAGGCCGATAGGCGTAGTCGAAGGACAACAGGTCGAAATTCCTGTACCACCGTAATCCGTTATGAGCGATGGGGTGACGCAGTAGGGTAGTGACGCGGACTGATGGATGTCCGTCTAAGCAGTGAGGCTGATGTGTAGGCAAATCCGCACATCGTAAGGCTGGGCTGTGATGGGGAGCGAAAATTGGAGTAGCGAAGGTCATGATCTCAGACTGCCAAGAAAAGCCTCTAGCCAGGAGAAGGTGCCCGTACCGCAAACCGACACAGGTAGGCGAGAAGAGAATTCTAAGGCGCGCGGAAGAACTCTCGTTAAGGAACTCGGCAAAATGACCCCGTAACTTCGGGAGAAGGGGTGCCTCGGTAGGGTGAATAGCCCGAGGGGGCCGCAGTGAAAAGGCCCAAGCGACTGTTTAGCAAAAACACAGGTCTGTGCGAAGCCGCAAGGCGAAGTATACGGGCTGACGCCTGCCCGGTGCTGGAAGGTTAAGGGGAGTGGTAAGCCTTCGGGCGAAGCTATGAACCGAAGCCCCAGTAAACGGCGGCCGTAACTATAACGGTCCTAAGGTAGCGAAATTCCTTGTCAGGTAAATTCTGACCCGCACGAATGGCGTAACGACTTGGGCGCTGTCTCAACGAGAGATCCGGTGAAATTTTAATACCTGTGAAGATGCAGGTTACCCGCGACAAGACGGAAAGACCCCATGGAGCTTTACTGCAGCTTGATATTGAATTTGGGTACGATCTGTACAGGATAGGTGGGAGCCGTTGAATCTTGAGCGCCAGCTTGAGAGGAGGCATCCTTGGGATACCACCCTGATCGTATCTAGGTTCTAACTTGGTACCGTGATCCGGTGCGAGGACAGTGTCAGGTGGGCAGTTTGACTGGGGCGGTCGCCTCCTAAAGAGTAACGGAGGCGCCCCAAGGTTCCCTCAGAATGGTTGGAAATCATTCGAAGAGTGCAAAGGCAGAAGGGAGCTTGACTGCGAGACCTACAAGTCGAGCAGGGACGAAAGTCGGGCTTAGTGATCCGGTGGTACCGCATGGAAGGGCCATCGCTCAACGGATAAAAGCTACCCTGGGGATAACAGGCTTATCTCCCCCAAGAGTCCACATCGACGGGGAGGTTTGGCACCTCGATGTCGGCTCATCGCATCCTGGGGCTGAAGTAGGTCCCAAGGGTTGGGCTGTTCGCCCATTAAAGCGGTACGCGAGCTGGGTTCAGAACGTCGTGAGACAGTTCGGTCCCTATCTGTCGTGGGCGTAGGAAATTTGAGAGGAGCTGTCCTTAGTACGAGAGGACCGGGATGGACGTACCGCTGGTGTACCAGTTGTTCCGCCAGGAGCACCGCTGGGTAGCTATGTACGGAAGGGATAAGCGCTGAAAGCATCTAAGCGTGAAGCCCCCCTCAAGATGAGATTTCCCAGTATGTAAGACCCCTTGAAGACGACGAGGTAGATAGGTTGGGGGTGGAAGTGCAGTAATGCATGGAGCTGACCAATACTAATCGGTCGAGGGCTTATCCTAAGATAAGACGCAAGGAAGTTTCGGATCCAGTTTTCAGGGTGTAATCTTGAAGTTAGAATTTGCGAGGCAAATTCATGTTTGGTGGCGATAGCGGAGGGGTTCCACACGTACCCATCCCGAACACGACCGTTAAGTCCTCCAGCGCCGATGGTACTTGGACCGCAGGGTCCTGGGAGAGTAGGACGTTGCCAAGCAACAAGTAGAGAACCATGATCTTACTAAGATTATGGTTTTTTTTGCATATAGATGTAATTTGGAAATATCCTTACAAAAGGAAGGTAACATTTTTGTTACGGAATGTAAGAGCAAACCCTGTATAATATAGGTATTGAATCCCATACACATACGCTGCTATATTGCAGAATTATGCAAACTCCATTATAGGATTTTGTATAGTCAATCAGGCTGGTAAGGAGGGAAGATCATGCGGCGAAATAAATGGCTTGCTCTATTGGTGCTATTCAGTGTCGCTGTCGCGATTCTTACCGGGTGCGTGGAAGAGGAGCCTTCTTGGACATCGTTTGAGGGCGCTGCTAACGAGAAGACGTTTCCGGTTCCCAAAGAAGCTAGTAAAACTGATCGGGCCAGCAGCAATTCGGATATGGACTATGTACGCTATGCACTTCCAGCGTTGAAGGAAAGCGATAGTCTACCTGCTCCTTATCTGGAGGAGATTGCAGCCTGGGGCTGGACTGAGGAACCGAATTTATCTACCTCGAATCAGAAGGTGTTCCAGAAAAATAAACACATGGTGCATTTGTCTGTGCATGATGGTTCTTTTACCGTATTGGTTCCAAAAGACAGAAAAGCTACCGTGAAGAGTAAAAGTGTAGACCTTAATTAAGAGTGCGATTTTCACTTAAGTATGCAACACAAGATGTATTGTGGGGTCATAGTTAACTCATAGTGTATTGGTTGCTGTACGGATAATGATGAATGATAAGATGGGGAAGCACTTGAAACTGCCGTTGTGTAGAGAGTGGCTTCCTTTTATATATTTGTGTATAGATTGATTTACTACTTTAACGACATATATAATGTGGATAAAGTCTATTTAGTGAGAGAATAAAGGGATTATAATTGTTAAATTACAAAAAAGGAGCAACCCGGGTCGGGTTGCTCCTTTTTATTATTCTTAGGCTGAAGCGTTGGAGATACATTAGTTGAAGTTTCGATCTGTACAGATAGGAGGTGAATTGATTTACTGTTGATAGTAGGAGGCTTCTTCATCGGTTAACTTCAACATGCCGTCTTTTCTCTCCCCTGTAAGCCGACTCAAGACGTATAAACGCGGTGCAATGAGCCATAAGTGCCAGAAGAGTAAGGATACGGTAAAGGCTGGTGGAGACCAGAGAATGAATACGGCAGACAAGCAGATACCAATCCAGAGTGTATGTATGTGCACACGACGAAAAATCCTATAGCCTATGTACTGGTCTGTCATATAGCCTAGCCAAGGCAACCTGCGCTGGAATGCCCAGCGTTTGCGGAAGGCTGTCCCACCACCTATATATAGGACAGATCGCGAGATTACGAAGTGTACCCATAAGGTTAGGAAAAAGGCAAGAGCAAACAAAAATACACTAGTCCAGGAAAAGGCAAGAAGCAGAAAGAGAAGCATAATAACAGGCAGTGTGAGGTGACTCCATATCAGCTGACGCGGTATATTGATTTTTTTGATGAGCTTGTAGTGATAGTAGGTAGCTTTGGTTCCGGTTTCCTCTGTCATGCGAACAGTCCTTTCATTAATCTACTGCATCACAAGTGGCTTCCCGTCCACAGCCGGAAAAAGGGACGGTACTTCGCTCATGCCGCTTTAATAAGCATCAATTATTTTTTGTAAGAGTATAGAACGACGACATCTAGCGTTAGCTAACCTATTCTATAATTACAGGAAAAGCTCTCACTGATGAAGTTTACAAAGGCTTCGATGAAAGGGCATCCATACATAGAAGCTTTTCTTATTATATCGGCATATGCGGCTGTTTTTTTAAACATACGGGGTACAAACACCATAATAGCCCAAGGAGAATATATATAGAGTATATCGTCGAACTGGGCTATGAAAAGGTTTAAAATAGTAGAAAGTGACCCATACTAATAGTAAAAGAAACAAGGTGGGATGGATATGCATGATCAAGGTGACCACCGCTGCATCATATGCGGACAACACAAACATGAAGGCATTTTTATCGTTTCCGAGTTTATCTGTGATACGTGTGAAGCGGAAATGGTGCACACGGATGCAACTGACGCCAAATATCATTTTTTTATTGATCAACTAAAGCAAATTTGGGTACAGAAAAATGCATAATATCCTTCGCTAGCTAGTGTTTGAAGGATGGGCATTCCAAGGTCTGTCGATACGGGCCTTTTTTTCTGTGAGTAAAAGTAGGATTCCGCTTGATTTTACGATAAAATAGGGTAGATATAAAGCTTTGTTTGGAAGGATTGCAGAATGATGGGGAAAAAGGCGGTTCATGCACCATTAGTGGAAGCTCTAATACGTTACAGTTCTCAGGGAAATGCTTCTTTCCATGTACCCGGTCATAAAAATGGACAAGTCTATAGGCATGAAGATATGGCGTCTCTGTTGCAAGAGGTGATGTCTATTGATGCGACGGAAATTACCGGACTGGACGATTTGCATCACCCAGAAGACGTAATCCGTGAAGGTCAGGAGCTGGCTGCGAAGTGCTTCGGTGCAGAAGAGAGTTTTTGGCTTATTGGAGGCAGCACAGTCGGTAATTTGGCTATGATTTTGACCGTATGCACGAAGCCAGGAGATGTACTATTGGTACAGCGAAATGTACACAAATCTGTACTGAACGGTCTCATGCTATCAGGGGCCAAGGCCGTATTCCTAGATCCAGAAATAGATACACTAAGCGGGCTGGCGGTTGCTCCATCGACAGACACGATAAAGGCTGCACTCAAGGACTATCCTTCGGCTAAAGGAGTGTTACTTACGTTGCCTAACTATTATGGGATGGGGCATGATCTGACTGCTACAGCTAAAGCTTGTCATGCAGCCGATGTGCCGTTGATGGTAGATGAAGCACATGGTGCTCATTATGGGCTGCATCCTCGTTTGCCAGTCTCTGCTCTTTCCTGTGGGGCTGATGTAGTCGTCCAATCGACACATAAAATGCTTCCAGCTATGACTATGGGCGCCGTGCTACATGTGCAAGGACGGAGAATTCACCGGGAACTGCTCCGTCAGCGGCTGGCTATGGTGCAAAGCTCCAGCCCTTCATATCCATTAATGGCCTCGCTGGATTTGGCAAGATGGTATATTGATGCTTATGGCACGGATGCCTTTACAGAGGGCTTAGCGGCAGCAGACGCTTTTAGAAAGGGCCTGGCGCAGCTCCCACGCTTTCGCTTGGTAGAGCCTACACAGCAGGCAAGTGAAGAGTGTGACGCTCAGAAGGGGATCTCTGAGGCCCTGGAAAGGGCTGAGGAGAGGACAAATGGGTACTCAACTCAGGACCCTTTTAAAATGGTGCTGTATGATACATGGGGTGTACTAGATGGGTTTGGGTTAAAACGTGAGTTGGAGACTTACGGATGTATTCCAGAGATGAGTGACGAGAAACATGTGGTTTTATTGTTTACGTTAGGCTCTATAGCTAGGGATGCGAGTCACCTGTTGCAGGCTCTTGTGCATATAAATAATGATATAAGATTTAAGGGGACGGCTGATGAGCCGGAGTTAGCGGGGAAAGAGCAGCAGAGGCCAGAATTAGATTTTTCCACGTGGAACAATGATGGAGTGAAGGCTTACTCCAGTCCGGTGCAGTTTGGGCTTCAACCGATTAATCCGGGTCAGATGGAGATCGTGCCTGTAGAGGAATCAGCTGGTAGGACAGCTGCTGAAATGATTATCCCGTATCCTCCAGGTATCCCACTGCTATATGTAGGGGAAATGATCACAGAAGCGATTGCTCTGCGGATGGTTCGTCTACGTGAGCTGGGAGCTAAATGGCAAGGGGTAGCAGATGAAAGTATGCTTACGATTCGGGTATTCCGTTTACAATAAAGATTAATACTAGAGAATTAACAAATACAGAAGACTGGATAAAAGAAGCATACGTAGCCTGTGGGTGACTTTTATTTTTCAGGCAGGAAAGCAGGGAATAACATGAATCGCAAAGGCATTTTTATTACGCTGGAGGGGGGAGACGGCTCCGGTAAAACAACCATGATCCAACGACTGGCAAAGTATATGGAGGAAGAAGGCCATCCAGTCGTCACGACGAGGGAACCGGGCGGCATCGAGATTTCTGAAAAGATTCGTTCTATCATTCTGGACCCTACTCATACCAGTATGGATGCCCGAACAGAGGCACTTTTATATGCGGCGGCGCGGCGCCAACATTTGGTGGAGAAGGTAAAGCCGGCTATTGAACAAGGAGCTATCGTATTGTGTGACCGTTTTGTGGACAGTAGCCTGGTCTATCAAGGGTTTGCAAGAGGAATCGGAATTGAAGAGGTAGCTTCGATTAATCGCTTTGCGGTAGATGATTGGGAGCCAGATGCCACGTTCTATCTGGATATTGAGCCCGAATTGGGGTTGGCAAGAATTAATGCGTCACGAGGAGAGGAAATGGATCGCCTCGATATGGAGAGCATATCGTTTCACCATAAGGTGCGAGAGGCTTATCTGGAGCTGGCTCGCAAATTTCCGGAACGAATTACGATTGTGGACGCATCTCCCGCACCAGAGCAGGTAGAGCAAGTATTGAAGGATTTGCTGAAAAAGCGGTTTATTCAGAATTTTAGCGTATAATTGTCGAAGGATATACGGTAAAATTGAGCTAGGGACAAGGTGTCCCTAGTATGACTTGAAGGAGGAATACAGGATGAAGCTGATTATTGCGATTGTACAGGATAAGGACAGTAATAGATTATCCAGCGGACTGGTGAAGGCTAACTTCCGTGCTACCAAATTGGCCAGTACAGGAGGATTTCTGCGTGCAGGCAATACGACATTTATGATTGGTGTTGATGACAATCAGGTAGACTCGTTGATGAATGTCATTCGCAGCAGTTGCAAGGTACGTGAACAGCTGGTCACACCCGTTACCCCTATGAGTGGGACGACGGACTCCTATCTGCCGTTGCCTGTTGAAGTGCAGGTGGGTGGAGCGACAGTTTTCGTGATGCCTGTAGACCGTTTCGAGCATTTCTGAATCTACACAATAGAACCTATTTTGCCGATATGAAAGTGGAAATGACTGTTTCTCGCTCATGATGGGAATGAGGAGCAGATCCACTAAAACGGCAGCGCTACAGCGCAGCCCCCGGAAAGCCGAAGAGACTCCCGAGTTCTTTATTGAACTGTTCGTTGAGGGAAAAGGGAAGCATCCGGGGAGAAAGCAGGTTTATATGAAAATAAATCCGGGCTACCGCCCTTTACACAGTACATTGTCTACAAATGAAACGAGTGCTAAGCCAATTCAACCGAAAAGCTTCTCCGATGTTATGCAGCAAAATGGGGAGCAGGCTTCGAAGGAGGAATTAAACCGGCGCTTTAAGGAAATTCAAATGCAGGGAGATCGTCTTGCTCGCTCAATGACGATTCGTGAGTTGAAGGCCTATAAGATGCTGGTCAAACGGTTTTTGGAAGATACAGTTCGGCGTGGCGTGTCTATGAAGGACACAAAGGGATGGGATCGTCGGGGACGCAGCAAGCGTTATAAGCTCATTGATGAAGTGGATGAGCTATTGCTCAAAATGGCAGATGAGCTGCTTGATACCGAGCAAGGGAAGATTGAGCTTTTACAAGGAGTCGGTGAGATTAGAGGTTTGTTGATTAATCTTTCATTTTAAAATGCAGTCTTATGTTATAAATGAATACAGATGGGCTGTTGCCACGATGAAATAATCTGCTTGCTGATCATGCTGGCAGATTATTTTTGACTATGTACATGTGGGCAAACGTAGTATGCAAACAGCAGTACAGTTATACTGAAGAACCATGATTTGAGGGTGAGATCATCGGACCAGCAACAAACTCGCCCGGGGAAATAACGGTTAGCTGATGGTTCATCGTTGTTTTCAGTGGAGAAAGTGAGGAAATATGTCTTTCCAACATATATTGGGGCAGGATGTAGCCAAAAAAATGCTGCAGAGTGCATTGCGGAATCACACAGTCAGCCATGCTTATGTTTTTAGCGGACCGCAGGGAAGCGGACAGATGAACATGGCACAGACCTTTGCCAAGGCTTTATTCTGTGAGAAACAGACGGATGATGCATGTGGGGAGTGCTTGTCATGCCGCAAGGTAGAGCACGGGAATCACCCGGACTTGCACATTGTAGAGCCTGATGGGGCAACGATTAAAATTGATCAGATTCGTGGGCTTCAACGAATATTTTCATACAAATCTGAAAGCTCCAACCCTAAGGTATATATCATTCGGCAGGCGGATACCATGACAGTGCAAGCTGCTAACAGCCTGCTTAAATTTTTGGAGGAGCCTCAGATTCCTGTGGTCGGTATACTCATTTCTGAAAATGGACAGGCGTTGCTGCCTACGATTCAATCGCGGACACAGCAGGTACCTTTCCACGCTTTACAGCCGGAAATGATGATGCAGGCGTTAATTGGGGAAGGCTATACGGCAGGACTTGTCCGGTCAGTGGTTCATATGGCTTCCGGACTGGAATCATGTAGAGAAATTCTCCAGCAGAATTGGTTTGCAGAAATTAGAAACGTAGTGTTACAATTAGTGAAGGAGTCCATGAGCCGGGGGAGTTCGTCAATTATTCTGGCTCAACAGAAGATTTTTAAAACTGGACTTTCTGATCACCTGGATATTCTGTTTCATCTGTTTCATTTGTGGTTCAAAGATATGCTTCATTTCCGTTACGGAAGGCACGAAAGCATTGTTTTCATAGATCATTTGGAGTCCGTCTCCAAATTGGCAATCACCCGCAGCACGGAACAATGGGTCTCTTATATGGATTTGGCCGCGAATTGCAGGAAGAAGCTCCGTTTTCACGTCAACGGACAATTATGCGTGGAGCAGCTTCTGATTGGGTTGTCCGATACAAGCGGTTCTATCACCGGCTAACAGGAAGGCGCGCTTGTTCCACTCTGCACAATCCGCGACGCCAGGTTCCCGGTTTGTGCGACAGTGAGACTTCAATTGCGGCCATTCGTACAATGTCGGCTACAAATGAGGTTTAGTGGCATACAAGGGGGTTAATTTTTGTATAGTGTAGTGGGTGTCCGTTTCAAGAAGGCGGGCAAGACTTATTATTTTGATCCGCTGGACCTTCCAGTGGAGAAAGAAAACTGCGTCATAGTAGAGACCGCACGCGGGATTGAATATGGCAAGGTTGTGGTGGGCAAAAAAGAAGTAAATGATTCGGATGTTGTCCTACCCTTAAAAAAAGTCATTCGTATTGCCGGAGATGATGACGCTCTTGTTGTAGAAGAGAATAAATTGGCGGCCAAGGATGCATTCGGTACGTGTTTAAATAAAATTAAAGACCATAACCTTAAAATGAAGCTGGTAGATGTGGAATTTACATTTGACCGCAATAAGATCATTTTTTATTTTACGGCAGAGGGTCGAGTTGATTTTCGAGAGCTTGTAAAGGATTTGGCCAGCATTTTTCGTACACGAATTGAGCTGCGGCAGATCGGAGTACGGGATGAGGCTAAAATGCTTGGTGGAATCGGACCTTGCGGACGTATTCTGTGTTGTTCCTCATGGCTGGGGGATTTTGACCCGGTATCTATTAAGATGGCGAAGGATCAGAGCTTGTCGCTGAATCCGACGAAAATTTCCGGGTTGTGCGGAAGATTGATGTGCTGTCTCAAATTTGAACATGATAACTACGAGAGCATGCGAGAAGAGCTACCTCAGGTAGGTAAGATGGTTATCACTTCTCTGGGAGAAGGAAAAGTGGTAGGTGTCAATGCAGGCCATCGTACGGTACATGTTCAACTGTTTGAGATCAGTAAGGTCAAGGAACTTCCAATGGACGATGTAGTCGTCAAGTAAACCATTAGGTTGCTTCGGGGTGGAAACTTGGATAAATTAAATGTTTTTGCGCGTATTCACGAAATGGAAACCCAAATGGGACAGTTGCATAGCGATCTGGGTGAATTGAAACTGGCAGTAAAAGAGCTGCTGGAGGAAAATCAACGACTAACGATTGAAAACGAACAGGTGCGCAAGATGCTCAAACGTGAGACCTCTGGAGAAGAAAAGACGGCAAGCAAGCCGAAACTTCCTCCTCCGATCGTCGTTAAGGATGAAGAGGAAACGGGTGAGGTCGTGGGCGAAGGCTACGACAATCTGGCAAGGCTGTATCATGAAGGATTTCATATATGCAACGTGTATTACGGACATTTGCGAACAGAAGGCGATTGCCTCTTCTGTCTGTCATTTTTGAATAAATAAAAACAAGCCGTAGGAGCAAGATGCCTACGGCTTTTTTGTAAGGAAGTATGAGTAAAAAGCGATTTAGGTTATAGGATGGGAGAGCATTATGTACGAAAATGAAAAGAAGTCTGAACGAATTGATGATCTGCTTTCACATAATCTGCGTATTATCCAAAGTGATGAAGTGTTCAGCTTTTCGATGGATGCGGTCTTGCTGGCACGGTTTGCAGGTATTCCGCTTCAGCGTGGGAAGATTCTCGATTTGTGTACGGGCAATGGGGTTGTTCCCATACTGCTGACGACACGCACCAAAGCATCTATTGAAGGAATTGAGATTCAACCACGCCTGGCAGATATGGCTAGACGGAGCGTCAGTTTGAATGGATTAGAAGCAGCGATTGAGATCCGGGAAGGAGACTTGCGTGAACTGGTTCAAATCACGGGACATGGTGTGTATGATGCGATTACCGTGAATCCTCCCTATATGCCGTTAAATGGTAGCGATATCAAGCTGAACCCTCACCAGGCCATTGCGCGTCATGAAGTGAACTGTACACTGGAAGAAGTCATTCAGGCATGTTCTCGGCTTGTCCGAAATGGGGGGAAAGTATCAATGGTTCACCGCCCACAGCGGCTGGCTGAGATTATATCCTTGATGCGCAGTTATAGCCTGGAACCCAAGCGGATACGTTTTGTTCACCCACGGATTCATATGGAAGCGAATATGGTACTTGTTGAAGCGATGCGTGACGGCAAACCGGAGGTTCGCCTATTACCCCCACTCATTGTATATCAGGAAGATGGGAACTATACTCAGGAAATAAGAGAAATCTATGGAGAAGTAAGTAAGGAGGATTCAGTGTGACAGCAGCTGTACAAAAAAGCTTTAGTAACCGTGAAGAGGAACGGGGAAAGTTATATCTCGTTGCCACACCGATTGGCAATCTGGACGATATGACCTTTAGGGCAATTAACACCCTAAAGTCATGTAATATTATCGCTGCCGAGGATACGCGACAGACACGCAAACTGCTCACACATTTCGACATCACGCCGGAAATGCTCTTCAGTTATCATGAACATAATAAGGCTGCCAGTGGGCCTGAACTGATACGTTATATAATAGAAGGAAAAAATTTGGCACTGGTTAGCGATGCAGGTCTACCGGCCATTTCTGATCCTGGTTCGGATCTGGTCAAGCTGGCACTTGAGGCAGAAATCAGTGTTATTCCTATCCCAGGGGCAAATGCGGCACTATCGGCTTTAATTGCCTCAGGACTGGATACAGAGAGGTTTACCTTCGCTGGTTTTCCTCCAAGGGAAAAAAAGGATCTAGAGAAGTTATTGCAATCATTTCAGGTATCCCATGGCACAATTCTTTTTTATGAATCGCCTCACCGTATTGTAAAGACATTGACGGTATTAAAGGAAACATTAGGATCACGCAAAGTGGTGCTTGCCCGTGAGCTGACCAAGCTGCATGAGGAATGGGTGCGTGGAACGGTGGAGCAGTGTCTTGCAAAATTAGAGGAAAATCCGCCGCTTGGTGAATACTGTCTGGTCGTTGAGGGGAAAAACGAAGAGGAAGAAGAACAGGAGCGGCAGGCATGGTGGCAGGACTTATCTTTGGAGTCTCATGTCGCGCATTACGAGTCAGAGGGGCTTACTCGCAAGGATGCCATGAAACGTACAGCCACAGACCGTTCAATTTCCAAGAGGGACGTGTACAACGCACTCTTATGAATACGTGTCTAAACAAAAAAGGGCCTTCCAACGGTTGGGTTCAAACCGTGGAAGGCAACAAGGAGTATATATGAAAAAGGTTAGAATTAACAATCTCTGATAAGTCTATTATATACT
Organism: Paenibacillus sp. ALE3; assembly: GCF_054113405.1. Lineage (NCBI taxonomy): Bacteria > Bacillati > Bacillota > Bacilli > Caryophanales > Paenibacillaceae > Paenibacillus > Paenibacillus sp. ALE3. The sequence goes on along the minus strand of NZ_CM134214.1, from coordinate 5,307,331 downwards.
AAAATTCTCAGTTTGTCACAGGTGTTGGGATTTCAGAAATGCAATCTTGGCAAACAATTTTCCCTTTGAAGTAAATTACGTTCTCAGCATTGCCGCAGAAGATACAAGCAGGCTCGTATTTTTTAAGCATGATGCGCTCGCCATCAACGTAAATTTCCAAAGCGTCTTTCTCTCCGATTCCCAGGGTACGGCGCAATTCGATTGGAATAACAACACGTCCGAGCTCGTCAACTTTTCTTACAATACCAGTGGATTTCATCATAATAAATCAGGCTCCTCTCGCCGTTTAAAATAATATAAGTGTCATGATTCGACAAAATTTTCTCTTTTCTGATATTTACTATACCAACGATTCCCAAAACAGTCAACCTAAAAAAAGTAGTAACAGCCTAATTATGCAAAAGTATTTAGAACAAAGAGCTTTATTCATGTACCTTACCTTATTTTACGGATGATTTGCCTTATTGTAGATTTGGAAATGTCGAAAAGTGATAATTCGACAAAATACGACAAACAATGTCGAATAAGGGAAGATGTTTAGGATTTTATTGTATTTTAATCCATTATTCCGAATATTAAAGGAGCTGATATCTTGCACCAGCCACTCAGTGAAGAAAAAGTTTTTAAGGACCCGGTACATAATTACATCCATGTTCAGGATACTGTGATATGGCGATTGATCAATACGCCGGAGTTCCAACGGTTACGACGCATTCGGCAGTTAGGCACATCTTATCTTACGTTTCATGGAGCGGAGCACAGCCGGTTTTCACATTCACTGGGCGTATATGAGATTACGAGACGTATTATTTCTCAATTTGAACGTGGAGATTTTCCCGACTGGCCCAAGGAAGAAAGACTGATTGCTCTGTGTGCCGCTTTGTTGCACGATGTGGGGCACGGTCCATTTTCTCATTCAATTGAAGAAGCCTTTCATATGAACCATGAGGATTGGACATGCCGCATTGTACTGGGGGACACGAAGATCAACGCTGTGCTACGGCAAGTTGATGAGATGTTGCCCCACAAGGTCGCGGCGGTTATAGCCAAAACGTATGATAAGCCGATTGTTGTCAACTTGGTAACAAGCCCGCTGGATGCTGACCGTATGGATTATTTGTTGCGGGATGCTCATTCAACAGGTGTTAACTACGGAACAATTGATTTGGATCGTATTTTACGTTTGCTGCGCCCTCACAATGGGAGAATTGTCGTAAAAGAGTCGGGTATGCATGCAGTAGAGGATTATCTAATGTCACGCTACCAGATGTACTGGCAAATTTATTTCCATCCTGTAACACGCAGCTCAGAAATCCTGTTACGTAAAATTTTCAAGAGAGCTAAGGAATTGTTCAAAAACGGATATGAGTTTGGTTTTCTGCTAGATCCGCTGCCAGATCTATTAAAAGGAGAGCTAACAGTGGAGCAGTATTTGATGCTGGATGAGTCTTTGATTCAGACGGTATTTAGCCAATGGAAACGAGAAAAGGACGAAATTTTAAGTGATTTGAGCAGCCGTTTTATGGATCGTAGATTGTATAAATATGTAGAGATTGAAAATATGGATACAGATACCGTTGACCATATTCGAGAGGCTTTGGAAAAGGCTGGCTTGCATCCTGAATATGATCTTGAAATTGATTTTCCGACAGATCTTCCTTATGATGTGTTTCGGCAGGGCGGTTCAACGGACAACCAGATTTTACTGCTTGGACGTCAGGGCGAGGTGCGGGAAATATCCGAAGTTTCAGAAATTGTACGCTCAATAAGTGGCATTCACCGAGGAAAATATCACATGTATTTTCCCCAGAATAAATTGAACGGGGTAAAAGAAAGGCTTCCTGCCGAAATAAGGAATTATTTTGTCAAACAATAGACAAATATATAGAAATGTAAGTAAGAAAAGGAGATGAAAACCTTGGATTTATTCGACACTCATACTCACCTAGATGCGCCACAATTTGACGAAGACCGTGAAGAAGTTATAGCACGTGCTGTCGAATCAGGAGTAACACGGATGATCAATATCGGATTTAATCGTGAGACCATTCCATCCACCATGAAGCTGGCTGAGACGTATGATTTTATTTATGCAGCCGTTGGATGGCATCCGCAGGATGCCATTACAATGCAGGAGGGTGATTTAGAATGGATTGCATCGTTATGCAGTCATAAAAAGGTTGTAGCGATCGGAGAGATCGGTCTGGATTATTATTGGGATACATCACCAAAGGATGTGCAGCAGCGGGTACTTCGAAATCAAATTGGCCTGGCACGTGAGCTCAACATGCCAATTGTTATCCATAACCGGGATGCACATGAAGATATTGTGAGGATTTTACGTGAGGAAAAGGCGGGCGAGATTGGCGGAGTCATGCACTCCTTTTCTGGGAGTTGGGAGACAGCTAAAATGGTGCTGGATATGGGTTTCCACCTTTCCTTCGGCGGGCCCATAACGTTCAAAAATGCCAAGCAGCCAAAAGAGGTGCTGGCCCAGGTACCGTTGGACCGTCTGCTTATTGAAACGGACGCGCCTTACTTGACGCCTCATCCGTTTCGTGGGAAGCGAAATGAGTCGGCATATGTGAGATTGGTGGCAGAGGCAGCCGCCCAAATTAAGGGAATTACGGTGGAGGAATTGGTATCCATTACGACCCAAAATGCCTTGGAACGATTTGACATTCAGTGAAAAAGCGAAGAAATCAATCAAAATAAAGAGATAGACGGAGCTAATTATGATTTTGTTGCAGGAAACTCAAGAATATTACAATTTTTTAACCGAATATTTTGAAAAATGTACTTGAAACCTGCTTTACAACATGCATGGAAACAGGATATCATCTTTTCAGTGAATTGTTGTTGAGTGTAAACATCAACAAATCATTTCATGAACCAGTCTCGCTGAGTCCCTTTTACAGGGAACGGGGGAACCGATATGGCTTACAGTACGTCCGGCGTATGTGCAAGAGATATTATCTCTTCAGTAGCCGGCTCGACCGAAATTCATTTCCTGGATGGGATTGAACAGGTAGAGAAGCCGTATTTCGATTTCTTTCTGGGTCTTCGGGGTGAATGTGAAGGCGACCGCCATGAGCGGTTGACCTAAGCTAGGGCGACTCTCTACGTCCGAACCCGACAGCTAACCCCGTAAGCGTAACAAGAGAGAAGCCATCTCGTGCATGAGTTTTCCCGCATATTCACACATGTCGGAAGCCACGAAAGAGCTCTCTAGTCTCTTTCTTTGGCTTTTTTTGTTGTGAATAAAAGAAAATCTGTCATCATACTGTGGTTAAACAGGGGAGGACAGCATGCCGCGAAGACGGGTACATGGTGCAGGACAGTCGCAGTACGGGCTTGTCTTGTAGAAAATCTGTTATAGTCACGTCAACGATCAACTATGTCTTACTCCAGACGGCGGGCTATGTAAGGAGGACGGAGGAAATGGGCATTTTCCGAAAAGAGGAGACCCATGAGTCACGCTCATCCAGCATGTCTTACGTATTACGTTGGAAGCAAGAGAATGTGCGCCAGGCTGCTTTGGTTGCTATTTTTCTAATCGCACTAACGATTATGATTTCAATTCTGATGTACACGCAATCTAAAAAACAAGTCTTTTTTGTCATCGATGGTAAGGCATCTGCGGTAGAAACCCGGGAATCCAAGCTCCAAGATTTGCTCAATGAGCATTCTATTTCACTTCAGCCGCATGATACAATTTCCATGCCGCTAAACGGGGCAGTACAGGATGGGGATCGCGTAGTCATTAAACGTGCCAATCAGGTTAAAGTATCCTCAGGCAATGAGACGAAAAAGCTGTACACAACAGAAAATACAGTAGAGGGTGCCATTCGCACTTCGGGCTATAAATTATCATCAACGGATAAAGTTTACCCTGCGTTGGATGCCTCTGTTTCAGCTAACATGGACATAAAAATCGTCCGTGTGAAGAAACAGCAGGTCGAACAGAAAAAACAAGTGCCTTATCAGGTCATCAAAACGGCAGATCCAAGTCTCTATAAAGGCGATAATCGAGTCATTCAAAGTGGCAAATCGGGTGTGGTAGTCCAGCATGTTCAAAAGGTATACCATGATGGAAAATTGGTGTCCAAACAGCTGGTCAACAAGGAAGTCGCACAAAATCGTGTGGATAAGGTAATTGCGGTAGGAACGAAGAAAAAACCGGTCGTTCTAGCTGCTTCCATCAGCCCTAAAGATGCGGTTAAGGCTACAAAGGTTAGTTCGGGCAGTGCTGTCCGTAAAGCAGGTATTAATTTTAATTATAAAAAAGTTTTACAAAATGTCTCCATGACGGCGTACTCCGCCCAGGAGCCAGGTATCGGTACACGTACCGCCTCCGGCACGCGTGTCACGGAAGGACGCACCATCGCTGTCGATCCGAGTGTAATTCCAATCGGATGGTGGGTGTATATTGAAGGGGTAGGCTTCCGCCGTGCGGAGGATACCGGTGGCGCGATTAAAGGCCACAAAATCGATGTGTATTATGAGAGTTTAAGCCGGGCTAACCAATTTGGTCGTAAGCACGGTAAAACCGTATATGTTATCGGACCTGTAAAGCCGGAAATCAACTAAAACAGGTTGTGTATGTTGAGGACAATGCGATAGTATTAACAACATAGTAATGCCATGCTAAGAAGAGGATATCCTCTTCTTATTTTGTTTTCAAAAGCAGGGAAAGATAATATATGTTGCTGTGTAGCAGTGGAGGGAAACGAAGATGATCAAGGAAGTGATCGTGGTGGAAGGCCGGGATGATACAGTAGCCATTCGCCGTGCTGTCGAAGCAGATACGATAGAAACTGGTGGTTCAGCCATTAATAAAATGACGCTGCGGAAAATTGCATTGGCACAGGAACGGCGGGGGGTCATTATTTTAACTGATCCCGATCATGCAGGGGAGCGTATCCGTAAAATTATCGCCTCCAAGGTCCCCGGCTGCAAGCAGGCTTTTATACCTGAGGCAGAGGCGACACGCAAAGGGGATATTGGCGTGGAGAATGCCTCCCCGGAAGCCATCAGACACGCTCTCGCGCGGGTACATACGACAGTGGAAGGCGCCGAACCGCTGATTGAAATGGCGGACCTGATTGACGCTGGACTTATTACCCACCCCAATGCTGCTGCACGCCGTATGGCCTTGGGGAATGTACTGGGTATTGGCTATTGTAACGGAAAGCAGCTACATAAGCGGCTCTCTGTATTTCAGATCAGTCGTGAGGAATTTGCCAGTGCGCTGGCACAAATCGAAAGTGAAGGATTGTGATATCCGTATGACAGGGATTCAAGATATAGCAACACCGCGGCGTACGAAGGAAATTATTCAAAGGCACGGTTTTTCGTTCAAAAAGAGTCTGGGACAAAACTTTCTAATTGATCAAAATATTCTGAGCAAGATCGTAAATGCTGCCGGATTGGATGATACAAAGGGCGCGCTTGAGATCGGTCCGGGCATTGGAGCTTTGACCGAGAAGTTGGCGCAATCCGCTAAGGCAGTTACCGCTGTTGAGATTGACCAGCGGCTGTTGCCCATTCTTGAAGAAGTGCTGGCCCCTTACGAGCATGTAAAGGTTCGCCATGGAGACGTGTTAAAGCTGGATTTGCGTGAAGTGTTTGCAGCTGACTTTGCAGACGTGAGCAAAGTGAGTGTCGTCGCTAATCTGCCGTATTACGTCACTACACCGATTCTGATGCGTCTACTGGAGGACAAGCTTCCTTTGGAGAATATCGTCGTTATGATTCAAAAAGAGGTGGCTGAGCGCATGGCTGCGTCTCCTGGTACGAAGGATTACGGCAGCTTAAGCATAGCCGTGCAATATTACAGCGAGCCTGAGTTAGTCTGTACGGTGCCGAATACAGTATTTATTCCTCAGCCGAATGTTGATTCGGCAGTTATTCGGCTGCGTGTACGAGAAGTCCCTCCGGTGGAAGTGGTGGACGAGAAGCACTTTTTTGAAGTGGTTCATGCCGCTTTTGCCCAACGCCGTAAAACCATTTCAAATAACCTAAAAAGCCGCTTCTTCACCAAAGAGAACAGGGACACGCTGGAGCCGTTGTTGCAACAAGCTGATATTGAGCCCTCCCGTCGAGGGGAAACGCTGAGTATCGAGGAATTTGCGCGTCTGAGCGCCGTGCTGTTGGAGGCCGGTATATCCTAAGTTGGAACCAAACTGTGCATTCACCCATACGATATAGGAGGGGTGATACAGTGTGATGAGTTTAGGAGACTTGGTCGTTCGGAAATCGTACGGCGGTGATGTCACGTTTCGCGTTGAAGACATCCAGCGGGATAAAGCGATCATTAAGGGGACGGAATTTCGGCTACTGGCCGATTCCCCGGTGAACGATCTGGTCAGAGTGCCTGCAGACCAGATTAGCGGTAAGACTCAACAGGCCCACATTAAGGCCGGGGAGTCGCTTAATCTTTTGCAACGGGCACGCCAGCAGCAAGCTGCCCGTAGCCAGGCGGCTCTGATTGGAGAGTGGAGTGATCCGGTAGAGTCGACGTATTTTGAAATGCCAGGAAAGGTTCTTCATCTGGATGGAGATCCTGGCTATTTAAGAAAATGTCTCAGTTTATATGAACAGCTCCGTGTTCCCGCTGAGGGACATCACGTTCACGAATCGGCAATGGCGGATACGTTATATCGACTGCTTCCCCGCATTCGTCCTGATATTGTAGTCATCACTGGACATGATGGTGTGCTGAAGCAGCCGCAACCTTACGATTTGTACAGCTTGAAAAGCTACAAGAATTCGCAAAATTTTGTGGCAGCGATTCAGGTAGCCAGACAATATGAGCGTCATCTGGATTCACTGACAATTGTAGCGGGGGCGTGCCAGTCCCATTTTGAGGCGCTGCTACGTGCGGGAGCCAATTTTGCCAGCTCCCCAGGGCGTATCCTGATTCATGCTCTGGACCCCGTTTACGTGGCTGCCAAGGCCGCATTTACTTCAATCCGTGATACAGTCAATATGGGAGACTTGTTTCATCAGACCATCAGTGGCAGCCGCGGAGTGGGTGGAATTGAAACAAGGGGAAGCTACCGCATCGGTTTGCCGAAGCTTGAAAATTTGTCAACGCTTAAAGTAACGCCTTCAGCGATCTGAAATTCAAATGTGCCTGATAGGATATATCTGAACAAAAGCCTCTTTTTAGAGGCTTTTTGTCATTTTTTATGCATATTATTCCTGTTCGCAAAAAATTAAATTGACAACTTATTTTTCGTGTTGTTATAATATTTAGCTTGAATTGACAATCCCTCTAAAATTCGTTATAATGGACAAGGAAAGAGGTGGTCGTTAGGCAATGGCTAAAAATACGCTGTTGGAAATCAAACGCAGTCTCGACGCACATGTAGGGCAAAAAATTTTGCTGCGGGCTAACGGCGGACGCCGTAAGACCGTCGAACGAACTGGTGTCTTGGAAGAAACGTACCCTTCTGTTTTTATTGTCAAGCTGGATCAGGAGCAACAGACGTTTAAACGTGTCTCCTACAGCTATGCTGACATTCTTACCGAGTCGGTGGAGGTCAGTGTATATGATCCCGACTCCCACACAAGTGTAGTCGAATATTTCGAAACACCTTAATTCTTTTTTACGTGATTTATACCAGCTTTGCAGGTTTAACGGCGACCTCGTCATTTTTAATGGCGGGGTCGTTTTGTATTTACAGAGCAGGATGAAGCATGATATCTCTGCACATACTAAGGCGGGAATGATCTTCCTTATTCCATTGCCGAAGGAGGCGTATGCATGAGCCGAAGAAGACGGAGTGTTATGTCGGAAGAGCTGAAGTATGAACTGGCCAAAGATCTTGGGTTTTACGACACGGTTAAGGAAGAAGGCTGGGGAGGCATTAAAGCCAAGGATGCGGGCAATATGGTCAAGCGGGCCATTCAGCTTGCAGAGCAGGCGGCTTCTCGCAAATCGTAGCCATCGGTGGTGCTGATAAAAAGCGGGGATATCCGGGGTCATACCGGGGCATCTCCGCTTTTTTGAACCTCATGACTTGACAGGCTGAGTCTGATATAATATGTTAAGCTGTCTTGAGGGAAAAGTTGAAGGTGGGTGAACGCCTTGAAAATATATGAAAAAGCACCGGCGAAAATTAATTTAATGCTTGATGTTCTACGTAAGCGGGACGATGGTTATCACGAGGTCGAAATGATTATGACTATGGTCGATCTATCCGACCGATTGACGATGTCCGAGTTACCGCGTGATACCATTATTATTTCAAGCCAAGCCGGGTACATACCGTTAGATGAAAAGAACTTGGCTTTTCAGGCTGCGCGTCTGATCAAAGAACGTTATAACGTGTCTACAGGCGTCCATATCCATCTGGATAAGCATATCCCGGTGGCTGCAGGATTAGCAGGCGGAAGCAGCGATGCTGCCGCAGCATTGCGTGGGCTGAACAAGCTGTGGAGACTTGGTATCTCGGATGCGGAATTAAGAGTACTGGGTGCTGAATTGGGTTCAGACGTACCTTTCTGTATTACAGGGGGCACAGCTTTAGCGAGCGGACGTGGAGAACTGCTTAAGCCACTGCCGAATCCGCCACAATGCTGGGTGATCCTCGCCAAGCCGCCGATTAATGTATCGACAGCTGAAGTGTATGGTCGTGTCAAAGCGGATCAGATTACGTACCACCCGTCTGCCCGGCAGATGGAGCAGGCGATTCGTAATGCTTCTTTTACCGATGTATGCAATGCCCTGGGGAATGTACTGGAGGATGTGACATTAAAGCTGTATCCAGAGGTGGAGCATCTTAAAAACTCCATGATCCGTTTAGGAGCTGATGGGGTGCTGATGTCAGGTAGCGGACCTACAGTGTTCGGACTGGTATCGAAGGAAGCCAAAGTGCCACGGATCTATAACGGACTAAGAGGCTTTTGCAAAGATGTTTACGCAGTACGACTTTTGACCTGATTTTAGATATTTTCTTCATATTATAGTGGCAATTGTTGTACAAATACGTACGAAGATGATATATTTACTATTAAATATTCGGATTTTACTATATCACTTACATTCCGCCAGCAACCGGCCAGTCCGCCGGTGCTTTATTGTACGAAGCGGGCGGCAGGAGAATAGATCGCGAGGAATTGTTGTGAAAAAACTTAAAAGAAGCTCACGATTGGTGGAAATGACGCAATTTTTATTGTCACGGCCGCATACATTGGTGCCTCTTACTCATTTTGCAGATCGATACGGGGCAGCTAAGTCGTCGATAAGCGAGGATCTGGCTATTATCAAAGAAGTATTTGAGGACGAGGGTACTGGCGAGCTTCTGACACTGGCGGGAGCGGCAGGGGGCGTCAAGCTGATCCCTAGGCTCTCCAAACAACATGCGCTTGCGTTTGCGAACGACTTGTGCGCGCAGCTGGAGCAGCCTGATCGCATATTACCGGGAGGGTACCTGTATCTGTCCGATTTGCTGGGCCAACCAGCGATGATGAACGAAGCGGGTAAAATATTTGCGACCGCTTTTGCCGATCGTCAGATTGATGTGGTTATGACCGTGGAGACGAAGGGCATTCCGCTCGCATATGCAACCGGAGCACAGCTTAATTTGCCAGTCGTGCTTGTACGGCGTGACCATCAGGTGACAGAAGGCTCAGCTGTAAGTATTAATTATGTTTCTGGATCACAAAAGAGCCTGCATACGATGTCTTTATCCAGACGTGCAATGCGTGAGAAATCGCGTGTGCTCATCGTAGATGACTTTATGAAGGCTGGCGGCACGATACAAGGAATGGTCGACTTGTTAGCAGAGTTTGATGCTGAGGTAGCTGGTGTCGGTGTGCTGGTAGAGTCGGGCGAGGTGGAGAATGAAGAGCGCCTGTTGCACGATTATATTTCACTGGCAAATCTGACTGCAGTCGATTCTCGAAGCAAGCAAATTACAGTCAAGCTGGGTAATTATTTTGATGAGTTAACAGGGCAGTAAATTGTCACAATTCATCATAAAATACCTAAATATGTCGAAAAGAAATCTTTTCAAAAAAATTACCTGAATTTAGGATACGAATTGTCCAAAAAAAGAAGGAATTCGAAATGCTGTGTGGAATGTATACACCAAGTCCTATTTGGAAAAAGGTGGTGAAACACACATGCAGATTACGGATGTTAGACTCCGCCGAGTGAACTCAGAAGGAAGAATGAAGGCGATTGCATCCATTACAATTGATAACGAGTTTGTTGTCCATGACATCCGAGTTATCGACGGTAATAACGGGATGTTCGTAGCTATGCCAAGCAAACGAACCCCTGACGGAGAGTTTCGCGATATCGCTCACCCGATATCTTCAGGAACCCGTGAAAAGATTCAAGCTGCTGTATTGACTGAGTACGAACGTGCAGCTGTTGATGAAGAAGTTGCTATTGAAGAAGGCGCTTAATTCGCCTAAAGCAGGATTGGGGTACAAAAGAAAAAGAGAGCCACTAACTGTGGCTCTCTTTTCTTTTTGTCTGGAATGAGATATATTCTTTAGTGAGTTAACAGTCAGTTTTAAGGCAACTTGGAGCCATCCGGGCTGCCGAAGCGGCTTTTTCATAAGACAGGGACTAGGCAGCGATGCGTCCCGGGGATGAACGTCCAGCACAAGCTGGCCTGAAAAAATAGCCATTAACCAAAGGTTCGCCGTTATTTTTCAGGAGGATTGTGAAAAGTTAAGCAAAATCTGATCTGGGAATTAACGTTTTAGCCAAGGGGTAACTGTTATTTTCAGGATAGGAGGTTGGACTTGTTGGAAAGGTTGGCAGTCATTCTTGCCGCAGGGCAGGGAAAACGTATGAAATCCAAATTATATAAAGTTCTGCATCCGGTATGCGGAAAACCGATGGTCGGACATGTACTCGACACGGTTCGTGAAATCGGTGTGTCCCGAAGTGTAGTCGTCGTGGGTCACGGAGCAGAGGCGGTACAGTCTTATTTGGGACCGTCGGCAGAATATGCGCTTCAGGCAGAGCAGCTGGGAACGGGTCATGCTGTCAAGCAAGCCAAGGACCTGCTCGGCCAGGAACAGGGCACCACAATTGTCATTTGTGGAGATACTCCGTTGATCACAGCGGAAACGCTGGAAGGTTTGGTGCAACTGCACGAAAGCCGCGGAGCGGCTGCAACAATTCTGACCGCTGAGTTGGACAACCCGAAAGGATATGGACGAGTTATCCGTGATACTTCCGGGGCCGTGCTTAAGATCGTGGAACAGAAGGATTGTTCACCTGAGGAAGATGCTGTCCGTGAGATTAACACAGGCACGTATTGCTTTGACAATGCCAAGTTATTTGCAGCGCTGGACAAGGTAACGAACACCAATGCACAGCAGGAATACTACCTGACCGATGTCATTGGTATTTTGCATGGCGAAGGTGAGCAGGTTGAGGCGTATTTGACCAATGACGTGTCGGAATCTATCGGTGTAAACGACAGAGTTGCTTTGTCAGTTGCTGAGGGTTATATGCGTGAGCGCATTGTTCGCAAACATATGCTGAATGGTGTCACCGTCATTGATCCGTCTTCTACCTACATCGGGAGCGATGTTGTCATTGGTTCCGATACAGTATTGTACCCAAATACATGGCTGCATGGTCAAACACAAATCGGAGAAGATTGTGTGATTGGCCCGCAGGCAGAGATCCAGAATACGGTTATCCACTCAGGAGCGATAGTGAAACATTCGGTGTTGAACGAAGCGGAAGTGGGAAGCAGTACATCTGTAGGGCCGTTTGCTTATCTGCGTCCAGGCGCGAAGCTTGGCGAACATGTGAAGATTGGTGATTTTGTAGAGGTGAAAAATGCGACTATTGGAGATCATTCCAAGGTGTCTCATTTGAGCTATGTCGGTGATGCCAAGGTGGGTACAAACGTAAATATTGGCTGCGGGGCAATAACGGTCAATTATGATGGATATAATAAATCCATTACAGAAATTGAAGATGATGCCTTTGTTGGCAGCAATGTGAATCTGATTGCCCCAATTAAGATTGGAAAAGGTGCCTATGTTGTCGCAGGCTCCACTGTAACACATGCTGTCCCTGATAACGATCTGGCCATTGCCAGACCACGTCAAGAGAACAAAGCCGGATATGCGGACAAAATCCGCGCGCGTGCCAAAGCAAAGAAAAAAAGATCGGAATGACCTTAATCAGCAAGCTGTTGAATCTGTAATGAATGAACCAGCACGGAGGGTTTCTATTAATGACTTATTGCGATTCCAAACTCAAAATATTTACTTGTAACTCCAATCCGAAGTTAGCCCACCAGATTGCGGACTACATCGGAATCCCAATGGGGGAATCCCATACCACATCGTTTAGTGACGGTGAAATTCAGGTTAAGCTGTCGGAAAGTGTTCGCGGCTGCCATGTGTATATTGTACAGTCCACTTGTCTGCCAGTTAACGACAACTTGATGGAGTTATTGGTTATGATTGATGCACTTAAACGTGCTTCTGCCAAAAGTATCAATGTTGTTATGCCATATTACGGTTATGCTCGTCAGGATCGTAAGGCTCGTTCACGTGATCCGATTACAGCGAAACTTGTCGCTAACTTGATTGAAAAGGCGGGAGCTCACCGCGTAATCAGTATGGATTTGCATGCGATGCAGATTCAGGGATTCTTTGATATTCCAGTGGATCATATGCTGGGAGCACCAATTCTGGCCCAATATTTCCGTTCCAAGCAAATTGAGAACCCGATTGTTGTTTCACCCGATCATGGTGGGGTTGTTCGCGCGCGCAAGCTGGCGGACTTCCTGAGTGCTCCGCTCGCTATTATTGATAAGCGTCGTCCAGAGCCGAATGTCAGTGAAGTGATGAATATCATCGGGAACATTGAGGGTAAGACGGCTATTTTAATTGATGATATCATTGATACAGCCGGAACGATTGTATTGGGTGCAAATGCGCTTAAAGAAGGCGGCGTAAAAGATGTGTATGCATGTTGCACACATGCCGTGCTGTCTGGTCCTGCGATGGAAAGACTGGAGAATTCACCATTAAAAGAGGTGGTTGTGACGGATACAATCCCGATCGTTCACCCAAATCCGACAAGCAAGCTGAAGGTACTGTCTGTGGCTCCATTAATGGGAGAAGCCATCATCCGTGTGCATGAAGAATTGTCGATCAGCAAATTGTTTGAAATCGAATAAGCACTGGCTCATTAAAAAAGGGGTTGCTTTTTCCATATGGAAAAGGTAACCCCTATCAGCATGTCAGGCTAAAAGCCTGGCCGAGATATGAATGTGAAGCGTTGACGATTGTATAGTGTGTCCTCGATTTCGACGAAATGCTCATTAAAACGTGCAACGATGCCAATTTGAACATGTACATTCCCGTCATAAATTTGGACAGGAACGGAATGTTTTAAATGATATAGAAAATGGCTGTCATATAAGAGGATATCACCTTGATTGAGCATATCGGCACGCACCTTCCTGTTCACTACAACTATTTTACCAAAAAATCAAGACTTCGAAAGAGGGTGTCAAGGTTAATGAAGTGGATTGTAGGATTGGGCAACCCCGGTCCCCAATACGAGAAAACGAGACATAATGTCGGATTTATGGCCTTAGATGCACTTGCCTCACGTCATAATATCCAGATTACCCAAAGCAAATGTAAGGCGTTGATTGGTGAGGGTCACATTGGTGGCGTAAAAACGGTACTGATTAAGCCTATGACATATATGAATCTCTCAGGCGAGTCTCTACGTGCATATATGGACTACTATAAGGCCGATATGGAAGATCTGATTGTCGTGTACGATGATCTGGATACAGAGGTCGGTAAAATAAGACTGCGTTATCAAGGTAGCGCAGGCGGTCATAATGGCATTAAATCGATCATTCAGCATACAGGGACGCAGTCTTTCAACCGGATTCGTATGGGCATTTCCCGTCCAGAGCCTGGACATGCTATTGTCGATTATGTTCTGGGCACCTTTCCAAAGAAGGAAAAGGAACTATTGACTGGAATGATAGAAGATACGTGCAACGCTTTAGAATACAGCTTGAATCATCCGTTTGAGCGGACGATGGCTGAATTCAACAAGTAAGCTCTGACGCAGGTAGACGGGCTTAAATGGAAGATTGTTGGACATACTGAAAGGTATAGAAAACTTTCAGGAGGCATATACATTACATGGTTGTTAATTATGTATGCAGACATTGTCGAACTTTCTTAGGGCGAATTGACTCCGCTGTAATAACCGAAGAAAGGTTGGGCTTCCATTCCTTGACCCCTGCTGAACGTAGAGATATAATAGCGTATAATTCGGGTGGTGAAGTGACTGTTAAAGTCATTTGCGAGCATTGCAGTCAGGCACTGGAGAATAATCCGGAGTTGAGTCTGCTCGTAAACCCGCTCCAATAACAGGTATTCAACTGGTCTGATGTACCAGCTTGAGAGGTGAAGCGGTAGTTCCGCTTATGGAGCCTTGGCAGCATTGCTGAGGCTTCTTTTTCGGTTTACATGTAACTATTTATAAGCATAAAGGGGTGCCTTTTTTGTTACAAGCACTTATTCAGGCTTTTACGAAGGATGCTGATTATGCATCCATTGCGGCAGGTATATCCTCAGGCATGAAGGAACAGCTGATATCAGGCTTGTCAGGCTCTTCAAGACAGGTACTGATGGCCGCACTTGCTGAAGATACTGGACGACCGTTAATGGTCATGACGCACAATATGTTTGCCGCTCAAAAAATAGCAGATGATTTGCAGGAAGCGCTTTCTCCTGATCAGGTTTTGTTGTATCCAGCCAACGAGTTGGTAGCTGCTGAAGCTGCCATATCCAGTCCAGAGACATTATCCCAACGAATTGATGTATTGATACGATGCGCCCAGGGTTTTCGTGGGGTTGTTGTCGTGCCGTTTTCTGGGGTCCGGCGTCTACTACCAATCCCGGAAACATGGCGTGAGGCTCGTGTTGAGCTGAAAGAGGGAGAAACGATTCAGCTGGAGGCATTTTTGCTGCATATGGTTGAGATGGGATACCAGCGTGTAGAACGTGTTGAATCCCGCGGGGAGATGAGTGTACGCGGGGGAATTATCGACTTTTACCCAATGACAACCCGTTGGGGCTATCGTGTGGAGTTGTTTGACGATGAAATTGACTCCATCCGTATGTTTGATCCGCAAGATCAGCGTTCGGTGGAAAAGGTACAGGAAGTTACTGTAACGCCATGTAAGGAAGTTATTGCAAGCCACCAGCGTATGGACCAAGCTGCCGATGCCGCTGCTATGTTGTTGGAGGAACAGCTGGACAAAATGACAGATCGTCAGGCTAAACAGCATCTGAAAGAGGAAATTCATCGTGAAATTGAGCTGTTGCGGGAGCATGTGTATTTTGACGAAATCTATAAATATATCTCCCTGCTATATCCTGAACGTAAAACCTTGGCTGATTATATGCCGGCAGATACGATTCTGATCATTGATGAACCAGCACGGATGCTAGAAACAGCCAGGCAGCTAGAGCGGGATGAGTCTGAGTGGAATTTGCATTTGCTTCAAAACGGTAAAACTCTACCGCAACTGGAGCTATCGGATAACTCGGATAATCTGCTGTATAATCGGAGATTTCAAACCCTGTTTCTGTCGATCTTCCTTCGTCAGGTTCCGCATACGCAGCCGCAAAATATTTTGAACTTCATTTGCCGGGGCATGCAGGATTTCCACGGTCAAATGAATGTACTCAAGGCAGAGATGGATCGTTGGCGCAAGGCAGGCACACAGGTTATGATGCTGGCGAGTGGAGATGAACGTCTGGATCGGATGCGGCGAGTGCTTCAAGACTACGGTATTGATGAGCCGACTATGGCGATTGGTAATCTGCAAAGCGGTTTTGAGATGCCGTCTATTCATCTGGCGGTGATTACCGAGGGTGAGATGTTCTCCCAGAAGCAGCGGAAAGCACGTAAGCAGGGCCGACATGTAGACAATGCAGAGCGGATTAAGAGCTATAGCGAGCTGAAGGTGGGCGACTATGTCGTACACCAAAATCACGGAATCGGGAAGTATATGGGAATCGGTACGCTGGAGGTTGGCGGTATCCATAAGGATTACATGCATATCCTCTATGCAGGCGGAGATAAGCTGTCTGTACCGATTGAACAAATTGATCTGATTCAGAAGTATGTGGGCTCAGAGGACAAAGAACCCAAGATTTACAAACTGGGCGGCAATGAGTGGACACGTGTTAAAAGTAAGGTGCGCAGCTCGGTTCAGGACATCGCAGATGACTTGATCAAGCTATATGCGGAAAGACAGTCAGCACCAGGCTTTGCTTTTGAAAAGGATTCACCAGAACAGCAGGAATTTGAGGATATGTTCCCGTATGATGAGACACGTGACCAGATTCGGGCTATTGAAGAAATTAAAAAGGACATGGAGCAGAGTCGTCCGATGGATCGTTTGCTGTGCGGTGACGTAGGCTACGGCAAGACTGAGGTGGCTATTCGTGCTGCTTTTAAGTCTGCTATTGAGGGCAAACAAGTGGCTGTGTTGGTACCGACGACGATTTTGGCACAACAGCACTATGAGACTTTCCGTGAGCGCTTTTCCGGGTATCCGTTCAATATTCAGGTATTGAGCCGTTTCCGCTCGCGCAAAGAGCAGAATGAGACGACCAAGGGAGTTCGACAAGGTACGGTGGATATTGTCATTGGTACTCACCGTCTACTTTCCCAGGATCTGGTGTTCAAGGATCTGGGGCTGCTTATTGTCGATGAAGAGCAACGTTTTGGCGTAACGCACAAAGAAAAGCTGAAAAAACTGAAAACGAATGTAGACGTGTTGACACTAACGGCTACACCTATTCCCCGTACGCTGCATATGTCCATGCTGGGTGTACGTGATTTGTCAGTTATTGAGACGCCACCAGAAAACCGTTTTCCAGTGCAGACCTATGTAGTTGAGCATAGCCAGACTCTAGTTCGCGAGGCCATTGAACGCGAGATGGCACGTGGAGGACAGGTGTACTACCTGTATAATCGCGTACAGGGGATTCAGGAGATGGCTGCCGAGATCAATGCACTTGTCCCAGACGCCAAGGTGGGCGTAGGTCACGGACAGATGTCTGAAACGGAACTGGAGAAAACCATTTTGGATTTCCTAGATGGTGAATATGATGTACTGGTTAGCACGAGCATTATCGAAACCGGTGTGGATATCCCCAATGTGAATACACTCATTGTGCATGATGCTGATAAAATGGGGCTCTCCCAGCTTTATCAGCTGCGTGGGCGTGTAGGCCGTTCCAATCGGATTGCCTATGCTTATTTCACGTACCAGCGAGATAAGGTGCTTACAGAGGTGGCGGAGAAGCGGCTTCAGTCTATCAAAGAATTTACGGAGTTGGGTTCTGGGTTCAAGATTGCAATGCGTGATTTGTCCATTCGTGGAGCGGGTAACTTACTTGGCGCCGAGCAGCACGGATTCATCGCTTCCGTTGGTTTTGACCTTTACTCGCAAATGCTGGCTGAGGAAATCAACAAACGTAAAGTCAGTGTGCTTGGAGAAGAGGATCAATCCAACCGGAATTGGAGTACATCGATTGATTTGGGTGTCGATGCTTACCTGCCGGGAGACTATATTTATGACAGCATCCAGAAGATTGAGATTTATAAGAAGGTTGCAGCGGTCAGTACCTTTGATGAGGCTTCCGAACTGGAGGACGAACTGGTCGACCGATTTGGCGATCTGCCAGAGGCTGTTCGTCATTTGCTTGCCGTGGCTCGTCTTAAAGTATATGGACGGATGTATGGAATCGAGTCCATTGTGCAGCGGGATGACAATATAGTGCTGAAATTCCATGAAGGTCGTCAGCACGCGGTTCAGACGGCCAAACTTGCCGAGATTGGCAATCGCTTTGAAAGACGTGTACAATTTGAACAGGGCACTTCTATGAGCGCACGCATAAAGGGCAAAGGTCTAAATGATTCACAGTTGCTAGAACTGCTGGAGCAATTTTTGAGTGCATTGAAAGAAGCATTCACATTGAAGGAGGAACTGCAAAATGCCACAACTAAATAAAAGAAAACCTTGGAGAATGCTCTCCTTGGGCATGGCAGCGTTGCTAGCTATATCGGTGCTGGCAGCATGTACAAAGCAAGCGGATGAGAATAAGGTCAAGGATGAGCCGAAAGACAACAGCAAGGTTGTCGTGACCTATAAGGGTGGAACGATTACCGAAAATGAGTTCAACCAAGAAATCAGCATGATGAAATTTCTGTACCCAGAGTATGAGGCTGCTTTAGCTTCTGATCAGGTACGTGAGCAAATTGTAAAGCAGGAAGTAGTGTACAAGCTTTTGGCGGCCAAAGCGGACGATAAAGCCAAGGAAGAGGGCGCCAAACAAGGAAACGAGCAGTTGGAGCAGTATAAAAAGTCGGTCGGCGAAGATAAGTTTAAGACATTTCTGAGCGATCAGAAGCTGACCGAACAAGGTGTGAAAGATTACTTCACGCGTGTCATGACGGTAATCAATAGCGAAACCAATAAAGTAACGGATGATCAGCTGAAACAGGAATTTGAGAAAAATAAAGATCAATTCACGACAGCAACCGTGCGCCATGTATTGATTAATTTCGAAGATCCAAAAACAAAGAAACAGCGTACAAAAGAGGCTACTCTCAAGCTGGCCAAAGAAGTAAAGGCGAAGCTGGACGGTGGAGCGGATTTTGCGACGATTGCCAAGAAGTATTCGGAAGACCCAGGTTCCGCATCTAATGGGGGGCTGTATGAGAATGCGTCCGTAGCACAATGGGTACCTGCTTTTAAAGAGGCTGCCGAGACTCAACCGATTAACAAAATTGGTGAGCCTGTGGAAACAGAATACGGATATCACGTGATCAAAGTGGAGTCCCGCAATGATCCAACATTTGATAAATTGAAGGACAACGAGAAGGCTGCCCTGAAAAATAAATTGGCTGGAGAAAGTATCCAAAACTTTACCGAAAATGATTTGGCGAAGCTTGATTTGAAAATCAATCTGCCGAAGGCACCTGCTACGCAAGAGAAAAGTGGTGCAACGTCCGGTGCGGGCAGCACAACTACACCGAGCGGAACAACAAGCGGTACGGGCGATAGCAAGGCTGGAACAGCCAAAGATGGAGTTGCAAACGAAGGTAAATAACTGAACATGCATAAGGAATTGGGAACAGATGAATACTATGGTCAGATATCACCATAAACACCATGACCGCGACGTTCTTCGTGACCGCTTCTGGGGGAGTGGAAGCGTCTTTCGATACCGTCAGTAGTTTACTAAATTCTTCTTGAGAAAGTGGGGCAACATGTGAAATGAAAGCTACTGGTATAGTTCGCCGTATTGATGATCTTGGGCGGGTAGTTATTCCAAAGGAGATTCGCCGCACCTTGAGAATTCGTGAAGGAGATCCGCTTGAGATTTTTGTGGATCGTGACGGAGAAGTCATTTTGAAAAAGTATTCACCTATTGGTGAACTTGGTGATTTCGCCAAAGAATATGCTGAGTCCCTGTTTGAAAGCACAGGCCATATTACGATGATTACCGATCGTGACACCATTATTACGGTGGCTGGAGGCTCGAAAAAAGAGTTTCTGGACAAGCAAATCGGTAGCATTATCGAAGGTAGCATGGATAATCGCAAGACTGTGCTGGAGACAGCCAGCGGCTCTTATGAGCTGACGCGAGACCACGAAGAAACACTCTCGTCCTTTGTGACGGCTCCCATTGTTTCGGGTGGTGATCCCATCGGCTCTGTTATATTGTTGAACAAGGATGAAAATGTAAAAATGTCCGAAATGGAGGTCAAGATGGCTGAAACAGCCGCTGGCTTCCTGGGCAAACAAATGGAACAGTAACACCCCGTTTCACCCCTGTATGACGTACAGAACGGATAAAGCCGTTCAACGTTGTACAGGGATTTTTTTCTTTCCGGAAGAAGAGACGGTATAATAGGACTCGTAAAAATGCTTATCCAGGTGGGAGTGGAGACGGAGAATGCAGGAAAATCGCGCCGCTTCGCGGCTGCTACGGGGTGCTGTCATTTTGACAATGGCAGCGGTAGCAAGCAAGCTGATCGGCACATTGCAAAAAATCCCGCTGCAAAATATTGGCGGCGACGGCGTGTTTGGCATTTATAATACGGTTTATCCTTTTTATACGCTGTTTATTACCATTGCAGCTGCTGGATTCCCGGTTGCCGTATCCAAATTTGTAGCTGAGTATGAGGCTGTGGGAAACCGGGCAGCAGGGCAACGTGTTGCCCTGCTATCTTCGCTTGTATTGGGCATCTTCGGACTGATTCTGGGGCTGCTGATGTATACGTGTGCGCCGCTAATCGGCCAGTGGATCGACAATGCTCACGTCATTCCATCGGTGAGGGCGGCAGCGGTTGCCTTTTTGTTCGTGCCGGTTATGGCGGGACTGAGAGGCTATTTTCAAGGTTTGCAAAATATGATTCCAACGGCGGTCTCCCAAGTGACGGAGCAGGCGATACGGGTAAGCGTGATGATCATATTGTTGCTGTTCATGCTGTCACAAGGAGCAGGGGCGGATATGATAGCCGCTGGAGCAGTGTTTGGCTCAGCAGCAGGCGGAGCAGCGGGCTTGGTGATCATGCTGTTGTATTGGCGAGGTCACAGAAAGAGACTTAGGCGGCAAGAGACGGCAATGACAACAGTGCAAGCCCAGACTGGTGAGCTTTACCCAGCGGAAAGCAACGGCGCTTTGCTAAAGGCGCTGCTACGTTATGCCTTACCTGTTTGCCTTGGAGCGCTAGCCGTTCCGTTAATTAACCTGGTAGATACATTTACCGTCCCTCGCTTGTTAAAGCAGGAGGGCTTGGACGATACGGCGGTTATGGTGGCCTTCGGCGTGTATAACCGGGGGCTTCCGCTAGTACAGCTGGTCATGATGTTTGCCACCACATTGTCGGCATTGTTCATACCCTCGCTGGCTGAGGCTCGGGTAACCGGAGGTACGGAGCTGGCACGTCGTCAGTGCGAGCAATCGCTGCGCTGGTTTTGGCTGTTGGGACTAGCCGCTGCGACAGGTTTGATCGTGCTGGCCGTGCCCGTCAATGTGATGCTGTATGCAGACGACACCGGCAGCACGGTGATGCGCTGGATGGCGCTGACCGCCGTAGGAGGCACGCTCAGCATCATCTCGGCTGCGCTACTGCAAGGGCTTGGCGCGGTTCGTGCGCCAGCTCTGGCGATGCTCGCGGCCGCAGCAGCCAAGGCGCTGCTAAACTGGCTGCTCGTGCCGCAGCTAGGCACGGCTGGTGCCGCCATTGCGGGGGCTGTCGCCTATCTGCTGGCGGCAGTGATCAACATCGCGCTGCTGGCCCGCTTGGTGGGGCTGCGCGGGAGCTGGTCCGCCAGTGTACTCAAACCGGCGGCATTGCTTGTCGCCTTGGCTGGTGTAGCCGGGGCGGCGATGTGGGGCACCAGTGCTGTGCTGGGTGCCTTGGGATGGGCTGCCGGAGGTCGTGCCACGGCAGCGGCGGAGAGCCTGCTGGGAGTAGCAGCAGGCGCCGTGGTGTTCGTGATCGGCCTCGCACGCTTGAGGTTGATCACGGAAGCTGAGCTTGTGGCAGTGCCCAAGCTCGGACGCCCGCTGGCAGCCGTGCTGCGCAGACTGCGTGTACTGGCTTAGCCGGGGTTATACGACTTGCCGCGCGACAGCTGCGCAAGCCATTTTATGAGCCTATACAACTTTGTGGTATAGTAAATGCCAAAGCAAAGGAAGCGGAAGCTGGATTGGATTGCGCCGGGTGTTTTTTCCGAGCATGAATCCTGCTTTTGCGGAACGGAGGATTGGATATGAGCGTAACATTAACGATCGTAGGTCTGGGCTCGGGAGATCCCGATCAGCTTACGATAGGGATATTGAACAAAATGCGGGGGGCTTCAGCGCTATATCTGCGAACCAAGGAACATCCGGCGGTTCAAGTGCTGGATGAGTTTGAAGTGGCCTTTGAGTCATTTGATGCGGTATATGAGACAAGGGAATCTTTTCCAGAGGTATACGAGGAAATTACCAGTCAATTGATGGCAACAGCTGCTAAGGCGGCAGACGGAAGCGAAATCGTCTATGCGGTTCCCGGTCACCCGATGGTGGCGGAAGCAGCGGTGCAGTTGCTCAAGGAGCGTTGTCCTGCGCAAGGGATTGAACTAAACATCTTGGGGGGCGAAAGTTTCCTGGATGAGGCTTTTGTGCGTCTTGGTTTTGATCCGATTGAGGGTTTCCAGCTGTTGGATGCAGGTACACTGGATGCAAGCTGGCTCCAGCCTCAGTTGCACACGCTGATCGGACAGGTATATGACACCTTTACGGCTTCCGATGTGAAGCTGTGCTTGATGGAGCGGTATCCTGACGATTATGAGGTGTATGTCGGCCACGCGCTTGGGGTAGAAGGTGAGGAAGCGGTCCACAAGGTGCCGCTGTACGAGCTGGATCGAGTAGAGGGCTACGGGAACCTATCCTTGGTGTACATACCTCGCAGTGAGGATGAGGCGCTGAAACGGCGTTCTTTTGACCGTCTACATGAGATTGTCGATATTTTGCGCAGTCCAGAAGGCTGTCCATGGGATCGCGAACAGACACATCAATCGATCCGCAAAAATCTGATCGAGGAAACGTATGAGGTCATTGAAACTATAGATGAGGATGATCCTGAGCACATGAAGGAAGAGCTCGGCGATCTGTTGTTACAAATTTTGCTGCATGCCCAAATGGAAGAGGAAGTCGGAACCTTCAATGTGTATGATGTGATCCAAGGGCTGAACGATAAGCTTATTTTCCGTCACCCGCATGTGTTCGGTGATAATCAGGCGAATGATGCGGAAGAGGCGCTGCAAAACTGGGAACAGATGAAGGCTGAGGAAAAACGACTTAAAGGTACAACGGCAGCAGACTCTTCTGTGCTGGATGGGATTCCCCGTGATCTACCTGCTCTTATGAAATCGTACAAGCTCCAGAAAAAGGCAGCTAAAGTAGGCTTTAACTGGGATAGCATTGAAGGCGTATTTGATAAACTGGACGAAGAAGTGGCTGAGTTGAAGGAAGCGGTTCGGGAAGGGCATTCCGTGGAAGCTCAGTTGCTGGAGTTGGGCGATGTGTTATTTGTTGCCGTGAATGCAGCCCGGTTCATGGAAGTAGATCCAGAGGAGGCGCTGTCAGCCACTAATCGCAAATTTGTGAGCCGTTTCCAGTATATTGAGCAGAAATTACGCGAGCAGGGACGTCGTCCTGAAGACAGCAGTGTAGATGAAATGGAGACCTACTGGCAGGAAGCGAAAAAGCTCCTTGATAGAGATTGATTCCATAGATTTGATCTTTGGCTGTATGGGCCAGTAAAATGAGACATAAGCAGGGTTGAAAACACGCCCAGCTTGAGCAGACTTGCCAATGGGCAGAGTTTTGTAGTAGGATGTTGGCTTAACTGGGGGTCGAATAAAAAACGCCTGTCATTGCAGGATTTTTAAGGACAAGCCCGAATAACTTGTAGTAATTCTGAAAATAACTGTAGCTAATAGTTGAACATGTTACAGTGGTATTCAGGAAGGGCTTCGGCCACAGTTGGACCTCACGTATGCTCCATTTAAGGACATGTAGCGTGATGATTATTTTTTGACATTTAGGAGGCTTTTATCTTATGAACAAGACAGATCTGATCAACAATATTTCCAGCAAAAGCGGTTTGAGCAAACGTGACGTTGAAGCTGTATTGAATGGCGTTCTTGGTGAAATTACAGATGCACTTGCTAGTGGTGACAAAGTACAACTGATCGGCTTTGGTACTTTCGAAACGCGCAAACGTTCCAGCCGTACAGGTCGCAATCCACAAACCGGCAACACGATTGAAATTCCAGAATCGACCGTTCCTGCTTTTAAAGCTGGTAATAAGCTTAAAGAAGCCGTTAACTAATGCGTCTTGATAAATTCTTGAAAGTCTCGCGGCTGATTAAGCGTCGTACAGTAGCTAAGGACGTCTCTGAACAAGGGAGAGTCGTGGTGAATGGACGCGAAGCCAAGCCGAGCAGTGCGGTCAAAGTAGGCGATGAAATTACCGTCCAATTTGGCCAGAAGCTGGTGACCGTGCGAGTGGAACGGCTCGCCGACACTACACGCAAGGACGAGGCTGCAAGTATGTACACTTTGGTAAAGGAAGAGCCTATTGCCAGGGACAACGGTTTGAACTGGTAACCAGACATCTGATTTTCTCATAACGTTGTACATAGAAGCATTCCTTCATATTGTATGAAGGGATGCTTTTTCTTTTATATGAGGAGCTTTTGTCTAATTGTCTAATAAATGCTCGTGAAGAGCCAAAGCGGTTCTAAATCATGCCCACCCCTTCATAAGCTAAGAACAGAAGGAGGGGTACATGCCATGATTGAACAAGGGAAGTCCAAGCACCATGATCTGCGCATGCAAAGCCGCAAGCAGCTCGACATTTCAGGCGTCAGCAATGTGGAGAGCTTTGACAGTGAAGAGTTTTTGCTTCAGACCGAGCTGGGCCATCTCACCATTCGCGGACAACATTTACATATCAAAAACCTCAGTCTGGAAGAGGGCCTACTGTCCATTGAAGGTCTGATTACTTCCCTCGTCTACCTGGAGCCTGGGGCCCCGGCCAAAAACGGAAAAAGCCTATTCGGCAAGCTCTTCAAATGAACCCTTACACACAATGGCTGACATTGACGTGGATGCTATTGTCGGGCATAACCATGGGAGTGGTATTTGACAGCTACCGGGTGCTGTCAATCCGCTTTCATTTTGCCCGTTGGAGTGTTCATTTGTTGGACGTGCTGTATTGGGTGGCCTCGGCTTTGTTTATTTTCCGTGTGCTGTACGCGAGTAATCGCGGTGAGCTGCGGTTTTATGTCTTTTTAGGACTACTTTTGGGGGTTTGGCTCTATTTTTGGGCCTTTAGTGTTACAACCCAACGTTTTGTGGTAATGTTAATAGAGATCGTTCGCAGACTGACGTTGATCGTGAACAGCATACTGCGCATCCTGATTGTTCTTCCGGTGTTAGCGCTGTATCGGCTGTTACGCAAGCTGGTCGGATGGACATGGGCACTTATTGTGTTCCTAGGAAGGATGCTGATATACATCCTGATGCCGGTTTGGAAGCCGATTCTTTGGTCGATCCGTCCGCTTATAGCGCGTTGGAAGACGCCAGATCCGCTCGTAAAGCTGGGTATCAGACTGAAAAATACAGCAAAACGATGGTTTGGAAGGGGGTAGTATCATGCGTAATTCGTCTGTAGATCGCTATTCATCTCCTACGTCCAAGTCCAATGCGGGCGGGCGCAGGCGAATCATGATTTGGTTGCTATCGCTTGCCGCCTTTGGTAGTTGGGCCATATTCACCTTTTTTTCTCAAGGCATGATCATGGCCGATCGAAATGAACAGCTCACCCAGAAGGAAAAACAGAAGCAAGCTGCTACACAAACGGAACAACAGCTTCAAACCGAAGTGAATCGTCTCAAGGACCCTGAGTACATTGGAGAAATTGCTAGAAGCAAGTACGGTCTTTACAAACCGGAAGAGACGCCAATCATCGGAGATCAAAAATAGAAGTATTATCGGGCCAATGCTTAGTTGACCTTGGTTCCGCCATTTTGTATAATCAAATCACCACAGCGGGATTTTTTTGCAAAAAAATCGGTTGTATATTTTAAGGGAGGATCATTTTATTCTATGGCAATTGAAGTGGGCACCAAGTTAGAGGGCAAAGTGACAGGCATCACGCATTTTGGAGCATTTGTGGATTTGTCTGGAGGTGTCACGGGTCTCGTTCACATCTCGGAAATCGCCGATAATTATGTTAAGGATGTTAACGACCACCTGAAGATTAATGATGTTGTGACGGTGAAAGTCATTAATGTTGACAAAGATGGCAAAATCGGACTTTCCATTAAGCAAACGATTGATAAGCCGGCAAGTGAAGCCCGTCCCCCAAGAGCTCCAAGACCGGAGCGTACAGGAGGACCAGGCGGAGGAGACCGTTTTGGCGGCGGAGGTTCAGGTCCAAGTCAGGGACGCGGTGGTGGTTTCAACCGCGATCGTGGAGGCCGTTCTTTCAAGCCTGCACCGGGTAAACCTTCATTTGAGGATAAAATGTCACGCTTCCTGAAAGATAGTGAGGAACGCATTTCGTCGCTGAAAAAGAACACCGAAGGTAAACGCGGAGGACGCGGCGCGAAGCGTGTTTAATTCACTTTGACAACCGTATCAACCATACACGGAAAACCGTACAGTCGAAAGACTGCTACGGTTTTTTTTGCGTTCTACCGACAAGAGATGCGACAAGCCGTGGCTACAGGCAATACATTTGGGTGGAGTTGTACGGGCACATTTTTAAGATTAGTAGTTTTATGAAGAAGAGAAGAAGCATCTACTGAAATGTAGGATGTTTTTTTTGTCGTGTGGACATAATCGTCCGACAAACTCCAACGGTTTTCCGTCTATCTTCTGTGCAAATCGCTAGATTTGGTATCAGGATGACTGACATAGAGAGGTCGTCCAAAGCGTAGAGAGAGACAACTTCCATCTGCTTCCATACGGGCGTAGCTTGAAGTACAGGGGAATGCTCTGTCCTTTCGCGCGGAACGTTTTTTTGTCGGAAATTTCTTGGAATAAGACGTGAGGTTCTGACAAACTTTCTCAATCGTTCCGGTTTAAGATGGGAACATCAAATTGATGAATGGGGTGCCTGACGCATGATGGAGAAATGGAACGTGGTACATTTTCCGGGGTTAAAATCTAGAAAGTCCAAATCCAAAGAGCGTACGGAAGGTTGGCCTTCCAGACTCAAGAAACGGCTCGATTCACATAAAATGGTGCAATGGGTAACCGCGCAAAGATGGATGCTGCTATTGTCAGCTATGGGAGTTCTATTGGGACGCGCCACTATTTTGGACGAGCTTTCTCCTTTTGCCCTCGCTTATTTTGCAGTCATTACGTTCCTTCGGCGTGATCTGATGCTGCCTGTAGCTGTATCCGTTGTGCTAGGCAGCCTGTTAGCTCCTTACCCATCGTTATTCATGATTGGTGGTGAGTTAATCGTATTTTATCTCCTGTATCGCGGGCTACGCACCTTCGATCGTCTGGAATTATCCTATGCCCCGCTTATGGTCTTCTTGTCTGTGTTTATGGTCAATTTATTTAACGCCGTGATGGCTCCGGCTTTTACATGGTATGAGCTTGTCATTGTGGGAACGGATGCGGTACTCAGTTTTATGCTTACATTGGTGTTCACCCAGGCCATACCGCTGTTTACGTACCGCAAGAAGGCAAGCCAGCTCAAAAATGAAGAAATTTTGTGTCTTATTATTCTATTAGCCTCTGTGATGACGGGAGCAGTAGGATGGACCGTTCATTCACTGTCTGTCGATCATGTACTTTCACGATACTTGGTCTTGGTGTTTGCTTTGGTGGGAGGTGCTTCCCTGGGTGCTTCGGTCGGTGTGATTACCGGTTTAATTTTGAGCCTGGCCAATATGTCTGCAATTGTGCAAATGAGTCTACTTGCTTTTGCAGGTTTGCTGGCAGGGATGCTGCGTGAAGGGAGAAAAGGTGCAGTGGCACTTGGCATGCTGCTGGGCTCTTCCATTCTGACGATCTATTTGGATGGGACTGGGGACGTGCTGACATCAACCTGGGAGAGCTGCGCGGCAATCCTATTATTTTTAATGACTCCAAAAAGTTTCTTTAAAGCGGTTTCTACCTATGTCCCGGGTACGCAGGATCACGCCAAGTCACAGCATGAATATGCCAAAAGGGTTCGTGATCTCACCGCCGAGCGGGTGACGAAATTTTCCCGTGTATTCAGCCAGCTATCCCGCAGCTTTCATCAAATATCTGCGAGTGAGGGGGCAAAACCGGACGGAGAAATCGAACACTTTATGAATGCGGTGGCGGAAGGAACATGTGCCTCTTGCTTTAAGTGCGAGCAGTGTTGGGACGGCAAGTTTATGCAAACCCATCAGTATATGACGGAAATGATGAGTGCCATTGAGGACAATCCTGAATTAGAGCCAGAGCAGATGCCGCCGCAATGGAGCAAGGCATGTGCCAAAACGGGCGCTGTCCTGCAGGTAATGAAACAGCAGTATAGTCTCTACCAGCATAATATGCAGTGGAAGCGCCAAGTATACGATAGTCGTCAGCTTGTTGCTGACCAGCTATCCGGTGTATCGCAAATTATGGAGGATTTAGCGCGGGAAATTCAGCGGGAAGGGCAGACCATGCATCGGCAGGAAGAGCAAATCCGAGAGGCTCTTGATAGACTGGGCTTGTCCATCCAATCCATCGAAATTATTAGCCTGGATGCAGGCCAGGTTGAAATTGAGATTGTCCACGCCTATACAAGGGGATTTGATGAATGTCGGAAAATTATTGCTCCACTGCTGTCGGACATACTAGACGAGCATATAGCTGTCATGCGCGAAACGGCGGCAGATCGCCGCCAAGGCTTGGCTACAGTCATGTTCGGCTCTGCCAAAACATATGAGATTGCTACAGGAGTAGCTAGTGCCGCCAAAGGAGGCGATTTCTTCTCAGGAGACAGCTACAGCATGATGGAGCTAGGGAATGGGACTTTCGCAGTCTCTTTAAGCGATGGTATGGGGAACGGAGAGCGTGCGCAGCAAGAGAGCAGTGCAGCACTTAACATTTTGGAAGAACTACTGCAATCGGGTATGGACGAAAAATTGGCGATCAAGTCGGTTAACTCTGTCCTGATGCTCCGATCACCTGAGGAAATGTATGCTACGGTGGATATGGCGCTGATTGATCAGTATACGGCCCGGACAACCTTTATGAAGATTGGATCTACACCGAGCTTTATTAAAAGAGGAGAGGAGGTCATTCCCGTATCTGCCAGCAATTTACCGATTGGCATTATACAGGATATCGAAGTTGATTTGGTTTCGCTGCAACTCCAGCCGGGGGATATTCTCATTATGATTACAGACGGTATATACGATTCACCGGGTTATGCAGTCAATAAAGAGATATGGATGAAACGCATGATTCAGGAAATTGAAAGTGAAGATCCACAGCAATTGGCTGACTGTTTGCTAGAACGGGTTATTCGATACCAACAAAATCAAATCTATGATGATATGACTGTAGTTGTTAGTAAAATAGATCATTTTCACCCAGAGTGGGCAACTCTCCATGTACCCGGCATGAGGTGGTTAGAACGTCCACGGACGGTGAGCTAGACTGACATTGCCCGGGAAATTCCTTATACATTTTTAAAAATCCGCATCCTTCGTTTGAATCGTTCCGGATTAGGCAAAGATAGAATCTATCGGAATAGATTAAGAGGAAGCGGAGGTCAAAAAGCGATGAAGCAAATTTTGATCATTACAGATGGATGCTCTAACGTAGGTGTTAGCCCAGTTATGGCGGCTGCCCAAGCTTTACGGGAGGGAATTACAGTGAACGTCGCTGGAGTCATAGACTACGGAACCATCGGCGAGCTTGGGAGCGTAGAGATTCAGGAAATTGCTAAAGCAGGGGGAGGGTTTAGCCAAATCGTCGGTACGAAGCAGTTAGCGCAAACCATGCAGATGATGACGCGCAAAACAGTGGTTCAAACGATTCAGCAGGCGGTTAATAGAGAGTTAACGCACATTTTGGGTGAGGGCGGTGCCCGGCATATCGGTGAACTGCCTCCGGCCAAACGAGCCCAGGTAGTTGAGGTAATGGATGAATTGACAGAAACAAGCCCTCTGGAAATTGCTTTACTCATTGATGCAAGTGCAAGCATGAAGCCCAAGCTACCTGCTGTAGAGGACAGTATCCGCGATTTGCTGCTCAGCTTACAGTCCAGAAGCGGACTCAGCCGTATATCTGTATTTCATTTCCCGGGCGGACGAATGGGAGAAGACGCAGTCATGGATATCGGGTGGACCTCTGAGCTTGACCAGATCAAATCGATATTCGGACGCTTGCGGATGAAAGGAGCGACACCGACAGGACCGGCCATTTTACAAGTGATTGATTATTACCGATATGTTACACTAGGGGAACAGAAAGATCTGGAAGAATCCTATAGCAAAGGAGAAGGGATGCTCGGTGACTACGTCGTCTGATCCCGTTCTTGCACCCGGAACGGTCATCAAGGGCAAGTGGAAGCGGAGTAGCTATGTCATCCAGCGCTTGCTGGGCCGGGGAGCGAACGGAACTGTATATTTGGTAAAAGAAGCACAGGCCGATCGGCAATTTGCTCTCAAAATGGGAAAGAACACGCTTGATCTGCAATCGGAGATTAATGTGCTGACCACATTACAGTCTCAAGGGACTCAGGCTGCCCTCCAGCGTAATGGAAATCCTTCCTTCTTGTTTGAGGTGGATGATGTAGTGTTACGTAGTGGGGAGATCCCCTTTTATGTTATGCGATACGTCAAAGGAGATCCGCTTCATAAATTTGTGGCAGCCAAAGGGTCTGAGTGGTATGGTGTGGCTGGAACTGGCATACTGAATCGTCTGGCCGATCTCCATCAGGCAGGATGGGTGTTTGGCGACCTGAAGCCTCAAAATATATTGGTCAATGCCTATGGAGAGGCTGAGTTGATTGATTATGGCGGGGTGTCCCTTGCAGGTCGGAGTGTTAAACAATTTACAGAATGGTACGACAGGGGATTCTGGAATGCTGGTAGCCGAAATGCTGATCCCCAGTATGACCTGTTTGCCTTTGCTCTTCTAACGATTCATATATTAGAGAGCGAATCGTTAAAGGCAGCTGCGAGCAGGCTACCACAGCTACGTAATACGGTAGAATTGACAGTCATCATTCGTCGCAGCCGTATATTGCGCCCCTACGCCGAATGGCTGCTGGGTGCAGTGCGCGGAGAATATTCCGATACTCGTGCAGCGGCCCGAGCTTGGTCGCGTCTGGCTTCCGCACATGTCAGGCAATCATCTGTCAAAAGAGGAAATCCACGCTGGCTGGGATATGCTTTTACGGTATCGCTTTTGCTGCTTGCCGGAGCGCTCTGGATTGCGTTAAGGTAGCAGCATGACTTACATAAGATAACAGAGGATCATCATTTTTACGGTCGGGAGAAAAGAGGGTCGTAAATGGGAACAACAAAACCGACCGGTGTTGTACAGGAAGTACTCGCTTTGGCGCGAGAACATTCACTGTGGAGCCCCGGAGACTGCATTGTGGTTGCTGTATCCGGTGGACCGGATTCGGTGGCCCTTTTGCACATTTTACATGAAATATCCGTTATACATATGCCATTACAACTCGTCTGCGCTCATGTTCATCATGGCTTCAGGCCAGAGGAATCGGATGCGGAGGCTGAAGAGGTACACAATATTGCCCGAAAGCTCAAGCTTCCATTTGAAATGATTCGGGTGGATGCACCCGCTTATATGAAGGAGAGCGGTAAGGGTCCACAGGAAGCCGCCCGTGAGCTACGGTACAGCTTTTTACATGATACGGCTACGAAGTGGGAGGCACAGCATATTGCTATGGCTCACCATGGCGATGATCAAGCGGAGACAGTTCTCTTGCACTTGCTGCGCGGTAGCGGACCAGCGGGTTTGGCGGGTATGCGTTTGGCACGCAATGAAAAAAATGTGCAACTCATTCGCCCGCTACTTCGTATGTACAAGACTGACTTGATTGCGTATTGCAACTTTTATGGTCTTTCCTATGTGACAGACAGCACTAATTTATCGTCTAAATACCGTCGTAATGCTATCCGCATGGATGTGCTCCCTTTTTTGGGGCAATATAATGAGCAACTGACACCGTCCCTGAATCGGCTGGCCGAAACGATGGCTGACGAAAATGATTTTATGGAGGCAGCTACACTGTCAGCATATGAGAAAATGGTGCACTTCAATAATGGCAGGTACATGTTTTCCATCGCTTCATATCGTAAGCTATCCGTTGCTTTACAACGGAGGTTGATTAAACTAATATTAAATTATCTGCCTTCGGGCAGTGAAAATTTTGATTTTCGTAAAATTGAGACCGTTCGACTAAGACTTCTCCAAGAGGCATCTTCTACGTGGAGCTTGGACTTGGGCGGCGGTGCGGTTGGAGTCCGTGAATATGACCAGGCGGTTTTGTTTGACCGTACGCAAGTCGTTATGGGTGAATGGAGCTATGGACTGAGCGTATTGCCTATTTCCGGTGAGCTGGAGTTGCCTGAAGCGGGTGGTATACTCCGGTGGCGAAGAGCTTCCTATTGGGATGGACACCATCCGGCGAATGAGGAAGAAGCATGGTTCGACGCAGACGAATTGACTTTGCCGTTGACTGTACGTTCGCGATTACCTGGAGATACCATGTATGTAATGGGATTAAACGGAAGAAAAAAGGTTAAAGATATTTTTATTGATGAAAAAATACCTCCTTTAATGCGTTCCGTTATTCCTATCGTCTGCGACCACTCTGGAGTTGTTCTCTGGATTCCGGGCGTACGACGTTCTGTACATGCTGCGGTGCAAAAGCACACGTCTTCGGTTATATATATGTCATGGCAAAGACGAGAGAGTCCGGGGCACCAGTAATTGCGCAGGAACGGCTTTCATAGTATAAACTTAGGAGGTTTACACCGTTGCAAAATGATATTCAGGAAGTATTGATCAGTGAAGAAGAGATTCAGAGTAAAATCAAGGAATTGGGCGCACAGCTTAGCGTGAAATATGAAGGAAAAAATCCATTGGTGATTTGCGTGCTGAAGGGTGCGTTTATCTTTATGGCAGATTTGGTTAAATCCATTACAGTGCCGTTGGAACTTGATTTCATGGCTGTATCTAGTTATGGAGTATCCACCAAATCATCGGGCGTTGTTAAAATCATTAAAGATTTGGACGCTTCAGTGGAAGGACGCGATGTTCTGATTGTCGAAGATATTATCGACAGTGGTCTGACGCTGACACATTTGATTGAATTGCTTAAGAATCGTAATGCCAATTCGGTATGTGTCGTAACTTTGTTCGACAAGCCTGCACGCCGGACCGTTAATCTTGAAGCTGATTACACCGGATTTACACTTCCGGATGCGTTTGTTGTCGGCTACGGTCTGGACTATGCCGAGCATTACCGGAACCTCCCATACATAGGGATTTTGAAGCCGGAAATCTACACCAGCTAATCTCAGCCTCCAGTCCTAGGACTAAATAGGGTCCTTTGTTGAGAAGGGCTTACAGGCTATGGTAAAATAACTTAAGTGTCTCGAGAGGAGGTAGGGGATGAATCGGTTCATCCGGAATTCTGGTTTTTATTTGATTCTTTTTTTAGTTGTGGTGGGTATCGTTCAGTTTGTTAGCAACAGTAACGAAGCCTCCGATCTCCCTAGATATGACCAATTACGGCAAGAGGTTAAAGCTAATAACATCTCTAAAGTAACGGTCCAATTTGACGGTTACGCCTATCTTGTAACCGGTGCATATAAGAAGCAGCCGGCTAATGCTAAATCAACCAATTTTTCCGTATACGTTCCGCCAACGGATCAAGCACTAAGTGAACTGGTGAATGCCAGCGAAACGAACGGGTTTGAATACGTGCAGAAGAAAATGGAAGGCGAAAGTATTTGGCTGACATTTTTGACTTCTATCATTCCTTTGGTGATCATGTTCCTGTTGTTCTTCTTCCTGTTTAATCAGGCACAGGGCGGTGGCGGCAAAGTAATGAACTTCGGCAAGAGCAAAGCCCGTCTGTATAACGAAGAGAAGAAGAAAGTTACCTTCGAAGACGTAGCAGGGGCTGACGAAGAGAAACAGGAGCTTGTCGAAGTCGTAGAATTCTTGAAGGACCCACGCAAGTTCGCAGCTGTGGGTGCTCGTATTCCAAAAGGGGTTTTGTTAGTAGGCCCTCCAGGTACGGGTAAAACACTCTTGGCGAGAGCTGTTGCAGGTGAGGCCGGAGTGCCGTTTTTCAGTATCTCGGGTTCTGATTTTGTAGAAATGTTCGTAGGGGTCGGTGCTTCCCGTGTTCGTGACTTGTTCGAGAATGCGAAGAAGAACGCACCTTGTATCATTTTCATTGATGAAATTGATGCCGTTGGACGTCAACGTGGCGCCGGATTGGGTGGCGGACATGATGAACGTGAGCAAACGCTCAACCAATTGCTCGTAGAGATGGATGGATTCGGCGCAAACGAAGGCATCATTATCGTTGCTGCTACTAACCGTCCGGATATTCTTGATCCGGCCTTGCTTCGTCCAGGTCGTTTTGACCGTCAAATTACGGTTGACCGTCCAGATGTTAAAGGTCGCGAAGCAGTATTGCATGTACATGCACGCAACAAACCATTAACGAAGGATGTTAAATTGGACGTCATTGCGAAACGTACAACAGGCTTTACGGGCGCTGATCTGGAAAACCTGTTGAACGAAGCTGCCTTGCTGGCGGCTCGTCGCAACCGCAGAGATATTTCGATGCGAGAAGTAGATGAAGCGATCGACCGCGTTATCGTAGGTACTGAAAAACGCAGCCGCGTAATCAGTGACCGCGAGAAACGAATTGTAGCTTATCATGAAGCAGGGCATACGATTATCGGTTACTTCCTAGAGAATGCCGATATGGTTCACAAGGTAACTATTATTCCACGTGGACGTGCAGGTGGATATGTCATCATGCTTCCGAAGGAAGACCGCATGCTGACAACCAAGCAGGAATTGCTGGACAAAATCACTGGATTGCTGGGTGGACGTGTTTCCGAGGAGCTGTTTATTGGTGAGATCGGAACAGGGGCTTATAGTGACTTCCAGCAAGCGACAAGCATTGCGCGTAGTATGATCGTAGAATATGGTATGAGTGAGAAGCTCGGCCCGATGCAGTTTGGAACTTCCCAAGGTCAAGTATTCCTTGGACGCGATATCGGTCATGAGCAGAACTACAGTGATCAGATCGCTTATCAGATTGACCAGGAGATGAATCGCTTCATCACTGACTCTTATGAGCGTGCTAGAGAACTCTTGACGAAGTATTCCAAAGAGGTTCATTTGATCGCTCAAACATTGCTGGAAGAAGAAACTCTGGAACTTGAACAAATCAAACGTTTGATCGAGACAGGTTCTTTGGATGGCAATACGAATGAGGGAGAAGGAACACCAGAAAACGGTGAACCTGTGATCGATAATATCGGAGATGTTCGTGTACGTATTCAAGGTAAGGATGACGAACCTAAGAATACAACGGATCAACCAAACGATATCCCTAATCTGAAAAAGCCAGAGGATGATAACAATTCAGGCAATTCCGGTGGTACTCCACCGACAACAACCTGATCATCTGATGGATAGTTGAATAAGCATATATGTAAGCTTCGGGGAACCAGATCCTACTGGTTTTCCGGAGCTTTTTTAAATATGGAAGATTATTGCTAACGTGATTTGACAGACAAAGGAACGTTGTGTACATTTATTGTTAAATAAACGGCTTTAGCCTTCTTAGCTTAAAAGGCCAACAGTCGTTGCAATCGACTTACTATCATTTTGAACATATTCCGTGAGCGCATACTGTACAATCTATGGTGTGCGCTATTCTTCTGTGAAATCAGGTGAAGGCATGATTCCAAGATATCTAGTTGATTTTGATGTAGCGGAATTGACCCAATACGAAGCCGACGTCTTGATTATCGGCTCCGGCATTGCGGGCTTATATACGGCGATTAAGGCTGCGGAGAATCGGAAAGTGTTGCTGATTACCAAGAAAACTTTAATGGAAAGCAACACACGTTATGCTCAAGGCGGCATTGCTGCTGTCACATCGGACGAGGATACACCAGCTTATCACATGCAAGATACTCTGATTGCTGGTGCAGGTCTGTGTGAACCCGAGGCGGTCAGAACGCTTGTTCATGAAGGCCCAGACGGTATTAAAGAGTTAATACGATTGGGGACAGCCTTTGACCGTGTGGATGGTGAACTAGCGCTGACCCGAGAAGGGGCGCATAGTCATCGTCGCATTTTGCATGCAAATGGAGATGCCACCGGTTATGAAATCGTGCGTGCCTTATCACAGCAGGTTGCTGCCCATCCCGGTATCGAGGTGTGGGAAGAGTGTATGGTCATTGACCTGCTGACTGAGCATGGTGAGTGTATTGGAGCCCTCGTCCAAATGCCAGATGGAGAAAGGTCGTATATCACTGCCAATGCAACCATTTTGTGTTCAGGAGGTAGCGGGCAATTATACCGTTATACGACTAACCCGGATATCGCAACTGGGGACGGTATTGCTATGGCATATCGTGCTGGGGCGGTTGTACGGGATATGGAGTTCGTACAGTTTCATCCTACGGCCTTGTGCCATCCGGGCGCTCCAAGGTTTCTAATTTCCGAAGCCGTACGGGGAGAAGGTGCCGTGTTACGCAACATGCATGGAGAACGCTTCATGGACAAGTATGATTCCCGGCAGGAGCTTGCGCCCAGAGATATCGTAGCTCGTGCGATCATCCATGAGATGGAACGCACCCAGGCTACGTTTGTATACCTGGATATTACACACGAGCCGCCTGAGCGGGTAAAGCAACGCTTTCCAACGATTTATCAGACATGTCTGTCATATGGTTTGGATATGACGACAGGCTGGATTCCCATTGCTACTGCTGCCCATTATATGATGGGTGGTGTCCAGACTAATCTATACGGGGAAAGCTCCATTAGGCGTTTGTTCGCCTGTGGTGAGACCTCTTCCACAGGTGTTCACGGCGCTAATCGTCTGGCGAGCAATTCGTTATCTGAAGCTATTGTGTTCGCCAGCAGGATTATCGAGCGGCTGCATTCATTGCCACCGCTGGTTGGCCATACTTTGATATCTTACAATGATAACCGTGCAGAGTTTCAGGCTTCATCCGTCGCGGAACAGCGGTATAAGCTGCAAGAAACGATGGTTCATTATGCTGGAGTTCGTCGGCATAGTGAAGGGCTGCAAGCAGCTTTAGAAGAGCTGCGCGGGCTAGTGACTGCCTTTCAGGCTGTGATCACCAGTCGGGAAGAGATCGAATTCGCCAATTTGCTCACCTGTGCTTTATTAGTAGCAGATGGTGCGTTGCTGCGTGAGGAGAGTCGGGGGGCACACTATCGTGAGGACTTCCCTGAGACAGATGATTGCAAGTGGCGAAAGCATGTTCAGCAGCGACGTGAGCAAGGCATAACGGAGGAGAGCGTTCATGACATCTAACAGCGAGCTTTATGGAGAGTTTAGCGGATATCAGGAGGAACTGACGGCACAAATTCGCAGCTGGCTGCGAGAAGATACAGGTTCTGGCGATGTGACCACACGTTGGACGATTGAGCCGAGCCACCAATCCAAGGCTGTCATTCATGCCAAGGAGAGCGGCGTGATTGCGGGTTTACCTGTGGCGGAAATTGTATTTCGAGTAGTGGACCCTTCCTTGTCGTTCACTCCGTTGGTGACCGATGGTCAGTGGATTGAAAAGGGGAGCGTTTTGGCAGAAGTGAGTGGAAGTACTCATGCGATTTTGACCGGGGAGCGATTGGCGTTAAATTTACTCCAGCGGATGTCCGGTATTGCAACGCGGACGCGAACTTTTATAGATCAATTGCACGGACTTTCCACGCGCTTGGTGGACACACGTAAAACAACACCAGGGCATCGACTGTTGGAGAAGTATGCTGTGCGTGTAGGTGGCGGCTCGAATCATCGCTTTGGTCTATACGATGCTGTTATGATTAAGGATAATCATATTAAGGGCGCGGGTGGGATTGCACAGGCAGTGAGCCGAGCGCGCGCGCACATACCGCATACAATGACGATTGAAGTAGAGACGGAAAACATGACGCAAGTCCGGGAAGCTCTGGAGGCTGGGGCGGATATTATTATGCTGGATAACATGTCCGTCCCAGATATGAAGGAAGCCGTTCGCTTCATTCGTGAACAGGCCCCACACGTCAAGACAGAAGCCTCAGGCAATGTATCGCTGGATACAGTGCGTGAGATGGCTGAGAGCGGCGTAGATGTGATTTCTGTAGGCAGGCTGACATACTCTTTTCATAATCTGGATATCAGCCTTGACCTTAACGCTAAGAAAGATAGGTGACACCCATTGATTCTTGTAGTGGATGTAGGTAATACCAATATTGTTCTGGGGATCTATGAAGGGCGCGAGCTGTTGCATCACTACCGGATCAGCACCTCCAGACAGGCAACCGCAGATGAATACGGCGTACTCATACATAATCTTTTTAGTATGGGCGGCGTGTTAAAGGATGACATTCAGGGAGTTATTATTTCCTCTGTCGTTCCGCCATTGGTCCGTGTATTAGAGGAAATGTGCGATAAATATATAGGCAAAACGCCGTTAATCGTCGGACCGGGAATCAAGACCGGTCTTAATCTGCGTTATGAGAATCCGCGTGAAGTAGGCGCGGATCGGATCGTGAACGCTGTTGCGGCTGTAGAACGATTCGGTGGACCTCTCGTTGTGGTGGATTTTGGAACAGCGACCACGTTTGATTGTATTGATGATAAGGGAAACTACCTGGGTGGAGTCATTGTGCCCGGTATCGGCATTTCGACGGAGGCACTGTATCAACGGGCTTCCAAGCTCCCTCGTATTGAGTTGGAAAAACCCAAAAAGGTTATTGGTCGGAATACAGTCCACGCCATGCAAGCCGGGATTATTTTCGGTTATGCTGGACAAGTGGATGGCATTGTGAGGCGCATTAAGGAAGAAATGCAGGTGGAACCCACGGTTATTGCCACCGGAGGTCTTGCAGAGCTAATCGCATCAGAGACAGAGAGCATTCAGAAAGTGTTGCCGATGTTGACGCTCGAAGGATTACGCATCATTTACCAACGTAACGCCGAATAAAAAGTAGATATAAGTTGCCGCTGAGTCAAGCCGACGATCTTATCGGTTTGGATTAGCGGCGTTTTTCGTCTATACTGAAATATGTTACGTTTTTGAACAATTCGCGTGATCTGTAGATGCAGGTTGTTTATATAGTAGGAAATGATGCTTCAAGGATGAGGGAATACTAACGAAAATAAGCAGCATGGCTGCCTTGGATAATAGGGGAGGATATCAAAATGGAAAATAAACAGGATCGACTTATTCGCGGCACAGCCATGGATGGAAGGGTCAGAGCTTTTGCAGTTCGGACAACTCAATTGGTAGAGGAGTTGCGGAGAAGACATGATACTTATCCTACGGCAACCGCTGCTTTGGGACGAACCCTCACAGCGGGTGCAATTATGGGTTCTATGCTAAAAGGCAAAGAACGATTGACCATTCAAGTCAAAGGCGATGGACCGATTGGGCAAATTGTCGTTGATGCCAATGCTGTAGGAGAAGTGCGGGGTTATGTTACTGAACCACACGTGCATTTGCCGAGCAATAGTATGGGCAAACTGGATGTAGCGGGTGCCGTAGGTACAGAGGGATTCATTCATATTATCAAGGATTTGGGGTTAAAGGAACCGTACC
This sequence comes from Paenibacillus sp. ALE3, assembly GCF_054113405.1. Taxonomy (NCBI): domain Bacteria; kingdom Bacillati; phylum Bacillota; class Bacilli; order Caryophanales; family Paenibacillaceae; genus Paenibacillus; species Paenibacillus sp. ALE3. The sequence goes on along the minus strand of NZ_CM134214.1, from coordinate 5,267,873 downwards.
GCGGTAGTATCCCGATTATTTCCGGTGAGCTCGGTGAGGACTTTACCTATTATTTTGCCAAATCCGAACAGACTCCGTCAGCGGTGGGTTTGGGTGTGCTGGTAGATACGGATAACTCCGTTATTGTGGCCGGCGGATTTATTATTCAATTGCTTCCAGGTCTGAATGATGATGAGATTACTGCTATCGAAAATGCAGTTGGCTCAATTCCACCCGTTACCGCTCTGCTGGATCAAGGGCTGGAGCTTGATGAAATGCTGCGTTGGATGCTGCCGGACGTTCGAGTTCTGGATGAAATGGATATCCATTTTCAATGTGAGTGCTCACGCGAGCGCGTGGAAAAAACATTGATCAGTCTGGGAGAAAGTGAATTAAAGCAATTAATTGAGGAAGAAGGACAGGCTGAGGTCGTGTGTCACTTTTGTAATGAGGCTTATCAGTTTAATAAGGATGAATTGCAAAATCTGTTAGATCAAGCCAAGGCCTAACCGGATGGGCGGTGCAAGCGATGACTACACGGGAAAAGGGATTATGGACAGCTGTCATTATTCTGACCGTTAGCGTCGCCGCCTTGGGTGGTCTTATCATGCTTCGGGGGCTGTTAAAGCCGGGTGATGTAAGCAAGGATGACGGCGATCATACTGTGGCGGAGATGGGTCAGGAAGGCATATCGGAGGAACAGTGGGTAGCGGAACTGAAAAAGCGATATGGAACGAATACGCTGTTGCAAATGTTGAATCGTAAAGCCGTGCAGGCTGAAGCCAAGCGTCTCGGTATTAAGATCACCCAAGAGGATTTACAGCAAGTGCTGGAGCAGGATAGTAAAGGGTACGACTCAGAACATGCCTACTTTGAGGAAATGCAGCGACAGTTTGGCTTAAATCCGGTTGACTTGCGGAATGAAGCGGAGTACCGGATTGGCTTGGAGAAAATAGCCACCCAAGGTATTCAGGTTGAGGAAACGGAGATTGACGAGTATTGGGAACAGCACCCCGAAGAGTTTGCCGTTGGTAAGCAGATCAAACTTGCAGCTATTTATGTGGCTAAAGCAGAGGAAGCAGAGACGTTGCTCGATCGGGTCAAGCAAGGAGAAAGCTTCGACATGCTGCTTCGGGAGCATTCAGTCTCAGGTAACCCTCTTGGCGAGGATCACAGCGGACAGTTGGGATGGTTGGATGAATATGATCCATTTCAACCAGAGGCAGTCATGAAGGCGGCGAGAGAACTAAGCTCCGGGGATGTTGCAGGTCCCATCTCTGTTAATGATGGCTATGCGGTCATTTATGTACAGGATGTCAGACTAAAGAATTCTCCCGATAAGCAGCAAATTCGTCAGCAAATCCGCCGCTCTCTTGCGCTTGCACAAGCCGCTCCTTTGGACGAGGTCGAAAAGAGTCTGCGTGATAAATATGGAGCTCGTATTTTATCTGGGAAAGAGGCACCCTCTGCTTCTCTTTAGCATAGTGAAAGGATCTTGCTTTTGATGAAGATACGGTGCCGATAACGCGGGAGAACAGCCTATTGGCTTATTTACTTGTATTGACATTGGAATTGAAGATTGTTATGATTAGCGTATAAAACCAACTATTTTTATCGGAAATTAAATGAACGGCATAAAACTAAGATAGATTTACCTAGAATCATCTACAATATGTTTTCGCAATTTTTAATATATCATCTACAGTCAGGGAGGAATTATCATGGCTAAAGTTGTTAATAACATCACCGACCTTATCGGGGAGACTCCCCTCGTTCGCCTCAACCGGATCGTACCGGAAGATAGCGCCGAAATTTATTTGAAACTGGAATATCAGAACCCGGGCTCCAGTGTAAAAGACCGTATTGCGATTAGTATGGTGGAAGAAGCTGAGCGTGAAGGTCTGCTTAAGCCGGGCGGTACCATTATTGAAGCAACTAGCGGTAACACAGGAATCGGCCTGGCTATGGTTGCTGCTGCGAAGGGATATAAAGCAGTAATTGTTATGCCAGAAACGATGAGTATAGAGCGTCGTAATTTGTTGCGTGCTTATGGAGCCGAGCTTGTGTTAACACCTGGCTCAGAGGGTATGAACGGATCTGTTAAAAAAATGGAAGAGCTATTGAGCGAAAACCCGGATTATTTCGCTGCCGAGCAGTTCAAGAACAAAGCCAATATCAAAATTCACCGTGAAACGACGGGTCCTGAGATCGTAGAAGCGATTCGCTCCATTGGCGGCACGCTGGATGCTTTTATAGCAGGTATAGGGACTGGTGGAACCATTTCCGGTGCTGGAGAAGTGCTTAAAAAAGAATTCCCTGATATTAAAATCGTGGCTGTAGAGCCCGCTTCTTCCCCATTGCTAGCAGGCGGCAAGCCAGGACCTCACAAAATTCAAGGGCTGGGTGCAAACTTTATTCCTGAAATTCTAAATCGCGATATCTATGATGAAATTTTTCATGTAGAAAACGATGAAGCTTTCGAGGTAGCGCGTAGAGTGGCCAAGGAAGAGGGCATTTTGTCCGGTATTTCTTCTGGTGCGGCTGTTCATGCGGCCTTGAAGCTTGCTAAGCAATTGGGCAAGGGTAAGCGGATTGTTGTCATTATTCCAAGTAATGGCGAACGTTACCTGAGTACACCACTATACAATTTCGAGCTGTAATTATGTCGTAATTGTGTATACTATACGTAAGGAAACCCTCATTTCCCTGTAACCGGGGGGATGAGGGTTTCTTTGTAGACTTTTGGCATAGTAAGGGAAGGGGTAGCACACACAGATGAAATGGACAGCTAGAGTGACGGAGGCGCAGTGGCAAACCTGGCAGAAGGAAGGCTGGAATGTACTTCCCTATATTGTTGAGTACCCTTTGCCCGTAGGCGGTTTACCCTCATCGTGGCGGAGGGCTTGGGAGGATTCGTCGCCATATGCCTTCTTGCTGGAGAGCGCTAAAGGTGGAAGGTATACCTATCTGGCCTTGAATCCGGTTGCTATATTGGAAGGCAAGGGAGAACAAGCAGTTTGGACTGATTTGCAAAGCGGGGAGCATGGTGATATACATGGACAACCTTTGACAGTCATGAACGATTGGATCGCTTCTTACCGTGCGCCGCGTGTGCCTGGCATGCCTTTTTTCTCTGGGGGATTTGCGGGTTATCTAGGCTACGATGTAGCTCGCTCGTTGGAGCGTTTGCCAACTCAAGCTGCAGACGACACGGATATACCTGATTATGTGTGGATGCGGGTGAATGAGCTATGGATTTATGATCACGAAACATCATACCTATATTGTGCTGTTCATATGCCTAATCCTGCCCGCTCCGGTGAATTCAGTAGCCAGACTGATTTGGCGAATGAGCTTTTGGTGGATGAGACTACATCGATACTTGGCAAGCTTTATGCGGAAGCGGTCCAACGTGCAGAACGCATGCTGACTCAGTGGAAGGACATCATACATGCGGGAGAGACTGATCCAGCTCATCCTCGTCGTTGTGCTCGGCTGTCTGAAAAAGGATTAGAGGCTGCTCATCAAGAATCTGAAGGCTGGAAAACGGCATTCAGTCAACAAGATTTTGAACATGCCGTGAAACGTGTGCAGGAATATATTGCCCAAGGGGATGTATTTCAGGTTAACTTGTCGATTCGCCAGCAACGTACGCTTGCAGCCCTTCCTGAGAATATATATGAATGGCTTCGTCTGCTGAATCCATCCCCTTATATGGGGATGCTGCGTATGCCAGATTTACGGATCGTCAGTGGCTCACCGGAATTGCTGGTGAAGCTGGAGGATGGACGTGTGAGCGCTCGACCTATTGCAGGTACGAGAAGAAGGGGGCTAACACCTGATGAAGACGCCGCTATGGCTGCAGAGCTTCTATCAAGTGAAAAAGAACGCGCCGAGCATATTATGCTCGTTGATCTGGAGCGTAACGATATCGGACGAATTGCTGAATACGGATCGGTGCATGTTCCTGAATTGCTGACTGTCGAATACTATTCGCACGTTATGCATTTGGTTTCTCAGGTTGAGGGGAAGTTAGCCTCGGGTCGTACAGCTATAGACGTAATTGCTGCTACCTTCCCGGGCGGAACCATTACCGGAGCTCCTAAGGTGCGCACGATGGAAATTATTGAGGAATTGGAGCCCGTCCGTCGGGGTCCTTATACGGGGTCCCTTGGATGGATTGACTATAATGGTAATATGGAATTAAATATTATAATAAGAACACTAGCTGTTCAGGGCAATACCGCCTATTTACAGACAGGTGCGGGTATCGTCATTGATTCAGACCCGTACAGGGAATATCGGGAGTGTCGGAACAAGGCCAGAGCTGTCATGAAGGCGGTACAATGTGGGGAAGAAGAAGCCGCTTTGAACAGGAGCGGTATCACAGGAGGGTGAGTCAAATGATTTTGGTGATTGATAATTATGATTCATTTACGTACAATCTTGTTCAATATCTGGGTGAACTTGGCGAAGAAGTAACCGTAAAACGGAATGATGAGATTGATGTGAAAGGCATAGAAGAGCTGGCACCAGAGCACATTTTGATCTCGCCAGGTCCATGCACACCGAATGAAGCGGGAATATCGCTGGATGTAATCAGCCATTTCAAGGGCCGGATTCCGATTTTTGGCGTGTGTCTCGGTCACCAGGCCATCGGACAGGCTTTTGGCGGTAAGGTTATCCGCGCTAATCGGCTCATGCATGGCAAAACATCACCGATTCTCCATCACAATACCTCAGTATTCGAAGGCCTGCCTTCTCCATTTACAGCCACCCGGTATCATTCATTGTTGGTAGAGCGTGAGAGCCTGCCTGAATGTCTAGAGATTACAGCTGAAACCGCAGAGGGTGAAATTATGGGTTTGCGGCATAAAGAGTTTGCCGTAGAAGGAGTTCAGTTCCATCCCGAATCCATTATTACGGACTACGGGCATCAACTGTTGCGCAATTTCCTAAAACGCAAGGTAGGCGTCTGATTTATGAGATATATTGGAGTCAATGGCGTCCTCACGGAAGCCGCAAAAGCCGTGATTCACGTAAGTGATCACGGCTTTTTATACGGTATGGGCTTGTTTGAAACATTCCGAACTTATAAGGGTGTTCCATTTTTGCTGGATCGGCATCTACATCGACTGGAGGAAGGCTGCCGCATGCTGGGTATTCCTTTTCAACCGGATAAGAAGCAGCTTACAAAACACATCCAGCATTTGATGGTGGCAAATGGGCTGGATGAAGCCTATATCCGCTACACCGTATCGGCGGGTGAAGAGGCACTGGGCTTGCCAACCGGTGACTACACGCGGCCCAACCATATTTTGTTCGCCAAGCCGCTGCCCTCTACAAATACACAAACCGGGCAATCCTCTGCGCTTCAGTTGCTGCGAACCCCCAGAAACACTCCGGAGGGTGAGGTTCGATTAAAATCGCTCCATTATATGAATAATATTCTTGCAAAGCGGGAACTTCAGCAGTATACCGAGGCTCTCCATTATAAGGCTGAGGGAATAATGCTTACGGCCAACGGTTTTCTGGCAGAGGGAATAGTTAGCAATCTGTTTTTTGTGCGAAATAATAAGCTGTATACCCCTGACTTGTCGACTGGAATTTTGCCAGGCATTACACGTGAGTTCATTTTGGAGCTGGCGACCCTGCGAGGCATTCCATGTGAGCAAGGGCTATACCGTTGGGACGAGCTGAAACAGGCTGATGAAATTTTTATGACCAACTCTATACAAGAGATACGACCTGTGGATTTATTGTTGGAGCCGGGAGAAGTGGAAAGCCATTTATCGGTTCCTTTGGCGCAGACCGAGTCCATAACAGCTTTGCTGTTGCACGATTATAGGCAGAAAGCAGGGATGAAGTGAATATACCAACTCTTTATGAACGCAGCTATCAAATGGGGGAGGCCGAGCTTACACTTGGACATTCTACCCAGATTATGGGCATCCTCAACGTGACCCCGGATTCATTTTCGGATGGAGGATTACATTATAATCCAGAGATTGCTGTTTTACATGCATTGAAGCTAGTGGAGGATGGAGCGAATATCATTGACATTGGCGGGGAGTCTACCCGTCCAGGTCATGAACCAGTAGGTGTGGAAGAGGAACTGGCTAGGGTCATTCCGGTCGTCCAGGCGATCCATCGGATTGCACCGCACATCCCATTGTCTGTGGATACTTACAAAGCCGAAGTAGCCAGACAGGCGCTTGAAGCAGGCGCACACATCATTAATGATGTGTGGGGCTTTAAGGCAGATCCCGATATGGCACGTGTAGCTGCGGAATTCGATTGTCCGGTCATTTTGATGCATAATCGTCACGACCGTAACTATAGCGATTTGGTTTCTGATATGCTGTCCGATTTAAAAGAAAGTATCCAATTGGCGCTGGATGCAGGGGTCCGTAAGGAGCAGATCATTTTAGACCCAGGCATCGGTTTTGCCAAGGATTACGATGAAAATATCCATGCTATGACTTCTCTCGATACATTGAGTCAGCTGGGGTTTCCGCTGTTATTGGCTACATCGCGCAAAAGATTTATCCGTACAGCACTGGACTTGCCTGTGGATGATGTGGTGGAGGGAACTGCGGCTACCGTGGCCTTTGGCATTGCTCAAGGGTGCCAGATTGTGCGTGTGCACGATGTGGCACAGATCAAGCGCACCGTACGTATGTGTGATGCGATGGTGTACGGGGCTAAAAATCCACTGAGTTATGGTGGGTGAAGCCCGCTTCACGAATCCTTTGATTCTACGATCGCAGTGGCACGATATTGAATTTTTAAGTGGAGCTTATATAGATAAAATCAAAAAAAAGGGGACTTACCTACGATGGATAAAATGAAATTGCATCGCATGGAGTATTACGGATATCACGGTGTTTTTCCAGAGGAGCGTAAGCTGGGACAGCGTTACTATATTGATTTGGAACTGGAGCTTGATCTGCGTGAAGCAGGGGAGCAGGATGCTTTGGACAAAACGGTTAATTATGCTGAGGTGCATTACACCGTGAAAGATATCGTAGAAAAGGAATCTTACCAATTGATTGAAGCTTTGGGCGAACGTATTGCATCTTCCCTACTGGACACTTATACTAGTGTCAATGCACTGACTGTCAAAGTGACGAAGCCACATCCGCCGTTTGATATTCATTTTCAGGGTGTGACGGTTGAGCTTTATCGCGCAAGAAAGTAGGAACGATACATGAATGCACATTCGACCTCTGAGGCATCAGAGGCTTATATTGCTTTAGGGGCTAATTTGGGGGAGCGTGAGCATACCCTGTATGAAGCCATTACCGCACTGGACGAACATCCTGCGATACGAGTGGTGCGCTGCTCCAGTTTGTACGAAACAGAGCCTGTTGGATATCTGGATCAGCCTTCTTTTTTGAATATGACAGTAGCCGTCTCTACAACACTTGCTCCAGAGGAGCTTTTGTTTTATATGCTAGAGGTGGAGAGTCGTCTGGGGAGGGTAAGGCATATTCCTAACGGTCCACGAACCATTGATCTGGACTTGTTGTGGATGGAAGCGACACAACTGGCTACGCCAGATTTGGAACTTCCTCATCCTCGTATGCTGGAGCGTGCTTTTGTGCTGGTTCCTCTGGCTGACATTGTTCCGAGCCAAGATTCGTCCGGTCTGTACAGTATCGTGCATACAGCATTGAATTCTGTGGATGGAAAGGACGGCATACAGCTTTGGAAAACTTGCAGCTGGCGCAACGACTCCGCGCCTTTCGGAAGCTAAAAGGGTTCACCCAGCAGGAGTTGGCAGAACGAACGGGCATATCTTTGACTGTATTAGGTGCTGTGGAGCGAGGTAATCGTACAGTAGACTCAGACATGCTGAACATCATTGCCCAAACGCTAGAGATTGAAGTCCGGGAATTGACGGAATGAAGATAAGTATACGATATATAAAGAAGGAGTAAAGGAGGGAACGGATATGCTGAAAATCGGCGACGTTGAAATGAAAAACCAAGTCGTCCTGGCACCAATGGCAGGCGTGTGCAACCCTGCTTTTCGCTTGATCGCCAAGGAATTCGGTACAGGCTTGGTATGTGCAGAGATGGTTAGTGATAAGGCCATCATTCACGGCAACAAGCGTACACGCGAGATGCTGTTTGTAGATGAGCGCGAGAAGCCGCTTAGCTTGCAAATTTTCGGAGGCGACCGCAAATCTTTGGTGGAAGCAGCGAAAGTCGTAGACCAGGAGACGAATGCAGATATTATTGACATCAATATGGGCTGCCCGGTTCCCAAAGTGACCAAATGTGATGCAGGTGCTCGGTGGCTGCTCGATCCAAACAAGATTTATGAGATGGTATCAGCGGTAGTGGAATCGGTGAGCAAGCCGGTTACCGTGAAAATGCGTATCGGTTGGGATAGCGAGCATATTTACGCAGTAGAGAACGCTCGCGCTGTTGAACGTGCTGGAGGTCAGGCTGTCAGCGTACATGGCCGTACACGGGAGCAACTGTATACGGGGCATGCGAATTGGGATATTATAAAAGAAGTTAAAGAAGCAGTGTCCATTCCTGTCATTGGAAATGGTGATGTGGTAACACCGGAAGATGCCCGCCGAATGTTGGATTTGACCCATTGTGATGGCGTTATGATTGGACGCGGCGCGCTGGGGAATCCATGGATGCTGTACCGTACGATTGAGTATTTGCAGACGGGTAAGCTGTTGCCCGATCCATCACCAGAAGAAAAAATTCGTATTGCCATTTTGCATATGGACCGTCTGGTGGGGCTGAAAGGCGAAGCCGTAGCTGTTCGTGAAATGCGCAAGCATCTGGCTTGGTACCTCAAGGGGATTAAAGGTTCTGCACGCATTAAGGATGTAATTATGGAAGAAACAAAGCGCGACGATATGGTACGTATTTTGGAACAGTTTGTATCCCAATTGCACATGGTGGAAAGTGAAGGGCTTTCAACAGACGCTGCTTCTCCTACGACTGTTGCGCAATAAGGAAGCTGTTCCGGCTTGTGCACGCGATTGACTTTTCCAATTGCTTGCCCTATAATCGTTCAGTATAAAATCTTGATGTATACTACAAATTGTATGCAGCTCTCAAGACAACAGCAGGAAATGTTCTCATTCCCTCAGAGTGGCATATTATGTTTTGAAAGCGTGCATTCCGATGCACTTTTAAACTTTTCCCATGACAGGAGAATCGGTTGAGATGAGCGATAAAGAAGTCATTCTGACACAGGAAGGCCTTAGAAAGCTCGAAGATGAGCTTGAAAACTTAAAGTCTGTCAAACGCCGCGAAGTGGCTGAACGGATTAAGGTAGCCATCGGATACGGAGATATTAGTGAAAACTCCGAATACGAGGATGCGAAGAATGAGCAGGCCTTTATTGAAGGCCGTGTAATTACTTTAGAAAAGATGCTACGTAATGCCCGTATTATCAATAGCGATGAAATTGACACCGATGTTGTGGGAGTAGGGGCAACGGTAACCGTTGAAGACTTGGAATTCGGGGATATTACAGAGTATGCTATCGTAGGTTCTGCCGAATCCGACCCGCTCCAAAACAAGATCTCCAATGAAAGCCCGGTTGGCAAGGCTATTCTCGGTAAGAAAAAAGGAACTGTTGTAGATGTAACCGTTCCAGCAGGTGTTATTCAATATAAAATCGTGGATATCAAGAAATAAAAACACGGACTTTGGAATTTAATGTAAAAGCTTCCTTGTGGAAGCTTTTTTTCTCTACACCCGAGACGGACCCCGGCCCGTCTATTCATATTGAAGGAGCTGATTTAGCACCATGTCGGATGAAACTACTAACCAGGAATTACAAGAAAATCGCGAGGAATTAAGTGAATTATTGCAAATTCGTCGTGCCAAATTGGACGAGCTTCGCGCATTGGGCATTGATCCTTTTGGACGCAAATACATACGCACGGCTGAAGCGGGCGTACTACTGAGCAAGTATGACAGCTTGACCAAGGAAGAATTGGAAGAAAAAAATATTGAAGTTAGCATAGCAGGCCGCATTATGGCCAAACGAGTGATGGGGAAAGCCAGCTTTGCTCATATACAGGATCTTAGCGGACGTATTCAAATTTATGTTCGTCAAGACACAGTACCTGAATCCAAATATAAAGCATTTGGCATTTTGGATCTGGGCGATATTGTTGGTGTTAAGGGTGTTCTCTTTAAGACCAAAACAGGCGAAACAACGATCAAAGTGCTCGATATTGAGGTCTTGTCCAAATCCTTGTATCCACTACCAGAGAAATATCATGGCCTGAAGGATGTTGAATTGCGCTACCGTCAGCGTTATGTAGATCTGGTTATGAACCCTGAAGTACAAAAAACGTTCATTACACGGTCCCGTATTATTCAATCCATGCGTCGTTATCTCGATTCGCTCGGCTATTTGGAAGTTGAAACCCCAACATTACATTCCATTGCTGGCGGAGCGGCGGCGAAGCCATTTGTTACGCACCATAATGCATTGGACATGCAGCTTTATATGCGTATTGCTATTGAACTCCATTTGAAACGATTAATTGTCGGCGGAATGGAGAAAGTATATGAGATCGGTCGTGTTTACCGTAATGAAGGTATTTCGACCCGCCATAACCCTGAGTTTACGATGATTGAGCTGTATGAAGCGTATGCTGATTATAAAGATATCATGCAATTGACGGAAAACATGGTTGCACATATTGCGCAAGAAGTACTAGGCACACAGCACATTCAATATCAAGGCCAGGAAGTGGATCTGACGCCGCAATGGCGCAGAGTCTCCATGGTTGATGCTGTTAAAGAAGTAACAGGCGTAGACTTTAGCGTGCAGATGAGTAATGAAGAAGCTCATCGCCTTGCGAAAGAGCATAAAGTTGCGGTTGAGCCACACATGACATTTGGCCATATCCTGAATGCATTCTTTGAGCAGTTCGTAGAGGAAACGCTCATTCAGCCGACCTTTATTACTGGACATCCGGTTGAAATCTCGCCATTGGCGAAGAAAAACGAACAGGACCCGCGTTTTACGGATCGCTTCGAGCTGTTCGTGGTCGCTCGCGAGCATGCGAATGCGTTCACTGAGCTGAATGATCCAATTGACCAACGCCAACGTTTTGAAGCACAATTGCTGGAACGTGAGCATGGTAATGATGAGGCTCATCAAATGGATGATGATTTCATCCGCGCCTTGGAATATGGTATGCCGCCAACAGGCGGGCTCGGCATCGGCATCGATCGTTTGGTTATGTTGCTGACAGATGCGCCTTCCATTCGCGATGTGCTGCTTTTCCCGCATATGCGTAACCGTACAGTAGAATAACATAACATTATGAATATAGAGGATCAGCCGGGGTGCCCGTGTCTTGTTCCTCTTTTTCATAAGAACGGATGGAGAGGAATACTTCTGATGAAACGCAGCGTCAAGCTTAGTCGGTTCGCATCGCCTCCTTTTATATTGGTCATCGGATATGTATTGATTATTGCATTGGGTACTTTGCTGCTGATGCTTCCTATTGCCAATCATGGTGGACATGCTCCGCATTGGATTGATTCGCTTTTTACGTCCGTCTCCGCTGCTTGTGTCACAGGATTGGTCGTTGTTGATGTCGATTCGACCTATACGGTATTTGGAGAAACCGTCATTTTGGTGCTGATGCAGCTAGGTGGGCTAGGGTTTATGACCTTAGCGACCTTGTTTGCGCTGTTGATGGGACGACGGCTATCGTTGAAGGATCGGCTGCTGCTTAAGGAGGCGATTAACGCCGATAGCATGGAAGGGATCGTGCGTATTATCCGCAAGGTATTGATCTTTTCTTTTACCATTGAAGCGTTTGCAGCTGTCGTCTTAGCTTTGCGGTGGATGCGAGAGATGCCGGTCGGACAGGCGATATACTATGGGATTTTTCATTCCGTATCCCTCTTTAATAACGGGGGATTCGATCTGTTCGGGACCAGCTTCCAGCAATACGCTGGGGATTTTGTTTTCAATATGATTGCATCTGTACTTGTGATTTCGGGAGGATTGGGTTTCCTTGTACTTAGCGACTTGTTCGATTTTCGTCGTACCCGGAGACTGACTTTACACTCTAAAATGGTGCTAAGCGTGTCGGGAGCGCTCATTGTAATTGGTGCGTTAGTTATATTTATTTTTGAGTTTACCAATGCACGAACCTTGGGTGGACTGAACTGGGAAGGCAAAGTGTATGCCGCTGTCTTTCAATCCGTCTCCACGAGATCATCGGGTACAAGCACCGTCGACATCAGCGGGTTAAGACAGGCCAGTCAATTTTTTATTATGCTGCTGATGATTATTGGTGCTTCCCCAGGCTCTACTGGGGGAGGCATTAAAACGACTACGTTTCTGCTTATGGTAGGTGCGTTAATCGCCGTCATGCGAGGACAGAAGGAGATTGTGTTTTTCCGTCATAGGGTTCCTCAAGATATCATGATGCGGGCATTGACCATTATTGTACTAGCCCTATTTATATTCTCGATTGTGGTGATACTGCTCTTAATGACAGAGGATGCACCATTTCTCTCTCTTGCATTTGAGGCGGCTTCCGCAATCGGAACGGTAGGGCTGTCTGTAGGAGTGACGCCAGGATTGTCTGACGCAGGCAAGCTGATTATTTGTGTGACCATGTTTATTGGTCGAATTGGTCCTCTTACGATCGCCTATGCCATTCGCCCACGTTCGACCAAAACGTTGTATCGTCGTCCTGAAGGACATATTGTAATTGGATAGCTCATCTATATAAAAGATGCACCCGTGCTGATGACAGGGGTGCATCTTTTTTTATTGCACATATCATAATCCTTTATTTGCAGCATATTGTGAAAAATGCCTAATTTGAGAATAAGAGGAAATGGACTAAATAACCAAAATTCTTTTGTAAAAAAACGGCTATTTGTTTCCTTTTATGTAATTATAGACAAAATACTAGGAATATTATGTATAATATTGTATGATAGTGGGCATGAAGGGGGGACTTAGGGGAATACCAATTTCAAATTTGAAAGGAATCGTTCATTATGTATTTATTTATTATTAGTGCTGAGGTTTTGTTTTGGGTTTTTGTTGTTGCAGGGTTAGTCGCAAGGTATATGTTTGGGTTGAAGAAATTAGGGGGCCTTCTTTTACTCTTTACCCCAATTATTGATATCCTGTTACTGATTGCGGTGTTCATCACGGTGAGAAGTGGCATGGAGATTACGACTGCTACTGGCCTGGCAGCCTGTTATTTTGGTATTACCGTAGCGTTTGGTCATAGGTTAATTAAGTGGGCGGATGTACGGTTCTCTCATTGGTTTGGCAAGGGACCCAAGCCTGAACGCAAGTATGGTGCTGCGCATGCAAAAGAGGAGCGGATAGGTTGGCTGCTTCACCTCTTGGGCTGGGCTATAGGCAACGCTTTGTTGCTCGCCATCATTGTATATGTAGGTGATCCACAGCGTACGGCGTCTTTGGAGGGCATTATGCAAACATGGGCGATCGTTCTGGCAATCGACTTTGTTGTCTCCTTTAGCTATACGGTAGCTCCTAAAAAACATAAACATAAGGCTTAGCCAAGAAGAATAGAGCCTCAAGCTTGAACCGAATCAGGCTGGTCACTCAGAATGTTCAAATCGGGAGAGTCATTGCTGGTGAAAATGAAGTGGTTACTTTCGATAATGGGATGAGTCTATCGTTGGAATGGAAATATTTATAAGAGTATGATATTTTTATATTAAACTCGCTTTTACAGTCATCTTATCGTTGCCTCTCTACTTTTTTCACACGCATGGACTCCTTTCGATTTGGACACAGAACAATAAAAACAGCATTCACAATTTTTAAAATATTCTTGGCATCTGCCTAAAACGGCGCCTATATAAGTTTGGCAACTGACGAGATAATATTCCAGGAAAGATTATATATGTCTATATATGTAGACAAACGCAATTAAGTTGTTATTATGTTTAAAAATGTAAAAAAGAAAGGTGGTTTCTGTGGCAGTACTACTGAGTGGAAAAAACATTTTGATTATGGGTGTAGCTAATAACAGGAGTATTGCCTGGGGGACAGCCCAATCTTTAGCTGCGGAAGGAGCAAATCTCATTTTTACTTACGAAAATGAGAGGGTTGCAGAACGGGTGCTAAAGCTCGCTGAAACCATTCCGGGTTCAATTGTCTGTCCTTGCAATGTACAGAGCGATGAAGAATTGGACGCGCTGACGGATTTTCTTAAGGAGAAGGTAGGCGTCTTACACGGATATTTCCACAGTGTTGCGTTTGCTAAGGCTGAGGATTTGGAGGGCTTGTTCGTCGACACTTCTCGCGAGGGATTCGCAGTTGCTCAAGAAATCAGTGCCTATTCTCTGGCTGCCGTATCCCGCCGCGTATATCCGCTGATGACGGAGGGTGGAAGTATCGTCACCATGACGTATATCGGTGCAGAACGAGCCATCAAGAATTACAACATTATGGGTGTAGCAAAGGCTTCACTAGAAGCCAGCATGCGCTATCTGTCGAATGATCTGGGTACTTATGGCATTCGCGTAAATGCAATTTCGGCTGGTCCTATACGTACTTTGGCCGCCTATGGCATTAAAGATTTTAACACAATGCTAAAGCATATTGAAGAAACTACGCCCCTGCGCAAGACGGTCGATACGTCCGAAGTCGGAGATACGGCGTTATTCCTATTTTCCCATTTATCGAGAGGCATTACGGGTGAAGTGATCCATGTAGATGCTGGATACCATATTACGGGGATGTAAGGAGGGAACGTTGTGCTTATTACGCATACGGATTGCCGTATTATCTCACCTGAAGGAATTATGAGCAGGGAGCGTCTGGAACGGGACGTGGCGATCTTCTCACGGATGTTGACTCTCAGAGGAATTCCTGAAGACGGTAGAGTGATTCTAAAAGCGGCCAATTCCTATTGGTTTGTTGTATCTCTGTTCTCCCTGTGTCATCTGGCAGTCTCGGTAACTGTGGTGGACGAGCAGACTGTAATTGATGAGGTGGCCCAAATCTATGATGAAGCAGGTGCCTGTTGCATCCTGACGGATTCCGATTTAGAACTTCCTCATGCTCTCGTTATTCTGATTCAAGATCTCATTCAAGAAGAAGCAGTACATCCGTATTGGGTGGGAGAGCCAAAGTCCGAAGCCCTCGACTTTAACAAGTGGTGCGAGAGATCTGATGCGCTCATTCTGTATTCTTCAGGTACGACGGGAAAACCCAAGGGAATCGTGAAAGCTGGTTCAGCTTTTATGGAGAATATCAGGCATTCTATACACGCTATGAACTACATACCGTCTGACCATATGCTCCCCGTGGTGCCTTTCTCTCATTTTTATGGAGTTTCACTTATCTTCTCCTGGTGGTTAACCTCATGTTCTCTCATCATCTGCAATCCAAAAAACCTCTGGAGCGTCATTGCAAGTATTACGAAAGACCGGGCGACGGTCGTAGACGCTAACCCCTCTGCTTTTTACACCTTGTTGCGTATGCTAAGCCGAAAACCCGAACAGCTAGAATTGATCAAGCAATCTCCAGTCCGCATGTGGTGCGTAGGCGGTTCTCCACTTACCCAAGACCTCGAAGAGAAATTTAACAACATATTTGGACAGCCCCTGCTGAATGGTTATGGCCTTTCTGAACTGGGCAACGTTACGCTGGGGACGCTGGATTGTCCGAAGGGTTGTGGCAAACCATTACCCGGTGTGGATTTGAAAATACTTGATTCTACAGGCAACCAGCAGGCAGACGGTATCGTAGGCGAAGTGTGGATACGAAGTGCCGGATGTATGGAAGGTTATCTGAATCGTCCAGACCTGACACAATCTGTTCTACAGGATGGCTGGTTCAAGACGGGAGATCTAGGCTATCTGGATGACGGAATGCTGTATGTTATTGGTCGCAGCGGTAAGACGGTCAATCGGATGGGCTACATGGTTTCTCCAGTCTATATCGAAGACCGAATTGGTTCGCTAGGTTACCGATCCTGCGTGATTACTTTGGAGGATGAGGCAAAAGGGACTTTGCTTGTTGCATTCATCGAAAGTGAATCCCCACAGGTCTTACCTGTGCTCCGCAAAGAGATGAATCGGGTGCTCCCTTCTTACATGTTTCCCGATCTTTTGCTTCCACTCGATCATTTTCCTTTAAATCGCAATGGAAAAGTAGATCGTCTGGAGATGGAGCGAACTGCTCTAGAGAAAGCTGCTTCTCGCAAAGCATAACAAAATATTTATCAAAATCGCATATAGGAAAGGGAGAATGTGCCATGAGTATAAATCCAGAAATGGCAGAAAACACGCTGTTTTTGAAAAGGCATGAATCTATTCTGAAATGCCTCAATTATTTGATTGAAAATCGGCAAGAAGTGATGGATATTCTCACGCAGTTTTCATCCTATCGGGCCGCCAATGCAGAAATTGACTCCACGATCCTCACACTTCAAGGTGCATTGCAAGAAGTGCAGACCCATCAGCCAAGCTGGCAACGATCTATGGCTGTATTCATGCCCTCCAACGTCATTTTGTACTCCTATGCATTATACCTCTTGATTCCATCCCTGTACGTTGAAAATATAGACTTTCGCCCTTCTTCTCACGTAAACGAGTACGTCAATATGCTGCATGAAAAGCTTCAGGCTGTACATGAATTACCCATCTATATTCGTAAAGTTAGCCAGAAGGTGTTCATGGAAAACTCCGTGATGCCGGCTGATATTGTGGTGTTTACCGGAAGCTACACCAATGCGGAGAAGATCAAAAAGCAGATCCGCAAAGATCAGCTCTACATTTTTTATGGGCAAGGGATCAATCCTTTCATCATTGGGCCAGATGCCGATCTGGAGCTGGCGGTTACTGATGTGATCCGCATGAGATTGTTCAACTCTGGACAGGACTGCCTGGGACCTGACATCATCCTGGTACATCAAGAGGTGAGTGAGCCATTCAAAAACTTGCTGATTCAACGGCTTGACGAACTCGTATTTGGAGCCAACAATGACCCGAATGCGAACTACTCCCCTATATTCTATAAAGACACGCTATATTCGGTTTCTGAATATTTTAATACAAACGATAAGTTTATTATTTATGGCGGCGGCATTGATTTCCGTACGAAAAAGATGGAGCCAACGGTTGTATATAGCGAATTGGATCAGAACTTGGAGATTATTGAGTATTTTTCACCAGTGTTCAATGTAGTTAGCTACCAAGACGACGAGCAATTGATCAAACGCATTTCCTCCAGTTATTTCAGCGAACGGGCAATGGGTTGCAGCTTATACGGGTCGGAGCATCTGACTGATGTTCTACGAAAGAAGCACACATTGACCATTAATCAAACACTTGAGGATGTGGATCAAGGCAATAAGCCTTTTGGTGGCTATGGCACGATGTCGAACTATATTTTTTATGATTATAAGCTCGTTTCGAAGCCGATCTTGATCTCGGAAATTGTCGCAGAATATTTGTCAGAAAAGAGGAGTTTGGTATGACCGCAAGTATATCCCCCTGGGATGCCATCATTGGCTACTTACAGTCGGCTGGGGTTCAGCACCTCTTTGGATTACCAAGTGACGATCTCAATATCGTAGCGTCACTCCCCTCATCCGGTATGGATTTTATTCTCTGCAAAGATCAGCGCAATGCTGTATTTATGTCCGCAGGCTATGCGCTCACAACTAACCAGATGTCCGTGTGTGTTGTGGGGAAAGGTCCTGCGCTTAGTAATACACTTACGGGGCTGCTGGAAGCCAAGAACCTGGGTGCCCCGCTACTGCTTTTGGCGCTTGGCACCGGAGGAGACAAGCTGGGTACCCGATCCTTTCAGGAAGCCGATCAAATCTCACTCGTGAAGCCACTCGTAAAATGGGCTTACCGTGTCGAGCATGTGGATCGGCTTGTATGGGCAATGGAGCGGGCTGCCTTTTTGGCTATCAATGGAGCACCGGGACCTGTCTATATCGAACTACCCGAAAACCTGATGGACCAGCCTGTGCCCACAGAGCTTCAGTTTGCCCCGCCAGAAAAGCTGTCGTGCTCTCCATCACTTCGGGAGTTGGATGCGGCATGGAGCATTATTGAGACAGCCCGCAGGCCTCTCATTCTAGTCGGGGGTGGAATGAAGTCAGGAACAGGTGATGTCATTGAGCGGTTCGCCAGCCAACATGGAGCAGCCTTGTTCGCGACTGCCTCGGGAAGAAGCGTAATTAATGAAGATCATGCACTTTTCTGTGGTGTTGCCGGGCTTTATACCGATCTGAGTCTGAGGCAAATCTGGAATGAATCTGATGTAGTTATTACACTGGGCAGCCGATTGGAAGAAACGGCTACGTTCGAGTGGGATATTTTGCTGCAGGATACGCCTTTGATTCAAGTCAATGTAGAGCTGGAGGATTTCGCTCACGAATTCAGGGGCATCAAGTTGCTTGGTGACGGATATGCGGCAGTGGAGCAATGGCTTGAACGACGCGGGCAAGAGCCTGATGAGGCATGGCTTGAAACGATCGGAAGATGCAAACAGAAGGCTTTTTCTCAGAGGGCTAATTATCTGGAAGAGCTGAAAAGGGCCCCCGGCATCCACGTTCCAGAGCTGTTGGACATGATTCAGGCAGAGTTCCCTGAAGACCTGGTGCTTTTACAAGAGAACGGATTGCAGGATATGTGGTCTTACTTTTATCCATATTTCCGTTTTGCCTCAGGCTCACTTTCGATTGTTCCCAGTGATCAAACGAGTCTCGGTTTCGGTGCGGCCGCTGCTCTGGGGGCAAGTGTGGCGACAGAACGCCCGGTAGTAGCGCTTGTAGGTGACGGTGCATTCAATCTATTTTGTTCAGATTTTATGACGGCGGTACAGTATCAAATACCAGTAATTTATCTTGTACTTAATAATGGCGGCTACGGTTGGCTGCAAAATCAGATGAATTATAAGCATATCTCAGGACAGGACTTCCCATTTGTTTCGGAGGCGGTCAAAACAGGAATCCAAATTCCCCAGTATGAGTTTGTCGAAAGTCTGGCGATCCGGAGCAAGGGGGAGGCTCGGGAACAGCTTCAGCTTGCTTGGCAAAAGTACAAGGAGAACAAGCTTGTGGTCGTCGAGGTATTTGCTGATCTTGCAGATGTGCATGAGAAAATTAGTCATGTATATGGCGACTTTCCTCTCTACGAGCAACAGGCTTCCAAGAATTAATTTCAGCGAAGGACGTGGGTATGGTGAGAAGACGTGTTGTAGTGACAGGACAGGGAGTCGTAACGCCGGTCGGGCTTCATCTTACAGATTTCTGGAATTCATTGCTGGAAGGAAAAAGTGGAATCGGACCTGTCACTGTTTTCGATACAGCAAATATACCAACAAAAATTGGTGCGCAGGTTACGGGCTTTGACCCGTTGGAGTATATGAGCAAAAAGGAAGCGCAAAAGGTTGCGCAGTTTACTCAATTTGCCTTGGCGGCTGCCCGACAGGCAGTCGAGCAATCGAAGTTAGTCATTGATGAACGGAATGCAGGTCGTGTGGGTGTTATCGTCGGTTCTGGGGCAGGCGGTCTTGATGTCATAGAGGAGAACTACCGGAAACTAACAGATCTGGGTCCTAAAAGGGTTTCGCCTTATTTTGTTTCCTCAATGATGATTAATTCTGCGCCTGGCGAAATCTCTATTGCTATTGGAGCAAAGGGACCCTCGTTTGCCGTAGTTACAGCTTGTGCTACAGGAAGCAATGCCATCGGCGAAGCATTACGTACGATCCAGTATGGCACGGCTGATGTCGTAGTAGCTGGAGGAGCAGAGGCCAACTTTAGTCAGCTTGATTTGGCATCTTTTGCGAATATTCACGCTCTCTCCAGACGTAATGAAGAGCCACAGAAGGCCAGTCGCCCGTTTGATACGGATCGCGATGGCTTTGTCATCGGTGGAGGAGCAGGGGTTCTAGTGTTGGAGGAGTTGGAACATGCCTTGAACCGGGGGGCCACCATTTTGGCTGAAGTGGCGGGTTACGGATGCACAACAGATGCATATCATATCACGGCTCCAGATCCCTCAGGCTCCGGCCCGGCAGAAGCGATTAATATAGCACTGCAAGATGGCGGCTTGACACCGCAGGAGATTGACTATGTCAATGCCCACGGTACGAGTACGCCGTTTAATGACCGAATGGAGATTAACGCTATTCAAAAAGTATTTGGAGAGCATGCTCCCCGTTTGGCGATATCGTCTATTAAATCCATGACAGGCCATTTAATGGGCGGTGCAGGGGCAGTCGAATTAATTGCAACGGTACAGAGTATGATCCACAGCAAAGTACCACCGACACTCAATTGCGACAATCCCGAAGCCCCTGAACTGAATTTTGTACCGCATGTATATCAGGAACGTGAAGTCCGTGCGGCGATTAGTAACTCTTTTGGCTTTGGAGGGCACAACGTTTGTCTTGCCGTTCGTAAGTGGGAGGGGGTATAAGCCTGTGAGCGAAGAGCTAATCCGTATTGAGGATGTGCTTCCGCACAGGTACCCATTTCTTCTGCTCGATGGCGTGACCGGGTACGAAACGTCGCAATGGGCGAAGGGGTACAAGCTTGTTACCCGGAGTGAGTGGTTTATTACAGAGGCTAATCCATACATGCCTCCTATGCTGATCGTGGAGTCGCTTGCACAATTAGCGGCATTCGCTGCGATTGACAAAAGGGGTATTTCATATCTGACCAACCTCAATGGCGTTCGTTTCCATAGCTTCGCGAAGCCTGGGGACCGAATTGACCTCTATTTTGAAGTGGTCAAGCGTCGGCGTGGTTATATTCTCGGAAGTGGTCGGGCTACCGTAGGCGATCGACTGGTGGCTGAGGCGGAGGAAATTGTTTCACTTGATCAATGACGGAGTGGAAGCGCGCGTTAAACTGTCTTTTTGTCCTCCTGACTGCCAAGGTGCAGCGGGAGGATTTCACATCACGGATATAGGAGTGAAATGAGATGAATAACATGCAGTTATTTGATTTAACGAATGCGCAAAAGCGTATATGGTATACCGAATTACTCTACCCGGATACGTCCGTATCACAGCTATCTGGTACAGCCAAGATGAAGGGTCATATTCATATCGCTGCCTTCATGCAGTCCATCAATTTGATTATCAAACAGTATGATGCGTTCCGCATTCGTATTACCTCAGTGGATGGAGTACCTAAGCAGTATGTCGTTCCTTATGAAGAGAGACAGTTGGAGTGTCTGGATCTTACCCACATCGAAAGCATTTCCGAGGTCGAAGCCTTGCTTGAGCAGCACAAAAGCAAACCTTTGCCATTATTGGACTCTGAACTCTTCCAGTTTTTAATTGTAAAGATTAGTGAGGAAGAATATTGGATTAATATCAAAATGCACCATATCATTTCTGACGGGATTTCTATGGTGGTCTATGGCAATCAACTGATAGCCTTTTATATGGATTTAATTCAAGGAAATGAACCTAAGCTGAGCGATGATTGCTCTTATATTGAATATATTGCAGATGAGAACGCCTATGAGCTTTCTGATAGATACCAGAAGGATAAAGCGTACTGGCTGGACAAATTTTCTGATTTGCCTGAACTGACAGGTTGGAAATCATATAATCCGTTATCGCTAAGTACCCAAGCTGTTCGGGAGCATTTTACTGTGCCAGAGGCGCTATATCGCGAGCTACAGGCATTTTGCCAGCAAAACAGGATTTCTCTGTTCCAATTCTTCATGGGTGCGATGTATATCTACATACACAAAGTGACGAATCAGCCGGATGTGGTGATCGGCACCTCGTTCGCTAACCGGGGGAACAAGAAAGAGAAGCAAAAGATCGGTATGTTTGTCAGCACGGCCGCAGCCAGAACCTACGTTGACAAGGATGTAGAAGTGTTGAGTTTCCTGCAGGATGTAGCCAGGGACCAAATGTCAGTCTTGCGACATCAGAAATATCCATACAATCAGTTAATTCAGGATCTTAGAGAAATGCACGGCAACAAGGATATTCAGCGGCTTTTTGGTGTTTCCATGGAATACCGCCTTATCAACTGGGTCGATTTGGATGACGTGCGCATTTTGACGGATTATGATTTTTGCGGCGATGAAGTGAATGATTTTGTGCTTCATATCGTGGAGATCTTGGATGAAGGCGAGCTGGTACTGGATATCGATTATCGGACGAAGCTGTTCGAACGCAGTGAAGTAACGGACATGGTGTCCCAGCTGCTTACGATCGCCGAGCAAATCATTCATACACCGCAGCTTACCATCGCAGAGGTAAACCTCTTGGGAGAAGCAGAGGAGCAATCCATTCTGGCTCTTTCGGAAGGTGATGTAGTGGATTACCCGCGTGAGAAAACGATTCATGGCTTATTCGAGGAACAAGCCGCGCGCACGCCGGACCATGTAGCTGTTCAGATGGGCGAGCAGAGCATTACATACCTAGCTCTAAACGAGCAGGCTAACCAGCTTGCGAGATATTTACGCACTGAAGGCGTGGGTGCAGATGTACTCGTGGGGATTATGGCTGATCGTTCCCTAGAGATGGTCATCGGCATGTTGGCGGTTTTGAAGGCAGGAGGGGCCTATGTGCCAATTGATCCTGACTATCCTGAAGAACGTATTCGTTACATGCTAGAGGATTCAAGAGTCCGCTTATTGCTCACCCAAAGCCATCTATGGGAGAGTACCACGTTTGACGGGAAGCTTGTGAGTTTGGACGAAGCCGCAACGTATACAGGAGATGCTTCCAATCTGGAGAGCATTTCGGGACCAAGTCATTTGGCCTATGTTATCTACACATCGGGTACAACTGGCAAGCCAAAGGGAACGCTGATCGAGCATAAAAATGTAGTTCGTCTGCTCTTTAATGATAACAATTTATTTGATTTCAGTTCCCAGGATACATGGACGCTATTCCATTCGTTCTGCTTTGATTTCTCTGTATGGGAGATGTATGGAGCGCTTCTTTACGGAGGGAAACTGGTAATTGTCCCATCCCTTACAGCCAAGAGCCCGGCAGCTTTCCTGGAGCTGTTGAAAGACAATCAAGTTACTATTTTGAACCAGACGCCGACCTATTTTTATCAGGTGATACAGGAAGAATTAGCGCACTCATCCACAGAGCTTAGCCTTAGAAAAATTATTTTTGGCGGAGAGGCCTTGAGCCCATCTCTTCTGAAAAACTGGCGGGCAAAGTATCCTGGTGTGCAATTGATTAACATGTACGGAATTACAGAAACAACGGTTCATGTCACCTACAAGGAAATCACAGAACATGAGATTGAAGCAGGCAAAAGCAATATTGGTAGAACCATTCCAACGCTTAGCGCTTATATCTTTGATGAGCACAGACGCCTGCAGCCTGTCGGGGTTCCGGGGGAGCTATACATTGCGGGGGACGGTCTGGCCCGTGGGTATTTGAACCGACCAGATTTGACGGCTGAAAAATTTGTAGAACATCCGTATCGGGCGGGTGAACGCTTGTATCGAACCGGGGACCTGGCTCGTTGGTTGCCTGACGGTAATATTGAATATTTGGGCCGGATCGACCATCAGGTCAAAATTCGCGGCTACCGAATTGAGCTGGGCGAGGTCGAAGCCCAAATTCTCAAGGCTCCGGACGTACGGGAAACGATTGTCCTCGCGCGGGACGATGAACAGGGGCAAAAATTGCTGTGCGCCTACTATGTAGCCTCCAGCGATCTTTCGCCGGGGGAATTGCGGTCTCAGTTGGCAACGGAATTACCAGCTTACATGATTCCCTCATATTTTGTCCGGCTGGAGCAAATGCCGCTTACACCTAATGGCAAGCTGGATCGCCGTGCATTGCCAGCACCTGAAGGCAGCGTACAATCCAGCGAGGATTACCTGGCTCCAAGAACTGCAGTGGAAGCACAATTGGTTCTCATCTGGCAGGATATCCTGGGAGTTGCCCGCGTGGGCATCCGCGATAATTTCTTTGAGATCGGTGGTCATTCTCTACGGGCAACATTGCTCGTTACGCGGATTCGCAAAGAGCTGGGATGCAGCATTTCACTGCGTGAAGTATTTCAATCGCCTACGGTTGAATCCCTGGCACGACTGGTAAAAGAACGTATTCCAACTGTGTACGAGTCCATCCCACAGGCTGAAGAAAGCGAAGCATACCCGGTGTCCTCATCGCAAAAGCGGTTATACGTGCTGAGACAGATGGACGGGGGAGAGCTCAGCTACAATATGCCGGGGGCCTTCACCGTGGACGGGCCGTTGGATCGCGTACGGCTGGAGTCTGCGTTCAAGGCACTGATCCAGCGTCATGAATCGCTGAGAACCGGCTTTTATATGCAGGATGGAGAGCTTGTTCAGCATGTGCATAAGGATGTTCCGTTCGCGTTGGGCTACACAGAGGCTTCGGCGGAGGAGACGGATACGCTCATTCACAGCTTTACCCGTGCTTTTGATCTGAGCCAGGCTCCATTGCTTCGCGTTAGCTTAGTGAAGCTACAGGAGGAGCGTCATTTGTTGCTGTTTGATATGCACCATATCATTTCAGATGGTGTTTCCATTCAAATACTGGTGAAGGAACTCACGCAATTATATCAAGGAGAACAACTACCGGAACTGCATATTCAATACAAGGATTATGCGGTATGGCAACGGGAACAGTCGGAAAGAGAATGGCAAGACCTTGAAGCGTATTGGCTGCAAACCTTTGAAGGAGAGTTGCCAGTATTGGATTTGCCTACGGACTTCCAGCGCCCTTCGGTTCGGAGCTTCGAGGGTAGCCGAATTGATTTTACATTGGACGAGTCTGGCAATAAGGCGATACAAGAGCTTGTATCCAGTACAGGTACTACACTGTACATGGTATTGCTGGCCGCTTATTCGGTGTTGCTGCACAAATATACGGGGCAGAAGGATATCGTCGTAGGTTCTCCAGTAGCCGGCAGACCACGGGCGGAGCTTGAGGGCATCATTGGGATGTTTGTCAATACACTGGCCTTGCGCAGTTACCCGGCAGGAGAGAAAACCTTTCAGGATTATCTTCTGGAAGTCAAGGAAACAGCACTCAAGGCGTTCGAGCATCAGGATTACCCTTTTGAAAAATTGGTCGAAAAACTGGGCGTAGGACGTGATGTGAGCCGCAATCCGATCTTTGACACCCTGTTGGTATTACAAAATACGGAGCAAGAAGAGCAGGACATGGATGGAGTGCACTTTACTCCTTACCCAATGGACACCGTCACAGCCAAGTTTGATTTGTCCCTTAATGTAGAGGAGAAGGGTGCTGAACTAGCCTTTGGCCTTGAGTATAGTACGGCTTTGTATCGGCGGGAAACTGTAGAGCGATTGGCAACGCACTTGCTTCGGGTTCTGCATGCAGTCGCGGCTAATCCTCAGTTGCAACTGGCCGAGATTGAGATGATCACACCAGAGGAGAAAGTACAGATCATTGAAGTATTCAACGCGACAGCTACTCCTTATCCAAGGGATAAGACTATTCATGAGTTGTTCGCTGAACAAGTCAAGCGTACACCGGAGCAGACGGCACTGGTATTCGGCGATGTCCGATTAACGTACCTTGAATTGGAAGATAAGGCACGCCGATTGGCCCAAACACTGCGTCGTTTGGGGACACTAAGGGAGCAACCAGTGGCTATTATGGGCGGACGGAGTATCGAGATGGTGGTTGGTATGCTCGCAGTGCTTCAGGCTGGTGGAGCCTATGTGCCGATCGATCCTGATTACCCGGAAGATCGGGTTCGTTATATGCTCGAAGATTCCGATGCCAAGCTACTACTGGTACAAAAGGGCGAGCTTATAAATGTAGACTACGGTCTACCGATTGTTGACCTCAGCAGTGCAGAGGCTTATGCGTCTGAGCCTGTCCAAGCTGAGGAGGTAGTTCAGGGACCACAGGGACTCGCTTATGTTATCTATACATCGGGTACGACAGGTAGACCGAAGGGCGTTATGGTTGAACACCGGAACGTGGTCCGTCTGGTCAAAGAAACCAATTATGTGGAACTAAACGAATCCACGCGAATTTTGCAGACAGGAGCCGTGGCCTTCGATGCCTCGACCTTTGAGATATGGGGGGCATTGCTTAACGGCGGACAGCTTTATTTTGTGGAGAACGATGACATCCTAATTGCCGATCGGCTTAAAGCAGCTATTGCCAAATACGGAATTACAACCATGTGGCTTACTTCACCGCTTTTTAATCAGCTTTCACTGCAGGATGAGTACCTGTTCAGAGGACTGAAAGCATTGCTGGTAGGTGGTGACGTACTGTCCATATCTCATATAAACCGTGTCATCGAGGCTAATCCTGATCTTGTCCCTATCAATGGCTATGGTCCGACAGAAAATACGACCTTCTCCACCACCTACAAGATTCCGGGTCGTGTTGAAGGGGGCGTGCCGATTGGTCGCCCGATTAGTAACTCGACCGCTTATGTAGTCAATGAATCGCTGCAATTACAGCCCATTGGTGCTTGGGGCGAGTTGATTGTCGGCGGTGAAGGTGTAGCGCGCGGATATCTCAATCGTCCTGACCTCACAGCAGAAAAATTTGTCCCTAGTCCTGTTAAGGAAGGGGAACGCTGCTACCGAACTGGTGATTTGGTTCGCTGGCTTCCAGATGGGAACCTGGAGTTTAAGGGAAGAATTGATGAGCAGGTCAAAATACGCGGTTACCGTATCGAACTCCCCGAAATCGAGGCTCAATTAGCCAAGGTGGAGTCAGTAGTTGAAGCCGTAGTCGTCGTTCGTGCAGATGAGCTTGGAGAGAAGCAGCTTTGCGCTTATTATGTGGCGGACCGTGCGCTCACGGCAGGCGAAGTACGCCTTGCCCTATCGCAGGTACTTCCGGGCTATATGATGCCATCCTACTTTATCCAGATGGATCGTATGCCATTAACATCAAACGGAAAAGTAGACCGCAGGTCTCTGCCAGCTCCGCAAGTAGGTGCGCATACAGGACGGAAGTATACAGCTCCTCGTACACCGGCTGAAGAAGCTTTGGCGTCTGTCTGGCAAGGGGTGCTGGGTGCTGAACAGGTGGGTATCCATGACAATTTCTTTGAATTGGGCGGAGATTCCATCAAGGCCATTCAGGTGTCGTCACGGTTACTGCAGGCTGGCTATCGGTTAGAGATGAAGCAACTGTTCAAATCCCCAACCATTGCCGAGCTAGGTGCAGAAATACAAACGGCTGTGCATATGGCTGAACAGGGAGTTGTGCGTGGAGCGGCTCGCTTGACTCCAGTCCAGCAGTGGTTCTTTGGGCGGAATCAGGCAGAGCCTCATCACTTTAATCAAGCGGTCATGCTGTATCGTGAAGAGGGATTTGAGGAAAAGGCTTTGAATCATGTGCTGAGAAAATTGGCCGAGCACCATGACGCCCTTCGTATGGTTTTCCGTCAGACCGAGCATGGCTACGAGGCTTGGAACCGTGATCTTGAAGAAGGAGAGCTGTATAGTCTGTTCACTGCTGATTTACGGAACGAATCCAACCCAGTTGCAGCCATTACAACGCTGTCGGACGACATCCAGCGCAGCATCAATCTGGCAGAAGGTCCGCTGATGAAGTTAGGGCTTTTCCATTGTCAGGATGGCGACCACCTGCTGATTGTGATCCACCATTTGGTGGTGGACGGAGTATCCTGGCGGATTTTGTTTGAGGATATCGCAGCAGGCTATGAGCAGGTGATTCAAGGACAAGCACTGACATTCCCGCAGAAGACGGATTCCTTCCGTGACTGGGGAGATGCCCTTGCCCGTTATTCGGAAAGCCCAGAAATCGAGATTCATCGGGTGTATTGGAGAGAACTGGGGGATCAACCGCTCGAGCAGTTGCCGAAGGATGAGGCTGTGGAAAGCCTTTTACTGAAGGATAGCGAAATGGTGACAGCAGAGTGGACTGTGGAAGAAACCGATCAACTGTTGAGAAAAGCCCATCGTGCTTACCAAACGGAAACGAACGATCTGCTATTGGCCGCTCTGGGCATGGCGGTATCTAAGTGGTCTGGCATTGGCAAGATTGCTGTGAATCTTGAAGGGCATGGTCGTGAACCGATTGTGCCGAATATCGATATTACCCGTACTGTCGGCTGGTTTACAAGTCAGTACCCAGTCATTTTAGACATGGGAAATAATACTGAATTGTCAGCCTTGATCAAGTCTGTGAAAGAGGGGCTACGCCGTATTCCGAATAAAGGTATCGGGTATGGGTTGCTCAAAACGATGGCCAGTCAGGAGGACGCAGACAGTTTCAACTTGCAGCCTGAGATTTCTTTTAACTATCTGGGGCAGTTTGATCAGGATTTGCAAGGAAGCTCGTTGCAGGTTTCTCCTTATCCAACCGGAAGCGCGCAAAGCTTGCTGGGAGAGTCAGCCTATACGCTAGATATCAATGGTATGGTGACAGACGGAGCCTTGACTCTGACGATGAGTTATAACGGAAAACAGTATAAGTCATCCACAATGAAACAGCTCGCTGGATATATCGAAGAAAGCCTACGGCTGCTGCTTCAGCATTGTGTAACCCAGGAAAGAACTGTATTGACGCCAAGTGACGTGCTTGCCAAGGGACTGAGTATTGCTGATCTGGAGGAGCTTTCTAAGCAGACCAATCACATAGGCGATATTGAGAATGTATACAGTCTGACGCCGATGCAGAAGGGCATGCTGTTTCATGATATGTTCGAGCCGCATACAGGGGCTTATTTTGAACAGGCCGCCTTTGACTTTAAGGGTAGCTTTGATCCGACCGCTTTCGGACACAGTCTGGATGCAGTGGTGGAGCGCCATGCTATCCTGCGTACGAACTTCTACAGCGGATGGGGCGGTGAGCCTTTACAGGTTGTATTCCGGCATAGAGGCGCCAAATTGGTGTATGAAGACCTGCGTGAGATGAATGCATCGCAGCGTGAAGCTTACCTGAAGACATTTGCGGCTAAGGATAAAGCGCAGGGCTTCAACCTGGCTGAAGATGAGCTTCTGCGTGTATCGATTCTGCACACAGATGAAGAGAGCTTCCGTCTCTTGTGGAGCTTTCACCACATCGTCATGGATGGGTGGTGTGTTCCATTAATTACACAGGAGGTGTTTGAACACTATTTTGCCCTCCTGGAAGGAAGAGAGCCTCAGCTGGCAGAGGTTCAGCCGTATAGCCGGTATATTGAATGGCTGGAACAGCAGGATGAGGCAGCTGCGGCCGACTATTGGAGCCGATATCTGGCCGGTTACGAACAACAGACGCTTTTACCTCAAGTCGATGGAGCAGCTAAAAGAGAAGGTTATGTAGCAGAGAAGCTGAATTATCCTGTCAGCAGGGAATTGACTGAACGCCTGGAAAAGGTGGCCAGAGATGCTCATGTTACGATGAATATATTGCTGCAGTCTATCTGGGGCGTTGCGCTTCAACGCTATAACGGTAGTCGGGATGTTGTATACGGAAGTGTGGTATCAGGCAGACCAGCTGAAATCCCAGGTATTGACCGGATGATCGGTCTGTTCATTAATACCATTCCAGTTCGTGTGAAGACGGAAGAAAATCTCCCCTTCACAGTCCTGATGAAGCAACAGCAGGAGCAGTATATGGCTTCTCATATGTACGATACCTACCCGTTGTTTGAAATCCAGGCTCAGACGGACCAAAAGCAGGATCTCATCTCTCATATTATGGTATTTGAGAACTATCCTGTGGAAGAGGAAGTAGAACGTCTGGGAGGTGGCGAGGCTGCCTTTGAGATTGAGGAAGCGGAGCTTCTTGAACAAACGAATTACGATTTTAACTTAATTGTTCTACCGGGCAAAGAGATGAGATTGTTGTTCCAATACAATGCGCTCGTCTATGATCCAGCCACGATCGAACAAATCAAGGGCCACTTGTTCCACCTGATGGAACAAATTGTGGAGAATCCTGCAATTTCCGTGGATGCTCTGGAATTGGTTACACCACAGGAGAGAGAGCAGATTCTGAACGTATGGGGAGACACGGGGGCCAGTTCCAAACACCGTACTACGTTTCACGGGCTGTTGGAGGAGCAGGCAGGTCGAACGCCGGACGCCACGGCCATTGTATTTGAGAACGAGGTACTGACCTACGCCGAGCTGAACGCAAAAGCCAATGGATTGGCGAGAAGACTGCGCGCTGAAGGAGTCAAAACGGGAGACCTGGTGGGGCTGATTGTTGAACGGTCAACCGATATGATCGTTGGGATGTACGGCATTATGAAAGCCGGAGGCGCCTACGTTCCTATTGATCCAGAGTATCCGAAAGAGCGGATCAACTACATGCTTGAGGATTCGGGGACGAAGATGATCCTTGCTCAAGCTCATCTGCTGGAGCATAGAGGCTGGACGGGGAATGTCCTGTTGCTGGATGAACCGTCGACCTATGATGCCGACACTTCGAATTTGAAGGATACGGCCGACCCTGATGATTTGGCTTACGTGATCTATACCTCAGGCACGACAGGTCGGCCTAAGGGCGTATTAGTGGAACACCGGGGACTACAAAATCTGTCGGACGTATACCGCGGACTCTTCGAAGTTACACCGCAGGATCGGATTGTTCAGTTTGCAAGCCTGTCGTTCGATGCATCGGTTTCGGAAATTTTAACGACATTGAGCCACGGAGCTACTCTGTGTATTCCTTCTACACAAGAGATTTTGGATCATGCTTTGTTCGAGCAGTTCATGAACGATAAGGGGATTACGGTAGCGACTTTGCCACCAGCCTACGCTATCCATCTCGAGCCAGAGCGTCTGCCGACACTGCGATGCCTGCTAACAGCTGGGTCAGCCACATCGGTCGAATTGATCGAAAAGTGGAGAAAGCATGTACAATACTTCAATGCATATGGTCCAACTGAGGACTCCGTATGCACTACCATATGGAATGCCCAGAACAGTGAAGAAACCGTAGGAATCGTATCCATTGGACAACCAATTGCCAACCATCGTGTGTATATCTTGGATGACCATTTCAGATTGCTGCCTGTCGGCGTAGCTGGAGAACTGTGCATTTCGGGTATCGGGTTAGCACGGGGGTACCATAACCGCCCTGAGTTAATGGATGAGAAATTTGTGGACAATCCGTATGCTCCAGGAGAGCGTATGTATCGGACGGGCGACCTGGTTCGCTGGTTACCGAATGGAACCATCGAGTACCTAGGTCGAATAGATCATCAAGTCAAAATTCGTGGCTATCGGATCGAGCTGGGCGAGGTCGAAGCACATATGCTCAGAGTGCCGTCCGTTCAGGAAGTCGTGGCTTTGGCTGTGGAGAGTGATGACGGCTACAAGGATCTAGTCGCTTACTTCGTAGCTGCTCAGAAACTTGAGGTATCCGAGCTCCGAGCAGATCTGTCGGAGATGCTGCCTGGATATATGATCCCTTCTCGCTTCATACAACTGGAGGACATGCCTTTAACGTCGAACGGAAAAATAGATCGAAAAGCGCTGCAAGGCGAGCGTGGATGGGCAGTGACTTCATCTGAGGCTCCACAGACACCTGTAGAAATCCAATTAGCCGAAATCTGGCAAGAGGTGCTCGGTGTAGAGAGCGCGGGAGTAAAGGATAATTTCTTCCATTTTGGAGGCCATTCACTGCGTGCAGCTCTGCTAGTCTCACGAATTCGTAAGGAGATGAATCGCGAGATTAGTCTAAGAGAAGTGTTCGAGTCGCCTACCATTGAAGGATTGGCTCGGGCCATTGAAGGCTATACACCGCTGAATTTCGAAGAAATTCCTACAGCCGAAGCACGCGAGCACTATCCATTGTCCTCAGCCCAAAAACGGCTGTTTATCCTTAGTCAGCTGGAAGGTGGAGAGCTGAGCTACAATATGCCAGGTATCCTTACGGTTGAGGGAGACCTGAATCGGGAACGGCTGGAGCAGGCATTCCGTCGTCTGATTCGTCGTCATGGTTCACTGCGCACCCGTTTTGTGACCGTTAACGGTGAACCTGTACAGCAAATCCTACCGGATGTTCCGTTTACGGTGGAATATGCGGAGTTGAGCGAGTCAGAGGCAGAAGCTACCCTTCAGCAATTTGTCCGTCCTTTCGATCTTGGTGAAGCTCCATTGCTGCGGGTGGGTCTGATTCGAATTGCACATGAGCGCCATTTACTGTTGTTTGACATGCATCATATTGTCTCAGATGGGGTTTCTATGAATATTCTCATAGAGGAGTTTCTCCGTTTCTACCAAGAAGAGGACGTATTGCCTGCGCTACAAATCCAGTACGCAGATTATGCGGTATGGCAGCAAGAGCAGCTCGGAAGAGAGCGTCTCAAAGCCCAGGAAGCTTACTGGCTGGATGCATTCCGCGGAAGCTTGCCAGTGCTGGATTTGCCAGTGGACGAAGTTCGTCCTGCGGTACGAAGCTTTGCGGGAGATCGGATTGACTTCCAGATTGATGCTTCTCTGAGCGCTTCACTTCAGGAGCTGGCTACCCGAACAGGTTCTACGCTGTTCATGGTGCTGCTGGCAGCCTATACGACGCTCTTGCATAAGTACACGGGTCAGGAAGATGTCATTGTCGGTTCACCAGTGGCGGGAAGATCCCATGCCACACTCGAAGGTCTCATCGGTATGTTCGTAGGCACAGTGGCACTGCGTACTTATCCAGAGGGCGAAAAGTCCTTCGAGGCTTACTTGCAGGAAGTGAAGGAAACAGCCCTGCGGGCCTATGAAAACCAGGATTATCCGTTCGAGGAGCTGGTAGAGAAGCTGCAGCTTCAGCGTGACCTAAGTCGTAACCCACTATTTGATACCATGTTTGTTCTGCAAAATATCGAGCAGGGAGAACAAGAAATCGAGGGATTGCGTTTCACTCCTTACGATCATGTACATCCTGCTGCCAAGTTTGACCTCACACTGACGGTGAGCGAAGCGGATGGGACATTGAACTGCACGCTGGAATACGCGACTGCAATCTACAAGCGGGAGACCGCTGAGCGGATGGCAGGCCACTTTGTACAGCTTATTCAGGAAGCTATCGCCAATCCGGGATTGTCGTTGTCATCCCTTGATATCGTGACACCGCAGGAAAAATCGATGTTGATGAAAGATGCGGACGAAGCCAAAGCAGATTATCCTCGTGACAAAACGATTCATGCACTGTTCGAGGAACAGGCTGTTCGTAATCCGGATGCAATAGCAGTCGTATGTGAAGAGGCAACCCTGTCTTATAGCGAGCTGAATGAGCGGGCCAACGGACTTGCCAGAACACTGCGCGAGCGTGGTCTGCAACCAGATGGTCTGGTTGGAATCATGGCGGATCGTTCCCTTGAAATGGTCGTTGGGATTTTGGCCATCTTGAAGGCAGGCGGGGCTTATGTCCCTGTCGACCCTGAATATCCGGAGGACCGCATTCGCTTTATGCTTGAGGATTCGGGAGCCAAGCTGCTGCTGACACAAGCGCATCTGGAGACACGTATCTCCTTCACCGGGGACATCGTTAATCTGGACGAGGCGGCTTCCTACAAGGAAGATGTATCAAATCTGGAGCCTACGGCTGGACCGAATCATCTTGCCTACGTTATCTACACATCGGGTACGACAGGCAAGCCAAAGGGAACGCTGATCGAGCACAAAAATGTAGTCCGCTTGCTCTTTAATGATAAAAATATGTTTGATTTCGGTCCTCAGGATACGTGGACGCTGTTCCATTCGTTCTGTTTCGACTTCTCCGTATGGGAGATGTACGGGGCATTGCTGAACGGAGGTCGTCTAGTCATCGTTCCATCGCTTACTGCGAAGAGCCCAGAGCGTTTCTTGCAGTTGCTTAAGGACCAGAAGGTTACCGTGTTGAACCAGACGCCAACATACTTCTATCAGTTACTACAAGAAGAACTTAGTCATCGCGCGGCAGAATTGAGTCTTCGCATGATTATCTTCGGCGGGGAGGCATTAAGCCCGGCCTTGCTCAAGGACTGGAGAGCGAAATATCCGCAAGTGCAGCTCATCAACATGTATGGCATCACGGAAACGACCGTGCATGTAACGTATAAGGAAATTACGGAACTGGAAATTGGACAGGGCCGCAGCAATATCGGTATACCGATTCCGACACTACGTGCGTACATTCTGGATGAACAACGCCGTCCACAACCGATTGGCATTCCGGGTGAACTCTATGTGGCGGGCGAAGGCCTGGCGCGTGGCTACCTGAACCGACCGGAATTGACGGAAGAGAAGTTTGTAGCTCATCCGTTTGAAGCGGGCGAGCGTATGTACCGCTCAGGTGACTTGGCACGCTGGCTGCCGGATGGCAGCATGGAGTATCTCGGACGGATTGACCATCAGGTTAAAATTCGGGGTTACCGCATTGAGCTGGGCGAAGTGGAGGCGAAGCTGCTCCATGCTCCGTCTGTAAGGGAGGCCGTTGTGCTTGCCCGAGAGGATGGAATTGGACAAAAAGTGCTGGTCGGCTATTTTACTGCGGATCAGATGCTGACGGTAGGCGAATTGAGAAAAGCCTTGGCTGCTGAACTGCCGGCTTATATGATTCCATCTTACTTTATGCAATTGGAACAGATGCCGTTGACGCCAAATGGCAAGCTGGATCGCAAAGCGCTTCCGGCTCCAGAGGCCAATGTGCAGACTGGAGCGGTGTATGAAGCGCCGAGGAACGCAGCTGAGGAAGCTTTGGCTTCCGTATGGCAAGGTGTGCTGGGAGCACAGCAGATCGGTATCCATGATCATTTCTTCGATCTGGGTGGTGACTCTATTAAGGCGATTCAGGTATCCTCCAGATTGTTCCAGTCTGGATACAAATTAGAGATGAAGGATCTCTTCAAATATCCGACCATTGCCGAGCTAAGCCCGTATCTTCAAGTAGCTGGGCGCACAGCAGAGCAGGGTGAAATCAAAGGTGCAGCGGAGTTAATGCCAATTCAGCGCTGGTTCTTTGAACGCCACACAGCAGAGCCGCATCATTACAATCATGCTGTCATGCTCCATCGGAAAGACGGCTTTGATGAGGCTGCACTCCGGTTAACAATGGACCAAATTGCGATCCATCATGATGCGCTGCGTATGGTTTTCCGGCCTACAGAAGCTGGATACGCGGCCTGGAATCGGGGAATTGACGAAGGCGAACTTTACACATTGGACATCGCCGATATGCGACAGGCAGATGACGAGGCAGCTGCTGTTCAAGCCCAGGGCGATGCCATACAGGCAAGCTTCCACTTGGAAGCCGGCCCTCTGTTCAAGCTAGGCTTGTTCCATTGTAAGGATGGCGATCATTTGTTGATTGTCATTCATCACCTCTTGGTTGACGGCGTGTCCTGGCGCATCCTGTTTGAGGACATTGCAACAGGATACGAGCAGGCGTTGAACGGACAAGTGATTGTTCTTCCGCAAAAGACCGATTCGTATCTTGTATGGTCCGAGCAAGCGGCGAAGTATGCAGCAGGCCCTGCTCTGGACAAGGAACGTTCATACTGGCAGCAGATTGAGGAGACGATTCTGACTCCACTGCCAAAGGATCAGGATCAGGAGCCGGGCACCATTCGGGATACCGAGTCGGTTACGGTAACGTGGTCTGCTGAAGAAACCGACCTGCTGTTGCGACAAGCAAACCGGGCTTATCATACGGAGACGAATGATTTGCTCTTGACTGCGCTGGGAGCAGCTATTCAGCGCTGGACAGGCATGGAACAGATTTTGGTTAACCTTGAAGGGCATGGCCGGGAAATGATCGTACCAGATCTGGATATTACCCGTACCGTGGGCTGGTTCACCACCCAATACCCTGTTCTGCTGAACGTGCAAGGTGGGCAGGAAGTATCTGCCCAAATCAAGCGCATCAAGGAGAATTTGCGAGAAGTTCCGCACAAAGGCATCGGCTACGGTCTGCTGAAGTATATGGCACCGGAAAAAGGTACTCGATTCAGCGTAGAACCGGAGGTTTCCTTCAACTACCTTGGACAGTTTGATCAGGATTTGGAAGGCAATGCTCTTAGCCTGTCTACACATTCAGTCGGTAAGGCGCTCAGTGATCACACACCACAGCAATATGCTCTGGATGTGAATGGCATGATTGCCGAAGGCCAGCTATCACTGACGATTACGTACAGCAACAGGCAGTACCGTAAGGAGACGGTAAGTCATTTTGCTGAATTATTACAGTCAAGTCTTAGCG
Organism: Paenibacillus sp. ALE3; assembly: GCF_054113405.1. NCBI lineage: Bacteria > Bacillati > Bacillota > Bacilli > Caryophanales > Paenibacillaceae > Paenibacillus > Paenibacillus sp. ALE3. Next base: position 5,231,759 of record NZ_CM134214.1, on the reverse strand, counting down.
AGGTCATCCAGCATTGTGTGACTCAGGAGCGTTCGCAGCTTACGCCGAGTGATGTTCTGTTCCAAGAACTGACCCTGGAGCAGCTTGATCGACTCACAGCCCAAACGACCCATATTGGAGAGATTGAGGATGTGTACAAGCTAACGGCAATGCAGAAGGGCATGCTCTTCCACAGCTTGCTGGAGCCGGACTCCTCTTCATACTTTGAGCAGGCAACGTTTGAGCTACGTGGCAGCTTCGATGTAGATATCTTCTTCGAGAGCTTCCAGGCTTTGGCGCAACGACATGCCATATTGCGTACCGGCTTTTACAACAATATCACTGATGTACCGCTGCAAGTTGTCTTTAAGCAACGGCCAATCCCTCTGAACTACGTAGATTTGCGTGCCGGTACGTTGCAGGAGCAAGAAGCCCAAATTCAGGCTTATACTACTGAAGATATGGCTAAGGGATTCAGCTTGTCAGAAGATCCGCTGATGCGAGTGACTGTCATGCAAAAAGAACAAAGCCACCTTGTATTGTGGAGCTTCCATCATATTGTCATGGATGGCTGGTGCATCCCGATTATTACACAGGAGCTGTTCGATTATTATTCTGCCCTGCGTCAGCAAGTACAGCCTGTACTACCACCGGCTCAGCCCTACAGCCGTTATATAGAATGGCTTGATGCACAGGATGATCAAGAGTCTTCAACATATTGGAGCCAATATCTCGAAGACTATGACGGCAATACCGTATTGCCGGAAGCTAAAACGAAATCTCAAGCTAAAGTAGAGGGCTACGTTCTGAATGAGCATGTTCTCCATTTGGGTACAGCCTTGACCCGCAAAATGGACGTTGTCGCGAAGCGCAATCATGTGACGGTCAACACACTCATGCAGACAGCCTGGGGACTGATTCTCCAGCGTTACAATGCCAGCTCGGATGTAGTTTTCGGCGGTGTTGTATCGGGTAGACCTGCCGAGATTGCAGGGATCGAGAATATGGTGGGTCTGTTTATTAATACAGTACCTATCCGTGTACAGTCATCCAAAGACGAGGCCTTCGTCGAGGTGATGAAACGTACACAGGCACATTCGTTGGCTGGTCGTGCCTACGACACTTATCCGCTGTATGAGATTCAGGGGAAAACAACTCAAAAGCAAGACCTGATTTCTCATATTATGATCTTTGAAAATTATCCGCTTGACGAACAGGTAGAACAGTCGGGTAATCAAACAGAGGACAATCTCGAAGTCGCCAACTTCGCCATGTTTGAGCAAACCAACTATGACTTTAACCTGGTTGTCATTCCAGGCGAGGACATTAAGGTCTGCATTCGCTACAATGCTTCGGTCTACGAGCAAGAAAGTATTGCGCGAATCGGAGGACATTTGTTGCAAATGCTCGATCAGGTAGCTACTCGTCCGCAAGCAACGATACAGGAGCTGGAGATTGTAACAACAGAGGAACGGACGAACCTGCTAGACTGGGGTGGCAAGGCTCATGTCTATCCAAGTGATCAGGGTCTGCACACCTTGTTTGAAGAACAGGTTGCCCGTACGCCGGATAAGATTGCGGCAATAAGCGGTGACATCCAGATCACGTATCGGGAGCTGAACGAGCGGGCAAACAGACTGGCTTCGACCTTGATAGCCCAAGGACTGCGGAGCGAACAAGTAGTGGGTCTATTGGCGGATCGATCAGTGGAACTGCTGGTTGCCATTATGGGCGTGCTCAAAGCGGGCGGAGCCTATGTACCGATTGATCCTGAATATCCGCAGGAGCGGATACAGTATATTCTGAAGGACTCTGGCGCTGAGATTCTGCTCACCCAGAGCCACCTGACGAAGCTAGCTTTCTTTGAGGGAATGGTTATGGAATTGGATTCTCCGCACATCTACGGAACTGGAGCGAATAATCCTAATGTTCCTGTGAGAGGAAACGACTTGGTGTATTTAATCTATACTTCGGGTACAACAGGAAATCCGAAGGGAACCATGATTAACCATAAAGGAATCGTGAACTACATCTGGTGGGCCAATAAAGTCTATTGTGCAGGGCAACCAACGGACTTCCCGCTGTATTCATCCATTTCGTTTGACTTAACGATGACGTCAATGTTTACTCCGTTAATAAACGGAGGAATAGTACGGATTTATGATGGTATAGATAAAGCGGAGGTTGTTCAGCATATTTTGCGCGAAAATGCGGTCGATATTCTCAAGCTGACGCCGACACATCTCAGTCTCATAAAAGACATGACCATTCCAGCGGAAAGTCGCATTCAGCAGCTCATTGTGGGTGGAGAGAATCTGACCACGCATTTGTCAAAAACGATTACCGACCTCTTTGGCGGCAACATCAAGATTTACAATGAATACGGTCCAACCGAAACCGTCGTCGGCTGCATGATTCACCTGTACGATCCTGCGAAGGATACACGGGAATCCGTACCGATTGGATTGCCGTCCGATAACATATACATTCATATCTTGGATGAACAGCTTCGTCTCGTACCGTTAGGTGTGGAGGGCGAAATGTACATCGCCGGGGACGGAGTAGCCCGTGGATACCTGAACCGTCCGGATCTTACCGCCGAAAAATTCATTAGGAATCCGTTCGCCGCGGAAGGAAATATGTATCGGACCGGAGATTTAGCTCGTCGCCTTCCTAATGGAGACATTGAGTACATTGGGCGTATTGACCATCAAGTCAAAATCCGGGGCTATCGTATTGAGCTTGGTGAGATTGAGGCCAAGTTGCTGGATATGCCACTTGTTGAGGAAGCTCTCGTTGTTGCGTGGGCAGATGCCAATGGACAGAAGTCTCTATGTGCTTACTTTGTAGCGGATCGGGAAATGTCTGTCAGCGAGCTGAGAAATGAACTGTCTGCTGAACTGCCTGCATATATGATTCCGTCTTACTTTGTCCAAATGGACGTAATGCCTTTGACACCGAATGGCAAGCTGGATCGCAAGGCACTGCCTGAACCAAACGTGGGTGTGAAGGCAGGAGCTGCCTTTGCTGCTCCGCGGACGGATGTGGAGAACATTTTGGCTTCGATTTGGCAAGGTGTGCTCGGCGTGCCGCTTGTTGGCATACATGATAATTTCTTTGAACTTGGAGGCGACTCGATCAAATCGATTCAGGTTTCATCAAGACTTCTCCATGCAGGCTACAAGCTGGAAATGAAGGACTTGTTCAGCTATCCAACAATTGCTGAACTGGCTCAGCGCGTTAGAGCGGTCAGCCGAATTGCAGATCAGCGCGAGGTACACGGAACGGTAAAACTAGGACCTGCCCAGCGCAGATTTTTCGAAGAGCAGTCAAAGGATCTACATCACTTTAATCAGTCGGTTATGCTGTACCGACGTGAAGGCTTTGATACCGATGCGCTCGCCAAGGTTATTCAAAAAATTGCAGAGCACCATGATGCGCTGCGACTGGTGTTCCGCCAAGGAGAGCACGGAGTAGAAGCCTGGAACCGTAGCTTGGGAGAAGGTGAACTGTACAGCCTCCAAATCCACGATTTGCGGGATGAAAAAGATCCGGCTTTGGCAATAGAAGCAGGTGCAGAAGCCATTCAGCGCAGCATCTCTCTGGAGGATGGACCTCTCTTTAGACTAGGTCTGTTCCGCTGTACGGAAGGCGAACATTTGTTGATCGTTATTCATCACTTGGCTGTGGATGGCGTATCCTGGCGTATTCTCTTTGAGGACCTACAGGAAGGCTACGAGCAGGCAGCACGTGGAGAAGCGGTCAAACTTCCACAGAAGACGGATTCGTACCGTGCATGGGTTGATGGAATCACGCAATACGCCAACAGCCCGGCGGCTGAACAAGAACGCAGCTTTTGGGCAGAGGTGGAAGGAGAGGGATTTGCCCTTCTTCCAAAAGACAAGGTGGACGTTACTCTTCTTATAAAAGACAGCGAGGCTGTTACGGTAACATGGTCGGCAGAAGAGACAGAGCAGTTCTTGAAAGAGGCGAATCGCACTTACAATACGGAAGTTAACGATCTGCTCTTGACGGCCCTCGGTATGGCAGTTCAAGAGTGGACAGGGATCGAACGTGTAGGCATCCTGCTGGAAGGACATGGACGGGAGCCTGTAGTACCAGAATTGGATATCACTCGCACGATAGGCTGGTTTACAAGTCAGTATCCTGTCGCCCTTGAGATGGGAGGCGAAATGGAGATCGGCGCCAGAATCAAGCGTATTAAGGAAGATCTGCGTCGTATCCCGAACAAAGGTGTAGGATATGGTATTTTGAAATATTTGAGCGACGTATCGGTTGGCTCCTCCTTCTCGGCAGAACCGGAGATTATCTTCAACTACCTAGGGCAGTTTGACCAGGATCTTGCAGAGGGAACGATGGAGGTATCACCTTACTCGGCAGGATCTGAGGTCAGTGAGCAGATGGTGCAGCATCAGGCATTGAACATCAATGGGCTGATTACCGAAGGACAGCTTCAGCTTTCGGTCAGCTATAACCATCAGCAGTTCCATGCAGATTCGGTAGAGAAGTTTGTCGGTATCCTGAAGGAGCGTCTCAGTGAAGTTATTGGGCACTGTGTGCGCAAGGAAAGAACCGAACTTACACCAAGCGATGTACTCCTCAAAGATATCAGCTTGGAGGAAATCGAGGAGCTGGAAGAGCAGACACGGCACATCGGTAGCATTGAAAATATGTATAAACTTACACCAATGCAAAAGGGAATGTTGTTCCACAGCTTGCTGGAGCCTCATTCAGAGGTCTACTTTGAGCAGGCCACATTTGAAATCCAGGGAGTGTTCTATCCTGAGGATTTCAAACGCAGCTTACAGCATCTGATGAAACGGCATGCCATATTGAGAACGAATTTCCATGCCGGATGGGGCGATTTCCCCATACAGATTGTGTTCAAAGAAAGAGCATGCGATTTCGTATACGAGGATTTGCATGAGCTGGAATCCAGTGAAATAGAAGTGCGTCTTGCAGCTTACATTGCCCAAGACAAAGCAAGAGGCTTTGATCTTGCGAACGAAGCCTTGCTGCGTGTTGCTATTCTACGTACTGCAAAAGAGCATTACCATCTGTTGTGGAGCTCTCATCACATCATTTTGGATGGCTGGTGTATGCCGCTTGTGCTTCAGGAAGTGTTTGAAACATACGGAGCTCTACGTGAGCAAAAGGAACCTGAGCTTCCTGCAGCAGCATCGTACAGCCAGTACATTCAATGGTTGGAGAAACAAGGCGAGGAAGAGGCATCCTCTTACTGGAGAGGATACCTGGAAGGCTACGAGCAGCAGACGAAGCTGCCACAGGCTATTACACAGCCATCGGCCAAAGCAGAAGCCTACTTGTCAGAGAAGCTGGTATTCACGTTGGATGCGGAATTGACCGAGCGCCTGGAACAAGTGGCCAAGCAGCACCAGGTGACGATGAACACACTGATGCAAGCAGCCTGGGGAATCGTGTTGCAACGCTATAATAGAAGCCAGGATGTCGTCTTCGGAAGTGTGGTATCAGGCAGACCTGCCGAGATTCCGGGTATCGAAAGCATGATCGGTCTCTTCATTAATACAGTTCCAGTTCGGGTTCAAGCCGAGGGAAGCGAATCGTTCTCGCATGTAATGAAGAGACAGCAGGAATTATATTTGGCAGGACATGCTTATGATTCCTATCCGCTCTATGAGATTCAGGCACAGAGCGAACAAAAGCAAGATTTGATTTCCCATATCATGGTATTTGAAAATTACCCGGTAGAAGAGCATCTGGAAGAGAAAATTGCCAATGATGAGGCCGAATACAAAATTACGGATGTTCAGATGTTTGAACAGACGAATTATGACTTTAACCTCATTGTGCTGCCGGGACGTAGTCTAGAGTTCTTGTATCGTTATAATGCTCGTGTCTATGACCGGGAGAGCGTGGAACGGATTCAAGGACACTTGACGAAAATTCTGACAAGCGTATCTGTACAACCTGCTATCCGTATTGATGAGCTGGAGCTGATTACGCCAGAAGAGAAATCACAAATTATAGAGGTATGGGGAGACACAGCAGCTCCTTATCCGCGTGAGAAGACCCTTCACGGTATATTTGAGGAAAAAGCTGTGCTCACACCGGATCATACAGCACTTATTTTCGGCGAAACGGAGCTTACCTACGGAGAACTTCATCAGCAGGCCAACCGCCTCGCACGTACGCTGCGTGCGCAAGGGGTCAGACCGGATCAGCCAGTCGGCATCATGGTCGAGCGTTCGCTTGAGATGATCATAGGCATCCATGCCATTCTAAAAGCGGGCGGCGCTTATGTTCCGATTGATCCGGAATTCCCTGAGGATCGTATTCGCCACATGCTGGAGGATTCGGGAGCGAAGCTGCTGCTGACGAAGAGCCATCTCAAAGATCGTTTCCCATTCACTGGCACGATCCTGGCACTGGATGATCCGCAGGCGTATCATGCGGATGACTCCAATCTGGAGCCAATTGCAGGGCCAGAGCATCTGGCGTATATCATTTACACGTCGGGTTCAACCGGCAAGCCGAAAGGTGTAATGATTGAGCATCGCTCCGCCGTCCATACACTGAGTCAGTTGGAAGCTGAATATCCGATGTTGGCAGGTGACCGATTCCTGCTTAAAACGACATTCACCTTCGACTTCTCTGTGCCGGAGCTGTTCTGCTGGTTCTTTGGACAGGGGACGCTCGTAATCCTGCCGCAGGGCGTGGACAAAGATCCGGTGGCACTGCTGGAGGCTGTAGATACGAACCAAATCACGCATCTTAATTTGGTGCCTTCGATGCTCAGCGTGCTCGTTCAATATTTGAAAGAAAGCAGTACCCAAGGATTCCTTACTCTGAAGTATTTGTTTGCCTGCGGCGAGACTCTGCCTGCCAAGCTTGTGGAAGAGTACTATAAAGTGTCTCCTTATGCAGTACTGGAGAACATCTACGGTCCTACGGAAGCGGCTGTATATGCGACTCGATATACAACGAGTCCTGAGACTGCGACTCTAACGCATGTGCCTATCGGCAAACCGTACGCTAACGTCCAAGTATGGATGATGGATAGCGCTGCTCAGTTATCACCAGTAGGTGTACCGGGAGAACTATGCATTGCAGGTGAAGGGGTAGCGAGAGGGTACTTCAACCAGCCGGACCTGACGGCAGAGAAGTTCATTCCTCATCCATACAAGCCAGGAGAACGGATTTACCGAACAGGCGATTTGGCCCGGTGGTTGCCAGACGGGAATATTGAGTATTTGGGACGGATCGATCACCAGGTAAAAATCCGCGGTTACCGCATTGAGCTGGGAGAAGTGGAAGCACAAATTCTGAGGGTGCCGTCGGTACAAGAAGCGGTTGTTCTAGCACTGGCTGACTCCAGCGGAAGTACTCAGCTTTGCGCATACTTTGTAGCCGAGGAAGGGCTCGCAGCCGGCGTTCTACGCGAGGCACTGGGCAGCGAGCTGCCAAGCTATATGATTCCGTCTGCTTTCGTACAGCTCGCACAAATGCCGCTGAATCCAAATGGCAAATTGGATCGTAAAGCGCTACCGGCACCAGAAACCCTTCTGCGGAGCACAGCGGAGTATATCGCGCCACGTACGCAGACAGAAGTAGAGCTTGCTCAGATTTGGTCCGAGGTGCTCGGCGTACAGGAAATCGGGATCAGAGATCATTTCTTCGAGCTTGGGGGCCATTCCCTGAAAGTGTTGGGCTTGATCCAAAGGATCTCATCCAGTATGGGCGTCCATCTCCCACTCCAGGTCGTGTTTAATCTGCCGACTGTGGAAGAAATGGCACATGAAATTTTCAAGCTGCAGGCAACAAATGCTGCCGATGAACAAGAGATGGAGATTATCCACTTCCCAGGGAAAGGAACGCTTAAAGTATTTTGCTTCCCTCCTCGGGTAGGTCACTCTCTGGGGTACTATGAGATGGCCAAGGAGCTGGATGGGCTTTGCGAGGTGTACGGGATGGAATTTATCGGCGACCGTTTCCAGGGTCAAGATATGCTGGATCGATACATCGATGCCATCGTGGATATTCAAGCAGAGGGCCCATATATATTCTTGGGATACTCACTTGGAGGAAATCTTGCCTTTGAGGTAGCTAAAGCCATGGAAATCCGAGGTCACCATGTTGGCGACATTATTATGGTAGATGCTATGAGAAAGATGTCCAAGGATGAATCGACACCAGAGGAGCTTGAAGAGATTGTCGAGACAGTGCTGGACAGCATTAGAGAGCAGTACAAAGCATTCCTCGCAGATCCAGCGGACAGGGAGCGAGTCATGGACAAAATGTTGGTTTACTCCACCTACCGCGATGAGCTTATTAACGCAGGTGAAGTTCATGCGAATATCCATGCTATGATTGCAGAGGATGATAGTATTGGTCCGGATACATCATTAGATAAATTGTTATGGCAACAGGCAACACTTGGCCAATACAAAGAATACGGGGTCATCGGAACGCATGATGTGCTGCTTGATTCCGGTTTTGTTGGGGAAAATGCTAAAGTACTGAGAGAAATACTTGGTAAAATTGCAGAAGCTTCAACTAAAAACAAACCTATTTTGTCCTGAGAACAATCAACAAAATAGTAGTGGGCAGCAAAGACGCCCGGGTTCCTTCATATATAGGAGGGACCCGGGCGTCTTTTTTATTTTATGAAATCCTCAACATGCAGAGAGTAGTGCCTCTAATGATCAGTGTTTGTTTTAGCAACGGTTGACCGAGAATAATGGATATTGGAGATGAGCTCACGGATGACTTGAATGACAAGCTCTGGTTGATCATGAATAATCATATGCTCGCTCTTCTTGGCAACAATAAATTTACTATTGGTAGAGATATTGAGCATCTCGCGTTGCCCAATTTGCCAGCTTTGTTCGATCTGATCATTTCCACGCTTGCTAATACCAAACTGAGTTAAATCTTGCTGAATGCCTCGGGCTATCACACGCACAGGGAGGTTACCCAAATGCTGGCCGCGTATGGCATCTTCGGTAGTGCTCGCCAGATCACCCTCCTCGGCAACAGAGCGGAAGTACTTAGGGGAAGCAACAATATTCACAAAAGATTTTCTATCTCGATACTCCACCCGTCCGTTTAGCATAAAATTGGGAAACAGACGGAAAGCCCCTGCTTTTTCTAGGAGAATGGATATGAGTGGCGAGGGATTGCCCTTAGGTCTTTCTTTGGCATAGATCTTATTGGTCCGGCGAGCATCATTCTCAGGCCTAGCATCCACTAGAACCAGTCCTGCTACTTCGTTTCTGTA
>NZ_CM134214.1:4885000-5217500 GCF_054113405.1 Paenibacillus sp. ALE3 | reverse complement strand
AGCCGTAGAACTTTGAGCGCCAGCTTGAAGGGAGGCATCCTTGGGATACCACCCTGATCGTATCTAGGTTCTAACTTGGTACCGTGATCCGGTGCGAGGACAGTGTCAGGTGGGCAGTTTGACTGGGGCGGTCGCCTCCTAAAGAGTAACGGAGGCGCCCCAAGGTTCCCTCAGAATGGTTGGAAATCATTCGAAGAGTGCAAAGGCAGAAGGGAGCTTGACTGCGAGACCTACAAGTCGAGCAGGGACGAAAGTCGGGCTTAGTGATCCGGTGGTACCGCATGGAAGGGCCATCGCTCAACGGATAAAAGCTACCCTGGGGATAACAGGCTTATCTCCCCCAAGAGTCCACATCGACGGGGAGGTTTGGCACCTCGATGTCGGCTCATCGCATCCTGGGGCTGAAGTAGGTCCCAAGGGTTGGGCTGTTCGCCCATTAAAGCGGTACGCGAGCTGGGTTCAGAACGTCGTGAGACAGTTCGGTCCCTATCTGTCGTGGGCGTAGGAAATTTGAGAGGAGCTGTCCTTAGTACGAGAGGACCGGGATGGACGTACCGCTGGTGTACCAGTTGTTCCGCCAGGAGCACCGCTGGGTAGCTATGTACGGAAGGGATAAGCGCTGAAAGCATCTAAGCGTGAAGCCCCCCTCAAGATGAGATTTCCCAGTATGTAAGACCCCTTGAAGACGACGAGGTAGATAGGTTGGGGGTGGAAGTGCAGTAATGCATGGAGCTGACCAATACTAATCGGTCGAGGGCTTATCCTAAGATAAGACGCAATAAGTTTCGGATCCAGTTTTCAGGGTGTAACCTTGAAGTTAGAATTTGCGAGGCAAATTCATGTTTGGTGGCGATAGCGGAGGGGTTCCACACGTACCCATCCCGAACACGACCGTTAAGCCCTCCAGCGCCGATGGTACTTGGACCGCAGGGTCCTGGGAGAGTAGGACGTTGCCAAGCAACAAGTAAAAAGGACCATGATCTTATTGAGATCATGGTCCTTTTTTGCATGTAGCTGAAATTACTTATATTCTTACTTCTCTGTTGCTTACTCAAAGTAAAATATACTTTTGTAAGTAGATAGTTATCCTTAAATCCGTTTGTTTATAATGGTTGTCCTTCGTAGGAGTACAGTTGTTTGTACAGGGGAATACTACGGGTTAGGGCTGTTGATGAAGGCTTGACACCCCTATACCGCTTTGCTAAGATTGCAATAATATATTTTCAGAGAGCCTTGATTTGTCCATGTCGGACAGACAACAAGACCAATACAGACTAAACATTTTGAAGGAGGATCATCTTGGTGTGGGAAGATAAATTCGGTAAGGAAGGCCTTACCTTTGACGATGTTTTGTTGGTACCTCGTAAGTCGGTGGTACTGCCCAAAGAAGTAAGCGTAGCGACTCGTTTGAGTGATAACGTGAAGCTGAATATTCCTTTGATGAGTGCTGGTATGGATACTGTTACTGAGGCAGTGTTGGCAATTGCAATGGCTCGTGAGGGCGGTATCGGTGTTATTCATAAAAATATGTCGATTGAGCAGCAAGCGGTAGAGGTAGATCGGGTTAAACGCTCAGAGAGCGGTGTTATCACCAACCCATTCTCATTGACTCCGGATCATTTGGTGTCCGATGCTGAGGCTGTTATGGGTAAATACCGTATTTCCGGTGTGCCTGTTGTAAACGAAGAGAACAAACTGGTGGGTATTATTACTAACCGTGATCTTCGCTTTATTCACAATTTTGATCTTAAAATTAGTGAAGTCATGACAAAGGAAGAATTGGTAACTGCACCAGTAGGCACGACTTTACAGGAAGCGGAAGTCATTTTGCAAAAGCATAAAATTGAAAAGCTTCCTCTGGTCGATGAAGGGAACTACCTCAAAGGTCTGATCACCATCAAAGATATTGAGAAAGCTATTCAGTTTCCGAACGCAGCGAAGGATGCACAAGGGCGTCTTCTGGTCGGTGCGGCTGTCGGCATTTCCAAGGATACGTTTGAACGGACTGAAGCACTTGTAAAAGCTGGTGTGGATTTGATTGTTGTGGATTCCGCTCATGGCCATCATATTAACATTATTGAAGCAGTCCGCGAGTTGCGTAAAACTTATCCTGATCTGACGATTGTAGCAGGTAATGTAGCTACGGGTGACGGAACGCGCGAATTGATTGAAGCAGGAGCATCGGTCGTTAAGGTTGGTATTGGCCCAGGCTCTATCTGTACAACACGCGTAATTGCAGGGATTGGTGTTCCGCAAATAACAGCTATTTATGATTGTGCAACAGTAGCACGTGAATATAATATTCCGATTATTGCAGATGGAGGGATTAAATACTCCGGTGAAATTACAAAGGCCATTGCGGCAGGGGCTTCTGCAGTAATGCTGGGAAGTCTTTTTGCAGGTACGGAAGAGAGCCCAGGCGAATCGGAAATTTATCAAGGACGTCGCTTCAAAGTATATCGTGGTATGGGCTCTATGGCTGCGATGAAGCAAGGTAGTAAAGATCGTTATTTCCAAGATGACGACAAGAAATTGGTACCGGAAGGCATTGAGGGACGCGTTGCTTATAAAGGACCACTTTCCGACACTGTTCACCAGCTGTTGGGCGGTCTTCGCTCCGGTATGGGATATTGTGGTACTGCTAATATTGAAGAGCTTCGTAACGATACAAGCTTTATCCGTATTACAGGTGCAGGTCTGCGCGAAAGCCATCCGCATGATGTGCAGATTACGAAAGAAGCGCCAAACTACTCTCTATAAAATTCAGCTGTATTTGACTTGACGACAGGCAGAGCGCATTTCGCTCTGCCTGTCTTTTTTTAGAGATACCCCTGTGATAGAATAGACAAGTGTCCGCCTTCTCATGAGGTTATTGATGAATTAGGACGCATAGGTATTTTGGATGATTCCTACCAGTTAAGAAGATTCGAGCAGTAGAATGCTCATGACAAGCTATATCTTAGGAAACGAAATGACATTAAATTGTATAACACTAAAACATTAATTCTTTGGCCAAGTAAAGGCTGTAACCACCGTCTCGTTATACATAGCGGATCGGGTTAAGGTACGAGAGGAGTTTGTATTCATTTGAAAGCGAACAATTTTAAAAAGAATAATAAACGCAGCATGATTAAAAAGAGTGTGACTGCAGTCATGGTGCTTAATATGATGTATATGTCGGCCTTGCCTGTTGTAGGCAATTTCGATTCAAGCGTGGCTACTTTTGCTGCTGGAGCGGCAACAGAGGCAACGAATATCACGGGAACAGGTTCCATTAACCCCCCTAGTCTGGCACTTCGTTCGGCCATTTTGATTGAGCCTTCCACTGGGCAGGTTTTGCTCTCTATGAATCCAGATGAGCCGCTTCCGCCAGCCAGTATGACCAAAATGATGACAGAGTACCTCGTAGCGGAGCAGGTTAAGCAAGGAAAACTTAAGTGGACGGATAAGGTTACGGTTAACGAGAATGCTTCTAAGAGTATCGGATCACGTATTTTTTTGGCTCAAGGGGATCAACATACGGTAGAAGAGCTTTATATTGCCATGGCAGTAGGTTCTGCCAATGATGCCACAGTAGCTCTTGCTGAACGCGTATCTGGAACCGAGCAGGATTTTGTAAAACTAATGAATGAAACTGCTCAGAAAATGGGTATGAAAAATACGTATTTTATTAACTCGACTGGCTTGGATCGTAAGGATATGCCTACAGGGTTTCAACCGGATACAGACCGGGAAACTGTGATGACAGCGAGAGACGCAGCTACTCTGGCCAGTTACATCATTAAGGATCATCCAGATTATACACGGTTTACCACAATTCAATCGTACAAATTTCGACCGACTGATAAAGCGCCAATTATTAACTATAATTGGATGCTAGAAGCAAACAAAAATATTACTAACTTTAGAAAATTTGCTTATCCTGGCTTGGACGGTATGAAAACGGGCCATACGAGCAATGCTGGAAACTGTTTTACAGGTACGGCTGAGCGTAATGGAATGCGTCTCATTAGTGTAGTTATGGGAGCAGATTCAGAGCCTCATCGTTTTACAGAGACGGCTAAAGTGCTGAACTATGGCTTTGATAACTTTGAAGTGAAGCAGGTTGTTGCTCCAAAGACGGTGGTTAAGGGCGTTGAGAATGTGCCTGTAACCAAAGGTACGGAAACAGAAGTGCCGATTGTCACAAAAGATGCAGTAAGTTTTATCGTGCCTAAGGGTGCAAGCAATCCTAAGGTAACCTTTACAACGAACATAACACCAGCAAGCTCTCTCGTGGCACCTTTGAAACAAGGGGCTAAAGTCGGTACGATTACGTACACATACAAAACGGATGGCGTGGATAAAGGCCAGACGAAAACTGTTGATTTGGTTACAACCACGGCAGTAGAAGAGGGCGGCTGGTTCCGAATGCTTTTCCGGGCAATTGGTGATTTCTTCGGCGATTTGTTCCAGGGAATTAAGAATCTCTTCTAAAGATGAAATGCTAATCGACCTAACGTGTCCTGCATTACTTATTTTGTAACTTGAAATGATTGTGTATTTGGCGTTCGTACGGTAAAATCTTAAGTTAGAATCTAAACGTAACCCTTACAGGAGGCAACGACATGGAAACGGGAACTTCGCGTGTAAAAAGAGGTATGGCAGAGATGCAAAAAGGTGGCGTAATCATGGATGTCATGAACGCTGAACAGGCTAAAATTGCAGAGGCAGCAGGCGCTACAGCCGTAATGGCTCTTGAACGAGTGCCTTCGGATATCCGTGCAGCTGGTGGGGTTGCTCGTATGGCTGACCCTACGATTGTGGAAGAGGTTATGAAGGTTGTTTCTATTCCTGTTATGGCTAAGGCTCGTATTGGTCACTTTGTTGAGGCAAAGGTACTCGAATCTCTCGGTGTTGACTATCTCGATGAGAGTGAAGTATTGACACCTGCAGATGAGGTGTTCCATATCGATAAGCGGGAGTTCACCGTTCCATTTGTTTGTGGAGCCAAGGATCTAGGGGAAGCATTGCGTCGTATCGGTGAAGGCGCATCTATGATCCGTACAAAGGGTGAGCCGGGAACTGGAAATATTGTTGAGGCTGTTCGTCACATGCGGTTTATTAATGGTCAAATTCGCAAGGTGCAAAACCTGTCGAAGGACGAGCTGTATGCAGAAGCGAAAAACCTCGGAGTTGCTTATGAACTGCTGTTGGAAGTGCATGAGCTTGGTAAGCTACCAGTGGTCAACTTTGCAGCAGGCGGTGTAGCAACACCTGCGGATGCTGCGTTGATGATGCATTTAGGCGCTGATGGTGTCTTTGTAGGCTCTGGTATCTTCAAGTCGGACAGCCCTGAGAAATTTGCACGGGCAATTGTGGAAGCGACCACTCATTACACGGATTACAAGCTAATTGCAGAAGTGTCCAAGAATTTGGGAACTCCTATGAAAGGCATTGAAATTTCCAAACTGGCATCGCATGAGCGCATGCAGGATCGTGGTTGGTAAGAAAGAAGGGGCCGGCATGAAAATAGGAGTATTGTCGCTGCAAGGCGCTGTGGCTGAGCATATACGAAGCGTTGAACGTGCAGGTGCTGAAGGTATAGCAGTGAAGAAGATCGAACAGCTCGATGAGCTGTCCGGTCTTATCATTCCCGGTGGTGAGAGCACCACTATCGGCAAGCTAATGCGCAAGTATGATTTTATAGAGGCTATACGTCAATTTTCCAATCAAGGCAAGCCTGTATTTGGCACTTGCGCGGGATTGATTGTATTGGCCAAAACGATTCAAGGACAGGAAGAAGCACATTTGGGACTAATGGATATTACAGTATCGCGTAATGCTTTTGGTCGCCAACGAGAAAGCTTTGAAACAGACTTGAACATTAAAGGGATTGAGGAGCCGGTTCGTGCGGTGTTTATACGCGCGCCTTTAATACAATCTGTCGGAATGGGAGTAGATGTGCTGTCTGAGTATAACGGCGAGATTGTGGCAGCCCGTCAGGGTCATTTGCTGGCTTCATCCTTCCATCCGGAATTAACAGACGATTTCCGGTTACATCAGTATTTTGTGGATATGGTCCGCGGATAGCGGAAAGTCAGGTTTGTAGTGTAGGAGGGATCACCTGTGTTAGATATAAAGATTTTGCGTAATGAGCTTGGTCGGGTTGAAAAAGCTTTACAGAACAGAGGTAAATCTCTGGATCTGATTAATGGTTTTACAGATCTGGATGTAAGCCGTCGTGAGTTGCTTCAGGAAAGTGAAGGACTCAAAAATCGTCGGAATGTCGTATCTGGTGAAGTAGCCAAGTTGAAGAAGAATAAGGAAAATGCGGATGATCTTATTGCTGAAATGCGCCAAGTCTCCGATCGTATTAAAGAATTGGATGAGCAAGTGCGTGAACTGGAAGTTCAGATCGACGAACTGGTGATGTCGATTCCTAATATCCCCAATGAGACTGTGCCTGTAGGCGCTTCGGAAGAGGACAATGTGGAAATTCGTCGCTGGTCAGAGCCACGCGAGTTTTCTTTTACACCCAAAGCACATTGGGAGTTGGCTCAGGATCTAGATATTCTTGATTTTGAGGCTGCAGCTAAGGTGACGGGTTCTCGTTTTACGTTCTATAAGGGACTGGGAGCGCGTTTGGAACGTGCGCTAATTAACTTTATGATGGATCTGCACAGTAGTGAGCATGGTTATGAAGAAATGCTACCTCCATACATTGTAAATCGGGACAGTCTGTACGGAACGGGTCAGCTTCCAAAGTTTGAAGAAGATTTGTTTAAATTGCGTGATACTGAGTATTATCTCATTCCTACGGCCGAAGTTCCGGTAACGAACTACCACCGTGAAGAGATTATGAATGCAGATCAGCTTCCTAAATATTATGTGGCATACAGCTCTTGCTTTCGCTCAGAGGCAGGATCTGCAGGACGTGATACACGTGGCTTGATTCGTCAGCATCAGTTCAATAAGGTGGAAATGCTTAAGCTGGTCCACCCGGATACCTCTTATGAAGAATTAGAAAAAATGACGAATAACGCTGAGCGTGTTTTGCAGCTGCTCGGACTTCCATATCGGGTGCTGGCACTTTGCACAGGGGATATGGGTTTTACGTCTGCCAAAACGTACGATCTGGAAGTATGGTTGCCTGAGAGCGGCATGTACCGTGAGATTTCTTCCTGTTCCAACACAGAAGACTTCCAGGCACGTCGTGCAAACATCCGGTTTCGTCCAGATGCGAAGGCAAAGCCTGAATTTGTACATACACTGAACGGTTCAGGGTTGGCTGTAGGGCGGACTGTAGCTGCTATTTTGGAGAACTATCAGCAAGAGGATGGAAGCATTGTGATTCCCGAAGTGCTGCGTTCATACATGCGAGGCATTGAGGTTATAACTCCTAAATAGTAAGCCTTGCATTCTTAAAAATTCTGTGGTAAAATAATTTTGTTGCGCCTGAGTTGTTTGATAGAGGGAAGCAGCTTTATCCATTTACCACCTGGAGAGGTACCGAAGCGGTCATAACGGGGCGGTCTTGAAAACCGTTAGAGTGCAAGCTCACATGGGTTCGAATCCCATCCTCTCCGCCATATTCTAAATAAAACCAAGCCATTCAAATACGATAGCTGGTACATTAGGTTCTATATGCTAATGATCAGGAATCGTGAAGAATGGCTTTTTTGTTGTATAAAAAGCCTGTTTTTTTCACACGTTATCAGATGTGGAGGTGCTGGCATGAATCGAGAAATGACAGTAGATCAGCAAAAGCTGGTAGAGGCCTGGCAGGAACAACTGCCGATTCTTTTGAATTCAGGGGATAAAACACAGGTACAGGCAGATGAAGCCGATAACCGGGCTATACGAATCCATATCGAGGTAGAAGGCCGACAAATGTACTCCTTTGATTTTGCGTGTACGTATGTAGATTCCCGGGAAGTACAGGTTAGCTTAGTCGATGTAGAGCGTGACGGGCGGTCAGTGGATGAACGAACAGATATCATTCAACAGCTGGTGTCCGATTATACTCGGCACATTCACCAATGTGCTCAAACATTACAGTCATTAACGCACTCGTAGTCATGAAGGAATGAGGAGGAAGGCTACATGACAAAGGCCAAAAATGGACTTGATAAAAACCTGTCCAACATTGTCGATGATTTGGAGCAACGTCCAGTAAATAGTCATCAGGCACAGCAAGTGCAGCAGGATCGTAATGATCGTCGTCATCAGGATTCACTGAATCACGATAAAACGGAAGATCTGACCCATCTATAGTCCTATTTTAAATGGTAATAAACGGATTTGTTGATGTACCAATAATTTAGACTTAGAATGGAGGATGCGTAAATGGGCAAGCCTAGAGCTGTTCCTGTTCCCGAGGCTCAGGATTCTGGCGGAAGTAATGAAAAGCGTGAGCGTAGTCATCAACAAGAGCCCCTATCCGGTTCCAAGAAGGTGAAACAGCGGAATCACGTCGATCACCACAACAGACAAGGTTCATAAGCAGTCAGACTTTTCTCCTAAAAATATTACAAAGTATAGTACACCCTGGTTAAAGAGCCAGGGTGTCTTTGTGCTTATTGTAAGAAAATTTTCCAATAAGTGTTTCGCCGTTTGTGAATATGAGTTAAAATAGAGGGTGTGTATTTTTTTATAGCATAAAAAAAGGGGTTAATTTGAGAGGAGAGAATCTACACAATGAGTAAAAAGTTATCCGTCTTGGTCCTCACTATGGTGTTGCTTATGACGGTAGCGCTGGTAGGTTGTAGCAAGAAGTTAGAACCGAAGGAAGCTGTTACGACCGGTACAGCAAATGCTATGAAGCTGAATTCCTATGAATCCAAAAGTCAATTTACCGTTAAGGAACTGACAATTACCTCCGCTTCTGTTCCAGCTGAGCAAAGTGCAATGGTAACTAGCATGCTGAAAAATGCTGATATTACAATGGATGGTGTATACCAAAAAGAGCCCTTCCAATCTGAAATGACGCTGGGCATTCATTTGAAAGGTGATCTTTCTACCAGCTTTACGATTCCAATGGTGATGACTAAAGATAAATTGTACGTTAAAATCCCTAATATTCCGTTTTACCCGCTTCCACAGGATGTTGTAGGTAAATTCCTACTCATTGATCCACAAGAACTGGCTAAACAATCAGGACAAGAGTTTAACCCTGCAACTATGGATCAGGAAAAATCGCAAAAATTTGCGAACGAAGTGATTGCTGCGATTATGAATGAGTATGATCAAGCTACGTATTTCTTTGATATTGATCCTAAAGATGCTAAATTGCCACAAGGCGTTGAAGCTAAACAAGTGGTTCAGTTTAAAATCACGAACGACAATGTGAAGCAAGCGACTAATACATTTATTACTAAGGCGCTTCCTAAGGTCCTAGATATTATGTCTAAAGACGAATATGCTAGCATGCTTCAAGTGAAGAAGGAAGAACTGGCTGAAGCGAAGAAAGAACTGCAATCCAACACCAGCGAAGTCAGCAAAAAGCTGGATGAGTTGAAGAACTATTTGACAGTGAAACAGTTTGACATTAACACTGCTCTGAACAAGGATAACGTTCCTGTGTATCAAGATCTGAATGCGAACGTGGAAGTGAATGATCCTTCTACGAAAGACAATGTGAAATTGTCTGTAACAGGCTACTCGCAATACAGCAAAATCAATGAAAAAGCAGCATTTAAAGTGGGTATTCCAACAGCTGATCAAGTCCTGACTATTGAACAGCTACAACAAAAAATGCAAACTGTATCTCCTTAATTAGGAGGTAACATGATTACAAACATCATTCCTTCGAATGTGATGTAAGAAGACCGCTCGGCGTAGGCCGGGCGGTTTTTTTGTTTATGAATAAGTTATCCTCCGTGCGGTTATTGAAATTCGTCACACGTGATCCTCAGCTAGAATTCCGAACATCTGATGATCCTGCCATTCGCCCTGAATCTGTACCAGCTTGCGAGCAATACCTTCTGGCTGAAAGCCACACTTCTGTAATACGCGTTGTGAGCGATCATTATGGAGAAGGGTGCCTGCTTGGAGGCGATGTAGAGATAAGGCACGGAAGGCATACTGTATGATCAATTTTAAGGCAGCCGTCATATGCCCTTTTCCCTGCTCATGTTGATCCATCATATAGCCGACATCGGCGAATTGTCCAACTCCACGCACCAGATTGGAAATAGAGATATAACCTATCAGCCGTTCTTGTTTTAGGAGAAAGATACCAAACAAGTATCCTCGATCTTCTTCCGCTTGGCGCAATCTCTCACGGATGTAATCCTGCTGTTTCCCTAAAGTGAAAAATGAATCCTCATACAGCGGTTCATAGGGCGCATGAGAGTCCCTATTTCGAAGCCTAAGGGCGAGAAGAGCTTCTCCATCCTCCAAGCTTAGGGGACGTAAAAAGATACCTTGAGGCGTATTATACAAGCTCATAGGCATGGGGTGATCTCCTTCCATGAAGAATTAGCAGTGAGATGAAGAGCTTTAGACATTTCCTCCTCAGGATGATGAAGGAGGAGACAATTTGGCAGCCGCTCTTTTTTGCCGGAGCTGCCGAAAAAAGTTTGTTAGCATGGAGGCACATTCCTCCTGAAGTATACCACTGGTTACTTCTGTACAATGATTGAACCGAGGCTCCTGCAATAAATTCATTAGCGTGCCTGCGCAGCCCGCCTTGGGATCTGTGGTGCCGTATATGAGATGGGGGACGCGTGATTGCACAATGGCTCCAGCGCACATCGGACACGGCTCCAAAGTGACATACAGCCTGCAATCTAGCAGGCGCCAAGCTCCCAAATGCTCACTGGCCTGCCGGATGGCAACCATTTCTGCGTGTGCAGTTGGGTCGGTGTCGGTCTCGCGCAAATTGTAGCCGCGACCGATGATTTCATTATCTTTTACAATGACAGCTCCGATGGGGACTTCACCCAACGCTTCTGCCTTGTACGCTTCCTGAATGGCTTCTCTCATCCAATAGGCGTGATCCATAATGGTCACTGGGAAAATGCTCCTTTCAAACGCGGAATTATCCAACGAACAAGTATTCCGTTGTTAACATGATGTGAATAAAATTGTGGATAACACCATACTTGTCCACAAGTTTATCCACAGTTTATAATAACATCTGTGTATTTGTGGACTATATGTGGATGATTATCTTAATATATTGTAGGTAAATGCTCGTCTATTGACAACATTGTTCACAGGATGTGTATTTATGTATATCCGGTAAATGTAAATGCTGGTATCCCAGGCACTATTACGGTATCATTGAGTTAGCAATTGCCAGTAATCGCCAGCATACGGCAAGAGGTGAGAAATCAGTGTGTCGATAAAAATCAGAATAACGATCATTTTGTCGGGGTCGGTCCTGTTTATCCTATTGTTAAACATCGCACTCAATTACTACACGACCCACGAAAATCTAAGAAGTGACAGTGAAACCAAAATGGTTCTGACGGCTAAAATCATCGGAGGAGCTATTGAACAAACCCGACATAGTTGGGAGGCTGTTGACAAGCAGCTCGGATATAATCTGTGGCTCTCTGCTACGTTGGCTGCCAATCAGCTTGATCCCGACATCCGAAATATCCAGCAGGAACAGCTACAACAGATAGCTACACTCCACAGGGATATTAATATTTCTTTGATGATCCGAGATGGACAGGGGTATAAGGTTGTCAAATCTTCGAATCCTAAAGAGCTAACGTCATCCGATCCATTAATGGGGTATTGGAAAAATGCAGTTGACCAATTATATGAGCATGGACAGGTGGCCATGGCGCATGGCCAGAATCTGGATCATTTTTGGACCAGTTCTTTTGATTACACAGATTCAGCCTCCTCACATATTAATAAATGGGGATTTTATTATGACCAAAAACGCAACTACTTAATTCGAGTATCCTTCCAGGATACTTCAGTCCAGGATTTTATACCTATCTTGAGTCCAGCTGAGATTGTGAAGCAGACTCAGCAAGTGGATTATCGCATTTTGGAGATAACAGGAATCAACCCTGCAACCTTTGGTGGCGCTACGATGGACAAGAACGGTAACGACCGAAAACACTATTACATGTACAACGAACCGATCCAATTCGGCACGTATCAACTAGCGAGAGTGCCTGAGGATCGTTTGGCCGTGTCCAGGGCGATCCTTTCGGGAGAGAGTATCGTACAAGATTGCTATATTAAAGGCGAACGAGTGCTTGTCAGTTACATACCTTTTTATCCGACAAACCGTGATGCCTATGTCATTCGTATTGTCATGAATTATGATACAATCGCTTCTGTTATATCTAAGCAATTGATCAGTTTAGTTGCTATTTCCATTGTTCTATTGGAGGTTGTGATCATTGGAAGCTATGTGCTCGCCAGCCTATTTGTCCGTCCGATTCAGTCGATTTTGGGAAAAGTGAACGAGATGGCTGACGGCCATTTTGATACACGGCTAGAAATTAAGGGCGGCCATGAGCTTGCACGGCTGGGTGAGCGCATCAATGCGATGGCCTACAACCTGGGGATGTATACGAGAAGACTTGAACAGATGTATGAAGAAAACCGTTCTGTAAAGGAGCATCTAGAATCGGTTATTAATCAGACGGCAGATGCGATTCATGTAACCGATCAGGAGGATCGTGTTATTCGGGTTAACCATGCCTTCGAAGCTTTGTACGGATGGACTAAGAAGGAATTGGTTGGCCGTAAGCTGGAGTTTGTACCTCCGCAGCAACAGGAGGAGTATGAATTTCAGAAGGAGAGCCTGCTTCAGGGAGAAAGCATCGTATCAAGTGAGACCCTACGAATGCGTAAGGATGGAAGTACAGTAGAGATTAGTATGAGTACGTCCCCTATTCTGGATGAACAAGGCGAAATCTTAGGCTTTATCTGTGTTTCGCGTGATATTACGGGGCGCAACCGGATGGAAGAACTGCTGCGTAGATCAGAGAAGCTGACAACCGTAGGGCAACTGGCGGCAGGCGTAGCGCATGAGATTCGTAATCCATTAACCACGCTACGTGGCTTCCTACAACTACAGCAGCAAAATCAAGTGTTGAATATGAAACACAACGATATTATGATGTCTGAGCTGGACCGCATTAATTTGATCGTTAGTGAGTTTTTAATACTGGCGAAGCCACAGGCAGTGCATTTTCAGAAAAAAGATGTTCGTTATATTGTGAGTGATGTTATTTCTTTACTGGATAGCCAGGCGCATCTGTTGGGTATTGTATTCAACCTTCAGGTCACGGACGAGCCTGCCTTGGTATATGCTGAAGAAAATCAGTTAAAACAGGTATTCATTAATTTACTTAAAAATAGCATGGAGGCTATGAGTAAAGGTGGCATCATCACAATTCATTTGTTCTTAGAGGGAGAAAGCGTTAAAATCTTCATACGGGACCAGGGAACAGGTATTCCCGCAGAAATGCTATCCAAGCTGGGAGAACCTTTTGTCACAAACAAAGAAACAGGTACAGGACTAGGGCTTATGGTCAGCCAGCGTATTATACAGAGCCATAAAGGCACACTGGATATTGAAAGCACAGAGGGAGAGGGAACAACCGCCCTCGTGCAGCTTCCGATTGCCAAGCCTGAGTAACGAGCTGGGGGCAGGAGGAAGCGTGTTCGTAGAAATGGAGGGTACACAGGTTGCGCATTAACAAATTTATCAGCGAAACTGGCTTTTGCTCGCGCCGGGAGGCGGACAAGCTGGTAGAGAGCGGCCGCGTGACGATTAACGGCGAAGTGGCCGTGCTGGGGAGTCAAGCGGAGGAAGGCGATGACGTCCGTGTGAACGGCAAGCCACTGCGCGATAAGTCCGATCACGTCTATATTGCATTGAACAAGCCAGTGGGCATTACAAGCACGACAGAGAGCCACATTAGAGGCAATATTGTCGATTTTGTGGGGCACCCGCAGCGGATATTTCCAATTGGACGCCTGGATAAGGATTCGGAAGGTCTCATTTTATTAACCAATGATGGGGACATTGTGAATAAGATCTTACGGGCAGAAGGCAAGCATGAAAAAGAGTATATCGTAACAGTGGATCGTCCAGTCACACCATCCTTTGTGCAGGGGATGTCCAGCGGTGTAAAGATACTCGGTCATCGAACGCTGCCCTGTGAAGTAACACGTGTATCTGAGTATGTATTCCGTATTATCCTGACAGAAGGGAAAAATCGTCAGATCCGACGTATGTGTGCTGCCTTCGGTTATGAAGTTAAGAAACTGCAGCGCCTGCGAATTATGAATATTCGTTTAGGATCCCTTCAGAAAGGCGCCTGGCGTGATTTAACAGAGGCTGAAAAGCAGGAACTGGGCCAGATGCTTGATTATACACTTAGCTAATGCCAGAGGCCTTCTTATAGCCTACAGCGCTTGTCCCTCGTATATGACAGGGCTAGAGAACAGAAATCCCTAAAGTAAAAGGCACCAGCTGCATAAAAAATGCGGCGGTGCCTTTGTTCATATAACATATTCATGATCAACCTTCATTCGAGCTTGAGGTAGGACTAATAACTTGTGTACCGTTCTGATATTTGCGAAGAACGGAAATTTCGACACGACGGTTTTTGGCACGTCCTGCTCCAGTTTGATTGCCTGCCAATGGTCGATACTCGCCATATCCGATGGATACAAACTTGGTAGGATCAAGCTGCGGATTGAGCAACAAAATACGCAAGAAATTGAGCGAACGCTTGGCACTCAAATCAAAGTTGGACGGAAACTGACTATTGGAAATAGGTACATTGTCCGTATGACCTGATACGATAACGTCATAACCAGGAAACTGTTGGAGCATGCTGGAAATGGATTTGGCCAGCTTTCTCGCTTCTGGCTTTACTTCGGCCTGCCCGGATGAAAACAGGGCATTATCACTAATGGTGATCATCAGCTGGGATTGGTTCAGCTTGGTGTTCAGTAGGGTGGACAGGCCGTTATTTTGAATATACTGATCCATTTGCTTTTTAAGCTTCTTTAAATCTTCTTCTTCCCGCTGGGCGAGTTGCTTTTGCAGATCAGAGGTAGAAGTGGCTTTCGATTTTAAGGGTTGTGATACCTCTTCTTTATTTTTGCCCATATCCATGGATTGTGACGACGGATTCGCGGCTGAGTGATCCAGCACGCCAGTACCGCCACTAAAAGCTGAACTCAGGGATTGAGCCATAGTTTCAAATTTTTTGGCATCGAGCGAGCTCATACCGAATAAGACAATGAAAAGAGCCAACAGAAGGGTCATTAAGTCGGAATATGGCAACAGCCAGCTTTCGTCAGCATGCTCTTCATGCGGTTCATGTCTCTTTTTACTCACTGGAATCGCCATCCTTCTGGGTCATCGAAGCCCGTTCGGTTGGAGTTAGGAAGATTGCTAGCTTCTGGCTGATGGCAATCGTCGAGATACCGGATTGAATGGAAAGCAGACCTTCGACCATCATTAACTTAAGTTCCACTTCTTTTTTGGATAGCCGTTTCAGCTTGTTGGACATTGGATGCCATAGGACATAACCTGTAAAAATACCGAGCAACGTTGCAATAAAAGCGGCTGCAATGGCATGGGACAGTTTTTCCATGTCACTAAGGTCGGCCAGAGCGGCGATCAGACCTACAACCGCACCAAGTACCCCGAGTGTTGGAGCGTACATACCGGCTTGGGAGAAAATCAGTGCGCCAGCGCGGTGTCTATCTTCGGTAGCGTTAATGTCTTCCATCAGAACATCGCGTACGAACTCCTGATCATTACCATCGATAATCATTCGCATACCGCCGCGCATAAAGGGATCGTCGATCTCTTCGACCTTGGATTCCAGCGCGAGCAGACCTTCACGACGGGTAATGGATGCCCATTCGGTAAATGTACCGATAAGCTCCTTGCGATCCAGCAATTTCTGCTGGGTAAAAATAATTTTAAACAGCTTTGGCACCCGTTTCATGTCATCCATCGGAAACGCCATGAATATACTTGCTGCTGTTCCGACGAAAATAATCATGTAAGCAGCGGGATTATTGACCAGATTGACGACTGGCGCGCCCTTCAGGATCATCCCGACGACCAGTGACAAAAGCCCGAGCACAAGTCCAATAATGGTTGTAATTTGCATGATACACCTCATCCATGAGAATAGATTTTGAATCCTTTCATGCCGCATGGGTCGTCCTTGCCCCAAGCGCGTCATTATGAGACGGATTATAGTATTTATCGACAAAACTCTCTTTTTTGTTAAGGGCCAATTTCCGGTATAATAAAGTGATTATGTATTGAATCGCTGAACCATTGGAGGAAATAGCATGGGAGTAAAGCATGGGCGCGAGTATGAACAAATTTTGAACGATTTGACAGAGGCTGTGGGACGCATTCCAGATAGCTATGGATTTTTTGAAATGGAAGCAGAAGATTGGGACAGGCTGAACCCGATGGGGCGTCAGGAAGTCAATGAAGCTTTGGCAGAAGACCTATTTTATGCACTGGGTACGGAGCCCGTAATCACTGTAGGCAGCGGCGTTGTGATTTATGAGCCGGAGCAGCACCGGATCTATGTACTCATCGGGGATGAGGAGCTGACGTCGGTCCCATTGATTTGATGGCCGTCTTATGGATTTATCAACGGGGCCGTGGTAATATGTACACCAATATATCGTAGTTTTGGCCGCATTTAAGCGGCTGAAAGGCTTCCGTATAAACGGGGAGGAGTTCGTAACATGCCTTTTACACAAGAAGAGATTGAAGCACATCTGGAGAAGCTGGAGGGCTGGGAACTGGAGGAAGGACGTTGGATCGTTCGGAAATATAATTTTTCCAGTTTTATGAAAGGAATTGCCTTCGTGGATGAAGTTGCCGCTATATCTGAGGCATTTAATCACCATCCATTTATTACGATTGATTACAAGACCGTGACTCTGCGTTTGACCTCCTGGGACGATGGCGGTATTATGGCTGTAGATATTAAGGAAGCCCAACAATATAATGAAGCTTTCGAAAAAATGCGCAGCAGTCATTGAGTTTGTAATGATCTGTCGTATATATGAAGAGCGCCTTCGCTATACAACATCGCGGTTGTATAGTGAAGGCGCTCTTATTTATAGAACCCGATTCTGTTGTTCAGGACGATATACCATACAATGGAACGGCTTTCTGCCATCTGGAGTCTGGCGTTCATAGGTATCCGTCAGCTCAAATCCAGCTGCCTTGTAGGCTCGGATAGCCCGCTGATTCCAAGTGAGAACCTCTAGGTCAATTTCATTCTGCGGATGACGTCGTCTGGCTTCCTCGGCAATGGCCCGGACAAAATCGGAGCCTGTGCCATGTCCGCATCTTTCGGGATGCATTCCAAGACCCAGCCGGGTCACACCGACCATAGGAAAATATTGAGCAAATCCCGTCAGCTCATTCTCTTCGTCCAGTACGGCAACATATTGCTCTTGGCGAAGCGTGGGACTTCCAAATTCGACTTCAAGTGCCTTCATTTGTTCCCAGGGAAGCCAGCCGTATATGTTGTAGGGGGGATCATAGCGCCACTCACAGATTTCAGCCGCTTGATGCTCGTCCATCGGTACAATCCGGTAGTTGGATATTGAGGCCGGCACTTTTCCATTCCTCCTTATGCAGATACTTCAATCATTAACCACAGATTGTAGACAAGTTGTAGGAGAATGGCAAGCGTGTTTATTTCGTACCTAAGTCGGGTATACATTCAATAAGAAGGATTTACTGCTCATATGCTCCCCCAGCGGTGGCGGTAAAACCGACGATGTTCGCTAAAACTGAAACCTTTTGAGGTGTCGGTTCGTCAGTAATGATAATAATTACTGATGTAGTGGACATAAAAAACCGCAATTCGATTCCGGCCAGAATCAAATTGCGGCTAGGGTTAGCTTGCTGTGCGGTAGTTATTCTACGTTGTCGTCATCAGGAATATCTGAAGCTACAGAATGGTAAGCGTCTGTGCTCATAATTCTTTTTGCACCGACATAACGGTTAGCGTAATAATTTTCGTTCAGTGAGCTAACTACTACACCACGTGAAGTCGAGGAGTGGGCGAATTTCCCTTCACCTACGAAGATACCTACATGGGAAACGCCTCTTCCTGTGGTGTTGAAGAACACCAGGTCGCCTGGTCTCATTTCATCGCGGGATACAGAAGCTCCCATTTTGAATTGTGATCCAGATTGATGCGGCAGTTTAATTCCCAGTTTGTTGAATACATACATTGTGAAGCCGGAGCAATCGAATCCCTCGAGTGTAGTACCTCCGCTTCTATAGTTCGTTCCTTTGGCATCTTGGATGACCTGGTCCATCTTAGAGTCTGCAAATGCACTGCTGCCACCGAATGTAAAAGATGTAAAGGCAATGGCGAGACCCATGGCTGCGATCGTTAGCTTCTTCTTCAAAAAAAATATACCCCTTCCATTGCCTGCGAGGTTAGCTTAAGGATTCGGTAGAAGGTTCCCCTATGACCACTCTGTTGCGAGATCAATTCACCCAAACTGGTTCCCCCGCTTCCTAGGTGCCAGGAATTAGGCTTAACTTAAGATGTGCACCTTGGAGAGCAGTATTCACGACAACGATGTTTTTAAGATAAAGGTTACAATAAAGATTACAAAGTTGTTACTATCAGTTCACTGCGATTATTGTAACAAAGACAGCAGGCTTTGGCAAATGTTTCATCGCAAAAAGTTACAAAAAAAATCTGTTCCTAACGCCCTAGGAACAGATTCTGTTAACAGTATTCAGTTATGTGCCGTTTGCACGGGAAAGAAAAAAGTTTTTTCGACAGCTAAAAATGCAGGAGAAAGCATAAAGAGAGGGATTAGCCTCTGCTGGAGATATCGATGTGCCATAGACGATACTGCGAACTGATATGCCACAGCCTGACCAGACTGGTAACAAAATGATACGATTGCTGGAGAATTAGCGCCAACATACCAGTCCAAATCATCGCTACGGTGCCAAATAGACCGAAGACCAGCAGCACACAAGCACCAAGCAAGAGAGATACGCTTACAGCCGGAAGAAGCTGGCGAAAGAAGGCGAGCAGGGACGATAGTATGGCGTGACCACTGACCGTGCCCAGTTGCATATACAGGATGCACTGCCGAATGAACCAACCGTAAGCCACCCACCCAATGGCATAGGGCAACAAATGCAGCAGGTAAGAGGAAGATTGCAGCGTCCCTGCTACAATAGGATAGAGTCTCGGTACCACCCAGAAGGCGGGAAGCAGCAGCAAACCCAACTCGATGATGTAATACAACAGAGATGACATACCGTGACGTTTCATCCCCTTGAAGAAGGACAGGCTTTGCGGTTCAGACGCATCGGTATACAGGCTTTGATATATGCCAGCTCTAATGAAGGGAGTGATTAGGACGCGCAATACGGTCGCCCCTAATAGTATCCATAAATACACATGTACTTCCTGGCTGTCCATCAAGGCGATCTGCCCCTCCATCCAAAACAAGGTCTTTCCCAGCTCGTTTTGGCTCTGATCAGGATAACGCAGCAGCAGCGGGACAACGGCCGACTGTACCAGCCGATAGAGAAATACTCCCCACAGCAGACGATACAAAAATAAAATGATAACGATATAAAAGCGTATGCGCACTAGCGCCCAGCCTTCTTTTAAAACAGTCCGCATCTATAGACACCTCACCATGACAGACTTCCAAGCAGTGTCTCCAACAGCTTGGTTACACTCACACTCCAACGGGTTTGTTGCTTTTCGTCCAATTCAGCCTTCAGGCTATTATTAATATGCTTGTTCTCCAGTGCAATAGTGTATAGAGGATCAACCGTCACATAGGACACGGGAGAGGTGCTTTTGAGTCGGAAAGATGTACTTTTGCCCGTACCGTCCCATGCCTTAAATATTGTGGTGCCATCCTTGAAGGTAAATTGAACAGGGATCTTGGGATAATCTGCTCCTTTTTTGCTGAGCGTCACGACTGCTTCATATCCATTCTCCAACTTGCGGTTCGTGATGCGATCGACAGAAAAGTCCGCCATCTGGCCGTCATATACATATTGTTCAAAATAGTGGCTCCATGAGCGTCCAGTCACCCTCTCCACGACACGCTGAAAATCCTGTGAGGTCGGATGCTTGAATCGGTAGGTCTGGACATAGGTTCGCATAATCCGGTCCATTTTTTTCGTACCCACCTGACGTTCAATACCTCGTAGTACCAGCTTGCCTCGTGAGTAGGCATTTTGTGCATACTCAGCCGACGATCCGTACTTCCAGGATTCGCGGTTTAGGGGCTGTGGAGAAGCTACCTGTCCGGATTGTAATGGCAAGTTGGGGATAAGCCCATATTCTTGCTCCATGAGCCGTTCTTCTGCATAGGAGGTGAAGCCTTCATCCAGCCAGGGCTCCTCAAATTCATTATTGGCTACCATTCCGTAGAAATATTGATGCCCAATCTCATGAACCAGCGTCCGTTCCAGATTATAGCCGGGATTCAGTTGGTCCGCAGCTGCGGCCGTGATGAGTGTCGGATATTCCATGCCGCCGGCTCCACTGCCTGTTTTGGGTGGAACGACGATCGATAGAGTGGAATATGGATAAGGCCCGTACCATTTGCTGTAGTACGAAAGGGCGGCCTTGGCTGCGCTCATGTAACGTCCTTTGAGTTCCTTATGGGAAGGGTCTAGATAGAGCTTGATTTTGACACCAGGAACTTCAGTAGAAGAAAAGGGTTCTTCTACGGCTACAAAGTTGGGTGAAGCAGACCAGGCAAAATCGTGTACATCATCGGCATAAAATTGATATATTTTCTGGCCGTTCTGTCGTACTGCACCACGGGTGGGAAACCCGGTCGCTGCTACGATGTGTGTTTCAGGCACCCGAATCCGTATACTGTAAATTCCAAAATCGGCATAGAACTCGGAGTTGCCATGATACTGATGGAGGTTCCAGCCCTCGTCGGCGCGTCCACGTTGTCCTGCAGTCTCATAGACGCTGAGCTTTGGAAACCACTGTCCAGCCATTACAAAATCATCTGTCGCACCCATACGAGCAAAAATGCCAGGCAGTTTGACTTCAAACTTCATATATAGTGTGATTTCTTCGCCACCTCGTACTGGCTTGGGCAGACGTACCTTCATGAGCGAACGGTCCCTTGCGTTACCGTCATCTGGTTGTACATATTGAGTACGGTGCATGAGAGATAAACCATCTTCTGTTTTTAGTTCGGTCAGCGTCATGGAGCCAAAGCCGTCCTTGGGCATGGTGTCTCCGCGCAGCTTTCCCCCGGATTCTTTCATAAAGGTGGTTTCCATAGAAGAGAAGGCATTCGGGTATAGATGAAGATACAGATCATTCACAGTTTTCTTGCCTGGATGTTTCCAGGTCAGTGTCTCAGTGCCTCGCAAAACCCGTCCTTTTTCCAGAGATACATCAATGTGATACTCCACCACCCGTTTGCTGAGAATTTCCGAAGCGGGCTGTGGAGGGTTCTTGGGCAGGTCGGGCATGATGTTGGCCCCTAGAGGCTTGCCCATATCTGGCGCAAGCGCAGATTCAGACTCGGAGCCGTATAGTGGTTTGCCTGCAGACTGAGGGGCGGATTGCGATTGGGGTTGCCAGGCAAACCATAACGTCCCTGCGAGGAGTCCGAGGGCTAGTGTAGACAATAAAACGATTTTGGAGCGTGCTGGGGTCATACAATGGATACCTCCCGTTGACAAGCATCTACAGCATGTATATGTTTGCTTTCGCGAGATTATTAGTTAAAATATTTATAGTGTAGAATGAGTGTGAAGACGGAAATTGGAGGCCTAGTGACGCATGAGTGAAAATCAGCCGGACGGCAAAAAGCAGATTGCACTGAATATTGTCAGTGGCAAGAGTAAACATAAGGGCTTCGGCGCAGGCTCAATCGACCTGAACAGCATGTCCCCGGTCATCATTGACCGAGGAGAGGCAAAAATTGATATCGGTGCCATGCATGCCAAAAGTAAAGTAGAACGTGGAATCAAGTTCTCTACGAATAAAGAAGACGTACCGAACGGACGCCAGGTATGGCTGGTATGGGTAGCTGTGGACCGTACGCCTGAAGGACGTATGTACGGTGGCGCGACGGCCTGCGAGATGCTGATTGACGACGAAGCCAAACGCGGCTGGAAAATTCTTGCCGATCATGTTAACCGTATGGATTATGCACTCAAGCGCCGTTTCATGCTGGATGATCTCGGCAGCGAAGATAAAGCAGCGCTCAAAAGCCTGCTAATTTCGCATAACGAGGAATGGTGGGACGCTTCGCCTGAGGAATTGAAGCAGGCGCTGGAAGGGTAAGCCTAGCGTTAACAGTATACAACTGCTTAAAGAGCAGTCGGCAGTAAGGTTCAGAAGTAGACCGATACCTTGGTTGGGGTCGGTTTACTTCTTTTTCATGTAAGTTATGAACATCATCGCCTTGACATCATGGAAAGGCATTCACTATAATTCAAATAGAAATCGGTTTCACTCCGGTTTTTATTTAATGAATTCGTGGAACCGGTTCCTGAAAGGATATAGTTTTTTCCTATCGCTGTTTATGAATGTAATCTCTAAATAAGGTGGCATCGTTATGTTTAAATGGTTGAAAAAGAAGGCGGCTTCCCGTATTGAAGAATTCGACATGGTAGCGCCAATTAAAGGAAAAGTGGTTTCTCTAGAAGAGGTTCCAGATCCTGCGTTCTCTACAAAAGCTATGGGGGATGGTATCGCTATTCATCCATCTGAGGGTAGGGTCACCGCTCCTTTCGCGGGAAAAGTTGCCCATGTCATGGAGAAAAGCAAACACGCTCTGATTATTGAACATGAATCTGGCGTACAAGTTTTGATACATGTCGGGATTAATACCGTCTCTCTCAAAGGGCAGGGGTTTAACCCTCATGTCAAAGTAGGAGATAGCATTAAAGCTGGACAATTATTGATGGAGTTTGATCTGGATGCGATTCAACAGGGTGGATTACCTGTAATTACTCCAGTAATCGTTCCAGACGGGCAAGATATGATCAGTCATGTGGAGATATTAGAAAGCTCATCTGCTACTTCAGATGTACCTGTACTAAGGGTTCATTTAAAAGCCTAGCTTTCATTCAGAAAAGACTAACCAGGAATTCTTGGTTAGTCTTTTCTTTAGATAATTCACTGACTGGTCAAGGGACTGGTATGAACATGTGAACAAAAGCTAGGATTCACATATTTCAGATATCCGCTGATTACAATTGCCTTCGTATAGCCCTCCATGAAAACAAATCACTTTTTTAATATCATATGGCAGCAGGTTTTTAAGAGATTCTTTGGCGATATTGAAATCACAGCAGTATTGCGGGTCTGGAGCCAGTAATTTGCCGCTTACTACACGTAGAGCATCTCCTGCAATCAGGGTTTGACTGGATTTATGATAGAAACTTAGGTGTCCTGGTGTATGACCAGCAGTATCTATAACTAAGATCCCCCCACAGAAGGGCAATTCCTCTCCGGCAACGATGGTGGAGTTTACAATTGCCTTTGGGGGATTTTCAAGTGTACGCCGGAATGCATGTCTCCACTCTACCGGAACGGATTCAGGCATGGAGCTTACAGCTTGATCTATTGCTTCTGGGGTTAGCTTTATAAGCTGTTTTTCTCCCTGTATATAAGGCTTTTCGATAGAACTGGCTAATACTTGAACTAGGGAGGAAGAAGCCTGGATTATATCTGCTAAACTGCCAATATGGTCAAGATCCTGGTGTGTTATTAATATGGAGGTAAGTTTATGGATTGCTAATCCGGTATCCAGAATAGCTTCATTTAAAAGGGAGAGTTGCCCGGGGTAAGCTGTATCAACTAAAATCATATTGTCTTCGTCCCACATTAAAGTGGGGTGAATGCTCTCTATACTTCCCATGATATTAGCAGAAACCTGGAGCATGTGTATTCCTTTGTCTAATTGCATCGAATCCCTCCCATAAGAGTTGATGTAATACAAAGGAATCTTATCATGAAATCCAAGTATGTAAACCTATATTATAGCATAAAAACAATTATTTGTAAATATATAGAATACTACATTTGTGTGACGGTTAGGAGCGATGACGTGAAGAAAATTTATTTTGTTAGACATGCCCAAGCAACTGGACAGGAACCAGATGCCCGACTCACCGATGAAGGTAACCGACAAGCTGAGCAGTTGGCTGATTTTATGGAGAATGTAGGTGTGGAATGTATTGTGTCCAGTCCATGGAAACGGGCCGTGCGAACCATTCAGCCCTTGGCTGAGCGTAAACAGTTGCAGGTGTATACTGATCCACGTCTTCAGGAACGTGTATTAAGCCATGAGCATCTGGATGATTGGCTGGACGTGCTGGAACAGACATATCTGGACGAGGACTTGAAGCTAGAAGTATTTGCTAGAACTGAATGAAGCAGAAGCCAAGACTCACAGAGTGTGGAATATGGGTGGAAATAAGTAAGGCGCGTTCACTATAAGTGCAGAATGGTTTCGAAAGGGGAGACGCATATTGAATGCAAACCGTTATTTAAAATTAGAAAAGGCATTGTTTCAGGCTTGGTCTTTGGAGTCTAGCTCTAAATGGACAGCTAATAATCCTGCAGCCGGACAATGTGGAGTCACAGCGCTTGTCGTTCAGGACAGGCTTGGTGGTGATATTTTGAAGACCTGGCTGGATAGCGGCTGGCATTATTACAACCGAATCGGTGAGGACATTATAGATTTTACAAAGTCGCAATTTTTAAGCCTTCCACAGTATCAGCATGTACACTCTAACCGGGAAGAAGCATTTTCAGACACCAATGCAGAGCAGTATGCAGCCTTAAGCCGGAGACTAGAAGAATCTCTTAACGAAAAGGTATAAGTGTATTTAAGATGTATCCATAGCCAAATAGTTTTTAGGGAGTAAGGAGGGAGTGCAATTAATAAATATTTAGCAGTTGCGGTGATCCTTCTTGCGATTGTGTGTGGCTTGCTACTGAATACTTCTAAACAAAACCCAATAATATTGGATCAACAGGAATCAACCCCACAAAGTAAAAAGTATTCAGGCGAGAAGTATGTATCGAAATATAGTTATAAAAAAGTTAATGATCCAAAGGCTGCATTGATGACATCCAATATTCTTCATGCTACATCGCTAGAAGAGGAGACTGTTGCTCAGTTTAGAGGAGCGCTAATTACTTTATTCGGACAGCCTCAAAGGACATCGCAGAATTTCGAAGAGGCATATGGGTACATAATTAAGGCAACAAATTCGACTGGACAAAGCTGGATATTGACTGCATACGAAGGACCAGGCGGTCCGGCTATAGGAGGGGACACCGAGAAAGATTCTATAGAAGAAGTCGCGCAGGACTTGTTGAATCTAATTGAGGCCACAAAGCCCGCAGATTTCGAAGATGTGGGTTATTATGAGGATACTGGATCTACTATTCATTATGGATGTAAGGAACAAGTCTGTTTTTATCAGGAAAGCACTACAGAGCAGCATCCAGCGGATGAGTAGAATGACGGAGTAAACAGTAAAATTCAGAAGTAGATCGGTACCTTGTCGAGGGCGGTCTACTTCTTTTTCATATAGGTAAGCAATGTTGCTTTAGGATAAAATCTAATTTAGCCAATGGCTGGGAAAGCTTAGAGAAGGGGGCAGTTTGGTTTTGCTATTGCCTTTAGCCGAATTTAACTGCGCTTGTGTAAGAAAGATACTTCCTTCCAGATTAGCCCCACTTAAGTCAGCATCTCTAAAATCTGCACCGATAAGGTCAGTCATGCTCAAATCAGCCTCACGTAGGTCAGCAGCAATCAGTAGAACGCCTCTCAGGTTGGCACCTCTCAGATTAACGCCTCTTAAATTGGCCCCGATAAGGTCTCTATTCTTGATTTTTTTACTGAGTTTATGGTTCTCCATGTTTTTCTTGAATTTTTCTCGCACTAACTCACTTGTTTGTACAAGTAAATCATTGACTAACGCCCTATGGGTGGGTACATGAAGATCTATAAGGGATTTTGGAGCTTGATCCGTAAGCTGCTCGGTTTTTTCCATCGCTTTATGTAACTCGGTATAAATGGAGTGAGTTTCTTTTAAGCTAAGGGCTTCGTTTAGGTAATACAGCATTTCATGAAGCTGTTGCATGATGGGAAATAGATTGAACATTTCATCAGCTATTGCCGGATTGTCTCGCCAGCTTTTTCCGTTGTATACAACTTGGGATATTTTTTGACCTGCCCCAAAGCAATCATATACTGTACAGCCTCGCAAGCCGTTATTTCTTAGGTTTTTATGAATGTCACAGCGATATTCCACATTTAGGTGTTGACAGGGAGTTCCTCCATCCTTGTTAAAGGCAAAATCAGCAGATTTGGCATAAGGCAAGGCAACACAGCATAAACCAAAACATTTTTCACAATCGGCGGTATACAATAAACACACATCCTTTTATTAGCACCTACTACATGTAATAGTACCAAAAAAAGATGAAGGAGTGTATTGCTAAGTAAAATAGTCGGTTACCCTTTTGCTAAATTCAATTGCCATGAAACTCCATACTTGTCTTCTACCCAGCCAAATTGTTGGCTTACGGGCGAGGCTTCAAGGGGCATTAAAACTCGGCCTTCCTGAGACAGCTGACCAAACACACGATAGATTTCTTCTTCCGAATCACAAGTGACGAATAGCGATAGGGCTGGGGTAAAAGGGTGTTTGTCCTGATGGTTATAGTCTATGGCCATAAAGGTTTGCCCTTTGAGGTTGAATACGGCATGTAACACGGTCCCATCTTCCTGATGAAAAATACTCATGATACCAGACGGCTTAAATACAGAGGTATAATATTGCATGGCTTCCTCTGCTTGACCGGGAAACATGAAGAAAGTTGTGATTTTTGAACTAGAATCCTGCATCAGATCAGCTCCCTTGAGTGGATTATAGATGATAACATTTTTTCTCTTTTATAATAGAAATATTCACGATTAGAGAAGTACTTCATAAAGAAAGATAGGCATAACTGAGAAAGGGGAAAACTGGATGATAGACGCGACAGCAAGGATTATTGATATGTTGGGCTCAGGCAATAAAGTGGATGCCAGCATCATTTCTGCCTATACGGATGTAGTTGCCCAATATGGAACCGTGAAGGATGCCTGGGAGTTATATAGGCTTTTTGTAGAAGATCCTCATCATTATATTAGGGGGCTGCTTCTTCAGCCGATCATGAGATGCGGAGATGTTGCTTTGGCGCAGGATATGTACGAGCGTTATGTTCGAAATCAGACATCCTCGGAACATATACCTGATGGTGTGCTGCATGTGTTAGGTTATTTGGATTATGTGGAAGCTGCGGCTGATCTCGTCGCATGGGTGAATGGGCCATATGGGGCAGCATCTGTGGATGCTTGTTTGGGGCTCGTACATCTTCCATGCGAATCGTTTCGTGAACGACTGGCGACTGAATTGGAACAAGCAGTGGATCAGCATCTGTTTGATGAATTCTTACCCCTACTAAGCTTTAAATGTACTACTGAAGATATGATTCCACGATTGGTGCATTGGGGAGAGCGACATGCTTCCGTAGACTGTAATGCGGGGATTATTGCTGGAATTGCTTTGTTTGGAGAAGAGCAGAAGGATACAATTCGGTCTATTTTGTGGAATCCGCTTTGGGAGGCTCATGGAACAGCTACGGGAAGTTGTGTGTGGTCTTATATTGCTATGCAGCATGTAGGGTTGACCTTTAGAGAGCTTATTCAGGATATAAAAAGCTACGATGCATCCAAAGCAGGTGTACAGGACTTGGAGTACCGTTTGGAAGTGTTGTATGAAATGTTGGAACTGAAGCTCAGCTATAGAGTTCAACCGATCCGGTTCGCTCGCCGTAACGAGGAATCATTTGCTCAAATCTATAGCGATTTGTTTAGCTGGTCCACGGAGCATAAGGATGACTCTATTATAGGCTGGATGAACGACAATTTAGGGTATAAGCACCGGCTGCTGAAACAGTATGATGAGCTCAGGAAACGAATCGAGATTAAAATGGTGCATGAAATTGAGCTGGAGCATGTCCAGACGGGGAGTTAATCGGGGCGAGATATAAGAAATTTTGGTATAAAAGGACGAAATGACGGAGTTTGGCGGCGATATGGGGATTCGCCCAGTCCACGGGCTGATGTCCCGCATAGGATACATCAGCCTAGAACACAAGGAGTGAAACACATGTCTTTACTGCCACAAGTTCCTTTCGGAACGCAACCGGGTACTCCGGGTCCATTCACACCGTCGGGTCCTTCAATTCCACAATTTCCTGATATACAGGATTCGTTCCCGTCTCCGGTAGGTCCGCCACCAGGCCCAGGCCCCTTTTCGCCACAGCCGTTCTCCCCGCCGCCGCAAGGGCCGTTCGGTCCGCAAGGTGGGCAGCAAGCTCAAGCACCAACTTCCCCACCACCGCAATTTACGCCACCGAAACCGCTAGTTTCGGCCTATGCGGTTGACCCTGGAGCCATTTTCGGTTGTTTGTACCGCAACACGTTTGTATGGCTGACGAACGGAGAGCGCTTCTGGATGTACCCTGTCTTTGTAGGCAGAACATCCGTAGCAGGTTTTCGGTGGAGTGGCCGCTTTTGGTTTTACTATGGTGTAGACACCAACCGTATTGAGTCATTTAGCTGTTTTTGGTAATAGCGCAGCTTTAGGAAAGAACGGGGCTTAACTGTGTAATGGCTGATGGCACTGGCAAAGAGCTAAAATGGGCGAATAAGATAATTGAAGTAGAGATAAAAAAGACTGGGAGAGCGCATCATGGCGTTTTCCAGTCTTTTTTTGCTATTACTCCATCCACCATCGCTTAAAATTGCCCCACCAGGATTTTTTTTCGGCCTGTCGTTCCGCTTGGTCAGTAGGTGTCGATGCCTGTGGGTTATTCTGCCCCGATAGGGTCTCTTTCGGCTCGGTACCGCTAACGAATACCTCCAGCCGCTTGTCGGGACTGTCCGGCGCAGCCAGCTTGCCGCTAGCCGGATCAATATAGGCGCTGACTACGCCGTCAGGGATCGGGAATATTTTGGGCGGCACATTTTCCAGCGCTTTTTCCGTATATTGTGCGAAAATTGGTGCCGCCCGCCGGGCATCCTGCGTGCTGATGGCCTTGCCCTTGTCATATCCGACCCAAACAGCGGTCGATAGCTCGGGGGTGAAGCCGACCATCCACGCGTCCGTATTGGTCGTGCCGCTTTTGCCGGCAACCGGGCGCTTGATCAACTTCGCGACTCGGTTGCCGGTGCCGCCTTCTTCGAACACGCCTTCCATGAGGCGTGTGAGGACATAGGCAGAGGCGGGCTTCACCACCTGAACGGGTGCGGCTTGCGGCGCTTCGTACAGCGATCGCCCAGCCGCATCGGTGATGCGCAGCACCGCCACCGGAGCTACCTTTTGCCCGCCACTGCTGATGACCGAGAAGGCCGAGGCCATCTCGAACGGGCTGACGGGCGACACGCCCAACGCCAGCGAAGGCACGGGCTTGAGCTCGCTCGTAATGCCCATTTTGCTGGCGAGGTCCATGACCTTATCCGCTCCTACCTGCAGAATGGTGCTGACGGCATAAATATTATCAGACGCCGCAATGGCGCGCCGCAGATCTATTTCGCCCAAATATTTATCTCCAAAATTTTTGGGCTTATAAGTTTTGCGGTTGTTGTCGTAGTGGAACAACGTCGGTCGGCTTTCGAATTTGGACGTACTCGTCAATTGGCCGGAATCCAGCGCGCTGAGATACATAATCGGCTTGAAAGACGAGCCTGGCTGCCGGGTTGTGGCCAGTGCATGGTTGTATTGATTCCCGACATAGTTCGTTCCGCCGACCATGGCCTTGACATGTCCATTGCGCGGGTCCATGGAGATTAGTGCAGTTTCCAGTCCGTTGCTGTTCTTCATGCCCTCATTGACAGCCGCCTCGGCTGCCTGCTGCATGTGCATGTCCAGCGTCGTATAAATGCTCAGCCCGCCATGCTCAAGCACCGCTTCGCTAATCCCAAATTGATGAGTCGCTAGCTGGCGAACATAATCGCGAAACCAGGGAGCAGCTTCCACTGTCCGACGCTGGCTCTCGGGCCGCAGGGCCAGTATTTCCTCATAGGCCTTGCTGGCTTCAGCCGGTGTAATTTTACCGATGAGTGCCATGGAGTCCAGTACAATTTTCTGCCGATCCTTTGCGTTTTTCATATGATTATATGGCGAATAGTAGGTCGGACCTTTCGGAATACCTGCCAATAGGGCGCTTTCGGCCAAATCCAGATCCTTTGCGGATTTACCGAAATACATTTGCGAGGCCGCCTCAATGCCATAGGCGCCATGACCATAGTAAATTTCATTTAAATACATTTGCAGCAGCTCATCCTTGGAATACTTCATTTCCAGCTGTGCAGTATAGATGGCTTCCTTGGCCTTACGCGTCCACGTTTTCTCGTGAGATAAGTACAGATTGCGCGCAAGCTGCTGAGTCAGCGTGCTGGCCCCCTGTGACATATCCCAGCGGGTCAAATTAACGATTACTGCCCGGCCCAGACCTTTGAAATCAAAGCCAAAATGATCGTAAAACTTCCGGTCTTCCACAGCCAGTGTAGCTGCTATTAAATCGGGCGAAATGTGATCAAGCTGGACAGGAATAGATTCCTTTCCTCCGGCAGAGAAGGTAGCAATGACTTGCCCCTGACTATCGAGCAGACGTGAATTCCGGTCTGTATCGGCGAGCGGAAGGCTGGTTGTGTACAAATAGGCGAGCAGAATGCAGGCGGCGATGACCGTCAGAATCGTGAGAGACATCAGCCCTTGAAAGCATCGAAGCCAAAGCGGTTTACGCTTGGAGGATCGCCCGGTAGTATCGGTCATCATGCCACCTCCTTCCATAGTTGATGTTCTCAGTATAGTCAATCCGAAAGTGTCTATTCATCAGATGCATATACGTATCTGTTTTAAACAAGATTAAGCCCTAAAAATGCTTTTACAGTCCATTAGGGTATCGCTTATAATGCAAAAAGTGTGAAATTCAAGTGTGTTTGGTACAATAAATATAGCAAACTCGGCGTTTGCGTGTTGCAGTTATAAGGAAAGTCCATGTTTATGCTACCGGATTGCCGGACACATACTTTGATCAGAAAGAAGGTTGGAATGATGGATTTGTGGTTTACGGAGAAGCAGACTCCCTCTTTCGGCATTACAGCAAAAATCAAACAAACCTACGTCTCTGAGAAAACAGATTTTCAGGATCTGGCAATGATCGAGACGGAGGAATTCGGCAATATGCTTGTTCTGGACGGCATGGTGATGACAACGGTTAAGGATGAATTTGTATATCACGAAATGGTAGCACATCCGGCTTTGAATACACATCCGAATCCGAAAAAGGTTTTGGTTGTGGGCGGCGGGGATGGCGGCGTTATCCGTGAGGTCATCAAGCATCCTGAAGTGGAAAAGGCTGTATTGGTGGAGATTGACGGTAAAGTCATTGAAAATTCTAAAAAATATTTACCTGAAATTGCCGGGAAGTTGGACGAGCCCAATGTGGAAGTACTGGTGAATGACGGCTATATGCATATTATCGAACACAAAAATGAATACGATGTGATTATGGTCGATTCGACGGAGCCGGTTGGTCCGGCAGCACCGCTGTTCGAACGTGGGTTTTACCAAGGTATTTTTGAGGCGCTGAAGGAAGACGGCATTTTCGTGGCGCAGACGGATAATCCTTGGTTCAAGGCTGACCTGATTCAGAAGGTCAACAAAGATGTAAAAGAGATTTTCCCGATTGTGCGTGTGTACGGTGCAAACATTCCAACCTATCCAAGCGGTCTTTGGACATTCACATTGGGCAGCAAGAAGTATGATCCGCTAGAAGTGGACGAGAACCAAATTCCAGAGATGGATACCCGATATTACAGCCCACGTCTGCACAAAGCGGCATTTGTACTACCTAAATTTGTGGAAGATTTAACAAAGTAAACATTTTAAGAAGCGTCTTAGTGATCTTTATCGCCAGTATAGAGCGAAAAGAGCGCTATAGACGCTTTTTTTTGTGTTAAATCAGATTGTAGTAGGCATGAAAATATAGTGGACACTGAATTTCCTTTTAAGATAAAAGAAGGAAATTTAAGGGTGTGTGTAGAACATACAAAAAACCAGACATTTAACAGATTTGTAATCGACAGGGGAGGTTTGGTTATGGAAATACGTAAATTGGCGATATACCAAAGAGGGGGAAATTTTTTTGATCAGACGCTCTTTTTATTACCTGTGGGGGTCTCAGACGGTCTCCAACGCAGCAGATATCATCTACATGTTGAGTGTGGTGGTGTTGGTATTCAGTTCAAGTAATTCCTTAATGACGACTATTTTAATCCCGTTGTTTCGTTTGTCAGCTCAAGTGCTTAGTGGGCTTGTTGCACCGATCGTGCTCGGTCGATTTCGGCTGACACAGGTTCTGCTATTTTCCCAGTTTGGGCAGTTTATCATTTTTACGCTGCTGCTGCTTTATTTGTGGATCGTACCTGAGCAGAGGTCGTTTCTGTTTATTTTTGTGATGGTATTTGGTATGTCTTTTTTGGATGGATGGACCAATCCTGCGCGTAATGCGCTTGTACCCCGTTTGGCCACTGGTGAGGGACTCATGCGGGCAAACGGTATGGTAGCGGTCAGTGATCAGGTGGTCAAGTGTGCAGGCTGGGCGTTGAGCGGAATGATTGTCGCTTGGCTGGGTTCCCTGAATACGCTTGCAATTGCCTCCTGTTGTTATCTCGTGGCTGTAACTGTCACGTCCTTCATTCGTGATCCGCTGGATCAAAAGGAATTAAACCCCGAATCTCCAGAGTCCTTAACAGATGCAGTAGAACCCGCAAAGGAAAAAGGCTCCCATTGGAAAGAGCTTGGGGAAGGATGGAAAATCATTTGGCGTAACCGTCGTATTCGTTCTCTAATGATTGTCGACAGCGTGGACAGTATTGGGGGAGTCTCCTGGCTCGGCGTATTTATTTTGGCGTACGTCAGTCAAGTACTGCATCGGGATGCGAGCTGGTGGGGCTTTATGAATGCGTCCTTTTTCTCCGGCACCATTTTGGGTGGATTGATTGTGGTTGGCTTGGTCAAGCGATTGCAAAAGAACAGCTTTTTGTACATGCTCGGAGCGTTGCTGGTGTATGTACTGATTACCATTGTATTTGCGCTGAATACCATTCCCGTGGCTGCGCTTGTTCTTTTTGCTGTGTCAGGCTTACCTGTTCAAATGGCAGGCATTATTCGCCGCACCTTGCTGCAAACCAGTGCACCGCCAGCCCAGCTGCCCAAAGTGATGGCAGGGATTGATGTGCTTACTAATCTCGCTTTCGGCCTGGCTTTATTATTTATGGGCTGGTATGCTGACCGATTTGGTATGGTGCAGGTGTATTTGCTGGCTGCGGCTATGACTACCATTGCTGTTCTGATCGGCTGGTGGTATCGGCGTGACTTTCAGGAAGACGAACCTATTGATCATCCGACCGCAACGCGAGCAGGGATTTAAGATTGGCGTTCTCGTTAGGCATGATATCATTCATTGGATGACTACATAATTAAATGCGGGTTTAAAATCGACTGTGACGATTGGGGAGAAAGTCTGCCATTTTCGTTCAATTTACAGGAACACCACTGGAATACGTTGACGGTGGTGTTCCTTTTAAAATTATATAGTACGTCTGCTGATCGGGATGCGCCATTCCTAATGTCAGACCCGTTTGCTCGTAAGATATGTTTTGACGGAAGGAGGAGTATAATTAGTGAATTTATGTAGGATTCCTTGTGGAGTCGTATCCGTAATTACCATCGAACGATATTTTTCCTGCATAAATTGTTCTGCGGCCATACGATCAAACAAGGAAATAAGAGGATCGTAATAATGGTTAATATTTAAAAGCCCACATGGCTTTTCATGCAAGCCTAATTGCGCCCATGTGAAAATTTCAAAATATTCCTCCATCGTACCTGGACCGCCTGGTAAAGCAATGAAACCGTCCGCAATCTCTGCCATTTTAGATTTGCGTTCGTGCATGGAATCAACAATGATTAATTCGCTCAGGCCATTATGTGCAATTTCACGGCTTTGCAAAAAGTAAGGGAGCACACCAATGACGCGACCTCCTGCATGAAGTGCTGCGTCAGCCACTGCACCCATTAGACCCACATTTGCT
Organism: Paenibacillus sp. ALE3; assembly: GCF_054113405.1. NCBI lineage: Bacteria > Bacillati > Bacillota > Bacilli > Caryophanales > Paenibacillaceae > Paenibacillus > Paenibacillus sp. ALE3. The sequence goes on along the minus strand of NZ_CM134214.1, from coordinate 5,183,315 downwards.
CCTCCATAAACCAGGCTTATTTCCTGTTTGACAAGTGCCTTGCCCAGAGCAACAGCATGCTCTCGATAAACCTCAGACGCTCCATTACTGGAACCGCAAAAAACAGCGATACTTTTCATATGAGATTCTCCTTATGTATATCTTTTTGCAAGTTTTTGCTGGTGTGTTTGAAATATATCCTCCAAGGTGATGTCATACTTGTTGGCGATCACGATGAGATTACCCAGTACGTCTCCAAGTTCTTCGGTTAAATGTTCCTTGTTCTCCTCGAATGAACCGTCGATCTCATCCGGCCGGTCTCTGCCAATTTCCAGGGCGCGAATAGCTCTCGCAACCTCCCCCGTTTCCTCTGCCAGGAAACCGATTCGGACGAAGATATCCAAGTCTGACCAGTTTCTATCCTGATAATATTGCTTTACCCACTTTTGAAATTCATTAATGTCCATATTCAGCCTCCCAACTGCAACTCCATGCATAAATGTTGGCCACTCACAAAACCATAAGGTTTAGATGGAATAGAAACATTTGTTCGTGTTTTTATTATATAATATAAGGTGGGATTTATAAAAGAAAAATAAAAAAGCCAATTGCTTAAAAAGCAATTGGCTTTTTTAAAGACGTTGAGCTTATTGATGTGACCGTATCTGCTCAGCCTTTTTAAGCCGTAGTGAACTGGCTGTTATAGAGCGAGGCATAATGGCCACCGCTTGCGAGCAGTCCTTCATGAGTACCACTTTCGACGACATCGCCGTTTTTCATGTATAGAATTAGATCTGCTTCGCGGATGGTTGATAGCCTGTGGGCGATGACAAAGCTGGTGCGTCCGTCGATCATTTTCATAAAAGCCTTTTGGATCCGGGCTTCTGTAAGGGTGTCTATACTGCTGGTTGCTTCATCCAGAATGAGCATAGGTGGATCGACGAGGATCACCCTTGCGATAGTGAGCAGCTGCCTTTGCCCTTGGGACAGGCTATCGCCCGATCCGCTGATGACCGTATCGTAACCATGAGGCAGGCGCTTGATAAAGCTATGCGCATTGGCAGCTGTCGCAGCCGCAATGATTTCTTCGTCCGTGGCCTCTGGCTTTCCGTAAGCGATATTGTCCCGGATCGTTCCGCTGAACAGCCATGTATCTTGAAGCACCATACCAAAGTTAGTACGTAGGCTGTCCCGGCTCATATCATTGATGTTCACTCCGTCGATGGAGATCGAACCGCTGTCCACATCGTAAAAGCGCATGAGCAGGTTAACGAGTGTTGTTTTGCCTGCTCCGGTCTGTCCGACAATAGCTACGCGAGTGCCTGGCTTGACCTCCAAACTAAAGTTCGTAATGAGTGTTCGTTCCGGATTATAGGAAAATTTCACATGATCAAACAGAATTGTACCTTTACTGCGCTCCGGCTGCACGGCGTTCGACTTTTCCGGTTGCTCCGGAGGTGAATCCAAAATAGCAAATATACGCTGAGCAGAAGCTGTAGCGGCCTGAAACTGAGTCAGCACACCTGTAATTTCATTAAAGGGCTTGGCGAACAAATTGGTGTAAATGAGAAAACTCGATAAACCGCCTACCGAAATCCCGCCCAAAATGATCGAAATACAGCCAATCATAGCGGTGACGGAGAAAGTCATGTTGTTGACCAATCGAGTGGAAGGGTTGGACAAAGATCCATAAAACTGCGATTTCACTCCAGCTTGATATAATTGTTCGTTTCTGGCGGAAAATTCCTCAAGCGAGCGGTTTTCATAGTGAAAGGCAGTAACTACCCGCTGTCCGCCGATCATTTCCTCCACATAACCGTTCAAGCTTCCCAAAATTTTGGCCTGTTCACGGAACATGCGTTGCGATTTTGTAGTAATGAACCGTGCAACGACATATGTGATTGGGGCAGACACCAATACCACCAACGTCATCACTGGGCTGATATACAACATAAGTACAATCGAACCAATAATGGTAATCAACCCGGTGATCAAGGTGGAGAAGCCCTGCAACAATCCATCGGACACGGCATCCATATCGTTCACAAAACGGCTAATGCTATCTCCTTGCGGATGATTGTCATGAAAGCTTAACGGAAGGATATTAAAATGATCGAATAACTCCCGCCGCATATCATTTACAGTCTGAAAAGCAATGCGGTTCGTCAAATATGTGAGCAACCAGCTAAATAGACTGCCTACAACATATACAACGCCTAGTCCATATAGAATCTGTGCAATACCTCTAAAGTCTACCGCTCCCTGATTTACCATATGGTCGATAGCCCGGCCAATCATATAGGGTCCGACCAGACTGGCAAGCACGCTAAGAATAGCACTGATAATGACCCAAAATGTTGTTGTTTTATATTGATCGACATAGGTTAACAATCTTCTCCAGGTTTCCTTGCCACTCATTGGTCCACCTCCTGCGTTGAGAGCTGAGAGCGATTAATTTCCTGATATACCTCCGAGCTGCTCATCAACTGATCATGTGTGCCGATTCCGACAATCCGGCCTTCATCAAATACAATGATTTTATCGGCATGCTGTACACTGCTTACTCGTTGCGAGACCAGCAGGACAGTCATGCGAGTGCTATTTTCCCGTAGTGATTTCCGGAGGGAGGCGTCCGTTGCAAAATCAAGTGCGCTTGAGGAATCATCCAAGATCAGAATTTCCGGATTGCCTACAATAGCTCTGGCAATGGTAAGTCGCTGCTTCTGGCCGCCTGATAGATTAAGTCCTCCTCGGGTGATCGGGGCATCGAATTTTTCCGGCAAGTTGGAAATAAATTCATCCGCTTGCGCGATGGCTGCGGCCCGGGCGACCTCCTCATCGGTGGCATGTTCATGTCCCCAACGGATATTATCCGCTATCGTCCCAGTGAACAGCAGCGCTTTCTGTGGAACAATCCCGATTTTCTGCCGCAATTGCTCCAGCTTATAATGCCGTACGTCGATGCCATCGACCTGTACACAACCTTCTACTGCATCATAGAAGCGGGGAATCAGATTCACAAAGGTAGATTTTCCCGAGCCTGTTCCTCCTATGATTCCAACCGTTTCACCGGGATAGATGTCTACAACTACATCGCTAAGTGCCAGTTGTCCTGTCTTATTGTAGCCAAAGGAGACATGATCAAAGGAGATGGCCGGTACAGAGCCGGTCTTACCCGTTCTTTTCTGGTCTAATGATGCAGGATTGGCAGTATCGGAAATCGAAGCTTCCGTGTCCAGTACCTCCTGAATTCTCGCTGCTGAAGTGGCCGCCTTGGTGAACAGAATAATGAGATTCGTCACCACAATCAGGGCCAGTAAAATCTGCGTAATGTAATTAATAAATGCAATAATCTCTCCTTGTGTAAGAGATCCATATTGGATATGGATACCGCCGATCCACAGAATGGCGATAATAGCTCCGTTGACCACCAGTAAGGTGGCTGGGCTAAGTAGAGCAGAAATCCGGCCGACACGAATAGCGGTATGGGTCAAGTCATCTGAGGCGGCATTGAACTTTACTCGTTCAGCTCCTCTTTTGGCAAATGCACGTATAACCCGTACACCTGTGAGATTCTCGCTTAGCACCAGAGCGATTTTATCGAGCTTTTTCTGGTATAGCCGGTACAGCGGAGAAGCCTTCGTAATGACCACATACAGGATCAAAGCCAGAACGGGTGTAGCCGCCAACAGCACCAAAGCAAGGCGGAAGTCCAGAATCATGGACATGATGATCGCCCCGATACAAATAAAAGGAGCACGAATAACCAGACGAATCAACATTGCTACGGCCGTTTGCAGCTGATTGACATCATTCGTAATTCGGTTGATGAGAGAGGGCGTACCAAATTTATCGAGATCTGCATAAGAAAACGATGAAATATGTTTAAACATAGTATTGCGCAGTGTGGTACCGAATCCTTGGGAAGCACGGGCTGCGTAAAACTGACACACGAGAGAACTGCCAAAGCCCAGTATAGTCATGAGCAACATCAAAAGACCCATTTGCCAAACATAATGGGTGTCTCCCTTACCGACGCCATGATTAATCATTAAAGCCACCATAGTAGGTAGCAACAATTCCAGAATGGCCTCAATTAGTTTAAACAGAGGCCCAAGAATCGTTTCCTTTTTATAAGGTTTTAAAAAAACGGCAAATTTCAGCAAATAAACCATCACCTAACCTAAATATTGTATAAAGTTTCCTATTATAATTGCATATCTGAATATGATTATGGCATATCCCCAACCATATGAATAATATTTAATATATATTAGAGATATAGGCTTTACATATATCAGAACCGGAGGTTCATGATGGAATTGAGACATCTCAAGTATTTTTTAGCGATTGCAGATGCTGGACAGATTACAGCGGCAGCCAAAAAACTGCAAATCGCACAGCCTCCCTTAAGTCAACAGCTTATGCAGCTGGAGGAAGAGCTTGGTGTAAAGCTTGTGCATCGAGGCTCACGAAGCATTCAATTGACAGAGGCCGGAATCATTTTACGGAACAGGGCCAAGCAGATTTTGGAGCTGACGGATGCTACGACAAGGGAAATAAACGATTTCGCCATGGGGATGAAGGGGACGCTCACCATTGGGACGGTTTCTTCCTCTGGAGCGACCCTGATGAAAGACAGGCTTTCCGAATTTCATAAAACCTATGCGGGTGTAAAATTTGAAATACATGAGGGAAATACCTTCAGGATTCTCGATCTTTTGAACAAAGGAATTGTAGAGGTCGGTATCGTCAGAACCCCTTTTAACACCGCCGGTTTAGGGTGTAGATATGCGTCCACTGAGCCGATGGTAGCAGTGATGACGGAAGAATATGATTGGAATCCCGAACAGGAGACCATTTCATTGGCTGAGTTGAAGAACAGACCACTCATTATATATCGCCGTTTTGAGCAATTGATTCACGATACCTGTATGAAGCATGGCTTTGAGCCCAATATCTTTTGCAAAAATGACGATGCCCGCACTACGCTTCATTGGGCCAACGAAGGGCTGGGTATTGGCATGATTTCGCGCTCCGCTTTATCTTTAGGCAGCAATAATCATTTAATCGTTAAGGAAATTAGTTGTGAAGAATTGCACACTCGTGTGGCGGCTGTCTGGTTGAAGGATAAATACATGTCTTCATTGGCTTCCCGGTTCATTGAAAGTTTTAGCCAGGCATCCAGTGCTGCTGACCTACAGTAGTTGAATTTTTTAAGTGTGAAAGCATCTTTTTGTAAAAACTCATTTGAATTGCAATCGGGAACTGGATATAGTAGTACAGTAGGATAGCGATAGATTGGAGTTTGAACACATGCCACACAATGCAAAGGTTCGAATCCGTCTTCATAGTCATCATGACGGAGAAGATGTGGTACAGGAGCTTCCTGGAGAAGCAATCGTTCGCGGGAAGCATCTATATATAAGGTACGAAGAGCCGAAAGAGAGTCCTGAGGGCGGTACGACACGGAACACAGTCAAGATCGGACCAGATGAGCTAAAGCTGATTCGTCACGGTGAGGTACAATCGGAGCAGTCGTTCGCGCTGGGACGCAGGTTGCCTGGATTTTACCGCTCGCCTTATTTAAACCTGAACATGTCTGCGCATACGCAGAAGCTCGATATTCGGATGGATGGATTCACCGGACATGTGAGCTGGACTTATGATCTGTACGTATTTGAGGATTTCTCGGGGCATTTTGCCATTAGTTTGCATATACAGGAGGAGCAACAATCATGACAAGCAATCCACTGGAACTTATTAATCAAAAGGTGACCTCAGCAATCGAGGCAGCGGTGCTGGCTGCCGGAATCGTGAGTCGTGAAGAGCTGCCGACGATTACGCTGGAGGTGCCTAAGGACAAGTCACACGGTGACTTAGCTACCAACGTAGCAATGCAGCTCACTCGCATTGCGAAGAAGAATCCGCGTCAAATCGCTGAAGATTTGATCGCAAATATGGACTTAGCTTCCGCTTCTATTGAAAGTGCAGAAATCGCCGGACCGGGCTTTATTAACTTTCGCCTGAACAAGAGCTACCTCTATGCAGTGATTGGACAAGTACAGGAGCAAGGAGCAGATTACGGTCGTGTACAGGTAGGTGCAGGCAAAAAGGTACAGATCGAATTTGTCAGCGCCAATCCGACGGGGAGTCTTCACTTGGGTCATGCACGTGGTGCAGCCGTAGGGGATGCGCTCTGTAACGTGCTTGATTTTGCAGGTTATCAAGTCACTCGTGAATATTACATTAATGATGCGGGGAACCAGATTTACAATATGAGCCGTTCCATTGAAGCGCGCTATTTGCAGGAGCTGGGACAGCCTGCAGAGATGCCGGAGGACGGATACCATGGTGAGGACATCATCGGGTTTGCGAAGGAACTGGTGGCTGAGAAGGGCGATTCTCTGTTGTCCATGGAACCGGGAGATCGTGCCGCTTATTTCCGTGAATACGGTTTGGAAAAGGAACTGAATAAGATCAAGCGTGATCTGGAGCGGTTCCGTGTACCTTTTGATTCCTGGTTTAGTGAAACATCACTGTATGATAACGGTGAAGTGCTTAAAGCGCTGAATGAGCTGCGTGACCGTGAGGAAATTTATGATAAGGACGGAGCTACTTGGCTGAACACGACCAAGTATGGCGACGATAAAGACCGTGTATTGATCAAAAATGACGGCACTTATACGTACCTGACTCCGGATATCGCCTATCACCGCGACAAATATGCTCGTGGGTATGACACGATCATCAACATCTGGGGAGCGGATCACCACGGCTATATTCCACGGATGAAAGCGGCAATGGAAGCACTGGGCAATGACCCGGATAAGCTTAAAGTACTGATTGCCCAAATGGTCAGCTTGTTCCAAAACGGGGAAAAAGTAAAAATGTCCAAGCGTACTGGCAAGGCCGTAACGATGGAGGATCTGATGGAAGAAGTGGGCGTAGACGCGATCCGTTACTTCTTCACCATGCGTAGTATGGACTCACATCTGGATTTTGATATGGATTTGGCGATTTCCACTTCCAATGAGAATCCGGTATTCTACGTGCAATATGCACACGCACGTGCATGCAGCGTATATCGTCAAGCCGAAGAGCAGGGTATTGCTGTACTGCCATTGGCAGAAGTTGACTTGTCGAAGCTGACGGCTGAGCATGAATACGATCTGTTACGCAAAATTGGCGAGTTGCCAGAGGAAGTATCGGTGGCAGCTGCAAACTTTGCGCCGCATCGCATGATTCGCTATGTCTACGAGCTGGCATCCATGTTCCACAGCTACTATAAGGCAGAGCGTGTCATCACGGAGGATGCCGCTCAAACGCAAGCTCGCTTGGCCTTGTTTGGCGCGGTCCGCACGACCATTGCTAATGCACTGAAGCTGGTGGGTGTGTCTGCACCGGAACGTATGTAAGTAAAAAACTGCAACATAATGACCCTGTAGTCATATGTATAATAGTAAAAAGGAACCGTTCGTGCTGCCCTCTACAGGGAGGCCCGTTCGGTTCCTTTTTTAGGTTTGAGTACTTTTTAGGTTCGAGTGGCTTAATAGCGTTCCAGTACCAGATTCGTTTTCAGAGAATCGGCAGGAATCAGCCATCCTTTGGATTGTAGCAGGTTAATCAGCTTGGCGCGGTTGCTTGCGGCAGTATTGTAATCCGAAGTTTTGAAGGAGATTTCGATGATATTGTCGGTACCCGATCCGTTTGCGCTACGAATAGGCCATACTTCAACGTCAGTATCCAAGCCCTGAAAGCTGCCCTCATATTTGCTGACCTGTACAGGACCGCGTACTCTGGAGTTTGCCAAGGTATGTTTGCCCCAGTTGCTGCTTTTCCAGTTTTGCAGCTTGCCCGGAAGATTGTCCTGCAATTGTTTTAACGCCTGATCCGGGGAAGGCAGAGCTAATCCTTTGGAGGCGTTTGTTTTCTTGTCATTGGAAAAGCTTAATGTCTGCTTGCTGTATCCCCAATCCACCTCAGCCTCATAATTATCATCAGAGGCACTGAAACCTTCTTTATTCGCTTGGGTGAGTGCTGCATCAATATTCCCGTTTGTGATCGCATAGCGCTTTTTGTAGGTTAACTCATAGTTTTTTTTATCCTCTTTTTTGCGAAATCTAACGTTCCAGCCCTCGTCGTTCAATTGCAAGGAGTCTGTATCAAAAAACTCGACGCTTAATCGTTGCGCATCTTCGCTGATTTCGAACTCATTTACGATGCCGCCTTTTAAAGAGCCATCCGCATTGAGGACCTGAACTGTATCCAGCAGCAGCTTAACCTCATAGCTTGGCGTGGCATTGGCAGCGGCTTGTACGGGCTCTGCACCTTTCCATCCTGTTGCGAGCAGTACTGCACTCAGAGTTACTACTGACATGAATTTAGTGATACGCAGGCTTGTTTTCATTTTATCCTCTCCTGTTCGTCCGAATAGGTTACACGCTTCACTTTACGGGTATTTTGTCAGTCGTATGTCAAGACAAGAGGGTACTCCGGTTAAAAAATGCCATAATTTTTATATGACAGCTAAGATTTAATCTTGGTTCCATCATAAATATTCAGTGAATCTGTGGATCAGCGCAGAGCGATGACGATCTCTGTTGCTGACCATATAAATGTGCCTTTCAACAGGCTGTCCCGGAATAGGCCTTACAACCAGTAAACCCCGTTCAACCTCTGATTGAACAGCAATACGAGAGACAAAGGAGATGTGTTCTCCCAGCATAACCGCCTGCTTGATGGCCTCCAGTGAATCCAATTCCAGATAGGATGGAAGCCGGCGCCTCCCGCGCTCTAGCCATTTGTCAGTCGCGTGGCGTGTGCTGGAATCCTTTCCATGCAATACAAAAGAGGAAGAAGCGATACGCTCGGATGTCAAATCGGTTTCGCTAGCGAGCGGATGAGTGGGTGAGCAGATGAGCACCAGTTCATCTTCCCCCAAGGATTCTGATAGTAACGTGGGGGATTGAAACGGCTCTGCCGAAATAATGCCAAGGTCAATTTCGTGGCGAGCAAGCATGTCCTTGATCACGGGCGCTGTTTTCACGGATAAGGCGATGTGAATGCCTGGATGCTCGCGGGCAAACCGATGCAGCACGGCAGGAAGCAGATAGGTAGCAGGTACATAGCTTGCGCCAATACGTATGCTGCCTCGTTGGAGTGTATCGAACTCACGGACAACCCGCTCGGCCTCAGCCGCAAGTGCATTAATCTTGGTGGCATAGTGCAGTAGGGCATTTCCGGCATCCGTCAGGATGATTTTGCCCATACGTGTGTCAAACAGCTTTACTCCGAATTCACGCTCCAGATTTTTCATATGAAAAGTAACAGTAGGTTGCTTTAGGCCGAGAAGCTCGGCTACGGTGGTAATTTTATGGTGCTTGTTCAGCAGCTCTACAATATGTAACTTTAGAAGACTTAAGTTCACTTAGAATGCCTCGCTTTCAGATTGGTCAAACAATCGTGCTTATTCTTTGGGCAGCAGCATCAATCGCCTCTATATAGATTAAATCTATGAGTGTTAACACAATTCATTGAAATAATTAATTTTGTTTTAACTTTCCAATAACACAGGTTGCGAATTCAAGTTTTACACTGGGGTCAGTCATAAGAACAGGCAGGTAATACGATGAATCAGGATCTATATATTCGCGGAGTAAGTAAAACCTTCAGCCAAACCACCGCGTTGCATGAGACGAATCTGATCGTACGACAGGGTAAATTCACCACATTGCTCGGACCGTCCGGCTGTGGGAAGACGACGCTCTTGCGCTTGATTGCTGGTCTGGAGACACCGGATATCGGCACAATCACGATGGGAGAGGAAATTCTCTTTTCAGCTGAACGCAAAAAGGATGTTCCCACACATCTCCGCCACTTTGGTATGGTCTTTCAAGATTTCGCGCTGTGGCCGCATATGACGGTGTTTGAAAATGTAGCCTTCGGCTTGCGAGCGAGCAAACGGGGGAAAAGGGCTGTTAGCGCTCAAGGCAAGGAACTGCGGGCAGTGGTGCTGGAGGCGCTCGATAAGGTGAGGTTGTCAGGGCTGGAGGATCGTTACCCTCATCAACTATCCGGTGGTCAGCAGCAGCGGGTTGCTTTTGCAAGAGCAGTTGCTATCCGGCCTCGACTGGTTTTGTTCGACGAGCCGCTTAGTGCACTGGATGCCGTACTACGGGAGGAGATGCGCATTGAGATGATATCGCTTGTGCGCGATTTGGGGCTAACCGCCCTATACGTCACCCATGATCAGATCGAGGCCATGTCCATGTCTGATGAAGTGGTCGTTATGAAAAGTGGACATATTTTGCAGACCGGAACACCAGAGGTGATCTATAGTCGCCCAGCTCATTCAGAGGTGGCAAGGTTTATCGGTAAATCCAACTGGATCGAGTTGGAACGGACACTTTTTCGGCCTGAACATGTCCGTTGGGAACAGGAGCAAGCGGATCAGCACACTTTTACAGTAGAGATCCTGCATGTCAGCTATGTGGGCGATCGCTATGAAATCCGTCTATTAGCCGAAAACGGTGAGCAATGGACTGCGTATCACTCCACCCGCTTGCCCATAGGCGAACAAATGCATATTTGGGTATCACCGCAATACATCCACCAACTTGAAACATAGGGAAAAGGGGTTATATAAGATGATGAATAGGCGTGTTTTTCGTACAGGATGGAAAAAAGGGGCTATGCTTGCTTTAACATTGACTTTTGGACTGGCTGTGGCAGGCTGCGGAACGGCTACGACATCGAAGGATGGGGCGCAAGCCGATGGATCAGCAGGACAAGCAGGAGTGGCGTCGACTGATCAGAAGCTGGTTGTTTACAGCGCAGGCCCGGATGGACTGGCGAAAAAGCTGGTAGCGGGGTATGAGGCGCAGAGTGGAGTTAAGGTAGAGTTATTCCAGGGAACGACAGGAAAGATTTTAGCCCGCATGGAAGCGGAGAAAACGAATCCGGTAGCGGACGTGGTTGTGCTAGCATCGCTTCCGTCTGTGCAAGGCTTGAAAAAGGAAGGACTCACGCTCCCCTATCCAGATGCCAAGAACGCGGACAAGCTAAACCCGGACTGGTCCGATAAGGAGGGAAACTATTTTAGCACCAGTGCTTCTGCTCTGGGTATTGCATATAACACAAAGTTAGTGAAGACACCACCTACTTCATGGGCCGATTTGGCGAAGCCTGAGTACAAGGATCAGGTTAACATTCCCGACCCATCGCTGTCTGGCTCAGCGTTGGATTTTATGACAGGCTATCTGAGCGCCAAGGGCGATGGAGGCTGGACGTTGTTTGAGCAGTACAAGGCAAACGGTGTGGCCATGGCCGGTGCCAATCAGGAAGCGCTAGATCCAGTGATTACGGGGGCTAAAGGTGTAGTCGTCGCTGCGGTCGATTACATGACCTACAAGGCTAAAGCCAAAGGCGAGCCGATTGACATCGTCTATCCGACAGAGGGAACGGTTATTAGTCCGCGTCCTGCCGCAATCCTCAAGTCCACACAGCATGAGCAAAATGCCAAAGCGTTCATTGACTATCTGTTGTCGGACGAGGCACAAAAACTAGTAGCAGATGCTTCCCTACTCCCTGGACGCACGGATATCAAAGCTGACAAGCGTGCCAACCTGGACGAGATCCCGTTGCTGAAAACCAATTGGGAATGGATGGGTGAGCACGGATCAGACGTGACGGAAAAGTTCACGCAAATGTTCAAATAAGCCGATGGGAGGTTTGTCTGTTAAACACATCAGGGGATGGTCTCTGACACTAGCTCTGATCGCGCTTCTTTTCCTAATTGTACTGCCATTGCTGCAAATCTCCATCCAAAGTGTGTATGTTGAAGGGAAATTTCAATGGGTAGCGCCTTTTCGAACGTTAGCTGCTTCTCAATTTGCAGGAGTGCTATTCAGTTCAATTTGGCTAGGCATCTGTGTGATCGCAGGAACGACTGCCCTTGCACTTCCGCTAGCCTGGATCATGTCCAACACCCGACTTGCACACTGGCGCTGGTTGGATGTCGTGCTGCTGATTCCGTTTATGACTCCGCCCTATATCGGGTCCATGGGATGGATTCTGTTTATGCAAAAAAACGGGTATCTGGAACAGTTGTTCCCGGACCTGCATTTCTTAACGGCTTCCTTCTTCAGCCTTGGTGGCATGGTGATGATCATGAGCCTGCATCTGTTTCCATTCTTGTACCTGCTGCTGCGCGGGGCGCTGGTGAGGATTGGCGGGAGTCTGGAAGAGGCAGGTGCGGTCATGGGCGGGGGATTTCTGTACAGGTTCCGTCGAATCATTTTACCGTTGCTGTTATCGGCATACGGAATGGGTGCGCTGCTCATTTTCGTTAAAACGATTGCTGAGTTTGGCACACCCGCTACCTTTGGGCGCCGTATCGGGTATGAGGTCATGACTTCTGAAATTCACAAATATATTTCCAGCTGGCCCATTGATTTTGGCAAAGCAATATCAATGGCTTCGGTGTTGTTAACGGCCTGCCTGCTTATGTGGTATGTGCAATCGGTGATCAATCGAAAGTTCACGTACAGACTGGTAGGGGGTAAAGGTTCGCGACCTTCTCGTTTTCGTGTATCCAGCTGGACTACAGCACTGAGTGTCACATTCATCCTATTGCTGCTCATCGCAGCTATTGGTATCCCTTACTTTTCAATTATCGCGGCCTCCTCCATGAAGCTGCGGGGAATCGGATTGGCATGGGACAACCTTACACTCGATTATTACAAGGAACTGCTGTCGTGGGGCTCAGAAAGCATGGAAGCGCTACTGAATAGTGTATTTCTCTCTTTGGGTGCATCGACGATTGCTGTGGTGCTGGGGACCTGGTTTGCGCTGGTTATCGGTGGATCACGCACGAAAATCCAACAGACAGTTGATGCATTCAGCTTGCTTCCGAATACAGTGCCGGGAATTGTTATGGTGGTGGGTCTGATTTTGTGGTGGAACTCGCCGTGGATGCCGATTCCGTTGTATAACACATACGGCATGGTTATTCTGACGTATGTAATTTTGTTTGTCCCTTATACAGTTCAGTATGTCAAAAGCGCTTTTACACAGGTGGATCATACTCTTTTTCAGGCGGGACAAGTATTTGGCGGGCGACCGTCTTACATATTCCGCCGGATTGTATTGCCGCTGATTGTACCGGGGATGCTCGCTGGTTGGATGATGACCTTTACCATTGCTTCACGGGAGCTGGTAGGATCATTGCTGATTTTACCGCCATCCGTCCAAACGTCTGCAACCTATATATTTGCCCAGTTTGAGCAGGGACAGGTGTCGCTTGGCATGGCGATGGCTGTTATATCGGTTGGATTGACCACACTGCTACTAATCTTAATGGAAAGCTTAAACTCGCGAAGAAAGTGGAAATGATGATGACCAAGCTTAGGATTTGGGGCGGAGCGGGCGAACATGGCCGCTCCTGTTATGTTTTTGAAGGAAAGCAGCATCATATCATGCTGGATTGTGGCGTAAAAAAGGAAGGAATCGGGCAATATCCGATTTTTCCGCCACAGAAGGTGAAGGAGCTAACTACTGTTTTGCTGTCCCATGCACATGAGGATCATTCCATGGCGCTCCCCTTACTGTACAAGTATGGATACCGGGGAGAGGTCTGGACGACCAAGGCCACCGCTGAGCAGCTGGGCTCCTATTTTCGCTCCTGGCAGACTTATGTTGAATCGAGAGGTGGTGAATTGCCTTACAGTGAACAGGATATCCAATCCATTACCTATCGCTATCTAGAAGACGAAGCGCCTTCAGGAGTGTGGTGTGAAGCTTGTCCGGGTGTGAGAATAATGTGGGGACGCAGTGGACATTTGGCTGGTGCAGTGTGGTATATCATAGAAATGGAAGGGAAGCGGTTGTTCTTTTCTGGAGACTATAGCCGTGAGTCTGAGCTGCTTGCTGCCGATGCACCGGACTTGTGTATGGGGGAGGGGATAGATGACCTTCCTGAATGCAAGCCACAGTCCTATCTAGTGGACATATCTATCATGGACAATGCCTATGGCATGGATATAGACCCGCAGCCTGTTAAGTTGGAGCGGCTGAGGGTCGAGATGGAGCAGATATTATGGTCTGGCGGTCATGTGTTGTTGCCAGTGCCTGCCTTTGGCAGAGGACAGGAGTTGATCGTATGGGCCAGTGAGCAATTCCCTGAACAAGCAATAATTGTAGAGCCTGACCTGTGGCACGGATTGAAACAGTTAAATCGCTGGAGAGAGTGGCTACGGCCGGGAGCTTCCACGCGAATAAAACATGTGTTAAACAGTGACAGGGTGTTCGTGCCTCGTGATGCTGCGGAACGAATAAGTCTGCTAGAACGGAACACGGCCACTATTATTGTAACAAGGGACGGCATGATGGATTCCCCGCAGGCACGTTGGTATTATCAATATCTGTCGGATAACCGCCATATGCTGAATGATATGGACAGCGGAGAAAGCATTAGGAACAGTGTGATTTTGACCGGTCATGCTTCCAATGGTTCTTTTGGAAAGCATCTGTTGGAACGTGCGGACTCCAATGACATCTGTATAGCTCGGCATTTGACTTACAAGGTGCATCAGGGATTATCGGATGTGAGGCAAATGTTGAAGGATCTGCCTAGCAAACAGGCTGTACTCGTTCATGCACCAAAACCGCAGACCGACCTTGTACGAGATGTGTTGATAAGAGAAGAAAATAATGCACATGGAGGTCCTGCCAGAGAAGTTCATTCTGTGGAGCCAGGTTCAACAATAGAGGTTTAGTATCATCAGATCGTGGTTCACTTTGTGCCCTCCTGCATCAATCGGAAGGCATCCACTTCTCCAAGCTTGGTGGAGATGGAACTGCGTCCGGCGCTTTTACGAAGGCGTAGCGGTGTGGCGGTGCGTTTAAGCAGTGCTTTAATTTCTCCAGGCTCCAGCTCCGGTTTCAGTGAAAGGAGAAGTGCGATGCTCCCGGTCACATGGGAAGTAGCCATAGAGGTGCCGCTCATTTCATGATGCTTTCCATGAATCCAGGAGGATCTGATCTTCTCACCAGGTGCATACACGTCTACGAATTGCCCCCGATTGCTGAAAGGAGCGATACGTCTGTATTTGTCGGTAGCTCCGACTGAAATCGTCTGGGAATAGCGGGCTGGATAGTCAATACTTCGACGCTTGCCCTCATTTCCCGAGGAAGCTACGATTACAATGCCGTTATGATATGCTTTATTCACCATATCAAGTAGTGCCTTGCTGCGCGACTTCATGCCAAAGCTCATATTAATAATATCGACACGATTTAATACGCACCAGTCGATACCGAGAATGATGTCAGAGACATAGGCGGCTCCATTATGATCAAATGCTTTTACAGGATGAATTAAAGCCCGTGGTGCTACGCCAACCATACCTTCATCATAGTTGGATGCCGCGATGGTTCCAGCAATATGGGTACCGTGGCCATTGTCGTCATAGGGTAGCATGGTCCGGTTCAACAAATTGATACCTCTGGCGAGGGAATGGCGAAGATCAGGATGATGAAAATCCGCTCCTGTGTCGATCACACCGATCCTGACCCGATTCCCTGTCGAGGAAGGCCAAGCCTTGTATGCACGTACCTGTTTAACTCCCCATGGCATGGAAAGGTTTTTCTCTGCTTTCGGCATATAAGCCGTTTCTGCGTGAACCTTTATGCGGGTATCTTCTTCAACGGTAACACCGTGGTGATATTTGCCCAGCCTGTCTCCCCCTGAAAGCGGAGCGATGAGAGCACGGATTAGCCTAGCCGGTTGTACTTGCCGTAATCCCACAAGCTCAGGTTTCAGCTTCCTGAGATAGGACAGACATTCCCGGTATTGGTGAGGCTTATCGAATGTGATAATCTGTTTGTTCCGTCCACTGCCGGACGGCTCCGAAATACCCTCATGCAAACGCTGCAAAAAATCCGGATAGTCCATTTGAGACGGTCCCCCTCCGATGAGCCATGCTGAGGTATTGTATGAGCAAGCGTCAGCTACGGCATGGGAAACTTGCCCCTTTTTTATGGAAATAGGCCTGCTTGTCGTGTCAAAGTAGCTGTGGACACATACGATACATGGAGGGCATAAGCTCTTGTGCAACAACTTTGGGAGGCCTCTCCCGGAGCGGGTACAGTCGGAGGCGGGGGGAACCCCGTCTTTTTACGTGTGCCGTCTTGTGCAGAGGGATATTCTTGGAAATTATGACGATACCCATGTTTAACTTGCAATTTGCTTCCAAATAGGTTTTACTTAGTTTTGATAATGGATATGTTAGTATTGCATGTATCGTGTATGCTCTGAAACATGTTCTTGTGAATTACGTGTGAGAGGAAGTGTCCCTAGGTGAGTACACCACTCAACTTGAAGATTGACCCGGAGAAAGTCCACGAGACTCCAATGGTGGATTTGGCATTTATGGTATTGAAAGCAGCCAATACTCCATATTATTACCGTGACCTGATGAATGAAGTCGCCAAATTGCGCGGCTTGTCCGACGAAGAAATTAATGACGTTATTGCTCAGCTATATACTGAAATCAACATTGACGGGCGTTTTGCCTGTGTCGGTACGAATTTGTGGGGCTTGAAACGTTGGTATCCGGTAGATAAATCCGAAGATGCCCTGACAGGCGCCAAGCGTCCTCGTATTATTAACGATGAAGACGATGACGATGAAGATGACTATCATGAGGAAGAAGAAACATACAACTCCGATGACGACTTCGATGCAGATAGCGAAGACGAGGATGGCGAAGACGAGCTGTTCGACGGAGAAGATGACGATGATAGTGACGATGACGTAGTTATTGACGATGAAGACCTCAGTGATGAGGAAGATACAGATGATGAAAATGATGATGAGTCGATCGAAGACGACGACGATTCACTTCGTTAGGAACAGGTTGAAAGGGGAGATACGCTCTCCCCTTTTTCATGACCGTTTTCTTGAAACCCCTGCTGATTTATAGCTTTCAGATAGATTTATTCCAATCTGGTTCAATGGACAAATTAACACAGATAACTTCCTTGACAGCGGATTGGACACGGGGTAAACTATTGCTTGGGCTTATGATTGATTCACTTATATGTTTGCTTTTTGTATAAAAGTGCCCCGTACTACGGGAGTGCTTTTTTGTTTTTTATAGGGGTGTTTTCACTCATGAAAGAGGGCTAAGGGCGGCGGATTGGAAAATATAACCGCTGCCTTCTTCATGGATGATAATCCGTGCAAACGGGTTACGATAACATCATAATGTCGCCTGAATTTTTGCATCTTATCTAGGAGGGTTTTGAACAGTGACGAAGTATATTTTTGTGACAGGCGGGGTTGTGTCTTCCTTGGGCAAAGGGATTACGGCAGCTTCACTGGGGAGGCTTTTGAAGAACAGGGGACTGAAGGTAACGATTCAAAAATTTGATCCTTACCTGAATGTCGATCCGGGTACTATGAGCCCTTACCAGCACGGTGAAGTGTTTGTAACGGATGATGGTGCGGAAACGGATCTTGACTTGGGACACTATGAGCGCTTTATTGATATTAATCTGTCCAAGAACAGCAATGTCACAACAGGCAAGGTATATTCCAGCGTGATCAGCAAAGAGCGTCGCGGAGAATATTTGGGTGGTACAGTACAGGTTATCCCTCATATTACGAACGAAATCAAGGAGCGCGTGTACCGTGCAGGCCGTGAAGCGGGTTCGGATGTCATTATTACGGAAATCGGCGGTACTGTAGGCGATATTGAAAGCTTGCCATTTTTGGAAGCCATTCGTCAGCTCAAAAGTGAAGTTGGGCGCGAGAATGTGATGTACATTCACGTAACGCTCATTCCTTATATTAAAGCTGCTGGTGAGGTTAAAACAAAACCAACTCAGCACAGTGTAAAAGAACTGCGCAGTATCGGCATTCAACCGAATGTTATTGTTTGCCGTACAGAGCATGAATTGTCCTCCGACATGAAGGCTAAAATTGCATTGTTCTGCGATATTGATGCGAATGCAGTGGTAGAATGCCGCGATGCTTCGACTCTCTACGAGGTTCCGTTGAACCTGCGTGAAGAAGGTTTGGACGAAATCGTAGTTAACCACCTGAAGCTGACAACACCTGCACCAGATATGACCGAATGGGAAGGGTTAGTTGATCGAATCAGCAAGTTGGACAAAACGGTTGAAATTGCTATTGTTGGTAAATATGTTGCGTTACATGATGCGTATTTAAGTGTTGTTGAGTCACTTTCCCACGCTGGATTTGATGCAAATGCGGACGTGAAAATCCGTTGGGTGAACGCTGAAGAAGTAACGGACGAGAACGTAGCTGACATGCTGGGCGGCATTGGCGGTATTCTCGTACCGGGTGGCTTCGGCGATCGCGGAATTGAAGGTAAAATCAGCACCATTCGTTATGCACGGGAGCAAAAAATTCCGTTTTTCGGTATTTGCCTGGGTATGCAGGTATCTGTTATAGAGGTTGCTCGTTCCCTGGCCGGTCTCGAAGGAGCCAACAGCTCGGAAATTAACCCGGCTACCGATTACCCTGTCATTGACTTGCTTCCTGACCAAAAAGACATCGAAGATTTGGGCGGTACCATGCGTCTTGGCTTGTATCCATGTAAACTGGTGGAAGGTTCCCTGGCATCGGCTTGCTACAACGACGAGCTGGTATACGAGAGACATCGTCATCGGTACGAATTCAATAACGAATATCGTGAAGTTATTGAAAAAGCAGGCCTTCGTATTTCTGGTACTTCACCGGATGGACGTTTGGTGGAAATTGTGGAGCTTCCTGAGCATCCATGGTTCCTGGCGGTACAATTCCATCCAGAATTTACTTCCCGTCCGAATCGTCCACAGCCTTTGTTCCGTGAATTTGTAAAGGCGGCATTGCAGCTTCAAGGTTAATGCTTCAGCTTGAAAGACCTCCTTTGGGAGGTCTTTTTTTATCCCATGCTTCCTGATTATGAAAGAATATTCCACAATTATGTATATGAGAAGGATTTTCTTTTTGCAGGAGCGAATATAGTTTTAGGTATGGGACGGATATTGTACGTCATCGGACGCTGTTATGGCAATAGCTGCATGATCCTCGTTTTAAGATCTTAGGAGGTTAAAACATTGGAAAAGAAAAAAGTATTAATCGTCGATGACCAGAATGGAATACGGATTTTACTGATGGAAGTGTTCGGAAGTGAGGGTTATGAGACCTTTCAGGCAGCGAACGGGAAAATTGCTCTTGAGATTGTTGAGAAGGAACCACCTGATCTGGTTCTGCTCGATATGAAAATTCCAGGTATGGACGGACTCGAAATTCTGAAGCACCTAAAAAGCATGAATCCCGATATCAAGGTTATTATGATGACAGCGTATGGAGAACTGGACATGATTAAAGAGGCGACGGAGCTAGGTGCACTTATGCATTTTACCAAGCCCTTTGATATTGATGAAATGCGGATCGCCGTGAACAAACAACTCAGAGGTGACTAGGTAAGTCATTTTGGTTGAGAACTCTGTTAACAAAACAGGGTTTTTTGTTTGTGATTATGGGAAATACTGAAAGTAAATCCTCTCCTTATACAATTCTATGGAAAAACGGCGTCCTGGGCGTGATTTTTGTATGTGTTGATATGCAAAAGCTTGTTTAGTATTTAACATGGGTTGTGGTATAATAAGCCCGTATGTGATGTCGGCTAAAAATATAGACAAACCCAAACACCTTTAGGAGGACTGTAACCATGCCATTGGTATCTATGAAAGACATGTTGAACAAAGCACTCGAAGGAAAGTATGCAGTAGGTCAATTCAATATTAATAACCTAGAGTGGACTCAAGCTATCTTGGGCGCTGCTGAAGAAGAAAAATCCCCAGTAATCTTGGGTGTTTCTGAAGGCGCAGCACGTCACATGGGCGGATTCTACACTGTTGTTAAAATGGTAGAAGGTCTTATTCATGACATGAAAATTACGGTTCCAGTTGCAATTCACTTGGACCACGGTTCTAGCTTTGACAAATGTAAAGAAGCGATCGACGCTGGTTTCACATCCGTTATGATTGACGATTCCCACAGCCCAATCGAGAAAAATATTGAAACAACGAAGAAAGTTGTTGAATATGCACATTCCAAAGGCGTTTCCGTTGAAGCTGAAGTTGGAATGGTTGGCGGTCAAGAAGATGATGTTGTAGGTGACGTAATGTACGCTAAGCTGGACGATTGTGTACGTATCGTTAAAGAAACAGGCATCGACACACTGGCTCCTGCACTGGGTTCTGTTCATGGACCATACAAAGGTGAGCCAAACCTGGGCTTTAAAGAAATGGAAGAAATTCGCAATGCCGTGAAACTGCCACTCGTTCTTCATGGCGGAACAGGTATCCCTACACATGACATCCAAAAATCCATTTCCCTGGGTACTTCCAAAATCAACGTAAACACTGAAAACCAAATCGCATTTGCGAAAGTGGTTCGTGAAGTGCTTGCTGCAAAACCAGATGCTTACGATCCACGTACATTCATCCAACCAGGTCGTGAAGCGATTAAACAAACTGTTATCGGTAAAATCCGTGAGTTCGGTTCCAACAACAAAGCGTAATAATGTTCCAACTAGTCATGCGACTGCATAGACTGAATGCATTTTTTTCATTGTAGCTGTATTTATGCTGCACAAAACATTTAAATCTGTACAGTTGAATAGTTTGGTATGGAAAGCACACCGCTTAGCCGGTGTCTTTCCATTTTAACCACTTAAAAAGTTGAAAGTTTATGGTTTCAGTTCATTGTTTGACCGACTGCAAAACACGTAGGGGGACCCTCAAGCTTATGGAAAAATTGATGATCACCGGTGGACGGCCGCTTCAGGGTACAGTTTCCATCAGCGGTGCCAAAAACAGTGCCATCGCCTTGATTCCCGCAGCCATTCTGGCAGAGTCGGAAGTCATTTTGGATAATTTGCCGCTGCTCAGTGATGTGGCGGTGTATTCCGAGATATTGGAGGAGCTTGGCGCAAAGGTTGCCTGGGAAGGTAGCCAGATGAAGATAGACCCTTCCTCCATTAAATCCATTCCTATGCCGAATGGACCTGTTAAGAAATTACGAGCCTCTTATTATATGATGGGGGCCATGCTGGGCAGATTCAAGGAAGCGATCATCGGTTTGCCAGGAGGATGTAATTTTGAACCCCGGCCCATTGATCAGCATATCAAAGGTTTTGAGGCGCTGGGTGCCACGGTTACGAACGAGCACGGCGCTATTCATTTGCACGCCAAAGAACTGCGCGGCACCAAGATTTATTTGGATGTCAGCAGCGTAGGGGCAACCATTAATATTATGCTGGCGGCCGCACGTGCCAAAGGCGCCACAACTATCGAAAATGCGGCTAAAGAGCCTGAGATTATAGATGTAGCAACTCTGTTAAACTCCATGGGGGCGATTATTAAAGGCGCTGGAACGGAGACGATTCGTATTGAAGGTGTGTCGGAGCTGCATGGCTGCCGTCATTCCATCATACCTGACCGTATACAAGCAGGCACATATATGATTGCTGCTGCGGCAACCCGTGGAAATGTATTGATTGACAATGTAATCCCCAAACATATGGAGGCTCTCACTGCCAAAATGCAGGAAATGGGCATCGGCATCGAGGAATATGATGAAAGTATTCGCGTACTGGGTGCACCTTCCTATGGGCATGTCGACGTTAAAGCCTTGGTATACCCTGGCTTCCCCACGGATTTACAATCTCCCATGACCAGCTTGCTAACCCAGGCTCAGGGTGTCAGTGTGTTGAGCGATTTTGTGTACAGCAATCGTTTTAAGCACGTCCCTGAACTGGTGCGAATGGGGGCTAAAATTCGCGTAGAGGGTCGGTCTGCCATTATTGAGGGTGGTCAACTGAATGCGGCTAAAGTGAAGGCTGCAGATCTGCGCGCTGGAGCGGCCCTTGTCATTGCTGGGCTTACAGTAAGCGAAGGGGTAACTGAGGTGGCAGGTGTCGAGTATATTGACCGTGGTTATGATCACCTCGTCTCCAACCTGCGCCTTCTGGGCGCAGATGTATGGCGGCAGACTGAGTAATTAAACCATGTCTGTCCTTTGTATGAACTCGTCGTAACCAAAGCGATAAAACAGGTAACACCTATGCAGCCGCTGCTTGATATAAGATTTGGTTCATACCTAACAATCTTTTATCAAAAAACCGGAATAATTCGGTATAATCCAGGCAGTTGGCTGCATAACTTTATTTGTTTTGGTTAAAATTATGTTGATGGTGTTTATGATATCATTGTCTATCATTTAGATGTATGAATGGACTTAATAATTGAATAGGTGGTTATTATATGGATCTGCAAATTTCCGATCTGGAAGAAATGAAGCTGACCGACCTGTACAAGCTGGCCAAGCAATACCAGATCCCGTACTACGGAACGCTCAAGAAGAAAGAATTGATTTTCGCCATCCTGCGCGCACAAGCTGAGAAGAGTGGATTAATGTTTATGCAGGGTGTTCTGGAAATACTTCCTGAAGGTTACGGCTTTCTGAGGCCGATCAATTATCTCCCGAGTACCGAAGATATTTACATCTCTGCTTCACAAATCCGCAAGTTTGACTTGAGAACAGGCGATCTTGTTTCCGGTAAGTGCCGAACGCCAAAAGAAAATGAACGGTATTTTGGATTGCTTCAAGTTAACGCCGTCAATGGAAGAAGTCCTGAGCAAGCTGCTGAGCGGCTACATTTTCCTGCACTGACTCCACTGTATCCGCAAACCAAATTAGTCCTTGAAACTTCCCCCAACCATTTGTCTACGAGAATTATGGATGTACTGGCCCCTGTCGGACTTGGACAGCGCGGACTTATTGTGGCACCTCCCAAAGCTGGGAAGACGCTTCTCCTCAAAGAAATTGCCAATAGCATTTCTACCAACAATCCCGAGATTGAGCTATTTGTCTTGTTGATTGATGAACGCCCTGAAGAAGTGACGGACATGCAGCGTTCTGTCAAAGGTGAAGTTGTGGCCTCTACATTTGATGAACTTCCTGAAAATCACATTAAAGTGGCAGAACTGGTGTTGGAGCGTGCACTGCGTCTCGTAGAACATAAAAAGGATGTTGTCATCCTGTTGGATAGTATTACACGGTTGGCTCGTGCGTACAATCTCGTTATCCCTCCTTCTGGTCGTACTTTGAGTGGGGGTATTGATCCGGCAGCATTTCACCGTCCAAAACGCTTTTTTGGTGCAGCTCGGAATGTGGAGGAAGGCGGTAGCTTGACGATTCTTGCCACAGCGCTGATTGATACAGGATCTCGTATGGACGATATCATTTATGAAGAGTTCAAAGGCACAGGTAACATGGAGCTGCATTTGGACCGCAAACTGGCAGAACGTCGTATCTTTCCTGCGATTGATATTCGGCGTTCCGGTACACGTCGTGAGGAAGTACTGTTGAAAAAGGAAGAATTAGATACGATCTGGGCTATTCGTAAAAATATGACGGAAAGCCATGACTTTGTGGAAGGCTTCCTCAAAAAGCTGCGTAACAGCAAAACTAACGCTGAGTTTTTAGCTTCGTTTGATTTGACAGCACCTTCTTCCAGCGGTTCGCAAGGTAGCTCTGGTGGTCAACAACGAAGAACTACGCGTTCTACCACAGCGTCGGTTCCCGCCACAACCAATTAAACCCAATTCATGTATTTTATCTGTTCTGTAAGTAGACAGCCATTACCATCCTTTTGGTTAATGGTGCGCTTAATGGAACGAAAGGAGCTCCATAATGTATTTGGTGTATGCCGACGAAAAAGGCAATGTATATGATCATGCTTCTTTGTATGGGCTTGCCCGTAGTGCAGACATGATTGTTGAAATCATGGAGGATGAGCTTATTCCGTTGCCGGAAGGAGCCACACTGGTAAGCCTGCCCAGCACCCGCCCGGTCGGTATGAACCCTGAAACAGGGGAAATGGTCTCTCTTCCGGGAGATATGCAGGCAGTAGGGGCTTTGTTACCGCAAGGTTTTACACGCCTGTGTCTGCCGGGATATGTGAAGACGGATAAGGAGTATAAACTCCCCTTGTTCGGTTATTCGGCCGTTGTCTGGAAAGATGGGGCATTTTATGTAACAGCAGAGCAGAGTGACAGTCCTTCCAAATGGAATCCCGAAAACTGCGACCGCAATCAAGTTAAATTGGGAGTTCAGCGAATGACAGAACAGTATCCCGAAAATAGGCTGTACCAGCATTTGTCTAACTGTGCGCTGGGGTACGAATGTCTTACTTCTTCGAATACGTTCCTGAATCGCTGGGAAGGGGGAGTTCCGGTATCTTATTCTTGTAATGCGGGTTGCTTTGGCTGTATATCTGAACAGCCGGATGACAGTGGTTTTGTATCTCCGCAGACAAGAATGAACTTTCGTCCCCGCGTGGAAGAGATTGTAGAAGTTATGTTGGAACATTTGAAGACACCTGAGTCTATCATCAGTTTTGGGCAAGGTTGTGAAGGTGAGCCCTCCACTCAAGCCAAACTGATTATTGATGCGATCAAAGAAGTGCGTTCCGTTACAGATATGGGGTATATTAATATCAACACGAATGCGGGACTGAATGATCATATCCGGGGAATTGTGGATGCGGGTCTTGATCTTATGCGAGTAAGTACAATTAGTGCATTGGACGACCATTACAATGCGTATTACAAGCCGCGCGGATACACGCTTGCTAATGTGGAAAAGTCACTCCGTTATGCGTCAGAGCAGGGAGTGTATACGTCCATCAACTATTTGATTTTTCCGGGTGTAACAGACCGGGAGGAAGAAATTGAGGCAATGATTGAATTTGCCAAACGCACTAAGCTCAAGCTGATTCAAATGCGTAATCTGAATATTGATCCTGAAAGCTATCTGGAATTGATTCCACCGGCTCAAGGGGAGATACTTGGTATGAAGCAAATGCTTGAGATTTATCGTGAGGAACTGCCGGATGTGGTTATCGGTTCTTACACTCATGTGCCGCCGCAAGGGCTGGCACGTCCCAAATTTGCCAGAAGCTAAACGGTCGGAAGATATTTAAAACACACTGATCTTACACTGTTTTGTGTACTAAAAAGATGTTGAAACACTTATATTCAAGTGCTATAATTTGAACATGTGTTCATACAACTCTGGGCTGATAGGACGTTCAGGGCGGAAAGAGGTGAAAGTTAATGCAACAGGCTATTCAACCGAAGTATAACGTAACTAATGTTACTTGCGCTTGCGGGAATACGTTTGAAACTGGTTCTGTAAAAGAATCTCTGCGTGTAGAGATTTGCTCCGCTTGCCATCCGTTCTTCACAGGTAAGCAGAAGTTTATTGATGCTGGTGGACGTGTGGATCGTTTCAAGAAGAAATACGGTATTTAATAAGTTGCCGCAAGAGATAAAGTTATTAGAGCCTTCTGCAATTGCAGGAGGCTCTTTTTGTCGTTATTTGCTATTTGCATTTTGTGCAACCATGCGATATACTTATTTTCACCGTGCTAGATGGGGAGGTAGCGGTGCCCTGTAACTCGCAATCCGCTATAGCGAGGTTGAATTCCTGTTAGAGGTGTTGTTGATGTGAGGCTGGTCCCTGCGCACAATGTTGACGGTTGGGTCCTCCGCAATGAGTACTTGTGAACCTGGTCAGGTCCGGAAGGAAGCAGCCATAAGCAAGCCCACTCTTGTGCCGGAGGGTTGCCTAGCCCGAGTTGTTGTTCAGGGTTGCCGCTCGGATCACAACGATCAATAACAGGTGCACGGTTTATATTAGTAATTAGAACATCTTGGCAATTATGCGAAGATGTTTTTTTGTGTTTATAAATTGAAATGTGTCTAGTTTAGATTCGGACGGGAGTATAGTATAATGAAGTGACCATAAATGGTCATGAAAGTGAATGGGAAAGAGGGAACGCGCATTGGAACATATAGCGTTGTACCGTGCTTGGCGGCCGCAGGCTTTCAAGGACATGGTAGGACAACAGCATATTATCCAGACATTGCAGAATGCCATCCGCGAAAATCGCACGTCCCATGCCTACCTGTTCAGTGGTCCGCGAGGAACGGGTAAGACCAGTGCGGCCAAAATTTTGGCCAAGGCAATCAACTGTGAGCATGGACCTGCGCCGGAACCTTGCAACGAATGCGAAGCCTGTAAACGGATCACGGCCGGAGCGGTCATGGATGTACAGGAGATTGACGCAGCCTCTAACCGGGGTGTTGAAGAGATTCGTGATTTGCGCGATAAAGTCAAATATGCGCCCACAGAAGTGCGGCACAAGGTTTATATCATTGATGAAGTGCACATGCTGACGACGGAAGCGTTCAATGCGCTGCTCAAGACGCTGGAAGAGCCGCCGCCACACGTAATGTTTATATTGGCTACGACAGAGCCGCATCGGATTCCCGCGACAATTATTTCGCGTTGCCAGCGTTTTGACTTCCGGCGAGTATCGCTGGAGGAGCAGACAGAGCGGCTTGACCTGATATGCCAACAGGAGAACATCCAAGCTGATTTGGATGCACTGCAATATATTGCACGTCTTTCAGATGGCGGGATGCGAGATGCGGTTAGTGTTTTGGATCAGATATCCTCGTTTACTGATGGCCGGGTTACGTATCAGCAGGTGTTGGATATGACGGGCGGGATCGCATCCGAGCAATTCGGTAAATTGGCCTTGGCATTACTGAAAGAAGATGTAGGCACAGTGCTCCAATTGATCGAGAACTTTATGCAGGAAGGGAAAAGTGCGGATAAGTGTATGGAGAATCTTCTGTACTATTTCCGAGATCTGCTAATGATCAAGATGGTGCCGCAGGCGACCAAAATGACGGAGCGAGTGCTGAATCCGGAGCAGTTTAAGGAAGTGGCGGATGCTTTTACCAAGGAGCAGCTCTTTGCAATGATCGACACCCTTAATCGTTATCAGGGCGAGATGAAATATGCGGTTCAGCCCCAAACTTTATTTGAGGTAGCTCTATTGAAGTTATGCAGCATTCCGGGGGAAGCGGGAACTGCTGCTCAGCCGACTGCACAGCGCTCTGGTGCTGCAGCTGGCCAGGAAGATGTGGCCATGTTAAAACGCCAGCTTGCTGAGCTGGAAAAGAAGCTGGAACGTGCAATGCAAGGTGGTTTGGCTGTTGGGGCGGGTCAGGAGACACCGTCAGGCGGCCGTCAGGCTTCTGGTGGTCGTGCCCCTGCTCCACGTCTTTCAGCGCCGGCCAAACTCCCTTCTCAGTTGGATCGCTATATTGCTGAGAAGTCAAGCGAAGCATTCGCAGCGGTGGGGCGTAAGTGGAGCCAGATTTTACAAGGGGTAAAAGAGGCGAAAGTTACGGTTCATGCTTGGTTTATGGATGGTGAGCCGGTTTCTGTGTTAGAGGACAGTGTATTGGTCGCGTTTAAGAACAACATTCATCGTGAAACTACCGAAAAACCTGCCAATAAGCAGGTCATCGAGAAGGTTTTACATGAGCAGTTGGAGCATCCTTATCGTTTGGTAACGATGATGCAAAAGGATTGGAATGCTGCGATTGAAGGAGTTTCTGACCAACCTGCCGAAGAATTGCAACTGGAGCCGGAGCATGATGCGCCGGGAAAGTCCAAGGAGCCCTGGATTGATGAAGCGATTCAGCTTTTCGGGGAAGATCTGGTAGTCATTAAAGAATAATCAAATGTAGATGTATACTTCATTAAAGGAGATGATTGAAATGAACAATATGAACCAAATGATGAAGCAAGTGAAAAAAATGCAGGAACAAATGCTGAAAGCCCAAGAGGAGCTTGGTGGGAAAGTAATCGAAGGTTCTTCTGGTGGCGGTGTGGTAACTGTAGAGGTAAGTGGACATAAAAAGGTGTTGTCCATCACAATCAAACCGGAAGCTGTAGATCCTGATGATGTAGAAATGCTGCAAGATCTCGTACTCACTGCAGTCAATGATGCTTTGTCCAAAGCGGATGAACTGGCTAATGATGATATGGGTAAATTTACAGGTGGCATGAAAATTCCGGGCTTGTTCTAGTCTGCTCATAAAGGAGAAACACGCTATTGCATTATCCCGAGCCGATTGCAAAGCTGATTGATGCTTTTACGCGCCTGCCGGGAGTAGGCCCCAAAACAGCTGCCCGGTTGGCTTTTCACGTACTGAAAATGAAGGAAGATGATGTGATTGATTTTGCCAAAGCGCTGGTCAATGTAAAACGCAATCTTCACTTTTGTTCAGTCTGCGGTAACATTACAGATACGGACCCTTGTAGGATCTGTCAGGATAAGACGAGGGATGCTTCCGTCATTTGTGTTGTTCAGGATGCTAAGGATTTGGTCGCTATGGAGCGTACCAAGGAGTTTGAGGGTTTGTACCATGTACTTCACGGGGCAATCTCTCCGATGGAGGGAATTGGCCCTGAGGATATCAAACTCAAGGAGTTGCTGACCAGGCTAAGTGATGAACGTGTCAAGGAGTTGATCCTGGCTACGAATCCGAACATTGAGGGAGAGGCCACGGCTATGTACATTTCGCGGCTAGTGCGTCCTTTTGAAATCAAGGTTACTCGTATTGCTCACGGTTTGCCCGTGGGCGGGGATTTGGAGTATGCCGACGAGGTCACCCTGTCCAAAGCGCTAGAAGGCCGCAGAGAGCTTAATTAGTAGGTGTAGTTATACGTTATAATTTATGAGTCTGAAATGTCCTTGGGACATCCTTGACTCGCTTAGGGAGCCGTTATGGCTCCTTTTTTATTTGCAGTAATAGATGCCTTTATAGACGTTCCCAGTTCTAAGTTTGTCCTCTACTCAATAAGTATGAATAAGGTGGTCTTGCAGACTGTACACATAATTCAGCTTGTGAGGAGGATGAATGAATGTGGGAACGGATGAAACAAAATTTCCGTCGTCAGGAGAATGGAAAATCAGAAGCAGAGTATCGCCAGGAATTGTTTGCTCAGATTCGAGCTTCGCATGCGGAATGGTTAAGAGCGCATCGTTTATTTCATGAAGCTACGGGTAAGGATGAAATCGACTACGCCATTTTTGTCCTGGAAGCTGCAGAGCGTAAATATCAAATACATTTAAAAAGCGCAAAGCAACAAGGGTTACATCGTTTTCACCTGCCAGCAGATGAACCGGGGTATGCCAATGATACTGACCGGGTTCACAAACGGAGAGCGGAATGAGAGGGGTAGTCTGGCTTGTCTTGATTGCTTGTACCGGAATACTGATGTATCTAGTCCTCAAAAAACATCTGGGGATCGGTTGGTTTGTAGTATTCGGCGCGCATATGGCTCTGGCAGCCATTGCACTGTATGTTATCAATTATTCAGGATGGATTACACAGGTGTACATTCCGATTAACCCAGTGACGATGGGAGCAGTAACGATATTAGGTTTGCCAGGCATTGCGCTTTTACTGGGATTGAAAATAATATTGTTCGGACAGGCCGTGTGAAACGTTATTGTAGGGAAGGAGAGTGTGCCAAAAAAAGTGGGTATTGGTGAGTCCGATGCGGTATTGTTTTATTTTTTGAATTATAGTTGACGACGAATTCAAAAATGTGATACATTAATTCTCGGCTTTTAAAGCCCGGGAATTTTTTTGTGTGAGCAATGCTTAAATGAAATTGAAAAATAATTTAAAAAAGTGTTGACTTAAATCCCGAGTGTGTGTTATATTAATTAAGTCGCCGCTGAGATGCGGTGATGAAGCAAAGTAAGGCATAATGAAGGTTTGATCTTTGAAAACTGAACAACGAGTGAGTAAACTGATTTTGTTCGCAAAATCAAACAATGAGATATTTTATCTCGTCAGTTTCAAAATGAGCTAATCGCTCTTTCTATAACCAGCTTCGGTTGGTCTTTAATGGAGAGTTTGATCCTGGCTCAGGACGAACGCTGGCGGCGTGCCTAATACATGCAAGTCGAGCGAGGTTATATAGAAGCTTGCTTCTACATAACCTAGCGGCGGACGGGTGAGTAACACGTAGGCAACCTGCCCAAAAGACAGGGATAACTACCGGAAACGGTAGCTAATACCCGATACATCCTTTTCCTGCATGGGAGAAGGAGGAAAGGCGGAGCAATCTGTCACTTGTGGATGGGCCTGCGGCGCATTAGCTAGTTGGTGGGGTAAAGGCCTACCAAGGCGACGATGCGTAGCCGACCTGAGAGGGTGATCGGCCACACTGGGACTGAGACACGGCCCAGACTCCTACGGGAGGCAGCAGTAGGGAATCTTCCGCAATGGGCGAAAGCCTGACGGAGCAACGCCGCGTGAGTGATGAAGGTTTTCGGATCGTAAAGCTCTGTTGCCAGGGAAGAACGTCTTGTAGAGTAACTGCTACAAGAGTGACGGTACCTGAGAAGAAAGCCCCGGCTAACTACGTGCCAGCAGCCGCGGTAATACGTAGGGGGCAAGCGTTGTCCGGAATTATTGGGCGTAAAGCGCGCGCAGGCGGCTCTTTAAGTCTGGTGTTTAATCCCGAGGCTCAACTTCGGGTCGCACTGGAAACTGGGGAGCTTGAGTGCAGAAGAGGAGAGTGGAATTCCACGTGTAGCGGTGAAATGCGTAGAGATGTGGAGGAACACCAGTGGCGAAGGCGACTCTCTGGGCTGTAACTGACGCTGAGGCGCGAAAGCGTGGGGAGCAAACAGGATTAGATACCCTGGTAGTCCACGCCGTAAACGATGAATGCTAGGTGTTAGGGGTTTCGATACCCTTGGTGCCGAAGTTAACACATTAAGCATTCCGCCTGGGGAGTACGGTCGCAAGACTGAAACTCAAAGGAATTGACGGGGACCCGCACAAGCAGTGGAGTATGTGGTTTAATTCGAAGCAACGCGAAGAACCTTACCAGGTCTTGACATCCCTCTGACTGGTCTAGAGATAGACCTTTCCTTCGGGACAGAGGAGACAGGTGGTGCATGGTTGTCGTCAGCTCGTGTCGTGAGATGTTGGGTTAAGTCCCGCAACGAGCGCAACCCTTATGCTTAGTTGCCAGCAGGTCAAGCTGGGCACTCTAAGCAGACTGCCGGTGACAAACCGGAGGAAGGTGGGGATGACGTCAAATCATCATGCCCCTTATGACCTGGGCTACACACGTACTACAATGGCCGGTACAACGGGAAGCGAAGCCGCGAGGTGGAGCCAATCCTAGAAAAGCCGGTCTCAGTTCGGATTGTAGGCTGCAACTCGCCTACATGAAGTCGGAATTGCTAGTAATCGCGGATCAGCATGCCGCGGTGAATACGTTCCCGGGTCTTGTACACACCGCCCGTCACACCACGAGAGTTTACAACACCCGAAGTCGGTGAGGTAACCGCAAGGGGCCAGCCGCCGAAGGTGGGGTAGATGATTGGGGTGAAGTCGTAACAAGGTAGCCGTATCGGAAGGTGCGGCTGGATCACCTCCTTTCTATGGAGAATCGTTTCCTGCGATGGAAACATTCAAATATGAAGCGTAAGCTTCAAAACTCAGGTTTAGGCCTGTTACTCACTCGTTGCTCAGTTTTGAGAGTTCAAACTCTCAAGCGTTTGGTGGCGATAGCGGAGGGGTTCCACACGTACCCATCCCGAACACGACCGTTAAGCCCTCCAGCGCCGATGGTACTTGGACCGCAGGGTCCTGGGAGAGTAGGACGCCGCCAAGCGCAACCACTAAAGAAAAACTTTCTTTGGTGGTTTATTATGGGCCCTTAGCTCAGCTGGTTAGAGCGCACCCCTGATAAGGGTGAGGTCGGTGGTTCGAGTCCACTAGGGCCCACCATAAATTTTATATTTTCTTTTGGGGCCATAGCTCAGCTGGGAGAGCGCCTGCCTTGCAAGCAGGAGGTCAGCGGTTCGATCCCGCTTGGCTCCACCAAAAGATTTATTATTGCACCTTGAAAACTGGATACCGAAACGAAATTGCGTTTTAGAATATTCCTTTAAGCTGATCTTGTGTAAACAAGTGAAATAAAGGTAGCATATCGTATTTACAATGTAGATACTAGGTTAAGCTACAAAGAGCACACGGAGGATGCCTAGGCGCCAGGAGCCGACGAAGGACGTGGCGAACAACGATAAAGCCTCGGGGAGCTGTAAGCAAGCTTTGATCCGGGGATGTCCGAATGGGGAAACCCGGCTGTCTTCATCGACAGTCACTACTCACTGAATTCATAGGTGAGTGAGAGGCAGACCAGGGGAACTGAAACATCTAAGTACCCTGAGGAAGAGAAAACAATAGTGATTCCGTCAGTAGCGGCGAGCGAACGCGGATTAGCCCAAACCAAGGAGCTTGCTCCTTGGGGTTGTGGGACGTCTCACATGGAGTTACAAAGGAACCGGTTAGATGAAGAGGTCTGGAAAGGCCCGCCAGAGAAGGTAAAAGCCCTGTAGTTCAAAACTTGTTCCCTCCGAGACGGATCCCGAGTAGTGCGGGGCACGTGAAACCCCGTATGAATCCGGCAGGACCATCTGCCAAGGCTAAATACTCCCTGGCGACCGATAGTGAAGCAGTACCGTGAGGGAAAGGTGAAAAGCACCCCGGAAGGGGAGTGAAATAGATCCTGAAACCGTGTGCTTACAAGAAGTCAGAGCCCGATCGATGGGTGATGGCGTGCCTTTTGTAGAATGAACCGGCGAGTTACGTTCCCGTGCAAGGTTAAGGTGAAGAGCTGAAGCCGCAGCGAAAGCGAGTCTGAATAGGGCGAATGAGTACGTGGACGTAGACCCGAAACCGGGTGATCTACCCCTGTCCAGGGTGAAGGTGCGGTAACACGCACTGGAGGCCCGAACCCACGCATGTTGAAAAATGCGGGGATGAGGTGGGGGTAGCGGAGAAATTCCAATCGAACCCGGAGATAGCTGGTTCTCCCCGAAATAGCTTTAGGGCTAGCCTCGGAAAACAGAATCGTGGAGGTAGAGCACTGATTGGGTGCGGGGCCCGCAAGGGTTACCAAGCTCAGTCAAACTCCGAATGCCATAGATTTAGTTCCGGGAGTCAGACAGTGAGTGCTAAGATCCATTGTCGAAAGGGAAACAGCCCAGACCATCAGCTAAGGTCCCCAAGTGTGTGTTAAGTGGGAAAGGATGTGGAGTTGCACAGACAACCAGGATGTTGGCTTAGAAGCAGCCACCATTGAAAGAGTGCGTAATAGCTCACTGGTCGAGTGACTCTGCGCCGAAAATGTAACGGGGCTAAACACACCACCGAAGCTATGGCTTGATGCTTTTGCATCAGGGGTAGGGGAGCGTTGAATGCGGGTTGAAGGTGTACCGGAAGGAGCGCTGGACTGCATTCAAGTGAGAATGCCGGTATGAGTAACGAAAAGATCTGTGAGAATCAGATCCGCCGAAAGCCTAAGGGTTCCTGAGGAAGGTTCGTCCGCTCAGGGTAAGTCGGGACCTAAGGCGAGGCCGATAGGCGTAGTCGAAGGACAACAGGTAGAAATTCCTGTACCACCGTAATCCGTGATGAGCGATGGGGTGACGCAGTAGGGTAGTGACGCGGACTGATGGATGTCCGTCTAAGCAGTGAGGCTGATGTGTAGGCAAATCCGCACATCGTTAAGGCTGGGCTGTGATGGGGAGCGAAAATTATAGTAGCGAAGGTCATGATCTCAGACTGCCAAGAAAAGCCTCTAGCCAGGAGAAGGTGCCCGTACCGCAAACCGACACAGGTAGGCGAGAAGAGAATTCTAAGGCGCGCGGAAGAACTCTCGTTAAGGAACTCGGCAAAATGACCCCGTAACTTCGGGAGAAGGGGTGCCTCGGTAGGGTGAATAGCCCGAGGGGGCCGCAGTGAAAAGGCCCAAGCGACTGTTTAGCAAAAACACAGGTCTGTGCGAAGCCGCAAGGCGAAGTATACGGGCTGACGCCTGCCCGGTGCTGGAAGGTTAAGGGGAGTGGTAAGCTCTTCGGAGCGAAGCTATGAACCGAAGCCCCAGTAAACGGCGGCCGTAACTATAACGGTCCTAAGGTAGCGAAATTCCTTGTCAGGTAAATTCTGACCCGCACGAATGGCGTAACGACTTGGGCGCTGTCTCAACGAGAGATCCGGTGAAATTTTAATACCTGTGAAGATGCAGGTTACCCGCGACAAGACGGAAAGACCCCATGGAGCTTTACTGCAGCTTGATATTGAATTTGGGTACGATCTGTACAGGATAGGTGGGAGCCGTAGAATCTTGAGCGCCAGCTTGAGAGGAGGCATCCTTGGGATACCACCCTGATCGTATCTAGGTTCTAACTTGGTACCGTGATCCGGTGCGAGGACAGTGTCAGGTGGGCAGTTTGACTGGGGCGGTCGCC
Organism: Paenibacillus sp. ALE3; assembly: GCF_054113405.1. Lineage (NCBI taxonomy): Bacteria > Bacillati > Bacillota > Bacilli > Caryophanales > Paenibacillaceae > Paenibacillus > Paenibacillus sp. ALE3. Next base: position 5,149,041 of record NZ_CM134214.1, on the reverse strand, counting down.
TCCTAAAGAGTAACGGAGGCGCCCCAAGGTTCCCTCAGAATGGTTGGAAATCATTCGAAGAGTGCAAAGGCAGAAGGGAGCTTGACTGCGAGACCTACAAGTCGAGCAGGGACGAAAGTCGGGCTTAGTGATCCGGTGGTACCGCATGGAAGGGCCATCGCTCAACGGATAAAAGCTACCCTGGGGATAACAGGCTTATCTCCCCCAAGAGTCCACATCGACGGGGAGGTTTGGCACCTCGATGTCGGCTCATCGCATCCTGGGGCTGAAGTAGGTCCCAAGGGTTGGGCTGTTCGCCCATTAAAGCGGTACGCGAGCTGGGTTCAGAACGTCGTGAGACAGTTCGGTCCCTATCTGTCGTGGGCGTAGGAAATTTGAGAGGAGCTGTCCTTAGTACGAGAGGACCGGGATGGACGTACCGCTGGTGTACCAGTTGTTCCGCCAGGAGCACCGCTGGGTAGCTATGTACGGAAGGGATAAGCGCTGAAAGCATCTAAGCGTGAAGCCCCCCTCAAGATGAGATTTCCCAGTATGTAAGACCCCTTGAAGACGACGAGGTAGATAGGTTGGGGGTGGAAGTGCAGTAATGCATGGAGCTGACCAATACTAATCGGTCGAGGGCTTATCCTAAAGATAAGACGCAATAAAGTTTCGGATCCAGTTTTCAGGGTGTAACACCTTGGAATTATGCTTGATATTCAGATTCACTTTGCTGATAATCTGAATATCTGTAGAATTTCACTAAGCGAGTCCATTCATATGGAGAGATACCCAAGTGGCTATAAGGGGACCCTCTGCTAAGGGGTTAGACTGCGAAAGTGGTGCGAGGGTTCGAATCCCTCTCTCTCCGCCATTTAGGACAAGCTAGAGAATTATGTTATGGCGGTGTAGCTCAGCTGGCTAGAGCGTACGGTTCATACCCGTGAGGTCGGGGGTTCGATCCCCTCCGCCGCTACCATACATACCCAGGAGGCTTAGCTCAGCTGGGAGAGCATCTGCCTTACAAGCAGAGGGTCGGGGGTTCGATCCCCTCAGCCTCCACCATTGTGCCGGTGTAGCTCAACTGGTAGAGCAACTGACTTGTAATCAGTAGGTTGGGGGTTCAAGTCCTCTCGCCGGCACCATTTTTTTGAAAAATATAGGGAACTGTGGTGTAGAGGCCTAACATGCCTGCCTGTCACGCAGGAGATCGCGGGTTCGAATCCCGTCAGTTCCGCCATTTTTCAGTTTAATATTTTCACCGTACTAAAGTGGGAAGGGGTATCCCTCCGCACTTTATTTTTTTGCAATGGATATGGCTCGGTAGCTCAGTCGGTAGAGCAGAGGACTGAAAATCCTCGTGTCGGCGGTTCGATTCCGTCCCGAGCCACCTTTATATGGAGGATTAGCGAAGTGGCCAAACGCATCAGACTGTAAATCTGCTCCCTTACGGGTTCGGTGGTTCGAATCCATCATCCTCCACCAGTTTTATGAGCCATTAGCTCAGTTGGTAGAGCACCTGACTTTTAATCAGGGTGTCGAAGGTTCGAGTCCTTCATGGCTCATCAGAAGTCATCAACTATAAGTTGATGGCTTTTTTGCATTGTTTTAAGTTATGTTTTTATATAGCTTTTTGTTTTAAGGTATCGACAGGTTATAATAAGTTCATTATGTTCGCTTAGTGTTTATCTATATTCTAAAAAAAGTGAAGTGGTGATCGCGTGACTTTGGATACAGAGTGGATTCAGCAACAGCTTCAGAATATAATTCAAGCGCCTTTTACCATAGTGCCTTGGTGCCCAGAAATGATGGCAGAAGGAGAAACAACCGATTCAGTCATACCGGATAGATCATTTGTTAGTGAAAATAAATTATATTTTCCGTTTCGTGCATCGGCAGGTGAACTGGCTGCTTTTGCAGTAGAGGCCAGATACTTGTCGGATCGAGAACGGAAGTTGATAGAAGCGCTACTGGGGAACATGGAACAAGTTTGGCACAATGGTCCAAGCTTGTCGGTCAACCGGGCTTATAGCGAGGAAGAGCGGATGAGTCGTTTTGGACAATGGCTCATACAGGAGGCAGCCAACCTAAACAGTAAAGAAGAGGTTCCTGCTGAATTAGAACTTCGTGATCCGCTATCAGCGTGTATGGTGCCTTTTTTGCTAAATGGTGAGGGAACACAGGATGGAGCTATTACCTATACGCAGCTTCATCGATTGTTAGCGAGCTATTTTGGAGGGGATGTGCTGCTTACTCCATTAGACGAACAATCTTGGCTGATTCTCGCTAAAAAGGAGCTTTTATTAGGAGCCGACGATGAACGGGATAAAGATACTGAGACCAGAGAGGCAGATTTTGCGGAACCGCTGGAGGAGGTACTTACGGCTTTTAGCTTGGGGTTATATGAACTTATCGCGAATGAATGGGTCGGTGTATTCCATTTGGCGATTTCCAAGCCCTCGATCCCTTTGCAAAGTCTTCCCCACGAGCTGAATTTATTATGGGAGACGATCCATCTTGGCAAGCTTTTTCATGTAACAGAGCACATCCACCTTTCATGGGAGCTTCATTTGGAGAGACTGTTAAATCGCATTCCCAAGGAACAACGTGTGCTATTTTTGGAGCAAGTAATGAAGTCATCTGTCATACTGGAAGACTCAGAAACGATGGCTACATTAGATATCTTTTTTCAACTGGATTGTAATGTGAGTGAGACAGCCAAGCGTCTGTATGTTCACCGAAATACGTTGATTTACCGTTTGGACAAGATTAAACAGGAGACCGGATTGGACGTGAGGACGTTTAATGATGCGGTTTTGGTCAAACTATATCTGCTATTGTACAAAGTGACAAAAAGGAAATAGCATTTTTGTGCAGTTTGCGAATAGTCATACTTTGGGTACTAGGGTAAGATACAAGTAGAAAATGTATTCGATTTCAAAACTTGACCTTGGGGAGGCAAAAGCTATGGCTGGCGTACGTTTAGAGCATATTTTTAAGAAATATCCAGGTGCAGAAAAAGCTACGGTTGTTGATGTCAATTTGGACATTCAAGATAAAGAATTTCTCGTATTGGTTGGTCCTTCCGGTTGTGGGAAGTCTACTACACTTCGTATGATTGCTGGTTTGGAGGAAATTTCAGACGGTAAATTGTACATTGGTGATCGTGTTGTGAACGATGTGGCTCCAAAAGACCGCGATATCGCGATGGTATTCCAATCCTATGCCTTGTATCCGCATATGAACGTATACCAAAATATGGCCTTTGGTCTGAAGCTCCGCAAGGTTAAAAAGGAAGAAATTGATAAACGTGTACGTGAAGCGGCTAAAATCCTTGATATTGAGCATCTGCTGGATCGCAAGCCGAAAGCGTTATCAGGCGGTCAGCGTCAGCGTGTTGCCTTGGGTCGTGCGATTGTACGTGATCCACAAGTCTTCTTGATGGATGAGCCACTGTCCAACTTGGATGCTAAGCTGCGTGGTCAGATGCGTGCGGAAATCACGAAGTTAGCTAAGCGTTTGGAAACGACCGTTATCTATGTAACACATGATCAGGTTGAAGCCATGACGATGGGTGATCGGATTGTAGTTATGAAGGATGGTATCATTCAACAAGCTGCTTCCCCGGATGAACTGTACAACCGTCCAGTGAACCTGTTCGTAGCTGGTTTTATCGGCTCTCCTACGATGAACTTTATCTCGGGTAAGCTGGTTGAAAAAGAAGGTGCGTTGCATTTCGCAGCACCAGGTCTGGATCTGTTTGTACCTGAAGGTAAGGGACAGATTTTGAAAGCGAAAGGCTACATTGGCAAAGAAGTGATCTTGGGCATTCGTCCTGAGGATATTCATGAAGAGCCTGTATTCTTAGAGGCTTCTCCGAACACGATCTTTACATCCACTGTGGATGTAACGGAAAACCTCGGTCATGAAATGCTGTTGTACCTGAGCGGTGCCGGAAACGACACGATTATTGCCCGTGTAGACGGACGTTCTAATACTCGTGATGGTGTCAAAGCGAAGTTGGCTGTTGATATGAACAAAGTTCATATTTTTGATAAGGAATCGGAATTGAGCATTCTGGTTGGCGAATAAGATCAGCCTCTGGAAGAGAGTCGCAGTTTTCCCCAAGCGGAGAACTGCGACTCTTTTGTATATGATATCCGCTACTAGCTTTGGCATTGCATTCAATGGAAAATTCCGATACGATGGGTGTACAATGGTGCAGGTCTAGACTCAGACAAGGTTCGTTGGCATAAGTCCTAGATTGGGGCTTGGGGGTTCAACTGTCGGGATAGGGATAGCCTGGAATCCTATTGTTAAATCAAGTGAAGTGTGGACTCATTCAGGATAGACTGCATGGGTTTGTATGGTTAATAGAATAATGCTACATAAATCAAATGGCGTATAGAATCCGGTTTTTGCAGATGAAGGAGAGAATACAATGGCTAAACAGGTAAAGGTATCCGAGCTTGTACAGCAGTTTCAAATGGAGGTTATTTCCGGTGAAAAAGGTCTGCGCAGACTGATCACCGTGGACGATTTGAATCGCCCAGGCCTGGAGATGGCCGGGTATTTTGAATATCATACACAGGAGCGGGTACAGCTTTTGGGAAGGTCTGAGCTAGCTTTTTTGGGTATGCTGCCTCCTGAGGAGCGACGGGATCGGATGGAGCGTTTGTGTACAGAGCTGACTCCATGTATTATCATCACACGTGGCCTGGAGGTACCGGCCGAGTTAGTGGAGGCAAGCGCAGAGCGAGATATTCCTGTACTGCGAACCAATATGGCGACGACGATTTTATCAAGCCGGATCACAGGTTTTCTGGAAAGAAAGCTGGCACCTACGGCGACTATTCATGGTGTACTGTGTGACGTGTATGGCGTGGGAATGCTTATCACTGGCAGTAGTGGAATTGGTAAGAGTGAAACAGCACTGGAACTTGTTAAACGTGGGCATCGCTTGGTAGCAGATGATGCGGTAGAAATCCGGCAAACGTCCGACTTTCAGTTGCATGGAACAGCACCTGAACTAATTCGTCACCTGCTTGAAATTCGTGGCGTGGGCATTATTAATGTGATGACACTGTTTGGTGCTGGTGCAGTTCGTAATAATAAGCGGATTACATTGGTTGTCCGTCTGGAGGCATGGCAACAGGACAAGCAGTATGACCGTCTCGGTCTCGATGAAGAAACCACACGCATTATTGATACAGATGTTCCACTCGTTACGATTCCAGTACGTCCGGGCCGAAATCTGGCTGTTATTATCGAGGTAGCGGCCATGAACTATCGGTTGAAACAAATGGGCGTTAATGCAGCTCTGCAATTTACAAACAAGCTGACTGCGACGATTTCTGAAGATATGGAAGAGATGGATTAAGGTTCGTTCGGTTGCAAGGAATAACAAGGAGTGAGAGAAACATATGTCAACGGCAACATTACTGCTGAATCCGATTGCTTTTTCAATCGGGGCAATCAAGGTCCATTGGTATGGGCTTATTTTGGGGCTGGCGGCACTTGTGGGTTTATATCTCGCCATCCGTGAGGGAAAAAGATTCGGTATTCCGCAGGAATTCTTTATGGATATGCTGCTTCTGGGTGTTCCATCGGCCATTATTGGAGCGCGTATTTATTATGTAGCCTTCAAATGGGAAGACTACCGAGATAATCTATGGGATGTCTTTAAAATTTGGAACGGCGGTATCGCGATATATGGTGCCTTGATTGGTGCCATTATATGTGCGGTTATTTATTTCCGCTATAAAGGGTATAACTTCTGGCGTATCGCTGATATTTGTGCGCCGGGTCTATTAATCGGTCAAGCGATTGGACGCTGGGGTAATTTTGTCAATCAAGAGGCTTACGGTGGACCAACGAAAGAGACTTTTTTGCGCGATCAGCTACATCTACCGGACTTCATTGTGAATCAGATGAACGTTAACGGGGTGTTTCATCACCCTACGTTCCTGTACGAATCGCTGTGGAGTATTGTAGGCGTGATTTTGCTGCTTGTGATTCGCCGGATGAAATTTGTACGTGCGGGTGAAATGTTTGCATTTTACTTCATTTGGTACTCTATTGGTCGCTTTTTCATCGAGCGGGTGCGGACGGACAGCTTGGCCTTTCAGGGACCGGACTGGCTGGCTTCCTTTGTGAATGCTCTGTGGTCCCCTATGGTATGGCTAGGGTTTGAACCGGGGTACTTGGATCCGAATTACGGTAACGTACGGATCTCACAGTTGCTTGCTATTTTCATCATTGTAGCTGCTGTGATTTTCATCTTGGTTCGTCGTCGGAAGGGCTCAGCCGTTGCGAGATATAGCGACCCGATTGTCTCCAGCAAGACAGGGATTGATCAGGTACCTGATGTGACGCCAGAACAGGTGTCCCGTCCTGGACAGGATGCGGTTTCTCCAACTGCCACGGTGGATAAGCTATCTAAGGAAGACACGGATGAGGACAAGAAGGAGCATCTATGATAAATACGATTTTGTTTGATTTAGACGGTACCATTATGGATACGAATGAGTTGATTATCAGCACATTTTTACACATTTTGAACCATCCAGATGCTGATCCGCTAACGCGGGAGCATATTATTCCTCATATGGGGGGAACACTGGACGATCAACTCCGTACTTTTACGGGATTAACGGATGTATCTGGGCTAATTAAAGACTACCGTGCTTATAATCAAATTCATCATGATCAAATGGTGAAGCCATTTCCACATGTTATTGAGGTTATTCAGGAGCTGCGCGCACGAGGAATTAAGCTAGGGGTTGTGACAACCAAGATACGACCATCCACGATGCGTGTACTTAACCTGTTTGATCTGACTTCGTCTATGGATTACATTGTGACGGTTGACGATGTGGAACATCCGAAGCCTCACGCGGAGCCAGTGCTCAAGGCTTTGGCAGGTTTAAATGCTAAAGCGGAACATACGTTGATGGTTGGTGACAGTTCCTTTGATATTTTGTCAGCTCAGGCGGCAGGTGTGAAATCTGCTGGGGTGGCCTGGTCGCTCAAGGGTGAGGAAACTTTGCGCGGATATGGACCAGACTACATGCTATATGATATGAGGGATCTGCTGAAGCTGGAGCTTCAAGGTGTCAATGTATCGTGAGAAAGGTGAACCGCTATCCTGTAGAAGGTCCCAATGCGTTGTGGCAAATTTATCGGACGGTGAGCCCTTGGAAAGGCATTAAGAACTTCATTTTTATACAGATTGCCCGGTATTGTCCTGTGCTTTCTCTGAAAAATGCTATTTACCGCAGAATACTGGGGATGAAGGTGGGGGAACATGCTGCTTTTGGCCTGATGGTGATGGTGGATGTTTTTTTCCCAGAGCATATTACGATCGGGAACAATTCGGTCATTGGATATAACACGACCATACTGGCTCATGAATACCTTATACAGGAGTATCGCATCGGTAAAGTGGTGATCGGGGATCGTGTGCTGATCGGCGCGAATACAACCATATTGCCGGGTGTTACCATCGGTGACGGAGCTGTTGTAGCGGCCGGAGCGGTTGTGCATAAAGATGTACCGGCAGGTGCATTTGTAGGCGGTAATCCGTTGCGTGATTTAAGACGCTCTGGTGTGGATGAAAAGTAAATAGCACGATAAGAAAGGCCCCTTATGTGTTAAGGGGTCTTTCTTGTGCTGTTTTTCTGTATAATAAGTGGGGTAATGCATATTGGTTATGTTTAAAAATTGATAATAAATATTTTTGCAAGGCGATATGGGAGCGTGTTGATTTGGTCAAAAAAGAACGTATACCAGAGCTTGATATTTACCGAGGAATATTAATTGCGGCCGTCATTACTATTCATGCAACTTCAATGGCATTGATTGATGCGCGTCATTCTCTATTGTTTTACCCCTTTTTATTTTTAAATATGTTTAGCAGCTTTGCAGTGCCTGTATTTATTTTTGTGAGCGGTTTTGTTTTATTTTACAATTATGTCGATCGGCCACTTCGTGGAAAGAGTATGCTTTTGTTTTTTCGAAAAAGACTGATGTTTATTGTGTTACCCTACGTTTTATTTTCTCTTATGTACTATTTGACCTTGGTGACACGTGGGTTGATGCCGCTTAGTGATCTTCCGCTCGTGCTGCTAACGGGAAAGGCGTATACGCATTTGTATTATGTTATTATTATCATCCAATTTTATTTGGTCTTTCCGCTACTGTTGTGGGGAGTGCAGCGTTTACGTCATTGGATATCGAATCCACGGAGAGCAGCTTTTGTCATTTTGGCAGTAGGGTTGCTCATTCAATGGGGGTTTGTACTGCTGAACAAATATGTTTGGCAAGAGGAGAGAGGAAGCCTTGCGATTACGTATATCAGTTACTTTGCCTTGGGTGCCGCTGTAGCGATTGGATATGAAGGGTTTAAAAAGTGGCTTTTTCCAGTCCCAGGTACGGTAATGGGTCGCGGCCAGTTGATCAGCTGGTGGGCCTTGTGGGCGGCTTGGTTATTACTCGGGATCGTTTATGTACAAATATGGTTTATAGCCTACCGCAAAGCCATTTATGCGGACTCGCTGGTCTATGAACTGCTACATAATGCATATGCTCTCGTATCTGCATTGGTGCTGTTTCAGTTATCAGTTTTATTATATCGTCATACTAGTGATAGACTGCGAATGTTCATCAGTTGGCTGGGAGCATGTTCTTTCGGTATATATTTACTTCATCCGGCGTTATTACGAGTGTATCGCAAACTGGATTTGCATGGTACACCGATAGAATATGTCTTCTCTGTTGCTGGCGGATGGGTGTTGGCGCTGTTTGGATCATGGCTGATTGTGACGTTGTTTTTTCGATATGTACCATTTTCATGGATCGGTTTGGGCACAGTTCCGAAGTTTCCATCCCAGAGTAAAGATGAACAGGCAAATTGCTAAATATTTTGACTTGGACTGTTGGCTTAAGGCTGACAGTCTTTTTTTAGGATTCATGCATTTTGCATTGGATAAAATATAGAGAAGGACAGCGACTTGTCTGAGCTGTAAAAATGGGCTGCTTCGTTTGGTTGACGTTCATAAGTAGGGCATGATAATATATCGAATATACTTTAGTTTGTTAGCACTTTACCATGATAAAGATATTGAAATCATGAGGTGATAGAGATGTCTAAGCCAAAAGGATTCGAGATTCCTATAGGGGTTCGGGATTACCTTCCACGTGCAGTGTCGAAGCTGCGGGCCATTGAACTGAATGTACTCGCTTGTATGGAACGTTGGGGTTACCGTCAGATTATGACGCCTACGATGGAATACTACGATACGGTAGGAGTAGCTAGCTCTACTTCTGATCGGAAGCTGTTTAAATTGCTCAACAACCGAGGGACTACGTTGGTACTTCGTTCTGATATGACTGCTCCAATTGCACGGGTGGTATCTTCGTTGCTAAAGGAAGAGGAAGTACCGCTTCGCCTTTCCTATCACGCCAATGTATTTCGAGCGATTGAGGAAGAGGCAGGAAGAGAGGCAGAGTTTTTTCAAACAGGCGTGGAACTGGTAGGGGATGACTCACCTGAGGCTGATGCAGAAGTTGTAGCATTGGCCATTGCATCATTGCAGGCAGCGGGTGTTACCTCTTTTAAAATCGCCATGGGACATGTGGGATTCCTGAACGGGTTGTTTGAAGAAATTATTCCAGGTCGACAGGCTGAACAGCAAGCACTAAAAGAACTGTTGCTCAGTCGTGATGTAGTGGGCTACCGAACGGCGATTGAAGCTTTAGGTTTGGCCCCCGCGCATCGGGATAAGCTGGAGGCTATTCTTCGGCTACGTGGTGGGAAGGAAATTTGCGAGCAGGCTACCCGCCTTAGTGTGGAGCAACAGACGATTCAATCCATTGCACATTTATGCGAGGTGTGGGAAGTGCTGGAGGCATACGGCGTATCTGAGCATGTGTTAATTGACCTTACCATGATCGGTGACTTTTCATATTATACAGGAATGACTTTTGAGGGCTATGCAGCAGTAATCGGGTTTCCGGTATGCAACGGAGGTCGTTATGACAATCTGCTTCAGCAGTTTGGGCGATCGGTACCGGCAACGGGATTCGCATTGAAGACGAACCGAATCGTCGATGGTGTGGATGGTATCTCAATAGAGACGAAGCGTCCGGTATTTATTCGTTATGACGAGCAGGAACGACAAGAGGCGCTATCCGCCGCAGCACAGCTACGTGCAGAGGGTTTTACTGTGGTGACAGGACTCACGGGGGGACTGGAGGATCGACGTCGTGAGCAGCAGGATCTGTACGCAGAGGTATACAGCTATACAGCTGAAGGAAGACAGCCCGTACAAAGGGGGGAATTGTCATGACGGAAACATTAAAGGTAGCCATGCCGAAGGGACGGATTTACAAGCAGGCTTCTGAGTTGTTTCGCCGGGCAGGAGTCCCCATTCCACTGGATGTGGACGAAACGCGCAAGCTGGTCATTCCACTGCCTGAGCTGGGGATGGAATTTATTATGGCGAAGCCCGTCGATGTTCCTACGTATGTGGAGTACGGTGCAGCTGACATCGGCATTGTAGGTAAGGATGTGTTGCTGGAAGAAAACAAGGATGTATATGAGCTGCTGGATCTGGGGATTGCCCGTTGCCGGATGTCGGTGATTGCTTTACCCGATTGGCAACCAGGTATTCGTCAGCGGGTCGCAACCAAATATCCAAATGTGGCTTCCCAGTATTTTCGGGAGCAAGGTCAGCAGGTGGAGGTCATTAAGCTGAATGGCTCCATCGAGCTGGCGCCGTTAATTGGTCTGGCAGATCGCATTGTAGATATGGTGGAGACTGGGCAGACCTTGCGGGAGAACGGATTGGTTGAGCAGATTAACATACTAGATATTACCAGTCGTTTGATTGCCAACCGGGTCAGTTACCGGATGAAAAATGGTCCGATTCAGGCATTGTGTGATCGATTGCATCAGGTGATTCCAACTGAAGTAGTACCGAAGGGTTAAAGGAACGGAGCAACGGTTAAGGAGCATTCTGCAAGCAAGCAGCAGGTAAGGGGGAATGAGCAAATGAAGATCGTAGCAGCCCGTGATTTCAATCTCCAACGAGAGGTAGATTACGGAACACCTGAGCAAAACGAGGCTGTGCGTACGATTATTCAATCGGTACGCCAAGAGGGAGATGAGGCTGTCCTGCGGTATACAGAAATGTTTGACGGTGTATCGCTGACAGCGGAGCAGCTTCGTGTGACAGATGGAGAATTAAAGTTGGCCTATGATAAGGTAGAGCCTTCATTTATACAGGCGATTCGAGAAGCGGCCGCTCATATTCGCGCTTTTCATACCAAGCAAAAGCGTAACTCATGGATAGATTTACAATCAGATGGTAGCTTGCTCGGTCAAATCATCCGACCCTTGAAACGTGTAGGCGTGTATGTTCCAGGTGGTAAAGCTGCCTATCCCTCCTCGGTATTGATGAATGTTATTCCAGCTCAAGTGGCTGGAGTACCGGAGATCGTCATGGTGACACCCCCGGCGACAGGCGGCAAAGCAGGGATCGACCCCTATACACTGGTAGCTGCGGCAGAGGCTGGTGTAACGGAAATATACAGGGTTGGCGGAGCGCAGGCTATTGCCTCGCTTGCATACGGGACACATAGTATTGAACCGGTTGATAAAATTTGCGGTCCCGGCAACATTTATGTAGCGCTGGCGAAGCGAGAGGTATACGGTGCAGTGGATATCGACAGTATTGCGGGACCGAGTGAAATTGTCGTATTGGCAGACGACACAGCGAATCCCTCTTATGTAGCGGCCGACCTACTTTCACAGGCGGAACATGACGAAATGGCCTCAGCCATTCTGGTTACGCCTTCGCAACGCTTGGCCGAAGAAGTATCAGCCGAGTTACAGCGCCAATTGGCGGAGTTGCCGCGCAGAGATATCGCTGCTGCATCGGTGGAGGCATACGGAGCCATCATTGTCGTTGACAATTTGGAAGAGGGCATCCGTATTGTCAACCGGCTTGCCCCAGAGCATTTGGAGATCATGACAGAGCAGCCGATGGAGCATATGGGGCTGATTGAAAATGCGGGAGCTATTTTTCTGGGAGCGTACAGCTCAGAGCCGGTAGGCGATTATTTTGCCGGACCTAATCACATCATTCCGACGAATGGAACAGCACGCTTTTCTTCGCCAGTGGATATTGATGATTTTATCAAGAAGTCGAGTATGATCTATTACAGCAAGGAAGCACTGCTGCGCAATGGAGAGACCATTATGCAGCTTGCCCGGCATGAAGGGCTGGAAGGCCACGCACGGGCGATACAAGTTCGATTGGACAATGAGAAGAAGGCGGTGGATGGCGATGGGGAACGAAAATAACAAAGCAGAGCGTACAGGCAGTGTCAGCCGGAAAACGAACGAAACAGACATTCAGCTGTCATTTGCAGTAGACGGGACAGGGCAGGCCGAGATTGAAACGGATGTTCCTTTTCTGAATCACATGCTGGATTTGTTCACCAAGCACGGACAATTTGATCTAAATGTACAGGCCAGAGGGGATGTGGACATTGACGATCATCATACCGTCGAGGACATTGGGATCTGTCTGGGGCAAACCTTGCTGGAAGCATTGGGTGATAAAAAAGGTATCAAGCGCTATGCCAGCGTCTTTGTACCGATGGATGAGGCACTCGCGCAGGTTGTTATTGATCTGAGCAATCGACCTCATTTTGAGTATCGCGCAGAGTACCCGTCTCAGCAGGTAGGCAGCTTCTCGACAGAGCTGGTGCATGAATTTCTATGGAAATTTGCATTGGAGGCTCGCATGACGCTGCACGTCATTGTTCACTACGGGCAAAATACCCACCATATGATTGAGGCGGTGTTCAAAGCGCTGGGGCGTGCTTTGGATGAGGCGACCTCCATTGATCCGCGCGTGACAGGAGTGCCTTCAACGAAGGGAGTGCTGTAGTCCATGTCCATTGCCATTGTGGATTACGGCAGAGGGAATCTGCATAGTGTGAGCAGGGCGGTTGAGCGCCTTGGCTATGAGGCTGTAGTGACAGGAGATGCTCAAGTGATTCGTACCTCTAGCGGTGTAATTTTGCCGGGGGTAGGGGCTTTCGGGGATGCGATGGAACATCTGCGTTCCAGTGGATTGGATCGGGTTATTCAGGAGGTTGCAAGTGCTGGACAACCGCTGCTCGGTGTTTGTTTGGGAATGCAGCTATTATTCACTCGTGGTGAAGAATACGGCAGTCACGAAGGACTTAATATATTACCAGGCGAGGTCGTTCGGTTTGCTCCTGATCTGGGCGTTAAAGTGCCACATATGGGCTGGAATCGTCTGCATATCACCCAGCCAGAGCACCCGTTATTGCAGGGCTTGGAGGAAGGGCATGTGTATTTTGTGCATTCCTATCATGCAAAGCCGGAGATTGAAAGTGACCTGCTGGCAGTAACCGAATATGGTGGACCTGTAACGGCTATTGTTGGCAGAGGCCATGTATACGGTATGCAGTTCCATCCGGAGAAAAGCGGATGCGTCTGCTTCGTCAGTTTTTGGAATTGGCGGAAGCGGAAAAGCGAGCATAACTACTTGAGCGTTTGTGTTAGTAGGCTCAAATTTGGGCGTTGATGGGTGTGAAGGTATATAGCTGCTGATTAGTTCATAAGGGGGTCATACTTTGTTCACGATATACCCGGCGATTGATATTCGCGATGGCAAATGTGTACGACTGGTACAAGGTGATTATAACCAGGAGACAATATACAACGAAAATCCGGTGGAAGTAGCACGAGAATGGGAGCGCTTGGGCGGCTCCTACATTCATTTGGTTGATTTGGACGGTGCCAAAGCAGGTCAACCGGTGAATGATGCGCTCATTGGACGGATTGCTTCTGCGGTGCAAGTACCTGTACAAGTGGGCGGTGGCTTACGTACGCTTGAGCATGTGGAGCGGCTGTTGTCGCTGGGCGTGAGCCGGGTGATTTTGGGCACGGCAGCTATTGAGGATCGTGCTTTTACGGAAGCGGTATTGGGTACCTACGGTGATCGGATCGCCATCGGTCTAGATGCGCGAAATGGCTATGTGGCTACGCGTGGATGGCTCGAAACCTCGGAGGTTCGAGCAGATGAATTGGCTGCTGAACTGGCCTCCAAGGGAGCTGAAACATTTATTTTTACAGACATTTCTCGCGACGGCATGATGCAGGGCCCGAATGTAGAGGCTATTGCAGCGCTTGCCAAAAGCAGTGGACGAACCGTGATTGCATCCGGCGGAGTCAGCAAGATGGATGATCTAATCACACTGAGCACCTATGCGAAAGAAGGCGTAGGTGGTGCAATTGTGGGTAAAGCATTGTATACAGGGAGCATTGATTTACAGGTTGCCGTACAAGCTGTAGCAAAGGCATAGGGGGAGTAGGCATGCTGGCTAAACGTATTATTCCCTGTCTAGATGTAAAGGATGGCAGGGTGGTTAAGGGCGTTAATTTTGTGAACTTGCGCGATGCAGGTGACCCGGTGGAGCTGGCTGCGCTTTATGACCGGGAAGGGGCGGACGAAATCGTATTTCTGGATATTTCCGCTTCGGTTGAAGGTCGTGCCACGATGGAAGAAGTAGTTCGGCAGACAGCCGGAGAAATTGCTATTCCTTTCACCGTAGGTGGCGGGATATCTCATGTCGATGATATGAAACGCATTTTGCGTGCCGGTGCTGATAAAATCGGCGTAAATACGGCGGCTGTCCGCAACCCTCAGCTGATCGCGGAAGGTGCGCGCAGCTTTGGTTCACAATGTATCGTTGTTGCCATCGATGCCAAGTACAATGAGGCGTGGGGCGAATGGGAAGTATACACGCACGGAGGCCGCACGCCATCGGGTATTCGCGCCTTGGCCTGGGCCAAGGAAGCAGAGCATCTGGGGGCCGGTGAGATTCTGCTGACCAGCATGAATGCAGACGGAACTAAGGATGGCTTTGACCTGCCGCTGACTTCCGCGGTTTCGGATACCGTAGGGATTCCAGTGATTGCTTCCGGCGGAGCAGGCAAACAGGAACATTTCTATGACGTGTTTACGTCAGGTAAAGCGGATGCTGGATTAGCAGCAACGATTTTTCACTATAAAGAAATCGGAATCCCTGAGCTGAAACGGGATTTGAAGCGCAGAGGAGTGGAGATACGATGAGCAACGAATTGAACCAACAGCTATCTCTGGAGCAGATACTGGATAATGTCCGCTGGAACGAGGCGGGGCTTGTCTCGGCGATTGTGCAGGATGATGCTACACTTCAGGTGTTGACGCTGGCCTATATGAACCGCGAGTCGCTGAAACGGTCTTTGGAGTCAGGAGAGACCTGGTTCTGGTCACGTTCCAGACAGGAGCTGTGGCACAAAGGAGCAACTTCTGGGAATACGCAAAAGATCTCCTCCATCCAGCTGGATTGTGACGGCGATGCTCTATTGGTGCGTGTCATTCCGAGCGGTCCGGCCTGTCATACAGGCGCAACGAGTTGCTTTTCTCGTGATATTTCCGTGCCAGGAACAGCTGTAACACCTGTGGCAGGAAAAGCAGGAGCTCAAGTGTCGGTAACTCGTACCGATGCTATTCCCATTGCTTCAGAAGGCCGCTTTGAGGTGCTTGCCCAATTGGAAGCAATTATTAAGGAACGCGAGGAGACGCGTCCTGAAGGAGCCTACACGACCTATCTTTTTGATAAAGGTGTAGACAAAATCCTGAAAAAGGTTGGCGAAGAAGCATCTGAGACAATCATTGCAGCCAAAAATAAAGATAATGAGGAGTTGCGTCTGGAGGTCAGCGACCTGATTTATCACCTGCTGGTGCTGTTGCAGGAGCGCAAGCTACCACTCGATGACGTGCTGGCTGAGCTGAATCGCCGTCATGAACGCCCTCGTCGTGATTAGGACGGCTATTGTAGGATTTGAAAGGGGGAGGGCTGCATGAAAATTGACTATCATACGCATCATTCCCGCTGCGGGCATGCGATAGGAAGTCTGGAGGAGTATGTGCAGCAGGGGATCCGGCTGGGGCTGGATCAGCTCGGCTTATCCGATCATATGCCGCTGCTGCATGTAGAACCAGCCAACTATTATCCAGAAATGGCGATGCCTATGGATGAGCTGCCCCGATACGTGGAAGAATGCTTGGATCTGAAGGAGCGTTATAAAGGGCAAATTGATATTCGTGTTGGTTTGGAAGGCGACTATATCGAGGGCTGGGAACGCGAAATCGAAGATATCGTCCATGCATACCCATGGGATTATGTGATTGGTTCCGTCCACTTTCTCGGTGAGTGGGATGTCACCGACTTCCGTCAGGTACACCATTGGGAAGGTAAAAATGTGCTAGAGGTGTACCGCACATATTATGATGCGGTTTCCAAGGCGGCCGCTACGGGGTTGTATGACATCATGGGTCATTTGGATGTCATTAAGCGCTTCGGCTATCATCCGAAACCAGAGGAAGAGGAGGAGCTGCGTGAATTGGAGCGCTCCGCACTCTCAGCCGTAGCCCGCAGCGGTCGGGCCATGGAGCTGAATGCATCAGGACTATCCAAACCCTGTGTCGAAATGTTTCCGAGCCGCCGCATGCTGGAGCAAGCTTTCACGCTAGGTATCCCGTTGACCATCGGCTCGGATGCCCATGATCCAGCGAAGCTGTCTGAGCACTTGGAGAAGGCGCGATCACTTTTATATGAAGTCGGCTATCGCGAGCTTGCCGTATTTCAGCATCGTGAACGTTCACGGGTACCGTTAACGCTATAATACTTATTTATTGGGTCAAAATGTTATATCTAGTTGCTAGCCGAACGCACCTTTCATACAGGGAAAATGCGCTCGGCTATTTTGCGTATTTTTGCATATGTATCTATCGGGGTATGAGTACGGAACCGATTTTTGGAATGAGGTAGGATCGACTGTCAAGTCGTTTTGAAGTTGTGGTATACTGAAGGGTATGAACATGCCAGTTACTTTTAAAGGAGGTGCCTTGGTTATTTATGAAAGGGAAACATCTGCGAGTTTCGGAACCTAGCCCTAAGATTATTGCTTTGCGTTTCGACGCATCTTTCTTTTTTGAGAAAGCTGTGCGCTCGCTTGATCGCAATCATTATGACAAGGCATTGAAATATTTTCGCAAAGCCGTTGAATATGAACCGGATAATCCGGTGAATCATTGCAATATGGCGGGTATATTATCAGAGATGGGGGATTATGCAGGTTCGAATGAGATCCTGTCCTCTGTTCTGAGTGACGTAGACTCGTCGATGACAGAATGTTATTTCTATATGGCGAATAATTACGCTAATATGGAGCAGTTTGAAGAAGCGGAAAAAGCATTGGTCACGTACCTGGAGGAGGACGAAGAAGGCCAGTTTCTTGATGAAGCCGAGGAAATGATGGAGCTGCTCTATTATGAGCTGGACCGTCCGACGAAGCTGAACCGCATTAAGGCCCGGCAGGGAGTGGTTGAGCATGATCAGGCCCGTGTTCTGCTGGAGGAAGGGAAATTTGCTCAGGCAGCCCAACTGCTCAAGCAAATTTCTGAGGAGCAACCAGACATGTTCGCTGCGCGGAATAATCTGGCGCTAGCGTATTACTACATGGGATTGTTCCAAAATGCTAAGGCTACCATTATTCAAGTGTTGGAGGATGAGCCAGGTAATTTACACGCATTGTGCAACTTGGCGATTTTTTATCAGCACGAAGGCGGCGGTCCGGAATTGGATCGTCTGGTTCAAACCTTGGCGGTCACTATACCGTTTCAGGAGGAGCAGGTATTCAAGCTGGCGACCACTATGGGGATTCTCGGACGTCATGAGGAGGCCTACAGACATTTTCGTAGGTTGCTTCATGGCAATGGAGAGAACAATGCGGACGCTTCTTTGTACCATTACACAGCGGTAGCTGCCAGCAATACAGGAAGATATGCGGAAGCTCGGCGGTTATGGAGTCATTTGCAAAAGCAGGATGCTTCCTCGGAGGTTCCAAGATTTTTCCTGTCCAGATTGGAAGAGCTTCAGCAGGAAGGTACACCGCTGCAAGTGCTCAGCTATCACTATCATCTCCCGTTTGAAGAGCAATTCCGCATGTGGGAGAAGTTTGGTGCTGAGCAGGTGCCTGACAGTATGAAGAAGGACCCGCTAATCCGGTCATCTTTCTTTTGGGCCTTGCGCCACGGAGACCGGGCGACTCAGCTTCAGGTCATTCAGGCGTTAAGCCTGATCGGTGACGATGAGGTGCGTCAGGCGCTGGAGTCCTTCGTAGAAGACCCGGATCAGGAGAGTGAACTCAAACGCCGTGCTCTGCAAGTATTGCAAGAGCTGGCAGAGCAGGAAGTACAGAATACACACGCGGTTACGGAGCATCCTGAGCGGTTGGAGGCTGAGAAAGATCCGCATACAACCGAAGGTGATATCTCTGCTTCGCCAGTTGATCCACAATGGCAGGCCGTGCTGGACAAGGTACTGACCGTCATGAGCAAATCATCCGATCCGGCCATGCAGCATGATTTGAGATCACTTTGGCAGGAGTATCTGGATCGGCTTGCTCCAGAAGTCCCGATGGTTCAGCATACTGAGGGATGGGCAGCTGCGCTGGAATATTTGACAGCCAAAATGCATCATCATTCAGTCACCTATCAGGAAGTAGCCGACCGCTATGGTATTTCCGTATCGACCGTAAGCCGCTACGCACGTCAAATTGACAGCGTGTGTGGTATCAAACAGAAGCTGAAGCAGCCGCTCTCCACGTTTAAAAAGCAGGTCTGAGACCTGCTCCAAACATCACTTAAAGGAGGCAACAAACGTATGTATAAATCCATAATTATTGGTACAGGTCCTGCAGGCTACACAGCCGCTATCTATTTGGCACGCGCCAACATGAATCCGCTGATCATTGAAGGAATGCAGCCCGGTGGGCAGCTTACCACAACGACTGAAATTGAAAATTTCCCGGGTTTTGAGCAAGGTATCCTCGGACCTGAGCTGATGGATAACATGCGCAAGCAGGCCGAACGTTTTGGCGCTGAGTTTACTTCCGGTTGGGTAGAGGAAGTCGATTTCAGCAAGCGCCCTTTTAAAGTGAAGGTAGAGGGTAAAGGCATCATTGAGGCGGAGTCGGTTATTATTGCTACAGGTGCGTCCGCCAAATACCTCGGCATTCCAGGTGAGCAGGACAATGTAGGTCGCGGAGTTAGCACATGCGCAACTTGCGACGGCTTCTTTTTCCGTGGGAAAAAGATTATCGTGGTCGGCGGTGGCGATTCAGCCATGGAGGAAGCGAGCTTCTTGACCCGTTTTGCTTCCAGTGTAACCTTGGTCCATCGTCGTGACGAGTTGCGGGCATCTAAAATTATGCAAGACCGCGCACGCGAGAATGAAAAAGTACATTGGGCATTAAACCGGACTCCTCTGGAAGTTGTGACGGGAGAAACTGGCTTAAAGGGCTTGAAAGTACACAATAATGAGACCAACCAGGATGAGCTAATAGAGGCAGATGGCGTGTTCGTGGCGATTGGGCATACACCGAATACAGGCTTTCTGAACGGACAGATCCATACCGATGAGCACGGCTATATTGAAGTGAAGCCAGGCACGACGGAAACGAATATCCCGGGTGTTTTTGCCTGTGGGGACGTTCAGGATAACCGTTATCGACAAGCCATTACGGCTGCGGGAACGGGCTGTATGGCGGCTATGGATTGCGAGAAGTATCTTGAAGGCAGCGCCGTCCACGACTGGAGCGAAACACTGGATCAATAAAGGGTGTCTATAATACACAAAGTGGCTAATGTGAGGGGCTAAGGGCCCTCTGTTAAGCCCCGTTGTTTGTTCAGGAAGAGAAAGCCTGGTGCATTTGCACAGGCTTTCTCCTTTTTATGATTATAGAATTTATAAATGTTCAGCGGAGCTGAACAATTCTTTAATCGCAAGAAAAATTTCCGTTAAGCGTGGTCTGGCTTCCTTGAAAGTACGTCAACAGACGTTTTTCTTATGGAGGCATGAGGTTAAAAGTTCAGCTAATCGTACATTTTTCAACAGGCAAGTGTCCTTGACCGTAACGGGGGCTTCAATTATAGTTGGAACGTAGGATTACTATTATGAGGCAGGAATTTTAAGCTATATTTCATACCAGATTTTTAAGTAAACATAAAAGGTGGCTTGGAACATGTCTGAAAGTATCTATGTAGGTGTCGATTTGGGTGGTACCGCGATTAAAGTCGGCATTTGTAATGAAAACGGACAGCTTTTGCACACATATGAGGGACCAACCGAAACCGATAAAGGTGTAGACGTTGTCATTGGTAATATCGAAAAATATGTGCGGCACATTGTTGAGGAATCTCCTTATGAGTGGGATCAACTAAAGGGTGTCGGTGCAGGCGTTGCAGGTTTTACGAATGTTCGTGATGGTATTATTGTCCTCGCTCCTAATATTGGCTTTCGTGACGTACCGATCCGTGCGCTCCTAGAGAACCGGATTGGCAAGCCTGTGAAAATAGACAATGATGCGAATGTTGCTGCGCTGGGTGAGGCTTGGGCTGGTGCAGGCAAAGGCATTGAAAACTGCGTATGCTATACCCTGGGAACAGGCGTAGGTGGCGGTATTATTATAAACGGTAAAATATATCAAGGTTCTTCGGGCATGGCTGGGGAAATTGGCCATATCAGCGTTGTGCCTGATCTGGAGGCTATTCAGTGTGGATGCGGCAAAATGGGTTGCTTGGAAACTGTATCTTCCGCAACAGGCATCATTCGTATGGCCAAGGATGCTGTGGAACGTGGCGACCGGACCTCTCTGGCTCTGGAAGATCACATTGCTGCTAAGGAAGTATTCGATGCTGCTAAAGCCGGGGATGAAGTCGCGCTGCGTATCGTGAACCGGGCTGCCTTTTATTTGGGGAAATCGATGGCAGCTGTTGCCGCTGTGCTCAATCCAGAATTGTTTATTATAGGCGGCGGTGTTTCTAAAGCAGGCGACTTTTTGTTTGAAGAGATGCGTCGCGTATACGCCAAGCTGGCACCTGAACCGCTTCAAAAAGGTGTATATATCGTACCAGCGGTGTTAGGCAATGACGCGGGTATCGTAGGAGCTGCAGGGTTGCTGCTACGCTCCTAATCCACAGGTTGATGATAGGGGTACTGGCATAGAGCGAAGAAGCAAAAGGAGAGGGAAGTCCATATGACAGACAATCTAAAAAATGCTGCACCGTGGGCAACGCTCATTATTATTACGGGGATGTCAGGCGCAGGGAAGACCATTGCGGTGCAGAGCCTTGAAGACTTGGGCTTCTTCTGCGTTGATAATCTGCCCCCTGTGCTGATTCCCAAATTTGCCGAGTTGATTGAGCAGTCTAACGGTAAAATAGGCAAAGTGGCTCTTGTCATTGATTTACGCGGACGAGAATTTTTCACCGCCTTGTCGGAATCGCTTAATTATATTAAAGATCATTTTACGATTCATTGTGAAATTTTATTCTTGAATGCGAATGACGGTGTTCTCGTACAGCGGTACAAAGAAAGCCGTCGACGGCATCCGCTTGCTCCAGATGGTATGCCTTTGGATGGGATTCGTTTGGAGCGTAAGATGTTGGAGGAACTCAAAAGCTCCGCTACACAGGTTATTGATACAAGTACGATGAAGCCCGCAACCTTAAAGGCGAGGATTATCTCGAGATTTTCTCATCTGGAGAGCAGTATGCTGTCCGTGAACATTACATCTTTTGGCTTCAAGTATGGTATTCCCATTGATGCCGATCTTGTATTCGATGTGCGCTTCCTGCCTAATCCCCACTATGTGGACCAGCTACGTCCACACACGGGACAGGATAGCGATGTATATGATTATGTTATGAAGTGGCCGGAGACTCAGGCGTTTCTGACCAAGTTACTGGATATGTTGCACTTTTTGATTCCGCAGTATCGCAAAGAGGGTAAAAGCCAGGTCATTATCGGTATTGGCTGTACTGGAGGTAAGCATCGTTCAGTTGCAATATCGGAGTATTTAGGAAAAATGCTGGGTGCCAGCGAGACAGAATCCGTTTCTGTTTCGCATCGGGATGCTGATCGGGACCGGCATTAATGAGGTGAAATCATGAAAGAGACCGGATCACAACGGGAGCGCCCACGTATTGTTGTTATGGGCGGCGGAACCGGCTTGTCCGTCATGCTGCGGGGCTTGAAGCAAAAGCCGCTGGATATTACGGCTATTGTTACAGTCGCTGACGATGGCGGAAGCTCCGGGATATTGCGCAGTGAGCTGCAGATGCCCCCTCCAGGGGATATCCGCAATGTGCTGACTGCCTTGGCTGACGTGGAACCAGTAATGTCAGATATGCTAAAATACCGTTTCGGTGCTGGATCAGGGTTGTCAGGCCATAGCTTGGGGAATTTGATCTTAGCAGCGATGACTGATATATCGGGGGATTTTGTAACGGCGGTGCGTGAGCTTAGCCGTGTATTTGCTGTCCGAGGGCGTGTACTACCGGCGGCTGAAGAAGGCGTTGTGCTCAGCGCCGAGATGGAGGATGGTACGGTGATCACCGGGGAGTCCAAAATCCCAGAAGCGGGCGGACGAATCAAACGTGTTTTTCTTGAACCGACTCACGTGGAGCCGTTGCCTGAGGCTGTGGAAGCCATTAATGAAGCCGATGCGATTCTGATTGGTCCCGGCAGTCTATATACCAGCATTTTACCGAATTTGCTTGTACCGAAACTTGCTGAGGCTGTGGTGAAATCAGATGCTATCAAAATATTTGTCTGCAACGTGATGACCCAGCCGGGGGAAACCGATGGCTATACAGTGGGAGATCACCTGCAAGCGATCTATGAGCATGTAGGACATCATCTGTTCGACTATGTCATTGTAAATAACGGAGAAATTCCGCCCCAAGTACAGGAGATGTATGCCGAGCAGGGAGCTAAGCCTGTTCAAGTAGACATGGGCGAGCTGGCTGATCGAGGATATAAAGTAGTGGCAGATACGTTAGTTCTGTTCCGCACGTATTTACGGCATGACGCCGACAAACTGAGCCAGCATATTTACCAATTGGTACAAAACTGGATGTTAAGAAGGAGGTGAGTCCCTTGTCCTTTGCGGCACAAACGAAAAAAGAGCTTACGATGATTGAAAGCCAGCCCTGCTGTGAAAAAGCGGAACTGTCTGCGCTCATACGTATGCTCGGATCCGTACAACTGTCGAATAAAAGGGTGATATTGGACGTGTCCACAGAAAATGCCGCGATTGCAAGGCGGATTTACTCCTTGATCAAAAAGCATTTTCAACTTCACATCGAACTGCTTGTACGGAAAAAAATGCGCTTGAAAAAAAATAATGTGTATATTGTCCGTATTCCTAATGGTGTACAAGAGCTGCTAAAGGAGCTTTATATTGTCTCAGAAGGTTTCTTGTTCACTGACGGGATTAATCGAGATATCATTCGGAAAAACTGTTGTAAGCGGGCTTATCTGCGGGGTGCCTTTATGGCAGGTGGCTCTGTGAATAATCCAGAGGGATCGTCTTACCACCTTGAAATTTCTTCGATGTATGAGGAGCATTGTCAGGCGCTAGTTGATCTCGCTAATGAGTTTCATCTCAATGCCCGCTGTATTGAGCGAAAAAAAGGCTTTATCCTTTACATCAAGGAAGGCGAGAAGATCATTGAGCTGCTCAGTATCATTGGGGCGCACCAAGCCTTATTCAAATTTGAAGATGTACGTATCATGCGCGATATGCGCAATTCCGTAAACCGTATTGTTAATTGCGAAACAGCTAATTTGAACAAGACGATCGGAGCTGCTGTCCGGCAAATTGAGAATATTAAGTTGCTGGAGAGGGAAGTTGGTTTGGAGACCTTGCCAGATAAACTGCGTGAAGTGGCAGAAATTCGGCTTGCTCATCCCGATTTGAATTTAAAAGAAGTCGGGGAAATGCTCAAAGGGGTCGTGAGTAAATCGGGTGTAAATCATCGACTTCGCAAAATTGATGAGATGGCTGACAAAATCAGGGGGGAAAACGGCCTGATTCCGTAAAAGAGGGTCTGTGGGGCTTTTAGAACCGGTTTTTTTAGTTTTTTTTCTAGTGTCTGTCCCGGGTTAATGTTATAATGTGATAAATAAAATGGAGTAAATAGCGTCCAGATTTATTTGATGAGGGGGTAAGCTGACATGTCAAAACATCCAGTAGTTGTACGCTTGAAAACAGGACTGCACGCCAGACCTGCTGCGTTGTTCGTACAGGAAGCGAATAAATATTCATCTGAAATTTTTGTGGAAAAAGAAGACAAAAAGGTTAATGCCAAGAGCATCATGGGTATTATGAGCCTCGCCATCAGTACAGGTACTGAAATCAATATTAGTGCTGAAGGTGCGGACGCCGAACAGGCTGTAAACGCTTTAGTAAGTCTGGTTAGTAAGGTAGAGCTGGAAAATCAATAAACGAGCATTTGCTTTGTGATATGATGTATGCTCTTAGTGAAAGCCCCCTCGGGGGCTTTTTTTTGTATCCAGAAAAAAGCATTCAACCAGCCCCGCCATTAAGCTATTTATGTATATTTATTTGAATATAGCGACCGCGTTAAGTCCAAGCTACAAATAGTTAAAACCCCTGGGTAATGCTCTGTTTCGGAAATTTATACCGCTTGACTGCAACCTTTTCCCGTTTTTTCCGTCTGGAAGGTACAAACATTTTCAAGAAAGAGGCTGACTACAATGAGAGTTTGGACAAAAACAGTAAGCACAGCAATTCTTGCAGGAGCATTATTAGCTGGGGGAATAGCAGGAGGGCTGTGGACGGGAGCTGATCGCGCTTATGCAGCAACGGCGAATGGTGTAATTAACGTGAGTGGAAGTGGTGAAATAATGGCTAAGCCAGATATCGCTTATCTCTCTATTGGTGTGCAATCGGAAGGGAACACCGCTGCTGCTGCTCAAAAAGCCAATGCTGCGAAAATAAACAAGGTTACACAGCTATTAAAAGAAAAATGGAGCATTAGTGCAGACGATATTCAGACAAGCCAGTTCTCTGTACAACCTAACTATACCTATAACGAGAAAGAAGGACAGAAGCTCAAAGGCTACATGGCCAACCATACACTTTCAGTGAAATATCGCAATTTGGACAAAATTGGTCAACTGTTGGATGAGGCTACAAATTCCGGGGCAAACAACGTAGATAATATACAGTTTTCCGTAGAGAATTCTTCCGCTTATGAGGAAGCAGCCATTGCAAAGGCGTTGGATAATGCTCAATCCAAAGCCAGTGCCGTAGCAAAATCAGCTAAACGTGGCTTAGGAGCTCTGGTGAATGTTACAGTAGATGGCGGGGAAGCTCAGGTTTTCACACAACGTGAGAATGCCATGTCCAAAGCGCTCATGGATATGAGTGGCGGAACAGAGATACAGTCGGGTCAAGTAACGGTGAAAGTCCAAGTGTCTGCTCAATATGAGATGAACTAGTATAGACCATTAAGCGGAGCCGCAAGCGCCTGCAACATTGCAGGATGACTTGTTGGCTTCTTTTGTCTATTGAAACCATTTTGTAATGAGTCTGTCATTGCTAATGGCTGTTAGGTGTACAGATTGAAATCAGGGAGTGTACAGATTGTAAACTACATACAATAGGGTATAGATATAATAAGAAAAGTGATCAAAACACATAGATTATACAGATTTGCAATAGGAGGAATACTTACGATGAACAAACATACAAAAAAATGGGGCTCAGCATTGCTGGCAGCGGGAATTTTAGCAGGAGTTGCGGTTATTCCGGTTTCCTATATTGGGGCAGCATCGACCAAACAGCAGCAAGCGACAACACAGCAACCAGGGATCGCCATCCAATGGAATGGTAAAACGTTGGCCGCTAAAGGTATTCAAGTGAACGGGAACACCATGATTCCAGTGGCAGCACTGCGTGACAGCTTGGGAATTCCGGTGAGCTATGACACCAAAGAAGGGACATATACAGTGGGGAGTGGGTACAACAAGCTCTATATCGTGGTCTCCTCCTCGGATGCCTATGTCAATGTGAACGGAATCAACACGCGCAGCATGGATGCCAAAATGGTCGCCGGGAAGTTATACATCCCTATGAGTCTGCTGAAAGACTATCTGGGTATCGATGCTCAGTGGAATGCAGCTCAGAAAACCGTAACATTGAGTAAAAGCCAGCTAAATCCAATTACAATTGCATCTCAGACGCTTCCAGCTTCGAGTAATGCAAAGGTGTCTTATAAGATTAAGTATCCGCAAATCAGCGGCAATCAGCTAAATTCTGAGGCTCAACAGGCCATTAATAATGTGCTTAAGAAGCATGCAGAGACAGTATTGGCAGCAGGCAAAAAGATGGTGGCAGAGGGAGAGGTTACAGCAGAAAGACCGTATGATTTCGAAAATGATTTTGCAATTGCCTATAACAAGGACGGTATTCTAAGTGTGATTATGCAGGACTACTCGTATACAGGTGGCGCACATGGTATGACGGCGCGTAAAGGATACACGTTCTCGCTCGCTGATGGCAAGCTGCTACAATTGTCTGACGTATTGAAGGCAAATCCGAACTATAAAAAGTTTTTGAATGCTGATCTGAAGAAAAAAATTGATGCGCTCCAGGCTGGCGAAGGTTTTGAAAAATTTAAAGAGTTGGCCGCAGATCAGAATTTTTATGTGACCAATAGTGGAGTAATCATCGTGTTTGATTTGTATGATTATGCTCCATACGCGTATGGAATTCCAGAGTTTACTTACTCGTTCGCTCAACTGCTGCCTCAGGGCGGGAAGCCTTTTGCGGGACAAAATCAATAATTTGGATGACCTATATTTTTAAAAAATAGCAAATCAAAAAGGCTGCCTACTGGATACAAAAATCCGAGGCAGCCTTTCTATTTACCAGCTATTCAGAAGTAAACCACTTTTCTTATACACCTTCTGGAGAGGAGCTAGTTAACACTTTATCAATAATACCGTATTCTTTGGCATCATCAGCGGACATGAAATAGTCACGGTCTGTGTCTTTTTCGATGCGTTCCAGTGGTTGACCTGTGCGATCTGCGAGAATGCGGTTCAATTTGTCACGCATTTTCAGAATGCGACGGGCGCGAATTTCGATATCCGTTGCCTGTCCTTGTGCACCGCCCAGTGGTTGGTGAATCATAATTTCACTGTTTGGCAAGGCAAAACGTTTGCCTTTGGCACCTGCATTCAGCAAGAAAGCACCCATGGAAGCAGCCATACCTACACAAATGGTAGATACGTCAGGTTTAATGTATTGCATCGTATCGAAAATGGCCATACCAGCTGTGATGGAACCGCCAGGACTGTTAATATACAAGTGAATGTCTTTTTCAGGATCTTCAGCAGCCAAAAACAGCATTTGTGCAATAATTGAGTTGGCTACAACGTCATTGACGTCCGAGCCCAACAAAATAATGCGATCCTTCAACAGTCTGGAATAAATGTCATAGGCGCGTTCGCCGCGGTTACTTTGTTCTACTACCATAGGAACATAGCTCACGTCAAAAAACCTCCCTTAAATATCGTTAGTGGATTTGGTGGATATGCCGATTACACATCCCTATTTATAAACTGTTACCGTATTAACCACATGATAAACAATTTCAAACAAAAAGTCAAAGAAAGTCAAACTATTGATTAAAAAAAGAGCGCTCAGCGCTCTTTTTGGTTAAAAACATTATATGGAACATTTAGCCAATCATATAAAACGACGCGCCCGCGAGGAATCGAACCTCGATCTCAGGCTCCGGAGGCCTACGTCATATCCGTTGGACCACGGGCGCACAGATGAACATTACAAGCAACTAACTAATTAATTTGGAAACAAAGATGATTATATGATATACGGCATTGAATTGCAAGCTTTTATTACGTGCGCATATTCACATAAAAAGTTGAGAAATATAGGTTCAGATAGACTTGCATGTGAAGCAAATATTGGGTAAGATATACGTGGGACTTAAAAAGTTATCCCGGGACATTTTAAGACCAGTTAGAGATATAGCATAGAGACAGAACTTAGAAGTGTGCGGGAGTGGAAAGCATGCGAAAGATATTAGAAATACAGAAGCAGCTTCTGCCCGACCTCATGGATGTTTTGAAAAAAAGGTACACGATCCTGCATCAGATTATGCTGTCCGAAGTTATTGGACGCAGAACACTGGCAGCTTCACTGGATATGACCGAGCGCGTACTGCGCGCTGAGACTGATCTCCTTAAAGCGCAAGGGCTAATTGAGATTGAGAGTGTGGGCATGAAGGTGAGCAAAGCAGGACTGGATCTGCTGGAACAGCTGGAGCCGATTGCGAACAACTTGTTCGGCCTGTCCCAATTGGAGGATCAGATTCGTCAAGCCTACGGTTTGAGGAAGGTGGTTGTCGTTCCAGGGGATTCGGATGCTTCACCGTTAGCGAAGCAGGAACTGGGCCGTGCTGGCGCAAAGGCGCTGCTGAGTGTTATGGATGACGAGGACGTGGTCGCTGTAACAGGTGGCACGACGATTGCAGATGTGGCGGAACAACTGACATTACCTGCTAACGGCCCGCTTAAAGGCGGATGGTTTGTACCGGCACGCGGGGGTTTGGGAGAGAGCATGGAAATGCAGGCAAATACAATTGCTTCCACGATGGCTCGCAAGGTCGGCGCTCAATACCGTCTGCTCCATGTACCGGATTTGCTCAGCAATCATGCTTACAACTCCTTGCTTGAGGATACGAATATTCAGGATATATTGAGCCTGATTCGAGAGAGTCGTATTATCATTCACGGGATAGGCAACGCCATAGCAATGGCCCACAGACGCAAGCTTGACCCTGAAACCTTTGCCCAGATCAGCAATGAGGGCGCGGTCGCCGAATCGTTTGGTTATTATTTTAACGAAGACGGCGTCGTTGTTCACAGAATGCTGACGCTTGGACTCCGTTTGGAGGACATCAGGCGCACGGAGACGGTGTTAGGTGTGGCTGGAGGCAAGAGCAAGGCGGCTGCTATTCATGCGGTATTGCGTTTCGGACAGGAAGACATTCTTGTCACTGACGAAGGCGCTGCTGCCGAGATTGTAAGCCGTTATTTAAGAGATTGATAAGGTTTTTTAATTGTGTTGTCTTGACGGGCTTTCGGGTCTGTCTTGAATATATAAAACTAAACTAAACGAACTTTGGGAGGAACTCACTCATGACAGTTAAAGTTGGTATTAACGGTTTCGGACGTATTGGACGCCTTGCTTTCCGCCGTATTCAAGACGTAGAAGGTATTGAAGTAGTAGCAATTAACGACTTGACAGATTCCAAAATGCTGGCGCATCTGTTGAAATATGATACAACACAAGGTACTTTCCAAGGGGAAGTAGAAGTACATGATGGTTTCTTCAAAGTAAACGGTAAAGAAGTTAAAGTTTTGGCTAACCGTAACCCAGAAGAATTGCCTTGGGGAGACCTGGGTGTAGACATCGTTCTGGAATGCACAGGTTTCTTCACAACTAAAGAAGCTGCTGAGAAACATTTGAAAGGCGGCGCTAAAAAGGTTGTTATCTCCGCTCCAGCTACTGGCGACATGAAAACTGTCGTTTACAACGTAAACCATGAAATTCTGGACGGATCTGAAACTGTAATTTCCGGTGCTTCTTGCACAACTAACTGCCTGGCTCCTATGGCTAAAACATTGCAAGACAAATTTGGTATCGTTGAAGGCTTGATGACTACAATTCACGCTTACACTGGCGACCAAAACACTTTGGATGCTCCACATGCTAAAGGTGACTTCCGTCGTGCTCGCGCAGCAGCTGAAAACATCATCCCTAACACTACTGGTGCTGCTAAAGCAATCGGTCTGGTTATCCCTGAGCTGAAAGGTAAATTGGATGGCGCAGCTCAACGTGTTCCAGTACCAACAGGTTCCCTGACTGAGCTGGTAACAGTTCTGGAGAAAAACGTAACTGCTGAAGAAATCAACGCAGCGATGAAAGAAGCTTCCGATCCTGAAACTTACGGATACACTGAAGATCAAATCGTTTCTTCTGACATCAAAGGTCTGACTTTCGGATCCCTGTTTGATGCAACTCAAACTAAAGTTCTGACTGTTGGCGACAAACAACTGGTTAAAACTGTAGCTTGGTACGACAACGAAATGTCCTACACTGCACAATTGATCCGTACTTTGGAATACTTCGCTAAATTGGCTAAATAAGAATTTCCTTATCGAGCAACATCATAGAGCGGAAACAGGTGTTATTGTTTCCGCTCTTTATATATCAAAATGTGCCTTAAATTCCTGTTTAGTAAAATTATAAGGGTGCGGAGGAATATGGAGATGAACAAAAAGAGCGTACGTGATATAGAACTGAATGGAAAACGGGTGTTTGTTCGTGTAGATTTTAACGTTCCGGTTGAAGATGGTAAAATTACAGATGACAAGCGTATTCGCGAAACCTTGCCAACCATTAACTACCTGATTGAAAAAGGTGCAAAAGTTATTTTGGCGAGTCACTTTGGACGTCCAAAGGGTCAAGTCGTTGAATCCATGCGTCTGACTGCTGCTGGTGTACGTTTGTCCGAACTGCTGAAAAAGCCAGTTGTTAAAGTGGACGAAGCAGTTGGTGAAGCTGTTAAAGCGAAAGTGGCTGAACTGCAAAACGGCGATGTGCTATTGCTTGAAAATGTACGCTTCTACCCAGGAGAAGAGAAAAATGATCCTGAACTGGCTAAGCAATTTGCTGAACTGGCTGACATTTTCGTGAATGATGCTTTTGGTGCAGCACACCGTGCTCATGCTTCTACAGAAGGTATCGCGCATTTCCTTCCGGCTGTTTCCGGCTTGCTGATGGAAAAAGAGTTGTCTGTTATTGGTAAAGCTTTGTCGAATCCAGATCGTCCTTTTACAGCCATTATTGGTGGTTCCAAAGTAAAAGACAAAATCGACGTAATCGACAACCTGCTGAACATTGCAGATAACGTAATTATTGGCGGCGGTTTGACTTATACATTCTTCAAAGCTCAAGGTCATGAAGTGGGTCAATCTTTGCTGGATGAATCCAAACTGGACGTAGCTCTTGGATTTATTGAAAAAGCGAAGAAGCTTGGCAAAAACTTCTACCTTCCTGTGGATATCGTTATCTCTGACGATTTCAGTGCTACAGCGAACACGAACATTGTGGACATCGACGGCATTCCTGCAGATTGGGAAGGCGTGGATATCGGACCGAAAACTCGTAAAATTTATGCAGATGTTATCAAAAACTCCAAATTGGTTGTTTGGAATGGACCAATGGGTGTATTTGAAATCGAGCCTTTCGCTGGCGGTACTCGTGAAGTAGCGGAAGCTTGTGCTACAACAGAAGCATACACCATCATTGGTGGCGGTGATTCTGCGGCTGCGGCTGAAAAATTCCACTTGGCTGACAAAATGGATCACATCTCCACTGGCGGCGGCGCATCCCTGGAATTCATGGAAGGCAAAGCACTTCCGGGTGTTGTTGCACTTAACGATAAATAATCAAACGCATTACGCGTAATAAAGGCTTTAGGGCACCTAATAGTTAGGAGTTGAAACCATTGAGAACACCGATTATCGCGGGTAACTGGAAGATGTTCAAAACCGTACCAGAAGCTAAAACCTTCATCGAAGAGATCAAAGGTAAAGCAGAGGTTGCAGGAGTGGAGAGCGTTATATGTGCTCCATTTACAAATCTTCCTGCTCTGGTTGAAGCAGTAAAAGGCACATCTATTAAAATCGGCGCACAAAACCTGCACTTTGCAGAAGATGGCGCATTTACAGGTGAAATCAGCGGCGGAATGCTTAAAGATCTGGGCGTAGACTACGTTGTGATCGGACACTCCGAGCGTCGTGAGTATTTCAACGAAACAGACGAAACGGTGAACAAAAAGGTTCATGCAGCATTCCGTCATGGCCTGACACCAATTGTATGTGTAGGCGAAAAGCTGGAAGACCGTGAAGCAGGTCAAACCAAAGAAGTTGTAAAAGTGCAAACTGTAGCAGCTTTTGCTGGTCTGGCTAAAGATCAAGCAGCACAAGTCGTAGTTGCTTATGAGCCAATCTGGGCCATCGGAACAGGCAAATCCTCTACTTCGCAGGATGCGAATGAAGTGATTTCCTACATCCGTAGTCTGATTAAAGAGCTGTATGATGAAAATACAGCAAATGCTGTACGTATTCAGTACGGTGGTAGTGTAAAACCTGAAAATGTTACTGAGTACCTGGGTCAAAGCGATATTGACGGCGCGCTCGTGGGCGGTGCCAGTCTTCAACCGGCGTCGTACATCGCGCTTGTTGAGGGGGCGAAGTAAGATGACAGCACCAAAACCGGTAGCTTTAATTATTATGGACGGATTCGGACTGCGTGACACTGTGGAAGGCAATGCGGTTGCACAGGCCAACAAACCGAATTACGACCAGTATTTAAAACAGTATCCACATACCACGTTGACGGCTTCTGGTGAAGCGGTGGGTCTGCCGGAAGGACAAATGGGTAACTCCGAAGTAGGTCACTTGAACATCGGCGCAGGTCGAATTGTATATCAAGATTTGACTCGTATTTCGAAGTCCATCCGTGAAGGCGAGTTCTTCGACAATGAAACATTGGTTAAAGCCGTGCAACATGCGAAGAAGAACAACACTAAACTTCACCTGTACGGACTTCTGTCCGACGGTGGTGTGCATAGCCATATCAGCCATCTGTTCGCTATGCTGGATCTGGCTAAAAAAGAAGGATTAACTGAAGTGTACATTCATGCTTTCATGGATGGACGTGACGTTATGCCTGATAGCGGCGTAGGCTTTATGCAACAACTGGTCGCTAAAATTCAGGAAGTGGGCATTGGCCAAATTGCAACCGTACAAGGGCGCTATTATGCAATGGACCGCGACAAACGTTGGGAACGTGTTGAGAAGTCTTACCGTGCAATCGTATACGGTGAAGGTCCTCAATACACCGACCCACTCGAAGCATTGAAGGAATCGTATGAAAAGTCAGTGTTCGATGAATTCGTGGAACCAACTGTTATTGTGAAGGCTGATGGAAGCCCTGTAGGGCTGGTCGAAAGCAATGACTCTGTCGTATTCCTGAATTTCCGTCCTGACCGTGCGATTCAATTGTCTCAAGTATTTACCAATGAAGATTTCCGTGGTTTTGACCGTGGGCCAAAATGGCCTAAGGATCTGCACTTTGTTTGCCTGACCTTGTTCAGTGAAACGGTTGGAGGCTTTGTTGCCTATGAACCGAAAAATCTGGACAACACGTTTGGTGAAGTGCTGGTACAAAACAACAAAAAGCAATTGCGTATTGCTGAGACAGAAAAGTATCCGCACGTTACTTTCTTTTTCAGTGGCGGACGCGATGTGGAGCTTCCTGGCGAAACTCGTATTTTGATCAATTCGCCTAAAGTGGCTACATATGATCTGCAGCCTGAAATGAGTGCGTATGAAGTAGCGGATGCTGCTGTTAAGGAAATCGAAGCTGACAAGCATGATGCGATTATCCTGAACTTTGCCAATCCGGATATGGTTGGACACTCCGGTATGCTGGAACCAACAATTAAGGCAGTAGAGACGACGGATGAATGTGTTGGACGTGTTGTAGATGCAGTTAAAGCCAAAGGTGGCGTGGTAATTATCATCGCTGACCATGGTAACGCGGATATGGAAATTGATGAGCAGGGACGTCCGTTCACAGCTCACACAACGAATCCGGTTCCGTTCATTTTGACTGACGAAAATATCGTTCTGCGTGAGCATGGAATTCTGGCTGACGTAGCTCCAACGCTTCTGGATTTGATGCAACTTCCGCAACCTGCGGAAATGACAGGAAAATCTATGATTGCATCCCGCAAGTAAGCTTGATTTAATAAGTATAGGCTTGTCCAATAAATTATGAATTACAAAGGAGATTAAGTACAAATGACTATTATTTCTGACGTGTACGCTCGCGAAGTCCTCGACTCCCGTGGTAACCCTACGGTTGAAGTTGAAGTATATCTGGAATCCGGTGCGATTGGTCGCGCTATCGTTCCTTCTGGTGCATCCACAGGCGCTCACGAAGCTGTAGAGCTTCGCGATAACGACAAATCCCGTTACCTGGGCAAAGGCGTTCTGCAAGCTGTTAAAAACGTGAACGAAATTATTGCTCCTGAAGTAATCGGCTTGGATGCTGTGAACCAAGTAGAAATCGATACATTGATGATCAAATTGGACGGTACTCCAAACAAAGGTAAACTGGGTGCGAATGCAATTCTGGCTGTATCCATGGCTGTAGCTCGCGCTGCTGCTGAAGCTCTGGGCTTGCCACTGTACACTTACCTGGGCGGATTCAACGCTAAACAATTGCCAGTACCAATGATGAACATCGTTAACGGTGGTGCTCATGCCGACAACAACGTTGACGTACAAGAATTCATGGTTCTGCCTGTAGGCGCTCCTACATTCAAAGAAGCTCTGCGTGTTGGCGCAGAAATCTTCCACAACCTGAAATCCGTACTGAATTCCAAAGGCTTGAACACAGCTGTTGGTGATGAAGGTGGTTTTGCTCCTAACTTCAAATCCAACGAAGAAGCTCTGTCCACTATTATCGAAGCGATCGAAAAAGCTGGTTACAAACCAGGCGTTGACGTATTCCTCGGTATGGACGTTGCTTCCACTGAGTTCTTCAAAGATGGAAAATACACTTTGGAAGGCGAAGGCAAATCCTTCACTTCTGCTGAGTTCGTTGATCTGCTTGCTTCTTGGGTTGATAAATACCCAATCATCACTATTGAAGATGGTTGCTCCGAAGATGACTGGGAAGGTTGGAAATTGCTCACTGAAAAACTGGGCAACAAAATCCAATTGGTTGGTGACGACCTGTTCGTAACTAACACAGAGCGTCTGGCTAAAGGTATCAATGAAAACATCGGTAACTCTATCCTGATCAAAGTAAACCAAATCGGTACGCTGACTGAAACATTCGATGCTATCGAATTGGCTAAACGTGCAGGATACACAGCTGTAATCTCTCACCGTTCCGGTGAATCCGAAGACAGCACAATCGCTGATATCGCTGTTGCAACAAATGCAGGCCAAATCAAAACTGGTGCTCCTTCCCGTACTGACCGTATTGCGAAGTACAACCAATTGCTCCGCATTGAGGATCAACTGGGTGAACTGGCTCAATACCACGGCCTGAAATCTTTCTACAACCTGAAGAAATAATATTGCTAAAAATGCTGGTGGCGCCTCGGGTCTATGATTTATCATAGGGTCAGGACGCTCGACGCTTTTGCGCATGAATAAAACAGATCTGCTTGCGATATGCAAGCAGGTCTGTTTTTTTTATAAATAATGCATATATGATCTACAGAAGCTTAATGGCTAAGTGTCTTGCTGTAGCTGTTGTTATCTACTGGAAGCTGTGGTAGAATGAAAGTAGTGTTTTGCGTTAATTTCCGGCTATTTAAAGCATGATATGTGCATGTTTTCATAAAAGAGGCTGTGTTGTTTTGCAAAACAGATGTATAAGCTCAGGAGGTGGGATTTTTCATGGAAATCTTTTTGAAAGTGCTGCTCGTTGTGTTCTCGATTGCTGTTATTGCGGTTGTGTTACTGCAAAAGGGGAAAAGCGCAGGTTTGTCCGGTGCCATCTCTGGCGGTGCTGAGCATCTGTTCGGCAAGACCAAAGCTCGCGGTATGGATTTGATTTTACAACGCGTAACTGCTGTTTTGGGTGCATGTTTTATGATCGTTTCCGTTTTGGTTGCATTTTTCGCAAAATAAGATAAATATACACCTTAAGCCTTCGTTTCACGGGAAACGGGGGCTTTTTTGGATTTTGGACAGGCAGGGATGCCGTCGATTAAATTCGTGTATACTAGGGTATGAGTATATAAAGAGCCTTGTATCAGGAACAAGGAACATGCGGATTTATTACTGAAAATTAAAGGTCACCCGAGGTGGACAAAATTATGATAACAGAGCAACAACTACTTGATTTCATGCGCGAGACCGCATACAAGCCTATGACATACCAGGAGCTGGAGCAACATTTTGACATTAAGGATGCAGAAGAGTTTCGTGAATTTCTTAAGCTCTTGAACGCATTGGAGGAAGACGGGAAAATTCTACTGACCCGCACGAACCGTTATGGTGTTCCAGAACGGATGGATTTGCAGCGCGGGCGTTTGCAGGCCCATGCCAAGGGCTTTGCTTTTTTGATTCCAGAGGACCGGGAGCACCCGGATGTATACATTCATGCTAACGACTTAAAGAGCGCGATGAATGGAGATACGGTACTGGTAAGAGTAACATCAAAGGGACCTGCGGGTGGCCGACTAGAAGGCGAAGTTGTGCGAATCGTGAAGCGCGCAGTGCTTCAGGTAGTCGGTGTGTTTCAGAGCCACGAAGCATACGGTTTTGTTTTGCCGGATGATAAACGTATTAACCGGGACATTTTCATTCCTAAGGACAGCTTTAACGGAGCTGTAAACGGACAAAAGGTCGTCGTGCGTATTGTGAGCTATCCGGAAGGACGTGCAGCGGCAGAAGGCGAAGTGCTGGAGGTGCTGGGTCATAAGGATGATCCGGGCGTTGACATCTTGTCCGTTATTCGCAAGCATCAGCTCCCAGAGGCTTTTCCGGATGAAGTGATGGCGGAAGCGGATCAGGCTCCTGATGCGATTACGGAAGAAGAGATTATACGTCAGGGACGGCGTGATTTGCGCGATAAGATCATAGTTACCATTGACGGGGAAGATGCCAAAGACCTCGATGATGCGGTTAATGTAGAGCGTTTGCCGAACGGAAACTATCGTCTGGGCGTTCATATTGCTGACGTAGGGTATTATGTGCGTGAGAACTCCAAGCTGGATCTGGAGGCATATAACCGCGGTTGTAGTGTGTATTTGGTTGACCGCGTCATTCCGATGCTTCCACATCGACTTTCAAACGGAATTTGTTCATTGAATCCTCAGGTGGATCGACTGACTTTATCCTGTGAGATGGAATTCAATGAGCATATGAAGGTCGTAAAGCATGATATTTTCACCAGCGTGATTAAAACGAAGGAACGGATGACCTATACTAACGTTCGCAAAATCCTCGAAGAGGAAGATGCAGAACTGATGGAACGGTACAAGGACCTGGTTGATGTATTCCGTACGATGAAGGATTTAGCATTGAAGCTACGTGCGAATCGGATGCGCCGCGGTGCAGTTGATTTTGATTTTGATGAGGCCAAAGTGATTGTAGATGATGAAGGCAAAGCTGTCGATATTGTGAAGAGGGATCGTACGATAGCCGAACAAATTATCGAAGAGTTTATGCTGGCGGCCAATGAAACGGTAGCCGAACATTTTCACTGGCTCAAGGTACCGTTCTTGTACCGGATTCATGAGGACCCCGATCCAGAGAAGCTGCAAAACTTTATGGCTTTTGCAGCTAATTTTGGTCATCAGATCAAAGGTCGAGGAAATTCCATTCATCCGCGTGCACTGCAAACATTGTTAGAAGACATTCAGGGTACGAAGGAGCAAACGGTGCTTAGCACAATGATGCTGCGTTCGATGAAGCAGGCAAAATATGATGCGGAGTCTACAGGACATTTTGGACTGGCTGCGGAGTATTACTCTCATTTTACATCACCGATTCGTCGTTACCCTGACTTGGTAATTCACCGTGTCATTCGTGAGGTATTGGAGAATGGCGGGGCTTTAACAGACGAGCGTCAGGAATATTTGACTGCACGCATGCCAGATATTGCTCAGCAATCCTCCGAGCGTGAACGTGTGGCTGTGGATGCAGAGCGCGACACAGAACAAATGAAAAAGGCTGAATATATGCTGGATAAGGTCGGCGAGGAGTTCGAAGGGATCATCAGCAGTGTAACCAGCTTTGGGATGTTCATTGAGCTGGACAACACAGTCGAGGGCTTAACGCGTCTGAGTGCACTTACGGACGACTATTATCATTTTGACGAGCAGCATATGGCGTTAATCGGAGAACGCACCTCTAAGGTATTCCGCATTGGGGATGAGGTTAAGGTTCGCGTCGCGCGTGTGAATATGGAAGATTACACAATTGACTTTGAACTCGTCGATATGAAGCAACGGCAACGTCGTGAACGGACGGGAGGCTCGGGCCAGGGTGGAGATTTTGCACGTGGCGAGGGCCGTGCTAAAGGCAGAGGCCGAGAAGGACGTGACCGTAAGGGCGGTAAGGACAAGGCTGGTAGAGAGCGTAAAGGCGGTCGTGAGGCGGCTGGAAAGCCTAAAGAGGGCGGCAACGGAGGAATCAGCACCGCAGGTCGCGCAGGTCGCGATGGTGGAAACGGTGTCGGTACAGGCTCGCCAGGCAGCTTCGGCTTTGGTAGTGGCAAGGGAGGATACAATTCGCCAGCAACGGGTGCAAGCAAGCGACGGAAGAAGACGTCTGCCAGCGGGGTATTCATTGGTGATGCAGCTACCCCAGGTAGTGATGCCAGACCAGGTGGCGAAGGCGCAGCACGTCGCAAGCGGAAAAAAAAGGGCGCTAACGGCGGGTATAGCGCCGCTGGGTTTGTACGGAAAAAGAAAAAGTAGGTTATAAAACTTACTTGTTAGGTAACTGGAGCTTCTCAAGAACAGTGGATGATGCTGATGGAAGCTTAGGTATATGAGCGGTTTCTATCTGCAGTAAGGATAGAAGCCGCTTGATTTTAGTGCGCTTTTGGGATAACTAGAAATGTAGAAGCCTTGACTTTTCTTGCTTTTACCATCCGAAATTTGTTACAATATATTTCTAGGGTAGCTCATTGTAGCGGGATTTCTAGATTGAATTAAGTTATGTATAAGGAGTGGTATTCATGGGTAAGAAGGCAGACGGGAAAGTGCTCGCCCAGAACAAAAAAGCTTCCCATGACTATTTTATCGAGGACACCTACGAGGCGGGCATGGTGTTAACGGGAACAGAGATTAAGTCTCTGCGGAATGGTCGCTCTAACATAAGTGATGCTTTTGCTACGATCCGTAATGGTGAAATTCATATTCACAATATGCATATTAGCCCTTTTGAACAAGGTAATCGTAACAATCCGACCGATCCGACGCGCACGCGTAAGCTGTTGCTGCATAAAGAGCAGATTCGTAAGCTTATTGGTCTCTCCAAACAGGAAGGCTACACCATCGTGCCGCTCAAGATATATGTTCGCAACGGTTATGCCAAACTGCTGCTTGGACTGGGTAGAGGTAAAAAGCAGTATGATAAGCGAGAAACAGCTGCCAAACGTGATGCACAGCGTGATATCCAACGTGCTCTGCGCGAGAAGCAAAAAATAGCGAGATAAGCAGTTTGCTTACTCTGTATGGTACAAATTACGTGGATAAGTTACTTGTTCCTGTAATGGTGCTATTTTATCGAGCTAGAATGGCTTCAATCCGTTTCGTTATGACATGTAATATGTTATACTAACGAAGTAGTAAGTTTTCAAAGATCTTGGATTTAACTTGATTCGAGTGTTGGATCTTAGGATTCAGCTTTTGATATTATGCACTTATGCTCCGGTATTTCCGGATTTATCCGTGGAGCCCTTTTATAATAAGGGGGCGTTTATGGATTCGACGGGGATAGTTCGAGCATGGGTAGCGGGTAGTGGGGACGCGTCCACTTCATCAACGCTAAAGCCTATTAAACGGCAAACAACAAAACAACTACGCTTTCGCAGCTTAATAACCTGTGAGCGTGCTCCTCTCCTGTATCGCCCATGTGCCGGATGTAGGGGCTAACCTATAGTGGGATACGCTGCCACATCTCCGCCTGGGGTGTGCTGAAGAAGACAATCAGGCTGACCCAACGTATAGCCGGTTACGGGGCGATACTCGGGTGACATCAAAACTGTGACTACACCCGTAGAAGCTTATGTGTCGTTATCTTCGGACAGGGGTTCGACTCCCCTCGCCTCCATATGTAGTATTATGAAAAGCGGCCTTGATGGGTCGCTTTTTTGCTTACTTTAATTTCCCTGTCGCATAGTCCAAAGTGAGGTAAAATAAATGTTGGCAGTCTTATTGTATTTGACTTCTAGCTTGTCAACAGATTGGATATTGAATACTTAGATCCGCATTCCTTAAAAATGAGTTTATGTTAAGGAGTTCTGCTATCTTGAAGGAGTTGTTGGAGTTCTAATAAGATTTGAGGAGCTCTCTATTAAACAAGCATTTATAGATAGCTTGATGATGAATCACTCAAGTTATACCGAAAAGTGATTTGCCTATCACGCCGGACGTGAGGGACGATTCGATATATTAGCGAGTGAGCCAATGTCAATTATTAACCGCCAATTGAGCCATTTCAATCATCGCAGAAATGCAAAGCCGGTTTGTTGAAAATATGAAATGCCATTGCCTCGCATCCAGGCTATTTAAAATGCGTCTAATCTTCCTTGTGTATGCTGCCGATAATCATATTAAGCGTTGAGCTTTGGGATTGACAAGATTGATTCCTAAGGAGGAATAGAGCCATTTATACAGACCATGAATAATTTTCATCGTAGTACCACTATCTATGTAAAACATTGGAGGCTCTTAAATGGTATTGGTAGACGTGCATGGTTCATGCTTAAGCAGAGATATTTTCAACGTTAATAAAGACACTAATATATCAGTTAATAGTTATTTAAGCAGAAATAATATTGTATCTAGTATGATGCCTCCTGCAAATATTTCTACAAGATCTGAAGAGTTGCTTTTTTTTAATAGTGAGTATTCTCATCGTTGTTTACGAAACGGTATTGAAAAAAACACTGTTCCAATCCTTCTGAATTCTAGTGCTGATTTCCTAGTGATTGATTTTTTTGACCTTTGCCAGCCGGTAGCTGTATATAAAAATACGACTTTCTCTACTTATGATTATTCATTTTATAATACGGCAGCCTATAAAAGTGAATCGGAACAATTCCAGTCCATTAATTTCTTGGAAATTCCAAGTTGGTTATGGTATGGATATATAGATCTATATTGGGAGAAAATGATTGAGAAATTTGGAGGAAATATAATACTGGTTAGAACTAGAGGTTGTAATCATTATATATCGAGAGATGGAGAGGTTAAGGATACTCCTCCTGCGATGTTGCATTTTGGAAATGCGATTTATAATAAACAACTTTATGAACTCGAAGAGTATGTTATAAATAAATATAATCCCTATGTTTTAGATGTTTCAAAATATTTTATTGCCGACGAAGAGTATAATCGGGATGTAACACCCGTTCACTTTGAAGAAAACTATGCCATAAGTTCTTGGTCATTGATGCAAAATATTATCCTGAATAAACCGAAACAAAGATACTATGATAACCTTAGGCCGCAGGTGGTTGCCGACCTATTGAGAAGAAGGGTTGATGAGAGAAATTTTGAGGTGATCTGGAGAGAAACAGAGAGTTTTTTTGTTTCAAACGATCTTCTGGATGATATATGTTTAGAAAGTGCTTCAATAGATATTATTCAAAACAGAAAATGGTTAGCCACCCTTTATCAAAAGGTGGATGAAGTATATTCAACCTTCTCTGATATAAACATGGATGAAAAATTAACATTTATAAATGAATTCATCAATGGAATTGAACTATCGGAAGAAGATAATGTGTTTCAACGGTATTATTTAAATAAACTAAAAGAAAAACAGGAGTACTTAAATCTACCTGTTGAGCATTTGGTGGAAAGTTTTACAGAAGCATTAGATAAAAATGACTTAAGATGGGTTCAAATGCTGAATTGTTTGGGTATATTGCTTCCAGAAGATGAAGCGGTTATGTATTATCATTTGCAGTACTCTATCGCTGTTGATAATAAATTGATGATTACTAAGCTTAAGCAACGGCTAAATTGTGTAGAATAAACCCGTATGACTAGTCTCCAGTGGAAGTGATATCTGTCTGTAACTACACCCGTAGAAGCTTATGTTACGTTATCTTCGGACAGGGGTTCGACTCCCCTCGCCTCCATTGATCAAATCCACAACTTGTAGCTTAAAGATGACTTCTACGTGTTCCTTGTAGACGATCACCTTTTCTACATAGCTGCCGATGAACTTCTTGATCTCAGGAAGGTTTCGGCTGGTGATGTGGTCCTGAAAGCCAGAAAGCAGTTGTCGCAGAGCATCCTCTGTGATGGCTGCTTTTTCTTTTACCTGCTGAGCCTCAAGCAGTTTCGTTTCTAGCTCAATCTTTTGCTGTTCCAGTGAGGACAACTTTTCGAGAATGGTAGGATTGTTCAGACCGCTAGCCACCGCATTTACAATGTTATCAATCTGGCGCTCTACACCTTCCAGACTCTTGATCAGGCGTTGTTGATCGGCTTTCACATGTGTTTCTTTGGACTTTTGGTACTCATTAAGCTGTTTAGCCAGAACAGGGATAGCTTCATCGTTAAAAATCTTCTCCTGAAGCTGAGCCAGCACGTAGGCTTCAATGTATTCGCGGCGCAGCTCAGGGTTTTTACATGCCTTTGTTCGTTCACGGTTGCCGCAACGGTAGGTGACATATTTCAGTTTGCTTCTACCACTGTATTTGGTATTGCCCATCATGGCATACTGAATACCTACGTTTTTCAAACATTCCCCACAAACAATGAGTCCGCTAAGCAGGTACATTTCTTTTGCCTTGTAAGCACCAGGCTGACGTTTGTTTTGATTCATCTTTTCCTGTGCCTTGTGAAAATCTTCCTTGGTTACAAGCTGTGGCATACCACCTTCGACACGAATCACATCTTCACTATTTTTATGCCGATTGCCGTTTCGTTTACCAGCCGCATCCTTGCTGTCGGTGAGGTTGAAAATGTAGGTGCCTGTGTATTTTTCATTGCGAAGAATGGTACCTAAGGTTCCCTTGCTGATCGGTTTTCCATAACGTGATGTGTAGCCTTGCTCCGTCAGTTCTCGAATGATCTGATTATAGCCGTGACCAGCGAGGAACATAGAAAAAACAGTTTCGACGATGCCGCGTTCCTCTTCATTAATGATGTACTTTTTTGTTACAGGATCTACAGCATAGCCGATGGGAGGTAAGCCGCCTGTATGTTTACATTGG
The DNA here is from genome assembly GCF_054113405.1 of Paenibacillus sp. ALE3. Lineage (NCBI taxonomy): Bacteria > Bacillati > Bacillota > Bacilli > Caryophanales > Paenibacillaceae > Paenibacillus > Paenibacillus sp. ALE3. Next base: position 5,106,005 of record NZ_CM134214.1, on the reverse strand, counting down.
TATGCTGTTTCTTTCATCCCCTTCATGACCTCACGGGCCAAGTTTTTGGAATAGTACTCAGCCATACCTTCCAGCAAAGATTCCAGAATGACACTTTCGGGAGAGCCATCTAGGTTTTCGGTGACGCTGTACAGTTTAATACCGTTCAACTTCAGTTTGCGTTTGTATTTAGCACTGTCGTATTTGTCCCGGCTGAAACGATCCAACTTATGAACAATGAGCACATCAAATAATCCTTTTTCACTGTCGAGAATCATTTGCTGGAACTGTGGACGTTTGTCTGAGGTGGCGCTTTTGGCGCGGTCGATATAGACTTTAACGAGTTCAAAGCCTTTTTGTTTGCAGTAGGCTTCAATGGCTCGAACCTGAGCGTCGATGGATTCATCCCGTTGGTTGTCACTGGAAAAGCGAGCGTAAGCTGCGGCGCGTTGAATAGTCATTGGTATAATTACCCCTTTCGATGTAGGCGAAATGATAGTAAATAGAAATCAAAGGCTGGCTCCTCAGAAAAGAGGAGCACAGCAAGATAAAGATAAAGCGAGCCTATTGGTTCAGCGTTGCTTTTTGAGAATGGTATCCAGCATCTGCACAGCAGGAAGATAGTAACATTCCGTTGTTTCCCGCACTTGGTCGATTTGGTTCCACGACGTCGTATCTGGATCAGTACAGGTGTGTTTCAGCTTATGCCTTGAAATACGAGTGATGTAATGTGCTAGTATGATGATCTCCCCCGATGGCTTATTTTCTATTTTGACTAATAATCTCTATGGTCAGTTGAGCTGCAGCAATGATGAGGGCCAAGATTAATTTTTCCAATTTAAAACAACCCCCTTTCCTTCATGCTGACATAGCCATCCTGGCCCAAAATGATATGGTCCAGTAGCTCGATACCGAGCAATTCCCCACTCTTTTGAAGCCTTATGGACATGGAAATGTCTTCGCTACTTGGCGTAGGGTCCCCCGACGGGTGGTTATGACAAGCGATGATGGATGCTGCATTGGAAAGAATGGAAAATTTGAAAACCTCCCTGGGATGCAAGATAGATGAATTGAGCGTGCCAAGTGAAACCTGCTGTAAGGCCAGCGGCTGGTTTTTGGTACTCAGCGTGAGAATACAGAAGGACTCCCGATCACAATCACCAATGAACTCTCGAAAGAGTTGGACGGTATCGTCCGGCTTATGAACTTTGCGACCTGAAAACAGCATTGACTTTTCTCGAATTAACTTCAAGTGAATCACTTGAACTCGCTTCATAGTGTTATTCATGTGATAACCTCCAGAGCAGAATATTATAAGATAGACGCTGTTAATAGGCCCATCCTATTTATAATTTCTGTTTGAAGCCTTATTTGAAACGTTTTAACGTGCTTTTAATAACTTGTATTCAAATATACTTAACTAAAATCATCTCGTGATTCATTGGTAAACCGGAGATGACATTCCAAATCAATAGAGCTTTCATCTACATGTAACCATTCGGCAACCGAGCGGACAACACTAGACGTGTAAAAATGATGCTGTTCGAAGGTTATAACATAGTCATGATCTCCGGGCTCAAAGGTAATGAAGTACCATCCATCCTGAACGCTCCAATCTTCGCAGGTACCCTGTAAATGCTTGGTCAGTTTGAGTATAGAAAAGTCATCGAGATGTACTTGGTCACAAGGAATACGGATAACGTAATGCCCTAGGATGCAGACACTGGAATAGATGTATTCTAGCAATTCACTGATTGTGTACGGTTCATTATAAAATTTCATAGTGATTACCCCCGTATGATAAAAGTTTTTGGAAAAACAACATAGAAAATGATTACAAACAAATGAAGATCGTTTAAGAAATCGTGCTCAGTGTCGTGGCGTTGAAGCGACCCGAAAGGAGCGTTTGTGAAATCTTGTGCCACGGCCTTCTTTCCTTGCAGGATATGGCTTTTTTTAGGTGTCGTGGCGCTTGTGATCCTTTTTCTGAAAAACTATTCTTTTTATTTTTAGATGATTAAGGATGAAAAGATTTGTCAGGGGGGAGAAAAGAAGCCACAAGCGCCCCGCTTTCTTCAACCCCCTTACCAGGCAAGGAGTCCAGGCGTGGCGTACCTTTGATTTACCTGCCACACCTTCGTCCCTGACTGTCCTACAACGCCTCGGATTACCGTTTAATCCAGGTCATCAATGTTATCAACGACTTGGACTTGAGTGCTCTTCATCCAAGAAGGCTTAGGAGCGAGTTTCAGGCAAATGCCTTTGATTAAACGTTCCCCGCCGGACTTATTGGTTTCAAATACAATTCCTTGTTCATTCAAAACTTCTTTTACTTTATTCGTCAGTTGCTGGTTACTGATATTGGACAGACCGTTATGGCCTTCACGCTGACACCAGTCTACAAAACCAGCTTTTAGATCCTTGTTAAGCAGTCTACTCTCAGGATTAGCTTCAATCATATCCTCAACAAACATTTGAACAGGGTTGATCATTTGGCTGTACTGGTTAGCCAGTTGCTGTACCTTTTTCGACTTTGTAAAACGGTATGAGTGTTTACGTAAACGTTCCAATCCTTTTAACGCGAAGTTCAAAATACCAGCACCCTCCTTCATCAGCTTGTCCTTCAAATTCGGATCTCTTTGCTCGTCTGTAAATGTCTTTTCAAAGGGAAGGATGGTCATTTTACGTATTAGTCCGTAGCTTTTGTCCTTGGAGTAGGGCAGGTTGTTCGTTGCAAATATGAGCTTACAAAACAGCTCCTGCATGTAGCCCTGTTTGAACTTTTCTTCCGTACGAACGGGATCGCCGGAAGCGATAGCCTTTAGGTAGCTCGTTTCAATCCCCTTACTGCCTACTTCATTCTCGGTGGTGATGTTGACCAGTTTGTTAATCATCTCGGAACGAGCAAAAGGTTTTTCCAGATCATTTAAAGAGAGAGCCGATGTATTACGTTCTCCAATCAGGCTTTTCAGCACATGAATGAGTACAGACTTCCCGTTAGATCCTTTGCCGTAAAAGAGAAAGACTTGCTCGGCTTGGGTGGATGTGGTCAGACAGTAGCCAAAGATTTCGGCAATGAGGTCAATACGCTCCTGGTCCTGATCGAAAATATCATTCAAAAAGGCTTCAAATTTTGGACATGTAGCTTCAGGGTCATACGCGATGGGAACCTGTACGCTGGAATAGAACTTAGGATCATGATCGTCCAACTGGAAGTTACGTAGGTCAAGCATCCCATTTTTTAGGTTAATGTAGTCGCGCTTGCCGTCCATTGGATGTTCCCGTGTGCAATCACGTGTCAAGGCAGTCATGTACTCCGCTTCGATTTTAGAATTCCAGAAATAAGGAACCCAAGTGTGAAGAATTTTTCGTACATTCTTTTTGAGTACATCGGGAAGTTGATCCCGCCATACTCCAGAATTGTAAACATAGTAACGTTGCTCAGGAGCTACAAAAATAGTTTTGAGGTAATGACGACGGATGAATTCAGAAAATAGGTTAGGGTTTAAGCGTGTCGGCTTATTGTTATTATCTAAGGTAAAGCCAACGTCTTTCGGACCTATATTATGCAGAGACTTCAGTTTGGACGTTTTGGACATGTAGGAATTAGGACGAGTACTTTTTTTGGTTTTGGGTTGACTTAACATTTTAGCAGGACTATTCACGATGATTCCCTCCTCATTTGTACGTACATGGTTTTGGAAGCAAGTGGCGATTTGTTGTTCATTACAGCCAAACGTGCGGCAGCGCGTAGGTGGCTTCTTGTTCTGCTGTAATTGACGAATGCGATTCTGACTATGTGTGTCGTGTTTATCAGAAAGCGCAGAAAACTCTAATGCTAACTCCTTTGGGAGTAACTGTACCCACTTAAACCAGGTTTCTTCATCCAGACCCTGTTGTTGCTGGGTGACGTAATCCTGGGCAAAACGGGGGCAACGACCGTACAAGGTTTTCAGGTTACCTTGTACGTTGGTTTGTGCAGATGCAAACGTGTTTTTGTTGGTCGGCACCCGAGTAGGATGCTGAAAAATCCATGAGGGTGCTTCTGCCAGCAATGCACTGGCCTTTAGGGTTCGATGATCCATTGGTATTGACCTCCGTTTGTATGAATGGATGGGGGAAGAACGGTCTGACGTCCACTTCCCAACACGTTTACTTCGCAATGTGACTCCGTCGGGTGTCGCTCTACCCAACTAGTGAACGACGAACCTTCCGGGATTTTGTACAAGTATCTCATTCCTCCACTAGGGGTACTGAATTGCCATGTAGAGGGTACAAACCCTTGGGAAAGGCGCTCTAGGATGTCAAATCCCTTCTCTCCATCCACATCGATGCCGATGATGCTGCTATTTTCTCCTAGTACCAACCCGATGTTACATGACGGGCATTTGGAGAGCCAATGGTTAATCTTGGCTTGGGATGGTGGCGCAGCCTCTTGCCATCCCTTAAACAAAGGAACTTTTCCAGGATGTCTGCACGTTTCTTTATGCCTCTCAGACATCCCTTCGTGATTGTGAGGGCAAAGTGGTATGACAGGTAAGCCCATGGCAGCGTATTTGTAAAAGTAACGCCGTATTTCCTCCGTACGATCTGTAGCATTCTGACTATTTGGGTTGTTCATGATGTTATTCCCCTCTCTGTTTTCTAAACCTTAACCGCATTTCTATCTCTTGAAGAAGGTAAAGCGGCTAAGCGTATTTGGTTATCAAAGAACTTGTTGCAAGCTTGTTCAAGTTAATTTGCGTTGCTTGCATAATAAGAATATCAAAGATAAAAGGACGTTTTTTGTAGTTGAGTAGGATTGAATTTTTGAAAAAAAATGAATAGGGATATTGAAGCTCCCCTGTTGTGTTTTTGAGAGTATTTAAGTTCCCAAAATTCTATCAAGGGCGTTGCTTTTTATATGAATTTCTCGTTTTTTTGAGGTTTTACGTTAAATTTCTCCCGTTTTGAAAAATAACTATAGTTGAATCAAGGGAATTTTTAAAAAAAGAGCGATGAGGAATTACTCCTCACCGCTCAAATTAAGGTTCTTCTCTTTTTCTTTCTTTTTCTTATCAGCTATCTGTCGTAGTTTGTCGATCTGTTTTATGGAAAAATATTTAATAATAATTTTAATCAAATATTTCTTGGATAGGTGTTCAAGGGATTCAGCCATTTCTACTTTGTCTTCTTCTTTTAGCGCCTTATTTTTATTCGTTCTTTCTCGTTTCAGCTTTCTTAACAAGTTATTCGTTTCTTGTGAAACTTCTTTAAGTATTTTTAGAACTTCATTATACTTAGCTTGATTGTACAAGTGCTTTATTGGCTGGTTAGTTATTAGGATTTCCTTAACGATCTTAGCCGCGTGCTCATCTTGTCCTGATATTGTTAATAGAATACGATTATCCAAAATATCAACTTCAAAATCAGCATACAGGATATCTGCTTTATTAATAATTGCCCCTATATTATTGCGTAGTTTCTCTCTGCTTCTTTTAATGGCTGGATTCATCGTTGTAGTCTCTCCCTTCTTGAAAAGTATATATGGAAGCAGGCTAAAAGTTAAGAAGGACTTACGATGACTTACAAAGTGCAAAAAAAGACGAGATTTTACAGCTCGTCTTTCTGTACATCTAGCTCCTATTAAACTAGTAGCTAGATCCGTGTTTAGTTTTTAACAAAAACTCCATTAGCGTATTTGTATTCCTCGTACAGTCCCTGCGAACCGTATGGAAGTAGGAACTGATTGCCAGACATTAAAATATCCGATTGTCCCATACCACTCCACATCAGTTCTAATGGTGAAGTTCCTTGTTCTGAAGCCATGAAATTATATGTGAGTATCCACACATACATGTCGGCTTGCCCATCGCTGGCGACTACAACAATTTCAGGCGTTCCATCTTGAGTAAAATCGTGTTCTTTGACAGCCAGGGAGTAACCAGGCAACAGGTCTCCAAATTCATCAAAGGGACTACTGCCTTCTATGGAAGGCAAGGATATGTTCCAGCCCTGCCCCAAAGCATGATCCACAACTTGTGCTTTCACGCCATTGGGATGATCCAAACCCAGCACAATGTCCATGTTATCCCCATCTAAATGAACAGGATAGGTGAGATCAGCAGCAGGAGGAGTCCAGTGGTTGAAGTTTTTTAAGCTCACCGTTGGGACGGCATCGGATGTTGGCGCTGTTTTCTGTGCTTCCTTCACAGGTGTTGTAGCTACCTGCACAGAAGGAGCGGGTTCCTGTTCAGATGATTTGGCTTCGACTTTGGTTTGAGTCGGCGGTTCTGACTGAGGGGACGTTGATGTGGAAGAAGTAGAGGCGTTTTCTTGCCAAGCCTCTTTATCCGAGGATGGGGGACTTCCATCCAGTTTGGAAGTAACCTCTACTAAAAAGTAAGTCCAGTCCGACAGTTCTTGCCCATCTCCATCAATATCATAAGCAACGGGAGTGAATTGATTTTTGGAAAACACTTGAAATACGGTTTGAATGTTGATGCTCACACCTTGATCGGTGTATGTGGCTTGGTACATAACGTATTTGTTTACATCTTCTTCGTTGCCGTCCTTGTTGACCTGTTTCCAGACGACATTGCTAAAATACTTATCATTGCTCAGGGCTTCGTCCATCGTATGATGGGTGCCGCCTGGAACCGTAGCATCTTTAACCCAGGTGACGTATGGATTATCAAAGCCTCCGCGTGATGCAATGACAAGCAGTAAAATGAGAATCGCCACAATCCCCGCACTTACTATGCCAAATATTTTTTTAGGCTTGTTGCTTAGGACTTGGGGAACGATGGAACTTTGTCCCGTTTCTGTGTTGTCGGAATGCTTTACTTGATTGATCGTATTGGCTAGAACTTGAATGAATGAGTTTGCATCACCTTTAGAACCAGTTAGGATGTTCAGGTTGTTTCCTGAGCGTTCGCAGATTTGAATGTTGGTGTTAAAGGTGCGCCACAGAAAAAGAGCAGTCAGGAGTAAAGGTAAAAAGTTCATGGTGATCAGAGTTACGAATACAAACAAAATAGCAAATACCAGGTCAAACCAATTGATCTTGGAGCCAACAGCTATGGAGTTGATGTGGGTGAGCGGAATGTCCTGAGTCGATGGTTGTAAGGGAAAAGCGCCTAAGATGAGGTTTTGTCTAGTGAGCAACAGCTTTTCGCCCTCTAATGTAGCGGTTGTTCTCTTTTTTAAGTACGTAAGATAACTGAAACCCCCGTTCCATTCAAAAGTAAAATTTTTGGGTGTGGATGGAGTTTCTTCGGCCTTGATTAGCATTTGAGGTACACCTTTCTACATTAATTTAACGTAGTTAATGAAAATAAATATAAGTTATGAGATTTGTACTATTATGAATTAGTCCAGTTTAGTTATTTGTTGTTTTGTGCAAAAGGCCAGCTTCGGGCTGGCCTTGTTTCCTATCTTTGGAGGGAAAACCTACCAGCTCTACATCCAAAGGTTTCTAAAGATCCATTTACGAATGATCACGGCGAGAATAGCACCAAATACTATACCCGACCCTACATTTGTATCCGTAAGGTAAGCGCCGATTAGCCCAAGGACTGCTCCCCCAATAGCCCATTTTAACAACATTGTCTTCAACCCTTTCAGTATGAAATAGAAGATGATTAAGACGACTTGTCACCTATGCAGAATACTGGTGACATACAATTTGGCCTACTGCTTAAGAGCCAAGCGTACTGACTTCATTTAAACTTAATCCTGGCAAATGCCTAAACTAAGAATCTTTTCCTACATATAAACCAGTCCTTTTTATCATTGTTATTTCCGTTTTTACGTCTTTGGATAGTCAAATTGTACCATAAACAATCCCTTTGGAATATATATTCTATTGACTATTGGAGTGAGGATTACTTGTAGCTATGTTTACTGTAAGGTGATTAATTTGAAAAATATAATGGTATCTATCGGACAAACCATTAAAAACTATCGAAAGAAACGTGGCTGGAGTCAAGAAGAACTGGGTCATCAATCTGGTTTGCATACAACTTATATTGGGAAGCTTGAGCGAGCCGAAAAAGTTTGCAGTGTAGAGGTTCTTGCTAAAATCACAGAATCTTTTGAAGTTAGCCTTACGGAGTTTTTTAGTCACATTCAATCTCCTAATATTAGCGAATCAGAGGAGAGGCTTTTGAAAATAACGAATGAAATTCGCTTTATGGAGAAAAAAGAGCAGGAGCGAGTACTTAAAATTATTGAATTGATATTGGAGGGTTATTAAACCTTCTTTTTTTGTTTGGATTTATTTTCAGATGATTTTTGACTTTAAAAGCATAATGCTATCCTGCTTATGCGTTTAGTTAACCTTTCAGATACTTCTCATTTATACTTATTTTTGTTTCCTGAAAATGAGTGTAAAACTTCATGTCACGAGTTGATTGGTTGGCTTGGTCTGTAAAAGCCTGCTGGAGTGAGGAATCCTCCGTAATAAAGTAATCCCTTCCTTTCTGCTTACCAAACAAGGAAATCAATGCATATTTAAAGCTGGCGGGATTACAAATGCCTCCGGTACCCAAAGGGAGCAGCTCAACGGTCTGTCCAATGGTAAGTTTTTGCCCCACCTCTGGCTGCTCGTCCAGCAATGAGAGTAGACAAGCGAACAGGACGTCTGCATTGGAGCGTAAAGTGATTTTCTCCAAGTCATAGTATTCTGTTTTAACGTCATTCCAAGAAAATTGCCAGATGTGAGGCTCATTGGTGGTGTAGCTGCGGTCTACATTTTTGTAAGCATGACGGTTGCCATAGGCTTTTAGAAAGCGGTCGAGCTGTATGCGGTTGTGTTCGCCAAAGGAGAATTTGGGTAAGATAGCGCGGAAAAAGCTGGAGTAGTTTTCAAGGTCAAGTAACGAACGTGACAAGCTACGGTCGTTTCCCTGGTGATTGATTGTTTGAAGCAATTCATACATGGCTTGAAGGCGATGGGAGTCCGTGATTTCGTATTCGTCAGGACGCATAAGGTGTACCAGGAAGGAAACAGCCTGAAATCCATTCGTCCAGTCTGTCAGCCGCTTCTCCCAAAATTGAAGGATGCCAGTGGATTCTGGGGGCACCTTTTCTGTGAACTCCGGCCACAGCTTGATGATGCTTCTAACTACACTACTTTGTGCAGAGGGCATATCTTTCCGCTGCCACCCTCCGAATGTCCAACCAAGTATTTGTTTTAAAATCGTTGGCGTCACAGTAGCTGGATCACACAAAAGACGCTTCCATTCTTCCAAAGGATACATGGGATATCTGGCGAAAGGAAAGCGAGATAGATGCGTGTCCATTTGCTCTTGAATGAGAGTTGCAAGAGCACGTTTTTCTTTTTCCGTGAAGGTTAGCGTTGCCATGGTTTTCGCTCCATTTCTACATGAAAATAGCGACAGTATGGACATTCACATGCCCGTACTGTCGTTTTTTGGTTGGTAAGATTATTTACAAGGAGAAGGGATCATCTTCTTTTGCACTCTGCATGAACATGATGCGTTGCTCCGGTGTAAGGAACGGATCTTCTAGCGCAATGTAACAAGGATCGGCTAATTCATTCACCCAACGTAAGGCATCTGCAATTTCACCGCCATGAAATACAGGGCTGTCTGACAATACTTCATCCTCTTTTGCAATATCTACAATTCCAGTATCCTGGTCTATTGTCACAAACAGACTCGTACCATCCACGTATCTGTTTGTTCCACACTGATCGGTTGTTCTGATGATCACACGTACAAAAAAGGCCTGTTCGGAATGGAGCACTTCATGCTCTTCCAAACAGGCGGGTAGGAACTGTTTTTGATTGTGGGTGAACGGCCTAATCGCTAGCGCCATGATCCAAGTGTTTCCGTACGATTCAGGATTATTTGCAACGTCCCCGTTGTATTCAATGACCTCTTTTAGTTTATTTAGTACATTGTCCTCATTTGCCTTTAAACTTCTGCTAGTTCTTTCAGCCATTGTTCGGCCTCCTTGTGGTGAATTCCGAATTGTGTAAACAAAGTGATGATGTAGTCATTGGTGGTCATGACAGCAATCTTGTAGATTTGGATGTTGCCGAGGTCATACAACTCGACGTATTCAGGGCAACTACCGAAAAGTCCGTCGTCTTCTCGTCTAAGACCTACGAGGCTGAGATCGTGTAGGTTATCCCCTGCCTCCAGGATGAAGATGGGACCGTGAGGCTGGAGGGAGAAATATGGATCATCTTTGTCATGGAATGAGTCGCGAAGCTGGGTAAAGTATTCCTGGATGTGATCCAAGAGGGCGGGGGGAAGCGGGGATACATGTAAAGAATCCATGTCTTGCTGGGTCTGTATGATACGCATGATACAACCTCCTAAAATAAATTAATATAAACAATAAAGTAATTATTTCAAATTAATAATATATAATTTATTTCAAGACAAAGACGGCTTTGGGATAAAAAGTTAAAAAATGAACGGGGCTTTCTGTAAACAAAATCACTTATCTATCCGATACATACATAAGAATCATTTGCTGTTAAAAATAACCTCTTAAACTCGCGATCTGAATTGTATGGTAGCTACGAACACATATAAACACAAGGTAGCTGGCGAACGTGCCTTGTGTCGCTGGGAAGGAGATATGAAAGCATTTGGACGTACTGCAAAACGGAATAGGGTATGAAAGTCTACGCTTATACGGTCCTTTTCAACCTCAGCATATGGAACAATTGCGAATTACCAGGGCCGTTAACGATCATGTATTCCTATATGTGAGCGGCATGCTGTCGGAAGAACAGGGAGCCGCGTGCATTGGACAGGACATGGAGCAGGAACCGATTGTCATACGTCAGCTAGATGAGCAAGGGCAGTCGCTTAGACGTTTATTTCATGGATTAATTACACGCATGTCTGTGCACTGCATACGGGGAGTATACACTTTTGAACTGGAGGCGGCTTCGCATTCCTATCAAATGGATACCAAAACGAAAAGGCGCTCCTATCAGGATATTCACCGTACTTATGATGATCTAGTCACTACAACGGTTCGGAAGTACATGTATGGGGATGCCATTGATACGGTGACTAATTATGCTAAATTAGGTACTTTTGTTTTACAATATGAAGAAACCGATTGGGCCTTTTTAAAGCGTCTTGTCTCTCGCTTTGGTTCGGTACTTGTACCGGAGATCACGGCTGCATCACCTAAGATTTTCTTTGGAATGCCAGAAGGCAAGCAGTACAAGGTGGAACGAGATGTATTTTACAGGGTACGGAAAACATTTCATGAGTTAGATACAGGAAAACCAGGGAAACGTGTTGGCGCGTATGTCACCTATACGATTGAAAATCTGCAATACTATGCGCTGGGTGACTTGATTACGTTACCCATTGGACAAGGCAAAGAGCTGGTCGTTGTGAGGGCAGTGACAGAGTTAAAGGACGGTTTACTCCAAACTCGTTACGATCTCCAAGCCGAACAGGATATTCAGTATGCTCGGTATGAAAATGATCAAGCCATCGGGATTTCACTCACGGGAACGGTGTTGAAAGTACAACAGGATTTGGTACAACTTCAACTGGAAATTGATCCGAAGCAAGACCCAGCTAAAGCTTGTTGGTTTCCCGTAGCCACCCGTTATGTAGCGGAAGAGCATAGCGGCTGGTACGACATGCCTGAAATTGGGGAACAAGTGGAGCTGTATTTACCTACACACTGTGAACAGGAAGCCTATGTGACCGATTCCTTACGACAGCATCGCCACGCCAATGGACAACCAGATGTGAAGGTATGGAAACACGTACAAGGCAGCGGCATCGAAATGTCTGAGCAGGAGCTGATCCTGTCCACTTCCGATGGGTTTTCGATTACACTACATGAGGATACGGGCATCACTGTCAACAGTCCGGGGAATGTACAGATCCAGGGCGGTCATGTAAAGCTGGATGCAAGTCAGGAACTATCACTGGAAGCTGGAACTGCACTATATTTAAAAGGTGGAGCCAGCAGTATGGTGCTAGATGGTGAGACAGATACCAAAGCTCCAGTGATTTATCAGGAAGGTACGGTAAAAGCTCCAGTTTTCGTAGCTGATCTTCCTCCTGTACCTGAGCCTCCATTGATGAGTATTAAAGCCTATGAAGCGGCTCAAACTGCAGCAACAGCCAAAGCTCCATCCAGCAATACTCCTACCGCGAAAGTCACAAGTCCAGCGGCGCTTCAGCAGGCCAATGCTTTGCTGGGTACAGTATCCAAGCTATTAGGCTCTATTCCAGCAGTCGGGAAAGTAGCCAGTGTGATGTTGAATACATCGGGTGGAATAGCAGGTAAAGTGGCGGCAACGGTTTTACAAGTATCCGCAGCAATCCCTGTTCGGAGCAAAGGAACGCCTACCTTGGGAGCATCTAAAGAAGCGGGTGTACATCCGTTGAAACATTTGGCAGGTCTGGCGCTTCAAGGATTGATTAGTCAGTATGAGCATGAGCAAGCGAAACAAGCCTATTATAGCAAGTGGATTTTAGGCAAAGTATATACGAGTGCACGCCATGTGGCGCATTCCGGTGGCCCCCTAGAGTTCGTTCAAAACTTGCTGAAAGAATCGAATGCTATGACTCATGCCTATCAGCAAATTCCTGCGGATTTGAGACAACGCTGGAGGGCGAACTATGACAGTTACATGGCTCAACAGCCGAAGCCGAAGCAAGAGAAAGAATCTCAGTCATGGTGGGATCTTATGGCGGAAGTCCAGCTCCAGAATGCGGAAAATGAAGCCATTATGGCGAAGCAGATGGCGAACGAGTTGGAGTATGCCGCAGATGTGAGTGGAGAAGTTGTATTAGGAGCAGCAGCAGCGGTTGTAGAAGATTATTCGTTTGGATTAATGAATAAGGAATATACCTCAGATCATCCGATGGCGCGTAAAACAGGTGAAGTGATCGGACATTCTTTGACAACTGTAGCCGGAGCCGTAGAAACGGTTGGTGCTGTGACGGAAGGATTCTTAGGTGGTTTGGTAACAGCTTCAGGAGTAGGGGCACCTGTAGGCGTCCTTGCTATGGCACAATCTGTCGTTTTGGGAGCACATGGGACGGCGGTAACGTATACGGGAGCATCCAATAGTGTGGAAAGTGCTAAGGACCTTTATCTAATGTCTAAAAGCGAGGGTCCAAATAGTTCAACGTCGTCTAAACCATCTGGCGGAAAGCCAAGCAAGAGCGAAGGAACACCTGGCTCACAGAAACCGAGTAAACCCAACGAGAAGCCGTCCGGGACTAAGGGGAAGGATAAAGCTCCTAATAAGGCTTCTGCCGATAATCCATTTGATGATGCAGGGAAACTTAAACCGAATGTGAAGTATAAAGCTGGTGAGCATCAGTATGATTATGAAACAGATCATCTGGGTAGAATTGATAAATTTAGTACTGATGATTTAAAATTAACAACAAGAGAAGAACGTTTACCACATAATCCGAAAACGCCAGGCAAAGAGCCAGGCGACCATGCGGGTCATTTAGCAGGAGATAGATTTGGTGGTTCACCAGATCTGGACAATTTGGTTTCACAGTCTAGTAATATAAATTTAAGCCAATACAAAAAAATAGAGAACCAGTGGGCTAAAGCCTTGAAAAATGGAAAACAGGTGAAAGTCGACGCAGAAGTTAAATATGAGGGGGATAGTTTGCGACCGTCCGAATTTAATGTACAGTATGAAATAGATGGTGAGGTTTTCACCAAGAATTTATTGAATTGAAAAGGAGATTATTATGACTAAAGTTTTTGAAGATAGTTTTAGTGAATTACAAGCAGACATGGTTTCAATTTGTATGGAATATGTCAGAGATAAAGCTGAAAAAATCTTTATATATTGTTCATTTGAAGAAAGAGTTATTTCAAACGATTTTTTTTATTGTATCAACGGGAAAGCTGTTAAGAAGCATAAGCTTAATGATGCAGTAGATGCTATAACAGAAAATATGGCATATAATACCTCTGTAGAGCGTCAAAAGGCTGTTATGAATATTATTAATGATGATATTAAAAAAATATACAAGTTATGTAATGAATACAAAAGAGAAATGCCCACAGAGATTAAATTAGTTTATGATGTGAGGGAAAATAGCCTGAAAGCTGAGTATAAATATGATTTAGTATATTCCAATGATCCGGTTAAAACTGCTGATGACATTGCTATGGAGTGGTTTGAACAGATCGAAGCGGATTTTAACAATAAATAAACTTTTAATATATATATTTCACCTGGGTGTGCTAAAAATTTTGTGTAAATCAGTTTACAATCACAACAACAAGATGGTATAGACAGTATGACCAACAAACTAAACACTAAGAATCTTGGTAAACACACTTGATAAGCTTTAAAAGGTTCATTCCAACTTGAACGGTTAAGAGGAATGAACCTTTTTTGCATGTTTAATATAAGGGGGAAGCAAACAATGGCGGAACTTTATATGAATAAGCTTGAGGGAATATTTGGTCAGAAAGACGTTATACGAAAACCTTCAGATGGAAGTACGCCAATACATGTGTTCTTTTACTATGATTTACCTGAAGAAGGTATGCTAACAGCGGTGACGTATGGTTTATCTGATGGTGAATTTATAGGCTGGAAGAACGCGAAACCAGAACTAAGGGAGTAAAGGCATTCTCTTATGCAGATTTGTTTACTTTAGATGAACCTATATCACAAGAGTCTGATATGACAGGTTATTTTGTTTTTGCCTCTGCAATACTAGAAAAAGAAGACTCGGTGATTGAACTGCCCGATAAGACAACACAGTTAGTTGGGATGTACCCTTTGTACAAAGAGGAATTTAATCTAATGAAAAGAATAGGGATCAAAGATAAGATTTTTGGCATAACAAGGACTATGATATATACAGTGTTAATAGGATTAATCTAGCAAAGGCGAATATTTAAAAGCACTTAAAGGTGGAGAAAGGCTCCTCTAACGTCTAGAATAATTTTATGACTGTCTTCGAATTGGGCTACGTTTTGAGATGGCCGAAAGCAAAAACAGGGTGTACCTCTTTTCTTTTGTTGTAGAGATTGCATAGTAATGAAAAACATACTGTTTTAGAAAAATATAATGATGACAGATTAATTTTAATTCTGTTCGATAAAATTAAAAGTTGATATGGTGTGCTCCATTAAATTAGAAAAATAGCGACGGTACCGATGTTGGCATAGAGTGATGCTTTTGTCGGTATCGTCGCTTTTTTTGATTGGAAAAGGGACAGAGGAAAGACGTTTTATAGCTTTACGGTGAGTGGCAATAATTTATATTTACGAAGAAAAATGCAGTTTATAACTATTTATTCCGGTTTTTACCCGTTTAAGAGCAAATATATTACCGTCGTCATACTATTGACTCTTAGTTATCACATCAATAATTTAACATAATATAACTTTTAGATATTATCCCGGTACGTAGAATAAATTGTGTACAAGCCTATTACTGCTAATATAAGGATAATGTAAACAATAATTACGGGTAACCCGAACGCTACTCCATTACCCAATGCAATACCTATTTTTCTCATTATTTTTCGCCTCGTTTTTTATTGTTTATTCTTTTCAAATGGAAGATTAACGAACTGCTTAAACAGCGTTTTGGTCTGATCCGATTTTAAAAATTCAAGTATCAGCTGATGTTTTCCAAAAGCTAGCATAGCTAATATGAGATAGCGAATTAGTGTTACATTCCTGAAAGTGAAGCCACCTGGATAGAACCTATTAATCTGATGTACTATTTCCTTTATAACAGAGTTAACGGTGGGACTTTTGCTTACAGCCTCAATTTCATTCCAGTATTGTTGAATGCAATGGATGATTTCCAGAATGTTGTCATAGTCATCTTTTTCTGAACGTTGTATGGATTCTTTTATTGTTCGTAAGTTCAACCAGTCCAAGAACATATCGGCATCAGCAATAGTTTGAGTTGTAACATTTGGATTAGGTCTAGAGAAGAGCTTTAGCCCCTGACATGTCATACTACTACCTGCTGCTAACAGTTGTACAAGACTGAGGATATTTCGGAAAGATTCTTTCTCTGCCTCCTGTTGTTGTTGGAATTCTTTTAGATCTTGATTTGAAGGCCTTCCTGGTTTTTTCTTGGGTACAGATTCTTCAATCATCTCATTCAAAATGTAATCTGCGAATTCTGGATCTTTAGTCTTGTTATTGACCTCGGTGAACTTATCCTCAATTTCAAGTGCAAAATTATAAACCGCATCCTTTAGCTTATGCCATGAAATATTGTACCCTCGCCAAAACAGTGTGAATATAATGTGTTTTTGATTTATCCCCTTCAAGCTTTGAATCTCCTTTAAAATGTCCAAGGACTCCTCAGTAAAGTGCGACAGAGTTCCTTTGGCTCGGCCTCTCCCTTTTGTATCAGAGCATATTAAACCTAAGTTGATATAGCGGTTTAACTTACTCTCTGTGATTGGTAGATTTTTTAATTGAGCTTTTGTAATTAACTCTTTTTTATCCATAGTCGACCTCCTTATAGCACAATATTAGATCCTAATTAATGTGAAAACTATAGCACTTCCATGCATAAATGTAAGTAGGACTTTCCATACAAGGAAGATGAAGGGGATGTAAATTTGAAAAGTAGAATTCCACTTTCGAGATTTGTGCAAAGTATAAAGCTGTATTTCCGTATTTTTCTAGAAGAAGGCGACGATTTCGACTTTGTCGTAGGGTGACGCTTTCGTCGGTATCGTCGCTAAACAATATTGATAGATATTGAATAATTTACAATATTAAAACGGAAGGGATTTGAACTAGCATGGTGAAAAGTACTGGAAATGACTACAGAAAAGGAGCTGTAAGAGATAGATCTCAAACTTACAATCCTAAAAATGACACGTGGGTCAAAAGGGATGCAAGTAACGGAAGATTTCTAGAAGCTAAAACGTCTGATAACAATCCTTTTAAGGGAGTTAGGAAGGAAAAGTAACTTTTTAATAGAGGGTTAGTAATTTTATATGTGTGGAGTACAGAGAGTAGTTTGTATTTTTTCATTCTAAGCAAAATCAATTTAACTGATTGGTACGCTGATTCAAATAAAAGCAGCGGTTGAAACAGAAGTCATTCTGTCTTGACCGCTGCTTTTTTTAGCTGATCTAGTTTGGGTTTTGTCTATGTGATTTTAGAGTTGAGGCTATTTTATATTTGTTCAATTTTGAATTTATTATCTTCCTTTGAAAAAAACAAATATACCGACATGAAACGACAAATTTTTCATTAGGCAAATGGTATTATTACTTTTGTCTCATTTCGTAAAATTGGGGTGTACTTGAATAGGTCTTATTGATTAATTGGGGAGAGTGGAATATGAAGAAAGTAGGTATGTTGATTTTTTCCTTGCTACTAATTCTAGCACAACCAGGATTTGCACAGGCTGCAACCAGTGGAAAAGAAGAATTAGAGAATCACTGGGCAGGTTCATTAATGAACGAGTGGCTAACCAAAGGGATCTTAAAAGGATACGAAAATGGCAAAGTATATCCTGATCGTCAAGTTACAAGGGCAGAGTTTATAACCATACTACATAAGGGGTTTGATGGCCAAAATACTTATGATGTAGCGGAACAGAAAAGCAAGTTTAGCGATGTGAAGGAGAGCAATTGGTATTACAAGGATGTGTTGAAGGCTGTTGACGAGGGATTTATTAAAGGATATCCCAACAACACGTTTCAACCGAATAAGACTCTGACTCGTCAAGAGGCTGCTGTTATTTTAGCGAACAAGTTGCACCTGAAAGCAGACGATTTAAATCTTTTGAAAGAATATAAGGATTCAAATACTGTAGCTGAATGGGCTAATACTAGCTTTTCCGGTGTCTTAAAACATTCCATACTGCAAGGTTACCCTGATAAGACGCTGATGCCTAAAAACCAGTTAACACGTGCAGAGGCGGTAACCTTACTAGATAAGGCTATTAAATTTGAGGCGTCCAATAAAACTGTAACGATTCCTCCTATTAATTCAGATAGTAGTACAGATATAGAACAGAATGAAAGTACTCAAACGGGTGGCAGTACTACAAGTAATACGGATACAGATAAAAAATCAAAGAAAAATAAAATTGATACAAAACTGGATTCTGATAAGGATGGTTTGTCTGACTATAAAGAAGAAATGATAGGTACAGATAAACTCAAACCAGATACAGATGGGGACGGTTTAACTGATGGTCAAGAAGTAAACCTAATCGGCACTAATCCATTAAAAATTGATACCGATGGAAATGGCGTGAATGATGGTGATGAGGATAGCGACGGAGATGGCTTAACGAACGCGGAAGAGATAAAACTTGGAACTAATCCTGGCAACAAGGATACTGATTTCGACGGTTGGGATGATGCCTACGAGTTAAAGAAAGGTACAAATCCACTAGAGGCTGATTCAGATCACGATGGGTTAAAGGATTCTATCGAGGAAAAATTTAAAATGGACCCTCTTAATCCCGACACAAACGGTAATGGCATTAAGGATGGAGACGAATCCGTTGTATATAAAACTGAGATAAACTCCATTGAACGTGACTCAAATGTTACCCCTTCAGTAAAAATTACTTCTGATGCCAAAGAGGCAACTTCTACAGTAATTACAAATGTGTATGGAATGGACGCCTTTATTGATAAGGATATTCCGGGGTATATTGGTGCGCCTTTTGAGTTCACGACAGATGTCAAATTTGCTACTGCCGCTATCACATTTGAGTATGATCCGAGCTTGGAGTCAGATGATTTCCGTCCGGAAATATTTTACTACAATAAAGAGAAGCAGCTCTTGGAAAAAGTAGAGAATCAAACGTATGATCCGAGTACCCATTCAGTAACAGCGATTGTTCCTCATTTTAGCACCTATATTTTGTTAAACGGTAAGGCATGGGATGCAGCTTGGGCAAAGGAAATTAGATTACCTAAAAAAGACCCTTCAACGGGGCGTGAGCGTAAAGTTGATGTCGTGTTTAGTATTGACACTTCGGGAAGTATGGCCTGGAATGATCCAAAGAAGATGAGATTGCAAGCAGTTAGTAATTTTGTAAGTAAGCTGGAAGAGGATGATAGAGCAGCGATTTATCAGTTCGATGATGATTCTGTTCAAAGAATTGCTTTGACCTCTGATAAGCAGTCAGTACAGGATGCTGTGTATAAGGTAAGTGGGGATGGAGGGACTAATATTTACTCTGCTTTAGATTCTGCATTAGTAGAGCTAGAGCAAAATGGAGAAGACAACCATGATAAGTTTATTGTTCTGTTAACCGATGGACAAGGAAACGTGGATAATTATTATATTGATGATGCGTTACAAAAGGCAAAAAGCGAGAAAATTTCTGTTTATACAATTGGTCTAGGCGAATCTATTGATGAGAGAATGCTTAAACGTATTGCGTCAGAGACCGGAGGTTCATATTTCCATGCTACAACAGCAGAATCGATTGACTTAGCGTATGAACATGTAGCGGACGAAACAATTGACGCCTCATTAGTATTGGACAGTGATAAAGATGGAATCCCTGATTATTTTGAAATTAATGGTGTTCGTCTAAGTAATGGAAAAATACTATATAGATTATATCCAGATAATGATGGTAACTTGTACGGATTAGATCCTAATAATGCTGATACAGATGGGGATGGAATCCCCGATGGAGAAGAGCTAATCCTAGCTTCTAAAAATTATGATCAAGACCCTGTTTATTTTACATTGATTTCAGATCCAACAAAAAGGGACTCCGATGGAGATGGCATAAGTGATACAGTTGATCCTCAACCTCTTATTTATAATGTGACAGAACGCCATAATGTCATGGTTAGTGAACTTAGTTATGTAAACTTAGAATTTATACAAAATAGAGAGTTCGGCGGACCACTAGAAGAAGTTATAAAAACCAAATTTAATGATAGCGATGTTCGCCTTGATAAAGAATTGGAAGGGTGGAAGATCGTTAAGGCTTATGACAGTAAATGGTACGACCTTAGCTTTGGAGCTGTAGCTTTGAAAAAGGGGAATAACATCATTATTGCATTCAGGGGAACTGAACTTGAGAGTGGCTTTGGAAACGGTGCAATGGATGGTATTAATGATTTAACTATATTTTTAAAAAATGATAATTTTCAAACAAGTAAGGCCGAAGGATTCGTGGCAAATGTAATTGAAGAATATCCAAATGCGGATATCTATATCACGGGTCATTCATTGGGTGGTTTTTTAGCAAGTGTTTTATCTTACGAATTAGCTTCATTGGACCTAACAAGTATGTATGGTGACCGAGATGCATATAAAGTATTCAAAAAAAATAATTACCAATTTACTAAGGGAAGAACTTTTAACGCTGCCCCATACTTTGTTAGTGGATACTCTATAGATTTTGTAAGGAAGTGGGGACTGGATATTTTCACTCCGTTTACAGATAGCCCGGTTCCGCCATTAGCATTATTGAGTGATGAATATAATGATAGAATCGAAAATTATACAACAGAAGGTGAATTTTTAAGTCTCCTTAAGGAATATGCTTTTGGTTTGCGTTTGGGGAAAGTATTCGAACCATTCCCAAGTAGTGGCGATATGATGGAGAGGCATTCAATTTCTAAGTTTTATGAGCACTTTCCACTTAATTAAATTGAAATAAAACGTGACAATACAAAAAGGTTACTTTTCCTTTCTTGAATGGAGTGAATATGTTGAGGCCTAAAATGAGGGAAATAGAGATATCTACTGATCAGCAATTGCAAAATTGTATGGATTCAAAGATAACCGTTCAACTTTATCTGTGCGGTGAACTTGACTATACAGGAACCGTCGTTGGGTTTTCTGCTGATTCTATAGAAACAGAATGTGGACTTTATTTAAGAGAGAACTGCATAGTGAAAACAAAAAAAAACTACTTAAAGTTGTTAAAGTACTAGTTTTTAAATATTACGATTATGGAGCTGATTATTCATGTCAAACTTATGTACAACGCTTACTGAAATTTTGCGCAGTATTGAAAAATATCCTAGCATTCATAATAATATTGGTAAGTTATGGAAAGATATTTTTCAACTTCAAAACAAGCCCGACTTTGAAGTGTATATAAAAGATGCGGAATTCAGGTCGTTAATTTATAAAGCAAGGCTTGAGGCAGAAGAATATGGTGGAAAAGAAAGAAATCCGTTTCTAAAGCATTTTGATACATTTATAAAAATTTTTCAGGATTTGAGTTTGCAGAGTAGTGTCCAAAAAATCAAACAGGACGAATTTAGCAATGCCTTGGTAGGCATTGAGTCATGCGCTTTTGCTCTTCAAAAGTCTGATCCTCAGCCAGATGTTAGTAAGGAAGAGTTAGAAGAGTTCATTGTTGAAATTGAAGAACTATTTCAACAAGCTGACAAAATAGATTTTCCAAGTGAATTGAAGATTCAAATACTAGATAACATACACTTTATAAAAAAGGTGGTTGTTGATTTTAAGATTAATGGTTCTAAAGATATTAGGAGAGCAATTGAAGCTAATATGGGACAAATACTTTTGAATCACAAGACGATGAGTGAGACTAAAGGTGGGGCAGAGTATATTAGTGCAGCAATTGGCCTTATGAGC
Organism: Paenibacillus sp. ALE3; assembly: GCF_054113405.1. Classification (NCBI taxonomy): domain Bacteria; kingdom Bacillati; phylum Bacillota; class Bacilli; order Caryophanales; family Paenibacillaceae; genus Paenibacillus; species Paenibacillus sp. ALE3. Next base: position 5,084,456 of record NZ_CM134214.1, on the reverse strand, counting down.
AAGATAAATACATTGTTCTCCTTTTATCATAATAGTCAGGGGCTCTATTCAGGTGCAGTACAATTTTTTAAATCTTTAACCTAGAAAATGAATCAATAGTGAAATTTTCCGTTGAGTGATAAACAAAGAGACTAGAGCTCTGTTTTCATTGTAAACGAGTCAAATTAAACAGGTCCAAATAAGAGCGGCGGTTGAAACAGAAGTAAATTCTGTCTTAATCGCTGTTGTCTTTATTATCCAATTTTAAGCTTGCTTCTCTCTGAAAAAAACAAGCAAACCGACATAAAACGACAAAATTTTAATTGGGTCTATGGTATTATTACCTTTGTTTTGCCCTACATTTGAACAGTTCTTTAGAAGCTAATTATACTTGGGATTACAGAGAAGGAAGATACGAGAAACTCTTATCTGTTTATTCTCAATTGTATTTAAAATAACTGATGGGAGGAACGATAGATGGAATCCGAAAACTATGTTAACAGGACTGACCTACTTGCTCGTTTGGATCGCCTTTTAGATTGGATTAAGAGTTGTGATACTAAAGCCTCTATAGTTATCGCTGGTATAGGGCTATTTCTCACTTTGTTCACTTCAGAAAACTTCTTTAGTATATTGAAAGCAATCTTAACCGGAGCGTTTAGTCATTTAAATTTTTCTAACTTACTTTTTTTAATTTGCTTTGCGCTCGCATTCTCACTCTTTGTATATGGTTCCTATTGTTTAATCAGGGTTCTTGCACCTAGACTGAGTAGCGATGTTGAAATTATGGAGGGTATGCACACTGATTCATTATACTTTTTTGAAAGTATATCTAAAAATAACTTTAGAGAATTTGCAGAAAAGGTACGAGGAAGAAACGAAGCTGATGATATTAATGACATTCTATCTCAGTTATATATAAATGCCAAAATATGCACTGTCAAGTACACGTATTACAGCAAAGGTATTAGGTATGGAGCAATCGGTTTATCAACGTTATTAATACTTTTTATCTTGGGGGTAATTTTATCTAAAGCGGGAGGGTTCCAATGAATTTTAATGGTTACGATTATAGAGAGCGTAAAAAGAAAATAGAGGAAATTTTAGACAATACGGATGAGGTTAAGGAAGTGGATAAATTTCCGAGGGATGCTGACTTCACTTATACTAACGGATATCAGGCTTGGGCAGGTGCTATTTTCGTTGATTTACGGGATTCAACTTCGTTATTCTCAAAGCAGGATTACGAAGTTGAGATTTCTAAAGTCATAAGGGGGTTCACTTCCGAAATTATAGAAATACTCAGAAAAGATACAGATGATACAGAACTTAAAGAAATAGGCATACGCGGTGATTGTGTATATGCTGTATATTCGACTCCGAGCATTGATGACATTTACGACATATCCAATCGTGCTTGTTATATAAACACATATATGAAAATGTTGAACAAATTGCTGGAAGCTCGTGCTCTGCCCACAATTAAAATAGGGATAGGAATGGCCACAAAAAAAACTTTAGCTGTTAAAGCAGGTCGAAAATCTTCTGGTATTCATAATTTAGTTTGGATTGGGGAGTCTGTAGCTAAAGCTTCTAAGCTCTCAGATCTTGGCAACAAGGATGGAATTGGCCCTATTATTATGTCCAGTACATTTCATCATAACTATACGAAAAAAGCAACAGACAAAGAAAAAGGATTTTGGACAAAAGAAGAAGATTCAAAATACGGGGTCTATTACCACGGCAACGTAATTATTACTGATTTTGATAATTGGATATCTAGTGGTATGCAGTAATTTCCTTAATAATTCAGATAGATTCGATTATAAGAGCGCATTTAATTTAACTAACAATCGATAGTTATTCTCCGTGGGATTCAGATGCTTGGCTACATGAATTGGCTAACTTGGAGCTTGGTCCAGTATGAATAAGACCTCAAAAATAAAATAAGCTACTCGCAAAGAGTAGCTTTCCTGTTTTTTCTACATATTTTATTCATTCGTGTGAAAACATATCTCATCTACCAATTGATCGATGACTTGCTGGTTTGGTAGCTGTCCATCATAAGTGCTTCCAAGTCTACATAATTGGATATAGGAAGGGTATCTAATCATTCTTAAGTCAGTAGCATTAACCTGTGTGTTACCGCTGAACTGCCTAAAGTAGCGATCAACCAGTGTGGAGTTCAAGTATATTGAAAGCCCTTTGGCAAATATCAAATCGAGCCCGGCTCCATTGTTATGGTAAAAATTTATTTTATTCTCAAAGGCAACAAGAGTGTTCCTTTTCTCGTATAAAGCTGCAACGACCCTTCTTGGTTCCTCTTTTGAGGTCATTCTTTTCACAACTACATAATTGCCGTCGGGACGTAATCGTGAAGCGTTCTTTTCAGTTGGCAATAAAGCATTATACTTTTTTACATTCAATCTAGGCCATCTTACATAGCCTTGGCCTTGACTGAAATGTTCAGGATATATTAATGGTACGGTATCATACGTATGTTCTTTGAATAGAGTATCTTTAGGTTCTCTAAAGTCTACTATTGGCCCAGTAGATAAAGAAATTTTCAGATCAGTTAATTTACTGGGTAGAGACTCCATTCTAGTCTTAATTTCATTGTCGTCGTTATCCTTTACTATTCTAAATATCGACAGTGGGTCATCAGGTAGTACCAACTCATTAAATGTTACTTGATTTGTTTGAATCTCAGAAATGTTATGGTTTTCGCTAAACGTTAGTGTAACTAGGCTATTGGGTCGAGGGCGTTGCCTGATTGCATGATAGATTACACTCTCCTGTAACACGTCTTCCCCAGTAAATACTTTGGAGCGAGATTCAAACAAGTGAAAGTGATTTATAACAGTATTATTTATTAAATCTTTTCTAAAATTTTTAAAATACTGCCCATTACAAAAACTTCTAGGAGTTATGGCAACAAACTCTCCTTTAGGAACAAGCCATCTCAGAACCAGCGAAACGAATGCTGCATAATAATTAGATACATCAATTCCCATGGATAATAACAGTTTATTTTCTAATGAATCATTAGAAACCTTTTTATAGGGTGGATTCAATATAGCTAGATCAAATTGATCTGACTTTTTAACAAGAGGAAGTAGAGAAACACTTTGGTGTATGAAGTTCTCTTGAATAATTTGACTGCTAAATCTAATACCACATTCAGAACAAAGCTCATGACAAACACTGTATGTCTCTTGAAGTGAGGGAATCAGTTCGATATCAATCTCATAAGCTATAAGTTCAATTTCAGTAGGTGGTTGTTTCCATGAACATATCTCCTGAACAACAGCTGCTCCGAGTACTCCCATGCCAGCACCTGCATCTAGGATTCTTATATTTTTCTTGCGACGGGTTTTAAATAAACCAGCCATAAAAAGCGCAGTCGGTACATCCGTGAAAAACTGCTCAAATGCTTCTTTATTATTGTCTTTTATACGAGTTCTTGTGGAAGTCATAATGTTAGTAATTAACTTAGAAAAATCAATAGGGTGAATGGCCTCAGCATTGAAGACCATTTCACCCCCTTGGATTAAAAGCCCCATATACAGCAACTCCTTGGAATGAAAATATTGACAATCATAAAAAATCATGAGAGTATATAACTGCAACGTTGCAGTTTAAGTGGAAGTAAGGAGAATCTTATATGACATTAAATATGGAAATAGTAAAAGAAATACTTAAAAAGGTTGGGTTCCCAGAACAGAATTGTACTGACACTACAGCAATATGCGTTCTTGCTCTCCAAGATCAGACCCCGCGAAAAGGACTTATACTGGGACATAAGAGTTTATCGGAAGGTGCAAGAATAACAGATATTTTAGAATTTGCAAGAAACGATTTGAACAAGAATTATGCCGAAAATACTCGTGAGACTATAAGGAAACATAGTCTAAAATATCTTGTGGATTTTGGATTAGTACATGTTAATAAGGATGACCCAACAAGACCAGTAAATTCAGGTAACACGAATTATACCTTAGTGGATGAGTTTGCTGAATTACTAACTATTTATAATGATCCTAATTTATTCTCATCTAAAATGCAGGGGTTTGTCAATGTGGCAGCAATTAATAGAAGAAACTACCTAGAAAGCTTAGAGAAACACAAAGTCCAGATCAGTGTTCCCTTTAGGACTTGCGATCCTCTAACACTTTCACCTGGTGACCATAACATTATAGAAAAGCTTATTGTTGATGAGTTATTTAAAGAGGACAACCGTAAGACTCATCTAGTTTATTTAGGTGATACTAAAAATAAAAAGAGACATATAGATCCTTATTTGGTTGAAAAAATTGGGATATCAATTGATGAACATGCCAAATTACCCGATGTTATCGGTTTTGATGAAGTAAATAATGACGTTTTGATTTTTGAAGCAGTGGCATCATCTGGGCCCGTAGACTTTTTAAGAAAGAAGGAACTGGAAGTTTTATTTGCGCAATGTCCCTTTCCATTGATTATGAATACGGTTTTTTTAAAACGCAGAGTATTTCAAAAATTTTCAACTAATATAGCTCCTGATACGAGTGCGTACGTAATTGAAAGTAAATTAAAGATAAGCTATGAAGCTTATGACATTTAGGGCGTGAGTAAACTTTTAATTATCGGAGGAAGTTACAAAATTTGGTGAAATTGAAGGTTTGTTTATTTCTTCGACGGATTTAAAAGCAATGTCCAAAAAGAAATGGCAAGTAGTTTTTTTCGTGTCAGGTTATGGACACAAAGGAGGCCTTGTTTAAGCACTATGACAAACTAGATGAGGAAATAAGGGGAGAGTTACCTTTAAAACGTATACGGTCTATTGCTGTTGCAGAGGATAACTGATTCTATATCTTCATCGGACTAAAACGATGCTCTTTCATTTTTTTAGGCATGATGAGGGTATAGCTAATCAGTAATATTCTGAGGTTAAACAAAGTGATCTGTTTAACCTCAGAATATTTGCTTTTATGGCTTGTCATATGTTCTATAGAGGAAATGATCTAGAAAAAAGTAGTTACTCACCTTTTTCCATAAAAAGTGGTAATCTTTTATCAAACTCAATGCTTTAAATGTATTATTTCTTGAAAAGTATGTTAGTTCTGTTCCAGATTTATATATTGTATTATGACGGAAGTCAAAATCCTTTGTTCCTTGCGAGTATGTTTTTTGATTCACATAGTGAGGATTGTCGGTACCCATTAAGAAGTATCCCATTCGATATTGCCTTGAGTTCTGTACATATTCCTCTAAGTTCTTAAGGTCACAAAAAACTGCATATCGATTTTTAGGTTCTCTAAGTCCCTCTTTAAGGAAGTATTTTAATTCAATAGCACATGTAGTCACCTTAGATGTACTACCATACCACTCTAAAGTAATATCAATCTTTGATCTGCTTGAATCACTCTTTGAAAGAATGGATTTAGTCTTGAAAGGAGTCTCGAGGTTGATTTTTAGATGGTGGCCAATGCCAAACTCGAATAACTCTCCAACTCTTTTCAAGATATAAGAAAAATGAAGCTGTAGGTCTGCCTCATTGTTAATCTCTACCTTGTAATGATCAATTTGTCCGAATAGGATATCTCGACTCATTGTAATAATTTGCTTTAGCATCTCAACTTCACGAAGTCCATTGTAGCTATAAGAAGGTATTGCTTTTAAGTCAGGGTTATACATAAGAATCAACACTGCCTTCATTTTTAATTTTATTATAACAAGAAAAGATATGAAAAAGCTGTATTAAGAACTAAAAATGGTTTGCAATGTGGCCATTCACGTTGAACAAAGCAGGCTCGTTTTTTCGATGGTTCTTATTAAATTTACTTTTTCAGGGTGTTCCTTAGGTCTCAAATAAAACTCTGCATATGGAATGTACAGTTTGCTTTAGGGTAACTCCCGAATCGATCGAGAGACAATCATCACATAACTCTACATTGATAACTTGGCAATGATACGGTCTTTGTTTTTCATATAGATGACTCACAATCAAGTTGGTATAATAAAAATATCTGATCGATGAGGGGGTTAGTTTGTGTCTTCAATACAATTTGACCGTGCTAAGACTTCTGTTGGTCTATCTAATTTTGTATTATTTTTTGACGACTATCAAGACTTTTATAGGCAGCACATATCGTCTATTCATATAGATACAAGAAAACTTGCCCAGAAGTTATTAGACAATAATCCAAGAGCTAGATCTTTGGGTGCCCAGAAGACTAGGGTTGGTTATGCGGTCGAAATTTTTAAGAACAAGTGGGAAAAGGACATGTTACAAGCCGTAATTGAATCTAACCATTCAGAAATTACAGAAGAAATAAAAAATAGAGCACAAGAGTTAATAAGATCACTAAACCAATAATCCTGGCAGAATTAAATTTTGATTATCGTGGAAACCAATCAAATTGTAAATACTTTAGGAGGGGACTTAATGGAGAAATGGTGGATGGTAAGGGCAGGAGACAACAATGAGTTGGTACCTGAGTGGCTAGAAAAACAGGTTGCAACAATTGGCTGGAGTTCTCTTGGGGATCCAATGCAATTCCTGAGTAGAGATAAGCTGATTGAGAAGACGCATGTTGTATATTCTAAGGAAAAGCCTAAAGCACGTATTGGGTGGGGACACCAAGTATGGAAGTTCAGCAGAGAAATATCCGTTAACGACAACATAATTACCTATTCAAAAGAAAAACGAGAATACATAATAGGAAAAGTAAACAAGCCTTACTTATATGACCCAACGATGGTCAATGATTACTATCCAAATGTGATTGGAGTTAAGTGGGAATCCAAACATATCCCGCGTGATCAATTATCTCAAGGAGCTAAAAACTCCCTTGGGGGAATATCCACTGTGTTTCGTGTTGATACCTGGGGTGATGAATTTGAGCGCTTACTGTCGGAAGATTCAGTAGTCTCAACCTTTCCAACGGTGTTATCTAATGCAGTGAATAATGTATACATTGATAATTCGGATTTTATCCAGCAAGCAATAACATTGTTAGAAGATGCAATAGATGGACTTGGTGAATGGCAAATGCAGGATTTGTTTGGAGGTTTACTTGAAGGTATGGGTTATCAAGTCCGAGTTAGCCCCAAGGGCCCCGACGGTGGTGTTGATATTATTGCGCACCGGGATGCATTTGGATTTGAAAAACCGATAATAAAAGTTCAAGTGAAGCACCGTAAGGCATCTGCTGGTAGTCCGGAAATCCAACAACTACTAGGTTCTAACCCTATGGGGGCAAGCAGTTTGTTTGTATCTACTGGTGGCTTTACCTCGCAAGCCAAGAATGTTGCCAAACAGCATGGTGTAAAACTTGTAGACCTATCTGAATTAGTTGAATTGGTCGGGGAGTGGTATGAAAAAATGTCATCAGAGAGGCAGTCTTTATTACCCTTAAAAAAGGTATATATCCCGAATGCATAATAATAATAATAATGTAGCGTAATAGGCAATGAAGTTAAGCTACTTCCCCAAATATTCTCAATAATACAACACGTCGAATTGTGGATTTATCGTGCCATGGTTCAGATGTTAGAACCCTTGTCCAATCAAAACCACAATGGTTAATGTTGGACAGGGGCTTTTCATACCAATGATTAATCCTTTGGAACCACATATTCTGACAATTTTATTCCTTTACTAACTTCGGTCGCATATGAATTGTTTATACCAGAAGTTGCTACAATTTCCTTTACACTATAATTGTTTCTTTGTATGACATCCGCATACTTAACACCGAATAAATGTATTTTAGCAACTTGTTTTCCGTGAGGTGCCTTATTATACATGTCACTTAGAATTCTCCCTAACTCTTGAACATTCAAGTGAAGTCCCCCCATTTCGATTTTAATTATATCAATTGTATTTCTGTGGGGTCCAAGATAAATCCTGCTACGAGCTTGATTCAAAGTAAGATTAAAAAGGGGATGGACTTTATTTGTAAAGCTCTCGTCAGGACGCTTCCTCAAGCAATCTAAGTATCACACCACGTCGAATTGTGGACTGGTGAGCTGATAATATATCTATATTTCAAATTTTCACTCCTTATCTTATTCTTGTTTAAAAGTGAAATGATAAAAAGGGAGATTGTTTATGACAGTTATAGCAATGTATCGTTTTGACGACTCTGCTATTTTCGTATCAGATTTTAGGACGACTCTTGGTGATGGGACGCAATATGATGTTATGTTGAAGTTTATAGACTACGATAAAAGGTTAGGCCTTTTCCTTTCGGGTGATGTAGGATTCTGGAAGTCTGTCCTTCCAAAGGTCGAAAATAGATTAAGTGAGATTACTTTAGGTAATATAGACGATCCTGATGGTCCGTTTAGGGAGGAATTAAGGTTTGGTGCATATACTGGTCTAGAGAGAAGTAGAGCTCGTGCTTTAGGATTCATTATCGAGGGTAAAAATAATCGTATATTTCAAGTGGATTTGACTCCAGGTGGTGCGGCTATTTGGGAAGAGATTCCTCAATACAGTGGAGTTGTTATTGGCTCAGGAGGACATCTGTATCGAATTCAAGCTCGAATCGAAAATGCAGCTCGCCACACTGTCATGAACTTTGGTATGGATTACTATCGTATTGCTGACAGTGTAAGAAGGGAAATTGGAGATTGCATGCGAGATGCTGGTGCTGGTTCTTATATGAAACTTGGAGTTTCTCCCTATATGTGTTTATCTAGTCTTGTTGGTGGGCATTTTATGATTCGCGGAGAAGAGGTCGAGGGGACTCAATATGATACAGATGGACCTTCGCGCCCATTTTCCTATCAATTTATACGAAAAACAGATCATACCCTTGTCCTTCGAGATCTTATTGAAGGGGTGGAGCACAAGGTTTATAACTTTAATACTTCCGATGATGTTGACAACTATGAAGTGTTTGACCCCGAAAGGAAAACACTACCGTCTTTCGATATAACAGAGACCCTTTCGGAAAAGGATCATGTATTTCTCTTTCATCAATGGGTTACATATTATAAAGAAGATGAAATGTATAATGTATATCGTAGTGTAAAGAAAATTGAATTTATTGAAGTGCCAGGAAGAAGGAAAATCCAAAAGGGGTCTGCTCCGATTATTTCCCACCGGGATTTCCCTTCTCCAATTGGTGAGAGATATATAGATTGTAGGGATGTGTACATTGAGTTGAATCCGGACAAGGAGGAAGAATTCGAAAAAGATATGGATGAATCACTTCTGTTCGATGATTCCTGGTTAGCTAATCATATTTTTAATTATTACTCAACTTTTTTAGGGGAAATGTGAACCAACAAAACATCTTTTAAGCAAAAGAACTGGTGGCTTACGCTACCTCCCAATACAACCTGTGCATAATTAGACGTCGAATTGTGGATTTGCCGTGCCACGGTTCGCCTCCATATGTAGTATTATGAAAAGCGGCCTTGATGGGTCGCTTTTTTGCTTACTTTAATTTCCCTGTCGCATAGTCCAAAGTGAGGTAAAATAAATGTTGGCAGTCTTATTGTATTTGACTTCTAGCTTGTCAACAGATTGGATATTGAATACTTAGATCCGCATTCCTTAAAAATGAGTTTATGTTAAGGAGTTCTGCTATCTTGAAGGAGTTGTTGGAGTTCTAATAAGATTTGAGGAGCTCTCTATTAAACAAGCATTTATAGATAGCTTGATGATGAATCACTCAAGTTATACCGAAAAGTGATTTGCCTATCACGCCGGACGTGAGGGACGATTCGATATATTAGCGAGTGAGCCAATGTCAATTATTAACCGCCAATTGAGCCATTTCAATCATCGCAGAAATGCAAAGCCGGTTTGTTGAAAATATGAAATGCCATTGCCTCGCATCCAGGCTATTTAAAATGCGTCTAATCTTCCTTGTGTATGCTGCCGATAATCATATTAAGCGTTGAGCTTTGGGATTGACAAGATTGATTCCTAAGGAGGAATAGAGCCATTTATACAGACCATGAATAATTTTCATCGTAGTACCACTATCTATGTAAAACATTGGAGGCTCTTAAATGGTATTGGTAGACGTGCATGGTTCATGCTTAAGCAGAGATATTTTCAACGTTAATAAAGACACTAATATATCAGTTAATAGTTATTTAAGCAGAAATAATATTGTATCTAGTATGATGCCTCCTGCAAATATTTCTACAAGATCTGAAGAGTTGCTTTTTTTTAATAGTGAGTATTCTCATCGTTGTTTACGAAACGGTATTGAAAAAAACACTGTTCCAATCCTTCTGAATTCTAGTGCTGATTTCCTAGTGATTGATTTTTTTGACCTTTGCCAGCCGGTAGCTGTATATAAAAATACGACTTTCTCTACTTATGATTATTCATTTTATAATACGGCAGCCTATAAAAGTGAATCGGAACAATTCCAGTCCATTAATTTCTTGGAAATTCCAAGTTGGTTATGGTATGGATATATAGATCTATATTGGGAGAAAATGATTGAGAAATTTGGAGGAAATATAATACTGGTTAGAACTAGAGGTTGTAATCATTATATATCGAGAGATGGAGAGGTTAAGGATACTCCTCCTGCGATGTTGCATTTTGGAAATGCGATTTATAATAAACAACTTTATGAACTCGAAGAGTATGTTATAAATAAATATAATCCCTATGTTTTAGATGTTTCAAAATATTTTATTGCCGACGAAGAGTATAATCGGGATGTAACACCCGTTCACTTTGAAGAAAACTATGCCATAAGTTCTTGGTCATTGATGCAAAATATTATCCTGAATAAACCGAAACAAAGATACTATGATAACCTTAGGCCGCAGGTGGTTGCCGACCTATTGAGAAGAAGGGTTGATGAGAGAAATTTTGAGGTGATCTGGAGAGAAACAGAGAGTTTTTTTGTTTCAAACGATCTTCTGGATGATATATGTTTAGAAAGTGCTTCAATAGATATTATTCAAAACAGAAAATGGTTAGCCACCCTTTATCAAAAGGTGGATGAAGTATATTCAACCTTCTCTGATATAAACATGGATGAAAAATTAACATTTATAAATGAATTCATCAATGGAATTGAACTATCGGAAGAAGATAATGTGTTTCAACGGTATTATTTAAATAAACTAAAAGAAAAACAGGAGTACTTAAATCTACCTGTTGAGCATTTGGTGGAAAGTTTTACAGAAGCATTAGATAAAAATGACTTAAGATGGGTTCAAATGCTGAATTGTTTGGGTATATTGCTTCCAGAAGATGAAGCGGTTATGTATTATCATTTGCAGTACTCTATCGCTGTTGATAATAAATTGATGATTACTAAGCTTAAGCAACGGCTAAATTGTGTAGAATAAACCCGTATGACTAGTCTCCAGTGGAAGTGATATCTGTCTGTAACTACACCCGTAGAAGCTTATGTTACGTTATCTTCGGACAGGGGTTCGACTCCCCTCGCCTCCATCGATCAAATCCACAACTTGTAGCTTAAAGATGACTTCTACGTGTTCCTTGTAGACGATCACCTTTTCTACATAGCTGCCGATGAACTTCTTGATCTCAGGAAGATTCCGGCTGGTGATGTGGTCCTGAAAGCCAGAAAGCAGTTGTCGCAGAGCATCCTCTGTGATGGCTGCTTTTTCTTTTACCTGCTGAGCCTCAAGCAGTTTCGTTTCTAGCTCAATCTTTTGCTGTTCCAGTGAGGACAACTTTTCAAGAATGGTAGGATTGTTCAGACCGCCAGCTACGGCATTTACAATGTTATCGATCTGGCGCTCTACACCTTCCAGACTCTTGTTCAGGCGTTGTTGATCGGCTTTCACATGAGTTTCTTTGGACTTCTGGTACTCATTAAGCTGTTTAGCCAGAAGAGGGATAGCTTCATCGTTAAAAATCTTCTCTTGGAGTTGGGCTAGTACATAGGCTTCAATGTACTCCCGGCGTAATTCGGGATTCTTGCATGCCTTTGTTCGGTCACGGTTGCCGCAACGGTAGGTAACATATTTCAGTTTGCTTCTACCACTGTATTTGGTATTGCCCATCATGGCATACTGAATACCTACGTTTTTCAAACATTCCCCGCAAACAATGAGTCCGCTAAGCAGGTACATTTCTTTTGCCTTGTAAGCGCCAGGTTGGCGCTTGTTTCGATTCATCTTATCCTGTGCCTTCTGAAAATCTTCCTTGGTTACAAGTTGTGGCATACCACCTTCGACACGAATCACATCTTCACTATTTTTATGCCGATTGCCGTTTCGTTTACCAGCCGCATCCTTGCTGTCGGTGAGGTTGAAAATGTAAGTGCCTGTATACTTTTCATTGCGAAGAATGGTACCTAAGGTTCCTTTGCTGACGGGTTTACCGTAACGGGATTTGTAACTTTGCTCCGTCAGTTCCCGAATGATCTGATTGTACCCGTGACCAGCGAGGAACATAGAAAAAACAGTTTCGACGATGCCGCGTTCCTCTTCATTAATGATGTACTTTTTTGTTACAGGATCTACAGCATAGCCGATGGGAGGTAAGCCGCCTGTATGTTTACATTGGTATGCTGTTTCTTTCATTCCCTTCATGACCTCACGGGCCAAGTTTTTGGAATAGTACTCAGCCATACCTTCCAGCAAAGTTTCCATAATGATACTTTCTGGAGAGCCATCTAGGTTTTCGGTGACGCTGTACAGTTTAATACCGTTCAATTTCAGTTTGCGTTTGTATTTAGCGCTGTCGTATTTATCCCGGCTAAAACGATCCAGCTTATGAACGATGAGCACATCAAAAAGGCCTTTTTCACTATCGACAATCATTTGCTGGAACTGTGGGCGTTTGTCTGTGGTGGCGCTTTTGGCGCGGTCGATATAGATTTTAACGAGTTCAAAGCCTTTTTGTTTGCAGTAGGCTTCAATGGCTCGAACCTGAGCGTCGATGGATTCATCCCGTTGGTTGTCACTGGAAAAGCGAGCGTAAGCTGCGGCGCGTTGAATAGTCATTGGTATAATTACCCCTTTCAATGTAGGCGAATGATGATGGTGATGAATCTGATATAGCCCCTCTGTAAAAGGAGAGGCCACAGATTGATATAGCGAACAAAAGCGTTAAAGTATTAAAGTGTGTGGATGTGTTCGCGTTCTGAAAAGTCTACCGCTTAGGAATCATCAGGAACGTAACTGTGAGCCTATCGTTTTCGTTTCAAAATGGTATCCAGCATTTCAACGGCAGGTTGGTAGTATGAAGTAGTCGTTTCCTGTACCTGATCGGCAGTAATCCAGGAAGAGGTATCGGGATCAGTGCAAAATTGTTTGAGCTTGCGTCTGGAAATACGAGTCGAGTAATGCATTGGCATGAGAGCAAAAACCCCTTACTTATCTTTTTTTTGATTGGGCGATAATTTCGAATGCCAATTGAGCTGCAGCGACAATCAACGTGAGTATGGCTTGATTCATTACATGAGCCCCCTTTGCTTAAGGCTGACAAACGAGTCATCGCCCAAAATGATGTGATCCAGCAGTTCAATGCCTAAAATAGCACCGCTTTGTTGAAGCCGCTTGGTCATGTCCAGATCTTCCGTAGAAGGATCTGGCTTGCCAGAAGGATGATTATGACAAGCAATGATGGACGCAGCGTTGGACAGCACCGCTAGTTTAAATGTCTCTCTGGGATGTAACAAGGATGAACTGAGTGTACCCAGTGAAACCAACTGTAAGGCCATGGGCTGGTTCTTGGTGTTCAGGGTTAGGACACAAAAGGCCTCCCGGTCACAGTCCCCGATGAACTCCCGGAAAAGGCAAACGGTATCCTCGGGCCTGTGAACCACCCGATCTGCAAAGAGTAGGGACTTATCTCGAATGGTGTGTAAGTGCAGTACCTGTACACGTTTAGCAGCTTGTTTCATTGTTTTCCTCCTTCAAACAGGTTGTGATGTAGTCTTGTGGTCAGGGCTACAAAAATATAATGTCTGTTTGAAAGAGGAGTTGAAACGGATTAACTGTTCAGGTGGTGGCGCTGGGAGTGACCCGAAAGGGGCGTTTGTGAAATTCTGTGCCACGGCCTTCTTTCCTTACAGGGCATGGTTTTTTTTGATGTCGGGGCGTTTGTGGCCCGTTTTCTGGAAAACTTCTCTTTTAATTTTAGATGATGATGGATTAAAAAATTTGTCAGGGGGGGGAAAAGAAGCCACAAGCGCCCCGCTTTCTCCAAATCCCTTACCAGGCAAGGAATTGAGATGTGGCGTGCCTTCGATGTACCTGTCACACCCTCGCCCCTGACTGTCCCACAACGCCTCTTGTTACCGTTTAATCCAGGTCTTCAATGCTATCAACGACTTGGACCTGAGTGCTCTTCATCCAAGAAGGCTTAGGAGCGATTTTCAGGCAAATGCCCCTGATTAAGCGTTCCCCGCCAGACTTATCCGGTTCAAATACAACTCCCTGTTCCTTCAAAACTTCTTTCACTTTACCCGTCAGTTGCTGATTACTGATGTTGGTCAGACCATTATGGCCTTCACGCTGACACCAGCTTACAAAACCGGCCTTTAGATCCTTGTTAAGTAGTTTACTCTCAGGATTAGCTTCAATCATATCCTCAACAAACACTTGAATTGGATTAATCATTTGGCTGTACTGGTTAGCCAGTTGCTGTACCTTTTTTGACTTTGTAAAACGGTAGGAGTGTTTACGTAAACGTTCCAATCCTTTTAACGCGAAGTTCAAAATACCAGCACCTTCCTTCATCAGCTTGTCCTTCAAATCCGGATCTTTTTGCTCGTCGGTAAATGTCTTTTCAAAGGGAAGAATGGTCATTTTACGAATGAGTCCGTAACTTTTGTCCTTGGAGTAGGGCAGGTTGTTGGTTGCAAATATGAGCTTACAAAATAGTTCCTGCATGTAGCCCTGTTTGAACTTTTCTTCGGTACGAACAGGATCACCAGAAGCGATAGCCTTTAGGTAGCTTGTTTCAATCCCCTTACTGCCGACTTCATTCTCGGTGGTGATGTTGACCAGCTTGTTAATCATCTCAGAGCGAGCAAAGGGCTTCTCCAGATCATTTAACGAAAGGGCTGAGGTATTCCGCTCTCCGACCAAATTTTTTAGCACATGAATGAGTACAGACTTTCCGTTAGACCCTTTTCCGTAAAAGAGAAAGACTTGCTCGGCTTTGGTGGATGTGGTCAGGCAGTAGCCAAAGATTTCAGCAATGAGGTCAATACGCTCCTGGTCCTGATCGAAAATATCATTCAAAAAGGCTTCGAATTTTGGGCATGTAGCTTTAGGGTCATACGCGATGGGAACCTGTACGCTGGAATAGAACTTAGGATCATGATTCTGCAACTGGAAGTTACGTAGATCAAGCATCCCGTTTTCCAGGTTAATGTAGTCGCGCTTGCTGTCCATTGGATGTTCCCGTGTGCAATCACGTGTCAAGGCAGTCATGTACTCCGCTTCGATTTTAGAACTCCAGAAATAAGGAACCCAAGTGTGAAGAATTCTTCGTACATTCTTTTTGAGTACATCGGGAAGTTGATCCCGCCACACTCCAGAATTGTAAACATAGTAGCGTTGCTCAGGAGCTACAAAAATAGTTTTGAGGTAATGACGACGGATGAATTCTGAAAACAGGTTAGGGTTTAAGCGTGTCGGCTTGTTGTTATTATCTAAGGTGAAACCAACGTCTTTTAGGCCTTTATTGTAGACAGACTTCAGTTCAGTCGTTTTGGACATGTAGGGATTAGGACGAGTACTTTTTTTGGTTTTGGGTTGGCTTAACATTTTAGCAGGACTATTCACGATGATTCCCTCCTCATTTTTACGTACATGGTGTTGAAAGCAAGTGGCGATTTGTTGTTCATTACAGCCAAACGTGCGGCAGCGCGTAGGTGGCTTCTTGTTCTGCTGTAATTGAAGAATGCGATTCTGACTATGTGTGTCGTGTTTATCCGAAAGCGCCGAAAACTCTAATGCTAATTTCTCTGGGAGTAACTGTACCCACTTAAACCAGGTTTCTTCATCCAGGCCATGTTGTTGCTGGGTAGCATAGTCTTGGGCAAAACGAGGGCAACGATCATGCAAGATTTTCAGGTTACCTTGTACGTTGTTTTGTGCAGATGCAAACGTGTTTTTGTTGGTGGGCACCCGAGTAGGACGCTGGAAAATCCAAGAGGGTGCTTCTGCTAGCAATGCACTGGCCTTTAGGGTTCGATGATCCATTGGTATTGCCCTCCGTTTATATGAATGGATGGGGGAAGAACGGTCTGACGTCCATTTCCCAACACGCTTACTTCACAATGTGACTCCGTCGGGTGTCGCTCTACCCAACTAGTGAACGACGATCCTTCCGGGATTTTGTACAAGTATCTCATTCCTCCACCAGGGGTACTGAATTGCCATGTGGAAGGTACGTTCCCTTGGGACAAGCGTTCCAGAATGCCGAATCCCTGTTTTCCGTCCACATCAATGCCGATGATGTCACTGTTCCTTCCTAGCACTAACCCGATGTTACATGATGGGTATTTGGAGAGCCAACAGTCAATCTTGGCTCGGGATGGTGGCGCAGCCTCTTGCCATCCCTTGAACAAAGGGGCTTTTCCAGGATGTCTGCACGTTTCTTTATGCCTCTCAGACATTCCTTCGTGATCGTGAGGGCAAAGCGGTATGACAGGTAAGCCCATGTCAGCGTATTTGTAAAAGTAGTGTCGTAGCTCCTCGGTACGATCTGTAGCATTCTGACAATTTGAGTTGCTCATGATGGGATTCCCCTCTCTGTTTTCTAAACCTTAACCGCATCTGTATCTCATGGAGAAGATAAAGCGGCTAAGCGTATTTTGTTATCAAAGAACTTGTTGCAAGCATGTTCAAGTTAATTTGTGTTGCTTGCATAATAAGAATATCAAAGACAAAAGGATGGTTTTTGTAGTTGAGTAGGATTGAATTTTTGAAAAAAAATGAATAGGGATATTGAAGCTCCCCTGTTGCGTTTTTGAGAGTATTCAAGTTCCCAAAAATCCATCAAGGGCATTGCTTTTTATGTAAATTTCTCGTTTTTTTGAGGTTTTACGTTGAATAGCTCCTGATTAGAAAAATAAATTGGTTTATTTCGAAAAAATGGACGAATTAAAAAAAGCATTGAGGTAGTTATCCCTCAATGCTTTAAATGAAGCTTCTATTTAATCCGTTCTCGTTTTCTTTCAGCTACTCGTTCAAGTTTCTTAATTTGTTTTTGTGAGGCATATTTTATAATGTACCGAATTAAATACTTCTTAGATAGAACCATGAGGTTCTCGAGGATTTCGGTTTGATACTCTTCGGATACTTCCTTGCTTTTGTTCGTATGTTCTCTTTTTAGCTTTTTTAGTAAGCAACTAATATCATATGCAGCCTGTTTAAGTATTTTTAAAACTTCTTGATATTTAAGACTGTTAGGATACAGGTGTGTCAGTACATCGTTTGTTGAAAGGACGTGTTTGACTATGTCGGCTGCTTTACGATCTTGGTTCAATGCATCCAAAAGTGTATTGTCATCCAAAAGATCAACGTTAAAATCATCGTACAGAACATCTGCCTTAGTGATTATCTTTACTATATTATTTCCTTGACTCTTTCTGTTCCTTTTAATGGATGGATTCATCGTTGTAGTCTCTCCCCTCTTGAATAGTATATATGGAAGTAGGCTAAAAGTTAAGAAGGGCTACGATGACTTGTAAAGAAAAAGACGAGATTTCGCAGCTCGTCTTTTTGTACATCTAGCTTCTATTAAATTAGTAGCTAGATCCGTGGCTAGTTTTTAACAAAAACTCCATTAGCGTACTTGTATTCCTCGTACAGTCCCTGCGAACCGTATGGAAGTAGGAACTGGTTGCCAGACATTAAGATATCCGATTGCCCCATGCCACTCCACAGCAGTTCTAAAGGGTTAGTTCCCTGCTCCGAAGCCATGAAATTATATGTGAGTATCCACACGTACATGTCGGCTTGCCCATCACTCGCAACCAAAACAATTTCAGGCGTTCCATCTTGAGTAAAATCATGTTCTTTGACAGCCAGGGAGTAACCAGGTAACAAGTCTCCAAATTCATCAAAGGGACTACTGCCTTCTATGGAAGGCAAGGATATGCTCCAGCCCTGCCCCAAAACATGATTGACAACTTGTGCTTTCACTCCATTGGGATGATCCAAACCCAGCACAATGTCCATGTTATCCCCATCTAAACGAACAGGATAGGTGAGATCAGCAGCAGGAGGAGTCCAGTGCTTGAAGTCTTTTAAGCTCACCGTTGGGGCGGCATCGGATGCTGGCGTTGTAGTCTGTGCTTCCTTCACAGGTGTTGTAGCTACCCGCACAGGAGAAGCGGATTCCTGTACAGGTGACTTGGTTTCGGTAATGTCTTGAGTCGGGGGTTCCGACTGAGAGGACGTTGAAGTGGAGGAAGTAGAGGTGCTTTCTTGCCAAGTTTCTTTATCAGAGGATGGGGGGCTTCCATCCAGTTTGGAAGTGACCTCTACTAAAAAGTAAGTCCAGTCCGACAGATCTTGTCCATTTCCGTCAATAGCGTAAGCAACGGGGGTAAATTGATTTTCAGCAAACACTTGAAACACGGTTTGAATGTTGATGCTCACGCCTTGATCGGTGTAGGTGGCTTGGTACATAACGTATTTGTTTACATCTTCTTCGTTGTCGCCCTTGTTGACCTGTTTCCAGACGACATTGCTAAAATACCTGTCATTGCTCAGGGCTTCGTCCATCGTATGATGGGTGCCGCCTGGAACCGTAGCATCTTTAACCCAGGTGACGTATGGATTATCAAAGCCTCCGCGTGAAGCAATGACAAGCAGTAAAATAAGGATTGCGATAATCCCAGCGCTTACTATGCTGAATATCTTTTTAGGCTTGTTGCTTAGCAATTGGGGAACGATGGAATTTTGTCCCGTTTCTGTGTTGTCGGAATGCTTTATTTGATTAATTGTATCGGCTAAAAATTGAACGAAGGAGTTTGCATCACCTTTAGAACTAGTCAGGATGTTCAGGTTGTTTCCTGAACGTTGGCTGATTTGAATGTTGGTGTTAAAGGTGCGCCACAGAAAAAGAGCAGTCAAGAGTAAGGGTAAAAAGTTCATGGTTATCAGAGTTACGAATACAAATAAAATAGCAAAAACCAGGTCAAACCAATTGATTTTGGAGCCCACAGCCATGAATTTGATGTTGGTGAGCGGAATGTCCTGAGTCGATGGTTGTAAGGGGAAAGCGCCTAAGATGAAGTTTTGTCTAGTGAGCAACAGCTTTTCGCCCTCGAATGTAGCCGTTGTTTTCTTTTTTAAGTACGTAAGATAACTGAAACCCCCGTTCCATTCAAAAGTAAAATTTTTTGGGGTGGGTGGAGTTTGTTCTGTCTTGGTTAGCATGTGCGGTGCACCTTTCTATATTGATTTAACGTAGCTAATGAAAATAAATATAAGTTATGAGATTTGTATTATTATGAATTAGTCCAGTTTAGTTATTCGTTGTTTTGTGCAAAAGGCCAGCTTTGGGCTGGCCTTATTTCCTATCTTTGAAAGAAACTTACCAGTGCTACATCCACATATTCCTAAAAATCCATTTTCTAATGATTACACCGAGTATTGCACCGAATACGATGCCTGAAATGATACTCGTATCCGTAGAAATAGATCCAATCAGTCCAAGGACTGCTCCCCCAATAGCCCACTTCATTAACATTCAATTCAACCCTTTCAGTATGAAATAGAAGACGATTTTGGCGACTTTCCATCTATGCAGGATACTGATGACATACAATTTGGCCTACTACTCAAGTACTATAAGTAAGATAAATCCATTATAGAGTACTTATAATACCTTAAACAAGGTATTTTTATAGTTTAGTAGTATTACTTAACCTTATTCATTTTAACTACCCTTACTTTATAAGGGGTGCATAGGATGTCTGATTTGTTAAAATTGGTTGGAGCAAGGATCAGGAATTTACGCAAGCAGCGAGGACTTTCTCAAGCAAAGCTTGCAGAACTGTCCGAATTACAGGACTCCTATATTGGCGGCATTGAACGAGGAGAGCGAAACATATCGCTGAAATCAATTGATAAAATTACTTCTGCACTTGAAGTTGAACCTGTCGAAATTTTTAGGTTCGGCTCGTTAGATGGAATTGAAGGAAATACAGAGAAGCATCATGTTATAGAAATGCACCGTTCTTTACTCATGGAAAGAAGTTTTGAGGAGGTTGCAATGATTCAAAGAATTGTGCGCGACATGCTTCATACATTTGATAAAGAAAAGAATAAATAATGTAGTTTTCAATGTAATTTTACGATGATTAGATCAAAGATCATGCTCCTTAATATATTTCTTATTAACAGTAATTTTTGTTTCCTGAAAATGAGTGTAAAACTTCATGTCACGAGTCGATTGGTTGGCTTGGTCTGTAAAAGCCTGTTGAAGAGAGGAATCCTCCGTAATGAAGTAATCCCTCCCTTTCTGCTTACCAAACAAAGAAATGAGCGCGTATTTAAAGCTGGCGGGATTACAAATGCCTCCAGTACCCAAAGGGAGCAGCTCAACGACCTGTCCAATGGTAAGTTTTTGCCCCGCATCAGGCTGTTTTTCCAGTAAGGAGAGTAGGCAAGCAAATAGGACGTCTGCATTGGAGCGCAAAGTGATTTTCTCTAGGTCATAGTGTTCTGTTTTAACGTCACTCCAAGAGAATTGCCAGATGTGAGGCTCGTTGGTGGTGTAGCTGCTGTCTACATTTTTGTAAGCATGACGGTTGCCGTAGGCTTTTAGAAAGCGGTCGAGTTGTATGCGGTTGTGTTCGCCAAAGGAAAGCTTGGGTAAAATGGCGCGGAAGAAGCTGGAGTAGTCTTCGAGGTCGAGTAACGAACGTGACAAACTACGGTCGCTTTCCTGGTGATTGATCGTTTGAAGCAATTCGTACATGGCTTGAAGGCGATGGGAGTCCGTGTTTTCGTATTCGTCAGGACGCATGAGGTGTAAAAGGAAGGAAACAGCCTGAAATCCATACGTCCAGTCTGTCAGCCGCTCTTCCCAAAATTGAAGGATGCCAGCGGATTCTGATGGCATCTTTTCTGTGAACTCCGACCACAGCTTGATGATGTTTCTAACCACACTACTTTGTGCAGAGGGCAGGTCTTTCCGTTGCCAGCCTCCGAATGTCCAACCAAGTATTTGCTTTAACATCGTCGCTGTCACATTAGCTGGATCACACAAAAGACGCTTCCATTCTTCCAAAGGATACATGGGATATCTGGCGTAGGGGAAGCGTGTGAGATGTGTATCCATTTGCTCTTGGATGAGCGTTGCAAGAGCGCGTTTCTCTTTTTCCGTGAAGGTTAACGTTGACATGGTTTTCGCTCCATTTCTACATGAAAATAGCGACAGTATGGACACTCACATGCCCGTACTGTCGTTTTTTGGTTGGTAAGATTGATTTATAAGGAGAAGGGATCATCTTCTTTTGCACTCTGCATGAACAGGATGCGTTGCTCCGGTGTAAGGAACGGGTCTTCTAGCGCGATGTAATAAGGATCGGCTAACTCATTCACCCAACGTAAGGCATCTGCAATTTCACCGCCATGAAATATAGGGCTGTCTGACAATACTTCATCCTCTTTTACAATATCTACAATTCCAGTATCCTGGTCTATCGTCACAAACAGATTCGTACCGTCCACGTATCTGTTTGTCCCACTCTGATCGGTTGTCCTGATGATTACACGCACAAAAAAGGCCTGTTCGGGATGGAGCACTTCATGCTCTTCCAAACAGGCAGGTAGAAACTGTTTTTGATTGTGGGTGAACGAACCAACTGACAGCGCCATAATCCAGGTATTTCCGTACGATTCAGGATCATTCAGGATATCCCCGTTGTATTCAATGACCTCTTTTAGCTTGTTCAGTATGTTGTCCTCATTTGCCTTTAAACTTCTGCTTGTTCTTTTAGCCATTGTTCGGCCTCCTTTGGGTGAATTCCGACTTGTGTGAACAGGGTGATGATGTAGTCATTGGTGTTCATGACGGCGATTTTGTAAATTTGGATGTTGCCGAGGTCGTACAACTCGACGTATTCAGGGCAACTACCGAAAAGTCCGTCGTCTTCTCGTCTAAAACCTATGAGGCTAAGATCGTGTAGGTTATCCCCTGCCTCCAGGATGAAGATGGGGCCGGAAGGCTGGAGGGAGAAACGTGGATCATCTTTGTCATGGAATGAATTGCGAAGCTGGGTGAAGTATTCCTGGATGTGTTTTAAAAAAGTGGGGGCAAGCGGAGAGTGTTGCAGTGAGTCGATGTCTTGCTGGGTCTGTATGATGCGCACAACGTAACCTCCTAAAAGAAAATAAGGCTTCACTGATAACAGGAAGCCTTTCAAAGTAATAATATCTATTTTCTTTTTTTGGCAAGACGGTTTTGTTTGAAGTGCAAAAGACTAATTTAAGTTTTTCTGAAGTAGAAAATGATATTATTGCTCCCTTTATAGGGAGATAGTATATATTCAAATATTTATTTTTTTGAGTGAATTATATTGGCTCTTCGCTATACTGCGTGGTTAGGTTAATAGGCGATTTGACATGGAGCCTCTGCGGGCATGACTACTCGCGAAAGCCGCGAAGCATAGGGACTTCGCGATGCTAACCAGCTTATCATGCCCGCCTCTCCATATAAAATCGCAGTCTATTTTACTCATGCCGAATAGCGAGGAGGCATTTTTTTTGGACATCCCCTTTACAAACCACTAGATTATTGTATATAGTTTTCTAAGTTATTGGTTATTATTACCTCAATAGTGAATTTAAAAACTAGAAAGGAGAAATTAGGTCAGATTTATTTTTTGAAAAAAATATTTAAATATTGAAAGTGAGGAAACTTAGGGTGAGCTTTAAAAAAATTTTAATTCTAGCATCTACATTGTTTTTGATTTTTTTTGGATTGATACCGAATAATACAACTGCAAGTGGAGTATCCCAGTTAAATAATCAAACAAGTCTGGAATCTTTCTCAACTGAAAATTTAGAAGAACATCCAGATGTTAAAGAGTATATTCTAAAAAATGGGTTTGGAAGTTACCTAAACACTGAGGATCAAGCAGACTCAAATATTCTAAATTCACTTAGCTTATCATCAGTTCAAAGTCAGTCGAAAGTAAGAGTAAGTGGAGTGAATTTTAGCACTTATGGTTCGATTTCTAATGAGGATACAGAACCAGGCGAGTTCACGGAAGAAGAAGAAGCTGAGATAGTCAAGAAATATGGTTTAACAAAGCCAGAACCATATGTTAAAGAAAATATACAAAATATTTTAGTGGAAAGAAAGTTGTCAATCGGTGTTCCAGACAAAGTTTGGCTGTTAAACTATATACATACTGATGCGGGTATTACCGTAACGGTAGTAAATGTTGGAGGCACTCCTCTGGATAGAATTTCAGGAACTCTAAAGAAGTATAACAAAAGTAGAGATACTTGGAGATTAGCTGCTACACATCCATTTAGCAAAGTCTCGGTTAATTCAGGAATCGTTCATACTTGGCTTACTGGTAGACAGGCTGTTTCGGATTACTTTGAGTATAAAGTTAACGTTACTAGAAATGGAGCAGTATACAGTTATGATAATATCGGTAAAATGGATCACCAAAGATACTTATTTAGTGCAGGGCCTTATAATAAAATGTCAGCACTAGGAGGAGAAAGACACCACTTTGTTTCAGATAAGTCTCTAGCGATAACTGGTTTCAAAGCTGCTTCAGCACCAGCGATAAGAATGATGTATAGAGATCATTTGAACACTCCATCATGGGGATCTGGAGCTGCAGCTAAAGCATATAGAGAAAATGAGCAACAACTTTTGAAAAACAAGCAATATGAAGATGTGATACGTCTAGAGATTAGTGGACTTAGAAATGCTGCCGATTCCGAAGGGAAGGTTATTAATTTGGAACAGAAGTATTATAGTGAGGTTGTATCAGCTATTCTCTTGACAGAAAAATATTTTGGTATAAGGTAGTTTTATTAAATCAAATTTCAGTTAGGAGAGCTATAGTGGATAAAATAATTATTGAACCTAAAATAGGGATTGGTACGATTAAACTTGGTATGAGCAAAGCCGAGGTGGAAGATTGTCTTCAAGATTACAGTAATAAATTCCATAAGTCATATCATGATAATGAATTTTTTCACTACGCTTTCAGGATTGAATACGATTCGAATGCTAGGGTTAACTTCATCGAAATTGCTTCGCATCTAAAGGAAGAGTTCAATTGCTTGTTTGATGGCACTGATGTGTTTAACACTAAAGCTGAAAATCTAGTTAAGATGGTTAATGAGAAATCACCTTATGATGAAAATGATCCAGAGCTGGGTTGGATGTATTCATTTCCAGAACTAGGATTGAACTTTTGGAGATCGAGAATTTTTAAAGAAGAAGATAAGCTTGAAGATTGGTTTATTGAACTTTCCCAAGAAGATCAGGAAGAAGAGTGCAGATTTCAATATTTCGAAACTGTAAGTATTTTTTCTAATTAAAATTTTCTAAGTAGTATTAAATCAAGATTAAACGGTACCGACGACCTCGCGTTGAATGATGCTTTCGTTGGTACCGTTGTTTTTTAGATTGAAAGGGATATTGAGTATAGTCAAACAAGCCTTCCACTTCCTGAATATCATGCGTGCTAATGAGTATAGATTGCTGCCGACCCTCCAAATAATCAATAATCCCGGCCACAATCGCCTCTCTGGAGAGGACATCAATACCTGCGAACGCTTCATCCAGGATCATGAGTGGATAACCTCACGTGCCAGACATAAAATCAGTAGCACACGCGCCTCCTGTCCGCGGCTCAACCCGGCCATTTTCAACTCCAACTCCACGTCCATATGATCAGCAAGCTTATACGCATCCTTCATATTCGTGTAACGACATGAACTTCTTGAATATGGGACAAGAACATACTTGAATAACTTCTGCGTCAAGAACATACTTGAATTTTTTTATTCTTCATTTACTAATCGTCGTATGATCTGGAACTTTATCCGCTAAGCCCAGCCCCAGGAACCAGCGATAGGCCAGGTTCGTCTGAATTTCATGCTCGAGTTGCCGTTCTGAGCGAATGCCATGGAAATAACCGAGAAAGATCATTTTAAACAACACGGTAGGATCAATGGCAGGACGCCCGTTGTCCGCACAATACAGCAGGCCTACCTTCTCATGAATAAAGGAGAAGTCTATTATATTTATCCACTTTACGAACAGATGATCTTGCGGTACCAGTTCTTCCAGAGAAACCAATTCAAAAGATTGTTGTTTGTTTTCGATGAGGTCGCAGCATATCAACACCGTCCGTTCTACATAGTTACCTATATTATACAACATTAACGTGGTGTCGTCTTAAATAAGATTAACATAAAAAAAGCTGTCGAGACTTTCTCGACAGCCTGGAAAGAGGAGTCCTCTTTCTTCTTTTTAAAGAAATTATATTTATGATAGTTAAGGAGTCAAATCAACCTCCATTATTTGGAATATCCCATTTTTTCCACCAAAGAAAATTTTATTATCAGAAATTTTAACTGTAGTTTTATCATCACGTTCGCCCGGAACAACAATTGTTTTCCCAGTATAAACATTCTCAGCAGTATTATTTTCAATTTTTAATATGTGGACTTTGCTGCCATCTCTGACTACTGCATGATTACCTGGAAAAGATGTTACGGATAGAAGAGTGCTGACGACTTTTTTTCCTGATACCAATCCATCCCCAATGATTGTCCCTTCTTGGTTGAACAAAATATATGAACCAGGACTAGTTACGGCTATTAAATTACCGTCAGACAATCGGGCAACGCTTGTTATGTGTGAAGTTTTATACCTTCCTGACTTCAAACCTTTACCTTCATTATTGATTACAGACCAATTCCCGAGTGACCCGACTAACAATATATTGCCATTATCCATTTCTTCGGCATCATAAATAGGTCCGTTTGCACTCCAAAACCCACTTCGAAAAGGAGTCATGTCAGGCTCAAAAATTTGGTAAGCTCCTCGTGAGCCTGCAAAAAGTATTTTCCCATTTTTTAGCTGCTTAATTTTATATACCTCCCCCCCCATATCCCATTTCCCAGTCTGAACTGTACTTCCTGACTCATCTTTGATTTCCCATTGACCATATTCTGATGAAGAAAGCGTACTTCCATCTGGTAAGACGATTGTAGTGCCTGGGTCAATCAAACCTTCAGACTTAGAAGACCAAAACACTCGGCCATTTTCATCGTAAGAATTGTACCAAACACCATTATTCATACTCGCTCGACCCGTTGCAACTATACCTCCATCCTTTTTTAAGGCAGCAGAAGTGAGAAGAAAAGTATAGCTCGGCTTTTCTTCTACGGAAAACTTGCCAGCAATAATTCCATTTAATCCATATGCATGTGATGTTTCTGAAATCAAAGACATACCAACTACCATTGAAGCTAATACAAATCCGATTTTCTTTTTCATGCTTAAAGCTCCTTATTATTAAATAGAGCGGGTGCTCACCAAACTTATCCACCGTTACTTGATGGGCACTAGCTGTTAATACAGTAATTTTATTCCTGTTATATGAATTTGTACAGGTATATATTACCAATTAAATTTCTATTTATCCATAACTTTTCAACGTCTTTCTTTCCTAAGCTGGCTCTTCAATAAAGTGTTCCTTACAGTCTCCGAAAATGATTCGCACCTGTTTTAATGATCGAACAGACGTCCTCACAGCTAGGAAAAACTCTTTAATGATATGTGTTTTTTCCTCCCAGTTGATCCACCTCGATCGGCATCTCTGTTCATATCAGCCGGCGACTCTTCAATGAATCCAACCGTTTTTCTAGCGATTGGAGACACATCCCAGTTAATCAAGAACGTGTCGATGATTCGCTTTGTTTTGTCAGTAATTTTAGGATATGCCCAACCAATTTTGTGGTTCTAAATCAGGAAAAACTTAAAGAGACACAGGACGGAAAAGAGTACATAAATAGTTCAATTGGGCTTATGAGCAAGATAAACACATTATTTTCATTTTACAATAATGCTCAAGCTTTATGCTCGGGTGCACTTAATTTGTTGAATTCAATTTCGTAAATAATTATGCCACCTCACCAAACAATCTCAACATTACTCGACGACGGATTGTGGATTTGCTGAGCCACGGTTCGCATTTATGAACCCTTATCCAGATAAAACCACAATTGATAATTCAGGACAGGGGTTCGTTAAGCTTTTAATAATGGAAACATTTTTTGGTTTAACAGTTCGCAATCAGTTCGAGAATATCTTAGGGGTGATGAAAATCCAATACTTTTTTTACATGCGGTGATGATGTGATTGTTTGGATTTCCTTGGAAATGTTTACTGAATGGTTCGGAGATGAATGCCGAATTATTGTCCACATTCTTATTAAAGAAGGTGTATGCTGAAATACTAGGTGACTCTAGTAACGTATACTTTTATTTTAATACGTCTGAGAACGGAGATTTTATATACTCTCATGATATTCCTGAAAGATATGGTGTAAGTGAGAAAATTTATGATGACTTGCTATTAGGGTTACAATCCAAATTTGAAAAGCTAAGAAAAATATTTATTGATAATGATCAAGAGGCGTGGCCGAATTTAACCTTAGTACTGAAGTATCCTGGTAAATTAAATATTCAATATAATTATGAAGATATAATAGCTTTAAAAGTAACACCAACTCAACGACAAATGATTTTTGAATATCAACATTTAGGATTGTTACCTATAAGTGAGAGAAACAGACAGTTTTTAGAGGAATATTTAAATAATCAAGATAAGTATCAGTAGAGCCAAACCCGCTTTGACATAATTTGTCATTTTGGGTTTTTATAATGCACTCGGCTTTCCTATAACCTGGCGATGAAAGAGCGCTACATGCTGGGCAGGAGGGGATATGAATAGGATGAAGCAGAATAAATAAAGCGAATCCTCCTTCTAAACCTAAAAAAGGGAGACCATAATGAAGCCTATAATGATAACTAAAGGATGGAGTAAACACGATCTTTGGAAGG
Source organism: Paenibacillus sp. ALE3 (assembly GCF_054113405.1). Taxonomy (NCBI): domain Bacteria; kingdom Bacillati; phylum Bacillota; class Bacilli; order Caryophanales; family Paenibacillaceae; genus Paenibacillus; species Paenibacillus sp. ALE3. Next base: position 5,056,448 of record NZ_CM134214.1, on the reverse strand, counting down.
GATGTATACTTTCATCTATTGCGAACGCAATTATGGTGGCCCATTACCCTGAACTGTCCTATGAACATTCTTGGGATGGAATGAACTATAGTGTTATTGACGGAACAGGTGGGAGAGCAACAATTACATTCAGTGAAAAGTATTGTGTTGCAGCATTCCGAAATGACAATGTTACTCGTTCTGATGTGACAGCTGCTATTGATTTTTTTGAAGGAGCACCCAATGAAGTTTTGGAACTAGCCAAAAACGAAACTTTGGAGTATCTGCTGGAAGAAGGGGAAGATGGTGTGCCCGTTCCTTCCATTACTACAGCTTTCTGGGGGGATCAGGATAATATGATCTCTATAGATAACGTAGTAAGAATCGTTTTAAATGGTGGCTATCTTTTGGAAATCCAGTTAATGGAATATGATTCAGCGGTTGAATCTTGGCGAGATTATTATGAGATGACGGACGAACAAGTTGAACTTCTTAAATCAATATACACGAGAAAGATTAAAGATTTAAGTAATGACATAATATTAACCAAGAAAGAAATTGAAGCAATTGGAACGAGTGATCCTGAGGGATTGAATGAAAGCGAGACTTCCTTTGGAGAAATTGGAATAGGTTGGAGCAAGTAACCTGGATAATAGATGTTATTGTCTTGCTTTATCTGAGTGATAGCGACGATACTGACTTTGGCGTAGTTTGGCGCTTTCGTCGGTATCGTCGCTAAATGTTATTGATAGATATTGAATTAGTACATATAATTTACAATATAAAAAGGAAGGGACTGGAATAACATGGCGAAAAATACTGGGAACGACTACAGAAAAGGAGCTGTAAGAGATAGATCTCAAACTTACAATCCTAAAAATGACACGTGGGTTAAAAGGGATGCAAGTAACGGAAGGTTTTTAGATGCTAAAACATCTGATAACACGCCCTTTAAGGGTGTTAGGAAGGAAAAGTAACTTTTTAATAGAGGGTTAGTAAATTTTATATGTGTGGAGGACAGAGAGTAGTTTGTATGTTTTATTGTAAGCGAAATGAATTTAACTGATTGGTACGCTGATTCAAATAAAAGCGGCGGTTGAAACAGAAGTAATTCTGTCTTAATCGCCGTTTTCTACTGTCCAATTTTGGGCTTATTTTCTCACCTTGAAATAATCCAAGTAAACCGACATAAACCGACAAACTTTTATTTGGGTCTATGGTATTATTATTGTTGCTTTATTCTACATAAAGGTGGTCCTTTATGATTAAATCATATATAGGACTAAAGATAGTGAGATATGAAAGGCTTTTATTTATTAATTTTCATATGAATAAAAGTTTATTTATACTTATCATGAAAAGGTGATTAGCTTGAAATCTAAAGTGAGGATATTATCTATTTTTACCGATGAACAGCTACAAAACTGTGTAAATTCTAGAGTAACTATTCAGTTGTATGTAGAAAATGAACTTGATTATGAGGGTAAGATTACTGGATTTTCCCACCAATCTATAATCACAGAAGATGGAGTTTATTTAAGGGGAAATTGTAAGGTGGAGACGAATAGTAATTATCTAAAAGTGTTAACGCTCTAAATTTTACACTCTTTATTATGGAAATGATTGTTCGTGTTCAATCCTAACCCACTTATTTTACGAGCAATAATGGCATGTTGGTGGTTAATGGATATTTGCACATCATCTTACGAAGTGATATCTAATCTCGTTGTAATTTATAAGCTATAGTTTTGTTTTATAGAAAGGGTGTAATAATATTTGGAAGAAATATATCAATACTTTGTGAATGAACTAGGCCATGGTAAGAAAATTCACGCCTTCATGCCATGGTTAACTAGGTGGTTTGTTAGCATTGGTCTATTTATTACCATTGTGGCTGATGTGATAGCATTGTTTTTTATTAGCACGTGGTACATAGCGATGTCCACTCTAATACTAGGAATAGTAATCTTCTTAGTATTTATTTACTTTTATTATAGGGCTGGTAAGAAGGTGCTATTACAAAAATACGGAATCATACTGACTAGTAGATTTTCTTACTCAGGAAAAAATTACCATAATTATATAAACAATGAGCTTGTTAAATATATTAAGAGTAAAGATTTGTACACAGAAAAGAAATTAAAGTTGTTAGTTGAACGTTCGAAGAGTAAAGCAGAAGAAAAATCTATAAAGCAATTCTTCATCCCAGGAATTTTTGCTGCATTAACCGTGCCAATCTGGAACCAAACAGCTATTTCTCTTTTTAAGAACGTATCGGGTACTACTGAGATAGTCACTTTATTTATTACACTTTTTATTATTATTATAACTATGACCTTTATCTGTTCATACTATATTTCTGCTTTTAGAGTACTGTTTGGTCAAAAGAATCAAAAATATAAGCAATTAAATGGGCACCTCGAAGATATTTATATGAACCTTCCTGAAAAAGCTACAGAAAGACAAGCCCCAAAAAAAAGCGCCAACCCACGGCGTTTCTAATGCGTGAAAGGGAGTATCTCTTCTAGTAGCCGCGCATTGAAGCGGTTTTTTAAACTTTTCCTAATATAATGATTATGCAATTCTTTACAGATGAATCATTGACTATGAAGGGATATGTCCGTACTCTGTTCATTGTAAATTTCTAATAGTTAAGTCGGGTTGTTTCAAATCAATGTAATCGAGCAAGATGAAATTGATGAAACAGCCCCTCTTGAATAAAGGCGGTGATGTTCTTTCTGAAGGGAATTAGAAGTCGGTTGTAGTATATGATCATTTCTATAATATTATGGTATAATTTGTGATTTCATTACAAAAAAATAACAGGTAGGAGCGTATCAAATTGATTGTACAACCCAAGCCATTGGAGTATTTTATAAAGAAAGCAAAAATAGTTATAGATACCAATGTATTATTACAGGCGTATCAATATAAGGGCATAGAGATAGAAAAGGTTTTGGAACAATTAGAATGGTTTTTACGTCATGATAGACTAATTATTCCTTCACAAGTAGTTACTGAGTTTACAAAAAGAAGGGAGGGGCTTATAAAAAAGATTGAAAATTCCCTGTTTAATATAACTAATGAAGTAGATAAAGTTAAAATTTACCCAAACCAATCTTTAAAAGAAATATGTCCTTTGTTTACTCAAACGGAAGAGTTTAAAAAGGCAGTAGAAACAAAGGACAAAATATTGGATGAACTTAATAATTATAAGGACTTGCTGTCTTCGCTACATAATAAAGTGGTCGATTTATTTGATGAAGATAGGATTCTCGAAAGAATTCAGCGCTTGATTAATAAATCCTACTTCCTCCCAGACAGTTTAGGATCTGAGGAAGCATTAGAACGAGAGGGTAAGGAAAGGTTTAGCAAGAATATTCCTCCTGGTTTAAAAGACAAAGGAAAGTTGAAAGATGGAGCCGATTCTGATCCATACGGTGACTTTAAAATTTGGGCGCATATTTTAAAAATAGATGCGGATGTTCTCTTTATTACTTATGACGAGAAAAATGATTGGTTTATAAAAGGTGGAAATGGAAGATCTCTAATACAAAGAAGAGAATTATTTGAAGAATTTTACAATATTACCGGATTTCAATTTAGAGCTATTGCTGCAAAGAATCTTATTGGGCTAAGGGATTTCCCAAACGAGTTGCAAGTTGAAATTTTAAAAATTGTTGGTGATGGTTATAAGATTGAAACTTTTTATGATAAGGCTGAGGAATTATACCAATGGGTAGTTAAAAACTTTCAAGACGAAAAAGGATTAGTTCATATTATGAATGACGTAATGAGATTAGATGAAGTCTATGCCCAGGGTGTAAAATACTCTTTTGCTGAAATGTGCATTTCTTATGTGGAAGGCACGGCTGATAAAACTGATTTTCAGAATTTAATGAATTTATCATATATTGGTCTGCAAGAGAGGTGGGACAGTAGGTTTGATTTATTTGACTCTTAGGCGACGAATATTGAGATATAAGAACACGTTTTTTTCAGTTGATTATTTAACAACAAATTAGAATAAAGTTGGCTAATAAGTGTCACAGTTGGGTTGTTATTGATACGGTTATTGCGTTTATACCACCTCATTAAACCGCCTAAATATTATAACACGCCGAGTTGTAGATTTTACGTGGCAGGGTTCAGAAAATAGAATCCTTGCTCATACAAAACTACAATGGATAATGATAGACGACATGTATGGAAATTTCACGTTAGAGAGGGAAGGTGTTTAATTGAACTGGACACTTGTTTTTGCTCCTGTGTCAGGGCTAATAGGTGTATGTGTGGGTACATTATTGACTCATATATTCACTTCTAAACGAGAAAAACAAAAGTATACTTATGAAGTTTTTCAAAATTTTATTTCTCCCGTGTTACTAACAGTAAGTAATTTCATTAATCATAACGCAATTAACCCTGATGAGGATGATGAAACAAAAAATCATTTTGGGATGAATGAAGAACACTTCTTTAATGATTTATTGATTCCACATATTGAGAAGAATTTGAAGTACTGCAATTCAGAATTAATAGCTGCATTGCAAGCCTTGAGAAATACAGAATATCTACATACTCATTTTATCTCGAAATCTTGCGATGAACATTCTGATGAGTATGATACTGAGACTTTGTACTGTAAAATCATTATGGCATATATATTTTTGGATTACTCCGAAAAGACAATTCTAAAAAATGAAAGGGACTTAGGTAGGTTTCTTCTCAATGAGATTTTAGTCTGTAAGGTAATGGTTTCATTAGTTGGTGCAATTGTTAAAATTAAGGGACTATATAGGCTAGATGAAGCGTGGACAATTTTAGAGTGGGATAATGTAGGGCACCATAATTTAAGATCCACATGTAAATCTGTACTAAAGCACTATGATCCTTTTAATGATGATTACCAATATTCCTCAAACTTCTTGAGGGAGGGGCTTGAAATTATTTGCGACCATGATGAAGCAGTTAAAGTGCTCTCTCGCATTTTTGATGAGTCGAGTGATGGAAATGAGGGGATTCTTGTTAAGCCACCTTTCTAAACATCTTCAGCATCACGCAGCGGCGAATTATGACGGATCGCTTATATGAACCCTTAACCATGCAAAACCACAACAGAAGGTGCTGAGTAGAGTTCAATACATTTCTCATCAGAGCTTAATTATTTGGTTACTTATTTTTTAAAATCATGGATTTCTTTAATCATATACAAAAGGAGGAGCAATGAGTAACAACTATCTTGAATATTTACTAACCCCTGCTAATCTTCTCATGGTTTCAAGTATTGAGTTTGACCCTAATGATGAATGGATTGAAGAGATAAATATAAGGAGCATGTCGGAACAGTTTCATTTTAACCTTAGATTTGTATTGAGGGATAATGCAATTAATCAAAGTCAGGTCCAACTTAAGCAAAAATGCAATATGCTACTTGCCATTATTGAGGATGAGCTATCATTTTCATACGGAATAAAGCTACATCACCCACATTTTTTAGGATTATATTTAGATGGAAAAAGACAACCAGCTACACATCGGGGGATAATTAATGAATCGGTAACGTTAACAAAACCTGATGAAGAATTATTACTCAAACAAATATGCGTAGCTGTTCAAAATCAAAGTTATAATGAATATAAACGCTTATACCGAAATGTCCTCCAAATAGCAGATCCAATCGCCCGATTTGTGCTTCTATATAGTTTGATTCAGCTTGCTCTAGATGCTAATAGTCAAAGAGAAGTGGACGATTTTATTAGAACAACAACTTGGTATAACGCTACCTTAGATCGTACGACTACCAAAAAAGGAGCTAACGCTAAGGAAACTATTTACTCTTGGCTTAGAAATACAATTGGGCATACACAGGAATCTTATATAATTGGGGGAAGAAGCTACAGTTTTGAAGAAATTCTCGAGGAGATTGATAAATTTGTAGATACATTTTCTCTAATTACCAAACACGCAATTGAAACCAATAAAATTTAGCCGACAAGGTCTAAAATATGATAATCGTTATGCAGCTTCCCAAACGTCACTTGGAAAGTATGTTACCCTCGCCGCCTTTCCAAACATCCTCAGCATGACACAGCGGCTAGTTATGCATTTGCTGAGTCACGGATAGGAAAAATGAACCCATGTTCATATAAAACCACAATGGTTAAGACAGGGTTCGTTTTTCTTGTCACAAACTTTTTATTCTACTGTAACAATCCCTTCTTCAGTGACCCAATAGACTTCAAATTGCATCAGATCTTTAAGCCATTTGATGCGTGGAAGCAAATTAGTATATGTGGAAAAATCTCCTGGAAGGGCTATGCCGAGTTTTACCTGTGCATTTTCTCCATGATATAAAATGAGGTCAAATAAAGCTCCAGAAAACCAATGACGTGCTTGGACATTAGAACTTTTTTCAGGATATCCCTTAACACTTACCCATAACTCTTTACCGTCAGGTGTAAGTGCAATTATGTCTTTGCCAGTAGTTCGGGACGCAGTATCAGCGACACTTCGAATTTGATATTTATTCTGAACAAGGTAACTCACTACATGGCCCTGCACATTTCCTTCCCAATACCAAGGTTTAATGGCAAAATTGGCGGAGGAGGGAAGCGGGGCTCCCTCTTTCTGATACTTCGTATCAAGAAGTTTACTAGTGATCTTGGATCTATGGCAATACTCACATTTACTCGGTTTTCGAATAATATAGGATGCCTCAAATAAAGCTCTGCATATGGAATATACAGTTTGCCTTGGGGTGACTCCCGAAGCGATAGAGAGACAATCATCACATAACTCAACATTGGATAACTGGGCAATGATACGGTCTTTGTTTTTCATATAGATGACTCCCAATCAAGTTAGTATAATTAAAATATCTGATCAATGAGGAGGTTAGTCTGTGTCTTCAATACAATTTGATCGTGCTAAGACTTCTGTGGGTCTATCTAATTTTGTGCTATTTTTTGACGACTATCAAGACTTTTATAAGCAGAATATATTGTCTAATGCTAAAGATACAAGTAAACTTGCCCAGAAGTTACTAGACAATAACCCCAGAGCTAGATCTTTGGGTGCCCAGAAGACTAGAGTTAGTTATGCGGTCGAAATTTTTAAGAACAAGTGGGAAAAAGACATGCTACAAGCCGTAATTGAGTCTAACCATTCAGAAATTACAGAAGAAATAAGGAATAGAGCGCAAGAGTTAATAAGATTACTAAATCAATAAACCTGTCAGAATTCAATGTTGATTATCGTGGAACCACAATCAAATTGTAAATACTTTAGGAGGGGACTTAATGGAGAAATGGTGGATGGTAAGGGCAGGAGATAACAATGAGTTGGTGCCTGAGTGGCTTGAAAAGCAGGTTGCAACAATTGGCTGGAGTTCTCTTGGTAACCCAATGCAATTTTTAAATAGAGATAAGCTGATTGAAAAGGCGCATGTTGTATATTCTAAGGAAAAGCCTAAAGCACGTATTGGGTGGGGACACCAAGTATGGAAGTTTAGTAGAGAAATATCCGTTAACGATAACATAATTACCTATTCAAAAGAAAAGCGGGAATACATAATAGGAAGAGTAAACAAGCCTTACTTATATGACCCAGTGATGGTCAATGATTACTATCCAAATGTGATTGGAGTTAAGTGGGAATCCAAACGTATCTCGCGAGATCAATTATCTCAAGGAGCTAAAAACTCTCTCGGGGGAATATCCACTGTATTTCGTGTTGATACCTGGGGTGATGAATTTGAGCGTTTACTGTCGGGAGATTCAGTAGTCCCATCTTTTTCAACGGCGTTACCTAATGCAGTAAATGATGAGTACATTGATAATTCGGATTTTATCCAGCAAGCAATAACATTGCTAGAAGATGCAATAGATAGACTTGATGAATGGCAAATGCAAGATTTGTTTGGAGGTTTACTTGAAGGTATGGGTTATCAAGTCCGAATTAGCCCCAAGGGCCCCGACGGTGGTGTTGATATTATTGCGCACCGGGATGCATTTGGATTTGAAAAACCGATAATAAAAGTTCAAGTGAAGCATCGTAAGGCATCTGCTGGTAGTCCAGAAATACAACAACTACTAGGTTCTAACCCTATGGGGGCAAGCAGTTTGTTTGTATCTACTGGCGGTTTTACCTCGCAAGCTAAGAATGTTGCCAAACAGCATGGTGTAAAACTTGTAGATCTATCTGAATTAGTTGAGCTGGTTGGGGAGTGGTATGAAAAAATGTCATTAGAGAGGCAGTCTTTATTACCCTTAAAAAGGGTATATATCCCGAATGTATAATAATAATGTAGCGAAATAGACAATGAAGTTAAGCTACTTCCCCAAATATCCTCAACATTACAACACGCCGAATTGTGGATTTACCGTGCCACGGTTCGCCTCCATCGATCAAATCCACAACTTTGTAGCTTAAAGATGACTTCTATGTTTTCCTTGTAGCGGTCAGCTTTTATACATAGCCGCCGATGAACTACTTGATCTCAAGATGGTTCCAGCTGGTGATGTGGTCCTGAAAGACAAAAAGCAGCCATCACAGATTTTCTTCCGTTGATGGCTGCTTTTTCTTTTAATAGCTTTTATTCTATTGCATTCACATCCAAAGCTTGTATTTGGCCTATTTTAGATATAATACTTAGATGAAAAATGACAATTTATAAAGTTATAAGATGGAGGGGAAATCTTGCGTAGTTGATACAAAAGAATTTGATAAAAAAATGATAACCGATTTTTTTATTTGTAATTGGGGAACTCCACAAATGGTGATTTCTAGCGGGATCTATCAATGTGATGAGTTAGATGGATTTGCTGTCGTAGATCATAAAGAAAAGATTATGGGATTAATCACTTATGTTATAAGTGATAATGAATGTGAAATCATTTCTTTAGATAGCAAAGATGAAAATAAGGGAATTGGTACTGCGTTATTGAATGAGGTGGAAGCAGTATCAAAAAAGAGCGGATGTTGCAAAATAAAATTAGTAACAACTAATGATAACTTGCATGCTTTTTTATTTTATCAAAAAAAGGGTTATCAAATTGCGAAAATATTCCCAAACTCTGTTGAAAAGGCAAGGATTATAAAACCTAATACACCAAAAATATCAAATAATGGTATTACAATTCGTGATGAAATTCTATTTGAGAAAAGCATATTATGAATATTACAAGGACAATTTGAATTAACTAAAATTATTTTGTGTAGTATTCTTGAATAGAGGTGGTACGGACTTCGCGTTGAATGATGCTTTCGTCGGCACTGGCTTTTTTTTGGTTTGAAGGGCTACTCTCTCATTTAATTGCATTAGTTTCAGTTTAGATCCGTCGCCACTTCCCCGCTCTATGAGCGGGTTTTTGCTTTTTAGTAGGATCGATTGCGGACTAAGTATATTCCAACTCTACAAACTCCGATTATCCAAATCATTTGATAAAATCATTTTTATTATGGGAGCGGCCTTTCCAAGTCATAATAACTGCTTTTATTCTGAGCAAGGAAGGATTCAATTCGATCCATTGTCCGTTCCGATATCAATCCCCTTCTCAATATTAATTTCAGAAATATACATTGAAAATAACACATGGGATGGTTCTTTCTGTAAACAAACTCTCTATTCTGGCCGATACATACATAAGATGGGTTATTGTTAAATATGCCCTTTTGCTTTTATATTTTGAATTAAATACTTATCTTTTTTACGAAGAAGGGACTAACCCTATGAGCTATATGGACGAGCATATTTTAAGTCTCAAAAATAGGCTTAATTATGATGTTGCATCTAATAACGTAAATACGAGTCTTTCTCAAACTGCTATATCCGAACGGGATCAATCCGTTTTCGGGAAAAATCAGGCGTTGCGGTTAGGTGATGAGTTCATTACGTTGGAATGGTGGATGATTTTGGACGGACAAATGGAGGTTAGCGTCCCAAAATCTTTTAGCTTGATGCCACTGGAGCAGGCCCAATTTAAGTATCCTTCGGAATATCGTCCAGAGGTCATTTATACCTCGGAGGATGGAACGGTGAATATCACCTTTAATCGGACAGAGTCCACTTTGGCAGACGAGGAACTTTCTGAGTTTGTGGAGCAAATGGCGGACACTTTGCGAGCTGTACAACCAATCCGTAACTGGCTGGGCACTCAATTGATCGTGAATCATTGCGGTCTGTCCATTGGCATGATCCGTTTTATAGCTGCAGGCGTGGATACGAATTTGTACAACGAAATTCTACTGTTCACCCATGCAGGACAGGTGATGATGGGGACGTTTAACTGTACGGAATCGGAAATGGAGGTATGGATACCTGTAGCGGAAAACACAGTGCAGTCGCTTCATGCAGTTTCATTGCCCTTACAAACTACGCTTGAGAAAGGAGCGGATTCGCTATGAGTCTGGGCTACGATAATATCCAAATCCAGCCTTACGAGCTGGTTGAGCTGGAGCAGCTTACCCTCACGAAGAAAATCAACGAGCATACTCGGCTCTATTTTACAGGGATCATCCCGGAAGAGATGCAAGACAGCTATGTGGAAACGACGGAAAAGAACACGGTGATTGAGGTAAGCCAGCAGAATGAATTGGGTGAAAGTAAGCCGCTATTCAGCGGGATTGCGCTATCGGTCGAAGTGAAGGTTGTGCGGGATGTGTACTATCTGGAGGTAGAGGCGATATCCCATACTTATCGGATGGATATTCAGCAACGCACCCGTTCTTTTCAATATACCAAAATGACGATTCCTCAGATGCTGGAGCAGATTGGTAAGGATTATGAAGGGTTGGATGTGATTGATGGAGCGACAGGTGGAGAGCCCATTGGACGGATTGCCATTCAGTATCAGGAAACGGATTGGGCTTTTTTAAGACGCATGGCTTCCCGCTATCATACGAGTCTGATGCCTGTGGCGCGTTTTGACAGTCCTAAACTTTATTTTGGCATTGAAGACAGCCCTGCACAGACCGTGCTAGATCATACCCGTTATACGGTATGCAAGCAGATGCTGCCTTTTCGCTACTTTCAGGAAAATGAGCAGGCGAAGGTGAACGAAAATGATTTTATTTTTTATGAGGTGGAGACAGACGAGGTGCTGGATCTGGGCGCTCAGTTGACCTTTCAGGGACACAGTTTGTATGTCATTGAGGCTTATACGGAGATGAGGCAAGGGCTGTTGCGGCATCAATATGTGCTTGCCTCGTACAAAGGCTTACGGCAGAAAGGCTATTATCAGGAAAAGCTGGTGGGTGCTTCATTAGGCGGGGTGGTCGTAGACGTACGTCAGGATCAGGTACGTATCCATCTGGATTGCGACGAGAAGCAGGCGGTCGATCAGGCGCATTGGTTCAATTATTCGACGGTATATAGCGGCGGGGGACATACAGGCTGGTACGTAATGCCGGAAAAAGGGGATCCAGTTTCACTCTATTTTCCGGGCAGCCGTGAAGAAGATGGGGTAGCAGGCAGTGCAGTCCGACGTGCAGACAGAGGAAGCGGGCATAACAAGTTTTCCAATCCGCAGATGAAAATATGGCGAACGCCTCATGGAAAAGAAATTCGTTTGGGACCGGATGAACTGGTCGTGACGGGTAAAGATGGTGCTATTTTTATTAAGCTGGACGACAAGGAAGGTATTCATATTGTGAGCAATAAACAGGTAAGTATCTCGGCGGGTGGCAATCTGAGCTTGTCGGCAGGGAAAACGATGAGTTTGTCGGCAGGCAGCGAGCTGCGTATGGATTGCAATGGCAGTCATATTCAATTGAGTGGATCAGCGGACATGAAAGGCAGTGAAGTGAAGTCGAATTAGGCTATAGGGCAGCGGGTGAATGGCGTCAGCCTGAAGACATAAATTTATGAAGAGCTTTAGGTGGTGGTTGGGTACAAATGGAGAAGTCTATGGATGAGTTAGAACCGCAATGGCAAGCCATTTTGAATCAGGCGTGGTTTCTCATCCGCAGAGACTGGGCGCTGAAGTTCAAGGTAACGCAGGAGCAACGGATTCAAGCCTGTGTCGAAGAGTTTCGGGGATATTGCCAGCACATTCGGCAAGAGCAGCTTCAAGGAAGAAAGGAAAGGATCGGTTATATCACATACTCCATGCTACGTACCACATGGCTGGAAGAACGGCCTGCTTATCTCGTAGAGGCTTCCGATGCTTTATGGATGCTTGATCCACAGCCGATCCATTTTGAATGGAACACAAGCTGGGCATATTCCTACTGGACCGATTTGCAGCAGCAATTTCGAAGGGAGGTAGAGCAGCAGCAAGTTTCTCTATCAGAGCTTGAATGGGAGCAGGTTATGCTGGAGGCAGCGGTACACATTCATGCGCTCGTTGTGAACGTGGTTCGCTTGGCGATGAAACAGGCTGTGTGCTTACCGGAGTTTCAAGAGATGGAGCGAGAAGAGACGTTCGAGATTCGTGTGGGTGAATATTTGGATCATAGTGTATCGGTATATCGAGAAGATCGCAGAGCCATGGAGGCGAATGAGATTCGGTCGTGGTTGGATGAAAAAGAAGAACATGCGTACAGCTATCAGGCGTTGACCCAAGTTCAACTGTCGGACGGAGATTATAGTCAGTTGGATTTCCGCTATACGGCTTTTCACCAAATCGGAATGGAACATAGTCGCTTGTATGGCTGTGTCCTGGTAGGAACGGTGTGGCAGGAAAGTCAGTTAAATGGAATCGATTTGACATACAGCTTGCTTCATGGAGCCAATTTTAGCGGATGCTCGATGAAAGGGGCCATATTGGATGTCGTTATGGGTAACGCCGGATATGGATCAGATGCTTCATTGGGTTGGGAGGCATTGGGTTTTGCTGGCGTAGATTTCACAGGGGCGAGCTTGCAGGGAGCCCGTTTTCATGATGCACAGTTACGAGGAGCCATTTTTCAAGAGGCGTTACTACAAAAAGCGTCCTTGGACGGGGCAGACCTCACGGATGCCTGCTTTGTTGGAGCAGATGTGACAGGTGCATCCTTTAAAGGGGCCTGTTTGATCGGAACCGATTTTACGGGTGCAAACGTACAAGGAGTCATTTTTACCGATGAACAGCGTAGAGGAGCCATTGGTTTGGAGTGGTCTACACAGGTAAGGGATGCTGTTAGCAAAAGGGAGTGGCTGCATTGAGATATTTTCGACTGATGATAGACGAGCGGGTAAAACATCGGGTGGAGCCTGCTGCGCTGTCTCCTTTGCAAGTAGAAGATATCCTGACGGAGGCCGAGGGAGAGCAGCAGGATGATCCTCTTTTTTTGGCTGTACATACCGATCCACAAACAGTGTACCCGGATTTTCTGGAATTTCCCCTACCCCTGGTGTCCGACCGGTTGAAAGTATTATTGGAGAAATATATGCCAGGACTGAAATGGAAAGCGGCCATCCTTACCGATTTCCAGCAGGCTAGACAGGAGGTATACTGGGTGCTTCGTCCGCCGCTGGTGGACTGTTTGTCCGCACAAACGGAATGGTACCCCAGTGGTACATTGAAGCATTTGATACTGAGACAGGGGGAGATAGAGCCCCCTGTTTTTCGGATTGAGGGACTGATCGAACCTCATATCTATATTCATTTGGCCGTTGCAGAAAGCCTGCTGCGCCGATCTTTTACAGGTATTCGAGTGCAAAGAGTTGAGATAGAAGCACTAAGGAGGATGGGGTAAGTGGAAGAAGCGCAAGTGAGACCGGGAACGGGTGCAAAAAAAGGCTATGTCGTGGCAGGAGCGATCTTAAGTTGTAGTTATGGCACACAACCTGCCCGTTTGAAAAGACCTTTTAGCCATGGCGTCTACGTAAAAAACAAAGCACAAATGAACATTGGAGATTACGTTCCAGGAGTGAACATTCAGTCTTTTGGGAATTGCTCCAGTCCTTTAAATCCGGCCGTGCAGGCCAGTGAAATGGTGGACATCTATGGCGTGAAAAAGGCTCCGTGTGTTCCGGTCCTGACCATGCCGTGGTTGAATGGGAAAAGTGATGTGAAGATCGAGGGACAGCCGGCCTTGACACAAAACTGTACCCATCAGTGTCTGTATTGTGGTCATATCCAAATTGAAAATGATGGACAGGAGCTGGACTAAGAGTCTGTTTCAAAGCCGTTGGGTTTTGGATTCGGGACGTGTATACAGTTGAACTGAAGGGTGCTTCGCATTCGTACTAGATGGATATCCAGATGAAGAGACGATCTTATCAGGATATCCATTGTACCTACGATGATCTGGTCACTGCGATGGTACAAAAATACCAGTATTACCAGCATGGAGATAGCATTGATATTAGGGGGAGAAGCAACTCAAGGATTCATTTTCTCCTCTCTTTAATAAAGTGTTGACAAGAACAATAAAATATTATATCTTTATATCAAGATAAATAAATTAAAGATAAAACAACAACAAATTTTGAATAGGGAGGTATACACATGCTTGCGATTTTAGAAAGAATTAACCAGTTGGCAAAAAAAGCAAAAGAAGTTGGATTAACTGAAATTGAAAAAACGGAACAAATGGATCTTCGCAAAGAATACCTTCAAATCTTTCGAGGTTCTATCAAAAGCATACTTTTGAATGCTACGATTTATGATCCGAATGGAGATGATGTTACTCCTGAAAAATTAAGAAAAGAACAGGCTCAAATCGTTAAGCCATGAATTTAATTTTGTCTAATATCTCTAATTTAAAAATCTTTAATTAATAAATAATAACTATGGAGAGTGATTTTATGTTGGCGAGTGGATTGTTATTGATACGTTTGGTGGTTGGATTGTTATTCGTGGGGCACGGGGCTCAGAAGCTTTTTGGCTGGTTTGGCGGCTATGGCCCAAAAGGTACCGGTGGTTGGATGGAATCCATCGGGATCAAGCCTGGGGTATTGATGGCTGTGGCCGCTGGATTGATGGAATTGCTGGGAGGGGCTCTATTTACTGTAGGACTGCTCACTCCACTGGCAGCATTGTTGATTACGATGGCGATGATCGGAGCGATTGTCAAAGTGCATGGTCAAAACGGAATCTGGGCAACCGCTAATGGCTATGAATATCCACTGGTTCTTATTGCTGTCGTAATCGGGATTGCGTTGACAGGTGCAGGTTCATATTCCATTGATGCAATACTTCATTAATACATGAACTTAGATCATTAAAAATTGAACGATAATGAAAAATAAGGATTTCTACGATTAAAAGGAGGGTTTTATATGTCACTTCAAACGACAGGTATCCATCATATTACAGCTTTTGCCGGTAATCCGCAGGCTAATGTCGATTTCTATGCAGGTATTCTTGGACTTCGGTTAGTGAAGAAAACCATCAACTTCGATGCCCCCGAGGTTTACCACTTGTACTTTGGTAACGAGGCAGGGAGCCCAGGAACGATCATTACTTTTTTCCCTGCACCGGGAACTCCCAAAGGGCGAATCGGAGGCGGCCAGGTGGGCATAACCTCGTATGTGGTACCGCCAGGTTCGCTTGATTTTTGGCAGCATCGTTTGCAAAGCTTTGGTATTCAAGTTACGAAAACAAGCCGGTTTAATGAACAATATCTTCAATTCGAGGATAATGAGGGCCTACGTCTTGAGCTTGTTGAACGTGCGGAGGGAGCGAGCAGTACTTGGTCTTACGATGGCATTTCGGCTGATAACGCCATTAAAGGGTTCGGAGGCGCCGTACTATTTAGCGTCAATCCACAGAAAACGATGGATGCATTGGAGAGCATACTCGGATTTACGAAAATCTACGAAGACGCCGAATATGCTCGTTATCAATCTGCTGGAGAAATCGGCAACATTGTGGATGTTCCGCTCGTCAAAATGGGCTTAGGCTTTGGTGGAGCAGGTACGGTACATCACATTGCATGGCGCGCAAAAGATTTCGAGCAACATGAAGAGTGGAGAAGCGCAGTTCAGCATTATGGCTATCAGCCAACTCCAATCATCGACCGCCAATATTTTAATGCAATATATTTCAGAGAAGCGGGCGGCATACTGTTTGAAATTGCTACTGATCCACCGGGATTTGCTAACGATGAGCCTGCTGAATCTTTGGGGCAGAAATTAATGCTGCCAGAGTGGTATGAACCACAGCGGGCTCAGATCGAGGCAAACCTGCATCCTATTGAAGTGAGAACATTAACAGATAAACAAAAGTAAATGAAATGGCTGCTGTTTTGCATCCAGATGAAGTCACGTAAATCCACAATCTCATTCGATTGTGGATTTTTCATTTGATAGGTTACCACCTGAAAATGAAATCCTCCGCAATTAACCTATATTTATGATTTGACTAGGGCCTGTACGCAAACCTATTTGAGCCATAAACGAATTGAAAGCAGCGTCAAAAAAGCCATGAACATGTTCGCTGTTTTTTCATAGCGAGTGGCCAAGCGTCGATAGTTTTTTACTTTGTTGAAAAAGCATTCAATTAAGTGTCGCTCTTTATACGTTTCAGAATCTAACGGGCGCTTTACCCGCCGATTGCGTTTGCTTGGGATAACCGGAGTGATCGCTCGGCTTTGCAAAAGCTCCAGAATGGCATTGGTATCGTAGGCGCGATCAGCCAACACTTCGCCCGGGCAGAAGTCCAGTTCATGAAGAAGGCGATAGCCGGTGACAGAATCGTGGTCTTGTCCTGGCGTCAATTCGAAACGCAGCGGATAGCCGAGCGCATCCACCATCGCATGAATTTTGGTAGTTAATCCTCCGCGCGAACGTCCGATTGCTTGCCGGTCCTGCCCCCTTTTGCGCCCGCTCCATGTTGATGGACGCGGACGATGGTGGCATCGACCATGACCTGCTCCCAATCCGGCTCGATGGCGACATGCTTCAGTATTTCACCCCAAATATTCGCTTTTTGTAGCCGCCAGAAAAAGCTGTAGGCTGAAGACCAAGGGCCATAGTAACTCGGTAAATCCCGCCATGGCGCGCCCGTTCGAGCAACCCAAAGCACGGCATTGAGCATCTGGCGCCGATCCTTGGGCGGACGTCCTCCCTGTTTTTTTCGGGCTGGGGGCAACAGGGGGTCAACTATATTCCATTCTTCATCCGTTAACTCGTATCTTCGTCTCATGTGCCTTATTTTACTAGATTTCTACGAGTTGTACAGTTTGCGTACAGGCCCTAATCTAATATACGACATTATCTATCCAGGACAGAATCTGCTTCCAGGTATGTGTCTCGTGTGCTACCGTCCTCTTGTTATTCCAACAGCTTTTCAGACTTTACCAGCATTTCTCGTAACACGTGGGCGACTCGGCTTTTCCGGTTCTCTGCTTTCTTTTTTATCACCCGTAATGCTTGCTGGTATGCTGGGTTGTTGTTTTGATAATAAAACTGCTTGGCAGCAATGCGTAATGTCCTTCTCAACAACATAGCCGATGAACGTGTTAACCTAGAACGGAGTCCCCTGCGTAATACGCGCAGCGTATTTTTGTAGGTCTCAAAATCCTCGGATGGAGGAATTAGAGCGAATAAATTTAACGAGGAGTCATTGAACCCGTAAGTTTCATACATGATTCTCAGATTTTCCGTATTTAAAACGTTACCTCTAAGATGGGTTGGATGTTCCTGATGATATCCGACCACCTCTTTGATGCAATAAAAAGGGATTTTTAAGCGATGCAGTCTATAGCCCAAGTCCCAGTCTTCGAGTCCGTACAGCACAAACCGTTCATTGAAACCTCCAATACGAATCAAGTGGTTGCGTCTGATGGCTACACAACGAGTTACTAGCATCATCCAGGGAGCTACGTCCGTTGAGGCAAATTGTTTTTGAGTACTGGGCGGAACCCTGGTGGGGCTAACGACTTTAGACAATGCACCCGTTTGATGCAGGACATCATGAGGGGTGATGATCGGGATAATTTCATTCGCTGTTTCAAAGTCGGGATTCCATAAGCCTGATTGTGTAAGTATGCTCCGACAATGTTCTTTTTCTTCCACAGAAAAGTCAGGGTGATAATGGGTAAATGCATCGTCCCACGAGTGAGGAATGCCTGAAAGCACGGATTTGGGATACTTGCGGTGATAACGACTCACGGTTTTAATGAAATGAGGTAGCACCAAAAAGTCAGCGTCGCAGAAAATGATATATATCCCTTTTGCCTGGCGCAGTCCCAAATTTCGAACGGCAGATCGACCACGTTGTTCCGGGTGTGACACATAGATAAGAGGATAGGATGCTTTGAAGTCTTCAACCATTTCTTTCGTTCCATCTGTAGAGCCGTCATCAGCTACAATCACTTCGAATAGTTGCTTGGAATAGGTTTGCGCTTCAAATGAGGCGAGTGTGAGCAGCAGCTGCTGGGCTCGATTATAGGTTGGAATGATGACGCTGTAGCGGATAGCCAATGTGATCTCCCCCCACCACTTTTATTAGAACACGTTTGAACAAGATAAATAATAACAATGTATTCAAGGATTTTAGCCTGGTCTGGTCAAACACCCCTCAAGGTGCGAAACAGGCTTGGTCATATTGAGAATGTTAAGGTGGAGGTTCTGTATTTTTTGCTATTTTGCAGGTATTTTCAGTGGTGTGATGTATATGTCATGGCAGCATTACGCATAAGGATGTAAAGTAAAAGAGATACAAACAAACATGAGATGAAATGGACATGTTTATGGTAAACTATATGGAGTTATAGAAGACCTGAAAGAGGAGTACTATATGACACAATTTGTCTATAAGCAAATTATTGACGATCTTAAAATGAAAATTTTCGCTGGAAAGTTTGCAGATATGAGATTGCCAGATGAACGTAGTCTTAGTGAGACTTACCAGGTTAGTCGTAGTTCCATTAAACGCGCTCTGACTAAAATGGAGAGTGTCGGAATTATTTTCAAAAAACAAGGCTCCGGGACATTTATTAATCCCTTATACATAAGAAATGAATCTATCTTTAACTATGAAGGCTCTAATCTAGGAGTTACTGATAATTTTCAAATGCATGGCAAAAAGCCAAAAATCAAAGTATTGAGTTTCGAGGTCATTCCACCGACAGAAGAACTACAGCGCGATTTGTTCTTGGATACCCATGATTTTGTTTATAAAATCGTTCGCTTACGCCTGTTTGATGACGATCCCTTTATGATTGAAACGGGCTACATCCCCATTAAAATTGTCCAAGATTTAAATCAGACGATTATTGAGGGTTCCATTTTTAATTATTTGGAAGACTCGCGGAACCTGGCCGTCACCAAATCTTTTTTATCCATTTTTGCAGAACCGTCCCAAGAGAATGACCAAAAGCTACTAGAATTGAAAGAAAATGAACCGGTAGGCATTATGGAGGGGGTTTTCTTTTTAGATAACGGCACGCCATTTGAATTTTCACATATGCGGTTTCATTACAAATATTTGAAATTTAATACCTTTGTATCGGTACACTAACGAAAAGACTGGAGAATTCTCCGGTCTTTTTTTATGGTTTTGAAAAAGAATTAGAGTCTGCAAACCTTTCATTTATCACAAATTTTATTGGTTTATCTTTCTATATATTTTAATGTAAGAGCTTTTTTACTGTCTTTTTAATTTATATTTCATAGTATGTTCAAGATTTCACAAAATTGGACCGTATCACTTGTGAAAAAGGTTGAATTAATTTAGCGTAGCGTTATGATGTACATGTAGATGAAATTTCCGGAAATAAATTACAAACAAAATTACAAACCAAATTACTAGGGAGTGGACACCATGGCCTTAACACCCGTGTTAGCAGAATACTCATCTCAAACATATTTGAAAAAACTTGATGCATACTGGCGTGCAACCAACTACATTTCAGTAGGTCAGCTTTATTTAAAAGACAATCCTTTGTTGAGAGAACCTTTGAAAGATTCGGATGTAAAGGTGAAGCCTATTGGACACTGGGGCACGATTCCAGGCCAAAACTTTATTTATGCTCATCTTAATCGTGTTATTAATAAATATGATTTGAACATGCTTTACATTGAAGGTCCTGGTCACGGCGGCCAGGTTATGGTTTCAAATTCATATCTTGATGGAAGCTACACTGAAATCTATCCACAAATCACTCAAGATATCCCAGGCATGAAGAAACTGTTCAAACAATTTTCGTTCCCTGGCGGTATTGCTTCGCATGCTGCTCCTGAAACACCTGGATCTATCCATGAAGGTGGAGAGCTGGGCTATTCCCTTTCTCATGGTGTAGGTGCTATTTTAGATAATCCGAATCTGATTTCGGCTGTTGTTATTGGGGATGGTGAAGCTGAAACGGGACCATTAGCCGCTTCGTGGTTCTCTAACAGATTTATCAATCCAATCACGGATGGCGCAGTGCTGCCAATCTTACACTTGAATGGCTTCAAAATTAGTAACCCAACGATTATGTCTCGCCAATCGAAAGAAGAGTTAACTTCGTTCTTTAAAGGTTTGGGTTGGGAACCGTTTTTTGTTGAAGGTGAAGACCCTGATCACATGCATCCAGAAATGGCGAAAGTATTGGATACTGCCATCGAGAAGATCGAAGCTATCCAGAAGAATGCACGTGAAAATAATGACCTTACTCGTCCGGCGTGGCCAGTACTTATCTTCCGTTCACCTAAAGGCTGGACGGGTCCAAAGGAATGGGACGGAGTGCCGAATACAAATTCGTTCCGTGCCCATCAGGTTCCAATTCCGGTTGATCAAAAAAATATGCAGCACGCACCTGCCTTATTAGAATGGCTGAATAGCTATAGACCAGAGGAATTGTTCGACGAAAACGGTCGTTTAAAAGCTGAGATTGCTAAAATTCTGCCTACAGGCGATAAACGAATGGGAATGAACCCTGTTGCGAATGCGGGTAACCTTATTAAAGACCTGAAATTGCCAGATTTCCGTAACTATGCGCTGGATAACTCCACGCCTGGTAAAGTGATTGCGCAAGATATGTCGGTTTTGGGCAAATACGTTAAAGATGTGGTTGTATTAAATGAAGAGAATCGCAATTTCAGAATCTTCGGACCTGACGAAACGATGTCTAACCGCTTGGCTCCTGTTTTTGAAGTAACCAAACGCCAATGGATGGATCAAATTATTGAGCCTAATGATGAATTCTTGTCATCTTATGGTCGTGTCATTGATTCCCAATTGTCTGAACACCAAGCTGAAGGATTGCTGGAAGGTTATGTGTTAACAGGCCGTCATGGTTTCTTCGCAAGTTACGAAGCCTTCCTGCGTGTGGTTGACTCGATGATCACTCAACACTTCAAATGGTTGCGTAAAGCAACGGATCAAGGATGGCGTGCAGACATCCCATCATTGAATGTTGTAGCTACTTCAACGGTCTTCCAACAGGATCATAATGGGTATACACACCAAGATCCAGGTTTGTTAGGTCATTTGGCTGATAAGAAACCAGAATTTATTCGTGAGTATCTGCCAGCTGACGCCAACTCTCTGCTAGCTGTTTTTGACACCATTTTAAATGACCGTCAAAAGATCAATTTGGTTGTTTCCTCCAAACACCCACGCCCACAATGGTTTTCTGCTGATGAAGCGAAGGAATTGGTGGACAAAGGATTGAAGATTATTGACTGGGCAAGTACAGATCAAGGTGGAGAGCCTGATATTGTTATCGCTTCTGCCGGTACAGAGCCAACGATTGAAAGCTTAGCTGCGATCTCTATCTTGCATAAAAAACTGCCTGATTTGAAGATTCGTTACATCAACGTAGTAGACTTACTGAAGCTGAGAAGCCAAAAGTTAGATCCTCGTGGATTATCTGACGCTGAGTTTGATCAATTTTTCACAAAGGACAAACCAGTCGTATTCGCTTTCCATGGTTACGAAGGTCTGATCAAAGATCTGTTCTTTGATCGTCACAACCATAACCTGCATGTACATGGTTACCGTGAAAATGGCGATATTACGACACCATTTGATATGCGTGTATTGAATCAAATGGACCGTTTTGATTTAGTGAAGGAAGCTGTTCTAAACTTACCTGACGCTGGTAAGTACGCGAATATTGCGGATGAAATGGATGCAATGGTTAAGAAGCATCATCAATTCATTCGCGAAGAAGGCATTGACTTGCCAGAAGTAGAGAACTGGGTATGGGAAGGCCTGAAATAAAAAAAGTACAGTACATTTCAGCTTTGTGTTGGACAACCAAGCAGTCTAGCATGAAGTGAAATATATGATTTGGTAGTAGAATAGAAGTGCCTGACCTCCTTGATTTCAACGGGGATCAGGCATTTTTTGATGTAGCACACAGAGAATTTAATAGGGAAGTCACGAGCAAGTGGGTAATAAGTATATGGGGAACTGAATGGTTCGCTGCATTTTGTCTGAATATTGAAGAGGTGTTATGGTATAAGAGCATAGGAGAGGAGGCTGTTAATATGAACCATCCAATTCCGGAGAAGGTATTGAATGATGGCACTAAGGTGCCTGTCATTGGGTTTGGAACTGCTGGATTGAAGGGGGCAGATGGAGTAACAGCGATAGCTAGCGCGATTGATGCAGGTTACCGTCTGATTGACACAGCTTTCAACTATGAAAATGAGGGTGCTGTCGGGAAAGCTGTCCGGCAGAGTTCTGTACCCAGAGAAGAATTGTTGATTTGCTCCAAACTACCGGGTCGTCGACATGCGTATCAGGAAGCCATTGTCACGATCGAAGAGTCATTATATAGAGGCGGTTTGGACTATTATGATCTGTATTTGATCCATTGGCCGAATCCCCAAATTGATCGTTATGTTGAAGCCTGGCAGGCGTTGATTGAGGCGAAGAAGCGGGGCTATATTCGTTCCATCGGGGTCTGCAATTTTCTGCCTGAGTATAATGAACGTTTGATTCGGGAAACAGGTATCACGCCGAGCATCAATCAGGTTGAATTGCATCCATTGTTTAACCAGGAGCATCAGCGTGCAAAAGATGCTGAACAGGGCATTGTGACGGAATCGTGGAGCCCTTTGGGTCGCGGTCACAGCATAATGGAAAACGAAGAGATTGGGAAAATTGCTGCTGCTCATGGCAAAACCGCGACACAAGCGATTTTACGGTGGCATATTCAACTAGGAGCGATCCCGATTCCTAAGGCCTCTTCTGTAAAACACCAGAAGGAAAACCTGAATATTTTTGATTTTGAGTTGTCGCCTGAGGAAATGAACGTGATTTCGGCGCTCAGCAGGGAAGATGGACGGCTATGGGGGCAGGACCCCAATTCCTATGAAGAGCTATGATCTACAAGAATGAATGAGAAGGGTTCAAAAATCTGTGGAAGGTTTTTGAACCCTTCGCTTTTAGTGATAACCGAAAGCATGCGATAGGGTCCATATATAGCTATGATGAATGATGAACATTTTTAATAGGATTTGATGTATGATATGGGGGAATGTAGTCCTTTCGAAGGAGGTCATCATGGGGATTTTGTCAAGGTTTAGGGATATTATGAAGATGAATATCAACGCCTTAATGGATAAGGCGAGTGATCCGGAGAAGACGATTGATGATTATATGCAAAATCTAAATAGTGATCTGGGCAAGGCGAAAGCGGAAACGGCCTCAGTGCTGGCTGATGAGAAAAGAGCGAAAAGAGCACTGGATGAATGTAGAGCTGAGATCAAAAAGCTCCAGCATTATGCAAGTAAGTCTGTAGAAGCAGGCGATGAAGAGGAAGCCCGAAAGTTTCTGGAACGTAAAATTTTGCAGGAGGAGAAATTGGAATCGTTACAGACATCCTATGACTTAGCTTCGGCAAACGCCGTACATATGAAACAAATGCAGGAGAAATTGGTGTCCGATATAGGGCAACTGGAGTTGCGGTGTGCCGAACTTAAAGGGAAGCTGGCGATCGCCAAAGCACAGCAAACATTGAATTCTATGGGCGACCATGATTCTGTTTTCGAGGCCTTGGAAGAAAAGGTGAACAGGGCATATGATGAAGCGATGGCGATAGCCGAGCTCCGAACAGGAACGAAGGACGACCTGGATGCGTTATTCGCACAATATGAGAAGAGTACCAATCCAGAAGATGAGCTGGCTGCAATCAAGAAGAAAATCAATCCCAAAGAATCATAATAGTTTCTACATGAAGAGGTGAGCAGATGCCGGTTATCGAATACAAATGCCCCAACTGCGGCAGCGGCATGGTCTTTGACAGTGAGACAGGAATGTTATCTTGCCATAGCTGCGGAAGAGAGGACAACATCGATACGATTCCTGATCCTCTGACTAATCGTATTTTTACAGAAGATGAGGCCCATGAGTTTCATTGCAATAACTGTGGAGCAGTGATTATGACAGAAGTGGAGACGAGTGCAACGGTGTGCAGCTTTTGTGGTTCTGCCGTGGTGCTGGGTGATCGACTGACTGGAGAGCTAGCTCCGGCGCAGGTTATTCCTTTTTCGATCAGCAAGGAAGAAGCCATAGCTGCATTCAAAAAATGGTGCAAGAATGGCCGTCTGACACCGAAACGATTCATGATGGCCGACCGAATCAAGGGAATAACCGGTATGTATGTCCCCTTCTGGTTATATGAATTACATAATCATATTGAGGTTCAAGGTGAAGGTATCCAAGTGAGAACCTATACAAGCGGAGATTACGAATATACAGAAACGAAGCATTTTGATGTATATCGGAAAATCCGTTTGAATTATGTGAAGGTTCCGATTGATGCTGCGGAGAAAATGAATGACGAGCTGATGGATAAATTGGAGCCTTTTGCCTATGATCAGCTCAAGCCTTTTAAAACGCCATATCTAGCGGGTTATATTGCGGAAAAGTATAGTTATAACGAAGAAGAGCTTTTCCCGCGAGTAAAAGACAAAGTGAAGGAATATATTGATGCTTATATTCAGTCTACGGTGTCAGAGTATACGTCCGTGAGTTACACGGAAAAGCAAATTGATACTACATTAAAACAAGCGGATTATGTCCTGCTCCCGGTATGGGTCATACACTATGACTACAATCAATTGGAGCATACGTTTGCGATGAACGGTCAGACGGGCAAGGTAGTTGGTAAACCTCCGATTAGCAAGTTCAAAGTGACAGCTTGGTTTGCAGGCATTTTCGGCATAACTCTCTTTTCATTAAGGTTAATCACTTGGCTAATCATGGGAGGAGAATTCTATTGAAAAAATATAGAGCCATTGTGGCTGTTTTGTTGTTCTTTGCCGCCTTTCTAGCGGTTCCTATGGAAATGAAGGGCGAAGCAGCAACGACAGAAATGAAGCCATTGATTTTTGATGAGGCGGGGCTGCTTAATCAGGAAGAGTATGATGTGTTGAACACTATGGCTAACCAATACGGAGCCGAAAGAGAAACAGACATTATTGTTTATACGACCAACAACCCCGACAATATGGATGTTATGAAAATGACGCAGGATTTTTATGATGATCATGGCCCGGGGTATGACAGGTCCCATGGGAATGCAGTCATTTTAACGATGGATATGAGGAATAGAGAGGTTTATTTAGCTGGCTTTTACAAAGCAGAACGGTATCTGGATGACGACAGGCTTACTAAAATCCGCCATGAGATTACCCCGGATCTGACGAACGGTAACTATGGGCTTGCATTTCAAAAGTATATTCTGGGCGCGCACAAATATTTGGCCATCCGCCCAGGCGTGAATCCGGACAGCATATTTTTCAAAGGCTGGATTCATTTGGCGGTTGCGCTGGGATTGGCGTCTATTATTGTAGGTAAGATGGTTTCTAATTCCGGCGGTCGGGTTACGGTAAATCGGCAGACCTACGAGGATGCAAGCACGTCAGGGGTTCTGGCACATCAAGATCTGTACACTCACACAACGACAACGAAGCGGAAGATTGAAAAGAGCAGTAGCAGCAGCTCATCAGGCGGAGGAGGCGGAACCACCAGCGGCGGTCATTCGCATAGCGGCAGCAGAGGATCATTTTAATGGAAGGGATGGATACAGCACATGGGGTTCTTCAGGAATCAATTTGCAAATGTTGTTGAATGGGAAGAATTTAGGGATGATATGATTTTTTGGAAGTGGAGCAATCGTGAAATTAAAAAAGGCAGTAAATTGATTATTCGCTCCGGTCAGGACGCCATTTTTGTAAATAACGGCAAGATCGAGGGCATTTTTGAGAATGAAGGGTCATATAACATGGACTCGGATATTATTCCATTTCTAACGACATTAAAAGGATTTAAATTCGGCTTTAACAGTGGCATGCGGGTGGAGGTCTTATTCGTTAATACGAAGGAGTTTACGGTCAAATGGGGAACACAAAACCCGGTTTTGATCCCTACTCCCCAACTGCCAGGCGGGATGCCGATTCGTGCCAACGGCACATTTAATTTTAAAGTAAACGATTATGTTACGCTTATTGATAAGTTTGCCGGGGTAAAGGACAGTTATCTTGTTGAGGATGTGAAAATACGGATTACTTCGGTGTTGGATCAGTTATTGATGAAGTGGATCAGCCGAGAAGGCAAGGATATGTTTAATCTACAGGCAAATGCTTCTGATATTTCGAAGGGCATTCAGGAAGATCTGGATATGCAAGTGATGGACAACGGTATGACGATTACAGGGTTTCATGTGATGAGCTTCAATTATCCTCAAGAAATCCAGGATATGATTACAAAGACAGCTTCTCATGAAATGATCGGTAATCTACAAAAGTACCAACAAGTGACGATGACCGACGGTGTTGCATCGGGGAATGTAAAAGGCGGCGGTGCTGCTTCGGATATGGCGAGTATGATGATGGGCATGAATATAGCGAATGAAATGATGAAAAACTTGAACCCAAGCCAGAAGCCCCCGGCTGAGACTCAGCCTGCATCCGATGCTCCCACTCCTTCTGGTGAAGGTAAAAGACCTAATTTTTGTCCGAATTGTGGCACAAAAAACGAGGGAGCTAACTTTTGTCCGAATTGTGGACAGAAATTGAACGGGTAGCCATAGCTAACCGCTGAACTGTTTCCTTTCAGGAAATTGCCGACTGGCTAAGTAATTCTATGAACCAAACAGCAGTTGTTGCAGAGTATTCTCTGTGATGACTGCTTTTTTAATGTAGATTGTTCAAGCATTTTCTTTATAAATCCGATTTATTGGATTGAAAAAGGTACACAAGATAAGGTACTATAGCTATATAGTACGTATTTATATTAACTAATTAGGTATTACATTAATAAACTATAGATATAGGAGCCATAAAGATGACCAAATTCCAAGATCAAATCATTGCGCGGTACAAGTTTGATGATGCAGAGAATGTCGGCAAGGATAGCTCCGGACAAGGTAATGACGGGATTGCTTCAGGCACAGCAGCACCTACGATCTCCCATACTACCGGAAGAGCGGCTTTGGCACTTGAGGGAGGTCCCAACGGAACATCTTATATTCAGCTACCTTCTGATCTGTTTAAAGATGTAAGCGATAACACTGGTGTTACAGTGACGGCTTGGGTAAATTTCGGCAGATTCACGGATATGTGGGAACGTGTTTTTGACTTTGGTAAATCCCACACGGGTCCTTATATGTTTATGACACGGAATCTGCGTGGAACTCTTTTCACTGAGACTGACTTATCCGTAGACCCAGGAAGAGGTTTTGTCAGAGATGAATGGATGCACATAGCCCTGTCTGTAATCGGCACGGAGGGGGGCACATTAAGTAGTGCGGGCCCGGTGGTATATGTCAATGGTGAAGTGGCAGCAGACGGTTCCATCAGCCAAACCTCCAGCGGCAACTATGCCAAGCTGCGCAAATGGTTCGAAACGTTTGCAGATTCGACCAACTATAGCAACAATTTTATTGGTCGTTCCCAACATGCAGCGGATGTTGACTTTGCTGGCTTGGTTTCGGATTTCCGAATTTATAAAGCAGGCTTGACGGCGGATGAAGTCATTGAGGTCATGTGCGATTCATTGACAGATGAGGAGATTGTGAAGCTTGCCCGCGATAAGTATTTATCATTTCCGACGACAATTATAACCAAAGACATATCTCTACCAACGGTTCTGATGGGTGGAAGAGTAGAAGTGACCTGGAAATCCAGCCAACCTAGCATACTCTCTGACAATGGACAGGTTCAGGCGATTACTTCCGCACAGGGAGTCACCGTTACGGCTCTCTTGACCAGAGGTTCAAGTCGGATTGAAGAAAGCTTTGAAGTATCCGTTCTCCCAGAACAACTGCCTCCATACACGCTGACTATTCATGGGAATAAAGAAGTTGTGGATGTCAGCGAAGTGATGTACGGCTTATTCTATGAGGATATCAATAACGCCGCAGATGGCGGGATGTATGCAGAACTTGTACAAAATCGCTCATTCGAATCCTTCGAGTTTGATACGTATTCCCATGCTTCGGGTGAATGTGGATGCTCTACAGGACGGAATCGCAATCCGCTGTTCGCCTGGTCTGGTGATACGGACAAGATGACTCCACAACATAGCGGTGGATTGAATGAGTTTTTGGGCGCAAAGGATAAGGATGTGAACTCTTATTATGTGACGGTAGCGGATGGGGCAACGATCCGGAACAAAGGCTTCTCCGATTCTAACCAGAATTGTGCCATGTCCATCCAAGAGGGTGCCAAGTATGAGTTCACCATCTGGGCAAAGGCCGATTCGACGGGTACCATCACACTGCAACTTCAAGACTCGAAGGAAAAGGACATCAGTGATCCGGTAACCGTACAGGTGGAAGGTGGCAGCACGTGGAAAAAATACGGTGTCGACTCCAAGCTGGTGCTGACAGGTACAGCTACGGTGCTGGGACAGCTGGCACTTACATTTGAAGGGGACATTTCCATTGATATGGTTTCCTTATTCCCACAAGATGTATGGGGAGCAGGAGAGGAAGAGCAATCCCCGTCGGCACACGCCAACTATCAGGGCAATCCGAACTACCGATTGAGAAAAGATCTGGTGAACGCACTGGTCGGCATGCATCCGAAGTTTTTGCGTTTTCCAGGTGGTTGTATTTCCGAAGGATCATT
Source organism: Paenibacillus sp. ALE3 (assembly GCF_054113405.1). Classification (NCBI taxonomy): domain Bacteria; kingdom Bacillati; phylum Bacillota; class Bacilli; order Caryophanales; family Paenibacillaceae; genus Paenibacillus; species Paenibacillus sp. ALE3. Next base: position 5,027,524 of record NZ_CM134214.1, on the reverse strand, counting down.
TATATGGGAAAATGTATACGACTGGAAGGAATCCATTGGGGATATCGAGCTGCGCAAGGAAAACTTTAATGTATGGGGCTATATGATGACCATGGGTCTTGGTTATATGGAATACTTCCAGTTGGCAGAAGACCTGAATGCAGCTCCGCTTCCGGTTATGGCCTGTGGTGTGCTTTGCCAAGCCCGCTCGGATTATGCTCATCCGGCTGGAGGCGCACTAAGAGAATACTATATCAAGAATTTTACGGATCTGATCGACTTTGCGATCAGCGTTGATTTTGAACATAATGAATGGGCCACCATGCGTAAAAAAATGGGCCACGAAGCACCGTTCGATCTGCGTTATCTGGGCGTGGGCAACGAAAACTGGGGTACAGAGTTCTTCGCCAACTTTGAGGTGTTCAAGACATCAATTGATGAGTACATGGAGAAAAATTATCCGGGATATGAACTGCATATCATCTCCACGGTTGGCGCTCAAGCAGACGACGATGCTTATCAGCAGGGCTGGAAGTTCCTGAGCGGTAATATGAAGGGCTCAGCCAAGGTTGCTTTTGCAGACGGTAACCAGGTGACGGAAGAGACTGTAACCTGGTATGAAAAGCAAAAAGACTATATGGACACCATTGCCGATGAACACTATTACCGTTCTAATGAGTATCTGTTGAATAATGTGGACCGCTATAATTACTACTATAGAGCTTATAACGCGGATGGCAGTGTCAACTGGAAAGAAACGTCGAAGGTTTTTGTTGGGGAATATGCCTCGACAGATAAAAATACATTGGCAGGCGCAGTAGCAGAAGCAGCAGTGATGACGGGCTTCGAAAATAATGCCGATGTCGTCCGGTTGGCTGCCTATGCGCCGCTGTTTAACAAAGTCCTGACGGACGGAACTTACAGATGGACACCGGATTGTATCTGGTTCGACGACGAAACCGTGTGGTTTACACCAAACTATTATGTGCAGCAAATGTATGTCCAATATTTGGGTGATAAAGTATTGGCCACTTCGTTCTCTACTTACAAAAATGGCAAGCCGATCGACCTCATTCCTCAGGGTGGAATCGAAATCGCGACAGGCAACGCCGAGGTTGTAGTTAAGCGTGTGACCGTTACCTCCAATAAGGACGGCAGTGTACTGCTGGATCAAGATTTTACTAAGGAATTGAATTCATTATGGAAAGTTATTCCTGGCTCTGTAGGATCTACGTTGGAGGAAGGCAAGGGGCTTGTCCTCAAACCCCAAGATAGCGGTCTGAATGGCTTGTACATCTTGAACGACAGCTGGAACAACTACAAGGTAGAGGTGGTTGCTTCTCGCCTTTCCGGCACGGATGGTTTTTATGTGGGTGCAGGCCTCACGGATATTACCACTGAGAAAAAGAACGTTATCGAATACGCGATTGGCTATGGCGGCAATGCTACCGGCGTGAAGGTTTACAAACAAGGTATAGAAGGCTATACCATGGGTGACTACTCTTCCAGTACAGCGGCGGGCAACCTGAGAGCGGCGAGCTATGAAGAGTTGGCCGACAACACCGACTACACCATCACGGTGAACTATGGGGGAGAAACGGGCAACAACCTGATTTGCTCCTACACCGACGGCAAAACTACCAGTAAAGTGCTGGACTACAAGTTGGAGGCTTACAACAGAGACGTGTTTAATTCGGTGACCCAAGATGCTGAACATGTATATGTGAAGCTTGTGAATGCCGATAACGTAGATAAGGCAACACAGCTGAACCTGGAAGATTTGAATGTTGAATCCAGTGCGAAGCTGATTACACTAACCGGCGATTCCTCGCTTGTTCATGTACCTAACGTGAATAAGAAAAATGATGAAAAGGTAGTGCCTACCGAACAGCAGGTCACACTTCATACGGATTCTCTCCTCTTACAATTACCGGCTAACTCGGTAAATGTATTGGTACTGGATCTTAAAGCGTAAACAATTAAAACCCGCTCATTGAGCGGGTTTTTCTATGGATCAAGTCAGAATGTTGTTGATTTTATTTCCCTGACGGGCATTACTTCGTGCTTCTGTTCACCAGTTCACGCGGATTGGTGCCATCGTCTATCGTTAGCGGGGTAGCCGCACCTGTAGCAATTCGCTCCCAAGGTACCATTTTAAAGTTCTGATTTAACTTCTTGCCGTTTTGGAGATTTTCGTCATCTTGTGCAACGAAGATACCATGGGGGAAATTCTTGCCTAATCCGTAACCCAGAACATCAATACCGTCTGTGACAGACGTACCATCTACGGTAGGGCTGTCGCCGATTGTGAAGTTGCTTATATACGCATTGTCGCCTTGTCGTTCATAGATCGCATAGCTGCTGTTGCCTTGGCTGGAGGCCATGAGATACCCCTTGCCGTCTTTGCCGTAATACAATGTGAGCCCCTCTATGTCATCGTGAAGTCTACGTCCATCTGCAATATCAACACGTCGCAGCGGCTTGGATGAACCGTCTGGCTCGGCACTATATTTCCAAATGGCGTAATCCTCTTCAGCAATGTAGAGCGTACCATATTCATCATCAGCGACCATGCCCTCGGATTGCGTAGCCAGCTTAAATTGGCGGACAAGCTTGCCGGCAATTTTACCGTTTCCATTGTCAATCAGCTCATATTGCTCAAATTCACCCTCTTTGCCCAAAACGAGCGCATAAAACTTATCTGTCTTGAGGCTATGGTACAAACTGAATCCATATACTTCTTTCATGGTTGCTTTAATAGGTTTGTCAACCACATTGGTCAACGTTCCTGATACACCATCAATGGTAAAGATATCGATTGTGTTGTTGGTTCGATTGGTTGCACCTGCGATATCGACTTTTTTACCGCCCAATGTGAAACCGTAACGAAGATCCACGTTGTTCATTTTTCCGACTTTCATGTTTTGCAGTTGCTTGCCATCCAGGTCATAGACTAAAATTCCGCCGCCCTTATTGGTAGCTAAAATTCTGCTTTTATCCGGATCAACCGGATTAAGCCAGATTGCAGGGTCGTCAGCTGCATCTTCTCCATCCTCCACGGCTTCTGTTTCGACAGAGGGGAGCACTTTATAGGTGGGGACTGCGTCCTTGGGATCTGTATATTTGCTGTTCTCTGCTTCAAGCGTAGTAATCACTTTTGTAGGAAGATATACATTTCCATTGATCATCTTAATTTCTCGGTCTGCTTTTCCGCTTTGGCCAGCTAGACGATATTGCTTCTCACCGACTGTAAAAGTCCCGACAATGCCATTTTTCAGCTTGATCAACACTGAATGGTCATCACTGTCCCATGTAATGGTTGCCCCCATTTTATCTGCTTGTGTTCGTAGTGATGCGTACCCGGATGGCTGAGTGTTTGCCGCATGGGTCAGTTCTGGTGATACCAGAATCCCTGTTAACATGGTTAATAATGCTAGTTTATTTACCTTCATATGTATGCCCCTTTTCTGAAGCGAAAATGATATAACCGACTCAGTATAAAGTGACAATATCAAAAGAATACAATCAAAATGTAAAAGAGACGTAAACATTCAATTGGCTGGTTTCCAGTATTGTTGTCTGTAATTTTTCGGTGACATTCCAAATCTCTCCTTGAAACACTTTGAAAAATAGCTGGCTTGAGAAAATCCTGTTTCCTCCGTAATTTGCTGGATGGACCAGTCGGTTTGCAGCAAAAGACTGCGTCCCTGATCCAGACGATAGTCCATCAAATATTCAAGTGGTGTGCGCTGGAAGGCGGCCTTCATGCATCTGGCAAGATAGTTTTGATGTACGTGAAAATGTGCCTCCAGGTCTTTATTCGTGATGGCATTTCTGTAGTTTTGTTTTAAGAATATTTCGATTTGTTCAGCTAACTTGGAGGAACTGCTTTTGTAATTCTCATCATATTCCAAACTCTGAAAAATATTCACAAATGTTTGTTGAGTCTCCCATAGAGCCAGCTTTCGAGTTTTTAAAGTAGAGGCTAGTAAATAGTCCAATTTGGAGAACAGCTCATGGGGATTAATTAGTTTTTGATATTTGGGTAGATGGATGGTGGTATGTTCTGAGTGAAAATGCAGCTCAGGAATGGGGGTGCTAGGGATAATAAGATTCGGCGAGGATTGGGCGCACCACATACTATTAGTTTGAAAATGAAACCAGTAAAAGGAGGTTTGTTCTGTACATGCCTCTATGGGGAAATGGTGCTTATCCGGCTCAAGAATAAGTGCATGATTTTCAGTTATCTTCCACGACTCATCCTCCTCACCGATGTGCAGTAGTCCTTCTTTAATAATAATTACGTCAAAATATCCCAAGTTATAGCGATTCGGATGCCAGTCCCCTTTTTGGTATGTAGTAAAATTCCCCTCAATGAAATAAGGCAATGGAGGGACAAGGAAAGATAGAAAGTCTGTTTTGCTCATGGAAGTCAGCTCCTTTGTGTGTGAAATCGTATAAGTTTTAGTTAAAGATCGCGATTTTTTTTATAAATTCAGGTTGATAAAATAAGGACTGTAGCAAGGGGAGTTCAGGTTAGCTTGTTCGATATTATCATTACTTTATCCTTATTTTTTCAAAAATGAAAGCGTTCTATTTCCAGGAAGGGATGTTTATCCAATGAAAACGGCAAAACCAGTGAAGCATGTCATCGTCGATGATTCATTTTGGAAAAAGTATAAGCAGGTTGTGGCGGAAGAGGTTATTCCTTATCAGTGGAAAGCATTAAATGATGAATTACCAGATACAGAACCCAGCCATGCGATTGAGAACTTTAGAATTGCGGCCGGGGAATCTAGTGGAGAGTATTATGGAACCGTTTTCCAAGATAGTGATCTTGCCAAATGGTTGGAGACGGTTGCTTTTAGTTTAAGGGATCATCCAAATTCTGCGCTTGAAGAGCGGGCTGATGAAGTCATTGATCTATTGGGAAGAGCACAAGCTGAGGATGGATATCTGAATACGTACTATTTGCTGAAGGAACCTGACAATCGTTGGACAAACTTAAGGGACAATCATGAGCTGTATTGTGCGGGACACTTTATAGAAGCGGCTGTTGCTTATTACGAAACGACGGGTAAGACGAAATTCCTCAACATTATGGAGAAATACGTAGACCTGATTCAGCAGATATTTGGTACAGAAGAAGGGAAGCGGAAAGGCTATCCGGGGCATGAAGAAATTGAGTTGGCCTTGATCAAATTATACGACGTAACGGCTAAGGATCAATACCTCAAATTAGCGCAATATTTTATCGAACAGCGGGGACAGCATCCTATTTATTTTGTGGAGGAGCAAGAAAAGAGAAAGCATATTCAAACAGAGCCCACCTGGAATGATGATAACAATATTAATTTTGGCCTAGGCTTCGAATATCAGCAGGCACACCAACCTGTGCGAGAACAAAAAGAGGCCGTTGGTCATGCGGTAAGAGCAGTGTATCTGTATATTGCGATGGCGGACCTAGCTGCAAAAACGGGAGATGCTTCTCTGCTACAAACCTGTGAAACGCTGTGGGATGATGTCACGAACCACAAAATGTACATTACTGCCGGAATCGGATCTACGGTGAACGCGGAAGCATTCACTTGCCATCATGATCTTCCCAATGACAGCATGTACTGCGAAACTTGCGCCTCTGTAGGGCTGGCTTTCTGGGCCAATCGTATGCTGCGCTTAGCGCCGGACCGGAAATATGCCGATGTTCTGGAGCGTGCGCTCTACAATGGAACGATCAGTGGGATGGATCTGGATGGGAAACGGTTTTTCTACGTGAATCCGCTGGAAGTCAATCCTTTCCAAAAATCGAGAAAAGATCAGGAACATGTAAAAACAGAGCGGCAAAAATGGTTCTTCTGCGCCTGCTGTCCACCCAATTTGGCGCGAATGATTGCATCGGTGGAGGACAATATGTACACCCAGACCGAGGATACGTTGTATACGCATCTGTATATTGCCAGCAAGGTGAACATGACTTTATCTGGACAAGAGATTGAAATTACACAAACCCATCATTATCCGTGGGATGCGGATCTTGCTCTTTCGATCCATGTAACAGAGCCAACTGCATTTAAATGGGCACTGCGAATTCCAGGGTGGTGCAAGCAGGCAGAGGTCAAGGTGAATGGGGAAGTCATATCACTAGACCATCTTGAAAAAGGCTATGTCGAGATTCAGCGCACTTGGAAGGATGGCGATATGGTAACTTTGCACTTGGCTATGCCGGTGGAGCGCATTCGGAGCAACCCACTTGTCTCCATGAACCAGCAGCAAGTTGCTCTTCAACGTGGTCCAGTTGTGTACTGTCTGGAAGAAGCGGATAATGGGGCGAACCTGGCAGGATTAAGATTACCAAAGGATAACCCCGTTACAGAAGAATTTAGCGAACATCTGCTGGGTGGCATTGTAAAGCTGACCATAGAGGGATATCGGGTAAAAGGTTCAAATGCATTATACAGCTCGGAGCCCCCTGAACTTGTTCCTCAACAAATTACCGCCATTCCTTACTATGCCTGGTGCAATCGGGCCAAAGGGGAAATGCGTATATGGGTTTATGAATCATAATTCATCGCATGGGGAGAGGAAAGATCATGAGTACGAGAATTGTGAGTACGGAACCACCCGAGAAAGCAGCCAGTACCGTTCCTTTTCATCGTAAAATCAGCTATTCGTTAACGGATACGGCAGGCAATCTACTATACTGTGTTATTTCCAGTTATCTATTATATTTTTATACGGATGTATTCGGTCTTTCTATCGGGATTGCCGGAACATTACTATTTATCACCCGTTTTATCGATGCCATTGATGCCCCGATCTGGGGTATCCTGATTGACCGAACCAAATCAAAATACGGCCAGAGCAGACCTTATTTTCTATGGCTAGCTGTTCCGTTTGCCGTGTTCATGGTCCTTACGTTTACGACGCCCAATTGGAGTGAATCGGGGAAAATTGCATATGCGGCCATCACTTATATCATAGCGGGTATTTTGTATACGGGAATCAGTACACCGATTACGTCTATTCTGCCTAACCTGAGCACCAACTCCAATGAACGCGTGGTCTTGAACTCTTTCCGTATGGTCGGGGGAAACGTGGGCTTCTTCATCGCCACCACGTTCACCTTACCTCTGGTCGCCTTCTTTGGACAGGGGAATGACCAAAAAGGATTTTCTCTAACGCTCGTTTTATTTGGAATTATGGCGATTATTATGTTTTTCATAGCGTTCGCCGATTTGCGTGAAAATGCGGCAGTGAAAACGAAATCTGTTCCCATTGCTAAAAGCTTTACAGCCATCAAGCGAAACTGGCCCTGGATGCTCGTTGTAGCTGCTAACCTGTGTTACTGGATCGGTTTGAATATTCGTTCTGCCACGCTTATCTTTTATCTGCACTACAATCTGGACAGTAAGGACTTGGTGCCTTTAATCAACGGACTGACCTCTTTGCAATTAATCTCTATGGTTCTGATTCCGTTGTTTGCCAGAAAATTAACTAAAAATACGATCATGATTATCGGATTGATATTAGCTGCATTAGGTCAAGTTGTGATTTTAATGGGAAGTACAAACTTAACCCTTATTATTGCTGGCTGGATCATTGGTGCATTAGGATCAGGCTTTGCGTGTTCTATGCCATTTGCCATGTTGTCCGATACGGTTGATTATGGGGAATGGAAAAATGGAATTCGGGCAAGTGGATTCCTGACTTCTATTGGAAGCGCATTCTGTATTAAAGCAGGTAGCGGAATTGGCGGATTATTGCCAGCATGGGTTATGGGTAGCACGGGCTATATTGCTGGAAAGGTTCAGACCCCGACTGCTTTGTCTGGCATTCAGTTCAGCTTCATCTGGCTGCCGTTTATCGTCTTCTTGATCGGAATTATCCCTATGTTTTTCTATAAGAAATTCGAAAAGAATGAAGCTTCTATTCAACAAGACTTAATTGCGAGAAGATCATAGATATTCTCTTAACAAGATGTTATGCATACCGAGGGATGGTATAATCCTGTTTCAAAACCTGTTCACCGAGCTGAGCAGGTTTTTCACCTTTTTTCTATTCAAATGTGAGCAAACGCATTGACAGAATTTTCTTTTGGAGTGATACTTCTATGTAGAGAAAAGTGTACAGAATCAAGAGCCAGAGACATCTAGCCTTGCAACTTTATACATTTTTTCGCCATGAAAGACTCTTCTGTTGAAGGGTTTTTTTCAATTTGATAAAAAGAATGTGATGATATGAGTCAACTGAGTGTAAGGATGAGAACGCACGGCTTTCTGAATAGACATTTTTCTGGAGAGTCTATTGATTATCGGCAGATGATTGCCTTGTTTATCCCGCTTCTAATTGATCAGGCTTTTATCGTGGGTCTTAATTTGGTGAACACAGCAATGATTAGCTCGTCAGGGATGGCGGCGGTCAGTGCCGTAAATATGATTGATTCATTAAATATTTTCCTAATTAATGTGTTTGTGGCAGTGTCTACCGGGGGTACGGTTGTTGTAGCGCAGTATAAGGGGAGCGGCAACGATCTTATGGTCTCTAAAGCAACATCCGGTACGATATCCTCCGTTTCCTTGCTGGCCTTATGTATCAGTCTGTTTATGATCCTGTTGTACAATCCCATTTTAAGCGTCCTGTTTGGCTCTGCCTCGGCTGATGTATTGGCTAACGGCAAGGTGTACCTGCTGGGAAGCTGTATGTCTTTCGTGGGGATTGCGATCGTTGAGGCCGTATGTGGAGCGCTGAGAGGGATCGGCAAGACGAGGGCGTCGCTGGCTCTTTCGCTCATCATGAACCTTTCGTATGTGCTGCTGAATGTCGTATTTATTAACTTGTTAGATATGGGTGTACTGGGCATGACGATTGCAGTCAATGTGTCCAGATATGCAGGGGCTGCCTGCGCGTTGATTTATTTGGTTAGGGTAGATGACGACTTGCGTGTTCAGCTTAGAGATATGCTTTATTTTAATCTAGCCATGCTTAAAAAGATCCTGTTTATTGGTCTTCCTTTTGCAGCGGAACAGATGTTTTTTAATGGAGGTAAAATTTTAACGCAAATCTTCATTGTGAACCTGGGGACCAATGCATTGGCGACGAATGCCATTTGCTCATCCCTAGCTAACGTGTTCCAAATTCCTGCGAATGCTTTGGCTCTTACGATTGTGACCGTGGTTGGTCAATGCATGGGACGGCGAAATGTACACGATGCCCGCAAGTTTACCAAATCGTTTATTTGGCTGTCGTCCGGTTCGTTTATTGTAATGGGGCTAATCCTAATGCCTTTGTTTAAGCCGATGGTGGGGTTGTTTCATCCACCTGCTGAAATTGTAGATGACATTTTTATGGTCATGCTGATTAATACGCTGGCCCAGATTCCACTCTGGTCCATCGCCTTTATTACACCCTCTGCGCTTAGGGCAGCAGGTGATTCCAAATTTACGTCCCTCACCTCGATGCTGTCCATGTGGTTGTGTCGGGTAGTGCTCGGGTATGTTTTGGGCATTGTGTTCAACTTGGGGATTGTTGGTGTCTGGCTGGCCATGGATATTGAATGGGGTGTGCGGGGGATCGTTTTCCTCTGGCGCTTCCGTGGCAACAAATGGGTCCAGCATCGTTTGATCGACTGAATAGGTCCACTACTATAAAATTGACCTCGGAATGAGGCATTTTATAGTAGTGGATTTTTTTCTAGACACATATGGTTACGTACGCCTTATTCCATTCTGATCCCTATATTGCCTAACTGCACTCCCTGCTGCATACGGTAAAAGGCTTGCGCTGTATCTTGTAGAGGGAAGACGCTATCTATAATGGGATGAAGGGAATGGCGCTCCATGAATTGGAGCATATCTGCGAATTCCTCACCGCTCCCCATAGAGGTACCGATGATGCTAATCTGTGGGAAAAATATAGAACGCAGCGGAATCTCTATGTGATCTCCTGAGCTTGCGCCAAATGTAATGATCCGGCCATCCGGTTTGATGACATCCAGATATTTGTCGAACGTAGCGGGTCCGATGCTGTCAAGGATCAGATCCACGGTGTCTCCGTTCATGCTTTCTTTCCAATCGCTATCACTGTCGAATGCATGATGAGCGCCATGGGCGAGGGCAGCTTGTTTTTTTGCTTCGCTACGTGATGTGACGCTGACCCGTGCGCCCGCCGCTAAAGCCATTAACATGGCATACGTGGCTACCCCACCGCCAATACCGGGAATAAGGACATGGACCCCCTGCTGTAATTGGCCTCTAGTGAAGAGAGCGCGGTAAGCGGTCAAGGCAGACAAAGACAGTACCCCTGCTTCTTCCCAGGACAGGTAAGCTGGCTTGCTGACGGCATTTTGAACGGGAATGATAACCGATTCGGCCAATGTCCCGTCTGAAGGAACGCCCAGAATGGCAGGAACCAAGGGAACGTGGTGCGTCTTCTCCCATCCGATACATGGATTGATGATTACGTCAGTGCCTACCAGTGAGGTTGGGACGCCAGCGCCCACAGCCTCGATCACGCCTGCTCCATCCGATCCGAGAATGAGTGGAGCATCGTTGGCGGTTCGATCCGCCATGAGGAACAGATCTCGATGGTTCAAGCCTGCGGCTTTGAGTCTGACCTTCACTTCGCTGTGCCCCGGCTGTCTGTCCGTAACGTCCTTATACATCAGGCCCTCAAGGCCATTTTTGCCGGTATGTATTACAGCTTTCATTTTAAAGCCTCCTGTGGTCGATTTTAGATGCATTTGCATGTACTTTGAATTGTACAGAGCGGCAAGCATCCGGTAAAATGAACAAAATCGAACGTCAGTATCATAAATGATCATACCAAGCAGGTGATGTATATATGGAAAGCAGTGATTTGAAAATTTTTCGGGCGGTTGCTCGCGAGGGCAGTGTCACAAGGGCTGCGCAAGTGTTGAACTATGTACAGTCGAATGTGACCTCGCGGATTCAGCAGCTTGAGGCACAATTGAACGTACCGCTATTTCGCAGATCTAATCGCGGAATGACACTAACGTCGGCAGGAGAGAATCTGCTGGAGTATGCGGAATCCATATTGACTTTGCTCGACGAGGCAGAGAAGTCTACTCAATATTCGGACCAGCCTGCGGGACCGCTGCGATTGGGCTCGATTGAGACGACTGCGGTTACGCATCTAACGACTTTATTGACGGGATATTACGCTGAATACCCTAATGTGCAGCTATCGCTGATGACCGGGGGGACGCATACCCTTGTACAAAAGGTATTAAATTACGAATTAGATGGGGCATTCGTCTATGGCCCTGTCGATAATCCGAATATAGAGCATGTTGCGGCGTTTGAAGAGGAGTTGGTGCTTATTTCGGAACCGGGAGAAAGTGATATGAGCAAGTTGCTTGCCAAGCCTATGCTGTTCTTCGATGTAGGCTGCACACATCGGGCAAGAGCGGAAAGTTTTCTGAGTGATGCAGGTGTGGATGCGTATCAGATTATGGAATTCGGAACATTGGAAGTCATTTTAGGCGGTGTAGCCTCTGGTCTGGGGGTGTCCATGCTGCCACACTCGTCAATTGTAAAGGCGAAGAAGGAGGGAAGTATTGCTTCGCATCGTTTACCCGAAACATATCGTAAATTAGAGGTGTGGTTTGTTCATCGGCGGGATTCGGTTTACTCCAGTGCGCTGTCAGGATTGCTCCACTGGATGAAAAAGGATGTTATACTTAACTGGGATTAAATTGACATCAGGGGTGTATCATTTGGAAGAACATAATTTATCGAAAAATCCATCTACAGTAGCTCCGGGAGAATTTGTGAGGAATGGCGGTTATCAACGACGAGAACCAGATAGGATGGCGGTATTATCAGAAACATACGGAGCCTCTATCTTTTTCAGGAGATGGGCCGCCTGGATGATTGACTTCATTCTTATCGTCTTTGGGTATGGTGGGCTTGTCTATTTTATAGCGAAAAAAGTAGCTGAAGCTGAAATCCCAAATATGGGTATGGTAGTGATACTCTTCTTGATTGGCTCTTTCTGCTATTATCTGTTGCTGGAAGGACTTACAGGCTATACGCTGGGCAAGTTTGTACTTCGCATTCAGGTCGTGAATGGAGAAGGAATGCCGCCAGGCATGATTAAATCGTTGATCCGTACGCTCATACATCTGGTGGATACGAACCCGCTGCTTTTCTGGGGGCTGCCCGCCGGTATATGTGTGCTGGTGACACCTCGGAAACAACGAATTGGAGATATGGCCGCCAATACATATGTAGTTAGGACACGGGATTTGGGGAAGGTGAGCAAAAAGAAAACCGGGATTATTGCAGGAGCAATCATCCTGATGACGATCACTTCGATTGTCTTGGCTGTATCCTTAATTTCTACGCTCATTACTCAAATCGTGAAGCCTGAGGTATTTACCAGTAAAGATAACCAGTTTGCGGTTACGGCTCCGTGGAATTGGTCACGAGATAATAGGATTAATGAGGAAGCGGATATTTCCATTAAAAATGAATTTACCGATAGATATTTGATTGTATTGTCTGAACCGAAAAGCGACTTTGACAGCAGTATGACCCTTCAAGAATATAAAGGAATCATTGAGGATCATTTGGTGTCAGGAATTACGGACCCTGAATTGGGGACCGCTTCAGATATGGTGGTGAACGGATATCCTGCCATTGAGTTTACCCTAAAAGGAGAAATAGACGGGAATCTGGCCATGTATAACGTGACCACAATTGAAACACCTTCGCATTATCATCAGGTGCTTGCCTGGACCTACGCCTCGCGATACAGCAGGGCACAGCAAGAGCTGCGCAAGATTAGAGACAGTTTCCGTGAAATGAACATGATGTAAAGTGAACATGGAGCAATAACGATGATTCAAATTATAAGACGGTAAGCAGAACAAGCAGACAGCTTATAGAAGCGTCTGCTTGTTGTTATATAGGCGGGATAGTGCTACGGAATGGTGCTATAGATGACTCTTGATCACTCGCAATCCAGCCACCCTCGCCACCTTGCCTTGTGGCTGGGCTGTGAATCGAATCGTAACTTCATTCTTTTCATTCGTCACAGACAGAGGCAGCTCATAGATAAACGTCTCGAATTTATTCATTTCCTCGGATTCCATCTTGCCTTCTCCTAAGTTCTGACCATCTGCAGTGATGTCAAAGTCACGATGAGAGCGGTCGGAGTCCTTCAGATAGGTCACTGCTAATTGGACAGGCTTATCAGGGAGCACCTTCATGACAAAAGAGAACCAGCCCCCAGACCATGTGTCGCGATATTTGCGATTATAAATGGACCCCAGGCCAACGTGTTCTCCAGTGAAGGCATGATCCCGTTCAGGCTGCATTTCGGCAGGCTGCACAACATCCACTGTAAGTCGTTCCAGCTCTAGCTGGTACGCTAACGCGGTACGGTATTCTGCCTCTGTTGATACCCATTCCTCCTTGGAAAAGAGATCCCAGTAGACGGTATAAGAACGATCATAGATCTGATAAAACGGACGAAGCTGCAAGTCTCCGATATAGCCCAGGTCGTCTAGATGGAATGTGTTCGGCTCCTTCTCATCAGCAATCAGCTTGGTTGTCAGGGAATCGGCCGATCCAATCAGAACAGATGCCAGCAGACGTTCCTCGTTGGACTCCTGTACAACAGGACCCAGATCTCCAGCCAGCACAAGTGGGCCGTACATGAATGAAATCCGACGCGGATTATCCGGCATTTCCTCAACTCTTACTGTCATAGGAATATCGTATTCGACCGTATCTCCATCTTTCCATTCCCGTTCAATTACAATATAGCTGGTAGGACAAGCCTCAGCGGCATACTCTTCTCCGTTGATTATAATCTTCATCCCCTGCTCCGCCCAGTGCGGGCATCTTAGTTTGATCGTGAAGAACTTGGGCTCCTTGCTTATGACATGAAGCGTTCCCCGCCCATTTTGCGGAAAGAGGGTTTCTTGTTTGAGCTGTATGTCCATCTCATCCCACGTCACGGTAGAAGGGACATATTGGTTGACATAGATTGTGTTTGCCGTGTGAAAATAAATCGCCGTGCCGTACATAGAGTGACTCTCCATACCGGACCCGACACAGCATGTAAAATCCTCATATTGAGAATTGAAGGACTTGTGTCCTCCCATTTCCAGCGATACAAAATAGCATACACGTCCATCTACAGGCTGCTGTGAAGCCAGAATATGATTGAACATTGCTCGTTCATAGTAGTCGGCATAGGCTGCGTACGCGTCCCATTCGAACATATGTCTTGTTAATTTCAGCATATTGTAGGTGTTGCAGGTTTCACAGGTGCCTTCGCCCAAACGATCATTCAGCTTGCCGGGTTCACCAAAATGTTCATTATAGCTATTGCCGCCGATTACGTAGGAATGCTTGTGAACCACCCGATCCCAGAAAAAGCGGGAAAGGTCCGCATATAGAGGTTTGTCTGTCACTTCGAACTGCCGTGCTGCACCAATGATCTTAGGAATTTGCGTATTAGCATGTCGTCCTGCCAGCGTATCGCGACTGTCTGCCAGATCATTCAGCACCTCTCCATGATAAAAGCGTTCCGCCAGGTTCAAAAAGCGTTTTTCTCCGGAATGTTCCGCCAGATCGGTCAGCACCTCGTTCATACCGCCAAATTCGCAATGGAGTACCTGTTGCACCTGCTCATCGCTCAGTCCTTGGAATACATCCTCCAGCCAGTCGCCGAGTTGGATTTCCATCGCTAAAGCCTTGGGATGATGAGCGAGCAGGTGGGCATCACGCAAGCCTGCGAAGAGCTTGTGCATCGTATATAGCGGAACCCAGCCTCCGTTAAGATCAAAGCCCTGGGAACGAATATCTCCGGCTTTGACTTCTTCAAAAATCTCTTTCCCACGCGGGATGCCGGAAATGTATCCGTTTCCATGACTGTTTTGGCATATTTCCAACTCGTCGATCACATAGTTTACTCGTTCCAGTAGTCTTTTGTCGCCTGTGGAGGCAAACATTAGTGCACAGCCAGACAGGTAGTGACCAAGTGTATGTCCACTGATGCCGCGCGCCTCCCAGCCCTCATAATGAGCCGCTTTGGGCTCCAGTCCCGCATATTCACGAAAACGTGACAATAAACGGTCGGGTTCCAAACTCAGCAGATAGGTCGTATTTAGCTCCATGGCGTGGTAAAGTGGGCCGGAATCAATGCTTACTTTATTCAAGTCAAAAGCTTGTGCTTTCAAAATCATCGCTCCTTAGCTAAGATGAAAGTGTATATTTCTCCACTACATTAGCATTGCAACCGCGGTATGTCAGTAGCTTAACCATACAATGGGTGGACAAATCCGAACATGAATCTAAAGAGGCGATAACATGACCTATCTGAAAGTAAATGTAGATACTCCGATCCAACTAATCTCGGCAGGCGAGTTTGTTTCCGAGGTGCCATGGAAGCATATGAGCCGTTCCATTGAGAACTTTGAGTTGATCCTGGGTGTCCAAGAAACGGTATATATACGGGAGGAACAGGAGGATTTTGAAATAGGGGAAGGAGATATTCTATTGCTGTACCCTGGTCGTACGCACCGAGGATACCGGGAATCATTGCCGGGGGTTAAATTTTATTGGTTTCACTTCGATGTGCCTGCGACCCCGAATGTATTATCTAGTGAGGAAATGAAGCAGGAAACAAGTGCTATGGACGGGCTTTTGCAGCGTCATGGCGTAATGCGCGATATCTATTTACCGCAAAGCGTACAGGCAGATAATGGAGATCGGATTCATATTATTGTCAATCAAATTTTGCATGTCGCCAACTCACATTATCTTACATATCACAGTGCTAACTATTTGTTCACCTCACTGCTGATTGAGATATCTGAACTGGCCCTCAGTCGCTTGATCTCCAATCCTGTCCATTCACAGGGGAACGTGAGTATGAACAAGATTATCGAGTGGACTCGAATTCATGCTGAGGAACCGCTGACCGTGACCGATCTGGCTCGGAAGTTCAATTACAACAAGGATTATATATCTCGTTTATTCAAGCAAAATACGGGCATGCGCCCCTTGGAGTTCATTCACAGTATTCGAATCAACAAAGCGAAGGAACTAATTTCCCGTACAGATATGAGCATTAAGCAGGTTGCGGAGGAAGCGGGATACACGGATGAGAAGTATTTTATGCGATTGTTCAAAAAGCGAGTCCATATGACTCCCTCGCAATACCGGAATGCCTATCACAAAACATTTATGAACAATGTCTAGTCCATTTCCGCTTTACAGCAGGCATGGCTTATCAGACTATAATTTGATAATCTGATTTAAGAGAGATTGAATGAGAGTGCAATACATAATACTTTGATAAAAGGGGCGAGTGAGATGCTACAACCACCATTAAAGGAAGAACTGACTCGAATACTCGAAGAGCATTCACTTGATGAAGAATTAAAAAAAGAAATCAATCAGGAAGCTCAAGCTGCTATACAATTTCATCTAGATCATAAAGAAAATTACGAGCGTGTTGGCAATAGTCGAATTGCTGGCTACCCGGATTTGCCCCCCTCGATCGAGTGGCCGTGTAATTCAAATGGAGAATATTATACGTTTATTGCTCAGATCAATCTAAGCGAGTTGCCTTTTTCACCATTCGAGGGATTGCCTCATCAGGGCATATTATACTTTTTTCTTGGGCTGGATGAGCCAGCTTATGATATTGACCATAAAGTCTTTTACTATAACGGTGACAGCAGCGCTTTGAAGAAAACTTTGCCGCCGAATGGGAAGGTTGAAGTATGTGCCGAGAACAGGGATTTCACCTCGTATGCAATTTCTTTTCAGCCGATCTTGACGCTGCCATCGGAGGGTGAGCTGGGAGATATCCTTTTAGATCAGTACGAAGAGCTTTATGAGCTTCTATATGAACATAGCGACACGGTGTGGGGACAGCATCAGTCTTTTGCCGGGAATACTCGTCGGGATGCTTATCTACGCCGAAACGGGCTGGAGGGTCTTCTATTTAACTGGCATAAGAGTGAGAGTCAGATCCACCAGGAAGCCGAGCAAGCTATGCATAGGGGAAGTATGGAGTATGCGGAGCAGTTACGATCTGAAGTGCTGCCTCAGCTGCAAGAATACCAGGCGAATCGGGAAAAGCACGATCAAGCTTCGGAAAATTGGCATGTTTTGCTCTCTGTATCATCCTTGAATGAGGTCGGTATGTGCTGGTGGGACGCAGGGTATTTGGAGTTTTTTATAGATCAAAGGGATTTGAAAAACCTTGATTTCACGCGAACGTATGTCAATCTGGCTACGAGCTAGCCGGGGCGCCGATGCTGTCATTGAGAAACGTGATACGTCTAAAAATTGGGTCACACTTCATAAACCTAAAGAAGAGAAACAGTTCGCTGGCCTTAAAGCGGACGGTTATCAAATTGATTTTGCATACTATACAGAGGGAAAAGATTTGATTGTCGAATCGAAATCCGGTTCCCCTGGCTTCAAAGGTGTCAGCCAAACAACGATGCGAATTAACGGCAAAGAAGTAGTACCTGAGATCATTGCGAAGGGTATGGTATCCACAAGCGTTAATGTTGACCGTTATAAAGATATTAAATTAGATGGAAGATTGGAACTAAATCCTGGCATCTACAAGTACAGTGATCCTGGACGTGATATTGAAGTTGTTTTGGAATAGATAGGGCGTTCGCCGCCTATTCTACAATTACGTAAATACAAAAGCCCTTCCGGCTTTCCATGAGGGAAGCAGCGGAAGGGCTTTTGTTATATATACTTGCCTATGGGGGGAGTTTATTTATATCCGCTGCACGGTGAACTCGAATTCCAGCTTTTGATCGGCTGGAATTTGATATTCCTCATGTACTGGAGCACCCCAGCTGTCGTCGCCGCCTACGCCCATTTGCTTGCCAGCTACGGTGACAACGGTGTAATACACGTTCGGTAACTCATACACATGGTATGCACTTTCCAGCTCGAACGCTGTATACGGCGAAATATTGCATTCCACCGGCGCGGTGGCAGGTGCGGTAATGCGGATGCCCCGCTGGGAATCGTCAGTAATATCGACACGGCGCACGCCTGTACGATTGCCGGATTCCTGTGGCACGACATACCCGGACACGTTATCCGCAGCTTCGTTGCGGAATACGCCAAGTCTAGCACCGAAGGCCCGGTCGATGTAATTCTCCTCTGGTCCCATCGCATACCAGTCCAGATGACGATAGTCCGCTGGAACCTTGAACGAAAGGGCAAAGATCGGCAGGTTAGGCAGTCCCGATACACCTTCATAGGTGGATTTTACGTTCAGACTGCCGTCCGCCAAGACGGTATAGGCTACCGTTACCTGTACGTCTGCATGAATGCTCAGCGTGTAGCGGAACGTAATGGTCACACGGTCTGCCTGCTCTTCCGTGACCTCGATGTCCACACATTTACGCGTCAGACTTGCAGCGAACCAGCCACCAGCTTCAAAACCGAGTGCGGTTCCCCGATCATTGTCTGTGGTCGCCCGCCAGAACAACGGGGCAGGAGGCGTAGCGATCATCTCACGTCCCGCGTAGCGAAGTGAAGTCAGGCTGCCTGCTCCTTTGGAGAACATGATGCTGAAATCTGTACCGTGAACGCCAATATTTACATCGCCATGCACCACTCGTAGGGCTCCACCTGTAGGAGCTTTCAGCGGATTTGGATTTTCCACAATGAAAATATGCTGTCCGAAGGCTACTTCATGCCCAGCCTCAGCCCAAATCGTCGCTTCCTTCAATACAAGCGCCGTGTGAATGACATATTCCCCAGGCTTCCCGTCTGTGCTTGGGAACGTCAATGGAATATAGGCTTCGGTCTGAGCCGCCACATCCACATGACTCACATTTCGCGTGATCTCTTGGCCTTCATGCAACAGGCTGTATACCAGCTCATAGTCCCCTGTTCCCTCGAACAGGTTTTCGTTGCGAATGGTCACACCTTGGGTATCCGGGATGAGCTTCAGATTTTGATACAGGAATTTGACCTCCTGCATCTTTGGTGAAACCTTCCGGTCCGCATAGACAATTCCGTCCGTACAGAAACCATAGTCTGTTGGACGGTCGTCAAAGTCGCCGCCGATCGCGAGGTACTCGCGTCCGTAACGATCTTTTTTCATGACCGCTTGGTCGATGTAATCCCAAATAAAACCGCCTTGATACAGCTCGTATTTGTTCTCTAGCTCGGTATACTTGTGCATGCCGCCCACGGAATTGCCCATCGCATGCATGTATTCGCAACTGATATATGGCTTTTGTGGATTGTCGTTCAGGTATTGCTCGATATCAGCGGGCTTGGCGTACATCCGGCTCTCCATATCGCTGGTATCATCGTACGTACGATTGTGAAACACGCCTTCGTAATGTACCAGACGGCTCGGGTCGGTGGACCGGAAATAGTTAGCGACATTGCGTAGCACTTCGCCTGCATACGACTCATTTCCGCAAGACCAGATCAGAATGGATGCATGGTTTTTGTCCCGTTCCAGCATGGAAATGGCGCGATCCATAACGATATCCTGCCACTCAGGCAGATTGGCCGGAATATTCCACGAAGGCTCGACTGCGCCGAGTTTTTGCCAGGAACCGTGTGTTTCCAGGTTCATTTCGTCAATCACGTATACCCCGTACTCATCGCACAGTTCATACCACAGTGTCTGATTCGGATAATGAGAGGTACGGACAGCGTTCATATTGTTCTGCTTGAGCGTCCGAATATCCCACAGCATATCTTCACGGGAAATTGCACGTCCGGTACGAGCGTTAAATTCATGGCGGTTCACACCCTTAAAGATGATGCGCTTGCCGTTCAGATGCATGACCTTGTTCACCATCTCGAATTTGCGGAAACCAACCTTTTGTGGGATCACCTCGACGAGTGTTCCATTGGCATCATAAATTTGAATGAACAACGTGTACAAATAAGGTTTCTCCGCGCTCCAGCGCTCTACTTGCTCCAAGGTTGCCGACAGCGAGGCGATGCCGTCTGTAAAGTCAGCTTTTAAACAAGCTACGATATGACCGGCGGCATCCTTCACATCGACAGTTGTATGGGCCGTTGCCGGTTGTTCCAAAGTCAGTTTCAATTCCAGCAGGCCCTGCGTGTAGGTAGCATCCAGATCCGCCTTGGCATGCAGGTCGCGTACGTGAACAGTAGGGATCGTGTACAGATATACGTCTCTGAAAATGCCGGAAAAACGCCAAAAATCCTGATCCTCCAGCCAAGCTCCTGTACTTCTTTGATATACCTCTACCGCCAGCTTGTTTTCACCAGTTTGCAGGTAGGGTGTTAGCTCAAAGTCAGACGGTGTAAAACTGTCCTCGCTGTAACCGACAAATTGTCCGTTCAGCCATACATAGAAGGCCGACTCGACACCTTGAAAAGAGATGAACACAGGTTGCGCGTCAGAAGCCATATTTTCGGGCAAAACAAATCTTTTGATATAGCTACCGACCGGATTGTGGTCTTCTGGAATATGGGGTGGACGAACGTCTGAATGTCCGTCCCACGGGTACATCGTATTGGCGTACTGCATTTGGCCGAAGCCTTGTGTCTGAATATGACCTGGTACCTGAATATCGCTCCAGCCGCCATACTCAAAGTCAGGGGCATAGAATTCTACTGGGCGAGTGGCCGGATTCGTCGCATAGTTGAACTTCCAGCTCCCATTCAGGCTGTGACGCCAGGCCATATCGGCCTGGTGCTCTGCTTCCTGAAGCGTGGCGTAATACTTATGGTCGGAATAGGCAGGCAAGCGATTTACCGCGAACTTGGTCACATCGGTGAGCCAGTCCAGACTAGGGGTATGAATGGTCAAGGCGAACACTCCTTATTTTTAAATTGAATGAAGACCGTACACAGAAATCTATTATTTTACCGAGCCGACCATACCTGCGACAAAGTGCTTCTGCATTAGGAAGAATACCAGTGCAGTCGGCAGTGTGGACAGGACAATGGCGATCATGATAACGCCGTAGTCCGGTGCATAGCTGGAGCCGAGGTTCGAGATCAACAGCGGGATGGTTTGATTTTCTGGCGTTTGCAGTACAATCAGAGGCCAGAGGTAGTTGTTCCAGCTGGACATGAATGTGATGATTGCGGCAGCGGCATAGGTTGTTTTCATCGTAGGCATATACACCCGGAAGAACAGACCTAGCTCGGATAATCCATCCATCCGGCCAGCTTCCAGCAGATCCTTGGGAAACATCTTGGTGCTTTGACGGAAAAAGAAGATCAGGAACGCCGTAGTTACGGTCGGAATAACGACAGAAGAGAGCGTATCAATGCCGATCCATGGTATGACATTAGAAATGCTGCCGAACATCCGGTAAAGCGGGATCATGATTGCCGCAAACGGAATCATCATCGACATCAGCAGGATATTGAAGACAACGTCTTTCGCTTTGCTTCTGTAAATTTCAAAGCCATAGCCAGCCAGTGATGCAATGAGCATAGCTAGCAGCGTCGTTGAGATGGAAACCTTTGCAGAATTACTGAGTGCAGTAACGATGTCTACTTGTTCCAGCAGATTGTGCATGTTATCCATCAGATGGGAGCCAGGCAGAAGTTTGCCTTTGGTCACATCGACTGACAGGTTTGTGGAGCTGGATAGCATCCACAGGAACGGGAAAATCGAAATGAATGATACAAGAATCAGAAAGGCGTACGTAAATGCTCTTTTTGTTTTCATCATTTTTTCTCACCTGCCACTTTAAACTGGATAATCGACAAGATAATGATCATAATGACGATGGAATAAGATACGGTCGCCGCATAACCAAAGTCGGATGAATACTTGAAGGACAGATTATAGATATATTGCGAAATAGAAGATGTCGCGTTACCGGGCCCACCCTTCGTAATATTCATAATTTCATCGAAGAGCTGGAGTGTACCAATCGTCGATGTAATCGAGGTGAACAGGATAATCGGCTTAAGCAGTGGAACGGTAATGCTGAAAAACTGCCGAATCGGGGAAGCTCCGTCAATGCGGGCTGCTTCGTAGATAGAGCTGTCAATGTTCTGAAGACCCGACAGATAAAAGATCATGTTGTACCCGGTCCAGCGCCATGTGATCGCGATAATAATTGTTACTTTGGCCCAGAAAGGATCTGTAATCCATTGGATTGGCGTACCAATCACATGCAGATTCAGCAACAAGGAGTTTACCAAACCGTCAGATGAGAACAGATACTTGAAAACAACCGAATAGGCTACAAGAGATGTGATACACGGCAAGAAGATGGCGGTGCGGAAAAAGCCCTTGAATTTCAGGTTTTTATCGTTCAACAATACGGAAATGAACAGAGCCAGAATGACCATTAAAGGTACCTGGAAAATTAAGTAGACAAACGTATTCTTTACGGCGGTGATGAACATTTTGTCGGTGAACAGGCGCTTATAGTTATCAATGCCGTTAAAACTCAGATTAGACCCTGTACCCGTTTTAAAGGATAAGATCAGCGCCTGAATCATCGGATAAAAATAAAAGGCGGCAATCATGATCACTGCGATGGATATGAACAACCATCCTGTCATACCTGCTTTGAGACGTGTTGTAGTCATTTTGGGCGCGGCTGTCTTCATACCATGTCAACTCCCTATGCAGCAATAAAACCTTGAACTCGCAAGCCCAAGGTTTTAAGTGCTTATCGTTTTATTGTTTAGCCTTGGCTAGATGGACTGTCTTATTTAAGCTGTGCTTCCGCTTGTCCTTGAGCGTCCTTCAGAACTGTGTCTACATCTTTCCCGTTCAGGTAGTTTTGAATTTCAACGGTCATGATGTCTTCAATCGCATAAGTGTGCAGGCCATAATTGACTTTTGGAACTTGCTTAGTCCAATCAGCAAACTTCTTGTATACTTTGTCGCCACCGAAGTAAGCATCTTCCACGTCATAAGCTTTACCGCTGGAAGCAGCGTTCAATGAACCGACAATTCCGATTTTGCTCAGCATATCTTGATACAGCTCTGGATCTGAACCGAATGTTTCTTTCAGGAAATCAGCAGCGGTATCTTGACCGTCCGAGTTGAGGACATACCAGGAGCTGCCGCCGAGGCTGGAAGCATTCACGGATTCAGGTATATTTTTCAGCTTAGGGAAAGGAACTACAGCCCATTTACCGGATTGCGAAGCTTCAGCTTTAATCGAAGGCGTAATCCAGTTACCTGTTGGTACGGAAGCAACTGCACCGCTGTTGAACGCGGCCAAGAATTGACTCCAGTCGGCATTCATTTTAACAATGTTAGCGTCGAACAAGGATTTGTACGTCAAGAGTGCTTCCTTCAGAGCTGGGTTACCAGCCAGGTTTGGTGTTTTACCGTCTTCTTTCAGGTACCAAGAACCTGCAGTTTGGATCATGCCACGGATCAGACCCAGGTCATTCGGATCTTGAGTCAGCATATCTTTGCCTGTTTTTTGTTTTACAGCTTTACCGATTTCAATAAATTTGTCCCAATCAATATTGGTCAAGTCCGCTACTTTGTAGCCGGCTTGTTCCAGATAATCCGTTCTTACATACAATCCCATAACGCCGGAGTCGAAAGGAACTCCATACTGCTTGCCGTTGTAGCTGGTCGGCCCGATTTTATAATCCGCGAAGTCGGATGCTTTGATCGAATTAGTCATATCATGGAAAGAATCGGGATAGGCTTGCAGGAAGTTCTGTGCCCGGTAATCCTCAATTAGAACCACGTTCGGCAATCCTTTAGTAGAACCGGAGTTGAGGCCGGCATTCATTTTTTGTACGATATCGTTTTGAGCATATTCAACAATGTTTACGGTTACATCTGGATGTTTGGCAACATAGCGATCTTTTGCCAGCTTCAGGGCTGCGATATTAAAGTTCGGGTCCCAAGCCCAAACTGTGATTTCTTTCTTGCCTGAATCTGTGGTCGTAGCTGCTTTCTCGGAATTGCTGGAGCACGCGGATAGCAAGATCAAGCTTGCGATCAGCAGAAGGAAAGACATTTTTTTCATTTTGTTCAACCCCTACTCTTTTTTTATATGTTGCTAATCATGTAAAACTTTTTTTGAAAGCGGTTACCTTGTTTATGAATTTAGTTTATCATCCTTGCTTTGCTGGCAGTTAGGAATATCTTTATACAGATTGGTCTTATTATTATGATTTATCTAAAAAGGCACCGCTTACATTTGTACTTTCTTTAGTTTTAGGTACTTTTTATAGACTGAACTAAAGTTCTTCACGAAGCGTCATTCCGCCCGCTCCGTTCTTGTTTCACCTTCTTGTTTAGTTCAGCCTATATTTTTTATGAGGTAGGAGGGGCGGGTTTTATGATCAGTGGTAGGGTCATTCTAACTTTGGTGCCTTCGCCCTTCTTGCTGGAGATGGTCACTCCATAATCTTCTCCATACAGAAGGGTAATGCGATTGTGAACATTCTGGATGCCGATGCCCGTAAATAGTTGGCGTTTGCTCTTAGGATTCGGCAGTCCGTCCTGCGCTGTATGCCCATCCAAATCCATACCGTCTCCATCGTCGACCACCTCACAGATCAATGTATCCTCTGTTTTGGACACCAATATATAGATGTGCCCTGCATTTTTCTCATTAAAGGCATGGAAAAAGGAGTTTTCGATAAAAGGCTGAATGATGAGCTTGGGCACATGGTACTCCAGACAATCGGGGGATACAAAATAATTCACTTGTACCCGCTGCCCGTAACGTACATGATTAATAAATACATAATTTTGCATGTTGGCCATTTCCTGCTCGATGGTGATCGTTTCGCTCACATTGCTGATTGTATTTTGCAGCAGGGAAATGAGCGCATTAATCGTCTCGGCGGCGGTTTCCTTGTTTCCTTTGAGCACTAGCATTTTGATGGAAGCCAATGTATTGTACAGAAAATGTGGATTGATCTGCCGTTGTAGTGCAGCAAGCTCTGCATTTCGTTGGCCTTTTTGCGTTTCTAAAAGCTTATGAATATAATCATTTAGTTCATCGAGCATGTAGTTGTAAGCATGACTTAATTGTCTGACCTCGTAGCTGCCTGTGACCGGGATATAATTATCAAAATTTTTCTCGCGTATCGTCGACATTTGCTTGACCAGCCGAGTCAGTGAACGGATCAGGCGACGGGAAATGAGGAAAACAATCACCAAAGCAATCAGTACGATGGCGATACAGATCCATACAACAGATTTAACGTCAATAATTTGCCCAACCGCCGTTTGTCTATCGATCATGTTCACCAGATAAAAATCAAATGAAGGAATATAGTTGGAAAGAACGATACTCTCCTTATTCATCACATCGGCATTAATATAGTTCAGTCCCTGTTCATTGATTTTGGTGGCATAGCCCAGCAGTTCACTGGAGCGTTGTCCGATCAGGTCCTGGCGGTTGCTTGATACAATCAGTCCTGATTTGTCCAAAATCAGCACATCATTACCATTACTCGTGAAATTGTTATAAAAACGCCGAAATTCCGGCTCTCGGATAGCGATGTAGATCATACCGTACATGGTGCCGCTCGTTCGCTCCATAAATACTTTGGAGGCAATAATATAGGGAGTTGGCTTCTGTGCAGTGCTATTCATTTGTTGATGAAACAACTCCGTATCCATTTGATACATAAGCTGTGCTGGTCGTGCCACGCTTCGGGCTGTAATGGCACTGCTCTTAAGCTGTTCCGCAGTTACAGGCCAATAGGACGAGTCGGAGTAAAAGCTCCGACCGTTCATCCCTGTTACAGCGACACCGACATCATAAGCATCGACGTTCGATTTAATTTGCTTCATTTGCTGTGCCATACCAAAGTAAATCCTTGCCGAGTTAATCGAGTCAGATTGGCCGCCAGTCAAATAGTTTTTGACGGTTCCATTTTCCGAAGCATGGGTTACAGCATTCACGATAGAGTCATTGAAGGATTCAAAGCCGGATTGAATCTGGCTAAGCACCTTGGCATTCGTAATACTGAATGTCTCAGCGAATAGTCGTTCAGACATTCGAATCGTCACCAAAGAGGTCAGCAAGGACACCGCAGTGATGCTGACCACCATAACAATAAAGATTTTGAAGAACAGACCTTGATATTTGATCTTGTGGATATATCTTTTCATATTTAATCTCTTTTCTGCTGGCAGATATGCGCTTGCTCTCTAATGGAGATGCTCCCGGCGGTACTGGCTGGGCGAGTAGCCCTTCACTTTTTTGAACACTTTAGTAAAATAGCTGGGGTCCGAATAGCCTACTGTACTGCTAATATCTGAAATGGGCAGCGTCCCCGATCGCAGTAATTCAGCAGCCTTTTCAACCCGAATTTTGTTCAGGTACTCGCTAAATCCCTCTGTATGGTGTGCCGTAAAATAACTGGACAAATAAGAGGGGTTAAAATGAAAATATTGCCCAAGGGTCGTCAAATTGAGTGTTTCAGCATGATGTTCCTCAATATACTCCAGCAATTTTTTCATGCTTGCACTACTTCCTTGCTGCGTCTTAGCCAGGATCTGTCGGTTCGCTTCCTCCAAAAAAGTCTCCAGCAACCGTACGGCTTCATGTACATGAGGGGCATCATTAATTGTTTTGAAATACGAATATTTCGCCGCATCCAGCTCCTTCATATCATACCCCTGATTCCCGAGCAAAATTGTAATGTTGAACACGATATTTCCGAGCAGCGATTTGAATTCAAAAGCGGTCGATGTGTAGTTGCCGGACATGGCGGCTACATAGGACCTCAAATCCTGAAAAGCTGTATCAAAATGCTCACGCTTCATCTCTTCCGTAAACTGTTTTAAGTTAAACGAACGATTCACCTGAACAGGCTGAGGGAGTTCATCTTCGATCAGCAGCGCTGTCTCTGGGAAATAAAAGCGGTAACTTAGTAATTTGGGCAGTTCATCCTGATAGACACTGCTAATCTGATTAAAATCATCAAATAGATGACTGACCGCCCAGCCTGTCTGTGGCTCGACCTGCTTCGTTTCTTGAGCAACTTCCCTAACCGCAACCATCCAGGCGTCTAATTCCCGTGGCTCCAAATTGGCTAAAAAAACAGCTGTATAGACATCAGATGGCAGTTGTCGCAGAACCATGTGTTCACAAGCAGAGGCTAACCGATCTGTAAGCTTGGAAAATAGGTCCGAAGCAGAGGTAGTAGTAGAGCGCCCCTTATCTTGCTGTACCGACTGTTCTATACCTATGAGCGCAAAACGGGGATAAGGAAATGCTTGCTTCAGCAGTTCAGCGTCATAATCTATGCTATAGCCGGAGATCAATTTTTCGATCACATGATCTATCGTAATTCGATTATTCCCGGCATCTTCCTGATACTGAATGGATGGGATTTTGCGGGCCGTTCGCTGAAGCACTTGAAGCAGCTCATCTGTGTCCAGCTTCGGCTTCAAAATATAGTCAGCCACACCTTGCTGAAAGGTGGAGCGTACGTAATTAAACTCGCCGTAGCTGCTGAGCACAATGACCTCGATATCTGGATAGTTCTGTCTGACTATGCGTGTCAGCTCCTCGCCGTCCATGATCGGCATCACGATATCCGTAATGATAATATGAGGACGTAAGGCTTCAATCAGCTCCAGCGCCTCTTTCCCGTTGGAGGCCTCACCTACAATTCGAAATCCGTATTGTTCCCACGACAAATGATGCTTGATCCCTTGTCGTACCAATATCTCATCATCTACAATCAAAATGTTGCATAGCTCATTCATGACAGCACTCTCCATAATTATATCTATTCAAAAAAGACGCCATTAAGGCGAGGGCCTAATCATCTGACGGACATAGTTGATAACGCTTCCAACTTTAACTAAAGACGAATGCATTTAATCTTTACATGCTAACATAAACGACACGGTGATTCCAAAGATAATTTAGTTCAAATGGCATATAAAAGACAAAAAAGGCTGCCGAGAAAATCTCGACAGCCTGAACAACCGGGATTACTTTATACAGTACCCCATGTCCGATCTCCTGCCAAATATTTTTCAGTCAAAATAGACAGCAGTTGAATACCAACCTCGTTGTGTCCTCCCTCAGGAAGGATCAGGTCGGCGTATTTCTTGGAAGGCTCAATAAATGCCTCGTGCATTGGCTTAACCGTCGTCAAATAGTGATCATGGATCGAATGGATGGTGCGACCGCGTTCCTCAATATCACGAAGAACCCGACGAAGAATGCGCACATCAGGATCCGTATCCACAAATACCTTAATATCAAGCAGGCTGCGGAGTTTTTCGTCTGACAGTACGTGCAGACCTTCCAACATAACGATATGATTCGGCAAAAGCTCTACCGTCTCGTCCGTGGAGCGGGCATGAACCGTAAAGTCATACACGGGCGCTTGAGTCGCTTGTCCTTTTTTTAGACATTGGAGATGCTCAATCAGCAAGTCGTTGTCAAAGGCAAACGGATGATCATAGTTGACCAAAGCACGTTCGTCATAACTCAGATGTGAATGGTCTTTATAGTAGTTATCCTGAGATATGAAAGTCACTTTATTAGATCCCAGACGCTCAACGACAGCGCGTGCGACCGTCGATTTACCGGAACCTGTACCGCCGGCAATACCAATAATAAGCATGGCGTTTCACTTACCCTTCCCTAAATGTATCCCGATACAACTAAAGTATTGTAGCACAATGCACACTTTTTTTCATCACTGTTGCGCGTTGTATTTCTTCCATTTCCGTATCTTGGCTCTGAATGTTTTAAACGGTGCTACAGAGTTGATGTGAATCCATCTCGCCATAGGCCAGTTCGGATTGGTGCCTGTCCACTTGTGAACGCCCTGGGTGAAGAGTTCTTCATGACTGAGTGTGTCCACCCAATCCAGCCACGTTTGCTCAGCCAGCTTGAGCATATTTCGTAATTCATATAGAGAGTGGTCTGAATAGGTCTTGTAGAATGATTGGTATAGTTCGCCTAGTCTATTCCACTTATAATTCGGGGCGGGCATGATGACGGTTTTTCCCTCCCGTTCGTCTTTGTCCCAACTCATGACAAGATGAAGCCATCCGAGCTGGTAGGCAATCATCTCTGCGGGTGTTTTATCGACTTCGTCGATTCGAGTATCCTTGTGGCTTTCGTCGATCTCTTGGAACTCACTGTCAAACCGTAAGTAAGAGGTATGAATGGCTTCTTTTAACTCTGATTTGGAAGCATATTCGTAGCTAGACATCTAATCGCTCCTTTACATGATATTGATGATACTCACCCCTTTATATGTATCATTCTCAACATGACAACCGTATGTCTTATTCAAAAATAAAAAAATCCCGTTTTTTGTGATTTTATGAAACATCATTTGGCGTGTTCGCGAAAAAGAACGAAAAATTAATAGAAAAATTAAGACAAAAGATAAGTAATTAGACATATTTTAATATTTATTTAAGTGCCTATAATTATTGGAGTATAGCGATTAGGCCCTCATTGGTGTGTGGATATGATTCCATCCATCAGTACGTTATATACCGTTTGCTTTAGTATTCATGAATCTAATTGAGAAGGGAATTGTGATATGAAATCGAGTTTGTTAAAAAAATGTGCAAGTGTAATGTTAAGCAGTACGTTGGCACTGTCTTTATCACTACCGCTTTTAGGCCATGCACAGGCTGATGAGAATGTACAGGTAAGTGATGATTTTGAACAAGGAGAAGCTCAAGGATGGTCTGCAGGTTCAGGGAACTGGTCTGTGGTCAAGGACGGGAATGGTTCTACATACCAACAATCTAGTCGAAGCGAAAGCCATTCCGTTAAAGGCAATACCTTATGGACGAATTATAGTGTGCAAGCAGATGTATATGTAAATGATTTTAATGGCTCTAATCGAGTATATGTGGCAGGTAGATACACAGATTCAAACAATTTCTATGCAGCATCGTTGTACAATAAGAAAGGCGGAGCCCTTGAGATTCGTAAAAAGGTTAATGGCTCTATGAAGACATTGGCTACCAATAAAAAATACAAACTAGACACCAATACATGGTACAGAGTTAAGCTGGAGCTATCCGGTTCGGAAATCAAAATGTATGTTAATGATCAGCTGGAGTTGTCCGCCACAGACACTAGTCTCACTGCTGGAGCTATGGGTCTGGTAACGTCTAAAGCAGTTGCCCAGTTCGACAATGTGATTGTATCGGGTGCTTCTTCAGAAGGGAATGCAAGTACACCACCTGTGAAGCCGACACCGGGTACAGAACAACCAACTCCAGGGATGGACCCCGGTGTAACCTCCAAAAATAATTATAATTTGACTGGCTTTTCGTATGGTAATACAGGTGGTGGGAACATTACCGATACCGATGCTAATTACAAAAAGGTGTACAATGCTGTAGATCTCAACGAAGCACTGAAAAAAGGCAGCAAAGTTAAAGTGATTGAAATTATGAACGATCTGGACCTTGGCTGGAATGAAATCCCTAGCGCTGCGAAGGCAATGCCATTTAGCGCCAACAATCCTGTACAAACACATCCTGTTCTGAAAAAGACAGGGGTGAGCAAAGTCTATATCGAGAATATGAATGGAGTTACGATTTTCTCGGCCAATGGTGCGAAAATCAAGCATGCCGGTTTTGTCATCAAACGAAGCTCTAATTTGATTTTTCGTAACCTTGAATTTGATGAACTGTGGGAATGGGATGAAGCAACCAAAGGAAACTATGACAAGAATGACTGGGATTATATTACCATCGAAGGTGCAAGCTCTAAGGTATGGATCGACCATTGTACATTTAACAAAGCCTATGATGGCCTGGTAGATGTGAAAAAGGGCAGTAACGGAGTTACGATTTCCTGGTCCTTGTTCAAAGGAGATGACCGCAGCTCCAACAGCTGGGTAACCCAACAAGTCAATGCCATGGAAGCAGATAAGTCCTCCTATCCTATGTACGCTTATTTGAGAAGCAGTGCAGTGGGCATGAGTAAAGAAGATATCATTGATATTGCAGCAGGACAAAAGAAAGCGCATCTGGTGGGTGCCACGGAAATGGCAGGCGACAATGCGGATTTGGAAGTGACGCTGCACCATAATTACTATCTGGATATTCAAGACCGTATGCCACGTTTGCGTGGTGGTAATGCTCATGCATATAACATTGTTATGGATGATGCTGGATTGGCCAGAGCTAAAAAAAGAATTACGTCCGACATGGCCAAAGCGATCGCTGCCAAAGGGTACCATTTTGACGTCGTGGGTAATGGTGCGATTTCAACAGAAAACGGCGCGGTTTTGCTAGAAAAATCGTATTTAATAGATGTATTTTCTCCAGTACGTAATAATCAAAAAGACCCTAACAAAGCGGATTATACAGGTAAAATCAAAGCCGAGGATGTTATCTTTTCGGACAACGGTGCCGTGTTCAGAGGCGGCAGTGACGCTGCGAATAGCCCATTAGCTCCTTATCCAGCAAAGGCTAAGAGCTTCTCTTGGAATGGGTTCACAACGTTGCCATACAGCTATACAGCCGAAGACCCTGCCAACTTGGTTGCTCAATTGCAGGCCAAGGATGGAGCGGGCGCAGGCAAGCTGAACTGGTCGAGTGAGAACTGGCTCAAAACGGTGTACAATACAGCCGCTACGAAAGACGTACAAGTAGAAGAAGATTCCGAGTAGGTAGTTTGAAAAAAGCAGTCAGGACAGATGCGCTCTGTTCTGACTGCTTTTGTTGTTAAACATGTTTAGGCTGCGTTCGGTACGAACTTAACCAATAACGACAAATGAGGATACGCCAGCAGGTACGGATCTAACGCGGAATAATACTCCATCATCTCTAAAAGTACGCAGAATATAAGGCTGGTTCGTAGGTGTGCGGACTCTGTTGAAACGGGCAGTACCAAAGCGGTCGAAGCCTGCAGCTTGGACAAAGGTTCCATCTAAACGCCGGAGTGTTGCAAAAAATCCAGACGTGTTAAAAGGTACACCATCATTATTAGCCCAGATAACTGTAAATCTACGAAGGGTTTGTGTTGGACTCACATTGCGATATCTCGTAACAGGAACCTTTCTGCCCGTAGATTTCAGCGTTTGTGGAGGACGAATGGCCACTAAAAATCAACTCCTTTGTTGTGATGAGATATTAAATGCATACAAAGGAGTGTTGGACCGTGCTATAAACTACTCTTCCTTAAAATAGGCGTATAACGAACTCAAACGGGTACTCCGTATACACTATAGTCCGATATGAGACACATTATGCCCACTCGCGCCGTAGCGTAAAGAGGTCCTTCAACGCTTCTGTAGACAGTTCCGTAATCCAGCCCTCGGTGCTGGTAATAATTTGGTCGCTGAGCTGCTGCTTGCTCTCCAGCATCTCGTCAATGCGTTCCTCCAGCGTGCCGAGCGAGATAAATTTGTGAACCTGTACATCTTTGGTTTGTCCCATCCGGTAGGCTCGGTCTGTGGCCTGATTTTCAACAGCTGGATTCCACCAGCGATCAAAGTGAAAGACATGGTTGGCAGCTGTCAGATTGAGACCCACCCCTCCGGCCTTGAGCGATAAAATAAACACGGACGGTTGCTCGTCAGGGGGAAGCGTGTGCGATTGGAATTGATCAATCATTCGGTCACGCGCAGTTTTGGATGTACTACCGTTCAAATAGAGCACGGGTTCTTGAAGTTCCTGAGTGAGTACCTGCTGAAGCATCTGACCCATACCAATATACTGTGTAAAAATAAGACAGCGCTCGCCCTCTTCCCGCAGCTCCTTGACCATAGCCAGAATGCGCTCCAGTTTGGATGAACGGCTAATGATCGCCTCAAGATCGGGCTGACTGTAACCAGAAGCTGCTGCATCCAGAAGCGCCTCCTTGGTTAAAAGAGCAGGGTGGTCACAAAGCTGCTTCAACTGGGTCAGAGCTGACAAAATAGCTCCTTTACGCTCGATCCCCTCCAGCTTCTGCATCCGTTCCATCAGCTCTTTAACAATCTGATCATAGAGCGCACCCTGCTCGGAGGTGAGGTGAATGTACGTTTTCATCTCATTCTTGTCAGGTAAATCAAGCTGTATCGCAGGGTCCTTCTTTTTGCGACGTAGCATGAAGGGCTGAACCAGCTTTTGCAAATCCAACGTGCGCTGCTCATTATGTTCTTTTTCAATAGCATTCATGAAGCGATTGCTAAAGGCGCGTGAGCTGCCCAGATAACCTGGATTGATAAAATCATAAATGGACCATAGCTCGGACAGCCGATTTTCAATAGGTGTTCCTGTCAACGCGATACGATGACGTGCAGGGAAGCTGCGCACAGCTGTGGATTGCTTGGTTTGCGCATTTTTAATGTTTTGCGCTTCATCCAGACAGATCGAATCCCAAGTCATGCTTTGCAGCAGCTCTTGATCCAGAGTTGCTGTAGCGAAGGAGGTCAGGATGACATCGGCCTGCTCGACTTTTTCGCGGAACAAGTCTCCCTGCTCTCGCTTGCCTCCATAGTGCAGCATGACTCTTAATGAAGGAGCGAAGCGGCTGAGCTCCTTCTGCCAGTTGCCCAGCACCGAAGTCGGGCAAATCAGCAACGAACTGGAGCGCACACCCGTCTCGGCGGCAATTTCCTGTAGGTGCAGTAAATAAGTAATAAACTGCACCGTTTTGCCGAGCCCCATATCATCGGCCAGACAGGCGCCCAATCCAAAGCGCCGTAAAAAGGCCAGCCATGCGTATCCGTCCCGCTGATATGTCCGCAGCTCGGCTTGCAGTCCATCCGGCACGTCCAGAGCGGGCCATTCCGATTGCCGTCCGAGCTGGCTGATCAGCTTCAGTAGATGAGCGTTCAGCTCTACTTCCAGTCGGAAGCGTGCCGGGTCCTCCGGCTGCTCGCCCGAGGCATCGCCTTCAGGCTCGTCGGTGTTGCCAAGCAGATGCAGCTGCAGAATGTCCTGAAAGGACAATCCCTGAGCGCTGTCGATTCCGTCCATGGCGCGGCGGATTTGCGCCAGCAGCGCAGGGTCGAGCGCGATCCATTGCCCGCGGAAGCGCACCAAGCGCTCGTTGCGAGCGACCAGCTCGGCGAATTCCGACTCGCTCAGATCGGCATCGCCAATGGCAACGCGCCAATCGAACTGGACAATCGAGTCCAGTCCGAACAGCGAGCTGCCCTTCGTGCGCTCTCCCGCTCCTTCGCCCGGGCGTACCTTGGCCCGCAGCTTCGGCTTCTTGCGGGTAGCTGCCTCCCACCAGGCCGGGAGCAGCACTTGCCAACCACTTTCCAGCAGACGTTGGCTGTCGGTCGTCAGGAATTGCCACGCTGCTTCGTCGGAGAGCGGGCGACTCAGTATGTCATCGCGGCTTCCGGCACGCTGCCCTGCGGGCAAAATAGCGGTCAAGCGTTCCAGCCATCCGCCTGAGCGCTCACGCACATGCACCGTCCACGCATCGGGCCATGAGCCGGATGCATATCCATCATCGGCGAGCTGTACAGGCACCAGCAAGGCTGGGTCCTGCTTGTCCTGCAACACAAGCTTGAGCTTCCAAGATGGCTCGTCGTCCTCCAGCTCTGGCTCCAGCAGTTGTAGAAGCGGGCGAAATGGCGCGGTATCGGCCTTCCATCCAATGGCGATAAGCCAGACTTGGGCATCCAGGCCCGCCGCAGCCTGTCGATTGGGGGCGAAGAGAACCGGATACTCTCTTCGCAAATCAGCGGCTTCCGCTTCAGTGCCGTACCAGCGCTGGAAAACAGCGGCCGAGAACGCCGCTACCAGCCCTTCGCGCTCGTTTTCATCCAGGTTGTCCAGCAAAGCAAGCTCTGCCGGTTGGATGTTTTCCAATGCTTCTGCATCCCACTTCCATTGCAGCTTCCCTGCTTGGAACGACGTGAAGTTGGGCACATAGGCTTTCGTTTCAATACAGTGAGCCAATAGAGGGATCAGCCGAAGCCACGGGGCATTGGCCTCGTCCCAGATCCATTCGATATGCTGTAGAAGCTCCTGCTCTGCCAGAAAAGGAATTACTTGCTCCGAGGGCAACACGATAATATCTGTGTCTTGAACATGCTGAATCTCCAGCTCGGTGCCATAAAATGAAGCCTCATGCCAAGCAAACAAACGCTGCTTCAACATTTGACCGGAAATGCTATAGTTCATGGAGGAATCGCCATAGATCAGCGCGTCCCCATAGGTAGTTAATTGAATATGCACCGTAATCGTTTCGGTATATTGGCTCATGATAACAATTTCCCTTTCCGCAATTCCTCCTGCAGCGCCCGCAGGCGGCTGTGACGGCTGGTAAAGGTCGTGAAGAACAGCTCCCAGCGTGTTTCTTGCTTCATTTTCTTGTACAGCTTGAACAATCGCTTTAACAGCTTAACCGCTGCTTTATAGCTAGATCTGTTTTTTTCCAGCACATAACGTTCTACCGCTTGATGGTAAAAGGGCAGCAACAACTCAGGCGCGTTCTTTTCAATAGGTTGCAGCACGCTCACCCGAAAACTTAAAGGTTCACTGCGTATGCTTAGCTGATAGTCGATCCATTGCCGCCATTTTTCATGAGCAAGTAGAGCCTCTTCATACATTCCACCCGCAAATGGAAGCATACCCTTCAGCGTGTCCCACATGTCCTCCTCTGCTTCTGGAAGGTGCTGCAAAACCAGCTCCCAATCATGCATATAATCCTGTAAATGATCATCCCGATGACTGTGAAGGAGGGGGCCGATATGTCGCAGTCCGTTTTTGAGACGTACCCAATCTTCGGCCTGTCGCAACGCATGTAGGAACAACAGCAATTGGCTGGAGGAGATTTTTAGTGGAAAAGCCCGTTCAGCCTCCTGTAGTAGTTCCCAGGCTTTATGATCCTGCGCTTGGTAAACATACATCCAGCTCTGAGCCAGCATCCACGGAAGCCGTGCCAACCTTGCACCATGCTCCTCCTCAGCTGCATGTAAATGCTGCAATTCCTCCGTATATATGTTGGAGTCCTGCCTTGCAGGATGCACCCAGTACAGCCAAAACTGATAATACGCGTCTGAAAAATAGGTACCGTTCCGCGACTCTGTCAGCATTTTTCGGCGCAAATAAGCTAAAGTTTCTGCCATACGAGCTTCATGCATCGGTTCATCAGTCAGCTCCAGTGGACGCTCAAAATCACGCTCGATCGCCTCTTTCAGCTCATCTGCGGCGATTTGGGTGTAGTAACCCATATAGGTATGAGTGGGATAACCCGTCATGGGGGCCTGAGGTACCAGCTTTTCCAGCACACGCAGATGAGCATGCAGTCCATATAGCTGCTGCATGCCAGGTGAGAGCGGCGGCTTCACAGCGTAGATCGAAGATAAAGCACTTTGGACATATTGAGAATTTTGTGTGTGCACATGGTTAAGGGCGATACACTGATCAAACAGATCATGCCATTCGGAAACGGGCATGTCCGGTATGTTGCTTGCTGTTTTACTGAGAGCATCTCGTGTTGTTTCCTTGTGCTCCAGCGAAAGGTTCGACCGGAAAGTAGGTGGGGTACGGGTGTCTGCTTTTGCAGCCAGCCGAGTGAATCCCGCCGAATGAGCGTTCACTAATGCATGGACGGAACGTTCCTGTTCATTCGCGTAGTTCAGCAATACGGCGATCATATGCTTGCAGTTGGTGCGAACAGGACATGTACATCTGCTGGCAGCAAAAGCACTCAAGTGGAGATCCACTTCGTAGAGCTCATTCCCATCCACGACAGCCGCAATATGGTCAGCATCAGGCATTGCGAATTCTTTTACCTTTCCCTGCTTAAAGTACTGAAAACCTCGTTTGATTGTCACATCATTAAAATGGTCAGCCACGTTTTGAATGAGCTGCTGCCACTGTATATCATCCATAAGATAGGTTGGTTTCATATGCAATAGTCTCCTAAGAGAGAATAGTTGATCTGGAAGTAGCTTAACTCTTCCATTATATCAGTTCACGAATGTAATTGAGTGGAGGGAGCAGTTGGAAAATTTCGAGGAATAAACGCTGGTTAAAAAGTAAAACCCCTTACGCTATAGCATAAGGGGGGAGTCATTGGCAAGAGCGAGGAGATACCCTTTACTGTTTTCCATCCGTTTTTTCTGTTCGATGGAAGACCATAGAGATGACAAGAAGCACCGAAGGTACTGCTGCACATACAACAATTCCAACATAACCTATTATTTTATCGAAGTTGCCTATTTCAATAAAATTTTGGGGATACATGCTCAGGCAAAATAATATAATTAACGGGAGATAACAGATATACTTGTTCCACTTCTGGGTGAGCTGGCTGATTCCAGTAACAATATAGAAATAATAATTTGAGGCGGTCATGAAGATTTTGATCGTCCACAAAATGATAAATAATATTTCAAATCGTTCCAGGAACGCACCGGGGAATTCAATTTGCTGTGCAAAAGAAACGACGGGCCACTGCAATCGGGAAACTTCTTCTACTGACATACAGCCAATGACCATCGTTACCATTAAAATATACAAACCCATTGCAATCGAGTAGCCAATCCACCCGGCCTTCCATGCTTTTTGTGGGTGGGTCATCACATTAGTTAATATAAGGATCGATTCAAAACCCATTGTAGAGAAAGGTATAACTTTAAGTGATTCAAAGATCGGACGCCAACCTTTATGGAAAACAGGGCGCAAATTATCAAGATTAAAATGGTTGATATTAAGAATGATCAACAATAAAAAAACAATAAAGGTTAAAGGAAAAAAAAGCTCGATCAATCGCACCATTGCATGGAGACCGCCCCAGGTCAAATACCCAATAAGCAGAAGAAACGGCAAGAGAATCATGCTTATCGGGGTTCTCTCCAGTGCAAGACCTTTGAGGAATTCCGCCATCATTCTACATACAAGAGAGCAGATCATCGTGCAAAATACAATAAATGCGATATTGATCAGAAAGCCGATGAATTTACCTGCAATCACAGGATTGAACTCATAGAACGTCTTCCCTGGAAATCTATGGCACAATTTAACGTGGATAAAAATGACGACGATCCCAAGCAGAGTTGCCAGCAAAAGTCCCTGCCACACGTCGGGTGTTTGCGTCTTCTCCGCAATGGTTCTTGGTAAACTGACAATACCCACAGCATACACGGTCGAAGTGACGGTAAATAAGGCTTGCAGGGTAGATATTTTTTCCTGTTTCATGGAAGGTATGTTAGACATTATTCACCCTCTCCTTTTGTATAAGCGCCAGTTCGCTCTATCTGTACCTTAGCCTTAACATTGATCGGTATTTCACTGAATGTATCTTGCCAATTTTCCTTTACCCGATCCCAGTAAGCGGGATATTTCACTTTTACTTTTGTGCCAAAACCGACCACATCTGCTCTCATTTCTTTCTGGAGTGTGTTTAGCGATTGGGATACGGTCTGTTTGATTTCATCCTGTGCCTCTTGTTTAGCAGTTTGAATGAATGATTCCTTCAGGAAGTCTTCAGAACTAACCGTGCTTTCGTTTAGTTTAATATCTGATTTAATTCGAACTGTGAATGAGAGGTCCTGCCCGTTGAGGTGGGGAATAAGTTTTGTGTGGACATCCTCAACTTCAAACACCACGGATTGATTTGACTTTGAGCTCTCAATTCTAATAATTGAGCCCTTCGTTTTTCCCAGCATCCAGTTGATTCCGATGACATCCTCTTCGTCCAGCCAATAAGCAAATTTCTTCGTTTTGCCGCTGACCAGAGCTGCGCCTGAGAAGTGGTTGCCTCCATTGGTTTCTAGACATTGAATGAGGAAGTCAGCTCCTTGTGAGATATGCGTAGAAATTTCTCCTAAGGTTATTCTATAAGGTATTTTTGAGTTTAAATTGCTGTTTTTAGCCATTGCTTCAAGGTCAATAGAAGGTATCTCTTGATGTTTACCGATCTTATTGAGCGCTTCTTTTGCATTGCCTTTTATGATCATAACAAGTGATTTTCGACTTGGTTTATAGGAGCGAGTAAACGTATCTAACAACTGGTCGATTCTTCTTTTTTGTATAGCTTGATCACTAATCAAAATCAGGCGAATAAAACTATATAAAGGAGCACGGGATACCTGCTTGGCCTGTTCCCTGGAAGCAGATTGGATGGAATCTTTGTTAAAGGTTGTTACGTTGCTGTACATATTTTTTCTGGATTTCTGCGCGATTAAGTGCTGGTAGGTAAGTTCCAGCATATCCTGCTGATCCATATCAATGGCGACACCTTGAATAATACTCAAGTTATCGATCTCTCTGCTATCCCAACAACCGGTGAGGAGAGTACACACGATCCATGCGGCAAAGCATTTTTGCACCCATAGGGTTCGACGAAACAGAAAGATGTAAGAGATCATTGGCTTACTTCCTTTTCCTGTTAGATTGTGTTTCATCCTGCGTCTTTAGCATCATAGGACGTTTTCTGAGGTATTTAAAAGGAGCCCGAATAAAAGTGTCTTGTTGATCTCTTAGCCGAACAGGGGCTAGGGGTGACATGTAAGGAACACCAAAGCTCTTGATCTGGACCATGTGTACACCTAAACAAATAAAGGCTAAAATTACTCCATAAAGCCCAAAAACCCCTGCGATCATCATAATGGGAAAACGAAGAAGCCGGATTCCGATACTGCCGCTGTACTGAGGGCTTGCAAAGGACGCAATGGCAGTAAGACCAACAATAATAATCAGAAAAGCACTTACAACCGCCGCCTCGACAGCTGCTTGTCCAATAACAAGACCGCCTACAATACCGATGACCTGTCCTATCCCTTTGGGTAGCCGCAGACTGGCCTCGCGCAATATTTCCAATGCCAATTCCATAATTAAAGCCTCCACAAAAACGGGAAAAGGGATTCCCTCCCTTGAGGCAACGATAGATATGACCAGCTCAGGCGGGATTAATCCAGGATGGAAAGAAATCAGTGCAACGTACAACGAAGGCAGGAATGTTGCAATGAACAAAGCCATTAAACGAAGCATGCGGAAAAATGTCCCTAAGGGGAAACGCTCATAATAATCTTCTGGCGATTGAGCCAGCATCCAGAAGGTCATGGGAGCAATTAGGACAAAAGGGGTGCCATCTAGCATAATGACAACCCTCCCTGACATTAAGGCCGTTATAGCTTTATCCGAGCGTTCAGAGGCTTGAATCTGGGGAAACGGAGACCATGGATGTTCCTCGATCCATTGTTCAATAACCCCGGTATCGGAAGCATCATCCACATCAATCGTTTCGACTCTTCGCTTAACTTCCTGAACTAGCTCCGGATTTGCGATATCCGATATGTACAAGATCGCTAATTTACGGGAAGATCTCCTTCCTATGGTTATTTTGTCTATTCTGAAACTAATATCTTTGATGTGCCTTCTAACCATTGCCAGGTTGCTTTCCAAATCCTCAATAAAACCTTCCCTTGGTCCTCTAACCAAAGTTTCGGTGCTGGGTTCCTCAACACTTCGCGAAGGAAATTTGCCTGTAGAAGCAAAAAAAACATCATCAGTCCCTTCGATCAGCAGACAAGTATTGCCCGATAACACTTTGCTTACACACGTTTCAAGGTCTGTCCCTTCTTTCATATCGATCGTAAATGCTGTCTGCTGTATCAACTCCTCCTTTATTTTGTCAGGATTAACTGGGGAGTGGTTTTCACGGATTCCAGTTAAAATGAGCGGCTTGACGATTTGTTCGTTAATCATACTTGTATCCGCAATACCGGAGAGATAGATCATAATGACATGAATTCCCGTTTGGCCTACATTCATTTTTTTGAAGACGACATCAGGAAGATGACCCAGAGTCTTTTCAAGATAATCTAATTTTGCCTCGAGTGGTCTTGCCAATGACGTTTCCCCCTTCAAAAAACTTAAGCATGATATGCATGTAATATGTGTAAAATAGTGATAAATATTCATGAATCCTTTTTCGGCAAAAGCAAAAACGAACACCTAATGGTGTTCGTCTTTAGTCATACATAACGCTATATGAACTTAATCAGAATGGGATCATTTTTTGAACTCGTAAAAATGTTCCTCCAGCATGCTCAAGGAAAGCTCGGCTGTAGTGGCTACCACGATATCCGCACCTTGCATTTGCGAAGGTGTTCCTACACCGACCGCGAACATCCCGGCACCCTTGATCGCCTGTATGCCAGCCTGTGCGTCTTCTATGCCGATACAGTCGGCAGGCTGAACGCCTAGATTCGCAGCTCCGGCGAGGAAAATTTCCGGGTCAGGCTTTCCATGCCGAATGGCAGTAACATCCACCACACTGTCAAAATAGTGCGCTAGCTCCAGCCGATCCAGTATAAACGCTGCATTTTTGCTCGCAGAGGCCAGCGCGATGCCAACTCGGGCTTCACGCAGCTCCTTCAAAAGCGCTTGAATGCCCGGAAGAACGTCTGAGGGAGTCAAGGCTGAGATGAGCCGCTGATACTCGGTGTTTTTTTGTATAGCCAGTTCTTGCTTGCCTTCTTCTGATAACGTATCGGACAGGTTACCGCGTGCCAGTATTTTGTCGAGCGATTCCGTACGGCTGATTCCTTTTAACTGTTCATTAAATTCCCGATCAAAAGGGATGCTGAGCGCTGCCGCCAGGCTACCCCATGCCTGAAAATGATATTCGGCGGTATCTGTAATGACTCCGTCCAGATCAAAAATAACTGCTTTCATTTGCTTTCCCCCTGTCTGGTCCATTTATGAAGCACTGCTCGCCATTAACGACTGCCCACTGGTAATATGCGTTGGCTGTCCATACAGCTCCAGCGTGAGCGGTTCTCCGTCCAGCAGGGTAATGACTACTTCACCCTCCTGTACGAGAATACTTAGCAAGCGGCCGCGATAGTTGATTTTAAACGTATATTTGTTCCAGTCCTTTGGCAGAAAAGGGGAGAAGCTTAATGTTTCATTATAGGTTCTCATCCCGGCAAATCCCTGTACAATCGCCAGCCAGCTTCCTGTCATAGAGGTGATATGAAGTCCGTCTTCGGTGTCATTATTATAGTTATCCAGATCCAGACGGGCCGTCCGTTTATACATTTCGACTGCCTTATCCTCCATTTTGAGTTCAGCAGCCAGCACGGCATGAATCGAAGGAGACAGACTGGATTCATGAACGGTCATTGGCTCGTAAAATGCAAAATTGCGCGCTTTTTCCTCCAGCGTGAACTGGTCTCCAAAGAAATAGAGCCCTTGCAGTACATCCGCTTGCTTAATGAAGCAGGAACGCAGGATTTTATCCCATGACCATTTCTGATTAAGTGGCAGATTGCTAGGATGCAAAGTGGATACAGGCTGCAAATCCTTATCCATAAAGGTATCGTGCTGTACGAAGACGCCCCGCTCTTCATCATAAGGATAGTACATGTTGTTAATGATATCTTGCCAATGTGCACGCTCATCAGCTGTTACGGCCAGGCGCTGCGATTTCTCAGTCGAAATTTGAGGCAAGACTGACAAAGTATATTTTAGAACCCATGCAGCCAGTGTATTGGTATACCAGTTGTTATTAACGTTATTTTCGTATTCGTTTGGCCCGGTAACCCCGTGGATCATATACTGCTGACGGCTCTTGGAGAAATGAACTCGATCGGCCCAGAAACGGCTAATTTCGACCAGTACATCGATCCCGTAGTCATGCAGATAGGTCAAGTCCCCCGTATAATTGGTGTAATTGTAAATGGCATAGGCAATTGCACCGTTACGATGGATTTCTTCGAAGGTAATTTCCCATTCGTTATGGCATTCCACGCCTGTAAAAGTGACCATAGGATACAATGCCCCGCGAAGCCCTTGCTGGGTTGCGTTATGCTTGGCACCCTCCAGATGTTGATGACGGTACAGCAGCAGATTTCGCGTTACCTCCGGATCGGCAAGCGCCAGATACATAGGTACGGCATATGCCTCTGTATCCCAATAGGTGGCACCGCCATATTTTTCACCCGTAAAGCCCTTCGGTCCGATATTCAGACGGGCATCTTCACCGTAGTACGTAGAGAATAGCTGGAAAATGTTAAAGCGTATTCCCTGTTGGGCCTCCGTATCCCCCTCAATTTCAACATCTGCCTTGTCCCAGCGTCTGGCCCAAGCGTCGATATGCTCTTGCTTAAGAGAGGTGTAGCCTTTGTTGACAGCTTCCACGGCGATGCGTTCAGCTTGCGGAATCAATGCATCCTTTTCCATATCGCGTGAAGTGGTGACGGCTACAATTTTTTGCAGTTGGATACGGTCACCTGGCGAGACGTTGTATTGATAGTGGCGTGCAGCATACAAAAAGCCCTCTTCCGTCGTCTGCTCATCTTGTCCCTCGGTTACAATACCCATGGTAGCGTTTACGGTAAAGCGCGGAATACCGAAGGGATTATCTATCGTCGTTGTGGACAGGCTGATGAATTGCTCTTGAACCTCACGGGCTTCTTCCAGCCAAAATACCTCGTCATAGTTTGTGTCCTCATTTTTCGTATTGCCATCCAAATAAGGAACAAGCTCAATGCTTAAAGGCTGATCGCTTATATTTTCGACCTGATAATCAATCAGGCATAATTCACGTGTAGTAATGCTCAGAAAACGCTCTGTAGTGATACGAACCTGGTCGTTCACAGTACAAGCGCGCCGCAGGATTCCCTGCTTCATGTCCAGTTCCTGCACAAAATCGCTGATCTGTGCCGTAAATAAGTCCACTTCCTCTTGGTTTACAATCAGACGGATGCCGATGAAATTCATGGCATTGATGACCTTGCCGAAATATTCAGGATAGCCGTTCTTCCACCAGCCTACCTTTGTTTTGTCAGGGAACCATATACCGGAGATATACGTTCCTTGATGATGATCACCTGAATAAGTTTCTTCAAAATTGCCGCGCATGCCCATATAACCGTTGCCTATGGACGTTAAGCTTTCCTGTAATCGCATGTGTGTGCTATGTAGAGTGTGTGTTGTCAGCTTCCAACTATCTACGTCAAATAATCGGTTGTAAACCATGATTGCGTACCCCTCTCGGAAAATGAGATCGTTGTTTTAACGGAACCAATATATGAGCGAGTTCAGTATATAGTGCAACCGTTTGCCCTGTCAACGCAAAAAAAACTGATTTTATGAATATCCACAAAATCAGTTCTTGTTCATTTCTTAGAGATTCATAGTGTCTGGCTTGATTTGCGCTCTACAATTCGGTGGGGAACAATGATGTGCTTGGTCAATTCTTTCGGGTCTTCAATTTTTTCGATCAGACTTTTGGCAGCCTGATAACCAAGGCTGAAGATATCAATATCCACGGAAGTAAGTGGGGGATTCATCAGCTCAGCCAGCATCAAGTTATTGAAGCTCACCATGGACAGCTGCTCTGGCATGGATACGCCTAACTGAGCAAGCATTTTCTGTACGGCCATGGCTACAAGGTCGTCGCTAACGATCATCGCAGTAGGAGGCGGGGGAGCCTGCAATAACGTGCGCATGTCCTCTAGATTAAAGGGCTCCCTGACCACGTATTCCTTCGGTAGAGGCAAGCCGGCTTCTCGTAGTGCGTCTTGGTAGCCTCGGAGTCTTTCAAGATTTACGATGTGTTCCTGATCACCGCCAACATAAGCAATGCGCTCATGGTTCAGCCCCGTCAAATAAGTGACCACATCTTTGGCAGCCTGGTAGTTATCGTTGTCTACATGGGTAGTTTCACTGACAAACTGCTGAGGCTTGCCGATGACGGTATAGGGAATTTTCTCTTTATGAAGATACTCCACGATGCTATCCTTTTGCTTGGAGTACAGGACAATGTAGCCGTCAACGCGTCCGGTCCGGGTCATTAGCCTTACG
Organism: Paenibacillus sp. ALE3; assembly: GCF_054113405.1. Taxonomy (NCBI): domain Bacteria; kingdom Bacillati; phylum Bacillota; class Bacilli; order Caryophanales; family Paenibacillaceae; genus Paenibacillus; species Paenibacillus sp. ALE3. The sequence continues at coordinate 4,982,845 of NZ_CM134214.1, read as the reverse complement.
CGGGATAGCAATTCATCACTCGTTTTGCCTGTGACAATCGACAGTGTATAATTGTGCTCGTTTACCCATTCGCTGATCCCGCGTAGGCTTTCCGGAAAGAAAGGGTTCTGAAAGATCGCCACGTCCGATTCAGGCATAATAATGCCTATTGACTGTGTGACACGGTTAGCCAGGCTTTGAGCGGAATAGTTGGGTTCATAGCCAAGCGCCTTCATTTCTTTGCGAACGCGTGCCTTGGTGGCTTCGCTGATTTTAGGGCTGTCTTGAATGACACGGGATACGGTGGAAGTAGCAACTTTAGCACGTTTTGCGACATCTTTGATGGTTACTGCCATCGTCTTCGTCTCCTTTTGCTATCTCAAGCAGAAAATATTATGTTCTATCATACGATATTGCTCCAATTTCAACAAATTAGCGGCTTTTTCGAGTATTTCTATCAGCATTAACCAAGATATTTATAACTAGGGTATTGCCAATAGAAAGCGATATCATTATAATAATCGTGCAACCGATTGCATAATTTTCTTATTGAGCACTACCCATGCTATACATACTATAAGGGATGGAGACTGAACGAGCATGAAAAAACTTCTATCATTTGATTTTTGGCAAAAGCTTGGGAAGGCACTTCTTGTGGTTGTTGCTGTCATGCCAGCAGCCGGGATTATGATTTCACTTGGTAAAGTAGTGGCGATGTTGGCTGGCGATATTCATTTCTGGGTGACTGTCGGCGGGGTCATGGAGAATCTGGGTTGGGGTATTATCAACAATTTACACATCCTGTTTGCCGTGGCGATTGGTGGTTCCTGGGCTAAGGAACGGGCGGGCGGAGCTTTTGCGGCCTTAATTGCTTTTGTTCTCATCAATATATCAACAGGAACGATTTTGGGCGTATCCTCGAAGATGCTAACCCAGGAAGGAGCAACCACTCATACTCTTTTCGGTGCATCGATTCCGGTCAGTGGTTATTTCACCTCTATTTTGGGGGCTCCTGCACTCAATATGGGTGTGTTTGTCGGTATCATCTCCGGCTTTGTCGGGGCCGTGGTGTTTAATAAATACTATAATTATCGCAAGCTCCCCGATGCTCTAGCTTTTTTTAACGGTAAGCGCTTTGTTCCGTTTGTCGTGATTCTCTGGTCTGTGATCGTGAGTTTGATCATGTCTGCTGTCTGGCCATTTGTCCAAGGCGGGATTAACCAATTTGGCGTCTGGTTGGCGACTTCAGGAGAGTCGGCTCCTTTTATAGCGCCATTTGTCTATGGTACACTAGAAAGACTGTTGATTCCTTTTGGTCTTCATCATATGCTGACCGTTCCTATTAACTATACTCAACTTGGTGGCGTTTACACGGTGCTCACGGGTTCTGGAGCAGGAAGCGTTGTTGCTGGGCAAGACCCGCTGTGGCTGGCTTGGGCTAGTGATCTCAGTGCGCTTCGTGGTACGGATCCGGCAGCCTACAACAGCTTGCTGGGAGACGTAACGCCTGCCCGCTTCAAGGTAGGACAAATGATCGGCGGAGCTGGCATCCTTATGGGGCTGGCAGTAGCTATGTATCGCCGTGTAGACAAAGATAAACGCGGCAAGTACAAGTCGATGATTTTCTCTGCAGCAGCAGCCGTCTTTTTAACAGGGGTGACGGAGCCGCTGGAATTCATGTTTATGTTCGTGGCGCCTGTATTGTATGTGGTTTATGCTATTCTTACCGGTATTGCTTTCGGAATGGCTGATATTATACATTTGCGTTTACATTCGTTTGGTATGATTGAGCTGCTGACTCGCTTGCCATTGTCTATAAATGCAGGGTTGGTGCAGGATATCATTAACTTTGTGCTGACTTGTGTAGTGTTTGCGGTAGCAACCTACTTTATCGCTTATTTTATGATCGGCAAATTCAAAATGGCTACGCCAGGAAGACTGGGGAATTATACAGATGAAGAGCCTCAAGCGACTTCCGAGGGAGAGAGTACAAAAGCCGATGGTTTGGCAGCGGTTTCAACTAAAAATCAATTGGCTGCGGATATCATCAAGACACTTGGGGGTGAGCAGAACATTGTCGAGGTGGATGCTTGCATGACCCGACTGCGTGTAACGGTGAAGGATACAGAAGCCGTCGGGGATGAAAAGACGTGGAAAGCGTTAGGCGCCTTGGGCTTAATTAAAGTAGATAATGGGGTACAGGCGGTTTACGGACCAAAGGCCGATGTGCTTAAATCAGATATACAAGACATACTCAATAGGTGATTAGCTTGAAATTATTAACCTTAAATGCACATGCTTGGATGGAAGAAAACCAACAGGATAAGCTGAAGCAATTGGCTGCTTTTATTGATGAACAGCAGTTTGATGTCATTGCTTTGCAGGAAGTCAACCAGTCCCTAGAAGAGACTCCGTTGACACCGGACGATTTGGGCGCGTACTATAGTGCAGATCCTGAAGTTGTCATTAAACGCGATAACTATGCTTATGTGCTGAACGGTCTATTGTCCGATACTTATCACTGGACGTGGGCTCCCGCGCATATTGGTTTTGCCAAATATGACGAGGGTTTGGCGATTCTGTCCAAAACACCGATTACAGCGACGGTGAACGAATATATTTCCTCAATGCAGGATTATGACAACTACCGCTCGCGTAAAATTGTAGGCATTCAGACTGTGGTGGACGGAGTACAGGCCTGGTTTGTCAGTGGGCATTATAACTGGTGGAATGATGAGGAATCCTTCCGCGGACTATGGGATCGTACAACCGAAGTGCTCGATCCTTTAGCTCCGGCTCCTGTATTTGTGATGGGGGATTTCAACAACGCGGCTGAAGTGCGCGGAGAGGGATACGACTATGTAATGCAATCCGGTTGGTCAGACACCTATTCGAGCGCAGTAGTACGTGATGCAGGGCACACGGTTATCAAAGCTATTGCTGGCTGGGAAAGTAATGCGGAGCCGCTCCGTATTGACTATATTTTCTCCAGTAAGGCAGCACAGGTTCAATCCTCAGCAGTTGTACTGAATGGGAAAACAGGACCGGTTGTATCCGATCATTTTGGCGTTGCAGTCGAGTTGGAACTGTGATGAACACACAAAGGAGGCCATTTGCTTATGCAATTGGCCTTTTTCTTACGGATTTCGATTTTAATCGAATGGTATATTGAATAACAATCGCAATCAATACCAAAATCATATTGTAATAAAAGGGAGTATTGATGCTAAAGCAGTCCATGAGCGCGCCTGCAATGATTGGAGACACAATGGCCCCCAATTCGGACAAAGATACGACGTTGCCGATAAATGAGCTTCTATTTTCTTCAGGAATAGCATCCCCTAGCTGTGAGTAAAAGGAATCCAGATAGCTGGCTCCTCCTATACCTCCGATGAACATCCCCAAGTATACGATCCACGGTTCTGTGAACCATAAAAATAAGATAATTTCCATCATGATTAATAATAGACCGATGATACATAGCAGCAAGCGATCCTTGAGCATATCAGATATTTTACCAATAAAGGGTGCTGATACAAAGGTAGATATGCCGATGATTGTAAAAGCTAAGCTGATTTCTGCTGGACTCCAATGAAGCTTGTAGGTTGCATACACAGAGAAGTATGTTAAAAATATAGCAAATGCACTCATTTCAAGGAAATGAACGGTGGAATAAAGCAGCAACTGTTTTGTTAATATGATTCTTCTTTGCGGTTTTTGAAGGGGGGGATGCTGTTGCTGTGGCTTTAAGGGAGAATTAGCGAAAGTCATTCTTGAAACGGCAATGAAGGATATACATGCAAAAATAGCAACAAAGTAAAACGGTACGGATAAAGAAAAATAGGAAACAATGACTCCACTTATAAGAGGGCCTAAAATCATACCGGCACCTTCACTGCTGCTAATATATCCATTTAGCGTGCCTCGATTCTCTGCGGTGCTCATGTGATTGACCGTGACTCTTACAAAGACGGTTAGCCCTATAGCCACCAAGCCTTGAAGAAGTCTCAGTATGGATAGAATGATGAAGCTTGTTGCAATCGGAAACAGGAGCATACAAGCGATTTCAGCGATGAGTAAGCCTAACCCCAAGCGTTTTGCGCCTATCTTTTCATAGATTCGTCCTGCCATGCCTCCGCCAAGAAATCTTCCCACATAAAACAAAGAAAATAAAATGCTCATGCCAAGTGTAGATATCCCGAATTGCTCTACATAAATAGCAAAGAGTGGAAGGATCATACTTCCACTCATGTTAGCAATAAGGCTGATCACGATCATACAGGCAATATTACGATTTAAATATAAGTTTCTTACCATATCCTCGAAACCTCTCTTTGAGCTTGCATCATGGGGACCGTTTTTTTCGATGACTTTTTATTATGAATGAACGGCTTCCATTCGAGCTAGTGGGTTCCTTCATAGGATACGCAGGTGTACTCCACGCTGTGCCTAAATCCCAGTGCAATTTTGGAGGTGTGACACGTATGACAAGGGAGTGGTGTAGCCTTTAAGCAGGGAAGCCGCCTCCTGGGGGTGGCCAAGCTCCATAAATCCGGCGCAGTAGTACGATTTCACCCAAATGATAGGAATTGTGGGAAGCGATATTCCGCAGCAATCCCGCTTTTGTTTCCCCTGGGAAATGAGCCAGTAATTCATCCAGTTGCGCGGTCTCGGCAATTTGCACAGCCCGATCTACGCCCTGTAAAAATTCATTAATGACAGCCTGCCATGCCTCTTCACTTTGCGGTCCAGTTTCTTCGGGCCAGCTTTCCATGACATTGCCTGGAAGCTGGGGCTTCCGTCCTTCCAAATGCTCCAGCATAAATTGCTGCCAGTAAATCATATGCTTCAGCAGTTGATAAATGCTGTAGGGCACTTCCGCGTTTTTCTTCCCTGCCAGCTCAACGTCAATGTCTGGCAAAGCCCGAGCCACGCGAATATGCCCACGTTCCCCGACCAGTGATTTAACCAGTGCTTGAGCGAATAATTGGTTGGCATCCGACATGTATAATCATCCCTTCTATGGAGAGCTTGTTTCTTGCTTAGTCTTATTTAGCAATTATACAATTATATTTTTCGAAATGGAAATAAATGCGTGGTCTAAAGTAAAGGGCAGAAATCATTTTAATAAAGTAGTTGATAATTGTTATCAATTAAATTACAATAATATTGTTTCAAGAGAAACAATAAAATACATTTGTATATGTTGTTTAATATATACGGAAATGTTAAGGGGAGCTTTCCGTATATGTATATTGTTTCCTTAGAAACAATTAGGTGGTGGGAATGAAGTTTTTAAATAAGGGGTGTGAACATGGATTACGAAGTGATTGTAGTAGGCGGCGGACCTGTTGGGATGTGGTTAGCTGCTGAGTTGGCATTGGCAAGGGTAAGCGTATGTGTAATTGAACGTTTAGAGGAGCCTATTCGCCAGTCGCGTGCGCTTACGCTACATCCACGGACGCTTGAGATGTTTGATATGCGTGGATTAAAGGAGCGGTTTATGAAGCGCGGCAGACCTATACGTACAGGTCACTTTTCAATGCTGAATACCCGCTTGGACTTTTCTGTGCTTGATAGTTCCTCCAATTATACGTTGTTTATTCCACAGGTGATTACAGAGCAAGTGATCGAGGAGCATGCGCTCAAGCTGGGAGTTATCGTTCACCGTGGTATGGAAGTGGTATCTGTGCGAGAGCAAGAGCAGGGCGTAGAGGTGGTTAGTGTATGTGCATCTGGAGCACAAGCCAATGTATCGGTGATGACTGCTGCCTATGTCGTAGGAGCGGATGGGGCCGGGAGTATCGTGCGCAAACAAGCCGGGATTGCTTTTCCGGGCACGGATACGACTCTGACCGCTGTATTAGCGGATGTAGAGTTAGCCAATCCGCCTGAAAATGGCGTACATTCCGAATATAGTGAACGAGGTGGGGTGATGATTGCCCCTGTGTCTCCAGATATTTATCGGGTTATTTTGACTACACCTCGACTGATAAATGTCCCCAAAGACGTACCTGTGACGCTGGAAGAAGTGCGGACAAAACTGCGCGATCTGTTTGGTACAGATCTTGGCGTCACCAATCCTCGCTGGTTATCCCGATTCGGGAATGCAACGCGGCAAGCGCAGACATATCAAAAAGGGAGAATCCTGCTAGCAGGTGATGCTGCGCATATTCACTTCCCGGCAGGTGGACAGGGAATGAATGTTGGCTTGCAAGAGGCGGCGAATCTGGGATGGAAACTGGCAGGAGTGATTCGTGGCTGGGCTCCAGACACGCTGCTGAATAGTTATCATGACGAACGTTATCCGGTTAATACGCAGTTTTTACGGAATACCGAGGTTCAGACTCGCTTATTGGATTTTACGCCTGCTGTATTGGCACACCGCCAATTACACGAGGAATGGTTCCGCCATCCGGAAATTAATCGGTCTATGGCAGAGCAGATTAGTGCACTGGATGTATGTTATCCAGCGGCCGGCAATATACCGCAGCATCCGCTGAACGGAAAACGGTTTGCGGATTTTGAATTAAAGTTGCCTGACGGAGTGACATCGTATGCTTACGATCTTCTTCATGAAGGCCGCTTTGTACTTCTCCATCTTGCACAGGATTCTAAGGTATCGAATGAGTTTCGCCATATCTCCCTTTCACATATTTTATATGTGGAGGCCATAGCCGAAGAATTGCCCGTTGGATGGAGAGGTGTGCATACGGTTTTCATCCGTCCCGATGGGTATATCGCCTGGGCCATTTCGGTGGAACAAACGGATATAGCGAGTGTTATTAAGGATGGCATTGTCACGTTAATATAAAGGAAAAAGGTATGATCATGACCATATTGTTTCCTGTGAAACAAATGTGGGCTATAATGAAAGGAGGAGTATGCCAAAGGAGTGACTACTTGTTAGTATGGAGAAGGCGACATCGGTTCAGCATGTCTATGATTTGCTTATTAAGATGAATCACCAGCTGGAGCAGCATCAGCAGAGAGAGAGCATGACCTTTCTCGAAGAAATCCGCGAGCACTTTGACGGAATGACTTCGCTCAATATGACGGATGTGCACGTTATGGATTGTATTGGGAGGCATGAGCCGATCAATGTTACGACATTAGCGGAACGAATGGAGCTGAGCAAAGGTACCATTTCGAAAGTTAGCACCAAGCTGCTCAAGGAAGGCTGGATTCGTAGAACCCAGCTGAACGACAACAAGAAAGAAATTTATTTTCGGCTAACCCCGTTAGGGAAAAAGCTCTTTCTTGTACATGAGCGGCTGCATGCTAAGGTACAGCATCAATTATTTCAATTTTTAGATCGTTATAGCTCGGAAGAACTACATGTCTTGAAGCGTCTGCTGTCCGATGGCGTAGGTTTCTTGGAAGCTATGGAGTAGCAGAACAAGAATCTTAAAACAAGGGACATTTAAATCATCGACAATGTGCACCTGTTTCATCTCTGTGTGATAGCCACATGGGGAGATGCAGGTGCTTTTCTTTTAATGCAATAGTCGTTTTGCTTCCATATAGAGCACCTGCACGAACTTTTTCGTATTAATGCGGGCTTGGGACAGTGAAGGCTCCACATTGTTTTGCAGCTCCAGCATTTTTTTGCGGATTTCTGTAAAATCAAAAAATTTGGATGCATAATTTTCAAACTTGGGATGAGTATAGTCGGTCAATCCGAGCGATACTATATGGCTTAATGTCTGGAAAATGGCGCGGCGGACACGCTGCTCCGATGCCTTGATTTCCTTGCTCAGCTCTATTGCTGAGGCCGAGTCTCCTAATCGTTTGGACGCTATATTCGCAAATATATCCTTTAGCGAGGGAAACAGATAGGGCGATAGATTGCCGGTTTCTTCCTCATATTGCTCCAAATATTCGAGCATATCCAGTAAATCCACACTTCCGGCTTCGCCGATCATTCCCATCTCGGAGAGCAGAAACTGCCCTGAACTGACAATGTTTCGGGTCGGTTCCAGTGTCGCTGATGGGCTATTCGATGTGAACATCGACAGTCCTTGCAGTGTGCGCTGGATATCTGTAATGGACTGTTGCATGCGCAGGCGTTCGGTCACCTTTTGGATAACTGCAATAATTTCCAGTCGATTCAAGGGCTTGGCAATATAATATTCAATACCTAGCGAGTATGCCTCACCGATCATGTTTTTGGATTCAATCCGAGAAATCATAATGATTTTTCCGCTAAATTGATCACCGAGTGCACGCACGGTCTGAATGCCGTCACGAAGCGGCATTAGCAGGTCAATCAGCAACACATCAATTCGGTTCAGCTCCAGCAGGCCGCTATTCACGTAGGAACCATCCTCCGCTTCTCCAACGACCTCCCCTAAACCCTCGTCTTCAATAATGTCTGCCAGCATAGAACGAATCCCCTGATCGTCATCTACTATATAAAAACGCATCCGGGCTATCTTCCTTTCTCCGTCAGTTTCCGTAAAGGCAATATGACTCTAAAAGTGGTCTGTGATCTATCTGTGTGCTCATCTTCATTTTGTAGTAGTTCAATCGTTCCATCAAGGCTCTCCGCGACTTCACGCACATAAAATAAACCCATGCCGGTCGAAGGCTGTCCTCCCTCATCATACTTGGTCGTGTATCCCGGTGTGAAGATCATTTCACGTTTACGCTGAGGAATACCTGGACCGTTATCGGTGACACTAAAGGATATTATATCCTCTTGTCCCGGTAGAAAATGAATGGAAACGTCAATCCTTCCGCTGTCCTTCATCGCTTCCACTGAATTGGATGTCAGGTTGTTAATCAGCGTGAGAACTGTATAAACATGCAGTTTAGGCAACAAAGGATCGAAATTCAGCGTGAAACGGATAGACTTGCCTAGCGATTGGGCGTATTTGCTGTTTGTTCGGACGATCAGCTCACCAAGTTCCTGTGAAGTCATATAATGCACGTCGCTTTCCGAATCAATGAGCTTGGACAAACCGGCAAAAATCCGCTGGCTGTCTTTTTTAATCTCATGGACTTGTCCGGAAATACGAAGTGCCTGTCTGGCGTAATGCTCTCTATCTTTCAGAGATTCATCCTGCTGCAACTCACGGTACAGTTCATAGCTTTCACGGGTAATTTGCTCTGCATGCGACAGGGTTTTGCCTAACTGGACTGACTCCTCATACAAGTCCGATACCAGGAGTAAAATTCGCTCCGTCTGCTGTCTTTGTGCCTCTTCATGCTGAACAGATTGATTTAATCGAATCATGTTATAGAACCCAAGCACGAAGAAGCTGCGGATCATGGCCATAAAAGCCACTTTGCTGATCTTCATGATGTCCCAGAAATCGCCGTCAATGCTTCGCCGGACACTAAGTTCCGCCACACTTGCGGCAACCTCAATCCCCACGGAGAGGAGGCCTACGCGCAGTGCGCGGTAAGGCTCGGCATTAATGTTAAGGACCTGAAAGAGCAGGCCATAAACCATGTAATAAAAAAAGGTAGGTCCATGCAAGGTCACCAACGCTTCAAAGGAAGACCCGGGATGGAGATAATGATTGAGTGAAATGCGAAAAGCGACTACTGCGATCCCGACAAGCACACCCGAGAGTGCAGGCGGAATTTGACGTATGGATAACAGAAAGAAAAAAAACACAGGCGTACCGAAGCTGAGACGAAATGTATTATCGAACGGGTGAATATTCAACTCACCTGCCAGTGGTACAAAGATAAGCATCAGCAGGAAAAGAAGGGTATTTAGCTTCATCCCAATTCACCTCCGGATATTTGTTTCAGAAAGGCAATGTAAGATAAATTCACAGGCTCAACATTAATGTTTGTGAATTTATAGAAAAAAAGAAATACATGTGTAGATAACTGTCGGTTTTTATAGTTCGGATTGTAGTATAAATAACATCATTTGAATATTAAGAGCTGCATACTGCAAAAATATACAAACCAGCCAGGGGGGACATGAAGTGAAAAAGATTAATTTAACAATGCAAATCTTTATCGGTCTGGCTTTAGGTATTATTGTTGGTGCCTTATTTTACGGCAATTCAGGGGTGGAAGTCTACTTAAAGCCGATCGGTGATATTTTCATCCGCTTAATTAAGATGATTGTCGTACCTATTGTGATCTCAACGCTCATTATCGGTGTAGCCGGCGTCGGAGATATGAAGAAACTGGGGAAACTCGGCGGGAAGTCGATTCTGTACTTTGAAATTGTAACAACCATTGCAATCCTGTTTGGTCTGCTTGTTGCCAATCTGGTTCGACCCGGTGAGGGCGTGGACATGTCCCACCTGGCCAAAAGCGATATCCATTCCTATGTGGAGACTGCAGAAAAGTCTGGCCATAACTTTATAGATACAATTGTGCATATTGTACCTACCAATGTTATTCAAGCTCTGGGCGAAGGAGATATGCTGGCTATTATATTCTTCTCCGTGTTGTTTGGACTAGGAGTAGCTGCGATTGGTAACAAGGGCAAGCCTGTGCTGAACTTCTTTGAAGGTGTAGCCGACGCCATGTTCTGGGTAACCAATCAGGTTATGCGCTTGGCTCCGTTTGGTGTATTTGCACTGATTGGAACGACAGTGGCCAAGTTTGGATTAGCCTCGTTATGGCCGTTATTGAAGCTTGTCCTGTCAGTGTACGGCTCCATGTTACTGTTCATTGTGATTGTTTTTGGAATTATCGCCAAGCTTTGCGGTACCCGTCTCTGGACCATGGTTAAAATTTTGAAAAGTGAACTGTTGCTTGCGTATTCGACGGCCAGCTCGGAAAGTGTACTGCCTAAGATCATGGAGAAGATGGAGAAATTCGGATGTCCGAAGGGAATCACGTCCTTTGTCATTCCGATCGGATATTCTTTTAATCTGGACGGCTCCACTCTGTATCAGGCACTAGCTGCCATTTTTATTGCCCAAATGTATGGCATTGATATGCCGATCACGACCCAAATCACGCTTGTACTCGTACTGATTATTTCCTCCAAAGGGATTGCTGGTGTGCCGGGTGCTTCCTTTGTCGTGTTGCTCGCTACGCTGGGAGCAGTGAATATCCCGTTGGAAGGTCTGGCCTTTATCGCTGGTATTGATCGTATTCTGGATATGGCGCGTACGGTAGTCAATGTTTTAGGGAACTCGCTTGCGGCTGTAGTCATGTCCAAATGGGAAGGACAATATGATAAAGAAAAAGGCGAGGAATACGTTGCTTCAATTAAATAAGATACATTGACCCGTATAGTGGATAACAAGAGCACCTTTGCGAAGTAATGCAGAGGTGTTCTTGTTGTTTCCAGACTTGTTAACACACTTCCTTTTTCGACATTTTTCGATGTTTTTTGTATGGATATATAGGTATATGGGCATGAAAAATAAGCCTTAGTACCTATGTGATTATAGAATTATTTATAATGATTCTTAATAAAATACCGATATTAAATTATACCGTTTTATATATTGGCTTAGAAGGGAAGATCATGCATGTTTCTCAAGAAAAATGAGTCTCAATCACTTGCTCCTTTAGTAGAAGAAAGCCGCAAACTTTCACAGAGAATACAGCAAAAGGATTATGCTGCTGCAATACAGGTTCCCTTAGCATCTCCTGAGGTTCAAGAAATCGCAAACAATGTTAACCAAGCTATAGAGTCCATGAAAAATGATGCTCAGCATGTTGATATCCGTTTGAAGCTTGTTACCAAGGCGATAGAGATTGGATTATGGGACATGGAGGTCATTGCGGGTGATCCTGTCAATCCCAATAATACGTTCACATGGTCGGAAGAATTCCGTTCTATGCTGGGATATCAGAGCGAAAAGGAATTCCCCAATGTATTGGACAGCTGGTCATCTCGACTGCACCCCGAAGATTATGACAGGTCTTTGGCAGAATTGTCTGATCATTTGCTGGATTTTACGGGAAAGACGCCATATGACGTACAGTATCGTTTGAAGCTGAAGCATGGAGAATACCGCTGGTTCCGGGCTACCGGAACGACGATCCGCGACGATAAGGGAGTGCCGCTTCGGATTGCGGGCGCTCTGCTGGATGTGCACGATCAGAAGATTAAGTCGGAGGAGCTTCAGGCTCTAGTTACAAGATTTGATCTCATCAATCGTGTTTTGGTGGAGGCACCCTATGACGTCATTCTGGTGGATGGAGACATTGAGCACCCGGATAATGTATTTTGGTGGTCCCAGCAATTCCGCAACACCTTGGGCTTTACAGACGAGAAGGACTTTCCGAGTGTATTAAGCAGCTGGAGTTCGCGTATACATCCTGACGATGCCGAACATGCAGTTAAGGCTGTAGTCGATCATTTAAATGACTATTCAGATCGTACGCCATATGACATGGTATGTCGCTTACAAAGTAAAAATGGAGAATATCGCTGGTATCAAAACAGTGGAAGAAGCATACGCGATAGCAGAGGAGTACCTATTCGCATTGCCGGAACAATCCGTGATATCACAGTAGAAAAGGAAAAGCAGGCTGTGGCGGATGAGCTTACGCTCAAAATCCAGCATCTCTCTGATTCCATTACAGAAATGGTGAACGGTGTTAACTCGGTTAGTAACCAGGCACAGGAATTGGCTACGGCTCAAGAGCAATCGACAGAGGCAGCGAATCAAGCCAAAGTCAGTGCAGAAGAGACGCAAAACATTTCGAACTTCATTAAAGAGATTGCAAATCAAACGAATCTGCTGGGTCTGAATGCTGCAATCGAGGCATCGCGAGCAGGCGAGCAGGGACGTGGTTTTGCAGTCGTTGCAGATGAAGTGAGAAAACTGGCCATCCATAGCGCTGATGCGACCGGGAATATCGAGACCAGCCTGGATGAAATGAAAACACTCATTGAGCGAATTCTGCACAACATCGGGAACATGTCTACGCTGACACAAACACAAGCCGCGCTAACGCAGCAAGTGAATGCATCTACGGACGAGATCAACAGTATGTCCAAAGCTTTGTTGGATTTTGCGAGAACGATGTAAGACCTCGTGCTAATAACTAGGCCGAGCCATAGGCTCGGTCTCTTTACTGTTTTTGGTAGATGAACTATACTTTTTGACGATCGATCTAAAAATGACCTCATAGTAACTTCATATGGAAAAGAGGAAACGATTTGAGCCTACTTAGTTCAATATTGGTTGGAATTGTTGCGCTGGAGCACGTGTACATTTTAGTTTTGGAAATGTTTCTGTGGACAACCCCGCGAGCGATGCGTACGTTCGGCACCTCCAAGGAACTGGCAGGAGTGACCAAACCTCTGGCAGCCAATCAGGGGCTGTATAACGGATTTCTGGCTGCTGGATTGGTGTGGGGCTTGTTCTATCCCGATCCTGTGATCGGGCGGCAAATCCAATTATTTTTTGTCATTTGTGTGGTAGTGGCTGCGTTGTATGGTGCATTAACTGCCAATAAATCTATTTTACTAAAGCAAGGCTTGCCTGCCATTCTGGCATTAATCAGTTTGCTGGTCTTCTAAATGACACTCTTAACGGGTGTCTTTTTTGCTCATTCGATCACATTTCGTTCACTAAAATGGGCATGGGACAAGGATAGCAGCGATACCGGCGAGCTGAAAGAAATTAGTCCCGGCCATTATGTGGCGTACCCGGTTGGCCGTTAGGTTAAGATCGATTGTACGGTGTACATAACCCATAGGAGGTAAAAAATGATGAATGAATCGACGAAAAGAGTACGTATTTCCCAGTGGGACGCGCTCATGCTGGAATCTTTACGTTCATTAGGCTGGTCCCATGAGGAACTCATCCATCGGGCGCAGCAAAATGAGCTGCCAACGGACGGACAGTTTGATTATACGGAACTGGCCACCGGGCTGGCGTCCAAAGAGCCGGAGGTGTTTGTCAACGCGGTAACAGACGGGTATCAGATCAAATATAATACGATCCGTGGCATTCGCTCGTGGATTGCCGTGGCGCTCGGGCGTGAGCCTGAGCTGTCTCTGGAAGAAGGAAGCGAAGCTGTAACATCCGAACTGACGCAGGCTGAGTATGATCGGCTGGAGCAGGTGCTGTCGTTAGGCTGGATCATTCAGGAAGCACGTCCCGCGACTGGCGATACTGCAGGATTATACCGAATTGTGCCTGCTGCACAGACGAATTAAATCGTGGGGAGGGAGTAACCCACTTTACCAGAAATTGAAACGGGCTGGCCAGGGAGGCCAGCTCGTTTTTTAATGCAATTCTTCTTCATCATTTTCATACTTGAGAAGATACGGTTACGGCTTGGTGCCTCATTCACAACCTTTCCATTTTTTCTCATACGGATATCATCGATTGAAATGATTAGAAAGGTTACATTTTTCACCATATATGACCGATAAAAGTATAGTAGTATTTATATTTTATGGAAAATGAGGAAAGGGGATATTTTAAAACTGATGAGTGAACAAGAAATACATAGGAGTGAATGTGGAGGTGGGACGATCGTCGCTGAACCGAACGCAGTTTCACCACGTCCACAAAGAATTGTTTTGACCCTGGTTGCAGGATTGGCTTTCTTGATCTTTAGTTTCTTCCTTTCTCTAATCACAGGTATATTCCCTATCAGCTATGCGGAGTTATGGGAAGTTTTGTTTTCTTCCAATCCCGATCCCATATTAAAGGAAGTTGTATACCAAACTCGTATGCCATTTGTCTTGGATATGTTGTTGCTAGGAGGATGTCTGGCCGTATCAGGAACTCTCTTACAATTACGAACAGCTAATCGGTTTGCATCACCCACCTTAACCGGACTTATGCCTGGGGCAATGACGGGGCTAGGTGTTGTCCTTTTACTTGGAATGAACATAGATTCCTTTGGCAGTATGGCCCTTTGTATTGCAGGAGCAGTGTTTGGGGGATTCATTGTATTTACATTGAATAAAATCCATTTCATTCGTGGACGGTCTGCGGGAATTCATTTATTCATGATTGGTTTCATTATTGATGTTGCCCTTCGTTCAATCTCTGGGTTTATTGTGCTACTTGGAGAAAATCAGCAAGAGTGGGCAATTTCTGTGGGAGGATGGGGGATAAGGGAAGGATCATTCACGTTTTGGCTTGCCTTGGTTACACTTCTCGTTGCAGGATCTGTCTTCGCATTCCCCAAGCAGCTTAGACCACTGTACATTCCCTTTGCAATGGTGTTGACCGCCGCTACGGTGTGGGCGTGTGGTGCCATCGGATATATAGGACTTATTGTGCCTTATTTCATGCGTTGTATGATAGGAAACCGTCCGCGGCTTCTCATTTTGGGCTCCATCCTTTGGGGGGGAGGCCTATTAATGCTGGCCAAAGTCATTTCCGCTAGAATCAACGAGCCGGTTGGGTTGCCCTTAACCCCGGTGCTGGCCTGCGTTGGCATACCCTTCTTGGTCTTTATGGTGCGGGGAGAATGGAAAAGAAGCTCTCTGCTTGAGAAGTACTAGATTATCAAACGTAATATTTACCGGACAGCTAGACTGTTATCATACTGCTCTGCCAGCTCATCATACTCTCTTTTTTATGCTATATTTTATACATTAATAAAATAATCAGAGGGTTGAGGTGCAGCATGACATCAATGACTATTGTCGATCCATCCGTCAAACCAGGATTAACAGCTTTTCAGGCAAGTGCTGAAGATCAGGCTGAGGTTCACGAATTAATTTTAAAGACGGCTAGATGGCTGCACAGCAAGGGCTCCACGCAATGGGGCAAATTACTAAAAGGAGAAGATGATCACAATCTGGGCGGCGCTATTGCACGCGGAGAAGTGGTTATTTTCCGAACGTCAGTGGATCATCGATTGGCAGGTGCAGTAATTTTGCAGCAGCAGCCCAGTGCTTGGGATAGTAGATTGTGGGGATTAGAGGAGACAGATTCTGAGGAAGGAACTTCCGTATATCTGCATCGTTTGGTTGTAGATCGAGATAATAGTGGGAAGGGACTGGGCCGTGAGCTCATGCAGTGGATTGAGCAAGGCATCCGTTTTGCAGGCAAGGATCGAATCCGTCTAGATTGTATTGCGGGCAATGACAAGCTTAGCGGGTTTTACAAACAATGCGGCTATACTTATATGGGCGAAACGAATGGCTATAACACTTTTGAAAAGATGCTAATAAAGTCATAGAAAAACGAATCCTAATTGAAGGAATACAAAAGAAGGAAGCAGGTGATCTGCATTCTTCTTTTTTTGTTGTGCAGACCTTTACGTCCTCGTGATGTCTTTCTTCTGGGTTGCTGTCATATTAGAGCCACTCAAAAGAAAAAAAATTATATAAAAATGAAAATGGGGATATCGCGCTTTCTCCTTCTACATATGATGATAGGGAAAGTTTTGTAAGCGCTTCAAATAAAGGGTGATATACAACCATGCGAAGCTACAGGAGGCGGTTAAGGTGGACAATTACATGAGCTGGATAAAGATTGGATTTTTCCTCAGCGTTCTGTTTTTACTTGCAGCAGCATGCAGCACTTCCCCCAAGATAGAGAACACAGATGGGCAAAAAGTGCGGCTTACGATGCAGGTTTGGGGTAATCCTGCGGAGGTGAAGGTGTATCAGCGGGCACTGGATGCATTTGAAAAAGAGAACCCGAATATCGAGGTTAAGCTGGTACCTGTACCAGGAGACCAATATGAGCAAAAGCTGTTGACACAGCTACAGGGAAGTCGCGGACCAGATGTCTTTTATTCCTATGAATCGACGATTGCGCGTTTGATCGGAGCAAAACAGGTGCAGCCTTTGGGTGAATTTTTAAACAGTGACGCAAGTGACGTGAAGGCCGAGGATTTTCCGGAAGGATTATGGGGTCCGGCCAAGCGTGATGGGGAAATCTATGGGGTTACTCCTGACTCCAATCCGATGGTCATGTACTACAACAAAAAGGTATTTAAGGAAGCAGGCGTGAAGACACCGCAGGAATACTATGATGAGGGCAAGTGGAACTGGGACGCCTTTGAGGAGGTTACATCCAAGCTGAAGGCCGCCGGGAAGCAGGGCTATATTGCGGAAAACTGGTGGGCTCACTGGTATTCATGGGTGTGGTCGAATGGTGGCCGGATCTTTGATGAACAAGGCAAATATGTGCTGGACCACAATGAAAAGGGTAAGGAAGCCTTCGCTTTCATGCACGATATGGTGAAAAAGGGAAATGCGGTATACCTTGGTTCGCTTCCGAAAGGGCAGGGGGCAGATGCCATGTTCATGTCCAACCAGGTCGGCATGCTGGCGGCGGGAAGATGGCTGGAGCCCTTGTTTAGCCAAAATAAAAGCCTTGACTTTGATTATATCTACTGGCCCTCTAACACCGGTAAAAATGAACCTGTTGCCATTCCGGTTGCATATGTAGCTGTAAACAAAAATAGTCCGCATGTGCAAGAGGCCATGAAACTGGCAGCATTCTACGTCTCTGTGAAAGGGCAGGAGGAGCGGCTGGTTGAAGGTGGCAATGCCATGGGTACGCTTGCTGCCGCAGACGAGAGCATCATGAAAAAGGCGACGATTGAGCACTCAGGCTATCTGACTGAGGGACGAGATAAAGGGCATGCTTATGGTTCTGCATTAGCGTATGATGCACAGGTGCCGGGGTTGAACTCCGATATCACGGAAACCATTGACCTGATGTTCCTGGGCAAGCAGGATGCTGCGACAACCATTGAAAAGTTGAATCAGATCATATCCAAGGCGGTCAAGTAAACACGGGATGGGCCGTGACCAGGGAGGAAGGTGACAAGATGCAGAAAAAGTATCAAGCGCTGTGGGGCTATCTGTTCATTGGCCCCCAGTTTCTTGGTCTGTTATGTTTTTCGCTGCTGCCCTTGCTGTATGCGTTTTACTTAAGTTTTGTCAATTGGGATGGTTTCGGGGTACCTTTGTTTGTCGGCTTGGACAATTTTAAAGGTCAATTATCTGATCCTGACTTTTGGAAGGCACTCATCAATACGGTCTACTATATGGTGCTGGTCATCCCCGTGGGGATTGTGTTGGCTCTGCTCGTAGCCATCGTGCTCAATAAAGTAAAGGGCAGGGAAATCTATCGTTTGTTTTTTTTCATGCCTGTCGTAACCAGCTCGGTATCGGTTGGGGTCATCTGGATGTGGATACTGAACGGCGAATTCGGCATTTTAAACCACTTGCTGCGAGCGATTGGGGTTACAGGCCCAATGTGGCTTACCGATACGCATTGGGTGATCCCGTCGATAGCTCTACTTAGCATATGGCTGGGACTGGGATACAACATGGTCATTTTTTTGGCAGGACTCCAGGGCATCTCCAAAAGCTATTACGAGGCAGCCGAAATTGACGGGGCCAGCAAGTTCCAGCAGCTAAGGTATATTACATTGCCGCTATTGTCACCAACGACCTTTTTTGTCACCATCATGATGGTTATTAGCTCTTTTCAGGTGTTCGATCAGGCGTTCGTCATGACAAACGGCGGGCCGGCCAAAGCAAGCTATACGCTTGTATATCACATTTACGATCAGGCATTCATAGATTTCACGATGGGAGAAAGTGCGGCAGCGGCAATGATTTTGTTCGTGATCATTCTCATATTTACACTGCTGCAATTTAAAATGCAAAAGAGGTGGGTGCACTATGGAGATTAGTTGTAGAGGCAGGATGTTCCTGCGCCATGTGCTGCTCGCTGTCGGCTCTTTAATCATGTTTTTTCCATTTCTGTGGACCATCCTCAGTTCGCTAAAGGATATCTCTCAAATTTTTGTCGTTCCGCCGCAATGGATTCCCGATCCGTTTGTATGGAGTAACTATCCGGCTTCGCTGGAGGCCATGCCCTTCGTGCAGGCGTACATGAATAGCTTTTACATTACGTTTATCATCGTGACAGCAACGTTGATTAGCGCTTCTATGGCGGCGTATGCTTTTGCTAAAATCCGTTTTCCAGGTTCGGATATATTGTTTATTTTGTTCCTCGCTACGATGATGGTGCCTAAGCAGGTAACGATGATTCCGTTATACTTGGTGATGGATCGTATCAGTTGGCTGGATACGCATTGGTCGCTGATCGTACCTGGAGCCTTGTTTAATGCATTCGCGGTGTTTTTGCTCCGTCAATTCGTCATGGGTATTCCACGTGATCTGGAGGAAGCAGCAGTCATGGACGGGGCGGGATACATTCGCATTTACTGGAGTGTCATTCTGCCACTCGTTCGTCCAGCATTGGCGGCGATCGGAATTTTCACCTTTTTGGGTGCCTGGAATAGCTTTCTTGATCCGCTGATCTATCTCAATACACCGGAGAAATTTACAGTTCCGCTTTTGCTCAACAATTTCAAAGGACTATATACCGCCGATTGGTCACTGATGATGGCAGGCACCACCATCTCTGTCGTTCCAGTGCTCATCGTCTATATCATTGCCCAAAAGCAAATTATTGAAGGCATTACCTTAACAGGCATCAAGGGGTAGGGGCGTTTCCCTACTCCTTTTTGTGCGATTTCCGATACTGTAACGGAGTACGCCCGGTGAAATGCTTGAATACACGGCCAAAGTGAGCAATGCTGTCAAAGCCCGTTTTTTCAGCAATGGCGGTCACTTTCCAGTTCGTTTCCTTCAAATACGCCCGAGCCTGCTGGACCCGTACATCTTGAAGATACTCGACCAGGGTAAAGCCTGTGGTCTGCTTGAAAATGCGGCACAGATATGTGCTGCTAATATAAAAATGTCCTGCCAGTTGCTCCAACGACAGCTTCTCGGCATAGTGGGCATGCAGGTACTCAATCACCGAGTACACACGTTGCTGCTGCTCGCTGCGTTCCGGCGCTATGGTGTCAGGAGCCGCTGATTGTATGCGGCGGATTCGGATCAGTAGCTGTAGCAACAGGCTTTGAAGATACATATGACGGTATGCATGCTCTTGATGGTATTCATCCAGCATTTGCTGGAACAGATGCTCCAGCTCGCGTTGTTCTTCCGCGGAGGGGCGAAGCAAAAAGCTTTTTTCAGGCAAAAGCAGGTGGCTCTGATCGCTGGATGGAGTAACAGACGTGGACGAGGCTACAAACGCTTCATCAAAGTTGATTAAAATTCGCTCATGGCTGCCGCTCCCCTTGTTACTCGTACGGTGAAAATCATGTTTGCTAATCCAGATCAGATCCCCCTTTTGTAGCGCGTATACACGCTGATTAATGTAGTAGTAGCGCTCTCCTGCCAGCAGATAATAGATTTCATGCGCTTGATGGACATGGTCGGCAGACATGCTAAAAGGCACCATCCGAAGCGCTTGCTCGATGGCAAAAAGGGGTGTAGCGATCATAGCAGCGTTCTCCTTTATGAAAGCATTCATGAGAATAATATATGCATACTTTTTGGATGAATTCACAATAAAAGCGAAGATTTTGCTCTTTCTTATACTATAAAATATAAGTAATTCATGTAAAGGGTGTGAACCAATTGGCTAAAATCAAATATGCGCTTGTGGGCACCGGAGGAAGAGCTGAATTTTTTTACGGTGAAGTTGTTACCGTTTTCAAAGATACATCAGAGCTGGTCGCGTTCTGTGACGTCAATCAGACGAGAATGGATTATGCCAATCGGCTGTTGCAGGAGAAATACGAACACCATCCGATTCCAACCTATAAAGCCCACGAATTTGACCGAATGATCGCGGAGACGAAGCCGGATATCGTCATCGTCACCACCATTGACCGGGTGCATCATCGGTATATTATCCGGGCGATGGAGTTGGGCTGTGATGTCATTTCCGAGAAGCCGATGACGGTCGACGAAGACAAATGCCAAGACATTCTGGATGCCATAGACCGCACGGGACGAAAGCTGCGCGTCACCTTTAACTATCGCTATGCCCCGCATAATACGAAAATCCGTGAGGTTATCATGGACGGGACGCTGGGTGACATCTTGTCCGTCAATTTTGAATGGCTGCTGAATACCCAGCATGGCGCAGATTATTTCCGCCGCTGGCACCGGGACAAGCGCAATAGCGGCGGTCTGCTGGTGCATAAATCGACGCATCATTTTGATCTGATGAACTTCTGGCTTGGCTCAAAGCCGGAGACGGTATATGCGATGGGCGACTTGAAATTTTACGGCCGGGAAAATGCGGAGCAGCGTGGCGTGACGGAGTTCTATCAACGCGCTTATGGCAGCAAGGCGGCGGAAAATGACCCATTTGCCTTACACTTGGATCGTAACGAACATCTAAAAAACATGTATCTGGATGCGGAGCATGAGGATGGGTACGTGCGGGACCAAAGCGTATTTGGCGACAATATCAGTATCGAGGATACGCTGAGTGTCATGGTGAAGTATCAGAATAAAGCGGTAATGAACTACTCACTCAACGCTTATATGCCTTGGGAGGGCTTTATCATCGTATTTAACGGCACCAAAGGACGGATGGAAGTTCGGGTATCCGAGCAATCCTATGTTAATTCCGGTGGCAGCAAGGCAGATGAGGGGGCGTTAAAAGAGAAAACCATCACGATCTATCCTCACTTTGCAGCACCTTACGAGGTCGAAGTAGAGGAAGGCGTGGGGGGACATGGCGGAGGAGATCCAGTCATGCTACGGGATATTTTCGATAAGCCGGCAGAGGATCGGTTCCATCGTGCGGCCTCTCATATCGACGGCGCATGGTCCATTTTAACAGGCATCGCCGCCAACCGCTCTATGCGTACAGGCCAGCCGGTGAAGGTGGAGCAACTGGTGCGATTATAACGATTGTAAGCTAGGAAGCACCTTTAATAACAAGAAGCCCCTCTATTCAGATGAACAGAGGAGGCTTCTTGTTGTTTGTATTAGATATAAATGCACCTTACATCTTAGGGCACTATATTTTATTATTTATCGGCCTTCAGCTCACGGGTTCCCAGTTGTTGTACAGGACGATGGTTATCGGGAAAAATGGCAGCAAACTGTTTAATTTGGTCTGCCGACATTTCAATAGGCTGTTCCAATACCGTCCAATTCACATGTTCTGTGCATGGCGGGGTAGTCAGCGACCCGTTGTAGCGAACGGAGTGCAGGTCTTTTGGCAGCAGCGTAGCAAGATTTATTTCTCCCTCCAAGTTCGTTTCTTGAGAGATACCTTTTGGCAGTTTGGACCAGATGCGATTGAAAGCCTTGTTTTCTTTGCCGCTTTGAATAAGAACGCCTAAGACGGCTGTGCTTCCAGTGTCGCTTTGATGAACAAAATGAAGCTCCATTTCAGCATTTTTACCATCTATTTGGTGTTCACTTGGATGATGAAAATGAAACTGCTTTAGAGTGAATTTTGTGCCGTCCACGACAATATCATTGCTGGGACTAGCTGCATTGACTTGGACGGTGTGTCCATTATTTAGTATGGATACTTTAGTGGTTGAATAATGAACCTGTAGCGGTTGCTGCGTATGCGAAGCTTCCAGATGGGAATGCTCTATGTTGATGGGAGACTGTTCCTGACCATTACCACAAGCGACAAAATCCTTTTCCAGCTCCCCCCAATGCTCGGGTCCTTCATCCCCTTCGTAGGACCAGTGCGGGCTTTTCTGAACAACTGCATGTACGTTGTTAGCGGATGATGATGATGTTGCGCTAGTAGTACTAGAAGTGGCGGATGGTGTACATCCTGTTACCGACAATGCCAAGATTATGGAAAATATGCTGAACAAGCAACCTCTCCAGTGTTTTTTCATGTTTCTTTATCCTTCTTCCAAATAGATTATGTGAAACTTTTTACATTGTAAATTATTGTACAAAGTTCCTGCAAGGGTACAAGGACTTAGGAAAAAGGTAGAACTGGTTGCTTATTATTACCGGGTGTAGAGAGAATAATGGAGTGGTGAAATATTTGTTTGTCCTCTTTGGGGGAAGTAACTATAATAGTGGGGTGTGCATTACAAAATAATTCCATATCCACTCAAAGGAGAGATCTACATGAAAGCAGCGATTGTTACAAAAGACAAGAAAGTTAGTGTAGAAGAGAAACCTTTGCGCTCCCTGAAACATGGGGAAGCGTTAGTCCAAGTTGAATATTGCGGGGTTTGCCACACAGATTTACACGTAAAAAATGCAGATTTCGGTGATGTCACAGGCAGAGTTCTGGGACATGAAGGTATTGGGAAAGTCATTGAATTAGGTGAAGGAGTAACCAGCCTTAAAGTTGGCGATCGCGTAAGTATTGCCTGGATGTTCGAAAGCTGCGGTCACTGCGAATATTGTTTAACCGGACGAGAAACTTTGTGTCGTGAAGTTAAAAATGCCGGATACACGGTAGATGGTGCAATGGCAGAACAATGTATTGTCACAGCTGACTATGCGGTCAAAGTACCAGATAATCTTGATCCTGCTGCTGCAAGCAGTGTAACTTGCGCAGGGGTTACAACCTATAAAGCTGTTAAAGTGAGTGATATCAGACCAGGACAATGGATCGGTATCTTTGGTATTGGCGGTTTGGGTAACCTGGCTGTACAATACGCAAAAAATGTGTTCAATGCTAAAGTTGTAGCCTTTGACATCAGTGATGAAAAACTCGAACTGGCCAAAAAAATTGGTGCTGACTATATTGTTAACAGCATGAAAGAAGATCCAGTCGCCCGAGCTAAGGAATTAACCAACGGTGCTGGTCTGGATGCAACCGTAGTTACTGCTGTTGCCAAAACACCTTTCAACCAAGCCATTGACGTTGTAAAGGCTGGCGCGCGTGTTGTAGCTGTAGGTCTTCCAACTGATAAGATGGATCTCGACATTCCGCGTCTGGTTCTGGACGGCATTCAAGTAATCGGCTCCTTGGTCGGTACTCGTGAAGACCTTAAAGAAGCATTCCAGTTCGCTGCAGAAGGTAAAGTTGTACCTCTTGTACAAAAACGTCCGCTTGAAGACATCAATGAGATCTTCGAAGAGATGGAGCATGGCAAAATCCAAGGACGTATGGTCATTGATTTCACAAAATAAAATGATGTCCAATTCGTAACTCTTGGAACTCTAAGAGAGAAAGCGCCTGCTAATCTATTGCAGACGCTTTTTTTGCTTTACAGCTTATTCAGAATATTATCCTCTAAAACCGCCGATTTATCCCCGTATTCTTTAATAATATGTCTTTCTCCCCAGGCACAAAGTGAATCCAAAATGCTTTTCAAACTACATCCATATTCACTAAGCTCGTACTCCACTTTGGGTGGAACCTGATTATAGCTAATTCGATTGACAATGCCGTCTTCCTCTAATTCACGAAGCTGTTGAGTCAGCATTTTTTGTGTTATAGAAGGCATCATTCGCTTTAATTCACTTGTCCGCATTTTTCCATGGGTCAAATGACACAGAATCACACACTTCCATTTTCCCCCGATTACCTCTAATGTCGCCTCAACAGAGATATTGTATTTTTTCTTTCCCAATGCCGATCCCTCCGTGTATGTCACCAGTAGGGTACTTTTTGGTACCTATATCACTAAAAAGTACGTACTGTTCATAATTGATTGAATAACTCATAATAACATCTGCTGGTCGAAGATTACTATAGATAGGAGTGAAAAACATGTCGCCAGAATCCAAGCGAAGTATCTGGCCATTACTGGCTTTAGCCGTAAGCGCCTTTGCCATTGGGACAACTGAGTTCATCAGTGTAGGACTGCTTCCCCTGATCGCTGAAGACTTGCACATATCCGTAACGATGTCCGCACTAACCGTAACGCTGTATGCATTAGGGGTTACCATTGGGGCACCTGTGTTGACCTCATTAACATCGAGTGTTCCTCGTAAAACGCTGCTGCTGTGGATCATGATTGTATTTATAGCAGGCAACAGCCTTGCTGCGGTTTCTAGCGGAATCACCCTGCTGCTGATTGCACGTGTAATCTCGGCGTTCTCCCATGGGGTGTTCATGTCCATCGGGTCCACCATCGCGGCCGACCTTGTTCCCGATGATCGGCGGGCGAGTGCTATTTCTATTATGTTCTCTGGCTTGACCGTTGCCACCGTCACAGGGGTACCGTTGGGCACCTACGTTGGGCAGCAATGGGGTTGGCGGGCTGCATTTATGGCCATTGTGGTCGTCGGTGTTGTGGCCCTCATTGCCAATCTGATTCTGCTGCCCTCTACGCTTCGAAAAGGAAATAAGACTCCTTTCAGCGAGCAGGTCAAACTGGTTACGAATGGTCGCTTGCTACTTGCATTTATCATTACTGCCTTGGGATATGGTGGCACATTCGTCGTGTTTACTTATTTATCTCCATTACTTCATGACATAACCGGTTTTGGACAAAATACGGTAACGTTCATTCTCTTATTGTATGGAATCGCCATTGCTATCGGGAATGTTATTGGTGGAAAAGCTGCGAATCGCAGACCGCTTTCAGCTTTATTTTACATGTTTCTCATTCAAGCTGTAATTCTGTTTCTGTTGTGGTTTACCGTGCCATTTCAAACGGCAGGTCTGATAACGATTTTCTTTATGGGATTGCTTGCGTTTATGAATGTGCCTGGTCTACAGGTATATGTAGTCATGTTAGCCGAACGTTTTGCACCCAAAGCTGTCGATGTCGCCTCTGCTGTTAATATTGCGGCCTTCAACGCAGGGATCGCAATTGGAGCATATGTGGGAGGAATGGTGACGGATTCACTGGGTCTCATGCATACGACTTGGGTCGGTGGGGTAATGGTTTTTGTTGCGGTTCTACTGACAGCCTGGAGTCGTATGCTCGAAAAAAGGGATACAACCGCCTTGGTAGGCTAAAACTTTTAAAAAATAGAGAGGAAGATATACAATGACACAAAACCTACAAAGCACAACAACATTGCACAACGGAGTTCGTATGCCTTGGTTTGGCATCGGAGTATTTAAAGTGGAGGAAGGTTCAGAGCTGGTTAATGCTGTAAAGGCTGCTGTAAAGCATGGCTACCGCAGTATAGATACAGCGGCAATCTATGCGAATGAAAACAGTGTAGGACAGGCTATTCAGGAAGCCCTCTCGGAGAATAATCTATCCAGAGAAGATCTGTTCGTCACGTCCAAAGTGTGGAATGCAGATTTAGGCTATGAAGAGACACGAGCCGCTTATGAAGCAAGCCTAGACAAGTTGGGACTGGACTATCTGGATCTATATCTGATTCATTGGCCGGTTCAAGGGAAGTACAAAGAAGCATGGAGAGCTTTGGAGTCCTTGTATAAAGAAGGACGGATTAAGGCAATTGGAGTCAGCAACTTCCAAATTCATCATTTGGAAGATCTCATGAAGGATGCAGAAATCAAGCCAATGGTCAATCAGGTGGAATTCCACCCGCAATTAACTCAAGCCGAGCTGCTGCAATTCTGTCAAAAGAACAACATCCAAATGGAAGCCTGGTCCCCGCTCATGCAAGGCCAATTGCTCGATCATCCGGTACTGCAAGACATAGCAAACAAGTACGGTAAATCGGTGGCCCAAGTGATTTTACGCTGGGATGTACAGCAAGGAGTCGTCACTATTCCCAAGTCCACCAAGGCACATCGAATCGTTGAAAATGCCGATATTTTTGACTTTGAATTGACGCGTGAGGATATGGATCAAATTCAGGCGTTAAATGCCAATCTTCGGGTAGGTCCTGATCCGGATAACTTCGATTTTTAAATTCAGTTCATCATGAACCGCCGTTTCCTTCTTCATGGAAGGAACGGCTTTTTTGTATGATGAGTTTGGAGCTACAGCAATCCAATCCCGCCATATGGTATTATAGATTTATGTAAAATGAGAAGTTTTGGACACTTATGAAAATGAAAATCTCCGGGGGACCTCATGAATAAGACGATTGCAGATATAGCCCAAATGGCTGGTGTATCCAAGAGCACGGTATCCCGTTTTTTGAACGGTGGCTCTGTCAGCCTGGATACGAGACGTAAAATTGAAAAGGTGGTCAAAGCCACGGGGTATGTGCCCAATACCTTTGCCCAGAGTCTAAAGGCAAAACGAACCAACATTATCGGAACCGTCGTGCCACGGCTGGATTCTTTTGCCACATCCCATACGTTAATGGGGATTGATGAGGAGCTGCGTTCCCAGCATTACCAGATGTTGATCTCTAATACGAGTCAGGATGTAAAACGTGAAATCGAAGCGATCTATGAGTTCGCACGGCAAAAAATTTCAGGTATCATTCTGCTGGCTGCTCAAATTACAGACGACCATCTGACCGCGATTCGTGACATCAGTATTCCGGTATTGCTGGTAGGCCAACAACATGAGCAGATCCATAGCCTTATCCATGATGATTATCGTGCCGGATATGATATCGGCGCATATGTCCTGTCACAGGGCCACCGTGAAATTGCCTATGTCGGTGTGACTGAAAGGGATGTTGCTGTCGGTGTGCAGCGTAAAGAGGGCTTTAGGGAGGCTGTTCGCGATGCATTACCTGCTGCGTGTTATACGGACGAGGCGATGCGAGCCGCAGGATATGATATCAGATACTATGAAACCGGGTTTAAAATGTCCGATGCACGGATTGCTGCATCCGCCATTTTGGACCAATTCAAACCATCGTTAATGGTGTGTGCTACAGATAATATCGCGCTTGGGGTAATCAACGCGGCTTATTCCAGAGGAATTACCATTCCGTCGGATTTGTCGGTAACTGGCTTTGGGGGATACGATATTACGGAGGTCATTCACCCTGCGCTAACAACTGTTCAATATCCGTATATGGAGGCTGGACGTGTAGCAGCACAAAATATTGTACGGCTGGTAGAACATAAAACGGTAGAGCAAGTAACAGTCATGGATTATTCCCTTATTGAAAGAGAAAGCGTTGACAAACGTTAAACAAGTGGATTATAATTTCTTCGAAACCGGTTCCATTTTACTCTTGCACAATTGGAATCGGTTGCAACTCCATGGATGAGTATTTTTTTTAATCGTATAGGAACCGGTTCCGTTATAATATTTTTTCGTTAATTTGGAACCGGTTCCCTAAATCTAAGCTTTTAAAAAATGAGGTACACCTATGAAAATGACAAAAGAACAAAAGTATCGATTGATCGAGCAGGCAGAGCCCGGTGAAATAGCGAGCTTGCAGAAAAAGGTGGAGCAATGTCAGTGGCGACAGTCGTTTCATATCCAGCCACCGACAGGTTTACTCAATGATCCGAATGGATTTTCATATTATCAAGGTGAATACCATTTATTTTATCAGTGGTTCCCGCTCGGAACCGATCATGGGATGAAATATTGGTATCATTTGAAATCCAAAGATTTGGTCACATGGCATAGTGCAGGCATTGGCATCACACCTGGGGACAATTTCGACTCGCATGGGGCTTATTCCGGCAGCGCGCTAGAGCATGAGGACAAGTTATACATGATGTACACAGGAAATACAAGAGACGAAAACTGGATTAGACATCCTTATCAATGCATGGCTGTAATGGATGAGAGCGGTCGCATTACCAAGTGGGAGCATCCTGTTATTGATCATGTACCAGAAGGCTATACAGATCATTTTCGTGATCCCAAGCTGTGGAAGGACGGCGATAGTTTCTACTGTGTGATTGGTGCCCAGAGAACGAATTCAACAGGCTGCGTTGTCCTTTACCGTTCAACCGATCTTCATACTTGGCAGTTCGAGGGGGAACTGAACACCGGGCTGGAATCGTTTGGATATATGTGGGAATGTCCGGATTATTTTGAACTGAACGGAGCAGGGGTCTTGGTCTTTTCTCCACAGGGCTTGGAGCCTTCAGGGGACGAAAACCACAACATTTATCAATCGGGCTACGTCATCGGCAAACTGCTGAATACAGAGACAAGAACACTGGAGCATGGCGCATTCCACGAGCTCGATAGAGGCTTTGATTTCTATGCACCACAGACGATGATTGACCCGCAGGGGCGGCGTATTATGGTGGCCTGGATGGGGCTGCCGGATATCGAATACCCGACAGATCCGAACGGATGGGCCCATTGTCTGACGTTACCGAGAGAACTTACGCTTCATGAGGGAAAACTCTTGCAGCGGCCAATCCCAGAACTAACCACATTGCGTAGAAATAGTGAGGATCGGGTAGCTGATACGTTGTCTTCAGAGAGCAAAACCTATGAAGGATTTAAAGGTACAGCGTATGAGCTGATCTGTGAAGTAGATCTTTTGGATGCGAAGGCATTTGGTATCGAATTCCGTGCGAGTGAGACGGAGAAAACGGTGATAAAATATAACGCCGTCAGCCGCAAACTTGTATTGGACCGTTCGCAATCGGGTGAGCCTGTAGCCGCTGAGTATGGTGAAGTGCGGCAGTGTGCATGGGATAAGGATCATATCAAACTTCATCTGTTTGTGGATACATCTTCGGTTGAGATTTTCATCAATGATGGGGAAGAAGTGTTCACCAGTCGTATTTTTCCGCACCCAGAGAGTGACGAAATACGCTTTTTTGCCGACAAGGGAGAGGCTCTCTTCCAAGCGGTAAAATGGAATTTTACATGAGTAGGCTAATTCATCAAGTGGATCGTTAATCATCAAACATAACGGAATGAACGAGGGGATGAACATCATGGCGGAAAACAGAGAGATAGCTAAAGAAGTGATCGAGGCGATCGGTGGAAAGGAAAATATCGCTTCGTTTGCTCACTGTGCAACGCGCTTACGAATTATGGTGCATGATAAGGAGAAGATTGATCAGAAAAAAGTTGAAGAGATCGACAAGGTTAAGGGTGCTTTCTTCAATTCAGGTCAATATCAGATTATTTTTGGTACAGGAACGGTAAATCGGATTTTTGAAGAGGTTGAGAAGCTTGGCGTGACGGGTTCATCTAAAGAAGAGGTGAAGAGTCAGGCGAAAAAGGAGGGCAACGTCTTCCAGCGGTCCATTCGTACCTTTGGCGATGTGTTTGTACCGATTATTCCAGTGCTGGTCGCTACGGGGTTGTTCATGGGACTGCGCGGTTTGCTTACTCAGCCGCAAATTCTCGCTCTGCTCGGTATGACGCCGCAGGATATTTCACCTAACTTTTTATTATATACACAGGTATTAACGGATACGGCTTTTGCCTTTCTGCCTGCGTTAGTCGCATGGTCAGCCTTTAGAGTATTCGGCGGTAGTCCGGTGCTGGGTATCGTTCTCGGTCTGATGCTGGTAAACCCGGCTCTCCCTAACGCGTATAGTGTTGCGGACGGCTCAGCTCATCCGTTGACGATGTTCGGATTCATTCCAGTGGTGGGCTATCAGGGCTCAGTATTGCCAGCCTTCTTCGTGGGTTTGATCGGAGCCAAACTGGAGCGGGCGCTGCGTAAACGGGTGCCTGAAGCGCTGGATCTGATTCTGACACCGTTTTTAACACTGTTGATTATGATCACTTTGGGACTGTTTGCTATCGGTCCAGTGTTCCATTCACTTGAAGAATGGGTGCTGCACGGAACAATATTTGTACTTGATTTGCCTTTCGGTATTGCAGGGATCGTCATCGGCTTTTTGCATCAGATTATCGTCGTTACAGGTGTGCATCATATATTTAATTTTCTGGAGATCCAACTGCTTGAAAAGAACGGCGTAAATGCCTTCAATGCTATTATTACCTGCGCAATGGCTGCACAGGGAGCTGCCTGCCTGGCGGTTGGTCTGAAAACGAAGGACAGCAAGCTGAAAGCGTTGGCCCTTCCTTCTTCGTTCTCCGCTTTCCTGGGGATTACAGAGCCGGCTATCTTCGGAGTCAATCTGAGATATATGAAGCCTTTTGTCATGGGTCTCATCGGCGGAGCGGTTGGTGGTTTTATTGCTTCAGTCTTCCATTTGGCGGCTACAGGGATGGCGGTTACAGTTATTCCGGGTACGTTGCTCTACATGAACCATCAGCTTCCGCTTTACATTTTGGCGAACTTGGCTGCTATGGCTGTATCTTTTGTCCTGACTTGGATGTTTGGCTTTAGCGATAAAATGCTGGATAAAGTCAAAACAGCGGGTTCCTCCAAATAATATCATCCAGTCAGCCCAAATACACGCAGATTCATGCGCGTAAGTATAATGATAATGGTCGCTTTTACATGAATTCCATGTAGGGCGGCCAATTTTTCTATCTATGATATTCCGCTTCAGGCTATCAGATTAGACGATGGATGAACGATCATCCAGAAATTCGGACGGGGAACAGCCTGTTAAGCGTTTGAAGATCCGATGAAAATAGGAAACATCGCTATAGCCCACATACTCCGAAATTTCACGAATCGTTAGCCGCGACTCGGTTAGCATGTAGATGGCGGTTTTAATACGTTGCGTATGTACATGCTCACTAATCGTTTGGCGTGTGACCTCACGCAGCAGTGTCGCCGCATAGTTGGGGGTTTTGCGGATGGCGTCGCCAAGCTCTTCTTTGGTTACCTTTTCCCTGTAGTGATTCTGTATATACTGTTTCATATGTTCCACATGCCGCTCTTTATCGCAAGAAATGGCGCCTTTGTCCCATTCCTGGTTCATATAAATCATGGCCTCGGTCAGCAGACAGTCAGCCATCAGAGTATAGTAGCTTGGGTGTTCTGTCCATTGATAATACATCGATTTGATCCGTTCATGCAGCATATCGTAGCATCCTGGTTTGATTAATAACGGCTTGTTTATGTTCAGTATAGGAAGTGTACTGTTCGTACATGTTTTGCGGCAATGTATCACATACTTGGTATGGAAAAGCGTAGGAATACTCTTTCCATAGTAGTTCAGATGAGCGGGTAAAAGCAGTGCTTCACCCTTGCCAAGAATGAACTTGCAATCGTTCACCCAATATACACATTTGCCAAAGGTGACCAAGATGAACAGTAAGTCATCGTGGCTGCTATTTGTGCCAGCCTTTTCATACCAGTCCACACCGTTGTCCTGCCGTATATCCATCAATGTAATCACGAAACTCACTCCCCGATGTCTTCAATATTCACTATACTGTAGTACATTCATCATACTATAGTTCATAGTCTTGGTGCACGGGTACAGGTAGAATAGAAGCATATAAGTTTAATGTAGATAGAGAAGCAAAGTGGAATAGAAACCATACAGTAAAGACATTCAGGAGGATGACATTACTATGCTTAAAACGAAAATTATTTGTACTATGGGACCTGCCTGTGACTCCATTGATTTGTTAAAAGAAATGATCCAGGCTGGTATGACGGTAGCTCGCTTAAACATGGCTCATGGGGAGCTGGAGGATCATGTTAAACGTATTGAAAATGTAAGACAGGCAGCGAAGGAAATGAATACCTGTATCCCTGTCATGATGGATATTAAAGGACCGGAAATACGGATTGGCAAGCTGAAAGAGGCATCTGTTCTACTGAAGCCAGGCAGCCAGCTCATTCTGACCACGGAAGAGATTTTGGGGGACGAGCATCGTATTTCGGTGAATTACCCAGATATGCCGAAGGATATCAAAACAGGTGACCGCATTCTCATCGACGACGGTTTGGTTGATCTGACTGTAACCTCCATCGAAGGAACCGAGATGATTTGTAATATCGTAAGCGGCGGTATTTTGAAGCCGAGAAAAGGTGTGAATCTGCCAGGGATTCATACAACTCTTCCAGGCGTAACAGAGCGCGACGTGAAGCACATTCAATTTGGGGTGGAGCAGCGTATCGAGCTTATTGCGGCTTCTTTTGTGCGTAAAGGCGACGACATCCGTGAAATCCGTGAGATTTTGAAAGGACATCATGCCGAGCACGTACAGATTTATTCCAAAATTGAAAATGCCGAAGGCATGGAAAACCTGGATGATATCATCGAAGCTTCGGACGGTATTATGGTAGCTCGTGGCGACCTGGGCGTGGAAGTGCCGATTCAAGACGTGCCTGTGATGCAAAAAGAAATGATCGACAAGTGTAATCTGGTCGGTAAGCCCGTTATTGTCGCTACTCACATGTTGGAGTCCATGCAGGTGAACCCGCGTCCGACGAGAGCTGAAGTTAGTGACGTGTTCAATGCCGTTATGCAGGGAGCTGACGTAGTGATGCTGTCGGGCGAATCTGCTGCAGGTAAATACCCTGTTGAATCCGTACGGACCATGGCTGCGGTAGCTGCCAGTGCAGAATCCCAATTGGATTACCAGGAGCAGTTCGATAAGCGCAGAGCACGCCAAAGCACGAACATTACCGAAGTCATTAGTCAAGGTGCAGTGAGTTCGTCTCTGGAGCTGGATGCCAAAGCGATTATTACCTCGACTGCTAGTGGATTCACGGCTCGTATGGTGTCCAAATATCGTCCGAAGGCACCGATCATTGCGGTTACTCCGAATAACACAGTATTCGCTAAAATTTGCCTCTTGTCCGGTGTATTCCCGATTAAAGGGGATAAGGTAGCCACAACGGATGAAATGTTCGAATCTTCCATCCGTAACGCGCTGAATGCAGGCTATATCCATAAAGGAGATACTGTAGTCCTGTCAGCAGGTGTTCCTGTCGCTGAGGCGGGCACGACCAATCTGATTCGGGTATATCAAGCGTAAGTTACATCAAATACAAAAAAAGGCGCTGATCCTCTATGGTTTCAGCGCCTTTTTTATGTTCGGTCGTGTCCTAGGCTTAAAGGCCGAACACACTTTTGGCAACGACTTGTGTCAGTTCTGCCTTATGGGCTTGGTATTGCTCAAGGGTAATGCTCTTATTGGCCAGTCGTTGATCCAACTGCTCCGTCAACTGAGCTACCTGTAGATCAACGATAGCCTGAGCATCCTGATTATGGGTTTGTGCAATATCAGCCAAGGTTTGACCATTATATAACGCATCATATAATTGCTCATCCGAGGATATACCCAGTGCTTTCAACAGATCATCATCCTTGGAAGCTTCATTGTCCTGTACATGAAGGGCTCTCTCTGGAGCCAGTGCAGCAGCATTAGCCCGACTTCCCCAAGTAGATGACTGCCCAATAGATAACGCCAGCAACAGTGTGCAGATGACCAACATTCGTTTTCGATTCATAAGTGTAAATCTCCTTTTGTGTTTCATTAAATTTCTGACGGGGTGGAACGGTATATGGATATCCAACGGGAGTGATGTTTATGCCTTTAGCCCATCCGGCTTATGTAGTTACCAGATTCTTAAATACATCATACACGCCCAATCTTAGCGCCAGCTTAATACTCGTTTAAAATAAACTAAAAGAGAAGATTGTAAACAGGTAGCGCTAAAAAAATTCGCAGATGACAAAAAGAGGATATGAAAAAAACCTCCTTCACAAAAGTGAAAGAGGTTTTAGACAACTACATCAAATTACAATTTAGGGTTTTTCCCATACTTATTGTCGCCAGGCTGACTGTCTAGGCATGTGAATACAAGCAGCACAATGCTCCCAAAAGGAACCAATGCGATCAGAATCCACCACCCGGTTTTGCCGGTGTCGTGTAGTCTGCGGAAAAGTACTCCCAGAGACGGTAACAAAACAGCCAGACCATAGATAGATGACAATACGAAAGGAAGTCCCAAGAGGAAATCCAACAAGTATAATACCAGACCAGCTATCGCATTGAACAGAGTAAACATCCAGTATTCTGTACGTCTTGCTCTACCTTGAAATCCTACATAGTTTTGAAGCACTTTTAAATACCATTGCATATATTTTCACCTCCTCATAAAATGTAAATATTTGTATTATATTCATCGTAAAACAATTATTTTTAGATATATCGGCAGGTAACATATAGAATTTTACTTGTCAAATTATAACTTTAAACTAGGAATTAAAGCAACACATTTATTAAGGTTAATAATTAAATGAATAATTCATAAAAATATAAAATTACATATTGAATTTTCCATATTCATTGAATAATATAGAGATACGATTAACCGTCAGGTTTGAATCGTCCTTCTTAACAAAGGAGGTTTTATTTTTCATATTGGTTGAAAGCGCTTTAATTCAGAGAGGAGGATGATCAACATTTAATTTAAGAGTGGAGATGTTAATACAAACATAATCCTGAACGTCTTATTCATTATTGTTTTATGTTAGCAGGAATGTTCAAAACGAGAGGAGATTGATTTATGAAGCAATTATTTGTTCGTAAAGTAACGGCTGCTTCTCTGGCAGGTGCACTGTTGTTGCCTGCTTCTTTGGTGGGCGCCGAGTCCACACTCAATTCAGATACAGCTGGGATTCAAAGTCTGGAGCAAACCACCCTTCAAGCTCAAGGTCTGGATAACATTTTAAGCCAAAGTAAAAAGGCTGTTTCCTTCAAGGAGACTTCCGTACATGATCCATCCATCCTGAAAGTGAAAGATACATTTTACATTTTTGGTTCACATCTGGCGGCTGCCAAATCCAAAGACCTCATGAATTGGGATACAATTGCGACAGGTGTGGCAAATGGTAATGCATTGATTCCCAACGTCAAAGAGGAATTAAAGGAAGCGCTGGATTGGGCGCAGACAGACACGCTGTGGGCAGCGGATGTCATTCAACTGGCGGATGGCAAGTTCTATATGTACTATAACGCTTGTAAAGGAGACTCCCCGCGTTCAGCTATGGGCCTAGCGGTTGCTGATAAAATTGAAGGACCTTATAAGAATAAAGGAATTTTCCTGAAGTCCGGTATGTGGGATCAACCGAGTGAAGATGGGACGATCTATGACGCAACCAAGCATCCCAATGCCGTAGACCCTGACACTTTCTATGATAAGAACGGCAAGCTGTGGATGGTATATGGCTCCTACTCCGGAGGCATTTTCATTATGCAGATGGATGAAAAAACAGGGAAGCCTTTACCAGGCCAAGGCTACGGGAAAAAACTGACGGGCGGTAACCATGCTCGTATGGAGGGGCCGTACATACAATACAGTCCACAAACGGACTACTATTACTTGTTCCTGTCCTATGGCGGATTGTCAGCGGATGGCGGATATAACTTGCGTGTGGCTCGGTCCAAAACACCGGATGGTCCTTTCTACGATGCTGAAGGCAACGACATGATCAAGGTTAAAGCGAATCCTGACAAACCTCTTTTTGATGACGCTTCCATTGAGCCATACGGCGTCAAGTTAATAGGTAATTACCTAATTCCAAGAGAAATTGGTGATCCGGGAACAGGGCTGGGTACAGGCTATGTGTCGCCCGGACACAACTCGGCTTATTATGATCCCAAGACGAAAAAGCATTTTGTCATTTTTCATTCCCGTTTTCCGGGGAGAGGTGAGCAGTTTGAAGTGCGTGTACATGAAATGTTCATGAACGCTGACGGTTGGCCTGTAGTTGCTCCTTATCGTTATTCAGGAGATGAGGATTCACTGAAAAAGCTGTCAGAGAAGGATGTCATCGGCCAATACTCGTATGTAAATCACGGGAAGGAAATTTCGGCCAATATTAAGCAAGCTGTTACCGTCAATCTGGATCACGGTGGCAAACTGTCTGGCGGAGTGAACGGTACATGGAAGCTGGGGGCAGACAATCAGCTGGAAGTTACAGCAGATGGTGCGAAGTACAAAGGGGTATTCCTGCGGCACCGTGATCCAGACACGGGAGCCAAAACCCTTGCTTTTACCGCACTGTCCTCCAAGGGTGTTGCAGTATGGGGTTCGCTAAAGCCTGATCTGAAGGCCAGCAAGATTGTAGCTGCGGTGCAGAAGGATCTGAGTCTAGGAGACACAAGCAACGTTTTTTATGATCTCACGCTACCTACTCAAGCTGCACAAGATACCACGATTTCGTGGGAATCTTCCCGTCCTGAGATTATTTCTGTCACTGGTGAAGTGTACCGTCCAGAAGCCGGTTCCCAGCCTGCAGCAGTTACATTGACGGCGACTATTAAAAAGGACAAAGCTACAGCAAAGAAAAGTTTTAGTGCCATTGTTCCCGAGCAGGCTCAAGGCCCTCAGCTCGCACGTTACTCGTGGAGTGAGGACCAAGGAACTTCGGTTGTCGACAGCACATATAATCAACTCGACGGTAAGGCCTATGGTGGTGCCACATGGGATAAAGATGGGAAGCTTGGCGGTGCTCTTGCCCTGAACGGCAAGGATGGTTACGTGCAGCTGCCTAACACGGTAACGGATGCGAAGGACTTTACCTTTTCCGCTTGGGTGAACTGGAAGGGCGGAGCCGCTTGGCAACGGATTTTTGACTTCGGCAACGGCCAGGCTCGCCATATGTTCCTCACCCCTTCCCAAGGAAGCGGTGTACTCCAGTTTACAATCCATGAAGGTACGGATCAGAGCCTGCTCTCCAAATCATCATTACCTCTAAACCAGTGGACCCATGTGGCGGTTACACTGGAGGGGAATACAGGGAGGCTGTATGTAAATGGTGAAGAAGTAGCTGTAAATGACGGTATTACCTTTAACCCTAATGAGTTGCTGACAAACGAGGCGTATCTCGGTAAAAGCCGCTTTATCGCTGATGCCTACTTTAACGGCAGCATGGACGAGGTACAGTTATATAACAAAGCGCTGACAGCAGAGGAAATTAAAGCACTAGCGGATTTGTAATTAAAATGAGCAAACAAAGCAGGGGATGGACTTTTTCTCAAGAAGTTCATCTCCTGCGCAACGTTGTGTATATTTATTTCTTGATTACTGGTATAATAGGAAGCAATTGCGGATATAATGTTTTAGGTAGGCGTTAATGACTCACTCTTGTCTAATGAAGACAGCTTGAGGCAGCAATAGATGACATAAGCACTCTGCATAAATTAAATTCTCCAGTGCTTGCGTTTTCAATACACTTATGGTAATATGAGTATATTGAAATTGTGACCTGAGATTCACATATTGTAGAGGGTTATTGTTTTAGGTTGAAATAACCTTGTGCAATATGTGAATTTTTATTTGTAAAAAATAAAGGTCATATAAATATATTTTGGAGGTAATTCCATGCAAACAGGTACAGTTAAATGGTTTAACGCAGAAAAAGGTTTCGGTTTCATCGAAGTTGAAGGTGGAAGCGATGTATTCGTACACTTCTCCGCAATCCAAGGCGAAGGTTTCAAATCTTTGGACGAAGGCCAACGCGTAGAATTCAACGTAGTTGAAGGAAACCGTGGACCACAAGCTGAGAACGTTGTAAAACTGTAATTTTAAATTACAGCCTACTTCAGATGCCCCGAACATAGCGTTTGGGGCATTTGTTTTTATCTGTTCACAAGACCGTTTTTGAACTGATTACATCTTATCGCTTTATAAATCATGAAGAAAGAGGGATGTTTATGTACAATTCACGGAAAAAGCCAATGGATGAAATTCCTGAGGAAATTACAGCTGTTTGGAATTGCGCCAGTGATACATGCAACGGCTGGATGCGGGATAACTTCGCTTTTTCTGTCGAGCCGACATGCCCCATTTGCGGTTCTGCCATGGTGAAGGGCGAGAAAAAGCTGGCTGTTTTAAACAATACGAGCTTTAATCATACCAAACAATCCTAAGCGGATACATGTTTGTAGTAAAAGATGCCCCATAGCCATAACGGCGCTGAGGCGTCTTTTTTGTTTTTCTGAGAACAGGCTTTCAATTAGGGTGTATAGAGGATGGGGATAGTATGCTCAGTAAGGTGGAATTAAATTCAGGTAGTGCCTCATAAAATACACCGTGACCACTTCGTTCGAAAGGAATAAGCCTGGAGCCGGCAATTCCTTTTTGAGTTTGGAGCGCTAGAGGGAAAGGGCAGACCCGATCCAGCTTGCCGTGTAGAATCCACGTAGGCACGTGTATACATGGCAAATCGGGCCGTAAATCAGAGTCACGCAGTGAATACAAAGTACAAGCCATGCTATGAACCGAAGCCGCAAAGCCCTGATCACGTAACCAGTCACGTAAACTCTGGCTGACGGGTTTGGCGAACAACATTTCGCCAAATGATGTTACCAGTTGCGGACGATCTGTATAGGCTTGTGTGATGAGTTTATCTACCTCTGCGACAGGAGTGCCGTAAGGAAAGTCGCTGGTTGGGGTAAACCGAGGCGTGGCAGCTCCGATCAAAATTAGCTGATCAACACCCCATCCCCTATGTCTGCTCATGTAGCGCGTGACAATTGCTCCCCCCATAGAAAAACCGATCAGCCGTATATGGCTTAATTGGAGGGCCTGTATAACAGCCAGGAGATCGTCTGCCAGTCGATCATAATTGTAGCCATGCCATGGTCGATCAGACTTCCCGAACCCCCTAAGATCAACTTGAATACAGCGGTATCCGTAAGCAGGCAACTGGGCAACCTGGTATTCGTACATTCGATGGTCCAGCGGCCAGCCGTGCACCATCAAAACAGGGATGCCTTCTCCTATATCTTCTACATACAGCTTAACGCCACGTTCCACTTCAATATAATATCCCATGATGCTCCCCCCTTTAAAAATCACGAAATTTCGTTCTCTCTCACATATATGTAGTCAGGGCTTAGCTCATTCGGAAAAGGGGTGAGATCGCCGCTATACAAGTATAGAATTAGTAAAATATGTATGTCATCCTGCATGGGGATAGGATATACTTATGGAATGAAACAGCATTGGGAGAGTGGAACAATGACACCATCAAAAACATTAAAATGGATTACGGGCGGATTGGAGCTATTTTTTGCTATTCCTGTTTTGGGCGGGCTGCTCGTCATAAATTCTGCGTATACTGTATTGTTCTTTATGTTGATTTTCCACATTGTGACGTTGGTGCTATCGGTAACTAATAAAGAGACTTATTATGGATCTATTTTAGGGATTGTGACCTCGGTTGTTGGGTGGATTCCATTTGTAGGCTGGTTAATGCACCTGCTCTCAGGCATATTTTTGATGATTACCGCAGCCCAACAGCCGCGAGACCATTATCGTAATCGCAATCCCTACGATGATTATCGTTATTAGGGCCAATATCGCCTCGAAATGATGAAAGATCCTGTGGAACAGGATCTTTTTTAGTTATGGAATCTTCCCATGATTATGGTGTTGTAGTATTGACCATCTGAGAGAATCTTGTCGTTTTTTAATAACCCTTCGATTTCAA
The DNA here is from genome assembly GCF_054113405.1 of Paenibacillus sp. ALE3. Taxonomy (NCBI): domain Bacteria; kingdom Bacillati; phylum Bacillota; class Bacilli; order Caryophanales; family Paenibacillaceae; genus Paenibacillus; species Paenibacillus sp. ALE3. The sequence continues at coordinate 4,943,018 of NZ_CM134214.1, read as the reverse complement.
ATCCATGCTTTTTATAAAGTTCAATGGCTTTATTATTGGTTTCTAGAACTTGTAGGCTCATTTTCTGGATGCCGTTAGAGTCTGCCCAGGAAATGGATTCTTTCAGAAGATTCGTCCCGATTCCATACCCCCAGAAATCCTTTTGTACACACACACCGAATTCAACTTTATGAGCGAATCGACGCAGAACATGACCTTCACATCTTGAAAATCCAACGACTTTATCATGAACGACCGCAACTAAAAATAGATTTTTGGCGTGCTCTGTATCGGCTTTAATAAGCTGTTCAAAACCGGATGTACTTATGAATGCTTCTCCCTTTTCTCTGTCTAAATTTTCAGTCTCTCCATCTATCCGTAAGCGGATTTCAGACAAATTCATCGCATCTTGAATCATAGCCGATCTAATGATATAGCTTACTCCTTGTACATGAAATTCCTGTTTATTTATTTTCATTACATACTCCTTTTGCTGAATCAGGATAAAAAGTGTGATCTCTGGCTTAAGTTAGTTTACCACATATTGTATCAAGTACATGAAAAATAAGCCTGTCCTCTTCTGTTGTATCGCAGCAGAGGGCAGGCTTATTCATTCTCGATCCGTACAGGGAGGCCGGATGGAGATTTATTATTGTGGAGTGGCTGTGTCAGATTAACAAATGATTCTTATGAATGTGACTTATCGAGCTACAGCTTTTGGAAAACAGAAGCTGTAGCTATTTTTGCTTAGCAGAGGCTTGAGCTGCATTTGGCTTAGCAGGTGCCTTAGCCGCATCTGTTTTATCTGGAGCTTTACCTGCTTCTCCTTTAGCCCCGTCTACTGGTGGCTTAGAGGGCTTAACGCCATTCACCATATCGGTAATCATTTGCTTCAGATTGGAAACACGCTGGTTATATTCACTTGCGGTAATCTTGCCATTTTGTTTTTCCGTAGCGAGTTTCGACTTCATATCCGAAACCATCACATCAATCACGGAGTTTACGCTCGCGCCTTGTGCTTTGGCGATCGTAGCAAGGGATTTACCAGCCTTCAACTGTGTATCTAACTGACTGGAGGACAATTTCAATAGTTTCAGGAGAGCCTTGTTCTCAGCATAGTTTCCTCCTGCGATTTGTGGACCGTTAGCATCGCCAGGGTTTCCCTTAGGTGCCTGTGCTTTACTTGCAGTAGGAGCCTTCTCAGGTGTAGTTGAAGCAGCATGGGCTGCGCCTGTGGAGTACAGCGCTCCGCCTCCTAAAAATGCCAACGCCATCGTTCCGGCCAAAATTGCTTTCTTGGTGCTCTTCATCTTCATTTTCCACCTTTCGTTTATGGTTTATTTGGTACGTGATACATCATAAGGGATTAACTTGAATGCTATCTGAGCGCAAGCTGAGCATTTACTGAATGGAATTTGCAAGGCAGGACTAGCATTTTAACGAATTGCTATTGTATTACGTGTGTTAAGTGATATAATACACTACAGGCACGATAGATACAGCCGAATTAGGGGGAAACACCCATGGAAGAACAACGGGTTGGCTCGTTCCGATTTTTAATAGACTTTAGCCAGCCATTATATGAACAAATATTAAATCAAGTACGAAGCTCCATTGCTAAAGGAGAGATTGAAATGGGAAGCAAAATGCCATCTGTGCGTGATCTGGCGCAGGAATTGCGTATGAATCCGAATACCGTGATGCGGGCGTATCAGGAGCTGGAACGGGACGGATTGACTGAGAAGCGACGCGGTCTGGGTACGTATGTAACTTCGTCCAGTGAGCGGATTGCCAGCTTTCGGGAACAATTGGCTATGTCGTATATCGATCAGTTTCTCGGACAGATGAGCAGCCTGGGATTATCCTGGGAAGATGTACAGCAATATATAAGAAGCCGACAGGACGGAGATCACAAGGAAGAAGGCGAAAAGGCATGACGGAGTCTGTGGTAACCGCAAAGCAGTTGATGAAGCAATATGGAAATAAAAAAGCATTGGACCAACTGGATGTCGTCATTCCAGCAGGACGTATTGTAGGCATACTTGGGCCCAATGGCTGCGGGAAGTCCAGCTTCTTTCGAGCCGTCACGGGGTTGATTCAGCCGGACGGGGGCGAGCTTCAGGTGCTGGGCCAACAGCCAAGCTGGGAAACCAACCGGAATATATCCTATCTTCCTGACCGGGCACGCTGGTATCCCAATCATACAGTTCAGCAGACGCTGGAATGGGGGAAGTCCCTTTTGCCTGGCTTCAATCTAAAGGATGCCTATAAACTTGCTGACCATATGGATGTGGAATTGGAGCTAAAGATGGCCGGGTTGAGTCGCGGACAGGAGGCGCGTGTGCTGCTGATTCTGTGCCTGGCACGAGAAGTACCGCTTATGATCCTGGATGAACCTTTTGTAGGCATTGATGTCCTCTCTAGAGAAGCGATCGTAGCTGGGATTATTGATTATTTGGAGGATCGGCAACAATCTATACTCATTAGCACACATGATATTCAGGAAGTGGAAGGCTTGTTTGATTACACGGTCATGATGGACCGCGGGCGAGTGATATGGTCTGGTGAATCGGATGATCTGCGTGCAGAGCATGGCTCGCTGAACCAGGTGTTCCGCAATTTGTACAAAAGGGAGTGGAAGGCGTGAATTCATCCGGGCTGTTCAAAGATTTAATACGCCATGAATTTCGAAATAAAGGAAGCTGGAGAAAGCAAAGCCGCAATCGACTGCCCAGATCGTGGAGACTTGTATATTTCTCACTATTTCTAGTTGCGGCGTTCGCGATCTCCTTGTACTTCGCTCTTCACAACCAACTCGAATTGACAAGGCTGTGGTATGTCACCCTGGGCTTGCCGTACATGATTGTTTTCATGGGTGTGGGAATGCTGAGAAGAGAATGGGAAAATGACACCTACGGATGGTGGCTGACCCTTCCCTATCCGCGTATGTGGCTAATTAGCGCCAAATGGATTGCTGCTATTTTACAAACCATTGTCGTGATATTGCTCTTGTTTGTAGTAGGTTCTCTATACGCGCTATTTATCTCATCGACCATACAGGCTTATACGTTTGCGGATGCAGCGTCTTTTATGATAGCCGGCTTAAACTGGTTTGTAATGATTATCGCCTTTACGCCGTTGGTTATTGCGCTGGGTCTGCTGACGGCCAGTACCAAATACAGCACCTTGCGGCCGCTTAGCCCAATCCTGTGGATTCTTTTGATGGGTGGAGGAAGCGTCTTTTATTGGTCAGGCGATCAGCGGATTTATGAGCAGTTTCATCATGTTCACAACGGACAGTGGTTTCCTTTTACCTGGCATTTTCCGGTTGCGGTGTTGATTAGTTGGGTTGCTGCATATGCATTGATCCGCTTGAACGCTTATTTGCTGGAGAAAAAACTGTCGATTTAACTTAGGATAAATGACTCTATATTAGAAAGGAATTTCACCATGGCGACAATCTTTATCTATGCATTGATGGCTGTTCTGGTGGGTCTGATGATTTGGTTGAGAACCAAAAGACGAAGGGGCCCGGTAAAGGGAAAAGGATTTCGGATTTTGCTCCCTATGTTTATCGCTTTCCCAGCTATGATGATATCGGTATATCAATTGATGCATATTCCTGGTCAAACGTACGCGCCTCCCGCCTTTTGGGAGCTACTGGTTGCTGGGTTATTAGGGGTTCTGTTTGGCTACGTTATTTTGCTGCATACGGCGTATGAAAGACGGGATGACGGTCTCATCTATCCCAAGCCGAACCAATATTTTAAGTATATTATTATCGCTATTATTTTGATTCGCGTTGTTCTGACTCAATACCTCAGTAGTTTGGGTACGACCGAAATTAGCATGCTGGCCATTACGATGGCGCTGGTATATATCTCAATCTGGCGAATTGGGAGCTTTATCAAGTTTCGGAGGACGTTATCTGTATAACAATATGAATGAGGTAACAGCGGCTTTCTATTCAAAAAGCGTCCATTCGCTTGGTGATAGGAGCCGCTTTTTTTGAGCTAACTTCATTAGTACATGTTATTTATAATAAAATGATGAGGATGATCATACATTGTTATTGCTTTCCATATCCTTTATTCGAAGGTTTGTGACTTGCATGACAACGGTCATAAGTATAAAAATTCAAAGGAGGGTTAATAAGGTTTCAAATGATTTAAATGGGGTTTAAAGTTAGATAGGTGGGGAAGAGTTCAAACCTTCGTAGTTAACTGCAACCACATTAGTTACATAAAGAGAAATTGCATTCCATACTCTATTTTACAGGTTGAGAGGGGCTTACATTCATGAAAAAACATACGGTTACTGCTGCACTTGCTGGCTTGCTCGTTCTGTCTTCTGCTGTACCGGCTTTAGCAGCCGACGTAAAACCTGCTACGGGTATCCAGGTTTGGGTAGATGGCAAGAAGGAGGCTTACAAAATTGCGCCTATCGTGAGAAATAAGCAGGTGTTGATCCCCCTGAGACAATTGGCTACTAGTTTAGGAATTCCGCTGGACGCCAAGCATATTACATTCAATACGGCGCGTCAAAGTACGACGATTCGTTATGATCAAGCGACGGTTGTACTGGTATCCGGCAGTCCGGAAGCACAAATTAACGGGATTAAGGTACCACTGTCCACCTCGACCATCTTGACCAAGCAAGGGGTAACCTATGTGCCGGTCGATGTCGTCAAAGAAGCGTGGGGCAAGCAAGTGATTTGGGATCCGGCCAGCCAAACCTTGCAAATCGGGGTGAGTAATAAGGATAAGATTGTAGAGATTCTGAAAAGCTTTGAAACGGGTAATACGAAAGCAGCTGAGGCTTGGATCAGCAAAGATCAGTACATTCAGCATAATCCGAGCTTTGCTAGCGGGAGAGATGCCTTTTTGCAAGGGATTAGCCAATCGAAGGGAGCCAACGTGCTGGTTGAAGTCCAGCGGGTTATTCAGGACGGCAATGATGTAGCAGTACATTATAAAAAGTCTATTGCAGGGAAAACGAGTATTGGTTTTGATATTTTCCGCTTCGATAGCAATGGTAAAATTGTTGAGCATTGGGACAACATGCAGGACTCAGCTCCAACCAATCCAAGTGGACATACCATGATTGACGGAACAACACAAATCACGGATCTCAACCAAACCGAGACGAACAAAACGCTGATCCGCAAGTTTGTAGATGATGTGCTGGTTGGCAAAAATCGTGCAGCATTGGAAAGCTATTATAATGGGGATCAGTATATTCAGCATAATCCTCTTTTTGGTGATGGTGTATCCAGTCTGAAGCAAGCATTATCGGCAGCAGGTCAGGGAGCTTCTATTGGATATGATCAGGTGCATATGGTTCTTGGAGAAGGCAACTTCGTGCTGGTTGTAAGTGAATTGAAATCTCCTAAGGGGACTTCAGCCGCTGTCTATGATCTGTTCCGTGTAGAGAACGGCAAAATAGCCGAGCATTGGGATGTAGTTCAGGAGATTCCAGCTAAAACAGAGTGGAAAAATACGAACGGTAAATTTTAAAAAAATGCACATATAGTGCGATCTGATTGGCACTGTCCAGACCGTCCGGTTCCTGTTAAAATGGTGCAAACATAGATCAGGGGGATGACGGTGAAAGACTTGAAACAACGTGTGGGTTGCCTGCATGCGCATCACTCGAATATAGCTTATGTGGAACGGGCTTTTGCTTCTTATGAGGTGGAACTGGTACATTTTGTGGAACCGGGACTTATGCGCCGGGTCTCGTCGGACCCTCATTTTTCTGCGGATGATGCCAGTCGCAAGGTAGAAGAGCAACTGAGTTGGATGTCTCAAAGCGATCTAGACGTTATTTTGATAACGTGCACGAATTATATTGCTTTGGCGGAGAAGGCTCAAGGGGCCGTGTCTACACCAATAGTCGCACTGGATGAACCCTTTTTTCATGAAATGTGCGATGATTTGCTGCCACGAACCTTGGTATTTACGAATCCAGCTACTGTAGAGGGCACGATGAAGCGTCTTTATCATACGGCCACTCTATTAGGCAAGCCGGAACTCTCTTCACTGATAGAGGTCAAGGTGGTGGAGAGCGCTTTTGAACTGATTATGCAGGGACGTAAAGATGAGTATGAGGAATTGCTGGTTCGCTCATTGCATGAGCTGAGGAAGGCTGATCCAGGCAGAGGGCTGGCTGTAGCACAGTTATCCATGGTTGATGCTGCATTGCAAGTAGAGCTGGAGACGGGGCAGACGATTGCCAATCCCTTACGGTCGTTGGCGAATTTAATTAAGGTTTTGTTAGGTTAAATAAGTATAGCTAAAAGAACTTCCAACCCATTTTTGGGACAGTGGAAGTTCTTTTTTGGAGGTTGGCGGGTGGGGCATCTCTTTTGCTGTTCATTAGAGATTCTGTTGGTCTTGGGTGATGAATGCTGCGCCTGCCGATTCTCTTTGAACAAGCGTAACGTACAACCGCTCATGCTCCACGTCTTCCCCGGCAATAATTTTGAGAACCTGTTCAGCGGCTACAGCGCCCCATTTGCGCTTGGAATAGTCAATCGTTGTCAGCCGGGGCTGAATATATTGTGCCAGCTCGATATTATCAAAGCCGACGATATGAACATCCTTGCCAATGGTAAGCTCTGACTGAGCCATTCGATTATAAAAGCCTACGGCCATTTCATCATTGAGACAAAATACGGCTACAGGTTCTGAATCCGGGCCAACCTGCTGTTGTAAAATGATTTCAGCTGCCTGTTCACCGCCCGATTTCTCGAAATTGCCGCCTATTTCAATCATCTCGGCGACGCCGCTACGCTCAATGGTCTGCTTGACCGCCTGCATCCGCTGCCAGGAATCATAAGAACCTTCTGGTCCGGTCACAACATATAACTTGCGGTGTCCCAATTCCAATAGATGCTCTATTGCAAGCGCGGCACCTGCTTTGTTATCCAGCAGCACCTGGTTAATGTTAGGATGATTCAGTTCACGGTCCAATACGACAATTTTATGTCCCCGCTCGGCGTAGTTCAGCAACTCCTGACTATCAAACGTCTGATCCAGTACAATAGCTCCGTCAATCATGCGTTCTGGCAGCATTCGATGTGATTGCTTTCCGCTGCATACAATGAGGTCATAGCCCTTGCGGTTCAAAATTTCCTTGATGCCGTACAGCAAATCTCCATAAACATCTCCGCGGAAATCAGTCAGGAATACGCCAATAATTTTGGTTTGCCTTTTTTTGAGATTCCGTGCGGCGGCATTTGGCACATAGTTAAGCTCTTTGGCAATGGCCAAAATACGTGCGCAAGTCTCTTCTGTTACCTTATCGCTACCGTTCAAAGCATATGAAACGGTAGATATGGAAACGCCCGCCTGTTTGGCGATATCTTTAATGCTGACCACAGCGTCACCTCCTTGTGTCCGTCTTATATCTGCTATTGTATATTCATTATTAACCACATATCTATTCCAAATGTCGTAGTTCTACATGCAAGCAGCAAAGGGCGATCCCGCAAGATCGCCATCACTTTGTTGCCTATACCTGATTTTGCTTATGCATCATTCGATTTTATAAAATAATCTCCAGGCGGTGTACACCATCATGTTCTGCTAACGCCTGCTCGAAAGTCTTGCGTTTGATGCGCAAGGCACCGGAACGGTAGCGATTATCATCGGCTGGCTCGCTTTCCAGAGGGGCACCGTTCAATACTGTACGGCCTTGCTCACCGCTCGTATGCTCTTGCAGCATGCGGTAGACGAAGGTGATTGGCTTTCCTGCAAAGGAAAATTTAAATTCCAATCCGTCGAGATCGTCTGGCAGCACAGGGTCCAGGATCAGATCCTCGCCTGACTGACGAATACCAAGGACATTCGATATGAGCTGATTCATGTAGATTCCCGGACCGCTGGAATAGATCCTCCAGCCACCCTTGACGGGCACGGCTCCTTCCCGCAGTTTACCAAAACGTTCCTGTGCTTCATAGCGGGTGTTAAATTTACCGTCCGAGCTGCTGAAATACGCGTTGCTCTGGCGCCATTCGGCATTCGGTACGGTCGCACGGATGCCGACCGGATTGATGAGCTTCAGGCTATGCCAAGCGTCATCCTTGCGTCCTAATTTGGCCATAGCTTCCACAAAGCGGATATGGGCATGCACATATTGCAGCCCGACTTCACGTCCAAAGTTGGCCGCTTGCTCTGCGCGCTTGAAGTGCGAACTCACACCGCCGTCATATTGTGCAGGGCGGTTCATCAGACGCACACCATCCGGGCAGAGGAACTGCTCGCGGATGAGCTGCTCGTGAGCCAATGCTTGCTCAGGCGTGAGCAACTGGCTAATCATGCTGCGTGTCATCGGCAGCAAGCGGTAGTGGATTCCCGTCTCGGTGTCGGACGGATGGAGCATCAGCTTGGGTTGACCGGGCTCTTCCATATATACGAAGCCTGGAATAATTCCACTCTCCAGCATGTAGCGATTGAAGTCTTTACGGATGCCGTTCGCCATCTGATGTAGATCTTGTGCGATCTTATCAGCTTCGCTTACTACATCTGCAGGAGCTTGCTCCAACGCAGCAGCAAAGTTACGAACCACTTGGTAGGTGAGGGCAACCGTCCAGCTGCTCGCCATGTATTGCTTCAGCTGCGCATTGGCTGGCTGGAGCGTGTCGTCCCAATCGCCATCGCCATAAGCCGATAAGTACGTGTCATGAAGGAAATTTTCCCGAATATATTCGATTTCCTTCAGGGCATGTTCCATAAGGGTCGCAGTCTGCTTGGTATAATCGAAAGTATGCCGATGAGTGTAAGGCACATTTTCTCCCAGAATACTGTAATCACGGGTAGCGGTCAAATAATCGCCCAGTACCTTGAGTGGCCAAACGATAATATCCCCATGGCTTTCTTCTTGCTGCACGTGAGTATAGTTGTCAAACATAAACCATTGCGGCCAGTTTCCGCTGTCTTCATACTGATGGCTGAATACAGTTAGCAAAATGGAACGAACCTCATCAAACTTTTGCACCGCCGAAAAATATTCCACAGGCCCCTGACATACATCGCGTGTTCCCCAGGCTGCTCCGCCGTATTGCTCCAGACCGTGAGGCACAGAGTAGTGGACGAGCATATTGTGGGTGTACCACCAAGCCACTGCGTTCACACGGAATAGCTCGCTGGTTTCCTGTTGGCCAAGCGTCAGATGGAAGCCATTCATAAGCTCGGCAAAATATTCCCGGTAGCGCTCACGCTCATCTTCAAAGGAGGTGTGAAGCTCCTTATGTGCTCGGTCCTTCCCGGTCGAACGGCCATGCAGCCAGCCCTGTACAGTGCAGGTCCATTCGCTGCTGTCGCCCAGTTCCAAAACGACCAGCGATGCATCAGGAGAGGCCCCACCCTGTAGCATCGCTTGAGCATCGCTCACTTGCTGTAACGAAGCGCCTGCTATGTGCATTCGGTACAAAAGATCCGGGTAAGCCTCGGCGCTTAGGGAAGCGGAATCAGCTCTAAAGAGCAGCTCGTCACCTTCGCGTTCCATATGAAACGGAAGCTCGTATTCGTTCACATGCATAGACATTTGCTGAGTGATCAGGAATGGGTAGGCTTTACCGCTTGCCGAGCGCATGTGAAGCCGCACTTCTGGGCGATCGGCATTCGTATGGTTTGTAATAATGAATGTATCGTCAGCCGTTTTGTAATACCAGCGCACATAATTAAAGCCAATCTCGAACAGGGAAGGCATGGTGAGCAGGCGGTATTTTCCTTGAATTCCGACGTAGATACGTTGACCGGATGTCTTGGGAATATTGAGCGCATTACGCACGTTGGTGATCATTTTGTTGAAATTGGTATTACCGATCACGAGTTGGGAATTGAATACCCCGTACATATAGGAGGTGGTTGTAATGGTTTCTTCCTTACCTCCAGAGTAATGCCCACCCATTAAAATGTGCCCGTGAGGACGCTCTACACGAAGCTCTTTGGATTTGAGTACAACATGCTCATAGCTATCCGTAAAAAAGGAAAGTAGTTCATCGCCATCCCGTTCTTCTTCCTGGCGTTTCGGGAAAAGCTGATCCACTTCGGCATCGGTCAAGTCCAGCGTGCGCAGCGGTTCACCGATGGTTTGCCCTGTAGCTACACGTTCTGCCTGGAAGTCACTTGCGATGCGCGCTGGTATGATGTTCGCGGAAGCGTCCGCTAGAACGCCAACTACTTCATCGCGTGCTTTGGTTACCAGGTCCTGATACTCCAGCTTCGTCACTGCAGCCGGATGGCTCGGCTGGAACAGACCGTAAAACGTAAAGCGAGCTTCCCCGGCGAGTTTTATCCGCTCAGATTGCAGCGCTGTATAAGCGAATTCGTATTGATACACTTCATTGGCGAGCGAGTCGCGGCGCAGTGCTTCCGGCTCATTCGTTTCCTTGTAAGAAAGTCCAAAGAACTGAAATCCGTCAGTCGAGTATCCGACAGTACGGGTTAACGAGCCTTGTTGAATGTAAGGGAATGCCTGGCTTTGCGGCTGATTCTGACGTGAGCAAACGGTATAGCCTCTTTGTTCATCATGATAGACAGTATGGTCAATATATTGAGACAAATAAGCTTCATTACTGCGCACAGCAGCGGTATCGGCAATGCCGATATCCTGACCGTACACAATATCTGCTTCAACATCATCGCCCTGTAGGGTTACATCCCAGAACCATACTCCCAGGCGGCTGAGTGTGAAGGTCACCTGATAGCCTACACCGGCAGTGAACCCTTCCCATATAATCTGCTGATCCGTTTGTCGGATTACGCCGGGCGAACGAACTCCCAGCAGAGGAGTGATGCTTACGCCGGAAGGACGATACAGTCTCAAGTACAGATTGTTCAGGGAACCATCGACTGAATTGGTCAACAGTTGGTTGATCATCGTTGAGCCGTGAGCGATCTTGTACACATCACCGCTGCTTAAGAAGGTAAAAGACAGGTCTCCGGCCCGCAGCAAAATATTTTGGTCTAGACTTGTATTCATCAAAGGGAACGCCTCACTTTCCTGTTTCTTTTACTAACCGAAAACGGCCTTCAGTAGTATCTCGGCTGTTAGGTCCTGTAAAGACGGCGAATTCACCGCTGTCACTGTCAAAGCTCAAATCTGCATGATGATAGCGCAGCTGAGGCTCGGTCAATGTAAACTCCACTTCCCGGCTTTCGCCTGGGGCAAGCAGGATTTTGCAGAAATCTTTCAGTTCCTTCATGGGGCGAACCGTATCACCGCTGATATCACGGACATAGAACTGAACGGTCTCCTCGACTGGACGTGTTCCTGTGTTCGTTACCTGCACTCTAACGGTCAGTTCTTGACCGGGAATAAGAGTATCGCCTGAAAGTTGTAAGCTGTCATAGGCTACATCGGTGTAGCTCAGGCCATAGCCGAACGGGAATAAAGGTTCGTTCGGTACGTCTAGATATTGAGACACGTAGCGTTCTGTTGTGTTCGGATCTAACTGCGGACGTCCAGTATTAAAATGATTGTAATACACTGGCACCTGTCCGACCGATTGCGGGAAGGACATCGTCAGACGACCCGTAGGTTCAGCATCACCGTATAACAAATCGGCAATTGCCGCGCCGCCTTCGCCACCAGGGAACCAGGCTTCCAGTACAGCGTCTGCTTCTTCAATGACGCCGTGCAGATCCAATGGACGACCATTAAACAATACGGCTACCATGGGCTTGTTCAGTGTCTTCAGGCGTTTCACCAATTCCAATTGAGCCTGCGGCAGGCGAATATTTGAACGGCTACCTGCTTCACCACTCATATCTGAGCGCTCGCCAAGCGCTAGTACGATGATCTCTGCTTGACTGGCAGCATGCAGAGCTTCTGCATATTGCTCCTCTGTTATGTTGTCTACAGAGCATCCTGCCGCCACCGTGAGCAGCGAGGAGGATATTTTCGATTGGAATCCATCAACAACACGAATGGCTTCCTCTTGTGAACCGCTCCATGACCAAGAGCCCAGAATATCGCCGCTCTCTGCAAAAGGTCCGATCAATGCAATATGTTGATTGCGATTCAATGGAAGCACAGAATCATTTTTGAGCAGCACGCATGATTTAATGGCTAGTTCTTTAGCAACCGCACGGTGGGCTTCGCAGAATACCACTTCACGTTCACGCTCAGGGTCTGCGCCGCGTAGCGGATTCTCGAACAAGCCCAGCTTTTGTTTGAGCCTCAATATACGCATCACTGCTTCATCAACGAGCGCTTCATCCAGCTGTCCGCTGCGAATCAGCTCAGGCAGGTGCCCATTGTAGCAGGAGGTCATCATTTCAATATCTACGCCTGCCAGCAATGCTTTTTTTGCTGCCTCCCGTTCATCCTCGGCGATGCCGTGAGGAATAAGCTCTTTGATCGCGGCCCAATCCGAAATGAGCACACCGTCAAAACCCCATTCATCACGAAGCAGATCACGCATCAGGCGCTTGTTGCCCGTTGCCGCTACGCCTTCTACGGTATTGAAGGACGTCATCACCATTTCGCAGCCTTCATCTAAAGCAGCTTTGTAGGAAGGGAGATAATACTCTCGCAGCTGCCATGCAGATACATCTACGGTATTGTAATCACGTCCACCTTCACCGGCTCCATAAGCAGCAAAGTGCTTCACGCATGCGGCTACCCGCTCGGTATCATTCGTCAGATCATTACCCTGAAATCCGCGCACAAACGCACGGGCAAATTGACTGTTGAGATAAGGGTCTTCCCCAGTAGATTCCATTACACGACCCCAGCGTGGGTCACGTACCAGATCGACCATAGGAGCGAATGTGACGTGAACACCGGATACGGCTGCTTCCCGAGCAGCGATAGTAGCGCTCTCTTCTGCAAGTTCCATATCCCATGAGCAACCCATAGCCAGCGGTATAGGGAAAATCGTTTTGAAGCCGTGTATAATATCTGCCATAATTAAAAGCGGGATACCCAGACGGTTTTTACTCAAATGAGCCTGCTGAACACGAATTGCTTCCTGGGCTCCTGCAAGGCCGAGCACGGAACCAACGTTGTGAACCGTCTGCTCTGTGATGCCGAGAGAAGCCATAGGCCCAGTAATTTGGCCCTCTGTACCCGCTTCTTCAAAAAAGCCACCCACAAGCTGAAGCAGTTGGTCAACTTTTTCTTCAAGAGTCATGTTTTGTAAATAGGAATTCAGGTGTTGTTCCATCATAATCCTCCGTAAGCTGTTTGGTTGGTAAAACAGCTCTCTTTTTCAGATTCATGAGATTTTTTGGATAAAGTTGATTCAAAAAAGTGCTGAACAGGCTAATAGCTAGTATAGAAGCATAATCTTCTGTTGTATTATTAATCGAAACGTTTCTATTGTTGGACTCAGTTGGATTATATACGCTCCCAAATGGAGAGTCAAATGCAAAACGGGGGTTTTTTATAGGACAAATAGCGTAATAAAGATTGAAATAAATGAAAAAGAGATGCGATTCCAAGTAAATAAAAAATAATATCCCTATTGAATACGGTTTCAATTTGTTCTATAATGACTATCGAAACGTTTCTATTGATGAGTATGGTCCTTAGGCTTTAAACATAATTGTTATAACGGTATGCTTTAACTGCTATGTATTTGCATGTATCAGGATTTTGCAAAATTCGATTTCAGTCGCTCCAAATTGCAATATTTGGACATTGGAAGTCGCTTATTGAATTTTTGCAAAATTCATGTGCTTGAATCCGTTATCATATTGCATGATCGGTAAACTGATCATCTCGGGAGGAATTCGTATGATGAAAAGAACATTGGGGATCATTTTGGCAAGCACCTTATTACTGGGGGGTGCGTTGGTAGGCTGTTCATCCAAGGATGATTCGTCGGGCAAAGATGCAAATGGCAAGACGACCATCACCATGTGGGGAATGGGAGCGGAAGGGAAGTTGCTGCCTGAAATTGTAAAAGATTTTGAAAAAGAAAATCCAGATATTCACGTTGATGTACAGGCGTTGCCTTGGGATAACGCTCACGACAAATTGCTCACGGCGGTTGCCTCAAAATCAGGTCCAGATGTTGTCCAGCTCGGTACATCATGGGTGCCGGAATTAGCATCTGCGGGTGCACTAACAGACATCACGCCTTACATCAGCAAATACCCTGAGCTTGAAGCGAAAAATTTCTTCAAGGGCGCTGTGAGTACGGCTCAATTTGAAGCTAAACCGGTCGCCGTACCTTGGTACACTGAAACGCGAGTTTTATTCTATCGTTCGGACCTACTGAAACAGGTTGGATACAATGAAGCACCTAAAACGTGGGAGGAACTGTCCGATGCTGCTCAAAAGCTAGCGGCTCGGGGTAAAGGCAAATATGGTATCTCCTTTAGTGCAAAGGAGCAGTCCATGGGCTTTATGTTTGCTCTCCAGAACGGTTCCAAGCTGGTTGACGAGCAGGGCAATCCGCTATTCAACCAAGCACCGTTTGTAGATGCTGTGAAGTATGTAAATACCTTTTTCCAAAATGGCTCTAACGCAGTGGATATTGGAATTGATTCCGTTCAAGGTTTGCAAGGCGAGGGGATCGTTCCAATGTTTATCAGCGGTCCTTTCATGATTAAAGAAATCAAGAGCAAGGCACCAGAACTGGAAGGCAAGTGGAATATTGCGGAGCTTCCTGGCAAAGTAAACAACCTATCCGTTTTGGGTGGAGCCAACCTTTCAATTATGAAATTCAGCAAGCACCCAGAGGAGTCAGCCAAATTCCTGGCTTACATGAGCAAACCAGAAACACAACTGAAATGGATGGAGCTGTCCAGTAACTTGCCTGCGACTACTAAATCGTGGGAAGATGCCAAAATGAAGAGTGATCCGATGCTTCTGACGATTCGCAAACAGCTGGATCATTCCGCAGCATTGCCGCAACTGGCTGCATGGGAAGAAGTTTCTCAACAATTCATCAAGAGCTTTGAGCGTATTTACCGCGGTCATGCCGATGTACAGAAGGAAATGGATGACTTTAATCAGCAGGCTGCAAGTATAATGAAAAAATAATGATCCATATCCGTCATTGTCAAAGGGAGTGAAGGCATGAAAGGAAGCTCGCAGAAGCTTGCGCCATACTTGTTTATCGGTCCCTCCATCATCCTGTTAACGCTGTTTTCGTTGTTGCCGATACTACTGGCGCTCGTGATCAGCTTCACGGATATGGATCTGTCCGGACTCGTTAATTATGAAAGTATTCGCTTTATAGGATTGGAAAATTATACGAACGTGCTTTTGGACCCTTCCTTTTTGAAGTCCATTGGTAATACGTTGTTCTTTGTCATCATTGGTGTTCCGTTGGTGCTGATATTTTCGCTCAGCATCGCGATCCTGATTAACATGGGTAAATCACGTGCTTTCAAAATATTCCGCGTCGTGTTCTATCTGCCGTCCGTAACGAATGTAGTTGCGGTCGCAGTGGTTTGGAGCTATCTGTATAATCCGACGCTTGGATTATTCAACTACGTACTTGGTCTGATGAATTTAGGTCCCGTCCCATGGCTGACCGATCCAACAGTAGCGAAAATTTCGCTGATTGTGTTAGCGGTTTGGCGGGGCATCGGCTTAAACATGATTATTTTTATTGCGGCTATTAAAGGGATTCCGGGCTCTTATTATGAAGCGGCACAGCTTGACGGGGCCAATACATGGCAGCAAATTCGTTATATTACGCTTCCGCAGCTTCGTTATGCTATTTTCTTCGTGTCCATCACAACGATGATCGGCTGGCTGCAATTTTTCGAGGAACCTTTTGTCATGACCAAAGGGAAACCGCTGGACGGCACGCTAACGGCTTCCTTGTTCATTTACAATAACGGCTTCCAATTTAGTAAATTCGGGTATGCCGCGGCGGGATCGTTCATTCTATTCTTCGCGATCATCGCGGTGACGCTGATTCAGTTCCGTTTGCAAAATAAAGCGGAGTCCTGATAGAGAGAGGTGATGAACGTGAAAACAGCTGTTCAGCAAGCCCGCGCCAATACGCGCAGTGGTGAAAAAACATTTCAATGGTTCGTGGCGATTCTCCTGACTGTGGGAGGTCTGTTGATGGTGCTGCCTTTTGCGTGGATGATTTTATCCTCCTTTAAGACAGAGGGCGAGGTAACCAAAATTCCTCCAACCATCTGGCCGGAGCATTTTACACTGGATAATTTTAAAATCCTATTCGATAGCATGGCGTTTGGAACCTATCTGACGAATACGCTGATCATTGTCCTAGCTTCCTTTTTCGGATTATTTCTTAACGCCATGGCGGGCTATGGTTTTGCCAAATTCCAGTTTAAGGGCAAGGGCTTCCTGTTCTATCTGGTGCTGGCTACCATGATGATTCCAGGTCAAGTGACGATGATTCCCGTCTATTTGATTCTGAACCAGATGGGGTTGACCAATTCTATGCTGGGGATTGTCCTTCCTGGATTGGTGGGCGCGTTTGCGATCTTCCTCTTCCGGCAGTTCATGTCCGATATCCCAGAAGAACTGCTGGAGGCGACACGACTTGATGGAGCAGGTGAGTTCCGCACTTTTTTACAAATCGTGCTACCCATTTCGACGCCGATTATCGCGGTACAGGCCATCCTGACCTTCATCGGCGGATGGAACAGCTTCTTATGGCCGCTCATTATTGCGAACGATGAAAAGCTGTACACCTTGTCCGTCGGTCTGTCACTGCTCAAGGGACAGAACGAAAGTCAATTTGCTCTGCAAATGGCGGGCTCGACCTTCATGGTCGTGCCGATCATGATTATCTTCATTATTTTCCAAAAGTATATTATCGAGAATTATACGATTTCGGGGATTAAGTAATAGCTTAATACGTAAATTGATAAAAACACAAAAACGGAGGACTTCCTAGTTTGAGCAAAAGAAGCCCTCCGTTTTTTGTGTATAAAAAAACGAAAATTCCTGGTCAGCTCATGTTCATTCTTAGAGAAGCTGCATCAGGATTTTGTTTATATATGGGGAACGGAAATATGAAAAAGTTAGAATTCAGATTGAGTGTTACGAAGGTGAATAAAAGTTTCGGTCTCCAGAATCATTAGGGTAGCATTACATTAACAACGACCGGCTTTTTTCAGCAAAGTGAACTATACTTTTATTATATTTATTTGAAAATATTTCAAAATAATAGGTTAACAAATTTTACATAATTACTTCAAAAAAAGTATAGAGGCTAACTAAAAAAATGATTATATTGGAAAAGAAATAAAAAAATACAAAAAATGAGGTGAATCAAATTGTTTGATCCTATTAACCAAGCAGCTGAAGGCAGTGTTTCTCCTATGACGTGTGTTTTTTGTGATACACGTGATCGTTGTGTAGGTTGTGATGCTACCGACTGGTTTTGTAGCAAAGAAAGTGGTCATTGGTGTACTAATAATGATAGCGATTAATTCGATTAATTGAAGTAAAACTCGCAACGATAGAGCTTTCAAACACAGGTAGTCAACTTAGGAGGTCTGGGAACTAATCTTCTTGGACTTCCTCCTATTTTGTAACTTTGAGAGGATGATTAATAGTGATTAGTGCTCCATTTGAAAAAAATCCCGTCAAAATCATAGAACAAAATGAAAAGTTATACTTATACAATATAAAAACAAATGGGCTTTTTCAGATTGATGATGTCGTAGTAGATATATGCAATAGCGAAGGTAAGGAAATTGAAGAAATATATGAATTACTTAAGCATCGTTCTAGTAGAGAAGAGGTAGATAGGTTATTAGCCAGTCTGAAGGAAGCATCGGTTATATATAATAAAGATTTGTCTGTTCAAAAGGAATGTAAAAGTTGCAATGATGAGCAAGTGAGTCTATCATCTATAATCCTTATGCTGGTTCAAGAGTGTAATCTAAGATGCTCTTACTGTTATGGAGGAGACGGAGAATATAATGATCGAGGACGCATGGACACAGAGACCGCATTAAAAGCAGTTGATTATCTGTTTAATCATTCTGGCGAGGAAGAAGAACTGAATATTTGCTTTTTTGGAGGGGAGCCACTTCTGAACATTGAAGTGATTAAAGAAGTTGTAGCCTACACTAAGCTTAAACAAGAAAAATCAAATAAACGTGTTACATATAGTATGACAACGAACGGCACCTTGATTTCCAAAGAAATTGAAAATTTCTTATTAGATCATCATGTTTCTATTCAGATAAGTCTAGATGGTGATCAAATGACGCACGATTTCAATCGATATTATCAGAACAGAAAAGGTACCTATGAAATCATTTTAAATAGAACAGAAAGTTTAAGAAAAAAAGGTGCCATAACAGCAAGAGCTACGATTTCACCAGTACAATTGGATATAACACATACACTTACACATTTATTGGGGATTGGTATCCGCCATGTTGCGATGTATCCTGCAGTCGAGATGCTTAGTGATGATGACTTTGAGAAGTATGCACAAGAATTCACCAAATTGGTTGTTCATTTTGAATCTTTGCTTCGGGTCAAAAAATATGGGGAAGCACGTCAAATATCGAACATTCTAAAATACTTGAAGATGATTCATTCTTCTTCTAAGCGAGATTATTTTTGTGGAGCGGTCTCGCATATGCTTGCCGTTGATGTGCATGGTAATCTTTATCCTTGTCAACGATTTGTTAATGAAAAGGATTACTCTTTAGGAAATGTAAGGGAAGGGATGGATGTAAGAAAGAAGAGTGGCATGCTTAGTGAGATGCGTTTAGAGAAGAGAACTGTATGCGGAGAATGTTGGGCTAAGAATCTATGTGGTGGAGGTTGTCCTCAAGAAAATATGGTGCTTAGTGGTTCAATTAATGAGCCAGTGGATAAATACTGTAACTCTACTCGTAGTGCAATAATGGATTGTATGAAATTGTATTTACGATTAACTAAAGAAGACAAGAAAAACCTGTTCTCTGCTAAGCGGCAGCGAGAGCAACTATTGGAGGATGCCTCATTTGACAATTGATATTCAAGCTTTAAGTAAGTCATATGGTTCTCACCAAGTACTTAACGAGCTTCATTTTCACATTGATAATGGTATATTCGGACTGGCTCGGAGACAATGGAGCAGGTAAGACCACTTTAATGAAAATTCTTGCCACTTTACTTAGATTCGACCGAGGGAAAGTTGAAATATTCGGACATTCTTTGAAAAAAGAACCTGATGCTATTCGTTCTTTACTAGGTTACTTGCCGCAGTATTTTGATTTTTTTCCAAATGTGACTATTTTGGAATCCATGAACTATTTTGCGGCTTTAAAAGGTATTCAAGGTAAACATCATATTCAAGAGGAGACATCACAGCGATTAATTGAGGTGGGACTTATCGATCAAGTTGATAAAAAAATAAAACAGCTGTCTGGGGGAATGAAGCAGCGCTTAGGAATTGCTCAAGCTATGTTAGGACAGCCTAAGTTGTTAATTGTTGATGAGCCTACGGTTGGACTGGACCCCAAAGAACGAATTGCTTTTCGAAACTTGCTTCAAAATTATGGAGAAGACAGGATTATATTGTTATCTACTCATATTGTTCCTGACGTTTCAAGCACATGTGACAAACTACTCGTTTTAAAAGAAGGCCGTTGTCTGTACCAAGGGGCTATAGACGATATGATTCGAACTGTCGAGGGTAAAGTGTGGTTGGTTGATGTTGGCAAGCGTCAATTGGAACAATTAAGCCAACAAGCTCGAATCACTTCCATTGTGCGGAAGGAAGGAAGAGTTCAGGCTCGATTATTGTGTAACTACCCTCCAGATTGTTGTACAGAAGTCACACCCGAAACGGCTAATCTTGAGGATGCGTATCTGTACATTTCCGATCCGGAGGAGAGTTAGCAGAATGGGACAAGTAATCAGAGCCCTAGTTCAATTTGAAGTTTTGCTTATGAAAAAAAGTGTAGTATTTTTTATAGCACTAACGTTCTCTTGTTTTTTAATTCCTTTATTTTTATATCTAGGAGCAGGGAATAAGAATAACGCGTTATGGATATTTTTGCATCATGGACAAATGTTCTTTACCATATTACTTATGCCATTAATGTATTCTGTTCTTTATGATGGCGAGAAGCAAAAAATGATTTCTTCTGTTATTATGCCTAAATTGCCTAAAGGAGCCCAATATTTTTATTGTAAGAGTTGTGTATTATGGGGAGTGGTTTGCTTATTTCAATTTGTCGCTTTAGCTATATTTTGTGTGGTTCAATGGACGACTCATGGGAAGGCTCCATTCTTGATACTGCTTCATCTAACAGTAGCAGGTGTAGCAACTACTGGATATTCTGTTCAAATTACCGTCATATTGAACTTGCTCTTACGTAAACAACTGTATGTGAACATTGTAGTGCTCGTTTACCTTTTAATCAGTATTACTATCAACTTGCCTTACATTTCAATCTGGTTTAATCCAGATTGGATTATTTCCAATTTCTTCACACAGTCGTTTGCTTTTGGGCGAGTATTCCTATTTTTGCTTATGTGGGTATTGATGAAAGTCAGTAATCATCTATGGATGGCGAGGGTACAAGAATGAATGGAATTATAGTTCGTTTCTGGCTACAGCTTTTACTTCGAAGAGAACAAGCAGTAACCTTGCTGGTTTCCTTTAGTGTGGTTCTTTTATTCAATTTAATAATGAATGAAGGTATTGCAATAACTTATAGTGTTAACTTGTTATTTGTAGCTTTTTTTTCTTTACAGATTGCGAGTATACACAATCGTAATCATACAGAACCGTATATATATATTTCTGTCTTTCCTAATTATCGTCTAATCGCTTACCAGCTTTATGTTTCTTTAATTCTTTCGTTTCCTCTCTTGCTCATGATGGTAGGACTTTTATGGAAATCATTCGCTGATGTATCATTATGGAATTTGGTTATCATTGTATTTTTTTCTAGTGTTTTTTCATCGATGTTGGGTCTCTTCCTGGGGCAGGTAGTAAAGCATTATGGGTTGGCCTTCACTTTTCTCATTGCTTTTTACCTTCCTATAGGTTTAGTTTCCTGGTCATTTAATGAAAAGTTACGTTACATATCTCCTGTAGTGAATATATTCAACCCCTATATGATCAACTGGCGAAATCTCTTTGGACTCTTAGGCTGTAGTTTATTATTTTACGGATTAGGCTCATTGTTATCCAGTCGGCGCGGAGGCGGCAAAAAGTCTATAATCCCTTGGATTAGTACGGTCCTTGCTTGTAGTATACTGATGGGCGTATGGGGATATGAGAGGCTATTTAATGAGAATGTACAGACATCGTCGTTTCAAAAAATAACTGTGGGACAAACACAAGTAGAGTATAAGGGGATTAGTTCGTATCAGGCTAGGCAATTTGCCACCCTTTTTGAAACGCTGTATCAAGTGGCTAAAAAAAAGGAGACACACCCGATTCGCTATACCTTGGAAATCACCCGAATACACTCCATGTCATCGTTCGAGCCGAAAATAATAGTGCAAAATCATAATAAACTTCAAATCAATATTTATTCAAATAAGCTTTTAGAGTTTAATTTCGGAATGGATTGGGCGAGTAAGTGGATTGATTACATTTTGCCACAATTGACCCACTTGTCCAATGAGCAAGTTGACGCTTTTAAACGCCTCAAAAATGAAATTATTTTGGAAGTTAGAGAAAAAAATCCCGAAAATATCTATACAATTCAGGGTGACTGAGAGCTAAAATAGTGAGATTTCATGAAGAACGAATAATAGTAGATAAAGAAAGGGATGGAATGCATGGAACGTGAGGCAGACCATTTGAATATAAGAGCTATATTTCATTCATTCCAATATTGGCCGAAGTTAACTAAGTTACTATGGAGTACAGAACCTATCTACTTTATTATCATTATTTTTGGCTATCTACTAAAAGGAACACTCCCGATTGCTAACCTTCTTTCCATACAGTATTTGGTTTCTGAATTTGAGACTAACACGGTATGGCATAAGCTTCAAATCAGCGCAGTTTTCCCTGTAATTATCGTGATGTTTTCTAGTTTGCTTATTTCAAGTTTAATTGAATACTCTGATAAATTGTTCCAAATTTCACTGATAAATAAATTACAAACATTAATAGTATCACAAGCATCAACATTTAATCTTGCGGATTTTGAGAGTCCGCAAGTACACAATCAGCTCAAAAGAGTACAGAACGACTCAATAGATAGACCTATTCAGATCTATAAAGAACTCATTAATTTGTTAAGTTCCATGGTTACGTTATGCTCTAGTATTGCCATTTTAATAGCATTCAGATGGTGGATATTACTCATTCTTGTTGTTTCCCCCCTGGCATCTTTTTATTCTTTATTGAGATTCACACAAATTCAATATGTAGCCAAGAAAAAACGGGCTCCTTTACAACGTAAATCCAGGTATATTAATTACTTATTGACTAATGAGAAGTCTTTTAAAGAAATCCTATTGTATCAACTTAGTGACTACTTTACAGCAAAATATAAGGACATTTTTGATGTTTTCTACAAAGAGGATAAGTATTTAGCCAAAAAACGTATTGCGTTATATTTGTCTTTTCAAGTAATAAGTACATTATTTATAGCCATTGATTTGATTATGATTATACAAATATCATGGAAAGAAGAATTTCTCGTTGGCAGTATTTATGCATTAGTTCAAGCAGTATAATTAGCTAATCAAAATATTAACACAGTATCTCAAGGATTGATTTCATTGTGTGATCATAATCTGTATCTAGATGAATTATTCGCTTTTTTTAACATAAAACCTAAACAAGACAGTTCTAGAATGTTGCTAAGAGAGTCAGGTATACAAGCTGATTCAACGATAGAATGCATAGAATTTAAGAATGTTTCATTTGCTTACCCAGATCAAAAAGAATTGGCTCTCAAAGATATAAGTTTTAAAATTAAACGTGGTGAATCTCTTGCTCTAGTGGGCAGGAATGGATCAGGGAAAACAACAGTGATAAAACTTTTAACGGGGTTATATGAAGATTTTGAAGGAGATATTTTAATCAATTCTATCTCGGTTCGAAATTACAATAAAGAAATGCTTTACAAGAAAGTAGGTGTTATATTTCAAGATTTTGTCCAATTTGATTTTTCAGTAAGAGAAAATATAGGTTTTGGGAGTATAGGGGATCTTGAACTTGATACCAGGATATGGGAATCGGCGCAACATACAGGAGTAGATTCGGTAATACGAGATTTGCCTAATCAATTAGAACAACAGCTAGGAAGAAACTTCGAAGGGGGGATACAGCTTTCAGGAGGGCAGTGGCAAAAGATTGCTATATCGAGAGCGCTCTTCAAAGATGCTGACGTTTATGTATTAGATGAGCCTAGTTCATTTCTTGATCCAGAATCGGAAAAACAAGTATTTAAACAATTTCAAAAATTCATTGATAATAGACTATGCCTCTACATATCTCATCGCTATACCTCTGTTTTATATGCAGATAAAATTTTAGTTATGGAAAAGGGTCAGATAGTAGAAGGAGGAACCCACCAAGAACTAATTGAAAATAGAGGGTTTTACTATAATTTATTTTCTGACGAAATTCATACATTCCAGAAAGCGCTAGTTATTAATGATGTACGCTAACTGTGTATTGAGATTCTGGCCAATAGTGGGACTGCGAACAGAACTGTTTTTTACCTTATGAGAAGTAGACTATAACAAAAAAAGCGGAGCTTCCCTTCGAGAGGCCCTGCTTTTGGGCTTCACATTGGACATTTTCTATATGAGTTAGCCAATATTGATGGGATAGTGCACGAATCTTTCTTTTCAGTCTGTAGATGCGGGTCGTTGTCGCCGTAACTGAAATATTATATTTGTCAGCGAGGAAGGACATAGACAGCGTTATATTGGGAGAGGTTGCTTACATATAACAAATTGATAGACGATAAAGGACTGCTTAACAGTGAAAAAGGAATGAAGAATTTGTGAAAAGTGATGATAAAATATACAAAAACATACAAAAAATCCGATATACTTCTAGAATTACTATTTAGAAGAGAAATGGAGGTTTTAAGATGAATGTATCTTTTACATCATCTCACCAATCGCCGTTCCACACCACAGATAACAACCGACTCGAACTACGGCATCCCCTCTCCCCTCAGGCTGAAAGGAAGAGTATAGGCAAGCCGCAAAACAAGATTATTCAGCAATTGATTGAGCAGAAGCAAAATCTGATGGAGAGGCGTTCGGACTATATAAGTAATGCTCTAAAACGTGGCCTCGGTTCGGAAGCTGTAAAAGCCGAAATGGAAAAGATAGATAAGCAGATTCAACAAATTGACGAGAATATTCAGAAGCAATCAATAGAAGAACAAAAAAAAGCATTTGGAATGGATGAGGAAAGTAAAAAAGAAGCCCAGGAAGATAAAAAGGAACAATATACGCACAAGACTGCAGAGGAGCAAAAGCAAAGTCTCATGACTTATACGATGCATAGTATTGTATCAGCAAACAACCAGCTGAAGAATTCCAAAATCACTAAAAGGGCACAAATTACATTAGAAAGCGAAGCTAAAGGTTGGGAAAACACTAACCCTTCAAGATCAACTACTTTGCGTGAGAAGGCAGAAGGCCTTAATGGGAAAATTATGGAGATTGCCTCAAATATCAATGAGTGCATTAGAAAAGCAGTGAATGAGGAAGCGACGATAATAGATCGAGATGAACCAAAGGATGAGAAAGAATCAAGTATAGAGGTTGGTAGGGTGTGGACTGAACAAGAGATCAATGCCTATGTGGATTCGGCTAAAGACGAAGCTAAGAATGCAGGTGTGAAGATTAATATTGCAGTTTGATCGGACTATTATTGCTATTTAGTAAAGAGGCTATTTGCTCAATAGGTTTGTTTATAAAATGAAGTGTTCAAAAATACGTAACCAAATGCTTATCGTTTATTATTAAATACTTAATACATATATTAAGTATTTAATAATAATATTGACTATGCTAATTACGGTGTGTTATATTGGAAGCGTTAATAAGGTGGCTTGTTAATTTTAGGTACAACAAATTTTATTTTCGCATTCAGAGAGGATGGTTTAGGTGGCAGCAGCTGTAAAAGCAAAGATGATTGTAGACAAATCTTTTCGTATTGCTGAAGTCGATAAACGCATTTATGGTTCTTTTGTAGAGCATCTCGGGCGTGCTGTATATGGTGGAATTTATGAGCCTACTCATTCGACTAGTGATGAAAGCGGTTTCCGCAATGATGTTAAAGAACTGGTAAAAGAGCTGGATGTTCCTATTATACGCTATCCGGGCGGCAATTTTGTATCCGGTTACAATTGGGAGGATGGTGTCGGCCCTGTTGCATCCAGACCTAGACAGTTGGAGCTGGCGTGGAGAACAGTGGAGCCGAATGAAGTAGGAACGAATGAATTTTTTAAATGGGCCAAGGATGTTGGCTCTGAAGTAATGATGGCGGTAAATCTGGGTACGCGTGGAATTGATGCGGCTCGTAATCTGGTGGAATATTGCAATCATCCAGGAGGCTCCTATTGGAGTGATTTACGTCGTAGTCACGGTATAGAGCAGCCACATAAGATTAAAACCTGGTGTCTTGGCAATGAGATGGACGGACCGTGGCAGATTGGGCACAAGACAGCGGAGGAATATGGTCGTCTGGCTGTAGAATCTGCAAAAGCCATGAGGCTGATTGATCCTGACATTGAACTTGTATCCTGTGGAAGCTCCAGCTCCACGATGCCGACGTTCCCGGAATGGGAGGCAACCACACTGGATCATACGTACGAGGTAGCCGACTATATTTCCCTGCACCAATACTACGGCAACCATGACAATGATACGGCTAATTATCTGGCACGTTCCATGGACATGGATCATTTTATTCATACTGTCATTTCGACTTGTGATTATATCAAAGCGAAGAAACGTAGCAAGAAAAAAATGATGCTCAGCTTTGACGAATGGAACGTATGGTACCACTCCAATGATGCAGACAAAAAAATCGATCCATGGTCTGTGGCACCACCGCAGCTTGAGGATATTTACAACTTTGAGGATGCATTGTTGGTGGGCAGCATGTTGATTACGTTCTTGCGTCACGCGGACCGTGTAAAAATGGCTTGCCTGGCTCAACTGGTCAACGTTATTGCGCCAATCATGACCGAGAATAACGGAAAAGCGTGGAAGCAAACGATCTTCTATCCGTATCTGCATGCTTCCCGTTATGGTCGTGGGGTATCACTGATGCCTGTAGTGGATTCCGAAAAATACGATTCCAAGGACTTTACAGACATTCCTTATCTGGATAGCGCTGTGGTTTATGATGAAGAGGGAGACGCGCTGACTGTCTTTGCAGTGAACCGTCACTTGTCTGAATCGCTGGAGCTGACGGTGGATGTACGCAGTTTCGAAGGCTACCGTATTGTCGAGCATACCGTGCTGGAGCATGATGATCTCAAAGCGACCAATAGCCCAGCTGGAGAAAAGGTTACGCCTCATAACGGTGGCAATGCCAAGCTTGAAGACGGAATTGTAAAAGCTCATTTGGGCAAAGCCTCGTGGAACGTTATTCGTCTTGCTAAATCTCATTAATTCTCTTTCTAAAAGGAACGGACTGAGTTATACCTAATAAGTCCGCATTCTCTCTTGTAAGGCTACTACAAGAGCAGGAATGCGGGCTTTTTGTATAAAATGAGCCATTTGTCCCTCCATCAACATAGTGCTCGAAAGGAAGAGGTAATTCCAATAAATATTATATTTATTCCTAAATTTAACTAGCTAAAGATGATCCTTAATCACTAAGTGTTCGTGCCTCGTACATTTTTATGAAGTTAATTAGACCCAGTGCCCACCCTCCTGGGTGAAAAAAGACCCTGTTGTACCGTTGTCAATGAATTGATATCTGAAATGAAGGTGTGTAATCCGTCTTAAATCCACGTTATACTTTAAAAGATAGCTATTTTAAATAAAAGATGGCTGTAGCATTTCGTGAAAGGAATGATCTCTATGAGTCAAACAGACGAATATCGTTTTCAAGTAAATTTGGGCGGCATGATTGATATTTTGGCCAATCATTTATATAGCAGTCCACGAGTGTTTATACGTGAAATACTACAAAATGCAACAGATGCGATCACGGCTCGCAAGGAGCTACGGAAGACTGAAGCTGAAAGTAGATCATTGAAAGAAGACAATACCCTTGAAGATACAGTTTCTGAGAGTAACGACTATGAAGGCAAAGTCATCGTAGAGCTATCCGGTGCCGGGGATCAGCAGGTATTGATGATTCAGGATAACGGTATTGGATTGTCTGAAGAAGACATTCATCGGTTTCTGTCGATCATCGGGCAGTCTTCCAAGAAGGGGGCTGATTTGCTAACCTCGGAGACTTCATTTATCGGGCGTTTTGGGATTGGCTTGCTGTCTTGTTTTATGGTGAGCGATGAAATTGTAGTACTGACCCGTTCGGTGAAGGAAGGCATCTCTATGGAATGGAGAGGGAAGCCGGATGGGACGTATACGATTCGTCGATTAGAGACTGAGCTGCCTATAGGGACGCAAATTTATTTGCGCTGTAAGCCGGGGAGCGAGTTTTATTATGAGCCAGCGCAGGTGAAAGACTCCTTATTTTATTATGGAGCCTTGCTGCCATATCCTGTCCTGCTGTCTGTAGACGGGGAGACTAAGCAGGTCAATCTTCCATCGACAAGCTGGATGCAGGACCCGGAACAATTACGGAGTCGACGCGGTGAGGTGCTGGATTTAGGCTATCGCCTAATGGGTGAGCGCTTCAGTGATTTTATACCGCTGCGGACGGCATCGGGCAGAACCGGCGGGATTGCATTCATTTTGCCTCGCAGTGTTAATCTGAACAGCAAGCGGCTGCATCGGGTGTATCTGAAGCATATGCTCGTGTCCGACAAAGCGGAAAATGTATTGCCAGAATGGGCATTTTTCATTAAAAGCCTGATTTGGACAGACGAATTGCAACCAACGGCATCTCGTGAATACTTTTATGAAAATGAGCAGCTTGATGCGGTTCGTTCCGAATTGGGAACCTGTATTCGAGAAGAACTGCTTCGCATGGCGGAATATGAGCCAGACCGCTTGCAGCACTGGATTCGTTTGCACGAGCTATCCATGAAGGCGCTCGCGGTTGAGGATGATGAATTTCTGCGGATTATGCACCGCTGGTTTTCCTTCGAAAGTACTTTTGGGCGGCGCGAGCTGAGTGAACTTATCCGAGAGGCGGGCGGGCGTCCGCTCCATTACACGGCGACCGTGGATGAGTATCGCCAGATTACGCATGTGGCGGCAGCGCAATCGATGCTGGTGATCAACGGCGGATATATCTATGATTCAGAAATTTTGGATAAGCTGCACTGGTTCGACGCTACCCTGCAAACAGAGCGACTCAGCCCTGAGGATGTATCTTTATCATTTACCGGGTTGACGCAGGAAGAGCACACCAAGTATTACAATGTGCTACGTGTGATGGATGCTGCTTTGCAGCCGATGCGCTGCCGTGCTGAGTTGAAGCGTTTTGAGCCTGCGAGCTTGCCTGTGCTGTACACCATTTCACAGGATGCACTAACCTTGCGCTCCATGGAACACACAGTTGAAGAGACCACTTCGCTTTTTTCCAATGTGCTCGATAGTCTAAAAGCGGGAGTCCAGCAGAACGCGGGCTATTCGACCTTGTATTTTAATTTAAGCAACCCGGTAGTGGCGCGGATTTTTGAAGCTACCGATACACAGATGATTACGGCTGCAACAGAAATGATGTATGTGAATGCGCTTATGATGGGTCACTATCCGATGAACCGCAGTGAGCTAGGGCTGATGAACCGGAGTGTGCTGCATTTTATCAATTGGGGATTAGGGAACGGACAGAATACGTAATTGCGTAATTAAAGGAGGATTCAAATGGAAGAGACGATATATGAAATGATGGAGCAGGCACAGGATACGCCCGGAGGGGCAGCAAAGCTGGCGATTCTGGAAGAGGCTGTTCGCCTGGCGGATACCTCAGGTTTGAAGGAGCTCGCTTATGAAATTCGGGGAGAGATTGTAGACTGTGCTATTTTTAACGGATATCCGTTGAAGTCGCTGATTGCTTTTTCATGGCAGCTGGGTCAATTTGACCAAAATCCAGAGGAATACGACCCCGTTGAGCTGTTGTGGAACTATAAATGGATACTTGGAAAGGTGTGCAGTTTTCCGAATATATCAAAAACTCAAATCGAGGATCTGGTAGAGGATATGCGCAGACGTTATGCTGAATACGGGTATAATGAGCGACCATATTACTATTATAAGTTCCGCATCGCGATGGACATGGGTGAACTGGATGAAGCACGGCGGTATCTGGATATGTTCCGCGTAATTGAGCCAGACAGTATGAGTGATTGTGAAGCCTGTGAGCAGAGCCAGATGGTGCGATTCTATTATTTGACCGGAGAAGACGAGCAGGCGCTTGCCGTGGCAAAACCGATTTTATCGGGACGGATGAGATGTGCAGAAGTGCCGCATGTGACGCTCTCGCAGGTGCTATTGCCGCTGTATCGTCAAGGCGAGGTTGATCAGGCGAAGGAGCAGTATCGCAAAGGCTATCGCCTGGTTCGTGATGACCGTGACTTCCTGAAAACGATAGCAGAGCATATTGAGTATTTGACGGTTGCAAATCCGATTGAAGGAATCGGAGTGGTGGAACGTCATTTGCACATCGCATTGGACTATGAGAGCGGATTCGAGCAAATGTATTTTTACGCAGCGATGGTAGGGCTGCTGCAAAAGCTGGATACTTCGAGAAAACTTCGTTTGATTCGGATGCCTGCATCTTTTGAATGGGGCAAACAGGAACGTACATTAGAAGAGATCATTGCGTACTTCAGACCACTGGCAGAGTCTGCGGCAGCTGAATTTGATCGACGGAATGGGAATGCATTTTATTCGGAATGGATTGGGAAGATTGTTCAACCGGCGTAGAAGAACAGGCGACTGTGGCGAATATTTTATACAGCCCAAACAATGAACGAGTAGAATATTCTTGTTTGAAATGACAGGAGGGATTATATCGTGACTATGACCCAGAAGGTAATTAATTTTGCGCATCGCGGAGCTTCCGGGGTATGTCCTGAAAATACGATGGCGGCTTTCCGCCACGCGTTGGAACTGGGAGCAACAGGCATTGAAACGGATGTGCAGCGTACCCAAGATGGGCATTTGGTGCTGATTCACGATGAGTCGCTGGAGCGCACGACAGGTTGCCCGCTGGATGTAAGAGATATCACGCTGGAAGAATTAAATAAACTGGATGCAGGCAGTTGGTTTGATGAGAAATTTCGAGGCGAGCGGGTACCGATGCTGGGTGAGTTACTGGAACTGGCACAGTCCTCGGATACCATTATTAATCTGGAACTGAAAAATAGCATTCATCTCTATCCGGGGATGGAGGAAGAGGTCATTGCCGCTGTGAAGCGCTTTGGATTAGAAGAGCGGGTGATCTTATCCAGCTTCAATCATGAATCGCTCGCGCTCTGTGCGCAGATTGCCCCCGAGATCAAGACGGGAGCGCTCTATATTGAGATTATGGTTCGCCCATCGGAGTATGCAACCCAATTCGGGGCTACAGCACTTCATGCCTACAAGCAAGTGGTTACACCGGAAGCGGTGTCCGAGGCTTTGGCATTAGGCGTCGTCTACCACCCATGGACGGTGAATGAGCCGGAGGAAATGGAGCGTCTGCTGGAGGCCGGAGTGAACGGCATCATCACAGACTATCCTGATCGGTTGGCGCACATTCTAGCTGTCCACTCTTCCTAAGAGGAAGACGCAGTAAACCTACAGCTAGGGATTGTAGGGAAGTAGATGTAGCTATGTATTAAAAGAAAAAAGACTCTCCTACGTACTCGCTTTCACGAGACAAGGAGAGTCTTTTTTTTGGCTTGAGCCGAAGTGAATATCATCACGACGATTTTGATTCCGTTCTACTTGATGCCGATTCTCATACGATAGCTAAACAGGATATCCAGTGTTCTGCCTTCAAAATGATTCTCAACCAGCTTCACGAAGCGGGCTATATCGTCGTCAAGCGTTCGATTGCCAAGTTTGAACAGGCTCTGAATTCCTCCCTGGCTAAGAGCGAGCCCAGTATAACGAGCAGCGTCACATTGCTCACGATTGTGGAAGACAATCTCCCGAATATAGCGGAATTGCCCGCTATGGTGCAGATTAGCTAGATGCTGATCCTTGCTCCATTTATGAGCCTGTTGCTCTACAGGAGCTTCCTGTTCCAAAACGGTATCAGCTTTGGTGATAAGCTCTGTATAAGCTTGCTCTATCTGCCATTGCAGCACAGGAGGCCAGTCACAGTCAAAGGCTGCGAACACGCCGCCTTGTGCCAAGACCCTGCCTGCTTCCTGGAGTGTGCTCTCGGGGTCCATCCAGTGAAAGGACTGAGAACAGGTGATGACATCTACAGTGCCGTCCTCAAAGGGCAGGTTGTTGGAGAACCCGCTTTCGAAGGAAATGGTACCTGTCATTGTCGTTCCTGCTCTCTCCAGCTTGCGCTGCGCTATTCCTCTCATGTCCGGGTTAGGCTCGATGCCGACGATTCGACGAGCGGTGTCTTTCCATATGAAAGTAGAGAGCCCAGTACCGCAGCCAATATCGGCAACTAGCGCTACGTTCCGATCCAGATAGCGGCTGATGATTTCCACGACGAGTGATGACGCTTCTGGACGGTGTTGATCGTAGTTGTCAGCAAAGCCATTGAAACGATCCACATTACTTTGCAGATTTCCCTCAGGTATCATCGGGGCTTTTCCTCCTTAGTTTCGGCCGGGCGACCGCGTAAATTCCGATGCTCTGTACTTTTACATTGTACAAGTTTATGTGCTTAACCAGCTACTTTCGTGATTTCACAACATCATCGGATTTCGGTAGGAGGAAATTTGCCTATTTAATCATTGAAGCAAGCGCCCACTCACGCATCATGGAGTCAAGCATTGGACGCAAATCTTCGCGCTGCATGCCCATGTGGAGCACTGCTTCCAGATAGCCAGCTTTATCACCAATATCGTAGCGTGTGCCCTCCAGTTCCAATGCAAGCAGCTGGTTTTGCAATGCTACTTGATGCAGAGCATCTGTCAATTGGTATTCACCGCCCGCTCCAGTGGACATGTTCTCCAATATGGAGAAAATAGAAGGCTCCAATACATAGCGACCAATGACAGCCTGCCGCGAAGGAGCATCTGCCGGGGATGGTTTTTCAACAAGTCCGCCGACTTCATGAATAAGGCCATTTTGGTGAGTGGAGTCAATAATGCCGTATTTACTTACATCCTGTTCTTCTACCGTGCGCACGCCGACCACTTGCTTGCCAGTGGCTTCGTATACATCCATCATCTGACGAATCGCCGGAGTGGAGGAATTCATAATATCATCGCCCAATAACACGGCGAAGGGCTCATCGCCAATGAACTGACGGGCGCAGCGTACCGCATGTCCCAAGCCGAGCGGTTCTTTTTGGCGGATATAGTGGATGACTGCCTTGCCTCCGATGCTTTGAACTTCACGCAGAAGATCATATTTTCCCTTGCTCTCCAGTACTTGCTCCAGCTCTACAGACTTGTCAAAATGGTCTTCGATGGCTTTTTTATTACGCCCCGTAACGATAATGATGCTCTCAATTCCAGATTTGATGGCTTCTTCAACGATATATTGAATGGCTGGTTTATCTACGATTGGAAGCATCTCTTTTGGTAAAGCTTTCGTAGCTGGCAAAAAACGGGTTCCCAAACCGGCGGCAGGGATAACGGCTTTTGTAATTTTTCTCATAGAGATTCACTTTCCTTTCGGGATGGGGAACCGAACACCCAGTATCGGCTCCCGATATAATTGATGATCATTCCGGCTGCGGTGGCGATCAGCTTGCCTAAAGCAAGCGGCAGCTCGGTTTCAGTGTGAAGCACTTGCAGCAATAAGGAGGTTATCCCCAATACGATGAGGTTGATGACGATAAACTTGAGTAACTGACCTTTGCTTGTGTTGTTTGCTTGTTGTTTGCTGAATGTCCATTTGCTGTTCAAAATATAACTGTTGGCTGTGCCGCAGCTGTACGAAATGATCTGCGCTACCACGACCGGCACTCCGGTCCAAGCCAGTAGCATAAAAATGATATAATCTACTCCTGTATTCACCAGACCTACGATGCCAAATCGGATCATAGGAAGCAGCTGGGCCATGCGACTTTTCATAGATTAGGCCCCATGACCGGATTTGGGTCCAGTATATACCGCGCTGTTGTCGCGTACTGTACGTCCGCCCGAAATCAGACTGTCACGGGCTCCTTTCATGTACAGGGACTCGCGTTGTTCAGGAACCTTCATAGCATGTGTCGGACCGTTATCGTATTGTCCACCCAGACGCTCACGGACAATGTAGAGTGGACGTGCTTTGGTTTCGTCATAAATCCGTCCAATATATTCACCCATAATACCGAGAATAATCAGAATCACTCCGTCGAAGATCAGGCTGATGCTAATCATGGATGACCAGCCTTTCATCACATAGGAATCGGTGAAAAAGTTAAGAAACAACACATACATCAGATACAGGAAGCCGGACATGGACAAAAGTGCGCCGATATAACCTGCCAGCTTGAGCGGCTTAATCGAAAAGGATGTGATCCCGTCGAGACTGAGCTTGATCATGCGTTTTAGCGGATACTTGGTTTCGCCTGCGAGCCGCTCATCGCGCTCATATTCAACAGCAGTTTGTTTAAAACCGATCCAACTGACCAGACCGCGCACGAATCTGTTATTTTCCGGCAGACGTTTCAATTCATCTATGACCTTGCGATCCATTAGGCGGAAGTCCCCGGTGTCGACCGGGATATTAATATCCGTTGATGCTTTAAGTACGCGGTAAAAGAGGCTGGCAGACCATTTCTTGAAGCGAGTTTCACCATTGCGTTTGAGTCGTTTGGCGTAGACGACTTCATAGCCTTCCTTCCACTTGTTAGCCATCTCAACAATCAGTTCCGGCGGGTCCTGGAGGTCAGCGTCAATGACGACGACTGCCTCTCCCACCGCATAATCCATCCCGGCGGTAATTGCTAGCTGATGACCAAAGTTGCGAGAGAAATCAATCAATACAATCGTGTCATCTCTGAGACTGAATTCCTTGATGAGTTGAACGCTGCGGTCCGAACTTCCATCATTGACGAAGATCAGCTCGTAGGGCTCGCCCATTGAGCCCATAACTTGTTTCAGCCTCCGGTAGGTTTCCGTAATAACGGCTTCCTCGTTGTACATCGGGATAACTATGGAATAACGGATAGGTTCACTCATTCGTAGTTCCTCCTCATTTATAATGTGATTTCGTATAAAGTACCGCTTCCGCCACGCTCGTCTCCGCTGTTCGTTGCTTTCACTGCTGTACTTGTTTCTGCTGTGGTTGTTGTTTTCCATTCATCTGTAGGGATTACTTTGCCGTGTTCCTTGATCCAAGCAGTGACTTCGGAGTTGCCGCCGTCCGGTCCACCGCCGCCACCAGAAATCATAAAGTATTTCACTTGCCCACTTTCGACCAGCGCCTTGATTTTATCGACGGTATAGACCGGATCGGAAGACACAAAACCGTTCATAATAATTACTTTTTGTCCGGCCTCGACCAGGTAAGGAGCGGCTGTTGAATAATTGCTTGCTGCGAAAAGATAGGTTTCACCTGTGTTATTTTTTTGCAAGTAGCTCAATGTTTTTTGATCTAAACTTTGGCTACCGTTCGGGCCTCCCATTCCTCTGGAACGGGTAGAAGTTTTTTGTTCCGTGTCTGTACTTGTTTGTGTGCTTGAAGTATTTCCAACAGAGTTGGAATTCTCTGCATTTTGAGTCTGGTTATTCATTTGAGTTCCTTCGGCTTGTTGACCATTGAAGCTTGCACCTCTATTGCCATCATTGCGGCCTGGCATTCCGCCACCGCCGTCGCCAAATTGAGTCGGTCCAGCTTGTGGGATCATGCTGTTCCCCCCGTAGACGATTGGTGTCAATGCCCAGTACACAGGGCCGATAAACATAGCGAGTACACTTGCGATAATGGCATATCTTGTGAACTTCTCGGATTTCATTCGTGCTACCACCAGGAGTGCTGTGCCGATGATCCCTAGGATCAATACCGCGATGGACCAGCTACTGCCGATGGTATCGTTGTAATTTTGTAGAATGAACCAGCTAAATACCGATGTTGCTAATACTGCCACGGGTAACAGCCAGGAGAGCCAGTTGGAACGCTCACGATACTGCTGCCACAATTCTACGAATCCTGCTCCGAAGAGCGCTGCAATCGGTGGTGCGAGCATAATTAGGTAATAATGATGGAAGAAACCTGCTACGCTGAAAAATGCAGCTACGGGAATCAACCAGGCGAGCCAGAAGATAACTTCTTTATGTTTCCGTGTGATATTACGGCGTCGAATACTGGCAAGCAGGCCGATGGAAGCAATGATTGCGAACGGAAGCAGCCAGCTGGCTTGGCCTGACAGGGAAGATTGGAACAACCGCAAAGGTCCCTTTTCACCAGTACCGAACATGCTGCCACCGGAATTTCCACCCGGGCCACCGCCTGGACCACCCTGGCCCTCTCCACCTTGTCCGTTCCCCCCGAATCCGCCGGGTGGTATTTGACCACCTGCACCGGGTCCGCCTGCTGCCATATTGTTGGCACCAGAGTCATCCGTAGTGGTAGTGCTGTTGGAGGATGTAGTCGTCTGGATCTGATCCGTGTTCGTAATGTTGCTATTCGTTGCAGCGTTATTGTTTTGCTCTGAGCGTTGACCGCCACGATTGCCACCTGTTCCCTGATCTCCTGTCAGGCGAGACAGGCCGTTATAACCGAAGGCCAAATTCAGTACAGAGTTGGTTCCGCTACTCCCCATATAAGGACGTTCATCGGCCGGAGTGGAATCCACTACGACTGCCCAAGAGAGCGATACAATCAGGAGAACCACTGCCGATCCTGCCAACGTTATTGCTTTTCGTTTCCAGTTATACTTGGAAGCCAGCAGATAGAACAGGCCCAACGCAGGAACGATCATATAGGCTTGCAACATTTTTTCGTTAAAGGCAATGCCGACGACTGCGAAAGCAGCCAGGATCAGCCCGGTTTTGCTATTTTTAAGGCCTCTGAACAATAGCCAAGTTGCGAGCAATAATGTGAAGACCAACATGGCGTCAATGTTATTCGTGCGGCTAACCGCTACGGCTATCGGTGTGGTTGCCATGGCGAAGGCAGCCAAACGTGCGGCCAGTGTACCAAAGCTCGGTTTGACGAGTAAGTAAACGAGCAAGACCGATCCGACCTGAGCCAGTGCCTGCGGCAGGATCACGCTCCATCCGTGAAGTCCGAATATATAGGCGCTCAACGTCTGAATCCAGAACACCACAGGCGGTTTGTCTACCGTTACCGATCCTGCAGAATCAAGTGAGGCGAAAAAGAAATTGTGAAAACTCTGCAGCATGCTTGCTACTGCCGTCGTGTAGTAGGTGTTTACGTACTTGTCTTGCCAGATGTTGTATCCGTTCAAAAATGCGGATATCAGCATAATGATGATCAGGGGGATGTCCGCCCTGGTCTTAAACCATTTCTTAATCATGTTCATTCCACTCCCTGTGAAAGTTTCTTTGTATTTATTCCGATCTTGGCCCGGTGAACTACCGGCTTGCTATTATCATGCCAGACGTACCTTAATGGGTTCTGAGCGCTCCCTGAACGTTAGCTGAAAGCTGGGGTGAGGTGCTTTTTTTACGGCAGGATTCAGGTATATTAGATACAGGTAAAAATGAATCGACTTTTAATATGATAAAAATGAAGCAATATGAAAGGGAAGATTAATAATGAATCCAATACACGGAGTTAAGATTATGCTGGCGGATGACGAGCCTCATATTTTGCAATTTTTAGAGCTTGGACTGATTAATGAAGGATATGAAGTCAGAACCGCCGAGAACGGGAGTGATGCACTCGATCTGGCAAGAGAGTTTCGTCCGCATGTAGCGGTGCTGGATGTAATGATGCCTGAAATGAACGGATTTGAGGTATGCCAAAGTCTCAAGGAGACAGAGGATAACATCGCAGTTATTATGCTGACCGCCAAGGATGATGTGGATGATCGGGTAAAAGGGCTCAAGCTCGGCGCGGATGATTATATCGTTAAGCCCTTCAGTTTTAATGAGCTGCTGGCTCGTATTGAAGCGCGTTTGCGAAATCAGTTCCCTGACCTGTTGGGGGAAGTGGTTCACGGACCCTTTCAAGTGGATGACCGACGAAAGGAGATTCGCTATCAGAGTCAGGTGCTGGAGCTATCGCCTACCGAATACGAACTATTGAAGTTTTTGGTGTTAAACCACGGAATCGTACTGAGTAAAAGTCGTATTCTGGACCGAGTCTGGGGGTATGACTTTGGGGGCGAGGATAATATTGTGGAAGTGTATATTCGCTCCTTGCGAGAAAAACTCAAAGATAAGGAGCATCGGGTCATTCGGACGCTGCGTGGTGTTGGGTACCGAGTGGATCTGTTATGAAGGCGGGGAGGAAAAAACGGAGAAAATATGCGCTTCGTTCTCTCCGGTCCCAGCTTTTGGCCAGAACCTTACTCATTTTGGCATTGCTGCTCGTGTTGATCGGTTTTCTCCAATACTTTCTAATGAAAGATTTTCTGTATCGCAGTCGAGCAGACGCTATGAATACACAGCTGAATTCAATTCCTGTCGACTTATTGATTAAGGATTCACAGGAAAATAGTGGGAATGGGATCGCCGCTCCCCAAGATGATACCAATCGGAGAGGTAATCGACCGGGGCCGTTTCTGTTTTGGCCGGATATGTCGCTTGCTTCTATAGGTATAGACGGCACCTTTCAGAGCTTGTCCAACGAAAATGGGCTTAAACCGCCGCGCCTCACCACTCAGCAGTATCAAGCAATGCAGCAGAGCAAGCGCATGCGTCACGGCTATCAATTAATTACGGATGCACAGGGAAAAGAGCAGCTGGTTGTGTTTCGACCGCTCGGTCCACCAGACCGTTCGTCAGGGTTACTTCAAATGGGCGTCTCCACGAATTCCATGCAAGAGCAGCTGATTAATCAACTCCGCACCTTTATTTTATTGTCTCTGATTGCACTTGCGATTGGTTTGGCGCTTATGCTTCCTGTGCTTCGCCGTACATTGGTGCCCCTTTCCAGAATGGTCGAGGCAGTCAAACGTATTGATGCGGGCAATTTGGACGAGCGCTTTGACGCAGAGCAGGGTCAGTATGAGGTAGATCGCCTGGCAGTTTCATTTAATGGAATGCTGGAGCGGCTGGAGCATTCTTTTGCTGCCGAGCGGGAATTGCAGATGCAAATGCGACGATTTATTGCGGATGCTTCTCATGAACTGCGTACCCCGCTCACATCCATCCACGGGTTTTTGGAAGTGCTGCTTCGTGGAGCAGCATCCAATCCGAAGCAGCTCCAATCAGCACTAGAAAGTATGTATGGTGAATCCAAGCGCATGAACAAGCTTGTCTCTGATTTGCTATTGTTGGCTAAGCTGGACCGAACACCGGAGTTGAAGCTGGAAGATATATCGCTAGATGCATTGCTGCTGGAAATGAAGCCACAGCTCCTTATGCTGGCAGGCACACGTAAGGTATTTTTTGATATGACGGCAGGTGTTCGGGTATTGGCAGAAGGCGATAAGATCAAACAGGTCGTACTTAACCTGTTTCACAATGCTGTTCAACATACCGATATGGAGCAGGGAGTGATCCATGTCAACTTATCGGCTGGTAAGAAGCTAGCAGATATTCAAATTCGTGATAATGGACCCGGCATGGGGAAGGAACAGCTGGAGCGGATATTTGAGCGATTTTATCGTGGAGATGAATCGCGTACACGCAGCTCAGGCGGAGCGGGCCTTGGTCTGGCTATTACGCAATCAATCGTGGAAGCACACGGAGGGAGCATTACAGCTGAAAGTACACTGGGAACGGGAAGTATATTTAAAGTAACGCTGCCTTTAGCAGGAACAGTATAGTATCGCAGATTATGGTCTAACATAAGAATAGCCCCCCGAACCGCGACTTTGGTTAAATAACGGCTCGGGGGGCTTTGTAATTGTTAGTTAATGAGTGCAGCTTTTTGTAAGAGAACATGCAGCACCTTGGCAGATGCCTCACGTGTTGTAGGTACATTCGGTTGGAAGTAGGAAGAGCCTTTAATCGTGGCTCCGTTAATAATACCTGCCGCACTTACTTTTTCAATACTGTCCTTGGCATAGCCTGCAAAGGATGAAGTATCATGGTACGGTGTGCGTGCAGGACCATCGGCTGCTGTTTTGATTTGAAGCAGGTCTACTGCTTTGCCCAGCACAACAGCAATTTCTTGACGACTGATATTTGCTTGCGGATCAAACTTGTCGTTGTTGCGACCTGTAATCAATCCGGCCTCATAAGCGGCCGCCACATCCCCGGCATACCAGCTCCCTGCCGGAATATCACTGAATGGTGCAGCAGTACCTGGTGTCAGGCCAAGTGCCCGGGTGACCAAGGCTGCAAATTCTGCACGCGTCACGTTTTGCTTCGGTGAGAATTTCGTGTCGGTTGTGCCGTTAATGAGCAATTTATTTGCAAGCGATTGAATTTCGGATTGGGCATACGACGATGAAATATCTTCAAAGCTAACAGGTCGTGTCGCCGCTGCATACGTCGAGAAGCCCGGACGGCTTACCTTAACGACGGTAGATCCATCAACTTGCTTGGTGAAGACGGATGGGACGGGATAGACATTTCCGTTCGCTGTATAGAGCACACCGGCTGTATTAGGATCAATTTGACCAGGTACGGTAAAGGATCGGCTAATAAATTGTCCTGGCGCAACTTTGAGCGGTTGGCTCTTACCGCCAGTGATTACGTTGGCCTCAAACCCTACCGGGGTGCCGATCACATTCGAGCCTTTAAGCTTGCCTGTAAATGTGCCGCTCGCCTCTGCTTGGCTGCTGATACTCACTTCAATGCCTGCACCTTGAGGTGCATTTTTTAGAGCTGATACTGGCAATGCTAGGGAAGAACCTGTATTGCCCACAATCAGGCTGCTTCCTGCTGCGGCTTTGCCCAGCGTTGCCAGCTGTGACGAAGTGAGTGATGCTTTAGTCGTTTGGCCTGCTTGGCTAGTAGCCGACAATACGATAGCTGTCGGGCTGGAGCCAGCTGTTGTCACAGCAGCCTGCAGGTCTGCATCAGCTACTGTCAGTGACTGTATATTATTGTTTAACGCAACGGCTGTAGGCACAGCTTTTACAGCTTGTCCTTGCTTCACTACGCTTTGCAGTGAAGGTGCAGATGTAGCGACAGGGGTGGATGTATTAGTTGCAGCAGAAGGTGTAGTATTGCTTCTGCCGCCACCTCCACCCCCGCCGCCACTACTACCACCGGATGGGGCACTATTATCCACACGGATCGATTTAGTGGCAGTGAACAGTTTAGGACCATCGGTATTGCGTTCGACTTCTCCCTTTTCATTCAGTTCTGGAGAGCTGACTTCCAGCTTGTACACGCCATCCTTCAAGTGCTGAATAACAGGCTGACCGTTAGCATCCAGAACAGGCTTGCCATTGTCATCAAATTCAACGTAACTTCCGCCAATCCCCTTGAAGGAATATGCGCCTTGTTTGAGGCGAGCGTTAGTACCTTGCTCCTTGGTAGTGGCAATCCCATCAATCAGACCGATCAGCTTATCATCTAATCCATATACATAGAGCGCGATCTGATTGGTTTTATCTGTGGTCAGACGGAAAGCCAAATCTGTTGTGCGCTGCGCACCTGTACGATTTGGGTAAATAATCGGGTTCGTGAAACTCAGGTCCTGCAAGCCGAAGCCTGTCGTTGGATTTTCTTTGCCGACATGCACAACGAACGGAAGATGAAGTGTCGGCTGTCCAGCGCTTTTTAGAATAACCTCTCCTTCATATACACCAGTAGCTGCATTCGCACTTGGTTGTACAGACAGGAAGAACGGTTGCGATTTGCCTGGTTCTGCCGAGATAGATCCATTCGCGCCAACCCCCTGCAACTGAACGGCAATGTTGCTTACGTCAGGTGTTGCAATAGGCTTAGTTGGATCAGAGGTGACGTTATCATGTAAAACGTAGCTGGCTTCATACTGCACAGGGTTTGCGGACAAGTTTTTGAGTTGAAGCTGGATCTGCTTCGCATCACTACCAGGTCGTAACAGCCCGAAGCTGGCGGAAGGATTATAATTCACAACCTCCTGCCGATTAAAGTTCTTGTCAAGAATCGTAATCTTTTCAACGGTTTCCAGCAGGGCTGGAGTCTGAATCGCATTCGCAATGTTTACAAGACCTGCACCTTGGGAATACACATCATATTGAGTTTTATCCTCATCATAGAGTGTAACCGAAGTGTTTGCCAAAGCAGCGCGGATATCAAACGGTGTCCAGTTCGGATGCTGCTGCTTCAGCAGCACAGCCAGTCCAGCTACATGTGGGGATGCCATACTCGTTCCGTTGCTGCGTTTGTAAGCTTG
Source organism: Paenibacillus sp. ALE3 (assembly GCF_054113405.1). Taxonomy (NCBI): domain Bacteria; kingdom Bacillati; phylum Bacillota; class Bacilli; order Caryophanales; family Paenibacillaceae; genus Paenibacillus; species Paenibacillus sp. ALE3. The sequence continues at coordinate 4,901,525 of NZ_CM134214.1, read as the reverse complement.
CTCATAGGATGCATCTGGATAGAACTTGGCGAAGGCAGGGTACGTCGACAAAATGCCAACACCCGGTGCGCTCACGTCTGGCTTGATACTCAGCAGTTCATCTCCATTTGGTCCACGGGAGCTAAAATCGGCCATGGTATTACCTGCATTATCTGTGCGAATATAGTTTGCTCCAAAGGAAACGGAGAACTTTTCTCCAGCGTTGTCCACGATTTGCTTAGCAAGTGCACGGCCTTCCTTACCTTTCATGTCAAAAGTTGGAATAAAGTCGAAGCTGTCACCCAAATTGGAATTAACGTAGTCATCGCGACCTGAAATACTTTCCCCTAAATCAGCCTTGGTAATGTCACCAGGTTTCGTATTTCCATTGAAAACGATCACGGCTTTCGCGCCGTTTTCTTTCGCATTTGTGATTTTATCTACGAATGCCAAGTTGCCCCGTGAAACGAGAACAATCTTTCCTGCTACGTCTTTTCCTTCAAAATCATCAGGTTGTCCCAAATTAGCATATACAAGCTCATAAGGGGCAGTTCCCAAAACCGAGGCAAAGTCTTCTCTGCCTGTCTCCCAGCCCATCAAATTAAAATCGTAATGTGCATAAGCATCAGCAGTTACGGTTTTCTTTAATTCACCGTTAGCCTCCCAATAGGAGTCGCGTGTGACCGAGGCTGTGCCCGAGAAGCTTTTGCTCGGTGAAGTGGCTGCACCAACGGAAATCGCCAGCTGGGATGTTGCGGGAGAACCCATGGAGTAAAAATAGGGCCCTTGTTGTGCAGCGTTACCGTTTGCGATGACCGCGACTACCCCGGAAAGTACCGCATTATTGATGGCAATGGCGTCTGGGGAGTTGGGATCCTTTTCAGAATCCGAGCCTAGCGACAGGTTGATGACGTTCATGCCATCTTTGACAGCACGTTCTATACCGTCAATGACCTGTGCCGAGGAACCGGAGGAACGACCGGTCTTGGTATTGCGTCCAAGCACCTTATATACGTATAAGTCCGATTTATAGGCAATCCCTTTTTGTACAATATCTGAGGATTTATTCGCGGCTTTCCCGGCAATTGTACCGGAGACGTGAGTACCATGTGTCGTTCCACTAAAACCTGTGCCGTATGGATCATTCTCTTTTTCAAGGAACGGTTCCTCGTAGGGGTCGTTGTCCTGTTCAAAAGAGTCATAACCGCCTTTGTAGGCTTCTTTCAAATCCGGATGCTCATAATCGATACCGGTATCAATAACCCCGACCTTGATTCCCTCGCCATTCAATCCTTTGGCCCAGGCTTCAGGAACACCAATTTGGTCCAGTGGCGCATTGTCATAAGTGGCTTCGTTGGCTGTAAGTGTTGGCGGGTCCTGCACGGGGATAGAATAATATGTTTTGTTTTCGTGAATGGATTTAACGCCTGGTAGTTTAGCCAATTCTGGAATTTTATTGGCTGGCACTGTAACCTCCAGTCCGTTAAGCACCGTGTTGTACTGGTAATTTACTTGAAGAGAAATACCGTGCTCAGCGGCTTGGTCTACGAACGTGGTTTGCTCGGTGGCGATCGCAGATTCGGCTTTTTGCTCGGATTGAGCGGTGAAAGCTTTGGCGCTTGAACGTGCTGCATATTTGTCCACTGCTAGGGGCTCACCATCAAGCTGCACGATGACTCTGACCTGACGGGAGGAGTCTGTACTCAGCTCAGGTGAGATAAAGGCCGGAGCCGCCTCAATAGTTAATGCTTCCTGAGCTTTTAAAAATGAATTGATTTGTAGATCTGCGGTAGCGGCAGAACTGAAAGACGGCAGAGATAAGCTTACCGTCAAGGCAAGAGCGAGTGATACGACAGGTATTTTTTGCAAAATGATCGGCTTTTTCAAAGATTTCCCTCTTTTCAATCAAAATATGATATCTCTACATACTAGGATTTGAAGCCACTGCCGTTGTTCTCACGCCTCCCTTAATATCTAAAATAATAGAATTGACCACTGGTGACTAACTTGCCAGTTTTGAGGCATATCTTACCATATTGGTGGGATATATTACTATATGTTTTTTATATTTTTAGAAAAAATAAGGTTAACTTCACATGTAGATTCCATGGAAATGTTATGAATTTACTAGATTATTTTTGAAATCAATCGAAGGGGAATGGGAGAATGCAAGATTTAATGATATAATCTGCATTGGAATTGTTGAGGTTACACAATCACGTAAAATGCTTAAGGTGAAGGAGTCGATTATGTTGGCAAAAACATTGATTTTTGGGCATAAAAATCCGGATACGGATACCATTTGCTCAGCTATTGCTTATGCAGACTTGAAAACCAAATTGGGTGCGGACGTAGAGCCGGTTCGTCTGGGAGAGGTTAACGGGGAAACGCAGTATGCGCTGGATTATTTCAAAGTGAGCGCGCCGCGTCTGGTTGAGCAGGTTGCTGCTGAAACAGACAGCGTCATTCTGGTCGATCATAATGAACGCCAGCAAAGCGCAACAGACATTGACAAGGTGCGCGTAACTGAAGTCATCGATCACCACCGGATCGCTAACTTTGAAACAAGCCAGCCGCTGTACTTCCGCGCTGAGCCAGTAGGTTGCACAGCCACCATTTTGAACAAGCTCTACAAGGAAAACGGTGTAGCCATTCCCAAAGAAATCGCAGGTCTGATGTTGTCCGCGATTATTTCCGATTCCCTGTTGTTCAAATCCCCGACCTGCACAGATCAGGACGTAGCCGCTGCCCGCGAACTGGCCGAAATTGCTGGTGTAGATGCAGATCGTTACGGTTTTGACTTGCTTAAAGCGGGTGCTGATTTGAGTGGTCACACGATTGAGCAATTAGTAAGCTTGGACGCAAAAGAATTCCAGATGAATGGACGCAAAGTGGAAATTGCACAAGTGAACGCAGTAGACGTAAACGATGTGCTGTCCCGTCAAGCTGATTTGGAAGCTGCATTGGCTCAAACCATTGCAGCTAAAAATCTTGATTTGTTCTTGTTCGTCGTAACAGACATTGTGAACAGTGATTCCATTGGTATTGCGCTAGGAAGCCAAGCCCAAGCAGTTGAAAAAGCCTACAATGTACAGTTGGATGACAATAAAGCTGTTCTGAAAGGCGTCGTATCGCGCAAATCGCAAATTGTGCCTGTATTGACAGAAGCTTTTAACAGTTTGTAATGATATAAAATAAGCCTCCTGAACCCGACTGCATGAAGGCAGTGGTAGCAGGAGGCTTATTTTTATTTTTATTTCCTCAGCTCTGCCAGAGTATCCTCAATCCCAAATTCAAATGCCAATTTCAACTGGTCGCTCATCAGGTGCCAGGCACTTTCAGCTACAGCGAGATCCCCGCTATGAGTAAAAGCATGTGCGGCACCCATGTATTTCTTATACATTACGGGTACATCCGCTTCAATCAGCCGCTTGGCATACAACTCAGCTTCATCAGCCAAGGAGTCCAGCTCGGCCGTTATGATCAGCGCAGGAGGGAGATCATGTAGCGATTCTGCATAAATAGGAGAAGCCAACGGATTTTGCGCCTCATCTGGCGAGCGCAAATAGCTTTCATTGAAGATTTTTGCCACGCGAGGCGGAATGGCCTTCTCAAATTGAGGCTTCAGCTTGGGATCTGTAGCGATATCCAGTGAAGGGTAATCCAGCACCTGATACACAATCGGGAATTCCTTGCGATCTCGGGCCATAAGACACAGTGCTGCTGCAAGATTACCTCCTGCGCTATGTCCGCCGACCGCAATGCGTTGGGGATCGATGTTCAGCACTTTAGGATGCTTGTACACCCATTGGGTCACATCATAGCTTTCCTGTAGCGGAATAGGGAATTTGTGCTCCGGGGCCAAGCGATAATCGACATTAACGACGACGCAATTCGCACGTTCGGCAATGACCGGGCACCAGGGGTCATCCATTTCAGCGCTGCCCATAATGAATCCGCTACCATGAAAATTGACGAATACGGGGAGTGGATCAGCAGACCTGAGGGAAGGCTCATATACAATCACCCTGGAATCACCTACAGAGGTGGGAATCATCCTCTCTGTCCGATGTACTTTAGGAGAATGCGAAGGTTTAAAATCGGATGCTGTTATCATCCGGCCAGCCGATCTGCGGGCAAGTTTGACGAACAGAGTTTGTCTCAGTCTTCGCACTATTTGTCTTTCTCCTCTCTGAGGGCACTGGGGGGGGTTAGACGCGAACCTTTAACATCTTCAAAAGCATCTCGTACGCGTGACAAATAGGTCTGAAACTGGCAGAGTTCCGCTTCAGTAAAGTCTGACATCAGACGTGAAGCCAGCCCTATAAAAAAAGGGTCCATCTGCTGAATTTTACTTCTTCCTTTATCATTCAGGGAAACAAACACTCCCCGCTTGTCATTGGGATCGTCGTATTTATTAATGAATCCTTCTTGTTCAAGAGAAATGACCATAGAACTGATTGCTGCTCGGCTGACACCCATCTTTTCAGCTAAAGCAGAAGGAGAGGACATTTCATCTCTTTGCGCAGAAAGTACACAAAGTGCAATATATTGCCCGTAGGAGAGACCAAATTCACGCGAACGTTTTTCCATATTTTTTCTTATTTCGTACGTTATAGAAAATAAATCTACCAAAACACCAATCGGCTTATTGCCACCTGGAAATAGATTATAGGCCAGTTGACGAATTTCGGAGTCCAAAAAAAAGAACATGCGATCCACCTCGATGTAGTTAATTAGTTAACTGTAATTTAATTAACCACTGGTTGCAATGATTTATACAAACTTTGTTCTGCATTTTTTTGAAAAAGTATCGGCAAAACGTCACTTCCAAGGTCCGATGCACTGTTCAATACCTTGATCCACAAGAGCTTGGATGGAGGGCTGACGCAAGGTACGTCCTTCTTGCCATCGCCATTCACTATATTGAATCTTGGCGGTAAACATGGGCTTTACCCAAAATGCGTCTTGATGCCGATCCGGTTTATTAATAAAAGGTCGCTCCGATATGGTATGTGGCAAGAGGCGCTCGGTTAGCTGACGCCAATCTCCACGAGTCAGCTTACCTGTACCCACGTGCCCGATATAGCGCAGTATTCCTTGTCTATCATACTGGCCCAGCAATACAGCGTTGATAACGCCTCCGTTTAGGGTATAGCCACCGATAACGGCAATGATATCACCATAATTTTTGACCTTGACCCATCGTCTGTCCTGTCCGCCCAATGTGTACGGACTATCCAGTTTTTTGCACACAATACCTTCCATTCCTTGGCTGCACATAACCTGAAATAGAGCTTGTCCATCAGGATGAGCAGGAGCCAGTTGGATCCGTTCACTCGGTATGATGATCTGATGCAGCAGTTCAAGCCTTTCCTGTAACGGTTTGCGATGAACCCATTCCCCATTTAGATAAACAATATCGAACAGCATGTAAGTAGCGGGTACGGCTTTATAGGCTGCCTGAATTCGATCCGTCCGGCGAATCAGATCCCGGCGCATAATTTCATGGAACGACGGTTTACCGTCGGCACCAAGTGCGATCATCTCCCCGTCCAGTATGACTGAATCTGCCCTGCAGTAGGAGGAGAAGCGAGCAAGCTCCGGGTACAATAGCGTTCGTTCATGCTGCTTGCGATTGAACAGACGCGTGCTGCCCTGATCGTGATACGTTAAAATTCTTGTACCGTCCCATTTTATTTCGTAACGCCAAAGGCCTGCATCTACAGGGACCTTTTCGCTCAGTTCTGGTTCAAACGGGATGACAGGCTTCATTTCCGTACCCAACACAGCACCTCCCTTTACCTTAATTGGAATAAATATAGTGTCGACGATAGTTCTTTTTTTATGTATGTGATGTTTCGCTGTCCCCTAAATAGGGGAATGATAAGGATATCTAGCGTGGGCATCAAGTGATTGCAGTACTCGTTCGCATGGAGTTGTACCGGCATTTTCTTCAGTCAGAAAGGGGATTGGTCTCATGAGACAAATTCGCGAGGAAGACCATGCAGTAGTCATGGTGGATGATGGACAGGTAGTTGCAGAAGTAGGTTATAAATCCGTAGATGACCACTCTTTGGTCATTGACCATACATTTGTATCCGAGCAGTTACGGGGTCAAAAAATTGGCAAGGAGCTTATCGACAAAGTTGTTGCTATGGCAAGGGAACAGCATAAAAAGGTGATCCCTGCTTGCTCGTACGCGCTGGCTCTGTTCAAGCGTCATCAGGAATACAGTGACGTCTGGCAGCAATAGATATATATCATGGCAGCGTATTGCATAGCCGACACAACACCGGAGTGGGGAACGATCCCTTTTCGGTGTTTTTTGTGTCATAAAGCTTGTAGAATGAATGCATTCTACCGTTGATATGGGGAGATAAGAGCGATTCCCAAATGATGAAGCATATTTTCAGGAGAATCGCTGTGAAATTGTTCATACTGTTGTCACTTCACAGGCTATCTATGAGTTCTATATAATATATTATGGTTATGACCGCAAAAATAACGAAAACCAGAATTTAAACGAAGGAGACGCTCATGATGAATAAAGCGAGTGAGGACAAGCAGTACGTTCCAACGAGCAATCGTAATTTTACAGCCTTGATTATCACCGTTTCCATTATAGCCAATGTGATTATTTTGCTACTGTTCTTTTCGCCGATCGGATACCAGGGGAGTGTTAGTTTTGATCTCACTATTTTCCCAAGGTTGAATGCGATTTTTAACAGCTTCACATTTATTTTCCTGGTGGCTGCATTGGTTGCGATTTTCAAGAAAAACATTAAGGTGCATAAAACCTTTATTCTGCTGGCCTTTGCCAGTACCGTTTTGTTTTTATTTTCCTACCTAACCTTCCATTACATTTCGCCGGAAACTGCAAAATATGGTGGTGTGGGTATCCTTCGGCCGATTTACTTTACGCTGTTGATTTCGCACAGTATACTGGCTGCAATTATCGTACCGCTGGCGCTATTCACAGTTGTATGGGGATGGACGATGCAGGTAGCGAAACATCGTAAAATTGCCCGTTGGACGATGCCTATTTGGCTATATGTGAGCTTGACTGGGGTTTTGGTGTACGTTTTCATGGCTCCATATTATTAATAGATGTGAATCCTTTGTAGGTTGATTTGGAAAACATGGCGTCTCTATTGAAGAGGCGTCTTTTTTTGTATCCAATAAAAGAAAAATTATTCCTTCTAAATTTATTTTATTGAAAAAATGTTCCTTCTATAACGGTATTTCTGTTATAATTTACCTTAATCAACTAAGAACAAGGGGGTCACCATGTGACAAAGAAAGCGAAAGGCAGGTTACGGTTGCTTGTATCTATGCTGGCACTGGTTGTACTGCTGAGCGGCTGCGGTGGCGGAGGCTCAAAGCCGGAAAAGGTAGACGGAGGGAAAGTGACACTGCAATTTTGGACCATTGCGCTACAACCTACATTTACCCCGTATTTTAATCGGGTCATTGCCGATTATGAGCAGAAGAACCCTAATGTCAAAATTGATTGGAAGGATTACCCGTATGATGCAGTGACCAATAAGTTATTGACGAGTATTGCTAGCAACAGCAGCCCGGATGTAGTGAATCTCAATACGGAATTTGCTAGCCAAATGGGCTCTAAGGGTGCTGTTGTTGATATGAATGAACACTTGTCGCCCGAGGAAAAGGCTGCTTATTTCGAGGGTATTTATAATTCTACGGTTATTAACGGTAAAGCTTATGCACTACCCTGGTATACTGGCACGGAAGTACTTTACATGAATACAAAGCTGGTTAAAGCTGCTGGATTGGACCCTGCTCATCCGCCCAAAACGCGGGAGGAATTGTCAGAATGGGGCCGCCAAATCAATAGAAAAATCGGTAAGGCTGGCTATGCTCAGCAGCTCGTATCCAAGCTTTTTGCGGTTGACGGTATTCCCATTCTAAATAAAGAGAAGACAGCAGCTGCATTCAACACTCCAGACGCAGTCACCATGATTGATAATCTAAAAAAACAGATGGAAGATGGTGTCGTGCTTAAGGAAGATGCTGATTTTTCACAGCAAGTGAAATATTATGCCGGCGAGCAGGTTGCCTTTGAGCTGGCAGGTCCGACGTTCATCAATTTTATCAAAACGGCGGCGCCGGACGTATATAAGAATACGATTGCTGTTCCGGTCCCAACCGGCAAAGCTGATGTGCGGCTCTCCAACTCTATGGACCTGGTCGTACCTACCAAGTCTGCACATATAGACGAGGCGGTGAAATTTGCTGTTTTCTTAACAAATGCTGAGAGTCAAACGGCTTTTTCTAAAGAGGCCAATACGCTACCTTCCACGAAAGAATCCATTAAAGACTCGTATTTTACTCAGTCTGACCAATCATTAGAAGCACAAGCCAAGGTAGTATCTGCACAAAGCTTGGATAAGGCGACAGATTATATGGTCGGTGTGCCTAATGCCAAGGATGTGAACAGCGCGATCGCGCGAGCCTTGCAAAATATTTTATTGAACGGAAGAGATACGAAGGAGACGCTTACTGCCCTGGAGCAGGAAGTAAACGATATTTTAAAGCAATAGGTATGACAGGGGAGTAATGCGAATACTCCCCTGTTCATTTATCAAAATCAGGTGGTGATGCAGCATGATCAAATGGTTGAGGTCGGAGTCCTTTACGGCCTGGGCCTTTATGACGCCGGGACTGTTATTGCTTGCCGTCTTTGTATTTTGGCCTATTATTTACAGCATTCCGCTGGCATTGACGGACTACTCTGTCATATCAGATACCCATTTTGTCGGCTTGGATAATTTTGAAGCAGCGTTTAAGGACCGTAACTTTCTTATTTCGATTTGGAATTCATTGTTATACGTGCTCATTGTCCCCTTTCTTCAACTTTTCTCTATCCTGATGGCTGTGCTGGTGAACAGCCGTATCCCTGGAATTAAAATATTTCGTACGACCTACTACATCCCTGTTGTGACTTCAATGGTAGCTGTGGCCTTAATTTGGAGTTGGCTGTTGGGCAATAACAGCGTAGTGAACTATTTGCTTATACAAGCAGGTTTGATAAGCAAAGACATACACTGGCTATCGGACAGTAATTTAGCCTTGTATGTACTGATGTTCATCACGATGTGGAAGGGACTCGGGTATTATATGATGCTCTATCTGGCAGGATTACAAAACATTCCTCATGATCTATACGAAGCCGCTAGGGTGGACGGAGCAAGTCGATGGCGTTTGATTATTCATATTACGCTTCCGCTGCTAAAACCTTACGTTTTATTCTGTACCCTCATATCGCTTATGGCAGCTATTCGTGTTTTTGATGAGGTATATGTGTTAACCAAGGGTGGACCGGGAACGGCCACGTTGACATCCAGCTTGTATATTTTTCAAAAGGGGATGGAGCAGTTTAATTTTGGGTACGCTTCGGCACTTGGCTTAATTGTCGGTGCAATGATTGCGGTACTTAGTATTATCGTATTCCGATTCAATAGGAAAGGCGGTGTCAATCCCTATTGATGAATCTACAGAATGATAAAATGCTACACTCGTCTCTTCCTAAAAAGGAGAGCAGCAGTCGCATCATGCGTAGTCTTGGTCGAGTGCTCAGAATGACGATAATGTATTTGCTTTTAGTGCTGCTAGCCCTCTTTTTAATGGGACCGTTTCTATGGCTGCTTAGTGTATCCCTCATGCCAGGTCGTAATATTTTTTCAACGCCGCCTGCAATCTTCCCGACCTTTATTGATTTCGACAACTATGGTCAGGTGTGGCAGTTCATGGATTTTCCTAAATATATGCTGAATACAGTCATCATTACGGTGTTGGGCGTTGTGCTCAATGTGATACTGGCCAGTTTGACGGGATATCCCCTGGCTGTATTTCGTTTTAAAGGTAAAAATGTGGTGTTTACGTTGCTGATTGCTACAATGATTATTCCTTCTTATACGGCATTTATTGTGCATTATCTGACCATTCAAGGACTTCATCTGGGCAATACATATATGGGTGTAGTTTTGCCTGGGGCAGTCTCTGTGTTCAACATTTTTCTAATGCGGCAGACGTTTATTCATATCCCCGCCGACGTGCGTGATTCGGGTAAAATGGACGGTGCTTCGGAGTTTCGAATCTGGTGGCAGTTGGTGCTTCCGCTGGTCAAGCCGGCGCTTGCTGTGATTTCTCTGTTGGAGGCCATGTCGTTCTGGAACAGCTTCCTGTGGCCTATCGTTATTCTGAACGATACGGAGCTATACCCGCTGGCAGCTGCACTTACGTATCTCAATGGTCAGTTTGCTTATAATTTTGGCTGGATTGCTGCAGGCACAATGATTTCGGTATTGCCGATCATTATATTGTTCCTGTTCACACAGCGCTATTATATGGAAGGCTTGGCGGGAGCGGTAAAGGGATAATTCAAGTCTCGGCTACGGAGAGTCTGTAAATGGAAGGAGACGATTGCGATGGAACTGTCCAAAGGAATGCGGCCTAATTCGGGTGTAGGGCTAACACCGCAGGAGATTCAATATTATTTTCGTGATGTGTATGACAGTGGGGACAAACTGGTTATCTCTGAACCGAACCTGATCTGTGAACTGTCCTCTCGCTTCGCAATGAACCAGGAATATGAAGGTGCACTGGACCCCGAGGGACCGATCAGGCTCATTGCACCTCCGGGACCCGGTGTTCCGACTGAAACAAGGGGAAGCGTGCAGTTGGTACTTGAGTATGACGGAACGCTTACTGCAGATGGATATCGTTTGGACATTCAGAAGGAAGGTAGAATTGAAATCCATGCGTCCAATAAAAGAGGGCTCAAGTACGGCATGGATGCCCTGCATCTCCTGCTTCAAGTAGAACAGGAACGATGTACGCTACCGGTGATATCTATTCGAGATGAGCCTTCCTTTCCGGTCAGAGGAATCATTGAAGGCTTCTACGGAAAACCGTGGAGTTTTGCGGATCGGTTGGATGCCGTCCATTTTATGGCTGCACATCGGATGAACACGTTCATGTACGCTCCCAAGGACGATCCATATCATCGTGAGCTATGGAGGGAACCGTACCCTGAGGAGACGTTTGCCCAAATCCGCGAATTAAAGGAAGCCTGTGAACGGCACGAGGTTGATTTTCATTATTGTATCAGTCCAGGGAATGACCTGAGTTTTGGCAGCGATGAAGATTTCCTCAAATTAACGGAAAAGCTGGCGGCCATGATGGCGATTGGCGTGCGCCATTTTTCTATATTAATGGATGACATTGATTATGTCCTTAAAGGAGAAAATCGACATTTGCTGGGCCGCTCGGGCCACGCCCATGTCTTTTTGACGAATAAGGTTCATACATGGTTGGCTGAACGGCTGCCTGAATTTACGCTGACAGTCTGTCCTTCGGAATATTGGTCCTATTGGGATACCGAATACAAAAAGGATTTCCGGGAGCGATTGCATCCGGAGATTAAGGTGTTCTGGACGGGATACTTTGTTTTTGCTCCACAGATTAGTCGCCAGCATGCTGCCGATAATCATGCGTTCTATGGGCATGAGCTGTGGTTGTGGGATAACGTTCCGGTGAATGATTGTGACCATGATCGGTTATTCCTCGATCCACTGCGCGGACGGTATTCCGGTCTTCCAGATTGCGGACATACCGGCATGGTAGCCAACCCGATGAACCAGTGGGAGTGCTCCAAAGTGACGCTCATTACGATGTCCCACTATATGTGGAACAGTGAGCGGTATATGCCAGAGCTGTCCTGGGAATGGGCTGTGCGGGAGTTGGCGGGGGAGCATACAGATGAACTGATGTTTTTCTGTCGCCAAAACAAGAACAGCCGACTGGGCGGCAGCACGTATGAGGATGTGGACCTTGCTTTGCAAATGCGCGATATCCCTGCGCTGGATATATACTTCGAGCGGCTGCTTTACGTCGTGAGCGTCCTACAGAATATATCTGCCGATGATCCGGCGGCAGGCTTCGTGGCACAGGCTGCGCCTTGGCTGGAACGTGCCAAGTTGGACGTGAGCCTGTGGCAAGTGCTGCGCCAAGCTGCGCTCGGTAGCGAGCGCCAGAAGGATGTGCAGTCGCTAGGAAATCTCATGCAGAGCGAAGCAACTGACGGACAAGAGCCGCCGCCTCTGACGGACGAGGTCGTGGACGAACTACGACGCAGTATTACGGCTTGCCTGGAAGCGGAGGCTCGGCTGGGAAGCAATCCGGCGATCCGTGCCGCCGTGCAGTGGGGCTATGTCGATCAGGATGAACAAGGCAAACATCGACTGATCTTGTGAGAATTTGTGATGGTTAAGAGACAAGGCAGCATAGCTGCCTTGAAAATTACCATTTGCCGTTAGGATAACGGTGATTTTCAGGAGAGGTGGAGCGTATGGTGAAGCCAAATACTCGATTACTTTTTGTGCCGCTGGATGAGCGGCCCTGTAATTATCAATTTCCTTACTTACTGGCACAGGGCACAGACCTTGAAATGGAGCGCCCTCCATTGGAATGGATGGGACAAAAGAAAACCCCTGGCGATACGACCAGACTATGGGCATGGCTCGAAGAACGTGCGGCGAGTGCTGATGGAGCTATTATTGCGATGGATACGCTGCTGTACGGGGGGATCGTACCCTCTCGGCTACACGGAATGTCAAGTGAGCAGGTCAGGAACAGGGCTAATCGTCTTCGCAGGTTAAAGCAACTATACCCGCAACTGACTCTGTATGCATTTCAATTGATTATGCGTTGTCCGCAGTACTCTTTAGCTGATGAGGAACCAGACTACTATGCTGATTGGGGCCGTGAGATATTCAGAAAGGGTTTCATTGAGCATCGTCAGGAGCTAGCGATCGCTACCGCAGAAGAGTTGCTGGAATTAGCGTACATCGATGAGCGTTTGCCTATAGAGATTTTGGATGATTATCTAGGGCGTCGCCGTGTGAATTTGGAAGCCAATCAAGTAGCACTGGAACTGGTAGCAGAAGGCGTGATTGATTTTATGATCATCCCACAGGATGATTCGGCTCCCTACGGCTATACCGCCAAGGATCAACAACGGCTAAGAAGTCGTATTTCCGAGCTTGGGTTAGATTTGAAAGTATATATGTACCCGGGGGCAGACGAAGTGGGTTGTACGTTGCTAGCTCGTTGGGTGAATCAGACGAATCATGTAGTTCCACTGGTATATCCTCGATTGTCTGCTTTGCAGGGAGCATTTGTAGTCCCGCTTTTTGAGGATCGTTATTTTTACGAGACGTTAAAGTATCAGATTATAGCGGCAGGTGGGCTGATTGCTTCCTCAGCAGCGGAGGCTGATTTGATTTTGCTGGCCAACACACCTGGTGACACGATGGCAGAAGCTTCATCCCAGCAGCATGCGATGGCCGGATATGATGTACATCGGAATCTGGTAGAACTGGTGGAGTACGGTGCTCATATGCAGCATGATGCCAATAAATATATTGCAATTGCTGATGTAGCTTACGCCAACGGCGCCGATCTCAAGCTGCTTAGACTATTGAAGCAAAAAGGACTGCTTTTTAAACTGGCAGGCTATGCAGGCTGGAATACCAGTTCTAATACGCTCGGTACCGTCATTGCCCAGTCCATGCTTTATGTCCGCTATGGTCCTACGGAGGAACACCTGGAATTTCTGGGGCTACGCTACGCTGAGGATGCCTGTTATTGCGCTGTGGTACGTACAGCTATGAATAATGGAATTGTGGAGCAGATGGGTTTTAACAAGTTTATGCTCGATGGCTCTAGAGGATCGGTAGCTGAGGTCATTCGCGGACGGCTGGAGCAGGCGCTCGATGAATATGTAAACGGGCCGGAAGGTCGCGTGGAAATTACAGATTGCTACATGCCGTGGAACCGTACCTTTGAAGTTGGATTGACTGTACGGCATTATGCCGAGGGGAGGGAGTGATTCCTATGGGAATGGAAGGTGTATTATCCAAGGTTCGGCATGGACTGATCGTTTCCTGTCAGGCGCTACCAGGCGAACCGTTGCATGGAGCAGATTCTATGGTCAAAATGGCGCGTGCTGCACAGGAGGGTGGAGCTGTAGCGATTCGTGCCAATGGTGCATCGGATGTACGTGCGATTAAACAGGCGATCCCTCTACCAGTCATTGGTTTGATTAAACGGGATTATAATGATTCTGATATTTACATTACGCCTACCCTCCGTGAAATGGAGGAACTGGTGGAGGCAGGTGCGGATATCATTGCGCTGGATGCCACATTGAGACCGCGCCCAGCGGGGTGTAAGTTGAAACACCTCATAGATTACGCCCATGAGCACGGAGTCGCTTCCATGGCGGATATATCGACACTAGAGGAAGCACTTCATGCGGCTTCCCTTGGTATAGGCTGCGTATCCACGACGTTATCCGGTTATACGCCATATTCTACTCAGATAGAGGGTCCGGATCTGGAATTAGTTCGGAGAGCATCAGAGCTGGTTCCTGTTCCTGTCATTGCAGAGGGCAGAATCCATGATCCGGCACAAGTAGAGGAAGCGTTTCGGCTGGGTGCACATGCAGTGGTTGTAGGCTCGGCGATTACTAGACCCCAATTGATTACGCAGCGGTTTGCCGATGCCGCAAGGAAGGCAGTGAAATGCATCTATGGAGATGAACGACCGAATTAACACGTATTATCCTTCATTAACGAAATCGGAGCAAAAGGTCGCTTTGTGCGTACTGGAGTGCCCCGCTGACATCATATATTTCTCCGTGACGGAGCTGGCTGACTTTGCAGGTACAGGCGAAACGACTGTTATGCGTTTTTGCCGGAAAATTGGTTTTAAAGGGTATCAGGATTTCCGATTGTCGTTGGCACAAAACCAGACTTATCGCAAAACTGATATGAGCGAGGAGAACATCGACCCAGATAACGAACATGATATTACCCGCACGGTGTATCACAATATGCTCGATATATTGCATTCCAGTATGGGGCTCTTGGATCGTTCGGAGCTTAGTCGTGCGATAGCGTGTCTCGATCAAGCGGGTTATGTTCAATTTTTCGGGGTAGGTGCATCTGGCATTTCCGCGCAGGATGCTAAAAACCGCTTCTTGCGGATTGGGCGGCGCGCCGAGGCTGTGGCAGACGGACATATTCAGTCGATGATGGCGGTGTCCATGAGTCCTGGTGATGTCGCTATTGGTATCAGTGTATCAGGAAGTACGCTGGATACGAACGACATGCTGCACAAGGCCAAGCAGAACGGTGCAACAGTTATCGCAATTACGAATTATGCAAAATCACCTATTACCTCCATTGCAGATATTGTTTTACTGACCGCAGGGAAGGAAGCTCCGATAGAAGGCGGTTCAATCGGCGCCAAAATCTCACAGCTATTCGTGATTGACCTCATCTGTGAAGGACTTGCTCGCAAGCACACGAGTCACACCAAACAAATGAAGGAAAAAACAGCGAGAGCGGTGATTGAACGAAGTTATTGAAATTCTGCGATTGTGGATTGGAATACGGCACGCTCCGACAGTTCATCATGTTTTTCTATCTATAGAAGGTTTGTGCTAAGAGCTCGTAAGCTTTTATGTGGGGGAACAAGGAGGATATGGTGGTGGCAGTTGCATTGAACAAAGTCATTGGGATCGACATTGGAGGGACTTCTGTAAAGGCCGCCATAGTGGCACGGGATGGATCTGTACTTGATGAAATTCGAATGGATACAGATGCCTCCCGTGGGCGTGACTGGGTGTTGTCGCGTGTATCTGAGTCTGTATTCGGACTGATGCGTTCTTTTGGGGATACCAGTGTGAGTACCCCTGTAGGTATAGGCGCTTTAGGTATTGCTACTGCTGGCAGAGTGAATGTGGAGAGCGGTGAAGTTGTGTACGCTACAGATAACCTACCTGGCTGGCAGGGTACATCCTTGGTGAGGTGGGCTAGAGAAAAGCTTGCTTTACGTGCGGTTGCTGATAATGATGCGAACGCTGCGTTACTTGGAGAAGCTTGGCAGGGGGCCGGGAAGGGTAAGCAGCGCCTAGCCATGCTCACCTTGGGAACAGGGGTCGGAGGCGCGTATATGGAAAATGGCCTCTTGTGTAGAGGTGCTCATTGGAGCGGCGGCGATTGGGGGCACAGTATTTTGTTTCCTGGAGGTCACCTCTGCAATTGCGGGAAAAAGGGATGTGCTGAGCAATACGTATCAGGTAGCGCCCTGTTACGTCGAGGTAGTGAATGCACCGGAAAACTGTATTGTTCTGGGAACGAGATTGTGGAAGAGGCCGCTCACGGCAACCTGAAGACAATTCAGGCGCTAGATGACTACACAGCAGATTTAGCTGTTCTTCTGGCTAATATATCGGTGCCTCTTGATCCTGAGTTGATCATTGTTGGGGGAGGAGTAGCGGACGCGGGAGATGTCTGGTGGCCCTTGCTGGAAAAGCATCTGGACCGACTGGGAGTTCAGACAGAAGTAAGTCGGGCAATGTTGGGAAACCGCGCTGGATTCATTGGCGCTGCCAGGCTTGCTTTTGAGATGACGGAATCTTAGTAAAAATGAAAGGGGAACGAACCATGAC
>NZ_CM134214.1:4762500-4880000 GCF_054113405.1 Paenibacillus sp. ALE3 | reverse complement strand
GGAGCGTTGAATGCGGGTTGAAGGTGTACCGGAAGGAGCGCTGGACTGCATTCAAGTGAGAATGCCGGTATGAGTAACGAAAAGATCTGTGAGAATCAGATCCGCCGAAAGCCTAAGGGTTCCTGAGGAAGGTTCGTCCGCTCAGGGTAAGTCGGGACCTAAGGCGAGGCCGATAGGCGTAGTCGAAGGACAACAGGTAGAAATTCCTGTACCACCGTAATCCGTTATGAGCGATGGGGTGACGCAGTAGGGTAGTGACGCGGACTGATGGATGTCCGTCTAAGCAGTGAGGCTGATGTGTAGGCAAATCCGCACATCGTTAAGGCTGGGCTGTGATGGGGAGCGAAAATTGTAGTAGCGAAGGTCATGATCTCAGACTGCCAAGAAAAGCCTCTAGCCAGGAGAAGGTGCCCGTACCGCAAACCGACACAGGTAGGCGAGAAGAGAATTCTAAGGCGCGCGGAAGAACTCTCGTTAAGGAACTCGGCAAAATGACCCCGTAACTTCGGGAGAAGGGGTGCCTCGGTAGGGTGAATAGCCCGAGGGGGCCGCAGTGAAAAGGCCCAAGCGACTGTTTAGCAAAAACACAGGTCTGTGCGAAGCCGCAAGGCGAAGTATACGGGCTGACGCCTGCCCGGTGCTGGAAGGTTAAGGGGAGTGGTAAGCTCGCAAGAGCGAAGCTATGAACCGAAGCCCCAGTAAACGGCGGCCGTAACTATAACGGTCCTAAGGTAGCGAAATTCCTTGTCAGGTAAATTCTGACCCGCACGAATGGCGTAACGACTTGGGCGCTGTCTCAACGAGAGATCCGGTGAAATTTTAATACCTGTGAAGATGCAGGTTACCCGCGACAAGACGGAAAGACCCCATGGAGCTTTACTGCAGCTTGATATTGAATTTGGGTACGATCTGTACAGGATAGGTGGGAGCCGTAGAATCTTGAGCGCCAGCTTGAGAGGAGGCATCCTTGGGATACCACCCTGATCGTATCTAGGTTCTAACTTGGTACCGTGATCCGGTGCGAGGACAGTGTCAGGTGGGCAGTTTGACTGGGGCGGTCGCCTCCTAAAGAGTAACGGAGGCGCCCCAAGGTTCCCTCAGAATGGTTGGAAATCATTCGAAGAGTGCAAAGGCAGAAGGGAGCTTGACTGCGAGACCTACAAGTCGAGCAGGGACGAAAGTCGGGCTTAGTGATCCGGTGGTACCGCATGGAAGGGCCATCGCTCAACGGATAAAAGCTACCCTGGGGATAACAGGCTTATCTCCCCCAAGAGTCCACATCGACGGGGAGGTTTGGCACCTCGATGTCGGCTCATCGCATCCTGGGGCTGAAGTAGGTCCCAAGGGTTGGGCTGTTCGCCCATTAAAGCGGTACGCGAGCTGGGTTCAGAACGTCGTGAGACAGTTCGGTCCCTATCTGTCGTGGGCGTAGGAAATTTGAGAGGAGCTGTCCTTAGTACGAGAGGACCGGGATGGACGTACCGCTGGTGTACCAGTTGTTCCGCCAGGAGCACCGCTGGGTAGCTATGTACGGAAGGGATAAGCGCTGAAAGCATCTAAGCGTGAAGCCCCCCTCAAGATGAGATTTCCCAGTATGTAAGACCCCTTGAAGACGACGAGGTAGATAGGTTGGGGGTGGAAGTGCAGTAATGCATGGAGCTGACCAATACTAATCGGTCGAGGGCTTATCCTAAAGATAAGACGCAATAAAGTTTCGGATCCAGTTTTCAGGGTGTAACCTTGAAGTTAGAATTTGCGAGGCAAATTCATGTTTGGTGGCGATAGCGGAGGGGTTCCACACGTACCCATCCCGAACACGACCGTTAAGCCCTCCAGCGCCGATGGTACTTGGACCGCAGGGTCCTGGAAGAGTAGGACGCCGCCAAGCAAAATCCTTTAAAGGATGATAAAATTTAATGAATTAGGGCCTTTAGCTCAGCTGGTTAGAGCGCACCCCTGATAAGGGTGAGGTCGGTGGTTCGAGTCCACTAAGGCCCACCATTTCTAGATTGACTAAAAGTTTGGGGCTATAGCTCAGCTGGGAGAGCGCCTGCCTTGCACGCAGGAGGTCAGGGGTTCGATCCCCCTTGGCTCCACCAATATTCCCTGATAGCTCAGTTGGTAGAGCACTCGACTGTTAATCGAGTTGTCACAGGTTCGAGTCCTGTTCGGGGAGCCATATTTTTAATACTTCTGAATTTTATATATAAGGTGGCGGCGTAGCTCAGCTGGCTAGAGCGTACGGTTCATACCCGTGAGGTCGGGGGTTCGATCCCCTCTGCCGCTACTCGGAGAGATACCCAAGTGGCTATAAGGGGACCCTCTGCTAAGGGGTTAGACTGCGAAAGTGGTGCGAGGGTTCGAATCCCTCTCTCTCCGCCATAAATTTATTAAATCAGAATTTATTTTGTAAGGCCCGTTGGTCAAGGGGTTAAGACACCTCCCTTTCACGGAGGTAACAGGGGTTCGAATCCCCTACGGGTCATAATTATGGAGGCTTAGCTCAGCTGGGAGAGCATCTGCCTTACAAGCAGAGGGTCGGGGGTTCGATCCCCTCAGCCTCCACCATATTTTATATCGCGGGGTGGAGCAGTTCGGTAGCTCGTCGGGCTCATAACCCGAAGGTCGTAGGTTCAAATCCTGCCCCCGCAATTAATTTCCTATTGGAAATGCCTCTGGAACTGTGGTGTAGAGGCCTAACATGCCTGCCTGTCACGCAGGAGATCGCGGGTTCGAATCCCGTCAGTTCCGCCATTTAAATGCATATAGTACGAACTATATGGTATAGTTATAAAATTAAATATGGCTCGGTAGCTCAGTCGGTAGAGCAGAGGACTGAAAATCCTCGTGTCGGCGGTTCGATTCCGTCCCGAGCCACCTTTCAAGTGGGAATTGGTAATGTGCCGGTGTAGCTCAATTGGTAGAGCAACTGACTTGTAATCAGTAGGTTGGGGGTTCAAGTCCTCTCGCCGGCACCATTTTGGAGGATTAGCGAAGTGGCCAAACGCATCAGACTGTAAATCTGCTCCCTTACGGGTTCGGTGGTTCGAATCCATCATCCTCCACCAGTTTTATAATCATATGGCGGTCGTGGCGAAGTGGTTAACGCACCGGACTGTGACTCCGGCATTCGTGGGTTCAAGCCCCATCGGCCGCCCTTTGATTCTTAATTTAATGGGGATTAGCCAAGCGGTAAGGCAACGGACTTTGACTCCGTCATGCATAGGTTCAAATCCTATATCCCCAGCCATTAAGAGCCATTAGCTCAGTTGGTAGAGCACCTGACTTTTAATCAGGGTGTCGAAGGTTCGAGTCCTTCATGGCTCACCATTTATAAATTATTTTGCGGTCGTGGCGGAATTGGCAGACGCGCACGGTTCAGGTCCGTGTGGGCTAACCCCCCGTGGAGGTTCGAGTCCTCTCGACCGCACCATATTTTGCGGACGTGGCTCAGCGGTAGAGCATCGCCTTGCCAAGGCGAGGGTCGCGGGTTCGATTCCCGTCGTCCGCTCCATTATCCATACGGCGCCATAGCCAAGTGGTAAGGCAAAGCTCTGCAAAAGCTTCATCCCCAGTTCAAATCTGGGTGGCGCCTTAACTGCTCATTATGGAATTTAATATGCGCCCTTAGCTCAGCTGGATAGAGCGTTTGACTACGAATCAAAAGGCCGGGAGTTCGAATCTCTCAGGGCGCGCCATTTCTTAAAAAATGTATAATGTCGGGATGTAGCTCAGCTTGGTAGAGCACCTGGTTTGGGACCAGGGGGTCGCATGTTCAAATCGTGTCATCCCGATACTGATTTGCGGGTGTAGTTCAATGGTAGAACTCCAGCCTTCCAAGCTGGTAGCGTGGGTTCGATTCCCATCACCCGCTTTTTGCTATAGCGGATTCTTGTTGCCTCAGTGGTGACACCTTATAAATAAAGAGAGCCTGTCTGGGGACAGAGCTCTCTCTTTTTTTTGTACATTTATATTCCATAGATTCCACAAAGTGATGGCTATTGTTAGTGCTTGCCATCGGTGTATCTCTCCTGTTCCTGCAGGGGGATACACCGATAACTGATCTAGTGCACAGATTTTACACTGGAATGGTTAGTTGGATGGAGGTTCCCCGATTTGGAGCAGAAGTCATGCTCATGAAGCCGCCTACTCCTCTAGCTCGTTCTTCCATGCTGAACAATCCAACTCCCTCTCCTTTGGATTCTCCAGAGAAGCCCATACCCTCATCCCGAATAGTTACTTTTATTATTTCGTCTTGATCCTCTACATCAACGTATGCTTCTGCTACATCTGCGTATTTAGCCACATTCGTCAGTGCTTCTTGTACAATTCTATAGATTGCTATTTCTTTTCGGATATCAAGGCGTTTACGTAAAGTACATTGAAAATGCACTTCGATTCCGTAATGCGAACAGAAATTTTCAATATAAGTTCTTAGGGCCGGTACGACACCCAAATCATCCAGAACTGAGGGACGAAGTTCCCACGCTAAGCCACGAACATCTTTAATGATATCAGTTACCTGTGTACGCAGATTTTCCAGAGTAGCACTGGGCTGTTCAGCTAGTTGGCTATCTAGTTGAATAATAAGTGAAAACAGGCTTTGACCAATCCCATCATGAAGCTCTCTTGAAAAGCGTTTACGCTCTTCCTCCTGTATTTGCATGACTTGCGTCATCATGGTCTGAAGCTCTGCCTCTACTTTTTTTAATTTAGTTACTTCATTACGGATCGCTAAGTACTGATAGGGTTTACCTTCCTCGTCCATAAATGGAACAATCGTAGTATTCACCCAGTAGTAGCTGTTATCTTTAGCACGATTTCGTATTTCTCCCTGCCATACCTCACCAGAACGGATCGTAGTCCACAGGTTCTTCATGAAGGCTCGAGTATGATAGCCCGAATTAATGAGACGATGATCCTGCCCGATCAATTCTTCACGACTATATTGCGAAATCTCACAGAACTTATCGTTTACGTACTGAATAATTCCTCGATGATCGGTCAGAGCAACGATGGAAGATGTATCTAGAGCAAATTTAAGATTGGATAGCTGGTGGAGAGAACTACGCAGTACATGGAGAAAAGGAGAATCTGGTATATGAATTTCCAAATCATTCAGTAGTTTATCGGTTGACTCCCCAAAGGCGGGCTGCAGTAAAGGGTTAGAAGGTTCATTCATAATGGAGCAACCCCTTTTTCAGTGCAAATTTGACCAACTCAGGCCGTGTTTTCAAGTTAAGCTTCTCCATAAGGTTGCTTTTGTGGGACTCTACGGTTTTGACGCTAATCACCAGGTGTTCGGCAATTTCCTTGTTGGCATATCCTTTGGCTACCCATGATAGGATCTCTTTTTCCCGCTCAGACAGGGATTCATACGGTCCGGCTATGCCCTCTTGTTTGATTTTGTCCAGATATTCACTCATCAGGCGTTTGGTTGCATTGGGGTATAGATAGGCACTGCCTTCGGCCACAGACTGGATGGCAGCGAGTAATTCCTCATGAGGTGCACTTTTTAAAATATATCCAGATGCTCCGGCTTGAATGGCTCGGAACAGATATTCCTCATCATCATGCATCGTTAAAATAAGCACTTCTGTATCCGGCAACTGTCTTTTTAATTCGGTGGTTGCCGTGAGGCCATCTTTGCCAGGTGGCATACTAAAATCCATGAGCACGACATTAGGTTGTAGCTCCACCGCTTTGCGGATTGCTTCATCCCCGTCTGCTGCATCTCCTACTACCTTAATACCGTTTTTGCCGTCCAATAGGGCCATGAGGCCAGAACGTACGACAACATGATCATCCACTACTAGTATACGAATCAATTAGTCATCCCCTCGAACGGTAAAAAAACCGTGCGTTTTGTCATAATCATAGCAAATTTTAGGGATTTCAATCAACAGAGATAGTTAGATGAGCTGTTCATGTTCACTTATATTTATAATTTTATTTTTCTTCAAATATCAATCTATGGAGTGAGAGGGAGAGCACATAGCTGGCCAAGGCGATGTGCGACTTGAGTGGCCTTGGCTACATCAGATTCGGTGAATGTTCTCACTTCACGGTTACCAACAAGTAGCACACCGTTTGGCAAGTCTCCTGTACTGGAAATGGGAATGGCTACTGCAGAATGTAACTGTTCGGCCAGCATAAGCGCACATTCTTGACGTAAACGTATACTGCCTGATATTAAAGCGCTAACGGTTACGGTACGCCCTAGACGAACAGCCATCCCGGCAATCCCATGACCGACTTTAAAAGAGATAAGGCGATAGCGATTGTTTCGGCTGCCGGAGGCATAATACCAATGCAACTTACCCCCTGACTTGGACATAAATGCAAGTGCAGTGAGATCCCCATAAACATGATCTCGCAACTGGTTCAGTTCATTTCGCATTTCATCCGTTATTTGTAGCATAGAAGACACATCCTTTATCTTAACCAACTGTAGCTCTAATTTATTGTAATTCCGACAGGTACAAAAGTAATTCAGGGAACCCCCTGATCTATAGGCGCAGGAAACACTGACTTTTCATTAGACTGGGTAATCAATAAGAGGTGGGGCGATAAATGGGGCGTTAGATAATCCTGGAAGTGATATTTATCACTGCAAATCAGGGAGTAGGGAGGTGCAAAATCAGGTGTTCTCCCGATAACAACCCAGGAATCAAAACATTATGATAAAGATATCAGGTAAACACGAGGAGGACGCTAATATGCAAGCCACTTGTATGGAACGGTTTAGGGACGAAACGCAGCGCACGGGGATTCAGCTTTTTCTGACGGAAGAGCATTTTGAGCTGTTAAAAGATATTATGTCGTGGAAGAAGGTAAAGGCAGGCGTTATGCTTTTTCGAGAGGGTGATGATGCGGAGCAGCTTTATTATATACATTCGGGTCATGTTAAACTCCGTAAATCGACAGAAGACGGTAAAGAATTGATTCTGACTATTCAGCACCAAGGCGATTTGATCGGGGAGTTTAGTGGGATAGATGGGGAAGAGTATAGTTGTACTGCAGAAACAGCCGATGTGTGTGAGTTAGGTGTTGTGCTTGTTAAGGACCTGGAGTCACTCCTGTCTAAGAACGGGGAAATGGCGCTTCAGTTCATACAGTGGATGGCAATGAAGCAACGAATTATGCAATCACGGTTTCGGGACTTACTGTTGTATGGTAAAACGGGGGCACTAGCGTCTACACTGATCCGTGCAAGTAATACATGTGGTGTAGCTGTGAAGGATGGCATTTTACTGAACATGAAGCTAAGTCACTCCGAACTGGGCGAGATGATTGGAGCAACGCGCGAAAGTGTGAATCGGATGCTGAGCTCGCTAAAAGAGCAGGGAACCTTGGATACGAGAGACGGAAAAATCGTCATTCATGACCTGAAGGTGTTGCGTGCCATGTGCTGTTGTCCTTCGTATGGCCAATGTGCCCATGAGGTTTGTAGGTTATAAAATGATGAGCATCGTTAGGCGGGGGGCTAAAAGACTCCGTCTAATTGTAAGTCTTCTGACAATAAGCAAATAAAAGGAACGAGTATTATAAATATCAAAAAAATCGACGACGCGTTTAGCGGCAAATCAACGATATAGTTTTTTTAAAAGTAGTACATGTTGAAATAGCTGACTATTAGCAAATAAAATTCAGATATTGGATATTTGTAAAATATTACAAGTTGTATTCTGTAGTTGAAAATGGTATATTATTTGAGCTGACAACAAAACAGCCGTTTCGAAAAAGAATAACTAGGGCGAAACAATCTTCGAAAAGAAGAGAAAAAAATAACTCTTGCATTTTTGGAACGAACATGATATGATCTTATAGCTGCTGAAAAACGCAGCGAAAAAGAATTTGATCTTTGAAAACTGAACAACGAGTGAGTAAATTGATTTTGTTCGCAAAATCAACAATGAGATATTTTATCTCGTCAGTTTCAACATGAGCTAATCGCTCTTTCTATAACCAACTTCGGTTGGTCTTTAATGGAGAGTTTGATCCTGGCTCAGGACGAACGCTGGCGGCGTGCCTAATACATGCAAGTCGAGCGGGGTTGTTTAGAAGCTTGCTTCTAAACAACCTAGCGGCGGACGGGTGAGTAACACGTAGGCAACCTGCCCACAAGACAGGGATAACTACCGGAAACGGTAGCTAATACCCGATACATCCTTTTCCTGCATGGGAGAAGGAGGAAAGACGGAGCAATCTGTCACTTGTGGATGGGCCTGCGGCGCATTAGCTAGTTGGTGGGGTAATGGCCTACCAAGGCGACGATGCGTAGCCGACCTGAGAGGGTGATCGGCCACACTGGGACTGAGACACGGCCCAGACTCCTACGGGAGGCAGCAGTAGGGAATCTTCCGCAATGGGCGAAAGCCTGACGGAGCAACGCCGCGTGAGTGATGAAGGTTTTCGGATCGTAAAGCTCTGTTGCCAGGGAAGAACGTCTTGTAGAGTAACTGCTACAAGAGTGACGGTACCTGAGAAGAAAGCCCCGGCTAACTACGTGCCAGCAGCCGCGGTAATACGTAGGGGGCAAGCGTTGTCCGGAATTATTGGGCGTAAAGCGCGCGCAGGCGGCTCTTTAAGTCTGGTGTTTAATCCCGAGGCTCAACTTCGGGTCGCACTGGAAACTGGGGAGCTTGAGTGCAGAAGAGGAGAGTGGAATTCCACGTGTAGCGGTGAAATGCGTAGAGATGTGGAGGAACACCAGTGGCGAAGGCGACTCTCTGGGCTGTAACTGACGCTGAGGCGCGAAAGCGTGGGGAGCAAACAGGATTAGATACCCTGGTAGTCCACGCCGTAAACGATGAATGCTAGGTGTTAGGGGTTTCGATACCCTTGGTGCCGAAGTTAACACATTAAGCATTCCGCCTGGGGAGTACGGTCGCAAGACTGAAACTCAAAGGAATTGACGGGGACCCGCACAAGCAGTGGAGTATGTGGTTTAATTCGAAGCAACGCGAAGAACCTTACCAGGTCTTGACATCCCTCTGACCGGTCTAGAGATAGACCTTTCCTTCGGGACAGAGGAGACAGGTGGTGCATGGTTGTCGTCAGCTCGTGTCGTGAGATGTTGGGTTAAGTCCCGCAACGAGCGCAACCCTTATGCTTAGTTGCCAGCAGGTCAAGCTGGGCACTCTAAGCAGACTGCCGGTGACAAACCGGAGGAAGGTGGGGATGACGTCAAATCATCATGCCCCTTATGACCTGGGCTACACACGTACTACAATGGCCGGTACAACGGGAAGCGAAGCCGCGAGGTGGAGCCAATCCTAGAAAAGCCGGTCTCAGTTCGGATTGTAGGCTGCAACTCGCCTACATGAAGTCGGAATTGCTAGTAATCGCGGATCAGCATGCCGCGGTGAATACGTTCCCGGGTCTTGTACACACCGCCCGTCACACCACGAGAGTTTACAACACCCGAAGTCGGTGAGGTAACCGCAAGGGGCCAGCCGCCGAAGGTGGGGTAGATGATTGGGGTGAAGTCGTAACAAGGTAGCCGTATCGGAAGGTGCGGCTGGATCACCTCCTTTCTATGGAGAATCGTTTCCTGCGATGGAAACATTCAAATATGAAGCATAAGCTTCAAACTTACTCACTCGTTGCTCAGTTTTGAGAGTTCAAACTCTCAAATTGCACCTTGAAAACTGGATACCGAAACGAAATTGCGTTTTAGAATATTCCTTTAAGCTGATCTTGTGTAAACAAGTGAAATAAAGGTAGCATATCGTATTTACATTGTAGATACTAGGTTAAGCTACAAAGAGCACACGGAGGATGCCTAGGCGCCAGGAGCCGACGAAGGACGTGGCGAACAACGATAAGGCCTCGGGGAGCTGTAAGCAAGCTTTGATCCGGGGATGTCCGAATGGGGAAACCCGGCTGTCTTCATCGACAGTCACTACTCACTGAATTCATAGGTGAGTGAGAGGCAGACCAGGGGAACTGAAACATCTAAGTACCCTGAGGAAGAGAAAACAATAGTGATTCCGTCAGTAGCGGCGAGCGAACGCGGATTAGCCCAAACCAAGGAGCTTGCTCCTTGGGGTTGTGGGACGTCTCACATGGAGTTACAAAGGAACCGGTTAGATGAAGAGGTCTGGAAAGGCCCGCCAGAGAAGGTAAAAGCCCTGTAGTTCAAAACTTGTTCCCTCCGAGACGGATCCCGAGTAGTGCGGGGCACGTGAAACCCCGTATGAATCCGGCAGGACCATCTGCCAAGGCTAAATACTCCCTGGCGACCGATAGTGAAGCAGTACCGTGAGGGAAAGGTGAAAAGCACCCCGGAAGGGGAGTGAAATAGATCCTGAAACCGTGTGCTTACAAGAAGTCAGAGCCCGATCTATGGGTGATGGCGTGCCTTTTGTAGAATGAACCGGCGAGTTACGTTCCCGTGCAAGGTTAAGGTGAAGAGCTGAAGCCGAAGCGAAAGCGAGTCTGAATAGGGCGAATAAGTACGTGGACGTAGACCCGAAACCGGGTGATCTACCCCTGTCCAGGGTGAAGGTGCGGTAACACGCACTGGAGGCCCGAACCCACGCATGTTGAAAAATGCGGGGATGAGGTGGGGGTAGCGGAGAAATTCCAATCGAACCCGGAGATAGCTGGTTCTCCCCGAAATAGCTTTAGGGCTAGCCTCGGAAAAAAGAATCGTGGAGGTAGAGCACTGATTGGGTGCGGGGCCCGCAAGGGTTACCAAGCTCAGTCAAACTCCGAATGCCATAGATTTAGTTCCGGGAGTCAGACAGTGAGTGCTAAGATCCATTGTCGAAAGGGAAACAGCCCAGACCATCAGCTAAGGTCCCCAAGTGTGTGTTAAGTGGGAAAGGATGTGGAGTTGCACAGACAACCAGGATGTTGGCTTAGAAGCAGCCACCATTGAAAGAGTGCGTAATAGCTCACTGGTCGAGTGACTCTGCGCCGAAAATGTAACGGGGCTAAACACACCACCGAAGCTATGGCTTGATGCTTTGCATCAGGGGTAGGGGAGCGTTGAATGCGGGTTGAAGGTGTACCGGAAGGAGCGCTGGACTGCATTCAAGTGAGAATGCCGGTATGAGTAACGAAAAGATCTGTGAGAATCAGATCCGCCGAAAGCCTAAGGGTTCCTGAGGAAGGTTCGTCCGCTCAGGGTAAGTCGGGACCTAAGGCGAGGCCGATAGGCGTAGTCGAAGGACAACAGGTAGAAATTCCTGTACCACCGTAATCCGTGATGAGCGATGGGGTGACGCAGTAGGGTAGTGACGCGGACTGATGGATGTCCGTCTAAGCAGTGAGGCTGATGTGTAGGCAAATCCGCACATTGTTAAGGCTGGGCTGTGATGGGGAGCGAAAATTATAGTAGCGAAGGTCATGATCTCAGACTGCCAAGAAAAGCCTCTAGCCAGGAGAAGGTGCCCGTACCGCAAACCGACACAGGTAGGCGAGAAGAGAATTCTAAGGCGCGCGGAAGAACTCTCGTTAAGGAACTCGGCAAAATGACCCCGTAACTTCGGGAGAAGGGGTGCCTCGGTAGGGTGAATAGCCCGAGGGGGCCGCAGTGAAAAGGCCCAAGCGACTGTTTAGCAAAAACACAGGTCTGTGCGAAGCCGCAAGGCGAAGTATACGGGCTGACGCCTGCCCGGTGCTGGAAGGTTAAGGGGAGTGGTAAGCTCTTTGGAGCGAAGCTATGAACCGAAGCCCCAGTAAACGGCGGCCGTAACTATAACGGTCCTAAGGTAGCGAAATTCCTTGTCAGGTAAATTCTGACCCGCACGAATGGCGTAACGACTTGGGCGCTGTCTCAACGAGAGATCCGGTGAAATTTTAATACCTGTGAAGATGCAGGTTACCCGCGACAAGACGGAAAGACCCCATGGAGCTTTACTGCAGCTTGATATTGAATTTGGGTACGATCTGTACAGGATAGGTGGGAGCCGTAGAATCTTGAGCGCCAGCTTGAGAGGAGGCATCCTTGGGATACCACCCTGATCGTATCTAGGTTCTAACTTGGTACCGTGATCCGGTACGAGGACAGTGTCAGGTGGGCAGTTTGACTGGGGCGGTCGCCTCCTAAAGAGTAACGGAGGCGCCCCAAGGTTCCCTCAGAATGGTTGGAAATCATTCGAAGAGTGCAAAGGCAGAAGGGAGCTTGACTGCGAGACCTACAAGTCGAGCAGGGACGAAAGTCGGGCTTAGTGATCCGGTGGTACCGCATGGAAGGGCCATCGCTCAACGGATAAAAGCTACCCTGGGGATAACAGGCTTATCTCCCCCAAGAGTCCACATCGACGGGGAGGTTTGGCACCTCGATGTCGGCTCATCGCATCCTGGGGCTGAAGTAGGTCCCAAGGGTTGGGCTGTTCGCCCATTAAAGCGGTACGCGAGCTGGGTTCAGAACGTCGTGAGACAGTTCGGTCCCTATCTGTCGTGGGCGTAGGAAATTTGAGAGGAGCTGTCCTTAGTACGAGAGGACCGGGATGGACGTACCGCTGGTGTACCAGTTGTTCCGCCAGGAGCACCGCTGGGTAGCTATGTACGGAAGGGATAAGCGCTGAAAGCATCTAAGCGTGAAGCCCCCCTCAAGATGAGATTTCCCAGTATGTAAGACCCCTTGAAGACGACGAGGTAGATAGGTTGGGGGTGGAAGTGCAGTAATGCATGGAGCTGACCAATACTAATCGGTCGAGGGCTTATCCTAAAGATAAGACGCAAGGAAGTTTCGGTTCCAGTTTTCAGGGTGTAACCTTGAAGTTAGAATTTGCGAGGCAAATTCATGTTTGGTGGCGATAGCGGAGGGGTTCCACACGTACCCATCCCGAACACGACCGTTAAGCCCTCCAGCGCCGATGGTACTTGGACCGCAGGGTCCTGGGAGAGTAGGACGCCGCCAAGCACAAAAAAAGAGCACAGCCTTAATGGCTGTGCTCTTTTTTTGTATATCCGATTCATTTATCATTCATATGAAAGGCTCATGGCATGCCTTTGTTTAAAAGCACTACAATATTCTGGTTGTCCTTGTATATTGCTGCCTGACGTGCTGCTTCAACTGACATCCATCACTGTGCGATGTTAATCTATTTTAACCTGTTCTGCCTGGAGGGCACTTAAGGCTTGAAGTTTACGGGTAATTTCCTTTTGCCACTTTGTATCTCCGACTTGTACGGCAAGATTGAGAAGATCCAAATAATCATCGATATGCAGGGAGGTTTTACTAAAAGCTTCTTTCACTGCGGTCCTGCCTCCTTTAAAGTCTATGTGTATTTATCATTTAATAATGATAATCATTATCAAATAACGATCTTATTCATATTATGCCTGTCTTCTAGATAAATTGCAAGTTATGATATGAATGAATTTTGAAGCACGCAAATGAGGGCTTAAAAAAACAAACCCTTCTCCTTAAGTTCACGCATTGTTCACGTCTTTTCTATGGAACATAATGAAAAGAACAAGCGGGCATTGAGTGTCCACCGACTAGGAGGATAAATTGCGCAATGCTTCAACCAGAGGAGGAATAGGAACATGAGCAGAATAAAGATGAAAGCGTTTGCCGTTGTGGCGGCGGGCGCCTTGGCATTGACGCTGGCAGCTTGTAATAACGGACAGAGCGCAGGTCCGGGAAATTCAGGGGAAAAGGGTGGAGGCAATGTAACGAAGGATGTGACGATTACTTTTCAAAACATCAATCCTGATCCGAGCACCCCTTCGTACAAAATGATTAAGCAGATTGTAAGTCAATACGAGCAGGATCATCCTCATGTCAAAATTGAATTGGATTCGTTAAATACAGATCAGCAAAAGCTCAAGCTAAAAACACAAGCAGCAGCGAAGGAAGTACCGGATATTACGATTGTAAATCCGGCTGCACAGATGAAGCCATTTGTAGATGCCGGGCTACTGGCACCATTAAATGATGTAGCTGATAAAGAGGGGTTAAAAGATACGTTTCAGGATGGCCTTCTTAATTACTATAGCTTCGATGATAAGCTGTATGCTTTTCCGGATGGTAACAATATAGAAGTGGTCTTTTACAACAAAGAGCTGTTCGAGCAGGCGGGAATTCAAAAGTTGCCGACTACCTTTGATGAGCTGATTACAACGGTCAAGACACTAAAAGCGAAGGGAATTACTCCAATTGCTATTGGGGAAAAGGATTCATGGACTGGTTCCCTCCTTTTTATGAATATTCTGTTGCGTACGAATGAAGGACCAAACTTCCTTAATGATGTGCTGGATGGCAAAAAGACGTTTAACGACCCGGCTTTTGTGGAAGCTGTAGATGCGTTCCAGGAATTGGTGCAGGCTGGGGCTTTCCCGGATGGAGCCACATCTATTGACTATAATGCAGGCGGTAATATTTTTAAAACAGGAAAAGCTGCGATGTATATCATGGGCACTTGGGAAACAGGTTCTATTGATGCTTCCCCGGTAGCGGGTAAGGTCGGAGCGTTTCAGTTCCCTACGGTGAATGGCAAAGGGAATGTAAATGAGTATGTCATCGCGCCAGGTAGCGCGTTTGCGGTATCTGCGAATAGTGAACATTTACAGGAGACGAAGGACTTTCTGCACTATTTTATTACAGAGATGCCCAAGATTCAGTTTGATCTGAAAAATGCAATTGGCAGTGGTCAGAAAATGAAAGGCGATCTGAAGGAAGCGGGTTATTCCGAACTAGCCATTAGTCTCAATGAGCTGTTCAAAAATGTAAAAGGAGGAGACCTCGCTTTTGATAATACGATGAATCCGGCTATTGCGCAGGCGCATCTAAGTAGCATTCAAAACCTGTTTGTGCAACAAGAAGACTCTGCGCAAGTTGCGAAGGAACACCAGAACACTTTTGAAGCCAATAAATAAGTGAGGATTTTGCAAAATCCTGAAGTAGCGGACTCTAGGGGAGGGAGCGAAGGTACTCTTCCCTGATTCGCAATCACATATGGTTAAGCATCCCCAGAAGATACTCCGAATCAACACAAAGGAGATTAGAGCATGAATGTACTGAAGGTGCCGGCACGCACGATTGCCGTTTTCGTGCTGCCCTGCCTGTTGCTGTATACCTGTATGGTATTTGTTCCGATTCTGGTATCTGTGTATTGCGGGTTGCTAGATTGGAACGGAATTGCAGAGGCGAAGTTTGTGGGGCTAGCTAATTTCAAACGAATTTTTACAGCCGATCCAGTGTTCTGGCCGTCCGTGAAGCGGACGATGATGTTCGCTGTATTTTCCATGCTGGAAATTCCACTCTGTCTGCTGCTGGCGATTTTACTCAATCGTTATGTGCGTAAGGCAAATACATTGGTAACGATGTATTTTCTGCCGGTCATTCTATCGGTGGTCATTATCGGGCAGTTGTGGAAAACGATCTATAATCCGGCCTCGATGGGTGGGATGCTGAATGGTATTTTGATGGCGGTCGGGCTGGAAAGCTGGACACGCTCTTGGCTGACGGAACCGCAGATAGCGATGTATGCTCTATATTTTGTATCGTTGTGGCAATATTTTGGCTACCATTTGCTTATCCAGTTTACCGGTGTACAAAATATACCCAATGAGCTGTATGAAGCAGCTAAAATTGATGGGGCAGAAGGATTCAAAGCAGACCGTTACATTACGTTGCCACTCATTGTGCCTATTTTCAAAATATCTATTGTATTAGCCTTTATCGGGTCTTTGCAATCGTTTGATTTGATCTGGGTGATGACGGGTGGAGGACCGGCCCATGCGACGGATACAGTATCCACGTATATGTACAATATGTCCTTTTTATCTATGAAATACGGGTATGGCAGTGCATTGGCTTCATTTCTCGTAGTAATCTGCTTGTCATTTACAATTGTGATAAATTTTGTTTTCAAACGGATCGAAAATAAGGTAAGCTAAAGGAGATGGGACTGTTGAACGCCTTGAAAAAAACGGGAGTCTTCTCCCTGTTGGCTGTCTTAGTGGTCACGCAGCTGTATCCACTCTTTTGGTTGTTGACCTATTCGTTGAAGACGAATGAAGAGATATTAAGTTCAAGCTTCTTTGCACTCCCTCAAGTGCCCCAGTGGCACAACTATCAGGAGGCCTATGAATCAGGGAGCTACTTGCGTTATTTAGGAAACAGTGTGCTGGTGACTGGGGTTACGATGATGTTCGTCATTGTATTAAGCTCGATGACTGCTTATGCAATTACACGTTTTCGCTGGCGTTTCGGGGCTGTTGTACTGACGTTGTTTTTGGTCGGGATGATGATCCCCATGCAAGCTACACTGCTACCGCTGATGGTGATGTTTAAAAACGTCCATATTCTGAATACGTATTTCTCGCTGATTTTACCCTACATTGCTTTTCAGACACCGATTGCGGTCTTCATCCTATCCGGCTTTATGCGGTCCATTCCCCACGAAATTGAAGAATCCGCCTACATTGACGGAGCGAGCATTTATCGTATCTTCCGCAGTGTAATCTTACCCATCTCGATTCCGCCTATCATGACAGTGTGTATTTTAACTTTCATTAATATCTGGAATGAATACATTATGGCTGCCACCTTTATCTCGTCCGAAAAGCTAAAAACTCTCCCTTTCGGCGTTTATACGTTTGTCAGCCAGTATTCTGTGAACTACGGCAATATTGGTGCTTTTCTAGTTATGGGAGCCTTACCGGTCATTATTATTTATTTTGTCCTGTCCGAAAAAATCACCAAGGGCATGGTTGCAGGAGCGGTTAAAGGATAGGCGGCCGATGCGAAAGGAGCGCACGAAGGTATGATGCGCCGTTTTCAATCCATTCAATACCGCTTGTTTGTTCTGTTCCTATTGAGCATGTCCAGCATTGTGCTGGCAGTCAGTCTATTATTTTACAACCGTACTACAGTGCAGTTCCATGATAAGATCAGCGAGCTTGCGCGTAAAAATGTATCTCAGACGGCAGGACTGTTCGAATTGCTGCTCGACAGCTATAACAGTCTCTCCAAGTCGATCAGCAACAATATGGATTTGGTTCGTCTGCTGACGACAGATCATAGTGATTTACCTGCTGTCAATTACATCAACGAACGTACGATTACGAATATCCTTGGAGCCATCTACTATTCGCGGGAGGACCTAATCGGCATTCATGTCATCACAGACACTGGCAAGGTATACAATTATGGAAATTATATGAATGTCATTGATACTCATTACGAGCATACGGAATGGTACAGGGAGATTCAAAGATCGGCGGGCAAAATTGCATGGCTGGGTGTGTATCCTCACTCTGTCATCGACCAAGTGGAAACCAGACCTGTGTTTGCATTCGGACGGCAGCTCTATGATCTGGATGAACACAAGCCGATTGGTATTGTTCTGTTTGAGGCTGAACCACGTTCAGTATTGTCCGCTCTCCACAATTTGCGGCTGAGCACTAATAGTCAGGTATATCTGTTGGGCCATGAAAATCGAATTGTATCGGCTACTTCTTCTGATCCGCCACCAGATTTGCGAAATCTACAGGAACAGGTCCCGGAGGAGGATGTAATTGTAGATCGGAATAATGAGAAAGTTGTAATCGCTTCCAAACTTCCGTTTGCCGATTGGTCGGTGATTAGTGTGACACCCAGTGAGGATCTGAACGTAGAACTGGCGCAAAATCAAAGATACTTATTTATCGTGGCACCTATACTCATTATGGTGTCAGCGCTAATTGCGTCCATCGTCTCTAGGAGCATCTCCCATCCGCTCAAACGAGTTATTGGGGAAATGAAACGGGTAGAGACAGGCAATTTTCGTCACACGGTAAACATCGAATCTTATGAAGAAATCAACCAGTTGGCTACTTCTTTCAACCATATGGTAAGACAGATTGCAGAACTGATTGAGTTAGTGCGTATATCATCGGTCAGCGAAAAAAATGCGGAGCTGCACGCTCTACAGACGCAGGTTAATCCACATTTTCTGTACAATACGCTGGATATGATCTATTGGATGCTGGATGAAAAGGGACAGGATCAGCTCGGTGAGGTGGTTCTCTCCTTATCCCATATGTTCCGTTACAGCAGTCACTGGGAAGAGGGAGCCGATGTAAGTCTTCGAGAAGAGGTAGAGCAAGTCGGCCACTACCTCACCATTATCCAAGCTCGGCTGGAGGGCAGGGTATCTGTTGACGTCAACATTGAGGAACAATGGCTGGATATCCGTTTGCCCAAAATGACCTTACAGCCGTTAATTGAAAATGCGGTGAAACACGGGCTGGAGCCTCTTCATGCAGATACAGGTGGCAAACTGCTCGTCAGAGCGGAGGAGTATGGCGGTGTATTGAGTCTGCATATCATAGACAATGGTGTAGGGATGGAATATGAACGATGGGAGGTGGTCCAGGTCGCTTTGGCAGAACCCGGCAAACAGGCGGGCAGCGGGCAGGCGGGAGGCATCGGCCTGCAAAACCTAAATTTACGGCTACGGCACATGTTCGGAGAAGAGTACGGCCTACGGATCTCCAGCACACCAGGGGCCGGAACGACAGTCACTGTAAGTGTGCCTCTGCCACAGAAGGAGGAGAAACATGAATATTCTGATAGCTGACGATGAAAATATGATTCGACAGGGGATTCGGCGCACTATTGGCCAAGCTCTACCAACCTGCGGCATTCATCTCGCTGCTTCCACCGAGGAAGCAGCAGGCATTCTGGCGGAGCATCCTGTGGATATTGTATTGACTGATATCCTGATGCCCGGTATGGATGGTCTGGAGTTCATGCGTATTTCCAAGCGAAAGCATCCTCATCTGCAGTGGGTTGTCATTTCGGCCCATTCCGACTTCCAATATGCGCAAAGAGCAGTAAAGCTGGGTGCCAAAGACTACCTGTTAAAGCCAATCGGCAAAAAGAAGCTACTGGAATGCATTGAAATGTTAGCAGCCGAAGCGCTCGTGGCCTCGCAACAGGCAAACGAGGGCAGGCTTCTTAAATCCAATATGGTTTATTTACGTGAAGCTGTTTTCCAACGTTATGCACTCGGATTGGATACGGGGAAGCTGGATATACAGCCTTTCGTCGAAAATTATCCAGAATTCCATCTTTTTATGGTTCGCATGGAACCTGATCACAAGCAGACACATTTGGAGCATTTTATGATTGAAAATGTACTGTCCGAGCTCATTGAGGCTGGAGGCAGCGGTTTTGTCGTCAGTCTAGACCGCCATAGTCTGCTGGGGATTGCAAGGCTAAGGGATGAAGCAGAGGCTGCACGGTTAGAGATGTTGCTTGAATCCCATTTAAAGCGTTATGTCAGAGTGCCTCTGCAAATTACACGTTCAGGTGTCCATCACAATTTCTCATCCATACCTGAAGAGGTGGCGCGACTAAGACGAACGCCAGAGGAGATTGCAGCCGCAGCAGCGGATACAGGAGAATGTCTCCGCAAGGGCATGCATACAGTTGATGTAGCATTGCAGTATATTCGGGCTCACTTTACAGAGGAGCTGTCACTGGAAAAAGTGGCCTCAATCGTATTTTTAAATCCAGTATATTTCAGCCAGCTATTCAAGCAAAAGACGGGACAAGGGTATAAGGATTACGTCATTTCCTTGCGTATGGAAGAGGCGAAGCGGCTACTAAATGATCCTCATCTGCGGCTGGCTGATATTTCCGAGCGGATCGGCTATCAAGATATGAGGCATTTTACACAGGTGTTTCGGCGCAAATGTGGAATGACTCCGACCGAGTATCGGCATCAAGGAGTTAAATAAGTTGGTATCAACGACCGAATGAAGGAAGTTCATCCAGCATCAGACTGTTTCAGGAGTAGAGCGGTAGAGCATCTACTCGGGAACAGTCTTTTTCGTGTCTCCAGCTTGTAGCAGTTCAACAAATTTGCGAGCTGCATTGGATAAATAACGATCCTTGCGCCATACGACGGCAGGCTGTGTGAAGGGGAATGGCTCCTTAATGGAGAGTGTGCGAAATCTGTCCCCGTATTCTTGTCCCAAGCCAGCGTCTGGAATAATGGTAATTCCCATGCCTGTGGAAACGAGCGAGAGAATGGTCGATATTTCTGGACAGTCCAATACGACGCGCGGAATAAGATGGTGTTCCTGAAATTTGCGGATGACGGTTTCGTATAGTCCGTGTCCTTCTGTTCGGCGTCCCAACAAGAGGTCATAGCTGGCAGCTTCCTGTAATGTAATTTCCCCACTGGGATGGCGATCTGCCCATTCACACGGAAGAACCGCAACAAAAGAAACGCCCTCCAGTTCAATCGTATGGTACGATTTGTCGTCTACCGGAAGCAGCAGCAGGGCCAGATCGACTTTATTTTGATGCAGCAGCTCTTCCAGATGATGTGTGTCTCCGTGTCCTATTTTAACGTATACCTCTGGATAAACCTGATGAAAGTGACTGAGTTGTTCATTAATCAGAGACATACAGGCAGATGACGTGCCTATGGCAAGTGTGCCGGTTACTCTGTTTTCAAACTCCCCAATTTCTCTACAGGTGTCCTCCATTTCAGCCAATAATCGTTTGGCGCGTGTATACAGTGTATATCCGGCCTCGGTAACTTCCCACTTCTTTCCTTCACGGTAAATCAGCTTTACACCAAGCTCGTCCTCCATATTTTTGAGTTGTTGACTCAGTGGAGGTTGGGCCATGTTGAGCGTTCTGGCGGCCTTGGTGATTTGCCCTTCCTCCACGATGACGCAAAAGTAATGCAGATGCTTCAAGTCCATTGGGGATTCCTCCTCATTTCTAAACAACGCTTCGATTTGAATACTTTTAAAGTATGCATTACATATATTATATATATTTTTCGTGTGCAGGGAACGGGCGTATAATTTTTGACAGTAATGCATGGGTGAACATAAAACGATGGGGTGGAAGGAGGGGACATATGAAGAAAATCATTGTAGGAATATCGGGAGCGACAGGGTCAATCTTTGGTATCCGTATATTGCAACAATTACGGGAGGCTGGAGTCCAAAGCCATCTGGTGCTATCCCCGTGGGCTATTGCCAACATTCCCTATGAGACAGGCTACACGGTGAAGGAAGTGGAGGCAATGGCGGATGCAGTCTACTCGTATAAGGATCAGGCCGCACGTATTTCTAGCGGCTCCTTCCGGGTAGATGGTATGGTCGTCGCTCCTTGCAGTATGAAGACTCTTGCCTCTATTCGTATCGGTATGGCGGACAACCTGCTTACCCGATCAGCGGATGTGATACTGAAGGAGCGAAAGAAGCTGCTGCTCATGACCAGAGAAACACCATTAAGCAGTATCCATCTGGAAAATATGCTGGAGCTGTCACGTATGGGCGTGATGATCCTGCCGCCGATGCCTGCCTTTTATAATCATCCTGCAAGTATTGAGGAATTAGTGGATCATATTGTTTTTCGCGCATTGGATCAGTTCGGTATTGTCACAACCGCAGCCAAACGCTGGGATGGGATGAAGCAGAATGACTCCAGGCTGCACCAGAATTGAGAAATCGAAAGACGAAGGAGAATGAATGATGGCTTATAAAGACTTTCGCGATTTTCTACACACCTTGGAAAAGGAGGGACAATTACTCACGATCAGCGATGAGGTAAAGCCGGAGCCGGACCTCGCAGCAGCTAACAGAGCATTAAACAATCTTGGAGATAAGACGCCTGCTCTCTTTTTCAACAACATCTATGGATATACGGATGCTCGTATTGCAATGAATGTGATGGGCTCCTGGCCCAATCATGCCCTCATGATGGGAATGCCCAAAAATACGCCGCTCAAGGAGCAGTTTTTTGAATTTGCCAGACGCTATGAACAATTTCCGGTGCCCGTGAAGCGGGAAGACGCCGCTCCTTTTCATGAAGTCGAGATTACGGAGAATATTAATTTGTTTGATATTTTGCCGTTGTTTCGTTTGAATCAGGGGGACGGAGGGTTTTATTTGGATAAAGCAATTCTAATTTCACGCGATCTGGATGACCCGGACACCTACGGTAAGCAAAATGTCGGCTTATACCGGATGCAGGTGAAAGGCAAGAACCGTTTGGGCATCCAGCCTGTACCACAGCATGATATTGCGATCCATATCCGTCAGGCTGAGGAGCGTGGCGAAAATCTGAAGGTGGCTATTGCCCTCGGATGTGAGCCTGTGATTACAACGGCTGCTTCTACGCCGCTGCTGTACGATCAATCCGAATATGAGATGGCGGGCGCCATTCAGGGTGAGCCTTATCGTGTGGTCAAAGCGAAGGATGCAGACCTGGATCTGCCTTGGGGAGCCGAGGTCATTTTGGAAGGCGAAGTGTTAGCAGGTGAACGTGAGTATGAAGGTCCATTCGGTGAATTCACAGGTCACTATTCCGGCGGTCGCGCGATGCCAGTCATTCAGATTAATCGTGTATATCACCGCAAACAGCCTATCTTTGAGCATCTGTACATCGGGATGCCTTGGACGGAAACGGATTATATGATCGGTGTGAATACAAGTGTACCGTTGTTTCAGCAGCTTAAGGATGCTTTTCCTAATGAAATCGTAGCTGTTAATGCCATGTATACGCATGGGCTGGTCGCTATTATTTCCACGAAAACCCGGTATGGCGGCTTTGCGAAGGCTGTGGGAATACGTGCGTTAACGACTCCGCATGGATTGGGGTATTGTAAGCTGGTGATTGTGGTGGACGAGGAGGTCGATCCGTTCAATCTGCCGCAAGTCATGTGGGCTTTATCCACCAAGCTTCATCCAAAGCATGATGCTGTCATTGTTCCTGGCTTGTCTATTTTACCTCTTGACCCCGGCTCTGATCCGGCAGGTATGACGCACAAAATGATACTGGATGCGACGACACCTGTAGCACCGGATATTAGAGGCCATTACTCGCAGCCGCTCGATTCCCCGCTGGGTGTAGCGGAATGGGAGAAAAAGTTGAGCCAAATGCTTCGCTAAATATTTTTAAAAACAAAGAAAGATTAAAGGAGTGCTGACAGATGCATATTTGTCCCCGTTGTGAGTCCAATCGTTCAGAAGTCGTTTCCCATTCGCCGGTTAAAGGTGCCTGGGAGGTTTTGTTGTGTCCTGTATGCCTGTTCACATGGCGAACCTCAGAACCGGATAGCATTACTGATCCAGCAAAGTATAAATCGGCGTTCAAGGTAAACCCCCAAGATATTCCGGATGCTGCTCATGTTCCTCCTATTCCAGAGCGGATATAGGGTCGTTCGTAAGTAGCCGTAAATTATGGTATTTTGAAGTTATAGGCCAAATGTAAAGGGGATTATACTTCATGCAGACGCCAAGGATCGGTAAGGAGCTGTTCACGCTGCTGAACGGCAAGGAGTTGGAGCACAAGCAACAAGAAGCAATGATGCTGTTGACGGTTACAGAAGATCAGTGGCCGCACATAGCGATGATTAGTGTGGGCGAGGTTGTAGCGCTGGACGAGGGGAATTTGCGTCTGGCCCTATGGCCGGGTACGACCACGACAGGCAACATGATCCGTACTGGGAAGGCAACGCTTGCGGTGTTCACCGGGGGAAAGGCGCATTATGTGCGGTTGTCGCTGGAACATCTGCCTGCTTTACCCGGAGCCAAGCATGTACGTGAGCGATTTGCGGCCCATGTTTTTGCGGCCAGAGAAGATTCGGCTCAATATGCGGATATCTTGACAGGTGTCACAATTCGCCTCAAGGAGCCGGAATCGGTGATCAATCGCTGGAAAGAGACGGTGGCAGAGTTGTTGGTATAAAGCTATCTGATTATGACAAATCATCTTTGTAATTACCAAGTTTACCGTTAAAATAGATGCAAGGGAATAAGCGCTTACAAGGAGTCAGGTTGGGCTTGTTAGAACAGGAATTAGAGCGTGAGGGGAAGCTTGTTTCTTTTGAAGGAAAATAGGAGGGATGAAAATGTCTCGTTTTGACAAGGTAGATCAGCTATTGCAACGATTCTTAGCGAATGGGCCGGCAGGGTGTGGTTGTGCCATTGCACAAAATGGTCAAGTGTTGTATGAAGGGTATCATGGATATGCTGATGTGGAAACTCGGAAACCGATTACTGAAGATACCGTGTATCGCTTGTTTTCTATGACAAAGGTCGTTGTATGTGCGGCTGCACTTATGCTATACGAACGCGGACAATTTTTATTGAATGAGCCTTTGTATGAATATTTACCTGAGTATCGTAATTCGTATGTATTCAAAACTGCTCCTAACGGACACACCTACATTGATAAGGCGGATAACCCTATTTTGATTAAGCATATATTCAATATGAGTGCAGGAATTCCGTATGCTTCTGAGTTTTCAGAAACAGGAAAAGCTATGCATAAGGTCATTACAGCATTAAAGGAGAAGCAGGGGAAATATGACCTGCGCACAGAAATTAAAGCGCTTTCTGAAGTTCCGCTTGCATTTGAACCAGGAACACGATGGTTATACGGATATGGCCACGATCTTGTTGCTGGTCTTATTGAAGTCATTTCAGGTAAATCATTAGGGCAATTTTTGAAGGATGAAATCTTTGATCCGCTTGGAATGAACAATACAGGTTACCGTTATCGTGGAGATATTGAATCGCGGATGGCTTCCATGTATCAACGGACAGACGCCGGAAAACTTGAAAAAATTGAGGGTTTCCTGGATGAATATCATCAGCCAGATGCTATATATGAAGGTGGAGGCGCAGGTTTATATTCGACAGTCAAAGATTACCTCACATTTTCACAAATGATGTCAAATGGCGGCACGGTAAAAGGTGTGAACTTATTGGGGAGAAAAACCATTGATTTAATGCGTACAAATCATCTGAATACAGCTCAACTATCGGATTTCACCAATTCATACCATACAGGTTATGGCTATGGGCTGGGTGTACGCACGTTAATGGATAAAGCGGCTGGGCATGCAAACAGCTCGATTGGAGAATTTGGCTGGACGGGAATGGCAGGCACCTGGGTTTCTATAGATCCGAGCGAACAGTTCTCCGTCGTTTATATGCATCAGCTTGATCCCAATATGGAAGAGTACCACCATTTAAGAATTCGTGCAGCAGCTTATAGCTGTCTGTAAGTTCCGATTCTAGTTAATAAGGACCAAATTTTCTCTAAAGTCTAAACTATTCTTTTCCATATGACGACATAAAACGTAGGTGTAGGGATTTTGCGAAATCCTTAATTTTTAGCTTTGAAATGGGAGGGAATTAGATTTTGAAGAATAGATGGTCCGGTTTTCTGGCGTTGGTCATCCTGATTTCAAGTTTTACATCATATGCAGGGTTTGCATCTGCAGCAGAAGCAGTGCTTTCCAAGATTGTCCTTTCGTCTAACGAGGTAACTTTGCAACAGGGGGATACAGCTGCGTTGACGGCAACGGCTGTTTATAGCG
The DNA here is from genome assembly GCF_054113405.1 of Paenibacillus sp. ALE3. Taxonomy (NCBI): domain Bacteria; kingdom Bacillati; phylum Bacillota; class Bacilli; order Caryophanales; family Paenibacillaceae; genus Paenibacillus; species Paenibacillus sp. ALE3. The sequence goes on along the minus strand of NZ_CM134214.1, from coordinate 4,854,690 downwards.
ATGGGACAACCTCAAATGTAACCGTAAGCACAGATTGGAAAAGTGATAATACATCTATTGCTACGGTGTACAATGGTACAGTTTCAGCCAAAGCTGAAGGGGAAGCCACTGTGATTGCGACCTATAAGGAGAAGGTACAATCCGTTCAGGTACATGTAACGAAAAAGGTTAAGGCGCTGACATCCAATGTACAAAGCCTGAACTTGCGTTCAAGCGGTACAGGACAGATCAATCTGACAGCGACTTACAGTGATAATACAACAGCTCAGGTTTCAGGTGATGCGACCTGGACTTCGGATAATCAGAAGGTAGCGACTGTAGTCAACGGATTAGTTACTGCTCAGGGAGCAGGTTCAGCTAATATTAAGGCTGTATATGGACAACAGACCGTAACGATTGCTGTACAGGTAGAGCAGGTCAAACGGCTGGATGCCAGTACATCAGAGGTTTCTCTTTTGTTAAAAGATACGGAGAAGGTTAAATTGACAGCCACGTTCCCGGATGGATCGACTCAGGATGTTACAGAGTCTGCCGAGTGGAGCTCCAGCAATACAGCCGTGGCAGATGTTCTGAAAGGCACTATTACCGGCTATAGCACAGGGAAGGCGACAATCACAGGTAAATATGGCACGATGTCCGCTACGATTGCGGTGGATGTGGATCAGACGAATAAGCTGAAAGCCAGCGAAACCAATATTTTTCTCCGTTTGGATGAATCAAAAAAAATACAGGTATCTGCTGTGTACCCGGATGGTACGGTAACAGATATCACAGATAAAGCTGCTTGGACATCAAGCGATGAAAAAATTGCAACAGTGAATAAAGGAACGATTATGGCCATTGGAGCGGGTTCGGCTACAGTGACCGCTAAGTACGGAGATAAGACGGTTTCGATCAAGACAGATGTTGAAACCTCTAGATTTCTGGATTTAAGCGAGGACAAGCTCAGCTTGAATGCTAAGGAATCCAAAAAGCTCAAGCTGACCGCAACCTATGTAACAGGGACGGAAGAAGATATCACAAGTAAAGCAGAGTGGAAGTCCAGTAATGAAGATATCGCTTTTGTCAGCGGGGGAGAAGTCACAGGTTATAAAACAGGTGAGGCAACGATCACAGCTTCTTATGGCGGCAAAACAGCCACAGCTACCGTATCCGTAAACGTACCTGGTGATCTATCTTTGTCCTCTAAAACGGCAACGATAGATATTAATGAGGACTATACTGCGACTCTGACGGCTACTTATGCGGACGGGCGTAAGGAAGATGTTACAAAGGATGCAGAATGGACTTCAAGTGCGGAAGATATTGCTTCTGTGTCCAAGGGAACGATTACGGGTAAAGCGGCCGGTAAAGCGGTTATTACAGCGACCTATAACGGCAAAAAACTGACGATAAACGTACAAGTAGGCCTTGTAGACCGTCTGGAAACAGACTCGCGCGTAATTGCACTCGGTGCTCAGGAAACGAAGCAGCTGAAAGTATCAGGCGTTAAGAGTGGCGGTACAAAAACAGACGTAACCAAGGACGCCACTTGGACTACTAGCAATGTAAAAGTAGTTGAAGTTAGCGAAGGTTTGATCAAAGCTAATGCTAGCGGTAAGGCAACGATCACTGCTTCATATGGCAAGCAAACCATTACATTTACGGTAGAAGTAGACGTAGCACAAAAGATTGAAGCGGATGCCATTGCGTTATCACTGAAATCCGGGGATCAAAAAACGATTGCGATTGTGGTTAAATCCAGTGATGGTAAAGAAAAGGATGTTACAACCCAAGCTGAATGGAAAACGTCCAACTACAGGGTAGCCACCGTCAAAAAAGGTCAGGTTACCGCGATCAGCTACGGTAAAGCTAACATTCAGGCGAAGTTCGGCGGTAAGGTGATCAGCGTGCCTGTTGATGTTGATACGCTTAAATATCTGCAAACGGACGAAGTCGCCTTGACTTTGAAGGCAGGGCAGCTGGCTAAGGTTACGGCTACAGCCACGTATAAGGATGAGTCGGAGAAGGATGTCTCCAAGCCGGCTGTCTGGTCCTCGTCCAGAATTATTGTTGCGACGGTCAAAGACGGTAACATTAAAGCACAGGGCAAAGGCAAAGCTGTAATTACCGTGAAATATGCAGGTAAAATGACGAAGGTACAGGTAACTGTCCAGTAATCTGTAATCAATTGAAAAGAAAAGGAGCAAGCATGCGTCTAGGGACGACATGCTTGCTCTTTTTTTAAGGACGAATTCTCTTTCCCTTAATGTGTGGGAGAGATATTCGTTTTGTTTTGTAGAGGAAAAGTAGTTGGTTTAGAGCTTAGAAGCTACGACTTATCTTTCTTGGCCAGTGTGTTGCGTGTAAGGGATTCGGTCAAACGCTTGCCAGTCGGTGTCTGGGCCAAGCCGCCTTTGGCGGTCTCGCGGTGCTTTGACGGCATTGCGCTGCCGACTTCAAGCATCACGTCAATGACTTCGTCAGACGGAATGGCGCTGCGCACACCCGCCAAAGCCATATCCGCTGCGGCAAGTGCGGTCACGGCTCCCAGCCCGTTGCGCACGATACACGGAATCTCGACGAGTCCGGCGACGGGGTCGCATATCAGGCCGAGCGTGTTCTTGAGCGCTAGGCCTACAGCGTGAACGGCCTGCTCAGGTGTGCCACCGCGTAGCTCGACCATAGCGCCAGCGGCCATCCCGATGGCTGAACCAATCTCAGCCTGACAGCCTCCCTCCGCGCCGGAAATGAAGGAATTGTTGGCGATGACGTAGCCAATGGCTCCGGCTGCGAACAAGCCGTGCACCATATGCTCATCATCCCAGCCGAACCGCTCCTGCGCACTAATGAACACACCGGGGATGACTCCGCATGAACCTGCAGTGGGCGTGGCGACAATGCGCCCCATGGACGCATTAACCTCCGACACGGAGAGCGCATAAGCCATGGCGAGCGCGGAGGCATCGCCGGAGCAGGTTTCCCCTGTCCGCAGATATTCGGCTAAGCGCTTGCCGTCGCCGCCCGTTAATCCACTGCGGGATACGGTGTCTTGCGTCTGACCACGATGAACGGCCTCCTTCATGACTTCATAATAATCAGACATTTGGCGGAAAATTTCTTCTTCCGTTGTATTCGTCTCTTGTACCTGCTCTTGAATCATCAGGCGGCCAATCGTGGTGGATTCCTCCGCGCATATAGCGCTGATTTCATGCAGATGGCTAAATCGCATCAGATTCAGCTCCTTTTTTCAAATTAATCGTTTTAATTTCGTACATATGTGGTAAGGATCGTAGTTTTGCGATTAATTCAGCCGTAGGAGGACTGTCCGTTTCGATGGCTGTAAGTGCTTCTCCATCCCGACCTTTGCGATCCACGTGCATATAGGCAATGTTAATGTCAGCAGCGCCGAGCGCTGAAGTCACCGCACCTAATGTACCGGGCTTATCCGAGTGAAGAAGCACCAACGTAGACAGCTCTCCGGTCAGGTTGACTCGGAATTCGTTGAGCTGCTGGACATGGATGCTGCCACCGCCGATGGAGGAACCCAGCAGTGTACGCTGATCCTCACCCTTCCACAGCTCAAAACGGACGGTGTTCGGATGGGGGGCGGGTAGTCCGCTGACGGCAAATTCCACGGTCATCCCGGCCTGCTCCGCCCATTGCTCGGCATCTGGAATTCGATGGTCGTCTGTATCGTAATTGAGCAGTCCTGCGATGAGCGCTAGGTCTGTACCGTGTCCTTTGTATGTGTCGGCGAAGGAGCCGTACAGTGTCATGCGAGCACGGTCAGGCTGCGTCCCGAGCCAGTGACGGGCAACGCGTGCAAGCCGCACCGCGCCTGCAGTGTGTGAACTGGAAGGTCCGGTCATGGCCGGACCGATAATGGAAAATACATCTTTGAAACGCATGGTGTGGCCCCCTGTATGTTCTAGTACCATAGTATATGGTATTTCCGCGTTTTTGCGCGGCTATGACGGTTCCTAATGCTGACGTACAATGTGAGCGCAAAAAAGGACAGGATAAGGAAGTTTCCCTTATCTCTGTCCTCGTTACCTGAGAGTTTCGTGCGGTGTCCTTACCGCCTTACCCCTTGGGTGGCTTGCGCTCTCTCCAGAGTTGCGTCAGATGACGATACATGGACCTGAGAGATTATCCGCCAGCCGGGTGTTGGCGTCTTGCTCCTTCGGTGCCGCCAGCGTGTAAGCCCCTGGACAGACTCTCCCGTCATCTTCATTCGCGTATACCGTTCTACATATCTTTCTTAGCGTAATGTATGCTGTGCTCGGTGTCAATCGCAGGGTTCAATTTTTACATAAACAGGCGAGTTTCCAATAAAAAAGATTAAAATTTACATAATTATGGATGAAATCAGGAAGGAATTAGAAGATTGATAGCTAATCTGATAGAGGACAAGCACATTTATGGAATTATAGGAGGGATATTGACGTATGGTAAAAGGCTTGCGGTTCACAGGTTCACGCTTGAAAGGGGTGCTGCATCTGGCAGCGATCGTATCGCTGCTGATCGGGATCTTCGTTCCATTCGGTCAGGTCAAAGCGGAGGGAGCACTGACAGTAGCCGAGGCACTCCAGCGCCAAGGCAGTGGAGGCACAGTGACGGTGGAAGGTTACATCGTCGGACATGCTACCGGATCGAAAACGGCTAATTTTTCTTCTCCGTTTGCGAATGATTTTAACGTACTGATTGCCGACCAGGCCAATGAACGAAGCACGTCTAATCTATTGGATGTACAGCTGACATCAGCGTACAGAGGGCAATTTGGGCTAACAGGCCATCCTGAGCTGATTGGCAGCAAAATCCGTGTGACGGGTACACTTGGCGCCTACAATAATTTTGGTGGAGTGAAAAGTCCAAGCACTGTTGAACTGGTGAACGGAAGCGAGCCGGGGGAACCAGGTGAACCTGGCGAACCTGAACCTGGAAACCCGGGTCAACCCGGTACTACACTGCCGGATGGCAAAGGCAAAAAGGTGCTGTTCGATAATACGCACGCACAGACGGCTGGGGCAGCAGATTGGGTCATTGAAGGCGCCTTCTCCGACTTTGCCAATGGATTGCGTAATGTAGGTTTTACAGTGGACCAACTGAACCGTCCCATTCCTTTTACTTATGGAGAACAGGCCATAACCTATGATAAGCTGCGCCAATATGATGTGTTCATCATCGGTGAAGCGAATGTTGCCTTTAAGGCATCCGAGCAGGCTGCCCTGCTGCAATATGTGAATAACGGGGGAAGTGTTTTCTTCATCTCCGACCACTATAATGCGGACCGTAACAAAAACCGTTGGGATTCCTCTGAGGTTATGAATGGCTACCGTCGTGGAGCCTATACTAATCCGGCCAAAGGGATGACTACAGAAGAAGCAGCATCACCGGCGATGCAGGGGTTAACTAGCTCCGATTGGCTGGCGACCAACTTTGGTGTTCGTTTCCGTTACAATGCGCTTGGCGACGTGAATGCTACGGACATTGTAGCCGCAGATCAATCCTTCGGCATTACCAAGGGTGTACGCTCGATTGCCATGCATGCGGGATCTACGCTGGCTATTATTGATCCTACCAAAGCCAAAGGAATTGCCTATATCCCTACAGGTACGAAAAAATGGGGTAATGCTGTAGACCAAGGTGTCTATAACGGTGGAGGCCGTGCGGAAGGGCCTTATGCTGCGATCTCCAAGGTAGGTCAAGGCAAGGCAGCATTTATCGGTGATTCTTCCCCTGTAGAAGATGCTACACCGAAATATGCGCGTGAAGAAAACGGACAGTCGAAAAAGACATATGATGGTTTCAAGGAAGTGGACGATGCCACCTTCCTGGTGCAAACGGTCCAATGGCTTGCGTGGAAGCAGGACTACACCAAATTATCCGATGTGGCAGGTTTAACGCTGGATCAACCGACGAAGCTTCTGCCGTTTGAGGAGCCTGCGGCTTCCACAGAACCGCAACCCGAGCCTTGGTCTGCTCCAGCAGCAGGCTACAAATGGTACGATCCAAAAACGTTCAAGTCGGGCTCCTATGGAGCGGCTTCGTAATAAACGTAAAGAATTCAGTGTGAGTGGTTGGGTGCTAGTTTGCCGTTTGATCCTCTGTAGGGGATCAAACGGCTTTTTTGTGATGAAAATTAACCTGTGGTTGGTTATTTGATTACATTTTGTGCCAGGAAAGTCGCGCTACTGCTGGATCATTGATTTTTTAAATGATGTTGATAGCATAATCTTAATTGATATATCCATATACTGGTGATAGGATGTATTCAAATTATTCCGATAAAAACGGTATGTAATGTTCATGAGAGGTTTTAAACATCAAACATGGTGAGAATAAGCGGGACAAGACCATGGAGAATGGAGGAAGCGCACATTGAATATACCCGTGTTGGAGATTAAGGGATTATCCGTATCTTTTCGCATCAAGGATCAATATCACCCCGCAGTCGACCATCTGGATCTGACGGTCAATCCCAATGAAGTGCTGGCTGTAGTCGGAGAATCCGGTTGTGGCAAAAGCGCGTTGGCGCTTTCGATCCCACAACTGCATGACATGGAGCGAACACGTGTCGAAGGAAAGGTTCTTTTTAAAGGCACGGATCTGATCCCTCTCTCCTCAGGGCAAATGAATAAAATCCGCGGAGCGGGCATTGGCATGATCTTTCAGGACCCGCTGACAGCACTTAACCCGTTAATGTGCATTGGTAAGCAGATCGAGGAAAATCTCGATTATCATACGTCCCTATCTACGAAGCAAAAAAGGGAACGTGTACTGGAGCTACTGGAAAGCGTGGATATACCCAATCCCGTACGTGTGTATGAACAGTATCCGCATGAACTTTCAGGAGGGATGCGCCAGCGTGTGATGATCGCGATTGCCATAGCTTGCCGACCCTCTCTTATTATTGCAGATGAGCCGACGACTGCGCTCGATGTAACCATTCAATCGCAAATTCTTGACTTGCTCAAACAGCTTCAACAGGAGACCGGAAGCGGAATTATTCTGATTACGCACGATCTTGGCGTTGTGGCCGAAGTAGCCGACCGTGTGGTGGTAATGTATGCCGGAGAAATCGTGGAAAGCGCAGATGTTTTTGAATTATTTCGGCATCCGCAGCATCCGTATACGCGTTCCTTGCTAGCCTCCATGCCGGGATCGCATACCAAGGGAGAACCGCTGCATGTCATCGGTGGTATTGTTCCCTCCTTGCAAGATATTCCTCGCAATAGCTGTCGCTTTGCTTCGCGTATTCCTTGGATTCAGCAGAGAATGCATGAAGACCATCCCCGATTAAGTGAAATTTCTCCCGGCCATTGGGTCCGCTGTACATGTTACCAACATTTTCATTTTGAAGATGAGACAAAGGGAGAGGCTGCTCATGGCACTACTAGAGATAAATGATTTGAAGGTTCATTATCCGGTGCGCGGCGGTTTTTTCCAGCGTGTCGTTGATCAGGTAAAAGCAGTGGATGGCGTGTCGATCAGCATAGAGGCAGGCCAAACATACGGGCTAGTAGGAGAATCCGGCTGTGGAAAGACGACGACAGGAAGAACGATTATCGGCCTGAATAAGCTGACGAGCGGACAGATTCTTTTTAATGGCAAGGATCTTACGGCTCTGAGTCGTAATAACCGCCATCCGCTGCGTAGAGACATTCAGATGATTTTTCAGGACCCCTATTCTTCGCTTAACCCGCGCAAGCGCGTATTGGATGTCATTGCTGAACCACTGCGAAACTTTGAAAGGCTGAGTAATGAGGAAGAACGGCGGAAAGTACAGATGCTGCTGGAAAAGGTTGGCTTGAACGCTGATGCGGCCTACAAATATCCGCATGAATTTTCCGGGGGACAGCGGCAAAGGATCGGGATTGCGCGTGCGCTGACATTAAACCCAAAACTGATTATTGCAGATGAGCCCGTATCAGCGCTTGACGTTTCTGTGCAGGCACAGGTGCTTAATTTTATGAAGGATGTGCAGCGGGAGTTCAAATTGACGTATTTGTTCATTAGTCATGACCTGGGGATTATCCGCCATATGTGCGACCAAATCGGCATCATGTACCGAGGTCGCTTAGTGGAACAGGGGAGCGAGCAAGATATTTATGAGCGTCCACAGCATTTGTATACCCAGCGGCTTATTGCCACCATTCCCAGTATCGATCCTGCGAAACGGCTGGAAAATGCTCAAAAAAGGCAAAAGCTTTTATCCTCTTACAAGTCAGAGCTGCCCAAACATCTAGACGCGAGTGGAAAGCCGTTTGCACTAAAGTCAGTAAGTTCATCCCATCAAGTCGCGCTACCATAAGGGGGGACAGAATATGTGGAAATTTACAATGCGCCGGCTGCTGGTTATGATCCCTCAACTTTTTGCACTGAGTGTGCTTATATTTTTCCTAGCTAAGGCTATGCCAGGGGATGCCCTGACAGGGCTCATCACTTCAACTCCCAATCTAAATCCGGCTGCACTGGAAGAACAGCGGCAAAGACTGGGATTGAATGACCCGGTGTGGGTGCAGTATGGGAACTGGCTCGTCCAGCTTGCTCATGGGGATCTGGGCAAATCTTATGTACATAAAATTAGCGTTACCGATTTGATTGGCAGTCGTTTGGGGAACACGTTCTTTCTGGGTGTTGTGATTCTGGTTCTAACGTATCTGATCGCCATTCCGCTGGGAGTACTCAGCGGTCGTTATCAGCATAGTCTGCTGGATAAAACCGTGGTCGGGTATACCTATCTCAGCTTTGCGACACCTCTATTTATACTCGCATTGCTGTTGTTGTACGTGTTTGGGTTCAGGCTTGGCTGGTTTCCAACCAGCGGCAGTGTGGATGTAGGTGTAGAGCCGGGGACATGGTCATATTACGTGAATAAGTCATATCACCTCATTCTACCGGCGGTTACAGGCGCATTACTCAGTACAACGGCTACGATTCAGTATTTGCGCAATGAGGTCATTGACACACGTCTGAAGGATTTTGTGAAAACGGCGCGTTCCAAGGGGGTACCCGAAGGAAAGATCTATTCCCGTCATATTTTCAAAAACTCTTTATTACCCATTGCTGCTTTCTTGGGCTACGATCTGACGGGTGTGATTGCGGGCAACGTTTTCCTAGAATCTATTTTTGGTTATCCGGGGTTGGGCCAGCTATTTCTTCAGTCCATCACCCAACGGGACTTTTCAGTTGTGAACGCACTGGTCATGATCTCCGGCTTCTTGGCACTATTAGGGACCCTTTTATCTGATGTCATCCTAAGCAAGGTCGATCCCCGCATTCGAATTGAATAGAGAACAAGTCTAGAGAAAAGGAGGGATTATGGTGTCTATGCAGGTGGAGGAAGTCTTCTCGCCGGAAATCATTCGTAAATCACCGTCTAGCTGGTCTGTACTGCGTCGTGAACTCGTACGTGACAAAATGGCCTTGATTTCTATTGGATTTGTGGCTCTGTTCTTGATTTTTATATATGCCTCTGTCCTGTTTGTCAATCAGGATGTAGTCACGACGGTCGATTTGGGTGCGATCCGCGAAGCTCCCGGTTCAGTGCATTGGCTGGGTACGGACCGAGCGGGCAGGGATATATTCGGCCAGCTGGTCATTGGGGCCCGCAATTCCTTTACCATTGGCTTTACGATTACTTTGTTATCCGCCGCCATCGGCTTGACGCTGGGCTTACTGGCTGGGTTTTATGGAGGACTGGTTGATAACATCATCATGCGAATCATTGATTTTATCCTGGTGCTTCCATTCTTGATGCTGGTTATCGTATTTGTCAGCATTGTGCCCAAAAGCGGCATAGGTTCCTTTATTTTTATTATGACTGCCTTTTTATGGATTGGAAAAGCGCGCCTGATCCGGGCCAAGGTGCTGTCTGAGCGGGAACTGGACTACGTGCAGGCTTCCAAAACCCTTGGCACACCCAATTGGAAGATCATCTGGTTGGGTGTGCTGCCCAATCTCAGCTCTGTTGTGATTGTTAATCTGACGCTCAGTCTTGCGGGAAATATCGGGATCGAGACCGGGCTTTCCTATCTCGGCTTTGGCTTGCCGGAATCTACTCCGAGCTTGGGGACACTGGTGAGTTATGCGAATGACCCGGATGTATTGCAGAACAACTGGTGGATGTGGTTGCCTGCCTCACTGCTTATATTGGTGCTAATGCTGGCAATCAACTTTATCGGTCAGGCACTCAAACGTGCCACGGATGCCAAACAACGATTGGGTTAAACCGAAATTCAAGGATAAGGACAACAACAAGGAGGGGATTACAATGGTTAAACGCTGGAAAAAAGGAATTCTGCCTGTTCTATCTGCCATTTTGGTGCTTTCTTTGGCTGCATGCAGCGGCTCGCCTTCCGCTTCGAATGGAGCAAAATCGTCTGACGGTACAGGTGGATCAGGGGCCGACAGCAAGCAGGTGAATGCGACTGCGCTGGCAAAGGCGGTCAAGAACGATAACCCCCCGATTAAGGGCGGCATCATCAATTATGCACTTGTGTCCGATACCCCTTTTGAAGGTATTCTGAATCCTGTATTTTATGATGGAAATCCGGATTTTGAAGTCTTCCAGTTTTTCTACCCTTCCCTGTTTTCGATTGATTCCAATCTGAATATTGACGATAAAGGAGCGGCGACGATTTTCTTTTCCGCAGACAATAAGGCAGTGACTGTCAAAATTGATCCCAAACTGAACTGGACAGATGGTAATCCCGTAACGGCAGAGGACTATGCTTTTTCCTATGAAGTGATTGGCCACAAAGACTATGAAGGTCCACGTTATGATAGTTTTATGACCAACATTGTAGGTATGGAAGATTATCACGCCGGCAAGGCCAAAACCATTTCTGGCATCAAGGTGCTGAATGAGAAAGAGGTTACCATTCATTTTAAGGAACCTAATCCTTCGGTAAAGTCGGGACTTTGGTCCACACCACTGGAGAAGAGGGTATTCCAGAACATTCCTGTAAAGGATATGGCTGGATCTGACCCTGTCCGCAAACATCCGATTGGCTATGGGCCATTCAAAATTAAATCTATGGTCACAGGTGAATCTGTGGAATTCGTCAAAAATGAAGATTATTTCCGCGGTGCGCCCAAGTTGGATGGCCTTCATCTGAAGGTTGTGAATCCGAATGTCATTACTGAGGCGTTGAAAAGCGGAGAAATCGACTGGGCCAGCTATCCAACCACCCGTTACAATGAGGCCAGTAATCCGAAAAATGTACAGTTTCTCGGTCAGGAGGAATTATCTTATAGCTATGTAGGCTTTAAGCTGGGCAAATTTGATCAGGCCAAGAGTCTAAATATTATGGACCCGAACGCCAAGCTGGCGAACAAGTCATTGCGTCAGGCCCTTGGCTATGCGCTGAATAATGAGCAGGTTGGCAAGCAGCTCTATCATGGGCTTCGGACTCCTGCGACATCCCTGATCCCGCCCGCCTTCAAGGGATACCATGATGTGAATGCGAAGGGCATTGCGTATGATCCAGACAAGGCGAAAAAGCTGCTGGACGAGGCAGGATATGTGGATACCAATGGAGATGGATACCGTGAAGACCCTAAGGGCAAGGAACTGGTGCTCCATTATGCAGCAATGAGCGGGGATGCGACGGCCGAATCGCTGGCTAAGTTTTATTTGCAAAATTGGAAGGATGTCGGGCTTCATGTCGAACTGGTGGACGGTCGTCTGCTGGAGTTCAATTCTTTCTATGACCGTGTGCAGAAGGATGACCCGGGCATTGATATTTTTGGCGGCGCATGGAGTACAGGTACAGATGTAAACCCTAGTGGGCTGTATGGACGCGGAGCCAGCTTTAACTACTCGCGCTTTACCAGTGAAGAGAATGATAAGCTGTTGCAGGAAGGGGTGTCTGTGAAAGCCTTTGACGACAATTATCGTAAAGATATATACAATCAGTGGCAGGCGTATATGAGCGAGGAGGCGCCCGTTGTACCGACGTTATTCCGTTACTCGTTGGAAGCAGTAAATAATCGGGTAGCCAATTACGATATTACCCGCGGCAAGGAGTACGATGCAGACGCGTTTGCGAATATTACGTTGACCGCGGAAAAAGCAGAAGTAGCCCAATAATCTAAAAAAGCGCAATAACCTGAAGAAGCGCGAACCGGATTGATCCGATCTCGCGCTTCTTTTGACCTGTTCATGCAAACATTCTGGGGATTCTCGAAGGGAGAGAAGGAAGACGGAAATACGTCAGCTTCAATACTTCATAGCCGTATGCGAGGAACTGCATTTTACGAAGGCTTCGGAAAAGATCGGTATCTCTCAACCCACGCTTAGCTTGCAAATTAAGGCGCTGGAAGAGGAACTGGGCATGACGCTCTTTGACCGTGCAGGCAAGAAAATCAAAATGACAGATGCCGGGAAACTGCTGCTGCAACACAGTGCGCATGCGCTCAAAGATTTACAGCAAGCGAAGGCTTCTATTGAGGAACTGCGTACCGAGCAACGCGGCAGTTTACGGATTGGTCTCGCATTACCGGAGCTAGAGGAGTCGTTGCAAGAGATGTTTGCCCACTTTCATCGGTCATTTCCTAAAATCAGCTTGCACATCTGTCCATCCTTTGATGTAACAGAACAGCTGCTGGATAACCGTGTGGACGTTGGCATCACCCTACATTCGGGTACAGATGAAAGGCTTGTCCAGCTTCCTCTTCGCACAGAGAACTACTGTCTTATTGTCCCCGTAAATCATGCATTTTCCAATCGTTCTTCCCTTATGCTGGACGAATTGAGGCATGTACCCTGGGCGATGCAGCCAGAGTGCCATCCCGGCAGGAAGCTGATTGAGAAGTGCTTCCGTGATCGCGGTTATCCCTTTGCAACCGTCCTGGAAACCAATTCTATACCTTCAATCCTGCGCTGGGTGCAGGAGGGACTTGCCGTAACCCTACAGACGAAGTCCCTTGCGGCCGAACTGGATCGTTCACATTTTTGCACGGTACCTATTTTGCGTGGCGTGCCTCAAGGTCAGCTAGAGTTGATTTATCGGTCTGACCGTTACCAGGGAGAAGCTGTGAAGCGATTGATTGAACAGATACAAGCTGTACTAACAGAGTGTTCCAACTAGTGGCAACCCTGATGAGTACTACGTGCTTTAATGTGTACGAACTTCTAGCCTGCGAGCAATCAGTGACATACTGTAATTAACGGCAAAGTACAGGAAAGCGGCGAACAGCAGAGCTGGAATGACAAAAGATTGATTTTGTCCACCGACGATCTGAATGTTATGCGTCAGCTCCGGCAAACTGATAATGACAGCCAGTGAGGTATCCTTGAATAGGGAAATGAACTGGCTGACAATAGGAGGTACCATGCGACGAAGCGCTTGGGGTAGAATGATATGCCATAAGGTTTGAGAATAGCTTAGACCGGAGGAACGTGCGGCTTCCAGCTGTCCTTTATGAACCGAATTGAGACCGCTGCGTACAATTTCGGCAATCATGGCTCCCTCGAAGATCGACAGTCCTGTAATGGCTGCCCACTTGAGGGAAATCGATAATCCGATGGATGGCAAAACCATGCCGATGAAGAAAATAATGAGCAATAAGGGCAGGTTGCGAATCAGATCAATGATAAAGGCTGCAACCTGTGAAAGGACAGGTATACGGGCATAGCGCAGGATGCCGAACACAATACCGAGAGCGAAGCTGAATATGATAGAGTAAATAGCGACCTCCAGCGTGAGCAGGAAGCCCTCCAGTATAAAACGCACATTAGGCCATGCAAACAATCCACCGAAATCCATACGGGCTTCCCTCCTTAGGATGTTTTGGAAAAGCGTCGCTCCATATATAGCACAAGAAAGCTGAGTGGAACCGTCAATGCAAGATACAGCAGCGCCGTGATCGCATAGACTGTGATGGGCAGGAAGGTATCTGAGTTAATGAGGTCCGAGTAATACATGAGATCCAGTCCAGCCACAATGGCCAGCACGGAAGAGTTTTTGACCAGATTGATGAATTGATTGCCGATTGCAGGCAGTACAATTTTAATGGCTTGCGGTAAAATAATGCTGATCATCGTCTGGTTGTAATTCAACCCGGAGGACCTTGCCGCCTCAAATTGTCCCTTGGGTACAGATTGAATGCCGGCACGTATAGCTTCTGCAATAAAAGAGGCGGTGTACACAGTCAATCCAAGCGTTCCAGATACAAAGCCGTCCAAGGGGATGCCCAAAGTGGGAAGACCGAGATAAAAAAACAGTACAACAATCAGCAATGGAATATTGCGGATGACCTCTACATAGACAGTACCGATCCAGTTTAGCCATTTAAAAGGCGCAATTCGGAAGATGGCAATGATAGCCCCCAGAATGAAGCTTCCGATCAAGGCAATAACACTAGCTTGAACGGTATGAAGCAAGCCTTCTCTGAAACGATCGCCATGATCGAAAAGTACGTTGATATCAAAAGTTAGCATCTACGGGTATACCTCCTTATCCAGAGCTAAGAAAGGAAGGAGCACGCAATCGCGGCTCCTTCACAAGATCATTATTCGGGTTTAACCCCAAGCCATTGCTCATGCAGCTTATCGTATTCACCATTGCTTTTCAGTTCCTTGATCGTATCATTAATGGCTTGCAGCAGTTCGGTCTGACCCTTTTTCACTGCAATGCCGTAAGGTTCCTCTGTGAAGTTCCCACCTACTAGGGTATAATTCGGATCTTGCTGTTGCATGCCAAGCAGAATAGAGTTATCGGTCGTCAGCGCTTGCCCTTTACCTGCCTTGAGGGCGTTGAAGGCATCTTGATAGTTTTCGAACTCTAAAATCGTTGCTTTGGGCGCTTTTTCGCGGATATTTTTTGCGGAGGTAGAGCCTTTAACAGCGAGTACCTTGGTATCGGGTGTCAGGGACTCCAGACCGGTGATCGGGCTTCCTTTTTTCACGAGTAGGGATTGCCCTGCATTAAAGTAGACATCGCTGAAATCGACCTGTTTTTTGCGCTCATCCGAAATGGTCATCGTGGCGATAATAGCGTCGATGTCCCCATTTTGCAGTAAGGTGATTCGTGTTTTGGACGTGACTTCCTTGAGTTCGAGCTTGGTTTCATCACCAAAAATATGCTTGGCTACAGCCTTGGCGATGTCTATATCAAAGCCCTCGACTTTCCCGCTAGCCGGATCTTTTAGTCCGAATAACTTGGTGTCGTACTTCACCCCAACGACCAGTTTTCCACGCTGTTTGATGGCTTCCAGCCCGTTGGAAGCTGCTGCTTCATTTCCTGACGTTGCTGCTTCTTGCTTACCTCCACAGCCTGCCAAGACGAGCAGACAGGTTAATGCAACCAGCACCAAAGTACTCCACTGAAATCTTTTTCTCATCAAAATGATCCCCTTTCAATTTTTATTCCAGTTAATAATAGTCTGTTTAATGATGAATCAGACGGCTCAGGAACAGGCGAGCCCGTTCTTCACCCGGATTCTGAAAAAACTCAGCAGGTTGGCTGTCTTCCAAGATCTGTCCTTTGTCCATAAAAATCACGCGGTCAGCCACTTCACGAGCAAAGCCCATTTCATGAGTGACGATGACCATCGTGATGCCTTGATGGGCAAGCGAGCGCATGACATCCAGCACCTCTCCGATCGTTTCGGGATCCAGAGCTGAAGTCGGCTCGTCAAACAGCATAATTTTCGGATTCATTGCAAGTCCGCGGGCAATTGCAACCCGCTGCTGCTGTCCACCGGACAATTGGGCGGGGTAGCTCTGTGCCTTTTCTTCAATTCCGACACGCTTCAGATAGGTGAGGGCAGTTTGAATAGCTTCTTCTTTTGGGATGCCCAGTACCTTCATCGGTGCCAGTACAATGTTCTCAATCACCTTTTTGTGGGGATACAGATTGAAATGCTGGAACACCATCCCGATATTGCGACGGAAGGCGTTAATATCAATCTTTTTGTCATGCACGGGGACATCATTAACGATTAGCTCCCCATCAGATATCGTTTCCAGACGATTGATGCAGCGAAGCAGGGTGCTTTTACCTGAGCCGGAGGGACCGATGATGACAACGACCTCGCCCTCCTTAATCTGAAGATTGATGTCTTTAAGTACATGAAAGTGACCGTAATGCTTGTTGACATTGCGAAAATGGATCAGAGAGCTCACCCCTTTTTTGACTTGAATACATCGCTTAGTAGACGGAATGACATGATGCAGTTCTATTAGAATTTCGAAATTTCTCTCATGATACTATAAGCTTACAATAAAAAACAAGATTTTATGTCAATAAACTTTACGTGAAAAGTGTTTTTGGCTGTTTTTACACTAGTTATTTGTTATTTATATGATGAAAACGAATATATATCCACAATTTAATGTTATTTAGTTTGACATAAACTATGAAACCTCGACATGCAGAGGGAGAAACGTGACAAAAGCAGCGCTATGTTTTACAGTAGGGAAGAAGGAATTTAGGGTAAAGGAAGGATAGACAATGACGAAAGCTATTTCACCGCTAGTCACGGCATTGGGCATGGAGCCCCATCCAGAAGGCGGCTGGTACAAAGAGATGTGGAAGGCCAATTTTCAAATTCCGAAGCCTGTACTGCCGGATGTGTATTCCGGTCCGCGCTTTGCAGCTTCGTCTACGTATTTCTTGCTGCATCCGGGTGAGTTCTCCGAATGGCATGTGGTCCATTCTGACGAGCTGTGGTTGTACCATAGTGGAAGCCCTATAGAGTTAAAATTGGGTGGAAGCGGAGAAGAACCTGGCGAAGAAACGGTAATTATCGTTGGTGCAGATGTGGAGGCAGGACAACATCCACAAGCACTCGTACCAGGAACTGTATGGCAAACGGCACGTCCGCTGGGGGATGAGCCTGTGCTGGTAACCTGTGTTGTTGCACCAGGATTCCACTTTGATGATTTCAAGCTGATTGCCAAGGGTAAGGTGGAGTAGGAATGTTTTATCGGCGGGTATAATCCTGGATAAACAGGACCTTACCCGCCTGATTTGTTGTTACGGGTATTTTTGTTAGTGTTAGAGAGTTGCCATTTGTTGTATACTTTGGATCTTTGTTTTTTTTCGAAAACCAGCTGCAAACTTTATCACTCGTGCAGTACCATATGATCTGACGTTTGGCCTCTGTTTGATCCTCTGGTATACAGCATAGCGGTTTCTCCCCATTCCTTTCGCTTGGTACATGGCGATATCGGCCTCTTTCAGTAAAGAAGGCAGGGGCTTCTTCGGAGAAGGATGCATAGTAATCCCGATGCTACCTGTAACTTGAAGATTGATTCCCTGGATGTTATAAGGAACGCTGATTTTTTGCAGCAGCAGTTCTGCCAGAACTGTGACCTGATCGGCATCATAATCCTTCATAATGAGTAGAAATTCGTCACCACCGATTCGAAAAGCTTTCTGATGGGAGTTTGTTACCTGGAGTAAATGATCGCTTACCCGTCTGAGCAGCTTATCACCGATTTGATGTCCATATGTGTCATTAATGGCTTTGAATCCATCCAGATCAAGATACATAATAGCAAAGCCTTCCTTGCCGTTGCTTCGTTTCCAAAATAGCTCAAGTGCATTCCGATTGAATAGACCCGTTACAGGGTCCTGATAGGCAAGTTTCCGCAGCAAATTTCTTTCCATCATCACAGAATGTAAAAAAATTAACGTATATATCCACAGCGCCAAAGTTAGACCGATTAGAAGTAAGGCTGTTAAAGATATACTCAATGGGTTCACCACCAATATAGTTTATAGATTATTCCGCTTCTATTAGCGGCATTAGGTTAGTTGTCTGGCATGAACGATGAGTCGATGTGTCGGATTTACAAGAGGATCACAGGTAATTAGTGTGAGAAGCTTTTGTTTCTTGATGCTTTTTAAAACGGAGACATTTGAAGGAGTGACGACTGAAATGTTGTAGACCTTGTATACGTATTTTTCACCCCGAGTGTGAATTAGAATCTGATCTCCGATTTTCACCTCATTAAGCCGGTTAAATAAACGTCCAGTTGTTCGTGAGCGATGAGCGGCTATGGCAGCATTCCCCACCTGGCCGAGTGTCGCAGTTTCCGACATATGTACGGCTGCATATCTCATATGCTGTTGGGTTGCACCTTCGAGTACAGGAAGTTCCAGCCCGATACGATCAATCTGGATTGTAGCGATTGGGGCTTGCTCTGAAGCCGACGATGGGGGAGTGGCTTGTGACAATTGTGGCCCATCCGCTGCTGCAGTATTTGTCAGCCAATTGGACAAATTTGTATATCCTTTCATCATTTCGGGAGTCAGTGTCGATGTATCTGTATTTGATAATGATTCAGCTTCCTGTAATAGCTCTTTTTGCTTTTGATCTTCCAACCATTCATTAGCGGTAGGAAATAACATGATGATGATTCCTAAAATGATGCTCACGTATGCCAGCTTACTCAATTGAAAAGCCTCCTAATACAGTAATCCATAGATCGGACATGTAAAATAATTCCCCTTCTCGCTAGTGATGAGCTGAGAAGGGGGATTTTTGATTATAAAATGTTATTTATTTTTTATGCGTTCGTCTATAACCCAGATAGGCCCCCAGAAGAATTAAGAACATGCCACTTACATAGAAGGGAGCAGGACTGTCTTCTCCTGTCTTTGGCAATGTATCCACCTTGGGTGTATGACCCGGATCACTTGGATTCTCTGGTTTTTCTGCTGGTAGGCGGATTACACCCTTAGGTACTGGGTCTTCTTCAATCTTCACGGGCGGAGAAGGCTCCTGGTGAGGATCGGCTTCCGGTGTCTCAGGTTGCACCCCTGGTTCAGCGGATGGTTGCGCCTCTGGTTCTACAGGTGGCTGTTCAATAACCGGAACGCCCAACGGAACATCCTCATCCTCGATAATTTTCGGTTCTTCGGTTGTTACGGGCGTAACAGGCGTCGCCGGAGGTTCAGTTATTTCAGGGTCCTTATCATGTTTTTTGCCTGAGCCCGGACTCGTAGGTGTACCCGGATCGGTAGGTGTACCTGGGTTTGTAGGCGTACCTGGGTTTGTAGGGGTGCCTGGATCAGTAGGTGTACCCGGACCCGGATCAACAGGAGTGTCTTTTTTGTTGGTGATTACGATTTGTTTAATGCCTGAACTTTGTTTAATAGTTGTATCTATTTTGATTTCTGTTTTTGGCGCTGTTATTTTGTAGCCTTCAGGAGCAGTAAGCTCCTCCAGGATATAGTCATCATAACTCAATGAAGAAAATACGATTTTCCCGTCCGAATTGGTAGTTTGGACAAGAGGTGCTCTTTTCTGATTCTTGTCATAGAGTGCAAAACGTGCCCCGGATAGAACCTTATTGTGATCGTCCTCATCAACTTTGGTAATCTCCAGACTTCCCGTAACTCCTCCTCCTGATCCTGAACCAGAGGATGTGCGCACGGTAATTTCCTTACTTGTTTCCCTGATTTCGGTGGTCAAACGGTCGCCCTCGAAATTAACCTTATTGCTCACTTTTGCCTTGTCTTCAGCTTGAAGAAAGGATTGATATTGCAAAATATAACCCGATGATATAGCCTTCGCAAAGGCAAGCTCAAAGGATTGCTGACCTTGAGCAGTCGTTGTTATTTTTAGCTTATAATCCTGATCCTTGACTAACTCAGTGTCCCTAACAGCTTCTCCGTTGGCAGACACTTTGGTGGAGTATAGATGAAAGGAATC
Organism: Paenibacillus sp. ALE3; assembly: GCF_054113405.1. NCBI lineage: Bacteria > Bacillati > Bacillota > Bacilli > Caryophanales > Paenibacillaceae > Paenibacillus > Paenibacillus sp. ALE3. Next base: position 4,835,034 of record NZ_CM134214.1, on the reverse strand, counting down.
TTCAATCAGAATTTGATTATTGCTGGGCGTATCCACGATCTTCGCATTGGAAACATGGGATTGCCCTTCATTGATATGGATGTTCCAGTCGATTTTATTTCCATTCTGAGCACCGGACTTTGTCACGTATTCTCCGCCGTGGGGTACAGACACTTTGGCAGCCCATTCCGAATCTACATTTTTTCCATCCATAAGCAGAGCGTTATTGTTAATCTCTTTATCAATAAGCTCCCCTTCCAATGTTGTTTGGAAAGTGACCCAGTAAGGAGAGTTGATGGACTGGTTAAACTGGATGCGCAGTTCGTTGTTGTTAGCGGCGGAAGGTAAAACCAGAGTATATTGGCTCGAAGGTACTTCGGCCCCTTTCTGTACGCCATTCCACCATCCAAGCAGGGTCATATCGTATACCTTAACAGAATTTGGGACCAGTTTTTGCCCTTGTAACAAGGTATCCCTAATTTCAGCATGATTCAGAGTTTTGCGGTTATAGTTGGCCTTAATGTCCCATGTAATTTGCTTGGAGCTGGCATTGTAACTACCTGACTTCGCCCCATTTTGCTGGGTCATATTGTCCGGCCATAATCGAGCTTCGGCCTCAGCAGTTTGTGTTGTTCCGTTGTATAACCAAGTGATAGAGGCTTTATTCCAAAAGTCCGGCTTGGTTTTGTCGATTTTCCATTCATTGTTAAAGGTAGTTGTGTAGTTAATGGTGTACGTGTCTTGAATCTTTTTATGAAAACGTATAGTGAACCCTTTTTTGTAATCCAGCGTAAGAGGGATCAGTTCGTAGTCTGTCGGTGATGTTAGTGTTGTTTTTCCGTCCGCGCTTTGGATCTTCAATGTGTTCGGCAATAAGGCCAGACCGCCATTCGGAAAGGCATCGTCGATAACGATTTGATCCATTGTATACTTATCCGCATTAATAGAAATGACCCAAGGAATTGTTTTGGTGTTATAGTTCGGTTCCTTATAGCCTTTGGTGATAATTATACTTTTCAGTTCGGTGGTTGTTTCTTTTGTTACCCCATCAGAAGTTACACTGTTCGTTATTTTACTATTTTTAACTACACGATCTATAGCCTTTGTTTGATAACGGATGGTATATGGGGCTTCAATATCCGTATTGAAAAGCAGATTGAAACCATTGGTACCATGATCGTCAGTAACTGGAGTGACGCTGTATTGGGATGCAGGGAGCTCATCCTGTGTATCCCCTTTATACACTTTAAGTGAATTTATGATGAGTTGTTGGCTGTTATTAAAACGGTCACTTAACGCGGCTTTAGCTGCGGGAATTTTTTTGTTGGCAAAATTATATTTGATTGCCCATGAGATCGTTTGTGTGACTGGGTCGTATTTCTCCACTTTTTTGCTTAAAAAATCCCCGCGTTGAACAGTGACTGTAGCTGTTGCGGAGGTATCCTTCACATCGTCCCCTGAAAAAGTGGCTGTGTTGGAGAAACGAGTATCCTCGCTTGTTATGTTTGTGGAGTATTGAATTCGGTAGGCGCTGTTAATACTCTCCTCGTTAAAACGGATTCTGAAGCCCGGCACAACCGGATCAGCCTCTACTGTATACTTATCTGCGCTAACAGTGTCCCCCAGCACGGTGGTTCCGTTCACATTAATTTGTAAATGGTTTACCCGGATGGAGTCCTTGACTAGTTCTAGTCCTTGGGGAGTTGGGTCGGTTACTACAGCGTGTTTGATAGGATCCAAGTGTTTATTTACGTCAACTGTCCAATGAATTTGGTCTTTTCCATCAAACTTTCCTTGTTTCTCCATTGTAGGACCAGCTGCAGGCTTAATATTTACGATAGCCGTTTGCTCGCCGCCTTTGATCGGGATCGCAATAATAACTTGTGTACTGCCTTTTTCTATTTGTGTGCTAAATTCAGTTTTGATCTCTAGCTTACCGCTGACATTAGAGTGGCTTTCTACGTAATCATTAAATGTCATAACCACTTTACCTTGACGGTCTACGGTAAAATGACCTACTTCTCCATCTGTATTCGTCAAAGGAGACGTAATATCTGTGTAAATTTGGAATTGCTCAGGTAATTGAAAGGTAAAGGTGTCTCCAGCTTTATACGTATGGTTCGGCAGTTCCCATTCATAGCCTAAATGGATGGCGGAACCAATATCAATACGGCTATCGGGATTATACACTGCATCAATAACACTTCCAGTAGAATCTGTAAGGGTTAGCTTGGTTAAAATACTTTCTTGAGTTGCCCTAACTTCAGAAGTTGAGCCAGCAGTTGGTTCAGGGACTGGAGCCGGGACAGCAGGTGGGATGTTAATTGGCTCTGAGGGCATTGGATAAACATCGTTAGTCACACTCTGAACCGGATCGGTTCCTGGGGTCACTGGCAGAGTAGAGTCGGGATTTTGTGCATAAGCTTGTGTTGTGCTGAACAAACACTGCAAAAAGAGCAATAGCGCAACCGTTGCTGTATTCCATTTTTTTCTCATACGGTAAACAAATCTCCTATTCTTAAAATACTCTTATTTAACGGCTAATGGTTATTCCTTCGAGGTCGAGAGAACTGTATTTATATATTCATCATTCATTCATATGATGCTATGTTAGCCGCATTAATTACTTGTTCAGAATTTATGAAAATTCATGTTCGGGATGAACCTCCTCCTTTTGACTCGAAATTAGATAATGGTTGGAAATCTCATTGTCTTCCTGGACTAGAATACATGCCACATCTCAACAATTTCTCAACAAGGATAGAAAAAGAGCCTTGATCATGTGATCAAGGCTCTTCAAGAAATGTAGTTCTATTTTTTCATTTTTTAAAAAATATGAATTAAAAACATTGATATTAATATTGCTTTGTTTTAATGTATTTGGAGGGATCTTTGACCATTTCGAATTTCTGTTTACCCATATACAGTGCTGCATCTACTGTAGTGTCTACGACCACCCACTGATTATCGATGTAGACCTCATTCCAGGCATGATAAGTGTCCACGTAGGAAGATTTGCCCATAACCAGCTTGGTTGGTACATCTACACTTCGTAACATAGCAGCCATCAGTGAAGCATAACCATAACAAATATCTTTTTGAGAGCTTAGCGTATGATCAATTTGTGGCAGATAGTCAGTCGTTAAGGCAAAGGCCTGATTGGAGTCATACTTGATATGACTAATTACGTAGTCATAGATTTTTTGCAGCTTCTCGCGATCCGTTGTTGCACCTTGGGTTAACTCACGGGCTTTTTGAATCGCTTGATTAGTACTACTCCAGTTAATATTTTGAACGGAATTAAGATACACCGCTTTGCTATCGTTTAGCTTTAACTCGATCGTATCTTGTCCTATCACTTTATATTGATTACCACTAAGCTGTTCTAAAATACTGATGTTATAGTTCCCATTACCCATTTGGAGAGGAAATACTTCTTCGGATTTCCCGGGTGTTAAATTATAAGAGTATTTTTGTGCATCTTTGGTAACCAAAATCTTGGTTTTAACGTTAGGTTTAACAGGGTAGCGCACACTGACCGTCCCATGATTTACATTGTTTTGGTCCAACCATGCAACACTATCAGCAGCGTAAATTGTCGAATTTAAGAGAATTGCGGACAGCATGAAAAATAGGAGAAGTGTGGAAAGTATCATTTTCCCCATAAAAAACTTCCTTTCGGTGGCCAGGCTGCCATCATCAATAGAAGGCCCTATAGCTTTGCGTCCCTGCCTTTCGACAGGTTTGCCATTTCGTATAAAGTTTTCGGGAAAAATAAGCACGACAAAAAGCCACTTCAACCGGTAGCTGGCTGCCATCATACAGAAGGCCCTGTAGCTTTGCGTCCTTGCCTTTCGACAAGTTTGCCATTTATCCTGAATAGCTTGTACTATTATTCTATCAGTTAGGTACTCTATTAGGCAAGTTTAAATCTCAGATTTTCGCTATTTATCGACAAAGAAAGCTTGCAGATTATACATAAGACCTATTTTATACGGTTTCCCCATTTTTTGCGATAGGAATGAGGCGTTTCTCCAATGTGCTCTTTGAACAGATTGATAAAATGACTTGTGTTGGGAATGCCCACATATTGTGCGATGTCCACAATAGCTACATCACTAGTTTTAAGCCAGCTTTGAGCAGCCGTGATACGAACATTAATAAGATACTCAATAGGGGAAAAGCCAATCTGTTTTTTAAAGTTTTTAGCCAGGTTGAACTTGTTTAGACCAAACATTTCTGCTAGCGAATCCAGCGTGATCCGCTCACAATAGGATTGATCCAGATATTGCTTTACCTTGCGCACCTCTGCAGTTCCATCTGAATTTGCATTGGGATTGGTGTAAGGGTGCTGTAAAATAATCGTTAACAAGTCAACGATTATCCTGGATGAGAGCAGCTCAGATGATAAGCTTCGTTCTGGCTGTACATGTAATAAGGTGCGCAGCTTGTCCAGTACTGTACTTGAATCCTTTAGTGAGATTACGGGCTTATTGTGTTTATCGAATTGTTCGTAGAAATGGTCAATAAGATTGCCATATAGATTCACACTAATAAACTCCCATGTCTTCTGACAGGAAGTTTTGTACTGTACATATTCTTCGCAATTAATAAAAAGCATATCATGAGGTTTCAATATATAATCCTTGCCCCGGTATTGTAATTCCCCTCTCCCAGACAGAGTAAAAAGGAGCAAAAAAGAGGTGAGCTTTTGCCGTTCCATTACATAAGCATCTGTTTTGAAATAGCCTATTTCCTGTATATAAAAGAGGGATTTTTTAGCAAAAGCAGAGGGTGTACATATAATTGCAACTGGATCATCGCTCCAGACATACTGGGCATTTTTTTGGTTTGTTGTCATATCCAATTCCTTTACAAAAGAACAATTTTAGTAAGACAATTGTAGTTTGTTTCATGAATATCCTTTTAGAACCGGAGTTCCCATTTACAAAGGTTATTTTATCACATTAAAGTATATTCATGTATCGATTTGGGGTTATACATCATATAACAAAATTAACCAGAAGGCACCTATTTGAAAAGGATAAGGTCATTCTGGAATTTATTCCTTAAATTGATGGAATAAAGAATGAGGTTGGAAATAATTAATTTCCTCAATGAATATATCGTAATCTTGCAATTCCACTTTTTGAGGCATTTATCCTTTAGGTTGCAAGAAAAATGGGACCATAATTCGACAAAATGATTCAAAGGGCTCATTTTGTTAGAAAATAGTTGTAACTTAATTGTTGTGATTTTGTTCACGAAAATGTATGGATAAGTGTGGTTATGCGAACTCAATTTAAGCTAATGTGCAAATTTTAAATATCATGCAATTTGTTGACAATAGAGTATGGTTACCTTTGGTATCTGCACAGGCAATGATATGATGGTACTACAGATGTAATGAAACAAATTTTACTGTTAGTTTGGAGGACTACATGATGGGAAAAACAAAAAACACAAAAACCGCAGCAGCTTGGTCACTTGTTATGATGGGAGCGGGCTTTGCTGCTACGTTACCTTTTCAACAATTTGGCTGGGCCCGTCTTTTGGCCGGATCTTTTGAAGCCGGACTTGTAGGAGGGTTGGCAGACTGGTTTGCCGTAACCGCGTTATTCCGTCATCCGCTGGGCATTCCGATTCCACACACAGCGCTTCTCCCTAAAAATCGGGGAAAGCTGACCGATGCCTTGGTTAACACGGTCGAGAATAATTTGCTTCATAAAGAAAGTATTGCATCTAAAATTGCCGAGATTAGACTGGCAGAGCTGGTGCTGAAAAGTGTGGAAAAAGGAATACGTACGCCCGAAGCGGTTACTTTTATAGATGTTCTTGCCAAGCAACTTGTCCGTTCGATTCCGCTGGCAGAGCTGGCCCCGGCCATCGCAATCGGGGTTAAGCGACAGGCGACTGAATTCGATATAGGACCATTGCTAGAGGTGCTCGCCCGGCAAGCTGGCGAGCGAAAGTATGACCAACGGGCGTTGGATTATGCGCTGGAGCAGACGGAGTCCTGGCTAATGCGGTCAGACACCGGGGTTACGCTAGGCACCTTGGGGATGCAGGCTGTTAGCGGCTTGCAGGTCAGCGGGCTTATGCAGTTTGCCCTGAACGCTTTCCTTGGCTATTTGAATGAGGAGCGTATGGGCGAGATGATTCGTCACTTTTTGCTGGACCGCGTAGCGGAGCTTCGAGATGAAGGACATCCGCGTCGTCAGGCCGTCCTGGATGGGTTCAACACACAGCTGATTCATCTGGCAGCCAAAGATACGGTCAGGGAGGGGCTAAATCACTGGAAAAACACCTTTATTGATTCTTGGGAAGGTGATGCAGCTATATCCGATAAGCTCGAAGAGCTTCGTCGTAATCTGCTGGATTACATGGAAGATGCCAGTTATGTAACGGTGTACATTGTACCTTTGCTGGATCAAATGCTGTCTGATTTATGGAGAAATACGGAGCTGCTGGACAAGATCAATTCGTGGATCGTAGCAGGTGTTACCGGAGTAGTGGAAGCAAACCATAGCCAGATTGGTAATCTGGTTCGAGAAAATGTAAATCGAATGGATGATGCCTCACTGATCGCTTTAATGGAGGACAAGCTGGGGCAGGATTTACAATGGATTCGGATTAACGGTGCGCTTACAGGTTTTCTGATTGGAATTGTGCTTACTGGGGTTCGTATGTTGCTTGAGTAGCACGGACAATCTGAGCTAAGGAACGATAAATGATATTTGTGTAGATAAGGTTGTGAAACTATGAGGATTGGTCACCATCCAATGCTGCTGGTTCAGATGAGAGCCCGGCAACGGTACGTTGATGTATGGTGCCGGATCACCAGTAGATGAATAAGCGGAACTTTTTTTTAATTACGCTGTTATTTCTGATCGTGATTATCGGCTTGCGTTTGTTGTGGTTTGATTATTACCACAATCAGGATTATCCCCGGGCCAAGGCGGGAATTCTGGATCTGAGGGGCTTGAATCTGCAGGAGATAAAGACCCTGCCATTAAATGGGGAGTGGGAATTTTATCCTGGGACTTTATCTTCTCCTGCCGAACTGAAATCCTTACTTATGCAGAAGCAGCGCCAGACCATTCAGGTACCAGGATTATGGAGTGAGTCAGTATCTCCTGTGGATCATAAGGCATATGGCGTTGGAACCTATCGGCTGCTTATTTTGAGTGACAGGTCGGAGGACACTCTATACGGACTTCGGATTGGAAAGATCAGTACGGCATCCAACATATTTGTGAACGGTCGTTTAATTAGTCATAGTGGTCAGGTCTCTAGCAAGGTCGAACAGCATATAGGATCGACTGTTCCATTCTCTGCTATGTTTGATGCGAACAGGCAGACCATTGAGATTGTCATCCAAGTATCCAATTTTGATTTCTCTGCTAGTGGAGGAATTATGAAGCCTATCGTTTTTGGAAGCGCGGATGCTGTGAATAGCCGAACCAACTTCACGATTGCAATGCAGATTATGGTATGTATTATTTTGCTGCTTCACGGATTATATATAGTCGTTATATTTTTTATGAATCCACAAAAGAAGGCGCTTCTGTATTTTGCGGGAATTGTAATCTGCACGGTATTATCCATCTTGACAGACGATGACAAGCTTTTATTGGACTGGTTCCCCATTAATCTGAGTCTTTCGTTAAAAATAACCACCCTTTCCTATATTGGAATAGGCATGTGTGTACTGAAGCTAGCGCAGTCTCTGTTGGTTCGATCCCGAATCATTCAGATTGTTTTTATAGGCCACTGTTGTTTTGCGCTTCTGGTGTTACTTGCACCTACATCCAGCCTGTATGCATTTCTTATGATTCTTATCGCATTACCAGCTATTACTCTATGTGCTACAGTTCCCTCTCTTGCTTTTCTTAGAACATTCAGAGGGCAAAAAGAGGCTGTTTTTCTGTTGCTAGCATCCATTAGCATCGCATCCAGCATGCTGTGGGGCATTTTCAAAACGAGTGATCTCCCCTATTACCCTTGGGATATTGTGCTGGCTTTTGTGGCATTTGCATCGTATTGGTTCAAACGGTTTTTTAATACGAATGCTGAACTGAGAAGGCTGTCGGACAGATTGCAGCGCGCTGATCAGGTGAAAAATGAATTTTTAGCCAACACCTCTCATGAGCTGCGAAATCCACTGCATGGGATGATCAATATAGCACAGACTGTGCTGGAGAACCGGGGCGGCGCTCTGGATGAACCCAACAGGAGAAACATGCAATTGCTTGTTACGGTCGGCCGCCGTATGTCCTTATTATTGAATGATTTGCTGGATGTTACACGTCTACGTGAAAAGGATATTATTCTGGAAAAAAGAAGCCTGAAGCCCAAGGCTGTAGCCTCGGGTGTATTGGATATGCTTCAATTCATGACAGATGGGAAACCTTTAAACATGGTAGTTAACATCCCTGCTGATTTTCCGAATGTATTAGCGGATGAAAACCGAGTAATCCAAATCCTGTTCAATCTCCTTCACAATGCTGTTAAACATACTGCTGAGGGGACTATTTCCGTTCACGCACACATCCAAGGCGAAATGGCCAGTATTCAGGTGCGTGACACTGGCGTTGGGATAGATGAGGAGACGCAAAAGCGAATATTTCGTCCATATGAACAAGGAAATTCTCATTTGACGGTTATTGGGGATGGGCTTGGACTTGGGTTGAGTATCAGCAAGCAATTGGTGGAGCTTCATGGAGGATCTTTGAGTGTAAGTTCTGAACTTGGTCAAGGCTCAACCTTTTCTTTCACACTACCGCTCGATCCCTCACCTACCCCAGACGAATCACGAGATAACGAGCAGGTATGTATGGATGAAGAAGCAGATACTGATTTTATAGCTCTACAGAACGAAGCTGTGATGCAAGTTGCAGCAGGCTCTGCACGATCTGCCATACTCGCAGTAGATGATGATCCGGTCAATTTAAGGGTGTTAGAGGGCATTCTCGCCTCGGAGTCGGAGCCTTACGACCTTGTCACTGTAACCAGTGCCCAGGATGCCTTGCATAGGCTGGATCATCGAGAATGGGATTTAATAATAGCCGATGTCATGATGCCCCAAATGTCGGGTTATGAGTTAACTCGGCGTGTGAGGGAATACTTTAGCATTTCCGAGCTGCCTGTGTTGCTGTTGACTGCACGTAGTCAGCAGGAGGACTTATATACGGGATTTCTTGCAGGGGCCAACGATTATATTATGAAGCCTGTGGATTCTATGGAATTGAAATCAAGGGTCCGTGCCTTGACTGATGTTAAAAAGTCCGCAAGGGAGAGGCTTTGGATGGAGGCTGCGTGGTTACAGGCACAAATCAAACCTCATTTTTTGTTTAACACCTTGAATACCATTGCATCTTTAAGTCATGTGGATCACACCAGAATGGTGAATCTTATTGAAGAATTCGGCAAATATTTAAGATCAAGCTTTAACCCTCAAAATCTGGATAGAGTCGTATCACTGGAATATGAGCTTGCTCTCCTGAAATCTTATCTTTATATAGAGAAGGAACGCTTTGGCAATAGACTAGATATTGTATGGGAAGTAGACGAACAGATAAACTTGCTATTGCCACCGTTATCGATTCAGCCACTTGCAGAAAATGCAATCAGGCATGGTATCATGAATCGGATAGATGGAGGAACATTGTGTATTCGTATTCAGCAGCGGGAGGATGGAACAGAAATAGCGATCATTGATGATGGTGTGGGCATGAGTCAAGAGGAACTGGACCGTCTGCTGAGTCCTCATCAAGAACAGGATAGCGGGATTGGATTACGGAATACAGATCGACGTTTGAAGCAAGTATACGGTAAAGGATTATCTATTAGCAGTCTTCCCAACCAGGGTACAACGGTAAGCTTCCATGTTCCCCAGGTACAAAGATAAGGAACATAATATCTCTGTCCCGTAGGTCCTCTATACAGAACGAGGCGAAGTAAGTGACGCTTCTAATGGGGACTCTACGGGTACGGAGAATGATTCCCAGTCGTGAAATTAGGCATGAGCCATTTGCCACTCTTTAAACCAATTTGTAATTTGTTCATTGGGCTTCTCATGAAGCTCTTCCCATAAGACGGATGATAATAAATCATACCATTTGATCACTAAGCTATTTTTATTCATCTCAGCATAGGTCTTCATTAATCCCCAGTAGGCTTCCTCTTCTTGGGGGTGACGACTACAGATGCCCTCATAAATAGAGATCGCCTCTTCTGGCTGGGAGTTTCCTCTATACCATTCTGCCATTTTTAATGATATGGATAACCACATTTTATGCAGCCTTTGGCGTTCGCTTTCAACCCACCAAAAGTCATATTCTTGTAAATAGTCGCCTTTGTAAAGTTCCATCATTTTTACATAATATGGGATGGATTCCTTGTTCATCTGTGGAGCGGATGCCAGGAGAGACTCCCATCTTTCTGTATCTAACAGAACGTTTTGCGTGTGCAAAATATAACCGCCATTAGTATTGGAAATCTCTAAAAAGGAATGATACGGCGCTATCGTTTTTCTAATGTAATAAGCGGCTGTATATAAAAGAGAGTAGGCCTTATCTTCTTCATATTCTGGCCATAGTAATTCAATCAAAGCTGATTTGCGAACCCATTGGTCATGATTTTGGAGCAAGTACAAAAACAACTCCTGGGTCTTTTTAGTCCTCCACTGAATAACAGTGGGTTGCTGATCCGGTAATGTAAAGACGACATATTGAAAAACCTGTAACTGGAGAACAGAAGGCTGATTCTCAGGCATGGAGGCAGCTTGATCGTCACGCTTCAGAATGCGATTCATGGTTTTGATAAGACGTTCTGTCGTGACCGGCTTGAGCAGATAATCCAGTGCGTTAAGCTCGAAGGCCTGAATAGCGTACTTATCGTAGGCTGTAACAAAAACGATCTGAATATGGGGTTTGTGCTCCAAAATTTGATGTGCTAATTCAATTCCGCTGATCCCTGGAAGTCTTACATCCAAAAAAGCTATATCTATATCATCAAGTAGAATATAGTCCTTAGCCACGAATGGATTCGTAAAAGCTCCTGCAATATGTATGCCTTGTAACTCGCCAAGCAGACGCTTCATATAATCCAAAGCTAACTCTTCATCATCGACAATAACAATCCTTGTCAATATCTCTGATCTTTCCACGTGTACTGTACTCCTTTGTAGGCAGATACATCTTATTATATAGGATAACTTGACTACGGCTATAAGCAAACAGTTGTAGAAGAAAAAATTTTAAATAAAGAGGCGGGCTGCGATGGGCCATCGTTAAGATGAGTGATCGCAAGCCCGCCTGTTCAAATTGTGTCAAACTTAAAGATTGACTAACAGTATTGGACGAATATTTACAGGACCCAGCGTGTGACCTTCTCCAGGGGTTGTCTGGATTTTTCCCGCTTGGGTTCATGAGCACGATAACCGAAGGCGGCTATGACTGAAATATCCAGCAGCCCGTTCTCAAGCAATCCTTCTTCCTCTAAAATGGCATGTACCTGATCATAGTTAAAGCCTTCAATCGGGCAGGAATCGATGCCGATCTGGGCTGCCGCTGTCATCATATTGCCTAAGGCAATATAGGTTTGCTTGGAGGCCCAGTCAAATAACGTGCGTTCGTTTTCCAGCAGGCGTTGGTTTTCACCCTGGAAAATCTTATAGCGGCCTGGTAGGGAGGCAAAGTCTTCGTCAGACATCCCCTTAACCTCTTTATACATGTACTCCACGTAAGGAGAATCATAACGAACATCCTTACGTGCCAAGATCAGGACGACGTGGCTGGCCGCAGGAATTTGCTTTTGACCACCACTGGAAACCGCCGCCAGCTTTTCTCTCAATGCCTGATTTTGCACGACCACAAACTGCCACGGTTCAAATCCTACGGAGCTTGGGGAAAGTCGTCCGGTTTCGAGAATAAATTGAAAATCATCCTCAGGTATGATGCGATCGGGGTCGAATTCCTTCGTGGCATGTCTGAATAAAAAGGCATCCAGAATTTCCCGCTTTTTAGCTGATGTATTGGACATAAAATGTACTCCTTTTGATATGGGTTTAGTTGGTACTCTATGGGTTTTCTGCTACTATAATGAGAGCTAATATCGAATATATAGTTATCATATAGAAAGTTTTTGCAGGGAACAAGTACGCACATATTTGTTCCTTGTTATAGGTCTGAGGCTATTAGCCTACATCCTGTAGAAAGAAGGGGAATACATGGCACAGGAGATGGAACATACAGTTAGCGTTAATTTTGGATGTCCGGTAGCGAAAACTGTTGGGGTGATTGGAGGCAAGTGGAAGGGAGTCATTTTATATCATTTGACCACAGGACCGCGGCGCTATAATGAAATTCGACGAACCTTGCCTAATATTACACAGCGGATGCTAACCTTGCAGTTGCGCGAATTGGAGCGTGATGGCATTGTGCACCGTGAAATTTATAACGAGAACCCACCACGTGTGGAATACTCGCTTACCCCGTTGGGAGATACGTTAAGACCGTTGCTGGATTTTATGAGAGACTGGGGGATCTTCTACGGAGAACAGGGATGCGAGCCTGTGGAGACAATTTCCAAGTCAGGCAAGCATTTTTGCTAAGATAGACATGAGAAAAGCCCACCGATGATTTCATAGAAAGCGCATGAAAATCATTAGCGGGAGGAATAAGGACGGATTCCTTTTACAAAATGATACTATTTAAACTCGATCGATTCGTTCATCTTCGCCCAGGCCGTTTCTCCAATAATACCCAGACGCCAGATGGCGATTCCCTTGAGGTCATAACGTTTGGCTAAACCGATCTTGGCGTTAATGGTGCTGTCTTTTTCGCTACCCATTGAAATTCCCAAAATGAGCTTGTCCCGCGAGGTTTCCTTCAACGCCAGCTTTATGGCTTCATCCACTTTATCCAGTGGCTCAGGCGTAGATTTTTGTCCGTAATCATAGGCCATGATGATCAGATCGTCCGCCAGATTGCCCAGCGTCTTGTAATCATAGCCAGTGTAAGAGCTATTCAGCGGATGCAAAACGACGGTAAGCTTGAGCCCGGCTTGATGCGCTTTGGCTGATAACTTTTTAATAAAGGCGTTGTAATCGGAGCGAGCTTTGGCCTTATCGCCACTCCAGCCTAATCCTTCAAGATCTAACGTAATGCCCTTGAACTGCTTATCGGTGGCAGTGCTGACGATTTGAGAAATGGTCTGTTCTTGAAGCTGCACATTTTCCAAAACCTTGGTTAGCTCATGATTACCGTCGACAGAATAAACCATCAGGTAAGGGGAAGTTCCCTGGCTATCTGCCTCCTGTAGAATAGACTCAGGCGTTACAGCTCCAGCAGCTTGAGGCCATTTATATTCTTTGCCGGTCGTTGTGAACTGTCCGTTCGTATCAATTCGGCTCCAGCCGAAGGCAACGGCATTAAAATTCGGTATTTTGGATTTTTGGTCAAAGGAAGACAGTGCATAGAAGCCTACAGTGTACATAGCTTCACGTGGCGATGTAATAGAGACCGTCCGTGTTCCCTGGTTCCAGTTCACTGTGGCTCCAAACTGTTGCCCGAAAAAGCCCAGCGGAATCATCGTGCTGCCGCGTACGGTTTGCGGTGATGCTGTTAATTGAACCGTTTGTCCATCTACTGTGGCATTGCGGCTCCCCATTTTGAGAACCACCTGCTTGGTTGCATTGCCTTGCGCTTTGGTAGCGGTGATGCTTTGGCTGGCTTGATCCCATTTCACTGTAATGCCCAGAGCCTCAGAAATAGCGCGAAAGGGAACCATCGTCGTGCCGTTCATCATGGCAGGCTGTACAGGGAACGGCAATGGATATCCGTCCAGCATGATGCTGACCTTACCCGCCTCCGCTTGTGCCAAGGGACTATAGATGCCCGCTGCGGTACTCAGAAAGATAACGCTAGATAACAGAGCCTTATTTACGATTTTCATCCTATGATCTCCTATGCTCAATAGATTGCAATGCTATCATGTTAGAATCGTGAGTTTTCTATCATTTTACCAAAAAAATGATAGATAGGTGAATGTAAAATGATAGGATGAGATAACGATAAAAAAAGCTGGTGCCTAAATGAATGGCACCAGCTTTTTTACATGTAAGGCTCTGTTGTTTGTAACTCAGATTACTTGCGACGCTTGAGTGCAATGCCTACTGCTGCGGCACCAAGCACGACTGCGATGATCGAGAGGACAAGTGCTGTTGTTTGTGCAGCAGAGCTGGCTGGAGCAGAAGCGGCAGGCGTAGCCTCAGCAGCATTGTCCGAGGTCGGCGCTGCACTGCTGTTATCTTTGGCCGTATCTGTGCTCGCATGGCCCTCTGCGGTGCCTGCCGAATCATGTCCGCTGTCTGCGGCAGGAGCAGAAGTTTCGGGTGTGGCATCTGCCGTAATTTTGGTAATGGAATGAGGATTGTTACTTCCTTCATCGCCTGTCCATTCCACAATACTTCCGTCACTGTAATATTGGAAGGCGTCCCAGGCTGCCGCGGTATTCTGGTCTGCATTTTGTGCTACAAAGCTGAAGCGTTGGTACTGTCCCGCTTGAATGCCGTCTTTTTCAGACGTCCATGTGACGGTGGTTATTTTGCCAGAGCTGTCTTTTTCGGTGGCTATCTTCCAATCCGGTACAGGCTCGTATTGTTTGAAAACGACCTCTTTAGGAACTTTTAAAGCGACTTTGGTGGTTGGAATGTTTTTTTCCACAGGCACTTTCAACGTGTACGTTTCCCACGCATTAGGTTGTGAAACGGAAGGCTTGACCGTCACATGCGCACTAGCCATACCTGCAAAAAGCAAGGCACCAGCCGCAATTAAACCTATAGAGGTTGTGAACCTGGAAAACCTGGATTTTGCTGTTTGAATCGTTATATTCATCTTCATTTCGCTCCTTGTTAGATAAAATAATTATTTTTTACCGCCTACATGCAGAGTAAATTCAGCATCAACCGCATCGAGTGATGCCGTCAGGGCATGTACTTTTACCGCCCATGTTCCTTCGGAGGTTATCAATTCCTGACTGCGGAAGGGCTGTTGCTGCTTCACGGGCAGAACAAATTCCTGTTGATCTTGGTCAGGATCAGCAGGGGTAAGCGTCAATGTGACTTGCTGGATACCTGAAACGGCAGTACCCTTGCTATCCTGAACGGATACCTTAAATTCATTGCTGCCCACAGCATTCGGGCTGACTGCCAGTGTAACGCTGTATTCGCCAGTAGTGCGAGTCTCCTCAAACGGTACAGCAGGTGCCTGGCCAGGTGACATGTGAGTGAGCACCGCTGCCAACAGCATCACGAGCAGGCCGACGGACAGCTCGACACGCAATCCTCCGGCGGCTCGTTTGCTCGCTGTCGCTTGTCGAGCGCTGCGGAACTGGCTGGCTGCAAAGACCAGCATAACTAGCAGTAGCGCTGCTTTACCGAGCAGAACGAGTCCATAGGACGTGTTCAGCAGCATGGAGGGAGCCGGAAGGTACAGCACCGCTCCATAAATACCAGTGGCGAGTAGCGCCGCCACCATAGCAATGCCCCAGCCAGCAAAGCGGCGCAGGGCGATTTGTCGCAGAGCTGCCTGCTTGAATACAGGCAGCTCCGATCCGGCAACAGGCAGGCACACCACCATGACGGTAAGTGAGCCGATCCAAAAGGCTGACGCTGCAAGGTGGACGAAATCTGCCACAATGGCTGGAGCCGGATGGGTAGCTGCTGCCGGATGCCCAACAAAGGCCTTGGATAGCATGAGGCTCAGCGTTAGTAGAACGGAGCTGTAGCCCCATACACGGCGCTGGCGATTGGAAATGCTGGGATCAATCGCATAAATTAACGTTACGCTTAGAAGCAGCACGAGAATCATCTGGATAAACCAGATTTTACCTGCCCCAGTAAATTGAAGCGCTTCTCCCAGAATGGGAAGTGAGAAGCCCTCCCTGATGGAAACTCCAGCATCCCAAGACGCCTGAAGCGGTAGGCTGATTAAAATGGCAGCAGACGTTATGCCATAGCCGCTCCATAGCAACTTAGTCCAACGGGGGAATGTGTCAGAGGGCTGCTGATTAAGCATCTTCTGCTCACTGCGATTCTTGTCTCGGTTTATGCTCGGTAAGAGGAACAGTCGGAAACAAATCGCTCCAAAAAGCAGCGATAGTCCTATGTAAAGGAGCCAACGGACAGCGATTAAGTCGATTCGTGATGTCCCAGAGCTTTCAGAAGGGGTAGCTTGATCGGTATACGCATTGGAACCGCTACCTACTTGAAATGGAATCACTCCATTGACTGGATGTCCATCTGCGGACAAAGCTCTCCAAGTGATGGTGTAAATTCCATTTTCCATCCCTGGAATCAATTGGATTTCCATGGTGGATGGGTGCTTTGGGTTGAGCTGTGCTTTTCCTGTGTCGACCCGCTTGCCTGTTTCATCGGTCACTTTGATGGACATGAAGGCAGATTGCAAATCTTCGTTGAAAGTGATAGTCACCTGAGAAGGAGACTTGTCCAAAACCTGATTTTCGGTCGGACTGGATTCAACGACAAATGCATGAGCCCACGATGAGTGAGGAAACAGGAGCAGAAGAGGGAGACACAGCAATAAAAGACAAGCCGCACGTGCTGGTCTGGACAGGTACAACATGCCTGTGAAGTCACCTTCTCTCGATTACTTGAAGCGAGGATATCCTCATTTGTAGCATTTTATACGGACAAACCAATTCCTATCTTAATCATAGTGCATATAGCGTGAATAGATGGAGCGAATTATGACATTTATATGAAATTTGAAATAATAAGCATGATGCAAAATGCCAATCTTATGAAAAATCCCTACTATGAAAGAAATCGCCTGGATTTCATTCGCGGTAGGGATAAAGAGGAATAGTGTATGAGACATTAGAGGCCTGCTTCTATAGACTGCGTGAAAGCAGGTTGCTTATGTTGAATATATTGGATAAAAATAGCCGTTAGATCGGGATCGAATTGGCTACCCGAACAAGTACGCAATTCTTCGATGGCCTCCTCGAATGTTTTGGTCGGTTGATAGGGACGTTCTGTCGTCATCGCGTCAAAAGAGTCGATGATCGTCAACATCCGGCACAGCCGTGGGATTTGCTCGCCCTTAAAGCCAAACGGATAGCCTCCCCCGTCATAACGTTCATGATGCAGCTCCACAAAAGGAACTAAATCTATGAATCGTTCATTGGCTTCGACAATACGTTTGCCCCACACGACATGAGCTTGTACCATCCGCCATTCCTCGCTAGACAGCTTCTCTTTTTTATTAAGAATATTCCAGGGGATTTCCAGTTTGCCAATGTCGTGAATGAGGGCTCCCAGTAAAAAACGCCGTTTATCCTTCGGGCCGAGCTGAAGCACATCGCTCATGTCTGCTGCATATCTGAATACCCGTTTGGAATGCTTGAAGGTGTTAATATCCTTGTACAAGAATAGATTAAGCTGCTGCTCCAGATCACGGATATCCTGTCCGAGATCGACCTCGCGTTCCACTTCATTTAGACTGCCGTGTGTATGAACGATATTTTTGCCCTGTTTCTTGGCATAGTACAGTGCTTTATCCGCCAGATCGACCAGCTGTGATTTGTCGTAGATATCAATACGGCTTTGTGCAATGCCTGCGGAGAAGGACAGACACCCGTGTGGGAAAATTTCAACTCCCTCGTAACGGGAATCATTCAGTCTTTTTCGGATAGCATTGACCTTTTCATAACCTTGTTCAGCAGTATGATCGGGCATAAGCAAAGTGAATTCTTCTCCACCATAGCGGGATACGGTAATATGAGTACCGAACGTTTCCTTTTTGAGAAACTCACCGAGAAACCCCAGTAGCTGATCGCCCTTGAGATGACCGAAATGATCATTGTATTTTTTGAAATCATCAATATCAATCAGCGCCAGACTTAGGGGAGTATTCTGCGATCTGGATGTATTTAGTTCAGCTTCAAGTGTATTTTCAAAGTAGCTGTGATTGTACAGCCCTGTTCTGCGATCCGTGTTGGCTTTTTCTTCAATCTCACGATACATCGTGAACATTTGCTTGAACGCGTGGGATAAGAGCATGCTTAGCCCCAAGAATAGCAAAAGTCCTAAAATGCCGTTGTAATAAATCAGCGTGGTCAAGACCAAAGACAGGATGAGTGTACATAAGTATACAAGCAGAGATTCTGCCAAAAAAGCCTGTTTGAGCTCATTGAACGACCCTTTATATGCGATATAGAAGTAGATGCCCAAGGTGATTGTGTTTACCGTAAAGTAGCAGATCAATGCCAGCAGATAGGAAGCAAAATGGTCCTCGTTCAAGGCTCCCTGCGTTCCGCCACTTAGTTCGAATACGGTTGACGACAGGAAAATGGAAAGTGCGTAAATGGAAAAATTGACGGCATGTTTCCACCAGGACAGTTCTGTATGTCGAAACGCAGCAATGATCACATTGAACAGCAAAATCAAAATGGCAATTTCAGTGCCATGCACAAAAATACAAGCGAGGTACACGGAGGAATCCATGGACTGCTTGTTACTGGCTGGTGGCAACTGGAATGTAAAATGCTCCAGAATCAGAACTGCTCCCAACAGGGAATAGATCGTGACCCACTCTGTCGTCGAATAGTGCAAAAAGGACCAATGGTTCGTATACAAGAGAACGATCAGACCTACCATACACATGAAAAATACGTATATTCCCGTCGTGGTAACCCGTTCTTGCAGCTTTTTTAATATACTCATCATTTTTTCTCCTGCCTTGTCGTATCTTGATGTCAAAGCTACCAGGGGTGAATGGGATAATTTACAATTGTGTAATCGAAAATTTCACATGAAAAAACAGGCCGGAATCCAGCCTGTTTTGTTGAGCCTGTGCTTCCTTTTTTTCTTTATCGGTGACTAGCCTCCAATTTTGTAACCGGAAGTCAACGCGATTACGACAGAAGCAACGATAATAGCATTGATAATCACACGGGAGTATTTCAAGTTTTTCATAATGTTCCCTCCCTTCCTTGGAATAAGGTCTGAACTAGGCGTGGCGGGGATTGGTTTCTTGCTGATTATCCTTATTTCTTTTCACGACCATCACATTTTGGATAAACAGGAACATCCCGAAGTTCATGACGACATCTCCAATACTAATCACCTGCGTGCGGGGATAGGGCTTGGAAAGGGGGATGATGTCACCAAGCAATGATAAACGCGTGCTCGCATCCATCATGTAATGTTTCGAGATGACACTTCCGGATTTAAGCATATCTGTATAATAGGGGCCCAGCACCTCTGAAGCGCTCAACGAGACCGGCATTCTGCCGCCATTTACCGCCATCACGATAAAATTCAATAATACGCCGATTAAAATAAGCTTGAATCCCTTATGATGTCTGTTCAACCAGAGAAATATCAAGCCGACTACGTAGACTCCCATAAATAGATACCCGTTCATGGCTGCCAGCCAAGCCCATTTTTCCTGAGCATAAAAAATAATGAATTGTACCAGCAGCAGCAGGGGGAACATCCAGCCGGCTATAAGGCGAATGTGACTGAAACGGATCAGACCTTGCCGCCAGCCTCCTCTAAACAGACCTACAATGAGACCCAGCAGCACTCCATCATAGACCATTATCATTCTCCAGATTCTACATTTTTTTTGTTTTGGTTACCGTGTAATTCGACCTGAAATTGGTAAATTCCTGCCTGATTTATAGCAGTTTTGAAAAAAAATTGCGGATTAGCGTGTAATTATTCGAAGCCAGACGAAATGAATGATATCATAATATATTGAAGTCATTATTTATATTTTAGTGAAAAGGATGATTATTATCATGAATCGGTTATCCAATACGGTAATGGTTGCCGCAGATATGACCAAATCACGAATATTATGGATTGCCTTTGTTCTGGGTGCATTAAGTGCCTTCGGACCATTGTCCATAGATATGTATTTGCCGTCACTGCCTACATTAGCCGACAATTTGCATACGACTACTTCGCTGGCACAGCTTAGTTTGACAGCCTGTCTGTTGGGACTGGCCGTTGGTCAGATCGTTGCTGGTCCGCTTAGCGATGTGAGGGGTCGCAGAGGACCGCTGGTGATTTCGCTTATTCTGTACGCCGCGGCATCGCTGTTATGTGTGTTTGCTCCAAATATCGCTGTGCTCATTGCGCTTCGCTTTATTCAAGGGCTTACAGGATCGGCGGGGATCGTGATTTCCAGAGCAGTGGCCCGTGATTTGTACTCGGGCAAAGAATTGACACGCTTTTTCTCACTGCTCATGCTGGTGAATGGTGTGGCTCCCATTGCTGCACCTGTGCTGGGCGGTGTCATTTTGAATTTTGTTTCCTGGCGCGGTGTTTTCATGGTGCTGTGTGTAGTTGGTGTGGCCATGCTAATTGCCGTTGTATTGGGTCTTCCAGAAACGTTGCCAACGAACCGTCGTTCATCCGGTGGCTTGAAGCAGACGCTAGGAACACTCGGTCATCTATTTGCAGATCGGCGCTTTATGGGTTATGCCCTCTCGCAGGCACTGATTACAGGGGCGATGTTCGCGTACATCGCTGGCTCGCCTTTCGTGCTTCAGGATATTTTCGGGGTTTCTCCCCAGACCTATAGCATCATTTTTGCGGTGAATGGTTTGGGGATTGTACTGTTTTCCCAGTTGACGGGTAGACTCGTGGGTCGATTTAGCGAACGACAGTTGCTCTTGTCAGGTCTGGTGATTGCGGCTGTAGCCGGGATCAGCTTGCTTACCGTAGCTTTTACCAGAGGCCAATTGTTAGCTGTATTAATTCCGATGTTTTTTGTCGTATCCTGCGTAGGTATTGTGAGTACAACGACGACTTCACTGGCCATGCAGAGTCAGCAACGTTCGGCAGGCAGTGCGTCCGCCATGCTTGGCTTGCTGCCTCTATTGCTGGGCTCCATCGCTTCACCGTTGGTAGGCTTGGGTAGTGGAACAACCCCCGTACCGATGGCGGTTGTTATTGCTATAGCTGAGCTTGGTGCGCTGTTAAGCTTTGTTGTACTTGCCAAGGAAGCACGCTCAAAAGTGTGAAACAAGGCAAAATGGTGACATTTTTCAGGAATGTTGACATACCCCATGGGGGTATATTATGATGGGTATATATTAAATGCATGAGTGCATATACACCACACAGGAGGCTGATGTATGGCTGAGGAGCAACCTGTTTCCCACACTGAAGTCCACGGGGCTCATTGTGGAACAGATGGAGAGAAGACAGTTAGAAAAAGTCATCATTCGGCAGAATTCAAGAACAGCCTTGTATCCCGGTTAAACCGTATTGAAGGTCAGGTTCGCGGGATTAAGGGATTGATTGAGAAGGATACCTACTGTGACGATGTGCTGAATCAGATTGCGGCTGTTCAGTCGGCCCTTAATGGTGTCGGCAAGCTGCTGCTGGAAGGGCATATGAAAAGCTGTGTCATTGAGCGCATGCAGGCAGGAGAGCAAGAAGTGATTGATGAGCTGCTGGTGACGGTTAAGAAGCTAATCCGTTAAAAGTAGCAGGTATACACATTATGGGTATGGACGTACCCTTGAGGAGGAAACGAAAATGGCACAAGTTACATTGAACGTAGAAGGCATGAGCTGCAATCATTGTGTGAAAGCAGTAGAAGGAGCCTTGGAGAAAGTAGGCGCTACCGGCAAGGTCAGCCTCGAGACGAAACAAGTAAATGTAGAATATGATGAATCCAAGCTGAGCGTTGAAGCTCTGAAAACAGCCATTGAAGACCAAGGCTATGATGTTGTTTAAGATTAAGATGCTGTATGATGCGTGAACAGATTTGTTCGAAGGAGAAGCTTCCATATTAGGAGCTTTTTCTTTTTGAACATAATATACCCCACTGGGGTATGTAGAAGGAGGACTACCATGGAAAACCGTGCGACCGACGGTGATAAGCATACAACGCTTCATATTACGGGGATGTCCTGCGCAGCCTGCGCAAGCCGTATTGAAAAAGGTTTAAATCGAATAGACGGCGTGGCACAGGCTAATGTGAATTTGGCTTTGGAGCAGGCGTCCATATCCTATGATCCCAAGCAGGTGGAAATCCCAGAATTCCGCGATAAAATTGCTTCTCTTGGTTTTGGAACTGTGAGTGAAGAAGCCAATTTGAATGTGACGGGCATGACTTGCGCGGCTTGTGCAGCTCGAATTGAAAAAGGATTAAACCGAATACCAGGCGTAACAGGTGCCACGGTAAATTTGGCGATGGAAACAGCTCATGTGGAATATGCTGCTGGGAGTACTACGGTTAGTGATTTGGTAAGCAAGATTGAACAGCTGGGCTATGGAGCGATCCCGCAGAGCGCTGAGGACAATATTGCGGATGTCCGCAGTAAGGATATCCAACGTAAAAAATGGAAGTGGATGATATCGGCAGTGCTGTCGCTACCGTTATTGTGGGCGATGGTGGCTCATTTTTCCTTTACCTCATGGATTTATGTGCCGGAACTGTTCTTGAATCCATGGTTTCAACTTGTAATGACGACACCAATTCAGTTCATCATAGGATGGCAGTTTTATGTGGGAGCATATAAAGCGCTTCGTAATAGAAGTTCGAATATGGATGTATTAGTTGCGCTAGGTACGTCTGCGGCTTATTTTTACAGCTTGTACCTTACTCTGCGTCCGTCTGACGCCATGGAGGGAATGGCGGGAATGCCTGTCATGACCATGCCAGAGCTGTATTACGAGACAAGTGCGGTACTCATTACGCTTATACTAGTCGGTAAATGGTTCGAGGCGGTAGCCAAAGGGCGCTCGTCTGAGGCGATCAAGAGCCTGATGAACCTACAGGCGACAACGGCACGTGTGGTACGTGATGGACAAGAGCTAGATTTGCCGATTGAACAAGTGCGTGTGAAGGACATCTTTATTGTGCGCCCAGGGGAGAAAATTCCTGTCGATGGTGTGGTCGTGGATGGACGTTCGGCAGTGGATGAATCCATGTTAAGTGGAGAGAGTCTTCCGGTTGAAAAAGGAGAGGGTTCCCCAGTCACAGGAGCCACGCTCAATAAAAACGGAGTACTTCGTATTCAGGCTGAGCGTGTGGGTGGTGATACGGCGTTGGCCCGTATTATTAAGGTCGTGGAAGATGCGCAAAACTCCAAGGCCCCGATTCAGCGGATTGCGGATCAAATCTCGGGTATCTTTGTCCCCATCGTAGTTGCTGTTGCCGTGATGACGTTTCTCGTCTGGTTTTTCCTTGTGACACCGTCTGATTTTGCAGGATCACTGGAGAAAATGATTGCAGTTCTCGTCATTGCTTGTCCTTGTGCGCTTGGATTGGCCACCCCAACGTCCATTATGGCAGGATCGGGACGTGCCGCTGAATACGGTATTTTGTTCAAGGGCGGCGAGCATTTGGAAATGACCCGTTCCGTCAACGCAGTGATTTTGGATAAGACAGGTACGGTTACGAACGGCAAACCAGAGCTGACAGATGTTATAGTTGGAGCGAGCAGCCTGGCTGAAACGGATTTGCTGCGATTGCTCGGTGCGGCAGAAAAAAGCTCGGAACATCCGCTGGCGGAAGCCATTGTAAAAGGGATTGCTGATCGAGGTATTGAGCTAGTGGGCCCGACGGATTTTGAAAATATTCCAGGCTATGGTGTGAAGGCCTCTGTGGAGGGCAAGCAGGTATTGGTGGGCACACGCCGATTAATGAGCAGGGAAGGCATCACGATGGATGACTCAACCGAGCAGCAAATGAATGAACTGGAAGGCGCAGGGAAAACGGCAATGCTTGTCGCTGTGGATGGTTCCTATGCCGGATTAGTGGCCGTGGCGGATACAATTAAAAAAACATCACGGGAAGCTATTGCCCGTCTGCGGGCGATGAACATTGAAGTCATTATGATTACAGGTGACAATGAAAGGACGGCAAAGGCCGTTGCCGCCGAGGCGGGAATTGAACGGGTGCTGGCGGAAGTGTTGCCTGAAGGAAAGGCCGAGGAAGTGAAGCGACTTCAGGACCAGGGCAAGATCGTAGCCATGGTCGGGGACGGTATTAACGATGCGCCAGCGCTGGCTACAGCCCATATAGGGATGGCAATGGGCACAGGTACAGATGTGGCCATGGAGGCTGCCGATATTACTCTCATGCGTGGTAACCTGAATAGCATTCCGGACGCGATCGAAATGAGTCGCCGGACCATGACAAACATACGGCAAAATCTGTTTTGGGCGCTCGGTTATAACGTGATCGGCATTCCGATTGCTGCTTTGGGCTTTTTGGCTCCATGGTTGGCGGGAGCGGCCATGGCATTCAGCTCTGTTTCGGTTGTACTGAATGCGCTACGTCTCCAGCGGGTGAAGCTGTAAACGTATTGATGTATTAGGCAGATGCATGCTGTTGGATATTTGCAGCGATATCATTTTTGTAATTAGAGCAAGTACGCACAATTTTGGCTTTGTGTGTACTTGCTTTTTTGTTGTGTTTTTTTATTTATTTAATTCATGCAGTCATTCTTCATCGCGTCAGGTTGCTTATCATTCGCGAAAGTTTCATAATATTTGTAAGAGTGCCATGCAAGCATGCAAGAACCTTTTCGTGTACTCACAGCTTGAAGCAGATAAAGAGCTTATATTATGGATTAGGAGTGAAGCAGTCATGAATGATACGATTTCCTTGTTGATGAACCATCGGTCTGTGCGAAAATTCAAGTCAGACCCCATTACCGACGAGCAGCTCGCAGCTATTGTGGCAGCTGGCCAAATGGCATCCTCGTCCAGCAATGTGCAGGCATATACCGTTATTGCCGTTACCGAGCCATCATTAAAAACAAAACTGGCCGAGTTGGCAGGAGGGCAGGCTTACGTTGAGCAGTGCCCGACATTTCTAGTATGGTGCGCAGACCTGTATCGTTTGAAGCAGGTGACGATTCATCATCAGCCAGGCCAGCCTTCCTATGAAGGGTCCGTCGAAAATTATACGGTTGCAACCATTGATGCTGCGTTAGCTGCACAAAATGCAGCGGTGGCCGCTGAATCACTCGGCTTGGGCATCGTTTACATCGGGGGCATTCGTACTAAAATAGCAGAGGTATCCGAGTTATTAGGCTTGCCAGAGCTGGTATATCCAGTGTTCGGTATGTGCATTGGTGTACCGGATCAGGAAACGGGCTTGCGTCCACGTCTTCCACTGTCCGGTGTGTTGCATATGAACGGTTATGACAAAAACCAAACGATGAAAGCTGTAGAGATATACGACCACACATCAGCCGAATATTTGAAGGAACGTACGGGCGGTCAACGCTCTACACCTTGGTCTGAGCAAATGGCCACGAGACTGACCGAACCAGCGCGCTTGCAGTTGAAGCCATTTTTGGAACAGAAGGGTTTCTTGAAGCAATAAAAATGGAGCAACGATAAAGAATGCTGCAATTTACAAGTAGCATTTGAGAAATATGTGTTATTTAAAGCTATAAGAACCTCCTTAATTACGCATGTTGAAGTTTCGCGTACATAAGGAGGTTCTTTGCTTTAACTATAAGTTGTGGTTGTAATCTTTTTTAGTAAATAGCAGATATGCCTTTACGAATCAGACAGTGAGTAGAAGCGTCTTGTATTATCATAAAATAATTGACGGACAGCAGCTTCATCTTGATGGGTCAGCTTGCTATATGCGCGAATGACCTCGGTAGTCATCCGTGGATGCGTCTGCTGTCCGGTAAAAGGACCCTCGAACGGCCATGGACCGTCTGTCTCTGCCATGACCTGATCAGACGGATACTGTCTTGCCAAACTGCGGATTTCTTCTTCGTACAGGAGATCCGGTGTGAAGGAGACATAATAGCCGTTCCGGGCCATACGTTTGGTCGTGGCGGCAGAGCCCTTAAACCAGTGAAAATGCGCTTGTGTGACGTCATGACGTTCCAAAAGGTCGCAGGCAATGTCTGCATCTTCATAAACAGCGTGCAACACAATGGGTTTGCTATGTTTGCTTGCAAACTGGATAAAACGCTCCAGCAGTGCTATGTAAGGAGCGAGCTCAAAGGGCTCTCCACTGCGTGAAGCTTCCAGCCGATTGTAATAGGGCAAGCCGACTTCACCCACCGCGACCATCTGCTGTACATGTTCGTCCATCCAGTCAAATAACAGGTCAAGCTCGGTATGTGATGGCAGAGCCTGTTCTGGATGAAAGCCGAAGGCGGGACGTACTAGCCTGGGCCAACGCTCAGCCAGGCGCAAGTTGGCTTGACTGGAGGCGAGATGCATGGACACAGCTATGATGGCTTCTACATGGTTGTCGGCAAGCGAAGCGAGCAATAGCTCCTGTTGTTCAGGCGGGTAGCTGTCTACATGAATGTGCGCGTCGATTAAGGGAACAGTTGCTGCCGCGTTCGATCTCAATGCAGAGTGCATGTTCCAATCATTCATAATGGTTTACCCTGTCGTCAGAGGTGTTTTTGCGGATGCTTTCAGCGGCGTCCATGTCACCGTCCAGTTTGTGCTTTTCCTCGCGCATCCAGCCAGTCATGGTCCGTTTCCATTCCATAAAGCGTGGATCAAGGGTGATTTCTTCCCTACGCGGGCGGGGAAAAGGAACATCTACGACATGCATCACTGAAGCAGGTCGCGCCGACAGCACATAAATGCGGTCGGAGAGCAGCAGCGCTTCTTCAATGCTGTGGGTAATGAACAGCACAGAGCGGCGGTTCTTCTCCCACATCCGCAATAACCATTGCTGCATGTCTGCACGTGTCAGTGCATCGAGTGCGCTGAACGGCTCATCCAGCAACATTAATTCCTGTGGGCTGAGCAGGGCGCGAAGAAAGGCCGCGCGTTGCTGCATGCCACCAGATAGCGTATGCGGATAGGCCTTCGCGAACTTGCCCAGTCCAACCTGTTCGAGCCATTGCAAGGCTTCTTTACGACGTTCACGTTCGCTGCCGTATCGGGAGCCCGCTGCTGCATCCTTTCGTGGTGCATTTTCCTGCCCGAGCAGTATGTTGTCCAGCGTGGTGCGCCACGGGAAAAGGGCAGGCTGCTGCGGCATATAGCTGATATGCCCGCGTTCACCAGTCATGTCCCGTCCATGCATACGGATACGTCCCTGCTGCGGCTTGAGCAGCCCTCCGATAATGTGAAACAGTGTGCTTTTGCCACTGCCTGACGGACCGATGAGGGAAACAAATTCGCCCGACTTAACGGTAAGGGATACATCCTGCAGTACAGGCAGTGAGCTTCGCTTTTCCCGGAAGGTGAGGCTGATCCCGTCCAATTCCAAGGCAGGAGGGGCAGGCGTCATTACCTGCAGTTCTCCGGCTTGTTGCTGTTCATCAGCGACGGGTGGTGATGTCAAGTCAGTCGGATGCAGACTCATATATGCCACGTCCTTTCATTGATGCTTTAATGCAATATGTGGATGTTATTCTTGATCAGGTTTCCAGCGAACCAACCATTTCTCCAGTAGTAAAATAACGACAAACATCAGCAAGCTGAGTGCAACAATAATACCGATAGCGGCAAAAATGAGATCCGTACGATAGGCAGACTTTTGCAGCATCATATAATATCCAATTCCTTCACTGGCCCCAATCCATTCGGCAATGATCGCGCCCATCACACTATAGGTAGCAGCGATTTTAACGCCAGAGAAGACTTGTGGCAGGGAGTGTGGTAGCTCTAGCTTTAGAAAAATAGCCCTGCGGCTTGCACCTGACATTCGCATGTAATTCATCATCATACGGTCTGTCCGTGTCAGCCCGTCCATGGCCGCTACAGCCACGGGAAAAAAGCATACTAATGTAATGACCATAAGCTTGGGCAGCACGCCAAAACCGAACCATACCATGAGCAACGGACCGAGGGCGATAATCGGAATGTTTTGGCTAAGGATCAAGAGCGGGTATAGAGCAGATTTGAGAAAAGGAATCGTATGAAGAACGATGGCGATCAGCAGTCCCGTTGCTGTCCCTATAGCAAATCCCGCAAGCGTCAGGCGAACCGTAGCCCATGTATGGGTGCCAAGCAACGCCGATTGCGCCATGCCCTCTTGTACGATTAGGGATGGAGCTGGCAGGAGCCAGGATTCAATATGTAAATAGTTAACCGCTCCCTGCCAAGCCGCTAAAAAGAAGAGGACCGCCACAAGGGGCGGCCATACGCTTTTCCACCAGGATGCGTTCTTGCCTTTCGGATTCATGGGCGATACTTCTCGGTCAGCTTGTTCATGCTGATGCCCTGTGGGTTATGTGCGATTTTGATCTGTGAAATGACGCTGGGACTTCCAGCTTCCGTCAAAGCCTCATGCATGTCTTTGACGACTTTCAGCAATTCGTCCAATTCGCCCTCCATTGTGGTATCCAATGGATTCACCTGATGCTTGACGCCGGAACGCTGGATGACCTCAATCGCCTTGTCTACATATGGATAAGAGTCTTCGTTATTAGGAGTTTTAGGGATGACTTGAATACTGAGCAATGTGTTAGCCATGCGAATTTCACCTGTCCTTTTTAGTTTAAGTTATTAGGAAAATAAATTGGTTTAAGGCGGGGAGACCGCTTCACGGTTCATTTGATCTTACGATCGCTGTTGCCGCGGGATTCTTTGAATTAAATTTTAAAGGTAAGAATCCCCCTGAGCATATGCTTCCGAAGCTAGCTTTCCTAAAGAAAGCTTTCAGGCGAACGCTTCGCTTCTCAAGATTCAAATGAATCGCTACGCTGCCAACCGCCTTATAAGCACCTTATTTTTAAAGCAGGGTTGTATGGCATTTTTACACACAAGCGCACCTGCTTTTGCGCTTAGATACTATGAGACTAAAGAATAAACCAAGTGGAGCGAGAACGAAGCGGACGGAATGGTGCTGTACAAGCGAAGCGGTCGCTTTTGTCCCCGGATTTCTACCCTGCTGATGCTTTAATCCGGAAATCCGGGGGCGGTGGCGATGGAAAGCATCATCCGTCCGCGTAGTGGAACAAAGGCTACTTCAAGCTCTATTTACAAGATCAACGCTTGGGCAAGAAGTCGTTTGTGAAGGCCTTATCGACTTCCAAAGGTTTGCTGAGCAGCTTGCGTTCATACATCCAGTCCGAGTAGTTTTTCCATACCTCCGCTTTTTGTACGCCCCATTGCGGGGCATCGTCCTGATAACGCGGGCTTAGCCATTTTTGACTAGCGAGTACCAGTTTTTTGTCCAGCTCCGGCACAGCTTTACTTAAGATATCTGCCGCTTCTTCTGGATGGGCGATAGTGTATTCATAGCCTTGCGCGGTAGCGTCCATGAACGCTTTGACTAGGTCAGGATCATTTTTTATCGTCTGTTCATTGCTCACAATTACAGGTGTATAGTAATCGAGGTTTTTGGAATAATCTTTTACATATAGCATATCCAATGGCTCACCTCGAAGCTTGGCCTCAATCCCGGTCCATGCGTAGAAAATCCAGGCAAAGTCAATATCCCGCTTCACGGCTGTAAAATAGTCTGCATTGCCCATATTGACGATCTTCACTTTGCTCACATCACCTTGGTCTGAATCCATGATGGATTTCATGACCGCTTCTTCTACAGGTGAACCCCAGCCGCCGTAGCTTTTACCCTCGAAGTCTTTCGGGCTTTTAATTCCGCGGTCTACCGGGGCTGCGAAGCCAGAGGTGTTATGCTGAATCACCGCAGCGATGGATACGAGCGGTACGCCTTGGATGCGAGCCTGAGTGACGCCTTCTTGATAGCTGATACCAAAAGGTGCAGCATTCGAAGCAACCATTTGGTCGGCTCCGCCTGAGCCTGGTTGAACAATTTGGACATTCAAGCCTGCTTTTTCGTAAAATCCTTTGTCCTTGGCGACATAGAGTCCTGTGTGATTCGTATTGGGTGTCCAGTCGAGCACGACTTTAACATCTTTGAGCCCCTTTGCCGAGGTAGACGTTGAAGTGTCGGCAGCAGGAGCCTCCTTTTGAGATGTAGGGGGATTGCCGCCGCAAGCGGTCAGAGTCAGAGCCATGAGCCAAAGACTGATTAGACCCAGGCTTAACATTTTCATGCGCTTCATCGTTGTGTTCTCTCCTTTTTAATTACCCGTTGTCCGTCCAATCAGACAGCTTATGTTCCCCATTTTCACAAAAATAACATCTGCCGGAATGCAATCTTTCCAACAACTTCATCTTCAACAAAAAAAGCGTCCCGGGATTCCGGGACGCTTGCGCTTGTATATACCAAAGTAAGGGATGTCCTGTTTTAATAAAAGGCACATCTTGCTTAAGCATTCCTACGCTGGCATTACCCAGATCAGGTTGTAAGGGTCAGTGTCTTGGGACACAATCTCAGCCGGCCGATTCCAGCACCCCTGGCATTGTATGGTTTAATGGGTTCGTTTATTCGGGTTTACTACGACGATTATATGCCTTGAAGGCGGGTCTGTCCAGCCTTAAGGAAGCGCTCACGGTTCATTTGCCGAACGACAGGGTACACTTTTACTGTGAGCTTTGATCTGAAAATGAACATGAATCATTCAGATCTGTTCTGGTCATGTTATTTTCAGAACAGCTACACTGTATGTTTAGGAGAGCTGGTGCCAAGTGGCATAGCCCTATAGAATTCTAATTCGTAAAAAGGAGTTGTTGTACTGTGGGTAAAACGGAGACATTGGATCGCAGTCAGCTGGAACAAGCTATTGTGAAGGCTTTGGATAACAACAAATTTTGCTCGTTAGGTACGGTAGAGGGCGGAAAACCGAAAGTACGCTATATGGCCCTTTTTAACGTTGGAATGAACATTCATCTGGCGACGGATCGCAAAACACATAAAGTGGAAGAGCTAAAGGAGAATCCGAATGCTTATCTGCTGCTGGGTTATGAAGTGGGTGGCACGAAGGAAGTCTTGGAAGTGGAGGCTACCGTCCAGGTTACAGCTGATGAGGGGTTGCGCAAGCAAGTGTGGAATGATTCTCTGAAAAAGTGGTTTTCCGGACCTGATGATCCCGATTATGTCATTTTAGACGTCAATCCGACTCGTATTGAGTACGTCGGTCAACAAACAGAGCGCCAGGTGTGGACGAAATAGAAACAATATAAACGGACAAGCCAGTAAATTTCCAACCTTTTCAGGAGATTTACTGGCTTTTTTATGCGAAAAATAATTATTTTTTCATAAATATTTTAAGCAAATGACTACTCTTTTGTCTGGCGTTGGATTAAAATAGGAATGGTGGGTTCAAAGCTTACATATATGTGCAAAAGTATGTATATGAGGCATACACCTTAATAAGGAGGGGTATATTTTGTTATTTCGTAAAAATTGGTTTAAAGGGTTTACAGCAGCAGTTGTAGCTTGTAGCCTACTGGTGTTTTCAGCCGCTCCATCTTGGGCAGCTAGCGACTCTCGCGATAGCGCTACGGTGAATTTGCGGATCATGGAAACGACGGATATTCATGGGGCACTGATGAATTATGACTACTATTCGGACAAAGAAACCAACGAATATGGCTTGGTTAGTACAGCAGGCTTGATCCAACAGGCTCGTAGTGAAACAAGAAACAGCATGCTGTTCGATAACGGTGATTTGCTGCAGGGCAATCCTTTAGGCGATTATATGGCTAAAAACAGAGTCTTCGAGAAAGAAGGCGGTGTCCATCCGGTTTACAAGATGATGAACTTGATGGGCTATGATGCGGCTACTGTGGGCAACCACGAATTTAACTTTGGCCTCGACTTTTTGGATAAATCGCTCAAGGGTGCTGATTTTCCTTACGTAAATGCGAACGTCTATGTTGATAATGAGGGTCAAGCTACTAAAAATTATTTTACCCCTTATCAGATTCTTGACAAAACAGTAACGGATGAGAAGGGCGAAGAGCATACACTCAGAGTGGGTGTCATCGGTCTAGTAACACCTCAAATTATGCAGTGGGATGAAGCTAATTTGAAGGATAAGGTCGTTACAAAGGATATCGTGGAAACAGCCAAAAAGTTTGTTCCACAAATGAAAACAGAAGGTGCTGACATTATTGTCGTGCTTGCACATACAGGCTATGAGGATGTGCCGCAAACGCCAATGATGGAGAATGCCGTTAAGTATTTGAGCCAGGTGGACGGAATTAACGCGATTCTGTTTGGGCATGCTCATAAATCTTTCCCTGGCCCTGATTTTAAAGATATGAAGGGCGTAGATTTGGATAAAGGAACTATTAATGGTGTACCAGCTGTAGAAGCTTCTTCGTGGGGCAAGGATCTGGGCATTATTGATCTGAGCCTGGAAAAGAAAAACCGTGAGTGGAATGTAATCAATTCTCAGTCTCAAGTGCGGCCAATTGTGAGCACCACAAACCATGCTTTGCAGTTTACTCCTGACACTAAACTGAAAGACGCGATTAAAGAAGAGCATCAAGGAACGCTGGATTATGTTCGTCAACCTGTCGGTACAACGACTGCACCGATTACCAGCTATTTTGCATTAGTGCAGGATGATCCGTCCATTCAAATTGTGACAAATGCACAGAAATGGTATGTTCAAAACCATCTTAAAGGAACAGAATACGAAAATCTCCCAGTATTATCGGCAGGCGCTCCATTCAAAGCCGGTGGTCGCAACGGTGCCGAGTATTATACCAACATTCCTGAAGGTACAATAGCGATTAAAAACGTGTCCGATCTGTACGTGTACCCGAACACGGTTCATGCCGTAGAAGTTACTGGTGCTGAAATTCAGGAGTGGCTGGAATGGTCTGCGGGTCAGTTCAACCGCATTGATCCTAGCAAAACAGAGGAACAATCGCTGATCAACAAGGATTTTCCAACCTACAATTTTGATGTGATTGACGGTGTGAATTACCAGATTGATGTAACTCAGCCTGCACGATATGATGCCAAGGGAACTATTATTGATTCTTCAGCCCATCGCATCAAGGATCTGCAATACAATGGGAAGGCTATTGATCCTGCACAGAAATTTATCGTTGCGACCAATAACTATCGTGCTTCCTCCTCCAAACTGGCCAACCCAGATGGCAAACGTATTGTGATGGCAGCACCAGATGAAAGTCGCCAAGTCGTTGTTGATTATATCCGTACGAACGGAACGATTAACCCGTCAGCGGACGGCAACTGGTCTATTGCTCCTTTTGGTCAGGCCAAGGTTACCTTTGAGTCCTCTCCTGATGCCAAAGATGTGCTGGCCGGAAATCAACAAATTTCATACTTGAGCAGCGCGGCAGACGGGTTTGCCAAATACAGCTTGAAAGCTGGCGCTAAGCCTAGTGCAGCAACGACGTCTGTGAAGGAAGCTGCGGCACCTGCGAAAGCAACCGCGAAGCCAGCTGTTAAAACGACTAAACCTGCAGCTGCAAAACCAGCTAAAACAACGAAACCAAAGGCGTCCAAGTAACTTGGAATTTTAGTTTCCACTCCATATCAGAATGAAGCAGTAAGTCTCTTTAAACAAGAGACTTGCTGCTTTTTTTGATATCAAATACAACAGTACCTGCGTTTATCATGAGTGCAAAAAAGGTTTTGTTTTTGTCGAATATGTACTTAAGTCCTAAGTTGTTGTTGAGAATAAGCTTATTTTTTGTAAAAACACGTAATTATATAGTGCTTTTGTTCTAATTATTTGTGATATAATGGTGAAAAAACCGGGAAATTGTTCCGAGGAGGACCATTATGACTTGCAGCAATTGCAGCATCATATTACCTATTAAGGATCAAGGATTGCTGAAAATTAGGCATTCTAGGGTGTCGCTTACTCCAGCATTAGAGGGCTTGGGCATGCTATCGGAACAAATGAAACAAGAACATTGGTGTGAGGGTAACATCGTGTTTCGCTATGACAGCCGTACACAGTTGGAACAGCTGGTTAACGGACTGGCTCGTCTGCCGCAGGAGTGCTTGAGCCGAATGCAAGTTGTGGTGACTGGCTTGCAACATGTTGAGGGATTTGAGGAATGGCTTTTATTTGGTCAATTGCAAGCTCGACTGCAACATCCGGATCTGGTGAGTATTATTAATAATCAAAACTTTACCAGCCATATGCAGCCTATTGTTGACTACAAGCTGAATATCATCGGCTTTGAGTTTTTGCTGCGTCCATCACAGCCAGATAAGTCTTTTCAGCCTTTCCGACTGTTTGAAGTCGCCCGTGAAGCTGGATTGCATGCTCATTTGGATCGCTCGGCTCGTATTTCCGCTATTGAAAAAAGTGCGACCTGCCTTCCGGCGGGGATTAAACGATTTATTAACTTTCTCCCTTCAACCATTTATAATCCGGCTTATTGCTTGAATCATACCTTTGAGACGATTAAACGGTTATCTATGAATACGGAGGATTTTGTGTTTGAGGTCGTAGAGACGGAAGAAATAGACGACCTGAATTTTTTGCATCAAATCTTTGAACAGTATCGTACACGGGGAGTTTCAGTGGCACTGGATGATGTAGGAGCAGGCTATTCTACGACAGAGCTTATGAATTGCCTCCAGCCCGATTATGTTAAAATTGACCGCAGTATAATTGATGGCTGTCATCATAACAGTGATCAGAAACGGCAAATTACTGGGATAGTGGAATCCGCTTTTCGTTTTGGAGGTCAGGTGTTGGCTGAAGGTGTAGAACAAAAGGAGGATTTTGAATTTTGTTGCGATGCAGGTGTGTCACTGGCCCAGGGTTATTTGTTTGGTAAGCCGGAGCCTACACCGCCTTCCAACTTTATACTGAGCAGAGTAGTATAATCTGAAATAGCGTATTCTATAAGAAAATCGACATAAATAACCCGATGATCTATGGTCACCGGGTTATTTAGTATTTTAGAACAATCACATCTTAATTATATTCTTTGCACTATTGAGGCGGTTCATGTATCCATCTAGTGTTATTGCGATTATAACGTGATAACGTATAAACCCAGCGGAGTGGTCGCGCTACCTGCAACCATGAAGCTAAGAGAATAGCTTGACTGGCCAGGAGGGACGGGGATGTCAGTCAGTCGGCATACCTTGGTATTATCTTGTAGCAAGGGGATACCATATACATGACCATCCACGCGTACAGACCCGGCGAACGCGCCTCCACGTGGATTGGCATAGATTCGTACGGTACGTACCTCACTACTGTGATTAACGATAGGAATGGTTGCGTTATATATCGTTCCGAATTGTCCGCGATTATCAAGCGCAGGCCCCAGCTCGCTGCGTTCCCCTGTAAACAGCAGATCTGCAGGAGTTTCGCCGTTCAGCTTCTTAGTGGCACATGCTCGGTAGTTGGCGCTTTGCCCTACTACATACTCCGGCATGCGCGCATTTGTTTCAGAAAAGGACCATACTCCCCGTGGGTGCGCCTGCGGCGGGGGTACAGGAGGGAGTGCATCCTTGTGAATCTCGCGCAGATCCGTCTGCGTATCTTTGCTGACTACGGTGCGAATCACATAGTCCAGCGTACCGTGGCCTTCGGCATATTCTACCGTGAGGTCATAGATGAATCCAGCCAGCGATCCTTCGGGTAGCTCAAATTCCTCCAGCAAGGCGGTGCCTCTGCCGAATTTGTGACGGTCTACTGGCTTCAGACGTTTCATCGTACCCGCCAAACAGCTTTTGGCAATAGACTGCCCAACATCAATAATCCAGTTGCCGTCCTCGGGTACAATCTCAAGGGCACGTTCAATATGACGTACTTGCAGGCGAGCCGTGCTTTTATTCTCTATGGTGATGCCCAGTTTAACAGGGCTGCCTATTTTGTTATAATGCCAGCCGAAAATCCGGTGCTTGACTGTCCGGGTTGTGGTGCGAACCACATCATGCCACAAAGTGGCTTGCTCGGTAGGTACCGTTACATGGGTAAGCGTCTCCGGGTTATCGCTAAGCATCAGACGGCGTGTTCCCCCCTCAGTGGCTGACTCCACATCCACATGGATGTTGGGTGGGATTACAGCTGATTCCACAATCAGATCCTTTGGCTCCTTGGGTCGAAGGTTCATATACATTCCTCCCTAAATTCAAGAATGGCACCGCTTTTGGTTCAAGTATATGGGCAGTTCATAAATATAGGTAACGCCAAGTCCATTTATACAACCTGTTTTTCAAAAATTAAATTAAAAATATATCGTAGGCTATAGCAGCTCTGCTTATGCGCCCGAGCAAGCTTACAAGTCCCTTATTTCTCTGCACCAACGATTCGCATACAGGTATTGCGTGTATGTTAAGAGCATAAGCTATTGGATGTACAGAGAAGATACAGGAGGGAAACATGCCTAAAAAAATATGGTGGAAGGAAGCTGTTGTTTATCAGATATACCCGATCAGTTTTCAGGATTCTGACGGAGACGGAAAAGGGGACCTGCGCGGCATTTTGTCTCGGCTTGATTATCTGTCTGAGCTAGGGATTGATGTGATCTGGATTTGCCCGATATATAAGTCGCCCAATCACGATAATGGATATGACATTAGCGATTATTATGCCATTATGGATGAGTTTGGAACGATGGAGGATTTTGATGAACTCCTTCATCAGGCGCATGAACGAGGCATCAAAATTATGATGGATTTGGTATTAAACCATACGTCGGATGAGCATCCGTGGTTCACGGAGTCACGCTCATCCAAGGATAATCCGAAGCGGGACTACTACATATGGCGAACAGGCAAAAATGGCGGATATCCGAACAACTGGGAATCGTATTTCTCCGGTTCTGTGTGGAAATATGACAAGCTTACAGACGAATATTACATGCATCTGTATTCCGAGCATCAGCCGGATCTGAACTGGGAAAATGAAGAGATGGTGGGTGAAATCTATCGTATGGTCGAATGGTGGTTAAAAAAGGGAGTCGATGGCTTCCGCTTTGACGCCATTGCCCATATTGTCAAAGCAGAAGGGCTGCCGGATGCGCATAATCCCGACAAACAAACCTTGGTGCGTGCCTATCAACTCTTTTCCAATCTGGAACAGGTTCATGTACTTCTACGGATGCTAAATGAAAAAGTACTGGAGCGTTATCCCTTAATGACGGTTGGCGAAACGTCCGGTTTAGGACCGGAACAGGCACTGGATTATGTGGGAGATCAGCGGCATGAACTGAATATGGTGTTCCAGTTTGAGCACATGTTTATTGATGCACAAGGGTTAGGAACGGAAAAATGGAAGTACAAGTCGTGGACGCTGGTGGAACTGAAAAAAATAATGAGTAGTTGGCAGACGGTGCTTCATCAGGAAGGATGGAATGCCAATTATCTCAACAATCACGATCAACCACGGGCTCTCTCACGTTTTGCGAATGATGGACAATATCGTGTGGAATCCGCCAAAATGCTGGCAACCTTCACACATATGCTTGAGGGTACACCTTATATTTATCAGGGTGAGGAAATTGGGATGACGAATATTGCCTTCCCGTCGATTGATGATTATCGGGATGTGGAAACGTTAAACTACTATGAGCAGCAACGGAAGCTCGGTGAGCCAGAGGAGCAGATTATGGCCGCGATCTGGCGAAAAAGTCGGGATAATGCGCGTACTCCCATGCAGTGGAATGCCGGACCTGCAGCCGGATTTACCGATGGAGAGCCGTGGATGAAAATTAATGATAACTACACGCACATTAATGCAGAAGCAGAAAGAAATGACCCGAACTCAATTTTCCACTATTATCGTAAGTTGATTGCTCTGCGCAAACAACATGAGGTCATAGTCTATGGCGAATACAAGCTGTTGTTGCCACTTGATACAGAGCTATATGTATTTTCACGCATGTTGGGACAAGAGTGTTTGCTAGTCATTTTGAATTTCTTTGACCGTGATCCCGTGTTCCACTGGCCCGACGGTGAGGAGTTTCCTGCCGCCAAGGCGGAGCTGCTTCTCTCCAACTACGAACCGGTAAAAGGAGAAAATTTACACGCCTTGAAGTTGCGGCCTTATGAAGCTAGAGTGTATAAGCTAACCTTGAAATAGGCGTTGTTATCCTGTGGATGGTAAATGGAAGGGGAGGCCCATAGGGGACTTCCCTTCCTTAGCGTTGGACTAAATAGTTACTGTTTCAGCCAATTCACGTATTTTGGCGATAATCCGCTCTTCTTGATTTTCCCCCTCATTGGGGATAGATTCAGTCGCGTAGGCAGCCAGTTCAGCATGGTGATGAATCATGACGGATATCCATGACCTTCCTTATTCGTAAACTAATCAGCCCGATTCACACAGTCTGCTAGGGCAGATGTGGATCGGGCTGATGACGGTATTGAGTCATTAAGTTAGATGCTATTTTTAATGATAGTGCTTAACTTTAAGGTCATCCAGGCTTTTGAACTCATATCCTTGCTTGCGAGCCTCGTCAATGATCGAGCCAAGTGCCTCGGCATTATCCTTGGATACAGAATGGAGCAAAATGACCGCTCCAGGGTGGAGCTGCTGCATAACTTGGCGATAGGCATAGTCTGTTCCTCGCTGAATATTCGTGTCCCAGTCCTTGTAGGCCACCGACCAGAACACACTCGTGTATCCGGCTTCTCCACAGGATGCCAATGCTTTTTCATTAAAAATGCCGCGCGGTGGCCGGACATATTTCATTTCCTTTTGCCCAGTCAGCTCTGCAGACGCAGTTCGTACCCGATCCAGCTCAGACCGAATCTCTGCCGAAGAAATGGTGCTCATATCAGGATGGCTCCATGAATGGTTTCCAATAATATGGCCTTCGCTGGCCATGCGGCGCATCAAATCCGGTTGGTCTTTTACAAAATGCCCGGTTACAAAGAAGGCGGCCGGAACCTTTTTGGCTTTCAATACATCCAGCACCTTGGGAGTATATCCATTTTCGTATCCGTTGTCGAAAGTAAGAAACAATTCTTTCTTAGTCGTATCCCCCAAAAAGATGCCGCCTTGTCTTTCAATCAGGTGCATAAAGCCTTCTTGTGCGATGGAAGGCAGCTCGCCTCCCTTACTTTTTTTAAATCCAAAATGATACGGCTGTCCGTCCACAGCTTGGGTAGCTGATGCTGATTCTCCCATAACTGTGGACATCCCCATCAATGCAATGCATAGCCACAAGGTAAAAATTTGCTTCATCTATGTTCCTCCGCTTCCGCCCTGATTCGGGTAAGATGTGTATACTTCGGCATATTCCATACCATCTGCAATATCATGTTCATTTATGCAAAGAAAGAAATGCTTGCACCAAACTTAAAACACATATTGACATCAATATAAAATCGAAGTAGTATACTCTATAAAACTTACTAAAATACTCGGATTTAAATTTGATTCGATGTTCGTGCCATAGGAAAGAAATCAACTCAGAGAGATTTTACATACTTGATGGAGCGGGAGGAGTTAGGAGCTATGATTGAACTTAGGAATGTATCCAAAACCTATGTAAGAAAAGGCTTAAGCATTCAAGCGTTAAAAAATATAAATATCACAGTGGATAAAGGAGATATCTTTGGTTTTATCGGATTCAGTGGTGCGGGAAAAAGTACGCTTATCCGTTTGGTCAATCGTCTGGAGAAAGTAACGACCGGTGAGGTTCTTGTCGAAGGGGAGAGCTTAAATGCCTACTCGACCTCGGGGCTGCGAAAAGTAAGGAAGAAGATCGGCATGATTTTTCAGCATTTTAATCTGCTGGAATCGAAAACAGTATTCGAAAACATTGCCATTCCGTTGGTGCTGCTCAAGCGCAACAAGCGGGAAATTGAGAGGCGTGTAACAGAGTTGCTGGCATTCACAGGATTATCGGATAAGGCAAATAGTTATCCCAGCGAGCTTTCCGGCGGACAAAAGCAGCGTGTCGGGATTGCCCGGGCGCTTGCGAGCAACCCGTCCATTTTGCTCTGTGATGAGGCAACCTCGGCACTCGATCCGCAGACCACGCAGTCTATTCTTGATTTGCTTCGCAAAATTAACAAGGAATACAAGATCACCATATTGATCATCACCCATGAGATGTCGGTCATTCAGCGGATTTGCAACAAGGTAGCTGTAATGGAGAAGGGGGAAATCATTGAGCAGGGCGATGTACTGGAGGTATTCGGGCAGCCGAAGCATCCAACGACGCAAAGCTTTGTACGCACAGTTATTCACGATGAAGTACCGGATAGTGTGCTGCAAACGTTCGAGCAACAAGAGTCGCAACGCATATACAAGCTGGAATTTATTGGACAGGCAGCTTCCGACCCAGTGGTTCATGAATTGATTCGAAAGCATGATATCCATGTGAACATTTTGTTTGCCAACATGACGGAGATACAAGAAACGACGATTGGCTATATGACACTTCAACTGCGCGGTGAGCAGCAGGCCGTTCAGCAGGCTGTTGATTTTATCAAGAGCAAAGGAGTCCATATTCAGGAGGTGGAGAGTCTATGATGATTACAGGAACCACGATAACTTGGGATCAACTGTGGGAAGCTTTGTATGAATCCGTGCTCATGGTCAGCATATCATTATTTATTGGCGCTCTGATTGGGGTCCCTATCGGTATTTTACTTGTTGTCACCCGTTCAGGCGGAATTTTGGAGAACAAATGGCTGTACGGTATTTTAAATCCGATCATTAACATTGTCCGTTCCTTACCGTTTATTATTTTGCTGATAGCGATCATTCCGTTAACTCGTCTGATTGTGCATACATCTATTGGGACCAGTGCGGCCATTGTCCCCTTGATTATATATATAGCACCCTATATCGGCAGGCTGGTGGAAAATTCGCTGTTGGAGGTCAACCCGGGGATATTGGAGGCAGCAGATGCGATGGGAGCGACTCCGTTTCAGGTCATTCGATACTTTTTGCTACCCGAGGCATTCAGTTCTTTGATTTTATCGTTAACGACAGCCGCCATTGGACTGATTGGTGCAACGGCTATGGCTGGTGCGGTCGGTGGCGGTGGGATTGGCGACCTGGCGATAGCGTATGGCTATCAACGTTTTGATACGCTGGTAATGCTGATTACTGTTATCATTCTAGTCGTGTTTGTACAAGGTGTTCAGTCCTTGGGCAATCTGCTCTCCCGCAAAGCACGCAGGGGTTAATGAACAAAACGGATATAAAAATATATAGTTGGTATGTCAGGTTTTAGCGTTATTACTGATCAAGAAACGCCCTATGTAACTGGATAGGGCGTTTTTGCTGTTTCTTATATCCAAACTATTATCACATTGCTATTTTTATAGAGCGCCAATTACTGGATG
Source organism: Paenibacillus sp. ALE3 (assembly GCF_054113405.1). Classification (NCBI taxonomy): domain Bacteria; kingdom Bacillati; phylum Bacillota; class Bacilli; order Caryophanales; family Paenibacillaceae; genus Paenibacillus; species Paenibacillus sp. ALE3. The sequence goes on along the minus strand of NZ_CM134214.1, from coordinate 4,793,920 downwards.
AGGAACATACAGTTCTTCCAGCGACGCAATTTCCTCTGGTGTTAACGTAATTGATAGAGCAGCTACCGCATCTTCGAGATGAGATGTCTTTGTAGCACCGATAATGGGAGCAGTCACCGGTGCTTTCTGCAGCAACCAGGCAAGAGCAATTTGAACGCGGGGAACTCCACGTTTTTCTGCGATTGTCGCAACCTGCTCCACAATCAATCGATCGGAATCTGCAGTCGCATCGTATTTAGATTTTGCCACTTGATCGGTTTCAGACCGATGTGTTGTTTCCTGCGTATCCCGCGTCAATCTACCTCCTGCAAGCGGGCTGTATGGAATTACACCGATCTTTTCCTCCTTACAAAGCGGCAGCATTTCTCTCTCTTCTTCACGGTATAAGAGGTTTAAATGATTTTGCATTGATACAAACCGTGTCCATCCATTATTCTCAGCGACATGCAATGCCTTGAGAAACTGCCATGCGTACATGGCAGAAGCACCAATATATCTTGCCTTTCCGGCCTTCACAACATCATGTAATGCTTCCATCGTCTCTTCAATGGGGGTATTGTAATCCCAGCGATGGATTTGGTATAGATCCACATAATCTGTCCCCAGTCGCTTAAGGCTCTTATCAATTTCGCTCATGATAGCCTTTCGGGAAAGTCCCGCACCATTGGGGCCTTGATGCATACGGAAATGAACCTTTGTTGCTAGGACAATTTCATCTCGATTCGCATAATCCTTTAAAGCCCGTCCGACAATTTCCTCGCTAGTTCCATCTGAATATACATTTGCAGTATCAAAAAAATTAATGCCTAGCTCCAGAGCTTTTTTTATAACTGGACGACTGCGCTCTTCATCTAGTATCCATGGATGAATCCATCGTTCAGCGACCCCGAAGCCCATACAGCCAAGACAAAGCCGGGATACATCCAAGCCGGTATTTCCAAGCTTAACATAGTCCATTTGATTATACCTCGCTTCCTAGATATGGTTTTCTTCAAATCTAGTCTACTCCACCTGCTTACATCGGATATTATGCCATATGGAGTTAACTCCAAGCCAAGCATTTTTGCTGCGGAATGATTCGTATAGGTCTAATTGTTCAGAATTGGTTCAGTAGGGTTTCGTATACTCCTCTTAGCATAGTTCCTTGGTTGCATAAATCGTAGAACTAAATATGACTAAAGCCTTTGATATAACAGGATATATGCCAATAAATAGTGTCTAGGAGTGAAAATGTTGAAACTTGTAAATCGAAATAAATGGATTGCATCTGCAATGGTACTGGGGATTGCTTCAGGCTCCATCGTATCTCTGCCTTGGATGGGCGGTGCCCAGACTGCTTATGCAGCGACAGCAGATACGCAAAGTGAAACTGGATTTGTAACACAAGCTCGCACTTTGGGTTTGATGACAGGTGGTAATCAGGGCGATTTTATGGCACAAAAGAATTTGACCCGCGCAGAAGCGGCTAAAATTTTGTGCAGTCTGTTCCAGTTGGAAGTTAACAATCAGCCGCAAACTTCTTTTATGGATGTGTCCTCGGATGCATGGGGTGCTCCCTATATTGAGGCTGTACGTGCAGCTGGGTATATGACAGGCAACGGAGAACTGTTCCGTCCGGGAGATGCCATTACCAAGGAAGAACTGATCGTATCGCTAGTACGCGCAATGGACTTGCTGGATGCAGGTACTATGGACGCACAGCAAAATGCAGTTCAGGTAGCTCGCAATTATGGTTTGTTATCAGAGGATGCTTCTGCAACGGATTTGAAAAATCCATTGAACCGGGAGAGTAGTGCGGAAGTATTCGTTAGCCTGTTGGATCATCCAGTAGGAGAAGTGAAATCAGAGGGCAATACTGTTCGAATCGGAAATATCCCCTACCAGCTGGAAGGATCTTTGCAAGGCTTGTTCGGTGAAAATAACAAAGCGGTATTAAAAGGGGCAAAAATCGATCTTAACCGTAATTTGCGTACACTCACAGGTGTAAAACAGCTGGAAATTAACGCAGACGGTGGCGTATTTGACGGTAAGGGTATGTCTTTTGATGGACGCCTAATCGTCAATGGTTCGGTAACCTTGAAAAACATGTCCTCCACAGGCGTATTGGAAATCAAAGGTTCAGGAAATCAGTCTGTATCGGCCATTTTGGAAAATACGACATGGTCTGGTGTGGAGTTGGGCTCTAAGGATGCCAAGCTGACAGCAACCGGAACGACAAAGATTGACAACTTGACGCTGAAAAATGATGCATCGATCATGACCGAAGGAAATGCTGCGATTAGCCGTGTTTCATTACAACAGGGACTCGGCAAGCTGTTGGTTAACGGTAGTATTGGTTTGCTGGATGCATCTCAATATGTGGGCGTTCCCTTAATTACGTTGGCTAAGGGAGCAGCAATCAGCCAGCTTAACCTGCCGGAACAAAAACAGCCGCGGGATGTTATCATTAACTATGATGCGGTGAAAGAAGCTATTGGTCTCGTGAATGGTACAAAGAACTCATCCTCTGCTGGATCGGTTATCACGGATACAGACAGCAAAGATAAGAAAAAACACGACAGTGACATTATCAGCGTAGACCGCAGTCAGTTGGAGACAGAAATCAATGCAGCCAAAGAACTGCTGGAGCGTGCAGATGAGGGTGGAACAGATCAGGCGCTTTACCCAGCCGCAGCGAAGGAAAGCCTGTCTATAGCAATCAATCAAGCTATGCTGGTACTGAACAATACGGCAGCCACGCAGGCAGAAGTAGATCAAGCGCTCAGCACATTGAAACAGGATGTTTCTGTATACACGGCCTCAGTCACAGAACCGGTGATTGGAACACAGGAATTAACTAGACTGATTCAGTTAGCTTCGACTATCCTTGAACAAAACCGGATGGTTGGTGACGAATTTCCGCCTCTTTGGGATGACTCACTAAGTCAAGCTATTCGATTTGGCAACAATGTGTTGGAAGGGAATGCGCCTCAGAATATTGTGGATCGGGAAGTAGAAAGCTTGGGTCGAGTAATAAAGGTATACAAAGCATCAGTAAAACTCAGAGATGTCTATCTGCATTTTCTCGATGTAACGGATCGTGTGGAGAATTTGAAAACTGACAAAGCGCGTTACAAGTCCATTGTGAGGGAAGGATCAAAAGTATATCTGAATCCATTATCTACAACTGAGCAGTTGGACGAATGGAAACAAAAAATAGAAGGTGCCACAGAATCATTCTTGGCACTGCAAGCAGCGGACTTCTCAGTGCTTAAAAATACTTTACAAGAAGCGCAGGTTATCTACGATCAGAGTGGTTCTCAAAATGCTGAACTAGACAACCTGATTCAGGAATATACAGAGAAGATGCACACTGCTATGACCCAGCAGGACGTATTGAACTTGAACATGGAGCTGAGTCAAAGGCTTACGGAATTTACTGCGCCAGTGCCTGCTACAACTCGGGAAAAACTGCAGCAGCTGGTTCAAGATATTCAACTCAAACTGCTGTCTGACCCTGTAGCTCGTAATTACTTGAATACGGAAATGCAGCTTTTAGATCAACAAACAGTACAAGCCCACTTTGCACTTATTATGCCGTTTACTCCTGAGGAGCAATTGGTGATCTCTTATAATCAATTAAGTCAGGCTAAAGGGACCTATATTGAAAAATATAATGAGAAAAGGCTACAGTTGAGAGACAAAGTCATTGAAATGCAGACTTCGATCAATGGAATTTTGCTGCAAAATTCAGGCACATTAAGCGCTGAGGCTCAGCAAGCCTTGTCTTCTGCTTCAGAGCATGCCTCTACTTTCTTAGGCTTGTCCAGCTTTGAATTACAAGACGTTGTTCCTGTATATGAGGAGCTGCAACAGGTACAGAATCAGTATACTGCACCTATAGCGGTGGATACTATGTTGTTGAACCTCAATATCAATTTGGCTAATAATGAAGTTCAGACGTTCGGACGTCATTATACTGATCAAGATAACGAAGAACTTCAGGGGCAAATTAATCTGGCAAACCTTGTGCTTAATAATCCGAATAGCACACAACTGCAGGTAGACCAGGCTAACACGGATTTGATTACAGCGTTTGCGAACTACCAATCCAAATGGATCGTAACTGATCTTGATATCAATGAGCTCAAGAACATTGCGAACAATCTGCTTACAGTAAATGGTACAGATCCTACGACGGTCTACTTTCACAGAGTAGTGGATGCATTCAATCGTCTGGACCAGTATTTGCCTATGCCAGAACTTAAGAAAAATTACATGAATCTGGAAGATGCGATTCAGGAGTATAAAGATTTTATAGACAGCCAGCAACAAAGCAGTGGAACAGGAAGCGGCGACAGCAGTGGTGGAGCAACATCGCCAAGTGATAGCGACGGAACAGGAACTGGCGACAGCAGTGGTGGAACAACACCGCCAAGCGATAGCAACGGAACAGGAAGCGGCGACAGCAGTGGTGGAGCAACATCGCCAAGCGATAATAGCGGAACAGGAAGCGGCGACATTAGCGGTGGAGCAACACCGCCGAGCGATAACAGTGGAACAGGAAGCAGCGACAGCAGTGGTGAAGCAACGCCACCGAGCGATAGCAGCGGAGATGATTCAGGCTCGATTCCTGGCGGTAGTATTGATGACGTTATAATTCCTTAATAAGGGGAATATAGGAAGTGCAAGGATGTATAGAAGGGGACGATTCCGCACAGATTTTATCTGCGGCGGACGTCCTTTTTTGTATGGACAACGCTTCTAATGTAGCTGAATAGAATAACCGATACAAAAAGATAGACGTTATTGAAAAGAGCGGGGGATTTATGAAAAAACAGGGTGTTTTATTTTTTATTATACTTCTGCTTGCGGTTGCGTTGCCGGTATATCCGTTAGTGTCGGGTGTATTATCCGGAAACAGTCATTGGAAAGCTCACAACGGTGTTATTGATTTGCGTAATTGGGACCCCGACAAGGAAGGTGCTGTACAGTTGGGGGGAGAGTGGGAGTTTTATCCTAATCAGCTTTTGCAGCCTTCATCTTTTCAGGAAACGCGATATCAGGATTGGGGAAATCATCAATATTCCTCGAAATTGGGATTAGGCACTGGAGCTTCTGCCAAAATTGTAGACGTGCCTGGTAAATGGAATCAGTGGATGCCTGGGGGTCAGGCGACTGGATATGGAACCTACCATGTTCGTGTACTGTTGCCTGAAAAAGTGGAAAATCTGTACGGCATCCATATGCAAAATATTCGCAACTCCAGCCGAGTATGGATTAACGGAGCAGAGGTGGGGGCAAGTGGTATTCCCTCTGTTTCGGCCGACAAGGGCAAGCAGGGCAACGCCCCCTTTGTTGGGTTTGCTGCAGTAGATGGACATTCGGCTGATATTACCGTGCATGTGGCTAATTATAGCTATTCCTCTGGGGGGATCATTTATCCACTGCTGTTTGGGGATTATGCCAGTATTACGCATAGCCGTGAAGTAGCGATGGCAGAGGACACCGTACTAGTTGCAGGATTTTTTATCCCTACCGTATTTTTTATCATGCTGTACTTTTTACGTAGAAAAGAGAAGGCCCTGCTTTACTTAGCATGCTTTTGCATCGCGGCACTATTTTACATTCTGACACATGGAGAGAAGCTGCTAGTCTGGGGGATGCCAGATTTGCCTTATGAATGGATATTGAAAATTCAATCGTTCTCTTCGACGCTGTTCTACTATTTTCTGATTCGGTATGTTCATCTGACGACACAGATTGTTATGAATCGAATCGTGCTGCTTCTATATAATATTGTAACCGCACTGATGCTGGGTATGGGGCTATTGTTGCCTACACTGGTCCTTTCATCCTTTGAGACTTTTATTCTTCTTTTTGGTGTAGTCAGTGTGGGGTATGTATTACTGATTCTGATTCGTGGACTTCTTCAACGGACGGATGACGCTGCGCTGCTAGTCATTAGTATTATGAGCATTCTTATGATTGTGGTGACTAGTTTTGTGTATGTTCTGGGCTGGGGAGATGTACGTGGGGTGACAGCCTATGAAATGCTCATATTCGTATTGGCCCAAACACTATTGCTGGCCAAACGTTTTGTACATTCGTTCATGGAGGTTGAGAACCTATCACGACGGTTGCTGACACTGGATGGGTTAAAGGACGAATTTCTGGCGAACACGTCACATGAGCTGCGTACTCCTCTACATGGCATTATTAATATCGCTCAGTCCATGCTAGACCGCTACGGGACGCAATTCAATGAGCCGCAAAAGCATAACTTGGTCTTGATTGCGAAGGTAGGGCGTAGACTCTCCTATTTGATTAACGATATTTTGGACTTTTCTAATCTGAAAAATGGAAGATTAGCCTTAAACCGCCGACCTGTAAACGTACAGGCTGCTGTGAGTTCTGTACTGGAGGTATTGGGTCATACAGTAGGTAAGAAAAAGCTCCAATTCGTCAAAGAATGGCCCGATTCGTTGCCCAAAGTAGATGCAGATGGGGATCGGCTGAATCAGATCTTATACAATTTATTGGGGAATGCGATGAAATTTACAGAGGAAGGTGAAATCGTAATCTCTGCCAAGGTGAGAAACCGTGAAATGGAAATCAGTGTGAAGGATACCGGACCAGGTATTGCCCCAGACTATCTCTCGCACATATTTGAACCTTTTAATCGAGGAGTGAATGCTGAGGACAAAGGATATAGTGGGACTGGGCTTGGGTTAGGCATCACCCGTCGTCTGGTGGAGCTGCATGGAGGTCGTATCCGAGTAGAATCCAGATTGGGTAAGGGTTCGACTTTTTCTTTTACCCTGCCCTTAGCGGAAACTGGGATGCCAGCACATGAAGCTCAAAAAGAGGTTTTGTCTGAGGTCATATTGCAGCCTGGTGTGACCTCAAGTCAGGATGTGCATTCGCTTGAAGAGCATGCTGTGGAGCAAGTAGGGAATGTTCCCTACAGAGTGCTGGCTGTAGATGATGATGAGGTGAACCTTCGGGTATTGCAGGAGCTGTTATACACCACAGGCTGTAGCGTGGTGGCTGTGGATCGAGCCGAGGAGGCGCTTCAGCTGCTGAATGGTCGTGCCCGATTTGATCTAGTTATCACGGACTGGATGATGCCAGAAATGTCCGGTATTGAGTTGTGCCGACGAATTCGCGAAGGGTATTCTCTCTCCGAGCTACCCGTATTACTGCTGACGGCACGCGACCTGCCCGGCGATATCCATGCAGGCTTTATGGCTGGAGCAAATGACTTTCTGCGTAAGCCTGTTGATGCGGAGGAATTAAAGGCGCGTGTACGGACCCTGTTGAACATGCGTCATTCGGCAGAGGAAGCGGTGCGTTCGGAAATGGCCTTTTTACAGGCACAAATCAAGCCGCACTTTCTGTACAATGCATTAAATGTTATTGTTTCGACCGTAGCAGTAGACCCGGATAAAGCAGCAGAGCTGCTTATGGAGCTGAGCCAGTATTTGCGCGGAAGCTTTGATTTTCAGAACAGGGAGAATACAGTTCCGCTATGCAAGGAGCTGGAATTGGTAGAATCGTATGTGGCATTGGAAAAAGCCCGTTTTGAAGAACGGTTGCAGGTGACTATAGAGGTAGGGAGGAACATCCGGTCGCTGATCCCGCCATTAAGCATTCAGCCCATCGTGGAAAATGCGATACGACACGGTGTGATGCAACGGGCCACAGGTGGAACAGTGCGGGTGATTGTACAAGAAGATGGAGCCGATTTTGTGGTCAGCGTGACCGATGACGGCGTAGGGATTCCACCAGAGCGACTGCAACAGCTACTGTCGGAGGAGCATGTATCGTCCAGTGTGGGTCTACGTAATATCCATCGCCGTCTGATCCATATGTATGGAGAAGGATTGCGGATTGAAAGCAATCCTATGCAAGGGACGACGGTAAGCTTCCGTGTGCCGGAAACGATCTTATCTCCCCCTACTGAATGAATAAAAAATTACAGTGCATCTGCCGGAAAAAGCTAATGTCGCGCCTGAGTTTATACGATATATAAAATATAAGAAATTAAAAATCGGATGATAAAGCAGATAGCCTGGTCATAGAGCATTGTGATGGATGGTTGCAGCAAGAAGGGGGCGCGGACACAGATGAAGGCGATATTGATTGATGATGAGAGGTCGGCATTAACCTACCTGGAACGGTTGCTGGAGGCGGACGGACGATTAACGGTCATGGGCAAATATACGTCTGCACAAGCTGGGTTGGATCATCTGGCGGTAGAACGCGTGGATATTGTTTTTATAGATATCGGAATGCCGGAGATGAACGGACTGGAGGCCGCCGAGTGGATTCAACAGCTGGACTCACATATTCATATCGTCTTTGTGACTGCGTATTCGGAATACGCTATTGAAGCATTCGAACTGCAAGCACTGGATTACTTGTTAAAACCTGTTCATGCCCGGCGGCTTAATAAAACGTTAGATCGGATTGTAGCCAGGCTGGCAGATTCCCGTCCTTCCAGCTCGGTCGCCGCAGCAGAGCAATTACCCAAAGTGCGTTGTTTTCAAAAGCTTGAAATTTCGGAGGATGGACAAGGAGCCGTGGGAGCAAGGCCATTCAAATGGCGTACATTAAAGTCGCAGGAGCTATTCTCCTTTTTACTACATCATGAAGGGGAATGGGTTAGCAAGGAGCAATTGCTGGATGCGATGTGGCCCGAATACCATTTGGACAAGGCTGTTGTTCATCTCCACACGTCCATTTACCAAATCCGCAAAGCGTTGAAAGAACGGATGCAAGATACGAAGCTGGAATACAATCTGGATCGCTATCGTTTGAACCGTAATGGCTGGGTTACAGATGTGGAGCTATTCGAGCGGGGAATTTCCGAATGGGCGGCATCTGGCAACGGCGGTACACCGCGCATCGAGAACCTGTTGGCTCTGTACCGTGGCAATTATCTGGAGGAGCACGATTACCCATGGGCGTATGCAAAAAGAGAAAAACTACGCAATATGTATCTGGCATGTGCTTCAGAACTGGCTAGAGAAGAGCTACGTTCAGGTCGCGCCCGGCAGTCTGTCCAGCGCTTGCTCAGCCTACAGCAGAGGGAGCCTTACTCAGATGATATCTGTGGTCTGCTGCTGACAGCCTATGCCCAGTTGGGCGAGTATACAGCTGCTCAAAAGCATTATGAAAGCTTCGTCAGCTTATTGGAAGATGAGTTGGGTATTGAGCCACATCAGGTTACACACCAGTTGTACGTGCAATTGAAAACACAGACGCTACCTGCGTAGACTGCTGTACTCGCTCAGGTCATATGAATAGGCCAACCAGAGGTTACTGGTTGGCCTATTCTATTGGAGATTCTACGAGGGAGGCAGCCGGTAGAATGTGATAGCGCTGCTTCTTGGTTTTCACAATCGCTTGCTGAAGTTTTAATACACTTTTCTCCTGGCGGAGGATAAATACCCCAATTCTTCTCGGTATTTGGCTACCGTTCTGCGTGACAGCTCTAGTCCTTCCTTTGCCATCAGTTCTGTGATTGCCTGATCTGAAAATGGTTTTTGCTTCTCTTCACCGTCGATGATCTGCTTTATCCGCATTTTTGCGCTCTCTGATGAAGTAGCATCTCCGTCTTTCGATCCTAGGGCGGAGGTGAAGAAATATTTGAGTTCAAACAATCCACGGGGCGTCTGCATGTATTTATTACTGACCGCCCGGCTGATCGTGGATTCATGCAGGCCGGTTATTTCAGCAATCTCCTTTTGGGTCATCGATTTCAGATGATAAACGCCATGCTCAAAAAATCCCCGCTGCCTATCAACAATAGCCTGGGCCACACGCATCAGGGTCAGGCGGCGCTGCTCAAGGCTATGAATAAGCCATAATGCCGTATTCATCTTCTCACGAAGAAATCGTTTCTCTTCCTCCATAGCCGGCTTTCGAAGCATACTTTGGTAAAAAGGATTAATCCCGACGCGTGGGACTGTGATATCATTAACTGTCACAATGTAGTCGTTTTTAAATTTCTCCACTGAGATATCTGCTATATGATGCTGGCGTTCATATGGAGCAAATGCCGCTCCCGGACAAGGATTCAGCTTGCGTATCTGATCGGTAATTTGTTGTACCATGTGAATGTCGATCCCCAGAGCATCCGCGATTTTTTGTATGCGGTTACATGAAAGATTGACCATGTGATGTCGCACGATTTCTTCCAGATAAACATCATCATTCCCGGCATATCGCAGCTGCAAAAGAAGGCATTCCTCCAGACTGCGGGCAGCGATTCCTGCCGGTTCAAAGCCTTGAATCAGGGCAAGTATATTTTCAACCTCATCGGTGGGAACGTCAAGTATTCCGGCAACTGTATTTACATCCAGCTCAAGGTAGCCTTTTTCATTTAAATTCCCAATCAGAAACATGCCAATCATCTGTTGTAGCCTGGATAGCCCGCTGACCATCCCAAGCTGCGCTTTAAGATGTCTATATAAATTATCTGCGGGATTAGAGACAAAATCCAGAAGGTCTACCGGATTATCATTTTTTCGTGGCGAATATTCTTCTTCTGTATTGATTCTTTCGATGGACATGTCGATCTCTGCCAAATCAATGATCGGATTTTCATTTGCTTGCTCATGAAGATATGACATCAGATCGACCGAAGAATATTGAAGAATCGTGATGGCTTGTCGTAATTCTGGAGTCATAGCCAGCCTGAATGTTTGCTCTTGCTGTAATCCGTAGCGCATTATTTTATCTCAGCTCCTTACTGGGAAACAAAAATAACTTTTTATGCAGCTTATTCGTGAAGCTTATGCAATTATACTGCCAACCTTTGATCTTGGAAAAGAAGTGAATGGAATGGGTTGAATTTGAGTTTTGGATAGATTCAATAAAAAGGGTATCAGATTAATGATTAACTTGTCAGTTTATTTTCTTGTAGAGGATTATTTCTTTTTTTATATACTAATTAAATAAGAACTAGTCAGCATGGGGGAATACCGTGAAACGAATTGATGAGATCTTAGAGTATATTGCCAATGGTACAAAGAAACTGTCGGTAGAGGCCTTGCAGGACGGCGGTGGAATTACGGCTGCGGAAATAGCCGATCAACAGAATATGTTAAGAAATAATGTAAGCAAGGAGCTTAATAGTCTACTTCGCGCCGACTTGATTATTAAAATCAAGGGGAGACCCGTCAAGTTTTTGCACAAGCAGGTGATCGAGGAGATCTTTCGGGTTCAGCTTAAAGAGAAACAAATCCAAGTCAACAGCATTCATGAAATATTGCTGCCTGGAGAGCAAGTGGATCCGTTTCACGCCTTAATCGGTTTCATGGGGAGTATGAGAAACCAGGTTGAGCAGGGAAAAGCGGCAATATTATACCCGCCGAAGGGCTTACATACGCTGATTGTGGGGCAGACTGGCGTTGGGAAAACAATGTTCGCTAGGTTGATGTATAATTATGGTAAATATATGAAGCGCTTTTCAGAGCAAGCACCGTTTATCGTATTTAACTGCGCCGATTATTATAATAACCCTCAACTGCTACTTTCCCACATTTTTGGTCATGTAAAAGGAGCATTTACCGGGGCTGATCGGGAGAAAGAGGGGCTGGTTGAGAAAGCGGATGGGGGCATCCTGTTTTTGGATGAGATTCATCGGCTGCCCCCAGAAGGCCAAGAAATGATATTTTATTTCATGGACACGAACAGTTACAACAAATTGGGCGAGTCGGAGCGCAAGCGGGAAGCGAATGTGCTGCTCATCGGCGCTACGACCGAAGATCCCGGTTCTTCTATGTTGAAAACCTTTATCAGACGGATACCGATTACGATCAACATTCCTTCCTTGCAAGAGCGGACCGTTGAGGAGCGGTTTTTGATCCTGAAGCATCTCTTTGCAAACGAAGCCCATCGTGTGAACAAGCCCATTAGGGTTGAATTGGAAACTGTAAAAGCACTGATTGGCAGCGTAACCTATGGCAATATCGGTCAGTTGAAATCGAACATTCAGCTTGTGTGTGCCAAAGGATTTTTGAACAGCATACATGAAAATAAGGAAGAGATTGAACTTGATTTTAAAATTTTGCCCGGAAATATCAAGGAAGGTCTATTTAATATGGGGAAGAACCGCAAGGAGATTGCCGAAATGGAGATGGTCAACTCCTCGCTGTATATTACTCCTGAAGGCAGCAAAGGAATGGATGAAGCAGACGCTTCTGAACTGCCGTTCAACCTGTACAAATTGATTGAAGACAAGATAGGGATGCTCAAAGAAGAAGGACTCGATGACAGTTTTATCAATAAGTTTATAACTACAGATGTCAATATTCACATCAAAAGTTTCTATAACCGATTTTATAACATCAAAGGGGGACGGGAACGGATTCTTAAGATCGTAGGCAGAAATATTCTGGAGTTCGCTGAACAGGTGCAAGAGATGGCTCAAAAAGAATTGAATAGAAATTACAGCGACAGGTTTGTTTATGCCTTCAGTCTTCATTTGAGTGCCTTCTTAAAGCGAATCCGGGAGAAAAAATATGTCAGTAAACAAATCTATGATCCGATGAATGATCAGGATGAAGAATACAGACTGGCACTTATTATCAAGGATTTGATCGAGTCCAAGTTTGAAGTCAACGTACCCGATGCCGAGACTACCTATGTGGCGATTCTTCTGAAATCGGTAGAAGAGGAGCACCAGGGAAATGTGGGAATCATTGTAGCTGCACATGGCAACAGTACGGCAAGCAGTGTCGTTAGCGTTGTCGACAGCCTGCTGGGAAGCTCAAATATTTGCGCAGTAGACATGCCTTTGGATGTTAGTCCTAGAGAAATCCTGGAAGTTATTGTGGATAAAGTGAAGGACATTGACAATGGCAGAGGCGTATTGCTGCTGGTTGATATGGGCTCCTTGCTCAATCTTGAAGCAACCATTATGGAACGTGTCGGGATTAAGGTGAAGACTATCGATATGGTTTCAACCCCGCTTGTGTTGGAGGCTGTGCGAAAGGCCAGTATTTTTGATATGAATATAGAGGAAATTTATCAATCTTTGAAGGATTTTCGCGGATATAACACTGGAAATGCTGGAGTGAAAGCGGAAAAGACCAGTAATAAGGTAATCGTGACAGTCTGTTCCTCCGGCAAAGGTGCCGCCGCCAAGCTAAAGGAGTTTGTAGAGAAGGTTGTTTATGACTTAACCGAAGAGAAAATAGTTGTTGTACCGGCAAAGGTCAGGGAATTGGATAAAGTGGTGAAGGATTTACGGGCCAAGCATACGCTTCTTGCGGTGATTGGGGTTAAGCGGCCAAGCGAGCTCAATGTACCGTTTATCCCTTTGGAAAAACTGATCGAGGCAAGCGGTGAACAGGCATTAAGAGAATTGTTGCTCAACAATCAGTTGCCTGTTATGCATGAACACGGAAGCGTGGTCGTAAGAGATCTATGTGAGGATACGCTAAAGGAGTTTATGACTTATTTGAATCCTCACAAAATTTTGGGGATTTTGATGAAATTTATCGAGCAGCTGGAACAGGAACTGGAGGCTGATTTCCATTATGCAAAGAAGGTTCAGCTTGCTGTTCATACGGCTCATGCGCTGGAACGAATGGTCATTGGAGAAGGGCTAGTGTATCAGGAGGATGTATCCTTGCTTGACCAACGATTAATCGATGTGGTGAACCGTTCCTGCAATATATTTGCTTCCAGTATTAACATTAAGCTGACTAATGATGAAAAATATTATATTTGCGAAATCCTAAGCGAAGTATATAACTGTATCCCCAAGTAGTGGCGCAAGTGTATAAAACGATGCTGGATGTGTATTAATCATGCGGATAAGGATAATAAGTAGTTGGTGAGAAAAGACCAAATTCCCGGAGCAGCCGAGGGTTTGGTCTTTTTTTTGATAGTTAATCGCATCATACAGAATCTTGGCATGAGACTTGCATATAAGTATAGGCGAAGGATGCAAGGAGGGGGTGAAACAAATGATAGGTGTTATTGTTGGCACTCATGGAAAATTTTCCGAAGAGATCCTAAGATCCACGGAAATGATTTTCGGCCATCTGGAAAATGTGGTGGGTGTAACGTTTGAACCAGGTGAAAGTGTTAACGGACTTGTTGAGAAGTACAAAGCGGCCTTGGAAACAATTGATTGGACGGACGGATTGATTTTTCTCGTCGATTTGTTTGGTGGCAGTCCCTATAATGCGGCCAGTAGGATTGTGGCCAGGTATGAAAAAATGGACATTGTAACAGGGGTAAACCTGCCAATGATCGTAGACCTGCTGACCAATAGAGGGCTGGAGAACGTGGAGAATCTGAGTGATCTGGCCATCCGTGCGGGTCAGGATTCAATGAAGTCTTTTCGTGTCATCCGGGACATACAAACAGAGGAGGAATTATAGGTATGGAAATATCATTTGTTCGTATTGATGACCGTCTGATTCATGGTCAGGTGGCTACTGTGTGGGTGAAGGAAACGAAGTGTAACAAAATTATCGCCGTCAGCAATGAGGTCGCTGCGGATACGCTGCGCAAAACCTTATTGTTACAAGTGGCGCCGCCGGGGATTAAAGCTTATGTTGTCACGATTGCGAAAGCGATTGAAGCTTATAACAATCCTAAATATAACGATTTCAAGACCTTGTTCCTGTTTACCAATCCCACGGATGTACTGCGGGTTGTAGAAGGTGGGGTACCGTTTACATCGGTAAATGTAGGTGGAATGTGCTTCAAAGAAGGCAAAACACAAATTACCGGAGCAGTGTCCGTAGACAAGCAGGATGTAGAGGCATTTTATAAATTGCACGAAAAGGGGATAGAACTGGAGATTAGAAAAGTGGCCAGTGATCCTAAAATTAATTTGATTAACAAGCTCCAAAATGTCCAGTTTTAACAACACGTACGCATAAGAGAGGGGGTCAAACATGAGTGTTTTTGAAATCGTAATGGTCACGCTGGTTGCAGCCATTTGCGGAATGGGCAGTGTTTTGGATGAAGGACAGACTCATCGTCCTATAGTTGCGTGTACACTGATCGGTCTGGTCCTGGGAGATCTCAAAACCGGTATTATTCTAGGCGGTACGCTGGAATTGTTGGCTTTGGGCTGGATGAATGTCGGAGCGTCCATGGCTCCGGATGCGGCTTTGGCCAGTGTAGTCTCAACCATATTGGTTATTGTCGGGCACCAATCGATCGGTGCGGGAATTGCCGTTGCGATTCCGATTGCGGCTGGCGGACAAGTGTTAACTATCTTTGTTAGAACGATTACCGTGTTCTTTCAGCATCTGGCAGATAAATATGCCGAATCTTCAAATTTCAAAGGAATTGAATTATGTCACTTCATAGCCCTCCTTCTTCAGGGATTACGTGTCGCTTTGCCTGCCGTATTGGTGGCTATTGCAGCAGAAACCGGTCTAGTTACGACTTTGTTGGATGCCATCCCGGAGGTCATTACAAAAGGGCTGCAAATTGCAGGGGGATTCATCGTCGTTGTAGGATATGCCATGGTTATTAACATGATGGCAGCCAAATATCTGATGCCTTTCTTTTTCTTGGGCTTTGTCATCGCGGCATTTACAAGCATCAATCTGGTTGGCTTTGGAATCATGGGAGCGGTTCTGGCTCTGCTGTATATCCAGCTCAATCCCAAATATAGCCAGCGCAAAGATCAAGTGGGTGAAATTGAAGAGCTCTAAAGAAATTCTTAATGAAAGAGTGGGGTACTATGGAAGAAAAAAAGTTGACCAAAAGCGATTTAAACAAAATGTTTTTCCGTTCATGGTTCCTGCTGGGCTCGTTTAATTTTGAGCGTATGCAGTCAATTGGTTTTTGTGTCACCTTGATTCCGGCAATCAAGCGGCTATACAGCAAGAAGGAAGACCAAAAAGAAGCACTAAAGCGGCATTTGGAGTTTTTTAATACTCAACCGTTTATCTCTGCACCGATTATGGGGGTAACGGCCGCTATGGAGGAGCAGAAAGCCAATGGACAGCCGATTGATAATGCTACCATAAGTGGCGTGAAAGTTGGCTTAATGGGACCTTTGGCTGGAGTAGGGGATCCTATCTTCTGGGGAACATTACGCCCCGTTCTGGCTGCATTAGGAGCTTCCATTGCGTTGTCCGGAAGCGTTATCGGGCCTGTCCTATTTTTCTTGCTCTTTAATGTTATTCGCCTGGCTACCAAGTGGTACGGACTGAAATACGGCTACCAAAAAGGGACGGAGATTGTGTCCGACATGTC
Organism: Paenibacillus sp. ALE3; assembly: GCF_054113405.1. Taxonomy (NCBI): domain Bacteria; kingdom Bacillati; phylum Bacillota; class Bacilli; order Caryophanales; family Paenibacillaceae; genus Paenibacillus; species Paenibacillus sp. ALE3. The sequence continues at coordinate 4,777,696 of NZ_CM134214.1, read as the reverse complement.
CGGAAACCGGCTGCAAAAGCTTACGGAATCGGCCTCCATCCTGGGACTATTTGTTATGGGCGCACTCGTATCTAAATGGACTACTCTGAATATACCACTCGAAGTATCCCGATATACCCGTTCGGATGGAGTAGAGGTTGTTACGACGATACAGATGATTCTGGATCAATTGATACCTGGACTGTTACCTCTTTTGCTGACTTTTTTATGCATGAGACTGCTCAAAAAGAAAGTGAATGCTATAGCTCTGATTTTTGCTTTATTCGCAATAGGAATTATTGGATACGCTCTTGGTGTATTGGCTTAAGCCAATTTGTAAAGTGATCCGGTCAAGCAATCGTCTCTGACCGGCAACCTGCCGCTTAACTTGTAAACGCTTTAAATTTTACTGATTAAAATATTCAATCATCTACAAGCGAATCTGCAAGCGCTCAACGATAGTCATGAAAGGCTACTGGCTTGTTGAAAACTGACATAAGCAATGATTCTCTATCATTAATCATTACAGGCTCAATGATGGTTTTAAAGCCACATTGAGCCTGTAAAAGCAGGTTCCGCTCTTTTGCTGTTAGTATGTTCGTTGTAATTTTTTGGATGATCTTGCAAGATCGGGTGGTAATCGCCTCTTTTCTCTATGATCTGATATTCGCCGAGACCTGTTTTCTTCAGTGGCATATGCATATAGCATATCTCTTCACAGTTAGGTCATATTGAGAGGTTTATGAAGCCACGAAGACTTAAGGAGGCCATGGCATTGGGAAAAAGGAGACGAACTGGCTTTAAGGGCAAAAGAATTAGGGTGGACGTTAGACAATCTTCTTCAGCTCAAACAGGACAAGGCGGTAACCCCATTTCTATCAATGCGTCGGATGTTGGGGTAGTAAGAACAGATGTCCAAAATAAATAATCAGCTTGTACAAAGAGCTATGTCCTCAACGTAAAAAGATCGCCGGGAATAAGTTAGATAACTTGTTCCCGGCGATCTTGCTTTTTTTACAGTCGGCAGGTATCTTCATCAGCATCCGCGTCTACATAGCCTATGCCTTGCTTTCCGTCTTGTTGTCGCCTTCTTTCGCAGGCTTGACTGACCGTGCAGGCGCTGCCTTCAGCACAGTATATCCGTAAGGTGGAAGCTCGGCATGCAGCCCCTTCGCTCCTACGGACCACTGGCCTTCGCCAAAGGCTAATTGCCATTCCTGCTCTGGAATGGACAATTCAAAAGTGTGATCCTCATCGGAACGGTTGAGCAGCACAAGCAACACTTCTTCGTCGCTGCGCCGCTCGTAGGCGAGTGAAGCGCCCTCCGGTTGTGCCTCCAGGAAAGTGATGCTTCCTTGATCACGGAGGACAGGGTGCGCCTTGCGAAGAGCGATCAGCTCACGATAAAAGTTGAACAGCTCGTGGTCCTGCTTGTCGGTATCCCACTCCATGCACTGGCGGCAGCCTGGATCGGCATCTCCATCCAGGCCGATCTCATCGCCGTAAAAAATGCAGGGTGCGCCCATATACGTGAACTGGAACAAAGCAGCCAGCCGCATCAGTTGCTTGTCGCCCCCGCACAGCGTCAGTAGGCGCGGTGTATCATGGCTATCCAGCAGATTAAAGGCAACCTCGGATGCCTGCTGCGGATAGCGGGCAAGCTGGCGTCCAATGGCGAAGGCGAAGCTCTGGGCATCGGTCACTTTTTTGACGAAAAAATCATTCACCGCATAGGTGAATGGATAATTCATCGTCGCATCGAATTGATCGCCCTGAAGCCATTCTGATGATTCGTTCCACATCTCACCCAAAATATATGCATCCGGATTAGCCTGCTTGACTGTAGTGCGGAATTCACGCCAAAAGGCGTGATCTACCTCGTCTGCCACATCCAGCCGCCAGCCGTCGATACCGACCTCTTCAATCCAATGCTTTGCCACATTCAACAGGTACTCTTTTACCTCAGGATGTTCCGTGTTCAGCTTGGGCATCATCGGTTCAAGCCCGAATGTATCGTAGGTCGGTGTGCCATCGACCACTTCCAGCGGAAAGCTATGAACATGGAACCAGTCCTTGTAAGGTGAGGCTTCGCCTTTTTCCAGTACATCCACGAACGGTTTAAAGGTACGTCCTGAATGGTTGAACACCGCATCAAGCAGTACCCGGATTCCCCGATCGTGGCAGGCCTCCACCAGCTTTTTTAATATCTTTTTGTCCCCGAAGTGCGGGTCTACCTCCATATAATCCTCAGTATCATATTTATGATTGGTCGTCGCCTTGAAGACAGGAGTCATATATATGGCGTTGATCCCCAACTCGCTCAGATGATCCAGATGATCGAGAATCCCTTGTAAATCGCCACCGAAAAAATTGTCTCTTTGCGGTGTGCCACCCCAGTCCTCAGCATCTTCCGGGCTAATGGAGGGGTCACCATTGGCAAAGCGTTCTGGGAAAATCTGATAAAATACAGCATCCTTCACCCATGCGGGTGGCTTCAAAATATCAATCGGATTTAAAAACGGATATTGGAACAGACTGTCTGCATTTTGAGGTTCCTCGGTGGTGAAATCGTCCTCGTCCATCCAAATTCGTTCCTCGCCATCTTCCAGCAAAAATCCATATTTCAGCCGACGGTGAGTAGGCTTTACAGTACATTCGTAGTAATCGAACCTGCCATCGGTGGCAAATTTGGACATCGGAATAAGCTGCCGAGTACGATCCCAGTCGTACTTATCTACGGTAAGAACATGAACAGAAGTCAGGTCATTTTTCTTTGCACGAAGCCGTAAAATTATCGTTTCATCATCATAACCAAAAGCCCAATTACGTTTCGGGTGGTGGTATATCGCTTCCAGCAGCATCTGATAGGCCTCCTTGTTCACCTGCATTCAAATTTGAAATTGTGAAGCGTATGTCGTATAAGGTAGTTATTAACCTTTTTAAGTGGGTTATGTACCATAAATGCTATAATGCCCATTACATAAAAGAAAAACGATAAGTAGGTGTCTATTATGAAAACAAATGTGCTATACATCGAAGATGACCAAGATATTGGTGCTTGGACGCATCAGTATTTGGAAGAGCGAAATTACGCTGTAACCTGGCTTCGCAGCGGAGATGGGGCTGTGGAAGCAGCTCGTACGTGCCAGCTCGTGATTCTGGATGTGATGTTACCCGGTCTGGATGGGTTCACCATTGGGAAGCGGCTCAAGAAAGAGTACCCGGAGCTTCCCATTCTCATGTTGTCTGCCCGTACATCCATTGACGATAAGCTGCAAGGATTGGATTTTGCTGATGATTATGTGACAAAGCCCTTTCACCCCGATGAACTCATAGCACGTATGGAAATTTTGCTGCGGCGATCAGGAAGCGTATCCGAAGAATCTCTACAACTGGGGCATCTGTCTGTGTTTCCTCCAGATAATCGTATTGTAAATCGTGATACCGGGGAGGAAATTACGCTGACAGGCAAGCAATATCATATTTTTGCTTATTTGCTGCGGCATTTGGGCCAGATTATGACGAAGGAACAAATGTATGAGGCGGTGTGGGGAGATCCGTATATCGACGGAGACAAAACCTTGATGGTCCACATCCGGCACTTGCGGGAAAAGCTGGAGATTGATCCTGCCACACCCCGTATCATTGAGACGATCCGTGGTGTAGGTTATCGGGTGAAAGCATAATGAACGGTATGCGTAAAAGGTGGACAGGATTACATCGCAACCTCCGTCCTGGTCAGGGAGGGCGGTTTCGTAATTCATTGTTGTTCCGCTATCTCGTCATTATTGTGTTTGCTATGGTGCTGTTGCCCATTGTATTGCCTGTTACAACCTTGATATATAGCATACTGTTGAACTTGCAGACAGATGTCAAGCCTAAGAATCCTTACTATCCCTCTACGACCCAAACTGAACATAGCTGGCATCGAGAAGCTATCGCCTTGAAGGGAGCTAGTCCAGAGCAAGTTTCAGCCCGTCTGCGCAAAATACAGCAGGATATGTTCCCGGATTCACAAATATTTTGGGTCGATACCGCAGGGTTAACCAGATTAGAGCTGCCAACCCAACCTAACATTCCAAAACAATGGAGCGCGGCACAGGCTATAGCTTTTATGAAGCAAGCCAGCTCTGAGGGTCCGTTTACAGTTGTGGCCTTTATTGGTGGGGGCAAGGATGATATGAATCAGGGCTATATGGTATTAAAAGTGCCCCGTTCGTTCTTTGAACATCCGACAAGTGACAATGGCATGTTGATGTATTATCTCCTTTTTATTCTATTGGTTCTGGGAGCTTTTATATTCGTATCTCTTCTGTTTTTTGGAGGCATTCGGCGGAGGTTGTTGCAGCTTCAGGCTGCCATGTCGCAGCGAGGAGAGGATGGAATGCCCATCCTTGTTGCCACCGGCCGCCCGGATGAAATCGGCAAACTGGAGGAGGCGTTTAATCGGATGGTCGAACAATTGGCAGAGAGCCGAGGACGTGAGCGTCAGGAGGAGGAGCTACGGAAGAGGCTGGTCGCCGATCTGTCACACGATATTCGAACACCGCTTACGGTTGTGCGCAGTCATCTGTATACACTGGATGCAGAAAACCTGAGCAGCAGAGGGAAGCAGTCGATTACACTAATGGAAAATAAGTTAAAAGACCTTGGAAGTCTGATCGACAACTTGCTGACCTATAATCTCCTATCTAGTGGCAAATACACCATGAATAACGAACCGCGTGATATTTTGCGGCTGGTGCGCGAGTGTGCGGCCAGCTGGTATCCGGTGTGGGAAAGGGAAGGCTTTGAAGTGGATATCGACCTGCCCGAGCATAGTATGGTGTGGAATGTCGACGAGCAGGGCTTCCGCCGTCTGCTGGATAATCTTTTTCAAAATGTAGTTCGTCATGCTGCCTCAGGCCGGTATATTGGTATTCAAGTTCAGAAGGATAACGGGAGAGAGGCATTGGTCATTGCAGATAAAGGTCCCGGAATGGAACGGCAATCCAGTGAAAAAGGAGCTGGAATTGGCCTGGCGATCACAGAACTATTGGCGCGCGAAATGAATTTGGAGAGGGAGATTTGCAGTTCATCGGCCGGGACACGAATCTGTTTTTTAAACAAAACTTAAACTCAGTGTTCCCTTGGCTTTAAACTTGGCGCGTTACGATAGGTGTCGAGGTGAGGAACTTGAACGAATCAATCATTGAAACGAACAGTCTCAGCAAAATATACAAAGGCCGCGCCGCGGTTAATCAGCTGGACCTGAAAATAGCGCGGGGAGATATTTACGGATTTCTCGGACCCAATGGAGCAGGGAAAACGACAACCATCCGCATGCTACTTGGGCTTATTCGCCCAACTCGAGGAACGATCCGTATATTCGGCAAAGATATTCGCAGACATAGACTCGATATTTTGCGTAAAGTCGGTTCGTTGGTAGAGTATCCTTCGTATTATGGTCATTTGAACGCCGTCGAAAATCTGGAGGCTATTCGTCGTATTTTGAATGTGCCGAAAGAGAACATTACTGAAGTATTGGAGGTCGTTCGGCTGACCAAGCACGCTAAACGTCCGGTTAAAGGTTACTCGCTGGGCATGAAGCAGAGACTTGGTATCGCAGCAGCCCTGCTCGGCAATCCCGAAGTGCTTATTCTGGACGAGCCAACGAATGGCTTGGACCCCGAGGGCATTCAGGAAATGCGCGAATTGATACAGGCGATGCCCAAGCAGCGGGGGATCACTGTACTGGTATCCAGCCATTTGCTGAGTGAGGTAGAGCATATGGCTAATACCGTCGGCATTATTCGTGAAGGACAACTGGTCTTCCAAAATACGATTCACAATCTTCGTCAGGAGTCCGCAGGGGGGATTCGGATCGTAGTATCGGAGCCGGAAGCAGCCCAATTGATTGCACGGGAACAGGGCTACCATTCAGTGAAGGACGGGTCAGCGCTGGATTTTGACAACATGAATGATGCGGCTGTTGCGCTGCTAGTTAGAAGATTAGTTGAAAACACACATGCCGTATATCGTGTGGAGGAACGCCGCAAATCGTTGGAGGATATGTTCATGCAGGTGGTGGGCAAAGGAGGGGGCTCCCTATGATGCTGCGAGCGCTGACAGCGGATCTGCTCAAAGCACGCAGAAAGGGAATCTGGTTCCTGGTCTTCCTCGGTCCTCTTGGGCTGGTGGCGATGCAGGGACTGAACTTTGGGCTTCGCTATGACTATCTGATTCCGCGATATAAGGGCCGCTTATGGGAAAGCTTGATGGATAACATCGCACTGTTTGTTCCCCTTGCACTTGTGTTAGGAGCCACGATGGTCGCTTCCATGTTGGCGAATGTGGAGCATACCTCTAACTCCTGGAAGCAGCTGTTGGCTTTGCCTATTTCCAAATTTAGTGTTTATATGGCAAAGCTAACACTGGCCATTGGAATGCTGTGCGTGTCCTGCCTACTCTTGACGGTAGGGACTTGGACCTTGGGGATGCTTCTTGGCTTTGGGGGAGAGCCAGCACCGATAGGGGAGCTACTACGGCTCGGGTTTTGGCCCTTAGGCGGCACGCTGCCTATACTCGTATTGTTGTTGTGGCTAACGGTCACGTTCCATAATCAAGCTCTGCCTGTAACACTGGGCATTACGTTAGGCATTGGCAGCTTATTCGCTTCCCAACTGTCCGAATGGTTTCCGCTGGCTTGGCCGCAATTCGCATGGGTTGCGCCACAAGCGTGGATATTCGCGTCTATCGGATGCGCAACAGGTATAATTCTCAGCCTGCTGACCGCAGCTCATTTTAGCCGAAAGGATGTGGCGTAATGTTCGGAGGATACGTACGGTTACTTTCTGTCGAACGCCTGAAAATGGCGAAATCGCCCGTCTGGCTGCTTGCGCTCGTCAGCCCGGCGATTGCCGTCCTAGTTGGTTTACTGGCGAATCCGGGAGGAAACTGGCTGTTGCTGTTGGCTGCCATGCTTACAATACATGCAATGCTGTTCCTGCCGATGCTGACCGCCGTGTTTGGGTCTCTAGTCTGCCGTTTCGAGCATGGGGGCGGCGGCTGGAAGCAGCTCATGTCACTACCGTTGTCCCGCACGGGTCTGTACGCAGCCAAGCTGACCATCATTATGGCTATGGTCGGACTGACTCAGCTGCTGTTCGGAGGAGCGCTGTTGGGTGTTGGAGCTGTGCAGGGGATGAACGGGCCGATTCCTTGGACCGTGATCGCCCAAAGCCTGCTTGCAGGCTGGGTTGCTTGTCTGCCGTTGGCCGCCCTGCAACTGATGGTGTCCTTTTTGTGGTCTAGCTTTGCTGCACCGCTTGCTTTGAATTTCGTCTTCACCGTGCCCAATATGCTGATCGCCAACTCTCAGACCTATGCTCCGTATTATCCGTGGGTACAACCTTTATTGGCGATGATGCCGAGTGGGGGAGACGACTTCGGGGCGTTCATGGTGCCAACGGATACACTCTTGATGGTGGTACTGGGTAGCTTTGTCGTGTTTGCGATTGCCGGTCTGACGATATTTCGTTATAAAGAGATATAAGACGAAATGTGGGAACTGTAAAAGCTCCTTACCCTAAATGAGGGCAAGGAGCTTTTTTTGCTGTGCGGCAGGTTCGTGTTCTGAATAAGGTACTTACTCTATGGGCTTACACTAAGCCTGAAATGGCACGAATATTGTCGCTGATCAGGTGGCAAGAGGCGTCGAACTTGGCTTGCTCTTCTGGGCTCAGCTCAAGTTCAATGATCTCCTGAATTCCTTTACTGCCAATGATTGCTGGAACGCCCGTGCAGACATCAGTGTGTCCATACTCGCCGTCCAATACGGCAGAGATCGCTATAATTTTACCATCGTCATTCAAAATGGAACGGGTAATGTACGCCAGCGCATTGGCAATACCGAAATAAGTGGCACCTTTGCGGGTAAAAATCTCCCAACCGGCATCCCTTGTTTTACGGGCGATGTCATCCAGATCAACGTGTCTGAATCGTTCCTTATGCTGACGCAAAATGTGCAAGAGCGGCTTGCCGCCAATCGTGACGTGCGACCAGGCCACGAATTGGGATTCGCCATGCTCGCCCAAGGCATACCCCTGCACACTGCGTGGATCTATGGAAAATACCTCAGAAAGCAACGTCTTGAGTCGGGATGAGTCAATAGAGGTGCCTGTGCCGATCACCTTATTACGCGGCAGACCGGATATACTCTGCACCAGATAAGTAACAATGTCGACAGGATTAGCGGCAATAACGAAAATACCGTCGAAACCGCCCTCCATAATAGCTGTCACAATCTCTCTGGTGATATGCACGGCATCGTCCAATACAGACAAGCGGTCTTGGCCGGGTTTAGGGTTGGATCCAGCTGTTATAATCACAACATCCATATCCGTGCAGTCTGCATATGTGCCTGCACGGACCTTGGTGCGTGTAGACGTAAAATCCATACAATGGGACAGATCCAGTGCATGGGCTAAAGCTCGGTCATACGTGCGGTCAATCATCATGATTTCATCACAAATGGACTGATTGACCATTGAGTAGGCACAGCTCGAACCGACCATTCCAGCGCCGACAATCGCTACTTTCCTTGCCTTCCCCTTCATTTATGTTTCCTCCTCGTTCCAGCGAACGTTAATATGCTACAAATTATGCCTGAAATCCATTTTACGTTACATAACATAACATATTGCTGATCTTTTGAAAATATCCATTTTTTTGCCCTCATTCCGCTAAATTAAAAAACGAAAGGTGAGTAGGGAGAGCTATTTAGGAATAATTAAAGAATAAGCGTGGATTATCAATATTTTTTAGGGAAGAGCAGGATAGAATATAGCCATTTATTTATAAATGGCTTTCGTATAAATCATAACATGGACCATATTCATGGAAGAAATGTTGCCATGACAATATTAAAGGTGTGACATTTATGTGACGCTTCATAAAGAACCTTAAGAGTATATAGTGAAGGGGCATTCTCAACGATGTCGCTTCTTGTATTTTTATAATGTATTCGTTTATGACAAAGGTTCTTAGTAGTCTGCATTATTAGAACATTTTTGCCAAAGGATTTCCAATGGTTTCCGCGAATTCTACATATACAAGCTTATTTCTTTCCATACCATCCGGGGAGGTAATGATTAAATGGAAGAAAGCAAGTCGACGACGGAAGCAGCGAAGCAACTGGGGATTGGGGCGAGTACCCTTCGTAAATATGCAGCGGCGCTGGAGGAACAGGGATACGTGTTTCAGCGTTCCGCTAATCAGTCGAGAATGTTCAGTGCTGGGGATGTTGATTGTTTGAAGGTGATGCGGAGGGCGCTGCGTGAGCAGCATATGACGATGGAGCAATCCGTTCAGGTGGTACTTGAGCGAATAACCGCTCCCTTCCAACTGGAGGATGAAGAATTCCGCTTGCCACCTATCTCGGATGCTGAGTCACTGACCGCAACCTGGCAAGAAATAATGGCGGCGGCTGAGAACAGAGAAGAGACAGTCGTGCAGGAGCAAGCTGCTGCTACGGTTGAGCTGACAGAGTTAGAGGATGAAATGAGCGTTCAGGAATTGTCGGAGGAACCCATGCAACCGCAGGAGCAGCTTCAGACTTTGACATCAGCCATTGAATATAGATTGGAGCAAGCACCTGTATCCGTACAAACACAGGAGTCTGTAGAGCCGCAAGAGCTGGCGCAGATGCAGGATATGGTGCAAACCGCTTTGTCGGAAATGCGGAGCCGTTTGGAGGAACTGGAAGCAGAGCATAGCCGTTTGGTGGAGAAAAATGTTAGCTTATCTAACCAACTGGAGGATCATAAACGTTGGATGAAAGAAAGGGTCGAGGAAGAACGGGATCGGCAGTTAATCACTAATTTACGTACCTACCAGGGCAGGCAACGCAAAACGCGCAGTTCGCTGTTGTCCTGGCTCGGTCTGACACCGCGTAGCCGTAGAGAGGCATAACGAACATTATCTTGTCTAATAAGACCATCAGACCTAATCGGTTCTGATGGTCTTTTGGCGTGGATGATATAATAACGGAATACAAGAATACGAGGACAAGTCGCATAGGAAACGTGGTGCGGCATGTATAAGAAAGGATCTAAGTATGTTTGCTTGGTTGCGGAATATTTATGAATCATGGATGGATTATCCCAAACAGCCTGGTGATTTGCTGAGCGGACGTTATTGTGTTCGTTCGCTTTTAGGCATGGGTAGCTATGGTTTAACCTACCTCTGTCTGGATCGGCACAGCGGGCAAGAGGTGGCGGTCAAACTGCCCAGACCGAGCAAACGAGCGCAGGCAGTTCAGCTATTGCAGCGCGAGGCTCACATTATGCGACAGATGGAGCATCCTTATATTCCGAAACTGCTCGAGAATGACAAACATTCGGACGAAATGTATATGGTCATGGAATACGTCTCCGGTATGACCTTGGAGGAGCTTATCTTTGAACAGGAGCGTTCCTTTACAGAACAGGAATGTATCGTCTACATTTTAGAGTTAATGGAGCGAGTTTTGCATGTGCATGAACGGGGATATATCCATCGTGATATTCGCATCCCTAACGTAATTCACCGTGAAGGGAAGCCGTACCTAATTGACTTTGGGCTTGCTCTGGCCGTGGGAGAACGACAGGAGGATGTATTCACCGAAGCCATGCTGGAAAAGCGCGCACCTGAGCGACAAGATGTCGCTTTTTACAGCGATTTGTACGATATCGGGCATTTTATGCTCTTTATGCTGTATAGCAGTTATGAGCCTCAGCCGGATCAACCGCCTGGAAGCTGGCAGGAAGAATTAGTATTAAGTCAACCAGTGCGTCATATACTGGAGCGGCTTTTTCAAATTCGCCCACGTTATGAAAACAGTCGACAGTTTATGCAGGAGCTGGAGGAAGCATTGTTGCTGCTAGAGGTTAATCCAGAACGGTAGCTGAAAATAAACAGGCATTCGCCGCAAAAATGGGGGAATGCCCCCCTTACGCATTAGGCCAGGTCTACATACAATGATCCTGTAAATGAGCGAAGGGAGTGTTGTAAATGAGTCATATGTGCGGAGTAGGCGGTATGGGTTGCGGTGTAGGTGCCTGGACCTCTGTAGGGGCGATTCTGGTACTGTTTATTTTGCTGGTGATCATCTCTAAAACCCTGTTTCTGTAATTTATGTAATTTCGGTTATAGCCGATTTCCTGTAAGGTGCACTGATGTTGCTCTGCAAAACGAAGGGCGCACAACAATAAAGCGAAGGCCCTCGATGAGAAGGGGCTTCGCTTTATAAGTTTAAGGAGCCTGTGGTTTGCTTCTGTGTTACGTTGTACTCCGCCCCTGCTTCGTGTGGTTTGGCTAGGAACTGGAGTAATGACGGCGTTTATCCTTGTAATATCGGTGACCGTTATGGCTGTTCTTGTATCCGTCTGATGAAGAATGGCGTTTACGGTCGTAATAACGATCTGAGCTGCTGTATCGCCGCTTATGGGAATGAGAGGTGGAATGTAGCAGGCGGTGCAGTAAGTTTTTGAGCATCGTCTAATCCTCCTTCTTATCCTATCCAACTGACATAGACAGGTCTTATAAAACGATAATACGCAACAGTATTAGAACAGGTTCCACTAATTTAAAATTGTAGGGACTTGGCCTGAAATTCTGCAATATCCTTGAACTCTTCTTCAAATTTACGGGAAATGCGAATATAGATCGGCAGTAAATCGCGATAGATATCTACATGCTCTGCCGCAGGTTTATGCTGATGAGTGGTGCCGATCATACCGGATACTGCATCTAGCGAATCAATTCGCCCTAACGCGTACAAGCCTAGAATGGCTGCACCTAGACATGAGCTTTCCAGACTTTCGGGAATAATGACTTCCTGGTCGAAAATATCCGCCATGAGCTGTCTCCATAGCTCCGAGCGTGCAAATCCACCCGTGGCATGAATGACTGACGGTCTGTCGATGACTTCTTCCATAGCGAGCATGACTGTATACAGATTGAACAGTACGCCCTCCAGTGCGGCGCGAATCATGTGCTCTTTTTTGTGCCGCAGGGACAGGCCGAAGAAGGAGCCGCGCGCATTTGGGTCCCACAGAGGAGCGCGTTCGCCGGATAGATACGGAAGGAAAAGCAGACCGTCCGAGCCGGGACGCACCTGTTCCGCGATTTGGGTCAGTACATGATACGGATCAATTCCCAAGCGTTTGGCAGTTTCCACCTCAGAGGCTGCAAATTCATCCCGTATCCAGCGGAAAACGATACCGCCGTTGTTCACCGGGCCGCCGATGACCCACAGCTTTTCGGTCAAGGCGTAACAGAAAAAGCGCCCTTTGGCATCGGTGAGAGGCTTATCAACTACAGTACGGATGGCTCCGCTGGTGCCGATGGTAACAGCGACAACTCCGGGTTTGATTGCATTCACACCGAGGTTGGATAAGACACCGTCACTGGCTCCGATCACAAAAGGAGTCGTCTCCAGCAGGCCCATGTCATGTGCATAGGCTGCGTCAAGCCCTTTTAGCACATGAGTTGTCGGCACCAGTTCGGACAGTTGCTCCTTCGTCACACCTGCAATAGTGAGCGCTTCCTCGTCCCAATCCAGCTGCTTCAAATTCATGAGTCCGGTAGCGGAGGCGATCGAGTGATCCACGACATATTGGTGGAATAACCGGGCAAAGACATATTCTTTTATAGAAATAAATTTGTACGTCTGGGCCGCAACATCCGGTAAATCTCGTGTAATCCACATCAGTTTCGTCATCGGTGACATGGGGTGAATGGGCGTTCCAGTGCGTAAGTAAATATCGTGTCCATTGTATTTATGTTTGAGCGCTTCAGCCCATTTGGCACTACGGTTATCTGCCCAAGTGATGGAGGCGGTCAGTGGTTTACCGTTCTTGTCTACCGCCAGTACGCTGTGCATAGCCGAACTAAAGGAGACGAACAGCACGTGTTCGGCGGGTACTCCGCTTTGTGTCATGACCTCTTGCACCGTCGTTACGACAGCTTTGAAAATATCTTCAGGGTCCTGTTCTGCCGCATCTGGCTCAGGTGTATGGAGTGGATAGCCCACATGATGCTGCGCGGCAATATTGCCGTTTTCTTTGAAAAGCACTGCCTTGGTACTGGTTGTGCCAATATCGACGCCGATCATATATCGGGTTTCAGTCATATTCATTCTCCCCTTCACTTACCTTATTAGCTCATTATCGTTAAATTAACACATTCAGCAGCATAATCAAACCGAAAGCGACCAGGGAGAGGATGGTTCCATAACATTCAAAAGAATGAAGGCAACAATATGTATAGATAAATGTATACTTGTCGACAATTGAGTCTAAAAAAAGAGCCGCGTCAGCTGGAGCACGCATAAAGACGCGGTACATTTGCTCTTTGCCAAGCATGTTGCAACTAGGATAATGTCTTTCTATAGGAGGACAAAACGCTATCGTTAACCGCGTTGCGGGTGTCTCGATAATGTTCCTCGATAAGTCGTGACAACTCCTGAGCATTCGCTTGTTTTAAAGCATTTGCAAAGGTGCGGTGCTTGCGAATTGTGACTTGAGATTCTTCGATGTTAGACGCAAATCGTTGTTCTGTCGCAGCCAGCATAACTGTCAGGATCAACTGTCTCATACCATTCCAGGTATGGAGAATACGGGTATGGCCTGCTTCCAGAACCAGAGCTTCATGAAAATTAAAATCCTGAAGAGAAAACTCAGCGATATCCCTGTGCTTGAGAGCGACTTCCATTTTGTCGATCATCTGATTTAAAGTGGTTACCAATATGCTATTATCCTTATGTACATACCTTTGAACAACAAAATGCTCAATCAGCATTCGTACGTCGAATAGCTCCTCCATATCACTGGGTGTCATGCCGATCACAACCGCCCCCATGCGCTCCAAACGGATAAGTCCTTCGCCTGAGAGCACTTTCATGGCTTCACGCACAGGAGAACGACTGGTACCAAAATCGGTAGCAATCTGATTCTCAGATAGAACAGTGCCGGGTGTCTGCATACCGCGTATAATCTGAAGTCGGAGTTCACAAGCAATCCTCTCTCCAAGCGATGCGCCCTGTAACCAGGTTGTTGGATATTTCATAGAATACTCCTATCTTGCAAATAATTTTGCATACTTGTATACAAATTATGGAGTATTATAAACCCCGTTTAAGCCCCTGTAAACGGTATCAATTGACATCGGTTCCATTTCACTGCTTTTAGCGTTACAATAGAAACAGAAAAAAGAAGCAGCGAAAAGTGGAACGAACACGGATAAGAAGGAGAACGTTTAATGATTATCATTAAAACCAAAGAACAAATTGAAAATATGAAAAAAGCCGGCGAAATTTTGGCTGCTTGCCACCGGGAAATTGCCAAAATGATTAAGCCGGGTATTACGACACTGGAAATCGACGCCTTTGCAGAATCATTTATGAAGAAGCACGGCGCAACGCCGGAGCAAAAGGGTTATAACGGCTACCAGTTTGCAACTTGTGGTTCACCTAATGATGTGATTTGCCACGGCTTTCCTAACAAAACACCATTGAAGGACGGCGACATCGTGACGATCGACATGGTTGTGAACCTGAATGGCTGGTTGGCGGATTCTGCTTGGTCGTACGCGGTAGGGAATGTGTCTGAGCAGGCACAAAAGCTGTTGGACGTTACCAAAGAGTCTCTGTATAAAGGGATTGAGCAAGCTGTTGTTGGTAATCGGATCGGGGATATTTCCCATGCGATCCAAACTTACGCGGAAGCGGAAGGCTTCTCGGTCGTACGCGAATTTATTGGGCATGGCATTGGGGAAGAAATGCATGAGCAACCGCAGGTTCCACATTACGGACCTCCGCACCGTGGACCACGCTTGAAAGAGGGCATGGTCATTACAATTGAGCCGATGCTCAACACAGGCACATACCGTAGTAAAATTGATGCGGACGGCTGGACCGCGCGTACGTTGGACGGCGGTTTGTCGGCACAATACGAGCATACGCTGGCAATTACAGCAGACGGTCCAATCATTTTGACCCAGCAATAAAAGCATGCATCCATCAGTAACGTACAGACTAACGAATTAAATAAGTAGACATATTACAGAAAAGAGGCTGTCCAAAGGACGGCCTCTTTTACCACGTGCATTCTATAAAAGAATTCTCTGACGCGGATTAGTTCTGTAAGTGGACTGTATTTCACGGTTCTGCATGTAGTGAGAATGACCGGACTGACAA
>NZ_CM134214.1:4535000-4757500 GCF_054113405.1 Paenibacillus sp. ALE3 | reverse complement strand
CAGTTTGACTGGGGCGGTCGCCTCCTAAAGAGTAACGGAGGCGCCCCAAGGTTCCCTCAGAATGGTTGGAAATCATTCGAAGAGTGCAAAGGCAGAAGGGAGCTTGACTGCGAGACCTACAAGTCGAGCAGGGACGAAAGTCGGGCTTAGTGATCCGGTGGTACCGCATGGAAGGGCCATCGCTCAACGGATAAAAGCTACCCTGGGGATAACAGGCTTATCTCCCCCAAGAGTCCACATCGACGGGGAGGTTTGGCACCTCGATGTCGGCTCATCGCATCCTGGGGCTGAAGTAGGTCCCAAGGGTTGGGCTGTTCGCCCATTAAAGCGGTACGCGAGCTGGGTTCAGAACGTCGTGAGACAGTTCGGTCCCTATCTGTCGTGGGCGTAGGAAATTTGAGAGGAGCTGTCCTTAGTACGAGAGGACCGGGATGGACGTACCGCTGGTGTACCAGTTGTTCCGCCAGGAGCACCGCTGGGTAGCTATGTACGGAAGGGATAAGCGCTGAAAGCATCTAAGCGTGAAGCCCCCCTCAAGATGAGATTTCCCAGTATGTAAGACCCCTTGAAGACGACGAGGTAGATAGGTTGGGGGTGGAAGTGCAGTAATGCATGGAGCTGACCAATACTAATCGGTCGAGGGCTTATCCTAAAGATAAAGCGCAATGAGTTTCGGATCCAGTTTTCAGGGTGTAACCTTGAAGTTAGAATTTGCGAGGCAAATTCATGTTTGGTGGCGATAGCGGAGGGGTTCCACACGTACCCATCCCGAACACGACCGTTAAGCCCTCCAGCGCCGATGGTACTTGGACCGCAGGGTCCTGGGAGAGTAGGACGCCGCCAAGCATAAGCCCCTTCTCTGGGGATTTTTTTTCGCCTGTAAGACTAACCTCTACATAATCAGAATTTTAATGGTTATTTCTAAGATGGGGCTATAGCTCAGCTGGGAGAGCGCCTGCCTTGCACGCAGGAGGTCAGGGGTTCGATCCCCCTTGGCTCCACCAATATTCCCTGATAGCTCAGTTGGTAGAGCACTCGACTGTTAATCGAGTTGTCACAGGTTCGAGTCCTGTTCGGGGAGCCATATGGAGAGGTGTCCGAGTTGGCCGAAGGAGCACGATTGGAAATCGTGTAGGCGCCAAAAGCGTCTCGAGGGTTCGAATCCCTCTCTCTCCGCCAGCTCTTATAATAGATATTTGGCCCGTTGGTCAAGGGGTTAAGACACCTCCCTTTCACGGAGGTAACAGGGGTTCGAATCCCCTACGGGTCATAGTAGTATGGAGGCTTAGCTCAGCTGGGAGAGCATCTGCCTTACAAGCAGAGGGTCGGGGGTTCGATCCCCTCAGCCTCCACCATTAATAATATTGAGAAGTACCTTCAATGTCGCGGGGTGGAGCAGTTCGGTAGCTCGTCGGGCTCATAACCCGAAGGTCGTAGGTTCAAATCCTGCCCCCGCAATTAATTTCCTGATGGAAATGCCTCTGGAACTGTGGTGTAGAGGCCTAACATGCCTGCCTGTCACGCAGGAGATCGCGGGTTCGAATCCCGTCAGTTCCGCCATTTAACTTAATATGCCGGTGTAGCTCAACTGGTAGAGCAACTGACTTGTAATCAGTAGGTTGGGGGTTCAAGTCCTCTCGCCGGCACCATTTTGGAGGATTAGCGAAGTGGCCAAACGCATCAGACTGTAAATCTGCTCCCTTACGGGTTCGGTGGTTCGAATCCATCATCCTCCACCAGTTTTATTATTATGGTGGTCGTGACGAATGGATTAACGTACCGAATTGTGGCTACGGCATTCGTGGGTCCAAGGCCCATTGATCGCCCTGTTAAATACATAATGGGGATTAGCCAAGCGGTAAGGCAACGGACTTTGACTCCGTCATGCATAGGTTCAAATCCTATATCCCCAGCCATTAAGAGCCATTAGCTCAGTTGGTAGAGCACCTGACTTTTAATCAGGGTGTCGAAGGTTCGAGTCCTTCATGGCTCACCATTATCATTGTATGCGCGTGTGGCGGAATTGGCAGACGCACTAGACTTAGGATCTAGCGTCTTTGACGTGGGGGTTCAAGTCCCTCCACGCGCATATTGTTTTTGCGGACGTGGCTCAGCGGTAGAGCATCGCCTTGCCAAGGCGAGGGTCGCGGGTTCGATTCCCGTCGTCCGCTCCATATTTGCGCCCTTAGCTCAGCTGGATAGAGCGTTTGACTACGAATCAAAAGGCCGGGAGTTCGAATCTCTCAGGGCGCGCCATTAATTTCATAAGCCGGTGTGGCGGAATTGGCAGACGCGCGCGACTCAAAATCGTGAGGGAAACCGTGGAGGTTCGAGTCCTCTCACCGGCATCTATTTCGGGATGTAGCTCAGCTTGGTAGAGCACCTGGTTTGGGACCAGGGGGTCGCATGTTCAAATCGTGTCATCCCGACCATTTTTTTGCGGGTGTAGTTCAATGGTAGAACTCCAGCCTTCCAAGCTGGTAGCGTGGGTTCGATTCCCATCACCCGCTTTATATAGATGAAAAAAGAGACGGCTTATGCCATCTCTTTTTTTGCTTTTAAACCATCGTGTCCTTAATCAATAAAGCTCAAGAGTTAGAACATTATAGTCTAAATCGATGATGGTTCTGAAATTGCAATTGTTATTATACTTCATGGATTTACACAGACTGGCTACTCATCGTCCTTACTAAGCTGACATGACCTGTTAGGTTTCCCCGCTATTTTAAACCTCCTTTTCTAATTCAAGTCGCTCGGAGCTCCAATCTCATAACTCGATAGCACGATTGTAGTTGTATGATTTCTCTGAAGATTTGATTTCTTTGGATCCGTCCCACTTTGAATAGAGTTGGTGAGTACAAGCTTTGTTAGACCATTTCCTGATTGTTTGGTTGTTTCACCTCTAAAAACCGAATTTGGCCCAAAGGCCGAATATCGGTTTTTTTGTTTCATGAGTGCCAAGCCAACATTTTAAAGAAAATAAACGCTATGTTTTCAGAGTGATCAGTTTAGTTCTGATAAACGCTAGTGATCCACCGTTGCTAACTATTCTGCACGTGTGTTTATTCTCTAGACTACTGATAACAGGATACGTTAAGTGTGTGATTATGAATCTTCTACATAGTCCAAAAATAGCAATAATTTGAATCTGAATTCACAAGAGTGAAATAAAAGTATTTCTTTTATTACACACTTAGTCTCTACCACACTTTGCGAAGGTTGTTTGTTTATTGTTATATGAATTATTTTTTGATCTAATAGAACTATTTCAACCTTTTCCCTTGATGTCGATATAATTGAGGGTCACAAAAGTGTATTCCTTTAGGCAAATGGAGATCAACTCGCTAAAACGAAAAATATGTAGGTTGCGAATCAGAATTGTCTTATTGAACAGGAGGGGTGTACTAGAAAAAAGACTCATTACGGAACTCAGAATTGAGGAAAAACGGAGGTTATGTTATGGACAAAAAGAATGATAAAAGTTGCTGGATGAAGTGATTGACCATAAGCCTTACGATTACAAGCAGCAAGATATAAACATTAGGAGGATAACCAATATGAATTCATTCAAGAAAACGAAGAGCTTGATCAGCGCCCTGACCGGGGCTGCACTATTATTCTCGCTACCAATGACGGCAGGCGCGGAGAGCAATATCAACTATACAGGCATGTTCCTGGGTTATGACGGAAGTGTAAACACCAGCCCTGTTTGGACCTATAACCCTGACATTGTCTCCTATGATCTGCTGAACTGGAACCAGGGGGGCACCGATGCAGCCTCCATTACCTCTAATAGCGCCTCCGTCATCCAAGACCTAGGGAAAATTGTCACCGTTTCCACCCACATGCCCAATCCTCAGGGTGGAAATGTAAACGCCCCAATGTCTGATTCCGATTTTAATATCTTGGCCAATACAGACATTTCATCCATCAATTCGTCCAGCCCCGCATGGCTACAAAATTATAAGGCCCAGGTTGACAATGTTGTGACCGGTCTGCAAAAGTTTAACTCATCCCCCGTTTACTACAGACCCTTCCATGAAATGAACGGAGGCTGGTTCTGGTGGGGAAACAAGAATACGACAGACTATAAGAACCTGTACATCAATCTGTACAATTACATCGTGACGACCAATGGTATGTCCAACGTCAATTTTGTCTATGCCCCAAATAAAGGAGCTAACGCGGCTGCTTATTACCCCGGCTCTAGCTATGTCACATGGATTGGCATCGATGCTTACAGCGATGATCCGTCAAATGACAATGAAATCAAGATGGCTTACAATGACATCAAAGGACTTGGCAAAACTTACGGCTTTTGCGAAATTGGACCAGCCGTGGGTGGCGACCATGTGGATCGCAACAATAATCAGCTCAAGGAATTCGATTATTCGCTTTGGAACAACGCCCTGAATGAAGTCTACACTGGAGCAAGCTTCTTTATCACCTGGGATGGCGCTTATGCCCCGCAGAATAACACAAACGGCAGCGTGCTGTTTACAAAGGAGAGCTCCCAGTAAGTGCCTAGCGCCCGGCGTCCAGGCAGCACGGCATCAAGGCGTTAATCCCAAGCTGACCGCAGAGCCTTGGGAGAGTGGGACGTTTTCAAGAACGACAACAAAAAGCACCACCTTAATGAATTGGCCCCTGATAGACTAAAAAGACCCAAAAGACACGACCTCCTGTTAGGAGAACGGGTCTTTTGGGTCTACACAGCAACATGCGAGTATGCACGTTAAATATCGGTTGGTCAGATGCGGACTTCCGTCTCATCCGGAACGAACTGACGATATTGAAAATACATACGGAGCCGCCAGTGTAACAACGTCCCGAAGGCTAGTATGAAAAATAGCCCTGCTGTTTGCGGGATGGTAATGTAATGCTGAATAAATTCATGCAGCAGCAATCGGACGATCAGCAGGCTGATCAGGATAAAAAAGAAGGTGCGCGAGCGTTGCACGAAAACCAGCCCTTCTTGTAACTCAAATTTGGTGCTGCGGATCAACGGGTAGGAAAAAATAAACCAGCCGATCAGAAAAGCGCCCAGCGCCCAAAGCCAGGGAACCCGTACTTCTGGCACCACAAACATCATAAAGCCAGTGCTCATGCCGAGCGGAGGAATGATGATTTTTTTGGCATTAATCGGGCGATGACCTGTCTTCATACGGATGAAAATAGCCGATATAGCGATTAAGATCATACCGAAAGTTGCGCCATATTGCAGCAATGGGGTGCTGATATGAAACATGGACTGGCCCCCTCTATAAGGAATATAAGCGTTATTGGGCAGACTGCAAACCTTTTACATTATAGCACATATGCAATGGATATATTTAGTTACAGTCTTTCCTCCGGCAAGCGGATTATACGCCTTTTGGTGGTAACCGGCCCTATAATCGGGTCTCTTTCATCTTATGCGAGTTCTTGTGCTTGTACCTCACCTGCGGTTGATTTTTTCTCTTGGCGCATGATATAAACCATCGCTGCAATAATAAGGATAAAAGCAATGAGTGCGAGCAACGGAATGGTGATGAAATCCAACCAGTTCAGGTAATCCTGTTCACAGGATACTCTGCCGCAGGCCGTTGAAGTTTGTGTGGCTGCTTTGGCGGCTGCATGGATGCGCTGAATAATAAAATGATAGGCCGAAATCGCACCACCGATGACAGCTAATGGCATAACGTAAACACGTATTTTCGTATCGCCTCGAAAATATGCGATTCCGAGCAGAAGGGTCAGGGGATACATTAGAATGCGCTGAAACCAGCACAGCTTACAAGGCTCATATCCCAAGATCTCGCTGAGATACAGACTGCCCAATGTCGCCACACAAGCTACTACCCAGGCGGCAAATAAAGCAATATCCGTTTTTTTAAACGATCCGATCATAGTAACGCTCCTTTTTAAATTCAAATGAGAATAGTATGAACTCATCGTGTCTTGTCCCATCGGCAGGCATTTGCCGATATGCATGTCTTTATCCGTATTGTACTGTATTTTGAGTGCGGGGTCATACTTAAACATATTGACATCATTCACTATCATTTTTATAATTGCAGTAGTTTGGGAAGTTAATAAAGATTCAAGATATATATTAAGAAATTAGGAGTGTGCCCAGAATGTCGAGCAGCCGGAAAAATGAAACCTTATCTGTTATTAGTGAAAGACACGCGGTAAAAAGCTATGTAAAGGATTTTAAAATGCCAGAGGAAGATCTAGAAGCTATCTTGACTGCCGCGGTAGAAGCTCCTTCCGCTTGGAACCTTCAACATTGGAAATTCCTTGTTATCGAAAGTGAAGCGGACAAACAAAAATTGCTGCCTATCGCCTACAACCAAGGTCAAGTAGCAGAGAGCTCTGTTACGATTGCCGTACTGGGTGATTTGGAAGCCAACCGCAATGCTGTCATTTATGATCAAGCGGTAGAAGCAGGCGCATTGCCAGCGGAAATCCGTGACGCATTGGTAGGTCAAATCAATGGTGCTTATCAAAACCCGCAGGTAGCTCGCGATGCAGCGATCCTGAACTCTGCTCTTGCAGCACAAAACATTATGCTGGCTGCTAAATCTTTGGGCTACGATACTTGCGCAATGGGCGGATTTATTCCAGCACAATTGATCGAGCAATTCAATATTCCAGCACGATACCTGCCAACCATGCTCATTAGTGTAGGTAAGGCACAAGTGCCAGCACGTCCATCAGGACGTTTCCCACTGTCTGACGTTGTTGTAAAAGGCAGCTTCTAAGAAAAATAGTGAATATGAAAAGGGTGTTCCTGCAACCATTTGTGGCGGGGAACACCCTTTTTTACATCGTTTTAAACTGTCAAAATCCTTTTGTATCGTACCTTGTTTAGTCCGAGCGTTTGGACACGAGATATACCAGCTCCAGCGTCAGGATCGGCAGAAAAACAGAAGCGGGATAGGCCAGATAGCGCGGCTCCCACTGCGGCTTGAATTTATCCTTAAAGCGTCGAAGCCCCTGGAAGCCGTAAAAATGTCCCCCGTATTGAAAAACGAGTCGAGCCAGCTTTTCCTCGCGCAATGCCTTTTCGCTTTGTCCTACCTGGGACAGCGGGGCCATGCCCAGGTTAAATGTCGTATATCCACTTTCCTTGGCCCACTCAATGACCCGTGTGAATAAGTAATCCATCGTTCCATTGGGTGTGTCGGGCAGGTGACGCATCAGGTCGATAGAGACCGTCTGCCCATGATCATAAGCTGGGGCCATCGTAGCGAAAGCAATGACCTTCCCTTCGGAGTCTCTAAGCAATGCAATTGGAGCCAACTGAAGGTAAGATTCTTTGAACCAGCCGAGAGAATATCCCTTCTCCTTGCGCCCATCCAGCCAAATATCCGAAATATGACGCATCTCCTCAATTAATGACGCCTCTAGAGGCGGCTGGACCATTTCGAATGAATAGCCTTCGCGGTCAAAGCGATTTTTGGCGCTGCGCAGCGCCTGATTGCTTTTGCCCGTTAGTGTAAAGGACTCGAGCGGCACGAGCGCCTCCTCGCCCAATTTAAAAAAGCGATAGCCGTTCTCGTGATAGATGGACAAATATTCCGGTGATGCTTGGTAAAATACAGCCGTCAATGCATATCGATCCGCGAACCGTTGGAATTCCTGAATGGCTTCACTCACACGTTCTTTTGGACCGAGAGGGTCACCTAATACAATCAGTTTGTCCCGGCTGCGAGCATAGGGGAGAACCACCTGTTCGTCCTTAGTCCAATACAGATATTTATCGCCCAGAAAAAGCATATGAGAAACGAGGTTACCACCCTGTCGTTCCAAAAATTCTTTTAGCTTAACCAGCTCCTGTGCGTCGGGTAGATTACTGATGCTACGCTGAGGACGAAGAAAGAAATACACCGTCAGGAATACCCATGCCAAAATCAAACTAAATACGGCTGTAACTCCGTAATCGCTGCGGTTCATAAAAAAGTCCAGATGGACCTTGGCATGTATATGACGCATAAATGGTGTATTGGAGCCTGCCCCGATCATAAAATAAGCGCCGGTTACGAGTAGAGATAATCCGCCCCATATTAAAATGTTGTGCCGATTCAGCGGCGCACTGACCCGATAAAACCTTGAACGCGAAATCCACAGCATTAATGCCACGAACAGCAGGAAAAAGGCTTCCTCAAAATCCAGACCTTTAGTGAAGGTGAAAATGGCTCCTGTCAGCAGAAGTATCAAGGTCAGCCGCAATGCTCTGCGAATACGCAGAGAGATTCCGTGGGACAGAACGACAAGCATAATTCCGATGATGACCGAGATTTCGTGCGATAAGCGCATAACGGGCAGGCTGAGCAAATGTTCAGCAAAACGGAGCCTATACAGCAGACCAGGCGTAGCTGCCGACAACAGAAGCACCACGCCGGAGATGAGTACCAGTTTCCCAAGCGCCCATACCCCCAGATCGGCCAAAAACCGGAATTGACCAGGCCAGCCCCATACCTTCTGCCAGGCATTAAGGGAGTAATCCCAGCCTGTCTCAGCGAGCTGGCTCAAGCGCTCATTACGCGGAATCATTTCCAGCGCGGCTAATACCAAGCCGATGAGCCACGGAATGATGTAATAAAAGACGCGAAAGACCAGCAGCACAGCCAGCGCCCGGTCCGAGTTGGCTCCTGTCATTTGCAGCCCGAGCAGGGCGATAATATCGAATGCACCGACTCCTCCGGGTGCAAGGCTGATTAACCCCGCAATTGCGGCTATTACATAAATACCGAACACAGCATGGAGCGGCAGCTCATGGAGCAAGTGCGAGCCGATCCATGCAAAGGTAAGACCAGCCAGCAGCCATTCCAGCAGAGAGGCGCCAATGGAGGCAGAGATGGTGAACCAGGAGAGCTGTCCTTCTCCCTTGTTGAACCATGTGGCATACCTTTTGGAGCGCTGCATGATCAGAAATAGAGGCAGGTAAAGTGCCATTCCCCATAGTGCCCAATGAAGCCATGGGTGAGCATCAAGCACAGGCTGCACCGGATACAAATGGACAATAGCACCCCAAGCTAGCAAAGATAGTCCGGTAATGACGACAGGCGAAAGAAATACGACTGCCGAGGTGATGACACCCAATGGCACACCGCTCTTTTTATACAGTACAGTACGTAGTCCAGCTCCTGTAAAGCCTGCAAAGCCGAAGACATTATTGAAGGTATTGGAGATCCAGGCGTACCGAAATGTCGTTCCAGGCTTGACTTGAAGCTTGAAATGATACCTGATTACATAATCGTAAGCACTCATAGCAGCCACGGCTACCAGGGAGAACAAGCCAATTTCGATGAGAAACGTGGCATCCATTCGCCGCAGCTCATGAAGCATCCGTGCCAGATTAAAGTCTTTTAGCTCTCGTCCAGCCTCCCATATAATAAAAGCCAGTACAGCCAGCGGTAGCAAAATACGCGTCAATCGCTGCCTGTAGATGGTCATCATGTACTGTACGATTTTAAAGGATTGGAACGATTTGTGATTTGAATTCATAGATTCACCTGCTTGAAAAGGATAAGATTGAGACTGATAATGCGCGAAAACTTCCTGCCCAAATAAAAGGCTTCGTTATATTATACCTGTAATAATAGCTTGAATAACAACAGAAGGGTTACGAAATGGGAGTTGAGATTGATTGCTGTAAATAATTCCAATATAATGATGGAATACCTAGTAAATTGCTTGGCAATGGAGCTGACTGGACATGAGTATATGGGATCGTAATCTTTTTATACGTCGATTGGAGCTATTATGGCCTCCAGATGCAGACAGGAGCCAATACCCTTTTAACTTAAAGGCTCTTCAACAGTGGAACGAACTCAAATTCCATCCTTCCGTTACCTATATTGTTGGAGAAAACGGTGTAGGTAAATCGACGCTTATGGAGGCAATCGCGGTCGCGTGGGGTTTTAATCCAGAGGGTGGCACTAAAAATTTCAACTTTTCTACACAAGCCACGCATTCCGCGCTGCATGAGCATATCCGGTTGGTGAGAGGGATCGAAAAGCCGAGGGATGGCTTCTTTTTCCGGGCGGAGAGCTACTATAATGTGGCGACTCATATCGACGAGCTGGATCGAGAAGGAGGAGGGCGACCTATTCGAGATTCGTACGGGGGGAAGTCGCTGCATGAGCAGTCACATGGCGAGTCTTTTTTTGCTGCATTTGTGCACCGGTTTGGGGGACAAGGATTGTATATTTTGGATGAGCCAGAGGCAGCGCTATCGCCTTTGCGTCAGATGGCCATGCTTGCCCGGATTCATGAGCTCGTGCAACAGGGATCACAGTTTATCATTTCTACCCATTCCCCCATCTTGATGTCTTATCCAGATTCGGTCCTGTATCATCTGACACATGAAGGGATCGACACACGGACGCTAGAGGAAACCGATCATTTTATCATTACCAAACAATTTCTGAATAACAAGGAAAGGTTATTGCAGGAGCTATTCGAAGATTCACCATAAGGATATAGTAAGTTTGGTAGTATTCACTTTGATGAGGAGGAAACCGTATGAGTTCAAATCTCGGTGTAGTTATTCAGCGGATATCGGCTTTCAAGGTAGCAGCGCTGACTGCGCGAGCCCCTTTTGCCGAATTGGGTGATGAGGTACGCAGACAGTGGCAACAAGTGCAACAGAACGTCCCAGAGAACCACTCAGGTCGTCTGGACGCGGATATGGGCTATGTGTTAACTCCCCAATGGACAGTTGTTGAGGAGAACGGAAGTACTGCGGTCAAGGTGGGCGTTAAAGTGTCCTCGTGGAATGAAGTACCGGATAGTCTTGAACGCATCGAGGTGCCCGAAGGAGAGTATGCAGTGACCCGTTTTCAGGGAGATCGAGAACGATTAAATACGATTTATGATGATCTATTTGCTTGGTTGGACCGTAATGGCTATGAGCGTAATACGACAGAGGGGGTATATTGGATTGAGTCGAATCGACTAAAGCCGGTGAATCCTTTTGATATTCCATCCGCAGAAATTCAGAAATTTGATTATGATATTGCGATTGCTATTGTACAAAAATAACAGGGGTAACATTCAGGGGTATCGGAAGTATTTTATGATTGTTATTTGCCTCCCGCTCTATTAATATAATGAAGAGTTTTGCTGAAATGGTTGCAAAATAAGAATTTCGTATACGAAATAAAGAACCTGAGGAGGACAAAACGCAACATGTCGGATTCACAACAGTTGAAAATGGGGCCGCTCGTCATTTTGATGATTAATATGTTTATTGCCATGCTGGGAATTGGACTCATTATTCCAATCCTCCCCAAGTTCATGGGTTCCTTGGGAGGCAGTGGTGAAACGGGAGGCTATCTGGTTGCCGTGTTTGGCTTGACCCAGTTTATATTTTCGCCGTTAGCGGGGGAATGGTCCGATAAATACGGACGTAAAAAAATGATTATTATCGGTTTGGTCATCATGACGGTGTCTTCTGTATTGTTTGCAATTGGACACTCATTGACGATGCTGTATATTTCCCGTTTGCTTGGAGGCGCAGGAGCGGCATTTATGATCCCTCCAATGATGGCTTATATTGCCGACATCACAACAGTCCATAACCGGGGCAGAGGAATGGGGCTGTTGGGGGCCGCGATGTCGCTTGGTTTTGTGATAGGTCCTGGTGTAGGTGGTTTGCTGGCAGATATCTCGCTTCGTACACCCTTATACGTTTCGGCGGCGGTATCAGGTTTAGCGGCACTGATTTCATTGATTTTACTGCCCGAAACCTTGTCGTTGGAGAAGCAGTTGAAGTTTCGAAATGTTAAGGTGAAACGGGACAATGTGATTAAACAGTTTGCGCTGTCTTTCCGCAAGCCGTACTTTATGCTGTTGATTATGATATTCACGTTAACCTTTGGCCTGACGCATTTTGAAACGATGTTTCCGTTCTTTGTAACAGGCAAGTTTCATTACAATGAACGTGATATTGCTATCATTATTACCGTAGGTGCGTTGGTCGGAACTATAATTCAAGCTGTGGTCATTAGTCCGATGTTGAACCGTTTTGGTGAAAAAGGTGTGATTATCGGTTCTTTTCTGTTTTCCGCGATTTCCCTTGTGCTTATGCTGCTCTCAGGGAACTTCTATTATGTACTCGGAGTATCGCTTATCTTCTTTACCGCTACGTCGTTGCTGCGACCAGCCATTAATACTGCTTTATCCAAAATGGCAGGGGATGAGCAGGGAGTTGCAGCCGGGATGAACAATGCTTATATGAGCATTGGTAATATCCTGGGACCTGCGCTCGCCGGTACACTGTTTGAGGTGCATATCAATTTGCCGTACATTTTTGGAGCGGTCATTCTCATGCTTAGTTTGGGGCTGGCTGTAAAATGGAAAAGCAGAGATACGCAATCCACAGCAGTTTAATATTATTTTTTCTGTAAAATAGTCTCTTTTGGTGTGAACTGTGGCGTTCTTATGAACTACTACAGATTACAGCGGAAGAGGCTATTTTTTTGCATACATAGCCAAATGTTAATGAAACGGCAGAATCTTGGGTAATAATGCATGATAAGTTTATAACCAGTTAGAAAGTAGAACTTAAAAGTCGGATAACTTGTGAGGAATACGCTAAAAGGAGCTGAGATCGGATGAAAGAGCGGAATGAGCAGTTATTTTATATAGGAACTTATGCGTCTCGTGAGGAAAGAGGAATTTATATAGGAGCTTTGCATACGGACAATGGTGATTTGCGTATGGTTGGAGGTGTGGAAGGAATCGAGAGACCTTCTTTTCTGGCACTGCATCCGAATGGGGCGGAGTTGTATGCTGCCAGTGAAACAGAACCAGGCCAACTGTACACGTATCAGGTGAACACCCAGACGGGGGAATTGCATCCTATGGATCGAAAAGGAACGGAGGGCGCACATACTTGCCATGTATCCGTAACAACAGATGGACAATATGTGCTGGCTTCTAACTATTCTGGGGGCAATGCCGTTGTATTCCCTGCGACAGAAGCAGGAGGGTTGGGAGACATGTCAGGGCAGGTTCAGCATACGGGGTCAGGGATTCGTCAGGACCGCCAGGATGCGCCACATCCACACTCGATTATTCCTGATCCTTCAGGACAGTATGCCATGGTATGTGATCTGGGGCTGGATCAGATTATAGTATATCGTTTGACCGAGGATGGGAAACTGGTGACCCACCGTGAGACAGATTTTCCACCTGGTTCCGGCCCGCGTCATCTGGTTTTTCATTCCTCAGGTCGATATGCCTTTGTCGCCAATGAATTGAATAATACCGTTACTGTGTTTGGTTATAACGAACGTAATGGTAAGCTTACCTTGCTGCAAAGTCTGTCCACACTGCCAGAAGGCATTATAGATGTAGAAAATACAGCAGCGGATATTCGGATTACACCCTGTGGACGTTTTCTGTATGTATCCAATCGAGGACATGACAGCATCGTACTCTACCATGTCGATCTAGACAGCGGCAAGCTGAAGACGATTGAATGGGTCGAGACTTTCGGCAGTACGCCGCGTAACTTCAACATCTTGTCTGGTTATTTGCTAGTGGCGAATCAAGAGGGAAACAACGTCGTATCCTTTGCTATTCATGGGGATGATGGAAGGCTGACCCGAACGGGACATGTATTGGAGGTTCCTTCACCAGTTTGTATTGAACCTGTACGCTAATTACACAGCGCATGGCAAAAAGAGGCCAGTAAAAGAGGAAGAGAAAGTAAAACACGGCGTTTTGTCTCCCACGAAAGGCATGGCAAAACGCCGTGTTCAGGTTTTGAAGGGGTCTAATTATTACTTGTTGCTATCGCCAGCTTCTACCGTTGCTGTTTTGGTATGGTTTTCGGCAGGTTTGTAGTACAAGCGGAACAGGATATCCTGGTTGTAGTTACCAAATCCAGTACCGAACAGGGTTACCCCGCCAATATGCTGGGCATCATCCAAAATGGCAATACGGAATTTCCATTGCTTCTGATCAATCAGCACGTCGCTTAGGGTCACATCGGATATCTGCTTGCCATCCATAAAGGTACCTTCGGATGTAACGCGAAGTCTCTTAAGCAGACCATATTGATTGATAAAATCAGGCCACCATGAAGGTGTATATTTACCACGATTATCACCGAAATCCCCCGGGCTGGTCCAAGTGCCCAAATTCACATCATTTAGAAAAAACGTGATGTCTGAAGGCCAATTATCATTGGTAAAAGGGGCCTCCGATGATAATTCCATCGAAATTTCCAGTTCCTCAGCTTTTTGACTGGACAATAGGAAATTCGGCACTTTATAATCCATATACCCTTGGCTAAACCACAGAATTTTGGAATTGAAGCGCTCAGGGTCTAAGAACGAACGAGGCTCATCGAATTCTCCGATAATCTTTTCGACGGTGGCTAGGCCGCAGGTTGCCTGAATTTCAAAATCTGTAAAGTGTCCGACGGAAATCTCCGTCTGATGAAATTGCCGTACATCCTGCTGATAGCGTGGCATGGCGATTTCAATTTTGTCCGTAGCCAATGAGCATACCTTCTGAACCCCACCTCGTCCGGGCAGCATTTTAGTCGAAATAATGGATGCTCTCTCCAGTTTCTTAACATGCATGGTCATAATCGCACTACTGAGTCCCAGGGCTTCCGCCAGCTCACGTATATTCATAGGCTTCTCCGCAAGCAGAACAATCATGTTCAGCCGAACCTCACTGGCCAGCGCTTCATAAACGGGAAGTGATTTTTCAGAAATGTCCAGTTGCATAGTTCCTCCAATTCTAACGCACATCATAAATTGATGGTAGTTTAACATATATGGATTTTTTTCAATATTCATACATATAAAACGATATGATTTACATTTATATAAACAATATACCCTTTCCTTGATCGTTGGCACAAGCCTAACCCCGTAAAAAGCCAAAAATTGTTCAAAAAACAGGACACCCCATGAACTCTTTCTTTGTGTGTTGGGATGTCCTGTGATGGTATGTGATTTGCGGGATGTATACGGGATCTAATTTCAGGCGCAACGGGTGTTTAGGACCGCATATGTTCATCAGCCAAAGAAGAATCAGCGGTTGTATCTTTGTCAGTTGCGTGTAATTCCTGATGCTGCGAAGCATCAGCCTTCATCAAGCTGGGATGACCCACATAAGGACGATCACTTCGCGAGCGGCCTCGGGTAAGTCGGAAGCCAATCAAGAACAGCACAAGCTGTGCAGCCAGTATGTAGGGAGACGCTTCTGGCCCGAGCCACTGAAACAGGGCGACAACGGCAATGACCATACATAACAGGCTTGTTGGGAAATGGGATGCCGTCACGTCCAGATCATTTTGTCTACGCAGGGTCATCAGACGATAGACATACAGCAAGGCGATCAAGCCAGAAACGAACCTTATCCATGCATACCCTATAAGCCATGATACAGATTGTGTGGTGTCGGGTAGACTAACATCGACATGACTGTAAGTCATCAGTTCCACAACCAGTCTTGAGGTCAACCAGACGATTCCCGCCAGCGTCAGCGGACCGGCCGCTGGGCGCAATAGCTTCCATAATGCTGTTCCCCAGCCTGGAGCATGGGATTCCAGCAGAACAAGTCGCCGTTCCTCGATCAGTTTGTTCATTTCACGCTCCAGTGACTTGAGAAGCAATTCCCGGCGGAATGGATCACATTCCCGAAGGGATGCTTGAACCTGCTCTTGAAGGTGAGGGGTCAAATAGGGGGCGGCCTTAGCCTCCTGAAGAGCATGGATTAGTCCATGCTGGTGCTGCTGCTTTTCGCTGTTGTTGATCGTGTTCTGGGTAGCAGTCTGGAGATAACCAGCTAACCGTCCATAGATACGCAGTGATTCCTGTAATTCTTCGAGCCGCTGCTGACGCGAATTGCGAAGCTGGGCTGCACTATGAACATACAGCCATACCAGCAAGGATAACGCCAGCAGGAAGGCGATCAGACCGGGTGAGATATATGCGACTAATGCCGCGAAGTCCGTCGGGGACACCCGCAATCCCTCCTTCCATTGTTCTTTCTACACTATTGCACAGACCACACAGGCATTTCAAGGGCTTGTATATCTCTAAACCAAGAACTATGAAGTATTTTTTGGTAAAATAGACAAGATTACAGCAGGAAGGGAGATTCGGCATGAATAAAAATATAGATTTTGCAACAGAACATCATGAGACATCGAATCAACCGTACGAGCTGCTTCGCGTAGATTACGCTATTCCAGCCGTCGAGGAATATCAGGCTTTACGCAAGGAGGCTGGTTTGTCGCAAATTACGGAAGAAGCGGCAGCTAAGGGCTTGCCGAACAGCCTATTTGCTGTAACGCTACGGCTTGGACAGGAATTGATCGGGATGGGCCGGGTGAGCGGTGATGGCGGTGTGTTTTTTCTGGTTACGGATATTGCAGTCAAGCCTTCCCATCAGGGGAAGGGCTATGGACGTAAGCTTATGGAAGAGATTATGGAGTATTTGAAACGGGAGGTTCCGGCGGGCAGCTTTGCAACGCTGATTGCGGATAAGCCAGCCGACCGGTTATATGCGCAGTTTGGCTTCCAACTGGTCAGTCCAAGGTCGGAAGGGATGTATTGGCGACAGCCGGGAGGACTGTAAGCTGAAATCTTGCACGAGTTTGAGCTGGTTATAAAACGGATAAATAAAAGTAAGAAAATTATAGATAGGAAGAAGGCACGTTACTATGAAAGTGATTATTTTCGGAGCAACAGGAACAATTGGCAAAGCGTTAGTAAAGGAAGCAATCAAGCGTAAGTATGAGGTGACGGCAGCAGTGCGCGATCCGCAACGAGTGACAGAGCAAAATGAATATTTGACGGTGGTTCAGGCGGATATTCTAAACCCGAATTCCGTTACGGAGGTAGCCAAAGGGCACGATGCTATCATTAGCGCCTATGGTCCCAAGTTTGGAGCTGAGGAAGAATTGCTCGAAGCGACTCGTTCTTTACTGGAAGGAACTCGGCGTTCCGGTGCGGAGCGCATACTTGTCGTTGGCGGAGCGGGTAGTCTGAAAACAGAAAACGGTGAGCGTCTCATGGATACCGCTGAGTTTCCAGAGGAAGTGAAGCCACTGGCGGCGGCGCACGCTGATGCACTGGAGTTGTACCGTGCTGCGGATGTAGACTGGACATATTGTAGTCCTGCCGGAATTATTGAACCGGGTAAACGTACAGGGCAGTTCCGTATTGGTTTGGATCATTTGGTAGTGGACGAATTAGGCCATAGTCGCATCTCTGTAGAGGATTATGCGGTAGCCCTGATTGATGAGTTAGTAGAAGGGGAATTTGTCAATTCCCGCTTTACCGTCGGATATTAATCACAGGGATGGCTATATGGGAGGCGAATAAGCATGTATATGGTGACCGCCGAACAAATGCGGCAACTGGATCGGTACACGATTGATAAGCTGGGGATCCCGGCCCTGACCTTGATGGAAAATGCCGGGCGAGCAGTAGCTGACGAGGTACTGAAACTTTGTGCTGAGAGACGTGGAAAAAGCGGTGGCATAAATGAGGTTACACACACAGGAGCGGGGGATGTACCGGGACATGGCAGTGTTATACGGACGGATTCATCGAGCCGAGGGCGATATGATGTATGTGAACGAGCACACTGGTATATCCTCGTTGGTAAAGGCAACAACGGCGGTGACGGACTGGTGGCAGCCCGCCATCTGACCGATGCAGGTCTGCGCGTCACTGTTGTGTATGCCGAGCCGCCTGAAACGCTACGCGGTGAAGCGGCTGACCAGCGCGACATCATCGCAGCGCTGGATATCCCGGTTATCCTCTATGGTCGGGATAACCTCGACCTGTGCGGTGCCTCGGGCATCGTCGATGCCCTGCTGGGCACAGGCACGCAAGGTCCACCGCGTGAACCCTATGCCTCGCTAATCCGCGAGGCCAATGCCAGCGGCGCGCCAATCGTGTCGGTAGACGTGCCTAGCGGCCTCGACGCCGACACAGGTGCACTGCACGAGCCGTGCATTCATGCGCGTGTCACCGTATGCCTCGCCTACTTGAAGTGTGGGCTCGCCCAATATCCGGGCGCCGGAAACGCTGGTGATGTGGTGGTACGCTACATCGGTATTCCGCCCAGCCTTGCCCGTGAGCGCGGCGTACAGCTGCGGCTCCTGACCAGCGATACGCTGCGCGACGTGCTGGACGTGGATGTCAGCCGTAGCCGGGTGCCAGACGGGCACAAGGGCACCTACGGCCACGTTCTGGTCGCAGCAGGAAGTCTGCGCATGAGCGGTGCGGGCCTGCTGGCTGCACGCGCCGCCTTGCGGATCGGCAGCGGCCTTGTGACGTGGGCGGTGCCCGAGGCACTGCTTCCGCACGTCATTGGTGCCGCGCCGGAGCTGATGCTCGCTGCCGCAGCAACAGGCGGAGACGGCGAATGGAACGCTGACTCTGCCGCTGAGCTGCTCCAGCTTGCGCAGGCGCGCGATGTGCTGGCCGTCGGGCCCGGCCTCGGCCGCTTCGCAGGGGACACTGGCTGGCTGCGCCGCCTGTGGGAGCAATACAGCGGTCCGCTCGTGCTTGATGCGGACGCCTTGAACATCCTTGCCTCGGCGGGGCCTGAGCTGGATGCCTGGAAGTTGAGAGATGCGGCGGTCGTGCTAACGCCGCACCCCGGTGAAATGGCTCGTCTGCTGGGCATACCGACAGCAGAGGTGCAGCGTGACCGAATTAGCCATGCCCGGGAATACGCCCGGACACGCGGAGTCACGCTGGTGCTCAAGGGAGCACGCACGGTCATCGCGTGTCCCGATGGAACGGCCTACGTCAATACCACAGGCCATGCCGGCATGGCGACAGGCGGTGCCGGCGATGTGCTGACAGGCATCATCGCAGGGTTGTTGGCCCAAGGCTTAAACGCTTCGCAGGCAGCAGCCTTTGGCGTGTATCTGCATGGTGCGGCTGGAGAAACGGCCGCCCGCCATCGCCAGCATCCCGCCTCAGTGGTAGCAGGCGACATCATTGAAGCCCTATAATCCATAGCAGCAGTGGCAGGAGGAAGGCCAGCATGATCTGTACTCCATATTCACGGTTCAGCCAGTGCCTTCCGCCATAATAGAGCAGTGTAATCCCTGCACCTGCCATGCCGTTGCTCCACGAGATGCCCGTTCCAGCAGGCGACATCAAAGATCCTAGCAGAAGAAAGACACTGAGCCCTACGGCAAGGTATAGCGTGAACTGCTCAGGCTTGCGAAGCCAGGGTAAAAGATCACGTAGTGCATCAGCGGCAAGAGCTGCCGGAAGGGCAAAGCCATAGGCCCATAACTGCGCGGTCAGTTCACCGCTATTGCCTGCTATACTCACAGGCAATCCCGTGATTTCCTCTGTCAGATAGCAGTAGACCCATAACAGAGCAAAAACCAATCCTCCACAGGCAAGCTTATTCAGCGCATAACAACCAAGCTCCATCCGCCAAGGCATTTTAGAATTAAATTCGTTCCAAGGCTGTCTCATATTGCGACTCCCTCCTCATTTCAATCGGTAAATCAAAACCATTCAAGGAATTTATTCTCAATTACAATCCGCTTACCGTTTGAGACATTTGAGTTTACGTTAGCTGTGTATCATGTTCCTAAGCAGAATAAAGATTGCGGATAGCCGCGGTACGGAAAGGCGGGGATTGCATGATACAGGCGGTTATTTTTAATCTGGAAAGTACATTGTTAGACCCCGGAGGTCGGGGCTTAATCCAGGGAATGTGCGACATCTTCAGATGGAAGGGTATACAGGTGACTGAAGAGCAGGTATCTCATGGACGGGGACTGCCCATCCGGGATCATATTGCGAATGTGCTCGGACTTTCAGAGGTTCGTAGAAAATGGTTGGAGTGCTTTGGTGCGCATCCTGGCAGAGTGGATATTGAGCATATTTATCTTGAGCTTGTCCCTGTTCTTCGCTCTTTGATCCAAGGGGCTGAGACTGCTGTCGGTATAGATAGGGCGTTGCAGGAGCTTCAAGATCGCAACATTCAGTCAGGCGCTACTGCATCCTGCCCGATGGAGATGCTGAGTCACGTATTCACGCCTGCACAGTCACCCTATACGCTGGATTGTATGGTAGCCCCTTGTGAAGTTTCGCAGGGGAGGCCTTATCCGTGGATGATCTATGAAATTGCACATCGCCTGCAGGTATTCCCGCTTAGCGATATTGTGAAGGTAGGAGACACGGCAGCCGATATGCAAGAAGGACGGAATGCGGGCGTTTGGACGATTGGTGTGTTGAACCATAACGAGAGTGCTTTGACCGCGAGTCACACTACAAGCTATGAAATGGACGATAGAGTAGCCGAGGAACGACGCAGACAAAGTATATATGGCTTGAAAAGAGCAGGAGCTCACATCGTGATGAACTCGGTTGCTGACTTACCGCGTATTTTGCGTGAAATTGAAATGCTCCAGCATACAGGAGGCTATCCTTCTTATATGAAGCCGATGAAAACAGTTGCGATTCCCCCATCGTGAGCATAACGGCTATAACTCTTAAGTGCTTATATAGACCTTTAGGTTATATGTATGCATCTACCTGGATAAAGGTGTACTCAGCTCGGCTTTCTAAGCGCAAAAGGAGCATTCGCTACGTTAGCGAATGCTCCTTTTGAATGTACTCCCTTTCGTTTGGAAAATGCCCCGTAAGATGGACACTTTAGATCAAGTGTCCATCTTACGGGGCACAGTTCACCGAAATCATTATTGGTCTGAACTCTTTACCCGGAACTGATCAGCATGACGCTGTAGATTGTTTGATAGTGTAGTCAGATTACGTGCTACTGCGGATAGTTCTTTTACCGCTAAAGCCTGCTTCTGTGCGCTTGCGGATACGTCTTCCGTCATTCCGGCAGTTTGCTGCGCCGCGCTGGCTGTGTGATTCAGATGTTGATCTACGCTGTGACGTACCTCGTGCATTTCTGTCGTCAATTGGGCCAAATGTGCAGCAAGTTCCTGAACTTCCTCTGAAACCTGGGTGACTTTGTCAACAGACTGTAAACATAATGCAATTTGTTTTTCTTGTTCATTGACAGTGTTTATATTTTGATCAAATTGATCGCCCATTTGCTCAATTTGCTCGACAAAGCTGCTTAGGATTTGGTCGATTTCACGAATGGACATGGCAGATTGTTGGGCAAGTTGTCCCATCTCATGAGCTACGACAGAAAAGCCTTTACCAGCTTCCCCTGCACGCGAGGCCTCAATCGAGGCATTAAAGGATAAAATCTGCGTCTGCTTTACGATGCCCTGTACCTGCTGCCCGATGTTAGCTGCTTCGCGGGATTTTTCAGTTAGTGCGTGTGACATACGCTGCATTTGCTTGATTCGCAGGGCGCTTTCTCGTCCCTTCTCCAATAGCTGTTCATGTTCACTGGCTACCTGGTTACGGACCTCATTGAGATGGCGCGCCGTATCCGTAAACTGGTGCACATGGCTTCCGACTTCATCCAGCGTTTGCCCTAAGCGGTCAGATTGCTGAACCGATTCTAACGTTTGATCCGCTTGGTTTGTAGATACATCGGCAATTTGCTGAAGTGTGCGGGACAGTTCCTCAGTCTGATGGAGTGTTCCTTCTGTTGTCACGACGATATTCTCTGATGCTTGCTGAAGTGTACTTGAACTGCTTTGAATGTCCACAATCATATTGGACATGGCTTCCACCATTCGGTTCGTCAAGCCGCTGATTTCACCTAGCTGATCATACGTAACTTGCTGCGATGTAACCGTAAGATTGCCGTCGGCTACTTGCTCCAGTGTATTTTTAATGAATCGTACCTGACGCAGTATTCGACGGGTTACCAGCACCATTGCCGCAATGGAAATGATCAGAATGATGGAGACCACAGGGATAACTAGCCGGTAGGCCTCAGGCAGGGTTTTCTCGTATACTTCAGTTACAGAGGCAAGGGATCTGTCAATTCCCAGATAGCCTATGATGGTTCCATCTGTATCCTTAATGGGTGTAAAGGAAGAAAACAACGTTCCCCAATCAGGGTCCGTTGTGATATCTGAGTGACCGTCTCCCCTTGTTTCAATCTATCTGCCGTTTCTTTACGGGTGAAACTAACAGGGCTTCCAAAAGGACTGTAGTCTTTGTCGTCCCAAGCAGCTCCGTCCACTGTAAGCTTCCACTCATCGCCAACACGATTGTACATATACATATACAGGACTCCGCTTTGCAGCCTGAGCGTATTTAACTCGTTCCGAAGTTTTTTATACTCACTGCTCTGCTCGGATGGATTTGTGTTTAAGCTTTTGACGGCTGATTTGTCCAGTAGCTTAGCCGTATTCACCGCCAACGCTTCATTGTTTAGCTGCATGGTTGATAGAGAAGCATTCTGAATAGATAGTTTGGTCGTCCACAGAATCATGACGCCAATCACAACTAAAGGAATGAGCAAGATGAAGTAGAGTTTGGTTTGTAATCCCATTCTTTTTTTGACTTTGCTTTTCATAATATGCTCCTTACTGTATTATTTCGCCTTCATATAATATCGTGTTGAAGTAGGAAAATATGAATAGTAATTCATATGTTTCATGAATTTTTTGCATATTTACGCAAGTTTCATCCCCATAGAAAAAAGCCTTAGCTCAGCAATACCGAGTTAAGGCTTTTAGCTTATGATTTACAAATCGTCAAATCCATTGTCATCTCCGACCTTGCCATAATTGCGTGATTTTGCTTCAAAAAAGTCCGTTTTTGTTGCATTCAGCGCTTCATCAGAGAATGGCTTGATCCAAGGCATACAGTTTACATCTACCCCTTCGTATGCTTTGTCCATACCCAGAAGTCTCAGGCGCATGTTTGCCATGTATTTGATATAATCGCTCAGCTCGTTCAAGTCAATGCCGCGAACCTCTTTGAGCGTGTAATGTGCCCAATTCGTTTCCAGTTCCACAGCGCGGTTGATCATACGATAGACGTAGTCCATGTTCTCTTTCGTGTTCAGCTCAGGGAAATCAGCCAAAAGCTGCTTGAACACTTCGGCAAAGAAGTAGCAATGTTGATTTTCATCGCGCTGAATATACGAGATCATCTGGCTGGTGGCCATCATTTTTTGGTCACGGGCCAAATTGTAAAAGAAAGCAAATGTACTGTAAAAGAAAATGCCTTCCAAAATCAAATCGGCTACTATTGCCTGGAAAAAGGTTTGCGGGTTCTGCTCATCGCGGAACTCTTGATAAATGTCCGAGATGAATGTGTTACGCTCCAGCAGGACAGGATCGTTTTTCCAGTATTCAAAAATTTCTTTCTGCTCCTGTTCCGATACCAAGGAAGATAGCACGTAAGAGTAGGACTGGTTATGCACGACTTCCTGTTGTCCGATAATGGCCGAAATGGCTTCCAGCGAGGAATCCGTAAAATATCGTTTTACATCTCCGACAAACATGGTTTGCATGGAATCCAGTACAGCCAGCAGACCGATGTTAATTTTGAAGGTGCGCTGTTCTTCGGCATCCAGCATAGGGAACTGGGACGCATCCTTGGACATCGGAATTTCATCCGGAATCCAGTGGTTCAGCAGCAGTACTTTATATAGTTTGTACATATGCGGCATCCGAATATCATTCCAGTTCAGAATACCGGAGTTTTCGCCTTCAATAATACGGGTAGAGCGGTTAGGCGCTTCTGTGTTAAAAATCTTTTGTAACTGCATGAGAGCCTCTCTCCTTTAGTTTAGGATGCGCAGCTTTCGCATTCTTCAATCGTCAGTGCGCGGCTGCGTACATAATAGGTCGACTTCATACCTGATTTCCAAGCATGGATGTGCAGCTCTAAAAATTCGGTAGCTTTAATATCTGGGCGCACATACAGGTTAAAGCTTTGACCTTGGTCAATATGACGCTGACGTGCAGAAGCCATGTTGATCGAAGCATGTTGATCCAGCAAGAAAGCTGTTTTGTAGTACCAGATGGTTTTTTCATTCAAGTCTGGTGCAGGGTTAGCGATCTTGTAGGTTGTTTTCTCTTCATAGGAAAGCAACTCATACAGTGGATCAATGCTAGCGGTAGAGCCTGCAATGATGGACGTGGAACCATTAGGCGCGATGGCGAACAGCCATGCGTTACGGACACCGTTTTGTTGGACTTCTTCCGCAAGCTCGCTCCACTCGGATGTAGTGACGAATTTGCCTTCACGTGTACCATCTGTATAGCCACGGGAAGTGAAATAATGCCCAGTAGCCCAGTCGGAACCCTCGAATTTGGCATAACGGCCTTTTTCTTTCGCTAGCTCCATGCTGGATTTTACAGCCAGGTAGTTGATTTTTTCATACAAATGATCGTTATAGGTTACCGCTTCATCGGACTCCCAGCGGATGCCCTCAAGTGCGAGCAGATGATGCAGCCCAAATGTACCCAAGCCGACTGCACGATATTGGCTGTTCGTGTATTGTGCTTGCAGCACCTCAATGTTGTTGATATCAATAACATTATCCAGCATACGTACCTGAATCGGTACGAGACGATCCAGCACACCTGCCGGAACAGCACGAGCTAGATGAATGGAGTTCAGGTTGCACACCACAAAGTCGCCAGGAATTTTGGAAATAACAATGCGTGTTTGTCCGTCCTTGGTGACCAGTTCTTCTTTTTCTACTACCGTTGCAGATTGATTTTGCATAATTTCCGTACACAGGTTGGAGGAATACACCATACCATGGGCACGGTTCGGGTTAGCCCGGTTTACCGTATCGCGGTAGAACATGTACGGCGTACCTGTTTCCAACTGTGATTTCATCAGACGCTTCATGATGTCAATGGCAGGCACCGTAATACGAGAAAGGATCGGATGCTGTGACGCCTCCTCATACTTCTCGCGGAAGGAGCCTGAACCGAAGGTTTCATCATAAAAATCTTCCAGTCCCAGTGGACGACCCTTGTCATCTTTCCAGCTCATGACCTTCTTCACTTCATGCGGACAGAACAGGTTCCATTCGCCCCGTGCTTCGACCCGCTCCATGAACAGATCGGGTAGACATACGCCGTGGAACACGTCATGCGCACGCATCCGCTCATCACCGTTGTTCAGCTTTAGGTCCAGGAATGCCAGAATGTCTTTGTGGAATACGTCCAGATAAACGGCAATTGCACCTTTGCGTGTACCCAGTTGGTCTACGCTAACAGCTGTATTGTTCAACTGGCGAATCCAAGGAATAACACCAGAGCTTGTATTTTTATGTCCGCGGATATCGGAGCCGCGTGCCCGTACTTTACCGAGGTATACGCCGATGCCGCCACCCATTTTGCTAAGACGGGCTACATCGGTATTGGAATCGAAAATACCTTCCAATGAGTCGTCTACGGTGTCGATAAAGCAGCTGGAAAGCTGTCCCGCCACCTTTTTTCCGGCATTAGACATGGTTGGTGTAGCTGCTGTCATGTACATGTTGCTCATCGCCCAGTATGCTTCCTTGACCAGCTCCATACGCTTGTCGGCAGGCTCCTGATGCATCAGGTACATTGCGATAATCATGTAGCGTTCTTGCGGAAGTTCCATCACGCGTCCGTCAAAATCATTGGCCAAATAGCGCTCAGACAGCGTCAACAGTCCGATATAGTCGAACAGCAGGTCATTCTGCGGCAATATGGAATCGCCGAGTTCATCAATCTGCTCCTTGGTGTAGCAGTCAAGCAGCTCTTGACGGTAGATTCCTTTTTGAACTAAATCGGTGATCAGTGGGTAAAAAGCGCCGTAAGGCTCGTCTGCATACGATTTGTAACGGCGGTGAGTAGCTGCTTTTTTATATAAAGAAGTGAGCAAAGCACGCGCAGCAGCAAATTTCCAGTCCGGTTCTTCCTTGCTAACCAGTTCCAGGGCAGCCATTGCAAATGCGTTGCTAATTTCATCCCCCGTGACTTCATCCCGGCGCAGCTTACTGGTTACACCGCGAATGAGTCGATCTTTATCCAGCTTGTCCAGCCCGCTGAGCACACGGTCAGCATATACGGATATACGTATTTCATCAAAAGCCAACTGGCGATTGTTTGGTTTGGTTACGAGTTGTGGCATAGGATTAATTCCTCGCTTTCTTGATTTGGAATTCATACTTAGGGAATAGGCATGAAAATGATCTGAGAAAAGAAAATGATGAAAAAAGCGATGGTCAGACAGCATTTTGGGGCTGTATGTAATCCAATAACATAGAAATAGCGATGCGTCTGCCAATGAAGGGGAAAAAGATGGTTCCCGTAGGATTTATCGGCTACATCACTATATTTAGAGGTGTTATGAATATTTAACCCAACATATTGTGTGTATAAACTTAAAATTTCAAATAAGTGCAAGGAGTATTATAGCAACATTCGAAGCCATACGTAAAGGAAAAGGAATGGAAAATCAAAATATGCAGAGAAGTCGCGAGCCGTATTTGAATTGAGACGGAGTGGACGGTACAATAAATAATATAGA
Source organism: Paenibacillus sp. ALE3 (assembly GCF_054113405.1). Taxonomy (NCBI): domain Bacteria; kingdom Bacillati; phylum Bacillota; class Bacilli; order Caryophanales; family Paenibacillaceae; genus Paenibacillus; species Paenibacillus sp. ALE3. Next base: position 4,731,083 of record NZ_CM134214.1, on the reverse strand, counting down.
TGCTTCCTACAGAAACAAGCGGTATACATATGGAACTTTTCTTGCAAAACAAGGTTGCTTTATGGACTGGGTTTTAGAATTTTAAAAAAGAAGATTTTTTTAAATTAAAGGAGGAACTTGGTGATGGCTATTGCAGAAGTGACTGTGATCCCGATTGGAACGGGGAGTACGAGCCTGAGCGACTATGTTGCTCAAATGCAAAAAGTGTTGAAGACGCAAAAGGGAATTACCTATGAGCTTACCTCCATGAGTACGATTATTGAGGGGTCGTTGGATGATGTGTTCACCGCTATTGCTGCGCTGCACGAAGCGCCATTCCTGGCAGGAGCCAAACGTGTTTCCACCTCGGTCAAAATTGATGATCGCCGTGATAAGCCTTCATCCAGTCGCCAAAAGCTCAGATCCGTCGCAGATAAACTATCCGGAACCACGACAGGAAATGTTACAGAATTAAATCCAAATCCTAGTTGATAAAGTTGATGTAAGTGATTGATTTTTATGTAACTAAGAGTATAATAGTTTTTGTTGTCAGTCATACTGACCTGCTGGTGTAGCTCAGGGGTAGAGCAACGCACTCGTAATGCGTAGGTCGGGGGTTCAATTCCCTTCACCAGCATCTTATAAAACTCAAGCACAGCGCGGCTTCCAAGCTTTTTGGACGTCGCGCTTTTTTTGTTGAATTGAGCATTCTTCTACCATTTTTCTACCCTTTAGTCTAGTAAAGTGGGTTCTATGGTGCTAATGCTCTCTCCTGTGATTGAATCGCCAATGTTTTTTAACACCGCTTCTTGGAGATTCGGAAGAACATGTGAATAGGTATCCAGAGTTACATTGATAGACGAATGTCCAAGTCGCTCTTGAACGATCTTTGGATGGATACCAGCTTTGAGAAGTAGTGTTGCATGAGTGTGTCGCAGATCGTGGAAACGAATCCGAGGAAAGTCGGGATGTTCCTTTACAATTTTGTCCAAAATACGATAGTAATGTCTCATAAGATTGCGGGGGCCGAGAGGCGTTCCCACACTCGTTTGAATTACTAAGCCTGAATCATTGTATAGCTTATTTCTGGCTTGCTCATGTTCTTGCTTTCTAAAGTGATTTTCTAGAAAATTAACGGTATTAGCAAACAGTGCGATGGAGCGAACGCTACTATCATTCTTAGTATCATCAAGATCATGTCCTATTTCAGAAATGGTATAAGCTTGTCGAACCGAAGCCGTTTTCCTCTTTAAATCTACCTCTGATCGGGGTAGCGCAAGTATTTCACTTTGACGCATGCCAGTAGAGGCAGCGAGCTCGAAGGCCATGAAGTATTGATCTTCAGATGCAGCATCTAGGAAGATTTTTAATTGATGTTCATTCCAGACCTCGAATTTTTTCTTTTTTCCTTGGGGTAATTCTACATAAGAGGCAACATTCTGAGTGATAACTCCCCAGGCTACTGCCCGGGTTAAAGCATCTAAAATTAGGACGTGAGCTTTCTTGATGGAGGCTACAGATAACTTGGGTAGGAGTAATTCATGATATAAATTATGGAGGTGCTGCGGTTTTAATTTTGTCATCTGCACTTTCCCGAGATTCGGCACAATGTGTGTGTTTACAAGCCACTCATAAGACTTCCAAGTACCATGTTTAACAGAGGTTTTTTTGTCTTTGAGCCAGGTCTCCATAATTTCACCGAAAGTTTTCTTGGTCGGTTCTACAAAGGTGCCTTTATTAAAAGCACTGAGAATGTCAGGCATTGCACGTTCAGCATCTCTTTTCTTATCGAAGCCTCCAGTGGGGCCAGTAAGCCACTTCCTGCGACGCTTTCCTGTTACTTCATCTTTCATATCCACGACGATGTAGTATTTCTTCCCTTTCTGGGCTATATGTCCTCTCATGACGAACCTCCTAATTGAAATAGGGAATGTATGTTCTGTTTTTGTTCCAAAAGAAAAGCCCGAAAAGGGCTTTAGGTTATATTGTACCGAAATTTCATGCGTATGGAAATTTTTCCGTACAGCTTCTAATTCAACTCAGGATTGCTTTGTAAGTGAAATACCTGATTCATTTGAGGAAGTAACTTTACGAGCAGGTATGTACTCACGATTTTGCAACTGAATTTTTCTAAAATAAGGAACCCTTTTCATCAAGGTACTGGAAACCATCGTGACATTTACTTTACTTAGGTCAATGTCTCCATATGGCTCCGCTATCTCAATTAAATTGAAGTCAGATAAAAAAGAAGTCTGAGCTTTTTCACGTGGCTTCACTTCGACACTTTTAGCAACATGCCTTGTGCCACTGGGTTTTGAGGGAACTGTACCTACAACCTTTGGTGTATGGAATCCCTGTATAAGACCATTGATTATAGGGACAAAAAAAATAAGAGCTAGAATTAAGTCTATAACTTTTCCCCACCAAGCAATCTCCCATAAGAAAATAGTTAATATACCTATGAAAGCAAGTGAAAATAGATTTCTAATTCCCTTCCCAAACAATATGGCTAAAAGGATAACTACGATTATGATAACCACCAAAACCATCCTCATGTGATCCCATCGGCTGGGGAATTTGCTAATTTGTATTAGTGTTGAAAAAATACAAAAATATCCTTCGCTAAAAAGTCACTCTTCGTGGGAAGGGCATATGGATATATAATAGTATTTGTCTATTGTTTGATGAACACAATCTCCTATATTCTTGAAACAATAGAATAGAAATTAACGTATAAAATTATACTGTGCAAAACATGAAATTAATCCAGATATTGAATGGAAGTGCAACTATGACTGACGAATTCAAAAAAATGATGTCGAACATCGAACAGTTAGAACGAGAAAAGCCGGAAGAAGTCTATGCATTCATAGAAACTAAATTGCTTGATTATATAGACACTTATAAGTCTTCATAGACCAACTTAATCATCTTCTCCAATGTTTCTTTATTTTGTGGGTCGGTTAGATCAATATTGTATTTCTTCACCAACTCCTTGAGTACATAGTCTGTAGTCTCTTGAGACAAATCATTCTTTTTAGAATTAGAGCCACTTTGTTCATTCCAAGGGGTGTCGGTACGCCCGAGTAAATAATCCGTATCAACGTCGAGGGTGTCCGCCAAAGCTACCAAGGTCTCATTTGAAGGGGTGCTATGCCCATTCTCGTAATTACTTATAGCCGCCTTGGTTAAGTTAACTTTTGAAGCTAATTCTTCTTGAGTTAGCTTCTTCTTTTTTCTTCGATACGCAACTCTATCTCCGCGAAACACACAACTTCCCCCTAAACAATAATTATAAAAGTACATGTATATTGTACATCGAAAATGCCTTATATATAAAATAAGTACATTAACCTTGTATTTTATTGTTGACATACACCAATCTTGTACTTATAATAAAGTCATGGGTACAAGGTTGGTGTACAAGTGAGGTGATAAAGTTGAAAAATCATGCCCTAGCAGATGCTAGAAAAAAAAGTGGTCTAACTCAAGAAGAACTTGCATTTAAACTTGGTTATTCAAAGGCTACGGTAAGCAATTGGGAAAATGGTTATTCTAATCCTTCCCTTACAGATGCGTTCAAAATTTCTGAAATCTTAAAAGCCGATATCAACTATCTTTTTTTTGGACTAAAAGTACAGGTTCAGTATACATCCCAAAATAAAAGTACAAGAACACAAAAGGGGGCTGGCTAAATGAGTAAACCGTCAACTATGAGTGAAAAAGCTTAGCGGCGGACACATAAACGGCTGGCATGCTACTGGATTAAATACAGTAGAGAATTAGCGGCACATATCGAGTCAAAAAAAGATAAAGCATCATAGGAAGTTTAAGCTATGCGTTTTTACTGGATTCGTTCCATAGAAGTCTGTTTGATACGGAAAGGAGGTGCAGAAATTGAATCGGCATTCTGGCGAGATTATCACGGTTCCTGAAATGGCAAGACGGATGAAAATTCGAAAGCAGGCCGCTTATGACATGGTGGAGGAACCAGGCTTTCCTATATATAACATTGGCGGTGCTCGCGGCAAACGAGTCCTCTGGCCGGAACCTTTGGAATGGCTAAGAGAGAAAAAATCAGGGGCTATATGAATAGAAGAAACCCGCCAGGCTGTACCGGCTCCAGCGGGTTGAGGGGATACGGGGGGAAGAACTTACAACCTAATACTACATCAGCCCTCTGTCCGTAATAAACGTGTCATTCGGACAAAGGAGAGGAAAAAAACATGTCAATTGGACAGTTTGGTCCCAATCTTCAAGAGGTTCTGAAACGACGGGGGGAAACGCGTAACGCAGCCGGACAAGTTACCCATGTGGATGCTTCATTAATTGGAAAGATCATCAAAGGCTCCCGCAAACCATCGAAAGAGCTCATGCAACAAGCGGCGGAGCATTATGATGACGGCCAACTTTACATTGCAGCAGCTGGGGAAGTGACAGGCGGTGCCTTTGCGCCCTGGCTGGACAATGTAGATCTACATAGGGCAAGTGTACTGTTCAAGACGGTTGAAGAAATGAGGGAAGTTCTTGTTCTGTCTGCTGAGGTCCCAATTAGCAAAACTGCTGACCAACTTACTGATTCTGAGCGCCAGAACATGAAACGTCTACTGATGGAGACGGTTGAAGCTATTACTGCTCTTACGCATTTCGCGGCAGTGTTATGTAAAGAGTATTCGTTTTCCTGGTTGGGTGCTTGGAAAGAACACCGAGCTGACCTGAAGGCAAAAAAATATATGAAATGAGGTTTAGCTATGAGCATAGTACAACAACGCATAGATGAGTTAGTTTCCATGCGCCAACGTTTATCGGAGACACAAATTGAGGATGGGAAATGGGATTGGTTTCTGAACAAGGAAATTATGGAGCTGGAACAAAAGAAAAACGCTCGGCTGGCGGGCCGAACGCTTGGTTTGAGAACTCGATTAAAGTCTCATGTGTTGCTTATTCTATCTCCTTCTGCGAGAGAAAGCAAGGGTGAGGGTGCGTGACGCAGCAGTTAAAGGAACGTCTCATTCAAAACTTTCTTGATAAGAAGGCAGGAACGCAGGCCAACACGGATGCAATAGAAGCTTTTCTACAAGCGGGCGGTTCAGCTTTTTCATCTGAATTTCAGGAGCTACTACAGGAGCGGGACGAAGCCTACTTTCAATGGAATAACGCCTTGCTGAGCCTAAATCTTCTGCCAGCAGTAGAACGGTTGGAGTTTTTCGGAAATATGTCGCCAGTGATATAGGACAAGCTGGCAACGGACAGGCCATGTCGGCCTTGTCTTCCGGCGTCGGACGGTAACATAACCTACTCCCGTTCGGCGTCGGAAGATGCGGCTGACGCATCACACAAAGCAGCGACACGATGGTACGTGTACACGCGATGGTGAGAATATCAGGCGGAAAACGACGGAGCGCGCCTGACTGCTGGTTCGAATCCAGTCTGCTTGAAATTACATACGGAAGGAGGAAACTTTGTGCAAGTTATTCAACGTTTGACCGTTGTCTCTAATCCAACAAGGATTTTTGAAGTTGGAACGGAGCTAAATGGCTGCGAAGTCATTGAGATTAAACAAGTCGGTACGGAGTATGAAAATAGTGTCCATTCGGAATTCCATGTTTTAGATGAAGATGACGTGCTTATCGTAAGCATTGAAAATGCCCCGGTGGTCGTCGAGTATCGACAGATTGCAGAGCATGACGAAATCATGGAAGGAGAATCGGCATGAACGCAACTCATAAAAAAGTGGTGGAGTTTTTTGCGAAAATTAGCACCGACGAATCTGTGGATGCTACTGAGTTTTTAGAAGCTATCGCGTTAAATGTGGGGCTTTATACTGCGCTGAAAATCAAGACAGTGGGACAACGAGAAGTCACAGAGCAGTTCAAAAGCATCATTGATACTGGCCTCAAGATAGCGAATAGCGAAGTTGTACCGAAACGAGTTAGCTTTTTCATTATAAAAAAATAGCCCGCGGCAACGGGCTATCACTGATCTTTTGAAAACTAAATATGTGAATACGGCCATCTTATCATGGGTGGCTGTTCCTAACAAGAGGGAGCGATAGTCATATGGCTATGAATGTAACTGCTGTTACAAAAGGTATCGAACGTGACGAATGGTTGAAATTGCGTAAACGCGGCATTGGTGGTTCTGATGCATCTGCGGTATCCGGGTTGAATCGGTATAAATCACCCGTTGGTGTCTTTTTAGAAAAAACGGATCAGATTGTGCCGGACGAACCAGGCGAAGCAGCTTATTGGGGGAACCAGTTAGAGGATTTAGTCGCTCGTGAGTTTATGAACCAAACTGGGTTACGTGTGCAACGCAGCAATAAGATGTATCAGCACCCAGATCATCCATTCATGCTTGGTAACGTGGATAGGCTCATTATGGATAAGGGTGGCCGTGGTATCGGAATCCTGGAGTGCAAGACAGCCAGCGCATATAAGCTGAGCGAATGGGCCGACGATCAGGTTCCTGATGAATACGCCATTCAGCTCCAACATTACATGGCCGTACTTGGTGTGGATTACGGATATTTTGCCGTTCTGATCGGTGGTCAAAAATTTCAGTACAAGCTGGTTGAGCGAAACGAAGGTATCATTGAATCCCTTATTCAAATTGAGGACGAGTTTTGGAACAAGCATGTAATTCCGCGGGTTCCACCAATGGTAGACGGTAGCGCTGCTTCGACTGAGCTACTGAATCGCTTATATCCTGCTTCTCGGCCAGCAACAGAAATTACGCTGGGGAAAGATCAGGCATTGCTGGTGGACAAGCTCATTGCTGCCAAAGAAGACGCGAAAGTGGCTGAAGAACAGGTCAAGCGATTGGAAAATGAGCTGAAGGCAGCTATCGGTGAAAATGAGGTTGCTACGTATAACGGGGAACCCTTGGTGACTTGGAAGTCTAGTCAAACAACGCGCCTGGACACTAAGCGCTTGAAGCAGGAGCAGCCGCACATCTTTGAAAAATACGCAAACACCACGTCTTCAAGACGTTTTCTGGTGAAGTAAGGAGGCTATTATGGCAGGGCAACGCAGTAACGGAGCAACCCTTGAAAAAAAGCTTCAAAATAAGGCTGCTGGGGCAAAAAACGATGCGCCTACACCTTCTCAGACCATCGCAGCTTATATGGACAAAATGAAATATCAAATTGCGGAGGCTATGCCAAAGCATATGAGCATTGAACGCCTTAGCCGGATAGCCTTAACGACGATTCGCACGAATCCCAAGCTGCTGGAATGCTCAATAGCATCTTTGATGGGAGCGGTTATGCAGTCTGCTCAGTTGGGGTTGGAGCCAGGATTATTGGGACACTGTTACCTAATTCCATTCAAAAACAACAAAACGAACACAACGGAAGTTCAATTCATCATTGGCTATAAAGGCATGATTGATTTGGCCCGTCGCTCAGGCAACATTAGATCCATTGTTGCTCATGAAGTATATGAAAATGACTTCATAGAGTTAACCTACGGCCTGGAAGAAAACCTGAAGCATGTTCCTTGGTTCTTTCGTCGAGATGCGAAACCCGCTGAATCCGGCAAGGTTATCGGTGCTTACATGGTGGCAATATTCAACGATGGCGGTCATTTCATTCATTACATGCCGATAAGCGAAATTGAAGCTCATAAAAAGCGTTCAAAGTCTGCAAATAACGGGCCTTGGGTGACGGATTATGTGGAGATGTGCAAAAAGACCGTTGTTCGCGCAGGCTGGAAGTGGCTTCCTATCAGTGTAGAGATTGCTTCTGCGGTTACTCAGGATGAAACGGTGCGTAAGGATATCACTCCAAACGATGAACCTTTTGTTTTTGATATGCCAACTGAATCTGAAGGCAGTGAAACACCTCAGTCAGGTGATGCGACTCAGCCAAATAACACTGATTCGCAGCAGCCTGCTGATGGATCAGGTCAGGACGAACTGGAATTTGAATGAGTTCTATAGATGAGATTACTGGCAAACCGCTGTTACGCAGCATGATCGGTGAACACATTTGGCGGATTAAAGAGTCCGACCCTGTAGCCTTTAAGCGCGAGGTGCGAGAATACTTCGCGCGGGGCTATCCAGGTTGGACAGTGATTCGAGCTAAGTACCCTTATATATTTCTGCGGGATGCTAGGGAGCAGAGTGTGTAAATGATTCAAGCGGTGTGAAGAAGCGAACGGTATTTATATATAAAACGCAAGAGATTAGGTGGTGAAGCCGGTGGACTCCAATGTAAATCCTCAGCCTACGGACGCACATATACGCATATCACATGAAATACATCGAGAGCTGATCCGGCGGAAGTTTACTCAGCGGCAGCGGGATATTATTGATTTTGTCCTCACGCTGAGCTGGGGATGCGGGAAGCCATCGGCTAAAATCCCTATGCTTAAACATTTTGAGCTATGTGGTGTTCGGAAGGAACATATTAAAAAGGAACTAAAAAAGCTGGTTGAAAATCATGTTCTGTTTTGGGACGAGCACATGAATGTGTTCCAGATCAATAAGTACTATGACATGTGGACTGTCGATGTGGTGGAGCGATATGACCCCAAAATGATGAACGATTTAATCAAAATTAACATTGAAACTCATACCCCAAATCTCGGCAAACCAGTTACTAAAAAAGTAACTGAGTTACCAAAAAAGCAACCGATCCGAGTTACTAAAAAGGTAACTCAGTTACACAAAAGGCAACTGTTCAGTTACCAAAAAGGTAACTCGCCAGTTACTAAAAAGGTAACTGTGAAGCGCGATTTTTGGTGTCATACCAAGGGATTTCAGCTCTCTAAAACAATATTTAAAGCAATTATTAAAAAAACCACTACTACATCTTTAGATACTGTACAGGAATTAGATACAGAGCAAAGTGGAGGAGGAGGAGGGCTTCCTTCGAATCATTCCTTTGGCTATATCTACCGCGCTTACGAAAACAATTTTGCAGATACAGGGAAAGTCACCCCGTTTGAAACCGAAGACTTGGGAGCCCTTTTCGACGATTACGGTGGAGAATGGCTTATGAAAGCCATGAGGGAAGCCGTTCGACAGAAGAAAAAGAGTTTGGCTTACGTCCGGGGAACGCTGGAAGGATACCGTAAACGCGGGGGACCGGAAACAGAACGCCGAATGGATCGGGCTTCACCGGCGGAAGCAGAAATTCGGGAAGACGACCCTATTACGATCTTGATGAGAAAGGCAGATGAGCAGCGACTTGCTGAATACGGAGTTACTTGAGGCTGAAATATTAGGTTCCTTTTTTCGAGACCCCTCCCTTGTTGGGGAAGTCGCCGTAACACTAGAACCAAGTTTATTTACACAACCTTGGCATCGTAATCTGCTGAAAATGATACTAGAACTACATCGGACTGAACAGGAACTGTCCATGACTATGTTGGTGACGGTATTCGAAAAGCATCTTGAAAAGGTGGGTGGAGTTTCTTACCTGTCTAAACTGGCCAGCTCTGCGGTTGCAGTTTCAATGCTGGAGCAGAATATCAGGCAGCTCATCGAAACCGATGCTCGTCGTAAAGCGCTGGATTTGGTCGGTGAATACCGTGATAAATTTTTGGATTTGTCGTCAGGCGGGTTTGAGGAATTACTGGATGAGTTTGAACAACGCTCACTGGATATTCGTCCTAAAGCATTGCAAAAGGATACGGCGGTTGACGACATCATCCAGTGGTATGAGGACTTGGTACTTAAAACGCAAGATCCTTCCCGAGCGCTTGGTATTATGACAGGCTGGTCAGCATTGGACCGACTGACGCTAGGGTTCCAGCGTACTAACCTGGTTGTCATTGGAGCTCGAACTAGCATGGGTAAATCAGCCGTTGCCAATGAAATTAAGATGCGGGCCACCCAGCGGGGACATAAGGTTGCGGACTTTAGCTTGGAAATGTCCAAGGTGCAGATTTATAACCGGATGATCGCTAATCTGTGCAGTATTCCTCTGCAAGCTATACGTTCAGGGCATCTGAAACCGGAACAGATCGAGCGTATTTCTATGCAGATGGAGTTTCTGCGGAAAATTCATATCGATGATAGCCGGGGCGTGACTGCGGAGTACATTTGTTCCGAAATGCGCCGATTGAAGCGGCAAGAAGGACTTGATTTGGTCATTGTAGATTACTTACAGGAAGTGGTTGAGCCTGCTGAACGAAACGACAACAGTGGTTCTGGCTTGCATCGGGTTTGTCAGAAGCTACGGAAGGCGGCAAAAGACTGTGACTGCGCACTGATCGGCTTATCTCAGGTCAAGCAGGATGTGGAGAGTCGGCAGAATAAAAGACCATTCGTTTCAGACTTATCAGGCAGCGCCGCAATCAGCGCGGTTGCTGACGATATCCTCTTGTTGTACAGGGACGAATATTACAATCCTGATACACCGGACCCGGGTATCTTGGAAATCAACCTCGCAAAACAACGTAATGGTCCTACTGGAGTAGTGAAACTCAAATTTGAGAAAGACACACAACAAATCGCGTAGGGGAGGAACGGACATGAAACAGGGGAAACGACTCACCAAAAAGCAAAAGATTGGATTGTTAAAGGCCAGACCAGGTGTGACACTGGACAACTGGGTCTCAGAACGGGAAACAGCAGATGGGGTCGTGCTGCTAAACAAATTCTCAGGAAAGCGGTGGCTGCTAAATAAGCACTATGGAGCATTGCAGCCTTACAAGGTACGGGCCTAATGCAGCCGTCATGCTGGACGCGCTGGAGCGTCTATGAGTACATGAAACATCGGTTTGTCCGTACTGGACAAGTTCCGAATGAATCGGAATTACTCGAGGAGCTGCCGGACATCAATCGGAGCGAGCTGTCTGAGGGGATGGCCGAATTTCGCCTGATTCTTGGTGACTGGCCCATCGCTGGAGGTGACAGCTCATGCAGCGCCAGATAAAGGACCCGATGTATCAAACTCAGTTAAAGCAAACTGTACGAGACCGAAGCGGTAGGGTGATAGGCGAGGTATTTGTCCTTGAACACAGTATGTTGCTGGTCAAGCAGTCGCGTAAGCGTAAAAAGAGGGGGAAGCAGATTTGAAGATTATGGGAATTGACCATGGCACGAATTTTGCTGGTTGGGCCACAATGCGAAATGGTAAGCCGATAGACTTTGGATTAAGGGACTTTTCGTCAATTACAATGCCTAGTGTTTTGGACGCCATCTATCAGGACACATTCCGACTGATCGAGCAGGAAGAACCGGAATTGATTGTACTGGAGCGTCCAGTTCACTTTAAAAATGCCAACAGTGTACTAGCACTTGTCGGGGCGTATACTTCTGTTTCCTTGGCTGCCCTGCATTTGGACAAGCCGATTGTGGGCATCCGTCCTTCGGAGCTCAAAATTCAGACAGGTAAAGGGAATGCGGATAAAGAGACAGTCGCCATGGAAATGCAGATGTTGTTCGACCTCGACTATGACGAGATCGCCATTCCTGTCCTGTACAAGAAAAACGATCCACGGGGCAAGTACAAAATCGGGGACATAAGGGAACGTCTTTTTGATCCTTCAGACGCTATCGCACTTTGCTGGGCCTATCATCAAAATTTCATTAAGGGAGTGGCTTAAAGATGAGCTATATAAATTTCAAAGGTACGGTTAAAAAGATCAATCTCAAGTCATCGGAAGAAACGGAAATTACAATCAGTATCCCAGCTTCTGAGCTGGACGGCCAATATAATACGCTTCAAAGCATGTTGGAGCTTAAAGTTATCGGAGGCCTGGATTCACAGATTGTCACGTACAAAGTTTTGAAGAATGCCAGAACGGGCAAGCCAATCACGAAATACACCGTGGATGATGGTGGTGTGGTATCTATAGCGAAGCCGGAAGGAGAGCAGCTCTCCATGGATCTTGGGCTTCCTCCTGAGAAAGTGGAGGTTAAAGCTGATCCAGAGCAGATTGACCTTGAAATTATTCAGGACTTTATACTTAGCGGGCTGGCGCCGCGCTTTGACGACATGCAGTATGACTTTTTGGAAATTACAGAGCGCTTGTCCAGTGGGGACACCTATCTGAAAATAGCTGCCGATATTGGTATGGGTGTGGGCGTGTTTGTGGTTATGGTGGATGAGTACCGTAAGCGGGTCGCGCCAATGGCTGCAAAGTGGGATGAATGGCGCAAAGGCCAAGTCAATACGGTACCGCCGAAAGATGGGGAGCCAGTAAACAGTCAGCAAGAAGAACAACAAAATGGCGATCAGCCGGGAGAGCAAGAAGGTGCTAATACTGATCCGTCCGAGCAGACTGGAGAAAATGAATCTGAGAATGACAACAAGCCGAAGGATGACTCAAATCCTGCTACTGACACAGATTCCGAGACGACAGTCGATAAGGAGGAGCTGGAAGAATACATTCTGAAAGTCCGTCCTACCTTTGACGATATTCCTGTTGATTTCCCTACTTTGCTTCAACAGCGCCGTGAAGAAGGCAAGACGTGGATGCAGATTGCTAAAAGCATCGGCTTGACCAGTGGCCAGATCACTACCAAATGGACAGCTTATAAGAAGATGGTTGCCAAGCAAATGAGAAACGGGGGAGCGGCGTAAGGCGTTCCTTTCATAAAGCAACGTGGCCCCTACCCTCACGGGCTACGGCGGCCACTTGCACCTATAAAACGGAACGTATGATCTTATTTCAACTCGAAAGGACGATATCTATGAATGGATCTATGAAAAATAAGATAACCGTAGAATTGGAGGCATTGCTTTCACGAATGCAGCGCGTTAGTCAGATGATTGTCACTGCTGAGGAAAATTGGACAGCACATTACAACAGGGGAAATCCGGATGATCAGTACCTCCGTGGGATGTTTTGCCGGGTAGGCAACCTTCTGGATGATGCTAAACGATTGCTTGACCAGACCTTTGCTGAGGTAGTAGACGAGGGTATACTAACTAAAAATGTGGGCGGCCGATATGCTTTGCATGGACGGGAGTTCACTTCTGGACAAACACTTGAGTATCAGGACCAAAATGACGACGGTGTTTGCTGGGAACTCTCGCGTATCGAACACAACGGATATGATTACTACTTAGTCGATGACTGTAGCATACCGCTTGAAGGGCTACGCGTTCGGTACAAACACATTGCACGCTGAGAAGGGGGGAGGTTGATCTTGGCTCAAATAAGAATTGCAGAATTAGATAGAGCCCTCAAGGACGTAGCAGGTAAGCGAGTTGGTGTGTCAACTGAAGAATTTAAAAAGACAGAATACCTGCTTTCAATAAATCCTCAAATAGTAAGGATAGTCAGAGACTATCAATTTGCAGTAAAGTCCAGCATTTCTCTGAAAAGTTACGAGGGAGAGAAAGGTCATGTTAGGCAAACAAAGGCTATGATCCTTAAATATAGGCGCCCGGAGCTTTACTTCCTGTATAACACGCTCTCTCAAATTATACAGAGTTCCATTAACAACTTAGTTAATCCGTACGAGCGAACCATTTTGGAACTTTTGTATATCAAAGGTGCGAGGTACCTTGTAGCGCAGTCATATATGGGGAAAGGTTACCGGAACGACATGTACCCAATTAGTGGGAGTACGTTTGCTGAACGCAGAAGGGCAGCGATAAAAAAGATAGCTCATAGCTTCCAAATACTCGGCTTGTTAAATTTGGTTCAAGCTGAATATCGAATTGGAGAACTGTCTAATTTGCAGTTTTTGGAGTTGAGACCAAGGTGAGCTTGTATGAGTCAGATTATAGGGGCTTTTCCCCTTTGGAGGGTGTGAACCTTGGCAAATGTTAATGCAGCGATAGAGCAGCTCATGGATATGCGTTTGGAGCTGGATGATACGATACGATTGCTCGGTTTTGACCCGGAAGCATCGAACCGTCAGCAAGCAGGGACGAACGAGCGTGTGTTGCTTCATTTACAGGATATATACGATGTGTTGGATGCTCCGAGACCAAATGAGGACTACGCGAAGCAATTGGTGCAAGAAACGATGAAAATTGCAAAGGAAGAGATGTGATGCTATTCTTCCTCCACAAAAATACAAACACCCCCGCATTCCTTGACCGGGCTCGCGGGGGCACTAATAGTAAATCATTCCTCCTGACATTATATCATATGACAAAGGGGAATGAGGGGAATGGCAATGGTATGGGAGCAAGGGGAGCTCTTCGCAAAAGCAACTAAACAGGAGATCCAGCGGACAAAGTTCCTGCTCGAAAAATATACAGATATGGTTGCACTTATGAAGGACTTTGAGCAGTTTGAGCAGGAGCTTCAGCAAGTAGGTATTGATGGCGAAGCAGCTCGCCGCATCGATCAGACTGATTTGCATGCAGACAAGACAGTCAACGCCACGATTCTGATTGAAAAGCAGCGTTGGGTCTACAGCAGGTATGATTTTTATACGAGGCAGCTTCGTCGGGCGCACGGTCTTATTAAGGATGATGACGCTCGTAAAGCGATAGAATACCGATATATTCAGGGCTATACCTATAAAGAGACACTGCTTTTCTTCCGTCGCAGTCTCAGTGATAGCACTATCCGACGTAAACTTGGTGAGGGTACTGAGAGTATGGCAAACACATTGAAATTGATGGGATTCTTTGATATGAATAATACGGAGCTTTAAGTAATTTATCCATGGAGTGAAAGAAGACGTAATTGAGTGAGCAGAGTAAGAATTATGCTTTTTTAATCCTATAAGTTATAACAATCAAGTTTAATTAATGCTAGAACATTAACAATTACTTACAGAAGCATCAATCGATTTTATGGAGAAATCTTAATTTCGAGTGGGTGCTTTTTTTGATTACAAGGAGGGGGGGGATGAAAAAAATCGAAGAAGTATCAGCTCAAAAGAGTCTATAGAGGATAGATTAATAATATGTGGAAGTTATCAACAATATAGAACGTTTGTTCCCGTTGATATTGTTGATAACTTGTAATATCATAATCAACACAAGACATCATCCAATTATTACATATGAGGAGTAATACAAATATGAAAAGGAATTCTTTGCAGGAGCATCAGCATTTGAACATAATCAAACTGATTTCTGAAAGACTTCTTAATAGTGGGTACTCCGTGTTAGCTGATCATATAGATTGGCCATATGGTAGACCACTTCCTATAAACGGACAGCACCCAGATATTTTCGCTTTTAATGCCTATGAGACAATTATATACGAAGTACAAACAAAAGACACATATCAAAGCAGATTTGTTATAGAAAAGCTACGTTTATTTAGTCAAAATCCTGAATTTAGAACTTACATGGTTCTTCCATTTACGTTTGGGTTGAATGAGCACATTCCTAAGGCTCAAGAATTACTGAAAAAAGCAGAGCTTAATGTCCATTTAGCTACATGTGATTTAAAGCGGAATGAAATTGAATTCTATTAAATATAGAAAGCATTCGAGGGGAGTCAAAGAAAAAGATGAAGAGATATACGCTTTATTTAGATGAAATTCTAACTGGTGGCCATTTTGAGCATTTTTGCTTAATGGGACTTGCTATTGCTGAAGAAGACTATGAAAAAAAAGTAATACCCTATGTTAATGAGTTGAAAAAGAAGTTTTTTGGTGATGATAAGGTGATAATTCATGAAATGGATATAAATAGGCATAAGACAGCAACACCATTTAAGGTATTTCAAGACAAGCAAAAACTTCAAGAGTTTTGGAATGATATCACTAATATGTTTAATTCATATGATATTCCTATATTCGGAGTTAGCATTCATGAAGATAACTGCAAAAAATTATATGAAAATGGTCGGGATAAGTATTTTATCGCGCTTCAATTAATTATGGAAAATTTCGTTCACTTTCTTGAACTCAATGATGCAAAGGGTTCTATTTACTTGGAATCGACCAATTCTGATCCGGACCAGAAAGATCAACAATTACAACATCATTTTCATTACCTTATGGCTCAGGGTACTCTATTTTATAGTAATAAAACTGTCCAGAAACGTCTCAGTACGATAAATTTTAGCTTAAAGCCAGACAACGTCATTGGGCTACAAATTGCAGATTTATTACCTAACACATGGAATCGAAAACTTTCCGGTAAGTCGCAAAGAACTTATGGTTTGCTTGATGTCATAGAAAAGCAAGCATATGATGGGGGATGCAATAAAAAGGACAGATTTGGACTGAAGATTATACCATAGATTATTGACTTCATTGCTATAAAAGGGTACCATATAATTGTGGTGATTGCGAAAGCCTTCTTCACAAATTTCTTGATAAGAACTGCGAAAGCTCTTCTTAGTACTAAAAGACATGTATTTTTTTGGAGCAAGTCGATGATACTGATACTATGATACATGGAGACTGCGAAAGCTCTCTTCTGTATCAATAATTGAGGGAACTGCGAAAGCTCTTTCCTCAAAAGAAGCATCCTTCGGGGTGCTTCTTTTCGTATTATTAAGAGTTCTTGGTTTTAAATTTTAGTTTCCGCTAACTTTATTCTGTTTTTTATTAAGGTTCAATTTTTTGTTTTTACATTTTATAAAATGAAATGATTTACCAGAACGCAACTATAGTCAGAAGTGATTGTCTGTATCATTGGTCGTCTGCTTAGCAACTTCTATTCATAGAAGCGGTGTTTTTTGACTGTAAAATGGGCATAGGATGAACATTTATTGACTAAAAGTTGAGCACCACATGACGGTTTTCCCATGGTATATTGATAGCCTGGAAATGAAGGAAACAGACGATGGGCTGGCGAATGTGCCGGTCCTTTTTTGTTGCTCTCTTCCTAATCACATGGCACGCGCAGGCGGCATGGCACCAGTTAACCAGCGGAAACATGAACAGTCTGATCAGAACCCTTGTGCGGTTCAATTTCGCAGCGTTTCTCCCTTCTACCTATTAATTCCAATTACTTTATTGACGATATATACAGAATAAGGGGGAATTATTAATGGCTAGAAGACGGAGAAGAAAGCAGAAAAATTCTATCGAAGAGGCTATTGCAGGTATTGCACTAATAGCCCCGTTTTTCTTTATCTACTCAGTTACGGGTTCAATCGGTACCTCTGTTTTTGCATCTTTTGTGGCAGTAGCAATAGTCATAGCATTTATTTTCTATCGTCAAATGGCTGCTGCAACAAGACTGCGTAACTCTGGGATTGCTGAAATTGATAAAATGGATGGTCATCAATTCGAGAAATATTTAGGGCATTTATTCAGAGCTCAAGGATACAAAGCTGAGGTTACACAAGCTTCTGGGGATTACGGTGCCGATCTGGTTCTTACAAAGAACGGTCAGCGTATCGTAGTTCAGGCGAAACGGTACAGTAAAAATGTTGGGCTTAAAGCGGTTCAGGAAGTTTACGGTGCGGTAGCTCATTACCGTGCATCTTCAGCATGGGTCGTGACAAATAGCGATTACACAGAGCAAGCATACAGACTGGCAAGATCCAATAACGTTCGTTTGATTAACAGGGAGCAGCTTATTGAAATGATTCTGCAGGTTAAGCAAAGGAATTCTACAACAAAGAAGGCAGGATAGAAGCGAGAAAGAGAGGAATACAAAGAATGAGTAAACTGAGTTCGATTTCCGAGTGTATTCTCTGTTTGACTCATTTGACGTCTATTTATGGTAATTTGTAAAATGGTCTTGTTCTTCCTCTCTAGTTACAAAGTTCGTAAAGATTTTGTGCAACAGCGTAGCGTTTTGCATCCCGCTTAGCGGGCATAGGTTCAATTGCTGTTGTGGTTATCGTTTTTTAAATAAGCACCTGTGTTACTTTGGTGCTATAAATACATAGGCAGACAGAAGTCACTCATTTGAGTGGCTTTTTTTATTGCCTTGAAAGGATCTTAGTCTTGAAGAAGAAGCAAAAGAAAGGAATTTTGCTCCCGCTGAAAGGACCACCAAAACAGCCGAAGAAATGCAAAGGTTGTGTTTGGGGTAGATGGGATGGGGTTAAACAGTTTTGTTCTCGACCAGTATGTTTAAACGAGGTAAAATGTACCTGACGCGTTTTTGTAGTGTTAGGGGAGGTGATGAGGATGAACGACGAAATTGAAGTATCAGACAAATCTGCTACTGCATTGCCTTTGGACAAGGACTTCACTTTAGAAAATTTGGTTCGGATAGTGAATGCGGGGCTTATTATTGGAATCACTTTAACCGTAGGTGGCAACATTATAACGGGAAATATGATTTCAGGAAAAGAGTATATGAACTCTATAACTGAAACCTTTGAGAATATAAACGAACAAGGTGAGACGTTAGCTTCCATGTATCGCAGTTATGCGAATACCATCTATGCATCTGAAGATGCATCGGAATGGGATGTTGAGTTCTTGCACCTAAAAGATGCAATTATACTGCAGGGAACCACGAGACTTGAAGTAGATTTATGGCGTGGCAAAATTAACGCAGTCGATGGATATTCATTTGGGTATATTAAGTGATGAGAGTCACCTTCGGGTGGCTTTTTCTTTTGCTCTCATTCTACAATATGTGAGCTATTCTGAGCCTTCTTCCTGTTATACGGACGAATGCCGGAAGAAGTGCATAAGAAAGCAGAGAGAGGGCATACACACAGTCTGACAGCCTATTATCCTGCCACCCGAATAACGGAAACCAACTCAACACAAATACAGGGCAAACCGTCATGGTCTGCCCTCTTTGTTTTACCTTGAGTTGTTGGCTTTTACTACAGCTGCTTTATAGATGTAGTAAGCAATTAGGACCTTACAGATAGCTGGTATTGTTACACTCAACAGAATCGTAAGCATGTAGCTTCCTCCCTTCTCTTGTTCTTCGCCGTAACTATCGGTCTATCTAGGAGAATTGTTGCGAAAAAATATTTGGAGGTGTTCATCGTGGAAATCAGAGTCCTACCAATCGAACAAATCAACGCAGCAGCATACAACCCTCGCGTCGATCTGAAGCCGGGCGATGTTGAATATGAGAAGTTGAAACGCAGTATAGAGCAGTTTGGATACATCGATCCGATTATCTGGAATGAACGCACCGGAAACATGGTTGGAGGCCATCAACGCTATAAGATCATGGTTAACGAGCTGGGTCATACGGAGCTGACTGTAAGTGTTGTAGACTTGGACGATCAGCAGGAAAAGCTTCTCAATCTGGCGCTTAACAAAGTTTCCGGTCGATGGGATGATGAAGCCCTTTATCGATTGCTTGACGATCTGGAGCAGAGTGGAGCTGATCTGGCCCTGTCCGGCTTCAATTTGGAAGAGTTCGAGGATCTGGCGGCAGAGTTTGCTGTGCCACATGATGAAGATTTGGACCTTCCGGTTACCGATGATGACTTTGACGTCCAGCGTGCTCTAGATGAAATCAAGGAGCCGGAGACCAGGCGCGGGGATGTGTGGCAACTAGGGCGGCATCGATTGGTGTGTGGAGATGCAACCAATCCTGATGATATTGTACTTTTGATGGATGGAGCCAAAGCAGCGCTGGTCGTTACTGATCCGCCGTATAATGTGGCTGTTGAGAGTGTTTCAGAGCGTCTGGCCGCTGATGGTCGTAGCAGCATAATGAACGACAACATGCCCGCTGAGGAATTCGCGGGCTTTTTGTATGCCGTTTTTTCAAACTATGCAGTGGTGATGCAGCCTACAGCAGCCATTTATGTGTTTCATCCTTCCTCCTATCAAATTGACTTTGAAGAAGCGATGAAGGCTGCTGGAATAGTCGTCCGATCACAATGTATTTGGGTAAAGAATGCGGCTTCCTTCGGCTGGGCACAGTACCGCTTCAAACATGAGCCGGTCTTTTATGCTCACATGAAGGGGAAAGCTCCTGACTGGTACGGTGATCGGACACAGACAACAGTCTGGAAGGCTGGTCTGCCTGTTGAGGACCCGCTGCCTGAGACAGTATGGGAGGTTTCAAGGGGGGATGTGAACAAGTACGTTCATCCCACCCAAAAGCCTCTTGATCTGTTGGCCATCCCAATCAGGAACAGCAGCCAGCGTGGTGACGAGGTTGTCGATTTCTTCGGCGGCAGCGGCTCCACACTTATGACCTGTGAACAGATGGACCGAACATGCCGGACATTGGAACTGGACCCGATCTTCTGCGATGTGATCAAAAAACGATTCCTGGAGAGCACTGGTATTGAGCCAGTCCTGTTGCATCGGGCTGAACCCGTAGCATAGGAAAAAGGAGGACGCGCTAACGTCCTCCCATTCACCCAGGGTATCCCCCGGCTGAGATAGCGGCCCGCCACGCGTGGCATTTTGCAGACATCCGCTATCTCGCATTCCATAATAACGGAAGCCGAGGGATACGACAATGGGAACAGACAACGAACACCAAGATGCACTATTACAACGTGAGATAGAGATCGTCGAGGGAATCCTCGAATCCAAGGCGCAGTACCGCAAGATTGTTAAAGCTGGTATAGCTCAGTGGGTCAAAGACCTGCAAGCTGGGAATATAAAAATGCAGACGGTCCAGGACTTGGATCGTCTAATTGAGTTGGATATAAAGCTTCAAAAGGATGATTTGTAAAAGCATACAATAATCTTGCTAGTTAATGAATAAATATGGATTTATTAAACAAGATTATGATTATATTGTAAGAAAAATTAAAAACATGGAATCTTTTAGTAGTATGAGGAGGTAGTTTAATATACAAATATAGGAGGAATAAGCTTTGAAGAAAAAACATTTTATTGCACCAGCCTTGGCACTAGGTCTAATTGGGGGAGCTATTGCTGTACCCAGTGCGATTTTTGCAGATTCAGAAACTGCTGTAACTGATTCTGCAACATCGTCTGCGGCGACTCAAGCTCCAGCTACTACACCTACTGGTGACCATGTAATTACTCCACAAGCTACTGATGGACAAATTGTAGATCGTCCAGTAGCTGGATTTAATGATTCTGCTGATTTTGACATTAAAGGAGGATATGGATATGTAAGACTGTACTTGAGAAATACAGGAAACACTACTATCTCCTTTACCGTAAATCAGGGAAGTGTATCTGGTGCGGAAAAGTACAGTGGAACAGTAAAACCGGGTAAAACATTCGATGAAATATTAAATTCAAGCAAGGCGTGGTCCGCAGGGAAATTTTATGTTAGTTTAAGTAGTGGTTCTGGCTCCATGTCTGGAAAGCTCGGAGTTCGGACTAGTACTAATACGAATTTTTAAATATAATTGCTGGGAAAGCGAGCCAATGAGGCTCGCTTTTTTTGTTGGGGGTGGTGATTGTGTAGCATGGCAAGAGAGCGAAGTCCTGAGCGGGACAAAGCAAAACAGATGTGGTTGGAGAGCGGCGGGACGATGAAGCTAAAAGACATCGCCGCCGCTCTTTCTATTCCTGAGGGAAGGGTCCGCAAATGGAAGTCTATGGACCGCTGGCAGGATGAATTGAATGGGAACGTTTTTGATTCATCCAATGGGAACGTTCCAAATGGAACGAAAGGGAACGCTCCTAATCCAAGGGGAGCGCCCAAAGGGAACAAAAACGCTGTCGGCAATCGCGGGGGTGCTCCCCCAGGTAACCAAAACGCCAAGGGGAATAGTGGTGGACCGGGCGGTCCCTATCGCAACAAGAAGGCCCTCAAGACAGGGATGTATGAAACTATCTTTCTGGATGCCTTGGAGGAAGACGAGCAAGAGTTGTTTGATCAGATTGATACTTCCCCTTTGGCACAGCTCAACGAACAGCTTATTATGCTGTCTATCCAAGAGCGACGGCACATGCGCCGAGTCAAGCAGCTTGAAGCTGGTCTGACCGACGAGGAAAAGAAGATCAAACAGGAGTTACACCAGCGTAAAGACAAAGTTCCTTACACTAGCCCGAAGACAGGGAAGCAGATCAATCTGTCCGTTGAAACCGAAGGGATGAAGGTCACGGAAATTACGACCGTCACTACCTCCAAGCTGGATAAGATTTTGAAACAGGAAGAAGCACTGGTCAAAACCCGTGATAAAAAGCTTCGGGTCATTAACCTTATTGCCAGCTTGCAGCAGGAAGAAGAAAAGCTGGAGATAGCCCGTGAACGGCTGGAGCTGGAGAAACGCAAGTTGTTAGGCTATGGCGGCACGGAAGGGGATGAAGGCGATGAAGACGATGAGGAAGATGACGACGAATGGTAATTACTCTTGCTAAGGAGCATCGAAAAAGAGCCAAGCGGCGGCTAAGGGATCGACCTGAAAAACTGGATGAGCTAAAAGGAATCCTAGCCGACTTTGAACAATTCTGCTGGCGAATGCTCAAGATCAAGACGAAGAGCGGCCGCATTATGCCGCTGACGCTCAATGATGCTCAACGGACATTCGTCCGTGAAGTATTTAGGCAGATCGAAGCCGGCAAGCCTGTCCGTATTATCATTCTTAAAGCCCGGCAGATGGGTTTTTCCACTGTTACGGAAGCGCTGATCTATTATTTCACGTCCCTGCAGGAAGCCAAGAACGCATTTATCGTTGCGCAGTCCTCTGATGCCTCCAGCAACCTTTATGATATGTTCCAGTTCTATTATGAAAAGGTTCCGGCAATCATCAAGCCGATGAGCCGAAAGAACAATGCTAAGAAACTCACCTTCGAGAATCCAACGATTCGGACAGCGGATCGCCGTAAGAATCCGGGGCTCAAATCGAAGATCACTGTACAGACTGCAGAAAGCCGGGTGCTTGCCCGTTCGGACACGATCCATTATCTTCATGCTTCAGAGGTGGCGTTCTGGCCAGCCAAGAAGAAAAAGAAGCATCTATTGTCCCTACTGGCAGCCTTGTCCAAGGAACCGGGAAGCTTGGGCGTGATTGAATCTACCGCCAATGGCATGGAAGAGTTCAAAAAAATGTGGGATGCAGCCGTTAAGGGCGAGAGTGATTTTACTCCGCTCTTTTTTGCGTGGTTCGAAATGCCTGACTATCGTAAGCCAGTTCCGCCAGGCTTTGAGTTAACCGGAGAAGAACGGGAGCTAAAAGCAAAATATAGTTTGGACGATGAACAATTGCAATGGCGTCGATATACCATTCGGAACGACTGCGGTGGCGATCCGCGGCAGTTTGACCAAGAATATCCTTCTTCACCGGACGATGCCTTTCTGTTATCCGGTGAAGGTATCTTTGATAACAAATTTATCAAACAATTGCGGGATGGAATCAGTATCATTGGCAGTCAATACGAGATCGATTTTGTTAAAGACAAGATCATCCCGACGCATGCTGGCGAGCTGGTCATCTATCGGCAGCCGGAGCAAGGAAAAAGGTACATTCTAGCGGCTGATACTGCTAAGGGTAAGGAAGACGGCGACTATGATGCTGCTTACGTAATTGAGGAGCGCACAGGGGAAATGTGTGCGGCTCTGCACGGCAAATGGGACACCGACTTGTATGGTAAAAAGATGAACACGCTTGGTTTGTATTACAACACGGCACTATTGGCCGTGGAGAACAACAACACTGGGGAATCAGTGCTGAATACGCTGTTCAATACTTGTCATTACCCGCTGTTGTTTATGCATAAGAAGAGTTTGGGCTGGAATACCAACCAGGCAACGCGCCCAGTGATGATCAGCGACTTCAAGGAAGCGATCCGGGACCAGCTTTATGATATCTATTGTCCCGAACTGTACGGTGAGTGCATGACGTTAATAGACAAGAACGGCAGAGCTGAGGCAGATAGTGGGTGCCATGACGATAGAATTCTTGCGTACTCCATTGCCTTGCAGGTGCGACAAGTAGCTGATAAATGGTTTGAATGGTTCAATAAGAAACAGAAAAAACGGGCTGAGTCCCGTGATGATTATAACGAGGGAGTGGGGTGGATCTAAACAATGAGTGAGGGAAATGCACAGTGGTTTCAGATCAGCAAGGCGGACGACGAACGGCATATACCTTCCAGCGCTCAATTGCCGGATTTGTTTGACGATCTGTACGATCTTCATGGTCTATTATCCTTCGCACTCGGCAATGACCCTGCTTCCTGCAAGCTGTTGGTCAAAAACTCAAATATCATACCTCAGTGCATTGAGGCGTACAAGCGTAATATAGCCGGTTATGGCATTGCCCTAGAGTATTTGCCAGGAGAGAGCGATGAAACTGCGCTGGATGAGTGGAACAAGGCCGAAAAGTTCCTTGAAACCTGCAATCTGGAGGATACACCAGACGAAATCATAAGCCAGTTGATTGACGATTTGGAAAGTACGGGAATGGCTCATGTCGAGGTAGCTTGGCCCGTTGGTGCCGAATTTCCTACCATTTTCCGAATGAACCCGAAGTACATCCGCTGTACGAAGGAAAGTAACAAGGCGACTATCAAACGCAAGCGGCGAATCAGCTCCACAAAGCAGGTAGAGGAATTTTCGCAGGAAATCTATACCCGTCGCTATGCTATGAAGCGCAATACATCTGTCGTGTGGTTCCGACTTTTTGGGACAGATGTAGATGAAGGTAAAGAGGAAAATCAGATCATCCCTCTTCGCATCGGTCATGACGGCCCTTATGGTGAGCCACGATGGTTCGGCAATGCGCCTGGTGTGGTTGGCAGTCGCGAAGCTGAGGAACTGAACGTGTCCTATTTTTCCAACGGGCGTATGCTCTCCATGATTTTGACCGTCACCAATGGTCGCCTTACCAAGCAATCGATGGAATTGCTGAAAAACGTGAAGGGCTCACAATCTCAAGGAGGTATCCTGTACCTTGAAGCCAAGGGAGAAGAGACGGGCGGCCCGATGGATGAGAAAGTCGAGAAGGTTGCTATCAAGCTGGACAAGCTGAATGACCTTCTACAGCAGGATGCCTTGTTCCTGGAATACGGGAAGGAGAAAAAAGCTGATATCTTGTCCGCTTTCCGGCTGCCTCCAATCTTGGTCGGTCAAAGCTCGGATTATAACAGGGCGACCGCCGATGCAGCTTTACGCTTTGCTGAGGAACAGGTTTTTGAACCATACCGCAAGTGGATCATGGCAGAGATATTTAATAAACGCTTGTTTCCGGCTATGGACATTTTCCGAGTGCGTGCCGTGTTGAGAGGGCCGAAGATTATAGACCCTGCGGATCGCAAGGCTATGCTGGATTTTATCGCAGACCGTGGGATTATGTTGGTTCGGGATCTGATTCCGATTGCTGAAGACGTCCTTGGTACGACTATCGACGAAACCAAGTTCAGCGAGGAATACCTTGATACACCTATTGCCCAGCTCGCAGCCAGTCAGCCAGCACTGCTTGAGCCAGAGCCTGACACAGACACAGACGACATGCAGAATCGTATCGCTACAATTGCCAAACGCTTGTTAAAACAGGCTGACAAGGAGGCAGGCGTTCATGTGTGAGTCCTGTTGGGCGCTGATCGCCAAGGCAGACGACGATGAATTTTTAGACAGCTTAGAACTGTCGTATGTTGAACGCAAGGTGCTGGAAGAACTGTACAAGCAAGGCGAGGATCGCATAACTGAGATTCTGGAGCTACAGGGGCAAGCCCTTCATGATGCCATTTCGGAACTAAGCGAGGATGCCCTGGGTGATATCGGGGAGCTAGGTAAGGTGCTTATCGCTTTGCACACTACAGATGTGTTTGCGGAGCTGTTCGAGCAAGCCATAAAGGAGGCTTTTGAACCGCTGTTTCAATTGGCCGGGGAAACAGAGCTGTCCGCGTTGGACAAGGAAAAGGTATGGAGCACTAGCAACAAGGCTGCTGGCCGTTTTACCAAGAAGCTAAAAAAGCTGGTTCCAGACATGAACAAAGCTTCTACGGATGTGTTGCTGCGTAGCTTCGGCAAAGCCATTGAGGAAGGGGCTACACCTTCCGAGCGGGCATTACTAGTGCAGGAGGTTAGTGCACAAGCGGCCAGCGGGGAAGATGGTCCATTTAGTATGCAGCGTGCGCAGCGGGTATCACGTACCATGAGCACCGCAGCCGCCAACGGTGGCAAGCTGGAAGGCTGGAAGCAGTCGGAAATCGCTAAGGGAAAGAAGTGGCGGTCTGCTGCTGGCACACGTACTCGCAAGAGCCATCGAAAGGCCAATGGTCAAGTGGTACCGTTGGATGAACCGTTTAAAGTGGGGGACAGCAATCTGATGTATCCCGGTGATCCGTCCGGGGAGGCGAAGGAAATCGTAAACTGTCGCTGTACGATGCAGTTGGTACTGGATTAATTATGAGGGGAGGTGAAAGAGAACATGACCTTTAAATTGAAGGATGCAAAGATTACTCATATTTCGCTGGTTGATAAAGGAGCCAACGGTGTTCCATTTGCAATCATTAAATCTGCCGGGAAAAATGCCATCCAGAAGCAAGTACAGATTGCGAAGGTTGACGATGCCAAGAAAGTTGTAATCGGTGTGGTATATCAGCCGGACGTGGCTGACGCTCATGGGGATCAGATGGATGCGGAGGAAATTGAGAAGGCCGCCCATCTCTTCATGGAGAAACAACATACCTACAACATCGACAAGCAGCATGACCTGGATACGGACAAAGGCTATGTAGTCGAATCCTATATTGCTCCTTGTGACATGGAGATCGGTGAACAAACTATTATTAAAGGCTCCTGGGTGGCCGGGGTAAAGGTAACGGATGACGACACTTGGGATGATATTCAGAAAGGCGAGATTACTGGCTTCTCTATGTGGGGTGTTGGTAAACGGGAAGAGATCGAGGAAGACGGGGAGGTATCCAAGGGGCTCTTGAGTAAAATCGTTAAAGCGCTCGGCGCAATGGGATTGATTGAGAAAGGCGCAGTCGCTGACAAATACAATAAGAACCGTAAGAACCGCGAATTTTGGGCTGCTCAGGATGCCTTGAATGCGGTTCTTTTTCGTTGGGATAGTTGGGATAGTTGGGAGAGCGGCATGGAGAGCGACCCTGAATTAATCCGTGAAGCCCTTCAGGACTTTGTGGACATCGCTCAGGAAGTGCTCGTTCAAGAGGATATTGTAAAGGCAATCGGAAGCCCACCTGAACAGATTGCTAAAGCAGGGAAAAAGATTTCGGACGGCAACATGAAACACATTGACGATGCCATTGCTGCATTGACCGAATTAAAAACAAAAACCGCCCCTGAAGAAGATGAGGGGAACAAGGAGGAAGACGATTTGAACGCTGAAGATATTGCAAAGGCTGTACAGGCTGCCGTGGCTCCAATCGCTAAACAGGTAGAAGCTCTGTCGACGCGGGTTACTGAATTAAAGAAACAAGAAGGGGCGGAGTCTGAACAGCCAGCAGGAACAGAAACACCTGCTGAACCGCAAGCAAACGCGCTGACTGACGCGATTACAAAGGCACTAGCACCGCTGACTGAGCAAGTCCAAGCGCTGGCTACTGACGTACAAGTTGTAAAGAACAGCCGTGGTGGTTCCGCTCAAGGTGGCTCTGGAGAAGACGAAATTCAAAAATCTGGCGGTGTAAGCTTCGGCGGCCTGCTTTAATACCAAGAAGGGAGACAAGCAAATATGAGAACAAACGGACAAATTATCAAATCCACCATAACGAGCACGTTGGATCAAACGGCCCTGAACTATGAACAGGTGGACAAGTTTACTGAAATGGCTTATGAATCTACGGAGTTTCTAAAGGGGATTCGAACGGTTAATAAGATAAGCTCTAAAGGTACAATTGACAAAATCGGTGTGACCGGCCGTAACCTACGCAGTAAGGTGGAAAATAAGGAGGCCACCAATACGGCTGCACCTACTTTTCCACAGGTCCCTTATGCTGTGGCACCAGTAGTCCTTCCTTTTGAAATCACGGAGGAGTTCATTCGTCAGACTCAACGGGTACGCGGGCAGAATGCCGAGGAAATCATTATGGCAGCCATGACCAAAAACTATGGTGATAACATGCAGGATATTGGGTTCAACGGGGATACTGCTACGCCGAATACAGACCCTGATTATGCTTTCCTAAGCATCAATGACGGATGGCTCAAGCTGGCGAAGACCAAGGGCAACTTCATTGACTGGACGACGCTTCCTGATGTAAAGAAAAAAGGCGTCTTCTTCGAGATCGAGCGTGCAATTCCTACTCGCTTGCGCACAGGTGGCGTGTTCAAATATTTCATGCACCCAAACACATTTAGTGAGCGTATTCAGGCGCTGGCTGAGAAAGACACCAGCGCATCTATTCAGTTACAAATTACTGGTGGTGTGAAGAAAATTAATAGTTATGATGTGGTTGAAGTCGCACATATGCCAGAGGGTGCTGTGTTGTTCACTTATCACGATAACTTTGCGTTGGTTAACACCTATGACATGCAGATTCGTAAAACTACCGAGGGCAGAGAAGCCATCTATGCAGACAAGCGATTCTACGCTATCCATTCGGATTTTGACTCTATCTTTGAAGAACCGGGGGCAGTTGCATATGTCGAAGGGGTGACGTTCTGATGGCCTATATCACATATCGAGGAGAAAACACCTCTTTGATGCTTTACGGCATCCGCTTTGTGCAAAAGGTGCCGGTGCTGGTTGATAGCGAATCTGTTGTTAAAAATTTTCGTGAACGCTCGGATTTTGATATCAAGGAAGAAAAGGTTATTCCGCTGGAAGACCTGACGCTTGTCCAGCTTAAAGATAAGGCTAAGGCTGCTGGGATTAAGGGATTTAGCAATATGAATACACAGGATCTGATCACTGCGCTACGCGGTGGAGGTAAACCTACCGACAATACGCCACTTGCAGGTGATCCGGCGAAACCTGAAGGGGCTGACGGTAAAAATGCTGACGCCAACAATACTCCAACAGCGTAGCCGCGTAACCCCGATCCAAGAGGCATCGGCAGAGCTGCTACAGCAATACATTGACGACGCACAAGTGCGCATTGAGCTGTACTTGCCCGTTCCCTTCCCGGCTGAACCTGATAAGCAGATTATGCTGGCTTGGACCAAGCTGGCGGAGGGACTGGCCCTACAGGACAGCGAGGAATATCTCGCATCGGTAGCGCGTAACTATGCGTCCGAGAGCGATGGAGCTTGGACGTACACCCGGCAGGCTGTGGAGGGCAAAACGACGGGTAATGTTGATGTGGACGCTATCCTGTTTCTGTGGGTGAAAAAGCAGACTGGACCGGATGATGGTAACATCACCGCATACGTGCTATGAACCACCGTTTTAAAACGCCACTGGCCGTGTATCGTGTTGGTCAAAAACGGGATAATGACGATCTGTTTGATGATCGTAAATCGGGCAAGGTGACTGACGTAAAATGCTTTGTCGTGGCAACTACGACGGAAGCCAAAGCGGATGCTAAACCAGTAATGTACATCGTCAAAAAGATCGTAGGAGTACCGAAGGCAGCCGACATTAAGCTCAGTGACGAAGTGGTGTTGCTAGGCCGTCGATACCTTGTTGTTGACTCCATTCCGCGCCGTTACTGGCGTGAGCTGCTTGTAACATGTGAGGTGAAAGGGAATGACCGTGCATGATTTTGATGGACTGTCCCGGCGTTTCCGTCGGATAGCCGATGAAGGGATGGAACGTATTTTACGTAACATCGCGGAGGCAGCCGGGGAAACGTTGCTCAATCTGATTATCGATGAAATCGACCGACAGGATCTGATCGACACTGGGGCCATGTGGCAGTCCTTTTCCCGTGGCGATGATAACAACGTGTGGGAATGGGATGTAGACCGCAACGCGATCACGTTGGAGCTTGGTTCCAACTTGCCTTATGCACAATTGGTCAATGATGGTTACACCGTTGAGAAGAAACATTTTGTGCCGGGTTACTGGAATGGTGGCGGCTCATTTGTCTACGATCCGTCTGCCAAAACTGGGTTCATGGCAAAGCCACGTAGCTTCATAGGTCGTCACTACTTTGATATTGCGGTGGAGCATTTGGAAGGCGGCATGAACCAACTCATCATGCGGCGGTTAGAGGTTGAGCTGGAAAGGATGTTGCGCTGATAATGGATGTTGGTTTAAAAGCCTGGGCCGAAATTGTGCGACGAGTGTATCCTGAGCTCTCTATCTTGCGAGATCGGTCTAAATGGTTGGCTGGTGATTTTAAACTGCCTGCCGTGTTTATCGAGACGGATCTTGTTTCGGACAAGGTTCACACGCCGCGAGCTGATCGGATCATTGAAGATGTGGGGCTGGTGTTCCACTATGACAAGGAACGAGCGGACGAGCAAGACGAGGGGGAGCCTATACCGCTTGATCTTGACCCGTTGTTCCTCTACTTGCGGCAGCAACGGTTTAACGTAGCATCCAAGCGTTTTGGGGTTGTGCTGGTCATTGAGCCGCCACGAACCCGAAAAAAGGCCGATCAAGTAGAGGTTACCTTTAGGTACTCGTATTTGCTCAGTGTACCGAAGTTACTGGTCAATGACGATGGCAACCCAATTCAGAAGATTAACAATTTTTATATCAGTCACAACGGGGAGGAATTTGACGCATGACTGAGGATTTAAACAAACGGAATAAGCAGGAATGGATTGAGAGCGCAGCGGTCTTGAAGGCAGAGCCTTACGAGATTGCGGGCGCTCTTTTTGATTGCGCTACTGACGCCTTACTTTCGCGGGCAGAAGTGGAGCAAAGACTGGTTGTGTATTTGCATCCGGTCAAGGAAGCCCCTGCTTCTGCGCCTGTTAAGCCAGAAGTACCACAAGTGAAAAAAGCAAAGGAGGAAACGCTAAATGACAATTCAGAGGGTTAGACCCAGCGCTTATATTGCGCTGTTGGTAAAAGCGCGGTCCCGTGTTGTTCCCACAACTGGCCGCGTACTCATTCCCTATCAGGCCGAATGGGGCGCACCGAACCAAGCCGTAGATATGGCTAATGATTCTGAACGACTGAAGGAGTCCAGCAAGCTTGTTGATGTATTGGAGCTTGCTGCCGAAAGCGGGGCGACTGTTATCGGTTACCGGGTTACAAACGGTGAAGAAAAGGCTGCATCGGTAGCTGTTGCTGACAGTTACACCGTAGAAGCGCGTTATCCAGGCACACGAGGCAACGACTTTGAATATATGGTGCGTCCCGCACTTATAGATGAAACCAAAAAGGAAATTGTTATACGCGACACCAAAGGCGTGTATGACACAGAAACGTATCTGGTTGCAGACAAGGCCGCTGCTGTGGAAGCTCTTAAAAAATCGGCTATGGTTCGTTTTAAAGAAACTGGAGCTACTGCCCTTGCAGACGTGGCTTACACCAAACTGGATGGCGGCACAACCGGTATGGCCACACTTGCGGCAGCCGACTGGAATCGTATCTTCAACCGGGTGTACGGCCTGACGTTTGATACTATTTACCTTTCCGCTACTGATCCGGCTGTACAAGCTGCCGCCAAACAATGGCTGCTGGATCGCCGTGATAAGGGCCATAAGCTGGCGACGTTGGTTATTGCTGGCCCTGCATCTACGGACGGCGATATCGAGGCCCACAATGCTCGTAGTCGTGCTATGAATGCCCGTTATGTAATTAACTGCTCTCTTGCTGGCGATCACACCAACGGCAAGACCTACACATCCGTCGAATGGGCAGCATGGGTGGCTGGATTGGTTGCGGGTACACCTGCCAATAAGTCATTTACAGGTGTCAAAGTTCCGATGACGCAGGCAAAAGTGGACTGGAGTCATAGTGAAGTGTTGAAAGGACTTGCAGAAGGTACGCTGATGGCTACGCGTGACGGATACGACTACGTTATCGAGCAGGCCATCAACACACTGACCACACTCGGACCAAATGAGCGTGAGGACTTCGGTAAAATTCGTGTCTCGGCCACCACTGACCAGGTGATGAATGATATCTACGAAGCGGGCAAGAAGTGGAAGGCCAAGCTGGATAACGATAAGGAAGGGCGCAGCATGTTTATTGCTGCTGTGTTGGAATATCTCAAAATCCGTGCTCAGCAGAAGGCCATTGCAGACAAATTCAGTTTTGCAGAAAACCCTGATAAGACAAGTGAAAATGATTATGCATATTTCAAGCTTGGGGCCAAGCCATTGGATGCTATCGAAATTTTCTATACTGACTGGGAGGTGGAATAATAGATGGAACGCGAACTTATCGGGCGGAATCTCTCGCTCCAAGACGATAATGGTGAGGATGTCCAGACAGTCAAGGAAGTGGAAGTGCTTCTGAAACCAGAAAACTTGGACATTGTTCGAGCACGGCGCATGGCCAAAACGAAGCAACTTACAGGATACGAAATCTCAGTTAAAATTGTCATGTCAAAACTGGAATCGCGATTGCGGTACCGACTGCTGGACGACTTTAAAGCAGGTCGTACAATGTTCCTTCCTCGTATTACAGGTTCCTTGGAAGACCGTATCACGGGCAACACGGAACGTGTCTTAATCACGGGGATTCACATTCACGAGGAGATAGATATTCTCGTCGCGAAAATCGATGACAACAATGGGATTGACATTACCTTGTCCGGTACAGCTACGGATTTTGATTTCGTGGACAAGTTCCCGGATTACATGGCATAAAAGTCGTTTTTCATCGGACAAAGAAGAATCAGACAACTTAGTAGAAGCATATGGATAGCATAAACAATGTTGAGGTGAACAATGAAACCAATGCTCTACAATCAAGAATTTAGGATATATGTGATAACTTTCTCCGACATAAGAAGGTTTTTTATAATGGAAATAGTCATGGGGTCGATAACTTATTCTATCGCTATGCAATTATTCCATAATGTTATTTTAGCGTGCGCAGGAGGTTGGGCTGGAACAGAAGTATTAAAAAAATTGGAGATTTCTAAAAACATTAGGAAGTAAATAAACAAATGAATGATTCATGGGTTTCTATGACCGCCTTTAATATAAAGGGCGGTCTTTTGGCATTAACTAGCTTTAGATTTATATAGGAGGAACTAAACATGAGTAACCAAAATCAAGATAAACTGCAAAAATACCTTGCTGCCGGCACTGAAGCAGCAAAGCCAGAACAAATTGAAGTGGAGGTAGATGGAGAAAAGTGGTCTGTCCGCCGCCTGACGACAATGGATATTCGCCGTTGCTATGATGTGGCATTTAATGATGATGGTTCACCAAAGGAAACATTCAACGATATCGACGTTATGATTGTGCGGGCGACGGAGCATGACTTCGATTGGAACAACAAAGAGCTTCTAAAAGTTTATAGTTGCATAAACAAGAATGAGTTACCACCACGAATGCTCAGCAATCCAGACCATTATGCAATCCTCAGCAAGGCGGTACGTAACTTCCAAGAAACTAAGGAAGAATTGATGAAAGAAGCAAAAAACTCATCCGGCGAGATGGCGAGGCAAGCTGGATAGCCCATTTTTGGGTTAACCAAAAAAAGCTGCCTTCTGAGGTCTTGCCGTATGAAGTGGATGAAGAGCGCCAATATTATTTTTGCCTGGCAGCATCAATGATCGCTGAGGAAGAAATGGCGCGTATGAATCGGAAATAACCATGTCGAAACAGGAAGGGGGTGGGAACTATAGCAACTACATCAGTTACGGTACCGTTTGAGGCAAGGGATATGATCACCGGCGCAGTCCGGAATATGCGTCGTATGCTTCAGGGCGCCCATGACGACTTGGTGAATTTTCGCCGGGCATCCGGTAGCATGTTCGATGATTTTGTATCAGGTAGCCGCCGGGCGAGGGAATCTGCGGACGATCTAGGCAGACGGATTAATGGCGCGTCCGACGAAGTACGCCGCATGAATCAGATCCATCTGGACGATATCTTTCGGCGGGCGCGTGCTGGAGCCGACGATCTTCGGCGTTCAGCGGATCGTGCGGACGCGGATATCCGTAGTATTCGTGATGCTAATGTGAAATTACGTGCTGAGGATTCCATAAGTCCAGTCGTTGACCAGGTATCTGACAAGATTTCAGCCTTGGCAGCTTTGGCGGGCGGGATTGTGCTCGGTAGCGGTGTGAGTGACTCTATGTTTGGAGGCGTGTCCGACTACAGCCGTGAGGCGGCGCGAAGTGCGGCATACATGCCGGAAAACATTCGTCAGCAGAGCCTTAGTACGGTAGATGATTTAGTTAAAAAGGCCATTATCCCAGATCGTATTGAAGGAACACGACAACTTGCCGATGCGGCTCCTTTAGTTCAGGACAAATCCAAGATGAGTGACTTCGTAAGTGCGTCTGCTAAAATCCAGTACATTCGCCCGGATGCCGGAGCTGAGGAAGTACAGCGGGCGCTGTCTCAAACGTCGAACAGTTTTAAAGAATCCTACAGTCAAGTCGCTGATAGCATGATGTATGCCTATAAGGAGGTAGGTGACAAGCAGCAGGATCTGTTCGATACGTTTTGGGAGTACAGTCCATACTTTGCAAGCAGCGGCACCGATTCAGCGCAAATGGCAAACTTTTTAACGAAAACTGTCCAGAATGGCGCATTTAACTTCGACAAGCCTGCCGACTTTTTCAAAGAGACGTTTGGTGTCAAAGCTCTGAATACAGGGGATATGGCGAATTACTTTATCAGTCGTGGGGCAGGGAAGGATGAGGCCCAACGCCAGGCGTCGGCTTTTACAGACGACATTAATTCAGGTGACAAACAGCGTGCGCAAGGAGCCATTGCAGCATTAGTCGGGGATTTGGCCACTCAAACCAGAAGTCAGCTAAAACAGTCTCTTGTCACTCTAGGTTCTGGCGCTGGTGAAGACAATGCTGATTCCATCCTGAAGACGTTCGGCACAGCGTTTCAAAAAGCACCTAACATGAAGGGCACCACTGATAATTTGCTTCGTAAGCAGCAAACTGCTGACCCAATGACGGAAATGAAGCAAACTCGTGCTGAAATGAGCTTGCAAATGCAAGAGATTGGAACCAATATTGCTCAAGCAGCCCTTCCAGCTATGAAGGAATTTAACGCCTTGCTGGTACAGAATAAGGACAATATTCAGGCACTTGGTACAGGGATAACCAATGCGATAACCGGAGCGACCAGCTTCTATAAAGATCATTTTAGAGCCATAAACACTGCTCTGATGGGACTGGCTGCTGTACTGGTGGCTAAGAAATTATGGTCTTTCGCTCAGGGTGTTAAGAAATTCAATGATGAATTAACCACCGCAGCTAAATGGGTAGGAGAGAAGGGAAAAGCGGGGGCAAATGCCACAGGAAGAGGAGTCAAAGCCGGTTGGAATTGGATTCGACGGAAACCTCCTGAACCTCCAGCTCCACCACCTGAAGAAACCCCAGCCCAACGAGCTGCCCGAATACGGGAGCGGATGGGCGGACGCGGTATTAGACGCCAATTGAGTGGAAACCGTAACCCTGTCGATGATCGTATTGGTGGTTTACGCTCTATCGCTTCCATGACTGTTAACGCTACGAAAGTCTATATAAATGGCTCTGTGTCTGGTGGCGGAGACGGCGGGGCAGGTGATGGTGGTGCCGATGGGGGCGACCGAGACAGAGATCGCCGCCGTAGACGAAACCGTCGTGGAGTGCGTAGGGGAGCGGGAGGCGGTGGCGGTAGACGACGTATACGTATTAATGGTCCCCGTCCCACTCCACTAAATCCACCTAACCCGAACCCAAGCCCAAGGGGATCGCGTGACAATCCTTATCGTATTCGTCGTCCAGCTCCACCAAATCCACCCCCACCACCGAGTCCGCCATCTGGCGGTGGCCGTCTGCGAGGTTTCCTGAAAGGAGCAAGCAAAGCGGCTAAAGTTGGCGGTATCGTTGGTACGGTTGCAAGCGTAGCAGCCGGTGCATATGACCTCTATCAAGCATCAAAGGATAAAGGCCTGCGCGAGGCTGTATCTACTCAGGGCGGTGCTATGGTTGGCGGTGTAGCTGGCGGTGCTATTGGCGGTGCTTTTGGGTCTGTTCTTGGTCCGCTTGGCACAATGGCCGGCGCATACATCGGAAACGTCGTCGGTGAAAAGATTGGGAAATTTGCGGATGAGAGTGGCGCTACTCGTTGGGTAGTAGATAAGGCAGTCGGAGTCTTTGATTCAGTAAAAGACACTTGGGGTGGTGTTAAAGACTGGTTCACAGGCAAGAAGGAAGAGAAGCCTGGCCCCCCTCCTGAAGCCAAAATTACGATCAACAATCTGACTGAGCAGAAGCAGAAGCGTCTTCAACAGATTGGCGACGATGTGCGCAAAAGCATAGTCGATAAAGGTCTTAAAGAGGGGCTGAAAACCGTTGCCGAGCAACCAGAAGTTAAGCAACGCCTTAATGCGCTTAAAAATGCGTGGGGCGTTGTCTGGAAGATGGGAGACAGTAGCAAGGCCCAGAAGAGCATTAAAGATGTGGGAACGGCTACAAAGAGCAGTTCGGATGAAGTAGCCAAGGGTGCAGCCAAGAGCAAACAAGCTTATCAAGAGGTCGGCAATGCGGCCAAGGCGGCTGCTGAAAAAGCAAAGCAATATCTGCTCTCTCTAAAAAGCGTGTCGGGTCAAGGTAATAG
This sequence comes from Paenibacillus sp. ALE3, assembly GCF_054113405.1. Taxonomy (NCBI): domain Bacteria; kingdom Bacillati; phylum Bacillota; class Bacilli; order Caryophanales; family Paenibacillaceae; genus Paenibacillus; species Paenibacillus sp. ALE3. Next base: position 4,694,842 of record NZ_CM134214.1, on the reverse strand, counting down.
CTGGGGTAGCGATCTTATTTCCCATTTCGTTGCTGGGATGCGTAGCCAGTTCCCGACACTTTCCTCTGTAGTCAGTAGCGTTGCCGTAGTCTTACAGAAAATGAAGGATGCGAAAGACGGTAATTCTGGCGGAGGCGGTACTACACCGAAACCCAAGCCACGTCCGTATGCTCAAGGTGGTTTTGTTAATCGTCCGCACGTTGGCCTGGTTGGGGAAGCTGGTCCGGAAATGATAATTCCATTGTCGGCCAACCGTCGCAGTCGTGGCCGGGAGCTATGGGAACGGGCTGGGATTATTATGGGTGTACGTCCATATGCAAACGGCGGTCAAGTCGGACGGCCAAGCCTGATCGGTGCGTCCAGTATGATGCCGATGGCACAGATGCTTAATCCATCCGTTTCGGCTGCCCCGAAGTCAATAAGCATTGAGAATATCAATATTGATTTCGGAGAAATGGCAAAGGGCATTAGTAATTTTGCCGAGTTCGCACAGATGCTCACCAGTCCTCAAGGTCGTGCGTTGATCCGTAAAGTGTTTGGTGAAGAAATGATGAAAGTATTGGAGAGTGGAGGGTAAGCCATGTTGGCACTATCGCAAGGAAAGATCCGTCTTACCTTTCCGATCACCCCGGTAGAAATTCAAATCACGTCTGGTAATGAGGTTGAAACCTTTACCGTCATAACTGGACAGGAGCGCACAGGAAAACCCGTCTCGAAAGTGAAACGGGTTTCTTTTTCTGCTATCCTTCCGCGCTATTGGGAAGAGATTTGGGAGACGGATAGCAAACAGACGGTCACCTATAAAACACCAGAAGTAACGTGGAAACTGCTGGAGCAATGGAAAGGTAAGCCTGTTGTACTTAACTTTGAGAACCTATTTAGTCAAACGATGCTCCTGGAGGGGATGGATCAGACGTACAAGGATGGACAGGGGAATCTTCATGGTAACTATTCATTTGTGGAGTATAAGCCTGTTAAAATCGTCTCTTATTCTAACTCTAAACAGGTTCTCAAGCCTGGAACCGTGATCACTAAACCGTCCAAAAGCCGCCCTAATACTACCGGCAAAAAGGACAAAAAGAACGATAAGAAAAAAGATGATAAAAAAAAGAAGGCAAAGGATAAAAGTAAGAAGGCTAAGGAGGACCCAAACGCTAGGGGTGCTTTTGACTATACAGGTTCCAAAAAGCGGATATCGGACAAGGTTTCCAAAGCGAAAGGGAAGTGATGTATTATGGACGGATTTGCGGTTGTATATGGCAAGGAGAACGCCCGCCAGATGCTGACGGATGGCATCGAGGAAGTGTCCTGGTCTTCTGGCCGTGATGAGATTGCCCGCAGCGCTACGGTACGACTTCGCAATGCGAGCAATATAAAAGTAGCTGGTATGCTGATGTGCTTTTCGCAAAAGGTCGGTGGTGCTTTGTACCATCACAAGAACCAATTTTTTCACGGACCCATCATCAAGTATGAACAAGACGAATTTACAAACGCTTGGGAAATTGAGGCGAGGGAAATTGGATGGTACTTGTCCAAAAACAAAGGGACTCGGCCGTACTTAAAGGGTGAAGCGGGAGCGGAGCTGCAAAGATACGTCAAGAGCACAGGCATTGACTTTCGCTGCCCAGCTTTGGGCTTCAGCTTGGACGAGCGTTATGGGACTATGGCCCATTCGGAAATCATCCTCGACGTATTGCAAAAGGCATATGAGCGTAGCGGCTACCGTTATTATATAGACCTTGTTAGGACGGAAAAGAGCTTTTATCTGCAAGTGATGCGCGAAGGGACCAATACAAAGGTCCCTATTTTTGTACCCGAACAGATGACCTCCAGCACGGCAGGATACAGCATCGAGGAAACCTATACAGTCGTAACCGCGCAAAAATGGAAGGATGATAAGATCGCTTCTGCTGTTACTAAAACGGCAGCGGGTGCAGTGAAGGCAATGGGCCGAATGGAAGAGATCATCGAGGTTGGTGAGGATGAAAAGCCGGAGACGATTGCTACACAGCGGCTCAAAGTTTTGTCCGCTGCCAAACAGATTAAGAAGATCACTGTCCGACATGAAGACCATACGTTGTCTGGTTTGCGTTCTGGCTGGCTGGTGTTGACTAAAACGGATCATACCTCAAAGTGGATTGTCGTCACGGCTGATAGCAGCTACAAGAATGGAACATATACCGTAACGTTGGAATTGGAAAGGAGGGAATAGCCGTGCTGAATGAAGCGCTCAAGCTTCTAAAAGATCAAACCAAAGACAGTATCGACTCACGGGACACCGAAAGGGCTACGCTTCTAAGTTGGCCAAGTAGTCCGTCAATAGAGGTGGATGGTGACCTTACTCCCTATCCAACGGATAAACTGGTGTTTGCTGAGTATTTGTTGGATCGGGAAGTTAAAGCGGATTTCATAGCTGCTGAATATCTGGAGGGCGATGAAGCCAAAGGCAGCGTTACAGGCGTACTGGCTAACGGTGTGGTTTACGAAACAGGGGAGCCATACAAGCAGACCCCACGCAGCTCGTTACGTGGCAAGCTGGTTATTCCAAGCCCTTTGCAGGTTGGTGACCGGCTGATTGTCTCCAGACTGAGCGGACAGCGGTACTATGTTCATGGAAAGGATGTAAGGGCTGGTGGCTGATGATGAAACGTTATTCCCCGATCTTGATCTTTCCACACTTGACGAGGTGGAGTTGACAGAGACGGTAGCGTCTGAAACCAAATGGACTTATGTGATCGACTATCGCACGCGGCAGATGGTCACCACAGATGATGGACGTCCCAAAAAAACAGCTACTTATAGTGAATACCTTGTGCAGACGGCGATGAAAATCCTGAACACCGAGCGGTTTCAATACGTTGTGTACAACGAGGAAATAGGTGTAGAACGGTCTGAATGGGCCAACTGGGAGGAAGTCGAGATCAAACGAGACATCGAGGAAGCATTGACCGCGCATGCTGAAATATCTCAAGCAGAAGTGCTGTCTATGGAACGGGACGGCCAGAACATGTACTTGAAAATTAAATTAACTGGCTTAGCCGGAGAAGCGGAGCTGAAGGAGGCGATTGAACTGTGAATGTGAAATTAACGGATCTGCCGGCACTGCCACCGATGGCAATTTTGGAGGAAACCCCCGAGGAAGTCTACCGCCGATGGGTTAACCGTGCGATTACATTGGCACAGGAAAAAGGCTTACCCCCGCCTCCTACTGATCCGGGAGAATATTTCTATGATCTGTGGTACCCCATAGCTATGGAATATTCCGAACAGCAGGAACTGTTAACGTATGCTTTCCTTCAGGGCTTTCCCATTTGGGCAGATGGCGAATTTCTGGATGGTCACGGGTGGTCGGACGGAATGCCCCGTAAAGTGGGCGAGGACGATGATACGTACAGATTGCGAATGCTCGAGCGTGCGTTTACTGAGGAAGGCAGCGGACGTCGTAAGGACTATGAGACATGGGCGAAGGAACTGGAGGGTGTCGGTGGTGCTGTTGCCGTGGAGAAGGCTCGTAGCGATGTGTCTATTGATTTGTACCTGACTGACCTTCAGGGCAAACCAGTCACAGAAGAATTCGCTGCTAAAGTTAAGGCAGCTATGTGGGAAAGCAAGCGGATTGCTGGTCATGATCTGGCCGTGCATCCTGCCCCAGTGTTCACATTGAAAGTAGAGGCACAGCTAAACACAGCCCTTTCACTTACTGAGCTGGTGGAACCCATTAGGAAGCGAATTGCCGACTATGCCCTTGGTCGTACAAAGCTTGTCTTTAATTACGTCGGTGCAGCTTTGTTGGTCAAAGGCGTGGAGGATTATGAAAATCTTACGCTTAATGGAGCGACCAAAGACGTTGAGGTTCCAGTAACGTCCGTATTAAAAATTGAGGTGAGCCTGACATGATACCTCTGCGTTATCGGGAAATGTTGCCGCCGCACATGTATGAGATCGACATGGCCGAGCGGCATTTTGGTGTTATGGAACTGGTGGTGGATGAGCGTGAAAAGTCAATTGACGATCTGGGCAATCAGTTTATCTTACAACGGGCTACTTGGTCGCTACCGATATGGGAATGGATATATTTCCGACAGGAGCAAATTTGGACATTGGAGCAGCGGCGTGACGCGATACGTCGTAAACGTTGGGCAAAGCGGCCATTTACGCTGCCCACACTGCGGCTAATTGGTAATAAATACGGCAAACTGTTGGATATACAGGAGGACTTTCTCACCAAGCAAATTCGTTTTGTTTACTCAGTCGATTCGGCTTTAGATATTAAAAGCCTGATGGAAGACTTTGAGTACATCCGGCCTGTCCACATCAACAAGGCTTTGCCCTCATTTAACATTGCATTTCATCATACGTTCCAGATCCATTCCCGTATCCGATTACGTTCCAGAGTGCGTTTTTTCGGCGGGCAGCCTTGGTATTGGGATGGCGTACACCTACTGGATGGTAGTGTGAACTTCTCTGGTTGGGTGGGAGAGCGGGAAAGGTACCGACAAAGGATAGTGATTCGGACATCGCACCGCGTCCAAAATAAGCAGGATGGCATCGTTAGAGCGCGGCACAATTTTTGGCAGTGGGATGGCAGCGTCTTGATGGATGGTAGCCGCTTGTTGGATGCATCTGAAAAAATCATTGAGGTATAGGAGGTAGCTATGGCAAATCAAGTGTTTACCGTTACGACGACGTATGCACGAGAGCAGATGGCCCGGGCGAGAGTGGAGGGAACGGCACTGACGAAGGTGGTTAAGATGGCCTTCGGCAGCGGGGGGGTGGATCAATCAGGAAAGCCGCTGCCTTTGGACGGAACAGAACAGGCGCTGAAAAAGGAACTGGTTCAGAAGGATATTACCAGCTTTGAATTCATTGCTCCTGCGACAATCCGTTATATCTGCTCACTTATGGAAACTGAATTGGCGGGGGAGACGATTAATGAGCTTGCATTGGTAGATTCAGCGGGCAAGCTGACTGCCGTTCGGACGATGAGCAACAAGGTCAAGGACGAAGACATGGAATTCATTTTTGAAATTGATGACATTTATTGAAAGAGGTGAAACAGATGACCTTGCAACAACCTGAACGTATTTTACCCAAAGACCCTGGACATGCGGATTTACTAAATGCTCGCTTCGATACTCTGTATGAAAATGACCAGGAACTGGCCGCACAGATTGAAAACATTAAAAACGATCCAGCCGGAAACGATATTGCATCCAAGGTAGCACTGGACAATCATATTTCTGATGCCAACTTACATGTAACTGCCGCCAAGCAAGCAGCATGGAATGCAGCAGAAGGCAATGCCAAGAAGTATACAGAGCAGTACGCAGCTCCTAAGGTACACACGCACTCTGCATCGGATTTACCTTCAGCGTCAACACAGACGAGAGGGATTGTGCAGATTAATACATCGGTAAGCAGCACTTCTACAGATCAGGCAGCCGCGCCGATCGCGGTCAAGACGGCATATGATCGAGCCAATGAAGCATACAGCCGGGCAGACCAAGCTTTTACGCAAGCCGTTGATCTTAAAAATAAAATCGTAGGCGCGATCAACGGCAAGGGAGGAAGCGCCAATACTGATATGACTGCCGATCAAATAGTCGCCTCATTAAACAATATGCCAGTTAAAAAATATGCTAACGGCAATTTAAATCTGTCGATTAGCGGTGAGCCTGATGGGGGGCAAACTGCAGCTCTACCAGCCGTCATGACAAGGACATTCCAGCTACCCACAGGATTTAATATAGGTAGGTTGTTCATTCGGGTATCAGCATACGTCTACGCTATAATTTCGATGAGCAGTGGATGGAATCAGTTTTCGTTGCCGTCAGGTCTTATAACGGTAGCACCGGATGCACAAGGAGACATCAGCAATACAAACGGGAGTATAACGGTCAGTTTGTCGGGTACCACTATAACTGTATTTATCAAGTCTGGAATCTATAGCGGAGCACCTCGCAGATATGAAGCGGGAATATCTTTATGGTGGGCAATCGAGTAAGGGGGGAGAAAAGGATGACTAAATTTGGAAGACGTATTTTTTATCGGAAGACTACAGGGGAAGTTCTCTTGATTCGTGGAGAAGCGCAGGGGGATGTAATCGAATCCACGATCGATGATGATTTCGGTTTTTACCCTGAAATAAAAGCTTTGGACAGGGATCAAGTAGGTGTTTTGCAATTGGAATATGGTCAACACACAGAGGACTTTGCTTTGGCCACCTTTTACCGAGTTGATCCTTCGGCACAGACTATGCTTTTTACTTTTCCAACAGATAAACCTGACTGTCCAGTCCCTGCGCCTCAGAAACCTTTGTACGATCAGGTGGCTGAGCTCCAGCAATCCGATTTGGATAACAAGGAAGCTATAGCTGGGTTGGTCAAAATAGTTATGGAAAATGTTAAGTAGGGCCTGTGAGTGGATTCTGCTTTTTGTTTTATGGCAAATCATGAGGGGAGGTGACATCATGGACGAGCGTATCAAAAAAGCATTTGCAACTACATTTGTACATCTTATTCTTTCTGGTCGGCGCACAGTTGCAGACGTGCCAACATCATTGCAAGACTTGGTCAAAGCAGACTTGGGTATTGCTGAGCCTGCACAAGCGGCTTCAGTAGCCGAACAAACAACAGAACAAGAAGCGTAAAAGGCGTATCCAATCGGATGCGTTATTTTTTTGCCCCCGGTGAGTGGTCGGGGGCTTTATTTTTAAGGGGGAAAAGGTAGTGAGCCAAATAAAAATGTTTGGCAGCACCGTATGGACCGCAATCGTCGGGACATCAGAAAAGGAGGCGGCGGCAGGGGGAGTGACGGCGCTGACTGGTCTGATTGTTACATTTTTGGGTGGGTGGGACAAGCCGCTTCAGGTGCTGCTTACGATGATGATATTGGATTATATTTTTGGAGTTGCCGCAGCTATTAAAAACAAGAAAATGGACAGCGATGTGATGTTTTGGGGAGGAATCCGTAAGGCTACTGTTTTAATGGTGGTGGGTTTATCTGCACAAATTGATGATTGGTTACAACCAGATGCGCCTATTTTTAGGATCGCAGCGATTTATTTTTACGCCGGTCGTGAAGGGCTGTCACTGGCCGAGAATCTTGGGGCATTGGGAATCCCATTGCCGTTCAAGCTTAAAAGTTTCTTGCGGCAGTTGAAAGACAAGGGAGATGAAACAGATGCAACAACGAAATAGACGTAACGCCCAAGGGATCGACGTATCCCATCACCAGGGAAACATTGACTTTAAAAAGGTTGCAGCAGACGGCATATCATTTGTTTTTATAAAGGCAACGCAGGGGGGGGCATTCCGATCAAAAACATTTTTGCAGTTTGTGAAAGATGCGAAGGCGGCTGGCCTGCTTATCGGGGCGTATCACTACATTGACGACTCTGCCACTACGCCAGAGCTGGCCCGACGAGAGGCGGGAAACTTTGCAAAGGCAATAGAGGACGCTGGAGGCGTGTCCACGTTCGACCTGCCTCCCGTGATGGACTACGAGTCCAATAAGTCCAACCTAAGCAAAACGGCGATTACAGCCGTAGCCAGGGCCTTTTTGGAGGAAGTGGAGCGACTCACTGGAGTACGCCCAATTGTTTATACGTATCCATCTTTTATCGGGAATTTTTCGGGGCTGTCCGGTTACCCATTATGGATTGCAAGGTACAGTGCCACACAAGTACCACCGGATGCGTCCGGTTGGAAACGTTGGGACTTCTGGCAGTATTCCGATGGTTCCGCAGGCGGAACGCTACCAAACGGAAAAATGCGAGTTAATGGCATTGGCGGACCAGTAGATCTTAACGAGTACAACGGCACAGCGGACGAGTTACGCAATTGGATCAAGGCAATGAAAAAGGAGGAAGATACAGTGTCAAAACAACAAAGAGACATTAACAAAGTTAGCCCATGGGCAGCCGATGCGTGGAAGGAAATGACCCAAAACGGGTATTTTGATGGAACCCGGCCAGGTGCATCAATTACCCGAGAAGAAGTTGCTGTCGCTCTTAATCGTCTACGTAAAAACATCTTCAAGGGGGATAAGTAATTATTATGATAGAACAATACGTCACAACCATTGCACTGTCCGCTATCGGCTTGGTTACAATCGGAGTGCTGACCCTTGGCACGGCGGTATACAGAAAGCTAAAGCCATTGTACGAGGCTCGTTTTACAGCAGAGCAACGCAAGCGAATTGAGCAACTTGCTCACGATGCCTATGCTTATGCCGAAACCAAATTTGCAGGCCAAGGAGCTGCTAAATTCCACGGGGCAACTAAGCACCTCGCAGACAAGCTGGGAGCGCTGGGAATAAAGGTAGGTTCAGATGAAATTGAATCGGCTGTGCAATTAGCCTGGGAGAAATTTAACCCTGGTAAAACCAAGCGCGTTGATTCTGAATTACAGCCACCTGAAGATGTGGCTAAAGCGGCTGTTTCGGCTTTTGCAGCTAAAGTTAGCGAATTGGTAAACCAAGCTGTGGGAGATAATAAAGTACCTACAGCTTCTACGAAGGAGCAAACTGCCGTTCCAGCTACCCAACCACCTATTGCTGCCGAATAATCACAAACGTTTGGAAATACGAAGCACCCTGCTGGCTTAAAGCCGGTGGGGTGCTTTTTTGTTTACAGGAGTACCCTTATGACAAACGTAGCTTTTCCACTTGATTCGCAAAAAAGATATTGACAACTGTTAATTACTGGACAAAAATAGTAAATGATTATAAAATACTGGGATTTCTGTATGAAGGGTGGCTATGATATGAAGCATACACCTACGATTCGAGCAGAATTAGATAGATACTTACAACAAAAGGGTTTGAGCATAGCGCAATTTGGACAACTTGCAGGCATGAATAGGGGAATAGTAAGTGCTATTGTGACAGGGAATAAGTCAATGTCTGTTAACCAGCTTGACCTAATCACTGAGGCTATGGGTTTACCAGAAGGGGATTTTTACGATCTGTTTATAGAAAACTACATCATCGACCATCCCCCGAATATGAGGCGAATCGAGCCATTTTTGTTTCGCTGTGCGGAGTTGGACAAGTTGGATGCGATCCGTCGAGTGGTGGGAGCCATCATGGACAATCTACTATATTCACCCAAGCTATTTGAAATTTCAGAAGAATTGTTGGCGCAGGGACGACATGAGGCTGCGCTACTGCTCTATGAGGGTGTGGCTGAAGCGGAGAAATATCAACATTCTGAGCGTTTGGCAGTCTGTCAATATCGTATATTCACGATTCAAGTTGGAGACGATCAAAGTCGGAATCTCAAGGCAGCAACGCTATTTGAACCCTTCGTGGAACGTCTGGATGAAATAGAACAGCTTGACGCGCTGAAGGATTTGGCTAACGTGTACAGGTCTTTGCGTAAATGGGACAAGGTAGAGGAAGTAGCAAAAATAATGAGGACTAAAGCGGAAATTCAATATAATTTGAAACATGAACACAAGAGTCGAGAATGTAATGAATCTACTAAGAAGCTGACTCGTCCTTTGTTTGTATACATTTCCTATGCTGACCTGCTGTGTGCAAGTGTCTATGAAGCCCAAGGCGATTATCAACAAGCTCTACAATATACATACGCCTATGCTAATTTAGATTGGGTTAAAGAAACAGATGAAGATACCCAACACTGGATTGGCTTGTTTAAGTACTGGGCAAAAGCTAATGTTATTGTCAATAAGCTTTTATCCGGAGATATAAAGGTGCTACAAGATTATGTTGAATATATTGATACGGCGGAGGATACAACTCAAGAAGACAGGGTCATCCAACTGCTGAATATTATGATAGCGGCTAACCGATATGATATCGATGTTAGTAATATAATTAAACGCTTTGAAGCGGACATGGTATCATTATCGCAACAATCATCAAGTGATATGTATACTCAACAAGTGGTACCAGATTATTTTGCGTGGTGTGGTTACGAGTTAGCTCATTATTATTTACATCGAAGCTTTTACGATGATGGTTTTAAACATTTGATGTATTCAATGGTAAGTTATCATACACTAAATAATGAGACTTACTTCATAAATTGTATGGGGCTGTTTTTACATTTTCGGGAGTATGCAGTTCCTGAAACCAAAGCAGCATTTTTAAATCTTATCGAAAAGGTGTGGTTAAACAATGTTGAAAAAAGTGGTTATGCTCATCGTTGCGAGTAGCTTTTTGTTTTTGCTAACTGTACCTGGTTACTTACATCATAGCAATAGCATCGAACCCAGTGTGCAGCATGGAGGTGCTTAAACGCAAGTAAAGCAAATCCCCGCTAACCTTAACTGGTGGGCGGGGATTTTTGTTGAACAATCTAGGAAACAGTGTGTTGAACAATCTAGGAAACAGTGTGTTGAACAAGTCTAAGGAACAGTGTGTTGAACAGTACCCCTTATAAAATCACTCCTTGTTTATTTATGGTGTACAAATTTATGATTCCCAGGAGTGAAGAATTAATGTGTAATTAAAAGCAATGCTGCATTACAAATAATGTATACAAAATACGAGAAGAAGCTCTCCATGGAGGCGTTGTCTAGGCAATTGCCCCGGCGAGACATGCTGATTTGGCGCCAACCTTTGGCGGCATGTCTTGGTAAGCATGAGACGTGTACTGGAAGCCTTGGTCGCTGTGAACGACCAGTCCGGTCACGTCTTTTTGCTTGGTAAAGGCTTTGGCGAACGTCTGTAGAACCAATTCGTTGTCGTTACGTTCGCTGAGTTGGTAGGCTACAATTTCATTGTTGGATAAGTATTTAATCGCAGATAGATACCCAGCAATCCCCTACACGATATTACGCGATATCTGTGACCCATTTTTGATAGGTTTGCGCGCGTTAAAATCCTGTTTTAGCAGGTTTTTCGCCACACGAACTTCCGTAGAAGAAGTATAGTTGCAATGAGACTTCCGGCGATTTTGTGAGCGGATTCCCAAGACCTGCATGAGCGGGAGTAACTCTTTATGGTTCATCTAGACGCCATGATCATGCTGCAAAAATAGTTGAATCTCAATGGTACATATTGTGTGCTTCATCTTCTGCACATTACCTATCCTTGTCTATTCTATGGGGTGCACTTAATGATATGAAGGTCTTTTACTTTTAATTTAGAACAGAAACAGCAACATTATCGGCTGCCGTCTCCTTGTGTTTATTGAGCATCGTTTCCCGCAAGCCCAATAGTAGATGGTTATTTACCTGCTTAACCAAAAGAAAAAATAGGTAACTTCTCGAAGTTTGGTCTTTAGTGCACTGATATGCTTGACATCTGGTATAGACATGCACATTTCAATTCTAGCAACCACTTCAACCGATTCGGAAATTCAATATGCTTGTGACTAAAACTGTAGCTAACTATACGCCCGTCTCTTCTTCTTCCGAATTAGCATGGTCAAGAAAAGGAGGACAGGCAGAGCAATCTGAAAGATAGGCCAGACTTGAACCAAGGCTACATGAAGACCGAACCACAAAAATTCGGTTAACCTAGGGGAGAGAAACGTAAGAGCGTATATGATGATGCTTAGCAACAGTAACGCAGGCTTATATCTAAAGGGGGTTATCTTTTGAAGCCCTATGACGGCACCAAACATAAAGCCCGCTGTTTTGACTCCGATTCCAATAAAAAGAATCATCGTAAACAGGACATCAGCTCTCTCAACGATCTTCGGAAGCTGAATTAGTTGAGTAACCTCAAACAAGGGATAGGTGCTTGATGCTGCCCATTTCGGACCTAGAACCAGGACTGTGAATTCATTCATTACAATAAGGAACACAGCAGTGACCCAATAAACAATGATGATCGATCGCTTTAATTTACGCTTATCTGTGACGATCTTGAACAGGACAAGAAAAAGAATCGTCTGCCCGAAGGGAAAAGACATGATCTCGGGAATGGCAGCCTTCACTACGGGAGTTAAACCGTTCTCCAATACAGGAAACAAAAATTCAAAGTGAATGAGTCCCGTAAGAGGAGTAAGCACTAGTATGATGCCATAACCAAACGCCAACAGAAGCAGAAATATATGACATAGAAGGAACCAGACTCTCGGTCCAAACCACACCACATCGGCACAGACAATTAACGCTATAAACGTAATGACTTCAGTAGGGGTTCTGTTCAGCAATGTCAATGCGCCAAGCTCACCAATGTCCCTGACACTCCTGGAAGCTTCGTAAGTAAAGTAACCGATGAACAGAAACCCACCCAGACTGCCAACCCATTTCCCCCAATAATGGGATAGGAGCTCGTACAAATCCCGATGTGGGTCAATTTTATGCATGGATAAGTACATCATTAGCAGTGCGAAGCCCGCAAGTGCACCTATCAACATGGCTAGCCATGCATCCTGCTTGGCTGTAGCTCCCAATAGGAATAATGTTGTACTGCCAACCTGAAACAAGGAAAAAGCGATAGCTAACCCGGATACTCTGGTGACGGTTTTACTCATACTTTTATGCCCCTTTATACAAAATGGGTTAGGTTTGACTTCCGATATGCTTCTGTAGGAGGCCAGGACGCTGAATCCGTGCATCCACTCGAATGTCCAGTTCTATCTTCTTGAACTCCTGATCCCAGTCTTTTTTCACCGTCTCCCACTCCCTTGGGAACCTCCGGTGAACCCGGTCAGCAAAACCAGTTGCGTCTACACCAAGTTCCTGAAGTTTAGCCCAGCCCTCATTTATCGTTCTGGTCACTTCTTTTGCAATCTCTTCTTCCAGATCATGTATGGTCTTCGTCTTGGAAATATCCTTAGTGCATGTAGTTTCATTTAAAGTCCCGTTAATTTTCACTCCAACCTCCATAGTGTAATGAGAACTGGCTTTTCTGGGTGTAAGCTTTACATTAGCAGAGTTTACTAGTAGGGAGGAGTACATTTCCCTACCGGGCTGTTCGCTGCATGGGAACGAAATTTCGGTGTTGTTAACCTTTTGAGACAGATAAGATACTCCCAGACTCTCTTCCTTGTTGAGAAACCCTTTGAGCTTTCCTTTTTGGAATACCGCCAATTTAGTCAATGCCAGCTTGAGTGGGACCGAGGTTTTTTTGAAGACATCCAGACTCTCTACTTCCTTCTCGTCCTGATAGTCCCTTTCTCCGGTCAACTCGGCGACCGGTACTCCAATAGATTTGGAATCCGAATTCATGCTTAATACGAAATCATAAACCCTAACTTTTGGAAACAACGATAAAATATCGCTCTCTTTGTCGACCAATTCAGCCATGGCGGCTCCTTGAAGTTTTTCAGGCGGTAATAATTTCTTTAATAGATCGGATGCTAGTCCGTCCGTTACAATCATATTTACCATCTCCCTCGCTTCCGTATTACGAAGATAAAAATCGATTAAACGGTCCATTCCCTTCTCAGCTGCTCTTTTACCGATAAATACAACACGATTATGTGCTAAGTAAATTCGTCTTGATGTTTTTAAATTGCTGTAAGATAAGGCCTGGTTATAGGTTTTGGACTTTACAGAGAGTACATGGGATGCCGGTTGGGAAGACCCTCCCGTTCCTCCTCCGGTACCACTTGCAAGGGCGGAGGGAACAATAATCTGATAGGACACCATCCATTGTCCGTCGTCCATCATATCTACTCCTGTAGCCGCAGTTACCCACAGCTCATTCAGTTCGACTCGGTTCCAGCAACCCACCAAACTGAATAACACGACCAAGACCATAAAAAACCTTCCTAATTGGGGCATACCGTTTCCTCCTTACGCCATGGGATCTCGACCATGTTCCCCTGCCTGTTCTGCATATGATTCCTGCTCCGTTGCCTGCCTTATTGGATTGGAATCCCCAATCATTACCGGCCGTTTCTTCATCTTCCACCAAGGTACACGAACAAACAGGTCTTTCATATTGCTCTTATAGAAAGGTGCGAGCGGCATCATATAAGGAACGCCGAACGAATTCACAGATACTAATCGAACGAGGATGGGAATCAAGCCCGCCAAAACGCCGTATAATCCAAATAAACCCGCTAACAGCATGAGTCCAAACCTGAGCAAACGAACAGACCCAGCCATATTGATGGCAGGTAACACAAAGTTGCAGATGGCTGTGAATGATACCACAATGACCATAGCTGCGGAAACCAATCCCGCCTGTACAGCAGCCTGTCCAAGAACCAATGCCCCAACAATAGAAATCGCAGGTCCTACGGCGCGTGGCATTCGTACTCCTGCTTCGCGGATAACCTCGAAGGTCAGCTCCATTAGCATTGCTTCTAACAGTGCTGGCAATGGTGTACTCTCTCTCTGTGCAGCCAGAGTGATAAGCAGTGTTGTAGGCAGCATTTCCTGGTGAAACGTAGTTGTTGCAATAAAGAATGAGGGTAATAGCAATGCCAAGAAAAAGGATGCCATCCGAACGATCCGAAGAAAAGATGCCAGATCATAACGTTGGTAGTAGTCCTCACTGGATGCCATAAATCGAAAAAAAGTTACGGGAGCAATCAGTACAAATGGAGTCCCATCAACCAATATCGCTACCAGCCCTTCAAGCAAGCTGCCTGCTACAGTATCCGGGCGCTCGGTGTTATGAATGGTTGGAAATGGTGTCCATACCCCGTCTTGAATGAACTCCTCGATATATCCACTTTCGAGAATACTATCAGTGTTGATGGAATCTAATCGTCTGGAGATTTCCTTAACCACCTCCGGATCTGCTATGCCTCGAATATATGCCACCGATACCTTCGTCTGCGTGTATGATCCGATAATTCGAGAATCAATGTGGAGTTCAGCTGATTTGATCCTTCTCCGGAGGAGTGAGATATTGGTGGAAATATCCTCCGTAAATCCCTCTTTAGGACCGCGAATTACTGTCTGCGATGTTGGCTCCTCAACCGCTCTTTTAGCCCCCCCGCTCATAGAAGCAGCAAAGGCCTTGGTGCTGCCTTCGACAAGGAGAACCACCTGTCCATAAAGAACGGCATGGATAAGTGCTTCCTCATTTTTAAGGCAAGTGATGCCCCCAATAGGAATACGATCCATCAACCAATTTTCAACATTACGATCAGAGAGATTCCCATTTCGAATACCTGCAGTAAGTTCCTCCAGCAGTGTCGTTAAAATTTGCTGATCAATCAGGCCTTGAAGAAAACCTACAGCGAGAACCGGATTGCCCTGTTTATCGTTCAAACAACGAAGAATGAAATCCGTGCTATGTCCTATTTCCTGCTTCAGCAGGGTCACGTTGTCCTTAAGCGTGCCACTCAGCTCCTTGGATAACTCAGTCGATTTTTCATCATCAACTGGCTTAGGGCTGCTGCCATTTTTAGATCGTGAAGGCTGTTTAAACAGCCATTTTTTTAACTTGTCAACCATGGCCATAAAGTTCCCTTCTAGATATCGGTCAACTATAATATGTTGCTATTTCACGATTTGTATGTACGGATCTTGTAAAAAATGATTGCATACCAATCCACTGTGTTTATTGTAAAGATGCCCGTAAGCTTAACGTTAACATGCTTTAATTTGTGGGTAGCATGAGTGATTGCTGTTGTAGCCATTACAAAAATGCTTCATATAATGTGTTATGAATTAAAGGAAGGAGAATGGCATGCTGAGTAATTTAGAGTATAAAATACTCCAAGTACTTTATGACCTTTGGGAGCAAAAGCAAAAGTTAGAAAGGATTGAGGAGTTAGAGTTTAAAACAGGAAGGAGTAAAAAAGACATTGAGAGGGCGCTGTCTGTTTTAGAACAAAAGAAGTATATTATTCGAAGTGGTAAGTGTTCCAAGCGAGACTACATTATATTTAGAGGTTAAGAACACTAAAAAGTTAAAGCTCCTCCACTACGTGCCACCAAAATTCAAGTACATAAACCCTATTTATATTCAGGAGCTATACCCAGGATAGGTTAACTAGATAATATACTGAGAACAAAAGTAAGATTTATTGTTAAACAGTAAAAAACTCTGCTAACCTGAATTGGTCAGCAGAGTTTTTTATTTTAAGAAATTGCTTACAGAAAGACATTCTAGTAGAAATAATATGAGTCCAATTTTTAAATGTTCGGTGAAAATTCAGCCCTTAGAATGGCTGTTGCATTTAATAACCTTTCCCGTTAGTTCAATTATTTCCCTGCTGCTTCTCTTGCCATTAATATCTTCTTATCGTCTGACAAAATTTATTTTCTAGCGAGTGTTTGATCCGTCTTTGTCTAACCTTTTCGAAAAGTACTTAGGAGCCTCTTTATAACCTTGACGCTCATAAAATCGGTGAGCATCTATTCTTCTGGAATGACAATGAACTTGGATGCTCTCACATCCCCTTTTTCTGGCAGAAGCAGTGGCAAATTCCTCTAACTCTTTTCCAATTCCTTTACTTCTAATTGTGGAATCAACAACAAGATAACTAATCAATGCGGTATCTCTTCTTATCCCTAATTGTGGGATAAAATGTATCGAAATACAGGCAACGATACACCCTTCATCTTCATAGACCATTAATTCTTCGTCAGGATGAGTAAGAAGCCGTTCCATATTATCTTTAATAAAAAATTCGGTATCTGGGTAACCTAATTGTGTTAATAGTTTGGATATACCTTTCCCATCTTCCATTTTAGCAGCTCTAATCATGATCTTTACCTCCAATCGATTTGTGAAAATTCATTAAGTATTATCGAAGGGGATCAAAGCCCTAGTATATACTGGATTCTGACTTTATAGAGGCTGATTCCATAAAATCGTATTTTGGTATATAAATTCAGACGACTATCCGCAAGTTCTTTTATCCCTTCATCCTAATTATTTAATTATTACATTATTTTAGCGAGATCACTATAACTACGATGTGACCGTTTCAAAGTGGATGTGGTTGATTATTGTCAAGCTATAACTCTTATAGACTACCCGTTAGATTAACGTCGCCGTTCAGTCTGCAGCTTTTCAGCAGGCGAACGTAGGATGCTGCTATGAAGGATCTGGAGATAAGACGTTGAAGCGCACATAAAACTTAGGTTACTTGCTTTAGAGCAAATGGGGATGGATAAGTCTACACTACGGGAAATCGTCATCTGGAGGGTTGGGATCGCAATCAAAAGATCATCATGCTGGCAGGAGACGAGAAGGGAACTTTAGAGAGCATTAAGGCATCAGTCTCGTCTTATTGCCTCAATTATTTTCTTCTACCAAATCTTCTACCGAAATACGGATATCTGTAATACCTGACGGAACCCTATTTATTGTTGGACAGGCTGTAGGAGCTTTGTAAAACCCATCAAAACTCTATTTCAACGCACTCGTAATGCGTAGGCCGGGGGTTCAATTCCCTTCACCAGCATTCTATAAAACTCAAGCACAGCGCGGCTTCCAAGCTTTTTGGAGGTCGCGCTTTTTCGTTGGAGCGAGCATTCTTCTAACCTTTAGTCTAGTAAAGGTGGGGCTATTTTTGCATTTTCGGAATCATACAGTTCCTTAAACCAAAGCTGTTTTTTAAAATCTTATTGAAAAGGTATGGATGACTAATGTTAAAAAAAACGGTACTGCTGATTATCGCGGCTAGCTTTTTGTTGTTTATTATAACTGTTCCAGATCAAGCCTTTAACCACCATAGTATCCAGCCTCAGGTTACCATTGGAGGAGCTTAAACGTAAGCAAAGCAAATCCCCGCTAACCTGAACTGGTCGGCGGGAATTTTTGTTGAACAATCTAAGGACAGTGTATTGTACAGTACCCCTTGTACAAATTTATGATTCTCAGAAGTGATGAATTAATGTGTAATTAAAAGCAATGCTGCATTACAAATAATGTATACAAAATAAGCTGTCTGTTATGATTAATTGAATTGGCAGGTTAAGACAAAGTAATCATAAAGATCAGATAAATAGTCGAGGGGGTGCGCTTCAATAATATGGTTATTTACCTGCTTATTAACCAAAAGAAAAAATAGGTACTAACTATAAGCCCTTCTCTTTTTCTTCCGAATTAGCATGGTCAGGAAAAGGAGGACAGGCAGAGCAATTTGAAAGATAGGCCAGACTTGAACCAAGACTACATGAAGACCGAACCACAAAAATTCGGTTAACCTAGGGGAGAGAAACGTAAGAGCATATATGATGATGCTTAGCAACAGTAACGCAGGCTTATATCTTAAGGAGGTTATCGTTTGAAGCCCTATGACAGCACCAAACATAAAACCCGCCGTTTTGACTCCGATTCCAATAAATAGAATCATCGTAAACAGGACATCAGCTCTCTCAACGATTTTCGGAAGCTGAATTAGTTGAGTAACCTCAAACAAGGGATAGGTGCTTGATGCCGCCCATTCTGGACCTAGAACCAGGACTGATAGCTCATTCATAACGATAAGGAACACAGCAGTGATCCAGTAAACAATGACGATCGACCGCTTTAATTTACGTTTATCCGTGATGATTTTGAATAGCACAAGAAAAAGAACCGTCTGCCCGAAGGGAAAAGACACGATCTCGGGAATGGCAGCCTTCAATACGGGAGTTAAACCGTTCTCCAATACAGGGAACAAAAATTCAAAGTGAATGAGTCCTGTAAAAGGAGTAAGCAATAATAGAGTCCCATAACCAAAAATCAACAGAAGGAGGAATATATGACATAGAAGGAACCAGACCCTCGGTCCAAACCGCACCACATCGGCACAGACAATTAACGCTATAAACGTAATAACTTCGGTAGGGGTTCTGTTCAGCAATGTCAGTGCGCCGAGCTCACCAATGTCCCTGACACTCCTGGAAGCTTCATAAGCAAAGTAACTGATGAACAGAAGTCCCCCCAGACTACCTATCCATTTTCCCCAATAATGGCATAGGAGCTCATATAAGTCCCGGTGTGGGTCAATCTTATGCATGTATAAATACATGATTAGCAGTACGAAGCCTGCAAGCGCACCGATCAGCATGGCCAGCCATGCATCCTGCTTGGCTGTAGCTCCCAATAGGAATAATGTTGTACTGCCTACCTGAAACAAGGAAAAAGCGATTGCTAACCCGGATACCTTGGTGACAGTTTTACTCATACTTTCAAAGCCCCTTTATACAAAATGGGTTAGGTTTGACTTCCGATATGCTTCTGTAGGAGGCCAGGACGCTGAATCCGTGCATCCACTCGAATGTCTAGTTCTATCCTCTTGAATTCTTGCTCCCAGTCTTTTTTCACCGTCTCCCACTCCCTTGGGAACCTCCGGTGAATCCGGTCAGCAAAACCAGTTGCGTCTGCACCAAATTCCTGAAGTTTAGTCCAGCCCTCATTTATCGTTTTGGTCACTTCTTTTGAAATCTCTTCTTCCAGATCATGTATGGTCTTCGTCTTGGAAATATCCTTAGTGCATGTAGTTTCATTTAAAGTCCCGTTAATTTTCACTCTAACCTGCATAGTGTAATGAGAACTGGTTTTTCTGGGTGTAAGCTTTACATTAGCAGAATTTACTAGTAGGGAAGAGTAAATATCCCTACCGGGTTGTTCGTTGCATGGGAACGAAATTTCGGTGTTGTTAACCTTTTGAGACAGATAAGATACACCCAGACTCTCTTCCTTGTTGAGAAACCCTTTAAGCTTTCCTTTTTGGAATATCGCCAATTTAGTCAATGCCAGCTTGAGTGGGACCGAGGTTTTTTTGAAGACATCCAGACTCTCTGCTTCCTTCTCGTCCTGATAGTCCCTTTCTCCGGTCAACTCGGCGACCGGTACTCCAATAGATTTGGAATCCGAGTTCATGCTTAATACGAAATCATAAACCCTAACTTTTGGAAACAACGATAAAATATCGCTCTCTTTGTCGACCAAATCAGCCATGGCGGCGCCTTGAAGTTTTTCAGGTGGCGATAATTTCTTTAATAGATCGGATGCTAGTCCGTCCGTAACAATCATAGATACCATTTCCCTCGCTTCCGTATTACGAAGATAAAAATCGATTAAACGGTCCATTCCCTTCTCAGCCGCTCTCTTACCGATATATACAACACGATTATGTGCTACGTAAATTCGTCTAGATGTTTCCAAATTGCTGTACGATAACGCTTGATTATAGGTTTTGGACTTTACAGAGAATACATGGGATGCTGGTTGAGAAGTCGCTCCCGATCCTCCTCCGGTTCCACTTGCAAGGGCGGAGGGAACAATAATCTGATAGGAAACCATCCACTGTCCGTCGTCCATCATATCTACTCCTGTAGCTGCGGTTACCCATAGCTCATTCAGTTCGACTCGGTTCCAGCAACCTGCCAAAATGAATAATATGATCAAGACCAAAATAAACCTGCCTAATTGGGACATATCTGCTCCTCCTTACGCCATGGGATCTCGGCCGTGTTCGCCCGCTTGTTCTGCATATGATTCCTGCTCTGTTGTCTGCCTTACTGGATTGGAACCCCCAATCATTATCGGTCTTTTCTTCATTTTCCACCAAGGTACACGCACTAACATGTCTTTCATATTGCTCTTATAGAAAGGTGCGATCGGTACCATATAAGGAATGCCGAACGAATTTATAGATACTAATCGAACGAGGATGGGGACCATTCCCGCCAAAACGCCGTACAATCCAAATAAACCCGCTAACAGCATAAGTCCAAATCTGAGCAGACGAACAGCCCCCGCCATATTGATCGCAGGTAGTACAAAGTTGCAGATGGCTGTGAATGATACCACAATCACCATAGCTGCGGAAACCAATCCCGCCTGAACAGCAGCTTGTCCAAGAACCAATGCCCCGACAATAGAGATTGCAGGTCCTACGGCACGTGGCATTCGTACACCTGCTTCGCGGATAACCTCAAAGGTCAGTTCCATTAGCAATGCCTCAAGCAAAGCTGGCAATGGTGTACTCTCTCTCTGCGCAGCCAGAGTGATAAGCAGTGTTGTAGGCAACATTTCCTGGTGAAATGTAGTTGTTGCAATAAAGAACGAGGGTAACAGCAATGCCAAGAAAAAGGATGACATCCGAACGATCCGAAGAAAAGATGCCAAATCATAACGTTGGTAGTAGTCCTCACTGGAGGCGATAAATCGAAAAAAAGCTACGGGAGCAATCAGTACAAATGGAGTCCCATCAACCAATATCGCTACTAATCCTTCAAGCAAGCTGCCTGCTACAGTATCCGGGCGCTCAGTGTTATATATGGTTGGAAAGGGTGTCCATACCCCATCTTGAATAAATTCCTCGATATATCCACTTTCGAGAATACTGTCAGTGTTAATGGAATCTAATCGTCTGGAGATTTCCTTAACCACCTCTGGATCTGCAATGCCTCGAATATATGCCACCGATACCTTCGTCTGCGTGTATGATCCGATAATTCGAGAATCAAAGTGGAGTTCAGTTGATTTGATCCTTCTCCGGAGGAGTGCGATATTGGTGGATATATCCTCTGTAAACCCCTCTTTAGGGCCGCGAATTACTGTCTGCGATGTTGGCTCCTCAACCGCTCTTTTAGCCCCCCCGCTCATAGAAGCAGCAAAGGCCTTAGTGCTGCCATCGACAAGGAGAGCAACCTGTCCATAAAGAACGGCATGGATAAGCGATTGCTCATTGTCAAGGCCAGTGATCCCCCCAATAGGGATATGATCCATCAACCAACTTTCAACATTACGATCAGAGACATCTCCATTTCGAATACCTGCAGTGAGCTCCTCCAACAGTGTCGTTAAAATTTGCTGATCAATCAAACCTTGAAGAAAGCCTACGGCGAGAACCGGATTGCCCTGTTTATCGTTCAAACAACGAAGAATGAAATCCGTGCTATGTCCTATTTTCTGCTTCAGCATGGTCACGTTGTCCTTAAGCGTACCACTCAGCTCTTTGGATAATTCAGTCGATTTTTCATCATTAGCTGGCTTAGGGCTGCTGCCATTTTTAGATCGTGAAGGCTGTTTAAACAGCCATTTTTTTAACTTGTCAACCATGGCCATATAGTTCCCTTCTATATAACGGTCAACTGTAATATGCTGCTATTCCACAGTTTATATGTACTGTCTTGTCAAAAGATGGTCGCATATCAATCCATTGCAGCTATGTTTATTGTGGAGATCCCCGTTAGCTTAACAGTGTACTGGCAGTGCTTCTTTACTTCCAATTTACAGGGCGATGGGCTATTTATGTTCTATTTAAGGTAGATAAAAGACATCATCAGCTAACTTATCTGCCTGACGTTCGTAAACTTCTAAATTAGCTGGGATGGTAGTTCTATGTCACGTAGATGACTGATATCTCTCATCGGTGGGCGTCCGAATAAACGAGCGTATTCTCGGTTGAACTGAGAAGGGCTTTCGTAACCGACCTGAAATCCTGCCGTTGCAGCATCGTAGCCTTCCGTGAGCATCAGTCGACGTGCGCTCTGCAATCGAATGATCTTTTGATACTGAAGGGGGCTCATTCCCGTTACTCTTTTGAAGTGCTTGTGAAAGGTTGTTGGGTTCATGTTCACTTTTTTTGCTAACTCTTCAATGACTAGCTGTTCAGAATAGTCACGATTGATTACATGTATTGCATTTGAAATACCTTGTGCATAGCTTCCGATCACGGCGAACTGCCTGAGTAACGCTCCTTGCTCTCCCTCCAGCACACGATAAAATATCTCCCGGATGTAGAGTGGAGCTAGTATCTCGATATCCGTGGGTGAATCTAAAAGATTGACGAGGCGTAAAATCGCATCTAACAGAAAGGAAGTGGACGGATTAACCAAAATGCCCCTTCCCGTGTCTCCCTTTTTCTGCAAACTAGATTTCGTGCATATATCTATAATGACATCAGGGCTAAGTGTTAATTGTAAACTTAGGTACGGCAACTGTGGAGAAGCATGAGTAATTTTCCCAATCACTGGTAGATGTACGGATGCAACCATATAACTGGACGAATCGCACATGAGGCTTTCCCCGACAAATGTGGCAGTTTTAGAGCCTTGGGCAATTATGTAAAGAGAGGGCATGTTGAGGGTATGCGTCGGTTTCGACTCCGCGGATGCGCGCCTGAAACAAAGCTCTGGAATCGCTGTTTGGTGTAAACCATCCTTAGGCGTATGCCGTGCTATTTGCTTAGCTAACTCCGTAATGAGTTGGTTCAAACTTATTCACCAATCCTTTTTCATTTAATCTGATATGAATATTGTAACTCAAACCGGACAGGAATAGGCAAGGAACGCGTATGAATCGTCTATCTGCTTTATTTTGATATTTCTTATAATTCAAGGCGAAAGACAAATTTCCAGATGAAAGAAGGATTCGGCAATGAGATTAATCCAGAATGCAACCCTGTCCGGAATCAAAGATAAAGTTGTTGTCATTACGGGTGCAAGCAGTGGGATTGGTGAAGCGACTACGCTTTTACTGGCTGAGCATGGGGCAAAAGTCGTACTTGGGGCACGGCGACCTGAGCGCCTTGAAGCTCTTGCGGCCCGCATCGCGGAGGTTGGCGGTGAAGTCGTGTATGCTAGCACAGATGTCAGACGGCGGGAGGATGTAACCAAGCTCATCCATTTGGCATGTGAGCGATTCGGCACGATTGACGTTCTCGTGAACAACGCCGGCGTGATGCCGATTTCTCCCCTTGACGACTTGCGTGTTGAGGATTGGGAGGACATGATCGACGTCAACATTAAAGGTGTTTTGTACGGCATCGCCGCAGCACTGCCTGTCTTTCGCAAGCTGGGTTCCGGACATTTCGTCAACATTGCTTCTACAGCAGGACATAAAACTGTACCGAACCAGTCTGTTTATTCTGCCACGAAATTCGCTGTCCGCGCCATCTCTGAGGGTTTGCGACAGGAAGCCGGTGATAAGGTGCGGGTAACGATCATTTCACCCGGTTTGGTTCGGACGAATTTCGCTGAAGGTGTGACGAATCTTGAGGTGAGGGCCCGGCTCGAAGAGCTTCGTGACCAGTTCGCGTTGCCACCGGAGGCGATTGCCCGTGCCATTGCGTACGCGATTGAGCAGCCGGTTGACGTTGATGTGAATGAGATCGTGATTCGCCCCACATCTCAAATGTAAGGTATAAGGGGGATGATAAGTAAGCCAGTGCTTCAGCGAAAGTAATGTGGGCGCGATTACAAGAGCACTTAATCCCTGGACAGGACAAAAAAGCAGGCCAAACGAGCAAATGTACTCGTTGAGGCTTGCTTTTTTTGCTCCTATAAGAGATGAGCAGCCCACATTAGGAACCGGCTGAATGGCTTTTATTTATTTTCAAAAAGACATTGAAATCTTTGTAACTCCTGATTATAATACAAGACATAACAATTAAAGGCGCTTACATGAGAGGGGGTGAAGCAGATAAAGATTGCAGGAATGAATATTACGTACAGGTATTTTCCTTTCGAGCACTTCTTGGACCAAGTCGCCGAGCTTGGGATGAGCACATCGAGTTGTGGGCGGGCGAGCCTCATTTGTACGTCTATCGGAATGTTCTTGGCAACTTGAGGCACGTGAGGCAGCAGCTGAAATCCCGAGACATGAAGGTCGTCTGTTATACGCCGGAACAGTGTGTCTATCCCTTCAATATTGCCGCTTCTGACCCCCAGCTGCGGCAGAAGAGCATCGATTACTTCATAGATAATCTGTACGCGGCGCTGGAGCTGGAGACCAACATGATGCTTGTGACTTCAGGAATAGGAGACTTTGCTGTATCGCAATTGGAATCATGGAAATATGCGAGCGACTCCATCTATCAGATATCTAGGGTGGCTGAGAAGGAAGGGGTGACTTTAGCGTTAGAGCCTCTGACCCGATTCGAATCGAATCTAATTATCGATGCTAAGGGAATCAAGAGGATGTTGGAGGAGATCCGTTCCCCGTCATTAAAAGGGATGATCGACACCGTAGCGATGCAACTCGCTAACGAGACACCCGAAGATTATTTCTCCTTACTCCCGGAGATGGTTCATTTTCATCTGATCGACGGTGACGGCTCGTCTGATGCGCATCTGGCTCTCGATGATGGGGTGCTGAATTGGCGGGAATATCTAACCAGTCTTCAGAGCCATAATTACGAGGGAGCTTGTACACTAGAGATTATGGGGTTCAATTATTATCAGAATCCACAGGAAGCACTTAGGGAATCGGTCAGGAAAATAAGGGGAATGGAATTCTTATCACCTTGATTTGGAGGAACTCGTTATGAGTAATGACTCACTTACACGAAAACTGGGCTTTTGGTCGGCCCTAGCCATCGCTGTTGGAACTACGGTAGGTTCCGGAATCTTCGTCTCTTCCGGTGATGTCGCAAAAGCTGCGGGTATGCCCTCGATCTCAATTCTAGCCTGGATTATTGGTGGAGTTATTGCGATTCCGCAGGTCATGGTGCTGGCCGAATTGGCGACTGCCTACCCGCAAAATGGAAGCGGTTACGTATACTTGAATAAAGCAGGATGGAGGCCTTTGGCCTTTCTATACGGATGGGCAACCTTCTGGGCACTCGATCCTCCGTCCATTTCAATCATGGCTCTGGCCATTGTTGCATACCTGGCGAGTTTCTTTCCTTTCTTCGTTGGAATTGCCGGTAAACTGCTAGGAGTAGCGATCATTCTGATCATCACGTCCATCCATTATCGAAGTGTCAAGGCAGGCGGTAGTTTTCAAGTCATTATTACGGCTATCAAAATCATCCCTTTCCTGATTGTCATTGTGCTGGGCCTTATGTACATGAACTTTGACAACTTTGCTTACACGCCTGCCGCAGGAGCGACAAGTTCAAGCTTAATTGGTGGCGTATCTGCCACGACGTGGGCTTACACGGGAATGGCCGCCATTTGTTTTATGGCTGGAGAATTCAAAAATCCAGGGAAAGTTCTCCCTCGGGCATTAATTAGTTCGGTACTGATTGTATTGGGTCTATATACGCTGCTTGCGGTATGTGTCACCGGCCTAATGCCGTTCGATAAACTGATGGGTTCCAGCTCCGCTGTGTCCGACGCCGTCAAGTATATTCCCGGATTATCCGGCATGGCCTCATCCTTTGTAGCCGTTACCGCGATTATTGTTATTCTGGGTTCCTTGAGCTCTTGCATTATGTTTCAGCCTCGCCTGGAGTATGCTATGGCGAAGGATGGGCTGTTCTTTCAGCGTTTTGCAAAAGTTCATCCTAAATTCGAAACACCAAGCTTCTCGATCATTGCCCAGGTTACGTTGGCCTGTATTCTTGTGTTCTTCAGCAATTTAACCGAACTGCTTGGTTATTTCACGCTGATTCAGCTGGTCATTAACATTATGGATTTTGCCGCAGTCTATAAATGCCGTAAGAGAGAGGATTATAAGCCGATTTACCGCATGCCAATGTGGAGAGTAACCACTATTCTGGCTATCCTTGGGGCAGGATGGCTGGCTTGGGGAACCTTTACGTGGGCTCCAGTGCAGGGCATGATTGCCGCGGCGATAGTCATCGCAACGGGTCTGCCTGTGTATTACTACTGGGAGAAGAAGTATGGATCTAAAAGCAGTCATAACAGCAGTAATATAGTCACTTAGCCTGGATGAAATGAAGGGAGCGAACGCTAACTCACTGATTTCCTTCAGATGTTACAAAAGGAGTTGTTTTAATTGTATTGCCTGGTTATACTACTGTATATAACAAATAAAATTGGATGATATTGGAGAGGAACCGCTCCAGTATTAGGGAGGGAACGTAAATGTTGAATTTTGACGAACAGTTATTCCTTAAGCTTGTGGAGCAAGAGGGCCTGGCCTTTAGAGGACAAATTGAAGAGATTGTAGACGGGATTGCCAAGAAAGGGTACAGCAATATTTTTCTGATTGGTGCGGGTGGCACAATTGCGATGATGTATCCTTATGAGTATATTCTGAAATCAAACTCGACCATTGATGTGCATGCGGCGATTGCCGCTGAGTTTATGGTGATGAACAACAGACATTTCAGTAAGGATTCCGTATGTATTTTTACATCTGTGTCGGGAACCACGCAGGAGACCGTTGCGGCAGCCGAGTTCTGTAAGGAACGGGGAGCGACTACGATTGCACTTGTGGCAGAAAGGGACACTCCGTTAACCAAAATTGTAGATCACTGCATCACTACTGGCTCGGAGAAACATTCCTTCGATACATTCTTCATGCTCCTGTACATGGTTGTGTTCCGGTTCATGTATAACAACAATGAGTTCCCTCAATATGAGCAGTTCACGAAGGAAGTTGCCTTATTGCCGCGTGCGATTCTGGACGCAGTCAAGACCTTTGACCCTAAAGCGGAAGCTTTTGCAAAAGAACATAAAGATACTGACTATCATATGATGGTTGGCTCCGGCAACCTGTGGGGGAATACGTACTCCTACGCGATGTGTATCCTGGAAGAAATGCAGTGGATTCATGCGAAGTCGATTCATGCGGCGGAATTCTTCCATGGCACGCTTGAGCTTGTGGTTGAAGATACCAGTGTTATTCTGCTGAAAGGCGAAGATGAGACAAGACCTCTGATGGATCGGGTAGAGAGATTCGCTGAGAAGATTACGAAGAAGCTGACCATTATTGATACCAAAGACTTTGCCATGGAAGGCATTAGCGAGGAGTTCAGAAAGCATTTTGCCGTAAGTATCAACTGGTCTGTACTAAGCCGTATCAGCGCCTACCTGGAGCGTGAGAGAAATCATCCGTTAACACTTAGAAGATACTATCGTCAAATGGAATATTAAGATGTGCAGTCTTTAGTTCATTCTATATTGATGCATTTGATTTGAGCACTACTTTGTAGTGCTCATTCTTTAATAGCAGGGAAGGTGGGAGCAAGATGAGAATCATTACAGTCGGGGATAACTGCATGGATGTCTATCAAGCAAGCGGCAAAGCCTATCCTGGAGGCAATCCGGTGAATGTGGCCGTCTATTTAACTGAAATGGGTGCAAAGACGGCCTATCTGGGCTGGGTGGGCACCGACATTTATGGGGAGATCATGATCCAGGCTATTCAGGACAAGGGCGTGGATACTTCCCGGATTTCAAAAAAGGACGGAAAAACAGCGGTAACCCACGTAGAGATGGTGGAGAATGACCGGAAGTTCGGCGATTACGACGAGGGAGTTATGACACAGTTCTTCCTTACAGCAGAAGAGCTCGATTTTGCTGGCCATTATCAGCTTGTCCACTCGGGGATATGGGGCCATGCCGATCCGTACTTTCCTCTCTTTAAGGAAAAGGGCCTGATCACTTCCTTTGATTTTTCAGATCAACTGCAGGATGATCGGGTACAGACGTTAACGCCCTATATAGACTATCCATTCTTTTCGTACACTCAGGATGATGATTATATCCGCCAGCTCTTGGTAGAGGTCAAGCAAAGAGGAGCGCAGATTGCTGTAGCTACCTTGGGAGAGAACGGTTCGCTTGCTTACGATGGGGAACAATTCTTTCCGCACGGCGTGGGTAAGGTGAACGTCGTGGATACGATGGGAGCTGGGGATTCCTTCATTGCCGGGTTCATTTACGGCCGATTGAAAGGGTTTTCAACTGAGAACTGCCTGGAGCTTGGGGCAATCACAGCCGGGAAGACGATAGGTTATTTCGGTGCATGGTGACTGGAGATGATCATCAATGTATAATACTTATTATAATCATTGATGGATAAGGATGAATTTACCATGAATTTGAATCCTTCAACCCCCCAGCCGCTGTATATGCAGATCAGGCAAATGTTGAAGAACGATATCCAGGACGGACGATACAAACCGGATGAACAGATTCCAACGGAAGCAGAGCTCTGTGATACTTATAGTGTAAGCCGAATCACCATACGGAAAGCGATTGAGGAGCTCGTGCGGGAAGGAACCCTGACGCGAATTCCTCGTAGAGGCACCTTTGTGGCCTCCAACAAATTTCATAATGAACTGTTATCCGTAAGCGGTTTCTCAGAGTTCAGCCACCAGCTGGGCATGATTCCAAACTCACGGATATTAAGAAGCGAAGTAATCCCGGCGTCTGGAGAGGTGGCCGGACATCTTCTTATTGAAGAAGGCAGCCCTGTGTTGGAGCTTGAACGGTTGATGTATGTAGATGACCGCCCGCTTTTCTATGATATAGCCCATTATTCACTCACCCGGTTTCCGGATTTAGAAAAGAAGATCGCAATGAAAGAATCGACTTACAAGATTCTGTCGGAGGATTATAACACCGAAATCGTGAGTAATGATAAGATCATTGATGTAATCGGTGCGACCAAAGATTATGCGAAATTGCTTGAATGTGATATTGGAGCGAACTTGTTCCGGATATTGAAAATTGCTTTTGACGCAAACGATGAGCCTGTTCATCTCTCCACATTTATGTGTGAGACGAATCGGGTCAACCTGACGGTCCACCGGGCAAAATAGTTCATGCCCATCGGCATGGCCTATTCTCCAAAAGGATCTAGCATCGAAACGAGTATACGGCTACTTCAGGACGTAGCTTGTTCATCAGCATTGCTTCTTTTACTTGGACCATGGAATCATGGGCTCTGCTGGCTAAGCGCCGGCAGGCCTTTTTTGTGTGTTGAAATACGAAATCATGTTTTTGTAAGATCGTTACGAGGGTGATCAGCATGTTAGATGGTAACGGCTGAAAGCTATAAATATTCCTGCGCATAGAATCGTATACTTCAACCATAATAAGACAGCCTGTTTATTCCAAACGTAAGAGGAGCGGATGAATATGAAAAATAAATGGTTACTGGCATTGTCGTTAACCTTGACGTTCGTTTTTAGCATGACTCCGGTAGTAGTCTCGCAAGCGAAGGCGGGTGAGGAAAAGGGTTTCACTTGCCTAAGTCCCAAAATGGTGCAACTGAAAGGAGATATGCAGAAGGTATGGATCGACCATACGATATGGACGAGAAGCTATATTGTCAGCGCCATATCTAATCGCCCGGACCAAAAGGACGTATTGGACCGGCTTTTACGGAACCAGCAGGATATAGGCAATGTGATCAAGCCTTATTATGGGGAAGCTGCCGGTAATAAGCTGGCTGACCTTCTGAGAGAGCATATTCTGATCGCAGGAAAAATTGTAGCCGCTGCCAAAGCGGGCAATCAGGCGGATATGAAAAAGCTAGATGCGGATTGGCATGCAAACGCCGACGATATTGCCAAATTTTTAAGTGAAGCGAATCCGAACTGGCAGTTCAAAACACTACAAGATATGCTGTACACGCACCTTCAGTTGATTACGGAAATAGTCCTTAACTGTCTCAAAGGAGATTGGAAAGCAGATATTGCAGCAACCGATAAAAATGAGATCCATATGATTTACCTAGCGGACATCCTGACAGAAGGCATTGTCAAACAGTTCCCTGAAAAATTTTAAGCGAGCGCTATAGACGCTGCAAAGCAGATTAGCTTTTTATAATCACCCCAAGGGTGGCTATGGAAAGCTTTTTTTTGTTTTTTATACTCCCCCTTTTTTTTGTATAAAAATGGGATGTGATATGGTGCTCAAAAAAATAAATATTTTATATTATTTGCTTGTGCTAATATATCTCTATTCCAATACAACTAGAAATGAGGATATTCTGTGCACCATGACAAGGAATTAAAGCTTGTAGAAACAAATATTGCGAAAGGGATTGCTGTAATACTACTTTTGATTCATCATCTTTTTGCTTTTCCTGACAGATTAAAGTACGACTATGTTTCATTATTTAGTTTATTTCATGAAAGAGGAGAGTTCTATTTAGGGCATTTTGGCCAGATCGCTATTTCTATTTTTTTATTTTTAAGTGGTTATGGTTTATATAAGAGCAATGTTCAAAATCCACAGCATTTAATGCAGAAAAGCTTTACAAGATTAAGCAAAATTATGATAAACTACTGGGTTGTTTTTT
The DNA here is from genome assembly GCF_054113405.1 of Paenibacillus sp. ALE3. Classification (NCBI taxonomy): domain Bacteria; kingdom Bacillati; phylum Bacillota; class Bacilli; order Caryophanales; family Paenibacillaceae; genus Paenibacillus; species Paenibacillus sp. ALE3. Next base: position 4,664,062 of record NZ_CM134214.1, on the reverse strand, counting down.
TACTTTTTATTCCGGTGGGTTTGTACTTCTTTGGAACTTCCGATAGATTTCAACATAATTCAATCATGGACTTTTTGCGAAATTTTATAGCGCTATCCAGTTCATATAATGGTGAGTGGTGGTTTTTATATGATTATATTCTGCTGCTATTGATTTTTCCGGTCACCTTCCAAGCCTTCCAACGTAACACATGGGTAACCCTTCTAATTGCTGGCCTAGTTTTTTATAATTCATATTCACAAGGAAACTATTACAGCATTATGTATTGGCAGTTGCCGTTTATGATAGGGCTGTTCTTTGCGAAATATAAATTGTACTCATGGATGAATAAGATTTATAATTCTATTATTTTCAATAATATACTATTTGATATTGTTGTTCTTGTACTATTATTCCGTTTTCGTACTACGAGTCAATGGTTTGAGAAGACAACGATTGATATGATCATAGCCCCTGTAGTTATCCTCGTTAGTATTCATTTAATGAATAAATTAAAACTAACCAGACCTTTCGCTTACCTGGGTAAAAATTCAATGAATATTTGGTTAACCCACACCTTTTTTTGTTATTATTATTTTCAGAGTATTGTTTTCTTCCCCAAGGTATCTATCTTGATCTTGTTGTGGTTAACATTGTTAACGGTACTTACTTCAATTATTGTTAACAGTATCATCAGTCTCATTAATAACAAGGTGTACACTAAAAATATGGATATTAATCCAAACCAAGTTGGAAGCCAAGTGTAGTTTGATTTTTTGCACTCATTCAAGAGCAGTTTAGTTAAATATAAGCGCAGCCTCCATGCTTTTTGGAAGCTGCGCTTTTTTTTTGAATTAAGCGGTGGCAAACTTTTTGCCTAAAAAGTATATAAAAAAAGGACTTCATTAGCGTATTAGCCGATATGAAGTCCTTCATAATGTTTATTTGGTTGAATACTCACTTACTTCAAATGTGAGAATTTTGTTGAAGATTACATAGTCTTTGCGATTGCTGAAAGGACCTTTGTTATTATTATGTTTATCGATGGCAAAGAATGAAGCACCTCTGCCGGCATCTTTAGCGTCGTACCAAGCGATGAAGGCATTCAATTCTTTCTTACTCAGTTCGAATTCTTTATCAAATCCATTGTCCATCGTTACAGTCAGAATGGCGCGGTCACCAGTTGGTGAGGAACCATCTGTATCCGACGGATCAAGTGTTGTAGATGAACCAGGCGTTGTAGACGAATCAGGATTTGTAGATGGGTCGGGTTTTGTTGATGGATCAGGTGTTGTAGATGTACCGGATTCTTGGTAAGGCAAAAATCCTTCAGGAACTGGATATTTAAAATCACTTGCTCCAAAATTAGCCTCAAAATTTATTTTCGTACCAGTTCCATTTGCAATCACAGGGAAAACCCGCGTCCCCTCTAGTTCAGATGGTTTAATGGAATTAGCTCCGAGGGAAGCCCCATTCTTATACCAAACAATTTTATCGTTATCCAAATCCAATGCGATGCTGATAACGTCACCATTCCCAAAGCCAGAACTGTAACCTATAATTACAGGTGATTTGATACTATTGTAAATCGATCCATTATTTCCATAAATAGTTTGAGTCTCTTGATCTGATTCACCTGTTATTCCTACGAATGAGGCAACATTGTTTACTTTTACTTCCCAATACCATTTCCCGTTTGTTTTCCCCATGTTCGCTCTGTCTCTTGTTCCTGACCCATCAAGAGAAGCTACTAAAGATCCATTCGTCCAAGTCACATTTGTAGTCTCAGCTTTTGTAACGGTGGGGAACAATGAGAATATCGAAGCTCCAATGAGAAGGGCTAACATTATTGTTCCTAGTTTTTTATAAATATTTTTCATGGCTTCCTCCTAAAATTATGTAATAACAAGTGAATTATAGAACTGGATTGGGATAATTGTCCAAACATTAAATGATATATATTCAAATATGAGTATAATTATGGAAATTAATTTGTTTCGGAGGAACATAAGTAACATACGCAGAAATGTTTATTGCAGAAGGAAGATATTTATAATTTACTGAATGAAAATAGTTGAGGTGATCGTTGTGAAACATACATATAAAATATTGAAGACAGACATGGAGTTGTTTGGAGCTGCTTTGGTCCAGGGGCATGTATATGTGGTGTCCGTTGATGAGGAATTACGCGTGACATTTGAGGACTATGGGGGAATAGTAGAGGAGATTAAGCCAGAATCGGTCAAGATAGCAGGTAAAATTTTTATGAGAAACCAGCTTGAGTTTCGCGTAAACCTGGTAGCAGGAGAAAACCCTGAATGATCTAATAACTCCGGCTTAATTTTCAGAATTAGATTCGTATGAGACGTGGAACTTTGATAATCATAATGACCTGGCATATCCCATATGACTAAGTAGGTGCTTTTTGGCTCACATAGAGGAGGGATATGATTGGATGCATTTGTGGCGCGCTCATTAGATGAAATACGGTTTTGGTCGAGGATCATGAAGGAGCATTCCTTTTTTCTGGGGTTAGGTTTTAGAGCAGAAGATACTCAGCTTAAAACAGAAGCCAATCGGTTTTACTCCATTTTTGAGGATATTGAGAAAAGATCGTATGAATTTAAGACTGACACAGATCCTTATACAATTAGAGAGTTTAATACGGAAGTTCAGAACGCGGCGACGAATATTTGGGCATTTAAGAGAATGGTATTGGGCCTTATATTACAATGCAAACTTCCTGGGCAAACCAATTTTCCCTTACTGGTAGATCACGTAAGCCGGGAAGCAAATTACTTCAGAAATCGTTTAGGGGAACTCAATTCAGGAACGCTTGAACCCTTACCTGATGCTATTATTGACGAAAATGTATTTTTCTTAAAGATTATGGCCGATCACGCAAAATTCATAGGCCATCTGCTGGATCCCTCCGAACGTAAACTGGTTGAACAAGCTAGGGAGTTTAGTAATGATTTTGATACACTGATGTTTCAAGCGATTGATTTAAGTTATATGCGCCCACAGTCGCAGACGGTTCCACTTCTGAGTCAATTTGTGGATGAAAACCGTATCTCTGTGAAGTCCTTGCGAGATTTTAAGAAAACAGCGCGTGATTTGATCGACGAGTGTCGAATAAAAAGCATTATCCATCCTTTATTAGCTGATCATGTATTTCGTGAGGCTGAGAGGTTTCTTTTTATTCTCGATATGTTTGATCAGTCCTTATCCGGTGTTAAGGTGAATAAAAATGAAATCATGCACTGAGATTCCTCTGCAAAACGAATACAGTTTCTGTGAAATGTGCATTGGAAATAAAGTTTTAGATTGAGCAAAAAAATCAAACAGCGGCGGACTAAGACTAAAAAAATAAAGTCTTAGACTGCCGCTGTTGTTATTCCACTAACGTATTCTGTTAGGTTGTCCAATATTATTGGCTGCCGTTAATTCTGACTCCGATCCTCCGGTATTTACTACACCTCTCGGCTCTACTAGCGTTCACTAAACTTAGATATCCTCTGATGGATTTATAATCGCCAGAACCTGATGCTCCTCCCATTTTCCATTAATTTTTACGTTGCTTCGAGAAATGCCTTCTTTGTGAAAGCCAGCCTTCTCAAGCACACGGATGGATCCTGGATTCCGAGGGGAGGCTTCTCCGACGATCCGATGAAACTTTAGTTCATCGAAAGCGTAGCGAACCACCTGCTTCACCGCCTCTGTCATATAACCCTTGCCGTTATAAGCTTGGTCTAGGCTGTATCCGATCATACAGCTCTGAAGGGGTCCCCTCACCACAAACGATAGGCCTATGCTACCTATAATCCGGTCGTCCTCCTTGTGGCATACCACGAAGGAATATTTCCGATCCTCCACCATGTCAGCCTTACTCTTAATAATCGTTTGGAGCTGGTGCTCCTCCGTATAGTGCTCTTCTTGGTGGTTTGGCGAAAACTTATCAAAGAACTCGCGATTGCGTCTGTACATCGCTGTCAATTCTGTGACGTCCACCTCTTCTGGGAATCGGACGTATACTTGCTGTTCCGACATCTGCACCATCCTTCCATACGATGATATTGAAGGAATTATATCATAGGATGAGGATGCAGAAACTGACTTGATGAGTATGTATATGAGAAGCATTTCTCTGAATTTTAACCAAAAATATATAGCGAAATGATCATATTGGATATAGTATTTTCTAAAAAAGGGAGGCTGGAAAGTATGAATAATGCTTACCAAGTGCTCGAGGAGCGTATATTCGAGCAGCACTGGTTGTATCCATTGAACTGTTCAACCGGTTATCCTTAGAAGTGGCGCTAAGTATAAATATATGTATCCGGAGGATTTGTTTTACCATATTCAAACCTGTTTGGGGGAGCAACATGATAAGCATAGATAAAAAATCGGACACCCTAATTGTCGTGCTGCATGAGATTTATGGGATTAACCAGCATATACAAAATTTTTGTAGTTTATTATCGGGTCAGGGTTATGACGTCATTTGTCCAAATTTGATAGGCAAAGAAACGCCTTTTGATTATTCGCAAGAGGAGGCGGCCTATGCCCATTTTATGGGGAATGTAGGATTTGAACGCGCTTCCTATCATATCGAAAGGGTATTATTAAGTATTCGAGCTCGCTATAAAAAGGTATTTATCGTCGGATTTAGCATCGGGGCAACGATTGCCTGGTTGTGTAGCAAAGAAAAATATGCTGATGGAATCGTAGGATACTATGGCTCTCGTATTCGAAATTATTTGGAAATAACTCCACATTGTCCAACACTGCTTTTTTTCCCGCAGGAAGAAAAATCATTTAATGTGGATGAGCTCATTTCAACTTTAGACAACTATAATATCCGGGTACATAAATTCAACGGACAGCACGGATTCAGTGACCCCTACTCTCCCCGATATCACGTACACTCAGCGCAGCAATCATTTAACGAAATGGTAGAGTTCTTCAGGAAGGTTGATCAATAAAAGTAGTCGTTTGCTTCTAGCCCACACCTTTTTCACTGTTCTGGGGAAACGTACAGTCATGATGTGCCGATTAGTCATATGTATATACATCATTGACTATGAAAAGGAGATGCATGTGGCTGTGGCTACCTTTTATCAAGCTTTCAAGTTGAAGAGTCGGATTTGGCGAACGATGCTAAAGCGAAACGGAGTAACAGGGATTGGAGTAGGTTATGCTGATCCCAATAGACCGGCAAAGGGTGCTGCGATTGTGTTATACACCTTGAGAAATCTTTCGGCTGTGTCGCAAACCAAATTGCAGGCAGTAACCCAAAATATAAGTCGGGCTTCTGCGATACCTATCCGAATTTTAGGTGTGGGTTCCTTCAAAAGGGAAGCGGCGATGCCTACCCAAACAAACCCTCGCCAAAGATGGCGCCCCGTGCCCGGTGCAGTCAGTGTAGGAACAACGGTTCCCACCACTGCAGGAGGGACCGGAGGACTCATTGTTATTAAGAATAATACTTTGTTTATTTTGAGTAATGCCCATGTTCTAGTCCCGACGAATACAAGCCAATTTCACAATACCATTCAGCCTTCTCCGGCAGATGGGGGTAGAACGGCGGATCAGATCGGGAGAGCTTTTCAATTTGTCCCGCTTACTACGACAGGTGTTAACTTTCAGGACTCTGCCATAGCTATTGCCAATTCAAATAGTCTGCTTAATCCGAGGTATCTGATTAACCAAAGTGGTGGTCTCATTACCGTACCTGGGCACTTATTGAGCTATCGTCTGGGGATGACGTTTAAAAGAATGGCTAAAACAAACGGCTTCGCCAGAGGAGTTGTGGAGGCGATTGGCGTGGAGCAAAGAGTGAGGGGCGATTCGGGAATCAAGATTTTCCGTGATCAAACCGTCGTTCGTTTTACCCAGGGGCGAACTGGACCTGGAGATTCGGGTTCCGTATGGCTGAATGACAGTAACGATCGGTTGAACAATTATGCAGCCGCGGTTCATTTTGCCGGATCTACCGATGGAACGCGTTCTGTATCTTTCCCAATTGAACGGGCGATGAGAACCTATGGGACTTTGGTTGCCATTCCGGCTGCTGCTGGAGGATATAAGGCAGGTGTGGCAAAAGGAAAGGCTCCAAAAAACAATTATGCCTATGTCCGGCCATTGACCAGAAAACAAAGGTCCTTGTCTCCGGTCATAACATCCAATACAGAACAAGAAAAGCATTAGACTATGATTATCTAGCCGATCTCTATCGAAAATACCTCTTTAAAACCTCTTTTACCCTCGGCTGTAATGCGTATCGCTCGGGTTGTGGGCAGATGCTCGACCCAATGTAATTCGAATAATCTGTCCAGAAGAGCACTTCCTAAAGCACCGGCAAGGTGATGGCGTCGTTCACTCCAATCCAGGCATTTATGTGAGAAGGAGCGACGCTTTTGTCTTGTGTTCTTGAGGTCTATCTGAAAGTCAGCGAAGAAAATCTCTCCTTGTTGGGTAATATGAAGTCCGTCCTGATCCTCGGAAAGAATCCCCCTTTGAATGAAAAAACTCATGATTTGTACGCCTAAATGACCCGCAACATGATCGTAGCAAGTTCTTGCCAACCGTATGGCCTCGTTTTCGGAGGCTTGTTTGAATGACTTGATTGGAACAGGTGGAGCTATGGATAAAAGTGACTCCATCACCTGGGCAACCTCGGGGTCTTGAATGCCATAGTAACGGTGCCGACCTTGTTTTTCTACGGTAACGACTTGTGCCTCGGTCATTTTAGCCAGATGGAAGCTGGCGGTTTGCGGTTTGATACCTGCCATATGGGCTAATTCACTTGCCGTGTGAAATCTGCCATCTAATAGAGCGGTGAGAATGGTTGCCCGGGAAGGCTCACTTACGAGAGAAGCAATCATGGCTACATTTGATTTGGTGCTCATGGCACGGTATCCCCCTTAGTAATCCATACTTCGATGAAGGTTGAAATGTTTACATTTTACAATAAGGAGGCAGATCTGAACAGAAGGAGAAGAGAACATGGACCAAATGAATCAAATAAATCAAATAAATCAGATGAACTACAGCCCAAGTATAAAAACGATAACCCCTAGCATTTTATATTACGGAACCCCTGTGATTTTACTCAACACGCTGAATGAGGATGGAACGACCAATATTAGCCCTATTTCCTCCTCGTGGGCATTAGGAGATTGTGTGGTACTAGGCATTGGAACAGGTGGCAAAGCACTAGAAAATATGGAGCGGCATTCTGAATGTGTAATCAATGTTCCTGGGCCTTCCATGTGGGAAAATGTAGAGCGTTTGGCTCCTTTTACAGGTAAGAATCCCGTTCCAGTGGAAAAAGAGAAACATGGATTTACATATCAAAAAGACAAGTATGAGATCAGCGGACTGACTGCGATTGACTCGAATAGGGTCAAGCCCGCCCGAATCAGGGAGTGCCCTATTCAAATCGAAGCAAAGGTGAAGGAAGTCCGGATTCCTGACCATTCTCCTTATTTTGCGATCGTCGAAACCCAAGCCATACAGGTGCATGTTCATCAGGATATCATCCTCGGTGAGAATCATATTGATCCGGCAAAGTGGAGTCCGCTCATCTATAATTTCCGCCATTATTTTGGTCTGGGTGAGCATTTGGGCAAAACCTTCCGATCCGAAACCTGAAATGCTTTAAATAAAATGATAATATCCTACCTGAATAATGAGAATTATCTTCCCAAATCGTTCGTTTTATGCGAGAATAATTGAAAAATCATCCATGACTACGCATACAGGAAGAGACGATTCATACAGCACGTAATAACAAGGGAGGAAATAATCATGTCAGATGAACGCAAGCTGTCATTCGAAACCCTCGCTGTCCATGCCGGACAAGAGATTGATCCTACTACCTTTTCCCGCGCCGTTCCGTTGTACCAAACCACTTCATATGGATTTCGGGATGCCGAGCATGCGGCTGATTTGTTCTCGCTGAAAGAATTTGGCAACATTTATACGCGTCTGATGAATCCGACCACGGATGTGTTCGAACAACGGATCGCCGCACTGGAAGGCGGGGCTGGCGCGTTGGCCACAGCTTCGGGAATGGCGGCGATTTCCTTCTCCATTCTGAACATTGCGGGAGCTGGAGATGAAATTGTATCAGCCTCCAGCCTGTATGGCGGTACATATAATCTGTTTTCTACCACACTGCCCAAATTGGGTATTAAGGTGCATTTTGTCGATTCGGATGATCCAGAGAATTTTCGTCATGCCATTACGGATAAAACGAAGGCCATCTTTGCCGAAACGATTGGCAATCCACAGGGCAATGTGCTGGATGTGGAAGCAGTATCTGCGATTGCGCACGAATATGGTATTCCGCTGATTGTGGATAACACGTTCCCGAGCCCTTATTTATTGCGTCCTATCGAATATGGAGCGGACATTGTTGTGCATTCGGCAACAAAGTTTATTGGCGGACACGGTACGTCTATTGGCGGAGTGATTGTGGACAGCGGCAAGTTTGACTGGAAAGCGAGTGGCCGTTTTCCAGGACTGACTGAGCCGGACCCGAGCTACCATGGGGTTGTATACACCGAGGCGGTGGGACCTATTGCGTATATTATCAAGGCACGGGTGCAATTGCTGCGTGACTTGGGAGCAGCCATTTCTCCGTTCAATTCATGGCTGCTGCTTCAAGGCTTGGAAACATTGCATCTGCGGGTGGAAAGACATAGTCAGAACGCCCTGAAGGTAGCGCAATATCTCGAAAGTCACAAGGATGTGGAGTGGGTCAGCTATGCCGGATTGCCGAGCCATCCATCCTACGAGTTAGCCCAAAAATATTTGCCAAAAGGACAAGGGGCAATTCTGACCTTTGGTATCAAAGGCGGGAGCCAGGCGGGAAGCAAGCTGATTGCGAATGTAAAGCTGTTTTCTCATCTGGCGAATGTGGGCGATTCCAAGTCTTTGATTATTCATCCGGCAAGCACGACTCACCAGCAACTGAATGCAGAGGAACAGGTAGCTGCCGGAGTCAAACCGGAGCTGTTACGTTTATCTGTTGGGACCGAAGCGATAGACGATATTTTGTATGATCTGGAGCAGGCAATCGCGGCCAGTCAACAATAACAAACAGTAGTTGGCGTCTTGTTAGGCCCAGTGAGTTAGGGAAGTTTTGTAGCATTCGCAAGTGATTTTTGATTCCGATCGGTTTTCATTCAGAGTTTGATCAGGCGGGGGGCAACCTTCGCCTTTTTTGTATGTTGACAACATACCCCCATAGGTATATATTATACCCCATAGGGTATATAAGGAGGGGAAGAAATTGAGTAGGAAAATAATTATTATTGGCGGGGTAGCAGGTGGAGCTTCTGCTGCGGCAAGATTGCGTAGATGGAGTGAGGAAGACGAGATTATTCTATTTGAACGCGGTGAGCATGTTTCTTTTGCAAACTGTGGCCTTCCCTACTATATTGGGGGGACAATCCAGGCGCGGGAGAAGCTGTTTCTCCAGACGCCTCAAGGCATTAGAGACCGTTTTAATATAGATGTACGGGTGCAAAAAGAAGTAATACAAATAGAACGCGAGCATAAGCTTGTCCATTATCGCGATATGATCACAGGAGAGACGGATGAGCAGCCATACGATATTGTGGTATTATCGCCGGGAGCCAAACCGATGATACCGGATATTCCCGGATTACATGAAGCTACAAATGTATTTACGTTAAGAAACATTCATGACACCGACCTTATTAAGGCATATGTAGATGAAAGGCATCCCAAGCATGCCACGGTAATCGGGGCCGGGTTTGTTGGGCTGGAGATGGCTGAAAATTTGCGGGAGCGTGGACTTGCAGTAACCATCATGGATAAGGGACAACAATTGTTGAATCCGCTTGACCCCGAAATGGCTAAACTGGTGGAACAGCATGTGAAGCTGAACGGGGTGGAGGTGCGTTTAGAGGAAGGAGTCGCAGCTTTTGAAGAACAGGGTACACAGCTCCGTTTGACTTCCGGGGAGATGCTTCAGACGGACCTGGTTATTCTGGCGATTGGTGTTGTGCCTGAAAATGAGCTGGCCAAGCAATGCGGATTGGAACTAGGTTTTCGCGGTGCCATTCAGGTGAATGCTCAGCTGCAAACCAGTGATCCGTCCATTTATGCGGTAGGGGATGCCATCCAGGTCAAAGACCGCAATCATGGGTTTGCAACGATGGTATCGCTGGCCTGGGGAGCCAATCGGCAGGGGCGTTTGGCCGCAGATCATATTAATGGTCAGGCGATTTCCTATGATGGTGCGCTCGGAACATCCGTAATTAAGACCTTTGCATTGACCGCAGCTTCTACAGGCAACAATGAAAAAACATTGCAGCGACTGGCTGTTCCTTATCAGGCTATTCATATTCATCCCGGTTCACATGCCGGTTATTATCCTGGCGCGTCACCCATTTCGATGAAGCTGCTCTTTCATCCGGAGACTGGGATGATCTACGGGGCGCAGGCTGTTGGGGCTGATGGCGCGGACAAAAGGATTGATGTTATTGCGACGGCGATTCGCGGTCATTTGAATGTCCGTGAATTGGCAGATATCGAACTTGCTTATGCACCTCCTTATTCTTCAGCTAAAGATCCTGTGAATATGGCGGGATACGTAGCTGCGAATATTATGGATGGGCTGGTTCAGACGATACAATGGCATGAAGTTGACGATTTCCACCGCAATGGTGGTCTTGTTATTGATGTCCGGGATGCGGTGGAGCTACAGGGAGGAACCATTCCAGGTTCCATGCATATTCCTCTGGCCGAGATCAGAGAGCGGATGTCGGAAATTCCTCGTGATCTGGAGATCGCGGTATCCTGCCAAGTCGGGCTGCGTGGCTATCTAGCGGCCAGAATTCTGACCCAATCGGGCTATCGGGTAAGGAACGTTGATGGTGGCTACAAAACGTATTCGGTTATAGCTAAACGTGGTCATCTTTTAAAATAGTTCATCACCCATCCAATCTGATTAAGATGATCCGTTACTTCGCCGTGCAGCGCACCAAAGAAGGTATCTTGTAACTCTACAGTGATGGTACCTTTTTCTGATAGTGAGTAGTAAGCCTGTTTAAGCTCATCCTCACTCTCACAGTCGAGAATGATTTGGACATGCTGTGCTTTCAGCGGTTTACCGTAGGAATCGGAGAAATGGATATGACTGCTACCTAGGTGCAGTTCGGCATGTAAAAGCTTGCCTTCTTGCTTGTTCAGTACTTTGATTTTCCCGCCTAAAACAGATTGGTAGTAGTCAACCGATTGCTGCACATCGTTTACAATGACAAAAGGACTTGCACTTCTCATGGGATCCAATCCTCTCATTTCTTCTATGTAGGGCTGTCTGCTACCATACATTATTTACATTGTCGGCAGGGTTTACCCCTTTTCTGATTAAATTTATGGCTTGGTTCACTGTGTGACGTCTGTTACAATAGAAGAGGCATATATGATGGATAGAAAAGAGGTCGAACAGGTGGGCACTTCAGCGATTTGGGAAGCAGTTATCTATTGGGTGATCTTGGTGATTTCTGCTCTGTGTGTGATTGCAGTATCTGGTAGTCGGAAGACCGCAAGCACGATTATTTTGGCACCCATTGTTTTGTTCTGTACCATATTTATGATGCAGGGCTCGGTGTTTACTGCTATGAAGCACCCGACCATGGGGGCTAATGTCGGTCTGGGTATGGCGTTTCTGACCACATGGGTAGTCAGCGGAATATTGTTTGCTGTAGCGCTTGTGATTGCTTTTATTAAATATAGCAAAAGGAACAAGGCGTAGTTCAGCCTTAACCTCAGATGAACAAAGGCTTTCGGTGATGTACCGAAAGCCCTTTTTGTATTCTTAGTTAACGATACAGGATGTTTTCGTTCATCTACGTCTTCTCATGAGCAAAACAACGATCAGCACAATGATGATCACGATCAATAGAAACTTCATATTCGATAACCTCCTTGATCTGTCTCCTATTTGATATTAACCATTTTTAATAAGTGTGCACCGATGCATCCCAAGCAAGTATGTATTGTCAAATGTTTGGCGAAAATGTGATTGTGGGATCAAAAAGAGGTTTACAGGCTTAGCTGGAAAGTGTATACATAAAGTGAGGAGGCGATTGCCATGAGTGATCGTGCATTTCATTTGTTTTATATTATTTTCTTGACGGTTCTGGCACTTGGAAGTGTTGGAGGAATCTCTTGGTGGTTGCGCTCTATCGGTCGTCAGGAGAAGGAAAAAAACTAAATTCAGCATGGGCATACAAGCCCGTATGCATCTTCCAGTAGGAGGGTGCATTTTTATATGTTATAATGGGAACATACGTTCTTTGCAGGAGGGATAATAATGTTGCCGGATTTGGAACGGAAGTTACTGCGTATTTTGTATAATTATTTTGCCCAGCATCGCCACATGCCTACAATGGCTGAATTGTCAGCAAAAACGGGTAGGCGAAATTCTGAAATTACAGCCGCATTGCGGCATATGGAACAAGAGCGATATATCACATGGGAAAATAACACAGGTACCCAGCATATTGTGTTACTGGAAGGATGGGAGCGTCCTTCCACCTACAAGCCTGCCCAAGTGGAAGCTGGACGCCCTACTACCCAAACGATACAGTCTGGTAGTACGGAATATTGGACGAATTATTAGCAGCGATATATAGCTGGAAAATTAATGAGTTTTTAAGGTGCATATCATTTAGTTTTAAGAAAGCAAGACTATAATGACCCTATTAACCCCTTTTTGATCAAGCTATAGGCCCTGTCGATGTATCGGCAGGGTCACTTTTTTGTTCATAGATACGTTTTCCGTATATAAAAAATCCCCCGGGGATCATCCGGAGGATGTGTGCAGCTTGCGTATACTGCACGGCCTGATCAAACTTCATCGTTTGACGGCATAATATATATTTAACCCCTGCTACCTTGTATTATATGGTCAGCATGTTCATAAGGGGCAGTCTGATTCCTCTGTTCATTTTCCAAACGACAAAAGCCCTACCTCTCTTTCGTCCTTGCGGCTCCGATGACCGCGCCAGTGTGAATGTGAAAATCTTCGGCAAAAGCTCAAAATTCTACATTAGGGTTATACATAAAATTTGGAGAAGCTCCATGCGGTATTAGGAGTATAGCTTCTTGCGTGGAATCCTATGGGGTTAATACATACTTTATTAGTATAACAAGCTTAATTCTAAAACGCAAGGTATTTATGGTTTTTTTTGATTGTAGACTGGAAATAATGCACTTTCTGCAATGAATTAGACTCATTTGCATTTGCAGAGAATGGAGACTGTGATAAATTGCTCTGACAAAGCACCCGAATTTTGAAATAGTGTAGTTACACGAAAAGATGGAAGGAAATTAAGAACTATGACTGCCTCAAGGAAAGACAAAAAAACATCACAGAATAACTCGCCCTCAGTCTGCACATGCATTAATCTGCGTCGTGCCTCGATGGCTGTAACAGGGCTGTATGACCAGTATCTGGCTCCAAGTGGACTCAATATCAGCCAGTTTTCGCTGCTCAAGCATTTAACGGTACTGGGACCGGTAAGTGTAAGCGAATTAGCATTGGAGATGCGACTCGACCGAACCACGCTTGTGCGCAATTTGAAGGCACTGGAACAAAGCGGGTATGTGGAGGATACATCCGCCGAGGGAAGCCGGAACCGCTGCCTTACCCTGACGAAGAGTGGAAAAGCACTATATAACGATGCAGCAGAGCTCTGGGAGGAGGCGCAGTTATTTTTACAGGAGTCACTGGGAAGTGCCGATTTGCAGATATTGACCGCACTGTTATCTAAAATTGAAAAACTGAGACTGTGATTAGCCTTCGCCTAATAAGGGAGGCATACTGATTTATTCTTGTATATACACGGAAAAGGGTTCAGATGTGTAACGCAGCCATTCATCGGTCAACAGGTATCCGCCAGGAAGTCGAGAGAATTCACAATAACTTAAGAAGAGGGATGTGGATAGGATGGTAACGCCCGTACCGGACATGAAAGAACTTATCGCAGCCGAGATGAAAGCCTATGTGAGTGAAGACAAGGGCAATTTCTGCGAAGAATTACAGAGCCCGTACTACGAGGAACCTATTATTCAATTTGCAGAGGCCAATGATCCTTTGTTTGAGCAGTATAAAACAGTGGTGGGCTCCGACCATGCTACGCCGCAGGAGGCCTTCGAACGGACATTCGGCACAGGAAGCTTTGATGGAGGCACCGTTGTCAGTGTTGTGCTGCCGATCAGTGAGACGATCCGCAAGGCCAACCGTGTGCAAAAAGCAAGAGCCTCCAGAGAGTGGGCGCTGCTGCGGACCTTTGGCGATGAATATTTTGTGCGGTCGGCAAGGCAGCATTTGGCGGAATATCTGAATGGACTTGGTTACCGAGCGGTGGCACCACTGGATACGGATTGGTACAACATCCACGGTGCCACAGGTGGACCAGTCTCTAACTGGTCGGAAAGACATGTCGCGTATGCAGCCGGTCTCGGCACCTTCAGTATCAACGATGGCTTCATCACCGAAAAAGGAATTGCCATCCGCCTGCTGTCTGTTGTAACGGATCTGCAGGTGCCGCCTGATGTCAGGGTGTCCTCGAACCTGAGCCATACCGGAAACTGCCTGCTGTGCAGCAAAGGCATTTGCGGTGTGTGCATTACTCGCTGCCCTGTGCAGGCCATCAGCAAGGAAGGTGGTCATGACAAAATCGCCTGCATGAAATTTGTGTATGGTGAGGAATCCCGAAAGTGGGCCGTGTTAAACGGCGGTGAGGCTGAATCGGGTGCCGGCTGCGGACTTTGCCAGACCAAGGTGCCCTGCGAAAGCCGCAATCCGATGCGGACCGTTCGCTAGTGTTATTTTCCTAGGATTTATGCAAATTGCTCAAGCAAGAAGGTTAACTTTTGACGGCTGAACTCCGATATTGAATACAAAGATATCTTATGAGCGTACGGATGAAAGAAGGGGTAGCATTTTGCCGATCTATAAGCGCTTTATTCAGCATGTTATCCTGAACTATATTATAGGTTCATTTATTGCTGTACTACTGGTATGTATGATTTTTGTATTTTCCACGTTAAATGTAGCCCACTATGAGCTTCTGGGTCTTGTCAAAATTGTTGCATTTTCCAGCGTCATTATGATTGTTTGTGAAACCATAGTGTTTCGAATGCATTTAAGACCTGTTCATCGTTTTTTTCAAGGAAACCAGGAGACGCTCAAGGATGTAGAAGCGGTGTACATTCGGGTTCACCATCTGCCTAATTTGTCAGTTTTGCGTATTGTTGGGCCGCATTTGTTAGGCTTCTCTATCCCGGCAGCCGTTATTGCATTATGGATGATACATACTGGACAACTTACCTTTCCTTTTTATTATGTAGGAATCGCCTGTATAGGAGCTTGTCTGGTCGCTTCCATGCATGCACTGGTTGAATTTTTTCTGACCATGAGAGCAATCAAACCGCTACTGGAGGAAATTCGAGATCGAACCTACCAGCAATATGGATTGAGCTTGTCCCTGCGAGGTCGAGTTCTGCTATCACTGCGGCATAAATTTCAGTTAAGTGCAACGTTAATTGGTGCTTTTCCTCTGTTTCTGTTTTGTTTAGCTACACAGATTCGGCTGGAACGTTTGGAAGCGACGGATTCCGGCTCCTATTGGGCATGGGCGGGTACGATTTTAATATTTGGTGTAGCTTTTGCTTATCTGGGGGGCAGATTGCTGACCCGTGAAATTGAACAGCCCATCCATCACTTGTTGGAAAAAATGAATGAAGTGAAGGAAGGCCGCCTGAATAGTAACGCCAGTGACTTGTATTCGGACGAATTTGCGGAGCTTGTCGAAGGATTTAACATGATGATCGAGGGCCTGAAGGAACGAGAGGAAAAGAACGGTCAGCTATTAGACAGTTATTTTGCCACTTTGGCTGCAGCGCTGGATGCGCGGGATGCCTATACCGCAGGACATTCGTTGCGCGTGGCTGAATACTCTGTACTCATTGGACGAAAGGGCGGTTTGAGCGAGACGGACCTTGACTTGCTGCGTAAAACAGCCTTGCTGCATGATATCGGTAAAATCGGTGTGGCTGACGCTGTGCTGTTTAAGGATGGCAAGCTGACGGACGAGGAGTTTGACCAGATTAAAATGCATCCGGTTATGGGGGAGAGTATTCTTCGGCAAGTGGAGCCGGCTTATGCTATGGCCCCTTATCTGCCTGGGGTACGCTCGCATCATGAGCGTTACGATGGCAAGGGATACCCTGATCAGCTCTCCGGGGAAGATATTCCTCTATTTGGGCGAATCATAGCCGTAGCAGATGCCTATGATGCGATGACGTCGGATCGCCCTTATCGGAAAGGGATGAAGGAAGAGAAGGCGGTTATGATATTGGAAGAGGGTAAAGGAACCCAGTGGGACCCTTACTTTGCCGAATTATTTGTCAAGGAGTGGCGCCGGAACAAAGGCATTCTAAGCTGACTCTATAGATACTCCCACTAGGGCGAGCCGTTGCGGTTCGCTTTTTTTATACACACACGCAAGCCTCTTTGGATATGTCGAAAGATGGGGCTTCATGTTATGATGTACGAGTAAGGCAAAATCGGCTAGCATAGGCCTGGCATCCAATTTCTTGCGCAATGGGAGTGTGAATCCATGCAATTTTCAATGATGTTTCTAATGAATTTGGGGATGCTGATTGCTGTTGCCTATGTGGCGAACGTGATTTATAAATATGGTTTGAGTCGTACGTCTACGCGGTTCAAATATGTCAGTTCGGTGTTGCTGGTGGTATTTGGCGGATGGGTCAGCTCTTGCTTTGGTTTTAACTTCAATGAAACCGTTATTTTTGATCTGCGTTTTGTTCCGCTAATTATCGCAGCGTTGGTGTATCCCCGTTCCTACACGCTAATTATTATTGGGGTAGCGATCGGTCTCACAAGATTTTCCTTCGGTCTGAATATGGCGGCATGGGTTGGCTTTCTGAATATGAGCATTTTGGGCGTATTGTGCGCCGGATTGAACTACTGGATGCGCCGCTCCACCTGGCGCTTGATTATTAAGGCATCCGTAACCATTTTAGCGGTTAATATTGTAAATACGTTAAATATTGCTTTCCTGGGCGTCATTCCCTGGCGCTATTATGTAACAGAGGTTGTTCCTCTTACACTGCCTATCGGCGTGATCCTCAGCTTTTTATTTGCACTGATATTACGTGATTTTCAGATGGAGCAGCAGCGAAACTATCAGATTCAACAGGCGAATGAGTTATTGTCAGAGCAGCGTGATAAGCTGCAGAAGGCAAAGGTTATTTTAGAGGAACGCGCCAAGCAGCTCATGATGGCTTCCCAGTATAAATCGGATTTTATGGCAACGATGTCGCATGAGTTACGCACACCACTTAACAGCATTATTAACCTGGCACAGATTATCAACGAGCAGGGAAAAGAGCTGGATGAGGACGAGCTATACCAGTACAGTGATCTAATCTATGCCTCGGGGCATGATTTGCTCCAACTGATCAATGACATTCTGGACTTATCCAAGGTCGAGGCTGGGCACATGGAAATCGTAAGTGAGCCAGTCAGTGTTCGTGAGATTGCGCAGGGGATGATGATGCATTTTGAAGTCACAGCGAAGGATAAAAACCTGGAATTCAACTTGAAAGTGCATGAACATATACCGGATGAAATCCGATCCGATTCCAAACGAGTACAGCAAATTTTACGCAATCTATTGTCCAATGCCTTTAAGTTTACTCATAAAGGACGTGTATTGCTGGAAATCAGCACACAGCATTTGGATCGAAAAGGCCAGGAGGGAGATTGGGTTGTATTTGCTGTAAAAGATACAGGCATCGGTATATCCAAGCTTCAGCAACATGTTATTTTTGAGGCATTCCAGCAGGCGAACGGTTCGATTAATCGTAAATATGGTGGAACCGGGCTGGGGTTGTCCATCAGCCGTGATTTTTCCCGCTTGTTAGGCGGGTTTATCCGTCTGGAGAGTGAAGAGGGCAAGGGAAGTACTTTTTCCCTGTACCTGCCTATGTGTCCGTCCGACAGCAAGGAGGCGGACGAACAGCCGTTTAAATTAACCTGATCGCAATCATGGGAACAAGGAGCGTTAGGAGGTATATATGGAACGTAAAGCGGTCGTTGTGGGTGGCACAGGGCTTGTCGGGGGTTATGTTGTACGTGAGCTGCTGGTGCAAAAAGAATACACCCGCGTCATGGTTATGGGCAGGCGTCCATTGGACATCAAGCATCCCAAGCTGGAGCAGGCGTTAATCGACTGGAAACAACCACAGAAGTCGGCCTTCGCCCTCGAAGGGGTGGATGATGTGTTTTGCTGCCTTGGGACAACGATGAAAAAGGCAGGCTCCAAGGAGCGATTTCGACAGGTGGATCTGGACTATCCCGTTCTGACAGCCCAGTTGGGCAAAGAAGCTGGAGCGGTACAAATGCTTGCGGTCTCTGCAATGGGCGCTGATCCGGATTCACGTGTGTTTTATAACCGTACCAAGGGTGAAGCTGAAGAGGCGCTTGCCGCGATCGGGCTGCCTGCACTGCATTTGTTCCGTCCATCGCTCATTTTGGGAGCGAGGTCTGAACGGCGTTTTGGCGAAGCCGCCGCCACGGTTGTCATGAAGGCGCTAGACGGCCTGATGACAGGCAGGCTCGCTTCCTACCGCGCTATCCCCGCTTCGTTCATCGCACGAGCTATGGTCCGAATTGCTCTCGCGCAGGCGAGCGGTGTACATATTTATCCGAACGACATCATTCGGGTCATCGGTGCGGAACTAACCTCCGATGATGAGGAACCTGGTACAGGAACGACTCCTGATGACAATGTATAAAACCATGCTTAGGATCAGAAAATGACAATAACGCCGCTGTTGCCCAATGACTCGGGTAGCAGCGGCGTTATTCGTGTTTTATGGGTGGTTTGTATTTTGCGGCACATCGATCGTAATCTCTAATTCATCCATGTAATGGCGTGGCCAGTTGCCATTAGCATCGAGTAGGGCACTACCTCCTGGTTGGGTTGGCAAGATATACGGCTTGAAGATGATCTTCTGGGGAGTGTCCACAAAAGGAGTAAACAGTGTGATCATTTTGCTGTCACGTTCTTGGGTATGGGGAACTCCAGAACCGCTCAGCAATTGAAGTTCTCTTCCCTGCTCGTCGAATACAGCATAATCGAGTATATCCAATTCCCTTTTGCTGTACTGGATCGTGTGTCCGTTCTTCATGTTATTGTACTCACGCTCTACAGTGTACTCATCTGGCATATGTGCAATATCGGTCAGCATTTTGAATGACGTTGTGATCTTGGTTGTGATGGAGGTAAGTTCTAACTTTTCTACCGTAAATGCAAGATACGGATTAGTTTTGCTCATTTGCGGCTGAAGTATCTTGTTATTTATTTTAGTTTTGTGAACCGTGGTTTGTATGCGGAACGGCTCGGGTACACCTTTTAACTTTGCATATACCTCTAGCTCAAACTGATCTGGTAAGGCGGCTTTACCACTGGCAGGGTCACGCATATACGCAATCAGCATAGAATTATTGTCTTTGCCCGGACGACCATACATGAGATTAAAGGCGCTACTGTTGCTGTTGACTGACGTCCCATTGATGAACAGGTCTATTTTCTCCACCATATCCTCTTCCTGTCCTTGCGTATTGGTAGTTGGATACAGGGGTTCATGTGGTGAATCCCCACCACTCTTTTCCAACGCCACGACCAAGCGTGTCCCGTCAAATATGATTTGAGGTACTTTCAATGTAATACCGCTATGGGTAACACTAAGGTTTACGGAAGTGGCCAACCCTTTCTGGTCAGCGGTTTGCAGCCCAAGATCCCCAGCTAGCTTGAACACACTATCAACAAGGGGGACCTGTTTCAATGACTCCGCCATTGTAGGCGAAACAAAGGCGCTGCCAATGATCATAACGCCAATGAGCGCTGCAGAAGCAGCGGTAATTGCAGTTCCCCGAAAAAACCTTTTAACGGAAAGATGGGAGGATGGGCGGTTGGGTAGCAGTTCCGGATCCGATTCCATTTGTGCATAAAATGCATCTAGGCGTTGCCTTACCAAATCAGGGATTACTACCATTTTTGCTTCCAAGTTTTCCTTTTCCAATTGTAATTTCTCATCCAGCTCTTGATCCTGGTTTTCAAACCCTGAAGGATTCATTGAAAGGTCACCTTCCTTTCTCCGCGATTTTGTAGCAGGTCCATTAATGTTCTGCGAGCACGGTGCAATCGTGTTTTGACGGCACCCTCTGATAGATCCAGTAACTCTGATATTTCCCTGATCGGCATATCGCGCAAATAGTGCAGGGAAATCACGGTTCGCATGGATTCCTCCAAATGGTCGATGGCCTCGCGCAGTTCGATTTTTTCGTATCCGCCCGAGGTGGACGGTTCCTTTATAAATTCCGCGACGGGTACAACCCGTTTTTGCTTGCGGATAATGAGATGGCATTCATTAATGAGAATACGAAGCAGCCATGTTTTAAAATAGCGAGGTTCACGTAGCTCACCCAGAGACTTGTATGCTTTGAGCATCGCTTCTTGCATTGCGTCCGCGCAATCCTCATTGCTGCGAAGAATGGAACGCGCCATGCCATACATATCGGATTCCATATGTTTCATCAAGGCGACGAACGCCTTGCGGTCCCCATTCCTTGCTTGGTGTAAAATTGTTTCGAGATTCAAAGGATGGTACTCCTTTCCCGTCTATACTACTAGCTATAATCATTGTACTTGTACCTGTATTTGATTTTGTACAATCTATTGTGTAGCAGGTTACAGGAATTAGATGTTACATGGGCGTTAAAGGTTACAGCGGAAATAAAAAAATGTAGCACCATCGCAACAGGGTGTCTTTAAAGAAGCCCAACGTGTCAAACCGTCGCACGGAATAGTGGCTTTGGACTTCACATGCTATAATACGGTGAACCAGTATCAGGAAGGAGAATCCAACCCTTATGAAAAAAACAATTGCTACTGAAAAAGCACCCGGTGCGATCGGACCCTATAGCCAAGCGGTAGAGGCAGGCGGGTTTATTTACACCTCAGGACAGCTTGGGCTGAATCCGGCAACAGGTGAGTTTGGCAAGGATATACAGGAGCAGGCTCGCCTGTCCTTGAACAATGTACAAGCCATTCTGGAAGCGGCAGGCAGCAACATGAACCAGGTTGTGAAAGCGACTGTATTCCTGAAGGACATGAACGATTTTGTCAGCGTCAATGAGGTGTACAGTTCTTTCTTTGAGCAACCGTATCCAGCGCGCAGTGCGGTCGAGGTAGCTCGTCTGCCTAAGGATGCACTGGTGGAGATTGAAGTCATTGCATTGAAGGGCGAATAAGTTACCCAGGGTTCGTTTATTAAATAAAGAAATTCTGTAAAGAACCGGGTGTCACTATATAGTGGCATCCGGTTGTTAAATGTATTGAGTGTTGTCCATTTGTATACAAAATGGAGGTGGAGATGTTGAATAAAAAAAGTCTATGCCTGATCATATTTAATAAAAAACGAAGCAAGCGAGCTTGGGCTAAATAATTCAGACCCATGCTCGCTTGTGCTTGTTAGGAGATTATATTCGTTGACTTTAATCCCGGTCTCGATTACGGGCAAAAAATAGCCATAGCGCGTATACCAGGATGATTGCCGACAAGATCCATGCAGCCAGCCGTACATTTTCATTGTTCGGATGCTCGATGGCGATAGCGACATAGGCCCATACAAATACAAGTGGGTAGATGCTGTCACGATAAGGAAAGCTGACCAAGATGGCTAATGCGGCGCCAATAAGCAGGATGATGATCGCCCATATCGTATCGCTGAGCCCCCAGCCACTCCATTCATTCTTTTCCAGTGCTACTGCAATGTTGATGAGGGTAGCCACAGATACCCAACCGAGGTTCAGACTGAAAGGTAGCTTGACGAACCACATTTCTCCGCGAGTTGGTTGCGGTGTACGGGTACGTGTATATACGACGAATAGGGAGAGCAAGTATAGAATAATGACGATCACGCACAGCTCTACGTATACATACTGCCATAGGAAAATCCAGATGATGTTGAAGAGACAGCTCAAAATAAAGAAAATACCGATAGACTGAACGCTTGTCTTGGATTGCCCTGTAGATGTAGCTTGGTACACGGCAAAACAGGCGAGCAGCACGTAGATGACCGACCAGATGGAAAAAGCGTAACCTGCTGGCGTAATTAAGGTAGGATACATGTTGGATACAGCAGCAGTGCTTCTTCCGCCAATAGGAAGTGTAGAAGCCAGAATGTTAACGAGAACGACAGCGATGAATGCGATAATATTCCACCATTTATACGGATGGCTTCGTGACATAGGAATAACTCCTCCTCAACGAATGATGTTCAAAATGACCGACTGGTCACTATCTTCTACTATGAATATACCCACTTTGCTTTCAAATATGTCCGAACGGGAAAAAGTTTCTTGAACCCAATATAATCATAAAAAGTTGTATGTATATACATTCATATGTAGTACAATGGTAAAAATTTTAAGCACTATATGAGCTGAATGAAGAGTTCACATTGGGGAGCTAATACGCAGACGGAAGATGCTTCCGATGTGAATTTACTTAAATTCAGCTTATATAGAAATAAGGGGATTAGTAGAATGAGAGGATTAGAGAAAGCAGGTAAATTTGTAGGTGGGACCTTTTCCATCTGGGTGCTTTTGTTTGCATGTTTGGGATTTTTCTTTCCTACGGCGTTTACAGGGTTGAAAGGATACATACAGCTATTTCTGGGCATTGTCATGTTCGGGATGGGACTGACTTTATCTGCAGCTGACTTTCGTGAAGTATTCCGGCGTCCAGTGGATGTGGCTATAGGAGTGGTCGGGCATTATCTGATCATGCCATTTCTCGCTTTTGTATTGGCATTAGTATTACAGCTTCCACCGGATATTGCGGTGGGTGTTATTTTGGTCGGCTGTTGCCCGAGTGGAACTGCATCCAACGTAATGACGCTCTTATCCAAAGGCGACGTGGCGCTTGGCGTATCGATTGCCTCAGTGTCGACGCTGATTGCTCCACTGGCGACCCCGGCGATGATTAGTCTGCTTGCCGGACGCTGGATGAATATTGATGCAAAGTCGCTGATCATGGATATTCTCATCGTAGTTATTGTCCCGATCGTGTTGGGTGTAATCGTCAAGTCGCTATTTCGCAAACAGGCGGAAGCGAGTGTTAAGGCGCTGCCGCTCATTTCAACATTGGCAATTGTACTCATTGTGGCTATTGTGGTTGCAGGCAGCAAAGGCAAGATTTTGGAGACAGGCCCGATTATTTTTGCTGTGGTTATTTTGCATAACGGTATCGGCTTTCTGCTCGGATATTGGTTTGCCAAGCTGTTTGGCATGAATCTTTCCAAACGTAAGGCCGTTACGCTGGAAACGGGAATGCAGAATTCCGGGCTGGGCGCTGCGTTGGCAGCAGCTCATTTTAATCCGATTGCTGCTGTACCGAGTGCGATTTTTAGCGTGTGGCATAATATTTCCGGCTCGTTGCTGGCGACCTGGTTCTCCCGCCGAGAGGAGAAAGATAGCATAGCCGGAGGCAATTAAGCGACTGTCAATAGCTAATGACAAGTGGCTGAAATTCGGTTTTTTCGGACAGTTTAAGGGAGATCAGAAAGGATAGATTTGACTTTGTAGGGGCGGATCATTATACTGTGGTTATTATAACCACTGTATTTAAGTAAGCACGGTAGATAGGCTTTGTCATGGAAGAAAAATGATATCGAATTCGTATTCGCAATCGTTTCATGCTCAAAAGCCTTATATGATCTGTTCTGACTTAAACTGAAGGAGAGAGAACGAATGAATCCGAAATATAATCCTTTATTTGAAGCATTTACTCTGCCATCCGGTGTTACATTGAAGAACCGCATTACGATGGCCCCTATGACTAACTTTGCTTCCCACGAAAATGGCGAAGTCAGTGATGAGGAACTGGCATACTACCGTGAACGCTCCGGTGGTGTGGGCGCGGTTATTACCGCTTGTGTGTATGTAACTCCAGATGGTAAAGGATTTGTTAATGAGTTTGGTGCGGACAAGGATGAAATGATTCCTAGCCTACGCCGTCTGGCAGATACGATTCATCAGGAGGGCGCGAAAGCGATCCTGCAAATTTATCATGGTGGCCGTCTGTGTCCGCCGGATCAAATTCCAGACGGACAACCAATTAGTGCAAGCGCAGTAGCCGAGGAAAAAGAAGGCGCACCTGTGCCGCGTGAAATGACATCTGACGATATCCACCGCGTCATCCGTGCCTATGGCGAAGCAACTCGCCGCGCGATTGAAGCAGGCTATGATGGTGTGGAACTTCACGGAGCGAACGGCTACCTGGTGCAGCAGTTCTTTTCCCCACATTCCAACATTCGTACGGATGAATGGGGAGGAAGCCTTGAAAAACGCTTGACCTTTCCGCTGGCGATTGTTCACGAAGTGAAGAAAGTGATCGCAGAACATGCGAAGCGTCCGTTCATCTTCGGATACCGCTTGTCTCCTGAGGAAGGACACACGCCAGGCATCACGCTGGATGATACGATGGTGCTTGTAGACCGCCTGGCAGATGAAGGGCTGGATTACCTGCACATTTCCGTAAATCATTTCTTCGGCGGTTCGTTCCGTGACCGTAGTGACGAACGGTCACGTACGGTTCTCATCCATGAAAAGGTTGGGAACCGTGTGCCAGTCATGGGCGTTGGTTCACTGAATACACCGGATGAGGCGCTTGCAGCACTGGAGACAGGTGTACCGCTTGTTTCATTGGGACGTCCGTTGCTGATGGAGCCGCAATGGGTTCAGAAGGTGCAAAACGGCACAGAAGATACCATTCGCACGACATTATCCAAGCAAGCCCAGCAGGAGCTGGTCATTCCTGATTATTTGTGGGGTGCACTGACGACCATCCCTGGCTGGATGCCGGTTACGGACTAAATTTTGAATAATAATACCCTAGGCTGCGTTCATGCGCCTAGGGTATTTTCTTGTCTCATAACCGTGATTTACAATTATATAGGAATAACATAGAAAGAAGGTAATAATAATGTTTCATGAAACGAATGGTGTGATTTCGATGAGGTCCACCCATCTGGGGTTACAGATTCGATTGTTACAAGTAAGTGATGCTGAACGTTTATTGGAGATCAGACGTGAAAATTTTGATTTCTTCAAGCCGTACGAGCCAGAACGACCTGAATATTACTTTACCCTGGAAGAACAGGCGCGTCTGATTTCCAACGGCTTAGAAGCCGCACAAGCTGGACAGGGATATACGTTCGGACTTTTTTTGCCGGAAAATGACAAGCTAATCGGCAGAATGGAGCTGTCTGGTGTTGCCAGAGGTCCTTTCCAAAATGCCAATCTGGGCTACCTCGTAGATCCTGCATATCATGGACAAGGCTATGCAACCTCCGCAGTGAAGGATATTGTGCACTATGCCTTGAATGAGTTGGAATTACACCGTATTCAAGCTGGAGTCATGCCAAGAAATACGCCCTCCCATCGAGTGATGGAAAAGGCGGGATTTCGCCGCGAAGGGCTGGCTCTCAACTATTTGAAGATTAATGGTGTGTGGGAAGATCATGTGTTATATGCGATGACGGCTGAGGATTTGCAGAATGGCGCCTTCTGAATTCGCCAGGCGTGACACCCTCAAGCTTTTTGAACACTTTGCCAAAGTATTTCTCATCCTGATATCCGACCATACCGGCAATATGATGAAGCCGCAGCTTGTCATTCAGCAGTAACAGCTTTGCCTTGCCCATCCTGATCTGGCACAAATAATCGGACAGATTGACCCCGTACTCCTGCTTGAACTTACGAGAAATATATTCTCGGCTGAGGTAAAAGCGGCTCGCTATATCCTGTAGAGAAATGTCCTCGTCGTAGTGAGCATCCAGATAGCGGGCAATATCATGGATCGTCGGATTGTTTGGGCTATGGCTTGGTGTAAGTGCCTGACCAGCTGCCAACAATCGATTTTCGATTTGTTTTTTCCACAAAGGCAGGGAAAGCATGCCGCGATTGTCGACCGGCAAGGCAGGAATGGTGCTCGACTCATCCGTCAGTTCCTCGCCTTCGGTATCTCCAGGTCTGTCATTCAGCCAGCGAGCCAGCATCCAATCCAGCTCTTGATTCCAGCCGGCTAGCTGCTCTGCTGTAACCGAAGGCAGTACGGCTACGGCTTCCATCCAGCTGCTTACCGCCATAGATACGCGACTGGCATTACAGCTGAGCGCACTAAGCCGTAGTTCTTCTTCCATTTCAGACAACTGGGGAAGACGAACGGTCTGCCGGGCCGGAGAACTCTCGTGCATCCAGTTGGTGGCCTGTAGCACATCCCGTTTCCACAGTGCTTGCCGTGCTTCTTGGTAGGCTGTGGCTGCCCCCACGGGAAAGGTTCCGAAAGAACCAATCCCGATGTGCATGTAGCATCGCAGCGCCGTTCTAATCCCTGCGTGAATGTCCTGCAAGAGCACTGGCCAACGAGCCGGCTCCCCCCAATATAGCAGAATAATTTCGTCCGTACGCTCCAGATGACGGAATGCAACTCCGGTCTGAGAGGTACCCAGAAATTCGTTGCAGATGTTCATGAGGGAAAAGCCTAGAAGCGCGCGACGCGTTTTATATTTGTCGAGTATATCGGCATCCAGTTGAGTGGTACTCATCACTGCCGCATTACATACCTGAATAGCTGGCGGGAGACGCAGCTCCTCACGTAAAGGCGTGATGGAGAGCGATGTACCGGAAATGAGCTCGGTCAGGAGTTTATCAGCATAGTGCGGCCTCATCCGGTTGACCTCCATAGCCTGCATGGTCTGCCTGTTCCGGTCTTGCTCCGCTGTCCGCCAAGCTTGAGTAGCTTTACTGAGCGCCTCATTGATCTCTACCGGATCTACAGGCTTAAGAATATAGTCCATACCTCCCCGGCGAATGGCCTGCCGAACTAACTCAAAATCATCGTAGCCACTGACCACCACGACTCTGGTAGCTGGAGAATTCGCCTGAATCCACTCCATCAAGGCTACTCCATCTCTACCAGGCATTCGCATATCTGTGAGTACCACGGGCGGGGAAAGTGCGGTAATGACCTCAATCGCCTGATCGCCCGATTCAGCCTCAATCACCTCGGTCACACCGTAAGCTTCCCAATGTACAAGCATCCGAATGGCGTGACGTACATGCTTTTCATCATCCACTATCAGGACCTTCATTGACAGATCACTCTCCCTTAATATGATTTTCTGTATGGGGCTCGGTGCGAATTTCAAGTGTGAAACGAACGCCATGAGGCAGAATATTGTCTACACACAGGGTATTAGAACCATCCTCCGAGTGAAGTTGGATACGTAATAGAACATTACGAAGACCAATGGAGTTCTGCTCGCTAGTGTCTGATTCTTCGTGGGCTTTCAGCGGACGTTTCAGCATTTGCTGGAGCTGCTCCAACTCGGTTGGTGGAATCGACGCGCCGTTATTTTCCACTTCAATCCTCACAATGCCTTCCCGGATTCGGCAGGCTGTAATACGAATCTTACCAGGCCCCAGCCGGGGATCGGCACCGTGTTTAAAGTAGTTTTCCACCAACGGCTGGAGAATCATTTTAGGCACCCGATCATTCAGAACCTCATCATCCCACTGATAGGTGACCTCTAATTGCTCACCGAAGCGTTCTTTTTGCAAATCAAGATATTGTTTTACATGCTCAGCCTCTTCCTTGAGTGTTACAACTGTGTGATCCCGCATATTGTAGCGCAGCATTTTGGCAAGGGAAGAGAGCAGAGAATAGATTCGCGGCACCTCATGCTGTAGAGCCAGTGTTCCAATAGACTGTAGCGTATTATATAAAAAATGAGGATTAATCTGTGCCTGAAGCGCTTTCAATTGGTGTGTCTTGTTAGCCAGTTCCAGCTTGTATTCCCGCAAAATGAGGTTATTGATGGTATCCATCATCTGTCTGAAACGACGCGACAGCACTCCAATCTCATCGTTGCTCATGGCCCGGATGTCTACATCCAGCTGACCGGACTGAATCTGGTTTATGTAGCGAGTCAGCCGTTTAATAGGTTCCGTAATTTTTATTGAAATCCATAACGTGGCAACAATAACGAGCAGCAACGCTGCGCCTGTAATGACCGCATTGATCTGGGTCAGTTGGGTAGCCCGCAAATAAAGCGTCCGATGAGGGATTTTCTTGACGAGCGTCCAGCCTGACAGATTGGCATCCAGTTTGCCATATACGTGCAGTGCTGTATCATCTTCAATTACACCGTGCTCGTCTTCTTTAGAAATTCGCTTGAGTAGGCCAGATTCCTTCCAGTGTGTTCCAATGGATGATTCTTTTCCGCTATATATGATCGTTCCGTTCCGATCAATTAAAAATAGCTCCTCTGTATCTGCATCATACAACTGACGGCAAATACTGCGCAGCGGCTCCAGATCAACATCTATAGCCAGTACCCCAAGCGTTTCTGAAGACGGAATGTTCCGAATCGCCCGGTGGAGTGTAAATACCTGCCGCTTTGTATTCTGCTCAGCATAGGAAACTGCTGAAAAGCCGTACAAATGCTTTATGTGCGAGGGTTGCATGAACAGCCCAGAAGGGCCGTAATGAATAGAACCGGTGAAGGGCTCCAGCCGGAACTCCCGTAGAGGGACCGTGCTGGTAATCAGTGTAGATTGCCCAGCCTCAAACGAATGCAAGTACACCTGGTCAATGCCTGAGGAAGCATTCATCATGGTTTGCAGTGTGGTGTAAATCTCGGCAACGGCCCGGTAATCATCCGGAATTTTAGCCAGGTTGCGCAGAAAATGAGGGTCATTATAGACTCCGATCGATGCACGATTTAATCCCTGTAAATAGTTATCCAGATTCGTAATTCCCTGAAAAATAAGCCGTTCGTTTTCTTGGGTGGCCTGTTCCCGTAAGGATTGCTTGGTGAGGATGAAGGTCATGGTCATTGAAAGCAGCAACGGAAGAGTGACCGCAATGAGTAGAAACCAGATTAGACGAGAACGAATGCTATGAAATTTCATGCAGGTAGCTCCTTTCACAATTCAAGGCAAGCCAGAGGTCAATATTTTCCCCCCTAATGGTTCACGATCTTGCGTGTTCTCCAGAGCGCTTATTCGACATAATGAACATGTGAATCGCATATCCATACGGATTCAACGTCCACACTGCTTGCAAGGATGCCGTAGAGGAGCGTTCCAGACACCAAAGAGAACAAAGGGGGGATCGGTTTGAATCGCGCCAAGTCGTCGCAATGGCTCCAGCAATGGATTTTTGTAGGGCCATCGACGTTATTTTTCGTTATCATTATTGTAATCCCTTTCATGCTAGGAATGTACTATTCTTTTACAGAGTGGAATGGGGTAGCCAATCAGGCAAAGTGGGTCGGGCTGGATAATTTCAGTCACATTTTATTTAATGATGACAAATTCGGGACAGCTTTCTGGTTTACCGTCCGTTTTACGGTGATTGGAGTGGTAGCTGCCAATATTTTTGGTTTTCTGCTGGCGTATTTTCTAACCAAGCCGCTAAAAACAAAAAATGTGCTTCGAACTATTTTTTTCATGCCTAATGTGATCGGAGGTCTGTTGCTCGGTTTTATCTGGCAGTTTATTTTCGTCAAGGGATTTGCAGCGATCGGCGAGAGTACGGGGTTATCCTTCTTCAACCTGTCCTGGCTGGGAGATGAGATTACGGCCTTTTGGGGCATTGTGATCGTGTTTATCTGGCAAACAGCCGGATATTTAATGGTGATTTATATCTCTTCCCTTACCAATGTGCCCCGGGATATGCTGGAGGCAGCCGAGATTGATGGGGCGAGTCGGATGCAAATCTTGCGGTCGATTATACTGCCTTTGATCATGCCTGCCATTACGGTATGTCTCTTCCTGGCGATATCATGGTCGTTTAAAATGTTCGATCTCAACCTGTCATTGACGAAGGGTGGTCCCTTTGGTTCTACAGAGTCAGTGGCGCTCAATATATACAATGAAGCGTTTGTCAATAATCGTTATGGGTTGGGAACGGCTAAAGCACTCATTTTCTTTATCATTGTTGCTCTCGTTACGAGCCTTCAGGTACGTCTGACGAAAAGCCGGGAGGTGGAATCGTAAATGGAAACAAACAATCGCTATCGCGTTGGAACCTGGGCGACCGAGTTGGTGATGATCCTCGTCGCATTGTTATTCCTCGTCCCGTTTTACTTTTTGTTCGTGAATTCGGTCAAAAGCTTTGGTGACCTGCTTACTGATTCTGCGGCCTGGCCACAGACGTTTGTATGGAGCAACTATGCTAGAGCTTGGAGCATTACGCGCTTTCCTGAAGCGTTATGGAACTCATTCGTGGTTACGGTGGTCAGCAATCTGCTGCTCGTACTGATCAGCTCAATGGCTGCTTATCGAATGGTTCGGCATCCAACACGCTACAATCGGGTGCTGTTCAGCCTGTTCGTGGCTGCGATGGTCATTCCTTTCCAATCGGTGATGATTCCTTTGGTCAAGGTTGTAAGTACGCTGGATTTAATGAACAGTATTAGTGGTCTGGTAATCTGTTATCTGGGATTCGGGGCTCCTATGTCCATCTTTCTCTTTCACGGATTCGTCAAAGGTGTGCCTGTTGAGGTGGAAGAAGCAGCTACAGTGGACGGTTGCACGCCTTACGGGGTGTTTTTCCGGATTGTATATCCGTTGATGCTGCCCATGATGGTAACGGTTATTATTTTGAATACACTCTGGATCTGGAATGACTATCTACTGCCTTCTCTGGTACTGCAAAAGGCTGAATTGCGCACCATTCCGATTGCAACCTATGCCTTTTTCGGACAATACACGAAGCAGTGGGATTTGGCTTTGCCAGCTCTGGTGCTGGGTATTTTGCCGGTCATCGCGTTCTTTCTGGCCATGCAAAAATATATTATACAAGGTATCATGGCAGGCTCGGTTAAAGGTTGAGTGTTGATTATGGTGCTATGAAACCTAGAATAGAAAGGAACATCAAAATGAAAACGCATACTTTTAAGAAGAAAGCCCAAGCACTGATTTTGCTTTTTGCAGCTTTTGCTCTGGTTTTGGCGGGATGTAACAGCAGTGGGGGGCAAGATGCAAGCAATGAGGAAGTTAAGGAGAAAACCATTCACATTTTTCAGTTTAAAGTAGAGATTGCAGAAGCACTAAATCGCATGAAGGGGGAGTATGAAGCGACTCACCCGGGGATTAAGCTCGACATTCAGACCGTAGGTGGGGGTAGTGACTATGGGGCGGCGTTGAAGGCCAAGTTTGCCTCTGGCGAACAGCCGGATGTTTTTAACGTCGGCGGTTATCGTGAGCTGGATACGTGGCTGGAATATTTGGAGGACCTGTCCGACCAGCCTTGGGTTGGTGATGTGGTCGATGTCGCCAAAGAACCGATGACCAAGGAAGGCAAACTGTACGGTCAGCCGATGAATCTGGAAGGGTACGGCTTTATTTACAATAAGGATTTGTTCAAAAAGGCTGGAATCACCGAGCCTCCTAAAACACTATCCGAGCTGGAGGCTGCTGCGCAAAAGCTGCAAGCCGCAGGGATCACACCTTTTTCCAATGGATACCAGGAGTTTTGGGTGCTGGGTAATCATTTGCTGAACGTGGCATTTGCCAATCAGCCAGACCCCTCGGCCTTCGTCAAGGGACTGAATGATGGTACAGCCAAAATTCCAGGCAATGCTGTATTCGCCGAATGGATTAAGCTGCTCGATCTGACGCTCAAGTATGGCAATTCGAAGCCACTCACGACTGATTACAATACGCAGGTAACGAACTTTGCCACTGGCAAAGCTGCCATGATGCAGCAAGGGAACTGGACTCAGGTCCAAATTGACGGAATTAATCCGAAGCTGAATCTGGGTATCCTGCCTATGCCGATTGGTGAAGACGCAACAGCCGGAGATAAGCTGTTTGTAGGGGTTGCCAATAACTGGGTGGTTAATAAAAATTCGTCTGTCAAAGCTGAGGCCAAAGAGTTCTTAAACTGGATAGTGACATCCGAGCAGGGGAAAAAGTATATCACCAAGGAGTTTAAGTTCATTCCGGCGTTCAAGAGCATCAAAGGCGACGAGGCCGATATGGGTCAACTGGGTGCCGAAGTAGTGAAATATAGTCAGGAAAATAAACTGCTGGGCTGGTTCTTTAGCCGTTATCCTGAAGGAGCACAGCAAGAATTCGGAAGTCAGATGCAAGCCTATGTGGCAGGTAAATCGGATGCCGGGAAGCTGTTCGAGGATTTCCAGAGAACATGGGATAATTTAAAGACCAAATAATGAAATGAAATACGCAGTAGAGCCTTCGTATGTCAGGGAGATTGCATGATCCTGAGCATACGAAGGTTTTTTTGTGAACATAATTATAAATGATAATGAAGTAGAACAATATCCCCGCGGCGTTCGATTTCTTGGAGTTCAAAAGTACTTGGCAGCGTTCCTTCTGGGAATAAGGGTATTCCTTGTCCCAGTACTTTGGGAATGATCGCAATGATCGCCTTTTCCAGTAGCCCAGCCTGCATGAAGGCCTGAACTAACTGACCCCCACCTACTAACCATACCAAACCTTCCGATTGTTTTTGTAGACGCGGAACCAGTTCAGACAAAGCCTCGTCCGTAAATGTAACATGTGGTGCCTGCTGTTGCTCCGTCAATGACCGGGTGAGTACATAACACGGCTTTCCGGCATAAGGAAAATCATCCGAAAGCTTTAACACTTCCTCATACGTCAGCCTGCCCATCAGCACTGTACTTACAGTATCGTAAAAATCAGCGTATCCATTGTCCCCGCCATCTCCTTTGACATCATACAGCCAGTCCACCGACCCGTCAGGCAACGCAATATACCCGTCGAGACTCATGGCGATATACAGCACTACTTCATTTGATTTCAAATCCTTCATCGTTCATCACTCCTTTTTATCTCTATGTTACAATCTATTTATGACATACTTTGTCGTAGTTAAATGATCGTCTAAACTTTATTTTTGATTAGAGGAGTACCTTATGAACGAACGCAGAATTGCTCTTATGAGGATACTGGATTCCCGAAAAAAATATACGGCGCGTGAGTTGGCCGAACGCTTTGGCGTCTCCGTCAGAACGATACAAAGAGATCTCGATTATCTGCAGCAAACCGGGTTGCCCCTGTATACCGAGACGGGCCCTCATGGCGGATACCGGGCACTTCCCAATCGGCTTCTTCCTCCCCTTCATCTTGCGCGCGACGAGGCACTGGGTCTTTTTCTCATGCTGCAACTGCTGGAAGACATTCCGGATATCCCTTTTGGATCGGTTCGTGGACATTTGTCCGAGCATTATTATGCCGAGCTTCCCCAGGATGTACAGGACAGCATTGACCAATTAAAGGATTACATTTCTTTTCGTATGATACCTACTCACGCAGACTCACCCTACACCTCGCTCATTTTGGAGGCTGCACTAAACAAGCGCAGGGTGAACATGCACTACCGCTCCGCTTCCGGGGCAAAGTGGACCCAGGTATATCCGATTGGGCTTTATTTTGATCACGGATATTGGTATATGCCAGCGCATAACAAAGACCGCATCATTCTGTACCGTTCAGATCGGGTGATCACCATCACGATACTAGATGAAACCTTGGACAGCCTCCCCACCCTTCAAGCATGGTTGGCTTCAGAGGATTCCCGTGTAGGAATTCCGTCCAAAATAAAATTTACCGCATTGGGTGCTAGGTTGGCCGAATCAGATACCCTCTTCCACAATGTCTCCCATCAGGAAGGCCTGGGTCAGGAATGGCACGGACATATCCCCGTTGAAGAGTTTAGGTATGTATCCAGACTTTTGTTAAAGTATGGGCCAGAAGCCGAGGTCGTATATCCGCAAGAACTGCGTATGCTGGTCAGGAAATTGCTGCAAGACAGCCTGAATCCTTATCTGAAGGATGATGAAGAATAAGAGGCAGTGCTTATAGTTAATCACATGAATATTTAAGGTTATTAACGTATGACTTTCCATTTATTTTTGTGATAAAGTTTTGAAATGAGCCCGTTTTCGTATATGATGAAGAGTAATAATTCAAAAGGCTGGACGGGAGACAGATATGAATCAACCGCTTTATGGAATATGGCTCGGAGATGTGTTTTTTTGCTTTTCTGGTGAGACGTCGGAACCACGTATTGATGCGTGGAGCAGTGTAATCCGCAGGCTGACGCTAAAGGGAGACCTTCGGCCGTTTCGGCAGGCTGCGTTGCGTCTTGCCGAGGTGCGGATACCTAACAATGCTCGCGTGGAAACCGCAGGCAGAGGTGGCAAGAGACGTTCCATGCTGGGGCGTACGCTGGAGGGTCTGGCACTGGAACCCCGCGAGACGATGACTCTGCTGACTCGCATGGACGAGAAGGGCTGTGCGGCATCGGGCATTACGCTTGGCGAGGAAATGCAATATTGGCAAAAGGCTGCTTATTTTGCGCTGGAGCTGATGCAGCGGGGCGAAATCGTGCCATCACTTACAGAGGCGCGTCCATCTGGACCGCGACGGCGCGGCCCGGATGCGGCGGTAGGGGTGTGGATTCCTCGGCTTCGCGAAGAGGAGGACATCCGCCGCTTTCATGAGCTGGCAGCTGCGATGCCGGCTGTTTGTATGGCAGCTCCGGCCGTTTTTGCGGGCAAGGAGCCAGAAACACGTGAGGATGCAGCTGGAATGGTGCTGTATTCCTTCTTGT
This sequence comes from Paenibacillus sp. ALE3, assembly GCF_054113405.1. NCBI lineage: Bacteria > Bacillati > Bacillota > Bacilli > Caryophanales > Paenibacillaceae > Paenibacillus > Paenibacillus sp. ALE3. The sequence goes on along the minus strand of NZ_CM134214.1, from coordinate 4,629,266 downwards.
GTGCGGTCGTTCATGCAGAAACGACCGCGGTGCTGGCTGCGTCAGATCGTGAATTGGGACGATATCGGGCAGATTATCGGCGCGGAGGATCACCACTGGCGGAGCTGTGGTGGAACAGTCTGTTGACAGGTTCGCGTCAGGTTGCGATTCAGGGAACGCCTGCTGAGATGGAGGAGCTGGTGCTTCAGGCGTCCTCTCTTAAGGGAAGCACGATGCCTATAACGGAACGGGAAGCCAAGGAACCCGTTGAAGGGCAATTGCGTCTGTGCCTTCGTTTGGAGCCTTCTTTGGAAGAGAGTATCCAGGAATGGCGCATTACCTTTTGGGCAGAAAGCGATGCTGAGCCCGGATTACGACTGCCTGCTTTGGCATTGTGGGCATATCCGGAACGTGATCTGGTTCGCGGTGAAATTGTGTACCGTCAAGTACAGGCGCAACTGCTGACGAGGCTCGGACAGGCGGCTGAAGCGGCACCTATATTGCAGGAAGCATTAAACCGCCCTTATCCCGAGGGACTGACCCTGGAGCCGGAGATGTTCTTCCGCTTCCTGACGGAAGCCGTACCTTCTTTACAAAAGAATGGTATCACTGTGCAAATGCCTTCACGCTGGAGCCGGGAGGGGCGAAGACGTGCAGGCTTGCGGCTTAAAATGCGCTCGACAGAGCAGGGTGCCAAGCCAGATGGTGTGATCGCCGATACATCGTCGGTTGGCATTAACCGCATGATTTCGTTTGATGCCGAGGCTGTGCTGGGGGATACGACCTTGACGATGGAGGAATTGGCAAGCATCGTCGCGGCCAATTTGCCTTATGTACGTCTCGGAGGGGAATGGATTGAGGTAGATCCCAAGGAAATTCGTCAGGTGCTGCGTTTTATCAAGCGCGGAGAAAACGGTGAAATGAGCTTGTCTGAATGGATGCATTTGGCTGCGGAAAATGAAAGTGCAGGCGAGGCCTCGTGGAAGGGCTTGTCCATCTTTGGCGCGGAATCCGCCGGATTGCTTGCCTCGTTGGCTGAGGGCGGGGTACTCCGTTCCGTAGAGCCGCGGCCTGTGCCGGAGACGCTGCATGGTGCACTACGGCCGTATCAAGAGCGTGGCTTTCAATGGCTGGCTGCGATGCGCGGATTGGGCTTTGGTGTGTGTCTTGCCGACGACATGGGGCTGGGTAAAACGATTCAGGTTATTACCTGTTTGCTCGATGGTGGCATCGGCGCAGATGATCAGCGTCCGGCGTTAATTATCTGTCCGACGTCTTTGCTTGGCAACTGGCAGCGGGAATTGAAGCGTTTTTCACCGGATTTGTCGCTTTATATTCACCATGGCAACCAGCGACTCCACGGTGAGCTGTTTCAGGAAAATGTACGAGAGTATGATATCGTCCTCACTACCTATCATTTGGCGGGCCGGGACGGCAGCGATTTATCTGCGGTCTACTGGTCTTCCATTGTGTTGGATGAGGCGCAATATATAAAAAATGCACGCACTAAGCAGGCACAAAGCGTCATGAAGTTGTCCGCCCCGCATCGAATTGCCATGACGGGCACGCCGGTAGAGAATCGGCTAAGCGAGCTGTGGTCTATTTTTCAATTTCTGAATCCAGGGTACCTCGGTACGGCATCTTCATTCCGCCAGCGGTACAGTCTGGCAGGAGAGGAGCGGGGGTCCGTGTTGCGTGAGCTTCATCGTCTCGTCTCCCCGTTCATGCTGCGTCGGCTCAAAAGCGATCCGGATATTCGCAAGGATTTGCCAGAGAAGCTGGAGTTGAAGTCCTATTGTGTACTGACACCAGAGCAGGCCGGATTATACCGCGGTGTGGTGGATCAATTATTGGGAACATTGGATGGGCAGGTCGGTATGGCCCGCAAGGGGCTTGTTCTGTCATCGCTGACCAAGTTGAAGCAAATCTGTGACCATCCGGGTTTGATCATCCCAGGACGTGCTGACAGCAGTAAAACCGAAAACTCGGGTAAAATGGAGCGACTGCTGGAATTGGTAGAAACCATTCGCGAGAACGATGAATCGGCGCTGATTTTCACCCAATATGTGTCGATGGGAGAACTGCTGGTATCCCGTTTGGCCAAGATTTTGGGAGAAGAGCCATATTTCCTGCATGGAGGACTGGCGAAAACCAGACGGGACGAAATGGTTCACAACTTCCAGCAGGGAAAAGGGCCGAATATATTCGTACTTTCCTTGCGTGCAGGTGGCGTGGGTCTGAACCTGACGCGTGCCAGCCATGTCATTCACTATGATCGCTGGTGGAATCCTGCGGTGGAAAATCAGGCGACAGACCGAGTATTCCGTATTGGCCAAAGTCGCAATGTACAAGTGCACAAGCTGATTTGTCAGGGGACACTGGAGGAAAGAATCGACGAGCTGATCGAGAGCAAAAAGGCCCTTTCCGAGCAGGTTGTCGGCTCTGGAGAACATTGGCTCACCGAAATGTCTGATGATGAACTGCGTGGTCTGATTGCGTTGCAAAATGACGTATGGATCGAGTGAGCAGAGAAAGGATGAAGGCGATGACGAGATCGCAAGTGAAGCTGAAAGTAACTGACGGTCGATGGATCGTGGAATTAGACGGCAATGGGCCAGAAGGTAAATCGACGGGTGTACCTTTCGCACATCCCGTTCAATGGACTGGCCCAGTGCCTGTACTGAACCTGGAACAGCGAGGGGCATGGCTGGAGCAGTTAAAAGCGGAGCCTTTGGACATCTACCGTCTTCTGAAAGGGGAAGCTTGCCTGTCGCTGGATGAGATTGTTCAACTCGCAGCTGAGACCGCCATCTCCAGCAGAGAGAATGGGCTGGGTGCAGTCGAAGACGTGAAGAAAGCTCTTCAGGCCGGACTGGAAAACGAGCCACAACACTGTCCGGCGTTGATCGGAATGACGCAGGAAGAGCTGCTGGAATACGTGTTTAGTGCTTGGGCTGGAGAGTTATCCCATATGCAGAGAACATCCCCCGCGCTTGAGCCTACCTCACGCGCGGAGGGCGGACGCAGCGGAACGGCAGCGATTAGCGAGTGGATTGCAGAATCTGCAGCTGAAGGAGCGTTACATCGTCCCGGAGCAGGCTTTCATGCCATTGAAATCCGCCTACCGCAGAAACTTGCTTCCAAAAAGGAGACCGATATTACGTCCTTGCTGCCAGGGTTACCCCGTGCCGAAGAAGCATTGAAACTCATACGTGAACGGGTAGCCGAGCGAGCCCAGGCTGCAATCCCGCAAAAACGTCATAATCCGTAATAATTCGGGTATATGCTTTCTTTTTCGAGTCTGTTCACCCTCATTGGATAGGATAACGGCTTCGAAGAGTGCCCAAAGTTCAGTTACAATGAGGGAACGGAAAAGTCACTGCAAGTCATGTATCAATTGCAATATTGGAGGAGATACCAGCATGAAACGACATATACAACAGACGCGCACATCTCAGCGATGGACCAAAGCGCTCATTCCGGGGCTGATCTTGCCAGGGCTATTGCTGGCAGCTTGCCAGCAAGGAGGATCAGGTGGACAGGAAAGTGAGCCATTAAAATCATCCACAACGGTACAGGAGAATGTACAGCCTTCCACCCAGACGGATGCGGGGAATGGCAGTACTAGCGCTGGACAAGCCTCTGCGGATACAGGAAGTGGACAGGCTGATCCTGTGATGGCGTTGCGAAGCCAAAGTGCACTGCAGGCCACAGTTAAGGAAGAGGATGGAACTGCGGTTGTCACCAATGCGACTTCGGATACAGTCGTTGTGAACAAAAAGCGCAGCTTGCCTGTGGGCTACGTCCCGGATGATCTGGTAGAGCCGCAGGTGCCTTTTTCCTTTGAGGGACCGCATGAGAAGCGGCATTTGCGTAAGGAAGCGGCAGAGGCACTGGAGAAGCTGTTCGACGGTGCGAAAAAGGACGGCATTGAGCTACGTGCGGTATCGGGATACCGTTCCTATAAGCGTCAGGTGTCTATTTTCGACAACAATGTAAAGACAAAGGGGCAGGAATATGCCTCTAAAGTCAGCGCTGTACCGGGTACGAGCGAGCATCAGACGGGATTGTCCATTGACGTATCCAGCCCCAGCGTAGGCAATGTGCTGGAGCAATCGTTCGGAGCTTCCAAGGAAGGTCAATGGCTGGAACAACATGCACCGGAATACGGATTTATTATTCGTTATATGCAGGGTAAGGAAGATGTGACCGGCTATGTGTACGAGCCTTGGCATATCCGTTATGTGGGAGTAGACATTGCAGAGGATGTAGCCAAGCAAGGGTTGACGCTGGAGGAATATTTCGACGAAAACAATATCAAGCTATAGGCGCTGCAACCAAGCCGTAATCCTGGGGATTGCGGCTTTTTGTCGTATTCTTCTTCCAAATTGAACCTTTTCAAGGTAGAATCTCGTATAGTGAACGACGACAGAAGCTTGAATTTATAGTAAACCTCATGACAGAAGCGTACAGGAAGGGAAGGGAATCATCATTTATTATTCATTAACGTATCGCGAATGGTCAGAAGACACTCAAAAGGAACTGCGCAGCCTGACACGGGAATCCGTATCGGGAGATGAGCTGTTTCTGCGCAAGCTTGTAGACGCAACGCGTCTCCATGACAAACTATGGGCGCATACCTCGAATGAAAGTGAGGAGCATACGGATCATTCCGTCTATGTGACCGAATTTACAGGGGAACGTGCAAAGCCTTACGGCGCGTCGATCACGGACCTCGTGCTAGCCAGTGAGGGAGGCTATACGTCCACATTCAGCGCATTGTACTGGGTATGGCATGAGCCTGCGTTCCGTAGCATGGATCAGCGGGAAGGCTCGGTATTTACCTTAGACTTAGCCCAACGGCTATTGGATCACTATACGGTATTGGGTGGCAAAACATACGAATTTATATATTCGGTATTGGACCCTCAGTTGAAAAAGGTGCATTTGTTTGTGAAGGAGGTCGATCTGTGATGGAGCATTCTTGGGAAACCATGAAATCCAAGCCCGGCTCTCGTGCACGGATGGCGGCCTTTGCCCTGATGTTGGCTGTCCCGGCCGCTCTGACGGGTTGCGGTGACGACGAGTATTATGACTGCGACGAGCTCCCTGTATCGGAGCAAACGGCCTGTCAGGATTCAGGGAGCAGCGGGTATTATTATGGCGGATCGACCTATTATAGTGGAGGCTCCTCATATCATAGCAGCCGTTCTTCCTCCAGCTCTTATCGCAAAAGCTCGTCCTCATCTTCCAATTCACACAGTGGTTTTGGCAGCAGTGGCTCACGCAGCGGCTTTTTTTCTGGGGGCTAAGATGAGCATGCGTACGATTCGGCAATTACCTTATGAACATGACGAGCTTTTTAAGGGTGAAATCAGCCATATGATTCCGTATCATCGCATGTACGGCAAGTCCTACTGCGTGCCGGCCTTAACGGTGTATCGGGAAAGCGAGCTGGCAGAGCTTCAGGCTGCTTCTGAGGCGGTACATCGTATTTATCGCAAGGTCCAGCAATTTATCCAGCGCTATATGCCGGATGAATATCTGGTAGAGCGTTTGGGGATTCATCCAGGCTTGCTGCGTGCTGCACGGATGGAAGCCGCGCCGGATGGGATCACCCGACAGGACTGGATTGTGGGGGAAGCGGGGATCAAGTGCATTGAGAATAACACCGATACCCCGACCGGGATTCCCGAGGTGGCTTATCTCGAAGGAAAGCTGCTGGAAGTGCTGCATGGTGAGAGAATGTCAGGGGATGACATTGCTCTACATGGACCCTCATCAGGAATGGATGAGGCGATTCAGTCTGCCTTGACGGAGCTCATTCATTTTTATAGTCGTAAGGGTTTGGGGACAAAGGTGTATTTCACTTGCTATGAATGGCATATCGAGGATCAGACGAATACCAAATATATCATGCGTTTATGTGAACAAGCCGGGTTTGAAGTGGTTTATGCGCCATTGGAAGAACTGGAAATTATCCCGAATGAAGGATTGTATCACCGGGGAGAGCAGATTCACATCCTCTATCGCCTGTATCCGCTGGAATATCTGATTGAAGATCGGGAAGAGGACACAGGGCTTGAGGTGGGGCAGGCGTTAATGGATATGGTGGCAGACGGAAAAATAGGACTAATCAATCCGCCGCAGCATATCATTACGCAGAGCAAAGGGTTCACCGCAACCGTATGGTCGCTGTACGAGCGCAATGAACAGACACCAGCGTTCTGCGGTTTTCGTTTGTTTGACGAACGGGAGCTGGAGGTGATACGAACCTACCTGCTACCTACATATTTTGAGCCATCCGTGTTTCTGCAAAATAAAGAGCCTTATGTCGCCAAAGGCATATGGGGCCGAGAGGGTAAAGGCACGCATTTGATTGAGCAGCCTGAACCCGAGAAGAGACTGGAAGGTGTCTTGGGAGTGGATGAAAATGCGAAGGCTGACCAGCCTGATCTGCATCATCAAGCTGATGCTCCACTAACACCTGAACAGGAGGAAGCCGCACATATTGCCGCTTATTACGAGGGACAGCCTAAGATTTATCAGCGGCTGTGGCCCATGCAGAGCGCAGAGGTGCAGACTGAGGAAGGGCTATTTCACGGCTACGTACTGACAGGTATATTCGTGATCGGGGGGCGTTTTGCGGGGGTTCTGCCGCGAATCGGCGAAAAGGTAACAGGCGATATGGCCTACTATTGCGCTGCCGCCGTTGCCAACGAACCTTCTAATCCACCCGCTGTATAAGCTGAATTGTAAAATGTAAAATATTCGAACAGATCCGTTCCTATTCACAAGTATCATAAGGAGGAAAAAAATTGGACTCTCATATCAGTTTGGGCAACGCATTGGGTAATGTAGGTATCGGCCTGCTTATCTTGTTTGCCATCTTAATCGTAGGTTATTTTGTGTTCAGCTTGCTGACACGTTATAACGATAATCAGGAAATCGCACGCGGCAATGAAGCGGCAGGCATCTATATGGGTGCAAAGCTGCTAGGTCTGTGTATCATCGTGGGAATGGTATCGTATAGCAGCCATTCATGGCTCGATATGCTGACCTGGTCGGCCGTGGGCATTGTAGTGCTGTGTCTGGTGTATGTGATTTTTGATCTGGTGACGCCGCGCACCAAGGTGTGCGAGGAAATTGCCAAAGGCAATGTAGCTCTGGCACAGCTGTTGCGCTCAATCATCATCGGGGTATCTTTTGTCGTAGGTACATTTTTGATGTAGTCGATGTAGTCGATATAAAGAAGAAGCATAAAGGATCTGCAAAACCGGACAACGGAGCTGCAGATCCTTTTTTTATGGGGAATTGTATTCACTGTCTGCTATCTGTCTGTGGAAGTAAAACTTACGATGATCACTTCTGATGGGGACTATTCTACAAAGGTACGGGTGATACTGCATAGCAAAAAGGAATGTGCTCCAGATATCAAACCAAATTGTAGAGAAGGGAATTCTGAACATATGAGTACCTCTACCTCCCCAACCCTACCCATTCGGATGGGTATCATCGGCTTGGGCCTGATCGCTGAATATCACATCAGATCATTACACAGCATGTCGGGGGTATCGATTGTGGCCGTTAGTGATGTAAATGCGAACCGCCTTCAAGCCATCGGAGAGCAATTGCAACTGCCTGCCTCCAAGCGGTACTCCCATTATGAAGCATTGATCCGTGACCCAGAGGTAGATGCGATTCTGTCGCTGACACCCAATGATGTGCATTTTGACATTATTCGGATTGCGCTGGAAGAACACAAAGCTGTACTGGCAGAGAAACCATTGACACTAACGTGGTCGGAGGCAGGTCAGTTGAAAAAGCTGTATACCGCGAATCCGGTGCCTTTGCTGGTTCACTACAAGCATCGCTACGGCGCGGCCTTCCAATATACCAAGCAACTGCTGGATGAGCACAAGCTGGGCAAAATCTATAATATTCAATTTCGTTATCTAATGGATGCATTTTCACCGTATCGTCAGCATCCGTATACATGGCGACACAATTTAGCCAAGGCTGGCTCTGGAGTAGTGGGGGATACGGCCTCACATATTATTGATCTGGCCCGTTTTCTGATTGGTGAATTTAAAAGCGTCGCGGCGCTGCTACATATCATTACACCTGAGCGGCCCGATCCGGTCACGGGTCTGCCTGTAAAAGTGGATGTGGAAGATCTCGCCGCCTTTCATGGCATCGTTGGCGATAATACTGTGGGTACCTTCATCACTCACAAAAATGCCATCGGCAAACGTCACGATATCGAAGTGGATATCTACGGCGAACTCGGTACGCTGCACGCAAGTCTCAATAATCCGGAAAGTATTCGCATTGTGTTGCGTGACCTAGAACACCCGGATGCCGAATACGAGACTTGGGCTGTTCCACCAATCTATAATCATACAGCCGATGGCGATTTTGTTAAGCTGGCAAGGGGGGAGTTCGTGGATCGAGCCCCGTTGTTCGATGACGGATACAACAATCAGTGGGTACTTGAGAAAATACTGCAATCCTGGAGAGAGAACGGACGTTTAGTAGAAGTGTAAGGAGGCTCTATCTCTTTTCTTGCTGCGTTCTTGCCCGTTTAGCTCCGATCAGCCTCCAGCCTGTTAACAATGCCGACACAAGACAGATGGAGGCAGACGTCATAAAGACTACATGCATTCCTTCCAGAAAAATTTCAGGGTGACCCGGAACCAATCCGGTGACTCGATAACCAGCCTCTTTACTCATAACATTAAAGAGAATGGTTGTGGCCAGCGTGATCCCTACAACCATCCCGACGTTGCGCACCAGTGAATTAACACTTCCGGCTGAGCCAAGCTGTGTACGGGGTACCTTGGACATAATCAGCGAATTGTTCGGCGATTGGAATAAACCACTGCCAATACCCAGCATGGCAATCCACAGACCGACGAGCGGGATGGAGCTACCTGCATGCAGCTCCGCTAATCCGATTTGGGCAACGACCATAACCACCAGCCCGGCGAAGGTGAGTAGTTCAGACCCGATTTTATCGGAAAGCGCGCCGCTGAGCGGGGCCACAATAACCATAGAGATGGGGAACAACATCAGCAGAAATCCGGCATAAAAAGGCGACAAGTTCAGCATATTCTGTGCATAGAAAGGCGAAATGATGTTAAAGCAGAAGTTAGCGACAAACACCAGAAAAGCACACAAAATACTGAGTGAAAACAACGGATTTTTGAATAGAGCGAGCTGTAACAGCGGCTGTGGACGACGCAATTCCAACCAAATGAATATGGCAAAAGCAACTACGGCCACCACCAGCGAAGCATTAATACGTGGGTCTCCATACCCGACCTGCTGTCCCAGCAACAATCCGACGAATAAAGTGAGAATAAAAATAGCAAACACCAGGCTGCCAGGAATGTCGATCTTATCCTTCACCTTGATCAGATCCTTAGGCAGAAGCCTCCAGCCCAGAAAGACAGCGATCAGGCCTATCGGTACATTGACCCAGAAAATGTATTGCCAACCCAGCGAGGAGACAATAATACCGCCCAAGCTCGGCCCGGCGATACTACCCAAAGAAACGAAGGTTCCGATGAGGCCAAGCGCTTTGCCCCGTTCAGTAGACGGGAAGATATCTGTTACGATCCCTTGGCTGTTCGCCATGGTCATGGATGCTCCAATTGCCTGAATGATGCGCGAAATCAGCAATAGGGAGAGTGAAGAGCTAAGACCGCACAATAGGGAGCCAAGAATGAATATGATGGTGCCGATTTTGAATATTTTGATTTTACCGACCATATCCCCTAGCTTGCCAAAAAATAAAATAGCGGTACATATCGCCATTAAATAGGCGGTTGTCACCCATTCAATCTGTGCCACAGGTAAATGTAACGTGCGAGACAACACAGGAAGAGCAATATTAACAATACTTCCATCCAAGGTGGACATAAACGTAAACAGATTTAAAACAATCAAAATCATCCAACGTTTCTTCTGAACTTCGATATTCTCTTGATAGGTTGCAGCAGTTGTAGCAGTTGAATTCATCATTAACACCTCTTTATCGTTGACAGTTCCTCTTTAGTTGCATACGCAACTAAATGAACGGTTCTAGTTTACAGCAAATTAGTTGCGTGCGCAACAATATTATTGTAAACTTTGTTTTGGTCCCAGCTGGGGATTGCCATTTTCAAGCCAATGAGGTGTATTTAATGAGGAAAAAACCGATTGGAAAGCTAATTTCCCACCTGTACCGTCGAAATCAAAAAATACTGTCCAAAAAACTGGCTCCTTACGGAATCGGCAGTGGGGGGCAACACAGTTTTTTAAAGATTATTTTGCAGCGGCCAGGTATTACACAGGAGCAGCTGACGAATGAACTTAAATTTGATAAGGCAACCACGGCACGCTCTGTAAAACAATTAGAGGAATCAGGCTACATTGAACGTAAAACGGATCCGAATGATCGTCGTTCTCAACTTGTGTCTCCCACGGCCAAGGCATTAGAATTCGCTCCTGTCCTACAAGCAATACTGGACGAGCTCAATGCCGGTCTTGTCCACAATTTATCCGAAGAGGAAGAGGACCTTCTGATCGACTTACTGCAAAAGATTAGTATAGATCCTGACGAATAAATAAAGCAGGAGTTAGCATAGAGGATCGACGGGTAAAAGAAAAAGGAAAAAAGAAATAAGCAGCCACCACGGAGAATACTCTGTGGTGGCTGCCAGCCCCGCTATATGGCATTCGCAATTCAGTCCAAGCTAATCCCTTCGAACGCATTCATGACTAATTGTCGTACATAGGCATCGTCTAATGGATAACCGGTTACCAGCAATCGATAAAAAACCGGCCCATAAATGAGATCGATACATAATTCAACATCCAGATGCTCCCTCAATTCCCCGCGCTCAATTCCCCGCTCAATAAGATGCCGGGCTTCAAGTCGCCGTGGATGAAAATACCGGGTTCGGTATGCCTCTGACAACCCTGCATCAAGTTGCCCTTCACCAATTAACTCCGTAATGATTTTACCTTCTCGACTTATTAAGAACCGCACTAAATTCGTAGCATGAATGAGAATATCGTCCAATACACGACCCGTGTCGGGCACGGGCAATCTTGCCATGGTAGCTGACAGGAAACCATCCATCACTACGGCAGCTTTGTTAGGCCACCATTTATATATGGTGGCTTTGCTCACTTTTGCTCGCTCAGCAATTTTTTCTACCGTAACAGCCCCAAATCCTTGCTCCAACAGTAGATCATAAGAGGCGGTAAGGATAGATTTTTGCGACTCGACATTACGCGGACGTCCTCTTTTACTCTGCACTGGAATGCTCACCTTCTTACATAGATATAAGAAAACATTAAAATAAACTATACGTTCAGTATATCAAATATCAGGTAAGAATAAAAAGTTGAATTTGCCTATTTACAAAACGAAACGTTCAGTATATTATTTGATTATCGAATTAAAGAACTATACGTTCAGTATTTAAATTATTGAGGAGGATTATCATGCAAAGAGAACAACAAGCCGTAGAAGGTAACCGTATTTCAAATTGGATGATGTTTCTGTTGGCAGCGGCATGCGGCCTTATTGTTGCCAACCTTTACTATGCTCAAACCCTGGTAGGACCTATTCATGTAGCGATGGGTCTTTCTTCCACAACAGCGGGCTTCATTGTCACTTTAACTCAAATCGGTTATGTTGTGGGCCTGCTGTTTATCGTACCCATTAGCGACATTATTGAAAATCGACGGCTCATGGTCGTATCGCTCATCATTACAGTCTGTGCATTGCTTGTTGCTGCCTTTGCCCCCAATGCCACGTCGTTCCTGACCGCATCCTTGTTCATTGGAGTTGGATCTGTAGTAGCCCAAATACTAGTACCGTACGCTACCTATTTAGCATCCGAAGAACAGCGCGGCCGGGTTGTCGGGAATGTCATGAGTGGACTCCTGCTAGGCATTATGTTCGCACGTCCATTGGCAAGCTTCATAACCAGCATTTGGGGATGGCAAGCCGTATTTATTATGTCAGCCATCGTTCTGACATTGTTGACGATTCTTCTCTCGCGGGCTCTTCCAGAGCGCAAGCCTGTACCTACGGTATCTTACAGTAAACTGATTCTCTCGCTAGGTACTCTTTTCAAACAAACGCCTGTATTGCGCCGCCGTGCCTTATATCAAGCCTGCCTATTTGGTGCTTTCAGCCTGTTTTGGACGGTTGTTCCTCTACGCTTGGCGGATGATTTCGGCATGTCCCAGCAAGGAATTGCACTGTTTGCTCTAGTAGGTGTAGGGGGCGCAATAGCAGCTCCGATTGCCGGGAGATTGGCTGATAAAGGTTGGAGCAAAGGTTTAACCGGGCTAGCTATGGTCATTGCCGCCTTGTCCTTTTTGGTCATCTATATTTTCCAAAGTCATTCGACGGCTGCGCTCATCCTTCTCTTTGTTTCAGCGATTACACTGGATATGGCTGTATCGGGAAACCTGGTGCTTGGACAGCGTGTCATTTACTCCCTGGGAAGTGAAGCGAGAGGGCGTCTGAATGGATTATTCATGTCTATCTTTTTCATAGGTGGAGCGATTGGATCATCATTAGGTGGTTGGTCTTATGCGTTGGGTGGTTGGAATTTCAGCGCTCTGATTGGAGTCATTTTGCCTGTGCTGGCTTTACTGTACTATTTCACTGAGAAAGAAACTGGTGGAGACGTACGAAAGAAACAAATCGGGTAAAGATCAGCTTTGAGCTATGCCGTACGTAAAAGCATGATCATTAAAATGGCTGTTCCCAAGAGAAAACAAAGGGGCGAATAGAGCACAGTATCGCATTTTGCAAAAACCGTTCCTTTTTTTCTCTTGAAGAACCCTACCCATTTGAAATCTCCTATAGAACGTAAAATAAATAAACATGACAACAAGCCTGCACCGTAGAAATAGAAGAAATGGAAAAACTGAATTGGTGCAACTCCCCCTAGCTGCAGGACGAACCAAGCGGCTAAAGCTAGTAAAAAGGCAACAATTGATGTCCCTATTTTGGAGGGTTTAAAGAGCAAATCTGTTTGCTGCATTCCCTTCTGGATTAAAAGCTCTTTCATAAACTCCATTCTCATCTGTTCAACTTCATCGAGTAAGGCACGGTAACTATCATCCTTCAATGACAGCTTGCGCAGATAAAACATGAAATCTCCCCGTTTTGTCTTGCCGAACATCTGGGTTAACACCTCTCTGATCCGTTCATCTGCTGCCGCATGAATGATGGACGCGGCAATAACATTGTTCTTCTGTAAACTTACATAAACGTCCACTTGAAATACCTGCAAATTTGATCTATAATGCTGTAGCATATAGTAATATTCAAGGCATTGACCAAAGACATGATTTCCTTGAAGGGCCGTTCAGAGAGAAAAGACGAGGCTGAGAGCTTTTCCGGCAACCGCATGTGAAGTTACCCCTTTGTAGCTGTGACGTTGAACGTGCAACTGTGCAAGCTGGCAGTGACATCAGTAAGCGCCCACCGATTTATCCCCGTTAACGGATACCAATGGAGGGCCACGCAGGTCGTGCATGAGCATGTTTTGATGAACATGAATGTATGTACAGTAGCGGGCCGAACTAGGGTGGAACCACGAGCTGAACGCACTCGTCCCTTGAGGGAGAGAGGCGTTTTTTTGCGTTCAATTTTGATATAGCACACAATTTGAAATGGAGGCTTTAATCGTGAGTATTCAAGTGAAATTGCCGGATGGAGCCGTACGTGAGTACGAGCAGGGCGTAACTATCGCCGACGTGGCGGGTTCGATCAGCTCCGGGCTGAAAAAGAATGCAGTAGCAGGTAAAGTGAACGGGAAGGCTGTCGATCTGAACACCGTTTTGGATCAGAACGTTGACCTTGAAATTGTTACGCTGGACAGTGCAGATGGTCTGGAAATTTACCGTCACAGCACAGCGCATTTGCTGGCCCAGGCGCTCAAACGCATTTACGGTGAGAAAAATGTGAAGCTGGGTATTGGTCCAGTCATCGACAGCGGCTTCTATTATGACATTGATATCGAAAACCCACTGTCCGTTGACGATCTGGCGAAGATCGAAAAGGAAATGGCGAAGATCACGCAGGAAAATCTGCCGATTACACGTCGTGTGGTTAGCCGTGAGGAAGCAACTCGTATTTTTGGTGAACTGGAAGATCCATTGAAGCTGGAACTGATCCGTGATTTGCCAGAAGAAGCGGAAATTACGATTTATGATCAAGGCGAATTTTTTGACCTGTGTCGTGGCCCGCATCTGCCGTCCACTGGCCGTATCAAGGCTTTCAAACTGTTAAGTGTAGCGGGTGCATACTGGAGAGGCGATTCCAACAACAAGATGCTGCAACGTATCTACGGAACAGCATTCCCTAAAAAAGCACAACTGGATGAGCATTTGCACTTGCTGGAGGAAGCAAAAAAACGCGACCATCGCAAGCTGGGTAAAGAGCTGGAGCTGTTCATGTTCTCCGAAGAAGCACCTGGTATGCCGTTCTACCTGCCTAAAGGTATGGTTGTGCGTACTGCGTTGGAAGATTATTCCCGTGACATTCAACGTCTGCATGGCTATGAGGAAGTACGTACACCGCTGATGATGAACAACCGTCTGTGGGAACAATCGGGACACTATGAGCATTACAAGGAAAACATGTACTTCTCCGAAGTAGATGAAACTACATTTGCTCTGAAACCGATGAACTGCCCGGGGCATATGCTTGTATTTAAAAATGAACTTCATTCTTACCGCGATCTGCCGATTCGTATATCCGAATTTGGACAAGTGCATCGTCATGAGCTGTCCGGCGCGCTGAACGGTATGATGCGTGTTCGTACATTCTGTCAGGATGATGCGCATATTTTCGTTACACCAGGTCAGATTGAAAAAGAGATTACGGACGTAATCAAGCTGATTAACGAAATGTATAGTGTGTTTGGCTTTGACTTCACAGTGGAATTGTCCACACGTCCAGATGACTTTATGGGCGAGCCAGCGCTGTGGGATCAAGCGGAACAAGCTCTGCAAAACGTGCTGGATCACCTGGGCATCAACTACCGTATTAATGCGGGAGATGGAGCATTTTACGGTCCGAAAATTGACTTCCACATTCTCGATGCGCTCAAACGCAGCTGGCAGTGCGGTACGATCCAATTGGACTTCCAAATGCCTGAAAAATTCGACCTCACTTATGTGGGCGAGGATAACCAGAAGCACCGTCCGGTCGTTATTCACCGTGCCATCTACGGTTCAATTGACCGCTTCATGGGCATCCTGACTGAGCATTTTACAGGTGCATTCCCATTGTGGTTGGCTCCTGTTCATGCGAAGCTGTTGCCTGTATCCGAGAACTATATTGAGACTGCCAATGAGGTGCAGGAAGCGTTGCTGAAAGCGGGTCTGCGCGTCGAAGTGGATACTCGGAATGAGAAGCTCGGTTATAAAATCCGTGAAGCGCAATTGGAGAAGGTTCCATACATGTTCGTTATCGGGGAAAATGAAAAAACAACCGGTACTGTAGCCGTGCGCAAACGGGGTGAAGGCGATCTGGGGTCATTCAGCATTGCGGACATCGTTGAGAAAATCAGCACAGAGATTCATGAGAAGCAGTAATATTTGATTTGATTGAAAAAAAGTGTAAAAGAGCCGTCAAAACCATGATCATAGTGGTGTTGACGGCTCTTTATTTATACATCATACATAAGTTCCTAAGCTCCAGCACGAGGGGGAACAGCCTAGAATGAATGATTTAGTTATCCTGTGGCTGTATGCCTAGCACGTCTGCGACCGAGAAGTGGCGTGATCTGCAGGGAGGGAAAGTGCCTTCAAAGCTGACTCTTCAGCTCGTTTCCCTGGAGACTCTTCCACATTCTGTTCCTCGCTAAGCGATAAAATTTCCCCGCGCAGCTTGAGCATTTTCTGATCCAGTTCGTAGGTTGCACGTGCAGCTTCGGTCAATCCGTTAACGACATGTTCGGGCACTTTCTTATCAAACTTATAGTACAAAATATGCTCCATACTGGCCCAGAAATCCATAGCCAATGTGCGCAATTGAATTTCGACCTTAATCCAGCGTGTGCCCTCAAACAGAATCAGTGGAATTTCCACAATAACATGTAGGCTCTGATAGCCGTTGGGCTTAGGATGGGCAATATAGTCCTTGACCTCCAGTATGCGAATGTCTTCCCGTGTGCGGAGGTGATCCATCAGACGATAGATATCTTTGACAAAAGCACATACCACGCGCATGCCTGCGATATCATGAATTTCACGCAATATATTGTCCAGGGTGACCTCATGCCCTTTGCGCCGAACTTTTTCCACAATGCTGTGGGGTTCTTTGATCCGGGTTTTAATGTGCTCAATCGGGCTAAAACCATCTATCAGCTTCCATTCCGTCTGGATCAGCTTAATTTTGTTCTTTAATTCCTCCAGAGCTAGTTGATAAAGGACGGGGATTTTTTTCCACTCCTCTAGTTGCTTGGCGTCCACACTGTTCTGGTCCAGCTGTAGCTGAAATTCCTGCAAGGGCAAAGGGACAGCATTCAAGTGCTTCCAATCCGGTTCATTCACAGAGCATTCTCCTAAATGAGGCTTACGATGTCCTCGATCTATTTCGTAAAGATGGATTACCGTATATATTGTACACTATGTCAAAACGTACAGGCAAAGGAGAGACGGACAAAGAAATGAGAAATAAAATAATAATTATAGTGGTAAAACCGAGTAATCCGATGTATAATTGCAAAAATGCTGATTTAAAGCATTAAATTTTTAAAAAAATAGCACAAATGTTGAGTAGTCGTCATTAGACTAAAAATAAAAATTACAGAAAATGAGGATGAGAAAAATGGCAAAAGTAGAAAGCTTCCAATTAGACCACACGATTGTAAAGGCTCCTTATGTCAGAGCAGCGGGAGTAGAGCATGATGAAAAAGGAAGCACGGTACAAAAGTATGACTTGAGATTTCTGCAACCGAATGAGGACGCACTGCCAACAGCTGCTGTACATACGCTGGAGCATTTATTGGCGACGTATCTGAGAGACGAAATCAAGGGAATTATTGATATTTCTCCAATGGGCTGCAGAACGGGATTCTACTTGATTTTATGGAATGAACACGAGCCTGAGGAAATTGCACTTGCTTTGGAAAAAACGTTGAAGAGAATTCTGGAAACGACAGAAGTCCCGGCTGTTACTGCTTTGGAATGCGGGAACTATAAGGACCATTCTCTTTTCTCCGCGCAGGAATATGTGAAGATTGTGTTGGAGGCTGGCATTAGCCGCGATCCTTTCAAAAGAGTATTTTAAAATCTATGATTTCAATAGACCTATCTCATCAGACAGCAGTAGTGACAGGCGGTAAGTCGGGTATAGGCAAGGGGATTGTAGAGCTTTTTATTCAAAGTGGAGCTAAGGTGATTTCTGCTGATATTTCATATGAAGAGCCGTATAGAGTGATCAATTCACAGTTGGTTGAAACTCAATTGGACATATCCAAGCCGGATGATATCGAAAGATGGTGCAATCTGCTAATCAGCGAAACGGGAGTTCCTGACATATTGGTGAACTGCGCAGGTACTTCTACGATGGATTATGTCATTGATAGTGAGTTGGCTGATTGGGAGAAAGTATTTTCAATCAATTCAACCGGGCTGTATGTAGCGTCCAAACGGTTTGCCAAGGAAATGGTGGATGCGCGTAAACCGGGGCGAATTATCCAAATTGCTTCACAGGCTGGAAAAAATGGATATCGGGCTATGGGCGGATATTGTGCATCCAAACATGCGGTTCTCGGCTTGACCAAGGTGATGGCCATTGAGCTTGCTCCGCATCAAATTTTGGTGAATGCGGTTTGTCCAGGTATCGTAGAAACGCCGATGAAGCATCGTGAGCGGATTGAAGGGGGCGTCATTCGCGGAATGACCGCCCAGGAGATATATGAAGAAGATTGTTCGCAGGTACCATTGGGGAGAACCGCCGAGGTAGAGGATGTCGCCAATGTGGTGCTGTTTTTGGCAAGTCCGCTCTCCGCATATATGACAGGACAAGCGATTAATGTTACAGGTGGAATGACGATGCACTAGCATACTAGCATGATCTGGGGGAAAACAACATGAAGAAATCGTTCGTTTTACTATTAGGGATTAGTTTATTACTCGTAGCTGCAGGATGCGGTAATAAAAGTACAGACAGTAATGGCTCCAGCTCCGCTTCCGGTGCGGAAACACAAAAGGTAGTCATTGGCTCCATGGGGTCTGACGCGCAGATTTGGAAGCATATTGCTCAATCCCAGGCCGCCAAGGATGCCAAGCTGGATATTGAAGTAAAGGAAATTAACGGTGGAATCGAAACGAACAATGCGACTAAACAAGGCGATGTGGACGTGAATGCATTCCAATCGTGGGCGTATCTGGTGAGCTATAACAAAGAGAGCAAAGCCGATTTGAAGGCGATAGCCACTACCTATCTGGAGCCGATGGGGATTTATTCGCAAAAGTTCAAAAGCATCGATGAAGTGACCGACGGAGCGTTGGTGGCTCTGGCGGACAACCCAGCGAATACAGCAAGAGGTTTGAAGCTGTTAGAAGCATCCGGTTTGATTAAACTTAAAGCTGACTTTAATGATGCTTTAGGTACAGTCAATGATATTACGAGTAACCCTAAAAACTTGAAATTTGAACTCATCGACGACAAAACTGGTCCGCGCGTGATTCAAGATGTAGGCTTGGTGTTGATCGGGAACACGATTGCTTTAGAAGGCGGTCTGAACGTACTGAAGGATTCCTTGTTCCACGAAGAGATCAGTCAGGCAACAAAGAACAATATTAACGTTCTGGTAACTTCATCGGATAAGGCAAACGATAAGAGACTACAAAAATTAGCGGATCTCTATCATAACGAGGATA
This sequence comes from Paenibacillus sp. ALE3, assembly GCF_054113405.1. Lineage (NCBI taxonomy): Bacteria > Bacillati > Bacillota > Bacilli > Caryophanales > Paenibacillaceae > Paenibacillus > Paenibacillus sp. ALE3. The sequence continues at coordinate 4,610,372 of NZ_CM134214.1, read as the reverse complement.
CTCAAAAGTACATTAAGGATGAATTTGGCGGTACCAAAGTAGAGGTTAAAGAACCTGTTTCTTATTTGGAAGGACAAACTGCAAAATAAACATAAAAGAGGTCAGCCAGTTTTGGGACTGACCCCTTAACGTGAGACAAATCAAAACACCTTCAAGAGAATGCAACCATGTCGTAAGATATGGAGACAACCTTGGAGGTGTTTTTTCGTTGGCAACAAGAGTCAGTTATCCATTAGAAGTTAAAATGAAGGCGATTGAAATGAGAATGGCTGGTATACCGGTCAAAGAAATCATGGAGCAATTAAACATACGAAACAAGACACAAGTGGAAACTTGGATGAGATGGTACCATAATGGCGAGCAGAACCGTTTAGAGCAGCCTGTAGGTAAACAATACAGCTACGGCAAAGGACCCGAATACACTTCGGAATTAGAGAAGGTCCAGGCTGAGAACAGGTTTTTGAGACAACAACTAGAGTTGCTAAAAAAGTACAGGGTACTGGAGAGGAGGTATCGTCAAAGATCGTAATGGAGTGGATAGAGTCGATCCGAGGGGAAGTGAGTGTGAAGCAAGCTTGTGCATGGATAGGAATCTCTCGCGCCACGTACTATCGCTGGAAGGCGGAGTATGCGAGCAAACTTGAGGACCACTTGGTAGAGAAAATCCGCGAACTCTGTATCCAGCATAAATATCGTTATGGATACCGGAAAATCACCGCCTTGCTTCGGAGGGAGTATACGGTAAACCACAAACGCGTGCAACGGATTATGCAGCGTGAAGGGCTACAATGTCGTGTCAAAGCGAAGAAACGGAAACCTACTGGGCAACCCGTTCATATCGCGGGGCATCTGCTAAAGCGACAGTTTGAAGCAGATGCGCCTATGCGAAAACTTGTAACGGACATTACGTATTTGCCATTTGGAGGAAGAATGTTGTATCTGTCGAGTATTTTAGACTTGTTTAACGGAGAGATTGTGGCATACAGTATAGCTGACAAGCAGGACACCGCATTTGTGCTCGATACCCTTGGTCAGTTGCCATCTCTACCAGGTGTAATACTTCATAGCGATCAAGGCAGCGTCTACACATCCTTGGCCTACCAGGAAGCTGTAAAAGGAAAAGGCATGACCATGAGTATGTCCCGTAAAGGAACGCCTGCTGATAATGCCCCCATCGAATCGTTTCATTCCACACTAAAGTCTGAAACGTTCTACCTCGAAGGTTTAACCTGTACGACGACGGCAATCGTCGAGCAGACCGTTCGAGAGTACATCCTTTACTATAACTCAATTCGCATTCAAACAAAACTAAACAACCAGTCGCCGGTTCATTTCCGACAACTGGCTGCTTAAACTTGGAAGGTGTTTTGATCCCTGTCTCACAAACGGGGGTCAGTCCCTTTCTGGTTGACCTCTTTTATTCGTTAGAGGCTTCTACTGGTAATTTCAGTAGTCGTTTTGCATTTGAGCATGGGTTTCGGCTCGATAATGTTTGGGAGAGAATCCCTTTACCTTTTTAAAAATTTTTGAGAAGAGTAAAGGGTCATTATAGCCGACTGAACGGGAAATATCGCCTATCGAAAGTTCAGCGTTACCCATCATTTCACAAGCTTTGTTGATCCTGTAGCGAATCAGATAGTCCTGAATGCTTGTGTTTACTCGTTGTTTAAATAACGAACATAAATAACTCCGATTGAGTCCGATAAAATTTGCAATATGCTCAATGGTAATTTTCTGAGCATAATTCATTTCGATAAAATCCTTCACTTTTTCAACGTAAATTTCCGCCCGACCTTCCTTTTGTCCAGAGAACGTTGCCGGACTGAACTCAATTAGCTCCGATAGCATTGAGTAAAGCAGACCGGTCAGTCTGGTTTCCCGAGCTTTATGATACTCACTTGATTCGTTCATTTGCTGCAAATACTGATAAATCAAGTGCTCTCCTTCAAAGTAGAGGATTGGGGACATCATCGTCAGGCCTGCCTGCTTGAGGAGTGTTTCTGCCAGTGCCCCGTTAAAACCAAACCAGCAATAAGACCAAGGATTTACGGCATCGGCTTGATAATAAGTGATGACTTGCGGGCAGATTAGAAACCACTGACCTTTCCGCAGGCGGTAGCTGAATCCACCGACCTCAAAGGTACCCTCTCCGTCCAAAATATAATGGAGCAAGTAGTGATCTCTTATAGCAGGTCCAAAAAAGTGACCGGGTATGCATTCCTCTATGCCAAACTGAGTTAAATACAATTCAGAGTGTTGTTTACTACGTGGCAAATACTCTATCACGGTAAAATCCCCTTATGTAAATTATCAAGCATTATAACATAAATAGTGAGTACCATGCCATGTACTTCATATCTAAAATTAATATATGATTTCTATAGAACCTATTGCTATATCATTGAATCTTATCAAGCTTTACACCATATGGACTTAGTTGATGGCTGTTACAAAAGGGTTGTTCTAAGTGCCATTTTAGGTGTGGATCTCCGATGATTATTATCTAAGAGAGGGGTTATTTTCCCAATGGGTATCATTGTTCAAGAGCAACCGGGGCTGTTTCATTTGCAGTCGTCGGGCATGAGTTATATTATTCAGATTGTCGATGGATTTCCTGTACATGTATACTGGGGAGACAGGTTGAGGCACCGCGAACCCATGGCTGATCTATTGCTTCACACTCCAGCGACGGCTGGATTAGATCGGCTGCCGCAAGAATACCCGCAGTATGGGAGTGGAGACTTCCGTACACCGGCGTATCAAGTAGAGCTTGAGGATGGAACACGCATCACGGAGTTAAAGTACGATGGTTACCGGATCATTAAGGGAAAGCCATCTTTACCCGGGCTTCCGGCCGTTTATACCGAGAATGAAGCTGAAGCGGATACGTTGGAACTGGAATTAAAAGATGCCTTTTCAGGTCTTAAAGTGGTTCTTCTTTACACCGTCTTCGCGGATCGAAATGTAATCGCTCGTTCGGCTCGTTTGAGTAATGCGGGGGGACAAAATCTTCGGCTCCTCCGTGCACTAAGCGCCAGTGTCGATTTCGCGGGGAAAAGCGATTTAGAGTTCATGTATCTTTCGGGAGCATGGGCACGGGAAGGGAATATTACCCGCAAACCGATTCTTCAAGGTGAAACCCGAATTGATAGTAAAAGGGGCATGAGCAGCCATCAACTCAATCCTTTTACTGCATTAGTCACGCAGGAGACCACGGAAAGCCAGGGTGAGGCATTCGGCTTTAGCCTTGTGTACAGCGGAGGCTTTGAGGCGGGAGCAGAATTAGATTCATTTGGCTCTACACGGTTTAGCATTGGCGTAAACTCGTTTGACTTTTCATGGTTACTGAATCCAGGGGAGAGCTTCCAAACGCCAGAAGCCGTTATGGTTTATTCCGGTCAAGGACTGGGAGAAATGTCGCGTACATATCATCGCTTGTATCGGACTCGGCTTTGCCGAGGGACATATAGGGATGAAGAACGCCCTATTCTGGTCAATAACTGGGAGGCTACCTATTTTGACTTCGATGCGGATAAGTTGGTATCGATAGCGAAAGAGGGGGCTGAGCTAGGCATCGAACTCTTTGTCTTGGATGACGGTTGGTTCGGCAAACGGGATTCTGACAATTCGTCTCTCGGTGATTGGTACGAGGATCGTCGGAAGCTGCCAGACGGACTGGCCGATGTCGCGAAACGCATCAATCAATTGGGGCTTAAATTCGGGCTCTGGTTCGAGCCGGAAATGATCTCTCCAGACAGCGAATTGTACCGCAAGCATCCAGACTGGTGCCTTCACGTTCCAGGACGGCGGCGTAGCGAAGCCAGATGGCAGTTGGTACTGGACTATACTCGCAAGGAAGTGCGCGATTACATCTACGATTCGCTGGCTGCCATTTTCTCCAGCGCTCCAGTCTCTTACGTGAAGTGGGATATGAATCGGTGCCTGACGGAAATTGGTTCCGCTGATCTGCCGCCGGAACGCCAATCCGAGACTGCCCATCGCTATGTTCTTGGATTGTATGAGCTGTTAGAGCGCGTCACCACCGAATTTCCGCATATTCTTTTTGAGAGTTGCTCAAGTGGTGGAGGACGCTTTGATCCAGGCATGCTTTACTACATGCCTCAAGTCTGGACTAGTGATAATACCGATGCGGTGGAACGCCTGAAGATTCAATATGGAACTAGCCTTGTCTATCCCGTAAGCGCCATCGGAGCCCATGTGTCGGCCGTTCCGAACCATCAAGTTGGACGCATAACGCCCCTTGATTTTCGAGGTGATGTCGCCATGTCTGGAAATTTTGGATATGAGCTTGATCTCACGAAATTTACTGATGAGGAAAAAGAGACGGTTAAACGTCAAGTCACAGCATACAAGCAGATTCGTGGCTTAGTACAGAAGGGTGACTTGTATCGCTTAAAGAGTCCGTTTGAACATAACGAGTCGGCTTGGATGTTTGTTTCCGAAGACCAAGAGGATGCCATCGTCTACTATTTCCAAGTGATGGCTGTCCCGAACGCGCCTTGGCGAGCTCTGCGCCTTGATGGACTAAATCCAGAGCTCGAATATGAAGTTCAGTCAGGAAATAGCGGGCAAAAGTCTATCCATGGGGGGGATAGGCTTATGAAGTTGGGCCTCCCTCTTGTCTATAGACAGAAAGACTATGAAAGTGGATGGTTCAGGCTTCGGGCCATAAGGTCCAGCAAGGCTTAGGGCTTAAAGGATCAGTACAACAGTACAATTGGCGAAAGATAGAAAACAATTGATTGAGTTATGCATGCCCCTTTTTGTATGAAAAGGGGTATTTTGCGCGTATCAGCGTACTGATCGGGGAGGGCAAGCCATGTTTTTTATACGAATGATGAATGATATGAAACTAAGGAAGAAGATGACGCTTACATTCATTTCGGTAGCTGTTCTTCCCTTGCTGTTATGTGGCCTGTTTCTGACGGGAAAGCTCCGAGAGGCCGTCATTAGGGACGCTTTTATGCAAGTATCCAACAATGTCGAGCGGGTCCGAAATCGTACAGAAGAATTGATTAAAGTGCCGCTGGACATCTCATACCGGCTAACCAATGACAATCGGATGAAAATGGTGGCTAGCCAAAAGTATGACAGCTACATCGAAGTCATTCAGGCTTATCGGGAGTATACAGGTATTCGTGACTACCTCCAATTGTACAAAGAGATATCCGGCATCCGAGTCTATGTCTCTAATCCTGGAGCATTGAACAACTGGGAATTTATTCAGCCGGACGAAAGAATCACAACCGCAGATTGGTACAAGGAGGCTATAGAGCAGAAAGGATTGGCTGGCTGGAACTTAATCAAGGATGAGAGGGACGATGCCGATTATCTCAGCCTGATTCGTTCATTCGCAGTGAATTCACTAGGGCAAAAAGGAGTATTGGTCATCAATGTTAGTAAGCGCCAATTAAATTCAATCCTGAATCAGGAATCGTTCCCTACCTTGATCGTGGATAACCGGAATCAGATCGTCGCGTCCAATGAAGCAGAGTTGTTCGGAAAGAATCTATCTGAAATTCATGCCGACGAGAATATACTTTTCCAACAGGAGGGAAGTTACAACACACTCATTAACGGAAAAGCGTCAAAAGTGGTGATCGCAAATCTAACGCCACAGAACAGCTGGAATGGACTTCGCATTATTTCCGTTTTTTCCGTTTCCGAGATTACCCGAGATGCTAATCAAGTGATATGGCTCGGTGGAGTCGTGATCACGGCCAGCCTGATATTTGCAGCCTTACTTATCTATGCTTCTACTTCGCTATTATCCAGAAGGATTCTCCGCTTGAGCAAGCATATGACCCAAGTAGGGGCGGGCTCATGGCAAACCTATCTCCATATCGACGGAAAAGATGAAGTTGGTCTACTATCGAGAGAATTTAACGCGCTCGTCAGTAACGTAAACCATTTGGTCCAGGAGGTTCAAGAAACGAATCGTCAGAAAAGTCTGGTGGAGCAAAGGCAAAACGAGATCAAGTTTAAAATGCTGGCAAGCCAGATTAATCCGCATTTTCTCTTCAATTCTTTGGAGTCCATCAGAATGGAAGCCCACATTCGCAAACAGGACGATATCGCCAAAGCAGTATGGCAGTTGAGCGCGTTGTTACGCAGCAGTCTGGAGGCCGGTAACGACAAGATTCCGCTGCGTAAAGAGCTTGAGCGGGTGTGCTGTTATCTTGATCTTCAAAAGTTCCGGTATGAAGAGCGTTTGGAGTATCGCTTAACGATTGATCCGGATTTGGAGGAAATGTTGGTTCCACCTCTGATTATCCAACCATTGGTGGAAAATTCTATTGTACACGGTCTGGATAATCAAGCAGAAGGAGCTGTCATTGAAGTGAAAGTAAAGGAAATCCCAGAAGGGGTCCGAGTTATGGTATGTGACAACGGCGCCGGTTTCACAGGTGATCGTCTCGCCCTTGTACGAGAAGAGCTTGCTGCATCCGTACATGAGCAGGAGGTCCAGCGAATTGGATTGCGAAATGTAAACGATCGTCTTGTCTTATTGTATGGGACCTCTAGTGCCTTAAGCATTGAGAGCGAGCCGGGGAAAGGCACTTGTATTCAGTTTTTCATACCTGGGGGTGAATCCAAATGATTAAGGTAGTTATCGTTGACGATGAGCCGAAGCTTCGTCAAGGCCTTCAAACGCTGATTCCATGGGAGAGTCTTGGGTTTACCGTTACAGCTACGGCAGCCAATGGAAAAGAAGCATTGGAAGTCATCCAGGAAAAGTCCCCCGATGTCGTAATCGTCGATATCCGCATGCCGGTTATGGATGGCTTACAGTTGATTGAGCACTTGAGATCTGACGGTCATCATTTACATTTTATGATCCTCAGTGGATATGCCGACTTCGAGTATGCCAAGCAAGCGATCAAATACGGGGTGTGCGGCTATCTCCTTAAACCGGTGGACATTGTTGAAATGTCGGCCAGTTTAAAGCAGGTACGCGAGCGGATCGAAGAGGAGCGCCTTCAACGGGAGTGGCGTAAGAAGGAGGTTATAAATCGGGATTTATACCTGCACAGCCTGCTCGTCTCTCAAGAGAAGACGGAAGATCCCACCAAGTTGAGAAGTAAGGCAGTAGAAGCAGACTTGTTGTGGACCCACTACGAAGTTGTGGTCGTGTATCCGCGCGTTTCCGAAGTGGACCGTTCCGATATCGCACACCAGCTTTCGAATGGATTGAAGGCAACGATCGAGGGGCAGATGATGGGACTTGTCACAGTAATCCCGCCGTATACGGTCCTTTTGCTCAACGAGCCGCTGCGTGGAAGACAACGACGCGAAACTCTGTACAACGAGATTCGTAACGCTGCGGATAAGGTCCGGTTCGCCGCTGCAACCGGAGGGGGAGTAACTGCTCCCGAAGATATTTGCAAATCTTTTTTAAAGGCCCAGGAAGCGGTAAAACGATCCTTTTTCAGCGAGAAGAACCGACTGCTAGATCCGTATCCTTTCTTTTCTCCTTCGCTGGCTTCCCCCGGATTGTCTGTCGATAAAGCTGAAGAAACGATGGAGGAATTCATCTTCCGCCTGTATTACAGTCTGGAAGTAGGAAACCAGAATGTCATACTACCATTGTTGAACGAGGTGGCAGCATTTTTTCTCCAACAGGGGCAAGATGAAAAGTCGATCAAAGAGTCGTTCTTCTTTCTATCCAATGCGATCATTCACAAGCTGACCGCGGGGTTCTGTATCGAGTTGAAAGAGACGGAGGAAGTTTCCCGTTTTTTGAATGGGATATACCAGCATGATCACCTAGATGACCTTTTGGAAGAGACCTACCGTTTCCTGCTAGCTTTGGCGAAAGACTCCGAACCTCGTGGAAAGGAGCAGGAATTCAAAAAAATGATCGACTTTATTCACAAGCATTATGCAGACAACCTGAGGCTGGAAGCGTTAGCCGGACTACTAAACTACAGTACCGCCTATTTGGGCCAGCTCTTTAAGAACAAGACAGGGGAGTACTTTAACACCTATCTGGACAGAGTCCGTATCCACAAGGCAAAGGAGCTACTGGATCAGGGAATGAAAGTTTACGAAGTCGCTGAAAGCGTGGGCTACACAAGCGTCAACTACTTTTACAGCAAATTCAAAAGGTACGAAGGCTGTTCACCGTCGGAATATAGAAATCCATAATTTGTGGATGATTTTTCCCGAAATCCGTTATCTGGGCTCTGACTCTCCTCTGTTTTATGATGGATTTTAAGAGAGGGGATGAGAAAATGAAAGCGGTAACAGCAAATTCGGAAAACGTATACAAAAAACCGAAGAGGAATGCTTGGAAGGTATTTAAAAGCCAAAGGTATCTTTACTACATGTCTATTCCGTTCGTTATTTGGGTCTTCGTCTTTCAGTATTTGCCGCTATGGGGCTGGACAATGGCATTTCAGAAATACAGACCCGGTTTGAGTTTTTTTGAACAGAAGTGGGTGGGCTTGGAGCATTTTCGTACTTTGTTCCAAGATGATCATTTCTACCAAGTACTGCGGAACACGTTGGCTATGAGTCTTATGGGACTGGTCGCTGGTTTTATTGTACCGGTTGTCTTTGCTCTATTGCTCAACGAGGTTCGCATACAAGTGATAAAGCGATTTGTTCAGACCGTATCTTATCTGCCACACTTTGTTTCATGGGTGGTTGCTGCAGGCATCGTCACCAAAATGCTTTCAGCGGATGGCGGTGTCGTAAACGATATGCTCATGGGTCTAGGCATCATCGACCAGCCAGTCCAGTTTATGGCCCAAGGTAAATTATTTTGGTGGGTTGTAACTTTCGGAGACATCTGGAAGGAAACCGGTTGGAACGCCATTATTTATCTGGCTGCTATCGCCGGTATTGGTCCTGAATTATACGAGGCTGCGCGGGTGGACGGCGCTAGCCGATTCCAGCAAATGTGGCACATTACGCTGCCGGGGATCCGGCCGACCATTATCATTCTCCTGATTATGTCTATTGGCCATCTGCTCGGTACGGGATTCGAGAAACAATTTCTGCTGGGCAATCACCTGGTCATCGATTACTCTGAAGTACTTGATTTGTATGCGCTTAATTATGGTCTGGCGATGGGACGTTACTCTTTCGGAACGGCCATTAATATTTTCAATTCGGTGATCAGCCTAGTCCTATTGTTTGCGGCTAACGGAATCTTTAAGCGCTATACCAACGAGAGCATTATGTAAGGAGGAGAATGGACATGGAGGCTGTCAAAAGCACTACGCCGGTCGGCGGATTAAACAACAAGCTTCAGGCGAAATCGCCACAAGACCGAATCCTGGGGGTAGTTGTTTATCTTTTCATGATTGTGGTCACCGTTCTGACGATCTACCCGTTCTTAAATGTGCTGGCTATCTCTTTTAACGATTCGGTAGACACCATTAGAGGGGGAATCACCATCTGGCCAAGGCAATTTACGTTGAAGAATTACGATTTGATTTTCACCTATGAGGGGTTAATCACTGGATTCAAGATCTCCTTTCTGCGGACCATCATTGGCACCGTAGCGGGTTTGGTCAGCGGCTCGATGCTTGCCTATACACTTGCCCGAAGTGATTTTCAAGCTAGAAGGTTCATCTCCATCTTTCTTGCCGTCACTATGTATGTTTCCGGGGGATTAATTCCAGGTTTTATCCTGATGAAGGAACTGCATTTAATTGATACATTTGCCGTCTATATTTTACCAGGTCTTGTAAGTGCGTTTAACGTCTTCATTATTCGTTCCTTCATTGACGGCCTGCCTTATGCGTTACAGGAATCAGCCAAGCTGGATGGTGCCAACGATTTCACAATCTACTGGCGCGTTATACTTCCTCTTTGCAAACCGGCATTAGCGACCGTAGCGCTCTTCTTGGCCGTTGGGCAATGGAACTCTTGGTTCGATACTTATCTGTTTAATGGGTCCAATGAATCGTTGACGACCCTGCAATATGAATTGATGAAAATTTTGCAAAGTACGACAACAAGCGCAACCAATTCCCAGGACGCTGCCAATATGGCGGAGCGTATGGCACAGGTATCCCCGGAATCGGTTAAAATGGCAATTACCATCATTGTTACCGTGCCGATTCTTATCGTCTATCCTTTTTTACAAAAATATTTTGTTAAAGGTATGACGCTTGGAGCGGTAAAAAGCTAAAACGAAGCAGCAAACATTCATTATACAGGGAGGTTTCGCTCCATGAAGTCAAGAAAAAACAGAATGATCGTATCTTTCGTAATGTCACTGACTTTAGTGGCTACCCTAGCAGGGTGCAGCGGTAATAATCCGTCTGAGGCTACCAAGGCCGTAACTACAGGTGACATCACGCTTACTTATTTTTCGGAAGACTCCAGCACGAATTGGAATAATATGAAGGATGAAGTCGGCAAGGTCATCGCGGAAAAAACCGGAGTAACTCTAGATGCTGAATTCGCTGTCGGCGACCCGGTCCAAAAGATTTCATTGATTGCAGCCACAGGAAACTATCCTGATTTAATCGCTGCTAAGGCGGATGTCGGCAAACTTGTCGATGCTGGCGCAATCATTGATTTGACGGATTTGATCGACAAACATGCACCAAACATCAAAAAAATGCTAGGAGACAAGCTTGTTCGGGCGAAGTACAGTTTAGATGACCAATCCATCTATGTTATTCCGACCTGGTCCGCTGTCGAAGAAGAAAAAATCAAACCCGACGTAGGATTTAAACTCCAGCACCGTGTCGTCAAGGAAGCGGGATTCCCGGACATTCGTACAGTACAGGATTTCGAAAAAGTCATTAAGGACTATATAACCAAGCATCCGACGGACGAAAATGGCAACAAAAATATCGGACTGTCCCTAAATGCCGACGATTGGCATATGTACCAGGTAACCAACTCAGGCTTCCAAACGACCGGGGGACCAGACGACGGCGAGTACTACATTGATCAAAAAACACACCAAGCGACTTATCATTTCCGCCGACCGGAAGAAAAGGAATATTTCCGTTGGTTAAATCACATGAATGCCATTGGATTGCTTGATTCGGAAAGCTTCGTGCAGAAGACCGATCAGTTTAAGGCAAAAGTGGCTTCTGGCCGCGTACTGGGTCTAGCCGATCCAGAATGGGACTATGGCGATGGACAAAATGCACTGAAGGCGGAAGGCAAATTCGACCAGACTTACGGTCATTACCCAGTCACCATGAGCAAGGAGTACAAGGATACCAACTTCTGGCTGCCTGGTTTTGATGGGGGATACGGAATTTCGATCTCAAGCAAGTGCAAGGACCCGGTACGCGCTATTAAGTTCCTCGACTTTCTGGCATCAGAAGAGGGTCAAGTCCTGAATAACTGGGGAATTGAAGGCAAGCATTACACAGTTAAAGATGGCAAACGGACGATTATTCCGGCAGTACTTGAACGGATGAACAATGACAATGCGGCTTTCCAAAAAGAGTCCGGAATCGGTCTATATTGGAACTTGATGGTCCATTATGGTGATGGCATCAAGGACTCAACTGGCAACTATTTTACTCGTAATTATCCGGAACTGCTGACGGCGACTTATAACAAGTCGGAGAAGGAAGTTCTGAAGGGCTATAAGATTGAGCACTGGAAGGATCTATTCCCGAAGGAAGATGAATTCCAACCGAGAGCATACGGAGCAGCTTACACGATGTCTCTCCCCAATGACGATCCGGCTGTTATTCTCGGAGCCAAGATGAAGGATATTACATGGAAACGAATTCCGGAAGCTGTCATGACCAAGCCGGAAAACTTCGACAAGGTTTGGGATGCCTATATGGCAGAACTGGAGAAAGCCGGAGTACAAGAAATGGAAGAATCTTTTACCAAGCATATCCAAGACCGAATTAAGCTGTGGTCCACTAACTAACTTGATTCACATAAAAGAACGGGGCCGCTTCCACTTTCCTGCCGGAAAGGAGACGGTCCTTTTTCATAATGGTTTGCCATAGACTTTTGCTCAAGGCACAAACAAACAGCGGCTACCCCGGATATTTTAGAGGTGGCCGCTGTTTGTTTAAAGTAGGCTACTTCGTTACTTCATGACGCTGACGGGACGGTATAGTTACGGATATGGTAATTCCCATAAAAGCGCCTTACTCCGCTTTATTTTCGGATAAAGTAAACAGGTCTTGAGGAAGCTCATCCCTTGTGAGCACGTAATCGCTATTGAACACTTTTATGAGATGATCCAGGGAGTTATATTGTCCATTGCGGATGAAGTCGCCCGTCCACGTCGTGAAAAAGAGCCAATGCGCTGAATATGTTTGAAGTAATTCGGGATCGCTAATCGGGCCGTTTTCAGACAGACCAACCAGCTTCTTTCCCTGCACGAGATTCACCAAACTGTCGTACTTGCCAATACTTGGGCTATAATTAGCCGCCTGGTTGTAAATATCCACACTTACAATATCGACGACATCGTCCCCCGGATACCATTCGGGGCTCTCGGAGTTCCATACCCAGATCAGGTTGTTCAGGTGATGGTAGTGTGTTAGCCGGTCGTACATGATACGGTACAGCTGCTTGGCAGAGTCTGGACCTTGGGCGCCCCACCAGAACCATTTGCCCTCCGCCTCGTGCAGCGGTCTCCACAGCACCGGAACGTGAGCGTCTTGGAGGCGTTTCAACTGAGCAGCAATGGCATCGATATCCCTTAGGATAAGCTGATACTCTTCCGACTCGGGATGACTAAGTGCATATTGAACGTCGAATGTAGTAGCGTCCGTGTAAAACCCGCGCCACCATTCTTTACCGGGAATATCATGCAGTCCCTTAGGAGCATTCCAGTGCCATGCAAATGTGACAAGTCCACCTTCTTGGGCCCATTGAATTGCCTTTTCCACCTCAGTTGAGGTGGCGCCATGCTCGATGCGAGAGGGGGAATAATCCATCATGTCCATTGATAACATGGCAGGATACTTTCCAGTTTGGTCTTTAATCCACTGTGCATCCTCCAAAGTGTGCTGACCGGAAAGAATGTGGCTGCCGTAACTATCCACGAGATAACCCATGAGTGCCTTGGTTTCCGCAGTCGCATTCGGGTTTACTGGCTTTTTCTCAATTTGATGCAGTTTCGGGGGGGACACTGCTGATAGCTTGACGTAGTCGATATGATATTGATCCGAGTCGACATTGAACTGTATAGTATTGTTTCCCGAATTCAGCATTAGTTTACCGCCAGATACCTCTGTGTAACTTGCTGTTGTCGGCAGTAATATTTCGCTGGTCTGGCCGTTGACCACCAATTGGGTCTTTTTGTCTTCATTGGGGTTACTGTAACCGATTGCAAGATTGTAAAGCCCGCTTGAAGGTGCGTTATAGGCAAAGGTTAACGAACCTGTGCTTTTGAAGGCTGCGTAACCGCTACCCGAATAGCCTGTATCAGCGGCTTCGATGTTGACCTCACCAGTAATGACTCCGTCTTCGGCTTCCATTTTGCTAATTGCAGCAGGCAGATTGGCGAATTCAACCTTCACGTATTCGATCCCGTAATATCCCCAGCCTCTTGCAAAAGTAAGCTCATTTGTGCCGGCATTCAGCATGATCTTGGTTAACATTTTCTCGTTCACTGCCGCACCCTTCGGAGGAGCAGCCAGCGTTATGTTCTCAGCCATTGTGCCATTGACCTCGATGCTGGTATCCTTGGAGCCAGTGCCCGCCGGAATGTAGTAGCCGAGGCTCAGTCTATAAAGACCTGCTGTAGGCACGTTCACTTTAAACGTGGCCGTCCCGTCAGACTTGCCGGAATTTGGGTCGTAGTCATAAAAGAAGGATACATAGCCATCGCCTTTATAAAGCGTATCGCCGGTATAGGGGGTATCCCGTTTTTCTACACCGTAACCTTGAAGAATTGCATCTTTGGAGCTGACGACGATAGAAGAGGAATTGTCGTTAGTGGATGAATCTTGACTTGCATTCATCAACGTTCGGTCTTCAACATCGGTGACCAAGTGAGCTGATTCTGCTTTAGCAAAGCTTGGAATTAAATCAAGAGATACCAACAAAAAGGATAAGAGAACAAAACTGAGAATACTGAAAAACCTTTTTTTCCATGGATCTGGCATATGACTCACTCCTTGAATTAGTAGTTGTTACCGCCTCAATTGACCTGCAACATACATTGCGGAAAACGCTTTCATTTTTGTGTACATATGAAGTACGCTGTGAAGTAATCGATGACAGGTGATTAAGGACCAGCTTGCACTTTTAAGTGTTTTTTCTTCATTTGTATACGTTTTCAATATTTGGTATTCGTTTTTTGGCACCTCACCTCTCTTTAATTTCATCATAAATTAGAGGCGAGGCAGGAACCATACAATGAATTTCGGAGAAAATCATCCTTAAATTATGGATTTTTATACTCTGGTGGCAAGCAATCTTCATATATTTTTTGAAATGTATAACCCAAGATTATTAACGCTATATGGGGTAAGCGGGAAGGATAGTTTCAATTTGTGGTATCATGCCCATAAGAAGATTACCCACATGGAAATGAAAGGGACTAATACATGATTTCTCATCGACTGCTTACCTATGAAACTATTTATCAATTAACGGATCAGATTCATAGGGATCAACACTTGTTATTCTATAGCTATTTAACTCAACGTAAAGAGCAGGCTAAATTCGTTGGTCAATATGTAGACGACAAGCTGACGGCGGTTTTAGCATATTTTTGGGGGCTTCCTTTCCCTGCGTTTTCTTTCCACTGCATCAACCGAGAGCAGCTTAACTTTCTAGCTCTTATCGCTTTTACTGAGGAAACCATTCAACTTAAGAAAAATACCGTTTGTGGTACAATCCTCTGTGATTGTGACCTACAACTTTTTCAGTCTCATGGGCTCATAACGGGTAACCCACAACGTTTCTTAACAATGAAGCATAGGGATCAATCGAAACTGCTCGATTCAAACTGGGCTGAGTTAGTTAAGGAAAATGACATTTCAGATATAGTGGATTTTTTACGAAATGGAGGCATGAAATTTTTTACGAGCAGCGAACTCGAACATTATCCTTTCCTTGGGATCAAAGAATGTGGCCATTTTATTGCCGCAGGCGGCTTCCACTTTTATGATTCTAAGCTCGTAGAGCTCGGAAACATATATACAAGCCCTGCTCACAGGGGGAAAGGACTAGCAAAGCACTTGACGAGCCAACTTACAAAACTGGGTAGAACGCTATCATCAGATGTCTATCTGGGAGTACTGGAGGAGAACCAGGCTGCTGTACAACTTTACAAAGGATTAGGATATGAGGTTACGGCTGAGCAAACGATTGTTGATTTTAAACTATCTATTGATTGACGAACTGTAGCATACGGTATCGTTAGCGAATTCAGTTACAATCCTGAGGAGCCACCGTCATGGATTATTAGTATCGAGGATTCTGAAATCATGCTCACCTCGTCCATCTTGTTCCAATATATGAAACAGCATCACAATTTGGAGGACACGTTAACTCATTTTATGCGCGATCACTTTTCATACTTCAATTAAACAGTATCCACCGTATTATAAAAACTTACTTAAAGATACATATCAATGTAAAGAGGTAAGACCCATAAAGAATGAAATTGCTGGATAAGCAAATAAAGGAAACTGGCTAAGTCAACTGGAGGGTGCAGATATGTGGTTTGGGAAGAAAGAAACGCAACTGGATCGAATAAAAGACAAACTGAATCAGGCCATGCGCAAAGACAAGGATTTCTCGGTGTTTGGAGCATCCTCACATCAGTACAGGGTTAAAGAGAAGCTTACAGCAAAAGAGCTGGCGGACTGGCAAGCCCACAATCAAGTCACCCTACCCGAGCCTTACGCGCTGTTTTTAACAAACATCGGCAACGGAGGTGCCGGACCCTATTATGGAGTTTATCCGATTGAGAAGGCAACTTCCTATACCGAGCACCAGGCACTCCTTGCAAAATCCGTTCTGCATCCCGGGATGGCCAAAGAGGAATGGAACCATCTGATTGAGCCCTTGACCAAGGATGAGGACATCCCTGATGAAGAATACGACGACGTCCGTAATAAGGTGCTGGGCGGTATGTTGTGCATAGGCACCCAAGGCTGCGAATACGACATGTATCTCGTACTTGAAGGCAAACACAGGGGGAGAATTGTGTACACCTCCGGTTTTTATCCCGAGCATCCCTTTTTCTTTGTCTATGAAGACAGCTTTCTGGACTGGTACGAGCGCTGGCTGGATGAAATTATTCTGGATTATGATATCGGGTGGTTTGGCAGTCGAATGCCAGGCGATGAGAATGCGCTGATCCAGATTTACCAGAGCACTCCAAACGAAGAAACCCAAGCCAAAGCACTTGAGGCTATGTTCAAGTTTAAGAAAGTCTCGCAGCCAACCCTTGGTTTTCTGAAAAATATTGCGGAGCAAAGGCCAAAAAATCGGGCCACAGCCATTCGGCTAATCTGTAAAACTTCTTTTGATACGGGTGGGAAATATATTCTGGAGCTGTTACAATCGGATGAACATGAGGAGTTTTTGCAAGCTTTAATGATTCTGCACGCTTCCAGTAAAACAGCAAATTTAACGGAATTTATTCCAGTGATTTTGCAAAGTCTTGACAGGGTTCATGACCCGGAAACGTTGCGTTATGCAGGATATATTTTAGAGGATTACGGTGAGATTACGCTCCGAAATTTTGCGCCTTTCTTGTGTCACGCCGACCCGAAAATGCAGACCACTGCCATCTATGCCGCGCGTAGTTGCGAAAACAAGCAGGGAAGCTGGCAGATCATTGAACAGATGTTGATAGGGGGCGACCCGCAGGTTCTGAAAAACATGATTTTATACTGGGGCATTATTCCACATGAGAAGTTGCTGCCTTACTATAAGGCGGTATGGCCGGAATATAAAAAAAATCCGAATTTCAAAGAAAAATTTATCGGTTGTTTGCGAGAACTACATTTGCCAGATGATTATTTCGACAAAGACGAATCGTGAGAAATGAGATTTGAGAATTATGATAACGTGCCAGCAAATTCTACAAGGTAAATCAATAAAAAGCGAAATAAAGGAAAGGGCCATCCCGCAAAAGGATGGCTCATTAAGCAAGTTATTCAATTGAGTTTTTCGTTGCCTTGTACATATTTTCT
Organism: Paenibacillus sp. ALE3; assembly: GCF_054113405.1. Taxonomy (NCBI): domain Bacteria; kingdom Bacillati; phylum Bacillota; class Bacilli; order Caryophanales; family Paenibacillaceae; genus Paenibacillus; species Paenibacillus sp. ALE3. Next base: position 4,593,240 of record NZ_CM134214.1, on the reverse strand, counting down.
ACGTGTTCGTCGACTTCATTTCGTGACATGCGTAAGCGAGCCACAGAAGTACCATATCCGATTTCTATTTTACCTTCTTCTAATCCTTTGAAAATTCCATCTGCGAAGTCATCTAATGGTTCTCCTTGCGTGTGCAATCCTGCTCCACCTAAATCTGTATTCACTGCCGGAGGGACAACTTCAATTACCTCTACAGACGTATCAGAAAGTTGGTGTCTTAGGCTAATTGTAAATGAATGAAGTGCCGCTTTCGTTGCTGAATAAATCGGAGCAATCACAAACGGCGTAAAAGCTAACCCAGAAGTGACATTAATGATGGTCGCCTCTTCTTTTGTTGCAAAATATGGAGCCAGCAGCATGGATAGATGGAAAGGTGCTTCAATGTTAGTTGTGATTTCTTTACTGAAATAATCCCAATTGTTTTTTGCATCCGTTTTTAGAACGTTAAAGCGTTGTTGGATACCGGCGTTGTTAACTAACACATTTACTTCTGGATAGTTGGTTGTTACCCAATCCGATAATGCTATACGCTCGGACTCCATATTCAAATCACTTACATGAGTAATAAGGCTAGGCAATTTCTCTTTCGCTTTTTGAAGTACATGTTTACGTCGTCCAGAAACAATGACTTTATTTCCAGCTTTTAAAAATCGTTCTGCAAAAGCTAATCCTATTCCAGTACTTCCACCGGTAATTAGTATTGTATTTCCTGAAAGTTTCATTATAATGTTCTCTCCTTTTAGGATTCAATTTTTAACGAAATTTATCTAGAATAAATGAGGGTTAACTTAGATAAAATGATATATAAAAACGGCAGATTAGGATTTTATTCTCACATCCTAGTCTACCGTTTTTTATTTGATTTAGTCTGTCTAAAACTTATTTTTGCAGGGTGCCGGGAAAATGTACATTAGTGCTTTTTTGGATTCATTACAGGTCTGCACAAGCCGGACTGGAAATGACGAATGCAGTGGGAGTACAGCTCCATAGCGGCTATACACGCCTCGCACTTATCTGGCCGGGATGTTGCGCGTTCCCTCCGTCATCGGGGAGGAGCAAAGCGGACACACCGGTGGCGTGCCTGCACTAGCCGTAGTTGTGCGGCGTCCACCTACTGTGTCGCGCCGCATCCACGCCTTGCAGGCGGCGTCCGTGCATTTCCACACAGGCACATCGACGCGTGGCTCTGTCTGTGACCTAGCCGCCGCCGAGGCCGTCCGTGCTGTAGTGGCGGCTGGGGTTGACCCCGGTCTGCTGCTCACGCGGGTTGCCGTGCCAGACGCTGGCGAACCACCACTGGCACGGCTGCCATAACCCGAAGTACCCTTCGGTTGGCCAAAGCTGCTGCGACGCGTGTCCGGCTTGGAAGTCTCGGGGGGAGTGACCCCATAGGCTTCCAGCAAGAAGCGAGACACGGCGGCAGGCTTGCCGTGATTGGAGGCGGGGGAGGTGATGTACAGTAGCTCCTTCGCCCGGGTGACGGCCACGTAAGCGAGGCGGCGCTCTTCCTCCAGCGCAGCATCGTTATCCACAGCCGTTGCGGGGGCGGCGCCTGCCCGACGATCCTCTGGCAGCTCGCTGTGTAGAGCCGAGCTATGCGGAAGGATGCCTTCACTTGCTCCGATCCAATATACGCAAGGGAACTCCAGTCCCTTGGCACGGTGGATCGTCATGAGCCGAACAGCATCGCTGTCTTCCTCTCTGCGCAGAGATTCCATCTGGCGGTGGCGCTCTGAAAGCTCGTCCGCAAAGTTGACGAATGCCTCTACCGTGTCAAAGCGCTTGGCTGCCGTTTCAAGCTCCTCCAGACTTTCTTGCATCGTTTCCTTATAATGTGTCCATGCGCCCGTATCTCCGCTTTCCAAATATTTATCATAAAAGACGCGCCGCATTTCTTGAATGGCATAGGCAGGTTTCATTGTAGTGAGACTGCGAATCAACCGAATGCGTTCTTTCACCTGTTCACGCTGAAAATCACGCAGTCGATCCCAGCGACTGAGGTGGATTAACGGGTATTTTTTAGCCTGCTGCTTCTCTTCACGCATAATCCATTCCATTCCGGCCTCACGGGAGACATACAGCGGTCCAAGGGTGCTTGGAATGGATTCCATTCGGCGGGGATTCAGCGACAGACGCAAGTGGTCCATTAAGGGACGAATCAGAGATTGATCGTAAAATACGGCTCCCGCTCCGTACTGAATAAATGGGACGTCCCGCATAATCAATTGCTCAAAAATAGATCGGCTTCCGCTGGCTGTCCGGTGCAAAATAGCGATATCCCGGTAGCGAAGTCGACCTTCTTCTACCTGCCCGAGCAGATGAGTAACAATATGTCCCGCCTCTTCCTCAGGTCCAGATGGGGTGGCAAACTGTGGCGGCAAGCCCTCACGCCCGGCAGCCGCAAGACGTTTGGAACGTCGATGAACATTTTTAGCGACGATGTTGGAACCCAGCCCCAAAATGCGCGCATCACTGCGATAATTAATATCAAGAGTAATGACCTTTGCATCTTTATAGACCTTGTCAAATTCCAGAATGGATTCCTGGCGGGCTCCGTTAAAGGTATAGATCGTCTGGTCATCATCTCCGACGACCATCAGATTGCGATGCCTCGCAGCCAATCGTTGCACCATTTCGTATTGCAGGGCATTCGTATCCTGGAATTCATCGACCATGATATAGGAAAAACGCCGTTGAAGCGGCTGAAGCACATCCGGGTCACGCAGGAGAACGGAGGCACGCAGCAGAATATCGTCAAAATCCATCTTATTGCGTTCCTGTTTCCACGCTTCATAGGCGAGCATGGCACGTTTGGCATCCGCTTCCTCGCGGATGGTTTCCGGCAGTTCGTCTGCGCTACGACCCTCCGCCTTCCAGGCGGAGAGGGCGGACAACAGGCTTTCCGGCTGGAAAGCCTCGCTTAGTCCAAGCTGGCGCAGCATCATTTTCATGACGGTATGCTGAGCCTGCGTTTCACCGAACACTTCGTCTTGCACGCCGCGATGACGCAACATCGCCAAAGCGAATGAGTGGAAGGTACGCGCCTGTACTGCACGTGCAGCGGCAGGGCGCACACCGGGTAATCCGGCGATGCGTAGCTTCATTTCGGCAGCGGCCTTGCTGGTAAAGGTCACCAGCAAGATGGACGATGCAGGAACATCGCGCATCGCCATAAGGTAGCCTGCACGGGCTGCCAGCACCGTGGTTTTGCCGCAGCCAGCCCCTGCCAGGGTCAGAAGCGGGCCTTTACCGTGGCGTACGGCCTGAATTTGCGGGCGGTTCAGATGAATGCCCGCGTTCTCTATAGCACGGAAAAAAGTCGCGTCTTGGTCGGTGTCGGGCACCAGCGTTATACTGGTATCCATAGAAGCTCGACGTGCCTGAGGGATCGTCGTTGAATAAGGAACCCCGATGGGTCGGGGGTAAAATGCAGGATTTGGGTTCATGATCCTGAAACCCCTTTCGTTCTTAAAATCTTCCATTTTCACAAATGGGGGTAGTTTTTGGTATGATAGAGTTCTAGTCAGCTTTAGTTGATGATAAGAACAAGGCGAATGGACTAAAAATGATGCTGAATTCATGCGGATCTAGAGCAGGAGCGTCAGAACGTTAATATGTTGACGCCAATGCCTATAGCCTCAAACAGGCGATATGACCGCATTCCATTATACAGGAGTTCGAGGCTTGCCAACAGAAAAAAACTTTGGGATATACGGACGGTACAGTGAAATCCGGCTGGATATGGGGAGGAAATGACGATGAAGCTGATTCAACGTATAAAGGAAGGCGCTAATCGCGCAACAGAAAAGGCGCAGCATGCTGTCGAGATTAGTAAGATTAATTCGCAAATTACAACGATTCAGCAGGAAATGGATGTTCATTTCTTACGAATGGGTCAAATCTTTTACGAAGGCTACCGGGCATCCGATATGTCAGTGGCTGAAACCGAGATGACACAGTTGTCTACTGCTTGTGATGAGCTTCAGGATGAAATTGATGAGCTGCGCAGTAGAATTGCAGAATTGAAAAACGCCCATTTATGTACCTGTGGTGCAGTTGTGCCGCTGGATGCGAACTTTTGTCCCAAATGCGGACGCAAGTTAAATGGAGGGCAGGCTGCCTCCAAGCAAGTAGCGGCCGTGCGGGAAGAGGTTCCAACAGACGCCTATTCTTTTGATCTGCGCAAGCCTGAGGCAGCGAAGGATGCTGTGCCTGCCTACATGGAGTATGCAGAAGATGAAGTCATCGATCGGCATGAACAGGATGAGCGGTATGAAACGCACGATCCAACGGAATCAGACCGCAATTACACGGTGTCTGATTTTACTCCGGAAGAAAAAGCGGCATTCGATGAAGAGTGGGAGCGCCGTCGTCAGGAAGAACTGGAGAAAGAACACCATCGTCTTGAAGAACTGGAACGTGAACGGGAGCGTCAGGAGGAGCTGGACGAGCGCATTCGATATTGGAAGGCCAACAATTCGGGAGCAGAGAAGCCGGCAACAGCGTCAACGCAAATACGCGAAAATGTAAAATGCCAAATCTGCACAGCGGAATTACCCAAAGGCTCCAAATGGTGCCCGCGCTGTGGAGCTGAACAGATTTGACGCAGCCGAACAGGCTGCCGCAGGACACAGACATAACGCCGGGCAGCATAGGGGGAACAGAACATATGGAGCGTTTGCTGCAACATCTGCGGAATCTGGGTTTTACGGAGATGGAAGCCAAGGTGATGGTCGAGCTTTCGAGACAAAATGCGGCTTCCGGCTATGAAGTTGCTAAGCGTTTGGGGGCATCGCGCTCCAACGTGTACGCAGCTTTGCAGCGTTTGGCCGGGCAGGGATATCTCAGAGCGAGTGCGGGAGAGCCTGTACGCTACAGCATGCTGCCGCCGGGTGAGCTGACCCGAATGATCGAAGGGCAGATGCGGGAGTCCCTGCTGGCGGTGGAGAAGGAGATGCCACGAACAGAACCAGCCAAGCCAACCTTCTACAACGTGGAAGGTGACCGGAAGGTGCTGGAAAGTCTGACACGCGAGCTGGAACGGGCACAGCATGAGATTGTGCTGGATTTGTGGCGCGAGGAAGCCGAACTGTTGCGGGAAGCGTTGAAAAAAGCCGAGAGTCGGGGTGTGCGTCTGCTATGGTCCTGCGACAACGGAGAAAGTATGTTGGGACCGTGGCTACCGCGTGCGTCTGGTACAGACGGACAGGAAACGTCAGGGCGTAAGTTTTCCTTTGTTATTGATCGGCGTTGGAACATGCTGGGTATGCGGGGAGAGAATTGCCCGACACAGGCGCTTATTACCGAGCATCCGGTGATGACAGGTTTGCTGCTTGATCATTTTGCCCAGGATCTTATTCTGTATGAGCTGGAGCATGATATGGGCAGCGAGCTGTCGACCCGATATGGCTGGCGGTATGAAAGCATTATCGGCAAATATATGTCAGCCGGAGAATAGTATAAGGATTACTGGGAGGGAAGTTCCATCAGGGCCCGGCATACAGATGTAATATAGCCCGCTTGATGAGGCACGAATTGATCCGGTGTAATCAGGCGGCGAGTTTTTTCCGGGTTCGGCCCCGACGTAATACCTTGGGCTTCGATAAATGGAATATGGCCTTCAAACAGGGCTAGTGCTTGGTCAAGGTCTGCTTCGTACAGTCCGGCTACTTCTTCCTGCTGGAGACAATAGGCTTCCAGGGGCTGGTTGGACAGCAGTCCAAACACCGAGCTGACCTCCCGATCCCAAAAAGAGGTGCCCTGTGCGGTACCTTTACTTTCATACCGAACGGTCATCAGTGGTGTTAAGGAGGTAAAGGGAACATAAATGCCTAGTTCTTCCTCCAGCTCGCGAGCCGCCTGGGACATATCTTCGCCTGAAGTCAAATGCCCGGCGGCTGTAATATCGTAGCATCCGGGAAAGGTGTCCTTTGTATCCTGACGCTGTTGGAATAGCAAGCGGCGGCCTGTCGAGGTGTCTCGTGCCAGCCAGCAGTGAAAGGTATGATGCCAGTAGCCCTTGGCATGTGCTTCTTGTCGGGAGGCTGTGCCGAGGGGGGTGTCTTCATCGTCGTAGATATCCAGAAGCTCGCTAGTCATCGTGATTCCTCCTATCATATGCAGAAAATCAAAGTCTACTTTACAGTATAACGTGTTTTCCGTTCTGACGATATGATGGACGATGTGGAATGCGGAGTAGCTTTTGGGGTATGCTGGGAACATGGGGATTTGCGCCATAACATAGCTTTATGATTGAAAGGAGCGATTTTACATGGAATGTATTGTACATTTCCGAGTTATGCATCCAGAGGAGCCCAAGGAACTGCGTGGGCTGATTATGCTGGAAAGCGGAGGCAAGCCGGGGATTGATCAAATAACAGATATGTTCAAGAATATGGGCTATGATGTGCGTCCAGACAATCCCGAGGAATTGATTTTTAAACCCGTCGATGCCAGAGCGAACTATACATATATCCGGGTAATTGAGCTGGATACGGGTGAGGAAGTTTATCAGGAAGACAGGGATTTGCGCGCGATTTTGGAAACCTTGCTGAATAAGCATTAAAAATTAGGAAAACTCACTGTTGGAATGAGATAAAGCGACCCTGTCGCCATTCATAGGAACGGAGAACAAATAATGAGATTGTATATTATCCGACATGCAGACCCCGATTATCCTAACAACACCATCACGCCAGAGGGTCATTTGGAAGCCAAGGCATTGGCCAAACGGCTGTCCAGTCACGGACTGGACCGTATTTACGTCTCTCCTTTGGGACGGGCCTTGGATACGATGCGGTACACCGCCGACTCTCTCGGTATGACTTATGAAGTGGAGGACTGGACGCAGGAGCTGGCTCTAAAGCTGGAGGATACTCCATACGGTCGTCTTTCCCATTGGGATTTGCCTGGTGAAGTGATTCGTTCCGGGTCGCCTCTGCCGACTCATGATTCTTGGAAGGACATTTCCTATTATCAAGGGACGCAAAGTCCTGAAACCTTCGAGCGACTGAAAGTTCATTCTGATGAATTTTTGAAGCGGCAAGGCTTTGAGCGGGTGGAGGGCAGGTACCGAATTCTGAAGCACACGGAAGACAGGGTAGCCGTATTTTGTCATGGCGGCTTCGGGCTAACCTGGCTTGCACATCTGTTGGAACTACCGTTGGCTTTGGTCTGGTCCGGTTTTTGGATGCCGCCTAGCTCCGTAACCACCATCTTGTTTGATGAACGCTCCAAGGAATGGGCAGTTCCCCGTTGCATTGGCTTCGGTGATGTCTCCCATCTGTACGCAGAAGGTTTGCCAGTCAGACCTCGGGGTATTATCACCAACTTCAATTAATGATTTTTAGAGCCATGCTAAAAACGGCTTAAGACGATGCACCGTCTTAAGCCGTTTGTTGTATTCATAGGAATGTAGTTCGAGTCAGCGTGCTTCAACGAATCCCTCTAGCTTGGAAGTGCAATGTGCACAGCGGGTAGCAGCTATAGGGATTTCGGACAGGCAATGTGGACATTCCTTGATTGTTTTTTCCTGAGGAGGTTTTTCTTCCTCTTTGCGCTTCAGCATGTTAATCCCTTTGACCAGCATGAACACACAGAAGGCCACGATGAGGAAATCTAGCAGGACATTAATAAACTGACCATAGGCAAGGACCGCAATCCCTGCTTCCTTGGCTTGTGCCAAAGTCTTGCGTGTACCGTCAGCATTTAGAGGGTCGGCAGCTTGTAAAGCTACATATAAGTCTGGAAAATTCATACCGCCCAGAAGTTTACCAATCGGAGGCATAATAATATCGTTTACCACAGAAGTAACAATCTTGCCAAACGCTCCACCAATGATAACGCCGACCGCGAGGTCAATCACGTTACCCCGTACAGCGAATTCTTTAAATTCTTTAATAAAACCTTTTCCGCTCATGTGAGTGCACACCTTCTTTGCATAAAATCATTTATCTATAATACATGCTATGTCAATTGAGGGCAATTCCAAATTGATGTATTGCACTTTGTCACAAAATCACATGTTCATTTGTCTTCTGTATGTAAACCAATAATGGAGGCGATGTATCGTGAGTTTAAGATTTAACCACAGAGCAGTGAGTCCTAGTACATTCAAGGCAATGATGGAGATGGAAAAATATATTTCCGGTCGTTTTACAGACAAAGTATTGTACGAACTGCTGAAAATTAGAGTATCCCAAATCAATGGCTGTTCCTATTGTCTTGATATGCATGCAAAGGATTTACTAAAACTAGGGGATTATGCTGACCATATTTTGCAGCTTGCTTTATGGCGGGAGGTTCCTTTGTTCTCGGAAAAAGAACGTGCTATGCTTGAATTAGCTGAAGCGGTCACTCATATTTCAGAGCAAGGGGTACCCACAGACTTGTATAATCGGGTCAGAGAACATTTTACAGAGGAAGAGTATGTAGATTTGATTACCGCAATTAATGTGATCAACAGCTGGAACCGGATTGCCATCGCGACCGGGATGTATCCAGGCAGTCTTTAATGAACAGGGGGCTACACTTTGACTGGCAAAGAACAAGGGATTGAACAAGAATCGGTGGATGTAAGCCTGGAAGAGCTGTATCAGAAATATCGCAAATATTCTTTTGCCATTGCTTATCGCATGCTTGGAACGGTTACGGATGCCGAGGATGTCGTTCAAGACTGCTTTGTCGAGCTGGAGAATAAGCCCCTGAATGACATACAGAACCCCAAAGCCTATGTAGCCAAAATGACGATGAATCGGTGTCTGAATCTACTGAATTCTGCGCGTAAGCAAAGAGAGACATATGTAGGACAGTGGCTGCCTGAGCCGCTGGGTGAGAGCGCAGACCTCCCTGCCGATTGGTTGGAACGTAAAGATATGATATCTTACGCATTTCTGGTTCTGCTGGAGCAGCTAAAACCGATAGAGCGAGCTGTTTTTGTGCTGAGAGAAGCTTTTCAATATGATTATAAAGAAATTGCAGAATTACTGGGCAAGACCGAGAGCAACTGTCGGCAGTTGTTCAGTCGTTCCCGTCGTATTTTATCTTCCGGAGAATCTGCTCCTGAAGCTCCAATCAGTCCTAATATAAATAACTCTTCCCGGGTAAAACTGCTGGAGCGTTTTACAACCGCTTTTCTCGCCTACGATGTGACTGCTATGCTGGAACTACTGGCTGAACAACCTATATTCGTGTCAGATGGTGGAGGTAATGTGCATACAGTGATGAGGCCGATGGTTGTACGCAAAGGCGTTCTCGCCCTGTTGACCTCTCGTCGGGTATTAACCGTTTTACGAGAAAGAGATGTGGTCTACACCGTCATTAATGGTGAGGTTCAGCTGGCATTTCTGAAAGACGGTGAAGTGAGAGAAACCTTATGCCTCATACTGACACCGGACGGGGAGCATATTCAGAATTTTTATTTAATGGTTAATCCAGATAAGCTGGGACACATCCATATATGACAGAAGAAGCTAGCGTAAAAAAATGAACTGCCCAAACATAAAAAACCTTGATTCCTTGCTTAGGATCAAGGTTTTTTGCTGTTTTCATAACTGCCGAGCTTGATGAAGAGCCAGATCGCCTATCCAGGGAAGCTTGAGCCACTTTCCTTGTCCCGCACGAATTAACAAGATAATCCACAAGGCAAGGCTTGCCAGCGTTAGCAGGGAAGCGAGGAAAGGACCGAGTAGCGGAATGAATCCGACCAGCACATGTCCGATCATGAGGGCTACAAAAAGAAGTATGGATTGCAGTGCGTGAAATAATACGAATCGGCTTTTCTTTTCCAGCATGACAAAGGCCAGCGCGCCAATAAAGGCGAACAAATAGCACAGGACAGCTGCTATATTTTCATCCAATCCTGTGGAAGACTTATAGACTGACATGTCAGGCATATCCTCCTTTATAAAAGATTCAAGCTAAGTCTCCGTACTATACAAGCTATGAGGATAGGATTGAAGGATATGCCCGATCTCGGTAAAAAAGTTGACTCTACACAAAACATACTAACTCATTGAACCACTTCCACCTTACGAATTGCCTGATAGTCTTTCCCGAGAATCCGTTTCGGTTCCCGCCAAACGTTTTAGAAACGTATTTCTCCAGTTTACGGACAATTCTTCCACTTCGAGAATTTGTTTAATACCTTCGATATGATCCTTCTCTTGATGCATAATTCGATTGGCAAATGAAACCGTAATTGCTTTCGGATGGCGATGAAGGAGGGATAGTCCGTCGGCTTTAGAGGCAACTCCCTCTTCCAGAACGCGGAAGTAGAATCCTGTGTAGCCTGTTTGCTGTACCTTCAAGGGCATGTCCGGTACGCCGTACTTGATGGACAACTTGTAGCAAGGTTGTCTCGGCTGGCTAACTTGAACGATAGCTTTGCCAAGCTTAAAGACGTCTCCAATGCAAACGTCGGATTCTAGCAAACCCTTTATCGTTAAATTTTCCCCGAACGCGCCGTAATCGAGCGGTCTCCGCAATTCATTTTCCCAGAACGGATAGTGCTCGTAGGGATAGACGCATACAGCTTTCTCTTTACCCCCGTGATGAACTAGATCGCCCTGCCCATCCCCTTCGAAGTTTAGATAAGATAAATACAAATATTCATCTGTGGCCGACTTGAATATCCCCGTAGAAACGTCCTTCTGATTAAACTGGATCTGCTTGGGCATGCCGACATTAAGTGAAAGGATTTTAATAGATGCCATTCGGATCCCCCCTACTCTTTTTACATTTCGGTAATTCCTTCTTTTGACTCTGTTCGTCCCCGTTTCCATTTTACACTCCTCTATGCGCTATTTGCGAATTTTTGATTAGTCTCCGTTAATGGGATAGAGTCCTGTTTGGGCAACTCATCGTTCCGGGAGCGATGTTCTCGTTCGAACATACCCGATCTCGGTAAAAAAATGAATTAGAGAATGTGTATAAAAATACGAAAAAGGCTGAACGAAAAGAATTCGTTCAGCCTTTTAAACGGTTATGCACATGTTTTGCACATGTTGTATACACTTTATCCACCGCATATTAATTTTTATCCACAGAAATAACATGATTTATACACAAATTGTGCACAATCTGTAGATAATATTACGATAATTCATACTTTGCACACAGTTTGTCCACAAACTATCAACATATTGGGTGTAACTGTGGATATACTTCCGTAATTATCGATCACCAGTTTTTAAATGGCGGCGTGGGTGCGTGATTTTACCCATTTTATTCTTGTCATCCTCTTTGGGGATAAGTCGTTCATCGGTACGTCCTTCGTGATGGTTATCAAAGGCATATTCGGTCATTTTCCACTCGGAAGTACCCAAAACAACATCAGCGGGAAAGTGCTGGCCTCTGTGCAAATGTTGCTCATGTCCATCCTCATCCACATAAATACCATCCACTTCTACCTTTTCACCCGTTAGTGGGAGTAAATCCTTTCCTTTGTGTTCCATTGGTATCCCCTCCGTCTGGCTTATTCTTCGTTAATTTGTCCGGACAGAGGTTCTTTTATCCACAAGCTGCAGTAAAATATCCTCGGCAATTTGGTCTGCGGGATGAGGTTTGCGAAGTAACTCAATCGCCTGCTTCATTTCCTTAGCAAGAGAGGGGGTGGAGATCAGATCCATACAATGTTGAATCAGTTCCTCTGTTGTGCGAGCAATGCGGGCAGCTCCTTTTTGCTGCAGATACAGAGCATTATTTAGTTCCTGCCCGGGTACGGGTTTGAACACCAGGATAGGTAAACCCGATGCGATGCTTTCCGAGAGTGTGATACCACCAGGCTTTGTAATCACCAGATTGCTTGCTCGCATAAGTGCCGGGACGTAGTCCACGAATCCGTAGGTGTAGATGTCGGGGTGGTCCGCATACAGCGCATCCAATTCTGCTTTTAGCTGCTGGTTGCGTCCGCAGACGATCAGCAGTCGTAGCTGCGGAAGCTGGCTTAAATGACGACAGATATCCAGTATGCCGGATAACACACCATATGCACCTGCCATAATGAGCAACGTGGTCGTCTCAGTTTGTAACGGTGGGATTACCTGTTGCTGATCAGGGACTTCGTTGACAGATAGGTTATAAAAAGAAGTGTGAATCGGAATCCCAGTCGCGGCAATACGTTCGATAGGTATTCCTCGCTGTGCGGCTTCCTGCTGAAGATCCTCAGTGGCTACATAGTAGCGATCAATATCGGGATGCAGCCAGCGCCCATGCAGGTCAAAGTCTGTAACCACGTTGACAATAGGCAAATTCATTCCCATTTTGCGGCGTAACGCCGGGAGAGCGAGCTGTGGGAACGTATGGATTACGAGATCCGGCAACTCCTTTTTCAGTGTGAGAGCAAGTTGACGCATTCCGAATGAATGCAACACATGGCCAAAGGCCGATTTAGCCTGCATACCGCGCGTGATGTTATAGACCCAGCCGTAAAGCTGTGGAATGGTTTTGAAGCTTTGCATATATACAAATTTGGTCAGCCCATTCAACCATGGATGTGATTCAGCCATCAGGTCGAGTAGTTGTACCTCGCAGTGTCCGAGTCTTCGCAGACTATCCATGATTGCCCGGGCGGCCTGCACATGGCCTTCCCCGTAGCTGGCGTATAATATTAGAATTTTCGGTGCTGAGACTTCCATGATTGTTTAGCCCCCTATATTCAATAAGCACATGTAGCTCATTTTAGGAACGTTCTAAGTTGAGGGAGGATACGGCTGGCAAAACGAAACGTTCTAGCAGTGTTCGTGGGTTTTTCCAACGGCTCACCTTACTGTCTGCTGTAAATACCACGACTGCATTCGCTTCAGGTATCAGATAAATTTGCTGTCCTCCATGTCCGTGTGCACAGGCATAATCAATGCCGTGGAGTCGTCCAGTCCACCATTGGAATCCGTAATCTCCGAATTCCGGATAGCCTTCAATCTGTCGCTGCGTCGCCTCATGCAGCCAATCGGCTGGAATCAATTCTCTGCCATTCCAGATGCCTTGATGAAGGCAGCAATCGCCGAATTTAGCCATGTCTCGCGATGTCAGATACAGTCCGATGTGGCCCATGGTGTAGCCCTCTGGATCTTGTGCCCAACCACTTCTCCCGAACTCTAACGGTTCGAATAAATGCTGGAGAGCATACGTATAGGCGTCAATCCCACAGCAACGGGTGAGCAGAACGGACAACAGATGTGAATCCACACTGCGATATTGGAATACGCCGATTTGATCCTCCTGTACAGGTAAGCGTAGGGCAAAGGACGGCCAGCTTTTGCTGCGATGAAAACGGTGGATAAAGGCTTCACCGAGCTTTTTGCCCGTCTGCCAATACAAGCCTGACGTCATAGTCAACAGATGACGAATTGTAATCCGTTCTAGCAGTGTTTCCTTCCGCTTGGGTAAATACTCAGGCAACAACTTATGCACAGCGGTCTCTGGTCCGGGCATATCCCCACGTGCCATAGCAATGCCGACGAGCGTGGAAGTGAAGCTTTTGGTTGCGGAACGCAAATCGTTCAGGGAGCTTGCTTCATGACCGTTGTAATAGCGTTCCCAGATCAGCTTGCCGTGGCGAAGCAGCAGAAAGCTATGCATTTTCGGAAATTTGGCTCGGATTTCGTGGTCTGCCTGATCAAGTAGGGAGGCATCGATGTCTTCCTCTTCACAAGTTCCGAGGTTCAGCGCAGACAGACGGGCAACAGGTGCAGTGAACAGTGGAGCATAACGGCTCATCCTTTTTCCCCCCTTGTTATGTTTATTTATTTTACCCCAAACACATACGCTCCAAAAGCCGATAAATAAGGTATACCTCTATGCAGCAGCTAATTGAGAACTCCAAATGATATGAAGCGTAAAAGATAGGTAAAATCAATGTAAATTTACTGGAAAGCTGAAAGCTGTATCTGAATATGGTATAATGGGGTAGTGATTCAGCCAAAAGAAAATCGGTTAATAATAGTGTCAGGTACATGCCTCGCATAAGGCATTCCCGACCTAAGCTGCACTAGACATACTACTTCACTGCATAAGGACATCAATACTTTTCGGCATTCTCTTCAACGGAGCACTTATTTTCAACGTTTTGGGAGGGAGTTACATGGCAACGAAAGGTCATAATGAAGTTAAGGAAAGTCTGCGGGAAATGACTCGAATTTTCCGGCCTAAGGATCCCAAAAAATTTGTAAAGGAATATGTGCGAAAATACCGGATAACAGGAGGGTATGAGGAAGAGTTGACCATGGTGGTGGAAAACGAACTCGGCCGCATAAATTCTTCAGTATCTTAAGGGTTCGCTTACGAACAACTAGAAACACGACTTTTATAAACCGTCTATCCACAGAGGAGACGGTTTTTTTGTGTCCGTCCTGCATACAATGGGATAGGTTTAGTGAATTTGTATGCTCAAAGGAGGCGGATTCCAATAGAAATAGCGATACGAACACCGGAGGAAATCGGCTACATGAGGGAGGCCGGACGTATTTTGGCAGATTGCCATCGTACGCTGGAAAGTCGTATTCTTCCGGGAATCACAACGCTTGAAATCGATGCTTGGGTGGAGCAATTTCTAAGCAAGCGTGGAGCTACGCCTGAACAAAAGGGCTATAAAGGGTTCCCTTATGCTACCTGCGCTTCGGTCAATGAGGTGGTATGTCACGGCTTTCCCTCGGAGCGGGTGCTTCATGACGGGGATATTGTGACCATCGACATTGTGGTCAACAAGGACGGGTGGCTGGCTGACCGGGGATGGACCTACGCAGTGGGTAACATCAGCCGGCCGGTAGCAAAGCTGTTGCGGCAGACCCATAAGGCGCTAATGCGAGGCATCGACGTTGCCCGCCCCGGCAGGACATTAGGGGATATCGGGCATGCGGTGGGAAAAGCGGCAGGCTGGCGGCGGTACGGTAACGTCAAATCTCTGATCGGGCATGGGATCGGCCGCCAAATGCATGAACCGCCGGACGTTCTCCACTACGGTCGTGCTAGAACAGGATTGCCACTGCGCGAAGGGATGGTGATTACCATTGAGCCGGTATTTACCCTCGGACCCGAAGGCGCGGTGCTCTGGGGGGATGATGGTTGGACCATCAGCACAGCAGACGGCAGTTGGGGCGCTCAATATGAGCACACCATTGCGATTACAAAGAACGGTCCTTATATTTTGACCTCGTAAAAGAGTATTGTGCCATAGGGAGTCCAATGTGCGGGTCGTGTGCATAAGACTCTCTTGGTAAGTTTTTTAGGATGGCCTATCCACTTCACTAAACAATGAGCTTCTTGTTATAGATCATAGATCGAGATTCGGATCATCGGTATAATAGGAGGCATAATATTGGAAACTAGGAGTGGAACCCACATGATGATCAGGGAAGCGATGATATCAGATGCCGAAGACATCGCCAAAGTGCACGTAAACTGCTGGAGAACGACATACAAAGATATCATGCCTGCCGAGGTTCTGGAACGTCTTTCCTATGAGCAAAGAACAGAATTGTGGAATGCGAATCTATCTACTGAAGACGGTCACCTCGTATATGTGGCTGAAAATGAAAAGGGAGAAATTATCGGATTTGTGAGTGGAGGTCCGGAAAAGTCAGGGGAATATCCCCCGTATGGGGGAGAGATCACGGCTATTTATGTTTTGAGTGAATACCATAGTTTAGGGCTCGGCAAGAGACTTTTTCTACGCTTGCTTCAACATTTTAATAGTATGGATATTCACTCTGTCATGGTGTGGGTGCTGGCAGATAATCCAGCGTGTACTTTTTATGAAAGACTGGGGGCCAAGCCTATAGTAGAACAGCATATTATAAATATGGGTGGCAAAAACCTGAACATGGTGGCTTACGGCTGGCTGCTATTCCGATAGAATACGTTTTTGTCCTTCCAAGGCGCGAATAGGAGCGATATTTTGCGTGAATTCCAGCGTTCCCAGATAGCGTCCTTCGTTATCCCGAACGGCAAAATAACGGATGTAGACAAATTTGTCCTTGATTGGAATCCAAAAATCCTCAACATCCTTGCGGCCGGCCTTAAAATCCTCCAGCAGTTTCTCAACGACATGCACGCTTTGCGGCGGATGGCAATTTTGCACGGTACGACCAATGACGGCCTTTGTGCGGGCAAAGATCCGTTCTTTACCGTGAGAGAAATAGCGAACAACATCATTTTCATCGATAAAGGTCAGGTCCACAGGCAGATGATTCAACAGTAGTTCCAATTGTTGTACAGATACAATCCCTGTCTCAAATCGCACGAACCCTTGCGGAGTGCCAGAAGTGTCTTCTTTTTGCTCAAGGGCTTCTACAGGGTCCTCTGCCCGTTCAGGTATCCATTCACGCTCAGGAGCGGTCAGGCAGAAACCGATTTCCTCGCTTTCCCGGGCTATTTTTAGCCATTCATCCTCGGTCAGCTTACTGAGTGCCATCGGCAGCAAAATATTTTCTTCCTTGAATACCATTTCATTCACTTCGCTCATGATATGGGCAAGCGCCTTCCCGATCTGCTCACGATCTCCGTTATATTCGGTGAGCAACTTCTTCGCATCCTTGATTGCGGCACGAATGCCGTCGTCCACTCCCCACATTACTTTGGTTGGACCAAAGATTCCATAACGTTCTAGATAAGGAAATACTAGATTTTCTTTGCGGCTATAGTGTTTGTCTACATCCATTAGCAGACTTAAATCCTCAAGCAGCTTGTAAATAACCTTGGGACTGTCTTCTTTTTGAAATTGCTCTGCATGCAATGCCAGCTTAAAGTTGACTAGCCGTTCGATCTCACGATTTTCCAGCTTAAAGGTGTGAACAGGATGTCCCGGTTGTTCCTCAGGTCCTGCAGGACGGTGAATATCCTCAATAGAGCCCTTGAATATCGACGTATGAACGGAACAGAGGCGCTGGACTTCCGACACCGGAATTCCTTCCTCAGTCATTAAGGCATGCTCCATCGCTGAAATTTCTGCCACGCTCACTCCACCAACAGCCTCTGCAAAACGAGCTTTGACTTCCTCCACGCTTTTCCCAGCATGTAGTTCTTTAATAATTTCCTTCAGTGTTCGCTGACGCTCCGTTAATTCCTGTGCTGTATGTTCACGGTTGTTAATTAGCTCGCTCATGATCGTTAACCCCTTTATTTTTGAATGGTAAAACCATGTTGCATAAACGTCTGCTGCACAGTTTCCATACCTATTTTCTTCAATGCAATTCCCTTGGACAGTGTCATAAAACGTCCTGCGGTTTGGAGCATACCGGGCTTGGCAATATCGTGAAAACCTAGTTCTACCATAATGTCCTTCACTTCAGGATGACGATTAACAAGGTTAAATATGGACTCATCCCAATGCAGTATTTTATCCATTTATTCATCCCCTCGATTGAGAACGTTTTTCATTTACAGAGTAGCATAGGTCCAAACGAGCTATTGTGATTGTACGCACAATATTGTTCAGGTGGTTGACAACTGTAAATCTTGGTTTATATACTGTGTATAAGGATATATACAGTAATAACACTGAACACTGTCGTAACACCTTCGAAATGAAGAGCGAATAAGGTCGTTATTCAAAGGCAGTGCAGAAGGGATCAGGATAAGAAAATGACGATCATGAAGCAAGCATGGATGATTACCCGTCAGGATTTTCGCAAGAATCCATATGCAGCACTATGGACGTTGCTGTTTATTGCGTATTTGGGATTTACCATGAGTTTTGCAGTAAGTGTGCAATGGGGTGAGCATGCAGCCTTGAGTCCAGTAGCTGATTTCATCATGCTGACGTTGATTCCGTTTTTGGGGTTCATTTATAACCGTCGAGCGTTCAAATATTTGCAGGAAGATTCTTATACGCACATGCTAGCCTTTTTCCGCACCTTGCCTATACCGATGAAAGCGGTAATTATGAGTCGAATTCAACAGGCTGTGTTGGCGTTTGTTGCGAATAGTGTGATATTTTTTGCTCTTTTGTTTACGTTGTCAGGTACGCTTCGGGTATATGCCAGCACAGGTTTCTTTGTATCGTTTGCTCTGACCTGGATAGGCTACGGAATGCTCATTCAAGCCATTTATATTCACTTGGAATTTTTGAAAAGAGGAAAAGAGTACTTCTGGCTATCTATTGTGATCATGCTAATGTGCGGGATGGTTACGATTATAGCTCGAGTATGTGGGGCTAATCTGGTATCGATAACGGCTTCTTACAGTAAGGAATGGTTGCTGTTGTCACCGGTGATGTGGGGAGCATTGTTAGCAGGAGTTCTGGCTATGTCAGTGTCCTATCGGGTGACACAGCGTAAACTCATGAAACGGAACTTAACTTAGTAGTATGTGTACAAAAATAACAAAAAAGGGGGGGAAAGCAGGTGAATATTCCAGTGCAAATTGATGAGAATAGCGCGGAACCGCTGTATGCGCAGATTGAAAAGCAGCTTCGTTCACTCATTGTAACCGGACAAATTGCAGCGGGAACGCTGCTTCCCTCCATTCGTGAGTTTGCGGGGACGCTTCGTTGTAGTGTAATCACCGTCCGGCGGGTCTATCAGGATTTGGAGAACGAAGGCTTGCTACGTACCCGGCAGGGAACGGGCACCTTTGTCGCTCTGGTCGAGGATGATATGCGCTCAGGTTACCGCCTTAAAGCGGTGACCGAGGCATTGGAAACGGCGATTGCCACAGGCATCGCTGTACAGATGACAGAGCAGGAATTATTGGAGCTTTTTGAAGAAATGGTGAAAAGAAGGTATGAAGTCCAGGTGAAGGAGTGACAGCTGTGAACAATCATGTGGAAGTTCCTACGCAAATACAGAGGAAAGCACCAATTATTGAGATGAGCCAGGTCTATAAAACCCGGGGTAACCGGAATATTGGGCCGATTAATTTAACGGTTGAACCAGGATATGTGGTCGCTTTGGCTGGACATAACGGATCGGGGAAAAGCACATTGATTCATTTGCTGACTCAGCTTGTTCATCCGGATTCCGGTGAGATTCGCTGGTTCGGTCAAGCATACCCCGACGGCATGCCGGCAGATACACGACAATGGGTTGGGTATATACCGGAGCAGCCGGTTCGTGAGGAGGATCGATTAACGGCAGAAGCAGCAGCGGCTTTTCGAGCATTGTGGTATCCCGGCTGGGATGAAACACGTTTTCAGCGTTTAATGGACCGCTTTCAGGTTCCATCACATACGAAATTATCGCGTATGTCCAAGGGACAGCGTCGGAAATTCGAACTGGCTGCTGCCTTGGCGCCACACCCTCGTGTGTTGCTGCTGGATGAGCCTTCATCAGGTTTAGATCCTTTTGCTTGGAAAGTCATGCTAGATGAACTGCGGGATTGTATGAAGAACGGCAAAACGACGATCATTATTGCTACCCATATCATGGACGAGATCAAGCGTTTGGCGGATTATATTGTCTTGATGCACGATGGCAGGCTGCTTGGCAAACTGGAAAAAGACCATCTGCTCGAAAATGGCAAGGAAATGTGGTTTGAAGGTACACCAGAGGAGGCATCGGAGCTTCCGGGAGTTGTAGAGACGGAGAGTGATGGGAATTTACAGCGAATTATAACGCTGGCAGCCGGGGAGGCCAGTGCTATATTGGAACAAGCGGGGATTCGCCCCATCCGTGTGCGGCGTCTGGAACTGGATGATATTTTAGTATATTGGTCTGCAGGACAAATATCTGCGAATGCAGAGACATTTATGGAGAAGGAAGGGGTAAAACAATCATGAGTATGCTGCAATTGGAAAAGGTCGTGAAGCAATATGGGAACCATACGGCGGTAAATGGAATATCGCTGAATGTGAACGGCGGCGAGATTTACGGACTGCTGGGAGGCAATGGAGCAGGCAAAACGACAACGATGCGCATGGTGCTCGGTCTGATTTACCCTGACGGGGGAAGCATCCAATATGAGGGCAAGCTCTACAGCAAGGAGCTTCAGCGGACAATGGGCTATTTGCCCGAAGAGCGTGGGTTGTACCCCAAGGTGAAGGTGAGCGAGCAAATTAACTATTTGGGCAGGCTGCGCGGAATGTCGGCCAAGGAGGCAGACAAAAGTCTACGCTACTGGCTGGAGCGCTTTGGAGTGCCGGAATATTATGACAAGCGGATTGAGGAGCTATCCAAGGGAAATCAGCAAAAAATGGGTTTTATTGCCGCGGTTGTGCATCGCCCAACGCTGCTCATTTTGGATGAGGCCTTCAGTGGATTAGACCCGGTGAACGTCGAATTGCTTAAGGATACGGTGAAGGAATTACGGGATGATGGGGCTGCGATTTTATTCTCAACCCACCGTATGGAGCATGTGGAGGAACTGTGCCGACATATTACGATTTTGCATCGCTCAAATACTGTGGTGCAAGGAAGTGTGCAAGAGATTAAAGGCCGCTATCCACGTGAAAAAGTTCGTCTCATCACTACGGGTGAAGTGAGCGGGCTGGAACAGCTGCCAGGCGTACGCAGCATAGAGAATATGGATCGTGGCTGGATGCTGCATATTGAGCAGCCGGATGCGGCGAAGTTAATTTTGCAAACAGCGTTGGGGCAAACGGATGTGGAGCATTTTGAGATCAAGGAACCTACGCTCAACGAAATTTTCATAAGAGAGGTGGGGGATTCCCATGAATAGACTAGGTACGGTGATCGGTTTTACGTTTCGTCAGAAGGCGAGGACCAAATCTTTTATCATTACGACACTGGTACTGGCTTTGCTTATTACGGTTGGCATGAATCTGCCATATTTGATTTCTTTGTTTAAAGGAGAAGGGGCCGGAGGTTCCGGTACAACGGCAGCTGAGCATCAACGCTTGGGGCTGATTGCCGGGAACCAGACAGAAGTGGCGAATCAGCTGGAGCAGTTTACCAAGGAGCAGTCCAACCCGGCAGCCATCTGGGTACGTTATGACAGCGTACAAGCGCCAGCAATGCAGCAAGCCTTGAAAAATGGGAAGCTGCAAGGTTATGTGCAGTTCACGGAGCCAGCCGCCAAGGAAGACACATTTCCCAAAGTGGAGTACGTCTCTGTAGAAAAAGAGCCATCTCCGGCTGTAATCACATTGGTGCAAACGGGACTTCAGGAAGCAAAGGTCAAGGCTATTATGGGCAATAAATCGTTGACCAGTGATCAAATTCGTGAAATCAGTACACCTGTAATAGTAGATAGCAGAGAAGTAGACAGTCCATCTGAACCAGGGGGAGCTGTAGGGACAGAGGAAAAAGAAACCTCCATGATTAACTATGGTTTGGTCTATGTATTGATGATATTATTCTTCACCTCTTCCATGATGACGGGGAATATGATTGCTGCAGAAGTAACATCGGAAAAAAGCTCACGGATCATGGAGATTCTCATCACAAGTGTTTCGCCGTTGACCCAAATGTTTGGGAAAATTATCGGCATCTTCCTGGTTGGTCTGCTGCAAATTGCTGTTTTTGCAGCCGTTGTGTGTGCCAATCTTATGCTGCCACATAATAATGTGATCCTTAGCTCTGCCGGGCTGGATCTGTCGCAACTGAATATCGCGGTGCTAGGATATGGTCTCATATTTTACATCCTTGGCTACTTTCTATATGCAGTACTGTTCGCTGCGGTGGGCTCCATTGTTAGCCGTACCGAGGAGTTGGGGCAGGCCATTATGCCAATTACCGTGCTGTCACTGGCAGCCTTTTATATCGGTATCTTCAATATCGCCGCACCTGATACGATTTTCGTTAAGGTGGCTGGGTACATTCCATTCTTTTCTCCTACCGTTATGCTGTTGCGGATTGGTCTGGAACGGGCGAGCTTGCTGGAAATCTGGCTGTCACTTGCCATTCTGGTTGTTTCCATTTTGTTGTTCGGTTGGTTGGCCGCAAAGATCTATCGTACGGGTGTCTTAATGTACGGGAAACGACCTTCATTCAAAGAGCTAAGAAAAGCAATGAAGGCTTATAAGATTTAAAAAATTAAGAAAACGTGTCCGAATATAAGAAGGTTGTGTACAGACTAATTATTAATGACGGATAACAAGAATATCTCTTCATAATAAGTATTTAATAAAAAGCCCGATGATACGTGCTCATCGGGCTTTTTATTAAATTCAGAGGGTGACTGCTTAGGTTTCAATCAGAGCGAATATAAATTGCATAACAAGTCAAAATCTTTTGAATCTTTTCCTGTTGGGGAAATCCGAGCAAATGCGTTAAACCAAAGACTTGATCGGTGTAACCGGCTGTATCCGTATAATGCACCTCGATGGCCAAGTCCGTTTCATGGTGGAGCAAACCGTTCGAAACTCCAATATGGACGGTAATTCTATTATTTACATTATTTACATATAAAAAAAGAGCAGCCTGTTTAGTTGCTCTTTGTGTATGTAAAACATATTGAGTTTTCATCAATTGAATCTCCTAATAGAGAATATGACTGTCCCATTTTTTTGTAGATTAATCAATTGTACATATTTTCCCCTTTAGAGGATACTCTCTACTAGAAGATAAGAATATAATCTTTTCGTCAAAATATTTATTAAAATAGTTGTTCGTTTTTAAATGAATATCAGGCTGATACCATTTAGAAAACCCATTTCGCTGAAACAACAAAGGCATACCCAATTGCTCGGATCGCTTCCCCTTTAAACCATCTCCAATGTTCAGCGAATCAATATATATTCGATCAACAATCCCCTGTAATCTTTTGGGGAAATCTGGCGTGAAAGGCAAAAGAGGAGAAATGGATGCCTGTGTAGCAATTCCTGCTGCATGGACATTTCTAAGAGCCTTTAAGCGCAGGTTGATCCCTGGAGCTAAAGGTGCAAAAAGTCGCTTTACATCTTCTCGGTCTGTTTCAATAGTCATAGAAACTAATAACTCACAACGTTGTTGTAATTCTAAAAGTATATCGAGGTCTCTAACCACCAGAGGACTTCTTGTTTGGATTTGAAGGAAATCCGGTGGAGATTCAATCATCTCCGTTAATATTTTTCTTGTGATCTCAACCTTACGCTCGATGGGTTGGTATGGATCTGTAGCAGTAGACATGAATATATTGATAGGTTTATTTCTTCGGCGAAGACTATTAATTTCTTTACTATAGTTTTCAACAGCATTAAGTTTAATATCAATCCATTCTCCCCAAGGAATATCTTTATATTTTTGAATGGGCATTTCTCTAACATAGCAATAACTACATCCAAAAGCACAACCACTGAAAGGATTCAAAGAGTGAGTAAATCCAACAGTAGATGCTCCTTTGGTTTCACTCAAAATTTTTTTTGCCATCGTATTATCAATCTGCATGTTAGATACCCCTTCATTTTAAATATTTACGTAAATGAAATTCCGAATGAACAGAAACTCCCTCCACCAGTTCAACTGATAAAGGGAGTTTTCATTAATTATAGTAAAAGGTGTGTGTATTTAGAACGCATCAAGACCCAATATAATCCCAGGATGGCGGACAAAAGACCAATGGGAATGTACTGTACGCCATTCGCCATAAATTAAACGAAAAACTTCAGTAGTATTCCAACATTTTTGAAGTTTTTCTTGTCCATCTTCTCCTGCTACGTAATTGTGTAAATTATAACTCAACACAGCCAAATCACCAGCTTCACTGACAGCGACATCTGGATTGAGATATTCACTCCGAATAATATTAGGATTTTTATAGCGTGACAAAATATGTTCTCTCACCGCTGAATTACCTACAATAAGTTTTTCAGTCACAGGATCGAAGTATGAAATATCATCACTGTAACTATCCAGGTATCCATAGCAGTCTCCTTGATTCCACCGTTCATTATTGGCGCGTTCTATATTCAATACAGTTTCAGCTACTTCTTTGATATTTACACTCATTTTTTTTACTCCTTTTTTTTAGATGTTGGAAATGATATGATCATTTTAGGTCATTCAACACAAACGATAAAGGCAAAACCGGGAAAATAAATGATACTTTTCGGACATTCTACATTTTTAGTATAGGAGGTTTATGTAGTGGTTCGCATATCAAAGCAGAAAAGAAATATAGAACGTCTTAAATATCAACCTGTACTACCTTATCCATACGATGTAGAAATTTTTCGAGTCTCTGATCTTAAACAACGGACACCCAAAGAAAGGATGAGTGTAACTTATAGATATGAATTCTATATGCTTATATGTGTTACTCAAGGTGAGTGTATACAATGGGTCGATTTTGAGCCGATTTCCTGTAGCACAGGAACCTTTCTTGCCATATCCCCAGGTCAAGTTCATAATTTCGGACATGATGAGAATTGGGATGGTTGGATTATTTTGTTTCGTTCGGAGTTTCTTATACCTAACACATCAACATTAAATGAGCTTAAACTAGCTTTTGATTTTGGAAGGCTACCAAGCATTCTAAATTTAAATCATAATGAGTTGCGTCGTAGCATCGCTTCTATCGAACAAATGATCGAAGACTTGTTGATTGAAGGGACAGAAGAAGATATTCATATGTTGTTGCGTTACCAACTCTACGCATTTGTAACTTGGCTCAGTATTCTTCATAAATGCAAACGGATGAATGAAACAATAGATTCTCAAACATCGCTGCGTTTTATAAACTTCCAGAAACTCGTTGAAAAATACTTCGCTAAGTTGAGCCATGTCAGTGAATACGCTACTCGCCTAAACTGCACGGAAAAAACTCTAACTCGAGCAACTATGGCAGCAGTTGGAATAAGTGCAAAGGCTTTCATTTCGGCCCGGATTAATCTTGAAGCAAAACGTCTGTTAATGCATACGGACTATTCTATTAGTGACATTGCGGAAAAACTTAACTTCAAGGAAGCAACCCACTTTAGTAAATTTTTCAAACGTGAAACAGGTTGTACGCCTGCAGAATTTCGACAGCAGCATCTTTGAAATTATTAACTTACTCGAGTGTCTACTACTATATTTCATAATTGAATAAAACACTAATTGTAGTTATATATTAATGTTATCTTATGAACTCTTTTAAAATGCGTTGTTTAAGGAAGTGATTTTATGATCCAAGGATCTTTATTTGATGACGAGTATGATCAGGGGCGGCCTTTAGCAAATCGGGTACGTCCACAAAATTTAGAAGAATTTGTAGGTCAAAAACATTTGCTTGAACCCGGAAAAGTATTACGTGAAATGATTGAGAATGATCAAGTTTCATCTATGATTTTTTGGGGGCCACCAGGAGTGGGAAAGACAACGTTAGCTAAAATAATCGCCAATTAAACCCAATCTAAATTTATTGATTTTAGCGCTGTGACTAGCGGTATCAAAGATATTCGTAGTGTCATGAAAGAAGCTGAAGGAAACAGGCAATTAGGTGAGAAAACACTTTTATTTATTGATGAAATTCATCGTTTTAACAAAGCACAGCAGGATGCCTTTCTGCCTTATGTGGAAAAAGGAAGCATTATATTGATTGGAGCAACAACCGAAAATCCATCGTTTGAAGTGAATTCAGCTTTGCTTTCTCGTAGTAAAGTGTTTGTGCTTCATCCGCTCAATCATGCAGATATTTTAGAGCTATTACAGAAAGCATTAGCGAACCCAAAAGGGTTTAATAATCAATCAATCGAGATCGAAGAAGGCGTTCTATCAGCGATTGCTGAATATTGCGATGGAGATGCCAGAATAGCTTTAAACACACTAGAAATGGCTGTATTACACAGGAAAAAATCAGATGGAGCCATTGTAGTGAATAAAAATGATTTAGTACAAATGTTAAATCGCAAGTCATTATTATATGACAAAAATGGTGAGGAACATTATAACATCATATCTGCTTTGCATAAGGCGATGAGAAATAGTGATGTTAATGCTGCAATTTACTGGTTATCGCGCATGTTGGAGTCCGGAGAAGATCCATTATTTATTGCCCGAAGATTGGTCAGATTTGCAAGTGAAGACATTGGTTTAGCAGATAACCGAGCTTTGGAGATATCGGTAGCTGTCTTCCAGGCTTGTCAGTTTATTGGTATGCCAGAGTGCGATGTACATCTAACCCAAGCTGTCATTTATCTCACCTTGGCCCCGAAGTCCAACGCAGCTTATTTGGCCTATAGAGCTGCCAAAAAAGACGCCCTGCATTCCGTAAATGAACCTGTTCCCTTGCATTTACGAAATGCTCCGACTAAGTTGATGAAAGAACTGAATTACGGGAAAGGTTATAAATATGCCCATGATACACAAGAAAAATTAACAATGATGCAGACCATGCCAGATTCTCTCATCGGACGGGAATATTACCACCCCACTATACAAGGATCTGAAATGAAATTTAAACAACGGATGGAAGAGATTTCAGCATGGTATGCAAGCCACAAAGAAACCTAATTGCGTTTAATGCATAGAAGATCCAATAGAAATCGAGGTAATTCGTCATGACAATAGAAGAAATTATTGAGCATTGCTTATCATATCCAAGTTCATATGAAGATCACCCTTTTGGAGACGGATGGACTGCGATGAGACATCAAGGGAACAAAAAAATTTTCGCCTTGATATACAATCATGATGAGCATCTTTGCGTCAACCTAAAATGCAACCCTGATCATGCTGATTTTTTGCGAAAAGCGTTTGAAGAGGTAAAGCCCGGTTATCACATGAACAAGGAACATTGGAATACAGTAATATTAGATGGTAATCTACCAGAAGATGAAGTTCACGATATGGTGCATCATAGCTTCGAATTGACCAAGCCAAAAAGCTCCAAAAAACATACTAGCTAGAGAATAAATTTCTTATTGATAATTAAATTTTGCGGAAGTCATTATGTAAAAGTATCCGTTTCGAGAGGTGTAATATGAAGTTTAATGAATTCTTTGTAGGGCAGCGGTTCGAGACTGATTCTATAAAAGTAACCAAAGAAAAAATTATAGAATTCGCATCTGAATTTGACCCTCAGTACATGCATTTGGATGAGAAGAAAACTCAGGAAGGCATATTTGGAGGAATTATTGCTTCAGGAATCCAAACATTAGCTCTAACATTTAAACTATGGGTAGAGTGTGGTTTATACGGTGAGGATGTAGTGGCTGGTACTGCTATGGATAATATCCGATTTATGAAACCTGTATACCCTGATGATGAGTTACATGTAGTTGTTGAAGTCATTAATCTAGAAGATAACCGAAAGAATACAGGAATTGTAACTGTGAATTTATCCACTTTTAATCATACGACTCAAAAAATTTTTGAAGGGGACGTAATAATAAAAAAATAACGTATCTTTAAATAAATGAAATTGACGGGATATCCCTCATTCACGTGTTGGGATAATACCAGCGTCGCTGTCACCAAGTGCAAGCGTATGGGTTAGATTGGGAATTTTTTGATAACCTCGTTGTACTTGTTTTGTGTTTCGGTAATGGCGAGCTTTGAATACATTTCTAATGACTTGCGGCTTTCATGGCCGGAGTACGGTTGTATGAGTGCGTCGTCAATTCTCTTCTTTTTCAGCCAGGTTAGTAGGAAGTGGCGTAGTTTATGTGGCGTAAGGTTTTATGTAAGACCGGCTTCTTCCGAATACTTGGCTAAAATTTTCCAAATACCTCGATCCGTATATTTCTTCTTCCACGATGACTCAATAGATACATTGCCTGTTTTTTCTTCATCGCGTCAACATACATGGCCAGTACTTCTTTAAATGACTGCGGGAAAATGGAACAATGCGATCCTTGCAGTCCTTTCCGTTATTAATGCGAATTTGGCAGCAATGAAAATCAATGTCCGTCAGCCGAATATTGATGAGTTCGCTTACCCCGATTGCGGTATACATGAGCGTCTTAACAATCAGTGTCCGAAGGTATAACGACAGGATGATTTCCTGAAATTTTCCAACAAAAAAATGACTTGGGTAGGTTCAATTTGGGCGTATTGTTGTTTGTGATTTAGATAACATAAAGTTAACCTTATTCATAAATAATGTTAATTTTATGTCATTCATCGCTTCAATTGCTCTGATATAATTTCTGCTAGGTAGATGAGTTTTGCTTTCAGGATGTGGGTCAGATAAGCCTACAATGGTTACGCGAGGTGCGAGCGAGCCTCCCAGTAAACAAGTAACAACTCAACCGGAACAAAATACTGAGGCAAAACTGATAAAGGCATCGGAAAATAAAGAAAAAGTATCACCCCATTTGTTATACAGCAGTGAAGGATTACTCGCTGTATGGAAGTAGCTTTTAGCACATGGTGATATAAAAACGATGGAATAGGAGATTTTAATCCATACGGGGATTAATTCAGTTAGCAAGCGAGTAAACATGCGAAAACATAACTTTATAGTAGGAGTGTGAGATATGAAAAAAACATTATTGGCTTGTATTATGATAATGTTGATGCTAGCATCAGCTTGTGGAAATGTTGACACGACATCAAATCCAAATACTTCTAGTGAGCCTAAACCTGAAACGGAAGAGTCTATTATTCCAAAAAACACATCCGAATATTGTACTGTAGAACGTATAAGTCTGGATAGTGAAACTGAAAAATATTTCTATGGAACTTGGAAAGTTGAGAAGCTTTTAGGATTTGCAAATTCATATAATGATGCTTCTGAATATCCAACAGGGCAAAAATTTATTGGAGACGAAATTATAATCAAAAAAGACTTTTTTTCATCAAAAGGACTTAAAAACTATAGTAATTATCAATATGAATTAAAAAATCCATTATATGAGATTACAGCGACATGCCATAACTCTGACTCTTTTTATAGATTATATAAAATAGATATCCCAGACTTAAATATAAATGATGTAGTAAAAGCAATAGATATAAGTGACCCTTCTACAAAACTTAGCATACCTGTAAGTGTAAGTTTTTTTGTTGTTAATAACGATAGGCTTATCTTGTTATCAGAGGCAACTATTTTTGAACTTAAAAAAATTACTGATTAAATGAATTAAGGTTATGTAATAAGTTCTGTGCTAATAAAATAGAAAATATCCAGGAAGGTAAGTATATCCTATAAGCGATTCTGAAAATGCCTGTGAATATAATTTTTTAAACAAGAAAGGTCAGCCTTTAGGCTGACCTTTCTTGTTTATGTCGTATAACGATTAAACTATAGTGTATATACTGGATATTTGTGAGTATACTTCCTTTCTTTACAAAATAAAGTTGCTTCTTCATTTCTTCTTTTTTGTAAATTTCTATCATATGAAAATGCTTTGCTGACTAATTTTGAACAAGTATCAATTTGACTTTGTGAAAGTGGACCAACAAAAGTTGGATATATATGCGCATTGGCAAGCATAGCTTTTACATCATTGGTTTTTAGCACCCCAGGACCTGCATTAAAAGTGAGCGAAACAAGTGCATCAAACTGAGATTGTGAAAATTTATGACCGCTAGGAAGTACCAAGTTATTTACTGCCGCTACAGCACTTGCAGTATCATTAGAAAAAAAAGTATTTGCTTTAGACTGAGAAATTGGTGAAGTATAACCTAAATTTAAAGATTTTGATAGAGCATCAGCTTGTACTTGAGAGAGAAGAGAATCATTTGGATTACCTGTTGTATTCTTAGTATATACTTTAGACTTTGTTATCAAATGTCCCCATCCAACTGTTGGATACCCATAAGGATCTCCATAAAATTTCAAGGAAAATCCCTCATGTTTTTTGATAAGGTTTGCTCCATCTGTGCCTAAAGAAAAATTTGCCATAATAATCACTCCTGAAATTAATATTAGTAGAAGAACAATAAGGAGGAATCATAGACAGAGCACCATTCCCAAGTTTTCTGCAATGCCGTATTGCCTTCACATATATAAAGAGAAATGAGTCTCTTTTTTACAACCACTCTCTAAATTTTATTTCAATTCACTAATATCAAAAGTTTGTATAACCTCAATCATTTTGACATAGAGTTCCTGTTAATCTATAGGAGGAATGAAAATGAAATTTAACAAGTTGTTCTGTGGATAAATGAATTCGAAGATACGAAGGTATTTTACTCCAAATTGAATTATTTAATTGCGGATGATAAGGATGATAATGAATTTACGGTTTATATGGGCTACACGCAAGTGGTCTTCAAAAAGGCGGATGATCGATTCTTAGTGCAGTATGGTAAGCCTTATTATCATATAGCCATCAACATTCCAGAGAATAAATTTACAGAAGCGAAAAAAAGGGTATCTTCTCAAATCAGTCTTATTGAAGAGGATCACGAAGATGAAGTGTTTTTCGATTTCTGGAATTCTCATTCATACTATTTTGAGGACCTGTCAGGAAATATCGTAGAATTCATTGCTAGGCATAATATGAAAAACCAAAAGGATTATCCATTTTCAATGAAGGATTTGATCGGGGTGAGTGAGATCGGTATCGTTTCGAAAAACGTTCCAAATGCAGTGAAAAAGTTAAATGAACTGGGATGAACTTCCTATAAGCAACTTTAGTTTGTTTATCGACTATGGTTGCTTAAGTTTTTATCGAAAAACGCTCATGGTACGGCTTCTTATAACAGAAAAGGTGGGGCTATATGCTGATAGCGGGTATGAGGATTTACAATATACATTTGATTGTTTTTCCCTGATTGATTAATATAATGGGCGATGTCCTAAACCTGTCGTATTAAAAATAGAGATGAGGATTACGATGAATAAAGCAAAGATTCTTATTATTGAAGATGATGCCCCGATTGCCGACTTGCTATCGTACGGACTTTCTATGGAGGGGTTCCAGACATGCACAGCGGCCAGCGGAGCAGCGGGAATGCATGAACTGCAGTCGTTTCAGCCCGATTTGCTGCTGCTGGACTGGATGCTGCCTGACCAGAGCGGCCTAGACATTTGCAAAAAGGTGACTACGAATTATAACATACCGATCTGCATGATTACCGCTAAATCGGATATTACCGATAAAATTCTCGGTCTTGAATTCGGAGCCGATGATTATATTACCAAGCCTTTTGATCTGCGTGAAGTTGTTGCACGCATTCGAACCATTTTACGCAGAGTGGAGCAGGCGAGCAGCCCCGACAGGGAGGAAACAACGAAAGCCGTCATTCGGTTTAAAAACATTGAGGTGATCGAAGAAGAACGACTTGTCCAAAAAGAAGGTCGTCCCGTTGAGCTGACCCCCAAGGAATTTGACCTGCTTATGATGCTGGTTAAACATCCGGGCAAAACTTTTTCACGTTCCGAACTGCTTGATTTGGTATGGGGTTATCATTTTGCTGGAGATACACGTACAGTTGATACGCATATCCAGAGACTCCGCAAAAAGCTGGATGACACCGAATGCATTGCTACCGTCTTCGGAATCGGGTACAAATTTAAAAAAATGGGTGAATAAGCATGATACGCAAAATCAGCATCAAATTTCTGATCGGTTTTTTTCTGATTTTTTCGCTTTCTTTTGTCGTGCTTAATCAGACCGTCAAGGAATTTATCCGAACAAGCAATCAGAACCTGGTTACCTCGGAACTGGTCGGACTGAAAAATAACAGCAATGTTTATGTGCGCCAAGCGTTCCTGATTAACCATTTCAGCAGCAATGAGCTGTATTTTGGAGGAATTGCCAAGGAGATAGCAACTGATCTGAACCATACCACGAACAGCAGTATTGGCGTGTATACGGTGGAAGGCAAATTGCTGTATGCCCCGGACAACTCCCCGTTTCAGCAGCAAATGCAAAGCGATCTGCAGCAGGCGATTGGTGGCAATACAGCGTACAGCATTACTTATGATCGTAATAAGACGACAGTCCTCTTCTCCTACCCGGTTGTTATAGACGGTTCAAAGGTGGGCATACTGCGTTTTTACAAGGATTTCAGCTCACTTTACGAACAAACCGGACAGATTCGGGAGATTACCCTCTATATGGCCCTAGCGATTTTTGCGGCAGCCTTTCTGTTTTCCTATATTCTTTCCAGGCATATTACCATCCCGCTGACCAGATTGACGCAAGCATCCACCGAGGTGAAAAACGGGAATCTGGATATCCGTCTTCATTTTAAACGCAAGGATGAAATTGGCCGATTAGCTGAGAATTATAACGATATGATTGATCAAATCAGTAGACAGATCCATATTATTGAGAAGGACCGGGACCATTTGAAGCAGCTTCACCAGCAGGAAAAGCGCTTTTTTGACAATATTACTCACGAACTGAAAACGCCATTAACCTCAATTCTGGGATATGCGGAGTTGATCAGGCTGAACGGTGAGAAAGACCGTGCTTTTTTTGACAAAGGAATGAATCATATTATCGAGGAGAGCAGGCGCCTGCATGCGATGGTGCTAAAACTGCTGGAAGTCTCACGCAAAAATATCATGCTCAAGGAGCTTGATCGGGTGGATATTGGGTTAATCCTGCAGGATGTGTGTGAATCGATGATGATCCGAGCGCAGCGCTATAAAAAGACCATTGAATATGAGATCAATGAGGAATTGTTCATGTTGGCTGATGGGGACAGAATTAGACAGATGTTCATCAATTTGATAGATAATGCGATTAAATATAGTTTGCCGTTTTCGGCAGTATCTGTAAAAGCAGTACGGGCAGAAGAAAAGATCCGCCTGATCTTCAGAAATCCAAGCGATCCGATTGAGGCAGAACATCTGTCACGCCTGTTACAGCCATTTTATCTGGCTCATTCCGACAGCGCAGAAGAAGGTAGTGTAGGATTGGGGCTTAGCATTGTGAAATCCATCGTTGAAGAATTTGCGGGTTCCATCATGATTACCAACGAGCAAAATGAAACCATCGTTACGGTGGAATTTGATGCTCTGGAAACCGCACGGAACGGAGAATAAATAATGGGCAATAAATATAAACATTTTGTAATGCTTGTGGTCGTATCTCTCGTAGTATTTTTGCT
The DNA here is from genome assembly GCF_054113405.1 of Paenibacillus sp. ALE3. Classification (NCBI taxonomy): domain Bacteria; kingdom Bacillati; phylum Bacillota; class Bacilli; order Caryophanales; family Paenibacillaceae; genus Paenibacillus; species Paenibacillus sp. ALE3. Next base: position 4,560,436 of record NZ_CM134214.1, on the reverse strand, counting down.
GTCAGCATGCGTTTCAGAACCAAAAACAGAGACCGTTGTCATCGCCGATAGTAATGAAGTTTCCAATGCCGATCAAAGCTCTCGTCCGTTTCAGGTCCAAAAAATATATCGGCTTCCTGAGCGTTTTGCAAATAGTGGTCAACTGCTGGGCTGGTCGTCTGGAGATGCCGTCATCGCATCGTTCGGAGCCATGACCATACTGAAGCGAGGTACGTTGGAACGTTTAACTTATCCGTATGAGCAGAGCAAGGTCATATCCGGAATCGGCAAGGTAACTTCCAATACGATACTTTCTCCCGATGGGAAATATATTTGCGAAGTTTCCCCTTCTTCCTTGGAGACAACCTTAAAGCTTATTTCCTTGCAGGATGGAAAGGAAAGGGAAATAGACAGGATCAGCACCAGGAACGAGTCTTATGTACAATATGTTTCCTGGTCGGCTAACAGTTCGTATATCGTCTACCTGGTAGAAAATCTGGTTGATAACGGAGCTGATAGCCTATATATCTACGATATGGGGTCTCAAACTTCTGGAAAATATCAGTTAAAAGGCATCATAAAAGAAGACTCGCTTTTGAGTGTTAACATTGCTAATGATGGCCGCAGCGTACTGCTGCAGTTATTTCGTACAAAAGAAGGTCTGAAAAAGGTGCTAACCATGGGGAAAGTTTCCGGGAAGAATATTGAATTTCAATATGAACGTCAGATTGGTGGAGATTCAGTAGCCTGGATGAATAACGACCAGTTTGTGTTTCTCGGAACGGATAGTTCATTGTACGAATATGATCAGCGAAACGGCGAACTCTCCGTCATTCTGGAAAAAGTGTTTGATTTTGAATTCTCGCCTGACAGGAAAAATATCGCATACACGGTGTATGATCAAAATGTCACTTACGTAGGCAAGGTGCAAGGAAGAAATATACTGTACAACGAACCGGTGTATCGCGGAATTGTGCCGACGCATATGTACTGGAATCCGAACAATAAAAGTGTACTGCTTCAAGGACAAAAACAGTTGGATTCCTCGCAGACTGCACCAACAGATTCTCCTAGCGAGGAGTCATTGATCATTGAATTGAAATAGCGATGGTGCTCGCCCTATTTGTATATGTCAAAAACCTTATTTCGGTTGTCAGCCGGAATAAGGTTTTTCTTTTTGCAACCGTTGTGACAATTTGTTTACATGTTGATCAAACTTTCGCGACATCTTTTTTCTATAGTAAATGAAGCAAGATCATTAACCTATAAGGACAAGGAATGGACCATAGTGAATGGAAACCGGAATCTGCATCTGAATCAACCCATAAAACGTTATATGACCGGTCTGGATGGGCTAAGGGCCATCTCCGTGCTTGCTGTTATTGCTTATCATCTTCATTTCAGATGGGCAGAGGGTGGGCTGCTGGGGGTGGAGATTTTCTTCGTCCTGTCAGGATATCTGATTACGGATCAGATCCTTTATGAATGGAGGACACGCAACGGTTTTTCCATTGTGCGGTTCTGGATAAGACGAACGCGCAGACTACTGCCGGCGATGATCTTTATGCTGACTGCAGTGGCATTGTGGCTTTTAATTACCGATTTTTCCAGACTGCAGGCATTAGAAGGCCATTTTGTATCCTCGCTTTTTTACGTAAACAACTGGTATCTCATTTTTCATCATGTTTCATATTTTGAGAGCTTTGGCCCGCCTTCTCCAATCGGGCACCTCTGGTCGCTTTCCATTGAGGAACAGTTTTACGTCATCTGGCCGCTTGTTCTGCTAATCGGTCTGTGCCTTGCACCGCGACGAGGCAGATTGATGTTATACATTCTGGGTTGCGCTGTCGTATCCGCTATAGCAATGGCCGTTATATACGAACCCGGAACAGATCCGAGCAGGGTGTATTACGGGACGGACACACGGGCGTCTGCCATTTTGATCGGAGCGGCTCTGGCGGTAATCTGGCCCAGCTGGAGACTGAGCGGCAATGTATCTTTTTCGGCCCGGATCATGCTGGATATGACTGGCGTGCTGGGCATTGTAATGCTGTTTATCCTGATCGGTCAGACCAACCAGTTTGATGATTCGCTATATCGCGGCGGTTTTCTTTATTTATCACTCATTACTGCGGTTGTTATTGCTGTACTGGTTCATCCGGCCAATCGATTGGAACGATTGCTCGGCTGCCGGCCTCTAAGCTGGATCGGTAAGCGATCTTACAGTCTGTATATATGGCATTATCCGGTCATTATTTTATCAAGTCCCGCGGTAAGTACCGAAGATGCCAGCTATATGCGCATTGCTCTGCAGGTAACGGTCAGTTTCATAATGGCGGGTCTTTCCTACAGATACATCGAAGAGCCCATCCGCCGCGGGACTTTTTGGACCGGCCTAAAATCCCTCCGCAGGTCAGGCGCTGGCAGCCAGTCAGGCCTTGTCGTAATTGTTATCGCCATCGTTCTGATTCTGGCATTATGGAGGACGGATTCACCAGATCCCGAGCCTGTACCTGATGCGACAGCAGCTGTAAGCCAGGAACCCGTCCAGACGGAAGAGCTGCAATTCGGCCATTCTGATGAAAATCCTTCTGCTGAAAGTACAGGCCATTCCGCAGAAGGAGAGGGGGTCACGGCGATCGGAGATTCCGTCATTTTGGATGCTGCCCCGTTTCTGGAAAAGCAGCTCCCCGGTATGACCATTGACGGCAAGGTGGGTCGGCAAATGTCGCAGGCCGGGGATGTGCTTGATGACCTGCGGGCACAGGGCAAGCTTGGCCATAAAATTATTATTGAACTCGGCACCAACGGCGTGTTTAACCAGAGTCAACTGAAGTCCTTGCTGGCTTCACTGCAGGATTCCAGGCAAATTTATCTGATAACGACCAGAGTACCGAGAGGGTGGCAGGATACCGTAAATGACAATCTGCGTGAAATTGCTGGTGAATTCCAAAATGTCCGGCTTATCGACTGGTATTCGGCCAGCGAAAACCGCAACGATCTGTTTTATGGCGATGGTGTTCATCTGAAACCGGAAGGAGCTCAGTATTATGCCTCGTTTTTGATTGATGCTATCAAACAGGATAAAACCTACTAGCATGTTAAAGGAAAGGATGAACCAGGTATGAACAAAAAAAATGTCGGGATAGTGAGGGCATTATGGGGTTTTATGATTCTCCTTATCGTCATAGGTGCCATAGGTCTCCATATGCACGCAAAGCAAAATTCAGATGATAACGAACCACGCGGCAAGGATTCTCCTCTATACAATCTTGATGCGATGCAGCCTGCTGCACAAAAGCCTGGGGCTTCCAGTACCAGCGGAGAACAAGCTCAACCCTCCGTGTCCTTAAACGGCGAGGGCGTCACGATGATTGGAGATTCGGTTACGGTCGGAATTGAGCCTTATTTAAAAGAGCAGCTTCCGAATATGACGGTAGACGGCAAGGTTGGCCGGCAGATGTCTCAAGCTGTAAAAGTCATTAATGAATTGGCCGCCCAAGGCAAACTGGGAGACCAGGTCATTATCGAACTCGGCACCAACGGTCCGTTTAGCAAAGACCAACTGCACGACGTACTGCAATCCCTTTCTGGAGCCAGACAGGTAATCTTGGTCACCACCCGGGTTCCGAAAGGATGGCAAAACACGGTGAATGACACGATTGCACAGGTCGCCGATGAGTTTAGCAACGTCAGCGTGATGGACTGGTATTCAGCCAGTGTAGGCAAAGATGAATACTTTTATAAAGATGGCGTCCATTTAAAACCAGATGGTAGCCGATATTACACTTCACTCCTCGTAGCAGCCTTGCAAAAATCTTAAATACAGAAGGGACAGGCGCGTTCATCATCTGGAAAGGAAGAATGATATGACACAGAGGAAAAAGAGGATATTGCTTGTAACATTGTTACTTGTGGTCGCTGCTGTAAGCTTTATCTTTTATTATTTCTTTTCGATTTACAAAGGGCTGGAAGGATTTAATAAGGCTCCGGCAAACTCCCCGTTCATTAATGTAAGCACCGATAATACCGAAGCTCTGGAAACTCCAGAATGGGAGGGAACCGAGCCTGTCAATATTTTGCTGATGGGTGTGGATGCCCGTGGAAGCGCCAAGGGCGAGGTACCCAGATCCGACAGCATGATGGTCGTTTCGTTGAATCCTACCGATAAGCATATCCATGTGTTTTCGATTTTGCGTGACACCTATACGGATATTCCCGGATACGGCAAAAACCGAATCAACACCGCTGTTACGCATGGGCCGGATACGGCGATGAAAGCAGTCAGCGAATTGCTGGGGGTGCCTGTTCATTTTTATGTATATACCGATTTCCAGGGGTTTATTAAACTCGTGGACTCTGTAGGCGGACTCGATTTTTATGTCGAAAAGGATATGTACTATGAAAGCAAGGCCGATCTGCATGAGTACGATATTAATTTAAAGCAGGGACAGCAGCATTTCAACGGCAAAACGGCGCTTCAATATGTCCGTTTTCGTCATGATGCCATGTCCGATTATTCTAGAACAGAAAGACAGCGCCAATTTATTACGGCATTAGCCGAGAAGGTGAAAACAACGACTTCCATTATGAAGCTCCCTTCTATTCTAGAGGAAATCAGTCCGTATATCGATACCAATTTGTCAGTCTCCGATATGTGGAATTTGGCTTCAGTAGGGTATCAAAGTACATTAAACGGAAATGAACAAATACCGCCAATGAAGCTATTAAAAGAAACTTATGTTGGTAAAGCGGCTGTTCTGGATGTAAAAAGTCGAACGGATTTGAAGCAATTTGTGCAAAGTATCATAAATTCCGACGCCTCAAATTCGATTACAGACAATTCTTCGGGGCAGAAGCAGAAAACAGAATTTGAATAGGATTGAACAATAAATAAAATCATAATTTGCCGGATAGTAGTCTGTAAGTGCTCTTGGTAAATAAAGAAGAGCATAACATGATCTTCCGGTTATCTATAGGGGGAAAAAGAATGGGTACAAAACAGATCGTAAGGTTCTGCTTGGCATTAACTATATCCGCCGCCATGCTTCTGGAGATCACTGCTCCGCACATGGCTATGGCTGATGCTGCGCAACGTGCAAAAAGCATGTTGTTGAACGATAAGAGTCAACCAACAAAAGCAATTTCAACGCAGGTTAAAAATACCCCAACATTGAAATTGGATAACCATGTGGCATCCATGACGAAGAAAAGAACCATTAAAGCTACATTTAAGCTTCTGAAGGGTACTGATATAAAGAAAATAAGCTGGACATATGGTGGCAAGCCATTATCGGAATGGAAATCGTACAAGGATCACGCTTATAATGGCGCCCCCTTTATCACTGTTACTCAGGTCAAAGCAGACAACGGAGAAGCCACTGCCAATATCAATTTCGATCTTACTTACGGTACGGATAATCTTGCCGAACCGAGTCTGCAGCGTCCACTGTACGCCTCGTTGATGGGAACCTATGAACTAGCTGCTGCCGTCAACGGCAAAATCGTTGCCCAGGCCCCCATTAAGTTGGTCCCCTACGACAGCTTCCGTACGTATGATGAACTGAAGCCGGAGATTGATGCGATTACGGCACAGGCAGCTCAAAAAAACAACAGATACATTAAAACGATGTCGATCGGCAAATCCGTTGAAGGTCGCGATATTTATATGACTGTGGTTGCCAAAGATCAAGCAACGATTGACAAATATCAGAATGTAACTCATCCTGCCATGCTGAATCATCCTGCAAAGCTGGAGGACGATATCCAATCCGGTGCATTCGGAGATTATCAAGTGCCCATCTGGATCAACAATATTCATCCAAATGAAGCGCCGGGCTTTGATGCGATTATCAATTATTTTAAGACCATGGCCCTCGATAAAAGTGTTACGTACAAGACTACCTCGTCCAATGGAAAATTGAGTACGGTAAATTTGAACATGGACGATGCGCTTGATCATGTGTTTTTTCTGTTCCTGTATACGGAAAACCCGGATGGAAGGGTTCATACCGAACGTTCTAATGCTGAATATTTTGACTTGAATCGGGATAATTCATATCAAACCCAGCCTGAAACACGCAGTATCACAGAGCAAATCGCCAAGTGGTCGCCCATTTCTTTCCTAGATCTGCATGGGTTTGATAAGAATTTTCTGATTGAGCCTACCACACCGCCTCACGATCCGAATGTTGAATACGATCTGCTTATGGATAACATGGTAGAACAGGCAAAAGTCATGGGTGAAGCAGGGATCGCAAACACGAGATATGATTACTACCATATTCCTTATGAAGAACATCGGAAAACGGTTGAAAATCCTAAATATGTTTCCAAGGGAACTGCTTCGGGATGGGACGATGCGACTCCAGCGTATACAGCCGTCTTCGCCATGCACCATGGTGCAATGGGACATACGCTGGAAACACCTGAATCGAATGAAGAGTCGACCAAAGCATTGTATTATAGTGTCGCTGCAGCAACCGATTATGTTATGCAAAAGAAAGAAAAGTTATTTTTGAATCAGTTAAAAGTATATGAACGTGGAGTTAATAATATCGATGATCATGCCGTAGATCGGTATCTAGTCAATGCAAAAAATCAAGTCATTGGTCGCCCCCGTCACGGTAATGAGAATTTTTTTCCTGAGTATTACGTTTTGCCGACCGATAAAAGTCTTCAAAAAAATCCGCTGGAAGCCTATCGGATGATTGAGTATCTTATCCGCAATGGAGTAACGGTTGAACGCTCGACAGAGGCTGTAAGTACTGCTGGCAAGACCTACCCCGCGGGTTCATTTATCATAAATATGCACCAGGCTGAGCGCGGCATTGCAAACATGGTTTTATATGATGGTATTAACGTCTCGGATTATGCTTCCGTAGCTGGCGAGATTGTGCAGGACTTTCCCGTCATGCGAGGATTTGAACGTGATGTGATTAGAGAAGCCGGCGTGTTTGCGGGCAAAACTTCTCCGGTGACTTCCGTATCGATCCCGGCCACACCAATGCCGAATCATTCTGCCTATGTGTTAATCCGAAACACCAATAACGATGCCATCAAAACGGTTAATGAATTGCTTAAAGCCGGCAAAGTGGTTACGATGCTATCCAAAAGCGGAACAGGGTATGAAGCGGGTGATTTTGCAGTCGTCTATGATGATCTGAACCCGCTGGCCTCGAAATACTATCTTGATGTCACGGCATTCGGCAATAACAAACCCGTTGGTAAAGTTCTTAAACCTTCTACGGTAGCCGCTCTCGGCGAATCGGCTTATGTGCTCAAAAATCTCGGTTTTAAAGTGACCGATGATCAGCAGCATGCCGATGTGTTGGTGAATACATTCGATTCCGATAAACTTGTCGAGAAAGGGAAACCATACATTGCTTATGGAAATATGGGGATGGGTAACGTGAAAAACTGGATTCCTCAATTTGCGTTTGCTGGACCGACATGGGAAAGATACGAAGGGGTCTTCCTAGCGAATGTCAAACAGGATCATGTGATTACAGCCCCTTACGATAACGAAGAATACTTCTACACCGTTACAGGTTCTTACATTACGAAACTACCTAAAGCTGCAAAAATTCTTGCAACCATTAGTAATAAAGAAAACTTCTTCAAAGCGGGCTGGTGGCCAGGTCACGATGCTGCAAGAGGAAAGATTATGGCCTTCACCTATAAGGAAAACAAAAAGAATATTACTGTTTTCTCTAACGATCTAACCAATGGCGCTCATTCGCAGCAACAATTCCGTTTGCTGGCCAATTCCATTTTTAATGCTGTTCCCAGCAAATCCTAAGTAATTTTGCAAACAGCCTTATTCCAGTGATCAACTGTGAATAAGGCTATTTTCGCGATAAAACGGTTTCGCCTACTGTGACATTTTGTTTACAACTTGATCAAACTTTAGCGACATCTGCAGGATATATTGGACTATAGCGTAACATCATCCTGTACATGCGGGTTGATGAAAAATACGAGTCCAGGATTTTCAAGGAGGAATGCAAGTTGCTAAGCAGTATCAAACTGACAAGCAGATCTGTCAGAAAATATGAGGAAGAGGCCAATATCAAAATACGAGCCTTTTCCGTAAATAGCCAATTGAATGAAAATCAAGTAAATGAAAAGACGGTTGCTAATAAATTAGATGAAAAAGAAGTAGATACAGCAGGTATATCCAATTCATCCTACGACGTTACACAAACCGATATTCCTTCTCGAAGCTCTGTAGAAGAGTCGAAAAGAAGGCGGGGCACCGGGCGTCTTGTAGCACTTGATGCAGTACGAGGAATGGCGGTGCTGGGAATGTATTTGCAGCACTTCGGATCGAACCCAAACGTTTCTGCGATTGTTTCCGGAAACACGACACTATTATTCGTATTGTGCGGGGGTATATCTTATTCCATTATGGCACAGCGCATGATGGAACGGGGAGCGGATACGGCCGCTTTCCGTGCGCGAATGCTGGCACGCGCCGTATTTGTTGATATTATCGGGTATTTGCTAATTATGCTGAACACTTCATATGGCATCATTCTGCCTGCCTATGCAGCTATGTTTGTGTTGGCCCTAATGTTATTTCGCCGTTCGACCCGCACCATTGTTACAACAGCAGCAGTTTTGCTCGTGACAGCCCCACCGCTAATGATTCTTGGATCAAGCATTTTCTCGAAAGCTTATCTTCTTAGTGATATCGCGGGAGGTCCGATGTCTGCTCTCGCCTTGACTCCTGCGTTTGTTGCCGGTATGGCCATTGGCCGCTTTGATCTCACCAGATTACGCACAGCTCTCTTACTCGCAGGCAGTGGTATCGTTATGCTTGTTATTGGTAAAGCACTGGCCGCTTTTATACTTCCGAATTGGAATCTTCACTTTGAACAATGGCTGATAAGTGTGCAAGGAGTTGTTCCTGTACAACCGACGGATGAGTACGCAATTTGGCCTCTTAATACGGAGACACCGATGTGGCAGCTCCTTTTGGGAACGGCTCCACACACCGCTTCGACATTCCAGACGATGATAGGATTAGGAATTTCACTCCTGGTATTGGGCGTTGCGTGCCTCGTATCGAAAAAGGCTTCCGCTGTACTAATGCCTTTCGCAGGAGTCGGGCGTGTGGCTCTGACCATGTATGCCATTCAATTTGTAGTAGTATGGGTTCTCGATCTGACAAAGATTGGGCATAGTCTGGACGGAGTCCCGTTCGCCGATGTAATGATCGCAGTTGCAACACTGTTGCTGGGATTGTTGTTTGCTAAGCTTCCTGTTGGTCCGCTTGAAGGATTGATGCGCCGCTTTGATCGATTGTTCAGCCCTCCCCAGCCAGTCTCACAAACAGCAAAGTAGACTGATCAAAAGCATACCAGATAAAGAACAATATGTTGAAAGGCATTATCTTCGTTCCTTTTGATTTTAATACACCAATGGAAAGTATGGAGAGAGAAAATCTACCACTAATTCAATATTACCGGGGGCATTTAAAATCATTGTAAAGATGATTGTATCAGTTATAATAGTTACTCACAGATATGATGAGGAATATGGACTGGACGGAGTACCTAAGAAAACATTGAGGAACAGCGAAGAGCCGTGAGTTGGTAAATACTTTAGAAGCAGGAGCACCAGAGAAATCTCTGGTGCTTTTTATTATCCAGTAGAGATAATATTACTCCACTCTACATAGCCCAGCATTCCTCTGCTAACCATACAGCTGGGATAAAGCAGCAGTTGTATGTTGACTACAAAAGGAACATTATTTATATATCTAATATTTAGATATATAAATAATGTCTCTAAATATATAGGATTTGAGCAGATTGATAATGATAAAAGGAGATATCGACATGAATAGACTGGCAGGTAAAGTTGCTATTATCACAGGCGGAGGATCAGGGATAGGAGAACGGATGGTCGACCTCTTCAGTGAGCAGGGAGCTGTAGCTATTGCTGCAGACATCAATGATCAAGCTCTAGAACGGGCTAGTAAGAAAACGAATGTGTACGGAATGAAACTGGATGTTTCTTCTGACGAGGATTGGAAGGCTCTTTCCGCAGAAGTGAACATTAAATTCGGTAAAATTGACATTCTGGTTAACAATGCAGGAATAACTTCTGAAAAAGGATATCAGGATATCGACCAAGATGACTGGCATAAACTGATGACGATTAACGGATATGGTCCGTTTGCAGGTATTAAGCATGTAGCTCCGTATATGGCTGCCCAAAAGAGTGGCTCTATTATTAATATTTCTTCTTACACCGCTCAAATCGGACAGGGATTTAATCATTATTCCGCTTCAAAAGGTGCTGTACGTGCTTTGTCGAAGGCTGCGGCAACAACGTTCGGCCGGGTTGGAGTCCGTGTAAATACGCTTTTTCCGGGCATTATCGAGACACCAATGACTGAAGCGCTCAGCACATCCAGGGAAATGCTGACCCACTTAATTCAAGCGACTCCGTTGCAGCGGCTTGGTCGACCTGATGATGTAGCTAACGCTGCCTTGTTTTTGGCTTCGGACGAGTCTTCATACATTACGGGATCGGAGCTTGTTATTGACGGTGGTTTTTCTGCCCAATAAAATTAGGATTTACTTTACTGGAAAAGGATATATGCCTGACCTTCTTTCAGTAAAGAATGACTTTTATACAAGCCCCCTATACAATATAGGGGGTTATTTTTTTATTTGAGAAAGCAGGTTAAAGAGTGTTAATGAAAGAACAAAATATATTTACGTTGATTCATGCTATGGACCAAGTTACCAACAACCTATTAATTAGATGGAATAAAATGTTTAATGAGAATCTAGGGATATCACATATTCTTATTCTTTCGTATCTAAATAATTACGGGAAGTATCGCCCTTCTGATCTGGCCAGATTATTGGGGCTAACTCCTCCGACATTAACCCATCTATCTGGAAAGCTTGTGAAAAAAGGGTTGATTGTCCGAGTGGCGGATGAGGAGGACCGGCGGATTGTGTACCTGCAAATAACTGATGCTGGTGACGAAATGCTAAATAAAGCGCAGGAAGAAGGACGAAAGCTTAGAAGAAAACTATTTGAAAACCTAACCGAAGAAGAAAGAGAGTCCTTATTGTCTGTTTATGAAAAACTAAATAAGGTAATGAGTGAGGATTGATTACAGGTAATCATAAAGAAGCCGCCATATTGGTCATACCCCTGTCAAGTAGACAGAACTAAAAAGACATCTTTAAGCAGCAACCGTTTCTCGGTATTCAATCGGGGAACGGTTGTTTAATTTTTTCTGAAATCTATTTTCATTATAAAAAGAAATGTACTCCCGTACGTGTTGTTCTACCTCCGCTAGGGTTCCGGGTTTCGTTAAATAAATCTTCTCTGTTTTAAGATGGGAGAAAAAGGATTCTATACAGGCATTGTCTAGGCAATTTCCACGCCTTGAATGGCTCCCAAGCATTCCAAGCCGCTTAAGTTTGCGGTTAAACGGCTTGGAGGTATACTGAAAACCCTGGTCTGAATGGAGAATGACACCCTTCATGTTCACGTTCTTACTTAGAACGTCTAGCGTCTCGCTAACTAGAGCAAGGTCATTTCGTTCCGAAAGACGCCAAGCCACGATTTCATTGTTAAACAGATCTTGAATGACAGAGAGATATACAAACCGCTCTCCAGCTCGTATGTATGTAATATCGGTAACCAGCTTGGATAAAGGAGCATCTGCCTGAAATTGTCGATCTAATCGGTTGGTATTTACCACAGATGCCTGTTTGCCAAAAAAGCGCCGCTTCTTTCGAATGACGGAACGGATCCCTAATTTCTTCATTAGGCGGTACACCTTTTTGTGATTGACCAAGATACCTTCTCTACGTAAAGCAACGGTCATCCGCAGATAACCAAAATAGGGATGGATCCGGTGGATCGACAACATATGCGATTCCAGGAGCTCTTCTTCTTGCTTACGCTGCTGGGTTGTTTGCTGAGTCTTTCTCCATTTATAATATCCTGCCCGAGAAACATGGGCTAATTCAAGTAACCATTTCAACGAATATCGTGTTCGCATTCCCTCAATAATTTCAAACCTCGCTTCTTTCCTCGTCACTCCTTGTGTAGATTTGGATACTGCTTTTTTAAATATTCAATCTCCGCCCGTAGATACGCCATCTCCTCTTCCATACTGGAAAATTTCGTTTTGGGTCGTCCCTGCCTTGTGGTCGTTGGCTGGAGGTTCTCCCCCGCTCGATGTTTCATCACCCAGCTTTGCACTTGGGATTTATTACGAATGTCCAATTGTTTCGTCACTTCACGAATACTCATATGTTCTTCGTTCACCAACCGGACTGCCTCCATCTTTACATCTAAGGAGTATTGCCGGAATGATTGTCCCTTTTTAGCCATGAAAAATCCCCTCCGTTCAACAAGATTAAGTCCATCTTACCAGATGTCTTTTCTCTCTTGTCTACTAGAAGGGGATAATACCATATTGGCGGCTTTTTTATTGATAATTAGAACCGCTTCGATTTTAAGAAGCAGAGACCGGACTGCGCTTATTCTTAGCGTTGGCACGGTCGCGGCGACTCAGCAAAAATCCGACCAGAGATGCCGTGGACTGCTGGAAAATCATTCCGAGCACAACGGGCAGCGCTACCGGAGCCGGGAAGTAGGTGATGGCAAGCACGGCCCCCGCACTAATATTGCGCATGCCGCCGTTAAAGACAAGCGCCGTACGGTCTGCATTATTCCACCGCATTAGCCCTGATATGAGATAACCAATCGCATATCCAGTGGAGGCAAGGATAATGATGGAGAGGCATACTCCGACAAGCTTGAGATTAAAATCGACCAGATAAGGTGCGATAACAGATCCGTTAATCATGACGACCAGAGCCATGGCGAGCTTGGAGAACGGGCCCAGCCGAGGTCCCCACACCTGCTTAATCTTTCCTTTGGTCCATTCGTTCAACACCATGCCAACTAGTGAAGGAACGACAATCATCCAGAACAGGCTTTGCATCATTGCCCAGGTGTCGAGCTGGACATTCGCTCCGATCAGCAGGGACATAATGCCGGGCACAGCGAACGGGGCCAAAATTGTATCGATTAGAATGATCGCCAATGTAAGGGCTGTATTGCCTTTGTAGATATTAACCCAGACGAAGCTGGAAATGCCAGTAGGGATAGCTGCACCAAGAATCAGTCCAGTAATCGTATAAGGATCGTCACTGAAAGCCAGATGCCCAAGCAGCATGGCGAGAAGCGGCATGGCTAGGTGAAGAATAAACAGACAGGCGATCAGCGGACCCGGATGCTTGATTACATGGATAAAATCCTTGAATCCCATGCTGATGCTGCCCGCGAAGGTCATGAAGGCAAATAGCCAGGGAGAAAGCTCAGTATATTGGGACAACGGCGTACCGATCAGGACGCCGATTAGAATGCTGATGGGTGTGATTAGCGGCATAGCTGAATTGAGTCTACGATTCAACGTTAGGAGCATACAAAACTTCCTTTTTTGTACTTAAGTATAGACCTTGCCCCTTGATCCGTAAATGATCCGTGTAGGGGGAAGATCATCTATGGATCAGCCCTTTAAATTATTTCGGTACGCCAGAGGAGAGCAGCCCATTATTTTTTTGAATAGCCTGGAGAAGTAATAAGGGTCCCTAAAACCGAGTTGTATGCTAATTTCTTTAATAGAAGCATTCGTTAAATCCAAAAGCTGACTGGCTCTTTGAATTTTCATTCTTAAATAGTAATCGACAGGGGAATACCCGGTTGATTGCTTGAATATTAGGTTTAAATGCTGCTTGGATACCTGAACATGCTGGCTAAGCTCATCAAGCGAAACGGTAGATTCCAATTGTTCGCCCATATAACGTATGGCCTTATCGACATGGCTCTGGTACGTGCTGTCTTCCTTGCGAGCTGCAACGGATACAACAAAACTCAGCAGATAGCGGATGGTTTGCGATACTTGAACTAAATGTATCATGGAGTATGATTTGTTCAGTAAAAGGTCGTAACACTGATGAAATAGCTCCAGCAGTTTGATTTCATCACTGGCAGCCAGCGAAATATACATTTTAAACGGCTCAAACAACGCCATAAAATCATCCATTTGATCCCCTTTAAGATGAAACCAGTAAATTGTCCATGGATCTTCATCGTCAGCCCCATAAGCATGTGGCATGTCCCTAGGAATGTACGCAAAGCTTCGCTCTTTCAGGACAATGGTTTGGTTATCCTTGGTTCGTATCCAGCCCTTTCCACTCGCACAGTAAATGAATATATGAGAGTCGCAGCCATTTGTTCTTTCACGAAAATGATGACGGGCATGGCTAAAGCAGCCTATATCCGTAATATATAAATCTTTCGTAAGCGGATTCATTTTTAATTTTCTCAGCATATAGGGAGGAAGGACATATACCTTTTTACGTTCAAAATCATCGGCTTTCTTATTCATAAATTATTTATCTCCCAGCCGTAGGCGGCTCTAATGATGAAATACGTATATAGTCCATCATAAACAGTGGATTGTCAATTGTATGTAATATCGCTTACTTGTAAGCTTTTGTATAAGAGTGACTATGAGGGAGTGATGAATGGAGCATGAAGGGAACTGGACAGATTGAACAGGCTATAGAAGGGCTGCGGAAGGCTTGGGGATTAAGGAGCATTGAACCCTATGGACTGGGGCTGGGAGGGGAGTTCACATGAGTAATCTGATGAGAAATGTACCGCGTAAATTGACGATCACGATGTGGGACTTCTCTTGGTATACCATGACCCAGGAGGGGGAGCCCTACAGCGATCTGGAAGCTCGTTTTCAGGAAGCAGTCGAAAGAGGCTACAATACGATCCGAATATGCGCCATGCCCTTCATGTTGTTTACGGCGGATGGCAGACGTACTGGCTCCTTGGAGTTTGCGAGTCTTGGGAAAGTGGGCCAGCGTACGCGCTGGTATAACTGTCGGGGCGGCGCAGTGCTGGATGGGCATGCTCATTTGCTCGAGCTGTTTAGACAGGCAAAGGCACATAACTGTTACATTATATTATCCTCTTGGGAATATCAGCAGAGTCCGACCTTCCTGGCTCATACTGAGCTTAGAGATGAATTAGCTGCGATCCCTCCTAAGGAAAGATTCATGGCCATAGCCAAATCAATGGATCAGTTGATTCGTTTTGTTACAGCAGAAGGCTATAGGGATCAGATTGTCTATACAGAGTTGCATAACGAAGTGGAATTTGGGCAGTTAAACGCTGTCGGAACGTCTGAGGGCATAGCGGAAACGAACATACCAGCGCTTGTTGAAGCAATGCAGCCTTATGTAGAAGAAGCGATTGAATATCTTCGCCAATGCCATCCAGATATGATGATGACAGCCAGCTATACGTTAAATGAAGCCTACCCCAAAGCTTACGTGGCACGCAATATGCAGGTGGCCCATTTTCATCTTTATATTAAAGGGGTGCTGAATGAGCTTATGGAAGCGGCAGGGCTTGATGATCAGCTGGCTCCGTTCCCTAATCCCTTCGTCAAATCCCTATTGAGGGAAGAAGCCCCTCCATTTGCAGAATGGATTCTGCCTCCAGAGCAGAATTGGCGGATGGAAGGCAACCCCGTTGGCATGAGGCTTATTTATTTGCACGACTGGGTAGATCCGGATCAATGGGATTTATTTTTGTACGATCGGTACGGGGATCATAAAATGGCCATGTTGCAGAAGGCCGACTCCCGATTGGAAGAGATTCATGAATGGACCCGTCATTCCGGTATTCCAATTGTCATAGGAGAAGGTTATGTAGGCTATACGCCGCTGTATGCCCAATTTGAAGAAGGTCCAGTTGGTAAATATATAGCCGAATATGTATTGCGAAAAGGAATGGCACTAGGGTTCTGGGGAATGACCCTCTGCTCCAACTGTGCTCCGCATCATCCATTCTGGAATGATATAGCTTGGCAGCGAAAGTGGAACCAATTTATCCTAAATTCAGATTAGAGTTTCTATCTTAGACAACCTGTTGTCTCCGAGATAGCCGGTGTCATTCAATATGAATGAGTGAGGGGAGTGAACTTCATGAGAAACTATCGAATTACGGTCCAAGATGATCACAAGCAGATTGTGAAAGGACATCTTAAACTTGGCGGCACCAACCCAAAGGGAGAACAAATCGGATTCACCAACTATTTTATGGAGAAGGATGGAGAGCCTTTTTTCGGGATTTGTGGTGAATTCCATTATACACGCTATGATGAACGCTATTGGGAAGACGAAATTATTAAAATAAAAATGGGTGGCGTCAATATCATTGCTACTTATATTTTTTGGAATCTACATGAAGAAGTTGAAGGTGTTTTTAATTGGAGCAGGAATAAAAACCTCCGCCATTTCATTGAGTTGTGTGGCAAACATCAGCTATATGTTATTATCCGGATCGGCCCCTTCAATCATGGCGAAATCCGAAACGGCGGTATACCGGATTGGCTATTCGGCCGCCCATTTGAGGTTCGTTCTAATGATGAGGGGTATCTGTTCTATACAAGAAGAATGTATAACGAAATTGGTATTCAGGTTAAAGGGCTGTTATATAAGGAGGGTGGGCCGATCATCGGCACCCAAATCGAAAACGAGCATCATCATTCCTCTGCTCAGTGGGGATTGACTGTAGGGATTAATGATATGTGGTTAAACTCTGGGAGTGACGGTAATTCGCATATGTTAAAACTTAAAGAAATAGCTCTGGAAGCGGGGATTGATACTCCGATCTATACATGCACAGGATGGGGAGGAGCGACAACGCCTGTTCCTGATATGTTGCCCTTATGGGGCGGATATGCATACTGGCCGTGGATCTATTATGAAGAGGGACGGTTGGAGGGGAAGGATGAGCATCCTGCGACACCGGAATACATTTTTCGAGACAAGCATAATAACAAGATTCCGAAAAGCTACAATTTTGAGCCCCTATACGCCCCGGAAGACTATCCGTACGCTTGCTGCGAAATGGGTGGGGGTATGGTTCAGTTTTATAAATACCGGTTTGCCTTTCCCTATCGCAGTGTTCCAGCGATGACTGTCATGAAGGTTGCAGAAGGCTGTAACCTGATCGGATACTATATGTATCATGGGGGTTCCAATCCTCGAGGTAAGGTTAACCCGTTCACAAACGATCTGGCTACACCTAAAATATCCTATGATTTTAATGCCATGATCGGAGAATTTGGTCAGATCAGGGAGTCATACCGAAGAACAAAGCTGCAGCATTATTTTCTTTCAACATTCCAAAAGCAATTCTCTCTGACGAAGACTATACTGCCAGAGGACACGTCCCGAATGGAACCTTATGATGTGGATACCTTACGATATGCGGTGCGCTCCAGTGCCGGGTCGGGCTACCTGTTTCTAAATAATTTCCAGGACCATGTTGAAAATCATGACCTGTACGATTTTAATGTAAGCATCGAGCTGGCTGAGGAAACGATTGTAATCCCTAGTCAAGGTGAACTAACGTTAGGACGTGATAGCTTCGCTATATTGCCATTTAACCTCAATTTGGATGGAATAAAGCTCAAATATGCAACAGCACAGCTGATAACAAGGATAGAAGAAGAAGGAGAAATATATTATTTTTTCTTTGTACCGGACGGGATGAAAGGAACGTATGCATTGGAGTCAAAAGATATCATCAGTGCCACAATCGACAAAGGTTCGATAGAACAATTGGATGGGAATACGATCATTCAGATTGCTGAAGAGGAAGAGAGTCTTATCCGCCTGGTATTTGAAAGTGGCTTAAAAGTCGCCATCTACACGATGACTGATGAACAAAGCTTGGAGTTTTGGAAGGTTAACCTGCAAGGTCGGGACAGAGTTATCTTGACGAGTGCCAATTTACTTGTATCCGAAGATGAGATAAGACTGGAATCAACAGATCAGGAGATTGTAGCACTGAGTGTATTCCCGGATTTTGATGACTCAATCACATCTATATCTGGTGGAGAGTTGTCTGCAACAACAGAAAGTGAATTATTTACAACGTATCTGTTAAGGGTGCCTAAGAAAGAAATACAATTTAATCTGAAAAGGGTGAACCATGATAAATTCGTTCTTGATTTCGAAATAAATGCCCTCAATGGGATCAAAGAGGCTCTGTTGCGTATCGATTATACGGGAGACATTGGTTATGCATTTATTGACGGTGAACTGATTCACGATAATTTCTGTAACCACACAACCTGGGAAATAGGTTTGAAATCATTTGAACATCGGCTTATCGAGCGAGAGATGTACGTATACGTTGCTCCAATTCGAAAGGGCAAGGTTCTAAACAGCAATACGACCATGGCTGGCTGGAAAGAGACTGCGGAGGAACGAATCGCGGATATTGGCACGGTCAGCATCGTACCTGTGTATGAAATTAAAATCACCCTGTAAATCAGGGAATGCAAGATCAGAAGCGCTCAGCGAAGACTTTAGTACAAAGTATTAAAAATAGATAGCTCATGGTCGTTCAACCATGAGCCTTTTTATATTCTTATTGTCTTTTTAGAAGATACCGGCTTTTTTCGATGTTTCTTTGATCCCGTTCGCTCCCTCTACCACGGTGCGACCCCAATCGGTCAGATTGCCGTTAGGCCCTGTCACAAGATCAAGATAATTAAGGTTGGAGCTATTGCCATACCAGGACCAGGCTAACCAGCCTACGCTTTTAGATTGGCCGTATCTCATGATTTCAGTCTCGTCGACGTCTGCTCCCTGATGGTAACCGCCAAATTCACCAATAATCAAAGGGAGCCCTTGATTCAGAACGTTATCAATATTGGTTCGAACCGTTTGAACATCTTTACCAGCAAACTCATACATATGAATGGAGAATACCGTATTCTTCAAAGCATCAGCTGCAAATACAGATTTACCGAAGTCATTGATAGATTGAGGATATTGTCCCCAGCCTGCACAATCGACGATGAGCGTATTTTTGATACCTGCGTTTCTTAGCTTGGGAATCGCTTGCTTATACCCATCTGCCCAACCGCCTCCATTCCAAGAGCCATACCATTCGTTCGCAATGTTCACGATAACCCGATCTTCCTTGCCGATCAGAGCATCTTTTATACTAATCCAGTAATTCACTGCTGCATCTAAAGACGCATAGTCGTCTTTACCTGTAGCATCATGAACTTCAAGTACAGCAATCATTTTATGGTTGGAGACGAGAGAGATAATATTTTTCACGGAATTAATGTCATCCTTGGTGTACTGGTTTCCGTTAGAAAGGACAATTCGGACTGTATTAGCACCTGTTTTAGCAATTGCTGGGATAGCAGTATAAAGATCGTTTTTGTACCAAGTGTGAGCGTGATTGACGCCTCTCATAACGAACGGTTTGCCTGTAGAGTCATACAGATTGGTACCGCTTACATAAAATCCTGAAGCAGCTTGCGCCTTGGAGAAGAATCCCCCCAAACCAATCATGATAAGCAGACCAGCGAGTCCAGACAATAATGCTTTTCTTAACAATGCGTTCACTTATATTCCTCCCTAAAATATATTATTCAACTTCCTGCTATATAGAGGTGGAGTAGGTATGTAAGTATGTAAATAGCAGTAAGCTAAACACGATATAAAGCGCTTTCATTTTTGAAGAAGTTATTTTTCGTTATTCTATCATTTGTGAATTTGTTATTAAATTGATTTTTTAATTTATTTTTGTTTTTGGAGTATATCTGTATGGAATTCTTATTAAAGTGTGATTTTTAAAGGTTTTATGATGGATTTTCTCTCTATTGTGATGTGTTTTCTTGATTTTTTACGTTGGCAAGTTAGCTAAAAATATTAAAATAAAACCTAAATAATTTTCATGATTGCTTTGTTGAATGTAAACTAACCTAACAATATGTTTGGTTAGCTATCAGGAGTCATCTGAGGAACCGATAGTATAGCCCATGCCAAGCTTCACCCCGGTATTAAATTGTTGTATGATATTCTCGTAATACTTTTACTAGAATAGATAGGGGCAGATGATGAGAAAACCAATCATAGCAGTCGATATGGACGATACGATCTGTCATCTCGTCAAACGGGCTATATACCATAACAATAGTGAATTTCCCACTCATCCGCTTCATTATGAAGACATGTTAGATTGGAACACCGATCATCTACGTCATCCCAAAAGCACACATGATGTATTTTATGGACGACCGGGTTTGTTTGAGGAACTTGAGCTGTATGACGAGTATGTTGTAGAAGAAATGGAGAAGCTTTGCAATGCTTTTGATGTCATTATTGTGACAGCGGCAGAACCAAAAACCGTCGTGGAGAAATGGAATTGGCTTCAAAGGCATATGCCATTCATTCCGATGGAGAACTTTTTCCCATGTAAACGAAAGAATCTGATTAACTATGATCTCCTGATTGATGATGGTCCCCATAATCTAGTGCCTGCGCTGGAGGACGGGAAGAAGGTGCTTTGTATTCCTCATCCATGGAATTTGAGAGCAAGAGAGCAATATGCATTCCCGGTCATGGCATCTTGGCGAGGAGCAAAAGAACGAATCGACTCCATTTTGGGAGTTCTGAAATAAAAAAATAAATGCATTCGCAAAAACAGCTAGCTCCCTTGGAGCTGGCTATTTTGCTAGAAATAATAGGCCCCATGATAGAATAAAATGGTACAATTGATACATATTTTTCATGGGGAGGGATACATGTATGATCATGACTATGGGGCAGATGGTGATTCATCTGACAAAGGGAATAGACATACCCAATACGACCGTAGATCTGCTTAACCCAGAGCTTAGGGATACTGAGATTCAAGGAATTGTAACCGCTTTCTGCGCATCACAATATGTAATAGAACAAGCTATTTCGCTTGGCGCGAATTTTATTATTACGCATGAAGGTATGTATTATAGCCATCACGGTATCCAGGAATGTTTACTACATGATCCTGTCTATTTGCACAAATCTCGCCTGGTCGCCGACTCAGGCGTAGGGATCTATCGTTTTCATGACACCATACACCGTTATCAGCCAGATGGAGTGATGGTTGGACTTCTTCAGGCGCTTGATTGGCATCCTTACGTTGTGAAACAGCAGCCCTCTTCCGCCATTTTGGCTATTCCGGCTATGGAAGTTAAGGAGATCGCTGAATATATGAAAGCCAAACTTCATATTCGTTATGTACGAGTAGCTGGCGAGGTATCCATGTCGTGTGAACGAGTGGGAATCTTAGTCGGATATAGGGGAGGTGGTGAACTAGCCATACCATTACTTCTACATGAAAATGTAGACCTGATCATTGCTGGTGAAGGGCCCGAATGGGAAACACCGGAATATGTGAAAGACGCTGTCTATCAAGGGCAAAATAAAGCACTTATCATGCTGGGACATGCTGAGAGTGAAGCGCCTGGTATGAAGTATCTTGCTGATACACTTTCCCTCCAATTTCCAACGCTCCCCGTCTACTTTGTTGAGGATCGCCCCGTGTTTGAAATATTGTAAGCGAGACCATACCTATGATGATCATCCCACATTGTTGTTTATATCCGTTCATCTACTTTATGAAATGGAGGCAAGATAATGGGAAGCAGAGTGATTATGCCGTTCAGAACAGATTGGAAATTCGTAGAGGGCAACTACACAGGTGCTGAGAAGACAGATTATAAGGATGAGCATTGGCGGGACCTTCATCTCCCTCATGATTGGAGTATTGAAAAATCGTTTGATCCACATATGCCGTATGGCGGCAATCAAGCTTATTTGCCCAGGTGGTCCGTCGGGTGGTACAGAAAGCATTTTAATGTGAAGCCCTCCTCTCCAAAACAGCGCGTATACATACAATTCGATGGCATTCACAGTAATAGTGAGGTTTGGCTCAATGGGCATTTTGTGGGCAAGCGGCCCTATGGATATGTTAGCTTTCAGTATGATTTGACTCCATATATTCGGTGGGATGAGGAGAACGTAATTGCCGTCAAAGTGGACAATACGCTTCTTCCACCTGACAGATGGTATTCAGGGGCAGGTATTTATCGTAATGTCTGGCTGATTTATACGGATTATCTTCACATAACCGAATGGGGCACTTATATTACCACACCTGAAATTTCACCAGATGAAGCCAAGGTGAGTGCCAGAATCCAGGTAAGTAATCATTATGCGCATGCCGTAGAGTGTACGATTATGACTGAAATATTGGATTCACAGGGACAACTAAAAGAGAAAATTGAAAACCGAGTAACCCTTGCAGGCTTAGAATCAGAGGAAATTGAGCAGAAAACACGAGTTTTAGAGCCGGAATTATGGTCACCGGACCATCCAGTGCTCTATGAAGCCCAAACGACGATCTATTGCGACAATACTGAGGTGGATCGTTATCGTACCCCTTTTGGTATAAGAAAAGTGATCCTCGATTCTCAAAAAGGATTATTGTTGAATGGAAGCAGCTTGAAGCTGAAGGGAGTGTGCATTCACCATGATTTAGGCTGCCTGGGGGCTACTTATCATGATACAGCAATGAAGAGAAGGCTGGAGAAGCTGAAGGAAATGGGCTGTAACTCAATCCGTTTTGCTCATAATCCTATGGCGCCCGAACTATTAGACTTATGTGATCAGATGGGTTTTTTGGTGGTTGATGAGGCTTTTGATAAATGGAAATCTCTCTCCTATGAGCATTTATATGATGAATGGTGGGAAAAGGATCTGGAGGCCATGCTTGTTAGAGACAGGAATCATCCTAGTGTTTTGATGTGGAGTGTTGGTAATGAAGTGGAGAACCAAGGTCAACCGTCCATGCTAAACATGCTGGAGCAACTCGTTGCCTTTTGCCATAAAAAAGACCCAACCCGGCCTGTTACCTGTGCGCTTGAGCCGCATAATACACCAATCAACTTGCGTGATGGTCCGATTGAATCCAAGGTGGAGCATACCAAGCTGCTGGCACAACGAGTGGATGTGCTAGGGCTGAACTATCAGGAACAGTGGTATGAGCACTATAGAGCAGCCATGCCGGATACGCTTATCCTCGGAACAGAGACATTCCCATACTATCGGGGTAAAGATAACCGGGTTAAAGGTTATTTACCCCTGAATCCCTGGTTTGATGTCGCTAATCATGATTATGTGATCGGTCAATTTGTTTGGAGTGGAATAGACTATTTGGGAGAAACAAGCTACCCCTCTAAAGGATGGTCCTCCGGACTGATCGACACATGTGGGTTCCGCAAACCTGTATCTTATCTCCAACAAAGTCTATGGTCTGATCAGCCAGTTGTGCACATAGCCGTATTTAACGATCATATGAAATCGGAATATAATCCCACATGGACAATGCACTGGAAATCGCCGACTATGGAAGATCACTGGACATTTCCTGAATACGCAGGAAAACTGATACGGTTGGTTACATTTACCAATTGTGAGAGCGTAGAATTGATCGTGAACGAGGAATCATACGGTGAGAGAAAGTTGACCGATTACCCTAATCATTTAATCCTATGGGAACTTCCCTATACACCAGGAAAAATTCGGGCTATAGGCCGTAATGGGAATCAGCAGGTTTGTGAGCATGAACTGACCACCGCTGGGCTTCCTTATGCACTAAAATTGGAGGCTGATCGGGCGATTCTCCCTGCTGATGGGCATGAAATATCTCATGTGGAAGTAACCGTTATAGATCAACATGGGATTGTTGTACCCAACCAGGATGTTGATTTGAGCTTTGAACTGCATGGTGATGGTCGTATCCTTGGAATAGACAATGGAGATCTCACCAGTGATGAACCCTACAAGGGGAAAGGGAGACGAACACACAGAGGAAGGTGTCTTGTGATTGTACAATCAGGGGATGTGGCTGGTGAGCTGTTGCTTCAAGCCTCAGCGGATGGGGAATTACAGGGAGAAGTCAGTCTGAAAGTGGTTTAAAGGGGAAAATGAATTTTTGCCAGCTCATGCAGCTGGCTTTTTTTGCGTGAAAACTGAATATATTTCAGAATTGACATGAAAAAAAGGAAGATTTATAATTTCTTAATTAAAGAAGTTAATTGAATAGTTTAATTAATGGGGTGTTTGATAGTGAACGAACGAGATTTCAAAGATGGTCTTTTCACCGAATACGCACGGATCGGAAAATGCTTGTCCAGCCCGAAAAGGTTGGAAATTCTTGATATTCTCATACAAGGACCCAAATCAGTTGAAGTTCTATCTAAAATGACTTCGATGTCCGTTGCCAATGTTTCTCAGCATTTACAAACTCTATATCAGGCTAAGTTGGTTCAATCCAAAAAGCAGGGGAACTTTGTGTATTATGAACTTTCTGATTCATCTGTTTTGCACTTTTTAAATTCACTGTATGACCTGTCTGAAAAGCAGTTAATTGAAGTTCAGCACATTAAGGAGCAATTTTTGGGTCAATTCTCAGATGTTGAAGGAGTCACAATGGAAGAATTGGCAATGCGGATGGAAAAAGGGGAAGTCACACTTCTTGATGTACGGCCGCGAGATGAATATGAAACTGCCCATATACCGGGAGCTGTTTCCGTTCCAATTGAAGAATTAGCGGAGCAGTTATCCTTGTTGCCAGCCGACTCGAAGATTGTGGCTTATTGCAGAGGCCCGTATTGCTTAATGGCGGTTAGAGCTATTGAATTGTTGCAAGCTCATGGTTTCGAAGCTAGACACTTGGATAAGAGTGTTCACGATTGGAACGACTTTATTCTTAACGAAGTGACAGGCTCATGAAGATTGAATGCTTGTCACTTTTTGATGAAAAACAGATAACTGTTTTGAAGGGAATCAGGGGAGGATGTTAGCCTTAATGAATTTGACGAATGCTTCGCAGAAGAAGCAAGCGCTTATCAATTCCTATGTGGAATCTTCAGATAAGCAAAGAAAACTGTATCGTCGTACGCTTATCACCGTTATTTTCTCTCAAATTTTTGGAGGCGCCGGACTGGCTGCCGGAGTAACCGTGGGTGCGTTATTGGCGCAAGATATGCTGGGTACGGATAAGTTCACGGGGATTCCTACAGCACTATTTACACTTGGATCAGCTGTTGCAGCGCTCCTCGTTGGTCGGTTTTCCCAAAGATTTGGCCGACGGATGGGGTTGGGACTCGGTTTTATTGCAGGGGGAGTTGGGGCGATCGGTGTCGTTGTTGCAGCTCTTATGAATAGTATTACCCTGCTTTTGGTCTCCCTTCTTATTTATGGATCGGGAACGGCTACAAACCTGCAGGCTCGTTATGCCGGTACAGATCTCGCGAATTCAAAGCAGAGAGCAACAGCTGCGAGTATGGCTATGGTCTTTACAACGATCGGAGCGGTAGCCGGTCCCAACTTAGTTAACGTTACGGGAGAGTTTGCATTATCCATTGGAGTTCCCAGTTTAGCTGGACCTTTTCTTTTAGCGGCTGTAGCCTATATACTAGCAGGCATAATATTATTGCTACTTCTTCATCCAGATCCTTTATT
>NZ_CM134214.1:4350000-4530000 GCF_054113405.1 Paenibacillus sp. ALE3 | reverse complement strand
GAAGCTATGAACCGAAGCCCCAGTAAACGGCGGCCGTAACTATAACGGTCCTAAGGTAGCGAAATTCCTTGTCAGGTAAATTCTGACCCGCACGAATGGCGTAACGACTTGGGCGCTGTCTCAACGAGAGATCCGGTGAAATTTTAATACCTGTGAAGATGCAGGTTACCCGCGACAAGACGGAAAGACCCCATGGAGCTTTACTGCAGCTTGATATTGAATTTGGGTACGATCTGTACAGGATAGGTGGGAGCCGTTGAACCTTGAGCGCCAGCTTGAGGGGAGGCATCCTTGGGATACCACCCTGATCGTATCTAGGTTCTAACTTGGTACCGTGATCCGGTGCGAGGACAGTGTCAGGTGGGCAGTTTGACTGGGGCGGTCGCCTCCTAAAGAGTAACGGAGGCGCCCCAAGGTTCCCTCAGAATGGTTGGAAATCATTCGAAGAGTGCAAAGGCAGAAGGGAGCTTGACTGCGAGACCTACAAGTCGAGCAGGGACGAAAGTCGGGCTTAGTGATCCGGTGGTACCGCATGGAAGGGCCATCGCTCAACGGATAAAAGCTACCCTGGGGATAACAGGCTTATCTCCCCCAAGAGTCCACATCGACGGGGAGGTTTGGCACCTCGATGTCGGCTCATCGCATCCTGGGGCTGAAGTAGGTCCCAAGGGTTGGGCTGTTCGCCCATTAAAGCGGTACGCGAGCTGGGTTCAGAACGTCGTGAGACAGTTCGGTCCCTATCTGTCGTGGGCGTAGGAAATTTGAGAGGAGCTGTCCTTAGTACGAGAGGACCGGGATGGACGTACCGCTGGTGTACCAGTTGTTCCGCCAGGAGCACCGCTGGGTAGCTATGTACGGAAGGGATAAGCGCTGAAAGCATCTAAGCGTGAAGCCCCCCTCAAGATGAGATTTCCCAATTAGTAAGACCCCTTGAAGACGACGAGGTAGATAGGTTGGGGGTGGAAGTGCAGTAATGCATGGAGCTGACCAATACTAATCGGTCGAGGGCTTATCCTAAAGATAAGGCGCAATGAGTTTCGGATCCAGTTTTCAGGGTGTAACCTTGAAGTTAGAATTTGCGAGGCAAATTCATGTTTGGTGGCGATAGCGGAGGGGTTCCACACGTACCCATCCCGAACACGACCGTTAAGCCCTCCAGCGCCGATGGTACTTGGACCGCAGGGTCCTGGGAGAGTAGGACGCCGCCAAGCGAGATAAAAAGGCACATCCCAGTAAGGGGTGTGCCTTTTTTTTGGAATCAAGCCGATCTTAGAAACGTGATTTCATTTACGTACTTTCTTTATGAAATATATAATAAGATATCCATGTGCTACTACTCCTGTGCTTACTTAACCATTTACTTCTACTTTTCCAGTAAGTATAGAAGTGAAAAACAGCAATTACATGCGTGCTTTATAAGAAAAACGACCAAGGGAAGTACCTTTCTTGGTCGTTTTTCTATATTTGCTATTTCCTTGTGTTATCAACCATTCTCTGAAGCACACTCTCAAAGGTATGAAGATCGTCTTGAGAGATCCCAGCAATGGTGTCTTGCTTAAACTTCTCAGCAATCGGCAGAAGCTTAAGACAAACCTGCGTACCAAGATCGGATAATTGAATTTGTTTCATTCGTTTGTCTGTGTCATCAATACTTCGAAGTAAATACCCTTCGGCTTCTAGTTTTTGTAGCAGCCGCACTACACTTGGCTCCTTAATCGACAATTCTTCTGCAAGTTCTCGTTGAGTCATGGATTTATGTGTATAGATATAATACATCGTAATCCATTGACTCCTAGTAATGTTATAAGGCCGAAATTCTTTCTCCAAGGCTTCCGAAAAGATTTTTCCACTACGATTGGTAATAAAAGCAAGACAATTCTCTAAGTTAAACATGGCCACACCAACCCATTCAACTAAACTATATTTCTTATACATCAACTTAAGTATAACAGACCTTTGTACTTTTCATCATATCAGATACTTTCTTAACATCTAAAATAAATTACTTAGCTAACTATTGATTTTTAAAACCAAGAGTGCTACAATTTCCCTGAATCAAGTTATTTTTTTCACAAAGTAAACGGGAGGTTATATTTATGTTAACTACATTTAAAGCTACTGCAAAAAAATTACCTGAAGGGTTGCAGGTGGAAGCTCAATCTAGAGGGTTTAAAATTGTGATGGATGAGCCTGAAGATTTTGGTGGAACCGACAAAGCGATGAATCCGGTTGAAGCACTTTTGTGTGCGCTTGGTGCATGTCAGTCGATCGTTGTTGCTGCTTTTGCCGAAGGCTTTGGGTTTTCGTATGAAGAATTCCATGTAGAGCTGGAAGGAGATTTGGACCCGGATGGGTTCATGGGGCTAGCGGATGTTCGATGTGGATTTCAGGAAATTCGTTTTGTCATGCACTTTAAAACGACAGAGAGCCAAGAAAAAGCAGAAGCTTTTGCAGCGTTTGTTGAAAAGACTTGTCCTGTGGGTGATTGTTTGGCTAATGGGGTTAAATTGGTACAAGCAGGCGTAGTCAGACATTAAATTATTCGCTAAAAGGGCTCAATAAATTCTCTTTTGGTCGTGAAGGAGTTTGAGAATTATGGAAGTTAAAATGTCAATGATCCCTGGAGGAAAAAAGGGGAAAGCCAGCAGAAATCACGTCCAGCTCGGACAAAACGTTTCCTTTGGGGATGTACTACTTGAGGTTGAGACAGGAAAAGGTGTTCGAGAAATTACAGCGACTGTCGAGGGAAGCATTAGTAAAATCCACTTTGAAGAAGACGACGAAGTATCCTCTAATCAGGTCTTGTTTACAATTGACGCTGTTGCCGAAGAGGGGACGTCTACAGTAACATCACAGGCTACTAAGATGGAACAACCTACACTGGATAAGAACGTGGATTTACTAATTATTGGAGCTGGACCAGGAGGGTATGTGGCAGCGATTTATGCCGCTAAAAAAGGAATAAAGGTGGCCTTGGTGGAAAAGGAGGGGTTGGGTGGCACCTGTCTTAATGTAGGGTGTATTCCAACTAAATCCCTGGTGAAGTCTTCTGAGATTTGTCACCACATCAAGGAATCGTCTTTGTTTGGTATTCATACGGGAACAGATCTTCAAGTCGATATGAAACAAGTCATTCGTCGTAAAGATGAAATCAAAGGAAAATTGATTTCGGGTATTGATTATTTAATGGAAAAAAATAATATTGAAATTATTCGCGGTCAAGCAGCCTTTTTATCTGCGACACAAGTAAGCGTCAAAGGACAACGAAATTACCAGGTTACAGCAAACGATATCATTATTGCGACAGGTTCTAAAATTACCAAAGTGAATATTCCCGGCATCAATCTTCCCATTGTAATGAATAGTACCGATGCCCTTGCCTCTACTGAACTACCAAAAAGTATTACGATTATTGGCGGTGGTGTGATTGGTATGGAGTTTGCTTTCATCTATCGCAATTTCGGTGTAGAGGTTCACGTAATAGAATTTATGGATCGTTTGTTGACCATGGTTGACAGTGACATTTCAGAAGAAATTAAACATTCGGCAGAGAATGCTGGGATTCATATCCATACCCAGTCCAAGGTATCTAAGATCCAACAGGCGGACAATGGACAGGCTATTGTCACCTATGAAAACAAACAAGGTGAGCATTTGTTAGTTAGCGAGAAAGTGCTTGTTGCGATTGGACGTGAGCCCAATTTGGATGGACTGGACATTGAACAAGCGGGTATCCAGCGCAATGAGCGAGGGAAAGGCATTGCCGTTAACGAATATATGCGTACAAACGTCGAACATATCTATGCCATTGGTGATGTGACGGATATTATGCAGCTTGCCCATGTCGCCTCCCATCAGGGGATCACGGCTATTGATGCCATCATGGGTGGATCGGAAGGTATGCACTATGCCGCCATTCCAAATGTCATCTTTACTTCACCCGAAATCGCAAGTGTTGGTATATTAGAGGATCAATGCAAGCGAGAGGGAATGGATTTCAGTGTAAGCAAAGTTTCGTTCTCCAGCAATGGGAAAGCATTAACGATGAATGAATCGGAAGGCTTTATTAAATTGATAAAGGATAATGTGACACAACAAATTGTGGGTGGATCGATTATTGGTCCAGATGCATCATCTTTAATCAGTAGCCTGACATTGGCGATTGCCAATGAGCTGACAGAACAGCAAATCACGCAAACGGTTTTTGCTCATCCAACGACTGGAGAAGTGATTCACGAAGCTGCGTTTGGCCTTAGCATTGGAGCGTTTCATCAAGCGTAACATTAAAAATAAAAGGAATGCTTCTAGTCTAAGTAAACGGACAAGGAAGCATTCCTTTTTTCATTATTGAATGTTCATGTAAGGTATATATACGAAACCGATCATCATAATGCTTTTGAGGAGAAAACGAAGAGGATTGACGGAGGAAGAGAGATGTATAGATCCATTATTGTAGGAACTGGTTTTACCAGACTAACCGCTGCCTTTACTTGGCGCATGCGAATATGAAGCCACTCGTCGGCCTAACACGTCACATGCGAAGCGATTGGGGTGACTTGGGGGATGGAGAAAAAGATTGTAATGATGAAACATTGAAAACGAGAGGCGCCTGCCCTTAGCTTTATCATACCGCCCAGGTTGACAAATAGTGCTGGATGCAAATAGAATAATTTATTATAATACTACTTATTAAAAGTTCTATAAAAAATATCGTTAAGGAGCTAAGCGATGACAGTAGAACCCTCCATGAATCCTAGGATAGTTCGCAATGTTTTATTTGTTTTATTCGCTTTACCGGGTATAGCTTTTGCATCCTGGGTGTCCCGCACGCCTGTCATACGCGATATTTTGCATGTCTCGACTGCCGAAATGGGGATTATTATTTTTGGATTAGCTGTGGGTTCCTTATTGGGACTACTTAGTGCGGGCAATGTTATTTCTCGTATAGGTGGACGGTCGGTCATTCTGGGAAGTGCGCTTTTGATTGTGATTGGTTTTGTCATTGTAGGGTTGGGAACTGCATTTTCGCTCACGAGCATGGTATTTGTTGGTTTGGTCATCTTTGGTGGTGGCTATGGTACAGTTGAAGTAGCTCTTAATGTCGAAGGTTCTGCGGTAGAAAATCAGTTAATAAAATGCTTTTGCCCGCCTTTCACGGTTCGTTTAGTATGGGGACACTTGTAGGAGCTATCATCGGTTCTGTAGCAGCGGCGTTACGAATACCTGTTGTGATTCATTTTGGAGCTATGGCTGCCATGATTGCCGCAGTAACTTTCTACTTGTATCGTTATTTGCCTCTTGATACAGGCAAAGAAAAGGAAGTTTCTACGCAAAAGGTTGGATCTAATATGAAGGTTCAGCTTGCTGTCTGGAAAGAAAGGCGAATCCTACTGATTGGGATCATCGTGCTCGGGATGGCGTTTGCAGAAGGGGCTGCGAATGACTGGCTGCTGGGGGTATTATTCTAGTGATCTGGGGACAGCATTATCTCTTAGCTGGATTGGGTATCTTGCTATGGGGGCTTGGAGCTTCACTTGGTTTTCCTGTAGGCTTGTCTGCTGCCGGAGATGATCCTCGTGGTGCAGCTGTCCGGGTAGGAGCCGTAGCCACAATAGGTTATATTGCCTTAACATGTGGGTCTCCTGCATGCTTTAATTGTAGTGCTCATTGGCGTTATTGTTGCTGGTTTGATATCGGGTGCTGCCCAGCCTGTGGGGATGAAAGATAAGAAATAAGATTAAAATATAAAGGGGATTGTCGCATGTCTATGAAAACGGAAAAACAAAAGATGCTGGATGGGGAACTGTATGTAGCAGCTGATCCTCAATTAACGAGTGAAAGAGAGTATGCGAGAAGATGTGTACGTCTCTTTAATCAGACGACTGAGGCGGATAGTGAGTACCGTGAAAAGTTACTTAAGGAGCTTTTCGGTTCCACAGGTGAAAATATAAGCATGGAACCCAACATACGCTGTGACTACGGATACAACATCCATGTTGGGGAAAATTTCTATGCCAACTTTGACTGTACCATTTTGGATGTATGCGAGGTGCGTATTGGAGATAATTGTTTTCTGGCTCCGGGAGTCCATATTTACACAGCGACTCACCCCATTGATCCATTTGAACGAATTGCTGGTCCAGAGTATGGAAAGCCTGTAACGATTGGCAATAATGTATGGATTGGCGGCAGGGCGGTTATTAATCCCGGTGTTACGATAGGTAATAACGTCGTAGTGGCATCAGGAGCGGTCGTAACCAAAGATGTTCCAGATCATATGATTGTAGCTGGGAATCCGGCACGAATAATCAAGCAAGTTGAAATCTCCTAAACAACAAACAGGTTAATCATTTATGATTTGTACCAAAGATCCTATTAAAAGAGCCTCTTATTTTAATAGGATCTTTTATATTTAAGGACTTTTACATATATGCTCTTCAAGAATTGAACTATTATACAGAGTAATAAATGATCATATTCATCCTTACCAGCGTTTCTCCTAAATTATAGTATATGTGCGGACGGTCTGCTTTAAAGCGTATCGAATCTCCGGCTTTCACCGTGTACGTTTCTTCGCTGACTTTTACCACCATTTCACCCTCAAATACGGTAATAAATTCTTCAGTACCCTCACGGTGAGGGGCGGAACTCAGTTCCCCGCCTGTTTCAATCTCTACGGTGTAAACCTCAAAATTTCTGTTTCCTTCATAGGGGAAAAACGGATACAAACGATAGTGATTGCTTTCTTCAAGCACTTGTACTTTGCTTTTAGGAACGACTACGGCATCGGCAGGCGGTTCGCTAATCAGGGCAGTGAATGATATTTTCAAGCCGTTCGCAATTTTCCATACCGTTGTAATCGAAGGATTTGATTCTCCACGTTCAATCTGGCCGAGCATTGTTTTACTGATCCCCGTCAGGTCAGCTAATTTATCTAAACTCAATTTTCTTTCATTTCTTAGATGCTTTAAATTTTTACTTAAAATCAAATTAATATTCTCCATCATTTTTCCGCTCCCTATTGTGCTATATAAAGAACATGATGTACAATCATGAAGTACAAAAGTGCGTTTCAACGCACATTTTATTCAATTATAACACACTGGAGTTGATTGTTGCATGCCGTTTATTCCATTTTTATCTTATGTGCTTGTTACTAGCTTTACGCCAGGCCCCAACAATATTATGTCATTGGACAGTGCCAGGCGGTTAGGTTTGAAGAGAGCTTTTCCATTCTTACTGGGAGTAACAGCAGGCTGTTTCGCCATTATGTTGTTAGCCTGCTATTTTAATCTTGCTTTATATCATTTCTTGCCTCGGGTTAAAATCTGGATGAATGTTCTTGGTAGTCTGTACATGCTTTATCTGGCAGTAAAAATAGCAAAGAGCAAATCTACTTCGGAGGATAATGACCACAATGAAGGATATTCCTTCAAATCAGGACTTCTGCTGCAATTTATCAATTTAAAAATCATTTTGTATGGTATTACGGTCATTTCAACGTTTGTTATGCCGTATGATGTGTCGTATATGACAATGTTTACGATCTCGTTACTCCTGACCTGTATTGGTTTTGTAGCTGTAATGTGCTGGGCGATTTTCGGAGCTATGTTCCAGCGCTTCTTGAATAAGTATGAGCGCTCCTTCAATATCATAATGGCCTTATTGCTCCTTTATAGTGCACTATCCATATGGATTTAAATAAATACCGTATTCACGATTTTAAAGAGAGGTTCCTGACTTATAAGCAGGAGCCTTTTTCGTGTGAACAGAGCTTATTCAAAGATTCATGAAATATAATCCGGACAGAATGGATGAGTTCCCTGATCGTTTAGCCGTAAAACGGGTATTACCTTATATACATAAAGTATATTGACAACTTGTATATACATGATTTAATCTTGTATATACAAGAAGTTGAAAGCGTTATAATAAATTCTTTTACGCTACTTCATTTCGCAAGAAAGGAATGAGCATGAATGGAAGCAATGAACAAGGCTTTAATTCCTCAAGATAAGGACTGGTGGCGCAAATCGGTCGTCTATCAGGTTTATCCCAAAAGTTTTAACGATACGACGGGCAAAGGAACCGGTGATATAAGAGGTGTGACACAAAAGCTGGATTATCTGCAAGGACTGGGTGTTGATATTATCTGGTTGCAGCCTGTATATGTCTCGCCACAACGTGATAACGGGTATGATGTAGCCGATTATTGCCGGATTAATCCTGATTATGGAACAATGCAGGATTTTGAAGAATTGAGTCAGGAAATTCGGGCGCGTGGGATGCACTTGATGATCGACATCGTGGTTAACCATTCTTCCACAGAGCATGTCTGGTTTCAGCAGGCGCGGCTTTCTAAGGATAATGAGTACAGGAACTATTATATCTGGCGTGACCCAGCACCCGATGGAGGACCTCCGAACAACTGGATTTCCAAGTTTGGTGGACCGGCTTGGCAGTATGACGAGGCGACTAACCAATACTTCTTGACACTGTTTGATAAGACGCAGGCGGATTTAAACTGGGAAAATCCCAAAGTCCGTCAAGAAGTTGTTAATGTGTTGGAATTTTGGGCTGAGAAGGGAGTTAGTGGCTTCCGACTCGATGTCATTAATTTGATCTCCAAGGATCGGCAATTCTCGGACGATGATGGAAGCACGGCTCCTGGGGACGGGCGTAAGTATTATACGGATGGTCCGCATGTGCATGAATACCTTCATGAATTACATGAGAAAGTATTCTCAACATATAACAGCGTCACTGTAGGGGAGATGTCCTCCACCTCACTGGATCATTGTATCCGTTATTCCAATCCAGAGAGAAAAGAATTATCCATGACCTTTAATTTTCATCATTTGAAGGTGGATTATCCTAATGGGCAAAAGTGGGAACTCATGCCTTATGATTTTGAAATGCTGAAAAAGCTATTCTCAGATTGGCAGATTGGCATGCAACAGGGTGGCGGCTGGAGTGCATTGTTTTTTAACAATCATGATCAGCCAAGAGCGATCTCTCGCTTTTTGGATGATGATGAATACCATGCCGAAAGCGCCAAGCTACTGGCCACCACGTTACATGGACTTCAGGGAACACCTTATATATTTCAAGGTGAAGAGATTGGAATGCCCAATCCGCAGTGGTCAGATATTGAAGAATTTCGGGATGTTGAATCGCTGAATATGTATCGTATCTTGCAGGAGCAAGGAAAAAGTGCAGAGGAAGCATTGGATATTATTCGAGAGCGGTCACGTGATAATTCGAGAACACCGATGCAGTGGGATAACACTCGCAATGCGGGCTTCACTACAGGCACGCCTTGGATTAAGGTAGATGAAAGATATCCACAGATCAACGTTCAGTCTCAGTTAGAGGACCCAAACTCGATCTACAGCCATTATCGTAAGCTGATTCGTCTGCGTAAGACGGTACAGGTCATCACCGATGGGGATTATCAACGTTTGGACGAAGCTCATCCTCAGGTCTACGCATATCAACGCAGCAATGAACAGGAGACTTTGGTTGTCATCTCTAATTTTAGTGGGCAGGATGTACAATTCCGTATTCCCGATTCATTTTATTTATCATTAGATAATCAAGCAGTAGCAGCGGCTGAGCTTTTAATCGGTAATACCCAGCATGCTCCGCAGCTAAATCAGGTGGTCTCTTTGACTCCGTATGCTTCCTATATGTGGATTGTTCGTTAACCTTAGTGAATAGTATGGAAATATCCAGTAGCACCCCGGTAGTACATTCATTTTTAAGCCGGGGTGCTGCTTTAAAAATGAACAAACGTCGAGGGAGTGGACTAGATGGCGATTGAAAGAGCACAGGTGGAAGACATTATAAAAGCCGTTGGTGGTAAAGACAACATAGAGGCCTCTACGCATTGCGTAACTCGTCTGCGATTTGCCCTGTATGATGATAAGTTGGTCGATAAAGATGCACTCGAACAAAATGATCTGGTCAAAGGCCAATTTTCTTCACAAGGACAGTATCAGGTCGTGATTGGCCCAGGTCTGGTGGATAAAGTATATGACGAAATGATCTCCATTACAGGAGGCAGTCGGGCTTCTAAGGACGATGTTAAAAACGCCGCTAGTAAAAAACAAAACCCGATTCAGCGTGCCATCAAGACGCTGGCAGATATCTTTATTCCTATTTTGCCCGCAATTGTGACTGCAGGCTTATTGCTTGGGATCAATAATATTTTGACTGGAAAGGGAATCTTTTTCGAAGGAATGGCTCTGGTACAGGTCTATCCTCAATGGACTGACTTTGCGTCTATTATTAACACCATTGCCAGTACCGCTTTTACATTCCTACCTGCCTTGATTGGATGGTCGGCCGTTGTTAGGTTTGGCGGTAGTCCTTTACTCGGGATTGTACTCGGTTTGATTCTAGTTCATCCAGATCTGCTAAGTGCATACAGTTATGCGGATGCCGTTACCAAAGGAACTGTTCCAGTTTGGGATTTGTTTGGTTGGGAAGTGAATAAGATTGGTTATCAAGGACAGGTTTTACCCGTTTTGGTATCCGCTTACGTGCTCGCACAAATTGAGAAATTCCTAAATAAAAAGATAGCGGATTCATTTAGGCTGTTGCTCGTAGCACCGATTACATTATTAATCACGGGATTTCTTGCCTTTACAGTGATCGGTCCGGTTACTTTTATGATTGGTAATGCGATTACGACTGGTCTTGTATACGTTTTCGATTTGGCTCCTGCGCTGGGTGGTCTGATTTATGGAGGTTTTTACGCCTTGCTCGTGATCACGGGAATGCATCATACTTTCCTGGCGGTGGACGTGCAATTAATTGGTACACAGGGTGGAACGTTCCTATGGCCGATGCTGGCCCTGTCCAATATCGCTCAGGGGGCCGGGGCACTGGCAATGATGTTGGTATTGAAGGAGCAAAAGGGAAAAGGATTGGCTCTTACCTCTTCCGTGTCTGCTTTTCTGGGTGTAACCGAGCCTGCCATATTCGGGGTGAATATTCGGTATAAATATCCGTTCGTATTCGGAATGATCGGTTCCGGTATCGCAGGTATACTGCTCACCGTAAATCATGTGTTGGCTTCTTCCATTGGTGTGGGAGGGATTCCAGGCTTCCTGTCTATTTTCCCAAACAACTGGGGGGTATTCTTCGTTGGGATGGCGATCGTATTGATTGTGCCGTTTGCTTTAACCTTTATGTATGGGAAGCTGCTCAATAAGCGTCGTCAGACTCCAGCTACACCAGCTAATGACTCCATACGGAAAAATTCGGACCAACAAAATTCTGCACTGGATGTGCTTGAAGTAAAGACTCCGGTACTAGGACATGTTGTGCCATTAGAACAGGTTCCTGATCCGGCTTTTGCCGAACGGCAGATGGGGCAAGGAATTGCAGTGGAACCGAAGGATGGTCGGATTCTTGCCCCTTTCAGTGGAAAAGTCATTCACATCATGGTGAAAAGCAAGCATGCCTTGATTTTGGAGCATCCAACAGGTGTGCAGATTCTGGTGCATGTAGGAATCAACACGGTGTCATTAAAGGGAGAAGGATTCACCATGCATGTGGAAACAGGTCAAAACGTGGAGCAAGGACAGCTACTGATGGAATTTGACCGTGAGCTGATCCAGAAATCAGGGTATCCTATCATTACACCGGTCATTGTTCCCGATGGGCAGAGTATGATTGAATCGATTGAGGAATTACCAGGTGAGGCGAACGATTTGCAATATGTCTTAATGAGAATTCATTTGAATTCTCATTAAGACAAAACGAATTAAGTCAGATTCATCCCTGCTAGCCTAATTTAGTAACTTGGTCAGTGAAAGAATGCTACAATAAACGTGGTGATGAAAATTGACTAAGAATATATTTTTGCAAATTTATCAAGAGTACTCGGGGCGAATCCAGACAGGCGAATTGGCTCCTGGTTCGAAAATGCCCTCTGAAAATGAATTGGCCCGGGAGTATAACACTTCTCGTGAGACTGTGCGTAAGGCACTTCACTTGCTTGCACAAAATGGGTATATCCATAAAATAAAGGCTAAAGGATCTTTTGTTCTGGATATCGGACGGATGGATTTTCCTATAGGGGGATTGGTCAGTTTCAAAGAAATGTCTGAGCGGATTGGACGTAAATCACAAACGATTGTTCATAAAAATCAGTTGATTCCCGTTCCAGATGACATAGCTACTCATCTTGAGATTGACAAAGACAAGTATTTGGTCTGGGAAGTCATTCGTGCGCGTGAAATTGAAGGTGAATGTGTCATACTGGATAAAGACTACTTTCGATCAGACATTGTCCCTGTGCTTACCGAGGAAATTAGTCGTGAATCTATCTACGAATATCTGGAGGGGGAGCTCCATCTTCCAATCAGTTATGCTAAAAAAGTCGTTTCTGTAGAAGATGCAGATGAAGAAGACCGTAAGCTGATGGACCTCCAGAACTATACTCATGTGGTTGTAGTACGTAACTATGTTTATCTGGAAGACACCACATTGTTCCAGTATACCGAATCAAGGCATCGACTGGACAAATTCCAATTCGTCGATTTTGCCAGACGTTCCCACGGTGAAGAGAGAAGATCTGATTTTTTAAGCTGACCCATTAGGGTTGATCCAAGATCGAGAGATTAAATCGGAATAGTTCCCTGTGGTGGAAAACCCCTCTTCTAAGAAGAGGGGTTCTTTGTTAACTCCAAGGTAAATTTTTGAGTGGATTTCGACTATTCGGCAGAGGAACCTAAATCCGTAATGGTTAGCTTAATATCGAAGGTTACGGGGATTTTACTGAACTTATAATCCCAATCATCTTTTACTTTTTTCCACACCTGTGGTTTATCAATTTTCAGGTGATCACCAAAGCCGGCAACATCGACTTTATGTTCGGATTGTAATTTGTGCATAAGAGACTTAATCCTTCTAGTCACTTGTTTTTCAAACTCTTGCTCAGCTTCTTTCATGTTCCGCGTCTCAGTCGGGTCTACCTTCTCATCCCAGTTTTCGATTAAACGCCCTTTGGATTCAATTTTTACGTGAAAGGAGATGTCGTTGTCCTTGCCCACTTTAGTTGTTATTTTGCTTTTTACCGATTTGATTTCATAAGTTATGGCTTCATTCCGCTTGTCATACGTTTTGACAGCTCCGCCCTCAACATCACCTGTAATCCATCCAATACTCTCCACATCTTGTTGTCCCAAAGCACCAATCCAGTGACCGGTTTCCCCTCTAATAATGCCGGCACCTGAAAATTCTAATTCTCCCTTAGATTCAGTAATGTTTTGCAGTATATAGCTTTTTTTGGAGTGCATTAACCCATCCAATTCAGACAAATTGACCCCCCTCATTACCTTGCTGGTTCTAAAATGGTTACGAAGCATATTCAGAATATGAATAGACGGAATTTCGCCTGTATATTTGGTAACTAAGGTGTTGGCTGCTCGATCCTTACTTAAGAAAACCATACAACTTGGACGAATATCATTATCACGTAGCACAAAATCCATCAATTGTTGCATCGTTTGAAGTTTTGCCAATTCGGTGGAAACCACGATGACTTTTAGGTGGTGACCAATAACGGGGCGATCCAAACGGAGAGAGAGCTGTCGGAAGATTTCAAGTAAAGAATCACCGGTGCCAGCTATATTTACATAGTTTAGCTCTTGTCCACCGTCGCCACCTTGTTGGTTTGTGCTTCCGGATGATTTTTTGGGGACGATTTGTACGCTGGTCGTAATTGTATTTTTCTTGAAGTAACGGCTGCCTTTCTTCTCCAGATCCTGTTCCAATGGACTGAGCTCTCCCTTATCGAGAGCCAATCCTGTATATATGCTAAGCTCCTCTACTTCCTTGCTGCTCCAGCAGCCGACTTGAGTCACCAGCAGAATGAAAGCAAGCAGCAAGGATAGGAAAGATCGTCTACACATTTTGCTTCATTCCCTTCTTCCTGATCATAAAAACGATGGAGAGAAGTACCGGGATCAGAAAAAATAATACGATTCCCATGTATCCGATCTCATCGCCAAGGCTAAACACTTCAGTCATACGAACAGGAGTCATCGTGGAAATAAAGATAAACGGGATTAAGCCGAAAATCGCATAACGATATTTAAGACCAAATACCTGTGAGACACCTAAGGAAGCATTGAAGAAAAAACTACAGAAATTACAAAACATCTGCATCACCCAGATCACCAGCAGTGGAAACTCCAGACGTTCAAAAAGAAATCCGGGGATCTCAAAACTGCGCATCAAATTAATGGTAGGCCAAGTACTTGTTACAGTAGAATCTACCGATAGCCCGCCGATCACCATAACTACGGTCAAAAAATACAAAACTAATGGGATACTGATGCCCACTGCCATGGCCTTAAATGCTTTTTCGGGGTGCTGCAAAAAAGCGACCAGTGTCATGACGACTTCACATCCAGAGAAGACAAGAATAGTCGATTTTAGCCCTTTGATGACGGGTAATATCCCGTCACTCAATACAGGACGAAGATGATCAATTTCAAATATTCTTAAGCTAAAGAGAAAACAGAAAAGCAGAAAGAAGAGACTGATTGGAAGTACAATTTGGTACAGCCGCGCGATGGAATTAATGCCTCCAAACACCAAATAACTACCAACCCAAATGAATGGAATCACAATCGCCCAGATGGGTGTACCTTCAAGTAGAAAAAACATGGTTACTTCGGCTAACACACGGATCTCAAAGCCGGCTATGATTATAAAGTATATAATTAATAGCACGCTTAAGAATCCTCCCGGAACAGTGCCTATAATTCTTTTGGAGTATTGATACATGGTGTTTCTAGGAAACTGTTGACTTAATTTCACCATGATCCAGACGACGAAGATAACAATAGCTCCACCGATGAGGACAGAAAGCCATGCATCAGGAGTCTGTACTTGTTCAGTTACACCTCTCGGCAGTGTCAAGATCCCTGCGCCTAATACGGTATTGGTCAGGAATACAGCCCCTTGCTTAGTTGTGATCTTATCATCAGAGCGTCTAAACACAGTAGCTCCTCCTTCGTTTTGGGCATCATGATCTGCGTTTGCGTTGCTGCGTTTTCATCATGACAGGTCTTCGTTTCATCAGAGACATAGGAGCCCGGATGTACAGATCCTTCCAATCGCTTAGGCGCATAGGGGAAAAGGGAGTTACATATGGTACACCAAAGCTTTTCAACTTCGTCAGATGGATACAAATTAACAGAAAGAACAATATGGTTCCAAACATGCCCAGCATTGCTGCAAAGAACATTCCGACAAAACGCAAAAGGCGCAGGGTAATGCCCGCACTATATGTTGGTATCGAAAACGATGAAATGGCAGTAACTGCAACTACAATCACAAGGAAGGGACTAACGATGCCCGCATTGACAGCAGCATCACCGATGACCAAGCCTCCCACAATGCCCATCGCAGGGCCAATGGGTTTGGGCAGGCGAATGCCAGCCTCTCGTAGAATTTCGATAGAGATTTCCAAAATCATGACTTCTATAACGGATGGGAAAGGGACGCCTTGACGGGTTCCGATAATGCTAATGACCAGCTTGGTCGGAATTAAACCGGGATGAAACGATATAAAAGAAATGTACAGAGCAGGCCCCATAAGCGCTATAAAAGCCCCGCTAAACCGTAGCAGACGTAATAGTGTCCCCGGAATCCATCGTTCATAATAGTCCTCGGGAGATTGAAGCAGCATACTGAAGGTCACCGGGACAATAAGTGCAAAAGGAGTACCATCCAGTAAGATCGCTATTCTTCCCTCCAACAAAGCATTAATAACACGGTCAGGACGCTCTGTATTATGAGCCTGTTGGAATGGACTTAAATAATTGTCTTCGATGAGTTGTTCCACATACCCGGATTCAGGTAAAAAATCCATGTCTATTTTTGATATTCTGCGGCTTACTTCTTCAAGAAGGTCTGGATTCACAATATCCTTTATATACGCGATAACCAGATCTTTTTTGATTCTGCTGCCCACTTGGAATTTCTTCATTTCCAGACTTTTATTTAAACCCTGGCGTCGAAGCATCGAAGTGTTTTCACTCAATACTTCCGTAAAACCGATTCTGGGACCACGAAGCAATGCTTCAGAGGTTGGTTCATTGACGGAGCGAATAGCGCCATTAGGAGGGCCCACCAGTAGCGCTTCCTTCATTCCTTCAATTAATAGGGCGGTATGACCTAAAAGGATGAACTCGTACAGTTCCTCCATACGGGTAACTTCACTAATTTGCGTAAGTGGCATCAGGCTTTCTTTTATAAAAGAGTTACTTAAACCTTCCGGTTGTTCCTGCTGATCCTGACCCTGCTGCTGGCCTTCAAACATCAAGACCTCCAATACTTGCTTGCTCATAAGTTTTTCATCCTGCATACCTTCTATGAAGACTAACACTGACCGAGCATGAAATTTCTTTACCACAAACTCACGAAAATGCACATCACTATTTTCGCCTATAGCTTCACGAATTGCCTGTAAGTCGGAATCATAATTTCCTGTAATTTTAGAGCTCGGTTCATGCTGCTGATCCATGTGCCCTTCGTTATGTTTATTAGAGAGCGGATGACTGGAAGAGTGTTTGGATTTGGCTCCCTTACTGCCGACAAACGAATAAATCGAGGTGTTTATATAATAAATTCCTAAAGGAATAATCAACGCGAGGCCAGCTTGAAAGAGTGTACTCCAGCTAGGAAGATAAGAAATGATTTTAGACCACATGCTGATTACCTCCAAACAATTCAATTCGTTTTCCCATAAGATACAAGTTGTTCATAAAGTATTCCTTATAACGGTTGTATTTACGCATGAATTGGAAAGATTCTTTCGATGACTGCTATGATTTCCGGTCCTTACCTTAATCCCTTGAAATAGAATAGGGAAATCCCTAAATATTCATAATTTTAACTACATTGTGATCGAAATCACATATAGACCTATCTGCTGTATTAGAATAGAAGCATAAACAATATTCATTAGAAACGTAGAGATGTCGTCGGATAGGAAGTAGCGTCGAATGAATGGAGGAACCGGTATATGATAAACAGTAAAAAGAAGCTTGTGGTTATAGGGAACGGGATGGCTGGTATCAATACGGTCGAACAAATTTTAAAATTAACAGATAAATATGAAATTACAGTCCTGGGAAGTGAGCCGCATCCGAACTATAACAGGATCATGCTCTCTTATGTGTTGGAAGGTAGTAAAACAATAGATGATATCATACTGAACGATTTGCAATGGTATGCGGATCAAGGGATTACTTTATATACAGGAAAAATGGTTAAAAGCATCGACGGTGAGCACAAGAAGATTCACACCGAAGACGGACTGGAAATTGATTACGATGTGGCTTTGGTGGCTACTGGTTCACAATCGTTTATTCTGCCTATTCCGGGTAAAGAATTA
The DNA here is from genome assembly GCF_054113405.1 of Paenibacillus sp. ALE3. Lineage (NCBI taxonomy): Bacteria > Bacillati > Bacillota > Bacilli > Caryophanales > Paenibacillaceae > Paenibacillus > Paenibacillus sp. ALE3. The sequence continues at coordinate 4,512,578 of NZ_CM134214.1, read as the reverse complement.
CCGGGAGTTATTGGTTTCCGAGATATCGCCGATTGCTCGGCCATGCTGGAAGCAGCGAAGACCTATAAGAAGGCAGCTGTCATTGGCGGAGGTCTATTGGGGCTGGAGGCAGCTAAAGGCCTGGTCAACCTCGGGATGGATGTTACGGTCGTTCATCTAATGGAAGATTTGATGGAACGTCAGTTAGACCGGGAAGCCTCTGCGATGTTGAAAGCAGAACTGGAACGTCAGGGAATCAAGTTTGCTATGCAAATGCAAACTGCGGAAGTGTACGGTCAAGATCGGGTACAAGGACTGCGCTTCTCGGATGGAAGCGAGCTGGAAGCAGATTTGGTTGTAATGGCCGTCGGGATTAAACCTAATATCCAGGTAGCTAAAGAAAGTGGTATGGAAACGAACCGCGGGATTGTGGTCGATGATTTCATGAGAACCTCCATGCCGGATGTATACGCTGTAGGGGAATGTGTTGAGCACCGTGGAATCTGCTACGGTCTGGTAGCTCCGCTGTTTGAACAGGGAAGTGTGATTGCCAAGCATTTGGCAGGCGTGGATACTGAAGGCTATGCAGGATCGGTAGTTTCCACCAAGCTTAAAATTTCAGGGGTAGATGTTTTCTCAGCTGGCGAATTCATAACCCAACCTGAACATACGGCGATTGTAGCGAAGGATGAGTGGAAGCGAACATACAAAAAGGTACTGCTTCGTGATAATAAAATTGTTGGTACTGTACTGTTTGGCGATGTGAGTGAATCTGCTAGTCTGCAAAAATATGTGCGTCAGCAAACGGAAATGACAGATGAGATCTATGGACAGATCATGGGTACTGGATGCGGCAATCACGGGGCGAAAACGTCATCCGTTGAAACCATGGCGGACGATGAAATTGTCTGCGGTTGTAACGGTGTGACTAAAAAGGCAATTGTGGAAGCAATCAATGAAAATGGACTAACCACCGTTGATGAAATTAAGGCATGTACCGGAGCTACGCGTTCTTGCGGAGGATGTAAGCCCGTTGTTGAGCAAATTTTGCAATATGTTCTTGGAGACAGCTTCAAAACATCAGCCAAGCAGGGAATATGTGGTTGCACAACCTTGAGCCGGGACGAGATTGTTGAAGCGATCAAAACCAAAGGGCTGACCACTACGCGTGAAGTGATGAATGTACTCGGCTGGCATAATGATGAAGGATGCTCCAAATGCCGTCCGGCGCTGAATTATTACTTGGGTATGATTAATCCTGATACCTATGAAAATGAGGGAGATTCCCGGTTTGTAAATGAGCGATTGCACGCGAACATTCAAAAGGATGGAACGTTTACAGTGGTGCCAAGAATGTACGGCGGTGTAACGACTCCAGAAGATTTGAAGAAAATAGCTGATGTATCGCTTAAATACAACGTTAAAGTTGTAAAAGTAACTGGGGGACAACGGCTGGATTTGATTGGTGTCCGTAAAGAAGATCTGCCTAAAGTGTGGGAAGAACTCGATATGCCTTCGGGATATGCGTACGCGAAGTCGCTTCGTACGGTGAAAACCTGTGTTGGATCGCAATTTTGCCGTTTTGGTACACAGGACTCGATGGGCATGGGAGAAGTGCTGGAACGGAAATTCGAACGATTGGATTTCCCAGCAAAATTCAAATTAGCGGTTAATGGTTGTCCACGCAACTGTGCGGAATCATGTACGAAAGATATCGGAATCGTAGGCAACGATGGGGGCTGGGAGATCTTTATCGGTGGAAACGGTGGTATTAAAGCACGGTTGGCTGATTCACTCTGTAAAGTAAAAACCGACGCTGAACTGATTGATATTGTAGGAGCCGTGATGCAATTCTACCGGGAAACAGGGCAATACCTGGAACGTACTTCCGAGTGGGTGGAACGGATCGGTCTGGAAGAGATTCAGAAGGCTGTCGTTAACGATACAGCTAATCGACAAGCTTTAGTAGAACGCGTTGAATTTGCATTACAACAGGTCGAAGACCCATGGAAAAAAATCATCCATGATGAGGATACACGCAAAAATCTATTTGAGGCTGTCACTCCGTCTATTGTGTAAAATTGCATCTAAAAATGCCTGAGGAAGGAAGCGAGCAAGCAAATGATCAAGAATGCCGAATGGCTTGTTGTCGGTCATAGCAAGGATTTTCCGATCAGAATAGGACGCACTATCCACGTCAAAGGTGCTGAAATTGCTGTTTTCCGCACTTCGGAGAATAAGCTGTATGCTGTTGAAAATAGTAATCCTCACCCTAAGGGGGGTCCTCTTACAGAGGCAATAGTATCTGGTCATTATATTTATGATCCTTTGTATGACTGGAAAATTGATTTGCAAACAGGCCTCGTTCAAGAGCCTGACCACGGACAAATTAAAACGTTCGCCGTCTGTGAAGAGGGAGAAGTAGTGAAAATATCGCTTGAGACGGTTTAATTCATGTGAGGGAAAGCATAAAAAGGGCTCGACAGGAACAATCCTGCAGGGCCCTTTTTGTTTTGGATCAGGTAATAGTGACACCTGCACTTGCGTAACCCACCACAGTGTTGACGAGGGAAACGCCTGTCGCAGTGGCAGAGAAAACCATAAGCAGACGGGTTTGCGCGGTTACAGGTATAGCCAATCCAGTAGCAATACCACTAGAAGTCGTTCCTAAAGCAACGATGTCAGTTAGTGGGGGAGTCAATGTAACGGTAGCTCCGGGAACGGCTATAAAGGTGTTATTAGGTGTCGGGGAACTAAACAACTGGGCAGTAATGCTAACGGATGATCCTAAGAGGGTTAGAGCAGCAGTTGTACTGAAATATCCGGTAATGGATGTGATTACACCCCCCCGTGGAACGGAAAAAGCAAAGTTAATGAGTGGTCCTACAAGCGTACCTGTGAGGTCTATAACCCCATTTACAAGGCCAATACCTGTAGCTGAGCTTCCGAAACCAATCAAACTTGTGGTTCCTACCAATCCGCCAAGAACGGTTGTCAGTATAGCAGGACCACCGGAGGCAAATGGGATAATTGCCCCTGAACCGGTGGCTCCAGTAACCCCAGTGGCTCCAGTAGCTCCGCCGACACCTGTAGCGCCCGTGGCTCCAGCGGGCCCGATCGCGCCAACCGCGCCCGGCAGTCCATCAGCGCCAGTCGGTCCTGTGGCTCCAGCGGGCCCGGCCGCGCCAACCGCGCCCGGCAGTCCATCAGCGCCAGTCGGTCCAGTGGCTCCAGCAGGACCGGCCGCACCAACCGCGCCGGTCGGTCCAGTGGCTCCAGCAGGCCCAGCCGCGCCAACCGCACCTGGCAGTCCATCAGCGCCGGTCGGTCCAGTGGCTCCAGCAGGACCGTCCGCACCAACCGCGCCTGGCAGTCCATCAGCGCCGGTCGGTCCAGTGACTCCAGCGGGTCCGATCGCGCCAACTGCGCCTGGCAGCCCATCAGCGCCAGTCGGTCCAGTGGCTCCAGCGGGCCCCACCAAACCATCAGCGCCCGTAGCGCCCGTGGCGCCTGTTACACCCCCGGCAGGCCCAGCAGGCCCAGCGGCCCCTACAGGTCCAGCAGGTCCCGGAGGCCCAGCAGGTCCAGCAAGCCCGGCAGGCCCTTCAGCTCCGACAGGTCCAGCGGCCCCTACAGGTCCGGGAGGTCCTGGTGGGCCCGGCACACCTGCTGGACCCGGTACACCTGCTGGACCCGGCGCACCACCAGGCCCCACAGGTCCCGGAGGCCCTTGTGGGCCGGGCTCCCCTGACAAATACGGTTCACTTAGTGCGTTGCTAACCGTCGTACCCGCAGTTCTGATTGCACGGATTAAACTGTCTTTAAGAGTTGAATTGAGGGATTCCTGTAGAACGATGGACAATAGGGCATCCAGCAGTTGCTGTAATGTAGTACCTACGCTGATCGGAGAGAAAGGTGTGGCTTCTAATGCTACAATAGCAAGTTCCAACGCCGCCAGTAAATCTGCCTTAGCCCCGCTTCTAAGTCTTAAACTTTTCGCCAGAGATAGCAATTGTCTTAAAATCTGTTGCAATAAAGATACATTAGCCGCAGAAGGGTTTGCGAATACAAGTGGGACGATCGAGGTCAATTCATTAATAAGCTTGAGAAGCGCTTCGATACTTCTATTATCTCTTGGTGGTTTGCAGTCCTCGTCTTTTTTTGAAGCACCACTGAACCTGAACGGTCTTTTATGTTTCATGCTCAAGTATCTCCTCCTCATTCTTCCTACTGTAGAGGTGACAGATGGTTAATCGCCCCGTTTTACAGATATTCATAATATATTTATTGAAGCGAAAAGGGTGAATACACAAGCAAAGCTTAATAAAATATTGATAACAAAAAGCGCGGTCCCCAAATAGCCTGGGACCGCGCTTTAGTGTGTAGTCTATTAGATTATACGTCTTCGACAGATTTATTTGAAAATTCGTACCAGCAGTTCAGCCATCTCGCCTCTGCTGATGGCGGCTTTTGGTTTGAGTGTTCTATCAGGATACCCGCTAATCCAACCCGAGCCTATGGCTTTTTCGAATGCTGTGGAAGCCCAGGAAGCAATCTGCTGATCATCTTTGTAAGATTGCAGTCCAGTAGGGCTAGAAACGGATGTCTGTTTCTGCATCGCGTGTGACAGGATCACCATCGCCTGTTCACGCGTAAGACTTTCATCAGGTCCGAACGTCTGAGCGGTTAGTCCTTGAATCCATCCCTGACGGTGAGCGGCATCCACGGCTGATCCAGCCCAGTGCCCCTTCATATCTGTAAATGAGGTAGACAGGCTTTCGTCTCCAGTAGTTCCTAAAGCCCTGATCAATATGGCTACAAATTCTGCACGGCTTACCGCACGCTCAGGGCGCATGTTGCCATCTTTATAGCCCTGCATCCAGCCTTTGGCTGCAAGAGATTGTAGGGACTTCGCTGCCCAGTGATCTTGTAGGTCCGGCCACACTTGAGCTGGCTCTTGCGAATCTGACGAATGGATTGGGTCATTTTGTACACCGGTCTGATCAACCTGAGACGCGTCCGTAGAGACGGCAACAGCGAAGGTACCTAACCGAGGTGTATTCAGACTCACACCCGACAAAATCCCTTGTGAATTTATCACAGCAGTGCCCTTTAGAATCTCGCGCTCGCCATTTTCATACATCACAAGAATAGAGAATTGGGGTTTTACATTCTGCAATTCACTTGAAGATTCGCTATCCAGCGGCAGAACGATGGACGAAGTCCCTGTCACGTTAGCTTTAATTTCTACAGCCGCTCCTATCAGCTTCAGGTTTGATTGTTGCTCAGCCCAATCTCGGAATTGCTGATCTGCCTGCTGAAATGAAATGGTAACGTCCTGCTGACCTGAGGCGGCCATGCTGGTTAGTGTGTCACTGGATAGCATCAGTGTTCCATAACGGGAGATCACCGAAGCTCCAATCTGCTCCCATTTATTCAGTACAGAATGAGTCAGGAGAACACGGCTCATTTGCTTTTCCTGCTCCAAACGAATGTCAGCGTATGCCTTGCCTTCGCGCAGTGCTTGTTGAATCTGTTCATCCAGAAATGCCGGCGAAGGAACAAAGAGGGAAACAGCTTTCCCTTGCTCTGAAAAAACGATCTGTTGTACGCCAGCAGACAGATCCTGATCCTCATTCTTATCTTTGTTAGACTTGCCTGTGCCCACAGTCACTTTAGCAGGGACGATGACTTTTATGGCCTGCGTCAAAGCATGAGAACCATCGCTTGCCTTCATGACATCCAATATTATAGTGACAACGGAAGGAGTGTCTCTCTGAAAAATAGTTCCGTCTGTACGTACGATGTCTGGTTGACTACTGCTGCTGATGGTCACACGGAAGCCATCGGGTACAGCAGGCAGAATAAGCATTGTATCACTTGTTGTAGGGGTAGGTATGCTTGTGATGGAATCCGCGACACGCTGCGCGGTTAATCCTTGTGGAGACACTAGCCCAGAGGGCGCGCTCTTCATGCCATTTACGTTTTGTAGCACATAGTAGCTAGCTCCTTCGGGTACTGGTGTAAATGTATATTTTCCCTCACTCGAAGCGATTCCTTCCGCTATAAGCTCCTGCTGAGCATTATATAGCTCAAGCCGTGCGCTCGGTAAAGCGCCTGTGACGATCACGGAGGCAATGTCCTCATCGCCTGCTGCGGCTGCAACAGCACGGGGCAGCACGTTTATACGGCGTTTTGCCGGCTCTGCGGTCCAACTTCCATTGTCGCTATAAGTATAGTTCAATACGTATACACCAGGTACATTCGTATCGACATTGCCGATACCTGAAAGATCGGGAATCAGAATATTGCCGTATACACTGTCCAGTACGCTGGCTCCTGGATCAGTGAAGCTATCCCCGGTTCCCAGAACAATTGGATTACTGCCGTTCAATCGTACATAAGGTGTATTCGGCAATGCTTTCAGCACGGTAATCGTGAATGTTTTTTGGACAGAAGCTATACCTTTAGAAATAATGGCAATTAACTGTACATTCATATCACCATCTGTATATTTAGGCCGATTCACCTGACCACTGTCACTGAGGATATCCGGTCGATCCGAAGACCAGTCGATCTGGGTGGCGAATGCCCCTGTACGAGGCAGGGCGATGGAATCCTTAATCCCTTGCGGGTAATCCAGATTCAGTGTTTTTGCCGCCAAATTCACTGCTTCATCAGCGCTTACGGGCAATGCGGGTACGAGCAGGCTGAAGGTTTTTTGAAGCTCAACCCCACCTCTTGATACAACCGCTTCCAGCATGACGGTCTGATCGCCCTGTACATAGGTTGGGAAGGTGACATGTCCAGTATGATCCAGAAACTCGGGTTGACTCGACGACCATGACACCTGAACACCATTCAGAGCATCCTTTGCCAAATATACGTCTCCGGTTACTGTCGTTAGCGGTAGTTCAAGTGCTCTGTATGCTGCGTCCACGGCTTCAGTGTCGCTCATCGGCAGACGCAGTACGTGTGCAGTAAAATCCTTTGTTTTCGTTAAGCCTGCAAGTTGCAGGGTGGCCGTTAGGGTAACGTCGGTATCTCCACTACTATAGGAAGGTCTGGTGAGTGTTCCATCTGCTGCAATGACAAGAGGTTTGGACGAGGACCAATCGATCTGCACTCCGCCATAACCGGATAAAGGGAGAGATACATTTTCTTGTACCGCAGACAAATCAAGCAGCAATATGGCATCTGCTGCTTGATTCAATGTATCTTGAGCAGTCATCTTCGAAACGGTAACTTCAAAAGTTTGGGTATCCGAGGCGGTTCCTTTTACAATCGTTGCTGTCAGTTTTACCTTTTGATCACCCATATCGTACCGCGGGCGTATTACAGCTCCTTCGTTCGTAATAACGTCAGGAGTATCCGAACTCCAGCTCACCGTCGTATCATTCAACCCCGTGAGTGGCAGGGTCAGCTTTTGGGATACCGATTCCACCGTATCTCCAGGTGCGAGAGCTAGAGCAAGTGCAGCTTTTGCCTGTGCAACTCTCTCTGCATCGGTAAGTATGTTCACTTTGACTTCTGAGGGAGTGCTCTCCCCTTTAGCATTCACGGCTTGAACCGTGTAAACTGCTTCACCTGGCGGCAATGCTGAAGTGTCTATGAATTGGGTTAGGCTGCCTGTGTAGAGCGTTATACCATCACGCACGACTTTGTAGGAAGTTGCATAAGGAACGGCATCCCAGCTTAACTCCACCGTATTTCCATTTTTAATACCTGTAAAATGACCCGGGGCCTGTGGAACAGGTAATCGCTCCCCATAAGCCGCGAATTCCATGATAGAAGCCCATTGATTGTTTCTTGCATTTCCTTGATCAATATATAATCGCAGATATCGGGCTGTTACAGGAGTAATGCTCTTTTGAAAATTAGAACTCACATTATTCTGCACGGCATCCACAGTCTCCCAATTAAATCCGTTGCTGCTCGTCTGCAATCGGAAACTGTATGGATCACGTTGATCGTTCCATCCATAATGGACACCCATACCTGTAACAACATATCGATCTACGATATACCAGTCTCTCAGATCTACATGGATCCATTTTTCACCATTACCCGCCTGATACCAGCGGCTTGTCGGGTCGATTGACCCATCCACAGCTCTGGAGGGATCATAGGGCTGGGTGTAACCGCTGGATGTAGTTGGTTTGTTAAACACTACATTTTCCCAACCGGCAGCATTGGCTTCATTCGTCCCTATGAGCAGGAACGCACCACCGATCAATGGCATGAGTGAAACCAACACACGGTAGGGTTTTAATTTATTGCGTGTGAAGTTATTGCCTTCGAGCACGCTATCACCTCTTCTTTATTAAATAGCACACCACATGAGCGTGTTCATATTATGGGCGGGACGGGTAATCCCCCTCGGTAGCGATGTAGTAGTTTACATTCGGCAACGGGGAAGCTCCGCGCAAGTCAGGCAATGCAAATGTACGCACTCCATCACCGCCAAAATTAGTGCCCAGCAGGCTGTATAATACGGTATTCTGAGAAATATCCAGGAGTTGACCCTCGCATTTTATCCAGCCCTTAGGAGCGTACGTATACGGGTACATCGTAATTTCCCCAATATAAGGCTCGGGCGATGCTTGAGCCTGTTTGGGACTGATTGCCGTTCCTCCTAACAAAATGACCGCCAGCAGACTCAATACAGCGGTTTTTTTCCAAAAATGATTCTTCATACCTACAACTCCTTTTAGATTCGAATAATGGACCACGAATTCAACAAATTTGTGACATTAGTCATAGAATGAATAGATATTATCATGGATTTCCACTTTTGCAATACAGTTCATCTATCAAATTCACCTTTTTATTCCTTTTGTGAGCAAAGAAATTTATTCCATCTGGTCCATCTTTCATGCATCTTTTTTCTAATCCAGGTAAATCTATATACAAATCGGGTGGAATTCAAGGAGGAATGAACGTGTGGAAGGTCATCGGAACTCATGTGCCCAAATGGAATGTGTGGGTGGAAGCCCTCTTTTTATTTATCATCCCTTTGATTATTTTTCTTACAGTACGACAACTTAAAGCGCTGGATGGCCGGGAAAGCAGACGCAAGGAGCGATTGAAGCTGCTAGAAGAGGAAGATCGTTCGGAGCAGGCTGATCATAATCCGTCTGTCAGTGAGGCAGAGAAGGCAAAGGGAACCTTTACCGAAGATTATGAAGCCAATGTAGCCAAAATCAGACAAGCAGTCACGGATATGGCAGACGTAAACGAACGATCGATTTTTCTGGAGAATCTGAACGCTGAAGGCACACTTTTTTTTGTGGATGGATTAACGGACAAGGTTGGCATGGATCAGAACATTTTAAAGCCGCTAATGGATTGGGGCAGCTCCGGGCAAGAAAGGGAAGAGCTTCCGCGAGGAAAAGAGCTTCGGGATATGATTGTTCACCAGGTCATGCTGGTATCGGAGACAGAGTATACGTTAGAGGTACAGTTTTCCTTGCAAAAGGTGCTGTTCGGTTCAGTCATACTCATGATTCAGGGCATACCCGGTGCTTTTGTACTGGGGACACCCAAAGGGAGTACACGAGGGGTGGAAGACCCGATATCGGAATCGGTGCTGCGCGGACCACGAGTCGGCTTTACAGAGACACTCAGCGACAATACAGCGATGCTGCGCAGACATGGAGAAAGTACGGAACTGGCTATGTCTTCCTTCAAAGTCGGCAAAAGAGTGGAAAAACAGCTGATGGTAGTGTATTTCAGAGATATTGCCGACCCGGAGCTTGTAGATGAGGTGAAGCGGCGGGTCCAAACGATAGATATGGATGAGGTACTGGAGTCGGGCTATGTAGAGCAACTTATTGAGGATAATTTTCTCAGCCCATTTCTGCAAATTCAAAATACGGAGAGACCAGATCGGGTCATGGCAGCATTGTTGGAAGGTCGTGTCGCGATTCTGCTGGATGGCACACCTTTTGCGCTTCTTATGCCTGTAACGTACGGGATGATGCTCCAGTCTCCCGAAGATTACTATGAACGATGGCTACCGGGGTCGCTTATTCGATTTCTTCGGTTTATGGCAACTTTCATATCGCTATTTGCTCCAGCGCTCTATATCTCCTTTATCTCGTTTCATCCCGGGCTGATTCCAACCAAGCTGGTCATTTCCATTATCAGTGCAAGACAGGGGGTTCCGTTTTCGACGCTGATTGAGGCCCTGATTATGGAAATTTCCATTGAAATTTTACGCGAGGCAGGACTTAGGCTCCCCAAACCCATCGGTCCAGCGATGGGCATCGTCGGCGGTTTGATTATTGGACAGGCTGCTGTTGACGCCGGGATTGTAAGTCCGATTCTCGTTATTGTGGTGGCAGTCACGGCGATTTCTTCCTTTTCCGCCCCTGTATACAGCGCTGGCATATCCATGCGTGTTCTGCGCTTTGGAGCCATGTTCACGGCGTCAATCTTTGGCTTATATGGCGTGATCATGTTTTTTCTGATGCTGAGTATTCATATGGTTAAATTACACAGCTTTGGTGTTCCGTTTCTTAGTCTAACGACCCCCCGTTCGTTCAAAGACTGGAAAGATTACTTCGTACGAGCACCGTTGCAATTTATGAAAAACAGACCCATTCTTTTGAAGCATAAAGACCCTAAGCGACAAGGATGAGCTCAACACAGGAGGGAGCAAGATGGCCCGTGGGAAAAAAACGGATAAGATTACAACGTTACAGACAACGGCAATTGTGGTTTGCTTTATGCTGGCTGCCGGGTTGCTTACCCTTCCAAGAGTAGCAACTGAAGCTGCAAAAACACCGGATGCGTGGATATCTGTCATTTTAGCAGGGGTGGGCACTTTTCTGTTCGGATGGGTTATAGTCAAACTAAGCTCGCGGTTTCCAGAAAGTACCTTTTACCAGTATGTTCAGCAAATAACAGGCAAATTCATTGGCAAAGGGATTGGCATGCTGATTGTTATTTATTTTGTTTGTATAGCCGCATTTGAAATCCGATCTGTGGAGGAAGTAACGTCGTTCTTTCTGCTTGAAGGCACTCCGGCGTGGGCGATTTCAGCACCTTTTATGTGGCTCTCTCTGTACCTATGCATGGGGGGAGTGGGTTCATTAGGAAAGATATGTCAACTGATATTTCCGGTTTCGGCGGCTATCTTTTTGCTGATCTGCTTGCTGAGTTTAAATATTTTTGAATTGAATAACTTGCGTCCTGTCTTGTCGGAGGGGGTAATGCCAGTGCTTAGAACGCTCAAGACTACAATCCTGACATTAACGGGGACAGAGTCCTTGCTGATTATTCTTTGCCGGATGGAAAAACCTGAGAAAGCAACCAAGGCAATCGGACTGGCGATTGGGATCGCGGTCGTTTTTTATACAGCTACGTTGATCCTGTGCATTGGCGCCTTTTCAATGGAAGGGGTCTTGAGCAGAACCTGGCCATTTTTAGATTTGGCCCGCAGCTTTGAAGTGGAGTATCTGTTGTTGGAACGGTTCGAGTCCTTATTGCTGACCATTTGGATCATGCAGATTTTTGCCACATTCAGTATTGCTTTTTATTGTGCTTCGCTCGGAGTATCTCAAATTTTGAATAGCTCTTATTCCAAGATGTTGTTCATTTTGCTTCCGTTTATCTACCTCTTGTCCCAAATTCCGAAAAACTTGAATGAGCTATTTTCTTTTGGAACGGTTATCGGAAATGTAGCGTTCGCTTTATTCGCGCTACTTCCACTGCCCCTGCTGCTTATTTCTCGCTGGAGAGGGGTGGGGTCATGAAGAGAGTCCAGTCAGGATTACTCGGATTGATGGCTCTCCTGATGTGCTGTACACTTTCAGGTTGCTGGAGCAGCTCCCCAGTGGAGGATCTAAATCTGGAGACAGGTATTGCTATGGATCTAGCGGAAGAATCTTCGCAAGAAGAACAAATTAAACGAAAAGGAGGAGATTATCCAAAAAAAGAGTTAATTACGGGAACTTTTCAATTTATCATTCCTGAGGAAAGCGGCGGCTCGAACAGCTCCTCTCCACAAGCTAAGAAATTTTTTAATATTAAGGAAACAGGCGATTCCGTTTTTGAAATGATTAGAGAAATTTCATTGCGGACCAATCGTCCTCCCATTGGGCAACATTTGAAAACGATTATTATCAGTTCCAGCTTGCTTAGCAAGATTCCGTTGTACGAGCTGCTGGACTTTTTCCTGGGAGATAATGACATTCGGCCGAGTGTACTATTGCTAATTAGTACAGAAAAGGCGGGTAATACACTCCAGGAGAAAATCCCTGGTCAGATTCCTGCTTATATTTTAAAGGATATTTTCCAAAACCGGAAACGGAACGCACGGTTGTTAAAACCCATGGCTTTGGTTAAAGTGATTGGACCCATGAAGGGTGGAAGAAGTTTTATATTGCCCAATGTCATTACAGCAGAGAATGAAATCAAGCTCGCAGGTGCGGGAATCGTCAAGGGAAAGACGCAAACATACGGTGGTTATCTGAATGAGTCAGAGGTTGAGGGTCTCATGTGGATCAAAGGACAATTAATTGGAGGCGTGCTAAAAAGCAGCGATCCGAAAACCGGTAAAAATATAGCATATGAAATCAAAGCGGTCAAAAGCAAGATCAAGGCCATCGTTCAGGGGGAAGATATTTTCTTTCAGGTAAAAATGACCTCAGAGGGACGGGTTTCGGAGGTGCATATAAAGCATGAAGATTTGCGCAGCAACAATGTACTTGGACAAGAAGAGAGTCTCTTTCAGGAGAAAGTGAATTCATTAGCTGAACAAACCGTAGCTAAAATGCAAAAGTTGAAGGTGGATGTTGGAGGTTTCGGAGAAGCCTTGAGGATTCAACATCCTAAAGTTTGGCGTAAGGTCAAAAAGGATTGGGATACCACCTTTAGCACCATTCCCGTAAGGTTTAGCACAGATATCCATATTGAAGATTATGGCTCTTCGATTACGACGGCAGACTGAGGAATTTCGTTTGCACCTGTTATGGACAAACCTTCAATTCCACGAATCTAGGTGGCATTGAAGGTTTTTTAAGTCTATTTAAATAGGGATAGTGTTTCTTTCAGCCATGTAATATAGCTTTCTTCCCGATTAATAGCACGGCTCAGCACTAAATAATGGCCGAATTGACCAGATCCGGGCACTTGAAGGTTCTCGTCCAACCGTTGAAGGGATTTTTTACTTTCGTACAGGTATTCCAGCTTCTCTTCTCGTTTGGCAATCTGGTCCTCGAACAAGCGCTTGCTTTCTTCTTTGGGGATGGCTGCTGAGAAATACAGCATAAGCATAAACTCATCCTTTTCTGTTTCCGGTAACTCTTTGGGGCTTAGCAGCCATTCAGTTAGCTCCTGGGTCCCTTTGGGGGTTATACAGTACAGCTTCTTTTCCAGCTTGGCTCCCGTAATGGACGTGCGATATTCAATGAGTCCCTCTTCGGTCAGCCTTTTAAGCTCGGGGTAAATCTGACTGTGCTTGGCGCTCCAAAATTGTCCAATTTCCTGTTTGAATTGGCTCGTAATATCATAGCCGCTCATTTCCTCTTTGTGAACCAGACCCAAAATGGCATATTTTAATGTGCGTTTCAACGTTGTTCTCCTCGCAATGGGTATTTGACAATAGTATATCACAGCGCTACAATTTATATGTATCATAAAACATGTTTATATTTACATGTTTGAATGATTGTTTATTATTTTGGTGTCTTGTTTAATTCATAAACTCATAATAAGGAAAGAAGGATGCAAGATGGACAAGTTTATCGGCAGTCACATGATTTACACCTATGAGAATGGCTGGGAGTACGAAATATATATTAAAAATGAGGATACGATTGATTATCGTATTCATAGTGGGATGGTAGGCGGACGCTGGGTACGTGATCAGAAGGTCAATCTGGTGAAGCTGGTAGAGAATGTGTATAAAGTATCGTGGACCGAACCGACAGGCACAGACGTTTCCCTGAACTTTATGCCTGAGGAAAAACGGATGCATGGCATTATTTTCTTCCCTAAATGGGTTCATGAGCATCCGGAAATCACGGTGCGCTATCAAAACGATTTTATTCCGCTGATGGAAGAATCGCGCGAAAAGTATGAAACCTATCCGAAGTATGTGGTTCCTGAATTTGCGGATATTACCTACATCGAAAATGCAGGTGTAAACAACGAACAATTAATCTCCCAAGCGCCTTACGCTGGAATGACAGACGACATACGCGCAGGGAAGCTGCAAGTGTAATCGAAGTTTGTTAATGGAAGTTGTACAGCCTGAGCCTGTGGTAAGCAGTCTCAGGCTTTTTTACGTGAACTGGAGAGTGGATTGCTTAATGGAGTGGTGGAGGATGGTCGTAGCTTATATTCCGCTAGGCCCTGAGCGCCGTTACACGACATAGTAAGCAAGCCGCAGCAATGATGTTGATACTGTTCTGGATCAGGAAATTGACGATGGTCTTTATATTACAAAAAAACAACCCCAGGTCATCCCAGGGTCGTCTTTATGAAAAATATATTTCTGCATTTTACAAAATGCTTGTTTAGCTGAATCACACGGGTGTTACATCCTGAATCACTTCTTCTTTTTCTTCTTTCCAGATCACGTTCTCGCGATAGTTAGATCCCCAATCGTACATCGCTCGCAGTACCGGAATCAGGCTTTCACCATGCTCGGTCAGTGAATATTCCACATGTGGAGGGACGACAGGATAGACTGTACGCAGAATGAGTTTATCTTCTTCCAGCTCGCGTAATTGGTTGGTCAGCATTTTTTGCGTGATGTGAGGGATCAGCTTCTTCAATTCACCGAATCGCTTGGTGCCTTCCATACCAAGATGCCACAAAATAATCAGCTTCCATTTGCCACCGATGACCGCGAGAGTCAATTCTTTATCACAATTAATCAGTTTCAAATCGATCCGGTCTTTTACAGTTGTGATGTTCATCGACCTCCTGTCCGTAGTTATTCCAAGTATACTATGTATAACTACAGTACGCAAAAGGAGATACATCCATTTTGGAAACTATGCATACGATGGGATACGAATCGACTGAAATCACAATCTGATGATGTACGCCAGACTGGAAGCTTCCAAAAATCTACAACGGTTAAGCAGGAATAACGATGGTGTTAAAGGACTCCGGCTCCAGCTCCAAACGGTGTGTTGTTTCTCCGACAGACAGATTCAGCACGCGAGATTCCTTAAACGGGTTGGCGATGACCAGAACCTTTAGTGCGTTTGTATTTTGAAAAGCAACCGCATTTCCAGCCCATGAACCCCGAATTCCAATGCGTCTGGCCCCTGGTAATACAAAATGAGAAAAGTGCTTCATAACGTAATATTCCGGGTTCAGAATAGGTTTTCGATTCGCTGGATCCACGGTGATCATCGAATTTTGCTCCCAGCCCCATGTGCTCTTGCCTTTCGGCTCCAAAACCATATTCCAGTAAATATAAGCATTCACACCATTGGTGAAATAGTGCTGATACAGGTTATATACGTATTTGGCGTAGTCCCATGAGTTTTCTCCGTTTCCGCATTCATTTTCGGTCTGCATGTAACGAAGCTCAGGATAGCTGGCTACGGTGCGCTGAATGGCATTTTTGCCTGCCCATTGATAGCCTACCCCTTTAATATATTTATAGGCCTCGGGGTCACTCAACACGGTGTGGGCATACTCATCAAATCCGGTCGACGTCTTTTTCATTAATTCCTCCCACGGATCAGGGGCGTTAATGGTACCCAGCCAAATCTCTGTATCCAGCCCATGTTCCTCAAAAGCGGGCCCCAAATAGTCGCGAATAAATTCACGCAGCTGTTCTCCGGTCCATACACAGGAAGGGAACTTCTGATCGGCAATGACTTCATTTTGAACATGAACCTGGTGAATCGTAATGCCTGCCTTGCGGTATGCCTGAACAAATTTGACAAAGTACAATGCATACGCTTTCAAAATATCCTTTTCCCAGCGCAGTGTACCGTAATTGTAAGCTTTGGGTGATTTCATCCATGTCGGCGGACTCCAGGGTGAGGCGAACAGCTTCAAGTCTGGATTGAGTTGTAACGCTTCCCGAATAAAAGGTATGAGATATTGCTGATCGCGCTCAATGGAAAAGTGCTTCATCTCCATGTCGCCGTCCGTTTCATTGTGGCTGTACCATTCCAGCGCGTAATCACTCGCTCCAATAGGAAGTCGGCAGATTGTGAATTTGTGCTCGCCCTCCGGGTGAAAGAGAGCATGAAGCACCTGCTCTCGTTCTTCGCTGTCCAAATGATTCAGAGCTACATAACTCAATTCATTAAAACAGCCGCCAAAGCCCTCGACGAGCTGATATGCTTCTCCCGTAAGGGTTAGGTTGGCACTCTCTTGGGTTTCGGTCAAATGATGAGCTTGGGATTGCCAAGCATTAGCTTTGGAAGTGGAAAACCACTGAATGGTTTGATTGCTCATATGTTACCCTCCTGTTCAGGCTTTTTGTATCTCTACATATTATAAGGTAGGATCTTAGGGGAAGAGATGGTCTGAACGAAGACAAATTTGCCCTAATCCAAGGTGAAATTTGCGGATGGGAAGTTCCTGTAGATAAAAAGTAGTGAGAACACATAAAGTACACATCTCTTTGATATGCTGTTGTCCTAGAATGACCGAAAGAGGGAAGTCGATTTGAATAAAAGAGTTCTTCTCGTGGAGGATGAAATACGTATTCGTGAAGTGATTGCGGATTATTTTAAACAAAATAATTGGGAAGTCTATGAAGCAGGCAATGGAAAAGATGCACTCCTCTGGTTCGATTCGGTGCAACCGGAACTCATTATACTCGATATTATGATGCCTGAGCTGGATGGTTGGGAAGTATGCCGTCAGGTACGCAGCCGTTCAGGGGTACCGATTATTTTGCTGACGGCCAAATCCGGTGATGATGATAAAATATTGGGTTTTGAGCTAGGGGCAGATGATTACGTGACCAAGCCTTTCAGTCCCAAGGTGCTGATTGCCCGCGCGAACGCGCTGATGAAACGGGTGGAGGGGCATGTGCAGCCGGAGTCGCATATTTTGCGTTTTGGCAGTGCTATGCTCAACACGATGGCTCATCGGCTTGAGGTGGATCAGGCGGAAGTTGAATTGACGCCCAAGGAGTATGAGTTGCTGCGGCTGCTTATACATAATAAAGGCATCGTTGTTTCACGGGATGCGATACTGAACCGGGTGTGGGGTATCGATTTTGAAGGAGATACACGAGTTGTCGATACGCATATCAAAAAGCTGAGAAGTAAGCTGGGCCGTGAATCACGCCATATTCGCACGGTTTTTGGCACAGGCTACAGGTTCGAGGAGGAAGAATGAACAAACGGGGAGTTACCTTTAAGTTGTTCATTATGACAGTTGTGTTTTTCCTGTGTTTTTACGGTATGGTGATTTTAAGTCAGCTGCTGTTTTTTGAAAATTTTTATCAGAAACAGAAGATTGGGCGTGTGGAAAGCCGTTTGCAAAGCTTCGGTCAAAGTTATGTCCAGGAGGCTTGGGGATCGGGCAGGGTTTCGCGTGAGGCAGCCCGCTTCATGCTTCAGAATAAAAACCAGTTGGCGATTGTAACGTTGGACGGCAAAGTAAAGCTGGATGATGCGTTTCATATCAGTCTCAGAAAAGCAGATGGTAAAGTCGTTAAAATATCGCTGTCTCTATTTATGAGTGAGCACGGAGATGAGCTGAGAGCTGCCCGGATTCAGCCTGGTGATCAGGTCACTGTGGAAGGTGAGATGTTGGGATCTGACGGAATCTCTTCTGCCAATTTAATTTATCCAACAGGCATACAGAAGCTCGGTTTCAAAAATATAGGTTTAAACTCGGAAGAGACAAGCACAAATGACAGTGTAAGGCTGTCCGGTACGGTGACAGAGATTGTACTGCCGGATCTGAAAACCTGGAGCCAGCGTCAAGGCCTGCTGTTTAGTGCGCTGGAGGAATGGTTTCCTTTATCCCAGGATCATCTGGAGAGACTCAAAAATTTTGAAGTGTTGGAAGAAGATTGGACAGAACCTTGGACAGGGGTACGAAATGCCGTTATCGTCCATCCTGTTCGTCAGAGCACAGGCGAGATCGATCTCTTGTTCACTGTGACATCGTTGCAGGAAATCAGTGAGACGAATGAGGCTCTACGATGGTTTTATCTGTACCTGGGGATCGGCGGTTTTGCACTCATTCTGATTTTGTCCCTGTTCTATTCCCGAATGGTAACTCGTCCGCTCATTACTTTGAATAATACCGCCAAGCGGATGGCCAAGCTCGATTTTACAGCCCATACGCCAATCCGGCAAAACGATGAGCTGGGCAGCCTGTCCTACAGCATGTATACCCTGTCCCAGAACCTGGACACAGCTTTGCGCGAGCTTCAGGAGGCCAATCAGCAATTGGTCGAGGACATGGAACAGAAGCAGAGGATGGAGGCTGTGCAACAAGACTTTTTTGCCAATGCTTCTCATGAGCTGAAAACCCCGTTAAGTATCATCAAAGGATTCGCAGAAGGACTACAAGATGGGGTTAGCGCCGGGAAGCAGGATCATTATATGAAGGTCATTGTAGAGGAAGCGGACAAAATGGAGCGATTGGTCAAGGATATGCTGGACCTTGCCAAATTGGAGTCTGGAACCCTCAAGCTTCGCAAGGCGACCTTTATCCTGAGTGAGCTGGTGGAGGAGGTTGTGGATAAGCTATTCCATCTGTTGAAGGAGAAGAAGCTGGAAGTGGTTATTATTCCTGCCAATGAGCTGCCGATTCATGCCGATATAGGATGGATGGAACAGGTGATTATCAACTTTGTTGTCAACGCCATACGGCATGCCGAGGAAGGAAGCTCCATCACGATTCGTATCGAAGGCTCTGGGGAAGTCAATACGTTTTCCATTGAAAATAAGGGTGAGACCATCCCAGACGATCAGTTGGAGCTGATATGGAATCGTTTTTACCGGGCCGAGCTCTCCCGTAGCCGTCAGACAGGTGGGACAGGACTCGGGCTATCGATCGTTAAACGAATTCTGGATTTACACGAATTCCGCTATAAGGCGGAGAATACCAAGGACGGCGTCCGTTTTGTCGTTATATTCGGAGGCTAAGCTACGGCAAAGGAGTTAAGAGTATGAAATGGAATTGGTTGCCCTCATTATGCACGATTGCAAACCTGGGGGCAGGGGTCTTATCCCTGTATTTCACGATTCATGAGCAATACATGACCGCTTTTATTCTTGTGGTGGTGGCTGCTTTATGGGATGTATTAGACGGTTTGCTGGCAAGGCTGCTGCATTGCTCCAGTGATTTTGGCAAACAGCTTGATTCGCTGGCGGATGTGGTCTCATTTGGGGTTGCCCCTGCTTTCTTGATCTTGTTATACAAGCTGGGAGATACTCATTGGATAGGACCGCTTGTAGCTGTGTTGTTTGTGATATGCGGTGCGGTGAGGTTGGCAAGATTCAACCTGATGGCTTTTAGCAAAGGCTTTGTGGGCATGCCCATTACGGCCGCAGGTGTGATTTTGTCCTTTATGTTTTTATGGAGTGAGCATTTGAAGCCAGGGTTGTTGCTGGCACTCATGGTAGTGCTGTCATTCCTAATGGTTAGCCGTATTCCCTTCCCGTCCTTCAAAAAATAATCGGTCAGGAGGTGGCGTCCCTATGGAATGGGCCATCAGCATGATTACACAATACGGATATATCGCTATTTTTGCACTTCTTGCCCTTGGAATTATAGGGCTACCCGTTCCTGATGAAATTATTATGGTGTTTGTCGGCTATCTATCTTCTATCATGGTACTGAATTATTCCCTATCTATATTAGTCAGTTTCATTGGGGCGATGACAGGGATGATGATCAGTTACACGCTAGGCAAAAAGCTGGGTCAGCCATTGGTAGATAAGCACGGCAAGTGGGTGGGACTGACACCGAAGCGGTTTGCACGGGTAAAAGGATGGTTTGCACGCTTTGGGTTGTGGACCATTTTGTTCGGTTATTTTATTCCAGGAGTCAGACATGCAACAAGCTATTTGTCGGGGATTAGCGCGATGCCTGTCCGAAAATATATGCTGGTGGCCAGCGCCGGTTCTCTGGTATGGACACTGATCTTTATCTCCATTGGTTACATTGCGGGGGCGAATATAAATTTTCATTAAGGTGACCGCAAAAGTAATGTAGCATTTTTTATGTATTGCACCGATAATATAAATAAAAGAACCTGTACAACCAGTGAGGGGATCTGTATTGAATGCATTAATGAAGTATATTGAAAAGTTACCTGGTTTTCTGCAAATAATCTTGAACATCTCGCTGTTTCTGGTCGGGCTGATTTTAAGCTTCTTACTTCTAAAAGAAACATGGTCCATATTTTCATATGTGTTCTTGTATACAGAAGCCGACAAAAATTACTATGAATTCACGGAAGAACTGCTTGTATTCTTCTTGTATTTTGAATTCATTGCATTAATAGTTAAGTACTTTAAAACCAATTTTCATTTTCCATTACGTTATTTCATCTATATTGGGATTACGGCCGTCATCAGGCTCATTATTGTGGACCATGATGATGCTCAAAATACATTCTGGTGGTCCATTGCTATCCTAGTCATGGTAGGTTCTCTATTGATTGCTAACAGTAAATTATTAAAGAGAGAAAGTTAATGCCGAGGAAGATTGCAAGGGTGACAGTCAAGTAGGAGAGAGGGAATAAAGACGAATGGTAAGAAACTGGATGAATCATGCAGGCGTCAGGCGGGCAGCTGTCCTTGCGATAATCGTTTTACTGCTCTTTATGTTAAGAAGCATGATGAATATTATTTTGTTAACACTGTTGCTTACGATCTTGATTGGCAGTATATATAACGGTGTGAATAAGCTGATCAAGCGGTTCGCCAATGTGCCGCCTATGATCGTGCTGCTACTGGTATACGGGTTGCTGATTCTGATTATCGTGTGGGGAGTTTACCGAATGGTGCCGCTAATCAGTGTACAGGTCAAGCAGGTGTATCTCATGATTCAGCAAGCCTACATGTATCCTGATCGTAACCAATGGAACGAAACGATTATTGAATTTATGGACACGCTTAATGTTCAGCGGTTATTTGAGCCTGGCTGGAATGCGGTAATGAAAATCAGCCAACTGGGAACACAACTGCTGGTATCGATTATTTTGAGCTTGTTCTTCCTGATGGAAAAATCCTATATTACACGCTTTACAGCTACGTTTGTGGATAGTAAGCTGGGTTGGTTCTTCAAGGAAGTGGGCCATTTTGGACGCATGTTTCTGGGTACATTCGGGAAGGTGCTGGAAGCTCAACTATTGATTTCACTCATCAACTGTATATTGACGACGACAGCTCTTTGGATTATGGGTTTTCCCAATCTGCTCGGCCTCGCGCTCATTATATTCTTGTTGGGGTTGGTGCCAGTGGCGGGCGTATTTATTTCCCTCATCCCGCTCGGTCTGATTGCTTTTAGCGTCGGAGGAATCAATTATGTGATTTACTTGGTTATTCTGATCGTAGTTATTCATGCGATTGAAGCCTATTTCCTGAACCCGAAGCTGATGTCATCCAAAACCAATTTACCGATCTTCTTCACCTTTGTTGTATTGATCTTCTCTGAGCATCTAATTGGGGTGTGGGGCTTGATTGTAGGTATTCCGTTGTTTGTCTTCTTCCTTGACTTGATTGGAGTACAACGCAAGCAAGAGAAGGATACCTAATATATTTACGACAGATACGAACATAGTAGTGACCATGGATTCTTCATCATGAATGCCTGCGAAGCCGCAGGCATTTTTTTGATTTTCCTGGCGTTGACTGTAGTACACTGAGTATCCAAGATAAGATATTGTTAAAGGAAACGAGATGATATGGGTGGAACAAAAGATTAAGGTATTGGCTATATCGGGGAGCCTTCGTCAAAAGTCTTCCAACACCGCGCTTATGAAGGCTACTATTGGATTGGCTTCTGAAAATATATCATTCATAGTTTATGATGGATTGGGGGATCTGCCCCATTTTAATCCTGACTTGGATGTAGAGGAGGGGCCAGCTTCCGTAAGAGAGCTACGGGAGCAATTGAAACAAGCCGATGGAGTGCTGATCTGTACGCCGGAATATGGGAATGGTGTGCCGGGTGCTTTGAAAAATGCCTTGGACTGGCTCGTATCTTCAGGTGAATTTGTAAACAAGCCTACAGCGGTCATTAGCGCTTCACCGTCCCCTATGGGCGGCAATTTGGCTCATGCTTCGCTACTGCTCACATTGCAAATGATCAATGCAGAGATTGTAGAAAATGGAAAGGTCATTATTCCGCATATCACATTGAAGCTGAATCAAGAAGGCATCATTACAAATGCTGAAACTAGACAGGAGCTGGAAGCATTACTTCAAGGGCTTGGGCAAGCTTGCCGAGGAAAGGTATAGGGAAATTCAAAGCAGATCCTTCATTATAGAAGGATCTGCTTTTTCGGATGGCCACCTACTTCGTATTCAATTCAACAAGCTTTCATAGACCTTTAAGCGGGCATACACCGTTTCAAGTATCGGATATGAAATATTACTGCTAGAAGCCAATGCCAGAAGTGCACCATGCAGATGGCTTGCTTCAACCGGTAGATTTTTCTGCATATCACGTTGCATGGAAGACATCATCTCAGGCTTTAAGGAATCCATCGTTTTTAGCGTATGTGCTTCCATTTCTGAATGAATAGGCATATCTGCATTGCGTGCGATTGTGACGATCTCATGCAGTAGCCTTTTATAGATTGCACGCGATTCGGGCGTGGCGAGTATAGGTCCGACGGAGGTACCCATCAGGGTTGTGATTCCGCTCATGCTGGCAATAAATATATACTTCTGCCAAATTTCACGCTGAATGTCATGACTGTGTGTGACTGTGAAGCCTGCATGATCAAGATGGCTACATAGTAGTTGCGCCCGCTCTGAGTTTTCTCCATCCCATTCACCAAAAACAATGCGGTGGAACGGGCTTGTCTGAACGATAGAGCCTTTGTGATTTAACGTCGTTTCAATAGAACAAAGCCCACCCAGCACTTTTTCAGCCCCGAAATATTCGCGTAAAGATCCAAAATGTTCATAACCGTTAAGTAACGGAAGAATCATTGTATTTTTACTGATATAAGGCGCTAGATCGGGCTGCAACAGAGGCAGATGGTACGCTTTGACCGCGAGAATAATACAGTCAAATGGCTCAGTAGCTTCACCATAGGTAATAGCCTGGATCGGTGTCTGAAAATCTCCGTGCACACTTTGAATCGTAAGACCGTTTTCTGCCAAATGAAGCTTCTTGGAAGGGCGGACGAGAAAGGTCACATCTTCTCCCTTTTGAACCATACGTCCCCCGAAATAGCCTCCAATAGCACCTGCACCCACAACTAGAAACCGCATCATAGGGTCCTGCCTTTCCTAACTTAGTTTTTGAAAAACAAAAAAACCTTCCAGCACATTGCTGAAAAGGTCCGAAAGGCAAAAAAAGAGTCAATTTGCGACCGTTCTTTTGTCTCGGTCCTTTCGGATCAGAGCAAAATCCAACGAGTTCACCTCCATAGGCTCACACTTATACTTATTAAATTGCATCTTACCAGAGTACCGTTCGAATATATCGATACAGCCTCTCAGGGAAGTATACCAGAATATAGGGTTCCTGTCCCATATAAATCCAATCCGAACAGCGTGTGTGTGATGGTATCCATAAAGCACGAACCTAGTGTATATGGAGCGTATAGAGGTGATATAATAGGGCGCAATAGGTTTATAGACCGATAACTTGGAGCAGAGGAGAGAAGGCTGATGTTTGAGCAAATTGTAGCGTATGGTCTGAGTCAAAAAGAGGCTGTTAAGGATTATCCATTTGGTGCTGATCCCCTGGTACTAAAGGTAGGGGGCAAGATGTTTGCTCTCCTGACTGAAAAAGATGGCATTAGCCACGTATCCTTGAAATGTGACCCGGTCATTGCAGAAAACCTGCGTGAGCAGAACAAGGCCATTAAACCAGGCTATCATTTGAACAAAAAGCATTGGAATACGATAGAGGTTGATAACAGCTTCCCTTTGGAGGATTTGTACAGCATGATCGATCATTCGTATGAGCTGGTCTTCAAGGGCTTAACCAAAGCGCAACGCGAAGCGATTACGATGAGGATACGGTCAACGGATCTGTAAAGGGTGGTAAGCCCGTACATAACACTTTTACAGTTTTACTTGACAGAAAACAACTAAAGATATATTCTTAATTTAAAGATAATTTATTTGAAAATAATATCAAGGAGTGGACCTGAATATGAGCGAACTGGTGAATGTTATTCAAGAGAGAAGATCGGCTTCTAAATTTATTCCTGATGTTACTATAGATGCAAAAGAACTGGAAGAGATATTTCAGCTGGTGAAGTTCGCTCCATCGGCTTTTAATTTACAGCATGCGCGTTACATCGTAGTGCAGGATGCAGAAATCAAACAAAGGCTGCATGATGAGGCAAGTAAGCAGTATAAAATATTAACTGCTTCGGCCACCATTATAGTGCTGGGTGATACAGAGGCTTATACCAAGGTAGCTGACCTCAACGAAGGGTTCCTGAATTTGGGTGTTCTGAGCAAGCAGGAATATGATAGCACAGTAGAATCGGTAACTCAGTTTTATCGCGAGCGGGGACCTGTCTTCCAGAGAGAAGAAGCAATTCGTAATGCCAGCCTGTCGGCTATGCAATTTATGTTGATTGCCAAGGACAAAGGCTGGGATACTTGTCCGATGATCGGTTTTGACCCGGCGAAGGTGCAGGAAGTACTGAATATCCCAGAGCAATTTGTACCCGTGATGATGATCACCTTGGGAAAAGAGGACGAATCAGGTCAGCGGGCAAGAGGATATCGCAAGCCGGTTGGACAGTTTGTTAGCTACAATGGATTTTGAAATTTGTAAATCATCATGTTCATTAAGGAGTGACTGAGATGTCTTTGAAAACCGCTGGAATTCACCATATTACGTCCTTTGCAGGCGATCCGCAGGGCAATGTTGACTTTTATGCAGGTGTGCTTGGTTTGAGATTGATCAAAAAGACAATTAACTTTGACGCTCCAGAAGTATATCACTTGTATTTTGGGAATGAAGAAGGCAGCCCGGGAACGATCATTACCTTTTTTCCGGCTCCGGGTACACGCAAGGGTAAAATTGGAGGCGGGCAAGTCGGGATTACGACGTATGTCGTGCCGCTGGGCTCGCTGGATTACTGGGAAAACCGTCTGCACAGCTTGAAGGTATCCTTCACGAAGGCTACTCGCTTTGGCGAGTCATTCATCCAGTTCCGAGACAATGAGGGCTTGCATCTGGAACTGGTGGAGCGCGAGGAAGGCCCGGTGAACACGTGGACAGCCGGAGGCGTGCCTACAGATAAAGCGATCAAAGGCTTTGGAGGAGCAGTGCTCTACAGTGCGGATTCCAAGCACACCCAAGGCGTGCTGGAGAATGTTCTGGGCATGACTCCCATCGGTGAAGACGCAGATGCGGGCTATATCCGTTATCAGACGACTGGGGATTTGGGCAACCTGATCGATATTCCAGTCAAGGATGTACCGTGGGGGAACGGCGGCGCCGGTACGGTTCACCATATTGCGTGGCGCGCGCAGGATGATACAGAACATCAGGCGTGGAATGAATGGGTTCGTCAGCATGGTTTTGGGACGAGTGGCATTGTAGATCGCCAATACTTCAATGCCGTATACTTCCGCGAGCAAGGCGGTATATTATTCGAGATCGCAACCGATCCGCCCGGATTTACGGTGGATGAGGAATTGAATGAATTGGGGCACAAGCTGATGCTGCCTGAATGGTATGAGCCTCAGCGCGCCCAGATTGAATCTAATCTGGTTCCCATTGAGCCTAGAGTGCTCAAACAGGATGAATCGGTTTGAGCAGGACAATCACATATGGAACATTAAAAGGTCCAATGCGGGAAGATTTCCACCCTCATTGGACCTTTTGGGTTCTGAAGTGTCAGTATCGTAAAAATAAGCGTGGAAGAGCTGGTTAGATCATGAGCAGCTCACGAATTTCTAGCTCGGTCAGTGCTGAAAGGCTTTCTTGCCCCGGCTGAATGACCTGGTCGATCAGGTTTTTCTTTTTTTGCTGTAGCTCATACATTTTGTCCTCTACCGTACCTTGGGCGACGAGCCGAATAACCTGCACAACTTTTTTCTGGCCCATTCGGTGTGCACGGTTGGTAGCCTGCTCCTCTACAGCGGGATTCCACCACAGGTCATATAGAATAACGGTATCTGCGCCGGTGAGGTTCAGACCCGTACCTCCTGCCTTGAGGGAAATCAGGAACAGCTCGCGTTCTCCTTCGTTGAAGCGACTGCACAGCTCGACTCGTTCAGGGGCAGGAGTCTGTCCATCCAGGTAAAAGTAGGGAACCCCTTCACGGGAAAGCTCGCGTCCGACCATTTGAAGCATCGTAGTGAACTGTGAAAAAATGAGCATCCGCTTCCCGGAGCTGAGACATTCCGTAATAATCTCCAGCAGTTGTTCAAATTTGGCCGAGCTTCCCGTATATCCTTCTATGAATAAGCCCGGATGACAGCAGAGCTGACGAAGCCGGGTCAGACCTGCTAGAATTTTGATCCGGTTTTTCTGAAATCCTTCTTCGTTGAGATGCTTCAACGTTTCATGCTGTAGCTTGGCCAGATAAGCCGTGTACAACTTTTTCTGATCCGGCAGAAGCCGTGATACCTGCACGGATTCGATTTTTTCCGGCAGTTCCTTAAGAACATCGCTCTTCAGACGGCGCAGCAGGAACGGACGAACCCGCTTGGCAATCACATTGCGAGGCAGGTTGTGAAATGCTCTTTTTCCGCCGGGAAATAGCTCAGGAAATACAACGTCGAAGATGGACCATAGTTCTTCCAACGTATTCTCGATAGGCGTTCCTGTCAGGGCAAAGCGGTAACGGGCTTGTACATCCTTAACTGCCTGTGCCGTCTGGGTGGCATGATTCTTGAACGCTTGCGCCTCGTCCAGAATAAGCGTATGAAACGATGGCTTGCTGTACACTTCTGCATCGCGCCGTAGCAGCGGATAGGATGTAATAATGACGTCATAACTGGCGCCATCCCGTATAATCCGGCCTCGTTCCTCCGGGCTGCCATCGGCAATAGTGACGCGGATATGCGGGGCGAATTTCTCCAGTTCATTCCGCCAATTGTACACCAGTGATGCAGGGGATACAATCATGGCTGGAAGCTGTTGAATGCGAATCTCCGGCAATACAGAGACGAGGAAGGCAATGCTTTGCAGCGTTTTGCCCAGCCCCATATCATCTGCCAAAATACCTCCAAAACGGTAATGTGCCAAGGTCTTAAGCCATTGAAAACCGTAGACCTGATAATCTCTTAAGATTGGGGCGAGCGTGACGGGTACGGGAAAGTCAAGATGATCAGGATTGCGTATATTTTCTAGCAGCTGGCGAAAGGTTTTACCCAAGGTCAGATTTTTTACATGATCGTGAGGATCAATCAAGTACAGCCCCTGTGTGACTGGGATCCGAATTTGCGCTGCATCCAGATCGCTTTTGCGGATACCTGTTTCGTTCATGAACCGAATTAACTCCTTGTACTCCTCTGTTTCTAGCGGTAGCAAGGCGCCATTCGGCAGACGGTGATATCTCTGTTTTTCTTCCAGCGATTGGAGCAGCTTGCGAATTTCCGATTCTGGTATACCCTCAATATCAAATTTAAATTCAAGCCAATCTGTACGTTCGTCCCATTCCGCTCGTATTCTTGGGACAGGTAGCGTATTATTGATTTTCGCTTTGACTGCACCTGTGGCATAGACGTCCAGTAGCTTTTCCAGTTGCGGAACAGTATGGTACAAAAAGTCATACTCTGCATCTTCATCTTCCATAAAATATCCGCTGTCTGTTCTGGCGAAGGAGCTATGCTCCATCAGTTCCAAAATCCGCTGCTCCTGTTCCCCATCACGTATCAGAATACGATCGTTACCTGGCGTTCGAGCATCTGTTTCCAACGGGTTGATGATGATGTCTCCATATTGGAATTCCAGTCCTGCCAGCAGCTTGTCTCTTACCCGGTCCAGATACAGTTTGGCCTTCAACGGATGCTGGGCGACCCGATCTGAGACAGCACGTGTCATATGGACACGTCCAAGCTTCATTAACCCGGGCACGACCTTATCCATAAATGATTCCATCTGTTCTGGTGCAATCTGGACTGCTCGTCTGTGATGTACTTCGACCATCCGTTTAAGCTCGGACAAACGCCGTAAGGAATCAGCCTTCTGCTTGACAAGCTTGCCATCGGCAATGACGACACCGTAGTCCTCCATGATGGTCAAGTCATCTAGTCCTTGAATGCTTAGCTGGTAGCCTTCACTTGTGGCTTCGGTCTCATCAAATTCAAATTGCAGCGGAAGCATCAGGTCGGATTGGGGGATACCTTCGCTCATGTCTCCGTGAATTTCAAAGTAGACGCCCTGTGCTGCTGTCAGCAAGGGGAGCAGCCTATCCCAGGCCGCGGGCGGGATGAGAAGCATTCGCTCACCACTCATATGACTGCCGGAGGCTGAATACGTACCAGAGGTTTCCCGAATCATGCGCTCCTGGTGGCACACCTGAGATAATTGCTGGAGGATAGCGTCATGTTCAGCTCGGAAGCGGTACAGCTCCGGCTCGTAAGAGAAGCTTTTCGTGAACATGTAGCTATCCCCACGGTCAATACTATCCAGAAACGGGCGGATTTTCTGAACGATGTATAATCGTTTGGGTCCAGCCTTCATTTCCAATCCGAACATATATTTTTGGTAACCGTAGGCAAAAGGCCGGATGACAAATTGAAAATCCAAGATCGTGCGAGTATCCAGCAGCGCAGGTGTGCTGCGAAGTGGTCTCTTGCGGTCGAATAGTTTTAACATACTGTCGGTCAGCTGGAGATCCCCTTGTGTGATGCCTGAGGATCGTGCTGTTCTGGCAGTGTGCTCATTTGGGGCATCTGTAGACATCCCGTCTGCACCCATGCTTCCCGCTGGATCTGGGGCAGTGCCGGGATGAAGTCTGGAGACATAGGAACGTACGGACACACTTTTCCCACGTCGCATATCATAGGCATTTAGGAGAACAGCGGCAATATGTTTGCAATAACGTCCGGTGGTCTGAAATGAGCTACATGTGCATTCCGCGCGGATACTGCCGTTGGGCCGGATCATCGCAGCAACAGCATAAAAGCCGCTTCCTTTGACTGTAGCTTCATACACACCTTCATTATGATCTATCTGTGTAAAGGCCACCTTTTTGGCCCGGTAATAGGCATCCCCGTCGTCGTAAGCAGATTGACTGCATAGTTGTCTGATCGCTCGCCGGGTAAGTTCAAAACTCATGGTTCGTAATCCTTTCCTGAGTTATTCCGTTTTCTACATGATAACAGAACAGACAGGGGGAAAGACACTTGAGTACGGAATGTAATTTTACGAACAAGGAGAGAGGACAGAAAAAAAGCAGGCCTTGGTCTGTCATTGAACCAAAGTCTGCCAGGTGGCTACAGCTATATTATATGTCGGGCAGTCCTTCTTCTTGCTTATGAACACCCAGCGCGTTACGTGCCATCTCCATATATTCATCTAGTCCGGATTTGAGGGCGAATTCGGCGATAAGCACAGGGTAAGCCGCGGTCAGTTCAATGATGTGTTCGCTCATACGCGGCCATACACGTCCGCCTGCTGCCTTGTAAAACTTCAATAGACGAGCAAGCTCTACTTCTCCGAACAAAGTATAGTAACTCGTAAAATCAATCGCTGGATCAGCTACTTCGGCCTCGGTCCAGTCCAGCATTCCAGTAACCTCTGTATTCGATGAGACTAGAATATGGCCTGGGTGCAGATCGCCGTGGACAAGTGCGGAATATTCCGGCCAGTAGCTATCATCTGCCAGCCAGGCCTGCCATCGTTGCCACAGCTCCCCGGATACACCAAAGACGCGCTGTGTTTCTTCCATTCGCTGACCCATTAAGTGCCGAACTTCGTCGTGTTGCTTTACGCGGACACCGAAATCGGCTGCCCGTCGGTGATCCGTCTGGTGCAACGCGGCTAAGGCTTTAGCGAGCGAAGCAACGAATCTATCTGTCAGAGCATCAGGGTTGATGAACCATACATAGCTTTTTGTTTCCATATCAATAGTAGCGGCAGGTGTGCCCTCCAGCTGAGGATAGGCGATGAACTCTGGACTATATACCTGCCAATCCGGTACCGCTACAGGTAGCGTATCACGAATCAACCGAAGCACTTTGTGCTCGTAAGCCGCTGATTGGACCACATCTATTCGTCGCGGTGTACGTAAAACCCAAGGGGTACCCTGAACGTCTTTGGCGAATAGGGCCCGGAAATCCAACCCGGACTCATTGAGCTCCAATCCTTCATGTCGTATGTGAAGCCCGTTGCTTTGGGCAAGGGCCAATATATCGCTAACATCTTTTGAGTTAGTCAAGGGACGCTTTTCAGTCATATGAAACACACCTCATTGTTCAGATTTAGTCTTAAAAAAAGACAACTTAAACAAGCTTCAACCCTTCATGTGAAAAACAGGTTGAGCTTCATGGAGAAGTCTATCCTTTTATCTGAGACGCATGTAGTGAGTACACATGAATGAGCAAACCTCCTTTTACAAAATAGGGTATCTAACCCAGCCCTAATATACCATCCGACATTCGAGGATGTCTACAATATACGGGATAATGTACATAGCTTCCCCAGTTCGCTTATCTGTGGACTAGAGAAGTTTTTACAAGCTGCACATTGCAGGATACAATGGAAGTATTAGAGAAAGGAGACGGATACGTTTGCAAAAAGAAGACAATAAGACCGATTCCAAATCCGGCTCATCCAAATGGTATCTTGGTAGTGCAGCAGCATTGCTCCTGCTGAAAGGCAAATCGTTACTTGCCCTTTTAAAATTCAGTAAATTTGGCGGTGCGCTGATATCTATGGCGTTTACGATTGGCACGTATGCGATTATATACCCGTGGGGATTTGCGGTTGGGTTCGTGTTGTTGTTATTCGTGCATGAGTTGGGGCATGTATTGGCTGCCAAACGCAAGGGGCTTCCGGTGTCGACACCGTTATTTATTCCATTTCTCGGTGCGTTAATCACCATGAAACGACAGCCTTTGGATGCCCAGACAGAGGCTTACGTGGCCATGGGCGGCCCGTTATTGGGGACAGTTGGGGCTATGGCCGTATACGCAGGAGCGTATGCAACAGACAGTCCACTTTTGTATGCACTAGCATATATCGGTTTTTTCCTGAACCTGATCAATTTGCTGCCGATTCATCCGCTTGATGGAGGACGGATTTCTACAGCAGTGACACGCTGGTTATGGCTGGTGGGTCTACTGGGTGGGATTGTAGTCATCGTGTATTTGAAATCCATTTTATTTTTCTTTATTTGGGCACTATTTGCCTATGATTTATACAAAAAATATGTCAAACGCAATAAAGAAGGCGTCAAAGTTCAATCGTTATTACAGAAGCCGCTGGTTGACGTACAGCATTTGTATGAGCAAGGATATCCGCTGCCTGGGCCGGAGCATACGCGCAGACTATCCTTTAATACCTACTCGGATCTGGAGGGGCAGCAATATGTAACGGTATATATGGAAAGTCTGGATGTGGAGCATACGCTTCTGCTGCCCCAGCAGTGTCTTGTCCAGCATGTATGGCTGAACGGTGTAGAACATATACCGACCCCGGATGCGTATCAGCTCAGATTGCTGTGTGGGATTGACTACATTCCGTTTGAAAATGATAAATATTACGAAGTACCCGCTGCATCACGCTGGAAATTCGGAATCGGGTACTTGGGATTGGCCTTATTCCTGATGGGGATGATGTATGTAGTACATCAGCACATAGGAGATATCAGGCTATGATTCGCAGGATAGGAACTTCACCATCAATATAGATTATTAAGGCAATGAAACTCATTAGAAAATAAAGTAAAAAGAGCGCGACAGCCGCAATATACGGTGTCGTGCTCTTTTTCATATGATTAACGCAGTGAAGCCATTGTTATCCTTCCTTATGTCTAGCTCCTTTGCTCATCCGTAATCGGTTTTAACGTCTGGCGGTATTTTAGCGGGCTGGTACCTGTCCAGCGCTTGAACTGTCTGCTGAAATGAGCCAGACTGGAGTATCCCAGTAGGGAAGCTACCTTGTTTAGCGGTAGATTGGGCTGCTGGATCAGCACCTTAGCCTCATGTAGCTTGGTTTCCGATAGATAGTGACGTGGTGAATAGCCGTAAACCTTGCGGAACACTTCCTGGGCATAGCCCGGACTGATTCCAAGGGAAGCCGCCACATCTTCAAGCCGGAACGTCTGCTCGCCAGATTCATCCTCTCGATAAGGTTTGAACCTCGATTGAATAGCTTCCATAATGGCCTTGGCATATTGAACCGATGAAGGTGCAATTCTCGGCTCCAATCCCGTAGAAATCATTTGCGAGAATATCCCGAATAGCTCGAACAAGTCAATCTGCATGCGAAAGCGATCCGCTGTCGTATATTCTCCGTTCTCCCGCACCATGCTAATCCAGCTATGGACCACCTTTTGCAGCTTGGTATTGGTTTCAGTGCCTGCCGGGAAAAAGAGCTGATTGTTCTTAATCATTTCTTGACGGAACAGCGGATCATCAACATTAAAATGGGTGCTAAAATAATACATTCCATCCGGGGATACACACTGAGTTACATGCTTGAATCCTGGTGGAATCATTAAAATATCACCCTTTCCCACCGAGTATACGTTATTCTCCATTATCGTTTCCTGACGACCTTCTAAAATGAGAGCAATTTCAAAACCAATATGAGACTCCTCAGGCATGCACCAATCCGCTTTGACCCGATGAATATGAGCGCCAAAAAATTTCACATTCCAGTCAATAATGGGTAGCCATTGGCAATCATGGAATAGAGCTGGATCAACATCCGAATTTAATATCATCAGATCACCTTCGATTAGGGCAAATTTTACACCGCTTAGACAATCTCATTGTACCTAACATTCATCTATAATAAAAGAGCGCTTACAATTGCTGTAATACATGCTTTTACATAAAAAATCGTTTATATATAGTATTTTTGAAAGCGACACCATATTGTAATCAGGGAGCATTAAACTTATTGGAGGACGACTCGATGAAAAAGCTATTGTACGGTGTTGCTTATTATGATGAATATATGCCTTATGACCGTTTGGACCAAGATATCCAAATGATGAAGGATGCAGGAATCAATGTAGTGCGGATAGCCGAATCTACTTGGAGTACGCATGAACCGCAGAACGGAGTGTTTGATTTCACCTCTGTGGATCGGGTGCTGGACGCCATGCATAAGGCGGGTATTGAGGTCATTGTGGGCACGCCGACCTATGCCGTACCCACATGGCTGGTGAAGGAGCATCCCGATGTCTTGGCGACAACACCTCAGGGACCGGGCAAATACGGGGCTCGTCAGATTATGGACATTACGAACCCGGTGTATCTGTTCCATGCTGAGCGAATCATACGCAAGCTGATTGGACGGGTAAGCCAGCATCCGGCAGTTATTGGTTTTCAGACAGATAACGAGACAAAGCATTACAATACGAGTGGTCCCAATGTGCAATTACAGTTTGTGAAGTATTTGCGGGAGCGGTTTGAATCACTGGAGGAGCTGAACCGCAAATTTGGCTTGGATTACTGGAGCAATCGCATCAATAGCTGGGAGGACTTCCCTTCGGTGGTCGGAACGATTAATGGAAGTTTGGGAGCGGCCTTTTCCCAGTTCCAGCGCAAGCTGGTGACGGACTTCCTGGCCTGGCAGGTCGCGATTGTCAATGAATATAAGCGGGAAGACCAATTTGTTACGCAAAATTTTGATTTTGAGTGGAGAGGTCATTCCTTTGGAGTTCAGCCGGACGTGGATCACTTTGCTGCATCTGAAGCGTTTGATGTGACGGGTGTCGATATTTACCATCCATCACAAGATGATTTGACTGGAATTGAAATATCTTTCGGTGGTGATGTGGCACGTTCGACAAAACATAATAATTACTTAGTGCTGGAAACGGAGGCGCAGGCGTTTACACACTGGGTTCCTTATCCGGGACAATTGCGTCTGCAAGCGTTCAGTCATCTGGCTTCCGGGGCCAATATGGTAGCTTACTGGCACTGGCATTCCATTCATAATTCCTTCGAAACCTACTGGAAGGGTCTGCTTAGTCATGATTTTGAACCGAATCCTGTGTATGAGGAAGCACAGACGATAGGGAAGGACTTTGCAAGACTGTCCACGCATCTGGTCAATCTGAAAAAGAAAAATAAAACAGCTATCCTGGTTAGCAACGAAGCGTTGACATCCATTAACTGGTTTAAGTTTAATATGAACAGCCCACTGAATTACAATGACATCGTACGCCGTCTGTATGACGAGCTGTATAAGCTGAATATTGGTACAGATATCGTCCATCCGGGTACAGAATCGTTTGATGACTATGATCTCTTGATCGTTCCGAGTCTGTATTCTGCGCCAGATACACTGCTGGAAAAGCTGAACCGATATGTCGAACAAGGTGGTCATGTGGTATACACGTCCCGCAGCGGATTTACCGACGAACATGTGCAGGTGAGAACATCGCAGCAGCCGGGCGTGATTAGCGAAGCGTGTGGTATTCATTACAGCTTGTTTGTGGAGCCGAAAAATGTGACACTCAAGGATAATCCTTTTAAAGTGGCAGAAGAGGACAATCAGGTAGATACATGGATGGAGCTGATAATGCCGACGACTGCCGAAGTATTAGCCTATTACGATCACCCGCATTGGGGCAAATATGCTGCGATTACGCAAAATCGCTATGGTCAGGGAACGGCGACCTACATCGGCTGTATCATCAGTTCGGCGGTCATCCGCGAATTGTTCAGCTCTGTAGCCAAAAAGGCAGGCGTATGGGGACTGGATCAGGAAGCTTCTTATCCGATCATTGTTAAGTCTGGTACGAATGATTTGGGACGAACGATCCGGTACTATTTTAACTATTCCGAACAAGCAGGCTCGGTGGTGTATCCGCACGGGGACGGCAAGGAGCTGATCGGAGAGCAGGCGGTTACCCATGGACAATTGCTCCAATTGAAGCCTTGGAGTGTTATAATTATCGAAGAAGCGTAAATGATGAATAATGAGTTGAAATCGACGTACGAATAATACAGAATAGGTATCCCGCCGTAACGATCCGGCACATTGAAGCGCCCCTGCGAATTGCGGGGCGTTTTCGCATATGGCTGAATAGAGGAGTGCATCGCTATGCCAACCCGAGCAGTCCGCTGGTTCCGGGCGCTGACGGCCCCGTATCGAAGCAGCATTCAGCTCAAGCTGATTTTGACGATGATTGTTCTATCTGTTGTGCCTGTCATTGCTGTCACGGTGCTGGCTGCGGAGAAAAGCAGAGCATCTATGGAAACCGAAGTGGTCGAGACGAACATGTCCAATATGAAATGGACGGGCATTTATATCAGCGACCAATTAGATCGTCTGAATCATCTGATTTACAGCATTCAGATCAGCCCTGATCTAAGCGATTATTTGAATGAACGCGAGCCTGACAATCTTTCAAGCCAATTTAATGCTCAGCGAAAAATGTTGAATACGCTGGCGAATGTATATTATTCAGCCGGGAGTCATGTCATCGGTATTCAGCTGTATCTGAAGCAATCGCAAACCCTATTTACCTTTAATAGTATGCAAAATGAAATTACGACAGTGAGCGGTATTCCCTCGCAGTACGCCGAGATGTGGCAAGCGAACAAGGATTATTCGATTCGATCAAGCCCTGCTGATCCTGATCGCTTTACACTGACACGCAGTATTCGGCGTTTTGAAGACCAGAAGCAGACGGGGGCCATTTCATTGGAGGTGCTATGGTCACAATTTGATCAGACGCTGGGTCTGCTGGGACGTGGGGATCAGCACCAGGTATTGATTACAGATGGGGATGGCAGGGTCATGTATCCAACGCAGGCTCGTCAGTCGCCTCCTCCTCCAGGAGTACTGACCGCTCTTCGTGATGTTAAGCCGGGCCACGGGATGCTTCAAACTGCCGAACATTATGTGTTCTACAATGATCTGGATGTAGTTGGACTGAAACTGGTCAAAATCGTACCGACTTCCTCCATTAACCACAGTGCCTTTTCAACCATGCTGTATGGTATTGTCGTAGGCGTGATTTCAATCCTGGTTTCCATCTGCATTGCCGTTTTCATCGCATGGCGGACTGCACGCCCGATTGTCCATTTGGCGCGTTCGGTGCAGGAGCTTGATATGATCAAGGGGCCAGTTGGAGAGCCAAGTACACGACCGGATGAAATTGGGTTACTGGAAAGAAGTCTGCATGGGATGGCAGGCCGAATACGCGAGCATATCCAGACGGAATACAGTATCAATTTGCAAAAAAAGACGGCTGAATTGAAAGCGCTCCAGGCGCAGATTCATCCTCATTTTCTGCAAAATACGCTGCAAATGATCGGAAGTATGGTGTTTTCGCAAAAGCCGGAGGATACCTATGAAGTCATTCGTTCGCTGAGTGAGATGTTCCGTTACGTGGTACGTGAGCCTCAGGATATGGCCTCTCTGCGTGCAGAACTTGATCATGTGGGACATTATATGCGTATCCAGCAGCGTCGTTTTCCGCAAAGATTGGTATTTCAGGTGGAGACAGAAGAGCAGGCGATGGATATTCGTTTGCCGAAGCTATCGCTTCAACCATTGTTGGAAAATGCGTTTCAGCATGGTCTTGATCGCAAGGCAGGGGCGTGGCGAATGGCAATCCGCGTGGAAATTATGAAGGAAGAAGTGTGCATTACGGTCAGCGATAATGGTAACGGTATGCCCCCGGACAAGCTGGAGAAAGTTCGGGCTAAGCTGGAAAACGCATCGGAGGAACCAATTTGGGCGCAGGGCAGTCATATCGGATTAAGCAATGTGGCTTCACGCATACAAATGAATTTTGGAGTGCATTATGGAGTGACTATAGATAGTGAGCAGGGAGTCGGTACATGTGTCACTATTCGTATTCCATTCGTCTCAGCAGAGGAGGGCAAAATATGATCAGGGTATTAATCGTTGACGATGAGCCGTGGAACCGCGATATTTTGAAGACATTTGGCACATGGGAAAAGCTTGGAATGGTAGTAGTGGGTGAGGCTGAGGATGGAGACGAGGCATTCAGGCTGGTCGGGGAGTTAGCTCCCCACATTGTGATTACGGATATGCACATGCCGGGTGCGGACGGAGTAGAGCTGCTGCAAGCGCTAAATAACCAATGTCCTGATGTGAAAATCATTGTCGTGAGCGGTTATGATGATTTCGCATATGCCAAACATGCGATCCGTTACAAGGCTGTTGATTATTTGCTCAAGCCTGTCAATCCTGTCGAGCTGAATGCGGTGCTGCTCAAATGCAAAAACGATCTGGAGGTCAAGGAGGCCGAACAGCAGCCAGAAGTAACAGAACTGGATTATGAGTTTTTCCACAAGTTAACCCGGTATAAGCAACTGCTGCGTCTTTATTTTAATGAACTGAATCGTGACGGGGTGAACTTAACATGCAGGCAGGTTGTGCAGGAGCTGGAGAGTTATGGAGCACCAAGTCAACCTATGCTGGGCAGGCTGGTACAGGAGTTGCTTTCCCTGCTGAAAGAGCTGTCAGCGGATAACGGGCTGGATACTTCTACGGCAAAGGAACGATTTCCGCTTTCGCAGGCTGCCCTATCCTCTGTAGAACATGCGCTGGAATTCGTATCGTCATGCTATGTTCAGGAATTGGATCAACTGATTCGGCAACGGAAATACAAAAATAAGCTGAATTTGGAGGAGGTACGGCGGTATATCGACAGTCACTTTGCTGGGCCGATTACACTGGAGCAGTTGGCGAAAAACTTTTTTGTGAGCAAGGAATATATGAGCAAGGTATTCAAGCAGGAGTATGGTCAGAATGTAACGGACTACATTGTAGAACGGAGAATGGAAAAGGCGCGGGAATGGCTCTCCAATAAACAGATTTCAATTAAAGCCGTTGCAGAGATGGCTGGGTATGAAGATGTGTCTTATTTTTATCGGGTATTTAAAAAGCATTTTGGCATGGCCCCCGGTGAAATGAGAAAGGAAGTTTAAAAAAATCCAATCCAATAAGTTAAGGGTGTCCAATGGCAGAAGTGACCTCCCATCCTATAATGAAAGCGTATACAAAATGAGATTTTCAACTTAGGGGAGGTCATTTTGCATGAAAATGTGGAAAGGTGTATTGAGTACAATGCTGGTTGGCACGTTGTTGGCCGGATGTGGAGCGAATTCTTCAGGCAGTGACAGTAGCGGTTCCAGTGGAGACGGCAAAACTGTAAATCTCAAAATGTTTATTGCTCAGCCCCGCTTAAAGGAGCACTACGATAAATACATTAATGCGTTTGTAGCCAAAGAGAAGAAAGATAAAAATATCGACGTCACCGTTCAACTAGAGATGCCGCCTGCTGACAATGCCGCACAAATTCTGAAGACAAGACTCGCTTCCAACGATGCACCGGATGTATTCGCATTGCATGCGGTGAATGAAATTCCACCGTTTTACAAAGCGGGATACTTGGAGGATTTGTCCGGTCAGCCATTTGTCAGTAAATTGATGGATAGTGTGAAGCCTTCGGTGACAACCCAAGACGGCAAAGTCGTAGCGGTTCCTTTGGAAACGATCTCCTGGGGCTATTTGTACAACAAAAAGATATTTAAGGATTTGGATTTGAAGCCGCCAGGAACGTTGACCGAAATGAAGGCTGTCGTCGAGAAGCTGAAAGCGAATAATGTGAAACCGTTCCTGTTGTCTTACAAGGAATCCTGGATTCCACAGTTGTTCGTGCCGCTCACAGCAGGTGCGATGATGAACACACAGAATAAAGATTTTATCGAACGGATGAATCAGGACAAAGGTTCTTTTTCCGAAATGAAGAGCATGTTCGATATTATTGATCTGGTGAACAGCAATGGTACAGACAAGGCGCTGGAAATTGGCGGGGATGATGGATCGGCGGCATTTGCTTCGGGTAAAGCGGCAATGTGGATTCAGGGACCGTGGTTTGCGGAAACGATTTTAAAATCTGATCCGAAGATGGACTTTGGAGTAGCACCTCTGCCGATTAATGACGATCCTAATGCGACCCTGATCAATCTGTCCACTTCGACTTCGCTGGCTGTATCCTCTACCAGCAAGAATAAGGAGGTTGCGCTCGATTTTGTTAACTATGTGTTGGACGACAAGGATTCGAGCGCATTCTATGAAGCATTGAAATTTAACCCCATCTCCAAAGTGCATACGTTTAAGAGCTATCCTTGGGTTAATGATGCTACCGAATATGTGAAAGCAGGCAAGTCGTACCAAGATCCATCAATCCCGCAGGCGGTTAAGGATGAGGCAGGCAAATCGCTACAATCCTATTATGCTGGCCAGCTCTCGCAGGATGACGTCATTAAGGCGCTGGATAAGGCATGGAAATCGTATAACAAAGTGAACAAGTAGCGGTAACCTACAGAATGACATCGGGAGGGAGAGACTCCATGCCTTTTAAAATCTACAAAAAATACGTCATGCTGCTGGCGTTTACTGCTCCGGCACTAATCTTTTACGCCATCTTTCTGCTTATTCCAACGATCAGCGGTATGTACTACAGTTTTACAGACTGGAATGGATTGAATCCCAATTACAACTATATCGGCTTGGGGAATTTCGTGGAATCCTTGAAGGAAGACCCCGATTTTCTCAATTCTCTTTGGTTTACACTTAAATACGTGTTGGTCATGATCGTGCTGCAAAATGTACTTGCGCTAGTACTGGCAGTGTTGATTGAGTCACGCACACGCAGCAAAGGATTTTTTCGGACGATCTTTTTTATGCCCAATATGATCAGCACTATTATTAGCGCATTTATGTGGACATTCGTTTTTTCCTCCGTGCTGCCGCAGATTGCTGAAAAGACGGCCATCGCCTTTTTAGGTCAATCATGGCTGGGCGATCCGAAAGTATCCTTTTTCTCCATCATTATTGTCTCGCTCTGGAATGGTGTGGGATATATGATGATCATCTATCTGGCTGCGCTTCAGGGTGTACCGCAGAGCTTGAAGGAGGCTGCTATTATTGACGGGGCGAACGCATTTCAGACATTGCGAAGTGTGACGCTGCCGATGATTACCCACGCGATTACGATCTGTTTCTTCCTGACACTTAACGGTGCCTTCAAGGTGTACGAGGTCGTGTATGGGCTGACTGGCGGGGGACCGGGACGCAGTACACAGGTGATTACAATGAACATTTATGAGGAGGCGTTCTCCAACAACTTCCGTTATGGTTATGCGAGCGCTAAATCCGTTATTTTGTTCGCCATTGTGCTCATCTTCACTCTGATCCAACTGCGTGTCATGAAGAAGAGGGAGGTGGAGGCATGAGGCTGAAAAAAGCCAATTCCTTGCTGATCACGCTGATGCTGTGCGTGGGCGCAGTCGTGTCCTTCTTCCCGATCTACATGGCAGTCATTAATTCGTTTAAAACACAGGGTGAGATGTTTGCATCCTTTACGGCGTTGCCGACGAAGCTTCACTTTGAAAATTACAGTCAGGCTTTTCATCAGACCCATTTGCTGAACAGCGCTCTGAATTCCACGATTATTTCGTTTATCGGCATTGGCGGGATCGTGTTCTGTTCGGCACTGGCAGGCTACAAGCTGTCTCGTACAAGTGGAAAACTGAGCAGTGCAATTTTCTTCCTGTTTGTTGCCTCCATGCTGGTGCCGTTTCACTCTATAATGATACCGCTTACACGAATGGCAAAGGATTTGTCTGTTCAAGGCAGTACGTACGGCTTGGCTTTGATCTATATCGGCTTGGGTGTAAACATGGCAATCTTTTTGTATCACGGATTCGTCAAATCCATCCCGCGTGAGCTGGAAGAATCTGCGCAAATGGACGGGTGCAATGAGTTCCAAACGTTCTTTCGCATTATATTTCCTTTGCTGCTGCCGATCACCGTCACGATTGCTATTTTGGATTTCCTGTGGATTTGGAATGACTTTTTGCTTCCACTTTTGATGTTGACGGATGTGAACCATTACACCCTGATTCTCTCGACCAATATGCTGTTTGGAGAGTACAACAAGGATTGGTCGCTTATTCTGGCCGCGCTCGTGTTGACCTCTATCCCGGTTATCCTGATCTATGCCTTCTTTCAGAAATTCATTATGGAAGGCATCGCGGAGGGAGCGGTTAAGGGATAAGGTGGAGACGGTGGGCAGGCGGATGGTACTTCCCATCATCCCCATGACATAAATATCAAAGCCTTCCTATAATTAAGGAAGGCTCTTGTTTTGGAATGACCCACATCCAACTTTCACTTCGACAAACAGCTTATTATAAAAAATAAAAGCGAAATGATGATCAAAAATAGATAAATACTAGAAACTCGTCTTCCGATAAGAGCTCCAAAATCTTCAGGATTTTTATATCCAATGATTATACCGGGAATGAAAAAAATGCTGGATAGTAGAAGGCTATAGTGAAATCCAGTATTGTCAACACGATTAGACCATGCGGGCAAGCCTAAAAAGGAAAACAATTGATCCCCAAACGTGTAATTGCTGAGTTCGTAAGAAGCAGCTAGGCCAAGAAGAAATAGAAGCAGTGAAAGTGATCCACGGCCTATTTTTTTTCTGTTTTTTCTCACCAATGTAAAGATAATCAGTAAAATTACAATTGCTTGTATGCTGTAGGTCAATATCGTTAAGAACATGAAGTACCTCCTTGAACATCAGAATCGAATGAGCGAATGTCAATTTCGGGAGTGATTATACCATATTTTGTAATACCTTCATATACATTTCAATACGGAGTTCGATAGCGCAGCGGTCCATTTGGATCAAGTGAAGCAACAGTGATCGTAAGATCAAATGGAACGCGGAGCGGCCTTAGCCATACAATATTTCATCTGAATGTAAAAGGAGATGATTATGTTGGCTACCTTCTCGGCCGCGCTTCAAGTAAAAAAGCGGATGGCCAAGCGTGTCTTGAAAATGTCTGGTGTCCACGGCATTGGCGTAGGATACAGGGACCCTGCTCATCCCAAAAGGGGAGCCGCTGTCATTGTGTACACGGATCGTCTAGCGTCGGCCTCTACTGGACTTTTGTCGGCCACTGCCTTAGGAAAGAAATCGAACGTTCCTATCCGAATTGTAAAGACTGGAAAGATCAGAGCTAATGCCACGGACTACAGAGTGCGCATCCGCCCGGTCATCGCCGGCTACAGTGTCGGGACGATTGAAGGTTCCGGTACAACCGGACTCATCGTTTCCCCAACTGGAGAGCCGGCTACACGTTATCTTTTTAGCAATAACCATGTCCTCAATCCCTCCAATACAGACAATCGGGAAGCTACAATTCAACCAGGCGGAGCCGATGGGGGGACGGTTGCCCAGAATCGTATAGGACGACTGTATCGTTACGTGCGCTTAAATCCCACCGGAACGAACCTGATTGATGCAGCGCTTTCGCTTCCGACCCGCAACAACCTGCTCAATCCGCGTTATGCTACAGTGGGAGCCATTCCGGGTCATGTTACCGCTTATCGCGTAGGAGAAAAATTGAAGAAGGTAGGGCGTACAACCGGGCGGGTTAATGGCACGGTAGAGTCCGTCTATACGGACCTGCAAATCAATTATGGGGGAGAGTTGGGCTTACTGACCTTCGAAGATCAGACGGTTATTAGAGGTACGACTCCTGTATCACTACCCGGGGATTCCGGCTCTGTATGGCTCAGACAGTCCGATAATTATGCAGCCGCGGTCAACTATGCAGGCACGGCAGATGGTCGCTTATCCATAGCCTTTCCGGTACAGTGGTTCATGCAGGTGTTCAACATACGAGTAGCCCGCCCCAGCGGGGCAGGCAGGGTGCTCAGAGTAGATACAGGATCTTCCCCTCGCTCCTATACTAGACAACTCACCAGTGAGGAGCTTGTTCGCTTAAGACCAAGAACGACACGCATTAGACGGAGCTAATTCCTCTGCTGATGGAAAAGCTGCCGCTGATTGTTTCGGTAAAATGGTCGCTTTAAGAGGTTTCCATAGGAAGGCTCGCTTCGGAAGCATCATCTCCCCGGATTTCTCCCCTGATTACAGAATTAATATAAGAAATCCGGGGCGGAGGCGATGGGAAGCATCAGCAAAAGTAATTCACGATACCAATCATTTACGACGCAAATGTTTCACGGTATAAATCATTCATAATACCAATTATTCACAATCTAAAACGTTAATGGCATGAAATGAATGCATAGGTGTATTTTAATCTGCCCCCTCAGCATATGCTTGGACTCCCACATCATGGGCTGTAATGGTGCTGCTTGCCGAGGCCAAGCCCCTGATTTCCTGAGCGGTCAGAGCCCTGTTGTAAATGATCAGCTCATCTACCGCACCATTCAGATAAGGATCATC
This sequence comes from Paenibacillus sp. ALE3, assembly GCF_054113405.1. Classification (NCBI taxonomy): domain Bacteria; kingdom Bacillati; phylum Bacillota; class Bacilli; order Caryophanales; family Paenibacillaceae; genus Paenibacillus; species Paenibacillus sp. ALE3. The sequence continues at coordinate 4,469,041 of NZ_CM134214.1, read as the reverse complement.
AAACTGGGATTTCCCAATGTAGTTCCAATCTGTCAGTCCAAGGCTGGAAGGCTTCAGCGTCATATCAGTGTTACGGGTCGCCTCTATACCGTCCACATACATAATTCCTGTAGTGCCTGACAGAGTCACGGCAACATGCTTCCAGACCCCTGTCGCCAGTTCCGGGGCGTTCAGCTGCTGTTCCTCTCCGTTCCCCAAGACAGTGATGGCAAAACGTATACCTGTCCCTTCGGCCTTCGGGGTCAAAAACATATACCGATCTGTTCCTGCTCCAAAATCAAACAGACGAGCCCAGCCGTTATGCGTGTTCACTCGTAACCACGCGGCAATGGTAAAGTCATTGAGGCTGCTAACTATTCCGCTGGGCAGGCTGGCATAGGCGTCTGTACCGTTAAGGCGCAGAGCATTGCCATTCCGTCCCGCGCCCCACGAGCCGCCATTTACACTGGCCTGCTGCCCATAACCTGACGAATCGGCTGCGGTTGATCCGGCCGTTTCGTTAAATTCATAATGGGCTATAATGTCCCCAGCGGGAGCCGGATTGCCTGTACTGGACTGAATACGGATATCGTAGTTGGCTGCCGTACCGATATTCAGTCTGGCAGTAGTCGCAGCATTGTTAACAGCTGTGACTGAGCCGGTTTTTGTGCCGTCTACCAATACGTCATACGTACCTGCCGCGAGTCCAGTTATCGTAACAGCAGTCGTATGAGCTGTGCCTGGTGTCGTATTTTTCAACATCAGGCGGATGTTGTTCTTGGACTTGGATACGATGGCCAAGCTATATTGATCCCGGTTCAGCTCCAGACTCAGCTTCTGGGTGATCAGATGCAGACGTTGGAATACGCCGTCTTTTGGAGTAATCGTATAGCTGTTATTGCTTTCAGTAACGTCACAGCCATAGCCGAATAAGCCGAATATTGGATCGACAGCAACATCCGAGCTTAGGATTTTAATGGCTCCAAACAGCCCCAGATCAGCTTCCCCGGACATGCCGCGCCATCCGTTAAACAGAGGGCCGCCGTCCAGACCAAGGGCTCCGTAATTGCCCTTGCCTGCCTGATATGTCCACGATACTGCCCCGATATTGGCAGGATCAGAGCTGATCTGTCCCGAATTAATCGCCCCGATGTTCGCCAGCTTGGCGGCATAGGATAGACGTTGGTCCACTTCGGGATTGGACGAATAACGACGTGTCCAGTCGTCCATCGCATAGCCTGCGAGCGAGGTGGTATACTGGAAGTTCCACCAATTCTCTCCGGTGATTGTGACCGGATCGGCGTAATAGTACCAGACAGGCATATGACCGCGTGCAGCGCGTGTTTTGGCATTGATTTTGCTCATCATCGTCGTATTGCCGTTCATTTTGGCAAGTGTATATACGGCCTCTTCGCCTGTATTGTCATAGTTGTACTCAGAGCCATAAGGATAGGTGGTGTTTTTGAAATTGTTGTACTTGGTAGCCATTTTGGCAATCAAGTCGTTAGCCTCAGTAGTCAATCCTTCTTCCTGAAGCGCCTTAATTATATCCGGTGTGGTCAGCTCACCCATAAGTCCTGTGTTCCAGTTATAAGCAACAGGGCCTTCATACAATGCTTTAAAAATACGGTAAGCACGTAGCAAATATGTGTTTTTGCTATTGCGATAGCTGATCAGGTTGGGATACAGCTTGGCAAGTTTATACATGCTGAAAAACGTATTATAGATGTGCGGATAGGCATAGCCCCGGTACGTTGGTGTCGTATTAGGCTGCGGCATCAGGAAATCGGGGACCAGATAATCGGTATGATGGCCTTCCATCAGATTCGTCCAGATAGCCACCTCCAGATAATCATCGACTGCCTTGATCTCAGAGGCCACGGGCTTCTGGACATTTTTCTCCGCCAGAAACTGGCCGTGAGTTAATCCCCAATCATCGCCCCAGCCCCAGTAGCCGGCAAAGCTGTTGCGTTTGGCCTTATATTGCATCATCCAATCGTCAAACACCTTGTCCCTCAGATCGCCAGGCACATTCCATTGCGTGCTGTTGACCATGAAAGTGGAATGACGCTGAAGTGCAGTGTCAACCGGTTCAATGGCATAGAACTGGAGAACGGTTTTTTCGCCGTTACCGTAGTTCACCGTAATATTGTTGTGACCCAATCGTCCTAGTGTAAGTTCATATATTTTGTGGTTTGTAGGGGCATTTTCCAAATAGTTGATGGTCGTTTCGGAGGGATACTGCGCTGTGACAGAGGTAATGGATTTACGGGTATGCAGATCGAATTTAGCCTTGAGATTGGTCGGGACAATCATCCCAGGAACCACAGTCACATCCACATGTCCCTCGCTGTATAGCCTGTCCTTTACAGCCTGCTCGTCTGCTACCTTGTAGAATTTAAAGGCATACGTTTTGCTTTCACCAGGGGCCAGCGACAGACTGGTGCTCCCGAGATAACCACGGTTGGTGCTTTTGATGACATTGGAGTGGATATAGAACACATTCAGTCCCTCAGACCAGCCACCTTGCTCCATAGCCCATGTACTGCCTGGATGCTCCTCGACTCTCCAGTGATCCTGATATTCGAGACCAGCACCCGTTGAGGCATCGGGCATCAGCAGGATATACGGTCCGATGCCGCTAGGCCGTCCAGCGGTAATAAAGGAGCTGTGGTGACCTACAAAGGAGTGAGAGAGTACCCTGGTTTCATAGATTTGTTCGTTATTACCGCCGGACCAGTATTCGTTAAAAGGAAGCGGCAGCCCCCAATCTCCGATTTCCAGTGTTTGATTAGAGGTATTCGTTACTTTCATTTGCCAATGTAAATAGTCGTTAACCAACGAATAGGTTTCATGTAAAGTGAAATTGCGTATTCCCTGATGGTTTGAGGAATTTTGATAGGACACCTGGACACTGTTACCAGAAGGGGTGATCTGGCGCGCATCTGCAGAATTGCTTGTCCACGCCCGAGTCCAGGCCCCGTTACCGAGACGATAGGTGAACATAAGTTCACCCAGCCACTGATGATCTGACGTATTTTGCTTAGGTGCGTTAGAGCCGTTTAAGACATAATTCGTATTGAAGGTGTCTCCTGTCAGACGTAAGGAAGAGATATCTCCGTAATCCCCGATCGAGATGGAGAATATTTGATTAGATAGCTGTACTGCCATGCTATCAACCTCCTAACAAAGGTTCGTGAGTGTACTCACATGTTAATATATGTGTCAAAAATACTTTTGCTACCTTATGCGTGAGAATTAATAGAAAATAGATTCATATAGATGTCCTAGAAGTCTATTCATAGTGGAGGTAGAGGTATCATGAAAAATAAAATGGAGTCACCGAAGATTCCTACGGATTTACCCGTATTAAATGAAGAAGTACGCTCCATACGATCCAAAGACGAACTTAGTGTGGGGGCAGTAAAGGAAATCATGTTGGACAATATCGAAGCAGTTAAAGTTTCATTAGAGAAGATGACTTTTAAAAATGTAACTATCACAGAATCGTCATTGCCAGAAAGTGAATGGACAGACGTCATTTTTGATAAATGTGATCTGTCTAATGTTAATTTTTCCGGTTCCTTTATCCATCGCGCAGAGTTCAGAAATTGTAAATTGCTTGGAACGGATTTTTCGAGAAGCAGATTCCAAAACGTTCGTTTTCTGGATTGCTTAGGGGATTATTCGATGTTCCGTTTTGCGAATTTCAAGCAAGTTGGTTTTGAGGATTGTTCTTTGATAAGTGCAGATTTTTATCATTTAACACTACAAAAAACCTCTTTTGCCCGTTGCAATCTGGATCAAGCCATCCTGTCGGGGTCCAAGCTCAAGGGGGTAGATCTCAGTGATTGCGAATTTGATGGAATACAAGTGGAGATAGAAGACTTGAATGGCTGCATCATCTCACCGCATCAGGCTTCATCATTTGTGGGCCTTTTGGGGCTAGTGATTAAATAAGGGGTTCAGGGCAAAGGTAGCCATAACAAAGAAAGATCCGCCTAAGCGGATCTCTTGCATTTATTGATAGCTTATTTCTTTTTAATCACCGGACGTACAGGCTTCGTTGTCAAGACATTAAGCGCGTCACGTACTTCTGTGGCGAAAACAAGCGGCTTTTCTACTTTTTCAAAGTGGATGTACCAAAGGTTAGGGTTATCGAATAGCCAGTGATTGTGCAGTGCCGTCACTTTGATATCATGGTTACGAAGTCGAGAAATAAACGGATTAATTTCTGCGGTCAGAATCACAGTTTCGCCAAGACATAAACCTTTTCCGTTGCGGCCAATGCTTTCGAAAGAAAAAGCTTGGGGGATTGCAAGAAAGGATCTGGCCCTTTTCCCCAAAATGATCGGCTTAATGTTATTTCTGACTGCAGATGCAGTACAAACTCCGTTAATGATCTGAGGTGTTGCTTTTAATATATCGGCAAACCGTTTACAAAGTGGACTAACTGCCATTTCTCTCACTCCAATTCTTTTAAGTTACTAGCATCATATGAAAAAGTAAGGGAATGGAAAGGGCAAGTCTTCTTTATCGTTAGTCTAATTTGCTATATATAAAGTGCGAATGGAGCACCCTTTTAAAGCTTCAGCTTTGCTCCGTGATACTCATGTTTGATACGATCCCAGGCCTGGCACAGACGCTTAACACCTTCGATAATTTGCTGCTCCGTTAAGTAGGCAAAGTTAAAGCAGGCTGAAGGAGGTCCCGGTGTCAGTTGGTAATCTGCGGCATCACGCCATGTGACTCCATAAAATCGTGCCATCTGCATCAAATGATGATACGGGGCAGGTCCATGCTTCCAGATGGCATAGGCGTGTAAACCACAATCGTTCTGATGCCAGTGAAACAGTTCACTCAACGGCTGTATTTCATGCTGGAACACGTCGTAGCGTGATCTGTATATTCGAGTCATCCGCCGCAAATGACGAATGTAGTCTCCGCGTATCATAAAACGTGCCAGTGCACGCTGTTCCAAGCGGGCAGGCGGCAGGGGATCGTATAGTCGTTTGGCAGCAGTCAGTGCTTGGGCCAACTCCACAGGCAGGATGGCAAACCCGAGTCGAAGGCTGCTGAACATACTTTTGGAAAAGGAACCGACATAGATGACACAATCCGCGTGGTCTAATACTTTTAACGGTTCAATAGGGCGTCCCGCCCAGCGGAATTCACTGTCATAATCATCCTCAATAATCCACGCCCCCTTGGACGCTGCCCATTGCAAAATATGTTGACGGCGTGTTAATGGCAATACAGCACCGGTTGGAAACTGCCGTCCAGGCGTAACAAACAGGAGCTTGGCATCCCAATCCTGTGGAATAATTCCATGCTGATCCAGTTCAGCAGCGTGTATCTGTCCGCCTGAGGCAGTTACTGCACGATAGATGCCGGAATAACAGGGATTTTCCAGTACAATGTTATCTTGTTCATGAATAAGCAGCTGACTTAGTAACGTGATCACTTCCATGGAACCGCTGCATAATACGACTTGTTCGGGGGTGGCCGTAATTCCGCGTGTTCTGCCAACATGATGACAAATTGCTTCACGCAGCCAGTTATCACCGTTCACTGGTGCAGGCATCGAGTCATCCGAGGGCTTCTGCAGATCTTTGCCGGCGGCAGCCAATGCACTTTTCCATGCGATCTGTGAGCTGCCCTCCAATATAACTTCTTCTGCTTGAAAAGAAATCAAAGGCTGGTGTGCACCATCTCTATCTGTAGCATACACAGGAGTCGAGTATAAGGCTCGTTCCCTTTCGATCTGCATTATTCGTTGTCCCCATGCTGATAGAGCAGGGGCTTTTTGTTTTGTATTAGGCGAGTTTTGGTTTTGCTGGTCGATTAGAGATTCGTCTGGCAGCATTGCGGTCTGTTCCATAACAAACGTTCCTCTGCCTACTACCGAATTCACATATCCTTCTGCCAACAGCATATCGTATGCTTCTTTAACACTCCCGCGCGAAATTCCATACATCACAGCCAGATCGCGACTGGAAGGCAGGCGCGTACCGCTGGCAAGGCAGCCAGTGAGAATTCCCTCTCGAAGAGCGTGATACAATGCCAAGTATTTCAAATGATATGTTTGAATCGCACGCTGATAAGCAATCGTAATGTCCATACTTTTCTCCTTATATTGGACCAGTCATTTTCGTTTATATTGGGTCTTTTTAATAATCCATTTTCAACATAATCTGAAATATATCGTTGGTCAATAGATGGAAGGAGAGTTCCCTATGAGAAGAAAGGAATTTACGGTAGAAGAACTAGAGGAAATAGAGCAGTTTCTAAGCGAGGTCAGTTCCGGATTTTTAGGCATGAACAGCGAGGATGGTTTTCCGCGTGTGGTTCCCTTGAATTTCGCTTATGGAAATGGCGTTTTTTATATTCATGGTAGCCGTGCTGGAGAAAAGATGGAACGAATGAAAGAGGATAACCGGGTTACTTTTTCAGCTGCCAAAGAGTATGCGCTCATTCCATCTTATTTTACAGATGAACATATGGCATGTCCTGCGACTTCATTTTTTAAAAGTATTACCGTGCGTGGTCATGCGGAGCATGTAGTGGATTTGGAAGAAAAAGCATCAGCATTTTCCATTTTTATGAGTAAGCTGCAACCGGAAGGCGGGTATGACACGATTGATGCCAACGATTCTCGGTATGCCTCACGTTTGAAAGGGGTCGCTCTGATCAAAATTGTACCCGAGGAATGGACCGCCAAGTTTAAATTTGGCCAAAATGTTAAAGATCAGGAGCGCCAGCAAATTATCGACGCCTTGCAACAACGGGGGCTGGATGATGATCTGATAACAATTGAAATGATGCGTAAATATTGTCCTCATCATTGAGATTTGTATAACATCATATATAAATTTGATTTCGATATACTCACTCCTGCTCGTTCATCCGTCCAATTGGTTAATTATACCTTGAAGGGGGATGCCCTTGATTTTCCAAAATCTTCAGTTCTTCTGTATTAGGACTTTTGAAGGACAGGTATATATCATCCTCAAGCCCGTTGTTCTTACTGCAAAGGAATTTTATAATACGATAGATTTGTGGCGTAAGGGGGCAAGACCGTGATGAGAGCGGGAGTCAGAAGTCGGGAAAGTCGACGGTTGTTACTGGAAGCGGGGGCTGAAGAGTTCGCTCAGACGGGGTTTTATCAGACAAAGGTAAGTTCGATCGCGGCGCGTGCAGGATTGACGCAGCCGGATTTTTATATTCATTTTGAAAGCAAGGAACAGATGTATGAGGAGCTTGTGGAGAGCTTTCGTACTTTGGTGAATGAGACAGTACAGAGCATGAAGGTAGACCCGGATCAGAGCGAGACTGAAATTTTGAGACGGGGACAAGTGTTTCTGGAGGCTATTTTTCGCGTGTTGTCTAATAATCCGGCGATCACTCGTGTCGGATTTTACCAGGCAGCAGACTCGGTGCGCATTAAGGCGGAAATGGCAGAGCACATCAAAAAACATCTGATGGCAGCACAACGATGGGGTTCCTGCCGTGAGGAACTGGACCCTGAACTGACAGCAGAATGCGTGATCGGTTTGATAGAACGGCTGACGTTAACGAAATTGCTGCCTGGGCGCGAAAGTCCGTCTGTTCTTGCCATGCAGGCACGAAACCTACTGTATCGTGGTATGCTGGCATCCGAAGGATACGGAACCGTAGAATCTTAACCCACATTTGGGCATCAGGCGCGGCATTTGTCCCTATCATGGACGGTAACATAAGCATAAGATGCTCTTGTAAACCATGAAGGGAGGAATCACCATGTCTGGAGTAGGCGCTGGTTATGGAGCTTTTACATCTACAGGAGCGATTCTGGTACTTTTCATTCTGCTCGTTATTATTTCCAAAGCATTCGTTATCTAATTCTCAGCTCAAGAATTTGATTTCGGGCGATTTGTTGTAATCGACAGAGGGAGGAGGAATTCTAAGATGGGTGAAGTAGAAAGAGGTTGTGGTTGTGGCGGTGGCGGTTATGGCATGTTTACTTCCACTGGTGTTATTCTGGTACTCTTCATTTTGCTGGTTATCATCACACGTACTATTTTCATCTAAAGCGATATTCATGGGCTTGAGCGCCGATGTTTCGGGTCTATGACCATGCAATCCCAAATAGGAATCGCCTCTAACAGAGGCGGTTTCTTTTTGTTTTAAAGTTTACGTTGACGTTAACGTTATATAGGCGTAGTATTTATATATAATCTTTTTCATAAGGTGGGTGTCATGGTTACGTATAAAATTGATGAGGTCGCGAAACAAAGCGGTTTGACCAAGCGAACTATTCGTTATTATGAGGAAATCGGCTTATTGCCCTCCCCGCAGCGCAGTGAAGGAAATATGCGGCTGTATACGCAGGAGGATGTGGATCTACTAAAAAAAATAGTGAGTGCCAAGGAAGTGCTTGGTTTTTCTTTGCAAGAGCTTCAGCGTTACATGTCCGCAGCGGAAATGCTCAAGGGGCAGCGGGAGGAATATCGCGAGCGGACGGAGCATTTGCAACCAATTGAGCGACGGGCCATGTTGGAGGATATGGAACGTACGCTGAACGAACAGTTGGAATTAATGGAGGGGAAAATCAACAGTATCCGTATGCTCCAGACTGAATTGGAAGAGCTGCGGATCAGGGTTCGTGAACGCAAAATCCTTTTGGATGAGGAACTTGAACACGACCCATCATAACAAGAACATTTATATTCAGATGTGGAGGTAACATCATAATATGAGTTCACAACATGCATTACCTGAAGAGTTAAAAGAACGCTCAGGCTTGCTGTCTCAACCTAAAGCCGTATGGGCGGTCGCCTTTGCTTGTGTTATTTCATTTATGGGTCTGGGATTAGTCGATCCGATTCTTCCGGCCATTGCCGATCAGCTTCATGCTACGAAAAGCCAAGTGTCATTGCTGTTTACCAGCTATAATCTGGTGACAGGCGTTGCGATGCTGATTACGGGCGTCGTATCAAGTCGATTGGGTGTCAAATGGACGCTACTAACCGGGATTTTATTTATTATTGTGTTTGCTGGATTGGGCGGTACGGCCAATACGGTTGGCGGAATTGTAGGCTACCGAGCAGGCTGGGGTTTGGGGAACGCTTTGTTTATCGCAACAGCGTTATCTGCGATTGTTGGTCTGTCCACTTCTGGAACAGCTAAAGCGATTATTTTGTATGAAGCGGCCTTGGGCCTCGGGATTTCAGTCGGCCCGCTGCTGGGCGGTGAGTTAGGCTCCATCTCCTGGCGTGGTCCGTTTTTCGGTGTAGCCGGACTGATGGTAGTAGGATTTTTGTTCATTACGTTTATGCTGCCTTCGATTCCAAAGCCCAAAAAACGTGGCTCCATTGCCGATCCGTTCAAAGCGCTTAGTTATCCAGCTTTACTCACGCTCGGCATTGTGGCGTTGTTATATAACTTTGGATTCTTTACGTTGATGGCGTATTCTCCATATGTAATGCATCTGGACGAGCATGGTTTAGGTTATGTATTTTTTGGCTGGGGAATTATGCTGGCTTTTACCTCGGTGTTTGTAGCACCAAAGATTCAAGCACGCTTGAGCGTGGTATCTTCCATTAGTATCATGCTGACGCTATTTGCCATTGATTTAGGTGTTATGGCGATTGGGACGGTAGCTGGTTCGCCAACGACTGTCATTGTCGCCGTCATTGTAGCTGGTATTTTTCTGGGAATTAACAATACATTGATTACAACCGCTGTTATGCAGGCTGCTCCAGTGGAGCGCTCCACAGCATCTGCGGCTTACAGCTTCATGCGCTTTTTGGGCGGGGCCATTTCACCGTGGCTTGCAGGGAAGCTGTCAGAGTGGTATGCAGCAGAAACTCCGTTTTATTTTGGAGCGTTGATGGTACTGATTGGTGTAGCTGTGCTGATCGTACGTCGCCGACATATGCAGGATATTCAGGTAGATGCACACTAACATTGAACTTCTGGGGAGGAAAAGAATATGAGCGAATTCAAACAGATTCTGGTCGCGATTGATGGTTCGGAACACGCTATGAAGGCATTGGAGACAGCCAAAACGTTATCCAAGCAGCTTCAGGGGAACCTGCATCTGACCGTATTGCATGTAAATCCGACTTTATCCATGAATGAGCCCCCGGTTGGGATTGATGTGGATGAGCGGATCGAAGAGGAAGGTCGTCATATTCTGGAGCCTGCAGCCGACTATTTGAAGGACGAGGGCATTTCGTACCGTATGCTGGCGGGTCATGGTGATCCGGCGAGTGTTATTTGCGAGAGTGCAAAGCAGGAAAAGGCGGATATGATCATTATGGGAACACGGGGACAGGGACTTGTTTCGGAGCTGATCCTGGGTAGTGTGAGTCATCATGTGATTCAGCATGCACCTTGTCCGGTACTGACGGTAAAATAGATGTTAAAAGGAACATTGATATAGAGAAAAGGAGGAAAAAAGCATGCAGCAGCATTTATTTATTGGTGGTGAATGGCAAGTAGCTTCATCATATACGACACTGAAATCACCGTATTCTGGGGAAGTCATTGCTGAGGTAGCAGAGGCCACTGCTGAGGATGCCAAGACCGCTATTCAGGCCGCATCTAATGCACGTGCAGAGATGCGGGCCATGCCAGCGCACCAGCGGTCAGCTATCTTGGAGAAGCTGGCTGACCTGCTGGAAGAGCGGCGTGAGGATGCAGCACGTATCATTGCACGCGAAGCGTCCAAGCCATGGAAGGCTGCGCTCGCGGAAGTTGATCGGACCGTGCAAACCTACAAGTTCGCAGCCGAAGAAGCCAAGCGCATTCACGGGGAAACCATTCCGCTGGATGCAGCACCGGGCGGCGAGGGCCGAATGGCCTACACGCTTAAAGAACCTGTCGGGGTAGTAGGAGCTATTACACCATTTAATTTCCCGATGAACCTGGTCGCTCATAAAGTGGGCCCTGCGCTGGCAGCAGGCAATACGGTCGTATTGAAGCCTGCGGAGCAGACACCGCTGTCGGCTTACTTGATCGCGGAACTGCTGGAGCAGGCCGGGTTGCCTGCGGGTGCTCTTAACGTGATCAGCGGCGATGGTAAAACCATTGGCGACGTACTGGTCACTGATCCGCGCGTTAGCTATATCACTTTTACCGGTAGCCCGACGGTCGGTACAGAAATTCGCTCCAAGGCTGGCTTGAAGCGGGTCACGCTGGAGCTGGGTTCCAACGCGGCTGTTATTATTGACCGTGATACGGATGTAGACGCGGTCATCGACCGTTGTGTAAGTGGAGCCTTTGCCAATCAGGGGCAGGTATGTATCTCGGTTCAACGTATTTACGTTGTCGATGAGCTGTATGATACATTTGTATCCCGATTTGTAGAGGCGACTCAACGTTTAAAAATTGGAGATCCGCTAGACCCGGACACGGACGTATCGGCGCTCATCTCAGCCAAGGATGTCGAGCGTGTTCGTGAGTGGCTGGAGGAAGCAGTCCAGGCAGGTGCGAGGATCGCTCTGGGTGGCCATGCTGAAGGAGAGATTCTGGAGCCAACCGTATTGCTCGATGTGAACCCGACTTCCAAGGTATCTTGCCGCGAAGTGTTTGCCCCACTTGTGCTGATTCATTCCGTTAGCTCTGTAGATGAGGCTGTGAATCATGTGAATGATTCAATTTATGGCTTACAGGCGGGAATTTACACACGTAATATCACGACCGCGCTGGATGCAGCGGACAAGCTTGAGGTGGGAGGCGTGATGATCAATGACATACCAAGCTTCCGTGTTGACCATATGCCGTATGGCGGTGTGAAGCAAAGTGGCACCGGACGCGAAGGTGTAAAGTACGCTATGGAAGAAATGCTGGAAACCAAGCTGATCGTTATTAAACGGTAAATAGCTATATAGAAGCCTATCTGAAGAACATAGATAATACGTTTTACGTATGTCTGCTCATTAGATAGGCTTTTTTTTCTCATTATTTGCGCGAATGTCAGATGAAAATAAAGTGTTAGACTGAAGAATATTTGGATAAAGCGTATTTAGCTTGAGTTTTAGACCGTTGGAACTGTTCCACCGTCAATATTATATTCACTTCCTGTAATAGAAGCGGCCCGGTCGGATACCAGAAAAGCAACAAGCTCAGCAACTTCTTCTGGTAGTCCTGGACGACCAATTGGAATTCCTCCCAACGAGTCCATTAGTTGCTTTAATGCACTTTCTCGGTCGCCTGTCGTCTCAGCAATCCGATCAATCAAACTTTGTGCTGCCTTCGTTTCGATAAAGCCTGGCGCAACTGTATTAATACGAATGCCTTGAGGCGAAAACTGCTTGGATAATCCTTTGCTGTAAGTAGTTAAAGCTGCTTTGGCCGCAGCATAAGCCAATGTTGCATCATATAGAGGCAAGCGACGTTGAATAGATGAAATATGAATAATAACACCTGAACCCTTTTTCACCATAGCCGGCAGCAGTCCACGGTCTAAACGAACGGCAGCAAACAGATTGGCGTTAAAAGTTTGCTGCCAATGCTCGTCCGTCAAGACAAGAGCTCCCCCGGATGGGGCTGACGAGCCTCCAACATTGTTGACAAGAATATCTACACCGCCTAGGCGCTCAAGAACGCTGGTTACCACTTTATCTACACCTTCAGGCATACTAATATCGGCTGGAATAAATAGATCCGGATTTTCTAAATTTACTGGAGTAGTTCGAGCCGTAGTAATTACAGTAGCACCTGCAACCGTAAGTCTTTTAGCAATAGCCTCTCCCATTCCTTTGGTACCGCCTGTGACCAAGGCCCTTTTGCTTTTAAACTCACTTAAAATGCTTTCTAATTGAAAACTCATGTGAATAATTCCTCCTAATTTTGACAATGTGGTTGAGAAATACCTCTAGGTATCTCTACTCCGGATTCACTTGTTTTGCGAACCTCACACACTATCGACAATGATACCCCGGTACCGCCCTCCGCGCAGTCGATGTTTTAGGGCTTTTTGATAGGCTGGACTAAAGTACCAAGCTTGTGCTTCCTCAAAAGTGGGGAATTCCAAGATGGCCAGCCCTTCAATATCGGGTCCTTCGAGGACCTGGTATGCGCCATACATTGCTAGGGGGTTGACGGAATGTCCCGCCAAACCTGCCGGTGCCAACTGAGAATAGAGTTGGAGTTCAGTTTGATCGGTACTCTGTTCACGTATAAAAACAACATAAGCAGGCATATACGTTTTCCCTTTCTTATTTTTTAATTTCTTTATGGAAGTGTAATAATCAGTTCTTTAATTTTATGGTTGTTTACTAGAAATTGATGTTTAAGTAGGAGTGGGTCGGGAAGATTCGATTTATCAAAGTCTCCGTCTACTTTCGCAATTACGACGATGGTATTATTAATGTCATCCATATCCACGATCTCGAAGGTGACATTGGGATTTGTTCGCTGATGTAAAGTAAGTTTCTACTGCTGATGGCATGGATCTATGTGAATTCATTGATTCTTCAACCTCCTATGGTGAGTATGTGGTGAGCGATAACTTCAAACTCATCATAGCAGTAATAATATGACTACATGATGTCATATTATAGAGGATCATTTAAATTTCTTTTCATCGTTTCTAAATGAGACAATATTCTTCTACGTACTTGTTCGGGGCTAACCTCTATAAGGAGGGGACCAAAGGACAGCAGATAACTGTCCAACCAATTGCCTACAGGAAATTGTGCCGTGACGGTATAAGATCCGTCTTCCCTCTGAGTAATTGTTTTCTCGGAAAATTCATCATATACGCGGTAAGCTCCTTGAGCAGAAATGTGAAGAGTTACTTCAATGGTATGAAGCAAGTCGTTCATCTTTGTATCTGTAGCTGCTACGACTGTTCTTGGCTCATAACTAATTTCGGTAACTACAATCTCTTTCATTCGGCTAATCTTAAATACACGATAACTTTCGGTATTTAAACAGTAACCTTCCACATACCAGGATTTATCTTTAAACAAGAGCTTGGTAGGTTCGATGCTACGATAACTCTGTTCCCCGGCGACGTTATAATAGCGGAACTTTATAACACGGTTTGTGATTATTGCGTTGCGTATAAGAGTGAATAGCTGTCTCTGGCTGTTTTGGCTTCCCCATGGCGAAAAATCTACTTCGATCCAGTTTCCCATTTCTTTTTTAAAAAGCCTACTCAACTTGTTTAGCACTTCTTCTACCTGTGGGATGGTAGCTGTAGCCACACTCTGAAGGGCCATTAAGATATCATCTTGTTCCTGCTCGGACAGTAAAGAGGTGTTAAAGACATAACCCTCCATCAATGATATTCCGCCACCCTTGCCTCTACTGCTGTAGATGGGAATCCCAGCTGCACATAAGGCATCTATGTCCCGATAAATTGTTCGTGTGGAAACCTCAAAATGCTCTGCCAATTCATCAGCAGTCACTTTTTTCTTATGGAGTAACATATAAACGATTTCAAAATGTCTGCTTAACGGCATAAGCTTCACCTCACTCGGTAGCATACACCTTATAACATGACATTATAAAGTCATATTAAGTGATTGTTCTACATCACACCCTAATGGGCATCAACAGGGGGACTTTTATTTTCTTTGGACAGCGATAATAACACTGCCTTGGATCAGATCTTTTTACAATCTTTTATATAAAGTTGAACCAAAAGCACTTGCAAAATAAAAAAGAATAAACTATACTGAGGCCAGTTAGTTAGTGATTGATCAATTACTAATTGATTAACAAGCAACGAGGTAACATTCATGAGCAAGATACTGCTTCAAGTTTACTAAACGTATCTTTATTGGAACTATGGATTGATAAAGATTCAGTTAGATGAAGAAGTATGAAGTTAAGTAATTGATCAATCACTCATTTTATTTGTAAATGGAGGAGAAAAAGATGAAACATCTTATTATTTACGCGCATCCATCTGAGGGAAGCTTTAATCATGCAATTTTGACCACTGCAGTGGAGGGGCTAAAGCAAAAAGGACATGATGTGGTGGTTCGTGATCTGTATGATATCGGCTTTCAACCTGTAGTCAGCAGTAGCGAGATTATTGGAGGAATCGGAGAAGATATTGTGCGGGAACAGCAGTTTTTGCAATGGGCAGAGGTGATTACCTTTATTTATCCGATTTGGTGGACGGGGATGCCAGCCATAATGAAAGGGTATATTGACCGCGTATTCTCTTACGGATTTGCTTACAAATATGTAAACGGGGTGCAGATGGGACTGCTCAAGGGGAAGAAGGTCATCATCCTCAACACACAAGGGAAATCACATGCGGAATATGCCAGCAATGGCATGGATCAAGCACTTCGCTTGACGTCCGATAAAGGTATATTTGAATATTGCGGACTTGACGTTATGTATCATCTATTTTTCGAGTCGGTACCCCAATCCGATGAAGATACACGTAAAGAGTGGCTTTACCAGATTGCAGACATGGCCAGCAAGGCTTAATGAAAATGTGTTCTCAGGAAAGAAGGCAACGCGTGCATCTGCAGGCGTTGCCTTTTTGCTCGGTGCAATATTGAATGTGTTCCAATCAACACTCGCTCATGGCAAGCATCAATTTGCTACACTAAGGTATGGGTATTAGTTTTTTCGATTTTTCCGATTAGCACTATGAGATCCTCTGGAGGGCCATTGTGACCCGCTTCCCTGACCGCCACCTTGCCCATGAGGAGGCCACCACTGCGCCCCACCGCTCTGACCGCCACCTTGCCCATGGGGAGGCCACCACTGCGACCCACCGCCCTGGCCGCCGCCTTGCCCATGAGGAGGCCACCATTGCGCCCCACCGCCCTGGCTGCCGCCTTGCCCATGAGGATGCCAATGCGACCCACCACCTTGACTGCCGCCCTGCCCATGAGGATGCCAATGCGATCCACCACCTTGACCGCCGCCTTGGCCACCGCTTTGTCCTGCAACAGAAGGCATACTTGGATAGGGACCTTGTGCCTGACTGATTTGAGTAACGTCAATATAAGACTGTGTACCGTTAGGATATAGCACTAACATTGATTTATTTACGGGATCTACGCTTTTTACGAAAGCAACAATCTGTTGACCATTCACAGTAAATATCCCCCATAAATTAACAAAATTACTCACTTCAGTAGTGGTTGTAAAATGTGGTTGTAACGATCCCATCGAACGATTAGAAGAATGTTTTGACAAGGTGTGTATCTCTCCTTTAGATTGAATTTTGTGACATCATATGTGCAAACGTATTTGTTGGAATGGGCAATGTTCCTTTAAGATATTTTTTTTAAAACTCACTGTCCCCAAAAAGCATACCTTTACGGGTAAAGCATTTGGATGATTGGAAATAACATTAAAATGAATAAATAAACGAAATGACCTTCTTTATATAGAGAAGGTCATTTCGTTTAATTTAGGCGTTACTATTAATTGGCATTGTCTTCTTAAATAAGGCATAATCGCTTGCAATTCATCCAGTAGTTCTTTATACCTAGTATGGAATTTTCGCATATGCGTTTTGTCGGTTAGCTATGATGCTGCGTATCACGGTTCAAAATTAGCTGTACATGATGAAATCTCTGGTGTATACCTATGTAGGATAGCAAGCTGTAGTTATAGCAATTTTTTGAGCTGGGATATACGGGCTTGGGAAACCTCAAGCATTTTGGCATATTCGTGCTGTGCTGCATTGGGCTGCTTTTGCATTAATTCTTTGAGACTTTCAATCATCTGCTGTGTTGATCGCCGTAGACGTTTGGGCTCTTTATTCGACCGTTGTCCGTTGGCTAAAGCTGATTTGGCTGGTCTCAGGACAGGACTGAAATTTAACCCCTTCTTTAAACTTTCAATACATTCTTTACAAATAAAACTGTCCCTAAAATAAGTCAATTGTTCTGCTGAACCACACATTTTACACGTCACCCCGGTATATTTTCGAAAGGCGAGAATACCAGTTTCCTCATCTGCGAAAATCTCAACGGGATCACCCACACTAAAATCCATAGAAATTCGCATTTCTTTGGGAATGACGATACGGCCTAACGCATCTAGGGGACGTGTCATACCTGTACTTTTCAAATGATAACCTCCTTTTTTATATCCTTATAATACTAAATAATTATGATAAAAAAGAATAGGCTTAGAGAAGCAATCGCATATATTAAGTAAACTGTTGAAAAGTATACAAGTAATTCCCATAATATGTTTGTTTAATGGTGCAAAACGTGTTGAGGAATTATAGGGGGTTGCCGATATATATTCAGAATCAATATTCTAGTTGGCAAAGAAATTTTTAGTAATATACGTTAAGGGGCTGTGAATTACATATGAGAATATTTCAGTTTTGGAAGAAAAATAAAAAAACTGTGGTGGCAATCAATTTGGACACGGCTATTCCTGCAGCCATTATAAAGGTTGGCGGATTAGTAGATCGGCCAGAGCAATTCACCGCCGAGGCGAAAAATTCGGCTGCTATGCTGGGAGAAGAGGCATTGCCTCTATTCCCGCGTTATTTTTTCGGGACTGAGTTGCAGAAGCCAGAGAGTTTGGCGGGAAAGTACGAAGGTTTGGGTGACTGGCTGCATATTCAACAGGATGCTATTTTTGAGATTATCTACAATTACAGGGAAAAGGCGATTCCTATGTTGTATGAGGTAGCGTTCGGGGTGTACGATTGGACGCAGTATAAGGCGGTGCGGATACTAACTCGGTTAGCCCGTGAAGGCCTTCAGACCGACCAGATTGTGGACGATATTATCAGCCATGTCGACGATTTTCGTTATGAGGCACAAATGCCTACATTCTATTTTCTGTCCGGACTGACGGGCAATAAGAAGATTGCCGCGCTGCTGCAAAGGCATTTCCTTGAGAATCTGGAATACGATCCGATTGATGCCTTTGATATTTTCGAGAATTTGCACCGTTGTTCGCCTGATGTTGCCATGAGACATGCCGATTTTCTCAAAGCCATTGCCCGTGGTGAAGGCCTAGAAGGCCGCTCTCCGTTACTGGACGGAGCGATAGGGACTACCGATGAGAACGGCAAGCAAGAGTACCACTGGCCTGATGATGAACCTGTCGAAGAGCACCACCAATTACGAGCGGCCATATTTTATTACCAGTTGAATTCTCACGATGAAGAGGTCAATCGGCTGTTGGATCAATGGGAAGTGAGCCATCCGGAGGAGAATGTAAGGAGTTATATTGGGAAATTGCGAGGGGAAGGACAGGGAGAGAACTAGCTGTTCAATTGGTGAATAGGAAATCTTAATTTTGCACTCTTTTCTATGAAAACTTATACTTATCGTTACAGCTGACTTGAAGCGAAAATACAAGAACGAGGAGGGGATCAACCATGTACTCCATTAAAGAAGTTGAAATCAGGAGCGGATTGCCAGCATCTACCCTTCGTTATTATGAAAAAGAGGGCATTCTACCTGATGTCGGTCGGGATGAAGGTGGGAGAAGGGTATATACCGAGAAACAAATGGATTGGATCAGGTTCCTTATGGCTATGAAAGACACAGGAATGACCATTGAAGAAATTAAGGCATACCTTGAGCTAAATGTAAAAGGAGAAGCCACGATCCAAGAGCGAAGAGATTTCCTGGTTGCTCACAAAAAGAAAGTGGAAGAACATATGGCACAAACGCAACACAATTTGGAGAAAATTATTCAAAAGATAGCTTACTACGATCATGTGGTCATGGGAAAAAGCTTCTCTTAGTCGCCAGATCGAATTGAATATATGAAGCCCCCAGCCTATTTGAAATACGCTGTAGGGCTTTTTTTGCATAGATATCTAAAGATACCTGCTGTAGGTCGCAAGTATGAAAAATCGTTGGCAATTAGGCGGTTCACAATGTGCTTACAGGGTAAAAGTGTAGTACCAAGGTGGGGAAGTGGGGGCATTGACTCTCACGCCACGTGAGGCTGTAGACTGGGAAAGCAAGGGAGGTGAAGCGGAATGGCTTATACGGTTAAGGAAGTATCTAATCTGTCGGGAATCAGCGTTCGAACTTTGCATTATTATGATGAAATTGGATTGCTGAAACCACATCATATCGGAAATAATGGATATCGCTATTACGAACAGGAACAACTGTTGAGGCTTCAGCAAATCATGGTGTATAGGGAACTGGATTTGCCTTTATCCGAAATTGGCAATGTGCTGGAGCAAACCAAGGAACAAAAGGCTGAGGTTTTGCAGGTGCATCGAGCCAAGATTGAGGCCAAGGTCTTCCGCTTGCATACTCTCCTTCAGACCATCGACGAAACGGTGGCTCATTTGAAAGGAGAACAAACGATGGAACCAGAGCAAATGTACCAAGGGTTTAACACGGAAAAACAAGAAATGTATGAACGTGATCTGACGGAACGTTATGGTTCACAGGTCGAAGAGAAGGTTCAGGAGAGTAAGACTGCGACGACGAACTGGAGCAAAGAGGATTATTTGGATTCGCAGGCAGAGGCAGATCAGATTCATCGGGAGTTGGCTGAAGCCATGAATAAGGGATTGAAGCATAACAGTGTAGAAGTACAGGCGCTGATCCGCCGTCATCTTCAATGGGTAAGCCGATTTTATACCCCTACAGCAGAAATTTATAGCGGGCTGGGAGACTTATATGTAGAACATGAGGATTTCAGTAAAATGTATGAAGGCTATCACCCTGGGCTGGCTGAGTATTTGCGAGACGGAATGAAGGAGCTGGCCAAGCGGGAATTAACCTAGCAATAGCTGATGAAATGGCTATAAGTAATATGAAAAAAGGGTGAACAACAAACCAATCGACGGCCTGCTGTTCACCCTTTTTTGTGTAAAGCAGCTTACATGCCGCTTGGTGCTATTCTCATGCCTTGTTGACTGCTGTTTCCGAACTGCTGCATGTTACTACTGCCTGCAAAATGCTGTCCGGTCGTCCCCATATGTTGCGGAAAGTTGTGATTCATGTGGCTTCCTGTACTAAAGGCGGATGGTTGCATACTACGGGAAGCATAGTTATCGCCAAATCCAGGTTGAGTCATTTGGTTGCTCGAGCGGATGGTGTTTTCCAGCTGACTACACAGTTGAATAACTTGTTGGTATTGCTGCATAGCTTTTTGGTGGTCCTGGATTGCGGTTTGGATCATTTGAGCCGCATTACGTTCACGTTGCATCAGGCTTTCAAGGCTGGATGCATTTTGTTGCTCTTGTTGCAGCAACTGTTGATACATAGCGGTTCCTTGCTGTGTTTGTTGTACCAATTGCTGAATAATTTGTTCACATTGATGAATTTGTTGTTGCGGAGCCATGTTATTGAACATTGATCATCAATCTCCTTCGCCGGATAGTTTAGGTTTTAGGACCCTCATATATTGTGGCGAAGGAAGAGCATATATATGCACAATTTTTGGTTACAGGCTGGATACCAGAATAGCCGTAAATTCCTCTAGGAATACACGATCTTCGTGATCAAATCGGCTTTTTAGCGGGCTGTCAATGTCCAGCACCCCAATCAGCTCATCGTTCTTGATTAGAGGGATAACGATTTCGCTATTGGAAGCAGCGTCACAGGCGATATGTCCTGGAAATGCATGTACATCGTCAATGACAAGTGTTCGCCGTTCAGCTGCTGCGGTACCGCAAACGCCGCGCCCCAGTGGAATCCGTATACATGCGGGTAAACCCTGGAAGGGACCTAGTACAAGCTCAGTCCCATCATAAAGATAGAAGCCACTCCAGTTCACATCTGGAAGAAAGTGACCCAGTAACGCTGAAGCGTTCGCTAAATTGGCAATCCTATTGGATTCATCGTGAACAAGTGCCCGGAGTTGTCCGAGAACGGATTCGAATTGTTCCTGACGTGTTCCTTCGTAAGGGATAGTTTGAAACATGTAGAGTCCACGCTCCTAACATTAAATTTTCATATTAACTGTTGTATATATCACCAAAAATAGGTAATTGTGCAAATCGCTTTTACCATTGGTTAATTAATTTAAGATATAACGATTGTACATATTCAGTCAAGTAGAAAATAGCACTACCGTCTTGGAATAATCACCTTACTCTAACAGCAGCACAATTCCCTATCTGTACAAGCAGCGCTGACGGCAAAGCTTTACGTTTTAGCGGGACATATAGTTATAGGAAGTAATTCAGCGAGGGTTGCCCTCATCTGTTTCCAGCTTCTCCCCTATGGGTAAAAACAATGTAACATGTTGGCTTAGGCCAGAGAGGAGTTACAATTATGCATGCAGATGTTCAGAACTTGTTTATCCGTATACAGATGCTTTCTTACGCACAGCAGAACGATTTGACGGTGAGTGATGTACAACCGTTGCTCGAAGAACGCGGGTACCGTGTAGGTGAACGAGAGGTCAAGCAGGAACTGGAAAACCTGACACAGGAAAACTTTCTGACACCGCATGATGATATGTTCAGTCTTACCGGCGCAGGGATCGAAGAATTGCAGGAGATTCAGTCAATGCTAGGCGTATTGTACGAAGATGTTGTGAAAAATCCAGCGCAAGTCGCTGCCCGTGCCTCTTCATAAAAGAATAGGGACACAAAAAAATCATATAAAAATAAAAGGTAGCCCTTTTCATTCCTGATTCCAGGAAGCGGAGGGCTAATTTGATTTTATAGGGTCTGTCCACTTTAATAAGGTTGTGTTTGTTGGAGGTGTATGCTTAAATGTAGCGTATATTTGTTGTATTTTGATGCTGGAAGGATGATGGAACATGTGTGCAT
Organism: Paenibacillus sp. ALE3; assembly: GCF_054113405.1. Taxonomy (NCBI): domain Bacteria; kingdom Bacillati; phylum Bacillota; class Bacilli; order Caryophanales; family Paenibacillaceae; genus Paenibacillus; species Paenibacillus sp. ALE3. Next base: position 4,447,368 of record NZ_CM134214.1, on the reverse strand, counting down.
ATGCATGTAAGGGGCATATACCACTGCTGGAAAGCCCGCGTCTTCGGCTGCGAAGGATGGAAAGTCGGGATGCGGCTACGATGTTCGCTTGCTGGTCTGACCCGGAGGTTCACCGTTATATGAATCTTCCCGGTATGTCAGGACGTGAGGATGCTGAGGATATGATTGGGCTGTTGAATGAGCTGGCGAAGACGGAGGATGCGCTGCGCTGGGGGATCGAGCTGAAGGACAACGGGAAGCTGATTGGAAGCTGCGGCTTTAATTATTGGCAGACAGAGGGAGCTTATAAAGCCGAGATTGGCTATGAGTTGGCCAAGCCTTATTGGCGACAGGGCTATATGACGGAGGCGCTTCGCTTGGTGCTTTCATTCGGATATGGCACGATCCGATTAAATCGGATTGAAGCACTGGTGGACCCGCGCAATACAGGCTCGCAAGCCCTGCTGTCCTCGATGGGCTGGACCCAGGAAGGGCTATTACGGCAGGTACAGCATACATCTACAGGTTTTAAGGATATGCTGATGTACTCATTACTGCATGAAGAATGGCTCAGACTGGAGGTACAACGAAATGCTGTTTCAGTATAACGGCGGTTCGTCGCCGCTGCACAGGCTTGGACCGTTAAGTAAGCTTATATGGGTGGGATGCTTTAGCCTCCTGTCGATGTCATGGGATTCGACGCTACGGGAAGCGGCACTCTTGGCGGTACTGATCGCTGTGGCTGGCTTAGGTGCACGGTTGACCCTTGCACGACAACTTCGCGCTATGTCGTTCCTGATTGGTTTAGGGATTCCATATTTTATACTGTCTATCCTAGCGATTCGAGAAGGGCATGAAGTGGCTTCATGGGGACCCATTGTGATTACAGCTGAGGGACTGGATATCGCGGGGGCGTTAACGCTGCGGATTTTTGTCTTGTTTTTGGCATCCTATATCTATCTCTCGACGACCGATCCCCGGGATTTTGTGCAGGCTCTGAATCTTCGCTTGCGTGTGCCTTATCGATTTGCGTTCGGTATATCAGTAGCGCTGACGTTCCTGCCCCTATTGGAAGAAGAGGGGCGTACAATTATGGCTGCACGACGTGTCCGTGGACAGGAGCCACCACGAGGATGGAGCAATCGGTTATCATGGTGGAGCGGGTATGCGGCTGTTGTGTTGGTGAATGCTGTGAGACGGGTTCAGCAGACGGCACTGGCTATGGAGGGCAAAGGTTTTGGCGCATATGCAGAACGGACGTATCTTCGAACACTGAAGAATGGGCGTTTAGGCTACGTATATGCTGTGATTGCTGTATTCGCTACGGCTGTTTTATGGTGGGTATGATAAAGAAGCAGCCCCTTTTTTTTGTTCTTATTGTCAACTCGTTAAATAAAATTAGGTTGACAATGAGACAACGGATGAATACATTTATACAGTAACAGTTTGTACAAGGGCCAGAGTCTATGACCTTGTATACTAGATTATGGAGAGGAGTCAAGAAATATATATGAAAGAATCTCGTATTTTTGCCAAGTTTACAACGCTGGATATCGTGTTAATGGCTATGCTGGCTACGTTGAACGGCGTCATGACTGTGTATTTGTCGATGATTAACAAAACGTTAAATAGTCTGGGAGGGCCTATTGCAACTTCCGCTATCGTCGGGCTGTACATGATATATGGTTTGCTGGCCTATTATATTATTCGTAAGCCAGGTACGGCGGTAATTGCTTATGCCTTTGGCGCAGTAGTGCAGTCTTTTATGGGCTCTGCCTATGGAATTGCGTCTATCATCGCGGCGGCTGTCTGCTATATGGTTGTGGCGGAACTGGTATTTGCTCTTTTGCGATATCGCCGCTGGAACACAGTTTCACTGATGCTGGCGGGCGGAGCCATGGTTCCGCTGTGGTTTATCGTGGCAGCCAATATGTTTGGCTATATGCATTGGGGATGGAAGGTGCTGACGATTGCACTGGTCGTTCGTATCCTGAGCGGCATTGTCCTGTGTGGTCTGCTGACGAAAGTACTGGGCGATGCCTTAAATGGAACGGGGCTGTTAAAACGCTTTGAACTGGGACGCGCTTCACGTGCATAACCAAGGCTATGCATGGCTATAGCTTGAACAATAGGGATCGAGGGTATTTCGGTTATGAATGAACGTAGTGATCATGCTTTTGAGAATAGAGTGGCCGTGTCCTTGAGGAATTTTGGCTATCGGTATGATGACCAGGTGGAGCCAGCGTTACATGGTCTGACGCTGGACATTGCGGTGGGCGAGCATGTAGCCATTGTTGGAGCTAGCGGAAGTGGAAAGTCTACGCTGTGCCAGCTGCTTCATGGCGGGTTGTCCCGTTCTGGCGAGGGTGAACGGACGGGAGAGCTGACCGTGTACGGGATGGACCCCGACACCGCTGAATTGGCTACGGTCGCCACCACTGTCGGCGTCGTGCTTCAGGACCCGGATGCCCAGCTAGTGCAGGGAATCGTCGAAGACGAAATTGCTTTTGGACCGGAGAATCTGCGCGTGCCTCCGGCAGAAATAGAGCAGCGCCTTGCCGCTGCACTGGAGGCCGTCGGCCTGGCATCCGAGCGCAGCTCCTTCGTGCGGCGCCTCTCGGGAGGCCAGCGCCAACGCACCGCCATTGCTGCGGTGCTGGCGCTGGAAGCGCCGCTGGTCGTGTTCGACGACGCAGCTGCGCAGTTGGACCCGCCGGCTGTACGGGACTTCGTCCTGCTATGTCGGCGGCTCCATGCCGCAGGCCGGACGGTGATCACTGCGTCCGGCCGTATAGATGATGGCGCGCGTGCAGCACAGCGCCTCATCGTGCTGAAGGGCGGGACTATGCTGCTGCAAGGTCCGCCCGAAGAGCTGCTGCGCGAGCATGGGGCGCAGCTGGCAACCTGGGGGCTGCTCCCCTCTTCCGCAGGGAGGGAAGACATGCCGCATGAGCCGGGGGTGAATTCCGGCTCGGCGGCTAACTGCGCTGGGCAGCCGTTGCTGGAGGTGAAGGGATTGCCCTTCACCTATCCCGGCAGCCAGCGCCCGGCGCTCAAGGGTGTGAGTCTTGCCCTTGCGCCTGGCGAACGAGCCGTAATGCTGGGCGAGAACGGCTCTGGCAAAACCACGCTGGGCAAGCTGCTTATGGGTCTACTCCCCGCACCGAAGGGATGCATGTGGTGGGAGGGGCAGGATATGTCGAAGCTGCCCATTCATCAACTGGCAGCCGGGATCGGTTATGTGTTCCAGCAACCAGAGCATCAGTTTGCAGCTGCAACGGTGTGGGAAGAGTGCTTGTACAGCGTGCGCGCCAAGTTTGGTTTACGGATCGGAGATCCGATTCCCGCCGCCTATGAGGAACGAGCGCATCGCTTACTGGCAGCCGCCAGGCTGGGCCACAGGCTAGAGGTTTCGCCATACCTGTTAAGTGGAGGCGAAAAAAGGCTTTTGAGCGTTGCGGCGCAGTTTATCCTACCCAAAAAGCTTTACATTTTGGATGAGCCAACTGCGGGAACGGATTACGAAGGGGCGAATAGCCTGCTCCGTATGTGTACAGAGCAGGCTGCTGAAGGCGCGGCTTTTCTAATCATTACCCATGATATACAGATAGCTGAACGCTTTGCCAGCCATGTTCTTCGTATGGAAGAGGGGTATCTCTATAAAACGGAAGATAGCGGGAGTTATCATACGATTACAGTTGACAAAAATTAAGGATATGTAGACAATAATATATATACATCGTACACAACAGGCGGCCTATATAGGCCGCCTGTTTACGATTATGCAGTGCGGGTAATCATCCAAGCTTGGAAGGGAAACCGTACAGATACAACACAGTATTTACAAGGAAAGGATTTGTGATTTGCTTGGGAAACGATAAACCTATGAAGCGCGGGCTCGTGCTGACAGGTGTTCTATTGGCCACCTTTCTGGCCGCGATTGAAGGAACGGTTATCGGTCCAGCAGGACCGACAATTGTGAGTGAACTGGGCAGTGTGAGTTTGCTCAGCTGGATTTTTACGGCATATTTGCTGACGATGGCTGTAACCACGCCTATTTTCGGCAAACTTAGCGATTTGTTTGGCCGAAAACCCATTTTTCTAATTGGGTGCTCGTTATTTGTGGTTGGCTCTTTGCTTTGTATGCTGGCTGGTAGTATGGAGCAGCTTATTTTATACCGGGCTATTCAAGGGATTGGAGCAGGCGGTGTCATTCCTGTTACCTTTACCATTATCGGTGATATATACAAAATGGAGGAACGTGGTAAAGTCCAAGGCATGATCAGCTCGGTATGGGGGATTTCTTCCCTTGTCGGGCCTCTCTTGGGCGGTTACGTGGTCACCTATTTTGGCTGGGAATGGATTTTTGGCTTTAACGTTCCCTTTGGATTACTGGCTATGTTCTTCATCGCCCGTTACCTGCGGGAACAGGTAAGCAAGCGTACCGCACGTATCGACGTGGCGGGAGCAGTTACCTTTACCATCGGGATGACGGCACTCTTGCTCGTATTGGCCCTTGGGGGACAGTATATCGACTGGGCTTCTCCTGAATTGCTGGCCTTGGCTGCGGTGGCTATTTTGTTCCTGGTTTTGTTTTTGGTTATCGAAAAGCGCGCTCAGGAACCGATGGTGCCTCTGAAGCTGTTTCAGATACGGGATATCGCTTTTTCCTGTGCCGCTGCACTACTCGTCAGTACCCTGCTAATCGGGCTGACTAGCTATCTTCCACTATGGATTCAGGGCGTACACGGTGGAGATGCCGCTTCATCTGGTCTTGCACTGGCACCAATGTCCGTAGGCTGGCTGTTTGGCTCCATGATCGGTGGACGCATTTTGCTGACGCTGGGCTCGCGTCGAACCTCTTTGATCGGGCTGACCCTGATTGTATTGGGAGCCTTCGTCATGACCTTGATGAACCTAACAACTCCAATCTGGCTTCTGTTCCTGTCTACGTTATTGTATGGACTGGGATTTGGCTTCTCGATAACCGTGTTCACGATTATTGCTCAGTCCTCGGTCGGATTCCAGCTGCGTGGCGCGTCTACAGCCTTGAATACGTTCCTGCGCACATTGGGACAAACGATTGGGGTTGCAGCCTTCGGTTCATGGCTGAATTATCGTATTGCTGCCCAGACAGCGGACGGACAGCTCACTCAGCAAGGGGTTACGCAGGAGGATATCAATGGTCTGCTGGCCCCGCATGCTTCACAGAGTCTAAGTGACAAGGTTGCCGGATTACTCCGGTCTGTACTGGAAAACAGTCTGCATTCCTTGTTCGTGATCATGGTCGTTATTGCAGTGATTAGCTGGTTTGTTGTCCTCGGCTTGCGGAACCGCCCACCGGGTACGGAAGAAGAGGCAGATCAGCGTATAAAGGCACCACAAAGAGAACACGCATAAAAAATAATATACTTCTTTCATTATAAGAGACAGTCCGGTACACCAATAAGGGGCCGGGCTGTTTCTTTATGCTAAGGTCTCTCCTCCTACTGATTCAGCAAAATAGCCACCTCGTATAGGACCGATAAATTCCCCAGTATATAAAAAAGAAAATAAAACCCCCTAGAGATTGCGATATATTCATATCGAATAGGTAACGAAATGGTAAAAAAGTCTTAAAAAATTGTAACTAAAAATTTGTTTCTGTATTGAGCCATACAGTACTAAGGAACCATTTTTTTGAACCCGCTTCCAAATCGGGCTTTGTATGATTTATTTTAGAACGATTTTGCATGTGAATGAAGCAACCAACCAAGCAAAATGGGATACGAAAAAAAATCAAGTAACAAATTTTTCTGAATGTAATAAGAATGAAAAAAAAGGGATTTTCAGAAAATTACTAGGAAAATATGAGGATAAAATTTATAGAGAAATCTGTTTTCTTCCCTCACATAATAGGGATTTTCAGTCTATATCAATCGTTTGACATACCATATAAAATGGCCCTACCAACCAAAAAATTGGGTTTCAAATCTAGAAAGCATAATCAGATTAAGGGAGATGGATTACTTGAAGTTTAACAAATGGTTTAGTAAAGCAGCCACTGCAACAGTAGCAACTACCTTACTGTTAGGAGGCGGCGTTCAGGCTTTTGCAAAGGGAAATGACGAGGCAGATACCAAAGCAGACAGTGCATTTACCCAAATTACGCGTAGTGACATGCTGAATATTTTCAAACAGCAAGGTAAAGAGAAATATGAGGTTCCGTCCTTCGATGCCTCTACAATTAAAAATATTCCTTCTGCTATTGGTCACGATAGCTCAGGCAAGCAGATTGATCTGGATGTCTGGGACAGCTGGCCGTTACAAAATGCCGATGGCACAGTGGCTAATTACAAGGGATATAATATCGTTTTTGGATTGGCAGGCGATCCTAAAAGAGGCGAGGATACATTTATATATCTGTTCTATCAAAAAGCGGGTGATACTTCACTGAGCGGCTGGAAAAATGCTGGTAGAGTATTTAAAGACAATGATAAACTGCTCTCCAACGATCCGATTCTCAAAAATCAGTCAGAAGAATGGTCCGGCTCAGCTACCTTAACCTCTGATGGACAAGTACGTTTATTCTATACCAGCAGACAGCCGTATGACCCGAATAACAAATTATACGGCAAGCAAACCTTGAGCACGGCTCAAATTAATGTCTCTCAGCCTGATGATAAGACACTGAAAGTAGATGGAGTCGAGGATTTGAAATCGATCTATGACGGTGGAGATGGGAAAACCTATCAAAATGTACAGCAAAGCGTCGGAATAGATATGGATAATCATACTCTTCGAGACCCTCACTATGTCGAGGATCAAGGCCACAAATATATTATATTTGAAGCCAACACAGGAACAGAGACAGGCTATCAGGGCGAAGATTCGATTCAAAACCCAGCTTATTATGGCGGCAATAAGAATTTCTTCAAGGAAGAGCAACAAAACCTGCTGCAAAGTCCTAAGAAAAAGGGAGCTGAGCTGGCGAACGGCGCACTGGGCATCGTTGAATTGAATGATGATTATACGTTGAAAAATGTAATGCCTCCTTTGATTGCATCCAATCTGGTAACAGATGAAATTGAACGGGCGAATGTGTTCAAAATGAACGGTTTGTGGTATTTATTTACGAGTACAAGAGGTTCTAAGGTGACTGTAGATGCGATCGGTGACGATGATATTTACATGCTGGGTTATGTTTCGACTTCCTTGACAGGGCCTTATAAACCGTTGAATGGAACCGGTCTCGTTCTTCATCAGGATCTGGATCGTGATGATATTACCTGGACGTATGCCCATTTTGCTATCCCGCAAGGCAAAGGCAATAACGTAGTCGTTTCGAGTTATATGACCAATCGTGGGCTTTTCCCGGATCACAAATCTACTTTTGCACCAAGCTTCCTGCTGAATATTAAAGGTTCGAAAACTTCTGTTGTGAAAAACGGTATTCTGGAACAAGGGCAAATCACGATTGATCCAGCGAATGACAAAAAAGAACACCAAAATGAGTACGGAAAGAAATAAGTAGGTATTTAAGCAGTATGTCCGAAGGCGGCAGTCGGTAGCAACCCGATCTGTCGTCCGTCGGACGATACATAACGATGCAATGAAGTAAGGAGGATCGTCATAATGAGAAAAAAAGCTCCCAAGAACATTTGGATACGATCCGTAGTAGTCATCACAGGCTTAACGATATTCATAGCTATGGGATGGAATATGTACCAACAGGATGCTGTCAAACCCCCTAAACCTGCTGCAACTCCAAAAAATCAAGCAAATCAAAGTAAGCATTCAACACCGACCTACCGGGCAGCCTACCATTTTACCGTTCCGGATAAGTGGAAAAATGATCCGCAGCGGCCGATTTATATGGATGGAAAATATCATTATTACTATTTATATAATCGTGATTACCCTCATAAGAACGGTACAGAATGGCGCCATGCAACATCGACCGATCTGGTTCATTGGAAAGATGAAGGGGTGGCGATTCCCAAATATACAAACCCGAATGGAGATCCTTGGTCTGGTTCGGTCGTGATCGACGATCATGGCACCGCTGGTTTTGGAAAAGGCGCACTTGTAGCCATTGTCACACAGCCCTCCGCAGATGGAGGAAAGCAGGAACAATTTCTGTGGTACAGTAAGGATAAAGGCAAGACGTTTACTTCTTACCGCAACAAGCCTGTGATGTCCAATCCTGGTACGAAGGATTTTAGAGATCCCAAAATCGTCCGGGATACTGGGCGTAATCAATGGGTAATGGTCATGGCGGAGGGAACGAAGATTGGCTTTTATAAGTCTAAAAATTTAAAGGATTGGCAGTTTACGAGTGGCTTTCAAACGGAAAATATCGGGCTTGTGGAATGCCCTGACCTTTACCAGATGCGCGCGGATGATGGGACCTATCAATGGATTCTGGGCGCGAGCGCCAATAGTAAACCAACCGGCGGGCCCAACACGTATGCCTATTGGATAGGAGATTTTAATGGAGAAGCATTTCTCCCTGATCGCAATGATCCTGATTGGCTGGATTATGGCTTTGACTGGTATGGTGCGGTTACGTTCGAGGATGGCAAAGCCAAAGACCAATACAGTCACCGTTATGCGCTGGCCTGGATGAACAATTGGGATTATGCCAATAACACGCCTACCCTAAAAGAAGGCTTTAATGGAATGGATTCAGTTGTTCGCCAAATTCGGTTGAAGCGTACATCTAATGTCGGCTATCGCTTGGTTTCACAGCCTGTACCAGCTTTGGAGCAATTCCCAGTTGCAACGGAATCATTGGGGAAGATCCAAGTAGCGGGGACTCACACGCTTCCGATAGCAGGTGATGCCTATCAGTTAGAGGCGGATGTATCTTGGTCAACGATCAAAAATACAGGATTGAGGCTTCGAGAGTCTGCGGATGGCAAGCGTCATGTAGATGTGGGTGTTTCGGTGGAGGGTCAATACTCTTATGTAAACAGAGCGAACACCGGGCAGCCGGATCAGAGTGGAAAATATGTAGAGAGTAAGGCGCCTTTTGATACCAACAAGAAAAATGTCCACTTGAAGATTCTCGTCGATAAAACCAGCATCGAAGTCTTTGTAGATGATGGAGAAGTAGCTTATTCCTCCTTAATATTCCCACGCTTAGAGGATCGGGGAATTACTCTTTTTTCAGATGGCGGTAAGGCTATTTTTAGTAATGTAATTATCAAACATTTTAGTCATTAAAAAAGTCCACCCATGAATATAAGGGTGGACTTTTCTGTGTAAATCTAAATTTTCGTTTAGCACAGCTATAAGATTGTTCGTTTATTCACAAACGATCAGTTGCTAAAATTACTATTCGTTCTATTTGTGATAAGGTGACAGATTATCAGCGCTACGGCCCAATTTTTTGAGCAAGCCGATGAGTTGATCTCTTTCGGTTTCGCTGATTCCGCTAAAGGCACGTTCAATCTGGCGTGTATAATCAGGATAAATTTCATCCATGACACGTTGTCCTTCGTCCGTCAACTCTGCATATATAATACGACGATCTTGGTCGCACGGGTGACGGTGCAAATAACCGCGGCTCTCCAGCTTGTCGATCACATAAGTGACATTTCCGCTTTGTAGCAGCAGCTTGGCTCCAATTTGTTGAATTGGCTGTGCTCCCTTGTGATATAAAACTTCCATCACGGCGAAGGCCGTTGGGTTGAAGCCCACCGTTTTGATGCCAGCAACCGCATGTTCGTTTACACTTTTGAATGACTTGGCAAACACGCTATACAAATGCATGGATTGCTGTGTCACCAATGTTCGGTAATCTATCATCTTCATTCCGCCTTTATGTATGGATTTGGGCATCCTTTGACCGCTCGGTTCGGATGACCGGGCAACCATACCCTTACTACTAGCATAAAGGGATTTACGTAGGGAAAACATGCGATTTGTCACAGTAGCTGCTTTTTTAATTATTTAATTTCAAAGCTTTAAGGTAAATTTTTGAAAAATAAAGGTTTCGAATGTAAAAATAGCGTTCCGATTGGTTATATTAACAAATAACATACCTAATGAACCCAAATAACAAAATAAGATAAATTCAGAGGAGATGAAGCACATGGATACGGGTTCTTTCCGTTTTCAATTTCGTGATCCGCAGCAAGCCGCCCAAGCCTGTGAAACATTAAAGGAAATTGGATACTCTGCCAGCACGAACGGTGATACAGGCCTCAGTGTTCACGTTGAGAACCAGGATGTGCTGTCTGCATTAGAGATTTGCCAAGCTTATGAAGGAAGTATAATTGAGACAGGAGTTCTCACTTATCGTCCAGGTAAACAAAGTAATATTGGTATGCAAAATCCAGGTTATAGCCCGGAGGATTGGATTATTCCAGCGCACATTATCAATGAAGACTGGAGCGAGGCGTATAAAAACGGCTCTTCCCAAACGTTTACTAACACAACACAGGAACACAACGTCAGCTCTGACCAACAACCGGAGGACGATGTGGACGGTTTTTCAGGAAGCGTACATACCTGAAAATTGTGTCCGCCCTGGCTGCCACTTTGGAACAAAAAGGTTCCTTCAAAACCATGACTAATGGTTTGAAGGAACCTTTTTTCATCATGAGAAACAGCTGAAAAGGACATTGTGAAAACTAAGATTCTTGGATCGTGCATAAGGGCAGCAATCGTAGGAAATACCAAAAGAAGTTCAGAAAGGAGGTTTTGATCTTGCAAAAACTTGGAGTTCACGAAAAGTTGGAATTGCATGAGCTGCTTACGTTTAAAACAACTTGTATTACAAAAACTCAAACCATGCTCCCTTTAGTCTCAGATTCAAATTTAAAAAATATTTTACAGCAGGACATCAGCAGCGGTACACAAGATATTCAACAGCTTAGAAATCTGCTTGTATAATCTAAGGAGGAATAACGTGAATTCTTTTATTGGGAATATGACCGGTACAACCCCCATGACCGATCAGGTGATTGCTTCCGATCTGTTAATCGCAGCTAAAAGTGGGATCAAAAACTACGCCGCGGCCTTAACAGAGTCGACCAGCTCAGAAGTTCGAAATGTCCTTTGTGACCAATTGAGCAAAGCTGTTAACCTTCATGAGCAAATTTTTAATTATATGAAGAATAATGGTTACTACAACGCCTATGATCCGGATCAGCAAATTCAAATGGATATTCAAAATGCAGACAAGGCACTTTCTTTGTCCAAAATGTAAAACGTTTAATTAAAAAGAAGCATCAGCAAACCTTTAATCGAGTTTGCTGGTGCTTCTTTATTACAAATTGAATTGACTTTCACATGAAATATGGAGAAGAAGGCAATCATAAAAAAACAAAAAATAGGTCTGAAATTCAGAATAGGGTGATTTTCGTATGGGCAAGTCTTCAGCGGGCAAACAAAAAGAGCAAAAACTAAAATGGTGGCAGCTGAGCTTGTTAGGAGTTGCAGGCACCATCGGTACAGGGTATTTCCTCGGGTCTAGTTTAGCAATTTCCATTGGTGGTCCAGCCGTGCTGATTGCTTACTTCTTGGCAGCAGTTGGAACGTATGTGGTGTTTGACGCCCTTTCGCGCATGACAGCAGATCATCCAGAACAGGGCTCTTTCCGTTCCTATGCTCAAAAAGCATTTGGCAATTGGGCAGGCTTCGGCAGTGGCTGGGTGTATTGGTTCTCGGAATTGCTTATTAATGGGAGTCAACTAACTGCGCTGTCTATATTTTCACGCTTTTGGTTTCCTCAGGTACCGATGTGGATTTTTGCGGCAGGCTTCGGGCTCTTAGGGCTTGTGATTGTTTTTTTTGGCAATAAGGGTTTTGATCGTGTAGAAAATGTACTCGCGATCATTAAGATAGCGGCTCTTTTGATGTTTTTGGTCCTAGCGGTAGCGCTTTTGGCAGGCTGGATCGGAGGAGGTAAATATAATCCGAAGTTCCCTCTCAGCTCCAAAGACTTTTTTCCAACCGGTGGCATAGGGTTATGGTCATCTTTTATTTTTGCCTTTTATGCATACGGAGGTATTGAAGTGCTCGGAATTATGTCTAACCGACTTCAAAACCCGGAGGAAGCACCGAAAGCAGGAAAGGTCATGTTGATGACGCTGGTTGCAGTGTATGTGCTTTCGATTGGGCTGGCTGTGTCTATGGTACCATTAAGTGCCTTTAATCCGAAGGAAAGTCCTTTTGTACTTGCGCTCAGTAGCGATCAACTGGCCTTTGTGCCTCATTTGTTTAACGGAGTCCTTATTATTGCAGGGTTCTCCACGATGACAGCATCGCTATATGCAGAGACTTCGATGATGATTACCCTTGCCCAGGAAGGAGATGCGCCCACACTGTTCTCACGAAAGTGGAAGGGCAAATATCCTCTTTATGCACTCAGTTTGATCTCTGTTGGATTAATCTCAGCAATCGTATTATCGTTGCTGCTACCGGGAAAAGTGTATGAATATATCACAACAGCTGCGGGGTTAATGCTGTTATATAACTGGTGCTTTATTTTGCTGTCTTCAGGTAAGTTACTGGAATCAAGCACATCAAGCAATATCAAACGCTGGATTGGATTATTGCTGATAGCTATGGCTGTAGTCGGGGCCTTTTTTCATAAGCTTAGCCGCCCTGGGGTTTACATCAGTTTACTGCTGGTCTTGTTAATTGCAATATGTGACCTCATTGTTCAATGGGTGCGTCGAAAGCACGGCAAGGAATCTCGTTAACTTTATCAAGAAGACAAGCGTTAGCGTAAAAAAAGTAATTGAAATGCCTGTACACCAAAATAAAAGCCAAAGCCTACAAGAGATAGACCTGACATCCAAGAGATGGTTTTAAGCAATCCGGGTTTGAGAAATCTACGGAAAACACTTGAAGCAGCTGCCATCGTCACATCCCACGCCAACACGCCCAGTACAATCGCTCCGCTGTAAATCAATAGCTGTTGTACTGGATATGTATTAGCAACATTGGCCAGTATGGAACCGTAAATACCAAGCCAGAAAAGGATAGAGAGAGGATTAAATAACGACATCAGGAAGCCCGCAACAAAGGAGTTGGTTAGGGTATTGCCATTTCCCCTTAATTCGGATTCTGAAATCACACCAGCATTTTTGATGCTTTCAAGACCTGTATACACAAGCACGAAAAAACCAAACAGCCATAAAAAAGCTTTGACAAATGGGGAATTAAGAAGGTGGATCATTCCCAAATAGACAAGCATCATATAGATAATGTCTGCTGTGATTGCACCTAGCCCAATAAACCAGGCGTGCCAAAATCCATTTTTAATACCTCGATCTAACTGTGCGGCATTGATGGGTCCAATGGGAGCTGAAAGTGACAGACCCAGAAAAACATACCCGATAAATGTATTAATGGTGTTTTCCTCCTTGATTATTTATTGGACGTTATGTATTTGTCTCATTTAGTTTATTCGGACAAACCCATATGTAAGACCATATTTTTTTGTGCGTATAGGGTAGGCTTAGCCTCGTTATGTGCTGACCCAATGAATGAAACCAATCCGAAAAGCAGCTTTAATCCTTACACAAAAGGGTTAGAGCTTTTTTTTATGAGGGGACTTGACACTTTCGATGAAAGCGCTTATATTTATCTCGTAAACAATACGTTATATAACGTTATATAGAAGGAGAGATAAAAAATGAATGTACAACAGACGATTCAGACGATTAATGAACAAGCGAATGGGAAGATTTCTGAGGTTTATTTAGTAGCCTGCGGGGGCTCACTAGTTGATATGTATCCTTCAAAATATTTTCTGGATAGTGAAGCAAAGAAACTGGTAGCAGGGATGTATACAGCGAATGAGTTTGTACATGCGTTGCCCAAACGATTGGGGGCACACTCAGTGGTCATCGTTTGTTCCCACGGTGGAAATACCCCAGAATCGGTCGCGGCTGCTAAATCAGCCAAAGAGAAAGGTGCTTATACCATCGGCTTAACCCACAATAGTGAAGCGAGCCTGCTCAACTATTCGGATTATTCCTTCCTCTACGAGTGGGGTGAGGAGAGCGATGTTAAAAACAACCCGATGGCCATTATTTTAGAACTTACGGTTGAACTGCTTCAAATCGCTGAGGGATATGCGCATTACCCGGCTTTCCTGAACGGATTGGGGGCAATCAATGGGATTATTAACCGTGCCAAAGTCCAAGTTGCACCACGTGCCCAAGTATTCGCAGACAGATACCGCAACGAGGAACTCTTCTATATCCTGACCAGCGGAGCGTCTTATGGACATGCTTACGGATTTGCCATCTGCTCGCTGATGGAAATGCAATGGCTTCATGCAGCTTCTATCCATTCCGGTGAATTCTTCCATGGCCCATTTGAAGTAACGGATAAGGAAACTCCATTTATTCTAATGATCAACGAAGGACGTACACGGGCGCTGGATGAGCGGGCACAGACTTTCCTGAATCAGTATGCCGAGAAAGTGGAAGTGATAGATGCAAAGGAGCTTGGCATCGGAACGATTGCAGACGAAGTAGTAGAGTTTTTTAACCCGGTGTTATTCTACAGCATTGTATGTGTGTATCGTGAAGCACTAGCAAATGTACGCAATCACCCATTGGAAACTCGCCGTTATATGGGCAAAGTAGCTTACTAAGCGCACCTACCAACAGGAGGAAACCATCATGAAAGTTCTAGGCATTGGCGATAATGTGGTAGATAAATATGTTCATCTGCGCATGATGTACCCTGGCGGCAATGCGCTTAATTTCAGTGTATTTGCCAAAAAAGCGGGAGTGGATGCAGCCTTTATAGGCGTGTTTGGGGACGATCACGAAGCACGGCATGTAGAACACACCCTGCGTGAGCTTGACATCGATATTTCACGGTGCAGACATCACAGCGGTGAGAACGGCTGCGCACGTGTAACCCTGAAAGACGGAGACAGAGTATTTCTGGGCAGTAATGAGGGGGGAGTGACACGTCTCTTTCCATTGGAACTGAGCGAAGATGACAGGAACTATCTTGGCGGGTTTGACCTGATTCATACTGGCTTGTACAGTCATACAGGTCACTTGCTGCCTGAATTAGAGACGCTAGGAATCCCTATTTCTTTTGATTTTTCAGATGATTTTACAGATACACAGGTAGAACAAAATATTACGTATGCCGATTTTGCATTTTTCTCTTGCAGCCATATGACGGATGAAGAGACACAAAATTATATCCGTTCCAATCGAAAAAAAGAGGGACAGATTCTAGTTGCCACACGTGGCGGTGACCGATCCATCGCCTATGATGGTACGAAGTTCTATTTTCAAATGCCTGATTCCGTTGACGCTGTGGATACCATGGGGGCAGGCGACTCTTATATAACTGCTTTTTTACTGAGCTTTTTGGAAAAAGGCAACATTCAAGCTGCTATGGCAGAAGGCTCAAGGCTTGCCGCCCAGAGCTGCCTGGTAGAAGGTTCCTTCGGATACGGCGTTCATTATTGACGATCCGTTTCGAATATCTCCACTTGTAAGAATATGTAACCTTTGATACTCTAAGTGAGAGTGATATAACGTTATATGACAAGTGAGGGTACATGATGTTAAATTCAGACCAAGCGGAGCCATTATATATTCAATTACAAAAAGCGGTCAAAACCGCTATTCATAATGGAACATTTACGCAGGGAAGCCGTATACCGACCGAAACAGAGTTGAGCGAGATGTATAATGTAAGTCGTATTACCGTAAGAAAAGCAATCGCCGAATTAGTTCATGAAGGATATCTGACCAAACGTCAGGGAAAAGGCACCTTTGTTAATATCCCTAAAATTGGACGGAAGATTGAACATGTCATCAGCTTTACGGCTGCTTGCAAGTCCAATGGTCTTTCTTCACATAGTGTGGTCACAAAACGTGAAATCGTAGAAGCAGATGAGGAAATTGCACATCAGTTGCAGCTATCGCCAGGAGAAAAGGTGTTATTTATCCAGCGTAAAAGATATGCGGATGATCGCCCCCTCATGCTGGAAAACAATTTTTATCCTTATGACCGTTTTGCATTTCTAATGAACGAGCAGTTGGAAGGGTCTGTATACGAGCTGCTGCGGCAAAAATACAGCATCGATCCTAATCAGCCGGGAGAGACGATATTACAAATTGCTTTGGCGGATGAAAATCAGGCCAAGTTGCTGGAAACGGCGATCGGGCAGGCATTGTTTTACATGCATACAATGATCTATGACCAGCACGGAAGCCCGGTTCATGTAGGAAAGCAGTACATCATCGGAGACCGTTATCAATTCTCCATATAATCCGTTGCCTGTTATGCAAGGTAGTTGGTACGTGTGGCTTCTGCTTCCATCCGAGATGAGGAGAAGCAGAAGCTCCAACATAACGTTATATTACGTCATGTTGTTAGATGAATCAATCGTGAGGTGGTGAAACTGTGCAAGGGAAGAACGATATATTAGCAGACAAAGTTTTACTCTCCAATGCTATTTTTAATGGATTGGAAAATGAAGCTTCGCCCGGGTTTGTTGCAGTGCGAGGAGAACGTATTGCAGCAGTGGGGTGCCTCGAAGAGGCACACGTCTGGATAGGAGTGGAAACGGTTGTCTATGATCTGGGCGATGCCTTTATCATGCCAGGAATTCATGACAACCATGTATTTTTCACCGGATATATGTCAATGCATCGAGGCGTAGATCTGACGCATACAGCCTCAAGTGAAGAAGCAGTGCAACTACTGCTTCAAGAGGCAAACCACCTTCCATCAGGAAAAGATGTAACCGCTTACGGTTGGAGCGAGGAAAAATGGGGTGGGCTGCCTGAGCCAAGCTTGTTGGATGGATTGTTTCCCGATCGGGCGGTCATCGCCATCAACCAAAATAAAAGTTACTGCTGGATGAATCGATTGGCTGAGGAGAGATATCAATTTTCGCCAGATCAATGCAGTGCCGAAGCACGCGCTTTACTGCTCCAAGCTATGATGCAGGACCGCAGCCTTGTCCAACAAGAGTTTATGGAATTTTGCCGCCTGCTGGCTGCACGAGGGGTTACTTCTATAAAAGATATTGGCTTTGACCGGCATAGCGAGCTGCTTCCGATTCTAGAGGAATTGAAAGAAACAGGTGAACTGCCACTCCGGTTTCATTTCTCGCTGGAACCGGTTGTTGAACCGTTTGATATAAGTATTGGTATCAAGTATAAGGCACTTTATCATGGAGACCTTATTCGTTTTCAAGGCTACAAGCTGATGCTTGACGGCGTCGTAGCCGATCATACAGGGGATATGTTGGAGCCTTACGCAGATATGCCTGGAGTCACGAATTTGAGGGCGGTTGATTACGAAAAAATTGAAGCCTCAGTTCTGGAAGCGGACAGCCAGGGGATCAAATGCTGCCTAACTGCAGAAGGCGATGCTGCGATTCGCCAAGCAGTATCCATGATTGAAAAATGCCGCGCGCAGCAAGGCAATCACCTTATCAGACATTCGATCAGTGATCTGGAGTATCCTCATCCAGATGACCTGACCAGAATGGGAGAAAACGAAATTTTTGCCGAGGTCTATGCTCAGATTTTGCTGCTGAATCCCTCTTACGAAGAGGCTTATATGTCTGCTGTGGCAGGCAAAGAGAATGAAAACCGTTTTTATAATTATAAGTCCATGCTGGAAGCTAACGTGCCGATCACTATAGGTACTGATTTGCCTTTATTTATCACCAGTGTCCCCGATTCGCTGTATGCGGCCTCTCACCGATTATTCCCGGATGGCTCGCCTGCTGGAGGCTGGTATCCTGACCAAGGAATGCCGGCATCCGAAGTTTTAAAGGCATGGACGATTAACGGAGCCAGACATTGTTATATGGAAGAGGTTACAGGTACGCTGGAGGCTGGAAAATATGCTGACATCGCCGTTTTTGATCGCGACCTCCTTAATGCATCCGCTGGTGACATCAGGGATGCCCAAGTGATATTGACCATTATGGGAGGGAAGGTTACGTATAACCATTCTTGGAATGAGGGATAAACATGAACATCACGAATAAGAAATGGAAATTATCCTTGCCCCATAGTTATACCTTAATATTCTTGATTATTATTACAGTCGCCGCGTTGACATGGGTTGTACCCAGCGGTCAATTTGAGCGTCATGAAGTGACAGTGAACGGTGTGACCAAAACGGCAATCGTTTCAGGAACCTATCACTCTGTACCCAAAACAGGGGAGAACGGCGATTTAAGACAGGGAATCCCTCAGATCCTTAGCGCTCCTATTGAGGGGATTATCAATGCCGCCGATGTCGTCTCTTTTGTTCTTATTGTAGGCGGCTCCTTCGGTATTATTCTGCAGACAGGTGCCATTGATCGTGCGCTGACAGCTCTTGCCAGGCGGTTGAAGAATAAAGGGATTTTGCTTATTCCCATTGCTATGGTTATCTTCAGTCTCGGAGGTTCTACCTTTGGGATGAGTGAAGAAATTATTCCACTTTATGCGATTTTCATTCCGTTGATGTTTGCCTTGGGTTTCGACTCTATGACAGCGATTCTTATTTTATTTCTGGGAACGCAAATTGGCTATGTTGGTTCGACTGTGAATCCATTTTCAGTGTTAATTGCCCAAGGAATCGCAGGAGTGGAGGGGAATCCTCAGCTCTGGCTGAGATTTATCGAATGGCTTGTATTTACGATGATTTCTATTGTTTTTACGATGTGGTATGCGCACCGGGTGAAGCGAAATCCGGAGAAATCCCTCGTGTTTCAAAGTGATATTATAAACCGCGAGCAATTTATTAAGGAAAGCACAGGCGAGGACGTCGTCTTCACATTCCGGGATAAATTAATTATAGGTGGATTTATTGTAACGCTTGGAGCGATTGTCTGGGGAATTTTGGTCAAAGGCTGGTATATGACTGAGATCGGCGCCCTTTTCTTTGCCCTTGGTCTTTTTGTTGGGGTTGTCACCAAAATGAGTCAGAAGGAGATAGCTGAGAATTTTGTTAAAGGATGCGGAGAATTTATCTACGCTGCGGTAATCATAGGCCTCGCCCGCGGAATTCTGATTATCGCAGAACAGGGGATGATTATTGATACCGTATTGAATGCACTTGCAAGCGTTCTGGAAGGTTTGCCAAGTTATTTATTCACGACTATTATGTTGCTTGCGCATAATATCATTACTTTCCTCGTTCCTTCTTCTTCGGGGGAAGCTGCACTAACCATGCCTGTACTTGCACCGCTTGGTGATCTTGTAGGCATTAATCGTGAAGCCGTAGTCACAGCGTACCAATTTGGTAACGGGTTAACCAATCTCATTTCACCGACAGGTGGAGTGCTGCTGGCAGGATTGGCCATTGCCCGGATCAGCTTTGGACAGTGGCTGAAGGTAATCTTCAAACTATTCCCGATCCTATGGCTGATAGCTGCTATTTTTGCTGCGATATCGGCTGCGGTGGGTATCTAATCAATCAAGTGAGGGCCCCTGTCTGTTAGAGACAAGGGTTTCTTTTTGTGTTTGTGAAACAAGTCCTCTTATTTAGGAAGGCTACTCATTTCTTTCCCAATATGGTGCATAAGTTTACGCGGAAAATAAATAATATGGATAGCATTTTCCTAAGGAGGAAATAAACTGATGCTTGCTGATAACAGATTACTCATTGCTGCTCTAGGCGGTGTTAATGAGATTGGGAAAAATATGTATTTCATCCAATACGATCAGGATATTGTCGTCATTGATTGTGGCTCCAAGTTTCCCAATGAAAATTTGCCTGGTATTGACCTCATTGTACCGGATGTCACCTATCTGCTGGAGAATCAGGATAAAGTTAGAGCGCTCATTGTAACCCATGGACATGAGGATCACATCGGGGGCATTCCTTATTTACTGAAGCAGATCAACATTCCGGTATTCGGGACAAAGCTCACCATCGAATTAATTAAGATTAAGCTAAAGGAACATAATCTTTTACGTGATGCCGAGCTTCATCTTATAGATGCGGATTCTACCATTGATGTGGGGAAGATTCAGACATCCTTTTTCACTACTGTCCACAGTATCCCAGATTGCTTGGGCGTCTTTTTTCAGACACCGGAAGGAAATGTGGTCCATACCGGGGATTTCAAATTTGATATGTCTCCTGTCAGCGGACCTTTTCCGGATCTTCATCGCATGGCTGAAATCGGAAAGAAAGGGGTTAAGGTGCTTCTCTCCGAAAGTACGAATGCGGAAAGACCAGGATTTACGCCTTCAGAACGCTTGGTTGGCGGGCACATTCTGGATGCATTCGCTCGAGCCAAGCAGCAGGTATTTATCTCCACGTTCGCTTCCAATGTGAATCGTGTCCAGCAGGTCATTGACGCTGCTGTGGAAACAGGCCGCAAACTGGTCTTACTCGGACGCAGCATGGTAAATGTGGTAACGGTGGCTAAAGAGTTGGGCTTCTTGCACATGCCCGAGGATTTGTTGATTGAGGCTGGAGAAACGGAGCGATATCCTGCAGAAAAAATTGCAGTTTTATGTACAGGAAGTCAGGGTGAACCGATGGCTGCATTGTCCCGTTTAGCTAATTCCCTGCATCCCAAAATCGAAATATTGCCTGGGGATACCGTCATCATTGCTGCGGGAGCGATACCGGGAAATGAGCGAAACCTTTCCCAAGTCATCGATAACTTGTACGTACTGGGCGCTAACGTTATTTATGGATCAGGCAGCGCTACGGGGATGCACGTATCCGGTCATGGCAGCCAAGAAGAGTTAAAATTAATGATGACCCTGATGAAACCCCAGTATTTAATTCCTATACATGGTGAATTCAGAATGCTGCATCAGCATCGTCAGCTAGCAGAATCAGTCGGTATTCCTATGGAAAACGTATTTATTGTCCAAAACGGAGAGACAATTCAAATCGCAGAGGGAAGGGCATCCCTGGGTCCCAAAGTACCATCCGGCAATAGCCTGGTAGACGGGCTGGTAACTGGTGATGTGGGCAATATTGTACTGCGGGACCGTAAAAAACTTGCCTCAGACGGAATGCTGATTATTGTGATGACTTTGAGTAAAAACGAAAAGCAAATGCTTGCAACGCCAGAAGTCATATCAAGAGGCTTTGTATTTGTTAAGGATTCCGAAGAGCTGATGAATCAGATTCGAGACACGATTATGGCCACAGTGAACGAGTTAACAGAAATCGAAATGAGTCAGTGGGGCTTGATTAAGCAGATGTTAAAGGATAATGTGGGTCAGTTTATTTACAGCCAAACCAAGAGAAGACCTATGATTTTACCTATCATTATTGAGGTTTAGGAATAGCGGTAAACGTTAAAACAAGATGGAGTTTGTTCAATACGCGATTACTCAAAAAAAAGACTTAAATCAGCAATACAACTGATTTAAGTCTTTTAAATTCCTATTTTTCTTAAAAATTGCGGTTGTAATGGCGGTTTGTAGCGCAGCGGAGGATTTGAATCTGGAGAAGGGCCAGCGATCATAAGATCAATGCCTACGCTAGTGCCTCCCACTCCTACAGCATCTCGTTTAAAGCCGCTTGCGTCCCTGCTGTATGCCCTGTCGTAAACGCAGCCGTAATATTATAGCCTCCAGTGTAGCCGTGAATATCCAGAATCTCACCGCAGAAAAACAATCCAGGCATCAGCTTGGATTCCATTGTTTTCGGATTAATTTCCTTCAAGTTCACACCGCCCCCGGTAACAAATGCTTCTTTCAGCGAGAGCGTACCATTCACACGAATGGGAAACGCCTTGATTCGCTGGGCGAGTTCTTGCCATTGCTGCTTGGGAATATGATCATAGGTCAAATCTTCACGCAGTTCAGCTTGCTGAAGCAGTAACGGAATCATGCGTTCCGGTAAATAAGACTTAAGTACGTTTTTGATCGCCTTTTTTGCATCGACCGATGCCAGTTCCAGCGTCTCATGGTAGACTTCATCAGCATGTTTATGAGGCTGTAAATCGAGAGTTAATAACACCGTGTTTACCTTATCTTTTTTCATTTCCTTGACGACAAACTGACTGCAACGCAAAGCAGTTGGACCAGACAAACCAAAATGTGTGAAAATCATATCTCCTTCATGAACGACAACCTTCTTATGTTTCGCATTCCATACGGTCAGGCTGATGTTTCGTAAGGAGAGCCCCTGAAGCTCTTTTTTCTGGATGAACGTCTCGCCTGACGTTAGCGGGACCTCTGTTGGGTATAGTTCCGTAATGGTATGCCCTGCTTGCTCTGCCCATGCATAGCCGTCGCCTTCCGAGCCTGTATGCGGGACGGACTTGCCACCGACAGCAACAATGACGTTACGGCTACGCAGCATTTCACCGGAACGCAATCGTACGCCAGCCGTATGACCTTCTTTGTAAATCACCTCTTGAACAGGACAGCTTGTCCGAATTTCGACTCCTTGAGAGCGTACCTTATTAATCAAAGCGTCGACTACTGTTTTGGCTTTGTCCGTTACTGGAAACATACGCCCGTTGTCTTCTTCCTTTAAGGCTATACCTAGTTGTTCAAAGAAGGCGATGATATCCCGATTGCCGAAAGCAGCCAGGGCACTGTGCAGAAAACGGCCATTGCCGGGAATGTGGCGAATGAGTTCATCCAGCTCTTTTGCGTTCGTGACATTGCAGCGACCTCCGCCGGAGATTCCCAGCTTTCGTCCGAGTTTACTTCCCTTTTCCACTAAAAGCACCTTGGCGCCCTCGCCACTAGCAGCCGCCGCGGCCATTAAGCCGGCTGAGCCGCCTCCGATCACAATAACGTCGTAAGTCATAAACCTCTTCCTTTTCGTCGACAAATTTTCAAAAAATTCAGAATCACGTAACAAATTTTCCATCATATCGTAATCCCGTCTCTTTAGATAGACTCTGAGCACAGTAGCTGTGCATATCTTCTATTTTATAGGAGTAAGTAAAAAAACGTAAAAACGATCCTCTTATATATATCCGGTATTTAGCAGAATTTGTCGTTCTACACCGGGATTTTAACACATATATTGTAATATATTGTAGCCTGTGCTTTAATTCAACTAACGGCGTCAAGGAAAGATGATGAGGGGGAGAAGTCCTTGTTAATTGCGTTAAAGGAAAGTGTGCTCCAAGTTCTCCTTGCCGTTATATCGGCGGGTTTTTTCTCTATATTAACGGATTATGGAGACAAGAAAAAGGTTTGGGCAGGCCATCTGCTTCCCGGACCTCATCAAGGAATACTTTATTTGTGTTGCTTGCCAGCCATATTGCTATGTTCGCTCTTTCAATACCAGCCTCCATATGGCCTACCTTCCAATCTCGGTATTATTCCCCTTACTGTGGGCGTCATGTACGGTACACGTCGCACTTCCTTTGTACTCGCTGCTTCTGCATTGACGGGTGTCCTAATTATAGCGCAGTCGATAGAGATGTCCCCAATGTATGTGGGCACTGCTTTTATCCTTTTTCCTTTTATGCTACTGCATGTCAAGTTTTTTCAAAGAGGAACATTGTTGGACAAAAAGCTCGTAATTTTCACATATGTTGTGGCTGATATGCTGCTTAAGGCTTTATTACCGTTATTATGGGGCAAACAGAACATTTCAGTATACATTCCTGATCTGCTTACTACGTTTTGGAATATTGCTGTAGGTGTGTTGGCAAGTTTTGCGGTCGTAAGTCTAATGCATAATTCCTTTGAGAAACTGACGCTACGGCGTGATGTTACTGAATTTACGAGCAAATATTTAATCGAAGTGGATAAGCTGCGTCAAGTCATGGATTTGATGCCGTTATCTCTTGTTACTTTGGACAGCGAAAAACGAGTTATACATATGAACAAAACGATGCTGGAACTCTACCGGGACTTCGATCCCTTTATTACGCTGCCTGAGGTCGTAGGCCGTCCCTTAAACTCGTTGTACGGTTTTAGCGCTTCGCCTGTAGTCAACGAACGAGTTGCAAAAGCATTGGAAGGCGAAGCAGGCGCTGATTTTATAAATGTACCCCCTAAAGTATTCTTTTCAAGTTTCCTCCCTTTTCGGGATAAACATATGAATCAAACCACAGGCGTCATTATCGCCTTGCAGGACATCACAGAGCTGGAGACGCTCCGCAGTGAGCTGGGCAATTTCGAGAGGCTCAGTCTGGTCGGACAGATGGCAGCGGGCATTACTCATGAAATACGTAATCCGATGGCGGTTGTGCGCGGTTTTTTACAGCTTATGCGCGAGAAAAGCCCTGATTCCCTAGGCCATTACTACCGTATCGTAATGGAGGAGCTGGATCGGGCGAATGGAATTATTAATGATTTTCTTTCCCTGGCCCAGAATCGGATTGTCGAGAAGGAGCAGTGTCATCTGCATGATATCATTCGTGAACTAACACCTCTATTGTGGGCAGATGCGAACCTGAGGGGACAGACAATCGAGTTAAAGCTGGAGGATCATGTAACGATGCTGCATCTGAACCCTAAAGAGATCAAGCAATTGCTGCTTAATTTATCGCGTAATGCGATGGAAGCTATGGGGGAAAAGGGCGTGCTGACCATTTCTACTCATGAGGAAGGGGATTTTATCGAACTGGAAGTAAGGGATACAGGTCCGGGAATTCCGCCAAAACAGCTTGAGAAGCTGTTCCAGCCTTTTTACACAACCAAAACGAAAGGTACAGGTTTGGGTCTGGCCTTATGTCAAAGTATAGTGGAGCGTCATCACGGTACGATTGCCGTAGAATCGGTGGAGGGAATGGGCACACAGTTTAAAGTCCGTTTGCGCAGAACCATTCCGACTTATCGGGAGCATTCTGAGCCTCCTGTCATAAATTCGATACAGAAATAATTGTGCAAAGATGTAACCGGATTTTTTGCAAATTACGTGAAAAAGATTGTATAATGGGCTTTAGATGTCCATGCCTTTACTACGGCACAGGATGAAACTAGGAAACGTAGTATACATGATTTAGTGAAAAGGAGTGAAAGAATATGTCTATGTCTTTCGATCAATATATGAGAGATTCAGTTCAGCCTATGCGCGATGAACTGACGAATCTTGGGATTCAGGAACTGCGTACTTCTGAAGATGTGGAGGCCAAGCTGCCTGATGCTAAAGGTACAGTGCTGGTAGTTGTGAACTCGGTATGCGGTTGTGCCGCAGGCCAATGCCGCCCGGGTATAGCTGAAGCGCTGAAGCATGATATTACGCCGGATCATCTGTATACGGTTTTTGCGGGACAGGATAAGGAAGCAACGGCGAAGGCTCGCGAATTTTTCGCACCGTATCCGCCATCTTCCCCTTCGATCGCGCTGCTGAAAGACGGCGAACTGGTTTACTTTATCGAGCGTCATCAGATTGAAGATCGCTCGGCAGATCAGATTGCTGCTGATTTAACCAGTGCATTTGACCGTTTTTGCCGGTAAGACCGTTCAAGCTATGCCCCGCATTTTTCGCCTGCGAAACTTGCCGGGGCTTTTGCGTGTTGGCTTGTGAAGGAAATTCCTAAAAAAGAGGTGCTTATCTGATGAGTTTGCAGGAACAGATTATTGCTGAATTGGGAGTACAGCCTACGATCAACGTAGAGGCGGAGGTCCGCAAGCGTGTGGATTTCCTCAAGTCGTACGTAACAAAAACAGGAAGCAAAGGGCTGTTGATCGCCATCAGTGGCGGGATTGACAGTGCCGTAGCAGCCGCCTTGTGCAAGCAGGCTACAGATGAGTTGACGCAGGAGCAAGGACAAGAATACAAAACGCTGGGTGTTTTCCAGCCTTATGGTCAACAGGAAGATATAGAGCATAGCTACGCGGTGGCTAAAGCGTTCAACCTGAAATATGCCGGGGAAACGAACATTAAGGAAGCCGTGGACGAGGTTGCCGTGGAAGTGGAGCATGCATTAAAGGATATGGGTCTGGAACGTTCCATTACTCCGCAAGTGAGAGGAAATGTAAAGGCAAGAACACGAATGGTGGTTCAGTACGCACTTGCGAATGAACTGAACCTGCTCGTTGTGGGTACAGATCACGCTTCAGAAGCCATTACAGGCTTTTATACCAAATGGGGCGATGGTGCGGTCGATATTACGCCACTCAGCACGCTCAACAAACGTCAGGTACGTTTGCTAGCCAGCTATCTTGGAGTTCCACAGGCTATTTTGGACAAAGCGCCTACAGCAGGATTGTGGGAAGGCCAGACGGATGAAAAGGAACTGGGGATCTCCTATGAAGCAAACAGCGACTATCTGGAAGGCAAGGAAATTGACTCCGCAGCCCGCGAAAAGCTGGAAAGCTATTTTACACGTACAGCACATAAGCGGACAAGCATTCCGGGCGTGTAAGCATGAATCATTTTGGAATTGTAAAATGCTAAACTAAATAAATGCGGCGATCCGCCCGGCGGATCGCCGTTTGTATTGAAGGGGCTATTGTCTAATTGGTGATCCAGTCAATGAAGCGGCGGGTTTCGGTAATCGCCTGATCCAGTTGAAGACTGCCTCCCTGGAAGGGATGAACGGTGTTAAAGGTATGATTGCCACCTTGAATTTGTACCCACTCGATGTCGGGACGAACGGAGGTGAGCTGGGCAGAGCCTTCCCGTAGACGTTTGGAGTCTTCGGTTCCCTGGATAAGCACAGCTGGGAGCTGGCTATTGGCAAGCCTGTCTATAATGGCAAAACGCTGGCGGTTATGCTCCAGGTCGTCCAGAATGACAGCATCCAGCGGAAGCTGTTGTCCGGTTCTGGCGTTCTGCACATAGCTGCGTCCCTTGGCACGCATTTCTTCTTTTTGCGGTAAAGTAAACAGATCAAGATCCGTTACGCCATTCCATGAAATGACGCCAGCAATCTCGCCGGGATGATCTAGAGCATATACAAAGCAGCTTCCCGCACCTCGGCTATGTCCTAACAGAAACAACGGCAATTCTCTGAATTCATGGCGTGCTCTCAGATTGGACAGCAATAGTTCCAAATCCTCTTGTTCGCGGCTATAGGTGTTACGTGCGAACTTTTCCAGCTCGGTAAAATTCTCCAGATCCTCGCCTATGCCATTATGTGAAAAGTTGAAGGTTACTACATGGTTATCTATACTTAATGCTTCTGCTATAAAGGGGAACATCCCCCAATCCTTAAATCCTTTGTAGCCATGAGCGATGATGAGCAGGCTCTTGGCCGTATTTTTAGCGGGAAACCAAGAGGCACGGATCACCGCATCTGTTCCTGCATCGGTACCTGCTTCAACCACAATCGTTTCTGACATCCTATCCTTCCTTTCTAAGGGAGTTTTTTAAACCGGCATATCCGCGAATTTCAAGCATTCACTGATTGCTTCTCTCATTTTAACATATTTTGGTGACGCTTTTACGCCTTTGCGACTCGCCAGGGTGTGGACGCACTGTTACAATAGATCCAGTAAAGTAAAAAAAGGGCGGGGAATACCCAAATGATCTACGGAATTGGACATGATGTGCTGGAAATAAGCCGTATGGCTCATATTTTGGCAGGTAAGTATGCAGATGCATTTTTGAATCGGGTGTTAACCCCGGCAGAACGCGAGCTTGCAGTGGAACGCAAGGGGAGGCTAGCGGAGTTCGTAGCAGGGCGCTTTGCTGCCAAGGAAGCGATAACGAAAGCCTTCGGTTGTGGAATTGGACAAATCATTGGATTCAGCGATATGGATATTTTACCTGAACCGGGGGGGAAGCCCGTAGTTTATTTGTCTTCGTCTGCGTGGGATCGACTGAGATTACCGAATACGGGTGACTCGAATTACAGCATTCACTTGAGTATTACACATCAGCCTAACATTGCCTCTGCTTTTGTGATTGTGGAATATAAGGAGACGTGATGGGATGACTACAAATACATTGGAACAAAAGCGTTACTTCAGTTTTGAACTGTTGAATTGGTATACACGTAACAAACGCGACTTGCCGTGGCGCCGCCATCGCAATCCTTTTTATATCTGGATTTCGGAAATTATGCTTCAGCAGACACGTGTCGATACGGTCATTCCGTATTTTAATCGCTTTATTGCACGTTTTCCGACGATTGAAGCGCTGGCGGAAGCGCCCGAGGAGGATGTGCTCAAGCTGTGGGAAGGGCTGGGGTATTATTCGCGGGCCCGGAATTTGCAAACGGCGGCGAAGCAGGTAGTTGAGCTTCACGGCGGGCAGGTGCCGGATGATACGCAGGCTGTGGCGGCACTAAAAGGTGTAGGCCCATACACGACGGGGGCGATTATGAGCATTGCCTTTAATCGACCAGAGCCTGCTGTAGACGGGAATGTGATGCGTGTGCTGTCGCGTTATTTCCTCATTGAAGAGGATATTATGAAGGGCAGCACGCGAGCGCATATGGAAAGTTTGGTCAGGGAGCTGATTCCCGAAGGGAGGGCCTCTGATTTTAATCAGGCGTTGATGGAGCTGGGGGCGCTGGTCTGCACGCCAAAGTCGCCTCATTGTCTGACCTGCCCGGTCATGGAGCATTGCTCGGGTAGGCTGGCAGGCCGCGAGGAGACGCTGCCAGTCAAAACAAAAGCGAAGCCGCCGCGGCTGGAGCCGCGCTCCGTCGCCCTTATCGAGGGTAGCGGTGCCAACGCAGGCCGCCTGCTTGTGCGCCAGCGCCCGACCAAGGGCCTGTTGGCCCGCATGTGGGAGCTGCCGCACGAGCTTGCCGGACCGGAGGGCTACAACGGTCCGGTGCCAGATGAGCCAGCCATGGATCACCTGGCAGCTCATTTGTTGGCTGAGGGCGTACAAGCGCGCCCGGTGAGGTTTGTACGTGAGGCAGAGCACACGTTCAGCCACATTCATTGGAACCTGCGTGTGTTCCAGTGTGAAGAGGTCGCCGCCCCTGCCGGGCAGGCGGGCGAACAGCCGCTGGCTGCCGAGCAGCGGGCCAGCTACAGCGCCGCGGCGAAGCCAGGTGCGTTGATTGCGCTGGCTGAGCAGGTGGAGCACGCACATAATGCGCTGCCGGCGGGGTACCGCTGGATCAGCGAGGCAGATATGTCCACCTTGGCGTTTCCCAAGGTATTCCTGGATCTGATCAACGAATATTATGCAAAGCAAAAAGAGAACTGATGTTAATAATATAACTGTCAGCAAAAAATAAAGTATTATACTGGGCCTAGAAATTGAAACAGCGACAACCTAGGACGAGAAAACCAGCTAATGTTTGTCAAGGGGTTCCACCAATAACGAAAAAATACGCCAAGGGGATGGCATATTTTTCTATAAACTGAACGGTATGATCGTCTAATAGGTCGAGTATCAAATTCCATTTATTTGACTCCCACTCAAGAAAGCAGTGACCCGCAAGTCGAAAGACTAGGCTGTCACTGCTTCTATTGTGCTATCGCTTGGCTTGGAGATTCGTCTATTTCTCTGCCCATTTCAAAACCACTATATATAAGTAAACTAGTACAAATGCAATACCGTAAGAAATGGGCTTTTTTTTCATTTTTTGATCAAGTACACCATGAGTGAAACTAGTACAGGATATACTCCTATGTTGAACGGCAAGGTTGAAAAGGATGCATCTTTTGTGATTGGTGTTACTCGCCAAAAATCAAAATGTTTGCCAATTGCATTAAACAGAAATCCTACTGTTGAACCAAACGGAACGACAGAACAATTCGGGAATTTAATGAGCAGCTAAAAGGGATTAGCTTCACGGAATCGCTCGACGAGAGTACCCTCGCCTCCATATGTATGACCAACAACGGACACCATCTGGTGTTCGTTTTTTTGCTTACTGATACTCAAAGAGAGTCCCTCTGGTTCTAGTATCTACTCATCGCCGAACACGATAGACCCCTGTTCTTCCCCATGAATATTTATCACTATTTTACACATATTACATGTATATCATGATTTAAGTTTTTTGAAGGGGGACCGTCATCGTCATGGCAAGATTACTCGAGGCGAAATTAGATCATCTAAAAAAGATCCTGGATCATCTTCCTGATGTCGTCTTCAAAAAAATGGATGTGGGACAAACGGGAATCCGTGAAGGCCGCTCTCAGGTTAATCTGGAACAACTGAAGGAAGAATTGGTACAGCAGGCGGCTTTTACAATCAATGCGAAAGAAGGAACAGATCTTGAGGCGTGTGTGATAGAAGTGTTATCAGGATGAAGTTGAGGATACCCATAGCAAACTTATCCCTCACGTCAAAGGGGAGGCTCTCTCATTCACGGTTCGTATCAAAACAGCTGTCAAACTAAACGAAAACTCGGTTATTTCTTCGGAGTTCTTGAAGGAACCGTTCATCCGAACCGCTAAAGAAACGGTGCAAGATGAGATCAAAAAGATCGTGCTCCAATCATTAAGCAAGCTCCAGAAAGAAATGAAAGCAGACGTAGCCGGCTTCGGCTCAAAGGTAAAAGTGAACTATCCCGCCTACTGGGATCGTGTAAAAGACAATTGGCAGGATACATTCAGTGAAATACCGATCGACGTTCGGGTTGAAGTACAGATTAAACGAACAGGTGCTTATACAAAAGGAGAGGGAGCGTAATGCCCAACATACCTTCCATGAAACAGGATGAAATTTCTACTATACAAGCTCTATTAACAGTAACTTCGACCGTGTACGCTGTGGGAATTGTCAGTTTACCACGAACCATCACGGAACAGACGCAAACGCCTGACGTGTGGCAGGGGCTTTTGCTGGCAAGTCTGTTTGGTGTCGGCGTCGTTTTTATCAACGTGAAATTGTGTCGGCGATTTCCAGGGAAGACGTTTTATGAGCTCAATTCTGTGATTGCAGGTAAATTTATCAGCCTTTTCATCAATATTGCGTTCATGGTATATTGCGTGATGATCTGCTCTCTTGTATCCAGAATGATGGCAGAATTCCTCAAAGCCCTTGCATTGGAGAGAACTCCGGTAAGCATGATTCTCTTGCCGTTTCTTCTGCTTATTGGTTATTTGACCTCGGGCGGTCTTCATGCGATGGTTCGCTTGGTCGAGCTTTTCTTTCCCTTAACCTTTATTGTTTATTTATTGCTGATCATTCTCAATATCAATCATTTTGACATTGATAATTTGCGCCCTGTTTTCCATCAAGGGTGGGGGCCGATCCTCAAATCTCTTAAAGTTGTACCTTTTTCGACGCTGGGTTTTGAATCCATGCTCATATTAACTAATTTTATGGTCAATCCACAAAAAGCATGGAAAGCGGGGGGGATCGGCTACTCGATTGCAATGGCTTTGTATGTCATGATGGTAACGATGGTCGTTGGCTGTATGTCGGTAGAAGAAGTTTCCCAATTGCAATGGCCGGTCGTTTCTTTTGCGCAGCAAATTGAATTCCCCGGTGCGTTCCTGGAACGGTTTGAAATATTTTTTATCATTTTGTGGACAATCAAAATTTTCATGACCGCCTCAAATTATTATTTCTATCTTGTAGCCGGGATCAGCCAGCTCACCCAAAAGTGGAACGGATACATTTTTTATCTTCCGTTAATTATCATATTTGCCGTCAGCATCTATCCTCAAAATTTTATTCAAATAGATAACTTTGGTATAGTAACGGGGTATTTTGGAATGATCATATGCGCGGCAGTACCATTGGTGCTTCTTCTCATTTCCATGATCTTCTGCATAAGGGGAAACCTAGATGGGGAACGTTCATAATGTAATTGGTCATTCACCCCTAAAATGATAATAAATAGGGGTAGTGAAAATATGAACATAGATGATGTTCGAGGCTGCATGGAGTCTGCTCTTGGTCAACCGTCTGGCGTTTTCAGGCATTTATCGTGCGAATCCTCTTGGAGGCATGCGTGGTGATCCCAAAGATCTTACTCTCACGCTGGAATCCGGATGATCTATGCAAACGTATCAACACGATTCATTCTATGAGTGCCCGGTTTACTGTCCAAAACCGGGATGCTTTAGAATTTATAGAGGACCAGTTTTGGTATAAGGGGTAGCGCCAACATTTTGACCGTTTTTATGCTTAGCTTTATCGGACATGCATTTTCGTCGTACCTGATGACCTTAGCGGACGTAACGAACCGTTTTTCGGCATACTGATGACCGCTAATAATGTATAGTGGACAACGACTTAGAGTAAGAAAAGCCCGTTTTTTATGCTCCCTTAGCGTATATTTTCGTTAAAATATTGGCTGGACCCCATTTAGAGGCATGACTAAGAAACCCTCTGCTCCTACAGAAAGTTTCTGGATTAATATGGTAATATGGTAATTTTACGGACGATAGGGCTCGTTTTTACTAAGTATGGTGTATATGTGATGTATAAGCTGATTTACGGAAATTTTCCCCATTTGTGTCTCTAATATTTCGAGTTGAGACTGAAAAGCAAGTAATAAGGTAATCATTCCTTCTAAAACGGAATGTTGAGAGATGCTTCGGTTGACCTTGGCTTTTTGCTTCAGCGCTATGTCTAGCAGCTCTGCTCTATCGTTAATCCACTTCCTAGAGTGAGAGAGCCGGGCATGTTCAAACAAAGATTGAGAGGCATTTTTGACCTTACCCTGAAGCCAAGCTTGTAGGACTTTTAGAGCCGTTACCGAGTAAAGGTCATAAAATACAGGTTCATATTCGGGAAATACCTGATCAAACAAAGCCCGAGTATTTAGCTTGGCCTGCACATATAATGATGTTATAAATTCATGCTGTCTGGTCACATTTTGAATCTCCGTATGAGCTTCATGCCATGCCCGGTGCGGCTTTAAATCGCCGCGGTAGAACATTTCATCTAAGTGCCAAGCGTCTGCTGCATCTGTTTTAACTTTGCGTAACGTAGTCCCGCGTGCTCGCTTAGATTGCAAGGGATTCACAATGAGATGTTCAATTTCTTCTCGTATGAGAAATGAAACGAGCCCACGATGATTCCAACCTCATAGCTTCGCTTGTTATACGGGATCGCATGCCCCAACCAGCTCAAACATGGTCGTTGGTGATAGTGGGAGAACAGTTTTCTTGACGGGGTTATTTATTTCCCTAAAACCACCTAGTTCTTCCCGGCTATCGTCATCTTAAAACACCTATTAAAATAGGCCAACCAAATTTTTGGTTGACCTAATAATACGAAATAAAGTCCTAGACTGTCACTGTTCCATTGAACTAACGTATCCTATTAGTGCAGTCATATCACTCTTTCCCTATGGTTTCTTCATAAACGCTACTGATATACTGTTGTCAGTAGTGTTTTTGTATATGTTCGGCAGTGGCGACCGACAATCACACTGTCATCATCGAGTTCCACGTCCACGATGTCGATGCCGAATACGAGCGCTTGAAGCCGTTTGTCGATGAGTGGGTAAAGGAACCTACCACAATGCGGTGGGGGAACCGTGCCGTTCTGTTTCGCGATCCCGACGGCAATCTTGTTAACCTCTTCACCTCTCCACCATTGCTTTTCTTTCCCTAGAATCGTTGCTACAGCCTTATCCACGATACGCTTAATTTATTTCATTATATCGTTCGACTGCCTTGCTTAGCTTATAATTGAAATTCTCAGGTGTGCCATCCGTAGTGTTCAGGAACTGGCCGTTCAGATCAGAATCAGATACAGGTTCCTTCTTATTGATGCGTTCAATGATTTTCGAAGCGGCCGCTTTTGCCTCAGTGGCTGAATCAACATAGCTCTCGATACTGAAGCTGTTAATCCCTTCTTTTTGAACTCGTTTCTTGTCTTTTGAGATTGTCATGAGCGTACTCAGATCTGCGGTCATAATGTCGTATTTGGCTTTAAACTTCGTCATATCAAGTTGCAGCACATTGTCGGCGGTGATTCCCTGCTCATCCATTTCAATGGCCGTAGCCTCGGCATCTATCATGAACTTCAAGGCATTATACCTGATCTGCTGGTCTGAATCCTTGAGTTTTTGCAGTTCGGCCAGACGCTGCTCGTTACCCAATTTTTGCAAAGCCGTGAAGTATTGTTTGGCGACAGTCTCGTAAGCGAGATTGGCACTTACAAGCTTGGCATGCAGCTGTTTTCCTTTTGCGAAATCATCATCCACGTAGCCTTTTGTATCATAGTAGACTTTCATTTCGTCCAGGACGGACAACAGATCATTGATGACCGGTGTCAGTTTGATCACTACGGGGTCTGCGTTCGAAAAAGCAGGTTGGCTTGCGGTATAGCTGTTCGCTTTATCAACAACTTCCCGCTCAGTTTCAGCAACGCCGAGCATGATGAAGCTGAAGTTCTTCTCGATTACAGGCTGTGTATCAACTCCGAACTTCTCGAAATAATGAACCAGAACCTCATTGATTCTGCCTGTCATCAAGTTATTCAGCCTCACATACGCATTGTATTTTTCGATTTCTTTGCTCTCGCCGGACGTAACGCCTGCAGGCGCTTGATCCAAGGTGGATGTAATGGCAGAACAAGCGGACAACATTGTACCTAACATGATAATGGCAATAAAGAATGATAGCTTTCTCAAAATAGTGATTCCTCCGACTGAGTAATTTAACGTGCTTTTCTTTTGTAAGATGTCTGAATAGGAGAGAGAACAACTGCCCTCTTCTGGTCGATTAAATTCCCTCTTCGCCGCATATTAATGTTGATTGTGAAACAATCTATTCAATTTTAAAATTATTTGGTGAATGGGTCTTGAGACTTGAGTAGCATAATTTTATAAATTTCTTTGTCGACACTTGACCTCATAAATCAAAAAAAGCCGCATAATATGCGACTTTCAATAGGACGAATTCTGACAAGTGGTTCATTTTGTTACAAGATATATTTGTAACAGTTTTGTATCACATATAACTTTTTTCCTTAAATTGTGAATGCTTCATTGAACTATCGTTCTTCACTCTCTACTTAACTCCTCGAATACCCTTGTAGACAGATTCGCACAGCTCCGTTGTAAACCTGCCTGACATTCCTTCAAGCGCCGTATTGGTGAACGCTACAACACTAAGCTCCTCTCTCGGATCAACAAACCAGGAGTGACCATAGGTTCCGCCCATCCGCCACGTTCCCGGCGATTCCGGTGTATTGGCATGCGCTGGGTCTTTAAGCAGCGTGAAACCAAGTCCAAAGCCTCTCCCCGGCCAATAGGGCATCACAAGGTCACCAATTTGATTGGTTGTCATTTCCGTGACAAGAGCCTCAGGCAGAATCGGATTTCCTCCCTGCCGCAAAGCTTCCAGCAGTTTAAGAAAGTCTCCCGCGCTGCCAATCATGCCGGCCCCCCCGGAAGGATAAGCTGTCTTATCGGTAAACCTGTTGGGTGAAAGGAGGAATCCTGCCGTCCCCTCCACGAAAGGGACGGTATCAAAATCGCGCAACCGCCGGGGCTCTCCAGCGCTGTCTGCGTAAGCCGCGGTCAATCTGTCCGTGTCCACGGCCTTGAAATCCGTGTCCTTCATGGAAAGCGGATGAGTTACAAGCACCCGTACAGCTTCACTTAGAGGCATTCCAGTAACCTTTTCGATGACTGCCCCGAGAACGTCTGTTGCTATGGAATATCTCCACATTTTCCCGGGCTCATATAAAAGCGGGACTGAAGCGAGTCTTTGCAGATTCTCTTCAAGTGTAATTCCCGCCAGATCCATTCCGTCCGATACCCCGGCAAGCTCATAAGTTCCCTTTTCTTCCTGGAAGAAACGGTAGGTTAAACCGGCGGTATGCGTCATCAGATGGTGAACAGTCATGGAGGCATACTGTCCATTTGGCAGTTTGGGACGAAAGACGGGCAACCATTTTTCCACCAGATCGTTTAACTGCAATCTCCCTTGCGAAATTAATACTAAGGCTGCCGTTGACACGACCGGCTTGGTTACTGAAGCATATCTGAACAAAGCATTTTCCTGCATCGGCCGTTTCTGCTCGCGGTCGGCCCAGCCAGCGGGTCTGTTGTAAACGAGGTTTCCGCCTAATGCAATTTGGACGACGGTACCCACGATTCTTTTTTCCTCAAGTGTGTGGTCAATTACCTCATTGACTCTTTTATGCACCAATTCCAGATCTATATTTCTCATGTTTCTCATCCTCTCCTACTGTAATTTACTTGATTATTTATAGCAAGTGTGTTTATTATATAAATAATTTCTGGCGACTAACATAAAACAAACACGTTTTATAAAGAAATTCGCGATGATTCTAAAGGTATTTAAAAGAAATAACTTTTAAATTTAAGGGGGCGATTTTTTTGGACGAAATCGATAAAAGCATCCTGCTCCATTTGCAGAACCAGGCGAGATTATCAATGACAGATTTAGGAAAGCTGGTGGGGCTGTCTCAGCCAGCCGTAACTGAACGTGTGAAACGCATGGAAGAAAAGGGTATTATCGAGGAATACCGAACCGTCATTTCTTTGCAAAAAGTGGGTAAGCAATGCCACGCCTATATGCTTGTTCGGACCCGGAATTGCTATCCTTTCCTTGATTTTTGTCGTTCATCACCGGAGGTCACGGAATGTTATCGGATAAGCGGGGAGTATAATTATTTATTGAAGGTCCTCACGGAAACAACCCAGGAACTGGAGGCGTTTGAAAACCGATGCGATCAATACGGAACCTATACGACTCTGATCGTAATGTCTTCACCAATCGCTTATAAAAGTCTCATTGGAGAAACAAATTTGCTCGCATAAGATGTAATTCTAAAATCCAAAAAAATGAATCCGCCTTGCAGCGGATTCATTTTTTGCTTATGTTGCACATACTCATAGATCCTTTAGGAAGGAAAGCCATGCTTTTTAGCTAGCCAAGCTGCAAGCAAGGAGGGAAGCAGCAGGATGATTAATAAGCTCGGAAGGAATTCAGCTCCAAGCAGTTCAAGAATAACACCGCCGATAATACCTCCTCCGCCGATTGCCACATTCCACGCGGTAACCAGCATCGATTGGGCTATATCAGCGCTTTTTCCCCCAGCTTGTGCTATTGCTGTTTGCAGTAAAGTGGCTGCCCCGCCAAACGTAAGCCCCCACACCGTAACACTAAGAATAATGATTGCAGGTTGATCCATTCCGATTCCCAAGGCTGCAGAAGCCAAGGCAAATCCCGCGATGCTGATTAAAACCAGCATCCTTAGAAAACGGTCAATCAGCATGCCTATCACCCAAATGCCGACTACCGAGGTAATTCCGAAAATAAGAAGAACCAAATCCACTCGCTGAGCAAACGCGGTTTTCGCAAGATACGGTGCAATATAAGTGTACAAAATATTATGAGCCAGCACCCATGCCAAAACGACGAACAGAATCGGCCGTACACCGGGAATCAGGAAAACCTTGTGAAAAGGGAGCTGATCACCGGCAGGCTCACCGGCATAATCCGGCACCTTCCAAAGCACCCAGCCAATAAGGACTACAGTCAGTAATGATACAGCTCCGAAAATGAGACGCCACCCTGTATATGCACCGAAAAAAGTGCCAAGCGGAACGCCCAGCGCCAATGCCAGCGGGGTGCCAACCATGGCTACGGCCATCGCTCTTCCTTTCAGCGAATCAGGCACCATGCGCCGCGCATAACCGGCCGTCATCCCCCACAGAACACCTGCCGAGACACCTGCTAAGAAACGCGCGACAAGCGTCAGCACATAAACGGAAGATAACGCGGTGATGGTGTTAAATACAAGAAAGCCGATGATGCACAGCAGCAGGAGCGGCCGTCGTCTCCACCCGCGGGTAGCCGTTGTCAAAGGAATGGCGGCCAGAAGAGATCCAACCGCATAGAGAGTGACCAACTGTCCGGCAAGAGCTTCTGTGACCCCAAGACCCTGTGCAATTTGCGGCAGTAATCCAGCGGGCAGGCTTTCCGTAAGAATGCAGATGAATCCCGCCATGGCTAAGGCCAGTAGCCCGACCCACGGAAGACGTTTGGAAGACGACACATTTGTGCCGTCTTTTCTTATAATAGCAGTGTTTGAGTTCACGAAAAAACCTCCTTTGTTATTTTTTTGCCGCTTAAAAAAGCTTTCGCTTTCGTATAAGCTTATATAAATAAAACACTTTTTTACATGGATGATTAAATGAGAATGAAGTGAATTAAGAGGAAAATACTTTTATTTTCATAGAAATTCCATGATTTTAAAGGCAGACATCGCAGACGCGGCCTAATGATAAATCGTAATCGACCAGCTTGAGACGTACGGTGGAGATCCAGCTGCTGTTGCGGCCGCTCTGGCTCTCCGGAATTAAAGGAGTTATTATTTTTCTCGAACAACCAAGCTATCCTGTCCGTTCATATTATGAGGTCAGCCAGTTTTTACTGGTTGACCTCTTTGTTCATAAGAGGTTTATTACGGGTAGCCGGGGTAGAACGTCTCTGCCCGTGGGGCTTGACCCCGTGTGCTAAATTGTTCACCCCCTACTTGTAGAAACATATTTGAGACTGGTCGAGACAATGATCTCGAATAACAAGCGAAGCTATGACACTACAAGCGGGACTAGGGGATGCAAGTGTTATTTTTGGTGATTTTTTCGGTATTCGGATGGAGTCATCTTGTTGACTGTTTTGAACATTCTGGAAAACAGCAATACATCTTTATACCCTACTGATCGAGCGATATCTCCGATTTTCAGGGAAGTATTTTTTAAGAGGGAGCAAGATTTTTCAATCCTTAAATGCAATAAAAATTCCTGTGGTGACTTATTGAGTTGCTGTTTAAATAAACGATGCAAATACGAACGGTCAATTGAAATGTACTTGGCAATGTCACTTACGGTAATGAAGTGTGAATAGTTTTGTTGAATAAAGAGAAGCGCTTCTTTAATATAACGCTGCTGTCTTACCTCATTGTTGACTTCCTGATTAGGATAAAGTTCAAACATCAGATACAGGAATTCATACAGCTTGGATGTAAGCAACAGGTCTTTGTTGGATTTCAGCGTAGAAGAAACGACGATACTTTCCATACAGCGAGCAAGATTGCCCTCTGCTTCAAACCGGAAAATGGGATTGTCCCTATGGATACAGGTCCGGCTTAGATATTCTTTTGCTTGCACCCCATTAAAACCGATCCAGGCATATTCCCATGGGTCGACTTCATCCGCTTCGTAGTAAATTAGAACCTTCGGCTCAATAAAGAAAGCATCGTTTTTCTTCAAATGATAGATTTTATCGTTGACTTTAAAGATCCCTTTTCCTTTTAAAATAAAATGCACCATATACCCGCTTCGAATGGCTGGACCATAAGAGTGTTTGCTCGTACAGCTCTCTTTGCCACATGTGTATAGATTGAGATCCAAGTTGTTATAGGAATGATTGGAAAAATGCGAACTCATTTGTTTTCACCTCTTAATTCATCTCTGCATATTATCACACCGTTTCATATAGAGTCTACATTATTCCATATAATTATTAAAACTATTCCATTATGATTAGGGTGTAAGAAACAAGGAAACAACATAATTTATACTTTTTGAAAATATTACTATTGGCGCTACAAGGGGGTCACTATGGCTATAATCATCGATAAAGAGAAGCTTTTATTCCATTTACGGGGCAGCAATACCAGTTATGTCATGCAGGTTATACAAGATGGTTATTTAGTCCATCTGTATTGGGGAAAGAAAATTCAGAACTATCGGGGAAGCAATAAAATCATCTTTATGGATAGAGGATTTTCACCCAATCCGGATGGGGCGGATCGAGCTTTTTCACTGGATACCATCCCGCAAGAATATCCGTCATTTGGAAATAGTGATTTCAGGATTCCTACGTATCAGCTTCAATTGGAGAATGGTTCTACAGTGACAGATTTTCGGTATAAAGAACATCGGGTTTACCAAGGCAAAGCAAAATTGAAAGGGCTTCCTTCTACGTATGCGGAGGATGATGGCGAAGTAGAAACACTGGAAATCATCCTTGAAGATCCATTAATTGATGTAAAGATTGTACTATCCTATAGCCTATATCCAAAGCGGGATGTCATTACCCGTTATGTCCGTTTTGATAATGAAGGTCAGCAGCAGCTAAAACTGCTTAGAGCGTTAAGTGCCAGTGTGGATTTTCGAGATGATGAATATGAACTCATTACCTTGTACGGTGCGCATAACAATGAAAAAAATATAGCAAGGAGAAAAATTTTACCCGGAATTCAAATGGTAGACAGCTGCCGTGGCGCTAGCAGCCCTCATCAGGCACCCTTTATGGCACTTGTAAGAGAAGGGACAGATGAAGATCAGGGCGAAGTATACGCCTTTAATCTGGTGTACAGCGGGAACTTTACGGCCCAGACGCAGGTAGATTCCTATCGGAACACTAGAGTCACGATGGGGATTAATCCTTTTGATTTCACATGGCTGCTTGGACCGGAGGAGTCGTTCCAAACGCCAGAAGTGGTTATGGTATACACCGAAAATGGCTTGGGCGGCATGTCGAGAATTTATCATGATCTATACAGGAACAGATTATGTCGTGGACCATTTCGTGACAAGGAACGACCGATCCTGATTAATAACTGGGAAGCCACCTACTTTAACTTTGATGCCGACAAGATTGAGCAGTTGGCGAAGGAAGCTCAAAGTGTAGGAGTGGAGCTGTTTGTATTGGATGATGGGTGGTTTGGGAAACGAGATGATGACAATACTTCATTAGGCGATTGGGTGGTGGACCGTCGCAAACTTCCAGATGGATTGCCGGATCTTGCCAATCGCATTCGAAATCTGGGTATGGAGTTTGGTTTGTGGTTTGAACCTGAGATGGTATCCATAGACAGTGATTTATACAGAAGGCATCCCGATTGGTGTATCCATGTCCCTGATCGTCCGTATACGCTGGGAAGAAATCAGCTTATGTTGGATTTATCAAGGAAGGAAGTGTGTGAGTACATCGTTAAGTCGGTTTCCGACATTTTATCGGATGTTCCCATTACTTATGTAAAATGGGACATGAATCGTCACATGACAGATGTGGGTTCGGCCGCCTTGCCACCTGAGAGACAAAGGGAGACGGCGCATCGTTATATCCTGGGACTCTACAGTATTATGGAAGAGCTTACATCGCAGTTTCCTCATGTCTTATTCGAAAGCTGTTCTAGTGGAGGAGGCCGTTTTGATGCCGGTATGCTCTATTACATGCCTCAGACCTGGACGAGTGACAATACAGATGCCATTTGCCGACTGAAAATTCAATGGGGGACAAGTCTTGTCTATCCTCCGATTACGATGGGCGCACACGTCTCCACCGTACCCAACCATCAAGTGGGCAGAATAACACCATTGGAGACCAGAGGTTATGTCGCTATGGCCGGGAATTTAGGTTATGAGCTGGATTTGACGACATTAACTGTTGAAGAAAAAGAAGTTGTGAAAAAGCAGATAGCTCTATATAAGGAAATGAGATCGCTCATTCAGTTTGGAAACTTTTACAGAATCATTAATCCGTTTGATGAAAATGAAGCCGCATGGAGCTTTGTGTCAGAGGATCAAACGGAAATGGCGGCGAGCTATTTCAAGGTTTTATCCCAACCCGCTGCCGCGATTAAAACGTTAAAATTCAAAGGTCTGAATCCAGACTACATTTACAGAAATATAGAAACTGGTGAGCTGTTTGGCGGTGATGAATTAATGCATGTAGGCATAACGCTGACCAGGGTGAAGCAGGACTTTTTAGGTCTGTTCTGGAGATTTGTTAAAGAAGACATCATCTGATTCAGCTAGAGGAGGTTTTACTAGATGGAAGCAAAAGAAAAGCAGTATAAGCACATTTCTCAAGAAATTTTAAAATATATCGGCGGTGAAGAGAACATTATCGGTGTGGCCCATTGTGCCACAAGATTAAGAATTGTACTTGAGGACAATGAAAAAGCAGAATTAAAAAAGATTGAAGAAGTTGATCTGGTTAAAGGTGTGTTCATAGCGGGGGATCAACTGCAGATCATTTTTGGAGCTGGGTTGGTCAATAATATCTATGCCGTGTTCTCCAAACTGACCGGAACAGAAGATATGTCATTAAGTGATGTCAAATCGAAGTCCGCACAAAAGCAAAATCCTTTTCAAAAAGCCATTAAATCGCTGTCAGATGTCTTCATTGAGATCATGCCTGGAATTCTTGCCGCCGCATTGTTAATGGGGATCACCGGTCTATTAGGCCAGAAGGGGCTATTCGGCCCTAAATCGATTGTGGAGATGTATCCAATTTTCCAAGGGATCAATCGCTTTGTTCAAATCGTTTCCACAGGTATTTTCACCATCCTGCCGCTGCTTGTTGTTTATTCTGCAACCAAGAGATATGGCGGCCGTCCGATTCTGGGGCTTGTGCTGGGTGCGATTATGCTTCATCCAGCCTTGGCGGACGCCTTTGAGGTAGCTAAAGGGAGCCAAAATCCGGAATCGATCAGTCTTTTCGGCCTTCCCGTACAGTTGGTAGGCTTTCAGGGCGGTATTATTATTGCTCTGATGATGGGATATGTGGTAGCCAAGTTGGATCAGTTTTTTAACAAAAAGGTTCCAGACATGATTAAACTATTTCTGGCTCCTTTGCTGACGGTCTTTGTTTCTTCTCTGCTATTGTTTACGATTATCGGCCCTCTTGGGCGGGAGCTAGCCAGTCTGGTGACTGTTTCGTTGCTTTGGATGACGCAAAACCTAGGAATATTCGGCTTTATGTTTTTTGCAGGTATTCAGCAGATCATCGTTATTACAGGTTTGCACCATGTTATGGGCGCGGTAGAAGCACAGCTGTTAACTGACACAGGCAGAAATTTTATCAATCCATTGGCATCGGTAGCTTTGATGGCTCAAGGGGGCGCCGTATTGGGGTATATTCTTTTGAATCGCAAAGACACCAAGGTTAAAGAACTGGGTTACTCTGCATTCGGGTCTGTACTTTTTGGAATCTCGGAACCCGCGATCTTCGGGGTCACTTTGAAGTATAAGTTCCCTCTGGTTGCTGGATGTCTCGGAGGAATGGTTGCCGGAGCATATGTATATTTAAGCAAGCTGACAGCCATAGGATTCGGAACCACGGCTCTTCCTGGCTTTGCAATTGCAGCGTCAGATAACCACGGTCATATCAATTATCTTGTCGCTCATCTTATTGCCCTGATATGTGGAGCATTATTTACATTGGCTTATGGTGTTATCAAGAGCAAGAGATCAAAAGCAATACTTTAAGAAATGACCTATATGGATGGATCGCTCTCAATCAGTCCTTTGCCAATTACATTGGCTGAAACCGGGGCCT
Source organism: Paenibacillus sp. ALE3 (assembly GCF_054113405.1). Classification (NCBI taxonomy): domain Bacteria; kingdom Bacillati; phylum Bacillota; class Bacilli; order Caryophanales; family Paenibacillaceae; genus Paenibacillus; species Paenibacillus sp. ALE3. The sequence goes on along the minus strand of NZ_CM134214.1, from coordinate 4,404,355 downwards.
TGCCGAGCTCACGCGACCATACGGACAACTGTCCGATATGATGAATTTGGTGGGCAATGACATGGCGCATCACCTCGCCCCAGGCATCGATCGCAATTCTGCCGTCCGGGAGGTGATCTTCAAACCTTTTTCGTTCCAGACCTTCATGCCAGGCGAGGACGAACGGCTCCACATCGAGTCGAAACTTCGCGTCCAGCTCGCGGACTTTATCCAGCGTATTATACTGAGAGAAGTCCTCCTGGAAATCAGGTTTGCCTTGAATGATTTGAACCCAGCTCCATTCTACATCAACGATATGAAAGAGCGTTTTTAGAATGCCGCCAGCCCCGCCAATACGTTCTTTCAGCAGTTCCTCCTGCGGCACCTCTTCACACCAGCGATACCATTGTTCTCGAACCATCCAGTTATAACGAAAAAAAGTCTGCATCCATTACCCTCCTGGGACTGTAATAAAGAATGATTTCCACCAGTTTACCACAGAATGCCAAAAGGGCTGTCTCATTCGTAGAAAATCTACTTTTGAGACAGCCCTTCATGATTTAGGATAAGAATGTTGCTACTGGCTTATTTCTTTGCAGCCGCGTAACGTTTGTTAACTTCATCCCAGATAATTACATTGTAGAAAGCTGCAATGTAATCTGGGCGTTTGTTTTGATATTTCAGGTAGTAAGCATGCTCCCAAACGTCCAGTCCAAGTACCGGAGTCAGACCTTCGAACAGCGGGCTATCTTGGTTTGGAGTGCTAGTGATTGCCAGTTTGCCGTCTTTGCCGACAACCAGCCAAGCCCAGCCGCTACCAAAACGAGTTGTAGCTGCTTTAGTGAAGTCTTCTTTAAATTTGTCATAGCCGCCCAGTTCGTTGTTGATTGCTTCAGCAATTGCACCTGTTGGCTGTCCACCGCCGTTAGGACCGATAACTTCCCAGAACAAACTGTGGTTGTGGTGTCCACCACCGTTATTGCGAACCGCAGTGCGGATGCTTTCAGGAACGCTGTCCAGATTCGAGATCAGATCCTCCAAGCTTTTGCTTTGCAGTTCAGGAGCGCTCTCCAGAGCTGCATTTAAGTTCGTAACATATGTGTTATGGTGACGATCATGGTGAATTTCCATTGTCAGTGCATCAAAGTGTGGTTCCAGTGCGTCTTTTGCGTAAGGAAGTTCTGGTAATTGAAATGCCATAATAAAATCCCTCCTGGTTATATGGTTGGGTAAGTGTTCCTATGTAATAATACCCTCGATAGTTATATTAAACCGCATCCAGCCTATTTTTTCAACATTTTTGTTTGTAAAATACCAAACTGAGCAATAGGGCCTGGTAGATAGCATGTCCAAAAACCCGATTGGAATACGTAATACATAGGTAAAAAGAGGTAAATTTGACCTCCAAAAATGTAAACGCTTTATATATAGCGCTTACATGAGAAAAAGGGATGTATTCCGTCAAAAAGTATGGTTTAATGGTCAAGGAAGCAGAATTTTCGGCTTTTTTGTCGTCTGCTATAAGCTGTCATGTCTATGACATGACGAACTTGAGGGCATACACCCTTTTCCTGTTCTTCATTTCATATATAGCAGATCGTATGCATTTTTATCATAATGCCTTGTGATTAACACCATGATAAGCGCTTTATGGATTTATGTAAAAATGACGGTGCTGTCTCAATTTTTTTATTATGCTTACGAAAAGGGAGATATTACTTATGCACGTTCGTTCCTTTCAATTAAGTGATGTGAATTCAGTTACGGAACTCATGCAAATTGCCTTGTCAGAGGAGTGCTACAAAGAGACGGTGGGTGCTTTTGCCCGTCAGCTTTCGTGGGATTCCGGTTTGATCGTCGTTGCCGAAGAAGAGGGAGAGATCGTTGGTGCCCTGATTGGCACGATTGATCAGAATCATGGTTGTTACTATCGTATTGCTATTCACCCGGATCATCGTCGGATGGGAATTGGGAAATCGCTTGTGGAGTCCATGGAGCAACGTTTTCAGCAACGTAAGGTTAGCCGTATTTGGGTAGCCGGGGACAAGCATAACAGTGCGGCCATGCCGTTGTACGAAGCTATGGGCTACGGAGCAAGCCAGATTTTACAGGCGTTTCAGAAGCTGAGTATTTTGGCACCTCATTAATCGGCAATCGATATACAGAAATGAAGTATAATATTTACATTTAGAGCATATCTGAGTAACCGTTGCAATCGGGTACGGGATATGCTTTTCTATTTATAACAGGGTTGAGGAGGTTAATTATGGATGCTTTGACTCCTTCGTCAGACCTGCTACCTTCACCGGAAACGTCCAAACAGGCAGGTCGCTCTGGTTACATACGCGATTGGTTAGTTACTCTGCTGATTGCAATGGTCGTCTTGTTGCTTCTGAACCTGTTTGTATTTAACTTGTCCACGGTCAGAGGACATTCGATGCAACCGACGCTAACGGAAAGCCAGCATTTGTTCGTTAATAAGCTGGTTTATAATTTTCATGATCCGGGGAGAGGGGACATTGTGATTTTAAAAGATCCCGATTCCAAACTGTCCAGCCCAAGATTTTTAGTGAAAAGAGTCATAGGTATTCCCGGAGATGTCATTCGGATTGAGCATAATCATTTGTATGTAAACGGTGAGCTGCTAAATGAGCCGTACACCAACTCGGACGTGGAGGATGGTGATTACGGTCCTTTTACAGTGGAGCCGGAACACTTTTTTGTCATGGGCGATAATCGCCATACGGCTGCAAGCAAGGATAGCCGGTATTTTGGCAGCGTTAAGTCTGAAGATTTACTGGGACGTGCAGAGTTTATATTTTGGCCGATCTCGGAGTGGAAGTGGCTATGAGCAACGATAGTCTGAAATCAATGCGGAATACGTGCGAACCGATCAGAGTTATAACGGTCAGCGGTTCCCAATCAGGAAAGGAAGAGAACGATGAAAGAAGTGATGGTTTATACCGACGGTGCTTGTTCGGGGAACCCGGGCCCAGGGGGCTGGGGGATCGTTTTGCTGTATGGAGAGCATCGTAAGGAGCTGTCGGGTGCCGAAAAGATGACGACAAACAACCGTATGGAGATCAAGTCGGTGATTGAAGCGCTGAAGCTGCTCAAGGAGCCGTGCCGTGTAAAAGTACACAGTGACTCTGCCTATGTCGTCAATTGCTTCAAACAAGGCTGGATTAAAAATTGGATCCGTAATGGCTGGCGAAACAGTAAAAATCAGCCGGTGGAGAACAAGGAACTATGGGAAGAACTGTGGGAACTGATGGGTAAGCATGAGGTTGAATATGTGAAGGTGAAAGGTCACAGTGACAACGAACTGAATAATCGCTGTGATTTTCTGGCGACAAGTGCTGTTAAAAATTTACGGTAGCATCTGTTGCTGTTTTCTGTTGAAATTTGAGATATGAGAATGTTGCAACATTCTCATATCCGTAATGATAAAAGTAGAAGAGAGGTGAGTATCGGATGCAACGCGAATTAACTCGGACGGCTACCGGAACGGCTTCGACTTGGGCTTCGCTCAAGCAGGAAATTATTGAGGCAGCTCCAGGGCTGGGTATCGACTCCATCGGGTTCGCATCCGCCGATCCCTTTCTGTCTCTGAAAGCAATATTGGAAGAGCATCGTGCTAAAGGCTATGAATCCGGTTTTGAGGAGCCCGATATTGATAAGCGCATCTATCCGGAGCTGTATGGCTCGCAGCCTGCATCCCTGATTGCCATTGCGGTGGCGTATCCTTCCAAAATGAAGGACCCGCCGAAGTCGGACAAGGGCAAGTACCGTGGTATTTTGGCGCGCTCAGCCTGGGGCAAAGATTATCATCTGGTATTGCGCGAAGCGATGGAAAAGCTTGAGGCTTTTATAAGTGAGCGGGTACCTGATGCAATTTTAAAAAACATGGTGGATACCGGAGAGCTGTCGGATCGAGCTGTTGCGGAACGCGCAGGGATTGGCTTTAGCGGCAAAAATACGATGATGATTTCACCGACACTGGGATCATGGATTTATCTGGGGGAGCTGTTGACGAACATTCCTTTCCAGCCAGATGAACCGGTTACGGATGGTTGCGGAGAGTGCACCAAATGTTTGGATGCATGTCCTACCGGCGCGCTTGTAGGTCCGGGACAGCTGAATGCCCAGCGGTGTGTGTCCTTTTTGACCCAAACCAAGGGCTTTTTGGACGAGGAGTTTATGCTGAAAATAGGGAATCGGCTGTATGGATGTGATACGTGCCAAATCGTATGTCCCAAAAATCGAGGCCTTAACTGGGATCATCATCCCGAGCTTACACCCGATCCTGAAATTGTGAAGCCGTTGCTGTTACCGTTACTGGATTTGAGCAATCGTGAATTCAAAGACCGATTTGGTCAAAGTGCGGCGGCCTGGCGGGGGAAGAAGCCGATTCAACGCAATGCAGTCATTGGTCTTGGCAATTTTAAGGATGTTAGCGCGGTGCCCAAATTGACGGAGGTTTTATTGGATGATCCGCGTCCCGAGCTGAGAGGCACGGCGGCGTGGGCTTTGAGTCGAATAGGAGGGGAAAACGCTATGACAGCGATCAAGCAAGCATCAGAGAAAGAACAACATGAGCAAGTACGCGAAATGATCGCACAGGCGCATTCCAAGCTAGAGGAACAAGAGCAGGTAGAGCAGCAAACTTCTGCTGAATTAAAAGCGGAGGATTCACAGGGTCCAACTACGATTTATTATGATGAGATGGAGACACCTGTGGGCACTCTGACGCTGTGTGCTACGGATCGTGGGCTATGTCGAATTGACTATGGCTCTTTTTATGCGAAGGAAGCATTGCTTCAGCAATGGGCCCGGACATGGGTCGGGGAATATGTCTATGTACAGGAGCCGGAAAAGCTGTGCGAAGCTGCAGAACAACTGCGTGAATATTTTGCGGGAGAACGACGGGAATTCAGTATAGCCTATGATTTGAGAGGCACTCCTTTTCAAGAGCAGGTATGGCGCGCACTGCAAAATATTCCGTACGGACAAAGTGTGTCCTATCAAGATATTGCAGAATCGATCGGACGAGCCAAGGCGGTACGTGCTGTCGGCGGAGCCAATAACAAAAATCCATTGCCAATCCTGTTTCCGTGTCACAGGGCATCAGGTGCAAATGGAAGTTTGGTCGGCTATGCCGGAGGCTTGCCAGTCAAGATGAAGCTGCTGGAATTGGAGAAGGAATAAGGACATATGTTTGCAAAAAGTAATTTGCTAGCTGTCCCATGTTTTGCTATGATAGGTTCGTGTAATTCAAGATGTTTCATATAAATATACAGAGGTGACGACTTCGTGGTGTGGAATATTGTCATTCCGATTATTACCCTGATTGTTGGCTTGGTCGGGGGATTTTTCATCGGTGCTTATTATCTTCGCAAACAGCTTGAAAAGATGCAAAACGACCCTGAAACGCTGCAAAAAATGGCCAAACAGATGGGCTACAACCTGAATGGGAAACAGATGCAAAAAGCCCAGCAGATGATGAAGAACCAACAGTTCTCCAAAAATCAGCCTGGTGCGCGTAAAAATCAGGGCCGTCGGAAATAATGAGCAACGTGAGCACGGATGCCGCATGAGGTTGCTGCATAGAGGAGGATTACTGTGGCTGGCGTAAAAGATTATATTAACCGCAAAGCTGCGGATAACCGGGATAAAATAGAGTACCATGTGGAGCAGATTTTAAAACTGATCGGTGAGGACCCCAAGCGTGAAGGTTTGTTGGAAACACCGGCACGCGTTGCGCGCATGTATGAGGAAATATTTGCGGGTTATGAGGTTGATCCACGGGATGCGCTGGGTGTGACATTTGACGAGAATCACGAGGAGCTTGTAATCGTGAAGGATATTGTCTATTACAGTCAGTGTGAACACCATATGGCTCCTTTCTTCGGAAAAGTGCATATCGGCTATGTACCCAGCGGTAAAATTGTAGGACTAAGCAAGCTTGCCCGCTTGGTGGAGGCGGTGACTCGCCGATTACAAGTACAGGAGCGTATTACATCGCAGATCGCTGATATTCTAAATGAAGCGGTCTCCGCTCACGGAGTTATGGTGGTCGTGGAAGGCGAGCACTTATGCATGTGTGCCAGAGGCGTCAAAAAGCCTGGCAGCAAAACGGTAACGTCTGCAGTGCGCGGCACGTTCCGTGATAATGCAGCACAACGCGCAGAGTTCTTGTCCCTGATTAAGGAATGATTGAACACGGCGTGATAGGATGAAAAAAAGGGTGGTCTACGCATAGGCGTAGCCGCCTTTTTTTGTTAACATCAGAAATAGAGAAAATAGATCGTTGCTGTGAAGAATGAAATAAAAAAATGGCAGCATAGCTGCTTGAAAGTTACGATTAGCCTATGGATAACAGTTATTTTTAAGATAGGGGATAACGTATGGATCATATACATAGCTCAACAGAAATAACAACAGCATTGCCTGCGTTGCAATGGTTGGAAGCGCCACTGACGACTACGCAGGAAGACGTATTGTTTCCGCTGGCTTGGGAGGAGCTAGCTTGTCGGCAAGTAGGGAAAGGAGCTGCGCCCATTTTGCATTTATGGCGGCATCCGGGGGCGCTTGTGATTGGTCACCGGGACCGCAGGCTTCCCAACGCCCCACAGGCGATGGAGCGGGTGCGCAGCTCAGGAACGTCGGTATGCGTGCGCCCTTCAGGCGGAGCAGCCGTCATGCTGGACAGGGGGGTACTGAACCTGTCCTTGATCCTGCCGAATCCGCAGCGGGCCATCAGCCTGCATGAGGATTTTCGGCTCATGGCAGGGCTGATTGCCGATGCGCTGGCCCCGTGGTCTGCCGAGGCGCAGACTGGAGAAATCATCGGGTCCTTCTGTCCCGGGGATTACGATGTGAGCGTCCGAGGACGCAAGTTTTGCGGCATTGCGCAACGGCGTCAAGCCAAGGCGTATATCATCACGGCCTTTGTGATGATTGAGGGCCACGGAGCAGAGCGCGCACAGGCGGTGCAGCAGTTTTATAGGGAGGCAGCCGGGGATACACCGGCAGGCGTGCAGCAGCCGGATTATCCCCGGGTTAATCCGGCAACGATGGGCAGCCTGGCAGAGCTGGCCGGAGTGCCGTCTGTCGAGGCGTACACAGCATCGCTACGCCGTGTAGTCGAGAGTCGGGCGGCCATTTTGCCTGCCGATGGCTCGCTGGTGCAACCGGAAGAATTGACTGGACAAATAGAAGCGCTCAGAGAGCGGTACGATTTGCAGGTGTAGTTTATTCTAGCTTAGAATGGTTGCCATCTCAGCTTGGAGGCTTGAGCGTAGCGCGCTTCCACTTCAGGCCAGTTGACGACATGCCACCAATCTTCGATGTATTTATTGCGTTCAGCCTGATGCTTTAAGTAATATGCATGTTCCCACACATCGATCGCCAGCAGCGGAATAGACTCCCATTGAGTCAGGTTCTGGTGCTTTTCGGCCTGCAAAATTTCAAGCCGCCCGGAGCGCGGGCTCCATACCAGGATAGCCCAGCCGCCGCCCTCGACCTTTTCGGCTGCCGAACTAAATTGCTTTTTGAAGGCATCGTAGCTGCCAAAATCCTTTTTAATCTGTTCAGCCAGCGGTCCGCTTGGGTTTCCACCGCCTTGAGGGCTCATGATCGTCCAAAAAAGAGTATGCAGATAATGACCTGCCCCGTTAAATGCCAGTTCACGTTCCCAATGCTTTACGAGGTCAAAATCACCTGTTTTTCGGGCTTCTTCCAGTTTCTTTTCCGCTTTATTCAGATCATTCACATAGCTCAAATGATGCTTGTTATGGTGAATACGCATCGTTTTTTCATCAATGTACGGTTCAAGCGCATTATAAGGGTAAGGAAGCGGAGGGAGCCGATGTCCCCCAATAGGGACCGGGCGACCGACTAAGGATTTTTCCGCTGCTGAAGGTTGCGTCTGACCGGACTGGACGCCTTTAGTAGCCCCAGAACCTTCTCCTCTCATGCTGGCATGTCTCTCTCGAAACGCTTGCTCCGGGTAATCCTCACCCTCTGCCGCTACATGATACAACCCAGCGGCTCGTGCGATGGAGCCGGGCTCTTGAAAGGGAGTTGTCGAAATCAGGAAATATTGGCTTTCATGTGCTGCGTGTATTACAACTCCGGCGGATTTTGGCTGTTGACGCAATGCATGACTGTGCTCGGTCAGCAAACCTAGCTGCCGTACATATTCTTGTGATTGACGGTTCGCAGTTTGCAGCAAATCGTCCAGTCGACGATTTAATTCTTGAGAGGCAGGCTGTGAATTCAAGCCTGATTCGGACAACGGTTTCTCTCCAGTTGCTGATGCGTCTGATCCCCTTGAATGTGCTGATGGTTTATCCAGCTGGTGTGTATGAGCTTGGGGGGCAGACGACGCTTTTTTCTCCTGATGTTGCCATGCCTGTTCTACCGGATCAAGCGCGCTCCGTTGCTCTTCAAGCAACTCTATGGCGGTGCGTTCCGTTTGTTCAAATACGGTTCGCCAATCATCCAGCAGCCGCACATAAGCAGGTTCTAGCCCTTCAGTAGCGGATTTAATCACTTCCACATGCCAACTTTCCTGCTGCTTCCAATGACGGATTTCCTCCAGCACACGTAAGGGCAGGAAAGACCCATAAGTACTCAGCATCGTTTTTACCTCCCGTATCCCACTATGGCTATCCAGCAGATCTAGCAGATCTGTCCTGGATGCATATGTACCCAGTATATTCGCCGTCCCATCGGGAATATGTCTATGAACTTCCTTCATCAGGTTATATCTGTTGCACAGAACAATAATTAATCGTGGAAAATAAAAAAAGAAGCCTGTCTACGGCACGGGTTAAGTGTCCATAGGTAGGCTTCTTCAAGGCGATGAATGCTTATTCGAAAATAATTCTTTACTTCGTAGTCGTTTGTTTATGGGCAGCAGCCGTGGTTTTCTTGTCCTCCAGCTCCTGTACACTGCTTAAAAATGTCGATACCCGTCGTAAATATTCACGAGGATGCTCTCTGAAAATAAGCTCATGTATCCCGTTTTTTACAATCCATACACTGGAAAGTGGGTTGGTCTGATTGGCAGCGAGCTTTTCCGCAATGGGGTAAGGAGCCTTTTCATCCTGTGTACCATGCACAAACATGATTGGAAACGGATAGTCCTCCTTTTTTACTTCCTGATATGGAATCTGATGCAAACTGGTGCCGTTCAAAACTGGAAACAGCAACTCCAGTATTTCCAAAGATGGATGTCTCGGCAAATTAATTTGATTGTGAATGTTATGGTATAGCGTATCCGGTTCCAGTAGGAAGGTGCTGTCCAAAATCATCGCGTCCACATCTTTGGTTTGCAAACCCGCCTGAAGAGCGGTTCCTGCTCCCATAGAGAAGCCCCATACAATAATTTCCGACGAGCCGCGTTGTTTTGCCAGCTGGATGGCTCCAAGGAGCTGTTGGGATTCTGCCTTGCCTCCGGTTGCGACGGCCTTGCTGTTTTGTGACGCAAATCCGTAATCGAACATGACCACATTAAAGTTCAAGCTATGGGCATAATGCGCCAGATCATACATGGGAATCCAGCTTTCTTCGCGGTTGGCTCCATAGCCATGACTGAAAATTATGGTTTTCCGCGATTGATCTGCCGGGATATACCAGCCTTGTACCATACGGCTACCATCCTTGGCTGGGAAGCTGACTTCCTCATAAGGCATACCTTTGGCCTGCATCGGATTAGAGTATAATGGTGCGACGGTGGGATTCGTAAGCACCCAGGCGATGTAAGCATGCAAGGCAATAAAACAAAACAACAGAAAAAATACGACCGACAGCAGCAGAGCAATCACAACGTGCTTGAACCGCAGCATACGGGGATTAAAGAGTGGGGTGGACGGCTCCTGAACAGCGGTCTGTAGCTGAGCGTTGCGCTGGGATGTGGAAATCATGTAAGAGCCTCCTTATATAGAATTGATCTTCGAATCATAAAATTTAGGTATAATTCCACTTGAAAATAGTAGGGTATGTCCGTATAGATACCTATTATCGTATGATGGGTATTATCCAAAGTCAACGTCTGAACCGGAAAAGTAAAAATGATGCAAAGAATTGTCGATGTTTGTTCTTGTTCTGTAATATGGTTGTCACAAAAACATCGGTTTACAGTAGCTGCGACTATTCTATATAATTTATGTAACCATGTTTCATAGTGTGAAACGAATATGGATACAAGAGGAGCGGTTCACGATGGAAGACCGTAAATTAACCGTCCGCGCTGTAGAGCGTGCACTTGATATACTGCTGTGTTTTACCGCAGAATCTGATCTTGGTCTAACGGAGATTGCCTCCCAAATTGGTCTACATAAAAGCACCGTTCATCGTCTTTTGACTACGCTAGAGGATCGGGGATTTGTCGTTCGGAATGCCGAAACGGAAAAATATCGGCTTGGTTTTCGCATATGGGAGCTGTCCACGCATCTGTCCCAAAGCGATGAGCCGGCGGTGTTGTTACAGCCTGCAATGGAAGGACTGCGTGATCGCTTAGGGGAAACGGTCAGCTTGTACCTGCGGGATGGAAGCATGCGTATTCGCATACAAGCCGTGCAGAGCAATCAGGCGATCCGCAGGGTTGCGCCTGTGGGTGCGCGTATGCCGCTGGCTGTGGGAGCCTCCAGCAAGGTGCTGGCGGCCTTTATGCCGCCACAGGAGCTGGAGGTACTGCTAAGCAGTGAAGAATGGCCTCCCTCGGTAGATCCTGAGGTATATAAAGCCCAGCTGCAGGACATTCGTGAGAAGGGGTATGCGACTAGCTATGAAGAACGTGAGCCAGGGGCTGCGGCTGTGGCCGCGCCTATTGTGAACCGAAAGGGACAGGTCGCGGCGGCTTTATCTGTATCCGGCCCGGTCAGTCGACTTGCACCCGAGACGCTGCATGATTTTGCTCCGGTTTTGATCGAAGCAGCTAAGGAAATGGGGCTTATGCTCCCGTAACAGTAATCAATACAAAAGGAAATCATACAAGGGTTGCCAAAGCTATAAATTTAAAGTAGTCTGATAGAGATGGCGGATGTCTGTTATAGCCGCCAATTCATGTGAATAGAAAGTATCACAGTTACTGGGGGAGCCTGTAATGCGGGCTGAGATGGAATCGGGCAAGATTCCGGACCCTTTGCACCTGATCTGGATCATACCAGCGTAGGGAAGTAATCGGCCATTGAAATGTATACGCAGCTGCTGTCTGCGGTGACGCATAGGGTTTTATTCCATGTGCGTGCTGTCTGGATAGCTGCCTCGTTTGATTAGCCGGTTCCCTAGGGAACCGGCTTTTTTGCATAGATCAGCGCCACCCTGGGAATGGTTCCGGATCGGTGTGTCATTTCAACGATACGGGAGGAATGGATCATGAAACCGACAGAAACAGAAGGAACAAAAGAAACAGGAATGAAATCAACAGCAGTAGAGAAGGCAAGTGTTGAGCAAGCCAGTAGGGTTAATTCTTTCCCGGGGAGCCGCAAGGTGTATATTCAAGGTTCTCGGCCGGACATTGCCGTGCCAGAGCGTGAAATCGCGCTGCACCCCACACATACGCCGCAGGGGATAGAGTATCATGAGCCACTGCGTGTGTACGATACCAGCGGTCCGATGACAGATGAAGCCTATCAGGTGGATATTCGTCAGGGCTTGCCACCATTACGGCGAGCTTGGGCACTGGAACGGGGAGATGTGGAGGCTTATGAGGGCCGCGCCGTCAAGTCGGAGGATAACGGGCTGAAGCCTGGTTCCAAACGGGAGACAGTGGAATTTCCCGGCGTGACCAACCGTCCGCTACGGGCTTCGCAAGGGCGTACTGTGACGCAAATGCACTATGCGCGGCAAGGGATCATTACGCCTGAAATGGAATTTGCGGCGATCCGCGAAGGCGTAGAGCCCGAGTTTGTACGACAGGAGCTGGCGGCTGGACGAGCTATTTTACCTTCAAATATCAATCACCCGGAAAGCGAGCCCATGGTCATTGGACGCCATTTTCACGTAAAGATCAATGCGAACATTGGGAATTCCGCAGTTACGTCCTCCATCGAGGAAGAAGTGGAGAAGATGACCTGGGCTGTGCGCTGGGGCTCAGACACCGTCATGGACCTGTCTACAGGCCGGAATATTCATACAACGCGCGAATGGATCATCAGGAATTCTCCCGTACCGATTGGAACGGTGCCGCTATATCAGGCACTGGAAAAGGTGAACGGCGAAGCTGAGAAGCTGACGTGGGAGCTGTATCGAGACACGCTGATTGAGCAGGCGGAGCAGGGAGTGGACTATTTTACGATCCATGCGGGTGTATTGCTGCGATATATCCCGATGACGGCGAACAGAATGACGGGAATTGTATCCCGGGGCGGGTCGATCATGGCAGCCTGGTGCCTTGCACACCATCAGGAGAATTTTTTGTATACGCATTTTGAAGAAATCTGTGAAATTATGAAAGCCTACGATGTGGCCTTTTCTCTCGGGGATGGTCTGCGTCCAGGGAGTATCTATGATGCGAATGATGAAGCACAATTTGCAGAGCTAGAGACGTTGGGCGAGCTCACGCAAATTGCATGGAAGCGTGATGTCCAGGTCATGATTGAAGGGCCAGGACATGTCCCTATGCACAAAATCAAGGAGAATGTGGATTTACAAATGGAGATTTGTAAGGAAGCCCCCTTTTATACTTTAGGGCCGCTGACGACGGATATCGCACCAGGATATGATCATATTACCTCAGCTATCGGGGCAGCCATGATCGGTTGGTTCGGGACGTCCATGCTGTGCTACGTTACGCCGAAGGAGCACTTGGGTCTGCCGAACAAGGATGATGTCCGCGAAGGAGTTATTACCTACAAAATTGCCGCACATGCTGCCGATCTGGCGAAGGGTCATCCGCGGGCACAGCAGCGGGACGATGCTTTGTCCAAGGCGCGTTTTGAATTCCGCTGGCGCGATCAGTTCAATCTCTCGCTTGACCCTGAGCGGGCATTGTCCTACCATGATGAAACGCTACCAGCAGAGGGGGCCAAGGAAGCCCACTTTTGCTCGATGTGCGGTCCCAAGTTTTGCAGTATGCGTATCACGCAGGACATTCGTGCCTATGCGGCCGATAAGGGACTGAATACTGAGGAAGCCGTTGCCGCCGGGATGCGAGAGAAGGCAGAGCAGTATCGGGAAGCTGGGCAGTAAAAATCGGTAGCGATACAAAAGTCAATCAACTGGGAAGCCTCAACGAAAAGTACAGTTAAGCTCGTCAGAGGTTTATTTCCATAAACGTATGAGTTTAGGTTTAGAAACGCGTGAGTAACAAAAAGCCGTGGTTCTCTACAGTCGATGTAGAAAACTACGGCTTTTCAGCTTATGTAAAGCGGGATCATGCTACCGGATTAACGGAGCTTTATTTTTTACCCATTTTTTCATTCAAAATGTCCTGAAAGCTGAGCTTCTTCTCCGAGCTGTCTTCTTTCTTCTGCATACTCACCGCGTTGGCACGTTGGTATTGGTGGTGAAAAGGCATCAGGGTGTGGACAGTTAAGTTCATTGTATTCATGTGGTCATTCCTCCAATTCCATTTTGTCAAATTCAGATTGAGTTGCTTAGGACGTCTGTATAGGACTATGTATATGTACTTGATGTCGTAATGCCGTGTAGGTTGCTTGGTAATGTTTCAATCATTATACCCGCATTTATCCAAAGTAAAACGCTTTTGACATAAAACAGGAAGATGGTCGTATGTGTCCAAAATGTGTATTAGGAGGATGGTCATTTTAGGGGAAAATGTGCCTAGGGCCTAAACAAGGGCTAGAGGCCCGTTTTCTCAGTTTAGTAGTCGGGATTGTGTTTTTTTGTCGAATAACCTTGTATTAGCGGAATTTTGCGGAATTCTAAGGTTGGACTAAGGCAGTCTGGTGGCGAATTAAAGTGTCAAAGTTGTATTGACTTTATGTTGGGTAGTAGATACCATGAACTGGTTGTCAGCGTATTTTGGCAAGAAGAGTCAGCCAATCCATCTGGCAATTCATCCGTTGAAATGTTAGAGAGAGGATTAGAGCATATATGAAAAAAAGTATTGCAGATATCGTATTTATTATTCTGGGTGCGTTTTTTTTCGCGCTGGCTGTTAATCTGTATGTGATCCCGAATGAATTTGGCGAGGGGGGCGTTACAGGGGTCACGATCATCTTGTACTACCTGTTTCAGTGGTCTCCCTCGATCGTCAATCTGGTGATTAATGGCTTGCTGCTGATTGTCGGATATAAATTTTTGGACAAGAGAACGACTCTGTATACTATAATTGCGGTCGCTTTTAACTCGCTGTTTTTACATTTAACAGTCAACTGGCGGATTGATTCGCATGAGCCGACGATTAATGCCGTATTTGCCGGAGTTTTGGTAGGGGTCGGCATTGGCTTAATTGTACGGGTCGGTGGTACAACGGCAGGAACGGTCATTTTAGCCCGGATTGCCAACAAGTATCTGGATTGGAATATCAGCTATGCCTTGTTGTTTTTTGATCTGATTGTCGCCTTCTCTTCCTACTTTATTATTGGCCCGGAAAAATTAATGCTAACTATCGTTATTTTGTACGTCGGTACGAAAGTTATGGATTTCATGATTGAAGGATTGAATCCGAAAAAAGCGGTCATGATTATTTCGGAGCATCAAGACAAAATTGCTGAGATGGTCATTACGCAGATGGACCGTGGAGTTACCGTCCTGTCAGGCCACGGATATTACACCAAAAATCCAAAAGAGGTCCTATATATCGTCATTAGCAAACAAGAGGTGTCGGCGCTTAAAAAGATTGTAAAAGCTATCGATACAGCAGCATTTATCACCATTCATGACGTACGGGACGTATTTGGAGAGGGCTTTTTGGATATTTCGAAGTAGTTTAGCAATGCGAAGGTAAGAGAATAAGAGAATACAGTTGGAAGCCGGTCCTGAGTGGGTCGGCTTTTTTTGCTGTTGTGATGTTTATTTCATTTTTAGTATTGGAAAATATGCATAATAAAGTGGAGTCACTCAATTTCTGTTATATGGAGGGGGTAAGCGGGATGGAGAGTAAAAGCAACTATGATGTAAAAGAAGAATTCAAGAAGCCGTGGATGCATGTGTCTATTTTCTTTATTGTGCTGCATGTTATAAATTTTTCTTTGTTTTCCTCCTCGTTTCATTCCGCTAAGGATCGTATAGCATTGTTGTATTTTCCATTAGTTACTATGGTTTTAACACTGGCTATCGTAGTACTGAATCCAAGGTATTCAAAGCATAGAAACACCTTATCTGAACGTATGCTCGCTTCTTATCGTAAGATTTGTGCAAGTGTGTTTATTGTACTTGATTTGATTTTCCTTGCACTCATGTTCAAATATTCGGGTGGATTTCTATTCAGCACATTAAAATTAGCTTTATTTTTATCGGCTATTTTGCATTTAGCAATAGGAATATCTTTTGCTACAATAACACCCAATCGTCTAATCGGATTAAAGTTTCCTTGGCTGCTTTCGGATGAAAAGGCATGGAAGAAGACACATCGCATTTCTGCTTATATTTGGATAGCCTTTGGCTTAATAGGGATTTCCATAGGATTAGGACAAGAAGTTAATGTGTATATGGTACTCGCCTCTTTTTTGCCCACGATGATTAGTTTTATTATTTCTCTCTTACTAAGCCGGGGAAGTAAAAATATAGACGGCTGATCTGTGTATCATATAAATCGTTTAGCTCAAGAAGGAGGATTTTCATGCGAAGTAGATTAAATATTTTAAATTTATTTTCCTTTCTTCTTTCTATTGTGCCCTTCAGCATCTACTTGTTTATCTACCCGACAATGCCAAGAAATGTGGCAATCCACTACAATTTCAATGATGTGGCTGATCGTTTTGTTGACAAATCCTCCCCTGAGGTATGGTTGTTGTGTGCACTTAGCTTCATAGCTTTTGTGATTATGCTTTTTCTCCAGCCTTTTCTCAGACGTCAGTTCAAGAGCGAAGAAAGTTCTGCAATCATGGAAAGCCTGCCTGGTCTCTTCACGCTTCTTATAACCCTTGTGTTCTCAATCCTTGGCATACGTTTCCTTTTAGAGGCTTGAAGAATGTAAAAAATCCCCTCTCAATTGCAGTTTACACCGCATTTGGGAGGGGATTTTCATGATTCAATCGATCATTACGCTTGAATCATTTGACGCAATACGGTTTGCAAAATACCACCGTTGTGGTAGTAATCGATGTCGACGGTGCTATCCAGACGGGCAGTGACCGGGAATTCGAACTTGGTGCCATCCTCGCGTTTGGCTACAACCGTAAGTTCTTGACCTGGTTTCACGTCATTGTCAATGCCGAGAATATCGAAGGTTTCGCGACCATTGAGACCCAAGCTGGACCAGCCATAGCCTTCCTGGAATTGCAGCGGCAGTACACCCATGCCGACCAGGTTGCTGCGGTGAATCCGCTCGAAGCTTTCAGCAATGACGGCTTTAACACCTAACAACAGTGTACCTTTGGCCGCCCAGTCACGGGAGCTACCTGTACCGTATTCCTTGCCGGCAATGACGATCAGGTTCTGATCGGCTGCCTGATATTTCATGGACGCATCATAGATGGACATTTCCTCATCTGTTGGCAAGTACTTGGTCACACCGCCTTCGGTGCCTGGAGCTACATTATTGCGGATACGGATGTTGGCAAATGTACCGCGCATCATGACTTCATGATTACCGCGACGAGAGCCGTAGGAGTTGAAGTCCTTACGCTCTACACCATGCTCCTTCAAGTACAGTCCTGCCGGGCTGGAAGGGGCGATGTTGCCTGCTGGCGAGATGTGGTCAGTCGTGACCGAATCATTCAGCAGGGCAAGTACACGGGCATTACGGATTTCCTTGATATCCTGCACACCATCTTGAAGTCCTTCAAAGAACGGCGGATTTTGAATATAAGTTGAGTTTTCATCCCACTCATACAATTCGCCTTCAGGAACCGGAATGGAATTCCATTTCTCGTTGGCTGTAAATACATTTTCGTATTTGCGGCGGAACATATCCGGGCTGAGAGACAGGCTGATCGCTTCTTTGATTTCTTCGGAAGAAGGCCAGATATCTTTCAGGTAGACAGGCTGATTGTCCTGATCATAACCAAGCGGGTCATTCGTCAAATCAATGTTCACCGTACCTGCCAGCGCGTAAGCGACAACCAGTGGCGGCGAACCAAGATAGTTGGCTTTGACCTGCGCATGCACACGTCCTTCAAAGTTCCGGTTACCGGAAATGACTGCGCCGACGGTCAGATCATGGTCTGTAATGGCCTGGCTCACTTCGTCGGGAAGTGGACCGGAGTTACCGATACAGGTCGCGCAGCCGTAGCCTGCCACATGGAAGCCGAGGGCTTCGAGTGGTTCGATCAGCCCGGCTTTTTGCAGGTATTCCGTTACAACAAGGGAACCTGGTGTCAAGCTTGTTTTAACATAGCCTGGCTTTTTGAGCCCGCGTTGTACTGCCTTTTTGGCGAGCAAGCCCGCGCCTAGCATAACGCTTGGGTTGGAGGTGTTCGTGCAGCTTGTAATCGCTGCAATCACGACTGAGCCAGTACCCAGTTCACTGGTGGAGCCGTCCGGATGGGTCAGTGGAACCTTCTGTGCAATCTTTTCATCGCTCAGTCCATAGCCGCCTTTGTCTACCGGGGTACGGATAATGCCTTCGAAGGTTTCTTTCATGCGGCTGAGCTCAACACGGTCCTGCGGACGTTTGGGTCCGGCGAGACTCGGTACAACCGAAGCCAGATCCAGCTCAATCGTATCGCTGAACACAGGGTCTGGGGTATCGGCTGTGCGGAACATGCCTTGAGCTTTGTAATATTCCTCTACGAGGCTGACTTGCTCATCGGAACGTCCGGTGCTGCGCAGGTAAGCCAGCGTTTCGGCATCAACCGGGAAAAAGCCGATCGTTGCGCCGTATTCCGGTGCCATGTTGGCCACAGTCGCACGGTCAGCCAAGCTGATGTTGGCCAGACCTGGACCGAAAAATTCTACGAATTTCCCGACCACGCCTTTTTTACGCAGCATTTGCGTAACTGTTAGCGCCAGGTCCGTAGCGGTAGCACCTTCTGACAGACTGCCTGTCAGTTTGAAGCCGATCACATCGGGAGTGACAAAATACAACGGCTGCCCCAGCATACCGGCCTCTGCCTCAATCCCGCCGACACCCCAGCCCACAACACCCAGCCCGTTAATCATCGTCGTATGGGAGTCCGTTCCCACGAGGGAATCTGGGAAGACCACGGTTTCGCCGTCGATGGTTTTGGTCGCGGCTACGGAGGCGAGATACTCTAGATTAACCTGATGAACGATACCAGTGGACGGCGGCACCGCACGGAAGTTATTGAATGCCGTTTGCGCCCATCGCAGAAAACGATACCGTTCTTCGTTGCGTTCAAACTCTACATTAATATTGTAGTCCAGCGCGTCACTAGTACCGAAAGCATCAACCATAACCGAGTGGTCGATTACGAGATCGACGGGAACGAGCGGGTTGATTTGTTTCGGATCGCCGCCCGCTTTTTTCACCGTATCACGCATGGCCGCCAAATCGACAACCACCGGGACGCCTGTAAAATCCTGAAGCACGATACGTGCAGGAATGAACGGGATTTCCTTGTTGGTGTCACGATCCTCAGCCCAGCCTGTCAGCTGCTGCACATGTTCCTCAGTAATGGCGCGTCCGTCAAACTGGCGAACCGCAGCTTCCAGCAACACTTTAATGGAGAAAGGCAGCTTGGCAACACCGCTTTTTCCTTGTTCCTCCAGTGCCTTAAGACTGTAGTAGCGATAAGGCTTCCCGTTAACTTCCAAGCTACGGGCAATGGAGAATTGATCTTTTCCTGACATAAGTATTACCTCCTTGAAGTGGATGCTTGCGGGAAAATAGGGATGTCTTTTTTCGACGTCTTGCACATTTGGTTTTAATTGGCTGAGTTCTCAATTTCATCTTCAGTGGTTCATCGTAAGTTAAGAGGTTAAGATGATTGTAATTCGTTTCATTAGGTGAAACATGATTTCAAAATGATTGCTTTTGGATTAAGTATACCGTTTTCAGACGGTTCCGTAAAGTTTTTTTGACCTAAATTATGCGTGTCAGACTGGAAAATAAAACGTTCCGTTCCCCCGCGTTTTTCGATGTTCATACCAAGCTTTAGAGATTCATACTTATAGATAGAGAGCATATCAGACCAGAGAGGAAAGAAAGGAAGTTATATATCGGCGTGGTTATCCCCGAATAAGGATAGCGAGACGAAAAATGGAGGGATAGGGATGGGGGAGCGGGAATGGAAACAGGCCCTTTTTGCTTACGTGAATCAGTACAATCGCAGTGAGGTAAATGGTGTACCACAGCCGGATGAGTACCTGGAGGTGGGCCAGCGAATGGATCGGGCAGCACGTGCGGCCAGGTTGGAGCAGTGGTACAGCGAACGGGACGCTGTTCCCCTACGCAGCGAGACACGCGCCAAGCCGATACGAATAGTGCAGGATACTCCGGATGAGGCAGTGGTCGATGTACAACTGCATGTGCGGCTCTTTTATGAGAAGGGCGGAATGACTCACCGGGAGGATCGGATTGAACGGGAGCGCCTGACGTTTACACGCGAGGGTGAAGCCTGGCAGGTGACGAGGATTGAGCGTGACCCGGCAGAAAGAAAGCCAGCGGGAGGAGAGGTTCCTTTCGAACAAGCGTCGTTTAATCAGGGAGGAAGTCTGCCGCTGCTAAATCGTGGTGTGCTGGGCTTCGGTTCATCAGCACGCCCCAGTCGATATCGCCGTGAAGAAGCAGCGGCCTATGCAGATCAGTGGTGGGATAGTTTTAACCCGGAGTTTGAGGCTTTTGATGTGGATTGCACCAATTATATCTCGCAGTGCCTCTTTGCAGGTGGTGCACCGATCCACTATACTGGTAAAAGAGAATCGGGCTGGTGGTATAAAGGACGGGTCGCCGGACGTGAGCTGTGGAGCTATAGCTGGGCGGTTTCCAACAGTCTGGAACGGTATTTGGGTTCCAGTTCCTGGGGTTTGACCGCAGAGCAGGTGAGTCGACCGGAGCAGCTCATGCTGGGGGACGTCATTTTTTATGATTGGGATGGTGACGGAACTTTCCAGCACAGCACGGTGGTAACGGCCTTTGATGCTGGCGGCATGCCGCTAGTCAATGCACATACGGTAAGCTCCAGACATCGTTATTGGGACTATAAAAATTCGTATGCGTGGACGGACAATACGGTATATCGCTTTTATCACATCGCCGACTATTTTTAAATGAGATGATGGATAACAGGTACAGTGAAGCAAATCAGGCACAATGACGAAAGCAAGAAAGCGGAGGATAGGCATGGCAAATCAAAAATTGTCCGTAGGGCTGGTGTACGGTGGTAAATCGGGCGAACATGAGGTATCGCTGCAAACGGCGTATGCGGTAATGAACGCTTTTAACTATGAGAAATACGAGATTATTCCTTTTTATATTACGAAGGCTGGCGATTGGCGTAGAGGGACGCTGTTAAATGCGCCTCTGACTACTGTAGAGCAATTGAAGCTGGAGCATGCTGAGGGCGGCACCAAGGCGGCATTAGATACGTTGTTCGGCAAGCTGTATGGAGAGCAGACACTGGATGTACTGTTTCCGCTGCTGCACGGCACCTTTGGCGAGGACGGAACGATTCAGGGTCTGTTCGAAATGGCGGATATGCCCTATGTCGGGGCAGGAGTGCTGGCTTCGGCAGCAGGTATGGATAAAGGCGTCATGAAGAAGCTGTTTGAGCATGCAGGATTGCCGCAAGTGAAATACTGCTATTTTAATAGTACACAGTGGGCACAAACCGGTCATGACTTGGTGCGTAACATAGAAACTGAGTTAGGTTATCCTTGCTTTGTCAAACCAGCTAATCTGGGATCAAGTGTCGGTATTTCCAAAGCGAGTAACCGAGAAGAACTGGAAAAGGCTGTAGATCTGGCTTTGCAATTTGATCTGAAGGTGATCGTGGAAGAGTACGTCGATGCCCGTGAGATTGAGGTCAGCGTACTTGGCAATGATGAGCCGATTGCCTCGGTACCCGGTGAAATTGTGTCGTCGAGTGATTACTACGACTATGCTGCCAAATATACCGATGGTCAATCGGAAATGCTCATTCCGGCACCACTGGACGAGGAAGTGGCAGATCGTATCCGTGAAGCCGCATTGCAAGCTTTCCGCGCTCTGGAAGGTTGTGGGATTTCCCGTGCAGATTTCTTCGTCAGACGCTCAGATGGACATATCCTTATTAATGAAGTGAATACGATGCCTGGCTTTACACCGTTCAGCATGTATCCATTGTTGTGGAGAGAAACCGGCGTATCCTATGTAAGTCTACTGGATCGCATGATTGCTCTTGCACTGGAGCGTTATGAGCGCCGGTCGGCACTGCACTATGAGAACTCATAAACGAAAAAAATGAAGGGGAGCTGATCACTCTCCTTTTTGTTCATATATATTGATGTACTTGAGCATTTTACCAAACCCTAAAATATGAAAGGTGGCGGCTAGACATGGGCTTTCAAACTGAATTTAACTCGGTGTGCAAATTCAAGAGCGAACAAGAACTTTATGAACTGCTGGAATATGGACGTGGCAAAATGGTTAAATCCGGACTGCGCGTTTTTCCGACAGGACAGAAGGTCATCGCATATAGCGTGGACAACGTGGCAGTAGCCATCGTTCAGATTGTGGGCTGTATCGCCGAAATCAATTTCCAAGGTGACGAAGTGACCGAGGTAGAAATGACTCTCATTCGTAAGCTGAATGAAGAGGAATCAAGAATTCAGACCGCATTGGCGGATGAAATGTTTTTTGGAGCACAGCAGCAATCCTAGCTGTTTGTTTCTTACAGTTTTGTGCAATACACCGAATCAGCAGGTGCTTTTCCGGGTATGATCAGTAGAAAAGGGGTTTAGGTCACAGAATGAAAGCGGCCTTGCCATCTACTGCGAACTGCTGAAAGGAAGGACATCTATGATCGTAAGGTTCGGATATGTTGCCATGTCAGTCACCGTGCAAAATGCATCCCCTTCTAAAACCATGACCATGGCCAGCTTTAACAAGATCGGAGACCGAGAAGCGGCGATCCGCAAGCTAGAACGGATTGCAGCCGAAAATCTCCATAATACATTGAGGCTGCTGCGTCATAATCGTGCGAGTGATATTCAGGTCTATCGTTTCTCATCCAAGCTGATTCCGCTTGCGACCCATCAGGATCTGCGGGACTGGGACCCGTTTGAGGCGCTTGCCGCTGATTTTGCAGAGGTGGGGGACTATGTCAAGGCGAATAAGATGAGAGTATCGTTTCACCCCGATCATTTTACAGTGCTCAGCACTCCCCGTCCTGAAGTGTTACAGAGCTCCATTAATGATCTGAAGTACCACGTGGCGATGCTGGAGGCCATGGGACTTGGTGCTGAAGCCAAGAACAACATTCATATTGGTGGTGCCTACGGAGATAAGGTGACCTCAGGTCAGCGTTTTGTAGAGCAAGTGAATGCCCTGGATCTTTCATTAAGACAACGGTTAACATTGGAAAATGATGACAAAACGTTCAATGCGGTGGAAACACTGGAAGCTTGCAAAATAACGGGCTTGCCGATGGTTCTCGATATTCATCATCAATGGGTCAATAACGAGGGGGAAAAGCCGTGGGAGCTATGGCCGGATATATTGGAGACCTGGAAAGGGGAATTGGCTCAAGCCGGATCTTCTACTGATCATCCATTGCCGCCCAAAATTCATGCCTCCAGTCCTAAAAGTGAAAAAGACCCTCGTGGTCATGCAGACGGTGTTCTGGTGGAGCCGTTGCTGACCTTTCTGCGTAATATTTCTGGATATACGGATCGGATTGATGTCATGCTTGAAGCCAAACTTAAGGATGAAGCATTGTTCGGATTAATGAATGAACTGCGTCTTCAGGAAGATAACGGGGTCAAAGTGTTGGATGGGGCTTCCATAGAAATTACGCCTTAAAAAGTAGTATTTTGCGGATAAAGCTTCCATATGGAGAAACTTTATGAAGCTTATTGTGTATACTAGAATGTGTAAACTAGCAAACTTGTACTGAAACAGAGATGGTTAAGAGACTGTCTGCAGGGCAGATTCGTAAACCACGTAACAATGATATAGAAAGTAGAGTGAACACGTTGAACGAACATGAAAACGAAAAGGTTCCCTATATCGTATCAGGAAAAAGCTATACGGCCGTGGCTATTAATGCGGCATCCAAAGCCGGGGAATGGATTAAGAGCAGACTGGGCACTGTTGAACAATTGAATACCAAGCAATCTTCGACCGATCTAGTAACCGAGGTAGATAAAGGTGCAGAACAGATGATTCGCAGACTCATCCTCACCCATTTTCCCGATCATGCCATTTTGGGTGAAGAAGGGGTAGAGCCGGGAGCTGAAGCTTCAGCCCGAGCATTAGAGGCTGCCCGTGAAGAGGAATATTTATGGATCATTGATCCGGTAGACGGCACTACCAATTTCGTGCACAGTCTGCCGTACTACAGTGTGTCTATTGCCTTGGCTCATCGTGGAGAGGTAATTGTCGGTGTAATTTATGATCCGTCCCGCGATGAAATGTTTGTAGCGGAAAAGGGAAAAGGCGCATACGTCCACGGAAATCGTATGCAAGCATCGAAAGAAGAAACGCTGGGAGATAGTCTGGTGTGCATCGGCTTCCCGCCGGATCGTACGTATGCACAACCGTTGAATATGAAAATTACGCAGGTTCTTACACCTCAAGTACGGGGCATTCGGGCGCTCGGCTCGGCAGCCTTGCATTTGGCTTATGTGGCGTCGGGACGTTTGTCCGCTTATTGCGAAATCGGTTTGAATGCTTGGGATGTGGCCGCGGGTGCTTTGTTGGTACAGGAATCAGGAGGCACCATTACGAACACATTAGGCCAACCTTATGACCTGAGTGTACGGCATGTTGTAGCTACGAATACAGCTATTCATTCTCAACTTATTCAAGTGCTGAAAGAAGCGGACGCAACCGGGTTATAATACTACGTAACCATCATCCTGAAGGAGGAAATCGCGATGAGCCAATCCGAAGAATTGGAACGCCAGCTCAGTGAACTGCTGACGGAAGGCGAAATTCGTGAGAATGAGGCCAAAAAACGGGAACGACTCAGCCCCAAATATGAGGTGCGGGTTCAGACTCAAATAGACCCTATTGTCGAAGAGACGCGAAAATACCGGAGTATGGCACGTGAACTTGATGACCGATATGACGAATATATGAGCAAGGCGGACAAATCGAAAGCAAACGATCAACGCTAAGCAAACCCAAATACCTCTTGCCGAATGACCAAGGCATGGGGTATTTTGTATAATATATTGAGTTTTCTCCATTTTGAGCTGGACCGTGCAGGATGAGCGAAGGAGGCGACATGTACTGATTACCTATTTTAAGAGCGCTTACAAAAATGCTGGAATCCATCATAAGATGGTACTGTTGATTACGGTGCTCATGCTGGTTAATTTTGCGGTTGTTGCAGTCATACTTAAATACGTATTTCATATTTATGATAATCAAATGTACAAAAAGACATCCGAGGTACTAAATATTTCTTCAATTGGCATTGAAAATGAACTGAAGGATGTTGAAAAGGTTACTTTTAAGGTAATAACGGACGAGCAGCTTCAGCGTTATTTGCTCCAGTTGGAAAAGGAAACGTCACCTTATGTCAAAATGGTACTGCGCAAAAAAATAACGAATAGGCTTATTGCCTTTGCCGGCTCTGAAACCTATGTCTATTCTATGATGGTAATCGACAAAGAGGGACAGGTGATGAGTGCGGGCAACCGCGAAGGTATCCCCCAAGAGCTTCGATCCACCCTGTCGGAGTTGGCAGACAAATATGACGGCTCCCATGCATGGTATGCGGCAGGCCATTCCTCCTTGCTGGCAGCACGGCAATTCAAATCTTTTACCGATTCCAATTTTACGCTGAACGGGCTTGGAACGCTTGCGATTCGTGTGCGAATTGACCGGATTGTAGCGGATCGTGTGCAGACCTCCGGCCGTGACGGACAGTTGATGATTACAGACGGAAGACGGATGATTTATCCCGAAACACCGCTTTTGAGTGAGAGCGATATTCAGGCAGAGCTTGGGAGGAAGCAGCCTTACGGGATCGCGACCTATACAGGCGGGACCTTTTTTGCTGCTCAAATCAAATCCTCTTATACGGGCTGGACGTATTTACATATGACTCCCTTTGATGATATGTTTCGCAGTATTACGATAATCAAAGAAATTGTAAGCGCAATTTTTGTAATTATGCTGCTTGTTGCACTGGCGCTGGGCGCTAGGTTATCGGGCAGCATTACCCAACCGATCGTTCAGTTGATCCAGAACATGCGTAAAATAGAAAAAGGTGATCTCGACCGTCTGGAAGAGGAAGCGCTTGGAGCGGTCCCCCTTTCCACACAGGATGAGGTAGGCTTACTACATCGGACGTATAAGAAGATGATCCGCCGTATCCGTGAGCTTATTAATGAGAATGTTGCCAAGCAGCTACTGCTGCGGGAAACAGAGCTAAAGGCGCTTCAGGCACAGATAAATCCACATTTTTTATACAATACATTAGAGTCTGTGAACTGGCTCGCCAAGGCCAACAAGCAGGACCGGATTTCAGAAATGGTGGAAGCCCTTGCGTTTCTACTACGCAGCGCGGTCAGTTTTGAAGAACAGCTGATTCCGCTTCAAAAAGAGCTGGATATCGTGAGAAGCTACGTAACGATCCAAAAAACACGTTTTGATGAACGTCTCGTTTTCCAGCTCGATGTCCCGGAAGAATTGATGGACGCGCAAATTCCGAAGCTAACGCTTCAGCCCTTGGTGGAGAATGCGATTCATTATGCGCTGGAGCCGCGTATTGAACCGTGTCGGATCACAATTGTGGTCAGAGAAAACGAGGGGACGCTGTTCCTGCGGGTTGAAGATGACGGACCTGGAATGACCCCGGATTTCTTGGAAAAGCTGCGGAGCGGACAGATCACCACCCGTGGGCGGGGTATTGGACTTGCGAATATTCAAGAACGGATTAACCTGACATTTGGTACACCTTGGGGGATAGAGCTGCATAGCGAGTCAGGAGCAGGAACGTCAATTCATGTCTGTATTCCATATGTGAAAGGGGATCAGGGTCGTGTACAAGGTGCTACTGGTTGATGATGAGCGTATGATTTTGGAAGGCATATCACAGGTGGTCGATTGGGGCAAGGCAGGAACAAGGCTGGTAGGTACGGCGCGTAATGGAATTGAGGCATACGATCAGATCCAGGCGAGTCCGCCTGATTTTGTGATCAGCGATATTTCTATGCCAGGACTGGACGGTATCGGACTCGTTGCCAAAACGACGGAGCATTTTCCAGACGTTCGGTTTATTCTGTTGTCAGGTTACAAAGATTTTGACTATGCCTGTCGGGCTATGCAATACGGGGTGAAGCACTACTTGTTGAAGCCCTGCAACGAGCGGCAAATTCATGACGCTCTGACAGAGTTGGGACAGGAGCGAGAGGAACAGGAAGAACGCAAGCAGTTTGTGAACCGGATGAAGCTTGATTTTCAGCGTATGTTGCCGCATGTAAAGGAGCATTTTTTGAAGGAGTTTATTTCCTATAAAACTTACGGCAGCCGTGATATCGCTTTTTATGAGCGTTTGTTCGGTCTGGAGTTGCAAGATAAGCAGGTTCGAATGCTGCTGCTGCGGGTGGAGGAGTCCCACGAGCCGGAGCATTTGTTTGCTTTGCAAAATATAGCAGGGGATTTAATGGATCATGTCTTGCTCAGTACGACTATGCAAGGGCAGCTGCTAATTGTGCTGGAAAGTGAGGATGACACGTCACGATTTATGAAACAGATTGAAGCGGTACGTACGACATTTCACCGCTTTTATAAGCTGGAGGTGACCGTCGCAGTTAGCGACTCGGATAGCATGCAGCATTCGCGGGGGATGTACCGGGAGACTTTGCATTGTATGAATCACCGCTTTTACACCGGAGAGGGGAGTCTCATTACGAAGGAGGATTTGGCGGCTGAGGACACCCGGGAGATGGCAGATTTGGAGCTGGACGAGGAGAAGTTCGGCCTGCTGATCAAGGCTGGAAATAGGGAGGAGGTTGCGCAGGAAGTGGATCGGCTGTTTGGCATCCTGTCCCGTATGAAGCTAGAAATCTCCGTAACCCGTTCTTATGTGCTACAGCTCTATGCGGCCATGATCCGTATATGCCCTGAAGAAGAGCGTGCGGCGTTCACGAGCCGAATGGTCGTGCTGGCAGAGCAAAAAACACTGGCATGTCTCAAATCTTTTGTACAGGAAGCTGCCGAACGAATGACCGCAATTTATTATAAAAGCAATGTATACCGCCAATCTTCCACGGTGGATAAAATGATCACAATTATTGAGCAAAACTATAGAAAATCCGATCTTTCACTGAACGGAGTGGCGGGGCAAATGCTCTATATGAATTCCGATTACTTAGGGAAAATTTTCAAAAAAGTGACGGGCGAAAACTTTTCGCACTACGTCAATCGTTACCGGATCGAACGTGCGGCTGAGCATATTCGGGAGACGGGAGACGTAAAGGTGTTTGAGCTGGCAGAATGGTTCGGCTTCGGCGGGAATGCGCAATATTTTAGCCAGGTGTTCAAAAAATGGGCAGGTATGACACCGTCCGAGTACATTAAATCACACGAACGGGGATGAGCTGCTGAGTCCCTCTGTTTTTTAAACCTTTGAAATCGGATTTGTGTATTCCAATGTTTCTCTGCATTTGGGAAAATAACTACAGGAGCAAATGTAAACGCTATCAAATTTGCGTAAGTACATTGTTACTTGTAATAGGGCTCCTTTCTAGAACAGCGAAAAGGGGAGAGATAGGTGGGCAAAAAGGGATGGTTTCTGATCATAGCGATGCTGCTCGTTTTGACGACGGCATGTAGTGGAGCAGACGGTGGAGGCAATTCGGGCACAAGTGCAGACGGGAAAGTAAAGTTGCGGATCGCTTGGTGGGGATCGGATACGCGCCACGAATATACGCAGAAGGTTATCGATTTGTATAAGCAAAAAAATCCGAATGTGACGATTGATGTGGAATATGCCTCTTTTGATGACTACTGGAAGAAGCTCGCCCCGCAGGCGGCAGCAAACCAACTGCCGGATATCGTACAGATGGACATTTCGTATATTAGCCAATATGCGAAGAACGGCCAACTGGAGGATATGGCGCCTTACTTGAATCAGAAAATCCAAGTCGCTGATGTGAACGAAAATGTACTCAAAACCGGGATCATTGCCGGAAAGCAATATGGTATTCCAACAGGTGTCAATGTGCTGGGCTTCCAATATGATCCGGCATTGCTCAAAAAAGCGGGCATAGACAAAATTCCTGACGACTGGACATGGGATCAATACAAAGAGCTTGCTTTGAAGGCAGCCTCTAATAAAGTTTACTTTGACAGCTCAATGGCTGCGGATATTTTCTTCCACTACTATTTGCGGACACATGGAAAATCTCTCTACAATACCGAAGGAACAGGATTGGGGTATGACGACGATAAGCTGTTTGTTGATTTCTTCGGCGTTTTAGCTGAGCTAATTAAAAAGGGAGCGACACCAACTCCTGAAGTCATGAACCAAACCAAGGGAATTCTTGAGGAATCGGATATCGTTAAAGGAACAGGCATCGGCATTTGGCAGTGGTCCAATCAATATGTGGGCTTACAACAGGTCGTTAATCGCCCAATGGCGCTTGCTCCGATGTTTGGACCGAATATGGAAAAAGGCGTGTATATGCAGCCTACCATGTACTGGGCAGTGGCTTCCCGTTCACAGGTGAAGGATGAGGCCGCAAAATTTATTGATTTCTGGATGAATGATGTAGAAGCGAATAAATTGATTAAAGGCGAACGTGGCGTACCGATTTCTACCAAAATAAAAGAAGCTGTAGCGCCGGAATTGAGCGAGGCAACGAAGCAGGTGTTTGAATTTGTGGCTTCCATGGAGCCAAAAGCTTCTCCAATGAGCCCGCCGCCGCCGGTTGGATCGCCGGAAGTGATTGCTACTCTGACCGATTATATTGAGCAAGTCAATTTTGGACAGATGACGCCTGAAGACGCAGCGGTCAAATTCCGGGCTGATGCGAATACTATCCTTGCGAATAACAAGCAGTAATAATGCAGGGTTGAAGGAACGTTTCGTTAGGTTAACCGTGCGTAGGGCCAAGCATGATTGCGCACGGTTGATCCGACGAACCCATCGTAGAGGCAACCTTTGTAGATATCACAGGATAATTCATATAACAACGTATAGTTTATACTTGCACGTACGCAAATTCTTAAAATGCAACAGAGGGGAGGCTTGATGATCTTGCGAAATCATCAGAGCTTGAAAGCCAATATGACCGGATATGCGTTTATCAGCCCGTTTATTGTGGGCTTTCTGGCATTTACGTTAATTCCAATGTTTATTTCGCTGTATCTGTCCTTTACCAGCTACAATCTGTTCACCCCGCCCAAATGGATTGGTCTGGGTAACTTCGAAAAAATGTTCACAGGCGACCCGAAATACTGGAATTCGATCAGGGTCACGTTTACGTATGTATTGGTCGGCGTACCGTTGCGGCTGATTTTCGCTTTGTTTGTGGCTATGATTTTGAATACCAAGTCACGCATGGTTGGCACCTATCGGACGATGTACTATCTGCCTTCTATTATCGGGGGGAGCGTGGCAGTGTCCATCATGTGGCGCAATATTTTCAGTAATGAGGGCATTGTTAACAGCTTGCTTACGGCCTTGGGGGCAACCCCGGTGAAATGGTTTGGTGATCCAGATGCTTCGCTAATGATGCTGATCACCTTGTCTGTATGGCAATTTGGTTCATCCATGCTTATTTTTCTGGCAGGGTTGAAGAATATTCCGCATGAGATGTACGAGGCATCCAGTGTAGATGGAGCTACGCCAGTACGAAAATTTTTCAGTATTACGCTGCCGCTGCTAAGTCCGATTATTTTATTTAACCTGATTATGCAGACGATCAGTGCGTTTATGACCTTCGTCCCGGCCTATGTTATCTCCAAGGGTGAGGGTGGTCCAATGGATGGAACGATGCTGCATTCACTGTATCTGTTCCGGCAGGCGTTTATGTTCAGCAATATGGGATATGCGGCGGCTATGGCTTGGGTCATGCTTATTATGATTGCGATACTGACTGCGATTTTATTTATAACATCCAAATTTTGGGTATTTTATGAAACGGAAAAGGGGCGCTGATACCAATGGCATGGAAAACGTTCAAATGGCCAATTTATCACATTCTGGTTGCTGCACTAGCGCTCCTAATGCTGTATCCCGTGTTTTGGATGCTGTTCAGCTCATTTAAAGAAAGTCGGACGATATTCGTCACAGCCTCCTCACTTTTCCCTACAGAATGGATTTGGCAAAACTATGTAACAGGCTGGAAAGGCACGACGGGTTATAACTTCGGCACATATATTCTAAATTCGCTTACGATCGTAGTGATTTCCACGATTGGCGCTGTGCTTTCCTCCTCATTGATCGCATTTGGCTTCGCACGCTTGAAATTCAAAGGGCGTAACTTGTGGTTTGCTCTGATGATGGTGACGCTGATGCTGCCAGGAGATGTAGTGCTGGTACCGCAATATATCATTTTCACCAAGCTTGGATGGATCAATACAATCTTACCGTTGGTAGTACCATCCTTTTTCGGGATGCCGTTCTTCATCTTTCTGATGGTGCAGTTTATACGCACGATTCCAGCAGAGTTGGATGAAGCGGCGACGATTGATGGATGTGGCAAGTTCCGGTTGTATTTTCGGATTATTTTACCCTTGCTCAAATCCTCGCTGGCAACGGCGGCCATCTTCTCATTCTACTGGAAGTGGGAGGATCTGTTAGGTCCGGTATTGTATCTGAACTCTCCAGAGAAATATACCGTATCGATTGCACTCAAAATGTTCCTCGATAGCGAGTCAGCCTCCAACTGGGGAGGAATGTTCGCGATGTCCATCTTAAGCCTGCTACCTGTTATCGCTGTATTCTTCGCTTTCCAAAAACAAATTGTAGAAGGAATGAGCACGAGTGGCCTGAAGGGTTAAGACCGAGGAGTGAGTAAAATGTGGAAGTTTGACTTTGGTCCGGGAGAGCCTGCGGATGGCTACAAGGCCGTGTCCCCGGATTGCATATATACAGCTGAACAGGGCTATGGCTTCGAGACTACAGAGCATGTGTACGGGCGACAAAGGCAGAATCCAGCCAAGGATGCACATACACGGCTGCGCAGCAGCTTTTGTATTCCACTGAACGCTTCGTTTGTTGCAGATGTACCGGACGGAATAGTTTTGGTCACCGTATTGCTCGGCGATCCACTGGCAGAAACGCTCACGCGGCTACGGGCTGGCGAGGGCAAACATATGCTGCCTCCCGTCCACACGCTGCCAGGCCAGTTCACGGAGGCGATGTTTACGGTGCCTGTCCGAGGCGGCAGACTGCGCCTCACCGTATCTGGCACTGCGCCACGGCTCAATGCTCTGGAAATTGCACCCGCACTGCAGAGTCTCCGACTATTCCTAGCCGGAGACTCTACGGTTACGGATCAAGGGCTGTCCGGCTATCCTTATACAGGCTGGGGTCAGGCTTTGCCAGCCCTGTTCAAGCATGATGTCTGCGTGGATAATCACGCTGTATCGGGACGAAGCTCCAAAAGCTTCGTGGACGAGGGACGTCTGGATGCTATTTTGGGAGAAATGAAGACAGGAGACTTCCTGTTCATCCAGTTCGGTCATAATGATCAGAAGCCTGATCCCGAACGGGCCACGGAGCCTTTTACGACCTACACGGAGCATTTGCGCCTATATATCGACGGAGCGAGAAGCAAGGGCGGAACCCCGGTGCTGATTACGCCTGTACATCGTCGCTATTTTAACGAGGATGGTACGCTGTCTGATACACATGGCGACTATATAACGGCGGTTCGCGAGTTGGCAGAAGAAGCGAACGTGCCGCTCATTGATTTGTCTGCCCGCACGCAGGAGTTATATGAAGAGCTGGGCCCTGAAGAAAGCAAGGAGTTTTTTATGTGGCTGCTGCCTGGGGAATACATGAACTTTTCCGGCGGCCTGGAGGATAATACGCATTTTCATGAGAATGGTGCGATCCGGATTGCAAATATGGTGGCGGCGGCTGTGAAGGAACTGGATTTGCAACCGCTGCGCATGTACTTACGTTGACGGATGACCTTTTTTGGAACAGGTGGCAAGGAGGGCAACTAACGTGAAGCTTACCAAAGGAGGAGACGTAGCAATGCCCGCATTGAGTTTTGATGAGGAACAGATTAAACAGGTGATTGACCGGGTAGTGGAACGCACGTTTCAAATGCACTATAGCTGGGATTGGCCGGGTGGAGTAGCCTTTTATGGAGTATGCGAGGCCTATGAAGCAACAGGCAATGGAAAGTATTTGACCAAGCTGAAAGAATGGGTTGACGAGAATATCGAGGATGGACTTCCGCCTCTGTCGGTAAACGGCGTTTCTGTTGGACATTGTTTGTTGACACTACATCAGGCTACAGGTGAGCAAAAATACCTGGATATCGCCATCGAGATGGCAGAATTTTTGGTCAAAAAGGCTGAGCGGTTTGCCAACGGCATTTTCCAGCATACCGTGAATTCACTACATGATGTATTTCCGCAGCAAGCATGGGTGGATACGATGTTTATGGCCGGTTATTATCTGCTGCGGATTGGGCATTTGCTGGGCAACAAGACATATTGGGAGGATGGAATCCGGCAATATCACGGGCATGAAGAATTTTTGCAGGACCCGGATACGAATTTGTATTATCACGGCTGGGATCATGCGAACCAAAGCCGCATGTCGGGAATATACTGGGCGCGCGGCAATTCATGGGCAGCCCTCA
Source organism: Paenibacillus sp. ALE3 (assembly GCF_054113405.1). Lineage (NCBI taxonomy): Bacteria > Bacillati > Bacillota > Bacilli > Caryophanales > Paenibacillaceae > Paenibacillus > Paenibacillus sp. ALE3. Next base: position 4,371,352 of record NZ_CM134214.1, on the reverse strand, counting down.
CGATGGCCAAGGCGCTGAAATGTGTGGAGGTCCAGCATCCATCTTATATGATCATCGACGGCTCGCTGCGTGACCAGCTCAATGCACTAGTGCAGCTGCAATCCCCAGAAGGACTATGGCATACAGTGCTGAATGATGATACCTCTTATCTGGAAACCTCCGGCTCGGCAGGGATTGCGACTGCTTTGCTTATGCAGGGCCGATTGTTTAACAAATATACGCAAAAGGCGATCGACGGTATCCTTTCCCGCATTAAAGAGGATGGCACAGTGACTGGCGTATCCGCTGGAACTGCTGTAATGAACGATATAGATGGCTATCGCAACGTACCCTACAAACGCATTCAGGGATGGGGCCAGGGATTGACGCTTGCTTTTCTGGCTCAACTGCTGCGTACCAAAGAGAACCCATACGGGTAAAAAAGGTTTAGAGGTGTGAAGGTATTCATAGCTGAAAGGAGGCCATTGGCATGGGAGAACCTGAACAGTCTCAGGAAAAGGCGGCTAACCAGCCGCGAGGAAGTTTATTCTGGGTCATCCCCGATGGATATATTCCACCGGAAAGCCGGGGAGAGCTGCTCAGTCATGAGAGTATATGTGTGCTGAACTGTGGAAACCGTGCGGCAAAGCTGAGCATAGACATTTATTTTGAAGACCGCGAGCCGTTAGAGCGATTGATCGAGGTGGTGGAAGGAAGACGAACCCGCCATATCCGAACAGCCTCGCTGGAAAAGTCCGGCGAACGGATTCCGACAGGTATTCCTTACGCAATTACGGTCACTAGCGATGTGCCTATCATTGTACAATATAGCAGACTGGACACGACACAGCCCGAGCTGGCATTAATGAGTGTCATGGCGTATCCAATCTAGTCCACGAAAACGATGAAGTTAAAAAAGAAATCTCCAGGCTGGAATTGCCCAGCTTGGGGATTTCTTTTTTTTAGACAGTCTAGCGTCTGCTCTTAATCCATTATTGCGATTTTGCCGAAGTTGTTTTGATCTGCGTGAAGCTTTTTCGTCCTCCGAAATTGGTGCCCACCACGCCAATAATGATCACTATAGCCCCAATAATGTGATAGTAGGCAAGCTGTTCCTTCAAAATGTAAGCACCCGCAATCATGGAAATGAGGGTGGATAAATTACCGATCACACTCATTTTGGAGGCTTCGATCCACTTCAAGGCAAAGCTCGATAACAGCGAGGTAACGAGGGTAGACAGAATGCCTAGATAAACTAGTGCCATCCAGTAACCAGGCTTCACCAGTGGAGCAGTATAGGCGCTCATGGAACTGTCCATGGCATGATAGCCTAAGGCCGCCAGATTAAAAACGATACATCCCAAAATGGAGGTAACGTAGGTCAGCTCCATTGGACTGTACTTTTGTGTTAATGGACGAGCCAGCACGTTATAGCCAGATAGGCATATAGCAGAGAGCACGAGCAGAAGAATACCACCATAGCTACTGGATGCTAGCGGTGCCCCGCTTTTCATCACAAATATAAAAACGACGCCAAAGACAGAGAGCAGCAAGGAAATCTTTTGGACCACCGTTATGCGCTCTTTAAGAAAATAGGAGGCTAACAGAAGTGTAAAGATGGGAACGGTAGCTTGAATAATTCCGCCTTCCGAAGAAGAAGTACTCATCAGCCCGAAGGCTTGCAGTGGAAAATACACCAGAGGGGAGAGCAATGCTAGTGGTAAAATGCGCAAAATGTCACGCAACTTGATGTTGAGCTTAATCCAACCGAGCAGCACTGGAACGGTCAAAGCGATAAAAGACAGCGCAAAGCGGTGGGCGATAACATCCAGCGGGCTCGCCTCCGTCACCGTCAATTTTACAAATAAAAATGAAAATCCAAGTATAGCTGCATAGCTCAGAGCTGCCAGATAGGCGGCTCCATTTCTGGAACGACTGTGCATAATAAACCTCCGTAATCATGACCTTAACCTGTTGTTATCTCAATATAACCGGATGGCATAACTTGATACAATCCAAAAAACATACAACTGTACCGGTACAGTTGAGGGTTAAAAAAGCTGGAATGCAGCCCCAAAGGTCAGATACCCGTTGGTCAGGTACCCATATCTCCAGACTGCTTCCAGCTTATCATTGATTCCTTCTATCGCTTACTGCTCTGCTTATTTACCTTGTGACATCGCCCGGAACGAATCGTCCGCCGCTTCCAGCGTAGCATCCACATCTTCATCCGTATGCGCTGTTGTGAGGAACCACGCTTCGAACTTGGATGGAGCCAGATGAATACCGCGATCCAGCATGTGACGGAAGAAGGAAGCAAACGCTTCGCTATCTGTATCCTGCGCTTGTGCGTAATTCGTGATCGGATGATCACAGAAATGCGTCGAGAACGCTCCACGAATGCGGTTGATCGTCAATGGCACGCCGTAGCGATCAGCGGAAGACTGAATACCGTCTGTCAGTCTTACAGCGAGACGTTCCATCTCTTCATACACGCCTTCCCCTTGAAGAACTTCAAGGCAGGCGATGCCTGACGAGATCGAAGCCGGGTTGCCCGCCATTGTACCTGCCTGATAGGCTGGGCCGAGTGGGGCAACCTGCTCCATGATCTGCTTGCTGCCGCCGTATGCACCAATCGGCAGACCGCCGCCCATGATTTTGCCCAGTGCGGTCAAATCCGGCTGAATCGCATCATGGTTGTCCAAACCTGCATACGTTTGGGTTGAGCCGTAGTGGAAACGGAAGGCGGTAATGACCTCGTCATAAATGACGAGGGAGCCATTCGCCCGCGCCATCGAGCACAGCCCTTCCAGATAACCCGGCTGCGGCATCACCATGCCGAAATTACCGACAATCGGCTCTACCATGACTGCCGCAACATCGTCGCTCCAGCGCTCCAAAGCTTGGCGCAACGCGTCAAGGTCATTGAATGGCACAGTAATGACCTCGCTGGCAATGTTGGTTGTAATGCCTGCGCTGTCAGGTATGCCCAGTGTAGAAGGGCCGGAGCCTGCGGCTACAAGTACCAGATCCGAGTGACCGTGGTAGCAGCCGGCAAATTTGATGATCTTGTTCCGCCCAGTATAGGCCCGTGCCACACGAATCGTCGTCATGACCGCTTCTGTGCCGGAATTCACAAACCGAACTTTATCCATAGAAGGAATGGCCTCTTTTAGCATCTTGGCCAGTTTGATTTCCAATGCCGTCGAGGTTCCATACAATACGCCATTCGCAGCCGCTTCGCTGATGGCCTTGGTAATATGGGGATGAGCATGTCCGGTAATAATAGGGCCGTAGGCCGCCAAATAGTCGATATACTTATTGCCATCCTCGTCCCAGAAATGAGCGCCTTGGGCGCGTTTCATGAATACTGGAGCGCCGCCGCCTACAGCTTTAAAGGAGCGTGAAGGGCTGTTAACGCCCCCGACAATATGCTCCAGGGCTTCTTTATATAATGCTTCGGAGTTATCCCGTTTCATCATCAAAACTTCCTTTCCGTTCATTAAAATAGGGTATACACACGCCAAAGGGCAGCGTTCACGGCTGCCCCTGCATACATCATTATAGCTCTTTTTGTCCTGTCTTTGTTGTTGATTGTGTGGAAGCATCCTCATTACTGGTTTTACTGCCCCCTGTAAAGGAAGCTTTATCCGTCTTGGAAGACGATGCACTATCTGGCTGTTTCGTTTCGTTCTGATCTTTATTTAGTTCCTGTGTTTGTGTGGGAGGATTATTAAATATATCCTGCACATATGATTTCAGTTCTTCGGGATCGCGGACGGTAAGAACTGCCGCGCCGCCCACATTTTCTTCTCCAAGCAGCTTCATCGGTGGAACCTGTTCGCTGCCTGCAAAGCTGCTTTGGTACCCTACATTCGCCAGCTTCCACATATCGTTAACACTGAGATTCGTATCAATGTACGGGTTAACCTGCTCTAAAATGCTTGGCAGATTAGCAATGGAAGTTGTGGTCTGCATTTTCTGGGCTACGGCCTCCAAAAATGCCCGTTGCCGTCCGGAACGGGAGAAGTCGGACATGGCATCATGGCGGAACCGCACATATTGAAGCGCCGTGTTGCCGTCCAGATGCTGCATACCCTTTTTCAAATCAATATCGTATTCATGCTTATCCGCATTACTTGTATAATGCATATCCTTTTCCACTTCAAAATCAATGCCGCCTACAGCGTCTACCAGTTTGATAAAGCCTTGGAAATCCGTATACACATAATATTGCACTGGGATGCCCAATAGATCGCCAGCCGTCTTCATGGCCGTATTGGGGCCATGAGTAATGGCAGTATTGATTCGATTTTTTCCGTAGCCGGGAATATCCACGTACGTATCACGCAAAATAGAGAACAAGTGGATTTTTTTCTTCACGGGGTCCAGTGATACGACCATCATGCTATCCGATCGGGGGACTTCCCCTTTCTGGATGCCACGGCCATCGACACCCATCAGCAAAATGTTGACCATATCGGTACCTTCCCACTTGGGCGGTTCTGGTGTACGAACCTGATCGACCTGCTTTACATTTTTGAAGGGGGAGTTAGCACCCTCTTTATGCAGATTATCCAGCTGATTATAAATGGATGTAAAATAGTACACGGCAAAGCCGACAATCGCGATGATTACCACGGCTAGAACCGACCATATCGTCCTTTTGGTTCTGCTTGTCATGGATGCTCTCCCTTTCGCTTTTCAGTTCATTACATTATAATTTCTTTTTGGAGCACAATCAATTTAACTATGGATTTTACAAATCCTGATTGAGAGGTATAGCATGCTAGCAATTGATGTGCAGGATCTGCGCAAAACATTTAAGGTTCAAAAAAACCGCGAGGGCTTAAAAGGTGCCTTCCTTGATTTATTCGCCCGCGAATACAACGAGGTGGCTGCGGTCAAAGATATATCCTTCCGTATTCCGCAAGGGGAAATATGCGGTTATATTGGTGAGAACGGGGCCGGAAAGTCCACCACGATTAAGATGTTGACAGGTATTCTCGTGCCAACCTCGGGACATCTCAAGGTGGGGGGATATGTCCCTTATGAGGACCGCGAGAAATTTGTAGGTAACATTGGCGTTGTTTTCGGTCAGCGCAGCCAGCTTTGGTGGGACATCGGTGTGATCGAGTCTTTTCAACTGCTGCGCAAAGTATATCAGGTTCCGGCCACAGACTTCAAACGTAGGCTGGATGAGCTGGTAGAGAGGCTGCAATTGCAGGATCTGCTAAGTCGCCCGGTACGCAAGCTTAGCCTTGGACAACGGATGCGTTGTGAGTTGGTAGCTGCTTTGCTGCACAATCCGTCCATTGTTTTTCTGGACGAGCCGACCATTGGACTTGATATTATGGTGAAGTCCGAAATTCGCGAGTTTTTGAAGGACATGAACCGTGAACACGGGACCACTATTTTGCTGACAACCCATGATTTGCAGGATATTGAAGCGCTGTGCTCGCGCGTCATTATGTTGGATGATGGGAATATCATTTATGATGGTGGATTGGATGATCTCAAGGATCGTTGGGGGACAGGACGAGAAGTACGGTTTCAATTTGGTACGACGACACAGCTGGAGCAATTGCAGGCATGGACAGCCGATATGCCGCTGACGTGGACCATGGATAACGATTTGGCTGCCAAGGTGTGGATTCCTCTTCATATTAATGTATCGGATGTGCTGGCTAACGTAGTTGGCCGCACGGACATTACAGATATCAAAATCATTGAAACCAACACGGATGATATCGTCCGCAGTATCTATCAGTCTGGCTCGGCAGAACGCCAGGGCAATCCGATAGTGGAGGCCAAAGTTCATGCTTAGCGTATATACCGATTTTATTCGTATTCGATTTCTCACCATGCTTGCTTATCGTGTGAACTATTATTCAGGCATACTTATTTACTCCATGAATATCGGCGTGTATTATTTCACATACAAAGCGATATATGGCGATGCGGGTAGTATTGGAGGCTTTACTGCTGCTCAGATGACAACCTATGTAGCCGTATCGTGGATGGCGAGAGCCTTTTATTTTAACAATCTGGATCGCGAAATATCGACGGATATTCGGGATGGAAGCATTGCTATTCAGATGATCCGACCTTATAACTATGTACTTGTTAAGTTTATGCAGGGGCTCGGCGAGGGGATGTTTCGCTTCCTCTTGTTTATGATTCCGGGCATGGCGATTGCGATGCTGCTGTTTCCCGTGCAGCTTCCTAGTGACCCGGTAGCCTGGATTGGTTTTCTGGTCATGCTGTTTTTCAGCTTTCTGATTAATACTCAGATTAATATTATTACAGGATTGACGGCCTTTTTTATTGAAAATAATGAGGGCATGATGCGCATGAAGCGCGTAGTCGTAGACCTGTTCTCGGGGTTGATCTTGCCAATCAGTTTGTTTCCGGGCTGGCTGGCGACAGTTTCCCAATGGATGCCGTTTCAGGCAATTACTTATTTGCCGGGCTCTGTATTTACGGGACGTGTAAAAGGCGTTGGCATATGGAATGTGCTGGGTATCCAAATCATTTGGCTGGTCGTTCTGCTCGTGCCGATGATCATCATTTGGCGGCTGGCGCGCAGACGTCTGTTCGTGCAGGGAGGGTAAGCCGATGATGTACTATTTGGGTCTCATTAGCGAATATTTGAAAAATTACATGAAATCACGGCTCACCTATCGTGCCGATTTTTGGGTAGAAGTCATTTCGGATCTGCTCTTTCAGGCCACGAATCTTATTTTTATTTTAGTTATTTTTATGCATACGAACAGCTTGGGTGGCTGGAGTGAAAGCGAAGTTGTGTTCGTTTACGGATTTTTTATGGTTCCTTATGGACTGTTCAGTTGTTTCGTTAACCTCTGGAACTTTAGCGAGCGTTATATTGTAAAAGGTGAACTCGACCGGGTAATGACCCGTCCTGCGTATAATCTGTTCCAGATTTTCCTTGAAAATGTGGACCCGCCCGCGCTGGTCGGCTCAGTGATCGGCCTGATTATTATGGGGATCAGCGGCGCACAGATGGATTTGGCTATGGAGTGGTGGTTCGTACCAGCGCTGATCGTTTTGAGTCTAAGTGCCGTGGCGATCTATACGGGTATATACACCATATTGACTTCTCTTTCATTCTTTTCGGATGCGCCCACAGGAATTATTCCGCTCATGTACAATATTCAGGGCTACGGACGTTATCCGGTGACGATCTATAACCGTGCTATTCAGGTTGTGCTGACTTGGATACTGCCATTTGCTTTTGTTGGCGTATATCCGGCTTCTCTGTTCCTTCAACGAGAGGACATGCGCCATATGGCGCTCTTAACTCCTGTGATGGGAATTGTTTTTCTGACATTGGGCTTACTGGCTTGGAACTGGGGGATTCGGCGTTACCGGGGGGCTGGCTCATAGGGTGGATGATAGAAGAACCCCTACAAGATAGGAGATGATAAGATGTCCACGACATTGACCGTTATTGGACAAGCTGCACCAGACTTTGAATTGCCTGGTAGTGAGGGCAAGAGTGTCAAGCTGTCGGATTATCGCGGCAGTAGAGTATTGTTGTATTTTTATCCCAAGGACTTAACCTCTAGCTGCTCGACCCAGGCTTGTGATTTTCGGGATAAACATGCGGAGTTTGAAGGTTTGAACACCGTGATTCTGGGCATAAGCCCCGATCCACTTAAGCAGCATGACAAGTTTATTGCCAAGTACGGTCTACCTTTTCAGTTGTTATCTGATGAAGAGCATCTGGTGGCTGAAACATATGGTGTATGGCAGCAAAAACAGATGTACGGCAAGCAGTACATGGGCATTGTTCGCTCTACGTTCCTTATTGATGAGAATGGCATTTTAGTTCATGAATGGCGCGGTTTAAGAGTAAAAGGGCATATTGATGCAGCACTGGCATACATTCAGGACATGGCATAAGTTATGAAAAAAACCTTTTGGAATCGGGCTATGCTTTTTAAGCTCGGTTTCAAAAGGTTTTTTGTTAATGTGTAGATATGTTTTGCCGCTGCTTCCACTTTCGCCGACAGAGGTAAACAACCCATAAAAGAAGCGGAATGAACAAGCCGTTCGTATAATGCCAGGCAGCCATCGGATAAACAAGAGTTCTTACATAATAAAACACATTTGGGGTTATCAAAATGGTCATACCAAACACAATCGCTCCTGCGGGTATGACGAATGGACGACTATTAGAAATTCGGAACAACTGGGGGGTTCCAAAAGTGAAGGCGTAGAAGAAAAGAACTCCCTTGAAATAGGCAGCCAGTGCCCAGGTTAAAGCAACAAGCGATTCAACGCGTGTAATATAATTCAGTTCATTAATTTTTGTCGTGAGTACAGAAGAAATGTATGGACTGTAATTAGTCACAAAGGGTCCAATCACAAGAAGGGAGAGCAGCAGAAACAGACTAATCACGATTCCGCCTATAAGGGAAGCGAGCAACATGTCCTTTTTAAAATGGGCTTTCTTGTTTACATAAGGAAAAACCATAAGCATAATGGACATTCCGGCAAAAGGCATTGCCACGCCTGGAACCATTCCTTTAGCAACAGGAGCCAGCCCATTTTCCAAAACAGGCCGTATATTAGAAAGCTGAACTTGTGGTAGGAGTGCAAGGATCAGACCAGAGAAAATTAATATATATGCTGGTAAAAGCATCTCGCTAACCCGACCGAAAGCTTCAATTCCCATTAGCGCAGTAAGCACCATTAAGAATATTCCCATAGCGAGTAGAACACGCAGAGGGGTGTGTACTAATAACTGTGTAGTCAGAAAATCGCCTACCTCTCTCGCAATAAGAGCGGTGTTTATTAAAAAATAAAACAGATACCAGCAGGAGACAACGGTTCCTAACACGGGTCCCATAATTTTGCGAATCGCTTCAATAAGTGTAAGATTCGGGTGGAGTTCATGAACGCGAATAAGCACGTAAATAATAATTAAGCCCAGCGGGATGGACAGTATGGAGCTGATCCAGGCATCCTGAAGAGCAATATGTGTAATCATAGTCGGATAGATTAAGAGCATATCCCCGATTAAGCTCATAAACATCAGGACAGTCACTTGCCGAACGCTAATACGTGCTTTTTTTGACATGTGGCTGTCTCCTTTCTAAAAACCAAATATATGTGACACAAAAGCGTTAACAGGGTTGTAGATGATTTCAATCAGTACCAACGGGCTTGGCGTAACCTCTGACTTGGCGGCAAGGACACTAAGCCATGTGCCTATTCCGAGCATAATGATGTACACGAACATATCTTTAAAGCGATGTTTTCGATACAAGCCTGGCAAATCTTTGGCAGCAATGGCTAGACCGATACAGATAATAACAGTGGTGATCAGCACAGTGAAGGCTCCTTCCGTTAAGGGTGTGGATCAACTGGGTCCCAGGCTGTGGCGGCCTTTCGATCTTAACTTGTATACGATAAGCAGCAGCGAAGGAAGGACAATGGAATCCGTCAAATCCCAATAAATCCAGGCGTGGACGATCGTATCCAGATAATAAGTAATATTAGGCGCCGACACGATAATCAGACCAAACAGGATCATGAAGCTAGGACCAAGAAAGGTCCGAACATTATTTAATCGCAGTAGCTGAGTCATTCCTAAGGTAAAGGCATAGAAGTGTAAAATGGTTTTAACAAAGGTAGTGATAATCCAGGCAGTACTCATCATGGATTCAATTCTCTGTAAGAAATTTCCTATATTGATCTTTTTAGATAGCATATAAGAGGTGTACACGCTATGTTCGGTTACAAAAGGGCCTAGCACCAGGAGAGAAACTAGGAGTAGTACGCTTAACAGAATGCTGGCAGCAAGTCCGGAAAGTAAAACCGATTTTTTTAGACCCGGTTGTTTGTTCACATGGGGAAAAATCATGAGTAAAAAAGCTAGTTCACCGAATGGGTAAGAGAGCGCAAATAGGCTGCCCTCCATAATTTTAGGAATACCTTGCTCCATAATGGGCTTAAGCTGCTGACTGTCACATTGGGGAAGCAAGCATAGGATTAAAAACAAAGCAAAAGCCAAGCAAAATGGAAATAAGATTTGAGCCGTACGCGCAATTGGTTCCAATCCCATATACATGCCCCACATTAGCACAAGGATTAAAAGTAAATTGATCACGGGAAGAGGCGTCATCACATAGGTTTGGCTGTTCATAAAATCTCCGACTTCTCTTAAATAAATCGCTGAATTCATCATTAAATGGAACAAATACCATATTGAAATGAGGGCGCCTAGCCACGGACCCAAAATTCGCTCGCATAGCTGAACAAAGGTGAGATCAGGGTATAGCTGATGTACCCGCAGGAATAGCAGTAATACAGCCAGTCCTGCAGGGATGCTTAGGAATGAGCTGATCCAGGCATCCTGTTTGGATATGCTAGTAATGAGGGAGGGATATACCAATACACAGTCTCCGATAATACTCAAAAATACGAGTACGGCTATATTTGTAATGCTGATACGCCCTTTCTCCTCCACCAAGCTCACTCCTTCATTTCTTTTTGGAACGATTCAAACAAGGAACCAATTTTTTTGATCGTGGTCTTTGCTTTATATTCAATTTGTAAGTCCATAAATGGATTTTCTTTTTCTTCTTTTAGTCGTTTCCAAAGTTCAGGTTTGGACTGGTGGATCAGCTGACCAAAGCCGAAAATGTCTGACTTAAACTCACGTCGGACAGTCTCTACAGAATGCCTCAAAATTTCAACGATTTTTTCATTGCTTGCAGCTTCAATTTCTTTGATGTCAGCCATACTGCTTAACTTCATATGCTGGCAGTTGACCTCTCGTATTGTGCTGTCGTTGGTAACGGATATGGAGATAACAGGTTCTCCATCGCGAATGATCACTTTTCTTTGGGTTTCGCTGTTCAAGGTTAATAAGGCGATATTACCTCCTCCCTGACAGTCGACGTGTCCTGTAGTTGATTCCACTGTATTTCGAATGTAATTGAACCCTTTGCTGTCTTGTTCATTGATCCAGCCCAGCAAGCGGTCTTTTTTTAATACACCGATACCGGAGAACCTCAGTGTGGTTCCAGGAGATATGCTTTTAATGTCATCCACACCTTTTTCATTGGACGATTCTGTATCTCCCAAAGCTTCCAATGCGGGCAGAGTGGGCTGGATGTCAGGATTAGCCAAGTCGCTCAGCAGTTGATCCATGGTTACTTTGGTGGCAGGAGCCCATGTTTTAGTTAACGTATCCAATGAAGCAAACATTTTATTGGCCGGTAACTTTTCCAGTGGAGTGGGGATCTTTAACATCGTGGAAGCCTTGTTATTTTTGGCTATCGCAATATAAAAGTCACTTCTGGTAAAAGGCTCCCGCATCAAGGCTTCAATCGCATCAGAAATTCCTCTTCTCGCATACTCTTCACCTAAAATCAGCATACGAATATGAGATAAATAGATGATTCGCGGGCTTGTATCCGTCATTTTTTGAATAGCCTCTTGAATTGTGGGCGCAGTAGCCTCATAAGTAACGACGGGCGAGCCTGCACTTGGTGAAGATTTGGAAGCTACTGCCGAAGGAATGACCACCTGAGCCGTCACCTGATACTGGTCACCTTCCATATCCACTCCGATCCCAATAGCGATGCCCAGCTCGTTTAATTCTTTACGATCCCAGCAACCACCTAATAGTAATGCAATCAGTCCCCAGACGAAGAACAAATGTATGGTCTGTTTCATGGCTGATCCCTTCTGGTTTTCGATTTATTGCCAATCCGTCTTTTTTTCGTTTTTTGACGAATTGTATTTTGGATAGAGATGGATTGAGGCCGTGTCTTCATGCGAGGCCAAGGTAGGCGAAACAGCGTATCTTTTATATCGCTTTCCACATAGGGACCGAACGGGCTCATATAAGATACTCCGAACGATCGCAGACTGGTTAAGTGCAACAAAAGTACGATTAACCCCATCAATATTCCCAGAAGTCCAAAGGCTGCCGCTAGCATCATTAAGGCGAAGCGAACAATACGAACCGCAATGGAAAGACCGTTTTCCGGAATAACATAGCTGGAGATCGCTGTGATTGATACAACAATAACCATAGCCGCCGAGACCACTCCTGCATCCACGGCTGCTTGTCCAATGACCAGTGTACCTACAATGGATACGGCTTGCCCGACGGTCTTCGGAATTCGAACTCCTGCTTCACGCAAAATTTCATAAGTTATTTCCATGAGCATCGCCTCGACAAAAGCCGGAAACGGTACGCCTTCTCTTTGTGCAGCGAGACTGACCAATAAGTTTGTAGGAATCATCTCTTGATGAAAGGTAGTTACCGCAATATATACTGCTGGCGCAAGCATAGCGATAAAAAAGGAAAAGAAACGCAGCATACGCAGCAACGTACTGATGTCAGCACGCTGGTAATAATCCTCTGCCGACTGGAAAAATTGAACGAACAATGCAGGTATCAGCAGAACAAATGGTGTTCCGTCCACCAAAATAGCAATTCGCCCTTCCAGCAGGCTGGCAGCGACCGAATCCGGACGCTCGCTGTTATAAATGGTGGGAAACAGGGTATAGGTTTCATCCTGAATTTCCTCCTCGATGTAACCCCCTTCCAAAATTCCGTCAATATCAATTCGGTCCAAACGTTCTCTCAGTTCCTGAATAACCCCTTCGTCAGCAATTCCTTTGACATACATCACGGCTACATTGGTATGAGTCACTTGACCGATCTGTCTTGTTTCCATCCACAGCCGCGGATCGCGGATTCGCCTACGAATTAGAGCTGTATTGGTACGTAAATTTTCAGTAAAACCCTCCATGGAACCCCGTACAACGGTTTGGGATTGGGGTTCGCTGACATTGCGATCCTCCCAACCGACCGCATCAATCCATATGCCCTTTGCGTATCCATCCAGCAAAATGATAATACCGCCGGATAGCATCTGGTTGAATAAGGCATCCATTTCATCCACACTACCCGAGTTACCTGCGATCAAAATTTGATCCTTCAAATAGTCGAATGGTTCTGTGCCCTCCGGTACATGATGTTCGTTTACGCGCATTAATGAACGCAGGACGGAATCATGAAGTAATTGAGTGTTGACCAGACCATCGATATAAAACAGAGCTGCTGGCCATTTCTGCATCCATAGTAGCTCTTTAATGATTACATCTCCGCTGTTTCCAAAGGAGCTCTCGATATGATTTACATTATCTTTCAAGTTAGAGGATACATGAGTAAGTGGACAACTTTTATTCGGATTCGGCATACGTAAAATCCTCCGATATTGGAGTTTGTTGGCTTAGTATGCTCTGAAAATATGAATTTATGCTTGACCCCATTGTATTTACAGGGTCGATTGTTGGGTATGCTGACGACGTAGAGCCAAGGTATCATCGGATTGTCTATGTTTGGAGTAAGGGGAGCGCCCGAAATGATGGAGCCGCGAATGGTGGGCTCGGCTGGAAGAGCGGGGGATGTAGTAATACCTTTCGTGATTTCGATATATTATGCAAGGGCCTGTAGTCATAAGGCGGCAGGAGTGTGACTATTCCGTGTCATCCTTGTTGCTGGTTTTTACCGATTTTTTGGATTTGTATAGCGATCCAAACAGGAAGCTTCTCCACCGATATATAAAATACAGCAGGATGATGAACCCAACGACAGCTGCGATTCGTAGTGCGTATAGCTCAACCAAATGGAACATGGCATCCCATTGCGGACCAAACAGCTTGCCAATGCTTAGAAAGAGGACGACCCAGAATAAAGCACCGCTGTAAGCATACAAGACAAATTTACGAAAAGAAAGAGCTATAATTCCAGCAAAATAGCCTGTAAAATGCCGGACACCTGGAATGAAATATCCAAGGAAAATAAGCCAGTATCCATAACGTTGAAACCACTTTTGTGTTTTCTGAAGCTTGTCCGGCGATAACAAAACCCATTTGCCGTACTTCTGAATAAAGGGGAGTCCAGCCCATTTTCCGATAAAGTAGGTAATGGTCATACCGATGGTTGTGCCCAAAAATGCTAGCAGCACCAACTTGCTGAAATCCAGGGTACCGGCATAGGAGAGATATCCCGCATAAGCCATCGTGGTTTCCCCGGGAAAAGGCAAGGCAATAAATTCCAGCAGCAAGCCGAAAAAAAGGACGCCGTATCCATATTCTTCGAACAATTGCGCGATCCACTTCAGCACATCCATTGTGTACACTCCTACGGACAGATTAAGTAATTTAGAATCAATTTATTTTATCAATCTTTTCATGACCACTCAACTATGGTTGATTTCTTGACGTGTTGTTTTATCGTTGCGTATAATGAAACGAACAATTGAGGGAGGCACGGTAATGAATAAGCCTAATGAAATCGTTGTAGTTCTCGATTTTGGAGGACAATACAACCAGTTAATTGCAAGAAGAATTCGGGATCTCGGCGTATATAGCGAGCTCCTTCCATACAATACGCCTGCGGAGAAGCTGAGAGAGCTGGCGCCGAAAGGGATTGTTTTCTCAGGCGGACCTTCCAGCGTATATACAGACAATGCTCCTCAGGTGGATCGGGCAATTTATGATCTTGGCATCCCTATCTTTGGTATTTGTTATGGCATGCAACTGATGGCTCATCAACTGGACGGTAAGGTAGAACGTGCGGGCAAGCGTGAATATGGCAAAGCAGACGTGCAATTTAATGAGGGCGCTCGGTTGACTAAAGGACTGGATTCCCGTCAAACCGTGTGGATGAGCCATGGCGATCACGTTACAGATCTGCCAACCGGCTTTACACTGGATGCGGGAACAGAGAGTGCGCCGATTGCTGCGATGAGTAATCTGGAACGGAATCTGTATGCAGTACAATTCCATCCAGAGGTACGTCATTCTGTTCAAGGTAATGAGATGATTAGCAACTTCCTGTATGAAGTGTGCGGCTGTGAAGGCAACTGGACCATGGAATCGTTCATTGAAGAGCAAATTCGTGAAATCCGTCAGCAAGTAGGCGACAAGAAAGTACTGTGCGCTTTAAGTGGCGGCGTAGATTCTTCCGTTGTAGCCATGCTTATTCACAGAGCGATCGGAGACCAACTGACATGTATGTTCATTGATCATGGACTGCTGCGCAAGGGTGAAGCCGAAAGTGTAATGGAGACGTTCGTTGGTAAATTTGATATGAAAGTTATCAAAATTGATGCACGTGAACGTTTCCTGTCCAAACTGGCAGGAGTGGATGATCCGGAACAAAAACGTAAAATCATCGGTAACGAGTTTATTTACGTCTTTGAAGAAGAATCAGCTAAATTCGATGATTTTGACTTCCTGGCACAAGGCACGTTGTACACAGATATTGTAGAGAGCGGAACAGCAACGGCGCAAACCATCAAGTCGCACCATAACGTAGGCGGTTTACCGGAAGACATGAAATTCAAATTGATCGAGCCACTGAATGCTTTGTTCAAGGATGAAGTGCGTAAAGTCGGCGAAGAATGCGGACTTCCGGCCGAAATTGTATGGCGTCAGCCATTCCCAGGTCCGGGTCTTGCCATCCGTGTATTGGGCGAAGTAACAGAGGACAAGCTCAAGATTGTACGTGATTCTGACTTTATTTTGCGCGAGGAGATTGCCAAAGCGGGTCTGGATCGGGAAATTTGGCAATACTTCACCGCTCTGCCGAATATGAAGAGCGTTGGCGTTATGGGCGATGCCCGTACGTATTCCTACACTGTAGGTATTCGCGCAGTAACCTCGATCGACGGCATGACCGCTGACTGGGCACGTATCCCTTGGGACGTATTGGAGAAAATCTCTGTTCGTATCGTCAACGAAGTGGACAACGTCAATCGTATCGTGTACGACGTAACGTCCAAACCACCAGCAACAATCGAGTGGGAATAAGCGTGGAGACTCCCGCATCTTAACCACGAACCCTTTGAGATTCACCAATACAACATCAGGCTCCTCCGCATCGGCGAACTATCGCTATGCGGTTGGAGTCTTTTTTACGGGGGCAAGGTCGAACCTTTGCTCGGGAAAGTTTACTACACGGCAACCTCAATTGGGTTTTAGCTAAAGGCGAATAGTATTGCCTCATGCTACGAAGATATAAATTCATTTGTTGTTACAAAACGGAATATGAAGACTGAAAAAAAGAGATATTATTCAATGGTAATGTCTCCTTTTTTTATATGATTTTATTTGCCTTAAGCTATAGATAGCTTAAAGCAAGTATGGAATTAAACGTTTATTTTTTCATGTCATCCTTTAATGGTGTCATGTTTTGATACTAATATATTTTATAATTTATCTAGATTAGAGTGTTACATATCCCATTTCATTAAACGCTATTCTAAGGAGAATAAAGACATGAGAAAATTATTTTTGTCGTCCTCATTTAAGGATGTCGCACCATGCTTAGTCCATTTCGCCGATGAAAACTTGGAAGGAAAAAAAGTCACTTTCATCCCAACCGCAAGTATTCCAGAGAAAGTTAAGTTTTATGTGAATACAGGGAAAAAAGCATTAGAGAATTTAGGATTAGTCGTGGATGAAATCGAAATCAGCACAGCAACATTGAATGAAATAGAAAGTAAAATTAGAGAAAATGACTATATTTATATTACCGGAGGCAACACATTTTATTTACTTCAAGAGTTAAGAAGAAGCGGGGCTGACAAAATCATTGCTGAAGAAGTTAATGCAGGGAAGTTGTATATAGGCGAATCGGCAGGTTCGATGATTTTATCATCGAATATCGAGTATGTCCGACTTATGGACAATGTGCAGGAGGCGCCTGCTTTGGATTCTTTTGCCGCGCTCGGAATAATTGAATTCTATCCAGTCCCCCACCATACGAACATCCCGTTTAAAAAAGCGGTGGAGAACATCATTGAGGAATATGGCAGCCAATTAAATTTATATCCAATCAGCAACGCGGAATTTATTTTGGTTGAAGGTAATAGTATAAAAGTCGAGAATGCATGACTTTATTAAATAAAGGAGAATTTCAACTGATTAATATTATAAAGAACCTTCAATTCCACATCTATCTTGATATTGAAGGTTCTTTTTTTATAAATCTACCTTACCATATAATCTTTTTGCCGGTTGCAGCCGATTCCTCAATGCGGTCCAGTAGCTGATGCAGCTTTAGTGCATGGTTGAAATCGGGGGCGAGACGGGTGCCCGTCAAAATATCCTCGGCAAATACATGATGAACCTTGGCTACATTCAGGGTTACTCCTTCTTTGGGAAAGTCTAAGCAGCCATCAGGTTCAGCAGCTATGCGTATGGGTTCAAAAAAGCCATTAGGAATATAACTTTGATGACTTCCCTGATCATATACAAGTTTTTCAAGCGTCAGATTCCCAAATTGAACATGTCCAAGCGAAGGATTCTGACTCAAACGCAAACTGCCCTTTTTCCCCTGAATCTCTAGCTCAAACTTAGAATTCACCCCGCCCTGAATGTGAACCGATACCGGAGTTCCTTTTTCCAACAGCCCGTGAATCAGAATTTGATCGGCTGTATCCTTGGCAATGATTTCACCCGTTTCCTGAATAATGGCTTCGTTATAACGGGATGCTGTGACAGCCGACAGCTCGCGGAATTCACCAACGATGTATTGCAGTGCATCCAAAGAATGTCCCCCGTTAATGGTTAGTAGGTTGGCACCACTGGCTCTATTCAGCAAGTATGCCGTATCCTGATCTGTTCGTCCTCCTTTGCCAGAAGTAGCTACTTGCATATGACAGGATACAATTTCACCAATTGTCCCGTCTTCCACCAGCTTTTTCATCGTTTGAACCTCAAAATCCTGCCGTGCCTGCAAGCCGACGGTATGATGAATGCCCGCCAGTTCCGCCGCCTTAGCCATTTCAGCAGCTTCAACAGTGTTGGCTCCCAGAGGCCACTCACAAAAAATATGCTTCCCCTCTTGAATAGCCGCCATTACGGCCTCGTTATGATGGAGAACTTTTACGCTCACCACGACCATGTCCACTTCCTTTGAAGCTGCGAGCTTTTTCGCATCGTCAAAAGCTAATGACGCCCCCACGCCTTTTGCACTTTTTCGTGCACTCTCCATACGGGAAGTGCCGATGGCTGTAATATCCAAGCTCGGGTGCTTGAGCAAAGCCGGAATATGAGTTTGGCTGGCCCATTTGTTATTCATTGAACCACCTATGATACCTGCACGAATCTTCTGTTGAACCATATGACATCCCTCCTGTTTTTAAAATGTGGGTAGTAAATACCGCTCAAGCCCAATATAATACACTTAACTCATAAAGAATAATGTTTGTTAATGATATAGATATCATTTTATTTGATGGGAGGGAAAGAGGTGGATATTCAAAATATGCAGGCATTCGTTTCAGTGGCGGAACTTAGAAGTCTAACAGAAGCTGCCCAGAAGCTGAATCATCTGCAATCGAATATGACAGCTAAAATAAAGAAGCTGGAGGCCTATTACGGCACAGCGTTATTTTACCGAAAGCCTCGTGGTATGGAACTGACACCCGCAGGCGAAATTCTATATGCTCAGTACAAGCAAATTTTACTGCTATGGCAAGACACGGAGATGAAAATGAGACCCCAGGAGGAAAAATTGCGTGTCGGCACAATGCAGTCCATTGTAGCAGGCGAAACAACAAGGGCGCTAACGAAGGTATATGAGATGTACCCGCAGGCTTCGGTGACATTAAAAACCGGAACTACCACGGAAATGGAGCAATTCATCCTCGACGGCGAGCTTGATATTGCTTTTGTTACAGGATATCCTACCAACCCATATATTCATTATCAAAAAATATGCCGTGAAGAGCTTGTGCTGGTGGGGAAAGGTATACACGAGGGCTCGGATCTCCAACAGGTATTGCAAGGAGCTTCTATTATCATATTGTCGGATAGCTGCCTGTACCTCACGCATTTAGAGAAGATGTATCAGGGCATGCAATTGACCCATGGGGAGGTTGTCGAGGTTGGAATATTTGATACGATGGTAGAATTCGCTCTGATGGGAATGGGGATTACCCTTATGTCCAAAAAGCTGGCGCGACAATTTAAAGTAACGTCTTATTTACCGGTTCCTTCAATTTTTGGCTACATGGATACATATTTAATATCCCGTCCCAATCACGAAATGACAGCAATTGAACATAAATTTATCGAAATCAATAATACGATCTAATAGAGTAGGAAAGACATCGAATGACCTTAACTACAAATTCTGGAATGCTCAATCTATTCGTTTAGCTTGAGCATTTTTTTGTGAATGTAGGATTTGTATATAGACTTGTCTCAGGACTTGTTTATTTTTAGTGAGGGTGTATAATGCTTGATGAATCAATTGATGGGTCAAGTATTAGGAGGAGGATTTGTCATCAAACATTGCTCTGAAAAAAGCCAGCTATTTTATCGAATGCATCTTTTGTGTAAAGAAATGAATAACGCTTTTGAAGCACAGCTAAAAACCAGCTTCACCAAGGTCGAAATTTTGTATCATATTAATCATCGTCAGGAACTAAGTCAGCTGGAGCTTCAACATCTGCTCGTTCTGGATGGTGCAGCAGTGACCCGGCATCTGAAAAGGCTGGAGGAGGAAGGTCTGATTTTACGAAGTAAAAAAGAGCAGGATAAGCGTGTAACCTATATACGTTTAACCGAATTAGGAATTCAAGAGCTGAAAGTTTTGACAGAGCAAAGACAAGCCTTTCAGGAAAAGCTCCTCTATAAGTTTGCAGATGAGGAAATTGTGGCTTTAACAGATGCACTACAGCGTATGTCTAGCAATGTGAAGAATATGTGAAATGTGCGAGGACAAATGATTTTGGAGGCCACTCGATGAAGATTTTAGAAGAATATTTTTATTGCTACGATTTAGCAAAAGATAATATCAAGTAAGTAGAGAACGATTAATCAGCTGAAGAAGCTGATACCTATCAAACCAGATGGGCAGTGTGCGGTAAAAAGGCAACAGGCGAAGTTTATACACTTACTGGAGTGGACAAAGCCCGACTGAATGCAGAAGGGAAGATCGTTTATCTGGAAAATATACCGGATACAGCTGATGCTTTTGATAAGTACAAAAATATCTGATTATTCTAAATGATAACCCGCCAGCTGTATAATAGCTCGCGGGTTATCTGTTTTCCGAACAATACATATGTGTTTAATTTGTAACATTCGTTTTTTCTGTTGACAAGCCGTAGGCGAGAGCCTAAAATAACGGATGTAATATAGCGTATATAAAGGCGAATATTACAGCAAGTGAACGACAACAATACGAGTATGCTTTGCGTAGGAGGAATTACGACTCATGGAGCGTTTCTTTAAATTAAAGGAACATGGCACAA
Source organism: Paenibacillus sp. ALE3 (assembly GCF_054113405.1). NCBI lineage: Bacteria > Bacillati > Bacillota > Bacilli > Caryophanales > Paenibacillaceae > Paenibacillus > Paenibacillus sp. ALE3. The sequence continues at coordinate 4,351,046 of NZ_CM134214.1, read as the reverse complement.
ACGTCCGCACCGAGATTATTGCGGGGATTACTACTTTTATGACCATGGCTTATATCCTGGTGGTCAACAATACCTTTTTGGGACCAACTGGAGCGGGGATGCCTAGTGAAGCTGTTTTCTTTGCAACAGCAGTAGGTGCAGGTTTAGTTACCATTCTGATGGGCTTGTTTGTAAATGTGCCAATCGGTATGGCGCCAGGGATGGGCTTGAATGCTTACTTTATGACTGTAGTCTTGAGTTCTAATGGGATGATTACTTGGCAAGCGGCACTTGGCGCTGTATTTATATCCGGTATCGTCTTTCTGATTTTAACCGTTACCCGGGTAAGACAGATGCTGCTTGTTGCAGTTCCGGAAAATTTAAAAACTGCTATTACAGTTGGTATTGGCTTGTTTATCACAATTGTTGGTTTCAAGCTTTGTAATCTGGTTATGGTGAGTATTGTTCCAGGGACAGATGTTGGTCAACCGGTTCCGGGTCATGCTTTTAATTTGGTTCTGGGTAGTCTGGTACATCAAAAGGATGCGTTGTTGGCGCTAATCGGGTTGCTCATTATCGCAGCGTTGATGGTCGTTCGGGTCAAAGGCGCATTGCTGATTGGAATCGTAGCTACTACATTAATCGGTATTCCGATGGGTGTAACGGATCTGAGTAGCTTGACAACAGGGCACTGGATTCCAAATTTCAGCAATTTGGCAGTAGGTCAGTTAGACCTGAAAGCAGCTTTGCATATTGGTCTGTTTGATATTATTTTCATCTTCACATTTGTAGAGTTGTTTGATACCTTCGGTACGCTGGTAGGTACAGCTACACGCGCAGGCATAATGAAAGATAAGAAAAAAGGCGAGAAAATTATCGGTAAAGCGATGCTGGTAGATGCTGTTGGCGTAAGTACTGGTGCAGTATTGGGTACAAGTACAATTACAGCATTTGTAGAAAGCTCTGCAGGGGTAGAAGAAGGTGGACGTACAGGTCTCACTGCTGTAACGACAGGCGTTCTGTTCTTGTTGGCCCTCTTTATTGCGCCGCTGGCTCTGGTTGTGCCT
>NZ_CM134214.1:2792500-4347500 GCF_054113405.1 Paenibacillus sp. ALE3 | reverse complement strand
TTATAGCAAAAATCATTTTCTTATTGATCGACATTTTCTTTCTGCGAAAGAAAAGTCTAGGTTAAGCTACAAAGAGCACACGGAGGATGCCTAGGCGCCAGGAGCCGACGAAGGACGTGGCGAACAACGATAAAGCCTCGGGGAGCTGTAAGCAAGCTTTGATCCGGGGATGTCCGAATGGGGAAACCCGGCTGTCTTCATCGACAGTCACTACTCACTGAATTCATAGGTGAGTGAGAGGCAGACCAGGGGAACTGAAACATCTAAGTACCCTGAGGAAGAGAAAACAATAGTGATTCCGTCAGTAGCGGCGAGCGAACGCGGATTAGCCCAAACCAAGGAGCTTGCTCCTTGGGGTTGTGGGACGTCTCACATGGAGTTACAAAGGAACCGGTTAGATGAAGAGGTCTGGAAAGGCCCGCCAGAGAAGGTAAAAGCCCTGTAGTTCAAAACCTGTTCCCTCCGAGACGGATCCCGAGTAGTGCGGGGCACGTGAAACCCCGTATGAATCCGGCAGGACCATCTGCCAAGGCTAAATACTCCCTGGCGACCGATAGTGAAGCAGTACCGTGAGGGAAAGGTGAAAAGCACCCCGGAAGGGGAGTGAAATAGATCCTGAAACCGTGTGCTTACAAGAAGTCAGAGCCCGATCGATGGGTGATGGCGTGCCTTTTGTAGAATGAACCGGCGAGTTACGTTCCCGTGCAAGGTTAAGGTGAAGAGCTGAAGCCGCAGCGAAAGCGAGTCTGAATAGGGCGAATGAGTACGTGGACGTAGACCCGAAACCGGGTGATCTACCCCTGTCCAGGGTGAAGGTGCGGTAACACGCACTGGAGGCCCGAACCCACGCATGTTGAAAAATGCGGGGATGAGGTGGGGGTAGCGGAGAAATTCCAATCGAACCCGGAGATAGCTGGTTCTCCCCGAAATAGCTTTAGGGCTAGCCTCGGAAAAAAGAATCGTGGAGGTAGAGCACTGATTGGGTGCGGGGCCCGCAAGGGTTACCAAGCTCAGTCAAACTCCGAATGCCATAGATTTAGTTCCGGGAGTCAGACAGTGAGTGCTAAGATCCATTGTCGAAAGGGAAACAGCCCAGACCATCAGCTAAGGTCCCCAAGTGTGTGTTAAGTGGGAAAGGATGTGGAGTTGCACAGACAACCAGGATGTTGGCTTAGAAGCAGCCACCATTGAAAGAGTGCGTAATAGCTCACTGGTCGAGTGACTCTGCGCCGAAAATGTAACGGGGCTAAACACACCACCGAAGCTATGGCTTGATGCTTTGCATCAGGGGTAGGGGAGCGTTGAATGCGGGTTGAAGGTGTACCGGAAGGAGCGCTGGACTGCATTCAAGTGAGAATGCCGGTATGAGTAACGAAAAGATCTGTGAGAATCAGATCCGCCGAAAGCCTAAGGGTTCCTGAGGAAGGTTCGTCCGCTCAGGGTAAGTCGGGACCTAAGGCGAGGCCGATAGGCGTAGTCGAAGGACAACAGGTCGAAATTCCTGTACCACCGTAATCCGCTATGAGCGATGGGGTGACGCAGTAGGGTAGTGACGCGGACTGATGGATGTCCGTCTAAGCAGTGAGGCTGATGTGTAGGCAAATCCGCACATCGTAAGGCTGGGCTGTGATGGGGAGCGAAAATTGTAGTAGCGAAGGTCATGATCTCAGACTGCCAAGAAAAGCCTCTAGCCAGGAGAAGGTGCCCGTACCGCAAACCGACACAGGTAGGCGAGAAGAGAATTCTAAGGCGCGCGGAAGAACTCTCGTTAAGGAACTCGGCAAAATGACCCCGTAACTTCGGGAGAAGGGGTGCCTCGGTAGGGTGAATAGCCCGAGGGGGCCGCAGTGAAAAGGCCCAAGCGACTGTTTAGCAAAAACACAGGTCTGTGCGAAGCCGCAAGGCGAAGTATACGGGCTGACGCCTGCCCGGTGCTGGAAGGTTAAGGGGAGTGGTAAGCTCTTCGGAGCGAAGCTATGAACCGAAGCCCCAGTAAACGGCGGCCGTAACTATAACGGTCCTAAGGTAGCGAAATTCCTTGTCAGGTAAATTCTGACCCGCACGAATGGCGTAACGACTTGGGCGCTGTCTCAACGAGAGATCCGGTGAAATTTTAATACCTGTGAAGATGCAGGTTACCCGCGACAAGACGGAAAGACCCCATGGAGCTTTACTGCAGCTTGATATTGAATTTGGGTACGATCTGTACAGGATAGGTGGGAGCCGTTGAATCTTGAGCGCCAGCTTGAGAGGAGGCATCCTTGGGATACCACCCTGATCGTATCTAGGTTCTAACTTGGTACCGTGATCCGGTGCGAGGACAGTGTCAGGTGGGCAGTTTGACTGGGGCGGTCGCCTCCTAAAGAGTAACGGAGGCGCCCCAAGGTTCCCTCAGAATGGTTGGAAATCATTCGAAGAGTGCAAAGGCAGAAGGGAGCTTGACTGCGAGACCTACAAGTCGAGCAGGGACGAAAGTCGGGCTTAGTGATCCGGTGGTACCGCATGGAAGGGCCATCGCTCAACGGATAAAAGCTACCCTGGGGATAACAGGCTTATCTCCCCCAAGAGTCCACATCGACGGGGAGGTTTGGCACCTCGATGTCGGCTCATCGCATCCTGGGGCTGAAGTAGGTCCCAAGGGTTGGGCTGTTCGCCCATTAAAGCGGTACGCGAGCTGGGTTCAGAACGTCGTGAGACAGTTCGGTCCCTATCTGTCGTGGGCGTAGGAAATTTGAGAGGAGCTGTCCTTAGTACGAGAGGACCGGGATGGACGTACCGCTGGTGTACCAGTTGTTCCGCCAGGAGCACCGCTGGGTAGCTATGTACGGAAGGGATAAGCGCTGAAAGCATCTAAGCGTGAAGCCCCCCTCAAGATGAGATTTCCCAATTAGTAAGACCCCTTGAAGACGACGAGGTAGATAGGTTGGGGGTGGAAGTGCAGTAATGCATGGAGCTGACCAATACTAATCGGTCGAGGGCTTATCCTAAAGATAAGGCGCAATGAGTTTCGGATCCAGTTTTCAGGGTGTAACCTTGAATGTAGAATTTGCGAGGCAAATTCATGTTTGGTGGCGATAGCGGAGGGGTTCCACACGTACCCATCCCGAACACGACCGTTAAGCCCTCCAGCGCCGATGGTACTTGGACCGCAGGGTCCTGGGAGAGTAGGACGTTGCCAAGCAACAAGTAAAAAAGATCATGATCTCACTGAGATCATGATCTTTTTTTTGTGTTAAATTTCAGTAGTATTTTTTATTAGAGTAAGTTAGTTATAAGTTCGACTGAATCTGTGGATATTAGCTAGTAAATAGATAGACATTTTTTTAAGAAAATTAGTACCAGGTATTAGTATCTGGTGTTATAATATGAATAAGGATTATAAAGGAGAGTGATCAGAATGTTGAATTCAAAAGCAAAGTTAACGGCCCTTGGCACTTATGTACCTGAACGGATTTTAACGAACGCCGACTTGGAGAAGCTTGTGGAAACTAGTGACGAGTGGATTGTACAACGAACGGGTATGCGGGAACGACGAATCGCGGCTGAAGATCAGTACGTATCTGATTTATGTATACAAGCTATTAAACGTATGGTTAACCTTTATAACGTAAATGTGAACGATGTTGACATGATCATTGTAGCGACAAGTACACCTGATTACTATTTTCCAAGTACGGCTTCCCGTATTCAGGCTTATTTTAATATTCCAAATACAGGATCAATGGATGTTAGTGCTGCATGCGCAGGCTTTGCCTATGGACTTCATCTGGCAAATGGTCTTATTACGGGTGGGCTACATCGTAAGGTTCTAGTGATTGGAGCCGAAACATTATCCAAAATTACAGATTATACGGACCGGACGACATGTGTTCTTTTTGGAGATGGAGCAGGAGTCGCACTTGTTGAATATGACGAGGATGAAGGATCGTTTATGACCGCAGACATAGGAACCTTTGGGCAAGGAGGAGCACATCTTTATCGCGCAGGATTATCTAACTATTTGGATGGAGAGAAGCTGCAAGATAATGGTTTTATTGCTCAAAATGGACGTGAGGTTTATAAATGGGCTGTACGCTCTGTCCCAGCAGGAATCGAACGATTAATGGAAAAGGCAAATATGGGGAAAGAGGATCTTGACTGGTTTGTACCTCATAGCGCTAATCTGAGAATGATTGAGTCCATATGTGAAAAGAGTGCAGTACCTTTAGAAAAGACGCTAACGAGTGTAGAGTTGTATGGCAATACCTCGGCGGCATCCATTCCATTGGCTTTACAGTGTGGATTGGATGATGGACGTTTAAGATATGGACAACATGTGGTGTTATATGGATTCGGGGGAGGCCTGACGTATGCGGGCCTGCTATTAAAATGGAGTGTGCCTGATTTGTAAGCTGCCTAACAAATGCATAAGCAATAGTAATAGTGTGTAAAGATCATGTTAATAAAGAGACGTTGGTTGGCATTAGATTTATCGTAAGATGGCAGGATGGTATAATTAACATTATGAGAGAAAGGAGCGTAACATGAAGGTATTGGTATTGGCAGAAAAACCATCCGTGGCCAGAGAGATTGCACGTGTGATGGGCAGCCGTGAGAAGCATAAAAGTTATATAGAAGGACCTAAGTATGTAGTGACCTGGGCTTTGGGTCATTTGGTCGGATTAGCAGAGCCTGAGGATTACGATTCTAAGTATGCGAATTGGAACTTGGAGGACTTGCCCATTCTTCCGAAGAACTCCAAGTTAAAGGTATTGCGGGAGAGCAATCACCAGTTCAAAGCTGTACAGCAGCTGATGAAACGACAGGACATTGGAGAACTTATCGTGGCAACAGATGCTGCTCGCGAAGGAGAACTGTTGGCGCGTTGGATTATACAAATGGCAAACTGGAAAAAGCCGTTCCGGCGCTTATGGATTTCCTCGCAGACGGATAAGGCAATTAAGGCAGGTTTCGCGAAATTATTGCCTGGCCAGCAGTTTGATCGTTTATATGAATCGGCTCGTTGTAGGGCTGAGGCGGACTGGATGATTGGTCTCAATGTGACCCGGGCGTTAACGGTTCGTTATAACGCTCAGCTTTCGGCTGGAAGGGTGCAGACACCGACACTGGGGATGATTATGGAACGTGAGAAAGAGATCACCCAGTTTCGTTCTCAGGATTATGATACTTTGACGGCTGATTTTGGCCATTTTCAGGCAACATGGCGGGCAGAAAATGGGGATTCACGTATGTTTGACCGTACTCAGGCAGAGACTTTGCGCCACAGGCTTGAGGGGGCCAAAGGTACAGTTGTGAGTGTTAAAAAGAGTGAAAAAAACGAGCCTCACCCGCTGGCGTATGACTTAACTGATCTGCAACGAGATGCTAACCAGCGCTATGGCTTCTCAGCCAAACAGACGTCCAATGTTCTTCAACGTCTGTATGAGCAGCATAAGCTGGTGACTTATCCACGTACAGATAGCCGTTATCTTACATCCGATATGGTGGATTCACTTAAGGAAAGACTCAGTAGCGTAGCAGTGGGTCCGTATGCTTCTTTAGCACGTCCGCTATTGCGTAACAAATTGCCAATCACAAAGCGGGTTGTGGATGACAGTAAAGTCACAGACCACCATGCGATTATACCTACTGAGCAGACATTATTACTTAATCGGTTAAGCCCAGAGGAACGTAAGCTGTATGATCTGATTGCACGCCGTTTTATCAGTTTGTTCTACCCACCTGCACGTTATGATGCTGTAGCTGTATCGGTCATGGTGGGGCAAGAAACATTTCAGGTAAAAGGTACAACCATAAAAGATAGCGGTTGGCGTGCTGTATATGACGAAAGTCATTATGAATTGGACGATGAAGAGATAGATGAGCGTGAAAATAATGGACGAGGCGTTATTTTGCCTGAGTTGAAAAAAGGAGATTCTGTCCAATTGCAGCGTTGCATTGTACGAGCTGGACGAACGATGCCGCCGAAGCGTTATACAGAAGCAGCCCTGCTCGCTCAGATGGAAAAGCACGGCTTGGGTACACCAGCTACTCGTGCAGATCTGATCGAGAAACTCGTCAGCTCGGATACGATAGAGCGCCAGGGGAACGTGATGCATCCAACTGGCAAAGGCAAGCAACTGATCGAATTGGCGGCTCCACAGCTACGAACGCCCGAATTGACGGCACGTTGGGAAGCGGAGTTGGAACGGATTGCCCGTGGTCAAGGACAACCTGAGCCATTTTTGAATTCTATCCGTGCTATGGCGAAAGAATTGGTTTCTACTGTGAAAAATAGCAGCGCGGAGTACAAACCCCATAACGTAACGAATAGCCATTGTCCGGATTGTGGTACAAAGTTGTTGGAGAAAAAAGGGAAGAAAGGCAAGTTCCTTGTATGTCCAAGTGCGGATTGTGGTTACCGTCGTTCAGGGGAAAAACGCTTGTCCAATCGACGTTGTCCACAGTGTCATAAAAAAATGGAAATGAAAGAGGGCAAAGCAGGTCTGTATGTAAGATGCTTACCCTGCGGCATTACGGAGACGCTGGATAAGGACAAGCAACGGGTAAACAAACGGGAACAGCAAAAGCTAGTAAAACAGTTTGAAAAGAAGGATTCCTTTGGCTCCAGTTTGGGGGATTTGTTAAAAGCAGCAATGGAGCAAAAGCAGGGCGAATAAAGATTGGCCAGAACGTGCTATAAGCTACACAATTAGCAGGCGTATATCGGTATAAAAAAGCTTACTCCTTGGCATGGTAATCCGAGGAGGTGAGTATTTATGCCCAAGCATAAGCCGCTTAAAATCAATAATCAGCAAAATAAATCAAGTATACTGGAGGAAGAAATCGCTGCTCATCCAGAGAAGCAAGCTAAATATCCTCCAAGCTTGAATGGGATTCCCAAACAGCAGTCTTGATGCTGCCTGTAAGGGAAAACGAATGGCTGTATAAGACCAGAACGATTGGAAACCAGATAAATTAGTTATCGGTCCCAGACTCTATTTTCTTGCATAAAAGAAGCAGCAGTACGGCGGTCAACCGTAACTGCTGCTTCTTTTTCATAATAAGGAAGTTGTATTTATTTGACTTGGAATGACTGCTCTTAGTATTCATTAAAGAAAGATTGAATTTGGTTCACATCGTGCGTTTGGGTCAAAGCGAGCATGAGCAAAATCCGTGCTTTTTGCGGATTGAGCGAATCAGTGGACACAAAGTTCGAAGCTGCGTCTTTTGTCGACGGGGACACAACTCCACTTCCTACGCGGGTAGAGCGGGCAATAATAACTCCTTTTTTACCTGCAGCCTCTGCGCCTTCTGAGGAGGTCTTGGACAAGGAACCATTACCGGAACCAGCGACCACTATACCCTTGGCACCAGCTGCTACGGCTGCATCATACAGGTAGCGACCGTTGTTTTGATATTCGTATAAAATATCTACTTGTGGTAGCTGGGTGAGATTAGAGATATCGAATACAGAAGAAGTTGTGTGCTTATGAGTGGATTTGTTGTAGTAGTATACTTGATCGCCTACTACAGCTCCAAGGTATCCCTGCTCTACAGACTTGAACGTATCGACTGCTGTTGTGTTTGTTTTCGTGATATATCTTGCTGCACCGATGCGATCGTTCAGCAGTACGAGTACACCCTGGCCTTTAGAGGCCGAAGCACCGGCAACTTTTACAGCATTATAAAGGTTGAATGGACCATCGGCACTGATGGCAGTGGCTGGGCGCATAGAGCCAACAACAACTACAGGCTTATCGCTCTTAACGACAAGATTGAGGAAGTATGCCGTTTCTTCCAATGTATCTGTACCATGGGTAATGACAATACCATCTACATCATCTCTGGCAAGCAGTTCGTTGGTGCGTTTGGCAAGTTTTAAGAGGATTTCATTATTAACATCGGGGCTACCTACGTTAACCACTTGCTCACCACTGACATTTGCAATACTTTTCATCTCAGGAACGGCATTGATCAAGGTTTCAACACCTAATGCACCTGCTTTGTAGCCAGTTGTATCTGTGTTGACGGAGGATGACCCTGCAATGGTTCCTCCTGTGGCCAGTATTTTAATATTGGGCAAGTGATTAGTTTGTGGCTTATCAGATTTGTCCAAAGTTGTAGTGCTAGAAGTAGATAACGTTGTATTGGTTGTAGCTGCTGCCGCAACGTTAGCAGTAAATCCACCACTCCATAAGGTACTTCCGAGAATAAAGCTGGCCAACAGGGGAATCATTGTCATTTTTTTCATGTTAGTCATATAAAGCTCCTCTCCAATCTTAAACCTCGAAATTTAATGATAGATTAACTGACAAATATTTTGTCGAATAACGTTAATATCACGCATTATAGGGTGTGAAATCGCCTTTAGTCAATATATATGTTAGAAAATATGACTTTAAAACTTTTCTTTATTATATGTAATCGCTTTAATTATACCTGGATGGAAAAGATTTGAAAACAAAACAACAAGCAGAAATCTCATAAGGAGTCTGCTTGTTGTTTTTGATAAAAGGGTAAACAACTGAGTTTACCTACCTTTAATTTCATTGAATGAGAGTGACACGGTGAAGTTGATGTCTTACGGTATTTACATGGTTCTACAGTTGAATAGAGATCTCATGATCAGGGGTTTTTGCTGTGCTGTTTTGTTGGCAAGCTGGCGCTGGGAGTTCCTTTTCCTTGTTTACGGTTACGTTCTGCCTTTTTTGCATTTTCTCGTAGCTTTTCAACGTACTCATGGGTGCTTTCCATCGTAGTTCCTCCTTTAAGACAAAATAGATGCACTCGGGAATTGCCCTCATACACCGTTACTATTTCCGCAAAAACGTTTTCCCAGTCAGAGAAGGCGTTGTTTCTATAAAAGGGGTGAGGTTATAATGAAGGAGAGAGCTCTATATAAGTCCTAATACCTGAAACTGGTACGGTGTGCAAAAGGAGGGGAGACATTGCAGACAGGCTTGTTGGTATGGCTGCTGTTCATCAATGCAGTAGGCTATCTGGTAATGTCGGAAGATAAAAAGAGAGCACGTAAACACCGTGATCGCGTACCTGAACGGACGTTGTTTTTGCTGGCCCTGATCGGGGGCGCATTGGGTGTACTCATTGCGATGTACCGCAAACGCCATAAAACACGGCATATGACCTTCAGATTAGGTATTCCTGCGTTGCTATTCATTAACGCATTGCTCTATGGGTATTTTTTACGGTAAGGCTGGGAGTTTAGCTTCTCATAGGGAAGTTTAATGATGATTGAGAAGGCTATTCTCGGCCATTACTTGATGTAATGAAGTGAACAACCACAGGAATACATAATTTCAGGCTTTGATTAAACAAACTGAATTCGGAAGAGGTGCGTATTATGCTATTTTCAAAAGTATTGCTTGCTTATGACGGTTCGGATGCATCCAACAAAGCTTTATTGAAGGCGGCTGAATTGGTGAAGGCATCACCCTCCTCGAAGCTTGAGGTCGTAACAGCATTCGATTTCCCGCGGATTTTTATGGGCGAAGGTTTGGCTCCAATTCCAGCTTCGGTGAATAAAGAGTATTATGATTTGGCTGAGCAAACTACGGATGAAGTTAAAAGGCGGCTTGCTGAGCAAGGTGTAGACGCCAAGGTGGAGCTGATTCAAGGTTCGCCGGCCGAAGTCATTTTGGATTATGCCAATGAGAATGGCTTCGATGTGATTGTGATCGGCAGTCGCGGATTGGGTGGCATTCGTGAATTTGTATTAGGTAGCGTAAGTCACAATGTGGTGCAGCATGCACGTATCCCCGTGCTGGTCGTAAAATAACGAAATAAAAAAAGTAAAAGTCGGATCACTACCTGTACAGGAAGTGCCGGCTTTTTATTTTTGTTAGTAAGATGTATTGCTGGCCGTTATCAGTGTAGGTAGAGAGATAGCTAAATGTAATACAATAGTCCCGAGGTGTGCATATAAAGGGCTTGGTTTTTGTTAAACACGAACATTAAATTGTATCATTATGACAATGTTCGTTTTCAAGTTGACACAGGGTGTAGGGAATTGTTAAACTATGAAGTGTATTGTCGATAAAAAATGAACTTTAGGTACAATTTAATTAGGTACGCATGTTGGAGCCGAAACTCACCACGATTACGCTAGGAAAGTATATCGTTGGGTATGGAGTAAGCACAATCCTGACTCGTATAATGCCGGGGATATGGCCCGGAAGTTTCTACCTGGAAACCTTAAATTTCCGGACTACGGGAGACATACGGCTGAAGCCGCATTGGATGCGGTGGAACAGGCTTGCTTTTGGCATGCCTTTAAGAGGCTCTGTCGTTTGTTTTTTCGTAGTCCGGTGTCTTGAAAATAACGTTATTTTCGAGTGCCGGATTTTTGGCGCTTATTGATAAACAGGGAGTGAAGGACATGTCAGTGCAGGTCGCTGTCATTATGGGCAGCACATCAGACTGGGACACCATGCAACATGCATGTGCTGTGCTGGACGAGCTTGAAATCGGATATGAGAAAAAAGTAGTTTCAGCCCATCGTACACCGGATTTAATGTTTCGTTTTGCAGAAGAGGCCGCCGGGCGCGGATTAAAGGTCATTATTGCTGGAGCGGGCGGGGCTGCACATCTGCCGGGAATGGTGGCTGCGAAGACATCCTTGCCAGTAATTGGCGTGCCTGTCCAGTCGAAGGCTCTGAATGGTCTGGACTCCCTGCTCTCCATTGTGCAGATGCCGGGTGGTATTCCAGTCGCCACTGTGGCGATCGGTAAGGCAGGCTCTACCAACGCAGGGCTGCTGGCTGCACAAATATTAGGTGCTTTTGACGAAAAGATAAGTCAGCGGGTTGTGGCAAGACGCGATCGTATCCGTGACGAGGTACTGGAAGGCAGTGACTCGCTATGAATGAAGCATGTGAATCGGCAGGCCGAATCCGCCCTCCTGGCACAGTGATTGGAATTTTGGGAGGCGGACAACTAGGAAGAATGCTTGTACTGGCAGGAACAAACCTAGGCTATCGCTTCGTAACACTGGACCCTGCACCGGATAGTCCGTGTGGACAGGTGTCCGAACAAATCCGTGCTGCCTATGATGATGAACGCGCGGCCAGAGAACTAGCTGCACGGTGTGATGTGATCACGTATGAGTTTGAAAATGTGGATGCAGGTGTAGCCGCGCTTTTGGAACAGGAATCCAGTGTACCGCAGGGCAGTAGTCTTTTGTACACGACACAGCATCGTCTGCGTGAAAAACGTTCTATTGAAGCAGCTGGTGTTCCTGTCGCTCCATATCGTGAAATTAGCAGTTCTGCCGATATGGTTCAAGCGGTAGCCGAACTGGGTGTACCGTGTGTGCTCAAAACAGCAGTCGGCGGTTATGATGGCAAGGGCCAAGTGGTCGTTCGCCAATTGGAGGAAGCCACGAATGCCTACGAGCAACTGGCTGGAAGCGGTGCGGAACTGGTGTTGGAACAGTTCATCCGTTTTCGCTGCGAAATCTCGGTGATTGTAGCTCGCAGCACGAACGGTGAAGCCAAAGCCTTTCCGCCTGCGGAAAACATTCACGTGAACAACATTTTGCACACGTCGATTGTACCCGCACGCGTACCTGAACCTGTCCAGGAGGAAGCACGCAAATTGGCGCTGGCTGTGGCGGAGTCATTGGATGCGGTGGGGCTGCTCGCTGTGGAGATGTTTGTCACCGAAGATGGACAATTATACGTTAATGAGTTGGCACCACGACCCCATAACTCCGGCCATTACACGATGGAGGGTTGCGCCACTTCGCAATTTGAGCAACATATACGTGCGATTTGTGGTTTGCCACTGGGCAACACGAAGCTGCTGACTCCGGTCGTGATGGTCAATGTACTAGGTGAGCATTTGGAGAACGTAATTCGGCGGTTCGGACAAACAGATGCTGAAGCTGAAAGATTGAGTGTTGTACCGAAGCTGCATTTGTATGGAAAAAGTGAAGCCAAGCCAGGCCGAAAGATGGGACATATTAATCTGTTGTGCCAGGATACGGAACAAGCGCTGGAATGGATTGATCAAACCAATATTTGGGGGAATAAATAGTCATGATCGAACGCTATAGCAGACCGGAAATGAGAGCGATTTGGACGGAAGAAAATAAATTCAAAGCTTGGCTGGAAGTAGAACTGTGTGCCTGTGAAGCATGGGCTGAGTTAGGTGTTATCCCAAAAGAAGATACCGTGGCTCTGCGCAAAAATGCAAGCTTTGATATTGAACGGATCTATGAAATTGAGCAGGAAACAAGACATGATGTCATTGCTTTTACCCGCACAGTGTCCGAAAGTCTTGGCGACGAGCGCAAATGGGTGCATTACGGTCTAACCTCCACAGACGTGGTCGATACAGCACTGGGCTATTTGTTAAAACAGGCGAATGAAATTCTGGAACGAGATATTCTGAATTTTATTGAGATTTTGAAGGAAAAGGCATTGGCTTACAAGCACACACCGATGATGGGACGTACACATGGAGTGCACGCTGAGCCGACCACATTCGGACTGAAAATGGGCCTGTGGTACGAGGAAATGAAGCGCAATCTGGAACGTTTCCGCTATGCTGCTGACCAGGTGCAATACGGTAAAATGTCCGGTGCAGTCGGAACATATGCCAACATTGACCCGGCTGTGGAAGAATTCGTATGCCGCAAGCTGGGCACCAAGCCTGCTCCGATTTCTACACAAACGCTTCAGCGTGATCGCCATGCTGAATATATGGCCACGTTGGCGTTGATCGCCACATCGTTGGACAAGTTTGCTACAGAAGTCCGTGCATTGCAAAAGAGTGAATTCCGCGAGGTGGAAGAAGCTTTTGCTAAGGGTCAAAAAGGATCTTCCGCAATGCCGCATAAACGCAATCCGATCGGAAGTGAAAACATCTCCGGCCTGGCACGTGTGATTCGCGGGCATATGGTATCGGCGTATGAGAACGTTACGCTGTGGCATGAGCGCGACATTTCGCATTCTTCTGTAGAACGCATCATTCTGCCAGATGCAACAATGCTGTTGAACTACATGCTGAACCGTTTTGGCAATATCGTGAAAAATCTGACGGTCTTCCCTGAAAATATGAAGCGCAATATGGCGCGTACGTATGGTGTACCATTCTCTGGCCGTATTATGACGAAGCTGATCGACAAGGGATTTAGTCGTGAAAAAGCTTACGATACCGTGCAGCCGCGTGCTATGCAGGCATGGGAAGAACAACGCCAGTTCCGCGAAATCGTCGAGGCGACTCCTGAAATTACTGACGTGCTCAGTCCGGATGAAATCGAGGATGCGTTCAACCCAGCTTGGCATTTGAAAAACGTGGATACGATCTTTAAAAAGCTGGGATTAGGGGAGTAAGAGGAGGTTTGGTGCTTGGGAGAAGCTCAGGAGCGTGATGAGGCCGCTACGCGAACGGATCATTCTTCCGATTGCTGTTGCCCCTAGATTCCTGTGATTGTATAAGACCAGATATGGTCGGAATCCAGGGGCAAAGGCAAACGCTAACGCTTCTCCAGAACGATTCCGTCCGCTCCGCTGCTTCCAGCACCAACCCTCATGTGGGAGCAGAGCTAGGGAAGGTGCGGCACATAAGATGCCGCACCTTCCCAAGAGCGATGGAAAAGCAGTGGAACACGCTTTTCTATCACAAGCAACGTTTCTGGAAGGACTGCCGAATTTGCACAGCAAACAGCCCGTAGTCCTTCCAGAAACGCGCAAGGCTCAAGAAGCGAAGCCTTGAGCCAGCCGTTCGCGCCGACGTAAAAGCGTTGCTGGATGAGGCTTGTGCCAACAAGCTTCATCCAGCGGAGCGCGCTCACCCGACCGTAGCTACAAAATAGACGCCCTCACCCGGCTCACCAGCCAACTCTTGCGGGAGTCCCGAGGGCAGCAGCCCTGGGGGTCCTCCCCGAGGGGAGGATTTAGGAGGGGCAAAGGTTCGATTTAGGAGGGGCAACTTCTATGAAAGAGGTGTAATGAAATGTCATTGTCTACCGCCGAAGATCTGATTCATGCGCCGCTCTTGTACAAAGGCAAAGTGCGTGAGTTGTATGATCTCGGAGAACATTTTCTGATTGTCGTGACGGACCGGATTTCGGCTTTTGATTATGTGTTGGAGCCGCCCGTACCGGAAAAAGGAAATGTATTGAACAAGCTCAGTGCTTTCTGGTTTGAACAGACGAAAGACCTGCTGGAAAACCATGTCGTGCATACCGATGTAGACAAGCTCGGACATGTCATCGACGAACAGCATAAAGAGCTGCTAAAGGACCGGATCATGGTTACGCTGAAGGCTGAACGCATCGACATCGAGTGTGTGGTGCGCGGATATATTACCGGAGGCGGCTGGCGTCAGTATGAGCAGACCGGCGAGGTAAACGGTATTCTATTGCCCAAGGGGCTACGTAAGAATGAACGCTTTCCCAAGCCTCTATTTACACCGGCTGCAAAAAATGATGTCGGTCACGACGAGGACATTTCCCTTCACCAAATGAAAGAGCTGGTCGGGGCCCAGCTAACCGGTGAGCTTGAGGAAAAAAGCTTGGCATTGTACGAATTTGCGCGTGCTTTCTGCGAAAAGCGAGGAATCATTTTAGCGGATTGCAAGTTTGAGTTTGGTCTTGTTGATGGCAAGGTGATTTTGATTGATGAAATTTTCACCCCGGACTCATCCCGTTTTTGGGCGCAGGAAAAGTATGAGCTGGATGTGGAGATTGACAGCATGGACAAGGAGCCGGTACGAAGCTATTTGGCATCATCCGGTTGGGACAAGAACAGCAAGCCCGATCCGTTGCCTGCTGAGGTCGTAGAAGAAACAACTGCAAGATATACGGATATTTGGCGGCGTCTGACGGCACAGTAAATAGTAATCATAATTCAACCAATAGGATTCACTCATTCGGAGGAGGAACTGAAGGAACATGATGAAAGCAACAGTCTATGTCACGATTAAGCAAAGCGTTTTGGACCCGCAGGGGGTCGCGGTGCAAGGCGCACTGCATTCTATGGGTTTCGGAGAAGTGGACAGCGTCAGAATTGGTAAGTATATGGAACTCAATCTGGATACAACAGACCGCGAGAGTGCAGAGAAACGCGTCATCGAGATGTGTGAAAAGCTGTTGGCCAACACGGTCATTGAAGACTACCGCTACGAACTGGAGGGCTGATTCCATGAAATTTGCAGTTCTGGTTTTTCCGGGCTCCAACTGTGATATTGACTGCTATAAGGCGATAGAGGACACGGTCGGTGAACCTGTCGATTATGTTTGGCATACTGCAACGGATCTGTCACCTTACGATTGTATTCTTGTTCCGGGAGGCTTCTCCTACGGGGATTATCTGCGGTGCGGTGCGATTTCCCGGTTTGCCCCGGTGATGAAGGAAGTAGCCAAAGCGGCTGCTGAAGGCAAATATATTTTGGGGATTTGCAACGGTTTTCAAATTTTGACCGAAGCCGGGCTGTTGCCAGGAGCTTTGCGCCGTAATCTGTCGATGAAATTCCTTTGCCGTGATACGGTGTTGCAGGTTGCGAATAACGATACGCCTTTTACAAGAGATTATACTGCTGGTGAAGAAATCATTATTCCGATCGCACATGGTGAAGGCAACTATTACTGTGATGATGAGACGCTGGCTCGTTTGCAGGCGAACAATCAGATCGTATTTACGTATAAAGATAATCCCAATGGTTCCATGACGGATATTGCGGGGATTTGTAATGAACAAGGTAACGTGCTGGGCATGATGCCCCATCCGGAACGTGCGGTGGATGCATTGCTTGGCACGGATGACGGCAAACGTATGTTTACATCTATTTTGAATGCTTGGAGGGATCGTCATGGCGCAGCAAGTGTCCGCTAAGGAACCGACGGCAGAGCAGGTTGCCGAACATAAACTGTATCAGCAGATGGGTGTGTCGGACAGTGAATATGCGCTGATCTGTGATTTCATGGGGCGTCAGCCGAATTATACGGAAATTGGCGTGTTCAGTGTTATGTGGTCAGAGCATTGTGCTTACAAAAACTCCAAGCCGTTGTTGAGACGTTTCCCGACGAGCGGTCCGCGAGTGCTGATGGGACCGGGTGAAGGAGCAGGGATTGTAGATATTGGAGACAACCAAGCGGTTGTATTTAAAATCGAAAGTCATAACCATCCATCCGCTGTAGAACCTTTTCAAGGGGCAGCGACTGGGGTAGGCGGCATCATCCGTGATATTTTCTCCATGGGCGCAAGACCTGTAGCTGTGTTGAACTCTTTGCGTTTTGGCAAGCTGGAGAGCGACCGCGTGAAATATTTGTTTGAGCATGTGGTATCGGGTATTGCGGGCTACGGGAACTGTATCGGTATTCCGACCGTGGGTGGAGAGGTTGTATTTGACGAAAGCTACGAAGGCAATCCGCTCGTCAATGCAATGTGTGTAGGATTGATTGACCATGATAAAATCCAGCGCGGTGTGGCAAAGGGGGTCGGCAACCCGGTGTTTTATGTGGGGCCTCCGACAGGTCGTGACGGGATTCACGGAGCGACCTTCGCATCCGTTGAGCTGACAGAGGAATCCGAAGCGAATCGGACTGCGGTTCAAGTGGGCGATCCATTCATGGAAAAGCTGGTTATGGAATCATGTCTGGAACTGATCGACAGCGGTATTGTACTGGGTATTCAGGATATGGGCGCAGCGGGACTTACCTGCTCCAGTGCTGAAATGGCAAGCAAGGCGGGCAACGGTCTTGAGCTGTACCTGGATCAGGTACCGCAACGTGAAGAGGGCATGACACCTTATGAAATGATGCTGTCTGAATCACAGGAGCGTATGTTGTTCGTTGTTGAGCCAAAGGATGAAGCACAGGCGCTTGAAATTTTCGAGCGTTGGGGCGTCATTTGTGCCAAGGTCGGTAAAGTGACGGATGACGGTCGTTTGCGTTTGTTCCATCACGGTGAAGTGGTGGGTGATATGCCAGTGACGGCGCTAGTTGACGAGTGTCCGATCTATGACAAGCCTTCCGAAGTCCCTGCTTATTATGAGCAAAATGCTGCGATTGACACACTTCGGTATGCAGAAGTAACGGACTTGAACGGCGCGCTGAAAAAGGTGCTATCTTCACCAAGTGTAGCTAGCAAGAAATGGGTATACGAGCAATATGATTACATGGTTCGCACCAGTACGGCCGTTCGTCCGGGTTCGGATGCAGCTGTAGTGACCGTACGTGGCACCCGCAAGGGACTTGCAATGACTACGGACTGTAACGGACGTTATGTATATCTGGACCCTGAGGTAGGTGGACGGATTGCAGTCAGCGAAGCAGCTCGAAACATTGTATGCTCTGGTGGAGAGCCTTTGGCGATTACGGACAATCTGAACTTTGGTAACCCTGAAAAACCGGATATTTTCTGGCAAATGGAAAAAGCCGTAGACGGTATGGCAGAAGCTTGCCGTGTACTGGATACACCTGTTATCGGGGGCAACGTTAGCTTGTACAACGAAAATGCCAAAGGTTCGATCTATCCGACGCCTGTAGTCGGAATGGTCGGTCTGGTACATGATACAGATCATATTACGACACAAGGCTTCAAAGCCGAAGGCGATGTCATTTTCCTAGTGGGAGAGACGAAGGCTGAGCTAGGAGGTAGTGAGTTCCAGGCTGTCGTGCACGGTGTATCCGAAGGACGTCCGCCTGAGCTCGATTTGAATGTAGAGAAAAAACTGCTGACAGCGGTGCTAGGAGCGATTCAGGCCGGATTGGTACAATCCGCACATGATCTCGCAGAGGGCGGATTGGCTGTAGCGCTTGCCGAATCCGGCATTAGCAGCGGATTGGGAGTGCAGGTTAACGTAGAAACGTCTTTGCGCCCTGATCATGCTTTATTCAGCGAAAGTCAATCCCGCATTTTGTTATCTGCATCACCGGATAAAGCGTCTGCGTTGGAAGCACATCTGCGTGGAGTGGAAGTACCAGTTACCGTATTGGGAAAAGTTGAAGGATCACAATTGACAGTTGAGGTGAACGGACAACCCGCTTTGAACGAGGCAGTCGCCAGTTTGAAGCAAATCTGGGAGGATGTCATTCCATGTCTGATGAAATAACAGCACGGACGTTGTGGACTGGAGATTATTATAATGAAGGCTCGGGTAAAGAGGGGCTGTTCGATAAATTAAAAGAGGAATGCGGCGTATTCGGGGTGTACAGACACTCCGATGCCGCTTCCCTAGCGTATTACGGCTTGCACGCGCTTCAGCATCGTGGTGAAGAAAGTGCAGGTATCTGTGTGAGCAGTGGCGACGAATTCCATTATCATCGTGGAATGGGACTTGTCAAAGAAGTATTTAATAAAGACTTAATGGCTTCGTTGACAGGCGATATTGCCATAGGACATGTGCGCTATTCGACAAGTGGAGACAGTAAGCTGACGAATGCACAGCCTTTGGTGTTCAAGTATCGTGATGGTGATTTGGCGGTAGCGACGAACGGAAATATCGTGAATGCTTTGCAAATTCGGCATGAGCTGGAGCAGGGTGGGTCTATTTTTCAAACAACCAGCGATACCGAAGTAGTAGCACATTTGATCGCCCGGTCGTCCAAGGATTTAGTGGAGGCTGCCAAGGATGCATTAAAGCGTATTGTCGGAGGGTTTGCTTTCCTTATTATGACCAATGACAAGCTGCTTGTGGCTTCTGATCCCAACGGCTTGCGTCCATTGACGATGGGCAGATTGGGCGATGCTTATTTGTTTGCATCCGAGTCTTGTGCCTTGGAAACTATTGGTGCAGAACTGTTGCGCGATATTGAGCCAGGTGAACTGCTAGTTCTGGATAAAAACGGACTGCACGAAGACCGTTATACGGAAGCTAAGCAGCGTAAAGCGCTGTGTGCGATGGAGTATATTTATTTTGCTCGTCCTGACAGTGACTTGAATGGTTCTAATCTTCATGCAGCACGCAAACGAATGGGCAGCCAGATGGCGCTAGAGGCTTTTGTCGATGCAGATTTGGTTACCGGTGTACCGGATTCCAGCATTTCGGCTGCAATTGGTTATGCAGAGCAAACAGGTATTCCCTATGAGCTGGGCATGATTAAAAATAAATACACTGGACGTACCTTTATTCAACCGAGTCAGGAGCTGCGCGAGCAGGGGGTAAAAATGAAACTGAGCGCCGTACGCCGTGTGGTTGAAGGTAAACGGGTCATTATGATCGACGACTCTATCGTTCGGGGCACCACATCTCGTCGAATCGTAAATATGCTGCGGGATGCGGGCGCTTTGGAAGTACATGTACGAATTACCTCACCGCCTTTCAAAAACCCGTGCTTCTACGGTATCGACACGCCGGACCGTCGGGAACTGATCGCTTCGTCCAAAACCGTGGAGGAGATTCGGCAAGAGATTAACGCCGATTCGCTCTATTTTATGAGCGCCGAGGGATTGATTGCCGCGGTAGGCGGACATAACGAACAGGATTACAAGGGCGGTTTGTGCATGGCTTGTTTCGATAATGATTATCCGACACAGGTAGATTTTAAAGGCGAAGAAAAGTTCGGGTGTAGTTGTTAATATAGGGAACAAAAGAGGTACAGAGGTGCATGGAGGCATGGGATGGCGGTTCTGAGGGAACCACTCCGCGTGTGGAAGGTTCTTACGATCGCTGTTGCCGCCAGATTCCAGGATTGGATTAACCCCTTACAGGGTTGGAATCCAGCGGCAAAGGCGAGCGCTTCGCTTCTCCAGAATCCTTCCACCCGCTGCGTTCCTCAGGTGTGCAGTATTTTGCAGCAGTGCCTGTACCTCTTCTGTTCCCACCGGGAAGAGGATAGGTAAGGCCGTTAAAAACTCATGGCATAACTATTTCATGCCATGAGTTTTTAACAGGCAGGGAGGAAGCTGCCTGCCTCAAGGGCCAAAGAAGTAAGCCGCCCGTTAGCGCTGCTCACTTCTTTGACCGGCACGTCCCCGACTTTGCAAAGCAAACAGCCCGGGACGTGCCCCTGCCGCCGTCACTACCAAAGGCGGCCACGCATCAAAGCGTGTCCTTGTGAATTGCGGGAAGACCCGCAACTCACAAAGGAAAACACGCCACTCACAGCACGAACCACCACCAAGCAGCACCCAATCCTACGCATCTGACCGACTCTTGAGGGGTCCAGGGGGAGCAGCCCCATGGAATCCTCCCTGCTAGGGAGGACTTAGGAGGGTCAATCATTTGAAGGAGTGTTCATGAATGTCCGAAGCATACAAAAACGCAGGGGTAGATATCGCTGCTGGTAATGAAGCAGTAGAACGGATGAAAAAGCACGTTAAACGTACCTTCCGTCCGGAAGTGCTCACGGACTTGGGCGGATTCGGTGCATTGTTCGGCCTGAATAAAGATAAGTACGAGGAGCCTGTACTTGTGTCTGGTACTGACGGTGTCGGCACGAAGCTGAAGCTTGCCTTCGCAATGGATCGTCATGACACCATCGGCATTGATGCAGTTGCGATGTGCGTAAACGACATTGTCGTAGGGGGCGCGGAGCCACTCTTTTTTCTCGATTATCTCGCCTGTGACAAGGTTATACCTGAGAAAATCGAAGCGATTGTCGCCGGTATTGCCGAGGGCTGTCACCAGTCAGGTTGTGCGTTGGTCGGCGGTGAAACCGCAGAAATGCCGGGGATGTACAGAGAGGGCGAATATGATATTGCCGGATTCACGGTAGGGATTGTAGATAAAAGCAAAATCATTAACGGCAGTTCCATTGCTCCTGGAGATACCGTAATCGGACTAGCTTCCAGTGGCGTTCACAGTAATGGTTTCTCCCTAGTTCGCAAGCTGTTATTGGAACAGCAAGGTTATAATTTGCATGATGAAATCGAAGGCTTGAATGGCAAACTGGGCGATGTACTGCTGGAGCCTACGAAAATTTATGTGAAATCTGTGTTGGCATTGCTGGATAAGGTAAAAGTAAAAGGCATGGCGCATATCACTGGTGGCGGTTTTATTGAAAATATCCCTAGAGTGTTACCGGATCACGTCAATGTGGATATACAATACGGCACTTGGCCGATTCTTCCGATCTTCCAGCTCATGCAGGAAAATGGCGAAATCTCCAACAAAGACATGTTCACGACTTTCAATATGGGGATTGGAATGGTGATCGTTGTCGGTGCAGAGCACGCACAGACCGCACTGGAAGTTCTGAAGGAACAGGGTGAAGCTGCGTATGTGATCGGAAAAGTAACGGAAGGCAGCTCTATCGTGACCTTTACAGGAGCCGAGGTGTAATGAACGAGTACCGGATTGCTGTTTTTGCATCAGGCGAAGGGACGAACTTTCAGTCTTTGGTGGATGCGGCTGCGCGGGGTGAGCTGGGCGGCGCCTCGGTAGAACTGCTCATCTGTGACAAGCCTGCGGCTCCTGCTGTAGCTAGAGCACAGAAAGCTGGAATTGCCTGTCATACTTTTCGTCCTAAAGATTATCCTGCCCGAGAAGACTATGAGCGTGAATTAGTGGCTTTGCTGGAGCAGAAATCGATTGATCTCATCGTGTTAGCAGGCTATATGCGTTTGCTATCTAGTGTTATGGTTGATGCGTACGCTGGGAAAATCATTAATATTCATCCGTCGCTGCTTCCGGCATTTCCAGGGAAAGATGCTATTGGACAGGCATTAGCCTATGGGGTCAAGGTAAGTGGGGTCACCGTCCATTTTGTGGACGGGGGGATGGATACTGGGGCGATTATTGCCCAACGTGTCGTGGAGGTTCACGATCATGATACAGCGGAATCCTTATCCGTAGCCATTCAATCCGTGGAACGTCAGCTATATCCTGAGGTAGTTGGCAGACTGGCCCAAGGCAAAATCCAATTGAATGGCCGCAAGGTGAACTCACTTCTCTAAAGATAACTGTAATTTGTCATATCATTGTCCTAACAAGGATACTGTACAGGCATTTTTCGATATTTCTCGGGAAATAAATTGATAGAAGAGAAATTTGCAAAATTCTGAAAGAGCTAAAGGAGGAGACAGGGTGAGTATTAAAAGAGCGCTCGTCAGCGTATCAGATAAACGGGGAATCGTAGAGTTTTGCCGTGAGTTGTCCAAATTGGGTGTGGAGATCGTTTCGACAGGGGGAACGAGCAGCTTGCTGTCGAAAGAGGGTATTCCTGTCATCGGTATTTCAGAGGTAACGGAATTTCCAGAAATTATGGATGGACGTGTTAAAACACTCCACCCTGCGGTACACAGCGGTTTGCTGGCTGTTCGGGATAATGAAGAGCATCAGCGTCAAATGAAGGAGCTTGGATTGGATTATATCGATCTGGTCGTTGTGAACCTGTATCCTTTTGCGGAAACGATCGCCAAACCCGGTGTAACCTATGAGGACGCGATTGAAAATATCGACATCGGCGGTCCAACGATGCTCCGCTCAGCGGCAAAAAACCATGCTTTTGTCAGTGTAGTGGTCGATGCTGATGACTATAGCACTGTACTGGAGGAAATACGTAAGGATGGCGACACGGAGCTGAATACTCGTAAGCGTTTGGCTGCAAAAGTGTTCCGTCATACGGCGTCATACGACGCTTTGATTTCCGATTATTTGTCGAATGTGACAGGTGATCCGTTGCCTGAGCGTTACACTGTAACCTATGAAAAAATTCAGGATTTGCGTTATGGAGAAAATCCTCATCAACAGGCTGCATTTTACCGTGAGCCATTGGCGGCCAAGGGTACACTGACAACTGCGAAGCAACTTCACGGCAAAGAGTTGTCTTACAATAATATCAATGACGCTAATGCAGCCCTCCAAATCGTCAAAGAATTCAGCGAGCCGACAGTAGTCGCAGTTAAGCATATGAATCCTTGCGGTGTAGGAATTGGCGGCAGTATTTATGAAGCGTACAGCAAAGCTTACGCAGCAGATCCGACCTCGATTTTTGGGGGCATTGTCGCGGCTAACCGGATTATTGACGGCGATACAGCGAGCAAGCTGAGTGAAATCTTTTTGGAAATTATACTGGCACCAGGTTTCACCAAAGAAGCATTGGAAATTTTAACGAAAAAGAAAAATATTCGTTTGCTTGATCTGGGTGAGCTTTCACCGTCTGAGCAGGCAAAGAGCCGTTTCGTCGTGACTTCCCTTGAAGGTGGCATGGTTGTTCAGCAAAATGACGTTCACGCTGTAGACCCGGATGCAATTACAGTTGTAACAGAGCGCGCGCCATCCGAGGAGGAACTGAAACAACTTTTGTTTAGCTGGAAAGTGGTTAAGCATGTGAAATCCAACGCTATCGTACTGGCAGCAGATAATATGACCATTGGCGTAGGTGCAGGACAAATGAACCGTGTCGGGGCGGCCAAGATTGCAATCGAGCAGGCCGGTGACAAAGCAAAAGGTGCGGTACTGGCATCGGATGCATTTTTCCCGATGGGCGATACGCTGGAGTTGGCAGCTAAAGCAGGCATCACGGCAGTCATTCAGCCGGGCGGCTCCATCAAAGACGAAGAATCCATCAAGGTTGCTAACGCATATGGCATTGCTATGGTCTTTACGGGCGTACGTCATTTCAAGCACTAAGTTGCGTGAGTTGTGGATGCAGCACACCTGAACGATCATACTGGGAGCGGGAGGAATCACCTGAATGGATATTTTGGTTATCGGAGGGGGCGGCCGCGAACATGCAATTGTATGGGCGCTGAAGAAAAGCCCCAAGGCCGGACAAATCTATTGTGCGCCAGGTAATGCTGGTATTGGACAATTAGCGGAGTGTGTGCCGATTCCGGTGAGTGAGTTTGACGCGCTGACAGAACTGGCGGAATCCAAAAAAGTCGGACTGGTCGTGGTAGGCCCCGATGATCCGCTGGCAGACGGCATTGTGGATGCCTTTGAAGCCAAAGGCATCCCAGTATTCGGACCGCGTAAAAATGCGGCGGAAATTGAAGGTAGCAAAATCTTCATGAAAGATTTGCTGCATAAATATCAAATTCCGACAGCAACTTATCGCAAATTTTATACCTATGAGGCAGCACATGCCTACTTAAAGGACCAGCCGATTCCGGTGGTCATTAAGGCCGATGGACTGGCAGCAGGCAAAGGCGTGACAGTCGCTTACTCAATGGAGGAAGCGGAAAGGGCTCTGTCCGATATTATGGTGGCAAAGGTATTTGGAGAAGCGGGCGCACAGGTCGTGATCGAGGAGTTCCTCGCTGGACAGGAAATGTCGATTCTTTCCTTTGTTGACGGTGAAACGGTACGGCCGATGGCAGCGGCGCAAGATCACAAGCCGGTTTTTGATGGTGACAAAGGACCGAACACAGGTGGCATGGGAACATATTCCCCGCTGCCTCACATAGCCAATTCCATTATTGAGGAAGCCATTGAGACGATTATTAAGCCGACGGCCAAGGCTATGGTTGCTGAAGGACGCCCGTTCCGTGGTGTTTTATTTGCTGGACTGATGATTTCGCCGGACGGCAAGCCGAAGACCATTGAGTTTAATGCACGTTTTGGTGATCCAGAAACACAAGTCGTATTGCCTCGACTAAAATCCGATTTGCTCGATATTTTTCTCGCAGCGGTGAACGGCACACTGGATCAGGTGGAGATCGAGTGGAAGGATGAAGCTGCGGTGTGCGTGGTGCTGGCATCAGGGGGTTACCCTGCAGCTTACGCCAAAGGAGTACCTATCCACGGACTGGACCAGGCAAACGAAGCTATCGTCTTCCATGCCGGAACAGGCATCAACGAACAGGGTGAGTGGGTCACGAACGGCGGACGCGTGTTAGGCGTGGTTGGTTTGGGACGTGACATTGCCGAGGCACGGGACAAAGCTTACGAACAGGCTGCTCATATTACCTTTGAAGGCAAGCAAAACCGTACAGACATTGCGGCAAAAGCATTGCTATAACAGCAATATATAGGATACAGAGGACCTCTTCGGAGGTCCTCTTTTTCGTTTGACAAAAGTATACTTATCCTATAGGATTAAAAATACAAAACTGACTGACTGATCAATCGGGAGGAGGAAACCCATGCAGCCACGCAAGGCGAAGCAGCCCAAAACCCTTTCGAATGACTCACCTGTTGACCACGGGGGAGAAGAAACAGACCGCAGAACACAGCTTCTTCACATTGCGTTAAAGCGGTTCGCTGAGCAGGGTTATCACCAAACGAAGATTTCAGATATCGTGGTGGAGGCAGGAGTAGCTCAAGGCACATTTTATTGGCATTTTAAAAGTAAAGAGGCCTTGGCGCTGGAGATTATCGCTACAGGTCGTGAACAGCTTTTGTCAGCGATCGGGCAGGGGTATCGCCGTGATGCGGGAACACTGGCTGATATGGTTAAGGCATCGGAAGCGCTGTTTGTTCGGCTATTTCATTTTGCATTCGAGAACCGTTATCTGATGGGTTTGCTGCTGATCGGCAGCGGTGTCGATGAACCAGTGAGGCAGAGCATCCGTGAAACAAGGACTGCGATGGAGCTTGCATTCCGGCGCAATATGGAGCGAGCGATCGAGCTGAACATGTTGCCTGCCGAATTAGATGTCGAATTGAGGGCAGCATTACTCATGAGCATGATCGAAGGTGTCATTATACGCTGGCTATTCGGTTCAGAGGGAACACATGACCATATCAAGCAGGTATCCGCTACAAGATTGGCAGAAGAGGCTGCTAATTTTGAATTTTACGGACTATTAGGCCAAAGCTAGACGGTCAACATCGCATGAATGAGTAGTGGGCAACAATTAATATAGCCCAATTACACTTACAAACTTAAACATTTACATCTAGACAGGAGAGAACGATACATGAAAACACGTAAAAAAGGATTCTTGGTGACCACACTCATGGCTCTGGCATTGTTCAGTCTTGTGCTGAGCGCTTGCGGTACAAAGCCAGAAGCTTCGAATACTAGCAATGGAGCAGGCAGCAGTAACGAGGCAGCCGCCAATCAGCTCGAAGCCATCAAGAAGGCTGGTGTAATGAAGGTAGGCATGATGGGTACTTACCCGCCGTACAATTTCTTGAACGACAACAAGGAGTTGGACGGGTTTGATGTGGATATTGCCAAAGAATTGGCGAAACGGATTGGAGTAAAAGCGGAGTTCACGGCACAAGAATTTTCGGGACTGATTCCAAGTTTGCAAAAGAAAAAATTCGATGCAGTGGTTAGCCAGGTGGCGATTACAGAGGATCGTAAGAAGGCCATTGACTTCACAGATCCCTATATCACCAATAATGTGAATATTATCGTGAACAGTAAAACCAATGACATTACGACGTTGGAAGACTTTAAAGGCAAAACCATTGGTGTCGGCTTGGGAACAAATGATGAGTCTTATCTGCGCAACGAGGTGCTGCCAAAGATAGGCGATTTTGAGATCAAAACATATGATGATGTTATTACTTCATTGAAGGATCTAAACTCTGGTCGTATTGATGCAACCATTAACAATCTGTATGCTCTTAAGCCCATTATCGACAAAAACGGATTTCAAATTAAAGCTGTAGGCGAGCCGATTAAATCGGATCAGGCGGCTGTAGCTATTAACCAGAAAACTCCTGAGCTGAAGGAAGCCTTGAACAAGGCTCTGAAGGAAATGAAGGAAGACGGCACTTACAAAACAATTTTCAAAAAATGGTTTGGCGAGGAGCCAAAAGAATAACGTAAGCCTGTTACAGGCGTTTGGCTCCAGTCTTGGCTTTTATGCTGACATGGGGCCACTCGTCTGAAAGAAGGGAATATAACCGATGCTTGAATTAATGTGGGAGAACATGCCTTTTTTATTGAAGGGCGCTTATTATACGCTGTATATAACGATTGTTTCTATGCTGTTTGGTCTAATCATTGGTCTGGTTGTTGCTGTAGCTCGATTGAAAGGGAATCGACCTGTTCGGTGGCTGGCCCGCATGTATGTATCGATCATCCGGGGAACGCCGGTTTTGGTGCAGATTGCGGTCATTTATTATGGTCTGGATGATTACGGAATATCATTTGGATCGTTAACGGCTGCTTGTCTCGCGCTCAGTATTAATACAGGGGCGTACTTATCGGAGACGTTCCGTGGAGCTATTTTAGCCGTACCGCAGGGACAGACCGAGGCCGCTTATGCTACGGGAATGTCGCCTGGTCAAACGCTGTGGCGTATCATTCTTCCGCAGGCGGTACGCATTGCAATTGCACCGATGGGGAATACGTTCGTGGGTATGCTTAAAGAAACGTCGCTGGTGTCAGTTATCGGGGTCAGTGAATTGATGCGGCAGGCACAGCTTTTACAGGCGCAGTATTTGCTCTACATGCCGTTTCTGCTCGAAATTGCCCTGATGTATTGGATTATGAGCATTGGATTCTCCGCTATACTGGAGCGGGTGGAAAAGCGTCTGGCTCGAGCTTATTAAGGTGGAGATGATAGATGATGATAACAACAAACGGATTAGGTAAACGATTCGGACAGGTAGAGGTTCTGAAAAGCATAGATTTTCAGGTTGCCGCTCGTGAAATCGTCGTATTGCTCGGTCCCAGCGGCTCTGGTAAAAGTACCTTGCTGCGCTGTCTGAACGGTCTAGAAGAGCTGTCTTCCGGCAAGTTTGAGGTGAACGGGATTGAGGTTGATGCTACATCTCCTGTTCGTGCCCGCCAAGTGGCCATTCGTGATATTCGCAAGCAGACGGGGATGGTGTTCCAGCAATTCAATCTGTATCCTCACAAAACAGCTATCGGCAATGTCATTGAAGGACTGCTGACAGTAAAGAAAATGCCGCGCGACAAGGCTATGTCTATCGGACAACAGCTATTGAAGCGAGTGGGCTTACTGGATAAGCAGGATGTGCATCCAACTCGTCTGTCCGGTGGACAGCAGCAACGGGTAGCTATTGCACGTGCACTGGCGATGGACCCGGCGATTATGCTGTTCGATGAGCCTACATCGGCGCTTGATCCCGAACTGGTGGGTGAAGTGCTGGGAGTTATGCGGGAGTTGGCTCAAGACGGAATGACGATGGTCGTCGTGACTCATGAAATGAAATTTGCCCGCGAGGTGGCCGACAAGGTTGTATTTATGGCAGATGGAATCATTGTGGAAGAGGCTGCGCCACAGGCATTTTTTGATGCTCCCCAGCATGAGAGGACACAAAAATTTTTGCGTCAAATTAGCGAATTTTAAGTTAGATCGAGAATAAATCATAGATCACTAAGATGGAAAGAAGGCAATTGATTATGAAAGTATCTACAACTTGGCATGGCAAACGCGCGTTTACATCGGAAGGACCATCCGGTTATTCCGTAGGGATGGATGCTACGGCGGCTTATGGCGGTGATGGTAAAGGGATGACACCGATGGAACTGCTGCTTGCGGGTCTGGCGGGATGTATCGGTATTGATATTACGATGATTTTGGATCGTTTTTTGTCGGACATTCAGCGAATTGATATTGATGCAGAAGGTACGCGCAAGGAACAAATGCCAACGGGGTTTACAGCGATTGATCTGACATTCCACGTGGACGGAGATATTCCAGACTACCGTGTATGGAAAGCGATTCAGATGGGTAAGGAAAAATATTGTGCAGTATCCGACTCCTTAAAAGCGGAAATTCGGATGCACCTCATTTTGAATGGAACAGAAGTACCCTATCCAGCGTAAGTGTTGAGGGGTGAGGAGAGTCAGCCTGTGTTATATACAGGCTGACTCTCCTTTTTTATGTTATCTGAGATCAGTGTACAGGTGGGGAGGTAATGCAGCTAAACGCTACGTTATCGTGCAGCGTTTAGCTGTAATGGAGAACATGTCCTTTATCCGCTGCTTTTTTGCTTGCGTTCCCGTAGCAAGAGATACAGGAAATAGGGCGCGCCAATCACGGCTGTCACGATGCCAGCGGGAATTTCGAGCGGCGGCTTCAGCCCCCGTCCAAGCGCATCGGCAAGGACGAGAATCAGGGCACCGATCATGGCTGCGCCGGGCAATAGATAGCGGTGGCGATTGCCAAACAAACGCCGCGCCAGATGTGGTGCCAGCAGTCCTATAAAGCCGATGGAGCCGATGGCAGCGACACAGGAAGCAGCTAAGGCCACGGATACGGCCAGCAGTCCTGTGCGCATACGCTTCACGCTAAGTCCCAAGCCAGCGGAGCTTTCCTCATCCAGACTCATAATATCCAGCTTGCGCTGTAGCGTATAGGCGAGAGGCAGCAATACAATTAACCACGGCAAAAGTCCATATACTTCATCCCAGCCTTTGCCCCACAGACTTCCAGCTAGCCAAGTCAGCGTATCGCTGGCTTCAAGTGGGTATTTGACCAGAATATAATCGGTTGCAGCCTGAAAAATAGCACCTACCGCCAGCCCGGTTAAGGCTAGCATGTTAGGACGCATGCCTCCCTTCATCGAAAGCTGTACGAGCAGTAGTGCAGCTAATCCGGCACCGACAAAGGCAGCTACAGGCAGTAGCGCCACGGGGGATGAGGGGAGCAGCACGATGACGAGAACCGCAGCAAAGCCGGCTCCCTTGGATACACCCACCACATCCGGCGAAGCCAGTGGATTGCGGATCATGCCTTGCAGCAGCACGCCAGCTACTGCAAGGCCAGCACCGGCCATGATGGCCAGCAGGCCACGAGGCAGTCGGTAATGGTGAACGATGAACCAGGAAGAGGCATTTCGGTCAGTCAGAGCGGCGATCAGCTCAGCGGGTGTAATGTAGGTGCTGCCCACGCCGATAGCTACAAAGGAAACACACAGCATTAACACGAGTAAAATCCACAGCTTTTTCATCGTGAAGCCCTCCCGTTCTTGTGCGCCAGATATAAAAAGAATGGCGCGCCCACCAGCGCAGTTACGATACCAACGGGCGATTCATAAGGAAAGGCAATAAATCGTCCAAGCACGTCTGCATATGTCAGCAGCAGAGCTCCGCAGATTGCAGACAGGGGGATGACCCGTTTGTAATTATCGCCTGTAAACACCTTGATGATATTCGGCACCATCAGGCCCACAAAGCCGATAGACCCGGCTACCGCTACAGCAGAGCCTGCCAGCATAATAACTGAGGCTGAGGCCAGTAAGCGGACAAGACGTACATTTTGCCCCAGTCCCTGTGCGACCTCTGTACCGAGGCTAAGCACAGATAGCGAGGGGGCCAGTGCCAGTGCAAGGATCATACCGACGGCGAACCAGGGCAGCACCAGACGCGTATCGGCCCAAGTGGACCCGTCGATGGCTCCGGCGAGCCAATACAGTACATCGGATATTTGCTCGTTAAACACGAGCAGTCCCTGAGTGACAGAGGCCAGCAGCAGATGCACAGCCATCCCAGCAAGGGCCAACTTGACTGGCGTCATGCCCGCCGTTCCGGCCAATGCGTATACGAAGGAACCGCCTGCGATCGCTCCGACAAAAGCAAAATAAATGCTGCCGGACGACCCGATATTCGGCAGCAGCACGACTGACAGGACGACAGCCAGCGAAGCGCCAGAGCTGACTCCAAAAACCTGCGGCGAAGCCAGCGGGTTGCGTGTGATGGCCTGCATCAGCGCTCCGGCCACGGCAAGCCCGGCGCCGACGATCAGGCCAATGACGGCACGTGGTAGGCGTATCGTCAAGATAATGAGCTGATCCTTGGACGGATGCTCGGTGAACAGCGCAGTCAGCATGGTGGGGATGTCCATCCTGACTGGGCCAATTGCCACGCTCAGCAGCAGTCCAGCCAGCAGCGCGAATAGAAGTGCAAAGACGACCGGCTTATTTAGCCGGTCGCGTAAGGCTTGTCCGATCAACGGGAGCCGTCTCCTTTATTTTGCGCGGGATACAGAAGCGAAATCGCTTGCTCCAGTATTTTCTCGGCAGAGCCGAGTCCACGGTACCGGGTCCACAGTGCCCGGTTTACTTCGTAAACTTCCCCTTTTTTCACGGCCGTAATGTTTTGCCATAACGGATTTTGCTTCCATTCCGCAAGCAGCTTCTCATCGGCTTCCACCAAGAAGATCACATCTGGATCAGCTTGTGCAATCTGCTCCAGTGTCAGCTTGACTGTAGGCTCGCTTGTATTTTGAAGCGCATTGTGGATGCCTGCTTGCTCCAGCAGTTGTCCATCAAAAGATGAAGCGCCGTGAGCCGATAGTGAATCCGAACGGAATACCCCAAGCAATACGTTGCGTGACTCACCAGCTTGGATGCCTTCTTTCAGCTTTGCCATGGTAGCTTTATGTGCTGCGAGAATTTGCTCACCCTTTTCCTTCTCACCCAACGCGTCAGCGATAACGCCGAAGGATGCCAGGTTTTGTTCATAAGAGGAATTGCGGCTCTTAAGAACAATGGTAGGAGCAATCTCACTTAGTTCTTTGTATATGCTCTTATGACGGTTTAGATCAGCAATAATCAAATCGGGTTTCAAGGAGCTGATCGTTTCCAGGTTCGGCTGTTTGCGTGTGCCGACAGGTGTAAAGTCGATTTTTTTACCAAGCAGACCATCGATATCATCCTCATTTTCCTGAGCTATGCCGACAGGCATCACACCCAGTTGGGTAGCGGCATCGACAAAAGAGAATTCCAACGTTACGATTCTTTTAGGTTTGCCTGTAACTTTGGTTTCTCCCATCTCATGTTTGATCGTTCGAGTGTCGCCTGTGGTTTGAGGTGCTGCTGCATTATTATTTTGTGATTGGCCTCCACATCCCGCCATAACGGCTGTCAGTAGTACCAGAATCGCTGCAAGCAGCATGCCTGTGCGTAGTGGTAGTGGCTGTTTTGGTGTTGCCATGTATTGTCCCCCGTTCCAAATATGCTTACCAGAGAAACTGATAATCATTATCAATTAACTAACTGTTGACCATTCTAGCAATCGGGAAGAGGGACGTAAATAATGTGATCATTTAAACCATTTTAGCCTATTAAGCGAATTAAGTTCATTAAAATCACAACCGAGGAGAGAGGAAGGAAGAGACCGAACGGCAGAATTGGTGGTTTATGCATTTTCCTGCCGTCTGCGATAGATACGCTCCGGTCTGCCGACGGTCCCGTATACCTGATCATGGTGCGCATCGCCACTTTCCACTAAGTACTCCAGATACCTTCTAGCGGTAGATCGGCTCATACCTAGCTCAATTCCCACTGTACCCGTAGTAACCTCACCTTGTCGATTCAGGAGATCAAGCACCTTTTCGCAAGTGACTTTATCAATGCCTTTGGCCCATAGCTCTCCGACTCCGTTACCCGTCATCCGACCCGTGCCTGCGCTTTGTAGTAGACGGTCAATTTCCGATTGCTCCACCGTAGATTGTTCCTCTTGCCATGTTGTGACTTGGCGGCGAAAACGGGCATATTCCTCTAAGGTCGCTCGCAATCTTTCGAATACGAGCGGCTTTACGATAAAATCAAATACGCCTGCGCGAACCGCTTGTACCACAGTTTCAGCTTCTTTGGCGGCAGTCAGCATAATGACATCTGTACCCGGATAGTGTTGCTTGATGAACGATAGCAGGGTTAGACCATTCGTATCGGGAAAATAAACATCCAGCACGGCTAAAGACGGACGCAGAACATCTAGTTGAAGCTTTGCCTCAAATTCGTTCGTTGCTATTGCACATACAGTGAACCCGTCCACCTTTTCAATAAATCGTCGGTTAATCTCCGCAATTCGCGGATCATCTTCAATAATAAGAACCTCAATGTCCGATAAAACCCGCTCATTCATGGACGTAACCTCCTTTTGCATTATTGCTCCCCGTGTCTGTCCTATTTAAAGGAATGTATACTTCAAAAATGCTACCACCACCAGGCCGTTCATGTACTTTTATGGAGCCACTCATTCGTTCGGTGTACTCCTGCACGAGAGCGAGGCCATATCCGTGTCCTGCCTCTGCTTTGGTTGATGCTCCCTTAACGAACAGTTTTTCCTGGATATCCTCTGAAATACCCGATCCATTATCTGCAACTTCGACGATGATGGCTTCAGTCATTTCTTCCAGCCGGAACCATACCTGTCCGTCAGGTATAGAGCCTATCGCAACTGCTTCCATGGCATTGTCCAGCAGGTTTCCGGCAATGGCAGCAAGAAGCGACCACTCCAACGTAGGAGACGGAGTTGAAAATGCTCCTTTAATATATGAATGGAGTACAATCCCTTTTTCCAACGCCTGTTTTTTCTTGCTGACCAGCAGGCTGGCGATGATTGAATCAGGTGAAAGAGAAGAGGAAACGGAACGATGTACACGGTACTCCTCCGATTCTTGAGTAATAAAGTCCACTGCTTCGTCATAACACTCCAACTGAATCAGACCGGATATGAGATATAGCCGATTGGTATATTCATGTGTTTGTGATCGTAGCACATCCGCATAATCCTTGACCTCCGTCAACTGCCGCGTCATGCGAAGCAGCTCTGTTTTGTCGCGCAGACTGGCAACCGTGCCCAGCATTCGTCCGAATCGATCCTTGATCGGCACACGGCTGACGACTACGACTCGTTGTTGGATCTCAATTTCTTCATTGAATACGTTCTGTTCCTGATCGGGCTTCATGCTTGGACTCTTCTCGATAAAATCTGTAGCAAGTACATCTGCTAGTTGATCTGCAGCGCCCGCCAAGTGACGAAGCTCGCATCCATAGAGGCTAGTTTCCGGGGGAAGGCCCAGCAAACGGACGGCTTGTGGATTGGCAAGTGTGACTTGTCCACTGCTATTAACCGCGATAATCCCTTCGCCTATGGATTCGAGAATGGCTTGCTTTTCCTGATACAACCGTCCAATCTCAACTGGCTCCAGCCCATGCAGTTCGCGCCGTACCCGTCGTGCTATAACCAAACTTCCTAATATGCCGATCATCAGCGCGCCTATCATGAACCATAGCCATGTATATGTGTATGTACGAATATTTTGCGCCACATCTGTCATCAGAAAACCTACAGAAACGAGTCCGATAGCTTGGCCTTGTTCATTATAGACTGCGGTTTTGGCTCGCAGTGACGGTCCGAGAGAGCCGGTGGATTCCGTAATAAAGGACTGCCCTTGCAGCACCTTAGTATTCAGCGGGTCCATCATAGGCTGTCCGATGCGTTCCGGGTTAACATGCCATTGACGAATGAGATGACGATCTGCAATTGTAATAAAATCAGCGCCGCTCCTGGCTTGGACGGGCTTCACTGCCTCGTTGATCCGCGCACGTAATTGCGTTGTGTCGGTCTGTTCTAGAGCATCCCTGACCTGTGCATCTACCGCAAGCGTATTGGCTACGGTCAGCGCCCTTTTCCCAATCTCTTCGTACAAGGCGGAGGTAATCATATAGCGCAAGGATAATCCCAACAGTCCGGTAACGACCAGCACTAGAAGGGATATGAAAACCATTAATTTTGTCTGAAAACGCACATGCCTTCACCGCCATTAAACAAAATATAGGAGCAGTAGATCAGCGATCAACTCCCCAATACCATTCATTTTACTGTATTCGAGAAACGGCCGCACTTTTAATCTATCGAAAGAATGGTCTATAATAGAAATAGTTACATAATGTGAGGAGGAAAATATTATGATTATTATTCATGCTGATATGAAAGTTTTACCAGAAAAGAGAGAGACCTTTTTGCAACAAACCCAAGGGTTGATCAGCGCATCCCAAGCTGAAGAAGGCAATGTACGCTATACGTTAATGCAGGATTTGAATGATCCCAACGCATTTACGATGGTTGAAGAGTGGAAGGATGCCGCAGCTGTAGATTTCCATAACAAGTCTGCCCATTTCCAGGCATTTGTTGCTGCTGCTAAAGAATTGTTGGCTGCTCCACTTGAAGTGAATGCTTTTCAGGATGCGACTAAACTGTAATCATCTCGTTGGATAATTCATAACTAGGAATAGGAGGAGATAGACATGGGGAATATTGCGGATACAGCTTTACTAAATAACGGAGTTCAGATGCCTTGGCTTGGTTTTGGTACGTACAAGGCGGAAGGCAATGAGGTTTACGAAGCAGTCAAAACAGCGATTGAGGTCGGTTACCGACACATTGATACCGCGGCGATCTACGGCAATGAGGAACTGGTCGGACAAGCCATTCGTGACAGTGGAGCGGACAGAGATAATCTGTTTGTGACCACTAAGCTATGGAATCAAGATCAGGGCTATGATTCAACACTGCGTGCCTTCGAGGAAAGCCGCAAGCGGTTGGGCCTGGATATCATTGACCTGTACCTTATCCATTGGCCTGGCAAGGACAAGTACAAGGAAACTTGGAAGGCGTTCGAACGGCTGTATGAAGAAGGAAGCGTACGCGCAATCGGAGTAAGCAACTTCCAAATTCACCATCTCGAAGACCTCCTGAAAGACAGTAATATTGTACCTGTCATCAATCAGGTAGAGCTTCACCCACGTCTGACACAGCAAGAACTGCATCAATACTGTCGGGAACACCAGATCCAGCTTGAATCGTGGAGTCCTCTGATGAAGGGGAAACTGACGGAGCAGGCAGACATTGTTGAGATTGCTGCTAAATACGGCAAAACGACTTCTCAGGTTATTTTGCGTTGGCATCTGGATCGGGGGATTGTGACGATTCCCAAATCGGTTACCGCGCATCGTATCCGCGAAAATGCCGATTTGTTCGATTTTGAACTGACGACTGAGGATATTGACCGAATCAATGGCCTTCATCTGGATGAGCGTGTAGGCACCCATCCCGATAAACTGTTGTTTTAATTGAATATGTAGATGTATAAAGAACCTCCCATTCTGCTTTTATCGCGGTTTGGGAGGTTCCTTTTTTAGGTTCAGGTGTGGCTTTGTCTATTTACTTGTTTAGCTTACGATACAACAAGTAAGAATAGAGTACAGGAGAGATAACGGATATGATCAGTACGGTTAGGAAAATGACTACTCCCGCCATTCCACCGACCCATGCCGCCACCAACGCTGAAGCACCGCCAAGCATCATCATAGGCCCCCCGAAACGGTGCGTTTTACGCCATACCTCGGGATTAGACAGAGTCCACGGCGTGCGGATACCGAACGTATAATTCGGCTGTACCTGAGTCATATAATTCCCCATCACCATCAGCATCAGGCCTATTAACCCTAAAATTATAGCATTCATTTGCAGTCGTATATTCAGGTTATACAGCAGCATTCCCCATCCAGCTACAGCGAGAACTACAGAAACACCTGCACGCGTAACTTCATAGGCTTTTGAAAATTTTTCATAATTAGCTCTGTTGGGGTCCATGTGGCGTGCCAATCGAATGACCAGCGGGACTAGGCCCAACAACACGAGCATGATAATAGAACCACTTTTGCTCGTATACCCGTCTGCTGTATTGTTAAAGTTAATATGCGAGGCTAGAACATTGGGTAGTCGGTCGTACAGCAGTATCGCGCCTATGGCGGGTGATAAGGCAATCAAAGTTGTCAAAACATCCGTCAAGCTCCAAGGTGTTCGAAATTTCATTCAGATTCCTCCTCATCCTTAATATGATTCCTATTTTTTTTCGCAGGGGTATCGGAGTGGGCGATACTGAACATCCAACCGATCACATCCGCCACAACCGTTGTATGCAGGGTGTAGATAATGTTTTGCCCCTGTCGTTCATCCAGCACCAGCCCAGCCTGCTTCAGGATATTGAGATGGTGGGAGATGCTGGGTTTGCTAATTTGAAAATGTTCAGCTACTTCGCCTGCGCTCA
Organism: Paenibacillus sp. ALE3; assembly: GCF_054113405.1. Taxonomy (NCBI): domain Bacteria; kingdom Bacillati; phylum Bacillota; class Bacilli; order Caryophanales; family Paenibacillaceae; genus Paenibacillus; species Paenibacillus sp. ALE3. Next base: position 4,310,895 of record NZ_CM134214.1, on the reverse strand, counting down.
TGCTTTTTTCCTTTAAAAGCTGCAAGATTGTACGCCGGGTCGGATCAGCCAAAGCTTTGAAGGCATCGTTCAAAATACATTTCCTCCTTTAGATATTTAGATAATATTCTAAATATCTAACACCATAGTAAAATACAGCTATACTACATGTCAATGGAACAAGACATCATTTTAGAAAAAATGAACGAGGTCAATTATGTTTGTATAAAGCAGTGAAATGGGCTATAATTAATTTATACAAAAAATAAGATTCTTAATTTAAAGTTAATTAGAGGAGGGAATAGATATGAAACACGTCTTTCGTAAAGGAAATGATCCGCAAGCCCCGGTTATTTTGCTGTTGCATGGTACCGGCGGGAATGAACAAGATTTGCTACCCTTGGCTGATATGGTAGCACCGGGAGCGTCTGTGCTGGGCGTGAGAGGTAATGTATTGGAAAATGGGATGCCGCGCTTCTTTCGCCGTTTGGCTGAGGGGGTATTCGATATTGAGGATCTCGTATTTCGTACCAAAGAACTAAGCGAATTTGTAGATTCAGCTGCAGAGCAATATGATTTTGACCGTAACAACGTGGTGGCTCTGGGCTATTCCAATGGAGCCAACATAGCGGCCAGTATGCTCTTTCATGATGCAAAAGCGCTACGTGGGGCCATTCTCCATCATGCCATGGTGCCATTGCGAGGGCTGCAACTGCCGGAGTTGAACGGTGTCCCTGTATTTCTGTCTTCTGGTGAAAATGACCCGATTGTTCCAGCGGCGGAATCTCAGGAGCTGCAAGCCCTGCTGGAGGGGGCCGGAGCGCAGGTGGAAGCCTACTTGGAACGCAATGGTCATCAATTGACTCGCACTGAAGCCGAAGCAGCAGGCCAATGGTTTGGGAAGCATTTTAATGTATAAAATAACTCGATAACGATCAAGCTACGGTTTAGCGCTCTAGTGAGCGATTCTATGATTAGGAGGCGTTAAACCGATGGCAAAACCGGATAATCGAGCAGATAATGTGGAGCATTTGCAACAAAATATTCAGAATACATTGCAGAATCTTCATGAGGCTGAAGGATACCTAAACGAATTTTCCTCTGAAATCAGCAATGAGGAGCGTAAGCAGATCGAAGAAAAAAATAATCGTCGTAAACAAAGTATTAGATCATTTCGAGAAGAAGTGAAAGACGAAGCAGCACATTCGCAAGAGTAGTTAACATAGCGCGACCCAACTCCGAGTTTCAATTGAAGTTGGGTCGTTTTTTTTTATGCAGAAATCATCATATTCCCATCCAATTCATTTTCCCCCTATAATGCAATGAGATCTGTTTTACACAAAAACGAATTTTTTTTGAATAATGTTGTTGTAAACTAATTTGTATTGATGTTAAATAATAAAAGAAAGCGCAATCATTTACGAATTAGGATTTCATCATGCGAAGGGGGAAGGATATGCTGCTGCGAAGAAAAAGCATGGCTTTGATGCTTATGGCGGTGGTTTTGATGGCTGGACTGCTGCAAGGTTGTTCTTTCAAGAGCGATGAAAAGGATGGGCCGGGAACAGAACTTGTATTGTGGACATTCAATGAACTGCATGAGAAGTTTTTTCTGCAAATGGCTGACCAATGGAACCAACAGCACCCTGATGAATTGATTAACTTGAAAGCGAATACATTTCCTTATGACAACCACCACAGCAAGCTCTCGATTGCGTTGCAATCAGGGGTGGGAGCGCCGGATATCGCGGATATTGAGGTCAACAAAATTGGTAATTTCCTCAAAGGAATACCGCAACTGGTCCCGCTCAATCCGGTGATTGACCCTGAGATCAATAACATTGTGCCTTCCAGAGTACAGATTTACGGCAAAGACGGTAAGTATTACGGCATTGACTTCCACGTTGGAGCCGAAGTGATGTATTACAATAAAGAGATCATGGATCAGGCGGGGGTAGACCCGGATTCCATCGTTACCTGGGCAGACTATGCTGCTGCTGGCAAGCAAGTGCTGGCAAAAACGGGCAAGCCGATGGCAACCTTGGAGACCAATGACCTGTGGAGCTACTGGCCGATGATCTCACAGCAAAATTCAGATTTTTTGGATGATAAGGGCGAGTTGACGCTGGATAACGAAACCAATATTAAAACACTTGAGTTTCTCCAACAGATGATAAAAGACAAGATCGCTATTCCCGCACCGGGCGGCGGGCATCATATGGAGGAATACTACGGGTTTATGAACAAAGGCGGGGCCGCTTCGGTGTGGATGCCGATGTGGTATATGGGACGTTTTACGGATTACATGCCTGACTTGAAAGGAAAAATCATCATTAGACCGATGCCGGCGTGGGAAAAAGGCGGCTATCGCTCAGCAGGTATGGGCGGGACCGGAACGGTAGTCACGAACCAGTCAAAGCACCAGGATTTGGCGATGCGTTTTCTAGCCTTTGCCAAGCTGTCCAAGCAAGGGAATGTGGAGATTTGGAAGCAGCTAGGGTTTGATCCCATCCGCAGTGAAGTGTGGACAATGCCGGAAGCCAAAGCCAAAAATAAATTTACGGAGTATTTCGGAACGAATATTTTTGACACGCTGATCGAAGTCAAAGATGAGATCAATGCGGTGCATATCGGACCGAAAACGCCTGACATCGCCAGTGCTGTACGCAATAAAATACTTTATCGGACACTACAGAGTGGCGAAGATCCAGCCACGGTGCTGCATGAGCTAGCAGATGAACTGAGATAGACCCCAACAGGAAAGGGAGTGAGATTCATGGCAACGCCCGTTCATACGAACGCTAATGTACCGACAGGTCAGCCGCCAAAAACTCAGCGTCCGACCAGAAGTCAATGGAGCCGATTTATTCATTCCAGTCGTACGGCACCGTATGTATTTGTCCTTCCATTTTTACTGTCCTTTGCACTGTTTTTTGCGTATCCGGTCATCTCGACGGTCATTATGAGCTTTCAGGAAGTTCTGCCGGGGATAACAACTTACGTGGGCCTGGAAAATTATAAGGATTTAATGAATCCTACATTTGGAAAAGCGATATTGAACAGCGTCCTGTACACACTGCTTACACTGGTCGTGCTGATTCCTCTGCCACTGGTACTGGCGGTATTGCTGAATTCGCCTAAAATGCCGGGCAGAGGGCTGTTTCGCTCCGTGATGTTTATACCCGCACTAACCTCAGTGGTGGTAGCAGGAACAATCTTCCGACTCATGTTCGGGGAGTTGGACGGCTCGCTGATGAACTCTCTGTTGGGGTTATTCGGTCTTGAGCCTTACAAATGGCTAATGAACGCGAACACCGGCTTTTTAGCGTTGATCGTGCTGGCCTTATGGAGATGGCTAGGCGTAAATATGCTGTACTACATGTCGGGACTCCAGAACATTCCTCCCGAGTTGTATGAAGCTGCACAGATTGATGGAGCCAGTCGTTTCGATTCATTTTGGCGGATTACGATTCCTATGCTGAAACCCGTGACGATCTACGTATTTACGATTAGTATTTATGCCGGGTTATCCATGTTCACCGAGAGCTATATGTTGTGGAACGGAAATAACTCCCCGAATGATATTGGGTTAACGATTGTTGGCTATCTCTATCGCCAAGGTCTGGAACAGAATAGTATGGGCTTTGGAGCGGCAGTGGGCATTGTATTGCTCGTATTCACATTAGTACTGAACCTGATCCAGCTCAAATTTTTTGGCATGTTTCGGAAGGAGGATTAAGCGATGGCTCAGAAACAAAAAGGCCCATTATCCGCATTTCTCGTTGTCCTGTTCATTCTGTTTGCCGGGTTCGCCCTGTTTCCGCTATTTGCCGTGACGCTTGCCTCATTCAAGCCATCAACGGAGCTGCTGCGCTATGGCTTGAATCTCAAGCTGGAGTGGGCCATCATGTCCTTGAAAAACTATGCGTTCATCTTTCAGGGGACGACGGATTATTTTCAATGGTACTGGAATAGTCTTGTCATTACCGTCTTGTTTACGGTGTTATGTCTGATATTGTCCGCAATGGTCGGGTATGGCCTGGAGATGTATCGTTTTAGACTGAAAAATGTGATTTTTACATTGGTGCTGGTCGTGATGATGATCCCGGTAGAAATTATCATGCTGCCACTTTACAAACTAATGATCGGTATGAAGCTGATCAATACGGTATGGGGTGTAATTTTGCCGTTTGTCGTCGCACCGATTCCGATCTTTTTCTTCCGTCAATATTTGAGCGGAGTACCCAAGGATTTTATGGATGCTGCACGAGTTGACGGTTGTTCAGAGTATGGTATTTTTGTGCGGATTATGATGCCTCTGATGGCACCTGCCTTTGCGGCAATGGCTATTTTACAGGCTATGAACAGTTGGAATAACTTCCTGTGGCCGATGATCGTATTGCGTACTAACGACATGCTGACACTGCCAATCGGTCTGTCCAGTCTGCTGACGCCATATGGCAACAATTATGATGTGTTGATTGCCGGATCAGTCCTGGCTATTTTGCCGATTCTCGTCGTGTTTCTGTTCTTCCAGCGTTACTTTATTGAAGGGATGACTGCAGGCGGGGTAAAAGGGTAATCATTACGGTGCTGAATGAGTCGATTGAATACTGAAATGTATAGAGTCAGGAAAGGCGGGTCGGGCATTGTCTCGACCTGCTTTTTTTATGGATTCAATGATTTTCATTCTCATTTTCATGGCTATCAACTGCACAAGCTATAGGTAAACGTGGTATGATGTTTGAAAGATTTCAAATACAGAAATATTCAGGCGGAGCGTGGAGAACCTATGGAACCAACAGAAACCCAGAAAACAGAACCGGCCACGGCGTCAACCGTTGGCATGGAGGATATTGTACGAGCGCATCATATGCTGCGTGAGGTGATTGTTCGTACACCTTTACAGAGGGATGCCGTCCTATCGGCCAAATATAACTGTAATGTGTATCTGAAGCGAGAGGATCTCCAAGTTGTGCGGTCCTTTAAAATCCGTGGATCTTACAACATGATCCGCAGTTTGACTCCTGAGCAGATGGAAAAAGGGATCGTGTGTGCGAGTGCGGGTAATCATGCACAAGGTGTGGCTTTTTCATGTAACGCGCTCGGCATCCATGGTAAAATATTTATGCCGAGCACAACGCCTAATCAGAAGGTGAAGCAGGTACGTCGCTTTGGCGGAGACAGTGTAGAGGTTATTTTGACCGGAGATACATTTGACGATGCTTATGACGAGGCTATGAAGGTGTGTAGCGAGCAGGGAATGACCTTCATCCATCCGTTCGATCAGCCGAAAATTATCGCGGGTAATGGTACGATTGCGATGGAAGTGATGGAGAGTCTGGATACACCTGCGGACTATATGTTCGTGACGATTGGCGGCGGCGGTTTGGCGGCAGGCGTAAGCACATATGTTAAAACTGTGAGTCCGACCACCAAAGTAATCGGCGTAGAGCCCCTGGGCGCAGCATCAATGACGGAAGCGATGCGTTTGAACAAGGTCGTTACACTGGAGCAAATAGACAAGTTCGTTGACGGGGCTGCGGTGAAGCGAGTGGGTCAGTTAACGTATGACATTTGTAAACATACCTTGGATGATATTGTGAAGGTACCGGAAGGCAAGGCATGTACAGCGATTCTGGCGCTGTATAATGAAAATGCGATTGTTGTGGAGCCTGCGGGCTCGCTGCCTGTAGCAGCACTTGATCTGTATCGTGAGCAGATTCAAGGCAAAACAGTAGTCTGTATCGTCAGTGGTGGCAATAACGATATTGATCGTATGCAGGAGATTAAGGAACGCTCCCTGATATACGAAGGGCTAAAACATTATTTCATGGTGAATTTCCCGCAAAGAGCAGGGGCACTGCGTGAGTTTCTTCAGGAAGTGCTTGGACCGGACGATGACATTACTAGATTTGAGTATACGAAAAAGAATGATAAAGAAAATGGCCCGGCGCTGGTCGGTATTGAATTGTTACACAAGGAAGACTATCTTCCTTTAATTGAACGAATGAATCGCAAAGGGCTTAACTATACGGAATTGAACAAAAATGAGAATTTGTTTAATATGCTTATCTAACAAGGAGCCTACGGGCTCTTTTTTTTGTATATGCAATGTTATGCGTAGTTTATAAATTTCTTTTTATTTGAAATAAAGCGTTTACAAAACTGAAGTTGATAGGTTAATATATGGGTAACTTCATAAGTATAAACACTAATGTAATAAGCGTATCACCTGATTTTTATCATAAAATATTAATTCGGAGGTGCGAAAGAATGTTGAAAGCATGGAAAAAATCAGTACAGGGTAAATTCGCCCGAACAGCATTTGCTGCCGTAACTTCGGCTGCTTTGTTGCTGTCCGTGGTGCCGTCCACATCGGCCGAGCATTGGGCGTTAACAGGCGATGTGGCAGTACATGATCCGTCCATCACCAAGGAAGGAAATACATGGTATATTTTCTCCACAGGGCAGGGGATACAGGTTCAAAGATCGGATGACGGACGCAATTTTTACAGATTGCCGCAAATCTTCTTGTCGCCACCATCTTGGTGGAAATCGTATGTACCTAAGCAAAAGACTAATGATGTATGGGCACCGGATGCTCAAAAGTACAATGGACGTGTCTGGGTTTACTATTCCATTTCTACGTTTGGATCGCGCACTTCGGCCATTGGCTTAACTTCAGCAACGAGCATTGGCGCGGGAAGCTGGAGAGATGATGGACTAGTGCTGCGTACAACGGATTCTGACGATTATAATGCGATTGACCCGAATCTGGTCATTGACGCTTCCGGAAACCCGTGGCTTTCCTTCGGTTCATGGAATACGGGCTTGAAAGTAACTCGACTGGATAAAAATACGATGAAGCCTACGGGCCAGATTTATTCTATTGCTAGACGTACGGCTGGAGGTTTGGAAGCACCGCATGTTACATACCGCAACGGCTATTATTATCTGTTTGCTTCCATTGATAACTGCTGCAAAGGCGTAAATAGTAATTACAAAATCGTTTATGGTCGCTCCACCAGTATTACCGGGCCGTATGTGGACAAGAGCGGAAAAAACATGATGGACGGCGGTGGAACGATATTGGATGCGGGGAATGATCGCTGGAAGGGACCGGGCGGACAATCTGTCTATAACAACAGTGTGATTGCGCGTCATGCCTATGATGCCACCGATGGCGGAAATCCAAAGCTGCTGATTAGTGATTTGAAATGGGATTCAGCAGGCTGGCCTACGTATTAAATAGCGGATTACTTGAAATCATTCACAGCGATCTCACATAGGTATATCTAAAAACTGTTCCTCCTAATGGGGGAACAGTTTTTGGCTTGCAATGTCATAGAAACATGCTATTATGTATCAAGTTGATAATCATTATCATTGACGTTATCGTAATGAGAGCCATGGTGGCTTTCAGGTATGGAGGGAGTGACCTCACCGAATGCAGTCTAAAGACAGCATGGACAAACATACAGCTTCGACAGAGAGGACCGCACCTGAAGTAGCCTCTGTAGCCCGTCCGGTGCTCCGAGCGGGTAGGATTCGGCAGGCGTTGTTGTTTACAGCTTCTGCTGTATTGTTGGCCTTGGCCATATTCGCTGCCATTTCTTTTGGAGCCAAAGACCTGACCGTAAGCACGGTGTGGTCGGCAGCATTTCACTATGATCGTTCGCTGATGACACACAGGATCATTCATGAGCTGCGATTGCCGCGTGTACTCGGTGCAGCTATCATTGGGGCTGCCCTGGCGGTTGCAGGCTCCCTGATACAAGGCATTACACGCAATCCGTTGGGGGATACAGGTGTGCTGGGCATTAACGCAGGAGCGATGTTTGTAGTTGCAGTGAGTTTTGCTTTTTTCCCCGATCTACCTTATGGGACGTTAATTATATTGTCGTTCCTGGGGGCACTGATGAGTACCTTACTGGTATTCGGGCTGGGGGCATCCGCGCCGGGAGGACTGACACCCATGAGACTAACGGTGTCTGGAGCTGTGACAGCAGCCTTGTTAGGTTCCATGACTTCGGGAATTGCGATTTATTTTGATCTAAGTCAGGATCTAGCCTTCTGGTATGCGGGTGGTGTTGCCGGAATCAAATGGTCGCAGCTTAAGATTCTTGCGCCGATTTTGCTTATTGTGATCGCTTGGTCTATGGGGCTCGCACGCTCCATTTCATTGATTTCAATGGGCGATGAGGTAGCATTGAACCTGGGACTAAATCTCAGGCGTATCCGGCTGTTGGGGTTGCTGACTGTGGTGGTCCTGGCTGGGCTATCCGTATCGGCTGCCGGGGCCATCGGCTTTGTAGGCTTGGTCGTTCCACATATTGCTCGCAAGCTGATCGGTGTGGATTATCGCCAGATCGTACCATTGTCTGCAATATTGGGAGCCGTGCTGCTAGTGCTGGCTGATTTGGGAGCGAGAATGGTGAATCCACCGGAGGAGCTAGCTATTGGAATTATGGTGTCTTTTATCGGAGTACCTTTTTTCCTCTTTCTCGCTCGTAAGGAAAGGAGGGAATTATAGTGAGTCGCTCTCTAGGGACAGGGGATACAAGAACGATCAAGGCTTGGCTCGTTTGCTTAGTATTGGTGGGAATCAGCTTTGCTGTTCTTGTGCTGGGTTTGAATACCGGAACGATTCGTATTCCACCGCTACGCGTGCTAGATACACTGTTTGGCGGCGGGAGCGGACGTGATCATATGGTCCTGTTTGAATACCGTCTGCCGCGGATTGTTGTAACAGTGCTGGCTGGAGCGGGACTAGGTGCAGCCGGGGCAGTCATGCAGGGCTTATCGCGAAACGCACTCGCAGATCCGGGAGTGCTGGGCCTTCATGCGGGGGCTGCGTTGGGCCTGGTGATGTATGTTAGCTTTTTTCGCGATCTGGAAGGATCAGTAGCCTTGTTCATTCCCTTGTTTACCTTTGCAGGAGGTGTCGTTGCGGCGGTACTGATTGTTATGTTGTCCTATAGTGGCAGCAGAGGAATCGTGCCTGTGCGATTGATTCTGTCCGGTATCGGTGTAGCCTCAGGGCTCAGCGCCATAACGCTGTATTGGTCGTTGCGGCTGGATGAGGATACGTACGCATTTACCGCACGTTGGTTGGCTGGCAGCGTATGGGGACGGGACTGGATACATGCAGTGGCTTTACTACCGTGGATTGTCATTGTATTGCCCTATGTTCTATCTCAGACACGTAGCCTGAATAATCTGTCGCTGGGTGATGAGACCGCAGCTGGAATTGGTACAAGTGTGAAGCGCCAGCGCTTGATATTGCTTGGCGCAGCAGTGGCTCTATCGAGCGCCAGCGTATCCATGGCCGGAGGCATCGGTTTTATTGGGCTGATTGCGCCTCATCTGGCTCGCCGTCTGGTTGGACCGATGTATCAGCATTTGCTGCCAGTAGCCGCTTTGGTCGGGGTCGTTATTCTGGTCACAGCAGATACGATTGGTCGTTCGGTATTTCAGCCGAATGCGATTCCAGCAGGTGTAGTGGTTGCTGTGGTAGGAGCTCCGTATTTTTTATTCTTGTTGTCCCGAACCAAATGACAATAGGATTAGGTTACATATGAAATCTAAAGCTGCACATGATGCAGCGTGCGGAACAACAACGAAGTAGAAGTTTTGACGATTTAACATTATAAAATAGAGCTTCTATAGTATAGGAGAGAATATTCATGAGAAAAAATAGATTTGAGGGTTCAGGGCTTAAACGTTCATGGGTAGCCCTGTCTCTTGTGGCATGCATGATCATGCTGTCCGCTTGTGGACAAGCAGCAGACAAACAGGCTAGCGATACGAAAGCGGACGATAGTGCCCAAACCACCATTAGTACGGATTCGCGTATTGCCTCAATGTCTATTCATTTGACAAATAATCTTCTGGCATTGGGCATTACTCCAGCAGGTTCAGTTATTGGTGGAGATGTGAAGGATTTTCTGCCCCATGTAAAAGATCGTCTTCAAAATACTCGTAAGCTGGGAGTTGTCACAGACCCTGATATGGAAGCGGTACTGGAGCTTCAACCTGATCATATCTTCCTCGACAAAAAATATTCGGGAACTGATGTGGCCAAGTTTGAAAAAATTGCACCAACCGAGGTTTTTGATTTGGATGAAGGTACATGGAAAGATCAATTGAAAAAAATAGCTGCTATGGTTAAACATGAAGCACAGGCAGACACTTTTCTAAAAGATTATGATACACAGAGGGAACGGGTCAAAAAGCTCATTCATTCCAAAATCGGAGACGGGACTGTCATGGCTGTACGTGTCACAGCGAAAGAAGTTCGTGTCATGGGGATGAAGCGTCCAGTAGGACCGTTATTGTATCAGGACTTAGGCTTGAAGCCAGCCAAAGGTGTGGAAAAGATCAACAAGGCCTACCAGGTTGTATCCCAAGAGGTTTTGCCGGATTATAATGCCGATGCCATCCTGGTGATTATTAGTAAAGGTACGGATGCGCAAAAGGTATACAAGCAGCTGGAGGGGAATACAGTATGGCAAGGACTTAAGGCTGTGAAGCAAGGTCATGTCTACATGCTGGACGGACAGCCTTGGCTGGACTATTCCGCGATGGGGCACAAAATTGCATTGGATAATGCAGAACAACTATTTTCCAAATAAATGCTAAAGTACAGCAAGCCGTATTTCCCATGCATCTTCTTGCAGGTGGGGATACGGTTTTTCTGACGATCCCAAGCTTCAAGTGAGATAGCTGATTGCAAATAAAAAGGAGCTGCTACGATTCCGTTATGAGGCAGCTCCAGCACTGTGAGAATTGCGAGGTTATGAATGTTTTTTACGCAAAAAAATCGGTTTGAGTCCAATAAAGCCAATAGCCGCAAACACTAAATTCATCCATGGTGAGATTTTGAATACCGGCAGCACACTGCGCAGCGCAAGTCCGGCGACAAGAATGACAACAACCAGTACTACATACATCAAGATGGATTTAAAATTCATTTGGGGCTTCACGGGAGCATGGTCTGGTTGTTGTGTCTCCTCGCCTTCTTCAGGACGATCCATGAAATTCATCAGTGCTTCAACCAGCAGAATGGCACCTGCGGCGATGATGATGAGGGTGGAAAGGCTAATTTTTTCAAAAGGTTTGATATCCCCGCCTGTAAATGTGATAAACCAACCGATAATCGCCTGTGTCAAGAAAAACATGGACAAGGCAACCCATGCAATAAGCGTATAATTTTTTGCTTTATTCATTGCTTCCTCCTGCTTTATGATCGTATTCCAAACTGATGGAATCGCCATTTTGTAACAAAGACAGTATACGTGAGGAAACGCCGGATGGCAAAAGGCTTATCCATTATGTATATTACCGCCGCATTCTCCTCAAACTGGATACAGGGTGAGCGCATGGAGCAACCTGAATATAAAACGTTGAGAGGATGTGGCATCATGGAACTGGAGAACCAGGCAGATTATTCGGTCCAAAAACGACTGACAGGTGCTCCGAACGGGAACAGTGGGGGAGCCTTGCTTGCAAACGTGAGTCACCGGAGCGTTCAAGGGACATCTCCAACGTACCGTATATTGGACGATACTGAATTGGCTGAGGACACAGAATTTGCAGGTGAACTGGGTGAACAGAGCTACCGCAGCCTGTGGCATGAGGATCAAAATAACGGCGCCTCTTGTAAACTGGAGTGGGAGGGACGAGTCGAAACCCACCAAATGTTCAGGCACAGCTACGAATAGCAAGTCGTCTACTTTAATGTAGAGATTGCACTCTAATAAGCGAGTAGTATGGCGTTCTCCGACAAGCATTGGGGAGCGCCATTTCTTTACTTCCATATCGGTATGAACTGACAGGTTGACAAGGAAGCAGGGCGATGATAGACTGACTTTACTATAAAACTTATTAAACTTATCGGAATTAAAGTGAATGAATATTCTGGATGGATATTCCACGTTACTATATGAGCTTGAATGATGAAATGCTGTAATGAAGCTTGAAACAGGGGGAATCAGGATGGAACGGCAAATTGGAATTCGTTTTGAAAATGAGGAACTGGCCGCTACAATTCATTATCCAAACCGTACAAATGAGGGAGAGCGTCAAAGACGTGTTCCACTCGTTGTCATTTGCCACGGTTTTGTGGGCAATCGAATCGGAGTCGATCGATTATTTGTCAAGACTGCGCGTGAACTGGCTGAAGGGGGGTATTTTGTACTGCGCTTTGATTTTGCCGGTTGTGGAGAAAGCACGGGTGAATACGGCAAGCAGGGGCTCGAATCCATGATCAATCAGACACGCACCGTGTTGGATTACGCCGTGAATTGCGCGGACATTGACCCGACCAAGGTGACGCTGATCGGTCACAGTCTGGGGGGCGCAGTTGCCCTTCTCACAGCCGTTCGGGACAAGAGAGTACAGAACCTGGTCCTTTGGTCAGCTGTCGGTTATCCGTTCAACGACATTGTCAAAATTACGGAGCGAAGCGTATACGACGAATCTGTTAAAACCGGTCATGCAGACTACCTGGGCTATAAGTTCACACCAGCTTATTTTGAGTCACTAGCTCAATTCCAACCGTTCCAGGAGGCCGTTAAATTTAACGGTGATGTGCTCGTTATTCATGGCACCTCGGATGATATTATTCCTGTGGATTATGCGTTTCTGTTTCAAAAGGTATTCTGGATGCGTCCAGAAGGACGCTGTGATAAGGAAATTATTTTTCAGGGAGATCACACTTTCTCATCAGGTAAAGAGCGGCAACAGCTGATTGACCGCACACTGGAATGGCTGGATGAACAAGAAAATATTCAACGGGATTGGCAGCACTGGATGATCTGATTTCAGGGTGTAACGGTTTGTATTGGAAATTGTGCCTCCGCCGGAGTAAAATGAAAGAGTAACACTATACTGGCGTGTGGAGGTTGGCAGCGATGACATTACCCTCAATTTTTGTTGCGCATGGTTCACCGACACTGGCTGTAGAAAATAACGCATATACCAGTTATCTTGCAAAGCTGGGCGCGAGCCTGCCCCGACCCAAAGGAATTGTCATTTTTTCCGCGCATTGGGATAGCCCCGATCAATGTATCGGCGCGGATGATCAGCATGCAGCGTTGCACGATTTCTACGGCTTTCCTGAAGAAATGTACACTCTTGATTACCCTGCACCAGGCGATCCAAAGCTGTATGAGGAGATAGGGCATCTGTTCAGTCAGCATAACCTGTTCCACCAGCCGGTTCGGAACCGGGGACTGGATCATGGAGCATGGGTGGTTTTGCGGCATATATATCCTGATGCGGACATACCGGTCGTACCCTTATCCATTGATTCACGGCGCGATCCTCAGGAGCAATACGAGATTGGACGGATGCTGGCGCCACTGCGTGATCAAGGGATTTTGATCCTCGGTAGTGGAGGCTTGGTCCACAACTTGCGGACACTCAAGCAGACGAGTGAGCCAGCCGATTGGGCCGTTCAATATGATGACTGGATCGCACAGCAGCTTCAAGACTGGAATTTGCGTCATCTGTTCCAATATGACAAGAAGGCTCCGTATGCCAAGCAGGCGGTTCCTTCGTATGGAATAGAGCATTTTTCACCTTTGTTTTACGTGATGGGAGCTGCCGATCATGATCGCTCCGCGCGTAAGCTTTTTCAGTCGTATGTCCTTGGCTCATTGAGTCTCAATTGTTGGGCTTTTGGTCAAGAAAGTGATCTGTAAATGTAAGAATAAGAACTTCCGAAACCACATGATGTGTGGGGTTGGAAGTTCTTTTGGTCTGTTCCTCTTTGATTAATTAGCAGGCACGTTCTTTTTTAGCCAGGCGGATACTTGCGTAGTTCGCTTATCTTCATTTTGATCTAGTAGTGTCATAAATGCCTTTAGCTTTTGAATGTAGGGACTCTTCGAATCCCTGTTGCGCTGAACGACGAGCTGATATCCTTTTTTGGCATTGGGGCGAATCTTGTTGGTGTCATCATCGAATAATGGTGTATTGTTCGTACCATAAAAAGTATAGAAGAAATAGAGATCATGTAATGATTTGACTGCTTGTGTACGATTGGAATGTGGATATTGGGTTATAAACGACTCTTGCGCCAGCACTCTTCCGGCTAACTGTTGATAACCGATGTGTAATGCTGCATCCTTGGTAGCCGGCTGTCCAGATTCCGTCGCCATGATGTCAATATAGTCGCGGATATCTGCGGTAATGTTATTTCCGAATACTTTATATTTCTCATAATTGATGACTGGGTAAAACATGCCTTCTGCGGTTTCAAGTTTGTAGCCGGCATCTCTTGATTGAGTGAGTAGCTTTTTCAGCTTTGTATCACTTGTCCGGCTCATTACATTAGTGAACGAATCACCAGGTTTATAGACTTGATTAATCTTAGTTTGAATAGAGGTCGGATATAAGGCCTGTGCATATGAATCCAATTGCTGTTTCTGTGCATTTTCCAAGTGTAGTACTAGGATGGTAGCTTGAGAGGCCGGAATGGATTGGATATGCTTTTGTAAATAAGTGAATGCCTGAGGTAGCTTACCTGGTTGGCGAAGTAGCTGCTCGAAGGTTTTGGAAATATGTTGTACAACTTCTGCTTGAGATATTGTAGTAGATGTCGCTGCTTTGGCTGATGTCGTAGATCCCAATCCGATCGTCTGTACTGTGAAAATTACTGCTGCGAGCATGAGATAGGCTTTGGTGATTTTTTTCATGGTATAACCCTCCATTAGGTTCTTTGATGTAACTGTAGTGTACAAGGTAAATGTATCGTGAACATTCCATGTTGTATCCAACTTGTAAACGTTCGGGGGAAAGATGAACCCGAAAAAGGAGTCTCCAAGTCAGGATGGACTTGAGGACTCCTTTGTTCATTTAAATAGAGGAGGGTGCAGCATAGCCACACATACAAGCAGCATAGCTGCACAAAAACACCGAAGAGAAGGAGCATAGCTGCAAAAAACACCAAAGAGAAGCAGCATAGCTGCACAAAAAAACAACCATTAGCCAGAGGATAACGGTTGTTTTTTGGATAGTTAAGCTATTTTTCGATTGGGGTCCGTTTGATAAGTATCTTTATTTTTACCAAACAGTCCACGCAGGAAGGGCAGTACCCAACGGTCAAAGCCGATTCTTCCGGCATTTGCACCAGCAACGATAAGGAAGATTTCAACCAACAGGTAGATTGCATTGGTGCTTACTGTACCCGAGAACAGGAACGAGAAGTTCATAACCATAGCCATCAAAGTAGCCAGTGTAGTCAATGTACCAAGCAGCAGGCCAACCCCGACCAAGAACTCACCCAATGGGATCAGGACGTTGAACAAACCGACATTCGGCAGGGCAAAGGCTTCAAGGAACGATCCCCACCAGCCTTGTACAGCGGGGTGATCTCCGCCTGTTTTAGCAATGGCCCCCGAAATAAATCCACCTGCATCAAATCCGCCAGTCAGCTTCTCAAGTCCGTGGGTCATCCATTCATAACCTAGATAAACCCGTACTACAGTCAGCAGCCACATTGCTACTTTGTTCTCACGTAACCAGTTGTTAAACATTCAAATCACTCCTCTTTCTTAATCTATAATGATGGGTTGTATTTCATTTTGTTTGGGATGATCATCTTTGCTACACCTTTATTGTATTAGGTTCAGTTACAGTTATTTGTGATAAAAATCACAAACTCTAAATATTTTTTAAATTTTAATGTCTTTAGATAAGTATTCTATAGAGAGGTAATGCCTCAATCAAGACAAAAACAGGAAATAAAGCTTATAATGAGAAAAATAACGATGTGGAGGGATGAACTTGTCTGGGCCCATGTTTCAACGAAATCATTGGTTGCGTGTGATGGCCTCAGCTCTGTTATGCATGACAATGATATCTTGTTCTGCTTTGTCCAATACGGGTGAATCTGAATCCGTTCCCCAACCGAACCAGCAAGAAACAGAGAAGAAGGTGCTTGAACCGCCTAAGGAGCCATCTGTTCCGGCATTTACAGCTCCGCTTACCGGGCTTCCGGTGGAGCAGCCTGTTTTGGAGCGGCCACTGGCTGTCATGATTAACAATGCCCCGGCTGCGCGTCCACAGGCAGGGCTTAGCCAGGCAGACATGGTATATGAGGTTCTTGCAGAAGGCGGAATTACCCGTTTGGTAGCTTTTTTCCAAAGTCATGGTGGAGATGTGAAGATCGGTCCGGTCCGCAGTATTCGGCCGTATTTGATTGAACTAGGCGAAACCTATGGTGCGTTACCGATACATGCAGGGGGAAGTACAGATGCCTATGCGATTTTACAGCAGCAGCGGAAGGAGCATCTGGATGAGATTTCAAATGGAGGGGCTTATTTTTGGCGAAGTAAAGATCGTCGTCCACCACATAATTTATACACAGATGTGAGCAGGCTACGTAAAGGAAGCGAAAGCAAAGGATATACCAAGCAGACGGAAGTTCCAGTGTATCCTTATCTCAAAACCGGCGAAACTCCAGTTATGGTGGACGAGAGTGCCGCATCTGTGCACATCCGGTTTTTGCTAAAAAGCTATCGCGTATCTTATACCTATGATCGAGCCGATCAACGATATAAGCGTTTTGTGAACGAAAAGTCACATCTGGATCAAAATAATAACCAACAGCTCTCAGCGGCTAATGTTATTGTGATGAGCACGAGGCATCGAACGCTGGATGATGTAGGCAGACTAAGCGTTGAACTGGACGGTAGCGGAGAGGCCATGGTGTTTCAACAAGGACAGTTAATACGTGCTGAATGGCAGCATACATCTGGCGATGCGATTCGGTTTATGAAAAATGGGGTTGAAATCCCGTTAACACCAGGTACATCCTATATACATGTAGTACCTGCAGATACTTCACTAACGGAACATGTAACGTTTGAAGCGAATTAGAAAACGTAATACACCTATTTAGGAAAAAATTGTCGGATAATGACCCTCTATGTCGGGCATTGTATACGTATATCTAGAAATTTGCTTTTACAAACATTACAAAAACATTGATGAGTGTGATAAGATAGCAAAGGTTGTCTATTGCAGTCGAAACAGGTTGCGGATATTTTCGTAAAGGGGTAATCGTTATGAGATTGAAGAAAAAGGATATATTCTTCGAGACGTTGGAAAATATGGCAGATACGATCGTGCAAGCAGCCGATTATTTTGCCCAACATACTTCAAATTTTCAAGATGTGACTTTGTTTACCAATGAGATGAAGAAGTATGAAAATAAGTGTGATGATTACACACACACGATTATTACTGAGTTGAACAAGACCTTCATTACGCCGCTGGAACGCGACGACATCATGGAACTGACAACGACCATGGATGATGTGCTGGACGGTCTTGAAGCGACAGCCTCTCGTTTTTATATGTACAACATTACAGAACCGGACGAGTATATTGTGCAGTTCGCTGATATTTTGCGTCAATCAGCTTACGAAATTCAGAAGGCTGTACATTTGCTTTCACAGAAAAAATTGTTGGCTATTCGTGAATACACCATTCGCCTAAATGATTTGGAAAATCAGGGGGATGAATTATTGCGTATTTGCATCAAAAACCTGTTTGCAACTGTAACTGATCCTATTGAACTGATTAAACGTAAAGAATTGTACGAACGCCTTGAAACGACAACGGATTCATGCGAGGATGTTGCAAATATGCTGGAATCCATCATTATGCGTAACTCGTAAGGGAGTCCTTTTACATGGATACAAGTTTACTGGTACTAGGTATTGTTATTTTTCTTGCTCTGGCATTTGATTTTATTAATGGATTTCATGATACGGCGAACGCGATTGCTACTTCGGTCTCGACCCGTGCGTTGACGCCGCGACGTGCGATTATTATGGCTGCGGTTATGAACTTTCTCGGAGCTATCTTGTTTACCGGGGTTGCCAAGACCATTGGTGGAAGTGTCGCTGACCCTACCAAGCTTACAAACGGTATTGATATCGTTATTGCGACGCTGATCGCTGCGATTATCTGGAATCTTCTAACCTGGTGGTTTGGTATTCCTTCATCCTCCTCTCATGCATTGATTGGTGCGTTGGCAGGGGCGGTGTATGTAGGTGCGGGACAGGATAAATTAAATTGGAGCGGCTTCATCGGGATTGTTGAGGGGCTTATTTTCTCCCCGTTGATTGCTTTTGTTGTCGGTTACATTGTGATGATGATTTTGAAATACATCTTTGCTTATCGTAGTCCGCATACAGTGAACAAAGGTTTCCGCACCATGCAGGTCATTACGGCAGCTATCCAGTCGTTTACGCATGGTACGAATGATGCTCAGAAGGCGATGGGGATTATCACATTCGCACTCGTCTCCGCAGGGTATCAAGACCATTTGGAAGTACCCATGTGGGTGAAAATTTCAGCTGCAACCGCTATGGCACTGGGTACGTCTATTGGTGGTTGGAAGATCATCAAAACGATGGGAACCAAGATTTTCAAAATTGAGCCAATCAATGGATTCGCAGCCGATGTTTCGGGAGCTTCTGTTATTTTTACAGCTACCATGCTTCATTTACCAGTAAGTACCACTCATGCCATTACTTCGGCGATTCTGGGTGTTGGTTCTGCGAAGCGCTTTAGCGCAGTTCGCTGGTCATTAGCTGGTCGTATTGTAATAACCTGGGTAATAACGATTCCAATTTCTGCGCTGTTGTCAGGTTTAATTTTCAAAATTCTTTTCTAGTTTTCTTCATGAATCCCTGAAAAAGAACATACAATATAGGATACACAATAAGCTTCCGTCCGCTTTTTGCGGCAGGGGCTTATTGGCATTCTGGGGCAAAAATACATCTTCAGAGTTCACACATCCAGATAGTTCCATGAGATGTTTTTTAAAAAATACCTGACATCAAAGTAGTCAATTTTTAATAACTCCTGTAGAATAAACAGAAAACTTTGAACCGTTCAACTGACTGGAGGATCTTATGCAAAAACCAAGAAAACTAATAGCACTCATGATTTGTTTGTTTTCTGTGGTTGCCCTGGCCGGTAATTTCGGTGTAGTGGCTCACGCAGAAAATAAAACAAAGTATGATATCGGCACGGATACAACGTTCGCGCCTTTTGAGTTTGAAGATGTAAATGGGAAATTTGTGGGAATCGACATGGATTTACTGGCAGCTATTGCTAAGGATCAGAATTTTGAGTATACCATTAAGCCACTTGGCTTTAACGCGGCAGTGCAGGCACTTGAAACGAATCAAGTAGATGGTGTCATTGCCGGGATGAGTATTACCGATGAACGCAAGCAAAAATTTGATTTTTCTGAACCCTATTTTGACTCAGGTGTTGTCATGGCGGTCCGTAAGGATAATGATACGATTAAACGCTATGAGGACTTGAAAGGACAGCGTGTCGCTGTCAAAACAGGAACAGAAGGCTACACGTTCGCGGAATCCATTAAGGCGAAATATGGCTTTACTACAGTTCCGTTCGACGATTCTTCTCAGATGTATGATGAAGTTAAAACAGGTAACTCGGTTGCCTGCTTTGATGATTATCCGGTACTGGCATACGGTGTGACTCAGAATAATGGTCTTAAGCTGGTGACTGATAAGGAAAAAGGCGGTTCTTACGGTTTTGCTGTCAACCAAGGCAAAAATGCGGAGCTGCTGGAGAAATTTAATGCAGGGCTTGTGAATCTTCGCAACAGCGGGGAATATGACAAGATCATGTCGAAATACCTTGGTGAATCCGGCAAAGGTGTGGCCCCTGTAGAACGTAGCCGCTGGGAGCTCATTTCCGCTTCGCTGCCTGCTTTGATTAAAGGGATGGGAAATACGCTGTTGTACACCCTGGTATCCTTGCTCGTAGCCTTTTTGCTGGGACTAGTGTTTGGCTTTATGAAAGTTAGCCATAACAAGGTGTTCCGCGGTATTGCAACTGTTTTCGTTGATGTATTCCGTGGTATTCCACTGATCGTACTTGCATTCTTTATTTACTTCGGTATCCCACAGGCACTCGATTTTAAAATGCCGCTTTTTGTCGCGGCGGTGTTGACGTTATCTCTAAACGCTGGTGCTTATGTGACCGAAATTATCCGCGGGGGTATTCAGTCCATTGATCCAGGACAAATGGAAGCAGCTCGTTCGCTTGGTTTGCCATACCGGACAGCCATGCTGAAGATCATTTTGCCACAAGCAGTGAAAATCATGATCCCGTCGTTTATCAATCAGTTGGTTATTACGTTGAAGGATACGTCAATTTTGTCAGTTATCGGTCTGGTTGAATTGACCCAATCGGGCAAAATCATTATTGCGCGGACGTTCCAATCCTTTGATATTTGGCTGGTCGTTGCGGTGATGTATCTTATCGTCATTACAGTCCTGACCAAAATTTCCAACCGTCTTGAAGGGAGAGTTCGCCGTGGGTAAAATTATCGTTAAAAACCTGAAAAAAAGCTATGGCAGTAACCAGGTGCTAAAAGGCATTGACATGCAAGTACGGGAAGGCGAAGTTGTATGCGTCATTGGCCCTTCTGGTTCAGGGAAAAGTACGTTTTTGCGTTGTATGAATATGCTGGAGGAAATTACAGCTGGTGAGGTCATCGTCGATGACTACAAATTGGGTGACAAAAACGTGGACATTAACAAGGTCCGTGAAAATATAGGTATGGTGTTTCAGCATTTTAATCTGTTCCCGCATATGACGGTGCTCAAGAACATTATGTTCGCACCGACTGAACTGGGGAAACAGACGAAGACAGAGGCCCGTGAGACAGCTATGAAACTGCTGGATCGCGTAGGTTTGGCCGATAAGGCAGATGCATTGCCAGGACAGCTTTCAGGCGGTCAGAAGCAACGTGTGGCGATTGCACGTGCGCTGGCAATGAACCCAGACATTATGCTGTTCGATGAGCCAACCTCGGCGCTTGATCCTGAAATGGTGGGCGAAGTGCTCGGCGTAATGAAAGATCTGGCTCGCGAAGGCATGACGATGATGATCGTTACGCATGAGATGGGCTTTGCACGAGAAGTAAGCGACCGTGTCGTATTTATGGATGGTGGCTATATTGTGGAAGAAGGAACACCGCAAGAGGTATTTGGTAATCCGAAAAACGAGCGGACTATAAGTTTCTTAGAAAAAGTACTATAAATGGGGCAGGGTTTGCCGGGAGTGCAGGTGAAGACATAGGAGACCGCTCCGCGTTCCATTTGATCTTTCGATCGCTGTTGCCCTCGAATTTTTTCGATTATATAAGACCTATATGGTGAAAATTCAAGGGCAAAGGCGAGCGCTTCGCTTCTCCAGATTCAAATGTACCGCTCCGCTACTGCCCGCTGAATCTGCTCCTTTCTTGGCAAAAGCCTGCCCCACTTTTAAATAGGTGGGGATAGGCAGAGGGAATTGGCGCAGCGCTCTGCTTGCTGCGCCGAGGGGGATATAGCGAGTAAGCATCATTCGATTTGAATGGTGGAACCGGGCATCCCACAACTGTATAAGAAATGAAAAAAGATTTAAGGGGTAACGAATGAATTATTTTAAGGATATCTTCGGGAGCGTGCTGGCCCGGAGATATCCTTTTCTTCATTAGAGCATATGAAACCTAGAACTTGAGATTTGTATAATGTGGAATGGCTTATATAAAATATAAATAACACATAAGACGGCAGTATATGCGAGGGGGACGTACGGTGATACGTACATTGGCTATAAGTCATGATCATCAGGTGACGGTGGGACAACCATTGGAGCAGATTGTCATGGAAGATTACATATGGATCTGGGCTGACTTTAACGAGCCTACAGATTGCGAGTCGGAGCTGCTGACGAGTTATTTTCATTTTCACCCGCTGGCTGTAGAGGATTGTATGCATGTTCTGCAACGTCCCAAGTTGGATTATTACGAGAATGTACAGTTTCTGGTGGTACATGCGCTTGATGTAGATACATTAGAGGCGGAAGAGGTAGATATGTTTATTAGCAGCCGTTTTTTGGTTACATATCACCATCATGAACTAGAGGAGCTGGATCAGGCCTGGGAGCGGATTGTCGAGCATGCGAACGAACGCAAAATATGGTCTCGCGGACCGCTGGCTGCAGCTTATACGGTGATGGACAAGCTGGTTGACAACTATTTTCCGAGCCTTTTCATCATTGAGGATGAATTAGCCGAGCTTGAAGGTTTGGGTGCACACGAATCGGTAGAGGAATTAATGAAGCAGGTATTTGACCTGCGTGGCAGGTTGCTCAAGCTGCGGCGCACGATCGTACCGATGCGTGATCTGATGTACCGAGTTTTGAATTCACAGCATGTGCAGGGTCAGGGGGATCATATGGCTTATTTTACTGATATCTATGATCATTTATTGAAGCTGACGGACATGCTGGAGGCCGACCGCGAGATGACAGCCGACCTGAGAGACAGTTACATATCGCTTAATTCCAATCGCATGAATTCAATTATGAAGACGCTGACTGTAATTACAACTGTTTTTATGCCCTTGACGCTGATTGCAGGAATTTATGGTATGAATTTTTCGAATATGCCCGAGTTGGGCTGGAAATATGGATATTTTGGCGTATTGTTCTTTATGTTCTTATTGAGTGTTGCGATGGTGGTGTGGTTTATGCGCCGAGGTTGGTTTAAATAAAATAGCCTACTTTCTTGTGCGTTTGCGCGGACGTCTGCGTGGGGTAGTGGTACTTTTGCGCTGTGTCTTTTTCCGGCGTCGGCGTGGTGGTGTATATTCATCCAGTTCCTCAGTAATTGGTGTTGTCGTTTTTTTGCTTGCGTTTTTGTTGAATGCTGGGAGCGAGCCCATAATCAGTTTTGCCATCGGAGCAAATTGCTGCACGCTAGACATGATCTTTTGTACCTTGCCGACCGTAGCAACAATCCCGTCAATACCGCCCATACGGTCAATAATACCTTTAATATCGTTGAGATTACCAAGACCGCCAAGCAGCCCTCCTTTGGCTGGGGCGGGGTCTGGCGTGACCACGGCGGAATCTGTTATACTCGCTGGTGCCTCATAAGGCACCACGGCGGAGGAATCGACTTGCGGAACCTCGCTGTATGGATCAAGTCCAGGATAAGGAGTTGAACTATACGGATCGGAAATGGAACGCGTTTGCGCCCTCCGATGATAGTAATGTCCAGGCATGAGATCACATTCCTTTGCAGATTGATACTCTACTGTATGTTACAAACGCACAGTGGGTTTAGGCGCGTGTCCCGAAATTAGGTATAAAAGCGGATTTGGGCATTCGCACAGTATGTTTCTGTAGTCATGTAATGTTGTTCTGTAATGCGTGAAACCGTTAATGCTTGAAAAACTGACTATTTGTCGAGTACAATGAGGAGAGATTGTAACCTTTGGGAGATGATAATCTATGCAGCTTAAAAAGCTTAATGATAAAAGTATTGATCAATTGTTTGAAGCTATTTTAACTCTTAAAAATTTGGAAGAGTGTTATGTATTTTTTGATGATCTGTGCACAATTAATGAAATTCAATCCCTCTCCCAACGTCTGGAAGTTGCCCGTATGCTTGGCAAAGGCAGCACATATAATCAGATTGAAGCTGAGACAGGCGCCAGTACAGCCACCATTTCACGTGTTAAGCGTTGTCTGAACTATGGGAATGACGGGTATAAAATGACGCTGGAACGTCTGGGTCGCTAATGCGGAGCCCTGGGATACTAGTCATCAGCCATGGCTCTAGAGAGCCATATTGGGTGGAACAGGTGGATCAGGCAGTTGCAAAGCTTCAATTGCTGGAAGAAATGCCGATAGAGGTTTCATTTTTGGAAACGGTTAAAGGAAGATTGATTCAAAATGGAATCGATCGTCTGGAAGCCTTGGGGGTAACAGATTTACTGGTTATTCCTTTGTTCGTGTCGTCAGGTAGTACGCATGTAGATGAAATTAGCTATGCGCTGGGAGTCAAAGCTGCGCCAGACAAAGAAACAGATTTGGAGCCGTTTCGATTGAAGGCACGTGTGCATTTTGGCAGTCCATTGGATGACGGCGAAGATGTTGCCCGCATGGTGTGGGACAAGGTTCGCCCGTTGTCGGTCGATCCTGCGCGAGAGGTCATTTTACTCGTAGGACACGGTAGCGCGCACAACGGCTTTCTTCAGCGCTGGGAGCAAGGGATTTCCTCGTTGGCTCGTACGGTGCAAAACGTGAGTGGCATCATTACGGACCACGCTTTGCTAAATCCTGAGGGTGTGCATGACAAGGCGGCGTACTGGAATCAGGAGCGGGGGCATGATGTTATTGTGGCACCGCTGTTTTTGAGTTCGGGATATTTTACAAGTCATATGATTCCTAAACGCTTACAGGGGCTGGATTACCGTTATTCAGGAGACCCTATATTGCCGCATCCTTTGCTCACAAGCTGGATGGACAGACAAATTCGTGAGCTGTTACAGAGCATGAAGACGCAAGCAAGGACCGATAATAATTAACCTGAATTTGGCGATAGTGCTTCCAACCTGAAATTCCCTTATTTGGATAGTGAATGGCTTCTTTTATTGTAAAAGAGGTCTTTTTCCAGTATGATGATATTTTGTACAGACTGAATGTGATGAACTGCGATGTGAATATAAATATCATTAAATATACGGGTGGCGTAACGGAATGAAAAGAGCTAGATTAATCTACAACCCGACCTCTGGGCGTGAGGAAATGAAGCGTCGCCTTGCGGATGTCTTGCAGCGCCTAGATGAAGGTGGTATTGAGGCCTCTTGCCATGCAACTACAGGGGAAGGGGACGCAACGCGTGCCGCAACAGAGGCCGTTGAGCGTGGCTATGATATGATTATTGCCGCTGGTGGCGATGGTACATTGTATGAGGTCATTAACGGGATGGCTGAAAGGGAAAACCGCCCGCCTCTGGGTGTGTTTCCTCTAGGAACGACGAATGATTTTGCCAGAGCACTGGGCATTCCCAGGCATTGGGAGGATTATTGTGACCTCGTTATTCGTCAAAATCCGAAGCCGTTGGATATCGGAAAAGCCAATGACCGCTACTTTATCAACATCGCAGGCGGTGGAACTTTAACCGAGCTTACATATGAAGTTCCAAGCAAGCTCAAAACGATGATTGGCCAATTGGCCTACTATTTCAAAGGCATGGAGAAGATGGTCAGCCTTGCACCACAGGAGCTGATCATCAAGGCATCGGGTCAAGAAGTGATTCACGACGAATTTATGCTTTTCCTGATCGCAAATACAAATTCGGTCGGCGGGTTTGAAAAGCTTGCTCCTGGGGCGACAATAGATGATGGACTGCTAGATGTCATCGCTGTGCGGAAATGCAATTTGGCGGAAATGATCCGCTTGGTTACACTTGCGCTGCGCGGGGAGCATTTGCAGGACAAGAAAATCGTTTACTTCAGAACAGATTACATGGAAGTGACCTCACCTGGCTATGTCCAGCTTAACCTGGATGGCGAATTAGGAGGCACACTGCCAGCGACCTTCCGAAATCTGCCGCATCATTTGAATGTGTTTCGGTAAGGAAATGAGCGGAAGTGATTTTATTTCCGGTTGGTTGAGCAGTGCGATATACGGAACGCAGAGTAGATAGTTGTTTTTTGTAGGGAACATATCGGTCCTTGCCGTTCTCCGTGGGGAGTAACGGCATTTTCGAGTTGATGTTTAAACATCGTCTAGATGACGATTTGAATGATATGGCTGAATGAAGATAAGCATGAAAAGAAGAACAGAAAGAAGTGACCATCATGACGAATAACCGTAGCGGACGTGGAAAAAGCCGCCGGAATACAGCAACAACAACTCCAGTTCAAGGGAATCAGCACAAAAAGACCATGCAGGTGAAAAAAGAGAGAGAGCTGGAACAGTCACGAGTTGGAGCTGGGAATAGAATGCTTCGGGCTGGAACCGAAAGCAAAAGTGGAAATATGGATAATTCGGATCGAAAAATGCGGGGGGATGAACGGAAATCTCGTCCGTTTTCCGATGATGAACGGAGTAACGATAGACGGAATCAGGAAGCTTCCAATCGTAGCAGGTCTAATGCAGAGCGTAGCGATCTGCCTGTGCAAAAGAATGATGAGGCCGTGATAGACATCATCGGCATGAACCATGATGGCGAGGGTGTAGGGCGTGTCGAGGGTTTTACGCTGTTCGTTCCGGGCGCGTTACCGGGTGAAAAAGTACGGGTCAAGGTGCTGAAAACAAAAAAGCAATATGGCTATGCCAAGCTTCTGGATATCGCGCAATCTAGCCCTGACCGGATTGCAGCTCCGTGCGCTATCTACGATCAATGTGGCGGTTGTCAGATCCAGCATATGAGCTACGAAGCGCAGCTAGGCTGGAAGCGACAGCATGTGGTGGATGTGCTGGAACGTATCGGAAAGCTGAGTGTGGCTACGGAGTCCAGTGAGCATATTGCAGAGGTTTTGGCTGACTCTGCGGATGGAAGTGCAGACCACATGTCGCGTGTACAAGGCGTAGTCGTGCATCCTACACTCGGTATGAGTGAGCCTTGGCGGTATCGCAACAAAGCCCAGGTGCCGATTGGTGTCACCGAAGGTGGGCTTGTCGGCGGCTTCTACGCACGCGGCAGCCATCGCATCGTGGATATGAACACTTGTCTCATTCAAGACGAGCGCAATGACGAAGTTGTCGCACGTGTGAAAGAGATTGGCCGAATGCTGGGCATCAGTGCATATAATGAAGAAACCGGACGCGGGCTGTTACGCCATGTCGTTGTGAAGACCGCTTTTCGCACAGGTGAAATGATGCTGGTCCTCGTCACAAATGGGCGAGATATTCCGCACGCAGATGCGTGGATCGGCAGTATTCGTGAGCACATCCCACACGTGGCAAGCATATGCCAGAACGTGAACACGAAGCGAACGAACGTTATTTTTGGCGACGAGACTCGTGTACTGTGGGGTCGTGACGTGATCTACGACTACATTGGAAACGTACAGTTTGCGATTTCCCCAAGATCCTTTTATCAGGTGAATCCCGTACAAACGGAAGTGCTGTATGGCAAAACCGTCGAATATGCCGGGCTCACAGGCAAAGAAACGGTAATTGATGCGTATTGTGGCATTGGCACGATCTCTTTGTTTCTCGCTCAGCATGCGGATCAGGTGTATGGGGTGGAGATCGTCAAAGAAGCCATCGACGATGCACGGAGTAATGCGCTATTGAACGAAATGCGTAATGTGAAGTTTGAGGTAGGCGCATCCGAAGATGTCATTCCTGCATGGAAAGAGCAAGGTATCACCGCCGACGTCATCGTCGTCGATCCACCCCGCAAGGGCTGCGATCCACGCCTACTCGACACCATTCTGGAGATGAAGCCAGAGCGCGTGGTGTATGTATCCTGTAATCCAAGCACACTGGCGCGGGATTTAAGGATACTGGAGGATGGCGGGTATAGTACAGTGGAAGTGCAGCCTGTGGATATGTTCCCGCATACAGTACATGTGGAGGCCGTGGTGTTGCTGGTGAAGGATAAAACAGTTAAGTGAAACCCTTATTACTAGTGGGATATTCGGTATACTACAGGTTAATAATGCTTATGGTACGGACGTCAAAAAACAAGGTTGATGTAAAACTAATGTAAAAATCAATTGGAAATCAGCCCAAAAGAACCGAAGGCGCTAGGAAACTCCTGGGCGTTTTCGGTTCTTTTGCGGCTTTAGATGTAAAGAATGATTCGAATTTATCAACAGCAGCAGCTTGGTCGGCAGTCCGAAGAGCGTGGTTATAAATGTTCATTGTTGTAGTAATGCTCCCGTGTCTAAGCCGCTCTGAAAAGATATTGGCATGAACGCCTTGGTTAATCAAAATTGTAGCTGAGATGAGTCAAAGATCATGAAATCGGAAATACCTAAACCCGTTTTTCTTAACGAACTGTCGAAACCAAAGATAGGGCCGTTCATGATGGAAAGGTTGCTCATCTGGATGTGAAAACATAAAAAACCATTTGTCGCCGCGCCATGCATCCCCGATGTCATTTCGTTCTTGCATTCTGTAGTCGTATATTCTTTTAGCTCGTTAAGCATAGAACTGGGGAGAGCAACTTTTCGAATGGATTTTTTTGTTTTTGGCTGTTTGACAATGATTTCACCTTTAGTTGATAGCAATTAAATAGGATTTCTCCATTTCGAATTGCAACCTCACTTCCGGAAATAATAAGTTGTAGTACACACAACACTGGAATACCCACATATGGCTGTCGTGTGAAGGTTTCTAAACTATGTATTAATATTAATTCAGTCATAATTGGTTCGAAAGGAAGTCTGACTTCAGGTTTTCTCGATTTTTGATTGGGCGTATTAAGAAATGGACAATATAAATAATAACATATTTTATTTTGGTATTTTAATACCAAAATAAAATAAAGGTTGACGTGAATTATCTGCGGTGCTATATTTTGCGTACGATGAATAGTGAGTGTTTTGCAAGGGGGTTATAAAGATGCGTAACGACAAACGGATGAACCATATTTGGAATCGTTATAATGCATTGAGGGGATATACTGCTCACTCAGAGTTGCCTGTTGCTTTGTTCCTTTTGAAAAAGACAAAAGAGGAGTTTGTATTAAATTCCGATAAACTTACTGAGCAGAAAGCGTATGAGATGATGCTTTCAATATCGAATAGTTACGGTATGAAAAATCCATATCCGGATTCAAAGTCGTTTTTTGGTGCTTTTATGGCTATGGATGATGAAGAAATTGATTGGGAAATGGCTCTTGCATCTGCAGATCATAAAGAGATGTTTTATATACCGAAAGTGTTGATTACCGAATATGAAAAACACTTTAAACCAAACACTAAGACGGTGTTGATTCCTGAAGCTGAAAAATTTGTACCTTACCTTACTGAATTGGTAAGCCGACATTCTGATTGCGAGTTCTACATAACTACCATGAATACAGTGAGTAAAGTTCTTCTCGATGAAATGTTTAAGGAGCATGTCAATGTAATTGTCGAACAGACTAGTATTTATGTATACGAGTTTTCAGCAAGGAAGTTTGATTTAATTCTGGCGGTACCTGTATTTGGGGCGAGAGAACGCGGAGAAGATAATGGTGATTTCATTTGTAGGGAATATGAAATGATAGCTGTAGAGAACTTGCTCTTACACTTGAATAGTTCAGGAGTATTAGT
The DNA here is from genome assembly GCF_054113405.1 of Paenibacillus sp. ALE3. Classification (NCBI taxonomy): domain Bacteria; kingdom Bacillati; phylum Bacillota; class Bacilli; order Caryophanales; family Paenibacillaceae; genus Paenibacillus; species Paenibacillus sp. ALE3. Next base: position 4,281,796 of record NZ_CM134214.1, on the reverse strand, counting down.
GATTGTACTTCCAGCGAGAATAACCTTTGCGGCTGGCTCGGTAAAGGACTTAAGAGAATTTATACAAGGCATGTATAAATTGGAAGAGATAGCGGAGTTACCAACGGGGATATTTGCATCTACCGCTATTAAGACCTATATGTTTACGATCTCAACTGGCCGAACAGAAGATGTGATGATTAAAAGGTATGGTGCTGCTACAAGCAACATCAAAAAAAACGGAGTCAATGAACTGGTACTCATTGAAGATACGTTTGTTATGTTGGAAGAGTTAATGGAAATGGGTTATTGGAATGTTGATCATATCTTTGCGATGGTGGATGAGGATTGGCAGCGTTATCAGAACTCAAGCATTAAAAGGGAAGAATTAGGTAATGTTGCTGAGGTCTTTCGTGGAAAGGCGATTAACAAGAAAGATGCTAATGGTAGCATTGGCGTCGTAAATATATCGAACCTTAATGATTTTGACATTGATTATGAGGGCCTTGATCATATCGAAGAGGAAGAACGTAAAGTTTCCAATTATTTACTAAGAGATGGGGATTTACTATTGCCAGCACGGGGAACAGCGATCAGAATAGCGGTTTTCCAAGAACAGAAGTATCCTTGTATCGCGTCATCAAACATTATTGTAATAAGACCGAATGAAAAAGTGCTTTTAGGGACGTACTTAAAAGTTTTCTTGGATAGCCCCTTGGGAAACAAAGTTTTAGCAGGAAAACAGCAAGGAACAGTCGTCATTAATATTAGCTATAAAGACTTGAAGACGCTAGAAATCCCGTTGCTCAGGGTTGATGAACAAAAGGTGATCACAGAAGAATATGAGCAGGAACGTTCCAGATATGTAGAAAATATTCGTCTTGCTGAGGGTAGGTGGAATGAAGTTATGGAGCGTCTTCAAAAAACTATTATGAATGTGAAACAATAAAATGTTGACATAAATAACTGTGTTGTAATAGGGATTTATTTGAAAAGTTTGTATGCATGCTGAGGCTTCACTAAAAGTATCGGCCCGGCACCAGGGAGGAATTGCATGATCGGGGCTATCATTGGCGATATTGTCGGTTCCAGATTTGAATGGGATAATCATCGCTCGAAAGATTTTGATTTTTTAACATACAAGTGTTTTTTCACTGATGAATCGATAATGTCATTAGCGATATGTGAAGCACTTATGATCTGTAAACGTGATTTTAGTGACTTGGGTGACCAAGCTGTTAAATCCATGCAAGTTCTTGGAAGACCCTATCCGAGTAGGGGGTATGGAGAGAGATTCTACAAATGGATGTACAGTGATTCTCCTGAACCATACAACAGTTTTAGTAACGGTGCTGCAATGAGAGTAAGTGCATGCGGTTATGTTGCTAATTCTATAGAAGAAGCCAAATTGCTTTCGCACGAGGTGACAGCTGTAACACATAACCATCCTGAGGGGATAAAAGGCGCTGAAGCTACTGCGGTTGCAGTCTTTCTGGCTCGTAGCGGGAAGAATATTTTAGAAATTCGCGATTACATTGATAAGCACTACTACCCCATGAATTTCTCGCTTGATGGAATCCGGGAAACGTACCAATTTAATGAGACTTGCCAAGAAACAGTTCCGCAAGCATTTGTTGCATTCTTCGAATCTTCTAATTTTGAAGACGCAATCCGGAACGCTGTCTCTATTGGTGGAGACAGTGATACGTTAGCTGCAATTACTGGAGGTATGGCAGAAGCCTACTACGGAGTGCCGACACATATCAGAAAACATGCACTGACATTTCTTGATGAGCGGCTTCTAAGGATACTGCTTGAGTTTGAAAACTTATATCCAGCAAAGATGGAAAAGATACAGTCTTCAGTGAGCGTCAGCATTAAAGAAGAGTCTGCCGGAGCCAACATAAAAACTGGAGGTAGAGAAGAAATGATCCAATCAGCAATGGATGCTGCTAATGAAGCGCTAAAAAACAGTACTTCACAGCCTGAAGAAACAACAAGTCAAAAGCTGTTTTCTCACCTTTTTGAAGCCTGCAATATTCTGCGTGGTCCAATTAATCAGGATGAGTATAAAAGCTATGTAACGCCAATTCTCTTTTTTAAACGATTATCAGATGTTTATGATGAAGAAACACAAGCCGCATTAGAGGAATCTGGTGGTGATGAAGAATTCGCCAGTTTTCCAGAAAACCATCGTTTCATTATTCCTGATGGGTGCCATTGGCAGGACGTTCGCGAAGTTAGTGAGAACGTCGGAGTAGCAATAGTCAATGCGATGAATGGCATTGAACGTGCCAACCCAGATACACTCTATGGCGTTTTTTCTAGTTTTGATGACGCAAACTGGACTGATAAAAACAAACTGTCAGATGAACGCTTAAAGAATCTCATTGAACACATGTCAGAAATTAAAGTAGGCAATGAAAACTATTCATCTGATGTGATGGGAGATAGTTATGAATATTTAATTAAAAAGTTTGCTGATCTTTCAAAGAAAAATGCAGGTGAATTCTATACACCTCGATCAGTTGTGAAATTAATGGTCAAAATACTAGATCCGAAGCCAGGCGAGACGGTTTATGATCCTGCTTGTGGTACTGGTGGTATGTTGATCGAAGCAATTCGGAATGTACGAGATGATAAAAGTACATATGGGAGGATTTATGGTCAAGAAAAGAACTTAGCAACTTCCTCAATTGCAAGAATGAACCTCTTCTTACACGGAGCAAGGGATTTTAAGGTTAAACAAGGTGATACATTAAAATCACCTCTTTTCCTACATGGAGGAGAATTACAAACATTTGATTGTGTAATCGCGAATCCACCGTTCTCGTTAAAAGCTTGGGGTGCAGATCAATTTGCCTTAGATACTTACGGTCGAAATTTATGGGGGAGTCCTTTAGATTCCAGTGCTGATTTTGCTTGGCTTCAGCATATGGTGAAATCTATGGATAAAAAGAATGGACGCTGTGCGGTCATTCTTCCACAGGGAGTCCTATTCCACGGAGGTAGAGAGGGAGAAATCCGTAAGCAATTAATAGAATCTGACAAGTTAGAATGCGTTATTACTTTGGTAAGCGGCTTGTTTTACAGTACAGGGGTATCGGCATGTATTCTAATACTAAACAATAATAAAGTAAAAGAACATAAAGGGAAAATTTGTCTGATTGATGCATCAAAAATTTATACTGCGCAAAGAGCTCAAAATATAATGACAGAAAAAGATGTTGAGGAAGTTTACAATCTTTTCAAAAACTATGAATCAGTAATTGAAAAATCTAAGGTTGTGTCAATTGAAGATATAAAATTCAAAGAATACACGCTCTCTGTGAACAGCTACATTGAAAAAGCACCGATAGAAACGATTTGTCCTCAGGAAGTTAAGAAGACATTTTTGGCAGCATTAGATGAAGTAATTGAAGCAGAAGAAAACTTGAAGTCCTTACTGATTGAAGGAGGATACATTAGTGAGTAGTAGAATTACACTTGATGAATTGAAATCATACTTATGGAATTCAGCAGTACTCTTAAGGACTCATATTGATGCTGGTTCATATAAACAATACATTTTCCCACTTATGTTTTTTAAAAGAATTTGTGATGTGTATGATGAAGAATGTGCAGAAATCCTTGAGGAATTTGACGGGGATGAGGATGCAATCGAATGGGAAGAAAATCATAGATTCATTGTTCCGAAAGGTTTTCACTGGACGGATGTCAGATCAGTATCAGAAAATGTTGGTGTTGCGATAGTCAATGCTTTTCGGGCTATTGAAAAAGCAAATCCTGAAAAATTACAAGGTGTTTTTGGGGATGGGGCTTGGACCAATAAAAACAGATTACCTGATAAATTACTTAAAGATCTTATTGAGCATTTCTCCTCAAAAACACTCAGTATGAAAAATTGCCCTGAGGACGAACTCGGACAAGGTTATGAATATTTAATTAAGAAGTTTGCTGACGATAGTGGGCACACTGCACAGGAGTTTTATACAAATCGCACAGTCGTTCATCTTATGACAGAGATGCTAAAACCACAGTCGAGTGAAAGTATTTATGATCCTACATGTGGTAGCGCAGGCATGCTTATTTCAGCCATTGCTTATTTGAAGCAACAAGGACTTGAATGGAGAAATGTAAAAGCATATGGGCAAGAGATTAATGCTCTTACATCTGCAATCGGAAGGATGAATTTGTTCTTACACGGTGTAAAGGACTTTCATATAGTAAATGACGATACTTTAAAGAAACCTGCTTTTGTGGAGCATGGTGAGTTAATGCAGTTTGATTTAGTGTTAGCGAATCCACCATATTCAATTAAACAATGGGATCGAGAAGTATTTTCAGCTGATAAGTATGGCCGGAATTTTCTCGGTACACCACCTCAAGGAAGGGCTGATTATGCATTTTTTCAACATATTTTGAAGAGCCTTAATCCGAATACGGGCAGATGTGCCATTTTATTTCCACATGGTATTTTGTTTAGGGATGAAGAAAGAGAAATGCGTGAAAAGCTTGTAAGAAGTGATTTGGTCGAATGTGTAATTGGGGTCGGTAAAAATCTATTTTACAATTCACCGATGGAGGCATGTATTATTATATGCCGAACGAGAAAAGCACATTCTCGTAAAGGACATGTATTGTTTATTGATGCAAAAAATGAAGTAACTCGAAAAAATGCAGAGAGTTATTTGGAAAAAAATCATATACAGAAGATAGCACAAACATACATCGATTTTAAAGTTCGAGATGGTTTTTCAGCAATTGCCACAGTAGAACAGATTATCGGATATGACAGTAAACTGAGTATCCCGCTTTATGTAAGTGGGTCTAAGAGTGTTGAAGATGAGGAGACGTTATATTCTGTGGAAGAAGCACTGGATGGATGGCTTGCTAGCAGTGATACTTTTAGAGAATCTTATGAGACTTTGAAATACATGCTTGTTGAGAATGGTGGTGATGAGTCTTGATAAAATATAAACTTGGTGATGTAGTAAAGGTAATATCTAAACGTGTAGATAATCCGGCGAATTGTGAATATGACAAATTTGTTGGTCTTGAGCATTATGTATCGGGTGAAATTGAGATTAAGAAATATGGTAATACAACTCTTTTAAAATCCGCTATGAAAGTTTTCAAGTCAGGAGATATTTTAATTGCTCGACGTAATGTCTATTTAAAAAGAGCATCTATTGTAAAGTTTGATGGGATTACTTCTGGTGACTCTATAGTATTGCGTGTTGAGGATAAGTTGTTAAGACGCATTATTCCGTTCGTCTTAAATACCGATGAGTTCTGGGGATATGCTGAGAAATTTTCTGACGGAACAATGTCAAAAAGATTGTCTCCTAAAGTTTTATTGGAATACGAGTTTATGCTGCCTCAAATTGCTCAACAAGAAAAACTTGCTGATCTATTATGGGCTGCCAATAATACAAAAGAAGCTTACAAGAAATTACTTTATCTTACAGATGAGCTTGTCAAATCGCAATTTATTGAGATGTTTGGAAACCCAAATGAAGAATCAAAAAAATGGGGAATGCGTCCTCTTGGGGAATTAACGGTCAACTTTAATAGGAGCCGAAAACCAGTTAAAGAAGGTGATAGAAAATTAATGCAAGGTCCTTATCCGTACTATGGAGCTACAGGTATAGTCGATCACGTGAACGATTATCGGCTTGATGGAACTTACCTTTTAATATCTGAAGATGGGAAAGCATTGGAATTTCGGAATTATGACATTGCTTTTATTGTTTCGGGTAAGATCTGGGTTAATAATCACGCCCACGTTCTACAATGTAAAGATGATTTGAATATGGTTTTCCTGCAATACTTTATTAAGTATCTCGATATAAGCCACTGGGTCACTGGTATAGATCAGAAAAAGCTTAATCGTGAGAATATGGAGGCGATTCCAATTGTGGTGCCGCCAATCGTACTGCAGAACAAATTTGGAAACTTTATCAAACAGACAGATAAATCAAAGCTTAATTTAGAACAAAATATTGTTAATCTGGAATTAACTTTGAAAGCCTTAATGTCGAAGAGCTTTGGATAAGTAGTTTTAAGTTTATTAAAGATTGGAGGGCCACCTGATGTTTAATGAAGACAATACGATTGAGCAAATGGTTCTTACATCGCTCAAAAACAATGGTTGGAAATTTATCCCCGCCGAAGAATTGCAACGTGAATACTCGGATGTTATGGTTGAAACTATGGTTAAAGAGGCACTCATTCGACTTAATCCTGAAATTGCTGAAGAACCATCCCGCACAGATGAAGTTATCTATAAACTGCGTACGTTAATATTGACGGTTCAGCCGCACAACCTAGTAACGCAGAATGAAATGTTCAAGAAGATGGTTTTTGAAGAGAATTCCTACCCATTCGGCAAAGATGGACGAATGATTCCCATTCGATTCTTTGGAACAATGACTAAAGAAGACCTAGTGTTGAACGAATATGTTGTCACCAATCAATGGGTATATCCTCAAAAAGAGAACGGTAAGAGACTAGATATTGTTCTATTGATTAATGGATTCCCTGTGGCGATTGGTGAGTTGAAAACGCCTGTTCGTAATTCTATTACATGGTTGGATGCTGCTGGAGATATAGCTGCATATGAAAGAAGCATACCAGGCATGTTTGTAACTAACATATTCAATTTTGCTACAGAAGGCAAATGTTACAGATATGGTTCAGTTTGCATGCCGGTCGGAATGTGGGGCCCATGGCATACTCCGGATCATAAAAGTGAAGGAAGTCTTGCCGATGTGAAAATCAGTGTTGAAGATATGATTACACCTGAAAATATCATGGACATTTTTCAGTTTTTCACATTATTTGCAACCGATAAAAAGTATCGTAAATATAAAGTCATATGTCGTTATCAACAATATGAGGGCGCGAATCTAATTGTGGAACGCGTAAAGGCCGGATATCCAAAACAAGGTCTTATCTGGCACTTTCAGGGCTCAGGTAAATCGTTACTGATGGTTTTTACAGCACAAAAACTTAGAATGATACCTGAACTAAACAATCCGACAATAGTTATAGTTGACGACCGAATAGATTTAGAGACGCAGATAACTGCAACGTTTAATGCATCTGATATCCCTAATCTTGTCAGCCTTGGCTCAAAGGACGACTTAGAATCCTTCTTCTTAGGGGACCAGAGAAAGATTGCAATTACAACAATCTTTAAATTTGGTGATGTTAAAAAGGAACTTAACCCAAGAGACAATATCATACTTATGGTGGATGAAGCTCATAGAACTCAGGAAGGAGATCTAGGTAGTAAGATGCGTCTTGCTCTTCCGAATGCGTTTTTCTTTGGCCTTACAGGCACACCGATTAATCGTATTGATAAAAATACTTTCAATACATTTGGTGCAATTGAGGATAAGAGTGGATATATGAGCAAGTATTCCTTCTCGGATTCAATTCGTGACAATGCGACGCTACCATTGAATTTCGAACCGGTACCAGTGGACCTGCATGTGGATAGAGAAAAGCTCGATGCTGAATTCGAAGCATTAACAGAGAATTTATCTAGTGAAGATAAAGCAGAGCTGTCTCGAAGGGTCAACATGAAAGCTATTATGTATGATCGCAAGCGTATCAGAAAGATATGTGAGCATATAGCGAAGCATTACCAGGAGAAAATTGAACCGAATGGATACAAAGGTCAGGTTGTTTGTTATGACAGAGCGTGCTGTCTTATGTATAAAGAAGAACTTGATAAGTTGCTAGGTCCGGAAGCAACTACCATCGTGATGGACACCAATAATGACAAAGAGGATAAATATAAAGCGTATAAACGTGATAGGGATGCAGAAGGAAAGGTTTTAGACAGGTTTAGAGAACCTAACGACCCATTAAAGCTTGTTATTGTAACGTCAAAGCTGCTTACTGGCTTTGATGCACCTATATTGCAGGCTATGTACCTTGATAAGCCAATGAAAGATCATAATTTGCTGCAGGCCATCTGTCGTACTAACAGAACCTATGATGAAGGTAAGACTCATGGCTTGATTGTTGACTACATAGGTATCTTTGATAATGTAGCAACAGCTTTGGACTTTGATGAATCAAGCATGAAAAAGGTCATTTCGAATATTGAAGAAGTGAAAAAGCAGATTCCTGCACTAATACGTAAATGCTTGAGTTATTTCATGGGAGTAGACCGTACAATAGATGGTTGGGAAGGTTTAATTGCTGCACAAGAATGTTTGCCAAACAATAAAATTAAGGACGAATTTGGAGCCGATTATAAAGTGCTCAATAGAGCGTGGGATGCGCTATCTCCAGATCCGTTTCTGAATTCAATGAAATTCGATTATCAATGGCTCACAAGAGTATTCGAATCCGTGAAACCTACTGATGGAAGAGGCGGGTTGATTTGGGCTTCTCTTGGGGCAAAAACATTGGAACTAGTTCACGAGAATCTGCAAGTCGGAGAAGTACATGATGATATGGAAATTCTTACGATGGATGCAGATTTAATCGATGAATTCATTGAAAAACAAAAAAATCTGAGAAAGACAACGATCAAAGTTGAAATTGACTTGGTCGCAAGAATTCGAAAACATAGTAATGATATCAAATTCGTTAAATTAGGAGAAAAACTTGAGAATCTCCGCGAGAAACATGAACAAGGACTAATAACCAGTATTGAGTTTCTAAAACTGCTATTAGAGCTTGCGCGGGAAGCTGCAGAATCTGAACAAGAAGTAGTCCCCGAGGAAGAAGTGGATAAAGGCAAGGCGGCATTAACAGAGCTTTTTGATGGGTTGAGGAATTCAAAGACACCAATTATCGTTGAACGAATTGTTGGGGATATAGATGATATCGTTAAGATTGTACGATTCGATGGTTGGCAGGGTACAACTGCAGGAAAACAGGAAGTGAAGAAAGCTCTTCGGAGTGTTGTCTGGGTCAAATACAAAATTAAAGACAAAGAAGTCTTTGATAAAGCTTATCAATACATTGAGCAGTATTACTAATTCGGGGAAGTAAAGATAGAGAAAACATGAGCTAAAGCCGAATATATCGTTCCATATGGAGAGTTTGGCGCTGTTAGTGCGCAAGGACAATTATAGCAAGGAGGGGCGTTCCCTTCTTTTTTTGTTCGAATCTATTATATGAATATGTCCCTAATGACAATGAATTGACAAAATGGATATGTATTCTTAAAGGTAAAAAGAAATAATCCAATCATTTCAGAAAAGAATGCATGTAACATTAAAGGCATGGCAAAAATAAATACCTGATACTTCGGTCGAGCTTCTATAAGCTACAGACTTATAGGGCCGGATAGGGAACGGAAATATAAAATGTTAGATAAGGCTAATCTCTTCAAGCCAGTTTCCAAACGGCTGTATTGATGTAGACAGATCAGTGCACGTGGAGAGTGTTGCGCTGTTGGTCAGAAAAGACTAATAGTTGAGGTGTACTGGCGTTTGAAAAAGGTAAAAATCAAAACAAACTTACTGATAAAAACATCAATAAGATTATCGAAACGTACCGAAATCGTGTAGATGTTGATAAATATGCTCACGTGGCATCACTTGAAGAAATAGAGCAAGATAAACAAGAAATCGCAGAACTTGAAGCCAAAATCAATGAACAGCTGAAAATTTTGGGTATTCATGTGTAGAAATTGACGAAAAGGGTCAAGGATATTATTCCTCGGCTCTTTTTTAAAATCGCTTGGGAACGGCGTAGGCTGGGGAAGTTATGCCGTGCAGTATTTCTATGAACTGCGGCGCAGTACGTTATAGAAGATGGCAGGAGGGGCGGCGCTCTTCCTTTTTTTGCGAGTCTTTTGGGGAGTATGCTCCTCTATTGAGTATGATATACTCATTTAGATGTCTATGCTTAACATATACTGCTGTTTGAACTACGTTGCTTAAACATGTTATATGTGAAGAAGAAGCAAGGATATGAACAAGTTAGCTTTACCATTTTGGGACCAAAGATTTGTCCTGGTATTTATAGAGGAGTTTTTGAAATGACGAATAATTTTTGGCGTGATTTGCCACGACCTTTTTTTATACTGGCACCGATGGAAGATGTGACGGATGTTGTGTTTCGCCATGTCGTAAGTGAAGCAGCCAGACCGGATGTGTTTTTTACGGAGTTTGCGAATACAGAGAGTTATTGTCACCCGGAGGGGAACAAAAGTGTACGCGGGCGTTTGACTTTTACAGAGGATGAACAGCCCATGGTGGCCCATATCTGGGGTGATAAGCCGGAATATTTCCGTGAAATGAGCATCGGTATGGCGAAAGAAGGCTTCAAAGGCATCGATATTAATATGGGTTGTCCTGTAGCGAATGTAGCCGAGAATGGGAAGGGAAGCGGCCTGATCTGCCGTCCCGAAATCGCAGCGGATATTATCCAAGCCGCGAAAGCCGGGGGATTGCCCGTGAGTGTAAAAACAAGGCTCGGTTTCACTGCCGTAGACGAATGGCGCGACTGGTTACCCCATATTTTGAAACAAGACATTGTGAATTTGTCCATTCATCTGCGGACAAGAGAGGAAATGAGCAAAGTAGACGCTCACTGGGAACTGATTCCGGAAATTAAGAAACTTCGTGATGAGGTGGCACCAGATACACTGCTGACCATTAACGGAGATATTCCGGACCGTCAGACCGGCTTGGAGCTCGCTGAGCAATATGGAGTGGATGGCATTATGATTGGGCGTGGTATTTTCCAGAATCCATTTGCGTTTGAGAAGGAGCCGAAGGAACACAGCAGTGAGGAATTGCTTGAACTGCTGCGGCTTCATCTAGATCTCCATGATCAATATTCAGCGCAGGAGCCACGTTCGTTCAGCCCTCTCGCCCGCTTCTTCAAAATATATGTCCGTGGATTCCGAGGGGCAAGTGAACTCAGAAACAGCTTAATGAACGCCAAATCAACAAGTGAAGTGCGTACATTGCTTGATGAGTTTGGAAGCAAGGATCATGATGAGGTAGAGGAACGAGGAAATTAAATTGCCAAGTTAGGGACGGGCTGTTAGCAGGCATTGAAAACATAGGAGGATATATGTCCTGGAGTAAATTGAAGCAACAACTAGAGAGCTTCCTCTCTCCTGCGTTAGACGGAAGGGTCGAATACCGGGCAACCAGTTACCGTTATTTGCCTGATAAATCTGGAGTTTGTTATATTGCTGTAGATAAGAAGAACATACTCAATATGAATGATATCACTAGTCCAATCAAATGGTATCAGTCGGAGTTGGAAATCAAAAATGATCCAGATATCCAAGTTCCTATCAGGAATGAAGAAATTGAAGCGATCAGAAAAGATACTAATGGGAATGTTCCGGAGGATCGTCTACAAGTAATAGCAAGAGGTAGAAAAATATCAGAGCATGCAAAGGAGCTTTTGTCAGCACAGGCCTTATTAAGCAAGTCTAATTTTAATGTTGTAGCTAATAAATTTTTAACTACTTCTATAGAGGACAGCTTAGAGAGTAATGATATCTTATTGAATATTCTAGCTTTAGTGGACAGACGAGTAGGAAAAAAGCGAATTTTAAACATGTCTCAGAAGATGAAGTTAAAGCATCCGATTGTGCAGTATTTTTATGAACTACGGCGTAGTACATTATGAAAAAAATAACTTTCAATAATGGGGACACTTCGTGTCAGGGTTGTTCTCACTGAAAACATGAATGAAGACTTGAAAGAAATCGGGGAAAAGTGGAGTGGAAAACAGGGCAAACGGGCTTCCATTATCATGTCTTTTCCCTGTTTTTTATATCGGGCTATACTGCATTGATTCCTACTTTGCAGGCTGGGTATCCCATTGCGAAATTGGATACGAGCCTAACGAAGGTGAATGAAACGGTTAAGGGAAATTCGCGGCTTGTGTACGACTCCATGCTGAAGGGGCTGCGTCAGGCTGTAGAACATGAGATCAAAATTGGAATTGGAACGGATGCCGCAATGTCTTACGTCACTCACTATGATATGTGGCGGGAACTAGACCACTATATGAGACAAACGAAACTGAATGCGGGTCAGGTCATCGAACGGGTAACAAAGTCTAATGCGGAGATCCTAGGCATTGATCATCTTACAGGGAGCATTGATATCGGAAAACAGGCAGATTTAATCGTGCTGGAGCACAACCCTTTGGACAATATAAAAGCTTTGTCGAATGTAGCTATGGTTATGGTGAGAGGAAATCTTATACAAACACCATCGGTGACCCGAATTCAGGAAGTGGACGAGCTGCTTGATTCAGTTTGGTAAAATTAAACCCACCCCGTAAACTCCAGTATAGACGCTTTCGCTGATTGTGCTTCGGATTGCGCTCCTTTACGCCATTCTTTAGGCGGCTCTCCCATAAGCTTGGAGAAGCATCGATTGAAGCTGGAAATGGAACGATAACCGACTTGCTCAGAGATGGAAAGAATGGAGTCATCTGTGCTTTTTAACTGCTTGCAGGCTTCTTCGATTCGGGTGCTGTTTAGGAAATCAAGAGGCGACGTTCCCATAATCTCATGAAATTTTCGGCGAAAATGAGTTGTACTTAAATGGCATAGGTCAGCCAAAAAATCAATGTTAACAGGTGTCATATAATTTTTAGTGATGTATTCCAAAGCCGGAGAAATGGCAAAATCGCTTTTCCGGCTATGTACTGTTTCTGCATCTTTCAATGATTCATTCCTGGAGTGAATTCTGAGAAGTTCTATATAAAGGGATAGCAATAAGCCGTAGGCGCTTTCCTGATAGTAAGGATTCTGTTGTTGTAATTCCTCTACGATCGAAGTCGCAAGTGTATACATCTTGGGATGCTGCTCCTTGTTCAATATGCAGTTTATTCCCTTTACGACCCACAAATTGGGCTCAAAGTTACTGTAGGCGCTTTTAAAAGTATGTTGAAAAAGATCCTCTGGCGAAAAAAAGATATAAGACCAAAGGCTGGCTGTATTTGGCGAACTGTACGTGGTATGAGGAAGATACCTGGGAATGAAAGTTACATCCCCGGCTTTGAAGGGGACAGATTCTCCTTTGATCTCCATGAAACCGCCATCCGAATAGCAAATACCAATCTCCAAATGGTTATGAAAATGGAGATGCTCACTTTTAATATCTGAAATCTTCCAACGTTCACCGCTTAACAGCAAGACAGGGAAGTTTATAGGCAAGCTGTAATGTCGGTATTCTATAATGGGCTTCTTTTTTCTGGGCATATTCGATACTCCCATAACTTGGATTTGAGTAGATTATAGGTGAACGCTATGTCAAGTTTAGCCAGCAGGTATACATATAAATGATTGAAATTGCGCAGTTTTGTTGCGAATGTGCTTAGATTGAGACTATTTTACTGCGTACAATGGAATAAGTAAAGCGTTTCCAAAATAGTGACGAACAGCTCTCAAGCGCCTTTGGGGGCGTGTGCGCTAATGAGAGGGGAATAACGATGCTTCAATTAACTTATGACAAGGAAGAGATATTAAAAGTCATCGATAAAGTCGTCAGAAAAACCATGGCGATGGATTTAACGTGGGATTGGCCCTGCGGTGTGGCTTATTATGGTGTATCCAGAGCCTATACGAAAACAGGGAATAAAGAGTATCTAAATATGCTTGCCCAGTGGGCAGATGAATACATCGAGCTGGGTCTGCCGCACTGGACGGTAAACACATGTGCCATGGGCCATATGCTGATCACATTGTATGAAGAAACAGGGGACCAGAAATATTGGGATATTGTGATGAGCAAGGTGGATTACATCCAAAACAATGCTCTCAGGTTCGGAGACCATGTTCTGCAGCATACGGTATCCGTTGCCAATGATTTTCCAGAACAGGCATGGGCAGACACGTTGTTTATGGCGGCATTCTTTCTGCTGCGTGTAGGAACCAAATTAAAGGACGAGAAAATGATCCAGGATGCCTTAAATCAATATTACTGGCATATCAAATACCTGCAAGACCCTAGTAGCGGCTTCTGGTACCATGGCTACAATAATGTCAAACAGGATCACATGTCCGGATTTTTCTGGGGAAGAGCGAATGCTTGGGGAGCATATACCATGTCGCAAGTCAAAATTCATTTGAAAGACTGGTATTTGTATCCGCCGTGTATGGACGTGGAATGTTCCCTTCGGGATCAACTGGCTGCATTGAAGGGTGTTCAAACAGAGAATGGCTTGTGGCGGACGGTACTGGATGACGAGGAGTCCTATGAAGAAGTATCTGCATCTTGCGGTATTGCGGCGGCCATGATCAATAACGGCAATCCACTGCATACCAAATACGTGCAAAAGGCATTGGAGGGCATCTTGAACCATATTAGCGAAGACGGACGGGTATTGGGTGTATCGGGCGGCACGGCGGTTATGAAAGATCGTGAAGGGTATCGCAATATTCCAAAAGACTGGATTCAGGGCTGGGGACAAGGCTTAGCGTTGGCTTTTCTATCCGATATGTTGAATTAGGAGGGATCGAAGTTGTCTAAACAAACAACGGGGGCCTTTACGCTACCAGGAGAATCTGGTTATGAGGCGCTGACCCTAAAATTAGCTGAACGATGGGGCGCTGATGTCATCCGTGACAGTGACGGCACGCAGTTGTCCGATGAGATTATAAACGCTGGATACGGCATTTATTCTACAATCTGTATCATCAGAGATCATAACGAGTGGGCGTCCCGCAATCTGGATAAGCTGCAACAGTGTTTTTTAATTACGAATCCGAAGGTAGCTGTACAGGATTATGTATCCATCTATCTGATGGAGGATTTTTTTGCAGAACAATTCAAAGTGAATGATTCTAAAGAGGCGCTTAACTACTGGCAGGTTTTTGACAGAACGACCGGGGAAGAAGTTCCAAGAGAACAATGGAATTATGAAAGGGAATCCGGAAATGTGGTCATTACCGGAATTGCTCCTTGGCATAAATACACAGTAAGCTTCATGGCCTACCGGATCTGGGAAGAGATTTCCATGTACAATCACACTACGAATCATTGGGACAAAGAGCATTTGATGCAGATTGATCCTATCTATACAGAAACGCAACAGTATCTTCTGGATTGGATGGAAGATTGGTGTCTTCATCATAAGGAAACCACGGTTGTCCGGTTTACCTCCTTATTTTATAACTTCGCCTGGATTTGGGGCAGCAATGAGCGCAATCGCCATCTGTTCTCGGACTGGGGTTCATACGATTTTACGGTAAGTTCAAGAGCGCTTGATCTATTTGCCAAGAGATATGGGTATTCGATGACTGCCGAGGATTTTGTGAATGGTGGAAAGTATCGCGTCACACATATCCCGGCTGAGCAGCGCAAGCTGGACTGGATGGCATTTATCAATGATTTTGTAATCGAATTTGGCAAGAAATTAATTGACATTGTGCATAGGCACGACAAGCTGGCCTACGTGTTTTATGATGACAGTTGGGTTGGCATGGAGCCTTACAATGACCGTTTCCAAGAGTTTGGTTTTGACGGATTGATCAAATGTGTGTTCTCAGGTTATGAGGCGAGGCTGTGTTCAGGTGTGAAAGTGAATACGCATGAGATTCGGCTGCATCCATACTTATTTCCGGTTGGCTTAGGCGGGCTTCCTACCTTTATGGAGGGGGGCGACCCCACGCTGGATGCCAAAAAGTATTGGATTAATATCCGGCGCGCCCTGTTGAGGGAGCCTATTGACCGGATTGGGCTGGGTGGATATTTGCATCTTGTAGAGCCTTACCCAGATTTTTGCGATTACATCGAAAAGATTGCCAACGAGTTCAGAGAAATCAAAGAACTGCATCATGAAGGCAAACCCTATCACATGAAGACGAAGGTAGCTATTCTGCACAGCTGGGGAAAATTGAGATCGTGGACCTTGTCTGGTCATTTTCACGAAACATATATGCATGATTTGATTCATATCAATGAGGCTTTATCCGGATTGCCGATTGAAGTGCAGTTCATTGATTTTGACGATATCCGTCAGGGAATACTACAGGATTGTGATGTAGTGATTAATGCGGGCTCTGCTGGTACAGCATGGAGTGGCGGAAAGTACTGGGATGACAACAAATGTGTAGACTTACTGACCCAATGGGTTTATGAGGGCGGCACCTTTATTGGCATCAATCAGCCTTCAGCGGTTGAAGGTCATGACAGCTTTTTCAGAATGGCACATGTCCTCGGTCTGGATGAGGATACAGGCTCCAGAGTAGCTCATGGAAGATGGACATATGAGGTTAGGGATGAGCATGGTTTGGTGCCTGAAGGGGCAAGTATAACGCCGAAGAATAGGATTTATCTTACGGATGGGGCAGCTGCGATAGCGGGTGAAACGAATGGAATGATAGCACTATCCACTCATGCCTTTGGTAAAGGAAAGGGAATTTACCTTCCTTCTTTCGAATTCAGCTGGGAAAATACAAGATTGCTACTGAATATAATCCGCTTTGCGGGCAATGAGCTCAATGAAACGAAGTATATTACAGATAACTTATATACAGAGTGTGCTTATTATCCAGAAAGTAAAATGTTGGTTGTTATTAACAATAGCGATCAACTGCAAAAAACGACGATTGAAACGGAATATGGCAAACAAACCATAGAGTTAGAGCCCTATGACACCATGATCACCCATATCGGCTTAACAAAATCGGTATAGGACATAAGAAGTAGCGGTATCAAGCCCTCCTTTATTTTAAGGAAGGGCTCTTTGTTTCAGTACCTCCAGAAAATCCAGCCAATTTACCGGGGATTTTGTCCATTCAAAAGCATTTAGTCCTTCATTAACTATAAGTATAACAATGAAGGAGATGATTTCTTTGCGAAAGGCAACTTTAGTGAAAATTAGAAAAGCGGAAGCAAAATTGGGGAAAAAACTGAAAAAAAGAAGCCATGTGGTTATGAATGTTAAAAAAGCCATTCGTGTAACTCAACTTGGAGATGGGTTTGCACGCTTCACTTTCGCTCCGGTCACTATTTCTCCTAATAGCTTTAGAAGCACTACGATTAACGGTAACGACTACAATCTGATTAGCGGTTCATGGATTTTCTCGGGAAATCAGCAAGGGTTTCTGCTCGATAACTATTCTGCGGCGGAAGACAGATGGTTCTTTACTGCATGGAATCCAACTGGAACCACAAGAACGGTATCTTATGCTGTTATCGCCAAACGGAAGCCATAATACCAATGTCATCGTTAGCAGGGAAAAGGAGCTTGAGGCTTCTTTTCCCTGCTAAATGTAGAGAGCATTTTGAACAAACCTTCGATGATCTTATAATTTTTGATAATGGTTTAAGAGGTGCTCAACTCTTTCTTTAATAATCTGTTTTAAAGATTCAGGCTTCACGGATCGTACATAATGACCATATCTCATAAAGTAATTAGCAATAAACTCTTCTTCTCCAGGATTATAGAATCCTTTGATGACTGTTTTATGACCCTGCTGTATTTTCATAGAGGGATAATGTTCTTTATAAAAGATATCCTTAGCTTGTTCTACAATTTCTACTTCAAAATCAATGCTCTTCTCAGATTGATACATTTCTAATGAACGAATAAGGAGTTCATCTATAGAAAAGTGAGAATTGATGTCCTCTTCTTCTACCAAGGTGATTCGATCACATCTGAAAACCCTATATTTGTTCGTATTTAGCTCTATTCCAGTAGCGTACCATTGGCCAAACTTAGCGGAAATCTTGAAAAATTGAACATGGTAACTTTTGTTCTGGTTATTTTTTGAATATTGAATCTTACAGTACGTCTCATTAAGAATACCGGTTAGAATTTTGTCTAAATAGAGACTAACATGATTATGCTGATATACTTCCAATTGTAGAACCTTTTTCATTTTATGAATCTGGTTTATTTGTATTTTAGAAAGACAGTGTTCAAACTTTTCATTGAGTTTATTAACACTTAAATGAAACGGTGTAGATTGATAAGCTTCTAAGGTCAGCATGGCAAAGTACAGAGCATACACTTCATCCATCGTAAAAATAATAGGGGATAACAGTCTATTTTTTAAGATACCATATCGTCCATGTCGACCATGTTCCGAATAAATAGGCATACCTAATTGTTCTAATGAACTAATATCACGTAGGGCTGTACTTTTTGAAATGTGGTATTTATCCATGAGATCATTTAAATTAAAGTACTCACGACTGTTTAAGTATCTAATCATGTCATTTAATCTTTCGGGTTTCTTCATACATAAATCTCCTTATAAAAGGTGTCATGTTTTGATACCTTTACAAATGATAATAGGTTCAAGGGGATATATCAAATCTATAAGATATCTACCTAAAAGCATGATAAAAAAGGAGATTGAACCCATGAGTACAACACTGGAAGTAGCTATTTTCTTATCCATGAACGGAAAAGCAAAGGAAGCCATAGCTTTTTACAAAAAACATTTTAACGCAGAGGAACGATTTCTTGTTACTTATCAGGACATGGCCAAACGTGACAGCTCAATACAGCTTACTGATGAAAATAAAGATTATATTTCTCATTCTGTCTTATTGATCGGAAGAACAAGGGTTATGATAGCAGAAGAACCAATGAATCCCAATGAGGAATATACCGTAGGGAATAACATTTCATTATGTATTCAAAGTGCTGACAGAGAAGAAATTGAACATTTTTATCATAGTCTAATAACAGATGACCGAGTGAAAATTATTGTTCCTTTATCTAGTAATGTGTTTAGCCAAGCCTATGGTATTATTGAAGACCCGTTCGGTATCCAAATACAATTCATGTTTGATCATCGGTTACAATAAAAAAGTAGGCTGAAAGGTACAACAGCATGGTGAAATGTGGATAATAAATGGATAGAAGTAAAAACTAAAATGGAAAAATCCAAGATACCACAGCAGAAAAGGAGACACTATGACGGAGAAAAAAGAAATAGCAGATAAAATAGGGTGGAACTTCGACAACAGTTATTCTCGTCTGCCGGAATCCATGTTTACGAAGCTCAATCCAAATCCTGTTCGCTCACCAAAGCTGATCATTTTAAATCATCCGTTGGCAGTCTCACTGGGTTTGAACGAAAATGCGCTGCAAAGAGATGACGCCGTAGCAATGTTGGCCGGCAATCAGGTTCCCGAAGGTGCTACGCCTCTTGCTCAAGCTTACGCAGGACATCAATTCGGGCATTTTAACATGCTAGGAGACGGTCGTGCTCTACTGCTCGGCGAGCAGATCACTCTCTTGGGTAAACGGGTTGATATTCAGCTCAAGGGCTCAGGCAGAACGCCGTACTCTCGTCGTGGTGATGGCCGAGCGGCACTTGGGCCGATGCTCCGCGAATACATCATCAGCGAAGCGATGCATGCGCTAGGTATCGCTACCACCCGCAGCTTGGCGGTGGTAACTACAGGTGAGGCGATCATCCGGGAAACTGAGCAGCCCGGCGCCATTCTGACTCGTGTGGCTGCCAGTCATCTTCGTGTCGGCACCTTTCAATATGTCTCAGCATGGGGCACGTCCCAAGATCTGCGTACTCTGGCTGATTACACATTGGAACGACACTATCCAGAAGTTAAAGCTGAGGAAAACCGTTACCTTTCACTGCTTCAGGAAGTGATTAAGCGTCAGGCGAAGCTGATCGCCCAATGGCAGCTAGTGGGTTTTATTCATGGTGTGATGAACACCGACAATATGACCCTTAGCGGAGAAACCATTGATTATGGTCCTTGCGCCTTTATGGATACCTATAATCCTGAGACGGTGTTCAGTTCCATCGACATGCAGGGCCGCTATGCTTATGTCAATCAGCCGCATATTGCTGCGTGGAATCTCGCGAGATTTGCAGAGACCCTCTTGCCGCTGCTACATGACAACAGAGAGCAGGCTGTCCAACTGGCCGAGGATGCAATTTCAGATTTTGCAAACATGTTTCGCCATCATTGGCTTACGGGAATGCGGGCCAAGTTGGGGATCTTTAACGAGGAGCTAGAGGATGAATCCCTGATTGAGGATCTTCTTAAAATCATGCAGAAGCATCGCGCGGACTACACCAATACCTTCCGTGCTCTAACTTTAAACAAGCTGGAGGATGCGGATTTGTTCAGCACTGCGGATTTTACCCAGTGGAACAAGCAGTGGCAGGCGAGGCTGGACAGACAACAGGAATCCGAAGCCTCCTCGCATCAGCTGATGCGCAGCAGCAATCCTGCAATCATCCCGCGCAACCATCGGGTAGAAGAAGCACTGAAAGCTGCGGTGGAACGAGAAGATTACCGTGTGATGGAGAAACTTCTTGAAGTTCTTTCGGACCCTTATGCTTATTCTTCTGAACAGGAGGATTACTCTACATTGCCTGAGGAAACCACTTGTCCTTACCGAACCTTCTGTGGTACCTGATCTGTAGTAGTCATGTTGAACAACTGGCTGATAATCTATTTCATGCGTTGGTGGAGAAGAACGACTTTCTCTCACCAACGCATTTTGCTTTTATTTTGAACCTGTTCATTTACAGATGAGATCCACCACTTGCATCAATCAATTGACCAGTGATCCAACGGCTATCCGATGAGGCAAGAAAGGCAGCCATATCTGCAACATCCTCAGGCTCGCCCCAGCGTTTAAAGGTCGAAAGGCCAGCGGCAAATTTCTGCCCGTTGGGATCTTGTAATGTTCCGCTATTCATCTCTATATTGATAATGCGGCCTCCATTTTTTAGACGCGGCAAAGCTTGCTGGGTAACAAAAAGAGGTGCTTTGACATTCATGTTCATGACTTCGTCAAAAGATTCTTCTGTTGTCTCTTCTAGGGGGACAATTTGACCCATTCCAGCGTTATTGAAGAGAATATTAAACCGATTATCGCCTGTACGTTCCCGAAGCGCTTTATCCAATTTCGCATATAAATCATAAACGCCGTTCAGGGCACTGAAGTTAGCACCGATCGTAAATGCAGCCCCTCCAAGTTGCTCAATTTGATGAACCACCTCATCTGCTTCTTTATGCCTTCTTCCGTAGTGCACTGCGACAATGGCCCCCTCCCGAGCCAGACGTAATGCAATGCCACGACCGATTCCTCGACTTGCACCTGTTACTAAAGCGATTTGACCTTTTAACTTACTCATGTCTTCATCTCCTTGTTTGGAATTCATGCATAGTTATAGCACAAGGTAATGTTTGAAATGTTGCTCTTTCATTCGGAGTTCATGTTTTGCACTGTAGGGATACAGGTTTTAAATAAGCTTAATATCGTGATATTTATCATTGAAAAAATACGCATGTTTAACGCTCTAATGCATTACATTGAATTGACCAATGTTCAGAAAAATGAATCTCCTTCCTTTCCATTTCATGTCTAAAAATGTCTGCTAATTAGCAGTTGTATTTAGACGTTTTTTGTCATACAATGCATCTAATGCTACGGACTCGGTCTTAGAAACAGTAAGGTTTTAGACGGTAAATAGGACGTGGTTGACTTTGTATATTTACGAATCGTGGAACTACTGTGTAGTCGTTCGATCAACCACGTCAGTCTGAAAATTAATAATGTTTGGGGGCAGTTTTCCGGATCATTAGCATTTGATGACGAACATATACGAAGGGGAGCGTTCTTTTGGAATCGAAACAATTAACAAGAGGGCTGAAGCCACGGCACGTTGAGTTGATTGCGCTTGGAGGCACGATTGGCGTCGGCTTGTTTATGGGATCGGCAAGTACGATAAAATGGGCAGGTCCTTCGGTGCTGTTGGCTTATCTCTTAGCTGGGATTATTATGTTTTTTGTCATGCGGATCATGGGGGAAATGCTGATTCTTGAACCGGTGACGGGCTCATTTGCTACCTTTGCTCATAAATACATCAGCCCTTTGGCCGGTTTCTTGACCGCTTGGAGCTATTGGTTCTTATGGGTTACTGTAGGGATGGCGGAGGTCACTGCGATTGGGGTATATGTGGGCTACTGGTTCCCGGATATCCCGCAATGGTTGCCGGCTTTGGTAGGTGTAATTATTATTGCGCTGGCCAATTTGGCGGCTGTGAAATTTTATGGAGAATTTGAATTCTGGTTTGCGATGATTAAGATTATCGCTATTATCTTCATGCTAGTGGTTGGTACGGGGATTATCTTTTTTGGCCTCGGTAACGGCGGACAGCCGATAGGTCTATCCAATCTAGTCAGCCATGGTGGTTTTTTTGCAGGAGGGCTAAAAGGGTTCCTATTTGCACTCTGTATTGTAACGGCGGCTTATCAGGGGATTGAGATGGTGGGCATTACAGCGGGTGAAGCAGAAAATCCGAAAATGACCCTGCGAAAAGCCATTAAAAACATCATCTGGCGTATTCTGATTTTTTACGTAGGGGCAATCTTTGTCATTGTTACGATTTATCCTTGGAACCAAATTGGCGAGATTGGCAGCCCGTTTGTTCTGACTTTTGCCAAGGTAGGAATTGTGGCAGCTGCGGGTATCATTAACTTTGTTGTACTCACAGCTGCGATGTCAGGTTGCAACAGTGGTATTTATAGTGCGGGCAGAATGTTATATACATTGGCTAAGAATGGACAAGCTCCTAAGTTCTTTGGGAAAGTTTCGGCAAGCGGCGTCCCTAGAAATAGTATAATAACGACCATTTCTTTGCTGCTGGTAGGGGTGTTATTTAACTACTTAATGCCTGATTCCAAACTATTTCTGTATATTTACAGCGCCAGCGTTCTCCCAGGTATGGTACCGTGGTTTGCATTAGCCATCAGTCAATTTAAATTCCGGAAAAAGTGGAAAAACGAAATGGAAGGTCATAACTTTAAGTCTCGTTTTTTCCCGATCAGTAATTACATTACGATTATTTTTCTGTTGCTCGTAATTGTTGGAATGTGGTTTAACCCGGACACACGCTTATCGTTGATTGTCGGGGCAACATTCATGGCGATCGTCGTTGTTGGATATTTTATCTTTGGTATAGGAAAGCGGCAGAGAATTGAAGAGTTAGAAAAAAACGAATAGGCTGCTCAAGATGTAGTATTTGCCGAGCGTAATTCAGATTACCTGAGTTGCGCTCGGCTTTTCTTTTTATATGAAGAGGAATAGAGCAATGGAAAGGCTGTAAGTGAGGTGAAAAAGTGTGTGGCTAACCTGTTCGCACTACAAGGGTGAATATAAATACAAAGAAAGTGAGAAGGGAAACGGAGAAGTTCATTATTGCCATACTCTTACGATGAGCCTTAAATTCTGAAATGCCGGACAATAAAAACACAAGTCCTATAAAAAATTGTGCGATGGTGTATGCGTGCTTATAAGTATCCGGGTATGCGAGGGATAAAAGGGACGAAACCATAGCAATTACAGCAAATATTAAAGTGAGAATTCGGTAGATATCCATTTTCTTGAACATAGATAAGTGCACCCTTCCTTAAATAACGCCAAGTGTATTATCTATTCTAAAGGTCAGACCGTGGGACTTCAAATAATTAGAAAAAAAGGAGTAGGCGGAATGTTGCAAGATAAAACAAGGACCATTCGGATGAGTGTGAAGTTCCTAGGTCATGAGCTTCGTTTTTCGCTTTCGGGTTAGAAATTATAAGCGTGCAGGAGTAGTACCGAGGATCGCAGTATTCTAAAAGTCAACAGGAAATTTGCCCATTTTCAGCGTGATAATCACGTCTTTAGTTCAGAAAACAACGTATTACTATAAAATAAACCAAGCGTAATCAGGAGGATGGTCCAGTATTCCCTCATTTTTATTTCTGATAAGATGAATTCCATATTATTGAAGATACCATTGGCCTACGAGGATACATGTGAAGCTTAGTCTATGGTAGGTATGGATGACAGATTGATACACCAAGAAATGAGGAAAACATCAGATGAAGGTGAAAAAGTACATTATTTTGATGACTGCTGTCATGAGTTTATCTGCTATGCAGGCAGCATGCGGTGACTCTAAAAAACAAAATGAAGGTGAGGCTACGACTGGAGCGACTACGTCTACAGTTGCCACAGCTACACAGACACCCAAAGTGGATCATGATGTTGCAGGACAAGCGAGTGCGGAAGCTACTGCGAGCAGTACAATGAACAAAGCGACAAAAGCTGAGACCAACACAAAAACGTATGCAGACATGGCTAAAGAAGCAACGAAACCCGACCAGCAAGCAGGCCAAATAGGACTAAATACAACACAAGAGCAGCTCCTTTCCTTTGCGGATCGTTATGGGCTGGTACGGGTGCCAAACCATCCCATTCGGCGGGTTTCCGATCCAACCGGAAAACATATCAACATCGCAAATTACAGCGACTCTGTTGTCAATTTATATACAGAAAAGCCAATTCACCCGAATACGGATGAGTTTATTCATGAGGCTTATACTTATTTTACAGAGGGAGTTGCTCCGGGAGAGACCTACAAGAAATGGGAGGAAACTTCTAATACAGAAAGAGGGCTCATCAAAATGCTCTACCTGTCACGCGAGGGACTTCTTATTTTAGAAGAAGCGATGAAGACGCATGATTACTCTACTCCATCAGTCCAAAATACGCTGGGCTTCTTTAAGGTCGCTTCGAAATTTGAGTCTATGATGCCTGTTGCACAGACGCCCACAGACATCAGTTTGTACAATATGTATGATCAACAAGTTAAACCAGAGTGGAAGAAACTGAGTGATATTAAAAACCCTGCGGCGAATGAAAAGGCCTTTGCTGCCGCCTATCAAAAAGCAAGAAACGAGACCAATAATCTCATGGGGTTGTTGAACATTATGGTGTCTACGGAAATGGAAAAACGTCTCAAAGCAGCAACTGATCCGCAGAAGACAGAAAAATAGAAAAGACATAATTTATCCACACTTACTTCTAATATTTAACTGTTAGTAGAATTATTGAAAAGCTATAATTCTAATGATGATTTGAGTGTACTTGAAGAAAAGAGGTTGTGGGTATGATGTTGAAAAAATGGCCAGTAGTATTCATGATAGGTATTATCATGCTGGTATCCGTAGGGTGGAACAGTGGAATATCTTATGCAAAATATTATTACGAATACTCTTGGGATCAGTACAAGGGGACTGAAATCAAGACCTACAGGCTGACACCGGTAGCCGGTAGAGCTGGATTTATGGATCAGGAAAAGGCCTTTGCTGCGATTAGCAAAACCCCGAATGTGTATGGAAAGTTCAGTGGCTACCGAACAGAGAAAACAACTGAATTTGCAACCAAGAGTGTAACGGATGAGGTTTATAAATATGCAGTTGTTGATTTTAATACCGACAAGGAGCCAGAAACTGTAGAATACATTAATCGAAAAGACGGAATTCCTCATACATGGAACGGAACCGATGAGATTCGAATTTTTATGAGAGGATCTGAGGCAGCTTCGTTGGCTGAGCTGTTTTATGAGGGAACTCCAAGTGAAGAACGCTATCATTTTAATGCTGACGATGTATACTTAGTTGCATTCTGGTCCAGCGCAGCAAAACCAATCACTGGAATGTCTGCTGAAGCACTAGTTGAGGAAGGCCCCTCTACGCTTATAAACCGAGAGTGGGTAGCTCAAATAAAAGACAAAGATCCTGCTGCTTATCCACAAAACGGATCTTTAAAGGGCTACTTTTATATTTATAAGGGCTCTGAGTTGAAAAAGGATTAGAAAGAGAAGACAGAATTTAATAAGTGCATCTTACACAAAAAATGAGATAACATTTTGTATTCAGACGAATGCGGATACAGGTGTCATCTCTTTTTTTTGTTTGTATACATGAATAAAATGATAACCCAAAGGTGATAAATATTTAATTACCAATGAAAACCATTGTTTAGTGATAGGGAATTACGGCTTAAAAAAACATGCTGAATGAGCAGGACAGCAGATTGCTCAAACCACTTTTTTTGCTGGCTTTATTCAATCCTAGGGAGATTATTCCGATAAACCAAGTATATACAGTTTGGTGTTAACAGTAATGAAAAACCGTTTGAAAACAAAAGAGATTTATTTTCAAAGTTGATATGAAGGTACAGGTGAAAGTGGCCCAGTGCCATCTCGTAAAGGAGGTGTAATGATCTCAAATAATGAACTGTGAAAAAAGGTTGAAACAAATTAGGCATTACATGGCTGGTTTACTGGCTGTCTGGTTGTTCTGTATACATAGTGCGCCTGTTTTTGCGAACAGAGCCTTTAACGATATCGAACATTCCTATGCAGCTGATGCGATT
Organism: Paenibacillus sp. ALE3; assembly: GCF_054113405.1. Classification (NCBI taxonomy): domain Bacteria; kingdom Bacillati; phylum Bacillota; class Bacilli; order Caryophanales; family Paenibacillaceae; genus Paenibacillus; species Paenibacillus sp. ALE3. Next base: position 4,255,657 of record NZ_CM134214.1, on the reverse strand, counting down.
GAGGCCATGGCTGCTCAAGGTTATGTTACAGGTTATCAGGATGGGAGCTTTCGACCTTTACATTTTATCTCGCGTCAGGAATGGGCAAGCATTTTTGCTAAAACCTTAAAGCGAACATCGAATAACAGAGGCGTAACTTCTTTTCGGGATGTGTCACCATGGGCCTTACCTTATGTACAGGCCTTGCAGGAAGAGAGCATTACCAAAGGGATTAGCGATCAATTATTTGGTGCCAAGCACAATATGACCCGTCAGGATATGGCCGTTTGGTATGCCCGGTATTTTGGTGTTACTGATGATACCCGATCTGTTGGAATATCCAGTTTTGTGGATCAATCAGATATATCAGACTATGCACAAACGAGTGTATGGCTAATGGAACGGTTGGAGCTGATCGAGGGGGATACGAATCACTATTTCCATCCTAAAGAGTCTGTAAGACGGCAGGATGCCACGCTGGTTGCTTATCGGATATGGCTAGGCGGTGACGGTCTGAGAGAACGTGCCAAACGTTTGCTGGAGTCATTAGGAAATGGAGCTGCAACGATGCCTCAGGCGACCAGCCAACGAGAATCGCAGAAGATTGCGGTCGATTTGACACCGGAAATTAGGCAACAACCTGTGAATTCGGAAATTGAGGAGCCTAAAAGGCATCGCCCAAGACCTGATTCACCAGTCTCCCCGGTGACACCAATAGAGCCGAAACCGGAACCGCCAGTGACACCGCCGAAACCGAAGCCGGAACCGCCGGTGATACCACCGAAGCCGAGACCGGACTCGCCAGTCACACCACCGGTGCCTAATCCCAAACCACCAGTAATTCCAGTAGATCCATCGGATCGTTCTTCGGATTTTCTGGTAGATGAAGTCGTAATCAAGGCGGAGGAGCTGGTAAATCAGCCGGAAACGTACCCTTCGTATCAGCTATCCTTTCAGCTCTACCATGAAGGGCGTCCAGTAAACATTCCTGCTGCCAGCGTCACAAGTGTTACGTACACATTTAGTGATGAGTTAGGCGTGTTTGATATACAAGGGAAAATCGCACATCCTGAAAATATTCCGGCTGCGGACAGCTTCATTCCTGTAGAGATGAAGGTCACTATTGCCAAACCTTATCAGGTCCTTACAGCTCAGACCAAGCTGATCGTGAAAGGGAAGACTCCGCCGGCAGAGTCACCGAACGTAATCAGGTCCGTATACTTGTCTACGTATACTATTTCAGAGGCGGCTGCTTTAGATCCCGCTGCTTGGAAAATGTCCTACGTATTTCATAATGCTAAAGGAGAGGTTATAGCTCCTGAAATGCTGCCGTCCGACTTGATACTTCGGGTAGAGGATTCCAGAGGAATATTTGACGAGGATGGAAAGATTGCCAATCTGCATTTGATTCCAGCAGTGAACTCAGCTATTCCATTAAAAATTGTGGTTGAGTCACCATCCCAGGGGATTCACTTCACATCTGATGCGGAATTAAGGGTAGAACCCGGAGAACGCAAGAAGCAATATTTTGCTGTCTCCATCATGCTGCAGGGAAGCGTGACTACCGTAGACCAAATCAAGCAATCTCGTCAATTGCTGATGGATCACTTTGGTCCCAACATCAAAGTGACGTGGGCGATGGAAAACGGATTTGTTTTTGTGGAATCGAACCGACCGCAGCTTAAACAGGTTCTGGATTACGTCGATCAGTATGGAGATGAAGTCGGGATACTGGCCGGGTATCCGAACCAGCAGAAGTTTCCTGTTTGGGAAGTAAAGATGGATGAGTGGCTGTACATGTACCGTTACAATGCATTCAATGAGCTACACCAATCTGGTTCGATGGGATCACCATCCGTGTTTGAAAGCATGGATACAGACCCATATCGGAAGTATCTGCCGAAATCATTGACCAGCTTTACGGTGAATCCTGAACAGACTCAATGGTTAAAAGATCACTATCGAATTACATCCGCGATGGGATGGTCGGCTACACAATATAATGTCAACGGCATGTATGGTGAGGGCTCACCTTTGATGCCTTACTGGTCTAATAAAGACAATCCGATTGTTCCCGCACAAGGAATTACTGATAATAGCGGTACCGTATTCATGAACTCGGTTACGATTGATCCGATTGGATCACGCTATACCAAAGATTCCTCACGCTGGACTCTTCATCCGGGTGACCCCTATGTGACGGAGACGGATGCGGCACCACAACTGTATATAGTACAGCAATATTTGGATAACCCTTATCAACGTATAAATACGGTAAACTACTTGTCCATTATTTTGGACATTAACGCACTTGCCAACACCCATAACATGGGTCCAATATGGGAGAACTTTGTGAATCATTTCCCGCTTGATCGCAAGGTCGAGATTGTGGGTGTGGACGGGCTGAAACAGGTTTATGAATCGGTAGCAGGATCCAATAATGATCATACCGAGTTTACGCTCATGTTTAGAGGCTCAGGGATTAAGACGGCTATGGATTCCAATAATTCACCAGCAAATCTGCGCTATTTGTGGACTGAAAATGCGTCGCAGCGGATTATTTTATCCAAAGAGGATGGAGATGCGGAATGGTCTATTATTGACTTTACCGATTATACCCAAAAACCGGTTCCGAAGATGGATTACAACCTGGATGGTCACACGGACGTAAGCTATGTCACCGGAAGGAACTTCAAGCTATGTCCAACGGCTCCTTTAACAGCAGATGAAATTCAGCGCGTGAAAGCTCGTTTGAAGGACATCTATTTCGTGGAAGAAGTGAACTATCAGTAAGCGTATAAAGTGATAAAACTTGTAGTACCTGAGTTTTATGAAAAAAGGGCGCCCCATAGCCATTGAAATGGCTGTGGAGCGCCCTTTGCTTTAAAGAAGGATATTCCGCGTTTTATACCCACTCCACAATCTGATCTACAGGTCGCCGAGTTTTGTCGCGCGGCTCGTTCAGGCGGTATCCAAAAGCCACCATGCAAGAAATACCGAAATGCTCGGCATCCATAATGCCTTCTTCGGAAAGGATGCGTTCAATTTCTTGTTTATTAAAACCCTCGATCGGGCAGGAATCAATGCCGATTTGAGCTGCGGCAGTCATCATATTGCCCAGAGCGATATAGGTTTGTCGGCATGCCCACTCGAACATAGCTCTTTCATTTTCCTCAAGCGCAAAATCTGATTTTAGGAAGGCATCATATACCTTTTCTTTGCCTTGCATCACTTCAACAGGTAAGTGCTGCACGTTTTCCATCATATTCTTGATATAATCGGATGAAGCTACCATATCTTTAGGCAATCTGGAGAGAATAAGTACGAAATGGCTTGCTGTTGGTAGCTGTTTTGTAGCCCCCCAAGAATAGGGCAGCAGTTTCTCACGCATCTCTTTACTTTGGACGACAACAAATTTCCAGGGTTCAAAGCCAAACGAGCTTGGGGATAAACGACCGGTTTCAAGAATAAACTCAAAATCGGAATCGCTAATTTTCTTATGACTATCAAATTCCTTTGTAGCATGTCTGAACTTGTATGCAGCTAAAATTTGATCTTTAGTGGTTGTTAGGGTTTCCATCGTGATTCCACTCCTTATGGATGTGATTGAAATTGACGCTTATCAAGTGCATGACTAATATTAGAATATATATAATCGTTTTGGAAGTACGCACATTAATGTGCTGTAGTATATAAAATGATACCAAGGAGGAGAAGGGCCAATGCGCAATCGGAAAGGCGGCTTTGGTGAGTGTACCGCTGGGAATGATCAGGCGTGTCCTGTTGAGTACACGTTGGATGTGATTGGGGGCAAGTGGAAAGGGATTATTTTATACCATCTCATGTATGGGACTAAGCGATTTAGTGATTTTCGACGGATCTGTCCGGGAATTACCCAGCGTATGCTGACACTTCAATTGCGCGAGCTGGAAGAGGATGGTGTCGTTCATCGTGAAGTCTACCAACAGGTTCCACCTAAGGTCGAATACTCTCTCACCGAATTTGGAGAAACACTGATCCCGATTATTAACTTGATGAAGGATTGGGGAGAAGAATATAAAACAAAACAGCGATCACCAGCAAGCAGCCTCCAGCAACCTAGCCCCAATGTGTAGGTTTTTGAGACGGCTTCACGAAAAGACCTGGCCAATATTTTGGCAGGTTTTTTTATTTTAAAAGTGAAATAATACAAAGTTCGCTTTTTAGTTGACAGCAAGGATGGCACTTGATATATTTCTTACGATATTGATAATCATTATCATGTTGAGATAAGGCTATTCCATATTACATAGGGGGCTAATAGGTTGAGGAACAAATCGATTTTTATGCTGGCTACTTTGATGCTTGTATTGGCTGTATTTATCAGCGCATGCGGCGGAAATAACACTGGAAATAATCCCGCTTCAACTTCAGGAGATAAGCAAGAGTCGGCTTCTACTGGAGAGACAAGAAGCTTTAAAACGGTTAAAGGGGATATTCAAATTCCCGCTAAGCCGCAGCGTATTGTAACGGATTTTTACGGCGGAGAGTTGCTGTCCGTGGGTGCTAACGTGGTGGGTGTGGAGCCAACTGCGTTTCAAAATCCTTTTTTGACCGATTTGCTAAAGGAAAAAGGAACCAAAGAGGTGGGGGATCCGACCAATTTGGAAAAGACGCTGGAACTCAAACCCGATCTGATCGTGGTTATGAAGGATACCAATTATGAGGCTTTGTCTAAAATTGCACCTACCCTGTACATTCCGTACGGTACGACGACTAATATCTATGATACGGTCAAAATGTTCGGCGATATCACTGGGGAAAAGGAGAAGGCTGAGCAATTTATTGCTGCATTTGATAAAAAGGCTGCTGAAGGCCGTGCTCGTCTGAAGGGTGTTATTGACGAAAAGGCAACTTTCGGTTTGTATGAGCTGACGGACAAGAACGCACTTTGGATCTTTGGCGACAATGCGGGACGAGGCGGACAAGCCGTATACAATGCGCTCAAACTGAACATGCCGAAAAAGACAGCTAATTCCAAGGAACAAACCATACAGCTTTCAATGGAGGTACTGCCGCAGTATGACGCAGATTACATGTTCCTGACTACGTATGATCCAGACAAAAAGGGAACCGCGCTTAAGCAACTGAAATCGTCCGCTGTGTGGGGGAATCTGCCTGCGGTGAAGAAGAATAAAGTGTTCTTTAATGATTTTGATACGTACTATCGCTACGATCCGATCGCTATTACCGGACAGATTGATATGGTTGTGGATATGCTGGTTGAAAGAGAGAAAGAGAATAAAGCTAAAAAATAGGTGTGAGATTCACATGGAATAAGCACTTCACTACACGGACAACAGACCGCGGTGAGGTGCTTTTTTTGTTGAATTACTGAATAACGAAAAATGACAACACAAAGTATAATAAGCAAATATGTGATCTTTCAAGGAGTAATATACGCAAATTAGAAAGGAGGGAGTCTATTGGAAACATTCTCAACAAATGAAATCATTCAGGCTGATCTAATGGAAACATTTCATCGATTTTTCGGTTTAAATATAATTGAATCTGTGCCCATCCAACGAGGGTGGTTAAATCTAAAATGGAAAATCGCCACGAACAATGGGACTTTTTTATTAAAACAATATAATAAACAAAGATATAAATATTATAATTTTGATGATCTTTTTAGGGCGTTTTCTCAACAAAAAAGATTGCACGGGCTTGGTCTGGCCTGTCCACGGTTATTAAATCATGAGGGGCAGATTTTTATGGAATCTGAACGGAGAGAACGCTTCCTAGTGATGGAATTTTGTCCAGGTACACTGGTTGCACCAGGGAAGGCTAATGTTTACCAATTATATGAGCTAGGCAAGGCAACTGGAAAAATGCACTGCTTGTTAAACGACGGTACGCTTAGGAGCAAAAATACCCCGAAACTTGTGCTTTCCAGCCGTAAGGAACGTTTAGCACATTGGGATTCAGTATGGAAACAAGCGAAGGAAGCTGATAAAAAAGAGCTTTTGGCTGATATCGAAACTCAGCGTAAAGCAACAGAAATGGTTAATATCGAGATGATAGATGCACTTACGCCCGGTTGGGCCCATCGTGACCTTTGGGCGGACAATGTCCTGTTTAACAATGATATGCTCAGTGCAATTCTGGATTTTGATCGACTAGATTATGACTATCCACAGTTGGATATTGCCCGAGCAGTCATGTCTTTTGCTTGGGATAAGCAGTTAAAACTTCCCCTTGTTTCAGCATTTATGGCGGGGTACAGGGAAGAGCGTACGATGATAGAGGGCAGTTTAACAAGATCATTACAATGGCTGTGGTATATGGAAAGTGTTTGGTGGATCAACGTCAATATGGACGAACATTCTGTGCCTATCCGATTCGCTAAAGAAATGAACTGGCTTGCTAGAAATTATAAAGTTCTGCCTGACTTATTAGCAGATATGTAGAGCTTACAGAGATAGAAAACAAAGCGTCAAACAAAACGAGTAAGACTTCCTGCATACTATACGCAGTATATAGAAACAAAAGACCAGTCCAACATGAATCATGTTCGGACTGGTCTTTTATTTACTACTTCGTCGTAATTACGATAGTATCTTCTTTTTGTATCCAATCTACCTTGGCTCCCAGTGTTTCGCTGATGAGCCTCAATGGAAGATAACCAATACCGTTCACCATGAAGGGCGGATTGGTGAGTTCTACAGATTTACCGTTCACTTTTGTTTGGCTGGTTTTGAAATTTATTTCTAGAGAGACGGGATGGTCTCCTGCCTTGGACTGATTCATTTTCGCTATTTTGCTGTTGTAATCATATGTGACCTCTGCCCCTAGTTTGTCAAATACGGAGCGGAGGGGAATAAATGCCTGGCCGTTGCGGGTAATCACACCGTTACTTAGAGGGACAGGTGTACCATTGAGACGGACGAGAATCGGCTTTTGCACAGGAACTGGCGTACTATAAAGAAATTCATAGTCGCCTATACCGAGTTGCGCGTGTTTGTTAACGCCCCACCCCCACAGGTCGCCGTTTGTTTTTTGCATGATGATGTGCCGTGGGCCTGCTTTGATGCTTTGAATATTTTTGGCAAGTAATGTAAAGGAGACATTGGAGGATAACTTTTCGCCATCTAGAGATGCAACATATACATTACCAGATGTGGTTAGAGCAAGGATGGAGCGTTCAACGAAAAAGGCGTCTTTAACATCCTTTACTCCTGTTAGCAGTATAGGAGTATTAGCATTGTGGTAGGTTGTATTGTCTAAGGCACCTGTAACGGTAGCCCCCCAGAACCATAGCCGACCTTGCTGATCAATCGCGAGATTGGAATACCTATTGGCCTTGATTGTCTTGATGCCTGATAAGGCATGAATTTGTGATACGGATAGAGTTTCGGACGGAGCTACATTTTTATCAAATTCTTTGGGCCACGTCCACACGGTACCATCTTTTTTTAAAGCTATGTTTTTAGCAATTGCCGTAATATCCTTTAATGATGAAATAGGTTCGAAGCCCTGCAATGCTTTTGTGTTTTTCCATACACTTCCGTCTTTTCTTAGGAATATCCAGCGTTCCTCATAATCCGGTCTTTCCTCATAGTAACTATCTATATGGGCAACCTCGCCGATGCCAGACAGGGGTTGAAAACGACTAAAGATATTTTTATCTCCGAGTTGATCAGCTGAAAATACATTCCCTTCGTTGCTAAGAGCGAGCATATGATCACCCAAACTACTTACAGTTGCGAGGTTCTGTAGTCCTTCCAGAGGAACAAATTTCACGGATTCAGAAATATTGTTTCTAGGCACATACCATGCAGAGTGGTCTTGCAAGGTAAATACTAGATCGCCTTCGTTGATAATATTAGAGAATGTTTTTACAACGTTCGGCTTGCCCTCTATACGAGTCGGTACGGATTGATTATAGCCCCACAGCCACAAGCTTCCATCGGATTGAATCAGACTTCCGGAATCATAGGAGCGAATATGGGATGTGGAATCATCTCCGGCCGCCCATACACTGGGACTGAGCAGCAATAACGTGATTATACTGAGTAATAGAGTACGTCTTTTCATACGATTTTCCTCATTTCTTGATCAATGTGTATAAGAGAAAAAATGTTCTTAAAGAATATCCCTTATCCATAGACGAAGAAAGGATAGAAAAGTTTTCCATAAATAATGAATCGTAATAAAATAACCTCCAAACCCAACGATTAGAGATGGGTTTGGAGGTTATTTATAATTAGCGAATAGGCAAAATATTACAGCTTGTGCACGGTTATGAGCTGATTAATTAGCAATTCGACTGCGCACAGTCAATAAGGTTTGCTCTTTAATTTGTCCGATTTCACGGAGGAGTACGGCTGTTTTGGCTTCGTAGGATTGTTTGACATCCAAGTCCTTGAGCGAGGCAAGGTTAATATCAATGGTAAGCAGGGCCGATTGAGCGGCTGCTTCAAACAAAATCGCGCCGATGCCCAGATCAGAAATCACATTTTTATTGGATATTTCAACAATGTTGTAGGCTTGTGATAGTCCGTCCCGGCATACTTCCAGCAGGCGCATAGGGACCTCAATGGCAGCAATCACCGCTGTTTGTAAGGAATGGGTACGATAGCGCTTTTCTTCGTCTGTTTCTTTGGGCAAACGCAACGCGGTCATGTACTGTTCAAAAGATTGGATGTCTGCGGCCATCAGTTCCTCACAATGTGTAGACAATCTCTCCATGCTGCTAATGACTTGCGTCATTTGTTCACGGAATTGCGCGAATTTTTCTCCTTGTGAAAGGTTGGCGGTCATGGAGGTCATAGCTGCGCCTAGTGCCGCAGCCAGCGCGGATACACTTCCTCCGCCGGGGGTAGGCGCTGCACTTGCAGCTTCTTTCAGAAAATGTGCGATGGACTGATTCCACGACAGTTCAGTCATGAATAAACCACCTCTCTGGAGTAATGTTGCAGACGTATCGCTTTGAGCAAGTTTTTGTACAAAATGGCAGTCGTTAAGGTACCCACACCGCCGGGAACGGGAGAAATGGCATGTACCTTTTCTACAACGTCCGGAGCAGCGTCACCCACGATTTTTCCCTCCAGCGTCTCATTAATTCCTGCATCCACGAGAATCAAACCTGGATGCACCATATCCTGCGTAATCACATCAGGGCATCCAACTGCGACGAAGGCAATATCTGCATGGCTCAGATGCTCTGCAATATCACGTGTACCTGCATGACAGGCGGTGACGGTGGCATTTTCTCTTTGCAGCATGTGGAAAAGGGGAAGTCCCACCGTCTGCCCAATGCCCACGAGCGTGACATTTTTGCCTGCCAAGGAGTGGCCGTAATGCTTCAACAGTTCAATACAGGCTTGAGGTGTAGCGGGGTACAGCCCTGCGTCACCCGTAACGGTAGCCAGCTTGTTATCAGGTGTAATTCCATCAATATCCTTGTAGGGGGCGATGGATTGTTTAATAACGGAGGCGGAAAGATGTTGAGGAAGCGGGAGTTCCAGCATAATGCCATGTACATGGGATGCATCATTTAGGGTGCCGATCAGGTGCAGAAGCTCGGCTTCGCTTACATGACGATTAAAAGTATGGAGATGAAATGAGATGCCCAGCTTCTCTGCTATTTTTTGCTTGGTCCGTGCATAGTATGCAGATGCCGGATCACCTTCTACTAACAGGGTTGCCAGATGGGGACGGTGTCCTTGCTGTTTCATTTGCTCTACTTGGGAACGGATCGTTGCATACACTTGCTCAGCTGCTTCTTTGGATTTCATAATAATAGCCATAGTCCGAGCCTCCTCTGAATTTATCGCATAATAGAATCAACAGGGTGTCATGGTCTTAAAAAACGAAAAAAAGTATTTGCACAAGGTCGTCAAGACAGACGAATCCTCTGCAAATACTTCTCCCAGGCGAACGGTACGCTTTGTTTGTATGCTCCCTCGTGGTTGATTCCACTGACTTCGCCAGTCACATACAGCGTTATATATCTTACATTTTAACAAAAAAACAGCAGAAAGGAAACCCGCGAACATTTGGCAAACAGGTTTGGTTAGTAGTCTATATGACAAATGTCATATGCCCGAACTGACGTTTATGACTACAGCAGATCCAGCGTTCTCCTTATACTGAGCTTAGATCAACATGTACGCCTGACAGGATCAAGGTATGGGCTGCATTTTAAAGGAGGATCATAATGGGTATGACACAACTCCCGTTAGCTCAATTGAAAAAAAATATGGCTCCCTACGAGAAAATAAACACGAAATCCAGCGTTCTGCAACTGATTAATACCTTGGGACCGCTAATCCTATTGTGGTATGCCGCTTATCTTAGCCTAGCGGTTTCTTACTGGCTTACGCTTCCAATTACCATTATTGCGGCAGGCTTTGTGGTACGGACGTTTATTATCTTTCATGATTGTGGTCATCAATCTTTTTTCAAAAGTCGCAAGCTGAACGATATTGTGGGAACGATTACAGGGATTATTACGCTCTGCCCTTATCACCAATGGAAAAATAGTCACGCGATCCACCATGCAACCAGCAGTAATCTGGATAAAAGAGGCACAGGTGATATGTGGGTGCTCACGGTAGAAGAGTACACAGCGGCTTCCACATGGACACGGCTGGCCTATCGTATATATCGAAATCCTTGGGTTATGTTCGGGCTAGGTCCGATCTATACTTTTTTGATTTCCTATCGGTTTAATGTCAAGACAGCCAAACGTAAGGAAAAAATAAACACTTATGTGACGAATATATCCATCGTTGCATTGTATGCACTGTTGTGCTGGGCTATTGGCTGGCAGGCATTCCTTCTGGTACAGACGCCTATCTTTTTTGTCTCTGGTATGTTGGGAATCTGGCTGTTCTATGTGCAACACCAGTTTGAGGATTCGTATTTTGAGCATGATGAAGAGTGGAGTTATATTAATGCGGCTGTAGAAGGCAGCTCTTACTACAAGCTCCCTAAAGTATTGCAATGGATTACGGGCAATATTGGTTTTCATCACGTTCATCACCTGAGCCCGAAAGTACCAAATTACAATTTGGAGAAAGCTCATGAAGCCACACCGTTGCTGCAAAAGGCGACCACGATCACAGTGAGTAGCAGTCTGCAATCTTTGAAATTCCGACTGTGGGATGAAAGTACCAAAACCTTTCTGACCTTTAAACAAGTAAAGCCGCTGCTTAGCAAACGTGTTGGCGCTTCAAAACCCATCCCCACACCTGTTGTAGGCACGGATAGAAAATAGACGTTGTACGGAAATTGGTATGTTAAGATAGGGATATCTAAAGTAGAAAAGGGTGGCAGGATGCAAAAGTGGTATCAGATTTTCCAAAGAAATACGGGACTTAGCCCTTATGTGTGGGTCGTCTTTTACATCCTGCCCTTTTACTATTTTAGCTCTTCATCTACAAGTCATATTATTCTGGGTACCGCGATTATTTTGGTGTTTTTTGCTTGTTATGTACTGGCTTTTGTCTCTCAAGGCTGGCTCATATACTTCTGGACCAGTGTGCAGATTGCTATATCGATTACGATGACGCTGCTATTTAGCTATATGTATTTTTCCATATTTATCGCTTATCTGATCGGTAATATTAAAAGTAAGGCTGCATTTACGACGCTGTATATAATTTTAATGGTTATTACGATTGGATTAATCAATTATGGGTTTGTTTCTCAGAATCCTGTTTTTATTAAGCAGATTCCTTTTATCTTGCTCAATCTGATCGGTGTGATCCTCCTTCCGATTACAAATTTTAATCGCAACAAGAGTGATCGGCTTCAGGTCCAATTAGAGGATGCCAATAAGAAAATATCGGAATTGATCAAGCTGGAGGAACGGCAAAGAATTGCGCGTGACCTGCACGATACCTTGGGTCAGAAGCTGTCACTCATTGGGCTGAAGAGTGATTTGGCGGGCAAGCTACTGGACCAGTACCCGGAACGGGCTCATGTCGAAATTAACGATGTTCGTCTCACGGCAAGAAGTGCGTTAAAAGAAGTACGGGAAATGGTTACTCAAATGCGCGGCATGAGACTAGAGGATGAACTGCTACGTATTCGGCAAATTTTAAAGGCTGCTCACATCGAACTGACCTTGGAGGGCGACCCGAAGCTGGAGCATACGTCATTAATGAATGAAAATGTGCTGAGCATGTGTATGAAGGAAGCCGTAACCAATGTAGTGAAGCACAGTGGAGCTACCGCTTGCTCCATCACCATTGAGCCGTCTCGTAAGGAATTGACCCTGCGGATTCAGGATAATGGAGTTGGTATTATGGGAGAAAATGCAGTCTTTCGGGGACATGGTCTGCAAGGCATGAAGGAAAGGCTCGAATTCGTGAACGGATGTATGGAGCTGCGTTCCGATCAGGGAACGACCCTGGTCATTAAGGTGCCCAACATCACTGAAAAGCCGAATGAGGAGGTGGGGCCATGATTCGAATCGTTATTGCAGAAGACCAGCGTATGTTGCTGGGTGCTCTAGCCTCCCTGTTGGACTTGGAAGAAGACATGAAAGTAGTCGGAAAAGCAAGCAACGGGGAAGAAGCTATAGAACTGGTGAAGCTACATCAGCCAGACATATGCATTATGGACATCGAAATGCCGATAAAAAGCGGATTGGATGCGGCAGAGGAACTCAGAGGCTTGAATTGCAAGGTGCTTATTTTAACAACGTTTGCTCGCCCCGGGTATTTTGAACGAGCGATTAAGGCGGGTACACACGGTTATTTACTCAAGGACAGTCCCAGCGAAGAACTGGCATCCTCCATTCGCAGTATTATGGCAGGCCGACGTATTTACGCTCCAGAACTGGTTGATGATGCTTATGCCGAGGTCAACCCGCTAACGGAGCGTGAAAAGACCGTGTTGGCGCTTATTGCTGACGGAAAGAACACCAAAGAGATTGCTGGTGAACTGTTTTTAACAACAGGGACGGTGCGAAATTATATTTCAGTCATTCTCGATAAGCTGGGTGTCAGCAACCGAATTGAGGCGATTACACGTTTTAATGAAAAAGGTTGGTTCAAATGAGAGACAGGCAAAAATATTAAGCAGAACAGGGACGCTATGAAGCCAAGCGTAGCTGCTCTGTTTTTTTGTTTTATCCATAGATTTGCTATGCCTCTAGCATACTTCCTTGTGATACAATAGGATAGTTGTCCATAGGATGGACCTGGAGTACAAGGAGGAGCAGAACCGCATGAAACAAGCCCCATTTATAGCCGTTGAAGGGCCGATTGGAGCAGGTAAGACAACGTTGGCTTCGATGCTTTCAACCGAGCTACAATTGCCGATGATCAAAGAGATTGTCGAGGAAAACCCGTTTCTCGATAAATTCTATCAAAATATAGATGAGTGGAGCTTTCAGTTGGAAATGTTCTTTCTCTGCAATCGGTATAAGCAGCTAGAGGATACTGGTCTGCAATACATCGAGAAAGCCCAGCCTGTAATTTCAGATTACCATATCTATAAAAATCTGATTTTTGCTGAACGTACGCTTAAGGGTGTGAAGCTCGAAAAATATCGCCAAATCTATCATTTGCTCACAGATGACATGCCCAAGCCTGACATTATCGTTTATATTAGAGCAGATTTGGATACCTTGCTGGGTAGAATTCGTAAGCGCGGACGCTCCTTTGAACAGGAGATGGACCCTGCCTATCTGGAGCAATTGATTACGGATTATGATAAAGGCATTCAGTTTCTCGCCGAACAGTCACCTGCCCCTCGTATATTGACCGTAAACGGGAATGAAATTGATTTTGTAGAAAACCAGGCACAATTTGAACAAATTGTTTCCGATGTAAAGGAGCTTATATAGTGAATAATTACAACATTCCTGCAAATGCCCTGATTACGGTAGCGGGTACGGTGGGTGTAGGTAAATCAACGTTAACGGGCGCTTTGGCCAGTCGTCTTGGTTTTAAAACCTCGTTAGAGCAAGTTGATCATAATCCGTATCTGGAGAAGTTTTATCACGATTTCGAAAGATGGAGCTTTCATCTACAGATCTATTTTCTCGCGGAACGCTTCAAGGAGCAAAAGAACATTTTCTTGTCTGGTGGAGGTTTTGTGCAGGATCGTTCCATTTATGAGGACACAGGCATTTTTGCGAAAATGCATGCCGATCAGGGAACAATGAACCCTACCGATTATGAAACATATACTAGCCTATTTGAGGCGATGGTCATGACCCCGTTCTTTCCGCACCCTGATGTGCTGATCTATCTGGAAGGCAGCTTGCCCTCCATACTGAGTCGGATCGAAGAACGCGGCCGCGAAATGGAGATTCAGACCGAGCGATCCTATTGGGAGCAAATGCATCGCAGATATTCCAATTGGATCAATGAATTTGATGCCTGTCCTGTACTGCGTCTCAACATTGATGAGTACGATGTACACGACCCTGCTTCCATGGACGCCATTTTGACAGAAGTAGGTAAAGTGATCTCCACAAAGTAGTGATGTAACCCCAAAAAGCATATAAGGACTGTGGTACAATCAGTATAAATTAAGCTGATAGACCACAGTCTTTTTTAATATGTGGAAGCATGGGAGATCACAAGCGGTATAGTGGACAAGTCTTGGCTGGAATGCGAGAATAGGAACATATATTAATTGTAATGACTCACGGGAAAGGATGGGATACTGTGATGCGTTTTGGTATCGTTGGAACGAACTGGATAACGGAAAGATTTATTCAAGCTGCGATAGAGACAGACGAATTTTCCCTGACTGCGGTGTACTCACGAACAGAGGAGAAAGGCAAAGCCTTTGCTGACAAATATAGCAGCCAGCCGGAAGTTTTTACAGATCTGGCGCAAATGGCTGCAAGCGATCAGGTGGATGCCGTATATATTGCCAGTCCCAATTCCTTACATGCAGAGCAAGCGATCTTATGTATGAACCATGGAAAGCATGTGCTGTGTGAGAAGCCATTAGCTTCTAATGCAGCAGAGGTGCAGAGCATGATCGAAGCCGCGCGCAACAACGATGTTCTGTTGATGGAGGCCGTTAAATCCACGCTTATGCCTAACTTTAAAATTATAAAGGATCATATGTATAAAATAGGCCGGGTTCGGCGTTATTTTGCAAGCTACTGTCAATACTCTTCACGTTTTGATGCTTTTAAGCAGGGCAAGGTGCTGAATGCCTTTAATCCGGCTTTTTCGAATGGTTCATTGATGGATCTGGGAGTGTATTGTTTGTATCCAATGGTGGCATTGTTCGGCAAACCGGATGAGGTCCGGGCGGTGGGTGTACTGTTATCCTCTGGTGTTGACGGCGAGGGTAGTATCGTGATGAAGTATCCGGATATGGATGCAATCGTCATGCATTCCAAAATTACAGATTCCTATTTACCTGCCGAAATACAGGGTGAGTATGGGACGATGGTGATCGACAAAATCAGCCAGCCCTATGAGGTGAAAATTCATTATCGGGACGGCACGATTGAGGATTTGACCAAGGCTCAGACGCGTGAGCCCATGTATTATGAAATTCAGGAATTTATTGATCTGATCAAGAGTGGGGAACGCAACAGTTCCATTAACTCTTTGGAGTGTTCGCTGACAGTCGCTGAAGTGATGGAGGAGGCAAGACAACAATTTGGTCTTCGTTATGAAGCGGATTTGAAAAATACCTCTGCACATTAGTTGGCTAGTGATTTAACAAAACCCTTACTAGCTTTCCAAGACTCCGCGACTGTTTCTTACATGGGGGCAGTCTAGTTTTATGTGTCAAGGTACCTAGAACATGAATAAGGCCTACCGGTTTCGCAAATTTTGCAAACATCCGGTAGGCCTTTTTTGGTTTATATACCTAACCTCATTTTTACAAAGCACTACATCTCAGCAAATAACGTATTAATAATTGATTGTTATGATCATATTTATAACTTTTACATATTAACTGCACAGAGGAGTGTACACATGTTTAAGAAGTTTCAAAAGTGGTCCGCAACATCTATGTCTGTTGCTCTTGCGCTAGGTTTGATTACGGGCCTGTCAGCCTCACCTGTTCATGCTGAGTCACCAGTGAACACAGATCAAGGTATTAGTAAAGTTACAGCTACATTTTATGGAGACACCAAAGCCTCCAAAGGATTTACCTGGTATACTTCAAAACTTTTCACGAAGAGCACTGTTCAAGTAACCAAGAAAACGGCTTCTGAAGCTGATTTTACGAATGCTCTTACATTTGAAGGCACTTCCTCTCCATCGACCAATTCTCCAGAAGAGCTTATCCATAAAGCTGTAGCTACAGGTCTTCAAGCGGACACAGCTTATTATTATCGTGTGGGTGATGCAGCGCGCGGGATATGGAGCGAAACAGGTACGTTTCAAACGGCTTCTAAGAACGGTGAATTTACCTTCATTGATTTAGCTGATACACAAGCGAAAAGCGAAGATGAAGCCATATTGTCTTCACAGACGCTCGAAAAAGCACTTCAAACCGTAAATAATGCTCAGTTTGTAGTTCACAACGGAGATATCGTAGATACCGGTACCAAAGAAGAGCAGTGGAACTGGTTGTTGGGACATTCACAAAAAAGTCTTTTGAATACAACCATTGTTCCTTCAGCAGGTAATCACGAGGATGAGAACTACGCTTTTTATGATCACTTTAATATTAAGCAACCAGCGGGTTCTGCTACTAAAACAGGAGCGTACTACTCCTTTGATTACAGCAATGCTCACTTTATCGTACTGAACTCCAATGAGGACTCAGAGAAATATGCCAATTTTTCTGAGGATCAAGTTGAATGGTTAAAGAAAGATGCTGCGGCAGCCAAAAAGGCGGGTGCACAGTGGATCATTGTTAATATTCACAAAGGTCCCTACACTACCTCTAACCATGCAACAGATGCTGACATCATGGATAACAATGGAGTTCGTAACCAAATCGTTCCACTCATGGACAAACTTGATATCGACTTTGTCGTGCAGGGGCATGATCATATTTATGCTCGGACGAAACCAATCAACCAAGAGGGTAAAGCAACAACGCCAACCAAATTAAAAGATAGATTAAATGAAAAGACGATTGAATATAGTGTGAATCCGGATGGAAGTATCTATGTCATCCCAGCAACTGCTGGCCCTAAAGTTTACTACAAGAACCCGAGTGAAAAGCTTGGAGATAAGTACTATAACCTCTTTGAATTAGCTGAAGAGAATCATGCGGCAGTATATGGCCCAGATCCGAGTGACAATCGTAGACCTGTACGAGGACAGGTGCAGAATTTTGTTGGCATCACTGTCGACGAAAATAAACTTACAGCCGTAACGTACGAAATTGATCAAAACAAAAATGATGCCAAACCTTTTATTGTGGATCAATTCGGAATCATCAAAAAATATCAGTAAAATTGATTAATGGTTTCTAAATGATCATAAAAGGATATCCTACAGTCTGTTTGGCTGCATGGATATCCTTTTTCATTTTCTTAGGGACTTTCTTATAGAGACGTCTGATGTTGTGCTTGTAATACTTACGCCCTGTTCGGAAGCGGGTAAACCGTACATAATGCTATTAAGAGATCCAAAGTTTAAAAATAGAATGCTCACTTTTACATATAGAAATTTTCTTGCAAAATATGGAGGGATAAAACGATGGCTTATCAAGAAATCAATGGAGTACGCGTATGGGGAACACCTGATTCGGGGGCACTATCTCAAGCCCGCACATGTGCCGAAAATGGTAATGTGATTCAGGCGCTACTGATGGCAGATCATCATAAAGGCTACAGTCAGCCAATTGGCGGTGTGATGGTGTATGACGGACAAATTTCACCTTCAGGTGTAGGGTATGATATCGGCTGCGGAAATAAGGCGGTAAGAACCAAGCTGTCTGCCGCAGACATTATGCCGCGTATTTCAAGCGTGATGGATGAGATTGCACGTCAGATTTCATTTGGCATAGGTCGTGTGAATGAGGTTCAGGTGGACCATGAGCTGTTTGATGACCCGGATTGGGCGGTATATGCAGCGATTGGGAAGCAAGAGCATGACAAACTGAAGTTCTTGGCGAGAGAACAGCTGGGTACAGTAGGGAGTGGCAATCATTTTGTTGATGTATTTGTAGAGGAAGCGACAGGACAGGTCTGGATTGCCAATCATTTCGGCAGCCGGGGCTTTGGGCACAAAACAGCAAGCGGGTTTCTAAATTTGGCCGCAGGACGGGAGTTTCTCGGAAAGGCGCCGGGAGAACATATGGATCAGCCGCCTGTACTACTGGATATGAACAGTGAGCTGGGGGATATGTACTATCGTGCAATGCGCCTTGCCGGACGTTATGCTTATGCAGGACGTGACCATGTGATAGAACAAGTGCTTGGTATAATGGGGACCGAAGCGGACTTTACGGTGCATAATCACCATAATTACGCGTGGAAAGAACAGCATGATGGACGCGACACCATTGTGGTCCGCAAAGGCGCAACCCCCTCGGCCCCTGGTCAAATGGGCTTTATTGGAGGAAGCATGGGGGATATCTCGGTGATTGTGCGTGGGAAAGATTCGGTAGAAAATCGGGATTCCTACTATAGTACAGTCCATGGCGCAGGTCGTATTATGAGTCGTACCCAGGCGGCCGGTAAAATGAATTGGAAAACCCGTACGCGTAGCGGTGGGCAGATTACGGACCTACAGATGAAGGAGGCTGTTCGAAACTACGGTGTCGAGCTGCGCGGAGCAGGTACAGACGAAAGCCCGTTTGTCTACCGCAAACTGCGTGAGGTGCTGGACGCTCATTCCGAGACTGTTGAAGTTATGCATGTGCTGAAGCCAATCGGGGTATGTATGGCTGGGGCCAATGAGTTTGACCCATATAAGGATTAATGAAAAGAGAAGGAAGAATGGTGTGTACCCATAAAAAAGACGATGCTCGGCAGAAGTGTTCATTCGCCGAGCATCGTCTTTAAAGTACATATATGCATATATAATAGAAGGAACTTATGGCTTGATGTGCTTGTTAGTACCTCTAAGTCTTACAGTTGATCAGCAAAAAGCTGTTCTTTAATATAAACGACAGGCATTTCTTGCCCTGTCCATAATTCGAAGGCAAGTGCGCCCTGCCACAGCATCATGCCCAGACCGTTAATGGCGGTTGCACCTACGGACTCAGCTTGTTCCATCAGTTTGGATTTAGCTGGGCTGTACACTACATCGGTCACGATCAGGTCGGAACGAAGCATGGACACATCCTCAATGACACTTTTGCCTTCCAGCGGTTTCATACCCACACCTGTACCATTAGCGAAAATATGACTTGTAAGAATCTCTTCACGCAGCTTCTCCTGATCCTCTAATGCATAGATGTTCGCCTTGAGTTGAGCATGTTTCATCTCTTCATTAATAATACGAACATTCTCTTCCGCCCGGGCAAAGAACTGGTCATTACGAGCGAAAATTGAAATTTCAGCAAGGCCAGCTCGAGCGGCTTCAATAGCAATCGGTGTTGCAGCACCGCCTGAGCCGACGAGTGTCATTTTCTTACCTTTCAGATCAATGCCGTGCTCCTGCAAGTTGCGAACATAACCAGATCCATCTGTACTGTAGCCTTTCAGCTTACCATCCGTATTCACGACAGTGTTGACGGCACCTGTAAATTTAGCGCTGTCGTCCAGCTCGTCAAGGTACTGTAAGATGGCTGTTTTGTTGGGCATGGACACGTTGTAGCCGCGTATGTTTAGAGCGCGCATCCCACGTACTACTTCTTCAAGTTGTTCATTGCCTACTTCAAAGGCCATATATGCGTTGTTTAGCCCCAGTTTCTCAAACGCAAGATTATGCATAGCCGGGGACAAAGAGTGTCCGATCGGTGTAGCTAGCAGTCCGATTAATTGCGTTCTTCCGTCAATACGTCCAGCGTTTTTCATAATAAGCCTCCAAGTTATCTGTGTAGTTTAATGAAACACTTTTTTATATCGATAAGCAACAAACACGGCCAGCAAAATACTGACTACGGCAATCGCAATATCTAGAATGAATACCGAGGTAATTCCCAGACTTTTGGACATGCTCCCGGTAGCTAAAGGCATCAGGATGAACGATAGGCTGGCTGCTATGTTTACGAGAGAAGTCGTAGTTCCTTTGTTCTTGCGGAAAAATTCTGTCATGACTGTAAGGGCAATTTGGAAGATACCCGCAGTAGACAAGCCGATTAAGAATGAACTGATCAAGGTAGCGACAGGATTGTGCCATACAATTAAAGCCAGCAAAGAAAGCAGGGCAATAAGCGGATACACAATCATGACGGTAATAGGCTTAATGAATCTACCAAGTACCACAGCCAACAAAATAACGGAAACTAGTGAACCTATACTATAGTAGCTAAGCAGCTTAATGGCGCTGGCTTTGTCCATGCCAAGAGCCTCTTCTCCAAAGGTAGGAAGCCATAGCTGCACGATCATGAACAATACAGTTGAAGTAAAACCGATAATAATCAGAGACAGACCTTCTTGCCAAAACTTAGGCTCGCTGTGGAACGAATCCGTTGATTGACCAGCCTCGGCTGGAGCCTTTTGTTCCTCTGCTTTGTGGTTGGGGAAAGCGGTCATCGACAAGAAAATCCCGTTCAGCAGATAAATTCCTGCTGGAATAAAGAAGGAATATCCATAGAACATATCGTGATTAATAAAAAATGCAATCATGAATGGAATAACAATGGCACCGATCGAGATGGATGCTTTGACCAGGACGGTTGCAGACCCGGCTTTTTTTCCGAACCCTTCAATGAGTGCGGGATAAGTCCCCGCATCCATCATTGAGTTGCAGAGCCCTGCGATAATGGCAAACACGAATGCCAACGTGTAGTTAGGTGCAAGCGGAATACCGATTAGGAAGATTAAATAAGCAAATGATGCAATAACAATGAGTGGTTTCCTTCCGTATTTATCTGACATTTTTCCGGCTACTCCGAGAGCGAGTAGTTTACCGATTCCAATCGCTGACACCAGATAGCCGATGGCTGCTTTATCCGTGTTCAATTGCACGGTCAGAAAACTCATATTCGACGAGAGAATAACATTAATCATACCCAGAAGAAAATAGTTGATATAAAGCCCTGTTGCCATTCTGATATAAGGATTTTTCATAAGTGTAACTCCCAACTTAAATTTTAGATCAATGGCCTAGATAGGCATCGTCCAGGTCTATTAAAGTACGCCCACAAACAAGTGAAAATATTCACATAATGTCTATGTTTTAATTATATAAGGGGTGTTATTATAAATCCAATGCATATTTTTATCGTTTTTCATAGTTTGAATCTATAATTTAAAATATGAATTAAAGAGGGAGCGTACATTCTTATGAATCTGAAGCACTTACAATATTTTCGTGTACTTGCAGAGATGGAGCATTTTACCCAGGCAGCTGCGCGGCTATGTATCACTCAACCCAGTTTAAGTCATGCGATTTCAGAATTAGAAAAGGATTTGGGTGTTCATCTGTTTGAAAAGCAGGGAAGAAATATTCGACTAAACAAATACGGGCGATTTTTTCTGAAATATGTGGAGCACGCGATGGATGAATTGGAAAAGGGGGAGCATAACTTACGGGAATTAGTGAGTCCAAGCCATGGGAATATAGATTTGGCGTTCATTTACACGTTAGGTTCACACTTCATTCCAGCGATAATCCAAGCTTTTTCAGCTCAAGATGCCCGTAAAGACATTTCCTTTTCGTTTCACCAAGGGAATACGAACGATATTATTCAAGGTCTGAAGCAGGAACACTATGACGTGGCGTTCTGCTCTCACGTGGAAAATGAACCAGATGTAGAGTTTATTCCGCTGGCTCAGCAGGAATTGGTGGTCATTGTTTCTCCTGATCATCCGCTGGCTTCTCTGGACCAAATTGACCTCAAAGATACAGCGGATTACCCGGTGATCTTCTTCAACAAAAAGAGTGGGGTTCGGCCCATTATTGAAAATTTGTTCGCCAAGGCAGGCGTTACGCCACAGATTATTTGCGAGATTGAAGAAGATACGGCAATGGCAGGACTGGTGTCTATCAATTACGGGATCGGAGTTATGCCCCGCATTTCATCGTTAGATTATTTTAACGTCAAAACATTGCCTATTGTAAATCCAGAATACGAGCGTTTTATCTACCTAGCCAGCATTAAAAATAGATACTTATCCCCGGCAGTAGTAGAGTTTCGGAACTTTGCCCTAAGTTATGGCAAGGAGTTTTATCTGAAAACGCATCAGCGTGTCTAAGCCGGAGTCTCGCAATTTTTAAACTTGATAAATTTTAAATTGTGTTCTATACTTCATCATCGACACAAGCAATGTGAAATGATTCACGTTTTGATACTACAAGACTTACTTACAAAAGCAGGTGAATTCATGATGAAACGTTCTTCTATTCCAGTGGCGACAGGTCTGTATGTGAACTATCTTTTGTTTGGCATGTTTAATATTATGCTGGCGTCGCACATGTCCTTTTTAACAGAGCATTTGCATACAGATCAGGCGGGCATTAGCCTTTTGGTTTCCGCGATGGGGTTTGGCAGACTATTTACGCTGTACATATCCGGCGTGCTCTCCGACCGCTATGGTCGCAAACCGTTCATTGTGGCCGCAGGGCTGCTGATGGCCGTATTTTTGGTTGGTATACCGCTGAGTCCCACCTTTGAGATGGCGATGGTACTGGCTGTGCTGGCAGGTGTAGCGAATTCTTTTCTTGATTCAGGTACTTATCCGGCTCTGATCGAAGCTTTCCCCCAATCCTCTGGTTCGGCTACAGTGTTGGTGAGAGGTTTTATATCCATTGGGGCGGCATTTTTACCGCTAATGATTATCTTTTTTATGAATCACGATATTTTTTACGGGTTCTCTTTCTTTATACCAGCATTGATATTTGCATTAAATGCGGTCTACTTGTTCAGAATGAAGTTTCCAGACATGCGGGTACAGCCCACCAAGGAGCAAAGTGGCGGTACTACTGTATCTAGTGCCGAGCAGACAGGAAATTTAAAGGCAGATGATGCGAGTAAACCGCGGTTTTGGCAGGAAGGTGTATGTCTTATTCTGCTTGGATTTACGGGGCCTACTTTGCTGTATATTGTGCAGTTATGGCTGCCTACGTTTGGACAACAGTTTATCGGCATGGCAGAATCAGAGTCTCTCAGACTATTAGTTTATTACAATATGGGTTCGCTGGTTTCCGTGTTTGTATTGGTCATTGCGTTGGGAAAATGGGTTAAACCTGTTCATATCATCCTTATTTATCCCTGTATTTCCTTGTTGGCTTTTGGAGCGCTTCTTCTTTTCAAATCAGGGGCTGCCGCCATTATCTGTGCGAGTGTCATCGGGTTTTCCATATCGGGTGTACTTCAGCTGACGTTAACCGTAATGAGTGAATTTTTTAGTCAACGAAAAGGACAGATTACCGGGTTTATTTATACCGCAACTTCGCTGTCCTATACGCTTATTCCCGTATTTACAGGCTTTCTTTTGAAGCATTCTCAAATTTCCAGTGTGTTTATGCTGGCTATTATCGTGAATGTGCTCGGGATCGCACTGGCGGTGTTTGTTAACTTTCGTTACAGTGCCGTTTTTCCTGCAAAACGAGAATTGTCTCCTCAAATTGTACTGGATACGAAATAACTAGCGACTGAACCTAATCATCTGCATGCTTATTCAGAATGCGTTATACTATGAATTATTGTGAATGTTCGACTTGAAACTGTAATTGGGGAGTGAGATAGATATGGAAAAAATCGTAAAGGTAAAAGATGTACGGATCGGTGAAGGAGCGCCTAAAATATGTGTCCCCATGGTGGGAGAAACGTTGGAGCAGTTGAAGGAAGAGGCTGCCCATTTACGTACACTCGACCTGGATATCGTAGAGTGGAGAGTCGATTTTTTCGAGCATGTGGAGGAGCTGGAAAAGGTAAAGGCTGCCTTACATGAGATTCGGTCTATTTTAGCCAATATTCCACTCGTATTTACGTTCCGTAGCGCCCGAGAAGGTGGAGAAAAGGAAATCAGTGCGGCAAGCTATGTAGAATTGAATCGTACAATAGCCGAAACGGGACAAGTAGATATGATTGATGTAGAGCTTTTTAATGAGGAAGCTGATGTGAAGATGCTGATAGAAGCGGCACATAAGCATAACGTGTATGTGATTATTTCTAACCACGATTTTCAAAAGACGCCGCCGAAGGAGGAAATTGTGTCCCGGTTGCGTAAGGCACAGGAATTGGGCGGCGATCTGCCTAAAATAGCGGTGATGCCAACCAATACAGCCGACGTATTAACCTTGTTGGACGCTACACGCACCATGGCAGAAGAGTATGCGGATCGGCCGATTATCACGATGTCGATGGCGGGAAAAGGTGTCGTGAGCCGTCTGACCGGAGAGCTATTTGGTTCAGCGTTGACTTTTGGTGCTGCCAAGAAGGCTTCTGCACCGGGACAAATTCCTGTCACTGAACTGAGAGAAATATTGCAGGTGCTGCATAGCCACTCTTAAAAGATGCAATTACTACCCACTAGCGAGCAAGGAATTCATAGTGAACACAAAAGGAGGACCCATGCGATAAGCATGCTGGGGTCCTCCTTTTTGTAATGCTTAATTCAATCCCCGAGTAGGTTCATACAATTCCCAACCCAGATTCAGTGTTTGAATAATATAGTCTGCGACTTCTTCCGCATCCAACTGATCGGTATCGATCTTGGAGTGATTCACCGCGTAAATGTCCTGTCTGGAACGGAAAAGATTTTCAATTTCCTCCAGCGTCTTGTTTTGCAGATTAGGGCGGGTGTCAATCAGCATCTTGAGCCGATCTTTCCAGGAATCCCAATTTAAATCCAAGAAGAACACAATGGAGGAAGCCAAACAAGCCTGCTTCACCTCTTCCTGTAAAAACGCACCACCGCCAACAGAAATGATTTTGAGGCGTGTATTGCTGCACAACTTCAAAATATGTTCTTTTTCAATCTCGCGGAAACGCTTCTCTCCGTAAGTTTTGAAAATTTCTGTTGTAGGCATGTTGTACTCTTGTTCAATCTCCTGATCAATATCGACAAAATCGCGATACAGTTTGCGCGCTAGATGGGAACCGATCGTTGTTTTGCCTACGCCCATAAAGCCGATGAGCACAATATTTTGTTCTTTTAATGGAATCTCACTATTGTTTTGCACGATAACCACTCTTTTCTCACCAGTAATGTTGAGATGTAACGCTTCAAAGCACTAAATACATTATACGTTCATCAACCGTGTCATTCAATAGTATAGAGCACATCAGCAATGAGGTATACGATAAAAGAGGCAAACGAAACTAGGTATTCAAGTATTATTTAATGCGTAAATTGAAGAATAACAAACTTGTACAAGTATAAAAGAGGCAATTTTGTGTACTTAATTGAAAAAAAGGACATATTTTGCCGGAAAACGTATTGAAATTATTGGAAGTAGGAATATAATAGAATTATGCAAATTGTAAATGTAATCGCTCTATTTACAATTTGTGATTGATTTAATTTATAAAAAAGAAGCTACTTTGAACCAAAAACCAAGTATACATATGCAAATAGTTAAATATCACTTTACGGACATGTGTCGGTCAATGGGTTCATTGTACGAAGGTGGTGATAAGGTCTACGCGCTTACGCTCTAGTCAACGAAGAATTGGAAATAAGAATAAAAAACGATCTAGGAGAGGGATGAATTGAAATGAAAACAAACACAGCTAAAGTATTGAAAAAGGGAATGAGTATTGCTTTATCCGGTATGTTGATCGCATTATTTGTCGGCAATTATTCTGCTCATGCAGCTCCAGAGGTCGTTCATAAGACCATACTTGTAAAAGCAGGAGAAGTATACGATGGTAAAGGCAAGACCGTAGTGGCTGACCCCGATACCTTGGGAGATGGAAGCCAAAAGGAGGCTCAAAAGCCTATCTTCAAGCTTGAAAATAATGCAACGCTGAAAAACGTGATCATCGCCGCGCCTGCTGCGGATGGTGTGCATGTATATGGCAATGGCACCATTTCCAACGTAACGTGGGAGGATGTCGGTGAAGATGCATTGACGCTTAAAGAACCAGGCACAGTGAATATTACAGGCGGTGGAGCATACCATGCATATGATAAAGTGTTCCAAATCAATGCCGAAGGCACAATTAACATTAAAAACTTTAGAGCCGATGATATCGGTAAGCTGGTTCGCCAACTTGGGGGCTCTACTTTTAGAGTGAATATGACTTTGGATAACTCGGATATTTCCAACGTGAAGGATTCGATCCTGAGATCCGACGGTCCTAACAGCAAAGCTAAAATTACGAATACTCGTTATCATAATGTAAAACAATTGTTCAAAGGCTTTAAATCTAGCAACACGAGCGAGTCCGGCAATACTCAATATTAATCGGTATAGAATAGAGTAAGGATAGGAGTATGGATGTGATAAGGGGCTGCCAACAGGTCGCGTGATCTGCTGGGCAAGCCCCTTTTTGGGTGCAGTGAGTTACCCCAAGATGATCTGGGCTTCGTTCGGAACGAGGACTATGATATGATCGTGCTATTACATTTTATACAAAAAGAGTTGGGTGGCTATGAATCTATTTCATCAATATGTGAATGTAGACGGTACTTTGAATGATACGCTGGTGCGCGATCGTGAAATTTTATATACAGGTACGAATGGCCGGCATGTGGAACGTTTTTACGTGTCCTCCTCTGAAAGTTATATATTTAAACCACTAACCAATGACGATCAGAAGGGGCACGAGAGATGGGTGTACGAGCATGTGCTTCCCGCATTACCACCCATCTATCCCCAATTGCTAGCTTGGTCTGATGCAGACGCAGATGACGGAGGAGAATGGATGGTATTTGAGGACCTTGGTCCGTTACATCATGTTCACGCAGACGAAACCCTATTGCAAGCTGTAGGACTTGTTGCAAGGTGGCATGCTTTGCCACTGGACTATTTTGCAGGAATGCCATTGCGGGGACCGAAGCCGCTCATTCAGGAGATGGTTTCTGAACTGCACATACGCAAGCCAGATATATTAGAGCTTTGCAGCTCACTCGGTTTTTCCAAGCAACACATGCAGCGTATTTATGTACAACTGGAGCATCTATCTTTTTCACACCAGCTTGTACTGTCTCATGGTGATCTTCATCCGGGAAACTATGCGCTGAGTGGGGAACGGTTAAAGGTATTGGATTGGGAGCATGCTCATCTAAACACACCGCTGTGGGATGTATATCACCTGATCGACATGTCCCATCCGTTATTCCCCCGACATATGACGTCTGAATTGCGTATTCGTATGCTAGACACCTATCTGGAACAGCTGGAGCTGTTGGGGATACAGGTAGATCGAACGGCATTTATACAGGAATATGGTATGTTTGCTGTGGTATTTTCGCTTTGGATGCTATTACTAATCACAAGTGATTTGCAAAGGATTAAAAAGGAGCTGCATAGAAATAGCAACAAATGGTCAAAAGAGCAATTAGAGTCCCAGTTGGATGAAACGTTAGCTTGTTTAAACCAATGTACAGCGATGATGGATTGGGGACAAGTCCAACCATGTAAGCAGTGGCTTTAGTGGGCTTAAGGCATAGATTCTATATAGTTAGCCAAAGAAGGTAGGGAAATAAATCCATGAAAAAAGTCGGTTTGGTCATGAGAAAAATACAATTTGCTGAAGCGCAGGGTCCTCGTATTTTTGCAGAACGTCTGAAGCAGATCGGATTGGAACTGGGGGTGGATATCGTATTTGTATCACCGGAGCGCCATGTAAGCAGCCATGACTGGCTTCCGGGCTATGAGCACGAAAAGGGTGACCTGGTCAATTATGACATCGTACTGGATCAACTGCACGAGCAGCAGATTGAGCACGTTATTTATACGGTATCTGGCTTTACCTATTTGAATATGTTTTTTAAAAACAGCGTGCTCTTTCCACATAGTTTTCCAGACCCGGCACTGACAGGCTATGAGATGATGAAGCCTTTTTATCAGATCGTGGACAAGGCTATCGTACAGACTGCCTTTCTCAAGCAGGAGATGACCTCGAAGTTTGGCGTAACCGATGTGACAGTCATCCCGATCGGATTTAATGAGCGGTTGGTGGAAAAGCATTTTGATCCCTCACAAGTGGTGGAGAACCGGGTGATGTGGATTGGTAGAGATGAAGAGAATCGGCGTCCGGATCTGGTACTGGAGTATGCGCGGCATAATCCTGATAAGGATGTCTATATGGTATTTGGCGGTGAACGCTACAAGGAAAGCATGAAGAAGTACGACATCCCGGACAATGTAAAACTTCAATTTGCGCTAACGCAAGACGAGGTGTTTGCACTGATGAACACGGCGAAGGTGTATTGGAGCTGCTCCAAATTCGACACGTTCGCGATGCCGCTGACCGAAGCGCTGGCCATGGGGAAAATCGTCGTCAAGCCGGAGCATCCTTGCTATGGGCACATCAGCTCTACACATTCATTTTCGGGGAATGAGAAGAACTGGTTCGAACTGGTCAATATGGCTGCGGCTTCACCTCGCCGGGTTTCTACAGAAAACCAGGCATACGCCATGGAACAGTTTTCAAGTCAGGTGATGAAGCAGGGATATAGGGATTTTTTCGATGGTTGGTTAAGCTGAACGCCGAGACAAAATACTGTGGTTGTAACACGCGTATATGAGCCCAGATGAAAACAAAAATAACCCGCAAGGGAATCACTTTTTTCCAAAATGTCCATCTGCGGGTTATGGTTCATTGTGTTTTATTAAAGGGGCTTTGTAGTGTTTGCAACCAGGTTGCGTCTTTTATTGGCGAATTCTTCGGCTTATCGTTTGGACTTTACTGGAACTGGGGTTCCTTTTTTAAATCGAGTCGGTCTTCTCGGAATTCTGTTAATGCCGGAGTCCTCCGATTTGGAAGGTAACGCTCTACGAGTTGTCTTTGTTGACAGTAAGCTTTGGTTGGTTCTGCTGAACTCAACAGTGTAATTGTCTACAGATGAATCAATGGCAAGTCGGCGCATCCCCACTCGTCTGGATGATCCTCTGCTATCGTTCCAACACCAATGAAAATCATGGCTAGTATTTCTCGGAAGCCGTGTGCGGTACGTACCACGCCACCTATTGGAGTGATCTTCAGCATAATAGTAGAATGTGGTTCCCCCTACAGAACCGCTCCATACTTCTCTCGTATCACCAGGTTCTATCCGATACCAACCCCTTTTAGAATAATTGGTTGGATGACAGTCGGAACTAGGATAGGCGTAGGCAGCATAAATGGTATTACTCGTGTTGTTTCTAAAAAAAAGGCTCATCATAAACACTTCTTTCCTCATAAATTGGTATTGCACTGTCATACTATGAGGAATTTAGAAGGAGAGATTGGACAATATTCTCTCAATCTATGAAAAATGAACCATTCATTTACGTCCAATTTGCTATTTTTAGAGATATGCCGTTATTTATTGCTGCGGTCCGGTTGGTAGCTGTGCACTGTCCAACAACTGAATGATTCTATGATTGTGTTGCTGTTTCAGTATGAGCCGTCTTGCGATCCATCATGTAGCTGACCAGCATCAGTAGCAGACCGCCGACAGTAATGAGTGATGCAACCCATGGAATGGCGGACAGCCCCATTTGGTTAATCACGACTCCCCCGATAAAAGCACCACCTGCGTTACCCAGATTCAATGCGGAATGGCTGGAGGTAGAGGCTAGCAAAGGAGCCTCATAGGCCAGATTCATGATGCGAACCTGAATACCTGGCATGATGCCGAATGCAGCAATCCCCCAGATGAATACAGTGATAACGGCCAGTACTTGGCTTTGAAGTGTAAACGTCAGAATGGCCAGAATAATGGCCAGTACAGCATAGTTTGCAATCAAGGAGGGAAGCAACTTCCAATCTGCGAGCTTGCCGCCAACGATGTTCCCAATTGTGACGCCTAGGCCGAACAGGACAAGAATCCAGGTAATGCTGTGTTCGGCAAAGCCGCTAATGTCCGTAAGCAAAGGCGTAATGTACGTAAAGACAGTGAACAGGCTACCACAGCCGACTGCACCTGTGAGCAGCATCAGCAGCACTTTTGGATTAAACAGGCTTTTGACTTCTTGCTTGAGACTGGAAGGCTTGTCCTGCTGAATCACCGGAATGTAACGAATAATACCGAAGAGAGAAATCAAGCCGATCACAACAATGGCTCCAAAGGAAGCGCGCCAGCCGAGCTGCTGCCCGATAAAGGTGCCAAAGGGCACGCCAATAATATTCGCCACGGTCAATCCGGTCAGCACCATAGAGATGGCTCCTGCCCGCTTATCAGCACGAACCAGCCGGGCAGCGATCAGGGAACCTGCTCCCAAGAAGGTTCCGTGCGATAACGCAGTAGCCATACGGGCCGCAATCAGCAGTTCGTAGTTAGGAGCAATGACGGAAAAAAGATTGCCTAAAATGAATATAGACATCAGCAGACACAACAGCTTTTTTTGCGGAACCTTATGGGTTAATACAGTAAGCACAGGTGCGCCAATGGCCACACCAAGCGCGTAACTGGTGATTAATTGCCCGGCTTGCGGAATCGTAACTTGAAGATCATGGGCTACATTGGGGAGAAGTCCCATAATGACGAATTCGGTCATGCCGATGGCGAAGGCACCAAGGGTTAACCATAGCAAGGAGGGGGGGAAGCGATTAGCTGTCATATTTTCTTGAGTACTCATAAGTTTCTTGTATCCTCCTGAAAAAATAGTAATGCGAGTATATCATTCCAGGCAACATCTGGCGACCCATTTTGCAAGAATTTTACATACTAAGTTGATAAGGTTTGTGTAATTTACAAAAGTGACAGGTTGGAAGGAGCCAATTATGTTATTTTGGTAGTATGATATGAAGATAGGGAATGACGTTGTAAGGAATAATCCGGGGAGGATATAACAATGACACTTAAAGTGGTACATAGGATTACGGACTTAATCGGGGATACGCCTTGTGTGCGGCTGCAACGGCTTACAGGACCGCAGGATGCGGAAGTATATGTGAAGCTGGAGTATTTTAATCCAAGCGGCAGTGTTAAAGATCGGGCGGCGGGCAATCTGATTGCCGAGGCGGAAAAGGCGGGACATCTCAAGCCGGGGGGCACCATTATTGAGCCAACCAGTGGCAACACGGGGATTGGTCTTGCGATGAATGCGGCAGCTCGAGGTTACCGTGCGATTTTGGTAATGCCTTCGAATATGACGAAGGAACGGATCAATATTTTAAAAGCCTATGGGGCTGAGGTCGTACTGACACCAGCGGAAGAACGGATGCCAGGAGCGATTCGTAAAGCTCTCGAACTGGGGGCAGAAATTGAAGGGAGTTTTATCCCGCATCAGTTTGAAAATGAAGCAAATCCCGATATCCATCGTACAACCACGGCACTTGAAATTTTGGAGCAGACGGAGGGGCGGTTGGATGTGTTCGTCGCTTCTTCGGGAACGGGTGGTACCATTACGGGTACAGGTGAAGTGCTGCGCCAGCATTTGCCGGATCTGCGGATTGTTGTGGTCGAGCCCAAAGGTTCGCCCGTACTGTCTGGGGGAAAACCCGGTCCGCATAAGCTGGTGGGAACGAGTCCGGGCTTTGTTCCCACCGTGCTGAATACGGAAGTGTATGACGAAATCGTACAGGTTTCCGATGAGGATGCGATTGCGATGACACGGGCGATTGCTGCACAGGAGGGAATTCTTGTCGGGCCCTCCAGCGGGGCTACAATATGGACGGCCATTCAGAAAGCCCGGCGTTTGGGAGCAGGTAAACGGGTGCTTTGCATTGCCCCGGATACCGGAGAGCGTTATCTGAGCATGGGGATATTCGGATAAAAAGATGCGAATCGGGGCCAAAGTGATACACGACCGTAAGTAAGTGGTAAAATAGGTGTGTGATAGCGGTTTCACGCACTATTCGAATGTAGATGAAGCAAGGAATACTTTGAGGGTTCAAGGAGGAGCAGCATGAAAATTATGCCTTTACAAAAACGTGGAATCTCCGATAGTCGGCTGGTGCTTGGTTGCATGCCTTTTGGTGGAGAATGGAGCCATGCACCGTATACACAGGAGCATGTCGTTGAAGCGGAGAGAGCTGTAGAAGCTGCACAATCCATCGGGATTACGATGTTTGATCATGCGGATATCTATCGTATGGGAAAAGCGGAAGAAATTTTCGGTCGGATTTTAAAGGGACAGCCCGGATTGCGTGAACAAATCGTAATTCAGTCCAAATGCGGCATTTTTTTGCCGGATGGCACGCTCCCAGGCCGTTTTGATTTCTCATATGATCATATTATGGAGTCCGTAGATGGTATCTTGAAGCGTCTGGGTACTGAGTATTTAGACATCCTGCTGCTGCACCGTCCCGATCCGCTGGTAGAGCCGGAAGAAGTAGCGAAGGCGTTCAGTGAGCTTAAGACATCCGGCAAAGTCCGGCATTTTGGCGTTTCCAATATGAATGTAAGCCAAATTCGTTTTCTGGAACGTAGCCTATCGGAGCCGCTGATTGTTAATCAGCTGGAGATGAGCCTGGCACATCTGCATTTTATAGATCAGACCATACACGTGAACCAGCAGGCAGGGACGAATGTACATTTTGGCGAGGGTTTGCTGGAATATTGCCAAACTGAGGATATTCAGCTCCAGGCTTGGGGACCGCTGGCGCAGGGACGTTTTAGCGGAGGTTCTCTGGAAGGAGAGCCTGAGCACATCCGTAAGACGGCAGAACTGGTGCAGAAGCTGGTTTCTGAAAAGGGGACGACACGTGAAGCGATCGTCCTGGGCTGGCTGATGAAGCATCCGGCACGGATTCAGCCTGTCATTGGCAGCGCCAATCCTGAACGAATCAAAGCATGTCAGGATGCAGAACGCCAGAGCGAGCTGATGACCCGTGAGGAATGGTATCAATTGTATGTCAGTGCACGCGGACAAGCCTTGCCATAACTCGTTTAACAGGCCCTCCTTTCGTCTCATTAGCAGACGGAGGGAGGGCCTTTACGTGGATTCATCCTATATGTCTTCAGCAGCTATTCCTCTTCGTATCGTGCGAGGGCCTTGGCTGTTGTTTCCTTCATTCGCGATATTAATCGAGAGCCTTGAACGACCTTGACACGTTTGCCGAGGAAGCGGATTTTGGATAACACATATTCACATTCGTCTGCCTGGAAAGTGAGCGTAATACGATAGGTATCTGCTTCCTGATCATATTCGACCTCCTTTTCAAAACAGGAAAAAGCATATAAAATACGAGACATTTCACCGTTATATACAGGAATAATTTCGATGATGCCCTGTTCTTTGCGTGACTCCAGTATACCGAGTATTCGTTGGGTAAACGTCTCGGCTTCTTCAGGTAGGATCTCATCCTCCGTAACGGTTACGATGTTGGACAGTTTAGTGGACATAAATGCGCGGTGGCGACGATTATACCACAGCAGACTCCATTCTTTTTTGACCATGGAAAACTCCAGCTTGTATGGGAATCCGGACATTCGCTCATGCAGGCGTCCGTTGCGCAGTTTGTAGGTCATACAGATGCCTGAACGGGATCGCAGAATGGAACGCAATTCACGCAGGAGTGGATGATAAACCGAAGCAGCAGGAACCCCTGCTTTTTCGCGCAGGCTGCCATCAGCCTCCAGAGGCTCGTCGTCTGCAAGTAATTGCCGAAGCTTATCAAGTGTAGAGGGGGTAAAAGCCTCTGTCGCTGCCGAGTCTGCAAGCATGGACTTAAGCCAGACTCTTTCCTGCGATGTGGTAGCAAAAGCGCCCGATTCATCCAGTCGTGAGACGATCTGATAGTTAAATATTTTCTCGAACAGGCTCATAATAGGCTTGCAGCTCCTTCCATTCCTGTCTGAATTCCTTACGCAGCCGCTGGGGTTCCAATACCTCACAGCTTGATCCGAAGCTGCGAATCCATGGTTTGATCTCAGTGATTCCATTCACTGTGATTTCATAGATAAAGGATTCACTTTCTTCCTCCGTAATCGCACCCCATTGTCCCTGTGACAGTACACGTTCCCGGATAAAGTTGCGCTTTGCACCCTCAGGATTAAAAAAACGTACCCGTACCTTCACGGGACGACCCGTATCAACAAGCCAGCTGTACCGCATTTTTTCTTCCAGCACGGCTAACAGGTCGGCATAAAGCTGCTCTGGGACAGGCTTGCCCTCCACCAATTGAGTCATGCCCTCCATACGAAACTTCATGATTCCTTTGCCGCCTACATGACCAAGCACATACCAACGTCCGTATTGATGATCATAGATGACTTGCAGGGGTAGAATGGTATGTTCACGGCCTTCGGTCTCTTTTTCAAACCGTGGGTTTGTGTTCTGTGACCCGTACATGCTTCGTTTGGACGCCGAAAAATATAAAAAGCTTACACAGCGACGTTGCCGAATGGCATGCAGAAGCGGATGAATATGGGCTTCGTCCAGAATGCGTGAATAATAATGGTATTTATATAAAAAAGGCTCTGCCATCTCACGATCTCCGAGCTGACGGCGCATAGCTTTTTTAAGATGATCTCGTAACAGATATCCCTGCACAGAGGGGAGCTGGGTGTTGGCCATAATGTCCACAAAATCATATAAGTCCAGTAATTCCTCGTCCGTCAGTTCTGTCACCAGATCATTGCGGACAGCATAGCGATAAGGTCTGCCGCCAGGCTCCTTACGAACCACGCCGACTTCGACCAGATATTTCAGATCAGAACGGATTGTTTTCTCATCTGGCAGTGAACTGTCGGAAGGCAGGCCATTGCAGCAAGCATCCAACAGTTCCATGGTGGTCATAGGCTGTGACTGTAGCGCTGTCAGCAGAAGGGATAAGCGGACGCTTTCCGATTCCTTGAGCGATTTGGCCCGAAATAGAAATAACAGCAATGGATCAGCGGATTCGTAATAATTAAAGCGCAGCATCTCATTAAAATCATGTCCCTGTTCCGCAGGCAACTGCTGTTGTACGGATTGGACAATCTCCTTGAGGCGCCGGATCGTTTTATCAAAGGTATGTACCGAAATGCCAAGTCTGTCTGCAAATTGCTGCCGATTATAAGCGCCGCTTGTTAGTGTGAGCATACGCAGGAATTGAATTTCTTTATCAAAACTCTCTCTCGCCATGATGCATTCCCCGTTTCTGTAGCCGTTCTCCGAAAATAAGTATCCCTTTATTCTAACAGGGTAGGGATGCAGGAAAAAGGTAATTTATTCATCTTTGTAATACTTTCACCATGTTCATGACTTCCAAAATAAAGGATTATAGGAATATAAGGTAGCACGATAAGTAAGAAGCAATACATAACAGAAGGGTGATGCAACATGTTTGGACGATTCAAAAATGAAGTGTTATATCCATGGGTAGGTA
The DNA here is from genome assembly GCF_054113405.1 of Paenibacillus sp. ALE3. Lineage (NCBI taxonomy): Bacteria > Bacillati > Bacillota > Bacilli > Caryophanales > Paenibacillaceae > Paenibacillus > Paenibacillus sp. ALE3. The sequence continues at coordinate 4,220,269 of NZ_CM134214.1, read as the reverse complement.
AGCTTTCGATTTATGAAACGATTAAGCAGGGACTGGACCCTCAGGGCAGGCTTACGGATGATCATTTGCCAGATGATGAAGAATACTGGGCAGGTCACAAGATGCGTTGGGTGGCAGGAGGGCTGGATGGAGCGTTTGGGCATCACGGCGCTGGCGGAGATGGAGAGACTGACAAAATTAAGGATCTGGCGCAGTTGTTGTCCAGACAATGCCGCAAGCCAGGGATGAAGACGAGACGTGAGACGTATGTACGCTTGATGGAGGAAAATGCACTCAGCCTGATTGATCCGCTGCTAGATGCGGTGCGGGAGCATCCAGCAATTCAGCCGGATCGATTGTATGAAGAAGCACGTTGGCTGGCTGAACACGGAGCACATCGTAATGTGGTGAAGTTTGGCATTGCATTGCTTGGATTGCTGGAGACGGATCAGCACCACGAGCTTATTTTAACACTAGCCAAGCATGATGAATTCACGCTATATGCGGCTGTAGCTATCCGTAATATTTCGGAGCAGGCCAACGAGCAGTTGTATAGGTTAGCGTCACAGGTACATGGCTGGGGACGTATTCACGTAGTAGAACGGCTGGAGCCGACACGGCAGGAAATACGTGATTGGTTATTACGGGAAGGATTCCGCAACAATGTCATGTATGAGTATCTTGCTTATGAGTGCGCTCATAAAGGCGAACTGCATACAGCCATCGCTGTACCGCACATTGATCAGGATTTGTTTGACGGGGCGGGTGATATTCTATCAGCTTTGCTGGCAGCAGGCGGACCTGCGGAAAGTATAGATGATTATGAGCATGCCGCTATGGTCATAGGCAACTACCTTCGCCATGCTAAGGCCATGTGTACGACTGTGAAGCATTTTACGATCATCATGGATATTGCGGATTTTCTGGGTGAAGAAGACGATTCATGGGAGGCACGTTATGAGCATGAATGGACGCCGGAATTGCGTAAACGTTACGCGTCGATATGCCAGCAGATGATGGACGATCCACAGTGGGTAAAGCCGGTAGAACAGGAGCTACAGCATGCAAATTCACCGCATCTCCACTACGCCATTCGTGTAGCTCGAATGCTAGCACTAGATGTATGGCCCGTGCTATTTGATCAATTAAGCCAATACCCAGTCAAGCCTAATCTGTACTTTGAACTCATCAGGACAGAGGATGAACAACGGGCTCGTAAGCTGGTGGCTTTTGCAGAAAAGCGCTTGCCTCTGGAAAAGATTGCCTCTGGTCCTGCTGATGTGCCAGGCTTTGGACCGGAGTATGAAGCGCATCAGTGTCTGGGTATTTTGCTTCAGCAATTGTCTTCTTACGAAGGAATGGGGCAAGAGCTAGTTGCTGCCGGACTCTGGAGTCCGGTGACCTCCAATCGTCATGCAGCGCTTCATGTACTCAAGGAATGGCCTTCTGAGATGTGGGGTGAGGAAACGACAGAGCGTCTTCGCCGCTTATCGGTAGCTGAAACGGAGGAGTCGATTAGAGAACAGATTCGGGAATTACTTTAATGATAAGGGAGGGAACAACATGACAGATGTGAAGCATGGGCAGGGTTTCATTCAACCGGAAATGCGCGAAACGATTTTGCGTGAGCTGCGGGCGTTGGAGCAGGAGGAACAGGTGCGCATTGTATACGCCTGTGAATCAGGCAGTCGGGCATGGGGGTTTCCTTCACAGGACAGTGACTATGATGTACGATTTATCTATGTAAGACCCATAGAATGGTATTTATCTATTTTTGATAAGCGGGATGTGATTGAACGGCCAATCAGCGATTTGCTGGATATAAACGGCTGGGATTTGAAAAAGGCGCTCAATTTGTTTCGCAAATCCAATCCGCCTTTGCTGGAATGGCTGCAATCTCCGATTCCCTATCTGGAGCAGTATTCAGTGGCTGATCAGATTCGTGCGATCTCGCCGTTAACCTTCTCTCCGAAGTCCTGTATGTACCATTATCTGAATATGGCGCGGGGAAATTATCGGGATTATTTGCAAGGTGAACAGGTGAAGATTAAAAAGTATTTTTACGTGCTGCGCCCGCTGCTGGCCTGTGGCTGGATTGAACGATACAACAGCATGCCTCCGATGGAATTCGTAGACTTGCTGGAGGAATTCATTCCGGCTGATACCGAACTTTACCAGGTGATCGAACATTTGCTGGAACGTAAAAAAGCGGGCGAGGAGCTGAATGTGGAGCCACAGCTTTCGGTGGTGAATGATTTTATCGAGCAGCAAATTGCTTACTTTGAACAGAAGGCGCCTTTGCTTCAGCATATGGAGGGCGGACGAGATCAGCAGTTGGATGATATGTTCCGCGCTGCGGTGAATGAAGTATGGAAAACATAAGTTGGGAGGGAGAAGTAGAGTATGCACATCACGCTAAAAGCAACCGGAAACAATGCTGGGATGATTTCGCATTTGCTTGCCAAAAATCCCTATAATACGTATGATCGCACGGAAAAGGGTGCACGTGTACGCATGGTGTACACCGTGTTTACCGAGGAAGAGGCAGAAATCGTCATTCAGGCTTCGCCAGATTCGATAGATTTGGTCAAAAACAGTCCGGATAGCTATGATATTACACAATATATTAATGACCGGGAGTTTGTAACCAGTAGCTTGTTCTGTACCTATATTCGCGGTGCGCTTGGCACGGCCTTGAACGGCAAACCCAAGGAAGACTATACAGCATGGGTGACGCATCCTTTTGCATTGGAGTTATCGTTTGGGCCTGTTGCGTCGGATTTGCCAGATGCTGTGGTGGAGGGGCTATTTGCGCCGCTGGGCTATCAAGTGACCATAGAACGAGGGGAAGCGGATTATTCTTTTCAGCTGAAAAATCGAAGCACCGTCAGATATGTCACGCTAAGTGGTCATCAGACGGTGCAATATGCGCTGCGTCAGTTATTGCTGTTGATTCCAGTGTTGGATAATTATAAGCACTACTATATTAGCGAAGAAGAGTTTGACAAGCTGAGACGTTACGGTGAAGGCTGGTTGTCAGCGCATCCGCTACGCGAGCTCATCATTCGACGTACACTTCATTTTACCAATCTGATTGAGCAATTTGAGCAATCTGATTCTGCTGCTACACAGACTGAAAAACATGCGGTCCAAGAACAAAACCATAATCACGAACAGGATCAGCAGCAAGATCAGTCACTGGAGGAAGGAAAGCAACAGCCTGTAATGCGGCTAAATGAGCTGCGGTATCAAGCCATTATGGATGTGATTCGCAAGCTGCCCCGAAGACAGAAAATCGTAGATTTTGGTTCAGGGGAAGGGAAGCTTTCGGCTCGCTTGGCCCGAATGAAGGGCATTGAAGAGATTTGGGCTGTGGAGCCGTCTGCTTATGCACAGGTGAGGGCTGTGGAGCGTTTTGCCAAGCTGGAAAGGCATGCCGACGCCATTCGCCCTACACCTATGATGGGCTCTCTCTTTTATTATGATGAACAATTGCGAGGGAAAGATGTGATGATCCTGTGTGAAGTCATTGAGCACGTGGATGAGCATCGTCTGAACCGGGTGATGAATACGATTGTGACAGAATATCAGCCAGGTATGCTGATCGTGACGACTCCCAATCGCGAATATAATGAAGTGTATCGTATGGATCAGCAAGAGCTACGGCATGGCGATCACCGATTTGAATGGAGCAGAAGTGAGTTTCGTGAACGATGCGAGCAATGGATTGAGGAAGCTCCTTATTCATTAGCGCTGGAAGGGATCGGAGAAGAGGTCGAAGGCTTTGGACAACCGACCCAAATGGCTGTATTTACGCGCAGAAAGGAGCCGAAGAATTCATGAGCATTTCATCCGAACGAACGATTGATTTACCGCATGCTGGACTGGTTGTATTGGTAGGGGCCTCGAATAGTGGTAAAACCACTTTACTGGAGAGGCTGGTGAGCGAAGGGGTTCTACTGGAAACGGAAGTGGTATCCTCGGATCATTTTCGCCAGCTGGTCGGAGATACGGAATTTATTGACTGGCGCGGACTTCCAAGGCTGGAATCGGACGTGCTGTTTTATGAGTATCAGCAGATGTCAGCCAAGGCGTTTGAGGCGATGGACACCATTCTGGCTATGCGCTGTCGTCTCAATAAGCTGACGGTTGTGGATGCCACCCACCTGTATGCTGAGGATCGCCAGAAATATGTACAGCTGGCAGCCAAGGCGCATGTACCTGTGATGGCTCTGGTGCTGGATGTACCCGAATCTGTGCTGCTGGAACGTGATGCAGGCAGGGCGCATCCGCGTGGCCGCCAACGGGTCAAGCAGCAGGCACAGCTGTTAAAGCGGAACCTGCGCGGTATCCGGGAAGAAGGTTTTAACGCTTGTTATGTCCTCAAGGATGTAGAAAAGCTTAACTTCGCCCGCCGTGCTCAGCCGCTGTTTCATGATATAGGTGCAGGCATTGATATCATTGGTGACATCCACGGGTGCTACCGGGAGATGCTGGAGGTACTAGAGCGGCTTGGATATATGGAAGATACGGACGGACTATACCATCATCCAGAAGGCAGAAGACTGGTATCTGTCGGGGATGTGATAAGCCGTGGCCCAGAATCGTTATTAGCAGTGCAGTTCTGGAAAAAGCACGTGGATGCCGGACTAGCCTACATGATTGACAGCAATCATGGCTGGAAAATCGGTCGTTATCTCGATGGTAGAAAAGTAACTCTCAATCATGGAGATGAACGATTCGCAGGGGAACTGGTTCAATATGAACAACAAGTGGGCAAGGCAGCAGCGGAACAGCTTAGAAGTGAGCTGAGGGATTTTCTGCTACATGCGCCCTCTCATCTTATTTTCGGCAGAAATGGGTTGCGACACGTGGTTGTGACTCATGCGGGGATTAAGGATCATTTTATTGGCAAACAGTCGGCGCGTATCTCTGATTACTGTCGTTATGGAGATACGGAAGGTCAGGATGCAGACGGAAAACCAATCCGCAAAGATTGGTTCGTAGACCATGAATCGGGAGAAATAGTAGTATGGGGACATGATCCGAGACCGCAGCCTACCCTTGTCAATCAGACGGTGAATATTGATCAAGGTGTGGTATTTGGTGGTATGCTGACCGCTTATCGTTATCCGGAAAAGGAATTTGTCAGCGTTCCGGCTCATGAGAATTATGCGAATGATCCCGATAGCCCACTTGTCCGGTGGCAGAGAAAACGGTTTTCCCCGCCGAATTTACGTAAGCTCATCGCTGGTTACAGTGTGCTGACGGAATCGTATGGCGAAGTGCGCGTTCAAGGAGAATCGGTCAAAACCGCTATAGATACCGTGTCACATGTGACGGTACCGATGGAGGAACTGGTGTACATTCCGCCCACTATGAGTCCTGCCCCCAAGGTTTCCGAAGAGGAAGGTTATCTGGAGCATCCGCGTGAAGCGCTAGCTTATTATCGCAGTCAAGGCGTACAAACGATGGTAGCGGAGAAAAAGCATATGGGTAGTCGGGCGATTTTGCTATTATTCAAAAACGAACTGGCTGCTGTTGAATATGTAGGCTACCCGACATTGGGCACGATCTACACCCGAAGCGGACGACCCTTCTTTGAGTCAGGCTTTGGGAAGCAGGTGCTGGAGAAGCTGAATGCGGATCTAGTGGATGCCGGATATTTTGAACAGAACCAGACGGATTTTGTGTTGCTGGATGCAGAGATTGTACCGTGGAATCTCAAGGCTCGGGAACTGATTGCTGCACAGTATGCGCATGTGGGTGAAGCAGCTCTGCTGGATCGCAGTAAGCTGGTAGACAAGCTGAAGCAGGCGAAGGTTGCAGGCCGAGAGGTTGGAGACTGGCTGGAGGAAATGGAACGGAAATATGGCAATGCCGTAACGTTCCAAGAGGCTTTTCAAAAATATTGCTGGGATGTGGACGGTCTGGATGAAATTCGTATTGCACCGTTTCATACACTGGCCCACAGCGGACAGACGTTTTTTGACCAATCTCATATTTGGCATATGGAGCACAACCGGGAGCTGGCAGGACTGTCCTCTATATTTATGGAGACAGAGTATCGTGTCATCACGGATGAAACAAGCGAGGAAGAGGTCATTCGCTGGTGGAATGAGATGACAGAGGATGGTCATGAGGGCATTGTGATCAAGCCGGAACGCTTTTTGATGAAAAATCGGGACAAGATGATTCAGCCTGCAATCAAGGTGAGAGGCCGGAAGTACTTGCACATCATTTACGGTATGGATTATCTTGTCCCTGAGAATTTAAAACGTCTGAAGCAGCGTCGAACGAACAAAAAGGAGCGTCATGCCTTGATGGAAGGAGCGCTTGGCATGGAGGGCGTGGAACGTTTTGTCCGCAAGGATACGGTGGAGCGTATTCATGAATGCGTCCTGGCCGCGTTATCTCTGGAATCGGAGCCGATTGATCCGAGATTGTAGTTTGCGAAGGAGGGATTGAGATGGATAGGAGTACACCGTTGATTGATATTGGTGTGAACTTGATGCACCGTTCGTTTCATGCAGATCGGGAACAGGTGGTCGAGAGAGCAGCGGCTGTAGGGATTACACCGTTGATTATTACTGGAACCAGTGTTCGCAGTAGTCGAGAGGCTGCTCAGTATGCAGCGCGTTATCCTGGTCAGCTGTATGCTACAGCTGGCGTGCATCCCCATGATGCCAAAAATTGCAGCACAGATACGATTCAACAGCTCCGCCAACTCGCGGTTCAGCCGCAGGTCGTATCCATAGGAGAATGCGGGTTGGACTATAACCGTGATTTTTCTCCGCGTGATGTACAGCGCCGATGGTTTGGAGAGCAGATTCAACTGGCGGGTGAGCTACATATGCCGTTATTTCTGCATGAACGAGATGCGCATGAGGATTTTGTCGCTATGTTACGAGAGCATCAAGAGCTTGTCGATAAAGCGGTGGTGCATTGTTTTACTGGCACTGCTCAGGAATTGCATACGTATGTGGAAATGGGACTGTATATCGGTATCACAGGCTGGATCTGTGATGAGCGGCGCGGCAAGCATCTGCGTGAGTTGGTGAGGGATATTCCGCTCGACCGGTTGATGATTGAAACGGATGCTCCGTTTCTGACCCCGCGTAATCTGCCTGTGAAGCCCAAAGAAGGGCGTAATGAGCCGATGTATCTCGCTCACATCGCCGCTACGATTGCTGAGTGCACAGGCCGGAGCATGATGGAGATCGAAATCGCGACGACGGAAACAGCCAAACGTTTCTTCGGATTATAGGATTGTCAAAGCCATAGATGTGGTATATATTATAGTGAATTAAAAAGCATTGTCGGGAGCTTGAGATAGTCAGGCTGAGAGGGTGGCCCTTGCCGCCGACCGTGAAATCTGATCTGGGTAATGCCAGCGTAGAGAAACCTAGAACACTATACAAGAAACAGGATTATCGCCTATTGCGGCGGCTAGTCGATGGATTCGTTTCATATCATATATCAAGTTAACGAGCTGCGGGTCTGTAAAAAGTTGCAGACGGACAAGCGTGTCTTGTTTTGTACCTGACTTTGGCTTGGTTTCAGTGCAGTAGACTACTGTGCTATATGAGATATGTCGACAACTGATAATGTATGGTGATCATTTTATGACTGCGCATAAAGCTTGCCTGGAGATTCAGCTCCGGACAGGCTTTTTTTTATGGCCAGAAGGCCTATTTTAACGAAAAAGGGGAGCGTATCAACAATGAATACGAATGTAAAAGCGTCGAAAGGGTTGAAGCTGACTGATATTTTGGTCACGATTGTAATCTCCGTAGTGTTCGGGCTAGTCTACAAAATATGGGGACCTGCCTATGATTTAATGAAACCATTCGGTCTACACGCTGAGCAACTGATGTATGGGATGTGGTTTATGGCTGGCACGTTCGCTTATCTTATCATTCGCAAGCCGGGAGTTGCGATTTTGGCAGAAGTGGCCGCGGCAACAGTCAGTGCTTTTTTGGGAAGCGAATGGGGCATGTCCACTTTGTACTATGGTCTGCTGCAAGGCTTGGGAGCGGAGCTGTTCTTTGCGGCTTTTCTGTATCGGAACGCAAACCTGTGGGTCGCTTCACTAGCTGCGGCAGGGGCGGCTGTCACTTCTTTGATTTTAGACTTCAGCTATGGGTATATTGATCAGCTATCGACCTGGAACTATGTTTTGTATATTGGGTTTCGGATGATTGGCAGTATTGTGATTGCTGGGGTATTCGCTTTCTATCTGGCTAAGGCGCTGGAGGTAACCGGAGTTACGCGAAGTTTGAGACCGGCAACGGAACAAGATTATAAGGGGCTGGATTGATGAGCGCGGCCAACGAAGATGTGGTGGCTTCGATCACCCGTCTTCGTTTGAAATTTCCCGGTGAGCAAGAGCTGCTTTTCCACAATATGTCCTTATCTGTCCGCAAAGGGGAAAAGCTACTGCTGCTGGGTCCAAGCGGATGCGGCAAATCAACGCTGCTTCAGGTGCTGAGCGGCCTGATTCCACGCACGATAGAAGTGCCTATGAAATACGATGCTGCCGTGATCCCGAGTCTCTCTGGTATTGTATTTCAAGATCCTGACACGCAGTTTTGTATGTCGTATGTAGACGAGGAATTGGCTTTTGTGTTGGAAAATAAACAGGTTCCAAGGGAGCAGATGCCATCCCGTATTCGCGAGCTGCTAATGCAGGTTGGTCTATCGACGGATGATATACACTTGCCCATTGCCAGCATGTCACAGGGAATGAAACAGCGGCTGGCGATTGCATCTGTGCTGGCTATGGAGCCGGAAGTGCTTTTTCTGGATGAGCCGACAGCTTTGTTGGACGAGGAGGGCACTATACAGGTGTGGGATACCATTCGCAACATTTCGGCAGACCAGACGCTGGTGATCGTAGAGCATAAAATCAATGAAATTGTCCAGGATGTGGATCGGATTGTGGTGCTTTCTGATCAAGGAGAAATGATTGCGGACGGAAGGGCGGAAGACGTATTTCATGTGCATCGGCAGGCATTGTCCGAATATGGCGTGTGGTATCCGGGGATATGGGATGAATCGTCTTCGCCGCGTTGGAGAGAGTCTGTGACGCAGCAGAAAGATGGGGGGCATGCGGATAGTCCGTCCACCTCAGCACCTACAACGGATTTGCTGGAGCTAGAACATTTTAGCGGACTCCGGGGTTTGAACTCAGTCATTTATGTGGAGCAAGCACAGGTGAAGCCTGGCGACTGGATTGGCGTGGTCGGTGAAAACGGGGCTGGCAAAAGCTCGCTTCTGCTCTCTATGATGCGTTTACTTCACACGCAGGGTCGTTATTGCGTGTGCGGAGCTGAGGCAGGCAATACGGAGCAACTGGCAGAACGCATTGGGTTCGCGTTTCAAAATCCCGAGCTGCAATTTGTAGCGAACACCGTACGAAGGGAACTGGAATATTCGTTACCCAAGAGCCTGTTTACAGCTGAACAGTGTAGGGAACGAGTGGATCGAATGCTTTTACAGTTCGGACTGGAGCGGCTGGATGAACGCCATCCGTATCAGCTTTCGTTGGGTCAAAAAAGGCGGTTGAGTATTGCTACGGCTATGATCCGTGAGCCGGAAGTGCTGCTGCTGGACGAACCGACTTTTGGGCAGGATGCGCGTAATACCTTTGTCATGCTGGATATGTTGGAGCAGCTGAGAGCGGCAGGCACGGCCATTGTGATGGTTACGCATGACCCCGAAATTGTCCGTCGATATTGTACCGATGTATGGCGGATTCAGAAAGGGGAACTACAGTATGAACCTGTCCTTTCCTCATCATGAAACATGGCTGCATCGCGTAAACCCGGGCCTAAAGCTCGTGATGTTTTCCCTGCTGTTTGTGATCGTTATAGTCATCCATGATCCGAACGTTATGTTTAATGTTGCATGTGCTATGCTGCTGTTGCTTGTCTGGTCAGGCCATCCATGGAAGCGGCTGCTCCTGTACGGATCCCCCTTTATATTGGTGTTTATTTCAACCTCAACAGGCATGATGATGTTTGGCAAAGGAGTGACGACCTGGTGGACATGGGGTCTAATCCATATTACGCAGGAAAGCTTTTTCCGAGGCATGCATCTGGGCTTTCGTGCACTGAGTATGGCCGCGGCAGGGTTGCTGTTTGGTTTAACGACTCGTCCGGTGAGCCTTTTTTATTCACTGATGCAGCAATGGAAGCTCCCTCCCAAGTATGCATACAGCTTTTTGGCAGCTATGCGGTTGATGCCGATGATGCTGGAGGAATTTCAGGCTTTGAGACATGCCCACCGTATTCGAGGTTTACACCAGCATGTGTCCAAATGGAATATATACGCCACGCTCCGCAGGTACGCAATTCCGCTACTCGCTCAAAGTATCCGGCGTGCACAGCGCATTGCTATTGCCATGGAAGCGAAGGGTTTTGCTAATGAAACCAAGCGCACGTATTATTATGCGATCGGCTATTCGGCTGTAGATATTATATTTATTTTTTATTTTGTGGTGCTGCTGATGCTGGCTTGGGGACTTGGTACCTGCTTTCCTTATGTAGGGGTATGGGATGTACGTTAATTGTTGCAAAAGGCTTTGCCCGATTTCTGCTCTGTGGTATATTAATGCAATGGGAATTGACGGCTCGTACAGACCCGCCTGGGCTGGCGGGCTTATTACATTTTCCCGCAGTAATGGATCATCAGGAGGCCAAGTTTCATGATTACGCTGCATCAGGTAAACAAGCATTATACCACCTCAAGCGGCCCATTTCATGCGGTTCAATCCGTGTCCCTTCAAGTGGAGGAGGGGGAGATTCACGGTATCATAGGTGCCAGCGGTGCCGGCAAATCTACGTTGCTCCGGTTGATGAATGTATTGGAAAGACCGGATGAGGGAAACGTGGTTGTGAACGGGGAAGATCTGACTCGCATGCCGGAAAAACGTCTCCGTGAAGCTCGACGATCCATAGGAATTATTTTCCAACATTATCATCTTGTTCATAATCGGACGGTAAGTGGAAATGTAGCAATGCCGTTGGAACTGGCAGGTGTCGCGAAAAAAGAGAGAGCGGAACGCGTGCGCGAATGCCTGCAATTCGTCGGTTTAGCGGATAAGGCAGAACAGTATCCGGCACAACTGAGCGGAGGCCAAAAGCAACGTGTGGCGATTGCCAGAGCACTGGCGAATCGTCCTGCGGTGCTGCTTTGTGATGAGCCGACCTCGGCCCTTGATCCGCAGACGACTGCGGATATTCTAGGCGTGTTACGGGAGATCAACCGTGAACTGGGAGTTACCATTGTAATCGTCACGCATGATATGGACGTGGTACGCAACATTTGTACCCATGTATCAGAAATGCGGGATGGACAGCTGCTTTCAACGCAACGTGTAGCTGACGCTGCGGTAGGTTCAACAGCGAAAGCAGGTGAAGCTGATGAATGAAATGCTAAGCATCATTGCGCAATATCAGTCTGAGATATGGAAAGCCATCGGAGAGACGTTTATCATGGTGGGGATTTCTATCGCAGCAGCTGTACTGTTAGGGCTTCCGGCAGGAACGATTTTATATTTGTGTGGTAAAGGGCAAAAATATGAAAATCGACTGCTCTTCACCATACTGAACAGTCTGGTCAATGTTATCCGCTCGTTTCCGTTTTTGCTGCTCGTGGTGTTTATGATTCCATTTACACGTTTGGTGGTAGGCACGGCGCTGGGCACGATGGCAGCTACGGTTCCCTTGTCAGTGGTAGCCATCGCCTATTATTCGAGGCTGGTGGAACAATCGTTGCTTGAGGTGCCCAAGGGTGTGATTGAAGCCGCTACGTCTATGGGAGCATCCACCCTCCAGCTTATTTTTAAATTTCTGTACGTGGAAGCCCGTTCCGGGCTAGTACTGGGTTTGACCACGTCCACCATAAGCTTCATCTCCTACTCCACGGTGATGGGCATTGTGGGCGGCGGCGGGGTAGGCGATTTTGCCATTCGCTATGGTTACCAGCGGTTCGAAACAGGCTTGATGGCGTTCACCATCGTCGTCATGATTATTTTCGTGCAAACGATCCAGTTCACCGGAAGCACCATATCCCGCCGGATCGACAAGCGGTAAATGGTAGAGAATTAGTTTGATGCTACGAATCAATCATTTCACTACACTTGCACAACTCACTATGGGAAAGAGAAATGACTTTACAGTGCCTCAAAAGCGGAGCGGGCAGAATTGCTCTGGAGAAGCGTCAGCGTTCGCCTTTGAAATGGGATTCAAACCTATAAATTATTTTAGAAATCAGAGAGAATCCCATTTCAACAGCGATCGTAAGATCAAATCATTCGCGAAGCGGCTACGGCTCCTACTGTAACTCATATTTTATCTTCCCAATCACAACTAATTTGGAGGTTCATCATCGAATGAGTCGGAAAAACAACATGAAAACGAACTTGAAATTACTTACACTATTTGCAGTCGTTATGCTGCTGGTTGCCGGATGCGGTGGTCAAAAGCAGGCTACACAAGAAACAACAACTAAAGAAGCAGCTTCCCAAAAAGAAGTAACCTTGAAAGTAGCAACGCTAATCCCACCGATGACAGATGTGCTGGATATCGTGAAGCCACTGCTTAAACAGGACGGAGTCAATCTGGAAATCGTCGTGCTGTCAGACAATATCCAACCGAACAACGCATTGGCAAGCCGTGAAGTGGATGCTAACTTCTTTCAGCATGCACCGTTTATGCAACAATATAATGAAAGCAACAAATCTGATTTGGTAGCAGTAAAACCAATTTATAACGCCATTTATGGCGCGTACTCCAAAAAATACAAGAACGTTAAAGACCTGCCCGAAGGTGCGACGATTGCCATCGCCAATGACCCGGCCAATACGGGACGTTCTTTGGTAATGATGGAGCAAAACGGTTTGATCAAGCTTAAAGAAGGCGTAGGCTATAATGCTACACAGGCTGATATTATTGAGAATAAGAAAAAGTTTGTGTTTAGAGAAGTGGATTTGTTGATGCTGGCGCGGTCGCTGGATGATGTGGACATGGCTGCCATGTATCCCGCATATGCCAAGCCGCTCGGTCTGACACCGAAGAAGGACGCACTGATTACCGAAAAAGATGATACGCACTTTGCCATTAATTTGGTAGCGCGTAAGGATAATGCAGATTCTGATGCCATTCAAAAGCTGGCAAAACGAATGACCGGACCGGAAGTACGTAAATTTTTTGAGGACAATTACAAGGATAGCGTTGTTCCAGCATTTTAAATAAATAAGTATTGAAACATTATTTTTGATGATATTTGACCTGTATAATGGAGTGAAGTCTGTAAAGAGCAGATGGTCTCCCTTGTGCAGGTCTTTTTCTTTTTCATCCTTAATATGGATGAATTTCATCGAAAACAGGGTATAAAGTCTTATTTTTTAAGATTTGGGGTGTTACAACGTTGTGAATTTTGGTCATTAAGGGCGATAGAGTAATGATAAGGAACATATTAAAATAATTATACGAACAAACATTCGTCTTTCATTTTATTAATGATGTTTGTATGAGGGTCGAGAAATTCAGCTGACAACGGGTAAAAAGTGTGAATAAACAAGGAAGGGAAACGATATGAAGCTGTTTGTAACTGTAAAAAGTTTGGGAAAGCGCAAGCCCGCACTCGCACGACACGAAATAGAGCTGAACCCTACTCCAGAAACATTGCGAGATTTGATTACTGCAACCGTTGCCCTGAATGTTCAGAAACTACGGGAAAAGCAGGAGAGTGTCGCGCTGATTCCGTTCCTCACGGGAGAGGAAATTCAGGCACAAGGCGAGATAGGCAAAGTAGGATTTGGTTCCATATATAATGACGGTGTTCCTGATATTGAGGATGCCGTGAACACGGCGATGCAGGCCTTTGAAGATGGATTATACAGAGTTTTTGTATGTGATGAGGAAGCGATTGAACTGGATGCTCCTTTGTCACTTCATGCAGGGGATGAGATTGTATTTATACGCTTCACAATGTTGGCTGGAGGCCTATGGTAGAGGAGGAGACGAAATATGCATCAGGAGAACAATGAGCAAGAATATTTCGCCACACTGAAAGAGCGCGCAGCGCAACTGGGTGAACAACAACAGGAGTTGGCTCAGTATATTGTGGAACTGGGTAAGCTTCATTACATACAAGAGGTCGAGGAGTCATTTATCGAATGTCAGCGAATATTGAAAGAACGGGCGGTAGAAAGCGGAGAACGGCTGTTCAAGCCACTGGCAGAGGTACTGCGTGCTCTAATTGGACAAACAGCTGGCAATGTGTTCGCACATCTAACAGAACATGTGACTGAATATCCATACAGCACCGGATATGAGCGCAGACCGTTTCGCACTTCGGATATTACCGCTCATACTTCCCGAATTTATAAAAAAATGGTGCAGTTGATCCGAATGGACTGTATCGGATTCTCTATAATGGATTATTTAACGAAAAAAGACTATGAACCAGGCAGGGATTACCGAATTCAGGAGACGATTGGTGATTGGATTGCTTACGAGCTAGACAATGGCAATTCACAGGTGCTTGAGGCGCTAAAAGCTATTATTTATGGGGATAATCAGGCGGCGCTACTCACGCGCAATATGATTAAAGGCATGCTGCTGAGCCATCAAGAAGAGAATTATCACATGATTGGCGAGCTGCTGGCAGCGGCCAAGCTTCAGGAGGGATTGCGCCAAAGCATTGTGGAGCAAATGGATGAAGGAACTCCAGAGGCTCTCATTTATCTGTTAAAGGTGATCATCGACCAAGGCTTCATTCGTTACAGTTCGGTGGTGCGGGCGCTTGCAGTCTGGACGGGCATGGGCTTGGAATCCGCGAATCAGCGGGTCGTTCGCCAACTGATCGAGCAGGCATATGAAGCATTGACTCGCAGTGAATTGCGCCAGGAATGGCTGACCAGCTCAAATGCTAATGAACTGTATATGAGTTTGTGGGCTACAGCAGTACATGAGGAACGTGACTTGTATGGACAGGTTCGCCAACTTATGGAGCAGGGAGCAGCTTACCAGAAGATCGTAGCACAATATGTACTGTCTAATACTAAAAACAAGGATCTGCGCCTCGGAATTGCTAGAGAATATCTGGATGAGACGGATCCGGAGCTTCGCTATTGGATACTCACGAACTATACAACTGATTATTTTTATGAATGGGTAGAAGGCGGGACGGTCGCGGATCGAATCGTTAAAGTGGCGCGCACTCCTTTGTTGGAGAGCAAAGAGGAGCGTCGTAAGGATTTTGAACGACTTCATAACCTGTTTGTACATATGAAAAAGGGAGAGTCTACCGAGCCCTCCAAGGTACTGGATTATGTAAATCTGTATCACCGCTCGGATGCAGCTATTCAAAAAATGCTGTATCTCGCTGGTTATGATATGGACGCTTCCTGGATTGGGGAAATTATAGCCTTAAAGGATCAGATTAGCCCTAATCTGCGCGGCGAGATATTGAATCATTTTGTGCAGAATCCTGAGGATGCGGTACAGCGTGACTTTATTTTTTCCAGCTTGTCTGACAAAAGTATGAGTATCCGTGAGTTCGCTGTGGCTAAGGCGCGTAAGCTGACGCTGTCGGAACCAGAAATGCAGCAAATGGAAGCCTTATTAAAGCTCAAGACAGGCTCGTTGCGACAAAGTGTCATCGGTGTGTTGCTTTCACAATCAGAAGAGCCGCTAGCTGGCTCTTTGGAACGCTTGCTTCGTGCTAAGGCGGAACTGCAACGATTGGGTGGCCTGGAAATTTTGACGAAGATATATGCAGATCCTGATCGTGCCGAGCAGTATGAAAGCCTGCGGTCTTTGGCGGATATCATTCAGCAACCCACCGCCAAAGAGGAGCAACTGCTGTCCAAGTTGGGACAGGAGGATGCTTATACAGGGACAAACGGGTTTGGCCTGTACGATCCGAATGTCAAGGAAGCTTGGTTGGAAGAGAAAGTTGATCTGGGTGATTTCCGAATGGCCGATGTTTTTGTTAGCCCATTGGAGAAGCTCAAGCAGTTCTTGAATGGACTGGATGAACTGGTTCATCATCATCGTGATGTGGAATATACTGCGGAGTATTATTCAGGCTACAAAGATACATTGCTTATTGGGACGAACCTTCGCCCTCTACGGATGATTCAGGTCGATGAAGAAGTAGATTCTAGGCTGTCTTTATATCCTCTTTACGAGGAATGGGACCGTTATTTGCAGGAAAGCGGCATAGAAGCGCGTGATCTGCTGGAGCTTGTTTTTTATGATCGATTGGAGCCTATGGACCGAACGTTGGATCGTTACTATCGATATTTCTCATTTAACTTTGGCTACTCAGAACAAAGCAAGCACAAGCTGTTGGAAGGATGGCGTAAAGACTTCGCCGAGCAAATGTATCCTTTAGAGCGGATTAACGAGGTTCAAAAGTGGATGGCAGAGCTGACCTATACCGATCAGGTAAGCACATTAATTAATGCCTATTTTATGGACACAGCCGGAGCCGAGACATTTGACGTAATCGACCTTGCCTTAAATTCACTGATGCAGAGTATGCCTAAGGATAGACCTGCAGAGGATATGGGAATGTTTCATCTATTGTCCAGTCCGTGGGTGGCATTGGAGAAGGGACGAATTCATGATAGTGAGTCCTTTAAGCGCTTTTTCCATACCTTTGTGAACTACGCAGAATGGCCAGGAATGGAAAATCGTTTTTATTCTCCGCTGGATCTGGAGGATTACTTCAAAGCCTATGAAAAAGGGCTGATTGGTGTAGGTGAAGTGTATCGGGAGCTGTTGGCCAGTAGTGATAGCAGAAGCCATATGAGCACCTTAACCAATGCCCGTAATACATGGATTTCCAGCAAACCAGAATTTTTGGAGATACGTCGTACGGTTATTGATCGACTGCTGGAGGTTGAATTGGTTCGAGGCGACTTGCCTACCGAGGCCACACCAAAGGTGATGGGTCTGAGCCGGATTGAAGGCATGGATTATTTTATCCGTATTCTGGAGGGTCTCGACAAGGAAACGTTCGTGCGTGGTTATGTGTACGGCTACGGTGATCGTATTACCAAAAAGGAATCGTTCAGCCACTTACTCAAGGCGTGTTATCCAAGTGATGGCGAGGATGCTGCATTGCTCAAGGAAAAGCTGAAACACACTAAAATTACAGATAAACGCCTGCTGGAGGCGGCAATGTATGCCCCGCAATGGATTGAGATTGTAGCAGGTTATCTCGGATGGGAAGGACTTCGCAGTGCGGCATGGTACTTCCATGCGCATATCAATGAAGGCTTTTCGGCTGAGAAAGAAACGATTGTAGCTCATTACTCACCGATAGCTCCGCAGGATTTTAATGACGGTGCCTTCGATATTCACTGGTTTCATGAGGCCTATGAGACGCTGGGCGAGGAACGATTTGATCTGCTGTACGATTGTGCCAAGTATATTTCGGCTGGAGCCAATCATCGTCGCTCCCAGTTGTTTGCGGATGCAACGCTGGGTAAGCTGAAACGGAGTGAAATGGAAAAATCAGTGGAAGACAAGCGAAATAAAGACCATTTGTTGACCTACAGTCTGATTCCACTTGCAGAGCCGCCTGAATCAGATGTCCGCGAACGTTATGATTTTATCCAGAAGTTTCTGGAACAAAGCAAAAAATTCGGGGCACAGCGTAAGGCTAGTGAGGCACTGGTTTCACGGATTGCGCTCGGGAATTTGGCACGTAACGCAGGTTATGATGACCTAACCCGTCTCGTCTGGGACATGGAAGCTCGCAAGCTGGATGATCTCCGCTCTTATTTTGAGCCCCATGCCTTGGATGAAGCTACAACGATACAACTCGTCATTGATGATGAAGGAGCAGCAGATATTGAAATTGTCAGCAAAGGGAAGACGCTGAAATCCATTCCGGCTCGTTTCAAGAAGGATGAGTATGTTACGTCGTTGAAAGAGCTTAAAGGAGATCTGGTAGACCAATATCGCAGAGCTCGCAAAGAATTGGAGCGCTCTATGGAGTCGGGTACGACCTTTATGGTAAAGGAATTGAGAGGACTGCTAGGCAATCCTGTACTTGCTCCGCTGGTGCGGACACTGGTTTTCAAGGCTGGCGATCACCTTGGATATTTTAACGGGGATACGTTAGCGTTGACTGCTCCTTCTGCTGAACAGCATACTATTGGAGAAGAAGATAAGCTGATTATTGCACATCCACTTCATTTGTACGAAAGTGATCGTTGGAGTGAATTCCAGAAGGACCTATTCGACCGTCAGATACGCCAGCCATTTAAACAGGTGTTCCGTGAGTTGTATCTGCTAAATGCTGATGAACGTGCTAACGCGACAGTTTCCCGTCGGTATGCGGGACATCAGGTACAGCCGAATAAAACGGTATCTCTACTAAAAGGTCGCCACTGGACGGTCAGCTATGAGGACGGACTCCAAAAGGTGTTCTATGCCGAGAATCTGATTGCGAACCTGTATGCCATGGCCGATTGGTTCTCACCAGCGGACACTGAAGCTCCTACACTGGAGACCGTGCAGTTCTTTGATCGGACAACATATAAGAGCGTGCCTTTGGAGGAGGTTCCACCTGTTCTTTTCTCTGAAGTTATGCGGGACGTGGATCTGGTTGTCAGTGTTGCTCATGTAGGCGGCGTTGATCCAGAGGCTAGTCTGACGACCGTTGAAATGCGTAAGGTCATTGTACAGGAATCTCTTCGTCTGCTGAAAATTAGCAATGTACGCTTAGATGGGAATTATGCGCGTATAGATGGGAATCTTGGCGAGTATGCGGTCCACCTCGGAAGCGGTGGGGTCTACAAGCAAGCGAAGGGAGCACTGCACATTATTCCGGTGCATTCGCAGCATCGTGGGCGCATCTTCTTACCATTTCTGGATGAGGATCCAAGAACAGCCGAGATTATATCCAAAATAGCGTTGCTGGCTGAGGATCAGAAGATCAAGGATCCGCAAATTCTTGCACAGCTTCAAGCGTAGGATAGATATTGTAATATAGAGAAAAATAGAGAAAATCATAATTAACTCAACGTTCGCACTTAGACATGGGTTTCAATCGACTAAACAGGTGGAAGCTCAGTTTAGCTGCGGAGGTTGAGTTATTTAATACAAGGTACGAATCAAGCACGAATAAGGAGATATACATAAAAGGTTGTCTCTGTATTTTGGCGGGAAGCTTATGACATCACAATTGACGATAATAGGAGAATACAGCGATGGTAAATAGCATCCTTTTAAAAGAGTACGCAACTGAGTATCAATCGCAAGTTGTCGATTTAATTTTACATATTCAACAAAACGAATATCATATCGCCATCACTAAAGAAGATCAGCCTGATCTGCTTGATATTGAAAACTTCTATCAGCATGGCAACGGAAACTTCTGGGTGGCTCTTCGTGAAGGAATTGTAGTAGGGACGGTTGCCTTGCTAGATATCGGAAACCATAAGATGGCGCTCAGAAAAATGTTTGTCAAACAAAACTATAGAGGCAAAGCCTTTAATGTTTCGAATCAATTACTACAGCATGCCATAGAATGGGCCAAGAAACGGTCTGTTGAAGGAATCTATCTTGGAACAACACCGCAATTCGTTGCAGCTCATCGATTTTATGAGAAGAATGGATTTGTTAGTATTGCTCCTGATGAATTGCCAATGGGCTTTCCAATTATGAAAGTGGATACAAAGTTTTACAAATACACCATTCAATAAATGGCCTAACCAAGACGATCCTGAAGAAATTCCTGCTCAAACTTGACTTCGTGTTCGCCTCGCCGTCTTTCTGCGAAGCCGTAACACAAACTGTTGCCGAACAGGAATTTCTTTTGTTTAGGGCAGGGGTTTGCTAGAATGAAGAAGATCGTGTAAGTCTACGTTAACTATACAACTGGGAGGGATACAAGTATGAGCAAAAAGATAAAATGGGGAATTGTCGGTACGGGATGGATCTCAGATCAGTTTGTTGCTGATTTGCAGCATGTTACGAATGGAGAAGGATACGCCGTTGGATCACGCAATATTGAAAGCGCTACCGAATTTGCAACCAAGCATCACATAGCACAGGCATACGGTAGCTATGAGGAATTAGTGCAAGATTCCGAAGTCGATGCGATTTACATTGGAACCCCTCATCCTTTTCATAAAGAGAACGTTCTAGCGGCTCTTCGAGCGGGCAAAGCCGTCTTGTGTGAGAAACCCTTCACCGTCAACAGCAAAGAGCTGGAGGAACTAATCAGCTATGCGCGTGATCATAAGCTATTCCTGATGGAAGCAATGTGGACACGTTTTTTGCCACCGATTCGCCAAGTGCGGGAGTGGATACATGAGGGACGTATTGGTGAAGTGAAGTTGGTGAAGGCGGAATTCGGTTTTCGTATAGACTGGAACCCAGAGGGAAGATTATTGAATCCCGAGCTGGGCGGAGGCGCATTATTAGATGCAGGAATTTACCCCGTTTCTTTTGCTTCGATGATCTTTGGCCCCGAGCCAGAGCATGTATGGAGTACCGCCCATATCGGGGAAACGGGCGTTGATGAGACATTTTCGATCATGCTGGATTATGGAAAAGGACGCACGGCTATGCTTAACGGGGCGGTTCGTCTCGGGCTGACGAATGAGGCTTATATCCATGGAACCAAGGGCTATATCCATATTCCGTCATTCTTGAATAGTACATCGGCTACTTTAGTTGTGGACGGTGAAGAGGCACAGAAATTTCAGGATGACCGCTCCTCTACAGGCTATGCCTTTGAAGCAGAAGAAGTCGGGCGCTGCTTGAACGAAGGTTTACTCGAAAGTTCTACTATTTCTTTGGATGAATCATTAGGAATTATGAAATTGATGGATCAAATTCGTTCACAGTGGGGGCTCCGTTATCCATTTGAATAATCACATTGAATCCACATTGCCTCCAGGGACCTTTCAGGTCTCTGTTTTTTATTATCCTTTCTTTTTTATACATAAGTATTTCCAATTTCCTAAAATAGAGGCTTTGGTCGCACGCTAAAAAAGATCATAGATGCATGTCAAAGCGTGGGACATATGAATCATTTTTTAGGATTATAAATAGTTAAAAAACAGTCATTAAAAAGTTACAAAAGTGTAATCTTATAATCAGTTAACTGAATTGTTAGCGCTCTCTTTATATGAGAAAGAATGAAGGTCCTAGTATTCTTCTTCCAAAAACTTTCAATGAAATTTCCGAAAATGTGCGGTAGGGTGGTAAACGTGTCACTTGAGCCATTGCGGCTTTTGCTGACTTGCTTGCTTACCCCGTGGCTCTGGATTCTTGTTGGAGCTCGCAGGGTCGAGAGTCTTTGCAAGCCTGTGAGCGTTGAATAGGTATTCACCTCATGACCAAACATCAAGGAGGAATTACAAACGTGAAAGTAAAATCAACATGGTTGTTCCGTATGGTGATGATGACAGTCATTGCGGCTGTTGTGATCGGACCTATGCATATTGCAGGAGCGGCAGGAAGCCGGACAGATCGGCCTTGGATGAACACATCCCTGTCGGCTGAAAAACGGGCAGCATTGCTGTTACAAGAAATGACGCTGGAAGAAAAAATAGATCTGGTGACTGGTAAGGTCAACAATTATTATGGATTTTATAATAATCCGATGGAACGGTTGGGCATTCCGGCGTTAAAGATGGCAGATGGACCTGCGGGTGTTCGGATCGCCAATCCTGAAGTGCAGGACAAGCAATCAACTGCGTTGCCGGCCCCTATTGCATTGGCTGCAACGTGGGATACCCAGGCTGCCAAACAGTATGGAGATTTGATTGGAGACGAGGCTTTTAATACGACTCATAATGTGGTGCTTGGACCGGGGATGGATATTGCCCGTATTCCATGGGGATCGAGGAACTTTGAATCTATGGGCGAGGACCCGCTACTGCAATCGCAAATGGCGACCGCTTATGTCAAAGGTGTGCAAAGCCACCCTGTCTTGGCGACTGCAAAACATTACCTTATGAATAATCAGGAGACGGAGCGTTTCACGACAAATGTCAAAGTCAGTGACCGTGCGCTACATGAAATTTACATACGCCCGTTTCAGGAGGCTATTGCCAAGGCAGACTTGGGCGGAGCTATGTGCTCCTTTAACAAGGTCAATGGCGAATCGGCATGTGAGAACAAGACCATCATGACAGACCTTTTGAAAAAGGAAATGCAATTCAAAGGCTTCGTGATGAGTGATTATGGCGCAAATCTGAGTACAGTCGAATCGGCAAATAGCGGTTTGGACCTGGAAACACCCGGAACACCTTATGGTAAATGGGGAGACCAGCTGCTGGATGCTGTCAAGAATGGCAAGGTAAGTGAACAAACGATTGATGATAAGGCTAAGCGCATTCTGGTGCAAATGTTCAGTAAAGGTTTGTTTGATCACCCGGCTCAAAATAATCAAATTGATGCCCGTGACCATGGTAAAACAGCCCGTCAATTGGCTGAGGAAAGTATGGTACTGCTTCAGAATAAAAACAACGTATTACCGTTATCTCAAGATAAACTCAAATCCATTGCTGTGATTGGTCCAGATGCAGATAGCGGCACAGTGGCAGGCGGAGGCAGTTCGTTGGTAAACCCGACGTACACGGTGAGTCCGCTGGAAGGCATTCGTAATCGTGTAGGCAAAGGAGTTACCGTCAAGTATGCACCGGGCACGGACCCTATTTCTGCGGGAGACATTATGCCAGGTCCATCAGCTGTTCCGTCTTCGTTGCTGACCACATCCGATCAGAAAGAGAATGTCAGTGTTGGATATGCGACTTATGGCGATGCTGAGCAGGGACTGCGAGGCGAATACTGGACGAATAACAAGATGGAAGGCAATCCGATTCTTGTGCGCAATGATGATCAAGTCAATATGAATCTTGGCTTTTATAATTATCAGGGCTTCAATGCTAAGTCCCCTAAAGTTCCTAATACCCCAACAACACTAAATGGTTTGATATCTGCACGCTGGACAGGGGCCATTGCAGCTCCCAAGGATGGTGACTATGCATTGTCATTAACCAGTTTGGGGTCAAGCAAGCTGTATCTTGATGACAAGCTATTTGTAGATAATCAAGGTACGAAGCTGGGAACAACGAAGAAAAACATCTCGCTCAAAGCGGGGGAAAAGCATAAGATACGAATTGAATATCGTGCCGATTATCCAACGAATGGTCGCGATTCTGGTGGTATGGTTCGTCTGGGCTGGGAGCCTCCGGCAGATACGACAGACAAGCTGATTGACAATGCTGTAAAGCTGGCTAAAAAATCGGATGTTGCGATTGTGGTCACACGTACGTATGAGAGTGAAGGCTATGTGGAGCGTTCCGATATGGAGCTGCCGAACAATCAGGATCGGCTGATCCGTGCGGTTGCCGCTGCCAACCCGAAAACCATTGTGGTACAAATGAGCGGCAGAGCTGTGCAAATGGACACCTGGCAGGACAAAGTTCCAGCGATCGTACAGGCATGGTTTGCTGGTCAAGAGCAAGGGAATGCCATAGCGCGCGTCTTGTTTGGGGATGTGAATCCTTCTGGCAAGCTGCCAGTAACCTTCCCGGTTAACGAGCAGTCTACACCTGTATCCTCACCGGAGAAATTTCCGGGTGTCAATGGAGTCGGTGACTATTCAGACGGTATTTTTGTAGGCTACCGTGGATATGAAAAATTGGGTATTCAACCTGCATTTTCCTTTGGACACGGTTTATCCTATACAACTTTCGGATACAGTGATTTGAAGGTAAAACAGCATGCGAGTGGAAAGAAATCCGATCGTACAAGTTCTGTCGAGGTTTCGCTTAAATTAAAAAACACTGGCAAAACAGCCGGAGCTGAGGTTGTGCAGGTATACAGCGGTAAGCTTCCGACCAATGTAGAGACTCCATCACGTCAATTGGCAGGTTGGGCCAAGGTAGAGTTAAAGCCGGGCCAAGAGAAGAAGGTTCGCATTGAGCTCGACCCGAAAGCTCTCTCTTATTGGGATGAAAAATCCAAAGCATGGGTTATGCCATCTGGTGAAGTTCCGATTTATGTAGGCAGCTCCTCTCAAGATACAAGACTGACAGGAAGTGTTACGATTCCGGCAGCCTCTACAGAAAAGGCAAAAAAGTAATCCCGTTATATTCCTTTTAAAGTGGTTAAATTTCAAGAGAGCACGGGCACTAGCACCGGCTCTCTTTTTGCTATAGATATGTAACATTCAGTAGGTATGCAAAGGGAAACCCAAGTGAAAGCTGAAATAGAAGGAAATATAGGGGACAGTCTGATTATGGAGAGAGGAGGACATTAGATGAAGAAACTCCCAAAACAGCGACGTTCTGACTTCTTCCTGCTTATAGTTGCAGCTATCATCTTGATTGGTGCTATTCTGATCAGTCTGGCTATGCAGAATGGTGTGAACACGGCAGGCGAAAGGAATGTCAGTATGTGGCTAACCACACCAGACCCGGCGAATCGTCTGACACAGCAAGCCCCAATCCCATGGAGAAAAGACAACAGTAACGAAGTTGCAGCGAATGCGGATACACTGACGGTTGAGATTAGACCAGATATTCGTTACCAGACGATGGAAGGGTTTGGCGCAGCAGTTTCCGGTTCGTCCGCATATCTGATGAATCATGGCATGTCTGCCAATCAGCGTGATCAGTTGCTCAATGACTTGTTTACAGCCGGGGGTATTCAATTAAGCTATATTCGCCATACCATTGGAGCATCAGATTATTCAGTGGATGAACAGGGACAGCCTAGCAGCTATACCTACGATGATGTGGCAACAGGCAAGGACTATGAGCTAAATCATTTCTCCATTGCCAAGGATCGGGATGTGATCGATGTGCTGAAGCAAATTCTGAGAAGAAACCAGGATTTACGGATTATGGGGACTCCATGGACGGCCCCGCCCTGGATGAAATATGGTGAGCAGATATATAACGGTTGGTATTTGGACTATACCGATGCGCGTGTCTATCAGGCGTATGCTGACTATTTTGTTCGTTATATACAGGCCTATGCGAATGAGGGGATTCCCATTCAGGCGATTTCCATTCAAAATGAGCCGGAATTCACCACGTCCAAGTATCCCAGCATGAGTATGGGAGCAGTGGAGCAGGCGAAATTTATTAAGCAATATTTAGGCCCTGCTTTAAGTCGAAACGATTTGTCTACCCATATCATTGCCTTTGACCATAACTGGGATACTGGGAGTGAATATGCCAAGACCGTGCTGGGAGACGAACAGGCTCGAAGCTATACGCACGGAACGGCCTTTCATTGCTACAAAGGAGAGCCGACAGCGATGTCAGACGTGCACAATGCTTTTCCGGATAAGCCTGTTTATATGACAGAATGCAGCGGAGGAGCATGGAGTCCGGGCTTTGGAGATGATTTAAGCTGGGATATGTCCAAGCTAATTATTGGTGCACCCCGAAACTGGTCGCAAAATGTCCTCTTTTGGAATATTGCACTTGACCCGTCCGGCGGTCCGACCAATGGCGGATGTACCAACTGTAGAGGTGTAGTGACCATCGACCCGTTAAGCGGTGCCGTTACGAAAAATGTAGAATATTATGCGATTGGACATGCCAGCAAATTTGTCCGTCCTGGTGCGGTACGTATTGATTCTACTCATTATAGTGGAAGTATTGAAACGGTCGCTTATCGTAACCCCGACGGTACGCTGATCCTGATTGCCGCCAATACGGGAGAGAACACAAAAACATTTAAGGTTCGGCAGGGAAATCAAGTTTTCAAATCAACCCTTCCATCTAAGTCAGCAGCTACCTTTCAATGGAAGCCTACAACTTCCTGAGAGGGCCTGTACATCCATGTTTATAAAAATTTTAGAGTGCTTAGCCCTATCTGGCTAAGTGCTCTTTTTTTCTCTACCAAGTTCCAACTATGAATAAATAAAATTTTAAGATTGTTCAGAATCGGTTCAGAAGTGGATGATAAAATCTTTTCACTAACAAAAGAATGAACCATGTACGGGGAGAAACTGGTGAATTAAGAACAAATAAAGAATGGTAGAAAGTGCTAATCGAGACGTTGCTGGCAGGTATAGCATGGGGACCACAGTTTTGTTCATGTGGAAAAGAAAGGGGACACATCAGCAATTGTGAATAAAGCGAATACAGTATCTTTTACCGATCAATCCAAAAATATGTCGTCAGAGGCGTTACAGGCAGTACAGGAGGCTGTGAAGCAAGGGCTGATCACTGATTATCCGGATGGCTCATTTCGCCCAGATGAACCACTGACGCATTGCGGCGGTGGCAGTTCTACAACGAATCCAACACCAACGTCCACACCCACACCTAACCATGTACCTGTCACAGCCACAGTTCCTCCCGATCAATATGGCATTGTAGGTTCTGGAGATACACTAGTGGATTTAAAAAATGTATTTTTTAGTGCTGATCAGGATGAGCTATCGTATCATGTGATCACTTCAGATGTATACGTAGTAGAAGCAGAAGTAGCAAGTCAACAGCTTACGTTAAAGCCCAAATCAGCAGGAAGCACACAGGTGTTTGTGACAGCAGAGGATGGAAAAGGTGGTAGAGCGAGCGTGTTTTTCACCTATACAGTCACTGGCTCTACTTATAGCTCAACTTTGACGTAATTAAGATGTTACAAAGTTGGACATTCACGTTGTATTTAGTGGTACCGCCTGGCAGAGCGACTATATTTCAGGTTCATCAGGAACCACAGGAGGCATTTTTTTTGTTCTTTTCACAATATGTCGATGGTGGAGACGGTCGCATCGTGCTGCAATTGTTTTACAACCGAGAATGTGACCTCTCTCATAAAATAGAAGGATATGAGCTGGAGGTTCACCAATTCATGAAAAATACGAACCGCATGAACGTGTCCAGCATAGCGCTATATCCGGTTAATCCATTAATACCGTATCTGATCATAAACAGCATCTTTTACGATTTTATGGATGTTACAAATGTTTCCTATTTTAATCAAGAGGGTCATTTCTATAACCCAAGCGAATTTAATACGGTCGCATATGTACTAAAATATCATGGAACTGTGGTAGATGTGCTTGGAGAGCCTCATTCGCAGGATCAATTGTTTCCTCAAGGCGGGACATTTGTTCGTAAACAAGGTATAACATGCGGCTCGCCCGTTTTTAATCAGCAGAATGAGTGGATTGCTTACCCGAAAGGTACTTATCAATATGTGGGCAGGCATACACCTTAGTTGTGTATATTGGTCTGAGACCTCTACTCTTTGTAGTGAAAGCCAGTTGGGAGACAAATTCCTCATCTCCGACTGTGTTCCCAGAAACAATTCTTTCATCAAGCTTGCCTTCGAGCATTCCCGGACAAAGGCTCATTTCCTCTGCAGGAGATGTTCCGTCTTACAGCTCTCACGCCACGTATATCATTTAAAATCCCCTCACTAAATCTTTTCTTGTTGTTTCGCGTCACCAATTATAAACATTATAGTTAAGTATAGAGTCAATTTTATCTTCCATCGGTGAATGTACATATAGTTTCCCTTGATCAGTCCTCGGTTAAATACCAGAATACCCCATAGTAGATTGGACAAGGTAACTTCAATTTCGTTACTCTAGAGCGAGCTCTTTGAAGCGTTCCAGGTGCTGCTGCGAAACGCCGCATTCGTTTTTCAAGTATCCTTCAATGTTCGCATGCCGGCTCATAATTCCCTGTAGCACGTCCTCCAGATAATCACGCTTCACCTCCAGCATGGGCCTGATTCGCTCTGCAGGCACTCGGTAAAAGCTCATCAGTCGGATCATTTTCTCGGCTTTTTTCATACGTGGCCCGATGCATATATTGGAATGCAAGTAGTCCTCAAGCACGCTTTCGTAGGGAATTCCCAGAAACAGCTGAATAATCGCCACGATGAATCCAGTTCGATCCTTGCCCCCAGTGCAATGAATCAGGACAGGAAACTTCTCTTTTTCGGACAACAGAGTGAAAAGTTTCTGTAACGTAGACTTAGAGCCAGTTCCCATATGATCATACATGTCTTTCATCGTTTGCTCAAAATCGATATCCTTGCCATGTCTAATTAAATACCTTATAAATTCGAGACGGGTAAATTCCTGACTTTTATCCTGCATGGCCAAATTCTTTACTTCGACTCCCTGATTCAGCATGCGGCTCTTGTTCGATTTCTGCTCCGTTTCCGTTCTTAAGTCGCAAATCAGCTTAAGGCCGATTTGATCCATTCGTGCCATGTCGGCTCTCGATAACTTTGACAATTCGTCGGAGCGGAACAGGATTCCCTTTCTTACTCTCTTCCCATCCGTGGTGGCATAGCCTCCGAAATCCCTGAAGTTGGTCAAGCCATCAAAATAGAGTGCAGCGGTGTGCTCATGATTGTTTTTTTGCATATTCTTTTCCTTCCGTTCATTTATAAATCCCTGTTTTTTCATGACTAAATCAATGCTGTATATTTCGACCCCTGACATTTATCTTATTTTGACTATTTGGTTTTGTAAAGAACTAATAGTTCATAATCCGAATAAATCTTTTTATATCGAGGATTGACACACCTGGCTCTCAAGGATATGATGAATTGAAAACCAAAAAGTTTTTAATAAAACTAATTGGTCGAATAGGATCTTGACGGGCTAGACTGAAGCAGGCTTAGCTTAGTCCTCAACCTTCGTTCATTTCTATAGAAAGCAGGTATTTGTATATGTCTCATCATGCAGTTATTGACGAATCTTCTAAGGAAGTGTCATTTATATTCCGTCTATATTTTTTACCAACGCTTGCGATCGTCATTGGGACGTTTATGGTGATTTTGAACAGCACAGCTCTTAACCTGGCCCTCGCGACCTGGGTTCAGGAATTTGGTGTTTCGCTCCAGACCACTCAATGGTCGGTAAACGCCTATACACTTTCACTTTCTGCGGTCATTCCGTTGGCAGGATGGCTTTCGGACAAATGCGGTGCTAGGAAGGTGTTTCTTTGTTCTATTGGATTATTCATGTTAGGTTCCATATTATCTGCATTCGCGCAAAATTCTGGACAACTGATTTTTTTTCGGATCATTCAAGGTTTAGGGGGAGACATGGTTTCCCCGATTGGAATGGCCATGCTATATCCCCTTGCTTCACCTGACAAGCGAGGGGCAATCATCAGTTTACTTGGGATTCCAATGCTTCTCGCTCCCGCGCTAAGTATGGTACTATCCGGCCGGTTGGGTGAATTCGTAGACTGGCACTGGACTTTCTGGCTTACTACTCCCAAATAAGATAGAACAAAAGGAGGCAACGCATTGATTAAGATTCTCTTTCATCCTAAAACGCCCGTTTTTGTCACGGTGCTTGCGTGGCTTGCCGCCATGATAGTGGTCTGGTCTGTTCCTCTGGAGATCCCTGTTCATTTCATGAATGGACAAGCCGACAGGTTCGTCAGTCGATGGGGCGGTCTTTTTGGTTTTCCAGCCTTGATGACCGTGTTGCTCATAATCCGAAATTGGCTTGACACTGTTGTGAGGCTTATTTATGTGCTGGTCTTACTCCATATTTGTATGCTATGTATCGCTCTAATGTAAGGGAGAACGCTTTTACTGAGTACCATGGAGTGGACCGGACACCTCATTTTGGCACGACGCCTTCTTTTTTGCTCGCTGGATATTGGCTATACTTGATCAAGGAACTTTGAAAAAATCACATCTGTCCGTAACAAGTGATAAGGAGACATAAGCATGAGTTTAATAAAGGAAAAAATCGTCCAATCTGCTATCCGCCTTTTTATGGAGAAAGGCTATAGAGCAACCTCAATTCAGGATATCGCCGACGATTGCAGTATCGCCAAAGGTTCCTTGTATAAATTTTTTGAGTCCAAGGAAGAGTTGTTCGTCAGTATATTGAAGCAACGCCAGCAGTACATGATGGATGAGGTGGAGCGAATTCGGGAAATGGCATTACCGCGTCGGGAAACGTATCTGGCCGAAATTATGGGTTTATTCCAATTTTTTGGCCGTCACGGCTACTATATTTCCCGAGATTACAATGAATTTCCCTCGGCGAGCAACGACAACATCTCTACCCTCATTCATCAGATTCAGATTCAGATGTTCAGCTATTACCAAAACCTGCTGATGCGCCAATACGGCTCTGCCATATTGGATTGGAAATGGGACGTAACTGCCATGTTTAGCGGCATGATCCGGGAGTATACTTTTCATCTGCTATTTGCCTACAAACCAATCACCGTCGAAAAAATAGCAGGATTTATCGCGGAACGTATGGATGATTTGGTTCAAGGTTTGAGTAAATGTTCACCTCAGCCTCTGCTAACCTATGAGTTCATGAAAGAGTATGAGGAAGTGGATTTAGAGTCACTTGTCCCGACAAGCTCAGCGAGGATTTCCGTTTTGTTTCAAGCGATCTTGTCGATCATTCCTGATCTATATATCCCAAATGCCAGAAAGAAGGAACTTCAGCAAGTGACCGTGTTGCTTGAGGAAGAGTTGGAAAATAAGGCACCTAGATCGTTTTTGATCCAGGCATTGCTGCGGGATTTGGCCGCTGAAGCAGAACTATCGTTCTATGCCCACCAGTTGCAACAGCGGCTAGGCGAGCTTCTTATTAAAGATTGATTTCGATATGAGTAAAAGGCGGTTTTCTCTCAAGTATGATTTCGTATTATTAGGTCAACCCAAAATTTGGGCGGCCTATTTTAATAGGTGTTTTAAGATGATGATAGCCGGGGGAGAACTAGGTGGTTTTAGGGGAATAAAAAACCCGTCAAGAAAACTGTCCCACTCCGCCTCTACTTCACGGGAAATGGTTGATTTCGAACCAACAAGATAGGCGTTCATTTTCTGGTGTTCCATCAAAAAACGTAAGACAACAGGTGGGAGTTCCGTTTTCTCGTTAGCAGAACTGGAAGTCCTTCATGCATGGCATAGTTTGGTACAAACATGTTTTCAGAGAAGGTTTCTTCCTTGTTCTGACATAGGGGGATACGTCAGCCGATAGTTCGATACGGCTACCGATGTTTCGTATGGGCTACCGTCGTTCGTGGAAATCCGGGATAGGCCAGCTGAATTAGTTGATCATGACAGCAAGATCATGATCTCCCTAAATTCGTGCAGTGTCTATCGTATTTGAGCTAAACAATTGAATCACCTCATCCCCATCTTATGTGCAAATGTCTAATTAATTGGATTTATCTATCTCTCAGTAGACATGGCCATTTCTTTTGTTTGATGAACTGTACCAAATGGATGCTCAGGCGGTGCGTAGATAACATATATTTCAAGAGTTGTATTTCCTGTTTAGTTACATTATTCCATTTACCAACAGGTAACATCAGTGCATAGTCACAAAAAATATACCATATTAAACGATCATACCGTTCAGTTTTTAGAGAAACACGACCATGTCCTTGGCGTGTTTTTCTATCAGTATGTTAGTTGTGTTGAAAGAAAATAAAGTGTTAAACTCGGAAAAATAGAGTATTAGATTGTAATGACATCGGCCGGATGCGTGAAGCTGCAACGCGTGCTCTTGTTATTCTCCCAGAGCACCGAATTGGGCGCGACCGGTGACATCGGCGAGCTGTGCGGCGAAGCTGCGGCTTATGTTCCTTGTTGCTCTTCCGAAAGCAATGGTTCAGCGTACCAGTCTAATACTTTATTTTCTTTGGATACGTGCCCTATTTGTCGCTTTTGACCGCCAGCAAAAACGCTTTGAATTTAAGGTCGAAGCCGTAGCACTTGATTCGGGTTATTTAACAACGTCAATTTGCAAAGGACTTCAAAGCTGGAAGACCTTTGCGGTGATTGCTCACCGGAGATTTCATCCCAAGCAAGGATTGTTTCCAAAGTGGAAATTCACCTTTGACGCCGAGCGAAGTATGTTCGTTTGTCCGGCGAATCACGAACTGAAATACTGAACCACAGACCGAAAGGACTACCGGCAGTATGCTCCCGAATTTTAGATTTAATTGAAGGAGATCGTATATGGTTATTCGAGAAATGAAAAAAGAAGACAATGCAAAAGTAAAAGAAATTATACAAGATTCATTAAAATCACTTGGATTAGCGATTCCTGGAACAGCTTATTTTGACCCTCAACTTAATGACCTATACCAATACTATAATAATTTAAAACATGCGAACTATTGGGTAGTAGAAATGGAAGGAGAGATTGTTGGTGGAATTGGTATAGCACCGTTTAACGAACATGATAAAGTTTGCGAATTACAAAAGCTATACTTAAGTCCAAAAGCTCAAGGTTTAGGGCTTTCCAAGAAACTTATGGAAACAGCTTCGTCTTTTGCCTCTAAACATTATGAAAAATGCTATTTAGAAACAATGCATGAATTAAAAACTGCATGTTTATTATATGAAAAGTTTGGATTTACACTTTTACATGAACCTCTACCAGGTTCTGAACACTCTGCTATGGATGCTTGGTATATAAAAGCTTTTCAAAGTTAGGTGTGTCAGTCTAATGTTTTATTTTCCCTGTACAAGTGGACCCTCATGACAAACATTAGCTGGTTTTCTTGTGTACGCTTCTTGCTGCAGAACTTATTCAAATAAATTTTAAAGAAGAGAAGACGTTCTGATTTTATCGGAACGTTTTCTTTCGGTTGGAAGGAGAAACTAATCAGTCAATTGAGACAATTTTCCATACACCATCTTTATCCTTTTCAAAATAGAAGGTATACCGTATATCGGGAGAGAAGCCTTCTTCTTTATTAAGTCGTTCGCCTACAATGGGAACCAATATCCGATCATTTTCTTGTAGAGCTTCAGCAATACCAGTAAACTTCACCGGATAGTCGAAGAGATAATCGTGAGCTGTTCCAACCCTTGGACTGAGGGCAGCATGGAATTGATCCAAATCGTTTGATACGAAGGCGGATATTGCCGCTTTGAGTTTCGTTATCATTCCATACTCAATTAGTGGATCTTTAATTTCATTCCATTTGATCTCGTCCAAGCTTTGGTGTGCGGTTGATAACTCTGGTCCTTCTTGAATTGCTGATTCTGAGGCTGCCGGTACTGTTTCATTAGTGGAGGTTCCTGTTGTCTCCTGCTTTCCACAACCAGCAAACACACTTACACTTATAGAAAGTATAAGAATAGAAATAAATTGAGCAGGTTTGTTCATATTTAGATTCACCTATCCTTTCTCTTTCAATAACGACTCCTAAGAACAATAAACTTTTTGCAAAGGAGCATTAAAATGAAAAATCTAAGATTAAAATACGCTATTGCTTTCCTGTCGAGTATAGTGTTGGTGGGAAGTATTAGTGGCTTTTCTATCACTAACGCTAATAGTACATTACAGCCTAATACCTATGTTCAAAGTTCAGTTAATACTGTAAATCCATCTGTATATCAGTCCATAACTAAGTTTAAAAAGAACGAGACTCCAGATCAAGTGATGTGGAAGGAAAAAAACATTACGTTATTGGCAAAAAAAGTCGAGCTGGAAAATGTTCCGAGTTCTGAGAAAAGTGTCATTACATCTATAACGATCAAAAAAGGAGAAAAGAGTTACACCCTTAAAACAGATGGATATAATGATAAACTGCGTGATATATCGAGTGCAGTAGTATCTCCTTCTAATACATGGTTGGCTATACAAGCACAGCGCAGTGCGGGAAATACGTTGTTACTGATCAATCTTACAACCGGAAAATCTATCATTGTAAATGATCTTTTGAAGGCTAAAGGCAAAAGAAATATAGAATCCATTACTGCTTATAACTGGTCACCGAAAGAAGATCAAATTGCCTTTGCGTTCGGTGATACATCAAGCAGCTCCCTAGCCATTTATAATACGAAGAAGGATGGCTTTATATATCTTCCTAGAGAAACGGATTATATTAGCACTGGCCTGATTTTATGGCATAAAGATGGAAAAAGTTTAGACTATATAAGTGAGTATCCATCTGATCAAAAGAAATTATACAGATACTCCATGGACAGAAAAAAGGTGAAATCTGTTAAAAAAATTAGCCAGAGTGAATTTCAAAAATGGTTCAAACTTGATAAATACCAAACAAATTAATACAAATGTAAGGGTGGATTTGAATCGTTGGGCACAAAGGAACCAAGTAGAGATGTGCATTCAGCAGAATCTCCGCGAAGAAACAAACGGTCTCTTTTATAAATGCCATCATTAATGATCTCCTTGTACTTAAAGTTTTGAGATGATTATAATGAAAATATAGTTTATATTTAGACTTTTTGAAATTGTTGAGTCCAAATATGTCCAAAAAGGAGAGAGTTCATTTCATGAGTATACATTTAGAGTTGGATTCCTTGTCGGTTGAAAGGCTAGCGATGGTCCTTTCAGGACGGCCAGGCATGTTCAAGTTGTTTTATGATACAGAAGATTGTGGATGCAACGGCGTACTTGTCATCTTGGTGATCGATGCACCGAATGCAACCGATATAGCAGTTCAGTCCGATTCTTATTCTTTTTGGGTAGATCGGCAGCAGGAGCAGCAGTTCGATAGCAAAATGCGGCTTGAGGCAGATCCTAGTTACCCGTCGTTCAAAATAAGTAGCGATGCTGGTGTGTTGAGTAGCAATGTTAGAATTCAAGATCGGCGTGTAAACTCCGAGGGGTGATATGCGGGCGTGATAGGAATTCATTAAGCATCATAAAGTAATTTTGATTGAATACTAAATTCCCAAAAGACGAACCTTCTTTAGCCCATAGGGCAGAGGTTCGTTTTTACAATAATCTTTATGATAATTTCAGAAGGACGATGAGATGATGAAAAACTTGCTCGTTTCTGGCTATCGTGCCCATGAGCTGAATATTTTCAGTCAAAAGCACGAAGGCATTCCATACATTAAAAAGGCGATTACAAGCAGGCTGATTCCCCTGATCGAAGATGGGCTGGAATGGGTGATTACCCCCGGCCAATACGGGGTGGACTTGTGGGCTTGCGAGGTCGTCATTGCATTAAAACAGCAATACCCCGACCTAAAATGCTCTATTATGATGGCTTATCAAAATATGGAGGAAAAATGGAAGGAGGATAAAAAGGAATACTTTCAGCAGATTTGTGCCGAAGTTGACTATGTGGGAGTAGTTAGCCGCCAGCCGTATCAGGGAATATGGCAACTCAAGGCACGGGATGAACTCCTTTTCCGCAAAACAGACGGTTTATTGCTTGTGTATGACGAGGATGCCGGAGAGGGTAGCCCACGTTTTATGAAGGAACTGGCATTGAAAAAACAGCAGGCAGAAGGCTATCAATATATCAGTATTAGCTCAGAGGATATCCAAAGCATAGCTGACGAAGAACGATTATTCATGGACCTCTGATTTTTAAAGTATTAGCCCGGATTTTTGAACAAAAAGGACGAATTCGTCCCTTTACATTCATGTAAGCGCTATCATAAGATTTAAACAACAATAACTTATCAGTCAGATAAAATAAATTTATTGAAAATACAAACCATGAAAGGAGCTAATGATCAGATGAACAAAAGGTTTCGGCATGCTGTATTGCTCTGTCTCGGTGTCATGTTGTGTGGAGTGGTCACTCCGATGGATAGCCCAATCTCAGCTGCCTCTACAAGGCAAATGGAGAAGCTGAACAGGGGAACTGTCGCAGTGAAGGTACCAGAGGGTGTACTGGTGAGCTGGCGCTTATTGGGTACGGAAGCGGATTCGGTTGGTTTCAATCTGTACAGAGGGGCAAGCAAGGTGAATGATGCGCCGATTACATCGAGAACCAACTTCCTGGACAAGGCAGGTACGACCTCATCTTCGTATACCGTTCGTGCCGTGGTTAACGGAGCAGAGCAGGCCGCTTCTCCAGCGGTAAAGGCGTGGAACAGCAACTATCTGGACGTTCCCATACAGCAGCCTGCGGGAGGTACAACCCCGGATCATATGAACTACACGTATAATGCCAATGATGCCAGTGTGGGGGATCTTGATGGGGATGGCGAGTATGAGATTGTGCTGAAATGGGACCCTTCCAATTCTAAGGATAATTCGCAATCCGGGTATACGGGAAATGTATTTTTGGACGGATATGAGCTCGATGGAACACGCAAATGGCGAATCGATCTGGGACGGAACGTTCGGGCTGGTGCACACTATACGCAATTTCTCGTCTATGATTTTGATGGAGATGGTAAAGCAGAGGTTGTATGCAAGACAGCAGACGGCACGGTAGATGGTACAGGTGTAAAGATTGGCGACGCTTCGGCTGATCATCGCAACACGAGTGGATATATTTTGAAAGGCCCCGAGTTTCTAACTGTGTTCTCAGGTGATACAGGCAAGGCTCTTAGTACGATTGACTATGTGCCACCGCGCGGAACGGTGTCCAGCTGGGGAGATAACTATGGTAACCGTGTGGATCGTTTTCTCGCCGGGGTTGCTTATCTGGATGGCGTGAGACCCAGCATAGTGATGGCACGTGGTTACTACACGCGTACTGTTCTAGTCGCATATGATTGGCGGAACGGCAATTTAAGCCGCCGCTGGACCTTTGACAGCAACAGCTCCACCAATGCCGGGACGGCTGGACAGGGGAATCACAGTTTGAGTGTGGCAGATGTGGATGGAGATGATAAGGATGAGATCGTGTATGGCTCACTGGTTGTAGACGATAACGGAGCGAAGCTGGCTAACACGGGAATGGGACATGGAGATGCGCTTCATGTCGGGGATTTGGACCCGGACCGTTCAGGATATGAAGTGTTTAAGGTGAACGAGGATAAAAATGCCACCTACGGAGCAGCTATGTACGATCCGCGCAATGGCAACATTTTATGGGGCGTAAAAACAGGCAAGGATACCGGACGAGGCATGTCGGCAGACATTGATCCGCGTACGAAGGGGAATGAGCAATGGGCACCAGGCATTGGGTTACGTTCAGCCCAGGGGCAGCTCATTACCAATACGACGCCTTCTTCCATTAACTTTGGTATCTGGTGGGATGGAGATCTGCTCCGTGAACTGCTGGATCATACCTCCTCAAGCGCTGGTAAAATTGACAAGTGGAACTATGCGAACTCGATGACTTCCAACTTGCTTACGGCCACAGGGACGAGTTCAAATAACGGAACCAAAGGGACACCATCGTTGCAGGCTGATCTGTTCGGTGACTGGCGGGAGGAAGTCATTTGGCGCAAAAGTGATAATTCGGCGCTGCGTATCTACACAACACCTTACGAGTCAGAACACCGATTCTACACGCTTATGCATGATCCGGTGTATCGCCTGAGTGTGGCCTGGCAGAACGTAGCCTATAATCAGCCCCCGCACACCGGATTTTATCTGGGAGAAGGGATGTCCAAGCCCCAGCAGCCGAACATATACACTCCTTGATATGCAGCTCGGTAGTGGGTTGAATACTAGTTAAATGAATATAATCAGAAAGGGCTCCATGCTAATCGGGGCTCTTTTTGTTATGGGTGCAGAGGGGAACGTATGTTTTCCATATAAATGGGAACGCTAGTTCCTACAAAGGTAATATATGTGTATGATAAAGGAGGCGGGATCTGTGAGTTCTTTAACGACTGAAAGCATGATCGAGCTCGTAACTAATGTCGGATTCCCTGCAGCATTAAGCCTGATTCTGTTAAAATACATTCTCGTCACCCTTAACCGTAGATTGGAGCAGCTGGACCGTTCTGTGAAGCAAATGTCACGATCCTTGGAAGAGATCGAGGCAAAGCAGAAGAAACGGTCAGAACCTACGCTCCCGGCAAATACGGACAAACTTCGTGCAGAATGAACAACAAAAGGCAAATAGAAACAATTTAGCAACCTAATCGAGCACCGAAATTCTTATAATAGAAACGTGTGCAGTTTATGCAGACATATGATTATGGAGGTGTATTTGAGTATGAAAATAAATACGAAACTATCCGCACTATGCGTTGCGGCCACACTTTTGAGCGCGGCACAGGTCGCCGCTGCTGCACCCGCTGTGACCAGTCCCGCGAATGCGGCGCAACCGAACGTTGCTAGTCCGTCAGCAACTGTACCGACCCAGATGCCTGCACCAGCAGCATCAGCGTCTGTTGCGACGCCAGCTCCTGCGCAAGCGCCGTCAGTTCCAGCAACAACTGCCCCAGCCGCAGGTTCCGTCCAAGCGGCCACACCAGCAGCTCCGTCTGCACCAGCACCGCGCCCATCCGCGTCGGTAGCCCCAGCGGCAGCTCCGTCTGTACCATCGACTGCCAAGCCGTCCAAGCCGCAGCAGCCGTCTACTTCGACGCCAGCCGCAGCTACAGCTACTAGCGTGAATCCAACCCAGCTGGACAAGCTGAACCATGAGAGTGCGATTCCGCTTGTGCTGGAGGCGCAGTCTCGTTATCAGTATGCCATCAGCGGTGGCAAATCGTTGGGCCAAGCGTTCCAGTTGAACGGTAAAAGCTACCGCTATTTGTCCGAGGACATCGGTACGAAGACCAAATTGATCAACTATCTAATGCAGGCTTATACGAAACAGGCCAGTGAGCAATTTGTCGGCAAATTTTTCGTTGAAGTCAACGGCAGACTAGCTCAGTTGAACGCAGATGGCGGCAATTTGCTAGAGTTCAGCCGGGCTACGGCGAAAATGGTAACCATGACTCCGGTGAAGCGCAGCTACCTACTGACCGTGCCTTATCCGGCAGAAACCAAGCAGGCGAACGAGAAAATCACCGTGAATTTTGAAAAGGTCGGTAGCTACTGGAAGGTCAGCTCCGCGCCGCATGTCATTTTCTAAATAAGTTTGTGCAAGGTTCTTTATAAATAGGGTATAGTGATGTTAAGGCTTGTTTCGTAAGCCCCAATTCAACGCAGGGGAGTGCTGTGCAATGATGACACCCATCAAGGTAAAAAACGTTAAGGATATTGAGAAGATCAATCAAATCGTATCCAATTATACGTATGACATCTGGATTCATGGCAAAAGCGGCATGGCAGATGCCAAATCCATTTTAGGCATGTATGTGCTCAAGCTGGATGAGCCGCTAACTCTGGTTGTACCTGACAACGTCAATCCCAAAAAGCTGTTCAAGGAGTTGGAGGAATTTATTCATTTTCCTACTCAAGCAGAATAAACAGCAAAGAAGCATCTGCAGACACTGCATACGCAATTTTTCGAATTTAATGCAAAGAAGCCATGGAACTTAGGTTCCACGGCTTCTTTTTTAGTGTTCCTCCTCGTCCAAAAACGGGAGATTGACCGAATAGTACATAACCCCCATAAGCAGCACGCCACCCACCAGATTCCCAAGCGTAACCGGAACGAGATTATGGATGACGCCAGCGACAGAGACCGTACCCGGATGATCCAGCACGAGCGCAATGGCGAAAGTACACATATTAGCTATACTATGCTCATATCCCGAAATGAAAAAGCAGAATACAAACAGCATCATAGCGAACATCTTTGCACCATTTTCCTTCATAAACATCGGCACAAAAAAGGCGAGGCAGACCAGCCAATTACACAAAATTGCGCGGAAGAATAGCTGCATTGCAGGCGCTTCCATTTTATGTTCAACCACGCTCAGCAGAAAGCTGTTCACGCTGGAGGAGTCAAACAGCCCTGTCAGGTATATAAGGAGTGCGAAAACCCCCGCACCTAACAAGTTGCCTCCATAGCTGGCAGTCCATAGCCGCAGCACCTGACCCCAGCGCAGCTTTTTACGGAGCGCAGCATAGGTGTAATAGAAGGTGTTGCCGGTAAACAAATCCCCGCCGCCGTACGCGATCAGAATGATGGCTGCCCCGAACGTGAGCGCCGCCATGGGATAAGTGAATGGAGAATGCTCCATGTAAAAAAAATTGCCCGTCTTGAAGGCGACAATAACGCCGAAGCCGATAAACATACTCGCCAGCATGGAACGCGCCAAATACCGGAGCAGGCTTTGTTTATAAATTTTGTACTTTTTCAGGGCTAGCTGTTCGACACTGCGTAAGCCTTCCGTTTCCATACCAACGACAACCTCCTATTTTCTCATATCTAAGTCATTAAACCGACTTGTTTTTTCCCGAAACATGCTCAGCCTTCCAAGCAATCCAGTCAGCTTAACAAACCAAGCTTTTGCAGTCCATACCAAATACCGTCTTCATCAGCGCGCTTTGTGACCATTTTAGCGGCGGCTTTGGCTTCATCACAACCGTTCCCCATCGCGACACTGTTATGTATAGTTGTTAGCATCTCCACATCATTTAATCCATCGCCAAAAGCGTATTGATTCTCAGCGGCAATGCCCAGTCTGGACGTAATCTCGCGGATGCCTTTGGCCTTGGAGCCAGCGTGAGGAACAACGTCCACCGAACTTGGATGCCAGCGTACAAAGTCAAATGCCTTGAATACCGCTTCATAGAAAGGCTCTTCTTCTTCCGTACACATCAACAGCGTCTGATAAATATCTCTCCCTTGGAAATAAAGCGGATCGTATCCCACTGAAATCTTGGCTTTAAGCGTTTGGATCGATTTTTCTACAAGCTCATCGTTAGGAATATTGGCTTTCATGTCCATATGATCCATATATACGAGAGCATGATTATGTGTGAGTGCCAGATCGGTCATCGCTTGCAAGGCTTCACGATTCAGCGGATTGGTAGCGACGACTTCCCCGCGAAGCACGACATATTGCCCGTTAAAGCTAACGTAGGAATCAATTTCTAGCTGCTCACGGATATCCTTGAACATAAAAGGTGCACGTCCTGTTGCGATGGCTACCTCATGTCCTTGCTCTTTCAAAGCAAAGACAGCCTTTTTGGCGGTTAACGGCATTTTCTTGTCATCGTCCAGTAATGTACCGTCGATATCGAAAAAAATAATTTTTTTGTCTGACATGTCCTTACACCTGACTTTCAATAATATATTGTCGAAATAAACTCATATGGATTCATTATATCAAAGGAACTGCTTCTGAATACACAAATACGTATAAATCCTCATGAATGTCCGACTTCTATAGCTTACAATATGAAATAAGGATTACTGTAAACTATACTGTCTATCTCCTATTTTCGAAGATGGGATGTGATCACCATGACAAAAATCCAAGTCACACCGGAGCAGCTGGATAACGTGGCCTCCCAATTTGCCAATGCCCACGGCATACTGTATAACCAGCTAAACGGTCTGGATAGCACAATGAACCACCTTCACAGCCAGTGGGATGGTATGGAGAGAAATCGTTTTTATAATGACTATCGTACAGCTAAATATACGCTTTCTTCTATATTAAATAAGGTTCAATCCATTGAAATTGAGCTAAAAAGTATTGCTTTGAAGTTTAGAAATGCGGATGGTGGGAGCACACGTGGCTTCTGGTCAGCCTTGGCAGCAGCGATGAACGCCAGTGCAGCGCTGGCGGGCAGCGGAGAGGGTGGAAATCATACTGGAGATATCGTGGATTCACCCCAAAATATAGACGAGTGGGAGCAGGCAGACGCGGATAAATATCATCAATATGAGGAACTATTGAAAAACGCAGAGACCATCGGCGACAAGCAGGTCATGCAGAAGATCCACGACCAGATGAATGTCCTGCGGCTGCAATACGAGGACTCGGTTATCCGTACAGATTACAATACAGGAGCG
This sequence comes from Paenibacillus sp. ALE3, assembly GCF_054113405.1. Lineage (NCBI taxonomy): Bacteria > Bacillati > Bacillota > Bacilli > Caryophanales > Paenibacillaceae > Paenibacillus > Paenibacillus sp. ALE3. Next base: position 4,178,718 of record NZ_CM134214.1, on the reverse strand, counting down.
ACCTCCAAGATCACATCCGATTCCCTTGTTGCCGTCACTGAACTGACAGGTAAAGACGGAAGCAAAACGGATATATCTATAGATAAAAAAGGAAATATTATAAGTTATGAGCAAAATACGGACAAATACGATTACTGGGTCCAAAAGCATACTCAATCAGCTGGAGAGCACGCTCTAGGTAAAACGGCCCAGACCGTTACCGGTTATGGAATGGGTCTTATTTTGTCGCGCGGGACTGGCGTCAGTGGAGCAGGTTCGGGCGCAGTCTCCGGCTGGGGAGAACACGTTGTCGGCATTGGTAGCGGCATGATCAGTGACAAGGTGCTGTTCTCTGTCCCCGATGAGGGAGAAACCCGTACCATGATCTACCGAACAAATAAAGAAACTGGGCATGTGGAGAACATGATCATCGTCACCAAAGGTGAAAATGAAATGAAGTATCGCTATTGGGAGGATTATAACTAGAACTTGAGTGGGAAATGATTTTAGTAAAGCGAATAGCAATATCTATCACATCTACAGACTTTTTCAAGACTAAGCGAGCGGCAGTGGAAGACTGCAAAACTCACCAGTTGGTAAAATCTGTAGATTTTTTCGTGCGCATATTTCTAAAATTATATTTGAGTTATTTAATTGTTACATCGTATTTATGATTTAAGCAGCAACTTTATGGAATAAAGGGCATCTGACTCATGTCGTGTCTTTAATTTATTTTTTCAAATGTAGAGTAATCTGAGCTTAAGAGCAAGGTTCAAAAAAAGATTGTATTATCATAATTTGGATAAATGTGAAAATACAATAAGAATGTATTTATATCAATCTTTTAAAAATATTTAACAATTGCATAATTTAATTTTATTTATTTTTATGTAGTGAAAATAATGAAAAAAGCTATTCTTTCAAGAAAACGACTTTATCTAATGACAATCAACAAACTTCTACATTTTGCGACCTTTTATTTACAAAAATGTAACATTTGGAGGTTGACTTATTCATTGACTTTGTTGAAATAAATCGTTATTTTAATTCGTAAAAGGAGTAGAACATGGGTTGGAATAACGATTTATAAATTATTAATACAAGCTGATTAAATGCTAGTACACGGTGATTACATATGATTAATTTGTTTTTAAATGATTCCTTTTTTCATTAATTATGTCGATCATAAATTTCTGCTTTAATACTACAAAGGTTATAACTTGCAACAGAAGTTAAATTTTAAAAGTACACATATTCAGAAAGCTCACTGGAGAAGAGGTTTTCAGATGAATGGTTTTCAGATGAATGGTTTTCAGATGAATGGTTTTCAGATGAATAAAGTATCTTTTATTTTTCCTGGGCAGGGTTCGCAATATGTAGGAATGAGTAAAGAACTATGGGATAATTTTAATGTGGTAAAGCGTTTATTCGAAGAAGCGGATGATACCTTAGGTGTAAAACTCTCAAAACTTTGTTTTGAGGGAGATTCCCAAGAGCTTCTTCAGACCATGAATGCCCAGCCAGCCTTACTTACTGCCAGCCTTGCTGCATATTATGCTAGCAGAGAAATACTGGAACTGGAACCTCAACTGTTAGCTGGGCATAGTTTAGGAGAATACTCAGCATTGGTGTGCAGCGGTTTTTTCTCTTTTCAAGATGGACTTCAAATCGTGAGAAAACGAGGAATGCTCATGCAGCAGGCTACAGCTAACGGGGTAGGGACTATGGTTGCTGTTGCGAATGTTTCTGCTTCTATTCTGGAGAGCTTATGTCAAGAGATATCTACGGATCGTGATGTTATATCTATTGCATGTCACAATTCAAACAATCAGTACGTGCTATCGGGACATACAGAACCTATGGCTCGAATAGTGGAGCAAATCAAACGTCTAGAACAAAGTAAGGTTAACTATTTAACAGTAAGCGGGCCTTTTCACAGTACTCTGATGAAGCCTGCAGCAGATAAGCTTGCCGTAGAACTAAAGAAATTCCCGCTACGCAAGGGAAGGTGGCCGGTTGTTTCCAATGTAACAGCCTTACCACATGATGAATTCTCGATTTATGAATTGCTGTACAAGCAAATGATAAGCCCCGTACGCTGGACAGATACGATGGATTATTTATATCAGAACGGTATTACCGTTGCGTTAGAATTAGGTCCGAGAAAAGTACTTGGACAGCTGATGAAAGAAAGATATCCGAGTATCTCCACTTTTTCTGTTAATACCAGTTCTTCTTTAAAAGAGGTGGACAAGTGGCTAAGTAAGCAGCAAACTACACGCAAAGTTACACTTGAGCGTCTGGAGGAAGGCTTTGCAGCAGCGCTTATTGCACGAAATCGAAATGGGGATTACAAACAACATATGGAGGGGGTTGTTTACCCTAGTCAGCAGATTCGAAATCGGATCAATCAACTTCAAAGTCATAAAAATGACACCGTTTATAATGCGGTTAATACAGAGGTGTTAGAGCTAATTCGTACTATTCTCACTACCAAGCAAGTGCCCGAGCAAGAACAACAGACGATTCTTAATATGTTCTAAATAAGATTCATCAATGATGTTGGAGATTGTAAATTTATTAACTGGAAGCTAATAAATCTTACGATATACGGGGGAATAGCATGTATACAAATAGGTTCAAAACACTGGTTGATGTTATTACAGAACGGGGAAAGTGTGATCATAAATTTATTACTTTTATTGAATCGGATCAAAACGAAACAACACTTACTTATAAAGATTTATATTGGGAAGCTCTAGCATTTCTGGGGAATCTTCAGGATGCAGGAGTTAAGCAGGGACAGGAAATCGTATTTCAAATAGAAAATAATCATCATTTTGTGAAAGCGTTTTGGGCTTGCATTCTTGGTGGTATGATCCCGGTACCTGTCAGCATCGGTAACAATGATGAGCATAGAATGAAACTTTTTAAAATTTGGGATGTTCTTAACGATCCTTTTTTACTCATCGAGCCCAAAATATTAAAAGACCTTGAGAAATATACATTGAAAAGCAACCAAGATGACCTATTCGAAAACATTCGTCATCGTCATCAATTACTTCTTCAAGACCATGAACAACCCAAGCAATCCTTTGCAAAGATACACACCCCTCAATTGGAGGATATAGCATTTATTCAGTTTTCCTCCGGTTCCACAGGTGATCCTAAGGGAGTCATCCTTACACATCATAATCTCATTCATAACACAAGTGGAATTATAAATAGGACAGTCGTCACAGAGCAAGATTCGTTCTTGCAGTGGATGCCTCTAACCCATGATATGGGTTTAATTTACAATCATATTACCCCATTAGTTGCTGGAGTGAATCAGTATATTATGCCAACTTCGCTGTTCATTCGTCAGCCAGTACTTTGGATAAAAAAAGCTAGTGAACATCAAGTAAGCATTATTTCATCGCCAAACTTCGGATATAAGTATTTCATGCAATTTTTCAAACCTGAAAAAGTGAAGAACTGGAACCTGTCCAAGATCCGTGCCATCATCAATGGTGCTGAACCTATCTCTCCTGAATTGTGTGACACCTTTCTTGACAAATTAGCTCCTTTTGGATTAAAAAGAACGACTATGCGAACATCATATGGTTTAGCAGAAGCATCGGTTGCAGTTGCTATCCCGCCAATCGATACTGAATATATAACCGTTTATGTTGATCGTAAGCACTTAAACATTGGAGAGTCCGTCTTGGAGGTAGACAAGACTTTTCATAATGCTCTGCCATTTGTTGTGGTCGGTCAGTCGTTAGATTATTGTGAAATCAGAATATGCAATGACGAGGATGCAGAAGTCGCAGATCGCGTTATTGGGCACATACAAATCAAAGGTGAAAATGTTACAAAAGGATACTATAACAACGAAGATTCGACATCCAAACTTTTGACGTTAGATGGATGGGTGAGAACTGGCGATCTGGGGTTCTTCCGTGAAGGTCAATTAGTCGTCACAGGGAGAGCAAAGGATATCATATTTGTAAATGGACAGAACGTTTACCCTCATGACATCGAGCGTATCGCTGAGGAAGTAGAAGGAGTCGAACTTAATCGTGTGGCGGCGTGTGGAGTTCGTGTAAATGGGATGGAATCAGAGGAAATTGTGGTATTTGTCGTATCCAAAAAGACGATAGAAAAATTTTCTCCAATTGCATCTCAATTAAAAAAACATTTGTATCGTCATGGAGGATGGGCGGTTCACGATATTATACCTATTAAGCAAATGCCCAAAACGACCAGTGGGAAGTTACAGAGGTATAAGCTTGCGGCTCAGTATGAAGCGGGACATTATCAGGAGACTTCGATAGTTTTAAAAGGGATCATGGAGCAAGAAAACAAAAATCAAAAATTGCCTACACTTTCGTTTGAGATCGAAAAAGTACTTCACGATATTTGCTGCGAGGTATTACTTAGGGAAGAGGTTGATACGAGAGATAGCTATTTTGATTTAGGAGCCAATTCCCTACAACTGGTTCAGATTACAGACAAAATTGAAAATCAGCTGGGGATTAAGCTTGCAGTTACCGATTTGTTTGATCACCCCTCAATAGCTCACTTGGCAGAATTTTTGGCGAGCCCTGCCGATTCTGAACAACAGCATATTCCTACAGATGATACGGATCACAACCATAGCAAGGACGTGGCTATTATTGGGCTTTCTTTGGACTTACCTGGTTCTTCATCTGTGTCACAGTATTGGGATCATATTGTTCAGGGCGATGACTGTATCGGGAACTTAAGCTCTCAACGTAAGCAAGACGCCATCGATTATTTATCAGTTGTGGATCAAAGGAAGGGAGAAGAAGAGTTTATAGAAGGCGGCTTCCTAGAAGAAATTGATAAATTTGATTATGCGTTCTTCAAGCTGAGTCCTGTGGAAGCAAGCTATATGGACCCAAATCAGAGATCATTCCTTCAGACTGCATGGCATGCACTTGAGGATGGGGGCTATGCAGGGGATCGGATTCATGGACAAAAGGTAGGAGTTTACGTCGGCTTCTCAAAAGTGGGCTACGATTATGAGCGGATGCTCTCTAAAGGAGAACCGGACAAATTTCACCAGTATATTGTTGGAAATTTGCCGTCAGTGCTGGCAAGTCGGATTTCGTACTTTCTTAATTTAAAAGGTCCAGCAGTAACAGTAGATACGGCGTGCTCCTCTTCACTTGTCGCGATTCATATGGCTTGTAAGGCGTTAGCGACGGGGGATTGCAAGATGGCGATCGCTGGAGGAATCCGAACGATGCTATTGCCAGTGAAGCTGGGACTAGATATGGAATCGCCAAATTACAGAGCTCGTACCTTTGATGCAGAGGCGGATGGAACAGGTGTGGGAGAAGGGGTTGCAGCGGTCCTGTTGAAGCCTCTCGATCAAGCATTGCAAGACGGAGATCGTATTTATGCTGTGATTAAAGGAAGTGCGGTGAATCAGGATGGTACAACGGTAGGTATTACTGCACCTAGTCCTTCCGCACAGGCAGAAGTGGTAGAGGCCGCTTGGAATGATGCGGCTATTCACCCGGAAACTCTATCATTTATCGAAGCTCATGGAACGGGAACTAAACTGGGGGACCCTATTGAGATCGCGGGATTGACACAAGCCTTTGAAAAATATACGGATAAAAAACAATTTTGTGCAATCGGTTCTGTCAAACCCAATATTGGTCACTTATTTGAAGCAGCAGGAATATCCAGTCTTATTAAAGCAGTTCTGATGCTGCAAACGAGGAAGAATCCTCCGTTGGTTCATTTTAAGAGGCCTAGTTCCCGTATTAATTTTGAATTGTCGCCGTTTTATTTAACGACAGAAGTAGCGGATTTAAGTTCAAATGATGCCCCACTTCGCTGCGGAGTAAGTTCTTTTGGTTTCAGTGGAACAAATGCTCATGTTGTTATGGAAGAGTTTATAGAAACGCGAACAGATGATGATTCTGTAAACACGCCGGATGGCATTCATCTTTTTACGGTTTCTGCAAAAAATGAGCGAAGTCTGCATCATTTGGTTGAGGGATATGTGGACTATTTACGCCAAAATCCAGCGGTTTCCTTGGAGCAGATGTGCTATACCACACATATCGGCAGAGCTCATATGGAACATAAATTAGCAGTTATTACTTCCAGTCCAGAGGATTTATTACACAAGTTGGAGCGATGGACTTCCGGGAACAAACGAGAGAATACACCTGATATGTATATAGGTTCTCATAAACAGAGCGTTGATCATAAACGGGAAAAAGATGATACGGTAGGTCGATTGATTACAGCCATTAGAGCAAGTGCACATACAGATGTTCACGCTCTACGCCAATTGGGTGAACTGTACGTCAAAGGTATGGCTATTCCGTGGCAAGCGCTTTATGCGGATGATATCAAAATAATCCAGTCGCTGCCTTTGTACCCTTTTGAACGAAATCGTTGCTGGTTTACTCCAAAAGTAGTGCAGATAAGTAACGTAGGCAGGGAGGAGAAAAGTATGGAGTCCGCGTATCCAAAAGAACTGCAAGCTACAGATCAGCTAGACTACACAGCGAAGATTTCCAAAGTATTAAAAGATGTAATCAGTAAAGTTTCCGGTTTTACGGTGGAACAACTGGATGAACAGATGCATTTTCTCGAAATGGGCTTGGATTCAATTATGCTAGTTCAAGTTCAAAAAGAAATTAGAGAACAATTTAATGTGGATGTTCCCATGAACCACTTCTTTGAAAGTGTTACAAACCTGGATCGTCTAACAACGTTTATTTCAGATTTGACATATACCACCCAATCGGTAGCGGCTGCTGATGCTCTAAGTACGGTCGATGATCGGACAGAAGTCAATCCAGAAAATACGGTTGCTGCAAAGTCTTCGTCCGAGTTTGGTGGCCTGGAAAAGTTACTCTCTCAACAAATTGAATTACTGAACAACCAACAGCTTGGACTTACTCAAGTGTTGACCAAACAACTAGAGATGCTTAGTGGCGGTCAAGGGGGAACTATTCAGGCTGCACCGTTAACAACAAACAAAGACACAGTCAGTGTTCAGCCTACAACTCTGCATGCTGTGGCAACTGACGTGCCTATCACTTCTACAATTAAAGTGAATACAACTACTGAATCCAAACCCTTTGTACCCTATCAACCTCTACTGATCGGTGAGGAAAGTGGATACAGTGGGCGGCAAAATGATTTCTTACAGCGTTTTATTAAACGATATACTCAACGAACCCGCGGGTCCAAGAAATACACACAGGATAGTCGATTGGTTCATGCTAATAATCGTCATGTGTCTGGGTTCCGGTCCTATTGGAAAGAAATCGTATATCCTATCATTTCAGAGAGCGCTTCGGGTTCAAGGATATGGGATGTAGATGGGAATGAGTACATTGATCTAACTATGGGCTTCGGGGTTCATTTACTGGGTCATAACCCAGCTTGGCTAACCGATACTTTGCGGAGCAATGTGCACGACCGTACGCCTTCGATCGGCCCTATGTCAAATACAGCAGGTGAGGTTGCTGCCTTGATTAGCGAGCTGACAGGTGTGGAGCGGGTTGCCTTTTATAATTCGGGGTCAGAAGCTGTTATGGTTGCTTTACGTTTGGCTAGAGCGGCTACAGGACGCTCCAAAATAGTGCTGTTTGCTGGTTCTTACCATGGAACGTTCGATGGTGTACTGGCTGTGTCCGATCCGAACTCAAGCGGAGGAGAGGCGTTACCCATGGCACCGGGAATTCCTTCGAGCATGATGGAGGATGTTATTGTACTCCCTTATAATCACCCGGATTCTATAAAAGCTATCAAACATTATGCACATGAACTTGCTGCCGTATTGGTTGAGCCTGTACAGAGTCGCAGACCGGATTTGCAACCAAAGGAGTTCTTGAAGCAAATTCGCGAGATCACAGCAAATTCGGGAACGGCACTTATTTTTGATGAAGTAATTACAGGATTTAGAATTCATCCAGGAGGTGCTCAGGCCTGGTTTGGAATTAAAGCTGATCTAGTTACTTACGGAAAAGTGGCGGGTGGAGGTATGCCTGTTGGCATTGTCGCCGGAAGCTCAGAGTTTATGGACACTGTAGATGGAGGTGTGTGGTCGTTCGGAGACGACTCCTATCCGGAAAATACGAATATTAAAACATTCGTAGGCGGTACTTTCTGCACACATCCGCTGACCATGCACACGGCTCTAGCGACTTTGAAATATTTGAAGTCTGAAGGGCCGAATCTTCAGGAACAACTGAACCGAAGAACCAACGAATGGGTAGCAGAGCTGAATACTTATTTTAAACAAAATAGTGTACCTATCCACATGGTGAACTATGGCTCACTATTCCGGTTTGTTTCGTTTGGCGACATTGAGCTCTTTTTCCATCTGCTGATTGACAAGGGAATTTACATTTGGGAAGGTCGCAATTGCTTTTTATCGACTGCTCATACAGATGGGGACCTTCAAAAAATTACACAGGCTGTAAAGGAAAGCGTGGAGGAATTGAGAAAAGGGGGATTCTTACCTGACAATACGCCATCACCGGATGGAAATGGAAACCGAAAAAATAATGTGGTTCCCATCGAATCCTCATCGTTCCCTTTAACAAAGGAGCAGCAGCAAATTTGGTTTGCTACGCAATCCAGAAGTGATTCATCCACTGCATTCAATGAAATAGCAGCCTTGCGGATGCAGGGTCAACTGCAGCTTGATACTGTAAAACGTTCAGTTCAAGCAATTGTGAACCGGCATGATTCGCTACGGACGGTTATTGACCTCGATGGCGAAGAACAGCATGTTCTTGACAACGTGAATGTGGTCATCTCACTGAGTGATTTCTCAGGATCTCCTCCATCAGAGCACGAAGAAAAGGTCAAGCAATGGTTTGAGGAAGAGGGGAAAAGGGCGTTTGATTTGACGTCCAAAGATCCGCTGTTCCGAACTCACATTTTACGTTTACAACCGGAAGAACATATTGTGGTGTTCACATTTCATCACATTGTTGCTGATGGTTGGTCGATGGCAGTATTTATCCGTGAATGGGAGCAAGCCTACACTTCTTTCTGCAAAGGTGAAAATATAGTCACGTTGCCTGTACCGCCAAAATTCAGAGAATTTCAAGCTTGGCAACAGTTGGAGCTAGAACATGCAGGAGTGAGTGAGGCAGTTTCTTACTGGGCACGGACATTGGATTCCGTCCCTGTCGCCATGGACATTCCGTCTGAGGACGGTGGCATGAAGAAAGCATCGTATAGAGGAAGAAGAATAAATATTCGGGCAGACAGTACGCTGGCGAGAAAGTTGAAAAAGCTTAGCATTAAAGCGGGTAACAGCTTGTTTGTTACACTGCTGAGTGCATATAAGGTGTTTCTGCACCGCTTAACTGGAAACACAACGATAGTAGTAGGTATTCCTACCTCTGGACAGTCTAGAATGGAACAAATTAATTTGATCGGTAACTGTGTTAACATGCTGCCGATTGTGAGCCATATTACCAGTAAAGATTCTTTATTTAAGTATATGGCACAAGTTAAGCAAGTCATGCAGGAGGTCGAACCGCTTCAAAGCTACTCTTTTGCTGATCTGATTGAGCGTATTGAGAACATACGGATACCTGAGATGAATGTCATCTTCAATATGGATCGACCAATGCAGAATTTTCATTTTCATGGACTGGACGTCGAATTGATACCGACGCCGATCCTGTACTCCAAATATGACATGTTTCTCAATGTGATGGAGGTCGAGGGAGAGCTTTGGTTTGATTTTGATATTAAAGCCAGCTTGGCCGCACCGGAAACAATGCAGATTTGGGCAGAGTATTTTTTACACATCCTGAATACGATTGCTGATGGGCAGGAACGGGATTTTGTAGATATCTCCCTCTTAAATCAGGATGAACTGAAATATGGGGTTAAAAACTACAGGGACTATGTGGAACTCGAATCCAGCGGCATCACGGACAACGATTCACCAAGAGCCATCTATTTACTGGATCATTATCTGCAACCTGCGCCTGTGGGGACGATCGGGGAATTGCATGTAGTACAGGAAAACGATTCTCCTTCCGAAAATTCAGTGTATTTACCGACAGGAATCCTGGCTTTGCGAACCGCAAACGGTGAATTGCGACTGTTGGGACCTGTTCAGAAGCGAGCCTATATAAAAGGACATGCCATATATACTGAACAGCTTGAACGATTTATTACCTCTATTCCACAAATTAGCGAGTGCCAAGTGATAGTTCAGAGTACAGAGGACAGAGCAGACACCCATTTGGTTGCATATGTTACGAGTATTAATGATGGAATAGAGGAAATCCTACGCAAGCAATTGCGAAATCATTTGCAAGACCAATGGGTACCTCAACAGATCGTTCAGCTTGAAAACATGCCCTTAAATTCGCAGGGATATGTAGACTTGTCGCAAATTTCTACTATGAAACAAGCTGTTAGCAAAGAACCTGTTGAGGCAGTTAGTAGCACGGAGAGAAAAGTAGGGGGAATTTGGGGAACGGTGCTGGGATTGAATCGTGTAAGATCTGATGACAATTTCTTTGATCTAGGAGGAGATTCGTTGAAGGCGACTCTCTTGCTTTCCCGAGTTCATCAAGAGTTTGGCAAACGAATCCCCTTGAATGTACTTTTTCATTCACCGACAGTTTCGGCCTTGACCAAGGTGATCGAAGGAGCCAAACAAGGTACAGCCGTTTCTATTAAAAAGCTCGAAGAATGTACGCATTATGCAGTATCTGATGCCCAAAGACGTATGTTTGTCTTGCAGGATATGGGGATAGGTACAGCTTACAATATTACGGGCCAGGTGCGTATTGAGGGGGATCTAGACATCCCCCGTCTTCAGAAGGCTTGCCTGGATTTGATTCGGCGTCATGAATCATTTCGTACTTCTTTTAATATCGTGGATGGCGAAATTGTACAAGTCATTCATGATGAGCCGGCTTTTGAAATCAAAGTCACCGAAATATTGGAGAAAGATGCAGACGAGATGAGTCGATTGTTTGTCCGTCCGTTTGACCTGCGCCAATGGCCACTCTTCAGAGCAGAATTGTTTCGCTTTGAAGCTAATAAACATATGTTGGTCATGGATATGCATCACAGTATTGCAGATGGGCTTTCGTTATCCATTTTCCTTAATGAACTCGTACAGCTGTATCGGAGTGAAATGTTAGCTCCGATCCAAATTCAATATAAAGATTTTGTTGCATGGCAAAAGGAACAATATACCAGCAACCGTTTGTTTGAACAGGAACATTATTGGAAAAATGTTTTGAACGGAGAATTACCTGTACTGGCAATGCCTACGGACTTCCCTAGACCATTACATCAAAGCTACGAAGGGGCTGTATTATCGTATAACATCACTTCAGCAATGACAGAGGAATTAAAGAAACTTGCCAAAAATACGGGGACTACGGCCTTTATGATCCTGCTTGCGGCTTACAATATACTGCTCGCAAAGTATACGGGTCAGGAAGATATTATTGTAGGAACAGCGGTGGTAGGACGCCAGCATCCGGACACGGAAACGATGATAGGAATGTTTGTTAACACGTTAGCTTTGCGGAACCGTCCGTCTCCTCAGCGGAGTTTTCATTCGTTTTTGCAAGAGGTCAAGGAAACGACTCTGCGAGCTATGGATTATCAAGACTATCCTTTTGAAGCGTTGATTGAGAGACTGGATATCCGCCGTGACCAAGGACGCAATCCTTTGTTTGATACGATGTTTGTCATGCAGAATTTTGAAATGAGTTCTCTTGAAGCCAATGGAGTAAAATTTCATCCAAGTGAATTCAATCCAGGGATTTCCCAATTCGATTTGGTACTAAGTGCTGACGAATGGCAGGAGGGTCTAGCCTTACGCTTCAATTATTGTACCCAATTGTTTCGATCAGAAACGATTGATCGCCTTGCTAGTCTCTATATACAAATATTACGCTCCATTTTAGAACAACCTTGGAGCGAGATTGGGAAGTTGGAATGGTTACCTGAGGAAGAGAAGTTGCAGCTAATACACGGCTTTAACACTTTTGATCTGTCCTCTTCATCTATAGTGGAGAAACAAGAAACGTTGCACTTGCAATTCGAAGAGCAAGCTCTCAAAAGTCCGGATCATGTAGCTGTAGTTCATCAGGGACATGTGATTACTTATAAAGAGCTGAACGAGAAATCAAATCAGCTGGCGAGGGCATTAATGAAGCGGGGAGTAGGGGCAGAAACTGTAGTCGGCTTAATGGCGGGCCGTTCATTAGATTTGGCCGTTGGTATGTTGGCTATTTTAAAAGCCGGTGGCGCCTATCTTCCAATCGACAGTTCTTATCCAGAAGAACGAATTCACTTTATGCTTGAGGATAGCGGGGCTGCTCTCCTGTTGTTGAATGACTCATCTAATTACAATGCTACAACTTATGAAGGTTTAGTCCTAAATATGGACGATGATGAGTGGTATAAAACAGAAAGCAAGTTGTCTTCAAAGTGGGAATCGGATTCAAGTCATTTGGCATATGTGATCTATACATCAGGCTCAACCGGTACTCCTAAAGGAGTTTGTATTGAGCATCGAGCGATATTAAATACGTTATCTTGGAGAATAAATGAATATGCACTAGAAGCAACAGACCGTATCCTGCCAATGCTGTCTAGCTCATTTGATGCTTTTGTGGGTGCCTTTTTTACTCCGCTGCTGTCTGGAAGTACGGTAGTGCTGCCTACAAATGAGGAACTGAGTGAATTATCGGCTCTGAAGACCTTAATTTTATCAAATCATATTACACATCTCGTGTGTACTCCTTCCATGTACATGTCTATTATAGAGGGTCTGACTCCAGATGAAGCCAAGTCTCTCAAGGTTGTAACGTTAGGCGGTGAGAAAGCAACGAAACGGTTGATAGAAGCCAGCCAAGCCAAACATCCTGGCATTCAATTGTTCAATGAGTATGGTCCAACAGAAAATAGTGTAGTTACAACGATGTTACGAGATATGGGGCCTGAAGAAGTGGGGTGTATTGGAAAGCCGATTCCTAATACGGGCGTTCTCATTCTGGATCAATACTTGCAGTTGCGGCCAATAGGGCTTTCAGGAGAATTATGCGTTTGGGGTAAAGGAATGGCGCGAGAATATCGTAATCGTCCTGAGCTTACGACGCAGAAATTTATCCCACACCCTTATTTGGACAATATGAAGCTCTACAGAACAGGAGATCTAGCGAGATGGTTACCTGACGGAACGCTAGAGTATCTTGGCCGCGCAGATCAACAAGTTAAAATCAGGGGCTACCGGATTGAGCCAGGTGAAATTGAAAACACATTGTTGGCTCATAGAGCGGTAAAAGAGGCAGCAGTAGTGATTAAAGGAACAGATGACAATCCGTATTTATGCGCTTATGCCGTTTTGCGGGAATCGGTTACAGTAGATGTTTTGAAAGACTATCTGTCGTCAAGCCTGCCTCATTATATGGTACCAGCCTATGTATTCTTGTTGGATGCGATGCCGCTGACAGCAAACGGCAAAGTTAGTAAAAGTGCATTACCTGAACCAGGGGAGCATTCTAGCAAAGAATTACAGCACGTTGGGCCCAATAATGAAACGGAGCAGCTATTGATCGAAATGTGGCAGGATCTGCTGGAGATTTCTCCGATTGGTATACACGATCATTTTTTTGAAATAGGTGGGCACTCGATGAAAGCGACCCTGTTGACTGCGAAAATCAACGAGGTCTTTCATATCGAAATTTCAACTCAAGATATATTTGGGGCACCAACAATCGAAGCGCTCTCCAAGAAGATTCTTGCTGCCAAACCCACAGATTACCAACGAATTGAGGCAGTGACTGAGGGAGCTTATTATGAGGTTTCTCCAGCACAATCCAGATTGTTGGCCGTGCTACCGCTAGATGAGACGGGTGTGGCTTACAACATGTCGGCAGCATTGATGATCGAAGGTCATGTAGATCGAAGAAGAGTGGAGCGTACCTTTGAACAATTATTAGCCCGGCATGAAGCATTTCGGACCTCGTTCGGATACGTGGATGATAGAGCGGTGCAATTTGTACAACCAGAGGTAAGCTTTGAACTTGGCTTTGCCCGGGCTGCTGGTGATATTACGCCAAAGGGCATAGATACATTGATCCATAATTTCATCCGTCCTTTTGATGTTGGTAAAGCCCCACTATTTCGGGCAGAGCTTCTTCAAATGGATCGTGATAAATTTATGCTTCTTATTGATATGCACCATTTGATAGCTGACGGTACTTCTATCGACACTATTATTAACGAATGGAACAAGCTGTACAAGGGAGAAGAACTTCCCGCTTTACCGCTTCAATACAAAGATTACTCTGCTTGGCTCAGATCGAATACAGAAATTCATGCAAAGCAAGAACAGTATTGGCTTGATCAATATAAAGGAGAACTTCCCGTACTAGATCTTCCTACAGACTATCAGCGGCCACAATTGCAGAGTTTTGTTGGAGATATGGTGAAAGTCGAACTGTCCGAAAAGCTTATAGAACAGTTGAATCTCACGTGTATTCAAACAGATAGCACACTCTTTATGCTTCTATTTGCTGCCTATAATGTGCTGCTGGGGAAATATGCGGGACAGGAAGATATCGTAATCGGCATTCCAACATCTGGACGAACGCATGCAGATACCAATGGGATCGTAGGGTTATTCGTCAATACCCTGGCTATTCGAAACCATCCGGCTAGTCATAAGAGCTTCAAAACCTTTTTGAACGAAGTAAAAGAAAACACGCTGCAAGCTCTGCAAAATCAATCGTATTCATTTGCCGAACTGGTTGATAAGCTGTCCATCAAGAGAGACCTGAGTCGAAATCCGTTGTTTGACACGATGTTCTCCTTTATGAATACGGATGCACAGCAGTGGCAAGCCGATAACCTTAATTTTGAGCTATATCCGTTCAAAACGGGTATTTCCAAATTCGATCTTGTACTGAATGCCGAACAAAAGGCTGAGAGAGTTCATCTGGAATTTGAGTACAGTACAAAACTGTATAAAAAAGAAACAATTGAGCTTCTCGTCGAGCATTACCTGAATGTATTGGAGGAAGTAGTCCAAAACGCTGATATGGCATTGACTGATATTAATCTTCTAAGCGCAACAGAAGCGGCTGCTATGGAGGAACGGTATAACAGCACTCATACAGCTTATCCACAGCCAAGACCCATACATCATTATATTGAGGAGCAGGCTGATAGAAGACCGGATGCTAAAGCTGTTATCTATCAAGATCAGGTGCTGACCTACAAGGAGTTAAATGATCAGGCGAACGCGATAGCAAGCAATTTGTTGGCTAGAGGAATTGGACTTGGAAGTTATGTGCCTATACTCATGGAACGGAGCTTGGAACTGGTAGTATCCATACTGGCTGTTATGAAAACAGGTGCTGCTTTTTCGCCTCTTGATACAGAGTGGCCTATTGACCGCTTACAGAGCGCCCTGCAGGATTTGGGAAGTTCTACCCTATTGGTCAATCCAAGTACACCTATCAGTTCAGAAATAAATGCTGAAGAGTATCTAGTTATAGACTGCTCTGTAGTCGAAAAGAGGAGTAACGCTATCAGTAACCCGGCAGTAGATGTAGATATGGAATCACCAATCTATGTAATCTTTACTTCGGGTTCAACTGGCAAACCCAAAGGGGTTATTGCTGCCCATAAAGGAATCACCAATCGTTTTCTATGGATGAACGACTATTTTGGAACATCGGCTGCACAAAGTGTTCTCCAGACGACTCATCATGTATACGACAGCGCGGTATGGCAATTGTTTTGGCCATTAATGAACGGTGGAACGACCGTGTTGCCGGAAACAGGCATGACCGTGGATGCTACGTACATGACGAATATCATTGAACAGGAGCGTATTTCTTTTACAGACTTCGTTCCATCCGTATTTAATGCTATTGTCAACCAGTTGGACCAAAATTCAACTCGAACCAAGCAATTGGATTCTCTTCAACAAGTTATTCTTGGTGGTGAAGAAATTACGCCATCGACGGTTCATACGTTTTTAACCATTTTTCCTCATGTTCAAATCACGAACCTGTATGGTCCAACGGAGGCAAGTATAGGCTGTGTTGCTTATCGAGTGACAGGAGATGAAGACAGAATTCCTATCGGAAAGCCAATTGCCAATACCAAGATTTATATATTGGACCCTGGACTAAAAAGGGTTCCCGTAGGAATCGCAGGAGAAATGTATATTGCAGGTACACCACTTGGGATTGGATATTTGAATGATCCGACTAAAACGAAGGCCAGCTTTATAGATAATCCTTATTCAATGCCTGGCTATGATAAGCTCTATAAAACAGGAGATTTAGCTAAATACTTGCCCGACGGTAATATTGCATTCTTGGGTAGATCCGATTTTCAGGTCAAAATTCGCGGCTATAGGATTGAGCTTAGTGAAATTGAATAT
Source organism: Paenibacillus sp. ALE3 (assembly GCF_054113405.1). Lineage (NCBI taxonomy): Bacteria > Bacillati > Bacillota > Bacilli > Caryophanales > Paenibacillaceae > Paenibacillus > Paenibacillus sp. ALE3. Next base: position 4,162,295 of record NZ_CM134214.1, on the reverse strand, counting down.
CATCTTTTAGGCATAGCTGATATTCAGGAAACTGTCGTAATGGTCAAAGAGAATAAGGGAAGTTCTTATTTATGCGCGTATGTGGTTTCAGCTAATCGATTAGATACGGATCATATCAAAATGCAGTTGGCTAAGGAGCTTCCTGATTACATGATACCTTCGGTGTATGTTCCGCTTGACGTGATCCCCATTACACCTGGCGGAAAGATTAACCGTAAAGCATTACCTGAACCTGACTGGAGCGGTGCCTTAGAAGTGGAGTATGTGGAACCAACAGGTGAGACTGAAGTATTGCTGGCCCAAATATGGGAGGAAGTGCTTGCCGTAACAGGCGTGAGTGCAACTCACAACTTCTTTGATTTGGGCGGAGACTCTATTAAGGGTCTGCAAATCGTCTCGCGTTTGAACACACATGGCTACAAGCTAAGCATTAAAGAATTATTTTTGTACCCTCAGATTAGACAATTGAGCCCATTCGTTAAGGTGATCCGTCGGAAAATTAGTCAGGAAGCTATTGAGGGAGAGCTGCCTTTAACGCCAATACAGCAGCGATTCTTCCATCTACAGAAGATAAGTCCTCAGCATTTTAATCAGTCCGTCATGCTATTTTCTGAAGACGGTTTTGATGAGCAAGGGATTGTGGCTGCATTTGACTGCATCATTAAACAGCATGATGCCTTAAGAATGACATTCTGTCAGAGAGAAGATCGCATCGTTCAATACAATGAAGGGCTAAACAATCAACCACTATCCTTGGCGATAAAATCACTGCCTGAAGGTCTACCAGCAGAAGCATGGATTGAGCAAGAAGCAACGGCTATTCAAAGTAGCTTCGATCTCACAACCGGCCCTTTAATGAAGCTGGGATTATTCCGGACTGTTGAGGGAGATCACCTGCTCATTGCGGTTCATCACCTGGTAGTTGATGGGGTTTCGTGGAGAATTATTTTACAAGATTTTACGTCCCTTTATCAGCAATATCAGCAGGGGGCAGCACTACTCTTGCCAGACAAAACAGATTCGTACCGCTCTTGGGCACAAGAAATAAGCCAATATGCAACAAGCGAGGAGCTGGCACAAGAACTGGAATACTGGACACAGCTGGAGCAAACCGAGTCTGGAACGTTACCTAAAGATAACTCCTATGAAACCAATATGTTGCGTGATAGCGAAAATGTAAGTGTCTCACTTGATAATGAGAACACTAGTAAATTATTAAAACAGGTGCACCAGGCCTACAATACTGAAATTAATGACATTTTGCTCACTGCTCTTGGATTAAGTATCAAAGAATGGACTCAGCAGTCTCGTGTGTTGATCTATCTTGAAGGGCATGGGCGAGAAGAAGTGTTTCAGGAAATGAACATTTCCAGAACCGTTGGTTGGTTCACAACAATGTATCCATTTTTACTGGAAGTGGACAATGCGCATGATCTTTCATATCAGATTAAGAACATCAAAGATAGCCTTAGAAGGATACCGAACAAGGGCTTTGGGTATGGGGTATTAAACTATGCTCAAGTGAATGAGTCTGGTGTGACTGCCTTTCAAGCCGCTCCTGAAATTGCCTTTAATTATATGGGGCGTTTTGATACGGAACTAGATACAGATGTATTTACACTTTCTAAATTTTCCTCAGGAGAAGAGGCTAGTCCCTTTACGGAAAGATCCGTAGCGTTAGATATCAACTGCATTATTAATGAGAATAAACAGTTAATTATTACATGCAACTATAACAAGCAAGAATACCAGCAACAAACCATTGAACGAATATTGTTTTTATTCCAAAAACATTTGACGAATCTAATTGACCATTGCTGCAGCAAACAAGTAACGGAACAAAGTCCAACTGATTTTCTCTATGACAAATTGTCAATCGATGAGTTTCAGAACCTGTCCCAACTTTTAAGTAACAAACTAAACTTGTAGCAAAGTGGTGAGCCGTATGAGAAACGCACTCATTCAAAACATTTATCCATTGACACCCATGCAGGAGGGGCTTCTATATCACTCCATTTTAGACGAGCACTCAGAAGCATATTTTGATCAAACGGTCATTACCTTAAATGAACGGTTGAATGCAGAGACGCTGAATGAAAGCTTCCAAACCCTAATTGACCGTTATGATGTGTTACGGACTGTGTTTGTTTATAAAGAAACAGACCAACCGTTACAAGTCGTGCTGGCTAATAAAGAGGCAACGATTGATTATAGAGACATTACGGAATTAAATGAAGCAGAACAACGTTTATATGTTGATAATTTTACGATTAATGATCGGAAAATGCGTTTTGATCTGGAAAAGGATCTCCTTATTCGGATAAGTGTTCTTGCATTAAGTGATACAAGCTGCAAAATGGTTCTAAGCTTTCATCACATCATTATGGATGGCTGGTGTATTGGTACAATTGCGAAGGATCTGTTCCAAATTTACAGGGCTTATTCCCTCGGGAAGAAGCCAGAATTGGACGCAGTATTTCCATATAGCCGGTATATCAGTTGGTTAGGGCAGCAAAATAAGAAGACAGCTCTTGCTTATTGGGAACAACAATTATCAGGTGTGGAAGAGCAAAGTGGCTTACCTCTTAGCAGCAAGTCAACTGAGGATGGAAGCTACAAGCTGAACAACCATATTTTCACCTTGGACGGGCAGTTAACCCGTGGTTTGGAAATGATAGCACAACAAAATCAGGTAACCTTAAGTTCTGTATTTCATGGGATATGGGGTCTGTTGCTGCAAAGATACAATAACACCAAAGATGTGGTATTTGGTTCCGTTGTTTCCGGCCGTCCAGCTGAGCTGGAAGGGTCGGAGAAAATGGTTGGATTATTTATTAATACGATTCCTGTACGTATTTGTCATAAAGAAGCACAAACATTTTCCCAGATAATCAAGCAATTTCAGCAGAATATGATGGAATCGGGGAAGTACCATTTTCTATCCTTGGCTGATATTCAGATGCTAACCCCACTGGGCAAGAGCTTAATCCACCATATCATAGCATTCGAGAACTACCCAATTACTGAAGAGCTTGCTGGTGGTGAAGGAGAACAGCTTGTTTCAATTGTGGAAACCGAGGGCTTTGAGCAAACGAATTATGATTTTAATATTGGAGTCATTCCTGGTAAAGAATTGAAAGTTAAGTTTGGCTATAACAGTATTGCTTATCAAGCTTCAGATATTGAAAGAATTGAACTGCACCTAAAACAAATAGCTGAACAGGTAGTTTCTAATCCGCATATGAATGTGGATGATATTGATTTGCTTTCTGGCGAGGAAAAACACAGAATCCTGCGAGATTTTAATGATACAGATGCCTTATATCCTCAAAGTCAAACGATTCAACAGCTATTCGAAGAGCAGGTGGCACTGACGCCGAATCGTTTGGCAGCAGCATTCGCTGATGAGCGGCTAACTTATCTGGAATTGAACGAACGGGCTAACCGTTTGGCTCGCGTTTTGAGGATGAAAGGGATGCAAACCGGCCAGATTGTTGGGATTGCAGCCTATCGCTCACCGGAGATGTTAGTCGGAATCATGGCTATTCTTAAGGCAGGGGGAGCTTACTTGCCAATCAATCCAGAGGATCCTCTGGAACGAATTCAATATATAGCGGGTAACAGCGGTGCTTCCATCCTGCTGGTGCAACAGGAAATCCAAACTACATTGAAGGATATTTCAGCGAATATCAGCGTGCTTGCGATCGGAGCAGACTGGCCAACTGAAAAAACTAATCTTGAACCTTACAGTGGGCCGGAAGATTTAGCTTACGTAATTTATACATCCGGTTCTACAGGTAAGCCTAAAGGAGTTATGATTCGTCACACCTCTATAGTGAATCGACTTCATTGGATGCAAAAAAAGTATCCGATTGGTGTGGACGATATCATTTTACAGAAAACGCCTTACACCTTTGATGTTTCTGTATGGGAACTATTTTGGTGGGCTATAGCCGGAGCTTCAGTCTACTTTCTTCCGCCTGATGGGGAGAAGGATCCCAAGCTACTGGTGGACACGGTGGCAGAACAGAAAATTACAACCCTTCATTTTGTGCCTTCCATGTTGTCTGTTTTTTTGGAGTATGTTGAGCAGCACCAAGCAGAGGGGAAACTCAGCAGTATTAAACGAGTTTTCGCTAGCGGGGAGGCACTAACAGTAAAGCAAGCCAGACGGTTTAATACTCTGCTTCGAAAGCCGAATGGCACAACTCTGCATAATTTATACGGACCAACGGAGGCAACAGTGGATGCAACATGGTTTGATTGCCCGGATGGAGATGATTTGCAGAGTATTCCAATTGGTAAGCCTATTGACAATACCCGGTTGTACATTTTGGATCAGGAGGGGAGATTGCTTCCTGTTGGTATTCCGGGCGAACTTTATATTGCTGGTACAGGAGTAGCCCTAGGCTACATTAATCAACCCGATCTAACGGACGAAAGATTCACGGATAGTCCCTTCGTTTTCGGAGAGCGTATGTATAAGACAGGGGACTTGGCAAAGTGGCTCCCCGACGGCAATGTGGAGTATCTCGGAAGAACAGACCACCAGGTGAAAATCCGTGGATATCGTATTGAGACTGGAGAAATCGAAAAGGTCCTGCTCTCTCATCATGACATCAGAGAAGCCGTTGTTCTATCTAGAAAAGACCAAGAGGACGAAACGTATTTATGCGCTTATATTGTTTCTGACCATGAACTCTTAACACAGGAAATACGATCTTTTTTGAAAGCGTCTCTGCCCTTGTATATGGTACCTGCTCATCTGATACAGATGGCTACGATACCTCTTACGCCTAATGGAAAGGTGAACCGAGGAGTGCTTCCTGAGCCCCATCATGTGATTCGGGAGCAGGGGGTTGTAGCTCCTCGAACAGATACAGAAACTCGTCTAGTACGTTTGTGGGAGGATATTCTGTATGTGAGCCCCATAGGTGTACACAGCCATTTTTTTGAACTGGGTGGACATTCGCTGAAGGCTACAATACTGATCGGGAAAATTATTCGAGAATTCCAGGTCGAGTTGCCTATGCGTGAAATATTTGAGTACCCAACTGTGGAAAGCATGAGCAAACTCATTGAACGTACAATCGGGAGAGGGGCAGGTACATTTACGGAAATTGCTCTACTTTCTGATCAAACCTATTATCCAGTTTCCTCCTCGCAAAGACGTCAGATGATATTGCATCAACTTGAAGGAGCGGAACTGGTTTACAATATGCCTTCTGTCATGCTCGTTCAAGGCCATCTGGATCAGGAACGGTTGAAAATGGCTTTCAACACTCTGATTCACAGGCATGAAGCATTGCGCACTTCTTTCTCATGGATCAACGGAGAGCCGGTTCAAAGCGTACATGACGAAGTAGAATTTGAGTTGAAAATTCATAGTCTGACCAGCAAAGAGGATTCAGAGGAACAGCATATAGAAACGGTGCTAAGTGAATTCGTCCAACCGTTTGACCTGAGTCGTGCCCCTTTATTAAGAGGCGAGCTGATCCCGTTGGCAGAGAACAAAAATATGCTGCTGGTTGATTTACACCATATTATTTCGGACGGCGTTTCTATGTCTATTATTATGGATGAATTTGTAAAAGCATATGATGGACAGGCGCTTCCGCCTCTATCCGTTCAGTACAAAGATTATGCTAACTGGCATAATGAGCAAATAAATCATGGATTTATTAAAGAGCAGGAATCCTACTGGCTGGATCTCTTTAAACATGATCCGCCTGTACTGGAGCTACCAACGGATTTCCCAAGACCGTCTATTCAAAGCTATGAAGGTAACACGGTATCCCGAATCCTGGGCGATGATATAACAGAGCCGCTTCACAAACTTGCAGCTGAAACTCAAAGTACATTGTTCATGATTTTACTGGCTGTATATAACGTTGTTTTGTCCAAGCATGCACGACAAGACGACATTGTCATCGGTACACCGGTTGCTGGGAGAAGACATCCAGATACAGAAAAGATCGTCGGCATGTTTGTTAATACGTTGGCACTACGTACTAGCCCTTCAGCGGAGAAGAGTCTTTCAGCTTTTCTGGACGAAGTTAAGGAAACGGTTTTATCTGCTTTTGAGCATCAGGAATATCCCTTTGAGCAATTGGTCGAAAAGCTTGCGCTGCGGAGAGATGTGAGCCGAAGCCCGATCTTCGACACCATGTTTGTTATGCAAAATACAAAAGGGCAACCCCTACAATCTAGTGGGTTGGAATTCAAACCGTTTCCGTTCAATCCAGGTGTTTCCCGATTTGATTTAACCTTGAGCGCGGAAGAAACAGGCAGCTACCTTCATTTAAATTTGGAGTACAACAGTGCTTTGTTCCAAAAGGACACTGTCGAACGCTTCTTGGATCATATGGTGGTGGTGCTAAGGTCTTTTGTAGCTAATAGCACACAAACCATAGGTGATACCGATTTGTTAACAGTGGTAGAAAAAGAATTGATTTTGAATAAATTCAACGGGACGGCTGCGCCTTATCCAAGGGAGAAGACGATTCATCAATTGTTTGAGGAGCAGGTGGAGCGGACACCGGAACATCCGGCAGCCCTATACAAAGATCGGCAATTGACGTACCGGGAGCTGAATGCCCAAGCGAATCGGGTGGCTCACGTCCTGCGGACGAAAGGGATCGGGCCCGACCAGATGGTGGGCATCGCAGTTCATCGATCGCTGGAGATGATCGTCGGCCTGCTGGGGATTTTGAAGGCAGGCGGGGCGTATCTGCCGCTACATCCAGCGGACCCGGAAGAACGGCTGGGATTCATGCTGGAGGATAGCGGGGCATCTATCCTGCTGACCCAGCGGGATCAGTTGGACCGCCTTCATCCGCACGGAGCCAATCGCGAGCTGATCGCTATCGAAAATCTGCTGATGGAGGGGATGGAGCTTACAGGAGAAGAGTGCGAGAAGAACCTGGAACCCGTTAACCGCTCAACCGATTTGATGTACGTGATATATACGTCAGGCTCCACTGGCAAGCCGAAGGGGGTCATGATTGAGCACGCTTCACTGATCAACCGGCTGCACTGGATGGAACAACGAATTCCGTTTGGAGCGGAGGATGTGATCCTGCAAAAAACGCCCTACACCTTTGACGTATCGTTGTGGGAGCTGTTCTCGTGGGCGATTCAGGGAGCGACAGTATGCTTTTTGGAGCCAGGAGGCGAGAAAGACCCGGCAACGATAGCCGAAACGGTGGAGGCCAACGGGGTAACGGCAATCCATTTTGTGCCATCCATGCTGGGAGCGTTCCTGGAGTATATCGAGCACAGCGGAGCCGCCGGGAAAATGCGGAGTGTACGGCGAGTATTTGCCAGCGGGGAAGCGCTGATGACAGAGCATGTCCGCCGGTTTAACCGTTTGCTGGGAGCCGAAGGAGCCACGCTGCACAACCTGTATGGACCGACGGAAGCGACGGTAGAGGTGGCGTATTACGACTGTCCTGCGGAACAGGAACCGGAGAGTATTCCGATTGGGAAGCCGATTGATAACGTGAAATTGTATATTTTGGACCATAAAGACCGATTGCAGCCAATAGGCGTACCGGGCGAGCTGCACATTGGAGGGGACTGCGTAGCCCGAGGATATGTGAATCGGAAAGAACTGACGGAGGAGAAGTTCGTAGAAGATCCATATACGTCAGAGGGACGGATGTACCGGACGGGAGATTTGGCGAGATGGCTGCCGGATGGAAACATTGAATATATGGGTCGGATTGACCATCAGGTGAAAATTCGGGGCTACCGGATCGAACTGGGTGAGATTGAAGCGGCAATACTGGCCTACGAAGGGGTACAGACGGCAGTAGTGCTTGCTCGTGATGACCGTTCTGGGGGAAGTTATTTATGCGCCTATGTTGAACATGCCCAGGAATTCAATGTACAAGCATTAAAGGCTCGTATTAAAGAAGTCCTTCCCGAGTATATGGTGCCTGCTTATATCGTATCTATGGAAGCTATGCCTTATCTATCGAGCGGTAAGATCGACAGAAAAGCATTGCCTGAGCCTGATCACAGTCTGTCGATTGAGGTAGATTATATTCCTCCATCCAATAAGGTTGAAACGTTGATGGCGGAAATCTGGCAAGAGGTTCTTGGCTATGCTCCTATCGGAACGAATCATAACTTTTTTGAATTGGGCGGGGATTCGATTAAAGCTATTCAAATTTCCACACGTCTAAGTAAGCACGGATATCGCATGGAAATTAAGGACCTTTTCCGTCATCAAACGATAGGTAGCCTGACTCCAGATCTAAGAGCAGTCAGTGTTCAAGCCGAGCAAGGGATTATTGAAGGAGAGGCTGAGCTATCCCCTATCCAACGATGGTTTTTTGAACAAAAGTTCACGGAATCCAACTATTGGAACCAGGCCGTTATGTTGTATAGCCAAAATGGGTGGGAGGAAGAACTGGTCGATCAGGTGTTGTGTAAGCTGACTGAGCATCATGATGCCTTACGAATGACATATACAGCGAATCAGGACAAAATTATTCCCATCATTCATGGTACGAATCGAAAGGCATATGCTCTTACTGCTCTGGATGTAAGCCATGAGTCATCCATTGAAGAAGCAATCCAGACCCTCAGCGAAGCGATTCAGCGGCGCATGAATTTAGAAAACGGTCCGCTTGTGCAAGCGGGGTTGTTTCACACCGCTCAAGGTGATCACTTACTACTCGCGATTCATCATTTGGTGGTAGATGGAGTTTCTTGGAGAATTCTATTGGAAGATTTGGAGCAGGGGTATATGCAGGCACTTAATAATGAAGAAATCCTCTTTCAGGCGAAGACCCATTCATGGAAGGATTGGACCCATCGCCTTGGTGATGATGCAAAGGGTGGGCGTCCAGCTCGTTACAAACGTTATTGGGAGAATGTAATCCGTCATTCCAGTAAACCGCTTCATAAAGACTATCCGGCCGCTGACAGAAGAGGGAAAGACCTGGAAATCTGCAACGTAAGGCTTTCCAAGCAACAAACAGATCGTCTACAGAAGGATGTACACAAGGCTTATAGTACGAATGTAAACGATCTACTGTTGACAGCCTTTGGGCTGGCATTGAGAGACTGGACTGATGATGACGAATTTACCATTTTGTTGGAAGGGCACGGACGGGAACAGATTTTTGATGATATAGATATAACCAGAACGGTCGGCTGGTTTACTACGATGTATCCTATTCATCTGGATATGAAGCATAATACCGATTTAGCTTACCAAATTAAGCTGACCAAGGAAGCGTTGCGACGTGTTCCTAATAAGGGCATTGACTTCGGAATTCTGGAATATATGACCCTACACGATTTGAAAAGTACTAGCCAGGGACATTTTGCACCTGAAATTCGCTTTAATTATCACGGCCAGATTGATTCAGGCTCCGTTGCGCCTTTATTTGTCGAATCAAAGTATTCTGCGGGTCGAACAGTAAGTGAGGAGACCGAGACACCATTTGTGCTTGATATTAATGGAAGTATCGAACAGGGGATATTAACCCTCGGGATTGAGTATAGCAGTCGTGAATATGCTGAATCGAGTATTCAAAAATTGGGAAATTTCTTGCAAAGTCGTTTGCTAGAAATTATTGAGCATTGCTCTGAAAAGAAGGAGAAGGAATGGACTCCCGCAGATGTGAGCGATGAGCATCTTTCAATTAACGATTTGGATGAGATTATGGCCTACTATAAAAATAATACATCTTCCTAGGCGGTGGATTATGAGTAAAGATCTGCAAATTCAAAGTATATTCCGATTAACTCCGATGCAACAAGGAATCTTGTTCCATAGCCTGCTAGATCAAACTTCGTACGCCTATTTTGAACAAGTGAGTCTTACCCTGAACGGCTTACTCGAGGTAGAGCTTCTGGACCGAAGTCTTTCTGTTCTATTTGAGCGCCATGAGATATTGCGCAGCAATGTTTTTCACGTCAATATTGAAGAGCCTAAATTGATCGTATTCCGGCAGAAGCATCCATCCATTCACTTTGAAGACATTTCTTCACTAACGCAATCTGACCAGGTGGCCTATATAGAACAGTTTGTTCAACGTGATAAGGCCAACGGATTTGATATCACCCGGGATGAGTTATTCCGGGTCTCCATATTGCAGTGTGCGTCTGATGTATACAAGCTGATCGTTAGCTTCCATCACATCATTATGGATGGATGGTGCTTAGAAATCGTTCTGAAAGAATGGTTCCAGATCTACACATCATTGAAAAAAAATGAGCCAGTTCAGCTAGGTGAAGCTCCTTCTTATGAAAAATACCTCAAATGGCTGGACAAGCAGGATACAGATACAGCGCTTATGTTTTGGGAGCGATATTTGGATGGTTTTGAACAGCAAAGCATCTTGCCTACGAGTGGTAAAGGGAGCCACGTTGATTACGATCCACAGCAGCAAATCTTTAGCTTTGATTCGCAATTAACAGGTCAGTTGGAATCACTGGCCAAAGAACTCAAGGTTACTTTGAGTACATTGTTTCACTCCATCTGGGGTCTGCTATTGATGAAATACAACAACATCCGCGACGTGGTATTTGGCTCTGTCGTTTCCGGTCGTCCGTCAGATATTCCGGGAGCAGAAAATATGGTGGGCCTATTTATCAATACTATTCCAGTGCGTATATCAAGTGAAGAGGATCATCTTGCTTTTTCGGAATTCGTCCAGCATGTACAACATTCGGTTATGGAGGCGGGAGAGCACCATTATGTGCCTCTTGCTGATATTCAGGCGGGGAGTTTGTTGAAGAGTAATCTGATACACCATATTTTGGCTTTTGAAAACTTTCCGGGTATGGAGGAAGCCCCCGATCACGCGGACGAAAACAGTTTAGCGGTTTCGGAGATGGCTGGCTTTGAACAAACTAATTATTCCTTCAACCTTAACGTTGTCCCCGGTGAGAAACTGCGGATGAAATTCAGCTATAACGGTCTATTATACGAACCAGCATATATAGATCGATTAGGTCGACATGTTGAAGAAATCGCCCGCACTGTGGTTTCATCTGCTGATGTAGTTTTGAACGAAATAGATATTATTCTGCCAGAAGAAAAAGAATTGATTTTGAATAAATTCAACGGGACGGCTGCGCCTTATCCAAGGGAGAAGACGATTCATCAATTGTTTGAGGAGCAGGTGGAGCGAACACCGGAACATCCGGCAGCCCTATACAAAGATCGGCAATTGACGTACCGGGAGCTGAATGCCCAAGCGAATCGGGTGGCTCACGTCCTGCGGAAGAAAGGGATCGGGCCCGACCAAATGGTGGGCATCGCAGTTCATCGATCGCTGGAGATGATCGTCGGCCTGCTGGGGATTTTGAAGGCAGGCGGGGCGTATCTGCCGCTACATCCAGAGGACCCGGAAGAACGGCTGGGATTCATGCTGGAGGATAGCGAGGCATCTATCCTGCTGACCCAGCGGGATCAGTTGGACCGCCTTCGTCCACACGGAGTCGATCGCGAGCTAATCGCTATCGAAGATCTGCTGATGGAGGGGATGGAGCTTACAGGAGAAGAGTGCGAGAAGAACCCGGAACCCGTTAACTGCTCAACCGATTTGGTGTACGTGATTTATACGTCAGGCTCCACCGGCAAGCCGAAGGGGGTTATGATTGAGCACGCTTCACTGATCAACCGTCTGCACTGGATGGAAAAACGAATTCCGTTTGGAGCAGAGGATGTGATCCTGCAAAAAACGCCATACACCTTTGACGTATCGTTGTGGGAGCTGTTTTCATGGGCGATTCAGGGATCGACAGTATGCTTTTTGGAGCCGGGAGGCGAGAAAGACCCGGCAACGATAGCCGAAACGGTGGAGGCCAACGGGGTAACAGCGATCCATTTTGTACCATCCATGCTGGGAGCATTCCTGGAGTACATCGAGCACAGCGGAGCCGCTAGGAAAATGCGCAGTGTCCGGCGAGTATTTGCCAGCGGGGAAGCGCTGATGACAGAACATGTCCGCCGGTTTAACCGTTTGCTGGGAGCCGAAGGAGCCACGTTGCACAACCTGTATGGACCGACAGAGGCAACGGTAGAGGTGGCGTATTACGACTGTCCTGCCGAGCAGGAACCAGAGAGCATTCCGATCGGGAAGCCGATTGATAATGTGAAATTGTATATTTTGGACCGTAAAGACCGATTGCAGCCGATAGGTGTACCGGGCGAGCTGCACATTGGAGGGCACTGCGTAGCCCGAGGATATGTGAATCGGAAAGAACTGACGGAGGAGAAATTCGTAGCGGACCCCTATGCAGCAGGGGGACGGATGTACCGGACGGGAGACTTGGCGAGATGGCTGCCGGATGGAAACATTGAATATATGGGTCGGATCGACCATCAGGTGAAAATTCGGGGCTACCGGATCGAACTGGGTGAGATTGAAGCGGCCTTACTCGCGTACGAAGGTGTCAAGGCGGCTACAGTACTTGCCCTTGATGATCGAGATGGTGGTAAATATTTATGCGCATATTTCGAAAGCGGAGAAGGTTTGAACACATCTATTTTAAGGGCGCACTTGAAGGCACTCATACCGGATTACATGGTGCCAAGTCATTTCGTTCGGCTAGATGTTATGCCGCACCTGTCCAGTGGCAAGGTTAACCGTAAAGCGTTACCCGAACCAGATCATGGGATGCGAGCCACCAGCTATGTTGCACCAAGAAACGAAACGGAAAGAAAACTAGCCGAGATTTGGGAGAAGTTGCTGGACATATCGTCCATCGGTATACATGACAACTTTTTTGAACTGGGTGGACATTCACTAACGGCGACTCGACTTATGTCTCGAATCAATAAGTTGCTGCAAGTTGAAATTCCACTCCGTGATATTTTTGCACATCCGACCATCGAAGAAATGAGTGTTTTGATCTGCGGACCAGAGGTTGCAGCTGGGACGATGATGGATATTGCTCCTGCCGAGCTACGCGATTCTTATCCAGTGACATCCGTTCAAAAGAGACAAATGATTTTACATCAGTTTGAAGGAGCAGAAACAGCATACAATATGCCCTTTGCCTTACTGATGGAGGGAGAACTGGACATCCAGCGGCTGGAGCGAGTGTTCAGGGATCTAATAGATAGGCATGAGGCATTGCGGACATCATTTGAGTGGGGCACAGAGGAGCCAGTACAAAAAATTCATAGTGAGGTTCCATTTCAACTAAGTTTCCAACAGGCTGATGATATCGAAATAGAAGCACAGGACAAACAGATTCAAGCGATATTCAAATCGTTCGTAAGACCGTTTAACTTAGGTCAGGCTCCATTATTGCGGGCGAAGCTGGTGCGTATTTCGGACAATAGGCATATTTTGATGGTAGATATGCACCATATTGTTGCAGATGGCGTTTCCATGAGCGTTTTGGCTAATGATTTCACGACATTGTATCACGGGAACTCGCTGCCACCATTGCGTATTCAATATAAAGACTACGCCGTTTGGAACAGTGAGTGGATCAAAGAAGGACACTTGATGAAGCAGGAACAGTACTGGTTAGACTTGTTTTCGGATGAGCTTCCTGTCCTTAATCTACCAACTGATTTCACGAGGCCTCAAGTACAAAGCTTTGAAGGTGACCGGTATTCTTTTCAAGCTGACAAGACACTTCGTGAAAGTCTACAGCAATTTGTTGCAGCAAATCGGACCACTTTATTTATGGTACTGTTATCGGCTTATAACGTATTGCTGCATAAGTATTCAGGCCAGGAAGATATCGTGGTAGGGTCTCCAATAGCAGGTCGTAATCATACAGATTTAGAAAATATTATGGGGATGTTCGTTAACACACTAGTGCTGCGCAACCGTCCAGCTGCTGACAAAACGCTCAAGCAATTTTTACTGGAGGTGCAAAGAAGCAGCCTGGAAGCTTTCGAACATCAGGATTATCCAATAGAAGATCTTGTAGATAAGCTCGAACTTCACAGGGATTTAAGCCGAAATCCTCTGTTTGATACGATGTTCTCTCTAGAAAATACCGATTCGGTAAGCCTGCAAGCTGACGGGATATCCATATCACCGTATTCTGTTGAAGCTGGCATTGCCAAAGTTGATTTAACGTTAACAGCAGAAGCGGATCAAGAGGGACTCTCTTTTCGAATTGATTATTGTAACAAGCTGTTTCACAAAGAAAGTATTGAGAGAATGTCGAAGCATTATTTGCAGATTTTGCAGACTATTGTGGACTCTGCGGATCTCCGGATTAGCGACGTAAACATGGTAACTGCATCCGAAGAAGAGATCCTGTTAACGAAATTTAATACGGTACCCGCTTCTAACGAGAAAGAGAACCGAAAATTGCTGCATCAGCTCTTTGAAGAGCAGGTAGCGAAGACGCCGGAGCGTGTCGCAGTATCGTTCGAGGAACAACAATGGACTTACAGCGAGTTAAACGATAAAGCGAATCAGCTTGCCAGAGTGCTTAGAGAAAAAGGAGTACAGGCCAATACGCTTGTTGGCATTATGGTAGAGCGATCTTTTGAAATGATAGTCGGAATCCTAGGGATTTTAAAGGCTGGGGGTGCATATGTTCCTCTGGCACCAGATTATCCTGCGGAGCGAATTAGTCTGATGCTATACGATTGCAAGATAACACTATTATTGGCTTCCCATCATGTTCTGACTGAATCAACTTTCATAAAAGAGGCAGGAGCAGATGGATTTGCAGGGGAAATCCTTGATTTGGATCAGCTCGATATGATCGTTAAGGATTCAGATTCTAGTAACTTACCTTATGTGAATGAACCGGATGATTTGGCATATGTGCTATATACCTCTGGCTCAACAGGTAAACCAAAAGGGAATCTGACCATGCATTATAACGTGGGAAGATTGATTAAAAACTCCAATTATATCGATCTTACAGAACAGGATATTCTCTTGCAGTTATCTAACTATGCCTTTGATGGGTCAGTCTTCGATATATTCGGCGCTCTGGTCAATGGTTCTAAGCTGGTTCTCTTACGTAAAGAGAATATGCTGAATCCAGAAAAACTGTCTTTCTTAATTCGAAATGAAAATGTCTCGGTATTTTTTATTACTACCGCCTTGTTTAACACGTTGATAGAAACCAATATTGAATGTTTTACTACAATTCGCAAAGTACTTTTTGGTGGAGAGCGGGTTTCACTTCCGCATGTGAGTAAGTTGTTTGAACATATCGGACCCCATAAAATGCTGCATATGTACGGTCCTACCGAAAGCACGGTCTTTGCTACCTGTTATGGTGTAGATCAGATTCATGAACGGAAAGGTACAATTCCGATTGGAGCCCCGATTACAGGTACTACTGTGTATATTCTGGATAAAAATCTTAAATTGCAGCCTATTGGTATTCCGGGAGAGCTTTGTATAGCAGGCGATGCACTTTCCCAGGGCTATTTGAACCTACCTGATTTTACAAAAGAAAAGTTTATAGACAATCCATTTAATCCAGGCGAGAAAATGTACAAAACAGGTGACATTGCAAAATGGCTTCCAGATGGAAATATTGAATTTGTAGGCCGCCAAGATCATCTGGTGAAAATTAGGGGGTTCCGTATAGAGCTTGGAGAAATTGAAAATCAACTACTATCCCATGAACGCATTAAAGAGGCAATAGTTGTAGCTAAACCGGATCAATCCGGCCAAAATCGTATTTCTGCATATATGGTGACAGACGGGGGATTAAATACTTCAGCTATTCGCCGTTACTTGGCGAAGTATTTACCAGATTACATGTTGCCATCCAGCTTAATACTGCTAGACAGTTTGCCGCTGAACGCTAATGGCAAGGTGGATCAGAAGAAATTGCCAGAGCCTCATATCAACTTAGACTTAAGCACGCTGTATGAACCACCGACAAGCCCTACGGAAGAGAAGTTGATCAAAATTTGGGAAGGCGTACTGGGACAAGAGGGAATTGGAATTAGTCACAGTTTTTTTGACCTTGGAGGAGACTCTATTAAGGCCATTCAAGTGATCGCAAGGTTGAGTCAAGAGGGATTAAAGCTGGATATGAAGGACATATTTCAGCACCCTACTGTTCAGCAAGTAGCACCATATGTCCAACGTCGTTCCAGAATCATTGACCAGAAGGCGGTAACAGGTGAGGTACAGCTAACTCCAATCCAAAAATGGTTCTTCGAAAATGTACAGGATGATCGGAACCATTTTAATCAAGCGGTTATGTTGTTTACTAGTGGTGTGTTTGATGAAGAAGCCCTAAAAACTGCTTTGGAGAATATTATTATTCACCATGACGCCCTACGAATGGTGTATGAGATCGGTCAGAGTTCTGTTTGCCAATACCATAAGGAAACGCAGTTAAAGCCTCTTCATTTAAATATTTATAATCTACAAGGAAATAACGATGCTGAAAGCAAGATTGAGGAAGAGGCTAGTCGGCTACAGGCTACCATGGACTTAAGAGCAGGCGAGATTATCCGGGTTGGCTTGTTCCAAACAGATCAAGGTCAGCATTTGCTGATTGCTATTCACCATTTAGTTATTGATGGAGTCTCCTGGCGAATCTTATTAGAGGATTTGGAGAGCGCATATACCCAGGCATTACAAGGTGAGACTATCACTTTGCCGGATAAAACGGACTCTTTTCAGTATTGGTCTGACCGGCTTGCAGAGTATTCGAATAGTCGGGCTTTACTAAAGGAGAAGGCATATTGGCAGCAAATTGAAGGTGTTCAATGTGAGTCTCCATTTCCTCAGAAGAGAGCAGTTACTGAAGAGGGTGGAGTGAAAAAAGAAAGAACGAGTATAGCTGTCCGGTTGGACAAGCAAGATACACAGCTACTGCTTGGAACTGCTCATCAGGCCTATAATACCGAAATTAATGACTTATTGTTATCAGCACTTGGATTGGCTATTAAGCAATGGGCGGGTAGTAAAATCTTCGCTATTAATCTTGAAGGACATGGCAGGGAAGAGATTATGGAGGAGATTGATGTTACTCGAACCATAGGCTGGTTTACTTCGATGTTTCCTGTTGTGCTGGATATGAGGGATAGTGAAGATATTTCATCTGTTATTCGGCGAACTAAGGAAATGATTCGGCATATCCCTAATCGAGGGATTGGATACGGAGTTCTGAAGTATTTGACCGATGTGGAGCATATTCAAGATTTAGATTTTAACATACAGCCACAAATCAGTTTTAATTATCTGGGACAATTTATGGATGGTACGCAAGAGGGAAGCTTTGAATCGTCACCGTTATCTCCGGGACGTTCTGTTGGTGAAGGGGCAGAAAGCCATTTTACACTGGACATCAACAGTATTGTTTCCCAAGACCAACTGTTACTTGAATTTGGATATATTCGCGGCGAGCATGAAGACCATGCTATTGAACAATTATCCCTTATGTATATTGAGCATTTAAAAATGTTAATTAATCACTGTACAAGCATTTCACAGAAGGTTCTCACACCATCTGATTACCAAGACCATACTCTCTCTATTCCTGAATTAGACCAGATTCTCACACAGTTTGGTGGGACTGAACAGGTAGAGCATATTTACCCGTTAACACCTATGCAGCAGGGAATGCTGTTCCATTACATGATGGAGCCGGAAACTACAGCTTATGTGGAACAAGTCGCGATTGAAATGGAAGGTGAACTACAGCAGGAGCTTCTGGAACAGAGTTTTCAAGAATTGTTGGCAAAATATGAAGTATTGCGTACGAATTTTGTGTTTACCGGTATACATGAACCTCGGCAAATCGTGCGTAAACATCAACATGCAGAGTTTCAGTTTTATGACCTTACCGGGATGAATGAGCAAGAAATTACCGCTTATCTAGAGGATTACAAAAAACAAGATCTTCTGCGTGGATTTGATTTATCCAATGAGGCACTAATACGTATAAATGTATTAAAAACAACTCCTGATAAGTTCCTTATGATGTGGACCTTCCATCATATGATTATGGATGGATGGTGCGTAGGAATTGTCTACCACGATTTTATGAGCATGTATCTAGAATTGAAAGATGGTAGACCGCTTAAGTCTGAAACAGCCCCTGCTTATTCAACTTATATTCGTTGGCTGGAAAAGCAGGACAAAGAGGAGTCCATGCAATATTGGAAACAGGCTTTGGATGGATATACGCAATGTGCAGTTATACCAAAGACGTCCAAATTGCAGGCTAAAGAAAGTGGTTATCAGACGAGTCAGCTGGAATTTTCGTTAGACCAAACACTGACACGACGATTAACAGAGATTGCATCTCATAATCGGATTACGGTCAACACGTTGTTCCAATCCATGTGGGGGGCATTGCTTCAAAGATATAACAATACCAACGATGTAGTATTTGGAGCAGTTGTTTCAGGGCGACCGCCAGTAATCCCGGACATTGAGAGCATGGTAGGTATTTTCATTAATACGATTCCCGTGCGAATTTATGGCGAGGAGAATGAAAGCTTCATTGAAATGGCCAAGAGAGCTCAACAAAGCTCCATTGAATCGGTTAAGTATGAGTACACATCATTAGCTGACATTCAATCCATATCTACACTGAAGCAAAGCTTGTTAGATCATATTATTGTGTTTGAAAATTACCCTGAGTATGGCGAAGAAGAGGCGCTGCAGAAGCACAATCTGAAAATTCACGTGCGAGATATGGCCTTTTATGAACAGACAAACTATGACTTTAATCTTATTGTTTCCCTAAAAGAAGAACTGAACATTAAATTTCTGTACAACGCTGATACCTTAAGTAGAGAATTTGTGGAACGTATAAAAAATCATTTAAATGGCGTGGTCCGACAAATCGTGGATAATCCGGAGATGAGTATATCCTCAATTGAAGTAACTTCTTTACCAGAGAAAGAAGTGATTTTGAATGAATTTAACAATACGACGGCGATCTATCCGCGAGAGAAGACAATCCATGAATTGTTTGAGGAGCAGGTGGAGCGAACACCGGAACATCCGGCAGCCCTTTATAAAGGACGGCAACTAACGTATCAGGAGCTGAATGCCCAAGCGAATCGGTTGGCTCATGTGCTGCGGGAAAAAGGAGTAGGACCTGATCGTGTGGTGGGGATCGCGGTTCACCGGTCGTTGGAGATGATTATCGGACTACTAGGAATCTTGAAAGCAGGTGGAGCCTATCTGCCGCTGAATCCAGAGGACCCTGAAGAACGACTGGCGTTCATGCTGGAGGACAGTGGAGCATCCATTTTATTGACCCAGCAAGAGTTAGCGGAGCAGCTTCGTTGTCATGGAACAACCCGGGAACTGATCGCTATCGAAGATATGCTGGTACAGAAAAAGGAGCAAACAGGAAGAGAAAAGAATCCGGAATCGATCAATCGCTCGACGGATTTGGTGTATGTGATTTACACCTCGGGATCTACGGGTAAGCCCAAAGGAGTCATGATTGAGCATGCCTCGCTGATCAATCGTCTGCACTGGATGCAAAAGCGGATTCCGTTTGGAGCGGAGGATGTGATCCTGCAAAAGACACCGTATACCTTTGATGTATCGTTGTGGGAATTATTCTCGTGGGCCATCCAAGGGGCAACGGTATGCTTTTTGGAGCCAGGAGGAGAGAAGGACCCGGCAACAATAGCTGAAACGGTTGAGGCTAACCGGGTAACGGCATTGCATTTTGTGCCGTCGATGCTGGGAGCGTTTCTGGAATACATGGAACACAGCGGAGCTGCGGGGAAAATGCACAGTGTAAGACGTGTATTTGCCAGCGGAGAAGCGCTGATGACAGAGCATGTTCGTCGGTTTAACCGCCTGATAGGAGGCGGCGGTGCCACGCTGCATAATCTGTATGGCCCAACGGAAGCGACCGTGGAGGTGGCGTATTATGACTGTCCTGCCGAGCATGAACCGGAGAGTATTCCGATCGGGAAGCCGATTGATAACGTAAAATTGTATGTTTTGGACAAGAAGGACCGTTTGCAACCGATAGGGATACCGGGGGAACTGCATATTGGGGGCGACTGTGTAGCGCGAGGATATGTCAACCGGGAGGAATTGACGGAAGAGAAATTCGTAGAAGATCCATACGAGCCGGGAGGACGGATGTACCGAACAGGAGATCTGGCCAGATGGTTGCCGGATGGGAATATCGAATATATGGGCAGAATCGATCATCAGGTGAAAATCCGCGGGTATCGGATCGAACTGGGTGAGATTGAGGCGGCTTTGCTTGCACATGATGGAGTTCGGGCAGCGGCAGTGCTTGCCCGTGCTGATGACCGAACGGGGACGCCTAGTTTGGGTGCGTATCTTGTTGCCGAACCCCATGTGACAACGGCAATGTTGCGACAAAATCTATCTGTCTCAGTTCCAGAGTATATGATTCCAGCTTATTTTGTATTCTTGGATCAGATGCCGCTCACGTCGAGTGGTAAGATTAATCGTCGTATGCTATTAGAAATTGAGCTGGAGTTTGGTACCGGAACAGAATATGTAGAGCCCAGCAACGAGCTGGAAAAGGAATTAGTCGAGATCTGGATGAGTGTACTCGGTGTTGAACATGTGGGTATCGACGACAATTTCTTTGAACTGGGAGGACATTCTTTAACGGCTATTCAGCTTGCATCTCGGTTACAGGGGATTTTGAGTAGTGAATTACGGTTGAGCAGTATCTATCAATACCCTACGGTCAGAGAGTTGGCACTACATGTGGAAAGAATGGAAGAGAAACATTCTGCACTTGCCCAACAATTTGATCAGATTATAGCGTTGCTGCATCAAAAGCTGAACGTTAAGGGTTGGATACAACAAGAGCAATTCAATGGAAAATCTTATATTGTTCTGCATTTAGAAGAGGGAGCCATTTCTTTCGAAAAAGAGATTATGGAACTGTTGGACATGAATTGCGATGAATCGATCCAGCCTCATTACATCACTTGGCATGGAGAAGAAACCCTGAGACTAGAAAAGGTCAATCTTGAAGACATTAAGAGCATATGGACAGAAAGAATTGACAATGATTTGGACATTTTCTCCAAAGCTATTCTAAGCCCAGGAGTGATCGAGAGACTGCCAGTTTCTCCAACACAACGCTACCATCTCCAACACAGTGATATTTCTGGCACGATTATTCCGCTAGAAAAACATATGAACATGGAGTATGTGGGAGAAGCGATTCTGCAGATTATTCGAGATCAAGATTTGATGAGAAGTACGCTGTGTGAAGAAAACGGAGAATTGCAATGGCAAGTAAGGGAAGCACCGGATCATCTTCCTGTACCACTGGTGGATATCTCTATGTATGACGAAGATGCACAGCAAGTGATTCTGAATAATATCATCTGGCCTTATTTTTACAAAAAGCATGAATTGAGCAATTCACTTTTATATCGGATATTGATTGTGAAAAAGAATCTGAAAGACTACCTGCTTATATTACCTTTTTCGCACTCGATCTTTGACTTTATGAGCAGTGAGATTATTAAGCACCAGTTCAACACTTATTATGAATGTGTTCGAGCTGGAAAGGAAACGCCTGAAGGGAGCAAAAATCGTTACTCTGATTTTACAGCTCATATTATGGAAGGACCTCAGGGTGTTGACGATCTGGAACTAGTAACTACCTATAGTCTAGATAAGTTTGATCGTGCAATGGGTCGTATAACCAATTTTGTCGATCAAAAAGCAGTACTTGAAGGGCATACAACCGTTATGTGGGATTTAAAATCTTCCGAGAGAGCAGTTCACTTGGACAACACTAGTCATTGGGAGATCGCATTCTTTACGTTTACTGCTTTTTGTAAAATGTATTTCGAGCTTAGTCAGGTACCCATTTGGGTAACGCAGTATGGCCGAAGCTTTGGAGAGAAGCGTTACTATGATGTTATTGGTGAATTTGTGGATCATATCCCGATACTAACAAATTTAGACCAAAACCTGGTATCTCTAGAACAGCAGGTTCGCCAAAGTGTTCAATGGGCAGCTGAACATAATATCAGCTTTGCTAACTTAATGTATAACCCGGATGTACAGAACGATTATCCTTTATCTGGAGGATACTTGCAGCAGGCTTTGGATAGAATGCCAATTGTATTTAATTTCCTTGGTGAGCTGAGAAGTGAGCATCAACTCCTACAAACGGTGGATCTGGGTAATGTCAATGTTGAAGGAAGATCACGAATCTTATGCGAAGTTTGGCATGATAGCGAGTCTAATCTGTTTATGGCACTAACTCTACCTTTTCCAGAAGACGAAAGTATAGTACGGAATCATTTACAAAGTGCCTTGGAGCAATTGGAAAGACGCTGGGCAACCGTTCTGTAACTCTTGCCCTAACCGAATAGGGGGATCTCATGAATCAGCCAAAGGAATTCTCGTTTTATGCTCGCCGGAATCTATTTATTTTTTCTGTGACCAGGCTTATATCCGAGCTAGGAAGTTCGATTTTTAAGTTTGCTTTAAGTCTATATATTTTGGACATCACCGGATCGGCCACTGTATTTTCAATGGTGTTAGGCTTGTCCATTCTGCCCGGAGTATTTGTCAATATTTTTGCAGGTGTAGTTATAGACCGGAGTAATAAGAAAAAAGTGCTTGTCATAACCGAAATATTAAGCGGCATAGCGCTACTAATCTTTTTACCCATTTTCTTGTTGGACTCAACCAATGTTATGTTGCTTGCTGTGTTTTCCGTTATATTAAGCTTAATTCAATCATTTACGTTCCTAACGCTGAATGCGTCAATTCCTAACTTAGTGGAAAGGGAAAAAGTTCATAGCGCAAACTCTTCTTATCAAAGCATAGGAGCAATCATAAATGTACTTGGCCCGATCCTGGGTGCAATTACTTATCGAGCTTGGGGCTTGGAAACGATTGTAATGATTAACGGAATAACATTTATTTCGGCTGGATTAATGCAACTATGGTTACAATTCAGGAAATCTGATGAACAAACGGTATCCTCAAGTTATTTAGACAGCGTAAAAGACGTGTTTGCGTATATAAACAAGC
Source organism: Paenibacillus sp. ALE3 (assembly GCF_054113405.1). Lineage (NCBI taxonomy): Bacteria > Bacillati > Bacillota > Bacilli > Caryophanales > Paenibacillaceae > Paenibacillus > Paenibacillus sp. ALE3. Next base: position 4,139,343 of record NZ_CM134214.1, on the reverse strand, counting down.
AAAAAGCCATCATGTATTTACTTGTCATCTTTGTTGGCATCAATTTTATGCTGGCTCCGTTAATCCAGGTTGTACTGCCGTATGTGACTTATCAGGAACTTCAACTTTCAGCTCAACAACTGTCTGTTATTCAAGGAGCCTGGTTCGTAGGAGTCATTGCAGGAGCCATTGTGGTTTCACGTCGGAAAGTACATCAATTTGTTATTACCAAAATATTTATGCTGTTTCAGCTTCAAGCCATCTTATTCCTAACATGGTGTTTCCCATTGTTGTTTCCCTCAACAGCAGGAAGCCTGATACAGATGACGTTCATCTTCATTATGATTTTGGCAGTAACCGGATTTTTTAATTCGATGAGTAATGTCCCCATGATATCTTATGTGCAACTGTATACTCCAGAACATATTAGAGCCGGGGTGTTTGGTGTAATCAGCTCGATCACTATGCTAGCAACTCCGCTCGGAATCGGGTTGTACGGAATACTATTGGATAGAATCCATTGGGTATACCTTCCTCTGGCTTCGGGAATAGTTGCTCTGGTGATGGGTATCATGGCTCATAAGAACAAAGAATTACGTAACTTTTTCAGTCAAAATGCCGAACCAGTCCTTAATAGCGTAGGTGAAAAAGAACGGGTATCAGCATTATAAACTGAATTTCTGCTTATGATGTGATTGAAGGACCTGATGTTAATGGAAAGGCCAACTTAAGTTGGCCTTTTGGTCTTTCAGTTATTTTTTGCTTTGAGTTACTTTCCCCTTCACATCACCGATGCTTACTTTTCCATTGCCGCTCTGAATAATGACAACATCTTTTGCAACTTGATCAATATCCAGAGAGCCGTCACCTAACTCAATATATGCAGTACCCCCTATTTTATCTGCTTGAATATGTCCGTTTACATTCTCAATATTGACGTCGGATGAGCTATTTTGAATAGTAATTCCCCCATCTCTGTTGGTTAAATCAATGGCTCCACCGATTTCTTTAAGCGTGATATTACCATTCACATTTTCAATGCTTACATCCGAGGCTAAATTGGTTACTTGAATATCTCCATCTCTATGCGGATGTTTAATTTCTAGTTTCATTTGTTCCGGAATGGTGAGCTTGACATCAACCGTTTGGGGACCTGTTGACATGAATTGGCCTTCGAAAAAAGTATTAAGCGTAGCTACACCATCTTTTCCCTCCAGACTTAATTTTAGCTTATCCATGTTGCTGCCATTAGCAACGACACTGGCTTGTATTTTATCTGTATTGTTTTTTCCGACAACTTCAATTTGACCGTTGCTATTATCTAAAACTAAGCTGGAAATACCGGCAGATGATAGTTCAAGTTCCTTGTTTAAAGATGTTGCAGGTTTGGATGAACAGGCCGCAGTTAACAGTAACATTGAGATCATCACTAAAGTAGTGAGCCATTTCATTTCAATCACTCCATTTCAGAATAGTTAGTATAGATTTAGATTACATCCCGTTTTGTAAAAATAGGATATGAAACGAGATGCATAGCGACCAGATGAAGTAGAAGGAGGAACAGTGAGAAGCCCAGGGTCATTCCTTCCACTGGCGTCGTTCCAAAAAAATAAGGATTGAGATCTGTGCTGGAAAACACAAAATATTTTGTCCAAGGCCATCCATTCATGGTGATACTCAAGACGAATCCTGCTATAGCTGCCAGCATAGAGAATACAATAGAAAATGTAACACTGCGAAATGCTGCAGAAATCATGAATGCAAATGTCAACACGATAACCATAAAAGGTATATTAAATAAAAAACCACCTAACAAGGCTTGAATCATATCTGCCTGCTGAATGGTTTGATCCTTGACGAATAAGTAGGGATCGCCGATCCCCTTAAAGCCAAACATTAAACCGCCGAAAAATATGGCAGCCAGAAAAGTGAGCAGAACCAAAAATATCCCAAACAAGAGAGTTGCAATATATTTAGAAAAATAAATTTTCGAGCGTGTAGCTGAACGTGTCAGTAAAAATTTGATTGTACCGGCAGAAAACTCAGAGGCTACAATATCGCCAGCCACGATAAGAGCTAAAAGAGAGATACCTACAATTAAATTTCTGGATTGACTCACTGTAAAACTCCAAGCATTGGATTGAGGAGCGATGTTATGGTCCAAATAATACTGATTCATCAAAATTTTTTCTGCTGCCATTTTTTTCTCAATGGGTAGAGCGTCTGACTTTGCTGCATCTCTCGTTAGCTTCGAATTTTCATGCTGTAAAAGTGTTTTCCAGCCTTCATTGTACTCAGTCATACCAGAACTTTTTAAATTGGCCATCTGGATTAATACATACAAAATAAGCAGTATGATGATAAACCAGGTGCGTTTACGCTTATAAATCTTCATGTTTTCATTGCGAATTAACTGAATCACTTTTCAATTCCCCCTGTGATTTCAATAAATTTATCCTCTAGTGTCTGTTTCGTGATCTGAACGCTGTATATGTTCACCCCCGTATCCATAAGTTTTTTTGTAATACCCGGAATTTGATCCTTTGTAATGTCAACTTGTAGAGTTTGTTGATCTGCAATAATTTCTTTCCCCGCCAGCATGGACTGGAATACCGGAAGAGCCAATTCGGGTCTATCTACTTCAAACCGAACAGGAGCAAGCCGATTATCCATCATCTCAGCTACATTATGGATACCAATCAGTTTTCCCTTATTTAAAATCGCTACCTGATCACACATCAGTTCCATTTCAGCCATAAGATGGCTAGAAATAAGAACACCAACGCCTTCTTTTTGAGACAGATTGATTAAATGTTCCCGAAGCTCTCTTATTCCTGCTGGGTCTAAACCATTGGTAGGCTCGTCAAGCACAAGTAAGGAAGGTTTGTGGGCCAGTACAACGGCTAATCCCAGTCGCTGCTTCATGCCAAGAGAATAAGTTCCCACTTTCTTATCAATGCTGTCCTCAAGTCCAACGAGCGAGATTACTTCCTGAATACGTTCCGAAGAAACCCCTGGAGACATTCTTGAGAAATGAATCAGATTGTCATAGCCGGATAGATATTTGTACAGATCTGGATTTTCGACGATAACCCCTACATGTCTCATTGCCTTTTCGAAGGAGCGATCGATATCTTGGCCGTGGATAAATACCTGGCCTCCTGATTTTGAACTTAAACCTACGATCATCCGAATAGTGGTCGTCTTGCCCGCTCCATTTGGGCCAACAAGACCCATGATTTCTCCCGCCTTCACATCCAAGGACAATCCTTCAACAATGGTTCTCTTCCCAATCTTTTTACTTAAATTACGAATCTGTAATAGTGACAACAACGATTCCCTCCCCGCCAGCAGTTTGATTGTCTATAAAGTATCAGGAGTGCAGTCATACTCCCTAGTGACAAAATGTCATGACCTTGTTATGATGTGAAAAGATTGAAAAAATTACCTTAATTTAAGAAGAATGGGGTACTTACATGTTTGGATGCAATATGCGCTGGTCTTGGCAGGAATGGATTGTTGCTGTATTCCGAATCTTGTGGTTGATTTGCTTTGTTTTGCTATCGTATCAAGACCGCCCATCTTTCCCTTTCACTGTTGTATTTATCACTGTTCTCGTTTGCTATTCACTACCTTTGTTCATTGATCGAAGCCATTATCTCTGGTATTTGTTGGCTGAAGTATTTCTAGTGGGTGGAATTTCTTTGCTATTTGCTCATCAATATGAGCTTGTCCGGCTATTTTTGCCAGCTGTTTTTACGATTGCGTTTTATAGCCGCGGCCGTTCACATGCGGTAACTTTTCCTCTTGCGTTGTTGATGTTTTGTCTGGGAGGAAGAGGGGCGTTTCATTGGACGATAGAGGACGTATTCCAGAACTTAGTGGATGCTTCGTTTGTATACGGTATTGGTTTCGGATTACAAATGGCATTTCGTTCTATAGATCGGATCAAACAAAAACTCGAATTAATAAAAAAGCAGTATCAGACTCTTGAGCAGTATTCAACACAGGTTGAACAGATGACACTATTGGAAGAAAGATATCGCATGTCACGCGAGCTTCATGACTCGATTGGTCATACATTCACTTCCATTATCTTAAGTATGGAAACATTACGTCCTTATATCTCTTCTGAAGAGGGGATAGAAAGATTGCAATCTGTTCTTCAACTTGGTCGAACAGGGCTCGAAGATATCCGAAAGCAAGTTCATCAGATGGACCCTATGGAGGAAGATCCCTCTTTGGATTTATCCTTGCTCAATATAATTAATGAATTCAAAAAAAATACTGCCATTCGTGTTGTGTTCAGAACGATGGGGGAGCCGCTTCCTGTACTAAAACAGTCAAAACTGACCTTGTACCGCTGTTTACAAGAATTATTGACTAATGCCAGCCGACATGGGCATGCCAATTCTATTCAGGTGCTTCTTCACTACGACCATAACCAGATCATTTTGCAGGTGCAGGACAATGGGAAGGGAAGTGACGAAATTAAGTTCGGGTTTGGTCTTTCAGGAATGAAAGAGCGGCTTTCGTCCCTTCAAGGCAAGCTATACCTTCATTCCAAAGAAGGCGAAGGAACGATTGTGACCTGTTCTATACCATTACTTCAGGATACAGATGTTAGTAATCCAGAGATCAAGGTATTGTTGGTGGATGATCAATTACTCATTCGGGACAGTTTAGGCCTGTTGCTCAAAAACGAACCTGATTTTCGAATTCAAACGGCAGAAGACGGGAACGTTGCTGTAGATCGATGTGCCAGCGATCCCCCAGACGTTGTATTAATGGATGTACATATGCCCCAGATGGACGGTATTACTGCGACGAAGTTAATTAAAGAAAGCTGGCCTAACATACGTGTAATTATGATCACAACCTTTGATGACATTTCGTATGCTACGAAATCACTTGCTTTGGGTGCTGAAGGTTATGTACTAAAAACAATTGATCCAAGAGAGCTGGCTAATACGATACGGCTAGTGCATCACGGAGGAACGATGATTACCCAAGAAGTAGCAGGTACACTGTTTCAGCAAATGACGGGGACGATGAAGAATCCTTATGGACTGACAGAGCGGGAGTTGGAAATTCTACATTGTTTAACTGAAGGACACCGTTATAAAGCAATTGCAAGCAAGGTTCACTTGTCTGAAGGAACTGTTCGAAACTACATTTCGACCATATACTCAAAAATGCAAGTGCAGAGCCGTGACGAAGCAATTGAAAAAGCTAAAACAGAGTTGCTTACAGACTCTTAATAAAATGTGTAGACAGCGTGTGTCACTTGTTTAAACAACGTGAAAGAGATATCCTGCATTAGACAGAGTTTTTCAGCTTCGGAATTAAAAGAGTAGCTATAGTACCACCGAACCTAATAAATTGAAGTGAAAATAGCGTCGTCCTAAATTTGGTCGACGCTATTTTTGTATGCTGTTGATCCGCAAGTATGCGCAACGTTTACCTTAGCAAAACCGTATATGTAGAACAGCAATTGTATTTTGTTGCATATCCATAGAAGTCTACCATTCTACAAACTTGCAATTGCACTATCTAATGGGGGATAATGGAAGGGATACTTTCGACAGAAAATAGGGCTAAAGATAGAGAGTATACCTATAAAAGGTAGATCAGATTTACCGCATTTTTGTATATTATTGTAGAATAAGATCGTAATTCAGGTTATAGTAAAGGAAGAAATTAACTAGGATAGATTATACCCAAATACGTAATTGTGGAGGGAAATATGAGTACATTTAAAAATTGGTTGAATACAACTAAAAAAGGACTTGGAGACCAGGTTAAGAAATTTAAGAATAAAGATTTTATGGAAGCTGTTGTTGCAGGTTGTGCATTAGTAGCATTTGCCGACGGTACTATTAGTCCGGAAGAGAAAACAAAAATGGCCGGATACATAAATATTAGTGAAGAATTGAAAGTGTTTGATATGGGTGAGGTCATCAACCGTTTCAATCACTATGTAGCGAACTTTGAATTTTCACCTGAAATCGGCAAACAGGAAGCATTGAAAGCGATTGGTAAATTGAAAGGCAAGCCTGAAGTAGGTCGACTTGTCGTCGGCGTATGCAGTGCGATTGGTGCAGCTGACGGTGACTTTGATGCCAATGAGCAACGGATTGTTGCTGAGATTTGTGGCGCGCTTGGTTTGAATCCGTCTGAATTTAGTCTGTAAATTTTACGGAAGGGAGGTGTGTTAATCAGTGGCTGTAATTAATCTGGTCAAGGGCCAGAAAATTGATTTAACCAAGGGAAACACAGGACTAACCAAGGTTATAGCCGGATTGGGATGGGACCCAGTGCAGTCCAAAGGATTTTTTGGCTTCAAGAAGCAACCCAATATTGATTGTGATGCTTCTGCCATTTTGCTGGATGCTAACGGGAAACTAACTCAGTCTGACAATGTAGTATGCTTCCATAATAAAAAAAGCCCGTGCGGCTCAGTCGTGCATTCCGGTGATAATCTGACCGGACAAGGTGACGGCGATGATGAACAAATTATGATTGACCTGGCACGGATTCCGGCCAATGTCGATAAAGTGCTTGTTGTTGTGAATATATATGATTGCGTAAACCGGAAACAGGATTTCGGCATGATCGAGAAAGCGTATATCCGCATTCTGGACGGTGCCAACTCCAAGGAACTGGTGACGTTTAATTTATCTGATAATTTTGAGGGAATGACTGCGCTGATCTGCGGGGAGCTCTATCGCCACAATGACGAATGGAAGTTTGCTGCAATCGGTGCAGGCACCCATGCCGTACATATTGATGTGCTGGCTGAGCGTTACATGTAATTTAGGTTGCTCATACAAAACTAATGAGAAACGGGGTACTTACTCATGGCAATTAACTTATCTAAAGGTCAAAAAATTGATTTGACGAAAACAAACCCAGGTTTGTCCAAAATTATGGTTGGTCTCGGCTGGGACACCAATAAGTACGATGGTGGTAAGGATTTTGACTTGGACGTATCCGTATTTCTGGCGAATGCGGACGGCAAAGTAGAAACGGAAAAGAACTTCGTTTTCTTTAATAATCCACAAAACGAGAACGGTTCTGTCGTTCATACCGGAGATAACCGCACAGGTGAAGGTGACGGAGATGACGAGCAAATTAAAGTTGATCTGAGCAATGTACCTGCTAACGTAGAAAAGATCGCTTTTACGATTACGATCTATGATGCACAAGAACGCAGCCAAAACTTTGGACAAGTGTCCCGTGCTTATGCGCGTATTGTAAATGAAGCAAACAACGAAGAATTGGTTCGCTTTGATCTGGGAGAAGATTTCTCGATCGAAACAGGCGTCGTGGTAGGCGAGCTGTATCGCCATAGCGGTGAGTGGAAGTTTAATGCCATTGGTAGCGGCTACCAGGATGGTCTTGCAGGGTTGACACGTGATTACGGCTTAGCTTAAAAAAATCTACACGAAGAAGGCAGGTATGCAGTATGACGATTAGTCTTTCTAAGGGACAACGGATTGATCTGACCAAAACGAATCCAGGCTTGACTCGTGTGGTCGTAGGTCTTGGCTGGGATACCAATAAATACAGTGGTGGCGCTGAATTTGACTTGGATGCTTCGGCTTTCCTGCTATATGAGGATGGTAAAGCGAAGGCAGCTGACGATTTTGTATTCTACAATAACCCGACAGGTGGTGCGGGTGCTGTTACTCATACAGGCGATAATCGCACAGGTGAGGGCGACGGGGATGACGAGCAAATTATTATTGATTTTGCAAAGATTCCTGCAAACATCCATCGTATCGGTATTACAGTTACGATTTATGACTATGAGGCCCGTGCGCAAAACTTTGGACAAGTGTCCAATGCTTTTGTACGGGTGGTAGATGCGGCAACGGATCGTGAAGTGTTGCGCTACGATTTGGGAGAAGATTTCTCCACCGAAACAGCTGTGGTATTCTGTGAATTTTACCGTCACAATGCGGACTGGAAATTCCAGGCTATCGGTAGTGGCTTTGCTGGTGGATTGGGTGCGCTTGCTAAAAACTATGGCTTGGACGCTCAATAATATCCACTTGGGGTGGTGTCCAAAGGGCGCTACCCCTTTCTTTTTAAGCCATTGAAGAACGTACGCTGAACACGACAAACGGACAGAAAGGTGACACAATCATGGCTGTTATCGTAGTAAAAGGACAGAAGGTGGATTTGACCAAAACGAATCCGGGCCTGAGCCATGTCAACATAGGGATCGGTTGGGAGTCCTCAGCGGCTCTGGAACTCGATACTTCTGCATTTTTGTTAGGCCCTGGAGGGAAGGTATCGGGCGATGAGGATCTGATCTTCTACAATAATCCGACCACACCCTTTATCACCTATTCAGATGGACAACAGTTTGGTGACAAGAAACAGTTTTCGCTGGAGCTAACCAGAATACCTTCCCATATCGAGAAGATTGCGTTTACGCTGACCATTTATGATGCGGATCAGAAACGGCAAAATTTTGGACAGGTTCAAGGCGGATTTATACGTTTTGTTCATCCGGTTAATGGAGAGGTTTTACGATTTAATTTGGATAGTGGCTTTACAGTCGAGACGGCCATTGTGATAGGCGAGCTGTACCGCCATAACGGTGAATGGAAGTTTAACGCGATAGGCGCAGGCTTTTCCGGTGGATTGGATGCGTTGTGTGAAAATTTCGGCATTGAAGTGGAAAATAATCCGGCTCCTCCGGCGCCAGGGCCTACACCACCTCCAGCGCCTCGGCCAGCACCAACACCGCCACCTGCACCTCCTGTTCCAAAGCCAGAGCCATCTGCAACTCCGGTGAATCTGAATCTGCGGAAAATTGAGCTGAAGAAAAAGGGCGACACCATTAACCTGAAAAAAGGCTCAGGCGGATTAGGTGAAATCCTAATCAATCTGAACTGGAATCAGGTACAGCAGAGTAAGGGCTTTTTCAGTCGTGGCTCCAAGGGTGTCGATCTGGACCTGGGCTGCTTGTATGAGATGAAGAACGGGGATAAAGGTGTCGTTCAGGCGCTTGGGGAAGTTTTCGGTTCTCTGAATCGCTTCCCGTACATTGCTCTGGATGGTGACGACCGTACAGGCTCTGTGAAAACAGGGGAGAATCTTCGTATTAACGGTGCCAAAATTTCTGAAATTAAGCGAATTTTGGTGTTTACCTTCATTTATGAAGGAGTCACGAACTGGTCACAAGCAGACGGGGTAGTCACGCTGTACCAGAAGGACGGGCCAGACATTATCGTTCATATGAATGAACATGACAATCGCAAAGGGATGTGTGCGATTGCAATGATCCAAAATGTGAACGATGAAACGTTTAGTATTGAGAGACTCGTACAGTTTTATGGCGGTCATCGTGAAATGGATCAGGCATATAACTGGGGCATGCGCTGGACGCAGGGGAGTAAATAAATTGAATTATCGGAGGCACTCTTTTCATGTTGAATGATTTATTTAAAAATATCAGCGAGAACTACGGCCATTTCTTTTCATGGAGTGATGTGGTAGGTACGCTTACTGACCCGGTGAGTTGGGGGATTATTGGAACTCTCATTTTGCTGGAAGGTCTTTTGTCGGCGGATAACGCCTTGGTTCTCGCAGTTATGGTTAAGCATTTACCGAAGGAGCAGCAAAAGAGAGCCTTATTTTACGGGATTTTAGGTGCGTATATATTCAGATTCCTGGCCATCGGCTTGGGTACATTCCTGATTAAGTTCACGCTGATTAAGGTACTGGGTGCGGCTTATCTGCTCTACATCGCTTATAAGGGCTTATTCAAGTCCGAGGGTGATGGAGAAGTGAAGAACAAACCTACTTCTTTCTGGAAAACCGTATTAATGGTCGAACTGATGGATATTGCCTTCAGTATTGACAGTGTCATTGCCGCTTTTGGTGTGAGCGAGAAAGTATGGGTTCTGTTCCTGGGTGGTATACTCGGCGTTCTGATGATGCGTGGTGTTGCACAAGTGTTCCTCAAGCTCATTGATAAATTTCCGGAACTGGAACAGACAGCCTTTATTATGATCGCCATTATCGGGGGTAAAATGCTGGCTGCTGCTTTTGGCTTTCACATGTCGCAAGTATTATTCTTCGGCATTTTGATTGCCGTCTTTGTAGGCACAATGATTCTTAGCTCGGCGAAAAGAAAGAAAAAGGCCGACAAAGAGGCTTAATGTACAAAGTATAGCGAAATCCCTCCTGAAACTAAGGGGGGATTTCTTTTATACCCGAGGCACAGGGCTTCAGTCAGGCAAGAAAGAGCAAGAGGAGGGGAAGGGCCCTGAAATATTTTAATGATTTAACCTCTGAGGAAGTAGAAGCGATCTTTTGTACTCCACCGATGGAGTTTCATAACCGTTCACCCAAAAGTATATTGGCTTATGCCATAGGAGCGGCTTTGTACATGCCGGCGACTCGCTTGGAAGTAGCGGAAGAGATCAAGAATGGAAAGCATGAAGGACTAACAACGGTCATTCTGGATTTGGAGGATGCTATAGGGGATCAGCAGGTCGGACAGGCTGAAGAATCGCTGGCACAGCAACTGTTTCAACTATTGTCCTATGTACGGACAGGGATGATGAGTGAACAGCAATTACCTTTGCTGTTTGTACGTGTGCGATCTGTGGAACAGCTGGAACGACTGCTGAACAGTTTGGGAGAAACCCTGGAGCTGCTTACGGGCTTTGTCCTCCCCAAGTTCTCCTCTGATAATGGACGGGCGTATTTTGCACTCATTGCTGAGTATAACCGGACTATGCATACAGGGGCAGGAGACGCAAGCCGCACGCCTGTGTTGTATGGATTGCCGATTCTTGAAAGCTCTAAAATTATTTATCGGGAAACCCGTTGGAAAGAGCTGCTGGCGATAAAAGAAATTTTGGACGAGGTTCAGGAATATGTGCTGAATGTACGAATTGGGGCCACTGATTTCTCCAGTCTGTATGGGCTGAGACGCAGCCCGGATATTACGATTTATGAGATTGCCGTCATTCGGGACTGCATCGCAGATATTATTAACTTGTTCGGACGCGTGGACTCGGACTATGTCATTTCCGGTCCTGTATGGGAATATTTCTCTCACCGGGAACGTATCTTTAAACCTCAATTAAGAGTGTCGCCTTTTGAAGACGCATTTGGGAAGCCGGGGCGCTACTTGCGAATGGACTTCATCTCAGATGCAGTGGATGGGCTGATTCGCGAAGTTATGATGGATAAAGAGAATGGGATTATCGGCAAAACGATCATTCATCCGTCCCACATTAAGCCGGTACAGGCCATGTATGCGGTGACTCATGAAGAGTATATGGATGCACTTGAGATTGTTGAACGTAACGACGGTAGTCTGGGTGTATTCAAGAGCACCTATGCCAACAAAATGAATGAAATTAAGCCTCATTTGAATTGGGCTTATCGTATTATAAATAGATCTAAAGTATACGGGGTGTTACATGAACAACAACATTTTGTCAGTCTCTTACCCAACCACGAAAACACATCTGCTGCCAATTCTGGAGCAGTTCAGCGTTAAAATTAGGGAGACTCATAATCCATTCCGTCTTCCTGTGGATAAGCTGTTTGCGATGGCGGCACGGGTCAACAAAAAGCGTTCGTTTTTGTTTGTCAGCAAGGTGCTGGGTAAGCATATTCCGGTAAATCCATACACCTCTCTGTTAAGTGGGGCAGCACTGGCAATCCTGCTATATAAAGAGCTTGTCCCACAGTCAGGACAACAGATGGATAAACTGATTAGAGAGGCCGTGAGAGGACTTCTTGATTCGAATTATGCGAAAGAGGCCTATGAAAAGCTGATGGATGAACGTTTGGCTTTTGCTTTTCCAGAGCCAATTAAGTTTGTAGGTTTTGCCGAGACGGCTACAGCACTGGGGCACAGCATGTATCGGTTGTTTGATGACGGTGCTACATATATTCATACGACACGCGAGGATATTCCGGGCCTTCGGCCTATTATTCGGTTTGAAGAAGAGCATTCGCACGCTGTTGATCATCGTTGTTATGCACTGAATGAGGATGCTTTTGCCGGAGATGGACCCATTGTGCTGGTAGATGATGAGATTACGACAGGAAAAACAACGCTTAATATTATACGGGATATTCAGGAGCATTTTCCGCGCAAACAATATGTGATAGCTTCGTTATTGGACTGGCGGACAGACAGCGATGAGCAGGCTTTTGCCGATCTGGAAGCAGAGCTAGGTATTAGGATTACACCTCTAAGTTTACTCAAAGGAAAGATAGAAATACAGGGAGCACCGATACTGGACCACACAGAATATGCCGGACAGACTGGAAACGCTGAGCATGCAGCCACTAGCACCGTAGAGATTAACAAAGATTTTTCAGTAGATGACCACTGTCTTGAAAAGGATGCTTCCGCTTTTGAGCGAGTATCACATAGCTCCCTATCAACTGACGGGTATGCCAATACAACTCCTTATCTTAAATATACAGGTCGTTTTGGTCTACAATCCGCTGATAACTCAGCGCTGGATGCAGAAATCACGCGTACAGCTGCACGACTGAACCAACTTCGTTCAGGGCAACGCACACTGGTAATGGGTACGGGTGAATTCATGTACATTCCTATGCGCATTGCTGCGGAGTTAGGCCCGGATGTTTATTACCAATCGACGACACGCAGCCCGGTGTATCCCCACCGGGAAGAAGAGTATGGCGTCGCTTGTGGTGTGACCTATCCCTCGCCTGAGGACAGTACGGTAGGCAATTTTATTTATAATGTAGAGCCCGGTCAGTATGACGAAATATTCGTTTTGCTGGAAAGAGAGTCGGACCCAGAGCGAATGAAGCCCATGCTGGATGCATTGAGCTGTCTGGGCTGTGATAAAGTGCATGTCGTTTATTTTAACAGTTTAACTAAGCAGGAGAGTAAAGGAGCGCGGATATGAAGCAAGCACTCATGGAGCAAATACAGCAGAAGAACATTCATCCGCCCGTACCGCTAGGCAGTTATCCTGCCTCGGATGTCACTTTTTTATTGAAGGATTTGAGCCGGGTTGCGTTGGAAAAAGGGACAGAGGATCGGGAAGAGGCGATACAGTCTGGAGTCCATTATTCAGAAATGCTGCCTGTGGAATACCAGCCCACAGCAGAGTATATTGGATTGTTTCACGAAACGCTTGCCCAATCTGCCCAAAAGGTTGCATTAGCGGCAGCTTCTGTGGCTGAGATGATTGTGAGAAAAAGAGGTCTGAACACGGCGATTGTTTCTCTTGCCAGAGCGGGAACGCCCATTGGCATCCTGACCAAGCGTTATATTGACTGGAAGTATGGCGTATCCTTGCCGCATTACAGTATTTCTATTATTCGTGGCAAAGGTATTGACCGGAATGCTATTTTGTACATTTTACAGCAGCATGGACTGGGGATTGAACTTCAGTTTGTCGATGGCTGGACGGGGAAAGGCGCCATTCGTCAGGTGTTGATCGAGGCCTGCCGTGAAATGAATGCAGATTACGGGCTACGCCTAAATGATGATCTGGCAGTGCTGGCTGATCCAGGCAGCTGCTCGGAGACCTTTGGTACACGAGAAGATTATTTGATCCCGAGCGCTTGTCTGAATTCAACGGTATCGGGTCTGATGAGCCGGACGGTATTACGCGACGATCTGATAGGTCCGGACGATTTTCATGGGGCTAAATTTTATGAATCCTGGCGGTCGGTGGATCAGTCCAATACGTTTGTGGATACGGTATCCGGTTACTTTCAAGCCGTGGCTGAAACGGCGGCTGCATATGCGGAACAGATGACATTGAATCCGCCTGTAGTGACGTGGCAGGGCTTACGGGATATTGAGGCGATTCAGCAGGCATTTGGTATTCGGGATATCAATCTGGTCAAGCCGGGAGTGGGGGAGACGACTCGCGTATTGCTCCGCAGGGTGCCGTGGAAAATTCTGATTGACCGTGAAGATAATCCGAATCTTCAGCATATTATGCTGCTGGCCAAAGATCGTGGAGTGCCTGTAGAGGTATTTAAAGGATTGACCTATTCCTGTTGCGGGATCATCAAACCGCTTAAAGGGGGACAAGAATGATCTACGCAAGTGATCTGGATCAGACACTAATTTATTCCAAACGTTCGCTTGGCGTGCCACTGGAGTCCTCTGGTCTGCTGCCTGCGGAACAGATCGAAGGGGCGACGTCGGCCTTTATTTCTGCACAAGCTTTGCAATGGCTCAAGACACTACCGGCAGATGTCATGTTTATGCCTGTGACGACTCGGACCATGGAACAGTATAGACGAATCACCGTGTTTCAGACGGAGCTGATTCCCGCATATGCCGTGACGAGTAATGGCGGAAACATCATCGTCGGAGGCGAGGTGGACCGAGAGTGGAATCGGCGTATTCACGAACAAGTACGCCGCGATGGTGCTCATGCGGAAGAAGCACGTCAGGTGTTCGGACAGGTGCTGCATGAGGACTGGGTCGTAAGCGAACGTTTTTGCGATGAACTATTTTATGCTTTCGTGATTGAACGGGATCGTATGCCGCTGGAACAGGTGCTGGAGAAGGCGCGGATGATGCATGAAATGGGCTGGGAGGTATCCATTCAAGGCCGTAAAGTATATCTGGTGCCTGCGGCCGTGAATAAACAGGCAGCTGTGGAGCATATCCGCAACCTTACCAATGGGGGAGATGTGGTTGCATCCGGTGACTCTTTACTGGACCGTTGTCTGCTGGATTATGCCGACTATGCGATTGCTCCGCGTCATGGTGAATTGTATCGGGAACAGCTGCGGGATAAGCTAGAGGTCAACTACCGATTTACGGAAGTGTCGGGGGTTTATGCAGCGGATGAAATTATGGAATATGTCTATGAAGTGCACGGGAGCATATCAGCGGCTCGTACTTCATGATTAAAATAGTAGGGGACGTGGCGCTGTGAAGAAGGTCAAAGTGTATTTTAACCGCTGGTTTTCGGTGGTGTATCATTATATGAACGCTATTCGTAACAATGAGGACGGTATTCCGTTCGAGATCTATACCACACATTCGGATCCGCAGCACATGGCACTACAGGCCAGTGATGTAGCTGAAGTTGAGCCGCGCACGAGCGGTGTCGAGTATGCACAGTTTTGTGCTGATTTTTGCAGGCGACATGAAATTGATGTCTTTATTCCACGGTGGAATATGCTCGATATTAGCAAGCATCTTTATTTGTTCGACGATATTGGTACAGAAGTAATGGTGTGCCGGGATACCGAACTGCTGGAGCAATTGATGGAGAAGGACCTATTTTATGAATCCATTCGTCAAAAAGATATTGTCACCATTCCCGATTATGCCATTGCCAGTAATGCCGAGCAGTTTAGACAGGCGTATGAGTCATTAATAGCGCTTGGGCACAAGGTATGCTTCAAGCCATGTAATGCAGAAGGCGGTATGGGCTTTCGTATCATCGATAATGAACGCAATCCACTGGAGGAACTGTTCGGTCATGCGCTGAATCATATTTCGTTCGAGGAGGCCTATCGCGTATTGTCTTCCACAGAGACGTTTCCCAATTTGATGGTGATGGAACTGCTGGAGGGATACGAATACAGTATCGACTGCTTGGCTGACCGAAACGGAAAATTGTTAGCAGCAGTTCCGCGTAGGAAGGCAGGAGGGCGATTACGGCTACTGGAGCAGCATCCTGAGCTGTTGAAGGTGGCAGAGAAGGTCGCTGAGGCGTATCACATTCCGTACAATTATAACATTCAAGTGAAATATAACGGCGAGCGGGCTAAGCTGTTAGAGATCAATCCACGGATGTCGGGAGGTCTTCATGTATCATGCTTGTCAGGTATCAATTTTCCTTACCTGGCGGTGAAATCGGCTTTGGGTCATGAAATCGGTTCACTGCACCCGCAATACGACATTCTAGCCAGTCATATCGAGCAGCCAATCACGATACGCCAATCCTTACATTGACATAGGCAAATATTGTTTTCTACAATATGGTAAGGGTTTACGTCAGGAGGTACAAGCTATGACTTCTAAAATGTGGGGTGCCACGATTGCTGTGGTCAGCTACCTGATTGCGCTTTTACTAAGTTCTTGGTTGCCGTTGTTTGTGTGTTTGGCGATTCCGATCATTGGTCTGGGAGGATACAGCCTTATCATGGCTGTTCGCCATCCTCGACCTAATCTGACTGGTTCCGTGATTCCGGTGGTGCAGGAGCAGGTCGGTGAGACACAGCAGCATGAAAAGGAAGATGCCGTTCGACCGGAGTCTATAACAGGACAAGTACGTCAACCAGATCAGGTGAGCAGTGAATTTGCTCAGGTGATGGAGTATTTGGAGGTACTGGAGGATATGGTGATCTCCGAGGGACAGAAAGATGCGCTAGATAACGAGATTGTCGAGAAGGCGCTGGCTCTATTTGCACGTTTGCAGCGGGTCATCCCGCTTTTGCATGAATTGAACAACAGTGAAGTGAATCACACGGTTCGGAGATTGATTTTGAAGGACTTGAACGGACTGATTAACCCGTTTCTTCGGCTTAGTGGCGATGCGAAACGGACCAACCGGAGGACGCTACTAAACGGATTGCGAGATGTGGATAGCAAAATATCTGTGATTGTATCCACGGTGGAGCATAAGGATCTGATGGAATTACAGAGCAAAGCAGAGCTTATTCACCAGCGATACAGCAGTTCCGAACTGTAGGTTACTTTAAAGAATAAAAATCAGCAGCATAGCTGCTCTGAACAATAACTATTAGCTCTCAGCAACAGTTGTTTTCAGAATAGGAGGTTAGCATGATGGCGACCCCATGGGCTGAATTGAGAAAAGAAGATGAACAAAAGGTGACTGAGGAGGCTTCGCAGCTGATTCAAAAGGTATCGCAAAGCGATGTTATGAGTCTGGATACCTTAATGGATGACATTGGTAAGCTGGGGGTTAAAACGCAGGAACGGGCGGGACAAACCCTTAAAATGTTGGATCGTCCGGTAAACGATCTCATGTCCGGTGATCGGGCTGAGGTCTCGAATATGATCTTAAAACTCCGAGATGAATGCGAAACGCTTCAGCAGAGTAAAGATGTAGGTTTTTTTGGCAAGCTCCTGCGTAAAAGTCCGTTGAAAAACTACATTTATAAGTATCAGTCGGTGAAGACCAACATCGAAAAAATCATTACTGCCTTGAGAGATGGCAAGGATAATTTGGAAGAAAACATCGTCAGCATGAGACAGTTGAAGAAGGCTTCCATTGAAGAAATCTACAATTTGCAGACGAAGATTGCCTTTGGTAATCGCTTGAAAGAGCTGTTCGAAGCCGAGATTGCCAAGCCGGAAAATGAAAATCGCAAGCCTCATCTGGAACGGGGATTGCGCAAAGTAGTTACTCGTACACAGTCGATGACTGAAATGATCCTGTTATACAATCAGGCCATTGCAGCAACGGATATTATTAATGATAACAATGATAAACTGATTGATTCTGTCAATAATGCGATTGATAAAACATCGAATCTAATCACCGTATCGGCTATGATCGCGATGGCACTGGCCGATCAAGATAAAATTATTTCAGCCGTTGATGCGACTAACCGTACGATTGAGGATCAATTCAAGGAAAATGCGAAGCTTCTCAAAACGACGACCGAAAGAACGACAGATCTGCTTAGCAAGCCATCGATGTCATTGGAAGCTGTGAATCAGGCGATTGGCGATTTGGTATCTGCTTTGGATCTGTCTGAAAAATCAAACCGTCGGATTATTGAAAGCTGCCATGATTATACAAGTAAAATGACAGCAATCAATGCCAACCTTAGCCAACGTTTGGGCATCGAAGGGAAAGAACAATCCAAACCACTGAAGGATAACCATTCTTCTGAGGGTCTAAGTTCGTTTTTGAACTGATAGCTAATATACAATAATATAATAATCTATGAAAAAAGACGCCAGGGTGAGTCCCAAGGGCGTCTTTCTTTGGTTTGGCAGTGGACAATAAAGGACATGATGAACATATATAGCATTCTCGTGCATAAACTCTTAAAAAGTGAAATGACAAAGGAGAGAATGAGCGTATGATGTCCTTTATTTTAGGGTGTGTGATTGTCTTTTTACTCGTGGCTGCCAGTAGCGAAAAAGCAGACTCTATTGTGGAGTTAAATGAAACTGTGAAATAAAATTTTTTATTGAAAATCATGCATTTTCTGATAGGATAGAGTTAAATATTGGAATCCCAAAGGAGAATGCATGCTGGAATTTTCATTTGAAATCATCGATGAATCGAAAATCAACATTGTATATCAGTATGGGAGCAGTAGCTTCAATTTTAATTTATTTTTTAATTACGGTGTGTGGACGCTGCATCCCTTTGATGGGATTCTGTTGCAGAACAAGGAAATGTGCCGTCTGATCGTTACAGATCTGTTTAAGAACAAAGATTTTCATGTCATGCTGGCACGCGAAAATATTTTATTGTCAACCCTGCGTACCTCTATTGACCTCAATCCCGAAACTCGGGGAGAGCGATATCAGGAACAGGAATTTGATGAGCTGTCTGAATTTGCTGAGACACACAGCTTTGAAGATGTGCTGCAAATCGAGCAGGATTCTGTCCGCGAACGTATCGATTTTTTCCAAAACATCATCCAAAGGATGTATATGGAAGGATTCGGACCGGAAGACAATGATTTTAACAAGGTGCAAGCTATCCTCCGCATTTATAAGGCTGCACATGACCAACTCGGAGAATTGAGCGACTTTCCCCTAAGTGGCGACGAGCGACGACGCAGATGGTAGATTAAATGGACTAGTGAAAACATCATAGAGGAGCGTGGGGAACATGAGCGGTATTTCTTTACTTAAAAAGAATGCGCAATTGGTACTGACTAAAAAGAATCTAACGAATGTGACCGCGAGAGTTGGATTAGTGCTCGATATTTCAGGATCTATGAGAAGTTTGTACAAAAATGGTACCGTTCAAAAAGTGTTGGAGCGAATTGTTGCGGTAGCAAGTTCTTTGGATGATGATGGTGTACTGGATGTATGGGTGTATGATCACCGTTTTTCACGGTTGCCATCCGTTACCGAAAATGACGTTGACAACTATGTTGAAAAACATATTTTGTCCAATGATTATTTGCCCAAGTTTGGTCGAAATGATGAGCCTCCAGTGATGCGTGATGTCATCGCCAAGTACACCAAGGAAGAACCCTCTTCAGATCCGGCTTTTGTTATTTTTATTAATGATGGCGGTGTGAAGCGTGGAAAAGGGGACAATATTGACAACGCAGTCATTGATTCATCAGGAGAGCCAATTTTCTGGCAATTTATCGGTGTGGGTGAATCCGATTTTGGCGTATTAAAAAAGCTCGACAACATAGAAGGTCGTGTGGTAGATAACGCCAATTTCTTTCAAATACAAGATATCGAATCTATGGAAGACAATCAACTGTACGAACTATTACTTAACGAGTTCCCGTCATGGCTGCAAGAAGCGAAGGAAAAGCGCATTTATTAAGACTAATAAGTCTTGTAGTACTATGAGAAACTTTTCAAAGTTAATATAAAAAATGAAAAAGAGGGAGCTCTGCTAGCAAACGCTTTGCGGAACTCTCTCTTTTCATTTTACCAATCACTAAAACATGTAGAAGCTCTATTGGCGGTTGCTAGCGGAGCGGGCAGAATTGTTCAGGAGAAGCGATCGGAGGAACAATCTGCACGCGCAGCGTCCACCAACCGCAAGAAAGCTTCTCATTTCCTTAACTCATCCCCATTAATACTATCGAGCAAAGTAAAAGTCCCGTCCCGCACCCCGAAGTATATACCTTGAGGTGGCGGAACATGGATGTTTTCCAGGCAGACAGAGATTCATCGGAACGCAAATGTTCATTTTCCTCCTGTAATGCCTTGGATTGACGAATGAATAACTGCCCGATGTCGGCAAATCCCCGCAGAAAGAGGGTGAGAAAGCCACTTTGCAGAACATGGAAGATCGCACTGATCACCAAGCCCAGCAATCCTAACAGAAATAGCAGATTTGCGGTAGCCAGGTTTTCACGACCATACATGAGATGGGGGACGGCGTATAAAAATCCTAAGGTACCGACAATCAGGGCAGTGATCCCGAAACGTAATATCATTATTTTTCAACCCGTTTTGCAAAACGTAGATCTGGGTTCGAACGAGCGTCAAATACGATGCCTTGAATTTTAGGGCTGATTAATGCGGTATCCGCAGAGAACTGGATCGGAATAATCGGCAGATCTTCCATCAATACGTCTTCTGCCTGATGAAGCTGTTCAAAGCGTTTTGCCGGATCAAGCTCAAAGGTTGAGGATTCAATCAGCTTGTCATACTCCGGGTTGCTCCAGTTGGTAAAGTTGTTCGAATTTTTGGAAGTATAGTGTCCCAATACGCCAAGCGGATCAAGGAAGTTTCCTTCCCAGCCCATACGGGCGATCTGGAAGTTCTTTTGCTTAAAGGTATCAATGTATGTTTTCCATTCCTGATTCTCTAGCGTCACTTCAACGCCCAGGTTCGTTTTTAGCATTTCTTGAATGGCTTCAGCTACTTTTTTATGCTTGTCCGACGTGTTGTACTTGAAGGTGATCGGTGGCAGCTTGGTCAAACCTTCTTCTTTCAGTCCTTCAGCCAGCAATTGTTTTGCTTTTGCTGCATCAAACTCATAGTATTTTTTCGGCGCTTCATCACGGAAGTCCTTGCCGGACGGTGTTGTTGTTCCGTATGGAACATATCCGTATGCAGGAGTTTCGCCACCTTTGGTTACGTTGGTAGCCAGTGCTTCACGGTCAATGGCGTAGGCAATGGCCTGTCTGATTTTTTTATTGTCAAACGGCTTTTGTTTTACGTTGAAAGAATACGTGTACACACTGAAGGATGGGTGCGACAGGAATTCCTTGCTGCTCTTTTCCTGATCCAGTGTATCCACGGGAAGGCTCAAGATCAGATCCAAATCGCCTGTTTTGTACATTTGATAATAGGTTGTGGAGTCTTGAACCATTTTAAAGTTAATCGTTGCCATTGTAATGGCATCTTTGTTCCAGTATTGATCGTTTTTCGTCAGCGTAATTTGCTCGTTATGTTTCCATTCCTTGGCTACATACGCGCCGTTGCCGACAATCGTGTTAGCTTCAGCTGCCCATTTGTCGCTTTTCTCCACAACAGCTTGGTTCACGGGTAAATAGGCGTGACCGACAGCAATCGTTGGGAAGAAGCTCAGCGGTGATTTTAGCTCAACGACAAGCGTTTTATCATCTTTAGCTGTAACACCTACATCTTCAATTTTACCTTTGCCTGTGTTGTACGCTTCGGCACCTTTGATGTAGTAGAGGGCAGAAGGATCGTAGGCAGCCGTTTTCGGATTCAGGACCCGTTTCCAGGAGTATTCAAAATCCTTAGCTGTCAGCGGGTCACCATTCGACCATTTTGCGCCGTCACGAATGGTAAAGGTATATGTTTTGCCGTCAGGAGACACGTCTACTTTGCTGGCAGCGCCTTCTACGATTTTACCGGCTTTGTCGTATGTATACAGCCCTTCATACAGGTTATCAATGACAAAATAGGACGTTGTATCTGATGCGAAGGCAGGGTCCAGCGTATAAGGCTCGCCACCTGCCAGATTGGCTGTAATTTCTTGCGGGACATCTGCTTGAGACGCAGCGGACGAGTCGTTGCTTGCTGTCTTGTCTGCAGTGCCAGAGCATCCTGCCAAAGCCGTTACGGCTAAAAGTAAGATGATCGTCATCCAATGCATTTTTTTCATCGTGGTTTTCCTCCATTATTATGGTTAGTTAAACGATCAGCCGGGATTTATTCAACCTCCTTTCCGGCAGGTATGCCGCGTGTGCGCACTTCCATAAAGGAACAGCCGTTTTTTCTGCGGTTAGGCGAGAAGCTGCGGATCATGGTGACACCCCTCCTTGTCCAATTTGGATATCTGTGTTGTTAATGCTGTGAACGCGGGTCAAGTGCATCCTGAAGCCCGTCTCCAAGTGTGTTGAACGCTAGCATGGTGAGCGATATCATCAGACCGGGGAAGAATAAGCGCCACCATTGACCGCTTAAAATAACGCCGAGCGAGTCGTTGGCCATTGTTCCCCAGCTTGCTGAAGGTGACTGAATCCCCAGACCGAGAAAACTCAGGAACGATTCGGCAAAGATAGCCGACGGGATAGTGAACGTCAGGTTCACGATTATGATGGCCGCTGCATTCGGCAGCAGATGCCTGAAAATAATGCGTGAATGAGATGTCCCCAAGCTGCGGGCGGCTAGCACATATTCCTGCTGCTTGAGCTGTAGGATTTGCCCACGTACCACCCGAGCCATGCCGACCCATCCGGTAATAGATAGAGCAATAATCATCGTGAGCAGGCCGGGCTTCATAATGACGAGCAACAGAATGATGACCAGTAGATAAGGAATGCTGTACAAAATTTCAATAATACGCATCAGGACATTGTCGATTCGGTCGCCCGTTTTACCATGTCCCGCACAATAACCAGCTACACAGCCTACGAGAATGCCAAGCAACAAATCAATGGCAGCAGCAGCAAAACCAATCATAAGTGAAATTCTAGCTCCGGCCCATGTCCGTGCCCATACGTCTCTCCCCAGATCATCCGTGCCAAACCAATGCTCTTTCGAAGGAGAGAGGTTCGTTTTCAAAAGGGATTGATCACTGGGTGCATAAGGAACCATGGAAGGTCCGACAATCGCTAGCACAATAATAATGATAAGTAGAGAAAACCCCAACAGAGCAAGCTTGTTGTTAAAAAGTCTGCGAAGCCGATCCCGCCATGGTGACTCTTGGGGTCTGGTCAACGTGGGGGTGGGTATCTGGCTGCGGTCTACAAGACTAAATAGACTGTCCTTTTCGACAGTAGGTGCTGCTTTCATGTTAATCTCCTTTGCTGACTAATTTGATTCGCGGATCGACAAGGCGATAGGATATATCAATTAGAAATAAGGTAACGACCAGAATGGCACTGTAGAAAATGGTCGTACCCATAATGACTGGATAATCCCGGTTAAAGATACTGTCTACGAAATATTTACCGATGCCGGGAATGGCGAATATTTTTTCAACGACAAAGGTACCTGTAATCACAGAAGCGAATAGCGGTCCGATGAAGGACAGCACCGGAATTAATGCATTGCGTAGTCCGTGACGAATGACTATTGCCCAAGAGGACAACCCTTTCGCTTTGGCGGTGCGTATGTATTCCTCATGCATGACTTCCAGCATACTTGTCCGCATAAAACGGGCGATAACAGCAAGAGGTGAAACAGCGAGAGCTAGCGATGGAAGCACCGTGTGCTGCCAGGTTCCCCATGAGGCGACCGGAAGCAGATGCCATTTGACGGCAACATACTTGATTAACAATGGCGCTAATATGAAGCTGGGGACGGAAATACCCACAATGGCGATAAACATTGAAATATAATCCAGTGGTCGATTATGGTGTAAAGCAGCCAATGTTCCGAGTGAAATACCGGCTATAATCGCAACCACGATGGATTGAATACCCAGCAGTGCAGAAGGTGGAAAGCCTCTGGCGATAAGCATATTTACGTCGGTTGTTTTCGATTGAATAGACGGCCCCATATCCAGCACGAGCAGATTTTTGAGATACAATACATACTGCACAGCGAGCGGCTTGTCCAGATTGTACCTGGCACGCATGTTTTGCAATACAGCCTCCGGAATAGTCTTGGAATCGTTCGAGAACGGATCACCCGGAATGATGTGCATGATAATAAACGTTAAAGTGACGATAATCCATAACGTAATGAGCATCGTGAAAAGACGTTTTAAAATGTACATGGGACTTTATTTCTCCTGTCTATCAAGCTGATTTTCATTCTATTGTTGTTGAATTTTTAAAATAAATAAAAGTATATAAGAATACTAGGAAATAATAAAACGGATAAGGTAACATGTCAAGGTAAGGTTTTACATTATAGAACACAGGTCAAATTTTCGTCACAAGTTTTCCATTTTTATAAGGCTAAGAATCCGCTGATCCCTCTCGACGAGTATCCTGCGGTATGTTATGATGATACTCTGATAACGTGTTAACGAACTAAAGCGTTTGCCACCTGTTCTTGAATATGGGGGTCACCATTGTTGGAGGGGAATAAGATGAGAAAAGCAGCCATGTTTACGATGATGATTGGTTTGATTATGATCGTGTTGGCCGGATGTTCCGGCGGTAAGGATAACAGCAAGTTGATTATTGGAATTGATGATAAATTCGCGCCGATGGGCTTTAGAGATGAAAATAATGAGCTGACCGGTTTTGATATTGATTATGCGAAGGCGGCCGGGGAACAAATGGGCAAGCAAGTGGAATTCCAGCCGATCGACTGGTCTGCCAAAGAATCCGAGCTGAACAGTGGACGTATTGATCTCATTTGGAATGGATACACCATTACAGATGAGCGTAAGGAAAAGGTGCTGTTCACGAAGCCATATTTGAAAAATAGTCAGGTCATTGTCGTTCCGGCCACTTCTAGTCTTTCCAAGCTGGCTGATCTGGCGGGCAAAACGGTGGGCCTCCAAACGTTGTCCTCAGCAGCCGACGCACTGGATGCGAATCCGATCAAAAGTAAATTGAAGTCAGTGTCGGAGTACCCGGATAACGTTCTTGCTTTGACAGATCTGAAAACTGGTCGTCTGGATGCAGTTGTCATTGATGAAGTTGTTGCCAAGTATTATATGTCCAAGGAACAAGGGACGTATAAGCTGCTTGATGAATCACTGGCTCCTGAGGAATATGGCATCGGCGTGAAAAAGGGGAATGAAGAGCTGTTGACGCAACTGCAATCTGCTTTGGATGAGCTGCACAAGAACGGAAAAGCGGCTGAGATTTCGAAAAAATGGTTCGGTGAAGATAAAGTATTAAATTAATACGTAATGTAATGAACTAAGGGTTTAGGAGTCGAAGGTTATGAGTATGGAATATATTTTACGAATTATGAAGCCTATGCTTGAAGGGGCACAGATGACGGTTATTTTATTTTTCATTACGCTCATCTTGTCTATTCCGCTCGGGTTTATCGTTACGCTGCTGGCCAAAAGTCGGTTTAAGCCTATTGCCTGGCTGATGCACACGTACATTTATGTTATAAGAGGCACGCCGCTTTTGCTGCAATTATTGTTCTTTTGTTTTGGTCTGCCGATGTTGCCTGTCATTGGGGAATATCTAGTACTGGACCGGACAACGGCTGCGGTACTGGCATTTGTACTGAATTATGCGGCTTATTTTGCAGAGATTTTTAGAGGCGGGATGTTGTCGATTGATAAAGGGCAATACGAGGCTTCGCAAGTGCTGGGCTTAAGCAAGTCGCAGACGTTGATTAGAGTTATTGTGCCGCAAATGGTACGGATTGCTTTGCCTGCGGTAACCAATGAGGCGACGACCCTGGTGAAAGATACGGCTTTGCTGTATGCGGTAGCAGTACCGGAACTTTTGCATTTTGCCAATACGGCTGTAAATCGTGATTTCACGATTGTGCCTTATGTTGTAGCGGCAGTTATTTATTTGTTGATGGCTTTGGTGCTTACAATATTCTTCAGAGCACTGGAAAAACGTTTTAAATTCGAGTAAAAGGAATGTCGGGATATGAACACTAACGCAATAGAAGTAACCGATTTGAAAAAATCATTCGGCCAGCTCGACGTTCTGAAAAGAGTGAGCTTTAACGTGAAGTCGGGCGAGGTTGTAGCTGTCATCGGTCCTTCAGGTTCAGGGAAAAGTACCATGCTTCGCAGCTTGGTGCATCTGGAGGATGTGACAGGCGGGACGATTCGCATCCATGATAAAGCCCTGGTGGAAAACGGTCACTATGCTCCGGCAGGCGACATTAAGAGCATTACTACCGGAATGGGCATGGTGTTTCAGCATTTTAATCTCTTCCCTCATTTGACGGTGCAGGATAATCTGGAACTGGCTCCAAAGCTGGTGAAAAAGGTGAGCAAGGCTGAGCTGCGACGCCAGAGCGCCGAGTTGCTCGCTAAAGTCGGCTTGGCGGACAAAGCGGATGCGTATCCGTCCCGATTGTCGGGGGGACAGAAGCAGCGGGTGGCGATTGCCCGGGCAATGATGATGAACCCTGATATTTTGCTGTTTGATGAGCCGACCTCGGCCCTTGATCCCGAGTTGACGGGCGAGGTGCTGCGAGTGATCAAAAAGCTGGCTGAAGAGCATATGACAATGGTCATCGTGACCCACGAAATGAATTTCGCGAGAGATGTGGCGGATCGCGTCATTTTTATGGACAATGGAGAAATTGCGGAATCCGGTACACCGGAGCAGATTTTTGGCAATCCGCAGTTGGAGCGGACGAAGGTGTTTTTGAATCGGGTGGGGGATTAAAAACATAGTTGTTTGTTTGGGAGTATGTCGGGGAGGCGCTACGCGTGCAGATTATTCTTCCGATCGCTGTTGCAACGGGATTTTTTCATTTATATGACACCTGGTAAGGTTAAAATCCCGTTGCAAAGGCGAACGCTCCGCTTCTTCAGAACAATTCTGCCCGCTCCGCTCACCGACCACCTGTGTAGGTACTATGTTTTTAAGCAGGAAGTGTAAGTAGAAAGAGCAAGGGAGATGGCGAGCGCTATCTCCTTTTTTGCAGTTCAAAATACTGGCTACTTCTTTCCTTAATTCATGAATCATTTCTAAATTTGCGGAATTCTTTAGGTGTTTTAGTATAATGTTTTTTAAAAGACTGAATGAAGTGATTTACATGATTGAAGCCCACTTTGTGGGCTATTTCAGTTATGGTATATTGTGTTGAGGTTAATAACTCGCTGCTTTTCTTGATGCGATATTTGATCAAATAATCATAAGGTGTCATATGAATGGTTCGCTTAAAACTACGAGTGCATTCTGAAACACTTAAATGTGCTATAGCGGCAATTTCTTGTAGTGTTATGTTGTTTGCGTAGTTTTGATGGATAAAGCTAAGCATCAATTGAAGTCTTTCCTGTTGTATTTTCACGTATTTAGGTGCTTCCTCAGAAGAAAGAGTAATATTAGATATTAAGATTAACCATAATTGTGCCGTTTTGATGGATACCTCATATTCCCAACCCCATTTTTTTTTCATATCAAACTTCTGTTTCATATCCCACAGCATTTGTAGTATTTGAATTTGCCATTCAGCATCTCCTTTAATTACAAGTGACAGTAAGGAAGAGTTTGTATAAGGCAGTACATAATTTTTTTCCATCGCACTATCTGCATAAAAGGCAAGCAGCTTCTCCGGAAAATTAAAGCTGACATATTGGCCGTGATGTGAAAGCTGGGTAGTCACGTGAAGAACACCCTTATTAATTAAAATGGCCTGGCCTGTGTCTAATTCATGATCAACCCCATTCACTTGTATAACAAGTTTTCCCTTAGTAACCAAAGTGATCTGTAGTTCTTCATGCCAATGTAAATCGTTAAATCCTCTACCTTTAGGAAAACTTTCCTGAATTGTATGGGTGTACATGATGTATGGAAATGAAACATCGGGATAGAGAATGGTCTCGTGCAATTGTTTTTCCATTGAAATGAAGGTCCTTTCTTATGACGATATTCCTATATAAATAAAAGATATAATTACACAAAATAAATAAAAGCGGTGATATTATTATACTCAGTTCAGTTTATTATTCAAATTTTCTGTGCACAGAGAATTGCTCAAAAACAACTGAGAGGATCATTATGAAAATAAATAAAACGTCTCTACCCTTGCATCCATACTTTTTGCTGTTCATCAGTATTTTGTCGGTTTCCATCTCTTCCATCATGATAAAATCCTCAGACACTCCAACCTCCGTGGCTGGAATGTATAGATTGTATATGTCAGTCATACTAATGCTTCCTTTCGTACCCTGGAAAATGCTCCGTTCCATAAAAATGACCCAAAAAGATTGGGGTACCGTTTTTATGGCTGGTCTTTTTCTCGGGTTACATTTCTTATTCTGGATGGAATCTTTGGTGTATACCTCAGTTGCGAGCTCCATGGTCATCTTATCCTTACAGCCTTTATTTGTAATGATTGGTTCCTACTTTATGTTTAGAGAACGAGCAAGCCTATTCACTATTTTTTGTTTGATCGCTGCTCTTATCGGTTCAATCATTATAGCTTGGGGAGACATTGGGACTTCGAAAGAGGCACTAATCGGAGATGGGTTGTCTTTATTAGGAACAATCTTGATTTCAGCTTATATGCTGGCAGGACAGAAGGTAAGTCACAAAATAAATGCAAATTTTTATAGTGTGATTGTTTTTTTTCTTGGCGGCAGTGTCCTGCTAGTCTACAATTTGGTGAATCATTATTCCTTGACCGAATATGACTCGTCGGATTGGACGTATTTTTTATTACTTGCAGTAATTCCAACTATTTTTGGTCAATATATTTTTAATCTGCTGTTGAAGTCAATGGGGGCAACTACTGTGTCAGTGGGTATTATTGGAGAGCCGGTTCTCGCCATACTTCTCGCCTACTTATTTTTAGGAGAAATCATGTCTGCATTTCAATTCATAGGTGGAATCATGACTTTATTCGGTATGGGGATGTATTTTTGGGCAAAATCCTTAAAGTATACAGTTGCAAAATATTAAAATTGTTTACTGATTATCGCGAAATTTTTAAGAATACAATCGATGAGGAGAATGTTTACATGGCAACGATTGATGATTTTTTGAAACTCGATATTCGGGTTGGAACTATAATTAAAGCTGAGTTTTTTGCAGAAGCGAGAGTTCCTGCTATTAAACTTGAAATCGATTTTGGACAAGATATTGGAATAAAAACATCGAGTGCACAAATTACAAAAAGATATGTGGCTGAAGAGATTATAGGGGAACAAATCATAGGTGTGGTCAATTTTCCTCCTCGACGGATAGCAGGCTTTAATTCAGAAGTATTAGTCCTTGGAGGAATCCCCGAGAAGGGGGACGTGGTTCTATTGAAACCAGATATTAAACTGCCTGATGGAACACCTATTGGGTGATAATTCGTTCCTGTTTAATTCATCAAGCTGGGTTGAATTACAGCTGAATGGAAAAATATGATTACAGTTCAAGAGCGTCCTGGCAAATTATGCAGTACGCTCTTGTTATAAACTATAGACTTCTCTCTAACAAAACCCCGATTTGTTTGGCCATAACTTGCGGCGGATATGGCATTCCATTCCGAATCCACCACTCAATTATTCCTACATAGGCGTTTCCAGCATATTGCAACATAACATCTTCACTTAATTCAGTATTCCTGCTGCTTTCTCTGTCGATCTCACCTTTAAATCCTTCAATAAAAGAGGCAAAAAGCCGAGTTCTAAAAGATGATGGTGTCCCTTTACTTGCTAACATGGTCGAAAAAAATAAATAATTTTCCTTAAAATATTCAAAGTAAGGTACAAGAGCATCGGTCCAATCCAACTCACATGCCCACTTATCCATCTCCCCTAATTCGTTAAGGTGTGTCTCTATGAGTTTATCCAATAAATCATATTTGTCCTGATAATGAAGATAAATGGTTCCGCGGTTTACATTTGCCCGGTCCGCAATATCCTGAATGGTAATCTCATCAAAGTTTTTTTCAGTCATCAGTTCAATAACAGCTTTTTTCAAGGATTCTTGAGTTTTAAGAATTCTCCGATCCACTTTGGTCATCGAAAATGTCACCTAGCCTTCTGCGATAATTAACACTTTTGATTCATGTGTTGATATATCAACATATCGCGGATTTTTAACCATTGTTTTTACGCTTCTTAATCATATAATAATAGACATGAGTTGATTAAACAATCTGCTTTGCTTATCAACTTCGTGTTGTATAGGTAATTTCAAAAGTGAAGAGAGGAACCTTGATTTTGGTTAATCAGAAAAATTTACTTGTATTTATATTAACCATAGGAGTCTTCGGCATTTTAAATACCGAAATGGGGGTGATCGGCTTATTGCCCTCCATTGCTGAACACTTTCATGTGAGTGCATCAACAGTAGGATGGTTGGTAAGTTCTTTTGCACTTGCGGTTGCAGTGTCTGGACCCATCTTCCCTTTATTGTTTTCGGGTATAAATCGGAAAAAGGTCATGTTACTTGTGCTTGGTGTTTTCGTTTTAGGGAATGTCGTCTCAATTTTTACGACTAATTTTACGATTGCACTTGTCGCTCGTGTAGTACCTGCACTTTTTCATCCTGTATATTGTTCATTGGCATTTACTGTAGCAGCGGCCTCGGTTAGTCAGGAAGAAGCTCCAAAAGCTGTTTCGAAAGTTTTTATTGGAGTATCTGCCGGTATGGTAATCGGTGTACCAATCGCAAGTTTGATTGCAGGTGCTGCTTCTTTACAGATGTCGATGGTATTCTTTGCTTCCGTAAACATTATGGTATTTATCGCTACATTACTATTTGTACCATCGATGCCTGTTGAGGAAAGACTTTCTTACGGAGCACAATTATCTGTATTAAAAAAACCAGCTACTTGGCTTTCCATTGTGACTGTTATTTTAATGAACTCAGCAATATTCGGTGTTTACAGTTATTTTGCTGAATATTTGAAAACTGTTACGAATATGTCTTCGAATACAATTAGCTTAATGTTGTTTATATACGGTGGAGCCAACATTATTGGAAATGTAGTCGCAGGAAAGCTACTTATTAATAGTGCGATCAAATCTGTCGTATCTTTCCCTTTTGTACTGGGAGCTGTTTACATCATTATGTTCTTCACAGGACAGCTTAGCGTACCCATGGCGATCATAACATTAATTTGGGGAATATTAGCCGGTTTCGGGGGGAATATGAATCAATATTTGATGACGTCTTCAACTCCTGAAGCGCCTGATTTCGCTAATGGATTATTTTTAACATCTGCTAACTTGGGAGTAACATTTGGTGCCACAGTCGGTGGATTCTTTATAGCAGAAATGGGTACACAATACGTCATATTTGTGGGACTACTATCATTGGTTTTAAGTTTTGTAGCCATTTTACTAAGAAACTACATGTTTACTCTCACTCGATCACTTTCAAGATAAGGAATTGTCTCCATGTTTAAATAGGCTAAGTAACACGATTAAAATAACCAATAATTCATGAATTGCAGGAGGTTATAACGATGATAACTACTAATGCACGCGCTACATTCAGTCCAGAAGGTCCATTCAAACTGACTACGATAGAACGCAGGGATCTCCAGCCCCATGATGTCCTCATTGAGATTAAGTACGCTGGTATTTGCCACTCTGATATTCATACAGCTCGCGGCGAGTGGGGACCGGTGAACTATCCGCTCGTTCCAGGGCACGAGATTGCCGGAATTGTCACCCAGGTTGGTTCGGAGGTCAGAAAGTTTGCCGTTGGCGACCGAGTGGGGGTAGGCTGTATGGTTGACTCCTGCGGAGAGTGCGTTAACTGTCATCAGGGAGAAGAGCAGTATTGTCTAAATGGTAATACGGGCACCTATGGAGCCTACGACAGATACGGGCAATATACGCAAGGTGGTTACTCCTCTCACATCGTCGTAACTGAAGACTTCGTAGTTAGCATTCCTAATGGTATAGAGCTTGATGTCGCTGCTCCTTTGCTGTGTGCCGGCATCACAACGTATTCGCCGCTGCGCCATTGGGGAGCCGCTCCTGGCAAAAAGATAGCTGTTGTTGGACTTGGCGGGCTTGGACACATGGCTGTAAAGCTTGCTCATGCCATGGGGGCAGAGGTTACGGTTTTATCACAAACATTGAATAAGAAAGAAGACGGTTTGCGGCTTGGTGCGGATCATTATTATGCCACGAACGATCCGGAAACGTTTAAGAAACTGGCCGGTTCGTTCGACCTGATTGTGAATACGGTCAGCGCGAAAATCGACATTAACGCCTACCTTTCATTGCTGGCACTGGACGGTACATTGGTCAATGTTGGTGCGCCAGCGGAGCCATTGCCTGTTCAAGTCTTATCTCTTATCGGTCATCGTCGGTCGTTTGCTGGATCGATGATTGGTGGTATCCGCGAAACGCAGGAAATGCTTAACTTTTGCGCTGAACACTCTATCACTCCAGAGATCGAGGTTATTTCGGCTAACCAGATTGATGAAGCCTGGGAGCGGGTACTAGCTTCAGACATACGGTATCGATTTGTGATCGACATCAGCACGATGGAGAATGAATAACGAATGATTCTAGGCAAAATGAGAGAGGCACATCTACACTGATGTGCCTCTTTTACTTAATAGAAGAAACCATATTCAAGATTGAGGTTAGTAGCCTTGATTCAGCCTGAGGGACCGGTGCATAACGTACACATGAAGGCAGGATTTATGAAGAAGACTTTTTATTGAATGCCAGTAACAATATCAGTCCGATGATACATAATACACCAATCCATTGGAAAAAACCAAAGGGTTCTTTTAACCAAAATACAGTTGTTAAAACAGCAGCTAGTGGTTCCAAACTACTTAGAAAGCTTGTTTCTTTAGGTGAAAGGCTTTGTAAGCTTTCTATATAGAACCAAAATGCTATCATTGTGCCGAATATAATAACGAATGCTAGATATAAATAGGTTTCTAAGGTCAAGCTTTTAAAATCGATCTGCCAGGGTGGATGGATTAAGCTTAATCCAAAACCGCCAATGACCATCGCCCAACCCACAATAACCAGGGAATCGTATTGCTTCAAAAGAGGAATTGCGTATAAGGTATAAAAAGCCAGGGCTATTGCTGATAAAAGGCCCCACACGATTGCGATCTTCGGAACGGATAGTTGAGAAATAGAGCCGTTTGTTAACAAGAAAAAACAACCCACTAAAGCCAGGAAAATAGCTGACAGATCCTTTCGTGTGAAGACCAGGTGCTTTCGCAGAACTAAATAGATGATAATCATTACAGGTGCTAAATACTGTAATAATGTCGCAACAGCGGCATTACCACTTTGAATGGATGCCATATACGTATATTGAACCGCTAGCATACCAACCAAACCGTAGACAATGAGTTGGAAAGCGGTCTTTCTATTTTTCCATACACCCCATATTTGTTCACGGTCTTTTATTAAAAATTGAAGGGCCAAGAGTAAAACACCAGCTATGAGCAAGCGTGTTGTTACAAGCCAATTTACATCGATTTGTAGAAAAAGTTTTTTTGCAACGGTCCCACTGATCCCCCAGAATATAGCTCCTGTGATAACAAGAAATAATCCTGTTCTTCTAGTTGATTTATCCATGAATATTCTCCACCTTGAAATATAATAATAGTGTTATAATAGGTGAAAAATATTTTAAATTATACTTGAATTTGATGATAAAATATAAATATATTGAGGTTGTGGTGATTTGCAAATAAAAAATTTCATGATTGACCAAAACCTAAAAGAACTAACTGAGCATCGGACGGTCATACTACCGGTGGCGTGTTATGAAACAACAATTAACCAAAATATACATGGATATGTACCACTTCATTGGCATGATGAAATTCAATTTGTTTTGGTTGAAAAAGGGGAAGCGATCTTTCAAATAAATGAGGATAAACGAATCGTACGACAAGGTGATGGGTTATTTATAAATAGTGGCTGCCTACACATGGCGGAAGATAAGAATGAATCGGGTTGCGTCTATATCTGTCTAAATGTTTCTCCTCATTTCGTTTTATCACAAGAGCTTTACACACCCTACGTAGCTCCTTATATTCAAGCGACTAATTTACCTTATGTATACATAGATTCTGACGAGCTTTGGGGTAAAAACATTTTAGATGCTATTTTGAAAATGAATCAATATATTCAACAAAAATCACCATACTTTGAGATGGATATTACCGTGCACTTAACACTGATTTGGAAAAACTTAGTTATTAATGGCTTTCAATTAGAATACGACCAGATGGAAATGGTAAAGAGCCAACGGATCAAGCAAATGTTAAATTGGATCTATTTGCATTATGCTGAAAAAGTCACATTAGATGATATTGCAAAAGCGGGTCAATTGAGCCGTTCGGAGTGCTGCCGATATTTCAAACGAATTTTAAAGGTAACTCCGTTGAATTATGTAATGGATTATCGGATTCAAAAAAGTTTAGTCTTACTGCAACAAGCAGAATCTAACGTTACAGAAATTGCCTATAAGGTCGGATTTAACAGTACGAGCTATTTTATAGAAAGATTCAGAAAAGCGATGACTATGACACCACTAGCCTACAAAAGATCAAAAATGGATGATTGATAAGTAGGGCTTTGATACCCATGGATGAACGCTGCTGCGGAGTGTAGGGAAGTTGACTCGCTTATTCTTCAGCACCTCCATATACTCACTGATTTTTTGATTCACTTTTCGTTCTTGTTCCACTTGGTGCCGACTTTTTACAAATCTCACAAACAACCTTATCCTAAACGTTACAGGTAAGTCTGTAACTTCATTGGCAAATCTGTATGGCGTGTGATAAGTATTTAAAAGTTTGAAGTCGCTAAACTAACGAGATACACTAGGTTCAAGTAATCGATGAAAAGAAGAGGGGGAGACCGAAATGAAGACAATCAAGTACATGATGGACCACCTATACTGGGCGGACGGACGCATCTTGGACGCGCTCGAGGAGAGTAAGACGAAGAACAAGGACCTTCTGAAGCTGGTTCGGCACGTTGCAGTCGCGGAACGAGTCTGGCTGGACCGATTGCAGGGCAAGGGCAGCGCGCAATATTCGTTGTGGGAGGAAACGGAAGACCTGACGGCGATCCGGATGATGTTCGAAGAAAACGCTGAGCAATATCGCGTCTATATCGAAGGGCTCAAGGAATTCGAGCTGGATGAGATGATTGACTATGAGAATCAGAGTGGGGTTCCGTTCCGAACGTCCGTCCGAGACATCCTGTTGCAGGTCCTCTTACATGGGCAATATCACCGGGGACAGATCAACCGGGCACTTCGAATCGAATCGGCAGAGCCTGCCCAAGTCGATTACATCACGTTCATGAGGCTCTAACGGGGCCTAATAATCACCATAAAATCAAAAGTCGCAGGAAAAATCATCCTGGACGCTATCCTTATGCCGGAGTGGGAATACCGATATTATTCGTACAACGCTCATTGGGATGAGAATGAACAAATGGCATCGATGAGGGACGGCGAAGGGGATCACTATTTTGCGCTGTTTCAGCCAACCGGACTGATCATCAAAGGGTTTGACCAGCGTTTTAATCGGGTGCATGGGCCACATGATGTGCTGCAAGTGTGCCTAACGAATTTGAGGGATTTCTAAGGAAACCAGCGTTTATTATGGATGTGACTACATTTTGTACATGGAAGTTGCAAGGCAGCCAGGCATGGTCCACAAGTAAGGAACTGGATGCCGAGGCCTACAAACTGTTACATGTTTTAAACGGCAAATCGGATTATTACTATGCTTGGGCAACGGAGTATTACGAGATTTCACTGGACCGGTCGCTCGTACAGCGAATATTCGATATAGAGCCTTTGGATGGGAAAATGCTTAAAGGTCTAGATAAAGAATTAGAACTCGCTGATCTTGAAGAGGATATCCGGGAAATAGGCTATCCGGTAAAAAGGGAAGATTGAAAATAGTATGTACATAGACATTTCCTATTGAAAGTCGCTATTTAAGCGGCTTTTTTTATTATATCGGTGTCAGAAGAAAATAAAATTCTAGACTGATGACGAATCATTAAGCTATACCAGCTAATAGCTTGTCAAGATTACCAGTAAAGTGATTCTAAATCATGTGGTATAGTTAAAATGAGCATGCCAAATAACCCTCCAATTTCCGTTGTGCCTTGGAAGGTTATGCCAATGATAATCTTTTAAATTGGACGAAATTCCTTTTTGTTTTTCAAGATTGCATAAAGCCAATGGATGAGCTTATTTGCACATGCGATTAGAGCTACTTTATGTGGTTTTCCTTCTGCTCTCTTGCGATCATAGAACGCTTTGAGTCGCATATTTCGGGAGCGTATAAGCCCACACTGGACAGCCATTACCAGTGCGTAACGCAACTGCCTGGAACCACGTTTCGTGATTCGGTTTCGAGTTGCTGTAAATTTACCGGAAGCAAAGACACTCGGGTCAATGCCTGCAAAAGCTACTAGCTTTTTAGGATGATCAAATCGGTCGATCTCTCCAATTTCAGATAAAATTGTTGCAGCAATTTTATGCCCAATACCGGGAATCGACTGAATTAATTCATACTCTTCAATTTCTTCAGCCAGAGCATCTATGTTCTGTTCCAGTTCAGCAAGATGCTCTTGGTACTGAAGAATAAGGGTGATAAGAACTTTAAAATTGATTAAGTGGCTTGCATACATGGTTTGCTGAAATGGGTTTTGCTTTGCCGCGTCTAGCAGTCGCTGAACCCGTTGGTTAATCCAGCCCTCTGAACGCCCCCGTTTCGAAGAAAGTAGTTCTTTCATCTTAGCTTTGAGTGTAATTTCATCCGTCTGCAAAACTGAATATGAGGTTGGAAATTTACTTAAAAACCGTAGTGAAATACGGGAATACATAGCTCCAAAGACGCCTTTGTAAGCTGGGAAAACCTGATCTAAAACGGCTTGGAATTGCAGCTTCGTCTGTACACACATCTTTGAAAGGGACTCATACTGTCTTGTAAGATAGCGCAGATTGAGAAGTTGCACACCTCTTTTTTTAAAAGGTTCAAACTCTTCCTTGTAGTACAACTCTCCCAATAGGTAAGCGTCCGCAGCATCCGTCTTTACTTTACGAAGTTGAGACTTTCTAAGCCGATTTGAGATGAGCGGATTAATGATAATGTAAATGTAGTGATGTTCTTCTAGGAACTGAACAACGGGACTTTGGTAATGGCCGGTTGCTTCTAGAATAAGCAGAGGACGTAGTTTGGATGCAGTCTCAACATCCTTCAAAACTTGATGTAAATTTGCTAGGCCATCACGAGTGTGCTCGAAGTGGAATGTCCCTCTGAAGGGCTTTCCGCGCGCTAAAAAGGCTTGTCCATGACTTTCTTCTTTTGAAATATCTAGACCGACAACTGGATTCATTTCATCTCTCCCTGTAAGTTTAGGTTCCCCGGCATCCCTAAGGTTCTTCTTGTCGCTCCATAGCATCGCTTGTTATACGGGATCTTACGTCCCAACCAGCCTCAATCATGGTCATGACAAGTAGGGCGAACACTATAGCGCTCGGGATCAAGTCCCACGGGCAGGTACGTTCGACCAGGCTACCTTAATCCTCTATGCAAATGAAAAAAGGATCAACCAGAAAGAACTGGTTGATCTCATAATACGAACGGGCAGGATAGTTCAAATACGTGGTATCATGTGGTGAGTAATTAATGGAGCCCTCTTTTACAATGTTGAGAATGGGGGAAATCGTGGTCGGCTTGGAATGGGAAGGTTTGTATAGAGAATTGTTGGGAGATGGAAACCAATTGCTTATGGAAGGCGCAATGGATGTCTGTCATCGCTTATCAAAGACCCATCGAATGTTCGTAATCACGAATGGTATCACTCACACGCAAATCAAACGCTTGAAGCAGTCTGGGCTATATAAGTTTTTCGAGGATATCTTTGATTCGCAAAGCATTGGTTATCAAAAACCGAAGGAAGAATTTTTCAATTACGTCATAAGTCATATTTCAGAATTTAATAGAAAGGATGCGCTTGTCATTGGAGATTCATTAAATACGGATATCAAAGGTGGTCTTCAGTCGGGCATTGACACCTGTTGGGTCAACAGAACCGGACAAATAAGTCCGGCAGAAATTAAAAGCACATATATAATCTCAAACTTAATGGAGCTCACTTCCATCTGTTAGGCTGTAAAAACAAACGCTTGTGCCGCCTCAATTATCACTTTTTGGTGACTATATCACAAAAAAGTGGGTACTGTTTTTCTTGTAACTTTTCCCCCATACTATCGTTCATAGGAGGTTCATGAAGCAGACAGAGCATCCTATACCATATAAATCATTATAAAAGGAGTGTAATAGAATGGGGAAATTTGACGGGAAGGTAGCAGTTGTAACCGGAGGTACAAGCGGCATCGGTCTCGCGTCGGCACAACAGTTCGTAAAAGAAGGGGCTTACGTTTTTATCACGGGACGCAGACAACGTGAACTGGATGAAGCAGTAAAGCAGATCGGAAAGAATGTTACAGGTGTCCGAGGTGACATATCTAAATCGGAAGATCTAGATATATTATTCGAAACAGTTAAGCGAGAAAAGGGACACTTGGACATTCTCTTTGCAAATGCCGGACTAGGGTCATTTCTTCCATTAGGAGAAATTACAGAAGCACAATACTACAAGACTTTCGATGTCAACGTGAAAGGAACCATCTTTACAGTACAAAAGGCATTAGCTTTGTTTCCAAATAAAAGAGGTTCGATTATTCTAACGGGATCCACTGCTGGCTCGACGGGGATGCCAGCGTTTAGTATCTATGGTGCATCCAAGGCAGCGATCAGACAGCTCGTCCGCAGCTGGATTCTTGATATGAGAGGGACCGAAATTCGTATAAACATCCTTAGTCCGGGAACAATCGTAACGCCGGCGTACGATGAGTTATTTGGCTCTGAACTAGATCATTTCCTGGAACAGGCAAAAAATGATATTCCGCTCGGCAGAGTGGGGCAGGTTGAAGAGATCTCCAATGCTGTCATGTTCCTAGCCTCTAATGAAAGCAGCTATATGAACGGCGTTGAATTATTCGTAGATGGCGGAGTAGCTCAAGTTTAACCAGGACATAATAATTTTCTAACGACAAAGATTTTTAAATCAACTTAAATGCGATTGTATTATCCCCTCCATGTAACGTTCAATTTTTCCTTCAGTGATCCTTGAAGGATCAAGCGATACATGAAGGGGATATTCTTAGATCGGGAGATGGTGCATTGATATGAAAACATTTTTCTGTGAACTGGAAGTTACACTAGAGGTTATCGGAGGAAAGTGGAAGGGGCTTGTTCTGTACTATTTAATAAAAGGACCTAAACGGACGGGAGAGCTTAAGCGACTCGTTCATAATATATCGCAAAAGATGCTGATTCAAACTCTTCGGGAACTGGAAACAGACGGATTAATTCGCAGAAAGATGTACAATCAGGTACCGCCTAAGGTGGAATATTCAACGACGGAACTGGGTCAATCACTTGAACCCATTTTGAGATCGCTTTGTGATTGGGGGGGGAATTACGCAGAGCAATCCTTCGCTCCGGGCGAGATTGAGATTTTGTATCTGGATTAACTGTCGGGGGACAAGAGCATAGTCCCATTTGAAGTCGCTATTTTAGCGGCTTTTTTGTTTTATCGTTTTACGTTGATGTTTTCGAGTGATGAGCAATATTCTAGTACAGGTTACTTCGTAATTAATAAGGTGCACTACAAAACTAAGGACACAAAACTTGTCTCAGAGATTAATAAGTACGTCTTGGATTATGGCAAAAGCATCATGCCCCAGCTGTTGCCAGGAGTCTGAGCAAACAGGTAAGCGGTTGAGGCTAATGACAATGAACCCATTACGCTAACGGGATACGATAGTTCAATACAAACAAGAAGGCAGCCGATCAAAGTGATTGGCTGCCTTTGTTTAACTAATGGGCAGGATGGAGTGACTTTTGTGTAGAAAATTAAAAACGAACAAATCAAGTTCGTGCGCAAGATCTAGCGATGCGCTTTGAAGTGCCGGTTCGCACGATTTACCGAGACTTAGATCGGCTAAATATAGCTGGGCAAACGCCATATGAATTACTCCCCAAAGAAATTTCTGCATACATGCAAAATTCCCTCGGCGTAAGGGTAAGGGGCAACGTTGTTGTGGCATGACTTTGCCTCTGCCGTTGCATTCTGGAGAAGATATCCATGGGCAACCATCTGAAGCATCTCGATGTCATTTCCACTGTCACCGAAAGCCAATGTTTTGGACAGGAGTACCTGACTATAATCCATCAGGAATTGCACAGCCGCTTTCTTTCCAGTTCCTGCGGGGATAAAATCGACATCATATGCGTGCTCCGGATCACCCGCCTTGGGATTGCAAATATTGATATTAATTCCGATCCCATGATTTGCAGCCAGATGCCTGATGATACTTATATCATATTGGGTTTTGACCGCTGATACCGGATAATAATAGTAGTTCATTTTGTATCGCGATTGACCCAATTGAGTCTGTTCGTGAAGAACAATGTTGAATGTTGATTTTAATTCGCTAATTAAATCTTCTATATCTCTTCGAGAGAATCCGGAGGCCCTTATGATCTTTGCCCATGATGGAACAGCGACCAGTTGTCCGTCAGGCTCGACTTCCCACAACTCTGTGCCCAGATTGCTCGCTATAAAATGGGGGAGCTGCGTCATACCGGCTATATTCATTTTTGCTTGTATTTGCTGAACACTACTTCCGGTGACCCAAGCTATCTTTACCTGATGATTTCTGGCAAGCTGCTGGAGGTATTGTTCCAGTTCGTACACCATTTTGAGTTGTTCAGGCAAACATTCATGCGGATAATACGTTTCGTCAAAATCAAACAATATCAGATATTCGGTTACAGCGGGGGTATATATGACTTTCATGAGTGTAGCTCCTCCTATAGTTTGTTAACGATATCATAGTTGCAGGGAACGTTCCCAGGTCAATACTTTAGATGAGGTGTTAATTTTGCCCACCATAATTGATATTTCACGTGTAAGCGGTCTCTCCAAGTCGACGGTATCACGTGTGTTAAATGACCATCCTCATGTATCTATTGAAAGCAGACAAAAAGTACAGAAAGCCATTACGGAGCTGGGATATGTCCGCAATACGCGGGGGGTTCAGTTGC
This sequence comes from Paenibacillus sp. ALE3, assembly GCF_054113405.1. Lineage (NCBI taxonomy): Bacteria > Bacillati > Bacillota > Bacilli > Caryophanales > Paenibacillaceae > Paenibacillus > Paenibacillus sp. ALE3. Next base: position 4,098,560 of record NZ_CM134214.1, on the reverse strand, counting down.
GTCTACAGGCCAGTAATCATATCGGTGTGCTTGTCCCGGATGTGGAACATCCTTATTTCAGTCAGCTTGTCAGTACATTAAGTCGATCTTTAGGCTCAATGGGGTATCAACTTGTCATCTATCAGACCGAATTATCCCGGGAGTATGAACGTGAAGTGTATGCCCGATTGGCACGTCGAGAAATGGATGCTGTGGTTATTGCTCATTCCCATTTCTCGGAGAGAGAAATTAAAGAATATATAGGTTCTCACATAGGAATCATATGCAACGAAGCGATGGATGGAGAGTTTCTTGATGTCTTTCGATTGGATGAAGAAGATGCGGTCTTTCAAGCGACAGCATATTTGCTGTCCAAGGGGCGCCGTCATCTGTTTTTCTGTATGGATCACCTGACACAATTGCAAGAGAAAAGATGGAATGGGTTTCAACTGGCTCACCAACAATTCGGTCTTGCCTGTACGAAATCACAATGTTATACGGGTCTGATGACTATGGAAGATGGTTATACCTTGGGAGAACAATTATTTACTTCTGATCAATTGCCGGATGGAATGATAACAGGTAGTGACTTTGTAGCTACTGGTTTATTGAAAGCAGCAAAGCAAAAGGGGATATCCGTGCCTCAAGAAATGTCCGTCATCGGATTTGATAACCATCCTGTAGGATTAATGACTAATCCGGAACTGACCACATTAACCAATTGTATTCCTGATATGGTAAGGGATGTTACGGAATGTCTTACCCGGCGATTGAAGGGGATGCGATCTGCTCCTATAACGAAAATCTACAAGACTTCGTTGATTATACGTAATTCTACTTAAAAAAAGTGAAGTGAAAGACAAAGAAAAAGAAGGATAGTGAAATCCTTCTATCGGTCAGGAAGGATACATGTCTGAAGAGGAATTGAAGCGTTACTAGATCTCTTCGTTGTGGTACTTGAATTTCTAGACAAAATGGAGGCATTTCTAAACAAGAAGATATTCAGTGGTTCTTTTACACTGTAGGAGAAAGAATGGAAAGCAGGTTCCAGATGAATTTACCGTCCTTCATGTTCCTAGCCAAATCTATGCGGTATTCGATATAGTCGTGAGACGATTTTTGTTGTATTTATCACAGAAATGATTCAACTAACGGGAAATGATACACTGTCGCGGCAAATGTTCCCTCTTTCATTGAAGTAACGGGCGATCACTTCCCAAGACCGACAGGACCGGAAATTGTGGAATGAGCAAGGAATCAGGCACATCCGTCCGGCCGCCATATGCACCAGACGGAAAGCCAGGAGATAGGGGGTGTTTCTCCAGATTTCCGTGATGGGGACATCCCTTTTTTGATAGATGCATAAAAACTAACGGACCGTTTAGTTCAATAAAAAAGCAGCAGGCCCAGACTAATAAAAATAAAGTCCGTGCCTGCCACTTTTTGTATTGGAGCCAATCTCATAGTTATTATCCGAAGCCTGACGGTAAACGTTACCCAGCCATCCAGCATCCCACAGACGTTTCTTGCGAGCTGTTATTCTGAAAATAAAGCATCCGTTGCAACCGGCTGAAGGATAGGCAGTGGCTGAAGGGCGGTGGTCCGATCGAGATGAACAAACGCATTATAACGATCCGCCATGCTGGAAGGCACGTAATTGCCGAACCGCTCATGAGCAGGCTCATATACCACACCGATGGCACGGTGGCCAATGGTCGTATGCAGCATGGAAGATGCATCGGAGAGCATTATCATGCCATTTCGGCCGCCTCCCGCCTGGTGCATGTAATACTCCCAGCTTTCTGGCTGTCCGGGCGGGACGGTCATTTTCTCAACCGGAGATCCCCAAGCTCTTCCAGCCAGTACCTCGCCCTGATAGGTCCCGAAGCCAATGGCAAACACCCGATGTTCTGGATCCTCCCGCAGCAGCTGACCCACATTAACCATGCCATCCGCCATCATATCCGTTGCCCGCGCATCACCGATATGCGTATTATGCTCCCAGACAATGGCTTTTGCCGAGGCCCCGTAATAGGACATGATTCGCTTGAGGGATTCAACCATATGTTTGTCCCGTATATTCCAGGACTGTGGGCCGCCCCGGACCATCGTACGATAGTAGGCCTCCGAGCTGGAGGTGACGAGCATGTTCACCTCTGCATTCAGCTCTTCCTCACTTCCCGGATACGCCATGCGCCGGCTCTGCATCTGCTGTAGCAGCTCAACCACTTCTTTCTCACAGCTCTCCGAGAGCAGTCCTGCCGCAATGCCATAAGACTGATGGTCCCTGCTATATGGATCGAAACAGGCGTATGTCCTGCGGGCCTGTTTCAGTTGGGGAGAATTGGTCTCCTCCAAATAACCGATAATCGCTTCCATCGATTCCCATAACGAGTACATATCAATGCCATAAAATCCAACCTTCGCACGGACACTGCCGCCGCCGTGATTCGCCTCATTGTACTCCTTGAGCCACTCCGCGAAATCACGAATGTCCGTATTCGCCCACATCCATGTCGGCCAGCGGGTAAAATCACCCAGTGCATCGGCTGCCGAGGAATCGGCCCCCTCCATCCCTTTAACATACCGGTTCAACCGATAAGCAGAGGGCCAGTCTCCTTCCACACCGATAATGTTAAAACCCTTGCTTGTAATTAGCTTCTTCGAAAGCTCGGCCCGAACTCGGTAGAAATCAGAAGTCCCATGGCTCGCCTCACCGAGCAGCACAATATCTGCATCTCCGATGGCCTTAACCATGCGGTCCAGATTCTCCATTCCATCCAATGGGATAAATAATGCATTCAGCTCTTTCAAATAAGCGTTTTGCTCTGGTGGATTATCATTCGAATTCATGAAGTTGTTCCCTCCTACAGACGGTATGAGTGAATTATTTCCGATTTGTCCATTCATTAATCCAAAACATGGTGTCTGTTGGTATAAATGATTCATCCCCCGATTAGGTTGAAATCCTATATAAATCGGTTGAAAATGTTGATTTTACCAATGGACAAGGATTTGTACAATAGAGTTGTAGCGCTTACATTTCCAAGGAGGTTGCGGCGAAATGAAGAGACTTCAGCTGATTGACAAGCAAATCAGGACCCCGAGATCGAAAAGGAGGCCGTGTTGATGAAATTTAAGGGAATATTGGCGGCATTTTTGTTTTTAACCACAGCGTCCGTGTTGTTTGGGACGCATACGGCAGAGGCCCATGAACTATCCAATGACAAGCTGACGATTCAGACAGGCGAGCATGGCGAGATTTCATCTATCCGTATCAAGGGAGATGCTTTTCCGACCGAATATGTCATGAACGCAACGGTGACACCTGAGCAGAACACGGCAGATCATCAGTGGCTAGGGGAGCTGATGTTCACGTATCGACTGGATGGAGGTAGCTGGACGAAGGCATGGACGAATAAGTCGGCAGACGCGCGTAAGATCACGACCAGCGGCAACCGCGTTACGGTCACGTACGAGAACTCAAGTAACGCAGAAGGCATACGCAATTTTAAAGTTATTGAAACCTATTCGGCGGAGTCGAATGGTTCAGTGTTGTGGAATATACAGGTACAGAATACCAGCGGCAAAAAATTGGAGATTGGCGATTTTGGATTGCCCCTACCTTTTAATGAACAGTGGACTTATGGTGATGCAATTTACGAAACGAGAGTCGTGACGCATTCTTTTGTCGGCAATAACAGCTCCTATATTACAGCTGGGCGTCCCAGCGGTATCGGGTCTTCCCTGCTATTGATCCCTGATTCCACAACAGGCGCTGGGTTTGAGTATCAGGACCATTGGCGGGATGAAGAGCATCCGGGTAGCAAGTGGGCCTGGAACCCGGCCAACGAAGGCAAGTGGTTGGAGGGATTGAATGTATTTTATATTCATTCCAATGTCATCAAGTCTACCAACCGTGGGTATTTGCCCAATACAAGCCTGATCCTGAATCCAGGACAAAGCAAAAACTATGGCTTCAAGTTCCTGGCGGTAAAGGACGAGCATGATGTAAAAGATACGTTGTATCAAGAAAACTTGGTGGATACTACAGTCGTACCGGGCATGATTGTGCCTACGAATCAAAAGGCGAAGGTGGATCTGCGTACCAAGCAAACGATCAACAAGGTGACCTATCCAGACGGAACCGTTATTCCGCAGACGGATAGCAAGGCCGGAGGACACCACATTTATGAACTGAAATTTACTAAGCTGGGCCCGAATTTCATTACGGTGGAATACGGCAATGGCAGCAAAACGGTTTTACAATTCTATGCCATCGAGCCGATTGATCAGGCTTTGCAACGGCACGCTACCTTTATGGTAGACAAAACCCAGTGGAACGTGCCAGGTGATCTGCGTGATAAGGTATTTGACGATTGGATGATGCATACCAAATCCAAACGCAACATTTTCAATGGCTATTGGGGCTGGGGGGACGATTGGGGTCTGACCCACGGACAGTTCCTGGCTGAAAAAAACACGCTCTCTCCAGTCGCCAAAGAGGTGCGGGCCGTAGACGATTATTTGGAGACGGCAATTTGGACGAATCTGATGAATGGACATCATGAGGATTATTTAATTCATGATTTCCTGATGCCGGAGCCCAATGATACACCGACCTATCGGGGATATGCATACCCGCATGTATACAACACGTATTTCAGCATGTATAAGATTGCCAAGGAATACCCGGACCTAGTCACTTACAAGCATCCGAAGGAAACCTATTTGCTGCGGGCTTATAACATTTTCAAAGCATTGTATGAAGGACCGGTTGCGTACAACTGGGAAACAGGTTTGATGGGCGAGCTGACCACGCCGGATATTATTCAGGCCCTTCATAATGAAGGCTACGATGATGAAGCGAACGATCTCAAGGAAAAAATGGACCGCAAATATAACAATTTTAAAAATACAAAGTATCCTTATGGTTCTGAATATAGCTACGACAATACAGGCGAAGAGGCTGTATATACGTTAGCCAAGCAGAATATAGATACAGAGGGTGAGCAAAGTAAAGCCCTGGAAATGATGGGTAAAATCAATGCCAAAACTCGTGCATCACGCGGCCATATGCCTGTATGGTACTACTATACCGATCCGGTGACGATTACCGGGGAGAACTGGTTTAACTTCCAGTACACGACTTCACTTGCGGGATATGCGATGGATGACTGGATTCGTCATCATGAGGACAATCATCGCGAGGAGCAACAACGGCTGTCCTATGCAGCCAAAATTGCCAATGTTGGAGCGATTAACTCCGGGCAAATCAGCTCGGACCCTGAGAACATCGGGGCGGTTGCATGGACGTATCAAGCAGAAAAAGGCAATAACGGTACAAACGGCACCGGCGGCGGTAAAAATGTTCCGCTCTTTAACGGCTGGCGCGGCATGAGCGGTGAGGCTGACCTCGGATTGTTTGGTGCACTTAAAACCTTAAGCGCGGATATCGCGATTGATCCGATTTTTGGATTGACGGGCTACGGTGCAGAGGTGAGTAAAAGCGGTAACGTGTATACGATCAAGCCGCTGGACGGTTTGTTCAAACGAGTCAACCTGATTACGGAAAAGCTGTATATCGAGCTGGAAAAGGACCAGTATACAGAAGCCAAGCTGGCAACATCCAAGGATTATGTATGGCTCCAATTGAAAAATCAAACGCCGGGCCAAGCTCATTCTACGTACGTTACATTTGATGGCTTAAAGAAAGGAACGTACCTGGTTAAAGTGGGTGGTCAATCACAAGGCAAGTTTAATGCGTATGCACCAACCAATAAGCTTAAGTTGGAAATGGGTACAGCATCCTCCTATACAGTAGAGCTGACACCAACCACACCTGATCCCAACAAAGCACCTGTCGTTGATGCAGGCAAGGATTCCAAGGTGAAGCTGCCCGATCAGATTATTCTGAAAGGTACAGTTACAGATGATGGACTTCCGCAAGGAAAGGTGACCAGCGAGTGGAGTCTGGTTGAAGGACCACAGAATGCGAAGGTTACATTCAGCAGCAAAACATCACTACGCTCGAAGGTGAACGTTTCCGAACCAGGAACGTATATATTCAAGCTGACAGCCAGCGACTCCCAGTTATCAGGAGAGGCTAAAGTAACTGTGATAGCTGAACCGGCGGCACCGTTACCTGAACAGCTTGCAGTTTACAAGTTCGACGAAGCCAGCGGTGCTGTTGCTGCGGATTCATCGGAAAGCGGCAATGATGCTACCGTTAAGGGAACTGCGGCATGGGCTGCGGGGAAAAGAGGCAACGCTGTGAGCCTGAACGGCAAGGACAGCTATGTGCAGCTTCCGGCGGGGATTGTCAGCCGGGCACAGCAATTGACCGTATCCGGCTGGGTCAAAGCGAACAGCCTGAGCGACTATGTGCGGATTTTTGACTTCGGCTCCGGGACCAATGAATATATGTTCCTGACTCCTAAAGCCGGGAACCGGATGCTATTTGCCATTACGAATCAAGGTAACGGGCAAGGACAGGAGCAGACGATTGATGCCCCTGTATTGCCGACAGGCGTATGGAAGCATGTTGCAGTCACGCTTTCGGGCTCCACAGGTATTTTGTACGTGGATGGGAAAGAAGTGGGACGCAATACCAACCTGACCTTGAATCCAACCAGTCTGGGACAGACGAAAAATAATTTTATCGGTAAGTCCCAGTACCCTGATCCGTATTTCAATGGTCTGGTGGATGAATTCCGGATCTATAGCCGTGCTTTGAATGCAAACGAGGTGGCAGGTCTGGCCTCCGGTACAGCACAGAGTCTGACGGCAACTGAGAACATCACTGCGTTAAAAGAGGTGAATGTAACAACTCATGTCGGTGAAAAACCTGAACTGCCAAGCGTAGTGGAAGCTACGTATGGAGAAGGCTCCACCAAATGGGTGGCTGTGGAATGGGAGGATATAGACCCTGCACAATATGCTGCTCCAGGTTCGTTTGAATTGAAGGGCAAAGTGGAAGGGACAGAGTTGAAGGCATTGGCCAAGGTAACTGTGATTGAGGCAGGGGCCGTGGTTTTACCGGCAACTTCGGTTAGCCCTGAGACTTCAGTAACCCCGCCAACTACGACATCCCCGGTAACATCTGTCTTACCGTCTCGGCTTATCAGCCCAGCTAAATCAGTGGGAGTATCCTGAATAAGAGGCAACAACGCATAGTCATGGCTAATCTTTCCCATCGTCACTTTCTTCCTGCAAAGGGGGAGAGGGGCGATGGGTATCCTTGCATTTGAGGTGCACAGCTGCGAACAAAATGTGAATGGGGGACAAAGTATGAGCAAGATTACATTTCTGGGTGCAGGCAGTACGGTGTTTGCTAAAAATGTGCTTGGCGATTGTATGTTGACACCTGCTTTGCAGGGCTTTGAACTGGCGTTGTTCGATATTGACCCTGTTAGGCTGAAGGATTCGGAAAATATTTTATCCAATTTGAAAAAAACAACGGGGAGTACCTGTGTGATCCGCTCCTACACTGACCGCAAGGAAGCACTGCGTGGAGCGGCCTATGTAGTAAATGCCATCCAGGTGGGCGGTTATGATCCGTGTACGATTACAGATTTTGAGATTCCCAAAAAATACGGACTGCGCCAAACGATTGCTGATACGGTTGGTATTGGCGGTATTTTCCGCAATTTAAGAACGATTCCGGTGATGCTCGATTTTGCGGCAGACGTGCGCGAGGTGTGCCCGGGTGCACTGTTTCTCAACTATACCAATCCGATGGCTGTGTTGACGAACGTGATGAACGTACACGGTGGTGTCCGTACAGTAGGGCTGTGTCATAGCGTACAGGCGTGTATACCCGAGTTGTTCAAAAGCCTCGGCTTGGAGCAGGAAGGTGTAAAGGCAAAGATCGCAGGCATCAATCATATGGCGTGGCTGCTCGAAGTGAGCAAGGATGGGGTGGATTTGTATCCTGAGATTAAAAAACGGGCTGTCGCCAAGCAGCGGGAAAAGCATCATGATATGGTACGCTTTGAAATGATGCTGAAATTCGGCTATTACATTACGGAATCGTCCGAGCATAATGCAGAGTATCATCCGTATTTTATCAAACGGGCATATCCTGAGCTAATTGAACGCTTCAATATTCCCTTGGATGAATACCCGCGCCGCTGCGTGAGCCAGATTGAACGCTGGGAGACAATGCGTGAGGAACTTTTGGGCGATCAGGATCTGCGCCATGAACGGTCGAATGAATATGCTTCTTATATATTTGAGGCAATCGAAACCAATCAGCCCTTTGCCATTGGCGGGAATGTGATGAATACAGGTTTGATTACCAATCTGCCGAAGGAAGCCTGTGTAGAGGTACCTTGTCTAGTCAATCGTAATGGGGTTACACCGACCTTTGTCGGGGATTTGCCGCCTCAATGTGCTGCACTGAACCGGACGAATATTAATACCCAGCTGTTAACGATTGAAGCTGCAATGACGGGAAAAAAAGAACACATTTACCACGCCGCTATGCTGGACCCGCACACCTCGGCTGAATTATCCATGGATGATATCGTTTCTCTGTGCGACGACCTGATTGCAGCGCACGGGACGTGGCTTCCAGCTTATGTGTAGGGGAGGCAGATGAATGGGGGGCAGGGGGCGTCAAAAGTTCGCCGGGATTCCTACGATCCGTGGGAAATTTATCGTATTGACGCTGGTGCTGACCGTCATTCCGATGGTAGTGCTGACCTTTACCTTTTACCGGATCGCGGCCCATTCTCTTGGTGAGAAGTCGGAAGCGCTAGCAATGCAGTCCCGGCAAATGAGCGAGAATTATGTTAATGCGACACTCTCCGATCTGAATGATCTAACCAATGCCATTCTCAGCAATCCTGATGTGCAGTCCACACTGGAGACCAAGCCGGAAGATGATTATGAATACTTACGGAACGACGAAACACTCAGCATGGTCGTCCGTACGCAAACCCAGACCAAGCCGTATATCACGTCCTCCCTCATCTATGCCGCCAATGGCGGACTCAAACATTCACTCTATCAAGGGAATGTTTCGGTCCGTTTTGGCGGCCTTCCTACATTAGAGGAAGCACGTGTGTACTACCGCCGTCTGCTCGCTGAGCGACCTATGATGTGGATGGCTCATCCGCCGTTTAAATCAGGACGCGGGATGGCGGAGGATCGTATATACGTCGGGAAGCTGCTGCGAAAAACGACTGGAGACTATGAGCCGCTTGGATTTTTGCTGTTAGAAATCGATAAGGCCAGTCTGTTTCGGGGGCTTGCTTTTCATGAAACAGATAGCAATACCCAGATGTGGGTGCTGGATCAGGAGGGCGAGCCTGTATACCGATTGCCGGAGCAGAGTGCTGCGGACCCATCGCTATTGCGACAAATCGCCCAATCTGCTGTAGATAGACCCGTGCTTACGAAGGACTGGAGAACATGGAACGGCCGCCAGACGATGATTTCCTATGGCCCGTTAAATGAGGGACAATGGACGCTCCTGCAAAAAGTCGATCAGTCCGTGTTATTCGAGGATGCGCGGCAAATCGGGGCCTGGACCATCTGGACCTTTTTGATTGCACTGGTGTTGGGCTGGATGCTGTCTTATCGGCTGAGTGATACGATTCGCCGCCCCCTGCTTCAATTGAGCCGATTAATGGCGGTGGATGGGAGTGTGACCACCACAGCCTCAGCCCAAACTTTTGAAGCTCCTGCTTCCGTTGTGTTTAACCCTAAGGATGAGGTGGGGCAGATCGGGGAGCGATTTCTTCATATGATGCAAAAAAATCATGAGCTGTACGGGCAGGTTTACGAAGCGTTGCTGTCGCGCAAGCAGGCCGAGTTTCGCGCGCTTCAGGCGCAGATTAATCCGCATTTTTTGTACAACACGCTGGAGTCACTGAAGGGAATGGCATTGGCGAATGGGCAACGGGATATGGCAGAGGTAATCGGTGCCTTCGGTAAATGCTTTCGTATTTCGCTAAGTTATGGCCGAGAGCAAATCAGTTTGGGACAGGAAGTCGAGCATGTAAGCGCCTATGTGAAGGTACAGCAGTTCAGGTTTCGAGATTCGTTCGAATGGATTTGCGAAGTCGAGGAGGATATTTGCGGGTTTTACGTACCCAAGCTGATTCTCCAGCCACTCGTTGAAAATGCTATTTACCACGGTTTAAAAGGTCGTACCGACCGCGGCTATATTATGTTATCCGGTGCTAGGGAAGGCGATGCTTTGCGTTTAACGGTCAGTGATGATGGGGGCGGTATTGGAGCCGAGCGTCTGGACGATATTCGGAAGTCGCTAGATGCCGAGCGGGGGAGTGCGATTGGCTTTGGACTGCGTAATGTGCATGAACGTCTTCGACATTATGGTCCCCAATATGGTCTGTCTGTGACAACCGAGCTGGGTCAGTACACCTCGGTTACCTTACTGGCACCCATTCGAACCGAATAAGAAAGGGGAGGATGGCATGTACCGGCTGCTGATTGTGGACGATGAATATCATATTCGGGAAGGACTGAGGCTGATGGTGGCGGAAAGTGACCTGTCAGTGGAAGTCAGTGATGTGGCGGGGGACGGCGCAACGGCATTACGTTTGTATATGGAGCGGCGACCGGACATCATTTTACTGGATATTAATTTACCGGATATGAGTGGGCTGGACATAGCAAAAACCATTCGGGAAAAGGATCAACAGACCCCATTATTATTCCTGACAGGGTACGAATCTATGACGTATATACGTCAGGCGGTTTCGCTTCAAGCGGTTGATTATTTGCTCAAGCCGGTGACAAGCGAGGATTTTGAAGCGGCTCTGAGACGGTCTGAGGATCGCATTGCGCAATGGCGAAGAAGCGAGGAGGAAGCTATTCACCGTCACCGTTCATTGGAGCCATTGTACAGGGAGCACTTGCTGCTGGATCTGCTCCAGCAGCGACGCCCAGCAGCCGAGGTCATTCAGGAGATGGACGGGCTAGGATTTTTCGCCGAGGCGAGTGGGCCGCCTTATACTGTGCTGTGTTGCGAGCTAGAGGAGGCGCCGCAGCAGGAGACAGCCGCTACTAGCAATACACCACACGGTTCCATGTATGGAAGCAGCCATGTATTCGCCGGACTGGCGGAAGAGGCTGCGGTAGCAGCCGGGGCGAAGGCGCACAGTACAGCGGTTTCCCGCGATCGGCGTGTTGTGCTGCTGGCGACGGCATCTTGCAGGGCGGCGGAGCGGACGGCACAGCAGATTCGTCAGGCGGTGCAGGAACGATTGAGCCAGGGGATGTCCATCGGGATTAGCCGTCCCGTACAACGGATGGAGCAACTTTCCGAAGCTTATGAGCAAGCTGTGCAAGCGGCGGAGCATCGGGGGTGGGTGGGCTATAGCCAGATCATCCCCTATGAGAGTATTCAGGCGGCCGAGCCGAACAGCAGTCAATTACTGGAGAAGGAACTGCTCATGATTACGGAAATTCGAGCAGGCAATGATGCTGCCGTACATGCGATTTTGCAGGAATGGTCTGGACAATTAGCGGGCTTGCCTGTCAATCAGGTGAAAATGATCGTCACTCAGCTCGTCCTGTTCGTTATGCGCATCGTTCAGAGCGATGCATTCGAAGGACAAACATCCATACAGGAGCAGGACCCATTATTGGAACTGTCCCGATTGCGGCACGGGCCTGAGATGATTGATTACGTGTCGCGCTATTTTGTCCGGGTGGGGCGCCAAGTCCGGGAATCGCGCGAGAAGGGGATTCCGCGCAAATTCCAACGCGCCAAGGAATGGATTCGTGAGCACCTTCAGGAGGATGGCGGATTGAACCGTCTTGCAGAGTACATGAACATGAGTCCCAAATATTTGAGTGCCCGTTTTAAGCAGGTTACAGGTGAAAGCTTCGCTGACTACCAGACGCGTGTGCGCTTTGAGCGAGCCCGAGAACTGCTGTTGGACCCGAATCGCAAGGTAGCGGAGGTAGCGGAAGCCGTGGGCTTCGCAGATACGAACTATTTTAGCATTGCCTTTAAAAAGCATACCGGATTAACGCCAACAGAATTCCGAAAAACATTTTTGTAAACGCGCTGTTAAAAAAATCATACCAAAACAAAGAGAGTCTGGAGTCGTTAGGTGGTCGGCTACGGGCTCTCGGCGCATAATAGGCTTGTAAGGAGAAACCAGTTCAGGAAGGGGCCGGTTGATTTGCGGAAACGAAGGTTACGGACATGGATGGCTCTGGTGATGACGGCGATGCTGACAGGGCTGACGGCTTGCAGTGGTAACGCTGGCGAACCGGCTAATCCCAATGCGGTCGAACTCAAGTTTATGTACTGGGGGAGCAATGACGAGAAGCAAGCGATGGAAAAGATGATTCAAAGCTTTAATGCATCCCATCCGAACATTCGGGTGAAGGGCGAGCATGTCCCTGGTGACTACACTACGAAAATTAACACGTTAATGGCTGCCAATCAGCTTCCTGATATCGCCTACCTGGGCGATTCGCTCACGATGAAATGGGCAAGTGAAGGCAGACTCCTAGATTTATCCTCCTATTATGACGAATATCCCGAATTAAAAAACAAGCTCAAATCCTCCTATCTTTACAGCGAACCCGGCAAGTCTATCGGTAATTACACTGCCTTGGAAGTGATGCAGCTATTTTACAACAAGGAGTTGTTTACAGAAGCAGGGGTACCCGTTCCTCCGGCTGATCCTGAAAAAGCGTGGACATGGGATGAATTTCTGGAGATTGCCAAAAAGCTAACCAAGGATCAGAACGGCAAGCATCCGGGAGACAGCGGATTTGATCCAAAAAATATTGTGCAATACGGCTTTGCCTTCGGCAACGACCGCAGTTCATGGGGGCCGCTCTTAGCGAGCAATGGCGGAGGTTTAACCGACAAAACAGGCAAGAAGTACACCCTGAACCGTCCTGAGTCGGTGGAGGTATTCCAGAAGCTGCAGGATTTAGTTTTCAAGGAGCATGTTTCTCCTGATTTGATCCAGCAGCAGGACATGCCGTCCAATACGATTCGGCTCCAGACGAGAAAGGTTGCAATGGTGGTAGACGGAACATGGTCTCTGCTCGATTTTTCAAACAACAAGCAGCTGCAATGGAGTATTGGCGTTTTACCAAAGCTTAAAGAGCCCAAAACGATGATCGTTGCGGGGGCCACAGTCATTTTCCAGAGCACCAAGCACCCGAAAGAAGTGCTCGAATTTTATTTGTACCATAACAATCCCGAAAAGGTGGATCTGTTCAAGTCCGGTCTGTGGATGCCTATCGAAGAGAAATATTATACCGACGAGCAGGCTATCCAGTCGTGGACGAATAATGCCGCACATCCACCGGAATTTCAGCAGGCTGGCATCAAGTATGCCAGAGATTATGCAATCAAGCCGTCAACTTCTACCCTGCGTAACTGGCCTGATATTGGTTCCAAGCTGACCCCAGGGCTGGATCTGATCTGGACGAACAAGAAGACACCGCAGCAGGCGCTGGATGAACTGGAACCCATTATTCAGCCACTGCTTCAAGGAGTATACCCGGATGAATAATGCGGCAGGACAGCTGCGAAAGGAGAACAGCCCATGAAGCGACCAAAATCAGGAATGATGCGCATGGAGCGAAACTGGGGTCTGCTATTCGCGCTACCTGCCATCCTGGGATTAATGATATTTACGATTGGACCGATCGTGGCCTCGTTCGTATTCAGCTTAACCGATTGGACAATTGGCGGACAGATGACCTTTATTGGATTAGATAATTACCGAACCATTTTGACCAAGGATACTACCTTTTCCCAGTCCATGTTTGTGACCACGTATTATGCACTGGGCAGCGTACCTCTGGGCTTGGCGGCGGCTTTTATCATTGCGTTGTTATTAAATCAAAAGGTAAAAGGTTTATCGGTGTTTCGCACGATTTATTATTTACCTACCATCGTGCCGAGTATTGCCAACACGATGCTGTGGCTGTGGATGTTCAATCCGGATTTTGGTCTGTTGAATTCACTGCTGGAGAGTGTTGGACTACCGGGGAGCAAATGGATTTATGACGAGAAGACTGCGATCCCCTCGCTGATTATGATGAGCACTTGGGGAATCGGGAACACGGTCATTATCTTTTTGGCAGGACTTCAGTCGGTGCCCACCCATCTGTATGAAGCAGCTGAGGTAGACGGCGGCAATAGGCTGCATAAATTTTTTCATATTACGATTCCTTCGATGACACCAACCATCTTCTTCAATCTTGTCATGTCTTTAATCAGCACCTTTCAGGCATTCAATCAGGCGTATGTCATGACCAACGGGGGACCTAACAATTCAACGCTGTTCTATGTATTCTACTTGTGGCGAACAGCCTTTACGGAGACTAAAATCGGTTACGCCTCAGCGCTGGCCTGGATTTTATTTTTCGTCATTATGGTTCTAACTGTTCTGATTTTCTCCACGTCCAAAAAGTGGGTTCACTATGAAGGGGGGGAACGTTCATGAATCAGGTCACTTCTTCTGTCAAACCTTCAGATACACCGCAACATCCACTTCCACAGCCTGAACGCTCCCGAAGTCCTGCTACCGCCACCCGTTCCAAACCATTCCAAATCAGCCGTATCGTGCTGTATATCGTTTTAATTATGGGCAGTGTTTTAATGCTGTTGCCATTCGTATGGCTCATTCGCAGCTCTTTGATGGGGACATCGCAAATTTTCGTGTTCCCTCCAGAGTGGATACCCTCTCCTTTTCAATGGAGCAATTACCCGGAAGCGCTGACTTCGGTACCGTTCGGCAGGTATTTTCTGAATACGTTCCTCATTGAGGTGTGTGTACTGGCAGGAGTGATGCTGACCTCGATTGTATCGGCCTTTACTTTTGCCCGTCTGCGCTGGCCAGGCCGCAATCTGATTTTTTCCCTGCTGATCGGGTCGATGATGTTGCCTTATGCGGTGACGCTCATACCTACTTTCGTTATGTGGCGTGAGCTGGGTGGGCTGAATACATTTCTGCCGCTGATTGTTCCTGCATGGTTTGGTGGAGGGGCATTTAACATCTTTCTGATGCGACAATTCATGCTGACGATTCCGCGCGATCTGGACGAAGCAGCTTATATGGATGGAGGTACACCGCTAACTGTATTATGGCGCGTCATTGTTCCCTTATCTTCGCCTGCATTGATCGTGATCGGGATATTTACATTTATTGATGCGTGGAACGATTTTTTGGGCCCGATTATTTATTTGAGTGACGAAAAGCATTTTACACTGGCGCTGGGGCTGGCGACTTTTCGGGGATTGAACAATACCAATTGGCCTTACTTGATGGCAGCATCCAGCACGATTTTGGCTCCGATCGTCCTGATATTTTTTATCGGACAACGCTATTTTATTGAAGGCATCACACTGACAGGAATTAAAGGCTAAAAGGAGGCTGATGTAGCTTTGGATAAACCCAACGGTTCAGCAAAACGGTTACAGGGTGTTCCGGGCAGACTGGCTCAGTTACGCTCGGAATTCCCGGCTCTAGGGATAGATGCACTGCTTATTACACATGGTCCCAACCGACGATATATGACCGGATTTACAGGCTCAGCCGGAATTGCGCTCGTTACGCAGGAAGAGGCTTTTTTGGTGACGGATTTCCGCTATATGTTGCAGGCAACAGATCAAGCAGCAGAATATTCAGTTATTCGGCATGAGGCACAAATCTTCCAGACCATCGCTGATCTCACAAGTAAATTGGGTGTTCGTAGACTGGGGTTGGAGAGCCGGCATGTCTCACTTCAACAGTCGGGACAGCTTCAAGCCGCAATAGGCTCGTTGGAGTACGTGCAAACGGAGGATGTAATTGAACGGCTGCGTGATGTGAAGGACGAGGAAGAGATTCGCACCATCCGTGAAGCTGCGCGCATTACCGATGCTGCCTTTACGGAAGTGCTGAATTATATTCAGCCTGGAGTTACAGAGCGGCGGATTGCGGCGGAACTGGAATATCAGCTCCGGCTCGCAGGCGCGGAATCAGGCGGTTTTGCGTTCATTGTCGCTTCAGGTGAACGCTCGGCACTGCCCCATGGATTGGCCAGCGACAAGGAAATTGGTCAGAACGAGTTTGTCACGATGGATTTTGGTGCCAATGTGTGCGGTTATCTGTCTGATATTACGCGTACCGTATTTGTCGGCAATCCGTCAGAACGTCATGAGGAATTGTATGCTATTGTGCTGGAAGCAAATATGACGACGATTGCAGGACTTCGGCCTGGCATGAGCGGTCGGGAGGGAGACCGTCTGGGACGGAATGTGATTGCCTCCTATGGCTATGGAGAGCAGTTTGGTCACGGATTGGGCCACGGCTTTGGCTTGGAGATTCATGAGCAGGTGCGGCTGTCCCGTGAGAGCCAATCTGTGCTTGTACCGGGACATGTGATTACCGTGGAACCGGGCATTTATATTCCGGGTTTCGGCGGAGTTCGGATTGAGGACGATGTACTGATCACAGATGACGGTGCCCAGGTGCTGACTTCCTCGCCCAAGGAGCTGCTTTTGTTATAAAACTATCGATAGTTTGCAAGTCAACCCAAAACGATATGGAGGGATCAAATGAACACGCATAAAAGGAAAACCAAAGTATGGCTGACCACACTGGCAACTTCTCTCATTGTGGCTTTGACACCAGCTCTTCCGGGTCCACAGGCTTATGCCGAGGCAGAGTCGGATGTAAAAGTCATCGACATCTTTAGCCGGACGGTGAACGATTATGGTATAGATCTGGTCGATTGGCAAGGGTATCTGGCAAACCCCTATGTGAAGCTAAAAGTGAAGCCGCCTGCAAATGCCGCTTTTCCGTTAACCGTTACGTTAAAAGCGCAAGGCACGTCCCGGCTGATGATGGATTTGCCAAGTACGTTGTCGGCCCAAGGAGCAAGCAAAACGCTGACCTTTGCCAATGCGCAGGAGGAAAAGGATTTCCGGCTGGCCATCCATCCTGATCGGATTGGAGGAAACGGTGAAACAGAGAACTATACACTGTCCATGTCCGTTGCCGGAAATGATGGTCACACGACCACTCAGTCCATTCCGATTCGTGTGCTGGATCAGGACGATAATGAAGAACCCACAATCCCCCTCCATTTTGACTACAGATTCGATACGATCAGGCCTTATTTCAATGATGCAGCTACCAAAAAAGCCGCAGAGCTGGCGGTGAAGGACTGGTTCTATTTCTTTGATCTGGAGCCGTTTGATGAGGTTCCTGCCAACGCGGAAGTAAACCATCTGCCAGGAGATGATTGGCAAAATGAAATACAGGTGACGAATGATAAACCCTACAAAGGCATGTGGGTATTTATGAGAGGCCTGAACGGGCCGTATTCTACGGGCTTTCCGGCAGCTAACGGTCATTACCATACACGTAACGGTGTGACCGTTCCGGGGAACTTAAACCGTTCCTATAGTCTGATTCTGGATTTCTATGATGATGCCATTCCATTTACATCGGTGGACGATGAAGAATGGTATCAATCCGATCTGTCCAAGGTGACGGATGTGCATGGGCTGATCATGCACGAATTCGGTCATGCAATTGTGTTCAGTGACACGTTCCCAGGCGTCAAGGCGCTGAAGGAAGCCGCTGGCAATGACCCGGATATTATGGCTTATCAGCACAGACCGGCTGCATTGGACGACAGCTATCATCTCTCCGGAGAGCTTGCAGAAGTCGATAGATTGAGCGGACAAAATGGAGGCTGGCGCCATCTGTTCCCGACCCGGCGCTGGATGAACACGAAGCTTTCGCTGCTCGTAGCAGAAAAGGCAGGCTGGCCGCTGCGCAAGGACCTCACTCCTTTCCTCGCGCCAGAAATCTTGACGAAGCAACTGCCAGCACCCGTCAAAGGGAAAACGTACACAGCCAAGCTGGAAGCCAAGGGAGGCGTACCTTTTTACGATTGGACGGTGACAGGCGGTCAACTGCCCGCAGGCTTCACACTGGACCGCTTTACAGGAACGATTAGCGGAAAAGCAGACAGCGGAGCAGCCAACAAGACGTATACGTTCACCATACAGCTGCGGGATTATGACGAGCTGAGCAAGCCTGTGACACAAAGTTTTATGCTCAAGCTGTAATGAGTGCCCCTATACGCGGCTGACATTAGGGGCAAGCCATCTGACTGTTTTTGCATTCTGATTGAAATGGTTGAAGGGAGGGGAAACGAATGAAACACGATGCGGCGGATCTGGTCATTGTAGGCGGCGGAATCATCGGTACAGCCATCGCTTATTATGCGGCTAAATCTGGTATGAAGGTCGTGCTGGCTGAACGAGGGGAAATTGCTGGAGGCACTTCTTCCCGTTGTGACGGAAATATACTGGCAATCGACAAAGAGCCTGGGTTTGACAGTCGGATGTCACTGCTATCGCAGAAGCTGGTGGCAGAGTTGGCTATGGAACTGGAAGATGAATTCGAGTATCGTGCGCCTGGAAGTATTCTAGTCTGTGAAAATGACCAGGAGATGCAGGCCGCAGAGCAATGGGTCACCCGCCAGCAGCAGGAAGGGCTTCCGTTTCGCATGTTGGATCAGCAGGATTTGCGAGAGGAATGGCCGCATTTGGCCAAAGATTTACCGGGTGGGCTGGAGTGTGCGACAGATTCTACCGTGAATCCGGTGCAGATGACGTATGCACTGGCCAGGGCCGCGCGTCGGAGGGGAGCCAGATTATTACCGCGCATGCCGATACGGTCGGTTCTCAAGGACGAAAGGGGGAACGCCTGCGGAGTGGAGACGCCTAATGGTGTGATCCATGCTGATGCAGTAGTGTTGGCCGCAGGTGTATGGACACGCAGCATCGGTCATTTGCTAGGTTTAGACCTTCCGATTATACCGCGCAAAGGACATATACTGGTGTCTGCCCGAATGCCTTCAATCGGAAACCGCAAGATGATGGAGTTCGGTTATCTGATGAGCAAGTTCGGAGGTCAGCGGAGTGTAGATGAGGTTTATGAAAAATACGGTATAGCGCTGGTATTCGAGCCCACCGCATCACAGAACGTTCTGATTGGCAGCAGCCGTCAGTTTGTCGGTATGGATACAGGTGTCGATCAACAGGTGATTCGCTTAATCGCTCGCAGAGCCATTCGCTTTTTTCCTGCTTTGGCCAATGTACCGCTGATGAGGGCGTATAACGGGTTGCGTCCATGGACCCCTGATCATTTGCCCATCGTATCCGCAGTGGATGAAGTGCCGGGGCTATTCATCGCTTCAGGCCATGAAGGAGATGGTATTAGTCTTGCGGCGGTTACGGGGAAGCTGGTGACCGAGATGGTACGCGGCGAACCCACTTGTATTCCGGTAGAGCCGCTGCGTTATGACCGATTTGGAGAGGCTTTTACCAGCCACGAGGTTCATGGGGAGGTAACAGGATGAGCGTAGCGGGCAGAATTACTACGATTGATACTCATACGGGAGGCAATCCGACGCGGACAGTCATCCACGGTGCGCCTAAACTGGTAGGTCATACGATGCTGGAAAAGATGACTTATATGGCAACGCATCATGATGATTTTCGCCGTCTGCTGATGTTCGAGCCGCGTGGTCATGAGGTGATGTCAGGCTGCATTTTAACAGAACCTTGTCATCCAGATGCAGATATTGGTGTGGTCTTTATAGAAACAGGCGGCTATTTGCCAATGTGTGGTCACGATACGATTGGCGTATGCACGGCACTAGTGGAAGGCGGACTAATTGCTGCGGATAAAAAATCTATATTGCTGGACACTCCGGCAGGCCCGGTTCAAGCACGGCTGGATGTAGATGGGGGTAAGGTGAGACAAGTAACGTTCACAAACATCCCTTCCTTTGTGTACCGCCGTGAGGTGAAGGTTCAGGTAGAGGGCATCGGTCGAGTTACCCTTGATATTGCCTATGGAGGCAACTTTTACGGCATTATAGAGGCGGCTTCTATCGGTCTTGTACTGAATCAGAGCAATGGAGCAAAAATTGTACGAACAGCGGTACAGATTCGGGAGGCAGTGAATGCAGTTGTTGAGGCAGTACATCCTGAAAATCCGGTTATTCAAGGATTGACACATATTGAATTTTACGGGGAACCCGTCGCCTCGCAGGCTGATTGTCGCAATGTTGTCGTCATTCCGCCAGGGGGTATCGACCGCTCTCCTTGTGGTACAGGAACCTCGGCCAAGGTAGCGGTGCTGCATGCCAAGGGAAAGCTAGGCTTGCATGAGGTGTTTGTGCATGAAAGCATCACAGGCTCCATGTTTCGGGCTGAAATTATGGGCGAGACGCAGGTAGGTCCTTACCCGGCAGTGATTCCGCAAATTACAGGTTCGGCATGGGTGACGGGACATCATCAATTTGTGCTGGACCCTGAGGACCCGCTGAGAGAAGGATTTTTGCTGATATGAGCATTTTGCAATTAAATAAGAAAATAAAAATGGGAAAGGGTAGGTGAGCATATGGCACGTTTTGAAGGTGTGTATGTGGCCTTGGTTACACCGTTCACGGCAGAGCTGGAGGTCGACTACAAGCGTCTGACCGAGCTGTGCGATTATCTGATTGCAAGCGGCATTAGCGGCCTGGTACCTACAGGCTCGCTGGGAGAGTATGCTGCTTTATCGCCAGAGGAACGGTCGCAGGTGGTGCATACGGTCATTGACGCTGCGGCGGGACGTGTTCCTGTTGTAGTCGGCTCGGCCGCTCCATCCACTAAACAGGCGGTGCATTGGGTACAGCATGCCAAGGATGCCGGAGCAGCGGGTGTCATGGCGCTGCCGCCCATTAATTACAATCCACTGCCCCATGAGGTAACGGCTCATTATGAAGAATTGTCGAAGGTGGGGTTGCCGATCATTGCGTATAACAACCCCCATGATTACAAGGTTGACTTGACTCCAGATATTCTTGCAGACTTGTCGCGAATTGAAAATATCGTAGCAGTCAAGGAATTTTCCGGTGATGTACGGCGTATTCACGCTATTTTGGACCAGACAGAGCTGGAGGTCATGGTCGGAGTAGATAATCTGGCGATGGAGGGAGCATTGTTCGGCGCGACAGGTTGGATTTCGGGGGTACCTAATGCGTTACCGAAAGAAGGAGTAGAGCTGTTCCGGCTTGCGCAGGCGGGAAATGTGGCGGAAGCGTCCGCGTTGTACCGCAGGCTATTGCCGCTGTTCCACTATGATGCCAGTCCGCAATTGGTGCAGTCCATCAAATATATGATGGAGCTGGCTGGATTTCCGGTCGGCCCGACACGTCCACCCAGACTTGCGTTGCCACAGGCGGATTATGACCGTATTCGCGAAGCTTTTGAGGTGGCGGTCCGTCCGAGCGGGGTTTCATCTTGAATGGGGGTGAAGACGATGGAGAGCCGAAATTGGATTGGCGGTGAGTGGCTAAGTCCTTCCGGCGACACAATGGTGGTTCGTAATCCTTCGGCTTTGAAGGAGGAGGTGGGGGCTGTCCACTTTTCCAGTAAGGACGATATTACACAGGCCGGGGAAGCGGCACGACTGGCGCAAGCAGGATGGGCAGCATTAAGTCCGGCAGCACGGGGAGCTTATTTGTTCAAAGCAGCCGGATTACTGGAGACAGCCGTACCTGAACTGGCTGAGCTGGCCAGCCGGGAAATGGGCAAGCCAATTACCGAGATGCGCGGAGAGGTGATGCGAGGTGTCCACCTGCTCCGATACTATGCGGCAGAGGGTGTACGTACCATCGGTACAGTTATTCCTTCGAATGAGTCGGGAGTGCTCCAATACACAAAGCGCATTCCGCTGGGCGTAACGGCTGTCATAACGCCGTGGAATTTCCCGGTAGCGATTCCGCTGTGGAAAATAGCCCCTGCACTCTTGTGCGGTAATACGGTCATTTGGAAGCCTGCTGAACATGCTTCATTAACCGCAGTACGGATTGCTGAGCTATTCGAGGCGGTGCAGCTTCCGCCTGGCGTATTGAATCTCGCCATTGGGCAGGGGAATCGTATAGGCGATGCCTTGCTGGAGCATCCAGCGCTGGAGGCGGTCAGCTTCACGGGTTCTACCGCTACAGGTTTGGGCATTGCCGAACGGTGCGCACGTCGGAATATTAAATACCAGACCGAGATGGGCGGTAAAAATGCCGCTGTGGTGCTGAAGGACGCAGATGTGTCGCAGGCAGTGGCGATGATTGTCAGCGGTGCCTTTCGGTCAGCTGGGCAAAAATGCACAGCCACCAGCCGAGTGATTGTGGAACGGTCTGTCTATGAGACGTTCACGGAAGCGTTATGCCAAGCGGTAGAAAAAATCCAGGTCGCCCCAGCGCTCGACCCCGGTGCTTATCTTGGACCTGTGGCATCGAAGAGTCAGTACGAGAAGGTCATGTCTTATGTATCGCTGGCCCGCCGGGAAGCCGACATTTTGGCGGAAGGTGGAGCCGTCACTGGGACAGATAACGGTTATTATGTGCGTCCATTGTTGACGACTGGACTAGATTCGTCCCACCCTTTGATTCAAGAGGAGGTTTTTGGCCCAGTCACCAGTGTCATGCAGGCGGGCGACTTCGAGGATGCGATTCGGCTGTGCAATGATTCTATTTACGGGCTAAGCGCTTCCCTGTTCACCCGCGATTTGCGGCTTGCTCATCGATTTCTGGATGAAGCGGATGCGGGAATGGTACGAGTCAATCAGGAGACGGCAGGTGTTGAATATCAGGCTCCGTTTGGTGGTCTGAAGCAGTCAAGCTCACATACCCGGGAACAGGGTCAGGCGGCGCTGGATTTTTATTCAGTGATTAAAACCTGTGCTATCAGCTATGCGTAAACGCACGACGGGACAAAGTGAAACGGTTGGGACGGAAGTGCAGGGGGAAGAGACCCAGTATGCAGAAAATCAATACGCAGAAAATCAGTATGCTGAATCTCCGGATGTGCAATCAAAAACGTTTGGCGCGTCAGGTCATGTGCTTGTGTGTCGATGTGAAGAAGTGAGTATTGCACAGATGGAGCAGGCCTGCCGCATGGGCGTGGACACCGTGCGTCAGCTTAAAATGGTTACACGGGTGACCATGGGGGCATGCCAGGGCAGGGTATGCCGACAATTGGTGGAGTCATGGTTTTACAATCAGGTTCCTGCCGCCCGCCGGGAGGCAGAGCTGTTATCACAAAGGCCTCCGGTGCGTCCCGTAACGTTCGGTCAGCTGGCAGAAGGAGGTTCCCCATGAGCCGTGCACGTATCGTAAATCATCCGATTTTGGGACCCAAGCCAGAGCGGCGGCAGGTATCTTTCATGTTTGATGGTCGTCCCATGCAGGGATTGGCTGGAGAACCGCTAGCGGCAGCGCTCCTCGCCAGCGGTGTCCGTTTGCTGAGAAGGCATGAGGAATCCGGTACAGCCAGGGGCGTATACTGCGCCATTGGGCATTGTAACGAATGCCGTCTGACGGTTCATCCGTTCGGTACGGTTCGTTCCTGCCTGACCAAGCTGGAAGAAGGTATGGTGGTGGAAACCGGACGGCAGCTTTCGAATGAAATCACAGGGAGAATTGTGACATGAATAAAATGGCACATCTCATCGTCATTGGCGCAGGTCCGGCAGGACTATCCGCAGCGGCATCGGCTGCTGAACAAGGATTGCCAGTCACGGTACTGGATGAGTTTACTGAGCCGGGTGGACGTATGCCCGGGCAATATCATGAGGAAGGCAGTCAAGGCTGGTGGATCGGAAAGCATGTTTCAGATGAGCTGATTACCCGTTGCGAGGAGCTTGGGGTGGACATTCGCTGTGGCGTGTCCGTACATGGTATGGAATATACGACTACGTGGGAAATATCCACTTCCTATGGATTGTTCACTGCTGAGTACGTATTGCTGGCGACCGGAGCTGCTGAGATTCCTGTTCCGCTGGATGGCTGGACGTTGCCGGGTGTAATGTCCATCGGGGCTGCGCAGGTGCTGACTAACGTTCATTACGTCAAACCGGGAGAGCGCGGCATCATCGTAGGAATGAACGTATTGTCTATGGCGATTGCTCGCGAGCTGTCCGTCGCCGGGGTGAAGGTGGCGGCGATTACACTGCCGTGCGCGGGTCCGCTGGCTGGTGCAGCAGCAGATCCGACAGCCTCCGCGAAGCTGCTGCTTCAGCTGTCGGGGCTGGCCCCGGCCGCCTGGATGCGCGCCGGCGGCAAGCTGGCAGCGACGATGCGGATGGAGAAGCTCATCGCGCGCTGCTATCCCCACAGAGGTTTCCGTCTGTGGGATATCCCGATCCGTTTGCGGACAGCAGTGAAGTCCGTCAACGGGCAAGACCGGGTCGAATCCGTGACCCTGGTCCATGTAAGACCAGATGGCTCGCCGATTGCCGGCAGCGAGCGCGTCGAACCCGCCGACTTTGTGGCGCTGAGCGGCGGTTTGTATCCGCTCGCCGAGCTGGCGGCGGTAGCTGGATGCAAATTCGTGTACAGCCCTGAACTGGGCGGGCATGTTCCACTACATGGTGAGCGAATGGAAACCTCGCTCAAAGGGCTGTACGTTGCCGGCAATATTACCGGTATCGAAAGCGGGCTGGTCGCCATGGCTCAAGGGCGATTAGCAGCCGCTTCTATGATCCATGCCGCTGGACTTGGCGGAGCAGGCGGGGAACAACGGCTACAGGAAGCGATCCGTGGGGTTCATTTTGCACGGAAACATGCGCTGATTCAGTTTCATCCCGGCATAACAGAAGCGAGAACACAGCTGTACCAGCAGTGGGAGCACTTCTCTTCTGGCAGCGGTGCGTAACGGCTCGTGAGGTTGGATATACGTTTTTTATCCCAAATTCGCCTTAAAGGGAGGAACGGAAGATGACTCTTAAAGCAAAGGCCCATATGAAAGCGAGGCCGTTCGCATTGAACGAGGTGGTATTGGCTGAAGGTCCATTCAAACAGGCGATGGAGCTCAACCGATCTTATCTGTTGGAGCTTCAGCCTGATCGTCTGCTGGCGCGGTTTCGGGAATATGCCGGGCTTGCGCCCAAAGCGCCTCAATATGAAGGCTGGGAAGCGATGACTATTTCCGGGCATACGCTGGGACATTATTTGTCCGCTTGCTCTATGATGTTTGCTTCAACGGGCGATGAGCGTTTTAAGGAGATCGCACATTACATTACGGATGAACTGAATGTTTGCCAGGCGGCGCATGGTGACGGATATGTATCCGGTATTCCCGGGGGAAAGGAACTTTTTGAAGAGGTATCTGCCGGAAATATTCGTTCGAAGGGATTTGACCTGAACGGTGCCTGGGCTCCTTTGTATACATTACACAAGTTATTCGCTGGCCTGCGTGACGCCTATCATTTGACAGGCTGTGACAAGGCATTAGGTGTAGAGCGCAAACTGGCGGACTGGCTCGAAGGAATTTTGAAGCCGATGAGCGATGAGCAGCTGCAGCAGATGATGTTTTGCGAATATGGAGGCATGAATGAGGTATTGGCGGATTTGTATGCAGATACCGGGGAAGAGCGCTATTTGCAGCTGGCTGAGAGCTTCTGGCACAAGCTGGTGCTGGACCCACTTAGCTCACAGGAGGATTGTTTACAGGGCATTCACGCCAATACACAGATTCCGAAGCTAATCGGACTTGCCAAGGAATATGAGCTCACGAATGACACGAAGCGCCGGAAGACAGTGGAGTTTTTTTGGGAGCGGGTGGTGGATCATCATTCATATGTCATTGGGGGCAATAGCTTTGGGGAATATTTTGGCGCGCCAGATGGCTTGAATGATCGAATCGGACCGCATACGACGGAGACGTGTAACACCTATAACATGCTAAAGCTGACTAATCATCTGTTCCAGTGGAATGTTTCCGCCAAGGAAGCGGACTTTTATGAGCGGGGTCTATTCAATCATATTTTAGCCTCGCAGGACCCGGTCCACGGGGGCGTTACTTATTTTCTGTCGCTCGCTATGGGCGGACACAAGCATTTTGAAAGTAAATTCGATGATTTTACGTGCTGTGTCGGCACAGGAATGGAAAACCATGCGAGCTACGGCAGTGGCATATATTTTCACGATCACGATAAGCTGTATGTCAATCAGTTCATTGCTTCCACGCTGGAATGGAAGGATATAGGTGTCACTCTAAAACAAACTACGTCCTATCCAGACACGGATCATACTACGCTGAAAATTCAATGCGATCAACCTGCATCATTTATGCTGCTCATCCGCTATCCTTATTGGGCCGAAAAAGGGATCACTATCTGTGTAAACGGCAAGGAACAGTCGGTTAAATCAGAACCGGGCAGTTTTGTCTCAATCGCTAGAACCTGGCTTGATGGGGATGTTGTAAAGGTGACAATTCCGATGTCGCTCAGACTGGAGCAGATGCCGGATAACCCGGATCGGTCGGCTGTCATGTATGGACCGCTGGTGCTGGCAGGCGATCTAGGCCCCTTAGAAGATCCTAAAGCCAAAGAGTTCCTGTACACCCCGGTATTCATTCCTCCAATAGAAGAACTGGATGATTGGATACAGCCTGTGGAGGGCAAAACGAATACATTCCGTACCTTGAATACAGGGCATCCCCGAGATGTGGAACTGTCTCCTCTGTATAAAATGCATGACCGTACGTATTCTGTCTATTGGGACATTTTTACGAAAGAAGCGTGGCAGGAGGCGGAAAAGGAATACACAGCAGCACGCGAAAAGCTGGCGATTCTGGAGCAGTGCACGATTGACTTTGCCCAACCCGGAGAAATGCAGCCGGAACGGGATCATAACTTTCAAGGAGATGCTTCGACTCGCACCGGATATGTGAATAACCGACCTTACCGGAATGCGGGAATTGACGGCTGGTTCTCTTTCGATTTGAAGACAGATCCGGTTGCTCCGATGCTGCTGGTGATCACCTACACGGCTACGCTGGAAATGCCAAACTGTGATTTTGACATTTTGATTAACGGTCATCTGCTTGAGCATTTTAGTGAAGGTTTTGATGAGGCTGATAAGTTTTACAACGTGAATGCCGCTATTCCCGCTGCATATCTGGAGGGTAAGGATATGGCCACAGTGACCTTCAAAGCCAAGCCGGGACAGCGTATCCGCAGATTGTTTGGGCTGAGGATGGTCAACAAGGACGTGTATGAGCAGCAATATCAAGCTGGGAGTTCAGGTGTACATGAATGATTTTTTGAGCTGTTTCGTGAGAAAAAAGTAATGTTTGATTTTTAACCAGTAATGATTTATGATGTAAGAAATATTGGATGATGCTGGAACAATCCATAGGATATGAACTGATATTTTCATAGTTTTTGCGCGTGAAGCACACGGGCTGTTTCTTCCTTCATAGGGGAGAGGCAGCCCTTTTTTGTTGAGATTTTGCGGAAGATATAAGTTAAATAAGGAGGCAATTCTATGATTTAGAGGGAGAGGTTTCTCATAGGAAATGACTTTTAGAGTAGTTATATTAGTTATTTTTCTTATAGATTTTGTAATTGGGAAACCCTATAATATATAAGTTGTATCCAGTATTTTCCGAAAGTGGGGATGCGAACAGTTTATGAGATTAGAGATGATATACATAGTTTGAAAGTTTAAGCAGACAAAGGGGATCGAGAGATGAGTATGAAAAAATGGGTGTTGAGTTTGACCGCAGTCGCGTTGCTATGGGGCGGGACAAGTACGATTCCAACGACGGAGGCGGCAAGTAGCACCAAACCAATTGAAGTCTTATTAAATGCGAAAAAAATACAGTTCCCGGATGCCAAACCTTTTCAGGATGGTAACGATTATGTAATGGTTCCAATCCGGTTTGTATCCGAGGCATTGGGTGCTAAGGTGGGCTGGGAGAAAACAGGCGGCCAATTAGCTGTGTCGATAAAAAATGATGCACATGCCGTTAATATGACAGTGGGGCAAAACACCGCTACCGTGGATGGGCAAACCAAAACGTATGAAACGAAGATTATTTTGAAGCAAAACCGTACTTTTGTGCCGCTGCGGTTAGTGAGTGAGGGTCTGGGGCAAACGGTAGAGTGGGATAAGGTCGGCCGCTGGGTCTGGATTGGGAAGAAGGAAATCGCTGCGTTAGAGGATACAGGGCATCAGGCGGTGAGTATTGAGCCGTATAAGAAACTATTTGCTAAAGACCAAAACTTGCTTAAAAATCGAAAAGGTCAGGAATACACCAAAGCTATGATTTTTAAGTATACTGATCTTCCCATTAAATTACTGCGTAATGTTTATTCAGTTGAGCCTTCATCCTTACAAGGGGTACCATATTTGAAAATCAGAATTAAAACTGCATCTACAGCAAGTCCATTGTTCTATATTACTAAGAACAATGATACAAGATATCGTTATCCTATGGACCAACTAACCCAAGATAACGGGGATGGAACGAAGATGATTTTCTATAAAATTTATTCTTCGGCTGACGAAATATACTATGGAATTAAGGACTATAAATCATTCAAACTTCAAGACGTTCAATACATTGGGTTCTATGGCGGATCCATGGATTACATACCGTTAATGATTAATCCGTGGAAGGAAAATTAACGATATGAAGAATACGAAAAGTATTCTGACCGTATTGCTGGTGGGGGCACTGCTCTTGTTGCAGCTCCCACCTTTTTCTTTTTCCACCGAAAAGGCGGCGGTGGCAGCCGATACAGAAATCACACCGCTGTCTTACTATGCAGACAAGAATGATCGCTACTTTGTCGGGATGATGTACTTCGACATGTGGAAGAACACCGGGGGGACTTGGGTTACTGATGGCGGCAAAGAACCCAATAAGAACATGCAGGGTATGGCAAAATTCACTTATAAATTTAGGTTTCCCGGTCGAAAAATCAAAAAAGTTGAGGCTAGACTGTACACACAAACTGACAACGTTGAATATTTCGAAAATTCCCGGTCAGATAAATATGAGGACTACCAGGATTCAATTAGTGGTGGGCCTAAAGGGGGGACTAAGGAGTCAGATATTCAGCCTCCTCAATACAAGGGGTTGGGAACTGATACTGCTGTTATCCCAATTTCAGTAAATATACGGCTGAATGCTTATAATCCTAGAGATATAAAGCTGGATAGTTGTGCGAATTGTGCCAAGGAAGTAGAAGCATACCGCATCTACCAGCCCATCCTGTTCAAAATCGAACTAGAGAGCGCACTCATCATCAAGCATTTTACAACTGACGGAAAGTCACTTAACAACGTATTTACACCAATAGAAGATGAACTAAAACCTAATCAACCGTATGACTTCATCCCGCCAACCAACCCGAAATATGAATATGTGGGTTACAAGAAGAGCACGACAGGTAAACCGCCAAGCGGAGATATTTTGCCGGGGATTGTACCTGGGTTTACCTACGACGGTTCTTTTGAGCAGTTTACCGCTTATTTGTATTACAAAGAAGCTCAGGGCTGTCCGAAGCCTGGAGAAAGCCAAGAGGGAGCGCCCTCAAGTTGCCAAGATAATGAACAGCCAACGAAAGGTGTTGTCTGCTCCCGTCCCGTTCCAGGTCTGCGCTTGGAAACTGCCGAGTTGGACCCAGTAGTATCTGCCGTGATCAAAGCGGACCAGCGTGGTCGGGAACGATTTGACGTATCCAAAGGTATTCCTACCTCTGAAAGCCTGTATGGTCATGTGCAAGCCAAGAGATACCTTTTTCAACATAAGTTTGTAAACATGACGGGTCAGTGTACATATACGGTGAACGTAAAACGGGAATATCGGTTGACCTGGCGGCCTAAGAAAAAATCTCGGCGGAATGAGACGGTGAAGCGAACTTATACTTACCAAATCGTCCGTCCGTACTCCTATTGGAAGATAGACAATTTGGAGGTATATGGCATTAAAGAGGCTACGCTCCGAAACTATGCGTTACCCAATGAAGCAATCACCCTGCGTCCGCAATCCTATACTCCCCCTTCTTATATTGCGGCGACCCAGGGCAACTTTTATCCGCCCCCTGCACCAGGCACAGTGGATGG
This sequence comes from Paenibacillus sp. ALE3, assembly GCF_054113405.1. NCBI lineage: Bacteria > Bacillati > Bacillota > Bacilli > Caryophanales > Paenibacillaceae > Paenibacillus > Paenibacillus sp. ALE3. Next base: position 4,068,656 of record NZ_CM134214.1, on the reverse strand, counting down.
AGGTAGTCGTAGCAAAAACGGCGGTAGCAGCAAGCCCAGTGTGCCTGATGATCGCAGTGTACTGAAATCTAAGGCAGAGGAGGCTGTTAAGGAAATCGAAGTGGAGAACGATACTCTGACCTTTGAAAACAAGATCATTATGAATCCAGAGCGCGTCAAGGTAAATGGCCCTAAACCAGGTGTGATTCCCTCTTCTGGAGCGATTGGGGCCGATGTGCTGTACAGTCTGAATCATGTGATTAATAAGCATAAGATGAATAAGCCCAACACGCCCAGCAGTGGTGACATCACTTACGCTATTCTCAAAGGAAATATCAATGGAGGTGCGGATAAAACGTTGCCGATACAGGGGATCAATACAGTGACTGTCCACACTCCCGTAGTGAATCTGTCTACAGTGTCGGATGATGCTGCTCATAATCAGAAAACCCAACCTACGAAGGGACGATCCGCACTTATTTTGGAGCGTCCTTTCCGGGTGACGATTTCGACAGCAGGTCCGCATTTGAATATTCCCGGCTATGGTGATCGGGAGTATGCCAAATATGTACGAATCAAGCAGGTGCGCTTTCCGTTCGATGTGTACAACAAAGGAAAGACGCATTTTTATCCGCGAGGTACCTGGATCGACATTCCGGTGCTACAACTGGACACAGACTTTTATTTGCCCGTATGGGTCGATGAAGGCAATTATACAGTCGAGTTCCGCACCATTGCCGAAAATGCACCGGATGGATTCACCGAGCAGCGCCATGCCAACACGGATCTCGCCCATCATGTTGCCAATGATGTGGTGAATATTGAGGTCATCGGACGGATGTATGATTTTCATATCACGGATATTGCAGATTACCATTGGGAGCGTGTATTTCGACTGCAAAAAGGAAGCCCACTGCATAGCGGCCTGTCCTATTGGACAGGGCTTGGCAATATTGACGGGTTGCCTAGAGGGAACCCGGAGCCCTTCACATTGCCCATTCGCCCCGGCAGTCACCCATTTGAAGGTTACGCAAATGTGGCGGTCAAGACAGGCTATCATTTCAAGTTTGACCTCAAAACCAAAGGCAATATGTTCAGCGCCCGGGATGGAATTCGCATTACCCCTTCATTTTATTGGGTGAGCAAAAATGGGCGACAGCGGGAAGAGGTAGATCTGTATACACATGCAGGCAGTCGAAAATTTATCCGTGTAGGATCGGCGGAGGACCGGGAGAAGCGATATGTTATTTTGAATGAACGACTACGCAATGTCCCTATGGAGGAAATGCAGAATACAGCAGCCTACCAATATCAACATGGACTGAGTGAAGCAGAGCGGAGTCAGTTAACGCTGGAACGTTATGTGGCGCTGTATGCCCAGCGTATCACACGCAGCAAGACCTGGGTTGGACGCTACGACTGGCTGGTGCTGCCTGCGGCTGTACGTACCTTGATCGGTCCAAAGACAGACCTGCCGGAGGGGGTGGATGCCGATCGTGCGAATGCGGCGATTCAGCGCTGGTATGGCGAGTATAGTCTGCCTGCCGATGTGTACGCGGTCACCAAAGGGACGGACTTACGTAATGTAAGCCGAGAGAGGGAGTTAAACGAACATACAGATCTATTCAAGAAGACAGGCTTTATAGTGGTTCGTTTTAATTTGGAATCGCTCCGTCAGGGGGACACCGAGCATCCACATTTGCAATATATCAATGGCCCGCTTTTGAACCAATGGCAACTGGAAGGATATCTCAGAGAGATAAAGGACCCATACGGACACACCTTTCATTTACAGGATGGGGATATAGTATTTTATCATGCAGACCAGTCTAGTCGGGACGACTTCAATTCCTTTGTCCCTCACTAATTAGGAGATATACCAATTATTGGGTAAACTAAACCTATCCTTGACGATGTTGTACAAGCTTGACAAGCTCCTGTGTAGAGCGATCGGTCACTTTCCAGCTTTTTTACCGATGCTCCCTTACTGTGCAGGTGCAATGTGAGCGGATAATTGAAGCCACTTCAGCACTAGTATAACCAGTAGAACCAGTAAAGTAAGCAGGGGAAGGAATGGCTTAACGTAAAGTAAACAAAACGAGCAAGCCTGGATTCTCTTTCAGGCTTGCTCGCTTCTTGCATCGATGTTATTGGGCTGGCACGGGAATGGTCATTTCTAGTTCTTTGATGTATGTTTTATCTCCGTTTTTAAATTTGCCGTCCGCTCCTTTACCTTGACCTATAATACTCCAATTAGTGGGATTGACTGTAAATGTATATGGCTTGATCGTCACATATTGGGGTCTGCTGCCTATAGCACTGTATAGTTCATCAATATGGTACTTCGTTCTAGGCTTGCTGTTTGAAAAGCCGACTTTCCGTTGCTGAAGCGTTTTCCCCTGATCATCTACGATGTCATAATACATCATGGATGGAGCGTATTTTCCTGTCTGCTTGGAAGATGCAGGCACTTGACCTTCGCTATCCAGCACCAGCCGGGTTGTATGGGAGGTAATATCGAGCTGTTTGACTGTATAACTGAAATCCCCACTCTTTTGGGTTTTATTCGGCTTGATACTCACCATATTACCGTCCTTTTTAACAGGGACTTTAAACTCAAAAGGCTTGCTGATTCTGGTAACCCCTACCTGGATAGTCATTTCAAATTCGTCTGGGAGTGAACCCAACTGGTTGTATTCAGCTTCTACGGTGTTCTTTTGAGATACTTTGTCTCCGAACGAGCCAAAGCCTTTAAATGCCTTCCCATCAATCAGAATTTCAGGCCTCTTGATATAGCCCTTCTTTTGATCTTTCTCAGGAACCATATACTTCTTGAGGCTTTTACTGGCCTTGGCATCTACTGGGAGGTACAGGCTCATGACTCCCTCAGGTAAATTTTTGCCTTCACGTTCGATGGAGAAGGACAAGCGTGTGCCATCATAAAACACATCGCCAAGCTTCAGTGTAACTCCGTCCTGCGTTAGGCTCAGATCGGAAGAAGCGGCTTGCGCAGATTTCGCGTCACTAGTGGCTGCTGCAATGGGGGATATGTTTTTTGGTATGGCTGCTCCTGTTCCTATTATCGCGAAAGCCGAAGTTGTAAGTAATACCCGTTTTAGGAATGTTAATTTTAAGTTTGTTTGTTTCATTAGATATGTTCTCCTCTCATGAAATGAAATTCATGTATTGAAAAAATTGGCGATTAGTTATTCAGAGGAATCTTCATTTCGAGTTCCTTGATGTACGTTTTATCTCCTCTTTTAAGCTTTCCATCAGCTCCCTTGCCTTCACCAACAATGCTCCAATCAGCCGGCTTGACGGTCAAGGTGAATGGCTTAATCGTCACGTATTTCGTACCCGGCTTAAGAGCATCATACAGCTCATCCACATGGTATTCTGTCCTAGGCTTGCTGTGGAAATAACCGAATTGGCGCTGCTTAAGCATGTTGCCCTGATCATCTACAATGTCGTAATACATCATTGTTGGCGCATACTCTCCCGTTTGCTCCGGAGAAGCAGGCACTTCACCTTTACTGTCCAGCACCAGACGAGTCGTAGTTGAGGTGGATTTCAGCTCCTTCACGGTATAGCTGAAGCTGCCACTGGTTTTTGTCTCATTCGGCTGGACAGTAATCATGGTGTTGTCTATTTTCACCGGAACCTTGAATTCATAGGGCTCGTCAACACCCGTCATCGAAGTTCTGATCGTCAACTCAAACTCGTCCGGCAGGGAGTCCAACTTCATGAACTCCCCTACGACTGAATTCTTTTTTTCTGGATCATCACCATACGAGTTTAGGTGAGAGTCTATTTTTTTTCCATTAATCAAGACTTCGGGGAAGTATTTAAAGTACCCCTTAAGCTGATCCTTCTCAGGCACTTTATGCTTCTTTAACCATTCCTTATCGTTACTTTCAGTTTTGACATCTGTAGGCAGATAGGGACTCACAGAGCCTTCCGGCATATTCTCGCCTTGACGCTCAATGGAGAAGGACAGGCGTGTACCGTCATACAAAACATCGCTTAATGTCAGCGTAATTCCGTCATGCGTCACACTTTCATTAGGATGACTGAGAATGCCCTTATCTACAGCAGTCTGAATTTCATCCGAGCTCAATCCATAAAAAATACTGCCGATTCCGGGAATTTGCTTGAGTGTGGCCGCCATTGTGGGTGATACAAACCCGGCGCCTACCACTCCTGCCCCTAATATGCCAACTACGGATGCCGCCAGAACAGCCCGTTTTGCAAATTTCGATTTCGTCGTCTTTCTTTGCATGGCTCTTTTTTCAATCTGCTTCATAATTTGATCACTCATACTGCCTCTGGGCATGACTGATTCATTGATCCAATCCTCCAACTGGTCCATTTCGCGTTCATAAGGTGGTGTTGGGCGTTTGTCCATTAACAAGTCCTCCTTTGCTTCTGTGGTCCAGCAGCTTGCGCCGAAGCCGCTCATATTTTTTGCGGATGGTTGCCGACTTCAAACCCATGATGTTGCTAATCTCCTCAAAGCTGTATTGCTCAACAGCCTTCAGTAGCAGAATATGACGCTCTTCCGGTGTAAGATAAGTCAGGAGTTCTTCAATTACGCTTTTATAAGGTGATGCTTGGACGATTGGATTTTGTTCCTTGACTTGTTGAACCAGTCTGAGCCAGCGGCTGTGCTTCTTTTTGATGTTCATTAAGTGATGGTAGGCCATTTTGTATAGCCATGCCGAGAAGCTGGTTTGTCTGCTGTATTGATGAAGATTCTCATAGGCTCTGATGAAAATGTCCTGAACAGCGTCCTCTGTTGCTTCATGATTCTTCAAAATATAGAAGCAGTAGGTGTACATCTGCCGCTCGAATTGTCGAATAATGATTTCGTAAGCCTGCTGTTCACCAGCCTTGACGCGCTCTACGGCCAGCTCAATCTGGCTGTGTTTATCCTGTTGATCCCCGGGGATGGTTGCCTGCAAGAGCTCACCTCCTTGTATTTATGTCTATATAACAATCGCAACGGGGCGTTTTGTGACATCATTTTTGTGAAACCTTGATAGGTATGTATGTTTTGATCACAGCTCGTCCATTTTATCATCTTATGATATTCGGATATGCCCACTTCAACTAACATGGTCGTTTCACGAAATGAACCGTTAGTACGGGGGCTAATGGGGACATTTCAATGGAAACGAACAATAACACGGATTTGTGTAGAGAAATGCACGGATATTTAAACGCGTTTGGAGGAACAGCAAAACTATAATAATAAGGAATTTAAATTATGTAAGCGCAATCATTTTCTGTATTTGCTTGTCATCACAATACAATTGAGGAGGACGAATTGGATGGCTCAAAGGAAAGGCGCATGGCGAAAGGGAACCTTGACCGCCGCGTTGGCAGCAATGCTGGCGATGACGGGTACGACTGGGGGAGTGGCTGCGGAAGACTTGTCCGAACCCACGCTGCAGGCAGAATCATCAATCGCAGTAGAACAGAATCGTAGCGGCAGCATTCAGTTGGAAAAGCTGGATCGCGGAATGGTGGCTGCGGCGACGCAAGAGGGTGTATTTTTAAGCTGGCGGTTATTGGCCCAAGAAGTGAACGGCTACGGTTCAACAGGGCTGACAGGAGCGGACTTTAACGTATACCGTGATGGCAAGAAAATCGCAACGGTGACGGACAGCACCAATTATCTGGATAAGGAAGGAACCGGAAATGCGGTGTACAGGGTCGCTTCAGTCGTTAAAGGGAAAGAGAAGGATCGCAGTGCCAAAGTGAAGCCATGGCAGCAAGGTTATTATGAGCTTCCTCTGCAAAAGCCTGCCGATGGCGTAACACCCGCAGGTGAGTCCTATACGTATTCGGCCAACGATATGAGTGTGGGGGATGTGGACGGAGACGGACAATATGAGTTTTTTGTAAAATGGGACCCATCCAACTCCAAAGATGTATCTCAGAAGGGGTATACCGGAAATACGTATGTCGATGCGTATACGTTCGAGGGCAAGCTGCTCTATCGAATTGACCTCGGTGTGAATATTCGCTCAGGTGCGCACTATACACAGATGATGGTGTATGATTTTGACGGCGATGGTAAAGCCGAGCTGATGTTCAAGACGGCTCCAGGGACCAAAACGATTACTTTTGATAAAAAGGGCAAACCCAAGAAAGAAAAATATATTACCCTGCCCCGTGAGGATCGCAAAGCTGGAATTACACATAAGGATGATTATCGTTTGAGCCGCACGGATTATTATGAGCATGTGGTGAACATGTTTATGAATTGGACGAAGCATGAAGAAGTGGTCAAGGGGCAGTGGCCTGCTACGCTGGAGGAGTGCTTTGGTATTTCTCCAAAGTACAGCTACCCGTTATCCCGAAAGGATGCGGAAAGCCTGACGGATTACTTTATGGATGTGTATGCTCCTGCGCGGAGCGACAAAAACAAGCTGAGAGAATTTGAAGGCTTCATTGTGGATGGGCCGGAGTATTTGACCATTTTCAAAGGAAAAACGGGGACTGAGCTGGAGACGATTCGCTATGAGCCAGAGCGCCATGACGACGGTCTTATGTGGGGAGACTATGCTATGGCCCGGATTGAACCTGCTAACCGCGTGGATCGTTTTCTGGCAGGGGTAGCATATCTGGACGGACGTAAACCATATGCCGTATTTGCACGTGGCTATTATACGCGTTCCACCTTGGTCACTTACACGTGGGATGGTCGTCATCTCCAAAAACATTGGATGGTGGACAGTGGTTGGGCGCCAATGACCAATCCGTTTAATGATAGCCCACACGGACGGGATGGAACGGACCCGAAATTCGGCACTTTGACTACACAAGGAGCACATTCGCTGAGTGTCGCAGACGTGGATGGAGATGGCAAAGACGAAATTGTATATGGCTCCGCCACGATTGACCATGATGGTAGCCTACTGTACAGCTCATTTGATGTTATGCCTCCTGAAAGCGCAATTCCGGGCCAAACCGCCAGATTGGGACACGGCGACGCACTGCATGTGACCGATATTGACCCTGATCGGCCAGGAAAAGAAATCTTTATGGTGCATGAAGGCGGCACCTATGCCCCGTATGGTTATTCGCTGCGGGATGCCAAAACGGGCAAAGTCATCTACGGTGGATATTCCGGCAAGGATACAGGCCGGGGGATGGTTGGGGACGTAGACCCTGAACAGCGAGGACTGGAGACTTGGGCCATAGGCTTGTGGACCGCTGCGGGCAAACAATTGGATACGAAGATGCCGGGTACCAATATGAGTATCAAATGGGCGGCTGATATGACCACACAAATCGTGAACGGGGCGATCGACGTAACCCCAACCATTGAAGATTGGAAACGAGGCACATTACTAACCGCATCAGGCACCAAAACGAACAATTATACCAAAGGAACGCCATCGTTGGTCGCTGACATTTTCGGAGATTGGCGTGAGGAAATGCTTGTCCGTACAGCGGATAGCTCGGCGATTCGTATCTATTTGAGCACCGAGCCCACAACGCATAAATTGTACACGTTGATGCATGACCCGCAGTATCGTGCGGATGTGGCGCGTCAAAATACCGGCTATAACCAGCCGTCCTACACAAGCTTTTACTTTGCATCCGATATGGATTGGGCGAACGTGCCCATTCCCAAGCTCTACACACCAAGAGCCTTGATGAATGAAGAGAGCAGTGACGAAGTGGATGGGGTAGAGGCAACGGAGGTAGATGAAAAAGAAGTCGATGAAATGAAAGTTGAAGAAACGAGCATCGATGAAACGAAAGTTGATGAAACGGAAATAGGAGCGAAGGAAATAGAGGGAGAGTCAGCAACTCCAGTAGTTCCTGTAGTTCCAGCAGAGGGTCTATAAACGACTAGCTGAAGACTAAGACTCTATCTCCGCATCTATCAGTTTAATAGACTTAGAAAAATGGCAAGTCTCTGATGATTTAGAGGCTTGCCATTTTGTATTATTAAAGTTGAAGAGTATAGACGGTTTATCTAAGGTCTGTATGGATGGTTTTTAGAACATCTTCAAAAATAGCAATCTGCTGAAAGCAACGGAGAGGACGGAACGATTGCGAAAAAGCGTCAGGGTCTCCTTTGTATCCAGATTTTTACCACTAAGCTATTCAATAAAATCCAGATACAACGGCGATTGAAGCAACGTTCCGTTCGCGGAGCCTCGCAAGAATACCTCTTTTACACTCACCATCTACTGCAATGTCGGAGTCGATTCTCTAAATATCGGCTCTGTTCTGATATGCGTAATCTGATAAGGTCTGGAAGGATCTTTGACCCGTGCTAATAGCATCTCAGCCGCCGTAATCCCCATTTCGTTGTTGTAGATATGCACGGTGGATAAATGAGGCTCCACAATCCGGGATTCAGGAGCGTTATCAAACCCAAACACAGCAATATCTTCAGGGATTTTTAAGTTTTTATTTTTGAGCGCTTTCATGACACTGACGGCGATAAAATCATTGGCGCATACGAACGCGGACGGAAGCGCGCTCATACCTTCCAATTGTTTATCCATCCAATCTGATTCAGAGAAAAAATTTCGGTCCTGATCAACGATGCAGCAAGATAAATCCACACTTAGGCCTGCTTCGATTAAAGCACGGTTATATCCAACCCACCGCTCGTTGAAGCTTTTGCAATGTTTATAATCCCCAGCAAAACCAATCCGCGCAAATCCACGATCAATCAGGCTTTTGGTAACAGAATAAACGCTATGTTCATTTTCCATCAACAATAAATCCGCTTTCAAATCAAGACAAAAAATGTCCACCGAGCAATCAATAAAGATTGTGGGTAGTCCCAAACTCGTAACGAGCTCACTATACTGTGGATCGAACATTTCAATGCAAATGATTCCGTCAACCTTGGAGGCTTCAAAATTATTAGGAAGTGTTCTCGCTTGGATTTCGTTTTCCCGCACAATATGAATCGACAAATTATACCCTTCTGCACTTATTCTTTTTTCCAGCCCACTGATCAGAAAGGAGCCAAAATGCGAGCTGTTCGGCAGATTGCATGTAAACAGGGCAATGTTACCTTGGTTCTTAGGGATGATGCTGTCTGTTTCCACATAGGCAAATTGCTTATATTTGAGCTCGATCGCTTTTTTAATGACCTTGTTCCGAGTATCAACCGGGATGCTGTCACTACCGTTAATCGCTTTGGAGGCGGTATTTCGGGAGATTCCCAAAGCGTCAGCAATGTCTTGAATGGTGACTTTTTCTTTCTTCATAGACAGGTTCCACCTTCACTTAATAAATGGATTGCCTGAGAGGTACAGTTGCCTCTGCCAGCTCCCCGTTCAGACCTAAAATGTATCCTAAATGTATAATAGTTCGCATAAAATAGCAATGTTAACATTACGAATGACTAAATCATTTTTACATTTGTGAAGTTTGCTTAATAGCCTATATTTATCTTCATCGGATCAAAAAATGAACTGAAATTCAAATTTATATAAACTGGATAAAAAAATGCTCATTAAAACAGAGAGGGAAGATTAGTGCCGTATAAGTGAAGTGGTCATTGTGAATAAGGAAATTTCATATTTGGATTATAGGGTGTGATTATTTTGTTTTTTGTTACAAAGGTTCAAATTGACAATATTATTTTGGTCAAATGTAAATAAATTATTTTACAAAAGTTGTTGACGAATGATAAATCAATTTGGTAAATTGAAGATGAAAATTGTAAGCCTTTTCAAATATGTTGTACAGACGGCTATTACAGATGGGGGGAATGCAAATGGCAAACTTGGCTAAGGCAGCTCAGAGGAATGCCGCACTGGGGGAGCAAAAGTCCATTCGCAGCAAGTTAGACTATATTCGCAAAAACTATTTTCTTTACGTACTGCTGGCGCCTGCACTGATTCTTACGATTCTTTTCAAGTATGTTCCGATGTATGGGGCCATTATTGCATTCAAGGATTTTAGCCCGCTTAAAGGGATATGGGGAAGTGACTGGGTTGGACTAAAATACTTCACTAAATTTTTAGACTCGCCCAATTTTACGGATATTTTCCTCAATACGCTGAAACTGAGCTTCTATGGACTTGTACTCGGATTTCCTGTACCGATCCTGTTGGCGGTCATGCTGAATCAAATCCGCAAGGCGGGATTGAAAAAGAATATCCAGCTTGTTTTGTACGCCCCTAATTTTATTTCGGTCGTTGTCATCGTGGGTATGCTGTTTATTTTCTTGTCCCCGACAGGGCCCCTGAATCAAATCATTGCGTCGGTGACCGGCAACCGTGTGATCTTTATGACAGAGCCTGAATATTTTCGCTGGATTTATATCCTGTCTGGAATTTGGCAGGGGGCGGGGTGGTCTTCAATCATTTATGTAGCTGCGCTAGCTAATGTTGATCCCGAGCTGCATAATGCAGCAAGTCTGGACGGAGCCAACCTGCTTCAGCGCATATGGCATATTGATTTGCCGACGATTAAACCCATTATGGCGATTGTTTTTATCTTGGCAGCAGGAGGAATCATGTCGATCGGGTTTGAGAAGGCGTATCTCATGCAGACATCCATGAACTTGCCTACTTCTGAAATCATTCCTACCTATGTGTATAAAGTCGGCTTGCAATCCGGTAATTACGCCTATTCTGCAGCGGTCGGGCTGTTCAATTCGGTGATTAATGTGGTTTTGCTGCTGACCGTTAACTTTATCGTCAAGAAGCTCAATGAGGGAGAAGGGCTTTATTAGGAAAGGAGCCTCTTTATGCATGTCAAACATTCCAATCTGGACCGCTTCATCCTAGGTGTGAATTATATTGTACTCACTCTGGCTGTATTGATTATCGTAGTTCCCTTAGGTTATATCGTCATAGCATCGTTTATGGACCCGACCGTTTTGTTAAGCAAAGGGCTATCCTTCCGTATTTCGGATTGGAGTGTGGAGGGATATCGGAAAATTTTGTCCAACCCGGCGATGCTCCGTGGATTTGCCAATTCGGTGTTCTATTCTTCATGCTTTGCCTTGATCTCTGTGACGGTTTCGATTTGTGCTGGCTATGCCTTATCGGTGAACAGCTTGGTAGGGCGGAATTTCTTTATGACATTGTTTATCATCACCATGTTTTTCAGTGGAGGGCTGATTCCAACTTACCTGCTGGTCAAAAATTTAGGGATGCTGGATACCGTATGGGCCATTCTTCTTCCCGGTGCAATCAATGTGTGGGATCTGATTTTGGCACGAACGTTCTTTAAAGGTGTACCCAATGAATTAAAAGAAGCTGCCAACGTGGACGGAGCCTCGGACTGGACAATATTTTTCAGAATCGTGCTCCCGCTGTCCAAACCCATTATTTTTGTCATTGCGCTATATGCCTTTGTCGGTCAGTGGAATTCTTATTTTGATGCCATGATTTATCTGGATAATGCACAGCTGCATCCACTTCAATTGGTGTTGAGATCGATCCTGATCCAAAATCAGACGATGCCTGGCATGATTAGTGATCAATTAGCAATGGCAGAACTGAAACGTCTTTCGGAAATGATCAAATATTCATCAATTGTCATCTCCAGTCTTCCGCTACTTGTGATGTATCCCTTTTTCCAAAAGTATTTTGAAAAGGGCGTTATGGTCGGCTCCTTAAAATAAAAGATGCCGCGAACTTCATTTGCTACACGTGCATTTTACCTTTATCCGATGGAGGTCATCCAGATGAAAATAGTCAAAACTGCCTCATTTGCCGCACTGGCGGCGATCTTAGTTCTTTCCGGCTGCGGCAGCAGCAATTCCTCTAATGAGAGCGATGCAACAGATGTGAATGGAAAAGTGACGCTCAACTTTTTAACCCAAAGCTCTCCACTCGCTCCGGCAGACCCGAACGACAAGCTGATCAACAAACGGCTGGAAGAAAAAACAAGCATTCATATCCGTTGGAAAAATTTTACCAGTGACCAGTTTGTGGAAAAGAGAAATCTGGCTATTGCCAGCGGTGATTTGCCAGATGCAGTGTTCGATGCGGGCTACTCGGATTACGACTTACTCAAGCTGGCCAAAGACGGTGTCATTATTCCGGTGGAGGATTTGATTGAACAACATATGCCGAATTTTAAAAAGGTATTGGAGCAATCCCCGGAATATAAAGCGATGTTGACTGCGCCGGATGGACATATTTATTCCTTTCCGTGGATTGAAGAATTGGGAACAGGAAAAGAAGCGATCCAGTCCGTAGATGATTTGCCGTGGATTAATGTAGAGTGGCTGAACAAGCTGGGCTTGTCCATGCCGACAACAACCGAAGAGCTGAAGCAAGTCTTGATTGCCTTTAAAACAAAGGACCCCAACGGCAACGGGCAGGCGGACGAGATTCCGTTATCGTTTATAGATAAACCCGGCGGCGAGGATTTGGCCTTTTTATACGGGGCGTTTGGGCTTGGAGAGAACTGGGATCATACAGTAGTGACGAACGATGGGAAAGTCGTTTTTACGGCAGCGGATAACGGATATAAGGAAGCCATCAAATATATTCATGATTTATACAAGGAAGGGCTGGTGGACATAGAGTCTTCCCAGCAGGATTGGAACACTTATCTGGCCAAAGGGAAGGATCACCGCTATGGTCTGTACTTTACATGGGATAAGGCTAATATTACAGGCCCGAATAAAAAATACGATCTCATGCCGCCGCTGGCTGGACCGGATGGACGTGTGAATGTTACACGGACGAATGGCATCGGCTTCGATCGCGGGCGCATGGTGATCACCAGTGCTAATAAGAAGCTGGAAGCGACCGCCAAGTGGATTGACCAGCTGTATGATCCGATCCAGTCCATACAGAACAACTGGGGAACTTATGGGGATACGAAGCAGAAAAATATCTTTGAGTATGATGAGGCAAAGGGAATGTTGAAGCATCTGCCGCTGGAAGGCTCGGCTCCGGTGGAAATCAGACAAAAGACGAACATTGGCGGACCGTTAGCTGTATTGGATGAATACTACGGAAAATACACAACCCAGCCAGAAGATGCCACATGGCGATTGGGTTTGCTCAAAAAGGTGATGGTTCCCCATATGCAAGCAGATCATAATTACCCTAAGGTGTTTTTCTCTATAGATGAGCTGGACCGCTTATCGACCATTGAAACCGATCTATTCGCCTACGTTCTCCGCAAACGTACGGAATGGTACCAGAATGGCAAGGTCGAAGAGGAGTGGCCGGAATATTTGCAGGAACTGAACAGTCTGGGATTACAGGAATGGTTGCAAATCAAACAGGCGGGCTATGACAGAAACGCAAGTAAATGATTCTTTTTTCGAGGGAGATGGAATATATGAACGTTGTTAGGCAAGAGAAATACCGCCCATCCTATCACTTTTCACCGAAAAACGGATGGATGAATGATCCGAACGGAATGGTTTATTTTGAAGGACGTTATCATTTGTTTTATCAGCATCATCCATTCGGCACAACGTGGGGTCCTATGCATTGGGGGCATGCGGTCAGTACTGATTTGGTGAACTGGGAGGAGCGGCCGATTGCTTTGGAGCCGGATGGGCTAGGAACGATTTTTTCCGGGAGCGCCGTGGTGGATGAGCAGGATACGTCCGGTTTTTTTGAAGGCAAGCCGGGTTTGGTAGCTATTTACACTCATCATTATTCGCTTCCAAACACGGATCAGATACGCCAATACCAGAGCCTCGCCTATAGTACAGATTCAGGTGAAAGCTGGATTAAATATGCGGGCAACCCTGTGCTGGAAGATGAGCATTGCGTTGATTTTCGTGACCCCAAAGTGTTCTGGCATGAGCCTACAGGGCAGTGGGTGATGGTGCTGGCCTGTGGTCAGACGGTTCGAATCTATCATTCTCCGAATCTGAAGGAATGGGTGTTTGCCAGTGAATTTGGACACGGCATAGGTAGCCATGACGGGGTGTGGGAATGTCCGGATTTATTTCCGTTATGGGTTGATGGGGAGAGGTCACAGGTAAAGTGGGTTATGCTCGTAAGTATCGGTGATCATCCGGAGATTCGGGAAGGGTCGAGAACACAGTATTTTACGGGTGAATTTGATGGGACGACATTTGTGGCGGATGTGGAAAGTGAAGGAGTCCGCTGGCTTGATTATGGCAGAGATAACTACGCAGGTGTGTGCTGGTCGGATATCCCGGCAGAGGACGGACGACGCCTGTTTATGGGCTGGATGAGCAACTGGAGATATGCTAATCAGACCCCGACGGAACGCTGGAGAGGTGCCATGTCCATTCCGCGTGAACTCGCACTGGAAACGAGAAAGGGCACAGTGGCACTTATTCAGCGCCCTGTTCGGGAACTGGAGGGATTAAGAACTCCTGTCCTGTCACTCACAGAGCCATCTTGGGAGGAAGTGCGGAACGCATTGTCTGCTTTGCAACTGGATTGCTACGAACTTGTGGCTGAATTTGCAACTACCGGAGACTTTGGCTTTAAGGTGCGGGTATCGGATGAACAAGAGACACTCGTCGGTTATACTTCCGCCACGCAGGAAGTATACGTCGACCGGACACGGTCAGGCTGTTCGGATTTTCATGAAGACTTTGCAGTCAGACATGGGACCTCACTAGGAATCTTACCAGATCGAATGGACATCCGCCTCTATGTGGATCGCTCGTCTATTGAAGTGTTTTTCGATCGCGGACAGGTAGCCATTACCGATTTAATATTTCCTGACGCAGAAGCTAAGGGGCTTGAAATATTCCCATCGGAAGAGCAGGTCACTTTATTTTCGCTGGAGCTTTATGCGCTGAAATGAGATTTTCTTCATAATCCATACTGGAAGGTAGGAAATTGGCGATGAGGATAAAGCTCACAAACACGCGAACGAACCTGACGGACTGGCAGATTAAAGGACAGGGACATATTGAAGATAACGTTCAGGGACTGTTGCTAAGATCGGAGCCACAGGAAAATGTGCTGGCTATGTCTGCAACCATGTCTGAGGATTTTACTTTTGAAGCAGATGTAATGGTCACAGACCTACAGGCGGATGCTGCCCTAGTATTTCGTTCCAGTAGGGATGGATGTTTTTCCTATATGCTTCAAATTGTGCCGTCCGCCGGGTTGGTGCGGCTACGGGATGCTGCTGGAGATATCGAAAGGCTCAAAGAGGAACGGCCAGTAGAATTACAAAAAGGGGATATTTACCATCTAAGGGTGAAGGTGGAAGGTCCTCATCTTAAAGTGTACTGGGATGAAGGATATCACCCGATTATAGATGTGGTCGATACGACGTATGCATCAGGATATTTGGGACTGAATGTCTGGAATGGGGCGGCATTATTTCAGAACATTCAAGTCAGTGATATGGATACGAATGTAGGTGAACTGCTTTTGATCCGTGGGAAATGGCAACCGGACCTAAAAGGGCAGAGAGCCGAGGAAACAAGTATGGAAGGTGCGCTCAAAATATACGATACCGCAGCTGCTGACCTGGTGATGGAAGGCAGTGTGACGCTGAATTCTTCTCAACCGGGAATGGAAGCGGGACTATTTTTCAGAGGGAATCAGAAGGGAACAAAGGGTTATGTTACTTCTGTGCAAGGTGAGGGTCATCAGGTTCGGATACATCTGAAAAAGGCGAACGGAACGTTGGTTGCAAGCTCGGCTATGCCGTATCTGGATACATTGGGCAGTAAACACAGTTTGGAAATCATCGCACATGGAGAGCGGATTCGCGTGTTTGTAGATGGCTACACGCCTGCGGCGATTGACATCGTGGATAACAGTTATTCCAGTGGTTTTATAGGTATAAAGGCAACTGGGGGAACGGCTTATTTTCAGGATATCTACCTTACCCCTGTCTCGAATTACTATACCGAAAAATATCGTCCGCAGTATCATTATTCTCCTGCCAGAGGTTCAGCCAGTGATCCGAACGGATTGGTTTATTTCGAGGGGGAATATCACCTGTTCCATCAGGATGGTGGACAGTGGGCACATGCGGTCAGTGTGGATTTGCTGAATTGGAGAAGGCTTCCTTTGGCATTAAAGTGGAATGATTTGGGCCATATCTGGTCCGGCTCGGCTGTAGCTGATCTCACCAATACTTCCGGCTTGTTCAGCGACTATGGCGGGAAAGGGCTGGTTGCTTATTACACCTCCTATAATCCCGATCAGCCCAGGGGAAACCAGAGAATTGGCCTTGCTTACAGCACAGACCGGGGACGGACATGGCAATACTCAGAAGACCGTTCGATTGTAATAGAGAATCCGGGCCAAAGTGAAAACGATCCTGGCAACTGGGATTTTCGTGATCCGAAAGTAGTATGGGATGAAGCGCATCAGCGCTGGATTATGGTCGTGTCGGGAGGTGACCATATCCGTTTCTTTACCTCCGCCAATTTATTAGATTGGAGCTGGACGGATAACTTTGGCTACGGTGATTATATACGGGGTGGGGTATGGGAGTGCCCTGATTTATTCCCGCTTCTGGTAGACGAAGGCAACACCTCTAAATGGGTGCTGATGATTAGCACTGGAGCCAGCACGAACACTCAAGGCTCGGATGCGGAATATTTTATCGGTGAACTGACGTCTGATGGCAAATTTCAAAATGATCTTCCGCCGGGGAAGGTGTTGAAAACCGATTGGGGCAAGGAATTCTATGCCTCGATGTCCTTCACCAATGTACCCGGCGGGCGGCGTATCAAGCTGGCATGGATGACGAATTGGGACTACCCGTTCAGCTTTCCGACTTCGCCCTGGAAGGGGCAGTTCAGCATCCCGAGGGAGTTATCGCTAAAAACGACCCGTGAAGGTATCCGCTTGATACAGCATCCGATATCCGAACTGACTTCGCTGCGTTCCCATTTATTTTCACTAGACCATGAGAGTATCACGGAATCTTCTCCGAATATACTGGAAGGCTTGAATGCGGGGGCCTATGAGATTGAAGCAGAGTTCGAATTCCCTTCCGTTGGGATGGCATCGACTTTTGGATTTTACGTACGGGAAGGCGGTGAGCAAAGAACGGCAGTCGGCTATAAAACAGATGTACAACAGATGTTTGTAAACCGTGCTGATTCAGGGCTTGCCGATTTCTCTCCCCTGTTTTCAACGTTTCATGAAGCATCGCTGGCACCCGTCGGGAATCGGATTCAAATGCGTATATTTGTGGACGAATCCTCAGTTGAGGTGTTTGGTAATCATGGGGAAGTCGTATTTTCTGATCTCATTTTTCCAGATTCGGCGCGTAGAGGGATGAGCTTCTATACCCAAGGTGGTGAAGTAAAAGTTGTTTCTCTTCGAGTGTATGCGCTACGCAATAGCTGGAGGGTTACAGAGGCTTCACCCATCAGACTGATGATGGATTACACTCAGCTGGAGCTTGCGGAAGGACAGTCGAAACGTCTGTATGCGAGTGTGGAGGACCATTCCGGGAGAAAAGGACATTTGCTGAATTGGGAATCCAGCAATCCCGCAGTCGTCAAGGTAATCGTGTCAAATGAGGGTAGCGCGATCGTTGAGGCACTTTCCCTTGGAGAAGCCGTTGTTACAGCCTCCATCCCGGGAGATACGGTAAGAGCAAGTACCTCTGTTACCGTACACGGCGGGATGTTTTATACCAACCTTTCAGGTTGGAAGCCGGATGTCTCTGCGTCCCGCTGGATGGTGACGGCAGATGGTATGCGCGGAAGCTATATCAGTGATGCGAATTATATGGCTTCTGAACAGGCGAAAGATTTTACGTATGAGGCTGATATGAAGCTGCATGGAAATGGGAGTGCTGGCTCCATGATTTTCCGTGCCAATGCGGACGGGTCGAGTGGCTATTATTTGAATTTGGATCCGAACATGAAATCCATTCGCCTTTTTTATAAAAAAGAAGGGCGATTCGAGGAACAACAGGTGCTGACCAAGGTTCCAAGATTTGTACTTCCGGGAGTAACCTATCATATCAAAATCCAAGCAAAAGGATTACGCCTTCGTATAGAGATAGACGATGAACAGGTAATCGACTTGGAAGATGGTACGTTTGCCGCAGGGCATTTTGGCATTAATGTATTTGGAGGGCAAGCTTTTTACCAAAATGTAAGGGTCGAAAAAGTCTGATTTGAATTTCGTATTTTTGAAAGAGAGCTGTATTTTACGAGCTCTCTTTTTTGCGTCTTTTTTAGCCGGAGCCTGCAAATTGCTGGTTAAACGAAGACCTGCAGGAGGGTATAATAAAATATAGTGCTATATAAAGTGCGTATATATGGTGTTACAGCAGGTTTTGATTGATATAACCATTAGACGCTGATCTGGAAGGACGGCTAAGGCAATTGGAGGAATGCTTGTGGGGATGATGTTCTCTTTTCTAAAAAAATATCGGGTTCCAGCCATCGCGGCGCTCGTGATGATGTTGCTGGAATTGACGGTAGAGTTATCGCAGCCGTATTTGATCTCCAAAATTATAGATGAGGGCATTCGGCAGCAGGATTTGCCTGTCGTCTGGTTATGGGGCGGTGTACTGGTGGGCAGTGCCGTTATCGCTTTTATGGCAGGGATATCGAGCTCCTTTTTTGCTTCGCATGCAAGTCAGGGTTTTGGCTATGATGTGCGGGAAAAGCTGTATCAAAAGGTGCAATCCTTTTCCTATCCGGTATTCAAACGGTTTGCTACTTCGTCGCTGATTACGCGCCTGACGGGAGATGTCACGCAAGTACAAGATACGGTGTTTATGAGCTTGCGATTTATGACACGGGTTCCGTTGGTGGTCATCGGCAGTATTGTGATGGCCTTGATTGTACATTTTAGGCT
Organism: Paenibacillus sp. ALE3; assembly: GCF_054113405.1. NCBI lineage: Bacteria > Bacillati > Bacillota > Bacilli > Caryophanales > Paenibacillaceae > Paenibacillus > Paenibacillus sp. ALE3. The sequence continues at coordinate 4,049,931 of NZ_CM134214.1, read as the reverse complement.
TGGGCTGCTACTGGCGGTTATGGCCCCGGTGCTGTTCGTATTTGTGCTGGTGACGATGCGGAGGACTGTCACTTTGTTTAAGGGTGTCCAGCGGCGCTTGGATGATGTTAATGGAGTAATTCAGGAGAATCTGACAGGCATTCGGCTTATCCGGGTTTTTGTGCGGATGCGGCATGAAATTGAACGCTTTGCCCATTATGGAAGCGAATTGATGAAAGGGACGGTGTCCGCTTTACGCTGGACAGAAACGACGATGCCGTTCATTTTGTTTACGATGAATGCAGGGATCATTGCAGTACTTTGGTTTGGGCGCGGTCAAATTTTCACTGGAGATGCCAGTGTAGGACAGGTGGTGGCAGTCGTCAATTATTCCCTGCGGACGATTGGAGCTTTGTCTGCCTTGTCCGGTATCGTTGTGGTATTTTCCCGGGCTACTGCATCCACAGGACGGATTCGAGAGGTTTTGGAAACACCTAATGAAGAGGGGCGTGAGCTGGAGGCTGTTCCAACACCTAACATACGGATTGAGGGACAGGTGGAAATGGATGGGGTGAGCTTTCATTATCCGGGCAGTGATTTGGCTGTATTAAAGGATATATTCTTTAAGGCACGGCCGGGTGAGCGGATCGCTATTATGGGAGCTACTGGTTCGGGCAAATCCTCACTTGTACAGTTGATTACACGTCTGTATGAAGAAGATGAAGGTCATGTGCGCTTTGACGGAAAGGACGCTCGTGAATTGGATGGTTCCATACTACGTGAGGCGATTGGCTATGTCCCTCAAGAGGTATTGCTATTCACTGGCTCGATTCGGGATAATATTGCCTGGGGGCTGGAGCATGCCAGTCTGGAGCAGATTCAGGAAGCCGCGCGCATGGCGCAAATCCATCATATGATTGAACGCTTGCCACAAGGCTATGACACCATGCTCGGACAGCGTGGCGTTAATCTGTCTGGCGGACAGAAGCAGCGGCTGTCGATTGCCCGCGCACTGGTGCGCCAGCCGGCAGTGCTGATTCTGGACGATAGCACAAGTGCGCTGGACGTGGGGACGGAAACAGCATTGCTGAATGCACTTGATGGCCTGTCCTGCACGACATTTCTCATCACGCAGAAGATCAGCTCAACTGCATCAGCAGATCAGATTTTACTGCTGGATGAGGGGCGTCTGATCGCAAGTGGAAGTCATAAGCATCTCATGGATAGCTCGGATCTGTACCGGCGTATCTATGAATCACAATACGGAAAGGAGGAGTCGCATGTTCAAGGAACTCATTGAACCGTTCCGTCAGTCTACACCAGAATCCGGTGTGTTGCGAAATCCGGCAGGTGCTGAGGGACGAAGCAAGGCCAAAGCGAAGAACTGGTCTGGCACGGTAGGGCGAATATGGGCTTATCTGGCCCGTCGCAAGGCCAAGCTAATGCTGGTACTGTTCATGGTGTTGCTCAGCTCCGGGCTGTCGCTGCTGGGACCATATTTGGTTGGCGTAGCGGTGGATGATTTTCTCGAAGGTCCGGGTGGACGCACGTGGATTTATTTTCTCATAGGTTTAGGGGCTGTATATTTACTGAACTCGCTGACCTCCTGGCTGCAAAATATCTGGATGATTGAGATTGCCCAAGAGACGGTATACCGCATGCGTTTCGATCTGTTTTCACATTTGCATCGACTCCCCATTCCTTTCTACGGCAAACGTCAGCAGGGAGAAATTATGAGTCGTCTGACCAATGATATCGAAAATGTCAGTTCTACGCTGAACAGCTCGGCCATTCAGATTTTTTCAAGCATATTGACGCTCATCGGTACACTCACAGTGATGCTGTGGTTAAGCCCGTTGATGACTCTGCTAACCTTTATCGTGGTGCCGTTAATGGCAGCCGGGATGCGCTGGATTACACGCCGCACCGGGCCTTTATATAAGGAACGACAGAAGAACTTGGGCGAACTGAACGGATACATCGAAGAAACGCTGTCCGGTCAGCAGATTATTAAGGCATTTTCACAGGAGAAGAGGGTTATTCGTGATTTTCGTGAGCGTAATGACCGTATTCGGCTGTCAGGTTTCTGGGCACAAACGATTTCAGGCTTTATCCCTAAGCTGATGAACGGACTGAATAATCTCAGCTTTGCTATTGTAGCAGGGATCGGTGGCATTTTGGCCATTCGCGGCTCGATTACGATAGGAACGATTATCGTATTTGTAGAATATGCTCGCCAGTTCACTAGGCCGCTGAACGATTTGGCTAACCAGTGGAATACACTGTTGTCCGCTATTGCCGGCGCTGAGCGCGTATTTGAAATATTGGACGAAGATGAAGAGTCCAAGGATGAACGTGGCGCAGTAAAGCTGAAGCATGTAGAGGGAGCTGTGCGGTTTACGGATGTTTCCTTTGGTTATGATGAGGGCAGCGCTACGCTAGAAGCGATCTCTTTTGAAGCTAAACCTGGTGAGATGATCGCGCTGGTCGGCCCGACCGGAGCAGGAAAAACGACACTGATCCAGCTTCTTTCCAGGTTCTATAGCCCAGACAAGGGAACGATTACACTGGACGGGCGTGACATTACTACCATAGAGCGTGAAAGCTTGCGCTCCCGTATGGCGTTTGTGCTACAGGACACCTTCCTGTTTCAAGGGACCATTCGTGAAAATATCCGCTTCGGCAGGCTGGATGCCACTGATGAGGAGGTTGAACAAGCATCGAAGCTGGCCAACGCCCACTCTTTTATCATGCGGATGAAGGACGGGTACGACAAGGTGCTGGAAGCGAACGGCAGCGGTATCAGCCAAGGTCAAAAGCAGCTGCTGGCGATTGCCCGTGCGATTTTGGCCAACCCTTCCATCCTGGTACTCGACGAGGCGACCAGCAGTATCGACACCATTACCGAGATGAAAATCCAGGAAGGACTGGAACGGCTCATGCAGGGCCGAACAAGTTTCGTTATTGCGCATCGGTTGAATACCATTCGTCAGGCTGACCGGATTTTGGTCTTAAAGGACGGCCGTCTGGACGAGCAAGGCTCCCATGAGGAGTTGCTGGCTCACAAAGGCTTTTATAGTGATTTATATTATGGTCAGTTGAGAAAACAAAGCTCATAAGCTGGCTTGATCAACAGATTTACAGGCATATTTAGAAAGGACTACGCTGGAACTCCTTTTCTAAGTATGCCTTTTTTACAGCTACGTAACGTTAAATATACCCATACCCCGTATATGTATGTTAGTATTGAGGTGTCAAAAATAAAATACTACATCAAAGGAGAGATATCATCATGAAAGTCGCAATCATGCTTTTCGATGGAATCACAGCGTTAGATGCCATAGGTCCATATGATGTATTTGCTGCTACACTGAAATGTGAAGTGAAGTTTGTCGCTAAGAAAAAAGGGTTAGTCAAACTGGACTCAAACATGGGTTATTTGCATGCCGATTACAGTTTTTCTGAAGTACCTTCAGCTGACATTCTTGTTGTTCCAGGTTGCAGTCCGCCAAATTATAAAACTCCAATGAATGACGAAGAAACGCTAAATTGGATTCGTCAAATACATGAAACTACAAGATGGACCACGTCGGTTTGTAATGGCTCTCTGATTTTAAGCGCCGCAGGCTTGTTAGATGGAATCATAGCCACAAGTCATTGGGGTTCCTTAGACCTGCTCCAATACCTTGGAGCCATTCCAACAGATGAGAGAGTAGTTCGTCAGGGCAAAATCGTTACAGCAGCCGGTGTCTCCTCTGGTATCGATATGGCACTCCAGCTAATCGCATGGGAACTGGGAGAAGATATGAGTAAGGGAGTCCAGTTGATTTTGGAATACGATCCTCAGCCTCCGTTTGACACAGGTTCACCCAAGAAAGCATCTGCTATATTGGTAGAACAAATAAGAGGTATGCTGCAAGAGTTTGCAAAACGGGAGCCTCATGTGTAAATCCAGCATAAAAAGGTCTCTTTCCATATTAGCTTGGCTCAATTAGGTTATATATTTATTTACAATGGCCCCTAGTTCAACTAATATGGTTTACACATAGTAAAGGATTACATAGTGTAAATCGTTGGAGGGGGCTACAAACATGAGCAGCTTACCTAAGTCTGCTAAATTTCCACTTTTCATTTTGATGCTGAATCTGTTTATTGCTTTATTGGGTCAAGGCATGGTAATTCCCATTTTGCCTGAATATCTGAAACAATTTAATGCGGCAGGAGCTGCTGCGGGGTATCTTATTGCCGCTTTTGGAGCAGCACAGTTTATTTTTTCACCTCTAGGTGGTCAGCTTTCAGATAGATACGGGCGAAAATCGATGATTATTATTGGTCTGTTTTTAACCGTCATTTCGGATTTGATGTTTGCGGTATCTACGACATTGCCCCTTCTATATATTGCCAGGTTTATTGGGGGGATGGGTATTGGATTAATGGTACCTTCCAATATGGCCTATGTCGCTGATATTACCACTCCTGAAACCCGCGTTAAAGGAATGGGGTACTTGGGTGCTTCCATGAATTTGGGGATGGTGCTTGGTCCGGGGCTAGGCGGTATGATCGCTGAGTTTGGTATAAGGGTGCCCTATTTTTTTGCTGGTGGACTTGGACTTGTAGCAACGCTGCTTAGCTTATATATGCCAGAGACACTGCCTAAGGAACAACGAAAATCAGTTGACCAATGGGTCCGACGGGAGCCCATTCGAAAGCAAATCCTGAATTCATTTCGGACGTCCTATTTTCGTTATCTTCTCCTCATATTGATCATGACATTAGGTTTGATGAATTACGAAACGGTGTATGCTCTTTTTGTGGAACGAAAATACGGTTTTGATGCCACTAAAATCTCAATGATCATTACGGTTGGTGCCATAATAGGCATCGTGGTGCAAGTATGGCTGCTTGATTATCTCATCAAGAGACTTGGCGAGATGAAGCTCATACGCCTCTCTTTGATCATGACAGCCATTGCTTTACTGTTCATGCTCATTAAGATCAATTTAGGTTATCTGCTGGTGGTATCGGCTCTGTTTTTTGCCTTTAATGCTTTCTTAAGGCCAACAGTAAGTACGATGATCGCCAACTCGGCTGGTGATCGTCAAGGATATGCCGCCGGACTGAATACGACGTATACCAGCCTAGGCAATATTTTGGGACCCATTTTAGCAGGTTTATTGTTTGACAAACACATTCATATTCCTTATATTTTTGGTGCACTAATCCTTGCATCTGCCCTTTTCTTAACCTTTCAAAAATCAAAAAATGAGAAACGGATGGTTGCTAATGACTGAGAACTGGCACCAGAATTTGAAAAACAAAAATCGGGAAGAACTCATTGCGGCTGCGAAGGAACTTTTTATGAAGCAGAGCTTTCTCAAAGTTAATATTAAGGATGTATGCCATGTGGCCGGTGTAAGTCGGGTTACATTTTATAAGCACTTTCAGTCCATGAACGAACTGATTTTTGAGGTCCAAATGGAAATCCTTGAGAGTATGACCGAATTTGTTAGAAGAGCACCTTCAGCCGAAATGAATGGTAAGCAGATGCTTACTTCGATGCTTGATGCATGGATTGATTATGCTTGGCAACATCCAGATTACATCAAGTTTATTCTGTTATTCGATCTGCATTATGAAGCTTATGATTCAAATCAAGAACTCAAAGAACAGTACAAAAATTTTGTTAGCCGCGAAAAGGAACAACATTTCCTGATAGATGCTCTGGAAGCTGGAATCCAGGATGGATCATTAAAGTCGGATGCTGAACCCCTAAAGACTGCGCATTTTATCTTCACGTCTATGATGGGTTTACTCCAGAAAATGAGCCTAACTTCCAAGGAAGATTGGAATAGTGAATTTCAGGATGTACAAATTGCAAACCGATTTGTAGGGATGCTGATTCAGTATTTAAGTCCAGAAAGTGATTAGGTAGGAGTCGCTCACCGTATTCCAAGGGATTTCAGTGTCCGATAAAGCGAAATAGAATAACACGGCTCAGTCTGTTAAACTGTGAAAATAGAACGGGTTACATATACGTTGCCATATTAGCTTGATCTATTTCGCGGAGGTGCGGGGATGAACGGAAGTCTGTTTGAGCCAGGACTGCGGGACGGGGATTATATTCCCCGTTTTTTTGCTTACTATTACAAGCAATGGCGTGACTATACGATGTCTTACCACGATCATTATTCCACTGAAATTATGTATATGATTTCTGGTTTGTGCAGGGTAGATGTACAAACCGGAGAAGATACGGAAGAAAGCATTACGCTGCGCAAAGGCGAGTTTATTATGCTGGATGCAGGCATCCCACATCGATTGGTGGTGGAAGGTGAACAACCGTGCCGGATGCTGAATGTAGAGTTTGGATTTAAGGAAGGGGTGAGGGTAGGACCGTCTATCCAACAAATAGCAGCGGAGGAACAGGAGGTCACGGCCTTTATGTCCCGCCCATTCCCGTATCTGGTGCTATCGGACCCGGAAGAGGTATATTATGCGCTGAAAAGTCTCGTGCTGGAGCTGGATCAACGAAAAGAACAGCCGGGTGCCATGGCAGAAATGCTTTTTATGCAATTGCTAGTACGAATTGCACGTCTGCGGGAAGAGGCAGAGCGCAGCAATACGCAGCAAACAGATGTATACATCAAGCGATGCATTGAATTTCTCCATCTGAACTATGACCGGGATATTGCAGTCAAGGACATGGCCGCAGCCGTCAATCTGCATCCGGGGTATTTGCATCGAATTTTCAAAAAACATACGGGGCTAACGCTTACCGCGTATTTAACGATGTTGCGAATGGACAAGGCCCGTATGCTGCTTCAGCAAACGGACATTCCCATTCAAGAAATTGCCGATTATGTTGGCGTGGCCAGCAGACAGTATTTTCATATGTTGTTCAAAAAGCACACTGGTCAAACCCCTGTTGAATACCGCTCTGCTGTGGAGCGCGATGTGAGGAATTACGCGGAGGAGGGTGGGAGCTGATCATAAAAAGCCTCTGAACCATTGCCGATTTAGGTCGGTATGGCTTCAGAGGTCGTATGTTTTGAAGCATTATAACAGGTGCTGGGCTTCTTGAGAGCTAAAGTTGGATTATTTTCCGAGCCACATATTTTCCATCTGTTCAAGTGATCTCCCCTTGGTTTCGGGAACCTTGCGCCATATAAAGACTACGACGAACAACGAGATGGCTCCGAATATCCAAAAGGTATTGGAGGGACCTGCTGAACTTAGCAGGGGAGGGAATGCCTGGGAGACCAGATAATCGCCGGCCCATAATGCCATCGAAGCAATGGCGACAGCTTTGCCGCGAATGCGGTTCGGAAAGATCTCCGAGATCATGACCCATACGATTGGCCCAAGCGATATAGCGTAGGAGGCCACGTAGATTAATATCATGATCAGCACGAGCGGTCCGGTAGTTAAACCCATTTTGAATGCGGCTCCAATAATGACCAAGCAGAGGGTCATCAACGAGGTACCGATCATCAGCAGAACTTTTCGTCCCGCTTTGTCGATCAGCCATACGGATACGATGGTAAACAACACATTGATCAACCCGATCCAGATGGTCTGGGTCAAAGACGCGTCCGTACCGAGTCCCATTCCTTTAAAGATAACCGGCGCATAATACAAAATGGCATTGATGCCGGTAATATGCTGCATAATGGCGAGCATAATACCGATAAAGAGAGCGACCCGAATACCGGGAGCGAACAATTGTTTTAATGAGTCGTTCTCATTTTTGAACGATTCCTTGATATCAAGTACTTCCTGTTTAGCGGCTTCTTCACCGTGAATTTTCAGCAGAATTGGCAGCGCTTCATAAGGCCGATTCTTTTTGATAAGCCATCTCGGGCTTTCGGGTATGAAGAGCATCAGGAGCATAAAGATCAGTCCCGGAACAGCTCCCACACCGAACATCCAGCGCCAGGCTGTTGAGACACCCCAAGCTTCATCTCCCAGGCTGACGATCCATGAATTTTGAAAATAAACCAGGAAAATGCCCGTTACGATCGCCAGCTGATTTAAAGCAACCAAACGGCCTCGGTATTTGGCAGGAGCGATCTCCGCATTGTATACCGGACAAATGGTGGAAGTGATTCCTATGCCGACGCCGCCGATCATGCGAAAGATAACATACCCGGTGAACGTATCTTGAAGTGCAGAGCAGATTGAGCCGACGACGAATAAAAATCCGGCGGCCAGCAATACCTTTTTTCTACCGATCCTTTCACTCATGTAGCCGGAGAGAGCCGCTCCCGTGATACTCCCTACAATCAGACTCGACACCGCCCAACCAACCTGAAATTCGCTCAGCGAAAAACGCTGCTGTAGGAATTCAACTGCTCCCGAAACTACCGCGATATCAAAACCGAACAGTATGCCTCCAAGCGCGGCTACGATGGATACCAGCGTCACAAACAGCATACTGGGTTTTTCTGATTGAAGCGCTTTCTGTTGAGCGCTTTCATTATGGATGATTACTCCCATATGATCATCTCCCCTCAGATTCCAGAACCTCATTCCGTTCTTCGAGGAGAAGTATAACATGCACCTGTAAAAGAAAGGTCGGTGATCGTCTTCAATAAACGGACCTTTTCATGCACGATTTTGACTTCGATTCCCGAATTGGAGATGAAGGGGCTAAACCTAGCATTACCTTGTCATTCGAGCTTAAAAAAATCCATGTCGATGGTCGACATGGATGAATCTCTGCTATTTTTGGCCTTTGAACTCTGTGGGAGGAACGCCCGTGATCTTCTTAAAGACGCGGCTAAAATAGTTCGGGTCCTTATAACCCACTTCAAAGCTGATTTCCTTCAGAGCAAGGTTGCCCTCCTTGATCAGAGAAATAGCTTTATTAATCCGTAGCCGGGTTACGAAGTCGATGAACGTTTCTCCATATTCCTGTTTGAAAATTTTACTGAAGTAGTGAGGATTCAAGTGGACGAAATCAGCCACTTCTTCCAGTGAAAGGTCATCGTTGAACCGTTCCTCGATATACATCTTTGCTCTGCCCAGCATAGTCAGTGTTTGAACCTCCCGCTGTTCGCGTATCCGTTGCAGTGCTGACATGACGTACGTCTGCTGAAGCATTCCATTCTCCGCTTTGACGGCAAGCTCAGAGGCGTTTCCAGCCTCTGACGACTTCAGTTCGTCAAAGTGGCAGTAACCTCCATCACGCTTGCGTAGTGTGGAGGCAAAAACGGCTTCAAAATAGGACTTGCGAAGTCCTTCCTCGCCGCTATGCAATGAGCCGATTCCAATAGCCGTCTTCATGCCAAATTGCTGCTGGGCCAGCTCGGAGAGCTGCTGAACAAGGTGTTTAATCAGTTGGCGCCAGTCGTTTTCGCTGGTGGCAGCTGGCTTTTGTAAAAAAGTGGCTACATGATGGTCAATCAGGGAGCTCACAATGGAATTTGGACCATGTGTTTTTACATAGCTTCGGAAATGATCGTAAATTTTCTTTTTGTCCTGCTCGTCTGCATATCCTTCAAAGGCAGCAATGATGGCGCTTCCCTGATCAAGAGGAAAGTCCAGCCATTCCGACAGTTGAGAAGCGCTCGAATCCACCGTCTGGTCGACCATAAGCATTAAAGCCAGCTCATTTTCTGCGAGCGGCATCAGCTGTGAGATTTTGTGCCTAAGCTCCAATTCTTCCGTGCGTGCTCGCTTCTCGCATTCAATTTCTTCAATCAGTCGTTTCAGTGTACTGATGATTAGTTCTCGCTTCGCTGGCTTCAGAATGTATTCTTTTACGCCCAAAGAGAGCGCCTCCCGTGCATAAGCAAAATAATCATAGGCGGTGACGAGCACGAAACGGGTATCAGGAAGACGCTCCTTTAATTCACGAAGCGCCCCAAGCCCGTCAATTCCGGGCATATTAATATCCAGAATGGCAATATGAGGCCGGTGCTCTTCCGCACATTCGATCGCCATGCGGCCGTTGTCGGCATGAATAAACCGAAATACCCCCGGCATTGCCCGTTCCACTATCAATTCCAGTCCTTCCCTCTCCAAAGCTTCGTCATCCGCGATCAACAACCGATACATTCGTCTGCTCACTCTCCTTCTTGACTGGAATTCGTATTGTTATGATAGTACCTAATCCGATATGGCTTCGGATTTCAACCATTCCTTCCTTTTCGTAGAACAATTGCAGCCGCCTAAACACGTTTTGCATTCCAAGTCCTGTTGAACTGCTGCTTTCAGCTCCACCTTCTAAACGGAGCACGGACAGTCGGGTTTCCTCCGTCATACCCTTTCCGTTGTCTGAAATTTCAATTTGCACATCCTCGCCCGCTCTCGACAGCGTCAATGTGATAATGGCTCCGTTTTCCATATCAGCTACACCATGAAGAAAGGCGTTTTCAATAAATGGCTGAATCGTCAAGGCCGGAATTTGCTGCTGAAGTACGGAAGCGTCAAAGTGAAGATCAAAGCGAATTCTGTCCCGGAAGCGCGCCTGCTGGATGGTCACGTATTCGCTTATATGATCCAGTTCCTCCTGGAGAGTTACGGGTTTGTCCAGCTTTTGCAGGCTGTACCGTAGTAGATTGGACAGCGAAACGATCAGGTCGCTGGTCTTCTCCGCTCCTTCCAGGATCGCCAATTTGGAGAGCACATTTAAGGTATTGAACAAAAAGTGCGGGTTAATTTGATTTTGCAGGGCCAAAAGCTCTAGCTCCTTCACAAGTCGCCGCATTTCCAGACTTTGTTTATCCTTTTCAATGAGGATGCTCAAGTCAGCAGACATTTGCAAAATGGCGTCTGCCAATACGCCTAGCTCGTCATCTCGCCGCGGTTGGGGCTCGATATTCAGATCACCTGTGGCGATTCGCTTCGCCAGTCCGACCAGTCTGCCGACAGGGCCCGTAATGCTGCGCGAGACCCAGATGGCAAGCAAAACCCCCATCAGCGCGTTCATGCCGAACAACGCCACTCCCAATCCGTTCATTTGCTCATTCTTGTTCCGAATGTTCTCGATGAGCGGCCGGTAATAAGCCAGTTCAGCATCGATCAGTCGCTGGCCCTCCTCATGAATATAGCCGACGGTTTTCTCCGCTTCAATGTAATGCTCAAAAGCCGATTGAGGATCTTGTGCCTTTGCATCCAGAACTGCAGCTTGCTTCTGTTCAAGAAATGTGGCTAACAGATTCATGTAGTCCTCCTCGGCAAAAGAAGGATCGGTTGAGTCGGAGACTTCCTGGATTCTGCCTTTTAGCTGTTTCAATTGGTATTCTGTCAGGCCCTGCACATCCTTATCGTCTCTTGGATTGAGCAGATAGGCATATAGGAGATTTAAGTTGCCCTCCGCCGATTCGGAGGTTTGCTCGATGAGGAGAATGCGGCCAAGCATTTCATCGTAGCTCTGTTGTACAACCTTTCCACTTTGGAATACGAAATAAGCGATGATATTGGCAAACACAACTAGAAGAGGGATGAACAGAAGCAGCTTCGTTCTGATCGTCATCGCCTGTCATCTCCAGACATGTCATCGGGAGTGTCTGCATGCACTTCATAAACTCTGGTATATGTTAATTCCTGAGGATGACTCCCCTTGAGATAATCATTCAGCGATTTTATGGCCTTGGCCCCCATTTCCTCTGGCTGTTGCACAATGGTCAGTTCGATTTTGCGATCTTTAATAGCTTTCAACGTTTCGGCCATATCGTCAAAAGCGAAAATTTGCAAGTTCTGTGCTCCGCGCCGTTCCGAAGCCTCCAGAATGCCAAGGCCGTCCAGCGCACTGAATCCGACCATGTAGCGAATCTGCGGATAATGGGTGAGCATGTTCTGAGCTTGCTGGGCTGCCTGAAGCCGTGAAATATTTGAGGAGCGAATCTCCACAATGCGGAGCTTGGGATAGCGGCTGATCACGGAACGAAATCCGGCAAGCCTGAGCCGCTGATTCTCGACGCGCTCGCTGCTGATCATCACTCCAATATCGCCACGCTCCCCAGAGGCCTTCGCCAACAGCATGCCCATCTGTTTTCCTGCTCCTTCGTTATCCGTTCCAACGTAAGCCAGTCTTCGGGAGTCCGGCTCATCCGTATCGATCGTGATAACAGGTATGCCAAGTCCGGCCGCTTTGTCGATTAATCGGCGATACTCCGGATCATTTATCCCTTGAACCAGAATCGCATCCGCCTTGGCGGCGATCGCTTTATCCAGCAGTTTGATCTGCTCGGACGGATTAATGCGGTCCGGTCCGATATAATCGAGCCTCATACCGTACTGCTCCGCTTCCTTTCGAGCTCCTTGTTCGATTGACCGCCAGTAATAATTGTCCAGCTCTTGCGATATCAATACCACTTTTGTATCGGAACCCCTGTCGTTTGGTGAAACCGTCTTCAATTGTTCTGCAAATTGGTGAATTTGAAGAGAAGACAGAGTGAACTGAAAGAGCAGCCAGGCAAATAGCAGGAAGACGGGAATAAGGATAAATGTCCATTTACGGTTTGACATGTCTTGCTCCTTTGGGAATATTTAGAGACACAACTCATTAAAAAATAACATCGCTAAATCAGACTATGCTTTTTAAAGCTGTGAAACAGTCCATCTTCATCCACAGCATCTGTAATGTCATCTGCAATGGCTTTGAGGCCCGGTTTGGCATTTCCCATGGCAATTCCTAGTGCACAATATTCAATCATTTCAGCATCGTTCATTCCGTCTCCGATAGCAATGGTGTCTTCTTGGGATCTTCCCAAATGTTCAATAAGCTTTTCAATAGCTACGGCTTTGTGAATACCGGGAACCATTAGCTCACCACTGTCTTGCCCGAAAGCAGATACAGTACATTGAATAACCTCAAATTTCCCTGCGAATTCCTTTTTGATTTGTTCAAAAGGAACATTTTTGTTTTCCAAAAAACATGCTTTGTTCACGTCGCTACGGTATAGGTTGTCCTCGCCTATAGTTAGGCCGGTGATAAAAGGATGCGGGCGTTGTTCTTTTTTTTCTCTGGCTACGGGATCATTGTCCACATCTCCATAGATAAGCCGTTCTACATGGGGCAAAAAGTTTTTACTCGCAAACAACCCACCGTTCGATTCCAAATAAAAGTCCAAATCATGCTCATCAAAGTAATCGACCATATGTCTAACATCTTCATCCGATACTTTGTGGTGATATAACATCTCACCTTCAATTTCTACAAAGCCACCGCCAGCTCCGATGATCCCGTCAAAACCGATCTCCATGATAAAATCATAAATCTCCGCTTTGGATCGGCCAGTGCATAAATAAATCAGATGTCCGTTTTTTCTCGCTTCGATACATGCTGTTTTTGCAGATTCGGGAATCATACCGTCATCATCCACTAGCGTTCCATCTATATCTAAAAAGATAATCTTTTTGTTCATTTTAGGGCTGCTCCTTGCTCTCCAATGTTTTCTTTTATGTTACTACATTTACCGCACTTAAAGTACATACTGAACTGAAGAAACATTACACAGAAAGAGAGAAACGGGATGGAACGAAGTGGAAAAGGGAAACCCTCTGCTAACGCGAAAGTTAGGATTTTTGACACTTAAGTACGAAACTGGTCATGATTTTGATAACGCTTTCTACAGGCATATTGTTAAAATGACGGTATATTACAATTCTAATTACCGGAGGTTGAATGCCGTGTCATTTAAAGTAGCTTTTATTGGAGCAGGGAGCATCGGTTTTACCCGTGGAATTTTGCGAGATCTGTTATCGGTACCGGAGTTTAACGATATTGAAGTGGCTTTTACGGACATCAGTCAGCACAATCTGGATATGGTTACTGAACTGTGTCAACGGGATATTCGTGAGAATGGTTTGTCCATACAAATACAGTCCTCTACGGATCGAAAAGTAGCTTTGAAGGATGCCAAATACGTCATTTGTACAATCCGTGTCGGCGGTCTGGAAGCTTTTGCGACCGATGTGGATATTCCGCTAAAATACGGTGTGGATCAATGCGTGGGCGATACATTATGTGCAGGAGGCATCATGTATGGTCAGCGTGGTATCGCTGAAATGCTGGAGATTTGCAAGGATATCCGCGAGTTAAGTGCACCGGATGTGCTGCTGCTGAACTACTCGAACCCCATGGCAATGATGACCTGGGCCTGCAACAAGTACGGCGGCGTGCGCACGGTTGGTCTATGTCATGGCGTCCAGAATGGGCATCACCAAATTGCCGAGGTGTACGGTCTGGAGAAGCAGGATGTGGACATCGTATGCGCCGGAATCAATCACCAAACATGGTACATTCAGGCCTCACATAAGGGCAAGGATCTGACAGCCGGACTGCTGGAGGCATTTGAACAACATCCTGAATTTAGCCGCACCGAAAAGGTACGCATCGATATGCTTCGTCGTTTTGGCTACTACAGCACAGAATCGAATGGTCATCTTAGTGAATATGTGCCTTGGTATCGGAAGCGTCCGAATGAAATTCTGGACTGGATTGATCTGGGTAGCTGGATCAACGGAGAAACGGGCGGTTATCTGCGTGTATGTACGGAAGGGCGCAACTGGTTTGAAACAGATTTCCCCAACTGGATGAAGGAAGACCCACTGGAGTACAAGGCGGAAAATCGCGGTGAAGAGCACGGCTCATACATTATCGAAAGCCTGGAAACAGGACGTATATACCGGGGGCACTTTAATGTTGTGAATAACGGTGTAATTTCTAACTTGCCGGAAGATGCGATTATTGAAGCTCCTGGATATGTGGATCGGAACGGTATTTCTATGCCGCAAGTTGGAGAACTGCCGCTGGGTCCTGCTGCCGTGTGCAATGTTAGTATTTCCGTTCAGCGTTTGGCTGTCGAAGCGGCTGTACATGGAGACGACAAGCTGCTGCGCCAAGCGTTTATGATGGACCCGTTAGTGGGTGCGGTGTGTAATCCGAAAGAAATTTGGCAGATGGTCGATGAGATGCTGGTGGTACAGGAGGCATGGTTGCCGCAATATGGAGCAGCGATTGCCGAGGCGCGCCAACGTTTGGCTGCAGGCGATCTGATTCCAACCCGACCTTATGAGGGAGCAGCGCGGCTTAAGGTGAAGACGGTTGAAGAAATGCAGCTGGACCGGGATGCTGCTAATAAAAATGCAGGACAATCCGACAAAGGCAAGGATCGCGAAAAAGTGCAGAACAGCAAGGCGTAACAGCTACTTGGTACAATTGCAGTAACGCTCATTCTATGGCCTGTTAATGAGCAGAGACGGATGGAACAACAATAATAGGGTGTTTTCATGACCGTAGGTCTGGAACACCCTTTTTGCTGTCGATAGATTTAACGATTTGGCGTAGCTGGCAACCTGAGGTTTATCATTGTCGATTTGGGCTGGCGGAAATTAAAGAATACAGTCTTGTTTTTTATGAATCCACTCTTTTACTGTCGACTCTGAATCTCCTGAGAGCTTGTCATAGCAGGGAAGTTCAACAAGTGATAGAACCGATCTTAGAAAAAGAGGCACCCTGCCGGACCGTCGTTGTGGCAATTCATATGCCTAATTAATAATTGTAGTCCTTAATTTATTCAATTTACAGCAGATTTCCAGCTCACTATAATCTAACATAGGAGGTGACAAAAAGGGGAAAATGTGAGCGCATGAACAAATAGAAAGCGCTTACCTTTCACAGCTATGAACGCTACTTTTTCTAGGGAGAGAGTAGGCGTAACACACATTTAATCATATAACAATCAGGTGCCGACATAGGAAGATTCAATAAAATCTACGGAAAGATAGGTGAAGCAATTGAAAACAAAGCAAGTGCTTCGTAAAGGAATGAAGTATGCTTTTGCGCTATCACTCGTCGCAAGCAGCTTTCTACCAGGTGCAGGATTTACGGATAAAATACATGCAGAATCCCATGTCGATAATCCATACCAAGGAGCGACAAAATACGTTAACCCTGATTATGCGGCTAGTGTCGACACATCGATTGCCAAGGTTACGGATGCGAACCTGAAGGCAAAAATGCAAACGGTCAAAACGTTCCCGACAGCCGTATGGCTTGATCGTATTGCTGCTATTAACGGCGGTGGGGGCAAGCTTGGCTTGGAAGCGCATTTGGACCAAGTATTGGCGCAAAAGAAAGGCAACACACCGATTACGGCGGAATTCATTGTGTATGATCTACCCGGACGAGATTGTCATGCCTTGGCTTCCAATGGTGAATTGCCGTTGACCCAGGCAGGTCTGGAAACGTACAAAAAGGATTATATTGACAAAATTGCTTCTATTTTTGCGAATCCCAAATATAAGGATATTCGCATCGTAGCGATCATTGAACCGGACAGTTTGCCAAATCTGGTAACCAATCTGGATACTCCCCAATGTGGACAAGCCAAATCTACAGGAATTTATGAGGCTGGCGTTAAATACACAATGAATAAGCTGAACGAGATTCCGAATGTGTACAAATACGTGGATATCGGTCACTCTGGCTGGTTAGGTTGGGATAACAACCGTGCAGCAACGGTATCTCTGTTTACAACTATCTTCAAAGATACTAGCAAAGGTCTGGCCAGTGTGGATGGCTTTATCACGAATACAGCCAATACTTCACCGTTGACAGAACCGAATCTGCCTGATCCCAACCTGAATATTGGCGGGCAGCCGATCAAATCGTCCAAATTCTACGAATGGAATCCTAATTTCGATGAATCGGATTTCGCTGAGTCCTTGCATAGAGATTTTGTCAATGCAGGCTGGCCAAGCTCGCTCGGCATGTTAATTGATACCGGCCGTAATGGATGGGGAGGACCTAACCGTCCGACTTCCGCAGTCGGCAATGATATTAACTCCTATGTAAACTCAGGTCGTGTGGACAAACGTTCGCACCGTGGTAACTGGTGTAATAGCAGTGGAGCAGGGATGGGAACACCGCCACAAACGGCTCCAGCTGGCCATATCGATGCCTATGTTTGGGCGAAACCTCCGGGTGATTCCGATGGTTCCAGCTCACTCATTCCGAACGATGAGGGTAAAGGCTTTGACCGTATGTGTGATCCTACCTATACAACCAAGGATGGCACATTAACAGATGCTTTGCCGAATGCACCTATTTCAGGAGCATGGTTCCATGATCAGTTTGTGATGCTGGTACAAAATGCGTACCCTGCAATCGTGCCTTCCACTGGTGGTGTGGACCCAGCGCCTACAGCTCCAGCTGTGCCTACAGGCTTAAAGGCTACTGTAGGTAATGCACAAGTAACGCTGACTTGGGATGCGTCTACGGGTGCCGACAGCTACACCGTAAAACGCGCGACTAGCGAAGCAGGCCCTTTTACAGCCGTGGCGCCTCTTGTAACGGCAAGAGAGTACACGGATAAGGGACTGACGAACGGAACAACGTACTTCTATGTTGTAAGTGCTACGAATGCGAAAGGAACAAGTAAGGATTCAGCAACGGTAAGCGCTGAACCAAAAGGTACGCCGACAGATCCAACCGACCCTACAGATCCAGCGGGTGATTTGGTTGTAATGTATCGTGCTGGGGACACGGATCCAGCGAATAACGCTGCCAAGCCTTTCTTTAACCTGAAAAATAAAGGTACAACACCCGTGAAGCTGAGCGAGTTGAAAATCCGCTATTACTTCACGAAAGATGGCAGCCAAGAGCTGCAATCTGCGGTAGACTGGGCGCAAGTAGGTAATGATAATGTGCTGCGCACCATTAAAGACAACTATATTGAAATTGGATTCAGTGCGGCTGCCGGGACGCTTGCTGCTGGAGCGCAAACAGGTGATATTCAGATCCGCATGAACAATAGCGACTGGTCTAATCTGAATGAATCCAATGACTATTCCTTCGATCCAACCAAAACTTCTTATGCTGAATGGAACAAAGTAACGTTGTTCCACAACGATAAGCTGGTATGGGGAATCGAGCCTTAGGATTTGGCCAGAACATGTGCCCTTGAGTGATTAAAAAGTGGTAAAAGAAGGCTACGGCATAACTGTCGTAGCCTTTTTTTTTAACGTCTTCAAATAAAGAATTCGATGACCAAGGGAATAAGCATTCAAATTGTGTATAATGAAAAAAAGAATGCTGTTCTACTGTGGAGGTCATCATGAGCAAAAAGTTAATCTTAGATGTAGATACTGGCATTGACGATGCGCTTGCTATTGCGTACGCGGTCCATTCGCCGGAATTGGAGCTACTTGGTATTACAACCACCTTTGGCAATATCTCGGTGGAGGAGGCAACACGTAACTCACTGATCCTGCTGGAAAAACTGGGGGTAGAGGCTCCGGTCGTGTCGGGCGCTCACAAGCCGTATGCCCGTGAGCTGTTCAAGCCATATTCCCGTCATATTCATGGTGAAGACGGCATTGGCAACCAGCTAAAAGGAGCGCCTTCCCGTCAGGCAGCGTCTGGAGATGCGGCTGATTTTATCATTGGACAGGCTCGTCGCTATGAAGGCAAGCTTACACTTGTAGCTGTTGGACCGCTCACCAATCTAGCGATTGCTCTGGATCGTTGTCCGGAATTGCCTCAATTACTTGACCGCCTCATTATTATGGGCGGCGCGGTCACGGTGAAAGGGAATGTAACTCCAACGGCAGAAGCCAATATTTATGCCGATCCAGAGGCAGCAGCCTATGTGCTGGGAGCAGGTTTTCCGCTTACGCTCGTTGGGCTGGACGTTACCATGCAAACCCTGCTTCCCCAGCAGGAAGTGGACAAGTGGCGTGAGCAAGGGACTGAGCTTGGTATGTTTATGGCGGATATGACCGACTTTTATATGGAAGCCTATCGCAATTTCAGACCTAGTATTGCAGGCTGTGCATTGCATGATCCACTAGCCGTAGGGTTAGCTATTGACTCCAGTTTTGTGGAGACGCGTCCAATGCACATTGCCGTTGAGGTAGGGGATTCCACCGAGGTTGGTCGCACCCGAGAGGTACAAAATGAGACTGGAGCTCAAACGCTGACTACGATTGATGTGGCACTTAAAGTAGACGCTGAGCGATTTTTGCGTCATTTTCTTAACCGGGTGGTATAAAAAAATAATCTAAAGATTGCCGATGAACCTGCATCGGCAATCTTTTGTGCATACATGTTTTGATGGCTTTCATCTAGAGGAGGGCTCTCCTCAGTAAAAATCCCATATCATGTTAGAATAGGTATAGTTAGAAAAACTGCCGGACCACAGAGGAGGAGATTCATTGTGTTTTCTGCTGCTCAACGACTGCCTTTGCTGGAACATATGTATAATCATGCCCCGACAGGAATCGTGATTTTGTCAAGGGAGGGGAAGTGTCTGTATGTCAATCCCGCCTTTTGCAAAATGGTCGGATATGAGCAGGAGGAATTATTGGATATCCGATATTACCATCTCTTGTATAATGAGGCTCAGGATCAGCAAGGGCTGAGGGAGGCCTATGCAGGTTGGCTAAAGGCTACGGATCAAGTCTACAAGACAGAGCTGCGTTTAAAGCATAAACGGGGAACAACTGTCTGGCTATCGCTGGAATTAACCATATTTGATGATGAGGCTACCGAACAATCTTATTTGATTGCGTATGCAATGGATGTCACGGAGAAAAAGGACATGGAGCAGGTGCTTTCGGACAATGAGGATTTGTACATGTTGATTACCGAAAATACGCCGGATGTCATCTCTTACAGCACGGCAGACGGCATACTTCAATATATTTCCCCTTCGGTGGAAAAACTCCTTGGCTATACGAAGCAGGAAATGCTCGGCAAAAAACGGCTTCAATTTTACCATATCGAAGATGCCGATTACATGCGTGTACATGGAATGTTCAAGGAAACAGGCATCATGAAGCGGCGTGTACGTCATAAGGACGGGCATTATTTGTGGCTGGAAGTATCGTACCGTATTATTCGGGATGAACAGGGCAAGATCAAGCGAGTTCTATCCATCGGACGAAATATCACAGAGCGCCAGAAGAGCGAGGAGAACCTGGCAAAAGCTCAACAGTTGGCGATGTTCGGCTCATGGGACTGGGATCTGGTCAACAATGTTATGCATTTTTCCAAGGAATTTCGCAGCATATTTGGCTATCGTGTCAAGCCGGTTGAAACAAGTATTGACGCTTTCATGAAGGCAGTTCATCCCGAAGATACTGAACGGATGAAGCAGATTATCAACAACGTCATCCTAAAGGGAATTCACGAAGAAACCTTTTACCGGATTGTATTGCCCAATGGGGAACAGAAGGTACTGCGTTCGATCTGGGAAGCTGAGATGGACGAGCATGCAGGCAAGCCTGTTCAAGTAGTCGGGATGATACAGGATGTTACAGAGCACCGGGAAATCGAGCAGCGTCTTCGTGAAAGTGAAAACCGTTATAAGTCACTATTTCAGCATAATCCACTCGGGATATGCGCCATGAATATGGAAGGTCATATTTTGAGCGTGAATCCGAGTTTGGAGAAGCTTACGGGTTATACGAGGGATGAGCTGCTTGGAACTGAAATACTTGTAATGGCTTCCTCTGAGGAACAGGACAAAATCAAACGACATATTGAAATGGCCAAACAGGGGGAGACACAAACCTATGAATCGGAATTCATACATAAGGAGGGGGAGCGTCTATTCATCAAGATGACTAATATCCCGATTTTCGTGCAAGAAGAAATTGTAGGCTGCTACGGGATTATAGAGAATGTTACCCCTCTTAAAAACTACATTGCTCAGATTGAAAAGCTCAGTAACGAGCATTCGCTTATTTTGAATGCAGTATCCGAAGGAATTGTGGGTTTGAATACCGAAGGACATGTCCGCTTTATGAACCCGGCAGCCGTTGAGATGTTCGGCATAGGATCAGCCAACCCGCTGAACGGTTCATGTATAGACGTGATTCGCCATGCTGACGAAATAGGCAGCCATTTTCCGGACGAGCAGGCTTCTATTCTCCAAGCGATTCGCAGCGGCGCTTCTTATCAGGCAGAGGAAGCTGTATTTTGGAAAAAAGACGGGTCCAGTTTTCTGGCTTCTTATCGAATCAGCCCTTTGATGGATAACGGCGAGCGAAAAGGAGCTGTGATGGTTTTTGTAGACAGGACGAATGAAAAGGAGATTATTCGGGCCAAGGAGTCTGCGGAACGCGCCGACCGGGCCAAGTCAGAATTCCTGTCTGTGATGAGTCATGAGCTCCGTACACCGATGAACGGCATTATAGGCATGGCCGGGTTACTGGCAGACACGGAATTAGATGAGGAGCAACGTAGCTATATCGATATTATTACCAGCAGTAGCAACGCTTTAATGCAGATATTGAATGAGATACTGGATTTGAGCAAAATCGAAGCTGGCAAAATGTCGTTGCTGCATGAGTCTTTTGTACTGGAGGATGTGGTTGGCAGTGTAGCTGACCTATTTATGACACAGGCTATGGAAAAAGGCATCCAGCTAGAATGGCATGTAGATCAGGAAATGCCAGGGATGCTGGTCGGTGATCATGTGCGTATCCGACAGATATTGGTGAACTTGGTGAGCAATGCGATCAAATTTACGGAGCGAGGGCATGTAAATATTTTTGTGGAGAGAAAGGCTTACAGCCGCCGTAAAAAGAAATGCCTGATTGAGTTTAGTGTAACTGATACTGGAATCGGCATCCCGGCAGACCGTCAGCATTTGTTGTTTCAGCCTTTTTCCCAGCTTCATCCGGCATTGAACCGGAAATATGGAGGGACAGGCCTAGGCTTGTCCATCTGCAAAAACCTGGTCAAGCTAATGGGAGGTTCCATTGGTGTGGATAGCGACGAGGCCAGAGGAGCAACATTCCGGTTCCAGCTGGATCTTAAACTGCCGGAAGGGCAAAAGCTTGCCAATATAAGCCGTGATCAGCCTTATGATTCAAAGGAAGGCTAAAAAGACATAGCCGTGATGCATCCTGCATCACGGCTATTTTTGTAAGAAATGTCCAAAGAAAAGATTGACAAACTGTTCTAACAGTACTATTAATGATAGTACAGTTAGAACAGTTGAACATGTATAAATGAATTTGAGCCAGTGTTGAAAGGAGGAAGTCCATGTGTTCGAGCTGGATATCCGCAGCCGTAAGCCGATCTACGAACAGCTTATGGAGAAGGTCAAGGAAATGATCGTGTACGGATCGCTTCAGCCGGATGAGCAATTGCCTTCTGTACGGGCATTGTCCGCTCAACTTACGGTGAATCCGAATACGATTCAGAAGGCGTACCGCGAGCTGGAACGCGAAGGATATATTTATTCCGTTCAGGGCAAAGGCAGCTTTGTCACGCCTACCCAGCAGCAGCCGCAACAAATAAAGCGGGATGAGATTCGGGCGGCATTGTTAAAACTGATGATCGAAGCTGTCCATTTCGGTTTTACACAGCAGGAAGTGGACGACATATACGTGGAAGCTATGCAAACAAAGGAAAGGGGGATGTCCCTTGATTGAATTAAGGGAAGTCACAAAGACATTTACAGAAGAAAAGGCTGTCGATCAGCTTGCCCTTACGGTAAAGAAGGGCTCCATTTTTGGACTGCTGGGCTCGAACGGGGCAGGGAAAACGACCTTGCTCAAAATCATTGCCGGGATTTACCGACCGGATACTGGCAAGGTGCTAATCGGTGGTCAGCCAGTGTATGAGCAGCCTGAAGTCAAGCAGCACATTCTGTTTTTACCGGATACCCCTTATTTTTTCCCGCAAGCGACAATTCGTCAGATGGCCCGGTTTTACCGCTCCATTTATCCAAGTTGGAGTGAGGAACGCTACACACAGCTTACGGATATTTTCAAGCTGGACCCGAAGCGCAAACTTCACCGTTTTTCCAAAGGGATGAAGCGCCAAGCCGCTTTTTTGCTTGCCTTGAGCTGCATGCCTGAGCTGCTGGTTTTGGATGAACCCATTGATGGTCTGGACCCGGTGATGCGTAGAATGATCAAAAATCTCTTGTTCCAAGAAACCGCTGCACGTGAGATGACCGTCGTGATCTCATCGCATAATTTGCGTGAGATTGAAGACATGTGTGATCATGTCGGCATTATGCACCAAGGTCGGATGCTATTGGAAAAAGAGGTAGACGACCTCAAATCCGATACGCATAAGGTACAGGTTGCTTTTCGGGACAGCATGCATGAGGAAGCTGTCTGTAGCCAACTTTCGGTCGTACATAAGGAGCGAAGGGGCAGTGTTCTGCTGCTTATTATCCGGGGTGAGCGAGAGCGGATTGCGGAGACGATTGAAGCGTATGAGCCGCATGTATTCGATTTGCTGCCGTTGACGCTTGAAGAAATTTTCATTTATGAAATGGAGGACGCAGGTTATGACATCCAACCGATTCTTCTGTAGCGGCGGCGTAATTCGCCAATGCCTGAGACAGCATGGCTGGATCGGTCTATTGTACTTGGTAGGATTGCTGTTTACAGTACTGCTGCCATTGTTTATGAGCATTGGTGATGAACAACCACGAGTGGTTTTAAAAAGCTTGTTTGATAGCACAAGCTCAGGTAATGAATTGCAAAAATTAATCTTAACGACCGTACCCGTGCTGGCAGGTGTGATGCTGCTTCGTTTTGTTCAGCGACAGGGGCCATCCGATTTGTATCACAGCCTACCTTTGCGTAGGGAGCATTTATTAACATCACATGTAATTAGCGGTCTTATTCTTTTACTTGTACCTGTATGGCTGACTGCGGGAGTAACTGCTTGGGTTAACACGTCAGTCGAACTGCCTTATATTTTTCATATTAATGATATTGGATCATGGGCACTGGTCGTATCTGTCCTTACGATTTTCCTGTTTACTTTTACTGTGTTTGTAGGGATTTGTGTGGGGCAATCGTTGCTACAGACCGTAGTAGTGTATGTTTTGCTGCTATTGCCTCAGTTTCTATCCATGATGATAGGGCGTTTTCTGGAACGTAATTTATACGGTTATGTGCAAGTGCGAGAAACCGTTGTTCAATATATTAATGGTGGAGAGTTTCGCAGCAGTAATAATGTTTGGGATAACTTATCGCCGTTTGTACGCATTATGGACAATTTGCCGCAGCGCGCCTTTTCCTACATGGAGCTACTTGCCTATTTAGGTGTCTCTCTGTTATTTGTTGCCTTGAGTTATGGTTTGTATCGTAAACGCTTGGTCGAGAAGGCGACTCAGGCCATAGCATTTCCTTTCTTACAGCCTTTGTTCAAGGCAGGAGTCACATTATGCGCCATGCTTGTAATAGGCGATTATTTTTATAATGCAGGTACAAGAGGAGCAAATTGGTCGATTTTTGGGTATGCACTTGGAGCTGTTCTAGGCTATATCGTTGTAGAGATGGTCGTCCGCAAGACGTGGCAAATTGTGCGTGTTCGTGCTTTGGTGGAAATGGTCGTTTACGGTGTGATCATGGGGCTAGTACTATATATCCCGATTTCAGGTTGGTTGGGTTATGAGGGACGGATTCCAACAGCACACTCCGTAGAAAAAGTTTATGTGGGGCAAGAGGAGCCTCTAGGGGGAGATGCAGAAAAAGAAGCTTATTACTCCCAAGACAGGGCCTATATCGCCTCTGTGCTGAATTTACATCGTGAACTCGTACGTGCACATGCAGCTGGCGAGAAATCGTTGTCCAAAAACCTGGCCGTTGAAAGGGCAGTCATAGTCTACCGTTTGGATGATGGTTCCACTATGACTAGGCGTTATACATTCCCGGAAAAGCCTTTCAGGACAGAACTTACTAAGGTGATGGAAGCAGAGCCTTATAAAACGGTAAGATATGAACTGGATAAGCTGCAAGGAAAAGCAGAGACGATTAATATCCAATCCATAGATGATAATGAAAGACGAGTGGTTTTGACCAATCCCAAAGAAACTCGTGAATTTGAAGATATACTCAGAGAAGAAGTATTAAATATGAGTTATAGCGAAATGCAATCACATCGATATCCTCTGGGGAATGTTTCTATTACAAATAAAGAGTCATCCTCTACCAATAACGAACCGAGCTGGAAGCGTGAAATTTCATTTAGTTGGCCGGCTTCCTATCACAAGCTTACAGGTTGGCTAGAGCAAAAAGGTTATGCGGATAAGGTCATCATTGATGCCAAGGATATTTTTTCGATACGGGCTGTTCCTATTATTACTGAAGAGCTTGAACCTTATCAACCCAATCAGTATATTGAAGACTATAAGCTATTTAGAAGAATCCAACAGAAGCACAAAGCAATAACGATTGAAGATCCGAAGCTCTGGAGTACTGTACTGGAAAAGCGTAGATCCTATAACTTTACTCCTAATATGGCGAAGGGTACTTACCTGCTTCAGGTCAAGATCAAACCTTTATTTAGCTCAGATCCCCACACAGGCTATTACTATTTAACTCCAAGCGACATGACACCGGAGCTTGCAAAGGCTTTACCGGCAATTCCTTAAGCTCTAACGAGGGAGAGCGTCTGGTTTAGATGGCAAATGGACGGAGGTAGATGAACATGGGATGGTTGGGACACGACATATAACAACCTGATCGACGGGCAAGAGCTCCTCCACATTAGAACTGATATAAATAGAGACCAATGCGTGTACAGTTCAATAGTGGAGGAGCAAAAAATATGAAATATACAGAAGATCATGAATTTCTACAGTTGTTGGAGCATCATAAACAGTCGTTTTCCGGATGGGATTTTTCATTCATCTCGGATACGGGACGAGTGGCGAGCGAGCCTTTGGACTGGTCTTATGCCAGCAAGGCTTTGGCGTTGATCCATTCCACCAAGGCGATGCTGGATATGGGAACAGGCGGGGGAGAGCTCTTGTCGCAGTTTCGCCCTTTTCCAGAGATCATATGTGCGACAGAGGCATATGCACCGAACATATCTATTGCCAAGCAAAGATTGGAGCCGCTGGGTGTGCACGTGATGGCTATACATGATGACGATTCCCTTCCGTTTGGCGATGCCGGGTTCGATCTTGTGCTGAACAAGCATGAGTCATTTTCGCCAGCGGAAGTGCGCCGTATTTTGCGTCCTGGAGGTACGTTTTTGACTCAACAGGCGGGAGGCCTGGATTGTGCAGGCCTTAACGCTCGCTTGGGAGCACCTGATTACGTGTATGCGGACTGGACTCTTCCTCGGGCACTTGCAGGTTTGAAAAGCAATGGTTTTGAAATCGTAGAGCAGCGGGAACAGTTTCCGATACAGCGATTTTACGATATTGGAGCGATTGTCTATTACTTAAAAGTCATTGAATGGCAGATTGCAGACTTCCAGCCAGAGAAATATATAGAACAGCTGTATGGTCTGTATTTGGACATTAAACGTGATGGGTATTGGGACGTGAAGCAGCATCGTTTTTTGATCCATGCCAGAGCGATATAGAGAAGATTCGATACCAAAGAGGCCTTTCCTGTAGGGGAGGCCTTTTTGCCATGTTTACCATCCTTTCGTATACTAATCTTTACCATAATTGTACAATGAAGAAGCAATGGCTTACAGTCTCATTTTCATTTTTAAGATATAGGGGGATGTACATGTCTGAACCAAAGGAAGTTATAAGCAAGCCGAAAAAGGATGAGTCTGTGCGGTTCGCATGGTTTTGGCCATGGCTGGGCGGTACTTTTATGTTTGGATTGTTTTCAGTCATGTTTAATATAGTTTGGAGTATGGTTGTGGCACCCCAAGTGCAGCTTCTGCTGAGGCATGAAGGTGTAACGGATACAACTGTGATTGTAATACTGCTTCTATATGCATGGATTATCGGTCTCATCTTTGCAGCTTATGGTGCCTTGAGTGCGCGTATGTGCAACATGGGCAAGCTTCCGTTGATGCTGACAGGGCTATTATCATTATTATGTGGGCTGTGGTTGTGGATTGTAGGAATACAAGGGTCAGGTGGTCAACCTGCTGAAGTGTCGGGAGGGGCGTGGGGGCTCTTTTCACTCTATCATGCTTGGGCGGAGCCTGTGTTAGAGGTATTGGGCCCATATACACAGCATGGTGAATTCTGGTTTCTACTGGCTGCACTGCTGCCGATAGTTGGCATGGTAGTAGGAGTTGGGGTGAATCGTTATCCAGCGCTAACCGACAAGAATGGTAAGGTGGATCATAGATGGCAATGGGTTGTTGCCGCGATATCTGCTGCGCTCATCATTGTACTGACGATTACGCTCATGCTTCCTCAACGTCCGTACATTGCGGAAAGGGATTTCCCGGTAGTAGATGGAGCTACAGCGGCCATTCCATTCGCGCAGGATATGCTGCATGAATTGACCGGAATGAGCAAGGTTCGTGCGGCTCACGAACTGAGATTCAACACAACACATCAGGCTTATGTCAATCTGATTGAAAAGAAGGCGGATCTGATACTGGTGGCGGGTCCATCCGATGAGGAATTGCGCCTGGCGAAAAGTCGGGGAATTCAAATGAAGCTCACACCCATCGGGTGGGATGCGTTTATTTTTCTCGTTCATAAAGGCAATCCGGTTAACGGACTTTCTTCGGAGCAGGTACGCAGCATATATGAAGGATCTATTCGTAACTGGAGTGAAGTAGGGGGAAAGAATCAGCCGATCGTTGCTTATCAGCGAGAGGAAAATTCAGGAAGTCAAACATATATGAAGAAGAAAGTGATGAAAGGTCATGACATGGCTGAACCACCTCGGGAACTCCGAATTGGTATAATGGGTGAAATGATTAATGCAGTTGCTGATTTTAACAAGGATCACAATGCGCTCGGTTATTCATTTTATTATTTCGCAAATGTGATGCATAATCGTCAAGAGGTCAAATTTTTATCTATTGATGGAGTGGAGCCTGACAAAGAACACATTCGTTCGAAACAATATCCATTCACAGCCCAACTGTTTGTAGTTACACGCGAAGGTGAGAAACCACGTGCTTCGATGCAACGATTACTTGAATGGCTGCAAAGCGAAGAAGGAACTCGGGCTATTGAAAAAGGCGGCTTTGTTCCTGTAAACTCGTAATCCTATAACGATTCGCATACAGGATTCGCATGCAGTCAGTATCGTATATTCACCGCAAGAGTGAAACCAATACAGCAGAGTAATACATAGAATATGCTTTGCTGTGAGTACCATACCCGCGCAGCAAGTATATCAACAACATAAGGGGATGAACAAAATGAAGAAAAAAACATCGGTTTGGGTGCTTTTGCTCGCCGTAGCCCTAGTAGCAGCGGGGTGTGAATCAAATTCACAAACAGGACAAACAGCTCAGAACAAACCAAAGGATTCTGCAGCGTCACAAGTCAATGGTTCGGGAGCCACTGTGGATACACCGGAACAGCAGACTACTTCTGACGGTAAAAATAGCACATCTCCGTCCAGCACTGACAAATCAGTGGAGACAGGAGGGCAATCAACGACAGATGCTAGTATAGCGAACGTCCGCATGGACAATATTACCGCGCTGCGATTAATCGACGGCCAATCCGGCTGGATCGGCGGTAATGGATGGATTGCCCGAACAGATGCGGCTCCATCCGGTTCAGTCGGTTCAGCTTGGAATGTGCAGTATCAAGGAAAAGGTACGGTTCAACAGATTTTTGCCTTGAATGGACAGCAGGCCTGGGCTGTTATGGAAGATAGCGGTTCACTGCTGGCAACTCTCGATGGCGGCAAGCGTTGGGAAGCTGTCGGGACTGTGCCTGAGCAAGGACAAGCGGGCTTTTTACACTTCGTATCATCCAAGGAAGGATTCAGTGGCAATCAATATACCAAAGATGGTGGACAAAGCTGGTCTTCGCTCCCCGTACCTAGCCACATAGTAGGACAGCCATATTATCATGATCGGCAAAACGGCTGGGCGGTAACTCAGAGCACAGAACGCTCATTCCAGATTTTACACACCGTTAACGGGGGCCAAAATTGGACCCCTGTCATGTCACGAACAACCGAAGGGCCTCTGAACGGAGTAACTATTCGTTCGGTAGAACGGGGCAACGCATGGATTGAGCTGGTTGGAGACACGGGGATGAATCAGACGTCGTATTCGCTTTGGCATACGGCTGATAGCGGACAAAGCTGGCGTACTGTACTGGCAAATTCCACCGCTGGCGGCGGTCCGGCACCGGGTATTGGCCAGCAAGACAATCAGGTTCCCAAAAATGTAGGGACGGCACCAGGCATGCTCTATGCAGTTAACAGCAGTACCGCATTGATGGGAGGCTATTGTGCACCGTGCGACAAGCCTAATACGATTGGTTGGACAACTGACGGTGGCAAGACGTGGAACAATGGCAAGCAAGGCTTTGAGGGTTATGGCAATCAGCAAATCGGGATGGCCAATGCCAAGGAAGGCTGGGCTATTTTCTCGGATTCAGAGCAGGCCCCGATCCTATATACCACCTCGGATGGCGGTCAGCACTGGACGCAGAGTCATGTATTTGACAAGCCTGTGACACCAGGCTCCTAAGGAGGGAATGTAGTTGAGTCAACATAAGAAAAGTGCGATTACATGGACGGACGGTCGTGAAGTACCACTCATCGGGCAGGGGACGTGGAATATGGGCGAAAAAGCCTCACTTCGGCAGGAGGAGGTGCGTGCGCTTCAACTTGGCTTCGAGCTGGGTATGACGCTGGTGGACACGGCTGAAATGTATGCGGAGGGCGGCGCAGAAGAGATCGTCGGGGAGGCCATTCGGGGCCGCCGGGATGATGTGTACCTCGTCAGCAAAGCCTACCCTCATCATGCGGACTGTCAAGGATTGGATCAAGCCTGCGAAGCGAGCCTAACCCGAATGGGAACCGAATACGTGGATATGTATCTGCTGCATTGGCGCGGAAATATTCCACTGCAAGAAACAATACAAGGCATGGAAAAACTGCGTGAGCAAGGCAAAATCCGTAGCTGGGGCGTGTCCAATCTGGACAAGTCCGATATGGAGGAGCTATGGAGCCTGAGTAATGGCGAAGCCTGTGCTGTCAACCAAGTGCTGTATCACGCGGCTTCGCGAGGTATCGAATATGATCTGCTTCCTTGGAGCCGTACGCATGGAGTACCTGTAATGGCCTATTGCCCGATTGCTCAAGGGGGACGCCTGCGTCGAGGACTGCTGGACCATCCTGTTATGGTAGACATTGCTGCCAGCCACGGAGTAACTCCATCGCAAATCGCACTCGCATGGGTCATACGGGACGGTGATGTATGGGCAATTCCCAAGGCGGTACAAGAATCGCATGTACGAGAAAATGCAGCGGCGGCGAGCATTCAGCTCACCCCTGAACAACTTCAACAAATAGACGAAGCTTTTCCTCCGCCAACGAGGAAGCAGCCGCTGGATATGGTTTGAGGAAGGAGGGGCCCGATGACAGAACCAGAGACAGAACTACACGAGGTAGATGATCATCTCGACTATGGATTATCCGTTGTATTTATCGGCTTTAATCCCAGCTTGAAATCAGGCGAGGTAGGACATCATTACGCTAATCCGCGCAACCGCTTTTGGCGCATACTGGAGGGGGCCGGCTTGACGCCTCGCTTATACGATCCATCGGAAGATCGGGAGCTGTTGAAGCTGGGTTTCGGTTTTACAAACATTGTTTCCCGCCCCACCAGGGGAGTGGAGGACATTACCCGTGAGGAATACGCTGAAGGACGTCTGAAGCTGCATGCAAAGCTAATGGAATACCGCCCGAAGGTCGCTTGCTTTGTCGGCAAAGGCGTGTACACCGAATATAGTAAAAAATCCAAAGCGGATTGGGGATTCCAGCCTGAACCGCTAATCCCCGAAATGCATGAATTTGTGGCACCTTCGTCTAGTGGACTGGTGCGCATGTCGTTGGAAGAAATCACGGATATTTATCGCCGTCTCCAAATGTTCCTTTCGTCAGAAGCCGTCTAAATGCGGTTAAATATGTTAGATGCAGTTAGCATACAAAGAACCATACACTTCAATCCCTACTGGGAAAAGTGTATGGTTCTTTGTGCTGCTTTTTTTCTATTGCAAGGTTTTAGTCTGCCATGCCTGTTCCACAGGAACATAAGGATACCCCAGATCACGGGCAACTGCTTCGTAGGTAATATGTCCATTCAGGACATTGGCACCGCTAAGCAGCGGCTTGCTTCTGCGAAGCGCCTCTTGCACACCAAGATCTGCAAGTTGGAGAGCAAAGGGGAGCGTTGCGTTGGTCAGAGCGAGCGTAGAAGTTTGCGGTACCGCGCCTGGCATGTTCGCCACTGCATAGTGAATGACGCCATGCTTTACATAGGTTGGCTGATCATGTGTCGTGATGTGGTCAACCGTCTCAACAATGCCACCTTGGTCAATGGCGACATCGACGATCACTGAACCGGGTTGCATCGTCTGCACCATGGCCTCTGTGACAAGCCGCGGGGCTTTGGCACCGGTAATCAGGACAGCACCGATTAGCAAATCACTTTGCGCCACGGCTTCAGCAATGTTGGAGGGGGTGGACACCAGCGTATGGAGCTGATTGCCAAAAATATCGTCCAGTTGGCGCAATCTTGGCAGGCTCAGATCGATTAGTGTCACATCTGCCCCGAGACCGATAGCGACCTTGGCAGCATTGGTGCCGACCACCCCTCCTCCAATAATAGTCACTTTACCGCGTTTGACCCCCGGCACACCTGCCAGTAGGATGCCTTTACCGCCTTTTGGTTTTTCCAACAGCTGTGCTCCGATTTGTACAGCCATTCGGCCTGCAACCTCGCTCATGGGGGTAAGTAGCGGCAGGCTTCCTTCCACATCTAGCGTCTCATAGGAAATGGCGGCTACGCCGTTGTCTGTTAAAGCCCGAGCCAGTGCGGGCTCGGCAGCCAGATGCAGATAGGTGAACAAAATCAAACCTGGCCGAAAATACCCGTATTCAGAGGGGAGCGGCTCTTTTACTTTGATAATCAGATCCGCCTGGGACCATACATCCGCAGCTTGCTGTACAAGGGTTGCACCCGCAGTGGCATAATCTCCGTCTGTAAAGCCGCTTTCAATCCCTGCATGGCTTTCTACAAACACTTGATGTCCGTGTTGAATCATTTGAGCAGCACCCGCAGGTGTCAGAGCGACACGATTTTCATTGTTCTTAATCTCTTTTGGAATCCCAATTCTCATTCGTCTCACCTCTCCTAAAAATAATTGTTATCCAACGGCAAATGATTGTTTTTAGGGCAGCTACGCTGCAGAATCAATGTTTGTTGATCGTGTTGTCCAACAGCCAAGCATTGTTCTAGGGCAGCTATGCCTGCTATGTTTTAGTGTTGGATGCGACCAAACGAGCGTAGAAAATGGCACTATCATTTGTATGCAGTCTGCTGATTAGTTACATGGACTCAAGCCGATAAAGGCAATTCATGTTAGATTAGGTACAGTTTACAAGGGGTGCGACTCCTTCGCATCATACATTTTGTCGGATTATCTGACTTAAAGGCTCGACTTTTTGATGAATATATGTCATATAAAATGACATAGAAACATACACATAAGGAGAATGCCGATGAAAGGTAAAAAAACATTTACCATTGCGGATGTGCTGGAACGTCCTGTTTTCCGGCGGGCGAAGCTGGCAGCGGGGGAACAGGGCGTAAACCGCCGTGTGGGTTGGGTTCATGTGCTAGAAATCACAAATGTATCCCCCTTTGTGAGCCGTCATGACCTGATTTTGACGACCGGCCTGTGGTTGATCCGGAAGGGGGAAGAGCGCGCCGAGTATATGGAGCAGCTGATCCGCTCGGAAGCCGCGGGATTGTGTGTGGAGCTGGGCACGAGCATCTATGAGATCCCCCCTGAAATACTGGAGTTGGCGGAACAGCATCACTTCCCGGTCATCGTATTTGAGCAGCCGGTGCGTTTTGTTGAAATTACACAAGATATTCACTCTCTACTTATTAACCGACATCATGAACTATTAAAAGATCTGGAGCGATTTTCACGTCAGCTTCAGCAGGAAACCCTACGCAGCACCGATATGAACGCCCTCTTGCGTGTGCTTCATGACTATGCTGCCCGGCAGGTCATCTACATGTCCTCCATTGATACCAATCGATTTGTGCCCTCCGTCCAGCCGGATGTGGCAGACCATATTGCAGATTTTTATGCCAATGAAGTGGAATCAAGTATGACTGCCGATCGTGAAGGACACCTGCTGTTTCACTTGAATGAATCCACTGCTGTCTTGTTTCAGCCTGTTGTATGCTTCGGTCAGGTGTTTTCCGCTGTAGGAGTGGTACTGCATAATGAAATGCCGACGGAAGAAATGTCGCTGCTCATTGATTACACAGCCAAGGCGGCCGCTACATTGGTACTGAGAACACAGTTTCTTGAAGACCGGTTGCTACGTAATCAAAATGAACTGATTCAGGATGTATTGAACGGCCAGCTTCCCAATGAAGAACAGGCCCAGACCCGGATGGGACTGCGATTGTTAACGAAGGGGCGGTATTTATTTTGGGCAGGGGTTATCGAGGTAGAGCATCAGGACAAGGAAGCAAGTCAGGTGCGCAAGGAATCCATCAATCAGGATGTATTAGTGCTGCTTCGTTCTCTGTTGAAAAAAGAAGCGTTGCACAATCTGTTGATGATGAAGGGAAGTCAATGCTACATCCTTTGTGCCAAGGAGGAATTAACGCTGCGTTCCATAGCGCAGATGAAAAAAGTGCTGGCCCATACGGTTCAATATATTCAGAACTATGCCGCAGGACAGCTTGATAAAGTGCGCATTCATGCAGGCTTTGGTAAGGTAAGGCACCGCATGACAGGGACGGACCGCAGTTTTGAAGAGGCATATCAGGTCATTGAAGTCGCGCGAAGCGTTCCGGTCATGAAGGATCGGCTATTTTACGACAGCATCGGAATCTATCAATTGTTGAAGGCGGTGCCTCGCATTCCTTTTCTACAAGAATTTGTACAGGACCATTTGGGTGAGTTGATTGCGCATGATCGTGAGCATCATATGCAGCTTCTGGATACCCTGGATGCCTACTTTCAATGCCATGGCTCCAAGCGTGATACCGCCGGAATTTTGTATATTCATAGGCAGACTCTTTATAATCGACTAGATAAAATTAATGAAATCGTAGAAGGGAATTTGGCAGACTCTGACAAACGTCGCTGTCTGGAAATGGCACTTCTGGCTTACCGGATGCTTCAGGCTGAAAATTGATCCTAAATAACTAGCTCTATTTTCCAATCTACTCATTTACAATGCGTATTAACACTGAGATAATAGAAGAGATAACGGAAATATCTTGAAAGGGGATTAATATGAATATAAAAAAATGGATTGCCGTCCCTCTTATTCTGTTAATGGTAGCTTTGACAGGTTGCCAGGCAGTAGGCGGATTTGATGTAAGTAAAAATTTATTGGGAACACTTGATGTGAAATCCCAGCAGTCAACGGAGAAAATTTCTCTTAAATTGACTCCAAAAGAAGGTATCACGCAAGGAGATCAACAAATCATAGATTTGATTAATTCGATTTCGGTGACTGTAGATGAAGCCAAGGTACAATCGGAGGAAGTTGCTTCCGCCAAGGGTACTTTGCACATTGATAAGTATAATTTGCCATTTGAGCTTGCTTTGGATCGCCAAGGTATGGCTATTCATCTGGAAGGTGCCAAAAAACCTTATTACATATCTTTGAACTCGCAAGAGAGTTTGAGTGGTCTGCCTGCCGGGTTTGATCCGTATGTATATTCCAAAGACGTGAGAGATCTGACCAAAACAGCTGCTGCACTTATGCTCAAGCATGCTCCTAACCCTTCGACCATTTCTGCAACGTCTGTAACCGAAGAAGTATACGGTGAAAAAGACAAGGTGAAACTGACTCGTCTCCATACAGAACTGCGCGGTGATGAACTGGTTGCATTGGTAAAACCATTCCTGGCGAATCTGGCCAAGGATGAAGCTGGCTTAAAAGAATTGATCGGTCAAGCTATTGATATGACTAAAACTATCGCTTCCAGCATAGCTATTGAGGGTAGTGATAAAGTAACAACGGAACTGAATGAAAACAAAGAAAAGCTGGTCAACGAGGCTTACACTGAAGTTAAAAAGTATTTGGACCTGGCTGTGGCACAGTATGATGTAGGAGTCAGCACTATGTATGCAGAGGCACCTGAAATCAAAACAGTTCTGAGTGCAAACACTGTGCTGAAAAGCGACATGTATTTTGATGAAAAAGGAAATGTTCGCAAAGCGCTGACAGACCTGACAGTTGCATTGCCAGATGTAGACGATCTTCCGGTGAAGTCCTTTACCGTTCTGACCGAGACCCAATCCTGGAACGTCAATGGTAGTGTAACGGCCGATAAAGTAGATCTTTCTAACGGCGTTATTGACTTGAATGCACAAGCTGAATTAACACCGGGAGCGACACTGCGCAATTTTGAAGCGAATTCTCCGATCTACAACATTTTAAAAAATGATTTGGAAATTACAAAAGTAGAAACAATTTTCGATCCTAAAGACGATTACTACGTATTGGAGAATCGTGGAGGTACGGCTTTCATCCCATTGCGTGAACTGACAGGCGAATTGAGCTCAGAATTAAAATGGGATGCGGCTGCCAAACAAACAACTGTAATTGATGATATTACTGGTAAGACGATTAAGCTAAAAAGTGGCTCCAAGCAGGCTGTACTGGAAGGAAGCACATTGACGTTGCCGCAAGCTCCATATACGGATGAATATGGCACATTGTATGTTCCTTTCAAATCTGTTGCAGAGGCACTTGGCGCTACTGTAACTCGTAACAATGCTGGAGAATATGTGCTGAAACGCGATTAAAAAAGAAATCCAGAACACCCTTCTTCTTCTTAACGGTTAGTGTATGGAATGAATCAGGTGTAAATACAGGAACCAGCCCCGATTAGGGGCTGGTTCTTTTTTAGTTATATTGGTAAAATGCTCATAAAAGCGATTAAAATAAGCGCTTACAGATTAAAATTGTGCCATACTTTTACACACGGAAAATTGAGATAATTAAAGCATCATTCTGCGTGGAAACAGACATACAAGTAGGGGGATATACGATGAAAGATATGGAGCTATTGAATTCTAGCGAGGGACAGATTGTTCTCGCACGGATGTACGGCCAACAACAAATTTCCGAGCAAACCTCTCGATATCAATCACTTATACAGGCGTATCAGGAGCATTTTGGTGTAGGGGATATTGAACTGTTTAGTGCTCCGGGGCGCTGCGAAATTGGAGGGAATCATACAGACCACAACCACGGGAAGGTGCTGGCAGGCAGTATTACACTTGATACGATCGCTGTAGCTGCTAAAGTAGAGGAATCCGTTATAACATTCTTTTCTGAAGGCTACAAAACGAAATACGTCATTGATTTAAACGACTTGGCACCAAAACCGGAGGATGACGGTACGATGTTGCTGGTCCGTGGTATTGCAGCTGGTCTGCTTGAATTCGGGTATCGTATCGGAGGCTTCCAAGCTTATATATCAAGTAATGTATTCTCTGCTTCAGGATTAAGCTCTTCCGCTTCGTTTGAAATGTTGATATGCACGATATTAAATCATTTTTATAACGAGGGAGCGTTAGATACTGTTGCTAAATCCAAAATTGGTCAGTATGCGGAAAACGTCTATTGGAACAAGCCTTCAGGGCTGCTCGATCAGATGGCTTGCGCATATGGCGGTTTGATTTCCATTGATTTTGAAAATCCCAAGGAACCGATCATCAATCCAGTCCATTGGAATTTTGAACAAAACGGCTACTCCCTGGTTATTGTAAATACAGGTGGAAATCATGCTGATTTAACCGATGATTACGCAGCGGTGCCGAACGAAATGCGTGCAGTGGCTCAGTCTTTGGGCGCTTCGGTTTGCCGTGACTTATCGCCTGAGAATCTGTATGCCAATCTCAAGATGGTCAGGGAAAAAGCTGGGGATCGGGCAGTGCTTCGTGCTTTGCATTTTTTTGAAGAAAATAAGCGTGTGGATGAGCAGGTGAAATCGCTGGAGGAAGGGCGCTTTTCTGATTTCTTAAAGCTCATTACCGAATCCGGTAATTCTTCATGGAAATGGCTACAGAATGTATATAGAAGTGGGATTGATCGGGAACAAGACGTATCGGTTGCCCTGGCTTTAACGGAAATGTATTTAAAATCAATTGATAATAGCGCATGCAGGGTACATGGTGGTGGCTTTGCTGGTGTGATCTTGACGATTCTTCCCAATGATCATGTGGATGATTACAAGGAGTGGATCAGCGGAATGCTGGGAACTCCAGTACTCGTAGTCAACGTCCGTGAGGATGGTGCTGTTAATGTAAGTGAATTGATCAATGCTGAACGGACTCGTAGCGAGAATACTAACTAGTCAGTCAAAGACTTTAACCTATGGGTTAAAGTCTTTTGTCGTTTTTATGACCGATACAGCTTAGGCATGCGTTATAATAAAGAGATGGAAGTTCTAATGAAGGAGGGCCTGTCATGGCAATATATCCGTCCTGGTCCTATTCACAATCGAGGGCCCAAACGTTCGACGAATGCTTACGCAAATACTATTATCATTATTACGGCTCGCATAACGGATGGAATTCGGCACAGGGCACTGAAGAGCAAGTTACGTTGTATCGGCTTAAGCAACTGAGCAACTTATATATTTTATTCGGGAATATTACGCACCAAATGTGTGAATCGGTCATACGCGGGTGGATGGAAAAAGGGGCTGTCCCGCGCACAGCATTTCTGGAGACAGCTATGAAGAACATGTTGAATGACAGCTACAAGGAATCATTACACCGTGAGGTATGGCTGCAAGATCCCAAAAATCGGGTTATGCTGGCAGAGATTTATTACGACGATGAAGTGCTTCCGGAACGGATTGCCCGGATTAAGGAGCGACAGCACGCGGTGGTACACAATTTGTACCGTACTGCGGTTTGGCGTGAACTGCAACAGGGAAAGGCCCGAATTGTAGAAGTGGAGAAGTGGGATACGATGCTCCTTCATGAGACGAAAGTATATGTCAAAATGGATTTGCTCTACCGTAGAGACAATGGAGACATGGTCATCGTGGATTGGAAAACAGGTAAGGAAGGCGATTTTTCCGACCAACTTTTTTTGTATGCTTCCTATGTACAGGAGCACTATCAGCTTCCTTTGGAGAAGATCGAGGTACGTGTGGAGTATTTGATGACAGGAGAGCATGAAGTATATCGCCCCACACCAGAGGATATCGACAAGGTAGTTGGCAATGTAGGACGTTACATCGAGGAAATGAAGTCCTGCCTTGATGACGATTACTATAATCGACCCAAGCCCGAGTCTTTCTTCACACCGATGCCTTCTCGCAGAGTATGCGGGGGTTGTAATTTTCGCGAAGTGTGTAAGTACCGAGCGGTCTGAAATCGAAAAATCAATATAAAAACGGAGTAGGTGGAATGGTGCTGTACAAGCAATGGAAAGCACCATTCCACCTGCATAGTGGCTATAACTCTCCCAATTCCTGAAACCGCTTTCCAATTCGAAAAATAAGAGGTATGATAAGGGTATTATTGGAAATTACGAGGAGGACAATCGAAAATGTCGAGTACAGGACACACACGTATTCTTTTTCAAGGAGATTCCATTACAGACGGAGGAAGGGGACGGAATGAGGACGCGAACCATTGGCTGGGTCAGAGCTATGTGTATCTGATCGCTGGGGCACTTGGGAGTCGACTGGCTGATACACAGCCGGAATTTGTCAACCGGGGAGTTTCGGGGGATCGGGTTTCGGATTTGTATGCACGTTGGAATGAAGACACGTTTAGTCTACAGCCGAACTTGCTCAGTATTCTAATCGGAGTGAACGATGCCTGGCGGATCGTGGAGCAGGAGCCGTCCGGGGTGACGGACCGATTTGAACGAGCCTATTGCCACCTGCTGGAGGAGACACGTGAAGTGATGCCTGATACCGGGCTGGTGCTGTGTGAGCCGTTTATTTTGAAAACGGGAGCTACCGAGGCGCGCTGGGACATTTGGCAAGAAAAAATAACGGGTTACCAGCGTATTGTACGTCAACTTGCCGACAAATATGGGGCCGTATTTGTGCCGCTCCAGAGCATGTTGAACGAAGCTGCTACCAAGGCGGACGCCTCCTATTGGCTGCATGACGGGGTTCATCCGACAGCGGTTGGGCATCAGTTGATAGCTGATCAATGGATAGATATTGTGCAAAAGAGTCCACTGGCGATTCGTTAACCAAGTCGTACATAGTCTACTCCTTGTCATTTTTGGGTAATACACGATTATGGACATCATTACTTATGTTATGGTTCCAACCAAAAATGAATGTCAAAGGGGGTGCTTCTTGCTTCGGCATCAACGGAGCAAGAGAGGGCTATGGAAACGATAAATATCATTCTAGTTATTTTACTTATCACTTTAACAGCTTTTTTTGTGGCCTCAGAGTATTCCATTATCCGTGTTCGGGTATCTCGTATCAACCAATTGGCCTCTGAGGGCAACAAAAATGCGAAAGCTGTTAAAAATATTCTGTCTCGGCTCGACGAGTATTTATCCGCTTGTCAGCTTGGAACCACATTAACTTCAATGGCGCTAGGCTGGTTAGGGGAATCTACAGTTGAGAAGCTGCTACATCCCCTGTTTGTGTTGGCGCATATTCCAGCTGGACTAACGGGAGTGCTCTCCTTTTTGCTGGCTTTTCTGATTTTGACCTATTTCGAGGTGGTCGTTGGGGAACTGGTACCCAAAACCTTTGCCATACAAATTGCCGAACCGATGGCATTGTTTTTTGCCCGTCCGATTACGGTATTCTATAAAATAACGTATCCCCTGAATTGGGTGCTCAGTCGTTCTTCACGTGTCATTACGGGGCTTTTTGGGCTGAAAAAGGTATCTGAAGAAGATGCAGCACTCAGTGAAGCTGAGCTTCGACTAGCGTTATCTGAAGGCTTTCGTAGTGGTGAAATTACACCGACAGAATATCGATACCTGAATAATGTATTTGATTTTGATGACCGTGCGGCGCAGGAAATTATGGTACCACGCATCCACATCCGTTCCATCTCTCATCAGGCAACGGTAGCCGAGTTTATGGAGCTGATCGAGGACAAGGTCTACAATTTTCTGCCTGTAGCTGAACATGGGGACCGGGATCGTATTATCGGGATGATTCGCGTTAAGGAAGCTCTGCATGATTTGGCCCGTGGGCATAGTACAGGAAATACAACGATGGCTTCTTACATTCATCCGGTACTTCAGGTGATTGAGACGGTACAGGCTCGGGATCTGCTGATTCAGATGCAAAAACGACGTATTCCAGTAGCGGTGCTGGTGGATGAATATGGTGGAACGTCTGGGCTTGTCACCCTAGAGGACATTATGGAAGAGATTGTTGGAGACATTCCTTCCTATACGGATACCGAAACCCCCGCAGCGCTAACACCACTCATTACAAAAACAGATGATCATCGTTACATACTCAAATCACAGGCGCTTATCCATGAGGTCAATCGGCGCTTGGAGACAGATATTGAGGCCGGGGACGTATATACGATTGGCGGTTGGATGCTTTCAGAACGTTTTGATATCCAGCAAGGAGACAAGCTGACCAGCGGATTATGGGAGTTTACTGTACTGGAAAAAAACAGTCACCAAATAGACACAATTGAAGCGGTTAAAAAGGCAGTTGTTGAACAAAAGGATGACAGTTATTCTCAATGATGGAAAATGGGATTGCGAAGAAATAGATTACTTTAGATGTGACGAATGGCCTGCAACGTAAGCGGCAGCGCGATTCGTCCACTTTTTTTGACGCAGTTTGCTGCCTGAATAGCATGTTGTTTTTGTAGTTAGGTCAGGGGACTTAAGGCTCTGCATCTTTATGCTTATAAATATAGGTGTCTGTGAAAAATACTACTAGAAATGTAGCAATTTTATGGTAAAATGGAATCAAATTTGAGTTTTTTGGGGTGGGCTACAGTACATGAAGATGTCACTAGGTACGAAAATGGTTACTGCATTTGTCTCAATTTCAGCAATAACCTATGGAACAAGCGCTTTTTTTATTTTTGTACTCAAGGACTGGCTTGCTCATGGTACACAGGAATGGGTATACACCTCGATCATTTTGTTATTGGGTGTCCTGTGGAGTGGCATTTTGGGCTGGTTGATCTCAAAATTACTTACACGGCCAATTGTTAGATTGGCCAAGGCGGCAGAGGAAGCTTCGTCGGGCAACCTGTCTGTCGTAATTCCAGAGCGCCGTTCAGATGATGAAATCAAAGTGTTGTACGATGCATTTCGGCATCTGATGCTGAACATTAAAGATATGTTCAATGAGATCTCGTATAGCACCAGAACAACTTCGCAAAGTGCAGAAAATCTGAGCTTGGCTATTGTACAAGCTACGGCGCAAATCGAGTCCATGTCTACGGTGGTAGAAGATATTTTGGATGGCGTGGAGCAGCAAAAGCAAGCATCTGCCCAATCAATTAAAACAGCAGATCGAATGCTGGGCGATTTTAAAATGATGCGTAACAAATCGGGACATATGCTGAAATTGTCAGGCCATATGGAGCATTCAGTGGATTCGACGCAGACTGTATTTTCATCCCTGATGGATGGAATGGGAGAGCTGACAGCTTCACATAGTCGTTCGCAGCAGGTGATTGCACGACTGGAAAAAGAAGCTTCACAAATTGAAGCGATTACAAGCACCGTGAAGGATATTGCCGAACAGACCCATCTGTTGGCGCTGAATGCTTCCATAGAAGCGGCACGTGCGGGAGAAGAAGGGAACGGCTTTGCTGTAGTAGCGCACCAAATTCGCGCACTTGCCGCCCAAAGTACGGAGTCTGTACAGCAAATTAATGCTATCGTTAGCCGTGTACAGTCACAAATCGTAGAGACCGTGGAGTTGATGCATCAGCAAACGTCTTTGGTCAGTGCTGAGGCGGAACGGACAAGCTCTGTCGATCAGACACTGAACCGTTTGAACGCTATTGTACGTGAATTTGTCGAAAGCATTCGTACTATGGAAGAAGCCGTAACAGAGCAGACGAATCGGGTGGATCAAACCTTTGAGCAGATTCATCGTATTCAGCAAATGTCAGGGGCATTCTCTGAAGGTGCTCACAAAATTTATACGGCTGCTCATGAGGAGACGGCTATTATGCAGGAAATTTCATCCTCTTCCGAGGACTTGAAAGTGCTTACGAATAAACTCATGATGAAAACACGTGGAATCAACTATAACTAAAACCGTCATGTAAGATATGACGAATACCCATAAAACTTAGCCGCTACACACCGGAAAACGAAGCAAACGGGTTCTCCGGTGCGTGGTGGCTATTTTTTAATTTCAAAAAACTCACATTGTTTTCTGGGATGGTAAGCCAGATCACTGACGCTAGACTGCACAACGATGGTTTGATCGTCAAAACGGATTATAGTCCCGCCTGAGCCAATCAATTGGTCATCTTGAAATACCCGGATACGAAGATGACGTTCCAGTGCCTCGCTGAAATCCTGATCTGTAATTAGTCGGCGATTAATCGGCATGAGTGTTCTCCTTTGAATATAATATCTTTTATCATAAAGGTTAAGGTATTGAACAAGCAAGAAAGATGGCTAGAACATATTCGACTATTTGGTATAAAATAGAAGGTGCGAAAAAAGAAAGAGATCGAAGGGGGCTTTCTATGGACTGGCTATGGTCAGGGTCTTGGTTCGATGCGTACGCGCCGGAAGGGTTCGAGGCTTTTACTCCGTCACATGGTTTGGCTATATTGGGACTCATTGTATGCGCTGTGCTGTTGTGGCTAACGCGGGGCTGGATTCGGTCGAATAAGCCTGTAAGTGAGG
The DNA here is from genome assembly GCF_054113405.1 of Paenibacillus sp. ALE3. NCBI lineage: Bacteria > Bacillati > Bacillota > Bacilli > Caryophanales > Paenibacillaceae > Paenibacillus > Paenibacillus sp. ALE3. The sequence goes on along the minus strand of NZ_CM134214.1, from coordinate 4,007,211 downwards.
GAATTCGCTGGCTATTAATTACGGTCCTCGTTCTCTCAGAGGTGACTTTGAATATATGGTATGTGGCACAGCATATTTGGGATGTCCAGACATCATTGCCCTTGGAACTGTGCAGTGTGACACTGCTGTTGTCCATCCTCATGCTTATTTTCCGCAGCCGCTGGTTATACCCGGTGGTCCTTTTTGCCGGAATTGGAGGAGCGCTTCAAGCCGTACTCACGCCTAATTTGGCTTATGCCTTTCCTCACTATCGTTTTATCCATTTTTTCGTAGCTCATAGTGCTATTATTTTGGCTGCCCTATATATGACCTGGATCGCAGGGCTCCGACCGACGTGGAAGGGTGTAGGGAAAGTTATGCTATTTCTCAATGGCTTGGCGTTGATGGTGTGGATTGTAGACCGTGCTCTCGGTGCCAACTACATGTTTCTGACCGGAAAGCCGTCGACACCATCGATACTGGATGTTTTGGGACCATACCCTGTTTATATTTTGGCAGAAGAAGCCATTGCGCTGCTGTTCTTTTCTCTTCTGATGTTGTTGTTTGAGGTGCTGCCAGGAGGGAGATTGTATGTCCGCCTTCGCAAAGGAGCTGTGCATGGTGCTGACAGGGCGCTATAGAATTGTTGTGAAACGATGCACAAGTCATGCAAAAGCAGCCTTTTCCACTAGTAATGACTTGGGATAAGGCTGCTAGGAATGACTAAACAGTAGTTTATATGGGGACAACGATCCCCTTTATGCTTAGCGCAGCAGCGATTCTGCTCCGTCTACATAGATCTCCGTACCCGATACATGGGATGATTCATCTGAGGCGAGAAACAGAACCAGATTGGCGACCTGCTCTGGCTCACCGGGAGCATCCTCCAGCGGATGCTCTCCGCCCTTCGGAAATTCGACTGGAATTTGTACCTTCTTCAAGTCTTCGGTAGGGTACGTGTTATCATCAATTTTCGTGTCGATGGCTCCTGGGCATATCGCGTTAACCCGAATTTTGTAACGTGCCAGTTCCAGCGCTGCCATTTTCATAAAAGCAACCTGCGCCGCTTTGGTGGAAGCGTAAGCTGAGAACCCAATACCCGAAAAGGTTCGGTTACCGTTGATGGAGCTGGTGATGATAATGCTGCCGCCGCGTTCCTTCAGGTATGGAACGGCATATTTAACGGTAGCGAAGGTGCCGCGTAGATTAATGTTCATCGTGCGGTCCCATTCTTCCAGCTCCATGGTCTCAATAGGGGCCATGGTGCCATTAATGCCTGCGTTGGCGAACACGATATCCAGCTTTCCGTATCTTTCTACGACTTTAGCGAACCCCTGCTGAATCATATCTGGCTTGGAAATATCACATTCCAGCACAAGTGCTTCACCGCCGGCCTGCTCAATGATTGCTTGGGTCTCCTCTGCATGCTCAGGTGTCCGATCCAGCATGACCACCTTGGCGCCTTGTTCTGCAAAACGAATTGCGGTTGCCTTGCCGATTCCTGAACCTCCACCACTGACCACTGCTATTTTTCCTTGCAATCTCTGCTCTGCCATTGACTATTCCTCCCATTCCGTTCATAAGCTAAACCTGACTCGTTATTCCAATACCTCTGAACGCTAATGATGAAACAGTAGCTGCTGCATTTCACCCCATTTGCGAAATATGGTAACATAGGCGAACCAGTAGGAACATATAGCCCAAACCTGTAGATTCTGAGCAAGTATCGGAAAAACGTGAGTGACGGAGGTGGATCGAATTGGACAATAAGAGAGATGAGCGATCCGAATCGACAGACTCTATAGCACAAATCGGAAAAATGAAACCATGGGCTCTGAACGGTCCCAGTATTCAAATTGATCCGTTGTTTCCCTATTACGCCAATCGGTCGCGGGATAGCATAGCGGATGAGATCGCCCTTGCGGGCTACCAGACCGTGCATTATTTTGTTGTACGTGAAAATGAAGTGGATGGAGCGCTTGTTGCTGCTTTTCAGCGCAGAGGCATCGCGGTGTGGGCGATGGTGCTGGGCAACGGTTCTTTTGGCGTGTCCCAGCTGCCGCCAGCGTGGAAGGAATGGCGTATGGAGTTGCTGCGCGAGCCCAACGACGGCTTTCAGCGGCTTTCGCATTTTGCCCACGAATATGTGGAATGGAAAAAGAAAGCCGCTGCCCGGCTCGTCACCGATATTCCGTTTGACGGCTTTGAGGTGGCGGAGCCTTATTTCCCCGAATGGAACGGGCTACGCAGTGGAGTGTACGGGGATATTGGGCCGCATGCACAACGTGCCTTCCGTGCGCGCTGCGGTGAGGACATTCCGAATTTCCGCGATAAGCATGCGCGGAATTACTACCGGAAGGTCCCGAAGCTGTACGCGCAGTGGGTCGATCTGCGCGTGGACGCCGTGAATGGGCTCATTTGTGAGCTGGTGAACGGCGCAGGCGGTGTGCGTGATGTCCGGCCGGACATCTGCGTGTCGACATGGTCGCTCGCTGTGAGCGGGCGTGGCGATATTCCCGGTCAGCTGCGGGAATGGCAGGGCCTGGATGCGGTAGCCATGATCGGGAGCGTAGCTCCGGATATGCACGTACTCCAGACCCATTGGCCAGACTGGATGCGCCGCCGCCTGCCGCCACAGTATATTCGTGGCTATGCTCGCATCGCGCAGTCCATACGCGCCGCTTATCCGGGCTTGCCCCTCGGAGTGCAGGCAGATATCGGTTCGCTCGCGCGGATGGTTCGGGACCGCGAGTGGACGCGGCAATTCGGGGCTACCGCCCTGGAGGGCGACTACAACGCCTGGACTGCCTATGAATACCATCTGGGAGGCTACATGTACGATGAGCCTCCCGTACCTCTTAAGGCGGAGCGTTCCGCCGAAGATGAGGTGATTATTTCTTTCAATAAGCGAATTGCTACGCCGTCTTTAGATAAGCTGCGTATTTGGAGCCGGGAGGACAACGCAGATTCAACTCGCGCTTTAAATCGCAAGCCAGCAAAGGATTCACGAACACTGCTAGAGCTTGTAGATGCAGCAGCAGACGGAAACCGCCTATTGCTCCGTGTACGCAATTTACCATCAATGGCATTTAGTATGCGTATAGACGGTGTGCAGGATACACCAGAGCTGTGGCTACTCAAGGGAAGAAAGGCACATCGCAATCTTCCCGAACATGAAGTGAAGGTTCCTTAAAATTTGGGTAATAACAAAATAACAGCTGTATAACGGCTCATTTGCCGGAGCATCATGAATTATATATTAAGGCAACATCTTTTCATAACATCAACAATAGTGGAGTGAAAAAGGTATGTGGGATTGGGATTACCTGATTCGGGTCATGTTTGCCGGATTGTGCGGCGCATTAATCGGCTATGAACGTAAAAGTCGAATGAAGGAGGCTGGCATTCGCACGCATTTCATTGTCGGGATCGGGGCGTCGCTTATGATGGTGGTATCCAAATATGGTTTTCAGGATCAGACTGTATGGTCTAACCTGTCGCTGGACCCTTCCAGAATAGCAGCGCAGGTTATAAGTGGAGTCGGCTTTATCGGCGCAGGAATGATTTTTACACAAAAAAATAGAATCAAAGGGCTTACCACCGCTGCGGGCATCTGGACTACAGCTGGCATTGGTATTGCTGTCGGTGCAGGAATGTATGGGCTTGGCGCGGGTGTAACGCTGTTTATTTTGGCGGCTCAGTCCTTGCTCCATAGTCGTTTTTATCAGATGGCTACCCCGTCCACACGGCAAGTGGTTGTTCAAGTTGAAAATGAGCCGGGTGTACTGAATCAAATTAAAGAACTGCTGGAGAACAAAAAGCTGACCATTCACAGCTTTCACGCCGAGCGTATCAATAACGGTGAGCAGTTGATGGTTCATATGCTTCTAAAGCTGTCCCGGTCAGAGGGAGTGGAGGAATTGTTGTCACTGCTGCAAGAGATGGAAGGTATCCGTTCAGTCGAGACCAAATCCAATTAGACGACTTTACGGCTCATTTAGTATCTTTTTTGTCGAACGCTGACAGACTCATTTAACAGTAAAATACTTTAAAAATAATGATTGAAAACGCTTCCTTTTGTGTATATACTCTTACTACATCACAGAGTCAGCAGCTTAGAAAGCATCAGGGGATAAGCAACAACGACCTCATGCGTATGCACAAGGTCGTTGCTGTTATCCCGTTTTGAAAAACAGGTTATTTTACTTTGACGGGTTCTGGATATTTTTTACCCAGCGTATCTACAGTAACTTTTTTCATTGTAGCTGGTTTGGTAGGTTTGTCATTGCTATCCCGTTTGGAGTTGACGATAGCGTCGACCACGTCCATTCCGGACGTTACTTTACCGAAAGCGGCATATTGACCGTCGAGGTAGTCCGCATCGGCAACCATGATAAAAAATTGCGATCCGGCCGAATCCAGGTCCGCCGAGCGGGCCATGGATAATACGCCACGTGTATGTTTGAGTGTATTGTTAACGCCGTTGCTCTTGAATTCCCCTTTGATACTGTAGCCGGGGCCGCCTGTACCGTTACCTTGCGGATCACCACCCTGAATCATAAAGCCTGGGATGACGCGGTGGAAAATGGTACCGTTATAAGCTCCCTTTTGCACCAAGGAGATGAAATTGTTAACCGTGTTCGGTGCTACTTCCGGATACAGCTCAAGCTTGATTTTCTTGCCATCGTTCATGACAATCGTGACAACTGGATGTGAAACAGTCTTGCTTTTGTCTTTAGTTGCAGCGGGCGTTGTAGTGCTTGTCCGGCTTGCGGCTTCCACATCGGCCGCTTTTGTGCCACATCCGGCAACCAGCACGAGCATGATGGCTAGCAGGCACAATGTGTACCATGGGCGTATCGATTTTCGGTTCATTAATATTCCTCCTGAAAGGTTGGATGGTGTAACATCCTAATTTATAGTTTGGGGACAGCGCAGAACACTTTTCCATTTACTATCATACCTTTTTTGCTGGGGATAAGGAAATACGGGTTTGAAAGCCGTATTCTTGACCCATACTGCTGCTATTCCCAAGGAAAGGGGCAGGATCATGATGGAGGTAGACAAAAAACTGGCTAAAGGTCTCATATGGGGTATGGCGTTCAGTCTGCCGGTTTGGGTAGGGGTGCTGTATTCAGTACAACATATTCGTGACTGGCTATAACATAAAGTGTAAAGATAGGCCAAAACCGCAATGGTTTTGGCTTATTTATATTTGTGCCAGTCCAAATCGCTGTTATTCAACAGGTGTTCAAAGTTGTTGTCCAGCTTCTTTTGTTCAGCTTTTTTTGCTTCGAGGGCACGTTGCCGTTCGTCTTCTTTACGCTTGTCCTGTTCTGCTTGCGCTTCATTGGCTTGAGCCTTAAGCTTGTTCAGCACGTCCTGACTCAACAGATCCTTTAACGTAGCAGGTTTGTCCTGAGCCGCAGGAGCAGCGAAAGACGAATTTCTCTTTTTAGCCATGTCATCATCTCCATTCCATTCGATTATATCAGCTTCTTCGTGGTTGTTCCACGATGAAAGGCTAAGGTCTACGGTAGACTTTTCTAATTTAGAGGGTAATAATGGAATGAACAGAAGGGACGTGTGGCAGCATGCATCTATATTGGAAGCGAAACCTGATTGTTTTGTGGATCGGAGTATTGTTTTGCAGCATGGCCTATTCCGTGTCGATTCCGTTTTTACCTATTTTTCTGAATACGGAATTGGGTGTTAACGATCACCTGGAACTATGGTCGGGGATTGCCTTTGGAGTTACTTTTTTAGCGAGCGCGTTGATTGCTCCGTTTTGGGGTTCGCTGGCAGATAAGTATGGGCGTAAGCCGATGTTGATTCGATCAGGCTTCAGCCTGGCTGTATTGTATCTGGTATGTGCTTTGGTGACAGACCCATATGTATTTGTAGGAGTTCGCTTGTTTCAAGGACTCCTCTCCGGATTTATTCCTGCGGCGATTGCGCTGGTCGGGACGGGCTCGCCTGAAGAAAAAACGGGCTACGCCCTTGGCATTATGGCGACTGCTGCAGCGACGGGCAGCATTATAGGGCCGCTGATTGGCGGTGTGGTGAGCCATTATTATGGCAATCGGAATGCCTTTTATTTCTCTGCGGCACTTGTATTGGTATCTGCGTTCATCGCGACGTTTGGCGCTAGAGAGGATAGCTTCAAGGGCACCAGTACCCGCTCGCATGTTCGTGATGATATCAAAGAGGCTATTGCTAATCGTCCGTTGTACTTTTTGCTTATTCTGGCTGGATTAAGTACCTTTTCCGTCATGATCTTGGAACCGTTAATTACGGTGTATGTGCTTGAAATGGGTGTGGATCGCAGCCATGCGTCTTTAAGTTCCGGGATTGTATTCTCAGCTGTAGGCATTGCGGCGGTGCTGATGGCTCCCCGATGGGGCCGGATTGGAGGGGAAATCGGCTTTGCCCAAGTGCTGCTGATTGGACTGATCGGTTCGGGAATCGGGAACATCTTGCAGTTTTTTGTAACCAACTTTATTGGTTTTGGTGCGCTTCGGTTTGGATATGGATTGTTTTATGCGTCTGTCATGCCGGCGATCAATGCAATGACTGTGGAAGTCACCAAGCCGGAGTTTCGCGGACGAGCCTTTAGCCTGAATCAATCAGCTACCCAGCTCGCGACGATGGCGGGACCGCTGATTGGCGGCATGCTTGGTAGCTGGATGCCCATTCGCTGGATCTTCGTATTAAACGGTGGCATCTTGCTGGTTGCAGCGTTGTTGCTATGGGCGAAGGGAAAAAACGTTTTCCCGGTTTCAGCCAAAAATAACGCTACGGAGCAGAATATTCATTCTGCCGGTTAGGCCAATTAGATAATTATCCCAAACCCTTATTTTTAGTATATTATTCATAACCCTTTACACTGATCATATGACAGGGAGGGATATATTATGATAAGAGACGACATTTTGCGTCAACAGCTTGAGAATGCTCGTCAAAAGCTGTATATTTTGCAAGCAAAACATGGTTTTAATCATGCTAGTGTGCTCAAACAGTCTGTAATTATGGATAACCTCATCAATCAATATAACCACCTTTTTTATATAAAAGAAAAAAAGCCGACTGCCTAGATATAGCCGACTGGGCGAGAACTTTTAGAAAGGCCACTCGCCCTAGTATTGTAGGACTGCAATATCTTTAGGTACGGCTTGTTTGGTGTGCACTCATCAAGACCCCTAGAATAACGACCAAACCGCCAATGATTTGGCGCCATGTAATCGTTTCGTGCAATAGTAAGACAGAGAACAACACCCCAAATATCGGAACCAAGTTCATTAAAGAAACGGAACTGCTCGGTGACAGCTTGATTAATCCGTAATTATAAAGCAAAAATGCGATAACAGAGCAGAACACACCCAGATACATGAGCAACATAAATGATCCCGTTGTCGGAGCCTGCCAACTATCCTTTTCCAATAAGGCTAACGGTATGAAAAAGATACTACCTGCAACGGTTTGATAAAAAGATAACGTCACCGGCGGATATTTGTCCACAACCTTGCGCGTCATGAAAGTGTAAAACGCCCACGCAAATCCGGTTCCAATCAATATTAAATTTCCGATGAGTTGATTCTTACCATCCGAGCTTTCGCCAACTGAGGTTAAGAAATATACCCCGATCATGGCCAGTGCTATGCCGCAGATTTTAAATTTGGATAATTTGACTTTATACAAAATAAATTCAAGCAGCGATGTAATTGCCGGATACGATGCGACAATTAATGCTGCGTTGGAAGCGGTTGTCAGGCTAACCCCTATATTCTCCATTGAGAAATAAAGAGTGATTCCAAGAACCCCACTAAACGAAATCGTAGCCAAATCCTTTGGCTTTACTTTGACATGTTCTTTTTTGATTAGCAAAACGATACCTAGTACGATGGAAGCTATGATAAATCTGGATAGACCCAAGGTAAGAGGAGGGAACGTCGTATAGGCTGCTTTGGTGGCAATAAACGATGTGCTCCAGATCAATAGGGCTAGAATCGTAGAAGTATAGTAAATCCGGTTGCTTTCGCTGTGATGAGCTATGACTTTGTTCAAGTTGTATCCTCCCTGAGTTCATCCCCTATGAAAGTATCATAGTAGCTACTATAGTCACTACTATGAAAATACTACTAAAAAGATAATTTGTATATCAGTTTTTGTCAAGGGGAAGTGATATAGTAAGGAAGAACATGAATTGAGGAGAAGACGTCATGAAATCAAAACCAAACATATTAGAAATTCTACGTGATTTGAATTTTAGTGAATATGAAGCCAAGGCTTATGTGACCTTATTGGAAAGCTCTCCACTTTCGGGATATGCCGTTTCATTGAACTCTGGAGTACCGAGATCGAAAATTTATGAGGTTTTGTCGGGGATGGTCAACCGTGGGGACATCATGGTAAGTCAAGAAAATACACCTCTGTATGTGCCGCTTCCTCCACATGAATTGATTGCCCAGAGAAAACGCAAAGCAGAACAGATTTTTAATGTGGCGCAAGAGAGTTTGGAGCAGTACACAGCATCGTTTCAAAATAGAGAGAATATTTGGAATATTTCGGGTTATGAAGCCATTATCAATCGCATCAACGAAGGTGTGAAGGGAGCAAAACACCGAATTTTACTGGAAATTTGGAAAGAGGATGCCGAGGTGTTCCGGGATGCCTTAAAGCAAGCTGCTCAGCAAGGAATTGAGGTGATCATTGTAGCATATGGTGATCTTAACTTTGATTTTGCTACTGTTTACCGCCATGATATGAGTGAGGAGATTACATCCGAAATCGGTGGTCGGTGGATTGTGCTTAGTGTGGATGACCGGGAGGTTGTAGCTGGCATACTTTCACTTGGTGATGACAGCCGTGCTGCATGGACGCTACACCCGGGCCTTGTAATGCCGATTACGGAAGTGATTATTCATGATATTTATATCATGGAAATCCTATATGAGTTCCGTGAAGAATTGGAGGCAAAATTTGGCCCTAATCTAATCCATCTTCGCAATAAATTTGCTATGGGCCCGAATGGAAAAGGATATTATGTTCCTTTGACTGAAAAGAGCATTAAACGTGTATAGAGATTGTTTGAGGTCCGATATGCAAAAATAAAAAGGCCCATGGAGTATTTTCCATGAGCCTAATTTATTGAATGCTGTGTTTAGGATGATAACCACTATGGCATTCTTTTTATTGAAGGTTTTAGGCATAAAATTGATTTTACGCTTTGAATAAACCGGATTCTTTGACTTCAGACAGGAAGTTGTGGAACTCAGGTATGTTTAGCTGTTGCTGAGCGTCGGACAAAGCGACTGCCGGGTTCGGGTGAACTTCTACCATGATGCCGTCGGCACCAGCTGCCAGGGCAGCCTTGGCACAAGGAGCCAGGATGTCCTTACGTCCTGTAGAGTGAGTTACGTCCACCAGTACAGGCAGATGGCTTTCCTTTTTCAAAATCGGAACAGCGGAAATATCCAGCGTGTTACGTGTCCATTTTTCATACGTACGAATACCGCGTTCAATCAGCATGACTTGTGTATTGCCACGGGAAACGATGTATTCAGCAGCATGAAGGAACTCTTCCATTGTGGCAGCCAATCCGCGTTTGAGCAGAACCGGAGTTCTGGTTTCACCCGCAGCTTTAAGCAATTCAAAGTTGTGCATGTTGCGCGCGCCAATTTGAATGATATCGATGTATGGGATGGCTTCCTCCAAATGTCTTGGATCGACGATCTCACTGATTGTAGCCAGCCCGAACTCGTCGCCAACGCGTTTGAGAATTTGCAGGCCTTCAATACCCAGCCCTTGGAAATCATACGGAGATGTACGCGGTTTGAACGCGCCACCACGCAGAATCGGCACACCGGCTTCCTTGAGGGCCGCACCTACCTCGCGAGTTTGTTGGTAGCTTTCCACCGAGCAAGGACCTGCAACCATGATGGAGGCTTTGCCGCCCACCAGTGTATCTTTAACCTTGATAACCGTGCTATCCGGCTGATTTTTGCGGCTGACAATCAGATGTTTTTTGTGTTCTTCTTTTTGATAGTTCAGAGAAGCCTTGAAAATATTTTTGAATAGCTGGCGAATCGTAGCATCGTCGAAAGGTCCGCGATTAGCTGCGATCAGCTTGTCCAGCATTTGTTGCTCACGCACTGGATCAAAGTCAGGTACTCCTTGAGCTTCTTTCAATTTTCCTAGCTGTCCTGCCAGTTCAGCGCGTTGGGACAGCAGCTCCAGCAATTGCAAGTTTGTAGCATCGAGCTGTTCCCGCAACAGCTCCAAAGAATTTTCATTGGTTGACATACAGTACACCCTTCCCGATTTAAAAATTGTTTTTCTTTCAGCCCATAGACTTTTGCAGAAAATAACACAAAAAGGCACTCGTCGCAAGGGACGAATGCCGTGGTACCACCCTAATTACAGAAGTATACATGCAAGTCGTCAACGTCATTCAATCGACGGCAGTAACCTCTGAGCTTGATGCCCGTAACGGGGGCTTCCGGAAACCTCTACTGCGGTCAAAGGAATGAATCCTTCTGTCGTCGGTTCAAGGCTCGACTCGGGAGTGAATTTCAACGCGGGATTGCGGTACGCTCTCAGCAATACGTACCTTTCTGTGGGAATCCAATGACGCTTACTTGTCTCCGTCTATGTCTTTGTTCATGGTATTCAAAAGATTTGACCTTATTTTAAACAAAGTGGATGCAGAAGGCAAGCCCTGATTTCCGATTCTAGTTTTTGCATTCCCTATCTGTGCTATCATCTTGCTTGATCTCTGGGTTCGGGCTTCGCTGATGCGACTCCTCGTGGGTTATCTTCTATGCCATCGTCCGTATGAGTCTTGTCCGCAGTCCTGCGGTCATCCTCTTCTACAGGATTCAAGGTTTTATAGCGTTTGTACTCCATATCAGCTTGAGACATCGGATCTTTATACATAGGAGATTAGTCAACTCCTTTCGGTATATACACTTCATTACCCGCATAGCAAGATGAGAAACCGCTTTCTTATCTCCTATAACATGCAGTAATTAATCCAGAATATCGTCACTGTCCAGTTGCTCTTCTTCATCCCCATCGGTACCGTTCAGCAAATCTGTACCATGCAGGAATTCAGCAGGCGCAGAGGGATCAACAGGACTGTTCGGTGTCAGTTCATCGGCATCAGGTACGTCCTCCAGAGGAGTATCAGGCCCCTCGATCAGATTCTCCCAGTTTGTTTCTGCATTTTGCAGGGAAGGCTCAAAATCATGATCCTGTAGCTCAGTCTTTTGATTGTCGCGATTTGCCATCTAACTCAGCTCCTTTGCTTTTTGTTGCTTATTTCGACCTTACCCAAACCGCAGAACGGCTAAACTTAGAGTTAGTGTGTCTGTAAAAAGTTAAAATCATGCGAATAGGGATATGCTCTTTCCCAATAAGCGTTTTTTTGGTAACTGCTGTGATATGATAAAGAGGAGTTGGAGGGATATGAATTGGAATGGTACATGTTTGGTCCGATGATTAGCCGGATCCGAGTAGGTCAAAAGGCATCTACTCCAGGCTATTCGCGTACCGTTATTCGGCGTCCGGATGGTTTATACTGGACAGACGGCGGACAGGCCGGAAAAATAGTAGAAATACGCGATTATTTATTCTCCGATATTTGGACGATCTATGAGGATGAAGAATGTGAACCTTGGATAGGGCTTAGAGAGCAGATGGAGCAACGCGAACAGGAAATGATCATTAACCAATATGAAGATTTTACAAATAATGATTAAAAAGAACATGATACCCTTATTTTGAAGAAGGTATGAACATCATCGTATAGAATAATATAGTTTCAGGAAGATAAAAATGTTAAAACATATACAAATTTGTAAATCCTACTACGTAACTTTGAGGTGCTTAATATGAGGCATGTGCCCAAAGCTGTCGCCGCTCTGCTAGCGGTCATTGTGATACTATTGTCGCTGGACCACATCGGCTATGCGGCCAAAATGACCCCGGAAAGGGAGTATAAGATACCCTCCTGGGATATGAGATGGGGAGCAGAAGACGAGGATGGCTCTTTAGATGAGGTAACTGATCACAGTAAGGTCTGGATGCATATTGAAGATGATACACAGCTGCTCAAGCAGCCGGGCAATAGAGGCACCGCCTGGATTCGTATTAAGCTACCTTCGTTAAATGATGAAACACCAGCGGTGCTTTTTGAAAATATTTATGGCAGGCACATTACACTGTATAAGGATGGCACCAATTTTTATGAATCGTACCGTGGCTATAATTATGAGAATAATCGTATTCTGATTCCGCTGAAGCCAGAAGACAGTGGTAAAACATTATACATATGGACGGAAAGCAGTAAAAATAGACTGGGCATTATCGGAAATGTGATGACTGGTGATTATCGTGACTTGTTGGGAAACTTGGTCAGAATGGATGTCTTGGATATTGTACTGGGCAGTACATTTATCTTTATCGCCCTGGTGCTATTGATCTGCTCGTTTTTCCTGTTCCGTCCAAGTATGGCCATGTGGCTGTCCCTAAGCGCGATTGTATTGTCGATCGGTCTGATGATTGTAACGTATTCACCGTTTTTATATACGTTCTATCGCGGCTATGGCAAGCTGTATTTACAACTTTTTGATGTGGCGCTATTTATTCTGTTGCCTTCATTAGCCTTCTTTTTTGAGCAAAATATCAATTCAATTTTACTGATTCGGAAATTCAGAAAATTGTTAACCGCCTACTCTTTGTTCTGCTTCATCATCATGATTGTGAATTTAGGAGCACAGGAGCGACTCAACGATGTATATTATTTCTTCAGTGTCATCGTCCTCGGTATATTGCTTGTAGCTTTGATGGTACTTTTGGTATTTGCTTCGATTCGCATGGCGCTTAAGGGAGACCACGAAGCGATCATTTTATCGACAGGCTTTGCATTTTTTGCAGTCATCACGATCGCAGAACTCAGCTGGTTCTTTATCCGGGACGGACACTACAATATGTTTTTATGGAAATGGGGCGTGTTCGGTTTTGTCCTGGCATTGATTGCGATCTTGGGCAGAAGGCTGGCGGAAAAGCACAAGCAGGTGGTTCGGTATTCCAGAGAACTGGAGATGTTCAATAATGAGCTTCAACGTTCAGAGAAAATGGAGATTATTAGCGATTTGGCTGCATCTGTAGCTCATGAGGTACGCAATCCGCTTCAGGTTACACGTGGATTTCTTCAGTTGATGAGCAAGCAGGAGGATGGTAAGAACAAAGACTATCTGCATATCGCTCTGGAGGAGTTGGATCGAGCGTCCGCGATTATTACTGATTTTCTGACTTTCGCCAAACCGGAGTTTGACCATACCAAAACGTTGACCATATTGGATGAGTTCAAACATATAGAAGGAATTATCAGTCCAATGGCAAATCTGCAAGGTGGTAAAATTTCGCTGGATATTCCCCAGGAAATCAAAGTGCGCGGGAATTCCTCCAAATTCAAGCAGGCATTTATCAATATTATCAAAAACAGTATTGAAGCGTTGCGAGAACAGGGACATATTCATATATGGGCTTATGTGGACAATGGAGAAGCAGTCATTCATATTCGGGATAATGGTGAAGGGATGGATGCTCAGACCTTATCCAGACTAGGTGAGCCTTATTTTTCGAATAAGACTAAAGGCACGGGTTTGGGGATGATGGTGACCTTTCGGATTATTGAAACGATGAATGGTAAAATATCTTTTACAAGTGCAAAAGGGGTGGGAACAGAAGCGACCATCCGCTTCCCCGTAGCCGGATAACATCCGGCTTTTTTGCGTTCGGAGAAAACGGAGGGAAGCTTGCTGAGCCCACCCGCTTGAGATTAAAAAGTATAGATTAAATAAGCTACAAGAACCAATCTACCACATCGCGCGAGGTTTCTGGGATGCAGCGAGCACGCCTGAAGGGTTTGGAGGGATAACCAGATAAAATTGATCAGACGTTTCCTCTACCGTTTTGATTTGGATATGATCGGGGATCACGACTCCTAACACATCACGAATTGCAGATTTGGGATCTGCCATCAGTTTCTCTCTGAAACTGGCATCCTCCCAAGCTTTTTGAATGACTTGTGTTTGAAGAACTTCAGTAGCCATCAAAAATCACCCTCTCATTCAATTGGTTATAATTACCTAGTCAGTATACCACGTAAGACTCAGAAAAATCTAGCATTATTTCATATTTTTGGAGAGCCAATAATCAAGCCCGCCTCTTCGCAAATGTGAGCGTCCGCCTTCAATTTCTGCTGCCTCTTCGCTGAGCTCTGTTGCGATGGAATGTGCGAACCTATGCAGACCGTGGATGGAAGGCTCCATCGTCTCTAGCTCCTGGACTGCTTGATTCGCAATGTCCACATAGCTGGCGAGCGCCCCGCGTACATAAATCGCTTCCTGAATTTGTTGTGGTCCTAGTCCTTCACAGTACGCCGTCTTTTGTTCGGCGCTGATATGGGACAATAGGCAGTTATAGCTATGTTCCACCAAGTCTTCTGACCAATCTGCCCAATCATCCGACATTTGGAGCACGAGCAAGCTCAAATCTGTCATATGGGTAACAGTCTGGATCAGATCGGCATGACCTGCGAGCAATAAGGCACCCGTCCCGGCCATTTTTAATGGGCTGGCTTTTAGTGCGACCTTATTTCTTTCACCTTGAAAATAGTCCTCTGTTCCTTCGGATATCACACTAACGGCCCATTCGTCCACATACGTCCGGGCATATGACCAAAAAGGAGAGGTTGCCGGAAAAAGCTCCTGATAAATGTTTAGACACTCGGTATAGAAAAGCTGACTTAAGGCAAGTTGCGTTTTGCGGTTGTCTACTGTTGTGTCCATCACGTCGTCTTGAATTAAATAATGAGCCATGACGAACACGTTGCCGAGTGACAGCTTGCGACATGTTTCGGGAGACAGTCCGGTCAGTTCCTGCAGCCAAAATGGAAGCAAATAGCATATGTAATTACGCGTACTGTCTTCCCGCAACGGATTAAACCGCGCCAGGTAGTCTAACCCCTCTTGCTGAAAGGGAACCGGTAATGCCGCCGTCCGTTCCTCCGCTTGGCGGAATACCTTTTCCAATTCTTCTTTGTATGCAAAATACCATTCCATGGCTACCACCCGCATCTCTTATGAATGTTTTTGTAGCGACTTCTAGTTGTTACCCGCCATTATATAAGAGATTGCGATATTGCAATATTATGTTATTTTTACATTGAGAGTTATGTGAAAAAGATATCAACAAAAATCCCGGTCGGGAAGATCCCGCCGGGATTTTGTTTTTTTAAAATTAGATGATCTCCAAATAGTCAAGATAAGCATCCCATGTCCCATCATCGGCTGTTACAACAAGCTCAATCTTTTGATTTCCGGTGCCATGGTTGACATTTTTTAAAGTATAGACCGCAGGACTGCTCCCGCCGAAGTAGAAGGTACCCTTCGTTTGTCCACCAATTTTCAAGTCAACTTTGGCCATGTTGGAATTATTTGAAGCACCCCGGAGTGAAAAACTATGGGTACCGCTGGTGAAATTCTGTGTGAATTTCACCGAATCATTGTTCGTGTATAAAGCCACTCCGTTGAACGGCGAGCTGATATTTGAAGTGTACTGACCGCTCTTCGTCATATTTACTGCTTCGATTTTTGTGCTCGTGTTTGGCGGTGTTTCGTTGTTTTTGCCGTCAGGCGCTACCGCCCGGCCATTGCTTGGAGAGATCATACCAGAGCAAAGGTTGCGGTTTTTGAGATTCTGTGCGATTTGTGGGATCGCTTGGAGTGTAGTCTGATACTGATCATGCATAAGGATCACATCGCCGTTTTTAAGTCTGCTTGCGGCAGCTACGATCTGTGCGGTGGAGGCGCCGTTCCAGTCCTGGGAGTCAACGTTCCATAACACTTCGGTAAGACCGTTTTGGTTCTCAATGGATCTGAGGGTTCCATTGGTCTCGCCATACGGAGGACGGAACAACTTTGGTGCCGTGCCAGTAATAGACTGTATTGTTTGCTGTGTGCGTGTAATTTCCGATGACATCTGTGATGCGCTCAGTTGCGTCATATGCGGATGTGACCATGAATGGTTACCGATCCACATGCCTGCTGCTTGTTGTTCACGTACGAGCGAAGAATTATTTTGCGCGTTTTGTCCAAGATTAAAGAGCGTTGCGCGTAATCCGTTTTGCTTCAGGGCACTAAGCAGTGCTCTGGTATTAGAGGGATTGGGGCCATCGTCAAAGGTTAACGCTACATAACCGTTCGAGCAATCAGCCGCATGCGCCTGATTGTTGGAGATTACCAGCGACCCTGTGAATAAAGACACGGTGATTGACATAATCGCCGTCCATTTTCCTAATTTAGCTATAGACAAGGTTCTTCCTCCTAACAATTTTAATAAACAGTAAGGTTAGTTGATTTTAGAGTCGTTCCGCCCTTAGGATTATCTGTCGTTAATCGTAATGGTATTATTAGTTACATTGGCACTGCCGCTGCTTTGGTATCCCTCTACAGTAAGTGAAGTTTCATACATCATGCCCATTTTCATGCCCATGCTTTCCCACTTTTTGAAGTGCTCGCTGACCGATATGGTTCCACTTGTGCGTTTGGATGTCCGGACACTCCAATACTGTTGAAAAGTTGTAATGTCTCCTTTATAGAAGGCTGGTTAACCCGAGTGGTTTCATAAATATCATATGTTCCCCCGTCAACGGTAAAGGTGCCCTTTGGTGTTGCACCAGGTGGACGCCAGCTTCCCCAGCTATCGACGATGTAATATTCTACGAGCGGGTCAACTGCCCATCCATAGACGCATAAATAAGAATTACCATTTGGTTGGTAGTTGGCGCTGTAGTTTACAGAAATATTTCCGATTTGCTGGTGTGTCTTGGTTTCGTCGAATTTCTTGCCTTTACGGAATAATGCTGACTGTGATGCAATGCATTCTGTAGTAGCTTGATACAACATTTATTTCCAAAAAATATAGTTGTAATCGATTACAAATTAATATTATCATGTTACCCTTCATATTTAACCTGAAAAACTTCAAGTTATATTGTAGAAAGTTTAGTTGTTTATTTTTGCTCACTCTACACGATAGGGTTCTCAAGGAGCGCGTGAAGATCGAAGGTTGGGTGTAATTGTGATAGCAATGCTCATGGGCTCTTTTTCCCGTCTTATGGTTACTTAACAGGCGAAATACGAATAAAAAAAGCTGAAAGAGAAAATATAGATGAAAAAGGGTGAAAGGAGGGTCCACAACATGAAAAAACAATGGAAATTGACCGCTGCTATCCTATATGGAGGAGTAATGATGTTTGGTGCTACAAGTGCCGCAGGAGCATCCAGTATGGAATCAGAGCATTCGTTGCAAGCTCGCACTCCCAATAATTCAGTCCAAGGGGAAGCCCAACAGTGGAATGTTGAACCACAGGACGATCACGGGCACGGACATGTGCACAGACATAGACATGTGCACAGACATAGACATGGCAAAAGGCCTGGCGGCTTGAATCACCATCTCAACGAGAAAGTAGCTAGGCTGCTGGGCATCACTCCTGTCCAGTTAGAGAAAGAGCTGGGACAGGGGAAATCGTTGGCCGAGGTTGCTAAAAGCAAAGGAATTCAAGAGGATCAGCTCATTGATAAATTGAAGAACGAAATGACCGTGGATTTGAAAAGGCTTGTGAACCGTAAAGGCCCGATTACATTCGACCGTAAATCTGGAACTTCGAATGAAGCTCAATTGAAGCGATAGTCTGGGAGTAGGATCGTTTTACAATAAAAAAGGATGGGGAGAACCCATCCTTATATTTCAACTTCCTTATCATTTACGATGTCATATTTAGTTACTTTACCAGTGTATTTATCTACATAATAGAATCCATAAGTTGAAATGTGATCAGGAAAATCTTCGTAAGCTCTTAAAGAGTATTTTGTTCCTTCGATCCCTTCAACCATTACGTGTAAATTATATTTAGTAGCTTCGTTTTTTATTTTATCCAAAAGAATATCGAGTGCTTGATTTTCTGTAATAATATTTTGCTGTTTCCCTAAATACAGTTTATTACCCTTGATGCTGATTGGTCTGCTTTCGGCAGTTCCAATATCCTTAACAGAGATGTACGTGTTTCCATTGTAAATCAAGCCCTCGGCAGTATCTTTTTTTGTACCCTCTAAAAATACATCAAACTTTTTCACAACAGCATTTACACTTGTTCCAGATGCAGCCATTGCGGTTGCGCCCGTAATCATCATACCCACGGTTAAGCCCACGAATAGCCCCTTTAATTTGTCCTTCATTCTAATTACCCCTTTTATGTATGTAAATTTATTTATTAATAATATCCCAAATGCCACCATGCATAAAGTGATTGTTGTGAGGAGAATCAGCTATCTTTAAAGAGCTTAAAAAAATCGATGGTTTCATTAAAATCTTCATCATCCGTATAAATGTTCATGACCTTGCCTATTTCGATTGCAAAATCTACATACTTATTGGGTTTAGCAGATATGATATTCTTGTGTATCTCCAGACCCGATGGATGACTCACATGGTTTTTAGAAGATATATCTGCTAGCTCCAATAGTTCAGTGGCAGAACAAATGGTCGCGATTACTTTATGATCATTATTCAGTGCTTTAATGAGAGCTAGAAGTTGCTTGTTTGTCTTTAATTGAGTGTTATCTCCACCAGGTATAATCAGAAGTTGAATGTCCTCCGCAGACACTTCATCAAGGGCTACCGAAGGCGTAACTTTAAAATCCTCATAGGAAATGACAGGATCTTTGGTTACTCCAATCGTAATAATGTCCCCTTTGGTTTTCATAAAATAGGTTGCTAGCATAATTTCAAAACTAACATACCCATCATAAATTAGAACATGTGACTTCATTTATACACCCACTAACCATTTTTTTGTTTTAAGTCCGTTAAAGCGTTTTTAGGAAGTTTACATATAGTCAGAATATATCATCTTAAAGAGTTTAAATCCATATTTTATAGCAATATCATCTGGAAGTTTTGGAATCTAATTTGTTGAATTTTGGTCAGTACGGATTCAAAGTTAAAAAATAACCAGTCGCTTGAAATAAACAGCGACTGGTTATTGAGTTTTGCTGGGATGCGAGTGAAGCGATACCTATAATAGCTTTTTAAGCTGGGAAATACGGCTTTGTGACACGCCAAGCCATTCAGCATATTCGCCTTGCTGGGCTGTTGGATACTCACGCATAAGTCTTCTAAGATGTTCAACCAAATGTTGTGAAGACGATCGTTTTATGCTTTTCTCACTATCTCCAGCTTCCTTAACAGCAAGAGCAGGTATTGGACAATCCTCGATGTTTCCCTTCAAATCTTGTATACATTTTTTACATAAAAATGAATGTCTGAAATAGCTTAAATCCTGGACCGAATGGCATAAGTGGCAGCAGACTCCAATATACTTCCGCATACTTAACAATCCGGTTTCAACATCCAAATAAAATTCTAAAGACTCGCCAGCTTGAATACCCATAGAGGTTCGCAATTCCTTTGGAATAACAATCCGGCCTAACGTGTCCAAGGGACGTGTCATACCTGTATTTTTCAAGTGACCTTCTCCTATCATAATAATCTATCATCCAATGATCTCCTAATAAAAATATAAAAATCTATAAAGTAAAAGTATTTATCAATGTTCCAAAAGATGGTATTATCATGAATGAAAAAACAGTAATTATACTATTTGTTTCAAAACTATATGAATTATTGAAAATGGGAATCTATGAAGATGCTGAAAGGGTGGTTTATCCATGGAAATCACACCTACGATACAGGCAGAAGTTCAAACCTATCTGAAACGAAAAGGCTTAACCATGACCGAATTTGGTCACACGATCGATTTGAATGTAGGTACAGTTAGTGGTATTGTGACGGGCAACCGGTCTATGTCTGTTCACCAACTGGATAGTATTACTGCGGGAATGAATTTACCACCGGATTATTTTTACGAACGATACATTGAAGAATGCATTGAGGAATGTCCGCTCAACTGGAAAAAAATCAGTCCGTTCCTGTACCGATGCATTGAGCTAGGGCGATTGGACTGCTTGCAGCGAGTTGTCATTCTGTTATTGGATAACCCTAATTATCTGCCATCGCTCTTTGAAGTCGCCGAAAATGTATACAAAGACGGTTACAACGAAGCAGCCGCTTACTTATACAAAAAGGTAGCTGAAAGTGAGAAGCAGCAGCATTCAGAGCGATTGGCAATCTGCCAGTATCGCTTGTTCCAAATCAAAGTTGGACAGGATCGGGCTGTAAATCTTCAAGCTGCCATTGAATTTGCCCCCTTTGTGGATCGCTTAGACGAGATAGAGCAATTAGATGCTCTAAAAGATTTAGCGAATGTCTATAGGTCATTAAGCATGTGGGACAAGGTGTATGAATTTGCACATCGGATGGGTCAGTTAGGACAGCTTCAATATCATTTGGTTCACAATTCCAAGCGAAAAGGAACAGAGCCACGAAAAAAGCTAAGCAGACCATTGTTTGTATACATAGCCTACGCCGAATTGATGTGTGCTAATGCTTGTGATGCAAAAGGCGATCATGCACAAGCATTAGCACATCTTCGTGGTTATTCCGATCTAAGCTGGGTGAAGGAAAATGATCCAGATACACTCCATTGGCTAGAAAAATTTGAGCATTGGGCAAAAATTAATACCTGTGTTAATAAGCTTATGTCTGGAGATATTAGTGTGCTGCCAGATTACGTTGAACATATATCTGGAGAGCAACATATATTTGCAGAACTTTTAAATGTCATAGAAGTAGCTAATCGTTACAACATCGATATTGATCATATTCTTCAGCAGTTTGAACCCCAAATTACAGTTTATCGTGATCAAGAATATACGAGTACATTAACAGAGCAACAAGTCATACTCGAAGAAACTGTACGATTCTGGTATAAGTTAGCTAAATACAACCTATATAAAGGGAGATACCTTTATGGGTTTAAATGCTTAATAGAAGCTTTGAAAAAAGCTGGTATAATTAACCACGCACTACTTATTTCCAATTGTGCAGGCTTATTTTTCTGTTTCAGTGAGCTTGCTACTCCTGAAATGCAGGCACAATTTTATTCTGCTTATAAGGAGGTGTGGGAAAAAAATGATCAAGAAGACAGTTTTAATTTTGGCAACAATTAGCTTTTTACTGGTAGTTGGATTACCAGTTCCAACTGAAATCCCAAGCGCTAACACAGTCCAAGTTCAAGGACATATTGGCACAGCTTAGTCAATTTTTTTGTTTTTTTCATTGGCCAGCTTATTGCTGGTCTCTTTTTGTATTATTTTGTAATTTTTTG
The DNA here is from genome assembly GCF_054113405.1 of Paenibacillus sp. ALE3. Lineage (NCBI taxonomy): Bacteria > Bacillati > Bacillota > Bacilli > Caryophanales > Paenibacillaceae > Paenibacillus > Paenibacillus sp. ALE3. The sequence continues at coordinate 3,985,874 of NZ_CM134214.1, read as the reverse complement.
CTTCAAAATTGATCCTGACATATTTGTACATCCCTTCTTAAAATGAAATTCATGAGGAGGTATGTAGGATGAACAAGGATGAAAAGGTAACGTTAATTCAACAAATGGAACACGCCAGACAACACATGCATGATCTTTACGCAGAGTATGGCTTAGGACATGCTTGTGTACTGGAGCAGTCTATGCTTTTGGATGAACTGATTAATCAGTTCAACCGTATGTTTCAGACCAGGAAGCAGCCTCACCCAGTTTTGGACCAGATCCTTAACAACGACGATGGTATGTTCAGTTTATCCCCCCATTCTTTTTATGCAAAAATGTGACTTCTCCCACGTAATGCTTATAATTATTCTATATAATGACTTATTTTAAAATAAAATACATATCCATGTCATAAAATGTTAATCAGTTACGGACATGATTCAGCATGCTTAGACAAAAAAAAGCAGAGCTCAATACGTGAGCCCTGCGAAAGTCCTTGAGGGTGTTCGAATCCCCCATATTGAACGCTGAAGCAGAAGATTAGCCAAGCTCCTGTGTGCTTTTGGAAGCACGTTTGGAGGAGAGGAACTGAAAATTAAGTCGCCAGTTCAAGCGCTGTCTACCTTTGGAACCAACAATCCAGTTGCCGCCAGGCAGATGGGCAAAGAGCCAACTGATGCCCAGAGAAACACTTGCCACGACGACAAACGTAATGAGCGTAGCTGTAAAATGATGATCACCCAGTGCAAGCGGACGAGTGTAATAGGATATGAAGGATAGCACGAGTGCATGGGCCAGATATCCTCCGAAGGAGTAGCGTCCAATCCAGTTAAGCATACGGCGAAACGGCTCGGTACGCGGGTCTTTTTGCAAATGAAGCAGCAGTCCGTACAACAAAAGCAACTGCGAGACAATCAGCACGAAGGTGCTTGGCTTCAGATAAGTAGAAATATTGAGATTGATCGTATCGCCAGACTGGATCAGCATCGTGTGACCCATGAGCATGAACAGACCAATAAAGATAAATACATTCCACGGCAACGTCTGTTGGGCCAATCCCCGCCAGGTGTCCGTCATATAGGCGCATACTGCGCCCAGCATAAAATAGAAAAAGTACATAACAAAGTTATAAGTGCGGTAATCTAACAGGGTCTGTCCAAAGGATGGCAACCAAGCGCTCCATGCAGACATGTCATAGTAGGACCATTGTAACAGCAACGCATAAGCCACAGCAGCAATCAGCATCACAGCCAAAACAAGCTGCTTGCGCCTTTTGGTGCTAAAACGACGTAGAAGCGTCCGAATCCGTTCGGTTGCTTTTGCAAATAAAGGAAACCAAATATAAAACTGAAAGATCATGACCACAAACCATAGATGATATCCGCTGACGGGGATGATCATTTCTTCAAACATGCCTTTGTAAAAATATATATTTCCCCACTGCGCTGTTGACCAGTTCTGAGTACATACCCAATAAACAATGGTCCAGCAGAGAAAAGGAACATAAATATCTCGAAACCGTCTGCCAATATAACGGGAATAGCCAATCGGTTTGTTACCATTATAAAATAGCAGCGCCGCAGACAGGAAGACGAACGTGGGTGTGCCAAAACGTGTCAAATGGTACAGCATCGCGAGCATAACGGAATCCGGCTGTTGGATGTCGCTGCGATAAATATATTCGCCAATGCAATGCTGAAGCACGACAGCGAGGTAGGCAAGACCCCGTAGTTCTGTCCATTCCGCAATACGTGGCTTGCTCATCCATATCACTCCTTTTCCTCAAGATTCGCACATGTTTTCCCTAGCACAATTGTAGGTATTGTAACGTAGAAACATTAGTGCAGGATTAACGCCACCTGAAAGTAAGAAGAGCGAAGTAGTTCCAATTTAATATGATTGCGTTTACAATCTAAGTGAAACCAGAATAAATTAAAGTGAATTTATAACTTAAGGATACGCACAGGAAGAGGAGAGGAAGGATGAAGAAAACGCTGCTGGTGTACATGCTGCTGATTGCAGCCTTTGCTCTCTATGTGTTCAGATATGAACAAACCGGGCGGTTGAATGGAGCTTGGGAGGAAAAAGGGCTACGAGGCAGTATCGGAGAAACGTATATGATGATTACGTTCCAGTCCGGTTTGGAGTATTGGAAAAGCGGGCTCAAGGGCTTCGAGGATGCTGGGGATGCCTTGGGGGTGACAGTGGAGTATCGGGGGGCTACCCGGTATGATGCACAGGAGCAGACGACGGTCATTGAGCAGGCGATTGCCCGTAAACCCGCAGGCATTGCCATATCAGCGATTGATCCTCACTCCCTGATCCCGGTCATTAATAAGGCACTGGATGCCGACATCCCTGTAGTGCTGTTTGACGCCGGAGCGCCGGGGAGCCGGGCATATACTTTTTTGGGCACAGATAATTATAAGGCAGGCGTGACCGCTGCGGAAAAAATGGCAGAGCTGTTGGGACGTGAAGGCCAAGTCGCTGTTCTCACACTGCCTGGGCAGCAAAATCATGAGGAACGCTCGCGCGGCTTTCGCGATACCATTCAGCGGCAATATCCTGCCATGAAGGTGGTGGAAGTGGTAGATGGTCGTGCTGACGTGATGGTGTCTAGGGATGAATCGCAAAGGCTAATGAAAGCTTATCCGAAACTGGCGGGTATTTTTGTGACCGAAGCCACCGGAGGAACAGGTGTGGGTGAGGCAGCACTGAGCCAAAAAAGCAGTCATCCGCTGAAGATTATTTCTTTTGATACGAATAAAGCGACACTGGATATGATTCGTGATGGGACGATCTCGGCCACAATTGCCCAAGGGACATGGAATATGGGCTATTGGTCACTTCAATATCTGTTCCATCTGCATCATCATTTGACGATTCCTGCACCTTCATCCTCTGGAGACAATACTCCGCTGCCCGTGCGGGTAGATACTGGGATTTCCGTCGTCACCCAAGCGAATGTAGATGATTATTATGCAAAATAAATTTTGGAAGCGTTTCTACTTAGGATTGCACCAAATGATGCCACGGCTTCGCTTGCGTAATATGCCTTTACGTTATCAGCTCATGGTGCTGTTCTTGCTGTTTGGCATCGTGCCTTCGCTGGGACTAGGCCTGCTGGTGAATTGGACGGTGGAACGGATTATTGAGCGGCAGGTGGAAAATCATACGATGCAGTTGATTGGCAAGGTGAACGAAGCACTGGATACCAAAATGGAAAATTTGCAGAACATGACGTATCTGGTTGCCTTTAACCCTGATATTGGCGAGTTTTGGAAAGGGCGGACGCTGGCCGATGGCCACGCGGGTCATACAAGTGGTGCAACGCCAGAAAATCAAGGGAAGCAAGCACAGCAGCCTCTCCTTAACCAGGCTCCTGGCTCCAAGCAGGCAGTAAGTTCCGTACAGGAGCAGGATACGCTGTATAAAATGAAGCAATTTTTGCAGGGCTTTACCACCTTATATCCTGAAATTGCCGGGATTCTGATCGTGAACGAAAAAGGCGATTATATTAGCAATGAAATGTATGCTCGAAGCACGCGCAGCCTGACGGAAGAAGACTGGTACACACAGGCGGCGCAGCATGCAGGGATATTCACTGTGCTGGGACAGCCAAGTCACCGTAATGTGACCACTCATGTCCGGTATAAGGACAGTGAAATTGTCTCTGTCGTTCGCTCGGTCACGGACCCAGAGACAGGACATGTACTGGGTGTGATTATGATCGATCTCAAGCTGCGGGCTGTGTCGCAAGCCGCCAGAGATGTAACCTTGGGCAAAAGCGGGTATGTCATGGTGACAGATGCCAAGGGACGCAGTGTATATATGCCAGATATGCCTTTGATTGAGCGCATTCCGCCGCAATGGTTCGGGACAGAGGATAGCGGAATGTTTACCCGTGAAGCCGGAGGTAGGGAATTGCTCTTCATGTTCCAGGCTTCCGAGTTCACGGGCTGGAGAACAGTGGGAGTATTCCCGGCACGCGAATCTACACTGGAAGTGCGGCAAATTCAGTTCTACGTCGTCTGTTTTGTTTTCATTGTATGTCTGTTTGGTTTAACGGCATCCTTGCGATTGTCCAGTTCCATCGCGCAGCCGATTTTCCGGCTTATGTCTTATATGCGTAAGGCAGAGACAGGGGATCTTACGGTTCGTCAGTGGAGTGAGCGCGGGGATGAAATCGGAATGCTGGGCCGTAGCTTTAACCGGATGCTGGAGCAGATCCGCCGTCTCATGTTGCTTAGTGAACTGAGGGAACGGCAAAAACGGGATGCCGAACTGCGCAGTCTCCAAGAGCATATTAAGCCGCATTTTCTATACAATACGCTAGATACAATTCATTGGATGGCTCGGAAAAATGGAGCAGACGACGTATCCGACATGGTGGGGGCGTTATCGAGATTGTTCCGCCTTGGACTCAGCAAAGGGGATGACTTTATTCCGCTGCGCTCTGAGGTTGAGCATATCACGAGCTATATGCAAATCCAGCAAACCCGTTATCGTGATCGACTTCGCTGGGAATTGAATGTTCCCGACGAGCTGAAGGATCTGTTTGTATTGAAGCTGATGCTTCAACCTGTAGTGGAAAATGCGATTTACCATGGTATTAAGGCCAGACGCGGTCCAGGCACAATTTGGGTAGAAGCTAAAGCCGAGGACGGCAAGCTGCTGCTGTCGGTACGTGACGACGGTGCAGGGATGACGGCGGAACGTCTGTGTGAGCTGCGTGAATGGCTGGAAAGACCACTGGAGGCGATGGAAGGAAGACAGAAACAAAAGGGTGTTCGTACAAATGGCAGAAGTTACGGCATGCTGAATGTACAAGCGCGTATCCGATTGTCTTTTGGCGAGGAATATGGAATTACATTGGACAGTAAAGAAGGGACAGGTACCTGCGTTACAATCACTCATCCGTTGCTGCTGGATATGGCGCAACTGAAGAAGCCTTATGACAGAGGAGAGGGTCAGGATGACGAAATTCAAGGGAACAGACAACGCGACAACGGCGAGTCTGATTGACCAGGCCATACCAGAAGTAAGCATAGCCACGGCCAAATGTTATCAATTATTGATCGCAGATGATGAGCCGATCATTCGTGAGGGGATTCGGGATTGCCTGGACTGGGCAGCTCTGGGCATGGAGGTTGTAGCCGAGGCCGAGGACGGTGAAGAAGCGCTGGAGCTGGTTGATCAGCTTAGCATCGACATCTTGCTGGTCGATATGAATATGCCGTTCATGGATGGGATTGAACTGATTCGGCGGCTGCGGGAAGAACGTCCGGAATGCCGTTGCCTGATCATTTCCGGGCATGATGAGTTTGCTTATGCGCAGGAGGCTGTCCGACTTGGCGTAGAGGATTATATTCTGAAGCCGGTAAATGCAAATCAGCTTCACGCTGCGTTGTCGCGCCTTCGTCAGCGACTGGACGAGGAGTACAAACGTGCCGCCTATGTAGAACAAGCCGCCGGGCAGATTGAACGGAATATTCCGCTGCTGCGCCAGCGATTTTGCCTGGAATGGCTGGAAGGACAGCACACGGGAAAGGACGTTATGGAGCAATTGACGTTTTTACGTCTTCCATCCCGGCCACCTGCTCAGATCGGTGTGGTACGGTGGCCAGCGGCAGAGGCGCGGCAGACGATTATGCGCGAGAATGATCGCCAGTTGTTTCTTTTCGCCGCAGAAAATATTATTGGCGAATTGCTGGAGAACCTATCGCATGTGTTGTTCCGCGATGCGAACGGGCTGATCGGCATATGCCTGTGGCAGGAGGCACCCGAGACGATCGGTGCTTCCATAGAGCAGGCCATTGGACGCTATCTGAATATAGCGGTTCACACACATGTGGAGCCCAACACGGGTGGGCTGGAAGGCGCAATCGATGCGTACCGGGTGAGCCGGGATCGGGTATATGGTGAATCGCAGCTATCTCCCATCGTACGCCGGGCCCGGCAGCTTATTCAGGAAGGTTATGCCGATCGGGAGCTGACGCTGGAAGCTCTGGCCTCGCGTCTACAGGTGTCCGCTGTATATCTCAGCCGTGTGCTCAAAAAGGAGCTCAACGACAGCTTCGTGACCCTCGTCACGCGTGCCCGTATCCGTAAAGCAGCACAGCTGCTGGACTCTACGACGTTATCTGTGCTTGAAATAGCAGAACGTACGGGATACGACAGTCAGCATTATTTTAGCACTGCTTTTAAAAAGACCATGGGCGTGTCCCCTGTGCAGTACCGTAAGGGCGGGGGAATTCAGGAAAATTCGTCGGAATAGGAATGATTGGATTGCGAAGTGCCTGCACCGTCTCATTATAATCTGTACTAAAAAGTGTGTGTGTAATCACACCAGCACGTTCAGGGGTTTGTTACCCTGTAGATAACGAACAAATATCTATCAATATTTGGAGGAAAACGATATGTTTTGTTATCAGTGTGAACAGACGCCGAGCGGCGGGTGTAAAGTCATCGGAGTATGTGGGAAAAATGAGACGGTAGCAAGCTTGCAAGATACAATGATTTTTGCATTAAAAGGGATTGCTGCCTATGCGACACATGCTCGTCAGTTGGGATATACCGATCCTGAGGTGGATCGGATCACGCATGAAGCGTTATATATGACCTTAACCAATTCTAACTTTAATGTACAAGAGCATTTGGAGATGGCGATGAAGGTCGGAAATGCAGCTGTACGGATCATGGATGTGCTGGATCGTGCGCATACGGATCGTTTTGGCATTCCACAGCCGATTACCGTCAGCCAAAATAAAATCGAAGGTCAATGCATCGTCGTGACCGGACATAATTTGTACGCGCTGGAAGAATTACTGCGTCAGACCGAAGGAAAGGGCATCAATATCTACACTCACTCGGAGATGCTGCCTGCCCACGGTTATCCGGCGTTGAAGAAATATGCACATCTCAAGGGCAATATCGGCAAGGCCTGGTACGATCAACGCAGATTGTTTGAAGAGTTCCCGGGTGCAATTCTTGCCACGACGAACTGTGTTATGCCGATTAAAGGCACATATGCAGACCGCTTCTTCTCTTATGAAGTAGCAGGGCTGGAGGGTGTTGCCAAAATTGTGAACGACGATTTCTCTCCACTGATTGAACGCGCGTTGGCTCTGCCAGCCGCAGATGTAGACTCTGAACAGGTGCTTACGACAGGATACCATCATGAGACAGTCATTGGGCTGGCACCTGAGATCATTCAGGCAGTTAAAGACGGACATATCCGCCGTTTCTTCGTCATCGCAGGCTGCGACGCACCAGGCAAAGGCGGTAACTATTACCGCGAGCTGGCTACATCCTTGCCGAACGACACGGTCATTTTGACCACGTCTTGTGGTAAGTTCCGCTTTAATGATGTGGACTACGGCACCGTTGGAGATACTGGCATTCCGCGTTATATTGATTTGGGGCAATGCAACAATTCGGGTTCTACTGTGAAAATCGCTCTGGCATTAGCGGATGCTTTCGGATGCACAGTGAATGAGCTGCCTGTCAGCATTGTGCTGTCCTGGTTTGAGCAAAAAGCGGTTGCCATCCTGCTAGGCTTGTTCAGTCTTGGCATCCAGGATATTCGTATCGGACCGAAACCGCCTGAGTTTATTTCTTCTGGTGTATTGGATGTGTTGGTGGAGATGTTTGGCTTGAAGCTAATTACGACCGCAGAGGAAGATATGAAAGCGATGCTGGCGTTGTCTTAAGAGGTAGGTAGGGAACTGCAGAGTGCAGTTCCTTTTTTTTGTTTCATCGTTCATCCATTCTAATAAATATATCCGTAAGAATCTTTAAGGCCAGCTCAGTATCTTTGGATTCACGAGTTCTTAGGAGAGACAAAATGGCTTTTATACTCGAATCTTCTTCGGTAAGCTCATCATTTTCCTTCACATATGTAAGCAATTGATAGACGCCCACGTTCAATGCCTTCGCTATTTTCTCCAGATTTTTCAAAGATATATTTCTCTCCGCACGCTCGATGAAACCAATATAACTCGAATTGAATCCTGCTTGTTCGGCTAAAGCTTCTTGCGAAAGCCCTTTGGACTTTCGAATATCTCGGATACGTGTACCGACTAATTCTAAAAGTTCTGACATGAATACACCTCTCTATAGTTAGAAGTGTAGAGAAAGAGTTACATCTAATTAATATGCGTTAGTAAGTAAATTGAATTAAAAACTACTATATAGTAATATTCATTATGAAGCTTGTCCGATAGCTAGAAAATTATACATTTTAGTGGTCCATTGATATGCTACGTTGCTCACACTGTTTATGAAATTCTAATTCAGGAGTTGATTCCCCCCATGAAACATTACTCCTTAAGCAACCAACTACATAGTGAAGCTGATTTCAAATTGCCTAAGTATAGCGACACCCACATATTGAATTGCATGCTGGATTTTCAAAAGCTTGCCGAATACCAGATCAAGCTTGCCCAGATGATGCGTGACCATAATCAATGGCTAAACTGCCTCATTCTTTGTGATCGTGCCATGTTTTCTATGGCGAAGGCTATATATGTGCATCGAAATCAAATCATACCTTTATCCACTAGCCTATCCATGAACGATCTGCTCAGGCTAATTCGCTCGGATGCGGAGCCGTGTTTAGATGTGGTGCTGTTTATGGGCACCGTGCATTATCTGGTTTCCGGAGAGGAAGAAGCATCCAGGGAGACGATGAAGCTGGAGGAAGTAGACATGTTGCTTTATAAAACAGACTCTATTCTAGAGCGTCTGTCGCGGCGCATTGTAGCTAATCCATCGAAGAGGTATCCGTCTATTTTTAAAGAAAACCCGTTCAATTAAATTGTTAAATTTTTTAATCTCCACATCAGAAAGGATGTTATTTGATATGCCTACATACAACAAGCTGGTGCGGGACCGGATTCCGCATATCATTATGTCTCAGGGCAAGGAATGTCGGACACGCATTTTGGACCCAGAGGAATATAAGCAGGAACTGCGAACGAAGCTTCGTGAAGAGACTGAGGAATATTTTGCAACGGACAAAGATCAGGATGCGCTGGAAGAGCTGGCGGATATGCTGGAAGTCATCCGAGCGCTGGCAGAAGTACATGGAGCGAATGTACCCGAGCTGGACAAGCTGCGGGCGGACAAAGCCGAGGCCCGAGGCGGATTCCAGGAGCGGGTGTTCTTAATTGATGTCGATGAAGTTTAACGTCAAGCTCATTCGGATAACTTAGCGGATGAGCTTATAGCTGGAATACAACATGCCTCCGGGGTAAAGCTGTTGGCTCCGCATCTAAAAATAGCTTTTCAATCAATTGCAACTACCCTCCATTGCCCCTCATTGTTTTTTATTAAAGTAATACCCTCCCCCATCACAAAGGTTAAAATTTTATAAAAAAAGTTCAAAACCTGCAAAGACCTTTCCCGGCCTGGAATGATACCATGTGTTTGCACATAAAAAAAGGAGAGGTGCTCATTGCCTCACTTATGTAAGCGCTATCTAACTTTAGTCTAATTAGCACTGACCTGAGGATTTTACAAAATCCTTACCTTCAAATGACCTGCATCACATGAGGAAAGGGGAACTTCATATGAAAAAAGGAGCTGTTGTCGTTTGGCTTCTGATTTTGGCCCTGATGCTTTCGGCCTGCAACCTGGCGGAGAGTGGAACGGGCAGCAAGGAAAAAGGCTATGTGGGTATTTCCATGCCGACCAAATCGTCCGAGCGTTGGGTAGGGGACGGGGAGAATATGGTTCGGTTGTTTCAGGAGCAAGGCTATAAAACGGATTTACAGTATGCCGAGGATGTGGTGGAAAATCAAATTTCCCAAATCGAAAATATGATCACCAAGGGCGTCAATGTCATGGTCATCGCTTCGGTCGACGGAAACACGCTGACGGATGTAATTCAGAAGGCACACGACCAAGGGATTCAAGTCATTTCTTACGACCGTCTGATTCGCAACACACCGTATCTGACGTATTATGCGACTTTTGATAACTTCAAGGTAGGCGTGCTACAGGCGGCATATATTGAGAAAAAGCTGGGTCTCAAGGATGGCAAGGGCCCTTTCAATATCGAGCTGTTCGGCGGATCGCCGGATGACAATAACGCCTATTTCTTCTTTAATGGTGCGATGTCCGTACTTAAACCATACATCGATTCAGGTAAGCTGGTCGTGCGCAGCAAACAGATGACGATGGCGCAGATCGCTACACTGCGATGGGATGGAGCTTTAGCACAGTCGCGGATGGATAATCTGCTGAGTGCCTACTATTCAGGGGCCAATCTGGACGCGGTGCTCTCCCCGTATGACGGCATTAGCATCGGTATCATTTCATCCCTGAAAGGGGTCGGATATGGATCTGCGAATAAGCCACTGCCGATCATCACGGGACAGGATGCAGAACTGGCTTCAATTAAATCTATTGTGGCTGGTGAGCAGACCCAAACCATATTTAAGGACACCCGCAAGCTGGCTGAGCAAACGGTCGTGATGGCCAACAGCATTTTACAGGGCAAGCAAGCGGAAGTGAATGACGTTAAATCCTATAACAACGGTAAAAAGGTAATTCCTGCGTACTTGCTTGATCCTATCTCGGTGGATCGGACGAATGTGGAGAAGGATATTGTCGGCAGTCACTATTACACCAAAGAGCAAATTGGTCTCAAATAAGAGTAAGAATCCAACTGAAAGGAGCGTATCCCATGACTGGAATAATTTTGGAAATGAAGGGAATTACCAAAACCTTTCCTGGCGTAAAGGCATTGGAAAATGTAAATCTCAAGGTCAAGGAAGGCGAGATTCACTCGCTGTGCGGCGAGAACGGTGCGGGCAAGTCGACGCTAATGAAGGTACTGAGCGGTGTATATCCGCATGGAACCTACGAAGGGGATATTATTTTCCAAGGCAAAACGTGTGAGTTCAAGGATATCAAGCAGAGTGAGGAATTGGGCATCGTCATTATCCATCAGGAGCTGGCATTGATCCCGTATCTCTCGATTGCGGAAAATATTTATCTGGGCAACGAGCGCGCTAGCGGCGGCGTGATTGATTGGAAAGAGACTTTTGTGGGGACACGCGATCTGCTGTCTAAGGTCGGTTTGAGTGAAAATCCCAATACATTGGTTACGAACATCGGGGTCGGCAAGCAACAGCTGGTCGAAATTGCGAAAGCGCTCTCTAAAAAGGTAAAGCTGCTTATTCTGGATGAACCAACAGCGGCATTGAATGAGGATGATAGTGAAAATCTGCTTAATTTGATGCTGGAATTTAAAAAACAGGGCATTTCCTGTATTCTCATCTCCCACAAGCTGAATGAGGTCGCAAAGGTGTCGGATTCGATTACGATTTTGCGAGATGGGAAGACGATTGAGACGCTGGATATGAAAAAGGATGAGGTCACAGAGGATCGGATCATTAGCGGGATGGTTGGACGCGATTTGACCAGCCGTTATCCAGAGCGTCATGCCAAGATTGGCAAAGTTGTGTTGGAAGTGAAGGATTGGACGGTGTATCACGAGCATCATGCAGACCGCAAGGTGCTGGATCAGGTAAATCTGAATATTCGCAGCGGTGAAATTGTCGGTATTGCCGGGCTGATGGGAGCAGGACGGACCGAGCTGGCGATGAGTATCTTTGGCAAGTCATACGGACGCAATATCTCGGGTCAACTGATTAAGGACGGTAAGCCGATCCAGAACAACACGGTTACGGACGCGATTAACAATGGCTTTGCCTATGTGACGGAGGATCGCAAGGAGTATGGCCTCATTTTAATGGATGATATCAAGCGCAATATTTCGTTAACTGGTCTGAGCAAGCTGACGAAGGGTGCTGTGGTCAATGAGCAGGAGGAAGTCGTCGTTGCAGAGGAAATGAAAAAAAGCATGAACATCAAAGCGCCGAGCATTTTACAGAAAACCGGTAATCTGAGTGGCGGCAATCAGCAGAAGGTAGTACTGAGCAAATGGATTTTTGCCGGACCGGATATTCTGATTCTGGATGAGCCAACACGCGGCATAGATGTGGGTGCCAAATATGAAATCTATACGATTATTCATCGACTTGCTGCTGAGGGTAAGGGGGTACTGGTTATTTCGTCCGAGCTGCCAGAGGTACTGGGCTTGTGTGACCGGATTTATGTTATGAATGCCGGGCGGATCACCGGAGAGGTTAGCCGTGAGGACGCTTCGCAGGAAACGTTGATGAGATATATGACCAAGTCAGGAGGCGTGAAGCATGGAAACCATAACTAAACTATTTAAAAGTAACATCCGCCAATATGGCATGATGATTGCGCTGGTCGTCATTATGATCTTGTTTGAGGTGCTGACAGGCGGCTTGCTATTGAAGCCGATTAATATTACCAATCTGATTCTGCAAAATAGCTACATTCTCGTACTGGCGATCGGGATGGTGCTGGTTATCATCACTGGGCATATTGACTTGTCCGTCGGCTCCATAGCCGCTTTTGTCGGTGCGGTTGCCGCCATTATGATGGTCGATTGGCAGCTTCCAGCGTGGGTCGCTGTGATTGCAGCTTTACTGGTCGGAGCGTTAATTGGGGCATGGCAAGGGTTCTGGGTCGCTTATGTACGTATTCCGGCATTTATCGTGACCTTGGCGGGGATGCTGCTCTTCCGCGGATTGACAATGATCGTGCTGGAAGGCCAATCGATCTCTCCTTTTCCGGGGGGATTCCAGAAAATCAGTTCAGGCTTCCTGCCGGATTTCTCAGCTACCGGTTATAACCTGGTATCCATCATTGTCGGCATTGCACTTACAGTATGGTTTATCGTGAATGAAATTCGTGAACGCCGTTCTCAGCTTAAATATGGATTTGAGGTTCCATCACAGGCGTTATTTATACTCAAATTGATCGTAGTGGCTGCTGTGATTAATCTGTTCACCTTCATGCTCGCGAGCTATGCGGGGATACCGAACATTCTTGTCCTGCTGTTCATCCTGATCGTGGTATACTCCTTTGTCATGAACCGTACGATTATGGGTCGTCATGTGTATGCGCTGGGTGGAAATGAAAAGGCAGCGGGTCTGTCCGGTGTCAAAACGAAAAAAGTGACATTCTGGGTATTTGTCAACATGGGTGTACTGGCTGCCATTTCCGGTCTCATCTTTGCTGCACGTCTGAACGCGGCTACGCCGAGAGCGGGTACGAACTTTGAACTGGATGCCATCGCAGCTTGCTTTATCGGTGGAGCTTCGGCGTCCGGCGGGATCGGAACGGTTTTTGGAGCGATTATCGGTGGTTTGGTTATGGGCGTACTGAATAACGGTATGTCTCTGATCGGCCTCGGTATTGACTGGCAGCAAGGCATCAAGGGCTTGGTACTGCTGCTGGCGGTTGCCTTCGATATTTACAACAAAAACAAAAGATCAGTCTAAGATCATATTCAATATTGTAAAATAAACAAACCTCCAGTCCCACTTAACTTGTGGATGCTGGAGGTTTGCTTGTATGTTAGGCCTTATGGCTATTAGCCAGCCCAACTAAGTCGTCACCATTTGTCCGCCGTTCACATGCAGCGTTTGGCCCGTAATGTAGGATCCGTCATCCGAAGCCAGCAGCACATAGGCAGGAGCCAATTCATAAGGCTGCCCGGCACGCTTCATTGGTGTATTGCTGCCGAAGGTACGAATGACTTCAGGCGACTGTGTGGCCGGATTCAGCGGAGTCCAGATCGGACCGGGAGCAATGGCATTCACGCGAATACCTTGATCGACCAGATTATTAGCCAAAGCACGCGTGAAGCTGACAATGGCTCCTTTAGTAGCTGAATAGTCAATCAGGTTTTTTTGTCCAACATAGGCTGTAACCGATGCCGTATTGACGATGCTTGCCCCAGCCCGCATATACGGCAATGCTTCTGTAGTCATATGGAAGAACGAAATAATATTCGTGTCAAACGTATCACGAAGCTGCTGTTCACTGATATCCAGATACGATTCGCGCACAAACTGAACACCCATATTATTAATGAGGATATCAATACGACCGAAGGTTTCCATCGTTTTTTGAACAACCAGACAGCAGTTGCTTCTTAGCCTTAGATCACCCGGAATTAACAAACAACGTCGGTCAAGCCTGTGAATGACATCACGGGTTTCCATAGCATCTCGATGCTCATCGAGATAGGCAATGACCACATCGGCTCCTTCCTTGGCAAAAGCCACTGCAACCGCGCGACCAATGCCGCTGTCCCCGCCGCTAATGATAGCCACCCGATCCTGAAGCTTTCCCGTGCCGATATACTTTGGATTATCAAATATAGGGCGTGGAACCACCAGGTATTCCAACCCCGGCTGTCTATATTGATGCTGGGGAGGAAAAGCAATCGGAACTTCTTTACATTGGGTTTCTGTACCATAATAAGGATATTGATATTGGCAATTCATTTAATAATCCCTTCTTTTAGGCGTTTTGAAATCCAATATATTCGAAATAGGCGCAAACGGTGAATCGGGAGTTATCACCTTATGCCGAAATCGTTGCTCCATCTGCCGGAATATGGACACGCTTCTCCAGACCTTCACGTTTGATATGTTCCGTAAGCTCGGAGCGAGTCAGTACACAATGGTTGATGGCTTCCATATGGACAGCAACGACTTGTGTGTAAGGGGCATGCTGTGCAACAGCCGTTACATCTTGGGCAGTCATAATAATGGGATCACCCACCGTAAACCGCGCTCCTCCAGCGTTCACGATCGTCCAGTCAGGGCGGAATTTATCCAGTGCTTCCGCGACTTCACTGCACCAAATGGTATCCCCAGCCACATAGACGACAGGCTCACCTGGAGCCTGAAATACAAAGCCAGATACGGGTCCCATCTGTTCCCCGATTTCTCCGGTACCATGATGCCCGGTTGTACGGGTAATCTCGATTTTCCCGACTGAGCCAGCCACCGAAATCGGAGTAACCTGTGTAAAACCGTCAGCCATGATTTGTTCTTCATTTCCGGGCTGGCAGAAGACAGGAATTTGTTTGTCCAGCCAGCGTACTGCCGCCGGGTCCCAATGGTCTGGATGCAAATGCGTGACGATGACCACTTCAGGCTGTCCAAGCGTCTGCCATTGTGGTGGCAAGGGAACCAGCGGATTGCGGAAAGTGTTTTCCGTATTGGGAACTGGTGGATTTAGGCCAGCATCACTCAGCATCGGATCAATCAGAAATTTTACTCCAGCGTATTCGATCCATAAGGTTGCGTTGCGGATTAGTGTGATTTTCATATATAGAAGCTCCTTTAATCGTAAATGTTTTTTGACCGAGTGTATTTTCGGCCGTTCTTTGTTTCTGCTACAATCATATCTGACGCAAGAAGATGCAGGCTACGGCCTGCTGAAAGGAAAACCAGCATTCTCGTTTCATCATGAAAGGAAAAATAACTATGGAACTATTCGTACCTGATGACACCGACCTGCGCATTCTTCATCATTTAATTGAAGACAGCTCTTTAACGCACAAGGAGATTGGTCAGCTTGTTCATTTGACAGGCCAAGCAGTAGGGACACGTGTTCGAAAAATGCAGGATGCAGGTATTATTGAAGGCTATACACTGCGCTGGAACCCGGAGAAAATTGGGCAGACGATTCATGCCTTTATTACGGTTTTTCTGAATTCAGGCACGACTCACAGTGCTTTTCAGACTTTTGCACGGGAGCATCCCTCTATTGTCGAAATCCATCGGGTAAGTGGGGAGGGCTGTTATTGGATGCGGGTTCGCATGTCATCACAGTCAGAGTTAAATACCATGCTGGATGAACTTACGAAGTTTGGTAACTACAAATTGAGCTTTTCCATTGGCGTAATTTAATAATAAAAGCTTTCGGCATTTGTGCCGAAAGCTTTTGTTTACGAGGGCAATTGAAGTCAGCGTTATAGGCTCATTTTAAAAATATGCTGTAAGCCGTGTTGTCCCATTTTAGTGTTACCTTCATTGATAAAGCCGCATTTGAGATACAGATTTTGGGCAGCTTGATTACGGGCATTGACGCCCAGTACAATCTCGCGAATATGTGGAAAGTGTCTAGAGATGAACTGTGGTAGCAGAAGCAGCCCATGTTTAGCGAACCCTTGTCCTTGATCTGTATAATGAATAGAAAACGCACGTAGCAACAGTGCCTCAGAAGTATTCGTATAGTCTGCTAATTCATCTCCATCGTATAAAATGAAAAATCCAACCGGTCTTCCAGTAGCCGTAATGACGACGGGATGGCGGTGTGGATCTTCCTTGGCTAGTGTCAGCATTTCAGCTGGCATTCCAGTAAATTGCTTCTGCTCCTCAGGCAGATAAAAGGTATGTAAAATAGCATCATGCTCACAATGGTAAGGGACAAGCTCTACATTATTCATCATTACACTCCGATCTGGACAAATTTTAATCTACTATATCAATCTCGTTTACTAAAAAAGAAACCTGAACTCGTCTTACTTACGTATTATCCATACATAAACTAGCATAGTCAAAAGGAGGCGTCTACGCTTATGAAGCCGCTTATAGAATATCGGGAAAGTCAGGATGTATTGCACCAAGAGCTGAAGCATATTGAGAAGTGGGAGAAGGAGCAGAAGGATATTTTTTTCTGGGAAAAAATCGGCAGATGGCCCTTTATGCTGCTGGATCGACTGACGCCCAAAATCATTAAAGACAAGCTGGAGCAACTGCTTAATGAGATGGGCAGCTTCATTCAGAATGGCGGCAAATATTTGGTGAAAGAAGAAACAGTTCTGAGCAAGCTGAACAAGAAGGTCCGTGAATATATGATTCAGCAAAATGGTGCAGATTTCGTCTCGGATCCGGAGGATCAGCTCCGTGCCGGGGAAAATGCAGATGCGGAGCATAGTGAGGAATCCACGTGGGATTTGAAGCAGGCGGCAGAGCTCCCACTAACGATCATGGATCAGACGGCGGACGATATGACGTCGGGACGCATTACCTTTGCCGCCGCTCAGGGAGCAACCACGGGGATTGGCGGTGTGTTTACGATTGCGGCGGATATCCCTATTTTGCTCGGCTTGTCACTCAAGGTGCTTCAGGAAATCGCTTTGTGCTATGGCTTTAACCCCCATGATAAGCAGGAACGCATTTTTATTATTA
Organism: Paenibacillus sp. ALE3; assembly: GCF_054113405.1. Classification (NCBI taxonomy): domain Bacteria; kingdom Bacillati; phylum Bacillota; class Bacilli; order Caryophanales; family Paenibacillaceae; genus Paenibacillus; species Paenibacillus sp. ALE3. The sequence goes on along the minus strand of NZ_CM134214.1, from coordinate 3,968,793 downwards.
AATGTATGCAATTTGCTTCATCTGATATTGTGGGTAAAAAGGCTGTATTAGAGGAACTGGCCTTGTTCGATGACCCTTCACGTCAGGCACAGGTTTTTTCCCAGATGCAGGGATGGAAAGAGGTCATTAACACCTATCGCGATCAGTTTGGATGGAAAAAGCTGCTGCAAATGGTCCCGATTGCAGGCATTTTGTTTGGCTCCATTGCCAATCGAAGTGCGATTAGTGACGTAGCTGAAGCGGGGAAAATGCTGTATCGGAAGCGTCGTATTCTAAAGCGTTTAGCAGAAGTAGAGAATGGGTTGGAGTAGAAGTAAGGAATGCAGGAGAGATGAAGAGTGGGGTAGAAATGAGGAATGGAGCTTGAGTTAGTTGTTTATGAAGGTGTGCAGCGGCCAATGATGGCCGCCACACGGTTGCCTGTTACACTTCGGCTCCATTTTCTTCCGCCCAGCGATTCAGGGTTTTGTCTGTAGGAAGTAAGAAGGTTAAAATGCCGAGCAGTGGCAAAAAGCCACACAGGAACATGATGTTGGTGATGCCTACTTTGTCGATCCAATTGCCGAGCACGAGTGCGCCCACACCGCCCAGACCAAAAGCCAGGCCTGTAATGAGACCGGACACCGTCCCGATTTTGCCAGGCACGAGCATCTGTGCATATACGACTGTGACCGAAAAGCTGGACAACATAATAAATCCGATAATCGCCAGCAGGATCGCCGTCCAGAATTGGTTGGCATAAGGCAATAGCAGCGCCAGCGGTGCAGCTAATACCATGGACAGAAAAATCATATTGCGTTTACCAAAACGGTCTGCCAGCGGGCCGCCAAAAAAGGTGCCCAGCGCTCCAGCTCCGAGGAACAGGAAAATGTACAGCTGTGCGTCAGCCAATGGCATTTTAAATACTTCCATCAGGTAAAACGAATAGTAACTGCCGACCGAGGTCGAATACCACGAACGAACAAATACCAGCAGAATGAGGACAATCATGGCAAACATAATACGGCTGCGCACTTCGAGTTTCATGCGGCGTGTCGCCGTTTTTTTGCGTGCAATGCCTTCTGTACGCAGGACGTTACCGTACCAGCGGGCAATGAACGATTGCACTACAATTCCGGCTGCCGCAATGCCTGTGAACCAGATGGCGCCAAACTGCCCCAACGGGATAAAAATCCAGCTTGTGAGCATCGGTGCCAGCGATTGACCTGCATTGCCGCCGACCTGGAAAATGGATTGTGCCAATCCCCGGCGTGATCCTGCCGCCATATGGGATACACGCGAGCCTTCGGGGTGAAAGGCAGCTGAGCCTAAACCCACGAAGATGACTGCGATCAGCACCGCTTTATAATCGGCTGCATAGGCGAGCAGCAGCATACCAGTGAGCGTAAAGCCCATACCGATAGGAAGGATAGCGGGCGTAGGCCGTTTGTCCGAAAACAAGCCAATTACAGGCTGCATAATTGAAGCTGTAAAGTTGATGGCGAATGAAATCCAGCCGATCTGCGTGTAGCTCAGGCTCATAGATTCCTTCAAGATCGGAAAGATCGCTGGAATGACCGATTGAATCGAGTCATTGAACAGATGGACGAAACTGATCGCAATCAGAATCGCAAAAACGGTGCCTTTCGCTTGCGGCCCCTGGAGGGGGAGCGATTGGCCCGTTTCTTTTTTTGTAGCAGATTTAGTAGTCATGGCAACCTCCGGATATGTATGTATATTTTAAGATATAGGAAGCAATCCGTTTGCAGCAAATGGCTGAAAGTGGGATAAAGTCCCCCTTTACTCATCGCTGCTTGCCCATTCTGCTGGATACTCTTTATTACTCGATCCTCTAATTCACAATAGATTATCTTGCTCTGAGTGCATTGTATCTGTATATGATATCCTTTACTTATCATTTTACTCTCTAACATGCATGAATGGGTTCAACTCGTCTTCAGGGATTATTAGATTTCCACAGTAGACTATATTGGAATGAAATTCCCATTCGCCATATGCCACCAAATGGTTATCATCCTTAACTCTTTTAATTAATGCCCAAATCCCAAGATTACTTTGTGCGTTTGCATCAAGAAGAATCCAATCCTTGTATTGCAATAGCTGAGGCTCTCCAAACATATGAAATGAATCCAGATAGCCTGTTCCATCACGGGGTGGCATTTCATTACATACATTTTTCAAAAAAAGGACTTGCTCCACTCTGACATGGATCCAAGCTCTTTTTTCATTTTTGGATATGATGTCTTCAAATCTACATTTAATAAACGCAGAGAAGTTGATCTCATCAGGCTGCTCTTCCCAACCATTAAAATGTGAATAAGCAGGTCTGAATAAAGTCCAAAAAGTTTCTCCAACGGACATATGAAAAGGAAAATATACTTGTACTTTTCTTAAGTCACCTTTTGTGGGAGGTATCAATGCTCTTTCCCATATTTCACTGTTTAGATCTGGAATATCATGTTTGAAATCTGCCCAATCCATAGCATCTTCGATGGCTACAATCTCAAAATCTTTGTTTTCTAATAGGGGTTTGTCTGGTACCTGTTGACACGCTCCACACTTGAAAGCAATAGTTTCCTCGTTCATAAGACAACCTACCTTAATTAAATTTTATGCTCTACTGCTCCAACTATATTGATCATAAGGACATATCAACATGGTGGAAGTATTACAAACACCATAAAACTATTTCTATGCTGAATGTTGCTGATATTCTTTTTACATATAAATAAGCAAGAAGAATTTAACAAAACTAAGCTCTTTATTTAACAAACTTAAGATATGATTTTTTATGTCATACAACTTGGTTGTTTAGGTGATAGCTTTGTAGAGAAAGTATAAAGGTACAAGAAAAGAGAGGATCTGATTTGAGAATGAAATTGCTAAGGAAACCACTATCAGTTGCATTATTATCTTTACCTTTACTTCTAGGTTCTCTAGGTGGAAGTTATGCGAGTGCGGCAACGCTGCCAACAACAGTAACTCCAACAGAACCGTCATGGGGATATTTTGTAGATCATTATAAAAATAATAGTGCCGCTAATAAGACGGAAAGCTCCAATCCGACTCTCGGGCTGCTCTCTGAATTTAATAAGCTTTGGACTCCCGGCGCTACCTGGGACACAGGCACCAAATTAAACAGCAGTGTACTGGATGCTAATATTCAAAAAGTGATTGATATCGCTGCCCGTCGCACTTCCAGTGAGGCCGATGCGGCTTATTTGGATGATCGTCGAAATCAGAGCTACAGTGTAATCGACGGTCTGGGTTCGCTCACTGATGTATATCGAAAGAAGGCAGGCGCCACGACAACAATCAACGACGTCCCGGCCGATGCTACAACTAAAAAATATGAAGATGAGGGAACAAACGCAGGGGATACAAGCTCCAGTCTCGGCAACGTCGTGAATTTGGTCAATACCTTGCGCGGGGACTACTCTACGACGAACCCGGCTAAGTCTTACTTTAGTTATCCTCGTCCGTTTCGCTGGAGCGATAATTCAGTGGTTGTCCCGAGCCTGGTCCCTGCGCTCAAATCTGATGCTACTAATGATGGCGGCTTTCCTAGCGGTCATACCAATGCTGCGTATCTCAGTTCTATTGCTATGGCCTATGCCATGCCGGAGCGTTATCAGGAATTGCTGACACGAGCTTCGGAGCTGGGCAATAATCGTGTTGTTGCTGGTATGCATTCCCCGCTTGATGTTATGGGAGGGCGTGTCATGGCAACAGCGCTGGCTGCTGCCATCCTGTCTGATCCAGCCAATAGCAGCTTGAAGAAAGCAGCTTATCAGGATGCTCATAAACAATTGCTGTCCCAAAAAGGTACAGCCCCAGATCGTTTCAGCAACTATGCTACAAACAAGAAAAATTATAATCAACGATTAACGTACGGATTCAGCCCGATTAATCCAACGACGAAGCCAATGACAGTGCCTAAAGGAGCGGAGGTGCTGTTGGAGACACGCCTACCTTACCTTGATAGCACACAACGCCGTTGGGTATTGGCTACCACGGGGATTCCTTCCGGCTATCCTGTGCTGGATGATGCTGAGGGATGGGGACGATTAAACCTGTATTCCGCTGCGGATGGCTACGGTGCTTTTGTCAATCATGTTACGGTGAAGATGGATGCTTCCAAAGGCGGTTTCAATGCATTGGATCGCTGGCGCAACAATATTTCTGGTGTTGGAAAGCTGACTAAAAAGGGAGCAGGTACGTTGAAGCTTATGGGTAGCAATATTTATTCCGGCGGTACACAGATCGATCAAGGCATACTTGAAGGTAATTCGGAGACAGCTTTCGGAAGTGGTGAAGTTACGAATAACGGGGGAACTCTTCTTAAAAACAATTCTGGAAAGCTGATTGTTGGCGGGAATTACAAACAAACTGCCAAGGGAAAACTTGAACTCAACCTAGGCAGTAAAAATGACGTACTTAAAATTAAGGGAACAGCCCAACTTAACGGGAAATTACGCCTGAATTTTTCTAACAAATATGTACCAGCTAGCGGTGCCACCATTTTAACCTATGGTAAACGCAATGGGGCATTCTCTTCCATTGAAGCAGCAGGTCTACCAAGCAATTATAAAGTGAAGGTTGTCTATACAGCCAATAGTGTTCAGTTAAAAGTCACGAAGTAACCAAATAGGACAATTTAAGGTGCACCTTTGGAATACACCGGATAAACCATGAAGTTATCCAGTGCCCATTCTTAAGGTGCATTTTTTGTTCCCGTAAAAAGTCCATTTCTCAGAGTTATTTATAGCCAAGGGTATAAAGAGGTCAAAATTTGACCTTAATGTAGTAAAATAATCGCGCTGTTTGAAAGCGCAGTCATGTTATTCTTAAGAAGCATATTAGTCCAAGTTTTAAAGGTACAGACTAACTAAGAGGAACAGAGGAAAGGAAGAAGACTGATGAGTCTTGAGAAAGAATACGTTAAAATAGCCCAGGATGTCATTAAAGGGCTTGGCGGAGAAGACAATATTATTTCTATGGCACATTGTGCTACACGGTTGAGATTGATTGTAAAAGACAGGGACATTATTGATGATGAATTTATTGAGAATATTGATAAGGCAAAAGGGGTGTTTTTTACCTCCGGACAATATCAAATTATTTTTGGAACCGGTACCGTGAACAAGGTTTACGAAGCAATGGTCGGCCAGAACGTATCTGCTACATCAAAGGCAGAGCTGAAAGAGAAGGCCTCAACACAAGATGACAACTTTTTCAAAAGAATGATTCGGGTTTTCGGAGATGTATTTGTTCCCATTATCCCAGCATTGGTAGCTACCGGATTGTTTATGGGAGTTAGGGGCTTGGTAACTCAGCCTGCACTGCTTCAGTTATTTGGACTTACACCGGATGATATTTCTGCGAATTTCATATTATTTACACAAATACTGACCGATACCGCGTTTGCCTTTTTGCCTGTGCTGGTATGCTGGTCAGCGTTCAGAGTATTTGGCGGGTCGCCGATCTTGGGGATATTGCTCGGACTCATGCTGGTAAGTCCTTCTTTACCTACATCCTGGGATGTCGCTCAACATGTGAAGGAACCTCTTTTATTTTTGGGCTTCATCAAAATCGCAGGCTATCAGGGTTCAGTTCTGCCGGCGTTCATTATAGGGATCGTGGGAGCGATGATGGAGAAGAGAATCAGGAAATCCGTTCCCGAAGCACTGGACTTGATTTTGACACCGTTTCTGACATTATTGCTCACACTGGTACTGGGCTTGTTCGTGATTGGTCCCATCTTCCATGAAGTAGAGGTTTTAATATTATCGGCAGTTACAGCTATTTTGAAGTTGCCGTTTGGCATTGGCGGATTTATTTATGGAGGCATTAATCAGATTATTGTCGTTACCGGACTGCACCATGCGTTGAACCTGATCGAAATACAGATGCTGGTGGATGGCGGCTGGAATATGGTTAACCCGATCAGTTCAGCATCCATTTGTGCACAAGCGGGTGCGGCGTTAGCTGTCGGCTTGAAATCCAAAAGATTAAAAACCAAATCTATTGCCTACCCGTCTGCCGTGTCTGCACTGCTCGGCATTACAGAACCCGCTATTTTTGGGGTGAACATTCGATATGGCAAACCATTCGTGATGGGCTTGATTGGGGGAGCGGTTGGAGGATTCTTCGCACGTATCTTTAATGTTCAAGCAACAGGTATGTCGATTACAGCTATACCTGGTTTGTTATTGTATCTGAATAATCAAATTTTTCTGTATGCTTTAGTTTGTGTAATCGGTTTTGGTGTAGCATTTGCGTTGACGTGGATCTTTGGATTTAAAGAAAAAATAGAGAACAAATAAAATTTAGTGGAGAAAATCATGGACAACAAAACATTGCTTGAAAAATTGAACAGCCTATCAATAGAAGAGAAAATCGGCCAGCTCATCCAACTAACCGGTGATTTTTTTGAAGGTGACATGGATACGGTTGTGACGGGCCCTTTGAAAAAACTAGGGCTAAATACGGATTATAATATTTATAATACGGGCTCCATATTAAACATCACCAACCCGGAAAAAATAATCCGGTTGCAAACCGATTATTTGGAAAAATCGGTTCATAAAATTCCGCTGTTATTCATGGCAGATATTATCTATGGATACCGAACCATCTTCCCGATTCCGATTGCTCAAGCATGTAGCTGGAACTATGAGGAGATAGAGAGTGCGGCTTCGATTGCTGCTCAGGAATGCTACGATGAAGGCATTCATGTAACCTTTTCTCCTATGGTAGATATGGTTAGAGATCCTCGCTGGGGGCGGGTGATGGAATCGCCCGGAGAGGATACATTGTTGGCAAAGAAATATGCCCAGAGCGTAGTTCTGGGAATCCAGGGCAGCAACTTGGAAAGCACAGCCGTGCCAGCCAATAAAATTGCCGCTTGCGTCAAACATTTTGCTGCTTATGGAGCGCCTGTCGCTGGACGTGAATACAATGCCGTGGATCTATCGGAGCATGCATTGCGAGAATATTATTTGCCTGGATATCAAGCTGCAATAGAAGCGGGTGCCAAGCTTGTTATGACGGCTTTTAATACGTTGAATGGTATCCCTGCGACTGGAAACGAGTGGCTTAACCGTAATGTATTAAGACAGGAAATGAACTTTGACGGTGTATTGATCTCGGATTACGCCGCTATTGAAGAGTTAATCATGCATGGTTATGCCGAAGACGAGGCTTCCGCTGCCAGGCTAGCACTGTTGGCAGGTGTAGATGTGGATATGAAGACGGCAGTGTACGCTAATCAATTGAAAGATGTAATTTCTAATAATGACTATATGTTGGAGCTTCTGAATGAAGCTGTATATCGTGTCTTAAAGCTGAAAAATGATTTGGGGCTGTTCGAGGACCCATACCGCGGATTACAGGAAATTGTTAAACGTTCAACAAGCAGTATTCTGTCAGACGAACATAAACAAGCGGCACTGTCCTTGGCAGAAGAATCCGTTGTGCTGCTGAAAAATGAAAATAATGTATTGCCGTTGTCAAAGGAAACGAAGGTAGCTTTGATTGGCCCCTATGCAGAAGAAAATTCTACCTTGGGCATGTGGGCGATTAAGGGAGAGCAGACAGACACTATAAATTTGAAAACAGGGTTGTTACAGCTTGTTGGCTCCGACAATCTCTCGGTATGCAGAGGCAGTTATCTGCTACCTCCTGATGCAAGGGAAACGTTCGATAAATATGCGGACAAGCTGGCTGTTGAAACAGGTTCCGAGGAAGTTCTACTGCAAGAAGCCATTAGGAATGCAAATGAAGCAGAAATCATAGTCCTTGCCTTGGGAGAAAGTATTTATCAGAGCGGAGAAGGTGGATCACGAACGAATCCGACGCTTCCAGAGCCGCAATTGAGACTACTTCATGAATTAAGCTTATTGGGCAAAAGGATTGTTCTGATCATATATAGTGGAAGACCTCTGATTCTTACCGATGTTGCTGGAAAAGTGGACGCCATTGTTCAGGCCTGGTATCCGGGAACGATGGGGGGAGAAGCGCTGGCCAATATATTGTATGGGGAAGTAAATCCGTCTGGGAAATTAGCGATGACCTTTCCACGTAGCGTCGGACAAATTCCGGTATACTACAATGAGCTGAATACAGGAAGACCGAATTTAAAGGAAAATGGCTCTTATCGCTTTGCGTCCCGATATATAGATGAAGTGAACGAACCCTTGTATCCGTTTGGCTATGGCCTATCCTATACCTCATTTGAATACGGTCTGTTAACCGTCAGCCAAAAGGAAATGAAAACAAATGAGTCAGTGGATATCCGTATTTCTGTATCCAATACTGGAACGTATGCTGGGAAAGAAACGATTCAATTATATATTCGCGATAAATTTGCAAGTGTTGCAAGACCCGTTAAAGAATTAAAAGACTTTAAAAAAGTATTTTTACAAAGCGGCGAGACTACAATTGTGGAATTTTCAGTGGATGAGGACATGCTTAAATTTTATGGACGTGAAATGGAGTATAAGAGTGAGCCAGGCGAATTTGAGGTTTATATCGGTTCAAGCTCACAAGACATTTTGCTAAGCTTTAGTTTTACTTTGTTACCGGAGGATAAACATGAATAAAAGCGACGCTTATCATCTTAAATATCATATTACTCCTCCTTACGGACTATTAAATGATCCTAATGGACTTGCCTTTTTCAATCAACAATATCATGTCTTCTATCAGTGGAACCCCAAAGGGACCGAACATCGAAATAAATGCTGGGGCCATGTTGCTTCGAGCGATCTGGTGCATTGGCAAAGAAAGGGTGTAGCGCTGGAGCCTTCGGAATGGTATGACAAGGATGGCATTTATTCTGGAGGCGCTATAGTTCATGATGAAAAGCTGTATCTGTTTTACACAGGAAATGTAATCAGAAATGATGGAGTCAAGGAAAGCTATCAATGCGCAGCCATTTCGGAAGATGGGGATAATTTCCATAAAATAGGTCCTTTGTTTGAACATCCACAAGGCTATACTAGACATGTCCGAGACCCGAAAGTATGGAGAGACCGGAACGGGAGCTGGTGGCTGATCGTTGGCGCTCAAAGAGAGGATTTGACTGGAGATACGCTTATCTACAAATCTACAGATTTGTCTGATTGGGAATACCAAGGATCATTTTTGGATCATGGTCATGAATTCGGATATATGTGGGAATGTCCTGATCTACTTCAATTTGCGGAAAATGATATTTTTGTCTTCTCTCCTCAGGGTTTACCAGGGGCAGGCGAATATTATAGAAACCCTAACCAATCGGGATATATTGTTGGAAAATTCATGGATACAGGAAAATTCAGCGGGAACGTTGCCCATTTTAAAGAGCTTGATCGGGGGTTTGATTTCTACGCGCCACAATCATTTAAGGTGAATGATAGAACCATTATGTTCGGATGGATGAGCGCTATGAATGAAGAAGCAGAGAGGGCTGTTCCAACTATTCAGGAAGGCTGGATTCATGCGCTGACTCTACCTAGAGAAATAGTGCTGTCTAACGGTGTGCTGTACCAGAAACCATTGCCGGAATTACAGTTGTTAAGATTGGATGGTGTGCATTCTAAGGAGAACATTCACAAAAATGGGGTTTGGATGCTGCCTTCCTTGCAGGTGGAATGCATTATTCATTTTTCGAAGCTTACAGAGAACTTCAAAATGATAGTAAGAAATGCTGTGGAAATTGACTATGATTCAGAAGAAAACAGTTTAACCGTATGGAGAACCAATTGGTTAACGAACCAGAGGGAGTACAGAAAAGCAACATTAGTCAATCAACTTGTAGACATGCAAATATTTATAGAAAGCTCAAGTCTGGAGATTTTTATGAACGAAGGCGAGGAAGTATTTTCTCTGCGTTATTTTTTGGAAGATACGGAACAGCGCAGTGTGATACTTGACGCAGGAGATAATGAAGGAGAAATTGAGATTTATCAGTTGCAGGAATGTGGAGCCATAATCAATCATTAAAACGATATTAGTATCTTTCACCTGTAAGAGCTACAAGCAGGCAAGGAAAGGCTGTTTATTCTCCGTTTGCGAGAAGAACTGCCTTTTTTTGTTTTTGTCGACTGAAGAGATTTCAGCTTGTGTAGGCATTTTACTATCGGTATAGTATGAGTATTAGAGTATATGACTGAATATAAATTACTGTTGATTACTCATAGCTGGTTGATGAGGTGTCGTATGAAAAAAATTTATGAACATATTGAAATAGACAGAAGAAAAATGATTAACCTCTTTATGTTTCAATCGACAGATACAGAAAGAGTCATCCCCATGCATTTTCACAGCAATATGGAATTAATCTATTGTACAAGTGGAAGCCTCAAAGTGTGGCATGAAGGAAAGATAACCATTTTGAAGGAAAAGGATGCACTTTTTATTAATAGCAATGTACCGCACTCCACACAAAGTATTACGGAAAACCAAGTTGTTGTATTGCAATTTCCAGCTACCTTTTTTGCCAATGAACAAGTATTCATCCAATTAAACACGCAAGAGAGACAAGTTGAACGTACTATACTTTCTAAATTAAGAGAGTTATTTATGGACATATATAACCTGCATATTTCCAAAGGGAAATATGACTATATTTTAGAGCAAAGCCGAATTATTGAGCTTAAGTATTTGCTCGTTAATCATTTTAGTCAGGCAGCAGACATACAGCCAGAGGTATTTAGCGAAAAGCAGCGAAAGATAAAGACGATCATGGATTTTATTAAAGAGCATTACGCTGAAAATATTAGTCTGGCGAAAACAGCCCGAATCTGCGGCTATTCAGAGGCGTATTTGTCGAGAATGTTTCATGAATATACAGGTCAGACATTTACGGAGTACAAGCAAATTCTTTGTCTGGAAAAAGCAATCGATTTATTGGAAACAACGAATAAGTCACTTACAGAAATTTCTTACGAGGCGGGCTTTCCCAACGAAAAATCGTTTAGAAAAGCTTTTAAGGAAGTTATGGGTAAAACCCCTTATGAATATAAAAAATCAAAATTTGATCTGAGTGTGTAAACGACACAAGCGTAATCCTTTTATGGATGATTTCAACAGACTAGAAAATGGGGGCTGTCCCTGAGTCATTTTATGACCTTTGGGACAGCCCCTTGTTTATGTGTATGCAAGTGCACAGAGAGGATCAGCCTAACGATTATCCACCGTCTCTGGATACATATCATGGTTCATCATACGATGCTCTGCCATCTGCTCATACTTGGTTCCCGGTTTGCCATAGTTGGTGTACGGGTCGATCGAGATGCCGCCGCGTGGCGTGAATTTGCCCCATACTTCAATGTAGCGAGGGTCCATCAGCTTAATCAAGTCATTCATGATGATATTGACACAGTCTTCATGGAAATCACCGTGGTTGCGGAAGCTGAACAGGTACAGCTTAAGGGACTTGCTTTCAACCATTTTAATATCAGGAATGTAGCTGATGTAGATGGTTGCAAAATCAGGTTGTCCTGTGATCGGGCACAGGCTGGTGAACTCTGGACAATTGAATTTTACAAAATAATCGCGGTACGGGTGTTTATTATCAAAGCTTTCGAGAATGGCGGGATCATAGGCAAAAGTGTATTGTGTGCCTTGATTGCCAAGTAGGGTAACGTCGGTCATTTCTTCTGGTTTTCTTCCGGTCATGTTGAGTGAGGCTCCTTAAAGTTGGTTTAGTTTGGTAAAAGGGAGAGGGAGTTATGGTGGGGAGGTTCGGTTAGGCGACGCTTCGCGAAGGATTTGAGCTTCCGATCGCTGTTGAAATGGGATTCTTTCTGATAAAAGATCTATAGGTTAGAATCCCATTTCAAAGGCGAACGCTAACGCTTCTCCAGCTTCAAATCCTCCGCTCCGCTGCGACCGCCGTCAACACCATAAAGTCACTACCCGTTTACTTATAGATTGGTGTAGAAGAGAATAATGCGCGCTCCTATATGAAAGGAGCGATATTCTGTGAGAAACCCCGTCCTTGCGGACGAGGGTTTCTCTCTTTTTATATGGCTTTGGGTGTCGAGGGTGTACTTCGACTAATTTGGTGTATCTTGTGTATCACATACAGCTCGCATAGAATATATTGTATATACGTGTTATACGCCGCGTTTGTTGCCCCATACGAGGGTGTGGAGCTGCGGGAGTACTCTTACATCGTTTAGTCTGGAATCGTCCATGACACGGTCGATAAGCCATTCATAACGATGGAGCAGAGACTCCGCAATCTGTCCGGTGTTCTCCGTATTCACATCTGGATTACCCGTCTGGAGGAACAACGGTATATGTGGATAGCGCTCGTGAATGGTGCGGGCATAGGCAAGATCAGTGTCATCGAAGATGACGACCTTTAGGCTGCATGCTCCAGCATATAGTCTGACCGATTCATCCTCTGATTTCTTTGCGGACGTTGTGATGGAGACGTTTGTTGTAGACTTGGACTCTCCAGCCATCTTCCGGTTGGTCAGACGGGCCACGATATCATCCAGCACCTCCCAGTTGGTCGTCATGCCAGAGCTGGGCGGCTTCGGGGATAAGGTCACTTCATCGATATCGTACAGCCATTCCTGCCAACGGGAGCCTTGTGTTTCGACAGCGGTGGCAATGCCTTGACTGCGTAGCAGGGTAATCAGCGCCCCAAGCTGTGGCAGCAGGGCAGGATTGCCTCCGGAAAGGGTCACATGCGAGAACCGTTCGCCGCCGATGGACTTTAGTTCCTGCCAAATATCTGTGGCACTGAGACGTCGAATTTGATCCTTGGCGCTGCCGTCCCAGGTAAAGGCGGAGTCGCACCATGAGCAATGGTAGTCGCAGCCTGCGGTACGAACAAACATCGTTTTACGACCAATGACCATACCTTCACCCTGAACGGTGGGACCAAACACCTCAAGTACAGGAATAGGGGCTGCTTTAGCCCTATCGAGAGTTGTCGTAGGTTGGTGAGTAGTTACGGTATTAGCATTTACGGTATTACTCATCGAACATCCACTCCCGTCGGAACTCGGCGTAGCTGGTAGGTGTCTCGAACAACCTTACAAATTCGGTACGTCCACCTTCAACACGATTGCAGTATGCATCCGAGGTCAAGGCAGACTCCATTTGTTCAAAGATCCAGACGACCATATTTTCCGCCGTTGTATTCATTGGAGGAAGCGTCTCATTCAAGTAACGGTGATCCAGAAAAGGCTCAATTCGCTCTTTCCAGATTGTTTTGATATCACCAAAATCCAGCGTTAGACCTGTTTCTCCCGGTATTCCGCTTATGCCAAATACGACGATATAAGTATGTCCGTGCAGATTTTTGCATTTGCCTTCGTAACAGTGCAAATGGTGTGCTGCATCGAACGTAAATTGTTTGCTAACAAGTACACGCTTGCGGTGATAGCGCAGCTGAGAGCGCTCAATGTCTGTCCCGAACTGCTGGAGCTTGTCGACAATGCGAAAGGTACCTGGCTCACGCATGACCTTCAACTCCTTGGGAGGAAGCTCCGCGCACCGCGAGATACTGCTCTAGTCCGGCACGACGGAGATTACAAGCAGGACATTCGCCACAGCCATCGCCAATGATGCCGTTATAGCACGTTAGTGTACGGGTTCTTACAAATTCAAAAGCTTTCAGCTCATCGGCCATTTGCCAGGTTTCGGCCTTGTTCAACCACATGAGCGGGGTATGAATCACAAAGGGATAGTCCATCGAAAGGTTCAGTGTGACGTTCAGCGATTTAATAAAGGAATCCCGGCAATCGGGATAGCCGCTGAAATCTGTCTCGCAAACGCCTGTAATGATATGGCGCGCTCCTTTTTGCTTGGCGAGAACTGCTGCGAAGCTCAGGAACAATAGATTACGACCGTCTACAAATGTGCTAGGCAGTTCGCCTTCCTCTTGAGTAATGTCAATGTCGGTGCGTGTGAGGGCATTCGGGGCAAGTTGGTTGAGCAGGCTCATATCCAGTACCGTTTGCGGAACACCCAGCTCGCTGGCGATTCCGGCGGCAACTTCGATTTCCTGCTTGTGGCGTTGACCGTAATCGAACGTCACAGTTTCTACTTCGGCAAAATGTTTTTTTGCCCAAAATAAACAGGTTGTACTGTCTTGGCCGCCGCTGAATACGACGACTGCTTTTTCGTTTGTAAACATAAAAAACCTCTCGATCTTCTTGGAATGGTGTAAGACACAGCGTCTTGTCACGTGGAAGAAAGAGAGTTCTTGAACCGGCTTCAACAAAAAACAGGCCTTGCCCCGCAAGTTCATTTTCAAATGCGGAGGACAAAGCATCGTTAGTTTTTTATAGAGGGAGTTCGCGAACCTCTCCCATGCGTTATGCATGGATTTTCTTCATTAGCATCTGCCACGAGGACAGACAGCTTCATTAATAGCATTGCCATTATAGCATGGTAGGACTATTTGATAAACACTCCACCAAACGGAATGATTTCCCTTAAAAGTCGTTTGATTACGCCATCGTCGTTCATATCCTGCTGAAGCCGCCGATGATGCTCACCGGCATGAAATAATACAGTACCATGTCCAGTCATTTTAAAATGATAGTTCATATGCTGGCTGGCCAGATGGTTACCGTATACGGTTAACTCCAGCTTGGCATTTTCTGGATAGGCTATGACGCTGCTCGCATCGACATAGATCGGCTCTGACGGATGAAGTTGTTCTTGACATACCAATCCCTGTGTCAAAATACCAATGTGACCTATACCGTCAAATTTCATTTTAATGACATCACGGCTAAACAACATGTTTTTCATGCTTAGTAGCTTGGTACGCATTTGGATGCCGGCGCTGTACCAGAACAGGTTGCGAAAATCGTATAACAGATCATCGCTTCCTTCAAGCTTGATCATCTTCAGACTAAAGCCAGGAGGAAGTGCGGCAATTAGTCGGCAAGCCCCTGTGAAATCGGCCTGAATCAGTTTGTGCTTGCGGTACATGCCTTTAATATTCATCAGCTTATCACTACGGCCTGCACTGGGGCCGCGATAGGCGATAATTTGCTGCGGATGCAGAACGTGCAGCTTTTCCCCTTCAGTCAGGTCGAGCGTTACGACTGAACCGACGCTTTCATCATGGTGTTGTCCTGCTTGTATGTCCATTCAGACCTTTCATCCTTTCAGGCAGTTAGTATCTTCCCGAACGTCGACGCATCCCGTAACGCAACAGTCGGATACCGATAAAATAACCGGCCAGCAGAATGATAGCCGTGATGATGAGCATTTTATTTCGGTGTGAAGCCTGATCGCGCTGGGTTTGAAGATTTTTTAATTCTGTAACAGTGTCGTTCAGTTTGCGGTTTTGCTCCAGCAGTTGGGCGTTCTGCTTCTGATAGGTTTCAATGCTGGTGCGGGCCTTTTCCAGATCTTCCTGTGTTTGTCGGTAGCTTTCCTTGAGTTGGTACACATCGCCGGGCAACCGCGAAAACTGCTCAAAGCCTTGATATACATCATCCCAATAAGCAGCATGAACTTCGGGTACACGAGTTACCCCAAAAATAAACAAAAGTGCTATAGCAGCGCAGACAATGCGGCGGTACAAAGCCAAGCGACAAGTTGCTCGTGCCAAGAGATGTCCCCCTTTTGATAAACCAAGATGTTAGATGTTACAGATCATTACCCATAACACATGGTTACGTACAATATAATGATTTGGATGCAGGTTTTAGAATATACAGACGACAAATACGGGAAAAGATGATCAAAAAAACTCGATATATTAGTTTAAGTGTACCTTAAAACGGGTATATCAAGGAAGCGGCAACATTCCGGCAGTTTTCCCAACAAACGAGTAAAGAACAACCCGCACCTGATCAGGGCTTGAATAGGAATATATGAGCTGAAATATATTAAAAATAGATATAGAAGGAGATTTTGAAAGATGAACGACAGAGAGCAAAACTATACCATTTTAAAAATTACTGTTAATGGAAAGCCATTATCAAAGGAGCTCATCGTGGACAGCACTACTTTTGCTCCTATATCCGATGTTTGCACAAAGACGAATGTTTCTTTAACGGAAACTTCAATTTCATAAGTTTAAATATATGAAGTAGACTATCATGTAGCCCGGCATACGCCGGGCTATTTTTGCGTATTTATGCAATTGGAAAGGATTAAAATGTTATTTCGCGAATTAGGTCCCCTTTCATAAAGATTACCATGTATAATTTTCACAATCAAACATATGTTCCCTGACAATATAGTGTCAGATAACACTGTTAATTTAGAGTTACATGTTCTTTTAGGGGGAATTTACCAGTGGTGAAGTCAATGCTCAATGTAACGTACACATGGGACAGAGAGTCTATATCGGCGAATGGGTCCAAACAAGTAAATCTACTGATAGAATGGGGCTATGGAGCTATACGTAAAAGAAAAGGGAACCTAATACCGAAGGCAGCGGGATGTGACCTTCAACTTCAGTTCAATCCAGAAAACGGGGTAAATCTATTAAAAGTTGAAGGGGTGAGACTCGGGTTTAAAGAATCAGAAAACGGTGATTGCATGTTTGTTCACTGTGGTGATGTATGGCGGGGCAAATATAGACAAGCTATTTTGACGTTTTCTATCCCTGCTCACGCGTCCGGAAGACATACGATTGGAATGATCGAGTGGAGCTGGCGCAAGCCATCGCAGGAAAAGCGAACGCTGATCCGGACGGACCAGCTCTATATCCATTACACGCATCATCTTGGTTTGCTGAGCATGCCATCCAACCCGAAGGTGGAAAAATACATAAAGCTGAATGAGACGTCCCCAATTGTGAAAAAGGCATTGCGTATGTACGAGAAAGGGGAACCTGAGCGAGGAGCGTTCATCCTTACGAGACAAGCAGATGAATTGCTTATATGTGCAGCCAGAAGCGAAGACATGGACTATCTGGAGGAAGCCGAGTTACTTTTGTCCCTACGCAATAAATGGAGTGGGCCTTTTGTATCGTTTAAAGCGTATAGCTCTAAGGTCTTTTTTAATAAGGAAATATCGATAGGAGATGTTCATTTTACGGAGAATGATAGGCTGAGATAGATAATTATGCTAGTTTATTTGAGCAAATTAGTGAGTCTAATTTACTATCTTTTTGTAAAGGAGAGACTTCCTTGACTGATCGGTTGATACGTTTAATGCGGATTATTACTATTGTTCAGGCAAATCCGGGGATATTGGCAAGAGAGCTTGCCGAACGTTGTGAAACATCAGAACGTACCATATACCGAGATATGGAGGCGCTAAGCGCTATGCATATTCCGATCGCGAATATGGGGCATGGCAAGGGATACATTTTTATTAGCAATTTTGCTTTGTATCCTCTGAATTGGACAGAAGAAGAGGCAGAGGCTTTTACCAAGCTGGGAGAGATGATGGAAACGATAAAGCCTCTTTTACCGCCAGCTTTTGAAAGTGCTTATGAGAAAGTGATGGCCTCTAGTCAGAAAAAAAAGATGGACCAGACGAGCTTCGCGCAGGAAATGAAAAATATCATCCGGCTCGGCTCGACACTTGATCGGGAAAACCAGCCCTATCTGCTCAGGCTGATTGTTTTGGCGAGTCTTACGCAGCAGACAATTGAAGCGGAATACAGCTCGCCTCAAAATGAAGATGTGTCATTGGTGCAAGTAGATCCTTATTGTTTGGTTCCTCAAGACCGGCGGTTCTATATGCTTGGTTTTTGTCATAAGCAATCCGCCATGAGAACCTTTCGGATCAGCCGCTTTCGGAATATGAGGATTTTGCCGTATACGTTTCAAAAAAATACATCTGAAATGGAAATGTTTTTTAAAGGCACCTGGTCGGTGACCAAAGGAAATCAAAATATTCGGTTTGTGGTACGTTTTTCTGCCGATTCTGTATATCGGGTCAAAGAAGAGGAACTGTTCATCAAGCCTCTTCTCAAGGATTTGCCGGATGGAAGTTTGTTGTTTGAGGTGACGGTCAATCATGACCGTGAATTTCTGGATTGGCTCACATCCTATGGAGCTGAAGCCGAGATTCTGGAACCTTTACGGTACCGCAAACGTATGCAAGAAATGCTGCGAACCTGGGGGGCGTTTTACTTCGATAAGAAGGCTGGAAATCAAGAATAACAGGGGGGAAGATCCCCCGGGACGGGCCGGGGAGCTATCTGCTTAACGGTCCTTAAACAGGTTGGCGAGATTGCCGAAGGGACTGTACTGCTCCTGTTCTTCTTCTGGCGAAGAGTAGACGAGCTTTGAGCCGCGACTTTCTTCATCATCGGCAGCATTATGAACTAATGTAAGACGATCAAAATGGTGCATGAAAACCTGAGCAGTATTCACGGCATCATCCAGTGCTCGATGCTGTTGACCGTCAAACTCAATGTTGCACAATTCCAACGCCTGAGACAGGCTCAACTGACGATACTTTCCATTGGAACTAAACAGACGGGAAATTTGCTTCTGTATATCATTTGTATTATGAATCCAACCGAGATCTACATGATGAGTACGACAATGGGATACCAGCTTCTGACGGTCATCCGGGCCCCATGCGCATAAATAATAGGTCGAATCCGTGCCTAGCCAGGCAATAAATTGCTTCACAGCTTCAGGAAAGAGTGGAGCGGCATCAATGTCTCGTTGAGTAATACCCGTAAATTGAACAGTATCTGTAGAGATTACAGGCCGATTTGATGGTCTCACAAAACTGTGAAACGTATCCGCCACGAATAGACCATCTTCTCCATGAATAACTTTGACGGCACCGATATCAATGATTTCGGAGGAATATCTGGCGTTACGGCTAACGGTAAATTCAAGATCATAAATAATGTATTGCATTTTAAAGGACTCCTTCCACACACATAACTGATCCCGATGGATACCGGGACAAATGTTCTCTGCCCGAATAACTCTTCTCCATCATACCTCTCGGTTCACAACTTGTCAGCGGTTAAAAGGCTTGCTTTCAAAAAAAATATGCGATGTCCAAATGGGCTTGGACTATCGCATATCTAAAAACTCCTAACATATAGCAGCATCCGAAACCACTTGGATTCCGAACGCTGATGTTGCTAGCTATTGAATTAGGCCGGGAGGTCTAACTTTTGCCCCGGATAAATGCGGTGAGGATTCTTCAACTTATTCAACTGCTGAAGCTGTTGCCAGGTAGTGCCGTGTTTGCGGGAAATGTCATACAGTGTATCCCCGGATTTCACAACATACACATGGCTATTTGCAGCTTGTGCAGTGGTCGATGCCTGCTGTGGTTTGCTAGTTTGAGACTTTGCAGGTGCCGGTTTCACAGGTGCTGGTTTCGCAGCCGCTATGGAATCGGATTGCGGTATCTCCTGCAGAGATGCTGGCGTCGTGGTCGGAGCAGACGGCACAGCTTGTGTGGCAGGGACAGAAGTTTTTCCGTCTGCCTTGGCTTCTTGAATACGGCCGGCCGCTTGTACTTGCAGGCTAGCAGAGCCCACTTTTTGCATATAGCGGATTAACGCTTCATCCAGCGATCCGAACATACCTGCCTGTGGGTATTTAGCGAACATCGTATATTGATCACCGCCTACAGCAGTAAAATCATTGGTAGCCAGTGTGTATGTTGAATCAGGATCAAGGGCCTTTCCACCAATCAGGATGGAGTGAACACGGCCGCCTTTGGCTGCTGAGGTGTCTATTTTGAACGAGATGCCGGATACTTGTGGGAAGCCCCCGCTCGGTTCCGGGTAGGAGGCTGCGCCATTTTCCAGTGCGGCCTGAAGGTCAGAGCCTTTCACTTTCAGGGTAACGATTTGGTTGCCGAAAGGCAGTACGGTGATGATGTCTCCCTTGGTAACCGTGCCTGCTTTGATGGAAGCACGGATGCCGCCACCGTTTGTTAAAGCCACGTCTGCTCCCGAAACGTCACGCATAGCATCGGTGAGCAGGTCGCCGAGATTGGTTTCACCCGCACGTACCTTTTCGCGCGCTCCTTCAAGATCTACACTTGTTTGTGCTACAACCTCTTTAAGAATAGGTTCTTGTTCTTTCTGAATGGAGGCGATTAATGCAGCAATTTCAGCGTTGGGCTGAACGTCAGCAGCTTGAGTCGAATCGATCAGCTTCGCTTGCTTTTGGACAACCTTACCGCCGTCTACCCATAGATCCACTACACCCAGATACTTGGTGTATTCACCTGCACTAGCGATCAACGTGCCATTGTCACCGAACAAGCCTTTTTCCAGCACGGTATGGCTGTGTCCGTCGATGAAAATATCAATGCCAGGCACTTCCTTCACGACCTTGAGGCTGGTGTCTTTGCTGGACGCATCTTGTCCTAGGTGACCCAGAGCAACAACAACATCCACTTTGCTGCGGATTTCGTCTACGGCCGCTTTGGCTTCAGCCGCAGGGTCGGTGAATTGAATGCCTTCCACATTTTTAGGATTGGTTTTATATGCCGTTTCAGGCGTAGTTAGGCCGATAATACCGATTTTAACGCCATCCACTTCTTTAATAGTATACGGTTGGAACAAACGTGTTCCGTCCGTTTGCTTAATGTTGGCGCTCAGTACAGGGAACTGAATCTCTTTACTCAGCTCAACCAGATGCTTCCAGCCGTAATTAAACTCATGGTTACCGGGAACCATTGCATCATAGCGCAGCTTGTTAATTACTTTTACGATACTTTCACCATTGACCAAAGTAGCGAAGGTCGTTCCATGAACGGTATCCCCATCATCCAGCAGTAATGTATTAGGATTGGCGGCGCGATATTGATCGATAATGCCCGCCAGCTTGGCGAAGCCCATTTCCTTGTCGTTGGCGACCACGTGGGCATGGGTATCATTCGTATGTAGGATGGTGATGTGTTTACCGCTGACTGGAGACGGTGTTGTTCCCGTTCCTGCTGTTCCCGCTGTTCCCGCATTAGCAACTGGGTCCGCTGCTGCTGTGCCGAGACAACCAAGTAGAAGCGCGGCGGTCGTCAAGATCGACGAGAGTTTTTTCCATGAGTTCATGTTGTTCCTTCAACCTCCCATAAAATGAATGAATTAGAGAAACCGCTTACGTCCACATTTTATCAGATGATTGTAAAAATAACTCTTATTTTATATCAAAGCACTACATTTTTTTGAGATATCGGTTGTTAAATCCACTGTCTAGTTACCTATATTATAGAGGCAGTAATAGACAATCAACTCATAGAATAGGAACTATTGTTCTGTTTTGTGATCAAAAAAATGGGCAGTCTCTTTGGGCAGCCCGATCCGGGGTAAATAGTGATCCAATGTTTCGTCAGCCAACGGTGGATTCCCTGCACTCAGCAGCAGCACAGCAAAGCGATTAGCCTGTTGTTCAAATTTTCCTGGAGAAAAGTAGGAATGTTCCTCCATAAAAAAGCGGCTAATGCCTTTATGCAGTCGGTCATGTCCCAATTCATGCGCACAGACGAACCGTTCCCATTCTGGTGTAAGGCCGTTGTGGATGACGATAAATCTTCTGCGCAGCTTGTGATAATACAACCCTTTGGTTGTGGAACCCAGATCGCAATATCGGATATGGATGCCTAGGGCTTTCGCAATATCAAAGGGACAATTGGTACGGTATTTTCGGACAAGTTTGTGAATGAGTTCGTTCATGCGTTCACCTGCTATCCCTAATCTTTTCTCGCCCCGGGATCTGCGGGCTTTTTATGTTTGTTCATTTGCTTGGCTTCCCAGAACAGGCCTGTCAGTACGTCCTTGATCCGTTGACGGTCTTTTTCATCGAGCGGAATGCCATCAAACATTAATTCGTCGTCTTCCTCCAGCATTTTTTTAAAATCCCGGCGGTCTTTGGAGTTTGCCCATTCTGGTACAGTAGAACGATAAAGCTCATGCGGATTTTGCTCTATAGAATCATCATCTGCCCAATATCCGGCGGCCTTCATCATTTCGGTATAGGATACGCTGAGCGCGTCCGCTATTTTGCGGAGGGTGGAGGGTTTGGGAACTCCACGCAGTCCATTTTCGATGCGGGAAATTTGTGAATTACTAATACCTGCGGCATCTGCCAATTGGTTGATGCTCAATTGCTTGTGCTCACGCTGCTGTTTTAGGTAGGTTCCGAATGCTGGCTGTTCCACAATGGAGCTCCTTTCTGCAATAGAATCATAGATTCAGCTCTATTATACCATTAGGTAAATAGTAAAAGCACGTAATATGCCAAAAGGCATAGAAAAGTAGAGCGAATATCCTGTTTTTGGGGCTATATTGCTTTTTTTCACGATGGATACCTATCCTAAATAATGTTATGTTATACTCAAGATACGAACAAAAGGGGAACACAATGTAAACAAGTGCGTTTTTTATTTAAAAATACATCATTGTCAAAAGGCATAATATAAGGAGTGTTGCTTTTCATGAGAAATAACTTACCCGAATTAGACCGTCGCAAAACGCAGAATGCATTGGAGGGTGTATTTGAGAAATACCGGATTTATAAAACAATAACCTTTATGGATCGAGAAAGCTTTATTACTGCTGGCTATACGGATCGCCCGAACGGACCCACGAATGTAACAAGCGACCCAACGGCCCGAACTGCTGTATATAATGTAGATGCTCCTGCCGCCCGCTTGGCCTATTGCCAAATGGTGGATGCCGTAGTGAGCCGCTTGAATGAACGTGAACAGCTGCTCATCCGTGAACGTTATTTAAAGGATGACGACGTGTTCGATTACAAGGTTTACAATTATGTGCTGGACCCACCAGTCAGCAAGGATACGTACACGAAGCTTCGCACACGTGCTTTTTACAAAATGGCGCTAGCGCTGGCAGACCAAGGCGTTCTGAATCTGGCAAGCTTGCAAAAGGGTGCGGATCGAAGACTGGGGTAGGTAAATGCATAGGGGTCACAGTCTGTGGCTCTATTAACTTAGACAGCAAGGAGTATGAACCATAAAGGTGAATAAGAAGCATAGGTCTCAATTAAAATGGGAACGGAGGACGGATGTAGTGAGAAGTGAACCAGAAATGATGAATATGCTTGTAAAGTTTGCTATGAACGATAAAAGAATACGATTGGTCACGATGGAAGGATCACGTACAAACTTCAATGTTCCTCCTGATTCATTTCAAGATTATGATATTTCTTACTTTGTAACAAATATGGATTCTTTCAAGGAAAGTGATCAATGGCTGAACGTGTTTGGGGATAGGCTTATGATGCAAAAACCCGAGGATATGGAGCTTTTTCCATCAGAACTAGGTAACTGGTTTTCATATATCATTCTTTTTGAGGATGGAAACAAATTAGATCTGACACTGATCCCTATAAATGAGGTAGAGGATTATTTTACGAATAGCGATGGTTTAGTTGAGGTTCTGCTCGACAAGGATGTGCTGATCCAAGAGGAAGTGATCGCAAACGATCATCAATATTGGATTAAAAAGCCCACTGCAAGGGAATTTGATGATTGCTGTAATGAATTTTGGATGGTTTCAACTTATATCGTAAAAGGATTGGCGAGAAAAGAAATCCTGTTTGCTATTGACCATTTGCACGAGATTGCACGACCTAATTTGTTGCGAATGATGGCTTGGAAGATTGGATCAGAGCAAGGGTACACCTTTAGTGTAGGAAAAAACTATAAATTTATAAATCAGTATCTTCCTAATGAAGATTGGAAAAGCCTACTATCGACTTACTCAGAGAACGGCTATCGAGAAATGTGGCAGTCTTTACTTACTTGTTATTCATTGTTTAGAACATACGCTAAGGCTGTGGCAAGCAGTTTGAAATATGAGTATCCAGAATACGATGAAGCCATTACTAGGTACACTGTAAATATTTATAATTCATTGAATTGAACGATATAATAACCGCCTTTTTAAAGGGCGGTTATTTTTTTGTGTACAGCATCAATAATCAGATTAAACGCATTTTTAAACATAAGAACAAACGTTCGCGAAATGTCGTCTAACTTCATCCCTAGTCTCTACTTTTATCGTCCATTTCTCCGGCAACGCATTCGTTATAAGGGTGTAAGATTATATCATCGGGAATCAAGACAAGAGGACATATCGAAGACACACACAGTCAAACGTTAGCCGGCCAATAGGGCCGGTTTTTTTCATGCGGTTATCGTCTCTGTCACTTCCCGGGAATTCATTGATAGAAAGGAGGAGTCGTGTTGCCTAAGCAAGGGATGCTGCAATGCATGAGTACAAGACTGCGCCGGATGAGAACATGGAAGTGGAAAAAAGCCTGGCTAAACAGCCACAACATGCGAGCACAGGATACGCAAGGGTGGCATGCCACAGGATGAGACAAGCCTTTAAGCAAAAGCTCATTGACATTATTCCAGCACTGCAAGGGCGTGTATACGATGTTCAGCCCCCGTCGCAGACGGCAGAGGAACCGTATGCTGTTATGGCGCTAGGCGAGGAAATCTGGAAGTCTTCCTGGGCCGGTTACCGGCAGGTTGTTCGTATCAAGCTGTACGCAGGACAAGCGGGGCTGGCGCAGGCCGATGTATGGGCGAATGCCTTGATTGCCGGACTGCACCGGGCATCGGTGACAGGCAAAGGTGAGGACACGTCGGCTTTTACCGCACATTATTTGGGCGTGCGGGATGCAGAAAAGCTGGACACGGTTACGGGCAAGGCCTATAGAACGCTGCGTTTTGGCGTGTATGTGCCTGAAACGGAAGGCGGTTCGGCTACTCCAGCACCTGGTGCAGCACAGCCAGAAGAATGGCTGGCAGCGCTGGTCCGCTGGACGCAGAAGCAACTGGGCGAATCGTGGTCGGTATACGCCGACGCATGGCCTGCACAGCCGGGAAGTCACGCGGTATTATGGCGGCTGAGCGGCTGCGAAACCCGGATGGCGGGAGCTTCCATGTATGAGCTCCGCAAACGGTTCATCGGGCATATCACCGCCCCGGATACCACCGAAGAGAATCGTGCAGCTTCCGCGCTGGTCGAAGGCTTTGCCGCTCAAATCCAGCTTCCTCTGGAGCAGGACAAGGGCCGTTATATGTCTACGGCTGAAGCATCAGCCGATTTGCAGGCAGATGCCATTTTAGACGGTCAGCTTCGGCTGACGCTGGTACAGCGGCGTATGCGTCCGGCTGAGGAAGCGGCATTGATTCGCAGAGTGGAAATTCATCCTATTTTGAAATGAGGTGGTCCGAGTGACCTTGGAAAACCAAGAAAAGGCCCCGGTACATGACGGGCAGGAAGCGAGTGGCCCACGCTACACGCTGGAGGAACTAAAGGAGCACGCAGAATCATTGTTTTCTGTGAAAGAAGAAGTGCTGGCAGGCGCCTTTTTTGGCGCACAAGACAAGCTGTTCACGGTAGCAGAAGCACACACTAAAATCGAACAATTTATGAAAGCGAAGGTGGATTAATTATGGCAGGCGGAACATGGGAAAACACGAATAAACCGGTATTGCCGGGTTTGTATATGAATTTTCAGGCAGCAGCAGCTTCAGCGATTCAAGGTGGATCACGTGGTACGGTCGTTGTACCTGTCAAGGCAAATTGGGGCCCTGTACGTGAGTTTGTAGAGGTTGGCAGTGAAACGGCTATTAGCCAAATCTTCTCCGGCGACAGTGAGAACGGTGCGACAGCATATTCCACATTGTATCTGGCTTTGCTGGGAGGTCCGAAAAAACTGCTCGCTTACCGGTTGGCAGATGACACGGCTGCTGAAGCGTCTGTAACGCTGAAAAGCGGTGGCGAGACCCCGACCGACGTGCTGCGTTTGAAGGCTTTGTACACAGGAAGCCGCGGTAATGGTTTTGCCGTAACGGTACAGCCGACTTTGGGTGACGAGCAAGCTCGTGAGGTGCGCCTTTATGAAGGAACCAAGCTGCTGGGTACGTACAAAGGCAGTGACGGTACGGCTGCTTCGATTGCCAAAGCGCTGAACGAAAATAGCGAAAACGTATGGGTGAAGGCCGAGGTTGTCGGCGAAGGTGGCATTCCAGCGGATGTTAGCGGCGTGCATCTGACAGGCGGCAATAGCGGCAATAGCAAGCTGGTTAATGCCGATTACATCGCCATGCAGGAAGCATTGGAAGGACAGGAGTTTAATGTGCTGGCCCTCGATTATGCAGCCGATCTGGCATTGCTGCAAAGCTTTGCTGCCTGGATCAAACGTGTGCGGAGCGAAGGCAAAGGCGTCATCGCTGTATTCGGCGGTTCTGCGGCAGACGATGTGTCCAAAACAGCTGTCAGCTTGGCCTCTGCACGTTCCCTGGCGCTGAACCATGAAGGCATCGTGAATGTGGGTACAGGTGTACGCCTGGCAGGTACGGACTACAGCTCCGCCCAAACGGCTGCCTATGTAGCCGGGCTGATTGCAGGCCAACGTTTGAACCAATCCGCAACGTACGCGGTTACGCCTTTTGAGGATGTAACCCGCCGCTGGACACGTTCCGAGCAGGAACAGGCTGTCCGTAACGGGGTGTTCCTCCTGTTCTTCGACGGCCGTCAGGTCAAAGCGCTGCGTGGAATCAACAGCTTGGTGAACCCGTCTGCCGGACAAAACAACGCATGGAAGAAAATCCGTTCCATCCGTGTTATGGATGCCATTAACGCTGACTTGCAGCGTGCAGCCGAAGAGACTTACATTGGCAAAATCAACAACACGGTGGAAGGCCGTCTGGCACTCATCGGTGCGATCAAAGAATACCTGGCACAGCTGTCGCTGAGCAACGTGATCGAGGCAGATGGCTACGATGTCATTCTCGACCCAGCCTACTACGGTGATGCGCCAGTCATCAAACCGGAGCCGGATCAAGTGTTCCTGCAATGGAACGTGAAGCTCACCGACGTGATGGAGCAGCTGTTCGGCACATTTTACGTGCAATAAATAAGCATTTTACGCGTATAAGCATTTCGCATGCAATCAGCAGAAATAAAGTAGCTTTTTAACAACGAGGATTTTGTGAAATCCCGAACTATATTATGAATTATTTTGAGGAGGAAAAAGAAATGTTGGATGCTTCAAGAGTTATTTTAGGTACGTTTGGTCAGGCGTATATTGATGGGGTATGGCAGACACATATTAACAAGCTGGAAGCTAGCGTGGAAATTGATAAAAGAGAACTGAATTTGGTAGGTAATACGTGGAAAGTCCATAAAAATGGAGCTAAAAAAGGTACTGGGACGATGAGTGGTTACAAAGTAACTTCTGATATGATTCGTCGTGGTTTTGAGAAATTCGATATTATTTCCAAACTGGACGATCCCGAATCTTTTGGACATGAACGTGTCCGTTTGATTCGCTGCATGCCGGATAAAATTCAATTGGCTAACTGGACTGCAGGGGAAGAAGTGCCAGAAGAAACTACTTTCACCTTCGAAGGCTATGAGCTGCTTGATCCTATCGTTGCTGAATAATTTATTGGTTATGGTGGGCCTGGAGTAATCCGGGCCCAATTTTCAAAAATTTATTAGGGGGATTTAATATGAGTTTGCCTGAAAATATGTCAGAGGAACAAATTTTGGATAGTCTTTTTGAAGCTGCAGATAAATTACCAGAGGAAACTGTTCGTATTCAGCGCCTGGATATGCTTCTGACACTTCGTGGTTTGACATCCAACAAAGTAGATAGCATCCGTGAACGGTGCACAATTCGTAAAACGATTAAAGGCCGTGTGGATGAAAAAGTAGATACAGAAACATTCAATGCACTGCTTATCTCAGAAGCTACGGCTGGTCTAGAAGTAAAAAGTCTGCAAATTAACGGATGGGGTGATCCGCGAATTACTAGCCGACTTAAATTGTCTGGTGGTGAACAAGCAGTGCGTCGAATGCTTCTGGCAGGTGAACTGGATGCAGTAGGGGATAAGGTGCTGGAATTGTCCGGCTTCGGTGTGGAAATTGATGATCTAAAAAACTGATTCGCTCCGGCGGAATGACATCGGTGCTGTATCATCTGTGGATACGGCATCATCTCCGTCCCGGAGAGTTTTGGGCCTTAAACAGAGGTGAAAAATCCATGTTAATTGCATTTGCTGAAGAGGAACTAGACGCATTATCCAAGCAAATACAGCAATGATAGATACGTAAGGAGGTGAGTAAATGGCAGGATCAAGTAACTATAGAGTTAATATTGTTACAGATGTAGAGGATTTGATAATTACAAACCGGGAACTTAAAGCAACAAGTCGCTATATTGAGCAGATACAACGGCTTTCTGATCGCCTAGGACGTGCCCGTTATCAGAGCTTGATTAAGCTGAATACGGAACTTAAGTATATGCATAGGCATCTTGGGAATATTTACAGCCTAGCTGTTCGTCTTAGCCGGCTACGCATTAGGCCAAAAGTCTTTCTCATTGACAAGGCCACCCCAGTGCTTGAAGCGCTTATCAGAAAGTTAAAAAGTCTAAGGGATGCCTATATTGTTGCACGTGCTAAAACAGGCATTGATCAAGAAGGAACGAATAAGAAAAAGGCTAGCGGCGGCAACGGAGGAAATAATTTAAATGTTTCAAATATTGTGAACAAGTCTATCAGTGTTACTGCAAAGGTAGAAATTAAGGATCCTAAATTTGACTTTAACTTTAATTACGATATCAAAGTTAAACCACCAAGATTGAATATTAGAGTCGCAGCTCCTAAATATGCGCCTAAAATCAACGTAAAAACAGGTCCTATTCGAGTTTCTCCAAAAATTAAGGTGATCTGTAATTGTTGCTGTTGTGGGAAAAAAGGAAAAAGTAAAAAAAACATTGCTGAACAAGATGGGCCTGATGGCAAAAGCAAAAAGAAAAATAAGCGCAACAAAAAAAGTCCTAGCAAAAAACGAGGAATTCCTAAGCTGTGGGAAAAGGTAAAACGTATTGTCAGCCCGAAACCTGGATCTAAGCCAGTTCCAGGGGGACAACCGAGTGGGAATGCGGGGACACTTGGGAAAATTTTAAATTTCGGAAAAAAGCTGCTTGGCAAAAATCCTGGCAGTACACTAAAAAAATTAGCTAAGGGAGCTATGAAGGGGGGCAAGAAGATACTTGGCCCGATTAGTATTGTTTTAGATATTGCTGACATTGCTACTGCTTCGCCAGAAGAACGTCCGGCTGTCATTACATCAGCAGTTTTAGGAAGCGGTCTTACGGCAGCTGGCGCAGCCATTGGTACAATGATTGCTCCAGGTATAGGTACTTTAATCGGTGGCCTTATTGGTGCAATTGCAAGTGTTATAATAGATAGTTTAGCAGGTGAATGGCTGAGTCAAAAGTTCTCTGAAATGAGTAATTGGGTCGAAGAAAAGGCTACTTCTGCAATGGATTGGGTTGGAGAAAAAGCTATTGGTGCAAAGGACTGGATTGGCGAGAAAGCCGGTGTTGCAAAAGATTGGGTTGGAGAAAAAGCTTCACAAGCAACGGATTGGATGAGTAATAAAGCATCTGATGTAAGTAATTGGTTTTCTAATCAAACAGAAAGTTTGAAAAATGACCTCTCCAATATATTTGGTTATTCAAATAAGCCTGAGAAATCACAACCTGCTGGTTCTGTAATTAATGCATCACAATCTTATAATCCCGCTTCCACTATACCTGTGGCGTCGTTAGCTCTGTCAAGATTTCCTTCGGTTGATCCGGGGCTTCCATTACCATCTTTTATTCAGGATGCCCAAAACCGCTCCAAGGTAATTCAAGGCATGGGGCCAGGTGGTTCACAGATTCCTACGGTGAAAGGAGGAAAACCAGCTCCTCAATTCGTGCAAATAACGGATGAACAAATGAGTAGCTTTTCAGGCTTTCTCAAGGATTTCAAGACAGAAACGAACAACCAAATTAGTGTAACGTTACCTCCTGGAGCAGTACAGGTAACAGTTCAAGAAGATTCTATTGATTTCGACACGATGGCACTTCAAGTTGGATACCGAATCGTCAATGAAGTCCGGCAGGCGATTATTAATAGAAAGGGAGGAGGAGATAGTAGCTCTCTTAAAAAAGGTAAAGCCGTACTAGTTTAATGTAAATCTATCACAGCAGAAAGGAGGGAGGCTATGGGTATAGACTTTTTTCTGATTAATGGTCAAAGCGTGTTTCAATTCCCAGTTAATCCCGAAGAGGTGAATATTTCACGGCAAAAAGGGTATGAAACAGTTACGATGCTTACACATGGAGAATTTGATTTTCCACAAGGAGAAAAGGTGAAAGAAATCACCTTTTCTTCTTTTTTTCCTAAGGTGTATGATGCATCTTATTGTCGATATAAAAATATTCCAGACCCTAACGAAGCGATGAACAGGTTGAATGCAATGTTAAAAGCAGAGAATCCTTGTCAATTTATTATTACAAATACGCTCATTAATGTTCCTGTTTTTATTATTGCCCATAATACCACTTTTCGGGGAGGAGAGGTAGGAGATATATATTTTGAAATTACTTTGCGTACATGGCGTGAACCCAAAATAGTGTTGCGAAAAGGGGATTCCCCCCAAAAAGTAAACTCTAGTAAGCTTCCACGTACGAATCTTAAAACCAAATCTAAGACGTACACTGTCAAAACTGGAGATTCGCTTTCTAAAATTGCCAAGCTGGAGTTGGGGGATAGCTCCAAATGGAAAAGTATATATCAACTGAATACAAAGACCATAGGCAACAATCCGAATAGGATTAAAGTGGGCCAAAAGCTGGTGATGCCATGAGCTACCAAGTAATACTCCAAGATAAATATGATCTTACCCCCCTGGTTGAGAAAATAACTTTAAAAGATGCTCTAAACCAAATTGCATATCAGGCGAGTATCCGTGTAGCTGCTTCTCAAGATATACCCTCAATTACCCCAGGAATGCCTATTCGCGTCAGTGGAATTCCATTTGGAAAAAACGCGAAGGTACCACTTCTCCACCCTGCTGTTGTGTGGGAAGTAGAGAGCTCTAACAGCGGCACAAAACGTTTCTCTCTGGTGGTATATGATCGGACAATTTATTTGGATAAATCTGAAGATGAATATTTATTTCCCAAAGGACAGACAGCCACGCAAAGGTTGCGGAAATACTCAAAGGATTGGGAGTTTCAGATTGCTTCAATACCCGATACGAAGGTGCAGTTAGGAAAAGGTATCTATCGTGCCCAGACCCTATATTCCATGATGCTTGCTGATTTGAAAGAGACAGCAAAATTGGGCGGAGACTTGTATCAGTTACGTATGACAAGTTCTGGGCTGGAGTTGTTTAAAATCGGTAGTAATCCTTCCCCTTACGTGCTAGACCGATTTATTGACCTTACGCAGTTACGGACACTTGAGGGAGCCGTAACTAAAGTCAAAGTAATGACAGCTGATGAAAACGCAGGAAGCGGACAAGAGGTGCCGTCAAAGATACTAGCTGTAGCAGAAGGGGATACTAAAGCGCTAGGTACTTTGCAAAAACTGGTGGAAGATGATCAAGTTAAAGCAGCTGGTGGAGCCAGTAAGCTAGCTAAAAGTCACCTAACTGGGATCCAGGAAACTTTTACGGTTAATTTACCAGATATTAATACCATACGTGCTGGTGAAGCTGTGATGTTACAAGGACTAAAACTGATTGTTACTTCAGTCAGTCGGGATTTGGGGAATCCGGGGAATATGACTTTAGAGCTCGCTTCCTTCGATATGGTTAAAAGGAGGTATTTTCTTGAGTAAAGATCCTTATGGTGCATTTGTAAGTGTAATGCAGTCGTCCATGGTGGGACACACCCGGCAAGCGCTGAGTGGAGTTGGTGCAGTATTAGGTACCATCACCTCCACAGGACTCAAGTTGGACGATTTTAAACATGAGCTTCAGGATTATCTAGTCGCGGAATTACCTGGATTGCTATCTGTACCACGCCATATGTACAAAGGTACCTCGACCTCGGTGGAATCAGAAAATTGGGAAGGCAAAGAGCTGAAAACTTCCTTTTATATCGGGGAAGATGAGCTGGAGGATGTAAATCTGAGTCTGAACAAAGGACTTAAGCCTGGGAATCGTGTACTGGCGGTGCGGGTGAATAGTGGCAACGATGTGGTGGTCGTGTGCAAGGTGGTGAATGGACGTGGCTAATTTGTTTCCAGAAACAGACGATATGATTTGGACAGACACAGATGTGACCAATCCAGATGTGCTGGAGGATAACCGCACGGTATTTGGGCGAAGTTGGAGGTTTGATTTTGAAGCCGGCGAGTTTGTTATGAGCCCTAGCCGTAAAATCGTGACTACAGGCGAGAAAGAAGCTTGGGTACAGTGGTGTGAAAAAGCGATTCGCACTCCTCGCTACCGTCATGTGATCTATTCACCCGACTATGGAAGCGAGCTGGAGGAGCTGATTGGCAGCAGCTATGGGCACGGTGTGCAGGAAAGTGAAATTAAACGCATGGTCACAGAGGCGTTGCTAGCAGATGCACGTACGGTTAGTGTGGATCAGTTCACTTTTCGCTGGGAAGGTGAGGCATGCTATTTTAGCTGCCAGATTACGAACGTGCGGGATGAAACGGAAATTGTGGAAAGTGTGGTGATCTAATGGCAGACTTGCCGGAATATTTGGTAGACCAGACGGAAGAGGAAATTTTAAATCGGATGCTGGAAAAAGTGCCTTCGGACATCGATAAGTCCGAGGGCTCTTTTATTTGGGATGCACAGGCGCCGGTGGCATTTATGCTTTCCGAAGCGGCAATCTGGGCGCAGGAGCTGCTGCGTCGAGGCTTTGCCAGCACAGCAGCCAGCGATAACCCAGATTTTCGCTCGCCGGAGCTGGATTTGCGGACAGCAGAGCATGGAGTGACACGGCGGGAAGCCGTTGCGGCCTCAGGTAAGGTTACGTTCACAGGTACAGCGGGGACAACTGTCCCAGCGGGAACGTTGGTGGCGACTCCGGCAGATGATGTATCCGGAGAAGCCTCCATTGAGTATGCGACCACGGCCTCGGTCACGCTGGATGAACAGGGTACAGGAGAAGCAGTCATTCGGGCGGTTAATCCCGGACGCAGGGGCAACGTGCCAGCGGGTGTCATTCAGGTGATGGCTACTCCAATTAGCGGGGTTTCCTCCGTGATCAACACGGAGGAAACCAAAAGCGGCACAGACGTTGAGAGCGACCAACTGTTGCTGGAGCGTTTTTATGCCAAGGTGCGGAACCAGGGCACAAGCGGTAACAAGGCGCAGTATACCCAGTGGGCGAATGAGATAGCTGGCGTTGGTGGCGTGGAGGTTGTTCCGCTCTGGAAAGGGCCAGGAACAGTGGGGTTATATGTGCTGGATACGGATAAACGAGCAGCCAGCCCGGATATCGTGGCTGCAGTGCAAAAGTATATTGATCCGACCCAGGATGGGCAAGGCGAAGGGCTAGCACCAGCAGGCCCCGTGGTGACGGTCATGCCAGCGGCCGAAGTAGAAATAAACATTTCGGTCAAGGTACAGCGCACCAAAGAGAAGCCGTCCACGCTGGATGAAATCAAAAAGCTGATCGAAAACGGTGTGCGGACGTATTTGCAGCAGCTTGCTTTTTACAAGGCAGACCCGTTGGTACGGTATACCCGGATCTCTGCTGTGCTGCTGGACATTCCGATTATTATTGATTTCTCTGAGCTGAAAATTAATGGACTGAGCAATCAGAATATTGAGATTGGATCAGGTCAGGTGGCCGTGCTGGGGACGGTGAACGTTGGTGAGTAACAATGAAACGAACAGTTTTGAAGATTTATTGAATAACCCAGACGAGGGAAAACGTGCAAACCGTAGTGACACTTTTGTTAATCGAGTAACTCTAGCGGAAGATGCAATGGGTCAAATGAGCAGCGAGCGGGGACGCGAGCTGCTTTCCTATTTGCCAGCTTATTATGAAACCTCACGTGTGATGCGTTCTGATATGGATGCTAAAGGAAGCGAATTGGACGCTTTGTATCTGGCAATGGACGCAACGGTGGGACAGTTTTTCGTACGTACTGCCACCTGGGGGTTGGAACGCTGGGAAATGGAGCTGGGGATCGAAACCGACCTGGCGAAGCCATTGGATCAACGGCGTGCCGTGGTGGAATCGAAGCTGCGAGGGGCAGGGACTTTTTCCGGCCGACTTGTTAAAAATGTAGCTGAAGCGTATGACGGAGGCACGGTAGAGGTTACTTTTCATCCTGCCGAATGGGGATTTACGGTCAAATTTATAGATACCATCGGAATTCCCCCCAACGTAGAGGACCTGAAAGCAGCCATTGAGGAGATCAAGCCCGCTCACATGGCAGTGGAGTATAAATTACGTTACCTGACCATTGCCGAAGTGGAGTCTATGACTCTCTATGAAAATGAACATACAACACAGGATAGATATTTAGGAGGTGGCGCATAACATGGCAAGCGAAAAAACACCGAATCTTGGTTTAAATCAAATTGACCGCACATCACCCAAAACCACGTATTTTGATTTGGAAAAGTATCTGGATCAAAACTGGCGGTCTGTTGATGAATTTGCTGGTGGTGTGGATGATAGTGTAAATGAGATTAAGAAGCGCCTGGATACGACGGAACGTAAGGCGGTAACTTTGGAACCCGGAGTACAGATTGTTCATGCGGAAAAGGCCGCGCCATTTTCGTTGACGGGGCTGAGCGGGCGTACGTTGGTGAATTTGTTGGGGCGGATGGGAAGCTGCGAGACCGTAAGCGACTGGTCCTCAAACGTAGCTATTGCAATTGATAATAATAACAAGACCAACGGTAGTAGCTCGTTTAAAATTACGCTGGGTAGTGTGCCGGCAACCGCGTCTGCAAGTTTTTTGACCACACCTGGACGAAAATATATCGCAATAGCAGACGTAAAAAGTGGTAATACCAGCAAGGTGGCGATATCAATAAATGGTATTGCTGGTGCGGTGGGTAATGAGGTGACTTCTGGTTCTGTTTTTGCGCCGTCTGTTGTACGGTTCACGGCGAAGGAGTATTTTCACATCTTGACCATCACAGGCACGGGTGCGACTGGTAATACGTTTAATATGGATAGTGTGCGCATATACGAGATCAGCGATGCAGATTATGCAGTAGCCGCAAGTCTTACGCCTGCACAGGCCGCAGCTAAGTATCCGTATGTTGATAGTGTAATGCCTGTACGTAATCCATATGCGATACGGTACGGTGAAAATTTGTTACCGAGCTTCTATGAGTGGTCAGCCAAGCAGGGGACGCCAGCAGTAGTAAGTGAAAAAAGTGTTACTGTCACGTTAGACAACAAAATAGTACACACTGTATCGCCGCTAGTGTCTGGACAAAAGTACACTGTATCAGTCCAGTCGGGCGGGGCGACTGGTAGAATTACAGTAACGGATGAACCAGAATCTGCTATTGTTGTTGAAGCGTCAGGCTCAGGGTTGTTGAGTGCCACATTCACGGCAACGAGCCGAGCTGCTAATATCCGTTTACTAGGCACGTCATCGACAGCCGTTACAATGTCAAACCCCATGCTTAACATCGGCAGCACAGTCAAGCCTTTTAAGCCGCGCGAAGACTCAATGTTAGCGTTGCAAACAGACCTGTACGCCGATCCAGTTACAGGATCTAATACAGATACCGTTTTCGAACGGGACGGGCAATACTTCAAGTCTAAGAAATGGCACAGGCTGGCGCTTGATGGGTCGTTTTCATGGGGGTTGTTCGGGAGTTACACAGGGTATAAAGTTGTAGGGATTTCCGGCCTACCTTTAGCTCAGGCTTTTGATTCGCTGTATGTCGCTAAATTTGATGGTAAGATACTCACTAAAACCGGAGCGATGACAGCGGCAGATAACGCCTATTTCCGACAACAGCCAACCAAGGATGCGTTTGATGTATCTATTCCCACCGCGGATAGTGGATGGGGAGACAGCTACACGCCGACAGTAGATGAGATTAAGGCGTACTTCATGGGCTGGAAGATATACGACAGTGTAGACCCTACCGGAGTATCCGCGTACAACCGAACGGACGGTATTAATAAAGCTTGGACACCGTTGGATAGTTTTAACGGATCTGGCTACAATGGCGCTACCACCTCAGTACCTACGGTGACAGCGGACAAAAGTGGGATAGCGTACACACGTAAGACCTCGTGGACACCTTACCAACTCGTTTATCAACTTGCATCACCTACCGTGGAGCCTATCGTATCCGAGGGGCAGTTATCATTTGTAGAGGGAGATAATCAGGTTGAAGTAGGTACGGGGATTGTGCTGCGCGAAAGATCAGGTATTAATACTATGCCTGGTGTTTACGCATACGTGAATGCCGAGTTCCCTTTAAAATACAAGCCGAGGGATATCCTTGCTGTGTACAAGAATGGTAAAAAGGATTCACGGTGGGAAATTGTTATTAGACCGGGGTCTGACGTATTCGCACCGATAGGAATAGCGTTTGCACGGTTAGTTGAGGGGCTGTATGACCCCGCTGATAGCTTTTCAACAACCTACCTTATGACGGACGCATCTCCAGTTGTGCCGTTCACAGGCTCTTATGCAGCCAATGAAAAAACGCTACTTGCGGACTTGGTGAATAGTGTACAACAGAATGCGTCGCGCGTGTCTGTGCTGGAGAATAAGAAGGTTGACAAAGATAATACTGCATGGCTTACGCCTACGCTGCTTAACGGTGCTGCGAATACAAGTGCCAATGAGCAAGCGGTACAGTATCTCAAGACCTCTGACGGTTATGTCATGTTGCGCGGTGTGCTTAACATAGCCGCTTTAAATACAATGGCTTTCCGTTTGCCTGTCGGATACCGTCCGCTTAAATCAATGCGTTTTGTAGTTTCGGCAAATCAGGCTTTTGGTCAATTCCTTGTAGGCGCTAGTGGCGACTGCTTTTTATCATTTGGTTCCCTAACTGTCGTAGATTTAAGTGGTATTGTGTTCCTAGCCGAACAATAAGGAGGTCTAACACATGAAAGCAGTACCTAAAGTAAATACAAACGGCCTCTATCTAGAGGACGAGCTTGTGGACGATACCTTTTCAGGTATCGTCCCTTTTTATACTCCATCTTCGCCTACGCTATCTGATACAAACCAGCAACTAGACACCCATCGGTTTGCTGACAGTAGCTCTAGTACCACAGATGGAACAAGTTCAGAAAACACCCTTGCTGGTTATACAGTAGGGATTTCAGTGCCACCTGGTTTATACCATCCTTGTTTTGACATCCAAGGTTGGCTGACCTATGAAGCGGAATATAATCAAAAGCTGATAGAAGCACAAAAAGCCTATGAGCAGTTGAACAACGAATCCCAAGCTTTATTTCAGAAGCAGCATGATGAATGGAAAAACAAGCTGGAAAACGAACGTGGAGACGAACCTGTATATTCTGTTCAGACATTCACGGCTCCGGAACGAAGAGAGCCGATGACGTTCTGGAGTGAAGGGTTGAGTGATGAAGCAATTAAGGAACTGACACAAAAAGCAGAGCAACAGCCAAGCGAGACAGATCAATTGAAGCAACGTATTGCAGATCTCGAAGTGACGCTGACCCAAATCATGCTTGGTAACAAAGGGAAATGACGTGTACTGACGATTATATGTAACAACAATCTTTATAAAAAAGAGGTGAAGTCATAACCATGGTAGCTTTAACAGAGGCTCAAATACGTATTTGTGCTCATGCTTGCATCACTCGCTATGAGCGCGGAGAAGGCGATATAGCAACGATCATGGGAAGCTACGCTTTAAATGAAGAAGAGCGTGAACAAGTAATGAAGATTATTTTATCCAAGCGTTCTGATCTAGTAGGGGGCAATGTAGATAACTCGTTATCAACCGATGCTCCGAATGAACAGGAAGAAACGGTTAAATGGTATAACTCTATTTTCCGTAAGAAAACAGTATAGAGAACAAAATAAAATTCATTGTTTTTATGCCCTTGGATCAACCAAGGGCATTCACTTTACACTTAGGTTCAAAAGGGGGAACAAACATGCATGAAAAGATCGATCAGATTTGGCTGGGGTTTTCCACGGGGACCTTGATCGGTTATTTTTTCGGGGGGTGGACTACAATGTTGACGTTGCTGTGGTGGATGGTCGTGATCGACTTTTTCACCGGATGGGCAGCGGCCTGGATTAATGGGGAGCTGAAAAGCCGCCAAGGGTATTACGGTATTTTTCGCAAGGTTACCGTGTTCTTGCTCATTACGGTAGCCCATCTAATCGACGGTATTCTCGGGGATGCACATTACTTCCGGGATGCCGTCGTTTTCTTTTATTTGGCGAACGAGCTGTTGTCCATTATAGAAAATGTGGGCAGAATGGGAGTGCCGATGCCGGATATTTTGCGGAATGCGGTAGCCATTTTTGAGTCCAAATCGAGTGGGAAAAAGATAAAGCCAACCGACCCCTCTGACAAAGAAAATAAAGCCTCATAAAGTGCTGACTGTCGCCATTACAAAAAAAAGGAAGACGATCTTTTCGCCTTTTTTCGGCGTAAAAGTGGAAAAGCCCAGACCGTTTCCATGGTCCAAGCATATACAACAGAGACAGAGTGCTACAACATTATGAATGACAAGGAGGGAGCGCCTTATGCAAAATCGCAGCCCTAATGCTGCCGAAGGCATTGACGTATCCCGATATCAGGGAACGATTGATTGGAAACGTGTGCGAGCCGATGGTAAATCGTTTGCATTTATTAAAGCAAGTCAAGGACAGCGTTACGTTGATCCGACATTTATCACAAATGCAAAAGGGATCAGGGCTGCCGGGCTTCTGCTGGGAGCTTATCATTTTGTAGATGCGACCAGTGTAAACGCAGCCAAAGCGGAAGCCAGACATTTCGCCGAGGTGCTGGATCAGATGGGTGGTGCGAAAGCGCTGGACTTGCCAGCGGTGATGGATTATGAAAATAATCCGGGAAAGCTTAATTCGGCCGCGATTCATGAGGTAGCGCTGGCATTTTTGACGGAATTTGAACGAGTAAGCGGCCGCAAGCCGATGGTATATACGGGCAATGCTTTTGCTGCCCATTTTAAAGCCCTACTGGGTAGTTATAAACTGTGGATTGCACGTTATAGTACACGAGTGCCCAGTGATACCACAGCATGGAAGCGCTGGGACTTCTGGCAATACAGCGACAGTGGACGGGTTGATGGCATTCAAGGGCCTGTTGATCTGAATGTATATGCTGGAACAGAGGCTGAGCTACGCCAAGCATTTGCAGGAGAAGAGGGGGAAGAGCCAATGACAGCAGAGGAAAAAGCGGCATTTAAGGCCTTGCAGCAGCAGGTCACCGCCCTTGAAGATAGTAGAGATGTGCTCAAGCAAACATTAAATGAACAGAGTGCTTACATTAAAAAGGTGGATCAGCGAGTAGCTGAACTGGAGGCGCGTCAGGCTATGCCTGTACCGGCCTGGGCCAAGGAAGCGATGGTTGCTGCCGTTGCAGTTAATCCGGCAAGCCCGATTGTGGATGCGAAGCTGCCAAGCAGTTATGATTTTTATCGCTTACTGGTCGTGCTGAACCGTCTGGGTGCGTTTAAAACAACCAAGTAATCTTCAAAAGAACTCATACACTACAAAATCCACTTTTAATATGAAATGAGTAAAGCAGCTACGCTCGAAGCCTAAATAGACAGGCGGTTAAATGCGGCCGCCTGCCCTTATGGTTAAGTAATGTTCTTCATGACCTCCAAATATGCTGAATCCCGAAAAAGGGTAACTGCAAAATGTAACCTTTATTCGAAAAGCAACTCAATATCCTCCTGACTAATCTGAGCAGTTTCAAAGTCCGAAGGTGTGAAATGAACATTCTGCTGACGAACCGTAAAATCAATGATTTGAATTATAGCTTGGACATACATATTCGGAATGAGGACGATTGTTTTTGAAATGACCCGCCAATTGGAAGAGCAAGAAGAACGCGTTGAGCTTTTGGTAATTCTGACACGCTGTCACTGCAGCATATCTACCAGCCAGATCGAGCTGTAACAGCCCTTGTATGTTTGTTTATTTCAGAACATACCTGGGAATTAGGATATAAAGGATGGGAATTGTATTGTAAAGGGGAAATGTATACCCATAAAGTGCCTGGCGATCATTTTTCCATCGTAAAAGGTGCTCAAGCCGTATCTGTAGGTTTGGTGCTGAATACATTTTTGAGCTAAGAACATGCTCCTGCTTGGAGGTTGAGGACCACAGGCAGGAGCTTTTATTTGATATGAACGTGTGAGTTGATTTGTAACATTAATTAACATGATGTATAAAAACATATGGTAATGTATGAAAAACCCCCTTGTCTGCTTCCAGATTTTATAGTAAAGTATCCAATAATCAACTTTGTATGAAACTAATATTCACTATCTGTGAGTATTTATCACACATTCTCCATGACCTAACACAATCCTCTTCCCTTTTATGACATTACATCTATTCCATTACCCTACTGCACCTCTAACACCACTAGATTATGAATGCTGTCTGTGCCTGTATTCTTCAATAAAAGCCTGTCCAGAACCTTCATACCTTCCCTACTACTACACCTATTTGATGAACTCGGAACTTGGGGCTACAGCTTGAGGACAAGCTTGTCATGTCAATCCAAAGAATTGGTATTTATCGGGTATCAACGAATTAACAATATATAAGGTGTGAAAGGGGTTCGCTGCATGAGCAAAAAGTACGTAAAATACAAAATCTGGACCGTATTGCTGGTACTTGTGCTAGGAACTGTTTTGGTGCTTTCCGGTTGTGGGGGATCAGGTGAAGGAGCAAAACCAGAAGCAGGACAACCTTCAGGTGGAGCGGGAGAAGGCGCGCAGGACACGTTGATTTATGGGCGTGGCGGGGATTCCGTGGCGCTAGATCCTGCCATTGTGACTGAAAGTGAGTCGTTAAAAATCGGAATGCAGGTGTTTGATACACTACTGGAATACAAGGAAAGTACCACGGAGATTCAGCCGGGGCTCGCAGAGAGCTGGGAAGTATCACCGGACGGACTTGTCTATACGTTCAAGCTGCGTCAGGGCGTAAAATTCCATGACGGAAGTGACTTTAACGCAGAAGCGGTTGTGTTTAACTTTGACCGCTGGGTTGATCCGAAAAGTCCATACAAATTTGAGGGTGACTCGTTTGACTATTATGATTCTATGTTTGGGCCCGATGGAAGTAGAGTGATTAAGGAGGTTAAAGCGGTGGATGCGAGTACCGTTCAGTTTACACTGAACAAGCCGCAGGCTCCTTTTTTACAAAATATCGCTATGCCATCCTTTAGTATTGCAAGTCCCAAGGCTATTAAGGAGAAAAAGGCTGATTTTAAGAGTAATCCGGTCGGCACAGGGCCGTTTGTATTTAAGGAATGGAAACGAAACGATACGATCACATTAGAAAAGAATCCAACTTATTGGAAAGAAGGACAGCCAAAGCTGGCTAAGGTCATCGTTCGTTCTATCCCAGACAACACTGCGCGATTTAATGCTCTGCAAAACGGGGAAATTGACCTGATGGAAGACTTGAATCCAGATGATGCGAAGCAGTTGGAAGGTAACAGCGAGTTGGTAAAAATCGAACGTCCCTCCTTTAATGTGGCATACATTGGATTTAATTTGAAGAAAAAGACATTTAATAATCCCAAGGTGCGGCAGGCGCTGAATCACGCAGTGAACAAACAGGCCATTATTGATGCATTGTTTGCGGGGGAGGCCAAGCCTGCGGTCAATCCGATGCCACCTACGTTATGGGGATACGACGAAAGCATTGAGGACTACACTTATGATCTGAATAAGGCTAAATCTTTGCTAGCGGAAGCGGGTTTCCCTAACGGACTTCCAGAGCCGTTAACCTTCTATGCAATGCCTGTATCTCGTCCATACATGCCTGACGGTAAAAAGGTAGCAGAGGCCATTCAAGCTGATTTTGAAAAAATAGGAGTCAAAGTCAACATCCAATCTCCAGAATGGGCTACGTATCTGGATGATCTTAAAGCTGGAGAGAAGGATGATCTGTACATGTTGGGATGGAATGGGGACAATGGCGACCCGGATAATTTTCTTTACACATTGCTGGACAAGGATACGATCCCAGGCAATAACCGCAGTTTTTATGTGAATGAGGAACTTCACAAAATACTGGTGAAGGCGCAGGTTGAGGTTGATCAAGATAAGCGTGCGGAATTGTATAAACAAGCACAAGTCATTATTAAACAGGATGCACCTTGGATTCCCTTGGTTCACAGCACACCGTTGATGGCAGGCAAAGCCAATCTTAAGGGTTTTGTACCTTCTCCGGCAGGTATTGAAGCGTATAGTAATATTTATTTTGAATAGCCTAAACGCAAGCAGGCGGTGAATAGCATATGAATTCATATATTGTAAAAAGGCTGGCCATATTGATTCCCGTATTGCTGGGGATGACGCTTATCGTGTTTTCGATTATTCATGCTATTCCCGGTGATCCGGCAGAAACGATACTCGGGGACAAGGCCACGGAACAGTCCAAACAGGCGCTGCGTGAGCAATTAGGGCTGGATAAGCCGTGGCTACAGCAATATGGGACCTATCTAAGTGAACTGGCACGAGGGGACTTGGGCGATTCCATTCGCACCCGGCAGCCGATTGCCCGGGAAATGGTCCCTTATCTGGCGGCTACGCTGGAGTTGACGGTAGCAAGCATGTTTTTTGCCGTTGTCGTGGGAATGAATGCAGGCATCGTGAGTGCCTGGAAGCGTAACTCCTGGTTTGACTATGTCAGCATGGTCATTGCCCTGGTCGGAGTATCGATGCCGATTTTTTGGCTGGGCTTGATGGAGCAGTGGATCTTTGCTAATAAGCTGCATTGGCTCCCTTCCATTGGACGTATGAATTCTCGTGATCCGGTAGAAGCTGTGACACATTTAGCCGTGATTGATGCGGTCATAGGTGGACGTATGGATCAGGTATGGACCGTCATTAAGCATCTGATCCTGCCCAGTATCGCACTAGGAACAATTCCAATGGCGGTCATAGCGCGTATTACCCGTTCCAGCATGCTGGAGGTTATGGATGCGGACTATATCCGCACGGCTCGGGCGAAGGGGCTGGCATCTTTTCAAGTCGTGTACAAACATGCGCTTAAAAATGCTGCGATCCCTGTGCTTACTGTCATCGGTCTTCAGACTGGGTCGTTACTGGGAGGCGCCGTACTGACAGAGACCATATTTGCCTGGCCTGGCATCGGACGGTACATTTTTGAAGCGATCAGCTCGCGTGACTATCCGGTTATCCAAAGCGGAATTTTAATCATTGCGTTCCTGTTCGTCATCATTAATCTGATTGTCGATTTGCTGTACGCTGTTCTCGACCGGCGTATTCGTTATCAGTAATCAAGTCGTCAATTGGTCAAGGGGGAGCATGTCCGATGTCACAATTTTCAATCGAACCCAATAACATACCGACGACACGTAGTACATTGGCGCATTTGCCTGCGGTGTCAGGCCCTTGGAGAGATGCGTGGAGAGCTTTCCGTCACAATAAAATGGCATTCGTCGGTCTGAGCATTATTATCTTCTTTGTCATCATTGCTTTGATCGCGCCCTGGATCGCTCCTTTTGACTATAAAGAGCAAAATTTGGTGAGCCGCTTGCAGTCTCCTTCCGCAGAGCATTGGTTCGGTACCGATGATCTTGGTCGTGATTTGCTGACTCGTACGCTGTATGGCGCCAGAATCTCGTTGTGGGTCGGTTTCTTGTCCGTTATTGGTTCAATGATTGTAGGAACGGCCTTAGGATTAATTGCCGGATTTTATGGAAAATGGGCTGATATGATCATTTCGCGCCTATTCGACATCTTACTGGCATTTCCGGGGATTTTGCTGGCAATTGCTATTGTGGCCATTCTGGGGCCTTCGTTGGAAAATGCGTTATACGCCATTGCCATTGTCAATGTACCAACGTATGGGCGATTGGTTCGCTCCAAGGTGCTGAGTGTTAAAACGGAGGAGTATATTACTTCTGCGCGGGCGCTTGGGGCTAATAATCGGCGCATCATACTCCGTTATATTCTGCCTAATAGCCTGACACCGATCATCGTACAGGGGACGTTGGGGATCGGAACGGCCATTATTGAAGCGGCAGCGCTCGGATTCTTGGGCTTGGGTGCACAACCTCCTGAGCCCGAGTGGGGCAAAATGTTGTCCGATTCGCGGCAATATATCCAAAATGCGCCGTGGACAGTTATTTTCCCAGGCATATCTATCATGCTGACCGTATTGGGCTTTAATTTGATGGGGGATGGCCTGCGGGATGTTTTGGACCCAAGAGCGAAGCGTTAGGGCAAAAGTGGTGAGGTATATAAAGTTGAGTAAAGAGGTGTTCTCTGGCCTGAATCAAATGGCTGGGGGACACCTTTTTACATGAGCATTTTGCATAATTCCGTTTTTGAAAATTAGGCATCAGTATCTTAAGCCTGAGCGAACAGCATTTTAGCTCGGTTTCTCCTTTGAATTCAAAAAATGGACAGACCTGCAGAATTTCTGTTGAATCAAAAATTTAAGCGGTAGCTTTCTTTAATGGACGGGCCATGGCTAACGCAGAAGCAAGCAACACAATGGCATTTAGGTATTGGTGAGTGGTCACCTTTTGAATCCCCCAGATGTGCATGGCATCTGCGGTCAAATAGGTTTTCATCCGAGAATTACAACGTTCCACGCTCGTTCTTTTGTTGTATAGTTCTTTCCAACGTTGCGTATCTCGGTGCGGACTTGAATAGCGGCGTACACCCCTTTTTATATCTACCTTGACGACCATCCCATAGTGGGAGGATGAAGGACTTACCTAAAAGCCCACCATCGCTTACTCAATCCGCCTGCGGAATCGCTGGTAGAGGAGAGCCGTACCCGACTGGAGACGCTACTAACCTTCTCCC
Source organism: Paenibacillus sp. ALE3 (assembly GCF_054113405.1). Classification (NCBI taxonomy): domain Bacteria; kingdom Bacillati; phylum Bacillota; class Bacilli; order Caryophanales; family Paenibacillaceae; genus Paenibacillus; species Paenibacillus sp. ALE3. The sequence goes on along the minus strand of NZ_CM134214.1, from coordinate 3,924,049 downwards.
CGCTGCTTCGCAGCGTATGGGAATGGAAGGAAGCAATGATCCTATAGTCTAATCTTCAGTCAAACGAACATTATGCCAAAGTTGTTGATAATACGGATGTGTTTTTTGTAATGCTTCATGTGTGCCTTGACCTGACAGGCGTCCTTCTTCAAAGACAAGGATTTGGTCTGCACTTGTAATCGTGGATAATCGATGGGCGATGATGATCGTCATCCGGTTTTTCGTTAACGCTTGAAGGGCAAGCTGCACTTCAAGCTCTGATTCGTTATCTAAGTTCGATGTCGCCTCATCAAGTAATAAGATTCTCGGATTTCGTAAAATCGCACGAGCAATCGCAATACGCTGTTTTTGACCACCTGAAAGCTTAATACCTCCTTCACCAACCTCTGTATCGAGGCGTTTGTCCAGCTGCATGACAAAATCATAGGCATAGGCTGCTTTTAATGCGGCAAGTACCTCTTGTTCGCTTGTTCCATTCGTCCCGTACATGACGTTGTCACGAATCGTTCCATTTAATAACGGTGCATTCTGACTTACATAGCCAAACAGCCCACGCCACTCTGTTAAGTTAAATTGCTCAATGTTTTCGTTACCATACAGTATCGCACCTGATGTCACGTCATAAAATCGTTCAATAAGGGAGAACATCGTCGTTTTCCCACCACCACTTCGGCTGACAAAGGCGGTCGTTTCATTCGGTTCCAACGTAAATGTGATGTCATTTAATACATACTTTTCATTATATTTAAACGATACGTTTTGGAAGTGGATAGGTAGTGGTGTAGCAGATACTGGTTTCCCGTCTTGTACTTCACGCTTCACATTGAGTGCTTCAACAATACGCTCTGTCGCACCAAGTGTTTTTTGTAAATTGGTAAAGAACGTCGCCATTTGTGTAAATGGCATAATAATTTGCACTAAATAAATCATAATGGCAACAAGCTCGCCTGAAGTGATTGCTCCTGTTGCTACCTGTGAGCCGCCATAGCCGAAAATCGCAATCAATACGACCATCATGAGTAGCGTCATCAGTGGCGAAAGAATCGCAACAATCTTCGCTTCCTTTAAACCGTACTTGTACAGCTGCTGAATTTGCTTTTTACCGCCTGCTAGCTCCTGCTGCTCCGTTTGCGACGCTTTCACAAGACGAATATTCGATAAAATACGTCCTAATCGTCCGCCAAAGCCTGCTAGCTCATCCTGATTTTCTACTGAGATGGCATACATTTTTTCGCCTAATGGATACGTCACAAAAATTGTCAGTGGCACAGCAATCAGGAGTAGCAATGTCATTTTCCAGTCAATCCATAGTAAAACAACAACGGCACCGAGGATCGCAAATAGTCCTGACACAAAGGACACGAGCTGCTCGGTCACAAACTCCTTCACGACATTTGTATCCTGCGTAATGCGGCTCATCGTTTCGCCTGATTCATGCGCATCATAATACGATAAACGTAAATGCAGCATATGTTCCCATACTTCTGTCCTTAAATTCGCGACAACCTTTTCACCTAAACGGCGCATCAGATAAAACGCAATGGCACTTAACATCGCTTGCACAATTAAAATCGCAATGACTGGCAAGAGTGATGTTACGGCAAAACCCGCATCTGAAATTTGATTAATGAGCTTCATCGTTAACAGGGGGACAGCAAGCCCAGCTGCAACCTCCACTAAACTAATGAAAAATAAAAATACTAATTGCCCCTTCGCCATTTGACTGCGATTCATCAATGCCCAAAGCTGTGAGACCTTTCCTTGCATTACGCTTCACTGCTTTCTTTTGTCATGACCTTTTCAAAACGAAAAAACTCATAATCTGCATCAGATTCAGGCTCTTCTCCTTCAATACTCGGTCCTGGATTGCCTCGGTGATAAAACTCCACAATTTTAAAGCCACATTTATTCACATAAAAATGGATGTTCCGCTTTTCAAAATACGGTGTATGTAGCTCCCAAACCTTCGTCTTTGGGAACGCTGCTTCTATCGCTTCCCATGCCTTTGTACCAAGACCTTTGCCGTGTGCATTAGCCTTTGTATATAAGAAGTCCACTTCGTTTCGCTGTGTGTCGAGATTAATTTTTAATACGATGCCACCGATTCTTTCGCCATTTAGTACAATTTGACGCACAACTGAATCTTTTGCAGTAAGTGAATGCTCGAAATCCTCATCGGATGGGATTGGTCCCATTTCTGTTGGATCCTCTGCTTCTTGAAAACTATCTTGTAACCCTTTCATAAATGCCTCTTGTAATTCTTCCTTAAATATTGCTAGCTCTTCCTGCGGTACAGGGGCTATCGTAATTTGTTCATTTTGTTTTGTCATCGCTAAAACACCTTTCTCTTAAACTGATTAAAATATTCGTCCGATTGTTAAAAATAGTAGACTCCAAAGTAAAGCACTCACCCCAGCATATAGCATGTACGATTTTAGAGGCATATATAAAAACCGCTGCGTACCCGTAGTTTTCAATTAATTGATCAATAAACCCCAGGGCACTCTTCCTCATCAACCTAAGTGCGTTCAACACCTTAGTAATTGCTTGTCTCATTTATGTTTTAGTGTTATGTTCGCAAGGAATAGTGTAAGGTATGGAGTAACTCCAGAGTAAAGAAAGAAGTGAAAAGAGATGAAAAATACATTCGAAAAAACATATTTGACAGGCGAATTTGCCAAGTTACTTGAAATCAATAAAGATACATTGCTTTATTACGATAAAATCGATTTATTTAAGCCTGCAGGCACCTTTGATAATGGCTATCGCTACTACACATTTGAGCAGTTCGATCAATTTGTAGCGATTCAATCGCTTCGTGCAGTTGAGGTGCCGATTAAAGAACTCAAAACGTATTTTGACGCGCCTAACGTACAAGCGTTACAACAATTAGCAATGGAACAGCAAGAAAAAGTAGCAATGGAAATTCAAAAGTTACAAGATATTCAGTTTTTCCTAGAACGAACGGTTGCCCTGACAAAAGAGATGGAAGAAGTATCATTTGAAGAAGTATTGATGAAGCAATTACCAGCCGAACCTGTTGTGTATAGCGACGAGAAAATAGATTGGTCGTCGTTATCAATGGAGGAACTTTACGAGCAAACTACGCCATTTTTAAAAAAGCTTGGGATTAAAAGCACAGCCGCATATGGTACTGTGTATACAAAAGAAGATTTTTTAAATAAGAAGTTTGAAGGCGTAAGCTACCTATTTTGTCGCCTAGATGACCCGTTAGCAAGAATGAAACCAGCTGGACACTACGCGGTCATTTATCATCAAGGACCTTATGATGAAATCTCACAGACTGAGACTTATAATACGCTACTCGCTTATTTAGAACAGGAGCAGTTGGCGTTAGATGGTGATATTTATGAGGAATATTTACTGCACTCGATTGCAGCAAAAGAGGAAAAAGATTATATTACAAAAATTAGTGTGAAAGTAAAAACGCATGAGGCGAGTTATCAACCTCTTTAAAGCTTGTTATACTTTACGTCTATCTTGCTAGATAGGCGTTTTAAATTTTTCAAAATCTCTCTCAACAACAAGCCTGATAATTAGGTACATAGTTAAAATGATAGCATTAGGGGGCGATTCAACAGGTCTTAGTTAATAAATAATCTTCAACAATCGGGTGCGTTTATGAAGTAACGTTGTAGAAAATAATCAAACTCAAAACCATTAAATATAAAGTCTAGTTTTATTTTATTATACTATTTACCCTATATTAAGTTTTTTTGGACTTGCTTTTTTATTACTCATCGTCTGACCACTGGCTTGGCTTGATAGGCGATAATGCGCTAGTTTGACGCTTACATATAAATGAAACTCATGTGAGCTTTCCTGAGGCGTGAAAAAAATGTATAATCACTCCAATTGAGTACGTAGGGAGTGAGCTTTATGACATGGCAGGACAAGAGAGAGCATCGGCAATTCGCGGAACAGACACGAAGCGACGCTTCACGGGCAGCATATGAACGGGATTACTCCCGATTGATCCATTCACCGACTTTCCGTCGATTGCAGGGGAAATCACAAGTATTTGGCGCAGGCACAGGCGATTATTATCGCACACGGCTGACACATTCTTTGGAGGTAGCGCAAATTGCGCGTGAGGCAGCACGAAGCTTGCTGCGCCGTCATCCAGAGGTAGAGTTGGAACAGGCGGATAACGCAGGACTGATTATTGACCCTGAGGTGGTGGAGTGTGCATCGATAGCACATGACTTTGGACATCCACCGTTCGGACACAAGGGAGAAGAGGTGCTGGACGGGATTTTGGATCAACTGATTGAGACGAAGGTAGAAAAGATATCCGCTGCTGGTGGCTTTACGCCAGAGTCCAAGCGTGGACAGGAGGCCTATGCACGCGAGCGACAAATTTATGAGCATTTTGAAGGAAATGCACACAATTTCCGGCTGATTATGTTTTTGGAGAAGCGTGAGAATGTGGATGGCTTGAATTTGTCGGACGCTGTGCTGCTCGGGATCAACAAATACCCGTACCCAGGAATTCTGAACAAAAAAGGGTTGTATCTGCATGAGTGGGAATATATACGTTCTATTCGCGAGGATTGGGGCATCCCTGACGGAAAAAAAACGCTGGAGGCCCAGCTCATGGATCTCTGCGACGATATTGCTTATTCCGCGCATGATCTGGAGGATGGGATTAAGGCAGGGAAAATTGAGGTACACGAGCATTTCTTATATGATCCATATTTGATTCGTCTGATTACGGAGAAAATCACCACGTTGGAGGATAGCTTCTGGCAAGGCTGGCAGCTGGCTGAGATTGAGCAGAAGGTAGCGGCAGTGCTGAGCGAATTTTTGAAGGTGTGGAATGGCAAGATGCCGATGTGTGAACACGATTATTCTCGCACCCGCCGTGAAGTGAAGGCATACTGGGTTAGCCTGTTTGTCAGCAGCTTAGGTGTAATTGATGATGGAAACTGGAAAAAGGTAACCTTCGTACGGGATTTAAGCGAAGATTTGGATATGCTGCGCACGGTGAGTGTATTGAAAAGCTTTGCTTGGGTCACCATGATCCGCGATCTGCGCGTACAGCGTCTGCAAAAACGCAGTGAATGGATGCTCAGACGGTTATGGTTGGCTTTTCTGGACCCTGAGACATCCAAGTCCATTATTCCAAGCGACTGGCTCCAGCGCTATGAGCGCGACCAGGCCAAGGCGAAACCGATCTGGACATGGGAGCATATGGTCATTGACTATATTGCAGGCATGACCGATGCTTTTGCTGAAAAAATTTATAATGAGTTATATGGCCTGAAGGTAGGTTCTATCTATGACCTGGACTAACGTTTTAATTTAACCCTATATAGTAGAAGAAACTTGTTTAGAACGGATAGAAGGGAGAGAAAAAGGCGCATATGCAACCTCAGTCTTTAGCTACTAACTCGTTGAATCTCGGTGTGCTTGATATGGTACCGCTGCTGTCCGGCAATCGCCCGGAGCAAGCAGTTCAATGGGCGGTAAAGCTGGCGAAACAGGCGGAAGCATGGGGATATACACGCTACTGGACCTCCGAGCATCATGACATGGAGGGGCTGGCTTCTTCCAGTCCAGAAGTGCTGTTGTCTCATATCGGGGCGGTGACGACGACCATCCAACTGGGTGCGGGTGCTATTTTGCTCCCGCATTATAGTCCAGTCAAGGTCGCCGAATGGTTCCATCTGCTGGCAGCTCTCTATCCGGGCAGAGTCGAATTGGGCCTGGGGAGGGCCCCTGGTGGGGGACCTCATGCTTCGATGGCACTAAGCGGCAATTTTCTTCAACATGTGACCGAGCTGCCACAGAAGATGGAAGCTCTATTGGCTTTGTTGGAAGGCTCATATGAATATGAACAGACCCCCGTGTTTGCCCGTCCAATGCCAGAACAGCCGCCAGCGCTGTGGATGCTGGGTACCAATCGAAAAAGTGCCGAATATGCTGCGCAGTATTCAACGGGCTATGTATTCGGCCAATTTATGAGTGAACAACATACGGAAGAAATGCTAAGTATTTACCGCTCCAGCTTTCAGCCATCCACACGGATGGACAAACCACGTACTATGGTTGCTGTAGGAGCAGTATGTGCCTCGACAGATGAGTTGGCGCAGCAATGGGCTGCTCAGATTTCATTAGGCGATCCGGCGATACGGGCCAGTTGGCTGGTGGGAACACCATCGCTTATTGCCGAACGGTTGCGTAGCTTGCAGGTCAAATATGATAATGATGAGTTTCTGTTGGTCACGCCCATTCCCGATTATGAGCAGCGGCTTCATTCCTACCAACTGATAGCGGAGGCTGTGAATTGTAGTCTTGATTCCAAATGAAAAGATGAAAAGAGATCTGACATGAATAAACACAAAATTAATACAGATGAAATGAAACCAAGCTACATATATACCTATGCGTATCATGAAACCGAGCGTGAGTTGTGTCTATTGGAACTAAAATGCTTGTTCGGTCAGCAGACTGTGCATAGTTCCATGCTGTTGTCCCATCTTCGGCTGGAGCCGGGGACCAGTCCGTTTATCCATCTTCGTCTGGATATCGTCACCGATGCGGACACGCTGGAAGAGCTATGCGAAGCGGCTTCCAGGTTACAGCTTGAGGAAGGAAAGACCTTTAAGGTGCTGTGCCTTAAAGAAGGGGACAATGAGGCTGACTATGACGAGCGGCGCGGGATAGAACGCCGGATTGGCGCACGTATTCAGGGGCAGGCGCAAATGAAGACACCGGATGTAATCCTAGGAGTCATACGAGTAGGAGAGCGATGGCTAATGGGCATATGCGAGTATAGCGACAGATCGTGGCAGGAACGTCGTCAGAAGCCGCAAAACTATTCTACTGGCCTACCCGTTCTGGTAGCTAGAGCACTTGTGAATTTGGCAGCAAATGATCAATTTGCATCTAAGGGAAAGTCAGACTCCTTGAAACTGCTGGACCCGTGTTGTGGTATGGGCAATGTGATGATTGAGGCATTGAGTATGGACAAGAATATTCGCGGCTGTGATATCAATCCGTTGGCGGTACGTGGGGCACGAGTAAATTTACGTCATTATGGGTATGAAGAAGATCTGGTGAAACTGGGGGATATGAATATGCTCGCAGGCACATACGATGCGGCTATCTTGGACATGCCCTATAACCTGTGCTCCGTGCTCCCTGCTGAAGAACAAAAAAAGATGCTGCGCAGTCTGAGACGCCTGGCCGCGCGGGCAGTGATCGTGAGCACGGAGCCGATGGCAACATTGCTATCCGAGTCAGGCTGGACCGTTACGGAGCAATGCCGTATATATAAGACAGGTATGAGTCGGGAAATCTGGATCTGTAAGTAGCTTGTTAATACTGGGTTTTGTAGTTAACCAAATTCAGCGGCAGCTCCTGACCAGTAGCATAGGCTTTCAAATTAGTAAGAAAAATATCTACCGCTCGTTCAGCATATCGGTCTGTATCCCCCGCAATATGCGGCGTAATCAGGACGTGCTCTAGGCCCCATAGTGGATGTGACGCAGGTAGCGGTTCTTCCTCGAATACATCCAGTCCGGCAAAGGCAATATGTTTTTGTTCCAGCGAGCGTACCAGCGCATCTGTATGAACAGTCTTGCCGCGACCAACATTAATGAAGAAGGCTCCTTTACGCATCGCTGCAAATGCTTTTTCGTCAAAAAAGTGATGGGTCTCTTCAGTGAATGGTAAAATATTAACTACAATATCCGCAACGCCCAATGCTTCATGTAATTGTTCGTTTGTGTACATGTGTTCTACATGGGGCGCTTCCTTGCCGGAACGGCGAACCCCGATCACCCGCATGCCAAAGGCTTCTGCAATTCGAGCGGTTTCACGGCCAATTTCGCCAACACCTGTAATCAACAGCGTTTTGCCACGTAATTCCGTCAGTTGACCTTCCGGTGGCTGCCATGTTTTCTGACGCTGCAAGAGAGCCGCTTGCTGTAAATAACGAGTATGCGATAGCAGCATTCCAAAGATCTGCTCTGTGATTGGAATCGCATGCACACCACTCGTATTCGTGAGTGCTATGTTGCGCTGTTCCAGTTCGGTAAGCGGGAGCTTGTCAATCCCAGCCGACCAGGTTTGTATCCACTTCAGCTTGCTGTCTGGATGTAATGCCTCCTCGGCAATATGCTTGGACCAGCCTAGAATAACCTCGGCCTCACGGATTTGTTCAGACTCCAATTCCTGGGCTTTGCCAATAATCAACTCGTAGCCCGGAGCCGCTGCACGAACCTGTTTTTTTTGATCTTCCGTCAGTTGATGTAAACTTAAAATGCTTCCCATGATTCATAGCCTCCTCGATGTTTGATTCCTTGGAGTTTCCAATATATTCTGGCGAACCATCCCTTCAAGGATAACAGATTGCCGGAAAATTTGCATAATAAGGGTAGAAACAAGCTCGCGGTGTCATTATATATAACAACAAGTGGCTTTACCCTGATCAGGGACCCACCAAACAGCTACTTTTTGGGATAGGTACAGGATATTTATAAGAAAGGAGAAGAGGTTGATGAAAGATGAATCGCAAAGGCTCTTTACAGCGATCGCTCTCCCGGACGAGCACAAGAAGAAGTTACGTCATTGGGTGGAGCAGCATTTGAATAATTTGTCTTTTCGCAAATGGAGTGACTTCAGAGATTATCACGTGACACTTCAGTTTCTGGGTGATGTGGAGACCTCGGTTATTCCAAAACTTGAGCAGGCTTTAGTTCATGCTGCAGCTGAGCATCGCCCGTTCACGCTTGGCATGGGTGAAGCGGGCTTTTTTGGACGTGAAGACTTTCCGCGTGTACTGTGGAGGGGGGTGACCGGACAGCGAGAGTCGCTGGATCAGTTGCACCAGTCGATACTTCGAGCTACCGAGCCGCTGGGTTTTAAACCCGAGGAACGACCTTATCGACCCCATATCACCGTAGCACGTTCGTATACAGGAGGGGAGCCTGTTTCAGCGTCTGTGTGGCAGTCAAATGACCGAAGCGGCGAGCCTTGGGAAGTGGGGGAATTTGTGTTATATGCAACACGAATGGGGCAAAAACCAATGTACCAAATAATTCAAACATTCCCATTAATGAGGTGAAACCCTTGATCTATCAGCAAATTTAGTGATATAGTGTTTCAGCGTTATTCAAAAAGCGCATTTTGGGTTACATATCTGAGGAATGTGCTTAAAGTTAACGGGAGGAACATTATGGAAATCGTTAAAGAACATCGTTGGTTTGCACCTCTTTTGAGTGTGCTGCTTGTTTGTATATTGGGGATAGGCCTCTACGCTGAGGTTCAGCAAACACAGAATAATCATAAAAATGCACCTATGCAATCTCTGAGCTGGTCAGGGAACACTTCGGTTCCTACATATGGTGACAGGATGGGGACCCATAACGGGTCAAACAGGACAAGCCCCATCTTTGTCGCTGCTCATGGGCAGCCAAGCTGGAAAGAAATCATGCCGACTCCGTTACCCGCTTCCCAGATGAAGCAGGTGGAACAAGCTCGGAATAACGCTGTTACAGGCAAGAAAAAGCCTGAGGTCCAGCATAGCAAGTCCGCAATCCTAACCCCTCCTACAACCATCTACTTTACGAAGACAAAAATGCTCACTCAGGATGACAAGGCGTTGTCTACCTGGAGCTATCCTGTCTCCGCTAAAGAACTGCTCCTGCTGCAAAAAATAGTGATGGCAGAAGCAGAAGGCGAACCGTACGAAGGCAAAGTGGCAGTTGCCAACGTTGTCTTAAACCGGCTGCGGTCAGCCTCATTTCCCGATACGATTCAGGCAGTGATTTATCAAAAAGCGCAATTTAGTCCGGTTGCGAACGGGCGTCTTCGTCGTGTTCAGCCTAACCAGGACTGCATCCGTGCAGTTACGGCCGCTTTGAATGGTCATAAAGCCGTGCCTGATAACACCTGTTTTTTCCTTTCGCTTACGTTGGCCCAGGACCTTACGGTTCATCATTCGCGTACCAAGGTGAAGACAATCGGTCATCATACCTTTTATAAATGAGCACTTTGTATAAATCCCAAAAGCGACAAATAACAGCCCTTTCTAAACAACAGGGTTCAGCTTTGTGAGCGTATTTTGTGTGCGCAGGTGAAGCCAGTATGCAAAAGAGGTATAATTGGTAAAGGAAAGTAACCTAAATAATGAAAGTGATAAAGGAGGCGTAAATGTTATGAAAATCACATATTATGGACATTCAGTTGTGTTGGTGGAGGCAGAGGGGAAACGGATTATTATCGATCCTTTTTTGACGGGGAATCCTAAAGCAACCATACAGGCCGAAGATATTCAGGTGGATGCAGTGCTGTTGACACACGGTCACGCCGATCATTTTGGGGATGCAGTTGAAATTGCCAAGCGCAATGATTGCCCCGTGATCGCGGTGGCGGAACTGGCTGAATATTGTTCATCCTTGGGAACCAAAGCTCACGGTATGAACCTGGGTGGTGGTCACCAATTTGACGGTTTTCATGTGAAGTTTACGCTGGCGTTCCACAGCTCCTCTTTGACAGTGAACGGACAAACCATCTACATGGGAGAGCCAGCGGGGATTTTATTGACCATGGGAGGCAAAACATTTTTCCATGCAGGGGATACTGGCTTGTTTGGCGATATGCGTCTCATTGGAGAAACCAACTCCATCGATGCCGCAGTATTGCCGATCGGAGATGGTTATACAATGGGACCGGAGGATGCCTTGCTGGCAGCGAAATGGCTGCGGGCAAGCCGCGTGATACCGGTGCATTACAATACTTTTCCCGGTATAGAGCAGGACGGAGATGGCTTCTGTGACCGTCTTCATAAAGAAGGTATTGAAGGGAAAGCATTGAAGCCCGGCGAAAGTCTCGAATTTTAATACGGTTTATCGCTTTGTGGGAATATACATGATGGTCCGTATGTACATCAGAATTCCTTTGTCAGCCTTTTCTATTCTTTAAGGGATAGAAAAGGCTGACTTTTTTAATGAATATTTATACATAAAAATGATATATTCTTGCATTGTTACGTTGAAGCTGTAATGTAAAAGATTTATTATCACAATCATAAAAACTTTGAATTGCTAACACAATAGGTCAATGATAAAATGATAGAACTAATTAGATTCATCAGTGGAATCGACGTGTTTTTCAAGTCAAGCCATTGCATAATTATTGAAAAACATACGCATTCGGCGGACCGTACCGCCTTGAATACGTTTTATGTTTTTGTCCCCCATTCCTCGTAGTTGTTCTTTGATTTACCTCTTGTTGCCACTGTCTTCTATTCGGCCGCCTGTATTTCAGGCCAGCATGACTTTATAACAGAAAGGTTGCGTTCCATGAGACAGACAGGTTTACCACCCAAACAGGGACTATATGATCCCCAATTCGAAAAAGACGCCTGCGGCATGGGCTTTGTTGCCCACATCAAGGGAAAACCATCGCACGATATTGTAAGTCAGGCTTTGACCATGCTCGTAAACATGGAGCATCGGGGCGGTCAGGGAAGTGAACCAAACTCCGGTGACGGAGCAGGGATCATGATTCAGGTTCCTCATTTGTTTTTTCAAGAGGAAGCAGAGCGATTGGGCTTCAAATTGCCAAAGGCCGGACATTATGGCGTAGGCATGCTTTTTGTATCCAATGATTCAAAAGTTCGTGAGATGCATGAGCAGAAACTCAGAGAAATCATTATGGACGAAGGTCAAAACTGTTTGGGCTTTCGCGATGTTCCAACTTATGACGAAATGCTGGGTAAATCGGCAAAAGCAGCTAAACCAGGTGTGCGTCAGGTGTTCATCGGCCGCAGTAGCGATTTGAAGGAAGAACTAGACTTTGAACGGAAACTGTATGTCATTCGTAAACGTGCAGAGCTTGCTATTCGCTATAACCAAGAGGATATGAATGGTGAGTCGTTCTATATTCCAAGTTTGTCATGTCGCAAGGTTGTATACAAAGGAATGTTGACAACCGAGCAGGTAGGCAAATTTTATCTGGATTTGCAGGATGAGCGAGTGACATCGGCGATTGCGCTGGTCCATTCCCGTTTTAGCACAAATACGTTCCCGAGCTGGGATCGTGCGCATCCTTATCGTTTTATGATTCACAATGGTGAAATTAATACCATGCGTGGCAACGTAAACTGGATGCATGCGCGTCAGACACAGTTTGAAAGTGAAGCGTTTGGTAACGATATCAGGAAGGTAAAACCTGTCATCAACCCAGATGGCTCGGATACAGCCATGTTTGATAATACGCTGGAGTTTCTGTATCTGAGTGGCCGTTCGCTTCCTCATGTAGCTATGATGATGGTGCCTGAGCCTTGGAACAAGCATGAAACCATGGATCCGAAGAAGCGGGCATTTTATGAATATCACAGCACCATGATGGAACCGTGGGACGGACCTGCTGCGATGGCGTTTACAGACGGTATCCAAATCGGGGCGATTCTTGACCGCAACGGCCTGCGTCCTGCACGTTACTATGTGACCAAGGACGATCTGATCGCACTGTCATCTGAGGCGGGTGTATTGGATATTGCTCCTGAAAATGTGCTTTATAAGGATCGTCTCCGTCCAGGGCGTATGCTACTGGTGGATACCCAAGAAGGCCGCATCGTTTCTGATGAAGAGTTAAAGGAACGTATCGCATCCGAAGAACCCTATCAGCAGTGGCTGGATGAGCATTTGATTGATCTGGATGATCTACCTGAAGCACTGGAGCAGCCAGAGCCGAAACATGAAAATGTAAATCAGTTGCAGCTCGCTTTCGGGTATACGTTTGAAGAACTGCGCAAACTTCTGGAGCCGATGGCACTTACAGGTGCGGAACCGATTGGCTCAATGGGGTATGATGCTCCACTGGCGGTATTGTCTGACCGTCCGCAACGTTTGTACAATTACTTTAAACAAATGTTTGCCCAAGTTACCAACCCGCCGATTGACGCCATTCGTGAAGAGATAGTGACGTCAACTGCAACGACGATTGGACCAGAGCGTAATTTACTGCACCCAGAACCGGAAAGCTGTCGCCAGATTCGATTGGATTCGCCGGTGCTGTCGAATGAAGAGTTTGCCAAAATTCGTCACGTACACCGTCCAGGCTTCAAATCCATGACCATTCCGATCTTCTTTGAAGCAAAAGAAGGTGCTGAGGGCTTATACAAGGCGCTGGAAGGACTGTTTGAGGCAGCTGACCGTGTCATTGACAAAGGTCATAATATTCTGATTCTGTCTGACCGTGGAGTGGATGCGGAAAATGCAGCCATTCCGGCGTTGCTAGCTGTATCCAGCTTGCATCACCATCTGATTAAGCAGGGTACACGCACACGTGTGAGCATTTTGCTGGAATCCGGAGAGCCAAGAGATATTCACCATTATGCGGTGCTTCTGGGCTACGGTGTGAGTGCGGTTAATCCGTATCTGGCGTTTGAAACACTGGATGTCATGATTCAACAAGGCTTGCTGCGCGGCATCTCGCACGAAAAGGCAGTTAAAAATTATATTAAAGCGGCAACCAAGGGCGTCGTTAAAATATTGTCCAAAATGGGTATTTCCACGATTCAGTCGTACCGTGGAGCGCAAATTTTCGAGGCTGTAGGTTTGAAGCAGGAGTTTGTTGATCGTTATTTCACCTGGACACCTTCCCGCATTGGCGGTATTGGTCTGGAGGAAGTGACGATGGAAGCGCTGGCCCACCATAACCGTGCTTTCACTGATAAGGACGGCAATGATAAGGTGCTCGATTCGGGCGGTGAATACCAATGGCGCAACGATGGAGAAGAGCATTTGTTTAACCCGCAAACGGTGCATTTGCTCCAGCAATCGGTTCGCTCGGGAGACTACGAGCTTTACAAGAAGTACACCAAGCTGGTACAGGGTGAATCTGAACAACATTTGACGATTCGCTCCATGCTTCAGTTGAAGCCTGCTGGTGAGCCTGTGCCGCTGGATGAAGTGGAATCTGCTGCATCGATTATGCGTCGCTTTAAAACAGGAGCTATGTCTTTCGGCTCCATTAGCCAGGAAGCGCATGAAGATTTGGCGATTGCAATGAATCGAATCGGTGGCAAAAGCAACACGGGCGAGGGCGGGGAGAACCCTGCGCGTTTTACCCCGGATGCTAATGGCGATTCACGTCGCAGTTCGATCAAGCAGGTGGCATCTGGCCGATTTGGTGTAACGTCGAACTACTTGGTGAACGCCGACGAAATTCAGATCAAAATGGCGCAAGGTGCGAAGCCGGGCGAAGGTGGACAACTGCCAGGACGCAAGGTGTATCCTTGGGTCGCCGAGGTACGCGGTTCCACGCCAGGAGTAGGCCTGATTTCGCCACCACCGCATCACGATATTTATTCTATCGAGGATTTGGCAGAGCTCATCTACGATCTCAAAAACGCCAATCCACGTGCTGACATTAACGTAAAGCTGGTATCAGAGGTAGGCGTGGGCACGATTGCTACAGGGGTAGCCAAAGGCCGTGCTGACATTATTCTGGTCAGCGGTTATGACGGTGGTACAGGCGCTTCCCCGCAAGGCTCCATCCGCCATGCGGGTATGCCTTGGGAGCTAGGGCTGGCTGAGACGCATCAGACGCTCATGCTGAACAACCTGCGCGACCGCGTGGTACTGGAGACAGACGGTAAAATGCTGTCTGGACGTGACTTGGTCGTAGCTGCCCTGTTGGGTGCGGAAGAATACGGCTTCTCCACAGCGCCGCTCGTAGCGTTGGGCTGTATTATGATGCGGGTATGCCAAATGGATACCTGTCCGGTGGGTGTGGCTACGCAGAATCCGGAGTTGCGTAAAAATTACATGGGTGATCCAGCCCATGTGGTGAATTTTATGCGTTTCATCGCAGAAGATGTCCGTGAAATTATGGCGGAGCTGGGATTCCGCACAATTCAGGAAATGATCGGCCGTACGGATTGTCTGGATACCGTGAACGCCGATTCGCATTGGAAGAAGAAAGGCGTAGACCTGAGCTTGCTGCTGCATGTTCCTGAGTTGGAAGACGGAAGTGTACGTTACCGCGTGCAGCGCCAAAACCACGGACTGGAAGAAACACTTGATATGCAGAAGCTCGTACCGATGGCTGCGGAAGCACTGGAGAGCGGAACGCCTGTGGAGGGTACCTTGCCTATTACTAACGTGAATCGGGCGGTAGGTACGATTCTGGGCAGCGAGGTTACACGTAAGTATGGGGCGGCAGGTCTGCCTGAGGATACAATTCGCTTTAACTTCATTGGATCGGCAGGGCAGAGCTTCGGAGCCTTTATTCCGAAAGGCATCACGTTGAGCGTCGAAGGCGATAGCAATGACTATGTCGGTAAAGGGCTATCTGGCGGTAAAGTTATTGTAAAGAAATCTCACAAAGCGACCTTTAAGGCTGAAGAGAACATTATTATCGGAAATACAGCCTTGTATGGAGCGACTAGTGGTGAAGCTTATATTAACGGAATCGCAGGCGAGCGCTTTGCTGTTCGGAACTCCGGCGCACGTATTGTTGTTGAGGGCGTTGGTGATCATGGCTGCGAATACATGACGGGCGGACGTGTAGCTGTATTGGGTGGAACCGGACGGAACTTTGGAGCCGGGATGTCCGGAGGTATTGCATACGTCTATGATCCTGAGGGGACGTTCCTGAGCCGTTGTAATCTGGAAATGGTGTTGCTGGAAGATGTGGAAGATCCTGGAGAAGCAGCGGATTTGCGCGGCTTGATCCAGCGCCATGTCACTTACACGGGTAGTGAAGCGGGACAACGTATTTTGGATGAATGGCAGACTGCGATTCAGCAATTTGTACGGGTGATTCCAAAGGATTACAAGCGTATGGTTGAACAGATTCAAAAAGAAGAGGCGACCGGTTTGAGCGGGGATGAAGCTCTACTGGCAGCATTTGAAGCCAATATGCGTGAATTGGCGCGTACCGGGGGCTAAAAAGCAGATCGCCAAATTCACTAAAAGGACTTGCTGAATACCGCTGTTATAGTCACGGCGGTACCAGCAAGTCCTTTTTTCAGGCTAACAAAAATGTGATTTATTACCTTGACAAACGTCATAAATTCTGACATTACCCCCAAAATGTTTTCCTGAAACGGTAAATATGTTATAAAAAGTACCAAATTTTTTGGAATGTAACCGTTTACGTAAGAGTTTATGTCTTGTTATTTATTTTTGGATTGGTTATGATTTTTTTAGAGTACGCAAACAAACCTAATATGCCCATCGTCCCTTCAAAACACAGAATAGGGTGACAGGATGAAGTTGAAGAAGTCAGCAGAAGACAAAATGATTTTTTTATACCGTTATGTATCATTATCTTTAACATCACTTGTTTTTCTGTTCGAAACATCTAGATTAATGGTATGGCAGAAGCTATTACTGATTGTTTTTCTATTTTTATCCGTTACAGCATTTACTTGGATTTACCGTAAATACAGACTTCATGATATGGTATTGAAATGCAGTATTGCGCTAGAAACCGCAGGGATCATTTTGCTGTTATTCCCAACCGGAGGGATAAATAGCCCGTTCAAATGGTATGTGATTACTCCCATGCTGGTAGCTTGTGCTCATCTATCCATGAGGTACAGCTGGACGCTCCTACTTTCTTATATCGGTTTGGTGCTCACATTTTGTTATATCTTTTTTACACCAGGTCAATATTTTTTGTGGGATCTTATATTGCAGAACATTAATCTGTTTCTGGTATTGATCGTAACCACAATGGCAATGCAGGTTATTCGCGTCATGAAGGACGAACTGAAGGTGGCTAAAGAACAAGCCAATGAGACGATGGATCATATCAAGTCGATTTATCACATCATGGAGACGACCAGCCATAATGAGGCATTAAATCTGGGTCAGGTCATCTCGGATTACACTGTCAAGCTAACCAAGCAGAGCCGTGCATTTTTCTGGCTGGATAGTCAGGAGGAAGATGCACCGGCAAGCAGCCAGACAGGCTGGACGGTAGAAGAAGAGGAGCAGCTATTCGAAGAACTGGAGAATTACCGGGAGGAGTTCAGGGAAGAGCGCGAACCATTTTTCAGACATCTGCCGGAATGGGGCGACTTTCTCATGATCACCGTACCGATGACGACCCGCTTTGTAGCGACGATTGGCCTCAAGCTGGGACCGGATCAGAGTTTGACAGGAAGACGCTGGCTTGTGCAACAACTGATATTCTTAGCTGAGCTGAGTGCTGTGTTTTTGGAACGCTATGAGCTGGAGCGTATTGAGAATCAGTTGATTGTGACGAATGAGCAGAACCGGATTGCAAATGAAATGCATGACAATGTTTCACAAAGTCTTTTTGGTATTGTGTACGCAACCCATTCTCTCCGGCAGACTTGGTGCCATCAGCCTAAGGAGCAGGTGGAGGAGCAAATTGATTTAATTCAGCAATCGGCCAATCAAGCGGTTAGAGAGCTGAAGGGGGCAATTCATAGCCTAAGCTCGAAAAAAAGCGGAGGCTCAACTTGGTTGGGTACGGTGAAAAGCCATCTGCATACACTCTCCAAGCTGAACCATGTACAAATTGATTTTGATATCCATGGTGATCATTATTCACTTCCGTATTTGTACCAGAAGGCTTTGTTCCGCATCATTTCCGAAGCGGCGGGGAACGCAATCCGTCATGGATTGGCCAAGCGAATTGATGTGAAGTTAAAATTGACGCCCCAAGTGATTAGACTGTCTATTCATGACGACGGAGTAGGGTTTGAGACGGCGAGAATGGTAGCAGGAGGTGAGGCGGTCAGTGCAGGCGGGGGCCTGGGCATGATGAATATGGAATATTTAGCTCAATCGATGGGAGGCGAATTTGATATTTCAAGTCGAATCGGAGAGGGAACACAGATTCGATTGTCCATTCCGGTAAATGCTTATGAATGAGGATTTTATAAAATCCTTGAATACAATGTGTGAACATTCTGCAATACAAAATCTGCGGTAACAATCGGATACATAGGGATTATGCAAATCCTGAACTGTAGACAGGAGGCCGAATCATGAAAATTGTCATTGTCGATGATCATCCTTTAGTACGGAAAGGACTCGCTGCGGTTATATCCATGCAGCCTAATGTTCAGTTCGCGGGAGAGGCCCAGAATCAACAGGAAGCACTTGCAGTGATCGAGGAAACGGATCCAGATTTGGTGCTGCTGGATTTAAAATTAGCTGATGAATCAGGTCTGGATATTATCAAGATAGCGCGCGGACGCGGGTTCAGAAGCAAATTTATTTTGCTGACCTCTTCTGCAACACGTGAAGATTTTCTGAAAGCGGAGGAAGCCTCTGTGGACGGTTATGTGCTTAAGGAGGCTTTGCCTGAGGAATTAATTTACGCGATTCATCTTGTCAACAAAGGACGCAAATATTATGATCCGGCTATTCTCGAAAATAAGCTACGTGAAGATGCGGGCAATCTCACGGACGACCTGACACCAAAGGAAAAAGAAGTGCTGGTCGAGCTGGGGCAAGGGGCTTGCAATCGTGAAATAGCATCCCGTTTATTTATCAGTGAGTTCACCGTCAAAAAGCATGTCAGTCAGATCTTGGCCAAGCTGCGACTGGCAGATCGTACGCAGGCAGCATTATATGCCAATGCGATTGGTCTAGCGAAGTACGAGCCAACCAATATGATGATGCGCTAACCCCATAAGCTACGCAGTAGTTTCATATGCAAGTGGCATAAAAAAATCCTCAAAATCACCAACTTTGGTGGTTTTGAGGATTTTTTCATTTCTATTTACCATAATCGACAAAGTATGGTACAAAAGTATACCATGCCGTGTCCAAAAGTATACATCCCCCTTCCTCTGTAGTGAGGGAGAAAGTGCCGTTCGGTTCCATGTCGTCTATACAACGGATTGTTACAATTAGATCATACTTAAAATAAGAAGAGAAATTGTGTGGGAGGGAGGATTTTTGTGGAGAAAACCATTTTGGATTATCTAGTTCTAATCAAAAAAAGATTGTGGCTGATTGCGATTTTTGTCATTCTCTCATGCGTAACGACTTACATTGTGAGTGACAATGTCGTAAAGCCAGTCTACTCCGCTTCAAGCCAACTGCTGGTTAATCATATTTCTGCCAAGCAGGGGAGTAACAATCTGAACGACGTCAACACAAGTCTTAATTTGGTGGAAAGCTACAAGCAAATTCTCACTTCGCCTAAAATTATGGACGCTGTGGTAGCGACTCATCCTGAGTTCAATTTGACGTCGCAAAAGTTGGCGGAGAAGCTGCAGATTAAATCCTCGGATAAAAGTCAGGTGATTGGCTTGACGTTTGAGGCGGGGAATTATCCTCAGGCCGCAGCGGTTGTAAACGCAGTAACCCAGAAATTCGTGCAGACGGTTCCTGGATTGATGGAATTAAATAATGTGAAAATTTTAAATGAAGCGGACCCGCAGGCCAATCCTGACCCGATTAATGGGAATCCGCTCATGAATATTGCGATTAGTTTTCTCGTATCGCTGATGATTGCGCTGGGCACGATTGTGTTCCTAGAAAGCATTAACGGCACGCTACGTACGGAAAAAGAAGCGGATGCAGACATCGGCATTCCTGTAATTGCATCGATTCCCGTCATTCGCAAGAAGGACATCGATGGAGTGGCCGGAAATTCCAAAGAACGGGTAGGGGAGCGTAAATATGCTGCGATTGAATGACATGTTGATTACAGAAAGTAATCCATCATCGTATATCTCGGAATCATTTCGATCCCTCCGTACATACATCCGGCAGCAGGTGATCGGGCAAAAGGACCGTGGGACGGTTCTTTTGTTAACCTCGCCGGAAAGCGGAGCGGGAAAAACAACAATGATCGCTAACATCGGAGTTTCCTTTGCTCAAGAAGGCAAGAAGGTGGCTCTGGTGGATTGCAATCTGCATAGACCAGCGCTGCACGAGATATTCGGTATGGAGAATGCCGGAGGTCTATCGGCTTATTTGCGCGGTGGGGCTTCTTCCAAATCTATCGTTAGGCATGGTGGACTGGAGCTATCGGTTGTTCCTGGTGGGGACAGTCTGTATAACGCAGCAGATTTACTCGGTAGCGAACGTATGGCAGAGCTGATGGAAGAGCTTAAACGTGAATATGACATCATCTTACTTGATTCGGCGCCAGCGCTGAATTATACGGATGCTCGCCTGATTGCAGGCTTGACGGATGGTGT
This sequence comes from Paenibacillus sp. ALE3, assembly GCF_054113405.1. NCBI lineage: Bacteria > Bacillati > Bacillota > Bacilli > Caryophanales > Paenibacillaceae > Paenibacillus > Paenibacillus sp. ALE3. Next base: position 3,903,870 of record NZ_CM134214.1, on the reverse strand, counting down.
GATTCTCGTTGCCAAGCATGGCCGGACCAAACGGGAAGATCTACGCAAAACAAAGCAACTCATGGAGCAGGCTAGCGCGACGCTGGTTGGAATTGTGATGAATCAGGTGAAGTAAGCAACACCAAATTCGATGAAGCAAGGAGAATGAGTGCGATGATGAAAAAAGTGAAAAAGGCCATTATTCCAGCAGCAGGATTGGGAACGCGCTTCCTCCCTGCTACCAAAGCAATGCCTAAGGAAATGCTTCCGATTATCAATAAGCCTACGATTCAATATATCGTGGAAGAAGCGATTGCTTCTGGTATCGAGGACATTATTATCGTTACGGGTAAAGGTAAACGTGCCATTGAGGACCACTTTGACAACGCATTTGAGTTGGAATCAAAGCTGCTCGAGGACGGTAAGCTGAAGCTTCTGGAGGAAGTACAGCGTTCTTCGGGAGTGGAAATCCATTACATTCGCCAGAAAGAACCGAAAGGTCTGGGACATGCGGTGTGGTGCGCAAGACGCTTTATCGGGGACGAGCCATTTGGTGTGCTGTTGGGCGACGATATCGTAACAGGTCAAAAACCTTGCCTGCGCCAGCTGATGGATCAATATGAGGAAACACAAAATTCTGTGATTGGCGTTCAGCGGGTACCACAGGAATTCACGAACCGGTATGGCATCATTGAACCGGACCAACAGGACGGACGATTGTACCGAGTGAATAATTTTATTGAAAAACCGGCTCCAGGCACAGCCCCATCCGATCTGGCTATTATGGGTCGTTATGTGTTCTCGCCGAAAATTTTCAAATATCTTGATCTTCAGGAAAAAGGAGCTGGCGGCGAAATTCAGTTGACGGATGCGATCCAAAAGCTGAATCAGAGTGAACGTGTATACGCCTATGACTTTGAAGGCACGCGTTATGACGTAGGTGAACGTCTTGGATATATTTTAACCACTCTTGAATTTGCACTTGCCAGCGATGATTTGAAGTATCCGGTTATGGAGGCCATGAATGAATGGCTGAAAAAGACCGAGAAAGCAACTACAGCGGGTTGAGAGGAGGTACGTCAGCATGAGCATGGAAAATTTACCGGAGGATGGCGAGGCTGTCATGTCAGGTAAAGCGTTTTACATGCCATACGGAAATACACAAATTCAGGATAAAACGTCCTACCTGGTCACAAAACGCCTCCTTGATATGCTGCTGTCTTTCGTGGGCTTAATCGTCTTGCTCCCGCTGTTTGCAGTGGTGGCCATTCTGATTAAGCTCGAGGACCCAAAGGGAAGTGTGTTTTTCAAGCAAACTCGGGTGGGCAAGAATGAGAAGTTATTCGATATGTATAAATTCCGTTCAATGGTGTCCAATGCCGAGGAGCTGAAAAAGGACTTGATGGAGCTGAATGAAGTGAGCGGCGCCATGTTCAAAATTAAAAACGATCCTCGGATCACGAAAATTGGCAGTTTTCTACGCAAGACGAGTATTGATGAGATTCCGCAGCTGTGGAATGTGTTGGTTGGAGATATGACTTTAGTCGGTCCGCGCCCGCCGTTACCCAGCGAGGTTGAGCAATACTCCGATTATGACAAGCAGCGCCTGATTGTAACACCGGGATGTACGGGTTACTGGCAGGTGAGCGCACGTAACAGTGTAGGCTTCGAAGAAATGGTGCAAATGGATTTGAAGTATATTCATGTTCGCAATACGTGGCTCGATCTGAAAATCATCATGAAAACAGGCGTTAAAATGCTGTTCTCCAAGGATGCTTACTGATGGATGCATTTAAGCGATGTCCCGCAGTGTCCGTCGTTATTTGCACCTATAACCGGGCGGACCTGCTGGAGAAAACGTTAATGTCTCTACTGAAGCTGGAAGACCTTGCACTGGCTGAGATCATTGTGGTCGACAACCGATCCACCGATCATACAGCAGCGACGATCAAAAGATTCACCGTTGCGCATGGTCAGCATATTCATCTTCGGTATCATTATGAGCGCGAACAAGGACTGTCTGCCGCTCGTAATGCCGGCATTACGTTATCAAAAGCAGACGTCATTGCTTTTCTGGATGATGATGCAATTCCGTGTGTTACATGGTTGCAAACGATTATGTCGGCCTTTGGGAACAATCCCGAGCTGACGGCTATGGGTGGGAAGATTGATCCTAAGTTTGAGACGGAACGCCCGAACTGGTTGACAGGGCCGCTTGAACTGCCTTACACGATTATTGATCTGGGGGAATCCGTTCGGGAATATCCAGCGGGCCTGAATCCATTTGGAGCGAATATGGCTATGCGCAAAACGGCTTTCGCCGCCGTCATGTTCCCGCTTCACCTGGGCAGAAAGGGAGATATCCTACTATCTGGTGAAGAATCGTGGGTATTCGAGCAAATCCGTAAAAATGGTGGAACGATTATGTATCATCCACACATGGCTGTAGAACATTTTGTTCCGGCTTCACGCTTAACGAGAGAATGGATTATGAATCGCTACTATTGTCAGGGTATGTCTAATGCTGCTCAGGCTGCAGGTCTGCGCGGCAACGCGATACTGATGGCAAAAGTGGCAGCCAAAGTGTTATACATCACGGTGGATTCCCTGCTGGCACGTACTGAGGGCAGGAAGCTGTTGAACCGGTGCAGGCTTGAAAATATCCGTGGAACGCTGGATACACTGCGCAACCGGAAAAGCGAGTCAGCTGCGGGGTGAAAGATTGAACATGAGTAACTATCCTTGGACTTCCAGAATAAACACCATACAGCATGTTTTTATTTTTCTACTAGGCGCTCTTGCTGTAGGAATTGCAGCTACCTATCAACCTGTGGTCAGTATTGCAGCGGTATGCTTACTGCTTTTGTTGGCTGTCTCTATCCATCATCCAGAGCGCATCAGCTATGCAGTTTTGCTAAGCACAGCGGTCTCGGTCGATTCTCTGTATCAGGGTGGCGTGTTCGGCATTGAGATATTGTCATTGTACAAATTGGGCATCTTGGCTCTGCTAGTGCCTTGCATGCTCGTATATGGCATTCGTCTCAAGTTCAGCTATCCAGTCTTGGCATTGGTGATCATGCTGGGGATTACATTTGGATTTTCAGCATGGCTGCCTTTGTTAACGACCTCGATTGCCGTCAAGGCGTTCGTGGGACTATCACTGCCCTTCTTTTTTTTACTGATCCAGTGGAAAAAGGATGTGGCGGAAAAGCATATTCGGTTGATCAGCCTGTTGCCGATTATTAGTGTGGTCATTGGATTAGGCTTGCAGGTTTTAGGGTTGCATTCATTTACGGATGTGGAATTTACGGGCGCAGTCAGAGTACAAGGAGCGAATATACCGCCGCATTTGGCAATGCTCTCCTTTCTCGGAATTGCCGTCTCGCTGATTGAGGTCAAGCGCAAACCTAGGCAAGCTGCCTTTTATTACACGGTGTTGGCACTGAACTTTTTAATCCTGATCGCCACCGGTACACGTGGGCCGATTCTGGCATTGTTATTAATGTTTGCTGTGTATCTGTTTGATATTGCCCGTCAATACCTCAAGGGAAAAGTCAATTATTTGCTACCGCTGGCCGGATCGTTTTTGGTTGCTCTGGGGGCGGTGGCCCTGCAATGGAACAATTTAAAAAAACGCTCCTTCGAACGGGAGACCGACACAGGCATTGACCTATCGGGACGCTCGGAGGCATGGGAATATTTTTTGAACAGAGTACATGATTACCCTTGGTCAGGCAGAGGACTTGGCGCGGTAACGGTTGCGAACGACGGGACGTTATTTAATGGTTTTGTTGTACCGCATAACGAGTATATACGCTTTTATTTTGATACCGGATATATCGGTTGTGGGCTCTTAATGCTTTCATTACTGATCGTGTTCGCTCTTATTTACCGGTCACTTGCCAAGTCTATTAAACCTTATTTTGCAACTTTAATTGCAGGTTTTTTGATCTACTCGTTTTCAGATAATACGTTGTCGACGGTTCAGATGATTATTCCGTTTTGCTGGTATTTGAATGCATTATACCAAACATCTACTCAAACCGATTTTCGCAAAGAGAAGTGATACGATGAGCAGAGTGAACATGTTCGATGTCAACTTTGATAATTACGATTTTAATGATCTACTCGAATTTATAGATACTTCTATTGAGCATCAGCGTCATTCCTACATTTTGACCTGTAATGTCGATCATGTGATCAAGCTCCGCAAGGATGATGAATTCCGTAAGGTATATTCGGATGCCGGAGCTGTAGTGGCTGATGGAATGCCTATCATTTGGGCGTCTAAGTTACTGAAAAAGCCCCTCAAACAAAAGGTGTCAGGCTCCGATTTGTTCACCCGGCTGGGAGAGGCTTTTGAGGATCGAGGCTATCGTTTGTTTTTTCTGGGTGCAGCTGACGGTATTCCTGAGAAGGCTATGCTTAATCTCCAGGAATCCTATCCAAACATGAATGTGGTGGGCTGCTATTCTCCTTCTTATGGCTTTGAGAAAAACGAAGAGGAGAACAGATACATTATCCAGTTACTTCAAGAGGCTCGCCCAGACATCGTTTTTGTAGGTGTAGGAGCACCAAAGCAGGAAAAATGGATTTACAGATATTATGAGACTTACCGCGCTCCAGTTTCGATTGGGGTGGGAGCGACCTTTGATTTCCTGTCGGGGAATGTAAAGAGAGCACCGGAGCTGATGCAGAAGACAGGATTTGAATGGTTTTGGAGGTTGTCTCAGGAGCCTAAACGATTGTGGAAAAGATATTTGATTGAGGATTCCCAGTTCCTCGTTCTGCTGTTTAAAGAGATGTTCAAGCGGAAGCAGATGAAGGGAGGCCAGGGGTGAGAAACATGAGTCGGTTGGCAGATCAGCAGATTTCCTTCTGGCTAGGAAGCCGGCGTGGAATCGGCATGATTGGTATGGGGGTGCTGGCTTGTATGCTGCCACTCGCCATCGGATTTGTCAGCGCCAAGATGAATCCCACCACGAGCCAGCAGGGAGCCATATTGCTGGCGATCGTTTTTCCGGCCTTCCTGCTGGCGATCTTGCAATCACGGTTACTGATTTCTTACACACTGGTGGTGTGGGCAGTAGGCCCGGAAATCCGCCGCATTGCAGATTGGTTGGAGGGAACGTATCACTCGGTTTCCTTGTTGAGCGTGGCGCCGCTGCTGGTAAGCAGCATGCTGATCATTCCTGTGCTGCGGGGTATTCATCTGGCGGAAAAGCCATTAACCCGAATTGCTGTATTTTTCGGCATAGAATTGGCCTACGGAAGTGTGGTCGGGTTATTCAAAAATGGTATTGTTTTTGCTTATGATTTGGCCAATTATGTGGTTCCATTGCTTCTATTGCCTTATCTTGCGATTAAGCCAATGAAAGCAAAGGAGCTGGACCGACTGCTGTATTCATACGCCAACATTGCTGTTCTTGTAGCGATATACGGCATTATTCAGTACTTGACGGTGCCTCCTTGGGATGCATTTTGGATGAATCATGTGGAAATGAATTCCATTGGGATGCCAGAACCGCTTCAAATCAGAGTGTTTTCTTCCATGAACTCGCCCGGCCCATGCGCTATTTTCCTGGCAATGGCACTTGTACCGATGCTGATGGAGAAACGGTGGCGAGGCACTTTGGGATGGATTGGAGTCCTGCTAACAGTTGTTTGTCTTTTGGTCACGCTCGTACGTTCAGCCTGGCTGATTGCATTCGTCATGTTGCTGGCTTACATTCTCAGCTCATCCTCCAAAGGAAAGTGGAAGACTCTGTTTCAACTTGCTATCGTCGGCCTTCTTCTCTACATCATCGTTCCAAAACTTCCGGGGGCAGAAGGTTTGGTGGCTCGCATGCAGACGTTGACAGATATTCAACAGGATCATTCGTACAATGAACGTTTGGATCTACTGCATACAATGCTTCCGGCGATTACTAGCAATCCGGTCGGGCAGGGGATCGGGAGTGTAGGAATCGGAACCAAGCTTGATAACGGCGGCGATCTCGGTGAACTTGGGATTATGGATAATGGATATATTGCCATTTTCCTCACCTTCGGTATTTGCGGAGCATTCTTTTTCTTCGGTGGTCTGATCGTTATCATCAAGCGCCTTCTCGTCCGTATTGCCGAACGGAATTCCAGTCAGCCTTATATCAGACTGGCGTTGGCTACATGGGCCGGAGCTGTAGCCAGTCTCATATCGGATAATGGTTTCCCCGGTATGCGCGGCTATTTGATCTGGATGATGATCGGAATAGGACTATGGGCAAAAGATGTCATCGCGGAAAGAAGGTAAAGGCTGTGCAAAACTTACAAGCATTATCCGCACCTGTCCGGACACTATGGTCCACGGTGATTCGGTTTGCCAAAAGCAAGGATAACAGCTCTGCAGCAGTAAAAACGATGATATTCAGTATGCTGATTCTCGTTGTGAATATGTTGACTGGTGTGCTGACGGCACGATTCTTGGGTCCTACTGGACGCGGAGAACAGACAGCGATGGTGAACTGGTCCCAATTTCTTGCCTTCTGCATGAGCTTCGGTGTTCCATCTGCATTGATTTACAATGCCAAAAGGAAACCTGAGGAAACGGGTAAGCTGTATGGTCTGGCCTTGCTGCTGGCTACGGTGTTCGGGGGGATGGCGACACTCATCGGAGTATTTCTAATTCCTTATTGGCTGCGCTCTTTTTCTTCATCGGTCATACTTTTCGCGCAGTGCTCCATGATGATGTGTCCACTCATAGCGATTTCACAGATCAATAATGCATTGCTTCAAGTTCGCTCGGAATATAAACAGTACAATTTATTTCGGTATCTGGTACCACTTAGTACGCTGCTTGGACTGGCGATTCTGATCCTGACGGGGACGATGAATCCGTACACCTCAGCATTGGCCTACTTACTGCCAGGCTTGCCGATCTATATCGGTGTCACGATACGAATGATTCGGCTGTACAAACCAAAGGTGAAGAACAGCTGGACGCAATTTAAAAATCTCTTTACCTACGGTATGGGTTCATACGGGAATGATCTCATGGGGCAGGTTTCCACTTACATTGACCAGATTTTGATTGCGGGTCTGCTCAGACCCGCTGATCTCGGTTTATATGCGGTAGCGGTCAGCCTGGCCCGGATGGTAAATGTATTTTCAACCTCGATCATTGTCGTGCTGTTTCCCAAAGCCTCCGGACTGGATAAGGAAGAGGCGGTGGCCATAACATTTCGGGCATTTCGAGTGACTTCAACGGCAACCTTTCTGGCTGCGGTGATGTTAATGCTGGTTGCTCCGTTCGTATTCACCTTGTTATATGGTCAAGAGTTTAAACAAGCGCTTACGGTATTCCGGTTTCTGGTGCTTGAGGTTGCTATCAGTGGAGGTACCATGGTGCTGGCACAACAATTTATGGCGTTGGGTAAGCCCAAACTGGTTACCATTCTACAGGGTGTCGGATTGGCGCTCGTCATTCCATTGCTGTCCATACTCGTGCCGAGATATGGATTGACGGGTGCAGGGATAGCAATGCTGTCTTCGGGGATTTTACGGTTCGTTTTCATTTTATGTAATGTTAAGTTCGTTCTGAAAATGAAAATTCCAAGACTGGTTATTTCCAAACAAGATTTTCAATGGCTCCGATCAACGATGTCACACTACATCCGGAAAAAGCCAGTTAACGGTTAGATAAAGAAGGAGGCACCCGCTAATGAACCACATGTCTAGCGTTCCCGCGGACAACCGGATATCCGTAGTTATTATCGCTCAGGATGATGGCATTCGAATTACTGCTGCCATCAAATCCTGCCAGCCCTTTGCGGACGATATCGTCGTCATTGACGGAGGGAGCAAGGACAATACGATTCAGGTAGCTGAATCATTGGGCTGTCGGGTGTTTTCCAACCCATGGCCCGGTTATGCCAAACAGCGCATGTTTGGTGTTGATAAAGCGGAATTTGATTGGATTTTCCTGATTGATACAGACGAAGTAGTGGATGCAGAGTTGCTTGGTGACTTATTGAAAGTAAAGGAAACGCTCCACGATCCGGCCAAAGCCTATTCCGTATTTCGCATTGGCGATTTTCTCGGCAAATGGATGAACAAAGGCGAGTATTTGGTTCGTTTGTACAATCGGCGAATTTATGGCATTACGAATAGTCTTGTTCATGAAATGCCAGATGTAGCCTCTTCTCAGATCATCCATCTGGAGGGCGTGTTATGGCACTATGGATTCCGCAGCATCAGTGATCATATGACCCGTTTTAACAAATATACAGATCTGGAAGCAGAGACGGCATTTAACAAAGGAAGATCCTTTCGAATTACCAGACTGTTGTGGAGGCCCCCCGCCCGCTTTGTACAGAAGTATTTTGTTCAAGGCTTATACCGCAAGGGGTTAGCGGGTTTTGCTGTAGCCGTTTTCTGGGTGATGTATGAGTTTCTCGTCTGTTTCAAGCATTATGAGTTAACCAAGCGGCGAAAAAAGATAGAAGTCGTGGATGGCGGACAGACCGAGCAGAAAGGAGAAACCAGCTATGTCGTACAATAACGGATTTCGTATCGCGGCAACGGGATTGAGCTGGCCGTCCTTACAGCCAGGAGGTCTCAACACATATTTCAAATCCATCTGTGAGCAGCTTACGCTAGAGCGCAATACGCTGGATGCTCTAATTTGTAGTGATGAGCAGCCTCAGGCTGAACGTATTCGTATTCATTCGATTGGCAGCAAGCAGCAATCCATCTGGAAGCGCCGAGAGCTGATGCAAAAATATGCAGCAGAACTGTTCGACAAGCAACCGATCGATGTGCTGTATTCCCATTTTGCTCCTTATAGTGTCGGACCGGCACTGGAGGCGAAAAAAAGAGGAATCCCGGTCGTTACCACCTTCCACGGACCGTGGACGGAGGAAATGAAGATTGAAGGACAGGGAATTAAGCATTTTCTTAAAACGACGTTGGCCAAATCCATTGAAATGAAAGCTTATGGTCTGGCGGATAAATTTATAGTGCTAAGCGAGACTTTTCGGGATATTTTGCACGAGCACTATAAAGTACCACTTAGCAAAATTCATATTATTCCTGGTGCGGCGAATGTAGAAAGGTTTCATCCGGCAGAGGATCAGGAGGCTGTACGTAAGCGGCTGAATTTGCCGCAAAATGCGACGATTGTGCTAACCGTTCGTCGTCTTGTTAATCGCATGGGACTGCTACAGCTACTCGAAGCATGGCGACGAGTAACCGAGCGACACCCTGATCATCTGCTGCTGATTGGTGGAAAGGGTCCCTTGATGGAGGAATTGGCTTCCAAGGTGGCGGAATACAATCTTCATAACCATGTAAGGTTGCTTGGTTATGTGTCGGATGAGGAGCTGCCCCTGTACCATCAAGCCTCGAACTTGTTTGTTGTGCCAACACAGGCACTAGAGGGTTTCGGTCTGATCACAGTTGAGGCGATGGCCTCGGGCCTACCGGTGCTGGCCACTCCTGTAGGCGGCAACAAGGAAATCTTAAGAGGATTCCGTCCTGAGCTATTGTTCCAGGGGACGGACAGTGAAGCTATTGCTGCAGGGTTGCTACGTGTGCTGGATCATCGTGAACTTCTACCGAATGCACGGGAATGCCGGGACCATGTCCTGAGCAGATATACATGGGGACATGTAGCGGAACAGGTAGAAGAGGTGTTCCGACAGGTCCTTGACAGAAAGGCGGCGGCGAAATGATGAGAGTAGCTTATATTGACCATACGGCAAGATGGAGCGGCGGCGAAGTCGCTTTGTATAACATCCTGACGAATATCGGGGAACATATCGACCCGCTCGTTATTTTGGCGGAGGAGGGCGATTTGGCAGATCGGCTTCGGCAGCGTGATATTGATGTGCGTATCGTTCCACTAGATGATTCGATTCGCAATCGGGGACGAAATGCCGTTAATCTGGGTGCACCTGCAGCAGCCTTTCGGTTGCTGGCTTACGGCAGAAAACTTGCGCCATTGCTGCGTGAGGAAAAAGTCGTGTGTGTGCACACAAACTCACTCAAATCTGCACTGTATGGTGCAGTAGCCGCCAAATCGGCGAAGCTGCCGTTGATCTGGCATATCCGTGACCACATCGGTCCACCGTATCTGAAGCCGATTGTAGCCAAAGGGATTCGGCTCATGTCCCGCTTTTTGCCTAACGGTGTGATTGCCAATTCCAAATCCACGCTGAGTGCATTGGAATTACCCCCGGACAAAAAGACGCTCGTCGTCTACTCCGCTTTTGCCAAAGCAATTACGGCTCGTGATACGGCTGCGCATTTGCGTGGCGATGACTCGTTTAACGTCGTATTGGTCGGCAGATTGGCGGAATGGAAGGGACAACATATTTTATTGGAAGCGGCACGTTCTTTTTTACCAGATCAGCGTGTGAAATTCTGGCTGGCTGGAGATGCGTTGTTCGGAGAAGAGGAATACAAACAACGATTGGAATCCACGATGCGCGAATATGGGTTGACCAACGTCAATCTGATGGGACACGTCGATGACATTCAGGGTCTGATGCAGCGCTGTGACCTGCTAATTCATACTTCCATTACACCGGAGCCATTCGGTCAAGTCATTATTGAGGGCATGGCTGCAGGTTTACCAGTGATCGCTTCAAACGAAGGTGGTCCCAAGGAAACGGTGGTACCTAATGAAACCGGGCTGCTCATTGAACCGGGAGACCCGGCCAAGCTGGAAGAAGCCATCCGCTGGATGCTGGAGCATCCACAGGAACGTCAGCAGATGGGTGAGAGAGGGATGGAACGGGTCAAGAAACATTTTGTCATCGAGAACACTGTTAAGGATATAGTTCATTACTATAAGGGTTTGTTGGCAGGAGTCTGACCGACATTCGCGTTAAAGGATGATTCAGATGAAAATAGCGATAGCACATGATTACCTAATCCAAATGGGCGGAGCGGAAAGGGTAGTAGAGGTATTCCATGATATGTATCCGGAGGCTCCCATCTTCACAACGGTGTTCAGCGACGAGCGCCTGTCGCGCAACTTGAAGGATGCGGATATTAGAGCCACTTGGCTACAAAACATCCCAGGAGTGAAGACCAATTTCAAAGGAGTGCTGCCGCTGTATCCCATCGCTATCCGTGATTTTGATTTTAGGGATTTCGACATTGTTTTAAGCTCCAGCAGCGCATTTATGAAAAGCATCCAGGTACCCAAACATACGTTTCACATTTGTTACTGTCACACACCGATGCGGTTTGCCTGGGATTACGATACATATATGGCCCGGCAGTCCAAATCCAACCTGCTCAAAAATATGCTAAAGCTGTACATGAACAGGCTGAAAACATGGGATGCCAAAACTTCTCGCAACGTAGACCAGTTTATCGCCAATTCTTCCGTCGTCAAACGGAGAATTCTGCACTATTACCAACGGGAGGCAGATGTTATTTTCCCTCCTATCAATACATCCCGTTTCAAACGTGCTACAAGCATCGGTGACTATTATTTGATCGTATCCCGATTGGTGTCTTACAAGCGCATTGATCTCGCGATCGAGGCATTCAAACGTAACGGTCTCAAGCTGCGCATCGTTGGCGAAGGACCGGATCGTAAACGACTCGAAGGTATGGCTGCCCCGAACATTGAGTTCCTCGGCAGACTTGAGGACGAAGAGGTTAACAAGTTGATGGCCGAATGTCGGGCGCTTGTCTTTCCGGGGGAAGAGGACTTCGGTATTACGCCTTTGGAGGCGAATGCGGCCGGGCGGCCAGTTATCGCTTTTCAGGGCGGGGGAGCGCTGGATACGATTGTTCCTCAGGTGAACGGCGTATTTTTCCGCAAGCATCAAGTAGACGATGTGCTGGAGGCCGTCGCAAAAGTTGAGCAACATGCATGGAATGTGGACGATATCATTACCCATGCTCGCAAATTTGATGAAGATAACTTCAAGGATCAATTGAAAAAGTATGTAGAACAAGCCTATGTGAACTTTCTAAAAGGAGGATGAACGGAATGAAGCTGGCTGTAATCGGTACTGGATACGTTGGACTCGTCTCGGGTGTGTGTTTTGCGCAAAAAGGTAATGAGGTGATTTGTGTCGATCTGGAGCAGTACAAAATCGACATGTTGAACCGGGCAGAATCTCCGATTTATGAACCGGGTATTGAGGAATTGATCGCGTTGAATCTGGAAGCTGGCCGTTTGGAGTTCACCTCGGATTTGGCCGATGCGGTACGTCGCTCGGATATCGTCATTTTAGCAGTAGGTACGCCTTCACTGGCTAACGGCGAGGCGAATTTGTCCTACATTGAACAGGCGGCCGCCGATGTCGGGAAAGCCATGAACGGGTACAAGATTATTATGACTAAGAGTACCGTACCTGTCGGAACAAACGAAAAGATTAAGGACGTAGTGGCTCGTCATACGAGTTTGTCTTTTGATATTGTATCCGCGCCGGAGTTCCTGAGAGAAGGCTCAGCCATCAATGATACGCTTCATCCAGATCGCGTCATTATTGGTTTGGACAATACAGGTTTGCGTGAAACAATGGTCACTCTGCATCAGGTATTCACGGATAAAATCTATGTGACGGATATCCGCAGTGCTGAAATGATCAAATATGCCTCCAATGCGTTCCTGGCAACTAAAATTTCGTTTATTAACGAGATTGCTAATATTTGTGAAAAGGTTGGCGCGGACGTTACCTGTGTGGCTGAAGGTATGGGCATGGACAAACGGATTGGTTCCTCTTTCCTGCAAGCAGGGATCGGATACGGGGGCTCTTGCTTCCCGAAAGATACGAATGCGCTCATCCAAATTGCGGGTAATGTAGACTATGAATTTAAGTTGTTAAAATCGGTGGTAGAGGTAAATACCGACCAGCGCTTTATGATTGTATCCAAGCTGCGTGAATCGCTGGGTCAGCTAAACGGCGTATCGATTGGCATTTGGGGCCTCGCCTTCAAGCCCAATACAGATGATATCCGCGAAGCTCCAGCACTGGAAATCGTAGAAACGCTCATTCAGGCAGGTGCTATTGTCAAGCTGTATGATCCCATTGCGATGGATAAATTCAAGGAGCGCGTGGATCACCCGAATATTATATGGTGCTCCTCCCCGCAGCAAGCCGCCGAAAGAAGCGATGCTGTGTGCCTGCTGACGGATTGGGAAGAGTTCAAAGAAGTTGATCTCGTGCAATTGGGCTCCATTCTACACAAGCCAGTGCTGATTGATGGTCGCAACGTATTCACCGAGGAACAGATCCAAGGCTCTGGGCTGGAATACTACTCCGTGGGTCGTCCGCGGATGAGTGGATGGAACAGAGATAAAGTGGAAGTTTAAAAAGTGACAGATTAAAAAGTGACTGTGGTGATGTGGGAGGCGCTGAAGGCGCTGCGCGTCCAGATTGTTCTTCCGATTGCTGTTACCCCCGGATTTTCTGGATTGTATAAAACATTCAAAGGTTAAAATCCGGGGATAAAGGCAAACGCTGACGCTTCTTCAGAACAATTCTGCCCGCTCCGCTGCTTTTGCCGCACCAAGTCACGATGTTTAATCTCCCACCTTATGGGATGGGAGTAGAAGGGCGTATCAGAAGGAGCGGCACAGTTGAAGCCGCTCCTTCCGATTAAGACGCCATTGCAGTTGTCGCAGTAATCTTGGCAAGGCGTTACGAAACCTCGATTACTAGAAGCTTGCAAGCCCAGCGGGCAAGCGCCGAAAGCGTGAGATTTTTACAGGCTGACCGGACTTAATAATGTCCGGTCGTGCCTTTTGCACCACAAGGTATGATCGATATGATGCATTTTTGAGTAGCGCAGGAATGGATTTGAATCTGGAGAAGCGATAGCGTTCGCCTTTGGACCGGGATTCAAACCTTGATACGATATTATACAATCGAATGAATCCCGGTCCAACAGCGATCGTAAGATCAAATCCAGCCCGTAGCGGGTCACTCAACCTTGCCCCATTCGATCACCAACCAATATAGAGAGGAAGTGGAGATTTATGAAGCTCGTACTTTTGTCTGGTGGTTCCGGTAAAAGATTATGGCCGTTATCCAACGATTCCCGTTCCAAACAATTTTTGAAGGTACTGGAGAGCCCAGAAGGGATTTCGGAATCCATGGTACAGCGGGTATGGAGACAATTGGGAGACAACGGATTATCCGAATCCTCGTTTATTGCGACAGGGAGAGCGCAGGTCGAAATGATCCAGAGTCAAGTCGGATCGAATACGCGCATCATTGTTGAGCCGGAACGCAGAGATACTTTTCCTGCGATTGCGCTGACAGCGACTTATCTATATTCCATTGCGGGTGTTTCGCCTGATGAAATTATAGCTATATTGCCTGTAGATCCTTATGTAGAGGATGCTTTCTTTGCTTCCGTAGCCCAACTCGAACATACACTTCAGGAGAGTGAAGGAAAGCTTGCACTAATCGGGGTTGTCCCTTCCTATCCTTCAGAGAAATACGGTTATATTATTCCGAAAAACGATGCCACCCAAGGTAGCACAGGCTACTGCGAAGTGAGCCATTTTCAAGAGAAACCCGACCGGGAGCAGGCGGAGCGTCTAATAGAACGCAATGCTCTATGGAACTGCGGGGTTTTTGCATTCAAATTAAGCTATTTGCTGGATATTTTGGCATCAAAGGGCCTGCCGCTGAATTATGAAGAAATGCAAAAACAATATGCGTCTCTGGAAAAAATCAGCTTTGACTACGAAGTAGTCGAGAAGGAAAAAGACATCGTGGTGCTTCCGTACGATGGTTTTTGGAAGGATCTAGGAACTTGGAATACACTCACAGAAGAGATGTCTCATCAGCAAGTGGGTAGAGGGGTAGTAACGGAAGATTGCGTCAATACGAGTCTTATTAATGAGTTGGACATTCCTGTGGCGATCATTGGAACGAATGATCTGATTGTAGCCGCTAGCCCAGATGGCATTCTTGTGACCAATAAGGCAGAAAGTCCACGCATCAAGGAAGTGCTCAAGGCTCATGATCAGCGTCCAATGTATGAAGAACGTCGTTGGGGACAGTATCGGGTTGTAGACTATGTAAAGTATGACGAGGGTAATGAGGTACTGACCAAACGAATCCGCGTACACAAAGGTAAAAATATCAGCTACCAGCTTCACTTCAAACGAAGTGAAATCTGGACCATTATTAGCGGCGAAGCGGAAATTATTTTGAATGAGAAGCTACATAAAGTGAAGGCCGGTGACGTAGTTCGCATCCCTGAAGGGACGAAGCATAGCATTTTGGCTGTAACCGATGTGGATTTGATTGAAGTTCAGACTGGCTCTGAGTTGGTTGAAGAGGATATTGTACGCTTTTGTATGGATTGGAATGAAATTTCTCGTCATCAATTTATCTCGTAATTATTTGCGTAAAAACGTAAAAAAGAAGATTTGATGAAAAATAATGGCCCAAACTGTCGAAATTGGGCGAAAACCTGTAAATTCATGAACATGACCTATTAAATTTTGGTAAAAAAAAGTCGATACTTAGGGTAAGAAGGAATCCAAACTCCTTCCAACGATAAACGCAGCCCTGTCGAAAGACTGGTACGCAAAGCTAAAGGGCCTTCCCGTAAGGATGGCAGCCTGGCTACCGAAAGGAAGAGCTAAAGTGAGATTCAATTTTATTCCTCTGTATCGACTGATACGTCATGTACTCCCCGTTGTTATACTTTTTTCTTTGTTTCCCGTCGGCTTTGGTGATTCTCTGTCTGTGGTGAATGCCGCTTCATTACAACCTGTTAATTCGGACGCTTCTACTCAGGCCCGTGAACTATACAATTATTTACTCAGCATCTCTGGAAAGAAAACAGTCACTGGTCAGCATGATTATCTGGAAAGTCCAGATGAATTAAGCAACAAGGTCCAAAAAATCAGCCAGGCGTATGTGGGTCTGCACGGCTATGAGATGGGAGCCATCTCTGGTCAATCCGACACTACAGAAGCAGCACAACGTAAAAATGTCGTCGATAGCGCTATTCGTTGGAGCAGAGCTGGTGGCATTGTGACGATGACTTTTCATGAAGCGTTGCCGGGTAGACCGCTGACTTGGGCCAATGTGCAGGCGAAAGTAAGTCAGGCGGAGTTCAATAAATACGTGACACCAGGCACTACGCAGTATAACCTCTTCATTGCCGATCTGGATAAGGTCGCTGTATCGTTAAAGCAGCTTCGTGATGCAGGTGTTCCAGTATTGTGGAGACCTTATCATGAAATGAATGGTGACTGGTTCTGGTGGGGAAACAAAAACAATTTCAATCAGCTATGGAATATCATGTACGACCGTTTTGTAAACACGCATCAGTTGAACAATCTGCTGTGGGTGTGGAGTCCCAATGCTCCCAATTCCTACACTGTCCCGTATACCCCGAAATATCCGGGGGATGACAAAGTGGATATTTTGGCAGTAGACATCTACAACAATGATTTTAAGCAAAGTCATTATGAAGGACTGCTCGGGTTGGCACGGAATAAGCCGATTGCCATTGGCGAGCATGGTGAGATGCCTAGCTCTGAGGTGCTGCAGGCACAGCCCAAATGGGTGTATTCCATGACTTGGGGCAAGATGCTGACTGAGAATAACACAACCAATCAAATACAGGATTATATGAACGATTCGAGGAGTTTGACACGGGATGATGTGAAAAATGGGCTGGCAGCAATCCAACAACCTGGGGCAGATGTGCCGACTTTACCGGATGAGGGACAAAGTGAGCCTATCCCGGTTCCGCCAGTAGTAATCGTACCCCCAGCTCCGACTCCTCCTTCTGTTCCTGATGTAGTATATGTGAACGGGCTGCGGGGCGAATATTTTAACAATATGAATGTGAACGGCAGTCCTGTTTTGATCCGTACAGACAGCAAGCTGGATTATAACTGGCGCGCCGTTGCTGCTGATCCCAAGGTAAATGCCGACCAGTTCTCGGTTCGCTGGACAGGTAAAATCAAACCACAATACAGCGAGACCTATACATTTACAACTATATCCGATGATGGTATTCGCGTATGGGTAGACGGCAAGCTGGTGATTGACAGTTGGTTCAAACAAAGCTGGACAGAGCGTAAAGGCAGTATTGCTTTGGAAGCAGGTAAAATGGTAGATCTAAAAGTGGAATACTATGATGAAAAAGGCGATGCGATGGCTCGTCTGATGTGGGAAAGTCAGCATGAAGCGAAAGCGGTGGTTCCCGGAAACGCTTTGTTTCTTCCTTGATAGATACTCTTTCCCGGTCATAAATTTTGAGGAGAGAGGGTGTATCATATGATGAAAAAATGGTTGACCCATAGGTATACGGTCGTATTATCCGGATTACTAGGTGTCGCAGCTCTAGCCATGATCGCTTGGTTTATATACACGCCTTCAAAAAGTGCAGAATTGCAGACGGATAAGGTAGCGGCGGCCAGTCCAGTATGGAAGCTGGGCCAGAGGGATGACTCTTCAGCGGAATTTAAAGGAGTAGTCGGTAGGGATAATATCGAAATTTCTGCAGCAGCAGCTTCTACTGAATCCTCTGCTAAAGGAACATTCTCGGCGTTGTCGGAAGCAGAGAGTACAACAGTTCCGGTATTGCTCAGCAGTGGTGATATTCCTCCAGGTTTGAATGCATCCACGAATCCAGAACTGTCACTTCAGTATAAACTGAATCAGGTTCCTCCCAATGGTATGATATTCCGTGTTCGGATTTTGGATGCGGGCAAAGCGGTGCCGCAGATGGCAGTCTTTTCAAATCATCAGCTGTCCGGAATTATTCAGATTGCCGGGGTATCCGGTACTGGGAGTACCTATAACTTCAAAAATAACTACGAGCTGTATATCCCCAAAGAACAATTGCAAAGTGGTGTTAACGTACTCAAGCTAAAGACAGCGCGCTGCCTATACTGCTCCTCTGCAGAAGATAAAAATGTGTGGTGGACTTGGGATGACTTGAGCTTGGAGACGTTAGCTTCCCCTGCGGCCGAACCAGTACATGGGAAATATATACTGACCGGTACGAATGTGAATAATAAAGAATTTTATTATGATCAGGGTGCAGTTAAGCATCTACCTTACGTTCTCAAATGGCTGGGAATTGCTTATAGTGGCAACGTCATGAGGGTAACTTGTGCCAGTAATGTAGGCAAGGCATGCACAGATGTGGATGATTACTATCAAACGTTAAAGCAGTATAATATGCAATCGTCTGCTTTGTATCTATACACAGGTGATATCAAGCTGCAAAAAGATGGTACTCTGCCAGAGACGGCCAAGCAAAAGTTGCGTGATTATGTAAAAAAATACGGTTCATACCTTCAATATTATGAAGTAGATAACGAACCTGGATTGTTTAACCGTTCCAAGGCGGTAGACCTGGCTGTGGCTAAGTGGTTGAATACGGAAGGCAAGCAATTGGCACCGCATCTCAAAACCGTAGCGCCGGGTTGGGCCTACTGGCCGACATACTCTACCAAGGCGTGCAAAAATCAAACCGGAGGTACGCAAAAATGCGGTGATCCGGATGGATGGGAACGGGACCCGGCGCAGCGTAAACAGCTGGAAGAAGTCACCGACCTGACCAACGGACATGCCTACGGTGAATCGTATAATGAAGAGGGCGGGGGCAGCTTCGTTCAGAATTTGAAAACCTTCGGTGGTTCGAGCAACGGACTAGCGAAAAAGATGCTAAACACGGAGTTTGGTACTAACGATACGCATCGAGACAATCCTGATTACGGGGCTAGTCAGCCACAAGCAGCTGCATTCGATCGGATTATGCGATCGCAAATCGGGTTTGCCGATATGTTTATCCAGCACGCTGCTTTTTATAAGGATTATACGCTGTTTAAAACGGGCTTTGATCTGCAAAGTCACAACCCGGCTAACACGGAAATTTATCCGTTTGGGCAAGGACAGGACACTCGCGTTAAGATCATGAGACGCTTGAGTCTAGCGTATGCTACGCATGGTAAACCGCTGACTTATACCATACTGAATCCAGAGGAGACGAAGGATAAGATGGTCTATGTTCGCGCGGTGGATACATCCAAGCTTAAACCACTGGCAGGTAGCGGCGCTACCTCGAACAAATTGCTGGTGAACCTAGTGAATTTTGAATCCACAACGCAGACCGTTCGTGTGCGGGTAACGATGCCGAAAGCTGGCTTGTACACGGGGGAACGTTTCGGAGCGGGTTCCACCTACTCTCAGGCGCAGCGATCCATATCAGGGCTCAAGGCTTCTCCTGCCCTTGATTTCGAAGAAAAGCTGGGGCCTGGCGAATCGGTACAATATATTTTGGAATTAAAAAGCACAGATCAGGCCGCAGCCTCTGCTCCAACAGAGGTCAAAGCCGCCTCTATTCAAGATGGAGCGGTGAAGATTAATTGGCTTCAAGCAGAAGGCGTAACTTCCTATGATGTGCTGCGTGCTGA
Organism: Paenibacillus sp. ALE3; assembly: GCF_054113405.1. NCBI lineage: Bacteria > Bacillati > Bacillota > Bacilli > Caryophanales > Paenibacillaceae > Paenibacillus > Paenibacillus sp. ALE3. The sequence goes on along the minus strand of NZ_CM134214.1, from coordinate 3,884,486 downwards.
CCGGACAGACGGTGCCTATCAGGTGATTGCCTCGCAAGTAGAAGGAAGCGCGTATACGGACCGCACCGTAAAAGCTGGAAGTCATTATGTCTACAAAGTCCGAGCGACCGGAGGTACTCAGGTTTCTCAGGCAGCCGAGGTTGCTTAGTTACACCGGAATGCATATAGGACCTTACCTCATGAATATCTAACATCATTCCGAAAGAAAGCAAAAAAGAACCTATCAGGAGAAAATAGGACCTGACAGGTTCTTTTTTATTTGTAAATCGTTCTGAATTGCCAATACTTTACGTATAATGGAGAAAAAAATAAGAAAATCCTTTTATATTCTCGTCATAAGACGACAACATTGCAGGTATGTATTCATATATAATAGTTTTGTTCATGACTATACATACATGGTTTGTAGGGAATTTCTTTCCGGTGACCAAGACTAATAAAGTGAGGTTAGTGCTGAATGAACAAGGAAACAGAATTAGGGGGGAATGGCCCTCTTCTTCGAGACAACGCACGGAAAGCAGGCAAAGCAGCCATCCACTTGGACATCCGGAACATTTTGCTCCAATGTGGGATCACGACACCAGAATGGCTGGAGGGCGATGCTGATAGAACGAAGTACCGGAAAGACAAGCGCGTGTAATTTTCAGTTGCTGATCCTACTTGAGCAAAACATCAAGCAGCGGCGCGTTCCTTATTCCATCATTCGTTCCATTCGAACAAACGCGATAAAACGTTTGGCTTCTTCCTCAGACAAGGTGCGTCCGTCAATCGTCAGGTTAAAACGTTGCAGGATATTCTCGTCGGACAGTTCAAGCTGATCCACAAATTCCCTCACATCTGAATCCAATATTGCTGTCGGGTGGCTCGTACGTCCCACCAAATAATCGATGGTTACCTCGAAAATATCAGCGAGCTTGGTCAGGGTCTCAAAGTCTGGCTTGCGTCTATTTTTTTCATAGTGAGAAAGAGCCGCCCGCGTAATTCCGAGGGATTGCGCTAATTCCTCTTGTTTTAGTCCCTTATGTTCTCGTAATTCAGCGATGCGGGTTCCATAATTCATCTATTTTTCCTCCTGAAGGCAAGGTTAAGAGAGGTAAGAAAAGCAATTTTGCGCTTGACAAGATACAATTTGTATCATAAATTAATTATGCAAGTTACATAACGTATCTATATTTCATAGTTTTCACTGATATCTTCATTTATATACCCTTAAGAGGCCAACGATGATTGAGCATTTTGTGCTTATTCGCTGGCTAGACCTTCTATGCGCTATTATACAACATTCTACTATAGATTAGAGGGTCATGCATCGTTCTTTTCCCCGTCATGCAGAGGATCAGTACAAGCGTTATTCCATCGAAAACAAGTCAATCAGGGAGGACTGGTCTTGTGCAGTTGAAAGAGTACATCCGTTTGATTCGCAAAAAAATGTGGTTAATTGGTAGCATTGTACTGCTGGTGTGTACTGTAGTAGGCATAAAAAATGTATATTTTACCCCGCAAGTTTATGAAGCTACCGCCAAGCTCATTATTAATCAGACGCCACGACCGGACCGTGCAGGTGTCGTCGATTACAGTGTGGTGCAAACCAACATAGCCTTAACGAACTCCTATAAGCAAATTATGATCTCCTCGGCGATTATGGATCAGGTGGTCGCCAGCTTCCCCGATCTTAAGGTTACTCCGTCAGCTTTGGCGCAAAAATTAAGAGTAAACACCGCAGGTGATTCACAGGTCATGGATGTTACAGTCCGCGACTTATCGTATACGAAGGCTGTGAAAACCGTCAATGCGGTAGCCAAAGTATTCAAACGGCAAATCCCCTCTATCATGAAAATGGACAATGTCACCATCCTAAGCGAAGCCAGCCTGAATGATCCAGCAGTTCCCGTGAACAATAATCCCGCTATACAGATTTTTATTGCTTTTGCCATTTCTTTATTGCTGGGAATAGGCTTGGCGTTTTTGCTGGAGGTATTGGATGATACATTTAAAAATGAGGAAGATATTGAAAAAGAACTTGGTCTGCCTACCTTATCCCTGATTACAAAAATGAAAAAAGAAGATAGACGCTCTGACAGCTCTACTACAACTCCTAAACAGGTAGGTGAGGGACAATATGCCGCGATTAATCAATAATCAGCTCGTTACATCCTTGCATGCTCAGTCTTCCGTGTCGGAGGAGTACCGCATGCTCCGCACTAACATCCAGTTTTCTTCTATAGACGAGCCGATTGAGGTGATGATGGTGGCGTCCGCTCAGGCGGGTGAAGGCAGAACAGTCACGATTAGCAATTTGGCTGTAACCTATGCGCAAGAGGGAAAAAAGGTGCTGGTTATGGACATGGATTTGCGTCGGTCCTCCTTGCATCATATGTTTGGTTTGCGCAATCATACAGGGCTGACACGGGTACTTGCCAATCAACAGACATGGCAGGATGTGGTTCAGGAAACCGGGATTGATCATCTGCATGCGATCACGGCTGGACCGAATCCACCCAATCCGTCCGAGATGCTCAGTTCCCGTAGAATGAAGGCTCTACTGGTTGAGCTCAAAGAACATTATGATGTGATTCTGATGGATACGCCACCCCTGCTGTCTTTTCCGGATGGCCTCATTGTAAGTGCCATGTGTGATGGTGTCATTTTGGTAGTGCAGGCAGGGAAGGTCAAAAAGGATGTCGTTAAGAAGGCGAAGGCAAATTTGGAAAGAGTAAAGGCGCGCATTTTGGGTGTAGTGCTCAATAACGTGAAGCGCCGCGCCGAGCGTGGTATGGAGGAACGCAATCTGACATGAATAAATCGGGGGGAATAAGAGTATATAAGATTCTTTTAACAATGCATAAATAATATTTATCAATAAGGAGTGAGGTGATGAGACGTGTCTTCTTCCCGCTCGAACAAGGCCAAAGTGCTGAGCGCGTCAGTGGATGTATATCCGGTCGCTCATGGGCTTGAACGACGACAAGGATGGAGCGTATATCCGTTCGTGAAGCGAAGTATGGACATTATACTGTCTTTTATTGGAATCCTCGTACTGTGCCCGGTATTTCTGCTCGTCATTTTGTTGATCAAGCTGGAGGACCCCAAAGGAAGTGCATTATTTTATCAAATCCGTATTGGTAAACATGAGCGGCCGTTTCGCATGATCAAATTTCGTTCCATGGTGTCTGATGCCGAAGCCAGATTGTCTGCATTGCTGGTGGAAAATGAAATTGAGGGTGCGATGTTCAAAATGCGGGACGATCCTCGAATTACCCGTGTGGGTCGCTTTCTTCGCCGAACGAGCATTGACGAACTACCGCAACTCTTCAATGTACTGCGTGGGCATATGAGCCTTGTAGGGCCCAGACCCCCATTACCAAGAGAAGTCCATGATTACACTATGAGGGATAAGCTGCGTCTGACGGTTACACCGGGCTGCACCGGACTGTGGCAGATCAGCGGTCGTAATCATCTAAGCTTTGACCAGATGGTAGAACTGGATTTGGAGTACATATCTAGACGCAGTTTTCGCACGGATATGATCATCATGCTGAAAACATTCCGTGTGCTGCTGGGCTCCAAGGATGCATATTAAAGTCATTTTAACAAAGAGGGGTAGGAGAGAAGAATGGAGCTTCATTCCAACATTTATGTAGCAGGGCACAATGGACTGGTAGGTTCCGCTATTGTCCGAGCGCTTCAGAAAGCGGGATATCGTCATATTATTACTCGCACAAGCCGTGAACTGGATCTGCGCAATAAAGAGGCCGTAGATCATTTTTTTGATACAGAGCCCGTGGATTATGTATTTCTGGCAGCAGCCAAGGTGGGCGGAATTTTGGCCAATAACGAATATCCGGCTGATTTTATCCGTGACAATCTGCTTATACAAACAAATGTGATTGATGCGGCATACCGGAAGAATGTAAGCAAGCTGTTATTCCTAGGCTCTACATGTATCTATCCCAAATTTGCTCCACAGCCGTTGCGAGAAGAATATCTGCTTACAGGTGAGCTTGAGCCTACCAACGAGGCCTATGCGGTTGCTAAAATTGCCGGGATCACAATGTGTCAGTCCTACAACCGTCAGTATGGAACCCGTTTTATTTCGGTGATGCCTACGAATTTATATGGTCCGGGCGACAATTTTGATCTCCAAACCTCTCATGTGCTACCTGCGCTGATCCGCAAGTTTCATGAGGCTAAGCTGAATCAATCTCCGACTGTAGAAGTATGGGGCTCCGGTACGCCTCGGCGAGAATTTCTTCATTCGGATGATTTGGCTGATGCCTGTCTATTCCTGATGAATAACTATGAGGGAAATGAGATTGTAAATATTGGTGTGGGTGAGGATATTTCCATCCGTGAGCTAGCTGAACGAGTCAAAAATGTAGTCGGCTATGAGGGCGAAATTACTTTTAATACTTCCGTTCCTGACGGAACGCCGCGCAAGTTGGTAGATGTATCTCGGATTTCCGGGCTGGGCTGGTCGGCGCGTATTTCACTAGAAGAAGGATTAAGGTCTGTATACCAGGCATTTCAAGGTCTGGATCTGGTTGAACAATAAATAACGGTGGGGGAATTGGAATGAAAAAAGCGCTGATCACTGGGATTACCGGACAAGACGGGTCTTATCTGGCTGAGTTGCTGCTGTCCAAGGATTACGAGGTGTACGGGGTGCGCAGACGAACCAGCACACCGAACTTTGAAAATGTAGCGCATATCCAGAATGACATTCACTGGCTTTCTGGTGATATGACCGATCTGGCTTCGCTGATCGAAGCCGTCCGTCAGTCCAACCCGGATGAGGTCTACAACTTGGCTGCTCAATCCTTTGTAGCGGCCTCATGGCCGCAGCCCTTGGCTACAGGGCAAATTACAGCATTATCTGTCACCAATATGCTGGAGGCGGTTCGAATTGCCAAGCCGGAGGCGCGCTTTTATCAGGCTTCAAGCAGCGAGATGTTCGGTAAGGTACTGGAGACGCCGCAGACAGAAATGACCCCGTTTTACCCACGTAGTCCTTATGGTGTCGCCAAGGTGTACGGCCATTGGATTACAGTCAACTACCGCGAAAGCTTTGATATGTTTGCTTGCTCCGGTATTTTGTTCAATCACGAATCGCCCCGCCGAGGGTTGGAGTTTGTAACACGCAAAGTGTCGGATGCAGTAGCTCGTATCAAGCTGGGATTGCAGCAGGAGCTGCGTATGGGGAATTTGGATTCCCTGCGAGACTGGGGTTTTGCAGGGGATTATGTAAAGGCGATGTGGCTGATGCTTCAGCAGGATCGACCAGATGATTACGTGATTTCCACGGGAGAAATGCATTCTGTGCGTGAACTGCTGCAAATTGCTTTTTCTCATGTAGGTTTAAATTACGAGGATTACGTCGTGATTGATCCGCAATTTGTTCGACCGGCAGAGGTAGATCTATTGCTTGGCGATTGTGCCAAGGCGAAGGAAAAGCTGGGCTGGCGATTGGAAGTCGGCTTCGAGCAGCTTGTTCGTATGATGGTGGATGCAGACTTGGAGCGTGTAAAAAGGCAGGCTGCAGTCGAAGCTTCTGTCGTCGTGTAAGAGGTGGAGAGGCCACCCGCCTGGCCGGGGGGTCTCTTCGTTGTACATGATTTCAGCTGTATGACAGCTCAACAGATCATAAAGCAATGCTTAAGGTCATTTTTCAAGATGGAGTAGAACATATGACATTAGTCAAGAAACGTGCCAAACCGCGCAGAAGTTTGCTGGTGAATACATCCTGGCTGTTCGGTGACAAAATGATTCGCATGGTATTCGGGCTGGCGGTTAGCATCATCATGGCGAGAGTGTTGGGACCAGAGGAACTGGGAAAATGGAATTATGCGGAATCCTTTTTCGGGATGTTCCTGATTTTCACGACCCTTGGCTTTGATTCTATATTAGTACGCGATCTTGTCAAACACCCTAAGGATGAGCACGAGCTATTGGGTACGGCGGTTCTGCTGAAGTTGTTAGGTACTTTGGTAGCCATTGTACTGTCCTATTCCTTTATTTCACTGCTCAGACCGGAAGACAGCTCAGTACGGTTAATTAATCTGATTCTGGCTACGGCCTCGGTCTTTCAGTTGTTTGATATTATCGACTACTGGTTTCGTGCGCAGATGTTGTCCAAATATACGGTTGTTGCCAAGAACACCGCCTTTGTCCTCGGTTCCACCGTCAAAATCATATTATTGTTGTCCGGTATTCCAATCTGGGCAGTGGCGTTGTGTGCTCATGGAGAGTTTCTGCTCGGAAGCCTGCTGCTGCTGTATTTCTTCCATAAGGAAGGACGGCGTGTGAACAAGTGGACGTTCCGCTTCACAACTGCTCGGCGAATCATGAATCACAGCTGGCCGCTTATTTTGTCCTCCTCCGCTGTATATGTACAGGCACGGATTGATCAGGTCATTATCGGTGAATTGTTGGGAAACGAAGCAGTCGGGCATTACTCCGTTGCACTCCGACTCATCGAGGTGCTGGGCTTTATCCCGGTCGTGCTAACGACAGCCTATGCCCCGGTGGTGACGCGTTCCAAGCAGAAAGGAAGCGACGAATACAGACGGACGTTGTCTAACGTGTATCGGCTGATGTTTATATGCTTTCTTGTGACATCAGTCCCCTTATTTTTTCTATCCCAATGGGTAGTAGTTGTGCTGTATGGGAGAGAGTTTGCTGAAGCAGGCTCGCTGTTGTCATTGTTTGCCATTCGTCTATTTTTCACCAACTTTAGTGTCGCCAAAAGCTTGTTTATCACCAATGAAAATTTGTTCAAATACACGTTGCTGACCTCGGTAATAGGTGCGGTTACGAATATCGCCTTCAATTACGCGCTGATCCCATGGCTTGGGGTTCGAGGGTCCTTAGTGGCGACGATATTGTCCTTTACGATATCTGTATTTCTAATGGATTTGTTATTTAAGGAAGTCAAAGCCAATTTGGGTTGGATGATGAAGTCAATCCTGACCTTCTGGCATGTTCATATTACAGTACCGAAAGTTGGAGAGAACAATCATGATACCGATTAAACCGTTTGTTCGGCATGAGGGACAGTGCCCGCATTGTGGAGACACGTTACATGGTGGAGAGGTGCTGTGGCAGGGAATCCACGTATGTGTCAGTACTAAGTGTGAGGGTTGCGGACGTGAATATCTTGAGGATATGAGGGTCGGTCATGCGACGTATTCACCTTATCGTGTAGAAATGCCTGACTATATCCTGACCGGTGATGCGAAGTCAAGAAAATGGCTCGGAGAGCCTTTGCGGCAATCCTTGATGAATCCTTCCTATGATTTAGCAGTCGGTATGACCGTGCATAAAAAGAAAGCTTCTTCGCGTGTAATTATTGTCAACACCATAGATTATTTATATGGTCATGCGTTGCTTAAGCTGCTGAATGTTCAGCGCGAATACGAGCAATCACCGGAAGTGGGGATCATCGTTATTGTGCAAAAGTCGCTGGAGTGGATGGTGCCGGCATATGTGTCTGAAATTTGGACGGTCGATGTGCCGTTCAGCAAGGCACGAAACTTTTATCCTCTGCTACATCATCGGATGATTGAGGAATTGATACGTTTTGATGAGGTGTATGTCAGCCCGGCATATTCACATCCCAGCCAGTTTGAAATTGAGCAATTTACAGGGGTCTCCCGTTATGACGAGGAGCGTGAGTTGAAGCCACGCATTACCTTTGTATGGAGGGAAGACCGCTTGTGGAGCGGCAGCCATCATATTGCCAGAGCGGTACAAAAATTCCCACAGCTCAAACGTGGCCTGAAACCGCTAATTTATCATCAACGCAGCAAAATCATTGGACTGTTCCGCAGACTGAGAGAAAGCTTCCCTGATCATCGTTTTACAGTTGCGGGACTTGGACGCACGGGAAGCTTCCCGGCATGGATTTCTGACGAGCGTGTCTCACGCTTTGATCGGGATAGTGAAATGCGGGTATGTGAGGTGTACGCAGCCAGCCGATTAGTCATTGGCATTCACGGCTCCAATATGCTGCTGCCTTCTGCACATGCAGGTATGACGATTGATTTGATGCCTAAGGACCGATGGGGCAATTATGCCCAGGACATTTTATTTCACGAAACGGATCATCGGCTTACAGCCTACAAATATCGCTTTGTACCGATGGAATCGAGCGTGACTTTGGTAGCGGATATGGCAGTAGCCCAGCTTAAAGGGGCAGACCATTTTAATATGCAGATGATGGAGGAAAGACAGCGGCAAGGGGAACATTCAAGTTGGAGGGGAAAGGCCGCTACGGGACGGGTTTGATCTTCCGATCGCTGACGCTTCTCCAGATTCAAACCCTTACCCTCCGCTATCCACCGCCGCCCAAAAGAATTTCCCCCAGCCTATAAGGTGGGGGAGGTAAGAGCCGCCTGGCGATAGCTGCGCCCTATCGCCGCGAACTTCACACCGAGCATGCAACCGGTGTAATTAATGCTCTGCTTAGTTCTCTCTCAAGGCGAAAGAACTTGGTGAATAGTAATCACGGCAAGCGACAGTCAAGCCTAGTTAAAGCATCTTGCTCAGCTTAGCGGTAGTATAGCCATGCTTGCTTGTGAGCGTGCCATAACGTGCCAAGCTTACAAGTTGTTTGACGAAACAACGCCCTGTATGTATTCGCACGCGTACATCGCGCAGCGATGGCACTTTATGCCCAGCATCCCCTTTTTTAAGATGGGTGACTTTATGGAAACGGGGCTCAGCAGCGGAGTGGATGGAATCGTTCTGAAGAAGCGATAGCGTTCGCCTTTATCCCCGGATTTTAACCTTTAAAGGGGTATATAAATCAGATGAAATCCGGAGGTAACAGCGATCGGAAGAATGATCCATCCACGCAGCGGGCTCTAAACCCCGCATGCCATAACTCACCCAATATGAAATGGCAGGAGTACTGATGATGATTCCAAAAATATTGTATCTTCGCAACTTTGCCAGCAAGGTGAATGGAGCCTCATACAATTTGCAGGAAGTCGGCTTGGGTAAAGCGCTCGTCCGTAAAGGCTACGATTGCGATATTGTTTACTACAATGATCGTAAGGAGACCCATCTGGAACAGGTCTACCGCCACGCAGGCTGCACCTTGCGCATAATCTGGCTGCACGGGTTCAAGTTCTTAAGCAACAGTATCTACAGGGATGTTCTCAAAGATTCTTTTCTGGCAGCTTATGATCTGGTCATTACTACAGAATACAACCAGATCATGACCTACCTGCTTTCCCGTAAATGTCCCGATAAGCTGGCGCTGTATCACGGTCCATACCGAGATAATACGCATGCGCTGATCCGCAAACTGTACGATGTTATGCTGCTGCCTAAGGTGACAAAGTCTCTACGCCGAACCTATGTCAAATCCGATCTTGCCAAGCGCTATCTGGAGAATAAAGGCTTTGACAACGTGATAACGATTGGGGTCGGACTGGATCGCAGCAATGTAGAGAGAGGATTCAACAGTGACGACAACAGTGGAGCGCGCGAGGAAAACCGTGAGGTTGCGAATGAGCTGCGTCGGATCGGAGATCGCCCGGTGCTGCTGTATGTCGGTGTGCTGGAGGAACGGAGAAATATACGTTTTATGCTGAGTACGTTCAAAAGAGTACTCCAAAAGCATCCTGGCTGCCTTTTGTTAATGGTTGGGAATGGACGGAAGATAGATACGGATCGTTATTGGGCTTATGCTCAGCAACTGGGGTTGACGGATAGAATTATACATTTTCCAAGAGTGGAGCAACGTCATCTGTGGCAGATTTACGGAGCAGCGGATGTGATGCTGTTTCCGACCCAATACGATATTTTTGGCATGGTACTGCTGGAAAGCATGTTGTTCCGCGTCCCGATTATTTCTTCGGTGAACGGTGGCTCGGTTACCTTGATTGAGGACGGAGTAAGCGGAGTGATGCTGAGAAGCTTTTCGGAAGAGGAATGGGCTGGCCGTATAGGCACGTTGCTGGAGGATGCTGAGCTTAGACAAAGCCTAGCCGAGAAAGCATTTCTTACGATCGAGCGTATGTCGTGGGATCGGATTGCAGATGAAATCGTAAGCCAGCAACGGATCAAACCCATGAGCTCCAATCACGCTAGGCAATCAACACAGGAAAGTGGGGCGGCCACGTGAGTCAACAGGTTAGCAGACGAATGATCCCGCCTGTAAGCAAAGTACTGATCATCCATAACTTTTATCAGCAAAGTGGGGGAGAAGACAAGGTTGTCGAGCAGGAATCGGCTATGCTGCGTTCCAGAGGAATAGAGACGGAGCATTACTATGTGCATAACGACAGCATTCAAAGCAAAGGATTGGCCAACATGGCAAAGCTGGCGGTAGAGGCAACCTGGTCCTTCCCAGAATTCAAAAGGATCAAAGAGCTGCTTTTGCGAGTGAAACCGGATGTGGTACATGTGCACAATTTTTTCCCGGTCATATCCCCTTCGGTCTATCATGCCTGTGAACGGCTGGGGATTCCGGTTGTCCAGACCCTGCATAATTACAGGCTGATCTGTCCGGCGGCAACCTTTATGCGAGGGAATGAAGTTTGTGAAAAATGCCTGCACGGCACGCTGTTGCACTCCATCCGTCATGGATGTTACCGAGGCTCGCAGCTGCAGACGATTCCGGTGGCGGCGATGATTAAGTTCAACGAGCTGATCGGCACATGGCAGCACAAGGTAAGTCGCTATATTGCGCTGACGGAGTTTGCACGGGACAAATTTGCCGAAAGCGGCATTCCGCTGGACCGCATCGCAGTAAAACCGAATTTTGTCCATCATCAAACGGTGAAAGCCAAGTATGATCCCAATGATCGTTATTTGTTGTTCGTGGGGCGGATTTCAGCTGAAAAAGGGGTTCGCAATCTACTGCAAGCCTGGTCACAGCTGGAAGATCGGGGCGGATTGAGACTGGTCATCATTGGAGATGGTCCAGAAAAGGCTGAACTGGCGGCTGCTCATCAGCAGGAAGATATTCGGTTTCTCGGCAAGCAAGATGGAGACACGGTGCTGGACTGCATGAGCCGGGCCATGTATGTGATGGTGCCTTCTATTTGGTATGAAGGTTTTCCGATGACGATTGTAGAGTCCTATTCCGTGGGAACGCCGGTATTGTGCAGCCGAATCGGCGCATTGGAGGAAATTGTGGAGGACGGGGTGACGGGTTTCCATTTTCAACATGATGATCTGGAAAATATAAAGACCGTGATTCGCCGTGCAGTAGCCTATGAGAACTATGCAGCTATGAGACAGAAGGTGGCGCAAAACTATGCTGCACACTATACGGAAGAAGTGAATGTGAAGCAACTGCTAGCGATATATAGCGAGGCCATGGAGGAATGTGATTATGAAGCAGCTGCCCCAGTGTAGAGTCGGAAGGATTGCGAGCACAGATGTTGCAGCGCTGACGTTTCAGGAGACGGTACATACGCTGGAACAATGGGCAGTCGGACGAAAGGACAGCTATGTATGTATTTGCAACACTCATTCCATTGTCACGGCCGGGGATCTTCCCGAATTCCACGAAGCGCTCACTCAGGCTGATTTGTGTACTCCAGACGGTATGCCACTGGTTTGGGCACTCAAGCTGTACGGATTCGAGCGTCAGGATCGAGTAGATGGCCCCAGTTTGATGCTCAAGTTGTGTGAACGTGCGCCACAGACGGAGGTGAGCGTATATTTTTACGGCAGTACGCCGGATACGCTGGATAGCTTAAAAGACAGGATAAGACAGGATTACCCTGGAATTCGTATCGCGGGCAGCTTTTCACCGCCATTTCGTGAACTTCAGCCAGATGAGGAGAAGCGGATCATTGAGGAAATCAATGCCTCAGGTGCGCATATCATATTCGTCAGTCTGGGCTGCCCCAAGCAGGAAGTCTGGATGCATCGCAACAAAGATCGTATCCGAGGCGTGATGATTGGAGTAGGGGCTGCCTTTGACTATATTACAGGCAAGGTTCGTAGGCCACCGCTAATGATACAAAGATTGGGACTGGAATGGCTGTACCGTCTGATCTGTGAGCCAAAGCGTTTGTGGAAGAGGTATGCCTATAACAATCCAATGTATATCTATCGTTTTCTCAAATCCTATCGACTTAATAAAAGGCTCACGCTCTATCATAATCGGCATACAGGGAGAGGCATAGAGAAGTAAAGCGGGGCAAAAGTACAGTGAAATAAGACAGCATGTAAAAAGGGGGAATTGCTTTGAAGCTATGTGTAATAGGTGCCGGGTATGTCGGACTGGTGTCAGGGGTCTGTTTTGCCGCGCTTGGCAATACCGTCGTCTGTATCGATCAGAATGAAGATAAAATTCGGCAGTTGCGTGCAGGAGGGGTACCGATTTATGAACCAGGCTTAAAGGCTCTAATTAAAGATAATGTGGAGCAGGGACGGTTGAGCTTTACAACAGATACCGCAGCTTCGGTGCAGGCAGCTGATATTGTTATTTTGGCGGTAGGTACGCCTTCATTGCCGAGTGGTGAAGCCAACTTGTCCTATATTGAAGAAGCAGCGTGCGAGGTGGCAGCTGCCATGAATGGCTACAAGATCATTGTTACCAAAAGCACGGTTCCTGTCGGAACGAACGAGCGTATTCAAAATTGGATTGCTAGTCGCACGAACTATCCTTTTGGTGTTGCTTCGGTTCCTGAATTTTTACGAGAAGGCTCGGCGGTCATGGATACCCTACAGCCAGATCGAATCGTCATTGGAGCTTCCGATCCGCATGTATCCGCAGTACTAACTACTCTGCATGAGCCGCTGACCACGAATATCTTAACCACGGATATCCATTCGGCCGAGATGATCAAGTACGCGTCGAATGCTTTTTTGGCGACCAAAATTTCGTTTATTAATGAGATTGCAAATATTTGTGAAAAGGTGGGTGCAGACGTTACACGCGTGGCACACGGTATGGGGCTGGATCAGCGGATCGGTTCCTCCTTTTTGTCTGCTGGCATCGGTTATGGTGGTTCGTGTTTTCCCAAGGATACGCAGGCTTTAATTCAAATTGCAGGCAATGTGGATTATGAATTTAAGCTGCTGAAATCCGTGGTGGAGGTGAATCAGGGACAACGTTTTAACGTGATTCGCAAGCTGAAAGAGGCACTGGGTGAGCTGGAAGGGGCTACGATTGGCATATGGGGGCTGGCATTTAAACCGAACACAGATGATGTAAGAGATGCCCCGGCACTGGATATTATGCAGTCGCTGTTGGAGGCAGGGGCGCATATTCGTGCATATGACCCGATTGCTACTGCTAACTTCCGCCGATTGCTGGACAGCCCGGAAATAAAGTGGGCCGATAGCGCGCGGGAAGCAGCAGAAGGATGCGATGCATTGTGTCTTTTGACGGAATGGGAGGAGTTTGGTGAGGTCGGACTGGGTGAACTGAATGAGCTGATGAAGTATCCCATTATGATTGACGGGCGCAATGTGTATAGGGAAGAACAAATTAGACAATCTGCCTTTGCATACTATTCTGTTGGCAGACCACAGATGAACAATCTGGATATAGATCGTCATCAGTCTGTAGTGAATCCGTAAAGGGAGGCTGACTATGAAACGATGGCTGAAGATGACATTGGGGACTGTGGCGTTATTGATTGTAGGAGGTGCTGCCTATACCGTCTATGTGTATCATTCCTTTAAAACAGCGGCTGATGCGATGTATCATCCGCGCAGCATCGTGCAGCCCGGAGTGGTCTCTACCCTTGCGACAGGCGGAGCAGGGCGCTCCGCAGGAACAAACACTGGAACAAGTACACCCAATCCGGCAGCCATCTCTCAGTTTAAGCCGTTCACCGTGCTGGTGCTGGGTGTAGATCGGCGACCGCACGATCCAGGACGATCCGATACGATGATCGTTCTATCTATGAATCCCGCCAAGGGTTCGATGTTAATGTTCAACATTCCGCGTGATACACGAACAGAGTTGATCGGTAGAGGGCGTGAGGACAAAATCAATCACGCGTTTGCTTTTGGGGGCGTGGATATGTCGATCCGTACGGTAGAGCATTTTTTGAACCATCCGATAGATTACTATGTACAAATGAATATGGAAGGGTTTGCGAAAATGGTGGATCTTGTGGGGGGAGTGGAGGTCTACAATCCACTTGATTTTCAGTATGAGGGGCATCATTTTGCGCAGGGGAATTTGAACTTGAACGGAGTAGAAGCATTGGCCTATGCCCGTATGCGATTTGATGATCCGCGTGGGGATCTCGGGAGAAATGCTCGCCAGCGAGAGCTGCTCAAGCAAATTCTTGCCCAGTCCATCAGCAAGGAAGGGCTGTTGCGAGTAAAACCGATACTGGAGGCAGCGGGGGAGCAGATTCGCACAGACATTACCTTTAATGATATGACGACCTTTCTGACCCGGATCGGTCCGTCCCTTAAGCAGATGGATACCGTTGAGGTGAAGGGACATGGGAGCAAAATCAACGGCGTGTATTATTACATCGTAGATGAGCAGGAACGCCAACGTATCCATGGAGTGCTGGAGAAACATTTGGTCACCACTTCTGCATCGCCTTAGACATCCCTTATGCAGGCAAATGTCCTATAGGGAGGACCTGCTATTCTCTTCTAAACTCATCTTGTCCTACATACATCTGTAGAGTATTTGGTATAGTCCAACAGAGGGAGGGACATATGTGCTGCTTAGAAGGAGAGCGGCTTCGGCGTTCGTCCGTAAGCTACTGTATTTTGCAATCCTATGTGGATTGCTATGGCTGCTGTGGATGGGTCTGCGTGGGGTAATGTCTACGGGGGAAGGGGATCAAGCCGTAGAAGCGCTGAACGAGTTCTACACGATGGAGCAATCGGGGAATTTTGGCGGCTCCTGGGAGCTTTTTCATTCCCAAATGAAGAAGAAATTCGAGAAGTCCACGTATGTACAGCAGCGTGCGCACGTTTTTATGCAGGATATGGGGACGGATACGTTTACGTTTGAACTGGGGGAGCCGCAGGCTGAATATGACATTCGTACCGATCCGAATGGGGAAGATTTAGGGAAGGTTTACCGTATTACGGTCACTCAGCATTACAAGACCCGATTCGGTAATTTTGATATCGTACAGCCTTGTTATGTGACGCAGGAAGATGAGGAGTGGAGGGTGCTTTGGATATACAAGGAAAAGGAACAGACGTGATATGGTGTTCCCAAAGGTGTTTCTGAAAGGATAAATATGGTACAATACTTCCAAAACCGGAAATGTACAGTAAAATGGCTGACAGCTTCACTCCGGATGGAAGGAGTTTCATAGCATGCAGCAAGCGACAGGGCAGGTTCCCGTCATACGTATGGAGGGTGTGAGTAAAATCATTTCCTCAAAAGCGATCGTGGACAATCTGACACTGGAGGTTCCGGCCGGACAGGTATTTGGTTTTCTCGGACCCAACGGTGCGGGAAAAACGACCACCATTCGTATGATGGTTGGCCTGATTTCGATCAGCAAGGGTGATATTCATATTTGCGGAGACAGCATCAATACCGATTTTGAAAAGGCTGTTTCCCATGTCGGTGCGATTGTTGAGAACCCGGAGATGTACAAGTTTCTGACAGGCTATCAAAATTTGCAGCATTTTGCGCGCATGTCTCCAGGGGTGACCCAAGAGCGTATAGATGAAGCGATTCGTCTGGTGGGACTTGGAAACCGAATTCACGATAAAGTCAAAACCTACTCGCTCGGGATGCGACAGCGACTCGGAGTAGCTCAGGCGATTTTGCATCGTCCGAAGCTGCTCGTGCTGGATGAGCCGACCAATGGCTTGGACCCGCAGGGTATTCGTGAACTGCGGGATTATTTGCGTCAATTAACCCGTACGGAAGGAATTACGGTGTTTGTATCGAGTCATTTGTTGTCCGAAATGGAGCTGATGTGCGACCGCGTGGCCATTATTCAAAGCGGGCGGTTGGTAGATATCAAGCAGTTGAAGAATACAGAGGGAGAAGTGCAGACGGCGGAAATTGCTTTTGAAGTCAATGATGCCGAGCAAGCTTATACGCTTGCTGGAGCAGGGCGCGTCGAAGGCAATCAACTACTGCTTCACCTGGAGCGGGAACAGATTGCAGAGATGAACAGTCTGCTGGCTGCAAATGGAGTCAAGGTGTATGCCATTCGCCCGGTTGCCCGTACGTTGGAAGATCAATTTTTGGAAGTGACGGGAGGCGGGTCCATTGGCTGATTTCTTCAAGCTGGTACATAATGAAAATCTCAAAATCTACTTGCGTGTGCGCACATGGATCATGCTGGGGCTGCTGGCGGTCATCACCGCTGTGATTCCGATGCTGATTTCTCTAGTTTCTGATCAGGTTAGTGTGTGGGATGGCATCGCATTGACAACGTTGTTTACATTTTTCCTCAATACGACGTTTACAGTCATTGTAGCTGCTGATTCGGTGGCTGGCGAATTTACATGGGGAACGATTAAGTTGCTGCTCATCCGTCCTTGGACTCGCAGCAAAATTCTGTTGTCCAAGTATATATCGGTGATTTTGTTCAGCTTGCTTGGAACAATCGTTTTGGTCTTGATGGTTACGCTGTCCTCCTGGCTGATGTTATCGAAGGACGCACCAGCGGGCTCTGTTCCGCTGTTCAGTGATCCGATATCTTACGTAACGCTGAACTTTTTGTATAGCTATATCGCCCTATTCGTGACCATGGCTTTTGCATTTATGTTATCTGCGGTGTTTCGTTCGAGCGCCTTGGCGATTGGTTTGTCTTTGTTTATGATGTTCACCAAAACAGTGTATAACTCGATTGGTTTGTTCAGCACAGATCGTTTTGAATGGACCAAATACGTACTCTTTACGCATATGGATCTGAAAAAATATCTAGATATGCCGCCGGGTACAGTAACTTCCGATCTAACCTTTTCGCTCACCGTGCTGGCTGCTTATTATGTGGTTTTTATCGCAATTGCCTGGGTGGTTTTCGTAAAACGCGATGTTTCAACCTAAACACGTATCTCTTAGAATGTGTGATTTAATCATACGAGGATTTTGGCAAAATGCTAAGATCACAAAAAGGAAGTCCAATGCCTAGCCATTTGGACTTCCTTTTTTGCTATATATTCTGTAAGTGGGGGTATATTGTAATCTATTTTCAGCAAGAATCAATCAATAGGGTCGGTTTGCGTTTAAAGAAGTAGAGAGAAACAGAACAGGGGGCGCATGATATGCTGCAAAATAATCGTTTTTTTCGTCTGACTTCAGGAATCGTCATGCTATTGCTCATTATTTACTTGGGCACCAAAGTAAGCTTTATATTCAGTCCTCTCGTATCCTTGGTCAGCTTACTGGTTGTACCGCTGATGCTATCTTTTTTCCTCTATTATTTATTGAGACCGATCGTAGATGTCATGGAACGTAGAAAAATCAAACGATCAATTTCCATATTACTGATTTATTTGGTCATTGGCATGTTACTGTTCCTCTTCTCATGGGGAGTATGGCCTACGCTCCGTGATCAGGTGACCAATTTATTTGAGAATGCGCCGAAGCTCATTAAAAGTCTGGTTGATCAATTAAGCCAATGGCGGCATAATCAATCCTTGAGACAAGTGCTGCCTCCGGGTGAAGACCCGCTGTCACAACTGTCAGATACGTTAAACGAAGCTTTTTCAACGCTGTCAGATTATTCGGTAAAGCTGGTATCGTTCGTATCCTACTTTTTTATCGTATTGGCTACCTTTCCCATATTGCTCTACTACATGCTGAAGGAAGGAAGCAAGTTTGGTCCTAAAATGCTTAACTTCTTTCCTAAAAAATATCATAAGGACGCGCTGGAAGTGATGGAGGATATTGATAGTGCACTCAGCAGCTTTATCGTCAGTCGAGTGCTGATCAATGTCGCGTTGGGCTTGATGATGTTCCTTGGATTTTTGATTATTGGTTTGCCTTATGCTTTGCTACTTGCCGTTATTTCGATTTTCCTTAATTTTATACCCTATGTGGGGGCAGTAGCTGCTTCTATACCTGTGGTTATCATTGGATTTCTCGAATCGCCTTCTATGGCGCTCTGGTCGCTGGTGGTGGTGATCGTTGCACAGCAAATTCAGGATAATTGGCTGTCACCGATTGTCTTTGGCAAGCAACTGGACATTCATCCGTTGACTGTCGTCATTTTATTGCTAGTTGGTGGCGATCTACTTGGGATCTTGGGTATCATTTTGGTTATTCCATTGTATATGTGTGGCAAAATCGTCATACGCAAGGTATACCATTTATTTTTGGAACGCAGAGTGGAGGATATTATGGAGTAAATGGAGGCTTTGCTGGAAATATAAGGAGTGTAAGCCGCTCTATCCCGCTTCGGGTTGTAGGGAGGCTTGGCTGTCCTCATTGTCTTGGCTGAAACTGGATTGATTTTCATCATCTGATTTCTCTATAGCAGCTGGCGACTCTGCCTCCATAGTTTGGTTCATTTGACTCGTGCCGTTCAGTATGCCGCCTTCTGAAATGACCAATGTGGGGGTCGCCGTATTTCCATACAGTTCGCCTGTCGGTGTAATGGTCAGCCGTCCTTCCGCGGTGATGCTGCCGAATACCTTGCCGGCAAGAATGACGTCCCGTGCAATGATGTCCGAACGTACAACTGCTGATTCCCCAATGACGACAGTACGAGTGCTGTAGATATCGCCCTGGAAATGACCGTCAATGCGAATGTTGGCCTCTGCCTCAATCGTACCTTCAAAGCTGGTGCCGTTCGCGAGCAGTGTATCCGTCGCCGGGGTGGAGAGCTTTTTTTTGGATTCCTTGAACATGAACGTTTTCCTCCAATCCTTTATGGTAAGTATTTTGCAAAATCCTTATTGTACATACAGCAATGGATCGACAGGTTGGTTATGCTTGACGATCTGAAAATGAAGATGAGGTCCCGTGCTTCTCCCTGTACTTCCCAGCAGGCCAATGGTCTGTCCTTTGTGAACACGGTCCCCGGGAGCTACCTGCATCCCGCTTAGGTGCATATACCAGCTTTGGAGTCCGTCAGGATGCTGAATGATGATGCAATTGCCACGGGCTCCGCTGGAAGCGGCCTCCAGCACAGTGCCTGCCCCTGCCGCATAGACAGGATCACCGGATTGACCGGCAATGTCCACGCCAGAGTGAAAAGCGGATCTACCTGTAAATGGGTCGCTGCGGTAGCCGAAGCTGGAGGTCATGCGCCGCGAACCAACAGGCCAAATGGAGGGCCTCCCTTGTTCAGCAAGTGCCAGTCTGCGGGTCTGGAGCAGCTGTGCGGCTTGTTGGCGCTCCAGGTTCTGCTGGACGGCGTTTGCCTGTTGAATAGAGCGCGGAACCGTACGCTCCACAGTGTCTAGCAGAGCTTCGATTTCCTGAAAATCATCCATGACCTGGCGGGCTAGAAGAGCTGTATTTTCATGCACTGCGATCAATTCACCCCCGGTATGGCCGGAAGTATCCCAGGAGAGCGGAGTTATGGTTGATTTATTGCTGCTTGCGCTGGAGGAATTTCCGTGTTTACGAATGAATTGCTGCATTTGTTGTTCCAGCTCTGTTACACGCTGGAGACGTTCGCGAATACTGGTGGCTTGATTCGTCAGCTCCATGACTTCCTGCCGCAGTCGCCCAATGGCTGCGTCTTTGTCTGCTACTGTGACCTCCATCTGCAAACTCTGGACAGCAAGATTGGTTTCCATTTGGGAAATAATATGGGAAGAACGGATTTGCAGCCCGATCACGAGCGTAGAGATTGATGCGATCACAAGGGTCGGGACGAGAATGACAGCGGCTGCGGAGCATTGTAGCTGCTTGGGCGGTTGCTGTGCATCCCGAATGACAAGCAGGGTCATCCGGCGATTTAGGCTTCCTTTTTTCATAATCGCTCCTTTCCGGACATCGCTCCTATAGTGCTTGGTTACTATCTATTCAGCTTAAGAGGCAAACATGTCAAAAAAAATTGGAACTTTGTATAAAACGTAGATATATAAGGAGGCTTAGACATGCTGTGGTTGCTGTTGGTTTTAATTATTTTTATTTTTCAGACCGGGACGATTCTGCTCTTTGAATTTCGCAAGCCGTCCAAAGCGGTAGCCTGGCTCTTTATTTTGTTTTGCTTCCCGCTTATTGGTTTTGTGGTGTACTATTTTGTTGCACAGGATTACCAGAAGCGCAAAGTGGTTCGTAAAGCAGGATCACAGCTATTTCGTGAATTCCGTGAACGTCTGTGGGCGCAAACCAAGGTGATTGAAAATGTAGAGCAAATGCACAATCCCCATTTTAAGCATCAGGAGCGTCTGTTTAACCAGTTAATTCGTATGTCGGAAAACCCGTTGACAGGCTGCAACCGTACACGTGTGCTGACGAATGGGGAAGAAACCTTTGAGGCTATGCTGACAGCGATGGAACAGGCACAACATCATATCCATGTGGAGTTTTACATATTTCGGGCAGACGAAATCGGAAAAAAATTTCAGGAGGTCATGATCCGTAAGGCACGCGAGGGAGTTAAGGTACGATTCATTGTGGACGGCGTAGGGAGTTACAATTTACCCTATTCATTTATTCGCACCTGTAATGAGGCTGGGGTCGAATTTCATTATTTTCTACCGCCGTTTTTCGCCACGCTAGACCGCCGGATTAACTATCGTAATCACCGGAAAATCGTAGTGGTGGACGGCACGATCGGATTTGTGGGGGGAATCAATGTAGGCGACGATTATCTCGGAAAGTACCCAAAAGTGGGGTTTTGGAGGGATACGCATTTGCAGATTGAAGGAGATGGTGTCTATTTTCTGCAAAATGTGTTTCTTAGCGATTGGAAGCTGGCTTCGGGAGAGAGGCTGATGGACGTGAATTTATTTCCTCCACATACCTGCACAGGGGATGAGGAAGTACAGATTTTGAGCAGTGGTCCCGATCAGGTATGGGACACGATTCAGGAATTGTGCTTTGGAGCGCTCACGGTTGCCAAAAAGCGGATTTGGATAACGACGCCGTATTTTATTCCCGATCCGGGGATTTATGAGGCGCTGAAGCTGGCGGCCGTCAGTGGCATAGATGTGAAAATTATTATTCCCTACCAATCAGATTCAAAACTGGTTCACTTGGCGTCACTGTCCTATGTACAAGAATTGCTGGAGGCAGGAGTGGAGTTCTACCAATATCGAAAAGGATTTATTCACGCCAAAGTGGTGATTGTGGACGATTTGCTCGGCTCGGTTGGGACCGCCAATATGGACATGCGAAGCTTTTTTTATAATTTTGAGTTGACCGCTGTACTTTTTGCGACTTCTGCGTTAAAACGGCTTTCGGCAGATTTTGTAGAGGACATTTCCAACTCTTCAAAAATAGATTTGAACGTGTTCCGCAGACGTCCTCGATCTCAGAAAATAGCTGAAATTCTAACTCGCATGCTCTCTCCCCTCCTTTAGAGGCGGTTTTCGACGTTTTTATCAATATAATCCCGCTTTATTGTGATTTATGTGCTCTTTGCTAACTTTTTTGCGCAAAATCACAGTTTTATGATATACTAATCATATAACTAAGCGCCGTAAAGGAGAGGGGACTGCGGAGAGCAGCCCCTTTTTCGGTCTAATATACCATACTGTAACGGGGGGATTTATATATGAGTGTAGTGAGCAAGGAAGTCCAAAATCTGTCTGAGATCACAGATGTAACCGGAGAGTTGACCAAGATCAGCAAAATTCCAGCTAATCCAAAGAACAAAGTAAAACGCTTATTACAGCGTGCAGCCATGATCGTGGTTGGTGCAGCGCTGATGGCCGTGGGATTGGAAATATTCCTGGTTCCTAATGGCGTTATTGACGGAGGCGTTACAGGTATCTCCATTATGGCCTCCAAGATTACTGGTTATCCGCTCGGTATTTTCCTGACCCTGTTGAACCTTCCATTTTTACTTATCGGTTACAAACAAATCGGTAAAACCTTCGCTTTATCCACATTATTCGGTATCGTCGTTATGTCCATCGGAACTGCGTTACTTCACAATGTAAGTGCATTGACTCCTGGGGAACCGCTGCTTGGCGCTATCTTTGGGGGTGTCATTCTCGGCGTTGGGGTGGGTCTTGTGATTCGGTCCGGCGGCTCGCTGGATGGGACAGAAATCGTAGCTATTCTCGTCAGTGAAAAAACTCCTTTTTCGGTCGGTGAGATCGTACTGTTTGTTAATATTTTCATTCTGGGAAGTGCGGGTTTTGTGTTCGGTTGGCCGAATGCCCTGTATTCCATGATTGCTTATTATATTGCTATGAAAATGATTGATATTACGATTGAGGGTCTGGATCAGTCCAAATCGGTCTGGATTATTAGTGATAAATATCGTGATATCGGAGATGCCCTGACGGACCGTCTTGGACGGGGTGTAACTTACCTGGAAGGTGAAGGCGGCTTTACAGGCGAGAGCAAGAAAGTGATTTTTGTCGTCATTACCCGACTGGAGGAAGCGAAGCTCAAGAGCATCGTTGAGGATTGGGACCCGCACGCCTTCATTGCGATTGGTAATATTCACGATGTGAAGGGCGGACGTTTTAAGAAAAAAGGAATACACTAGCGCAAGGGGACAATTTCTCAGCCTATGGCTGCGGGGTTCGTCCCCTTTTTTGTGCTTCAAAGCATGGATCAGGTTGGGTGTGTTTTGGAACGCATATGCTTGAGGAGGTCCTCTACAGGCTGGGGAGGAACCTTGTCGATCAAGTCGCCTATCTGGTTTAACCGTTCCTCAATATTCAGCAAATGGTAATCAAGTGGTGACACATCCTGCCGTACCTCTTCCCAGGTTAGTGGAGTGGAGACCGTAGCGCCGGGACGTGCCCGTGGAGTATAAGGAGCGGCTAAGGTTTTTCCCTGATAATGCTGCAAATAATCAAAATAGATGGCTGTTCCGCGATCCTTCTTTAATCGTTCCAGTGTGAATAGATGCGGGTGCTTTTCCGTTACAAATTGTCCAACCAACAGTCCGATGCTGCGAAGCTCGTCAAAGGTGATGCCTGGACGGATCGGGACGATAATTTGTACACCCGTGGCCCCGGAGGTTTTGGGGACAGAGTCCAACCCAAGCGAAGCTAATACTTCGCCTACAATGGAGGCAGCCTCCATAATGCGTGGCTCGACCTCTCTGGATGGATCAAGATCAATCATCCATTCACAGGGCAGTTGGCTTCCTGCTAGGTGCAGAGAGGGATGAAATTCCAACGCAGCTTGATTACCGAGCCAGAGTAGTTGGGGCAGCTTGCCAAGCACGATATACTCAATGCCATCATGCAGAGCGGTTTCAATATAATCTGGCCGAGGATGTGGGGCATTTTTCTGATAAAAAAAGTCCCCATGAATCCCATGTGGCCAACGGATGACAGTCAGTAGACGCTGATGGCAATATTTAAGCAGGAAGGGGGCCAATACCGCAAGCTTGCGAAGATATAGCGCCTTAGTTACACCTGCTTCGGGCCACAGCGGTTTATCCGGGTTTGTGATCGCAATTTCATGACCTTCAATCGTAATCGTACCTTTAACAGCTCGTCCCATAGTGCTATGCTCCTTTGGCTAACATGCAGCAAGATCATTATTTACAGACAGCTGGCTGCACTTCTAAATCTACATAAGGTTTAAGATGAACGTGCAGCACAGAATTTATCCATTAAGGGGATTGACAAGATACACTATGTATCATAAATTATAATAAAAATACGATGTGTATCTATTAAAACGTCTTGAGCAGAGGTAGAGGAGGAATGTGCTTGATTGAAAAGCAAGGCGGAAAGCTAGTATTTTTGTTGAGTGTCCCTCGAAGTGGAAGCTCGCTGCTAACCGCCATTTTGCAAAACCATTCCCGTCTGTTTGCCACGCAGGAAATGTGGTTTCTGCTCAGTTTATATGATCTTCCTCAGTCACATGCCCGGCCATATGGAGGAACAGGAATACTCCGGCAATTTTTTAAAGGCATGGTCCCTCCACAGGTATTGGAGCAGGCCTCTCGTTCGTATGCACTTGAAATATATAATGGCCTGCTTCAAGGGACGACCGCTGATATGCTTATCGACAAATCACCGCGTTACTATACAGTGCTTGAATTTTTAGACCGTTTGTTCCCGGCTGCCCGCCGAGTATGGCTTATCCGCAATCCTTTAGCCATCGTCGCCTCGTTTAAAAAGGTTAATCAGCTCCGGGGCGGACACTTTCACCTGCTGAAGGAACTGGGGAGTCCGCATTTTAATATGAAAATGACAGATATTACGGTTGGTTTGTTCCGTTACGCTCATTATTTTGCCACACCTCATCCACTTGCATACCCGCTGATGTATGAACAGCTCGTAGCCAATCCAAGGATGGAGATCGAGAAGCTGTGTCATTTTCTGGGGATCCATTATGAGTCGGGAATGGAAAGGTACGGGAACTTTGCGAATACGCCTCAATCCAGTCTTTTTTATAGCATGGGAGCGGGTGATCCGTTTGTCATGGAGCATGAACAGGCGCATCAGAATTCGGTACATAGCTGGCAACATCTGTTAAGTAAAATGGAAATTGAACTGTATTGCAGAAGTGTTGGAGCTCGCTTGTTTAGGCAGCTTGGTTACGGGGAGGCGCTGGAACAGGCTGAGCAGATGACTGGAGTCCGTTTTGAAGATGATCCGGATGTAGAGCTGTTGAGTCGACGTACACACCAATTCCTCCAACAAAGTGGCTTTGAATGGAAGGCAGCTTATCGGATGATGGAAGAACACGATGCGGATAACAGAGTATTCATGACAAATGCAACCCGTCATGCAGCACCTCACAACCCGGCAAGGATGGATATATCACAGGTCGTGAGTGATAGACGAATTCAATCGCTGGAAAACAGACTGGCACATAGCTTTGAAGAGCGGAACCGGCTTATCGAGCAGCTCCAAAGCTATCAGCGCCCTAGCCAAGGTATCGGATCCCGCCTATTTGCCCGTAAGCTCGGGCGCTGGGCGTCTGTAGTGTTATCAAGTATCGGAAAAGAAAAAGGGGGGAGAACGTGAGTGCAATTGCCGGAATCTATAGATTTGGGCATGAGTCTGTATATGCTGAAGAAGGCGAGAGAATGATGCAAACTCTGCAAAAATATCCCGCTGACCGCGTGTGCACTTGGTGTGAAGGTTCCATTTTTTTGGGATGTCATGCCCAGCATGTGACCCCCGAATCTGTCCATGAGCGTCTTCCCTTCTATGATGAGCTGAGAGATTTGGCCATTACGGCCGATGCGATCATTGACAATCGTTCTGAGCTGTTTGAACGGCTAGCAGTTGAGCAGGGGCGGCGACAAGGTATCACGGACAGCGAGCTGATTTTGCTGGCATATGACAAATGGGGTGTAGATGCAGCAAGCTATCTGATAGGCGATTTTGCCTTTGTCATTTGGGATGCTAAGAAACATCGGTTATATGGTGCTAGAGATATGACAGGCAATCGTACGCTGTACACCTACCAATATGACGGAGGATTTGCGTTTAGCACGGTAGTCGCTCCGCTATGGGTTCTGTCCTCTCTGCGAAAAGAACTGCATGAACCATGGCTGGCCGAATTTTTATCGATCCGTGCAATGCAGGAATCCGTCGATATTGGAACGACCGCCTACAAGCATATCAATCAGTTGCCTCCTGCACATTGGTTCACCATGGAAGAGGGAAAGCGATCGCTCCGTAAATATGCATGTCTGGATGAGGTAGAGCCGCTGCGGTTCAAAACAGGGGGCGAATACATAGAAGCTTTCCGCGAGGTATTCTCACAGGCGGTAACTGCCCGATTACGGACGCATCGCGCCGTAGGGGCTGCCCTGAGTGGGGGATTGGATTCCGGAGCGGTTGCCAGCTTTGCCGCACCAGCGCTGCACTTACAACACAAGCCGCTACATGCCTACAGCTATGTACCTGTTCAAGATTTTACAGATTGGACACCGCCTACATTGCTGGCGAACGAACGCAGCTATATACAGTCCACAGCTCGCTATGTGGGCAACATTCATGAAAATTATATGGATTTTGAGGGGAAAAGTCCGTTTTCTGAAATTGATATTTGGCTGGAGCTGATGGAGGCTCCCTACAAATATTTTGAAAACTCCTTTTGGATCAGAGGTTTTTATGAGAAAGCACAGGAACATAATGTCGGTGTTCTGTTGACTGGGGCACGTGGTAATTTTACCGTATCGTGGGGACCTGCAATGGATTATTACTCCCGTCAGTTTCGTCGTTTACATTGGCTGCAATCCTTGCAGGGGGTGTGGCGATACAGCAAGCTTACGGGCAATCGTATGTCTCATCTACTACCTGTGATGTTGAAAAAAGCCACTTCACTTGAAGCCCGTACATGGTTGCGACGCGGCAATCGAAGTCCGATTCCTTCACTGATTCACCCGGAGTTTGCCAAACGGATGAATGTAGAAGATATTCCTGTATTGAGTGGAACAGGTTGGAGGAAAAATGCCGATCAGACAAGAAAAGAGAAGTTTTCGAATTTGGCGATTGCCAACAAAAATGGTGTTATGGCGACCAAACTTTCACTTCGTTATGGCCTGTGGGAACGTGATCCGACCGGGGACAGCCGTGTAATTCGCTTTTGCTTATCGGTGCCTTTTGAACAATATGTACAAAACGGTCGGGACCGTGCTCTCATTCGTAAAGCTATGCGTGATCATCTCCCTGATGATGTTCGGTTGAACCAGCGGGTACGCGGCGTACAGCCTGCTGATTGGCTACATCGTATGCTCCCTTGCTGGGACACGTTTATGGGAGAACTGCAAGTGATGTGTCATGATTTGCGAGCTGCCGAATATCTCAATATGGACTACATTAAGACGGCTATGGCGAAATACCGACATCCCCGTCCGGAGCAGGCATCTGATCCGAATATACGACTGTTTATGCACAGCCTGATCGTGTACCGTTTTCTCTGCGGTTTGAACTGATTTGGATCTATCCGATCGGACGGTGTGCCATTCGTGGGAGGGGAGGTGATGAGATGAGTAAAAAAGAATGGCAGGAACCGACGATTGAGGTGCTGGATATTAACCAGACTATGGCGGGTAAAGGCTGGAAACAGATTGATTGGGTGTCAGATCATGATGCCGATCTGTATAATCCCAGCTAACGGATAATTATACATGAGCCGATGTTGGGCTGAGATCCAGAAAGCTCACCGATCACGAGCCGTCTTTATTTCTTTCGGGTTAGGTTGGACCGGAAGAAATAAAGACGGGATTTTAAGAACAGGGGAGTGGTTCTAGCGTGCATGACAGGAGTGCCCAAATCAGTTGGGTGAAATATACAGCCTTTGGACTCAGGATTGCCAGTGAGCTGACTCTGCCTGAGCTGATCCCGGCAGAACCGGGATTGGTAGAGGATGTGGTCATTCGACAGGTTGATTTGTCAGCATGGAGGGACCAACTGGAGCAGACCAATTTTGTAATGCAGGGTGAACGCTTTATGTTCCTAATACCGGGCACGGCCATTTATGCCATCAGGGGAGGCCAGGAAATCGAGGTAAGTATGTTACCTGGGGCTGATCCTGACACCGTGCGGCTGTTTGTACTGGGCACATGCATGGGTGTTCTACTGTTGCAAAAACGGATTTTGCCTATTCACGGAAGTGCGGTTGCCATCGGAGGTCGGGCCTACGCATTTGTAGGTGAATCCGGCACGGGAAAATCGACGCTGGCTGCTGCCTTTAGACAGGCTGGCTATCAGATGATCAGTGATGACGTGATTGCTATAAACGTTACAGCTTCCGCAGCTATCGTATATCCGGCCTATCCGCAGCAGAAGCTGGGGCTGGAAAGCTTGCTTCAACTGGAGGCATTACGGGAGAACAGGCATGTACGACAAAGAAAGCACGTTCTTTCCCTAACTGACGACAATCCTGTAAGGGCACAATACCGAGATTTGCGTAGGATTGCAGGTGAGTTCAATAAATACGCTGTGCCTGCTGTGGACGAATTTTATAACGATCCGCTTCCCCTGGGCGGCGTATTCGAGCTTGTGAGCGATTCTCCCAACCGTGAGTTGATGCGGGAAGGGGAGCCAGTGGCCGTTACGGAACAGCCCTTGAACAAACTGGAGTGCTTGCATACTTTACTACAGCATACATATCGTAGGGTGATCATTCCGCGAATGGGTTTGGGTGAATGGTATTTTGATACAGCGGCCCGGATGGCTCGGAAAGTGGAAGGCTGGCGACTGCTGAGGGATAGCTCCTTTTTTACGGCGTCCGAGGTTGTACAACGGGTACTTGAACTCATTCATAAGGAGGAAAAGAGTTATGGC
This sequence comes from Paenibacillus sp. ALE3, assembly GCF_054113405.1. Lineage (NCBI taxonomy): Bacteria > Bacillati > Bacillota > Bacilli > Caryophanales > Paenibacillaceae > Paenibacillus > Paenibacillus sp. ALE3. Next base: position 3,856,220 of record NZ_CM134214.1, on the reverse strand, counting down.
AGCCACTAATCCAGCTAAGGATCATTATCGCGTCACGTATGGTGAAGAGGTCTATGTAAGTGATATGGACGGAGAAAAAGTGATGATGAGTATTCATACTGGAAAGTATTATAATTTGGGCTTCACCGGAGGACGGATCTGGGAACTGGCAGAATCCAGTCCTTCACTTGGAGATATTGTAACTGTCCTGATAAATGAATATGAAGTGGACGAGGAACAGTGCAGACAGCAGGTACATACCTTTGTAGCTGAATTGGAGCGGGAAGGATTGCTGAGACTCCTGCGGGAGTTGGACTAACATGCGGATACAACGGCTTCTTCTCTTGCCTCCAGAGGTCAGGAGATTGTTCCCGGAAGCCTGGCTGGAGCTGGGATGCGCGAGATTTCGCCAGCGTCGTTCTTTTGGAGATTACTCGGGGGCTTGGGGAAAATGCATGGAAGAAACCCCCTGGCAGTGCGAGATCGGGCAGGAGAAGTCTATCCGTCACATTTCACAAGCTGTGGATTTGGCCAGCCGTTATACTCCTTGGCGCAGTAGCTGTCTTGTACAAGCCGCTGCCGCTATGACGTTGCTGGTACGCAGAAAACTGGACTGCACACTGTATCTGGGCACAGCCAAAAATGCTGCGGGACAACTGGCCGCACATGCATGGGTACGCAGTGGGCCGATCTATGTTACGGGAGAACGGGAGATGGGGGCGTTTACCGTAGTGGGAATATTCGGGAGACGTGCTGGGACAGCTACAAATACGAAGACAGCGGATAAAGGCAGTTCTTTGTTTTAGTGTGAGAAAAAAAGAGTGTTCAAAGAATCGAAGGAGAAGAATCCATGACTACCAAGTCTATTTTGGAACTTGCGAATTGGAATGAGGATCAAGAATTCACGTTATTACTCTCTCTACTTCGTAAAGACGTCAATCTATGGCAGGATACGGCGACTGCTTTCCAGCTGCAGGAGATGGATTGGTCCCGCTTGCTGCGTCTGACAGAACACCATCGTGTGGTACCTACAGTGTATCTCCAGCTGAAAACGTTGAATCACCCGTTCATCCCCGCAGAATTGCTGCGAAACCTTCAGGAACAATATCAACGAAACACGCTACGCATGCTCCAGCTTCAAGCAGAAGCCGAGCGTCTGACCAGGCTGCTCACAGCTCATGGAATCCGTGTGCTGATGCTGAAGGGTCCTGCTCTGGCGCAGCAATTATACGGGGATGTTTCCCTGCGTACCTCTAAAGACATTGATTTACTTATTGCCCCGGATGACATGGATGAAGCGGAGCGTTGGATGAAGGAAGCCGGATATGCGTCCAAAAGCGGAGAAGTACGCGTCCTTGGTAGCTGGAAGTGGAAGGATCATCATGCCTCCTTCCTACATCCGCAAAAGAGGGTAGAAATCGAGTTGCACTGGCGGCTTCACCCGGATGGAGGGCGGGAGCCCTCCTTTGACGAGCTTTGGGACTGTCGGCAAATAGGGAAGGCCGCAGGAGTTCGAGCCAGTCAGATGGCACCGGCGACTTCTGCCGACAACAGGAATGTGATGACATCCTGTATGTATACGCTTGGCAGCGAGCATCAATTTCTATACTTGAGCGCACACGGAGCGCGTCACGGCTGGTTCAGGCTGCGCTGGTTAGTAGACATCGACAGGCTTGCGGTACGCGCTGTCGATTGGGGGGCGCTACTGCCGCTAATGCGCCGTTACGGGGGCCTGCCTGCGGGCGGGCAGGCTTGGGCGCTGGCCGCTGCGCTGTTGGGTACGCCGATCCCGGAGCCGATGCGTCCGATATCGGCTACCCGGCAGGCGCACAGGCTTGCGCTGAGCGCACTGGCCTTTATGCAGGCCAGCGTCCCCGCGCCGTACCCGGTTGCCAATCGGGCGGGTACAGGCAGACTCGTTCGGTCAGAGCTGTTGCCCAGCGTAGCCTTGACCGAGTCGATGAATACCGCCCCTTTGAGTGGCGGTATTTCAGCCAGTGGAGCCGTAGGCGAAGCTGTTCTTTACGCCGTCAAGGATGCTGCTGACATACCGAAAGATGCCAGCAGTATCCTTGGTGACCCGATGAATACAGTGAACACTGCTGTAAGCAGCCTTTCCAAGCCTGTAGGTGCTACTACAGTCGCCCCCAGTCCAGCCATTGCTGGAGCTACAACAACAGCGTTTACCCCTCAGCCGGTTAGCCGCGCTTACTTGCTTTCCTTAAAGGAGCCAAGGCACAGACTATGGTATCTCATCAGCCGTTTGTTTCCTTCTACGAGGGATTCAGTCGTTTTTCCACTGCCTCGCCAGCTGCATTTTTTGTATCTTCCTTTACGTCCATTACTTTGGCTGAAGCGGCGATTTACAAAGCACTGACCCGATAAGGAGTGTACATTATGACTCACCTGCGAATATATATGACCAAGCTGTATGCTGTGAACGGCGGGGCGTTAATTCTTAATATTGGATGTATGATCATCGTCAGCTTACTGGAAGGTGTCGGCATTTATATGCTTATTCCTATGCTGGCGGCCATCGGTGTATTTGGTGGTCATTCAGAAATGCCATTTCTGTCGGATGGATTTGATTATTTTTTGCCGTACATTCCTAAAAGCTGGCTGTTGCCGGGGATGTTAATGCTTTTCGTAGTGCTGCTTACAGGGCAGGCTTGGCTTCAGCGTTACCAGTCCATTCTCAGCTCGCGGATTCAGCAGCGTTTTATGCGTTGCCTTCGCATAGACGTATACACTTCCTTTATGAAGGCGCAGTGGGCTTTTTATTTGCGTCAGCGTAAATCTGATTTTAGCCACGTGATGACGACCGAGCTGGCGCGTGTCAGTCAGGGAACGAATTTGCTTCTTCAACTGACCACAGCCGTCATGTTTACGCTAATCCAGATTGCGCTGGCTTTTTGGTTGTCCCCTTCTTTAACCGGGCTGGTGTTTTTGAGTGGACTGGTGTTGTTTGTCGTGTTCCGTCGCTCCATCCGAAATGCCAAACAATTAGGTGATCGTACCACTGAACTGTCACAGGTTTATTTTGCCGGAATTACGGATCATATGAACGGGATGAAAGATATTAAAAGCAATCTGCTGGAAGCGGCGAATATCCATTGGTTTCGCTCTCTGACACAGCGTATGGAGGATAATACGACTCAGTTTGTTCGACAAAATGCGACCACGCAGTTTTTTCATCGCATAGCGGCAGCTGTTTTTGTCGTTAGTGTCCTATTTGTGTCGCTCCAGTGGCTGCATGTTACACCTGAAAGATTGATTGTGCTCATCCTTATATTTTCCCGCTTATGGCCCAGGTTTGCCCTTATTCAAGCGAGCCTGGAATACATCATGTCTATGATCTCTGCTTTTGAGAGTGTAACCAAAGTGCAACGAGAATGCGAGGCTTTCTCAGACCCCTCGTTGATCGGGCTTACATCTTCTAAGGCTCATGTCCCCTTCGATTCATCGGTATATCATCTACCATCTATATCTGCACGGCAACCCCTATCCCTTCGTAATGGAATAGAATGCAGCCATTTGGATTATTGTTACGAGGGTGCGGCAGAACCTACACTACGTCATATTAATTTGTTCATACCCGCCCGGGGAATGACCGCCATTGTAGGCAAATCAGGAGCAGGCAAAAGCACCTTGGTTGATGTCCTGATGGGTTTTTTACGCCCAACTGAGGGACAGATTAAAATCGATGGTCATGTGCTGGATGACGAATTGCTGCCGCTGTGGCGGCAGTCGTTTGGTTACGTGTCACAGGACCCATTTCTGTTCCATGCGACCATCCGCGAAAATTTGAAGCTGGCTGATAAGGATGCCAGTGAACAGCAGCTATGGGAGGCGCTACATTTTGCAGCCGCAGACAACTTTGTATCCAGACTGCCTGAAGGGCTGGACACGGTCATTGGTGATCGCGGGATCCGTCTGTCCGGGGGAGAGCGTCAACGGCTGGTATTAGCGCGGGCCATTTTGCATCATCCTCCTATACTTATTTTGGATGAAGCGACAAGTGCGCTGGATGGTGAGCATGAGGCTGCAATTCAGGCAGCATTGGAACGGATGAAAGGTCAAATGACGTTGATCGTGATCGCTCACCGTCTGTCGACGATCAGACATGCGGATCAAATTGTTGTAATGGATCAAGGTGAGGTCATACAGCAGGGGAACTACCGCCAATTGGAAGAAGAGGAGCGGGGGGCGTTTAGTCAGCTACTATCGTATCAAAGCAGTATCAGCGCCGCCCCTTAATCAGACTTTTCTGTAAAGCTCAAGTTTCTTTACGTTTGGTGGTGCTTCTTCTCTTTTTGACTGGAGTCGGAGAGAGGGTGTCGCCTGCCACAGCCTGCTGTGCTGTCACGGCTGCTGGTTTACGCGTAGGACGTTTTTTCGCAGCAGGACCAGGATCGGTAACGACAGGCTTCACTGCCTCAATACTGGCTTGAAGGGCAGCCATTAAGTCAACCACATTGGTCTGAGGCTGTGTTGGGGCAATTCGCACCTCTTCACCAGCCACTTTATGCTGGATAAGATCCAGCAGACGCTCGCGATACTGATCCGTATACTTTGTTGCATCAAAAGGGGTAGACAGCTGCTCAATCAGCATTTTTGCCATGGTCAGCTCTTTCTCTTTAACCTCCTCCTGTCCAGGTAAGTTGGGAACTTGAGCAATGGGACGGATTTCGTCCGGGTAAAACATGGTCTCCACCGCCAAGCATTCTTCCAGCACGCGAATGGCTGCCAGACTACTTTTCGAGCGGATGGAGATTTGGGCAATCCCGATTTTCCCGGTATCCTTCATTGCATTCATGAGTAGCTTATACGCATTCGAGCCAGCCTGATCCGGGGACAAATAATACGTTTTTTGAAAGTAGATCGGATCAATTTCCTGTAAATCCACAAAGTCCAAAATTACGATATTTTTATCGGCTTGTCCGCTAACTTGCTCCAGTTCTTCTTTGTCGAACATGACAAATTTTCCTTTTTCATATTCGTACCCTTTTCCAATTTCCTCCCATTCAACCTCCTTATCACAAACAGGGCACTTCCGTACATAGCTTAGTGGACTCCCACACTCCTTGTGGATATAACGCATGGAAATGTCCTTGTCTTCAGTAGCTGAAAACATTTTAACTGGCACATGAACCAGCCCGAAGCTGATCGCGCCTTTCCAGACCGTATGCATACCGCCAGTCCTCCTTTTTTTAATCCGCATATTTCATATTTCGATCCGGGTACCCGGGCTGTGAGCATTTCATTTTTACTTAGTATGCTTCGTACAAAGGATTGTATGAGGTGCAAATGAAGGCTGCCAATTGCTTTCACTTGCGCATGGTTTCGGTTTTTTTGGTGAATGTTAAGCCATATCCGATTCAAAAGGAGGTATACAACTGATGCCTAGAAAACCCTATCCTCAGCAGATCAGTCATCGTGTGGGGCAAAGTCACATTGCCTTTCGAGGGCCTGCTGGAGGCGAACAGGATGCATTGCCGCCCGAGTTTGCTCTTTCACATGGAACGCCGCCGCCTTTTCCCGTAGCTGTTGCTCATGTGGATATGGAGGCGGTAGTTTCAACATCGCCTTCTCATAGCTTTCCTTCATTGGATGTGGAACGGATTATAGACGAAGACTAGGTGACCTATATTTTGAATTTTGCACAAAAAAAGAGTAGGAGGAGAACAGCATGAACGTGGAACGAGCAAAAGCCATTTATGATTCATCCGAAACGATTGCCGTCCAATTGGATGGCAAACCGATTTGGATTGAGCATGTAGATGAAGCGAATGGTATGGCAACGGTACAGATCGGCAGCAGACCTGGTGATACACAAACCGTTCGTGTAGATCGACTGGAAGAACAATAGAAGAGAGGCTCCAACCTAAAAAGGCTCGCAATTGCTCAATGAGCAATTAGCGAACCTTATTTTATATAATGAATGCGATTGTGAAGACAAGTTAAACGCCAGACAAGTTAATTTGAAGGTGGAACTGATTTTTTACACTGCAATGGTCTTCAAATGTGGAGAAACCATCAACTCAGCCTCTGTCGCCATTTGAACATCTTCCACCGACAAACCTGGAGCAATTTCCTTGAGCATCAGCCCTTTACCCGGAATAACATCAATGACACCTTTTTCGGTTACAATGGTCTTTACCACATTTACAGCGGTTAGGGGCAGCTTGCATTGTTTCAGTATTTTCGGCGCCCCATTTTTGTTCACATGCTCCATGGCTACAATCACTCTCTTGGCTCCAACCACCAAATCCATGGCCCCACCCATGCCTGGCACCTTTTTCCCGGGGATCATCCAGTTTGCAAGGTTGCCTTTCTCATCGACCTCCAGGGCACCCAAAACGGTGACGTCCACATGCCCTCCACGTATGATGGAAAATGAAAGCGCACTGTCAATAAAGCAGGCTCCTTTCACGGTTGTAACGTAGTTTCCGCCTGAATCGATACAATCGAGTCTTTCTTTTCCCGGAGCTGCTTTGGGGCCAACGCCGACGATTCCGTTCTCCGCCTGCAGCATAATATTAACGTTTTCGGGGATGTAGTCCACCGCCATTGTAGGCAATCCAATACCAAGATTAACCACTTCACCATCTTTGAATTCCTGGGCTATTCTTCTAATAATCAATTCTCTATTATTCATTATCTCCACCCACCTTTACAATCGCGTCGACAAATATTCCGGGAACGTTGATATGATTAGGGTCGATTTCCCCCGCTTTCACGTATTCGTCTGTCTGAGCAACTACATACTCGGCTGCGGTAGCCATCACCAAATTGAAGTTGCGTGAAGAGCCGTTGATGACAAGGTTCCCCGCTTCATCAGCTTTATGGGCTCTGATGAGCGCCACATCGGCTTTGAGCGGTAGTTCGAGCAGATATTCTCTTTCGTCAATTTTGATTTTCTTTTTTCCTTCCTCTACAATGGTGCCTACACCTACGGGGGTTAAAATACCACCCAAACCAGCTCCGCCTGCGCGTATTTTTTCAGCGAGCGTCCCTTGCGGGAAGAGTTGAACATCCGCTTCTTTCGTCATCAGGAGTCTTCCCGTTTCCGGATTGGAGCCGATATAGGATGCAAAAATCCGCTTGACTCTGCCACTTTTCACTAGTCTATAAATAGATAATTCCGGTGTGCCTGTGTCATTGGAAATGATCGTAAGATTATCAGCGGAATTTGAGTCGACAAGCGCACGCACCAGCTCCTCCGGAATGCCTCCTTGCATAAAACCTCCAACCATCACCGTGTCTCCGTCTTTAATTTTCTTAATTGCTTCTTCAGCGGAGTTTACTTTTTTATTCATGGTTCCGTCTCCTTATCTATTTTTAGGAAAGCAAACTTTATTGGAGATAATCGTATAGGACTCTTCCATATGGAAGCGTTAAATCGGCAATAAAATGTTTTCCGCCAACATAAGTTTTAACCGGCAAATCTGCCACAGGAGCATTGACATGGGGGATCAAGCTTAATCTGGCAGGCCCTGACCAGGCTCCTTTTACAGTAATATTTTCAAGATTATATGCCACTAGCTGAGCAATTTTAGGAGTGCCGTCCACATCAGGAATTAATTTTAAATTAACTTGCGTTTTTGCGATGGCTTTAGCCGTTTCCTTTTCATCAAGCACGTTATATTTGAAAGGGGTGGTTCCCATAGCTACCAGGACGTTATTGTAATGCAATGTACCCGTCAGCGTCTCTGTATCCTCAACGACCAGGCGAGGCTTCGCCCATTTTTTCGGAAATCCCCAGATTTCACGTCCTCCCAGAATAGCAGGTGCATTATCCAAATACATTTGGGCAACAAAATTACACGGTTCTCCCTGAAAAGTACACGGAATGACAATACCGCTTTCCTCATAGCTTCCCAAACCGGATGAATCGGGCATTTTGATCCATTCATAGGAGACCGTATTACTTCCATCTGGCTGAAGTGGTTCCGGGACCGCCTGTCTTATCGCAGCGGGATCGGATTCATAGGTAATAATGAAGAATTCCCGGTTGATGAAGCGGCATGGCGGGCGTCCATAACTGCCGCTGGCCGCAGGCATGGATTGAAGTGAAAGTACATCTTTTTGATTCATAGCGTTCTCCCTTCCTTTTTAAGAGGTATTTCAACAATCATTGAAAACGAACTTTAAATGAGTGCATTTTCAACCAGCATTGCTATTCCCATTCCCGTTCCGATGCATAACGAGACTACGCCGTAACGTGAAGATCTGCGCACCATTTCATGAACTAACGTAACCAATACCCTAGCACCGCTTGCACCAACAGGATGACCGATTGCGATCGCGCCGCCATTGACATTGACCTTTTCCGGACTGACTCCCAGCTCTTTTTGCACCGCTAGTGCTTGTGCAGCGAACGCTTCATTAATTTCAAAGAGATCAATGTCATCAATCGACATTCCCTGTTTCTTAAGCAGTGACGAAATGGCTTTTACCGGTCCCATTCCCATATATGCAGGGTCAACACCAACAAGCGAATAACCCTTGATATATGCCAACGGCTTTAACGCATGTTCCTTACATTTATCTTCCGACACGACTAACATAGCCGCCGCACCATCATTGATTCCCGAAGCATTTCCGGCAGTAACCGTTCCGTTCTCTTTAAACGCAGGTTTCAAGTTTGAAAGTTTTTCTTTCGTCGTATTTCCTCTTATGTGTTCGTCTTCTGTGAAATAAGTAGTTTCTTTTTTGTTTTTGATCATGACCGGAACAATTTGCTCTTCAAAAATATTGTTGTTTTTTGCTTCGAAAGCCTTTATCTGGCTTTCATAGGCGAATGAATCTTGCTCCAGTCTTGAGATTCCATATTTTTCGGCAACATTTTCGGCGGTAATTCCCATATGGTAATGGTTGATCGGGCATGTTAGGCCGTCAGCCACCAGGGAGTCTACCAATTCACCGTTGCCAAGCTTGTAGCCGTTTCTTGCATTTTTTAGCAGATAAGGGGCGTTCGACATGCTCTCCATGCCTCCAGCCAAGACGATGTTTCCTTGCTCTGCCAATATTGAATCGTAAGCTAACGCGACGGCATGAAGTCCTGAACCGCAAACCGTGTTTATCGTTGATTCGGGTACATCAATGGGGATACCCGCTTTTAGTGCCGCCTGTCTGGCAGGATTTTGACCATTGCCCGCTTGAAGAACATTTCCCATAAAAATTTGATCAATCAAAGAAGGCTCTAATTTACTTTGCTGAAGGCATGCTGTCATCACGGTTGCTCCCAATTCAGGAGCGCTTAGAGGCGCAAGGGTTTTGTTAAAAGAACCGACCGCTGTTCTCAACGGGCTTACTATAGCTACTTTTTTCATAAAAACTCACATTCCTTTCGCTGTGTTCGAGACACAATACATCCATGACTGCACTTCAATTCGTAATTTCCGGTCCTAACCTGCGAAACGTAGAAACTGCAAGATACATTTACATGTGGGCATATCATGGTGCCTAAGACAGTGAGTATGACGGTCCGATCGCCTTCTTTCCTTTCTGGAAATTAAAACCAGAATTATCATAGTTCTAATACAGATTTTGCTCAATGTTCAAATCTTTACATATATCCAAATATAGAGCCATATCTTCCACAATAAATAGGCCATCCTAATGTTTTCTGTTAATTTCTTGATCTTTCTGAAAATTGTGATCAAAAATTGAATTTTATGTTAAATATGAAATTTCAAATCAACCTGTGAAAATGATTTCTTAGCAAATTTCATTTAGATCATCGCAAGGGAGGAAATCCCTTTATATGTAAATTCGTAACTGACTTATAGCATCTAAAAAAGCTAGGCAGGTTGCCAATCCAAATGAATACATTCGGAATTCGGATAAACATCAATCCATATATGCCTGGGCCATCTATAGCAATGACGTTATAACGTCAGTGTTGTTTATTTGCTCGCGTGAACAAAAAAAGAAGCCGACCTGCTTGAAAGCAATCGGCTTGGAACGTAAAAAATTCACTTCTACATCTCATGAAAAATGTACATCTGCCGTTGTGAGCAAACGTGCAAAACGATTACCTAGCACGGCATTGTGATGAGCTACGATTTGTTCGCCGCTCAGTACCTCGCTATCAAATGTACTATGCGCATCCGATACGAGCACGTTGTTCTGGTATCCCAGACTATAGGCGCTTCGGCAAGTCGTGTCGAGACAAAATTCAGTCTGCATCCCAGCAATAATCAGCTGTTCCGCCCCCAATTCCTGGAGCACATCACGCAATTCAGTTTGGTAGAAGCTGTCCCAGGATGATTTTCGGACAATTCGTTCATGAGGAAGAGGACGCACCACGTCGGCGATGGCCCAACCTACACTGTTTTCCCGGAAATCCTCATCCGCTTCATCGGTATGCTGCACGAAAATTACTGGTGTGCCGGTAGCTCTGGCTTCGGTCAAAAGCTGCTGTAAATGCGCTACAACTTCCTGCTCACGATACAGCTTATCATCATACATGAACATTGCCTGCTGAACGTCAATCAAGAGTAAAACGGTTTGTCCCATCAGTTTGATTCCCTCCTTGTGTGTAACACTTAACTTACAATAGCATGTCTTCATGCCTTGCGGCGACATAAGGTGAACTATATAATAAAGAACAAGTTGGAACGGTCCGATTCGGACGAAAGGTGATTAAAAGATATGACAATTTCGCAGGAACAGTTTGTATTCCGTTCTGTCTCAGAGGCACACACCGGGACATTAGCAGGCTTTTTGGCAGCCCAAGCGGTTCCCGGAACCGTGATTGTGCTGGATGGAGATCTGGGAGCGGGCAAGACTGCTTTTTCCAAGGCTTTTGCCAGCCATTTAGGTGTACCGGGTATCGTAAATAGTCCAACCTTTACTCTCATTAAGGAGTACGAGGGCCGATTGCCTTTGTATCATATGGATGTATACCGGATTTCCCAAGACGAGGCGGAGGATCTTGGGCTGGACGAATATTTTTATGGGACAGGAGTATGTCTGGTGGAATGGGGTAGTATTATACCGGATATGTTGCCGGATCAGCGGCTTCACATGTATATAGAAACAACGGATGTAGGGGAGCGCTTGATTCACCTGACCGGGTACGGCGAGCCTTATGAACAATGGTGCCGCATTTTGCGGGAGAATGGAGTTTGAACCATGCAAAGAGAGCATACAGATGTAAATGAAAAGCCGCGTGAGCGGTTTTTGACGTTAGATACAGCGACGACCGTAATGGCGGCCGCCCTAATGAACGGAAAAGAGCTGCTGGGAGAAAGTAACGTTTATGGCGAACGCAATCACTCGGTGCATGTCATTACGGAGCTGGAACGGCTTTTGAGCGAAGCAGGACTGACACGCGATGATGTGGACGGTCTTGCAGTAGGGGTTGGACCGGGATCTTACACCGGTATCCGAATCGCGGTGACCGCAGCCAAAACACTAGCTTGGGCCTGGGGCGTTCCGGTGACATCCATTTCCACTTTGCACGCTTTGGCGTGGGGTGGTTGGAACCGTGGTATCGAGCTGAAGGGGCAAGAAGGCAAACATGAGTCTGTGAATAACGACTCGCCCGGGGCGCAGCCTGCAGATTGGATTGTACCTGTGCTGGATGCGCGCCGTGGTCAGGTGTACACGGGACTGTTCGCCACAAATACAGTTAAAGACATCGGTAGCCCGCAGCGGTTAGAGCCGGATGCCATCCGGTTGATGACTGCGTGGACCGATGATTTGCTGCAACGTTTGGAGGCTTTGCCTGCCGAGGAGCGTCCTGCGGTGATTTGGCTTGTCGGTGAAACGGCGGTTCACGCCGAAACAGCCGAGCGCTTGCGTGCATGGAGCGAGCTTCGTATCGTGCCTTATGAACTGGAAGGAAAATGGGTTGGCCGCCTTGGGGCGGATAAGCTGCTTCGTCAGGAATATGACGAGCTACATACGCTGGTTCCGAATTATACCCAGCTGGCGGAGGCGGAAGCCAATCTGCTTCGTCAGCGCTGAAGAGGCGGTGAGCAACATGGCAAAGAACATACAGCGGGAAGAGAAACTTGAGTTTCGCTTAATGCAACTGGATGACATCCCCGATGTGCTGGAGATTGAGCATGAAGCGTTCACGCTGCCGTGGACGGAGGAAGCCTTCCGCAATGAGCTGACAATGAATCATTTTGCTAAATATATGATTATGGAGCTTAATGGACGAGCTATTGGTTACGCAGGTATGTGGACGATTATGGATGAGGCTCATATTACGAATATTGCGGTTCGTGAGGCTTATCGTGGACGCAAGCTTGGAGACAAGCTGTTGGATGAGCTGATGCAGACCGCATCTTATTTAGGGATGGAACGTATGACCCTAGAGGTACGGGTAACGAACCGGATCGCTCAGGGCTTGTATGAGAAAAAGGGCTTTAAGCCCGCGGGTGTGCGCAAGGGCTATTATTCGGATAATAACGAGGATGCCGTGATCATGTGGGCGGATCTTCCCGCACACGGGGCATCCGGTGAACAGGAAGGAAGCGTGCAGGAGCAATGACGCAAGCGGAAAAAGCAGGTACAGGCTCTGCCTCTGGCGAGCCTTGCTATATACTGGCAGTGGAAACGAGTTGTGATGAAACGGCAGTTTCTGTCGTGAAAAATGGCACAGAGGTGCTTTCGAATCTGATTTCCAGTCAGATTGAAACACACAAAGCCTTTGGCGGTGTTGTGCCAGAGGTAGCATCACGTAAACATGTGGAAAGCATTACCTACATGCTGGATGAGGCTATGCAAACATCGGGAATCAGCCCCCGCGAGATTTCAGCGGTTGCCGTGACACAAGGACCAGGACTGGTTGGCGCATTGCTGGTTGGTATTGTCGCCGCCAAGAGTGTGGCTATGGCGTTCGGCAAACCGCTAATCGGAACGCATCATATTGCGGGACATATTTATGCCAATCAGTTGGAGCATGATATTGTATATCCGTGCATTGCTCTTGTGGTGTCAGGGGGGCATACCGAGCTGGTGCTGATGGAATCCGAAGGGCAATTTCAGCTTATTGGTCGTACGAGGGATGATGCGGTTGGAGAAGCCTACGACAAAGTAGCGCGAGCCATCGGATTTCCGTATCCCGGCGGTCCGCATGTGGATCGTGTAGCTCATGAATCGGAGGAAGTGGTTACTTTGCCGCGTGCATGGCTGGAGCCGGATTCTTATGATTTTAGCTTTAGCGGCTTGAAATCGGCGGTGCTGAATGTAATTAACCAGACGAAAATGCGCGGAGAAACCGTTCATGCGGGAGCGATTGCAAGAGGCTTTCAAGAGTCGGTCGTAGAGGTGCTGGTAGAAAAAGCGATTCGCGCTATGCGTGAATACGGTGCGAAGCAGCTGCTGCTTTGCGGCGGAGTTGCTGCCAATCGTGGACTACGTACAGCATTGCGGGAACGCTGTGAGCGTGAAGGCATCAAACTGCTTGTACCATCCATGAAATACTGTACAGATAATGCAGCGATGATCGGTGCCGCAGCATACGCCAAGTGGAAGCGCGGAGAATTCACCTCATTGGACATGAAAGCTGATCCAGGGCTGTCTCTGGAAGAGTGGTCTGTCCAAACTTAATTGAACGAATAGGAAGGACACGACACATCTTTGGGGTCGTGTCTTTTCTGTTTCGCGCTATACATATATATAAATAGAATTTCAAGAGGATGAAATACAGGAGTTTGAGCGTATGAATGCCGGTATCTTATTTCCTCGCATGATTCGTCACAATGGTTCATGATTTTTCATGTTCCACCAAAAAAATTATCAAAATTTTATACTGCCCGAATAATGATGTGATTTGTCAAGTTGTGAACAAAGTTATCCACATATACCGTTCAAAATGTGGATAAATAGGCTCAAAGCAAGCAGGCTAAGACTTTTAGCAGATAGCTGGATGGGGGATATATCATAGCTATAGTGATTGTGAAATCTGTGGATAATGTGGATAAAATGGTGGATAAATTTGGTTTTCATTTGAAGTTGGCGGTTTATCAATAAAAAAATGGCCTAAAAGGCCATTTTCCAATATCGTCCATGCACAAAATCTGTGGATATTCTTGTGTACAAAAAATAGAAGAGGGAAATGTGAAATTTTTATGGCTAAGATTTTATGCAGCAGCTTTTATGCCTCAAGCAGTTCCTCCCAGGATGCATAGGTTTCAGTCAATTCCTGTTTATGGGTGTCGAGTTGTGCCTGAATATTCTGAAGTGCTGTGTAATCCTGATAAATCTCAGGCAGGGTCATTTGTTCTTCCAACCCTACAATTTGTTCTTCCAGCGTTTTGATCTTGTTTTCCAATGCCTCCAGCTTGCGTTGACGGCTGCGTTCCTCGCTTTTGGCTTGTTTGTCTGCCGCATAGGTGGCCGCGCGTGATTTGGGAGTGGTCTCGTCTGTTACAGATGCAGAGGCAGACGATGTTTTGCCACGAGTGGACTGACTTGCCTCGAGAGCTTCCTGTGCGATTTCCTCCAACTCTTGTTTTTTAGCTACATAGTCATCATAATTCCCCAGGAAATGTTCTATCCCTTCAGGATGAAGCTCAATGACACGTTCAGCCATTTTGTTAAGGAAATAACGGTCATGGGAGATGAACAACAGTGTACCGTCATAGTCCATCAGAGCCGCTTCCAGCACTTCCTTGCTAAACAGATCCAGATGGTTGGTAGGCTCATCGAGAATTAATACGTTGGCTTCACGCAGCATTAGCTTGGCCAGTGATACGCGGGCTTTTTCTCCTCCGCTTAATGAAGCTACCTTTTTCAGTACATCGTCACCGCTAAATAGGAAATTACCCAGCACTGTCCGAATCCGTGCTTCTTCCATATGAGGGTACTCGCTCCATAACTCCTCCAGTACGGTATTGGCGGGGTTCAGGTTTGTCTGCTCCTGGTCATACAGACCGATTTTGATCTTCGTACCCCAGTGGATGGACCCAGCAGCAGGTTTAAGTGAGCCGGTCAGGCATTTGAGTAAAGTCGATTTTCCGATCCCGTTCGGACCAATCAGTGCCACCGTATCTCCTCGTTTTAAGTCAAAGGAGGCATGCTGAAATAAAGGCTTTTTCCCCTCATACGCTACGGAAAGGTCGCGCACCTCTAATACTTCCTTACCCGACATATAGGCGGTTTCAAAAGAAAAGTGGGCTTTTTTCAAATCGCCCATAGGCCGATCCATACGATCCATTTTATCTAGCTGCTTGCGGCGGCTTTGGGCACGTTTGGTTGTAGAGGCTCGCACGATGTTGCGTTGTATAAATGCCTCCATCCGTGCGATCTCCTCTTGCTGCTTTTCGTAATGCTTGAGGTTTGTTTCGTACTCGGCAGCCTTTAGTTCCATATAGCGGCTGTAATTGCCTGTATAGCGAGTGGAGCGATGGCGTTCGATTTCAACAATCGTCGTCACCAGTCGATCCAGAAAATATCGGTCATGTGATACGACCAGCAGGGAGCCGGAGTAGCCACGCAAATAGTCTTCCAGCCAGGTCAATGTCTGAATATCCAGATAGTTGGTAGGCTCATCGAGCATAAGGACATCTGGAGCGAGCAGTAGGATGCGTGCTAGCGCAAGCCTGGTTTTTTGACCTCCGCTCAGGGTGACTACAGGCGTCTCGGGTGCAAATGAACCAAAGCCCATTCCGTGTAGCACGCTGCGAACACGGGTCTCCATTTCATAACCGCCGTGATCCTTGAACCAGTCTGAGCGTCGTGCATAGCGTTCAAGCAGATCGGCATAACGCTTTTCGTTCTGCGCATTGGCCGGATCAGCGATTTCCTGCTCCATCTGCCGAAGTTCCCTTTCTGCTGCAATCAGCGGTTCGAACACCAGCATCATCTCATCCCAGATCGAACGATCAGAATCCAAACCGCTGTTTTGCGCCAAATAACCGATGCTGGTTTCCTTTGCTTTAAAGATTTGTCCACTGTCATAGGATATTTCACCAGCAATGATTTTGAGCAGGGTCGATTTGCCTGCACCGTTCACACCTACCAGTCCAATACGTTCACGTTCCAATATTTGAAGGTTAATCCCGTCCAGAACGGGCTCAATTCCATAGGATTTAGTAATTCCGGTTACTTGCAATAGCATAGCGTATCGTTCCTCCATTACATTTTGCACAGTTCTTCCTGCCTTTTTCGCAGGTACCTTCCTTCCAGTTTACATGAAATTACCCACTATTGCACTGCTTTCACCCCCTAAACCCTTGAGCCGCGTGTAGTCAATTTGTATAAACAATGATAAACTTAAACGAGAAGTGAAAAAGAATGAAAAAAACTTGCAACGTACAGCACTTACTGACAAATGGGACAATTGTAACGTTTTGATGATTATCGACGATTGTGCGGGAGGGCGGATGTGTGGATGTCTGTAATGTGAAGAACGCGCTGCGTGTACAGCAACGGGAAGCGCGTGACTCCATGGACCCGCTGACAAGGCAGAAGGCATCGGCTGTGGCCTGTCGGCATGCAATCGAGGCATGGGAGCAGCTTAGAATAGACAGAAACGGGGATAAGCTAACCTTATTTAGTTATCTCTCTTTTGGCAGCGAGATTTCTACGACTCCCCTCATTGAGCATTGTTGGTCACAGGGAGATCGTGTCCTGGCCCCGAGAGTGGATTCGGTAACCCGAACCATGGAGCTGAGGGAGATGGATCAGTATGGAAATATGGTACCCGGCGTATGGAACATTCCTGAGCCTGCATTGACATGCAAGGAATGGTTGCCTGAAATGTGGACGGGAATCGACTGGGTTGTTGTGCCCGGCTTGGCCTTTGATCGTCGTGGAGGCAGGATCGGCTATGGCGGAGGCTACTATGATCGCTTTACCGCACAGGTAGAGGCAGTGAAGCGTAATAATGGTTCCGTAGGTCCGCTTTATGTCTCGCTGCTGTTGCCGGGACAATTGTTGGCACAAGTACCCATGGAGCCGGGAGATTTGCGAGTGGACGTGCTGTTTACACCGGAAGGACGCTTAGATTGTAATCATGCAAAATCCACAAAAGATGAATGAAGTAAAGTTGGGTATGTGAAAGGAGCTGTGAGGGAGTCATGGATTCCTTTACTCATTTTAACGAACAGGGACGGGCTCGTATGGTAGATATTTCGGGCAAAACGTCTACGGTTCGTACAGCAGTCGCCGTGACTCAGATTACGATGAACCCGGCTACATTGACGGCTGTAAAAGAAGGAAGAATCGGCAAGGGTGATGTACTTGCTGTAGCTCAGGTCGCAGGGATTCAAGGTGCGAAAAAAACGTCAGACTGGATACCGATGTGTCATCCGCTGGCGCTGACAGGCGTGAACATTACTTTTTCCGATAATGGACATGATGTGCTTCATATTGAAGTTGAAGTGAAGACCGAGGGTAAGACAGGTGTAGAAATGGAAGCTTTGACAGCGGCTTCAGCCGCAGCGTTAACCGTGTATGATATGTGCAAGGCGCTGCAAAAAGATATGATCATCGGCCCTACCATGCTGCAATCCAAAACGGGTGGCAAGCATGGTGATTTTCAAAGGGAGGACCACCAGAAACCTTGACATAGACAACATTGTCGCCGAGAGGGTACTGTGATGTGATGGAGGATGCAGCGTGGCTGTTTCTGATTTTCAGAAGAGAAAGTATTCTTTCATGATAGGAGAAGGGTGATCTTATGGTGTGGAAAACGGCGATCCTAACAGCCAGTGATAAAGGGGCAAGGGGAGAGCGTGAGGATACAAGCGCACAGGTCATCCGGGAACTCGTCGAAGAAGAACTGGGCGGAGAGATTGTGGAATACCGGATCGTTCCCGATGAACCGGATGAGATTATTGCGGCTTTAATCGAAATGACCGATTATTTTCATGCAGACTTGGTGCTTACTACAGGCGGAACCGAACTGGCGATCCGTGATGTGACACCTGAGGCGACCAGACGGGTCGTGGAACGGGAAGTGCCAGGTATGGCGGAAGCCATGAGAATGATCGTGATGCAGAAAAATCCGGCGGCCATGCTTTTTCGTGGAATCGTGGGGATACGTGGACGTACGTTGATTGTCAATTTACCAGGAACGCCCAAAGGCGTGCATGAAAATTTGGCAGCGATTATGGATCAACTCCCGGAAGCGTTGCTTATGGTGACAGGTCAGTTTCGGTAGAAGGCAACCCGTGTGTGTGGTATGATACCTGTAAGAATTTATAAGGCCGTATACGGACAGAGGTTCTCATTTTGTCCGTCAACATAAGGAGGATTACTACACATGCCCAATATTGGAGCACCGGGTTATATTTTGTTAATTATTCTGGCGCTGCTGCTATTTGGTCCGAACAAGCTGCCTGAGCTGGGCCGAGCTGTAGGGCGTACATTCCGTGAATTTAAAAACGGGGCACGCAATATTTTATCTGAAGATGAACGGACTGGGCGTAAAGAAAGCAAAGATAGTGTGGTCCAAGCATCACAGACAACGTCTTCAGAAGTTCAACCTCAGCCTGAGGATAAACGCTTGTCATAGATTTAGTTATTTATTTTTGCTGCTTGTATAATGAACATGAGCCTCTTCTTTAGTGAAGGGCTTTATTTTTTAGGAGGCGCTGCTGCGTTCCGTTCAGAAAGGAGGAATGGACTTGACCCCATCAGAGCATGAAATGCCGCTAATGGAACATCTGGGTGAGCTCCGCCGACGAATAATTTATGTGCTGATTGTATTTGTATTGGCACTGGCTGGTGGATTGTTCGCAGCGGGTTCTGTCTATAACTGGCTTATTCGCTCCGGTTCGGCGAAAGCTTTTCAGTTAAATGCATTTTCCTTTTGGGACGGAATCGGCATCTACATGAAAATCGCCATGATCATTGGGCTTGCAGTGGCGTTACCGTTTGCATGCTACCAATTGTGGAAGTTTGTCAGCCCGGGATTAAGGCCGCAAGAACGGAGCGCAACCTTGCGATATGTGCCTTATGTGCTGCTTTTGTTTATGATTGGCGCAGCTTTTGCTTATTTCATTATTTTCCCGATGGCGATTCAGTTTACATCGTCTGTCACCAAAAGTATGGGATTGCAGGAAACGTACGGTATTGCGCAATATTTCACCTTTATGTTTAATATTGTGTTGCCTGTAGCGTTGCTGTTTGAACTCCCCCTGCTGATCATGTTCCTGACAGGGATTCGTGTGTTAACCCCGATGAGGCTTCGCAAATGGCGGAAGATTTCTTATTTCCTGCTTGTTTTTGTTGCCGTTGTTATCACTCCGCCGGATTTTATATCCGATTTTTTGGTGGCGATTCCGTTGCTGGTGCTGTATGAAGCGAGTGTATATTTGTCATCAGTCGTGTATCGCAAGCAATTGCGTGCACAGGAGGAACGGGAGGCCCAGTTGCGTGTAGCTGCGGAATAATTAGACAGGACCTGAATGGCTCAACAACGAATTTCTCTAAAATTGATCAGTATAGCTATCTTAAAAATAACCATTAGCCTTGAGTTAACGGTTATTTTTAAGATAGGTGGATATAATCGAGAATGGTTGCCCATAAAAATTCCCATAAAAAATACATTAGGGACTTGAAATTCAATCTCAAGTTGAGTATCATAAAGTTGGTTGTTAGCACTGACCACTGTTGAGTGCTAATACATACAACATAACAACCAAATTACAGGATAAAACACTTAATAAGGAGGCTATTTTTTCATGATCAAACCTTTGGGTGAACGCGTATTGGTGGAAGCAATTGAGCAAGAAACAACGACTTCCTTCGGAATCGTACTTCCTGACTCTGCCAAGGAAAAGCCGCAAGAAGGCAAAATTATCGCGGTTGGCGCAGGCGCATTGAAAGACGGTGCCCGTATTCCTCTGGAAGTAAAAGAAGGCGACCGTGTCATTTTCTCCAAATACGCTGGAACGGAAATCAAATATGAAGGTAAAGAATATTTGATTATGAAAGAAAGCGATATCCACGCGATCATCGGTTAACCGGAACCCGGACAAGACCTAAATATAGGAATTGAAACAAATCATTCATAATCCATAGGGAGGTTTATCACAAATGGCTAAAGACATTAAATTCAGTGAAGACGCTCGCCGCTCCATGCTGCGCGGGGTAGATGCATTGGCTAACGCTGTTAAAGTAACACTCGGACCGAAAGGCCGTAACGTTGTACTGGAGAAAAAATTCGGTAGCCCGCTCATCACTAATGACGGTGTAACGATTGCAAAAGAAATCGAGCTGGAAGACGCGTTCGAAAACATGGGCGCTCAACTGGTTAAAGAAGTAGCAACCAAAACGAACGATGTAGCTGGTGACGGTACTACTACGGCTACTGTTTTGGCTCAAGCCCTCATCACTGAAGGTTTGAAAAACGTAACTGCTGGTGCAAGCCCAATCGGTATCCGTAAAGGGATCGACAAAGCAGTTAAAGCAGCTGTTGCTGAACTGCAAGCTATCTCCAAACCAATCGAAAGCAAACAATCCATTGCTCAAGTAGCTGGTATTTCCGCTGCTGATGATGAAGTAGGCGAACTGATCGCTGAAGCTATGGAAAAAGTGGGCAAAGACGGTGTAATCACAGTTGAAGAATCCCGCGGTTTTGCAACAGAACTGGAAGTAGTTGAAGGTATGCAGTTTGACCGTGGCTACATTTCTCCGTACATGATTACAGATACGGACAAAATGGAAGCTGTTCTGGACAATCCGTATATCTTGATCACTGACAAAAAAATCACAAACACACAAGAAATCTTGCCATTGCTTGAAAAAATCGTGCAACAAGGCAAGCCACTCGTTCTGATCGCTGAAGACATCGAAGGCGAAGCGCTGGCTATGCTCGTTGTCAACAAACTGCGTGGTACATTCAATGCTGTAGCTGTTAAAGCTCCAGGCTTTGGTGACCGTCGTAAAGCAATGCTGCAAGATATCGCTGCCCTGACAGGCGGTCAAGTAATCACAGAAGAACTGGGTCTGGACCTGAAAACTGCTTCTGTGGACCAACTGGGTACAGCACGTCAAGTGCGTATTACAAAAGAAAACACGATTGTGGTTGACGGTGCTGGAAACAAAGCCGACATCGACGCTCGTGTTAGCCAAATCCGTACGCAACTGGAAGAAACTACTTCCGAGTTCGACAAAGAGAAACTGCAAGAGCGTCTGGCTAAATTGTCTGGCGGCGTAGCAGTAATCAAAGTCGGTGCGGCTACTGAAACAGAATTGAAAGAACGCAAACTGCGCATCGAAGATGCTCTGAACGCAACCCGTGCTGCGGTTGAAGAAGGTATCGTATCCGGTGGTGGTGTAGCGCTCCTGAACGTATACAATGCAGTTGCTGCTGTTGAGCTGCAAGGCGACGAGCAAACAGGCGTCAACATCGTGTTGCGCGCTCTGGAAGCTCCAATCCGTACAATTGCTGCTAACGCAGGCGAAGAAGGCTCTGTTATCGTTGAGCGTCTGAAACGCGAAGAAGTAGGCGTTGGTTTCAACGCAGCTACTGGTGAGTGGGTAAACATGATTGACGCAGGTATCGTTGACCCTGCGAAAGTAACTCGTTATGCATTGCAAAACGCAGCTTCCGTAGCGGCTATGTTCCTGACTACTGAAGCAGTTATCGCTGACAAGCCAGAACCAGAAAAGGCAGCAATGCCTGACATGGGCGGCATGGGCGGAATGGGCGGCATGATGTAATAAATCCAAAATCCCTTGCTGTAACAAGGGTTTAGGTGATCGATATATTGATTTGTTAACAATCAGTCCGTTTTTATAGAGGCTCTCATTAGTTCTCCGAACTTTTGAGAAGCCTCTTTTCTTTTTCTGGCCAAAAAAAGATATTGACAACTGGTTAATTGCTGGACAAAAATAGTAAATGATTATAAAATACTGGAATTTTTATGCGAGGGGTGGCTATGACATGAAGCATACACCTACGATTCGAGCAGAATTAGACAGATATCTACAGCAAGAGGGTTTGAACATAGCGCAATTTGGACAAATTGCAGGCATGAATAGGGGAATAATAAGTGCTATTGTAACAGGGAATAAGTCTATGTCTGTTAACCAGCTTGACCTCATTACTGAGGCTATGGGTTTGCCGGAAGGTCACTTTTACGACTTGTTCATGGAAAACTACATCATCGATCACCCTCCGAATATGAGGCGAATCGAGCCATTTTTGTATCGTTGTGCAGAGTTAGACAAGCTGGGTGTGATACGTCGAGTGGTGGGGGCCATCATGGACAATCTACTCTATTCGCCCAAACTATTTGACATTGCAGAGCAATTATTGGCACAGGGACGACACGCGGCTGCATTACTGCTCTATGAGGGGGTGGCTGAAGCGGAGAAATATCAACACTCTGAGCGTTTGGCAGTCTGTCAATATCGTATATTTACGATTCAAGTTGGAGACGATCAAAGCCGTAATCTTAGTGCAGCTACGATTTTTGAAGTTTTTGTTGAGCGCCTTGATGAAATAGACCAACTTGACGCATTGAAGGATTTGGCTAATGTGTACAGGTCTTTGCGTAAATGGGACAAGGTTGACGAAATGGCGAAGAAAATGAGAGCTAAAGCCGAAATCCACTATACACTGAAACATCAACAGGACAGTCGAAACCACACTGAATCTACTGATAAGCTAAGCCGTCCATTGTTTGTATACATTTGCTATGCTGACCTGTTGTGTGCAAGCGTCTGTGAAGCTCAAGGCGATTATCAACGAGCCCTAGACTATACATACACCTACGCTAATTTAGATTGGGTAATGGAGACTGACGAAGATACCCGGCACTGGATTAGCTTGTTCAAAAGTTGGGCAGAAGGTAATACTTACGTATATAAACTTTTATCAGGAGATATAAATGTGCTGCATGATTATATTGAATATATTGTAGCGACATCAGTGACTAACGAAAACGAGAAGATATCAAAACTACTTAATGTTATAATTGCCGCAAACCAATATAGCATAGATGTAGACGATATACTCAAACGATTTGAATCAGAGATTAATTCGTTTTCTGAACAGCCTCTATCCGATGATATGTATACACAGCAAGTGATACCGGACTATATCGCGTGGTTTGGTTACGAGTTAGCTTATTATTATTTACATCGAGGCTCTTACAATGATGGTTTTAAACATTTGATGTATTCAATGGTAAGTTATCATACACTAAATAATGAGACTTATTTCATTAATTGTATGGGGCTATTTTCACATTTTCGGGATCATGCAGTTCCTGAAACCAAAGCTGGTTTTTTAAATCTTATTGAAAAGGTGTGGATCACTAATGTTGAAAAAAACGGTACTGCTGATTAGCGCGGCTAGCTTTTTGTTGTTTATTATAACTGTGCCAGATCAAGCCTTTAACCACCATAGTATCCAGCCTCAGGTTACTATTGGAGGAGCTTAAACGTAAGTAAAGCAAATCCTCGTTGCCCTTAACTGGTCGGCGGGGATTTGTTACATTGAAGGAATTACAACACCACTCACCGAATGAATTACTGAGGTAATCAGCATGAACCATACATATAATTTGTTAAAGTCGGTTATAGAACTATTTACAGCTGTATTAAGCCAGGTAAAGGTGTATGTTGTTGAGTCGTTAGGAGAAGACTTAATATCGGTTGTAGACTATGGAGGATCTATAGAAAAGTTTTCACCTGATTCGGTTAAGATTTGCCGGAGCGTATTACATGCAGAATCAATTTGAATTTAGAGTAGATGTCAAGAAGGGCTCGACTGGTATTTGACCGGTATGAGCTTTTTTAATACCCAATAAAAAATAAATATGAAAATATTTAGAATGTATTTATAGATTAGCAAGTTTATGTTTAGACACAATTCCTTAATTAAATTATTCTTAGTTCTATTAAACCTATTGGAGGATTATTTAATGAAGAAAGCATGTATAACGATTTTATTTTTAGTTCTATTATCTTTACCCTTATCGAATGTCTTTGCAGCTGAAGCAGAGTATTCAGAAAATTTAATTCCTAAAATGACATCTAACAATTTGCCATCTGGAGTGGCAAGTGCGAGCAACGAATTTTCATACGCATATAGATCTTTTGACGGGGATTTTGCAACTATCTCTAGTGCTTGGGGATCTAATGAAAATCCTGCCTGGTTAAGATATGACTTTCCTAAACCTGAAGTTATTGAACAATACGTTATATATCCACAGACAACGGCAACCGACCGCGCCCCTAAAGATTGGACTTTTGAAGGCTCAAATGATGGGGTTACTTGGAACGTGCTAGACACTCAGTCAAATATCACTGAATGGGTAGATAGCACTCCAAAAAAATTCACTTTTTCTAATTCTAACTCATACAAGGATTATAGAATTAATATTACAGCAAACAATGGAAGTCAGTATATACATCTTGGCGAATTAGAGATGATGTCTAAATTATCAAGTTCCACTCCTAACCCAGGAACAGAGGAACCGACTCCGAACGGGGATCGTGCAATTCTAGTAGTCACCATGACAACTGGCTTAGAGAAGGAATTTGATTTGAGTATGAAAGAGGTCAATGACTTTATTGCGTGGTATGAGGCTAAACAAGCAGGTTCTGGATCGGCTTCATATGCCATTAATAAGCACGATAACAATAAAGGCCCGTTTAGCAGCCGTAAAGATTATATGCTATATGATCGTATCCTGACGTTTGAAGTAAGTGAATACTCTAAATAAATTAAAAAGCTCTGCTAACCTTAAGGTCGGCAGAGCTTTTTAGTTGAAAAATTGCTTACAGACGGACATTTAAGGCGGAACTGATATGAATCAACTTTAAATGTATGTTGAAAATAAAGTTTTGATAACTACAATAAAAGAAACAACGGTAGAATAGGACGGGAAAATAAAGCCCTAGACTATCGCTATTTGATTGAACTAACGTTTCCCGTTAGTTCAATCAATTCTGTTGCCATCGTATATGCTGGTGGTGAACCAGGTTTTCTACATTACTATATCGTCTTCGTAAGTTTTTGGTACAGGGCTATCTTCTCGTTAGCAAGGGAAATCATGCACTCAAGTTCCTGCCGCTTGGATTCCAGTTCCACCAGATGCTTTTCAAGAATTTCTATCCGTATGTGTAAGGCAGGAGTAAAATTAGCAACTTCTGCCCCTTTTTGAATTTTATCCAGTACACATCCGTCACGGGTAAATTCCGTAATCTCCTCAAGCGACAATCCCAATTTTTTTAATCTAATTAAACATTGTATATATGAAACCTCACTTTCAGTATAAATGCGTGTCCTTCCATTTCTTCGATTTGGTTCCTGTAGCACTCCAATTTTTTCATAATAGCGAATCGTATAAGGAGTTAGCCCCGTTCTTTCTGATACTTGACTTATAGTAAGCATTGTTTTTTTATGACACTCCTTTTTTCTAAACCAAAATTTAAAACTATTATACATCTTTAAGTCAACTCGAAGTCGATATTTGCACCTCTAACTTCATTTCAGAAATTTGTGCTTGATTTCTAGTTGACTCTAACTTGTAAGCTAAAGTTGCTAATTGATATACATGAAACATAAAAAAAACTAAAGATAAAAGGAAATGGTGTCAAACTTATTTTGATGGAGGCATAAACAATGAACAACAAATATTTCACGATTCAACAAGCAGCGGAAGGTATCTGGGGTGCTATTTCGGTACCTGGTAGTGGTTCGCTGGGGAATGCGGCAATTATTGACATTGGGGATTTGACCGTTGTTGTGGACACAACCAACCTACCGCATTCTGGTGCTTTGTTACGTCAAACCGCAGAACAATTAACGAATAAACCAATTAAATATGTGATCAATACTCATTTCCATGGAGATCATGTCAATGGCAATCAGGAATTCATGGAAAGTGATTTTATATCTACCGTTTGGACAAGAGATTTGCTATCTGAAATGGGTAAAGTGAATATTGATCTAATGCAACAAAACATTCAGAAGTTAATAAATAGCCTACATCAAGTACGTTCACAAGAAAAAAATCCGCACATGTTAACCGAAATCGGCTATGATCTTTCCGTGCAGAGAGCCCTGTATGATGCTATCCCTTCCCTTCGTAGGGTGATACCCACGATAACTTTTGACGATAAACTAGTTATAAAAGGAGCAAAACACACTGTCGAAGTTTTATCCTACGGAGGCGGCCATTCTTTAAGCGATGCCGTTATTTACGTGCCTGAAGAACGAACCTTGATTGCTGGTGATTTAATAACCAACAAGACGATTCCGGTCATGCCATACGGTAATCCATACGCTTGGATACGCATCCTTAGACGCATTCAAAGAGATCTGAAGGTAGATACTGTCATTCCCGGGCATGGAGATGTGTCCACTCCAGATAAAATCCTAGATGTCATTCGCTTTTTAGAAAAAACGATCGCTTATGTGTCTGAAGCTGCGACGAGCGGAAAACCAGAGTCTTACTGGTTAAATAAAGGTGTATTAAATGGCTATGAAGATTGGCATCTAGCTCAGTATTTCAGATGGAATTTTCGCTGGCTCTTCAATACAATGCTTGTTCAAAAAAATAGATGAGACACAACTAGCACTCCCTTTAACTCCACCAGATTCACAAGACCAGTTCTGAATGTCAACCCGGCAGCACGTTTGGGTATTTTCAAACGTAATTGGCAGTCTGCTTGTTAGGTTAACCTGCCACGTTAGCTTAACATCGCCGTTCAGTCTACAACTTTTCAGCAGGCTGCCGTAACTATATTAGATCTGGAGATAAAGACGCGGAGGTGTACAGAAAGCATAAAAAGTTAGTTGCTTGCTTTAGAGCAAAATAACTATATTCTGGGGCCGGATAAGTCTACACTACGGGATATCGTCATTCTGGAGAGTTGGGAGCGGGATAGAGCATACCTATGCCGCCAAGAGAAGGTGAGATATTTTTAGAATATTAAAATTCAGAAAGATCATTGCTACTTCCTATGCCTCAATATACAATAAAAGGAAATTGTTGATGAGACCGAATGGTGTGTGGCAACATGGCTGCTTGAATCTCAAAAAAATCACATGAAAAATACCAGTTCTGGCGAATGAGGGCAGATGTAGACGAATAAAACTTTCTGAAGATAAGCCCAAACAAGCTATACAATAGAAGATAAGTTTTATGACGTTCCTCTGCGCGAGTAAATCAAAGATGGGCGGCATGATGTAATAAGGGTCTCAAAACCCTGTAATACCGCTATTTAAAGGGCTCCCGAGAGGGAGCCCTTTTCTATACCATTGCTACACCATGAGTGCTCAAGCAACTTACAGCAGATTTTATGTAATTCGGCAGTTTACGTTCGATCATTTGCTCTAATTGATAACTCGCACAGGTGAAAATTAAAAAGAAAATAGGTTTTCTGGTATGCAGAGGTTGACCAATGTGTCGGCCTTTTTGATTTTCTTTAATATTTGAATAGGAACGGATTCATGAAGAAAAACCCAGGGCACGAATATGTATGCTTTGTAATGATCCCAATCCGAATCCAGAGAATACAACAATGGGCGCGTCCTTTCGCGATCAACTCAATTGTCAGATCCCTTTATTGTAGTGTAGTATGTATTCAAATTATCCAAAGGGGGAAGTTTTGTGGAGCTTCAAACTATATTAGCTTTTTTGGGAGCAGCAATTGTTCTCACCATTATGCCGGGCCCCGACAACGTGTTCACACTGACACAGAGCATAGCAAAAGGTAGGAATGCAGGGATATTTACTACTTTAGGCCTTTGCACGGGATTGTTGGTTCATATTTTTGCAGCAACCTTCGGCCTCGCGGCAATAATTTATCAATCTTCCTTGGCGTTTGCAGTAATCAAATACGCTGGAGCAGTTTATCTATTATTTTTGGCGTATAAGTCATTTAGAGCAAAAGATACGAGTTTTGAACTTAAGAGTGGAGATACCTTAAATTACAAGTCATTGTATAAAAAAGGTGTTATCATGAATGTATTGAATCCCAAAATATCACTTTTTTTCTTGGCTTTTCTCCCTCAGTTTGTAAACCAAGAAAGTGGTAATGTTTCTACTCAAATGCTAGTTCTTGGAGTAGTATTTTTAATGCAAACTTTAGTGCTTTTTATTTTGATAAGTATTTTTGCTGGAAAAGTAGGCTCCTTTCTACGGAGAAATCCATCCTTTTCTAAAAAAATCAATTATATTCAAGGCTCGTTATTTACACTTATCGGATTAAAAATCGCATTTACCCAAAAATAATAGAAGGTAGTATTTTTCAAACCAATCATTAAGGACTAGCTGTTGAGCTAGTTCTTTTTTGTTGAAAAAGCATATAACCCACGGGTTGACCTTTAGCCGGGAGATGTTGAATAAGAGAAGTTAAAGCAGTCCATTGTGCGGTTTGGTTACATCGACCCGATCATTTGGATCGAACGCACCGGGAACATAGTGGACGGTCACCAATGGTACAAGATCATGGTCAACGAGTTGGAGCATACGGACAGGCCTATGCCTATCTTTTCCTAGATGAAGTCAACAGCCCAATCTTTTTGGTTAATTGCACAATAAGCTAATTTGACTAGACTTTGGAGGTGACCATTAATTATGTTTCGACATTATTGTTGGCAAAAGAGAATGCATCGGAGAAAATTTAGAAGATGTGCAGTTAAAAAGGTCAAAGTTTTGCCGAAGGTCATTGTTAAAGGGATTAGAGGACCTCAAGGGCCTCAAGGACCTCAGGGACCCCAAGGACTGCCAGGTCCACTGGGAGTTCCAGGTGCTCAAGGCCAGCAAGGGCTACAAGGTTTTCAAGGAATCCCCGGACCCGCAGGGGCAGTAGGAGCAACGGGACCAGCAGGAGCAATAGGGCCGGCAGGGGCAGTAGGAGCAACGGGACCAGCAGGAGCAGTAGGGCCAGCAGGAGCGACAGGGCCAGCAGGGCCAGCAGGGCCAGCAGGCGCCGGGATATCAGACTTCTTAAGTGTTTTCCGAGCTGACCCTGGTACGGGAACTGACACAGTTCCGGGTAACTCACCAATTACCTTTACTGGGGTTTTAGCGAATGTTGGTGGTGCATTTACTTTCACTCCTCCATCTCCAACGATAACAATTAACGAGACGGGGAGCTACTTTATCTCATTTTCTATTCACAACCAAGGTAATGCGGACTTCAATCTCACCGTTAACGGAACTCCTATAACACCCTTACCTTTCTCAGGTAATGGTGGGGGGCCTACCGCTGCTGAGGTTATTGTAACCGTTACAACAGTTCCAACTACAATACAATTGGTAAATGCCAACGCAACTCCTGCTCAGTTGCACAATAATATTAATACAACTATGACAATATTAAAGTTGACGCCTTAATATTGTTACTTAGTAGTAGCTTATTCAGCAAATGGCTTAAGGTTTATGTCTTTTATCCAGTCAGTTTGTCTAATTATTCAGAGACCTAAGCTATAGAGGCAGTGAAATGCAGAATGCCTAGAGAGAGAAGTCCTGAACGGGACAAAGTCAGACACATGTAGTTGGAGAGCAGCGGGACGATGCGATTTAAGGATATCACCGCTGCTCTTTCTGTTCCTGAAAGTCGGGTCCGCAAATGGAAGCACATTACCATGGCATCCGCGCCAGTTTTATTGGGAGCATCCTTTTGAGTCGGATACAACAGTGATCGAATTGCACATTAGCTTCAAAAGGATGAATGTTAGGTATTGAAATATGGCTGATGGCTTTCTTTCATATTAATAAAGTCAGCCGTAGCATTTGAAGTAGTCAAATATGCGGGTGTAATACCAGGTTATAATCCCAGTTTGCAGTTTTTACTGATGGGTTCTCTTTACGCTCTACTTTCGATTTTATGGTTTACTACAATCGTATTATTGTTAAATTACATAAGAAAATGGTTAATGTCACCCAAAGTTCAGAATATTATCGATAAGGCCACGGGACTCGTGCTGATTGGATTTGGTTTAAATATGATCTTCAAAGTTCAAAAAACAGGATCATAAATAAAGGGACGGGCTATAGAAGCTCGTTCTTTTTTGTTGGGAGGTTGAACGCCTTGCATGAAAGCGTTGACATGAATTTCAACCCTCTATATACTTAGCTTAGTTAAATGAGAATGAATAGCACTAGGATTGTTACTGTTACGCAGGCAAAACCTAAGGAACAAAATGTTAAGATCCAAGGATCTTATGTATTTTGTTATCTTAGGTTTTTTTTGTTTATGGAGAGAGGGAGGTATTATGTTCACATCTGAGAGGAGCGACAAACTTGGAATACAAATATGAGCTGGTCCAGGCAGACAATCATTTTCCATTAAAAATTATAGTTCATTCCTCCAATGAACCAGCATACATACCTAGGCATTGGCACGACAGCATCGAAATATCTTATGTACTCTCAGGAAGAATTGACAATATCTATATAGATGGCATGAATTATAGCTCCAAAGAAGGAGATATTGTGCTCATTAATTCGAATGCTATTCATTCCTTTTCTGTGGCTAAGGGCAAAGGTAGAGAGGCTATAACCGTTTTGATTCCTTCTGGATTTATTCGAGAAAATACTAAGGACAGTAATCCCATTTCATTCGATTGTATATCCATTTTCGAAACCAATGAGCAGAGATTACAGCATTTTGAGGAGCTGCGTGATCTGTTAAACACATTATTTGTAGCTTACCTCAACCAGCACAATGACCCTTTAGTACATATCCATCTAACGTCGCTATCTTATAAACTGGTGTACCTTTTATTAATGCATTTTAAAATTGACAACGAATCGATCCCTGGCTTTAACACTCATAAATATTTGGAGCGACTGACGTTGATAACCGATTATATCAAAGAAAATTACGATCAGAGTCTATCCCTGGATTCCATAGCTCAGGTTTTTGGATTGTCTCCCGAATATTTGTCCCGTTTTTTTGTAAAGCATGTAGGTATGACGCTATTTCAATATATCAATGCCATCCGTCTGGAGAAATCTTTCCGTGTTCTTATGAATACGGACCATTCTATTATACAAATTGCGCTGGAACACGGATTTCCAAACGAGAAGTCTTTTGCCAGGGTATTTAAAAAGGTTTATCAAGCGACACCGCATCAATATCGTAAAAAGCACAAGAGGCGTTCTGAAGCAAGGAGTCAGTAATTGACCTGAATTAGGCTAAAAAAAGGCAGGATGAAAATAAAAAAATCATTAAAATTAATAATGTAAGCGTTTTATCAATGGATCTGGGAGGTAAGACATCATGTTTAAACAGTTTAAAAAGGTTGCTAAAACAACTATGTTATTCACTTTAGCTGTCGGTACGACCCTTGTATTCAGCAACGGTGCATGGGCTGCCAAGGATGCCAAGATGCAGCCTACTTCATACCGGACGGTTGCGGAGGTGAAGGATTGGGGAGCAACCATTACGAAGATCATTGTTAATCTGGGTAAGCCGGTACCCAAAGATGCGATAACCAAGGATACATTTAAGGTATATGTGGAAAGAAGCGACAATAGGTTGGTAAATGCCTTTGTTGAGAAAGGCAACCGGAAGGTCACCAAGGCCTATGTATCGGACAAAAGTGGCAACCCTGTAAGTAAAACAGGAAGCTACGTTGTGTTGGAAATGGAAATCGGCCCAGCGGTAACTCTAAGCTCTGCCATTCATTATGATGCGGCGGGTTCGGGGTTTAACGCATGGAATGATAACAAATATACGATCACGCAGCAAAAAGCTATAAAAACCAAATCAGGCACGATTTCCGGCTTGAAGATTGATACCTCTGCAGGAGAGATACGGCAGCTGGTTGATCAATTTACCACTGGTAAAGCTACTTCTGATGGGGTTACTTTAACCTACGCGAGCTATGCACCGGCAAAAGACAAGGTGAAAAACCCTTTGGTGATTTGGCTGCACGGTATGGGAGAGGGAGGTACAGATCCGACGATTCCGATTTCGGGTAATAAAGCAGCGAATTTTGCTTCTAAGGATATTCAATCGTATTTTGGCGGGGCTTATGTGCTGGCACCTCAGACTCCAACCTACTGGATGGATGGTTTTACAGGCTTTGGAGACGGAACCTCGAAGTATGAGCAAGCATTGATGTCCTTAATTAAGGAATACGTGGCCAAAAACAAAGACATTGATACAGATCGAATCTACATTGGTGGAGACTCCAACGGCGGATATATGACTATGTTGCTGATCCGTGATTATAAAGACTATTTTGCAGCAGCCGTGGTGGCGTGTGAAGCCTTAAAGGATAGCCTAATCACCGACGAACAAATTAACGATATGAAGGATCTGCCGATCTGGTTTGTGGCTGCCCAAACCGATACTGTGGTTCCACCCAACGATTATATGATTCCGACCTACAACCGTTTAGTGAATGCCGGAGCAAAGGATGTCCATATGTCGTTGTTTGATAACGTAGTGGATACTTCTGGTTTGTACAAGAAGAGTGATAAAACACCGTATGAATACAATGGCCACTGGTCCTGGATTTACGTGTATAACAACGAAGTATCGAAGGTGATTAACGGAAAGAAAACAACGATGATGCAATGGCTGGCCTCCAAAACATTGAACTGAACGGTATAGCTGTAAAATAAGATGTGGTGCTCACTATTGAGGTTGGGATTATCCTCTCACAAGTTAAATAAACTTGTGAGAGGTCTCTTGTATTACCTAATTCCCATTTCGTTCCTGCATACTTTTTGCATAGTCAACGGCGAGCCCACTTTCCTTGCTCTTTCACTTATTCACCTCAATCAGCCCATCCGGCTTTTCTCGATTAGAGAGTAATTCAGATACAGTGACGAAGGAATAACCTCTTTTCTTGAGCTCAGGGAGAATAATCTTCAAGGCTTCAACGGTTTGTGTACTTTGATGTACATAATCGTGCATGAGGACAATGTCGCCGTTACGGGCGTTACGAAGCACCTTATCTGCGATACGGTATACACCAGGCTTTCGCCAATCTAGAGTATCCTGATGCCAGGACCATAAAATAATTTTTAGCCCCTTCTCCTTGGATAACTTGACGAGTGAATCGTTATAGGAGCCGCCTGGTGGTCTAAATAGATGGGTCCCCGCACCAGTTGCCTGAACGATGCTCGTCTGACCTTGGTCCAATTCGGACAGAGCTTTGTTGCGGGAGATATATTGAAAGGATGAATGAAGGAAGGTATGATTGCCAACTTCATGTCCTTCCTCTCGTTCCCGTTTTACAAGGTGTGGCAGCTTTTCTACACGACTGCCAACGACAAAAAAGGTCGCTTTCGCATCATATTTTTGAAGTAAATCGAGAATGGCAGGCGTATTGCTTTCGTCCGGTCCGTCATCGAATGTGAGAGCGATAAGCTTACGATGGGTAGGAACTTCCCATACAATGTCGCCCCGTTCTTCGTAATAGGCTCTTCCCTTTGTAGGAGCGGGGGAGGCATATGATGTGTTTTGTGCATTCATATATGGAGTGGGGCAAGAACTGATACACAGCAAAGAAACAGCGATTCCAGCGCATAGCAAACGGTTATATTTCATCAGGCTTCTTCTCCGTTCTGACGTATTCTCACATTAGCTTGCCAAGAAGAAGCGTATACCATTCCTCATTTCTGAATTTTGCTCAATAACAGTGCTAGCTTGCTTGTTGATAACATCCTGTGCGCATGTTAAGTTGTACATATCCATCCTTGGTTTTAATGTGCAGTGAAGATCGGTCATTGTCCAGTTCTTAATCTGACGAAAAATGGAAGAGGTCAACGAGATAAGCCGCTAAAGCTGATCTGAAGTTTCATGGAGCTGCGACTCGTTCCTGAACTTCGAACAGGAGATGAGACGGGATGAAAACAGATGAAAAAGAGCTGCGAGCCATTAGTCTAACGTTGGAAGCTGGCGAACATATCCGATCCTGTATTAGGTGTACGTATGATTTGCAACAAAGCTCTGAGAAGATACCGCTTCATGGGATAATGGCAGTAACGTCCCAACGAATCATCTTTTATTCCTCCACTATGGGTATTCCTTGGATCAAGTTCATTAATTATCACCATATTTCGCAGGCTAAGCTGGAAAAGGATTTGTCAGATACTAAGGGGAGCATCCTGTTGATTAATCAGGGTGTAAATGAGGTGTTCTGCCACCTGCCGAATGAAGATCGTATAGAGCGTTTTGTAGCTGTACTAGAGCAGGAAGCAGGCATCTCCTGTGAGAACTAATGATTATAAGAACACAAATAACTAAAACCTCCAACTACGTAATGTGCCAAGGGTAGGCTACTTACGGATTTGGAGGTTTTTTGTCTTTTAGTTAGACAGATTGCATGGATTAAGCGCTAGCTCAACAGGACTATAACCAACAAATTAAATAGCACCAGCGGCAGAATGACATTGTTGTAGGCATAGGAACGATCAGGGGCTGGGGTGCCTGAGGAGGGTGAGTGATACTGCTGAGGGACTCTCAGATACAAATGATCCGCATCCATGTGCACAATCGTTCCTTCATACACATGATGATCCATCGTTTGTACCCTAACCGTGTGATTCATGTAGGGGCTCAATTGATAATGCAATTGATCGCGGACTTTTTTAAGTTCTTGTTGGAATTCCGGTCTAGCTTGATATAAAGTTTGCGGACTGACGGTATTGTACGACATTCGCCTCTGACCTCCATACTCATAATAATGATATATCGTATGCAGGAGCCTGTGCCCTTGTGCGAGTACCCAATTAGGATTGGTTTTACAAAGAGTAAAAACATTAACATTTTACTCCAGTCCACTTGATGTTCCCTTTACATCAAAACGATACACTTACTGAGGTTGGTTTAAAAGAAAGGGGCGTTCCGTTTTGGGTGAACTTAACAAATCTTTGGGACTGGGGACGAGGAGCCAGCAACGGACATCGTCTAAAGCTCGCATACGCACGGGTTCGCTAAAAATTCAAAGACTGCGCGAAAACGCGCTGGCGTATACCTTTTTGGCTCCATCGCTTATTTTGTTTGCGCTATTTATGTTTTATCCGATGATAAAGTCCGTTTATCTCAGCTTACATTCTACAGATCCCGCAGGAAACGTTGCAGATTATGTGGGGTTCGATAACTTTGCTATGCTTTTCAGCTCAGGTCAGTTTCTACAGGGGATTAAGGTCACGCTGCTTTTTGCGCTATTGACGGTACCTGTGGGTATTTTACTGGCGCTGGTACTCGCTGCCCTTACACACAGTAAGTTACGTGGGATGCGTATCTTCCAATTTGCCTTCTCGCTACCGATGGTGTTGTCGGTGGGTTCATCTGCGGTCATTTGGAAATTTCTTTTCCATCCCACACTGGGAATGTTCAACTATGTGCTTTCCCTGTTACATATCAATCCGGTTCCGTGGTTGACCAGCCCGGATTGGGCGCTGTTCTCCGTAGCCATAATGACCATCTGGATGAATCTTGGCTTCAATTACATTATCTTATCGAGCGGACTTCAAGGGATTCCAGACGACATGTACGAAAGTGCCAAAATGGACGGAGCCGGACCGTTGGTCACGTTCTGGCGTATCTCTATGCCGCTGCTATCACCGACGATCTTTTTTGTGACTGTAGTTTCTATCATTGGTGCCTTCCAGTCTTTTGCCCAAATTAATATCTTGACCAAAGGCGGTCCGGTGAACAGTACAAATGTATTTGTATATTCCATTTATCAGGAAGCTTTCGTTAATTTCCGGTTCGGAACAGGGAGTGCGCAGGCGATTGTCTTGTTCGCCGTCATTTTGGTGCTTACGATGATTCAGTTTAAATGGGTGGAAAGAAAGGTACATTACCAATGAAACAACACCTGAATTCAACATTACTGTATGTGCTGCTTACGATTGCAGCCGCTCTGATTTTGTATCCGGTGATTTATACATTTTTTATGGCGGTCATGTCACCCGAGGAAGCGAGCGCTTACCCACCAAGCTTTTTCCCGCATTCCTTTCATATGGCCAATTTTACTGAAGTGTTCGAAATCGTTCCGATTGCAGCCTTTATCGGCAACACCTTTCTCATTTCGGGTCTGACGATGATCGGACAACTGATTACAGCCAGCCTGGCGGCCTATGCCTTTGCCAAAATGGAATTCAAGGGAAAAAACTTCATTTTTAGCATGTTTGTCGCGACAATGATGATCCCCTGGGAAGTTACCATTATTCCTAACTATCTGACGGTGCGAAGCTGGAACTGGCTTGATACATATCAAGGATTGACGGTTCCATTTCTGGCGACGGCATTTGGAACATTCCTGTTAAGACAATTTTTCCTCCAGCTTCCCAAGGAACTGTTCGAGGCTGCTCGTATGGATGGGTGCGGACATATCCGATATTTCCTGTTCCATGTGCTTCCGTTATCGCGTCCTGCACTCGGAACACTGGCTGTGTATTCGTTCCTGAACATGTACAATTCATATCTCTGGCCTTTACTGGTCACAAATAGCGAGAATATGCGTACCGTACAGATCGGCATATCCATGCTGGAGTTTCAGGAATCGACTTCATGGAATCTGGTGTTTGCGGGTACAGCACTTGTCATTTTACCGTCTCTGCTCCTGCTGATCTTTGGACTCAAACAGCTGGTGCGTGGAATGGCAGCGGGTGCGCTTAAAGGCTAATCATAGATGCAAAAGACAGCAACACCTGCGCAAGCAGCCTATATACAAAGCTTTAACGCACAAGAGTACGAACATTTCATTCAAGAATCATTTAATCAAAGGGAGAGAAGAGAGATTATGAGATTTTTTCGTTTGAAAAGTGCTTTGACCCTGCTTATTCTGACTGCTATGGTAGTTGCAGCAGGTTGTAGCAACAATACAGCGGCGGAGAAGCCGAGTAATGGTAATGATGGGGCTGCAGCGGCTTCACCTATAAAACTGACTTGGTGGCATTCAATGTCCGGCAACGGTGAAAAGGCGATCAAGCAGATCGCTGCTGACTTTAACGCTAGTCATAAGGACATTCAGGTAGAGCCAGTATATCAAGGTAAATATGATGACAGCTTGAACAAGCTGAAAGCGTCGCTGGGTTCTAATAGCGGACCGGACATCATTCAAGTATACGAAATCGGCAGTAAATTCATGATCGACTCTAAAATGATCACGCCTGTACAACAATTTATTGATGCAGATAAGTTCGATTTGTCGCAGCTTGAACCGAATATTACACGATACTACACGATTGATGGTAAATTGAACGCGATGCCGTTCAATACGTCAAACCCGATTTTATATTACAACAAGGATGCTTTCAAAGCCGCAGGACTTGACCCAGCTAATCCTCCGAAAACGTATGATGAATTCGAGAAAGCTGCCAAAGCCTTGAGTAAGGATGGTAAATCCGGTGCATCCATTGCTATCTACGGCTGGTTTATGGAGCAACTGTTTGCCAATCAGAACGCGGACTATGTGAATAATGGCAATGGACGCGAGCAAGCAGCTACAGAATCCTTGCTGAATTCGGATGCCGGTGTAAAAACACTGACATGGTGGAAGAAAATGATTGATGAAAAGGTCGTATCCAATTTAGGACGTAACTCGGACGATACGGCGAAAGCTTTTTCCGCAGGACAAATTGCAATGACGCTGGATTCTACCGCTTCGCTGCGTAATATTGTGGAGCAGGTTGGCGATAAATTCGAAGTAGGCACAGGATTCCTGCCAAGAGCCAATGAAGCAAAAGAAGGCGGCGTGGTTGTAGGTGGCGCGAGCTTATACATCATGAACAACAAGCCCGAAGCCCAGCAAAAGGCAGCATGGGAGTTCATTAAATTCGTCGCTTCTCCAGCAGTACAGGCACAATGGAGTGTGAACACAGGGTACTTCCCGATTACGAAAGCAGCTTATGACGAGAAGGTACTCAAAGATAACATGGTAAAATATCCGCAATTCCAGACGGCCGTTGACCAATTGCACGCATCGGCACAATCCACTGCTACACAAGGCGCAGTAATGGGCGTATTCCCTGAAGCGCGTCAAATCGTCGAAGGTGCGATCGAGGCTGTTCTGAGTGGCCAGCAGCAGCCAAAACAGGCGCTGGACCAAGCTGCACAAGAAATTACAGGCAAAATTGCGCAATACAATCAAACGGTGAAGAAATAGTCGGCCCTCCCTTAAAATCGGCTGATAATCCATAGGATGTGCCCCCTTATTAGCCGATTTTATGAAATAACGGATCGAATGAGTGACCCCCTCACTTATTCGATCCGTTTTTGCATTTCCATTTTAGAATGGTCGTTTAGACGAAGTGTCTAAAATAGTCATTTTTACACATTTCCTATTGCTGGATAACTGAAAATGGGCTTATAATAAATACATAATTTTTGTACTGGACGGTCAGTTCAAAAAAGGAGGAAGCATGAAACAGCAAACGAAGGAAATTATTTTTAACGGTGCACTCAAGGCTTTTTCCGAACGAGGTTTTAATGAAACAAATATGGAGGAAATTGCCAAGGTATGTGGCATAGCCAAAGGAACCCTGTACTACAATTTTAAAAACAAGCAAGAATTGTACATTTACATTTTGAAGATGGGGATGGAGCGTTTTGTCCAGGATATCCATGAAGCGATGGCTCAGATTCCTATGGATCAGGTAGAAGTGAGGGTTCACAAGCTGATCCAAGTACATATTGAGTTCATTGGGAGAGAGCCGGATTTTTGCCGTCTATTAGTCAGTAAGGGATGGGTCTCGCAGGAACAGCATTTTAATATTAGGCAAGTGCTGGCAGACTATTTTGATTTTATGGAGGCAGAGATTGATTCCGGCAAGTTCTATGGGAAAATTTCGAGTAAGCTGGATGCAAAAACGACTGCAAATTGTTTATTCGGCATTTACATTTTTACTCCGATGCGGTCGATGGTATGGGGCGAAACGATGAATCCGCAGGAAGTTCGCGAAAGTATCGAAGTATTTGTATGTAACGCGCTGGGTATGCAACATTAAATAAATAGATAAGTGGAGTGATGAGAACATGAAAGCTAAAAAATATGCGATTTATATCGTACTCATTATTTTAATCGCTGTAGGAATCTATGCTTTGACTGCCTTCCCACGAGGGAGCAGTAGCCTGTCCGCAGATGAGTCTTCTTCAATCCCGACGGCTTATGTAGAATCAGATACGCTCAATGCCAGCTTTAAGATGGCAGGACGTATTGATCAGATGCTGGTGAATGAGGGCGACAAGGTAAAAAAAGGGCAAGTGCTAGCCCATTTGGAAAGCCGTGAGCTGGAAGATAAGGTGAAGCAAGCACAGGCTGCATTGCTGGCAGCCAAGAGCAATGTGTCCAAAGCGAAAGCCAGCGTATTGCAGGCTCAAGCAGGAGTAGGTCAGGCGCAGGCTACCGTGAGCGCCGCTCAGGCCAAGAAGAGCCAAGGCACGACAGCGGTCAGTGTGACCGCTGAGGCTTCCTCCAGCCAGATTGAACAGGCCAAAGCAGCTTCTAACGCCGCCAAAGCAAAACTGGATGCCCTCAAGAGCGGGGCAAGACCACAGGAGCTTGAGCAATTGCAAGCATCTGTGAAGGTAGCTAAGGAAACGCTGGACCTGACCGTTAAAAATCTGGAGCGTGCCAAAAAGCTTCAAGAAGCCGGTGCAGCAACTCAGGCCTCGTTGGATCAAGCGACATTGGAACATCAACAGGCAGTGGCCAAGTATAATGCAGAGTCGCAAAAATTGGATATGGCACGTGAGGGAAGCCGTAAGGAGGAAATTACGGCAGCTGAAGCTCAATACCGTCAAGCCTTGGCTGCAGTGAAGGAAGCACAGGCAGGAGCAGGCAAAGTTGCTGTGCAACAGGAAGATGTCAAAGCTGCTCAGGCTTCAGTAGAGCAAGCGCAATCCGCTGTGAAGGCGGCGCAATCGACGGTAGAGCAGGCACAATCTGCGGTTGAAGGTGCCAATGCACAGGTAGCCCAAGCGGAAGCTGCACTTCAGGAGGCTCAGACCTATTTGAGCTATACTACGCTGCGTGCGTCTGAGGATGGGATCATAAAATCCAAGTCGCTTAGCTTGGGTGAGATGGCTAGCGCAGGATTCCCGGTTTATACCATTGAAACATCCACACAGCGTTGGGCTAAATTCTATGTACCGGAAACGTCTCTGAACGGTCTTCAAGCAGGGGATACAGTTCAAATTAAATTACTGTCAGGTGGCAAGGAGCTGAAGGGTAAAGTCATTCTGTTAGAATCGGCTGCAGACTTTGCCATTCAAAAACCGAGCCAAAGTTCTGGTGATAAGGATGTCCGTTCCTTTGGTGTGAAGGTAGCATTACCGGATCTTGCGGCTTCGGTTCCAACAGGCTCCACGGTTCTGTTTACAGGCAAAGGGGCGCAGTAATATGCAGGATTCACAGGAAAGACTTCGTATCCGCGATGTGTTTCGCGAGGAATGGCTGAGTATCTTCCGGGACCGCCGTTTTATGGCTATTCTGTTGATTACGCCAATTGTGTATACGATACTGTTCGGCTTCCTGTATTCGCATCAGCGGATTACCGAGATGCCTGTCACAGTATATGACGGAGATAATTCACAGCTTAGTCGCCAGATTATTCAGGCGTTCGATGCGACTGATTCATTTGCCGTTACACGGCAAGTGACCAATCAGGATGATGTAGTCCGCCAGGTGGAGACCGGGGAAGCTAAGGTCGGAATTGTCATTCCCGACAACTTTACCACTCGGCTTAAGCATGGGGAAAATCCACCTGTGCTTACGCTGATTGACGGCAGTAATATGATGTATTCCAATAGTGCCAGTCGGATTGCCAATCAGGTCATTAGTAGCGTGAGCGCGGGAGTGTCGCTTAATTCCATGAAGCAAAAAGGGATGAACGCCGATCAGGCTGCCTCGACGCTAACTACCATCCCGTTCCGATCCAGAGTGCTATTTAACCCGGTATATGATTATAAGCTTTTCATGCCGTTGGGGGTTATTTCTGCGGCTCTCCAGCAGTGTTTGCTGCTAGGTATTGCGTTGTCCTGCACGCGGGATAAGGAAGCAGGGACTTGGGGAAGATTTGGCGCATGGAAAAATACCCCTTGGCGCTTGGCTATTGCCAAGCTGGCACCCTATTATGCGGCGGGAGCTTTCAATGTGCTGACTGTATTCAGTATTAGCGCTCTATGCTTCGATATTCCGTTTAGGGGACAGGTACTGCCATTGATTTTGGTATCGTTGGTCTTTAACTTTGCTTTGTGTGGGTTAGGTTTCCTGTTCAGTCTCTTTTCCAAGACCAGAGTAGACGCGACACAAACCCTGATGCTCATTGCTGTTCCTTCCTTTATGCTGTCAGGCTATACGTGGCCATTGGAAGCAATGCCCGGCTTCTTGCGAGGGCTTGCTGAAATATTGCCATTAACGTATTATTTGGACGCTGTACGGAACATTACTCTCAAGGGACTGGATATCACCTACATCTTTAAGGATTTGATTGCTCTGGGCGTCATTGGTTGTGTGAGTCTGCTGGTGGCCTTCGTGATCTATCCGTTATTCTTTAGACAGCATCAGACGACAGCGCAGCATGCCGATATGCCCGTACAAGAAGGATTTACACTTAAAGGCTGAGAGCAATTTTAATCAAAAAGGCAGATCAGGAGTAACCCTGAT
The DNA here is from genome assembly GCF_054113405.1 of Paenibacillus sp. ALE3. NCBI lineage: Bacteria > Bacillati > Bacillota > Bacilli > Caryophanales > Paenibacillaceae > Paenibacillus > Paenibacillus sp. ALE3. Next base: position 3,814,717 of record NZ_CM134214.1, on the reverse strand, counting down.
CTGCCTTTTATTTATTAGTATGATTTAAAAGTGGAAGAAGTATTATTGCGTTTTAAGATCCTCAATAGAATCAATCGGTACATAGGATGGAACGACAAGTCCGGACATAACGTCAGTCATACTGGTTCCGATGTCATCTACTTTATCCTTATATTGAGCCCAATAATCAGCATGCGTCAATGGAAGCCAGGCGGCTGCGGTAGCATCTACACTTCCGCCAGCCACGCCTGTCCACATAGGACCGATTTCCACTTGCAGCGCTGTTACTTTATAGCCCAATTTTTGTTCTAATACATATTTCAATACGTTCGTACTGGCAATTTCAGAATCCCAAGCAGCGTAGCTCAGCTTCAGGGGATCGCCGTTGACGGGCTGCAAGCCCTTGATCCATTCCTGTACCTTATCAGGATACTTATCAGCCCAGTTCTTGGCAGCCTGCTGTGGGGGAGTACCATCTTGAATTGCGATCATCACTTCACCCATATCATCAGCAGTCCACTTGAAACGACTTAGAAATTCATAAGCCACAGGAGCATCCTGTTTCAAGCCTTTGCGGGCAATGGTATGAATTTCTTCTTTATCACCGTATGCTTTTTTAGGGTCTTTTAAGTATTTCAAATCATACTTGTTAAACATCCAGTGAGGAGTCCAACCGGTTACAACGATAGGCTGCTTGGCTTTGATAGCTTTATCCAGTGTAGCGGTCATAGCAGCTCCAGAGCTTTCAAGCAGTTTCCAGTCAGACAATCCATAGTCACTGATAGCTTTAGCAGTCAGCTTCATCAGTCCGGCGCCAGGGTCGGTACCGACAATACGGTAGCCGACCTCCTTGCCAAAGTCCCCAGTAGCGGCGGAAGCCGGAGCCGCTTCGGCTCCGTTCCCCTGCAATTCAGTAATTGATTTAACATTCATGTAAGCTGGAACGACCAACCCGGTTTTAACACCAGTCATATTCGCACCTAGGTCGTCGAGCTTATCTTTGTATTTAGTCCAGTAATCCGCATGCGTTAACGGCAGCCATGCAGCCGGGGAGGCATCTACATCACCACTAGCGACACCCGTCCACATAGGACCTGCTTCAACTTGCAGTGCGGTTACTTTATAACCCAATTTGTTTTCCATTATATATTTCAGCAAATTCGTACTCGCAATTTCCGAATCCCAAGCTACATAGCTTAGCTTAAAGGTATCGCCATTGACAGTTTGCAGTCCTTGAGTCCATTCCTGAACCTTGTCGGCATGTTTCTCTGCCCAATCCTTGGCAGCTTGCTCTGGACTGGTTCCGCCTTGGATAGCAACCATCATTTCACCCATATCTTCCGCTGTCCATTTGAAACGTTTTAGAAACTCATAAGCAGTAGGAGCATCCTGCTGCAAACCTTTACGGGCAATCGTATGAATACCCTCAGCTTCACCATAAGACTTTTTAGGGTCTTCCAAATATTTGAGATCATACTTGTTGAACATCCAGTGAGGAGTCCAACCGGTAATAATGATCGGTTTTTTCGCTTTGATGGCTTTGTCCAGTGTGGCCGTCATAGCCGCACCAGAACCCTCGACTAGCTTCCAATCAGACAAATTGTAGTCTTGAATTGCTTTAGCCGTCGACTTCATAATGCCTGCCCCGGCATCAATACCAATAATTTTATAATCAACCTCTGCGCCAATCGGATTGGCAGCATTACCTTTACCAGCAGCGGAATGATCAGTTCCAACAAAATATTGAGATGCGCCAGCGATCAGAATAACTGCTGTAACTGCTGAGGTGATCCATACTTTTTGCTTGCTGGATACACGACTTTTGCTTTTTTTCGTCGGTTTAAACAGGTTTTGTGTAAAGCGGTCAAGCACAATAGCTAGAACGACCACAGCCAAGCCGGCTTCAAAACCTTTACCAATTTGCAGCTGGGTCACAGCACGATACACAACTGCACCGATGCCTTCCGCACCGATCATGGAAGCAATAACAACCATGGACAGTGACAGCATAATCGTCTGATTAATACCAGCCATTAAGGTAGGCAATGCCAGTGGCAGCTGTACTTTAAACAGCTTTTGCGCTGATGTTGAACCAAATGCATCAGAGGCTTCAACCAGCTCATCCGATACTTGCATAATCCCCAAGTTGGTCATGCGAATGGTTGGGGGGATCGCAAAGATAACTGATGCGATAACACCTGGTACAACACCCAAGCTGAAAAAGGTAACCGCCGGGAGCAAGTACACGAACGCAGGCATCGTCTGCATAAAATCAAGCAAAGGCGTGATAATGCGTGATGCTGATTTACTATATGCACACCAGATTCCGATCGGAATCCCGATAACAATGGATACAAGCGCAGACGTGATGACTAGTCCGAGCGTATTCATCGTTTCGCTCCAATAGCCGAGATTATCAATCAGCAGGAAGCCGATGACAGTAAATAGTGTAAGCTGCACCCGCCCAATCATAAAGGCAATAATTCCGATGATCACGATGAACACCAGAGGGTGCGGAAGCATAAACAAGCCAGAGAAGAAGCCAACTACGGCTTCTATAACCGAAGAAATAATATTAAACAATCCAGCCAGATGAATACCCATCCAGTCTACAATGGATTGAATCCACTCAGCGATTGGCAGTTTCGGTATCATGGGCATTCACCTCCTTTGTAGTAGGTACATCTCCACTTAGTGCACCCAGTAAAGCTCCACGGACGATAACGCCCAGCAACTTCTGCTTGTCATCGACGACAGCCAGTGGCACCTTGGACGAGCTTGTAATTTCAAACAGATCATTAATGACAGTTTCAGCAGTAACCTGCGGTCCGTCAGTGATCAAAATATCTTCAATCTTCAGATTGTTGCGCAGAGCATGAACAGCATCCTCGGCATTAATAACACCCAGTAGCTTTTTGGTGCGATCAATGACGAATAGATTGGAAATCCCACGCTCTCGCATCAATTCCAGAGCTACACGAGGACCGCGGTCCATAGTGATGGTTTCTGGACGAAGCATGACATGAGCAGCCGTCAATACTTTGGACAGATCCACATCCTCGACGAAGCGGGCTACATAAGAGTTAGCTGGTTGGATCATAATTTCTTCCGGTGTACCAATTTGCACGACCACTCCGTCCCGCATCAATGCAATCCGGTCACCAATCCGCAGCGCTTCATCCAGATCATGGGTGATAAAGACAATTGTTTTCTTCATTTTATCTTGAAGCTCCAGCAGCTCATCTTGCATGTCACGGCGAATGAGAGGATCCAATGCGCTGAATGCTTCATCCATCAGGAGAACTTCAGGGTCATTCGCGAGTGCCCGTGCCAGACCGACACGCTGCTGCATACCGCCACTTAACTCATCGGGCATCTTATCGCCCCAGTTTTTAAGACCAACCAGTTCCAGCGCTTGTTGTGCCTTTTCCTGGCGTTGTGCTTTATCTACCTTTTGAATTTCAAGACCGTATTCTACATTTTCCAATACAGTCCGATGTGGGAACAGGGCGAACTTTTGAAAAACCATACTGATGGTTTTACGACGAACTTCGCGGAGTTGTTCTTTGTTCATCTTACGGAGATCTTTGCCGTGGACCAGAATTTCACCGGAGGTAGGCTCAATCAAGCGATTTAGCATTCGCACCAAAGTGGACTTGCCGCTACCTGATAACCCCATAATTACGAAAATTTCACCTTGCTTAATTTCCATGTTGGCCTTATTAACACCAACAGTAATCTGTTTTTCTTTGGCCAGCTTTTCTTTGCCCCAGCCTTGCTCCAGGAGCGGAACACCTTGCTCTGCGTGAGGACCAAAGAGTTTGCTGACATTTTTGACTTCCAAAATCGTCATACATACACCTCTTCTTTCTATACTTTGCTTGGTATTAACCCCATGTTGCATGATGGATTGAGTATAAAAATCATAATTCTGTACATCCTGAACGGTTAATGACAAAATTAATTGTAACAGAAGCATTGCTTACATTTCAAACAAAAAAACTGTTCGTAAAGTACGTACAGAAAAAACTGTACAAACTTTTCTTCGATATGCTCCTTCGTTCTTTAGAATGCTCAATCATTCGGAACTTTACAACTGATAGTGCTTTTTTTAAAATAGACAATGAAATATGACCATAACAAAAAGATTTATGTATATCCATAATTTTAAAAGTTTACTATCATTAGCAATTTTGCGAATTATGATTTTGAACGATCATGCTGTTGTAATATAGACAGAAGCTTTGCTTTTGAAACATTTCATTGCGTATTGAAAGATTTCATATATTGCGTCAAAGCTAATCCTTTACGGGTAAGTCGTTCATACTAGGTTGTGCAAAATGCTCTAAAATTAGGAGGTTGCAAGCATGAGCTTGTACCAGTTAGGTGATGAGCAGCAGGCTTCGCTGCAAAAAATTCGCAAACGTGTCATAGAAGCTATAGGTAAAAACATGGACCTATATGGGATTACTCTGTCTGCGGGGCATTTGTACGGTTTGCTTTTTTTTGCGGATAAACCGATGACGCTGGACGAGATGGGCCGTGAAATGGAAATGAGCAAAACGAGCATGAGTACAGGAGTTCGAACGTTGTTGGATCTGAAAATGGTGAACAAGGTATGGAGCAAGGGCTCACGCAAGGACTTGTATGAAGTCGAGTATGATTGGTATCAAACATTTACTGACTTCTTCGCTATTAAATGGAGAAAAGCAGTAGAAACAAATTTACTCGTCCTGCGCAAAGCCATTGATGAACTGGACAAATTGATGGCGCAGGGTGAAGAATACGAGGAATTTAAGGCGATTCTACAGCAAGACCGTATGAAAATGAAGCAGGCTGTGGCTTATTACAAGTGGCTAGACCGATTGATTGATTCAATGGAAAGCGAAGAAATTTACAAGCTGATTCCAAAAGAAGAGGTTCGGGACTAATCACGATCGCCCATCCTGTTTACAAAATGCCGGAGCGCAAAAGCGCTTCCGGTATTTTTTGGTTTGGTCCTGCACAAAGGGTATAATAGAGATATGTAAAGATTGATATTATACCGTTATGTTGAACATACGAGATAAAGGAGGTTTCATTATGGAAAGTAATACAGTACATACTCGTCTAGGTCAATTACGTGGAGAAACAGAGAATGGATATCATGTGTGGAAAGGTGTTCCATATGCACAGCCTCCTGTTGGAAAACTACGTTTTCATGGGCCACAGCCTTTGGAGCCTTGGGAGGGTGTACGAACTGCGACGAGTTTCGGCCCCATCTGTCCGCAACCCATGCCCTCCGCTGAAAGTATGACTGGAAATCTGGTGGAACCGCCGGAGCAGTCCGAGGATTGCTTGTACCTGAACATTTGGACACCAGCTTCGAAGGCTCCTGAGAAGGGACGCCCGGTGATGGTGTGGATTCATGGCGGTGCCTTTGTCACTGGGTCTGGGATTATCCCTTTATATGACGGGGAACGCATGGCGAAGAACGGCGATGTGGTTGTAGTTACGGTCAATTATCGGTTAGGGCCGTTAGGATTTTTGCATTTGACTCCAAAGGGAAATGGGCTGACCTCAAATGCCGGACTGTTGGATCAAATCGCTGCGCTGAAATGGGTTAGGGATCATATTTCTGCCTTTGGCGGCAACCCGGATGAAGTAACGGTGTTCGGTGAATCGGCAGGCGCGATGAGTATTGCCGCTTTATTGGCGATGCCAGCTGCTGATGGATTGTTCCAGCGTGCAATTTTGCAGAGCGGGGCAGCGCAGGTGTTGCCAACTGCACAGGCCGAGCAAGTGGCGGCTGTGTATTTGCAGCAACTGGGTGTGGACACTCAGCATCCTGAGCGATTGTTTACGCTGCCGACAGAAGCGCTGATGCTCGCTATGGCCAAAACACATGAAGTCATCGGGCCAGGAATGGCGATGATTTATCAACCCGTTGTAGACGGGGTGACCTTGCCGGATGTACCTCTGTCGGCAATCGCCCAAGGTTCAGCAAAACAGGTATCTGTTATGATTGGAACGAACTTGCATGAAGGGAACTATTTTATCCGCAAAGAATCCCATCTGATGAACAAGCTAACAGCACGTCAGGCATTGGAAATGATGACAGGTATGTCCGACATTGGCGACCTGATTGAACCTTTTCCAGTTACCATTGAGGGACAGGCACAAATGTTGACCGATCTCATTTTTTGGCGTCCGGCGTTGGCTCTTGCCGCTGCACAGTCGGTGTATGCATCTGTATGGATGTATCGTTTTGATTGGACACTGCCGGGCCATCCTACCTTTGGACAAGCGGTTCACGGTGCAGAAATTGCTTTTGTTTTCGATAACCTGAAGCTGCTGGGTAAGCTGGGTTTAGAGATTCAACCTTCCATGGAGAAGCTTGCTTATGATATGCAGCAGGCATGGGTTGCTTTTGCACGTGATGGGGAGCCTATGCTACCTGAGAGAGCATGGCCGATGTACGACAGGCAACAGCGAGCTACAGCCATTTTTCATCAGAATATTATGGTGGAACATGATCCAGAAGGGGATAGACGCCGCCAACTAACGGGGCAGATGAGCATATAGGTAAATACGAGACATTGTCTAAAGGAACCAACGAAAAAGCCTTCGCCCGTATTTTGTATGCGGACGAAGGCTTTGTTAGTCAGGATTTTGGAAAATTCGATTCCAGTCGCTCCAAAGTGCAAAGATATTGACGAACTATACCATTTCAATCTATACCTTGTTCATTGGTAGTCGCTTATTGGATTTTTGAAAAATCCTCTAGTAATTAGATGTACTGCTGCCCATCTTACTAGCATGAAACTGCAACGATGCAATGTGTAGGCTAAATCTTAAATCGCTTAACCAGCTCTTGCAGATCCTGTGCCATGTTGGATAACTCTTGTGAGGAAGATGCGATTTCCTCCATGGCTGCCATCTGCTCTTGAGCGGCAGCGGAGGTTGTCTGCGAACTGTCCGCCGAATTGCGGGATAGGCTTGCCAAATGGGTAACAGTGGCGGAAACCTCCTCTGTACTGGCTGAGATTTGTTCAGCAGCAGCGGACACACTTTGAATTTGTTCCACGATATGAGAAGTAGAGCGTTCAATATTTGTAAATGCACCTTCTGCATCTTGGCTAATTCGTAATCCTTCATCCACCTGATTACGAACATTGCCATTCATCGTGGCGGTAGAGCGTTGAATCAAATCGAGCATCTGCGTAATGATCTGACTGATGGAATCAGCGCTTTCCTTGGACTGTTCCGACAGTTTGCGTACCTCTATAGCGACTACGGCAAATCCACGCCCAGCTTCGCCTGCTCTGGAGGCTTCAATAGATGCGTTCAGGGACAACAAATTAGTTTGCTTGGCAATGGCAGCTATAGCTGCATTCATTTGCTTCGCATCGTCTGAGAGCTGGGATAGCTCATCCATCAGGCTAGCCGTTTGGCTTACAGCTTCCAGAATGCGGTCCATTTGTGTCCGTACATGGCTAATCATTTGACTGCCTTGAGCTACGTCCTGCTCGGTTTGTCCTGCTGAATCCACGATGGAGCTTGCCGATTCGGCAATCGTGCTGACACCCTTCGCCATTTCTTCAACAGCATTGGCGGTTTGCTCGGATGCTTCGGCGCTGGTCGCTGCATTTTCCGCGGATTCCATAACCGTTTCCGCTACATGTTGTACGGACTCCGTCGTTTGCTCTGTGCTCTCCTTGATTATCAGGGAAGAGGATGCAAGTCGGGAGGACGTTTGGTTGACCTCGGAGACCATCGAATGCAAGGAATGTGTCATCTGGTCAAAATTCTGTGCCAGCTCGCCGAACTCGTCCTTCCTAGACAGATTTACACGTTCGGTCAGATTTCCATCACGGACGATCCGTGTTCCTGCTTGCAGCTTCTTGAGAGGGATCAGGAATGAGCGGATCATCAGCACTATGATGATCGCAGCGGCCAGTATGGAAATAACAATTACAATCAGGCTTTGCCTCAGAATCGGTTGGGCTGCATCACTGTAATCCTCCAGATCCGATAATGCAACAATATTCCATCCAGTGAGAGGGTCCTTAAGTGTAAAGGCCAGCACATCCCGATTCATAAATTTAATTTGCGACACGGAAGGAGTATCATTTTCTCCGGTTGCCGCCACTTTGGGAAGTCCCTCCATAGTGTCAGCCGGTTTTTTGCCAGTCTTGTCAAAGGCTGTTCCAGCTCCAGATACAACCTTATGATCAGAATCAACAATGATGAGTCCTCCGCGTTCGCCTATCTTAACAGACTGCAGACTGTCCCCCATCTTGTCCAGATTCAAAGCCAATGCAACAGCCCCTTCACCGTTCTTCAGCGTTGCCGATACATTAACTACTAGGTTCCCTGTCGTAACGCTGGCAACTGGAACACCGACAAATATGTTGCCCTTATGTAGCATCGCATTTCTGTACCATTTTCTCTCCCTAGGATCATAATCAGCCTCCTTTTTTAGCGGAGAACGGATATATTCTCCTTTCGCATTGCCAAGGAGCGCGGCATCTAACTCAGGATGAGCTTTGACGATGTCATCCAATTTTTTCTGAAGGGCTTCTTGATCGGAACCAATGGAATCAGCTTGGATTTCACTGGTAAGGACGTCCACGTCCTTCATGATCGGGGATACATACTGATTGACATTGCTTTGGATCAGATACAGATTCGTGTATACGGAATTAGCCATTTGCTGACTGAGCTGTGTCGTAGCCCCCTGATAAGAAAAGTATCCAATAAGTAAGCTCGGAATCAATAACACAGCCAAAAAAGAAATGATTAATTTTGTCCTCATTAAATAAAACTGCTTGAGAAACCTGTTCCACCACGGAACTGTTTGTTTTTCTTTAGTCATGTTTTTTCTCCTCTGTGTCTGATGGTCACTACATTGTTTTATTCGACAAAAATCGACTAATTTTATAGATGTAATCTTAAAAAATGATGAATCAAGGCATGTTTTAGGTACATTTTTTAAAAAATAGTTCTTAAGGGCTAATCACGGTATGAATATGCATACATAAAAAGCCAAATCAGAGATGCAAAAGCACCTTCATGATTTGGCTTGAGGCTTGAGGTGAGTATAAAGCAAATGGATCTGTTAATTTTTTTGCTGACGAGAAATCATAAAGAGTGTAACCCAGATAAGCATAAAACCAGTTAATTGCGCTACGGTAACGATTTGTTGGAAAGCGATCCAGTTAATCACAACACCTACCATAGGAAAGCTCAATTCTGCCATCGTAGCATAAGAAGCTTTGGTTGTACTTAAGCCTTTGTAATACAGTAATAAGCTGAGAAGACCCGGAAGCAATGCCTGCAGCAGCAAGTTGATAATTACAGCTGCGCCCGCCCATGTACCTGTAGGCATATTCCACGGAGCATGCTCCACAGAGGTGAGAACAATGAGCAGAGGGAGCGCCACCATGAAGCGAAGGGAGGTTACCGTTTCATATTTCATCGAACGGAGCAAGTAGCTGCCCATAACGGTCGAACCGCCCCACAGAATCGCTGCACCCAGTGCAAGCAGACTACCAACTTGAACAAAATCATGAACATGTCCAAAGGGAAGCGACCAACCGAAGGTCAGAAGATACGTCCCGAACAGAGCGATGACAATTAATATTCCAAAATGACGCGGTAACATTTCTTTCAATATCACGCGGGCCAGAATAATAGCAACCAAAGGTTGAAGCTTCTGAAGTAAAAGTACGGCATTCAGATCACCGTTGCTGAGTGCCATGGTGAAAATCACACTGGCCAGTGCCGAGCCACCCCATGAGACAAACAAAATAGCGAAAACCTGACGAAATCGTATCGTTTTAAGCTCCTCGCGATGCTTCCACAGCATCGGCGTCAGAGCGATAAAGAGTAGCGCATGCTCCATCAGTACGATTTGTGCTGAGGTAAATGATTTTAACAAAATAATACGAAACAGCGGGTCTGCGCCCCACAAGGCCGCTCCAATCGCGACTAGCCAAAAACCGCTTTTCATGTGGGAGCTACGATCAAAATCCTTGGATGTTAGTACAGTTGATGATTGACTCATACTTATTTAGCTCCTTGCGAATACAGGACCGGTGGCACAAAAACCCCCGTCCATGGCGAAGGCCATGCAAGACGGGGGTTGATCAAATAAACTTGCCGTTTGATGCAAGTTAAATGAAGTCACTGCACAACCATAATGCAGTATTCATCGACTTTGCGGCATGTTCATATTTCGATCTTCTTCCATCCGGACTTTACCGTCGGCTTTGGCATCTCACCAAATCAGTCCGTATCTTGTTGCCAGATACAGAGTCGCGGGCTTAGCTCCATGAGCCATACCGCCGGTTGGGAATCTCACCCTACCCCGAAGATCCTTATTCCGTTTTTTAATTTCTCCTATAGGATATACCTGTTTTGGAATGAAGTCCAGTGAAAAATGTGTGTATATCAAGCAAGGATTTTCATCTTTTTATGAAAGCGTTCTATGTTTAATCCTGATTACTAGGCAATATCCTTATACTCAATGCGCCGAATTGCCGCATAAGCCACAAGTATTCCCAGCACAGAGAAGCTGATTTGCACGGGGGCAATGGAGCTAAGGGTAGCACCGTTATTATTGGAGAAAAGCAGTGCTACAATCAGAATCGAGGTCACAATGGTCGTGGGTACAGAGTATCTTCGCATTCCCATATACAGCGGAACCAATCCCATAAAACTGGCGGCAACGGCATTGATTAGCGTGCGCGCTGATTGCTCGGCTAGTATGGAAAGAGTGAGCTTATCCGGAACAATTATGACAAACTGGTTGAGCAAATGGATCGCAGCCGTAATGATGATTTCCGAGATTACAATAGACAAGAATGTAAACAGCAGCACAATCAAGAGCTTGGCGATCATTAGCTTTTGACGATGAATCGGATACATGAACAAGATTGTAATCGATTTGGATTTAAATTCTCCTACGATAAAACGGCACAGTAGAACGGAGGCAAATACAATAAACGTTGCCCTCACCATATTGTCCATAAGATCGAGAAGCTGAGCGTACTGTGTAAATTCGGGTACTCCTTCATTTTGGCTGTCCAGTGCAATAGTACTGAGCAACCCTAGAATGCAAGCGTTGGCGATCAGCGCTGAACGGATATAACCCGCCAGATGAAGCTTTTTCATCTCCAACTGTATCAATTTAAGCATGGTGATCCCCTCCATGTAACAGACGTAAAAAGTAGTCTTCCAGCGTACTGCTCTTCTGATGAATGGAATCGACCTCTACATCATTTAAAATGAGCGTTTTCGTAATTTGCTTCTGCGGTACACTAGTATCGTAAATACGTATACTCTGTTCATTAAGCACCTTTATATTATTTAGACTCAGATGGTGGGAGAGGATGTAGGCTGCTTTTTTACAATCATTGGTCGTAAATTCGATATATTCCGTATTGGTATCCCGTACCTGTTCCATCGAAACTTCCTCAATCAGCCGTCCGTGATTAATCACGCCTATTGTATCCGCAATCTGCTCAATTTCCGCTAATATATGACTGGACACGAGCAGCGTCATCCCATATTCCTTGCATAGCATATGGAATAACTGCCGAATTTCCTTGATTCCCACCGGGTCCAGACCGTTAATCGGTTCATCTAAAATGAGTAACTCAGGCTTGGTCGCAATGGCTCGGGCAATCCCGAGACGCTGCTTCATTCCGAGTGAAAAGTCTTTTACCGGCTTGTCATCTGCATTCCGCAAATTCACTAATTCCAGTGCATCCCGGACAGCCTGCTTATTATAATAGCCCATGTATTCACAATGAAGTTCGAGATTTTGCTGAGCTGTCAGCCTTTCATAAAAAATCGGATATTCAATAATCGAACCCATCCGTCCGAGCAGATGATAAGACTGTGGCGTTAGCTTTTCACCGAACAATTCAATCTCGCCCAAGGTCGGCTTGAGCAGGTTGGTAATCATTTTCATCACCGTCGTCTTGCCCGCTCCATTGGGACCGAGAAAGCCATAGGTTTCCCCCTTGCGCACATTCATACTGACCCCTGCTACAATTTCATTGCCCTTCATGGCTTTGGTCAGCTGATGTGTACGTAATATGTAAGTCATGGGTGTTCTCCCTTCGTGTGCTATTGATAATTCAAGAATAAAGGGCGAAATGTTCATTTTTCTTTCGTAATCCTTACAAATTTATTAAGTTGAGCAGTTCGCTTAATAGTTGATCTTCTTCAAGGTAAAAGAGAAGACGGTCTGCTCATAAGGCTTGCTGGTCAATTGCATCTCTCCATTCATGCATTCAACCAGGCGCTTGGCAATCGTAAGACCCAGTCCACTGCCCTGTACCGCTTTATTACGCGAATCCTCAAGTGTGTACATGCGTTCAAAAACCTTATCCTGCTCCGGCTCCTGTATGCCTTTTCCACGATCCCACACCTCTATACGCACCGTATCCTGCTGTTCTGACAGCGTCAGGCCTAGCGTTCGACCCTCTGCCCCGTAGCGAATGGCATTTGAAATCAGATTGCTCAGCACCCGCCCAATGGCTCCTTCGTTCCCCAAGGCATGGATGGGATGCTCCGGGATGTCAATATGTACCGTAAAACCCTGAGCCGTCAGCAGATCATAAAACTCCAAAATGCTGCGTCTGCACAGTTCTCCTATCTCCAGTCGGGTCAGTGGAATGTCCGTATCGTTGGCTTCCAGCTTCGCCAAACTAAAAAAACTTCCGATCAACTCAATCGCTTCGCTTGTCTTTTGATGAATTCTGGATAACAGCTTTATACGTTCTTCCGGCAAAATATCCGGATCGCCATCCAGCATCTCGGCATATCCAAGCACAACGGTAAGCGGGGTCTTGAGATCGTGTGAAATATTCGAAATCATTTTGCGCATAGCGATTTGGCCCCGGTTGTAATCGGCTGATACCCTCAGATTTAAGTCTAGTAGTCGGTTGATTTCCGTCATGAGTCGCTGCAGTTCCACGTCACCTGTGACATATAGCAGTTTTTCCGCATGATTCACGGTCACGATCCGCTCTAGGGCGATTCGGATATCCTTTATTTTGCGCTTATAGGCTACACGTTCCCGCCAAAGCCATATGATAACGACTGACATTATGAGGACGACAATCCATTCGGAAATGATTTCGATGTTCATATCAACCATTCTCCCATTTGTAGCCGATGCCCCACAGCGTCTTAATGTGCACAGGGTGGGAGGGATCTTCTTCAATTTTCTCACGCAGGCGACGAATATGGACGTTAATCACATTCTCATCACCCATATAATCGTCTTTCCAAATAAACCCGTATAATTGAGCTTTCGTAAATACCCGGTTCGGATTGGATGCAAACAGCTTCAGAATATCGGATTCTTTGGCTGTTAGCTGAATTTCATTTCCATCGCGAATGACTGTAAAATGATCAAAATCAATGCGTAGATTTCCATAGGTCAAAACTTGTGCTTGCGGCTGTTCCTCCTGCTGTTGCAGACGGGCATAGGTAGTCGATCTGCGGATCGCGGACTGAATACGAGCTGTCATCTCAAGCATTGAAAAAGGTTTGGCAACATAATCGTCTGCCCCGAAGCCCAGTCCAAGCGCTTTATCCACATCGCTGTCCTTAGCCGACATAATCAAAATCGGCACGGCGCTGCGGGTACGAATTTGCCGGATTACCTCCATACCGTCAACCTTCGGCATCATCAAATCCACGAGGATCAGATCGTAAGTATGACTTTCAAAGGCAATAAGCCCTTCTTCCCCGTCAGAGGCGGTGGTTAAATTGTAGCCCTCCTTGGTGAGTGCTTTAAGCAGCATTTCAGCAATAGATAGATCGTCTTCAATAAGTAAAATATGCTGTGGCATAGGTGTGGAACACCCCTAATTTTTAGATTAGCTCGTGTGGCGAACTGTATCTGAATTATATAGAGTGGTGGAGGGGATTTCCATAAAAAATATCCAACGAATTTGAATAGGGGAATTTTTGGAGGAGCGTTAAAGGCTGTTTGTTTCCAAGCTCTCCAACATGATGAAAAGTTGAAAAACCTAAAATAGTTATCCTGTGTCCATCATCTTGTTTGGAGGCTAGCTATATTTCTTGAAAAATCAGCTGTACCATGGTAAGCGTCCTACTTTTGTAACAATTTTATAAGAGATTGTTTTCTGCTTTGGATTGCTGATAGCTAAAGAGATTCTGAATAGCTTTACTTCTATTGAAACATTGGATCAAACCAATGCTTAATTGATGGTATTTTAGCTAAGTCAATTATATGTAAACAGTTTCTTCCTGATACTTGGGATAGGGTTCGTAACACAATCTGCGTGGATCGCAGATAGCCTCTTTTATTAGGGCGTGTATGCAAAACCTATTTCATCCAAATCCTTATTTGAAATGAACGCCCACAAAAGGCATTTATTCCATTTGAGCGAGGTGTTATACTTGTTTCAGGAGAACCGTGCTGGTAACACGGCTCTCGGGCAGTCGCTTTAAATAAAGGCGGCGGCTTACAAGGTGGGCTTTATGGGGCAGACCGCATCCTTTGACCTGGGGCGGTCTGTTTCTCAAATTATAAACATTTACGTATACATATACGATTACATTTACGTATACGTAAATGTAACTTTTAAGCAAGCAAATGGACGGACGACTAAGACCGTTACCTTTTGAACGAGTATTGGAATTATTACTTATTATGAGACAGTCACCACGTCCAGTTAAGTCACCGTTAAATTTTCTTCGAAGAGCTATCCAAGAAGGTTGGAGTCCTGAAACAATGCCAGAAAAGGTTGATCGACACATGGAGTATGTGGAAGAGAATTATTATATTCGTAAGGGTTACACGATTGACCAAGCTCGGGAAATAGTCCAAAGGAATAGACGATAGCTTAGAATAGGAGAGTGTTAGGAATGGATATGAAGGATCAAATGAAAACGGAAAAAGAACAAAATGGACAAGCTACAAAAAAGGGCATGACGTTGGAAAACGTTTGGTTTGCTTCTAAGGAACACGGATTATACCCATATCATATCAATCACGATTTAAGACAGAGTGATTATTTTTATAATAAAAATTATACTCAATTTCACGAGCATGATTTTCAATCTATTGTGTTAAGAGTTTCAGAGGAACCAAAAGCATTTTACTTAACAGAATATGATAAGAAATATTATTCCACGCAAGAACTTGAAGTGATAGAGAAAATCAGTAAATAAAATGCTGTTTTTGTAAGGAGAAAAAACGTTAGGTTAAAATCGTATCCACCGCCCCCTTTTATACATTCTGCCGATCCGGCAGGGTACGAGAGGGCCTATGAAGACCTTCCTATGTAGGAAGGTCTTTCGGTTTTTTGCATGGTCCTATGATTCTGCTAACTCGCAGCCCAATTCAATCAAGTTCTTGTTTTCAGAATCTTTCTGCTCAGTCCAATAATGTTAGTTGTTATTCTTCTCAGAAGGCACAATCAGTAGCTGCTCATGAGCTAGGACATGTCTTAGGACTAGATGAAGACTTTAGTAAATGCTTGATGTATCTAACTACACCACAATGCTATGATAATTGGGGAATTTACACTCCACAGCCTAGCGAAGATGTGTTTGGTATTAATGATCTTTATTAATAAGGAACAGAATCAGAAAAAAATATTGTTATTACCCAATTAGGAATAAAAACAGACAATATTGTTGAAAAAACAGACAATCCCTACCTTAAGCAAGGCGATGAACTCGTTTTATTTTTGAAAAAGGGACAAGATCCTAAAATTAATCCAATTTACTTTGTGGCTGGTGAATATCAAGGTAAATTTGACATTAAAAACGGAAACGTTTATGCGGTCAATCAGGCGTTAAAAGAACAAGCTAGTCTTAATAGTATTGACGCAGAAAACAATCCATATATTGATGGGCAAAAACTAAGTACATTTAAAGAAAATATTAAAAGTATAGTTAGTAGACAAGAATAAAAAACTCTATTTAAACCGCAATACATTTGTGAATAATTAGAAAAGGCTTTGGCCTAAATTGTAAAAAGCTGACTTCTTATCCCGTGAAGTCAGCTTTTTAATACAGATTTTCTTATGATTTTGGCTTGAGCAGTTAATCTGCTGACATGTGACCTAACTCTACTACATTCTTTTCTCAGTTAGAATTAACTATTCTTTTTTAGATAAAAGTGGAAACCTTGTAGAAGCAAGCCTTTCTCCAAAATTACTATTAATATTCTCAACCTGAAGGCACTCAAGTAGATTTTTTTCTCCATCCCCAGCGTAAGATGCAATTAAGCTACTGGAAATTCACCGCCTTCCTATATCATACTGAAATAGTCTATAATCCGATGTTTGGAATACGGAGTTATAATATCCGGGGTATGCCTAATGTGAGAGACTAGGTATGCCAGATCATGAGCTACGGTACAGGACCGTCAATAAAGGAGAGCAATGATGTTTGTTATACGGGGAACAGAAAAACTGCTGAAGGAATGGGAGACTGAACCACTTCAAGTTGATATTTATCCGCCTTTGAATAGTTGGCATGCCAGATTGTTCTTACTAAATCGCAGAAAAAATATTGTGTTTATGCATGATATTTCCCGCTTAAGCGTCACGCTGTTTGGAATTAAAAAATCGCAGTACAAAAATCTGCCAGCTCTTTTTGTACAAACCTTGAAGGAATTAATGATCAGCGAAGGGTTTGATGAACAGATCGTTAAGGCATACATACAGGAAGGCGAGCAGATGCTGGCGACTACGACGAACAGACATAGTGTGATGGTAACCTTAGATGAGATTATATTTATTATGAAGGAACTGGATATGGAGCATGGATGCGAGCTGGAAAAGAATCAATGGAATAACCGAATTGTGTTCAAAACGGATCAATACAAGTACCCGATTGATGTTTTTAAGGAACTGCTAGAAAAGCATTATAAAGTAGAGAGTAGTTGAGCGTTTACATATGGATGGTTTGTAGTCCCAAGCTGTCCTGACTTTTAGAGGATTTATGCTGATTAGGACATGCCAAAAGAGTATCCTCAAAGTTCATGCGGGCAGGGGATGCCTTTTTTTATAACTCACAGGATAGCAACGCTTGCGATGAAATGAATCATAGCGCAATAAACGGTACACTTTGGTAGAATGAAATGATAAAGGGTTTGACACCATTGTTCAGACTTATAAAACGGGGGGTACATAACGAAGGATGAAGAGGATTATTGATGTTGCCAAAGAAGCAGGAATTGAAGAAGAGCATCTGGAGACGTATGGCAAATATAAAGCGAAGCTGAATCCAACTCTATGGGAGCAATTAAAGGATCGCCCGAATGGAAAGCTGGTGCTGGTTACGGCGATGAATCCCACCCCGGCTGGAGAAGGAAAAACACTGACAACCATCGGACTGGCACAGGCACTAAATACGATGGGGCATAAAACCGTTGCTGCACTGCGTGAGCCGTCCCTTGGGCCTTGCTTTGGGATGAAAGGGGGAGCAACCGGGGGAGGACAGGCCCAGATTGTTCCGGCGGAAGATATTAATCTGCATTTTACAGGGGATATCCATGCCATTTCAGCTGCGCATAATTTGCTGGCAGCGATGATTGATAACCATTTGTTCCATGGAAATGCTTTGCGGCTGAAGCCAGACCGAATTGTGTGGAAACGGGCTGTCGATATGAATGACCGGAGCTTGCGAAGTATTGTAACTGGATTGGGAACGAGGAATGGAGCGGTAAGAGAAAGCGGCTTTCTGATCACCTCGGCCTCCGAAGTCATGGCGGTACTATGCTTAAGTGAAAATATGGACGATCTTAAAGTACGGTTGGGTCGGATGGTAATTGGCTATAACGAAGCCGGTGAGGCGGTAACAGCAGAGGAGCTGCACGCGGTGGAAGCTATGGCTGTGCTGCTTCGGGAAGCATTAAAGCCTAATCTGGTGCAGACGTTGGAGGGCACTCCGGTTATTGTGCATGGTGGACCTTTTGCTAATATTGCCCATGGATGTAGCAGTCTGATGGGGACAAAGCTGGCGTTGAAGCTGGGAGAGGTCGTCGTCACAGAGGCGGGATTTGGGGCTGAGCTGGGAGCGGAAAAGTTCTTTGACATCAAGTGCCGCCAGTCCGGCTTGCAGCCGGATGCGGCTGTGCTGGTTGTAACCGCCAAAGCGCTGAAATATAACGGCGGTGTAGCTAAACATGAGCTGGATGCGGAAAATTTGGAGCAATTGCAACTCGGATTAGCCAATATGAGCCGACATGTACGGAATTTGCAAAAGTTTGGTGTGCCTGTACTGGTGGCGATTAACCATTTTGTAACAGACAGCGAAGCCGAGTTGGATTTGATTTTCTCGGAATGCCGCAAGCTGGGTGTACCCGCAGAGCTTTCACAAGTATGGGCGCAGGGAAGCCAAGGGGGAGAAAAATTGGCCCAAAGCCTGCTGAACTTACTTCAGAAGGACAAAGCCCATTTTGCACCGCTATATGATCATACGCTTGATTTACAAGCGAAAATTAGTGTCATTGCCAAGGAGCTTTACGGTGCGGCAGAGGTGGCTTACACGCCTGTCGCCAAACGGGCGTTGGCTGGTATGGAGCAGCTTGGTTTTGGACAACTGCCTGTATGCATGGCCAAAACGCCGTATTCTTTCTCAGATCAACCTTCCTTGCTAGGTGCGCCGGAGGGGTTCACCATTCACGTGTCCAGCGTATCATTGTCTGCAGGCGCAGGTTTTGTAGTCGTGGAAACAGGTAATACCATGACGATGCCAGGACTGCCCAAATCTCCAGCAGCTGAGCATATGTCGCTGGAGGCAGATGGGACTATTCAAGGACTCATGTAGCATTTTTAGAAAAAATAGCAGCATTTCAGTATCAATGAACGAGCAGTTTGGGTAGTGCAGTGAGCAGCTTTTGCCGAGTCATGGCATCGCTCCAGTTCCAGCGGTCTGCTTCTACGAAATATACCCGGCCTTGACGCACAGCAGGGAGGCTGTGCCAGAGAGGGCTGTTGAGCATGCATTCCAGCGTATGCTTGGAGTCTGGTGCCGTAGGGACGAGCATAAAAATGCGGTCGCCAGCGTAATCAGGCAATTCGTTCGGATCAATTTCTGCGAAGCCTAGTCCCTCGTCGAGCACCTTACGGATTGGCTCTGCGGGTTGGAAGCCATGCGGGTGGTAAAGGGCCGATGAGAATCCGGACATGCCCATGACAAAGAGCCGATCGCCATGATCGAAAATAAAGACAGAGGCGGTTTCTCCGGCTGTGATATGCGCACTGAGTTGGTTCCACATTGCCAGATTACGAGCGGCAAAGGTAGCTAACCAGCGTTCGGCCTCTCGTTCCTTACCGAGCCAGGCGCCAAGTGTACGCAGCCGTTCCTCCAGGGCGGCAAAGGAGTTAAAGGTGACGGTGGGCGCGATGCTTGCAACGCGCTCATATTCCTGTTCATCCGAGTTGGCGATGATAATCAGATCAGGATCAAGAGCGCTGGTCAAGTGGGTATCTAGCGGAAGTCCTACATCAGTCACGTTCCCAAGACGATGTTTATAGACGCTGTATTCACTAAGCCGCAGACTTCCGCCGATGGCTTTGGCTCCTAACGCGAGCAGATCGCCCATCGTTTCTCCATGATAGATGATACGGCTCGCTTGGCGCGGGATATGAATTTGGTGGCCTGTCCAATCCTTAACGCACACAGAACCGGGAGCGGATAGCGCATATTGGCCAGGGGGAACCCCGGTCATTTGTCTAAAACGCCGATTAAAATAATATTCGTCAGAGAAACCCACCTGACGGGCAATTTCACGTAAAGGCCGTTTGCATTCCAGCAGCAGCCGCTTGGCATGAGTCAGGCGCAGCTCAGTGAGGTAATGCAGCGGCTTTTTGCCCGTTATTTTGCGAAACAACTGGGAGTATTGCCATATGGAAACGTTCGCCTGTTCGGCAAGCTGCTTGACGGTAATGGGCTTTTCGTAGTGTTTTTCCATATATGCAAGGGTACTTTCCACCGATGCGGGCAATGTCAGATTAAAGTCATCGCTATGCTTAATAGGGACGTGGGCTTCCTGCCACAGCAAGAGCAGCTCTTGAAACATGATTTGCTGACGCAATGCAGAGGTTTGGCTATGCGGCTGTATTGTTTGTTGGGTGCTATAAAATAACTCTTCAGCCAACTGAATAGGCTTGGAGGAAGAGGAAACGACGTATTCACGCGGTTCTGGCAGGACGGAGCCAAGATATATGGATGGCATGCCCGTTGCGTTTTCAGCCAAGGTCATGTCTGATTGTGTCTCCAACGACATAGCAATGACCTTGAACGTGATTTTGTAGTATTCAGAAACACTTCCCTCCAAGGGAGCGATTCGATAGGATTCCCCAGGAGTTAACCAATACCCATGACCTGAATGGAATACATATTGTTCTTGACCAATATCCACCCTTCCAGCCCCGCCGATAAACATAAGCAGACAGTGATCTGAACTTGGACAAGATGTTAGTCCATCACTAGACTCACTAGCCAACACAATTTCCTTAAAATGAAAAAGCAGTGAGTTGGGAGGGGGTGAATTTACAGACGAAGAAGGCTGATTCACGGTATAATACTCCTTTTATTGAGAATGGTTATCATATATGCATAAGTATACCTCCTTTAGGTTCAACAAAAAAGAAGCCTATCAACAAGGGCGATAGGCTTCTCCAATCTTATTTTATGAGCTTGGGCAATTCCTCCAGCAGCCATTCTCGAGTAGAAGCATCACTTTCGGTTTTGCCAATGTCCTGCATGTACACATGTCCCTGCTTGACAGCAGGGAGCTGAAGCCACAGCTTGCTTTTCATTAATTGTTCGGTCGATTGCTGGGCTTCTGAACTTGGAGTGCTTAGTATGAAAATCCGATCTCCAGCGTATTGTCCGATTACTTCCTGTGATAATTGCACGAATCCTTTGTCCTCATCCAGTGCTTTCTGAATAAGAGGAGTAGGCTTGAGACCATTTTTTTCATACAGTATTTGCGACAAGCCTGTCCGTGCCATGACGAACAAACGGTCACCGGGATAGTAGGTAAAGACCGAAGCTGTTTCACCCGGTTTTACACCTTTCGCCTGAAGTTTGCTCCACATCTCTGCTTCCTTGATTTTATATTGGGCAAGCCAGTCTTCAGCAGTCTTTTTCTTGTTCACAATGTCTCCGAGATGTACCAAACGCTCGTTCAGCGGAGCAAAGGTATCGAACATAATTGTAGGTGCAATTTTTGATAACGCTGCGTATTGTTTTTCGTCCGTATCGGCGGTGATGATTAGGTCTGGTTGTAGAGCCAATGTTTTTTCTAAATCAATGGGAAATCCTAGGTCCGATACATTCTGAACTTTTTTTTCATATATCTTTCCCTCGATCATAGAAGTCGATGTACCAACAGCCTGTACGCCTAAAACCAATAGATCCCCATAGTTTTCTCCGAAGTAAGCAATGCGCCCAGGAGTCGTGGGCATGTCTACTGTATGTCCCTTATAGTCTGTGTAGGCACGAGTTGTGGCTGCTTCCGATGTTTTTGTTGATGCTGCTGTGTTGCTGTTTGCAGTCTGATTGTTGTCTGATGCGCCGCACCCCAGCAGCAATGCCCCCATAAGAGAGAATAGACAGATCAGAGAAGTGTATTGTCGAGTAGGTTCTTTGTTAATCGTAGAATTCTTGTTGATCATAGCAACCTCCGTATAATAGAATGATTCATAATATTGCAAATGAGAATTATTATCACAAAAGCAATGATAAGCGCTGAACCCTCAATACTCAATGGACAAACTTGGTCCATGCATCCGATTTTGTACAAAATAAGTCTCATGTGTTACTAGCTCATTTTATTCTTCAAATTTTATTTATTTGTCATTTTTTAGGGTATAGAATATCATTTTTATACATTTGAAAGGGGTTTTGAAATGGCATTGTTTATTACATATGTTTTACTAGGTTTCTCAATAGCACTACCTGTAGGTACCATCACGGTTGAAATGACGAAGCAAGGGCTAAAGAATGGATTCATGCATGGATGGATTGTTGGGCTTGGGGGAATGACCATTGATTTGTTATTAATCATTGGTTTATATTTTGGTCTGGCCTCTGTTCTGTCCTTACCTGTTGTACAGGTGATCATGTGGCTGGTTGGAGCCATATTTTTGTGCTACGTAGGGTACGACAGCATTAAAAATGCGGATCATGATATTACGCTAGAAGGAGAGAAAAAGACAAAGTCATTATTTTCTTCCTATAAAAATGGGCTGCTTGTAGCTGTTTCACCAGGGAATTTAGTGTTCTGGGTAAGTGTTTTTGGGACTGTGCTGGCAAGTTCGTTTGATCGTTCTAATACAAGTCAATTTTTGATTGTTGGCTTAGGTATTTTGTTTGGTATTCTTGTCCATGATTTAGGCTTAATGACCCTCGTAGCAACAACACGAAAAGCCATGAACCGAACTGCCATCAAGTGGGTTACGATCTGTGCCGGCGTAGTTTTGATTGGTTTTTCGGTTTATTTCCTATATGAATTTATGGTTAGTCTCCAAAAGATTTTGTAGCATTACACAAGGATACGCTCAAGCTTGTCATGCCAGTCTGCATAAATCGAACAAGTCCTTCATAGACATGTACTAATTCATTTAAAACATGTGCTGAAGGGGTTGATGACATGCGCCGGATTTCATGGATGCTTGCCATGGTCATGTGTGTAACGTTGCTGCTGGCCGGGTGCGGCAAGAAGAGCGCAGACGATGTGGTTAAAGATTTGAGTGACGTGGTGAGCGACCTGAACAGCTACCACGGTACAGCTTTGATGACGCTGCATACCGGCGACACGCCGCAGGAATACAAGGTCGATATTTCCTACCGCAAGCCGTCCTATTACCGCATTGCCATGACGAACGAGAAAAAGGATGTTACGCAAATTGTGCTTCGTAATGATGAGGGTGTATTTGTACTGACCCCCAGCCTGAACAAGAGTTTCCGTTTCAAAAGCGACTGGCCAAACAATCAGGGTCAGGTATATTTATATGAAACGCTGGTTCGCAGCATTATCGGTGATGCCTCCCGTCAGCTGGCTACCGATGATAAATCCTATGTGTTTGATGTGGCTGCGAACTACAACAGCCATGCGCTGGTAAGGCAAAAGATTTGGCTATCCAAAAACAACTATGCCCCTACCCAGGTACAGGTATCTGATGCGAATGCCAAGGTGGTTGTTGATCTGAAATTCGATCAATTCGCTTTTGATACGAAGTTTGACAAAGATTCCTTTGATATGGAGCGGAATATGGCTTCCGGAAAAACGAGTGCTGGTAGCGAGGAATCGCCATCTTCAGGGGCAGTCGATTCCAGCGGTCTGCCCGATTCTTCCGGTACGTTAGAAGGGACGACTGGCGTGACATCCAGTGGATCTGGACAAGAGCAGGGAACCGTAGGAAACGATGTTCAGCAACCGTCTGGTGAAGCGAAGAGCGACGGAGCTGTCACAGGCGATACGTCCAAGCCGGAAGCAGCAGCTAACGCAGAGGCGCAGCAACAAACACCGAGCACAGCGGATGCTGCAACCGGAACGTCAGCAGGAACGGATGCCGCAGAAGCTGTATTGGGTGAATTCGGCTTGATTGAACCGTCCTACACGCCAGCCGGAGTACAGATTAAGGATACGCCGGAGCTGGAGGATAATGGTACACATGCAGTGATGTTGCGGTATAGCGGAACGTATAACTATACCATTGTGGAGGCGCGTCCAAAAGATCGGGCGGTCGCACTTTCCGCAGGCGAACTGGTTGATATTGGAGGGAGCTTTGCCGTGCTGACAGGAAGCGAACAACAGACGATGACCTGGATGAATGATGGAATAGAGTTCAGAATCACCAGTGCTGACCTGCCTGTGAGCGAAATGATACAAATTGCCGCTTCTATACAGGATCAATCGGGTAAATAAAATTTTATAGACGGATGCAGACGGTCTAGAGTGTAAAAAGCTCTGCTGCCGCCCGTATCCGTCTTTTGTTCATTCGCAGTCTAAGATGTGCATCGCTTGTATATCCTGTTCTATTGTAAAGATGGTAGAGGAGGCTGGCAAAGTCCCCCTGCCATTGACAGCCACGTCTCTGAACATTACCATTAACCTTTGGAAGCAAGGATTTTGCTACACTCCAAATGGTAAAAGGTTACGTTACAGGCTAACAATTGAAGAAGGTGACTGGATTTTGCAAGCACAATACAGATCGACCCGGGCCGAAATCAACCTGGATCACCTTGGCGCCAACTATGAAGCCTTTCGCAAGGCATTGCCTGCGGATAAGCTGATGCTGGTCTGTGTCAAGGCTAATGCCTACGGACATGGTGCCGTGGAAATTTCAAAGGAAATGGAACGCCTTGGTGCAGATTATTTGAGCGTCGCTTTTCTGGATGAGGCTCTGGAGCTTCGTCATGCGGGGGTTGGACTGCCGATCCTAGTACTCGGCTATACCTCGCCTGAAGCTGTCCAAACGGCTTGGGAGCATGATATCTCATTGACTGTGTTTAGTGAGGAAGTGCTGGAGGGTATCCGCAGACTGGACCGCCAAGGAAGCGAACGCAAGCTGAAGGTGCACATCAAAATAGACAGCGGCATGGGAAGACTCGGTCTGCTGCCTGGAGAAGCGGCTTTGGCTTTTGTCCGCCAGGCTCACGAATTAGAGCAGGTGCTGTTGGAAGGCATGTACACCCATTTTGCCCGCGCGGATGAAGAAGATAAAAGCTATACACTGCTACAATATGATCGGTTTCGGGGCGTGGCGGATGCGCTAAGGGAACAAGGTATTACTATTCCCATTATACATACGGGCAACAGCGCGGCCACCATTGATACCCCTTCCCTTTCCCCCAATATGGTGCGGATTGGCATCAGTATATACGGTTTGTATCCGTCTGATGAGGTTAACCGGCAAGTCATTGAACTGTTGCCTGTATTGTCATTAAAGACGGCGGTGGTTTATACCAAGACGCTTCCTCCTGGATGGGGAGTTAGTTATGGTACCCGGTATGTGACCTCTAGTGAAGAGCGGATCGGCACACTGCCAATCGGTTATGCGGATGGATATTCTCGCATGCTAAGTGGGAAGGTTGAAGTGTTGATACGCGGTCGTCGCGTCCCTGTACTCGGTACGATCTGCATGGACCAGTGTATGGTATCCTTACAATCTTTCGCAGAGGATGCGGAAGAAATCCAAACCGGCGAAGAGGTTGTTCTCATCGGCCAGCAGTCCGGCGAAATCATTGCGGCGGATGAGCTGGCATCCAAGCTTGGTACGATCCACTATGAGGTGATCTGCATGATCGCAGACAGGGTACCGCGTGTTTACATGCGAGATCATGTTCCTGTCGTTCGGGTGAACTCGCTTCTTCCAACCCACTGGAATTAATTTCATAACGCAAATTACCGGATAAAAGCAGGAGTTTTCGTAGAACGTCCCGAAATATGTACAAAGGAAAGAAAAGAGCGCTATAACTGTCAAAAGACGCATTAGGCTCCGCTGACACTTGTATTTCGGGGATCAAACGCCTGTACGAAAACGAACTGCGTAGTTTATAATGGAATGCAGCATAGATGATATACGAATATCATATACATTCTCTTATATTCCGTTTGAATAAATTACCGGGAATAACGTTATAATGGTACAATGGCGACAAGGTTTTGGGGGTGGAAGAGAAGTTGGCCAATTTGCAGAACACCAAAAGAATAATGATCAGTTTGCCAGATCATCTCTTGCAGGAAGTGGACGGGATCGTAGCTATGGAAAATTCCAACCGCAGTGAATTTATCAGGCAGGCAATGAAGCTTTATGTAGGTGAACGTAAAAAACGTTACATTCGTGAAGCTATGCAGCGTGGATACATGGAAATGGCTAAAATTAACCTGACCATGGCATCCGAAGCCTTTCACGCGGAGGAAGATGCAAACAGCACCTTGGGCCGTACAGTTAGCGGGGTGTAATCCATATTGATCGTAAAGCGCGGCGACGTTTTTTTTGCAGACCTTTCACCCGTAGTCGGTTCCGAGCAAGGTGGCGTCAGACCTGTGCTGATTATTCAAAATGATATCGGCAACCGGTTTAGCCCTACCGTGATCGTAGCAGCCATCACTGCACAGATTCAGAAGGCAAAGCTGCCTACACACGTGGAAATCGACGCGGCGACGCATGGCTTTGATCGTGATTCTGTTGTTCTTCTGGAGCAAATCCGGACAATCGACAAGCAAAGGCTTACCGACAAAATCACCCATTTGGATGAAGAAACCATGCGCAAAGTGAGCGACTCGCTACAGATCAGTCTCGGTTTGATTGATTTTTAGTATGATGGAACGACGAGTGAAACGGGAAAGGACAGCGCTCTAGCGCTGTCCTTTTGCATGTCCGAAGAAAAGTACAGGTAGGGCTTGCTTTTACGTCACCTGCTGGCGCTTTGAATCATTTTTTGTGATAATAAAAGACATGATGTATGACAAGAGCTGTGAGGAAGAAGGGATAGGTTTGTCTAACGAGGAAATGAAGACGGAAATTGGGCAGGAGCCGAACGAAGCAGAACGCCAAGAACGGATTGTCAAACAAGTGGCGAGAGAGCTGTCGCTGGCACTCAAGCAAATCCGGACAACGATCAGTTTATTGGATGAAGGAAATACCATTCCTTTTATCGCGCGTTATCGTAAGGAAATGACAGGGGAGCTGGATGAAAATCAGCTGCGTGAAATTGAAGATCGTGTGCTGTATTTACGTAATCTGGAGGATCGTAAGGTAGAGGTCATCCGCATTATTGATGAACAGGGCAAGCTGACTGAAGAGCTGCAGGCTGCTATCACTTCTGCGGTTAAGCTTCAGGAAGTGGAGGATTTGTACCGTCCATATCGGCAAAAGCGCAAGACTCGCGCCAGTGTGGCAAAGGAACGGGGGTTGGAGCCGCTGTCCATCTGGATTTGGGGTCAGCCGAAGCAGGGTGATGCTTTGAAAGAAGCTGAATCCTATGTGAATGCTGAGCTGGGAGTCGAAACCCCTGAGTCTGCCATCCAAGGAGCCATGGATATTTTGGCCGAAAATATAGCTGATGATGCGGCTATTCGCCAATGGGTGCGCCGATATACACTGGATCATGGAATGTTGACCTCTGAAGCAAAGGATACCGAGCAAGAGTCTGTGTATGAAAATTACTACAGCTATCGTGAGCTGGCTAAGAAAATGCCACCTCACCGTATTCTGGCGATTAATCGCGGGGAGCGGGAAGGCATTCTTAAGGTTGGTTTGGAGGTAGCGCCAGATTCCATTTACAATTATGTAGCAGGTCAAGTGATTAAAGGATCGTCTGTTGTAGAGAACCTGCTACGCAGTGTCATTGAGGATGCGTATAAAAGGCTTATCGCGCCATCTATCGAACGTGAAGTGCGCGCTGAAATGACGGAGAAGGGCGAGCAGCAGGCCATCTCTATCTTTGCAGGCAATTTGCGCAGCCTGTTGCTCCAAGCTCCGATTAAGGGGCGTCGTGTGCTTGGAGTCGATCCAGCCTATCGGACAGGTTGCAAGCTGGCGGTTGTCGATGACACAGGCAAGCTGCTGGAAGTGGCTGTGACGTATCCGACACCGCCAAACAACAAGAAACGTGAGGCTGCAGAAACGTTCAAACAGCTGATTGCCAAATACGATATCGAGTTGATTGTCATTGGTAACGGAACTGCATCACGTGAGACAGAGCAATTCGTAGCCGAAGTTATCGCGGATATTGGTGACAGCAGCCTCGCGTATCTGATCGTCAATGAGGCAGGTGCGAGCGTATACTCTGCCTCCAAGCTGGCACAGGAAGAATTCCCTGATTTGGACGTAGCTGAGCGCAGTGCGGCGTCTATTGCGCGTCGTGTGCAGGACCCGCTGGCTGAGCTTGTCAAAATTGAGCCGAAAGCCATTGGTGTAGGCCAATACCAGCATGATGTGTCGCAGAAACATCTGGATGAAAGTTTGAAGGACGTTGTAGAATCGGCTGTTAACCACGTTGGTGTGGATGTGAACACAGCCTCCTCGGCGCTGCTGTCCTACGTAGCAGGGATCAACGCGACCATTGCTAAGAACATCGTTAAGTACCGTGAGGAAAACGGTAAATTCAGCAACCGTCGTCAGTTGCAGAAGGTGCCGCGTCTTGGTGCAAAAACCTACGAGCAATCCATTGGTTTTATCCGTATACCAGGTGGCGAAAATCCACTGGATCGCACGCCGATCCACCCTGAATCGTATGCTGTCGTAGACCGCCTGCTGGCGGAACTGGGCATCAGTGCCCATGATCTGGGTTCGAAAGCTGCGACAGAAGCGCTGAATGTGTCTAATATTGAGCAGTTGGCAGCGAAGCTGGAAGTTGGTGTGCCAACATTGCGGGATATTTTGGACAGCCTTCAGCGGCCGGGGCGTGACCCGCGTGACGAGCTGCCATTGCCTGTATTCCGCAAGGATGTGTTGAAGATCGAGGATCTGGCACCGGGTATGGAACTTCAAGGAACTGTCCGCAATGTCATTGATTTCGGTGCATTTGTTGATATCGGTATTAAAAGTGATGGGTTGGTTCATATTTCACAGCTGCGCAGTGGTTTTGTTAAGCATCCAATGGATATTGTATCTGTTGGTGATAACGTAACAGTGTGGGTGTTGAATGTTGATTTGAAAAAAGGCAGGGTAGGTCTGACCATGAAACCTCCCGCAGATGCGCAGTCACAGGCATAGTGCTATAAATAAAGCTATATGACATTTTGTGAGGGTATAAAAAAAGCCGGAATCTCCGAATCATATCGGAGACTCCGGTTTTCCATTTCTGGATGTTTCTGATTCTATCCGTTGTTGGCATCAAATTCTATACCAGGTGCTTTATGATAAAAAAACCAACAATCATTCAACAGTCTAATTTGGCGTCGGTCCTTCTTGTAAAAGGCCCGCATGAGCTGGTTACTAAGCCATTGAGGCAAGCCGATCTCCTCCTCTGCGTTACATCTGTATGTTTAGCATATGGGGTGGATACCTAAAGTGTGCTTAATGAACCAGCGTTAGACTTCGGCCGTTATTTTATAATATGCTTGTCAGTATGGAGCAAAGGAGGGAAACCATAAAGATGGAGTCCGAGTCTCTGAGCAATTCAATGAACCCTTCCATGAACCCTTCCATGAGTAATAAAGAACTTCAAGAATGGGTAGAGCGCATCTCGCTGGAGAGCTTTGGCGTGCCGTTTCAGCATCAAGCCACCTTTAACTCGCGCCTGTCTTCTACAGGCGGTCGATATTTTATGAAAAGTCATCATATTGAAATTAATCCACATCAACTCGCCGCTTATGGACGCTCTGAAGTGGAAAAAATAATAAAGCATGAGCTGTGCCATTATCATCTACATCTGCGCGGAATGGGCTATCAGCATCGTGATGCTGATTTCAAAGCATGGCTGGCCCGTGTAGGAGGGAGCAGGCATTGTCAGACTCTGCCGGGAAGAGTGGGAAGAAAACCTCAGCCTTATCGTTACAAGCTGGTGTGTGTTTCCTGTCAACAGGAGTATATGCGCAAGCGTAAAATGAACCCACAGCGATATCGCTGTGGAAAATGTGGAGGTAAACTTCGCTTGTTGACACTTGACGTAACCCCCTGATTCATGGTAAATTAACCATACTGTATGATAATTTACAGTAATGTTCCCTGATAGCTCAGTTGGTAGAGCACTCGACTGTTAATCGAGTTGTCACAGGTTCGAGTCCTGTTCGGGGAGCCATGGAGAGATACCCAAGTGGCTATAAGGGGACCCTCTGCTAAGGGGTTAGACTGCGTAAGCGGTGCGAGGGTTCGAATCCCTCTCTCTCCGTTGGTATTTTAAGTAGAATAAGGACGCTCGTATGCATGGTAATGATGCTTGCGAGCGTCCTTTTCGTTTAGATCTGCTTTTTAAGTAACGTAGCAGCCAATCCCTTCTATTTCACAGTGTCAGCCTTGACGGTTTTGAGTAAGTTCAACAGAGCATGAGCAACGCCATCTTCCACATTGGTCAGGGTAACGTCGGAGCAGACTGCCTTTATATCGTCTTTTGCATTGCCCATGGCGATACCTCTCCCAGCCATCGTCAGCATGGAAATATCGTTATAGCTGTCTCCGATCGCTACCGCTTCCTGCATGGGGATGCTCAGATGATTCGCGAGATAACGCAATGCATTACCTTTAGACGCATCCTTATGCTCGACTTCAAAGTTACGATCTGAGGAAATGACCATGTTCAGACCTTGAAAATCTCGGTAACGTTCACGCCCCCATTCCAATTTGGCTTGATCAAAGGAGAAACAGAGCACATTATATATCTCTACATCCAGTGGAATCTGCTCATATGAAGCGATGCGGGTATGCCCGGTCTGTTCATATTGCTTTTCAGCTGCATGTAATAAAGTATCCAGTGAAATATCTGGGTTGGCGCTCAGCAAGCGGTCCATTTCAACAGCAAGTAGCTGATGTCCCTTTTGTGGAGAATAAATGGCCCGGTCTGTCATGACCTCATAGTAGAAGTCGTTACCCTCGAGCCAGCTCAGCACTTCAAATGTTTCGCTCCGGCCCATAGGAGTAGAGGTTAACTGGCGACGATGCGCATCGTGTACAGTGGCGCCGTTTGCTCCAATGACAGGAGTAACCAGCTCTGCTTCCTCTAACTTTGTCCAGGCATCATAAGCGGCTCTGCCAGTGGCAATTGTCACTTGAACACCTTGCTGCTGTGTCTTGCGGATTGCCTCTGCGTTGGCTTTGCTTATTTTTCCTTCCTCGTTCAATAGCGTTCCATCCATATCAATCGCAAACAGTTTCATTTCTCTCCAGCTCCTGTCTTCTGATATCTCTGTTATACATATTGCGTCTAGTTAGAGCGATTGGCTTCAAATTTATGAGGGGACAACAACTTCGATATCATGGTGTTGCAAAATTTCCAGCATCGCTGATTCTGGCAAGCGATCGGTGATCACGATATTAACCTCAGACAAATCAGCAAAACGATACGGGAAATTGATTCCGAATTTCGAATGGTCCGCAAGGATGATCACCTGATCCGCCTGTTTCATCATCTGATGCTTCAGCATACCGTCTTCTTCATGAATCAGGCTTAGTCCGTGAGCTGATATACCACCAATCCCGATAAAAGCTTTGTCTACAAAATAGTGAGACAAAGTGGCGATTACGGACGAGCCGTATACATATCGGTGTTCTTTTTGCAGGCGGCCTCCCAACAGATGAATGGAGACACCGTCTTTTCCAGATAGTACGTCAGCCTGATTAATTGAATTGGTGATAACCGAACATTCCTGCACATTCAGCCTTTCTGCACACGCCTGTACGGTGGTAGAGGAATCTAATATAATACGATCCCTGTCCCGTACCATGTTGGCAGCCAATTGTCCGATCACTTGTTTCTCCTCAGATACGGTAAGCAGTCTTTCGTTATAATTTCCAATTGGATCGTGATGCAGTTTAGGGAGTAGGGCGCCGCCGCGGGTGCGAATAATTTTTTGATGCTCTTCAAGTTTTACCAGGTCTCGACGGGCCGTATCCCGTGAAACATTAAAAATTTCACAAATATCATCCACCGAAATACGCTTGTGAAGCTGTAAGTAATCGACGATTTTTAACATTCGTTCTTCCTGATACATAGAAAGCTCCTCTGATATATAATCATTTCGGTATCTCGTAAGTGATTATAAGTAATTGTAAGTGATATTGCAATCATTTATCATGATTTTTCAGGGGTTAAATGATCATATATAAGTTAATGTAAGTGAACATGCATTTTATAAATATATAAAATAGCTTTTTTAAAATTTTTAAAAATAAGTATTGCCATTTACAATTCTATTTGATATACTCTTTCTTGTCGCCAAGTTGGTGTACATTAATAAGGCCCGTTGGTCAAGGGGTTAAGACACCTCCCTTTCACGGAGGTAACAGGGGTTCGAATCCCCTACGGGTCATTGTTGTCTTTATAGACTACATGTTGCATGCTTAAGGGGAATTCCTGAGGTCTGGTCTAATGGCGGACAGCTTGGATGAAAGCATGAGCCATTAGCTCAGTTGGTAGAGCACCTGACTTTTAATCAGGGTGTCGAAGGTTCGAGTCCTTCATGGCTCACCATATATATTTTGTTATGCGGTCGTGGTGGAATGGCAGACACGCTATCTTGAGGGGGTAGTGAGCGTACGCTCGTGGAGGTTCGAGTCCTCTCGACCGCATCAATGGAATAAACGGAAAAGTCTCTCGCGTTAGAGGCTTTTTTTATTTGTGCATTGATGCAATTAAACAATGATTATGATGAAATAATGATTCCATAGTATAATATGACGCCATAATGTTATAGAATAATAAATATATAAACTTATGAAGTGACGGTGAAAAATATGGACACTCAACTGTTAGGAAATATATCAGAAAATATTTTGGGCTTGTTTCCGATTGTGAAGAAGAAATTTTTCACCTACGGTCCGCTTGATTTTCCATTGCATTTGTCGCCTAATAACTTTCAGGTGCTCATGCTTCTGCGTGAAGTGCGTTCGTCTACAGTATCCGATTTGTCCAAACAACTTAATGTCTCACGCCCGAATATGACTCCTCTTCTGGATAAGCTGGTGGAGCATGGGTTGGCTGACCGCCAATCGTGTGACTCGGATCGTAGAGTCGTGAACGTAGCCATTACAGAAGAAGGCGATGCTTTTTGTGAACAGGTATTTCATACCTTCTCTAATAAAATTCAAGAGAGACTGGTGTATCTGCCGGAAGAAGAATTATTGCACTTGAGTGAAACGTTGAACGAATTGAAGCAGATTTTACTTAAAATCGACAACTCTGCTACGTGATTGATTGGCGTAAGCGAACTGACTTAAAGACCGCCCTTTCTTCGGAAAACAGGCGGTTTTTGTTGCATATTGTGGTATAATGAAAACCAACATACATAATTCGGTAATTTTAGCATACGTGATCTTTGAAATGGGAACAGGGTACATGATATCGTTATTTGGAGAGCCTGCTAGGGAGGAAGGAACTTCTATGCAATCTATTTACCAACGCATTGAGGAGCTCATTAAGGAACGAGGTATGACGAAAAAGGCGTTTTGCCAGCAGTTGGGCATTAGTACAGGAAACTTTGGAGATTGGAAAAGAGGAAAAACGACACCGGGCACGAATAAACTCATTGAAATCGCTTCGTTTTTTAATGCTAGTCTGGATTGGATTATGCTGGGTCGAGATGTGCAGAGTAAAGTACTAAAGGAGTCGCAGGACCCTTATTTTTTTGGAGCTTCAGGGCAACTGAATTGCCAGGGGGAATCGCTAAGTGAGGCGGAAAGAGATTTTATACTTGAGTATATTGAATTTACCCGTTTTCGTAAAGAGAAAAACCAGCATAATTCAACTACTGATTAATGTTTGCTGTGAGGTTTGATAAGGATGTCCTAATGTGTACAATTGAAAAATAATTAGAAAAAAGCTACAGTTTCGGAGGGGAAACGTTTTGGGAGATCAAACTATTTATCAGCGGATTGAAGCTTTAATTAAGGATCGGGGAATGACCAAAAAGGCATTTTGTGAAAAGCTTAAAATCAGCTCAGGGAATCTCGGTGATTGGAGAAGAGGAAAAACAACGCCAGGTACCGCCCATTTGATTCAGATTTCGGACTTTTTTAATGTATCGCTCGACTGGTTGATGAAAGGAATTAAGCCGGGGGAAGGCGTGCTTCAGGAGCAGAAGGCTGCTTATTTTTTTGGGGTGATGGGGCCATTGAATTGCCAGGCTGAAGATCTTGAAACAGAAGAACAGAACTTTATTTTAGAATATGTTGAATTTGTGAAATACCGTAAGCAAAAAAGGGAGAAGGACAAAGCGAAACTTGAATAATCTATGGCTAAGCGCCTGGGTGGATAACCCGTAAAACGGACTGAGGGGTTCGGTTTACGGGTTTATTTGATTTCCTGATAATATGGCGGCGCGTCGGATGCTGGAATGCTTGTTGGGTTTAGTGTGGTGTCGCCTCCTTATAATCGTTATCGTCGATATTCAGAATTGCAGCAACTTGTTTTCTGTACCTTTGTGCTTTACGGGTGCCGTGAATCAGATTGGACAAGCGTGAAGGTGGAATATTGTGTGTCTCGCAAAATGTTTTCTGATCCAGTCGAAGCTCGACAAGCCTTTGTTTGATGGCCCACCCGAAGGAGGTGACAGGCATTTTGTTGTTCAAGAGAAATCGCCCCTTACGGATTCTTGCAGAATAATTGGTGTGATATAATAATCATCAGTAAACATGTTAGAATTAACCATCTAAAACTATGATACACTTTTATACGTGTTTATACAATCTTAAATGCGTTATTTTATTAAAATAATTACTTAATTAAGTGCAAAAAGTGAAAATAATCCGACTATAGTCTGTGAGTGGTATGAATTTGGATACATGAATTAAAAATACTCTGCCGCTTGAGA
Source organism: Paenibacillus sp. ALE3 (assembly GCF_054113405.1). NCBI lineage: Bacteria > Bacillati > Bacillota > Bacilli > Caryophanales > Paenibacillaceae > Paenibacillus > Paenibacillus sp. ALE3. The sequence continues at coordinate 3,780,264 of NZ_CM134214.1, read as the reverse complement.
AAAGGGCAGAGTATTTTTAATGTGACTGCTAGACTGGTAAAACGACGCATCAGAGGGAGGCTGGAAGGCGTTTGAATAGGATGGAGGAGGAAAAGGGCCTGGATGCACTCAATTGGCTACTATGGCTCATATAGGGTGGCTGAGTGATGTAGGAACTGGTCTGATGGCTATGGAAAAGGTGAGACTGAAATAAGCTTGGCGTAGGTTCGTTAAATTTCTTCCAGGTGGTGAGCAACTCGCTGGTCATGTGATCGATAAGAGGATTCTTTTCCTCGTAAGGAGGATTGAGCAGTCTGAAGGCATCTTCGATACAGAAGGATACCGCTGTGGCAAAATAGCCGTGAATGGTCTGTTCTATATCGGTTCCAAGAAGGAAGTTAATCCAAGTGTGGACAGTAGCGAGTGTGCCAATTGCATTGTATTGAGTGAGTGTGTCTTCCAGTTGGTCAAATGCAAGCCAAGGATAAAGAGCCTTGGTGAGCTTGAGCAGACGCTGGCCAGAAAGTCGCGATTTTTTCACATACTGCGAGGAAGGATGTTGGGTGTACAGCATTTTATCAATAAGGGCGATCCGCCAACCGTCATTCTGCTGGATGGCTGAATACAGACTTTTGATGGCCATGCCGTCAAGGGATGTAATTTGAGGATACCAATCGTCTCGCATAAAATGTTTCAGATCCTGTAGACTGTTCAAGTTTCCGTTACGGAAACGTTCATCCAGTCCGTAGAAACGGGTAAAACCACCAATGGGTAGGGAAGGGTCCAACAACAATGCGTAGTTTAGCAATCGGTTACCTTTATGCAGGATGGTTCGCCTCCTTTAGGTGAATATTTGTGTCAGTTTATTTGACTCTAATCTTATTTATATAATAATAGTTCGATTATTTATGTAGTATATATTTACACTTTGAGCTCTTTCATGTCAAATTAAATAATTTTATTGCTTATATATGTTATATAAAGTTACACTAAAAATAATTATAATATTATTGTTTACAAATTGTTGCTGAGAGAGTATAATAAATCTGTTGCCTCAATACATTATGACATGCGGTCGTGGTGGAATGGCAGACACGCTATCTTGAGGGGGTAGTGGGCGTACGCCCGTGGAGGTTCGAGTCCTCTCGACCGCATTATGTGTAATACCCAGTTGAAAAAGCATCCTGACACGTTTTACGTGAAGGGGTGCTTTTTTTGTTAAATATTTTTCGTTATATCATTCTGTTACAGAAGCGGTCATATGGACAGCGGACCGCTCGTTAACTTTAATGAAGAAAGATGTCAGTTTTTCCGCAAAAGCTTCTCTATATCTCCTATAAGCTTATCTGGAGTGGTTTGCGGCGCATAACGCTTAAATACGTTACCTTCTCGTGTAATTAAGAATTTAGTGAAATTCCATTTGATCGCTTTGGAGCCTAATACTCCCGGAGCAGTGTGGGTCAGGTAGCGAAATAGAGGATGTGCCTGATCACCGTTGACATCTGTCTTGGCGAACATGGGGAAGGTCACACCGTAATTGATTTGGCAAAACTCAGAGATCTCCTCGCTGGAGCCCGGCTCTTGTTTGGCGAACTGGTTGCTGGGAAATCCCAAAATTTCGAGCCCCTGTTCATGATACTGGTCATATAGCTCTTGTAGCGCCTTGTACTGGGGGGTTAACCCACATTTGCTGGCAGTATTCACGATAAGTAGAACTTTCCCTTCGTATGTGGATAACGGAATTTGTACCCCTTGTAGGGTCTGTGCATCATATTTATATACGGTCAAGATATCCCTCCTCATTCAATATTCTGCAATTAAATTGTAAGCAACTCAACAAGGGGTTGCAAGTCCAGAAGAGTATACGGGCATTGGACCATTGTAAAATCGTCTTTTGTTCAAAACGGTAAATCGCACTTCAAATGGAGCTAATTGAGGTGTTTCTTCTCATAAAAACGGGTTCAATCGGTAATTATCTGGCACATATAGCGTATTTTCTTTCTTTTTTGCAAATAAGGAGTAACTAAGCCATACCCTACGCTAATATTGACATGCCTTTCATTTTCAAAAAGGGGTGAAATACAGAGTTTTAAAGAGATACGAGAAGCATAGATGCCTTGTAAGCGTTATTCTTAATCTCCTATGCTCAAAAGGGTGATTTATAGCCCCGCCGTTGAGCTTTACAGTCTTCCTTGCACGGGTGTATGATTCAAGACGTAATTTCAAATTAACACCAATGAAGCAACAACGAATTGTCTAAAGCGCTGAATTTTGCAGTTGCAAAAGCGGGGGAACCAACGAGTATGTACGGTTTTGCAAGCCGTGTGTGTCTCATGGGGTGAATTTTCCGGCCAAGTGCCGTAAATAGGGCGACTCTCACGTCCGAATCCGACAGCTAACCTCGTAAGCGTACAGGGAGAGGCAACAAACCGCCGTGTGCAGCCATGGTTTATTTTATCATGGAATGTATGAAGCCGGAGGAAGCCTTTTTCCTTCGGCTTCTTTTTGTTGTCTTTTTATACCGGGAGAGGAGCTACTGATGGAAGGTCGGTTAATTATTGTCACTGCACCGAATGAAGCGGGCAGAAGTTTTGTGAAATTGCTTATGTTTAAAAAATTGGCGTTTGCAGTTCTCACAAATAGCACTCAGGAGGAACGACAGCTCAAAAAAATGGGTGTGGAGCACATTGTGCGCATCAATACGATGCAAGCGGGAAAATGGAATTTTCCTAAAAAAGAAATTGGTAGTGTGTATTTGTTCGAAAACAGCTTGAATCTGACTTGCCGTTTCCTGCAAATATGTCGGCCACTAACATCAGAATTGATCTATGTTATTACGCACGGCTGTAATCCACAAGGAATTTATCGGGGATTGGGAGCGGACCATGTGATCTACACATTGAACGGAGAGGTGGGTTTCCTGCTGAACGGATAAGCACTTATAACATAGCTGGTTTATGATTTTATGATGGAATCGGAAATGACGATCTGAAGAGCGATACGGAGGGTATGAACATGATGGATTTATACATGCTGCTCATAATGGCTGTGAGTTATGGAGTGATACTGCTGTTTGTACGCTGGTGTGATGCGCAGACCTCAAAAGGAGGCCGAAGAGGATGATTGTTGTGCTAGGACTCACGGCTATTGTGTTCGTGTATTTAATCTACGCACTCCTGAATCCTGAAAAGTTCTAGTCAACTATAGGATCGAGCAGGCGGGAACAGCAGATCAAGAATGAAGCATCAGAGGTGTAGATTTTCGCAAACGTGTGCACTCATTGGATGTTCTGAATCAGGTCTGTTGTTCCAAATGCAGGAGCATTATAAGGAGGAATAGAGGATGGAGCTACTGCAAATTGGAGTTGTGATCGTCATATTGCTGCTCTTGGTAAAGCCGGTGGGCACCTATATGTATCACGTATTCTCGAATGAACCGAATCGGACGGATCGGATTTTTGGTGAAACGGAAAAGCTGATTTATAAGGTTGTAGGCTTGAAGAAACAGGACAGCATGCGTTGGACCACGTATGCTATGAGTTTCATTGCAACCAATGTGGTGCTTGTGGGGATCAGCTACCTGCTATTGCGCTTGCAGGCTATACTCCCAGGCAATCCGGTTGGAAACAGTAATATGGAAGCATCATTGGCCTTTAATACGGTAATCAGCTTTATGACCAATACGAATCTCCAACATTATAGCGGAGAAAGCGGGCTTACGTATCTGACACAGATGGCGTTCGTCACGATGATGATGTTTACTTCGGCTGCTTCGGGGTTTTCGGTTGCTGCGGCTTTTATGAGGGGACTGACGCGGCGCGGTGAAGGAATGGGTAATTTTTTTCAAGATTTTATTAAAGCCAACATACGGATTTTTCTGCCGCTTGCCTTTGTACTTACGCTGGTGCTGGTGGGACTAAAAGTACCACAGACGCTACAGTCCACGGCGGATATTACGACTTTAAGCGGTACACAGCAGCAGATTGCTATGGGACCCATTGCCTCATTGGAATCCATCAAGCATTTGGGCACGAACGGGGGCGGTTTTGCGGGAGCTAATTCTGCTCATCCTTTTGAGAATCCAAGTCCTTGGACGAACGTACTGGAAATTTTAGCAATGTGGGTAATGCCGGCTTCGCTGCCGTATACTTTTGGATTGTTTGCCCGTAATCGCAAGCAGGGCTGGATTATTTTTAGCTCGATGATGGTCTTGTTCCTTATTTTTCTATCCATAACGTATGTGTCGGAGAAGACAGGTAATCCGTTAATCCAGGCACTGGGTATGGATGCATCTCAGGGAAGCATGGAAGGGAAAGAGGTTCGTTTCGGCATTGGACAATCGGCACTATTCACTGCGGTTACAACAGCGGCAACGACAGGTTCGGTCAATAATATGCATGATACACTGACCCCGCTAGGTGGTATGGCTGCTTTGGGAGAAATGATGCTAAACGTCATTTTTGGCGGCAAGGGCGTCGGGCTGATGAATATGCTGATGTATGCAATTCTTGGGGTATTTATATGCGGTTTGATGGTCGGAAGAACCCCGGAATTTATGGGTAGGAAAATTGAAGGCAAGGAAATGAAGCTGATTGCGATTGCCATTTTGGTACATCCGTTTCTTATTCTAGCTCCAACTGCGCTTGCGTTTATGAGTCATTGGGGATACGATGCGGTCTCTAACCCCGGATATCACGGGTTGACTCAGGTTCTCTATGAATATGCATCATCTGCGGCAAATAACGGTTCAGGATTTGAAGGTCTTTCAGATAACAACGTGTTCTGGAATGTTACAACAGGAGCAGTTATGTTCTTTGGACGATATGTATCCATGATTGCATTGCTGGCTGTGGCAGCTTCGTTGAATGCCAAAGCCCCGACCCCGGTGACGATAGGCACACTGCGCACGGACAACAAGCTGTTTGGAGCCATCCTCATCGGAGTTGTTCTGTTGATTGGTGCGTTAACCTTTTTGCCGGTGATCGTATTGGGTCCTGTAGCTGAATTTTTGACCATGTGATGAAAAATGAGAATGGATGAACGGGGTGCTTGATCATGAAGGAAGAACGCAAACGCATGCTGGATAGAAGCATCTTGAAGCAGGCGGTCAAGGATAGCTTTATAAAATTAAATCCGATGATCATGATGAAAAATCCTGTCATGTTCGTCGTAGAGATCGGTACATTGGTTGTGTTGCTCATGCTGCTGCTTCCCGGTTATTTTGGAGTCGGCAAGGAAATGGGCTTTAACTTGGCTGTATTTATTATTCTGTTGTTCACGCTGCTTTTTGCTAACTTTGCCGAAGCGCTCGCGGAGGGACGGGGGAAGGCACAAGCTGCTTCCTTGAAAAAATCCAAGCAGGACTCGCAAGCTAATAAGCTTGTCGGAAATGAGATTCAGGTAGTCAGCTCGACAGCATTGCGTAAAGGTGACGTGGTAATCGTCTCTCAGGGCGAAATGATTCCAAGTGATGGTGAGGTCATTGAAGGCCTGGCTTCGGTGGATGAATCTGCGATTACGGGAGAATCAGCTCCGGTCATTAAGGAATCGGGCGGTGATTTTTGCTCGGTAACTGGCGGGACGCGGGTGGTCAGTGACCGCATTAAGGTGCGAATTACGACTGAGCCGGGTGAGACGTTTATTGATAAAATGATTTCGCTCGTGGAAGGTGCACAGCGGCAAAAAACGCCAAATGAAATTGCGCTGAATACATTGCTGATTAGTTTGACGATTATTTTTCTAATTGTGGTGGTGACACTGGCTCCGATAGCCCGTCATTTTAAGATTGATTTGCCTGTTCCCGTGCTGATTTCGTTGCTAGTCTGTCTGATTCCGACCACGATTGGCGGGCTTTTGTCGGCTATTGGGATTGCCGGTATGGACCGGGTTACCCAGTTTAACGTGCTGGCCATGTCAGGCAAGGCGGTAGAAGCATCCGGGGACATCAACACGATGATTCTCGATAAAACGGGTACCATCACCTTCGGAAACCGGATGGCGAGTGAATTCGTGGTGGTAGATGGTGTAGAAAAGGCAGAGTTAGCGAAATGGGCGGCGATGAGTTCACTAAAGGATGAGACACCTGAGGGGCGCTCGGTGCTGGAATTGATGCGCAAGCAGGAGTACACGTTGGATGAATCCTTGGCAGCAGGTGGGACCTTTATCGAGTTCAAGGCAGAAACCCGGATGAGTGGTCTGGATCTCGGCGATGGACGAAGAGTACGCAAAGGCGCCGTGGACTCTGTCCGGCAGTGGATTGTATCGCAAAAAGGCAGTGTTCCGGCTGATCTGGAGGAAAAAGCAAATCAGGTAGCCGCAGAAGGAGGTACACCGTTAGCGGTGGCGCTGGATGATCGGATATACGGCATTATTTATTTGAAGGATACGGTGAAGCCGGGCATGAAGGAACGCTTCGATCAGCTTCGGGAAATGGGCATCCGCACGATTATGTGTACCGGTGATAATCCGCTGACCGCTGCTACAATTGCACGTGAAGCAGGTGTGGACGATTTTGTAGCAGAAAGCAAGCCGGAGGACAAAATTGCGGTTATCCGCCGTGAGCAGGAGCAGGGCAAGCTGGTTGCCATGACTGGAGACGGAACCAATGATGCGCCTGCGCTGGCCCAGGCAGATGTCGGTCTTGCCATGAATAGCGGTACGGTCGCGGCCAAGGAAGCTGCTAATATGGTGGACCTGGATTCTGATCCGTCCAAAATTATTGAGGTGGTCGCCATCGGAAAGCAACTGCTTATGACACGCGGGGCATTAACAACGTTCAGTATTGCGAACGATGTTGCTAAATATTTTGCTATCATTCCGGCGATGTTCATGCTGGCTATTCCACAAATGAGTGCACTGAATGTCATGGGACTGGGTTCCCCGCTCTCGGCTATTTTATCGGCGCTTATTTTTAATGCAGTCATTATTCCACTTCTGATTCCGCTGGCAATGAAGGGCGTGAAGTATAAGCCAATGAGCTCGGATCGTTTGCTGGGACGGAATTTACTGATTTATGGCCTGGGCGGTATGGTGGTACCGTTTGTCGGCATTAAGGCCATTGATTTGCTGGTACATTTGTGGATTTAGCGCAGAAAGGGTGAGCGACATGAGTGGTTTTTATCGGATGTTGTCTGGACGCAGGTTTGCTGCACATGAGAAAGCCGGATCTGGCGGACAAGGTCATAACAAGCGTACAGGGACGGAGGCAGTGCCGGAAAATCAACCGGAGAGACATGAGATGCGAGGAAGCGCGGTTATTGGAGTGGCTTTACGAACTTCTGTGCTAATGATCCTATTATGCGGATTGGCATATCCGCTAGTTAGTACAGGAGTGGCGCAAGTCCTGTTTCCGCAGCAAGCAAACGGCAGTATGCTTCGTGACACGGAGGGGCGGGTAATCGGCTCTGAGCTGATTGGGCAGTCCTTTACCAATCCGGCGTTTTTCCAAGGTCGGGTATCAAGTATCGATTACAATGGGGCTGGTTCAGGCTCAAGTAATTACGCACCCTCGAACCCGGCATTGGTGCAGCGGATCAAGGATTCTATTGCGGATTGGCAGAAGCATAATCCGGATGTACCCGTCAGTCAGGTTCCATTGGACCTGATTACGAACTCCGGCTCCGGTCTAGACCCGCACATCTCCCCACAGGCGGCACAGGCTCAAATTCCGCGTATTAGTGGCTTGACGGGGATTGGTCAGGACCAGCTGAAGACGCTGGTGCAGGAGCAGACAGAAGGCCGCAGCGCCGGGGTGTTCGGCGAGCCGCGTGTGAACGTGCTCAAGCTGAATCTCGCGCTTGAAGCGCTAATGAAGGTTAAGCCAGTTAAGTCATAGATGGACGAAAAAGGTATCCCCTAGCGATAAGTTTGGAGGGATACCTTTTTCTATGGATTAGGGTGCTCTGGGATGGATAGCTGCAAAGGAAGTATTTTATTTCTTATAGGTGATATGAATTTGTTGTTTACTTATTTACTTAGTTTTATATTGTTTGATGAATTTTTGGCTTTCCTTAAGGCTGAAGCGAGTACCAACATGTATATTAATACAATAATACCAATGACTAAGTAAGATAATTTAATATTCATTAAATCGGTGAGAGTACTGCTCAAAATAGGGCCGATCATTAGACCAATCGAGTATGCCGTGTTATAGAGAGCAAAAGTAATTCCATAAGAATGAATTCCACTTCGTTGAGAAATATCAGCAAGTTGAGGTAAGCAGGGAGCAAGAACCATACCCATGCTAACTCCTAAAACAGCTAAAATAACAGCTTGAAGTGATAATATTGCTGGAAGTGCAGTTAGAGGAAGAGCAATGGATACCATAAGTAGACCGAGGAGAATTCCATTTTTATAGCCGATCTTGCTGGAGAATTGACCTATAAAGGGGGTTGCCAGGCCATAAGCAAGTGTGGGAATAGCAAATAACAGTCCGATAACTCCTGGATTAGCGTTAAAATTATGCTGTAGGTGTAACGGTAATGTTGGCTCAAGTACGCTTGGGACGGATGCACCGATAATTACAACCCCGATAACCAAAAGCAAATCTTTATTTTTCATGAACGAAAAAGGAGATAAGTACTTTTCATTTTTCTCTTCCGGAATATCGTGCAGGAGTACTAGTCGAAGTACAGCATCGACGACGGCCAATGCGATGGCAAAGTAAAAAGGGAACTGGTAACTTCCCCATTGATACAACCAACCGCCTATTGTCGGTCCGAGAAGGGTTCCAGCGGCTTGCCCAGACAACGCCAAGCCCATGGCTTTGCCGCGTCCTTCAGATGGGTATAGCTCAGCCAGCAGAGCGAGCCCTGCTGTCCAGGTCATGGCGGCTGCGACCCCTTGAAGAGCACGTGCCAGTACAAGCAGCCAGAAGGTGTGGGCTATGGCGAACATTAAAGTGGAAGCTATGAGTCCAATTAACCCCCATAACAGAGGAGTCTTTCTCCCAATTCGATCCGTTAACAGACCAAAAATAGGAGTAGCTATAAACAGTGCAATTGCATAACTGCTGAATAAAAATCCAATTTCGGTTTGAGTTGCTCCAAGAGAATCTGCGTATCTTGGCAAAATGGGGACGACTAATCCATAGATTAACATGTCAATGAACACAGCTAATCCGACAACCGTTAGAGCAGCTTTTTGTTTATAGTGCGCTCCTTTACTTATTTTCATCATTACATCCTCCTATAAATTTCTTCTGATTTCCTCTTTAATTTGCTTAACAAATTTTAATTGCAGCTCGCATTGATCATAAATATTTTTGAAAATTAACATGACGTTTACAGGGATATCCATAAGTTCAGCTTTTTGCTCCTGGCCTAGTTTCATTTCTTTATAAATTTTTTCAATGGCTTGATGCTGAAAACTTAAAGCTTCTTCTATTTCATGGAGGCCAGCCTCATCCATAAAAGTCAAAGCTGTGTACAGGGCTGTTGGAAACACAACAGAAGTTTCTTTAAATGATTCGATTAAAAGCCGACTAAACTCATTTTTTCCAGCCTCCGTGATAGCATATATAGCTTTGGACCGGTTTCCTGTCTGTTCTAATGTTTCTAAACGTACAATTCCTTCTGAATCCAGTTTTTTTAGAGCATGATATATGGAAGCTGGTTGCACATAAGCCCATTTATCCGTTTGTGCTGATTGCATTTTCTGTTGTATTTCATATCCTGACATTGCTCCATATTGCAGCAAGAGCCCAAGAACCATTACACGTGTTGTACTCATGATGATATCTCCTCCATAACTTTATTGCTAAATGTTTTATACTAAATATTTAGTAAAGGATTATAGTCGGATTATATCATTACAATCCAATGATGTAAAGGTTTATTGCCTACTTGCGTTCCTCACTGTGTCTCTTCAAAAGAAGCCGTATTGGCGAAATAAAGTTTTTTTATTTATTAAATCTGATTAAATTTATACAGTTTGCGATTATAAATTTAGCCTGAGAAACATTAATTCCATATTTACTTTACGAAAATATGGAGGTAGAATATTTCTTGTGTAACATACTAAATATTTAGTATTTTATATTTTTTAAAAAATGTATAGTTATTAATGTTTTCTATTCTATTAGAGAGGTGGAAATATATGAACAGTCAATAATGATGCTTACATTTTCATCGGAAAGGTACTTTCTGCAAGGGGAGTGATCCGAAATGTTAAGCAAGGTAATCAAGGATATCCGGTTTATTAGAGAAATGGACCCAGCGGCAAATAGTTGGCTTGAAATAGTATTATGTTACCCAGGTTTTCATGATCTGATATTCTATCGATTATCCCATTTCCTTTTTGAGGTTCATTTGTATTTATTTGCGCGAATGTTATCTAATTGGGGACGATTTTTTACAGGAATAGATATACATCCAGGCGCGAAGATGGGGGATGGGATTTTTATAGATCATGGTATTGGGGTTGTAATAGGTGAAACTGCTGTAATAGGAAGCAATGTGACGATATATCAAAATGTTACTTTAGGAGGCACTGGGAAAGATGTGGGGAAAAGACACCCTACTATTGGAAACAGGGTTGTTTTAGGGGCGGGAGCTAAAGTATTAGGCCCTATTAGAATTGGCAATTCCTCCAAAATAGGAGCAGGTGCAGTAGTATTAAAAAATGTTCCCGACAATTGTACCGTCGTTGGTGTATCGGCAGGCATAGTGAAATGGAATGGATATTCAATCATAAAAAACAACCAGCATAATAAGTCAGTGGTCAGATACCATAAATGATCATATTTAGAGGAGGAACTATTATGCATAAGCAAGCCCCTGTGCAATTATCTAAATTAATCCAGAATGAAACTGTGTATTTCTGGTCTCCATCCGTTCGTTGGTGCAAAACAGAGGACGCTGTTGAAATTGAGCATTCCATATTCTCTGGTATAGCACTTGAATTATTCCCTGAGTTGTACTACATAACGCAAAAAGGCATAAAGCTGGAATCTCTTATCGAGCATTATTCTCATTTAAATCAGGAACACCTTGTTGATTTTATTAAACATTTAATTAATGAACGCATATTAGTAAATTCTATTTTATCCCCTCAAGAGCTCCTTTATCCGCATAATTATCTTGTACACAATCCTCACCACGAAGACACTTTCATTGATCCGGAACGTTACAATCACTTCAAACAAAAACAGCTTGAACGCTCATTTTCGAATGTTATGGAGTATGAACTTCCTCTAGAGGATGTTTCATTCACAGAAGAGATTGTAAATCGCAGATCTTATCGTAATTTTGATATAAATCGCAAACTTCCATTTAAAACATTTTCAAAGCTAATCTCTGTTTTTAAGCAGACGATAACTAATGGGGAGATTCGCTATTTTTACGCAACTGATGGTGGATTGTATCCAATCGATATATTCATTTATGTTAAGGAGGCCCGCATAGAAAAGGTGAAGGCAGGCTTATATTACTATAATCCAGTACGTAATATGCTACAAATGGTAAGCAGCGCCTGTGTTATCACACAAGAAGCTCATTATGCCCAAAATCAAGAAATATTTAGCACATCAGCTTTTTCTGTATTTATGGTTTATGACAGTGAGGTAACGATGCCGAAATATGGGGGAATGGGCTATTTGTATGCTGCTATCGACTGTGGTATTATGGTGCAACTGTTTACTCAAGTAGCTGAACTGGAGCAGGTGGGGTTGTGTTCTATTGGTGATATGAATTTCCGGAAAATCAAAAAATATTTCAAACTAAATTCGAGTCAGGTTATGCTGCACTCCATTGAAGTTGGACTCAAGTAAATAGAAGATGGAACCTCGGCAGGGAGGAATAACATATGACTATCCACAGTCTATTTGAAAAGCAAGTAGTAGCTAATTCAGATCATCCCGCTGTTGTCAGTTGTGAAAAATGCCTAACTTATCGCGAATTAAATGAAAAATCCAATCAATTAGCTGAAGTACTGGTTGAGCATAATGTTTGTACTGGTTGCATTGTTGGCATTATGATGGAACGCTCCGTCGATATGATCATTGCAGTATTAGCGGTCCTTAAATCTGGAGGAGCTTATTTGGCAATTGATCCAGGTTACCCTGAGGAGAGAATTAGATTCATGCTAAGTGACAGCAATGTGAAGTTGCTGCTTACACAGCAGCATTTAGGAACTCCTAATCATCCAGGATTAAGTAAATTAGTAGTGACTGAACAACTGTATTCCAATCGCTCGACTGATAATTTGGAGCGGAATGTTTGCTCGAGCGATCTCGCCTATTTAATCTATACCTCAGGTTCAACAGGACAGCCTAAAGGAACCTTATTAGAACATAAGGGAATTGAAAATTTGCAGTCAATTTGGACAAATAAGTTCCATATTACTTCAAAAGATCGAATCGGTCAGTTTGCCAGCTTTTCATTTGATGCCTCTGTATGGGAACTTTTCATGGCACTTTTTAATGGGGCAACCTTATATATTATTCCTCAGAAAATAATACATGATCCCATCGATTTTGAAACTTATGTTTCAGAAAATATGATTACCGTCTTAACACTGCCTCCAAGTTATGCAGTGTACCTGGAAGCTTCACATATTTCGGATTTAAGGTTGCTGATAACAGCCGGATCGTCATCATCCAGTAATTTGGTAAATCAATGGAGTCCGTGTACAACTTATGTGAATGCATACGGGCCCACAGAAGCGAGCATATGTGCTTCTTTATGGATGGCTCCTTCAGCATATTTTGAAGGTAATTCAGTTCCTATTGGCTTGTCATTGCCGAATACGCATTTTTTTATTTTTGATGAGCAACTGAACCCTGTTGATACTGGAGAAATCGGGGAACTTTTCATAAGCGGCTGTGGGCTGGCAAGAGGCTATTTGAATCGTCCAGAGCTTACAAAACAAAAATTCATCCAACATCCAACAATTCCGGAAATAACAATATATAGAACTGGTGATTTAGTTCGGATGCTTCCTGACGGGAATTTGGAATATCGTGGGAGGATAGATCAGCAAGTAAAAATACGTGGACATCGGATCGAATTAGAAGAAATTGAGGCGATTCTACTTAAACATAAAGAAATCACAGAAGTAGTGGTGCAGGCTATTCAGAATGAGCAGGATCAGTTGCAGTTGTGCGCGTATTATGTAGCCCAAAATACGATAAGCACGGCGGAGTTGCGTCAGTTTATCAAGCAAGAATTACCGATTTATATGATGCCTACCTATTTTATTTATTTATCTGAACTTCCTATGACCATTAATGGAAAAGTGGATCGAAAAGCTCTTTCTATGCCAACCAGGGATTTATCGGAGCAACCTAATCTTCAGCAGCCTCGCACTGATTTAGAAGAACTTTTATGCCTACTAATGGGCGAGGTTCTTGGCGTAGGCCAGGTGGGTATATATGATAACTTTTATGATTTGGGTGGTGATTCAATTAAAGCCATTCAATTATCTGCAAAGTTGAACTCCCATAATCTAAAGCTCAGTAGTCATCTTCTTTTAAAACAGCCTACTATTGCACAATTTGGCCAGTCCATTCAACGGATTCACCGTAAGAGTGACCAAGGCAAAATTTTGGGGAATGTCCCCCTTACCCCTATTCAGCATTGGTTTTTTACAAAAAAGTTAACTGATAAGCATCATTGGAATCAATCTGTTCTGTTTTATAATCCGGAACGCTATGAAACAGAAGCATTGTTCAGAGTTTTGAGAACACTGGTTGAGCACCATGACGCGCTTAGAATGACTTATCAGATGGAGAGCGGTAATTTAAAACAGGTGAACATGGACGTGAGTCCCGAGGTATTCAATTTCAATGTATTCGACGTGCCGCATGAGGATGAAGAAAAATTTATTATTGACCAAATTTCAGAGATTCAAGGGAGTAAAAGTTTGGAGAAGGGGCCATTAGTACATTTAGGACTGTTCAGATCCGAGTCAGGAGATCATTTGCTGCTATCGATACATCATTTAGTGATGGACGGAATTTCCTTACGTATATTAATCGAAGATTTCTCAAAGTCCTATGAGCAAATTATTAAAGGCAGACAGGTGGTTATACTGCAAGAAAAAACAGATTCATACCAAAAATGGGCTGAAGCATTGGAAAATTATTCGGATAGTAGGGAAATAGTAAAATACATCCCATATTGGCTGAATTTCAATGCAAAAGTTAATCAAGAATTATTACTGTGGAAAAATGATCAAGTACAGGTGTCAACACAAAGGAACAAACGTAATTTAAAATTTGCTCTGTCAAAAGAAAACACAAAAAGGCTTCTTGGCCAAGTCCATCATGCATATAACACCGATATAAATGATGTTTTGATAACTGCTTTAGGGATAGCTCTGTATGACTGGCTTAAAGTCAAACAAGTTGTAATCAATATGGAATCCCATGGCCGTACAGATATTTTACCTGATATGAATATTACACGTACAGTCGGTTGGTTCACATCTCAGTGCCCAGTGCTTCTATGTATGTATGAGCCTGACAATTTGTCTGAATGGATTATAAAAACCAAAGAGAATCTTAGAAGTATTCCAAATAAAGGTTTGGACTATGAGGTACTCAAATATCTTAGCCCGGAAAGTTTGAGGGCACCTTTGGTATTTTCTATTGAGCCAGAAATTAATTTTAATTATTTAGGTCAACTTGACCCAATCTCAAGTTCTCCATATTTCCAACTCTCTTCTTACAGCAGTGCAGCTTCCTTTGGACCCGAGGGATTAGGGAATATCAGCCCTAATAATGAACTGTGTTATGCACTTGAAATAACAGGGTATATCACGAGAGATCAATTGCATCTTTCTATCGGCTATGATAGTGCACGGATTAGTGGACAAGAAATCCAACATTTGGCGGGAAGATATGAAAAGCATCTTATCAGGACTATTCAGCATTGTATAGACAAGAAGGAGCAGTTGCGCACTCCAAGTGATTTTACATTAAAAAATTTAAAGGAAGAGGATTTAGATATGATTTATGATGTGCTTCGCAGTTCCTTAAATTCTAAACACTAGATTAGGCAGGTGAGTAGAGTGAACCCGTTTTCAAAAGAACAAATTCAGGATATATATACGCTGTCCCCCATGCAAGAAGGCATATTATATCATTCTCTGTCAGATACAGATCCCAACACTTATTTAGTACAGCTAATTCTAACCATGGAAGGTCATCTTCATGTTGAACTTATGAAGCAAAGTTTTTCGACACTTATCCAACGGCACAATGTATTAAGAACTACTTTCTTATTGGAAAAGGTCAAGCAGCCACTTCAGGTAGTGCTGACGGAAAGACCTCTTCAATTTGTTTATAAAAGCAGAGCTGATATATCAAATCTGGATAAAAAACAGTGGATTCAGCATTATTTACAAAAGGATCGTCAGCAAGGATTCAATCTAACGGTAGATCCGCTCATTAGGCTGTCCGTGCTCCAGACAAGCTCTAGTGAAAGTACTTGTATACTCACTTTTCATCATATTTTAATGGATGGCTGGTGCTCTGATTTAATCCTTTGCGAATTATTCGAAATCTATACTGGTTTAGTTAAAGGACAAAGTCAAACCATTTGTATGGAGCAGCCTTATAGTCAGTATATAGAATGGTTGGCAATACAAGACCAAGACAGTGCTCTTGAATACTGGAAAGATTATTTAAGCGGATTTGAAGAATGCTCCATTCTACCAGATCAGACACGCAGTAATGGAAAAAAATCAGTTCAAAATTATAGCTTGGGTAAACATTCTATTCAATTAGAGCGTCGACTGTCCAATTTCTTGAAAGAATTGGCTCGAAACAACCAAGTTACATTAAACGCGGTCTATCAGAGTCTTTGGGGGATTGTGCTGCAAAAATATAATAATAGTAACGATGTTGTATTTGGTTCAGTTGTTGCAGGACGGCCACCAGAGATCCCAGCAGTTGAGCGAATGCTAGGATTGTTTATTAATACAGTTCCCTTACGTATACAATCAGCGGGAGACCAAACTTTTACCTCACTAATACAGCATATTCATCATCTGAATTTAAAATCTAAGCCCTATGAGCACTTGTCACTTTCACAGATTCAAAATCAGTCGATCGGACAAAGCCTGTTTAATCATATTTATGTGTTTGATAATACGCCTTTAAATTCCTCATGGAAACATCTGTTAGCGGAAGTGGATGTAAATATTAAGGAAGTTGATGTTATAGAACATACTAATTATGACTTAAGTATTACAGTGCTTCCGGGAGATGAAACAAACATAACATTTATCTATAATTCCAATATTCATTCTGAAGATACTGTGAGAAGAATGGCAAATCATATATATAATGTCGCAATGAAAATCTATAGTGAACCTTCTGCTTGCTTGAAAAATATTTGTATTTTGAGTGCTGATGAGGAAACCGAACTTATTGCACTGAGAAGCTCAAAGAGTATGGAGCACAGCGGTACAGAAACACTTGCAGATTTATTTGAAAGACAAGTTGAAGTTGCGCCATTTGCAACGGCCCTTACCTATGGAGAAACTCATATATCATATGGTGAGTTAAATAAGCAAGCCAACAAGCTTGCCTATGTTTTGCAAGATATAGGTGTTCAACCTGATCAACTAATTGGACTGCTTACTGAGCGTTCACCAGAGATGATTGTTGGGATACTAGGCATTTTGAAATCCAATGCAGGCTATACTCCTCTTGATCCGGAAAATACAAGTGAGAGGTTAAAGGTTATTGTGCAGGATGCGAACTTATCAATCATTGTAGTTTCGCGATCAAACGTTTCTTTAATTACAAAGCTAATAGCACAACTGGAAGGTTCCGAAAGACATCGGATTTTGGTTCTTGAGGACGTGCTGGAACAAACAAATGATCGTGATAAGAGTAACCCACTACGCATATCAGAGGCTAACCATTTGGCTTATGTAATGTATACTTCTGGCTCGACCGGTATACCTAAAGGAATCATGATTGAACATATCAATGTAATGAGAGTTGTGAAGGGTTCAGATTATGTACAAATTACACCACAAGATACCATTCTCCAATTGTCCAACTTTGCTTTTGATGGTTCTATTTTTGATATATTTGGGAGTCTTTTGAATGGAGCAAGACTTGTTTTAATAGACAAAGAGACAATGCTTAATGTATCTGAGTTAGCTCAATTGATTTTAAAAGAGAGTGTCTCCGTTTTTTTTGTGACAACGGCTCTTTTTAATACACTCGTAGACCTTGAAATTCATTGCTTGGCCAATGTAAGAAAGGTACTTTTTGGTGGCGAGCGAGTATCCATAGTACATGTAAATAAAGCTTTTCAGTTGATGGGTAAAGGGAAAATTATTCATATGTATGGCCCCACAGAGAGTACCGTTTATGCGATGTATCATGAAGTTCAAGAAGTTAATGAGGAGATGTTTACGATCCCGATCGGCCGACCCATTAAGAATACGGAGGTGCTTGTTCTTAATTCGGATAATCAGCAACAGCCAATTGGGGCAACTGGGGAACTGTGTATTGCTGGAGAAGGTCTCGCACGAGGTTATCTCAACAATGACCAATTAACTCAAGAGAAATTTTTCTATCTGCATGATAAACGATTATATAAGTCAGGTGACTTAGGGCGACGACTTGCAAACGGAGAAATTGAATTTACAGGACGTAATGATCATCAGGTAAAGATTAGGGGGTTCCGAATTGAATTAGGTGAAATTGAAAAGTGTATCCTTGAAAATCAGGCCATTAAAGAAGTATTCATCATGGAGCAGGCAGATAAACAAGGAGATAAGCGCTTATGTGCGTATTTTGCGGCAGATCAAGAAATGAATACCGAAAAAATCAGGCAATGGGTATCCGAAAGATTGCCAAATTACATGATCCCTGCCTATTTTGTAAAGGTAAAGAAGTTGCCTTTAAACGCAAATGGCAAAGTGGATCATAAAAAACTACCAATTCCTGATACAAGCCAGCTTTTTCAGAATCAAGCGATACGTCCAAGGAACAGTACTGAAGAGACGATAGCCCGTGTATGGGAAACGGTGTTGGGGATTGAAAACATAAGTGTAGTCGAGGATTTTTATACATTGGGAGGAGATTCAATAAAAGCGATTCAAATTTCGGCGCAACTCCGAGTGAAAGATATTACAGTAACTACCAAAGATATATTCCAGTATCCGAGCGTAGCGGATTTAAGCACCTTTATTATAAAGGGACAATCTAAGCAGGCCCAGTCTGTGAATACTACTGTGATCCAAAATGGCTATGACGAATTAGGGATTTCCGCAAGTGATCTGCACGAACTTCAAACAGAGTTGAATTCTAAGATCAATTAACAGGGGGAACTAGTCATGTCGTCTAAACAACTTTTACAAAAGATTTATTCGCTAACACCGATGCAAGAAGGAATTCTATATCATACATTGCGTGAAGAAAATCAGGGGAATTTTATAGTTCAGCTTTTTTTCAGTGTGGAAGGGCCTCTCTCACTAGATATTATGAATAAGAGTATGCAATTGCTTGTACAGCGACATGATGTTTTCCGTACGCTTTTTAATGTCGATAAAGCGAAGCGACCCATTCAAATGGTCGTAGACCATCTGGAACATAAAATTGTTTTTCAGGATTTAACTGAAAAAAATCATGATTGCCAAATGGAGTATATCTCTCATTATGCCGATGAGGAAAAAATGAAAGGCTTCGATGTAACTGCTGAAATGCTTGTTCGGCTTGCGGTATTCCAGACGAATCTGCAACATTTTCGATTACTGCTAAGCTTTCATCATATTATTGTAGATGGTTGGAGCTTGAGCGCGATTGTACAAGAGCTTTTTGAAATATATAGTGCCTTATCCGCGCAAAGATCTCCTGTTCTAAGGGAAATTCACTCTTTTCAAAATTATATCGAATGGCTTAATCATCAGGATCAAGATTCTGCAAGTTTATACTGGAACCAATATTTAGAGGGGATTGAACAGTCCACTGCTCTACCATGGCAACCCAAACAGAAAAAGGAAGGCTACTTGCAGGAACAAGTTAAGTTTACCTTCGATCGAGAAATGACTAAAAAACTTAAGGAATTGGCACTTGTCTATCGTGTAACAATGAATGCTGTCATTCAAGCAATCTGGAGTATTGTGCTAAAAAGATATAATGATACCAATGATGTGGTTTTTGGAACAGTCGTTTCAGGAAGGCATGCAGCAGTTTCCGGAATCGACCAAATGATCGGAATATTTATTAATACCAATCCAGTAAGAATAAAATTTGAGCAAGATATCGATTTTGAAGACCTGTTGATACTCATCCATAAGCAAATGATTGACTCCCATGAGCACAGTCATTATCCTCTGATGAAGATACAAGCGGCTACACCATTGAAAGAGAATTTAATCAATCATATTGTAGTTTTTGAAAATGTGCCTTTGGAATTCAATTTATTAGACGGACAGCATGTGCATGAGTTGAAAATTTATGATTTTGAATTAAAGGACCAAACAAACTATGATTTCAATATCATTATTATCCCCTCCGAAGAAATATCTGTATGTTTAAAGTATAATGCATTTTGCTATTCGCATGAAGATATGCAAAAGGTTGCCGGACATATTCGTGCGGTCACTACTGCCATCACTGAAAATCCACACATACTCGTTAGAAACATTTCAATTCTCACACCAGATGAAAAAGAACGTATATTAACAGAATTCAACAACACAGACCAGGCTTTTTCTGGTCAACAATGTTTACACGAATACTTTGAAGATAGAGTTATAGCTAATCCTAATAAAACTGCCCTTATCTTGGGTGAACAAAAAATGAGCTATGAAGAGGTTAACAAACGTGCCAATCAGCTAGCCAGAATACTACGAGGCAAGGGGTTAGGTAGTAATCGGAGCGTTGGAATAATGGTTGAAAGATCATTTGAAATGATCATAGCTATACTAGCGATTCATAAGGCTGGTGGTGCTTATATACCTATCGATCCCGATTATCCCAAAGAGCGGGTTCGTTATATGCTACAAGACAGCGTAACTAACCTTGTCTTAACAAAGACAAAGTGGAAGGAATGCCTCTCAGGTTTTGAAACAGAAATCCTGCTTATGGATGTAGGCTTGTCTGATAACGAGGATGACACCAATCTAAATTGTGTTAATAAACCTGAGGATATTGCTTACATTATGTACACATCAGGTTCTACTGGCAAACCAAAAGGGGTTATAGTTCAGCATCGGTCCGTTGTCAACAATATGTTGTGGATGCAACGAAAGTATTCGATCACAGAAGCGGACGTTATTATGCAAAAAACAACTTACACTTTTGATGTGTCTGTGTTTGAATTGTGCTGGTGGTATTTCCAGGGCGCTGCCACCCTATGTTTATTGGAGCCTGGAGCTGAAAAAGATCCTGAGAGCATAATCCGCACAGTTGAACAAAAAAAAGTAACTGTGATCCACTTTGTTCCATCCATGTTACATGCATTTTTAGACTATTTGGAATATGGAGAGGGACATATTCAGCGTTTATCGTCTATACAAAAAGTATTCACCAGTGGAGAAGCACTGACATGCTGGCATGTTCAACGGTTTAACGATAGATGGAGAAGAGATAGAAACATTGTTTTCTCTAATCTATATGGACCGACTGAAGGCACTATACATGATTCTTATTTTGATTGTCCTTCTGATTTTGAGATGGATTCCATACCAATCGGCAAGCCAATCGATAATATTCAAATGCATATAATAGATCAGGATGGTCAATTGCAGCCAATTGGAGTAGCAGGAGAATTATGTATTTCGGGTACAGGTGTAGCAGCAGGATATGTGAATCTTCCAGAAGCAACTGAAGAGAAATTTGTAAGGGACCCATTTAGAGTAGGTCAAAAAATGTACAAAACAGGCGATTTAGCAAGATGGAAGAGTGATGGGAATATTGAGTACATGGGGAGAAAAGACTTTCAAATTAAGATCCGTGGGTATCGAATTGAGATTGGAGAAATAGAAAACGTTCTGCATCAATATCCAGGTATACAGCAGGCATTAGTCACAGTATATATGGATGCCAAAAATAATGGACATTTATGCGCATATATTATGGAGTCCCGATCTATCAATGAAAATTCTATAAAAGAATATCTTATCCAACGGGTTCCAGATTATATGGTGCCGTCTTATTTTATAAAGTTAGATAGATTTCCTCTATCGCAAAGCGGAAAGATTGATCGTAGGAATTTACCAGTACCGGACATCAAAGTAAAGGTATCTGCTAGCTACACACCGCCAAGAAATCATATTGAAACCGTGACTTCAGAGATATGGGAAGAAGTGCTGGGGGTAGAAAAAGTGGGCATTCATGACCATTTTTTTGCACTCGGGGGAGATTCTATCAAAGCCATTCAAGTGTCGTCACGTTTACAACGTCATCATGTGCATATCGGGATCAAAGATATTTTCGCGAATCCGACGATTGCACAATTAAATCAGGTGTTAGCTATACAAACAAAAGTTGTAGATCAGAGTGTTGTTGAGGGGATCGTTCCGCTTACGCCAATTCAAAAGTGGTTTTTTGAACATCAGGGGATACAACGTCATCACTGGAATCAGTCTTTTATGTTGTATAGAAAAGAAGAATTTGAACCTGACATTCTTCAAGAAACGATGAATTATATCATTTATCATCATGATGCTCTACGTATGGTGTATGCAAGCGAGCAAAACTCTATTGTACAAACAAATCAGGACATGAAAGAGTCAGCTTGGTTGCAGGTTGTGGATCTATCAAGTGAACTGGATGTAAGGGAGCGTATTTCAAATTTTTCAGAAGAGATTCAAAAGAATATGGATTTAACTACAGGTCCTCTACTGAAGTTGGGACTGTTCCAAACCATAGAAGGAGATCATCTCCTTATTGTTGCTCACCATTTGGTAATCGATGGTGTTTCTTGGCGAGTATTGCTGGAAGATATCACACAGGTTTATAAACAGCTTAGTTCTGGAGAAAAGCCTTCATTACCGTATAAGACAACTTCCTATAAGAGCTGGGCTAGTGCACTGGAGGAGTATGCGAACAGTCCGGTACTACTTGATGAGATTCCATACTGGATGAATATGGATCAGCGTCATATTGAGCCTCTGCCTAAGGATCACACATGTCCAACTAACTTTATCAAGGATTCGAGATCGATAAATATTCAACTATCCAAGCAGGACACAGACAATCTGCTTCGTCATTCTAATCAGGCTTACAATACGGAAATTAATGACTTATTGTTAGCTGCGTTAGGGAGTGCATTCCGAGATTGGACACATCATACTCAGATTCTAATCGGTTTGGAGGGGCATGGGAGAGAAGACATAGTTTCTGATATTAATGTCTCCCGGACGATCGGTTGGTTTACAACGATGTATCCTGTAGTAATTGATCTTCCGCCATCTTGTTCTGTTCAGGATATTGTTCAACATGTAAAACAAACATTACGCCAAATCCCAAAAAAAGGGATCGGATATGGTCTGTTAAAATATATTACTGCTCTGGAACACAAAAAATCAATGAAGTGGAAACTCAATCCAGAAGTTTGCTTTAACTATTTAGGGGAATTTTCCCAAAGTATAGATCAGGAAGTTTTTACGCTTTCTAATATGCCTCAGGGCCAAATGCTTGATCCACAATCAGAGCGAAGTTACTCCATTGATATAACCGCAGCAGTCATGGAAGACGAGCTGAAAGTTTCTTTTATATACAATGAGTATGAGTATGATGAAGATACCCTGGCCGAAGTTGCCCTAAATTTTAAAAATCATCTCTTGGAAATTATCAATCATTGCGCAACATGTGGAACAAGAGAGGTTAGTGAAAAAATATACCCGATAGTGCTTCCCGATTTAGAACAATTAAACGCTCCTTTTGCATTAACTGATATTCAGATGGCATATTTTCTAGGTCGAAATGATGAACTTGAAATGGGCGGCGTTTCCACTCATGTATATACCGAGGTGGAGACTGACGTTGACATGGTGCGTTTTAATGAATGCTTGAATAAAGTCATTCAGAGACACCCAATGCTAAGGGCGATTATCATGCCAAGCGGCGAGCAGGTTATTCTTAAAGATGTGCCTGAGTATCAAATGGTTATAGAAGACCTTCGATTCCTGAAAAGAAGAGAACAAGAGGAACGAATTCATCTGGAGCGAAGCCGGATGTCACACCATGTGTTTGTTCCTGAACAGTGGCCGATGTTCGAATTTAAGGCTTTCCTGCTTGAGAATGATAAGTATCTATTGTGTATGGGCAGAGATTTGCTCATTGCTGATGCAGCAAGTATGGATATTATCGGTCGTGATCTGATGTATTTCTATCACAATCCAAATGCCGAATTGCCCAAATTGGACTTCAGCTTCCGCGATTATATTCTTGCTTATTTAGATTTGAAGCAATCTGAAATACATGAGCTGGATTGCAAATACTGGCTTAATAAAGTAGAAGATTTTCCATTAGCGCCTGTTCTTCCTTTACAATGTGATCCAGAACAAATAAAAACACCAAAATTCCAAAGAAAAGAGAAGATATACAATCAACAACAGTGGGTTTCTTTAAAACAGCTGGCTTTACAAAATGGAGTGACTCCATCCGCATTGCTTGCGACCATTTATTCATATCTTCTTTCTACATGGGGCAATCAAGAGAACCTGTCCATTAATCTTACGGTCTTCAATCGTTACCCTTTTCATGAGCAAGTAGAACATATAGTAGGTGACTTTACATCAAACCTTCTGCTTGGCATTTCATTTAAACCGGGTATGTCATTCTGGGAGAAGGCCAGAGCCGTTCAGTCTGTCTTAATTGATGCGTTGGAGCACCGTCACTATGAGGGTGTTGAGTTTATTAGAGATATTGTGAGACATCATGGGATTAGACATGGAAAGGCAGTAATTCCGTATGTTTTTACTTCTGTGCTTTCTGAAAATAAGACAGAGCGCACACCTGGTCTTGAACAATTAGGAAACTTGAAAACGGGAATAACGCAAACTTCACAGGTCTATATTGATTTTCAGGCAACATTAGTATCGGATGAATTATGGGTATTTTGGGATTATGTAGAGGAATTGTTTGCGCCAGAAATGATTGAAGATATGTTCAGGCAGTTTACGCAAATCATTGATTCTCTTTTGTTAAATACAATGAATTCTTCAAATTTGAAAATTGAAATAGAGAATGAGGAAGCTATCCGATTATACAACAATACGAACAAGACTTTTCCGCCTAGCACCTTGCACGGGTTGTTCGAGGAGCAGGCAGGGCGTACTCCAGAAGCAGTGGCGTTAATATATAAGCATGAAAGCCTCACGTATGGAGAACTGCAGAAACGTTCGAATCAGATTGCCCGCTATTTGCAAGAGCAGGGGGTATGTCGTGGTGATTATGTCAGCGTATTGGCAAGCCGAAGCATTGCAACCGTTGCTAATGTTATAGGTATTTTGAAGACTGGAGCAGCTTATGTACCGGTGGATCCAGACTATCCGGAAGAACGGCGCCACTACATCCATGAGCACAGTCAATGTAAGCTGACTGTAGGACCGGAGTTATACGATACAGCCGGCGTAGCAAAATATTCTGACGAAGCACTTCCGCTGGATTATCATCCGGACGATGTGGCGTATGTAATCTATACATCCGGCAGCACAGGCCGCCCCAAGGGTGTAATCACAACACACGGGGCAGCAGCCAATACAATTCAGGATATAAATCATAAATTAGGCGTCCATGAGCGCGACCGAATGATAGGTTTGTCCTCCATGTGTTTCGATTTGTCTGTATATGATCTGTTCGGTGCCTTGGCAGCCGGAGCGGCATTGGTACTGATTGATGACCAGCGGGATGTGGAAGATGTAATCTACACGATAGAGCATCAGGGCATCACCATATGGAATTCCGTACCGGCTATTATGGAAATGGTGCTGGCCAGCGTAACAGCTGACTTTCACAATGATGGAATTCGAACGGTGTTGCTCAGCGGGGACTGGATACCGCTACAGCTGCCTGAGAAAATAAAGCGAACTTGCCCACATGCAGAAGTGATTAGCTTGGGGGGAGCGACAGAAGCCTCGATTTGGTCCATTTACTACCCAATCAAGGAATGGGATAGACAGACCGCCTCGATACCTTATGGCAGGCCGCTGGCGAACCAGCAGATGTATGTGCTGAACTATGAACTGAAGCCTTGCCCGGCGGATGTACAAGGGGAACTATACATTGGGGGGATGGGGCTTGCGGTAGGTTACCTGAATGATGAACAGAAAACCCGTGAATCGTTTGTGGAACATCCAGAGCTGGGCCGATTGTACCGAACGGGAGATTATGGCGTATGGCGTCCAGCTGGTTATATCGAATTTCAAGGACGAAAGGATCAGCAGGTCAAGATCCGGGGGTACCGGGTAGAGCTGGGAGAAATTGAAGGCCGGCTGCTGGCACATGAATTCATCCAAAGTGCAGTGGTGATGGAACGAAGAGATCATCGAAATCATGTATTTCTATGTGCGTACTATGTTCCAGATGAGGAGGAAGTGACCCCAGAGGAGTTGCGAATATATTTACAACGGGAACTGCCGAGTTATATGGTGCCGTCGCATTATATGGAACTGGGTAAACTACCGTTATCGCCTAATGGCAAGGTGAATCGAAGAGAGCTGCCGATCCCGGATGTGGAGCAGCAAATGGATTCGAAATACGAAGGAGCACGTAATGAAACAGAGCAGAAACTGACGGGAATATGGAAAGAGGTATTGGACGTCGAACGAGTAGGAATCCATGATCACTTCTTTGAACTGGGTGGAAATTCGATTCTGATGGTGCAAATCCGAACCAGAATAAGCAGGGAAATGGGAATCGATTTGAATCTACGAGACTTCCTGCAGCATTATACCATAGCGAAGCTGTCAGAACGGATCAAGGAAGGTGTAGATACACAAGCGGCCATCGTGTATCCGGAATTGATACCTGATCCGGAGCATATGTATGAACCATTTCCGCTAACGGATGTGCAAATGGCCTATCTGATGGGACGTGAGGACCATTTTGAAATGGGCGGAGTATCGACTCATGGATATACGGAAATTAAAACCGACTATGATATAGACCGACTTAATGTTGCATTACAACAGGTCATTCAATATCAGCCCATGATGCGTGCAGTCGTATTTCCTACCGGAGAGCAGGTTATCCTGGAGAACGTACCGGAATATCGAATAACAGTGATTGACCTTACCCATATGAGTTCGTCTGAGCAACAAGAACGGATAGTGTCAGAAAGAGAGCGAATGTCTCATTATGTATTTCCAACAGACCAATGGCCACTCTTTGAATATAAAGCTTTTAAATTATCTGAAGGAATTCATTATTTGATTATCAGCTACGACATGTTGATTACGGATGGAGCAAGTATCCAACTGATAGGTAAGCTGCTGGTTAAATTCTATCATGAGCCCAATTGGATGCCAACACAGTTGCAGAGTACATTTCGGGACTACATTCTGGCATTGCAGGATTTTAAAAATTCGGAAACCTATAAGCAGGACAAACTGTATTGGCTGAATAAATTAGACGATTTTCCTGCAGCTCCGGAGCTGCCTTTGAAAGCAGATCCCTCCGGTGTGACTGAGCCTCGTTTTTGCCGTCTGGAGCAAGAGATCGATAGAGAAACCTGGGAGAAAATTAAAAAACAGGCGTATCAGTACAACATCACGCCTACAGCGGCTCTTCTTGCTGCTTATGCAGAAGTGATGGTCTTTTGGAGTAATCAGCCTCATTTAGCCGTGAGCTTGACCGTTTTCAATAGACTACCGTTTCATCAAGATGTGAACGACATGATTGGGGATTTTACTTCCGTAATTCTTATAGAAATTGATTTTAGGTCTGAAAAGGGATATTGGGATAGGGCGAAACAGATCCAAGAACGTCTTTTAGAATCACTTGAGCATCGGCATTATGATGGAATTGAATTAATACGAGAAATATCTAAATACCATAATTATGGTAATCGTGCTGTTATGCCAATTGTTTTTACAAGCATGCTGCTGGGGACCAAAGAAAGAGGTGAAGTTAGCTGGTATGAATTAGGAGAAATACAAATGGGTGCTGGGCAGACATCTCAAGTTTACTTGGATCACCAACTTTTTGAAGATAACGGTTCGTTAAAGCTTGTTTGGGACTACGTTGAGCAACTATTTGATGAAAATGTAATTCATTCAATGTTCAAGCAATATATTGATACATTAACTCTGCATACCGATTGCGTGAAAAGTACCGAACAAGAAATAAAGCTGCTGGAGAGTTACAATAATACAGAGATGCAGATACCATACAGCACCTTGCACGGGCTGTTCGAGAAGCAGGCAGCACGTACTCCAGAAGCAGTGGCCTTAATGTATAAGCATGAAAGCTTCACGTATGGAGAACTGCAGAAACGTTCGAATCAGATTGCCCGCTATTTGCAAGAGCAGGGGGTATGTCGTGGTGATTATATCAGCGTATTGGCAAGCCGAAGCATTGCAACCGTTGCTAATGTTATAGGTATTTTGAAGGTTGGAGCAGCTTATGTACCGGTGGATCCGGACTATCCGGAAGAACGGCGTCACTACATCCACGAGCACAGTCAATGTAAGCTGACTGTAGAACCGGAGTTATACGATACAGCCGGCGTAGCAAAATATTCTGACGAAGCACTTCCGCTGGATTATCATCCGGACGATGTGGCATATGTGATCTATACATCGGGCAGCACAGGCCGACCGAAGGGCGTAATCACAACCCACGGAGCAGCAGCTAATACGATTCAGGACATAAATCATAAATTCGGCATCCATGAGCACGACCGGATGATAGGTTTGTCCTCTATGTGTTTCGATCTGTCTGTATATGATCTGTTCGGTGCTTTGGCAGCCGGAGCGGCATTGGTATTGATTGACGATCAGCGGGATGTGGAAGACGTAATCTACACGATAGAGCGTCAGGGCATCACTATATGGAATTCTGTACCGGCAATTATGGAAATGGTGCTCGCCAGCGTCACGGCTGAATTTTACAATGATAGAATTCGAACGGTGTTGCTTAGCGGGGACTGGATACCGCTACAGTTGCCTGAGAAAATCAAACGACATTGCCCGCATGCAGAAGTGATTAGCCTGGGAGGAGCGACAGAAGCCTCGATTTGGTCCATCTATTATCCAATCAGGGAATGGGATGGTCAGACCGCCTCGATACCTTATGGCAGACCGCTAGCGAACCAGCAGATGTATGTGCTGAATTATGAACTGAAGCCTTGCCCGGCGGATGTACAAGGGGAACTGTATATTGGCGGGATGGGGCTTGCGGCAGGTTATCTGAATGATGAACAGAAAACCCGTGAATCGTTTGTGGAACATCCAGAGCTGGGTCGATTGTACCGAACGGGGGATTATGGCATATGGCGTCCGGCAGGTTATATCGAATTTCAGGGACGGAAGGATCAGCAGGTCAAGATCCGGGGGTACCGGGTAGAGCTGGGGGAAATTGAAGGACGTCTGCTGGCACATGAATTCATCCAAAGTGCAGTGGTAATGGAACAAAGGGACCATCGCAATCACGTATTTCTATGTGCGTACTATGTTCCAGATGAGGAGGAAGTGACCCCAGAGGAGCTGCGAATATATTTACAACGGGAACTACCGAATTATATGGTGCCGTCGCATTATATGGAACTTGAGAAACTACCGTTGTCTCCTAATGGCAAGGTGAATCGAAGAGAGCTGCCGATCCCGGATGTGGAGCAGCAAATGGATTCGAAATACGAAGAAGCACGTAATGAAACAGAGCAGAAACTGACGGAAATATGGAAAGAGGTTTTGGGCGTCGAACGAATAGGAATCCATGATCATTTCTTTGAACTAGGTGGAAATTCGATTCTGATGGTGCAAATCCGAACCAGAATAAGCAGGGAAATGGGAATCGATTTGAATCTACGAGACTTCCTGCAGCATTATACTATAGCGAAGCTGTCGGAACGGATCAAGGAAGGTGTAGATACACAAGAGGCCATCGTGTATCCGGAGTTAACACCTGATCCAGAGCATATGTATGAACCGTTTCCGTTAACGGATGTGCAGATGGCTTATCTGATGGGACGCGAGGACCATTTTGAAATGGGCGGAGTGTCGACACATGTATATATTGAGTTGGAAACTTCATTGGATATGGATCGGTTTAATCGAGCACTGCAAAAAGTTATTGAACGTCATGCTATGTTGCGAACGATTATCCTGCCGAGCGGACAGCAACAAATATTAGATTATGTTCCGGAATATCATATTGAGGTTATCCCGATACAGGATCTCTCCAAGGAAGCCCAGGAAAAGAAAATACTGATGGAAAGAGAGCGCATGTCTCACTACATTTTCAAGACCGATCAGTGGCCTCTATTTGAGTATAAGGCTTATCAATGTTCTGCAGAAAGGTTTTACCTTTTTATCGGTTATGACATGTTAATAACGGATGGGGCAAGCTTTCAATTCATTCATCAGGAAATTATGAAATTTTATCATGATCCAGATTTAGATTTGGAAGGTGTGGACATTACTTTCAGAGACTACATGATGGCTTATACGGGTTTCAAATCCTCGGAAATATATAAAAGGGATCGGCAATATTGGACGGATAAACTGGAATGTTTTCCTGGTCCTCCTGCTTTACCGTATGTTTCCTCACCGAGCCTGATTGTACAACCGCGATTCAAAAGGGTAACCAAACATTGCAATAGGGAGCTTTACGAAAAGCTAAAGCAAGTTTCACAAAAAAATCACGTGACACCAACTGCAGTGCTGTGTACTGTATTTGCCAAAGTGTTGTCATACTGGAGTAATCAATCCCAATTGGCGCTCAATTGTACCATTTTTAATCGTTATCCATTTCATAAAGATGTGTATAAGATGATAGGGGACTTTACATCCGTTATGTTACTTGACATCACGCTTGAAGGAGGGAAATCTTTCTGGGAACAGACTGAATCCGTGCAAAACGTGTTGATGGAGGCGCTCGAACATAGGCACTACGATGGAATTCAATTCATCAGGGAAATAATACGTCAACGTGGTGCTGAAACTCATAAGGCAGCGATGCCCATTGTATTCACAAGCATGTTACTGGATACAGGGAAAGGTACTGATGATTCTGTTTATTATATGGGTGATGTAAAAACAGCGGTTTCTCAAACCTCTCAAGTTTTTTTAGATTATCAGGTCCTGGAAGTAGATGGTGGACTCACGATCACATGGGATTATGTTGAACAACTGTTTGATTCAGAATTCATTAAAGCGATGTTTGATCAGTACTTTATGCTGCTGGAATTTTCCTTAAGCTCAGATGCCGGAAATCGTTTTCCTTGGGGACATGAAAATCATCTTCTGACTGCAGCCTTTAATAATACTTGTGAAGAGATTCCAAGGACTACACTCCATTCCTTGTTTGAACAGCAGGTCGTTCGCTGGCCAGAGGCAATTGCAGTGATTTATAAAAATAGTCATATCACTTATCAGGAATTAAATGAACGCTCGAATAGGGTGGCACGCTATTTACAAGAATATGGCGTATGCCGTGGTGATTTTATTAGTGTATTAGCCAATCGGAGTATTGAAACCATTGTGAATATTATAGGTATATTGAAGGCAGGAGCGGCTTATGTACCGATTGATCCTGATTATCCGAAGGAACGTTGTGAATATATTAGGAATCACAGTGGTTGTAAATTAATGTTGAAACCGGATCTATACGTTAAGAAAGGATTAGCAGTATATTCTGGTGAAGCTCTTCAGGTCGAACATGATCCTAATGATGTTGCCTATGTGATTTATACTTCAGGCAGTACAGGCCAGCCTAAAGGAGTCATTGTTTCACATGGGGCGGTAGCGAACACAGTGCAAGATATAAATCGTAAATTCAATGTGAATGAGCAGGACCGTATTATTGGATTATCATCCATGTGTTTCGATTTATCGGTTTATGATCTATTTGGAGCATTAGCGGTTGGAGCGGCTTTAGTGCTTATTGATGATCAACGTGATATTACAGAAGTTGCCAAGACACTAGAGGAACATAAAATTACAATTTGGAACTCCGTTCCCGCTATAATGGACTTGATGTTGGACCATGTGCTGGGAGAAGAAGAGGAAAGCTGTCATTACTGGAATAGTATGTACCGGTCGTCTGGAGCACGTAAGAAAAACAGTTCTTTGCGTTTGGCCATTCTTAGTGGAGATTGGATACCTCTCAGTCTACCGGATAAAATTCGCAGACAATATATTCACGCGAATGTAGTAAGTATGGGGGGAGCAACAGAGGCTTCTATTTGGTCCATTTATTATCCTGTATATGAAGTCCATGAAGATTGGGCCTCCATACCTTACGGAATGCCACTAGCCAACCAAACTTATTATGTATTGAATTACGATCAGGAACTTTGTCCAGTAGGTGTAAAAGGTGAGCTGTACATTGGAGGTGTTGGTCTAGCCAAAGGTTATCTTCATGAAGAAGAAAAAACAGCAGTCTCATTCTTTAATCATCCAAAGTTTGGAAGATTATATCGCACTGGAGACCAAGGAATTTTGAATTCAAAGGGATATATTGAATTTTTGGGACGTAACGATCAGCAAGTAAAAATTCGCGGTTATCGTGTAGAACTTGGCGAAATTGAAAATCAAATTCTTCAAATTATTGGAGTAAAGGAAGCAGTGGTTTTATATACTCCTGATTCAAGAGGAAATAAAGTACTGTGTGCGTATATTGTGGCCCAACCAAGTTTGAGCATTCAGGATATTAAAGAAGGTATTTGTCGTGCATTGCCAAATTATATGGTGCCTACCCATTTTATTTGTCTTGAACAAATTCCTTTAACACCTAATGGCAAATTAGACCGGAAAGCACTGCCAGAGCCATCGGGTAAAACCATATTTCAAAAGAAATATGAAGCTCCAGTGACGGAGATGGAGCACATTATGGTACGAATTTGGGAAGAGATTTTGGAGTGTAGTTCCATTAGTGTAGACGATTCTTTATTTGAACTGGGAGTAGATTCGACAAGTGTAATTAAATTTGTGGCGAGACTAGCTACAGGGCACGGAATAGAGCCTCCGATTCGACAGATATTTGTGACACCGACTATTCGAGAATTAGCCTCCCTAGTTTCTTCATCTGAGACGCAGATTAGCGACCTTTCTAACGAAAGAATGTTGTTTAATCCACAGGGAAAGAGAGACAGGAACATATTTTGTTTCCCTCCGGTAGTGGCTTTAGGGGTTGTATATCAAAGGCTTGCAGATTTCCTTGGTTCCTATCGATTGTATAGTTTTAATTTTCTTGAGATTGAACAGGACCGTCTCATAGCAGAATATATC
Organism: Paenibacillus sp. ALE3; assembly: GCF_054113405.1. NCBI lineage: Bacteria > Bacillati > Bacillota > Bacilli > Caryophanales > Paenibacillaceae > Paenibacillus > Paenibacillus sp. ALE3. The sequence goes on along the minus strand of NZ_CM134214.1, from coordinate 3,747,919 downwards.
CACCTTATAAAAGAAGTTCAGCCTGAGGGGCCTTACGTATTTCTGGGGATTTCAGCAGGAGGGAATTTGGCTTTTGAGATTACAAAGGCCCTTGAAAAACAGGGAGATAAGGTTGGCCAGCTCATTTTATTGGACTCATTCTACATTACAGAAATAAATTCAGAGCGGCTTACAACGGAAGAGAGTCGTAAATATGCAAAAGAAACGGTAGACCTTATGTTGGAAAAATATCCACAATTGCAAAGCGAAGGAGAATTTTTTCATCTCCATGTTGGAGAGAAGATACAAAGATACTATGCTTATCTAGATAATTTAAAGAATTCCGGACAAGTTGCGGCTCAAATTCATGTTATTAAATCTCTTCAGAGTCAAAGTAAACATATCCGTGGAGATATCCGAATGTGGGAGCATTCTACAATTGGGGAGTACTCCATTTGTGATGGGTACGGGGATCATGAAAGCATGCTTGATGCTACATTTGTTGAACAGAATGCAGAGTTGATTCTAAGCATGCTGGAGAAATAAATGATGATAAAAAGAGGTATTCCAATGGCTATTTTGCCTCCTGGAATACCTCTTTTTTTACTGGTTACATCCAAACAGTCTATCAACCTGTAATTGTCTGAATAATAAGCACTACATTCAAGATAATGATGATAGCGGTCACGATCCAGGTTAGTACTTTTTGCCACATTTTATTCGCAAATTCACCCATAATCTTTTTGTCACTGGTAAAGAGCAGTAATGGAATGATGGCAAAAGGAAGCTGGATGGATAAAATAACCTGACTCAGCACAAGCAACTCTTCCGCACCTTTTTCACCTGCAATCGCAGTGACGATGACCGCTGGAATGATCGCGATAAGACGGGTCACCAGACGACGCAACCAAGGTGAGAGACGAAGATTCAAGAAGCCCTCCATCACGATTTGTCCGGCTAAAGTACCTGTCACGGTCGAGTTTTGACCTGAGGCAAGTAACGCTACTCCAAACAGTATGCTCGCAAGTGTGGTTCCCAGCAATGGCGAAAGCAGATAATAGGCATCACTAATCTCTGCTACATCTGTTCTTCCTGCTGTATGGAATACGGCAGCTGCTACGATCAAGATGGCTGCATTAATGAATAGAGCGAACATGAGCGCTATACTGGAATCCCAAGTTGCAAATGTAATAGCTTCCCGTTTACCTGCTGATGTCTGCTCATATTTGCGGGTTTGTACAATAGAAGAATGCAGATACAGGTTATGTGGCATTACGGTAGCTCCCATAATACCGATGGCAATATACAGCATGCTTGGATTCGTCAATATTTGTGAGTCCGGTACAAAGCCACCCAATACGCCGCCCCATTCCGGTTGTGCCAAAATGAGATTAATGCCAAAACAGCCGGCAATCGTGGCCATTAATACAATAACGAGGGTTTCCAATGCTCGGAAACCTTTATTTTGCAGCAGCAAAATGAGCATAACATCAAATGCGGTAATGATGACTCCGTATAGTAACGGGAGACCGAACAGTAGCTTCAGGGCAATGGCCGAACCGATGACCTCGGCCAAATCCATGGCTGCAATGGCAATTTCACATAAAAGCCATAAGCCGATCGCGACAGGGCGATTGTAAGCATCCCGGCACATTTGAGCCAAATCTTTACCTGTAGCAATACCGAGCTTGCCAGATAAGGCTTGCAGCAGAATGGCCATCAGGTTGGAGATTAGAATGACACTAAGTAGTGTGTAGCCAAATTTTGATCCACCAGCGATGTCTGTAGCCCAGTTGCCAGGGTCCATATAGCCGACAGCAACCATATAGCCTGGTCCAGCAAAGGCAAGAAACTTCCGAAACCAGGTCCCATCCTTCGGGATGCTCAAAGAACGATTCACTTCTGATAGTGAAGCGATTTCCGCGAAGTTTCCCTTTGAATTTTTCATACGCTTCACCTTCTTTGTTCATATTGAAATATATTATTAGTGACATAGCGATTGCGTTATCCCTATTGTACACCCACAATAGTTTTTGTCTAGTGCAACTTTTGTGTGGTCAAGCAAAATCATCGTATTTTTGAAGCAATTGGCCATCTTAATTAAGACTAAACAATGGAAAAAACCAAGCTATATTGCTCTCAAGGGGCAGCTTGGTCGTTTTGGATTTTCTAAATGTAGGCGGTCCATCAAGTTAGGTGTTAGGGGCTTATAACATATAGTGTAAACACAAAATAGGTGGAACTAAACGGTAAATAATACGGTAAATAAACGAGTTATCATCCCTTTTTAAATGATTCATTTTGCGTGGCTCGTTTAAAGTACATACGAGAAGGAAATCATGTATTAACATGACGAGGATTCCTGCGGAATGCCAATAAGATGGAAGAAGGAGAGATGAAATCATGGAAGCGTTATACACAGCATCAGCAACGGTACATGGTGGAAGAGACGGTTCAGTGGCTTCTTCAGACGGGGTATTGAAGCATAAGCTGAGCACACCGAAGGAGCTGGGTGGCGCAGGTGGGGACGCTACGAATCCGGAGCAACTGTTTGCGGCAGGCTATGGCGCATGCTATGAAAGTGCGTTGGCAAATGTGGCCCGTAAAGCCAAGGTAAAGGTGGACAATGTAGAGGTCACCAGCCACGTATCGATTGGCAAGGACCCAAGCGACGGGGGCTTCCAGTTAGCGGTGCGTCTGGATGTAAAAATACCGGGGATTGAGCGTTCCCAGGCTGAAGATTTGGCACGCCAAGCACATGATTTTTGTCCGTACTCCAAAGCCACTCGCGGTAACATTGATGTTGAACTCAACGTCATTTGACCGCATTTTTAAAAATTTCACACACGGCCGCCGATTGATCGGCGGCTTTTGTACCTAAATCTTGATTCGCTGAGAATGGCGTCCATTTGACATCATCGCCAAAATTCATTAAGATGTCATAGGTGATTCTGGTCATCAGGTACGAAACAAATTTGAAAAATACGGGTGATATGATGTCTTACAGACCGAATATTGTTAATTTCACGCTGGCTGGTAGCAACGAAAAGGAAGGGCTTTATGAGTTTAAAATGAGTTTGGCCGATGGAACGGAGTGCCGCGTTTTTTCTCAACGTAATCCGGAGTGGACTTTGACGAATATTAGTCGACTGCTAACGACGCCTTGCCCGGTATGCCATAAGGATTTTATCTGCAAGTGTATGGATCAGTTCCATGATGAGTTTTTAGAGCAAATTAATGCAAAACAGCTGTTTGAGAAAGCATTGAGCTAGTTTTTCGAACAGGCAAGGATTATACATTTCTAGACAAGCGTCGGATACTTTCGGCGTTTTTTTGTTTATAATCGAACCGTTGCGTTTTCATGCCGTTGATTTCTCTGTGGAGGTGAAATGCGTTGATGAACCAGTCTGATCATGTCCATACCGAACATTCCATTGTATTGGTGGATGGGGTATGCCACTTTTGTCAGGGAGCAACCCGCTTCATTATCAAACGTGATCCTAAGGGAATATTCCATTTTGGTTCCCTGCAATCCGAGGTAGGGCAAGAACTTTTACGTGCAGGTGGACTGTCTACAGATCAACTGGATACATTCGTGCTGATTGAAGACGGTACGTATTATACAAGGTCAACTGCAGCTTTACGGATTGCCAAACGCCTTCGTTTTCCATACCCGCTGGCCTATGTATTCATCTTGATTCCCCGCTTTGTGCGCAACGCAGCCTATAACTGGGTAGCGCGTAACCGATATCGTTGGTTTGGCAAGGATGAGGAGGATCAATGTCAGATCCCCCCACCAGAAATTAGGAAACGATTTTTTTAGTTGCTTTATTTATGTTTATTTTTACGACGATAATTACGAATCAGTAATATCACAGCTACCGCGATCAGTATGAGGCCCGTAGCCGATACATACACGATATGACGTACATTGGGTACGTTGACCGACAATTTTAGCTCGTTTGACTCTAATGGAGCAATGTCCCAATAGAGTGTTTTCCCATCATCCGACACACGGTCCGCATTGCTGGAAGCAGGCTGGATGGGCAGGGATAGGCTGAAGTTAAGATCCAGTTGCCGTTCTAGTAATTTGCGTGCGAACACATTCATTTGTTCTAATTTATCACTCAGGCCACGAGCTTCTTCAGGAAGCATCCGAGGCAAATCGAGCTTAAGCGTAAGATCCATATTGGTTGTGAAAAAATGCTGGCTCACTGCGCGATTTATTTCTAATCCCTCAGGCAGGTTTAAACCCTGATCGGGATTTTTTTGGTTTGTACCCCAATCCCCTTGATAATGCCCCTTTATTTGATATCCCTTTCTCCCTTGTTCCGATAGCGGCTGTACGTCTACATTATTGCTTTGCATACGTTGAACTAATCGATCGAGCAGCCCCGGATTGTCCAACATCATCAGTGTCTGGTTGTTTACACTGAACGTTGCATCCATATCTACACTTTGATCTAGATGAACATCTACATGAATGTCACCCCGAGCACAGGAAGTTAGGGCAAACAGACAACACACCAGCATAAAAATGAGCAGTATTTTTCGTAACTGTATTTGCCGACGTTTGTTCCGGTAAGGGCTGTATCCTGTTGGGTCCATGACTTGCACCTTCTTTGTATGGTTTCTTTGGTATAACGACCGGATATCTTCTATATATTACACATTCGGAGAGCCAAAATCGAACGATATAAAAGAATAGTTAAGATTTATATTTCAAAAATGTTTCCTTAGGTAAAAACTTTAGTGTATACTCTAAAATATAGTATAGATAAAAAATAATTGTCTCAAGGAAATAGTTTGTCCTAAAACAAATATTAAAAGGAGGATTTTAAAACATGAACAAGCAGTTTAAGAAGGCTTTGCCACAATGGGTAGCGACGGTTGGAGTGTTGTCTCTAGTTCTGGTTCTAGCGACTGCATGTACAGATGCCAAGAAGACAGAACAGGGAGCTACGAAAGAGGCGGGACAGAAAATAAAGGCTACCACTACCATCGGTATGATCTCTGACATTGTCGGGAAGGTCGGAGGTGCTCATGTGGAGGTCACGGGAATTATGAAGTCAGGCGTTGACCCACATTTGTACAAGGCGTCTCAGGGAGATATGCGTAAGCTGGATGAAGCCGACATCATTTTTTATAACGGGTTGCATCTGGAAGGAAAAATGCAGGACATTCTGGAGAAAATCAGCAAGCAAAAGCCTGTTATACCCGTGTCCAAAAACATTGCCCAAAATCAATTGCGTGCAGCTAGCCCAGAAATGGGATCTGAGTATGATCCACATATCTGGTTTGATGTACAAAACTGGATGTCTGCGGTAGAAACCGTCAGAGATGAATTGTCGGCACTTGATGCTGCTCATGCGGAGGATTATAAGGCCAATGCCGAAGCTTATCTCGCTGAGCTACGAAAACTGGACGATTACACGAGAGAGCAGATTACCAGTATACCGAAGGCTCAGCGCGTACTTGTCACGGCACATGATGCATTTGGCTATTTCGGAGACGCTTACCAGATTCAAGTAAGAGGCCTTCAAGGCATGAGTACAGAATCAGAGGCGGGCTCACAAGATGTGACCAAGCTGAGAGATTATCTGGTGGAGCATAAAATTAAAGCCATATTTGTAGAATCAAGTGTTCCGAGAAAGGCCATAGATGCGGTTATTCAGGGTGCAGCTCAGCAAAGTCATACCATACAGGTTGGCGGCGAGCTGTATTCGGATGCTATGGGTGAAGAGGGGACAGAAGATGGAACGTATATTGGAATGGTCAAGCATAACGTGAATACGATCGTTAGAGCTCTTAAATAAGGAGGCGTAGACACATGGGACATTCACCACTTGTTGTTCGTGATTTATCGGTAGCCTATCAAAAAAAGCCCGTTTTGTTCGATGTCTCCTTTGAGGTGCCGGAAGGTAAGCTGATTGGTATTATCGGCCCCAACGGGGCTGGCAAATCTACACTGATCAAGGCCGTGCTTGGGCTGATTCCAAAGCTCAGGGGCGAGGTGCTGGTCTACGGCAAGCCCTATAAGCAACAGCTGCTCAAGGTTGGATATGTACCGCAGCGGGAGTCGGTGGATTGGGATTTTCCGACGAATGCTCTAGATGTGGTTATGATGGGACGTTACGGCAGACTGGGCTGGTTTAAACGTCCGGGAGCAGCAGATCGTCAGGCTGCGATGGAGAGTTTGGACAAGGTTGGAATGAGCAAATTTGCAGACAGGCAGATTAGTCAATTATCTGGCGGGCAGCAGCAACGCGTTTTTTTGGCGAGAGCGCTTGCGCAGGACGCTCAGCTTTATTTTATGGATGAACCGTTTGTCGGTGTGGACGCTGCAACAGAAAAAGCTATCATTTCATTGCTTAACGATCTGAAACAGCAGGGGAAAACCGTGCTTGTCGTTCATCATGATTTATCTACGGTCACGGATTATTTTGACCAGGTTATGCTGTTGAACGGGCATCTGATGGCATTTGGAGAGACCGCAGATATTTTTACCGAGGGAAATCTGCAACGTACGTATGGCGGGCGTCTGAGTATACTCAAAACAGGTTCGGAATCCGGCACGATACTCGGAGTGAGGTGAGCAGTATGACAAGCTTGGCAGCGCTTTTGGCAGACCCGAACATGCAATGGATTTTGCTTGGATGTATTTTACTCGGTTTAAGCAGCGGGGTGATTGGCAGTTTTATGTATTTGCGTAAGCAATCACTTATGGGAGATGCTTTGGCACATGCGGCTTTGCCGGGGGTATGTGTGGCTTTTATGATCACAGGTACAAAATCCGTGTTTGGATTTATGATTGGAGCAGCCATTGCAGGGATTGTTGCTACCTTTGCCATCAGTGCGTTAACCCGGTATTCGCGAATTAAAAGCGATTCAGCGATTGCAGCGGTGCTGTCCGTATTTTTTGGCTTCGGCATTATGTTGTTGACTGAAATTCAGCATAGTGGCGCAGGCAACCAAAGTGGGCTGGATAAATTTTTATTTGGCCAGGCTGCGGCAATGGTGTTGTCTGATGTCTATACAATGGCGGTAATTTCGGTGGTGCTCATTGGAATATGTTTATTATTTTTCAAGGAATTTAAGCTGCTCAGCTTTGACCCCGGCTTTGCTCGTGGACTTGGTTTTCCGGCAGGCTTACTGGATAAGTTGTTAATGCTGTTGATTGTCATTGCGGTGGTGACTGGCATTCAAGCTGTGGGCGTCATTATGATGGCTGCCCTGCTGATTACCCCGGCCGTGTCGGCAAGATACTGGACAGAGAAGCTGGGTGTTATGGTATGCCTGTCAGGCTTGTTTGGTGCTATAGCGGGTCTTGGTGGGACTGTTATTAGCTCTCTGGGACAAAATTTGCCTACAGGACCATTGTGCGTGTTGTGTGCGACTGTGGTATTTGGTGTAAGTCTGATCTTTGCGCCGCAGCGTGGAATGATTTCCAAGGCTATCGTTCGGTTAAACGCCAGAAAAAGTCTGGAGCAGGGAGTTGGAACACAGCCCAGGGAGGAGCGTGCCCTATGAGTTCATTTTATGTGATCCTGACGGGAATGTTAGTGGCAGGGGGATGTAGTATCGTCGGATGCTTTCTCGTGCTTCGGAAAATGGCTATGATCGGTGATGCCATCAGTCATGCGGTACTGCCTGGTATTGTCATTGCCTTTCTCATCAGCGGATCGAGGGATTCGGTGTGGATGATGTTTGGTGCGGCCGTGCTGGGTCTTCTAACGGTGTATCTGATTCAGCTATTCCAACAAAGCGGTCTGCAAAGTGATGCTGCCATTGGCGTGGTGTTTACAACATTGTTTGCTATCGGTGTTTTACTGATCAGTGTGTTTGCTTCCAATGCTCATCTGGATATGGACCACGTTTTGTATGGGGAAATTGCTTATGTCCCGTGGAATACGATAGAGATTGCTGGCTTCGATATAGGTCCGAGGGCTGTGTGGATTACGGGCGCAATGTTTTTGATCAATCTGCTCGTGGTAGGGGGCTTTTTCAAGCAATTTAAAGTCACTTCCTTTGATCCCGCATTGGCAGCTTCATTGGGTATTCCGGTTGTTTTTTTTCATTATCTGCTAATGAGTCTCGTATCACTAACGACAGTGGCGTCATTTGAGAGTGTGGGTGCAATTCTAGTGGTTGGCATGCTTGTTGTACCGCCTCTTACCGCTTATTTGCTGACGGAGAAGCTGTCCCGTATGATTGCATACAGCGTGGGAGTTGGAGCCATTAGCTCGATCGTAGGCTTTTATACAGCAACTGTGTTAGATGCTTCTATTGCGGCATGTATGCTGTGTGTATCGGGTGTGTTGCTGCTTTTGGCTTTTCTATTTTCCCCGTCTCATGGTGTGGTATGGCGAAAGTTATTTCAACAACGGGGAATTGTTGGCGAAAATAGCAAGTGAGTCTCGTAGGAAGTGATCCTATATGAATTACTCAAAATAGCGTGCAGACGGGCATAAAGTGCCTGAATGCACGCTTTTTTACGCTTATGCTAATCTGTGCGGCTTTTTTTGAGGCAAGCTTGTTGGGTCATCTTGAATTAACCGGGACACGGGAGTACATTCTTTACAATCACACAGAAGGATTCGGAACGAGCTGTTACGCTGCGGGGAGGAACGAAATTGGAGAGCTTCAAACGTAAATCACCAGAGGAGATACTGGATTCCATTAACAAATTGCATCGAGGCAGACTCAAAATATACATTGGTGCGGTCAGTGGCTCTGGCAAAACGTATCATATGCTGCAGGAGGGACAATCGCTGCAGCATGAAGGGATTGATGTTGTAATTTGTGCGGTATCGACTCTGCAACGGCGTGAGACCGTGGAACAGGTCGGCTCGCTAGAGCGAGTACCCAGTATTCATTGGATGAAGGATGGCGAAGAGCAAAAGGATCTGAATTTGGAAGCTTTGGTGGCACGAAATCCTGAGGTGGTGCTGGTGGATCATTTGGCACATCATAACCGAAAAGACGCCTCGTTTCCAACAAGGCTCGAGGATATTCGGTATTTGCTGGACATGGGAATTAGCGTCATTACGACGGTTAATGTTTATGAACTCGAAGGGATCACGGAGTGGGTATACCAGCTGACAGGCTTTGAAGCGCAATATACGGTTCCGGTTGATACATTGGAGCTGGCGGATGAAATTCGTCTAATTGATGCTACCCCGGAGATGATTCTGGAACGGTTGGCGAAAGGTTACATGCATACGCCCAATCCAGAGATGTTTCACCGGGGAAATCTGGGTAAATTGCGTGAGCTCGCTCTGCGATTGGTGGCAGAGGATGTGAATGATTCGCTGGAACGGCACCGGGAGGAGCTAGGCTTGCACGGGGCGTCAGGAGCAGCAGAGCGTATTTTGGTGCCTGTCCAATATCATTGGAATGGGTCCATTTATGTACGTAGGGGAGAACAGGTGGCCAAGCGGTTGGGTGGAGATATGCTGGTGGTCTCTTTTGTCAGCTCGAAGCGCAAGCTGTCCAAGGAATCAGCAGCCTTCAAACGTTCCATTGAGCAGTTGGCCGATAAGATCGGATCGACATTTGAAGAAATCCCGCTCTTTTCCCGCAGAAGGCTGCCACGTCAACTTATCCATTATGCGGTGACTCACAATGTTACTCGAATTGTTATGGGGCATTCTCGGCAGACTCCGTGGCAGGAGTTGGTCAAAGGTTCACTGGTGAACGGAATTTTAAAACGAATGAAAAATATGGATTTGCTGTTGATTGCAGACCGAGCCGAGCAGGAGGGCGAACGGATTTTGCCAACGATGAGACAGGAGGAAGGGGATAATGATCCGTATCATCGTTTGAGCGTTGAGGAAGTACAGGCTGAGGAAGCCAAAATTTTGCGGGGCAAGCTCAAAGTATATATTGGGGCTGCTCCGGGGGTCGGCAAAACATACACCATGCTGAGAGAGGGAAATGATCTGCTGGAAAGCGGGATTGATGTGGTTATCGGATTGCTGGAAACGCACGGAAGAGCAGAAACACTAGCCCAGGTAGGATCTCTGGAGATGATCCCCCGTCAGTCTATCGAGCGTCATGGTGCACATTTGGAAGAGATGGACACTGAAGCCATTCTCAGGCGTAATCCTGAGGTAGTGCTAGTTGATGAGCTGGCACATACCAACGTTCCGGGAAGTCTGAGATCTAAGCGTTATGAGGATGTACTGGCCATTTTGGAGCAAGGTATTTCTGTTATATCCACAATGAATGTGCAGCATTTGGAGAGCTTGAATGACGCAGTAGAACAAATTACTGGCATTCGGGTGAGAGAGACTGTCCCCGACCATATGATGCGTCTGGCCGATGAAGTCCAGCTTGTTGATGTGGCTCCCAAATCGTTACAGCAACGTATGCGTGAGGGCAAAATTTACGCTCCTGCGAAGGTGGAGCAGGCACTTAGCCACTTTTTTAAGCTGGGTAATCTGATAGCGTTGCGAGAACTTGCTTTGCGGGAATTGGCAGATGATGTAGATGAGCGGCTGGAATCCTGGGATCGACACGAGTCACTTCGGGGACCGTGGCGCAGGGAGGAAGTGATTTTTGTAGGCGTGACGCTAAGCGAAAATGCTGAAAGGTTGATTCGCCGCGGTTTTCGTATCGCATTTCGTTTGAAGGCTGTGTGGATTGTGACTTATGTTCATATCGGTGAGCGTATACCGGAGAGATTGAACCCTCGTCTGGAACAACTAAAGCTGCTGACCCACCGACTGGGGGGAACCTTTGAAATTCGGCTTGTTTCCAGCCGACGCGAGATTGCTGACATTTTGATTGCTCCAGTAGAAGGATATTCAGGTACGCAGCTCATCGTGGGACAGTCTTCCCGAAGTAGCTGTTGGGGGAAGACTGCGGTTGTGACGAGGATTCTCCGTCAAGCACGTCATATGGATGTTCTTATCGTGGCGGATTATGATCCGGATATTAAGCTGGAGACAGATTATTAAAATGCCCAATCCATTCATAAATAGTCATATGCTGGTTACCGGTTATTCACTGCTTCCATAGTATATTCTATCTCAAAGAAATGGAGGCGAGTTTGAATGTATAAACATCGTAAGCATGATTGTCATTTTCCAAAGCCAAAAAAACGTGTTTTTAAGAAAATCATTAAGGTGACTGTCATTAAGTTTAAACCAAAATTTAAACGTGACCACTGGAAACATGAAGACTTTGATAAGAAATGTCATTGCCGGAAACGTCGTCATCATCGCCATCATGACTGTCATCGTCGTCACCACAAATTCTACTAAGTTGAAGATCGTAGGAGGCGGGGCTAGACTGCCCGCCTTCTCCTAGTACCAGAATTCTAAGAAAATACTTGCGCAAAAAATACTTGCTCTAACACAGGTGCTATGCTATTCTACCAATAAATAGATTGCACGTGACGGAAGCACCGTTCACCAACCGTATGTACTTACGGATGGATGAACGGTGCTTTTTTGCGTTGTTGTGTTGGGAAAGGGGATGAGCATATTGGTTCCGGTAAAAGTGGTATTGGCCGTAGAAGGCCGGGATTATATTGAGCCTCTGCTGAATTATGTTCACGGAAGCGAGTACGCCAGAAGGCTCAGAATAACGGCTTTTTCGCAGCCGGAGGCATTTCATCAATACATGATGGAAACTAGCGGAATGAAAAGACCAGATGTGGTAGTAGGTGAAATGCCCTTTCTGAATCTATGGACAGCTCGGGAAGATGCGGATATTCCTTGTTTGGTATTACATGAGGGAGAACAAGTAAGTGAATATGGGCAGCCTGTATTAAAATATCAGCCTTTATCTGAACTGGTCGGTATTATTTTGGAAACGGCGAGACAGAGGTCGAATGGTCGGAAAAGCGTAAACAGTCGGGAAGGTGGAATGATTATCGGCATGGTGGCAGCTTCAGGTGGATTGGGCAAGACAACGGCCGCACTCAATATGTCCAAGCAGCTGGGGAATGAGGGATATTCGGTATTCTATTTGAATCTGGAAACGGTGGATTCAAGTTCGTTGTTCACTGGTTCAGACAGTTCTAGCGGAGTACAAGGAGAAGGAGAAGGACTGTCCAGACTGCTGTATGATCTCAAGTCGGAGGGAAATGAGGGCACTTCGTTATCTTTGGCTTCGTATTGTGTGCGTTGTCCTGAAATTCAGGCTGATACGTTTCAACCTGTCTATAATCGCAAGGAATTGACAGACATGACTTGTGATGAAGCGAAAGAGCTCATTCGAACGATTGCTGAAAGCGGGCAGTATGATGTAGTGATTGTAGATTGCGATTCTGAACATGGTGAGCGGGCTCAAGCCGTGCTTGAAGCTAGTCATAAGCTGATCTGGTTGCTGGCTGACGATTTAATGAGTATGCACAAGTGCGGATTATGGCTGGATGTTTTAGAAACTACACAGCCTGAAGGGCTTGAAGCCATGATATGCAAAACCAGCTTTGTGGTGAATCGCTACATGGGAACTATGATCAACTCGTTACCTCGTGACTTCATGGAACTGAACGGAGCGTTACCCTATATACCTTCATGGAAACAAATGCAGCACCGTGAGCTGCTGCTTAGTTCACCGATTTATCAGCGGGAAATTCGTCATTTGTGCCGCGAGCTGCTGGATATGGAGAGCGCAGCACAGTCGACGCTTGCTTGGTCTTAAGGGGATGATGACATGAATGAGGAACAATTTAAGGCATTGCGCGCGGATATTCGTAACGGGCTGGACGTAACGTCCTCGGTAAAGGATACAGATCTAGTACGGCATATCGAAAAGCGAATTTTACACGACGTAGAGCTGGCGAGCTTAACTTCCCGAGAAAAGCATGCACTTGTCCGCAAAATTTTCAACTCTTTCCGTGGGCTGGATGTGCTCCAGCCGTTGATTGACGACCCGACCGTAACGGAAATTATGATCAATAGTCATCGGGAAATCTTCGTGGAGCGGGCAGGTGAGGTGATTCAGGTGCCCGATCAATTCGAATCCCGCGAACGACTGGAGGATTTGATCCAGACGATTGTAGCCGGGGTGAACCGAATTGTGAATGAGGCTTCTCCCATTGTGGATGCCCGACTAAAGGACGGATCACGTGTAAATATCGTGCTGCCGCCAGTTGCTCTCAAGGGTCCGACGATGACCATACGGAAGTTTCCCGAGCGTCCCATGACGATGGATGATTTGATACGAATGGGTGCACTCAATACAGAAGTCGCCGCTATGCTCAAAGACTTGGTACGTAGCAAGTACAACATTTTTATAAGCGGCGGAACGGGCTCTGGTAAAACAACTTTTCTGAATGCATTATCCCAGTTCATCCCTTCTTCTGAACGGATTATTACGATTGAAGATTCGGCAGAGCTACAAATTGTGACTGTCCCCAACCTAGTTTCCATGGAAACACGGAACGCGAACACCGAGGGGAAGGGAGAAATCACGATTCGTGATCTGATTCGTTCATCCTTACGTATGCGGCCTAACCGCATTGTGGTGGGTGAGGTCAGAGGGAGTGAGGCGTTGGATATGCTGCAAGCGATGAACACGGGACATGATGGATCTCTATATAATACAATGTGGTATTCATATGTAATAAGCGCTCATAAAAGAGCGCTATAAATTCATAATTAATTATAAAGGACCTCGCCAATATAAGCATCGAAAAATTTGTTCTTTACTCCTTTAACATTCGTTTCATCTGTATGCAACACTATTTTAGAACACAATGTAAAAATCATATCTTTCTTTTCTTCATCATCCATCTCAGGCCACAATTGATCAAGCTCTTTTAAATCATCTGATTTAGGTACAGCAGACATCATATTTTTATTTTCTGCCAAATGTTTTTTAATTTCTTCTTCGGCCGCATCTTCTTCAGTGATTCTTTTACGGATTTGATCTTTAGTTATAAGACCTTCGACGAACATGTATTGCCACTTCTCGCGTCGGTCAGCAATTTTTTTTAACTCTTTCTTAGCCAAAGCAATTTCATCTACTATTTTAATCTCATCATTTTGCATTGTAGCTGCAACCTGTTTTACGGTTTCCTGATCCGTGGTGACTTGCTTAATATACTCCATAAATAGATGTTCCACATGTACCTGTCTAAATGTAGGCATGTCACAGCTTTTATTGGCGTGTTTGTTAGAGCAGATATAATAAGGCGTGCGCACAAGGCTGCCATCGGTTCTTTTGCGCTTGTTTGACATCTTACCAAACATAGCTGCTCCACAGCGTCCGCAACGTAGTACGCCGGAAAACCAATAGGTTTGTACCCGGCTGAATCCTCCGCTAGTTCTACGCTTCATATATTCTTTTGTCTCTTCATATTCCAGACGCGTAAAGATAACGGGATGGTCCCCATCACCATACAAACATTTAACCCTATCGTCACGTCCGTGGTTAACGTAGTTTCCTCCTGGTAGTTTGGAACCCAATCGTAGGATGCCAGCATAAAAAGGGTTTTCTAAGGTATAAGTTACCGTTGCGGCCGTCCACAGCTTTCCACGACGAAGCTTTCCTTCACGATTGAGTCTGACTGCAACTGACTGGTAGCCAAGACCGCTCATATACAGCTTACGGGCATAACGGATTATTTCTGCTTCTTCCTCTATTAATTCGCTGTCCTGTGTATATCCATATGGCAGGACACCACCAGGCCGCTTACCTTCCAATATCATTTGCTCTATGCCGAAGCGTACACGCTCAGAGATGGTGCCGCGTTCCCATTCAGCCATCGCAGCAACGATTGTGATAAATAGACGACCCATGGCAGTCGTAGTATCGAATATTTCGGTGGCTGATTTGAACTTTACACTATGCTTGTCAAAGCGTTTTAGAAGGTCGTGCAGATCGCTCACAGAACGCGTGAGACGGTCAAGCTTATAAACGAGTACCACGTCGAATTTATGTTCTTCCATATCTGAAAGCATGCGTTCCATTTCAGGACGTTTAAGGTCCTTAGCTGACTGTCCCTCATCTATGTAAAAGTCGTGGATTTCCCAGTCTTGAGACGCTGCATAGCTTGTGAGCCTTGTACGCTGTCCCTCGATGGAAAAGCCATCTTCAACCTGCATGTCGGTACTTACCCGGATGTATATTGCTACTCTCATAGTGTGCCTCCTAACTGTCTTATCTTTGATTGTAAGGTTAACATGGCAAAATAAAAAGCCCTCTTAATAGAGGACTAATGTGGTATAATCTGGATTGTACGACATAACGGCTATCAAGGGCGGTCGGCTAATCTCCTGTAAAGGGGGTGAAGCCATGGAAGTTAAAGACACGCTGATGTTGATGATTCAATTTGCAACATTGGTGATTCTGATACTTTCTTTCCATAAACGGAAATAGACCGCCCTGTGGTAAGGTCAACGGTCTATTCCTGTACCTAAAACCTTATGCCGACCGCTCTTATAGCGGACTTGTCGTACAGGGGAGCGGCTGCAACCGTTCCCTTTTTCTATTCTTATGGTATCATACGAAGTTTATTCATTGCAATTCAATTTCCATTCAAATATTATGTATACATAACGAAGCTCTGCCGACCCATTAAGGTTAGCAGAGCTTTTATTCATGGTGATTGAATTACTGATAAAATATTATTGAGTTTTGACATCCTCATTCTTCTCAGAAATATCGACCTCATACTTAGTTTGTAACTCTCCTAAATAATTTGTATACATTTTTAATTTTTCATTACTCAGATCAGAGTTTGTTTTTAAATTAGCCTGCGCTTCTGATGCTTTTTCGTCAGTTATTTGATAATCGTTTGGTTTATCAGCTAAATATTTCATAAGTGTGACAGTATCGGATTGAAGGTCGATTGCCGCAGCAATTGATTCAAGTAATTTCTCATGAGTATCAGTTATACTCTTATAATCCTGATATTTTGATATTAGTTTTCTTTCCTCTTCTTGAATATCTATAAGTCTATGGAGCTTTTCATCCTGTTTTTCTACAGTTAAATCTTCTATCTTCTGTTGTTTTCGCTCAAGCACAAATTTTAAAACTATCATTTTATTTTCATTCATATACTGAGTTAGTTTTTCTTTCATTGTGGAATCTATTTGATCTTCTTTTGCTTTTTCTAATAGTGTTTTTGCATCAGAGCTTGAAGGATTATCGATTAGGGCATTGTTAAAACTGTCTATTGCTGAACTGTATTGTTTACTTTTTAAATATTCTTTTCCTTGATTCATGTTTTTTTCAAACTCACTTTGACCACATCCAACTAACATAAAAATTACAGCGAATGACAAAGTATAAAAGATGAGCCGCATTTATAAACCACCTTTTGAAAAATTATGATATACCAATTCATCTATATTATCGTCATTTCCCGATATTTCCAATAGGTTTTTTCTCGCCAGAATTCACCAATATATGATATGTTTAACCTGTAGCGCAATATTAGCGCTTCACAGTACGTGAATGAGTGTACTGTTATCCCGGTCAGAGCGACTTTCGTCACTCATCTGCTACTGCTATCTATGCGTTCGTACAGATCTTCCATGTGGCAGCCAATAGCCCCGGCAATGGTCATGGCTGTTCCGTAAGACATCATTGTTCGGTTTGTTGCATAATCGGATATTTGAGATTTGCTCATTCCGATCTGTTCGCATAACCATTGTTGTGTCTTACGTTTCTCCTTTAAACGTATAGTTAGCAGGCAGCGACCAGGCTTATATACCATGATCATGCCTCACTGTTATTTTATTCTTGAATAAGAACACGCGTTCCCTTAAAATGAATTATACTGATAGCAATTATGCAACGGGAGCTGATACGCATGGAGAAGAGGATCGTTTTTAACATCACAAAAGAAATATTGGAGGAAATTGGTTTAAATCCTGAGTTTGTACTTAACAACATTAGGAACACCAATGTTAAACCAGAATGTGTTAAAGATCATCTCCATCGTTCTGAGAATCATGATTTTTGTTCTTCATAGCTCTCTCTGCCCTGACAAACGCAATAAATCTGTGAACTTCGTCTTCCTTTAATTCCACTCCATCTACTTGAAAATTAAATTTCTTAATTATGTCTTCATCAGCTAAATCAAGTGAATCAATTAGTTCTCTTGAAGGTTCTGTTAATATCTGCGTTCGAATATCAGTTCTGCCCATTAAGTAATCAATTGAGGCATTATGAAAGTCAGCCATTTTATTTAATGTTTCGTGATCGGGGTTCCTAGTTCCGAGTTCGTATTGTGAGTAGGCGGATCTTGTAATGCCCAATTTTTCCGCGATTTTCTCTTGAGTCAATTTCTTCTCTTTCCTCAAGCTAATAAGGCGATCCGGCAGCAATTTGATTATCTCTCCTTTAATTATATTCATTTATTGAATCCCTCCTGTATTTTACTCCACATAATGTGTCAAATAAAATTAATGCCACGAAAAGTTGCAATAAAGTTTTTTTAGATAAACAAAGCCACAATTTGTTGCAAAAACATATTGACAACCACAAAATAGAGAGTTATATTATAAACATGAAATGCCACAAAACGTGGCTGAAACATGAAAGGCGGTGTAAAATGGTCACTATGAAAAGGTCATTGCTTGCTGAACTACGTAAGTCCGAAGGTTCCCAAGAAGATGTGGCAAAAAACTTAGATATCTCTAGACAATATCTGAGCATGATGGAACTTGGTTTAAGAAACCCGACAGCTAAGCTAATGGTTAAAATGGAAAGGCACTTCAAGATTCCAGCTGAAAAAATATTTCCAGATCTTTTTTTTGAAGATGATTGCCACAAAATGAAGCAAAAACGAAAAACTGCTTAAAGGGAGTGATCAAGTGACACAAATTTCACTTTCGTCAGACTTAATTGAAATCACTGCTGAAATAAACAGCTTCAAACAAGTTGCTGGACAAGCTGTGATTGAAATAGGAAAGAGACTCAAACATGTCAGGGATAACGACCTTGTACATGGGCAATGGGAAGCATGGCTTCAATCACTGGACATTGTTCCAAGAACTGCACAAAGAATGATTCAGGCTTTTGAACAATTTGGAAAAGCGACGACGTCGTCGCATTTGTCTACTGGAAAGATTTTCGAAATGCTGTCACTTCCCGAATCCATTGACCGCGAAGAATTCACTAAACAAGCACACGAAATACCCTCAACTGGCGAACAAAAAACAGTTGATGAAATGACCGTTCGTGAGCTTAGAGAAGTGAAGAAAGCATTACAACAAGTACAGAAGCAAGCTGAGACAGCGAAAAACTCAGCCAATCATTTTGAACACCTGTGGCAACAGGCAAAGAACCAGCCGCCTAAAGTCATCACTAATTCCGTTGAAGTGGTCCCTGAAACCATCAAACGTGAACTGGAGGACTTGAAGTTTCAAAACAATAATCTTCGCGCTGGTTATCAAGAAGCAAGACAACAACTCGAAAAATTTGAGCTTCGAGATACAACAGACTTTGATGAAATCGAAGCGCAGAAGCAACGGAAGAAATTACAGCATGAAGCAGATGTAAATGTTCTACAGATTCGATCCAAGATCAATCGTTTTCTGGAAGATGCAGCTATAACAACCTTAATGGAAGGTGCACTCTCAGCGGCTGATCCCATTACCAAACAGAAGATTCGCGAAAGCATTGAAATGCTGGAAAGCTTCACTACCCAAATAAAAACGGCCTTAAGTGGTCGAATAATCGGAGGCGTTATAAATGAGTAAACCAATCGAGCAAACACAATTAGTACCTGTATACGGATTCCTTCAAAAATCGCTGGAATCACAAGAGCAATCCAATAAGTCACTTCAATTAATGCTTAATCGCATGATGAACATCGAAAGCCATGTAGATGAACGGTTTGCCGAAATGACAGAAATGGTTCAAGAGGTTCGTGATTCTGTCTGCTTGACTAACGCTGAATGCTCCATGCTTCACAGTGCAGTAGCAAGTAAATCGACTTCTCTTGCTAAAGATCGCTACCAAGATGAAGATATGGAATTCCGCAAGGTTGTAGGTAAGTATCGTCGGATGATCTGGAAGCAACTTAAGCGTAAATTCGATGTTCCTAAGTACAATTGCATTCGACGTATTGACTTTAAAGAAGCTGTACAGTTTGCAAGCTCATTCAAACCAGAAGCTTACATCTGAAATGAGGGTATTCCTAACTTGGTAATACCTCAGTAAAAGGACGTTGGTTAAATCTACCCCCTTACAGAACGACCTAAGTAGAACTTAGCCCGTCAAAAATATCAACATCTTGACGCATATGTAAGAACAACCACAACCCATTGTACATCTAGGAGGCTGCGGAATGAAAGATAATTTTACCAATGGTGAATTAAAAAGCATGCCAGTTATGAGTGAGCGCACACGGTTAGAGTTCACACGCAAAATTATATTGCTTAACCAAAAATACGGACATCGAGTAACCAACCTGGAGGGAGAGAAGAAAAGTGGCTAAACATCCAAAGGAGATTGAAAACCGCGTAGTTACCCCGTTCCCGTTTAAACGTCCTGAATCAACCAACGCAGTGGTGTGCAAATGCGGATGCGGCTGTGAGATTCATACCAGCATAGACAGTTACATCATTGTAGATGGTGATTTGTTCCTTGACGATGGGTGCGTGACGAACTGGGTTCTAAAAGAAGCAGGAGGGAGACGAGTATATGGCGGGGCTTGCTAACATGACCAGAACTGAGTACATCGCATATCTACGTGATCAGTCATTCTGGCTCAATCAACTAGCAGATGAAATGGAGAACGGAAGACAGGACAGCCAGTGGGCAGTAGATTTCGACTTGAAACGACCTGACGTGATTTACGAGAAGCGCGCATTTGAATTGGACAAGATGTTTCACCCAGAGGACCGGGAGGGCAAACGCACAGCATGAGGTTTCGCAATGTAGACGATATTTTAAAGCATTACGGTTGGGGAGGTGAGGTCAAACTTGTGGAGGTGAAGAAGGATGACGGATCGCAGGGTGTTTCTAGAACTGGCAAAGATCGCAAAACAACGCGGGACGCTAACAAAAACGTTGCTGAGGGTGTACCTGAAAAACATGGCGATAGCTTATAAAAAAGAAAAAGCTGCCGAAGCAACGGCAGCACAGATCAAGCACACATCAAAAGTAAGTATCGTGATTATACCACAACGAAAGGTCGAATGGTATGAAAAAATCGGATGAACGGACCTACTATGTGTTACAGCACAAAGAAGGATACTTCATCGACATAGCAGGGAATATGAGCACTGACTTTATGCGTGTCACGCGCTGGCACAATATCGAAGAAATAAACGACTATCTCTATAGAAGCAAGCACTATGCACCAACGGACCCAGAGAATTATATACCTCGAAAAGTAAAAGCCACCTATGAATTGGAGGATGATACAGATGGATTCGAAGGAGATAATGAAGTCCCTACAGGCTCCATTTCCACCGGATGAAATTGAGTGGCGTGTAGATCGTGGACAAAAAACCTCAAATGGTAACTTTGTATTTGTCCTTGTATATGTGACGAACAGAGCCATTATGAATCGACTTGATGAAATATTTGGTCCTACAGGCTGGAAAAATGAATTCAAAGAATGGAAACAAGGAAGCCAGCTTTGCGGCATATCGGTGAAAATCGGTGATGAATGGATAACCAAATGGGACGGGTCAGACGACAGCAATATGGACGCCGTTAAAGGTGGATTGTCAGGCGCTATGAAGCGAGCAGCTGTACAGTGGGGCATAGGTCGCTACTTGTACAAGCTTGATCAAAATAGGATACCGCTGAAAGAGCGTGGCGAGAATTATGCCAACGTTAAAGTGAAGGTGTCGGGCGGCAAAGACGAATACATCAAGGGGTACTGGGATACTCCAACACTTCCGGAATGGGCATTACCTGAGGGGTTTACTGCTTCTGGGAAACCTCAAAATCCTGTAGTTCAATCTGTAGTTCAGGATGAACCTGAGCCGACAACTAATAATAATTCATCGCCTAACAACGATAATAGAACGCCTACAAGCATGCTTATTAGTGAAGCTCAAGTTAAATACAGTCACCGTATAAAAAATGAAAAAAAGATATCAGAGGAAGATTTCAGGCTGATGATCAGACAAGTGAGCTCAGGCAAAGAGAGCATCAAAGACCTAACCAAAAAAGAAGCCAGTACCTTGATTAATCAACTTAACGACTATCCAGCAGGAGCGTGATGATATGAACAAATATGACCGTGATAAAGATCCATTCTATGACGATGGCGGCCCATTACCCGAGCCTATTGACGGACCATTTTAGGAGGTAGTTATGGCACTCGCGAAACGCAAGAAACCTATACCAGAACATCGCAAAAATCTTCTGGCTCACCATAACCGCAAAGAACGACCTAAGAAGAAACGTTTTATTGATCCAGAATCCATTAGTAAGGACAAGGTACGATCCGCTGTATCCGATCGTGACACATCCGTAGGCGAACACAATTGCTGTCTGCTGTGCGGCAAGCCGGGACCGGGCTTACACCTTCATCGCATCATATACGGCGGCATGGGCGGCGGTGGAGGCCGATATGAGGTAGATAACTGTGTACTGGTATGCCATGCCTGCCATGAACGAATCCACAGCAATAAGAGAGTATGGCAACCCATATTACTAGACCATATCAAAGCAATGAAATATGCACCTGATATGTCTCCAATATATCAAGCAAGAAATCTATAGCCCCCAAGGGCAGAGAGGACAAACACATGGATAAAGCAATTTTAACCAAAGCACAGGCAGAGTCGATTGAAAGTAAAATTAAAAACTTTTCACGAGAACGTGTGATAAGGGATTTCGTAACTGCAACAAAAGAAAACGGATCGATGGATGGCATTACATTAGACATGCTAAACCGCGCTTTATACATCGGCTATGAAGTGCAACTAACGATGGAAGAACGGATGCTTGCACATTTCAAAGAACCAAAAGGTTATTTAGCTGAATATGACACGGAGAACGTAATATATCGAAAAGGTATGGCAAAGGCTCTTGAAATAGCAGGTATTAAGGTGCCTGGCATTAACGATTAAGCCCCATAGGGGATAAGAAGGAGGGAACAGCCCTCCATAAGGGGGATAGACACATGTTTGAACTAAAGTTGTACAACGATGATGGTGAGCACGTTTCGACGGTGAGAGGTAATTACACATTGCGATTAGCGATGAGAAAGGCACGAGACTTGCTTTCTCATAATCATCCATGCGTAGCGGTGTACAAAGACGGATTGTGGATTAAAGAATACAGTTTGTGATCCTACTACCTATAAAGGAGAGATAACACATGCCAAATTGGTCTGTTGGAACATTAAAAGTACGTGGGGAAAAAGAAAACATTTCAAAGTTTTTGAAAGAGGCTTTAACACCAATTGGTCATTCTATTTCAATGATAATGGGAGGTATAGCCCCAACTCTTAAAGTGGAAGAGGATGAAGATAGCTTAAATATCTCTGCTGTCGGTACATCTCAAGGGTTTCATTTGAAAGGAACGCGCCGCAACTTCATAGATAGTGACAGGATTACATGGTATTTTGATGATTCAATTTTGTTGCTCGAGAGCTTTCAGGCTGCTTGGGGACTGGACGTCGAAGGTTTATCCAAATTATCGAAGGAATATCAGATTGATATGAAAATATATGCTTTCGAAAGTGGGATGCAGTTCAACGAAGATTTTGAGGTCCATAAGGGTGAGATTATCAAATATCAAGAAGTGAAGTTTGCTGATTATGATTGGGAATGCATTTACCCCACTCTTGGAGGATGAGGCATAACAGCCTCTTACCCTATACCCCTATAAGGAGAGAATAAGTTGGGATAATACACCTCAAACGCCGCATAGAGCGATTTTACGTGGACGAGGACGGAGATACCGTATTTGCCCTATACGAGGATATAGAGGGCTACATCCACTATAGATACTGCACGTGGGATACGGATAAATACAAGTTGCTGTCACAAGCGTTCAAAAAAGAATTTAAGGAGGAAGAACAGTCATGAGTAAGATAGATTTTGAACTTGTCTCTTTGAAGTTGAAAGAAGCCAACATTTCAGGGCTGACATACGATCAAGATAATAACGATATCTACCAGTTGGATAGTGATTGGATTGTGTGTGAGTTGTCAGCTGCTGCTGATGGAGTAGTAGGCGAGGTTTTGGCAGGAGCACCAGCGTGGGCTGAACTATTACTTGAACAAAATAAGATTCTCCGCGATCAACTGGCAGAGAGGGAACGGACAATAGCCCGGCTTACCAAGGAACTGGAAGAGGCACGGAGGAACCTGAACATACAACAGGCAAAAATCAAGATGCTGGAAGTAGATAACGAAATGTTGGAATCAATGGTGGGTCAGGGATGAGAGGATGATAGATATGTCGGTAAAGGATATGACAGACCAGCAGCTTAATAAGGAACTCAGTCTTATTGAGATGCAACAACTCGGTTGGAAGTTGGTCAGAGACTCAGGTCCATGGATTAAACCGGATGGCAGCTACTCAACAGGGCGTTACCGCAATTACTGTTCCAATCTTGCCGCCTCTCTGGAGGTACAGGCTAAAGCGCTGGAAATAGACACAGACACATACATTCGGCATTTAGGCGCACTTATATGTGATCGTGCTGCCGACCATTACAATATTTATTCAATCGCAAAATTACTTAACGCCAGCCCACGCCAGAGGGCAGAGGCTGCTTATATGACATTATCCAGTCACCCACTAAGGGAGGATATATAGATGCCAAATGGAACCTTTATGTATGAGTTGAAGCTAAACGAAAATGACAATGTTCCAGCGGTCATACAGCTTCCAGGACAAATGATTGAGTTTGAAATAACTGAGAAGGACCTAAACAGAATGCTTCATCTTTATTTCATGAAAAGGATGGAACAGAAATAACACCTATAAGGGAGAGATACCATGATAAACGAAACCAGAAATGTAATGTTTGACGTTGATCCAAAGCATCTCAGTGAGTCCATGCAGGAGAACCCCCGTGACGACCGTCTGTGGGTGGTAGCTCCATTCTCAGGACAAGCCCAAATATACGCACCATCTAAGCGAGGGAAACACAAAGGGTACCATCGTATCAAATGTGAGATTTGGATTCCTGAGGATGCGATTAAAGGTAATGACACACTGGGAGAGTTTGGAGCCTTTGCAGTATTGAGCGTGCCTAAAGTGAGGGTGCAGGAGCATTTGAAGGCTGGGGAGGAACAACAATGACAGATAAACAACGTAACTGGCAAGAGGATATGAAACTGTTAGAGAGGTATGGTGATAGCGATATCCCATATAATGCATCTGAGTTTTCTGTGGCTCTTCCTTACTGGCTCCAACAATATGCAGCACTTGAAAGGGAATACGAACGGTTCCAGAAAGCTGCAATGGGCTGGAATGATGATTTAACCGCCGCTGAGAAGGCATATGAAGGACTACAAGCGAACTGCGTAAGCCGTGGAGAGTATGAAGCAACATTGAAGAAGCTGGACGAAATGACCAAAGCGTATCACACTCTCCTGCAAGATAAAGGAAACACCCCATGATAAGAGCCTATACCTCTATATTATGCGCATTACTGTTATATGTGGGTGTAGTCAGTATAGATAGGCATATGTTGATTGAGCATATCGAACCTAACACTTTGAGCATAGGGAGAGTTGCCCATGAGTGACGCTATACGCCCGTCTCACTACTCCTTCGGTGGCGTTGAACCAATTGACTTCATGCATGCGAAAATGTCTCCTGTGGCTTACAGAGGATTTCTAGCAGGCAACGTAATTAAATATATCTCTCGCTATGAACATAAGAATGGATTGGAAGATTTGAAGAAGGCGAGATATTACCTTGATCGCCTCATAAAAGACTCGGAGGAAAGTAAAGATGGCAGCTAACAACGATTACACACTATTAAAATTTGACCTCGCCCACGCGATTGAGAAACGGGACGAGGCTGAAAAGTACAACAATTACGGAGATGTCATGCACTACGAATGGCAGATAGACCGCATTAAGCAAAAGATGGACCGGTTAGAGAATAGAGGGGCTTAGTCCTCGTCTGGTACGTACTCCAGTAGCTCACCAATACCAATTTCAAAATAGGCGCAGAGTGCTTCAATAGTTGAATAGTCAATGCGGATGTTAGTCCCATCGTATAGGCGACCCAAAGCCGGGGCACTCACGCCAGTTTCCTTAGATAATTTGTTTATACTTCTAATTTTTTTACCTGCCATAAGCATTGGCAAATTACTTTTAATCATCACTTATCACCTATTCCTATCATACGTATAGTAGGCGATAAGTAAACGGTATAAACTAAAATATAACGATAACGTTACAAAATAAACGATAACGTGTTATAATGACGTCAATGAGACTTGAAGGAGTGAATAATAATGGCAGGATACACCAAGACAAAAAACATCCCTTACCGTCTCGATCCGCAGGAACACAAAAAGTTGAAATTATTCTGCGTAGAGCACGGAATACCAATGCAGCAATTTTTAGACAAGGCAGTTAATGAGTACATGAAAAAATGGTCGTGCCACTCAGGTAATCAAGACAAACAAGCGATGTAGGCGGTGATCCTATATGGCTGCTCAGCTAGAGAATGGTTACACCCTGATAGCGCATGAACTATTAGAAGCACTTTATAAAACGAGGATAAACGGATCCCAAGCAAACATAATCATGTTCATCTTTAGGTTCACATATGGATTCCATCGAAAAAGCCATGAACTAGGAAATGCATTTATTGCAGAGGGAACAGGCATCCGAAAGGATCAGGTTAAACGAGAGATTAATAAGCTCATTGATATGAAGATTGTGAGAGTGTTTGAGGAAAGTACACACGTTAAAGCACGAGTGATTGGAATTAATACGAATACTGCAGAATGGGATTCTAACAAAAAAAGTACCCAGGGGGCTAAAAAGACCCCAGGTGACGAAATAGAACCCACTGTGGGGGCTAATCAGTCACCACCCCCAGGGGGCTATTTACCCCCCCAAGATATATATTCTTTTAAAGATAATCTTAAAGATATTACTACTGACGAAAATAATGATTTTGAAAAAGTGAATAAAGAATATGGGCGTATTCATCAGTGCATGGGTTTGAAACCATCAGAATGGCCTACTGTTACTGAATTGCTGAACAAAGGAGTTCAGGTTGACCTGATTATAGAGGTGATGGAAGAGAAACATGCTAAAAAGGTTGAAGACGGCGGCAAGGTTCATTCATTTTCCTTTTATACCAATGCCATTAAAGAGAAGCATAAAAGTAAAGGAGCAAAAAGCAGTCGCATGTCTATATTTGATGAATTAGAAAGGGAGCTGGGGTAGATGGAAAAAAGGGAAGCTATTGATATCGTAAAGAAAACAGCAGCATATTTCCCAAGTTGGAAGATTGATAAATCGGTTGTAGATATCTGGGTGGATAAACTACAGCAATATGACTACGAAACCGTAATGGCTAACTTGGGTGACTATCTAAGCTTGGGAAAAGACTTCGCTCCTGGCATACCTACTTTAATAAAAGCGAATGAGAGAATTGAAGCTAATAAGGAAATTGAGAGAACACGTGAGATGATCCGCAGGCAGGATGAAGAACGCAAAGATATACCGAAAGATCCGCCATGGGTCAGAGAAGGTATAAGCAGACAGGCTTGGACGCAGAGGTTATTGGCAAAGAAACGGGCTGAGGCTCAATGAGTTATTTCAGCTTAGAGGCAGAACAATCTGTACTTGGATCCATTCTGTTAGCTCCAGATTTAATATACGAGTCTCTACTAATGCCCGATGCATTTTATCACGAGGGTCATAGGGTCATATTTGAAAACATGCTCTCATTACGAGAAGAAAATAAAAAGATAGACGTTGTGTCTATAACTTCACGTATGGGACAAGCCTTGCAGGATGTTGGTGGCATGAGCTATTTGGTTGACCTGAGCAAGTCGGTTCCATCCGTTTCGGACTTCGCTTCTCATGAACGCATTGTGAAGGAAAAGTATTTAATGCGAACCGGAATGATTGCTGTCAAAGAAGTATATAGCGGTGGCCATGAAGATCCTACCGAGTTTGCAGCAGAGCTAATGAGCATTGCTGAGAAAATCGGTGACCAGTCTCGTGATAAAGAAGGCTTCTCGCATATTAAAGATGGTCTCATGAACCACTTCGAACTTTTGAATGACAAGAAGTACAACGGACAAGCATTGGGAGTCAGTACGGTTGGCACAGAGTTGGACAGGATAACAGGCAAATGGCAGAAGCAGACGCTCAATATAGTGGCTGCAAGACCTTCTATGGGTAAAACAGCCTTCCTCCTAAACAACGCCGTTAGAAACGGTAAGGATGGCCTTGCAGTCGCTATATTCAGCCTAGAACAGCCTGAGATGCAATTGTATGACCGGATGATAGCCGCAGAGTGCTACATAGACGGTGAACGCATCCGAACCGGACAACTGAGAGACGACGAATGGGAGACATACACTCTTGGATTATCAGTGCTGACTGAAATGAATGTATTTATAGACGATCGTCCAGGACTGAGCATTCAAGAAATACGTGCAGCGGTCAGAAAGCTGAAAAAGAGGCACCCAGATTTGATTGTATATATCGACTATCTGCAACTAATTAAAGGCGGGAAAAATTTCAGTAATCGTAATGATGAGGTTGGTTACATCAGTTCCAGCCTTAAGCAGATGGCACGTGAAAATGATTGTCCGGTTATATCACTGGCTCAACTCAGCCGAAATGTAGAGCAGCGCCAGGACAAGCGCCCAATGATGTCAGATTTACGGGAATCAGGAAACATTGAGCAAGACGCAGACACCATATCCTTTTTATACCGGGACGACTATTACAACCGAGATACCGAGAAAAAGAACATTATCGAAATCATTGTCGCCAAGAATCGTGAGGGGGCGGTGGGAACTGCGGAAATGATGAACCTAAAGCAATACTGTAAATTCAAGGATTTTGACTATAGACTCCAATAAGAAGGGAAGAAGATACCCTATGACCAGAGATGAAGTAATAGCTAAATGGAATAGTATGAAACCACAAGAGCGAGATATATGGGTTGCTACGGCTGTGATGGGATATAAGGCGGATCGAATCAGACCGGGGATGATCATCAATAGTAAAGGTTATTCAACGTCACCAGCAATGTACAGCACTGACATAGGCGCAGCATGGGAAGTATCACAAAAATATCCGATCATGACTCTGAGCAGAACACAAATCTTCGAAATTAGTCCAGCGGAGTACAGCTGCACATTTTGGAATGATGCAGATTCGGGTCCAATTGAAGTGCCTGCCACGACGGCGCAGGAAGCCATCTGTTTAGCAGCTCTAATAGCTCAAGGAGAGGGGATAGAGGAATGAAAGAGGATGAGAAAAGGTTTTTGTTGGACGTGTATAACCGATGCGCCAACTACGCTATTCATAATCCGTGTACACAAGGAAGACGTACAACTCCAAGAGTGCTAATTAATGAACCTGATTTTTATATGCATCATAAAAGAGCGTGGTACCTATTAGAGAAATGGTCAGGAAAGAACTGGTATGAATGGGGCGTCACTATGGACTTGGGTTGGCTCACGCTAGAAGGCGAAAAAGCAGCGAAGGAACTACTAAGGCCGAAGGCCCCCGAATCGACCGAACAGCCCAGCGAAGCGGCAGCCGAATAAAATCACAGCCCCTAAAGGGCAAGGAGAGGAATAAGGGATATGGAAATGACAATCGAAAGATTTACGGAGTTACTGGATGAGAAGATTTTTGAATTGGCTAAGGAAATGCGTGATGAATACGGGCTTCATAAGCTTGTAATCAACCAAGATTCTAATTTTGTAAATGGGACGATTACGGTTCGATTATCCGAAAAAGGAAAGGAATAAGGGATATGTCAGATAAAAGTGAAGTTTTTGAAGATATCGGCGAATATATCAACAGACAGAGTTCGGATGGGTACATCACTGAGGATGGATACCCTTTAAAATGCCATCATTGTGATTCCGCAAAAATAAATATTGAGGATACCTATCGCGAAGACCATTTTGTTGTTGAAAAAGAAGCTTCCTGCAAAGATTGTGGTGGGCATGTAGGGCGTTGGTCATATGGAACGTGGGAGGTCTAAACCATGGATAAGAAGATAAAAGAGATACGTACAGCACTGGCAGCAGCTACACCGGGGAAATGGTTTTCAACCGACGATGCTGTACGGATTATTCCGGCTGATGGCGAAGTGTTTGTTTATATTTGTCAAATGTATGAAGAATACGAAAGTGTACCTGATGGTGTGGCTTATTTCCCCAACTATGAGAATAACGCGAACTTCGTCGCGAACGCTCCTGAATATATATCCTACCTCCTACAACAGATAGAGATTAAGGATAAGGCACTGAAAGAGGCGGAAACGTTCGTCGAAGAATTAATATTAGCCGCCGACACTGTACCTGCCAGTCACTTGGATTTAGAAGAGATAGCGAAAGATGGGACGGATGTTATTAATTCAATCGCGGCAGCTTTGAAAGGAGAGGATACAAGTGAGTAGACCCATCAAATTTAGAGCGTGGGACGTATTCGTGAAGGAAATGGACTATGAGGTGACTATTGATCCAGAAGGCAAGGTGGCGGCATTTAATCCGTTAGATGGGCAATATGTACGTGGCTTCTCGGATGATGAAAAAGTGATCATGCAATATACCGGACTAAAAGACCGTAACGGTAAAGAGATATACGAGGGAGATGTTATTCCACCAGATTACGCACTTAGGCAAAATGAAGTCGCAATCATCTGTTATGACTCAAACCAAGCGAGGTTTAAGGCAGTACCCCTCAGTTTATACAAGGCAAATGCAGGTAACGGAGGATGGACAGGGTTTGAGGTAACCCGACATTGCTCAATCATTGGCAATATCTATGAAAACCCATCACTACTGGAGGATACCCCATGAATCCAATAGACGACTATGACCTAATGGACAAAGACTGGGATGAATTCATACGTAAAGGGTTAGCAGAGTTAGAGTGGGAGAAAGCACAGGAGGATGAGGCAGCATGATAACGTTTGAGGTAAACATAACGCCAATGGGTGCAGTTCGTATGACGCAACGGAGCAAGTGGGAAAACCCGTCAGCACAAAATTACCTCACCTACAAAACTAAGATTGGTTACTTGGCGAGAAAGAAGTTTGATAAGCCATTATCAGGACCTGTAGGAACAGAGATCGCATTCTATTATCCAGTACCACAAAGCTGGAGCAAGAAGAAAAGAGATGAAGCGCTGAAAGGAAAACTATTCCCTATAGTCAAGCCTGATATTGATAATTGTGTCAAAGGAATTTTTGATGCTCTAAATAAAATAGCTTGGCAAGATGATAACCGAGTTGTTGCCCTCATTACCCGTAAGTATTATTCCGAACGACCACGAATCGTTATCAAAGTATGGGAGGTAGAAGCAGCATGATAGCATGTTGGATCAATCACAAAGACGGATATACCCTTTTGGACGATTCTGGGACTCGTATAGGCGTGTTACCGGTCATGGATGATCGAATACTAGGTCGAAAGTTAAAAGGTCTCTATGAGCCTGCTACGTGGTTTAAAACGGATGGTCATAGATTCATAGGCAAACCACCGGATAAGGTAGGAGCATAACATGGATTTAATAGCGGCGTTATTGATTTACGCAATTGTGATGGTCGCCATACGTAAATATTTGAGATAGTCAAGTGCCAACTGCATACGAAATGTTGTGTAATAGTGCGAAAAATGTACTATAACGGCACTAGATGTGGTATAATCATAGTATATAGATGAAAATAATCGGATAACGAGGTGTGTACAGGTGGACAAACAACAACAGCTAGAAAATTTGCGGTATGAATTACGGACGGAACAGCAAAAACTCGCAGCAGCTGACCAAAACAAGGTGGCAGTGCTTACTCAACAAATAGCGGATCTTGAACAGGAAATTGAGCAAGAAGCGCGGCTTGCTGAATATAGCCAGCGAGAGGAAGAAGCGCATGCTGAAATTGCTTATATACTGGACGGACTTGAAGTAGATGGCATGAAAATGCGTCAGCTTTGCAGTAACGAAGGAGCTTACCAGGTTTTAAGAATTGCTGTACAAGAAATGATGTCTGATCGTGACACAAAATATCTTGAAGAACTCAAACGCACGCAGGAAGATGCGGCATCACTAAAGAAAGAACGCGATGATCTGCAGAAGCAATATGATGATCTTTACGAGCAAACAGACAGCCTTAAAAAGGATTTGCAAGCGGCTCAAGAGGAGATTGCAGACCTTGGACAAAAACGGGATGCAGCTGCTCAAGAAATTGCACGTCTGAACAGTCACATTGATGACTTACGAGCTGAGGCTGCTGTGGGTACATCTGCAGCAATTAAAGTAATTAATAGCAATACATCTGGAGAACTTGCCAAGGCTGTAGAAGTATATAAAAAATCATTGCCAGCTATCTATGACGTACAACAAACGGATAATAAAGGGTCACAGTTTAAGGCTAAATTGGCTGAAACGGATGAAGAAATCACCTTCGGATGGTTGGAAAAAGGTAAGTACCGGGAGGTAACGGCCCAAGAGGCCGAGCAGTTTCGAAGAGAAGCCGAAGAACAAAAACGTGCTAATGAGGATCTGGCACAATCTGGCGGTGTGGAAAAGGCAGACATCGTAGAATTGCCTACGCAGTTTCAAACGCAAGAGGACACAACCGACGGAGTGGCTCAAGGGGACGCTGGTCAGCAAGTGGCAGGAAAGACAATTGAGGAAAGAGTCGCGGCGTTAGAAGCAATAGTATTTGGTAAAGGAGAGGTAGCCTAACGGCTGCCTTTTCCTCACATGCTTGAGCGAGATAAAAGCGTGATGCAGCATTATTGGTTTAATCATCCGGGTATAGAGCATCCATATGCGGTGATGATTGAACTAAAGGACGAAGAGGCGACAGGTTCATTGCTGGTCTACTTCGACTTTGATAGACGAGGTTGGAGTATTGGACGTTGGACAAAGCCATCATTTCACTTATACGAAGAATACAAACTGCATGAAGGGTACAGAGAAGTTGCTTTTGTGCCATTAACTGAACTGAAGGAGGGAAAGACATGAAAAAGGACAGGGTAACTGAGTTATTGAAAGACTTTAGATCATATGAGTATGCAGAGAGAATGTGTCGAGTAGCTCTTAGCCGTGACGAGTTGGTGCCAAACACAGCCAATTTATCGACTAATCGTTTGATTAAGCATGGTTCATTGGACGGGCTGAGGTATGCACGCATTGTAAGTATGGTTAAAGGAGCAGTCAGCGAGGTTTTGAGTGACGATCAGCAAATGGTCATCAATCAAAAGTATCTGGACAGAAACACATTAACATTGCATGAGATAGCGACAAAGATGCATAAAGACCCCAGTACTATTTCACGCCTGCATACTGAGTCTATACGTAAATTATCCATTGCACTTGAGCCGCTGAGTGAGGATGAAATGGAGATTACAAACTTTGACCACATGTTTGATCCAACGTGGATATTCAGGGAGCCTGCATGATTTACGCATTTTTTTGCACGCAAAACCATGTGAGAACCTGCTAAGATAGTAGTATAGGAAATATGCGATGGGCAACGGTAGCTAAATGCGCAGTCGCTGTCCACGCTGTTTCTTCACAATATGATGGATATGTGAATGGTTGGGTGTAGGGTGCTGCTGCCGCACGGCTTAATACCAAAGCCCAGCTCTGAGAAAGGGAACTCGTTAAAACTCGCACATATTAATGCAGCAATGATGTGGTGGGCGAAGAGAAGCCGTAGCTAAGAGGTTTACTGGTCTACCTGAAAAGGTCGTAGGGGTTGACAACCTGGTAAGTGACTAGCCGTTTGAGTCGGAATAAGCAAAGCAGTCATGCACTCTCGGGGAGAATGGCCCCGGGCCACATCAAAAATGATATCTGTACAGAGAGGGTAACGGGTAACCGTTGCTCTTTTGTATTATAATGGATTGCAGGAGGTGAATTAGGTGGGAGTATCAGAATTGTTGAGTAAAGAAATCAAGGAATACAAGAACAAAAACAACAAGATGCCTGATAAGATTACGCTTAATAACGACACATGGATGAAATTAAAGACAGAAGTCGCACCATATACAACTGTAGAACTTGAAGAACACAGAAACATTGGTAAGTTTCGGGGCGTTGATATCGAATGCGCGTCGGATCAAGAACAAAATTTAAAGATAGACTAAAGGCGCTCTTATGAGTGTCTTTTTTGTTTTTGCCGAAGGCCATCGAGTCGACCGAAATACTTAGCGAAGCGGAGGCCGTATAGAGGGCTTTCCTATAAGGAGGGATATAACAATGAAACTACATCCAGATGGAACTATAGAAGGTTCGCCACAAGAGATATTGGAGTACAAAAGATTGCAAATGCCCACGGTGCCAAAACGAGCAGAGGGTATACAGTCGCCACTAATGCCCAATCCTTTGCATCCAGCAATAACGTGTGATTCTACAACAACAGGTATTTATGTGAGTAAACAACCATCACAAGCCAAGTTTTAAATAGCTTCCCGTAATCTAAACCCGAAACACCGAGAGGTGACGGTAAAGTAAGGTACACGGGAGAGAGGAGGTACAGATGGCAGAGGATAAGCATCCAGGAGGTAGGCCGCTTAAGTTTGAGTCTGCTGAAGAACTTCAAGCTAAGATAGATAGCTATTTTGAGTCATGTTATGAAGAAGTGTGGACACGCGAGATAGATGGAGAAGGAAAGGAAACATGGACACCGTCATTGGACCGCCATGGAAATGTGGAGAAGCATTTGGTTAAACCATTCACAATATCTGGCTTGGCAGTTCACTTGGAAACAGACCGTAAAACGCTGTTGAACTACGAAGATAGGGAAGAGTTTTTCCTCACGGTAAAAAGAGCGAAGGCTCGTATTGAGAATTTCACCGAGGAAACATTGCTTACCACAAAGAATCCAGCAGGCGTTATCTTCAATCTGAAAAACAATTATGGCTGGCAGGATAAACAGGATGTCGGCTTATCTGGCGGCTTAAACAACACGAATCAGGACTTAAGTAGCCTGACCGCGGAAGAACGGAGGGCGAGAATAGATGAGCTTAACCGCCGCCGAGGAAATGGAGCTTCTACAACTACTTGAGGTTGAGGAAAAGGAATCAGCCAAGAGTAACTACTATGACTACGTTAAATATGCACATGGTGGGTTATACAAGGATAGCAGGCACGGCGAGTTCATCTGCGAAATCATTCAGGATGCAATAGAGCGTAAGAAAGCTATGGTAGAGGGCAAGATACCTATGGAGAATCAATACCTTGGCTTCTCTATTCCTCCACGACATGGCAAGTCTATGACGATAACGGAGACATTGCCTAGTTACTACTTGGGACATTTTCCGAATGATCGGATCATCGAGGGATCATACAACACCACGTTCGCGTCTAAATTTGGCAAGAAGAATCTACAGAAGATGAAATTACTTGGTGAAGATATGTTCTCGCTTAAGATCAGCCCGACATCAAAGTCTTCATCAGACTGGGATATAGACGGAACGCGAGGTGGTATGATCTCACGTGGTATTCTCGCTGGTGTAACTGGTGAGGGCGCGGATCTTATGATTATCGACGATCCGATCAAGAACCGTGAAGAAGCAGATTCACAAGTGTACCGGGATAAGATGTGGGACGAATGGGTTGACTCATTCTCTACACGTCTACATCCGGGTGCTATTTGTATTTTCATCATGACTCGTTGGCATGAAGATGATTTGATTGGGAGATTGCAGAATCCCGAATATGGTGAACCGCTACCCATGACTATGATTAACTTGCCACTTGAAGCTGAGGAAGGCGATCTATTAGGCCGTGATCCTGGAGATCCGTTATGGCCTGAAAGATACAGCTATGACTTTATCGAAACGCGTAAAAAGTACCCATCGTCATTTAATGCGTTGTATCAAGGCAGGCCAACCAGCCAAGAGGGTAACTTACTTAAGCGGCAATGGTGGCAATATTACGATGCGCTGCCGCCGATGGCTTCCAAGCTGATCAGTATAGATGCAGCGTTTAAGGACAATGACGACAGTGACTATGTGGTTATTCAGGTGTGGGGCAAGAGTAGGGCTAATATGTACTTGATTGATCAGGTACGTGCACGCATGAACTTCATGGCTACGCTCCAGACGATAAGGAACGTCCATCAAAAGCATCCTGATGCTGCTTGGAAACTGATTGAGGACAAGGCCAATGGTTCAGCCATCATATCTACTCTACACAGCGAAATAGGCGGTATCATACCAGTTAATCCAGAGGGTGGTAAGGTAGCCCGGGTTAATGCGGTATCTGCTTATATCGAGAGTGGAAACGTGTTTATCCCACGCGGAGTTGAATGGATACATGACTTTGTGGAAGAAGCAGCAAGCTTCCCAAATGGTAAGCATGATGATCAGGTAGATGCCATGTCACAGGCGTTGCACAGGTTTATTTACTTTAGCGGAACATTACCAGAGGCATCTGCACCACCAACGCCATTCCCGTTCCGTAGTGACGACAATAATGCAGGAGGTGACTACTTAGGATGGTAGATGATGCGACAAAGCTAGGCGAATTGCTCAGGCTGCCTGACTTGGAGGAAGAAACAAAGCAGCTTATTAACGCCAAACTACGTGAGTTGATAGGTGAGGTAAAGCCGCCTGTACCGCTCACAGAAGCACAGCAACAGGGCATGATTAGCCTGATGCAAGAGTATCTACATGGCCCTGCGAAGAAAGAAGGTGAATAAGCATGCAGCAGACAGTCGATAAGCTGGCTGGAGAACTGGAGAAGCAATATAAAGATGGCCTGTCCTATTTCCGTAGGATGGGCTTTCTTGATAAATGGCCTGAGTATGAGCGGTTCAAAGCGTCTGACCAGTGGCCTGCTGCTACACAAAGGACTAAGCATCTACCGCGTCCGGTATTCAACGTCATTAAGATGATCGAGACGCACAAGGTTGCTAACGTCATGAGTGAGCAGATTAAGATGATATTCAGCCTTGAAGAGGTTGATGATCAGCAGCCGGAACAAGAAGACGATCCAGGCGAACTGTTTAGTCGTAATAGTGAGGCAACATGGGAACGTATCAAGCAGGACGAGCTGAACGAGGAGGCTTTGGACACAGCAGCCAACACAGGCACCGCCATATGGCATTACTACTGGGACAACAGCATTAAGGGTGGCAACAAGTACCCATACATTGGAGAAATGGAAGGTGAGGTCCTTGATCCGATTAATGTATTCTTTGGCAACCCGCAGCAGAGAAATGTACAGAAGCAGCCATATATCCTTATTAACAGCCGTGAAATGGTTGAAAGTGTCCGTGAGATGGCTAAAGCCAATGGTGTTACTGAACTTATGGCAAAGCAGATCAAACCGGACAAGGAAACTCAGGATCAAGGGTATGACATGGCGAAGGTGGAGCTTAATGATAGCAGTAAAGTGACTGTATTAACTCGTTACTGGCGAGAAAAAGGGCAAGTCATGTTCTGTAAAGTCGCATCAGGCATTACCATCAAGAAGCCTACACCAACCGGATTATCTCTTTATCCCATCGTGGTCATGCAGTGGGATAGACGTAAGAAGTCCATACACGGCATAGGAGACACGGAAGGGCTCATACCTAACCAGAAGGCTATCAACACATTAGTAGCCATGCAGATACTGTCTGTGCAGCTTACAGGATGGCCTAAACTTATATACAAGTCAGGTGCTGTTAATCCAAGTTTAGTCACCAACGCGCCTGGGGAAATGGTAGAAGATCATTCGCCGCCAGGGAGTGTGGGAGTCAGCTATTTGGAACCAGGGCCAATAAGTGCGAATGCTGCCAACTTGGTAGAATCTATCATGGCCTTTACACGACAAATGACCGGAGCAGACGAGGCAGCGACTGGATCAGCACCCAGCGCAGACCTTAACGCTACGGCTATTATGCTGCTGCAAAAGGCTGCTGCAATCCCAATTGAGTCTATCAAGCGCCGTTTTTACCGGGCTATAGAGGACATTGGACGTATTTGGGAAGATTTCTTTAAGGTGAAGTACAACCTACCGCGTCAGGTTCTTCTGAAAGACGATGAGGGCGATGATTACGCCACTATGTTTAATGGATCGCAGTATCAAGATGTAGGATTTACCCTTAAAATCGACGTCGGTCCATCATCCACATACAGTGAGTCGTTAGTAGTTTCTGGGCTTGAGAACGCCCTTGCTGCTGGTCACATCACGTATGAGCAGTATCTCAAGTACATGCCGAAGAACACAGTACCTTATCGAGATCGTTTGATGAAGGAAATGGACGAAAAGAAAGGCATCATCGGCATGATGGAGCAGATCGTCGAGCAAATGTCTCCAGAAGAGAAGGCGCAATTTGATATGTTGACTCCAGAACAACAGGTCATGACGCTGCTTAATGTAGTTGCTCCACAGCAGCAAGCGCCACAAGCGGTACCAATGCAACAACCAATGCCAATAGGCATGTAATCGGGCTTCTGCTGAGACTGCGGAGGCCCTTTCTATATACAATATTGCTCCTACCATAGAGCAAGGAGGATTCAAACATGTACGAAGAACCGAACGCCAACCATAGCGAAGAGGAAGTAATTGAAACTGCTGCCGATCAGGTAGTAGAAGAGCAAGTTAACACACAAACAGAGGGGCAAGATTCCCAACCACAGGAAGAGCCCAAAGGAATAAAGGTCAAGTACAACAAGGAAGAACGCTTTGTGCCAGAGGATGAGGTGCCGAATTGGGTCCAAAAGGGACTGAATTACGATAAGGTGTCCGAAAAAGCCCAGCAAGCCGAGCGTTATCAGGAAATGCTTGATCGCACAGCTAAGTATTACGGTTTCGATAACCACGATGATTACATGGCGGCGCTGGAACAGGCTGAGATGGACAAACGCATCCAACAAGAGGCTGACAAACTTGGCGTGGATGAAGAGGTTATTCGAAATCACTTGCAACCTCTTAATCAAAAGGTAAACGAGTACGAAAGACAATTGAATGAATTGAGGGAAGCCGACGCATTACGTCAGGTAGAAGCTCAGATTACCAGCATGGAGAAGGATACGGATCAATACCCGGACTTTGCTAAGTACAAGGACGATGTGATCAATCTTGCTGCTAATAATGGCTACCCGTTGGACGTGGCGTACAAACTCGCTACGTACGAGGCACGCGTGACTAACGCTAAAACCCAAGCAGAGCAAGAGGCAATACGAAAATTACAACAAAACGCGGACAGCTCCACAGGCTCGCTTGGTGCCGATGCTCCAGATCAAAAGGGTGGATACCTCGGTATGACCCAAGCTGAGCGTAAAGCATTCAGAGACAGCAGGCGTGGACGCGTAATCTAAGGAGATGACCAAACATGGCAACACAAGTACAAGGTTATAACGCAACAACTGGAGTTAACGCATTAACAGCAGAGCAAGCGGAGTTTTACCAAGACGAACTACTTGAACGCTTAATTCCAGAACTACAATGGACAAAATTCGGTGATAAAAATAAGAACATTCCTAAGCGCAAAGGTGCGACTACAAGCTTCCGCCGCCTTAACTCTCTGGCTGTTAACACTACAGCCTTGACTGAAGGCGTAACTCCTGATGGCGTTAACCTTGACATTGTGAAGATCACTGCAACTATTCAAGAATACGGCTCGTGGACAAAGATTTCTGATTTCATTGATATGACAGGACTTGACCCACTACTGCAAGAAACATCAGGTCTCATGGGCGAGAATGCGGGAGAATCTATTGATATCATCGTCCGTGACGTGGTTGCTGCTGGTACAAACGTATTCTACGCAAATGGCAAGGCATCACGTAGTACATTGCTGCCAGCGGATAAGATCACAGCGCTGGATATCCTGAAAGTGCGTCGTACCATGAAACGCAATAAGGTTAAGCCTATCCGCTTGCCTAATGGTGGTACTGGATATGTAGCACTTGTACATCCAGACGTCGCATTGGACATCATGCAGATGCAAGAATGGAAGGATCAAAATACCTACGTTGACACCAAGAACCGTGAAGAAGGTATGCTGGGGAAAATGTACGGCATCTACTTCATGGAGGTAGACAATGGTGTTAAATTCGCTTCTGGTTCGGCTGGTGCTCCTGCTGCTAATGATGCTTACGCTACTATCTTCCTTGGTCGCGGTGCGTATGGCCTGCCGGACATTGAGGGATCTATGAAACCTGAAATAATCGTTCATCCCGCTGGTAGCGGTGGTGTAGCTGACCCACTGAACCAATTTAATACCGTAGCATGGAAATGTGCTTTTGCTGCTGTACGACTGCAAGAATTGGCTATCGTACGGTAC
Organism: Paenibacillus sp. ALE3; assembly: GCF_054113405.1. Taxonomy (NCBI): domain Bacteria; kingdom Bacillati; phylum Bacillota; class Bacilli; order Caryophanales; family Paenibacillaceae; genus Paenibacillus; species Paenibacillus sp. ALE3. Next base: position 3,708,589 of record NZ_CM134214.1, on the reverse strand, counting down.
GAATCTGGCGCAACAGTTTAATACACGGAGCCTTCGGGCTCCTTTTAATTTGAGGAGGAAACAACATGGCAACGAAAGACACTGAAAAAACACCGGAACAAATGCAGATGGAAGAGAAAGCTTTGGAGCGTCAAGCTGCTGAAGCTGAGAAAAGTGTGTTGGAACAGCTTAAGGCAATGCCGAAAGTGAAAATTATGATCCCTGATGATCCAGCTAACCCGAATGATAAGGTGGTTCCAGTCGGATTTAACGGCGTTATCTACACGGTACCACGCGGTAAGTCAGTAGAAGTACCAGAAGCCATTGCAGAAATCTACCAATACAGTTATGAAATGACCCGTGAGGTTAACCAACGCATCGAGAACAGCACCAAAACGGAAATAAAAGGTATGTAACAAGGCCCCGTTTGGGGCTTTTTCGTTTATAGAGGGGTGATGTAATGTGAAACTGCAAGAAATACTGGATGAAATTGCAGAGAAATACCCGCATGACCTGTCCGATGAAAGTGTAATCCGAAAAATTAATACCGTACAAAATGAACTATTTCGTACAACTTTCCGAATCAACACAGTCTGGCAGGATGACATTTTAAGTGATGTGTTTATCTACCCCTTGCCATGTTCACCGACAAACGTAATTGATGTATTAGTAAATGATCAGGAATACATGTATCAGGATGTAAAGAAAGGATCGAATGAACCGTTCTATTACTTCACTGATGGTGATGACCTTGGCATCTATCCAACGCCTGAAGATGACTGCCAAGGAGGATTAATGATTTTTTACTATCGCGAACCAGCACAACTGACTGTATCAGATATGAACACAGCACCAGACTTAGACCGTGATTTTCACATGCTGTTGGTGTACGGAACGCTTGTGCAAATTGCAGAAAACTTCAACGATGTGGCTATGGTAAATAACTTCACAGTCAGATATAACGGCCTGATAGAGGAATTCCAAAAATCGAACGATGAAAGACCGGATTACCCTGTTATTGAAGATGTCATGGGGGTGTGGTCATGAGCCATGGTTCAAAATTGATTGCAGAACAATACCGTAATGCAGAGTTAGTAAAACGCTCCTTCGGAGATGTGTTTTATGTTGCCCCGTCTTTTGGCGTCTTTCCTGGTGGAACAGATGTAACTAGCAAATTACAAGCCGTGGTTAATCAAGCGAATGCGGAAGGCAGGACTACCATTGTTATGCCTAGCGGCGAGTACAAGGTAACTGCAATTTCGAATGATGAAAATATCGTGTACTTTGGGGACGGAGCCAGCTTTGTCGGTGGGTACAGCAAAACGATAAATAGTCTTAGCTCACAGTTGAGTATCACGGGACAGATAACGGATTTGGAAAATTCAAAGTTAGATAAAAACGGTACCATTATAGTGCCGCAAATAAGTAAAAACGGTGGTCTTATAGACCAGACTTATTTGACAGATGAACTCAAACAAATGATAGCCGGAACAGCGCCAATCAACGCAGTACCAGCGGATAATAGTATAAATTATGACAAGACCACATTTCTAAAAGCCGCAACAAATCTGTTTGATCCTTCGAAGGCCATTTTGGGGATCGTTAGCTCAGCGGATGGAACTATAATTACGAATAGTGGTTATTATGCTAGTGACTATATACCAGTGGCATATGGGAATGTCTACAAAACAACGTCAATTGCCGACTACGCTTTCTATAATGCCAGTAAAGTCTTTGTATCTGGAGTAGAAAACCCATTAGCGCCAGCCACAATAAATCCACCAAATAGTACCGTGGCATTTGTGAGAGTGACAATACCAGTGTCCAATCTTAATACAACAATGGTGTCAAAGGGACAACTGCCATCTACTTATCTTCCATATGGTGATTACAGAGTCGACATTGTGGATGAAGGCCTACGAGAAGCGATTAATAACAGCGTTAATTACAGATCGAAATGGACGGGGAAAACGTGGAACGCCATAGGCGATAGCATTACTGAGCACAACGCAAGAACAACAAAAAACTACCAAGACTACATCCAGGGCATAATCGGATGTACTGTAAACAATTATGGATTGAGTGGAACAGGATGGCGCACACCTTCTGTGTCAGGTGGTTCTGATGCTATTTATCAAAGAATGGGCTCATTTGCAACAGATGCTGACTTAATAACCGTCTTTGCTGGTACAAATGATTGGGCAGAAGTAGGGATTGCATTCAACATGGGAACATTCGGAGATACAGACCCTGCTGTAAGCTTTTATGGTGCACTAGATTATACGATTAAGCAGCTTATTAATAAGTACCCTACCAAAACAATAGCTGTCTTTACACCAATCCCACGCGAACCAGCCTGGGCGCTCAATAACGGTGTCACACTTGAACAAGTTGCTGATGCAATCATTAAAGTAGCTAATCATTACAGTGTGCCTGCACTTGATCTTTACCGTACAAGCAACGTATATGCATGGAACGAAGTCTATAGAAATTACGCACTTCCAGATGGTCTACACCCCAATGACAATGGGCATATGAGATTAGCTGACAAGGTATTGGCATTTTTAAACAGTTTATAGTAACCTAATAATTGTCGGCATATTCCATATATTTCATTGGAGGGGAAAAAGATTTGAAAAAGTCAAAATATCTTATCATTGGCGCTATTATAGGAGCTATTTTGATTACATGCGGAGCCGTTTTTGCTGGTACTCCAAGTGATGGAATCGAATCTTCAAAACGTGAATACCTAGTTTCTAGTAAGTGGAATGGAAAGGTTTGGAATGTCATCGGTGATTCTATTACTGAACACAACACAAGAACTCATAAAAACTACCAAGATTATATACAAGATAACATAGGGTGTGTTGTAAACAATTATGGAGTTAGTGGCACTGGTTGGCGCACTCCATCTGTTGCAGGTGGCTCTGATGCATTTTATCAAAGATTGGATTCGCTTGATCCAAAGGCTGATCTAATTACAGTGTTTGGTGGAACGAATGATTGGGCAGAGGTAGGAACGAAGTTTGTCCTGGGGAGTTTTGGTGATACTGACCCAAAGAAATCGTTTTATGGGGCAGTCGACTACACAATAAGACAATTAATCAACAAGTACCCAACTAAAACCATAGTTGTGTTTACTCCCTTACCAAGAGAGAACCCTTGGGCCGTTAACAATGGGGTGACTCTTGAGCAGGTTTCTGATGCCATTATAAAAGTCTCAAAACACTATTCTGTACCAGTTCTAGATTTGTATCATGAATCAAATGTATACGCATGGAACGCTGATTACAGAAACTACGCACTGCCGGATGGGTTGCATCCAAACGATAATGGGCACAAAGAATTAGCAGACAAAATATTGACATTTATTAATACGTTGTGAGGTGAAACCGTGAAACCTTGGATTGCAACACCTCAAAAAAGTAAAACAGCTGTTGTTACATTAGCTGATGGTATCAATCAATCTATGGAAGCCATAGAAATCAAGGATAGCCAATGTGTTGCAACAATCAATCTTGATTCGTTTTTGTATCCTACGCTGCAAGTGACGGATGGGCACACACTACACAGCCAACATACTGGCTATATAAGCCGCCTTTTCAAGTTTGGCAATAAGTTGTATTGCACCAACGGCAAGGGACTGTATAGGTATTCTGGAGGTTCTTGGGTGGCGGTATTCGAACCTGGAGGAGAAGATAACAGTCGTCCATGGCCTTATTCAATGTTCTTTGACGGTAGTAAACTATTTTTTACTGATGGGGACATTCGTCTTCGCCAGTGGGATGGCGCTTCTGTTACCACAATAGATAATGCCCCAATAGGCGAATCGTTCATAACGTCGCACTCTAACCGTTTCTTTTTAGCTGGTAAAGGTGATAACCTGTTGTCCTTCTCAGGGCTACGAGACGCTACAGACTGGACAAGCACAGATAAGTATGTTGGAACAGGCAAGATCACAGTAGAAACGTCGGATGGTGATAAACCAAGCGGACTGACTGCTTTTTCTAACCATGTCATACTGTTCAAAAAGAACACGATGCATAAGTTGTTTGGCGAGGATTCTACCAACTTCAACATGACCCAGCCTTACGGCGTAGGATGCGTCTCAGACCGTTCTATTGTACCGACAAGGGATTCACTTTACTGGCTTGGGCCGGATGGATTTTACGACTATATGGGCGGTGCTGCCCCAACGAAGATTAGTGACCCAATAAAAAATTACATCGCTCAAATTAATATGTTATACGCCCATAACTGTTGCGCTGGCACAGATGGGCGTTTTATATATCTATCATTGGTCACGGGTACAGCAACATTGCCTAATGTGACGCTTAAATACGATATGCAGGGCGGTCGCTGGTGGCCTGTTAGTTTTGTGGCTACTTCTTATTACCTAGATGGTCAGACGCTTTACTTCGGCACGGCTGACGGAAAGATCATGCAAATGGGCGGCAATGACTTTGCAGGAACAGCGGTCAACTGGTCAATTGAAACCAAACCGTTTTCAGAGGACGACGAGACGGTCAGAAAGACCATTAACCGCCTGTTTATCGTGGCGGACATAGAAGCAGGGTCTACGCTCAATGTCGCCTATGCAGGCGGCACAGAAGGCGGTACGTGGAATCAGGTGTATACCACTAGCAATGGTACGGGGGCAATACAAAGTATCCGTATCCCGGTGATTGTACGAACGCCTGAAACGTGGTACCGCCTTAAGCTATCAGGTACAGGCAAGGCTAAGATACATCGTATTATAAGAGAGGTGAGCAAACGTAATGGCTAATGTCGAATTGCCATCCGTAAACCCTAGCTTAGGGGATATAAGTCAAAGCGGAGTCGATCAGCTTCGCTCGCTGGTTAAACAGTTGCATAATGCGTCAGTTATGCAGACAGAGGAATTATTGTACATCCTTAATAACCTGGACACGCGTAACGTAAACGAGATTGATGGGGATATCCTTGTTACTGGCACGATTACGGCGGCTAAAATGAACGTTCAAAAGCTATCCGCTATTGCTGCCGATCTCGGAACAATAACGGCAGGGGTAATTGATTCAGTAGAAATATACGGATCATATATCGCAACAAGCCGTGATGAGTTCCCTAAAGTGGAAATGTCACCGGCAGGATTTAAAGCATATGGTCCACAAGGTGGAGAATCCATGTCACTTGGTCAAGCTGATGATGGTGGAGCGCTACTATTTATGGATAACGGGTCCCCACGCGGTTCGATCTATGGTGATGCCAATGGTCTTCAAGTAGGGAATATGGCGAGTGTTCATATTAAGTCAACCGATGATAAGACTTATCTGGATGGTGCAGTTAGTTTTGAAAATGCAACGGAAGTTAGCGGATTGAAGATGGAGTACATTGAATTATTGGAGAACACTTTGGGTGAAATCAGAGGTAACTTTGAACAAAATGCAGTAATTAATGCTGACTTTGATCCTGATACGAGGAATTTAAAACTTTATAGTAGAACGAGAACAGTTGCAACGGTGTATATTCCAAGTGGATCAAGCACTTGATTTTGTTTACTCAGCCCGTTCCAAATGGTAGAATCAGGACAAATCTACTATTCGGGGGATACAAACGTGAAAAAATGGTCTTATTTACTTAGCGGAATATTAATAGGTGCAGTTGTTGCTACAGCTGGAAATGCATTTGCGGATCAAGTGAAATCACTCATTGGGGAAAAGGTAGCAGGTGAATACACTGTTAAGGTAAATGGGAGCTCGTTAACAGAAAATGCAATCGTAGTCGATGGCAAAGCGCATGTTCCTTTGCGTGCTGTATCTGACTCTCTAGGAGCTGGTATAAAAGTGGATGGAAAGACAATTCAAATCGACACTCAATCTAATACAGAATCTTCAGTGGAACCAAAAAAAGAATCTGGTCAGACAATAGAAACTGGTAAAGATAAAAATTCTTCATATCAGGGAGATCGTTCAGAAGAGACTAAGGAATATTGGGTAAAAACTAAAGGGTACTGGGAACAAAGAGTGAATGATACAGAAGACAGTCAAGTAAAACTTAACAAACAACTTGATACACTAACAAATTTACCAGCCAGCAAAGATCCTATTACTCAGGAATCAAGAAAAAACTCTATTGCTCGAACACAAGGTCTTATAGAAGAAAATAATAAAAAGATTGTTGAATATAAAGCTAAGATATCTGAGATAGAAGGCAGACTTGAAGTGTTAAATAAATAATCACTAAGGACTCTCAAATGGGGGTCCTTTTATTATGCCCAAAGGGGTGAAGATATGGCGGTCACGAAACAATTGAAGATTGGTAATGGTGGTGCCAACTATAACACGGCTGAGGCTACGCTAAAGCGCCAAATTGCGCAGAATCAATCCAACATAGCCAACAATGCCAACTATAAGCAGAACGAGACACAACGCGCCTTACAGGTCATACAGCAACGACAGGCGGCAGGGTTGGATACATCGGCGCAGCAAAAGTACCTGACTACCAACTTGGGATACAAGGCACCTACAACTACGCAGGCTCAGCTAACAGCAGTGCCATACAAACCAGTTAACACACAGAGCGCCAACACACAGCAAGGTTCTGAACTAATGAGTTTGATGAAACAGATTGCTACTAAGCAGTCTACGCCATTTAACTATGACGTTCAATCTGATCCAGAGTACAAGGCAGCTCTACAAAGGGCGCAGGCCAACATTAAAACAGGCACCAATCAAACTATGGCTGAAATGAATCGTCGAGGGATACTGAACAGCACCATTACTTCGGATCGTTCAGACGAAATTGCGGCCGACCAAATGGGACGTGTGGAAACAGAAGTTGTACCAGCTCTGGTCAACCAAGCTTACCAACGATATCAAAATGAACAGGCTCAGCAGCAACAGCAGTTGTCTAATATGGCTACATTGGCACAGATGTACCAAGGCGAGGATCAACGTGGATTTGGGAACCGCGTAACGGAAGCTGGATTAACAGGCAATTACATGCCTGAGGGAGCGCAAACGATTGTAGATAATATCCTATCTCTCAAGCAGCAAGCAGAGGCTAAGGGAGTCACCGCGCAGCAACGGGCGCAGTACAGTGCACAGGCTGACGGATTACGGGCGCAGCTTCTTTCTATGGGGGTTAACCCTAATGCTTATGCAGCCAATGTAAATTCTACCGCGGCACGCGCTGTTAATCCTGGTATTCGTACGTTGCAAGCTCAACAGCAGGATCTAGCGGCACAGAATCAAGCATTTAACCAGAACCTTCAAACCGCACAGTATAACCAAGGTGTTCGCCAGTATGATCAAAACTTTGCTTATCAAGTGGCACGGGATGCGATTACAGATAAGCAATGGCAAGCCGCCTTTGACCGGGATGTTAGTCAGTTTGGTATGAACTACGCTCTACAGAGCTTACAAGAACGAAATAACCAAGCGTATCGACAGGCTTCTTTGGCACTTCAACAGGACGACAACCTACGGCAATGGGCTGACTTGGATTACAAGCAGGCTAACCCAAGTGGTGCCTCTGGCGGCCTAACAGCTAATCAAGTTCTGCAAAGCATGCAAGGTTTATACTCTGTTCCTGTCTATGGAAAAAATGCCGATGGCGATAGCGTCAAAGAAGGAACGAAGATAACTACAGATAAATCCAAACGGCAGCAGATGTTCCAGAATGTTGTTGATGCTGGACTGTCCGATGCTGAGACGCGTCAAATTCTTTCGTCTCTCGGTATGAACAAGAAGGAGATTGATGATTACAAGAAGCTATACCAGGGAAACTGACTAGCCCCACGGCTACGGCTAGTGGGGCAGCATTAAATAAAACCTTGGGCGGTGCTCTCAAAGGGTCTGGTGATGTGTTTGTTCAAGCAGGGAAAAAATATGGAATCGATCCTGCTCTATTAGCAGCCATAGCAGTACACGAAACAGGCAATGGCAGTAGTAAAGCTGTAAAAAACCGCAATAACGTTGGCGGTATGATGGGTAAAAATGGACTTATGACATTCAATAGTTTGCAGGATGGAATCGACAAAATGGCATCCAATCTGAAACGTAATTATATTGATCAAGGTCTTACCACCATTCCTCAAATTCAACGCAAATATGCACCTGTAGGTGCAGGTAATGATCCAACTAACCTTAATAGCAATTGGGTAGGTGGAGTATCAAAATATTACAGTATGTTCAAGAGGTGATTATATGGCAAGCGAATTTGACGCAGTGCGAAATCGAAGAAAGCAAGGAGCAGATGCCAAAGCTAGGGTATTGGCTCGTGCCAGTAATCCCAATGTAGGTGGTGTTAATGCTGAAAGTGAATTCGCGGCTGTGCGAAATCGTACTGCTGATATTTCACCTCCTACGTTATTAGACAATGTAAAGAGTACTCTAACAAGCCCAGGCGTCAAAGACTTCGTAAATAAAGGTTTGAATTATGCGGGGCAAGAGATGCAGCGGCAGGCGGCTAATCGGGAAAAGAACCGCCTTAAGTTGCCGCCTTCACTCATTATCAAACCGGGCTTTATAGAAAATTCAACATTTGGCCAAGCTACTCAAGGCAATAGGGACGCCATCGGTATATACAAAGCAGCCACTGGCAAGACAATTAAGCCTCTGACCGAATATGAACAACGTATGGAAGAGATTCAACGGACAGCACAAGAGCATCCTTACCTTAAACCTATACAGCCAATTGCAGAATGGGCAACAGGGCTTATGTCCAATACAGACACAGGTAATTTTGTTAACCGGGCCGTGGGTACAGGTGGGAGTATGATTGTTGGAGAACAGCCATATTACAACACCACCACTGGCAATGCTACAGCTGATAAGGTAGCAGATATAACAGGTATGGTGGGTGGTATAGCTGGTATGGCGTTTAACCCAGCAGCGCCAGGTGTTAAAGGGCAAAACTTGCTTACTGGACCGTTGGCAGCTGCAGAAGCTGGACTGGCTACACGTACTGGGAATGCTCTTACCAATACGATCAGTAGACAAGCCGCTAGAATACCAGGAGTAAGTGCCGGAACAGCAGATCGTTTAACCCGTGGCGCTTTAAGCGGTGCGGCTGCTGGTGCTATTGGAAATACTGCAATTGGTATTAATCAGGATCAAACCACAGGGCAAGAGATGCTACACAATGCTGCTTTAGGCGCGGCGTTTGGTGCTGGTGGTGATCTGTTGATCAGAGGTGTAGGGGCTGGTGCTCGAGCAGTAACGGGCAGAGGCAATAATGCCACTCAGGTAGCGGATACACTGGCCTTACCTCTTGGTCGTGGTGATCAACGCATGGCGCAAGCTGGACAGCGCTCTAACTTGGTGCGTGGAGACGATGCTATTGTTAACCCTACAGACTGGACCCCAGAACCATTGGGACTTCCAGCTGGTCGTAATTCTACATTTATTGGCGAGTCACCATTGCCTGCACAACGTGTGGGTGCTCGTCCTGGTGCAAGTCGAGAGCCAGTACAACGGGTGAGTGAATCTTCTATTAACCGACAACGTAGTTTTAATATCAACGATCCTGCTGTACCTGAGTTCATGAGAGTGCGGCAGGCGAGAATAGAAGCGGCGAATGCCAGAAAAATCCCGACTGAAACACAGCGAGTGGCGCCAGAAGTGGAAGTCGATGAAATCGTCAGAAACATCCAACAACCGCGTATTAGAGATCGGGTATACAATTACCTTGACGAAGCAGAAAAAGCAGCCAGAGAGCGAATACAGAAGCGTAAAAACAACCTGAACTCAAACCCTCTGCCAGAATGGAGAGACTGGTCTATTGTTGGTGCTGCTAAGATGGGTAAAGGCACCATTAAATTCGCTGACTGGGCGGAAGAAATGGTCAAAGAAGTAGGAGAAGATTTCCGCCCACATGCAGAAAAAGTTTACCGTGCCTCAAAAGAAGAACTGAGAAAACAGGAACGTCTGGCGACAAAAGAAGGCGATGATGCTGTAAGGTTCAATAGTCAGGATATCGGTGACGTTGACACATTCAGCGCAAAAATTAGTAAGGATGTCAACAAACGCAGGACATCATTTTCTCAGAAGATCGAAAGAATAAGAACGCAATTTGAGGATGATGTCATTTCGTTGGCTGGCTTGGAGAAGCGTGTAACTGGGCGTGTAGCGAGTGCTGAAAACAGTCTGTATAAAAAGGCACGGTTATATAAGGGAGCGCCAGAAAAAGCCCATCAGATCGTTAAGCAGCGCCTGGCGCCTGTTATAACAGCAGCAGAGAAGGCCGGATATACAGCAGACGATATCGGAAAATACGCACTTGCTGTGCATGCTAAGGACGTTAATGCCGCTGGCTACAAATCAGGTTTTACGGATAAAGAGATTGCAGCAGTTATTCAAAAGTATGGTTCAGAAGAGATGGAAGCAGCACGCAAAGAGTTGGTACAAGTCGGTAAGGATATGATGAAAGAGCTTGTTGATAGTGGTGTAATCAGTAAAGAGCTAGCTAATGTGCTAGATAATCGGTGGAAGAATTATATACCTTTATTCCGTGCTTTCGAAGATACCCCCGAGGCGTTTGCTGGTGGGTTATCAAAATCTCTTGCCAACGTTGCTAGTCCAATCAAGGCATTAAAAGGATCTGAAAAGAAAGTAGTCGATCCACTTGAAAATATGGTTCGTAATATCTTTCAAACGGTGAATGCATCTGAAAGAAACAAGGTTGCTACAGAACTAGCTAAACTCGCTAAAAAAGATGTAGATGAAAATTTTATTCGGCGTTTGGGTCCGGATGAACAAGTTGGACGCAAGAATGTGATTAATGTCAAAGAAAATGGTGAGAGTGTTAAGTATGAAGTAGAACCAGAAGTGTATCGTGCTTTGATGAACCTGGATAAAGAATCTAGCAGTATGATTATATCCATATTTTCAAAACCTGCGTCACTTTTGCGTTCTGGAGCAACACTTACTCCTGAGTTTTCTTTAAGAAATCCTATGCGTGATGTTTTGCAGGCTTATGTAACTTCTGAAAGTGGGTTCAATCCAATAACTGATTTTACAGTTGGTCTTATTCAGTCGATATCAAAAGGAAAGTTGTATCAGAAATGGATCGATGAACTAGGTGCTTATGGAAATGTGATTTCAATGGATAGAAATGTTCATCGTAGAGCACTTGAGTCTGTCCTAAAGGAAAAACCAAGCAAAAAATTCATAAATATAATCAACGGCAAAGGGATGCTTAATCTTCTGCGTGCTGTCTCAGACACCACAGAATCAGCTACAAAAGTTGGGGAATTCAGAGCAGCATTGAGAAGTGGTGCTACTCCACAGGAGGCAGCTTACCGTTCTCGTGATTTAATGGACTTTGCACGTTCTGGATCTAGCATACGCCAAATAAATAGAGTGGTTGCTTTTTTAAATGCAAACATTCAAGGTAAATCTAAACTAGTAAGAGCCATAAAAGCAAACCCTTGGAGAACAACGACAAGAATGATTACTGCCATAACATTACCTACAGTTGGTGTTTTCGTGTGGAACCAAAAATTTGCTAATGAAACGCAACGCCAAACTATTGATGAAGCTCCTGATTGGATGCGAGACACTTTTTGGCTTATTGCTGTTCCTAATTCCGAAACCGTTGCGCGTATACCAAAACCATTTGATATGGCTCCCTTATTTGCTAACCTGCCAGAACGAGCAATGAGATTTATTTTTAATAACGATAAGGAGGCTTTTGATGGTTTTGCAAAAAGAGTGATAGGTGATAGCGCTATACCAACACAGATTACAGGAATGCTTCCTTTTGTTGAGGGAATGGTCAATTACTCATTTTTTAGACAGGGCCCAATCATACCACAACGTGAACAGGGTTTAGAATATAAGGATCAATACGACCCTGTTCGAACTACTGAAACAGCCAGATTTCTTGCAGGGTTAGCAAGCAAAGTAACCAATGATGAAGGTGGTCTTAAAAACTTTTCTTCTCCACGTATCATGGACAGCACAATTCAAGGACTCACAGCTGGGTTAGGTAATTATGCAACAACAGCGACAGACGCAATCCTTAAAGGAACTGGTCTAGTAGATCGTCCAAACCCACCAGAAAAAAGATTTGAACAGCTGCCATTAGTTAAAGCATTTACTGTTGACCCGTTACAGAGTACCAAGTCAATTGAAAAGCTGTATGATACAAAAGAGAAACTTTCCAAAGAGAAAGCTTCTGCTAAACTCAATGAGGGTGATTTTTCACGCAAACGTGACCTAAAAACGTTGGAGAAAGCGGCTAAATCGCTAAGTGAGCTTAATGCAAGTATCCGGGAGATTGAAGCTGACAAGACCATGAGTTCTGCTGAGAAACGAAGACAGATTGAACCTCTATTGTCAGAGAGAAATAGAATTGCTAAAACAACCATGCAAGGATTTCCTAAATAACCGTTTCTATATTGGAAACGGGTGGTAATGATTACTAACTACACACCTTATTAAGGACCCCAGGTTATCTGGCGGTCCTTTTCTTTATGGGGGAAACGACATGGAATATATAGAACTGGATGATGATAGCCGAGAGTGTGCGGTTTCTCAAGAGTTTTTGAATATGGTTTTATGGTTACTTGGCCCGACAGCACGAGACAAGTTTTTATACCCGGCGGTGGACAGCAGTGTACGACTTTATAATTTCAGCAGCAGAACAGATCATCAAGAACGGGCTTTCGCTGTCAACGGCGGCCGGAATAATATTTTTGATTCTGAAGCAGAAGAAAGTGAAAAGACTACTTCGGAAGTGGCTACCTTGGCTACTGACAGAGGAACAAGATATACGAATGATGCGGATGGAATCCAAGATAGATTTAATCATGCAGGAGGCCGGGATTGAATGGGATGCGAACACGCAAAACGAAGATTTGCCAAATTATCTGAAGGGGCCAAGAAGGCCCTTTTTATTATTCTGGGCGACGTCTACCTTTGCCCAAGATGCCGACAAATCCAACAACTGGAGGGACAACGAGATGGCGAAAAAGATACTAGTAATTGATGGAGGACATGGAGCGAAGGATCCTGGAGCGCTCGGGCCTGCTGGTAAGAGGGAAAAGGATTTTAACCTTACTATGGCGATTAAGGTAGAAGCTTTTTTAAAGGATAATCCAGAACTAAAAGTGATCCTTACACGCCGCACAGACGTATTTTTGGAGCTTAAAGAGCGTGTATCTATCGCTAACAAAGCAGGCGCAGATGCCTTTATATCCATTCACGCAAACAGCAGCAGTAATCCAGAGGCTACAGGCACGGAAACGTACTATATGCGGCCTACAAGTAAAAACCTTGCTAACACTGTACACAAGCATATGGTAACAGCTACAGGGCTTAGAGACCGTGGCGTAGCTTATGGTAACTTTCAAGTTATCCGTAGCACAACAATGGATGCTGTTCTGGTTGAAGTAGGCTTCATCAGCAACGCGGTAGAAGAAGCAACGCTCTTTGACAACGACTTTCAAAACCGTGTTGCCCTTGCCATCGCAAAAGGCTTGTGTGCTCACGTAGGCGTACCGTTTACGGGACCTGATACAAAGCCTACACCAACGCCAGTAACTCCTAAACCAGCAGAGACAGCGACATACCCGACAATGGAGGTCATTGTAGGTAGTCAGGAGTTCACAGGCTACAGCATTAAGAATGTAACCTTTGTACCATCCCGACCGATCGGTGAAATGCTCGGCGGTAAGATCGGATATACAGGCGGCAAGGTAACGATCAACGGCGACGCGGTAGAAACAGTAAATATCGGTGGTATCGGTCATGTACCAGCTCGTGCGCTAACTACAGCACTTGGAGCACGTATTTTCTGGGACAAGACAAATCCAAAACGGGTAGACATTTTCCCTAAACTATAATAAGGAGTGACATATAATGAAGGAACAATTAATAGAAGCGGCTCAACCCTACGTGTTAACCATTGTAACTGCACTGATTGGCCTATTGGCTACGATTGCTACAAGTGCTCTTAAAAAGGCGCAGCAGAAGGCTACTGAATACTATGTATCCAATACGTCTGTTAAAGACCGGGAGTTCTTACACAAAGTTGGTGTTGAGGCGGTGGCCTATGCGGAATCGGTGTTCAAGGACTTCGAAGGAGATAAGAAGCTGCAGGAAGCCATTGACTATGTGATTGGTAGACTACGTGTAATGGGATTGAATGTGACGGAACAGGAGATACGGGCCGTGATCGAAAAAGCGGTTCAAGATTATAATGCAAAGAAATCTGCATGAGCCCTTCGGGGCTCTTTTTTGTTATACTTAACGAGGAGGTGAGAGGATGAACAGTGTTGTTGCTGAATATATGTATTTTGATGGACCGCGTGAGAAAAGAAAATCTATTGGTTTCCAAACAGAACTGGATGATAAAGCTGAGATTGAAGAGCAAGCAAAAAAAGAGGCTGCCGCTATTGTAGGGCAACCAGTTAAGATTATAAGAATCAAAATTGTATAAGAGGTACATACATGACGTCTGGACAAATGTTCAGGCGTTTTTAGTTTATCCACAGATAAATGAATACCACATTGTATTAGATGGATCGTTGTCAACTGGGCATGCGAATAATATCCGCGATATGGTCAGCCGGCTGGAAACGATGGTGCTCGGTGGGGCAGAGCTTCCGCTTGGAGTAGTACGGCAGCAGATCAGCTCGGCCATTGATATATTCGTTCATCTGTCACGGCTACGCGACAAATCCAGAAGGGTGCTGGAAATTAGCGAAGTGATTGGTTTTGAAAATGGTGAGGTGACGCTGAATCCCCTTTATCGCTTCCAGGAACACGGAGAAAGTAAAGGACAAATTGTAGGGGAACTGGAACGTTGTGGTGGTGGGCTACAACATACATTGAAGCTACAAATGGCCGGGATCAAGCCGGAAAACTGGCATAAGGGAGGAGTATCGGCATGAGAACAGGAAAGGAGACTACCAAGCAAGTGTCACGTGAGGTCCCTTCTCTGCCAGATTATACGGTGTATACATTATCGACTGCACAAAAAAGTATGTGCATTCTCTCTAGTGGAGTGTTGTTCGCGACGATCGGATATCTATTTTATCACCAATGGATATTATCGTTGCTGTGTGCTGCTGGAGCTGTGGTGATGCCTCGTTATTTTAGGAAGTTTTTGCTGCAACGACGTAGATCTGCTTTAAGCATTCAATTTAAGCAGGCTTTATACTCGCTTTCGTCTTCTCTTTCAGCGGGAAGATCGGTGGAGAATGGATTTCGTGAGGCTGTAGAGGATTTGAGGTTGCTTAGTCCAGATGGAGATCACGATCTAATTTTTGAATTTAACATTATTACAGCCTGCCTCGAAATCGGACAGCCTGTAGAGGCTGCTTTGCAGGATTTGGCTCGTCGGGCTCAGATGGAGGATATTACGAATTTTGCGGACGTATTTGCGGCTTGCAAACGAACCGGAGGTGATCTGGTGGAAGTCGTACGACGGGCTTCAAGTGTCATTGGTGAGAAGCTGGAAATTCAGCAGGAGATCGGTGTAATGATTGCGCAGAAACGATTTGAATCGAGGGTTATGTTTGCAGCCCCTTTTTTGTTTGTTTTGTTTATGACAGTGACCGCAGGAGACTACATGATGCCCTTATACAGCGGTACAGGTATGATTCTGTCAACCTTTTGCCTACTGGTGCTTGGTGGCTGTCTCGTGTGGATCAACCACATTATGAAGATTGAAGTGTAAGGAGTGATGGGTGTGGTGACGTTGGTTTGTCTGGTTATGCTGGTTCTGCAAGTGGGAGGTTGGGTGGTGCTGAACCAAATGTACACTGCTAAGTATGCACATTTTCGCCATATGAAGCTCGAAGGACTGCGGCTGCAAAAACTTTCGGTGCCTTTTGTACACATACTTCATGTTTCACGTGCCACTCATAGGTTGCCTTTGCTGATGTTCAAGCTACAGCGTTCCATACAGAAGCTGTATGGTATGCGCAACAGCGGAGAAAAAACGATGCTTTTTCTGGCAGAAATGTTGGGTTACGGATATATGGTGGCTGCTGGTGGAGCTTTAATATCCATTATGATGGGCGGGGAAGCGACCGGACTGGTGCTTGGCTTGGGACTCGGTGTTCTGGTGCCAGTAGCGCTGGTCAAGGATTTGCATGGAAAAGTACAGAAGCGGGATCAGCAAATCTTAATGGAATTGCCTGAATTATTGAGTAAAATGATGCTTTTGATTGGTGCGGGAGAGACAGTACAACGGGCTTTGCTTCATTGCGTGGAGCGTAAAGGGGCGGATACGGTACACCCATTGTATCGGGAATTGCTGCAGACAGTGGGGGAATGGGAAAGTGGCTATTCCTTTCAACAGGCATTTGAACATCTGAGCAAACGTTGTGGTATTCAAGAAGTGACGATATTTACAACAACAGTTTTATTGAATATGAGGCGTGGCGGGAGCGATTTTGTAATGGCTTTACGCGAGTTATCTCAGACGTTATGGAGCAAGCGGACTTCGATTAGCCGCACAAGAGGGGAACAGGCTTCTTCAAAGTTAGTCTTCCCGATGGCACTAATTTTGCTAACGGTCATTGTGCTGGTGGGCGCTCCGGCTTTAATGATGATGAATATGTAGGAGGAATAAAATGATGATGACAATTGTAGCAGGTAGTATTCGTAAATTGCACAAGGATGAGGATGGTTTGGGGACGTTAGAAATGATCCTAATCATTGCGATTCTGATTGCGGTGGCGATTATTTTTAAAGATCAGATCAAGAAAATTGTAGAAGGGCTGTTGAAAAAGGCGGATAAAAAAAGTAACGATTTTATGGATTCATAATGCTGTGCAAATTGGTACAAAAAGAGGACGGAAGCTTCTCCTTGGAGGCTTCCCTCGTCTTTCCCATTTTGCTGCTGGTTATTTTTGTAATGTTATTCTTTTGCCTGTATATATATCAAAAATCTATATTGGTGCAGGTTGCCTCTACTGCTTCGGAAAGAGCCGCTTACAGTTGGGATAACAGCTTTAAGGACCCGCGTACGGGAGCATTTGCGCAAGGGCAACGGGATTCTCTCTATTGGCGCTTGAAGGATGACGTTATGTTAGGCGCCCTGTTTGGCTGGGCCGGAGCCAATAATCAGGAAAGTGTACAGGTACCGGGCGGCAATGAAGGAGGTTCGTTACCTGCTCAGAAGCTGTCCAATGCAGAAAATAGAATGCCTGCGGGTATGCATGGGCAGATGACATATGAGAACAGTATGATTCACCGTAAGGTGACCACAGAGCTAAATAAGATCGTGGAGGTACCTTTGTTGAATCAGTTTTTAGATCAGACAGATTTACAAGGAAAAATGAGCTCGGGTGTGGTGGAACCTGTGGAATGGATTCGTACAGTCGAGTTGGTCCGTTATTATGGTGCGAAGTTTATGGGTAGAGGCTCAGGTGAAAAGGTAGATCCGGCAATTGTAGGGAAAGTATTGATGCAATATGGGCAAAACGGTCAGTAAGGAGTAGTTAACGGGAATATAACTGGAAAGGAGGAAGCGGGTGTTTGGTAAGGGACGAAATACAAAAGACGGAGAATCAGGTGCTGTCACGGTATTCCTCATTCTGATTTTGGCGGTCATGTTCGGTTTTATTGCTGTATTTATTGATTATGCTAGAATTGCTGCACTGCATGTGCAGACTGAACGGCTGACCCATGCAGCAGTACGGTCAGTGATGTCTGCTTATGATCCGGCATTACAACAGGAGTATGGTTTGTTTGCTTATGGTGAAGGGGGCGGCGAACAAATTATGGTCAAAGTGCTGAATGACAGTGCACGGCGTACGGCGCGCGCGGAAACGCTACCGCTAATGAATATGAAGCTGGATTCCAGTTCACTGCAAATGGAAAGGGAGCTTGGTAAATATGCCATATTTAACGAGCAGATCCGTGAAGAGATGAAGTATAAAGCGCCTGTCGATTTTACGATGGAAGTGCTAGAAAAGCTAAAGCCACTCTCTCAAAATATGAAGGAGGCTTCACACACGGTAGATTTACTGAAACGGCTGCAAAAGCTGTATGACAGACGTGAGGCCAAACTGGATGACATGCTGGAGAAACAGCGTAAGGCAGGAGCTTATATGGAAGAGGTTCGCAAACGAATTATTAAACAGAGGGGGACATATATGCCCAATCAGTATATATGGGACCCACTTGAAGTTGTAGCCGACATTGCTGCTCAATATAAGCATTACGTACATGTATATGAGGACAACAAGAAGAGTGTGGATGACGTTAAAATCATGCAGATGGAGAAATATGCAAGAAGGGCAAGG
Organism: Paenibacillus sp. ALE3; assembly: GCF_054113405.1. Lineage (NCBI taxonomy): Bacteria > Bacillati > Bacillota > Bacilli > Caryophanales > Paenibacillaceae > Paenibacillus > Paenibacillus sp. ALE3. The sequence continues at coordinate 3,690,363 of NZ_CM134214.1, read as the reverse complement.
AAAGCACTGGATCGCCTGCGACAGGTCATGGTTCAGGCTGGAGAGGAGCATGATAAGCTGCTTCTGCAAGCCAAGGAACCATTAAATGAAGCCCGGCAGATTAATGAAGAAATGCGCAAAGTCATTGTTCAATATAAGCAGAGGGCGGCCAATGCAGGCTATGACGAGGTTTCAGCAGCCCCCACCCCAAGCGGAGCAGGCTCCAACGCTGATCCGTCTGTAGGAAGTGCCCGGCAAAGGGCAGAGGATTTGTTGGTTCCGAGCAATGAATTTGAGCAATGGGAAGCAGAAATCGAAAAGCAAAGGATCGCAATAAATACTGCTAACAATAGAATAACGAGCATGATGCGTACACTGTCTTTTTATACAGATCCATTTTTGAATGCAGACATGCTCAAGCAAGAAGTTGCTTTAACGCTCAAGGAGATAGATAAATACTTAAATGCATATGCTTGGGCGGGCCCCGCCAATGTACTCGACGGTGAGGCCAGAACGATGGATACGCGACGCGGCCCTGACAAAGAGCGCAAAAAAATGGAAAGAGAGGCAAAAAACAAGCTCAAGCAAGCCTATCGGATCATTGAGGTTCTTTCTAAAGGTAAACAAAGTGCTGAGCAATTTCGAGTAGTGGAGCAGTATTACAATGAAAGTATTTCGTTCAATCAGTCTTCATCCAGTCCATCTGTATCCGCTGATTTGTCCTATGACATCTATGATGCAACGGGGGCTTCCATGGATAGAATGGATGGTCTATATGAGGCGGCATCTAACTTACTGATTCAACTGGGAGACGAGTTTTACCAGAATGAGTACGCGCTTTCTTACTTCCATCATGTGGATTTCAGCCGATTTGGTAGTTTGGCCGGATCAGATGGAAATGTGGGTAATGCTGCACAGATTTTAGGGGACCAGCTGGAGGTGAATAATCAAGAAGTTGAGTACATCTTGTATGGGTTTCATAATCCGACGGGTAATCTGGCAGCTGCCTATGGGGAGATTTTTGCTATGAGGCTTGCCATTCGAACGATGGAGGGACTGGTCAAAAACAGTTCAAAGGGTAACCCGTTGGTCGTTTTGGCGGCAGCTTTGTTATATGGAGTAGAGAAGGCGATTGAAGATATGATCATGCTGGCGCAAAAAGGGGATGTTCCTTTGTCTGATTTTCTGAAATTTCGAATGACTTACAAGGATCATTTGCGATTGTTCCTGATGCTCCATAGCAATAATGAACGAAAAATGTCCTGTATGCTTGCTCTGATCCGCCTGAATACAGATGTCAATCCAGCTGAGCGACGGACGTATGCGAAGGGTGAGGTCAAGAATGGGATGAGGCTGTGGTTTCTACCTGGAGTAATGAAAATGCTCGGAACCGCCTCCAAAGAAGGCGAGAGTATTAAGGGAAGTGTGTACTATGTCACGAAAACAGCGCATTTTTCCTATTAATCATTATCTACGGCAGGCTTGTGGATTGAAGCAGCGTGAACAAGGAAGTATTGTTTTAGAAGCATCACTGGTATTGCCATTGTTTTTGTTTTTTATTATTTTTCTCATTTATATGGTCCAAATGACACTGGTCTCCACAGCCTTGCAGACTACCGCTTCAGAAACGGTTAAGCAGGTTTCGGCTAAAATCTACCCGGTGTCTCTAGCCGTGGAGGCGGCGTCCGCTAAAATAGATGCAGTCCGCAAACCGCTAGATGAACTTCCTAAGTTATCTGTGAGTGAATATGCAAGCCAATTCGCTGCCCAACTGCCACCTCCAATCGGCGACTGGGTAGAAAACGCTGTTCAAGGCGGTCAAAAGCCGCTGGAGGAGCTGCGGGGACGCTTGACGGAGGCTGCACTTGATCCTGTTCTGAAGCCGATGCTAAAGCCTTTTATGGAGAAAAGTATTCTGGAGTATGACCGTATTCATATAACGAGCGTACATGTACCCTCTCTTACAGAAACTAAGGACCCTTATTTTAGAGTAGAGCTATCGTATGAACTACCGATGAAAGTCCCCTTTTTGTATCGCAACATTGTGCTCCAAGCGGCGGCTGAGGAACGTCTTTGGATTGGTGATACAGGAGAGGGAGCAGGTACAGGTGATGAAACAGGGGATAAGGATGCGCAGCATTCCATACAGTTGCTTGTCAAGCCTGAGCCTGCTGTGAAGGGTGTATACAATTTGATCAAGGCCAAGGTTGAACCTGGGACGAATGCTACCCTTTCTGTACTTTATAAGTCAGGTGAAAGCACAGCTCAGCACTTGGGCTGGACCTCAGCCAATGCAGATGGGATTGTTGAATGGAACTGGTTTGTAGGAACAAACACAACACCAGGTCAATGGAGCTTTGTAATTGAAACGGAGGATGGCCAACGTATTGAGGTTCCGTTTTCTGTGCAGAAGACAACTGATGGATAGGCTAGATATAGACTTATAGAGTTAACTACAATGAAAAATGATTTGGCAGGCCTGCTAATTTTCATTGTTATGAAGGGGGAAGACCGCATTGACATGGATGTATATTGTGTGTGGAGTTCTGCTGGCGATCGCGCTAGTGACAGATTTACGAAGCATGAAAATCCCTAATAAGCTTACATTGCCCGGCATAGCGGTGGGTTTGCTGTTCAATACTCTGTTCGGAGGCTGGCACGGTTTTTTATTTGCTATTGCTGGTCTTGGCACCGGCTTTGGATTCATGCTGATTTTGTACTGGATGGGAGCAATTGGTGCAGGAGATGTAAAGCTGTTTGGCTTAATTGGAGCATGGACAGGTGCAGCTTTTGCGTGGCAATCGGCTATATATTCGATTTTTTTTGCAGGCATTATTGGTATAGGGATTTTGCTATGGAGGAGGGAAACCATCATGAGATTACGACGCGTGGCGTTTAATTTAGGAGGATTTTTCCTATTTCGCAGCGGCAAAGCGCTGACTAGTGGGAGAGAAGCGCACCTCAGGTTTCCCTTTATGACGGCAGTCATTCCAGGAGCGGTCAGCGCTTATCTTTACTTCTTGTCATGACGTGTCCGCTTGGGGAGATCATGCTACCTCAGGGAATAAGAATTGTTAAGGAGGTCATGAATTGTTTGGTTTAAGCAGGGATTTTGCTCGCAATGGCGGGACGTTTATGATTCTAAACAAGGAAGGCGGGCTCAAAACCGATGATTTAAATTCTGTACAGACCCGAATGATGACTGGTAATCGGATTCCCGGTCTGCTGGAACTTAGAATAAAAGAAGTCGATTTTCAGATCGAGTTACATTACGATATTTCGGGGCAACGTATGCTTTCCCAAGTATGGAAAGGTGGGAATGTGTCGACTTTTGATTTCTACCGGATTCTTTTTGAAGTGGTAGGTGCTCTTCATCGTAGCCCACAATATATGTTAAATATCCGCCAGTTTATTTTGCACGAAGATTACATTTTTATAAGCGGTTCAGGCACAAGGAAGAACGTTAGTTTAACCTATGTTCCTTTGTGTAGTGTACAGTATACGCAACAAACAGGTAGCTATTTTAAGCAGATGGTTATTCGTTTGATGACTCGTGTGGCTCACCTTCAGGGAGAATCTATACAGCGCATACTTGATCTATGCGATAGAAATGAATTTGAGTTGAGCGCGTTGAAGGAACTACTATTACAAGGGATGGCGACTGGTGAACAGAGCATCAGCGGTCAGGCTGAAGGTAGATCATCTGTTCATTCCTCTCATACCATACAGGATAACGATACAGATCGTGGCGGAAGAACGTACGGCCAAGAACATCGGGAGACTCTGCAGGAAATTCAGGAGCTTAAGCGAGTCAATCGACTCAAGCAGTCCGCAAAATCAGAGGAGAATGTCGAGGTAGGAGCCGACAACGAAATGGAAAATGAAGAGGTGGAGCCTAAATCACAAAAATATAAAACATACATTGCTCTCGGATGTCTGCTCGCCTCGGCCATTGTTTGGCGTTATATTTATTTGGATCATCCAGAGACGGTGCCCTTGCTTATTTCGATTGTGCTAACTTTAGTGCTTGTCGCTGTTGTTTATATAAGCTGGACGGGGAAATTAGAGCGCAACCGAGCTTTATCTCCTTTTTATAGCGAGGCAGTACCTGTATTGGATTCGGAATGGTTAGGAGCTGCTTCTCCAGCACAGCGAAAAAATGACCGTTATCAGGTAGATAAGCTAACTGGGTTTGTAGCGGGACGCCATCATCATGACAAGCAATCATCCGATTCAAGTGATCAAGGACAGGAAAGCTGGCGTTGGACTTTTCCAGACTCAGAATCTAAAAGCGTGGGAGGCCGAACGACGGAGGATAGAGGGAAAATAAGTACAAATTATGACTTGCAAGAGCCTTCGAGGAAAGGTGCCATGCGGGGAAATGAATTGGACGACAGCGATACTAGCGAGGCTTATTATAAGTCCTTGTCCGGGGTAACGGAGCTACTCAATACTATATCCAAGCAGGAAACCGTGCTGCTTCGTCCAGATCAAGAGATGCCGAGTCCAACTGTTCAGCACTCGCCAATTGCTTGTTTGGATCGTAAGTTACCTGGGAGTGGAGAAACCGAGCGCATACGGTTGCAGCCAGACCAATTCGTTGGAGGCAGCTTTATCATTGGAAGAGATCCGCAATTGGTCCAGTTTGTAGAGCATACCGATGGAGTTTCCCGTTCTCATATTGAGCTTTGTATAGTTACAGGAGGACAAAGCCATATCATTAAAGATTTATCCTCGACGAACGGGACTGTGCTGAATGGAGAGCCTATGGTGCCTTATAAGGAGTATACTATGAAGGATGGAGACACTTTTAAAATCGCTGGAGTCTCTTATACTTATCGATTGGACTCTTTTAAATCCTCTAATGCATCTTGAGTAAACGTTAAATGGATATATGTTAAGAAGAGGCCTGTTATATTCTGGGCTTCTTTTTTATAACTAGAAGACCATTCATAGGCCTAAAACAAGACAACTCAAAGATCTCAGGTTTAATTGATAGATTATGTCTAAATCAAAAATGAACCCTAAGCTGGTAGAGATACAAAGATATTATCTATCATCCATAGAGTTCATTTCTTAATTCAACGCTACTTGTGAGAAGAATGGAGTTCCTCTAGCGCTTCCTTCAGTGAAGAATACTTAAACTTAAATCCGTGCTCCAGCGCTTTACGCGGTATTACCTTTTGACCGTCTAATACAAGCGTGCTCATCTCACCCAATAGCTTTTGGACTAGAAAGCCAGGAACGGGAAACCAGTGCGGACGACGATATACCTTAGCTACTGTTTTCCCAAATTGGTCGTTCGTCATGGGGTGTGGTGATGAAGCGTTCACTGCCCCGGAAATCTCTGGTGTATGAATGCAGTACGAGATCAGACGAACGATATCGGCAATATGAATCCAGCTCATCCATTGATGGCCGCTACCTATTTTTCCACCGAATCCGAAGACGTAAGGCATCTTCATGAGTGGAAATGCTCCTTTTTTTCTATCCAGCACTAGGCTGATGCGTAACTTAATTAGACGGGCATCGGCAGGGTAGGCGTTGGTAGCTTCCTCCCATTGCTCAACCACCTGAGACAGAAAATCATTCGAACGACGCGGACTTTTTTCGTCAAATGTTTCGGTCAGGGAGGTACCATAGGCGGCAACAGCCGAAGCCTGAATGATAACTTTCGGTTTTTTTTGCAGAGCATTCAACGCTTGAGCCAACCGGGCAACGGACAGCAGTCGTGATTGAAGAATTCTTTGTTTGGACTTGTCCGTCCAGCGCTGATTCAGCGTCTCACCTGCTAAATTAACGACCGCATCTGTACTTTCCAGTAATTCAGGTTTTTGTTTTAATTCGTTCCAGCTCATATACTGCAAGCGAGGGCTCGCTTCATGTCCAACCAGCGGCTTGCGTGTAATGACTTTCACGGTATATCCGTCATCTAGCAGACTTTTGACCAGTGCACTCCCCACCAATCCAGTTCCTCCGCATACGATGATATTCATGGAGTTATTCTCCTTCCAATTCAAAAAATGTTTCTGTTATAAAATATAACCCTTTTTGATACAAAAGCTTCATATTGAATGTATCTGGTGTACGCTAAAGAAGGTCCATTCATGCTTTAATCTACCTACATTTCAATAACACATATTCAGATGTGGACTATGTCTGTAGGTTCCCTTAGGGAGTCATCTAAAAAAGTTGCCATAAACGCTATGTTGTTTGATTTCAATAATCACGTTAAAATGAATAAATTAAAATAAGGCAAGCATAACAGGATAGGGGGATGAATCAAAATCATGCTGAAAATTGGTTCTCATGTGTCTTTCTCGGACAAGGGGCTGCTCAGCGCTACAAAAGAAGCGTCTTCTTACGGGTCCAGCTCGTTTATGATATACACGGGGGCACCGCAAAACACGCGCCGTAAGCCGATGGAGTCCATGTATTTAGAGGAAGGCAAGCAGCTAATGGCGGAAAAGGGAATGGAAGATATCGTGGTGCATGCTCCGTATATCATCAATCTCGGCTCCTACAAAGAAAATACCTATGAGCTTGCGGTCAGCTTTCTTCAGGAGGAAATTCGGCGCACACATGCGATTGGTGTGAAAAATATCGTGCTGCATCCGGGGGCTTTTACAGATAAAGATGCAGAGTACGGAATTGGGCGTATTGCCGATGGTTTGAACGAGGTACTGAATGGTGTGAAGGAAACAGATGTCAACATTGCACTTGAAACGATGGCTGGCAAAGGCACAGAAATGGGTCGTAGCTTTGAGGAAATTGCCTCCATTATAGATAAAGTAGAGCGCAACGAGCGTCTGACGGTTTGTATGGACACCTGTCACATTCATGATGCGGGTTATGACATTGTCAATGATTTGGACGGTGTACTGGAGCAGTTTGACCGTATTGTCGGCTTGAATCGCATCCAAGTTGTTCACATAAATGACAGCAAAAACCCGGTTGGCGCTCATAAAGACCGCCATACTCCGATTGGATCAGGTTGGATTGGTTATCAGACTATTCATAATGTGGTACATCATGAAGCACTTCAAGGACGTCCGTTTATTTTGGAGACACCGTGGATTGGAAAAGAAGCCAAAACTCAACGACCAATGTATGAAGTTGAGATTGCTTTGCTTCGTGGTAATGTAAAGGAACGCTTTGGGGATGAGTTTTTGGGTCAGGTGGAGCAGCTGCATTCGTTTTTCAAAAAACAGGATGTGGATGTCCGTAAATTTGTACTGGACACCTGGACTCTGCTGAAAAATGATGCCAAAGCAAGAAAAGCTGACCCACGTGAGCCGCTGGAGCGTCTGTATGACATGATAACGGAAGCAGGACTGTTTCCAGAGATGAGCGAAGAACACATTAATCAACGGTTGATTGCCTGTTTTGCCGGTAGTCATCTGCCAGTGACGGTATAAGATAAGGGGGACTAATAGCCACATGGAACTTCACGTAAAACATCAGCCAAACAGCACTGTATCTACACATGAAAACCGTGCGCGCATGCTTGTATCTTGTCCAGATGGGCCAGGTATTGTAGCGACTGTGTCCCGCTTTTTGTACGAGCATGGGGCCAATATCGTTCAATCTGACCAATATACAATGGACCCGTCCGGCGGTATGTTTTTTATGCGGATTGAATTTGATTTGCCGAATTTGAGTGCAGCTCAGTCGCAACTGGAGCAGGACTTTGTCGCTGTTGCCGAGCAATTCCGTATGGAGTGGACGATTTCTGCGGTCAGCCGCAAGAAAAAACTGGCTATTTTCGTTTCTAAAGAAGATCACTGTCTGGTAGAACTGCTGTGGCAATGGCAGGCAGGCGATCTGGAGGCGGATATTGCATTGGTGGTTAGTAATCATCCGGATATGAAGGAGTATGTGGAATCCTTTGGCATTCCATATCACCATATCCCGGTGACAGCCGATACGAAGCCAGAGGCAGAGCGCCGTCAGCTAGAGGTCATTGGCGAAGAGATTGATGTGATCATTTTGGCCAGGTATATGCAGATTATTTCGCCTAAGTTTATTGAGCATTATCGCAACCGGATTATCAATATCCATCATTCCTTTCTACCTGCATTCGTGGGTGGTAAGCCGTATGCCCAAGCTTATAATCGTGGTGTGAAAATTATTGGTGCTACTGCGCATTATGTAACCGAGGAATTGGACGGTGGTCCGATCATTGAGCAGGACGTACAGCGGGTAAGCCACGGAGATGATGTAAATGAGCTAAAACGGATCGGTCGTACTATTGAACGGGTCGTGTTGGCAAGAGCCGTGAAGTGGCATACTGAGGATCGTATACTGGTTCATGAGAACAAAACGGTCGTTTTTAATTGAACTTAAAAATTTCAAATTGATGAAAACTTGCGAGTATACCTTTCGGATTAAACAAAGCCCAGTGCATAATGGGCTTTGTTTTTTTGTGTGGGGTAATTGTATTATATCTGGGCCCTATATAAATTTTTTTGCGATTTCATTATTTTTTAAATGATGTTAATACATAACGGGTATATTGATATGAGGGCTGTACTATATTTCGACAATCATCTTTACAAACGATCTGGCAAACTTCCACGGCAAATGGTACAATACTTATGAGTGTATAAGTCATATTGAAACATTCAAGCAGATTCACTCACTTCAATAGTCTCTGTTTCTATATGAGACGGTGATTTTGAAGAGTATGACCGAATGCAATTGACATACTTCATACAATATGAGGAGGCAAACCATGACTGACCAGAATCAAGCGATTCAAAAGGATGAAAACTCCACTATCGACAATTTGTCCATCACAACAATTCGTACGTTGGCAATTGATGCCATCGAGAAAGCAAATTCAGGACACCCTGGTATGCCGATGGGCTCCGCGCCAATGGGCTACCAACTTTTTGCTAAAACAATGAACCATAACCCAGATCGCCCAACATGGGTGAACCGTGACCGTTTTGTACTGTCTGCAGGACACGGTTCCATGTTGCTATACAGCCTTCTGCACCTGAGCGGATATGATCTGCCTATGGAAGAGCTGAAGCAATTCCGTCAATGGGGCAGCCTTACACCGGGTCACCCTGAGTTTGGTCACACTGCCGGTGTAGATGCTACAACTGGACCTCTGGGACAAGGTTTAGCAATGTCCGTAGGTATGGCTATGGCAGAAGCACAACTGGGTGCAACATATAATAAAGACGAATTTAAAGTTGTGGATCACTTCACATATGCTATTTGTGGCGATGGCGATCTAATGGAAGGTATTTCCCACGAAGCTGCTTCGCTGGCTGGTCGCCTTCAACTGGGTAAGCTGATCGTATTGTTTGATTCCAATGATATTACACTGGATGGCAAGCTTAATCTGTCCTCTTCCGAGAGTGTTGCCAAACGCTTTGAAGCTTACAACTGGCAAGTGCTGCGCGTAGAAGATGGTAATGATCTTCCAGCGATCCAAAAAGCAATTGAAGAAGCACAAGCCGACTCGACTCGTCCTACGTTGATTGAAGTAAAAACAGTCATCGGTTACGGAAGCCCGAACAAACAAGGTAAAGGCGGACACGGCGGTACTCATGGTTCCCCGCTGGGAGCAGAAGAAGCTAAACTGACTAAAGAATTCTACAAATGGGTATACGAAGAGGATTTCCATGTACCACAAGAGGTTCGCGAGCACTTTGCTAAAGTAAAAGAGCGCGGTATCGCTGCTAATAAAGCATGGGATGAACAATTTGCGAAATACAAAGCGGCTCACCCTGATTTGGCAGCTCAGTTCGAAACAGCTGTAAACGGCGATCTTCCAGAAGGTTGGGATCGTGATCTTCCGAAATACTCCACAGAAGACAAAGCGGTTTCAACTCGCGTAGCTTCTGGTAATGCATTGAACGGATTGGCTCCAAACGTTCCTTTCCTGACAGGCGGATCTGCTGACCTGGAAAGCTCCACAATGACACACTTGAACAACCTGACGAACTTTACGCCAGAAGACTACGCTGGCCGTAATATTTACTTCGGTATTCGCGAGTTCGGTATGGCTGCTGCGATGAACGGTATGGCGTTGCACCAAGGTGTAAAAGTATTTGGCGGTACATTCTTCGTATTTACAGATTATCTGCGTCCGGCCGTTCGTCTGGCAGCTCTGATGGGATTGCCTGTAACCTACGTTCTGACTCACGACAGTATTGCTGTTGGGGAAGATGGTCCAACTCATGAGCCGATTGAACAATTGGCTTCTCTGCGTATTATTCCGAACCTGACGGTCATTCGTCCGGCTGACGGTAATGAAACTTCTGCTGCTTGGGCTTACACGCTGGAAAACAAGAAAAACCCGGTTGCACTGGTATTGACTCGTCAAAACCTGCCAATCCTGGCTGCTACTGCTGAGCATGCACGCGAAGGTATCAAACGCGGTGCTTATGTGGTTGCAGATGCAGCAGACGGCAAACCGGTTGCTCAAATTCTGGCTACAGGCTCTGAAGTACAATTGGCTGTTAAAGCACAGGAAGCACTGGCAGAACAAGGTGTTCAAGTACGCGTTATCAGCTTCCCAAGCTGGGATCTGTTCGAAAAACAAGACAAAGCTTACAAAGATTCCGTTCTTCTGCCTGAAGTTAAAGCTCGCTTGGCTGTAGAAATGGCGTATCCACTGGGATGGGAAAAATATGTTGGCGACCAAGGCGACATTCTCGGTATCAGCACATTTGGCGCATCCGCACCTGGCGACCGTGTAATTAAGGAATACGGCTTTACAGTAGAGAATGTTGTTAGCCGTGTGAAAGCTTTGTTGAAATAAAACACTGGAGCATCAGCAATTAGGAAGAGTTTGTCCATAGAGCAATGAGCGTGTATTGCTGGCAAACAACGTACCTGATCGTGGCAATCCATGTATCACAAACAGTCGTAACCTGAGTAAGGCTTACGGCTGTTTGTTTCATACATTTGTAATTTGCGAAAAAAAGCTTTCGAATTATCGGGGTATAGAGTACGCAGATACAGTGTGTATTTTCATACTGAAGCTGGAATTTAAATTATGTTATGATGCACCATATTCATTCACCATTGAGAGCAGATGAGGGGATAACGAATGACACAGTTCGATGGAGTAAGCGTAATTAAAAAAGCAAATGTTTATTATGATGGTCAGGTTACAAGTCGTACAGTTATCCTGGGTGACGGCAGTAAGGTAACACTGGGGATTATGTTGCCGGGAACGTACGAGTTTGGGACGGATTCCCGTGAGATCATGGAGATTTTGGCAGGGGACCTGAGAGTGTTGCTTCCAGGTACTGAGGAATGGCTGGAAATACAAGGTACATCAACCTTTCATGTGCCTGCAAAGTCTTCCTTCAAGCTGGAAGTACGAAGTGTAACGGATTATTGCTGTTCTTATCCGGAATAATTAGCTGAAAAGGGTAAGAGCACTCAAGCTACAAGCCAAGTGTTCTTACCCTAAAGCTGTGTTATAAGTACAAATGCACAGTAGCATGGTTACAAAGAAAAGTCCAGCTTACTCAAGAGGCTGACCACCAATGGTGCGGCCAATCCATGCTTCGTATGTCTTTACGACGGCAGATAGATCCTCATCGCCGTAGCCTTGTGTTTGTCCGGCTTGAAACAAGCTTTTGGCAATGGACAACATAGGCGTAGGGATGGACAGGCTGTCTGTTAGTGAGGCAGCGAGCTTCAAATCCTTGAGCATCAGAGCAAGTGAGAACTGGTTGCTAAAATCATGCTCGATGATTTTGCGCCCTTTCAAGTCAGCGGCCTTGCTACCTGCCGATCCGAGCTGTACCAATTCTAGGAAGCTGTCTGCTGGAATGCCGGATTTAGCCGCAATAGCAAAGCCTTCAGCCAGAGCGAGGTTATTTATACCGACCATCGTATTGTGAGCAAGCTTGGCTACGGCCCCGCTGCCGTTTGGTCCCATATGGAGCACTTTTTTGCCCAAGGTATCAAAAACATCTGATTGTGCCGCAATCGCTTCTGCGTGACCGCCGACCATGAACACGAGTGTTCCATCAACAGCGGCAGGCTTGCTGCCTGTTACAGGTGCGTCAATGAAGGTACAGCCCAGCTTGTCCGCCTCAGCGGCCAGTTGTTTAACTAGCTCAGGTGAAATCGTGCTGTTGTCCATCACGGTCATGCCAGCCGTAAGACCAGCAAACACACCGTCCTGACCGTAATAGACGTCACGTATTGATTGATCATCGCTGACCATGGTAATGACCAGGTGCTGCCCTTCGGCCGCTTCGCGAGGGGTTGAAGCTGTACGTGCGCCTTGCTCTATCAAGGGTTCGCAGCGCGAAGCGGTACGATTATAAACTGTGACTCCGAATCCCTGCTTTAGCAGATTGGATGCCATCGGGGCGCCCATGGTGCCCAGTCCGATAAATCCGATGTTTTTCATTGCTAATCACCTTTCTTGTTGGAAGTTGCCGTCCGATGCAGATGCGAGTTCGGCTTGAATTGAATATTGAAACAGATTGATCTCAGTTCATTGTAGCATGGGCATGCTACCCTATCTACAGCAGGGTCTGTCAAGGCACAGGACATACAGGTAACACAAGCTTGTCAGGCTCAGCAAATTAAAGTATCCTATTCCTAAGTCCTTATGTTCGTATTCATGGTCTTAGTAATACCAAACAGGAGGTTCCAAACATGTCTAAAAAAGTTATTTTTGATTACACAAAAGCGCTCTCCTTTGTGGGTCAGCACGAAATTGATTATTTTGCAGAGCCCATCAAGTTGGCTCATGAGCAACTGCACAACCAAACAGGTGTAGGTTCCGATTTCTTGGGTTGGATTGACCTGCCTACCAATTATGATAAAGAAGAATTTGCACGCATCCAAAAGGCTGCTGCTAAAATTCAAAGCGATTCCGAGGTATTGATTGTAATCGGTATTGGTGGTTCTTACCTTGGAGCACGTGCTGCGATCGAAATGCTGTCGCATTCTTTCTACAATGCGCTGCCTAAAGATCAACGCAAGGGTCCAGCTATCTATTTTGCAGGCAACAACATCAGCTCTACATATGTGAATCATCTGTTGGAACTGATTGAAGGAAAAGACTTCTCTGTGAATGTCATCTCCAAATCAGGTACGACAACAGAGCCAGCTATCGCTTTCCGCGTATTCCGTGCGGCTCTGGAGAAAAAATACGGTAAAGAAGAAGCGCGCAAACGTATTTACGCGACAACGGACAAAGAACGTGGCGCTTTGAAAAAGCTCGCTAATGAGGAAGGTTATGAATCCTTCATTATTCCTGATGATGTGGGTGGCCGTTACTCCGTGCTGACAGCAGTAGGCTTGTTGCCGATTGCTACAGCAGGCATCAACATCGAAGAAATGATGCAAGGTGCGGCGGACGCTTCCAAAGAATACAGCAACCCGAATGTAGCTGAGAACGAGGCATACCAATATGCAGCCGTTCGTAACGCTTTGTACCGTAAAGGTAAAGCAATTGAAATTCTCGTAAACTATGAGCCGTCTTTGCATTTCGTATCTGAGTGGTGGAAACAGCTGTACGGAGAAAGCGAAGGTAAGGATTATAAAGGCATTTATCCTGCTTCTGTTGACTTCTCGACAGACCTGCACTCTATGGGACAATTCATTCAGGAAGGTAGCCGTAACATTTTCGAAACGGTAATCCAAGTAGAAAATGTACCTAGTCACATCACCATCGAAGCAGATGAGGATGATCTGGATGGACTGAATTTCCTGGCAGGCAAAACGGTGGATTTTGTAAACAAAAAAGCATTCCAAGGTACATTGCTGGCTCACACAGACGGACAAGTACCGAACCTGATTGTAAATATTCCTGACTTGAGCCCTTACTCCTTTGGCTACCTTGCTTATTTCTTCGAAAAGGCTTGCGGCATCAGCGGCTACCTGTTGGGCGTAAATCCGTTCGATCAACCCGGCGTAGAAGCTTACAAAAAGAACATGTTTGCGCTGCTCGGCAAACCGGGCTTCGAAAAAGAAAAAGCTGAGCTTGAAGCAAGATTGTCTGAATAAGGGAACTGTAATCTCTGATTCGAAACAGGGTTTGGGTCAGAAGCGTTATAGTGGATAGCATCAATTAAGTACAGGAAAGCAGTTCACCAGCTGCCAGAAGCGGGGAACTGCTTTCTTGTAAAATGAAGTAAGGAAGGTTATACGTGTATGTTGGAACAATACCGAACCGTACGCGGTGCCGGCAACAAGGAAATTGTAATCCGAAAATCCCGTTTTATCGGCCATATTCAGCCAGTTCAAAATGAGGAAGAAGCAGTTGCTTTCATAGAACGCATCAAAAAAGAGCATTGGAACGCTACCCATAATTGTTCGGCTTATATGATTGGGGAAAGAGATGAAATCCAAAAGCAATCCGATGACGGAGAACCGAGTGGGACGGCTGGTAAGCCTATTTTGGAGGTAATCCGTAATCAGAGGCTGAAAAATGTCGCTATTGTGGTTACTCGATACTTTGGCGGAATTTTGCTGGGAGCAGGCGGACTGATTCGTGCATACTCAGATGGTGCTGTTGCAGCTATTGAAGCAGGGGATGCGATTACGCGTGTGCTGCATCGTGAAGTTTTTGTGGAGTTGGATTATACTTGGTTGGGCAAAGTGGAAAATGAATTACGTAATCGCAGTATCCGTACTGGAGAAACGATGTTTACAGATAAAGTTACCTTAACCTGTCTGCCGCTGGCTGGTGATGCGGAATCCTTCTGCAACTGGATAACCGACTTGACACAAGGACAATCGCTTGTGTCGGAGGGAGAGCAGCTTTACTTTATTGAAGGGGAATAAATAATATGGCTAGAAGAGCAGTAGAACAGGAGTTGTCAAGAGGGCGGATTCTGGAAGCGGCCAGGCACTTGTTTATCACCAAGGGCTACCGTGCGATTTCAATGCGCAGCATTGGCCAGCATCTGGGTTACAGTCATGGTTCGTTATACTATCATTTTAAAGAGAAGGCTGAACTGTTCTATGCCATTGTGATTGAAGATTTCAATACATTGCGTGGGATTCTACTGCAAGCAGCAACAGGCACGCCTGATGATGGCTTGAGCAGATTGGAGTACCTGATGTTGGAATATATCCGCTTTGGCTTGGAAAATCCATATCAGTACGAAATTATGTTCATGATGCATGATGAAGAACTATTTGCGTACTGTCGTACAGAGCAAAACCGTTGTGTGGAATTATTTGCGTCTATGATTCGCCAGGAATTAAGTGGTCAGGGACATTCGGAGGAAGAATGCTCAAGAGTACCGAAAAGTCTGTTTTTATCCATGCATGGCTTCGTGTCATTTTATATTCAGGACGGTTTAACATTTGAAGAGATCAGGCCCGCTGCTTTAGCACATGTAAAGCTGCTGTGCAGACAACTATGAGCGTACCTGCATTCACACGCTTCAGCCATGAACATGTAGGACGCTTTTTTGGGTGTTTACACTTCATGACGGTGACTTATCATTACGGTACTTTGCGAAAGCGACTAAGAATTTAACAGACGATGGTGTATCCAGCGGGGGAACATCATCGTCTGTTTTTTTTGCATGCCTCCGTCAGCCCTTCATAATTTTTACATGGTATTGACGTCTGCGTGGGCCGTCGAATTCACAAAAATAAAGTCCCTGCCATCGTCCAAGCAACAGCTTTCCATCATGAATGATAACCGTTTGTGAGGGGCCTGTTGTAATGGATTTAAGGTGGGACGCCGTATTTCCCTCCATATGGCGATATTGGGGATGTTCCCAGGGATAAACCTCATCCAGCCTTAAAATGACATCATGTTTGACGTCTGGGTCGGCATTTTCATTAATGGCGATGCCGGCAGTCGTGTGTGGACAATAAATCAGAGCTGTTCCTTGCTGCACCCCGCTTTTTTCAATGAGTGCTGCAACTTCGCGTGTAATATCACGCATTTCATCTCGCCGTGTAGTGGATAATTCAAAAGTATGCAACATAAATCCATCTCCCTTCTATGTAATACTTTACCCTTTTCATTCTCAAGATAATATATAGAGTTGACGAAAATTACTTTCCTTTGATAAAGTATCACATAAGAAAAACAAAGTAAGTTTATTGGAATAATTGAATGCTTTCGAATGAGGTGCGTGCTTTGCGGTAAGCAAGGCTGCTGCTGTTCCTGAACTGGTCCAGAAGCGGAAAGGAAGTGTACGGATATGCATGTGGAAGTAAGAGGGTTAAACAAGCATTTCGGTAATTTTCATGCGGTAAAGGACGTATCTTTTGATATTCAGACGGGCCATCTTATTGGTTTGCTCGGTCCAAGCGGCGGGGGAAAAACCTCCATTCTTCGTATTTTGGCAGGGCTGGAGCAACCGGATGCAGGAGAGATTCACTTTCATGGAAAAAGGGTAAACGAGCTGGCACCACAGGAGCGTGGAATCGGATTTGTATTTCAAAACTATGCTTTGTTCAAGCATATGAGCGTGTACGACAATATTGCCTTTGGTTTGAAAGTGAAAAAAAGCTCCAAAGCCCGCATCAAGGAAAGGGTCACTGAGCTGGTTGAACTCACGGGGCTCAAAGGCTTTGAGCATCGTTATCCGCATCAATTGTCAGGTGGACAGCGACAACGGGTTGCTTTCGCGCGTGCTTTGGCACCGGAGCCTCAACTACTGCTGCTGGATGAACCATTTGCGGCTATTGACGCCAAGATTCGTCAGGAGTTGCGTACCTGGTTGCGAGAGTTGATTGAGAGGGTGGGTATTACCTCCATTTTCGTCACCCATGATCAGGATGAGGCGATTGAAGTAGCCGATGAAATTATGGTGATTAATCAAGGTCGACTGGAGCAGAAGGGAACGCCTTGGGATATCTATAAGAAACCGGGGACCCCGTTCGTGGCTTCTTTTATTGGGGAATCCACGGTGATTGAACAGGCGGGTAGTCTCAGAGGCTTCGAGGAAGCTGCCGGAGTAGGAACACGTGCCTTGATTCGTCCGGAGTACATTGATGTCGGACCTAGTGAGGAATTTGCGTTGCTGTCGGCGACCGAGGAAGGCATTGTGAAGCATTTACATTTTCGCGGGAGTGAATGGATGGTTGAAGTACAGGTCGGGGACCAGCGTCTCATGACATACCGTTCATTGGAGAAGTCTACGCTGGAACCTGGTCAGCAGGTGCGAGTGTTGGTGCATCGGGCCTATCTATATAATGAGGAGTCCAGCTGGATGGTGGAAAATCGCCTGAAGGAAGACCCGATGCCTATCATCATTTGAAAATAAAACGATCACATATAAGGGGGGTGTCTGGCCTGTTTTACGGCTTTGGACATGCTCCTTTTGTCGTTGGTCGCTGGGGTGATTTACGCAGACTTGATATGTTCGTTATAATAGTAGTAAAAACACCCAGATAGATAGGAGTTAAATCATGAATCGGCTTATTTTTCTTGGTACGGGGGATGCAATGGGGGTTCCGCGTGTGTATTGTGATTGTCTCGTGTGCACAGAGGCCCGCACGACAGGAACGAATGTAAGGTTGAGATCATCTGTGCTGATCAAAAGCGAGACAGAGGATTTTATGATTGATTGTGGCCCCGACTGGCGTAGACAGTTAGAATTGCGCAGCCTGCGTTTTATCCCTACGATCCTCGTGACACATGCACATTTTGATCATATTGGAGGATTGCCAGAATGGGCGGATGCCTGTCGCTGGACGGGGAACAGAGGGCGTTTGTACGCTCCACAGGAAGTGATTGACACGATCCTGCGTCAATTTTCCTGGCTCCCTGGAAACCTGGATCTTATTCCAGTAGATCAGGGAGTCCAACTTGGCGGATGGAACATCCGGGGATGGCGCGTGAATCACGGAAAGAACGGATATGCTTACGCTTATCGGTTGGAAAAAGACGGCTTCTCATGG
This sequence comes from Paenibacillus sp. ALE3, assembly GCF_054113405.1. Classification (NCBI taxonomy): domain Bacteria; kingdom Bacillati; phylum Bacillota; class Bacilli; order Caryophanales; family Paenibacillaceae; genus Paenibacillus; species Paenibacillus sp. ALE3. Next base: position 3,672,516 of record NZ_CM134214.1, on the reverse strand, counting down.
GCCTACTGTTCAGATTCAATTGGACTGAATGAGGCAGAAATTTTGCCTTTACATAATCTGAATTTACTCGTGCTGGGGACGAGTTTTTACCATGAGGAAGCGGAGTATGCCACCCGCTCGGTATATGACATGCTGGAGGCTCAGGAGCTTGTAGGAAGACTGAAGCCTGGAAGCACGGTGTTTACACATATGTCCCATGATGTGGATATCACATACAACTACGGGCTGCTGGAAGGGATCAGCTTGGCACACACAGGCATGAGTTTGCCGTTAGAATAACGATTTACATCGTTCGACTAATGCGTAAAAGTGTGGAGAGCCCTTCTTTGATTTGCAGCTCATTGGCGTATGAATAGGACAGCCGTATATGCGTTTTACCCTCTGCACCGATGGGATCAAATACATTGCCTGGGACAAAGGAAACGGACTCTTGTATACTTTTGGCAAGCAGCTCATTAGGTTTTATCGTAGAAGGTAGCTGGAGCCACAGGTTGAGTCCTCCCGCCGGGCTGGTCCATGTCCAGCCGGAATCGCGGAGACTGGCTTCCATCGTTTCCTTACGAATCTGGAGTGCGATACATAGCTTTTTAATATGCTGCTGCATACGTGGGGATTGAAAATATTGTAAAAACAGCTTTTGGTTCAGCAGCGGCGATCCATTGTCCACTAGCGCTTTGACGCTCAGCAGACTGTCCATGAGCTGAGGTCGACAAGTCACAGCTGCGATTCGCAGACCGGGTGCGACATATTTGCTGTAGCTGCGAATATAGACGACACTTCCCGAGATATCATAGGAGAAAATCGGAGAAGGCGGTTTTTGCCCAAAGCTAATATCATAGGTGCTGTCATCCTCGACAATAAGACAGCCGTAGCGCTCGGCCAGTTCGGGCAGACGTTTGCGCTGCTCATCGGGGATGGTAAAGCCGGTCGGATTGTGAAATGTCGGATTTATATAGAAGAGACGCGGTTTTTCCGTTTTCAGGCACCATTCAATCTGATCCATATCATAACCTTCCGGCTGTATATCAGTTACAGTCAGGCGGGCGCCTTGTCTGCGGAATATTTCCATGGCCGGGCCATAGGCTGGACGTTCGATTAATACACGATCTCCTGTACGAATCAGAGAACGGGAAACCAAGTCAATGGCTTGCTGTGCGCCGGAGGTAATCAGTACTTCGTCCGTTGATACTGCGAAATGCTTATCTGTGCTAAAATGCTGTGCCATGGCATCACGAAGCTCAGCATCTCCTTGTACAGCAGAATAGGTAGCCGCGATTTTCGGATGCTTTTCAAACACCTGCATCATTAATTCTCTCCAATATCGGTTGGGTAGAAGAGAGGGATCAATCAGGGCCTTGGAAAATTGGAAGTCCGCGTTCATGGCATGAACCTGGGTGAGTCCATCCATCCCCCTCCAGACAGAAACAGACGGATCGTCTGCCGCGTAAGTGGATTCCGACTGGAAAAGCCGCTTTGTGGATGAACGTTCCGAATAGGCGGTATATGTTCTCAATCCTGCTGCATGGGAAGCATGAGCGTAATATCCCGATTTATCCTTTACATAGATACGCCCTTGTTGCTTTAACTCCTGATATGCCCGGAATACGGTTAACCGGTGCACACCCAATTCCTGAGCCAGACTTCGCACCGATGGCAATTTAGCGTCTGTTGGCCAGTCCCCGCGCTCCATCCGCACATTTATGTAATGGACGACCTGCTCATACAGCTTTAAGCTCGGATCTGTCGAGATATGTTCTGTTGAAAACAATAATTCGCTGTTATCCTTGCCCATGCTGTCCACGCTCCTTTGTGTGTATTGTACTATACAGCACTTCCAAAACGTATACAACTGTTCTGTGGTTGCCCATCTGTTCTGTCTGTCTCCTTGTATGCTTGTGAGTAACAGAAGGGAGAGAGAAGTGTCATGATTGGTATCGCCTTTACAGTTATGTGTCTTATTTTTGGTACTACATTTTTGGCTATCAAAGTGGGAGTGGAGGCCGGACTTCCGCCGTTCTTATCGGCAGGCGTACGTTTTATGACAGCAGGGGCAATCTTGTTTATTGCGATGAGGCTGTCAGGAAAGGTTCGATGGTCGTTATTATGGCGAAAGGAAATGCTGCTAATTGGGACGGGAACGACCTTCGGCACATTCTCAACACTGTATTGGGCGGAGCAATATGTCAGTTCGGGAATCGGTGCTATTTTGTCGGCCACCGGACCGATGATGATTGTGCTGATGCAGTCTGCAATACTGCGGCAAAAAACGACGAGAATTACGCTCATGGGCTGCATGATCAGCTTTCTTGGGGTCGTACTGGTGGTATTGCCCGGTTTGGCCGTTCAAATCAGCGGTCTGTGGCTGGCTGGTTGTATGGCCATTTTGCTGGGTGAGCTGTGCTATTCGGGAGGAGCTCTGTATTCCAAGCGAGTCATGGACGAGTTTCGTGATACGAACCCGATTGCCTTGAATGCAGCACAAATGTTTCATGGTGGTTGGATGCTGCTAGTACTGTCGGCTTTTACAGAGCCTTGGAATTCTGGGGGATGGAATCTGCTGCCTGCCATAGGCTCTCTATTTTATTTGATCGTGTTTGGTTCCATGATTGCGCAGACACTATTTTACTGGCTTATGGCGCGTACGAATCCATTGTTTCCGACCACATGGCTCTACATTTCACCACCGATTGCTGTAGGCCTGGGTGCTTTTTTGTATGGAGAACATGTAAGCTGGTGGATGCTGGCAGGAGTGCTGCTCATTGTGACCGGGTTGATGTGCATGAATAACGGAATTATCCGTCTGGTGAACAGACGTAAATTTCGCTCTGCTGCCTGATACTTTGAAGCGGTCAGTTATGATATGATCTGACAAAAAGAGCCTCCAAACTGCCGTATGTTAATGAACATGCGACGTTTGGAGGCTTTGTTGTTGAAATACTTTATATAAGTATTACGGAAATAGTCACTTTTTGTTTATTCAACATTAAGTACGAATTTGTCGATAGCGTGCTTAACACCGTCTTCATTATTGCTGCGAGTAATGTAATCAGCCAGCTTTTTCAAATCAGGAATCGCATTCTCCATCGCTATGCCAAGACCAGCACATTCCAGCATTTCATGGTCATTCCAAGAGTCGCCAATGGCAATGGTCTCCGACAGATCACAGCCAAAATGGTTTGCAAGGAAGGCAAGGGCGTGGCCTTTAGTGCCTTCATGATGCATAATTTCCAGGAAATGAGGTTTGGATTTTGTAATATGCACCTCGTTGCCAAGCAGTTCGCGCAGTTCGGGAATTAATTCATCCAACACTTCCGGCTCGTCAATGATCAGCAATTTAGGGGCCGGTTGCTCTATAACTTTACTGAACACAGGCTCTACAAAATATTCCGTGTTGTTCAGCTCGGTGTAATCTTTAATTTTCTGATTATCTTCACGTGTGTACAATTTGTCATCTATATATGTTTGCAGATGCAGATTGCGTTCCACGCAAAATTCGTACAGACGACGTGCAGCCACGAGTGGAACATAACGCTCATACAGCACGTTTTCGTCGAGCAGATTTTTAACCAAAGCTCCTTGGTACGTAATGATCGGTACATTCAACCCCGTCTGGCGTGCAATTTTGTGCGCGGAGGCATAAGCTCGTCCAGTAGCGAGAGTAACCACCACACCTTTAGCTACAGCAGCTTCCAATGCCTGTTGTGTCGCTGGAGTAACTTCTTTCTGGTCATTAATGAGAGTATCATCAATATCAATGGCAATTAATTTATACATATCGGTATCTCTCCTTTATCTCTATCATGGGGCAATATTAAAATTGTATCTTATAATATTCAAAATGACAATATTGCATTGAAAAAGGGACGACGCCCATAAGAGCCTGTCCCCTTATAACCACTGAAGTATTGGCTTGAAACCATGGGAAAAAGTAACGCTTAGTCTTCCAAAAATACAAGTCCAACAAAGTCGTCCAGCTCAATATTACCAAAGTAATGCTTCAAATCGAGAGAGGATAAGGCTTGACGGACCTCACCTTCATCATAACGCTTGCCGCGCAGGATATTTTCAATATCAGCGACATCACCTACACCGAAGAAATCCCCGTAGATTTTAATATCACGGATGTAGCCTTCCTTCAGATCCATGCGGATATCTATAATACCGACCGGGAATTTACGTGTGTGCTTGATATTGCTCTCAGGGGATAGACCGTAGTTCCAATCCCACGACTGATAGCGTTCTTTGGAAATTTCATGGATTTTAGCCCAATCCGCATCGGTGAGCTTATATTGAGGCACCTGATCCAATTCTGAGCCAAAGATGGACCGCAGCAGTTCCTCGCGAAATTGTTCTATGGTCATTTCACGGTCCATCAGTTCGCTGATGTTAGCCACGCGACTACGGACGGATTTTGTGCTTTTGGATTTGAATTTCTCGGGATTGGCGTGCAGCGATGCAGCCACATTGTCTAGATTCAAATTGAACATCAATGTACCATGGCTGAACATACGTCCACGTGTGGCAAATTGAGCGTTTCCTGAAATTTTACGTTCTCCGACTTGCAGATCGTTGCGTCCAGTCATTTCGGCTTTTACTCCCATTTGGCGGAGGGCGTCAATCACAGGTTGCGTAAATTTGAGGAAATTATGAAAGGACTCCCCGTTATCCTTGGTAATGAAACTGAAATTTAAATTACCGAGATCATGATATACAGCCCCGCCGCCGGACAGGCGACGAACGACTTGAATATTGTTGTCTCTCACAAACTCAGCATTGATTTCTTCAACGGTGTTTTGATGCTTGCCTATAATAATAGAAGGCTGATTAATGTAAAACAGCAGATAGCTGTCGTCCAGCGGTAGATGCTTGAGCGCGTATTCCTCAATAGCAAGATTAATAGCTGGATCGTGTATGCCCTGGTTGTCGATGAACAGCATGTCCATTCCTCCGTATATAAACTGTGTAATTTATGTGTGCCTCCCTCTATTGTAACCCAAGTGAGCCATGTACAAAAGCTCATTTGCATTGACGGGACGCAAAAAGCAGCCTCATAATGGATCTAAATGATTGGAAACGGCCGGAAAGGATGAGAGGCAATGATAGAGGTTTACGGTCATGGCGGGGACAGGGAGACGGCTGCCGCGACATTTGGTGGAGCTGCTGCGGATTTTGTGGATTTTAGTGCAAATATTAATCCGCTCGGTCCGCCACCGGAGGTGCTTGAGGCACTGCAAAGCTCATTGGACACGGTGATTCGCTATCCAGACCCTGGACACCGCCATTTTAAAAATATGCTGGCACGGCGGCTGCAGGTTCCACCCGAGTCGCTAAGCATCGGTAACGGCGCGGCTGAAAGCATGGCGCTCTTGCTATTAGGGCTGGCTCCCAAGCGTGTGGGTACAGTGGAGCCGTGTTTTTCGGAATATGCCGAGCTGGCTGGCAAATTCGGAGCCGAGATCCATCGGGTATACGGGAAGGCTTCGCTTCAATGGAAGGCAGACGTGGAGGACATCCTTCAGCTCATGGAGCAGGTAGATGTATTGTTCCTTGGGCAGCCGAATAATCCAAACGGTGTACAATATGGTGAGCAGGAGCTATATGAACTAGCAGAGGCGGCTGGCAGAACGGGTACCGTGTTGGTGGTGGATGAAGCCTTTATTGATTTTATCCCACTCGAACGGCAAATCTCATTATTGCCTGTGCTGGATCGCTATCCTCATGTGATTTTGCTCCGATCGATGACCAAATTTTATGCCATTCCTGGCTTACGATTGGGCTATGCGATTGCTCATCCGGACTATATCCGGCAAATGACGGCCAAACAGGTGACCTGGAGCGTTAATGGACTGGCGTTGCTGGCTGGAGAGGCGTGTTTGAGAAGTGGGCAAGCTTATGAGCGCCGCACACAGGAACTGATTGCTACGGAGCGCAGTCGCTTACTGACTGCCTTGGCGGAATGGGGCTGTGGTGTCGTTCCCGGCGAAGCCAATTACGTGCTAGCAAGGGCGCCGGGAACGTGGAGTGCATCGGCTATTCAGCAGGCGCTTGGACAACGCGGGATTCTTATACGTAGCTGTGCCATGTATCCTGGACTGTCAGCGAGCCATTTTCGAATTGCGGTTAAGGACGCCGAAGCCAACAATATGCTGCTGTCTGCACTGAGTGAAGTGCTGGAGGAGGAGCGGCGTGATAGTTAGTTTGGTTATCATGGCAGCCTATCTGCTGGACAGGCTAATCGGTGATCCGAGATGGTTGCCGCATCCAGTCATCGGGATGGGACATGCCATTTCAGCATTGGAAAAAGCGATTCGCCGTAAGGTCCTCAGTGACCGAGGACTGAAACGTGCGGGCATACTGCTTCCATTTATTGTGGCTGGGGGTTCCTTTGTGCTTGCCTGGGGGCTGTTGCGTGTGCTTGCCTGGATTCACCCGTGGTTGTCTGTCGTTGTAGAAATTGTTCTGATTGCAACTACGATTGCTTCCAAAGGTCTAAAGGACGCAGGGATGGCAGTATACCGAGCGTTGCAGGCGAATGACCTGACTGCGGCACGTCGGGAGCTAGGCATGATTGTCGGAAGGGATACGCAGCAGCTTGACGAGCCCGAAATTGTGCGCGGTACCGTCGAAACGGTCGCTGAAAATATCGTGGACGCCATTATTTCCCCGCTTTTTTATGCCCTGATCGGGGGAGCACCCTTGGCACTGGCATATCGTGCCGTAAACACGCTCGATTCAATGGTTGGCTACAAAAATGAAAAGTACCTGCATTTAGGCTGGGCCTCGGCACGGCTAGATGATGTAGCTAACTACATTCCGGCTCGCATGACAGCAGTTATGCTAGTGATAGCGTCGTGGTTGTATCGGCTGGATACTGCAAGAAGCTGGCGGACAATCAAGCGGGATGCCCGTCTGCATCCAAGCCCAAATAGCGGATTTCCCGAATCAGCGGTGGCAGGTGCCCTAGGGATTCGTCTCGGTGGCTATAATGTGTATCACGGCATACGCTCCTTTCGGGCATATATGGGCGAAGGGATACGACCGCTGGAGTCGAAGGATATCCGGCATACGATCCGGCTGATGTTCGCCGTATCCACTATGTTTGTAGGGTTATGTTTGATGGGAGCTGCAGGGTGTTTTGCCTTGGGATGGATGCAGTGAGGAGTGACACGATTTTGAAACAAGATACAGAAGGAAAAAGAGTGCGAGAAAGTGCACCAAGTCCGAACTCACAACAGGTTAGTAAGCCGAATGATGCTAAAGAAGATCTGCAGTGGGACATGGAGCTCGTGCTAGTTCGTCATGGCACGACCTTATGGAATAAGGAACGTCGATATCTGGGACATGCCGACTTGGGTTTACTGTCGGGAGCAGAGCAGGAGTTAAAGACTTTACAGAAAAAATTGCAGGGACATTCCTTTGCTCGAATCTATTGCAGCGACTTAATGCGATGTCGCCAGACCTTGCAGATCATTTTGCCGGAGTCAGCATTGACGTCTGAATGTTCCCTCTCTGCTAAGCCTCCTATCATGGAACCACGTCTGCGAGAACTTCACTTTGGTGAGTGGGATGGAAAAACGTATGACATGCTTAAGGATGTGGCGTTGTATCGCGCTTGGATTGATGAGCCGCAACAATTCACCCCACCTGGAGGAGAGCCTTGGATTCATTTTGTGAATCGTCTGCGTGAATTCCTCGACTCTTTGTTTGCGTGGCGCATTGCTTTGGAGGTTCAGCCAATGAAGTCGAATGCTACGCCGCCCTCTGTCTTGATTGTCACGCATGGTGGTGTAATTCGTCAGTTGGCTTGTATGCTTATGCCTGGCCATGATTTTTGGAGTCTGAATCCGAAGCCGGGAGAAGCGTTTATGATTCAGTTAAGGTTGACAGGACCGCACAATTGTATAGCAAGATTGCTTTCTCATTAGGTTAAACAAGGCGAATAAAGCGACTGTTTGGGTTGTAAGCTAACTCTTTTTAACCTATAATCATCAAGTAAAAGAACGGCTTGACTACCACTACATCAAATATCCAGCAGACGAGGTCGGCGCTATGTGAGGAACTTGCTTTCCTTTATTGCGTTGTTAAAAGGGAAGTCGGTGTGAGTCCGACACGGTCCCGCCACTGTAAATGGAAACATGCCTATTAGCCCTGTTACATGTGCCGCCAAGCATATGAAAGAATATCAGGGCTGCCTCTTCCATAAGTCAGGATACCTGCCCGTCCGCCTGTCACCATAATCCTTCGAGGAAAGGATGACGTGTTCGCAGTGACTGTCCATGCGGAAGGAAGCTGCCCGCCTGCGCACAATCTGTGCTAACGTGACCCCTGTGTCCTGAAATGAGGATGCGGGGGTTTTTGATAGGAAAAGAAGGCTGGAATGAGGAAATACGGATGATGTTCAAGTAACGCTCTTAACGATTTTTGTATGAAGGGGTGCAAATCATGGCAGGAAAGAAAATAAAGGTATGGACAACAGGTCTATTGGCGCTGATATTGGCAGTTGTACTGAGTGCATGTGGCGCGAATGGAAAAAATGTAGAAAATAAAGAGGGCCAAGCTTCTTCACAGCAGCCGGGACAGACTGTAACCGCACAAGAGCCTCCGGGCAAAACGGTTTACCCGCTAACGGTTAAGGATGCAACAGGACAGGAATTTACATTCAAAAAAGCACCGGACAAGATTGTTTCCGTCTCCCCGGCAGAAACTGAAGCGCTGTTCGCTATCGGACTGGATAAGGAAATTGTTGGTGTATCCGACTACTCTGATTACCCAGAGGCAGCTACGAAAAAGCCTAAAGTGGGCGGTATTATGAAACCGAACGAAGAGGCGATCATTGCTGCGAACCCGGAAGTTGTTTTTGCAGGAATTTCACTTAGTGAACAGGCTACGACTAAGCTGCGTGACATGGGGATTATGATTTTTAAAACAGAACCGAAAACAGTTGAAGATGTCATAGCTAACATCGAATTGTATGGGAAAATCACCGATCATCAGAAAGAAGCGAGAGCGGTGACTGACAAGATGAGAGCAGATGTAGCGGAAGTGAAAGAAGGAGTTAAAAATATCGGAAAAGGGCAGAAGCTACGGGTATACGTCGAATTTTCACCAGGCTGGACAGTGGGTAAGGGCGAATTTATGGATGAACTGATCACATTGGCGGGCGGCGAAAACGTGGGTGCCACGCAGAAGGGCTGGTACCAAATCAGTGAGGAAAATATTATAGCTGCCAACCCTGACGTGATTTTGTACAGCAAAAGTGTGAAGGATGATAAAACAGGCCAGACCCTCGGCGATATCATAAAAGCTCGCAGTGGATGGGATCAAATATCGGCTGTTCGTAACCATCGTGTATTTGCCGTGGATGATAATTTGATCAGTCGTCCGGGGCCACGCGTAACGGAAGGGCTCAAGGAAGTGGCTAAGGGCGTGTACCCTGAAATTTTCAAATGAACCGTAGACTGATCGGTTTTGGGGGGCCAGGTCTTGTCTTGCTGCTGCTGACGCTGCTACTCTGTCTTGGCATCGGCTCGGTCAGTCTTCCGGTCAGCCAGATCACAGGTATTTTGATCAACCACCTACCGTGGTTAGGTGATACGTTTACACCGGATTGGAATACATCCTCAGAGCAGATCATTTTGAAGGTCAGATTGCCACGGGTGTTACTGGGAATGTTGGTTGGAGCAGCGCTGGCGCTGGCGGGAGCCGGATTTCAGGGTGTGTTGCGTAATCCCTTGGCTGATCCGTATACCCTTGGGGTATCCTCGGGAGCTTCGGTCGGAGCAGCAGTACTGATTTATTGGGGGCTTCAATTTTCATTTGTGGGTATATGGACACTTCCGCTAGTTGCATTTATAACCGGCATGCTGACGCTGTGGATGGTGTTGACGTTGGCGCGTGAAGGTGGGAAAATTCCGACCCAAAGCCTCATTTTATCAGGTGTGGTGATGCAATTTTTTGGGGGAGCCATTGTTTCTTTTCTGGCAGCCATGTCGAAGGAAACAGTCAATGAAATATTGTACTGGACGCTGGGAAGTCTCAGTCTGCGCGGTTGGTCATATACGGGAATTCTTTTACCTTACGTGATCGTTGGGCTGGTGTTTCTATGGAACCGGGCACGGGTGCTGAATATTCTGGCTTTGGGAGAACGTCAAGCGGCTCATATGGGGGTTCATGTAGATGCGACGAAGCTATCTGTCCTAATCATATCTACCTTGCTGACAGCTGCCGCTGTCTCGGTATGTGGAGTCATTGGCTTTGTTGGACTTGTTGTGCCTCATATCATTCGTCTGATGGCAGGTCCCGATTACCGGATGATTGTTCCGTTATCTGCACTGGGTGGAGCTATTTTTATGGCTTGGGCAGATACGGCGGCTCGCACGTTGTTGGCCCCAACGGAAATTCCTCTGGGCGTTATGACGGCCTTTGTTGGGGCGCCGTTCTTCGCGTATCTCCTGTACCGGAACAAGAAGCTACGCAGGGGGGATCTGTTGTGACCAAACAAAGTGAATCACAGAAGGTGTATGATCGGGCGCTAGAGGTAGCAGGCCTGACCCGTGCTTATGGAGAGTTCCATGTGTTGAAGAATATTAGCTGGAACGTAGACGAAGGAGCTTGGTGGGGGATCATTGGTCCGAATGGGAGTGGAAAATCGACGTTGCTGCATCTGCTTTCTGGCGTAGATCAGCCGACTTCTGGAAGTGTTCATATCTATGGTAAAAAGGTCGGTAGCTACAGCAGAAAAGAGCTTTCCCAACTTGTAGCCGTACTCCAGCAGGAGGGAATTCCCCCAGTGGGATACACCGTCAGGGAAGTTATAGAAATGGGACGGTTTCCTCATCAGGACTGGCTAGGCAGGGAAAAGGGAGTTGATGTGGAGGCGATTACGGATCGGGTCCTAGCGCGATTGAGTCTTACTTCACTGGCCGACAGAACATTGGACCGCTTGAGTGGGGGACAGCGACAGCGTGTAGCATTAGCAAAGGTGATGGTACAGGAGCCACAGGTATTGCTGCTGGACGAACCTACGACCTATCTGGATTTGCGCTATCAGCTTGAATTTATGGAGTTGCTGGCAGAATGGCGCCAAGAAACGGGCGTGACAATCATTGCTGTCCTGCATGATCTTAATTTGGCGGCACAGTTTTGCGATAATTTGCTTGTACTTAAGGATGGAATGGTTGAAGGATTGGGTACTTCATCGGATTTGCTAACAGAGGACCGGATTCGTCGTGTATATGGTGTTGAGCCTGTGATGCTTCCGCATCCCGATAGCGGTGTGCCGCAGCTCTTGCTGCGCAGAAGCGCTGCGTCTACAGCAGACCAATAAGAGATTGGGAACATACTAAAAAAGAGCAGGGAGTGGAAGATATGAACGACAAGCTGCGTCATCTGATCGATAGCATTGCCCAGCCGGATGGAGTGGCGGCTTCGGCAGCTTCAGCACATTTGGACCAATTAACGAAGCCACCTGGAAGTCTTGGAAAGCTGGAGAGTTTGGCCATTCAGTTAGCAGGAATTACTGGCGTGGACAAGCCTGAATTTGATCGCAAAACGGTGATGGTCATGGCTGCGGATCATGGTGTGTGTGAAGAGGGAGTTAGCGCCTTTCCAGCTGAGGTTACGCAGCAAATGCTGTATAACATGCTGTCAGGCGGCGCAGCAATTAATGTGCTGGCACGTCATGCGGGCGCTGATGTCCAGGTAGTAGATGTTGGCGTGAATGCGGATGTCTCTCACCCGAGTTTGGTGAATCGTAAGGTGCGCATGGGCACTTCGAATATGGCTAAAGGGCCAGCGATGCTGCGTACGGAAGCGGAACAAGCAGTTTTGGCCGGAGCTGAAGCTGTAGCAGAAGCGGTTAAAGGTGGCACACGGCTATTCGTTACTGGAGAGCTGGGCATTGGAAATACGACAGCCAGTGCTGCTGTTGTATGTGCGCTCACCGGGCTTGAGCCGGAAGTTATCGTAGGCCGGGGGACGGGCGTAGATTCGGCGGGACTTACCCGTAAAATAGCCGTTGTCTGCCGCGCATTGGATGTGAATCAGCCGGATGCCAATGACGCGCTGGACGTGCTGACCAAGGTTGGCGGTCTGGAGATTGCCGCTCTGGCAGGCGTCATCCTCGGCGCAGCCGCACATCGCTGTCCAGTGGTGCTGGACGGCTTTATTTCCGGCGCGGCTGCCCTTGCTGCACGCGCGCTTGCGCCTGCAAGCGCGGCGTACATGCTTGCTTCGCACGCCTCGGACGAGCGCGGACATTCAGCGGTGCTTCGCCAGCTCAAGCTGGAGCCCATGCTCCATCTGGACATGCGGCTCGGTGAGGGCACGGGCGGTGCGCTGAGCTTGCACCTGATTGATGCGGCGTGCCGCATTATGCGCGAAATGGCGACCTTTGCCGATGCAGGCGTATCGGACGGTCAGGGAGCCGCGCAGCGATGAAGGCGCTCGTGACCGGCGGGGCACGCAGCGGAAAAAGCGGCTTTGCCGAGCGATTATGCATGGCGCGCGCACCGCGTGCCTGCTACATTGCAACGGCGCAAGCCTATGATGTGGAGATGAAGGAGCGCATCGCCCTTCATCGGCTCCAGCGCGATTCTGCCGGGTATGACTGGCAGACGCTGGAGGAAGCGCAGGCGCTGCCGGAGCTGCTGCGACAACTTGGCAACGCTCAAGCGTCGCAGCCTGCGTCTATGGTGCTGGTCGACTGCCTGACCCTGTGGCTGTCGAACGTACTGCTGGCCGCAGGCGAGGACGGTGAAACTGCCGCCAGAGCCGCCATGGATGAACTGGCAACAGCTGTGGAGCAGTATCCGGGATCGCTCGTCATCGTAACCAATGAAGTCGGTGACGGTATTGTACCAGAATATCCGCTTGGAAGGCTGTACCGGGATTTGAGCGGGATTATGAATCAGCGGATTGCCCGTCTTTGTGATGAAGTTTTTTTAGTAACGGCGGGTATCCCCGTAGAACTTAAACAGTTGGAATATAAGCTATGAGCAGTGAACGTCAGGCTGTTGCTGCGGCTTTTCAATTTTTATCCCGTCTACCGGTCAAGGCGGAGCTGGATTTTTCCCCGGAGTTGCTGAAACGCAGTACAAGTTATTATCCGCTGGTTGGATTGGTTATTGCCATTATCGTTTGGAGCTTTGCGGCGCTTACGGCTATGGTGCTGCCACCAGTGCCATGTGCGATTCTTACCCTTGCTGTCTGGGTGTGGTTGACGGGCGGACTGCATCTGGACGGGTGGATGGATGCGGCTGATGCCTTGTTTAGCTACAGGTCCCGTGAACGGATGCTGGAAATTATGAAGGATAGCCGTGTAGGAGCGATGGGTGTTATTGCTTGTGTACTGCTACTCATGCTCAAGGCTTCTTTGTTGTATACCGTGCTGGTTGAGCGAAATGCGTCCGGCTTGCTGATACTTCCGATGGTTTGGAGCCGTTGGTTTATGGTACATGCGATGAGGCGCTGGCCTAAAGCCCGTAACGATGATGGGCTGGCGGCGCGTTTTGCTGATATGAACGGTAAACGTGTCGGACTGGCCGTATTCTGGGCAGTATTAGTGACGCTATGCGCTGCTTCAGGGCAATATATCTTTGCAGGTTTAGCTACAGTAACAGAGGAAGCAGGGGGCCTATCGTTAGCAGGGGCATACTTACAGATGCATCTTTCGTATTCTGGGTCTTTTCCAATCTGGCTAGGATTTGCATTGCTTCCGCTTTTGGCCTACGGAGCTGGAACCTTTGTTGCAAACCGTATTAACCGCCGCCTTGGGGGACTTACGGGGGATATATACGGAGCTTTGAACGAATTGCTGGAGACGGTTTTGATGCTGTTTATTGTCATTTTGTACGGGTTGTGACCAAATTTGAAATGAATTCGTTAAAGGGGAAGAGGCAATTGTCAACTTTCGAACCGTCCCGCACGAACCCGGCAGCTATATTGATGCTTCAAGGAACAGCGTCGGATGTGGGCAAAAGCGTAGTAACGACTGCGCTGTGCCGGATCTTTCTGCAGGACGGCTATCGTCCCGCACCGTTTAAGTCACAAAATATGGCGTTAAACTCTTATGTTACTGAGGACGGCAAGGAAATTGGACGTGCTCAGGGTGTGCAGGCCGAAGCTTGTGGTATTGAGGCGACGACCGATATGAATCCAATTCTGATTAAGCCGGTCAAGGACATGCACTCACAAATTGTTGTACACGGTGTACCTTATGCCTATATGAGCGCCTCTGATTACCGAAAGGATTTTTTGCCACAAGCCAAGCATACCGTCATGGATGCGCTGAATCGGCTGCGTGATACCTATGATATTGTGCTTATGGAAGGGGCGGGCAGCCCGGCAGAGATTAATTTAAAGGACCGCGATATTGTAAATATGAACCTTGCAGGCTGGGCGGATGCTCCAGTACTGCTGGTTTCGGATATCGACCGGGGCGGTGTCTTTGCCTCTCTGGTAGGGACTATCGAATTGCTGGAACCCCATGAAGTACGGCGTATCCGTGGATTTATCATTAACAAATTCAGAGGCGATTTGTCCCTGCTTCAACCGGGATTAGACTGGCTGGAAGAACGGACAGGTATTCCTGTACTCGGTGTATTGCCCTATTTACCGGACATTCGTATTGAAGCAGAGGATTCGGTCGTACTGGACAAGAAGCCTAAGCGGTCAGCAAAAGATAAAGAATTAGATATAGCGGTGATACGCTATCCGCGTATTTCCAATTTTACGGACACGGATGCTTTGGCTGCAGAGCCTGACGTGAGCGTACGTTATGTCACAGAGGCCAGACAATTGGGCGTACCGGACGCTATTATCTTACCGGGAACCAAAGACACCATCGGAGACCTGCTGGAATTGCGTGAAAGAGGGCTGGAGGAAGACATTCGAGAGGCCATGAAGACGGGACGCACGCAACTGGTTGGTATTTGTGGGGGCTATCAGATGCTGGGCACAGCGCTATTTGACCCCGATGCCGTCGAATCTGGGTTGCCGCAGCAGGCAGATGGATTAGGATGGCTAGCTCTATCTACGACCTTCTTAAAGGAAAAGCAAACCGTGCGTGTTCAAGGAACCCTGTCTAATCATTGCCCGCTTTTGCTAAGCGCTGCACCTGATTCAGGTTCTGCCGCCAAGCCAATCATTGAAGGTTATGAAATACATATGGGTGTTACGGAGTATGTCACGGAACCACATGTATCTATAGACAGAACTCCAGACTCAACGAATATGAAAACATTATTCCAGATTCAGCGTGGGGAAGGGGCCGCCTTTGAGGAAGGTTGCGGCACGATTGACGGTAAGGTATGGGGAACCTACTTGCATGGTGTGTTTGATAATGACCGTTTTCGCCGGTCCTGGTTGGATGGATTGCGACAAGCCAAGGGCTTGGCAGCTTTAGATAGCACTTTTACTGTACGTGAAGCCAAGGAACAAGAGTTTGACCGTGTCGCAGAGGTGGTACGAGCTCATTTAGATATGGAGCAAGTTTATCGCATTCTGGGGATGGATTCATAAACTTCTTCATGGAAGATCCTTTAAATCGCTTTAAAAAAATAAAGAGGTATCTCTACAGTCATTTTTGTGACTGAGAGATACCTTTTTTAGCAGCTCAGCTTACTTAATTTTAAATTTTTGGACCGCCTTTTGCAGCTCAGTTGCTTGTTGGCTTAATTGACGAACAACCTCACTGTGGCTTTCCATTTCATTCAGTTGCTCATCGGCATTTAAACCGATCTCCTGAATCATATGCTGTGCATTGGCAGCAATGAGAGCTGTTTCTTCCACGGAAGCAGATACTTCCTCCGAGCTGGCGGATACTTGCTCTGTTGCTGCGGATACGGTTTGAATCGTAGCGTTGATCTTTTGCATGAGCTCACTTAGCTGGTTAAAAGCGAAACTCGCCTGCTGAACCATTTCTGTTCCCGAGTGAATCTCACGGCTAACCTGGGTCACAGAGTCCACAGATTGCTGCGATACTTCCTGAATGGTAACCAAGTAGTCCGAAATTTCCTGTGTTGCTTCTTTGGATTGCTCTGCGAGCTTGCGAACTTCCCCGGCAACTACAGCGAAGCCCCGTCCATGCTCGCCCGCACGGGCAGCCTCAATGGAGGCATTCAGGGACAACATTTGAATCTGCTTTGTAATATCGAAAATTGCAGAAACGATGCTACCAATAGCTTCTGAGCGTTCATTCATACTATGTATGTATCGAAGCGACTCATCAGCGGCATGTCCTACCTGTGACATTTGAGCTACAGCTTTTTGAGCAAGCGTATTACCGTTAACCGTTTCTTTCGTCGCTTCACTGATTTGATCAGATACATCATTGGCAGAGGAAGCGATATGCTGAACACCTTGAGCAATCTCCTCCATAGCCTGCGCATTTTCAGCAGCAGCAGAAGCGATGCTGTTGCTGCCCTTGGCTACTTCTTCAGCGGCAGCTGTAGAGTCCTGCACTTTTACACTCATAGCCTCAGTCCGACGAAGCAGCTCGTCCGACCCTTTAACAACTGCACCTGATGTAGTAAGCACATGGCCAATCATTTCTTTCAAGTTATGAGACATAGATTGGAAGCTGCGGGCAAGTTGAGCAATTTCATTAACTCCATGAACTTTTGCTTCTTGCGACAGATCACCTTGGGCAATTTTTTCACTATGACGAACCAACTCGGCAATGGGCTGCACAACTTTACGTATGACAAGCGTAGAAATAATTCCGCCCAGCAGGAGTGTTACCAAGGTAATACCTATGCAAATCCATAGTATTTGTTGGGATTTTTCCTGTACAAATCCGACATCCTCGTTCACGCCAAGAACTAGATTACTGCCTGATATGGCAAAGAAGGCGGTTTTGTGAATTCCATGCGGATCACTGTACATGTCACTAATATTCATCTCGCCTTGTTTTGCTTCTTTAATATCCTCGACAGGAACGAGAGTATCCTTGACCTTATATGCTGATTTTACGTTTCGTGCGACAACTTCGGCCTTACCATCATCCTTCAGCACCGCAATATATGCCGATTCTAATTTGAGGGTGTCGACCTTGTCCTGAAGATAAGCTTCCATCTGCATAGCAGAGCCCGAATCAGAACCACTTCCTTGCCCAGCCTGAACAGCTAAGGAGATATTGAGATCCTGGTACACATTTTTTGCTCCAGTTTCTAGCAATTGATCTACTTGAGGCATGACACTGCTATTAATGATACTCATGGCTACTGCATAGAAACTGATGCTGAACAAAAGGGACGCAAAGAGTTGAATCAGCAAAAACATAATCCGCAATTTTGCGCCTAGGGAACGATTAAAAAGCTTCATGAAAATTCTCCTCTCACATGATGGTAATAAAACAGACGGATTGCCCTGCTTGATGTAGGCCGCTTGTCCAATGAGATACTAGACAGCCATGATCTACTTGTTTCCTTTCTTTGCTTGAAGAAAAGACTGAAAATGTTCGGATTCTATGTATATTTCAGCTGTATTCAAGGGACAAGAATGAGAAAGGGAAGTAATCCATGATTTACTAAAAAGTAGGTTAGACCTATTTTACATAATTAACAGACGGTTGAATAGTCATATTTGCCCAAAAACAAACAAAAAATATATAACTATGGTCTTAGGTGTTTAGATGTAAGTTTGATGTAAATTATCAGGAGTAAGAAATTAAAAGGCTTTACCTGTGCTTTTATAACTATTGTAAAAAAGAAGGAATATAAGTAGTATAAGGAATGCTACTTTTTACAAGCTTCTTCTAAGCTAGCTTTAGTACGTTCGATGTGGTCTTCAATATACATATAAAAGGGGTAAAGGCAGTTATGGATCGTGAATTACTTTCTAAGAAAATAAACTCGGAGGTAGAAGGAGAAGATAAACAGGAACCGACTAGAGACAAAGATAAAGCGAATAGAGGAGGGAATCCGTTCAGCCGCCTGTTTGATTTTATCTCAGGTGTATTCACTCCGTGCTTGCCATTGCTAATTGGTGGAGGAATCATTCAGGTGATTGCGCCTGTTTTATTGTTCTTAGATTTTTTTTCTGATACTCAAGTTTCCACTGTTTTAGGGTACATTAGTGGGGTCGTATATTATTTTTTGCCCGTTATGATAGCGGTAAATGCGGCAAGAAAGCTTGGTAGCAATTTATTTATTGCGGCGGCAATTGCGGCCTGCTCATTTCATCCTGGCATTATAGAACTGCTGCAATCCAGCCTAAAAATGAACTCAGACGATTTACCCGTGGTGGAGCCACAGTATGTTGCTTCTTTTATACTGATCCTTATTGTTGTCTGGCTTGCATCAAAGATTGAAAAGGGATTGAGTAGGTTCGACCGCTATTCTATTCAACTATTGGTCGTTCCGACATTGATGCTTATCATTATTGTGCCTTTATTACTGTTTGTTTTTGGTCCGCTGTGGACGACCCTGGCTCATAACTTGTCAGATGGTCTTGCTTCATTGTTTGACGATGCGGAAATATTTGCGGGTCTGCTGTTTGGCGGGACGATACCTGTGCTCCATTTTGCGGGCATGCAATATATGATGTCGATGAACATAATAGAATCCATAGCTACGAATGGCTATGATTCTATTACTCCTATTGTTGCGGCAGCAGTTATGGCTCAGGCAGGCGCGGCCTTTGGTGTATGTGTTAAATCCAAAAATGCCAAAGTCAAAACACTAGCTGCTTCCACAGGCATATTGGCTATGTTTGGAATCATTGAACCGGCATTATACGGCGTTAATGTGCGCTTCAAAAAACCGCTTATCGCGGGACTGGTTGGCGGGGCTATTGGTGGGGCGTGTATGTGTCTGTTTGAAGTGAAGTTGACTGCTTTTGCAGCCTTATCTGGCTTGTTTAGCTTACCCCTGTTTTCCGACGCTACATTTGTTTACGCCATTTTGAGCATGCTGATTTCGTTCTTTATGGCTGGCGTAATTACGTATTTTATGGGCTTTGTGGACGAAAAAGAGGAGCAATCCAAAATTGCATCCGCATCCCGCATCAGTGCTTCCTCGGATTTGAATGTGGAAAAGAGCTCTAACAGTTAAGGTGCAACGACAGCACATAATTACATCATGAAAGTGTTTACAAAAAAATCTTGTCAGCTCAGTGTTTATATGATACTATGATGACAGTTATTCAAAACTGCACAATCATGGATTGTTACTGAGCATATCGGGCAAAACCATAAACAGACACTTTGTGTCAGTTTTGGTGTTGCCTTTTTTTACTACTCCAAGCGGCTTAAGGTGATGGAATGAAGATAGCAAAGGTGCTGAATAATAACGTCGTAACGGTCATTGATGAACAGCAGAAAGAATTAGTCATTATGGGAAGAGGAATTGCTTTTAAAAAAAACACAGGCGATGAGATTGAAGAGGGGAAAATCGAGAAAATTTTCAAGCTTGAAAGTACCGAGGTTTCCCGTAAATTGATGACCCTGATGTCTGATATCCCTATTGAGTATGTTGAAATTTCTGATGAAATCATCCAATATGCCAAAACGATACTTGGTGTAGAGTTGCATGACAGCATCTATATTTCGCTGACAGATCATATCCATTTTGCCATAGAGCGTTATCGTTTGGGTATGGACATCAAGAATGCACTTTACTGGGAAATCAAACGAATGTACCGTAAGGAATTCGCGATTGGAACCAAAGCATTACACATGATTCAGGACAAGCTGGGGGTTACACTTCCAGATGATGAAGGGGCGTTTATTGCCTTACATTTGGTGAATGCACAGCTTAACAGTGAAATGCGTGAAACGATAACCCTGACTAATATCGTCAAGGATATTATAAACATTGTAAGTCGCTTTTTTGTAATGGAGCTGGATGAAGAGTCATTAAGCTATTACCGCTTTATTACACATCTCAAATTTTTTGCCCAACGGGTTATGAATGGAACTCCTGTACAAAATACAGATAATTCCCTTCATGATATGGTTAAGGTACAATATAAGGACGCTTATGCTTGTGCGGAAAAAATAAGAGATTATACGACTAAGATCTATGGTCGAAGCTTGTCCCAGGATGAGATGCTGTATCTCACCATTCATATCGAACGCATCATTAAAAATCAATGATTTTATAGATGATCAGGGATTTAGGATTGCTACTTCTAAACCAGAAGGCAAAACCTGAATGCTGAAAGAAGATTGGCTTTTATAAAGCTGTCTGCTTTCTGTATTCAGGTTTTTTTTATTCCTAATTTTCACACTTTATACCTTAAAAAGAAAAGAGGAACACCCCATGGATCGAAATCAATTATCCAAAGAGATACTTACATTGGTCGGTGGAGAAGAAAATGTAGAGCAGGTCATTCACTGCATGACGCGCTTGCGCTTCAACCTTCATGATGATAAGAAAGCTCAAAAAGAGCAGTTGCAAAAAACGGATGGTGTCATGGGAGTCATGGAGAGTGGCGGCCAGTTTCAGGTGATTATCGGAAATGATGTAGCTAATGTATATAAATCATTGGTGAGTAACATGTCCAAGGCACCGCAAAGTGAAACAGGCGCAAGCACTGCATCCAAGAAAAAACAAAACCCGATCAGCCAACTGTTCGACTTTATTGCGGGTATGTTTACACCTATTTTGCCGGCGATCACCGGTGCAGGTATGATCAAAGGGATTATTGCCCTATTGGTAGCTATGCACTGGATGTCTGATAAGAGTCAAACCTATACGATTTTAGCCGCAATAGGTGACGGTGCGTTCTACTTCCTGCCGATTATTTTGGCTGTGAGTGCGGCTAGAAAACTCGGTAGCAATATGTTTATTGGTGCGGCGATTGGTGCTTCAATTTTACATCCAGACATTACAGCATTACTGGCTTCGAATGTAAAGGTTAGCTTTATTGGTCTTCCGGTGACAGCGGCCACGTATTCGTCGACCGTTATTCCAATTGTCATCGCGATCTGGCTGGCATCCTATGTTGAAAAATTCATTGATAAGTATACTCATGCATCATTGAAGTTGCTTGTTGTTCCAACACTGACTCTATTGATTATCGTACCTTTGACGTTGATTGCTGTAGGGCCACTCGGTTCCATTATTGGTAATGGCCTGTCAGGTGGTATCTCTTGGTTGTTTGAAAATACAGGTGCGCTTGCAGGTCTGCTGCTGGGCGGTACCTTCTCCCTGATCATTATGACAGGTATGCACTACGCATTGGTTCCAATTATGATCGGATCGATTGCAACGTTGGGCTATGATTACATGATTCCAATTATGGGAGCAGCTAACTTGGCTCAGGCTGGTGCAACACTCGGCGTATTCTTGAAATCCAAAAATGCCAAAGTCAAAACAGTGGCCTTCTCCACGAGCTTGACAGCTATTATGGGTGTAACCGAGCCTGCAATGTATGGTGTTAATATGCGGTTTAAAAAACCGTTTACGGCAGCGTTGATCGGCGGAGCTGTCGGCGGGGGCTTCATGAGTTTGTTTGGCACAAAAGCGTACGTCGTTGGGGGACTCGTTGGTTTGCCTGGTCTGGCTATGTTTATTGGACCGACTTTCTTGTATGCAATTCTTGGTCTCATTATTGCATTTGTGGTTGCTACGATTGTTACCTATGTGATCGGTTTTACAGATGAAAAGAACGAAGAGGCACCACAAGTAGCAGATGCTGCCGGTGGCATTTCTACTAAGGGAGTAGCACAATCTGCGGTGAGCTCACTTCCGAAAGGTGAGACAATCCCGGTATTCAGCCCAATTATGGGTGAAGTTAAACCGCTCAGTGAAGTTAATGA
Source organism: Paenibacillus sp. ALE3 (assembly GCF_054113405.1). NCBI lineage: Bacteria > Bacillati > Bacillota > Bacilli > Caryophanales > Paenibacillaceae > Paenibacillus > Paenibacillus sp. ALE3. Next base: position 3,650,753 of record NZ_CM134214.1, on the reverse strand, counting down.
TCCTGCATTTTCTCAAGAAATTATGGGTAGAGGATGGGCTATTGAACCCTCCGAAGGTCGGGTTGTTTCCCCAGTTGACGGCACAGTGTTCTCTATTTCCAAAAGCGGACATGCTGTAGGCTTGGTGAGTGATTCAGGACTTGAAATGCTCATTCACGTAGGGATGGACACTGTTAAACTAAAAGGACTTCATTTTACGCCTCATCTTAAAGCAGGAGATCGCGTGAAGGTAGGCGATCTTATACTGGAGTTTGACCTGGTGGAAATCCGCAAGGCTGGTTACGAAACGATAACGCCTGTTATTGTTACGAATGTGGATCAGTTTAGCGAGTTGGAGCCTGCCGGGAATCAGCATAAAGTGGTTAAGGAACAGGAACTGCTATACACAGTGATTGTCTAACCGTTGAAAAAATCTATGCATAAGCTGAATACAAATCGTTGTGTTCAGAATAACAAACAGCAAGCCTTCATTTTAAGAAGGCTTGCTGTTTGGCGTTTACATAAAGTCTAAAGCTGAAGCATCTTTATTATTTTTATTTCAATAAAACCTACAAAAATAGTTGGCTTTGTGATATAGTAATCTTCGGATTGAAGGGTCGCTTTTTTATAAAACATCTTACGTTTAAGTTTGGAGGAAATGATATATGGATACCTTCTTTATTATTTTGAATGTCATCGTGCTGCTTGCACTGCTCGGCGTATTGGTCTGGATGCAGAAAAAGCGCATCTCTTTTACAAAAAGAGTATTTACCGGACTCGGCTTCGGACTGATCTACGGGGCTATTCTTCAGTACGCTTATGGGGCCGGCTCAGAGGTCATTACCAAATCGGTCGATTGGTTCAACCTTGCAGGTAATGGTTATGTCCGTTTGCTGCAAATGGTCGTGATTCCACTGATCATGGTGTCGATTATTTCGGCTATAATGAACTTGAAGGGAAGACAGAACCTTGGCAAAATAAGCGTGTCCATTATTGCAGTACTACTGATTACAACGGCGATTGCTGCTTCTGTAAGTATTGTAACCAGCCTGTCTTTTGATCTAAAAGCAATTGAGATTCAAAGTGGTGAAAAGGAGCAAGCGCAAGGCCTGAAGATGGAAGAACGACTGGGAACAGTCCAGGATATGACTATTCCGCAGCAGGTGCTGGAATTTATTCCTTCGAATCCTTTTGAAGATATGACAGGGGCACGCCGTACATCGACGTTGGCGGTGGTTATTTTCTCAGCCTTTATCGGGGTGGCAGTACTCGGATTGGATCGTAAAAAACCAGAGCAGGCGCAAACCTTCCGCAAAGTGATCGACGCAGTGTACGCTGTAGTGATGCGGATTGTAACGCTGGTGCTAAGATTGACGCCTTACGGTATTTTAGCACTGATCACGAAAGTTGTAGCTACGACAAATCCGGATGAAATCTTGAAGCTGATCAAGTTTGTACTCGCTTCTTATGTGGCTTTATTGGTCATGTTCGTTATTCATCTTATTTTGCTGGCCTTGTTCGGCTATAATCCAGTGACATATGTGAAAAAGGTATTGCCTACACTGGTTTTTGCTTTTACGTCTCGTTCCAGTGCAGCGACTATTCCATTAAATGTTGAAACACAAACGAAAAAGCTTGGTGTTTCCGACGGCATCGCGAATCTGTCCGCGACCCTGGGAGCAACCATTGGGCAAAACGGCTGTGCGGGTATTTATCCTGCCATGCTGGCGGTCATGATTGCTCCAACGGTGGGCATAGATCCTACAAGCTGGGATTTTATCCTCACGCTTATTCTGGTTGTTACGGTCAGCTCGTTTGGTGTGGCAGGTGTAGGCGGGGGTGCCACTTTTGCTTCCCTGATCGTGCTCTCTACCCTGAACCTTCCCGTGGCCTTGGCAGGATTGCTCATTTCGGTTGAACCGTTAATTGATATGGGCCGTACCGCGTTGAATGTTAATGATTCTATTACCGCAGGCCTTATCTCTGGCAAAGTACTCAAGGAGAACGATCAAGACGTGTTCAACAACCATGGCACGGATCTGGATGTAGCGGCACACTCTTAAGTAAAAGATAGACGAATGGTGTACACTGCAGTCTCATATCGCATTTATAGCATATGTATACGTGCAATGAGCACCCCAATATAAAGAGCCGACCTTAAGGTCGGCTCTTTATATTGGGCTTATGACCGTGTAAATTATAGCTGTTCACAAATCCTAATCTATGATACATTAAAATAATGTTTTTCCGGCTTGTTCGGATGAACCGCGGTTCGCAACCATCCCGCGCTATCAAAACTAGGAGGATTTCATGTTTAATCTGTTATGGGGGGCAGCATTTGTCCTCGTCAATTTTATGTTCTTTTTGTTATGTTATCGGTTGTTTGGTAAAAAAGGGCTGTACGCCTGGATTGGCGTTGCTACTGTATTAGCCAACATTCAGGTAACCAAAACCATTGATCTGCTCGGCATTACCACGACATTGGGAAATACAATGTATGTTTCTATGTATATGGCCAGCGACTTACTAAATGAAAAATATGGGCCTAAAGAGGCGCGAAAAGCTGTGTGGTTCGGCTTTTTCACTCTGATTATGACGACGATCACGATGCAGATGGTGCTGTTATTTGAGCCTACTGCAACGGATTTTGCCCAGACACCGATGCAACAGCTCTTCGGATTGTTGCCAAGGCTTGCGCTTGCCAGCTTGACAGCCTATGCGGTCAGTCAATTGCTGGACGTGCGTCTATATGCCTGGATTCGTAAGTTTTTCCCGGAGCGTCATCAGCTCTGGATTCGCGGCAATGGCAGCACGATGATCAGCTCGTTTATAGACACCCTCATTTTCTGTAGTATTGCCTTTTACGGCTATGCGTGGGGGATATGGATCGAATTGCTGTTCACCACTTACATCTTAAAATTTGTACTGACTGCGGCGGGCACACCGATTTTGTACATCGCACGCAATTTCCGTTTGATAGAAGAGGAGGGGCAAACCCTCAAGCCATGATTTGGCTTGGGGTTGCCCCTCTTTTTTTATCCCAGCACGGTCAGTTCCTTCGGAAATGAGGTCAGCACTTCAACACCTTCAGAGGTGACCAGAACGTCATCTTCAATCCGCACGCCCCCAAGACCTGGAACGTAGATGCCGGGTTCGATCGTGAACACAAACCCTTCATGAAGCAGATCGTTATTGCCTCCGTGTACAGATGGATATTCATGAACACTCATACCAAGACCATGTCCAACCCGATGGTTAAAAGCAGGGCCATATCCAGCGGCTTCAACAACGGCTCGAGCTGCCTGGTCTACGGATGCGCAGGAAACTCCCGGGCGAATGGCGGCAATTCCGGCTTCGTTTGAGCGAAGAACCGTATTATATATCGTTTCCAGCTCAGTCGATAGCTTGCCAAAGGCAAAAGTGCGTGTAATATCCGAAGCATAACCATCGGAATATACACCCATATCAAACATGAGTAGATCGCCGTGTTGCAGCTTGCGGGTCCCCGGAACACCATGAGGCAAGGCCGTTTTGGGTCCAGACAACACTGTCGTGTCAAAGGATGGGCCATCTGCACCAAGTTTTTTCATCTGGTATTCGATTTCGGCTACCAGCTCGACTTCTGTCACCCCTTCGCGAACATGGGTTAGGCCGTGACGAAGAGCATCTTCTACCAAACGAGCTGCATGTTTCAAACGTTGTACTTCCTCAGGAGTTTTTCTCACACGCATTTCTTGAAGCACCGGACCCAGGTCCACATATTGAGCAGCGCCAATGGCAGTATGTAGTTGTTCGTAACGGAGGACGGAGACGTGTTCCTTTTCTAGTGCGAATGCTTTCACTCCGGTTCCTGTGCGTTGGCGTAACAGATCATATGGATTGTCCGTATCAGTGTGGGTGGATATACGCGTCACCGAAGAAGCAGCTTGAGCGGCTTCTGCATCCAGGGCTGGTACAATCAGTTCAGGTTCTTGGTCACGAAGCAGCACGAGCCCTAGAAACCGCTCATGTGGATCACTGGCAAAGCCCGTCAGGTAGTAAATATGTTTGGGATCGGTCACAAGCAGGCCATCCCAAGCTTGTGACTTCAGTTCATCATACAATCTGGTAATTTTATCATTCATTGAGTCTCATTCCTTTCTGTCCATTTATTCATTATAGCTCTTATTACATCATAATTTATATCTTTATATAGCTTATTCTCTTGACTGACTTAATACTTGCAGACGTGCCTGTACATTCTGATCATAGTAACCACCATGGTAACAGAGTACCTTATCCACATCCAATACAGTCAGCTTATCAAGGCTCTTTAGAGCCAACGGCATATCCGGCGTAGCTGACTCAGCGGGACCGACCAGCTCACCTTCGACTACACGCAGTTCATCTGCTGCAAACAGCAGCTTCTGTGCAGGCACATACAAGCTGATATGTCCAGGCGTGTGACCGGGTGTATGAATAATCTGTATGCCTCCACCATAAGGCAGATGTTCACCGTCCTCAAGAATATGAGCAAAACGCAAATCTGGCAGGTGGCGAATCATATCCTCTGCTTGTTGCTTGAGTGCAGGCTCCATCAGATTGATGCGTTCCGGCGTCAGCTTTATAAATGGTCGTTCTCCTGTCATATATGGAATGTCATCCTTATGGGCCAGCAGGGCAGTGTTCGGTAGCAAGTCCAGCAGTGCTTGAACATTTCCGATATGGTCAATATCCTGATGCGTTATAATAATTCTTTTCAGACGGCTTATATCCTCACCCACATCTGAAATAGCCTTGCGCAGAGGCTCCAATTGGCCGAGCATGCCCGAGTCTATCAATGTAAGTCCATCCTCGTCCTTGAGCAGTACAGGATGAATGATCGAATTACCAAAAAAAGGTCCCATAGACACTTCCAAAATCAAAATTTGAGTTCCAATATTCATATTAAGCTGCTTCGGATTCCTTTGACTCCGAAGCATACCTCCCGTCTTATGTCGTTAAACCGGTTAATGTAGCGTTGGCTTATGTTCAAGCTCTATTATAAGACCCTTTGGGGTTAATCCGCAAAACAACTCGATATAGCTGTTCGGGCGCTTGTCCTGTACAATAAATAAATCACCACAATAGGGGGGCAGCTACGATAATGAACAAGGACCAATCTTTTTCCATTGAAATTGCATGCAGGGAGGATCTTCCCGATATTGTGGATATATATAATTCTACGATTGCAGGACGAATGGTCACAGCAGATCTGGAGCCGGTGACAGTAGAGAGCCGTATTCCATGGTTTGAGGCTCATGAGGAAAACCACCGCCCTTTGTGGGTACTAAGGCAAAAGGGGACAATTGCTGGATGGGCCAGTCTTCAGTCCTTTTATGGCCGACCAGCTTATAACGGTACAGCAGAAATTAGCATTTATGTCCATGAGGATTCTCGTGGAACCGGCACTGGAAGCCGTCTGGTACAGCACTTGCTAAATGAATGTCCTAGACTAGGAATTACAACATTGTTGGGGTTTGTGTTTGGTCATAATGAACCGAGTATTGCGCTGCTGCGGAAGTTTGGCTTTGAGCAGTGGGGGTATTTTCCACGTGTTGCCGTGCTGGACAGCATAGAGCGCGATCTGGCTATATTGGGTAAGCGAGTAGATTAATATTGAACTACAGAAAAAGGCTGCCTCCAACATCGTCTCATACACTGTCAGTGTAGCGATTTTAGAGGCAGCTTTTTTTACTTTGTTATTTCTCCGTTTTTAACGCTGAGGTTTAAAACGTATGTTGTGAAAGATTTGGTTAAGCACCTCAGAGATTACCAAACCGACTGCTATCGCTCCTGCGATCATCAGTGTGCTCATGGCCAGCTCCAGTGCCTGAGGATAATGTTGTTGTACGAACTGGCGCATGGCATTATAAGCCATTCCTCCTGGCACCAGGGGAATCATGCCTGCCACGCTGAAAATAATCACAGGCATTTTGTACAGTCTAGCAAAACCTTGACTGACGATGCCGATAAGGATCGTGGCTAAAAGGCTGGCGCTCACAGGTCCCATGCTATCCGTGGTTGAATAATAGACAAGCCAGCCCAGCATACCGACAAAACCACATTGCAGCAGCGAGCGTCGGGGGGCATGGAACAGTATGCCGAAAGCAGCGGTGGCAATAAAGCTTGTGAATAATTGTGCAAGCATAAGCTTGAATCTCCTCCAAATTACATATAAGAAATGATAACTGCAACACCAGCTCCAATGGCAAAAGACGTCAAGCAAGCATCTGCACCTTTGGAAAGCCCTGAGACAAGGTGCCCGGACATTAAATCCCGAAGGGCATTTGTAATTAACAACCCTGGCACCAATGGCATGACGGAGCCAATGATAATTTTATCCATCATCTGTCCCCCGCCGACGATCACTAACAGAGCCGCCAGCAAGCCGATTAGAAAAGATGCAGAAAATTCTGAGAAAAACTTAACCTTAACGAGCCTGTGAAAATATTGTAAGGCTGCAAATCCGATACCGCCGCACAACACAGCTCCGGGGAAATCTCGCCACACTCCACCAAACATGATCATAAAGCAACCGCTGGCCAACGCTGCAGCGATCAGCTGTACACGATTGGAATAGCGGAGGGGACCACGTTCAATTTCCGAAAGCTCTTTTACGGCTGCACTGGGAGACAAGGTGCCTGCGCTGATTTTACGTGAAATGGAGTTCACCTCGGTCACCTTGTGCAAATCTGTAGTCCGCTCTACGATCCGGATTAGCTTGGCAGGTTCCGTATCATTAATGGCAAAAAAAATTCCAGTGGGCGTTACATAGCTATGGGACTGGGATATGCCATAGGCCGAAGCAATGCGGGACATCGTGTCTTCAACACGATAGGTCTCGGCTCCATTTTGCATCATCAGTTTGCCTGCTAGCAGACAAACCTCAATGATTTCAGGAGTAGGATAGGAATGATTATTCATGCTCGCTCTCTTTCATGCGCCCCAGGTCGTTCGACCCTGTTGTTTTCATTTATTGTAGCACAAAAAGCCGCCTTTTCAGAGGCGGTTAAATTGGGGGAATCTATGGAGTTTATCGAGATTCCATCGTATCAGGAATAACGGTATAGTAAGACTCTTCTAGGTATGTTGCGGCCTCAGACAAGCTCATCAACTTAAGCTGCCCTGTTACAAAAGCACGAAGGGCTGAATGGGTGAACAGATGCCGTGTCTGAGCATCTCGAATAAAGGCCAGTCTGGCTTCATGCGAACCGCTGCGGAACAACTCACGTACAGCTTCACCTTGTTGTTCCCAGAGGAACGGCTCCGTTACGTTCAAGAAGTCGCTCTCAATAGAAGAGCTACGCTTCATAGAAGAAGATGCCTGAATACCCAAGCCATTCAGTGTAGGAGCAACTTCATTTTGCTTACGCTCTGTTCGCAAGCTGTCGATGTAGGCGGCCATATCTTGAATCGGCAGAATGCCAAAGCGCTCCCGAAAGCATTCGCGTACAAATGCAGTACGTTCATCCACAGCTTGCAGAGGACGCTGACCGGCATGTCCAGAATAGTCAGCTCCACTGGCATAGTATCGTTTTAATGAACTGTTTTCTGTATAAACAACGCTTAGAAAATCTTGCAAATGGCGGGCAACCACCCATACCCCCGTCCAATCGACGGGAGAAACGCATACAATCGGAGCCTGTGAAAGGTCCTTTTCAAGGCCAAAATCGGTTAAAAAGCCATAATGTATCCCGTCCACTCCAGCGTGGGCAAAAGGAATAACATCAGGCGGTGTAGCCATATATCGTGGAGCGCGGCCCTGTTCCATAATCAATCCCAAATCAAAACTCAGAGAATGCCGGTTCGCTTCAAGCTCCTGTTCAAACTCTATAAGTGCCTCAATCAAAGGTGTGGCTGATCCGTAGGCTAAGTTAGAACCGGAATCCATTGTGTATACCTCCCTTATCCAAGTACATCTGTAAAGCGTTCATCCCTAAAAGGTACGTGATTTTACACGAAATGTAAACCTGTATGACGAATTTTTTCAAAAATGTGACCTTTTACCCGTGTGCTGTCAAAATAAAACGCTTTCGTTCAAACCAGGACAAGATACCTATGTTAGCGCAGTAGTGAAGTAAAGTAAGTTTGCGAAAATGCAGTCTTTTCAGTGTATGTTATCACCTGAGAAGGGTGAATGAGAGATACGGGCTGGGAAGGTAAGGGTGCAACGTAATAGGTCAACGGGTATAATATCAGGACAAGGTATAGAGAGTGTCATCCAAAGATTTAACAGAAAGAAGTGGGCATATGAACTTGCAAAAGAAGGCTGTTTTTTTTGATGTAGATGATACGATGTACGATCATTTGCACCCTACACGTGATGCATTGCGTACAGTATTAGGATTAAGTGAGCGTTTTCCATATGAGGAAGTCTACCACCGTATTCGCTATTACAGCGATTTACTATCGGCTAAAGGAGGACTATTGGAGGGGAAAGCAGGGCAGGATGAACTGGATGATATGAGGGAAGGTCGTTTTATTCTGGCTCTACGAGAATTCGGGGTAGATATTACCCGTGAGCAGGCAGTGCATGTCCAACAAGAATACTTGGATCGTCAGTACCGAATTGAGTCTTTTGAGGGGGCTACCTCATTAATCGATGAATTGAGCTCGGCTGGCTATTTGGTCGGTTTGATTACGAACGGTCTTGAAGAACATCAGATGAGCAAAATTAAAGCTATGACACTGGAAAATCATGTTGCGGCAGAGCATATTTTTGTGTCTGGGACCGTTGGTTATGCCAAGCCTGATCCGCGCATTTTCGAAATAGTGAACGAACGGACAGAAACTTTAGCAGAGTATTGCTGCTACATTGGGGATTCCTGGCGTAATGATGTGGCGGGAGCTATAGCTGCAAATTGGCGGGTAATTTGGTTCAATCACAGGAATGCTATCCCGGAATCTGATGTGTCGGGAGGCTATGAAACTGCGGCAAGCTATGCAGAGCTAAGAAGGCTGCTCCTGCCCGACGCACGTTAGACGCGGTACATATCGTGTCATCTAAAAGAATCCAACCTATTTTGAAGCTATTTCAAAAGCTGGTCCGTAATACTATTTATCTGTTATAGATCTAACTTCATTTGAAATGGGTAGAACAGAGAAGGAGGGATCGCGCATGGTAGAACAATGGAGGCAGGCAGACGACATCATAAGTCAAGTGACCGTATATAGTACGGAGGATAATGACCCAGTTACCATAAAAACAGCCACCCAAGGCGTCCGCTGTATCGGCATTGGGACAGATGCGGCCGTATTTACGCTCGATACGTTGCCAGGCTACGCGTTTAAGGTGTATTCAGACATGGCGATCGAAAAAAAAGATGCAGAGGCCGATGTATATGAGCGTTTGCAAGGTTCTGATTTTTTTCCTCATTATTACGGAAAAGGCGATAAGTATATTGTCATTAGTTACGAATCTGGTATTACGCTGCTGGATTGCCTGCTGCAAGGAATTCCGGTGCCGGAGCAGGTCATTGAGGACGTGGAAAAGGCGAGGGAATTTGTTCGGTCCAGGGGGCTGAATCCTCGTGATATTCATCTCAAAAATGTACTCATGCAAGATGGACGCGCCAAGGTACTAGATGTATCTGAATATGTAAAAGAAGGCGATGACAAGCGTTGGGAGCATTTGGTGTGGGCGTATCATACGTTCTATTCCGGTTTCTCCGAGGTTAAGGTTCCTTCATGGATTTTGGAGACGATCAAAAAATGGTATTACAAGCTGGACAACTCCAGCATCAACCTGGAGGAGTTTGCCCAACGTGCCAGTCAATTGTTTTCTAAATGGAAATCATAACCGCTGTGAAGGATACCGAAATACAGCCCTATCCTTCTATACAAAAGGATTGCACCCGCTTTACGGGAGCAATCCTTTTCTTTTATCTGAAATCTCTAGGCACTCTTCTGGCCGTACCGCTCGCAATCGCGGCTTGAATCACCTTTTTACGCACCTGTTGTACGGCGCCCTCGTTAAATACACCCGGGATAATATACAGTTTGTTTAATTCATCGGGACGGATTGTGCTTGCGATAGCTTCTGCGGCTGCCAGCTTCATCTCTTCGTTAATTTCACGGGCGCGACAGTCCAGTGCTGCTCGGAATATGCCGGGGAAGCAAAGTACATTGTTAATCTGGTTAGGATAGTCTGAACGTCCGGTAGCGATGACCCCTGCAATGTCCTCGACATCCTCTGGGTTAATTTCAGGGACCGGGTTTGCCATGGTGAACAGGACAGGAGCTTCCTTCATGCGCTTCACGTCTTCTCGTTGCAATATTCCGCCTGCCGACAGACCGATAAACACGTCCGCGTCCTTCAGAACTTCAGATAGCGTGCCGGACAGCCGTTCGGGGTTGGTATGCTGCGCATACCAGTCCCACATCGGATGCTCATAGGTTTCATCAGCTGTAAGCGCACCGTTCCGGTCTACACCAATAATGTTCACTGCCCCTGCAGATAGCAAAATTTTGGTACAGGCCACACCTGCAGCCCCGATACCGCAGACGACAATTTTGACGTCAGACAGAGCTTTGCCGACCACCTTGAGCGCATTAATCAGCCCTGCGTACAAAACGACAGCTGTGCCATGCTGATCATCATGAAAAACAGGTATGTCCAGCTCGTCACGTAACCGCTGTTCAATTTCAAAGCATCGTGGCGATGAAATATCCTCTAGATTAATACCGCCAAAGGCTGGGGCCAGTTGCTTAATGGCTTTAATGATTTCTTCCGTGTCCTGCGTATCCAGGCAGATCGGGAAGGCATCGACGGACCCAAGCTGCTTGAACAGCATAGCTTTGCCTTCCATTACCGGCATGGCTGCATATGGACCGATGTTGCCGAGTCCGAGGACAGCGCTTCCGTCAGAGACGACAGCGACAGTATTGCGCTTGATCGTTAACCGGAAAGCTTTGTCCTGCTCCTCATGAATTGCCATACATACGCGCGCCACATCAGGAGTGTATACCCGGGATAAGTCGTCACGGTTTTGAATTGGGACCTTGGGCTGCATTTCAATCTTGCCCCCGAGATGTAAGAGGAAGGTGCGATCAGAGATGGACAGTACCTTTACACCTTGTGCTTTTTTAATCCGGGCGATCATTCGGTCAATTTCTGCTGGATCAGCAATGGTGACTGTAATATCTCTCACAGTGGCCTTCTCAGAAGTGCGGATGACGTCAATGGCAATGACATCTCCGCCATGTTCGTTTACCAACGTAATCAATTGACCAAACTGGATGTGCTCGGTGGAAATTTCCAGTCGTAAAATAATATTTTTACCGCCAATACCGCCTTGCATACAAATTCCTCCTTTGTCTTTCATAACAAAATAGTGAGATCAATTGATTGCGCTTACAATCGGGAGCAAGTCTAACATCTGAGCTGATAGTTTAAATTAGTGGTTTCTTCCCCTATCATAGTGAACATTCTTCCACTTGTACAGATCAAGCTGAGTAAAATCCATGATTTTGTATCCAAAAAGGACGAAAGCCCGGCTGAATTCCAGTCCAAGCAATCGTCCTTTGTACAACGAAATGATCCATTTTTTGTTTACGTCATATTTTTGCCGTAGTAAATTTCATCCATTTCGATTTTGAGTCGTGTTGAAATATTCTGTTGTTCTTTTTCACTCAAACTTTCCTTTGTGTAGCCGAACAGATAGTTGTCCAAATCAAATTGTTTTAGCTTGCATTTGGTATGGAAAATATTTTCCTGATACACATTCACGTCGATCATGTCATACTGATTGCGCACTTCGTCGGGAATATAGTTTTGAATCGAAGCAATGTCATGGTCGATAAAAAGCTTATGACCATTCGTATCACGTGTGAAGCCGCGTACCCGGTAATCAATCGTCATAATGTCAGTGTCAAAAGAATGAGTCAGATAGTGAAGTGCCTTGAGCGGAGAGATTTCCCCACAGGTAGAGACATCAATATCTGCACGAAACGTGCTAATCCCCTCGTCTGGATGATATTCAGGGTAGGTGTGAACCGTAATATGGCTTTTATCCAGTTGTATCACGACAGACTCAGGTAGGGGGCCTGGTGACTCTGCATACGATTCATTCGGTACCTCCACAATCGGCCCTTCTGATATAAGCACTGTCACGCTTGCTCCTTGAGGGACATAATCCTGCTGAGCAACATTGAGTACATGGGCGCCGATAATATCGGATACATTTTTTAAAATAGCTGTCAGTCGATCCGAGTTATATTGTTCATCAATATATTCAATATACGCCTCGCGTTCCTCTTTCGTTTTGGTGTAACAAATATCGTACATATTAAAGCTCAATGATTTGGTCAAATTGTTAAATCCGTGCAGGGTAATCCGCTGTTCCGGTGTTATGGTCATAGGCTATTTCCCCTTATAGTCAAAGTATTCATACGTAATATTCCCAACACGCCTCTTCATATACCGATTCATACAATCCGTTCTGTAACGGACAAAATAAAGACTTGAATATGTATGTCTTACCCGTTTGGCATATTTAAAAACAGGCAGGGTCACTTGAGATCCTCTCGATTTTACATGTATGGGAATTTAACGTTAATATACTTTATTTCTTACTCAGCAATTTTTAAGTAACAGGGCTTATAATGTGGACTATGTATACAGGAAAGGAACGAAATTGACAGTGGATTCGTAATGTAATAGAAAATTTTAGGTTCGTAATTCCTGAATTTAATGTATCTTATCTTCATAATGCCCAAATCTTAACCGAATATGATTATAGACCCTCAAAAATAGTGACTTTGTACATTGCGTAAAATGAGAAAAGCAACTTCAGCTAGTGATATGCGTATAATGAAATAAACGTAACAAGCTAAGAATTATGATGTTAAATGAATTTTTGATAGCAAACTCATTTTATAAATCTATCTCATGTTACTGTAAGAAAACGGTGAAAGGAGTATCAAGATGCTGGCTTTGTCCGATCCGGTCTGGACTCTGCTCCAAGGCCCCTACGGTTCTTCTCAATACGTCCCAGAAATGTTAAAACAGCTCCAAGCCGGATATGATGGCGAAATAGCTGACACCTTGTATTGGGAGGAATTGTATCACCAAAATACGTTGTATACTTGTACATTTGCGGCTGTACCTTACCTAGTAGACATTGCGCTAAAGAGTTCTGATATAGGAATTCGGGCAGATATATATAACATTTGCGGAATATTTGAAGCGAAGAATAATAATCCCTTACATACCAAAATCCCGTTGGAATTTGCAAGGGATCAGGTAGAAGTGGATTCTAGCCTGGCAGAATATATCTACGCGCAATATCGAAGTGCCATCGTTCGCCTTGCAGAATTGACGGAAGAAATGGTGCTCTATGCGAAAGAACATGAAGAAGATGTCGGCAAGCGCTATGTCCTTGCTGCGGCTGCCGCCTTTGAGGGGTATCATTGCGTAGCCTATATGCTGCAAACCTATGATACAGGTGACGAATATATGCTGGATTGTCCCCATTGCGGTACCCCGCTCTATATTTGGCCTGATGAACAGGGTGACACTCTGGTTGTCTATGATAAAGACCCTGTCAGTTCAGGCGATCTAATCCCCTATCCGATTCGCCCCCGTTCATTGGACCATAGAGGTGCAAATATACAGTGGCTACACGAATATGCTCAAAAAATAGATGAGAAATTACTTCTTGCCCAGCTACCTTACTTAAACGGTTGGGTAGAATGTCCAGTGTGTAATTCACCCATATATATATGGGATGAATTGATGAAAATGGCTGATGGTGTTCGGAGGTATACCGCTTAACCAACAAAAAAAGGGGGCTGTTTTTTACAACCCCCTAATTTCCTTTTGTATTATTACACTCTTCTTCGTGTGCTTTACTGCAGTCTACTCTCTAAACGGATTCAAAAAGGTTTTAGGAATGTCGGATTCAAAACGCAGCAATACTCCGGTGACGGGATGTATAAACGACAATACCTTTGCATGCAGACCAAGGCGGCCAATCGACTTGGACTTAGAGCCGTATTTTTTATCCCCAACAATCGGATGACCGATATCCTCCATATGCACGCGAATTTGATTTTTGCGTCCGGTCTCCAAACGTACTTCCAGCAAAGAAAAATGCCGATTGGCCTGAAGCCGCTTGTAATGAGTGACTGCGTGCTGTCCGTCATTCGGATAAGGACTGGAGTACATTTTTAGCGTCTTGCTTTCTTTCAGCCATGAGGTGATTGTGCCCGCTTCTTTTTTTACCTGTCCTTCTACGAGAGCAATGTATGTTCGTTCATACACAACTTCCTTCCACGCTTGTTGCATTTCCTGCTGTATGGCTTCGCTTTTCGCAAACATCATCACTCCTGATGTATCACGATCCAAACGATGCAGTACAAAAATACGGTTGTACGGATGCTCGCGTCGTACGTGGGCTGTAAGCTGGCGATATGCTGTGACTTCCTGCTCCAGCGCAGAAGCGACAGAAAGCAACCCGGCATCTTTATGGATAACGATAATAGCTTCGTCCTCATGCAAAATACGCAGCCCGGTTAGCGGCACCACAGGAGCTACCTTTTCCTTGGAGAGCGCGACAGTCTGTCCTTGCTCCAGCGGAAAATTATGCACAGTACGAGGAATACCATTGACGGAAACTTGTCCACGCGCCAATGCTGATTTAATGGAATTACGGCCCATACCAGTCACATGCTCAACTAAAAAGCTCAATAGCTCGGCAGGCTCCTGAACGATGTATGTTTTGGCAGGTGCTTTATCCAAAGTATGGGTTTTCCGTTGAGCTTCCGGTCTATAGGAGCCAGATTTTCCGGCGGGTTTGTGGTTGCGCCTGGAATGGCTTGAGTTTGAAGTTGATTTTGTATGATTTTTCCTTTGAGGTTTCCGATTATTCATGGGTTCTTTCTCCTTCTTGGAGCCGTATCTCTTCATAGTTATGGACCATTTGCGGCACCGTGTCCACTATATCATGAGAAAACAGCGAATGCCATAAAAGACTAAAACCCGATTGACAGACTTCCAGCGGTTGAACATTACCCTTAACCCCGGTAAACTAAAGGTAACGAAAGAAAAGCCGATATGCGTCGAGGACGCTAGAAATATGAGGAGTTTTGAAACTATGAGTGTACAAGCACCAACATTGGAACGGGCGCAGGACTTGCTGCAAAAATTTTATGGCTATCCCGATTTCCGGGAGGGACAAAAGAAAATTGTGGCCAGTATGCTGGAAGGCAACGACACGTTGGGCATCATGCCAACAGGTGGCGGAAAATCGATATGCTACCAGATTCCCGCGTTGTTGCATGAGGGGCTGACCATTGTTGTGTCACCACTGATCTCGTTAATGAAAGACCAGGTGGATGCGCTGACCACGATGGGGATTGCAGCTGCCTACATTAATAGCACGTTGAGCGGTCGAGAAGTCAACGACCGTATCCGCGCCGCACGGAACGGAGATTTGAAGTTGCTGTATGTCGCCCCTGAACGGCTGGAACTGGATTGGTTCCGTGATGAGATGGCTCAGTTACCGATTTCCTGCGTTGCGGTAGATGAGGCTCACTGTGTATCCCAGTGGGGTCATGATTTTCGTACCAGCTATCTGGCGGTGGCTCCATTCGTGGACGGGCTGTATGAACGTCCAATCGTAGCTGCGTTTACGGCAACGGCTACACCGCAGGTTATGGATGATATCGTACGCCTGCTTCGTCTGCGTTCACCGGAAACGTTCGTTACAGGTCTTGGAAGGCCGAATTTGGCATTCAGTGTGCTGCGTGGGGAGGACAAACGTAGCTTTTTGCTAAATTATGCCCGTGAACATGAGGGTGAATCGGGCATTATTTATGCGGCGACACGTAAGGACGTGGATGATTTATATCAACGCCTGCGCGACGCTGGCATGGCAGCAGGACGTTATCATGCAGGAATGACTGATCAGGAACGTGCAGACAGCCAGGAAGGGTTTCTTTACGACGATATCCGTGTTATTGTCGCAACCAATGCCTTCGGTATGGGGATAGATAAATCAAACGTACGTTATGTCATTCATTACAATATGCCTAAAAATATGGAGGCGTATGTACAAGAAGCAGGACGCGCAGGACGTGATGGTGACCCAAGTCAATGTATTTTGCTGTTCGGACCGCAAGATATTGTGACCCAGAAGTTCCTGATTGAGCAAAATCCACAGGATGAAGACCGCAAGCGCAACGACTACCGTAAGCTCCAACAGATGGTTGACTATTGTTACACGACTCGCTGCCTACGTTCAGCACAGCTGGAGTATTTCGGAGAAGCGCAGGAGCATGAAGCCTGCGGCATATGCAGTTCATGTACAGATGAGCGGGAACTGGTGGATATGACCATAGATGCGCAAAAGATTTTTTCGTGCATACATCGTATGCGGGAACGGTATGGGGTTTCAATGGTAGCCTCGGTGTTGAAAGGCTCGCGCAACAAAAAGGTGCTGCAGTATGGTTTTGACAGCCTGCCAACCTATGGTGTGATGGGCAACCGAACGGAAAAAGAAATTGCTGAAATTATCAATGTTCTTGTTTCGGAAGGCTATTTGATGCTATCCGAGGGGCAATATCCGGTCGTACGCTTGCAACAGCTTGCTGCTGAAGTACTGAGAGGTCAGCGCGAAGTCATGCAGCGTGTGGTCCGGCATGCCACTGCTTTTGCAGGTGGAGCGGGATCACGTGGACGAAAGGGACGCGATACCTACCCTGCCGCAGTCAACGAAACTGTGTTCGAGCAATTGCGCCTGATCCGCCGTGATCTGGCCGCTCAGGAGCATGTACCGTCTTATATCATCTTCAATGATGCCACGCTGCGAGAGATGAGCGTAGCGAGTCCGCAATCCGAGGCAGACATGCTGCGGATCAAGGGTGTTGGTGAAGTGAAGTTCCGCAAGTATGGCAAGCCGTTTCTTGATTTCTTTCAAAATCAGGGGAATACTGGCGGAATGGTGATCGAGGATGAGATCTTTGCAGATGATGTGTACGAGGATTTTGAATAGCTATACTAAGGATGTAAGAGTCCATGCAAACTTATAGAAGGTTGTGACCTATGAAAGTCATTTTATCAACGTTAAACGCAAAATATATTCATACCTCGCTGGCCATCCGATGCCTCAAAGCCTACAGTGAAAAGGATTTTGATATCGAGCTGGCGGAGTATACGATTAAGGACCCGGTGATGAACATCGTATCCGATCTATTTCAACGAGGGGCAGATGTCATCGGTTTTTCCTGTTATATTTGGAACATTGAAGAGACGATTAAAGTCATTGATGTGTTGAAAAAGATTATGCCCGAGGTCAAGATTGTTTTGGGTGGCCCGGAGGTATCTTACGATACAGAGCACTGGATGAAGCGCTTGGCGAATGTGGATTTTATCGTTGTTGGTGAGGGAGAGGAAACTTTCCATCAACTGCTGCAAGAGCTGGAAGGGGATCGCAAGTTCCATTTTGTATATGGACTGGCTTACCGTAAGGGAGAAGAGGTCATTATCATGCCGGGTCGTCCAAAAGCGGACTTGAACGAGCTGCCGTCACCATATCGTTTTGCAGAGGATATCCCAGAACTCGGGAAACGGGTTGTGTATTTTGAAACGAGCCGGGGCTGTCCGTTCAGTTGCCAATTTTGTCTGTCCAGCATTGAGGTCGGGGTGCGTTATTACGATATCGAGCGCACCAAGTCGGATATTCTGTATCTGATTGACAATGGGGCTAAATTGATTAAATTTGTGGACCGAACCTTTAATATTAAACGCGATTATGCGCTGGAAATGTTCAAGTTTTTGATTGAAAATCACCGTGGCTGTGTCTTCCAGTTTGAGATTACGGCAGATATTATGCGTCCCGAGGTATTGGATTATTTGGCGGAGAACGCGCCACCGGGGGTATTTCGCTTTGAGATCGGTGTCCAGTCAACGAATGATCCCACCAATGAACTGGTTAAGCGCCGCCAGAACTTCACCAAGCTTTCCCGGACTGTTACAAAGGTCAAGCAAAGCGGGAAAATCGACCAGCATCTGGATCTGATCGCCGGATTGCCATTGGAGGACTACAACACATTCCGTAAAACGTTTAATGACGTTTTTGCGCTTGGACCGGAAGAGCTTCAACTGGGCTTCCTCAAAATGCTGCGTGGTACTGGTCTGCGCATTGATGCCGATAAGTATAACTATACGTATATGGATGTTGCGCCGTATGAAATGTTGAGCAATGACGTCCTTTCTTTTGCCGACATCGTACGACTCAAACGCTTGGAAGATGTATTGGAAAAATACTGGAACTCTCATCGTATGGACCATACGGTGAACTACCTGATTGAGCGTGAATTCTCGTCCGCCTTTGATTTCTTTCAGGAATTCGGAGACTACTGGGAAGGACAGGGCTGGCAAAAGATTGGACATCAACTCGAAGACTTGTTTACGCGCCTCCAGTCCTTTTTGGAATCGCGGGGAACCAAGCGAATGGATATGGTGCTTGGGCTGATGAAGCTTGATTATTTCCTCAACCATAAATATAAGCCGCGCAAAATCTGGTGGGAGCATACTTTGGAGAAGGACGATTGGTCCAGCTATATGAAAATGGCTCTTCAGCACCCGGATGCGTTGCTGTCCCCTGCGGCGGCAGATGTGAGCAAGGAGAATACGGGTGAGACGGATGTGGCTAGTCAACAGCCGCAGCCATACCGCGAGATGATCCCAGCCTTTGCTTCTTTAAAGCTGGGTGAAAAGGAACTGCAAAAGCACGCTGTGCTGGATGTGCTGCCGTTCAGTCTGGATCATATCCTGAGTGGTGGTAGCCCATTAACAGCCGAAGGCCGCACATTGCTGCTTGTAGTCTATCAGCAAAACGGACAGCAAAAACCGCTGTACTACACCATGCCCATCGGCAAAAACATCGCCGCGATGTAGTATAAACAACAGAAGGCATCAACTCTTGGTATACCATGAGTCGATGTCTTCTTTTTTTATTATAAAAACATAGCTGACCACTTCAATTTTTTACATTCGGGAAACCTAGTGCTTTACGATTTTTTACAAAACCAATATATGATGAAATTATCATATATGAATATTAAATTTATTGGAGTGTGACCTTGTGAAAAAGCCTTCCATGAAAAAGAGTATCCTTGCGTTAAGTGCTGTGACCGTTTTGACTGTACCCTTATTATCTGCTGATATCCCTACAGCTTTTGCAGCCGCGACTTCTACGAAGTCCACTGTTGCAGAGTCCAAGGCACAGAAGGCTGTATCAGCTAAAGCGGATACTCCTAAAAACGTCATTCTTTTTATCGGTGATGGTATGGGGGAAGCCAGTCGCAACGCGATTCGCTTAGCAACGGTTGGAAAATCGGGATTGCTTGAAATGGACAAGATGCCTATAACGGGTCTGGTTAGCACGAGTTCAGGGGACAACCTAGTTACAGACTCTGCCGCTGCTGCGACTGCCATTGCAACAGGTGTGAAAACGTATAACGGCGCGATCGGAATGGATTTGAATAAAAAACCAGTGACAACAATTATGGAACTGGCTAAAAAAGCAGGCATGTCTACAGGAGTGGTGACGACAAGCCAAGTGACAGATGCGACGGGCGCTGCCTTTGGTGCGCATGTTGAGAAGCGCTCCGCGCAAAGCGAGATTGCCAAGCAGTATCTTGAGAAAGGCAAGCTGGATGTGATTCTGGGCGGGGGTGAGGATTTCTGGTACCCTGCAGGAACACCAGGCAAACATCCAGATGCACCGGCAGAAGATCCTGAGGAAGCTAGTAAGGGAACTCAAGGAAATTTGGTGGAACAAGCGAAGAAGTTGGGCTATAGCTATGTGACAGATCAGGCTGAAATGAAAGCAGCCAAAGGCTCTAAACTGCTAGGTCTATTCGCCAATGAAGAAATGTTCCAAGCTCACAACAAACTAGGCAATTCTTACAACCCAACGGTTTCTTTACCGGATATGACAGCGAAAGCGATTGATGTTCTATCCAAAAACAAAAAAGGCTTTTTCCTGATGGTAGAGGAAGAAGGAACTGATGAGATGGCGCATGACAATGAAGGTGAATTAACCATTAAAGCTGGGCAGCAGCTGGATAAGGCTGTCAAAGTAGCTAAGGACTATGCCAAAGCGCATCCAGATACTTTGGTGTTAGTGACGGCAGACCATGAAACAGGCGGTTTGGCCA
Organism: Paenibacillus sp. ALE3; assembly: GCF_054113405.1. Classification (NCBI taxonomy): domain Bacteria; kingdom Bacillati; phylum Bacillota; class Bacilli; order Caryophanales; family Paenibacillaceae; genus Paenibacillus; species Paenibacillus sp. ALE3. The sequence continues at coordinate 3,630,587 of NZ_CM134214.1, read as the reverse complement.
TTGAAGGCGAAGATGCGGAAGATGAATCCGGTGAAGGTGTCTCCAAAGAGGATGGCCCTTTTACCGTAAAAGGTTCTGATGAGAAGTTTTATATCGACTGGACCACAGGAGGACATACATCCGTTGATGTAGCGCTAACTGCAATGGGTCCGGGTTCCTCCCAATTTAGTGGAAATTACCCGAATACGGCTATTCATGACAAGCTGGTTAAGCTGCTTCAATTAAAAAAATAGCTCAGGGTGAAAGCTGCCCATAAAAGGTTTTCCATATTGTCAATATGGTTTTTCTTGTGATAAACTATAGCCAATAGGTATATACTTAAAAAAGAGTAAGGATGCTCTAACATCCTCACTCTTTTACAACAGCCGCTTATAAGGGCGGTGGCTGTAGGGTTGGATTAGTAAAATAGACCGCTAACCTTTTCCAGAGGGCGGTCTATTTCTTTTTGTTGAAGGAAATAATCAAGATAAAAGTTGAAAATCATTATGAGTTCTTAACCAGTATAGGTGTTACGTAACTCATTTAAAAATTGCACAGCATCTTTGAATCCCTATAAATATATTTGGTATGTTCGAGATGTATTTTGTCGATTTCAGAAATCCGGGGGCGGTGGCGATGGGAAGCACCATCCGTCTGCGTAGTGGCACGACAGGTAACTTTTAAATTTATGAACATGCCGAATAGGCTCAACCTTTACTCCTCCGTTGTTTTCTTCCCCCACACAAATTTCATTATAAAAAATATAATTGTCAGCATGATGAGAAGCAATGCCACCTGCAAGCCATAACGATGAATCAATTCTCCTGCTGCTTGTACATGGTCACCAAAGAGACGTCCGAGCAGGAAGAAGATCAGCGTCCAAATCAAGCCCGTTGAATAAGAGAAGAGGGCATAGCGTTTGAAGCTCATTTTATTGATCCCCACAATATAAGGGACAATGTGGCGAACGATTGGCAGCAAGTAGCTGATGCATATCGTGAAGTTTCCATACTTATGTACTAAATTTTCTGAAAAAGTAATATACTTGTCCATTTTTTTCTTTCGGCGCAAACGATCCAAAATGGGTGTACCCAAGCTTCTGCCCAATACATAACCTAAGGATAGGCCTGATACAACCCCAAGATATACAATTAAAAAAGCAGGTAACGGATGAAGTATCCCCATGCTTGTTACGGCCCCGCCAGTCATCACTATAACTTCGTCTGGAATGGGCAGTCCCACAATTCCGAGCCATAGAGAGAAGAATAATGCTGCATAGCCATATTGTTCGATAATGGAAATTAAATATTCAACATCCATCCCCATACTCCTTTCTTAAGCTTTCTTTCGGCATACATAGACGAATGCGGGTGGAACATTCATAGGTACAAACTTGATTTCTTCAATATCAAACCATTCACCTAACTGCTGCTTCATCTGTTTAGAGTATTGAAAGGCAACAAACATTCCTCCATCCCTGAGTGATAGATGAATTTGTTCTACGATTTGATCTCGCATCGCTTGTGGAAAGTTGAAGAATGGCAGCCCGCTAATTATACAGTCGAGCTGTTCAATTTGGGCATTTTTCATAGCAAGCTGAAGCTCACGCGAGTCGGAATAGCACAGATAATTCGGGAATCTTCTTTTTAAACTCTGCTGCATGGTCGGGTCCTTCTCAAAGAGCAGAACTTTGGGATGAATTTTTGTCGTAGACGGAATGTATTGGGTAATTGCGCCTGTTCCAGCCCCGAGCTCCGCCACGGCATGAACTTCACTCCATGGAATGGATTCTATCATATTTTTAGCTAAAAATCTGGAACTGGGTGTTACGCTACCTACATATGCAGGTGAGTACAAAAATTTGAATAGGAACATAAGTCTCTCATGAACCAAATGACTAATACGGATCATACACCTTTCCCCTACCTTCAATTTTCAATATACGTTCATTTATTCTCTGCTAAGAGTAACAAATTATCCCTTTACTTGCTCCTGTCTGGAGTAGGGTTCAGTTCCCCGTCCTGCGGAGGGGGCTTTCCTTGACTATGGTCTAGGAAAAAAGAAAAAGAGTACGTATGGCTCAGTCCGTATTCATTCAGTTATCATTCAGCATTCCCTCAGGCTGCCTTCAGTTTTGCTACCGATGAAAGAGAGGTGGGCAGCTAAAAACACTATGTACATTGAGAGGGGATCTACTTTGTCACTATCCATTAACAGGCATCTCATCAAGACTTCGACTTCCTACGATAATTCGAATACGCTGAAGTCAAATGAGAATGGACTAAATAACACGGGGCATACCACACACAAGAAATCTAACGATTCACTCGAATTAAGTGCGGAATTTATGGAATATGCCGGGGGTATGCAGGCTCCACTTCCTACGGAAAACTACAGTTATGACTACAAGTACGACCAGGATACTGTGGCGCTGACTACGGATGAACAGAAAGCGTTGTTGTCAGATTTACAAAATTACTTAACGTCTTCAAGTGCTTTATCTGAAATGAATGAAATCAACAACAGTACGAAAAATCCTTTGGCTGCAGTCAGCGACTTGTTATCCGGGGTGGATCTTTCGACAGCAACAGATGAGGAAGTATCCAATTTATTCGATAAGATAGCAGAATCCATCCAAAATAATCGCCCTGCGCCGCCTGGAGATGACTCATTCCGACCTGAAGTTGATGGCAGTGGTCTGCCTCCAATGATGCAGGCGATGGGTGGAATTATGCCCCCATTTGCATGGAATATTCAGGCGACTACCAATCAAGAGGATGACACCACTACATCTGAAAAAGAGCTTACGGTAGATGAAAAAAGATCCTTACTGAGTGATTTGCAAAACGTCCTGAGTTCCGAGCTTCTATCCGGCTCCGTATCTGCAGAAACAGATGAGCAAACAGATCTGATTTCTGCATTGAAAAACGCATGGGGAAACACAGATGAATCGAATGCAACAGATGAAGAAATATCGGCTTTATTCGATAAAATCGCTAAGATGTTCGAACAATCTATATCATCTTCGTCCTAATCTTTAGGATGCAATAGCATACCTTAGAACCGGTTAGCCCACACCTGTAACCCAAACTTAACTTTAAAAAAGGGGAATTTTTCTATGAATATTTCAGCGACCTCCAGCAATTCTATATCTATTGCAAGTACTTCATCTTCATCCAGTGCCAACAATACAGCCAGTCTGGAAAAGCAAAAAGCTCAGCTTGAAGCAGAGTACACCAAGGTACAACAAAGCAAAGATAATAAAGATACAAAAGAAACAAAAATGAAGCAGCTTCAGCAGCAAATTAAACAAATTGAAGCCCAGATTGCACAGCAAAGTTCTCAATCCAGCAGCACGTCAACACCAAAAACTGAAAAGTCCGCTCCAAGCAATATGGAAATGACTCGCGCCAGCAGCTCGAATGGCAGTGATATTACTGGGGTTGGAAAATCACTGGATATTTCTATCTGATCATCCCATCTCTTCTTCTGTAAGCCTGACGATGATACAAAAGACAGCAGGCTCTCTGTTTCATAGGGAGCCTGCTTTTTTGCGTTTACGTCGGGTTAAAATGAATCATGTGACTAAACTTAGAAAAGTATATACAATAAATAACAGTAGGAAGATGAAAGGTTTCTAACTTTAGTATTTTATAGATTGAATCAGTAGTGTTAGTATACATTCTAAATTGGAGGATTTAAGCCATGACGCTGGAACCTCAAATGAGTCGAAGTAGTAAGGATGAAGCTCGTTTCGTCAGAAACAAGTTGATTGAGTTTAATGCAAAACACGTCCCAGCAGATATTCAAACTCAATATGAAGAGATTAATCTTACGCTGAAAAATGGAGAAGGTCAGGTCATCGGCGGTCTTCTAAGTGTACTATGTTGGAACTGGGTGGAGGTTGATATTTTGTGGGTAGATCAGGTCCATAGAGGAAAGGGCTACGGTTCGCAATTGCTTGATGAAATCGAACAAATGGCTAGAGATAAAGGATGTAATTTTATACAACTAAATACCTTTTCTTTTCAAGCGCCTGAATTCTATGAGAAACATGGGTATGAAGTAGTCGGTGTCATTGAGGAGGCTCCTAGAGGCTTTAAACACTATTATTATAAGAAAAATATCTACTGAGGACTCCGAATATGCGCGTACAGATCAAGGAAGTAAATAAAGATGAAAAGGTCATCATTCGTAGTATTGGCGAGGAAAAGGTATACGGCTACTGGACATCTTTTTGGTGTGAACTGACCTCGGGATATGCGTATGTTGTTCCGTATAAACAAAGCTTGGACAAGTTAATTCCTGGCTGTGTCATTTCGGTTGAAATTTCTCAATCCAGTATAGAAGGGTTCAGAAGACTGAGGCCTACTGAAAAGACAGGCGTTGTTCGCCCACAACCAAAGCTAGGCGACTATTGGATTCAAGGAATGATACAACAAGTGATGCAAGGCGAAGCAGGCGGGATAGAATGTCTGGAGATTGTTGTAGGAGATGCTACGTTTGTTTTAGATTCGGAAGAAATGAATGGTGATATCCACGTTAAAGCAGGCGATGGTGTCTCCTTTGAAATTATAGGTATGCAGTTGTTTGAAGAGGGACTGTGATTGTTCTGATTGGAATACCATATTTAACCAATTACAATATGTCGGTGAGAAAGTTAAAAGCTAGATCATAGAGAATCGTGAATAAAGAAAGGTATGATTGGATTGGCTACAGAAGTGACACACAAAATATATACTATGTGCATGATTCAAGACGGAACCAAGGTATTGCTTATGAATAGACCCAATCGAAAGGGGTTTCCAGGTTATATTGCTCCAGGAGGAAAAGTAGAGTTCCCAGAGAGCATTGTGAACGGAGCCATTCGCGAAGTAAAGGAGGAAACGGGCTTAACGGTTACGGAAATTGTATTTAAAGGAATCGACGAATATTGTGATCCAAATCAAGGGCTGAGATACATGGTCTTTAACTATTTGGCTACAGCAACGGAAGGTGAACTATTAAAGAATCCCCCTGAGGGAGATCTGCTGTGGGTGGATATGAAGGAAGCACTAAATTTGCCGATGCAGGATTGGTTTAAGCGGAGATTCCCATTGTTTTTCGAGCCGGGGACGTTTGAGGTTAGTTCTGTGTGGCTGGCGGAGACAGATGAAACCCTGGAAGCAACGACTAAGAACTATGGGGTGTAAAGATGACGACCATTAGTAGATATATGGAGCGCTTAAAGAGGAGGTCGTGAGTGGGATGCAGACCGTAAGATTGGTTGAGCCGGATCGGCGCTGGAAGGATACTTATCTTTCATTTTATGAGGAATGGAAAAAAAGCCAGGAGCAAATGGTGCCTTGGGTAATTTCTATAGAACCGTATGATTTTGAAGGTATGCTGACGTTTTTAAATCAACAGAAAAATGGAATTGGCTTGTCTGAAGGCTGGGTTAAAAGTTCGACATACTGGCTGATGGATGCAGATGACCAGGTCGTCGGAGCAGTGAATATCCGTCATGATCTTAACGAGCATCTGTTAAATGCTGGGGGACATATTGGTTATGGTATCCGTCCTTCTGCACGAGGGAACAGGTACGCTGTGACTATGCTGAGTCTGGCATTGGGCAAAGCAAAAGAGTTGGGTGTTTCCAGAGCCCTCGTCGTATGCGACTCCGATAATATCAGTTCCAAAAGAACGATTCTGCGAAACGGCGGAACACCAGACAAGGATTACATAGAGGAAGATGGAAACCGTGTAAACCGGTTTTGGATCGAGCTGTAAGTGAGGGAGGGGAACACAAAAGCTCATGAAAATATGGCCTGAATATGCACAAAATATTATTGTCGGTGTCATTTTTCAGGGACAATGGAATTGGTATGTGACGGAAAGAGAGTATTGGTTTTTGAATACCGAGATGGAGGAACGGTTTGGTATCGCTATTTTGGATGAGACTACCGCGGGAGCATTTTTGGAACACATCTGTGAATATAAGGTGGCTGCGGGAGAACTCACTACAATGCTCCAGATGCTAGATGATGCAATCCAGCATAAGGATGAAGTGTTGGAATTCTGTCCTGCTTTATATGTTGATTTTGACCAGAAAATTCTCTACTCACTATTTCCAGAGCCAGCTTCTTTTGAACACTATGTCCCGGTGGGGTGGAAAGGGGAATATCAGAACTTTTTGGAAGAGGTCCCTCCTGCTGAACGATATTGGATAATCCACGGAAGTGACTTTTTCAAAAAATACAGCTGAAAAGATGAAGGAGGAAATGAACATATGAATTCTTCCATGCATGAATTTAAGATCATATCCAAGCACAGAATGTACGATCAATACTTGGTTAAGCTGCGGGCATGAAGGTATGGAGGATAGCTTCAAACCTTCAGTGCAAAACAAAGAGCAACTTATGGATGAAGTTGAAGATGCTTTTTCTGCCTTCTGTGCAGCATTGGATAATACAGGCTATATAAATATGTATGATGTTTACCATGTGGTTGAGCATACGGCTTATCATCTCGGGCAGATCATAGATCGAGTTCAGAGACTGGCAGGCCACCGTTTTCAATTTGTGCAAACCGGACTGAATGAAAAAGCATTGCATGCAATAGTGAATCAATCCCTGCCTAATACACAAGGTTAACAAAAGCAATAGCCAGATAACTGTATAAAATGTAGTTCCAAAATCACGAAAACCTCTGTCACAGATATGTTTTTATTTCTTAATTGATATTGATAATTATTATCACTTATAATAGAAGCAGACATATTACGTTATGATAGGGAGAGTTGCAGAGTGACAGAGTCCTTGGAATTATATGATGTAACGATCATCGGCGGCGGTCCTGCCGGTATGTATACCGCGTTTTACAGTGGGATGAGAGATATGAAAACCAAGCTGATCGAAGCCAAGCATGAGCTAGGCGGGCGGATGCGCATATACCCTGAGAAGATGATATGGGATGTTGGAGGCGTTACCCCGATTTTATGTGAAAAGCTGATCGACCAGCTGGAGCAGCAGGCAAAAACGTTCGAGCCTACCATTGTATTGGGGCAACAGATTACGGATTTGGATCGGCAAGAAGATGGTACGTTCCTGCTGACTTCTGCCACAGGGGAACAGCATTGGACGCGTACGATCGTTCTGGCCGTAGGCTATGGTATTCTCAAAATGGCTAAATTGGAGATTGAAGGCGCTGACCGTTACGAGGTTACAAACCTGCATTATACCGTACAAGAGCTGGAGCCGTTCCGGGACAAGCACGTCCTGATTTCCGGTGGAGGCAACTCGGCGGTAGATTGGGCGAATGAGCTGGAATCTATTGCGGCGAGTGTGACAGTTGTACATCGTCGGGATCATTTTGGCGGACATGAGAAAAATGTAGTCCGTATGAAATCCTCTTCGGTTCGTGTTCTCACACCTTACGCGGTAGGTCAGTTACATAGCAACAACGGAGAGACGATTGAGCAGGTGACGATCAATCATGTAGATACGGGCGAAACAGAGATGCTGAATGTTGATGCAGTTATCGTAAATCATGGTCTAAAATCCGATTTCGGTCCTCTGCGAGATTGGGGACTGGATATGGGAGAGTGGCATGCCCGCGTGAGCGACAAGCTGGAAACGAATCTACCGGGGATTTTTGCTGCAGGCGATTTTGTCGAGTACGGAAGCAAGCTGTATCTGATTGCAGGTACGTTCACAGACGCCGCCCTTGCCCTCAACAGCGCCAAGCTGTACATTGATCCGACAGCTGACAAAGCGGCATATGTATCTTCTCATAACAGCCGATTCAAGGAAAAAAACCGCGAGCTTGGTGTCGTGGAGTAAGATAAGGGAATCAGTGTTTAATAAAGAACTTCCGTTAACTACAGCTGATGTGGTTGAGGAGGTTCTTTTTTTGCATAGTTAAGGACTTCTCGACCTAATGTTGGATGCCACACACATATAGAATAAAATGAAGAAAGCCTGTCTTTTTCGGGACTTAAATAGTAGATTAGATTTGGAGTAGAAAAGATTAGGAGTGTGAAAAAATGAGCTTACGAGAGGTGTTTGAGCGTCTAGCGATTTATCTGCCTGACGATACGCTGGAAGCTTTACTGATCCATAGTAAGAAGCAGAAAGGGCAGAAGGTTCAGCTACGATTACTGAGTGGATGGCGCAGATCGAGGTGTTCAAACATATCGTCCCTCTATGGACGGATGATCATTCTAATTATGTAGGCCTATATGTAGAAGGACCGTTGGCATATAAATTATGTTATATAAATCACGAGGAAACAGATTTGTCACCGATATACCGAAGCGCGGCTTCGTTGATTGCAGAGTTGGAGCAAAAACCGGAGCTCGATTGGGAAGAGCTGCATAAGGATTACCCGTCTGACGAGGACATAAGCACCGAACAACTAGCAGAAGATATTCGCTGTATGCATGAATTACAGGCTATACTGGAAAAGGATTCATCTATGGTGGATGACGTGAGGTGTCAGCTTCTTTACAGCTTAATGGCGATTACACCTGTCAGTGAGATGGATTCATTGCTTTCTTATGTGAATGATGAAGATATGTATGTACAGGAACGTGCATGTATTCTTTTGGGATATCATGGGTATGAACCAGCGACCGAAATATTAAAAGAAGTAGTGAAGCATGGAAGCCCAAATGGGAAGCTGGCAGCCCGTAAGGCGCTCTCGATGATTCGCGCTAAGCAAATGGACAAGCATATAAAAAAATAAACCAACCTCTCACATAGCAAATATGGACGGGATTGAAAGGTGACTTATGAACAGACGAACAGAGCAACAGGAAGCGATAAGAGTAGATATCATTCAAAAGGCAGAGCCGTATGTACAGCAACAGTTGGAGCATGACCACAGTGGTCACGATTGGTGGCATATTGACCGGGTGAGGAAGCTGTCCATTGAAATCGCTGCAAAAGAAGGTGCAGATCCGTTCGTGTGTGAACTGGCAGCACTGCTGCATGATGTAGCGGATGAAAAATTGAATGATTCCAAACAAGCGGGGCTGGATAAAGTTGAGCAGTGGCTGCATCTGCATGTAAACGATCCGGACGTGATCACACACGTAATGACCATTATTGCTACAATGTCCTACAATGGTGGACAAAACCCGCCTATGGAAACGCTGGAAGGTCAGGTTGTACAGGATGCAGATCGGTTGGATGCCCTGGGAGCGATTGGGATTGCAAGAACCTTTATGTATGCAGGCTCAAAGGGCAGTATCATGCATGAACCAGGTCAGGACTATTCACAGTATGAATATCGCGCCGCAGGTAAAAGTGCTATTTACCATTTTTACGAAAAGCTGCTCAAGCTCAAGGATTTAATGAACACCACTTGTGCCCGAGAGCTAGCGGAGGTCCGGCATCAATGGATGGAGATATATTTGGAGCAGTTCTATAGAGAATGGAATGTGAATGATATCCAACAGAACAGGGGAGTCTGATGCTTCCTAATTGCAATGATTCCAGGAGAAGTCAGCTCTCTTTTTAATAAATATTAGAAAAAATATTGCAATACACCGATTTCTCTCCTACTATTGATAATAGTTATCAATGATAATGATAATTATTATCTGTAAATTCAAGTAGGTAGAGGGGAGTCTTTCAGATTATGAAGAAGTTTGCAGTATGGGTGTGTACCTTGTTATCGGCAAGTTTGCTGTTGACGGCATGTGGTGAAAAGGTACAGGAGGTGGATAGCTCAGCCCAAAAGAATACCAATGCATCGACACAAACGTCTGTTTCTGACGGAGAAAGTGCCAAGACGATTACATATCTAGATAAGACTTATAAGCTGGCCAAAACGGATCATATTATTATAGCTAGTCTGGAAGCGATGGAAGATGCGGCTGTCCTTGGAGTGAAACCAACTGGGGCGGTTACCTCGGGCGGGAAATTCCCTGAGTTCATGGAGAAAGCAATGGAAGGAGCTACAGACGTTGGTGACCGAATGCAGCCTAGCGCTGAAACGATCCTCAAACTGAAAGCGGATGTAATTCTGGGAAGTTCTAAATTTCGGCCTGCGGTGGCAGATCAGCTAGGTAAGGTCGCTCCAATGATTCCAGTATCCCATATTTCAACGAACTGGGAAGCGAATCTATTAATGTTGGGAGAACTTACGGGCAAAGAGGCGAAAGCGAAAGAGATCCTGAATAAGTACAAGCAAGATGCGGAAGCGGCCCAACAGAAGCTAAAGCCAATATGGGAAAATAAAAAGGTACTCATGGTAAGGATTCGTACAGGCAATTTGTATGTATATCCTGCAGATGTATATTTCAATCCTTCGCTGTATGCTGATCTAGGAGCTAAAGTACCGGAAGAGTTAAATACAGTTAAAGCACAAGAGGCGGTTTCTCTGGAGAAATTGGCTGATATGAACCCGGATTATCTGTTCGTGCAATTCTCTGAAGGAGAGAACAAGGATCAACCGCAGGCGTTGGCAGATTTGGAGAAGAATCCGATTTGGAGCAGCATCAATGCCGTTAAGAATGGGAAAACCTTCGTCAATATTGTAGATTCCAATGCTCAAGGTGGTACTTCATGGAGCAAACTTGCCTTTTTGGAAGCGGTTATGAACCGACTTTCGCAGTAAAGGTAGGAACATGGGAAAAAAGTTGATCTCTCCTTATGTTGTAATCTTCGTCTCTCCCTTATTTATCGTATTAACGCTACTGCTGTCTGTGATGTATGGAGCCAAAACGATAGAATGGGAGACGGTAACTGCTAGCTTTTTTCATTTTGATGCTGGGAATGTGGATCATCAGGTCGTTTTAAACTCGCGTCTGCCCAGAGCGGTCGGCTCTATATTAATCGGTGCTTTTCTTGCGATTTCAGGAGCCATTATGCAAGGAATGACGCGGAACTTCTTGGCTTCACCCTCAATTATGGGCGTGTCGGATGGGGCGGCATTTGTGATCACCTTAATGATGATTCTCGCGCCAAACTCCACTTCGATGGGCCTGATCGGAAGTTCTTTTGCGGGGTCTGCTTTAGGAGTGGCTATTGTGTTTGGTTTAGCCTGGATGATTCCCGGCGGTCTTGCTCCGGTTCGTATGGCCATTTTGGGAACGATCATCGGCACGTTTTTAAGCAGTCTGTCGGCCGTTCTTTCCATTTATTTTAATGTATCGCAAAATGTAAGCTTCTGGTTTAACGCTCGTCTGCATCAGATGGATCCCGATATGATTCAATTGGCAATTCCCTTTGCTCTTGTGGCAATTGTGGGAGCGATGCTGCTGGCCAAGCCAATAACACTATTGTCGCTGGGCGACGACGTGGCCACAGGGCTGGGACAGCGGGCATTACCGGTCAAGCTGGGGGCCATGCTTTGTGTAGCATTGCTGACAGGTGTTTCTGTTGCGCTGGCAGGAAAAATTGCCTTCGTTGGCTTGTTGATTCCGCACATTACCCGATATTTAATCGGTGTAGATTACCGTTGGGTCATTCCATGCTCTGGATTGATCGGTGGTGTTTTTTTGGGCATGTCTGATGTATTGAGCCGTTTTCTTAATTATCCGTTTGAAACGCCTATTGGTGTGGTTACCTCGGTCATTGGCATCCCTTTCTTTCTGTACTTAATACGTAGAAAAGGAGGGGGAGAGCATGCGTAAAATCAGTGCGAAACGGCTGTGGTTCGTCCTTTCAGGCGGGGCTGCGCTCATTTTAGCAGCCTCCTATGTCAGTCTGACCCATGGAGAGTTCGACATGACCCTACAGGAAGTAATTCAGACCTTGTTCCGTATTCACCCTACTCCGCAGTTGGATTTGGTGATTTTTGATTTTCGGCTACCGCGTATTGTGATTGCGGCCTTGGTCGGCTTAGGTCTGGGGATTGCTGGGGCGGCAGTACAGGGAGTTACACGAAATGGCTTGGCCGATCCCGGCATTTTAGGCATTAACGCAGGGGCGGGGGCAGCCATCGTCATATTTATGTTCTTTTACCAGGGACAAATGGAAACAACCGGCTGGACTGCAGCGCTGGCTATGCCCTTTTTCGGCTTGATTGGAGGTTTGATGGCTGCGCTGCTGATCTATTTATTTGCTTGGAAAGCAGGTCGTCTGGATCCGCAGCGGTTGCTTCTCGTAGGTATCGCGATTGGCTCTGGCTTCGGTTCCTTAAGCTTATATCTGTCGCTGAAAATGAAAGCCTCGGATTTCGAGATGGCGACAGTATGGATGTCGGGCAGTATTTGGAGTGCTGATTGGAAGCTGGTTGCTGCCGTAATTCCGTGGCTTGTCATTTTAATTCCTGTTATTTGGCTGAAGTCATATGTTCTGGATCTATTTCAATTACATGAACATACAGCTAAAAGTCTCGGGGTTGCGACCGAAAAGGAAAAGTCTATTCTTCTGTTGTCCAGCATTGGACTGGTGAGTGCCTGTGTGTCTGTTTCGGGAGGAATAGGCTTTGTAGGATTATTGTCTCCTCATATCGCCAGAAGGCTGGTTGGCCTTCATCATCGTTTTGTGATTCCTGTATGCGGTATGGTCGGTATGGTACTGGTGCTATTATCTGATTTTATTGCCAAAACGGTGGTTGCGCCTGCGGAAATTCCCGTTGGGCTGATTATTGCGGTGATCGGGGTCCCTTATTTAGTAGTCTTGCTTATGAAAAAAACGGCCTGATTTCATTAGAATTCAGGTTCTACAGGAGGTTATTCTCATTAATAACGTATTTACGCAAGCTAATCATTCCAGCGATGCTCACGGAGCCGTATGCGTTCCTCGTAGTCAGCATCGAGTGATGCACTCGCAGGCTGAAAACCGTGAGTATCATATTTATATTGCCATCCCTGCCGAGGAACCTCCTGTATCTGGTTATCCTATTATTTATGTGCTGGATGCCAATTCTATTTTTGGAACCATGGTTGAAGCAGTGCGCGTTCAGGGTAGACGGCCCGACAAAACGGGGGTTGTTCCAGCTATCATTGTAGGAATAGGCTATCCAACAGAGGCTCCATTTCATCCTTCACGATATTACGATCTTACATTACCGGGGGCGGCTGTAGAGCTTCCCATAAAGCCAAACGAAGATGCAGCTATAGAAAGCGGGGGCGCCGAGCATTTCTTGTCATTTATTGAAGATGAGCTTAAGCCTATGATTGAGCGTGATTTTCCTATCGACCGCAACCGACAGACGATCTTCGGGCATTCGCTTGGAGGACTGTTCGTATTACATACCCTGTTTACAAGACCAGACTCTTTTCAGGTGTATGTGGCGGGAAGTCCGTCTATACACTGGGGTGGACAAGCTATTAAGGATGAAGAGAAACAGTTTGTAGCTTCTATAGCTCAGAAGCATTGGACTAAAAAGCTGTTGATTGCTGTAGGGGAGTTAGAGGCTGGGCATTTTAGTGGCATGCAGGAAAAAGCCAGGGACTTAGCTGCACGTCTAACGACTAGGGACAATCTAGGACTACACGTAGAGTACCGGGAATTTGCAGACGAAGGTCATATATCCGTGCTGCCGGTCTTGGTTAGCAGAGCGGTTCGTTTTGCTAGTGATTCTATTTAAATATGCAGATAGGTATACATTTTTGAAAGTGTTTTTATTAAAAAAATGCAAGAAATCTGAGGCTGCTTCCCTAACCGAGCATATCGGAGAGGGAAACAGCCTTTATTTTTTTGTAAATGTCATATTGATATTATTATTTAATTGTGTTATTTTATTGTTAATAACAAATTGATAATAACAATTAATAATTAACAAGATGATGGATACGATAAAGAAAGCGAGGAAGCGACGATGTTTGGATTTAATTTTATTAAATTTCAACCCAGTGAATATGTCATGAAGGTGAAGAACGGGAAGGTGGTTCGAGAGGGTGTCGGGTTATCCTTTTATTACTACGCCCCGACCACCTCGGTCGTCGTCGTGCCGGTCTCTTCCATTGATGTACCGTTCATGTTTGAGGATATGACGAATGATTTCCAGGCAGTGACAGTGCAGGGACAACTGACTTATCGGATTGTGGATTACCGCAGAACGACGCAGATTTTAAACTACACGTATGATTTGAAGGAACGGCGCTACATTTCGGACGATCCAAGCAAGCTGGCCCAACGGGTGATTAACATTGCCAAGGTGCTTACCAAAAAGTATTTGGAACGTGTCCCACTCAAAGAAGCAGTTCAGTCCAGTGAACGTCTGGCCCAAAACATGACGAAGGATATTGCTCAGCATACAGAAATGGAGAAACTGGGCATTGAGGTCATGGGGCTGTCCATTTTGGCGATTTTACCCAATAAGGAGACGATGAGAGCACTGGAAGCGCAGGCGAGAGAGGAAATTCTTCGTAGTGCGGATCATGCTTTGTATGAGCGTCGTAACGCATCCATTGAGCAGGAGCGCCGTGTAAAGGAAAATGAGCTGAATACGGAAATTGCAGTGGAGACGAAAAAAAGGCAGATCCGCGAAACCCAACTGGATGCCGAGCGTTCCGTAAAGCAAAAGCAAAGTGAGATGAAGGAGGAGCAGCTGCGGTTTGACACGGCCTTGGAAGAGAAAAAACGCGAACTGATTGAGCTGACCGTAACGAATAAAAAGGCGGAAGCCGATGCCAAGGCCTATGAGCTGACAGCGGTGATGAAATCGTTGCAGGATGTCGAGCCCAACGTACTTCAAGCTATGGCCAACATGGATATGAGCCCGGATAAGCTGATCGCGATCGCATTTCAGGAGCTCGCAGAAAATGCAGGGAAAATCGGTCAGTTGAATATTACACCGGATTTGCTACAAGGTCTCATGTCAGATACGGGAACAAACGGATCAGCAGGATCGAGAGGATCTGGAGGAAGAGCACGATGAACAACCGAATGACAGAGCAGAAGATTATTTTGGTGAAGCGTAAAACGCGACTGGAGGAACTGATTGTCCGATACAATACGGTGCAGCAGGCTCGCTTCTTTATGGAACGGTTGGGTGCGGATTTCAGTGATTATGTGCTGGAGGATGAAAATTACCGCAGGGCGGTGGCAACGGCAACGTCCGAGTTGTCGGCCTTGGGCCGTGTGCAGATTGTGGAACGGGAGCATGTGCCGAACTTTATTTTTGGTGAACAGGATACGGTGGTGGTACTGGGTCAGGATGGGCTGGTAGCCAACACGTTAAAATATTTGACCGAGCAGCCGCTAATCGGCGTGAATCCAGATCCATTGCGCTGGGACGGGGTATTGCTGCCATTTACTGTATCTGATCTGCGCTGGGTGGTGCCGGATGTGTTCGTGAACAGACGGCCGATTAAAGAGGTTACGTTGGCTAAGGCCCAACTGAATGATGGCCAATCCTTATATGCCGTGAACGATTTGTTCATTGGGCGCAAAACTCATGTTTCTGCGAGATATGAGTTGAGATTGGAGGATCAGGTAGAGCAGCAATCGTCCAGCGGTATTATCGTTTCCACGGGACTGGGGGCGACAGGCTGGCTGACCAGTGTGCTGGCTGGAGCGGCCGGGATTGTCGGCAGTGCTACACGGCATCCGGTCTCGCTGACTCCAGATCACCTGGTGTCAGGTGCTGCTTTTAGTCAGGAGGGGACAGTAGAAGGAATGGGACAGGATCATCGTGCAACCTGGAGCTCGCCATCGCTTTATTTTACGGTGAGAGAACCGTTTCCCAGTCGGACGACTGCTGCGGAGCTGGTGTTTGGACAGGTGGCAGTTGAAAGACCGCTGCGCATTGCTTCGCAGATGCCGGAGAATGGAGTTATTTTTAGTGATGGAGTGGAAAGCGACTTTCTGGAGTTTAATGCTGGCATTGAGGCGACCATTGGACCGGCGGAGAAAAAAGGGCATCTGGTGGTGTAGAGGTTTGTACAGGACGGCAATGGGTAATTATGAGTAAGGTACAACCATCAGATGAAATTAAAAAAGGAGGAATCAACATGAGCGACCACACTCAAGACGAAGCGAAAATCCGCAACAAGAAGAACGAGGACGGAGATTCCTTGATGGAGAAAACGAAGCTGGACAATGGCGTGGATATCGAGCCTGAGGCTGATGAATGGATTGCGAAGCCCTCACCAGTATCATACGATGATACGAAATCCTCTTCGCAGAAATAAGACTCTTGCGTCTCAATAGAGCAGTGATGCAAAGACAGATGATCCTTAACCGGGTCATCTGTCTTTTTTACATAATTAATTGAATCTGGAATATACCTTCCATACTAGCTCACGACGGCTGCTTACCTCTGTTTTCAAGAAAATGGCTTTCAGATGATCCTGCACCGTGTAGGCCGTAATATGAAGTGCACTTGCCAGTTCCTTGGTAGAAAAGCCTTGGACAATGAGCCGGACAAGCTGTCTCTCTCGTTCAGTCCATGAGTAGATCTCAGCCATGAGCGGCAACATGTCGGTTGCTTTAGCAGGCTCAAACCATACAGCCAGCTGCTTCTCGCCCGTATGCTCGCGTCCGCCTTGCAGGAGAGTAGCTCTGACGGTGACCCAAGGAGTTCCAGCGTCTGCGGAAGGGATACATAGTCTGGCTGGTGCCGTAGTAGTGGATAGCGCTCGCAAGCTTACCGCCCGGACAGAGGCTGGCAGATCGCCATCATGGATTCCTTCTTGCTGACGTAGCAGCTTTAACCACTGCTCTGCTACTATATTGGACGAGAGGGGTTCTAGTTGAGCGGAAAGCGTCAGAACACCTGGCTCAAGTTCATGTTCCATAGCCATAGCGGGGGCTGGAGATACACCGACACTGGTTTGACGCAGATGGTAGGCTATGGACGGTGCTAACGCTTCAAGCAGTTGTTGCTCTTCCATGCTGAATACAGGCTTTCCATAGTGGCGGAACAACGTAAGAAATCCCCAGCAGCTTCCTTTGTACATAAATGGAATACGCAGCTCATCGCCGAATCCAGCGGGTTGCAAAACATTTCTAAAACGTGTGCTGCGATCCGGCTGGCCTTGTGTAGATCCATGAAGCGTCGCGATAGGCTGTCCTTCTCGCACCAATTGATCGTATTTCATGATATCATCGTGCAGATACTCGTATTCGAGCAGTTTGCTATGAATGTCCTCTACACCCGATTCCGTAAATGCCCCTGTGGAAAGCAGCGTACGCGGATCTACCGACGTGCAGCACGCCGCATCGAAAGTAACCTGGGTACGCAAGCGGTCGATTAGCGTGTGCTTGTACAAAGGTGGGGATAGAGCTTTTTTTTCCAGTTCTATAAATGGCTGTCGAGCATTCTTTAGCTGTGCCAATGGTGTACGATGTGCGTTCATTCTTTACTCCTATCGTGAAAGCTGGAGACTCTTCAAAGCGCGTCTTTTTAAATCCCACATTTATGGGATGGTGGATATTCGTATTGTCTTTATAATTGAGAATGATTCTTAATTAAATCTACAATAAACGAATGGTCGCTGAAGATCAAGGCTAAATGTTTGGAGGAGAGCATATATGAAACAACCTCATATTGGAAATACCGACTCAAATCAACCGATGAGCTGGAATCATCCGAATGTGCATAAATACGCGGATACGATTGCTTTAAAAATACCAGGATATGCCCATCTGTATGAGATGACAGATTGTTTGATAACTGCACAGGTTGCAGCACAGGCTCATACCCGAAAGATCGACCCGAATGTGCTCATTGTCGGAGCTGGGGGCGGTCAGGAATTGATTACGATCGGAGGGCGGCATCAGACATGGTCCTTTACGGCAGTTGATCCCTCTGAGCACATGCTGGATTTGGCACGTCAACGTGTGACACAAGCGGACATCGGTTCACAAATATCATTTGTTACAGGCACGTTGGAAGAGTTGTCTGGAGAATCGCCTGAAGAACAGCACGAAAAGTACTGCGAAGAATTATCCGATGAACCAGTCTATGACGCTGCTACCTGCCTGCTGGTGCTTCATTTTCTTCAGAGCTTGGAAAATAAACAGGCATTGCTGCGCCAGATATCCGGTCGACTCAAGACGGGTGCACCTTTTTGCCTAGCTTCTATTAATGGGAATCCGCAGGATCCTTCTTTTTCCATCCAAATGCAGGCGTGGAAAGGCCATATGCTGAGTCAGGGCATTTCACTGGAGGATTGGGAGCGATTCGCTACTTCTATCGGTCGTGAGTCAAACCCGGTGTCCAATGCGGCAATTCAGGAACTGTTGATAGGTGCAGGCTTTACTCGCATTACCCGGTATTATGGTGCTTTTTTAGTAAATGCATGGTTTACGGTTAAGGAGGAAGAGATGGCTTATGACAAAGGATAATATTATCATCATTGGCGGGTATGGCCATGTTGGGAAAATTGTATGCACAGAGTTAAGTGAAATGTTCCCTGGCAAGGTATTTGCCGCAGGCCGTAGTCTTGAACGTGCCACTGCATTCAGCCAACAATCGAATGGCAAGATACGACCTTTGCAGCTTAATATTCATGAACCGATGAACCCGTCGATATTAGAGCAAGCTAAAATGATTATTATGTGTCTGGATCAGGACAATACAACCTTGGTACGCACCTGTCTTCAGCATGGCGTGCATTACATGGATATTACTGCGAATGCGGCTTTTTTGAGTCAGGTGGAGCAGTGTCATCAGGAGGCCCGAGCTTATCAAGTCACTGCATTGTTAAGTGTAGGATTAGCTCCAGGGCTAACCAATCTATTGGCTCTGCAAGCGACACAGCTCATGGATCAGACGGATGAATTGAACATATCTTTGATGCTGGGCTTGGGTGATCGACACGGTCAGGCCGCGATTGAGTGGACTGTAGATCAGATTCATACCGACTTGGAGGTGATAGAACAGGGACGTCCAGTGACTCGAAGAAGCTTTACCGACGGCATAGTAGCAGACTTTGGTGTAGGAGTGGGTCGTCATCGGGCGTATCGGTTTCCCTTTTCGGATCAGCAGACACTTCCACGTACGCTCAATATTCCTACAGTCAGCACACGCCTGTGCTTCGATTCGCGCTTGACCACCCGTC
Organism: Paenibacillus sp. ALE3; assembly: GCF_054113405.1. Lineage (NCBI taxonomy): Bacteria > Bacillati > Bacillota > Bacilli > Caryophanales > Paenibacillaceae > Paenibacillus > Paenibacillus sp. ALE3. Next base: position 3,611,662 of record NZ_CM134214.1, on the reverse strand, counting down.
TTCTGGCAGGGCTCCGGACGATAGGAATATCAGGTCTGCTCCTACAGCCAACTGTTCGTGATGCAGTAGTTCGCAGCTTTGGCAAAGTGCATCTAGGAGGAAATGCTGTAGCGGTCAAGGTAGACGCCCAAGGATCTCGCAATGGCAAGGAGACGAGGGTTGAATGCAGGCTAAGGGGACATCATCAGTCTAATTTGACTGCTAAAGCCGCCGTTTTTGCGGCGCTTGCCCTGTATCGTTCAGAACTTCCATATGGTGTTTTTCACATGGAGCAGGTTTTTTCGTGGAATCGCATGCGGGCTTGGCTGGGACAGCAGGTAGACGTAGATATTCAGGTGAACGGACAGCAAGTATAAAAGTCATATATCTGAAAAAAAGACTCTCATATCATCCAAGCTTATTCGGCAATGCCTTGCGGATAGGTCTTGGATTTCTTTTCCTATTGGATTACACTAGAAGGAAGTACATATTTCTGGGAAAGACCAGAGGGGATGATATGAAATGTGGAATCCCTATGAACATAGTAGGCAGCATCCGCACGATTTTATAGTAAAATATCGATTTTACACACCGGAAGAAGGAGGCAGGAAACAACTGCCTATTCAGGGTTATCGCTGCGATTTTTCCTATGAGGGCGACGATATTACAACAACGGGAATTTATGCAATACATCCTGAGTTTGAAGATGAAGAGGGTCAATTGATCATGGATACCAGGCACCCGGTTCACCGGGAAGGTCAGGCAAGAATGTGGATTTTGTTTGGAGAAATGAGGGAAAAGGTACACCGACACCGGATACATGTAGGAACCAGGGGATATTTTATGGAAGGCCCACGCCGAGTCGGTGAAGTTGAAGTTACAAGTCTGGTAGGCCTCTTGACCAATCCGCTCGACTAAGCTGCTCGAATTCAATCAGAAGGTGCAATCAGACAGCGAATAGAGGTGTTCAATCGAAGATGGATGTCGCTTATATTATCGATCTATTACGTAAAGACGATGTAACCTTAACCCCAGGCTTATCCACCCGGGAGATTACTGAGGTCGAAGACAGGTATGATATTCACTTTCCGCCCGACTTAAGAGAGTTGCTGATGAACGTTCTTCCAATCGGTAGAAGCTTTATTCCTTGGAGAGATACGTCACCACAGCGGATGGGTGTCATTTGGGAAAGGCTGAATTGGCCGCTCGAAGGTATGATTTTTGATGTGGAGCAGAATATATTCTGGCATTCTGAATGGGGGAATAGACCAACAGATTTGCAGGAAGCCGTGGACATATGTAAACGTGAGTTTTTGCGCGTGCCCAAGCTGATCCCCATCTATGGTCACCGATATATCCCAGAGCAGCCTTGTGAAGAAGGAAATCCGGTATTTTCAGTGTATCAAACGGATATTATCGTGTATGGAGAAAGTTTGCAGGAATATTTCAAGCAGGAATTTGGAGAGAAGACTTACGAACAGATTGATTTTGAGGCCGTAAAAACAGTTCGCTTTTGGAGTGATTTATGTAGTTGAAGCGTCGAATCGCTAGGAAGTTAAATAAGTCGAGGCAAAGGAAGGAGAGCATAAAATGAAGGTGGAACAGGATTTGGAAGAAATCAAGGAAAGGCTAACCCAAATCGAGACAAAACTCGAACAAAAGTCGACTTCTAGCAAAATCCTGAAGTATATGGTCATCATTTTCTTGTCTATTTTTTTCTTGCTTCTTGTGATCGGAGTTCTTCAATTCGTCTCAAGCTGATCGTTATAAATTTACGGACAGAAAGGAGCTCGTTATGTATATAGAAGCCATTATTTTTGATCTGGATAATACACTGATTCATCGCAAACAGGCATTTGCTGCATATACGGAGCGTTTTATAGAACGATTTATTGTGGCAGAAGAACCAGCCAGCCACGCGGCTGTCGTTGAGCGAATACGTCTGGCGGATCAAGACGGGTATCGAGATAAGAGGGAGCTGTATACCGAGCTGCATGCAGACCTGAAACTGAAAAATCCCGATACGACAGTACAGGAGATGCTGGGCTTTTGGTACGGTGAATTTCATAAGTTTACGGTCCTGATGGACGGAGCCAAGGAAGTGTTGTCCGAACTACGGTCTCGGGGCTTGAAGCTTGGTATTATTACCAACGGCTCACTTCGTACGCAGCAGGCTAAGATTGACCGGGTTATGCTGAGAGATTATGTGGATTCCATTATCGTATCGGGTGGCGTCAACGTCGAGAAGCCTAATCCTCGTATTTTCGAGTTGGCACTGAAAGAGCTGGACATTGCCGAACCTGGTCATGCCTGTTACGTAGGCGATCATCCGACGAATGATATTCGTGGTGCGCAAAGTGCAGGGCTGCATACCATCTGGCTGGAAGGCTTTATGACGTGGAATGAAATGGACATTGTACCGGATCATCAGATTGGGAGTCTACGTGAAATCACTGGCTGGCTGGATCGTCTCAGCTATCCATCGAATATGGAGGAGGGGGCATCATGAGTAGGGAGCAGCAACCGAATCCCATTCTGTTATCGTTCCCGGAACAATTCCAGACGGAGCGATTGACCATACGCGCTCCACAGTGGGGCGATGGAGTGGCAGTTAATGAAGCGATACGAGAAAGTGTAAATGAGCTGCGACCTTGGCTTCCTTTTGCGAGAAATCTCCCTACGGAGGAGGAATCTGAAATCCGTTCACGCCAAGCCAGACTTAAATTTCTGGATCGGTCTGACATGGTGCTGTATATATTTGATACGGCTTCGGGACAATTTGTAGCCAGTAGCGGTCTGCACCGAATGAATTGGGATGCACGAAGATTCGAAATTGGATATTGGCTCAGAACCTCATGGATCGGAAAGGGGATTGTAACAGAGGCCGTACACGGTATTACGGATTTTGCCATACAGCATTTACATGCTAATCGGTTGGAGATTCTTTGTGATTCCAGAAATACGCGCAGCGCCAAGGTAGCGGAACGGGCAGGTTTTACATTAGAGGGGATTTTAAGGAATGTCGAGTGTGATGAAGAGGGGAATATGGTACACCATATGGTTTTTGCGAAAGTACGTGGTATTGAATTTTAGCAAGCGATTGTACGATATTGCGGGAGCTTATATGATTCATAATATGACGAAAAATACAGACAAGTTGGTGTGCATACAATGTGACATCAGCTTAAGGTTCAGCAATCTTGCAAGCGCAATCCCAAGAGGATGCTTTACGAAGTTTTATTAGAAGCTTGGCAGGTATTTTCCGGTGTTAGGAAAGGTAATTTAGTATGAGAAAATTTAGTAAGAGCAGCAGTAGGGGAATTAATCAGGAAATAAAGGAAAAGTTCCACTGGAAGGCTCGCGCTGCGTATCTGGTTGCCGTGCTGGTCATGATCTTGTTGGGCTTGGGAAGCAGGGCTTTCTCCACCCAGTTACCTGCATTCGTTGCCAATCACTTTGGGGATGCCTTGTGGGCATGCATGATTTATTTTGGGCTGAGAATGTTGTGGGTGAACCGTCAGTTGTCTGTAGCCCTTTGGGGCAGTGTGCTGTTTTGCTTCGCTATTGAATTCAGTCAGATGTACCAGGCTCCTTGGATTAACCACATTCGGGCGACCACCCTGGGCGGCCTAGTGCTTGGCAAAGGGTTTCTGACCGTGGATCTGATCAGGTACACAGTTGGTATTGTGGTATCCTGGGTACTGGACCAAGGCTGCCAAAGGCTGGTGGGGATCAATAGACGTATGGACGATGACAAACCACTCAAATAATCTGAGAAGCGAGGGTTGCGCTTGAAACAAAAGGGAAAGCATCACAGGTCGTTCGGTAAGATGATTGGGTTATGCGTAGGGTTCAGCTTGTTGTTTGCAACCATACTTATTCCAGGGCAGGCATTAGCGGAAAAGCAGCTTGCGGCGCCTCTTCGTTTTGATTTTGGTCCTGGGGATGTAGCTGACGGCTACACTCAGGTCACTGCTAAGGATGCTTACACGCCTGAGCGTGGCTATGGATTTACCGATCTTTCCAAGGTAAATGAAGAGAACCGTGGTGGAAGTGATGCTATCCGCTCAGATTTTGTTCGTGTTCAAGGCTCATCATTTGTCGTCAATTTACCACCTGCGGATTACACGCTTTCTCTGATTGCCGGAGATATTGCCGGAAACACGGACATTACGGTTAAAGCCGAATCCATTGTTAAAGTAGAGCCTACTGCCAAAACAGCAGGACAATTTGTCGAGGCTGCGTTTGAGCTTGCACTCATCGACGGTCAGCTCGAATTGTATTTCTCAGGAAATGAAGCGAAGATCAACGCTTTGGTTATCACTCCCAAGGGAGCTCGAACGGCTGGAGAACATCCTTCCGTATACCTTGCGGGAGATTCTACGGTTCAAACCTATAAATCCTCGATGAAGCCTCAGGCAGGCTGGGGGCAAATGATTGCGCCGTTTTTTACAGATGAGACTATTTTTGTGAACCGTTCTATTGGTGGACGTAGCACGAAGACTTTTTTGGTTCAAGGGCGGTTAGATGATATTTTACGGAATATCCGTCCAGGAGATTATCTGTTCATACAGTTTGGGCATAATGATGCCGCGATCAATAATCAGGAGCGTTATGTTTCACCTGCCGACTATAAAGTTTACTTGAAAACGTACATCCAAGGAGCCACTCAACGCGGTGCGGTACCTGTGCTAATTACTCCTGTAGGCCGCCGCGATTATGATGCAGCAAGTGCTTCGTTTCGGATTAGTTTCCCGGAATATGTGCAGGCCATGAAGGAAACAGCATCAGAGACGGGTGTTGCACTGGTCGATCTTAGTCAATTGAGTGTAGCCTACTATGATACATTAGGACTGGAAGGAACACTTCCACTATTTTTACATTTGGAGCCAGGTGTGTATTCTGCATTTCCTGATGGCGTGAAGGATGATACACATTTTCAGGAGTATGGTGCGGAGCAAATAGCCGGCTTGGTAGCCCAAGGGGTTCGTGATTTGAATATTCCTCTATCCTCTTATGTAAAGGCAGAGAATCTGCAATAGCACCGAGTTTCCATAACCATGATATACTCAGAAAATAAGCTGGCCCTACCCAAACCCAGCATGATTTAGGCTTGGGTGGGGCTTTAATGTTCTGGACTTTAAGGAGGAAGTAGTATGACAGTCGCTCAACTTCATAATCTTATTAACGGTCAACTCCTGCATAATCAGCATCGGAGTTTATTTTATATGCGCGAGGGTTCTGTTCTGTTAGGACCATCAACGGAAATGAAGTACTGGCTGACGCAGCGAAGCTCGGAACTGATCCTCATGCTTCAAAGCTTGAAGCGCCAGCATACGTATCATGTTTTTGTAAAGGATGTAGCGGCCAAAATACTGTCCCAGTTTGTAAATACCAATCAGTATCTACATTTTCACACAGATCATGCGAGGGAGCTTACGGAGCTGTATGATCGATTCTTCACCCGGATTGAAAAGCTGTTCCAAAAGAAATCTATAGCAGGGGCAACTCTGGACTTACTGCTCCAGCAGCATTATGGGCATTTGAGAGATTTTTTAACTCGTACCAATGGACGTGAAGTGTTCGCTAAGTATGCAGAGAATGAATATACTTTTTGGGTACCTTGTGAGGAATATACACCGGAGTTGCAAGCGAATCTGCTAGGATTGGACATTGCTCGTTTGCAAGAGCCTGTTCTAGATGTTGGTTGCGGATCAGAGGCACGGTTGGTTACTTATTTACGTGCCTACGGAATTGAGGCATACGGAACAGATCGGCTGGCTGAAACAGACGGTTGTATCACCCAAGGAGATTGGTTAGCGACTACTTATGAAGAAAGTAGATGGGGAACGATCGTTTCACATATGGCATTCTCCAATCATTTTATGCATCATCATCTGAAGGCAGATGGTAATATCCATGAGTACGCTCGTAAATATATGGAATTGCTTAAAGCCATTCGGCCAGGAGGGAGCTTTATCTACAGCCCGTGCCTCCCGTTTATGGAAGAGCTTTTGGATGCCCAAATGGGTTATCAAGTAGAGTATATCCAGTCATATGAAGGTTATAGAGCTACGAAGATAACGCGTATACATTCATAAGTGCTAGTATCAGCCATTTGTCAGATTCACTCTTTGAATGGTAGTATAAGGATAGATATTACTCTATTTGGGATTCTGTTAATGATCAGGATTCTCATGTCGTTGATTTGATAGCATAGTTGCCCTGAATAATAAATTATTGTATAGATAACGGAATTTTTCAGGGAAGATTAAACCATATTTTCCTAAAAGCCGATATATGGAAATGAGGCGAAAACACACTGTTATTATGCCCGCCGCAAAATGGATGTAATAATTGGGTTAGGAGAGTAGAAGAAGTGTCCGATCTGTATACAAAAAAAGAAGTAGAAGATTATGTAACGAACGTGGCTTTCGAACGACCTTTAGGTGTAAGCATTTCAGCTATTTTACTGATTTTTAATGGAGCACTCCTGTTGGTGACACAGCTATTGACGCTTAATGCATTAAATGAGGCTTCTACGTTGTTAGGCATGTGCAGGGGCATGTTTCAAGGATTTATCGCGTTGCTCGGTCTGGCAGGAACGGCTGCCGGTATTGGTATGTTGTTCGGTAAGAAGTGGGCTTGGTGGCTGGCATTATTTTATTTTACATATGAGACCATGCGTTATGCGTGTGCAATTCTGTCTATTCCCGATATCTCTCCAGCGTTAGGCGGTGTGCAGCTAAGTCCTGCTTTTTACTACATTAAATATGGTATGCGTATTATTTGGAATTTATTTTTTACGTTGTTTACGTGTCGTAGTACCGTGACTGGCTTTTTTCAAACAAGTGAAATCAACAAGTGGAGAGCATGCACCGCATTATTCTTCATCAATGGAGTAATGGTGGGGATCGGCTGGTGGTTGACAAGATAGGTTCTTCGATGTGAAGGAGAGATGAATAATGACAATGGAAACGTTTCCGACTTTGGTGACCGATCGGCTTTATTTAAGGCAGCTTACATTAGCAGACGCGGAGGACATATTCAACTATTTTTCCAGAGATGAGGTCACAAAATATTATGATTTGGAAAGCTTTACGAAGGTAGAGCAAGCTGAGAAATTTATTCGTTCCATGCTAACCAGATATGAGAAGCAAGAGGGCTTTCGCTGGGGGATTACGCTAAAAGAAGCTCCTGAGCGGATCGTGGGCACAATTGGATTTCATAACTGGCAGAAGGAACACTCCCGTATCGAAATCGGCTATGAGCTGGCACCGGAATACTGGCGGCAAGGCCTGATGACAGAAGCGATGAAGGTGGTGGTGGATTACGGCTTTCAATTGCCGCAGGTTCACCGTATAGAAGCCTTCATTGATCCAGATAACGAAGGCTCCAGACGGCTGCTGCTCAAAAGTGGCTTTACTAAAGAGGGGCACTTGAGAGATTACTTTTATGAAAAAGGTCAGTTTGTTGACGCTGTTGTTTTTGGCTATCTTCGCAAGGAGTTTTCTGCGGAGCAGTAAGTTTACAAATATCCTTTGCCCCCGTAAGGCTGGAGTCGATCAAGCCAGGTCTGCTCCAGCTTTGCCAGCGCATCTTTGACATCAAAGAACTCCGAATCCTTTTTCTTCAAAACATCCAGCACTTCAAATTCAAACGAATCTTCGCCGTACTCATTCCATTCCTGTTGTAGCGGTTTATTCTTAAACATACCCATTTGCAACTCAAAACGGCGTCCATTCAGCGATTTTAAATTCGGCGTGGAAGCAATGAAAATTTTTCCATTATGTGTATTGCGAATGCAATAGATTCCTGCCTCTGTCTTCATCTCCATGTATTGCTGAACTAGTTCTTTTCTTCGATCCATTGTCGAATCCTCCTATTTTATAAGCGCCTAGCTTCAAGATTCCTTCAACCAATATTCACTACCATCCGGTTTGCGATCTAGTAGACCATATTCAATCATATATCTTCGCACCGTGACATAATCGTCATATACTTCCTGTAAAATCGCATTGATATCTTTCTCATGATATATTTGTCCCTTCACAAAATGACCCGCAATTTCACGCAGCACAATCAGCTTGTGCTTTTCTTGCATTTTAAAGGTCTTTAGGCGCCCGTCTGTCCCATTCGGAAAATACTTCGTGAGTACCTTGAGCCTTTCGTCTTCTGTAATGTTGTAACGTTCGTCTACCATCCGTGCTTGTACGGGTACTTCTACCATGGCGGGAGCGTGGCGATCTTTCTCCTTTAACAGTTCCATTAATGTGAGAAATACCTTGGCCTGCCGTTCTTTTTCCTTGAGACCAAAGCGATGATTGCGTATGGTGGATGCACTGCCGATTCCGGTTTCCTTTTGAATATCCGCATCGCCCATCCCTTGATAAAATAACTGAAGCAACCGATTTTGATGATCCGTCAGTCCAGTCAGCTTTTTATCCAGACCGATCAAATAGTCAAAGACGGAACCGTACATCCGCTCAATATGAAGACGCATATACCGCTCCGCGTCATAAAATACCCCTTGATCCTGATATATGATACCTTGCTCGTATCGTTGTCCGTCCAAGAGGCAAACTACCTGCTCTCCTTGGCGAATATATCCACGCTTCAGTTCTTCAATATCAGCATTCCAGAATAGTTCGGAATGATCCATTTAGCAAACACCTCAATCAAATGATGATTATTTTATAGACAATATAACATTTTGTTTATTTTAAATCAATGGGTGGATATTTTTTAGATCTCGACAATGTTCGCTATATACAAAAGAGAAATAGGCTTGTTATTATATGTAAACTATTGAATTGTATTAAGACTGGATAGTTTCTATTTATTGTAATAAGGTGGATTGGTAAACAATGAACATAATGCGATTAGAAGAAGTCATAGAGAGTGGAGATTTAAAGGTAGCGATAAGGATTATAGAGGATGTGGGTGAAAAGCTGGATCATACATTCACTCCAATATTATTGAGTTATTTGGCAACAACGGATAGTGCATTGCTCAGAAATGTAATCGCCATTACGTTAGCTGATCTAGGAGACAGTGAAGCGGTGCTGCCACTTATTGACTTGTTAAGAAGTCCTAAGACGAAAGGGAATAGAGGAACACTGTTATATGCTCTAGAATTTTTTGACGTATCTACTCATGTTGTGGTGCTGGTAGATTTACTGGATGATACCTTTGAAGCGAGTAGACAATCCTATCAACTGATAAGTACCGTGCAAGATAAAATCTCTGAGGCTCAAAAGGAGCTATGTAGACAAATGATAAGAAGAAAGCTGGGCGATCATAAAAATAAATATAAGCGTGACTTTTTGCTAGAATCTTTAGAGCTTTTTACATAAGACCTTTAACCTTATTCCTTAAAATTATTGTTTGGAGGTATGATATAAATTGAGACAGAGATTTGCTGTTATGGACGATGAAAGTGGGCTCACAGTTGGTTATTGTCGAGATGTGGTTGGGTTAACGGGTGATATTATGGTTGGAACGAATGAAAAGGTCATTTTTGAGCAATTTGAATTTAACGAAGAATTCATAAAAAACATAGCAAAGACAAAACAATCTGTATCCAACTTGTACATTGCTATTTTAGATGATGAAGAAAAAGTGATTGGAAGCTATTATTATCACCTACCTGAATCCTATATAATCCATAAACTAAATTATAGTAAAGGAAACTTCAATCTGGAGTTAACAGGCATACTTGAAACGAAGCCCTCCCCTGTGGAATTAAGATTATGGGAGTTATTAAAGTGCGCTCAGTCGCTTGAAAATAATATATGGCAAGGCTTTTCTAAAGAAGAACGGTCTGGATGGCTAAACGTGACTAGAATACATTCTGCATCTAATTGTTTTCAATCTTCCAGACTGGATAAACGAGGAGATGTCTACACCTTAGACGGGAAACACATATTTGATTTTACAACATTTTTTATAGCACTTGGGGAAGCGATTAATGGGCCTGGAGGGTACTTTGGATTTAGCTTGGACAGTATATCGGACTGTCTCTGTGGAGGTTTTGGGGCAGTAGGACCGTTCACAATCCATTGGCAAAACGCACATTATTTCTTGGAAAGATTCGAGGAAGAATGGGATCAAGAAGAGAGATACTATAGATTTTCACCACAGCAATATTTTATGGATCTTTTAACGATCTTAGTATCAGGTGGTGTTACCGTGAATTTTTCTTCGAATTAAGCTAGCAAAGCAAAAAGGGAATTTTGAAATGGAATATAAATTAATGCATCCATCTTATACAGGGAGGAATATATTTAAAGTTTGCATATGACTATTTTAGCGAATGTATCAGTTGTTGACTAATAAATATGAGCGGATTTAAGGAGAACTAAAACCCCAATCAGCTCCCAATAATATGTTTTGCTGCTGCTCTGATGCAGGTGGCTGAGGTTCTTCCAAGCCATATTGCTCTGCTAGTCTCTCTTTCGTTTTTTGATCTATGACAAGGTCATTCTGTGCAAAGGTGAAGCACATAGGAATGCTTAGCTGTACTAAAAAAAGTAATACTACTGCTCCGATAATTATTTTTTTGCTCTGCATGGATAGCTCCTGTGATCTCAGATTTTGGTTTATATTTTTTGTTATTCTGACTAAATTATGCCTTTACAGGTTTTTGTGACCATATTATAATGGTAAATAACAGAAACGATTTACATACACTGGTTTATCGGGGTATAGCGCAGCTAGGTAGCGCGCACCCTTGGGGTGGGTGAGGTCGTGGGTTCGAATCCCGCTACTCCGATTATAATCCAAATGTCCTGCTGGTGCAGATAATGTGCCTGCCGGGCATTTTTTTGTATATTACATATATCCTATCGCTCTTTGTCGCTACTGGGTTTTGACGAGCTAGCCGTATGTAACGAATGTATGTACTTGTGAAGCATTGAGGGGAGATAGGATGAAGCCACTTCTGCACGGGATTGGGAGGCAGAAGTGGCAAATCAACAATCGCTGGCGGAACGGTCGGATGTACGCTTTTTTTATTTGTCTATAAAGATTCCTGAAGGGCCTTAGAAGAAGTGCTGTAATCAGCATAACGGGGAAGCACAATAGTGTAGTATATGCCTACCATAACGGTACAAACCCCAACTAATAAAAACAAGAGCTCAATTGAAATAAATGAAGGAAAGCTTACAGCAATGAAACCTAATGTAAGAGACTGGGACAACATCATTAACGGATTAATCAAACCTTGCACACGTCCCATCATTTGAGGATCTACAATACGAGGCAGCCATCCTCCTATACCAATGTTAATGAACGGAAGGATCAGTGCAATGACAAAATTGATAATCATAAAAGCATAGAGGTGGTTAACAAATCCAAGTATGCACATGCCTATTCCAGCTACCAGAACTCCGGCTGCAATCATTTGGTGTAGCTTTAGCTTGGTGGAGATGAGCGAAGCGATTAGTGTACCAAGCAACACACCAGCTCCAAAAATAATACCTGTCCAAACCATATACTGCTCATAGTTGCCTGGAGCTAGCTTATATTTAAGGATAAACATCGGTAAAACGCTAAAACCACCATTTAAAATACCGAACATAAAAAAGCCTGAAACCAACCAAAGCAATAGTCTGTTGCGTAATATGTAAAGAAACCCTTGTTTAAAATCGATCATGACAAGTTTGAATTTTAATTGTTTAAATTGATGTGCACCGTTCGGAAGGCGTACTTCCTTGGGAATTTTGCAAGAACGAATGAGCAGTGCAGACACAATAAAAGAAATAGCATCAATGAGGATGGCTCCAGTAATTCCAAAGTGCCAGTAAACGACGGCCCCCAGAGTTCCTCCAAATAACATGAAAAGACTCCCCATCATTTGATTGAGGCCTGCGGCAATGGTGTAATCATCTTCGCTTAATATCCCCTGTATAATGGCACTTTCGGCTGGAAAGAAAAACTTGGAGGCAGCACTACGGATGAAGAGGAGGGCAAATACCAAAGGAATCGAATCGATCCAAATAAAAACAAGCAAGCATAAGGATAAAAAGGCGCTAATCCAGTCACAATTAACAGCAATTTTTTGTCTGTCCATCCGATCTGCCAGCACTCCAACCACGAGAAATACTACCAGCATCGGGAGCGAATACATTAACTCGGCAAGTGTTGCATAGTAAGGCTGATTTGTAAACCGTTTCAACAAATAAAACATGAATGCAGTAACTCCGATAATTCCTCCCATTTGTGAGGCGAAGGTTGCCAGAAAAAATCTGACATAGTTCTTGTTTCTGAGTATTTGTTTTAGTCCAGTCACAGTTTCATCCCTTTCGCTTTCAAAGCGGTTTTTAGATGCCTAAGTAAAATAATAGTGAAAAGTAGGAAAATTGTACAGAAAAGTGACTTTAATGTCACTTTAAGTTTGAATTTGCATCGTATCGATAACTTAAATAACCAGCCATCGGTTGATATCCGACAGCTGGTTATTTAAGTTGCCATGTGCTTGATTTCTGAATCACAAAAGGGTGTCAATCTCCAATCTTAATTAAGCTAAATCCTCGCCATTTATAGCGATTACTTTTATATACCAGTCACAGATTTAAGTTCGTGATTAGGATATCCGTTTATATCACATCCTAATCTTTAAATGATAAAGACTACAGAATTACAGAATAGCCCGATTCATCTCATTTACGCATGGATATGTTGAGAAAAAGGAAATGCTCATAGCTAGAAAACTTTATACAATGAAAGAGAAATAAGCACTGTGAAATTCGACTTTTGATCATGGATTTCATATAATGTGAACATAATGTGAATTGCTTAAATTAGAGATTTAACAAAACGACAAAATGAAAATGATTTCCGTCCAGCTATGAATTTCAAAATTTGACGGAGGGAACGAGATGACAATGGAAGAGAGCAGCAGACAGGTACCTTGGCAGACGTATTACGGACCTAATCTAGGTTATGTGCAGGACCAGTATGAAAAGTATGTAGCGGATCCCGGAACGGTTGATCCGGCTTACCGCGAGCTGTTTGATCAATGGGGCGAGCCGCCACAATCCGAATATTCGGCTGCTTCCATGATAGACAACAAATTACAAGGCCCCCCCGTAAATGCTTTGGGGCACCTTGATTCGAACACATTACAGAAAGCGGTTACAGCGGGCAAAATGGTGTGGAATATCCGTGAATACGGACATTTGGCCGCCCAAATCGATCCATTGGGACTGGATGCAGAGCAGGATACACGTCTGCTTGATCCAGCATCTTACGGTTTAACTGAACAAGACCTAAAGGCTTTTCCAGCCTCTTTAATATGGGATAACGCTCCAGCGGGAACACTGAACGGGTGGGAAGCCATTCAACGGCTACGTGTAGCATACACAGGACCGATTGCCTATGAATTTAGTCATATTCATAACGAGGAGGAACGCCGCTGGCTGAACAGCTATGCAGAATCCGGCTGGTCCTCCAAGCCACTTACAACACAGGAACGCAAGTCGTTGCTGGGCAGATTGGTAGAAGTAGAACAGTTCGAAGAGTTTTTGCATAAAACATTCGTCGGGCAGAAGCGTTTTTCCATCGAGGGTAATGATGTGCTTGTCCCGGTACTCGACGAGGTTATTCGTCTAACCACCAATGCAGGAGCAAGTCATGTCCTGATGGGGATGGCGCATCGTGGTCGTCTGAATGTATTGGCACATGTGCTGGGCAAGCCTTATAGCAAAATTTTCTCTGAATTTCATCATTCCCCGAATAAGGATCTGATTCCGTCGGAAGGTTCCACTGGAATTAACTACGGCTGGACTGGGGATGTAAAATATCATCTGGGTGCGGATCGTTTTGTAAAAGATGGGGAAGCCGTACAGGCCCGTCTGACATTGGCGAACAACCCAAGTCACCTGGAATATGTGAATCCGGTGGTGCAGGGATTTTCGCGTGCGGCACAGGAAGATCGCAGTGAGGCTGGTTATCCGAAGCTGGACGTTAGCAAGGCAGCTACCATTATTATGCATGGTGATGCGGCGTTCCCGGGTGAAGGTATCGTAGCCGAATCACTCAATTTCACCAATTTGCGCGGCTTCCGTAATGGTGGCACAGTGCACATCATTGTGAACAATCGTCTGGGCTTTACGACAGAGAGTGTTGATTCACGTTCGACCCGTTATGCCAGCGATCTGGCCAAGGGCTACGAAATTCCAATTGTACACGTGAATGCGGATAATCCTGAGGCTTGTATTGCAGCGGCTCGTATGGCTGGTGAGTACCGTAATCGCTTCAAGAAGGATTTTCTGATTGATCTGATTGGTTACCGTCGTTATGGTCACAATGAATCCGATGATCCGGAAACAACTCAACCGCTGGTGTATCGCAAGGTAAAGAATCATCCAACGGTGAGCAAATTATATGCTCAAAAGCTGATGAAGCAGGGCATAGTGGATGAAGCATTTAGTGCTGGCCTCATTGAGAAGGTCCAAAACCGACTGAAGGAAGCACATGAGCATGTGAAGAATCAACCGGAGGAGGAGCCTGAATTTACTGCTGTGAAGGCGAAAAAGAATCAGAGCACACCGGTCCGTACTGCGGTTGAAATGAAAAAACTGCGTCAAATTAATGAAAATTTACTCAAATGGCCACAGGCTTTTCATGTATATCCGAAGCTGGATCGAATTTTACAGCGTAGAAAAACCGCTCTGAACGAGGGTGAAAAGGTAGATTGGAGCTTGGCGGAGACACTCGCTTTAGCTACCATTCTAGCAGACGGCAAGCCTATTCGTATGACAGGTCAGGATGCGGAGCGAGCTACTTTTGCTCACCGTAACCTTGTGCTGCATGAGCCTGAAACCGGGCGTACCCATTGCCCGCTGCATACACTGCCGGAAGCGCGTGCTTCGTTCAGTATTCATAACAGTCCATTGTCTGAGGCGTCAGTCCTCGGCTTCGAGTATGGCTATAACGTGTTTTCTCCCGAGACGTTGGTCATTTGGGAAGCGCAATTCGGTGATTTTGCCAACTGTGCGCAGGTTATTTTCGACCAATTCATTTCCGCTGGCCGTGCCAAATGGAGACAGAAGTCCAGTCTGGTGATGCTGTTACCGCATGGCAGTGAAGGACAAGGACCTGAGCATACGAGTGCACGTCTGGAGCGTTTCCTCCAGTTGTCTGCACAAAATAACTGGACTGTCGCCAATTTGAGCAGCGCCTCACAGTATTTCCATCTGCTGCGCCGTCAGGCTGCATTAAGCGAAAGTGAGGAAGCTCGCCCGCTTGTGATGATGTCGCCGAAGAGCCTGATTCGCAACAATCGTGTGGCTTCACCTGCTTCTGAATTCAGTGAGGGAACATTCCGTCCTGTGTTGGAGCAATCTGGTCTGGGATCACGTCCGGATCGGGTAGAGCGCATTGTACTGTGCAGTGGCAAGATTGCCATTGATCTGGAGGAAGCGTTGGAGAAGGATAAAAACGGAAATGAAGCAGAGGAGCGTTTGCACATTATTCGTGTGGAGCAGCTATATCCTTTCCCGGCAGAGGAAATTCGGAATATTTTTAGTCGCTTCCCACATGTTAAGGAGTTCGTATGGGCTCAGGAAGAACCTAAAAATATGGGGGCCTGGAGTTATATGGAGCCTCGTCTGCGGGAGGTTGTGCCACAGGGAGCGGAAATTCGCTACGCAGGCAGACCGGATCGTTCCAGCCCGGCGAGCGGTTATCAGCAAGTCCACAGCCTAGAACAACAGCGAATTATTCAATCGGCGTTGAAGCAGGATTCCAAAAACAATATTACACTGGGGAGGTAGCGGCTGTGAGTGATATTATAGTGCCAGCAATGGGAGAATCCATCACGGAAGGGACAATCTCCAAATGGCTTGTAAAGGAAGGAGATTCCGTAGGACAGGGAGATGTTCTACTGGAGCTGGAAACGGATAAGGTCAATCTGGAAATTAGCGCCGAAGAAGCAGGTGTAGTCCAGAAAATCCTTCGTCAAGAGGGGGATACTGTGGTTATCGGTGAAGCTGTTGGCTTGATCGGAAACGACAGTGGTGCGGAAGCAACTGGTGCCGGAGAAGCCGCAGCGACTCAAGCGCCTGAAGCGCCGTCCGTAGCAACTTCACCGACTTCCGTAGAAAGCGGCGGTAAAGCAGTAGAAAAGTCTGCGCCGCCCATCCCCTCCAATAGTGACGGGAATGGTCAGACGGCATCACCATCCGCCCGGAAGCTGGCGCGTGAGCGCGGGATTGACCTTGAGCAGGTACAAGGAAAGGACCCGCTTGGACGTGTGTTTCAGGAGGACGTAAAAACGCATAACAGCGCTGAAGTATCACGTACAGCATCTGTACCTGCGTCTCCCGCTGCTGGCAAGTCTGTGTCACCGCCTCCAGCTCAAACAGAGTACAGCAAGCCTGTGGAACGGCAGCGGATGTCCCGTCGGAGAGCGACGATTGCCAAGCGTCTTGTTGAAGCACAGCAAACAGCCGCCATGCTTACCACTTTTAATGAAGTGGATATGACCGCTATTCTTGATGTGCGCAAACGCCGTAAAGATAAGTTTAAGGAGAAACACGATGTAGGGCTGGGTTTTATGTCCTTCTTTACAAAGGCAGTGGTTGGCGCGCTCAAGCGCTTCCCTACTGTGAATGCAGAAATCAATGGCGATGATATCGTACTGAAAAAATACTATGATATCGGGATTGCTGTATCTGCCAAGGAAGGTTTGGTCGTTCCCGTTGTCAGGGATGCTGATCGGCTTGGTTTTGCTGAAATTGAGAAGAGCATTGCCGATTTGGCTAGCAAAGCTCGTTCCAATTCACTTTCTCTGGCAGACTTGCAAGGAGGAACCTTTACCATAACCAATGGAGGTATTTTCGGTTCCCTGCTGTCTACGCCAATTCTGAATACGCCGCAAGTGGGTATTTTGGGAATGCATAAAATCCAACTTCGCCCGATTGCCATCGACGAGGAACGTATGGAAAATCGTCCGATGATGTATATCGCGTTGTCCTATGACCACCGTATTATTGATGGTAGCGAGGCGGTCCGTTTCCTGGTAACGGTCAAAGAATTGCTGGAAGATCCCGAATCATTGTTGCTGGAAGGATAAAATATATCATTCGAGTGCATCTCCCTTGTACGTGCATGACAAAAGCAGACTCTTGCGGGTCTGCTTTTTTTCCTGCATAGTTATAACATAAGGCTATAGACAATTGCAGACATTCAGATACAGAGAAGGGCGGGAACTGTTTTGGACAAAGACTTGCGCTACCCGATTGGACCGTTCGTGGTTCCAGATACCATTACAGAAGAACAGTTAACCACATGGATCGACGACATTGCTGAATTGCCTGGACAATTGCGTCAGGCGGTCGAAGGACTAAATGAGCAACAGTTAAATACGCCTTATCGTGAAGGAGGATGGACGATTCGGCAGGTTGTTCATCATTTGGCAGACAGCCATATGAACAGCTATATCCGTTTTAAGCTAGCGCTGACAGAAGATACACCGACAATCAAACCCTATGATGAGGGGCGTTGGGCTGAAATACCAGACGCTAGAGAGCTTCCACTGGAACCTTCGTTGCAATTGCTGGAAGGACTTCATGAACGGTGGGTGACCATGTTGCGTTCATTGGGGGAAGATCAGCTACACCGAACATTTATTCATCCTGAATCGGGCCAGACGATCCGTCTGGAACGAAACATTGGCATCTATGCCTGGCATGGCAAGCATCACACAGCTCATATTACTTCGCTGAAAGAACGAAATGCATGGTAATTAACTCCAAAATGATGCCCTGATGAAAAATAAAGGAATACAAAAGAAGCCTTTAAAGCCACTTTTATCGTGCTTTAAAGGCTTCTTTTGCTAATTTCTCACTAGGAAGATGACTTGGGCGAAGCTGATAAAGCGGATGTTTCGGAGGCTCCAGACCCAACGGAAACAGAGGTTGCCCCTGTGTTAATATGACGGTCGAGCCAGTCCACGATGTCACTCATTACCTCGTCGCGATTTGTTTCATGCAACATCTCATGGCGACCGTCAGGATAAAGGCGATACTCCAAGTCTTGAAGCCCCAGGCTTCGATACATATCCACTAGCGACAACACACCTTTTCCGAACAAGCCCACCGGATCACGATCCCCGGCAAAAATATAAACGGGCAGTTTGGGATTAATGTTTTTCAACGAGGAAGGCCAGTGAATTTCTTGCAAAAGCCTGAAAAAATCGAGGAAAAAACCTGTCGTGCAAATAGCTCCACATAGTGGGTCGTGCACGAACTGATCTACTTCCTCAGGATCACGGGACAGCCAGTCGAACGCTGTGCGCACAGGACGAAAAGCACGGTTAAAGCCGCCAAAGACCATAGCGTTGAGCAGCATGCTACGATGATCCATTCCTTGCAGTTTGGCTTGCAGCAGAGCAACCTGTTCTCCGAGTTTCAGCAGACTACGTCGTCCGTTGGTTCCTGATAAAATAAACCCGTGATAGGCCTGTTGATCATCATACATAATTTTCTGGGTTAAAAAGGACCCCATGCTGTGACCCAGTAAAAAACGAGACTGATCAGGGAATTCCTTGGCCGCAATTTCGCCTAGCTCCAGCATGCCTTTTGCCATTCGGTTGAATGCATTGGCTCCCGGCATACCGAGCTTATCAGGATCACCAGCTGTGCGCCCGTGGCCGATATGATCGTTGGCATACACGCCGTAACCAGAAGCGGTAAGCTTTTCGGCCAGCCGAATGTAGCGGTATGACGTCTCACACATGCCATGCGAAACTTGAACGATTCCCTTGATGGGAATGTTCGGCTCGGGCAGCCATCGATAAGCAAATAGCTCTGTTCCGTCATCTTCCGCGATGGTGAAGGTGTATTCCCGCATGATTAGACATCACATCCTTTAAGCTTTAAGGAAGATAAGATCTAAGTACGGTCATTCCGTCATTTAGCGTGTAACCGCCCAAATTAGCAGGGAGCAGGAAGCAATCTCCAGCTTTACAGGAAAGAGACTCCGTATTATTGTCCCATGTTATGGTCCCACTGCCTTCGCAAATTACAAGAATAGTGAAGCTGTCTTCCGTTGTAGAAAGTGCCCAACTTCCATCTACGATACCCTTTTCCACAACAAAATACTCACAGGATGCCAGTTGGAGCCATTCTCCAGGCTGCAGGCCGTCCGTTTTCATCGTTGTTGCGCCTGCACCTTCGTAGGAAGTTACATTAAGGGAGTCCTCGATGTGCAACTCACGAGGTTTGCCGTCCAGACCGGGGCGATTATAGTCATATAAACGATAGGTTGTATCCGAATTTTGCTGAATTTCAGCAACCACTACACCCGCACACAGTGCATGCACGGTTCCAGCGGGGATGAAGAATGTATCGCCAGCTTCAACTGGAACTTGGCGCAAACTGCCCATGATATCTCCGCTTTCAAGAGCTGTACGCAGACTTTCACGAGTTACACCTTCGGTCAGACCATAAATGATTTTGGCATCAGGCTTGGCATCAAGCACGTACCACATTTCGGTTTTTCCTAATTCTCCAGCTGGAAGTCCGGCGTAATCATCCGTCGGATGCACCTGAACAGATAAATCATCATTGCAATCCAGCAGCTTGATCAAAAGTGGAAAACGTCCGCCTTTTTTCGATACGCCCTTTGCCCCAAGCCAATCCTGTCCGTAAGTCTGGCGGATTTCATCCAGCCCTTTTCCAGCCAGCTCGCCATTGATGACCGTTGTTGTTCCGTTCGGATGATCGGCAATCATCCATCCTTCACCAATATGTCCTTCTGGTGGGGTTAGACCAAATTGTTCTAAGGCCCGTCCTCCCCAAACTCTCTCTTTGAACTCAGGTTGGAATTGCAGCGGGTATGGCTTTAGCATGATTTCTCTCCTCCATAATGAGTAATGAGTACGATCTAACAGAATCAGGCAATTAAAACGTGCCGCTGGGCAATAAACCGGAAGAATAGACCCATATGGCGCTATAAAATATATGTAAGGCGGCTAAAAAGTCGCTCATTACCTAAATATGCGAGAATATGCGAGTTTAACAACTCGACATTATTTCTTTTCAACCGCCACTACGTAAGGTGAAGCGTCTCGTTGTAGTTGACGGTAAATAATGCTTTGACCGCTGGAGACTGGGAGGGAAGAAGCCCAATGAAGAACAGCTTCCGCTTCTTCCCTGCCTCCAGCATGCCCTGGATATAATACGGCAGTCAAAATCCCACGCGGTCGCAGCAATTGCAAGGCAGCTTCAAGTGCGACGAGCGTGCTGTCTGTATGCGTGATGACCGTAGGATCGGCGCCTTCGGACGGCAAGTAGCCAAGGTTAAACATGGCCGCAGCCACTTTACCATGCAGCAGGTCTGGAACGGCCTCCCGCATGTGCTCATGGCCTTGCAGCAATAGTGATACTTCCGCTAATGAAGGGGAGGTGTCTTCTTCCAGCCGACGACGAGCGTAATCCAAAGCTGCCTGCTGGATATCGAAGCCATAGACGCGGCCCCGTTTGCCAGCAGCTTTAGCCAGAAACAACGTATCTGCTCCTGTGCCGACGGTGGCGTCTACAGCAGTATCACCTGGCTGCACCCGCGCAGCTACCAATTGATGAGCATAGCTCAGAACAGACAGAAATCCCATTTAAGACTTCCTCCAGTATTTTCCCTGCCACGTTTCACGTGATTTCAGTTCATTATCAATGCTGTTGAGCACTTCCCATTTTTTAAGCGACCACATGGGGCCCATCAGTAAATCGCGTGGTGCATCTCCGGTCAACCGATGAACGATCATTTCAGGGGGTAAAAACTCCAACGTATCTACAATAAGCTTAATGTACTCGTCCTTTTCCAGAAAGCGTAGCAATCCTGCTTCGTACTGCTTGACCATTGGCGTTTTGCGCATGAGATGCAGCAAATGGATTTTGATGCCCTGCACATCCATAGCGGCTACTGCACGTCCTGTATCGAGCATCATTTCATGCGTCTCTTGCGGTAGGCCATAAATGATGTGGGCGCACACACGGATATTCCGCTTGCGCAGTTTTTCCACTGCATCCAGATAGCACTGCGTATCATGAGCACGATTAATCAGCTCAGAGGTCGATTCATGAACGGTTTGCAGACCCATTTCGACCCACAGATAC
Organism: Paenibacillus sp. ALE3; assembly: GCF_054113405.1. Lineage (NCBI taxonomy): Bacteria > Bacillati > Bacillota > Bacilli > Caryophanales > Paenibacillaceae > Paenibacillus > Paenibacillus sp. ALE3. Next base: position 3,590,561 of record NZ_CM134214.1, on the reverse strand, counting down.
GTGCGTTCGTTCAGCTCGGCTAGATAATCGACTACATCATCAGGCAGGCAATCGGGACGTGTAGCGATGGACAAACCGACAACACCGGGCTGCTCCAAAATAACCTCGAAATATTCTCGCAGTTCCTCAACCGGGGCATACGTATTGGTGTAGGCTTGAAAATAGCCAATATATTTAGCGTTGGGCCATTTTAAATGCTGACGATCCCGAATCGTATTGAACTGGGTGACCAAATCATCACGGCGACGTCCGGCAAAATCACCTGATCCGCGTGCACTACAAAAGGTACAGCCCCCTTTGGCAATGGAACCATCGCGGTTTGGGCAAGTAAAACCCGCATCCAGCATGACTTTAAACACTTTATTTTGAAATTGCTCGCGCATTTCGTAATTCCATGTATGGAACCGTTTATCTCCCCACAGGAGAGGAGCAGGCAACAAATCTGTTTTCATGGGAGGACTCCTTTTTTTACGATCACCCTATTGTAACAAAATTCAATCTTAAATGGGAATCACTTGCCCGAGAAAGTCATTAAAAAGTGCTGATTTTATAGCTTTGCGGATTGAAAAAGGTTACACAATATGTTATATTGTAAGCGGTACCAGACATATGATAAAAGGACTGTTTTTGATCCTGAAGATAAAAAGTTATCAGTTGCTAATGACTATTCTTCAGGGAGGCAGCTATGCTGTTTCTATCGCCTGCTTTAGGGGAAGTGCACGTCGGTTCCATCACAAATAACCCGTGAGGTGATCTTTTATGAATACGCAGGATAAGACGCGTATGGATAAAGTTACTGTTGAGTTAACCTTTGATGAGGCGTTAGCATTGACTGGTGTCCGTTTTGGGCAGGATCGTCAGATTGGAACGGCCGCACGTCAAAAAATCAGAGCCGCTTGCCAAAAGACAATTGATTTTTCACCTGCTGATGGGGTAGACTATGAACAATTAAATTAGTTGGACCCCAATCCAAATATATTGAAAAAGGAATTTCATTTCCGTATCTTCAAGCGGGGGTGAAATTCCTTTTTCCTTGATAACAGAGTATATGGAGGAGTAACATGCGTTTACGCGGAAGAAAAGGAATACGTGAAAGTCTGGAAGAACAGCAAGATCTGGTCATTTTGGAACCATCACAGTATAAGGGGAAATGGCAGCAGTTATTTGGTAATGATCGTCCCATTCATGTGGAATTTGGTATGGGTAAAGGGCAATTTATAAGCCAAATGAGCTACCGTAATCCAGAGGTTAACTATATCGGCTTTGATATGTATGACGAGCTGGTTCGCCGTGCTACAGAAAAGTCTCGTCTGGCCTGGAGTGAATCAGAAGTTGTTACACCACCCAACATCAAATTGGCACTGGCAAACATCGAACAGATCGAGAATGTTTTCGAACCAGGAGAAGTAGAGCGCATTTATCTGAATTTTAGCGATCCTTGGCCTAAAGCCAAGCATGCACGCCGTCGTTTGACGCATCCGCGTTTTTTGGACAAGTATCGTCAGCTTCTGAACAGCAAAGGACAAATTCATTTTAAGACGGACTCGGAGACATTGTTTGAGTTTTCTCTGAATTCATTCGCTGATAGTGGTCTACAAATGACGAATATTTCGTTAAACCTTCATCGTGATGGAATCAATGAGGAGCATGTCATGACAGAGTATGAACAAAAGTTCATGGGTAAAGGTATGAATATTCATCGTGTCGAGGTGCTGATTGGCAAAGACGCTTTGGAAGAGTACGAAAAAATACGCCTTGAAAAATATGGAAAGTAAAAGCGGGCAAAATAAATAAAGTAAACCAAACAGGGTGCTTCCTTTTAGGAAAGCACCCTGTTTGGTTCCAGTATATCCAAAATACTCTGTGCGCTCTGAAGAGGATAATATCGCGCTACATTATGGATGTGCTCCTGTCGCTTGCGAACGATTTCTGGAAAATCGTATAGCAGTCGGTTCATCCATTTAACGACAACATCCAGCGAAGTAATCGGTTCTCCGAAGCCTTGAGCCGTAAAGTACTGACAATTTTCCTCTTCCTGTCCAGGGAGAGGCTTGTGAAACAGCATCGGAATCCCTTTGGCCAGCCCCTCGGTGCATGTCATTCCACCGGGTTTGGTAATGAGCAGATTCGACACTTCCATTAATTTGTCGATTTCCCGTGTAAATCCGAAAATATGAATATTTGGATGATTAAACCGAGGATCCAGCTCCATTTTACGACGAATTTTATCATTATGCCCCAAACAAAAAATAAATTGAATCTTTTCTCTCCAATCGGTAAGCGAACGATGTATGACTTCGTCGTTCATCAGGCCCCAGCCGCCGCCCATAACAAGTACTGTCGGGATGGGTTTAAGTCCAAATTGTTCTCTAATTTCATCGTGCCCTGGATGTTCCCAAAAATTAGGATGAACCGGAATGCCGGTCACTTGGATTTTTGATACAGGTACTCCGCGCGCGCGCAGCTTACGCATGACTTCAGGCGTAGATACAAAGTACCGGTCAACCTCAGGACTAATCCATGTTCCATGTGCATCGTAGTCTGTTATGACGGTACACAGCGGGACATGTAAGCCTAAGCGCTTCAAACGTGAAATGACCGCGCTTGGGATGGGGTGAGTACATACCACCAAATCGGGACGAAGCTGCCGAAGAATATTCCGGGTCTGTGTGTAGAACAGACGGTGCAAAGCGAGCGTTGTAAGACGGTTTAATGATTTTTTGTATTGATGACGGTAAACCAATCCGACTAGGCGAGGCTGCGATACAACAGTCTTTTTGTATGCTGTAATAATAAGCGGGGCCATTCTCGGATTCAAAAAGCTCCCCAGCTCCAGCACTCTTGTCTGCACATCCGGAGAAAGCTTCCGCAAGCTGCTTGAGAGCGCGTAGGCAGCTTGAGTATGTCCGGCACCGAAACCTTCCGATAATAATAACACTCGTTTTTTAGCCACTCTCATTTCACCTGTTCCTGCTGGGATGTTCTCAATCATACCATATCGGCTTTAAGGCCAGAATGCAACCGTTCCTATTGCTGCAGACGTTCCGATGACTGCTCCTGCAAGTACATCCGTGGGATAGTGAAGCCCCAGGTAAATTCGAGAAAAACCTACAATTATCGCTACAGGCAACAGCAACAGTGCTAGCATGGGTGACTGCAGCATAAAAGGAACGGTAGCCGAAAAAATAGCGGTTGTATGCCCTGAGGGAAAAGAATGATCCGACAAGGGATTGCGGAATGTATTCGTACCTGGTAGCGCCAAGTACGGGCGTATCCGCGGATACAGCTTTTTGACGATAGCCACGGGAATGTGACTGACCGCAAGAGCGATAGCTCCCTTCATGCCGGAATCTTTCCATGGATACGGAGCGAGCCACCAAATCAGAAGCGTAGAGGCTATTGTAAAGGTAGCCCCGCCTAAATGTGTGAGATAATACAGCCAAAAGTTCAAAAAACGGTTGTGTAAGCGCCCGTTGATCCATTTGAACAATCGCTGCTCCAGATTTACAAGTTTTACGACTAGACGTTGCATTTGGTTTCCTCCGGTTGCCGGTTCAGGTCTGTCGGCAAATATTTTGAATCCATTTGACAGAATTAGATCTAAGTAATTATTCTCTTGCTCTCATCATATTTTTAAACGCTGTTCATTTCAAGAATCACCACTTACCTGGTTCAATTCTACACAAAAATGTTAATGGAATATAAGCCGTTTTGTATAACTTTCTTTGCGTTCATCCGTCTAATAAGATAGAGTGATTAGAAGTGGTTGCTAATTGGCCCACAAAAAGGAGGGACCAAAGAAATAAAAAGTTAGCAAATGGATGAAAATAAGACCTAAGCGTCATGAATGAGAGGTCCAGCGCCGCATTCTCGGTTCAAACGGGAATTTGTCGTGTTTTTTTGCTGCTGAGACCCGTTTAGGGGCTTTGACAAAAGATTGAAAACCAACGAAAATCGTAATGGCATTCCTGTGTCAGCCAAAAGGGGGCTGCGCAGAGCCAAAGAAGAAAGCAAGGGTCGGGTCAAAACTACAGAAAAGGCGCACAAAGCGCCGCAACTTGCGCTACACAGATAGAAAACAGAGAAACGCAAGATTTTTAAAGGGGTATAAAAAGGGGGTAACAAGAGATCATGTTAGACGCTATTTTCGTGACGCTCCAGATCATACTGGCGTTGATCGCAGTCTATCAGTTTGCATTCTCCTTGTTCGGATTGGTTCGTAAGAAAAGGAAAGAGCAGGCGGCTCCAGAAAAATCATTTGCTATTTTAGTCGCTGCCCACAATGAAGAACAAGTTGTCGGAGCACTGATGGAAAATTTAAAGCAGCTTGACTATCCAAAGGAACTGTACGATGTATTCGTAATCTGTGATAACTGCACAGATAAGACAGCGGACATCGTTCGTGCTCACGGCATGAATGCTTGTGAACGTACGAATCCGAATTTGCGTGGTAAAGGCTATGCTATTGAGTGGATGCTCAAAGAGCTATGGGCTATGCCGCGTCAATATGATGCCATTGTCATGTTTGATGCCGACAATTTGGCGCATACCAATTTCCTGAGCGAAATGAACAATGATTTGTGCTCAGGTGCTCGTGTTATCCAGGGATACATTGATACTAAGAACCCTGAGGACTCTTGGATCACAGCAGCATACGGGGTATCTTATTGGTACATCAACCGTCTGTGGCAGTTGTCACGTCACAACCTGAATATGGCTAATTTCCTCGGTGGTACAGGCATGTGCTTTGAAACAAATCTGCTCAAGGAAATGGGCTGGGGTGCAACAAGTCTGGTAGAGGATTTGGAATTCACTATGCGTTGTACACAACGCAACGTATATCCAAGATTTAATTACGATGCCAAGGTGTATGATGAGAAGCCGTTGACGTTCAAAGCTTCTTCCAGACAGCGTCTGCGCTGGATGCAAGGTCACTTCACGGTTGCTCGTCGTTATTTCTTCCCGTTGCTGTGGCAGAGTATCAAGCATAGAAGCCTGATTAAATTCGATATGGCTCTTTATGGTCTGAACGTGTACATCGTATTGTTTACCTTTTTGATGACAGTAGCGATGTGGGTAGATATTGTAATATTTGGTGGTCCCAATATTGAAAATATCTACGTACAATTCCCTGCATGGACCGGTTTTGTGGCTGTGAGTCTGAATATTATCACCTTTTTAATCGCGATGATCTTGGAAAAGGTCACGTTCAAAAAAGTATATCTGTACTTGCTGCTGTTCCCAGTCTATCTGATTTCGTGGTATCCGATTACGTTCTATGCGTTCTTTACACAGAACAACAAGCAATGGAGCCACACCCAGCATACGCGTGTCGTTCGTCTGGAAGAGGTTCAGAGCAAGCAAGGCTAATTAACAATGAAGTAAGACTATGCAACCTACAGCGGATGTGTACACCTAATTTTTTATAAAAGTGTTGACGCCTCTGTAGTAGCATGATATGATACTTGAGTATGTTAATTGAAAAGTATGGATTAACAAGCAGAAGGTCCGACTTCTCACCTGTCCGGTATTGCCGGCTGGTCATGATCCAATGATTTGTGAATTGAACTTTCATGATGAATTGAGTATCAGACAGGGATGTCGGCTGCATAGTCGTCATCCCTTTTTTGTGCTTAAACACAATACAACAATAACAGGTTCTGGAGGTGGAGGGTTATTAGTAAGGAACATATGATCAATGATGAGATTCGAGTGAGAGAAGTACGTCTAGTTGGTGCAAACGGGGAACAAATCGGTATTAAACCGACTCGTGAAGCTCTGCAAATGGCTATTGATGCAAACTTGGATCTCGTGAACGTGGCGCCTCAAGCGAAGCCGCCCGTGTGTCGGATTATGGATTACGGTAAATTCCGCTATGAGCAACAGAAGAAAGAAAAGGAAGCCCGTAAAAACCAGAAGATCGTTGACATCAAAGAGGTATGGTTCCGTTCCAACATCGAGGAACATGACTACCAGACCAAGTTTCGCAATGTGGTGAAGTTCCTGAATGAAGGGGACAAGGTGAAATGCTCTGTTCGTTTCCGTGGTCGCGAAATTACCCATGCTAATGTGGGACAAAAAATTCTCGAACGTGTAAAAACGGAAGTTGCTGATCTTTGTACCGTGGAGCGCCAACCCAAGCTCGAAGGACGCAGCATGATTATGATATTGGCTCCAAAGAGTCAATGACAAATTAAGGAGGAAGTTCAATGCCAAAAATGAAAACACATAGCAGCCTTAAAGGCCGCTTCAAAATTACCGGTACTGGTAAAGTAACGCGTTACAAAGCTTACAGAAACCACTTGCTTTCCCACAAATCCAAACGTGCAAAACGCGTTCTGGGTACTAACCCTGAGATGGCACCTGGGGACGTTAGACGTCTGAAACAAGGTCTTGCTAACCTGAAATAGCATTAAGCACGGAAATAAATAAAGTATAAACATTATTTGGGAGGTCTTTTGATATGGCAAGAGTAAAGGGCGGATTCGTCGTTCGTCGTCGTCATAAAAAAGTATTGAAGCTTGCTAAAGGTTATTTTGGTTCCAAACACCGCATTTTTAAAACAGCTAACGAGCAGGTAATGAAATCGCTTGTTTACGCATACCGTGACCGTCGTCAGACGAAACGTAACTTCCGCAGACTGTGGATCGTGCGTATCAACGCAGCAGCTCGTTTGAATGGTTTGTCTTACAGCAAATTGATGCACGGTCTGAAATTGGCTGGTGTAGACATTAACCGTAAAATCTTGGCTGATCTTGCAGTCAATGATATTAATGCATTCAACTCTTTGGCCACTGTTGCTAAAGGTAAAATCAACGCTTAATTAAGGCGTAAAAACCGCGAAAGTGGTAACAAAGGTGTCCCGAGCAGTACGCTGTGTAGGGACGCCTTTTTTTGTACATACTTAACACTAAAAAGGATTTCGTTTTCTTCAAAATACGAATAAATATGACGTGTGATGATAGAATGTATGGATTTTTTGATTTTGTAACGCTTACATTTTTGGGATTCTAAAAAAAATTGACCCAAGGTTATTAATTGTCTAGATTTTAGCCGATCATAATTGTATAATCTCTAAAGTAAGTCTTCTGTACGATCTGTCTCGTCAGTAAATGACATGAAAATGATGTGCATTTTCTAAAGAAAAGAGACAGTCCAGGGATCTAACACTAAGGGGGAACAGTATCAGCATGAAGAAATTGTTTAGTATGTCTTTGGTTATGCTGCTGGCGATCTCGGTCATTCTCGCAGGCTGCGGTAACAAAAATCAAGGTGCGTCCAACGCAAATGGTGGAGAAGCAGGCGGTTCTGCCAAAACATCAAATGTCCAACTTGGCATGGTTACAGATGTGGGTGGAGTAAACGACAAATCGTTTAACCAATCTGCTTGGGAGGCACTTCAAGCTATTGAGAAAGAATCAGGCGTTAAAGTTAAATACCTGCAAAGTAAATCCGACCAAGATTATATTCCTAACCTCAACCAATTCGTTAAGGGTGATTTCAACCTGACTTGGGGAATCGGTTTTAATCTAGCTAATGCGATTGGACAAGTAGCAAAAGACAATCCGAACAAAAATTTGGCGATCATTGATAGTGTTGTGGATGCGCCTAACGTTAAATCGGTTGTATTTGCTGAAAATGAAGGTTCCTTCCTGGTGGGGGTTGTGGCTGGTAAACTTACTAAAACAAACAAAATTGGTTTTGTGGGTGGACAAGACAGCCCGCTGATCAAACGTTTTGAAAAAGGATTTGAAGCAGGGATTAAGGCTGTTAATCCAAAAGCACAACTGAATGTGAACTATACGGGTGCATTTGATAAGCCAGATCTCGGTAAGGCTGCAGCAGCAACGATCTACAACGATGGTGCAGATATTATTTTCCATGCAGCTGGCGGATCAGGAACAGGCGTATTTAACGAAGCACTCGCGCGTAAGCAGCAAGGTCAGCAAGTATGGGTTATCGGTGTAGATAAAGACCAATCACTTGAGTTTGGTGACGAGGTAACATTAACTTCCATGGTAAAACGCGTAGATGAAGCAGTAAAACGCGTATCCCAAGAAGTAATTGACGGTAAGTTTAAGGGCGGTGTCGAAACACTGGCTCTGAAAGATAACGGAATTGGTTTGGCAGATACATCTACGAAAAACGTTCCTAAAGACGTGCTTGATCTTGTAGAACAATACAAGCAAAAAATCATTAAAGGCGAGATTACAGTCCCTTCGAAATAAGTTAGACTGAAGAACATAGAGGTGGCGACAAGGCTGGTTCATAAGACTAGCCTTGTTCTTACGTCTGGAGTTATAAGATTATAACGGGCAATATCAGCTCATTGGAGCACATACTATAAAGTGTATAAGGGTGATCTCATGGATGCAGCGACCCCCGTCGTTGAGTTAAAGCAAATTACAAAACGATTCCCCGGCATCGTTGCCAACGACTCCATCAGCATCAAGCTGCATAAGGGAGAAATTCATGCCCTTTTGGGTGAGAATGGCGCGGGTAAATCTACGCTTATGAATATTCTTTTCGGACTATATCAGCCGGATGAAGGGACCATTGAAATGGGAGGGAACCCCGTACAGATTGATAGTCCAAATAGGGCGATTGATCTGGGGATCGGCATGGTGCATCAGCATTTTAAGCTCGTACAGCCGTTTACCGTAACCGAAAATATTGTCCTTGGGTCGGAGCCACGTAAAGGTCTGAAAATCAATTATAAAAAGGCTGCCGCAGAAGTACAGCGGTTGTCTGAACAATACGGACTTCAGGTAAATCCGAATGCCAAAATTGAGGATATATCTGTTGGTATGCAGCAGCGTGTGGAAATTATCAAAACGCTCTATCGCGGTGCAGATATTCTGATTTTCGATGAGCCAACCGCGGTGCTGACACCGCAGGAAATCTCTGAGTTGCTGGAAATTATGAAGCGCTTAGTAGCTGAAGGCAAATCAATCATTCTTATCACTCATAAACTCAAAGAAATTATGCAAATTGCAGATACGGTTACGATCATTCGCCGAGGTAAAGTTATTGACACGGTCAAAACATCTGAAACAACACCAAATGAGCTGGCGGAGAAAATGGTGGGCCGTCGTGTGTCCTTTAAAGTGGATAAGAAGCTTGCTCAACCAGGACAAACTGTACTGGAAATGAACAAAGTAATTTCTAAAAACAAGGATGGCATTCATGTTCTGAATGAATTGAACCTGCAGGTTAGGGCCGGCGAGATTTTGGGGATTGCTGGAGTAGACGGCAATGGACAGAGTGAGCTGATAGAAGCTTTGACAGGATTACGCAAGGTGGATAGCGGAAGTATCCGTTTGCTCGGAAAAGAACTGGCAAATCAGCCACCGCGCAAAATTTCAGAGGCAGGCGTTTCACATATACCGGAGGACCGCCATAAGCATGGATTGGTGCTCGATTTTTCCATGAGTGAAAATATGGTGCTGGAGACGTATTATCAGGCGCCTTACAGTAAAAATGGCTTCTTGAACAAGGACGCTATAGAAAAGCAGGCAAAAAGTCTTATCGAGAAGTTTGATGTTAGAACACCAGATATTCATACCAAGGCAAGATCGCTATCTGGTGGGAATCAGCAAAAGGCAATCATAGCGCGTGAAATTGATAAAAACCCAGACCTTCTCATTGCGGCGCAGCCTACACGCGGGCTGGATGTCGGGGCTATTGAATTTGTCCAGAAACAATTGATTGCCCAGCGGGATCAAGGTAAAGCAGTACTGCTCATTTCTTTTGAGCTGGACGAGATTATGAATGTATCCGATCGAATTGCTGTTATCTATGAAGGCAAGATTGTCGGGGAAGTGCTGCCTGAAGAAACGAATGACCAGGAACTGGGACTGATGATGGCAGGAAGTGCAGTGAAGAAAGGAGCAGAGAATGGCTAACTTATTAAAAATATTCACAAAAGACTCCTTTGTTCTGGCTCTAGTCTCTATTATTTTTGGCCTCATTCTGGGTGCTATCGTGATGATGATTGGCGGGTATGACCCTATTGTGGCTTATTCCGCTTTATTTAGCCGTGTGTATGGAGATTCCTACAACTTTGGCGAAGCGATCCGTGAGATGACTCCTTTGATTCTAACAGGATTGGCATTTGCTTTTGCGGCTCGTGCCGGGTTGTTTAATATCGGTGGCGAAGGGCAGTTTTTGGTCGGTATGACAGCTGCTTCGATTGTGGGCATCAAACTTCATGGGCTGCCTGCTATCATTCATGCACCGCTGGCTGTGATCGCAGGAGCAGTTTTCGGAGGCTTGTGGGCAGCGATTGCTGGCTATTTGAAGGCCAAGCGAGGCGTGAACGAAGTTATTACCTGTATTATGATGAACTGGATCGGCCTGTATTTGGCTAATTTGGTGATTAATCAGTTTGCACTTATGGAAGGCGAAAATCGCTCTGTGGATATCCAACCTTCCGCTTCCATTTCCATTGATTGGCTGTCCCAGATGATGGGGAATGCTCGGGTTCATTGGGGCACAGTTATTGCTGTGCTGGCGGCAGTGTTTTTCTATATTTTTATGTGGAAAACAAAGCAGGGCTATGAGCTTCGGGCTGTCGGATTTAATCAGGATGCATCCCGTTATGCAGGCATGAATGTAAATCGCAATATTATAAAAGCGATGTTTATTAGTGGTGTTTTTGCCGGATTGGCTGGTGCTTTTGAGGTGCTGGGGGTTTTCCATTATCAATCTGTCATGGCAGGGTCACCGGGAACGGGCTTTGACGGTATCGCTGTGTCTTTGATCGGGATGAATAATCCGTTCGGTGTACTGCTCGGTTCTGTTTTGTTCGGAACACTTACGTATGGTTCTGCGGGGATGAGCTTTAGCGCGGATGTACCGCCAGAAATTATCCGAGTAGTCATTGGCTCGATTATTTTCTTCATTGCGGCCCAAGGTATTGTGCGTTGGGTTGTAAAGCCGCTCTACTCCAAGTGGAAGAAAGAGAAGGTGTTGTAAAATGAGTTGGTTAACACTTGGTGAATTAATCCATACAACGCTCGTTTTTGCGACGGCGATTATTTTTGCGTCTCTTGGCGGAGTTTTTTCGGAAAAATCCGGTGTAACGAATCTGGGATTGGAAGGACTTATGGTATTTGGGGCGTTTGCGGCAGGTGTGGGCGGATTTTATGCCGAGCAAGCGGGACTAGGAGGCACCTCTGCGGCCTGGGTAGGTGTGCTGTCAGCTGCGGTGTTCGGTATTCTGGTTTCGCTCATTCATGCTGTTGCCTCTATTACGTTTAAAGCCGATCAGGTAATCAGCGGGATTGTCATTAACTTCTTGGCAGCAGGTAGTACCCTGTACATGGTTAAGCTGTTATTCGAGGGTGATGGTGACACTGGTCGAATTCAAGGCTTTAACGAGATATCCATCCCTTATCTTGTGGATATTCCGATTGCAGGAAAAGCATTTTTCCAAGCCTACCCAACGACATATCTAGCTATTCTATTGGTTATTATTGGCTACTTTACTTTGTATAAAACTCCGTTTGGCTTGCGTTTGCGTTCAGTAGGGGAGCATCCAGGTGCAGCCGATACCGTGGGGATCAAGGTCAATCGCCTTCGTTATATCGGTGTTATGATTAGTGGTGCGTTGGCTGGGATTGGTGGAGCAACAATCACTTTGACTACAACCAATATGTTCTCACATAATACCGTTTCGGGGCAGGGCTATATTGCTATTGCGGCTATGATTTTCGGTAAATGGAATCCGCTCGGTGCTTTTGGCGCGGCAGTGTTTTTCGGTTTTTCACAAGCCATTCGCAACTATGTGCAGTTGTTTGCATGGTCGCAAAGTATTCCCCAGGAAATTATTTTTATGTTGCCGTATCTCCTGACGATTATTGTGCTGGTGGCGGCAGTTGGACGTTCACGCGCTCCGGCTGCTTTGGGTCAACTGTATGATCCAAGCAAGCGTTAATAACTCATAGACAGCTGAATGTTTTTAAATATACGCGTTAGTGTATATGAAAATCTGGTATCTGCATGTGCAGGTACCAGATTTTTTTACATTGTGCAGGCATTTAAACATACGCTTCTGGCTTGAATGGAATAGACTGTGCTATGCAGATTGGACGGACGCTCGGCCCCTGTCAGCTCCAGTCTATTTTGTGGTGGTGGTAAGCTATCAAGGAGCCGTTCAATCTGTCCATCCGTTGAGAAAGAAGGAGGAAATACGATGAAACAGGCAGTAACCAGAAAGCAGGTGGAGAAGCTTGTCGGCAAAGTCATCTTCGCTACACGTAAGGATGGCTCCCGGGTCAGTGGCAAGCTGATTCGCATTTCGGGTAACCGACTGATTCTCCAACCAAACCGTAAGAAAAAAGTAAACACGAAGGCGATTATTCCTCTGGTGCTTTTTGATTTGCTTGCCATTGGCACAGCTCCATACGTGGGTGCCTACGGTGGCTACGGTCCAGGTTATGGAGGACCAGGCTATGGAGGACCAGGATATGGTCCACAGTATGGACCATATCCAGACGGGGGATACCCCGGAGTAGGCCCGTTTTACCCCAACTTTTTTTAGTTTTACAAAATCCCGAAAACCATGCTTTTCACAATGACTTTTCGAGTTCGTGACATCGGCTTAGAGCCACATATCGTAGCATGTGGTATTGATGGCGTAGATAAAAATGGATCCCTCGCACATTGTCTTCGTCCACCATCACTTTAGCCCGCTTGCAACGTCGCAGTCGGCCGTATTGCTCGGCATACTCCAGCAACTTTTTTCCGTATCTTTTACCTTGATGAGCCGAAGAAATTGCGATCAAATCAATGTATAATAGTTCTCCATGCAGCATAACATGAATGAAGCCAACAACCTGTGCATTATCCGGTCTGCAAGCTACAAAAGTGATGCCCCGGTTTAAGCGCCGGGGTAATTCTTTACGTATTTGATCCATTTCTTGGGCACTTAAATGCGATAAGGGGACAAGCTCTTGCTCAATTAGACGGAAGATTATTTTGTCATCTTGGGCGCATCGTTTGCGAATCATAAACGGGCCTCCTTTTTTACCCTTTTAACAAGATATGACTTGGTCTTTGGAGGAGTACAAAATCTCACTGTGCGGTCTTTTTTATAATATGCGGGTACCTCTTACAAGCGTGCGACCCAGAGGTGTTTAAGCGGAGAAACATAAATTTTTATGAAATATGGGTATTGACTATCCCAGATGGGGGACATATAATGTGTCTAAACATTTGAAAGAATGACATGAACACAACGGCAATGAAGAGGACGAAGTGATTAGGGCTCTTTTGTTCAGAGAGTGAGGCATTAGCTGCAAGCTTCACCAAAATCCCTTTTTAACGAGCTCACCTTGGAGCTGTTTTCCTGAAAAGTATTTGGGCCCCATGATATTAACGGTGCGCCGAATCGCCTATTAGGGAAAATCGTACGGTCTACGTTACAGACGCCAGATATGGAGATCCTTTGTGATTTCTGTACCTGCCAAGGTTCGATATTGCGAAATATCGGGCAAACACGGGTGGTACCACGGAAGCTAGAGCCTTTCGTCCCTCAGTAACAGCAAGTCTGTTCTAGGGATGAAAGGTTTTTTTGTTTTTACAAATGTCAGATGTATGTAAATTTTGTAAAGGAGGATGACCAATGAGTGCACAAATTCCTGAAGTTAGGTCAACCGATGAATTACGTCAAAAGTGGATGAAGCCTGAGGTGATTACAGGTTCGGAAATTTTACTCCGTAGCCTTTTGCTGGAGGGAGTAGAGTGTGTCTTTGGATATCCAGGTGGTGCAGTGCTTTATATCTATGATGCCATGTACGGCTTCAAGGATTTCAAGCATGTCCTCACTCGTCATGAGCAGGGAGCTATTCATGCAGCAGATGGTTATGCACGGGCAAGCGGTAAAGTTGGTGTCTGTATCGCGACTTCCGGACCTGGAGCGACAAACCTGGTAACTGGCATAGCGACAGCTTATATGGATTCGGTGCCGTTGGTGGTCATCACGGGTAATGTTGTATCTTCCCTGATCGGTACAGATGCTTTCCAGGAAGCTGATATCACGGGAATTACAATGCCGATTACGAAACACAGCTATCTGGTGAGAGATGTAGAGGATCTGCCGCGAATCATCCATGAGGCATTTCATATTGCCAATACAGGTAGAAAAGGACCAGTACTGATTGATATTCCGAAGGATGTCTCCGCAGCCCAGACGTTGTTTGTTCCACAGACGGAACCTGTGACCATGCGGGGTTACAACCCGAACGTGTTGCCCAACAAAATTCAACTAGACAAGCTGACTCAAGCTATCGCCGAAGCAGAACGTCCATTCATTCTGGCAGGTGGAGGAGTTGTATACTCTGGTGGACATGAAGCACTTTACGAATTTGTTCGTAAAACGGAAATTCCGATTGCAACAACATTGCTTGGTTTGGGAGGATTCCCAAGTGGACATGAGCTCTGGACAGGGATGCCGGGAATGCACGGAACATACACTTCCAATCAGGCGATTCAACAGTCGGATTTGCTGATCTGTATCGGTGCCCGCTTTGATGATCGGGTGACAGGCAAGTTGGATGGATTTGCTCCTCAAGCCAAAATCGTACACATTGATATCGATCCTGCTGAAATCGGAAAAAATGTTGCCGCGGATATTCCAATCGTAGGCGACGTGAAGGCAGTATTGGAATTGCTGAATCAGGATGTGAAACGCGCGGATCTGGCAGATGCATGGAGAGCGCAAATTCAGCAATGGAAAGCTGCGAAACCTTTTTCTTATAAGGATTCTGAAACAGTGCTTAAACCACAATGGGTTATTGAATTGTTGGATAAAACGACCAAGGGCGGAGCAATCGTTACGACGGACGTAGGACAGCATCAAATGTGGGCAGCACAGTATTACAAATTCAATCAGCCACGTTCATGGGTCACCTCCGGTGGACTGGGTACGATGGGATTTGGTTTCCCTTCTGCCATCGGCGCTCAGATGGCCAATCCCGATAGATTGGTAATATCGATTAACGGAGACGGCGGCATGCAGATGTGTTCGCAGGAATTAGCCATCTGTGCAATCAATAACATTCCGGTCAAAATCGTAATCATCAACAACCAGGTACTTGGAATGGTTCGCCAATGGCAGGAATTGATCTATAACAATCGGTACAGTCACATTGACCTGGCTGGAAGCCCGGATTTTGTGAAACTGGCCGAAGCATACGGTGTCAAAGGACTGCGTGCTACGAATAAGGAAGAAGCACGTCGGGCTTGGCAGGAGGCGCTTGATACACCCGGACCGGTCGTTGTCGAGTTTGTAGTCAGCAAGGAAGAGAATGTATATCCGATGGTGACGCAAGGTTCGACAATTGATCAAATGCTGATGGGGGACGAGTAAAATGACGACAAAAAATACCATTGCTGTACTGGTAAATGATCATCCCGGCGTTTTGCAACGTGTGTCCGGACTGTTTGGTCGCCGTGGCTTCAACATTGAGAGCATAACTGTGGGTCAATCGGAGGAAGTTGGATTATCCCGTATGGTCATTGTGACTGTAGGAGATGAGAACAACCTGGAGCAGATTGAAAAGCAGCTTTACAAGCTGGTTGATGTGATCAAGGTCATCGATCTCAGTTCCAAGCCGATGGTTGCTCGGGAATTGGCAATGATTAAGGTAAAGGCTGAACCGCCTCAGCGACCAGAAATTATGGGCGTGGTAGAAACGTTCAGAGCAGCTGTAATTGATGTTGGAACGACAAGCTTGATTGTTCAGGTCATTGGCGATACTGAAAAAATCGATGCGATGATCGAGTTGTTGAAGCCTTACGGTATTCGCGAGTTGACCCGAACCGGGGTTACAGCTATGATACGTGGAAATGCATAATATAAAGCTTTAACGATTTACCGCTTATAGCGCATTACATCATTAAAGAACCGCCCGCATAAGAGCGGGTGCTCGAAGAGATTTTTAGATACCAATCATGAGGCGAAGTCTCTTGGAGTACCCGCTCATTATGAAGGGTCCAATTAAAAGGAGGAAATTAACCATGGCAGTTACAACGTACTACGAAAAAGATGCAGAACTCAGCGTATTGAAAGGAAAAACAGTGGCCGTAATTGGTTACGGTAGCCAAGGACATGCTCAAGCACAAAACTTGCGTGACAGTGGTGTAAATGTTGTTATTGGTTTGCGTGAAGGCAAATCAGCTGATGTCGCAAGAAACGACGGTTTTGAAGTTCTAAACGTAGCTGATGCAACAAGCCGTGCAGATGTGGTTCAAATTTTGTTGCCTGATGAAACTCAAGCTTCTGTCTACAAAAACGAAATCGAACCTAACCTGAAAAAAGGCGCAGCACTTTTGTTCTCCCATGGTTTCAATGTTCATTTTGGACAAATCGTAGCTCCTAAAGATAGCGATGTATTGCTGGTTGCTCCAAAATCCCCAGGACATATGGTACGTCGTACCTATGTGGAAGGGTTTGGTGTACCGGGATTGATCGCAATTGAACAGGACGCAACAGGCCAAGCCAAAGAAATCGGTCTTGCTTACGCAAAAGGCATTGGCTGTACACGTGCAGGCGTAATTGAAACCTCCTTCCGTGAAGAAACGGAGACGGACCTGTTCGGTGAGCAGGCGGTATTGTGTGGCGGTGTGAGCGCACTCGTAAAAGCGGGCTTTGAAACATTGACTGAAGCCGGATATGCTCCTGAGATGGCATACTTCGAATGTTTGCATGAGCTTAAGCTGATCGTTGACCTGATGTATGAAGGTGGATTGGCAACAATGCGTGATTCCATCAGTAATACAGCAGAATATGGCGATTATGTAACTGGACCACGTGTGGTAACAGAAGATACGAAGAAAGCCATGAAGGATGTATTGACTGACATTCAACAAGGTAAATTTGCTCGTGACTTCATCCTTGAAAATCAATCTGGACGTGCATTCCTGACGGCTACTCGTCGTAATGAAGCTAACCATCCGATTGAAGTGGTGGGCGGACAATTGCGTGAAATGATGCATTGGATCAAAAAGTAACAACCTTTTGTACTATAAGCTCGACAACATGAATTATTTATAAATATTAATTACAATGCGGCCCTGCTTATTGCGTGAGCCGCATTGTAATTTAAGGGTCCAAATCCTGAGGAGGTGCGTTAGGTTGCGCAAAATATATATATTTGACACAACGTTGAGAGACGGAGAACAGTCACCTGGCGTGAACTTGAATACTCGTGAGAAAGTAGAGATCGCTCATCAGTTGGAAAAGCTGGGAATCGATCGTATGGAGGCTGGGTTCCCGGCTGCTTCTCCGGGTGATCTGGCGGCTGTTAATGCAGTGGCAAAAGCTGTAAAAAATTCGACCGTTATTGGCCTTTCGCGTGCAAGGGAACAAGATATTGATGCGGTTCGCGAGGCGCTTAAGGGAGCACAGGACCCGTGTATCCATATCTTTTTGGCAACCTCTCCAATTCATCGTCAGCATAAGCTACGGATGGAGAAGGCACAGGTATTGGAAACTGCCCGTGCAGCCATTCGTTATGGATTGAAGTATTTGCCAAAAGTGGAGTTTTCATTGGAGGATGCAGGACGTACGGAGCTTGATTTTGTGGTTGAAATGGTCACCATGGCTGTACAGGAAGGGGCTTCTGTCGTCAATATTCCAGACACGGTAGGTTACTTAACACCCTACGAATACGGAAATATATTCAAACATATCAAGCAAAATGTGGTTGATGTGGAGAAGATTCAGTTGAGTGCACATTGCCACAATGACTTGGGAATGGCTACTGCTAATACGCTTGCTGCGATCCTGAACGGTGCAGATCAGATCGAGGGGACTATTAACGGTATCGGTGAACGTGCTGGAAACACGGCCATTGAGGAAATCGCCATGGCACTGGAGACGAGACAGGAATTTTTCCAAGCCAAAACGTCTCTGCAATTGTCTGAAATTGCACGCACGAGCCGATTGGTTAGCCGTTTGACGGGGATGGTAGTGCCGGGCAACAAGGCGATCGTGGGTGCTAACGCTTTTGCGCACGAATCAGGTATTCACCAAGACGGCATGCTGAAGGAAAAGACGACCTATGAAATTATGACACCGGAAAGTATCGGTCTGAAAGAAAGCAAGCTGGTGCTGGGCAAGCATTCAGGGCGTCATGCTTTCCGGGAGCGTTTGGTTGAGTTGGGCTACGAATTGAACGAAGAAGATCTGAATCGCGCTTTTGGGCAGTTTAAGGATTTGGCTGATAAGAAGAAGGAAGTATCGGACGATGATATCCTGGCATTGCTGGAAGAAAAATTGGCCGATGCACCTGAAGTCTTCAAGCTGGAAACCATTTTCGTAACTTATGGGAACAAGGCTACGCCTTCCGCACAAGTGCGACTGGTTAACGATGAAGGTCAGGTGATTGAGACAGAAGCTGAAGGGAATGGTTCAGTCGATGCGATCTATAACGCGATTGATCAAGCCAGCAGCGAGAGTGTTGTACTTTCTGATTACTCCATTAAATCTGTTACCCATGGCAAGGACGCTCTAGGGGAAGTACATGTGGTGCTGACTCAGAACGGAATATCTGTACAGGGACGTGGGGTAAGCACCGATATTTTGGAAGCAAGTGCACGGGCTTATGTGGATGCACTGAACGGTTTGATCGACAAGCGTAAAAATTACAGCAATCGCGTAGACTATAAATCCTAATTTTATACAGGCCCAAGGAATGAGTATAGACAGGATCGGTATCGGTCCTGTTTTCTTATTCTCTGATGAAAAAATCAGCTTATAGGCTAAGCCTATTGAATTGATAGATTCTATATCTTGGTCAAAGCCCTCCCAAATATGTTACAAAGAAGGTATGAGAAATACGGCTGTATGGCTGTATAACAAGAGGAGTGTACGTGATGGCAGACGTTAAAAAGATTGCAGTAATAGCGGGAGACGGAATCGGACCTGAAGTGGTCGCAGAGGCAGAGAAAATTTTGAAACGTACGGAAGAAGTGTTTGGCCTCTCATTTGAAACAGAGCATGCGCTGTTCGGCGGGATTGCCATTGATAAGAAGGGGACTCCATTGCCGCAAGAAACACTGGCCGTATGTCAATCTGCAGATGCCGTGCTGTTGGGAGCGGTAGGTGGACCACAATGGGACAACAATCCTAAGGAGCTTCGTCCTGAAACCGGATTGCTCGGTATTCGCAAAGAGCTCGGTCTATTTTCAAATCTTCGTCCTGCTGTCGTTTTCGATTGTCTCAAGGACGCGTCTACATTGAAACCAGAGGTATTGGAAGGAACGGACTTGATCGTGGTGCGCGAACTGACGGGCGGCATTTATTTCGGTGAGAAGTACAGACGAGAGAGTGCTCAGGGGGAAGAAGCGGTCGATACTTGCGCATATAATGTAACAGAAGTAGAGCGTATTGTTCGCCAATCTTTCGAAATTGCACAAAAGCGTCGCAAAAAGCTCGCATCGGTGGATAAGGCTAATGTACTGGAAACTTCCCGTTTATGGCGTGAAGTTGTTAACCGGGTCGCTGTAGATTACCCAGATGTCGAGCTTGAGCATGTATTGGTCGATAACTGTGCCATGCAATTGCTGCGTCGTCCATCCAGTTTTGACGTCATTGTAACCGAAAATATGTTTGGTGACATTCTTAGTGACGAAGCAGCTATGCTGACTGGGTCCATCGGTATGCTCTCCTCTGCATCACTGGGAGAAGGCAGCTTCGGTCTGTACGAGCCGGTGCACGGCTCAGCACCTGATATTGCTGGTCAGGGACTGGCGAACCCCATTGCAACGATTTTGTCCGTTGCTTTGATGTTCCGCCTCACCTTTGGGTACGAGAAAGCAGCTGACGCTATCGAGAAGGCGGTAGCTGAGGTACTGGATGCAGGACACCGTACGGCAGATATCGCGGTGGATAAATCACAAGCGATCTCGACAACTGAAATGGGCGATTTGATCGCAGCAGCTATTCGCTAAAGTCCCCGGAAACGTACTTGTTCTGAAAAAAAAGCTTCCTATTATATAGTGAGGTTATACAGTATAATTTTATAGCAAATGTTTGACAAAGTAGCTCCTGAGCAATCAGGAGCTACTTGCATATCAGAAAGCTCTTGGAATGTGAATAAATTGTGAATTTTTAAGCTAGTTTAAAATAATTATAAAAAAGTAATGGTTACAATATTGACTTTGATTTCAGCGAATGATAACATTTATCAAGTAGGTGGTTTATTACAATACAGATGATTGAGGAAAACACAATTGGTGTTTTTCTTACATATTTTAAAGGAGGATTTCACATTATGGCAGAAAGATTGGTAGGAAGACCCGCACCTGATTTTGCATTGGAAACAGTATCTGGAGACGGTCAAGAATTTGGCTCGGTGAAACTTTCCGATTACCGTGGCAAGTGGCTCGTATTTTTCTTCTATCCACTGGATTTCACTTTTGTATGCCCAACAGAAATTACAGCATTGAGCGATGCAGCTGACCAATTCAAAGAGCTGGATACTGAGATTTTGGGTATCAGTGTAGACTCCGTGCACAGCCACAAAGCATGGATCAACACAGCTAAAGAAAACAACGGTCTGGGCAAACTGAACTTCCCGTTGGCTTCTGACATCACGAAAAAAACAGCAAGCGACTATGGTGTTCTGATCGAAGAAGAAGGCGTTGCATTGCGCGGCTTGTTCATCATTGATCCAGAAGGCGAACTGAAATATCAAGTGGTTAACCACAACGATGTAGGCCGCAGTGTAGAAGAAACATTGCGTGTACTGCAAGCTTTGCAATCCGGTGGCTTGTGCCCAATGAACTGGAAACCAGGCGATAAAAATCTGTAACATTAGCTTTACAAGTTGAATTTAAACAAGCAAGCCCCCAACAAGTGGTTACTTTACCGTTGTTGGGGGCTTGCTTGCCTGCGCTATACAGCGGAGATATAGGAATAGCCTGTCTTAATCATGTAATACAGAGTGAAGTAACAAATAATTATGGAAATGTTGTTGTGTTCTGGAGGAATTTTGCCTGATGAAAGCGAATAAGGTATTGTAGAAGATAAACAAGGCAGAACAGGTTTTGTTCAGAGGAGGCTGAGCCCGGATGAGTTATTGCTGTGGAGCAAGCATGGTAGGAACCAAGGGAACGCTGAAGCATTACCGCACCCAAGTCCATAATGTTCCTTTGCTGTTTTGCCCGGTATGTCGTCGCATTGAAGTTCATTATAAAGTTGAAAATGAGTATGAAATTTTGGCTGAGTATGCACATGGTGATGGGGCATCCGAGATTGATTTTCAGGATTATGTCATGGAAGACGATGATACGATATTTGAAAACTGTGTAAATCGTGAGAGTGAAGATGCATTTGAAATTGTGAAGCGCCAAATTGACATGTCGCTGGATTTATTGACGGTAGCGAAACAGATGAATGATGAGAAATGGCAGGGAGAGCTTAAGAGAAGACTGGCTGTTATGAGTCAAAGACGATCCCGGCTTCAACATAATAAGAGCGGCAGTTGACATCCTACACACCAAAGAAGCTCTCAAATCTGGAGAGCTTCTTTGGTGTGTAGGGCGCTTATTTTTAACTTATTTTTTTATTTTGTAATGTTGCGCAGATATTATGACGAAAGAAAATAGGATAAAAATGTGGATTCGACACTTTTTCCGATTGACTGTGATCCTTAATCTTGTCTATCATAAAATAAGACTCGAATCGAAAAAAATGGTCGGAGTTGATTGAAACTGTTTTTTACACCATTTGAAGGGTGATCGATAGATGCCTTTCTCTTCTTCAAGAATATTACACGTCCGATACGGCCAGTTTATCATTCCGATACAAGGGGGAAGCCTGGCATGATCAGTGAATTCCAAGAAGCCTTGCTTGATACCGTGGGAGCTTGCCCTTCCACACAGATCGCCAATAATAAGTATGAAAATGTACTGGAGAACCTGGATAGTGGTATCATGCTGTTTGACAGTGACGGGGTACTGACCTTTATTAACGTGCAAATGGCGAGATTACTGGAGCTACCACGTAGTTCGCTCGCGGGTCGCAACCTGATGCAAATTTTGCATCATCCTGAGTTAAGTCGGTTTAAGAAGAAGAAAATTATGCGGATTTATAAAGAAACTATCTTTCATAGAAAGCGCTATCATGAGTTGATTGATGAGTATGGTCGGCATTGGTTGATAACAGTGACCTACGGTGATCAGATGGATGGCGATTTTTTGTTTAGTGTAAAGGATGTGTCGGATTATAAGCAGATTGAGCAGACAGCGTATCAAAATGACAAGCTGGCAATGCTGGGACGTATTTCGGCATCTATCGCCCATGAAATCCGCAACCCGCTTACTGCAATCCGGGGTTTTATTCAATTGCTTCGGCCGCACTTGGTGGAGTTGGGCAGGGATGAGTATGCCCGCATTATTTTAACCGAAATTGATCGTGCGAACGACATTATTTACGAGTTTTTAAATTCGTCCAAGCCTTCGGCTCCGCAAAAAACGGCTGTATCTGTGATGGGACTGTTGAAAGAAGTAGTGATGCTGACAGAAAGCGAGGCGTTGATGAAGGGCTGCCAGATCGCACTGGATGAAAATGATGAACTCATGAAGGTTTCCATTGACGTGAAGCAGATTAAGCAGGTTATCCTCAATATGATTAAAAATGCGATGGATGCCATTGAAAGCATCGGCGGGGAACGAGAGGGATGCATTGATATCCATACCGTGCTTGAGGGCTCTTATGTCCACATTTGTATTGAAGATAACGGATTAGGGATGGATCACAATACATTGGCGCGTTTATTTGATCCTTTTTTTACAACAAAAGAAAGTGGAACCGGCTTGGGATTGGCTGTGAGCTATCGTATTATCAAAAATCATGGAGGCTTCATTCATGTAGACAGTAAGCATGGAAGCGGTACACAATTTAAAATCACACTTCCTGTAGTCTAATATGATGAGATTTTCGCAGAGGGGTCCTGTACATACTATTTCTGTTGTGGTGTGCAGCGTTGGGGTATAGGTATCACCTAATTGAAAAATGTCGTCTGAAGCGCATGATCTGAAAAGATGATGCGCTTTTTTGGTACTGTAAGCTCGTGCATTTGCGCAAATGCGAAAATAAATTCATGAATATAGAACAAAAAAATGATTCACCTTTCACAGATTAAATGCTATTATATACCAGAATACAACATTTTTTTTGATACTATAGACTTAAACAACGGCTTCCAAAGCTGTCAAACGTCTTAGATGATCGGAATCTCCGATATGCAGGGGGCTGAAGAGGCTGAATGAATATACGGCTGGAAGTAAAAAAAACGATAGGCATTGGTATTGCCGCCATAGTTTTGTTTGTCTTAGTTCAGTTATTTCACGTAACTTTGAATAAAATATACTCCTATAATGTATTTTTCTTGTTATATCCGATTATAGGGTTTGCCTGTGCTGCGATTTGTTTTTCTATTTTTTATCAATCCTGGTCCGTTTTGCTGGAACAGTTGACCTGGCAGAGACTTCTTATTGCCCCAACGTTTTTGGTGGCTGGTCTGCTTTACCTTGTTCATATTGTTTCGTTTAGTTTCGTAAGCCTGACGGACTTTGCTTTGTCTCCGGGCATTTCGTTGTGGCTACTATTTGTAAATCGTGCCTTTACCTCTGTTATGCTCCTATTCGTTTGTTCTCTCCCATTTAGAAGGACGAAGTCTGAATACAAAACAGTGGCTTTGTGGGCAGGGATAGGTTGTACGTTGCTGATTCTAGGAGTTATTAAGGCATATGATGCAGGCTTACCAGATCTACGTATACGGTACGAATTAGGTAACCTGGGCTGGACGTTGAATCTGGTTGTCATGTTACTGCTGATGCTTACATTTATTTTTGGAGTACGAAAATACCGAAAAGTCCGCCCTGCGGAGTTGGGCATGTTGCTTATCGTTCGTGGGATTGGGCTGTGTGTTGTGAGCCAGTTATTCTATTTATTTGCTAAGCAAATGAGTGATATCAATCATCTTATAGGACTTTTGACAAACGTAATTGCATTTTATAATCTGTTGAGCGGTCTAGTCCGGCTTATGGTTCTGGTTCCTTATCGGGAAAAACAGGCGGCAGAATCTGAGTTTAATCATATTGCTTATAACGATGATATAACAGGCCTTCCCAATCGCCGTCGTCTTTCCCAGCGCCTGGATAAAATATTGCGCAATTCACTGAAATCTGATGAGACAGTAGCGCTTTTAGTGCTAAATATTGATCGTTTTAAAGCGATTAATGATTCGCTTGGGCATACGGCAGGCAATTATTTGCTGTATGCGGTAGGCGAACGCTTGGGGCATTTTTGCCGTGAGGGGGAAGCTGTCTTTAGCATGGGTGGAGATGAATTTGCCTTTCTTCTAATGGGCTACGAAGATTCAGATGCCATGAGAAATCGTATTGATGATATGGTGAAGCTGTTCGATCAGCCTTTTGATATTAATGGGGAGTCTTATCATGTGATGGTGAGCGTTGGCATAGCTTTGTACCCGTCGGATGCGAATCAGAGCGAACAACTTATTCAGCAGGCGGATACAGCCGTTCATAGTGCCAAGGAGCAAGGAGTGAATTTTCAGCGGTATGCTAGTGCGATGCAGATGCGAGCGCATGAAAGGCTCCAGCTGGAGAATGATTTGCGGCGAGCGCTTGAAAATGAAGAATTTTCATTGGTGTATCAGCCACGCGTCCATCTGCAAAGTGGCGAGCTAACGAGTTTGGAAGCGCTGGTGCGTTGGAATCATCCTCATCGCGGGATGGTGATGCCGGGTGATTTTATTCCAGTAGCTGAAGAAAGTGGCCTGATCGTGCCCCTGGGGGAATGGGTGTTGCGTGAGGCGTGTCTCCAAAATAAGCAGTGGCAGGAGCTAGGGTATCCATCGATCCCGATTTCGGTCAATTTATCCATGCGCCAATTCCAGCAAAAAAAACTGGTGGATGTAATTCGGGGCATTTTGGCCTATACGGGACTGGAGCCACGCTATTTAGAACTGGAGATTACTGAGAGTATGACTTTTGATAAGGACCGGGCTTTTGAACAGTTGAAAAAAATAAAGGCTATTGGTGTTGCAATCAGTATTGATGATTTTGGAACGGGTTATAGCTCATTGCATTATTTGAAGAATCTTCCGATTGATCGTCTTAAAATTGACCGTTCCTTTGTAAATGAGGTGCTGGTTGACAGCAAAAATGCGGCCATTGTATCTACCATTGCCTCTATGGCTCACCATTTGAAGCTGAAGGTTACGGCTGAAGGGGTGGAAAATGAGGAGCAGCTTCAATTTTTGCAGGTGCAGGATTGCCATGAAGGGCAGGGGTATTATTTTAGCCGCCCCATTCCGGCAGAAGTTTTTGAAAAATTGTTTTTACGTAAACCTGTCAATTGGCTGGTTCAGGATGGTATGTAGTATGCTTGCATTTTGTGGAAAGATAAGTTATACTGAATAACATCCTGATTCAGTTAGTTGACGAGAGCTTAAGTGTGTCATACATATGGATCAAGATGTTATATAATGCGGGTGTAGTTCAATGGTAGAACTTCAGCCTTCCAAGCTGATAGCGTGGGTTCGATTCCCATCACCCGCTTACGACTTTAAAAATTCCGAAACCCTTTTAAATTCAAGGGTTTTTATTTTGTTTTTAATAGGAATATATTTTAGCCGGGCTACCAATGGGGAATCCCGGCTTTTTTGCGTTCCTACGAACTATTTTCACGCTGTTAAATAATATAATTTAAATATTTCTCTTATATGCTATAAATAAACAGATAAAAAGAACTATTTACCATTTTGTAAAAAAAGTATAGTCTCGTAATTGGAATTAAATATAAAAAAAGGATGGTGTGGCTGCGATGAGAAAATTCTCTTTTCTTTTAGCTTTGGCCTTTGTGTTTTTTACCTTTTCAGCAAGTGCTACGTTCGCTGCGACTGATTTCCCAAATACGTCGACGAATGGCATGATTGGTTTTGCTGGACAGGCTAAAAGCGAAACAGGAGCTTCAAAGCCTGCTACAACAGGGGGCAAAAATGGTCGGGTCATCTATATCAATAATCTAAACGAATTGAAAAATCAGCTAGGGGATTCAACTCCCAAAATTCTGGTCATCGAAAAGAATATTTCTGCTTCTTCTAAAACCGTGGTCAATATCGGTTCTAACAAATCTCTAATCGGCTCTTATGCGCAAAATAAGCTAGTCAATATTCATTTGAAAACAACAGCTAACTCGGGAAATGTGATCTTTCAAAATTTAACTTTTGAGCACAGTGCCAGTATTAATGGTAACGATGATATCCAGCTATATCTTACTGCAGGTACAAATTATTGGATTGATCATGTTACTTTTGCAGGTCATAATTATAATGCAAATGGCTCGGATTTGGACAAACTTTTGTACATAGGACAATCGGCTGATTATGTAACCATTAGCAACTCCAAATTTGCCAATCATAAATATGGCCTTATTCTGGGTTATCCAGATGACAGCAATAAAAATTATGACGGCATGCCCCATATTACGATTGCCAATAATTATTTTGAAAACTTACTTGTACGCGGTCCAGGTCTGATGAGATATGGATATTTCCATGTGAAAAATAATTATATTAATAATTTTCAGTTGGCTTACACAATAGCAACCAATGCACGAATTTATTCCGAGAATAATTATTTTGGAAAAGGTAGTGAAAAGGGCGGTATTCTGGATGATAAAGCCAATGGTGAATTCAAAGATGTAGGTAGTTTTCCAGCCATCACTAACCAAAAATCGCCTGTGACCCGATGGAACCCGAGCAAGAACTACAGCTATCAAGTTCAAACTCCTGAATATACTAAAGAGTTCGTAACTAAGTATGCAGGTTCGTCCAATACAACTTTGGTCTTTGGAAAATAAAGCGGGTATTGGAAAATATGCTGTGATCTGCTATACTGACTGCAAGTAAGCATCCCATGAAAAGGAAGGTAACCATACGTCCGATGAAGTAAGCACACTGATTTTCCCACTCAACTGCACGTTACTGGCAGGCGGCTGCAAGCTGCAACGGGAGAAGTGTGTCTGAAATGAAAGTAGGGACGTATGCGTTGAAGATCCGTAACGAGATTTTCTTTTTCGTTCGCGGTGTTATTTTTCATAGGTGTATGTTCTGAAACCATTCATAACAGTCATTCTATATTCCTGTATGCAAGCCGCAGCCTTCTGCGGCTTTTTTTATTGCTTCCGGTATAAAAACCGGACTGGGAAAGGATGATCGTGGTATGAAAACCATTTTACGGGTTCGCAATATAGTCAAGGAATGGAACGGGACATCTTTATTTGAGAATGTGTCGTTGGACGTGACGGAAGGAGAACGGCTCGCGTTGTTTGGAAGAAATGGAGCAGGCAAAACGACGCTATTACGAATATTGCTGGGAGATGAAGCGCCAACCTCCGGTCAAGTAGAGTATGATTTGCCGCTGGAAGAGCACGGCTGGCTGAAGCAGCAGGATACAGTGAATTGGTCTCGAACCGCACTGGAGGTCGCACAGCAGGCGAGCACTCAGCACTGGGATCTCAAGCAAGCGTTGGGACAGCTGGAAGCTAGCCTAGCCGCTGCTGGAAAGGATATGGAGCAGCAACTGGAGCGTTACGGCGAGCTGATGGACGAATATGAGCGTCTGCAAGGCTTTGCCTGGGAGTCTGAGGTGGAAAAGGCGCTCACCCGAATGGGGATGCCTGCACGGACGTGGTCGATTGCTTATGGTGAGCTGAGTGGTGGACAGAAGACAAGAGTACGACTGGCTGGACTGATGGTCAGGCAGCCGAAGTTGCTGGTGCTGGATGAGCCAACCAACCATTTGGATGCCGAAAGCTTGCTCTGGCTGGAGCAGTGGCTATCCACGTATCCTGGAACACTGTTGTTTGTATCGCATGACAGAGCCTTTTTGGATCAGGTGGCCACGAGTATAGTCGAGCTTACATCCACAGGTATTGGGCGCTATAAAGGCGGTTATAAGGAATATAAAGCACAAAAGGAGCGGGAACAACGAGAGCAGGAGGCGAGCTATCGGAAGCAGGAACTGGCGAAACAGGCGCTGGAGGACACGATTCGAAATTACAGGGAATGGTTTCACCAGGCACATCGTAGCGCATCCAAAGTCGAAGTGGCTATTACACAGAGCTTCTATAAGGCCAAGGCTAAAAAAAATATCTCCCGTTATCATGCGAAAGAGAAGGAACTGGAGCGACTGGAGGCTAACAGGGTAGAACAACCACGTGAAGCTCCGTCTTTGCACATGAAATTAAGTGATAGCGGTTTTCAGGCTAAATATTTGCTGCGTACTGAACAGGTTGACTTTAGCTACGACGACCATGTCATTGTGAAAAATCTAAATCTGAACGTTGCACGTGGGGAACGTTTGGCTGTTCGGGGACCCAATGGAATTGGCAAAACCACGCTGCTTCGGTTATTAACAGGTCAGCTCGAACCGCAGATGGGGACAATTACAGCCAACCCACAGTTGAACATCGGATATTTTTCACAGGAGCTGGAGCAGCTTCCAGAGGATCAGACGTTGCTCGACAGTCTGCTTGCGCTCCCTACAATGACCCAAACAGAAGCGAGAACGGTGCTGGGCTGTTTTCTATTTGCCAAAGAGGACGTATTCAAAAGGATCGGAACGCTCAGTATGGGAGAAAAATGCAGGGTAGCTTTTCTGCGTCTGTACTTTAGTGGAGCCAATCTGCTGGTGCTGGATGAACCGACGAATTACTTTGACATTGAAACCCGTGAAATTGTAGAGGATTCTTTACGCCGATATGATGGGGCGTTGGTACTCGTCTCGCATGACCGGGAGCTGGTGCGTTGTACGGCAACTCGGTTACTCGATATGAAGCCGGGCGGCGGATATGAAATCTATGAAGGGACGGCCGACGAAAAACAAGAAGATGAACGGAGCCGTATCCGAGAGCCTAAGGATCAGGAAGAGCGGGAGGAACGTCTTCGATTACAGTTGCGTCTTACCGAACTGATGGGAATGACGGGGACGAGTGGAGAAAATGAGGAGCTCTTGAGCGACATCAGGCGCATTCGTGCCAAGCTAGATCAGTTGAATGATCCCGATATCTGAAGGAATGTAATATAGGCGCTGCTTGCCAAAGTGCAGTAGTTTGCATATAATAATGAGCAATAGTTCGTATTTTGAAAATGTCTTGATGGAGAAGAGTAGGCAGTGTCCGATTGAACAGGGAGGAAGCGCCGTAGGATTGAGAGCGTTTCTACAAATATTGGGCTGTTGAAGTTCGCTCCGGAGCAGTTCCTTGAACCTCAAGCGTCATGTAAATGGCGGTTGTGCAAGTAGGGGATACCGGTTCACGACCGTTACAACGTGTAGAGCGAGATGATGATGCATAGCATGAATGAACACCCGTACTGATTGCCATAAGGCAACGCATCGGGTTGCTAAACTTCATTGTCTAACGAGGGTGGTACCACGGTCTTTTCGTCCCTTTTCGGGAGAAAAGACCTTTTTTTGTTGTCTGAAAAGCTGGATATGAAGAAAGGGGACTGAACAGGCGATGAGCGAAACCATCCAAATGAAGGAACATTTGCTGGCCTTGAAGGAAGAAGCACTGGAAGTATTGGAGAAGGTGGCAACACCTAAGGAGCTGGCTGATCTACGAGTTAAATATTCGGGTAAAAAGGGTGCGTTGACCGAAATTTTGCGCGGTATGGGCAAGCTGAGCGCGGAAGAGCGTCCAGTTGTTGGACAGGTAGCCAATGAGGTGCGTGAGGCGATTGAAGAGGTCGTTAACCGTAAGCAGGACGAGTTCACGAAAGCAGAAACGAATGAGCGTTTGCAAGCAGAAAAAATCGACGTTACCTTGCCTGGACGCGCAATGCCGCAAGGCGGGCTCCACCCACTTAACAAAGTGATCGAGCAAATCGAGGATATTTTTACAGGTATGGGATATCGAGTGGCTGAGGGTCCGCAGGCAGAGACCGATTATTATAACTTCGAAGCATTGAATCTGCCTAAAAATCACCCGGCACGCGATATGCAGGATTCATTTTACCTGACCGAGGATCTGTTGATGCGCACTCATACGTCACCAGTTCAGATTCGCGCGATGGAGGCGATGAAGGGTGAAACGCCTATTAAGGTGATTTGTCCGGGTACGGTATTCCGACGTGATGATGACGATGCAACGCATTCCTTCCAATTCCACCAAATTGAAGGTCTTGTGATTGGAAAAGACATTCGTATGAGTGATTTGAAAGGAACTTTGCTGCAATTTGCACGCGAAATGTTCGGGGAATCGACCGAAATCCGCTTGCGTCCAAGCTTCTTTCCGTTCACCGAGCCAAGTGCTGAAGTAGACGTGACTTTTGTGAAGAAAAACGGCGAGCGCGTGTGGATTGAAATTTTAGGCTGTGGTATGGTGCATCCGAAAGTGCTGGAAATGGGTGGTTTTGATCCCGAGGTATACAGTGGCTTTGCATTCGGTATGGGTGTAGAACGGATTGCCATTTTGAAATACGGCATTGATGATATTCGCCATTTTTATAACAGCGATCTGTCGTTCTTGAAGCAGTTTGCGCGTCAATAAACAACTATATCAAGGGAAGTGAACCCATATGAAAGTATCATTCGATTGGCTGTCCGAGTATGTATCACTGGATCAAGTGAGTGCGGAGGAGCTAGCAGAAAAAATCACCCGTTCGGGCATTGAAATTGATGAAGTCGAACATCGTAACCAAGGAATTACTGGCGTCGTTGTAGGCTATGTCAAAAGCAAAGAAAAGCACCCAGATGCGGATAAGCTGAATGTGTGTATTGTCGATGCGGGTCAGGGAGAAGACTTGCAAATTGTGTGTGGTGCCAAGAACGTGGATGCAGGTCAAAAGGTTCCTGTTGCAGTTGTAGGTGCCAAGCTGCCAGGAGATTTTCATATTAAAAAGGCCAAGCTGCGTGGTGTTATGTCCATGGGCATGATCTGTTCGGCCAAAGAACTGGGCATGAATGATAAGCTATTGCCAAAAGAATTGCAGGAAGGCATTTTGGTGCTGCCAGAAGATGCTGAAATTGGTACGCCAATTACGAAGCTGCTTGCCCTGGATGACCAGGTGCTGGATTTTGATTTGACACCCAACCGTTCGGATTGCCTGAGCATGCATGGAGCCGCTTATGAAGTGAGTGCCATTCTAGGACGTGACATTTCGCTGGCTGACCCCGCTAAGGATCTGGTGGAAATTAGCGATGCAGCGGCAGATCATCTGTCCGTAAAGGTAGATACTCCTGAACTGTGTACGCACTATGCAGCGCGTTATATCACAGGTGTAAAGGTGGGGCCTTCCCCGTTATGGATTCAAAATCGTCTGATGGCGGCAGGTGTTCGTCCGATTAACAATATCGTAGATATTACGAACTACGTTATGCTGGAATACGGCCAGCCGTTGCATGCTTTTGATGCGGATAAGCTGGAAAATGGAAATATTGAGGTTCGGCTTGCTCGTACAGGCGAAACTTTGATTACACTTGACGATCAGGAACGTAAGCTGGAACCGCATATGCTGCTGATTACGGACGGCGTGAAGCCGATTGCATTAGCAGGCGTAATGGGCGGAGCCAACTCTGAGGTTACGGATGCAACGGTTAGCATTGCGTTGGAATCTGCGAAGTTTGACGGGGGAACAGTTCGCAAAACATCCCGTCAACTTGGACTGCGTTCGGAAGCAAGCCTGCGTTTTGAAAAAGAGGTTGATCCAGGTGCTGTTATACCTGCTGTGAATCGTGCAGCTGCGCTGATCCAGCGTTATGCAGGGGGCACTGTACACCAGGGTATTGTAGAGTCTGCTTCCGCAAAAGCTGAAAATCATATTATCAAGCTGTCGCTAGATAAAATAAATCGATATTTGGGAACCGAACTGTCACTGCTTGAGGTGAAGACGATTTTTGGTAGACTTCATTTCGGATGCGGCGACACAGAGCCAGGGGTGCTGGAAGTTGAAGTACCTACACGCCGTAGAGATATTACCATTGATGTGGACTTAATCGAAGAAGTAGCACGTCTGTATGGTTACGATAATATCCCAACCACGCCGATTGAAGGTCCAACAACTCCAGGAGCTTTGACGGCATCGCAATCTCTGCGTCGCTCCTTGCGCAGATTGCTGGCTCATGGTGGCTGGCAGGAGACGATCAGTTACTCTTTTGTACATCCGCAAAGCACGGGTTTGTTTAACGCTCTAACAGAAGGCAGCCATCCGGTACGTTTGGCTATGCCTATGAGTGAAGATCGTAGTGTGTTGCGTACAAGTATCATTCCGCAGATGCTGGATACAGCGGTGTACAACATGAATCGCAAGCAAGATAACCTAGCGATTTTTGAGATGGGAACTGTATTCTATACAGAAGAGCAAACGTTAACCCGCCAGCCGCAAGAAATTCAAGTGATGAGTCTGCTGTTGACTGGAGTACGCCGTGAGAAACAATGGAACATCGGAGCTGAAAAGGTCGATTTCTTTGATATTAAAGGTGCGCTTGAAACGGTGTTTGACTATTTCGGACTAAGTGCCAGCATTCGTTATGTGGCTGACCAGCCGCAAAGCTACCATCCAGGACGTTCCGCTTCAGTATGGCTGGATGTGAACGGAAGCTCCCAACGGATCGGTACGGTTGGACAGATCCATCCTGAACTGCAACAGTCCTATGGACTGAACGATACGTATGTAGCTGAAATTGCGTTGCAACAGCTTGTTGAGCATGCAAACTCTCATATTCAGTTCAGAGAGCTGGCTCGCTTCCCATCCGTGGAACGTGACATTGCCCTCGTGGTAAATAAAGACGTTGAGGCAGGTGAACTGCTTCGTGTTATTCACGCTGCAGGCGGAGAACTGTTGCAGGATGCACGGGTGTTTGATGTATTTACAGGCAGCAAGCTTGGTGAAGACAAGAAAAGCGTGGCTATTTCCCTGACCTATCGTCATTGGGAGCATACGTTGACGGATGAAGAGATCAATGCGGCGCATTCTCCTGTCGTTACGTCTCTGGAACAAACTTTTGGAGCGGAATTGAGAAAGTAGCAGGAAATGCGGGAAGCCGTATCGAATCTTAGTGACAGAGGTTCGATACGGCTTTTTGGCCTATCATCATAGAAGCTCTCTACTCTGATATTCACCCGCTGCGGGGAAGCCGGACTAATAAGGTTGAACGCTTCACGGAAGGCGGGTTACCCTAGTACCGGACACACCTTAGAATCAACATACAGTAGTATTGAAGGAGGGCATAATTGTGACTACACCAGATCGTACTCGCGTCACTGTAGAGATCTACGGTACTTCTTATAAACTTGTCGGCAGTAATAGTGATTATATGAAGCAGGTTGCCAATTACGTAGATGAACGTATGCACAGCATTTCTCAAGCTCATTCGCGTCTGGATATGCCCCGAATTGCCGTGCTGGCTGCGGTTCATATGGCTGAAGAAGCTGTACAAATTCAGGAGATCCAGAGCCATATGAACCGCTTGGCAGCGGAACGGGCGGAGCTCCGGGGAGATCTGGCCCAACTCCAGACGGCTCTAGGGGAACAACAGCAGAAAAATACAGATATGCATCAAGCCCTTGTTCAATTGAGGGAAGAAAAAGAAACGACGCAGAAAAAGCTGGTGGAGACTGAATCTGTGTCAGCCAAGGAAATTGCCGAACTAAGGGCAAAGCTTGAACAGCAGGAGAAAAAAGCGGCTGAACTTGAAAATGCACAAAAACAAGCTAAGCGTGAATTGGAAGAATCTCGCCAAGAAGCTTCTCGTAAGCTGAAAGAGCAGCAAGAGGCTGCGAATGCGCGTGTCCGGCAGACAGAAGAGCAGTTGAAGAAGGAAATAGTCGAAGCGGCTAAACAAGCTGAAGCTAAGCTTTCCGCTGCGGAAAAGGCTCATCAGGAGCGAAATCGCACTGAGCTAGACAAGCTGCGATCTGCTTTGCAGCAAGAGCATAGCCAGAAGATAAGCGAATGGCAGATCAAGTGCTCCGGGCTGAATGAACAGCTGGAGCAGGAACGTAAACAGGCTGAATTGGCTCTAAATGAGCAAAAGCTCCAGCATGAGGAGGCACAGAAACGTGCCGAGGAAGCTGCACTGGAGCAGGAGATTCGTATGGAGGAGCTTCAGGAGCAATTAGAACAAGTACAGGCAGGTAGTGCAGAGCTTTCTTCTCGTTTGAAGGAGGCTCAAGAGCAAGCTGCAGCATTGGAGCAACAACAGTCCGAACTGGAAGCTGAGCTGCAAGCACAACAACAGGCGGCAACAGAGCGGGAGCAGGCAGATACGCTTGCGCGTGAAGAACTGCAAAACAGATATGATCAATTGCTGGATGAAGCCAAGGCTACGCAGCAGCAGGCGGCTAAGCTGGAGGAAGAGCAGCGCCGGATGCAGAAGCTGCTGGAGCAAGCTCATGTATCTTCTCGCAAGCTGCAAAGCGAGCTGGCTACGCTCGCTGAAAGTGAGAAGTCATGGAAGAAGCTTGCAGAAGAACGTCAATTGGCAGCCGACGAGTTGGAGCTTTCCCTGCTGGAAGCGCGTGAACAGAAGGAAGCAATAGAGCAACAACTACAGCGGACTGTGACTGAGGTTGAAGCTGCTAATGATAAATATGCTTCACAGCAGCAACGTCTAATTCAACTTGAAGCGAAGATCAAGGAGCTATCGCCTGAGCTGATTCGCGTTCAGGACGAGCTTGAGAAAGCCAAAGTCCGAGAGCAAGAGGGCGTAAAGGCATATCAATCGCTTCTGGAGCAATATGGAAGCATGAAGAGCCGAGCTGGACAGCTGGAGCAACATATTAAGCAACTCCAGCAGGAAAATCATGATCGGCAAAGTGAACTGGAACATGCTGAGAAGGCATCTGTGGAATGGCAGCTTAAATACGATCAGTTGAAGGCTGAAGCGGAACGTCTGGAAGCTGAAGATGCTGCCCGTAAGGAAGAATTTGCTTCTTGGGAACGGGAGATAGCGGTAACGATTGAACAAAAGGAACAACTTCAGGAAGAGATTCGTTCTGCAGTTGAAGCTGCCAACACCGC
The DNA here is from genome assembly GCF_054113405.1 of Paenibacillus sp. ALE3. Classification (NCBI taxonomy): domain Bacteria; kingdom Bacillati; phylum Bacillota; class Bacilli; order Caryophanales; family Paenibacillaceae; genus Paenibacillus; species Paenibacillus sp. ALE3. The sequence continues at coordinate 3,555,495 of NZ_CM134214.1, read as the reverse complement.
AAAGGCAGAACAGCAGTCCATAGAGCAGGAACGGATGGCCTTGCAGTCTGAATTAGACGAAGTGGGTCAAAAATATGAAATGGCAGCTCATCAGCTTCGTTTATTACAAGTACAACAGGATGTAGACCGAGAAAATGCAGAGAAGATCTCGACTGAATTACGTCAATTAAAGGAAGAATACACCAAGCTTCAAACCGAGTATAATGAATGGATTGAACTTATCGAACAGGATCAGTAGATACGGATTATAATTGTAAGGCAATCCCCGGCTGCTCATGGCCGGGGATTGTTTGTTTATGGATCGCTAAGAAGTGTAAGTGACAAAAAGCTGTCCTTTGGCAGACGAATCTGCTTCGGGACAGCTATGCTGGAAGTGTCCGCTGAAATTATTTCCCTTCCTTACGCCCGGCTTCAAATGGTGTCGATACCGGAATGAACAAATCGATAATCCCGATAACCAATGCAGCGAGCAATGCGCCCAAAATAGAAACACTAACATTGGCCACGACATATTGAGCGACCCAGATAACCAGAGCGCTCACTAGAAAACCGACAATACCGCGTCCAAATGGAGAAACGCGTCGACCAAACACTGCCTCAACGATGTAGCCAATCAAGGCAATGACAATGGCAAGGATCAGCGCGCTCCAAAAGCCGCCTACACTAAATCCGGGAACGATCCAGCTTACGACCATCAAAACCAGAGCGGCAACGATGAAACGTACAATGTGCCCAAGAATGCTCACGGAATAACCTCCTTTGTTTTTTTGAATTAACAGGGTTAGACAAAGGTTAGTGTGTGGCATGAAGAGCTTTCTTATGTGTAAAGCATAGTTGGCAAATAGCGTAAGTTTGCTGCTTTCGGTATAATATAGATATAAGTGAAAGGAGCAGTGAAGTTGGACTCTAAAATTTTCAAAACCCTTGAATATCAAAAAATTCTAAATAAACTAAGTCACTATGCCCAAACGGCAACGGGACAACAGACAGCCCTTCGATTACAGCCCAGCGATGATTTGGAGCATATCAAGAAATTGCTGAAAGGTACGGACGAGGCCTATGCTGCTGATCGACTAAAAGGAGTGCCTTCATTTAACGGAGTAGTGGATATCACTCCGGCGGTGAAGCGTGCCCGTATTGGAGGAACGTTAAGTCCGCAGGAGTTGCTTGGTATTCGGACAACGGTTCAAGCTGCACGCCGTATACAGGTATATGTCACAAGTTTGCATGAGGAAAATCCTGTTGAAACTTTGCTGTATTGGAGTGAGCAGCTTTCGGAACAAAGAAGTTTGGAAAACTCCATTAAAGGCTGTATTGACGAAAATGCAGAAGTGCTGGATTCGGCCAGTACAGAGCTTTCACAAATTCGTCGGGAGCTGCGCTCCGGTGAAGTGCGTATTCGTGAGAAGCTGGATTCCATGATTCGCTCCTCAACTGTGTCCAAAATGCTTCAGGATCAGTTGATTACGATTCGTGGAGATCGGTTTGTCATCCCGGTCAAGGCCGAATACCGTTCTTATTTTGGCGGAATTGTGCATGATCAATCCGGGTCTGGCGCAACATTGTTTATCGAGCCTGAATCCATCGTGGCCATGAACAACAAGCTGAGGGAAACCAGGCTGAGAGAAGAGCGTGAAATTGAAGTCATTTTACAAAAGCTGACCGCACTTGTCGCAGAACAAGCGGATATGTTGCTGTATGATGTGGATATTTTGGGCAATCTTGATTTTATTTTTGCGAAAGCGCGTCTCGCTCGTGAAATGAAGGCAACGCTGCCCTTAATGAATGATCGTGGGTACTTGAAGCTGAAAAAGGGTAGACATCCTCTAATTCCGTTGGAACAGGTCGTTCCCATAGATGTGGAACTGGGTAATTCGTACACCTCCATTATCGTTACCGGACCGAACACAGGGGGGAAAACTGTTACCCTGAAAACGATAGGTCTGCTAAGTTTGATGGCGATGTCTGGACTGTTTGTGCCTGTTGAGGATGAAAGCCAGCTATGCGTATTTGATGCAATCTATGCCGATATTGGTGACGAGCAGAGCATTGAACAGAACTTGAGTACATTTTCCAGTCACATGACCAATATTATTAGCATCTTGAAAAATATGACACCCAAAAGTCTTGTATTGCTTGACGAGGTGGGGGCAGGAACAGATCCGGCAGAAGGTTCGGCTCTGGCTGTGTCTATTTTGGAGCATATACATGCTCTGGGTTGCCGTATGGTGGCGACGACTCACTATAGTGAATTGAAGGCGTATGCCTATGAACGCAAAGGAATTATTAATGCAAGTATGGAGTTTGATGTCGCTACATTAAGCCCGACTTACCGTCTTCTGGTTGGTGTACCTGGGCGAAGTAACGCTTTTGCCATTGCCGAGCGATTGGGATTACCAGGGCGGATATTAGATTATGCCCGTGGCGAGGTAACGGAAGAAGATCAGCGCGTCGAGCACATGATTGCATCACTGGAGCAGAACCGTTTGACCGCTGAGCAAGAACGGGAAAAAGCAGAGCAGCTGCGTAAGGAAATGGAAGCATTGCGTACCCGTCATCAGACCGAGCTGGATAAGCTGGAGTCACAACGGGACCGTATGTTGGAAAAGGCCGAAGACGAAGCAAGAGTTCTCGTGGATAAGGCTCGTAGTGAAGCAGAAAAAATTATTACTGATTTGCGCAGATTGGCTCAGGAAGAGGGAGCCTCGGTTAAGGAGCACAAGCTGATTGCAGCTCGTAAAGAACTGGATGAAGCTGAACCGAAGCAACGCAAGAAAAGTACAGCCAAACGTTCAATCACTACGCGTACTCGTTCCATCATGGCTGGCGATGAAGTATCCGTTCACAGTCTGAATAAAAAAGGCCATGTGGTTGAACTGACTGGCAGCAAGGAAGCTATCGTTCAACTGGGCATCATGAAAATGAAGGTCAGTCTCGATGATCTGGAGCTGCTGCAACCTGCCCAAACGACGGCTTCAAGGGTCCAAAAGCCAGTGACTGGCGTTAAGCGAACACGGGATGATAATGTGCGAAGTGAACTTGACCTTCGTGGGGCAAACGTGGAGGAAGCGCTGATGGAAGTGGACCGCTTCATGGATGAAGCGTTTTTGGCCAATCTGGGTCAGGTATACATTATTCACGGCAAAGGTACGGGGGTCTTGAGAACCGGTATTCAGGAGTACCTGCGCAAGCATAAGCATGTGAAAAGCTACCGTATCGGTAACTACAATGAAGGCGGCACGGGTGTAACGGTTGCTGAATTGGAATAGATATGGATTGCTGACCGAGAACGCTTGGTAGAACGGGAGGGACGAGGTGAAGATGGCGATTGATGAATTGCTATCACATCCGTTGGGGATGATGCTGGGTTATTTCTCCGTGGCGGTGCTGGAGTTAATTGTATTTTTGTCCTGCTTTGAGCTGGTAACCCGTTATAAATGCTGGGAAGAGATCAAGCGAGGCAATGTTTCGGTAGCCATGGCAACGGGTGGGAAAATGTTCGGTATTTGCAACGTGCTCCGCTTTGCGATGGAGGTAAAATCCAGCGTGTATGATACGATGATCTGGTCATTCGTTGGTTTTTTACTGCTACTTGCGGCATACTTCCTTTTTGAATTTCTGACACCGGTATTTTCTATCGATCAAGAGATTAAAGAGGATAACCGTGCGGTCGGTTTGTTCTCTATGATTATTTCAATATCGTTATCTTATGTGATTGGTGCGAGTGTAACTTGACACATCCTGTATACTAGAGCTTGGTATACGCTTTGGAACGGAAGGATGATAAGCTTGGAAATGACTATTTGTCCATGGTGTAACATGGAAATTATTTGGGATGAAGAATTAGGGCCTGAAGAAGAGTGTCCTTATTGCCATAATGATCTGAAAGGATATTCAGACATAACAGATGATGAAGAGGAGTCTGAGTCTGTTTCTCCATCTGTTCACAGACATACGGATGGGCATGAAGATGCGACACATGATCATGCGGTTTCTGTAACCCCGGCGCTCCATGCTCATGAAAAAGAAGACCTAAAGGGTTATCGTACATTGAGTATTCAGCTTGGCGATGATGACGAGCAGGATATTTTATACGAGGCAGAGGATGAAGTCGTATCTGAAAAGCCAGCTGATGCACCGTTATTGCAGGATAATGAGCTTCATAAGCTGCCTGTGCTGCATACTTTACAAAAATTCGAAGAAAGCGGTGCGGATCTTATGGCTTATGAACAAGGGGCTGAACAATTACTCGACAGGCAAGATGAGGTTCTTGAATGTTCCCAATGCGGAGAGTACATGCTGCATGCGGGTTCGCAAACCGTAACCAGAGAAGGCTTCGAACCATCGATATCTCCAGTGCTCGGCAAGCCTGTTCTGGATTTGCCGTTCGTCTTGAATGTTTATGTGTGTCCTAGCTGCTTCCATGTTCAGCAGACTTTGTCAGAGAATGACCGACTGCGAATGCTGGAGAAGCTCAGCGGTATTTCCAATAATTAAATAGCGATTCCCCGGATAGGTCCAAGCTCAATACGGGCATCTTAAATCAAAGAAATCTTTGAACAAGCTGACTCGTAATAAGCTGATTGGTGATTTTTCCGTTAGGGGGAACTGCATTGAAATCAAACCTGAACGGACAATCCATTCTGCTATTAAGCTTGAATGGATTGTTTGTGTTTGCAGCAGCATTGTCCGGCACATTTCTTAATGTGTATTTGTGGAAAAGCAGGCAGGATTACGCGATGATCGGATGGTTTAATGTCAGTCAACAAATTGCGTTGGGAATTATGGTCTGGGTAGCTGGAAAGTGGGTCAAGGAACATAACAAAATGAATGCCCTGCGCGTGGGAACCGCATTGTCCGGTCTATTCTATCTAATCGTGTTGTATACGGGACCGCAGGCTGTAAACTACATATGGCCGCTCGGAATGTTGTTGGGTGCAGCGTTAGGTTTATTTTGGCTGGCGTTTAATGTCATTTTTTTCGAAGTCACGGATCAGGCAAGTCGCGATCATTTTAACGGATGGGTGGGCCTGCTGGGCTCATTTTCCGGTATAGTGGGTCCTTGGCTCTCTGGTTGGATTATTGCGCGTATGGAGGATGACGCGGGTTATCGCGTGATATTCAGTATTTCCTTGGCCTTTTATGTCGTAGGAGTGGTGCTAAGTTTCTTTCTTCGCAAGCGTAAACCGACAGGAAATTACAATTGGAAAGAGCCTAAGCAGCGATTGTCACAAAAAGGAAGTATGTGGCGTCCGTTGTCGTTATCGCTTGTTACGCAGGGCATTCGCGAAGGGGTGTTTGCTTTCCTGATTACGCTGCTTGTGTATGTAGTTACTCAACAGGAATGGAAGCTAGCACAGTTTTCACTTATTACATCGGGGGTTTCATTTTTCAGCTTTTGGGCTGTCGGAAAATGGCTCAAGCCACACTATCGCTCGGCTGGTATGTTGTTGGGTGCCGTGTTGTTGGTGATCGCGCTTTTACCGCTATTGTGGCGTATGGAGTATAGCACGCTGCTGATTATGGGGATTGGCACCGCTTTATTCATGCCCTTGTATTTAATTCCTATGATCTCTGCGAGCTTTGATCTAATGGGTACGAGTGAAGGAGACGCTAATCAGAGAGTGGAACTGGTGGTGTTGCGCGAACTATGCTTAATGATAGGTCGGTTGACGGGAACATTGATTTTCTTGGGTGTCCTAAGTATAAGCAAGGCCCCTGAGGCGATGATCTGGTTGTTGATTGGACTTGCATTGATGCCAGTGATTGGATGGATTTTCATGCGAAGTGTACTCAAAATGGAACAAAAAACGAAGCAAAGCAAGTCCGATTCCCATGCACGACGCTTGCACAAGCAAACCGAATAATTGAAAATTCCATACAAATGACCTCCAAATCCATTTATATAGGAAAAGGAGGTTTTGTTATATCCCAATTAAATCATCGGTTCCGTTGTTTCGGGCGAGGGTTTGGTAGAACGAGTCAGAGAATAAAGCTCCATTTCAGGTCGGTGTATGCCCGTCAGTTCATCAGCCAATAGCTGTGCTGCCATCATACTCGTGACTGCTCCATTCCCTCCGTAACCCTCCAAAAAGTAGCAATTTGGAAAACGCGGATGTGGACCAATATACGGCAAGCCGTCATGAGAGGAACCAAATACAGCTGCCCAAGCATAGTCGATTTGAAATGGGACACCGGGAAAAAATTCCTTTAGCGATTGTAGCAGCTTTTGCTGTTGATGTAAGAGCCTGATTTCACGCTGGCTGGCATCCAATATAGGTTCATCCAAACCACCAATAATGATCCGTCCCTCCGGTGTGGAGCGCATATATAGATAAGGACGAGCAGTTTCCCAGATCAGACACTGCTCATGCCATAAGGGAGCATCTTCGATTGGATTGGTGACGATAGCATAAGAGCTCTCTAGAACGGCCCCGCGATCGGCTTTAATCTCTTGTGTTTCATAACCTGTTGCAAAAACAACTTTTTTTGCTCGGATCATTCCACCGCTGGTATGACAAACGACCTCATTATCGTTGAAATCAAAATGCTTGGCTTCCGTATGCTCATATAAGCGAACACCAAGACGGTTGGCAGATTGCAGCAGCCCCTGGGCAAAACAAAATGGGTTCACTTCAGCATCTTCATGTGTGTACAACGCCGCTGGTTTTCGAAAAGGAAATCGGGCAGCAACTTGTTGCTCATCCCAGAACTCCACTGGAAATCCAAATCGGGTTAGCTGTTCGTACTCTTCCTGAAGCATCAGTACATCCTCCCACGTACTTGCATAGTACAGGCTGCTGCGCCGAATAAAGGTAGGGTCTGTATCCAGTGTGGTGGACAGCTTTTCTAACTGATCCAGAGCATCTTTGCACATGCGGTAAAACAGTACGCCGTTCGTTTCACCAAACGTGTGGATGCAAGAGGTTAAGGTCTTGTCATTGCTATATTGCAGCAGTCCTGTATTGGCCAAAGAGCTTCCGTGTACCAGCTTGCGCTTGTCAATAACCACGGTGTCTATCTGTTGTTCTCCCAATAACCTGGAGCAAATGGATCCGCTCATCCCTCCCCCGATAATCAATACATCACAATTTAAATCCTCTGCCAAAGGCGGAAAATCAAGCGTCTGCTCCAAGGTATTAGGCCAATATGTTTTCCCGATTATCAACTCCATATAAAATAGCACTCCTCATAGGTAATATGTAGTATCTCTTATGCGTACATAGTATTTCGCCAAAGGGACAAGATAACCAGCGTGCAACAAAACATTTAAGGAGGCACAGAGATTATGCAATCTACGAACATGCAACCCTTGTCAGGCAAAGAGCTGGAGTACATCGTGGACTCCATTTCCAATGAAGAACTACTACTCAAACAATGTGCGGCCACAGCGGCGTCTATTCAGCATCCAGCCATCCAACAAGCCTGTTTGCAACTGGCAAGAACTCATGAGCACCACTTGAATCTGCTTTCTAATGCTCTTCAACAGCATCAGCAGCTTGCTCCAATGCAGCCGCAGCAGTAATTTGGACTAACTAATAAAGGAGGTTTGACAGAATGTATTCACAAAACAATATGTCATTTATGCCCGAAGAGGATTTGCTCTATACCATTCTTGCTGATATGAAACGTACAGTGCGCGAGTACACAACAGCGACGACAGAATCCAATTGCCCGTCTGTGCGTCAGATGTTCACCGACCTTACGAATGATACATTGCGTCTGCAAGGTGATTTGTATCATCTAATGAGCCAGAATAATATGTACACCGCTCCGACTAAAGCGCTGCGCATCGATTTGGATAAACAGATTCAAGAAGCTCGCAAGACCCAACAGGAATGCCAACAGTTCATTCAGCAGAAGTCGTCATCCGCGGGAGTATATGGTCAACCTATGCATCAGCAAGGCCAATCTACTCATCAAAGCAACCCTTATTATATGTAAACGGGATTTTCCGTTTTTGAAGCAATTTCCCATAACAGCCGTCCGTCTGCCGGGTTTACCGGGGCGGACGGTTTTTCTTTGCAGGTTTAAAGTGCGTATTGTATGATGTATAGTAATCTCTTTCGATGGAGGCCTTATGTAGAATGACAGAGCTGAATGAATTAAAACTAAAAGTGCTGGAATTGTTAAAAGAAGATGCAAGAAGAACACCGACTCTATTGGCTACTATGCTGGGGGTAGACGAGCAAGACGTACGCACCTCAATTAAAGAGCTTGAAGACCAACATGTGATCGTCAAATACGCCGCTGTAGTCAATTGGGACAAAGTCGACGACGAAAAGGTTACCGCTTTGATCGAAGTGCAGATTACACCTGAGCGTGGAAGAGGATTTGAAGGGATTGCAGAACGGATTTATTTGTATCCGCAAGTTAAATCTGTTTATCTCATGTCCGGAGCATATGACTTGCTGGTAGAGGTGGAAGGCCGAAATCTCCGTGAGGTCGCTAATTTTGTGTCGGAGAAGCTATCCCCTATTGATTCGGTTTTGTCTACCAAGACTAATTTTACGCTTAAAAAATACAAGCAGGACGGAATTATCTTTGAGGACCATCAGGAAGATAATCGTCTGATGATTTCGCCGTAAAGGAAGATCATGATGAATTTCAAAACAGAAGCATTCACCGACAGTAACAAGGCCATGAGTTCTTATTTATCCCCATTGGTACGCGAGATTCCATCATCGGGTATCCGTAAGTTTTTTGACCTGGTGGGTGGTAACAAGGACATTATTACCCTGGGGGTAGGCGAACCGGATTTTACAACCCCTTGGCATATGCGGGAAGCCTGTGTCTATTCATTGGAGCGAGGCTTCACCAGCTATACGTCTAATGCGGGAACGCCAGAACTGCGTGAAGCGATTAGTGAGTATCTGAATGAGCAATTTGACGTCCGCTATGATCCTAAAAATGAGATTATCGTAACAGTTGGAGGTAGCGAGGCAATTGATCTTGCGTTGCGCGCCTTAATTGTACCTGGTGATGAAATTCTGGTGCCTGAGCCGTGCTACATTTCCTATTCTCCAATCACTTCGATTGGAGGCGGGATTCCGGTCGGTATTGAAACGTTTGCCAAGGATGAGTTTAAGCTGACGGCTGAGGCGCTGGAGGCAAAAATTACACCAAAATCCAAGGTGTTGATTTTATGCTATCCGAGCAACCCGACCGGGGCTACGATGACTTATGAAGATTGGCTTCCGATTGCGGAAATCGTGGAAAAGCATGATTTGATCGTCATCTCTGATGAAATCTATGCCGAATTGAATTATGGCGACAAGCATGTCAGCTTTGCTTCGGTACCGGGTATGATGGATCGTACGATTCTCGTTAGTGGTTTTTCCAAAGCCTTCGCCATGACTGGCTGGCGTATTGGATATACTTGCGGGCATCCTGATTTGATTGCTGCTATGCTCAAAATCCATCAGTACACTGTTATGTGTGCGCCTTCTATGGGCCAAGTTGCAGCACTGGAAGGCTTGCGAAATGGTATGGGTGAGAAAGATCGAATGGTAGAAGCCTATAATCAGCGTCGTCGTCTGATGGTTGAGGGATTCCGCGACATTGGTCTGGAATGCCACGAGCCAAGAGGGGCTTTTTACGTTTTCCCGAGTATTCAAAGCACAGGACTCAGCTCGGATGAATTTGCGCAGCGCCTATTGGCAGAGGCCAAAGTTGCAGCTGTACCGGGCAATGTGTTTGGTTTGGGAGGCGAAGGCTATCTTCGGTGCTCATATGCGACTTCTGTCACTCAGCTGACGGAAGCTCTGGATCGGATTGGTCATTTTGTTGAAAAAGTTAAAAAAGAAGGTTAAAATTATTTTTTTTATGGGTAATTCATAGAAAATAGTCTTTTATTTCTAAATTTCTATGCTATAATTTGAAATCGGAAGCAGGAAGTTCAATTTTTCAATTACAGGAGGAGTGCTCATGTCATATGTTGGATATAAGTCGCCGAGTTCAATAGGATACGACATTTCCCTGGAAGATGAAATTTTGTTCCTGCGCAATGAGATGATGCGGACGTTTCAGGAAGAGCAGTCCTTCACCTCTGATCTTGTCATCGAGATCAGCTGCAAGCTTGATTTGAAAATCAATGAATACATGAAGCTGTACGGTATGGAATGCAGAGTGTAACTGTGTGAAGTCACCGTAGCTACGAAGAAGGCCGCAAGGCCTTCTTTTTTTGCATTCACAACTTATGATATATTAGTGGCATGGAAGAGGGGGCGTACATATGAGAGCAGGGCTAAAAAGGATATCGCCATGGATTATCGGGATCATAGCACTTATACTATTGGCTGGATGTGGGGGACGGGACAAGGACAGCTTTTCCATATTTATTATGGATAAAGGGGATGCTTCAGTTATTCGTGACGAACTGGCACAAAAGCTTAAGGATAAGCTGGGCGAACAGGCTCCGACGATCGAGATATCAGTCAGCCCACTGTACAACCAGCAGAAACTGGTCGTAGAATATGCGGCCGGAGAGCATGATTTGTTTCTTTTGCCGGAAGAGGATATGAAGTTGTATGGACAGAATGGTTCGAATCTACCGTTAGATGATGCCTTTGACAAAAAGACGTATGCGCGGGGTGTATTCGAGGGCGGCGTATTTAAGAAAAAGGAGCAAGAGGAAGAAGGAACGGATGTAATCAAGGAAACCCATTTATTCGGAATTCCGGTGGAGCAGATGAAGATGTTTAAGGACCTAAAATATAACTCAAACACATTATTTGCTACTGTACCGCCACGCACTAGCAATAAGGAAGAAGCCATCAAGGTACTGAAAGCACTCACAGAATGATAAAGGGGATGGAATGATATGGGTATTTATACCAGAACAGGCGATGAAGGACAAACTTCTGTGATCGGCGGCCGAGTGTCCAAAGATGACGACCGTGTGGAGGCGTACGGTACCATTGACGAGCTGAACAGCTTTGTAGGACAAGCAATCAGCTTTGCCGAAGGGGAGAAGTTTGCGGACATTCGAACTCAATTGGAAGAAATACAGCAGGAGCTGTTCGATTGTGGTTCGGATTTGGCGTTTGTTAAAATTAATGAAAGTAAATATAAGGTAAAAGACGAGCTGGCAGAGCGGCTGGAAGGCTGGATTGATGCATGCCAGGAGGAAAATCCAAAGGTGGAGCGCTTTATTATCCCGGGAGGAAGCACATTATCTTCGACGCTTCATGTTTGCCGCACGGTTTGCCGACGCGCGGAACGCCGTGCGGTTACACTAGGTAAGCACACAGATATCAATCCCGCGGTACGTCGGTATTTGAACCGCCTGTCCGATTACTTCTTTGTTGTGGCTCGCACAGCGAATGTGCGTCAGGGTGTGCCCGATGTCGAATATGTGCGCAGCAAAAAGGTGTTCCGCAAATAAGGAGGCAATCGGGAATTTGTGATGAGCTTGTACTATGAACCTATCGTATATATGATCCCTCCTGAGGAGGAGGGCATGTTGTTGAAGACCATTCTCCAAAAACGTATGAACATTTCTCGTAAGCTCATATCCAAACTCAAGCTGACCGAACAGGGGATCATGCTGAACGGGATACGTGTGTATATCAGCGTAAAGGTAAAGTCCGGGGATCGAGTAGAGATTCGCATGGAACGCGAGCGTTCCGACGATATTTTACCCGAACCCATTCCTTTTGAGATTTTGTTTGAGGATGAACATCTGTTAGTAGTGAACAAGGCGGCGGGCATGATTGTCCACCCGACTCATGGTCACTACACAGGGACGCTGGCTAACGGGGTTGTGCATTATTGGCAGACCAAGGGGGAGCTGTTTCGGTTTCGTCCTGTTCATCGTCTTGATCAGGAGACGACGGGCGTGCTAGTTGTAGCTAAAAATCCGTATGTCCATCAGCATATTTCCGAACAGATGATTGCGGGAACGGTGGACAAACGCTATACAGCCTTGGTGCATGGGCGCCCTGAGCAGCAGGAAGGCAGGGTGGACGGACCGATTGACCGCAACCCGGATAATCCGCATTTGCGCATGGTGACCCCGGATGGTTATCCTGCTCTTACGCTATATAAGCTAGAGGAAGTGTGGAGCGGAGGAAGCCGCATCGGTCTAAAGTTGGAATCCGGACGTACGCACCAAATTCGGGTGCACATGACATATATCGGTTGCCCGTTGATCGGAGATAAAATGTACCGGATTACACCTAATGACGCTGTGCAGCGTGAGCGATATGATCAGCTTGATGCGAGGATGCCTCGACAAGCCCTGCATGCTTCGGAATTGTCCTTGGTACATCCTGTGACCGGGGAGCGGATGACGTTTTACGCTCCTCTGCCGGACGATATGATCGGAATGCAAGAGCTGTTAAGAGCTCAATATCATCCAGAATAAAATATTCAATAATAGATTGAAACTAAATGGAGGTTAATCTAGCGATGAGCCAACTGAAAGTATATCAATATTCTAAATGCAGCACCTGTCGTAATGCAGTGAAATGGCTGCAAAACAAGGGGCATGAGACGGAACTGATTCCTATATTTGAACAACCGCCCGGCCCGGAGGAACTGGAAGACTTGATTAATAAAAGCGGGCTGGAGTTGAAAAAGTTTTTCAATACAAGTGGTGAAGTATACAAAGAGTTAAAGCTGAAAGATAAGCTTGGAAGCATGAGCCGTGAAGAGCAAATTTCACTTTTGTCCTCGAATGGAAGATTAATCAAACGTCCAATTGTAACTGACGGGAGTAAAGTAACGGTAGGATTCAAAGAGGAAACATTTGAGGGGACATGGGGAGCTCAGTAACGCCCAATTTACCACCATGATATGTTATACTGTGTGGGTTAAATAATATGATGAATGGGAGCAATACAATCTGTGACACAACGCAATGAACAATCCGTAATGCTGGTTGACGGCATGGCCCTGCTTTTTCGTGCTTATTATGCAACCGCTGCAAACGGTTATATCCGTCGTACAAAAGCTGGAGTACCAACGAACGCCATATATGGTTTTATTCGATATTTTTGGGATGCAGTCCAAACCTTTAATCCTACACACGTCATTTGCTGCTGGGATATGGGCGGAACGACATTCCGTGGGGAACATTTTGCTGCGTATAAGGGAAACCGAGCCGACGCGCCAGATGATTTGATTCCTCAATTTACTTTGATCCGTGAAGTGACGGACAGCCTCGGCATTCCCAACATTGGGGCGGAAGGCTTTGAAGCGGATGATTGCATCGGTACGCTCGCACGCCATTATTCGCAAAATGAGGACATGGATGTCATGATTCTATCGGGAGATCATGATTTACTTCAATTGGTAGATGAGCGGACACAAGTCATTATTATGAAAAAAGGACATGGCAATTACATGGTATATACCCCGGAGACGCTGTTGTCTGAAAAAGGGCTTAAGCCGCGCCAAGTGGTGGACCTCAAAGGTCTGATGGGTGATGCAAGTGACAATTACCCGGGAGTACGCGGAATTGGTGAAAAAACGGCCCTCAAGCTGGTGCAGGAATACGACTCCATTGAAGGCATTCTGGAAAATCTAGATCAATTGACACCGTCGGTCCGTAAAAAGATCGAGAGTGATTTGGATATGCTGCATCTTTCACGCAAACTTGCTAAAATTCACTGTGATGTGCCTGTTGCATGTGCTTTAGACAGCTGTCTGTTGACACTGGATCACGTGCAAATTGTCGACAAATTTGAGCAACTTGAAATGAAAAGCTTGTGTACGTTGATGGGTGTCGCAACCGGATCATAATGAAGAGCTGTTAGGCTGGGGATGTACATTTCAGATAGACTAAGTTATATAGGGATGCTGACGCTTGGTGCGTGAGTGTCCTTATTTATATGCCATTATGCCAGCGAAGATATATAGCCATGTGAAGGATTTTATACAATTGTGATAAGGGGATTGACCTTAGGCTCGTTTCAGGTGAATATAGTGAAGAGAGATCATGGAGAGGGGATTACAACAGCTATGACAGTATTGGGAGCAATTGAGGCAGGCGGCACCAAATTCGTATGTGGAATCGGAAATGAACGTGGGGAGGTCTTGGAAAGAGCAAGCTTTCCAACAACAACTCCAGCAGAAACCATGGAGAATGTCATCGCATTTTTTGAAGGCAAAGGGATTGAAGCGCTGGGTGTAGGCTCATTCGGACCAATTGATCCTATCGAAGGCAGTGATACATATGGTTATATTACAACAACGCCAAAGCCGCATTGGGGAAATTATAATCTGATTGGCAAACTGAAGGAGCATTTCGATGTACCTATGGGGTTTGACACGGATGTAAATGGAGCAGCACTGGGTGAATCCATTTGGGGTGCGGCTAAAGGATTGGACAACTGTCTGTATATTACAATAGGTACAGGCATCGGAGCGGGTGCTTTGGTTGGCGGAAAGCTGGTACATGGATTGTCCCACCCGGAAATGGGACACATTCTGGTACGTCGTCATCCAGAGGATAACTATGAGGGCACATGTCCATATCATGGAGATTGTCTGGAAGGACTGGCAGCCGGTCCGGCGCTCGAAAAAAGATGGAAGGTTAAAGGACACGAGCTTTCTGTGGATCACCCTGCCTGGGAAATGGAGGCGCATTATCTGGCACAGGCTCTAATGAGCTATATTTTAATCCTCTCACCGCAAAAAATTATTATGGGCGGCGGAGTAATGAAGCAGGATCAGCTGTTCCCGCTCATTCGTACCAAGCTTCAACAACTTTTAAACGGGTATGTACAGCATTCAAGTCTGACTACAGAAATTGAGCAATATATCGTATCTCCAGGATTGGGTGACAATGCTGGATTGTGCGGAGCTCTGGCTTTGGCCAAGGAAAAGCTGAATTCTTAGAATTTATGGTTGACGGTACTCCAAGGTCCGGTTATCATATAGGCAACAGCATAGTACGGATCAAAAAGGGAAGCACCTTTCTTGCGAATACGCGGGATAGGTGCTTTTTTTTTGCATTTTTGTATTGTGCGGGTCAGTAATCTAATTATATGAGGGAGGAAGAATCATGGAGATTGTATTTTTAAATCGCTTGTCCAAACGGAATGAACAGGGCTGTGAGGACTTTGCGCAGGTATGGATTGGACAACATGAAGGGGGATGGAGTGCAGGCTGGAGCACACACCATGTCCCAGATGAAAGTATAGACGATCTTTGGTATGAGGGGAGTTTGTGGCAGGAATTACTGCATGTATACCGTCATGAGCTGGCGCTCAAGATGGCTGAGGGCTACAGGCCTCTAATTCATGGCGTTTTTCATGAACAAGAAGGATCATCGGGACGTGGACAAACGCTACAAAAGCTGTATTGCTATAGTGATTTGTTTCCGCGTGATGAGGTGTATGAACAATTGACAATGTGGAGACGGCAAAAGGCAGCAGCTGAGCGAAAAGCACCTTATTTTATCGCTACGAATCGACTACTTCGACTCATCAGTGTCTTTCTTCCTCATACCGAAGAAGAATTGTTAGAACTGCCTGGTATGGGCCTGGGTAAGGTGTCGCAATATGGGACGGAGCTATTGGCTATTACGAAGCAAAATGATCGGACTACGCCATTTCCGCTGAACTGGGTAACAGAGGAACTTGAAGAAGAAGTTTTTTTGTCATGGCTGTACAAGCAAAAAGAAAACCAGTACAGACAGGAACTAAACAAGTTTAGCCTGACTAGAGCGATTATCGAAGGTATTTCGGACGGTCTTTCACTGGAGCATATCGGAATGAAGACAGGCTTGCACCGTCGAGAAATGATTGAAGCTGTGGAACATTTGGATAGGGATGGAATGGATATGGAGAAGCTGATCTGCACGGAATTGGCACATGTATCTGAGGAGGAGCAAGCAGCCATCTGGTCTGCTTATGCAGAGTTGGGAGATACGCTGCTCAAGCCCATTATGCTAAAAGTGTATGGAGAAGAAAAAGCGACGGAAACAGGAATGGATCAAATTTATGAGCGATTGCGATTGATTCGTATACGGTTCCGCCATCAGGAGGTACCTGACCAACATGTTGGATAATATAGAGACGATTGGAAGTGCCCTAAAGTACAAATAAGGTGCAATATAAAAAAAGCAGCAGCGAGTTCCTCATAGGAATCAGCTGCTGCTTTTGATGACCAAGCTTGAAAAATCGGAATAAACACCCAGCTTGGTAGTTTTGGTTTACTCTCTTCTTTTCAAACCCAGTCCTTCTTGCGGAAAATACAGAACATACTGACACCTAGTGCCACCATAATCCCAATGACGACAAAATAACCATAACGTGTATGAAGCTCAGGCATATTATCAAAGTTCATCCCATATATTCCGGTAATGACCGTCAACGGCATAAATACGGTTGTAATGGCGGTAAACACACGCATGATTTCATTAGCACGGTTGGCGATACTTGACTGATAAGCTTCTCTAAGGTTCCCCATTAAGTCGCGATAAGTTTCGAAAGTCTCCGAAATTTTCACAGCATTTTCATAAATGTCGCTAAAATATTTTTGTAGTTGATCGTCGATAAGTCGCAAATCCCGTTTGTTCAGGGTATTGATGACTTCCTTTTGCGGACCGAGCACTTTTTTTAGCCATAGAATCTCACTGCGCAAGCCGATGATTTCGTTCAAGTGCGACTTTTTCGTATGCATTAGAATGTCTTCTTCCAGCTTTTCAATACGAACCTCAATCCGGTCACCAACCAGAAAATAGTTGTCAACGATCAAGTCGACCAACAGATACATAAAACGGTCAGGCTGGCTGACTTCCTGCTCCCACAGCATAGGCTTGAGAGTACGAAGCTCATTGATTTTCTGCTTGGTCACCGTAATGATAAAATGGCGGCCGAGAAAAATGTTCAAAGCACGCAAAAATATTTCTTCATCATCAAAACGAATACTATTTACAACGATAAAATAATGGCTTTCATAAATTTCAATCTTTGGACGCTGTTCTTCTTCACTTAAACAGTCCTCTACTGCAAGATCATGCATAGAAAATAAGGGCTGGAGCACTGTCAAATCCTCGACATCGGCATCAATCCAATAAAAGCCTTCTGCCGGTGCAGTGAGCGCCATTTCAATTTCTTCGACAGGGGTAAAAACCCCGTTGTTAACCAAACGGATTTTCATATATGTCACTCCTTATGCTCCGTCGTAACGGAAATACGTTTACCTTAAGCATAAGGAATGGACTCAGTTAGCCAGTTAGCCGGTTCGGGTAAGCGTGCATACCATCAAAAGCAGAAGGCTTTTGGAGCGTGCAGAGCCTGGCGTCCCGTCTTTCGGCAAGCTGAAGTCATTCCTATGCTGTTGTTCAGGGATCGCCGCCTATTCGGACTCGGGTCGCCTTCCATTCCGGATTCACCTCACAAATGTTCTTTTTTAGATTGCCACAGTATCGCAGAAAACACTCTAATCTACACTGCTGCACCATATTTTTGCCTATTAGCACTTGTATAGTATAACGCTCGGCCTACGGCCTTTCAAGCGCAAAATCATGGGCAAAATCAACAGCAGTCATATGAGCTTCTACGACAGCGAGGATATGATTTAACCTATGGAAAAGGTAGACAAAATGTGAATGCAGGGCACAAATTTATAAGTCCATCTTGACGAAGCCCAGCCGATGCATTAAAGTGAACAACAAGAACTTTGTGAACCCAAAATGAATATAGCGAAATCTTATCAAGAGCAGGTGGAGGGACTAGCCCGATGATACCCGGCAACCGGCGATTTTTATCGCACGGTGCTAATTCTTGCAGGACTCGCGCTTTGTACAAAAAAGCGTAGCCCTGACAGATGAGAGAGGCGCATATGGATACAAATATGACCTTTCTCTAACTGAGAAAGGTCTTTTTATTATATGCCCGGCATCTCTACCAGACGATTTTCGCACAACTTACCGATCAAGGAGTGAGTTTACATGCCGATTAAAATCCCAGACACGCTGCCTGCCAAGGAAGTGCTGGAGGGCGAAAATATTTTCGTAATGGATGAAAGCTTGGCTTATCATCAGGATATTCGTCCGTTGCGTATCGCCATTTTGAATTTAATGCCTACCAAGGAAACGACGGAAACCCAACTGTTGCGCTTAGTCGGTAATACGCCGCTACAAGTAGATGTCACGTTGGTGCATATGAAGTCTCATATATCCAAAAATACATCGCAAGAATATTTGAACATGTTCTATAAAACGTTTGATGAGATCAAGAACAGTCGTTTTGACGGCATGGTCATTACAGGAGCTCCGGTTGAACAGCTTGAGTTTGAGGATGTGAACTACTGGGAAGAGATCCGGCAGATCTTTGAATGGACGAAAACGAATGTAACTTCGACCATGCATATCTGTTGGGCCTCACAGGCAGGCTTATACCATCATTTCGATGTCCCTAAATACGGGCTCGACACCAAATGCTTTGGCGTATTTCCACACACCGTAATTAAACCTAAAGTAAAATTGCTACGCGGCTTTGATGAACTGTTTTATGCTCCTCACTCCAGACATACAGAAGTTCGGCGGGAAGATATTGATCATATTGCCGAATTAGAAGTCTTATCCGAATCCGAGGAAGCTGGAGTATACCTAGTAGCCACACTTGACGGTAAACAAATTTTTGTAACAGGGCATTCTGAATATGACCCGCTTTCACTGAAATGGGAATACGACCGCGATGTGGCCAAAGGACTGGATATTGACGTCCCCAAAAATTATTTTCCTAACGATGATCCTGAACGCATACCACCCTCTATCTGGCGAGCTCATGCCAATTTATTATTTTCAAATTGGCTTAACTATTATGTATACCAAGAAACACCTTATGATATCGGACCTCAGATTTAAAAAGGGGCTTGTCGTTTACCCTTATACAGTAACGCCTTGCAGTAGCGCAGCAGTATAGTCTAGGACATCCATTTTTGCAGCATATGTTATAGCACCTACTATGGAAGTGAACAGGAGGATTCATATGAGTGAGAAACAATGGAAAATCGAAAGCAGATTGGCACAAATTGGTTCAATTGAGGAGCCAGTAACTGGGGCTGTTAATTACCCGATTTACCAATCTACGGCGTTCCGCCATCCCCGTCTGGGCCAAAGCACTGGGTTTGATTACATTCGGACGATTAATCCCACGCGAAAGGTACTGGAAGAGGCTGCTGCTGCACTTGAATCTGGTGATGCAGGCTTTGCTTGCAGCTCAGGTATGGCAGCGCTGCAAACTGTATTTGCATTGTTTGGACAGGGAGACCACCTCATTGTATCGCTGGATCTTTATGGCGGGACCTATCGTTTGCTAGAGCGTATTTTATCCAAATTTGGTGTGACCGCAAGCTATGTGGATACAAACGATCTTGTAGCACTCCAACAGTCATGTCGACCGAATACCAAAGCTGTATTCATAGAAACGCCTACAAACCCGTTAATGATGATAACTGATATTCAAGCGGTGGCTTCATGGGCATCACAACATGAGTTGCTTACTATTGTAGATAATACGCTGCTAACACCATATTTCCAGCGGCCATTGGAACTGGGTGCGGATATTGTGGTACATAGCGCAACCAAATATTTGGGCGGGCACAACGATGTGCTGGCAGGGTTGATTGTAACCAAAGGAAAAGAGCTGTCAGCTGAAATTTCCTTCCTGCACAATTCCATAGGAGCCGTGCTTTCCCCGAGCGACTGTTATCAGTTGATGAAGGGGATGAAGACGTTAGCGCTGCGCATGGATCGACATGAGCATAATGCAACGGTGTTGTCTAATTATTTACTGACGCATCCGGCAGTGGCGGAAGTATTTTACCCGGCGCTTGAAGGTCATCCGGGTCGTGAGATACAAAATAAACAATCCAGCGGAAACACAGGGATTTTCTCCTTTAAAGTAAAGGATGCTCGTTATGTGGAGCCTTTGCTTCGTCATATTAAGCTTATTGCGTTTGCCGAAAGTCTGGGCGGTGTGGAATCGCTAATGACTTATCCTGCTGTGCAGACACATGCGGACATACCGGCAGAAATTCGGGATGCAGTCGGGGTAGATGACAGGTTGCTTCGTTTCTCCGTAGGTATCGAGCATACAGATGACCTGATTGAAGATTTGCGTTCGGCACTGGAAGCGGCACGTCAAGAAGTAGAAGGAGGGGAGCAGCAATGATAGAGGATGCGAGGAAGATCGGAGAGGATCAGGGCAAAGGGCGGAAATTCGCAACCAAGCTGCTGCATTTTGGCTCTGAAATTGACAGTGTTACAGGGGCATCGAGTGTCCCGATCTATCAAGCTTCGACCTTTCACCATCATGATATTTTTAATCCTCCGCAGCATGATTATAGCCGCTCAGGTAATCCGACACGACAAGCTTTAGAAGATTATATCGCATTATTAGAAGGCGGAGCTTGCGGTTTTGCCTTTGCCTCTGGTATGGCTGCTATCTCCACTACATTTATGCTCTTATCGGCTGGTGATCATGTCATTGTTTCGGAGGACGTATATGGAGGGACATATCGACTGCTGACCTCCATCTTGAAACGGATGAATATCGAAACGACCTTCGTCGATATGACGGATCTCAACCTTGTGAAAGAGGCGTTGCAGGAAAATACAAGGGCTGTGTATATGGAAACCCCCTCTAATCCGACACTTAAAATTACCGATGTGGCAGGAATAACCTCTTGGGCAAGGGATAATGGGCTGTTGACGTTATTGGATAATACTTTTATGACACCTTATTATCAACGTCCGATTGAGCAGGGAGTCGATATTGTATTGCACAGTGCGACCAAGTTTTTAGGTGGACACAGTGATGTACTGGCAGGACTTGCGGTAGCTCGTACTGAATCATTGGGGAGACAAATCAAGCAGCTGCAGAATGGATTGGGTACCGTGCTGGCTCCGCAAGAGTCTTGGTTGCTTATGCGTGGGATGAAGACACTAGAGGCGCGTATGGCTCACAGCGAAAAAAGTGCAGCTAAGCTTGCAAACTGGCTAAACGAGCGCAATGACATTGAAGCGGTATACTATCCGGGTTTGGAGAACCATCCAGGGCGTGCAGTTCATGAGAGTCAATCGAGCGGTTATGGTGCAGTGATATCGTTTGATGTGGGTTCTGGTGAGCGTGCAAAAGAGGTCCTCAGTCGTGTACGTATTCCCATTGTGGCGGTGAGTCTGGGAGCTGTGGAAAGTATCTTGTCGTACCCAGCAATGATGTCACATGCGGCTATGCCGCAAAGTGTCCGGTTGGAGCGCGGGATTACGGACGGTCTACTCCGTTTTTCCGTAGGTCTGGAGGACATTGATGACCTGATCAGTGATCTGGATGAGGCGCTGTGCTAGAGCGATAGTACATCGCAGCATCTTCGTCGGAGTAAATATGTACAGTACTAAACAGCAAGTTTCCAGTATTTCAGGAGGCTTGCTGTTTTCTATAAAATAACATGAACGACAGTGTGAAAAAAGACACTTTTCAGTTCTGTTTTCTTATTTTTTGGCTATATGCAACGTTGAGATAAGCTTGGCAGTTGCCTGTTTTCCTAGGTGAAAAGCAGAAAGAAGCGGGAATAAGTATGGTTCCTTACCTAAAGATATGTTAGTATTATCATTAGGTTTTACTATGCTAAATAGCACAGACAACATACAAGGCTAGTCATGAACATACATTACGGCAGGGTTCGAACGCAGGTTTGTGAAAGCATTCTCGTTCATAAGTCCTGTCGTTCATTTCGTCGCCCTGTGACAGCGAAGGAGGATACACCATGAGTGTAATCGACCATATTTTAGATAAAGCCCTACGCGGCGAACGCCTGAATTTAGAGGATACCGTTGCTTTGTTCGAATCAGACGAGGTAGAAAAAATCGGTCATGCGGCGAATAAAGTTATGAATCGCATGCATCCCGATCCCGTTAAAACCTTCGTTATCGGACGAAATATTAACTATACAAATGTGTGTGACGTATACTGTCGCTTCTGCGCTTTTTATCGTAGACCAGGTTCTGATGAAGGTTATGTTTTGCCGGATGAGGTGATCTTTCAGAAGATCAAGGAAACGCAGGAAGTAGGTGGCACCGAAATTCTAATGCAAGGCGGTGTGAACCCGAATCTGCCGTTCAGTTATTATACCGATTTGCTGAAAGGTATCAAGGAGCGTTTTCCCGATATTACGATGCACTCCTTCTCGCCAGCTGAAATTCACAAAATGAAGGAGAAATCTGGTCTTTCTATGGAAGAAACAATCCGCGCCATTCATGAAGCTGGATTGGATTCGCTTCCGGGCGGGGGTGGAGAAATTTTGGATGACCGCACACGCCGCAAAATTAGCCGTCTCAAAGGCTCTTGGCGTGATTGGATGGATGTCATGCAAACGGCTCACAAGGTTGGGATGAACACGACTGCTACGATGGTTATTGGCTTTGGCGAGTTGATGGAGGAGCGTGCGCTGCATTTGTTGCGTGTTCGTGATGCTCAGGACGAATGCATTGAAAACAAATATAATTCTGAAGGATTTTTGGCCTTTATTCCTTGGACCTTCCAGCCAGACAATACCAACCTGAAGAAGGAACGTCAGACGCCGGAGGAATATCTGAAGACCGTTGCGATCAGTCGTCTTGTATTGGATAACATCAAGCATATTCAATCCTCATGGGTAACTATGGGACCTGAAATCGGTAAAAAATCGTTGTACTACGGTTGCGATGATTTTGGTAGCACCATGATTGAGGAAAACGTAGTTTCCGCTGCAGGCGCAACGTATAAGGTTAACATTGAATCCATTTTACAGTTGATCCGTGAGACGGGTCACATTCCGGCACAGCGTAATACCCGTTATGATATTATTCGTACTTTTGACAGTGCCAGCAGTATTGAACATGATTTTATCATGCAAAATTAATATCCGTTAATATAGTGTTCATTACAAAACGCTTATCTGTACTAATCGTTATACATAGATTAGTGCAGATAAGCGTTTTTTTGATGTGTTACTTTGCTATGCTTTCCATCGTTTCATATACATGATCTCAGCCTGTGGGTCTGCCATTTGGATGACTGCCTTAAAGCGCTGCAAATCTAGAAGATGAACGCTGTAAACGATGACCATTTGTTCTTTTTTATCTGATTCACTTTTCATCTTCCCCTTTATCTGGGCAGAGCCTTCAATAGGTGTGCCGTGTAAACGCAACCTGCGATATATGGCATCTTCGACAGTTTGCTGTTTTTTGCTGACAACACAGACCATGCGTCTCAGACCAGTAAACATCAGCCGGGTCGTTTCATATGCAGCGAGACAGGATAAGGCGGAATAGAGGGCTGGCTCCCATCCTAACACAAAGCCAGCCGTAATGAGCAGCAGGCCATTACACAACATTACAATCTGTATTAACGGAATTTTCCGATGGGTTAGTACCAAAGTGGATGGACGGCCATCGTCAGATTCGCTAAGTCCTAGTGAATCAAGCAGCCCCCCGTGACGAGCTGTCAGTGCTGCGCCAAGCCCAATACAGATTCCGCCTCCCAAAGCGCATACGACCGGATGGCCGCTCACTGCCGGAAAAGGCGAGAGAATGATGGCTGAGCCTGAAAAGGCAAACAAGCCGGGGAGTGCGCGAAGCAGCATGGGCTTGTGAGTAAACAAAGAATACAGCAGCATTAGTGGCAAGTTTAATACGAATAGCAGCAATCCAAAATGCTCCTGTGTGTAAAGCGACATGAGTCTGGAGATTCCTGTAACGCCTCCAGCGATCATATCGTGCGGATGTAAAAACAATTCCAGACCGACGGATGCCGTAATTCCGCCAATCACCGTATAAAAGACAGGGAACCTGCTCGCATCTCCTGAAGCGGGCTTCACAAGCCGCCTCATAGAGTTTCGGCATGTTTTACAGCGTGCGGCATAGCCTTCCCTCCTATGGATTGTCGTATCCAGCTTTTACAGTTACGCCGATTTGCTTTCTTCCTTTCGTAAACGAGGGTCCTTAAATTTGAATATTTTGTTTAGCATATTAAAGATAGGCTTTGACTGCTTTGTCAGAAGTGGTCCAAGAATTGCCAGTATGAGTACATAGATGGCTGCAAAAGGTTGAACAATATCAAGCAAACCGCCTTCTTTACTCAAGTTGGCCATGATGATCGAAAATTCGCCTCGCGCCACAATAGTTAAACCGATATTTGCGGATGCTTTGGGAGATAAGGACGCCGTACGCCCAGCCAGCATACCCGCCCAAATATTACCAAATAGTGTGAGAAGGACTGCTGCCAGCGCAAGCCATATGGCGTTACCTCCTAAGGACAGCGGATCAATGGAGAGTCCGAAGCTGAAGAAGAACAGGGCACCGAAGAAATCACGGAAAGGAACAATTAAATGTTCAATCCGTTTGGCGTGTTCCGTTTCGGCCAGTACTAGACCAACCAGCAGGGCTCCAATAGCTTCCGCTACATGAATCGTTTCCGAAAAGCCAGCCACCAGAAACAGTGAGCCAAAAACAACAAGTCCGAATACCTCATTGGAGCGGATACGGAGAATCCGATTTAGCAGAGGGACGGCCTTTCGACCGATAATAATAACTGCAAGCATAAAGCCAAGCGCGATGAGTGCCGATAGCAGTACACCCCCGAGCGAGGAAGAATCGCTAAGAACCAATCCGGAGAGGATGGAGATGTAGACGGCGAGGAAAACATCCTCAAACATAATAATACCTAAAATCATTTCTGTTTCAGCATTAGCGGTACGCTTGAGATCGACCAGCACCTTGGCTGCAATAGCACTGGATGATATTGTCGTAATTCCGGCAATAACCAGTGTCTCTGCTACAGGAAAGCCGCTCAGAAAGCCCAGAGCCAGCCCCAGTGTAAAATTGATGCCAATATAAATGGTACCGCCTACAGCAATGGAACGACCTGATTTAATCAACCGACCTACTGAGAACTCCAGCCCTAAGTAGAAGAGAAGAAACAGCACTCCGATTCTCCCCATAAAATCAATAAACGGGGCGCTTTCGATAAACCGAAAATCAAAATGCCATAGCTCCATCGCATGCGGTCCAACTGCCATTCCGATCAGAATATAAAAAGGGATGACCGAGAAGCGCAGTTTGGAGGATATCAGCCCAGCTGCAGCGATTAGAGCAATAGCCAATCCAACCTCAAATACCAGATGATCCATCCAATCACCCGCTTCCGTTCATAAGGATTTGTTTAAAGCGTTTCTGCTGGTCACGTTCTCCAACAACAACTACAGTGGCATCATCGCTAATAATCACTTCAGGGCCAGGATTTACATATTTTTTTCCCTTTTTCTCCACAATGGCAATAACCGTGGCGCCCGAATTTTGCCTTACATCCAGCTCCCCGATGGATTTGCCAACACTTGCATAGTGGGATTCCACTCTATACCATTCGATAATAAAATCGTCAAAAGTCATTTCTACACTTTCAAGCTGCTTGGGCTTATAAGTCATACCACCGATGATAGAGGCTACCAATCGTGCTTCCTGATCATTCAGGGTTGTCATAGAAATGCTTTGTTCCAGATCCTCGTAATCAAAGTGATATAGTTCACGTCTGCCATCATCATGAATAATAATGACAATTCGGTCACCACTCTCCGCATCTATTCGATACTTAATTCCGATTCCTGGCAAAATAGACTCTCGAATATCCATTTATAAAGCCTCCTGTATAATACGTTTATTTAAGTGAATGATATGGGAAATAAATCACATACTTTGGGAATGACATGATAAAATTAGAATTCATCAAATTTTAAATAAAAAATATAAAATTAATTTTACGCATTAGATGAATAGGAAAAGTTAGCAAAGAGACATGCAATTGTGGTGATATGCATGCTAAAAGGAGGTTAAGCCACATAACTAGAGGTGAATTTGATGGGGAATAAGAATAATTGCTTCTTTAGCTTACAGATGACAGGAATAAAAGGCAGACGTAGCTTAGGAATGCTCATGAGCAGCACAAGCGCTATCAAAATGACAAAGGGAAGTGATTTAGCCGCAGCAATCACCAGATGAAGTAACGGGGAGGATTTGCGTACCGCTGGTTTGGAATGATGTTCCAGACCGTGAGAATCGGTTTCTAACGAAGTAACCTCAGCCTGAGGCATAAGTGAAGAACCTAAAGTAAATTGAAGGGATTGAGTGGTATCTTCCGCGTGAAACGTCACAGGGAGGGACAAAATCTGAACGAGGCTCAATATGACGATCATGAATGTACGCAGCATGTTCAGCATCGTTGACATCTTATCTCCTCCCTCTTGTGAAAAATTCATATCACTATAACCTTAACATACCCCGCCCTAAATATTCAAACGGCTTTCGTTTTTTACCTAATCACGGTAATTGTTTATAACACGATTCACGTCTCTTTGAAACCTGATCAGCCTCTTTTGCATATGTCTTTCTGTTTCCAGTCGTTCACTTCGTATAACCCTTCGGAGGCCGCCATATACTGAAAGCAGTGATCGAAAGGAGTGAGCCAATGGAACTGTTTACAGTGTGGACCAATACAGACGGAGATCAAGAAACCGACCGTTTTTACGAAGTGGTCAAAAGTAGAACCAAGGGACTACATATGTCACGGCGCGGATTTCGATTCACTTTCAGACAGCTGGACAACAAAGTGGCATGGACCTGCAAGGGCACTGAAAGCAATTCGGCGTTTGAAAGCTTTCTTCCCTGTGTATACAGCATCATGTCTTCGGCAATAGCGGATTATATTATCGAAGTCAGGGAGTGGAGGATACTCAATCATATTCTCAACAAAGCCTGCTCGTTGCTGGAGAAAGAGGACGTTGAACAAATTCGTAGTATGATTCGCTCACTGTTAAATGATGATGGTCCCCGAGGACGTTTAAAGCGTCATAGTAAGCTGACCACTCTCCTGGAAAAGGATTTCAAGGAGCTTCGTGTGATCAATTTGGAAGGGCTTATTCAATTCAGACTGCATGCGTATAAAAAAGAGCTTGAAGAAATCGTTGACTATGCCATGGAAGAATTCTGGGCAGATCGGCAATACGAAGAATTTATGGGGCTGCTTAAATATTTTGTGTTTTTTCAGGAAAGCAAAGTTCCACTCGTGCATGTACTTCACCAAGGGGGGCATGATTTTACCATTCTCGATAGTGCCATGGTGCCCATACCGACTCCTGATGCAGATGATATTATTGTGGAAATGCCCGGTATTGAACTGGAGATGGAGGTTGAAGATCGAATCGTCAGTACCCTTATTTCGATATCTCCTGCTTCCATTATATTGCACACAGACGATGAGCACACCCCTATTGTGCGGACGCTCCTGCATATTTTTGAAGATAAAGTGAAGCTAAGCAGACTTTATCCGGGGCAGGATGTTCAAAAATAATCAATAGTTCGTATAAACCCATGGATTTCTGGAAAGCCTTTGCCTCAAGGGGAGGTTTTTTATGAGATCCATGTTGGTATGGAAACGGGTTTTGGGAGCCATGTTAATCGCAATTTGTCTGGTATTGCCCGGCAATGAGGTTTACGGTCACAAAGAACCGGTCCAGCATAAGAAATGGCAGTCTGCACCTGTTTTGGCTCCACGCGAAGAGCAGGTTATTACGACCATGACGGTCACGGCAACAGGATATACAGCAGGCTATGAATCCACTGGCAAACGGCCGAATCATCCCGGTTACGGTATTACGTATTCCGGTGTAAAAGTGCGTCGTGACAAAAATACACTGTCCACGATTGCGGCTGATCCGAAGATGTTTCCTTTGGGCAGCATATTGTACATTCCAGGTTACGGCTACGGGATTGTAGCAGATACAGGTTCAGCGATTAAGGGCAATAAAATTGACTTGTATTTTAAAACAATCCGGCAGGTGTATTCTGAATGGGGCAAGAAAGATGTGGATGTTCAAATCATAAAAAAAGGAAACGGAAAGTGTACGGAAAAAATGATAAAATCGCTGCAAAAGGCGATAGAAACGCATAAGACCATTCCGCCCGAGACACTGGATGCTTCCATATAATCCTTGAATATTGTTTTTCCTGACTTCACATACTATGTTTCGGGATGAGCTTATCCCGCAAAACCATACTGGGAGGTTGAGGAATATGCCAAATCAAGGCGGAAGTTCTTTCACGAACAAAGGCTTCAAGGCAAACACAGGAAATCAGTTCAAAGCGGAATTTGCACAAGACGATACGGTAGGCGTTGTTTCTCAAAAGGTAAAGCAGTCTGAACAAAATAAAATTCAAGACAACTTCCAAACACCAAATGAGAAGTATGACGAAGAATTTGCGACAGATCAAGGCGGTACAAGTGCAGTAGCGCAAAAAGTTCAAAACTCCAGTCGCAGCAAAATTCAAAGCAATGCACAAACACCGAACGAAAAGTTCGACGAGAACTTTAACACAAAATAAAAAAGCATACTCAACACGAAATGCTCCGGATTGAATTCCGGAGCATTTCGCGTTGAGTAAAAGTGGCTAGATACAATAGGTCTGAGGTTTTATCTCCTTTTTAATTTTTTTTAAGGTGGAATTAAGGTTTAAAGTGCAAAATAAAGTCAGTTAAACAACACCACCTTGAAGCATAGGGTTTGGGAGGAGATATACAATGGACGAATTTAGAAATAATAATTCCGGGCGCCGGAACGACAATGATCAGGTTGATAACGATAAAGCAACTCGGCAAAACGATTCAAACGGTTCCTCATATTATTATTCCTATGGCCCTTTTTCCTCAGTGCAGTCGGACGGACAACGCAGGGAAGGGCAGTCGGTGGAGGACGTTGAGATTACGCCACCGCAGGCAGTGAGACCGCTTCCTTCCTCTTATCAACGTGCTATGCCTGAGCAACAGGATGGTTCTGGTCGGAATAGTGGAAACTGGCAATTTAAACCCAATAAGCCCAAGTCGCAGGTAAAAACGATCTTATTATCTTTTTTAGCCGGAATGCTGGTCATTACGGTATTGATGTATACAGCTGACCGAACCAATATGTTCACACCGGAGACAGCGTTGACTTCGGCGGCAGCTGAAAGCGGAGAAACGACGAATTCGGGAACCACTAACTCGTCTCCAAGCGCAGTTCCAGCTGTGATGCCTTCAGGTACGGCTGATGTTCAATCTGTTGTGGCCAAGGCTGGTCCGGCAGTCGTCAAAATTGAAACGCTTGCCAAGCAATCGAGTGCTGGCAGCGGCAGACAAAGCAGCCCTTATTACAATGACCCGCTGTATCAATACTTTTTCGGTAATCAGTATGGCGATAGTGGCAGCAGCGGCAATAGTAACGAAAATGAAGGTAGCAACAGTGGACAGCTGACTCCGCTGGGTATTGGTTCCGGTTTTATTTTTGATAAATCGGGTTACGTCCTGACCAACAACCATGTTGTGGAAGGCGCGAGTGTGGTTCAGGTTACAGTAGAAGGAACCAACAAGCCTTACGAAGCCAAGGTCTTGGGCAAAAATGCAGATCTAGATTTGGCAGTTCTTAAAATTGAAGGAAAAAATAACTTCCCTACCGTAACCTTGGGAGACTCCGATAACGCTAAAGTCGGCGAGTGGATGGTTGCAATCGGTAACCCAGAAGGCTTTGAACATTCAGTAACAGCCGGTGTGCTAAGTGCGAAAGAGCGTACTATCACCATTAACAGTGAATCAACTGGAAAACCGACGCAATACAAGCATCTCATCCAGACGGATGCCTCCATTAATCCTGGTAACTCTGGCGGACCGTTGTTAAATCTTCAAGGGCAGGTTATCGGTATGAACGTAGCTGTTAGTGCAGATGCACAGGGGATCGGGTTTGCGATTCCGTCCAATACGATTTTGGAAGTCGTCGATAAGCTGAAAAATAACCAACCTATTCCGAAAGAACCTGTACCTTTCATTGGTGCAAGTCTGCTAAACTTGAGCCCTGAAGTAGCCAAGGAATTGGGTACATCTCTGACCGAAGGTTCGGTTGTTCGGGATATTATATACAAATCACCAGCTTATCAGGCCGATCTGCGTCCTTACGATGTAATTATCGGAGCCAATGGCACGCCTTATAGCACATCACAGGAGTTAATTCAATTTATCCAAAAACAAAAAGTGGGTACAGCACTTACGCTTAACATCGAACGAGCCGGGCAGAAAAAAGATATTCAGCTGAAAATAGGCAACAAAAATGATTTTAGCTCGACTCTTCAGCAGTAAGAGAATAACTCTAAAATTGAACATGAACGTAAGAAACGGAAGGAAGACGCCCCTTCCGTTTCTTACTGTATGCGGTGGCAAGATGCTACACGCGTCTACTCCTGCTACAATAGAGGGAAAAGAAGAAGAGATAAAGGAGTTTGATCGTGTATGCGTTCTACTATTCTGATCATTGATGACGATGAAAAAATCGTATCCATGCTGCGCAGAGGGCTGGCTTTTGAAGGATATGAAGTGCTGACAGCCACCAATGGAGCAGAGGGATTAAATAAAATGCTAACAGCTGAGCCTGATTTGGTCGTACTGGATGTAATGATGCCGCAGGTCGATGGTTTTGAGGTTTGCCGGCGTATGCGAGAGGGAGGAAGCACGGTACCTGTCCTAATGCTTACAGCCAAGGATGAGGTGGAGAACCGGGTGAAGGGTCTGGATCTGGGGGCTGATGATTATCTCGTGAAGCCGTTTGCTCTGGAGGAGCTGCTGGCACGAGTGCGAGCGCTTTTGCGGCGTAAAACTGAACAGCAGGACAATAATGGGAATCGGCTTACCTTCGAGGATTTACAACTGGATAACGAATCACGTGAAGTGGTTCGTGGTGGCAAACGCTTGGAACTGACGGCCAAAGAATTTGAGCTGCTCCATTTGTTCATGCAAAACCCGAAACGTGTTTTGTCGCGTGATCTGATTATGGATAAAATTTGGGGCTATGACTATAGCGGAGAATCGAATGTGCTGGAAGTATATATTGCCATGTTGCGACAAAAAACGGAGCAGGATGGTGGCAAACGGCTTATTCGTACCATTCGGGGAGCTGGCTATATTTTAAGAGGTGATGTGTAATATGTCTATTCGGTGGCGGCTGACAGCTTGGTATTCGAGCATCTTGGCTATAGTGCTTGTCATTTTTGGTCTGGCTATTTACGGACTAGTATATTACTACACATATAATGAAGTGAAAAGTCAGCTTATGACTCAGGCGCCACAGATTAACAAGCAATTACGCCTTATTATAAAAGGGGGATTGTTTGAGGTCCCTAACCTGGATTTGGGATTGGAGCAGGGGCGTGGAATAGATGACTCACAGCTATATGTTCAAATTTACAATTATACGTCCGGTGTAACTAAAACGACCCAAAATATGAAAGACCTCAGTATCACCTTCCCTGTTCCGTCTACAGCGGCAGGAGCAGTTCAAAATGAGGGAGTTCGGCGTGTGAACGTAAATGGTGATTCCTTTATGATTTATCAACAGTCGATCAAATCCGAGGAATTGGGCTTGGTGGTCGGGCTGCTACAGGTAGGGCAATTCACGGGTTCTCAGGACCGACTCATGAACAG
This sequence comes from Paenibacillus sp. ALE3, assembly GCF_054113405.1. Classification (NCBI taxonomy): domain Bacteria; kingdom Bacillati; phylum Bacillota; class Bacilli; order Caryophanales; family Paenibacillaceae; genus Paenibacillus; species Paenibacillus sp. ALE3. The sequence continues at coordinate 3,524,005 of NZ_CM134214.1, read as the reverse complement.
GTTACAAAATGTGCTTGTGTACGGTTCGTTATTTGCCTTACTGGCTGCTGCGACCTCTGGTCTCTTCCTGGCTCGTAAATCTATGAAGCCGCTGGTTAAGGTGATTGAGGGGGCCAATCAGATTCAATCGAGCAATGATTTGAGTGTTCGGATTGAATATGACGGTCCGCCAGATGAAATAGGACAATTGATCGGGACGGTTAACAACATGCTGGGGCGTACAGAAGTGTTCTACAAGGAACTTGAAGATGCATATGGTGCGCAGCGCCGCTTTGTAGCCGATGCTTCCCATGAACTGCGCACACCCTTGACGACGATTCGTGGCAACGTTGATTTTCTGCTCAAAATGTGGACTACTGAACCGGGCGAGCGACCGAATATGGATGAAGCCATGATTCGCGAGCTTTCCATGGAGGCGCTGAATGACATGGCGGATGAAGGCAAACGAATGAGTCGCTTGGTGAGCGATATGTTGTCACTCGCAAGAGCGGACACAGGGAAAACGTTCGATAAGATGCCTGTTGCGCTGGAGCCGCTCGTAAACGAGGTTGCTCGTCGTGCTCAGTTTTTGGAGCGAACGGCCGAATGGAATGTAGGCGACTTTTCGTTGTTGAATGGTATTTATATGGACGGAAGCAAAGATTATTTACAGCAAATGCTATTCATTTTCATTGATAATGCTTTTAAATATACACCTGAAGGCACAGTCCGATTTGATGCAATTGTATATCAGGGACAGGTGGGGCTACGGATTAGTGATACAGGCATTGGTATGGACAAAAGTGAGGTTCCCTTTATTTTTGACCGGTTTTACCGGGCAGATGAGTCACGCGGCGTGACAGAGGGAATTGGCTTGGGATTATCGATTGCCAAGTGGATTATTGATGAACATCAGGGGTCTGTGGAAGTGGTTACGCGCCAAGGAGAAGGAACGACCTTTGTCATTTGGCTTCCAGTCAGCTTTTCCGCGCCATTGGAATAGGCTATAATAGGAGGGGAACTACATCATAGAATTGGCCGGTAGAGGCATAAAAAGCCCACAGCTGTCCAGTTATTGGAGCTGTATACTGTGTCGAAGAAAGTGGGGGCTATTTTTGGAGGTACTCAGAATTTCGCCCCGGGGTTACTGCTACGGCGTAGTCGATGCCATGGTATTGGCTCGTCAGGCAGCCAGAAATTTGGATTTACCCCGGCCTATTTATATACTAGGCATGATTGTTCATAACAGTCATGTTACCAATTCCTTTGAAGACGAAGGGATTATTACATTGGACGGACCGAACCGCATGGAGATTTTAAGCCAGGTAGAGAGTGGTACTGTCATCTTCACTGCTCATGGCGTGTCACCAGAGGTTCGCAAGCTGGCACGGGATAAGGGATTGACTACGGTTGACGCAACCTGTCCTGACGTGACGAAGACACATGATCTGATTCGGGAGAAGTCAGCCGAAGGCTATCAGATTGTTTATATTGGCAAAAAGAATCATCCAGAGCCAGAGGGAGCTATCGGTATTGCTCCTGACCATGTTCATCTGATTGAAAAGGAAGAAGAGATTGACGGTCTTACACTGTCAGCAGACAAAATCCTGATTACGAACCAGACAACCATGAGTCAATGGGACATCAAGCACATTATGAAGAAGCTGCTGGAGAAGTACCCAGGTGCCGAGATACACAATGAAATCTGTTTGGCAACGCAGGTACGTCAGGAAGCGGTAGCTGAGCAGGCAGGACAGGCGGATCTGGTAATCGTGGTCGGTGACCCGCGAAGCAACAATTCCAACCGATTGGCTCAGGTGTCGGAAGAAATAGCTGGTACCACGGCTTATCGTATTTCTGATATAACCGAGCTGAAGAGGGAGTGGCTTGAGGGCGTAGCCAAAGTAGCTGTGACCTCCGGGGCTTCAACACCTACGCTGATTACCAAAGAGGTCATTACGTATTTGGAACAGTATGATGCGGATAACCCGGAAACATGGGAGATTCGGCGAACCATTGATATGAAAAAACTGTTGCCTCCTGTACGAGAAAAGTCAAAAACGACGAAATAGTATGTGATTGATTACAGCCGTTATTCGGATACAAACGTCCGGGTAGCGGCTTTTTTTAAACTGTTTAAGTGCCGATATTATCCAATTAGACCAGCTACACTAATTCAAAAAAATAGAACAATTCGGGATAATTAAGCCTTGACGAGTCAAGTTAAAACAGGTATAGTTGCTTTAACGAATAAAAGCTTAAAAGCGAACAAGCGTCTAAGTGTCACAATATCATCCTATGTGATTGTAAAATATGGTTTATAGAGAGGAAGAAAAAAATGATCGTTATCGCTGGTGTTCAAACACCTGAAGAACATATTCAAGCTATTGTTGAAGTTATTGAAAAAGAAGGATTGCAGGCTCATGTATCGCGAGGATCGGATCGTACGATTATCGGGCTGATTGGAAGCGTAGAGCCGAAGCTGGCAGAACATCTACGCCAAATGAAGGGTGTAGAAAATGTGGTTAAAATTTCGAAGTCCTACAAATTGGCCAGCCGTGATTTTCATCCGGAAAATACGGTGATCTCCATCAAAGGTGTAAATATCGGCGGGGACGAGCTTGTCGTTATGGGGGGACCATGTGCTGTTGAGTCTGCTGCACAGATCGATGAAATTGCCGGATTGGTCAAAGCTGCAGGAGCGCAAGTCCTTCGTGGAGGTGCTTTTAAGCCGCGTACAGGGCCATACAGCTTCCAAGGAACGGGTGTAGAAGGTTTAATCATGATGGCTGAGGCGGGTCAGAAGCACGATCTCTTGACCATCACAGAGGTCATGACACCTGAATACGTAGACATCTGCGCGGAATACGCCGATATTCTGCAAGTAGGTACACGTAATATGCAAAACTTTGATCTGCTGCGCAAGCTGGGTACTTGCGGCAAGCCAGTATTGCTCAAGCGCGGTTTCAGCTCGACTTATGACGAGTTCTTGAATGCTGCTGAGTACATCTTGGCAGGCGGCAATCCGAATGTTATGTTGTGTGAGCGCGGTATCCGTACATTCGAAACTTACACGAGAAATACGCTCGACTTGTCCGCGATCCCTGTTTTGCAACAGTTGAGCCATTTGCCGGTCATTTCCGATCCTAGCCATGGCACAGGTAGACGTGAACTGGTTGTTCCTATGACGAAGGCTTCGGTAGCTGCCGGAGCGGATGGTTTAATTATTGAAATGCATACAGACCCTGACAACTCGATGACGGGGGATGGTGTACAGTCCCTATTCCCGGATCAATTTGCAGATTTACTAAAAGATTTGGAACTGTTAGCCCCTGCAATTGGAAAAACATTCCACACACCTAGTGCCGTATCTAAAAACTAATTATTAACATTAATGCATAAAAGTTTTGCCGCAATGCAGTAAATGAGAGTAAAATCACCTAAAAGCCCGATGTTTCGGGCTTTTTGTATTGTTCAAATGTTATCAAGGGCGTAAGCATATCTAACATTAGTTTAAAAAATACCTTACATAGCTATTGACCCGTGTCATGTTTGAGATTTATAATGACGACAGAAAAAAACATTCGATCATGAACATTTCAGGGTTGTATAAGACTTAATGTTCGGAAAAATTGGGAGGAAGAAGACATGTCCGTTGAAAACGTATTGAAAACAATTCAAGAAAATAATATTGAGTGGGTAGATTTTCGTTTTGTAGATTTGTCTGGTCGTGCTCACCATATTTCGTTGCCAGCTTCCGAAGTAGATGAAGAAACATTTGTTAACGGTGTTGCTTTCGACGGTTCTTCCATTCCCGGCTATCGTGGCATTGAGGAATCCGACATGGTTATGCTGCCCGATCCAGAAGCGGTTTTTATCGACCCTTTCACTCAGCATCCTACACTGAATATCCTGTGTGACATTGCTACGCCAGACGGGGAAAAATATGACCGTGATCCTCGTGGCATTGCCAAAAAAGCTGAGGAATTTCTGCAATCCGCAGGAGTGGGCACAGCGGCATTCTTTGCACCTGAATCTGAATTTTTCATCTTTGATGATGTTCGCTACGAAAGCGGCATGAATAGCTCCTCCTTCTTCGTAGATTCCGAGGAAGCAGCTTGGAACACGAACCGCAAGGAAGAAGGCGGCAACCTGGGCTTTAAAGTGGGAGTGAAGGGCGGCTATGTACCTGTAGCACCAGTAGACACCCAACAAGACATTCGTAGTGAAATGTGCCGTTTGCTTGAAGAAGCAGGCCTGAGAATTGAGCGCCATCACCATGAGGTGGCTACAGCAGGCCAAGCGGAAATCAACTTCCGTTTTGATACACTCAAGAAAACAGCAGATAACCTGCTCGTTTATAAATACATTGTACACAACACAGCTCGTCAATATGGTAAAGTGGCAACATTCATGCCGAAACCAATTTTCGGGGACAACGGAAGTGGTATGCACGTTCACCAATCTATTTTTGACGGCGATACTCCTTTGTTCTACGAAAAAGGTGGTTATGCTAATCTGAGCGAAATGGCTCTTCATTACATTGGTGGTATTCTGTACCACGCACCTGCGTTGATCGCTTTGACCAACCCAAGTACCAACTCGTTCAAACGTCTCGTTCCTGGTTACGAAGCGCCGGTTAACCTGGTATTCTCCAAAGGTAACCGTTCTGCGGCTGTACGTATTCCAGTAGCGGCTGTTACTCCTAAAGGCTGTCGGATCGAGTTCCGTACACCGGACTCCACAGCTAACCCTTACCTTGCCTTCTCAGCAATGCTGATGGCGGGTCTGGATGGCATCAAGCGCAAACTGAACCCAATCGAATTGGGCTATGGTCCACTCGACACTAACATCTATGAGCTATCTGATGCTGAAAAAGGCAAAATCCGCAGTGTACCTGGTACACTGGATGAAGCTCTGGACGCTCTGGAAGCCGATTACGAATTCCTGACTGAGGGCGGCGTATTTACGAAGGACTTTATTGATAACTATGTAGAGTTCAAACGTTCTGAAGCTAAATCGGTGAATATCCGTGTTCATCCACATGAATACAGCTTGTATTTTGACTGCTAATAATACATCGATAGCATAGCTGCTTTTGAATAACGCTCATTAGCCTGCGGGGAATAGATGTTGTTCAAAATAGGTCTCCGGTCTCACGCCGGAGACCTTTTACCATTAAGAAGAATATTACAAAATGAAGATGTTAAATATATTAACATTCACAGCTTTGTCACATCGTAAAGGAATTCGGAAACATTTTTATACAAGTCTTGAACGCATTTATGAATACTGCTATCATAGCGATAATATCCACACCAGAGTAGAGAAGGGATGGGAAATTGTTGAGTAAGAGAGCCTACAATTTTAATGCAGGACCGGCGGCATTGCCGCTTAAAGTATTGGAACGTGTACAAGCTGAATTCGTAGATTTCCAGGGAACAGGGATGTCCATCATGGAAATGTCTCACCGTGGAGCCGTGTATGAATCTGTTCATAATGAGGCGCAGGAACGTTTGTTATCTCTGCTGGGCAACCCACAAGGCTACAAGGTGTTGTTCCTCCAAGGGGGCGCAAGTACGCAGTTTGCCATGCTGCCTTTAAATTTCTTGAGTGAAGAGCAGATCGGAAGCTATGTAATGACAGGTAGCTGGTCGGACAAGGCGTATAAAGAAGCTAAGCTATTGGGCAAGGCTCACATTGCCGCCTCCTCCGCTGATGAGAAATACATGCGTCTTCCAAATGTGGATTCCTTGGACTTGCCTGAGAATACTGCATATGTGCATATGACATCCAATGAGACGATTGAAGGTACACAATTTAAGCAATTCCCGGATACGGGTTCCGTACCGCTGATTGTGGACATGTCCAGTGATATTTTTTGCAAACCTTTTGATGTTACTCAATTTGGATTGATTTATGCTGGTGCGCAAAAAAATCTGGGACCTTCTGGTGTAACGGTCGTGGTTGCCCGTGAAGAGCTACTGGCTTCCTCACCAGGTAATATTCCTACAATGCTGCGTTACAGTACTTATCAAAAGAATAACTCTCTCTACAATACTCCCCCATCCTTTGCCATATACATGGTGAATGAAGTGCTCAAATGGATCCAGGAGGAAGGCGGTTTAGAAGGCATCGAGCGTGTGAATCAGCAGAAAGCTGCTCTGCTATACGACCGTATTGACAGAAGCGAAGGCTTCTATCGTGGCTGTGTGGACAGCGCTGATCGTTCTATTATGAACGTAACCTTCCGCCTTGCAAATGAGGATCTGGAAAAACAATTTATTAAAGAATCCGAACAAGCCGGGTTCATCGGATTGAAGGGGCATCGCAGTGTAGGAGGGCTTCGTGCCTCGATCTACAATGCGGTTCCACTGGAGAACTGTCAAGCATTAGCCGAGTTTATGGATGGATTTAAGCAACGTAACAGTTGATTACACAGACATATATTTCGATACACGATATTTGAAATCGAAAAGTAAAAATAAAGCCTTCCCTGAATGTGTATAGGGGAAGGCTTTTAGTGGTGTAGGGAAAATGATATTTTTTTGTCGTTTGATGTCTATATCCCTCTGATTTTGTTAAAATGAAGAGAGTGCATGCTTTCAGCGTACACATTTTGGTTAGACTTTAGGTTATTTGTCTGATGAATTTAATGATGAAAGGAATGAAAAACTGATGCCATTACATATTGTGCTTGTCGAGCCGGAAATTCCAGCTAACACAGGGAATATTGCCAGAACATGTGCTGCAACCGGAACTCATCTGCATCTGGTTAAGCCACTGGGTTTTCGTACCGATGATGCTACGTTAAAACGGGCTGGGCTTGATTATTGGTATGCTGTCCACATTGAGTATCACGAGTCTTTTGCTGAAGTACAAGAGAAATATCAAGCAGGTCGCTTTTTTTATGCGACGACAAAGGCAAAACAGCAGTATAGTGATATTGAATTTCAGGATGGAGACTTTTTGATATTTGGTAAAGAAACGAAAGGTTTGCCTCCTGAGCTGTTAGCTGCTAATCCTGATACATGTATCAAGATGCCAATGTCAGATAAAGTAAGATCTCTAAACTTGTCGAATTCCGCTGCGATTATTGTATATGAAGCGCTGAGGCAATTGGATTTTCCAGGTTTATCGTAATAAACATCAATCGATCAAGTATAAATGCGAATAAAGAACCAGGACCTTAGTTGCTGATAAAAGTTGCACTATTATTGCTCGAAAGTACATGACAGTAGAGCTTGAATAAAGGATATATGGTCATAAATTTGCGGAAATTCTCTGTGAAAGCTAATGTTAATTAGCTTTCCGGTCGATAAAAATATTATAGACATTCTGTACCATACTTTGATATGGTTCATGATTTTATGAAAAAATGTAATAAAATTTCCTGCGATCAGCAGGATTCGACAAAAAGACAGCGAATACTACATAAAGAATAGTGTCTTTGTACCTAGTTTTTCGCCTGGAAAGAAAATTGAAAGCTAATACTCAATAGGAGAGGTGTACGATCACGATGAAACCTGCCGGTGTGGTACGTAAAGTTGATCAGTTGGGGAGAATAGTTCTGCCTAAGTCACTACGTAAAAGATATCAAATGAATGAGGGAGATCCTGTCGAAATTTTGGTTCAGGGCGACCATATTATTTTGGAGCGTTATCGTCCAAAATGTGTATTCTGCGGCTCAATAGAACAAGTGAACGATTTCAAAGAACGTTATATTTGTGCTCAATGCCTGACAGAAATGACACAGTACTCCTCCTAAATGAGGCAAAAGCATCACGACATTCGTTCGTGATGCTTTTTTTCGGATAGAGCTATGCCTGAACAGCATATATTTAATTGGATAGTAAACTACACCTAACTATTTATAGAACAAAAAATGAGTAGGGACTGGACGCAAATTACCATCTGACGGTTTGTTTACGATTCGGCCGTTTAGTATAAGGGACGAGGAACCGCCGCCGTCCAAATTATAAGCATCTTGAACACCCAGATTGAACATCTTCCCTTGGAGTTCTTCGAGCGTTGCACCTGAACCCCCACTTTCATTGTAGCCGTCTACGACAATAATGAGCAACTGATCATCTTTATAGTTGCCAATGACTGTACGTGGAGCCCGCTTGGGAGAGACTTTCCATTTATCAGGAATAGGCACTTTTTGTCCCCTTTGTAACAGAACGGGAACGAAGGTAGCTCCAAAGGCAGGTTTTAAGCTGTCAAGAGCACCTTGATTGTAAAATTTGCCCCCAATAAGCTTGCCGTCGTTACTCAATCCAACGAATGACAAGTCCTTGAAACTCGACTGAAAGCCAGTAAGGTAGCGGCCGTTCAAGACAGTAGTGCTTAATGGATAGCGTTTGCCATCTCCATCGGCAAAGCCGCCTGCGTTGATGCCAGCAATAGCTCCGTGTCTCAAGACTGCACGCATGGTCGTTTCTGAGCCACCCAACTTGTCATTTCCCAAAGACATTTTCATTGCCTTAGGATCTTTAAGTTTGACTTTCATAGCGTATCCGTGATAAATTCCCGGGTTTACTTTAAACAATTCAATGGTAATCCGGTTGCTATCTACCTGGTAATAGGGAACACCCAGTTTGGCAGTGATGCGCCGATTATAGATAACCGCGGGTCGCTTGGACTGCGCAGAGGCAGTCACGACAAGCTGATTCATCGTTTGGGTCGTTTGTTTGTAAATCTCAGACGTTCGGCGAATCGTAGATAAGGTATACGTTGCTGTTTGCTTGGCTTCATCAAGCTGCTTGCCTACTGATTGCGCTTGTAGAGTGATTTCGGCTTTTTGCAGACTCGGAGATGTAGATTCAGGAAAGCTCAAAGGGGGATGCACTAACAAAATACACCCTAACAAACCGATAAAAGGAGCAAGGGCCAACATAAAGAACCGGTTTACTAGCTTTGCATCTACATTCATTTTAGCAAGTCCATTTTTTTCTGAAGTGTATTGAGTTGCTGCTTGACTTCATTTAATTGAGTATACAGTTTATTGCTATTATCGGTCTTGTTATTGGCATTATCCTTTGTAAAGGTCAGTAGTTCGTTGAAGGACTGAACTTTGCCCTGCAATCCGCTAACTTCCTTGGAAAGTGCAGTCAGTTGCTTTTCATAGTCGGATTTGAGTGCCTGAATCTGTTGGTCTGTATGGGTTTGCATTTCGTTTAGCATTTGCTGCTTCAAGTGATTGCTATACAGATAGGTTGCGAGAGCACCTAGTATAATAAGAATGAACCAAAATAGCAGAAAAGTCTTTACGGGCAACCCCTTTCTTGAATTGCTCCGCCGGGCTTCGGCAGGAGGACGTTCAGGTGAAGCTTGCATGCGATTTTCAACTCCCGTGTAAATTCAAATTTCCAGTCTTTATTTGCAGTACCAATTCTATCATGGGCCTATTTATTTCGCAAAAGCGAAATAGTCATATAAAAATATTGGAAAAAGAGATTGCATCGGAAGGAAGTCCTAGGATACAATTTCCTTAAATCGTTTTCGCTTCCTATACGTTCACATTTACGCAATTTCTACATAAGCATTCTTTAGTTTTATGATTATTTTCGTTAAATATGTATTTTTTTGTAAATCAGGAGGTTTAGATATGAGAAAAATATGGCAGGTGGTCATCATAGATATTCATCCTACAAGTATGCTGGGAACAAAGCTTATTTTGGAAGACCAGCAGGATTTGCTTGTTAGAGGGATGTCTTCCTCCGGCACAGAAGGCCTGGAGCTGGTTTGCTCCATTCGCCCGGAAATTATTTTAATGGACTATAGGTTGCCTGAGGGAACGGCGGAACCGTTTTTGACACAAATGCGGGTCTTGTCTCCGGACAGCCATATTGTTATTATGACGGATGAGGACAATATTACGTTGTTCCAGCAGTTAATCTCGCTTGGTGCAAATGGAATGCTATCCAAGCAGGCATCACCGAGCCAGTTAATTCACCTGATCAACGGTTTGCGCGAAGGATTTGCTTCATTACCGATGGATTGGATTCGTTGTGGAAACTGGCCATTTATGCCGTTAATGGCTTCCGAGCCTTTTGACGAATTGACGCAAACCGAAGTTTTTATTATGGAACGTATTGTACAGGGAATTACATATGACAAAATTGCTGTCGAGATCGAAGTTAGTCGGCGCTCCATTGATAATTATTTACGTAAAATTTATGCGAAATTAGGTGTGTCCAGCCGGGCGCAGGCGATTGAACGTTATGCCTTATATGCGCGTCAGATGAAGCAGTTATATGCTTGACGCGTCAGCCCGGAGATCATGACTATTTTCAGGAGAAGGAGGATGTTCATGCAATATTCCTTTGCTTCACGAACGGCTGCGATGTTGGCTTCTCCAGTGCGTCATATCCGGGAAAATGCGAGAAAACATTCCTTTATATCTTTGGCTGAAGAATTGCCCGCACAAGAGCTGTTTCCGGTGAAACTATTGGAAGAAGCGGCTCATGATGTGTTTGGCTCCGGCCCTGACGCCCTCCAGTATGGTGAACCGGAGGGTTATTTTCCGTTGCGGGCATGGCTTGCGGGAGAGTGGGAACAGCGTAAAGGAGTAAGAGTACCACCAGGTCAAATCCTTCTCACCACAGGTAGCCAGCAGGCCATTGACTTGATCGTAAGGCTGATGGTGGATGAGCGTGATCCGGTATTGGTCGAGAACCCGACATCCCCTGGATGTTTGCAGGTGCTATCTATGCAAGGGGCGCAGGTCGTTCCTGTAGAATCAGATGGGGAGGGCGTTATTCCCGATAAGCTTGAAGCTTTAATGATCCGTTATCGCCCCAAGCTTTTTTTTGCTACGCCAACGTTTACGAATCCGACAGGCTCCTTATGGAGCGCGGCTAGACGGCAGGAAATTTTGGATCTGTGTAGACGTCATGAGGTGTTAGTCGTTGAAGACGATTCTTACGGTGAATTGCATTTTAAGACAAAGCACGAAACTCATGATAAGAGTCCGCATGCGCAGAGCCGAAAGTTTGCAGAGGCTTACCCCTCACTATTCGCGCTGGATCATGCGGGTCAGGGTGGTCAAGTGCTATATATCGGTTCATTTAATAAAACAGTTGCCCCTGCACTGCGAACTGGCTGGGCGGCTGGTCCTGCGCCGCTGATTGAAGGGATGTACGCCTTGAAGCAGCTGGCTGACGTGCAATCCAGTACGATGAACCAACGGCTGCTGTTCCAATTGCTGACCAACTCGCGTTTTCAATGGCACGAGCACTTAGCAATGTTGAACAAGGAATATTCAACTCGGCTCCAATTACTCTTAGAGCTGCTGAAGCGTCCGTTTTGGAAAGATGTGACGTATCATATTCCATCTGGTGGGATGTATGTGTGGGTGAAATTGCCCGCTGGGCTGGACAGCGCCTTGCTGCTCAAAGCGGCGCTACCCAAGGGTGTAGCCTTTATGCCAGGTGCGTTGTGTGCGGTTGGCGATGAAGGTGCGTCCCATATTCGCCTTAACTTTAGCCACCCAGGCCGAGAACAGCTGCTTATGGGCATGAATCTAATCGGTGAGACGATCGGAGAATTTACTGCGCGAAGCTAGTCAAAATAAATATCCGAGGGTCAGTCATCCTCTGCTTCCGCTACAATGGTGGAGTAACCGACGGATGCGTCCGCAATCTGCAATTGCTCGCTACTCTCGTTAAACTCTGCCGCCATTCCACCCGCCACTTCAATGCCCTGCTGCTGCAGCACTTCCGCATACTCGCTCAGGGCGGCTTCACCGAACGGAGTCAGCCGATAGCGACCGCGGGCTACACGTTCAAACCAGCCGTAGTAGTTACGCTGGAGTACGGCAGCAGCATCGCTGACGGCTGCTGTACGGGCAAGCTGCGCCGGGGCGGCTTCTCCCAAGCCCTGCAAAGCAGCGGCTACGCGCAGCGCTTTTTCCCGGTAGGCAGTGACCAGCTTGCGCCGGGTGCTACCGCCGACATTGTGGTCACCGCTGCGTGCGTGGAATTCCCGCAGCAGCTTTTCCTTGCGCGAGCCACGACGAATGGCAGTCGTTTTGTAAACATCATCGCTAGATGCCACGGGCTTACACAGCACCTCAACGAGCGGAGGCTTTGTTTTAAAATACGTGACGGTGAGCAAGCCAAGCCCCAACTGGCGGCACAGTCCGATCAGCTCATTCCAGCGTTGATTCACCGCCCCTTTTTTGGCACGGTTCCGTTCTACGGCTACATATACATTGCTGCTTAGCTTCAAGCGCTGCATACCTTGCAACACTAACGCCAGGTTAAACGTCTTTTTTATCTCCACAATCAGTGGCGTTTGCTGCCCTGGCTTGATTCCCACCAAATCGCAGTTACGCACTTCTCCTTTGACTTCATATCCCAAATTTTCAAAGAAGGCTTTGACTGGAGCGTACAGCTCCGTCTCATGCCGAACCGCCATGGATTCTCCCGCTCCTTTATCCCATTATTCCGAGCTTATATTGTACCATAATGCGTCAGGTCCGCGTCGTTGTTGTCTATTTTAACATAGTGAATCCCTTTGTTTTTGGAAAAAGCGTAGAGACCTGTCACAAAAAATAGGTCAATTCTGAAATCAATCTGCATAGGTATGTATTACACTTTTTTTAAGAGGATCGCATCATATCCTGAAAGGCGTGACGAGTGTAGCCATAATCATCAAGAGTGGAGGATAGTCATTACGCAGTCATGGGAGGAACCGAGCATGAATATTTTTGACCGCCTTGCGGAGTACCGAGCGGAGAACAACCGCTTGGCCTGGAACGGCACTTTTAGAGAGTATATCGAGATACTCAAGAAAGACCCGACACCGGCGATGACCGCTCATGCACGGGTTTACAAAATGATTGAATCTTTTGGTGTAGAAGAGGTTGGGGGACATAAGCGATATAAATTTTTTGAGCAGGAGATTTTTGGGCTGGATCGTGCACTGGAGAAGCTGGTGGAGGAGTACTTCCATTCCTCAGCCAGGCGGCTCGATGTCCGCAAGCGTATCCTTCTTTTGATGGGACCTGTTAGCGGAGGGAAATCGACACTGGTCACCTTGCTAAAGCGTGGGCTGGAGAAGTTTTCAAGAACAGATCAGGGAGCTGTGTATGCTATAGAGGGCTGCCCTATGCATGAAGATCCCCTTCATCTTATTCCTCATGAGTTGCGTCCCGAATTTGAAAAGGAACTGGGTGTACGCATTGAAGGTAACCTGTGCCCATCCTGCCAGATGAGATTGCGTACGGAATTTGATGGCGACATCGAAAAGGTGCGTGTGGAGCGGGTCTTTATATCGGAAGAAAACCGGATCGGCATAGGTACGTTCAGTCCTTCTGATCCAAAGTCACAGGATATTGCCGATTTGACAGGCAGCATCGACTTTTCCACCATTACGGAGTATGGTTCGGAATCTGATCCGCGCGCCTATCGATTTGACGGAGAACTGAATAAAGCGAATCGCGGACTGATGGAATTTCAGGAAATGCTGAAATGCGATGAGAAATTTTTATGGAATTTATTGTCTCTGACCCAGGAGGGAAATTTCAAGGCCGGACGGTTTGCGCTCATCAGTGCAGATGAATTGATCGTAGCTCACACGAATGAATCGGAGTATAAAAGCTTTATTGCGAATAAAAAGAACGAGGCGTTGCAATCGCGGATGATTGTAATGCCCATTCCCTATAATCTGAAAGTGTCCGAGGAAGAAAAGATTTATGCCAAACTCATTGAGCAAAGTGACATGCGTCATATTCACATCGCTCCTCATGCGCTGCGAACGGCTGCCATTTTCTCTGTGCTCACCCGGTTGAAAGAAACCAAGAAGCAGGGTATGGATCTGGTTAAAAAGATGCGCATGTATGACGGTGAGGAGGTCGAAGGCTATAAGGAGGCCGATCTGAAGGAGATGCAACATGAGTTTCTGGAAGAAGGCATGTCCGGCGTAGACCCAAGGTACGTCATTAATCGTATTTCCAGTGCCCTGATTAAGCAAAATGTGGAGTCCATCAATGCTCTGGATATTTTACGAGCCATTAAGGATGGTTTAGACCAACACGCTTCCATCACCAAGGAAGAGCGGGAGCGTTATCTGAATTTCATTTCGGTGGCTCGTAAGGAATATGATGAATTGGCGAAAAAAGAAGTACAAAAGGCCTTTGTGTACTCTTTCGAAGAATCAGCCAAGACGCTGTTTGATAACTATTTAGATAACATCGAAGCTTTTTGCAATTGGGCGAAAATCCGCGATCCGCTCACAGATGAGGAGCTCGACCCGGATGAGCGGCTTATGCGCTCCATCGAGGAGCAAATCGGGGTGTCGGAAAATGCGAAAAAGGCATTCCGTGAGGAAATATTAATCCGTATTTCCGCCTATTCTCGCAAGGGGCGAAAGTTTGAGTATCATCATCATGATCGGCTGCGAGAAGCCATTGAAAAGAAGCTGTTCGCCGATTTGAAGGATATTGTGAAGATCACAACTTCGACCAAAACGCCTGATGCTAATCAGCTCAAACGGATGAATGAGGTGATTAAGCGACTGATTGAGGAGCATGGCTACACTGGAGCCAGCGCCAACGATTTATTGAGGTATGTAGGCAGCCTCCTGAATCGGTAAGGGGAAATAAACAATGGTGTGAATGAGGCTATGGAATGAAATGGATGGTGAAGAGAATCCGGCAGGCACAGAGCGTTTGAGGTGCTGGCGGGTTCTTTTTTTGTATTATTAGGGAGTTGAATTTATACACTCTTCTGAAATTAATATGAAAAAAATCATAATCAATCTTCTGCTTTTTTAACATTTTCTAAAAAGTTGCCGATAAATATGGTAATGTAAAATCTATGTAAACTATTATTTGGAGGAACTTATGATTCATGTCGCTGAGAGTAGATTAAAACAGATACAATATATTGGTATTACTGATGGTGATTTGGCTTTATTGCACCACTATCAGGGGCTATTCCAATCTATTGTAAATGAGGTAGTGGACCGTTTTTATGAGCATGTAGAAAAGGTTCCGCATCTCGTGTCAATTATCTCTAAATGGTCGAATATTGAGCGACTAAAGCAAACACAACGTGAATACTGGCTTTCTCTTGCAGATGGGAAAATAGATGATCAGTTTATCGAACACCGCCTTTTTGTGGGGCAGGTACATTCCCGAATCGGATTGTCTTCCGATTATTATTTGGGTACGTACATTGCTTATCTGGATATTGCAGTAGACATTTTAAAGCGTTCGGGGATAGAGGACTGGTATTCTATTGTGCACGCTCTTTCCAAAATGTTCAATCTGGATTCTCAGCTTGTGCTGGAAGCTTATCAGGAAAAGGAAAAGGAGCAGATTAACGAGCTCGCCGATGAACAAACGCAGATGCTGACTGTGGTGTCCCGAATTGCACAAAATTTGACGGGGATGATTGCCGAACTTAGGGAAAATACCGATAATATCGCGGAGAGTGCCTGCAATACTGCTTCTTCGCAGGAAAATACAGAGGAACTAGTATTGCAATTGAGTGACGAGATTAAGCATATTGAACAGATGAGCAGTACCATTCGAGAATTGTCCGATCAGACTCATCTGCTAGGACTGAATGCGGCGATTGAGGCAGCCCATGCGCAAGAAGCAGGGCGTGGATTTCAAGTGGTGGCGCAGGAAGTGCGAAAGCTGGCATCTAATTCAAAGCAAGCACAGGAGCAAATTCAGCGCAAGGTGCTGGATATTGCCCGTATGCTTGACAGTGTGCAGTCCGAGACCGCTACCACAACAGCCAGTGCCCGGCAACAGGCCTCCAGCTCGGAAGAATTGGCTTCATTCACAAAGCTGATTGAAAACATGGTGAAGGAATTGGAAATGCTTCAGCACTCCCCGGAAATGCTGGAGGTGTGAGATGTAGTTTGAGCGGTATATCGTGGGGAACTGGAAGTTTTGGGCGTTAGCTGGCTGGATACTGGCAAAGCGATGCTCTTCCTGTGTGGCAGTCCAATCAACGCAACAGAGGCAACAGAGGTAGTGCATATTCCTATGAAAGAATGAATGAATCTTTGAACAAGGAATTAGAGGAAGCTTCTCTATTGTAACGCTTCAGTCAAAGATTTTTTTCCATTCCATATGAGCCGCAAGTACTCTTTTCCATAACTCGTCCCGTTCCTGATGACTGTAGTTAACGAGCGGCTCACCAAATACATCTGCCAATACTTCCAGCCACTGCGACTTCTTATCCAGCTCTATTTTTTCCAAACCGTTTAGCCCACGTTTTTTCCAAATACATCCTCTGAGTTCATTCGCTTCTAATGCTTGCCTTTGCCGAATTAGAAACAGGTTAAACCATGGAGATTCCACGGAGCGGCTATAGAAATGATGTTTCGGCCTGAATTCTTCCAAATCCTGAACAACCGTAGGGGCAAAATCAACGCCAACAAATGAAGCAAGCGGGTCATGTTCTAAACGCCAACCATTAGTAACAACTTCAGATTCCATAACTTTATAACGAAGTGGGGTTTGTTCATAAGTCCCCATCAGGAGTGGAAGAGGCTCATATGGCATATCGCCTAGTCCGACATCTACAATCCATACTTCATCTTCTTGCTGCTCATTTAGCAAGTTCACTGTTAATCCAAGATGAAATGAATTAATGCGAGGCTCAGCTCCTAAAGGTTGTACCCCAGCATGATGCAGAGAAACTTTGTACCCTAGTGAATGTAGTAGCGCACTAAAGGCACCATTCAGATGAAAACAATAACCACTTCTCCCATGTAGAATGAGTTGAACAGATTCTTGAAAACCAATGGCAGCCGGCTTTCTTGCAAAAATGTCCAACGTTTGCCATGAAAGATGTTTTACATGTGCCTTATGCAACTCCACTAAATAGGATAGGGTAGGAGGCTGAACTTCGGGAATTCCGATTCTGTTCAAATAAGCTTTTATTTCTTCTTTTGTCATGGTGTACATGTACAGTCACCTCTATTGTTAGTTTGCCAAATTCTCTTCTCGAAACAAATGAGCATTGAGTCTTAGCATCATTGTAAAAGGGGGGCGTGCTGTGTACAATGCTATAAATTTTTGGTTGTACCGGTACAATCAGAAAATCGATTCGTTTAGTAACATGCCGATTTTCCTTAGCTAGTTGTCAAAACACAAAAAAACAGACCTTATCACCGGGTCTGTTTTTTTGCTTAGTTCCATGCCAACTGATTATAGCAGTGATCTAAGTTCACGTCGGTATTTGTTCAGATGCACAAACGATGGAATGACTCGCTTCGCAGAACGGAAGCCGCCTATTCTAAGGTTGCGGACCACATGATAGGGAGAGATCAATAGCATATGAAGCAGATGCAAATCCTGAGTGCTCAACGGTCGATATCGTTGATAAAATTCTATCGCGCGCAGCATCTTTGTCGCGTTCCATAGACAATTCCGATGAAGAAGATGGGAGAGATCCTTCATCCTTACATGTAGGGAACAATTTTCGAAGTCGATCAAATGGATTTTGAGCTGCCTGTCTTTGACCAGATTGGGATAGTTATAGTCACCGTGTATTAATGCAGCTGCTTTTTGCTCCTGCTGGATTGCTGCTCGAACTTTGGGTTGCTGTAGACGATATAACACTTCTTCACAAAGAGCTAGGAGATGTGCTGTGCCTTTGTAAGGACTGAGGCGTTTTTTATATTCAGCTATTTCATCGCTCAAGCCTTCATAACGGATTCTGGAAGGCGGCGCTTCCGTGACAGGAAACCCTACGGCACTGGTGTGGAATTTGGCTAAAGTAGAAATTCCCTTTTTGAAGTCTATTCTTTTTGTGAATTCCGGCCTGGGTCCATGAACCCAATTGGTTAATGTATACGAAACGCCTTCATAGGTCATGTAGGCTGTTTGCTGTACGGTTGGATAGACCTTTTGGCTACGTGTAAACCCGCGTTCATCCAGGTAGGACAAGACACGTGTAATAAAACGAATCTCTTCTTCCGGGAATTTATAGGGTTTTAAGCAGTAAGTTGTATTGGCAGTTTCAATCTTGTGAATGTCCTTCATTTGACGGCTACGCTGAATTTTGATTCCGTACATTTGCTCAACATTCGATAAAATCGACATTTTGCTCCTCACTTTCTTTTATACACGGGCCCACTCCTGCAAAATATGGATGATTTGTAATCGAAGAGGCCACGACTGATCCCAGTTGTCTAGGATTTCGCGGTCTCTTGAACGATTTGGATGTCGGGAAGCATGCCAAGCTTCTCGTGGCAGTTTATATAAAGCTGTAACAATCTTCCGCTCAGTTCGGCTGAGTGGTTTGCGTTTTTGGTATCCCCTCAACAAGGATTGCACAAATTCAGGATTGAATTGAGTCGTATTCATAAGAGCCTTTGCCAAATCAGCATAAACTGAGCCAATTTTGGCCCGATCCCAATCAATGATTTTGAGATGACCGTCATCTGAAATAATGACATTCGGGGTGGTGATATCACTGTGTATCAAGGAGGGGTGCCGACGTTCCGTCCGAAGCAGTCTTATAATGGATGCGTCCTGCAAATCCTTCCATGCACGTCTGGATAAACGTTTACAGTCCTTGCTATGAGTGTTGTACCAGTTGCGGTACTCTTTATTCTGGCGGCTGATTTTTATCATTTTTTTTTGGAAAAGACGATCTTGGTTTTTCCATATCCGCAATTGTTGAATGGTCGGAGGGGACTTTCCTTTCTCCATCCGATGCAAGCCGGTGGATGTAGCGTGAAGTGTGGCAAGAGCCAACCCCAGTTTTTCGAAATCTTCAGCGGTCTCCAGTCCCCGTCCTTTGATCCACTGACTTACATAAAATGGCGTCTCTTGATACAAAGTCCATAGCTTGCCGGAATGAGTGGGGAGCCATGTGGGCATATAGGTATACTTTCTCTTTTTCAAAAGCCTTATATAGCTCGCAGCTCGTTCCATCTGTTGAATCGTATTTGAACGAGCCATCTTTGAACGACTAAAGGGTTTTAATGCATAAGTTCCCTTTTTCGTTTTTACTTGGATTACTGCATTCTTTCGGTATAGTGATGAGACTAAGCTTGATTTTAAGGGGATCAGGCCGAAACGACGGGTGATTTCGCGAATCTGTGCTTTTGTATAGGATTTCGCCATAAGAACCTCACTTGATTTTTAATTGAAGAAAAAAGGTAATCCTCTGTTAGTTATCAGTCTATTCATGAGGAAATAATAGGTGCAGTTTTATGGGCTATTCTCGTTCTTTTCCTGTTCACGTTAGTCAAAAAAACGGAGCAGCGAAAGTTCGCTGCTCCGTTTTAATTAACACTGTATTATGCAAGTCTGGTCATGAATGGTGGGTGATTAGTTATCGTTGTTGTCATCATCTTCGTCTGTATCCACGATCGCTCCAGATGATGCATGGATTTCAAGCTCAACAGTTCCTTCGTTGGTGAGTACCTTGACCTCATAGATGAACTGTCCATCTTCCTTATCTAATTTAGAAGACAGAAGGGTACTCCCAGGCACATGCTTAAGTGCAATTTGTCCAGCCTGCTTTTCAGTTAGAGTGACGTGGTTGGGTTTGTAAAGGGAAGACTCGTCATTCGAGTCATGATCAAGCTCGGAATGGGAACGGATGGTTTTCCCAGTATAAGCATCAACCTCTATATCCCAATCTTTATCTCCTTGCTGAAGATCCACTTCATAGTAGACTTTTCCGTTCTTGCGCTCCAGTTCGACATCCTCAACTTGCGCATGATCTCCCACAGCTTTTTTGGCAATATTGGCAGCAGTAGTCGCTCCAATTAGTCCTATAGGCTTAGCAGCCCATACGGCATTTGCCGAGACACCTGTAGCCGTAACTCCAAGCAGAACCGTGGCTGCTATTATTCCTAATGTATAGTTTTTTTTCATTACATAATTCCTCCTTGAGCTGTATGCTTGAATACAGCTTAACCCTTGAACATGAGAGGAACATAATAGAATCATGAGAAAACAATGAGAAGACATAAGCAAGATCATCAGGACGTCATGATTCGTCGTGATCCTGTTTTTCTTTTTCCCAAGTGATAGAGTCGATTGAGCCAGATACTGCATTGATCTGCACCACTGCCTCACGCCCATCTTGTACCTCAACCTCAACAAGATAATAGAGGCCTTTGTCATTGCGGTGCAGTTCAATGTCATCGGATGTTCCATTCACTGCTTTTGCAGCAAGCTTGGCTGCTTCATTCTCTGTAATGACAAGAGAAACCGGGTCAGTTTTATGGACTGGATTTGATTGGTCACTGGGCTCTGAGGAACCGGGCGTGTGATCTTGGGGTTCCTGCTTTGCATCTGTATACATCTGTGTCCGCTTTATGGATTGGATGACACCATCATAGGCGTTGACTTTTATTTCGTACTTCCCTTTGGCGCGTTCTAGCTTGATCACATAAAAATTATCCAAACGTTGGGATTCGAGCACCTCGCCAGGATACTGATGCAATACAGATTGGACCACGGCTTTTTCTTCCAAAGGCGAAGCTGCTAACGATCGTGCCCAGGGCCACTGTAAAAGGCAAATGGTGATCAATACAGCCACTACCGTACCTCCAATCATCCAGGCATAGATCGTTTTCATCGGTTTTCCCTCCTTTGGCTTATTATTTTGGAACAGCAGGGAGGATGATCGTTGCAGTTGTTCCGCTTCCCTCTATGCTTTCTAGCCCAATTTGTGCTTGAATAGCTTGAGCAATTCCTGTAGCTAATGATAAGCCTAGCCCGGCCCCACCTTCCTCGCGGCTTCTGGCTTCGTCCACACGATAAAAGCGGTCGAAAACTTTAGATAACTTTTCTTCAGGAATTCCAATTCCTTGATCTGTGATTCTTATGCAAGGTTGAGTCGTACCGCCCATAATATCAATCATCAGGTGTATCGGCTCGTCACTGTATTTGCGTGCATTATCCAAAAATATAAATAGAAGTTGTTTTAGTTTATTCTCGTCCGTATAGGCAGTGCAGTCTGTCTGTACATCCAGTTGAATTTGTCGGCCGAAAGCATTTTCAAATGTAGCTTTCAGTTCTGTCCCTACTTTGGTCAAGCGTACAGGTTCTAACACGACATTCCATTGTTCTTCGTTTCTGGCCAACAGAAGAAGTTGTTCTGCCATATCTTTCATTCGGATCGCCTCAGAATGGATTGCTTCAACGGATTCGGCAAAAATATTGGGATTCTGCAATCCCCGTCGTTTAAGCAAACTAGCATAACTTTCAATAATGGTTAGAGGGGTTTTCAATTCATGGGACGCATTCGAAACGAATTGTTCTTGGCGAACGAAATTCCGCTCCAGCAATTCAATCATGTCATTAAACGTTTCTCCCATTTCGACTAGCTCGTCACGTGATGACGAATTGAGCGGAAGACGTTTGAATTTCCCGCTACGTTGAATCTCTTTCATCGTGCTAATCATGGATGTAATTGGATGTGTAATCAGTCTGCCCAGCAGTCTTCCCGATATGACGACAGGAATAAGAGCAATTCCTGTGACTGCAATAAGTACGATTCTAAGTACCTGGAGCGTCTGCATCGTCGATTGTAGACTTTCGGTCACCTGAAGATTGACAACCTCTCCATTCGACCAAATCATGGGGACCGATACGAAAATATAACGGTTGCTCTCATGGGTAATGATGCGAACCTGCCGTGTTTCATTAAAAACGCCATTCATCAAGCTGAGAGACTGCTCTGATGAAGAGGTGATAGGAGCAAGAAAATCGCCTTCCGGTCTCATCAGACGAAGCATGCCGTCCAGAGGCACATAGGCTCGTAGCAGATCCTCAGCGGCTATGGATACTGGAGCACGTTGAATGCCATGAATCATGTTCTCTGCTGCGGCCTCTACCTGGTTTTTTCGACTGTCTATTGAAAGTTGGCTGAATAGAAAATAGACTGAGAAATTAATAGCCACAAGTAAAATCCCGAATAATAACGAGGTGTACGTATGGATTTTGTTCTGCAGCTTCATAACGATTCCTTCAGAACATAACCAATACCGCGCACTGTATGAATCAGCTCAGGGAGCTGGCGCGTGGGGTCAATTTTATTGCGTACGTAGCGAATATACACATCGACCACATTGGTATCACCAATATAATCAATGCCCCATACATTTTCCAGTAATTGTTCACGACTAAGGACCTGCCGCTGATGTCGGAGTAAATGAACGAGCAAGTCAAACTCTCGCGGCGTAAGCTCAATGTTGTGCTCTCCCCGAAGCACTTCACGTGTACCCTCATGAAGACGTAAATCTCCGGCACTAAGCCATTGATCTGCTACTTGTGAAGCCATGTCTTTCGTTGCACCTACCCTGAGCGCGGCCCTTACACGTGCAAGCAGCTCTTCGATCACAAAAGGTTTGGTAACATAGTCATTGGCTCCCAAATCGAGTCCCTCGACCTTATCCGCAATGGAACTTTTAGCCGTCAATAAAATGACAGGAACGTTCGCATCATGTTTACGAATCCTCCGAAGGAGTTCGATGCCATTGATACCGGGAATCATAATATCCAGCAAAACTAGATCCCAACTACCTTTACAATAGGTCTCCAGCCCATCAATTCCGTTCTTTTCTTTACTTACTTGATAGCCTTCAAATTCAAGTTCGATCTCTAGAAGTCGGGCAATCTTCTCTTCGTCTTCTACGATCAAAATGGATTGGTTCATAATCATGCCCTCCTGTAGGCGAATAGCCGATACGGAAGTATTTTAGCATATACGGACAGGTAAGACACTTCAAAACACAGGGCTGGGAGAGAATGAGATTAGCATAGTGTGTTATATTTATCGACATTAAAAAATGATAATAGCGCTATAAGTTTGTTTTTTTATCCTGTGAGCACAAGAAAAAGGTCCATGTTTTGGCCGAAATGAACATTGTTATGCTAGAAAAGTTGCATTAACATAAACTAAAACTCATCAATTGGTGAAAACTGCGATTTCTTCAGCTACTTTCGGAACGGCCAATAGCCTGCTCATTCCAATTTAAGCTCCTATCTTATGGAAACACCTGATAAGGGCAGGCGGCAGGCTTGCCCTTTGTCATCAGGAGCGTAAAATAAAATGAAGCGAAAGTAGAGATTCAAGATGTATAAGCTTGGAATGATTACGATTGGACAATCCCTTCGGTCAGATGTAGCCCCTATCGTAGAAAGGGCATTGGAAGAACGGGCCGAGCTGGTGAAGGCACTTGGGGCAGCGGCTGGAGCTCGCCTGGCAACTATGCTTGGCATGACCGATGATATGTGCATGAACGTTTTTTGGGCAGGGAGGGAAGGACATGGATAAAAGAGTACTGATAGCGGACGATGAGGCGAGTATCCGGAATGCACTGGCCTATGCGTTAAAGCGGGAAGGTTTTTTGGTGGAAACTGCTGTGGATGGAGAGGATGCATTGGAAAAAGTGCGTTTGTTCCACCCGGATGTGCTCATACTGGATGTGATGATGCCCAAACTGGGCGGATATGAGGTGTGTCGCCGTTTGGAAAGCCGGAAGGGCGTTGGTATTCTACTGCTAACCGCCAAAAATGATATCGTCGATAAGGTGCTTGGACTGGAGCTGGGAGCAGACGATTTTATGAGCAAGCCGTTTGACCTGAGAGAACTGCTCGCACGTATTAAGGCATTAGTACGGAGACTGGAACGAGAAGGAGCACCTGCGCCGGAAGGAACGGAGGTAATACTGGGTCCATTACGAGTGCGTCCATCTAGCCGAACGGCCGAACTCGGAGTAAAAGCATTGGATCTGACCCCCAAGGAGTTTGATGTACTGGCTCTGCTGGTGTCCCATACTGGGAGGGTGTATACAAGGGACGATCTGTTGGAACAAGTATGGGGCATTGATTATGTGGGAGGAACGCGGACGGTGGATATTCATATTCAGCGCTTGCGCAAAAAATTGGAACCGCATCAGTCGATGCTGCAGACCGTATATGGAATCGGCTATAAGGCGGAGAAAATGACGTGAACGAACATCATTCACTCCATTCACAAGAAAGATTGCAGTCCACTGACCCGCAGAAGCGCAAACGTAAGCGTACAGGCTTGAGCCTGCGCTGGAAATTTCCGCTGGTCCTGGCGGCTTTACTGCTGTTTACTGTCGGTTTGCTGAGCTGGCTCGTGCTTACTGGTATTCGTGCCAATCAGACAGACCAAATGGAACGCGGCTTAAAGCGTCAGGCGGAAATCGTGGAGATGCGCGTCAAACAGTCTTACCTGTTGGGAGCTGGCCAATCACCCGAAGAATTCATGAAAAAGCAAGCGCCACAGCTTGCCGTGGAACTCGGTGTGTCCAGTAATATGCGCGTTATTTTATATGATGGCCGGGGACATGAGGTCGGGAATTCTCTACCACTGGCTTATAGAACAGATATCAGTCAGGCGCTTTCTTATGCGCTCCAAGGGAAAATTGCGTATATTACAGAAGGTAGCTCAGTGACCTATCTAGCTCCGCTTCAAGGTCCAGACGGCTTGCTGGGAGTGATACAGCTTCATAGCTCAATAGAAGCACAGCAGCAGTTTTACCAGGACATTGCCCGCTTGTTTTTATGGACAGGAGGTGCGGTGCTGGTCTTAAGCTTTATTCTTGGCTTAGGCTATGTCAGCCGCCAGACGAGGGACATCGGACGACTGACTCGCGCTTCTGAGCAGATCTCGGCAGGGCACTATCCAGAAGCCAGATTGCTGCGACGGCAGGACGAGCTGGGAAGGCTGGATGAAGGGATGCTCCAGATGAGTCATGTGATCCGGGCAAGTATTACCGCGCTCGAAAATGAAAAGCTTCGGCTGGAAGAAGCGGTTCGGCGTTTGAGAGAGCTAGAGCAGCAGCAAAAGACCTTTATTGGCAATATCAGCCATGAACTGAAGACTCCGTTGACCTCTATTCAGGCTTACGCTGATTTGCTGGATATGTATGGGGATGATCCCGAATTGGTGCGTGAAGCCAGAGAAAGTATCGGTAAGGAAACCAAACGGTTGTATGAGCTTGTCGAGGATTCACTGAGACTATCTGTGCTGGACAAATATGATTTTGAATTACATACGGAGGAAGTGGAGCTGCATTTGCTGCTCGAAGATGCAGGTAGCCGAATCCGGGGGAAAGCTGCGGCGCGTGGACTGAATTTTTCGATGGATACCATTCCAGCCAAGGTGTGTGGAGACCCTAAGCATCTGATGCATATTGTGCTGAATTTGCTGGATAATGCAGTAAAATACAATCAGGACGAAGGCTGGATTACGTTATCTAATCGAGTGGAAAAGGACACCGTGATAGTGTATATACGCAATTCCGGTCCATGGATTCCTCGGGAAAAATGGGACATGATTTTTGAGCCGTTTGCTACCTTAAGTCGTGATCGTTCTCGTCAAGACAGTGGCACGGGACTTGGCCTGCCTTTGGCACGCAGACTGGCGGAGCGCATGGGTGGAGAGTTGCAGCTCACAGCTTCAGACGAAACCGGGTTGGAAAATGGCAATGGTCATTCAGGTGCAAGTGGCAATGAATTTTCGCTCAGGCTACCCCTGTTGGTTCACGATGGCTTCCAGTAGTTGGACCGCTCGATAGCTATAGAACTGGAAATGTTGTCTTATTTACAATTTGGAAACAATTCGATGTATTCACGAGATGTTCAGGCATTAAGCTGGGGGTAACGTTAACAAGGAGGCCGTTGTACATGATGAAGAAAAACCTAGACAGCCACGGGAAAAAGAACGGCTTTCCTCGTCTCAAACATCCCTATGCACGCTTTTTCAGACACAAAGTCACAGGATTGCTCATGACTGGCTTGATCGCTGGAGGATTGCTTGGCGGCTGCGGCATAAAAAGCGCAGGAGAGACAATTCCAACATCCGGTATGAAACCGGGGCAAAAGCTTACTGTGATTGACATGGAGGCAGCTCGGCAGCAAGTATCGGACGAGCTGGTGGTACAGTCCATCGACAAGCTGGGAGATGTCTACGCGAGGTCATGGCTGAGTGATGAAGAGCTGATTGTGGAACGTCAGAATCAGTTATGGATTCATAATGTAAAGACCAATAAGGAACGAGTTTTAACACCAGGTCGTAAGGCTCTACAGTTACTTGCTGTGGTTTCTCCGGATCAGCGCCATGTCTTTTTTACGGAGGGCAGCACCAGCAGCAAGTATGATATTCAGGGCTATATTTTAGAGCTAAGCAGTGGCAAGGTTACATCGGTTGGCCAGCTGGACATGACTAACGAAGTGAGCTGGGGCGATAAGGATCATCTCATTACAGGTAAACCAGACGGTAAGATACATCTGATTGGACTGGACGGCAAAGCTGAAGAATTGAGTTTTCAAGATCCGAATCGCTCAGAATTGATTGCTCATGTCGAAAAAGTGGGTAACGCCATATTTTATACAGGCAATGATAAACAAGGGTATCCGGTGCTGAATCGGTTCACTCTCAATCATCCTCAAGCTGTGACCATTGCAGAGGGGGCCATGTCTTTTGCAGTGTCGCTTGATGGTAAATCTATTGCCATTGAAAAGCGGAAATGGAATACATCCGAACCTGCTCGTATGATCATTTTGGATGAACAAGGCAAAGAGAAAGGAATCGTGGGTCAAGGGACTTTAATGAGTCGTGGAAGCTGGTCCAGCGACGGGTCCAAGCTTGCTTTTTCCATTTATGATGAGGATCAGCAAGGTATGAGAGGGTTGTATGTGTTTGACCAATCCACGGGTAAAACCACTCCCGTTACGACCGATATCCAGTCCTATGACAGTCCAACAGTGTGGAGCCCTTCCGCCCGGTTTTTATCCATGTACCAGAACATTTCGGAAGGTGGAAAACAACTGAATCAGAGCTACATCGTCGAATTTAAGAAAAAGCAGTAAAAAAAGGCGCATTTCCTTCTTCGGAATGCACCTTTTTTAATTAGGCTGGTTATTCGATTGTGTATCACTATACAAATTTGCGATGATGTTTCTTACCGTCATATGAAAATAAGGCGAGCTTACCTTCAATCATTGTTTCCAAATGAACGGTGCGCCCCCATAGCTGATATACATACGGAAGCGTACGCTCCATATATTTTAAATCCAGTTCAATGCCTTCATACTGGTGCTTGAGCTTTAACTCGCCTGTATGCAGATAATCTCCGTCTTCAACAACGATATAAGGGGAGCCTCCATTTACACGTGAGAACACAAGCTGATCCCGTATGTTTTCCCAGGATTTATCGGTAATTTTCCAATCCGGTCCCCGTTTTTCAAACACGTACAGATCCAAATCCTCCGTTAGTTGCTTGGTCATGTAATTGCGTATAAAGGAGGTATCCGAATCAAACTCTCGCACCTCGAACATTTTAGCTCGACCTTCGCCCGGTTTGCGTCCTTGGCGCTCTTGCTCCTCGCGGGTCGGGTTATCCCATCGCTTTTCAATATCTTCAAATATTTTCAATCCCAAATAATACGGATTCAAGCTTTGCTTGGAAGGCTGCACAACGGAGGCGTTCAGCATGGCAAATTCAACGGTTTCATCCCCAGTCAAATCCAGTTCTCTGACAATCCGTTGATGCCAATAGGAGGCCCAGCCTTCATTCATGATTTTGGTCTCCATTTGGGGCCAGAAATACAGCATTTCGTCCCGCAGCATCGTCATGATGTCCCGCTGCCAGTCCTCCAATACCTCGGAGAATTCCTGAATAAACCAGACAATATCTTTTTCAGGTTCCGGTGGGAACTGGCGTACCTTAATACCCTCGGTCTCGGCTGAATCATGCTGCTTTACTGTGTCCAGTGACCACAGATCATCGTAAGGTCCGATGGGACGCTGGTGTTTTTTAGGTTCTTTTTGCTCCTTGATTTTGAGTTCCATGTAGCGTTGTTTATCCAGATGCCTTGGTTTGATGAGCTGTGGGTCTACATGTTCCTGTATCGCCAGTACAGAGTCAATGAAGGATTCCACGGCCTTTGAGCCGTACTCCATTTCATAGCTGCTGATCCGTTCTGCGGTGGCAGACATGCTCTCTACCATATTGCGGTTGGAGGCTGAGAAGCGGGCGTTGTGTTTAAAAAAATCGCAGTGTGCCAGTACATGGGCGACAATCAGTTTATTTTGCACCAAAGAATTTCCATCCAGCAGGAAAGCGTAGCAGGGATTGGAGTTAATGACCAGCTCATAGATTTTACTCAATCCAAAATCGTACTGCATTTTCATCTTGTGAAATGTTTTTCCGAAACTCCAGTGACTGAAGCGCGTGGGCATACCATACGCCCCGAATGTGTATACAATATCCGCCGGACAAATCTCATACCGCATCGGGTAGTAGTCGAGCCCGAATCCATCTGCAATCTCCATAATTTCTGATATCGCGTACTCAAGCTCTTTCTGATCGGTGCTCATCCTACCGTTCCCCCTTCCCGTTTGCGAAAAAAGGTACGTAAGGCTTGGTATACCTCACCTTTTTCCTTGATGACATAGTACATAAACTGATCCGTTTTAATATTCTTGTAGGCTGACATCAGCGTACTGCTGCGATTATATTGGTTCACCTCTCCATAGCCGAACATATTGCTGCGCTTCATAAGCTCCTCGATTAGTTTCACACACCGTTCATTGTCTGAGCTTAGGTTATCGCCATCGGAGAAATGGAAGGGATAAATATTATAAGTCGAAGGAGGATAGCGTTTATCGATAATCTCCAATGCTTTCAAATAGGCAGAAGAGCAGATTGTGCCGCCACTTTCACCGCGAGTAAAAAATTCTTCCTCCGTAACCTCCTTGGCTTCGGTATGATGCGCAAGAAAAACAATTTCCACCTTTTCATATTGGCGACGCAAAAAGCGGGTCATCCAGAAAAAGAAGCTGCGGGCGCAATATTTTTCAAAAGATCCCATACTGCCTGAGGTGTCCATCATAGCGATAATTACCGCATTGGATTGGGGAATGGTCTTCTCTTCCCATGTTTTGTAGCGAAGATCGTCCGGACTAATATGATGAATGCCCGGATTCCCCTCACGCGCGTTGCGGCGCAGATTTTCGAGAATCGTTCGTTTCTTGTCAATGTTCGCTTGCATGCCTTTTTTGCGTATATCATTGAATACGATAGATTCAACCTCAATTTGATCCTTATCTTTTTGCTGCAAATGCGGCAATTCCATTTCCTCAAACAGCATATCTTCGAGTTCTTCTATGCTGACTTTTGTTTCCATAATATCGTGTCCCGGTTGGTCGCCTGCTTTCTCACCTTTACCTGGCTTTTGGGAAGCAGGATCACGTCCGATGACATCTCCCACCTGACTGTCGCCATCCCCTTGGCCTACATGCTTTTGCTTTTGGTAGTTATAAATGAAGCGATATTCATCCAGACTGCGAATGGGCACTTTGATAATCTGTTGACCGTCCGACATTATAATATTTTCTTCCGTAATCAGATCGGGTAGATTTTGTTTAATGACATCTTTGACCTTCTGCTGATGGCGTTGCTGGTCCTGGTACCCTTTGCGATGCAGCGACCAATCTTCGCGGGATACGACGAATGAATATGGCTGGCGTGGTTCCGTCATTGTTAGGCACCCCCCAAGTGGATACACGGCACAGTTTGGCCTTGTTGGTTATTAAGTATATTCACGGGGATGTACGATATGTGATGGAACTCGATTTTAATTCTGCCCGTTTGCTTTTATAATGAAAGTAAAAAATGTAAAAAAAGAATGGAGAACCTTGGTTATGGAAGAAATTGCAGTGCTTATCGTAGACGATGAACAGGGACTGCGAGATATGCTGACAAAAGTATTAAAAAAAGAAGGATTTCTTCATGTTAAGCATGCAGCCACGGGCCACGAAGCGCTGCAAATCGTGATGGAATCTCGTATTGATGTGATTGTGCTTGATGTTATGCTCCCTGATAACGATGGATTTGAGGTATGTCGTCAGATGCGTCTATGATGGCCATGCCTGTTCCTAGAAGCTATATTTATGTATCCAAAATAGTGTGGATCGTAATTTTGCAGCTTGGCACCGCCTTGATCACGATAGCAGGGATGAGTCTCATCTGGGTGTTGTATACAAACGAGCCCATTCCTTGGCGAGTTATGCTGCTGCAGCCGATTAATGCCAGCTTGGCTACCCTGCCTGTACTTGCAATTCAACTTTGGTGGTCTACCCTTTTTACTAATCAGGCATTTCCGTTAGCGTTTGGCATATTTGGTTCTATTGCCAGTTTGTTTTTGGCACGAACAAGTATTTTTTGGATTAAATTATTACCTTGGTCGTATCCGGCACTATCAAGTCCTCTGATTAAGGAATACGTAATGTGGGTGGTCATTGCTTTAGGTGCAGGGATCATCTTCACAGGACTCGGTACTCTACAGTTTACAAAGCATGAATTCAAATAGAGAGGGGAATCTGCATGGGATCCATTTTACGCGTGGAAGCGATGAAGCTTCAATGGGTCATGGTATGGATTCTCATTATATTGGATGCGGTTATCAATTCTTTAATGGGAGTCCTGGAACTGAACGATTTGAAGCAGTTTTATGAGCCTAGCTGGTTAATGTTATACACCTATGCGGCGCATTTTCACTCGATGTTTTTTTATCCGTTTTATTGTGGAATTATTGCTTCTCTTTTGTGTGCATACGAACATCGAGATGGGGGATGGAAGATTTTATTGAGCAGCCCGTATCCCCGTCAGCGAATCTATTATGCAAAATATATATTGCTCATTCTCATCCTGTTTCTTGATCAGCTTACATTCATAGTAGGATATTTTGCAGGTGGGTATATAGCAGGTGCTCCAGGAGAAATCCCTTGGACTCTCGTCCTTTCTACCGGATGGGGAGGGTGGTTCGGAATTCTTCCATTGGCAGCCCTCCAGCTTATGCTTTCGGTAAAAATCCGCAATTTCGGAGCTTCACTAGGAATGGCTATTTGCTGTGTAGTGCCTAATATTGTTATGACAGGCTTTCACTCTTCTATAGGAGCATGGTTTCCCTTTACGATTCCTTATTATATTATGTTGCCGCAAACAGCGAGCTATGCTCCCAGAGTGGAGCCTTATAGTCTTGGTTTGATTGTACTTTTTACGTTTTTAGCCTATCTATATGGTGGAAGAAAAATGTTTGTGAATAGGGACTGGTTGTAGCTAGGATATCATGAGGCTGTAATTCATAAGTATCCGTTTTAAGTGATCCTTTCAGTCGACAAGTTAATTGAAATAAACAATGATTACAAAAATAACGACAAAATCTTGCGGAAAAATTGCGTTGTTTACTTTCAAATCAGATAGTAATATATAGAAGAAAGAGCACTCCTTTTGGAAAAAATGTGAAAATAAAAAAGTTTTAAATAATATTATAGGATACTCTATAAGGGGTTGGTATATTGGTGGATTATATATTGAATTGTAATAATGTTACAAAGAAGTATGGTAGTAAAAAAGCTCTTGACTCGTTAACTCTTTCAATAAAGCCTGGAACTATCTTAGGACTTCTTGGCCCTAATGGAGCAGGGAAAACGACATTAATGAAACTCATCGTATCTCTGCTGAGGGATTATAGAGGTGAAATTCGTATTAAAGGTTTGAAACCTAGTGTTGAAACGAAGAAGATCGTTTCTTATTTGCCTGACAGAGAATTTCTTTACCAGTGGATGACCATCGAGCAAGCTATTGCTTTTTTTGAACATTCTTTTGTCGATTTTAACCGAGGTTTAGCATACAAAATGGTGAAATCATTGGGTTTGGATATAAACGACAAAATTAAATCTTTATCTAAAGGAATGCAGGAAAGATTAAGTATTTCCTTGGCTTTTGCAAGGAAAGCAGCGCTGTATATTTTGGATGAACCTTTGGCGGCTGTGGATCCTTCTACACGGGATAAGATTATACAAATTATACTTGATAACTTTGATCCTACTAGTGCGGTTATTATAAGTACTCACTTAATTAATGATGTTGAAAAATTATTTACTGATGTAGCATTTGTGAATGACGGAAAGATACTGCTACAAGGAAATGTAAGAGATATAAGAGACGAATATAAACAGTCTATAGAGGAAATATTCAAGTCTATGATCTAAGATGAGGAGGAGTAATCTTGCAAATTTCATCTTACAACGAATATTTGCTATTAAATGATTCGGATGAGGAAAGTTATTTAATTTATAACAGCTTATCGAATGGATTCGGTGAAATACATAAGGATTTGTATAATGCCTTTATTCAAAAAGATATGGACTATCTTGAACATTGTACAGAGAAAGAACAATTACTGCAAGGTCAGTTCCTATATGTTCAGCCCATAAAAGAACTAGACCAGATGGAGGAACAGTTTAAGATATTTAGAAACCAAGATCAGACCTTGAACTTAACTATTTTGCCTACATTTAGCTGTAATTTTAGATGTTCTTATTGTTTTGAAAATTTGACGTCTAAATCAGGGAAGAGAGCTTTTTCTCAAAAAATACAGAATGAAATTCTGACTTATATAGAAAAGTCAATTGAAGAATTACATTTTAAACGCATCATAGTGAATTGGACAGGTGGTGAACCATTACTTGAATTTAAAAATATAACCAGTCTTATGGAGCGTATAAACTTTATCGCTAATAAAAATAAAATATCCATTGATCATTTTATGGTAAGTAATGGATACTTGCTTACACCTGACCGGGCTAAGAAATTGAAAGAATTAGGTGTTAAAAGAATTCAAATTACAATAGATGGGTCAAAAAAAAGCCACGATCAAAGAAGGATATTAGCTAATAAAGAAGGCACTTTTGATAAGATAATAGAAAATATTAATAAATCATGTGAATTTATCCACATTACGATTAGAACAAATGTGGATTTGGATAATATTCATTTTATGAATGAGTATATGGAATATATGGGGAGGCAACTTTTCAAAGAGAAAGTAAGCATTTATTTTTCAGCAACTACTGAGTATAGTGCAGGGGGGTGCGTCAGCAACAGCAGTTGTTATGCGAATAAAGATTTTTCAAAGGTAATAATAAAGTTATACGAAAGCGCATTAGAAAAAGGATTGAATATATCTTACTATCCTCAGTATGAACCGGTTGCTTGCGCAGCAATCGCAGCTAACTCTATGGTCATTCAGCCAGATGGAGGTATTCAGAAGTGTTGGAATACTGTTGGAAATAAGAACTATTTAATTGGACATATTAGCGAAAATTTTAGTATTGAACAACTTAATTCTAACAAATGGATGGATTATTCTCCTTACAAATTCGAAAAATGTAGAGATTGTAATGTTTTACCTTTATGTGGTGGAGGATGCGCTCAGCAAGCATTTGAAAGTGAAGAGAAGCAGCCTGTTTGTAGAGAATTTAAATATAATTTAGAGGAAATGCTTACGTTTAACTTTCGCCATCAATAAATCTGGAAAATTTAATTATAGCTATTAATATATTTGAAAGGAGGTGAGTTGAATGCGGTGGATTGTAAAACCTCAAAAAGTAATGAACTCTGTAACTCCTGCATTTTGTCTTGTAGATAACAAAAATTCTTGTGTCTTGTATGTTTAAACAAAATCTTCTGTATTACCGCCTGTTTTTTACTAAACAGGCGGCTATTTCATTGAAAAGGGGCTTAATATGTTATTTTCTCATATATTTAAAGTGGAAATCAAAAGACATTTTATGGTGTTTGCAATTCTTACGATCTTAAGCGGTATATTTAGTCTTCATTTTTTAATTAATAATCATCAACAATTAGCATTCTCTTATCTACTAATCAATATGGTTATAGGGATATTGGTACCCATTTACATATTTATGGACTTTTACAATGAGTTTTTTTTAGGAAAAATGACACTTAATCATATGCTACCACTCAAAACATCAAGTCTATTCTTTATTAAATCAATAGTATTTTTAATTGGAATTATGGTTGTATGGGGGGCAACTCTCATAGAGATTTTTCTTAATCCGCAAGGGTTATACTTAACGCGCATTGTGCAGTCAATTAGTCCTTCCGAAGGTATTTTATATTTATTTTGCTCAAAGTTTTTTGGAATGTTAAGTGGGCTTTCATTGATGGGGTTTGCAATCTCTTTAGCAAAATGGGTGAGTAAAAAGGTAGCAACAGGTCACCTATTGATTGCCTTTATTTTTATTGCAGTAATCGGCTTTCAATTTGCTTTAATTATAAAAGGGTCTTGGCATTGGAGCATTGGAACATCATCACTAGAATCGTTTAAACAGTACGCCAATATGCTTACAATAAGTACCTTTTCCAATCGTCCAACCTTTCCCGACATTAAAGAAACAATTCATTGGGATTCAGTCGTAATGAATGTAATTGTTACAATAATTTCAGGAAGTTTTGCAGCTTTATTATTTAATTCAAAAAGGTATGAAATTTATGGTAAATAAATTGGCTTACATTCAGTGAGCCTTTATTTTAGCTCTAGGAGGCAAGGGGATGATCGATATAAATACCATTGTAATCATAGAAAATCAATTGGCTTGGCAAAACAAACTCAAAGTATGGATTGAGCCGGAAAAGGACATGTATGCATTTTTTTTTAGATCGTATACTGATTTTATTGAAAAAGGTATATTTGAGGATTATCAACTATTAGTTTGTGATATAGAATTAATTAGTTTGGATGAGCTGGAGCCCATATACAGAAGAGATAGACCAATAATAATAAGCATTTCAAACCATAAGTCTCCCAAAATAAAGCAGTTATTGAAACTTGGTATCTCCGGCATTGTGAATAAGACAGCTACATCGGCACAATTGATTCGGACCATTCGTAATGCTTTAGATGGATTGGCTACGTTACCAATGGAATTATTTCGAAGCTTACATACCATTCCAGAATATGATGATATATTAATCAGCCCTAAGGAACGCTCAATTCTAGAAGGGTTAGCATTAGGGAAAAGCAACAAAGAGCTAGCAGCCCTTTTATATGTTAGCCAGAGGACAGTCGAATATCATTTGACACATATATTTAGTAAATTCAACGTTCATACAAGAACTGAGGCAGTAATGGCAGCTAAGTCTAAAGGAATAATTCATGTGTGAATACCTTTTTCTGGAGGCAGGAAAATGACTTTATTTCTATTTAAATATAAATATAGGTTTTTTGTAGTCATTTTTATGATCAGTCTCGCTAGTTTGCTCGATATTTATTTAGCCTTTATATTCAAAAGTTTAATAGACACCGCCACATCGCAGGGGGAAAAGCAGTTTATTGAAACTTCCTTAATTGCAATAGGCTTTATTATAATTAACTCTCTCGTAAAAATGTTTTCCAATTTATCGCAATCTTCTTATCTCTGTAAGACAGTGTTGTTTTTAAAAGAGATTGTTTTCCAACATATTCTATATAAAGACCATTCTCATTTTACTTCAAACCATAGTGCAAAGTACATTTCGATCATGAATAATGATATTAAAATGATTGAGGATGATTACTTGAAAAATATATTTTCTTTGACCAGCACAGGAGTTTCGTTTTTGGCGGCTCTTTTTGCTATGTTTATTTTGAGTCCTAGTATTGTTGTTATATTACTTTTACTTACACTAATATCCATTTTAATTCCACGTATTTTTGAAAAAAAAATCCGAGCCAGAAAACGAAATATTGCAGATGCTTTAGAAAAATTTACGATAAAAATAAATGATATTTTTTCTGGATTTGCTGTTATTAAAAGCTATGGAGTAGAGCAACATGTGGAGCAGCAATTTCGTTTGAATAATACGGTCGTTGAAAATAATAAGTATTTATTTTTTAAATTAAATGCTTATGTAAGCTCATTGGGCGATGTATTTGGAGGAGTAATGTTTATCTCTGTATTTCTTGTTGGCAGTTTTTTATCTATTCGAGGAGCTATCACACTAGGTACTATGATCGCTTGTGTACAGTTGACTAATAAAGTTGTCAATCCAGTATATATGAGTATTCAATACATAACTCAAATTAGGGCATTGCGTGATATTTCGGCTAAAATATTAGAAATTTTACACGAAGATGAGGATGGTAACCAATATATAAAAAAAACATCAATAGAACACTCTGTTCGTTTTACAAATGTGAGCTTTGGTTATGCCCGAAATCACCCAAATTTACATGATATTAACATGGTTTTGAATAAAGGGGGAAAATATGCCCTTGTAGGGCCTAGCGGGTCTGGGAAGTCTACTTTGCTTAAGCTCCTAATGAAACAATATGATGATTATGATGGAATTATTTATGTAGATGATTTGGATTTAAAGTTCATATCTGCTGAGGATTGGTGTCGGTTAGAATCGGTTGTGCAGCAAGACGTTTTTTTATTCGATAGCAGTATTAAAGAAAATATTACAATGTATCAATCGTTCCAAGATGAGATTCTATCCAATGTGATAAGTGCCTCTGGGCTTAATAAACTAATCGATAAATTGCCTTATGGTTTGGAGACACAGATTGGTGAAAAAGGAGGTAGGCTATCAGGGGGAGAAAAACAAAGAATTGCGATTGCCAGAACCTTAATTAGGCAAACACCGTTATTACTCCTTGATGAAGCAACTTCATCTTTGGATAGTGAAACGGCGAATGCCATTGAAGAGGTGATATTAGGTCTCGAAACTATTACATGTTTGGTAGTAACGCATCGTTTGTCTAAAGCTGCATTGCAGCAATATGATAGGATATTTGTTATGTCAGATGGAAGAGTAGTAGAAGAAGGTTCCTTTGATTATTTAATAGAGAATAAAGGTTATTTTTATCATTTATATAAATTTGTAAATGATTCTTCAATAAATCAGACACAACCTATATATACTTGATTTCACGATTTAACTATAGTTAGTTCTACACCCTTTTTTGATCTACCCCATCCACAAAAGTCGAACTACAGCCATACTCACAATACCGACAAGCACAGTAGCCAGCAAATTTTTACTCCACAAAGCGGTCACCAGCGTAGGAAGGACCGCTATAAGCACTTGCCCATTAAGAGTGACCGAGGTTTCGGTTCGTACGAGCAGATTTTCCATGACCAGTGCCGTGAAAATGCAAATGGGGATGTAGGACAGCCACTGCAACACGGGCTTGGGTAGCGTCAGTTTTTGCAGCACGACAAAGGGAATGATCCTTGGGATGGCTGTGACAATCATCGCACCGATAATGATATATAGCACATTGGGATTAATATTCATTTGTCGGTTAACACTCCAATCGTTGCGGTGATCATGGTCGCTACAATGACGGCGATATGTGATGGCACCCACCAGGATAAAAGGTACATTAGAACGGCCATACATAGCACAAGCAGCAGGCGATGCTTGAGTTTGGAGGTCTGGACACTTTGGAGCTGGGAAATGAGTAGGGCCAGAAACATTGCAGGTAAGGCAAAGTCCAGACCAAAAGCTTCCGGCTGGGAAATCCAATTCCCGAGCACTCCACCAGCCACACAGGAAGCAATCCAAGCGAGATAAGCTGTAATATTAAGTCCGTTCATCCAGCGGTCACTGACCTGCCCGCCTTTAGCCAATTTATCCGACGCTACCCCAAAGGATTCATCCGTTAAAAGGATACCGATGCCTATGTTTTTCCACAGTGAATATTTAGAAAAGTAAGGAGCCAATGATGCACTTAACAGCAGGTGGCGGGCGTTCACAATAAATGTCGTTAAAATAATGACAGATGGAGGACTGGCTGCAGCCAGCATCGAGCAAATAATAAACTGGGAGGCGCCTGCGTATACAAGCGCTGACATCAGACCAATTTCCATGGTGCTAACCCCTGATGAAGCGCCCACAATGCCTGCCGCGAATCCAATACATACATAACCAAGCAGTGTAGGAATACAATCTTTAACCCCTTGTAAAAAGCTGAGTGAATCGTGCTTTGTTCCACTCAACTCCGAAGCTATGGACATTTCAACCTTACCCCCAGTGTATAAATTTTATAATAGTATATAACGGAAATTGTAAAGTATCAATATATTATACGTTTGTATGTTATATTGAATATTTCCTATAGCGAACATGTAGTCTTATTGTACACTCTCGGCTACACTCTTCTAATCAGAAACAGTCTAATAAAGTAGACTACAGGAGAATTGCCCTTGAGCCCTTCAAAATAGCAAACGGACAAAAGCTGATGATTAGTCAAAGCAGCTCGGATGTGTTCATACAAGGACTGTTTTGACTGAACGGGGAGTTCGTAAAAAAAGGGCGCCCCAGTCAGTTCATGACTTATGGGACAACCCTAAAGTGGTGGCTTATATAAGCTCCTGCCGTTTTTTCAGATATCCGTAGAGAATAATTCCCGAGACCGCGCAGATGGCTGCGCATAGGCCAATAACTCCATATCCCGCCTGAAGCCCGCGCAATATGCCAAGCTCAGTGGTTGCGCCGTAGACTATCTTGACCCCTTCGATTACCCAGCCGATCACATAGTTGCCAATGACACTACCTATGCCCATCAGCGTGACGACGAACGTAATAGCTGTATCACTGTCCTTAGGATATCTCCGTGCAATGAACGCCATCACGGTCGGATAGATCATTGCAATGCCTGCACCCGATGTGGCAAAGAGAAACGCCAGTCTCTCCCCACCCGCGATTGCTGCGAACGTACATATCGCTG
Source organism: Paenibacillus sp. ALE3 (assembly GCF_054113405.1). Taxonomy (NCBI): domain Bacteria; kingdom Bacillati; phylum Bacillota; class Bacilli; order Caryophanales; family Paenibacillaceae; genus Paenibacillus; species Paenibacillus sp. ALE3. The sequence continues at coordinate 3,485,463 of NZ_CM134214.1, read as the reverse complement.
AGAAGGCGGAGAATAAAATCGTCGAAAGCACAAACCCCATTCGGTCTGTGAGCGGACCAAGCAACAGGCGCCCCAACGAGAAGGTAAGAAAGAACGCGGAGAGCATGCTGGACGCCTTTACTGTACTCCATGAATACGCTTTCTCTAAAAAGTTAACTAGCCAGCCTCCAACTGCGAGCTCGGAGACTACTCCAAACGATAGGATCATTACCATCATCCAGAGTGCCGGATCGCGGGTTAGGGTCTTGAGTGAGGTCCGTTCCTCATGCTGCAGATCGTCTCCCGGGAAGGTGCTGAGCAGTGCGGCCACAATCGGCAGCAGACAGAGCGACAACATAGCCAGATACATCCCTCGCCAGTCCAGCGTATGTCCAAATACCGTCAATGACATGACTCCCGTCGCCAGCAAAGGGGCGACTGTTGAGCTAAGCCCATAGAAAAAGTGGGACAAATTCATCATCGTGCCGGTATTTTTTACAAAAATCCTCGCCCCCAAAATTGCGAGTGCAATCTCCAGCATGCCGTTCCCGATATACATCAAGAAGTAGGACGAGGCGAAGAATGGATACGTGTGCGACAGATAAATGAACACTCCCGAGATGATCATGGAAGCAAAGGAAATAATGCTGACCGCCTTGATTCCCCACTTACGGACAAGGACGGCGGTGAACGAGCAGGCAATCAAATACCCAAGTGCGTTTAGAGACAACAATGTTCCGAGCTGCTGTTCATCCAGATTGAAGTCGAATTGAATGCGTGGAATGGCAGGGCCTTTAATATTTTCCGAGATACCAAATACAATAAAGCCAATAAAAATTGTCGCCAGCTGCATCGTGTACATGTGGCGGGACTTGCGGGTTTGCGGATTCAAATTTAGTCCCTCCTAGATAGTTAACGTTGATTTTCTCACCTGTTGGGTGTTCAGGGACGGAAAAGACATAGGATAGCAACCCCTTTCAAGATATTACAATAGTTTTGAAAAACATTTTAATAAGTGAAGTTTAAGGACATTTATATTCAATGTCAATGTTTTAATTGGCATGTTGAAGTAAACGAGGAACCTGACCATAATAGAGTAAATTGTAGCATGTCTACTTCCCGTTTAAGCTTTTATATATACCTTGATCGGCTACACTTAATCTAATGTGGATAATAAGTCGTGTATTCTAAATTGCAAAAGATAAGTGATATTTTACAATACAGTCTATATACAGCGGGTACTTTTGTGTATTCTTCATATATAGACTTTTGGATATGAGGAGGTATAATTCGGTGGATTCAATGCAATATATTATTGGTTCTAATTTGGCTCAAATCAGGAAGACTAGAGGACTTAGTTTGGATAAGGTGGCTGAACTGACAGGGGTTAGCAAAGGGATGTTGGCTCAAATTGAGAAGGGAAAATCCAATCCTACGGTAACCACGCTTTGGAAGATTGCGAACGGCTTGCACGTATCCTTCTCGACCTTTCTTAAAGAAGACCCGCCGCAAATCACGAAGATTCGGAGAGCAGATTTGCATCCAGTTATTGATGAGGACGGTAACTATTTTGTTTACCCTGTCTTCCCGTATCACTCGGAAAAGAAGTTCGAGGTATTCACGGTAAGTCTGAAGCCAGGCTTTACACACAAGGCAGAAGAGCATCTGGGAGAGGAAACGATTCTCATGATCCGTGGGGAAATGTACTTTGAAATGCAGGGGCAACAGCTCAAACTGAGTGCAGGGGACGCCGTACAATTTCAAGGGTCTGATTTTCATACCTATCGTAATGATTCGGATGAGGATGCCGATTTTTATGTATTGATTTATTATGCGGATTAGTGGGATGATTAACATAGTCTACAACAGACTTCGACACAGGATTCTGCAAAATCCTGAGATATAAAAAGAGAGCAACGAGGAAAAGAGAGGAAAGAACCCATGGAAAGCAAGTACATCCGAGAAACCTACTGCTTTAAGACGTCCCGAGTATTTCCCAATGATATCAACAATCATAACACGCTCTTCGGAGGCCGGTTGATGTCGTATATCGACGATATCGCATCTATTGCTGCCGCCAAGCTGTGCCGTACGAACACAGTTACAGCCTCTACGGATTCGGTAGATTTTTTGCTGCCTATCCACCCGAGCGATTCTGTCACGCTGGAAGCGTTCGTAACTTGGACAGGCCGCAGCTCGATGGAGGTATTCGTAAAAGTGATTCGCGAAGGATTAATGACTGGCGACCGCAAAATTGCAGCCACCGCCTTCCTGACCTTTGTGGCATTGGACGAGAACAATCGTAAAGTGACCGTCCCACAGGTGATTCCGGAAACAGAGGAGCAAATACAATTACACCAGACAGCTCCATCCCGCGCAGCCATACGGCGTCAGCGGAGGGAAGAAAGCAAGCAACTGGCCAGTTTTCTGACGACAGATTTTCCATGGGAAGTGTAGTGTACTAGACATCACCCATCTTATCGTTTTTGCGTAAAAAGGAGCCGTTTTTCCGTTATGATCACTAAGATCTGTTCGGATGACGGCTCCTTTTGGTAAGGATTTGAGCTATTCTACTTTAACTACACGGAAATGCTGATTCGTCCCGCCATTATCGACCCATTGAATGGCTTTGGCTCCATCGCCAGTGGCGCCTTCGGAAATGTCGATCAGCTTGCCAGTTGCCCGATTTTTCAGCTTGTAATAGCCCCCGGTTACGGATACGAGCTGCCAATGCTGGCTGGACCAGCCTCCATCATTCCACTGTTCGATCACTGCGCCGTCCGCTGTAGCACCGCTTTCAACACCAATCAGCTTCCCGCTGTTCCGATTCACAATTTTATAGTATCCGCCGCCTGCATCCTTAAGCTGCCATTGCTGGCTTGGTGCACCGGAATTCGCACGCTGCTCTAGATCTGCTCCGTCTATCGTCGCATTGCCAATGATGCCTAGCGGCTTGTTGCTCTTGCGACTTACCAGCTGATAATAAGCATCCGGGTCGATGACCATCGGCGTAGTTACGCCCTCAACCACACCACTGGCGGTATCAACGTTAATACTGTCGAACCAATCCATGGCCAATGAAGTTGCAGTTGGAAAACGCAGTGGCAACCACACATATTGCGAATCCTGCACAGGACCGCTCCACGCCCCAGCCCAACGGTCGCCCAAATACAGATATGAGGTCGTCTGCGTACCTTCAACAGGAATGACGTAGGCCGCCTGTGAACCGTAAGTCGTCCCGTCCCCGAAGTTCATCGTATTGCTCCAGGTTCCTTCAATGCTGGACGCAGTAGCATACTTGGCCTGATTGGGATTCCAGCCAGTTGCCCCGGATGTAATCAGGAAGTAGACGTCTCCTTTTTTGAACATCGCCGGAGCTTCACGATATTGTCCTGGCCAGAGTGTAGTCACCAGCGATTCAACTTGAAGAAAATCCGGTGTCAGACGATAAATGTTCAGATCCGCGTTTACACGGGTAGCCGATATCAGGTATGCAGTACCGTTATCGTTGTATACAGTCATATCACGCGAATCATAATCCAGCGGACGGAAGCTGCCCTGGTACGTATAATCGCCGTCTACGGTATCAGATGAGGCAACTGCCACTCGGGCTTCGTTGTAATTAATCCCGTTTTCCTTGTGCATCCATAATACGTATTTACGCGTTTTTTCATTATAAATCACTTTCGGACGTTCAATATTCGATACATTCAGCTCTATGGCCGAGCTGCTGGTCAGCACGTTTTTACGAAACTCCCAGTTTTTTAAATCCGAGGAACGATAAGCGGATACCGCCTTGAACGTTCCATTCGGATTACGATTTTCACCAAACCAATAATAATAACCGTCCACTTTAATCATTCCGCCCCCATGGGCATGGACCACGTTTCCATCTGTATCTTTAAACTGAATTCCATTTACTACATTCGCTGAAGCAGCTGAAGCAATCTTAGGTGAGAACATCTGAAAAATGCTTAACGAAAGCAAAATAGTGAGCATAATACACAGCAAGCGGGCAAAATCATATTTCATTGTTTCGTCCTCCTCTGTATGTGTTATTTTAAAGCGCTTTCATTAGTGGGTTCTATGGAGTAGCTTTGAAGAGCTGCTTATCCCAATTGTATCCATATTGAATTGAAAGTGCTAGAGTAGTATATTGACCATGTATATGGCAAGCGTCATCCAAATTTGACAGACTTCAATCGAATAGTGAGTGTTACAAACCTATTTATATTCATTAGGATATACGGGAGGCGACCATGGAAATATACGCGATTGATACGAGCAAGCCAGAGGCTGAGAATCATTACGAATTACTGGTAAATCGGGTTTCGCTGGCAAAACAGCACAAGTTGGATCGTTTTTTACATCGGGAAGACGCTTTGAGGGGGTTATACGCTGATGTGTTGTTAAGATGGTTGGCTTGTCGACAATTAAAAATACCGAATGCCAGCCTTCAGTTTACATACAATGCATTTGGCAAGCCCTCCTTGTTGAATGCGCCGGCATTTCATTTTAATGTTTCTCATTCGGGAAAATGGGTAGTATGCGCTATCGATGATCATCCGCTTGGTATTGACATTGAACAGCTCCGTCCTATTGATTTTGAAGTAGGCAGGGTGTGCTTCTCGGACACAGAGTATGATGCATTAATGCATCAGGATGCAGAGAGTCGTTTATCCTATTTTTACGATCTTTGGACGCTTAAGGAAAGTTTTGTGAAGGCCGAAGGACAGGGGCTAACGCTGCCGTTAAAGTCTTTTTCATTCGAGTTGGAAGCACGACCGTCTATAGGTTTCACGACAGAGGGCTTTACTACGGAGTATTGTCATTTTAAGCAGTATGAGCTAGACCCAGATTATAAAATGGCTGTCTGTGCAGCTGATGATCACTTTGCACAGGTGGTACAGCAGGTAGATATAAATACACTACGTTTGGAAGTAGCAACCCTGGCGTAATATGCAGCAGATCAAGCGTATAATTGGAAAAAAGGAGATGAGTGGCGTTGACATTCGTTTTGTTCAAGCACGGCAGGTTATATGGGGACTGGGCTACCAAAGGAGACTCCATCGTTGTACAGCATGGCCGCATACAGGCCATTGGAAATGCTCGGGAGCTTGAATTGCAGTTATCTGGTAAGGAGTATGAAACCGTGGATTGGGAGGGAGCCAATGTATTACCGGGCTTAACCGATGCCCATATGCATTTGTCTATGCATGGTATGAAGCTAGCTATGCTGGATTTAACATCAGCTACTTGCAAGGACGAGATGCTGGCTATGCTGCGCAAGCGGGTCGCTGTAACACCGCCGGGAGAGTGGATTTTAGGACTTAATTGGAACGAAAATGCGTTTAATCCTGTTGAAATTCCGAATATAGCTGAGCTAGATGCCATTACAGATCAGCACCCGGTATATCTGACTCGTACGTGTTTTCATACGTTTTTAGCCAATTCAGAGGCATTTCGGCGTGCAGGTATTAATGAAAACACCCCTGATCCGGCTTCAGGAGCCTATGGACGGGACGCAGAGGGTCGATTAAATGGATTAATTTATGAGGAAGCATCCTTTGCCTTTACAAGCATGCAGCCAGAGCCGGATTATTCGGTAAAGAAGGATACGATCCGGCGAGCTTGTCTGGATGCGCTACGGCTGGGGCTGACTGCTGCGCATACGGAGGATTTACGTTTTTTGGGCAGCGTGGAGACAATGCAGCGAATTTACAGAGAGCTGAGAGAAGAAGGTCTTGCATTTCGCACACACCAGCTCATCTATCATCCATTTATGGAAGAAGTGAAAGTACAGGAGCTGCGTGCAGGTACCGGAAATGAGTGGTTCAAAATCGGTGCGATTAAAATGTTTGCTGATGGCGCTATTGGTGGAAGAACGGCTTTATTATCCGAACCTTATAATGATGCTCCACATACGTGTGGAATGGCCATCCAACCACAGCCAGAGCTAAATCAGATGGTGGCAGCAGCCAGAGCCGCAGGCTTTCCAGTGGCTGTACATGCCATCGGAGATGAAGCGGCGCATATGATTTTGACAGCGATGGAGGCCCATGGACCAACGGAGGAAAGCGGGTTGCCGGATCGTCTGATTCATGGGCAGGTGCTAAGGGCTGATTTGGTCAAAAGAATGGCGAAGCTGCCGCTGATTGCGGACATCCAGCCTCGTTTTGTCGCCAGTGATTTTCCCTGGGTGCTGGATCGAGTTGGGAAAGAACGGAGCGAATATTTGTATGCCTGGAAAAAGCTGCTGCAAGCAGGCATTCCGTGCGCTGGAGGCAGTGATGCGCCGATTGAGCCATTAAACCCATTTCTGGGTATACATGCGGCAGTGACTCGCGCCAAGCCGGAAGAAACGCATGAGGGCTATCTTCCCGCTGAGAAGTTGGATGTTCACGAAGCCATTCATCTGTTTACTATGGGAAGCGCAGTAGCCGCTGGGGAAGCCAATGAAAGAGGGACAATCGCTGAAGGCAAAGCTGCTGACTTTACCGTTATTGACCGCGATGTATCGGAAAGTCACCAGGATTTACTTGATGTTAAGGTGCGGATGACCGTTGTGAACGGGCAAGTTGCATATCGGTCGTAGGCTGATAATACGTATGTATGGCAAAAGCCTTCAACTTCACTTTTTACGTGAGGTTGAAGGCTTTTGACTTTTACAAGCCACGCTGTATAAAGCGGTCCGCATTCTTCACACTGGACCACAGATCAGAGCTTGCGCCGCCTGAATACCAATAGGCGAAGCCGGCAAATCCTTCATCCTGGCCCAAGCGGTACTTACGAGTAAAGGATCGCCCTTCTTCCAGCCATAGCTTATGAAGCTGAGTATCTTTGTATGATACGGTATACTGCTGAATATCCTCGTTCCAGATCGGTTTGGAAGAGATACGGGATACTAGCTGATTTTGCTGGTCTAATGAAATATCAGAGGAAGCGATTGACTGTCCGCTAGTGTTAAGTGTCCAATTCCGTGTAAATAAGGGCAATGCCAAAATCGCTTTCTCCGGATCGGTGGTTTGTACAAAGCGCCGCACGCTTTCACGCAGCCATGGCAGTGAGGACACCGAGCCGGGGATCGAGCTCCCTCCCCAATGCTCGTCATATCCCATCAGGATGAGATAGTCTGCCGCAGCGCCAAGCTTTTGATAATCAAAAGCGGCAGTCCAGTCCGTTCCGTAATCAGGAGATACACAAAGCGCCAGTACCGCATTTTGACTTTTCAACTTAGCCTTTAATTGTTGGACGAACAATGTAAGGTAGGCACGATCCTGACCATCTACATTTTCAAAATCAATGACAAGCCCGTCCAAACCATGTACAGACACAGCATTGGCAAGTTGAGTTATGGTTGTAGCCCGTAGAACCTCACTGGACAGAATTTGGTGCGTTAGCGCCAGATTGGAGCGGTTGCCTACCATAGCCCAGATTTTTTTTTGATGCTGTTTGGACCAGGTAAGCAGCGAAGAATTGGTGTAATCGCTGATACTGCCTGTTTCGTTCAGAAAAAACCAGCGTGGTGAGAGGGTGTTGATGTTGGATTGAAGCACCGTATTTTCAAACTGCTGAACGGTTTGGTCATATTGCCAGCCTAATCGAATGGAAGAAGCAGTGGAAGCAGCTTGGCGAGCATGCTGTGCTGAATACGTTAGCAGCCGCTCCAATAATACCGCTGTTTCTTCACGAGTGAGAGAAGATGCCGGGCGAAAATAGTTGTTTTCACCTTTCATAAAGCCGTAACGATTCACGGTGGTTACCCCTTCAAGAGCCCAATCAGCAATTTCGTCACGATCTATGAAAGAGGAAATGGCGTTACCTGATCCGCCCGAAGAGCGGATGAGACGTGCAATCATTAAGGCTGCTTCTTGCCGGGTTATAGGACTATTGGGTTGAAATGTAGCGGAAGAACCTCCCTGTACGATATCAAGCTGCGAAGCCGCCTCAATCCAACCGTAGTACCACGCCTGTTTGGGAACATCCCGATAGGAGGAAACAACTGCTTGTACAGGTTCTAGCCCGAGTGTACGGTCCAATGCGGTAACCCATTCAGCTCTGGTAACTGCCTGTTTAGGAGAAAAGTAACCAGGTTGTATACCATTCAAAATTCCTTTAGCATGCAGGGAAATAATAGACTGATAGGCGTAGCTGTGTGCAATATCCCGAAAAGCTACGCCGTATGCTGCTGCCGGGGCAGCTAAGTATGAAGTGAATGTTGTGAATATTGTAATGGCTGTAGTTGCCGATAGAGTAAACCTGGTTAGCCAACGCGATCGTTTGGAACTCATCCCCAATAACCTTCTTTTTTATGATAGATTGTAAGTGTATATATTGTTACTCGACGAATAATACTATCAAAAAGAGGAAAGTTATTCATTGCTAAATTGCTGGAAAAATACCAAAAAACCCGCTACCAATAGGTAACAGGTTTGATATTGGATAAACTATGCTTTTTTGGCATACATAATACCGATCGTTTGTGGACCACAGTGACTGGATATAACACAGCCTGCTGTTGTTAGTAGTACCTCTTGTGCGTTCGTTTCCTCTTTCAGACGTGCTTGCAGCATCAGCGCATCTTCCTCAGCCAAAGCGTGCACGACAATGATCATATCGTTATCCATCAAATTCCGCTGGTTCAGGGCATTTTGCAGCATTTGTTCTAGTGCTTTTTCACGTTTGCCGCGGACCTTGTAGGCAGGCGTCATTTTTCCATCAATCACTTTGATTACCGGACGAATTTTGAGCAGACTGCCGATCAGGTTTTGCATGCCTGAGCATCTTCCGCCTTTATATAGATATTCGAGTGTATCAATCACAAATTCCGTGTCGATTAGCGGTCTGGTTGCCGTCAACATGTCTACAATCTGCTCTATCGTACTACCGTTTGCTGCCGCGCGAGCAGCTTTCATTACAAGCAGGCCAAAGCCGCACGAGAGATTCAGAGAATCAAAAACCGTAATGCGACCTTCTGGAAATTCGGAGGCAGCGAGCAGCGCATTCTGGTACGTCGATGATAGCTCGGAGGAAAGACTGATATATAAAATGTCATCTCCTTGTTCTATGTAGGGCGTAAAGGCTTGAATAAAATCTGCCGGAGAAGGTGCGGCGGTACGAGGTAAGCGTCCCTCGCGGCTGACACGCTGAAATAATTGTTCCGGGTGGATGTTCACCCCATCTTGTAATGCTTCATCACCAAATACGGTATACAATGGCACAATGCTAATCTCGTACTGTTGACGCCAGTGGGCAGGAACATCACTGGTACTGTCTGCAAAAATTTTAATTTTGTTCATACATTAAATCCTCTCTGTGAGATGCAGAAAAATCATAAAGATTGCACGGAGGAAGGATAAATATCCGCTGTGCTATTCGGAATCGAAAGACCGATGGCAAGTAGGGCAATAAAGCCTACAATAATGAGGGCATTAATGATTAATCCAGTAATAGCAAAGGTTTTCTTACGGTTTTTTAACGCAATGCCGATGATTCCGACCACAAGTCCACTACAATTGAGCAGCAGGCTGCCTAAAAAGATGAAGGGAATCAGCATCGTTCCAGTTTGCTGCAAAGCGACTTCCGGGTTCATTGTTTGGTATTGGCTGAAATGAGCCATTAGATTAATGACCATAATAGCCAGAATAATATATCCGATCAGACTGACGAGCGACATAATAAAAGAGGCAATTCCGGGACCGGAATGCTTGAGCTTAACCGGAGGCTGGAACACAGGAGCTTCTGAAAAAACAGGGTGCTCCTCAGACGCAGCAGGCTTGTGCAAATTAGGATCTTGGTAACTCATTTTTTCAACTCCTTGAACATAGTCCGAACAGGTACTAATTTTCCACAAAATAAACAAAAAAGCAAGCCACTTTACACATTACCCTCCAATAGACAGGGTTTAATCATCAAATTTGGTATGCGGTTTGTTCCCACACACTGGCTGGTAAACTTCATGCTGTTTCGATAAAATAAGAAGAGCATTCGGGTAAAAGGATCAGTGAAAAGGAGTATAGAAACATGCAGCGAAGATGGATAATGGTAGGATCTATAATGATGATGTTGGCGGTAGCCATCGGAGCGTTCGGGGCGCATATTGTAAAAGCACAGATCGACGCGGATGCATTGGCCATATATGAAACCGGTGTGAAATATCATATGATTCACGCTGTGGGTTTGCTGATCATTGCGTTGGCTGCCGGACAATGGGGCCCTTCGCCCCGCTTAAGATGGGCCGCACGGCTGTTGTTCACGGGTATCATTTTGTTTTCTGGCAGTCTGTATGTGCTAAGTTTGACTGGAATCCGTGTACTGGGCGCGATCACCCCATTAGGAGGCGTGTGTTTTATTGCTGGATGGATATTGTTGGCATGGGCTGCTACCGGTGTAAAGAAAGAGGCTTAGAAAGCTTATCGATCCATACTAAAAAAGAGTATCGGCAGGAAGAACGCAAAGTTTTTCCACCGATTCTCTTTTTTCATGCCTAGTTGTTTTGGTGAGATATTACATTTACGATGTAATTTCATCAATTTCATTCATTTTAAAGGAGTACACTTGCTTCTCATCGACATGATACACACTCAGCAGGTTATTATCATGATCCAGGTTGAGTATGCGGCATGGAATGCTGCGTTGTCCGCCATAGCGGTTTACGACTAACCGTACAAGCGTATTATCATGTATATAGCGTTTGATCCATTCGTACGTACTAAGGTCTTGTTGTGTTGCAGGCTTTGGCTGTACGTGGGATTGTTTGATCTCTTGAATAACGGGTGTCTTGTTCGTAATTGCGGCTGATTTCTTTTTGGAGAATTTTTCCGCAAGCGTAGCGGCTGCATCAGACGGGGTATTAACGGCCGACTGTTTTTTTAGATACAATGCAGCTTCAATTAAATTGCCAAGTTCGATACCAGATTGAATCCGACTATCCGCAATTTGTTCGTTTTGGCTCAAGAGATTAAGCAGGAACTGAAGGGCCTCTACGTTCGAACGACCTTTAACTAATACATCAACATTAAATAAATAACTGGTTTCGTCTTGATTTGATTCCTTTTTCATACATCCTCCAGCCCAAGCCCTGGGTAATTAGTCTTTTGTAGTATCTATCAATATATCATTAAAATGTAATCTGTCATAGGGCCTAGGGCCCTGTTATTGGATATTAACAAAAATTAGCTCTATATAAAGACCTATGCATTACATTTTCTCTGAAAACACAGGAAATATACATTCTGGCATGTGTACATGAACAAGGACTGTATATGAGAAGATTAATAGAGCCAAAGTATGCATATACCGAGAATAAGCGAGGTGGGGGATGAAATCAAGTAATTTAAATTTAAAATATTTTACAAAAAAATATAACGTAACATGTCTGTAAAAAGGATCTCATCCGCTCAGAAGAAAAATGAAAATCCCCCTTAACGAAAGGGGGATTTGGCATAGCGAAAATAGGGTATTATAGTAAGCGAAATTAAAGCGGACTTTAATTTTCGATTAAAATGGGATTCGTTGTGAGTTCATATGATAGTCATGTTCGACTGCCCAGCTCACAAGACCACTCCAGAAATTTTCACAGGCTGAAATGATCTTTGTGGATTCCGCTAAGTCACCGGACATGACCATCTTAACCAGATGATCAAATCCTTGTGGACGACTCGGCAGTTCCAGTGCTTCCGGTAGAACCATTGAGCCCGTTGAGAAAAGCTTCTGATTGTGTAACCCAACTAACATAGCCCCATATTGGGCAAACTGCATGATCAAGTACGGCAAGTAAGTACGAGGGCCATTTATACTGACATTTCTAAGCTTTCCAATAAACTCATACATTTCACCTACAAGCACTTCGTTGATGGCATGCCTGAAATCTTCCTTTGTTGGGGATTCGGCAGCTTCCTTTAATATAGAAAAAAAGTCTTTAGGATCATACAGACGAAGTGGGGAAAAGAAGGGTCCATGTGTCAACGGCCAGTCGCCCTCAACAGTAGAGGCGGTTTTCAGAAGAATGTCTGAACTACAGACGTTCACCTCAGCTTTCCAGGGACCCGCCGACCATTCATGGCTAAAATCTACAGGAGCGTTGGATTCACTTAATACACAAAACATTTCAATATCTGAGAAAGGGCCGTCCGTACCTTTGGCAACAGATCCATAGACCCCTATAGCCAAAATTTTGTCTCTATATACCTCATGCAACCTAGTAGCTATTTCGTGGCAAGTCTGAAATCTTTCATTTCGAGAAATGTGAATAGGTCCATTCATGTTCATTAGTGATTCTCCCTCCGATTTGTTGGGGTGAGTTGAAACTAACACATGGATGGAGGAGAACGGGCTTAACGAGGGACATTTTTTCGATGCATTCTAATTCCTCCCAAGGGATTTTCATACGGACGAAGAGACTTGTCCAATCTACCGATTCGCCATTCAACGAGGGTTTAATTTTACCTGTGAGCCCTTGCCGCCCGTCTGGATTCCAGTTTCCTTTACGCCGACTTCCTTTAGATCACCCAGTAGACGCTCCAGCACCGCTTTGGCGACAGGTGCTTCTTTTGCTCCTGACGCCTTAACGACCAACTGTACCGGCTTGCCGGAACGCAGATGTTTGTCCGCCTGACGCAGCTTCGTGTCGTAATCATGATCCTCAATGTGAGCGGTGAAGCGGAGCTCCTTGACCTTTTCTTTGCCGCTGTTTCCTGCGGCTCGTCCGTTGTTTGTTTTGCTTGCTGCGGCTTTTTTTTGCGCAAGTGCTTTTCCTTTGCCTTTTGCAACCAAACTGCATGGTGGTGGACTACTCATCAGTGAGGTGCAGACCAGATCCACTCCTTTGGATCGGGCCATAGCCAAGGCTGCTGACTTGGAAACAACGCCGAGGTTCTCCCCTGAGAGTCCAGTGAGCACCACCTCATCAGCTTTAATTTGCTCGTTGATTAATACTGCCACTTCAATGTAGCCTCCCTTAAAACAATGATAAAGTTATCATATACGGAACCTGTGTGCGATTCAATTGAACTTCGATATATCCTTATTGACAAAAATCACTAACCCCTATACTCTTTTACTGATAATGATTATCATTTTCCGATGCATATACATACAGGGGTGATTGAGAGAAATGAAAAAGATGTTGAATGGCCTATTGTTATTTGTAGTTTTCGCGATTGTATTGGCAGGTTGCGGTTCGGCTGGGGATAGCTCAAAGACGGAAGGTGCTGCAGGATCTGAGCAGACATCTACAGCGGCTGGTCCAGTTACGGTTAAGGACGACCATGGAGAAGTCAAGCTGGACAAGCTAGCGGAACGTGTCGTTGTACTCGAATGGACGTTTACCGAAGATCTGATTGCCCTTGGCGTACAGCCGGTCGGCAATGCGGACAATGAAAACTACAAGCTGTGGGTAACACCGGAGGCGAAGCTGGCTGATACCGTAACTGATATCGGCACACGGGGCGAACCCAATCTCGAAGCGATTGCGGCGCTCAAGCCAGATCTTATTATCTCTAACGCCGATAACAATGCAGCGATCTATGCACAGCTTAAGGGAATTGCACCAACGATAGAGTTCGATCCTTACAAGGGGAACGGCTATGATTACGATCGTATGGTTGAAATCTTCAAGCAAGTTGCTGTGGCTACCGGTAAAACGGAACAGGCTGATAAAGTCTTAAGCGAACTTGACCAGCACTATGTAGAGGCAAAGGCTACATTGGAAAAAGCGGGCAAAGCAGACTTTCACTATGCGCTGACACAAGCCTTTACATCTCAAAATGCTGCCAGTCTGCGAATGTTCAAAGAAAATTCGGTTGTAGTGGGAACGCTTGCGAAAATCGGTATGGTGAATGACTGGAAGTCGGACCAGACTGAGAAGTACGGATTTAGTACCGTTGGAATCGAAGCTCTTCCAGCTGTACAGGACAGTAATTTTATCTACATTACGCAAAAGACGGACGATATATTTGGCGCCGCGATGAAGAACAACACGGTATGGAACGGACTGAACTTTGTTAAAGAGAAACGGACCTACCCGCTAGACGGCACAACATGGACATTCGGTGGCCCAATCTCATCCAAAGTACTGGTTGATCAAGTAGTCGGAGCTCTGACGAAATGACCCGAACGGACACAACGGGTTTATCGAAAACTTGGCGTATAGGAAGCATCTTTGGGGGCGGTTTGCTCGTCCTCATCGTGCTTTTTTTTGTAAGCTTGTGTTATGGGGAGGCTTCGATCCCGCTGCATACAGTCATCGAGGCGTTGACCCAGCGTCAGGATACGCTTGAGCATAACATGGTGTGGGATCTTCGGATGCCGCGTACGGTTATTGGAATCCTGGCTGGCGGCGCGCTGGCTATTGCCGGTGCTTTGCTTCAGGCCATCACCAAAAATCCACTGGCGGCTTCTGACACCCTAGGGATAAACGCTGGTGCCTACTTTGTGGTCGTACTTGGTGCAGTGATGTTTCCTGGCTTGCTGCACCAGGCGCCATTTCTATTTGCCGCCGCTGGCGGGCTGTTGGCAGCGGTGCTAGCTTATTTTATGGGTGGAGGAAGAGCAGGAACTCCGATTCGGTTGGCGCTTGCCGGTCTGATCGTATCCATGGTTCTTGGTTCATTTACCGGAGCGTTGCATATTTTTTATTCATTTGAAACACAGGGGCTGTTTCTCTGGGGTTCGGGCTCACTGGTGCAAAATGATTGGAGTGGGACGACTTACGCTTGGCCTTGGGTTGTAGGACTCTCGGTTATTGCTGTTATGCTGTCAAGGCAGTTTGATGTGCTGGATCTGGATGAGTCCACATCCACATCCCTTGGACAAAAGGTTAGCTTAACCCGGGCGGTGGGAATTGTGCTGGCGGTTCTGCTATCGACCATTACAGTCAGCGTTATTGGTCCCATCGGATTTGTAGGTTTGGTGGCTCCGCATTTGGTTCGCTTAAGCGGGCTGAAAATGCATCGTTGGGTACTGCCCGGTTCCTTCCTATGGGGGGCACTGCTGTTGATAGGCGCAGACGTGCTGGCGAAAATGGTTCACAAATCAAGTATGGATTTGCCAACCGGAGCGGTCATGGCCTTGATCGGGGCACCTTGGTTGATTTGGCTGATTTTGTGGAAGATGAAGCTGCCTTCCGGTATCGGTGGACAGTCTTCAATGAACATAGGTGTGCGCTCTCGGAAATTACCGTTTGGCAGACTGGTTACAATATTTGCTTGCTGTGCCGTGATATTAACGGTATTCAGTCTAATGTTTGGAGGCATGCGCATTCCGGTGGGGGATCTGCTGTCTGGCCTGTTTGGCGGGGAGAACGCGAATTCGGCTTTGCTACAATTTAGAATACCACGCACATTGGTGGCGGCCGGGGCTGGTATCGCGCTTGCGGTCAGCGGCGTCTTGATCCAACTAGCGGTTCGTAATCCTTTGGCGGATGCCTCAATCATCGGGGTTTCTTCGGGGGCTGGTTTCGGCGCGCTTGCAGTGATTATCGTGTGGCCTGGGCTGCCTATTTATATGTTGCCCATCGCGGCAATTGCCGGAGCGACGGTGTCGGCAGCGGTAATCTTCTTTTTATCGTGGAACAAGCAACTCAATCCGTCTGTGGTCATCCTGCTTGGTATTGCCGTATCTGCCATCGGATCAGCCGGTATTCAGGTGTTGATCATCCAAGGTTCACTTTGGGGTAGCACAGGCTATATCTGGCTGACTGGTAGTACCTACGCTCGAAACTGGGGGCAGGTAGCGACCATTCTGGCCTTTCTGCTCGTGTTGTTGCCAGTAGCGTGGTGGCTGGCTCGTCGTTTCGATCTTTTGGTATTTGACGATAGCAGTGCCATGGGTCTGGGACTTCCGGTGCGCCGCACCCGGCTGTTGGCGATGGTAGTGGGTGTGCTGCTGGCAGGTGGAGCAGTAGCCTGTGTGGGTACAATTGGCTTCATCGGGCTAATTGCTCCGCATATCGTGCGTACGTTGATCGGGCACCATGTACGCCGCTCCATTGTTCTGTCGAGCATCTTGGGAGCGGTCATGCTGGTGCTGGCGGATACGATTGGACGGACCGTGCTTGCACCGACCGAAATTCCTTCTGGGTTGCTGATTGCATTGATCGGTGCACCGTATTTTCTGTACTTGATGTACCGCTCGAATAAGAGTAAATCTGTGTAGTTGAGATGACACGAACAGGCTGTTTCCAAGCGGATTCTCCGTGAGGAAGCAGCCTTTATTATATTTTATTATGTAATCATCTGAGTAATCATCTGAATTAAATATTTACAAATCTAATAAAGTAGATATAATGTGATGTATGGAACCGTCATTGATTTATAAAGCTTTGTCCAACGAGACTCGTCGTCTAATTATGCAGTGGTTAAAAAAACCGGAAGATTATTTTGATGAACAGGCTTATTTAAAGCAAGGGCTTAATTTTCAAATTGGTGTATGCGTGGGAGATATTCAGGCCAAATCGGGACTGGCACAGTCTGTAATTTCAAGTTATTTATTAACGATGCAAAAATCCGGTTTGTTAGAGTCTGAGCGAGTAGGAAAGTGGACGTACTATCGTCGGAATGAAAAAACAATACAGGAATTTGCCGAGTACATCCAAAAAGAACTATAAACAGAAAGGAGTTTTTTTTCACATAACATATCTACGAATCTATATATATAATTAATTGGAGGCTTATACTTAATATGAAAAAGGTTAACCCGTTACTTATTATCATTCTAGCTTTGGGCGTGTTCGGCATTATTACAACGGAAATGGGGATTATAGGTGTTCTTCCCCAAGTCACTCAAAAATTCAATGTGTCAGCTTCCCAGGCTGGTTGGCTCGTCAGTATATTTTCTGTAGTTGTGGCCATCTCAGGCCCGTTTTTGACCTTACTCGTTTCTGGCATGAACCGTAAAGTTACTCTATTAATAGCTGTATTCAGTTTTGTTATTTCAAATATTGTCTATGCCTATACTACTCATTTTGAGGTCATGCTCATTTTTCGTGTTCTCCCTGCTATATTTCACCCTGTTCTTTTTTTCAGTTGCCCTCGTGACCGCATCTCATCTTGTCCCCCCTGAAAAGAGCAGTAAAGCCGTCACCAAGGTTTTCGCCGGGATTACAGTAGGATTTGCTTTTGGTGTGCCCTTGACTTCTTATCTTGCTGAGAAGATAGCGTTAGAAGCTGCTTTCTGGTTTGGAGCTGTCGTAAGCATGATTGCATTTGTAGGAATCCTCATATGGCTTCCTTCTCTACCTGTCCAGCAAAAGATGTCTTATGGCAAACAGCTTGGTATATTACGCAAGCCTCAATTATGGTTCAATATTGTGTCTGTTATTTTTATCTTTGCGGCTATGTTTTCAGTGTATAGCTATTTTGCTGAATATCTTGGAGTAATAACTCTTATGAACGGATCATGGATCAGCATGATGCTGATGGTCTTTGGAATCGTCATGATTTTTGGAAATTTTTTATTTGGAGGATTATTACATAAAAATCTGACCAAGACCGTCATCATGTTTCCTTTGATATATATGGTCATTTACGCATTCACTTATGCTCTGGGTGCTTCTTTCCTACCGATGATTGTGGTTGTGCTCATTTGGGGGGCCGTGCATTCTGGGGGGCTTATTATTAGTCAAACATGGTTAACCACGGAAGCGAAAGAAGCCCCAGAGTTTGGTAATAGCCTGTTTGTCTCATTTTCTAATCTAGGTATTACGATGGGGGCTGCTACGGGCGGGTGGTTTATCTCTCACTTGGGAATACACCAGCTCATCTGGAGCGGACTGATGTTTGCACTGCTAGCATTCTTATCTATGATTATAAAAATAAAAATATTCAATTCGAATGCAGCGGAAGCCAACGTGCGTTAAAATATGGAGAGACATTAGAAGAGTACTCT
The DNA here is from genome assembly GCF_054113405.1 of Paenibacillus sp. ALE3. Taxonomy (NCBI): domain Bacteria; kingdom Bacillati; phylum Bacillota; class Bacilli; order Caryophanales; family Paenibacillaceae; genus Paenibacillus; species Paenibacillus sp. ALE3. The sequence continues at coordinate 3,467,598 of NZ_CM134214.1, read as the reverse complement.
ACAAGATGACCATAAAATGATGCATGGGGTGATGTTGATTGAATATCGTATGGACTTCGATCTTAATGACATTCGTAATCGTTAGCGGGATCTTGGCGTTGCTCATCTGGGGAGTGATATCCTTAATCAAGCGCTTTCGCTAAACGCAATGAGGAGTAGACATCTCTATGTGTTGAACTTATATTATCCAATTGGGAGGAATAGATGAATATTCGAATGTACCACGATCTGGAGGCTCAATTGGAAGAAGAGATTTGGGAGCTTGGAGAGGATGCAGCTCATACACTCCCATTAGATAGCAACTTGGCTGTGGAAAAAGCCCAGAAGGCTTGGGATCTAATACCCGAGCCTAAGCATAAATGGGGCATCACAGGTGTAACCTTGCATCAATACGTTCAAATTCTCAATTATAACGAGCATACTCAGCGATCAGTAGAGCTTTTAAATGAGGAGATTTTAGATTTGGAAGGTACAGGGTACCGCATTATACATGCTGAACCTTATATTCAGATGGCGGAAACACTTCTTCATCAGAGCAAACCTGTATTAGCTCATGAATATCTCCAGAAGGCATACTCGATTGGGAGGGCAAGAGCGTTTCGGGACCAGCCCAAGCTTTATCTCGAAATAGCAAAAAGTAAAGCTCTAGATGAACAGGATATACTACTTCAATTTGCGGCGTTAGATGTGAACGCCAAATTTTTAAGCGACTTAAAGGATAATAAACAAACATTGTAATGACCTCATATAGTCTGAGATAAAATGCTGATATGGATTAGACGGACAATGGGTATCAAAATTATTTGTGGGGAGGACCAGTGCATTGAAATTAAAAGAAGTGCTCTTAGGCACCCATAGTTTCGAAGCGATAAAAGCTTTTTACGGCTCTCTCTTGGATTTGCAGGTTGCGGAGGAAAGCCCTTCGCGGCTGTCGTTTCAAGTAGGGGAATCGGCTCTTGCTTTTCAGGAATCCTCCCATATGGAAAATGAGTTTTACCATATTGCATTTACGATTCCAACAAATAAATTCACAGAAGCAAAACAGTGGGTAATCGACCGTGGAATTTCATTGATTTCAAGACCCCAAGAAGATGAGTTTTTTTTCGAAAACTGGAATGCAACCGCGCTTTACTTCTATGATCCGGATCATAACCTCGTCGAGTTCATCGCTCACCATACACTCGACAATGCAGTCACTGAAGCTTTCGGGCCCAACTCTCTACTTCGTATAAGCGAGATCGGTCTTCCAGTTGATGATGTTCCAGAGGTATCCAAAATAATCACCGAAACGTTCCAACTTAATTCATGGGGAGGGGCTGGACAGAAATTCGCACCGCTAGGGGATGTGGAAGGTTCCTTTATTGTCACAGACAAGCAACGCCCCTGGTTTCCTGATGATAGGCTTCCAGCCATGTTCAGTATCCGTGTCTTGTTTGAAGGTACATGTTCTGCCCGTCTTTCGCTTCACAAGGGGTTGTATGAATTGAGATCAACCTAAGTTAAGGCTTTATCTCATCGCCACCACTCCCGGATTTCTGGAATAAATCAAGAAGTGGGAAAATTCGGGGATAACAATACATACAGGAGAGAATAGATGAATATTAGACTACTTAATTCAAATGAAAAATATCCAATAGAGCTCTTGCTACTAGCTGATCCTTCGCGCCAACTTGTTGAGGAATATTTGAAAAGAGGGCAGTGTTTTGTAGCAGAAATTGACCATCAAATTGTGGGAATCTATGTGCTTTTACCTACAAGACCTGAAACAGTTGAGTTAGTGAATATAGCAGTATCAGAAGATATGCATGGTAAAGGAATAGGCAGACAATTAGTGACACATGCCATTGAAACAGCTAGGGCACAAGGTTATAAAACGATGGAAATGGGCACAGGAAACTCTAGCATTGGACAATTAGCTCTCTACCAAAAATGTGGTTTCAGAATTGTGGGTGTAGATCTAGATTTCTTTATCAGACATAACTATGTAGAAGAAATTTATGAGAATGGCATACAGTGCAGAGATATGATTCGTATGTCTCAGGATTTATAGAGCTTAATTTTCTTTACAAACCCTTCAAAGGTATCTTAAGTAAGGTTCTGAAAGGTATATGATATTGTGCCAAAAGATGGTACAATGAATTGCGGAAAGGCTATACAATCATTGGATTGCAATAGTCCTTTTTTAATGAGTTGATATCCTACTAAGTTCCTGACAAGGGGTGGTTACTTTGTACAACACAACAACCACGATACTCACAGAGATAACAAAACATATGAAAGATCATGATTTAATCCTAAGTGATTTAGCTAGAAAAGCAGAAATGAATCCGGGCACCATGAGCAGTATTATTAATGGGAACCGCACACTTTCAGTCGATCAGTTAGATCGAATTACAAAAGCAATGGGGCTTCCCGTTGGCTATTACTACGAACGGTATGTGTCTGAGTATTTAACAGAGGCTAATCCGAATTGGCGTCGAATGAGTCCTTTTATACATAATTGTGCGAAATTAAATAAATTGGACTGCATTCATGATGTGGTTAATTTATTGATGGATAAACTAGGCTATTCAGAATCTTTATTTGAGCTTGCCGAAGAACTTTTTAGAGAAGGGCTTTACGAAGCGGCAACTATTCTATATGAGAATGTGGCTCTAAGTGAGAAAAAGCAATATTCAGAACGTCTGGCTATGTGTCAGTACCGTTTGTTCCAAACGAGACAAGGAGACGATCAGGAAAAAAATTATGATGCCGTTGTCCAATTTGAGACTTATGTGGAACGTTTGGATGAAGCTGATCAGTTAGATGCGTTAAGAGATTTAGTAAATACTTGTCGTTCATTGCGAAAGTGGAATAAGGCAAATAACTTTGCTACGGCTTTGGGTAATAAAGCTGAAATACAATACAAAATTGACCAGCAGCATACAAAGAGTGGACAAACAAAGAAGCCTTTTTATCCTCCGTTTGTTTATTGGGCATTTTCGCATTTAATTCGTGCTGAGATTTGTGATGCTAACAAAGATTATGAGACAGCACTTCAGCATATTCAAAAGTATGCCGATTTAAGCTGGGTAGAAGAAAAAGATGAAACAACTTTAAAATGGAAAAATCAATTTAAGGAATGGGCCGACGCTAATACTTATGTGAATAGACTTATGTCTGGCGATGTAAGCGTACTCTCTGACTATGTCGCTTATTTTTCTTCGAAGAAGGATGAAATACTTCCTGCAATAGATAACATAATTGAGGTAGCCAATCGGTACAATATAAATGTAGATCATATACTTGCATTGTTTGAAGTAGAAATTCAATCCTTTTTGAGTGAACAAAATCGGGTAGGAGTATATACTCAACAAATTATTCAAGAACGTTTTACTCATTTTTCCAGTGAATTAGCAAAATACTATTTTAATAAAGGAATATATTCAGAAGGATTTCATTTTTTGTTGAGTTGTTTGGAAAAATCTGCAGTTATTAATAATAAATCATATATAATCAAATGTGTAAGGCTCTATGAGTCTTATCAAGAGTATGCATCATCTGAAACAAAGGCAGTGTATAGAAAATTGATTAAAGAGGTGGAGGAAGATGAAACGTAAAATTGTTCTAACCTTATTGGTGACTGGTTTTCTATTATTGTCGATAATGGTTCCTCCTTTCCAATATCAAGATGATGGGTCTAATTACGAACCGACTGGACACCATGGAGGAATCTGAGAATAAAAAGGTCTCCAGTATAAGGCACAGTAGGATTTTAAAAAATTACTATGATAAAGAGGTTAGACGGAATGATCCGTCTAGCCTCTTTATATGTCCGTTTTGCTGTATATAAGCAAAATGAGGATACTTCCTTGTAAGAAAAGTATGTAAAAAATGAAAAAAAGGAATCTGAAGAAAATATCTGAAAGGTATATGACTTTGTTCCAAAAGACAATGATGGGCTAAAGTAATTTTTACTAACTGTTTCTCATTACATGGTTTAATTATGTATCATATGCCGAGTTTACGTTGAAAGGGTGGTTAATCTATGGAGATCATACCTACGATTAGAGCAGAAGTTCAAACCTATCTGATAAGAAAAAGCTTAACCATGACCGAGTTTGGTCACATGATTGATTTGAATGTAGGAACAGTTAGTGGCATTGTGACGGGCAACCGACCTATTTCTGTTCACCAGTTAGATCGTATCACTATGGGAATGAATTTGCCACCGGATTATTTTTATGAACGTTATATTGATGAATGTATTGAGGAAGAACCGCTCAACTGGCGAAGAATCAGTCCTTTTTTGTACCGCTGCGTGGAGCTAGGACGACTTGATTGCTTGCGAAGAGTTGTAGGTATGTTGCTAGATAATCCTGTTTATCTTCCTTCACTTTTTGAAGTAGCCGAGGATTCTTTTAAAAAGGGTTATACTGAAGCAGCGGCGTTCCTTTATGAAAACGTGTCAGAAGGGGAAAAGTATCAGTATTCAGAACGATTGGCGGCTTGCCAGTATCGATTGTTTACGATTCGTATTGGAGACGATCAAGAGAAAGACTATGATGCAGCCATTCAATTTGAGCCTTACGTTGATCGGTTAGATGAGATAGATCAGTTAGAGGCATTAAAAGACTTGGCGAATACATATCGTTCGTTACGAAAATGGGATAAAGTAGAACTATTCGCTAAAGCTATGGGAGACAAGGCAAAAATTCAATACAAACTTGAACAACAGCGGCATCATGTAGATAGAGACAATTCGAAGAAACCCAATTTTCCTTTGTTTGCGTATTGGGCGTTCTCGCATTTACTTCGGGCAGAAGCATGTGAAGGAAGGAAAGACTATGAACAAGCGCTTCAGCACACTTATGCTTATTCCGATTTAAGTTGGGTTAATGCTACAGATGAAACTACTTTGAAATGGAAAAAAAAGTACGAAGACTGGGCAGTAGTAAATACGTACTTAAATAAGCTTCTTTCTGGCGATAAGAGCGTTCTTTCTGATTATGTAGCTTATATTTCTTCAAGAAAAGATGAGATTCTTCCCGCACTTGATATTATGATTGAGGCAGCTAACCGATACCATTTTGATGTAGATAATATATTAAAGCAATTCGAAGAAGAAATCATCTCCTTTCTGGAGCAGAAAAAAGTTGAAGGATTGTATACTCAACGATTCACAACGGAGCGATACACTCATTTCGCAAGGGAATTGGCGATCTATCTTTTGCGCAAGGGGAGGTTTTCAGAAGGCTTCGCATTTTTGTTTAGCTGTTTGGAAAAGTCTGCTGAATCTAATAATAGAATACAAGCAATCAGATGTATGAGGTTGTTTACACATTTTAAAGAACATGCATCTGCTCACACGAAGGAAGTCTATGGAAATCTGATTAAAGCGGTTAACGAAGAGGAAGAGTAAGCTGATCCCACCATTCCAATTGTTAAGTTCAAAACTACGCCTGACACTGATTCCTGAGTTGCAGGGTATGGTTGTTCGAGATTTGAAAGCTAATAGTGCTGCTCATTGATTCAAATAACTTATAACAAGGGAGTATGATACTTAAGACATAATAGAATCTGTTTATTTCAGTTCAAACGTCACATGGATTAAAAGGAAATAACAGGATAGCAGATGGATTTCCCTAAATCACCCCTTCTGATAAGATTATTTCCATCAAAATTAAAGTGGGCGTGGTAGAATGGGGAGAATTTTAGTTCCACCTGACAAATTGATGGAAGTAGCTGATCAGTTCTTACACGGAAAGCATGAAATGGAACGTATACTGAATTTTTTGAGTGGACGAATTGATTTTGTGCAACAAGGCTGGTCTGGAGCCACCCAAGAGAGATTTTTTCAGGAATTTCAGGTTTCTCGACAATCCATGAGCGTGACGCTTGAACGACTATCTATGGTTGCACAAGAACTCATCTTTATTTCAAAAAGTTTTACACAGGTAGATGGAGAGAAAGTGGTACTGGATGTGCCGTGGCTTGGCACCCCTGTTAAAACGGCATCCACAGGTGAAGGTTGGTTACATAAAATCTTTGAACAGATTGGAAAAGCGGAGATCACCAAGGCTGAAGCCCAGATGGAAGCTAGCAAACTTCAAGGAGAAATCCTCTGGGATACTGCACAGGGAGCAAAAAGTGCTATTCAGGAAGATTTAACCTTAGGGATGTTACCTGATAAAGAACGGGATTATGATCATCCCATGGCAGCTAAAGTAGGTGAAATTCTCGGTCATGTAGCTACAACATTGCAGGGAGCTGGTGAGGTAGTAGCTGGATTAGGTGGAGAAGGATTATCAGTTGCAGTTTCATCTACAGGTGTAGGGAGTATAATCGGAGTACCCGGATTAATTGGATCGGCAGCTTTGACGGCGCATGGAGCTACAACGGCGGTTAAAAGTGCAAGTGGAGTAGGAGAAAAAACAGCCGAATTGTGGCAGATGGTGAAAGGAGAAGGCGGAGGCTCATCAAAATCTACCCCTTCTTCGGGAGCTAAGGCAGAAAAGGCTCCACATGTGATCGAGGGAACCCACAATAATAATATGGGTAGCATAATTAAGGAAGGAAATAAGACAAAATATACAAACCCTGCTGGCAATGAATTGACATGGGTTGATCAACATCCCAAAAATATTAACCGGGATATTGAGAACTTTATGAATAGCTCAGATGTAGGAAAGGCAACTGAAGCAAAAGTAGCTGGCTTTTTAAAAGAAGAACGGGAAGTCACAGGTTTTGGACAAAAAATATTAAAGAAAGATGGTCAACTTGCAGGTGATTTAGATGTAGTTACAAAAAATGAATTAATTGAAGTTAAGGCTTCAATTAAAGCAGTTAAAGAAGGACAACTTGAGAAAATGACAATTACAACTGATAAGCTTTATTTTAATCCAGAACAGAAGAAAGTTATACTTTATATTGATAAGCCTTTGGGCAATCTATCTCAAAGCAATATAGAAAAATTAGATAATATCAAGAAACTAGGAGTAACTGTTGTAAATTCCTTGGAGGAATTAAGAAAGGTGGTTAAGTGATGGGGAGTTCGGCTTTTATTTTAATAGAACGAGAAAAATATACACCTGAGAAATTACTAGGAGATGCAATCGTAGCTGCCTTTCATGCAGATGCTGGATTATATTTTGACAATGATAAAAAATATAAGAACGAGCAGTTTTTTTCAACAACTCTAAATATTTCTTATAACCCACTAGGTACTGAAAATAACCAGCAGTTTATATTCTATATTGACGGAATTGAAAATCACGAAATTAATTATGAGCATGATGAGGATGTTAGTGGATTAGATTCAAGCTTGTCCTTGTACCAAGTAGGATATATTGAAGATGTTTATGGTGTTGAAGAGCTTATTTTTCGATTTATATATGAATATCTCAAACTTAATCCTACTGACTATTTTTGGATTCCTGATTATGATTGGGTTTACAGTTGGGAGGATATGCAGAAGTTTAGATCTCTGCCTTATGATCCAAACTGGTGCTATAAAAATCCTAAATCAATATAATTTACAACGATTAATGAATATCTATAAGCTTGCTCCTTTAACAATAAAATGGGAGCAAGCTTTTTTCATAGTAATTTATCTGATAAAGAAGATAATTTGCATGCACCTAAGAATTAAGAGGCGGGTTTAAACAGGAGAGTCTTCAGTCAGGCTACTAACTTAGCGATATGGGTAAAGTATACGGAAGGTGCGTGAATGTTATGAAGTATGATACATTCTTAAAATTATGGGAAGAACAAAATAGTCTAATGAGACTATTGTTCTGTGAAAATAAAGTGTTAGACTGAAAAACAAAGCATTAGACCGTGAAAAATAAAGCCGGCATTAGCCAACGGGCAGGATAACGCAACCATTAGATGGACTTATGGTTCTCATATGATACAATTTATCCCAGAAGTATCTTCGCGGGTTAATGAAAAGCAGCGGTGATGAACTAATAGGAGACCAACACAAAAAAGTGGTAGTTTTATGGATATGCAATAGTTTACTATAGGATCTTATTCCTCGGTTCGTCTAACCGATTGTAACGGAGATTCATGAAGTGCCTGGAGAGATGGAAATAAAAGTGTTGCCTGACAATGGACATAGCGGGACTGGAAGAGCGGAAGTGAAGTGACAAAGCCCATAAGCGTAGGTCACAGCTCATAATACGAACGGAGAACTATAGCTTAACCAAGAAATTACTGGAAAGTGCGGAGGATAATTTGGATCGCAATTCGCTGGAATCGAGCGGAGATTCACTTCGCAGACAACTGGTGGCACTACGCGCCGAATGGAACTTGGTACTAAAAGGAGGGGCAGGACACATGCAAGAAGAACAGGAAATATTCGCGGGCGACGGATATAACAGGTCGTACGCAATGGCTACGGGTATGCCGATTTTGAATCTTAGGGGTAGCATACCGCGTGAAAGTAACGGCCAACTACCGTTTCCGTGGGTGACAACGGGCATCAAGATTGATAAAGAACAGATGTTGGAAACCGTTATGAAGCAAAAGACACTCGAGTATTTGTTTAATATGCAATTCAGTAAGGAGGAAATGACCGACCGCAATTTGGTTGTAGGCTGTTATGAATACAGGAATCCGAATGACAAGGAACAAATAATGCTATATGCGCTGGTTTCGTTGAAGGAATTTCTCGCGAGATACGGCGATGAACGGGCATTGGAGATTCTGATGCGAGTTGGCTGCACATACGAGAAGATTATGGAGGAATGTGATGAAGCCATTAAAGAACACTTTGCAGTGTTGCGCCGGTCACTTCATTTAAAGAATTTGAGGGACAAATATGATGTCGTTTACGAGTGGAGTGAAGAGGAAGGGGTAAAGACGTACATAATCAGATACACCAAATCGAGTTATACGAAGATTAAAGCTAAATCATTCGAAGAGTTGACCAAACTCTATGATGAGCAACGGAAGAAGGATGCAAAGAAGACGTTCGCGACTCTGGAGCCGTTAGAAGCATTCATGCAAGCATAAGAAAACCGCCCCTTTACGGGGTGGTTATTCAACATTTCATTGAACGAAGATTCGAGGAATATCCAGCGATAGAGTGGATTCTCGACAGTCGCATCGGAAAGTGCTGACCCGTACGCCAGATATGGTCGAATGGGGACTGATGGAAGACGTTGATCCAGCCGATTATTTCGGCAAAACCAATAGAGGTAGAACGATTTAAGGCGATTGGAAGCCTAGCGATTCAGGGAGAATTTATCGCCTCGGTGTTTCTTACTGACGGCAAGCCGATCGGCAGCACCGAAACGGTTGTATATATATTGCATGAAATAATTTTGCACCACTTGTTACGCTAACAGAGAACGTTAGTTCAATAAACCAGCGGCAGTCTAGGACTTTATTTTCAGGTCCTTGACTGCCGCTGGTTTTATATTTGGGTCAGTCTAAAACTTATTATTCCAAATCTGACGATTTAGCAATTCAGAATCAGCTTAGGACCAACAAATCCAGTCTAAATCTTTATTTTCATCGGATTAGAGAGGAGGGATTTAAGAATCGGAAATTTTTTATCATGGATTTGATAAGAAGTATTTTCGGTTATTTCATTGTGGGCTGGGACTTGCAAAAATATTGGAGGCTTATAACAGATACAGTCTAAGAGGTTTTTTAATTGGTGCTACATTTTTCCTTATCGGAGGTTTGGGGCTTTACTTCCCAAGGCGCTATGAATCATCGGTAGGTTATTATAGATAGACAAATATTTTATTAAAGGAGTATACAATGTTAACACCAAAACAAGAAGAGAGCCTCAGTAAGTTTATGAGTAAGATTCTTAGGCATACACCAGAACAGTTTGGTCTTGAGCTAGACCATGAGGGTTATTGTGACATTCAAGACCTGATTCAAGGGATAAGATCAGAGAATAGATGGTCTGATGTCAGCGAGTCGGATATCAAGCAAGTAGTAAGCCATTGTCCAAAACAAAGATATGAGATTGTTAATGGGTACATAAGAGCTAATTATGGGCACAGTGCAGGCAGATTGGATTATAAGGAGGTCACTCCACCAACCATTCTCTATCACGGTACAAACACAAAGGTAATCCATAACATTTTTACTGAAGGAATTAAGCCAATGGGCAGAAAGTATGTAGACACAGAAAAGGCATTAGTCAATCAAGTAAAGTTTTATAAAGCCAACCATGGTGTTTGGCTTGCTGACCTTGTGCCGTCACAGTACTTAAAGAAGTTTGAATAAAGCATAGACCTAGAACATTAACTTATGATTAAGAGACTAGATGGAATGATTCGTCTAGTCTTTTTGATTTCGCCTGTTTTACTGTACATAAATAAGATTTTTAATATTTTGAATGTATCCACGAGTGTCCACACTTACCCGCAAATGCCGCATAAAATATCCCGGATGAATAAAGAGGAGGTGCATGTAATAACCATGATACACATGGAACCCATTCAAGTGGGTGAGCATACATTTATCGGAGTCGAGGTCAAACTGCCTAAAACAACGCTGTTAACGATCTCTAACTCCCGTGGTTACATCATGTGTGGTGCGTCTAAGATGTACCGAATTTGGGGTAGTAAAATTTTTCGCTGGTTAAGCCGTAAAGTCAAGCGGGACAAGCTTTCATAGCAATTTTCAATTTACTGATCTGTACTGATTCATTCTATTAAAATCTTATAAATGACTGAATTTTGTGACCACATTTTTGACCTCTTGGAGTTGGACAAGCATGTGACTGTGCATTGCATTTCCGTTATAATCCTTCAAAGAATAATTATACGCCCCATCATCTACTCCTTTAATGGGGGCTTAGCTACGCTGAATAATTTTATCTTGCTCTTTTAAAATACCTTGCATTGGTTTCGTCCTTAAAAATAACTTGTGTACTAACTAAGGTAGCTTTACCTATTTGAGTTTTACTGAATAAATTTTAGATGGTTTGTATCCTTGAATTTTTACAAGATAATCGAATACCTTGTTTTGAGTATCACTTTTAGTGTAACTACTAAGCGTCCAAACGCTTGCGAATATCATTACTATAAAAATTGCTATTCCATATTTTCTTATAACTATCTTCTTTGTTGGAGCAAGCTAAAGTAGCGCTACCAATGACGTAATATTTGCTTCGAACCGTTACTTAAGAAAAGGAGCCGTTGCGATTTGGACAGCTTCTTTTGCTTTGGAGTTATTCAAAGAATCTACTTATTTCCTCTTATACACAAAAAAGTAATTGTATACACTACTCCAGCAAAGAGGCTTAGTAGAAACGAGGTTGATAATGTTCTAAAAATAAAAGTAGAAGTGGGTACCGTATAAAATTCAAACATACCGTTGATCGGAGTACTCGTTGTTGTTGGCCCTTTAATAAAGGAATAGTATATTCCTACAATAAAACCGTAAGACAAATACTTAATTAGATTTTTTTCAAATTTACTCATTTGTTAGCCTCCAATAATGTTTTTGGAAAAGTAGAATTCTTGTACTATGAAGCCATTCAAATTAGTATAGGAAAAGCCTGGTAATTAAGAGAAATCCTTGTTAAGCTAACGAGAAACATTAGTTCAATGACAACAGTGGGGTTTCAAGACTTTATTTATCAAGTCTTGTGTCCGCTGCTGTTCCCTTTAATAGACTGGTCCATATTTAGCTGGTGTTAAATCTGGAAGAGAAGAATTATGGTTTTTTCTTGGTTTTAGGCAATACTTCGACTGCTATCTCAGCCCATTTGACAGAGCCGTACGGTGAACTACCTCCCACGAATACATCTGGGCTTAGAATATTGACCAAATAAGTACCAGGTTTTTGAATAACGACAGAATCGCTAAAGGATTTATCCTGTTTGAGGGGGATCACAGTCTTTTTTTTATCTTCAACAAAATTGCCGTTTTGAAATGCTGCTAAACCAAAAGAAACTTCATTGCTTTGGATATACGTGTCCATCACGACTCCAGCAATTGCTATTGAATCTCCAGCCTTTACACGGAGATATCCCTGGCTCGGTTTGGTAAAGCGGATGTCTTGCTCGTTACCGGCATGATTGTATCTGATAGGAACGGATGATGGGTTTAATACTTTGCGATGGACCATTATCTTAACAGATCCTTTATCATTAGTGTGAATTTCTAATGGATTTGGACCGGGACGAAGTTCTACTGAGTATTCAATCCGCTGAAATGTTTGTCCATTCATTATAATTGGCTTTCCAATATTTTTTTCTTTGCCCTTTAACGTACTAATGCTACCTCCAATGGAGGTTGTCATGTCACCCTCTCCTGTATTCACCATAAGATAAGCATGTCCGAACTCTTTTTGTACTAATGCACTAAAAGTGATTTTTTCCTTATCCGTTGTATAAGTTGGGTGAAGCGCTTTAACTACTTTGTCGTTCCAGACCCAGTGCATGACTCCATTACTCCATGTATAATTTATTCCCATTTTAGGCAGAAGTGACGCTGGAATATACAATTGATCGTTTTTCATAAAGGTTTTAGGGATTGGCTCATCCAGCGCTGTCTTTGTTCCGTCTTCGTACCTGAAAATCTTTGATTGGTTAGGCATCAACCGAAATGAGGAAAAAGGTACCGAGTTCTCAATGTCAAACTCCGCCCACGTGCTGCCTGTCTTTGCATCCCACTTGATGGTTGCCAAGTGAACTGTTTCCAGCCATTTGAACGGGAAATATAAATGATTATTTTTCTTCAGCAGTGGAGCGGCCTTTAGGGAGACGGAATCCAGCGATAAAGAAGATTTGTTTAATTCGGCAGTCAGTTGGTGCGGAACCAGATAGAACACAGCCGCATCCTCTACTACAACGGGAAGATTGGAATTTGAATTCTCCGCATAACTCAGAGCCGTTGGAAACAGACCAGAAATAAGAAGGCAGGAAGATACAAGTAGAGAAACAAAAAGTCGTCTCATTGAATAAACACCTGATTTCATTTTTTTATCATATATACCAGAAAAACGAAAAAAAGTTGCGTGTATATAAGTCTTTTATTCTGACCATTTTTGAATAACTTAGTTCTTTCATACAACTGCTTTCTTATTTCGTTTTATGACAAGCTTTATGATACTTCGACACGACTTTTACTATAAGATAAAGAAGACTAATTTACTTTGGGAGGTGTCTTTTTGGAGCTATTTATATTTATAATTAACATTTTAGTTATTCTCCTTTCTATTGCTGGTGGAGTGCTTTTAATTGGATTAGTATACAGAGGATATGTACTGCTAGGTTTACTTATTGCTGAGAAAAAGAGAAGAATATCGGATCAATCTCAAAATCAGGCTTGACTATTAGCCCAACATCCGATGGCGGTTACATTCAATGAGAATGTCTGCTTTATAGCGGCTACGCTTGTGGCCATCGGCATATCAATCCCTCCTCAAAATGAGTGCAAAAAAGCCGCCATAGCTTTGGCGGCCGTGATTGGTATGTTTATACCGATTATAAAGTTGAGAAATCCAAGCGGACGTCCAAAGTCAACACGGAGTCAATGCTTCGCTTCAACCTTTTCAGCGCAGGATGAATCGAGCGTCGCTCATATTCGTCCCGATCATCCTCGAAAAAGCTACGCAGCATCAAAATTTTGACAGTTTGAATATCGGCCTCAAAATCTTGCGAATCCCAAAAGCAAATACAGTCATTGCGGTCCATGAGCTGCGCATATTCTGGATATATTGATCGTTGATTATATAAGTCCGAGTGGAAGTAGGGCTCTTCAGACCGAACTCTTCCCACTTCGCCGGATCATTCGAACCTCCGAGCCTTACAAGCATATTCGCTGACTTGCTATTTATTTTAGCTCGAATTTGCTCGTATGCTTGGATGATTTGCTCATGAAATTCGTCGATCGGATTGCGGCTAGCAAGGCTCTCCAAGTGGATGCCTTCGCGAAGGTAAGAAATGTATGCCAGATGGTCAGCCCAGAACTTGTCAATATAATAAAGCCGTACCCGCTGCTCCGAAGGGCTCATCGGCGTCTCTCCTTTCAAAATTGCGAGCCGCTCCTCGTATAGAATACGTCGCTGTTCCTCCACCATATCCGAATAACGGTTTAGTTCCTGGTGGATATCGAAGTTCTGGCCCATAATAACGCGCTGAATATGCGCGATTTTGCTGCGTAGCACCGGGTCTTCGAGAGTCTCATCCTGCCTGTGGGCGCGAATCGCTTTATCGATGCCGAACCGAAGTAACAACTCGTCCTCCAAGCTTACGAAAAATACGGAAGCTCCAGGGTCGCCTTGGCGTCCAGAACGCCCGCGCAGTTGGTCGTCGATCCGCACACTTTCGTGCACATGTGTACCAATCACGTATAACCCTCCCAGCTTGGCGACAACTTCTGCTTGCGTAGGGTTACCACCGCCGAGCCGAATGTCGACGCCGCGTCCCGCCATATTCGTAGACACCGTCACGGCGCCGATTTCTCCCGCTCTTGCAATGACCTCGGCTTCTTCTGCATCGTTTTTTGCATTCAGAACATGGCAGGGTACGCCGGCAACTGCTAGCGCCTCTGCCAGCATGTCCGACTCCTCCACGCTTGACGTACCAATGAGAATCGGCCGTCCCATCGCATGGACGGACAAGATTTCTTGGACAAGCGCCTTAAGCTTGGCTTCCTTATGGGTATAAATCCGATGCGGTTGGTCGATCCGTATGTTTGGCCGGTTCGGTGGAATTTGCACGACCTGAAGTGCATAAATCTCTTTGAATTCCATTGCGGAAGCGTACGCGGTAGCCGTCATTCCGCAAATTTTTGGATACAGGCTAATGAAGTGTTGAAGGGTGATCGTTCCGAGAATTTTCCCGCCGACTTTCGAGTGCAGCCCTTCTTTGGCTGCAAGCGCGGCTTGCAGTCCTTCTGGCAAATGCCTGTTCTCCGCCACGCGGCCAGTATATTCGTCGATCAGCTCGATTTTACCGTCCCGGACGATGTAATCGACGTCTTTTTTCAATAACGTTTCCGCATACAACGCGCAATTTAACGACGACAACAAATGACTATTATGGCTTTCGTACAAATTACCGCATCCCAGCAGCGACTCCGCTTTCGCAGCGCCCGCCTCATTCAAATAAACGTTCCGCTTGAACTCGTCGAAGTCGTAATACTTATCTTGCTCAAGCTGCCTAGTCACATCTGCGAAACGAATTACGTCGTTGCCGGAAGAATCCGGCTCGCCAGCGATGACTAGGGGCACCCGAGCTTCGTCGAGAAGCAGTGAATCCGCTTCGTCGACGATGACATAGTGAAAAGGACGATGCACGGTATCGGCATCGCTTAGTGTAATCGTGTCGCGCAAATAATCGAATCCCGCTTCTTTGGCCGTAACATAGGTTATATCCGCGGCGTACGCTTCTCGTTTCTCGGACAAGCTCATGCCCGCTTGAACCGATTTTACCGTTAATCCGAGGAAACGATAGATCGGACCCATCCACTCCGCATCCCGATTTGCCAAATAATCGTTAAAAGTGAGCACATGAACGCCTTCGACGGTCAGCGCATTTAGATAAGCAGGCATAACAGCAGAGAGTGTTTTTCCTTCGCCGGTATGCTGCTCGATCACAAACCTATCGTGCAGAGCGATGGCAGCCATGATCTGGACATCATAAGGCTGTAATCCGAGCTTTCTCTTCGCTGCCTCGCAGACTAACGCATAAGCATCGACAAGCAGCTCATCCAAAGGCGTACCCAATTTTGCTTCCTTTTTCAGCCAGAGAGATTCCGCTTTCAGCCGCTGATCGTCCCATGCTTCCAAATTCCGTTTCCTAATGAGCTCCGCTTTGTCCCGATAGCCTTTCAGCTTATTCTGGGTATCGCGGTCTTTGAATTTTTGCATCAACTTGACGGCTAAATTCATTGGAATTTGATCCCTCCTCGGTAGAAACACGCAATTCTAATAGTGGCTAAAGTATAATCAAACTCTGTAACAATAGCAAAGTTTGGAATAAAAAACTTCCTTGCTTTATTCTTATTATTAGGCAACGATGTATGATTCACAGGAAAAGTACATCTTGGAGGTCAGAAAGATATATTTTCAGTAAATTGTTAATTTTAAACAAAGGGAGAGATGGATGCATGATGAAAAGATTCTTTCCGGTTTCCGTATTTCTTATTTTTTCACTTGTATTAAGCGTACAAGCCAGTGCAACAAAACATCCTTATAGTTACACAATTAATGTACAGGTAAACGGTGTTCCTATTAATTTTGGAACTAATTCAGATTCACCTCCTTATATTGAAAATGCTACAAATACAGCTTTTGTTCCTCTTCGCTTCGTTTCTGAAAATCTAGGAGGGAGAGTAAGAGACTGGGACAAAACTTTACAACAAGTCACAATCGAATCAAAGAATGGAACTGTAATTAAATTGGCGATCGGTAGTAAGATTGCATATGTCAACGATGAAGAGAAAATGATGCTGGCGGCACCGCAGATTCCTACAACTCGTGTTCAAGTTCCTTTAAGAGTTGTTTCCGAAGTGTTGGGAGCTAAAGTGGATACCCAAAAATTAGTGGAATATTAAATGTGAACATTACAACCTCTAATTAATAATTCTTGGAACTAAACTATCCTATTTATGCGGCAGTTTTTCCTCATTTAATTGATTAAATTTATTTTCATCGTTAAACATTTGTTTTCAAAAGAAGATGCTGCTGTATTGCTAACGATGGGACGCTTGTTATAGTTATTCCTAAGGGTAAGTATGGTGATGCATATAAAGCACTATCTAAATCGTTATTTGGAGAATAGGAGTCTATAAAAATGAACAATGATATAGTACAAATGATTAATGAATGGAACCCAATCGAAATATATCCTCTATTAGAAGATGAATATTATTCAGAAATACATAAAATTCATGAAAAAAGCAAGGAAACAAACTCTATTAGAGAATTAGCCAAGCAGATCCATTCTGTATTCGCTCAATCTTTTAAAAAGGAATTCGATAAAAGCATTGAAGATTGTCAGTCAATCGCTGAAAAGATAATGAATATTACAAAATAATTTATTTATGAGCTTGCTCCTTTAACAATAAAATGGGAGTAGGCTTATTTTTGCATAATTGGTCAATCAAATAAAGGACACGAGTTTTTGAATACAGCAAACAACAATATCATCCATGATAAGATGGTTGTGTCTGGATAGGTTAATAAGGAATTGGGACAATGGTTTATTTATAGCGAAACACTCCATTGAATTTGAAGACGAGAAGAGCCTTAAACCAAGGAGGAGTATATGGGATATGATTCTTTAATTAAAGCTATTATTTCTGTGCCAAAAGATGAATTAACTATTCATTGGGGGAATGGATTAAAGATTATTGGCACTAGGGACACCATCTATGAAACAAACAATGGTTTAGATGAAGAAGATAATGGGTTCCTTGAATATGCTGCTGCAGTTATTGAAGTTGAAAAAATAGTATCTAAGCCGATTAACGATGAAGGAAGTATATATAAATGGTTGCAAAAAAGAAAAAGCTCCTTTATTGAAATTTCTCTCCATGACGATCCCCCTAGCATGATTACATCTTCAGATGGCTCTATTATCTGGAAAAATGAATAGCTTAGGCCATCCTCAATTGAGTTTTTTCACTGAATTGAGGATGATCTTTCGTTTTTATTTGTTTTCATGATGTTTATAAATATAAGCACCATCATCTACTCCCTTAATAGGGGCTTGGTTATACTGAATAATTTTACCTTGCTCCTTTTTATAAAAATACCTTGCATCGATTTCGTCCTTAAATATAACTTGTGTACTAATTAAGGGAGCTTTAGCTATTTGAGTTTCAACTGAATAAATTTCAGATGGTTTGTATCCTTGATCTTTTATAAGATAGCTGAATACTTCGTTTTGGGTATAACTTTTAGTGTAACTACTAAGTATCCAAATGCTCGCAAATAGAGTTGCTATAAAGATTGCTATTCCATATTTCTTCATAACGATCTCCCTTTTTAATTGAAAGAATAGAAATAATTCAGTTTTTCTTCTAATGCTTTTTAATTATATTTACTCTTACCTTCATTTCCCTTATGATAATTGTACTATTACCAGACAAGGGGATAAATATGAAGAAAGCTATTCTACTATTATTAATGATTGTTGTTTTAATTCCATCACAAGTATTGGCAGCAACATCTACAAAAGCAATGTCAACAAGTGAAATCGAAAAATTATACTTTGAGAATTATAAAGATCGTGTAAAAGAAATTAAAGCTGCACAAAAAAAGCTTAATGCTGTTCTGGGGGCAGAGGTTCGTGAGCTAACTCAGAGATTAAACCAAGCCTCTGCACGTTATAAAAATGAAGTGAAAAATAAGTCTAGTAAAGCGGTAATAGCTCAAGCCAAGGCTGATTGCGATAAATTAAAGAAGCAACTCAGCGTGGCGAAGGTTGAACTAAGTAAAAGTATTAAAAATTACAAGCGAGAAAGTGACCAAGTTTTAAAGGATATTGCAAAACAGAAAGCAGACCTTATAAAATTCATTAAGAATCACACGGCAGGAAAAGACAAACTTACGGAATCTCAATTTAGCCAACAAGTTAATGGAGAAATTATGTCGATCGGCAATTCATTTACTGAAGCTTTAAAAACATTAACAGAAGCTGAATAATAGGGAGTAAGGCAGCAGGTATTACCTGTTGCCTTTTTAATTTAGACTCTTTTTTTGTTTCTAATTCACTATATTCATCTAAATTTTACGGGAAATTGTACCTATTTGTTGTATTATAAGCAAGTATGGAAAAGAGTTGAATAGCTGAGGAGGAGCAGAGTTGTACATATTTATAGTTGTTGGTGTCATTGCTGTATTACTTGCTTTGGCTCTATTACGTTTTCTTAAAAAGCCTAAAGTCCAAGAGCGATATAAAGTAACGCAGGATATTGACCCTTACAAAATCGGAATAAATGAGATCGATCGTATGGAAGATGGCAAGGATTTTGAAATGTATCTGTTCAGGTTGTTCTTGTGTTTAGGCTATAGTGATGCGTATAAAACACAGGACAGTAGAGATTTTGGAACAGATTTGGTATTTACGGATAGAGAAGGATATCGCAATGTCATTCAGGCAAAACGGTATGCATTAAGCAATCCTGTAGGTTTGAGTGCAGTTCAGGAAGTGTACAGTTCTATGCGATTTTATAGAGCTAAGAAATCTATTGTGATTACTTCAAGTAAATATACTCCCTCGTGTGAACAGTTAGCCAGTTATAATGGAGTGAAGCTGCTGGATCGTAATGATTTAATTCGAATGATTGAGCTATTCAAAGAACAACAGCACAGCAAAGTAAAAGATATCATCGAAGCAGAGCCTTACTTGAGTCTGGATTCATGGGATGATTATAGGAATAACAGTAAAGTGATAAAAAAGGATCGTAAGACTGAAAAATAACAGAAACAAACTGTGTTGTAACGAAAGAAAACAAGACCGGAACGGTTAGGGATACCCCTTACAGTCCGGTTTTCACTTTTTTCATGCAAAAGACTGTCTAATGGTCGAAGAAAAACTACTTTTGGAAGAGATCCATTTGTAGACGGAGGGCTAAACAAGAAGGGATGTGCAAATAGAGTCAAACAAATTGCAGAAGGCAAAAGTTACAAAAACGCTTCTCACATTATTCCTTTGTTAAAGATTAAAGAATGAAGATGAAGATTAAAAAACGATGAATTTAAGTCTTTAGACATAGGTAGAAAGGTTAATCCTTCATATAACAATTAGGAATTAAGTTTATTTTCCATAAATCGGAATAGTGTTACTATGTCATAACGAACTCATGACTAGAGGTAAACTATGACAACTATTAAAGTGACACCTGAGCAAATTATGACTGTCTCCAAGCAGTTTGAGTTAGCACAGCAAACGGCAACTCAAATGAACAGCAATTTAGTACAACAAATTTCATCTATGGGACAATTGTGGGAAGGACTGACTAAAGAGCACTTTTACTATTCCTTCCAGACCTCTCAGAAGAATATGAATGACTTTGTTACCCTAATAGATTCTATTGCTAGGGGAGTTACGTCAGCATGCAGATAAATTCAGATTAGCGGACCAGATGGAAGCAGGTAATATTGACGCAAGTTGTTTACCGCCTCCACCGAATTCATGTGCTGTTCATGCCCCAGATACACGAAATGCATTCCAGAAATCGGTAGATAGCTTAACTGAACTAGGTCAGGATTTTGTAGATGCTAATTCAGTACGCTATGAGAAAAAGTTTGATTCGGTTTGGAGCTTCTTAGATTATATGTCGTATGGTATTCCAAAAGGAATGTATCAAGGGTAAATGGAACGGGCAGCTAAACAAAATGATTCGTGGAATGACATGCTCAATTTCGGTATATTTGGAATAACGGGCATGATTCAGGGAGCATTTAATCCTACCAATGCGTGGTCAAAGGAACACTGGGCTAATATGATCGGTACAGCAGGATTGTTTGGAGGAGTTAGTTCGGTAATTAAGCCTAAAATTGGGTTATCAGGGTCTATAAAATATACTCCGTTAAAAGATGGAACTACCCGAATAATAGAAGAGGCGGGCAATGCAAGGAAAATTATTGATACTAATGGCCTGCGTAATGAAGTGCCTTTAACTGTAGCACAAATTGAAGGTTTAACTCAGTACGCAAAAAAATTAGGGATACCACAAGAAAATATCCGTGTAGCGGGGCCAAATGACACATCTCCTACTGGATTATTATTTGATACGATTCTCAATATAAATAATGATGTATTACCTTCTAATGCAACAGGTAAATTAGCAGCTAATAGCCGGATTACTGGTCATGGAACAATAGCGCATGAAGTTGTCGGACATTATGAAGCAGGACTGGCAGGAAAATCCTTTCAGGTTATGGATGATGAATTTAACGTTATAACTAGAAACTTTGCACTTGACGAAGCTCAAGCAAGTATCCGAGCTGCACGGTTTGCTCCTGATTTGACCCAATTAGAAAGGATCATGCTATTAAGAGATGGAATTACTAGATTAAAAAACGAAGGTATCAAAATTAGGGAAGTTAAAGATATACTGTTTATACATGAACGTTAGAATGGAGAGGTTTTCTTTTGGAGATTATGAAGTTAGACGATATTATTAAAACACCCAATAAAGGAATCATTTTAATTGGAACAAATCTTGGTTTAGATAAGCAGGATCATACCAATTTGAAAGGTTTGATAGGTTCAAAAATACAAGTAGATAAGATAGATGGAACGAAATGCGAACTGGACGTATTGGATATAAGCATTTCTTTCTCCATTGCTAACCATCCGCTAATTGGAATTAATGTAAAGAATTCAGGAAACATTGAAGATATAAAAAAGGGAACACAAGTAACAGTACTTAAAAAAGTTTGAATAAAGCGTAGAACTAGAACATTAACTTATGATCAAGAGACTAGATGGAATGATTCGTCTAGTCTTTTTGATTTCGTCTGTTTTGCTGTACATAAATAAGCTTTTTAATATTTTGAATGCATCCACGTATTTCCGTTATAATCCTTCGAAGAATAATTATACGCCCCATCATCTACTCCTTTAATGGGGGCGTGGCTATACTGAATAATTTTAACTTGCTCTTTAAAAATACCTTGCCTTGGTTTCGTCCTTAAAAATAACTTGTGTACTAACTAAGGGAGCTTTACCTATCGTTTTGAGTATGATTTTTAGTATAACTACTAAGCATCCAAGCGCTTGCAAATATCATTACCGTAAAGATTGATATTCCGTATTTTCCTATAACTATCCCCTTTGTTGGAGCAAGCTAAAGTAGCGCTACCAATGACGTAATATTTGCTTCGAACCGTTACTTAAGAAAAGGAGCCGTTGCTTGGACGGCTCCTTTTGCCTTGAAATTATTCAGGTAAAATCTACTTACTTCCTCTTATACATAAAAAAGTAATTGTATACACCACTCCAGCAGAGAGGCTTAGTAGAAACGAGGTTGATAATGTTCTGAAAATAAAAGTAGAAGTGGGTACCGTATAAAATTCAAACGTACCGTTGATCGGAGTACTCGTTGTTGTTGGCCCTTTAATAAAGGAATAGTATATTCCTACAAAAAAACCGTAAGACAAATACTTAATTAGATTTTTTTCAAATTTACTCATTTGTTAGCCTCCAATAATGATTTTGGAAAAGTAGAATTCTTGTACTATGAAGCCATTCAAAGTAATGTAGGAAAAGTCTATAAATATAGCGATCTTAAAAATCTTTGGAAAGGATGTTTATTGATATTATGTCAATTATATCGTTTTAAATCAATAAAAAGGACTATGGATAAAATCCTTGAAACTCTAGGTCACGCTAAGAATGTACACAGCGTCTAACATTAACAATACGTGAAATCCCGTCATATCAAGGCTTATGACAGTTTGTCAAAAGTATTAGGAAAATTTACAACAAATCAGCCTAATAAAATGATTTAGGCTCTTCGCCATGTTGTCTATGTGAGGCAAATATAATAAAAAGGCAGGGAAGGATTGTGTATATAGGAGTCAGATAGGAGTGATTTTACCCCTTTGATATGTAACTAAGCATCTAGCAATAGGCGTTATTTATTGTCGATTTACTATAGTTATTTAAAAATAATTGGGAAATTGTCCCTGAGTGTTGTATTATAAGCAAGTGTGGAAAAGAGTTGGAATAGCCAAGGGGGAGCAGAGTTATCTATATTTGTGATTGTTGGTGTCATTGCTATATTGCTTGCTTTGGCCCTGTTACATTTTCTTAAAAAGCCTAAAGTTCAAAAGCGATATAAAATAACGCAGGGTATTAACCCTTACAAACTCGGTATTAACGGAAATAAACCGTATGGAAGATGGCAAGGATTTTGAATTTTATTTGTGGAAGCTGTGCTTGGGCTATAATGATGCGTATAAGATACAAGACAGGACAGTAGAGATTTTGGAGCGGGTTTGGTATTTATGGATCCTTGTGTGAACAGTTAGCCAGTTTTAGTGGAGTAAAGTTGTTGGATCGCAATAATTTAATTGAAATGATAGAGCTTTTCAAGTCACAGCAGCATAGTAAGGTAAAAGATATCATTGAAGGAGAGTCTTATCTGAGTCTGGATTCATGGGACGATTCTAGGAATAAGGTAAGTGATTAAAAGGATCGTAAGGTTGAAAAACTCATCGCTTCAGGTAACTAGATACTGAAGACTTTTGAAGTAGAATGATGATTTTACAATCATGTTACATAAAAAATAATAATACAATTAGGAGAAGGTTAAAAAGTGAACAACAATATCAATTATATCAAAGACAAATACGACAACAGCAATGATCAATACCCACATTTCAGTGAGGTAATCAAAGAAAGATTTACAACCTTTAGCAGCAAGCCGCTTTTCACAACTGATTCCGATGGAGTATTTGACGCATTTCTTGAGGGCTTACCACATGAAGCAAGACAACATTATACTTGTAAATGTTGTAGAAATTTCGTGAATCGTTTTGGTGGGCTTGTTTCTATTTCTGAAGATGGCGAAATCTATTCTGTTATGTGGGATGAAAGCAACACTCCTGAGTTTTTCATTAATTCTGTCAATGCAATGAAGCAAATTGTTCTTAAATCTAGAGTTACAGGGGTGTTTGTTTCTAGCGAAAGGAATCTTGGTCAGCCACACTCTAATGGACGGGATCATATGTCAGTTACGCTTCCAGCAGAAAAAGTTTATCAATCTAGACTGAAAACTGCTGGACAGGAACTGGCAGAGAAGAAAGAGGATTTCAGAATTTTGACTGCTGGACTTACGGAATATCCGCCGGAGGCTGTCGACCAAGCTGTGACTCTCTTGGAATCAGAATCTTTGTATCGGTCTGACAAAATTCTTGGTGTAGCTAAATTTCTTCAAGTTCTTCACTCAAAACATCAAAACATTCGGAACAGTCAAATTCGTGAAAACATTACTTGGATGGCTGTTGCAACCGCTCCATCTGGATTCTGCCATGTGAAAAGCAGCATGATCGGAACTTTGCTTGACGATATTGTTAATGGACTTTCATTTGACTCTATAAGTCGCAGATTTGCTGAAAAAATGAGTCCTTCCAATTATATGAGAGCGCAAGTTGCTCCATCTCAAGGGAACATTGAGCAAGCTGAGAAGATTGTTCAGAAGCTTGGCATTGCTAATTCGCTACAACGAAGATACGCAACGATTGAAGAAGTCCCTGAGACCATTTGGAAGAGTAAGGGTTCTTTTGTGAATAAGGGTGTTGTTAAAGCTGGAGGTATATTCGGTAATATTACGCCGAAAGAGAAAACTAATACTGTTTCAAACAGAGGTGACCTTCCAAGCGCGGTTATGACATGGGACAAATTCCGAAAAACGGTAATGCCATCAGCAGAAAGCATTGAAGCGAAAATCGATAATCCAAATAGATTTATGGCATTGGTTACGGCTTCTGATGATACAGCACCTAACATTCTGCAATGGGATAACGCATTTAGCTGGTATTATCATGGAGGCATTGATGGAGAGATCAAACGTAGGGTTGAGAGTGCAGGTGGTCAATATAAGAACAATGAAATCCGATGCTCACTCATTTGGGAAGGATATACGGATCTTGATTTGCATTGCGTGACCCCTAACGGTGAACATATTTACTACGGAGACAAGCTAAGCGGGTGTAATGGTTGGCTAGACATTGATATGAATGGTGGAGGTCATAGAGAGTACTCGCCAGTAGAAAATATCAGATGGAGCGAAGGAGAAGCTAGAAATGGAACATATAGATTCTATGTTCATAATTACTGTGAACGAGGAAAAGGAAGCACACCATTCAAGGTAGAACTTGAAGTCAATGGAAAAATATATTCCTATCATGGTGTTGCTGGCGGTGATGGCTATCAACAAGACGTATTTATATTTAAACATATTAAGGGCCAGCATCCGGAAATCGTTAACTCAAATTCATATTCTTCTGATGATGCATGGAATGTTTCAGTTAATAGTTTTGTCAAGGTAAACGGAATTACGAATTCTCCAAATTTGTGGGGCGAAGAGAAAGTTACTCATACAGGCCATCATATTTTCTTCTTGTTGGATGGATGCAAAGATTTGTCGGAAGGTAAAGGCAGAGGATTCTTCGTTGAAACACTGAAACCAGAACTTCGTGAAATCAGAAAGACGCTTGAAGCGTACACCGCTAACACTCCAATCGAAGGAATTGAAGCAGCGTCAGCTAGTGGTGTGGGTTACTCTAAGGATAGTGAGTGGAATTTGATTGTGAAAGTAACATCAGGCAACTTCGCACGAATCATCAAGATTGATCGTTGGGATTAGTATTTAATAATTATCTTGGAAATATATAAAAGCTTGGGAAGAATCAAAATGAATTTTTCTGTCCATGAGGAGGGCGATTGTAATGAAAGAAGGGTTGACACTAGAATTTCATAAGAACAAATTAATTTTTTTTGAATTCAAGAAAAAGGCTGTCACTCTGATACCTGATATTATTCGCGAGGAATTCAAGGATGCGCAAGTGATTAATGAGCATAACAGTAAAGAAAAAGTGATTTACCAGGTATACCTATATGAAAACGACATAGAATTTACCATTCGAATTATCGCTTCTTATTTCTATGATTCCATCATCATTATCGCTGACGAAGTAAATATAACAATCAGAGCTTATCAAGTCTTGCATAAAATACTTGCAAATGGCTCATTGGCTTGAAAGATGGCTAACCTAGCTATATATGGTGAGAGTAAAACAAGATTTGACATGAGAAAGGATAAATAATGAACTACATAATCTTTGATTTAGAAGCTACCTGCTGGGAGAATGATCGAACAAGGCAGAATGAAATTATTGAAATTGGTGCTGTCAAAGTAAATGTAAATTTAGAGATCATAGGCGAATTTCAAACTTTTATTAAACCTAAATTGAACTCACAATTATCTGACTTCTGTAAGAGTCTAACTTCAATTTCGCAGCAAGATATTGATATGGCAACATATTTTCCACAAGCTATCTATAAGTTTCAAGAATGGATTGGTAAAGAACCCTATTATCTTTGTTCTTGGGGATTTTATGATAAGAGCCAACTGAAGAAGGACTGTGAGTTACATAAAATCAGAACTGAATGGATTAGAAATCATATAAGTATTAAACATCAGCATGGAAAACTGATTGGAAATGATCGTGGAGTTGGTATGGAGAGAGCTTTAAAGATGCTTAATCTGCCATTGGAGGGTACTCATCATAGAGGAATTGATGATGCAAAGAATATCTCAAGGATTTTTGTTAAGATATTTGACCGTTTGAAGCTTTAATTAACCGCACATATAACAATGATTTTTTAGTTGGATAAAAGGAGACAAACATGGATATACAAAAAATTAATTCGATTACGAAGTACCCTAGCATTCTTACATATCATGAAATAGGCGAAAGAGGGCGGCTAAAAGATACTCTTACTCAAGCTAAATTCTTTCCTTCTGATGAGATGCTATATTGTTATGAGAAAGTAGATGGTGAGAACTCAAGAATGATATTCATCAACGATGGTGAAGAAGCAGATTATTTTATAGGTTCCAGAGAGGAGCTTTTAACTTCTAAAGGCGATAGAATAGCAAACCCTTACGGTAATATTGCAGAATTTTTAAAGCCATTAGCAGAAAAGCTGAAAGGATCTATTTTTAAGAATCGAAACGATCTTGCGTTAACTGTTATCTATCAAGAATCTTATGGAGGAAAAACTCCTAAATCTAAAAACTATACGCAGAATAAAACACAAGGTTATCAAGTATTCGATGTTTTTTCCCTCACATGGGAGCAGTTTAATGGATTGATGGATAGGGATGTATCTGCTATAGCATCTTGGAGAGACAATGGAGGACAGCCATTTTACAATGGGACAGAGAAGCGTAGATTGGTTGATGGCTTTAAATTGGATGCTTGCCCTATCGTAGACTATTTAAGTTCAGATCTTTTTCCTGAGTCAATTGATGATGTATACGCGTATTTGAAGAGGTATGAATTTACTAAGGTAGGTATTGATGTAATCGGTAAATCCGAAGGAATTATTGTTCGAACAGAAAATAGAAGCATGATTCGAAAAGTTAGATTTGAAGATTATGAAAGAACCCTAAGAGCCAGATAAAAGATTAATTTGGCCAAGATCGCTTAGGCGGTCTTTTTTTGGTAATTTAAGTAGGAAAGATATTTGAAATCTAATCCATTGATTTTATTAACCAGGAGCATATCAATCGTTCAAATGGTGGTTCGGTCGTACCTTCTTAAAAAATACGATAGAAACAAACTAAGGAAAAGGCTAGATGGAATGATTCGTCTAGTCTTTTTGATTTCGCCTGTTTTGCTGTACATAAATTAGCTTCTTAATATTTTGAATGTATCCACGGGCGTCCACACTTACCCGCAAATGCCGCATAAAATATCCCGGATGAACAAAGAGGAGGTGCATGTAATAACCATGATACACATGGAACCCATTCAAGTGGGTGAGCATACATTTATCGGAGTCGAGGTCAAACTGCCTAAAACAACGCTGTTGACGATCTCTAACTCCCGTGGTTACATCATGTGTGGTGCGTCTAAGATGTACCGAATTTGGAATAGTAAACTTTTTCGCTGTTTAAGACTTAAAGTCAAACGGGACAAGCTTCCATAGCAATTTTCAATTTACTGATCTGTACTGATTTAATCTATTAAATTCTTATAAATGACTGAATTTTGTGACCGTATTTGTGACCTTTTGGAGGGGGAGAAGCATTTGACTGTGCATCATACTCCTGTGAGGTTTGCTCAGATGGTTGTTTGAGTTGAGCCATAAAAAATATATTAAAAAGAAGATATTTGTGTAAATGGACAAAATGATCGTACGATATAGCATTCTTCGTAACAATGGCTTTGGAAAGTTTATTCTGGAGAAAAAAACTACAACTGTGAATTGTGAAATGAACTTAAAAGACTACGAGTACTATCAAGAGAGCATAGTAAATGAGATAAGCTCAAAGGAAAGCGTACAAAGGACAACATATGTTTATTCATTCCAATTTCATATAAAGTATCAATTGTACACATGATATATTTTAAATTCAAAGAGCTGTTCACATTATATCCACTCTTATTAACAATTGTTTCAATATTTTGTTTACTTTTGGTAATTTTTCACTATTATAAATGTGTATCCCAAATATGAAAGGATGATAGAGATGAAAAAGAAACTATTAGTTGGTCTGTTGACTGTCGTTGCTTGTTTCACACTTGGATCAACATCTTTTGCGGCTAGTGCTACCACACAACCCTCCAATACTAACTCAAGTAAAATTTCATCAATAACACCTTTTGAAACAAAATATGTCACCCATCAAGAGGTTTTACCAAAATCATCTTTCCCTGATCTTGCTAGTTTACCTATGTATTATGGTTACAATCAGGATGGATGGACGGGCACCATACCTTTGCGTTAAGTCGATGGACAAACAGGTTTCACTTGGACAGTCACTTATGCAGGATGGGTAAATCGATAAGTTTAGTTAATTAATTTTATGAATAGTAGGCTCTATATTTCTCTATTTACCTGAGCCTACTATTCATATAGTGTACATACATTATCATCAAATCTTTATTTTGCTGGATTCTTTCTTCTTCAAATAAAGGTGAATTATTCTATATTATTTTCAGTACACTAGATAAAACACCAATTTTACCATCCAGTTGCCCCCATATTGACGGTGACTGGATTTTTTATCCAATATCAATATGCACTTTTTTTGTGTAGATTGATAGATACCTTGATATTTGGAAGCTTCTACGAAAATTTTTGGGAACCTTATTGATGTCCTAAACTTAACTTAGGGCATTGTTGCCATTACTAATACTTAAACAATATCAGTATTAGACTACTAAGTTAAGCTTAGTACGTTTAAATGGTGGGATTTCCTACATTTCTGTGTGTGTGAATATCAAACAAAATGTGTGTCATCAAGTGTCCCCCCAAGGAAATATCATTTTGTAATGTCGTTACTGTGTAGATGTCACTAAGTGACACGATTCCTCCTCCGCGAAAACGCGGAAAACTCATTCACGAATGAGAGCGCAAAATTGCGCTGTCTTCTTTTATTCGTCGCTGGTCAGAATTGTCCAATGTAACGATGTCGTTACAACTTGATGTCCGGTGAAAATAAAGTTTTAGACCAAGAAAACAAAGTTGTAGACTGGCTGCTGGTATTAAGCTAACGGGCAGTATGGCGTAGCCATGATATTTGAATATATGATACGGTTCACCGTACCGTAGTGTATTTAAACACAAAGTACAATTTGACCACAAAATATACCTCTATATAAAGACAAAGCCACTCCTTACAATGGAGTGGTTTCTTTGCATGGAACTTCTCTTTTACTTATAACTGAGTGACGGTTTTTTTCTATGTTTTGTTCGTTGTTCATATGCAAATGCTATACGAATTAGCATAGGTTCACTAAATGCCTTTCCTGCAAACGTAACTCCAAATGGTCTGCCGTTGTCTTTGAAGCCAGCGGGAACAGCTACTGATGGATACCCTGCCCTTGCACAAATTTCTGCTCCCACATATGATGGAAACATAATTGCATCCAATCCGTATTTCTCTATGGCATAATCTATGCCTTCATTCTGGGAATAATATAAATCAGTTAAAGACTCTAATATATAGTTCGGATTCTTCAATGGATTCACTAAATGTTGACGGTTCTCCAGTAAATCTTGTCCATATTTCAAAGCCTTCTCGGAGTTTTTTTCGTTCCACTCAACCAATTCACTAAAGGTATGTACAGGCATACTTTGTGGAAGGTTTCGGAGATAGTTATCAAGACCATGCTTAAATTCGTTATTCAACTTGTTCCAATTCCATTTCCTATCGAAGGCTGGCATTTCAATGTCTTCAATGACGATTGCTCCCGCTTTTGTTAGTTCCTCTACAGTATTATTAAATAATATTTTATCATATTCGTCAGGGTCACGAAATTGCTCTAATGGTACATCTCTATAAACCCCAATTTTCGCCCCTTCTAAGCCATTCTTGTCTAAGTAAGTTGAATAGTCAATCGTATCATCATTTTTCCATGTAGCAGGGTCATTATCGTCTTTACCTACAAGTACACTAAGTAAGATTGACGCATCTGATACTGTCCTTGCCATTGCTCCAGCGGTATCTTGAGAATAGGAATAAGGTATTATACCTGTACGACTTATAAGCCCAACTGTAGGCTTTATACCAACAATCGAGTTTTGAATAGCTGGACTTAAAATTGATGCTGAAGTTTCCGTTCCAACTGCAACACTTGTAAAATTTGACGCCACAGCTACAGCAGAACCAGTACTTGACCCACCCACGAAAAAGTCACCGTATGGATTTAATACTTGTCCGCCTTTAGAACTGTAACCTGCCCACATTTTTGAGGATACGCCGTTTGCCAATTCAGTCATGTTTGTTTTTCCAAGGATAATGGCTCCAGCTTCTCTAAGTTTTTTTACAAGAAAGGCATCCGTTTCGCTAATGTTGTTTTCCAGTGCCAACGCTCCCGCACTCGTCCGCATTTTGTCCTTTGTTTCAATATTTTCTTTCAACAAAACAGGTATACCATGTAAATACCCTCT
The DNA here is from genome assembly GCF_054113405.1 of Paenibacillus sp. ALE3. Lineage (NCBI taxonomy): Bacteria > Bacillati > Bacillota > Bacilli > Caryophanales > Paenibacillaceae > Paenibacillus > Paenibacillus sp. ALE3. The sequence continues at coordinate 3,436,988 of NZ_CM134214.1, read as the reverse complement.
AATTCCTCTTGTTTTTCTTTCTTTGTCTAGGGCTTCTGCAATGAAAATCGCATCTGGGTTGATTTCCATTATAGAATTTATATTTTGACCACTCTGGTCGTGTGTTGCAATACGATACATGTAGTACATAACAAGTTCCCTAGAAGTAACCTCCCCTTTTCTCATTGCTTCTTGCAATTCAAAAATGGTTACTTCCTCACCATTTAGATTCTTAAGTTTAAAATTAGGTTCCATTTAGTTGCTCCTTCAATGATGAACTTTTTTATTAGAAATTACATGAAATCCATGCTTTGTGTACTGTCTTTTATACTACCATATGTTGGAACGACATACTATATCCGTTATCGCTTCATATTCTGCTTATAGTCGGTCTATGGAAGTGCCTACGGTATATGTGATATCGACTAAACAGCCTTCACAGGCAAGTTTCAATCCTACATTAAGGTCTATCACAACCCTATCAAAGTCGTTCATAAGCCCACACAGACCCACTCCTGCTCAAATATACAATGTCAATAAGTTCGAGGGTGTAGGAGTGTCAGAAAGTCTGCCTAATGGATTTGAAATGTTTCGTATGTCTATTAGTAAAATGTAAAATTAGCTAATCTATCCGATAATTGTAGGATAACTCACGGTGAACCGCATCATAAAGAGTGTGAAGTCATTGAATTAACGGGATAAGTTAGTTTAATAAAACAGCAGCAGTTGCTATCCAAGTATTTGAGCATGGCACTGACGATAATTGGACTCGTATTATCGAGCCAGCACCGTACAATCCTAACTTGTCGATTAATGAGCTAATCAACATGCTCAATATTACTCCTGAAGCAACTGGCATTCGCAATGACATGCAAATCATATTGAACACAGTTGAACGCCGCAATGAATATGTAAGTCGTATCGTCAATGTTAATCGTGAAAGTAGATTTCTTCTGCTTCATCAAATGAAGGATGAATATTTGCAACACGATCAACTTACAGATGAACACTTTATGCAATTGTACGCTGGAAATCCCGTTGGAGCTCTGTCCATGTATTTCTTACAGTCCATTGATATCATCACGTATTGGGAATGGGCTAACGCTAATGGTACTGCTGAGAAGGCTATACAGTACAAACGTGAGGAACCTTTGTTGCCGTTTATACAAGCTATTGAACGTGCTGAGGATGAATCGAGAGGAATTGTTTCAGGTTTCTAGGGTGTCACGTGACACAACTATTTTCCAAAAGGAGAAGATACATAATGACAATCACATTGAACAACAAAGGGATAGTCAATTTGACCACTACTCAAACTCCATATCACTCTGATCTGACAATTGAAAAGCTTTGCTGGTTTCTCGAAGTTTCACCTAAAGCAGAGATCCTAGTTACCAAAATGAAATTTATGCTTAAAACGGTTGAGCGCATGAATGAATTTCTTCAACGTAAGTTGCCCACAATGACTGAATTGTCGTTGCTTACTGTTATGCGTAAAGAGGATATTGATGCACATGGATACACTTTTAAAGCTGACTTTGTATACGACTATTACCGCAACAAAAAAGCAGCGCTGGAGAAATTGTTTCAAGAGGAAATGCCAACTTGGAAAGTAAATAGGCTTAAAACAGATGATCCAGAACGTATATATGACGGTTACGTTGAACGTGGAAAGTATTCAACCTCGTTGGAAGTGGCATTATCTATCTAACTGTTACCTATTGAGTTGATAAAGGAGCGATAAACAATGTATATATGTAGACGACTCATAAAGGGTAAACTTTTTCTACAGACTTGGGATGGTCAATTAATCAGTCTGAAAGTGCTGGCTCAAGCCAACAGGTAGGCATATGTTAAAACAAGAGAGAATGTGTATATAGGAGTCAGGGAGGGTTAAATTTAGCCCCAAGTAAAAAAGGAGAAGTAAACAGGTATAGCTCTTTAGCATTTATTGGATTTATTTAAATATGAAACAAAATTCTTCCTTATTATTGGAACAATGTGCTAATATAATAGGTATATAATACCAAAAAATAGTTGTAGAAAAGCGAAAAATAAAGTATTAGCTAGTTCATTCGCCTTAGTATTAATTCTTTCCAGTGCTAGTGCATATGCTCATCCGGGTAGAACTGATTCAAATGGTGGACATTATTGCCGTACTAACTGTGCTAAGTGAGGACTCCAAGACGGGGAATATCACTATCATAATGGTGGAGGATCTTCTTCACGTAGTTCCTCATCTTCAAGTTCAAGTAAATCAACTCCTAAAAAGAGCGTTGCAAAGCCTAAAGCAGCAAAGCCAGCTTATAAAGAATCTGGAATAAGAGTTTACGTGAACGGAAATAAATTGAGCTTTAGTAGTGAGCCATTGATTTATCAGAATACCAATTTGGTTCCACTTCGCGAGATTGCTGAAGGCTTGGGTGCTACCCTGAACTATGATAATAATAGTGGCACAATTGGTGTAACTAAAGGAAATAGTAAAATGACACTTACCGTTGGAAGCAAAATAGTATTTTACAATGGATCATCTGAAACAGTGAGCGCAGCACCTAAAGTAATAAAGGGAGTTACATATGTTCCTGCTCAGGTTTTTGCTAGGGGATTAGGTGCAGGAATTGAATTAGACAGTAGTAATAACTCTCTGAAAATAACATATTAGAGCCGTGTAAATAAGATAGAGAAGTTTTGTGACTACCTTCAATATACCAATTAAAGTATCACAGGTTTTAGAAAGTTACATAAAATTTGTATGCTTTTCTGCTTATATATTGATGATGTGTTGTAAGTAAAACGATGATTTTATAAGGAAGTGATTTATATTAAAGAGCGGCTAAAGATGGTGGCAACCAAAGTAAGGAGAGCAATTGAGAGCATTGATCCAAACAAATTCACTATGTACTGCCAGTTCCATCATGGATTTCCCCATGGCGCCTGTGGAGATTCAAGCATGATCATAGGGAAGTTGTTGCTGGATGAATTTGAAATTGATTGTGATTATGTTACTGGCAATTGTATTATTGAAGGTCACGAATCAAAGACTCACGTATGGTTAGAGTACGAAGGATATAAAATTGACATTACGGCGGACCAATTTAGAGATTTATTTAGAATAACTGAAGAAATTGTAGTCAGCACAAATCATGAATTGTATAAATATTTTGAAGTAAAAGAAACAAGGAAAATATCTGAGTACTTCCCTAATGAATTAAGGGCAGCTTATATTTTGATAAGAGATTTAATCTATAACTAAATTAATCTCACACAGGATAAGGTGAATTCATGAATAAGCAGGCGCTCAAAGGGTTTGCTCTGATTTGTATCGTTGCTTTACTCATACATAAGTGGCTATTTTTAACGCTTTTGTTTGGTAGTATAGTTTTCTATGTTATTGGCAAAATCGACTTTTATCAAATGAAGGATGCCTATAAGTCAAAAAAGAAAAGGTAAAACGAATCTTTGATTTGGGTAGTATCAATTAAAGGAGAGGATTCCATGAAAAAAGGCATAAAAATTAGCGGAGCAGTTTTTGCTACTAAAGGTAACATTGATCACGATGAATTTATTGATAAGTTTATAGAGTTTGTTGAATCTAATGGCTGGGAATTTGGTGGAGGAAGTAGATTAATAGATGAGATGGAAATGATATTAAAGAAATTAAATATGACTTTCATAAGCTGATATAAAGAAAACTAGATTTTGATTAGGAGGTTGTAAGATGAATTACCCTTGGAGCAAAGATATTGACTGGAAGCTACAGTCAAAAGACAAGCGAGTGTATATTATGCGAGATCATAACTGGTCATTTGCTGCTTGGGAAGTATCTAAAATAGAGAATAGAATTCAAGAGGGTTCATTGGTTGTTCATGTTGATTCACATTTTGATGATGTGCCAGATGGACTAGTAGTAAGAAGTTTATTTGAGGCGAAATCCAAAGAAGACATCATGAAGGTAAGTAGAAGCTATGACAGATCATTGGGGCAAGTTCCTGAGTCTAATTTGATGCATATAGACAATTTTATTTGGGCATCGATTGGAAGAGGAACCATTGAAGAAGTAATTTTTGTATCAAGCGACAAACTAGAACTTAATGTTCTATCAGATGTGCGAGAAGAGTATGCACATTGCCTCCCTGAAAATTGCAAGTATAGTTCAAAGCTATTCCCTAATACTGAAGAATTTTTGAATTCATATGATGGTGAAAAGTTTTGCAGAGTACATAGGTAATAGGTCTGCTATTCTAGACCTTGATATTGATGCTTTCAACAATAGCGACACAATCGGAGAGTCCGACTTTATTTCGGAAGAAACAATAAGAGGATACATTAAAGGTTTGAAAGACTTTGTATCCATGGGATTTGATAACAATTTCCATTTCGCCCGATTATTCTGGTGGAACCACAGGGGCATCGTATTTGTTAAATATAGTTTTGAGTGAGTTGGGTATAGATTTAACCGATATGGAGAAGTGGTAGGACTATGTTTTATTCAAGTCGATGAAACAAATACTTCATAACAAGGAGTACATGAAAATGGGACACGATATTAGTGGGTATAACAAGGAAAACAAAGAAGTTGTGTATACTCGATACGGATCTTGGAACGAAGGCGCAAGGTATTTATATAGAGTTCTAGATGTTCAATTATTAGACGGTGGGGTTAGTGGTGTAGGTGAAGAAATTTATTTCGATGAAAACCAAATTAGACATGCTATTTTAAAGTCCAAAACAATTGATTGGTCTAACATTGAACAAACCGAGCCTGAGTATGAGAAAGACAAATTAGCCAAGTTTCTCGATGGACTTTTAAGCATAGCTACCAACGAAGGCAAGGTAAAAGTTTATTTTGGATAAATCATACATTTCATTGTGAGGGGACTTGGATTGGAAACAAACTACTGGAGTAAACTTTACAATTCTTTTGAGAGTGACTCAAAAATACTTGTATATTGGAACTTATTTATAGCGCTATCCATCCCTTTCATTATTTTTATAAATAGTAGAATGGGCATAGATATGTCTTTGATTTATACTATCATTACTAGGGCCTGTACGCAAACTGTACAACTCGTAGAAATCTAGTAAAATAAGGCACATGAGACGAAGATACGAGTTAACGGATGAAGAATGGAATATAGTTGACCCCCTGTTGCCCCCAGCCCGAAAAAAACAGGGAGGACGTCCGCCCAAGGATCGGCGCCAGATGCTCAATGCCGTGCTTTGGGTTGCTCGAACGGGCGCGCCATGGCGGGATTTACCGAGTTACTATGGCCCTTGGTCTTCAGCCTACAGCTTTTTCTGGCGGCTACAAAAAGCGAATATTTGGGGTGAAATACTGAAGCATGTCGCCATCGAGCCGGATTGGGAGCAGGTCATGGTCGATGCCACCATCGTCCGCGTCCATCAACATGGAGCGGGCGCAAAAGGGGGCAGGACCGGCAAGCAATCGGACGTTCGCGCGGAGGATTAACTACCAAAATTCATGCGATGGTGGATGCGCTCGGCTATCCGCTGCGTTTCGAATTGACGCCAGGACAAGACCACGATTCTGTCACCGGCTATCGCCTTCTTCATGAACTGGACTTCTGCCCGGGCGAAGTGTTGGCTGATCGCGCCTACGATACCAATGCCATTCTGGAGCTTTTGCAAAGCCGAGCGATCACTCCGGTTATCCCAAGCAAACGCAATCGGCGGGTAAAGCGCCCGTTAGATTCTGAAACGTATAAAGAGCGACACTTAATTGAATGCTTTTTCAACAAAGTAAAAAACTATCGACGCTTGGCCACTCGCTATGAAAAAACAGCGAACATGTTCATGGCTTTTTTGACGCTGCTTTCAATTCGTTTATGGCTCAAATAGGTTTGCGTACAGGCCCTAGCATCATGTTTATTTATTCTTTTGTATGTACTATTAAGTTGAAGGGAGGAAATAAGCTTCCTTGGTGGACATATCCAATCTTTTTAGTTCTTATTCCGATAGTAGCTTCTTACCTTGTTCGTTGGATTGGCGATGATATGACTTCAGGAATTGTTATAAACTCAAATCCACAACAATTAAAATCTGCATCAACAGAAGATTTAAAATACTCTATATTTTCAGCGATACGTTCAGGCTCCGAAGAGGTATGGAGATACTCAGCAATATTCTCTGCTATGTATTTTTTTCAGAAACAATTAAGTAAATTATATTCATGCTCATTGATGAAGTATCTATTCTTAATGATTTCATTTTTGATCATTACATTCCTTTTTGGGTGGATACATACTCTGGGTTATTCCAATTCATACTTTAATTTCGATGTAATTATAGTGACTGGTACTACAGGTTTACTATTTGGATTGGTAATGCTATTAACTAGAAATGTATGGAGTGCTATCTTAACTCATATACTATTCAATCTTTACACAACTTTTCGATTGAATGAAAGGTCTGCTTTTGAGCAATATAATGATATACTTGTAAGTACTGCCATATTAATACTCCTGTTGTATGTATGTGCTGTTATGTTGCTAGCAATTAAAGAAAAGCACAGAATATGAATGAAAGTCAACAAGAAAAAATGAGTAGTGCTTGGAAAAGTTCAATGTAGTTAAGGATAAGATATACTGAAATCTTTTCTTTATTCAAATATGAAAGTTGGACATTAAATGGCTAATGATTTTAATGCTCAAGGTTTTTATGTAGTCGTAGGTGGAAATATTGAAAATATCGTAAACTTCAAAACGATAGCTTACAATCACTGGCTGACAAGATAGGAGTAACCAAGAAAACTGTTCATCGATATGAGGGAGCGGAAATAAGAATTAGTATTGAGAAATTAATACAGGTAGCCTCGATACTGAATACGACAGTTGAGGAACTAACAAGTAGAATTTTAAAGTATGATGATACAAAATAAAAGTTTACTTTCTTAAAAGTCTTTGGGACATTTTGTCCTAGAGATGGCATACATATATGAATTGAGTTAGCCTATTAAAGTGAAAGAACATGAAAATAACACCAATGACACTTCCACTCCGCGTTTCTTGTTACGATTCACGATAGAGGTTTGCTGTTTTTAAAAACATATAAATATAAATGATTTTTCGAATTTTAGTGTTATACAATTTAATTTCAAAAAAACTTAAAAACCCCTTGATTCATCAAGCTTTTTTGAACATTTTTCTCCGATATTCACGATACACATTACGATGTTGATCATATTTACCCAAAGTCCTTATCCCATCTATGTTTTAGCTATTTTCTCGATACGGCAACGATGTAAATATATTCAGGCATCATTTTGAACCATAATGGCTCAAAAAGCCATATGGAATATAGTATTTATGCACATATGAGCAATTTTTACGATTGAACTTCGATACGGGTGTAGTTACAGGCTATCTCTACAGTGTCTCCAAAGTTGGTGAAACCCTCATATGGTTGAAACAGCGTCAACTTCCTATCCACTTTACTGTGAACATCAAAATATTACTTTCAAACTATGATTACAAGTAGCTTGAAAAAAATAGATCAAATTGACTTTTATTGAATCTATGTATATAATTTGAATATATTGGATAGTTATTCTTATCCAAAAGCTTAGAATATACATTTTTAATCAAAATTAGAGATTATAGCACATGTATAGATCGCCCAAATCTATATTTACCATTACATACTTTTTTAACATAAAGCTCTGTATTTAGCCTTAAATAATTGATTGTTATTGGACGGTTACTCTGCCGGACATAAACAATATATTCGCAATTTCTACTTCTTACTTAGAAGGTGATTGCGTAAGCTCGTATTTCTATTTGACTTATGGAGCTAACTAACTAAATTTAACATACATCATCCTCCAAAAAATAGACATACGAGACTCTGTCATATGGAGGGACAAAAAAATGAAGTATGGATAAATATGTAGACAAACTTTGAACAAGTATTCTCTTATATCAATTAAATCCCATTTGGAGGTATAATCATGAAAAAAGTTCTTAGTTTAGCTTTTTCCGCTAGTCTTGCTCTAAGTATCCTTCTTCTTCCCAGTGCAAACATTTATGCCGCCGATGAAACATCACCTTCCTTCAGTGTTAATGACAATTATTATCAAAAAATGAAAGATGCTGGAATGAGTGATAATGATATTGAGTTACTCCGTAAACATAATGAAAATGATCTTCGTATCATAAAAAGCGGGGAATTGGAAGAGAAGGCATTGAATGACCAAAAAACTAGCCAATCGCTCACTGATAGCTCGGAGAATCCTAGGTTAGCAGCATCAAGTTTAGGAACAGTCGGTGATATTTTAGTTGCCTATAACGCAAGTTCGTGGGGTATTGATTTCGGATATCCAGGACATGCTGCTATTGTTTCCTTACTAAGTGGTAAAACAGTAGAATCATTCCCAGCTGATGGAGTTCAATATCACACAAATGATTGGAGAGGTCGCTCAAATGTTTATGGAATGAGCGTTAAAGGGGCTTCGGGTTCCCAATATAGGGCAGCTGCACAATATGCAGCTAATCAAATTGGAAAACCCTATAACTGGAATTTTGTTAATCCATGGACGGAAGCTAAATTTTATTGTTCACAGTTGGTATGGAAGGCTTGGAAAACTCAGGGGATTGATGTTGATTATATAACAATTGATCCTATTGTTACCCCAATGGAAATAGCTAAATCCGGTAATACTTCAATTTACTATAGTAACTAACAAACCTAATCACTCACAGGAATATATATTTTTTCCTGTGAGTGATTTCACTAAGGGGGGACATTATGCTCTTTAAAAAAAGAATAAGAATTATTTTTGCAACTTTATTTTTACTTGGATTAGCGATTTCAACGTTTTGGTTTACTACAACACATCATTCATTGAAAAATATAACAAAATCCGAGACATTTACTGTTGTTTATTCTAATGCAATGGATGACGGTGCAGAAATTGTGAAATACAGCAATAAAGGCGAGATTTTAGACAAAAAAAACTTAGTTAATGCCCAGTCACTTTATTATTTTGCCAAAGTAAAGAATGACTATTATTTAATGTCTGAACGAAAAAATAGACATTACATACTTAATCAAAATGGAATTCTTCAACCATTTTTTGGACCTAATAAGTATGGAAAAGATAGGAATATCGGAACTTCATTTTTAAAAGAAAGCGACAATCATCTATTTTTCTCCATGAACGTGGGTATTAATCCGAGTTATTCTCCCACACAGTACACGAATGAATTGGTTTATTTCGATAAAAAAAATTTGAAATATAGAAATATTCTTTTGAATGGATATTTATTATCAACCGTTGAATACAATAATTTGGCATACACTTTATATGTGAACAATAATGATAATTCTGTAGGCATTTATGTCATTGATTTAAAAACATCAAAGAAGATCAAACAATTCACTATAGAAAATCGTTTACATGGTTTAAAAGAATACTTTCCGGTAGGACAGAATGGAGCATCACTACAAATATTTAAAGGCAAGCTTATTGTATTTCTTGATGGCAATACATCTGATACACAATTTCATCCTATAATGCAGATAATTGACCCTAAAAATGGTAAGTTAGAAAATGAAACATCATTGTCAGATACTTCATTTTTGTTTTATGACAGCCAAATTTACAACGATAAATTATATATTCTCTCTGAAGACTTAAATTATACTATTTTCAATGACCTCAACAAAAATCCTAAAAAGCTGAGATTAAAACAAAGCAATTCTGTATCCGAAAAAATACAAAATGAGAAAGGAATAATATCTGGAGTACAGTATCTTGCAGGATCTGTTTTTGTCCTATATGATTATGTCAAAAATTCTCCTGTTGATAGAATAAGAGAAATAAGAGAATATGACTTATTGACAGGTAAAGAATTACATGTCATTCCTCTAGCATTTAAATCAAACAAGGAAATGATTCGTTTTTTTCTGACTAAATAACTTTAAGGAGTGATATTATGATTTATTGGTTATTTCCAAAACTTAATCCTCTCCTCCCTACTTTTTTACTTTGCCCCATTCTTGCAATCTTGATCGGAGTATGTTTCGCCTATTTCAAAGGAAACATCTACTTAGGATTAATTCTAGCCTTGTTACTGCCTCTTATATTTATTGCCACCAATTTAGAAACCACTGCAGTTAATATAGATGCTTGGATTTTATATGGTTTTATCTACGCAATTATTACGTTTGTGGCTTATAAGATGGCATTTTCACAGTTAGGAAAATCGAGTTAATTTTTTCACACTATTACCAATAGTCACCACGATAACTTTTCGCACACTAACTTAGGTGTAACAGACAACGATGCATCTCTCGCTTTCAATCCAGTTTATTTGCTAATTAGAAATCATTCCGAAAATGATGGGTCTGGTTACCCGATTAAATTTTCTAGGAATGGTTATACAAATTAATTAATGAAAGGTTAGGGAAGAAGTGAAGGCTATATTAAAATTTTTGATCCTTACTGTTACGCTTGCTGTAGTTATTGGTAATAATGTTTTTGCTAGTGACGATACTTTTGAAGAAATGAAGGGCGTTACAAAAGCAATAGTCCCTGACAGTGTATTAGAAGAACTTAATCATCCTGATAAAATTTATACTAAAGATGGATTATTTATAAAAAAACCGCAATCTCTCCATGATGAAGATAAGTTCAGTCAAGATGAAGTAGTCTACGACGTTTCAAAGACTACTGATGAAACTAAAGCAATCATTCAATATGACGCTACTTACATCAAGGAAGAAGACAGTAAATAGATTTGTGTACTAAAGTATTTGAAAAGTTAAGTTGTATAATTGGAATATCTAGGGCGACTTCGGTTGCCCTTTTTATTATGCTCAATTTAGCCAAGTCTTTTTCCAACACTTTGTCATTTGGTATCCCATAAGGAATGTATCAAGGGTACATGGAACGGGCGGCTAAACAACATGATTCATGGAATGACATGCTTAATTTCGGTACATTTGGAGTAAGGAGTATGATTCAAGAGGCATTTAACCCAAACAATGCCTGATCAAAGGAACACTGGGCTAATATGATCGGTACAGTAGGATTGTTTGGAGGAGTTAGCTCAGTGATCAAACCCAAGCTTGGATTGAAATCATCCATTAAGTATGAGATTCCAAAGAATAATACAAATTCAAAAGTGGGTAATTCAATAGAAACTGAACCTAAAACAGAAGTACAACCAGGTGGAAGAAACGATCTTTCAATTGATGAATATTATCGTAGAGAAACTAAAGCAGATGAGACATAAGATCAAATCAGTGCTTCTGATAGTGATGTCAGAGCAATAGCTGAAAATTCTGTGATGAAAGAAAGTAGAGTTCAAAGAATCAAAGAACACGTTCTCAGAAACGAACACATGAGGTCAAGCGGTTATGGCAGATTTCATTCTGATTACGAAATAGCTCAAGCATGGGATAGATTACAAAAAGGATTACAAACACAAAAAGAGATATGGATTTGCTTAACCATGAATTGTTTGAATCCCGATTTGAGAGTATATTTTAAAACAGACTAGAGGAGATTTTATAATGGGGGCATTTGTTTTACTTTTTAAAGAACATGAAGATGAGACAGTAGTTATTTATAGATATGGCCCAAATGAACACATTATGGGGAAAATTCAATTGAACACGGAGACTAAGTTGTTCTCTGAAATTGAACCTTTATCAGATCCAAGTCATTCAAATAAATTTTATTTTGATAGGGCTGCACAGCGGATGGCACGTTGCTTCATTAAAGAAGATGGTATATTTCCCGACGAGATGACATTTGAATCATAAAGTAGTTTAAGAAGTTCAATTACTATCTTTGCCTGTTGACGTTTAATTCAATTACACGGTTAGTTAAACGCAATAACTTTTAACGCATGATCCCTCAATTCGGTGAAATGCTCAATACTTTCAATCATGGTGGACTGTTTAAAAAATGAGAAGCTATATCTAAAATTCCAACTCAATATAAAGAGACAAATATTTTATTAGAAGGAGTATATTATGTTAACACCAAAACAAGAAGTGAGCCTTAGTAAATTTATGAGTAAGATTCTTAGGCATACACCAGAACAGTTTGGTCTTGAACTGGATCATGAGGGCTATTGTGACATTCAAGACCTGCTTCGAGGAATAAAATCAGAGGATAGATGGTCTGATGTCAGTGAGTCGGATATCAAGCAAGTAGTAAGCCATTGTCCAAAACAAAGATATGAGATGGTAAATGGGTACATAAGAGCTAATTATGGACACAGTGCAGGCAGATTAAATTATGAGGAAGCTACTCCACCAACGATTCTCTATCACGGTACAAACACAAAGGTAATCCAAAACATTTTCACCGAAGGAATTAAGCCAATGGGCAGAAAGTATGCGCATTTGTCTGAATCTCTTGAGTTTGCAATTTTAGCAGGCAAAAGACGTGGAGAATTAGTGATCCTTGAAGTAGACACAGCAAAGGCATTGGCTAATCAAGTGAAGTTTTATAAAGCCAACCACGGTGTTTGGCTTGCCGACCTTGTGCCGCCACAGTACTTAAAAAAGTTTGAATAAAGCGTAACCCAGACCGTTAACGATGATCACTGAGACTAGATGAGAAAAAATTCGTCTGGTCTTTTTGATATCGCCTATTTTGCTGTACATACATTCCCCTCCTAATATTTTGAATGTATCCACGGGTGTCCACACTTACCCGCAAATGCCGCATAAAATATCCCGGATGAACAAAGAGGAGGTGCATGTAATAACCATGATACACATGGAACCCATTCAAGTGGGTGAGCATACATTTATCGGAGTTGAGGTCAAACTGCCTAAAACAACGCTATTGACGATCTCTAACTCCCGTGGTTACATCATGTGTGGTGCGCTGGATGTCGGATTGCTCAATGAACGGTTGACGGATCGGAAAATTCTTGCCGCACGAGCTGTGGGGGTAAAAACATTAAAGGAACTGTTGGAAGCACCAATGGAGTCTGTGACAACGGAAGCCGAGCAACTTGGAATTAAGCCAGGGATGCCAGGCTATGAAGCACTATTAAAACTGGTGTAGAAAGCCTAGTAATAGTTGTTGAATAAAAGCAAAAAAATTAAAAAACCGGGCGCTATGGTCATACCCCTGTCAAGTAGACAGAACTAAAAAGACATCTTTAAGCAGCAACCGTTTCTCGGTATTCAATCGGGGAACGGTTGTTTAATTTTTTCTGAAATCTATGTTCATTATAAAAAGAAATGTACTCCCGTACGTGTTGTTCTACCTCCGCTAGGGTTCCGGGTTTCGTTAAATAAATCTTCTCTGTTTTAAGATGGGAGAAGAAGGATTCTATACAGGCATTGTCTAGGCAATTTCCACGCCTTGAATGGCTCCCAAGCATGCCAAGCCGCTTAAGTTTGCGGTTAAACGGCTTGGAGGTATACTGAAAACCCTGGTCTGAATGGAGAATGACACCCTCCATGTTCACGTTCTTACTTAGAACGTCTAGCGTCTCGCTAACTAGAGCAAGGTCATTTCGTTCCGAAAGACGCCAAGCCACGATTTCATTGTTAAACAGATCTTGAATGACAGAGAGATATACAAACCGCTCTCCAGCTCGTATGTATGTAATATCGGTAACCAGCTTGGATAAAGGAGAATCTGCCTGAAATTGTCGATCTAATCGGTTGGCATTTACCACAGATGCCTGTTTGCCAAAAAAGCGCCGCTTCTTTCGAATGACGGAACGGATCCCTAATTTCTTCATTAGGCGGTACACCTTTTTGTGATTGACCAAGATACCTTCTCTACGTAAAGCAACGGTCATCCGCAGATAACCAAAATAGGGATGGATCCGGTGGATCGACAACATATGCGATTCCAGAAGCTCTTCTTCTTGCTTACGCTGCTGGGTTGTTTGCTGATTCTTTCTCCATTTATAATATCCTGCCCGAGAAACATGGGCTAATTCAAGTAACCATTTCAACGAATATCGTGTTCGCATTCCCTCAATAATTTCAAACCTCGCTTCTTTCCTCGTCACTCCTTGTGTAGATTTGGATACTGCTTTTTTAAATATTCAATCTCCGCCCGTAGATACGCCATCTCCTCTTCCATACTGGAAAATTTCGTTTTGGGTCGTCCCTGCCTTGTGGTCGTTGGCTGGAGGTTCTCCCCCGCTCGATGTTTCATTACCCAGCTTTGCACTTGGGATTTATTACGAATGTCCAATTGTTTCGTCACTTCACGAATACTCATATGTTCTTCGTTCACCAACCGGACTGCCTCCATCTTTACATCTAAGGAGTATTGCCGGAATGATTGTCCCTTTTTAGCCATGAAAAATCCCCTCCGTTCAACAAGATTAAGTCCATCTTAACAGATGTCTTTTCTCTCTTGTCTACCTAGAAGGGGATAATACCACTACGGCTCCGGTTTTTTCTGTGAAAAGTTTCATTTTTACGAGTGAAACCATTTGAATTATATACCAACTATATAACCTGCAAGAACAATTAATAGGCAAACAAAGCGGTGAGGTTCTCGCTAAAGGGAGCTTGAACAATTCCTTTTTCGGTAATGATGGCGGTAATGTACTTATGAGGTGTAACGTCGAAAGCCGGGTTGTAAACTTTGATGCCTTCTGGGGCAGTTCTTTTACCAAAGCTCTCGGTAACTTCTTCTGCAGAACGTTCCTCAATCGGAATATCTGCGCCTGTAGCGGTCTGTAAATCAATGGTAGATAGTGGCGAAGCAACGTAAAAAGGTATACCATGCGCTTTCGCCAGCACTGCCAGGCTATAGGTGCCGATTTTGTTGGCCACATCCCCATTAGCAGCGACTCTGTCTGTGCCGACAATGACCGCCTGCACCCATCCTTTGGACATCACCATGCCTGCCATATTGTCACAGAGCAAGGTTACATCTATGCCTGCCTGCTGAAGCTCAAAGGCGGTCAGACGCGCACCCTGTAATACGGGGCGAGTTTCGTCAGCAAATACTTTCAGGTGGATACCGTTCTCCTGAGCTAAATACATAGGCGCGAGCGCTGTTCCGT
This sequence comes from Paenibacillus sp. ALE3, assembly GCF_054113405.1. Lineage (NCBI taxonomy): Bacteria > Bacillati > Bacillota > Bacilli > Caryophanales > Paenibacillaceae > Paenibacillus > Paenibacillus sp. ALE3. The sequence continues at coordinate 3,421,986 of NZ_CM134214.1, read as the reverse complement.
ATTTGGCTGTTGCCAAGCCGCCTGCATTGCAATGAGTGAGTACGCCCATCCCGTCCTCGAACAGAGGTAATGCATGGATACCGATTTGGCGACAAACTTCTTCATCCTCTGCCTGAATGGCTATAGCTTCACGCTCCAGCCCTGCATTCCAGTCTTCGATCTGACTTACCTCAGCCTCTGTGACAAGTTCGCCGGCTCGCTTCTTCATGCGGTCCAGAGCCCAGAACAGATTTACGGCAGTCGGCCGTGAGGTAGCCAAATGTCCGCACACTGCGTGTACATGCTCCAGCCATCCAGCAGCGTCGTTGCCGCGATAGGAGATAGCGCCCAGCACAACACCGTAGGCTGCAGCCATCCCGATGGCGGGGGCGCCCCGTACCTTCATGGCATGGATGCCCTCCCATACTTCCTCGGTCGTGAATAAATCCAGCATGACTATCGTTTCGGGCAGAAGACGCTGATCCAGCATGGACAAGTGGTTACCCTTCCACATCAGCGAAGATAGAGGCTGTCCGGGCGCAGATGCTTCTCGGGAGGATGCGGGCGTCCAATCTTTATTTTCACTCATATTCGTGATGCTCCTTTAGTTTGGATCGCTGTTGCTGTCCGAACAATATCCCCCAGCTCCCGAATCGAATGAAGCTTGCGATTGCAGAGAACCAAGGCTTTTCCGATCGCTAACGCGAGACGTTCCGCAGCTTCCTTGATATCAGGATCGGCAATGGTATCGATATCCGCTACATGCGACAGGCTGATGATCCGGCGGATCACTTTGCACCCTGCAAAACCAATCGTATCTTGCAGCACTTTCTGGAGATACAAGTCCTGATATCCGGGCGTTCGTGCCAAATGATCGGTGACGTGCTTGTCCCACAGGGTACGGAACCTGTTTTCAAACTGCTCCCATACTTGAATGGCAGTCTCCAGGAGCCAGTCACGTTTTTCCTTTAGGGCCTTCTCGCCAGAAGTCCATCCGGGCTGTGCTGCGTAGTTCAACAGGAGATTGGCGATGACCGCTCCGATATCAAACCCCATGGGTCCGTAGAAGGCAAATTCAGGATCAATGACTTTAGTCGATTCAGCCGTTACAAAAATACTGCCTGTATGGAGGTCGCCGTGTAGGAGTGCTTCTGTTCGTGTCATAAACTTTTCTCGCAGCAAAGCCACTTCCAGGTGAAGTACTTGATCTGTACGGAGTACCGCTGCTTCGTCTTCAATGTACACACCATAGTTGTTATTATCTGAAAACCGGTAGGGTTCATCCAAAATCAGATCCTCAGTTATTTTACAAAGTTCAGGGTTAATAAAGCGTTTAACCAGCTCTTTTTTATCCTGCTGATTCATGCCTAAATCTGAGGTGAAAAAGAGCGTGCGTGCCAGAAACTCCCCAATATGATTAGCAAAAAGGGGATATGTGTTGCCTTCTATTAGTCCCTTGCGCATGATTGTGTGTGAGCTAAGATCTTCCATCACGGTTAGCGCAAGCTCATCGTCATAGCCAAGTACCGCAGGAACCAATTCGGGGCAAAGCTGGTGTTCCTGCTGAAGTGCCTCACGTTCAATACGGGCACGATCCAGCGACAACGGCCAGGATTCACCCACAATTTTTACATAGGGAAGTGCCTGCTTGGCAATGATACTCTTATTAGATTTGGAATCTGTAATATGAAAAACCAGATTTAAGTTGCCATCACCGATTTCTCGGCATTCCAGCTGGGCTCCCTGACTGAAAAATCCGGGGATGTTCTTCACGAATTCGATTGCTTCTTCGGTCGTTAAGGGATGATATTTGGACAATGAGGTCACCTCCGTAAATTGTGCACATGTAAATGGTAAAAAAATATCACAATATTAAACCAAGTATTTTGATAGGATAGAGAAAGTATAACGAAAATCACTGAATTTTTGTATATTTTTTTTATGATGGATTGGAAAAGAGAGAACTCTTCTTTTTGTTTCGTCTCTGTATAGAAAGGGTAAATATGAAACAGACGTCCGGCAGGTGATACTCAAATGCCCGCTGGCGTCTTACCGTCAGCAGTGACGGTGATGGATACGTAAACGCTTCTGAAAGTCAATTTGATGAAAAAGGAAGGGATTTATGATGGCTAAAACAACAAGTAACTCGAAAAATACGCAAACCAAATCGGTGGAGGAACTTTTAAACCGTCAAGTCGCTAACCTCAATGTGTTATATGTGAAAATTCATAACTATCACTGGTACGTGAAAGGCTCCAGTTTTTATACACTCCATGTTAAATTCGAAGAATTATACAATGAAGTGACATTGAAAATGGATGAGATTGCCGAGCGTTTGCTCGCCTTGAAAGGTTCTCCTTCTGCAACATTAAAGGAATACCTAGAGCTGTCCTCAATTGACGAGGCCACTGGCAATGAAGATGCTCCTAAGATGGTACAAACTTTGATCGAGGATTTTGCGACTATATGTGAGGAGTTTCAGGAAGGTATCGAATTGGCGGAAAGTAATTCCGATCAGCCTACTGCAGATTTGCTAATCGGTTATAAAGCGGATCTGGAGAAACATATGTGGATGCTGCGCTCTTATTTGGACTAACTCCTCAAGCTTTCGTTCTAAAATAACCCTTTACATGTAAAACGCTACTGACGCATGCTGTCAGTAGCGTTTTTATGGCTAAAAAAGAGATGATGTATCCCATGGTTTTTTGTACTACACTATAACTATATAATCATTCGCAGGATGTATTTAGTCATTTGTGCGCTTGGTAGGATGAACATTTTATGAAGAAAGTTGGATAACGTGTGTCTGTTGGTTGCACCCTTAAAGATATTTATTATAAAATAACTTGAGAATCATTGAGAATCAGTTTAGAATGATTATAAATAAATTTTTAAATATTGCTTGAAATCAGGGGGCTCCCCTGTTTAAATATACTTTCTGATTTCGACACCACACTACATTTTTTGGAGGGTATTGCGAATATGGCTACAAACTTTAAGATTGAAGGTCTCAAAGCGACCATTGAAGGTAAAGAAATTTTGAAGGGTATTAACCTCGAAATGAAGGGCGGAGAAATCCACGCTATCATGGGTCCTAACGGAACGGGTAAAAGTACACTCGCATCTGCTTTGATGGGTCATCCTAAATATGAAGTCACAGATGGCAAAGTAACTTTGGATGGAGAAGACGTGCTGGATATGGAAGTGGATGAGCGTGCACGTGCAGGATTGTTCCTGGCGATGCAGTATCCAAGTGAAATTGCAGGGGTAACAAACTCCGACTTTTTGCGTAGTGCAATCAACGCACGCCGTGAAGAAGGACAAGAGATTTCCCTGATTAAGTTTATCCGCCAAATGGAAAGCAAAATGAAAGAGCTTGAAATGAATCCTGAGTTTGCTCACCGTTACCTGAACGAAGGTTTTTCCGGTGGTGAGAAAAAACGGAATGAAATTCTGCAAATGATGATGCTTGATCCGAAAATTGTCGTTCTGGACGAAATTGACTCCGGTCTGGATATCGATGCTTTGAGAATCGTAGCTAACGGTGTAAACGCTATGCGTTCTGAAGACCGTGGCTTCCTTGTGATTACTCACTACCAACGTCTGTTGAACTACATTAAACCAGATTATGTACACGTGATGATGCAAGGACGTATCGTTAAATCCGGTGGTCCTGAGCTTGCAGAGCGTCTGGAAGCGGACGGTTACGACTGGATCAAGGAAGAGCTGGGTATCGTTGATGAAACTGTAGGACAAGAGGCGTAAGCCGGAAGCGAGGAGGAAAACTGATGACAACACAAACAATCCTTCCGGTAGATTCCGAGCAACTGCGTGTTCTGTCCGAACGTAATGGCGAGCCAACTTGGCTAGCCGAAGACAGACAAAAAGCACTTGAGCTTGCAGGCCAACTGGAGCTTCCGGTATTTGAAAAAACAAAAATCGAGCGTTGGAATTTAAACGATTACGGTCAACATAAACTGAGCGAGGTCATTGCATCTGTAGGTCAGGTTCCTGCAGCCATTGCTGATCTGGTCAAAGAACAACAGGAGGGCGGTCTGATCATCCAGCGCAACTCCGGTGCGGTATACGTGAAGCTGAGCGAGGAACTGGCGGCGCAAGGCGTCATTTTCACGGATTTGCAAACGGCGGTTAAAGAGCATGCTGATTTGGTCAAAGCTCATCTGAATACTGTTATTAAAGCTGAAGAAAATTCATTATCTGCACTACATGCAGCACTCTGGAACGGTGGAGTATTTGCTTATGTGCCTAAAAATGTAGAGCTGAACGTTCCGCTTCAAGCTGTGTTCCTCACGGATGATGCGACTGCAACGTTTGCGCCGCATGTGCTGCTCATAGCTGAAAACCATAGTTCCGTGACGTACGTAGACAACTATGTATCTGCGGATTTGGCGGCACCTGTTCTTCATAACGGTGCGGTAGAAGTGGTTGCGAATGCAGGCGCTAAAGTACGTTATGCCACAGTGCATCAGTTTGGAGAGCAAGTAACGGATATTTCCATTCGTCGTGCCACGCTCGGAAATGACGCTGCTATCGAATGGATTGTAGGCGAAATGAACAACGGCAATACAGCGAGCAATACCATGTCCGTGCTCAAAGGCAATGGCTCTAACTCGGATGCCAAGGTTATTGCTGTAGGTTCTGGTTCGCAAAAGTTGAACTATACGACACAAGCACAGCATTTTGGTAAAAATTCCGCTAGTCAGATGATTACGCGCGCCGTTATGCGTGAAGAAGCATCTTCTATCATTAACGGAATTACGAAAATAGAAAAAGGTGCTACCAAAGCAGACGGTCAGCAAACAGAACGTGTTCTGATGCTCAGCCCGCAAGCACGTGGTGACGCTAACCCGATCCTGCTGATTGATGAAGACGATGTAACAGCAGGACACGCAGCCTCGGTTGGTCAGGTTAACCGTGAGCAAGTGTATTACTTGATGTCCCGCGGAATTAGCCGTGCAGAAGCTGAACGATTGATTATTTACGGCTTCCTGGCACCTGTCGTATCTGAAATTCCGCTTGAAGGACTTCAACATCAGCTGCAAAGCCTTGTTGAAAGGAAGTTAGGCCAATGAACACTGCATTGATCCGTGAACAATTCCCGATTTTACATCAGGAGATTAACGGTCATCCGCTGGTTTATTTGGATAATGCGGCCACTTCGCAAAAGCCGCTAGCGGTCATCGAGGCGATCAAGCACTACTATGAATTTGATAATTCGAATGTACACCGTGGTGTGCATACCTTGGGTAGCCGTGCTACGGATGCTTATGAAGGTGCGAGGGAGAAGGTAGCCCGTTTTCTGAATGCCAAGCGCAGTCAGGAAATCATTTTTACACGCGGAACAACAACGGCGCTGAATCTGGTGGCTTCTTCGTACGGTAGAGCTAACTGTAAGGAGGGTGATGAAATTGTCATCACTCAGATGGAACATCACAGTAACCTAATTCCGTGGCAACAGGTAGCCAAAGCCACTGGTGCAACTTTGAAATATATTCCACTTCAAGAGGACGGTAGCGTCGATCTTGCTGACGTGGAGAAAACTGTCACAGAAAACACAAAAATTGTAGCAATTGCGCATGTCTCCAATGTGCTTGGCGTTGTGAATCCGGTCAAAGAGATTGCTGCTATTGCACATCGCAAAGGTGCAGTCATCGTTGTCGACGGTGCACAAAGCACGCCACATATGAAAGTAGACGTGCAAGACATTGATGCTGATTTTTATGCTTTCTCTGGTCACAAAATGTGTGCTCCTACAGGAATTGGTGCACTTTACGGCAAGAAGGCGCTGCTGGAAAACATGGAGCCCATTGAGTTTGGCGGTGAAATGATCGACGATGTGGGATTGTATGAATCCACATGGAAGGAGCTACCTTGGAAATTCGAAGGTGGCACCCCGATTATCGCTGGGGCTGTTGGCTTGGGAGCTGCCATTGATTTTCTGGAAAGCATTGGACTGGACGCCATTGCACAGCATGAGAGCCGTCTATCGAATTATGCACTTAAACGTCTCCGTGAAGTGGATGGTTTGAAGATCTACGGACCTGCTGAACGTCATGTCGGGCTTGTAACATTCAACTTGGATGATGTGCATCCGCATGATGTAGCTACCGTACTGGATAGCCAAGGGGTGGCCATACGTGCGGGCCATCATTGCTGCCAGCCATTGATGCGCTGGTTGAAAGCCAGTGCAACTGCACGTGCTAGCTTTTACCTCTATAACACAGAAGAGGATATCGACGCTCTGGTCAGCGCCTTAATCCAAACAAAGGAGTATTTTGGCGATGCAACTTGACGACTTGTACCGACGCGTGATTATGGATCATTATAAAAATCCGCGCAATCGCGGACGTTTTGAGGACGATGCTGTTACGGTGGATTTGAACAATCCTACGTGTGGTGACCGGATATCCCTTCAACTCAAAACGAAAGACGGCTTAGTTGAGGATGCTCGTTTTACTGGCGAAGGTTGCTCAATTAGTATGTCCTCGGCTTCGATGATGACAGAAGCGGTCAAAGGAAAAACGATTGATCAGGCCTTGGATATGGCGAGTCGCTTCTCCTCTTTAATGAAGGGCGAAGCCGTCGAATTTGATGATTATGAAGAATTGGAAGCTTTGTCAGGCGTTAATAAGTTCCCGGCCCGCATTAAATGTGCGACCTTGGCTTGGAACGCGCTGCGTAAAGGAATAGATGAAGATAAATAATTTAAATAGAACAGAGGAGGTTTGAGAAACATGGCCAAGAAAGCACCGGAAATGGAAGAGTATAAGTATGGCTTTCGTGACGAGCACAAGTCCATTTTCCAAACAGGTAAGGGTCTCACTCCGGAAATTGTAAAAGAAATCTCCAAAATTAAGGGTGAACCGGATTGGATGTTGGAGTTTCGTCTGAAAGCATTGAAGCAATTTGAAAAAATGCCAATGCCAAAATGGGGCGGAGACATGGATGAGCTGGATTTCGATGATATCCAGTACTATGTAAGACCTTCCGAGAAACAAGGGAAAACGTGGGAAGAGGTTCCTACAGAAATTAAGGAAACCTTTGATAAATTAGGGATCCCTGAAGCGGAGCAAAAGTTTCTGGCTGGTGTATCCGCGCAGTATGAATCCGAGGTTGTCTACCACAGCATGCAAAAGGACCTGGAAGAGCAGGGTGTCATTTTCATGGATACCGATACGGCGTTGCGTGAGCATCCTGAGATTCTGAAAGAGTATTTTGCCACAGTCGTACCTCCTGCGGACAATAAGTTTGCGGCCCTGAACAGTGCGGTATGGTCAGGCGGTAGCTTTATCTACGTGCCTAAAGGTGTAAAATGTGAAGTTCCATTGCAGGCTTACTTCCGTATCAACTCGGAAAACATGGGGCAATTTGAGCGTACGCTCATTATTGCTGACGAAGACAGCTTTGTGCATTATGTAGAAGGCTGTACAGCTCCAATTTACAGCACGAACTCGCTGCATAGTGCTGTGGTGGAAATTATTTGTAAGAAAAATGCACGCGTTCGTTACACAACGATTCAGAACTGGGCACCAAACATTTACAACCTGGTAACCAAACGTGCGGTTGCTGAAGAAAATGCAACCATGGAATGGGTCGATGGAAACATCGGTTCCAAACTGACAATGAAGTATCCTGCCGTTGTGTTGAAAGGTCGTGGAGCGAAAGGGATGGTCTTGTCCATCGCTGTTGCAGGCAAAGGCCAGCATCAGGATGCAGGTGCGAAAATGATCCACTTGGCACCAGATACTACATCCACCATTGTATCCAAATCGATCAGTAAGCACGGTGGTAAAGTAACGTATCGCGGATTAGCTTCCTTTGGTCGTCAGGCCCAAGGTGCAAAATCGAATATTAAGTGTGATACGTTGATTTTGGATAATCAGTCAACTTCAGATACTATTCCTTATAATGAGATCATGAATGACGATATCACACTTGAGCACGAAGCAACGGTGTCCAAAGTATCGGAAGATCAGTTGTTCTATCTGATGAGTCGCGGTCTGACCGAAGCTGAGGCAACGCAAATGATTGTTATGGGCTTTATCGAGCCGTTCACCAAAGAACTACCGATGGAATATGCGGTAGAAATGAACCGTTTGATCAAGTTCGAAATGGAAGGTTCTATCGGTTAAAATGCAGTAATCCTTGGTGTGACAAGGTTTTTTTAGACCATCTAAAGCTGTTAATTCTCATTCGTGCCGATTCGGATTTTCTGCTAATATAGGAGGCGAACTTTTTAAGTTCGTCTTCTTTTATTTTTTCAGTGATGTCTAAGTATGTGTCTGCTGTCGTTTTAATGGTCTTATGACCTAATCGTTTCGATACAAATTTAATAGTAGCTCCAGATTCCAGTAAGAGTACAGCGTGAGTATGTCTAAATCCATGAGTTCCCTTATACTCCACATTAGCATTTTTACAATATTTTTAAATTATTCACGAGTTGTAGAAAGGGGCAAATAATTTACCGGATAATTTTGGTGGATTATACCAGAGTAGTAGCAGGTGAGTACACAGTGAAGGTTAACGGAAACTCTCTGTCGGAAAATGCGATTGTAGTTGATGGAAAAAAACATGTACCTTTGAGAGCTGTGTCTGACTCTCAAGGAGTGAACTTAAAAGTGGATGGTAAAACAATTCAGATTACTAATGGATCTGACGATACGAAATCTGTAAGTACAGTTTCAACAGGAAAATATGAAGGATGGCCCAAAGAAAAGCTGAATCGGCGAAAGGTGGAAGGCGGAAGTTGAAAAATATTTATCCGATATCGAAAAAGATCGTGACAAGGCTATTTCTGACCTTCAGAAGATATCGAATATGAATACCCCAGTGTCTGATGATATTTTGGGATCAGAAGTGAAACCAAGAAGAATACAGAAATCGGCATACAAGAAGTATTTCTTTACGTTTATTTGGCTGGAAGCAATTACAGCAGAAATGATCTCAGTCAAATCCTCAACAGGTCTGGTTAGATCCAATTGAATATCCAATGTGGATTTATCTTTGCCATGGGTTTCATTACCTCCCTCTTACACAAAAAAAGACACCTTTAGTTTACTAAATCTACGGTGATAGATCACTTTACCGTTATCAAGAACTTCTTATTTGATTTCAACATAGCCGCAATCCGCATATCTGCTATACAACAACCATGTGTCATTCTGCCTGAATTCAATCTTTCGATTGCCTAAATCATGGTTAAGAGCAATGGCTGACTTAAATCCGAGTTCTTTGGCAATCTCTGCGGCAGTATAGGTTTTGTTAACATGCATTAGGATTGAATTTGTTCTTTCCGCCTGTACTCTGGCAGCACGTTCTTCCTTGAGCTTAGTCAGTAGTTCAATTCCAAAGTCAGGATAGGCTATTATCAATCACATTATCCGTAGCATATATTCCATGCTTCCTGATCGACGGCAGTATTTCATCAGCTACCTTAATCTGAAAGGCTTCTGCTACTTCATTTTTTGCTTTCATTGCTACGATAAAAGATGTTTTCAGGAATAAACTCAGGCAGACCAACTTTCCCAACTTCATCACTGTGCCCACTTGTGGGTACGCCAAAATCTTGCAGGTACCCTCTCACTCGCTCCCACCTTACAACTTTATTGCCACTGGCTGCTGAACGAACAAGACCACGGGAAACATCTTCTAAACTCAATTGTGTCGTTCCGTTTCCATCAATAAAACCTCGTACTCCGTGAATTGCATGTATATCCATACCTGTTCTCACCTTTCTTTGAACGCAAAATAAGCCCCTGAGTTATCAGAGGCTTTCATACTTATATCTTAAATTGGTTTTGTTACTATAACGCTGCGGATTTTAAAGGGAAACATTGTTCTATTTATCCCCAATAAACGCCAATCCAAGACCACTACAGATATTAGAGTTTCTGAACATTTTATGGTAATATCAAACTATCAGCTGAAATTTATTGAGGGAAACAAAAAAATGGCTAAAAGTAAACTTATTCTCTTTATATTGTTTTTTTATATAGGCTGGATAATTAAGGAGCTAACATTCCATCCAAAAATAACTGATTTGGAGCTTTATTTGATATCCTTCTTGATAAAAATGATTTTTTGGATTGGGCTAGTGGTCATTTATTTCGTATATATCGATCGAGTAAAGTTGCAACAAATCATTGACTACATAAAATTAAAACAAAATATCATCAAGGGAGTATTTACTGGCGGAATTATTGGATTATTATTGGTAGCAATCGAGGTTACTATCTTTAATGATTTTAGATTGGACTTAGGAATCAGATGGATTATTACACCGTTAACTGCATTTTCTGAGGAAGTAGTGTTCCGGGGATTCGTTATGAATAAACTAAGAGACCGTCGGGTAAAAGGATATAACTTTATACAAGCCATACTTTTTATGGGCATACACTTTCCAATAGGTATTATTTCAGGATATTCACTTCTTAACTATGTGACCATATTTCTCGTAGGATACATTCTTGGATTTATATATAAAAAGACTTCTTCGATATGGGCTCCAACGATTGCACATAGTGTCTATAATATTCTTATTTATTTAAGGCAATAAATATACCTATTCCTTTTAGTGCGTCAATCCTTTATGTTTTTACCGATGATGTTATTGAACCTGGAGAAAATGAAGTTATAAAAGAATTGGCCTTATTATTAGAAGAAGTTAGCACGTTCGTTACGACTGAGAAGCTTAATGGTTGTATTATACGTTTAAAACTCCCTATACAATATCCAACGGACTATTATTATGAATTTATATAGAGCTAACGTGAACAATAACTCAATAAACATGAACAGACGGTAGCCGATAAGGGGGGATACTACGAAGTATAAATACCCATCAGGCAAAGATACAGTAGAATATTTTGGTGACGGGACTTTTCAAATTTTGAGAGGGGGGCCGCAAGACCCTTTAATACTTTATAATCATCTTGCTGATCCACTGGAAAAAGCTGTTGATAATATTGTGTCATATAAGATAAAAAAAATATCGTATACGTGGTTGGTGAAAATAGCTTTATTAAATTGGATTCAAGTACCAACACATACGTGAAAAAGAAACGGATTTCCGGCTTTACTCCCAAAGATAGAGAGATATTTAATGAATTAATGGAAAAATAAAAGTAAAGTCTCCAGACTTACCTAGAGCCTTTTTGTGGTGTAATCTGGATTGTGTGACAAAACCGCTATAAAGGGCGAGGTGATGCATAGATACATATTGAATTTATTACATCTGATTCTACTGATAAATTACGAGACGCTTGTTATGAGTATAATTATAAAAAATATGAAAGTGTACAGCGTGACAGGCGTATATGTAAGAATTTCAACGGAAGAACAGACGTGCAAGATCATCTGGAAAGATCATAGTTTGAAATTGCTGACCAATGATGATGTTACAAAATACTTGATAATGATTTTCAGGCAATTTCTTAGAGACATTCTTAGTAAAACAATAATGGCTACTGGAGTATGAAAACAGCTTATTTCTAGAGTCAGGTGATCAATATTGAAAGGAGGTTGTTTTAACCGCTCCTGTGAATTTGGAAAGTAATTTGCGTAAATACATAGTAGAAATGACTAAAGGCCAACGAGCTACTTTGGTTCTGGATGGAGCGCCTGTCTAATATTTGTTTTAAAGGAGGTACTGGATGGGAAAAGAAAGGATGAATGTTAATTGTCAAAAAAACACTATATATAATAGTAGAAAAAAATTAAGCTTTCAGTAAAATGTGATACCACGCATGATACCGAAAGCTATTAAGTCTAAAGAATAATTGTTAATTTAGCTGTGCGTATAACATTAATCCCCCCAATTGAGCGGTAGTGTAGAAGGCGAACTTTTTAAGTTCGTCTTCTTTTATTTTTTCTGGGACCGCAGATAGTTGCCTAGCACTTATGTATGTTTGCTTAATAGGATGTTGTGAGCGACATAAACATAAGGAGGCAACCAACAGATGCAGAAGAATAAACCTGTAGTAAAGAAGAAGACAATCTCTTCTAAACAGACACAAAGGCATGTACATGAATTTGAAGGTAGTACCAAACTGGCTGAAGAAGGTGCAGACCGACATAATCACCGTTTTGCAGGTGTTACTGGGCAAGCGATTCGAGTTGGAAGAAGTCATGTCCACGAAATTGATCTTACGAAAACTGATTTTGTAAACCATTTTCACAATCTGAGAAGGATTAGAACAGGACCAGCTATTCCAGTCGGAAATGGAAAACACGTACATTTTGTTACGGGCCAAACTACATTAAATGATGGTCATGTACACCAGTTTAATTTCGCAACATTGATTGAGGCACCTCTTATTTAATGAACAGTAGTTTGACTAAATCAAAAAGCTCTGCTAACCATAATTGGTCGGCAGAGCTTTTTGGTCTTACATTGATTCTATACTTCTTGTTTATGATCAGCTGTAATTTGATGTGCCTTATGATAAGCCGTCTTATGTGCACTGTAAGTATATATTTTTGTTTCATTTTATGGTTAGTGTCACCAATAAGCAATCTTTAATGTTGGGAAGACTCGTCTGTTACAAGTTTATTTATCTGAAGTTTTATGGTCTAAGTCATGATGTAACTCAGTTGCTGGTATTTTGGCATTATAGATCTGGCCTTTGGCAACGGGGTTAGAGATGTATACATAGCTTCCGGTTCCATCCGGCGCACTTCCTGTTGCCCACAGACCTTCACTAGATTCTTCGCCTTCAGACAAGTTCCAAAACTCATATGCCTCAGGCTGAGATTCTTGCTCTGCTTCAGGAGGAAAGGAAGCCGGTACCACAACACCATTTTTTTCTTCTAATTCTTGGATTGCCGCCAGCCATTGATACTGATGATAGCGGTCGCGTGCTAGCATTTTCCGCAATGTAGCCTTAATGCTTTCATCTTGGGTCATATGATATAGTCTTGCTACCTGCAATCGACCTTGACTCTCTGCATGCAGGTTGGACCGCATATCTGCCAAAAGATTACCACTAGCAACAATGTAAGAACCGTTCCATGGAACTCCATTTGAATTAGTAGGTAATCCGCCAAGACCACTCACCAGTAAATGCTGCGGGTTAATTCCCCCCATAATGGCAGCTGTAACAGGGTCTTTGGCAGCTTGCTCCTGATCTTCTGGTTTAGCCCCATCAAGTAATTGACTAATTAAAGCACACAGCATCTCCACATGCCCTATTTCTTCTGTTCCAATATCCATTAACATATCTTTATATTTTTCATCACCGCGACAGTTAAACCCTTGAAACAAATATTGCATCATCACGGTCATTTCTCCGAATTGGCCTCCCAAAACTTCTTGTACCTGTCGGGCAAATAGAGGGTCAGGTCGCTCTACTTTCACTTCGAACTGCAACTCTTTTTGATGTCTAAACATAATTAGTCCTCCTATAGGTTAAAAGCAGTTTAGTGAATCCAAGCTATATTAACCCATTCAATGCGCAACAAAACGAGGAGCTGCTTAACAACAAATAACTCTAATACTAGACTGATAGGAGCCTGCATAATAATACCCTTTCTGTTTCTTTGTCTTGTATAAAAATGATAAAAATGGGTAGCATATGTTTTACTTCAAAATAAAAGCTCTGAGGGGGTTTTGGTATTGTATTTTTATAAAGAAGATTTGATTAACTTAATAGTGCCCGATAAACCCGACCCAGCTGCTGCAAAAGTGATTCAGGAGGTTTTGGGTGGTCGATTTGGAGAAATGCGTACGATGATGCAGTTTTTCTTTCAAAGTAATAATTTTCGTGGTAATGCTGTGCAGTATAGGGATTTGATACGAGGAGTTTTCCTAGAGGAGCTTAGTCATGTTGAACTGGTCCAACATACCATAAATCAACTTCTGACTGGCTCATGCGAAGACCAAGCCGGCGATGCTGGAATTGATCATGCTCCTTTGGATGAAGCGATAAAACATGCCAATCCTCATCATTTTATTATGGGAGCTCAAAGTTCCTTACCCGTTGATGCAAGTGGTAACCCTTGGTTAGGCAGTTATGTCTATTCCCACGGCAATCTGATTAGTGATTTGCTTGATAATCTCGTACTCGAATCTACAGGGGTTCTGCAAAAATCCCGAATTTACGAAATGAGCTCGAACAAAACATTCCGGGAAACATTAGCTTTTTTGATTGTACGAGATAATGCTCATCAAAATGCGTTTGCCAAAGCGTTAGAGACACTTGGAGTAGATTGGGGCAAATTGTTCCCGGTTCCAAACTACGATATTAACAAGTATCCAGAATGTCGGAAGTATGTTGAAATGGGCTTTCACAATGCACAGTTTAATTTTCGATTGGATTCTACCCGTATTGGAGAAATATTCAATGGGCAAACGCCAAGCAGAAACGGTGGAGATTTGAGTGTCATTGACCCTCCAGAAGGCTTTCCTCTTCCGTATATGCCTGAATTGCCTAATGAACATAGCCCAGGCCTACAAGATCTTAACTCCTAGGATTAAACAAGCAATACAGAGTAATTGGGCTAATGTTCGTAATACAAAAAGAGGCTGTCCTTTGTAGGAAAAACCTACGGATTAAAGGACAGTCTCTTTTTATTCGTGTAGCCTGTGCTTCGGTAAAACATTCCGTACAAACAAAGTAACGCCGGGTGGCAGTGGCAGATCAGGATTCCAGATAAATTTCGTCAATGTATACATGGCGTTCCTTTGACAAATCTATATATTCATTATCGTTAATTCTTACTAAGGGTCTGAAGTAATCCACAGGATTGTTCAGAATAATGGTTCCTGTCTGGCCTGTAGTCAATAGAACCTGCTTATTAATAAAATTCGGAAGCATATGTCTGATGAACACTTGGGTAGTTTCTGGATTCAGATGTCCAAAACTCATACTGTGCAGCTCACGTAATACGGTGAGCAACTCCTGTTTTGTCTGATACACACGGTTGGAAATCATCGCGCTGTATACGTCGGCAACAGCTGTGATGCTGGCAAAAGGATGAATCTCTTCCTTGAACAGTCCGTGGGGGTATCCACTTCCGTCTTCGCGTTCGTGATGCTGCAAGGCGACAATTGCTGAAATATCATCGCTGGTTGAATTGCGAATAATATCATAGCCATACAGAGAATGTTTCTTCATCTCATGAAATTCTTCAGGTGTTAGTTTATCCGGTTTATTTAAAATTTCATCCGGTATCATGGACTTGCCTATATCGTGTAAATATCCAGCTTTTCCCGCGGCATATGCCTCTTCCTCTGTATATCCAAGCCAAGTGGCAATGTAATATGACAGTATACCTACTTGGAGAGAATGGTTATAGGTATAGTGATCTCCCCGTTCCATAATTAACAGCAGAGATACGACATCTTTTTGACGAGCCAGCTCTGAAACAAGAGGGGCGAACAGCTCATCAACTCGATGTTCATCAAATTTTCCAGTTGAGGAAGCTTCGAGGAACATGCTTTCAAAGCCACTGATCGTTTGCTCCATGAGGGGAACGGCGCGTTTGAGGGACTCGGGGGAAGCAGGAACATCGGGGGCAAAGCCAACCGGAATGCTCGTAGAACCAGCATCAATGTCAATATAATCAACACCATGCAAAATGAGCTTGGAAATATCGTCATGCTGAAGCTCGGTGCCCTGAATCAAGACAGGTACACCGTGCCCATTGTATGTATCGGATTTGAGGCGATCTCCCGGCTTGGCATCGGTAACGTGAACTCTCATGCGCTAACCTCCTTATTGTCGTAAATTTGTCGAAAATACGAAACAAACTTAATATATCAAGAATTATATGGGATGACAACGACTAATTTACTATTATTCCAAGCTGTAAAATAGGTCCCAAGGACCCGTCTCCTCTAAGTTATATATAGAAGGTAATGTCAATGATTTTCACTATCTATGCCCACTCATATGTACCATATTGCTAAATAACATGGTATGCTTAAACATTAGAAGCTCCAAAGTCGATATATAAAATATAGAGGAGGGCGGTTATGGAGATGACGACTCGGCAAACGTTGACCATTTTGCATACCAATGATATCCATAGTCATTTTGGCAGTATGCCTTCGATAGCCGCGATGATCAATGAACGAAGAGCTGCATCAGGGGATGCGCTACTTGTACTGGACATAGGAGACCACATGGATCGGATGGCCCCCGAAACGGAAGGAACGCTCGGTGGGGCAAATGTGGATGTGATTAATCTGACAGGATACGATGCAATTACGATCGGTAACAATGAGGGACTAACTTTTACCTCGGATATGATTGAACAGGCATATGCGGGCATTCATTGTCCAGTCGTATGTGGCAATCTAACAGAGCGTGCTACGGGGAGGATTCCTTCGTGGATGAAGGAATCCGTTATTTTGAACAAAGCAGGAATCAAGATCGGTTTACTAGGTGTGACGGCTCCTTTTACAGAGTTTTATCAATTGCTGGGCTGGGACGTGCTCGATCCGTTTGAGGTGCTGGGGACGCAGATCGCGGCACTCAGAAAGCAGGTGGATGTGGTGGTCGTGATGTCTCACCTAGGTTTACCCTCTGATGAGAAATTAGCATCCCAGTTTCCTGAAATTGACGTTATCCTTGGTGGTCACACCCACCATGTGCTGGAGGAACCGCTTCGGATCGGGAACACCGTTCTATGTGGGGCTGGGAAGTTCGGAACGTTGCTCGGTGAAGTGACGCTAACCCGTAACCATAGTCTTGAACCGTTTCGAGTTACCTCAGGCGGCGTAGTTCCTGTGGATCAGACGCTGCTAGACGAAAAAGTGGCATCGGCCATTGTGTTGCATCGCAGACAAGCAGAACGCGCCATGGAGAGCACGGTAGCAGTAACAGATCGGGAATTGGAGATCGCCTATAATGAGGAGTCCCCTTTCGGGAATTTGCTGGCACAATCGGTGTCCCATTTTACAGGAACCGAAATTGCCCTCGTCAATGCAGGTCAACTGCTTGGTCCCTTGCCTCAAGGAGATATTAGCAAAGGAATACTGCATTCCTTATGCCCATCGCCGATTAATCCCTGTGTTATGAAGTTGCGGGGAAGAGACATTCGGTTGGCCCTGGAGCAATCTTTGCTGCCTGAATTTACAGACAAGCCCATGTCGGGCTTTGGCTTCAGAGGCAAAGTGCTGGGCACGATGTGTGTGGAAGGGTTGACCATTCAGTATGATCCGGACCGTGCTCCTTATGAAAAAGTGACGGACATTCGTGTAGCGGGTCAACCTTTGGAAGAAGATGAGGAATACACAGTGGGCACGTTGGATATGTTCACTTTCAAAGCAGGCTATAAGGTGCTTGCGAACGGAACAGATCTCCGATTTATGCTTCCAGAATTTTTACGGGATTTGATTGAAATGGAGTTGAAGCGTCCGGGCGCGATGGAAGAATGTTTTGCAGCTAGGTGGCTTCAGGTATCAAAACAATCGGGAGAGGATTAAGCTGCGACTGGTACCTGTTACATTATTGAGAGCCGGCATGAAGCTGGGCAAAAAAATATACAATGAAAATGGAATGGTGCTGCTCTCGGAAGGTGTTGAGCTTACTTCGCGATTGATTGAACGTCTAGGCCAAGTCGGAATTGGATATGTATACATTGAGGATGCTGTGACAGAAGATATCGTCATACCCGAGATGATCCATGAACAGACAAGGGCGGCGGCGCTACAGGAAATCAAAAAGCAGTTTCAGGGTTTGTCATCCTACTCCGTAGATCATAAGCACAAATATTTTGGCAAGTCATTTTATAAGGTAATGGAATCCATTCTGGACGATATTGGAGGCCGCCAGGATGCCATCATTATGTTGATGGATATCGGGGCCGCGGATCAGGATTTGTATCATCATTCTTTGAATGTATGCTTGTATTCACTAGTCCTGGGGATATCCAATGGCTACGATAATAATCAGCTCATGGAGCTAGGGATAGGTTCATTACTGCACGATATCGGTAAAATGAAGATTTCACCTCAAGTGCTCTATAAGCCGGGTAAATTGACGGACGAGGAATATGAGCATATGAAGACACATACAGTGATCGGCTATAAGCTACTTAAAGACGAACCAGGGATTCCCTTGTTGTCAGCTCATTGTGCATTACAGCATCATGAGCGTATTGACGGTAGTGGATACCCACACGGTTGGAAAAAGGACCAAATCCACGAATATGCGAAATGGATCGGTCTGGCGGACTCGTATGACGCGATGACGGCAAGTCGAATCTACAAGCAGGCTTTGTTGCCTTATGAAGCGATGGAGGTGCTATACGCCGGGGCAGGAACGCTATATGAGCAGCGGATGCTGGAAGCCTTTCGTGACTGTGTAGCTATTTACCCTCTGGGGCTTTCTGTAATGCTCAACACAGGGGAAGAGGGAGTCGTAGTGCGTATACATCCCAAAATCCCGCAAAGGCCTGTCATTCGTATTGTAAGAGACCGGGATGGGCAGGAACTGAAGGCGCCTTATGATGTGGATTTGTCCGTATCCCTTTCGATCATGATTACAAATACATTAGGCGCTGCTACCGGCCCTTTTGGAGGAGTACGCGTAGATTAGCAGAGGATGTGGAAGAAAGCATGCAGGCACTTTACACATCATGATATGATAATTATACGTCTTTTGAGGTTAATAACAGAAATAAGGTGAAAACATAATGACAGTTCTACAAAATAACACGCTACCCCAAATATCGCCAACGTATGATCCGTGGGACCCGATTGTCTCACTGCGTACACATGGTCGTCATTTGCTTACAAGTGTGGAAATGACCGTAACACATTTATGTAATATGCGTTGTGAGCATTGCGCTGTCGGCGACATGCTGGTTATGCAGGAGGCCCCTTTCCTTCCTTTAGATCTGATGCTGAAGCGGCTGGATGAAGTTGAGCATCTGGAGACAATAAGTATTACAGGTGGAGAACCTGCATTGCTTGATAAAACAGTGGACGATGTGATCGTTCCGCTGTTGAAGTATGCTAAAGAGCGCGGTATTCGTTCGCAAATTAACTCCAACCTGACATTGGATATCAGAAGATATGAGAAGATGCTTCCGTATCTGGATGTCATGCATATATCGTTTAATTATTTAAATGCAGACGATTTTTATGAAGTGGGATTTGCAAATACCGGACGTCCGACTCCACGCGCGGGTGCTGTGCGCCTGTATGAAAAAATGATAGAGAATGCACGCAGATTGAGCGAAATGGGGATGTTCATTTCAGCTGAGTCCATGATTAATTATCGGACACATACGAAGCTAGAAGGCATTCATCAGTTGATCAACGAAATGGGATGCCGCCGACATGAGGTTCATCCGATGTACGCATCGAATTTTGCTTCTGCCTTGCCTGTACTGTCCCTTGACGATATGCGGAACTCTATTGATAAGCTGCTGGATGTGCGAAATCAGGACATGTGGATGTTATTTGGTACACTACCGTTC
The DNA here is from genome assembly GCF_054113405.1 of Paenibacillus sp. ALE3. Lineage (NCBI taxonomy): Bacteria > Bacillati > Bacillota > Bacilli > Caryophanales > Paenibacillaceae > Paenibacillus > Paenibacillus sp. ALE3. The sequence continues at coordinate 3,402,558 of NZ_CM134214.1, read as the reverse complement.
TTTGCTTGTTCTGAGCGGGAGGAAGACCGTAAATTGCTTCGTCGCTTGCGCCAAGAACCGAATATTACGGTGCGTAATGATCCAGACGGAAGAAACCGTGTAAATGTGAATATGTTCACGGGTAGCGTATATGTGACGGATTTTGCAGACATTCCAGCTTTCGGAAATATTCAGGAAAACAGTCTGGACAATATTTTCGGTGAATGGCTGAATGAGCATCCGCTGAATCAGACCGTGAACTGTCATTGCGATGCGGCTGCCTGTTGCGGGCCGAATCTACTCGTAGCGGATATGTATTACAAGGGTGTAGACTTTAAATCAAGAAAAGCATTGCAATTATAAGCATTTTTACATGATTCCAATTCCAGGTTTCCAATCATAAATATTGAATTGAATAGCTTGCAAGTCGAATGGTGCAAAATGCTAACTAAAGAAATGGGGAGTTCGTATTGGATGGTCATACCGAGTTTCATTGGGGATTGCTAGGGGTGAATCTCTTCTTGGTACTGCTGCTTGTCTTTCTAAATGGTGTCTTTGTGGCCGCAGAGTTTTCGCTGGTCAAAATGCGCCAATCCCGATTGACGCAGCTCCAAAGTGAGGGGCATCGCCTGGCAGGCTATGCGCTAAAGGTGAACCAAAAGTTGGATGCTTATCTGTCTGCCACCCAATTGGGCATTACGCTGGCTTCATTGGGGCTAGGCTGGATTGGTGAGCCAGCAATATCCGGCTACCTGATAGAGCCACTCATGCACAAACTCGGTGTAACTGACGGTACACTGATTACAACGGTATCCGTTGTCGTCGGATTTTGCGTCATTACTTTTTTGCATATTGTATTGGGCGAACTGGCTCCCAAGTCTTTGGCGATTCAAAAGACCGAAGGAGTAGCGTTGTTTTTATCGGCGCCCTTGCTGCTTTTTTATAAGGTTTTTCTCCCTGTAATCTGGGTGTTGAATGCTGCCGCAAACATGCTGTTACGGGCATTCGGCATTCAGCCGGCCAGTGAAGCCGAAGCGGCACATTCGGAGGAAGAGATCCGTATATTGATGAATCAGAGCGCCAAAAGCGGTGTAATCGATAAGGATGAAATCAAACTGATGGATAATATCTTTGATTTTTCCGACTTGCTTGCTCGTGAAATCATGTTGCCGCGTACGGATATGGATTGTTTGTACACGAATTTGTCGTTTAAGGAAAATCTGAAGATTATCAGTGAAACCAAGCATTCCCGTTACCCGGTAGCGGTTGAGGATAAAGATCAGATTATCGGTTTTGTTCATATTACAGATCTTCTGTTAGCCGAGCAGGGCGAACAACTGGATCTGGCCTCAGTGGTGCGTCCAATTCTGAATGTGCCTGAGTCTATGGAAGTAAGTCATGTGCTGCGCCTTATGCAGAAAAAGCACTCCCAAATGACTCTCGTGGTGGATGAATACGGCGGAACCGCCGGTCTGCTGACAGCGGAGGAAATTCTGGAGGAAATCGTCGGGGATCTCTATGATGAGTTTGAAGATGAACGTCCAAGCGTGGAAATGAAGGAAGACTTCATCTCTGTGGACGGTCGTATGCTCATTGAGGATGTGAATGATTTGACTGGAGTGAACATTGAAGACGACGAGGTGGACTCCATCGGAGGCTGGCTGTTCAAGGAATTAGAAGGCAGTCCGGTGAAAGGGAAGAAAATAGAGTTTTATAATCTGACCTTTGAAGTGGAGGAAGCAACAAGGCTTCGCATCATGAGAGTGAAAATTCACCGCAAACCTGATCTGGTCAATGAAGATGAGCTTTCTAGCGATGAGGAATCTTGATCCACAGAGAATAACATGATCAGTTCAGATAAAAAAGTTATACAGAGTGCTAAGAAAGAGCCTATAAATCCACATTACCGTGGTTTTATAGGCTCTTTTTGAGTTTTATTTCTTTGAACAAATTTTTCTGTTCGAGACTTGGGCGATGCGGCATATGTTGAATAGTAAAGCAGATGGATCAATTAAAGGAGGTCCCGGCCCGTGAAATTTCCACAGCAAGGTCAGTATGCCCCGTTTGTCGGCCCGTTCGATCCGTGTCCGCCCATTCTATGCAAGACTTATGTGCTTCCGCCAAACTTGTTTATACAATTTCAGCCCCCTGGTCTGCCGCAATTCAGTCCAGAAGAGGCGCTGACGAAAGGAACGCTATGGCCATTGCTTTTCAGTCCTTATGAGCCTAGGAGAAACCAGGGGGGAGGCGAATAACATGGAGAATCCAAATCAGGGTCAGTCCCCAAATCAATTTCAACAGCAAGTTCAGTATGAGAGTGGTCAACAACCGCCGAATGAGTCTCAAAACCCTTTTTCAAATTCGTATCAATCTCAGAGTCCATATCCATCTCAGAACCAGTACCAAAACCAGTACCAAAACCAAGCCCAGGGTTATAGTCAAGCTATCCCCCCGGCTCAGGGCTATACATCTCAAACCAAGCCAGTTGATGCCCAGTTTTATGCGCTATTGGAGAAGCTCCAAGCGGTGGATTTTGTCTTGGTAGAGCTGAATTTGTATTTGGATACACACCCGGATGATTTGCAGGCCATCGAACAGTTCAACAAGCTAACACAGGAAAGAACGGCGATTGCCAACGAGTACCAGCTCCTATATGGGCCTTTGCAAAATTTTGGTCGCGCTTATTCCAAGTATCCTTGGGAGTGGAGTCAAGCGCCTTGGCCGTGGCAGGTATAAGCAGGTACAACCTTTAATAAAGGAGGAACATGAATGTGGGTATATGAGAAAAAGCTGCAATATCCTGTACGTGTCAGCAAATGCGACCCTCACATGGCCAAGTTGCTTATGGAGCAGTACGGGGGAGCGGATGGAGAGCTCGCAGCAGCTTTGCGTTACCTGAATCAGCGGTATACCATTCCGGATAAAGTGATTGGTGTACTGAATGACATCGGGACGGAAGAATTTGCCCACCTCGAGATGATTGCAACGATGATTTACAAGCTGACGAAGGATGCGAGTGTGGAGCAATTAAAAGCGGCTGGTCTGGGCGAACATTATGCGGCACATGATCGTGCGTTATTTTATGAAAATGCGGCGGGGGTTCCTTTTACCGCGACCTATATTCAAGCCAAAGGTGATCCCATTGCGGATTTATATGAGGATATTGCGGCAGAGGAAAAGGCGCGAGCTACATACCAGTGGCTGATTGATTTGACAGATGATGTGGATTTGCAGGATAGTTTAAAGTTTCTGCGTGAACGTGAGGTGGTTCATTCGCTGCGTTTCCGTGAGTCAGTAGAAATTTTGAAGGGGGAAAGAGACCGGAAGAAAGTATTTTAAGGGAATTTAGTAGGGAGGGCCATCTGCAAATGCAGGTGGCCTTTCTTTTTTAGGATTAAATCTACATAAAAGCATCTGTTCATAATCTTAAACAATCAACTCGAACCTATCCCCTAATATCAACTGCTTGGAACGATGGATTTTTTGGCCGTCTGGATTACAAACGGTACTTTTAATACACAGCAGAGGATAGCCTTCCTCAATATTTAAATAGGTGGCTACATCAAAAGAGGCAAATTCCATAACTATATATTTTCTTGATATTCCAAATGTAATCTTGTGTTTATTTTTTAAAATATCATAAAGAGATATATTATTTAAATCCTCTTGTAACAAAAAAGAAAAAGAAGAAGGGAAACGTGAATACTCTACAGATACCGGCACATTGTCAGCATACCTGATTCTTTCTATATTGATTACTTTATCCCCTGGCATTAAACCTAAATGTTCCTGATCTGATGCTGTAGCATCTTCAATCACGCATTTTATTACTTTTGCACCAGGCACTTTATTTTGTAATTTACAAGTATCGCTAAATCCAATGGTCTCTACGACATTTTTTTTGATTTTATCTTTTGTAATAAATGTTCCTTTTCCCGGAATCCGTACCAAGTAACCTTCAGAGGTAAGTGAATCAAGTGCCGCACGGACAGTTACACGACTCACATTATTGGTTTCACTTAATTCTAATTCTGTAGGGAGTTTGTCTCCTGGTTTTAGAGTACCGTTGTGGATGGAATCTAAAATTCTTTCTTGCAGCTGTCTATATAACGGTGAAGATTCTGAATGATCAATCATGCGGTTCAACCTCCAAATCAAGTTTTTATAAATGTATTATATTGTTTTATATCGGCATGCTTATATTATAACAGTATATACAATTTATGAATAGCTTGTAAGCCCTTGCAATAAGGGGTCTTTCCTTTAAAAATCGGGAGAATTGAAACAGTACTCTAGAAAAAGTAGCAAAGTGTTATTGCTTCATGTATTGTTTTGTGTTATTGTTTCTTTATAACATTCCAATACATACACCGGTATGGAATAGAAAACAAGAAAATGTATCATACAAGGAGGAAATGATAATGGAAATCAAAAAAATTATTGAAGAAATTGTAGCAAATAAACAAGAGGCTGGCGGTATAAAGCAGGTATATTATGTAGCTTGCGGTGGTTCTTATGGTGCTTTTTATCCTGCAAAAACATTTCTTGAAAAAGAAGCAAAGGAAGTTAAGGTAGGTCTTTATACCAGTAATGAGTTTGTGCATAACACACCTAGAGCATTTGGAGAAAATTCAGTACTGGTAGTGGCATCACATAAAGGTAATACACCAGAGACTGTGAAGGCCGCAGAATTAGGTAAAACAGCAGGAGTTCCAGTTATTGCATTAACATGGGTTGAAGATTCTCCTATTACAGAACAAGCAGACTATGTGGTGAAGTACACATTTGGGGATGGCAAAGATATTGCCCGCGAGAAAACCATGAAAGCACTAATGACGGCGGTAGAGGTATTAAATCAGACTGAGGGATATGAGCATTATGAAAAATTCCTGGACGGAGTAGGAAAAATAGATCGAATTGTTAAAAATGCATGCAAACACGTGGAAAAGCGTGCTCTGGCTTTTGCGCAAAATCATAAAGATGATTCCGTAATCTACACCATGGCAAGCGGAGCTGGCTACGGGGCTGCCTATATGCAAAGCATCTGCATTTTTATGGAGATGCAATGGATTAACTCTTCCAGCATACATTCAGGTGAATATTTCCATGGACCATTTGAGATTACTGATGCTGAAATACCATTTGTCATTCAGGTCTCTGAAGGAAGTACCCGACCTTTAGATGAAAGAGCGTTAAAGTTCCTTAACCGTTATACCAAGAGAGTAGAGGTTTTAGACGCAAAGGATTTGGGACTGTCTACCATTGACAGCTCTGTGGTTGATTACTTCAATCATTCTCTATTTAATAATGTTTACCCCGTTTATAACCAAGCTTTGGCCATTGAAAGAGCGCATCCGCTTACAACTCGTAGATATATGTGGAAGGTTGAATATTAATCTTTTAGCAACCTTTAGAGGGGATATTCTTATGGAACAATATAAGGTTATTGGCATTGGTGACAATGTAGTAGATAAATATGTCCACCAGGGTATGATGTACCCTGGTGGAAATGCCTTGAACTTTTGTGCGTATGCCAGAATGTGTGGTATGGAGGCATCTTATTTAGGTAAGTTTGGTAATGATCATATAGCTCAGTATATTCAAAAGGTTATAGACGATTTAGGGATAGAACGTAACCATTGCCGGATTTTTGAAGGGGAAAATGGGTATGCGCGGGTTACATTGGAAGACGGTGATCGTGTATTTCTGGGCTCCAATAAAGGCGGTATTGCAAAGGAAAAGGCATGGGATTTTACGGAAAATGACTTGAACTACATTAAAAATTTCTCCGTAATTCATACCAGTTTAAATAGCTATATAGAGCAGAATCTCGCAACATTAAAAATAACGAATGTGCCTATCTCCTATGATTTCTCGGTACGCTGGAATGATGAATATTTAGAACAAATATGCCGATATGCGGACATTTCATTCCTTTCATGCAGTCATTTAACGGAAAGTGAAAGAAAAAGAGAAATGCTAAAAGCACAGAAATTCGGTTCTAAAATAGTGATTGGAACTGTGGGAGAAAATGGATCAGTTGCTCTCTATAAAGATCAATGGATGCACCAGCCGGCGGTATTGACGGATACCGTGGATACGATGGGAGCGGGTGACTCTTATATAACCGCTTTTATTGTAGAGATGATTAGAAGTTCTAATGCCGGAAAGATTTTCTACGGTGAAGATGAGGATATGCTTCGGAGTATCAAAGCAAGCATGGAAAAAGGAGCGGTTTTTGCGGCTAAAATATGCCAGATAAACGGAGCTTTTGGCTACGGCACACCCATTCGTTGTTTGGACTCGGAAGAATAAGCATGATAAGAATTTTGTAAGCGTATTCAGTAAAGGGCGGCTACGCCCTTGTAGATAATGAAAGATCGGTAAAGTTCGTAAAATCAAAAAAAGGGAGAATTCTTATGTTTTGGTTTGAGCTATTGATCATCTTTTTACTCATTTTCTTCGGCGCTAGAGTTGGCGATGTTTTTATGGGCTTGCTCGGTGGAGTGGGCGTAGCGATTTTTGTATTTATCTTTCATGTCCAACCAGCGGCTCCTCCCATTGATGTGATGCTGATCATTTTAGCGGTTGTATTGGCTGCCTCTGCGCTGCAGTCTTCAGGCGGACTTAACTTACTCGTCCAGATTGCAGAGAAAATGCTTAGTAAGTCACCTAAGAATATTACAATAATAGCTCCAATCATATCCTGGTTATTTACCTTCTTATCAGGAACCGGGCATGTCGTATATAGTTTATTGCCTATTATCAATAAGCTTGCCATTGATAATGATATCAGGCCGGAAAGACCCATTTCAAATAGTATCATTGCTTCCCAGCAGGCAGTAACTTGCTCACCGGTTTCAGCAGCTACTGCTGCTATGATTGGATTTATGTCACCCCTTGGAGTAAGTTTGGGAACTATCTTGGCCATTTCCATACCTGCTACACTCTTAGGTGTCATTACAAGTGCGGTGTGCACGTTGCGTAAAGGGAAAGAATTATCTGAAGATTCGGAATATTTGCATAGATTGGCAGAAGGCTTAATTGAAAAATCCGAAAAGAAGGCTGAGAAGAAAGAAACTTCAAAAGGAGCGAAAGCCGCAGTTGTTCTCTTTTTGATGGGGGTTTTAGCCATTGTTATTATGGGCATGTTTACTCAGCTGCGTCCATCCTGGGTGCTGAATGGCGAGGTTACTAGTCTATCAATGCCGCATACCATTGAAATGATTATGCTAGTCTGCGCTACTATGATTATTATCGTATGCCGTCCGGCGATTGAAACGATTCTTAACGGACCCATATTTAGGGCAGGGGCGCTGGCTATGGTCTGTGCCTTTGGGTTAGCCTGGATGAGCAGTACCTTTATTAACGGACAAAGCGCTTTTATTCAAGATCATGTTGCTACGATTGTAAATAGCCATCCGTGGATGCTTGCCGTTATCATGTTTATCGTTGCTGCTTTAACTACAAGTCAAGGTGTCACGACATTAATTATGATACCTATTGCCATTGCACTTGATTTGCCTACCTACATCATAATTGGAGCCTGGATGGCTGTAAATGCAAACTTCTTTTTACCAGTATCTGCTCAGTGCCTTGCTGCCATATCTTTTGATACAGCGGGTACGACTAAAATTGGTAAATATGTATTGAACCACAGTTTTATGATACCTGGAATGATTAATATTATTTTATCTGTAATATTAGCTACTTTACTTGGAAGCGTTTTAATATAGCGTTGTGTAAAAAGGAGGTATCTAATTATTATGATACAGATCTCACAAATTGCGGCTGCAAACTATCATTATAAAAGATATTCTATGGAGTATTTTTTAGATTCTGTTGCAAGGCTGGGATTCCATAATATTGAATTGTGGGCTTCAGGTCCACATTTCCATTTAGACTATTTTACGTATCAGGATATAAAAAAAATTAAATAAAAAAGTAAAAGAAAGAGGGTTAAAGACGATCTGCCTTACCCCTGAGCAGTATGTCTACCCGGTAAGCATCAGCCATCCTGATCCGGAGTATAGAAAGAGAAGTGTAGAGTTTTTTTGCCGGCATATCGAAGCTGCATCTTTGCTGGAATGTGACAAAGTGTTGGTGACCACAGGCATCGCATACTTGGATGTTGATGAGACAGAAATGTGGAAATGGTGCAGAGAATCTTTAGGCGAAATATGTAAAACAGCAGAAAAAGAGGGGATTGACCTTCCTATGGAGGCTTTTACCTCTTTTACTACACAGGTGTTTAATAGAGTCGAGCACATCTCCAAGATGATAAAAGAAGTTGGGAGTCCTTATTTAAAAGGTTTAGCGGATACAGATGTGATGGAAACTACAGGAAAGGATACCATTCATGATTTTATAAGGGAACTGGGAAATAATTTAATGCATGTACATTTTGTGGATGGCAATCCTGGAGGACATCTGGTGCCCGGAGAAGGAAAATTAGCAATGGTGGAAGTGTTAAAGGAACTTAACAGTATAGATTATAAGGGATATCTAGGTCTTGAATTATTGGATAGAAGGTATGTTATGAATCCGGAAAAAGCCCTGAAGGATTCGCTCACGTGGTTCGAAAAACACCTGGAATGATATAAATACGAGCGACTTTCAAACCAAGAAAGTCGATTCCCAGAAGGAATCGACTTTTTTAAGTGCGCCTAGCATGGATATTAACTCTGGAGCAGGAAAACCCGAACTTGAACTGGCAGGTCCCTGCCTTTAGCCATTGTTCGTCTTCCTTATTTCTGCTGCTCTAGCTGTGCAAAATACTGTTCGTTATATAAAACACTTGGATGAGTAGGATGGTGCAACTGGGCTATGCGATGATGCGATCTTGCCTTTTCGATGTCACCGATTCGGTCATAACACAGGCATAATTGCAAGTGTGGAAACCAGGTATAGTACGACGAATTGGTTAAGGCCATTACATCTTGCGGGGGCTCGATCAGCGTTGCTTGACGAAACCAATAAATGGCTTGAGTATACTGTTCATCTTCAATGAACCAATTGCCGAAAACACAGCAGAACTGGGCGCGTGGTACATCGAGGGTAAGTGTGCGGAGCAGAGCCATACCTTGCTCCTGTTTTTGTCCTTGTCGATTGTAACAATCCGCAAGCTTAAAGCAAGCAGCAATCCGATCTTCTATCCATCCTTGATTTAGCCCTAGATAATGTTCGTACTGCTGAATGGCTTCTAGCGTGCGCCCGTTATCATATAATTCATTGGCGAAGTAGTAGTGATCTCGTTCAGAAAATACGGTACCCTGCTCCCGATGTTTGAGATATATGTGCAAATTACGGTCAGTATAAGCGCGTGTCTTGTTATGAGTCACCGCCATATTACTGTGAAAGATGCTGCCTGTTACATTCAGGAACTCGTGAACAAATCCGGTCCATCTGAATCTGCGATCACGCCGTACAATTCGGTTTCTTTTGAGCTTATACAACGGCTGTCCTTGTTCATCTACGGAAAGCACATAATCCATTGTAATGCTGTCATAAGAGAGGGTGGCTTGATTTTTCCAGTTAAGAAAGGATAGTCGATCTTTTTCTTCCAGTATGTCATCGGCATCCAGCCAAAATTGATATTCTTGCGTGGCCTGATCAAACGCATAATTGCGAGCAGCGGAGAAATCATCGCACCACTCAAAGTTGTATATCCGAGCGTTGAATGCTGTAGCGACCTCTTGGGTTCTATCGGTAGATCCAGTATCAACGATAATGATTTCATCCACCAGGTCATGGACTGATTTCAGACAGGTATGAAGGGCTTCTTCTTCGTTTTTGACAATCATACATAAGCTGACAGTTACCATGCTCTTTGTCCCCCCAAAATAACTTGGTATAATTCCCATTTTATTAGGATAGCTTGCTCATTATGTAGAATTCGGATGGAACGTGTAGAGGAGATGATGATCATAAATTCAGTTCTGTTCTAATAAATTAGAAAATCAAGTTGGATGTTTGGGGGGAGAGAATGGATTGAACGATGTGCGTGACATTCCGGGTTAGGACGTGCGACAGGATGGGTTTTATCGTTGAATGGGGAGATTGTATTTTGTATTGTTGTCGTTTTCAATGATATTTCCAGGTGTAAGTCCATTCATACCACGCTCACTCCCAATCGCTTGGTCGCAATTATGGTATGCGTTAGGACATGGAGGGGAACGGTTATGAGGCTTCCACCTGATGGAGGCGTTGACACATGCGTATATTAATCGGCAGCCCGGTGCACCAGAAGCCGGAAATTTTGTCTTTGTTTCTTCAAGCCTTGGAGCGCCTGGAGACACCTGACGTGCTACCGGATTATTTGTTTGTCGATGATAATGACAATCCGATTTCAAGCCAGTGGCTAGTTGACTTTTCCAATCGGCTACCGGGTCGGGTTTTGCCCTTGTTAACAGGCTCGCAGCAAGTGGAGAACCGTAGTGATGAGCACACTCATTATTGGCCGCCTGCTCTCGTATGGAAAGTGGCTGGCTTTAAAAATCGTCTTATTGAATATGCACTTCAGCACAATTATGACGCGTTATTTCTGGTCGATTCAGACCTGGTTCTCCATTCTCGTACCTTGTGCAGGCTGGTGGAGACGGAGAAGGATATCGTATCAGAGATTTTCTGGACACGTTGGCAACCGGAAGGGCCGTTATTGCCTCAAGTGTGGGTCAGTGATGAATATAACTTGTTTCACCGTGAAGATGGCGAAGTGTTGTCGGCAGAGGAGCGAGCGCAACGTGAGTTGCATTTTATACACCAGTTGCATGTTCCTGGTTTGTATGAGGTGGGTGGTCTAGGCGCTTGCACCTTAATCCGCAGACGGGCGCTGGAAGCAGGAATTCATTTTGGCAAAATCAAAAACGTTTCTTATTGGGGAGAAGATCGACATTTTTGTATTCGGGCGGCTGCATATGGATTTCCACTTTTTGTAGACACACACTATCCGGCAATGCATCTATATCGGGAAGCCGATCGAATGAAGGCAGAACAGCTATTATTCACCCTAAAATATTTCACATCGAACCATCCAGAGCAAGTAACACATGCGGAACACTCCGATACTTCTCCAAGCTCTCCAGCCTTCAATCGTTCAGCATCTTCAAGAACTTCTAAGTTCCCTGAACCTCCAGTTATACCCGATCATCTCCACGAAACTGCTGTCTTTGCCAAGTACACAGCGGATTCGTTTGTTGTACCACCAACGTTCACTGGTCCACGACAAAGTGAGCTTTATACACCGCCTGTCTCTAATCCTAAATTGACGCTGACCATGACGGTATACAATGAGGCAGATCACAAGCTTACAGACGTGCTGCTGAGCCACCGAGAATACATTGATGAAGCAGTCATTATTGATGATGGTAGTCATGACGATAGCGGAGAGTTGTGCCGGGAAATCTTACAAGGAATCCCACTGCGTCTGATCCGTAATGAAACACCCTCTTTTACCAATGAAGTCGAACTGCGAAAGCAGCAGTGGAGAGAAACATTGGCTTCCTCTCCCGAATGGATATTAAGCATGGATGCCGACGAAATGTTCGAATCCCGCTTTGCCCAAGGGGTACATTCTTTGTTAGCGGGAACGACAGCGGATACGATTTGTTTCAGGTTGTTTGATATGTGGTCTTCCACGCATTACCGTGATGATGAATATTGGCAGGCTCATCGGTATTACCGTCCTTTTTTAATTCGATATAAAGAGGGATTCCCTTATAAATGGAAGGAGCAGTCCTTGCACTGTGGGAGATTACCCGAAAATGTACTTGATCTTCCCACAGAGATCAGCAACTACCGTATTCAGCATTGGGGTTGGTATACACCTGCTATTCGCATGGCTAAATTTGAGCGGTACCAGCTGCTTGACCCAAGTGCTCGTTATGGATGGAAAGAGCAATATGAATCAATTCTGGACTCGAACCCACGACTCACGCTCTGGGTGGATCAGGACAACAAAAATACAGAAAAAGAACCTACACCAGAATATGAACCTGCCCATCAGGTGGACGACTCGGATGTCGCCAAGGTGGCCAGTGTACAGGTCATGAACAAACCCGAACCACAAATAAAAAGTGAAACCAAGGACACCTTTTATGCTACGGAGAAGGGGAAAGGAGCAGAGCAGAGTGTAAAATGCAAACTGTGTGGCTCATCTGACACGGTAGTATTTCATGATTATCAACGCTTTACCTTGATGGGATGCGGCTCCTGTGGATTGGTTTTTCGTAAGGATGTGGATCATATTCAGTCTGAGGAAATGATAGCAGAGATTTATAATGCCAATTGGGTTGCTATGCGGGATAGTGCAGCGGCGTCCACCTATGGGGATCATGCTCTTTTTGGACTTATGTTGCTCGATATGTTCAGTCCCAGAAAAGGAAAATTGCTAGAGATTGGCTCAGGCACCGGAGAATTTATCCATGCTGCCCTTCAAGCTGGCTGGAATGCAGTGGGCATTGAGCCGTCCAGTGACTCGCGTGCCTACGCCAAAAGCAAATATGAGGTAGATTTATTACCCGGCTATTGGAACGGTGAAACAGAATTAGATGCTCAAACACAACAATCTGTGGAAGGGGAAATTCACCAAGCTCATGAAGCTCAGGAAGGGATTGAGGCCGAAAGTTTAGAGGAAGAACTGGACTTATCTTTGGAGCACCAATACGAAGCCATCGCATGCTGGCATGTGCTGGAGCATATCGCGGACCCAGTCGCATTTTTGACGGATTTGTGCGAACAGCTTCAACCTGACGGAACGTTATATATTACGGTGCCCAATAAAAACTCGTTTACCAACGAGGCTTACGGCGTTCATTCACCTTTATTTACGGAGGAAGATCATTTGTACCATTATTCAGATCATACGCTGACGCTCTTGCTGGAAAAGTCCGGCTTGCGTCCGGTGGCTTTGTTCACCCGCCAGCTTCCTGCTGGTTTGGATGCCTTGCTGCAAGCACATCCATTGTACGATGAGCTTGCCTTTACAGAACAAATGGGATTGTTGGCTAAGCTTCAAGGCGAGAAACGGGGTCATGAATTATGCTGTGTAGCAAGAGTAATCTAAACATCTCCAAAGGAGGAGGCTACATTCATGAATATGGCTGACCCGTATCTGTCTCGCTTTTTTGTATATTCTGATCCCAACTCGTCCAACATGATTTACAGACTCCCTCAAAGCTGGTGGAGTCGTCCTTATGAGTATGAGTGGTGTCTCCAATTTATGTCTGGGCAAGATACAGTATTGGACGCGGCATGTGGTATCCCTCATCCATTCAAATTTGAGCTGGCCCGCCGTTGCTCTCAGGTCTATGCCTGCGATCTGGATATACGAATCGTTTCTGTAGATGCTATCTTGGCCGAGGTGCGGCGGGATATTGGAGAGGAGGCCGCTGAGCGCATTCAGGAGATTTTACCGGTTCGGCTCCACTCCGCCCATGCCAATCTGACCGCCCTGCCCTATGAGGATGCCAGTTTTGACAAAATTGTATGTATTTCAGTGTTGGAGCATTTAACGCCCGATGAATCTTTGACAGCCTTGCGTGAATTTCATCGAACTTTACGAGATGACGGAATGCTTCTGTTGACGTTTGATTACCCTACAGTAGATCTTTCAGCGATGGAACAATGGATAGAAAAAGCGGGATTTTCGTATTGGAGTGGTGTGGATCTTAAGCTTCCACGGGGAGCTCTACACACAGATATGTGGGGCGGATTACATTGTTTTAGGACCGTTCTAAAAAAAATATAAGAGTTAACGGTATGCGCAATGAGGTTTACATGGACCTCTCTTATTGCTTATCATGAGAGGGGTCGGAGTGTAAACTTACATAGGAAAGGAATGACTGATAACTACATGAACAATGCACCTGTGTTGAAGAAACCTGAGGCTATGGTATTTGATATGGATGGTACACTTTTTCAGACGGAGACGCTGCTGCTTCCTGCGTATCACAAGCTGTTTGATACGCTGCGCGCCGAAGGGCTTTATGAAGGAGAGACTCCTCCGGAGGAGCTTATTTTGAATAGTTTGGGTATGCTGCTGGATGAAATCTGGAGAAGAGTAATGCCAGAAGCCAGTGAAGCAGCTCACAGAAGAGCGGACGAGTTGTTGCTTCAGCTGGAGCTGGAGGGGTTGAAGAATGGAAGTCATGCTCTGTATCCACATGTAAAAGAAACACTCCAAGCACTTCATGAGCAAGGTGTCCGATTATTCGTAGCCAGTAACGGGCTGGAGGATTACGTAAAGGGGATTGCTGCTGCGTATGAAATGGTTCCTATTTTTGAAGGACTGTATAGCGCTGGGGAATACAGTACGCTTTCCAAAGTGAATTTGCTAGAAATTCTGTTGAGCAAGCACGATATTTCGAATGTATGGATGGTCGGAGATCGTTCCTCCGATGTGGAAGCTGGCAAAAAGAACGGACAGACCGTGATCGGCTGTGCTTACGCTGGATTTGGTGTGAATGATGAGTTGGAAGGGTCCGATGCGATTATTACGGACTTTACCCAGCTGCTTACACTTTATAAAAACGCCGAGTAACTGTGAAAGCACAGATAAGAGTTATAAATAGCTGTGGCGTACCATATAAATAATACATGCAAACGATGTTGGGCGATAACAAAACAAAGGAAGGCAGCCACTTAGGCGGAGCCTTCCTTTGCTTTACTCTCTGTCTTATCTTCTGTTTGTTCTTCTGTTTTTTGTTCCGTCTGCGGCTTCGGATTAATCTGAGTGTGGTAGACCCACAGGGCGTATTCCATGGGCTTGGTGATGGCACGACGATAGGTTTCTTTTTCGCCAATGCGTGAAAATACCTCGCGAGCCGGCTTCGGGTTGACCTCGAGCACGTAGATATGACCGTCCTTATTGATTGCCAAATCGAGCGCAAGTTCACATAATGCCCCATAGCTTTCTTCCAGATACGCAGCAATGTCCAGGCCGAGCTTTTCCCCTTGCTTGATGATTTTCTCTCTCTGGTCTTCATCACGAATCCATTGCGTCAGCAATTGCTTCATCGGCACTGCCTTGCCTCCGCCATGTAGGTTGGAAGTGACACTCCGATGTGCCCCGATGCGCCCGGCACATCCCGTTAGCTCCCATACTCCCTGGCTATTTTTCTGTACCAGCATACGGTAATCATGGACCCTGCCATTCGGCAACTGCACAGGAATGCCTTCCTGAACAATGTAGTTATCCATGTTCCAGCTGCTCAGACGCGGCTCCAGACGATCCAGACGTACCCGCTGCTGAGGAATAATATGGCGTTTGCGATTGCGTCCCTCAATCAGATACAGGCCGCTCTGCTTGTTAACAGGCTCAATGCGTAAAATGCCGCGGCCTCCCGTGCCGTTAATTGGCTTGAGGTATACTAGTGAATTCTGTTTGAGCATTCGCTTTACACTATGAAATCCATCGAACGGCTCTGTTGCAGGCAGATGGGGGCGAAAGGCAGCCTTTCTTGCAAGCTGCTGATGAATGGCCCATTTATTACTCAGCGGTCGGTTTAAATAAACAAGGTCTGTATACTGCAATCGGAATTTCTTTAATTGACGATACCGCTCACTGCGCTGCACTCGGCAGCGGTCGAAAATCATATCCGGAAATTCTCGCCATTTTCGAGTCCATTTATCGCTGTGTGGATCATAGATTTGGGCAAGGAGCAGTCTGCGATCCTTATGGACATCCGCAGGAGTGAATACATACATATCCAGTCCCAGCCTTTTTCCTTCTGCAATCATGCGTTCATATATGTCACGTTCCTCCAGTTGCTTCTTACTGTTCAAATACAAAGTCATGATGCCTAGGACAGGTTTTGGCACAGCATTCCACCTTCCTCTGCCGTCTGCTCATCTTCGGATAACTCCCCACAAAATATTAGCGTGGGCTTCCCCGTCGGTCCAGTTGTCATTTCATGTGCAATAAGTCCAGCACGAAAACAGGTTTTGAGACTGGCCATATTGTCGGTGGCTACGCTGCACGTCAGACGGCGCAGCTGTTGGAGCTGGGCGGACAGCAGTCTAGCGCCCAGTCTGCGGCCCCGGTAAAGCGGACGAACAATTACGATGCAAGCATCCTTCCCATAATTCAGAGCGAGGGAAAATCCCGCAATCCGCAGCCCCTTCTCTGTGCGCACATATGCGCACAGAAGGGAGGAGCCAGGGGTGTTCAATTGCTCCGGCGTTAAAACAGCCAACTGCCGCAGAGCATTGCGAGTAATGCGCATGCCGCCCGAGCTACGAGCCAGAAACAGCAACTGTCGTCGTCTCAGTACCCAACTCCGGCCAGGCAAATGTTGAACATCGCTAATTTGCGGCATGATTCCACTTCCTTGAGATTATTTCATTCGTTCGGCCAAAAAGGAGCTGTACTGAAATATACGTCTAAGTGATTTTTGACGGATGTCCGGCTCGTCGAATTTCATCGGTTTGGCATTGGCTTCAAAAAACCAGAGGGTTCCGAGTGTGTCCACGCCCAGATCCATGGACATTTCACCATGAGAAAGACCGGATGCGCGTTCAATTTGACGTGCAATCTGAATGGCCGTACTTTTAACCTTATTCAGTAAATCTGTGCTATCCTCAGGTCCAAAGAGTGAGGACAGCAGCATAAACGGGTCCTCCACACTTCCCCCGCGCGGAACATGTGTTGTAATACTTCCCTTACCCGCTAGTCTGGCACCTACTCCGGTAATGCTCCATGCGCCACGGGCATTTTTTTGCACTAGAATGCGCAAATCGAAGGGCTTTTTCTGATAGGTTGCCAGATCGATACCCTGCTGAATGATATAAGGGGAGTTGCCTGCTTCTCGGCGAATACGTCCCCATAACCGAGACAAGGATACAGATCGGTAGGTTATGCTTTTTTTGTCATGTTGAATGATCAACCTGTATGCCATCAGATGCTCTGGGTTGAATCTGAGAATCATAATTCCCTTTCCGGCTTTACCGTTTTCCGGTTTGAGATACAGGTATGGATATGCAGACAGCATTTTTCCTAAGGATGACAGGTTGCTTAACCTTTTGGTAATCGGAACAAGTTGACGAGTGGATTCCGAGGTGCGGAGCCATTTGAACAGTTCCCATTTGTTAAAAAAGCCTGGATTGTACAGCTCAACGCCTGAGGCATGTGCAATTTCATCCAGCTTTGTGCGCACAGATGTTTTAAGTTCATAATTACGGTTGGGGATACGATTATAAATGACCTGTGGAGATGGGAAATTTTGTTCCTCCCATATCTGTGAGTTTTTGTTGTAGATGTAGCCCTTCACTGTTTCATCCGTCAGTTTCAAGTCCCTGACAGTAACAATGTATACCTGATAACCCATGCGCGTTCCCGTTTCAAGAATATCCCTGAAGTTTCGCTGATTTCCCTTGAAAAATTGTTCATCGTCGTGCACTGTCAATACAGCAACAACTGGTTTTTGCTCCGCCCGGGTATTCATAGTTCCTCTTTTCTGCGGAATTTACTGAGGTAAAGACAGTGGTCCAAAATATGCTCCACGGATGCTTTACCCTCCGCACGCAACGATGGATGCTGAAAAATGGATCGACCTGGCTTAGAATTGGCTTCAAACATCCATACCTTTTCATCCTGATCAATGCCCAGGTCGAATCCGATTTCACCCAGTAGATGCTGGTGGTGATATTCAATGGCTTCTGCTAGTGTAACTGCTACATTCTTGGCACGTTGCAGCACTTCACCCGCCCGGTCTCCGAATACACGACCGAGCGCTTGCTCGGGTGTCATCAGGGAACCGCCGTTTTTGATATGGGTCGTGACACTGCCACGTCCGGCTTTTTTGGCTCCAATGCCAACGACGACCCATTGGTTATTACCGTCTTTGTGCATATGAAACCGAAAATCAATCGGGCAATTATCAATCTCGATCAGCTGAATGCCCTGCTGAATGACGTAGCCTTTTAGCGTCTGCCCCTTATTGGAGTGAAGCATCCTCAGCATGGAATTAAAAGAGGCAAACCGCAGCAATACATTGCTATTTTTTTTCCGGTACCTTACATAGTATCCTTGCTTGGGGACATAGGACAGACGATAGATTCCTTTGCCGAGACTGCCGCTACTTGGCTTGTAATAAGCAAATTGATGCCGCTCCAGCATACCTCGAATACGTTCAGAGCTAGGATTCATATAGGATTCAGGGACATAACGGTTAACCTCTGGATTATTTTCTAGCAAATGATAGATATCGGATTTATTGAAAAAGCTCCAGTTAAAGAAAGGAATTCGTTTGCGGGAAAAGCGTTCGCGTAGTTGATTGATCGCTGGGGAAAAATCAGAGCGACGGCTCGGCAAACGATTATAAATTACGTCCGGTAGAGGTACGAGTTTACGGGTAAACTCCCCGCTGGATGACAGAAAATAGCCGTTAATCGTATCATTTTGCCAGTTGATATCCCGTGGGGTGAAGGCAAAAATATAAGACTTTTTGCTGCCTTCCTTCAACAGTTGCTTAATAAAGCCTGTGCGTGATCCGAAAGGGCGGGTGGTGGAGTTAGTAGCATCAGACAATACTCCAATCAACGGTCCAAGCTGAACATCTCCGTCCAGATTCCGCAAATAGATAGACCCGCTTTTGGGAACACGGATTGCATTGCGTAAGCCGGAGGTCAAGTATAGATGACGTCCCGCCTTCTGAATGGGTTTTACTGTTGCGGGAATCTGATCCTTGCCAAGTCGCAAACGAATGGACTTGGCTCCAGATAACTTAAGGCTTTTCAACAAGGCAGTGGATATATACGCCACCTTGTCGGGCTGCTGTGAGAAATGCACATTGCAATGCGTTAAACTCATCTGTTTATCCTCCTATACCGTATGTTCAAGGGAGGCGCCCGCGCCCTTTGGCCCTGTCGCTTTGGAATGGGTCATTAAATATCGAGCATATTCGAGCGGGCGGTTGACCGACCGAAAAGCGCACTCTGGCTGACGAGTCTGAAAAAAGGAAGACCGACCAGGGCGGGAATTAACCTCCAACAGCCAGATATTCCCGCTCCGGTCAATACCATAATCAATTCCCAACTCGCCAAGGCGACCATAGCGTTCCTCCAACGCCCCGGCAATGGTCAAGGACAGCTCCATCATTTGCCCGATGATGAGACGTGTGCTGTCCACGCCAAATTGTTCACGAAGGTAAGGCTCTGCCGGATGGGCTTCGCCCCCACCGTGCAGATTGGAAGTCAGAGTTCCTTTTCTGCCTTCTCTCACGGCAAAGCCCGTCAGGCGCCAACAGCCGTTGCCGTCCTTTTGCATGAGCGCGCGAACATCAAAGGGATGATTGCTTTGGCTTGTTAATTTCAAATAAGGCTGCACGATATAGGCGCGTTTGTGTGCAATACCGTCGATCCATGACAATCCTGCATCCAATTCAGAAAACAAGCGACGGAACGGGCGGTTTTGGGAGTTCCTGCCTTGTACGTACAGTCCCTGACCTCCTTCCGCCAGCCGGAGATACAGCGTGCCTTTGCCATGTGTTCCGGACTGTGGTTTCATAAATAGCTCCGAATGGCGTTGCAGCCACTCCACAAGCTGGGTCGTATCCCGGTATGGGGCCGTAGGCGGTACAAAGGGCCGCACTTTATCTACCGTATGCAGAGCGCGATATACCTGCCATTTGCCAGGCAAGTTACGCGACCAGTAGATGAGCTTGCGCGATTTTTGCTCCGCTATGTCTCCCAGTGTGCGCTTGACATTCTGGCTCTCATGGACATGGAGACAGCGGTTATAAACAATATCTGGCAAGGGAAAGCGGCCGAATGTCCATACTCCAGCACGATAAACATAACCCCGTATGGAATGATCTTCAGGTGAAACTCCTTCGGCGGTAAACGCCATTACGCTAATACCAGAGCGCCTGCCCAACAAACTTAGCCTGCGGCAGAAATCGGCTTCGGTAATAGGGGGAGTAGCGTCCTGCTTTCGGCTAACAAGCACGCCCAGCATGCCTGGCATAACAAGAGACACCGACAACAGCTCCTTTGGCAGCCGGACTCTGGAAGAGATAGATTCATTTGAATCCGGCTGAATAACAGCAGTATTCAATCATTTTTTTTACGGACGGGCGGGTTTTCTGATCGTTTAACGGTGTATTGTCATTTTTTGATGGTTTGGAATTGACCTCCAGCAACCAGATACGCCCCGTGCTGTCAATCGCCAAATCAATACCAAATTCCGCGAAATGGGCGGGAATTGCCTTTTCTACTCCGCTTGCGATATCCAGTGCTGCTGTTTTGAGAGAGGTAAGACCATTCGATTTAACAGTTGCGGGCAACGTGGTTTTGGCCAGTGCTTCCTTGACTGTACTGAGCGTACCGCCTCTTGCCAGATTGGATACAAAGTGGCTGCCTCCTGCGATCCGAGCGACAATGGATGTTACAGTCCAGGTTCCAGACGCATTTTTTTGTACAAGCGCGCGAAAATCGACCGGACGCTTATCGTGATCGATCAAGGTAAGACCCTGTTGCAGCTGAAAACGTGTTGATTTCATTTTTCCCGCTAAGCTTTTGTACAGTTTATCGACGTTAGCGTACGTTTGCTTTCGGGGTGTGCCCGCTGTTGTGGATAGCACCGAAAAGGTCCCATCGGTTTGCTTGTTAATGCGCATAATGCCTTTACCAAGGCTTCCGCGCACGGGTTTGAGAAAAACAGAGGGATACTGGTTGCACATTTTTTTGAAAACGGCAAAGGTTTGCAGCAAGTGGGACTCGGGTAAATACTTGCGCAGGGAAGAATTCGATTTGAGTGCATCAAACACTTCGTTCTTATCCAAAAACTTTTCATTAAAAAAGGCCGTGCCGTACTGCGATTTTACTTCTTTCATGAAATGCTGTACGCTAGTTCTGTTCTCGAGTTTACGGGAGGTAAGCCGGTTATTGACGACATCGCCGGCAGGCATGACCGTCTTTTTCCAGCCTCCGTCATACACCCATCCCTGAACTCGCCCGGGCTGACTTCCGATATGCTCCGGGGTGAAGAAATACACATATGCTCCTTGTCTGCGGCATTCCCCGACTAGTTCACGGCAGAACAGGGTGATCGACCCGAAAGGCTTGTCGGGCTGTTCGGGATAGTCCCGACTAACCAGCACGCTAATAAGTGGGCCCACTCGAAGTGTCCGGCGGCCTCGGCTGTAGGTTACTCGCAGATTACAACTGTCATGACTGGCATGAAGCCCCATTTTTCGGGCCAGCACGCTTCCCACGCGTAGACCGCTGTATCGGGGTACCGATATGACGGTAACCTCTTGGCGGAACGAACCGAAGGCGAGCTGAACGGGGTGGCCTGCGGATATTTTCCATTTGCGAAGCAGGGACTCGCCGACCATGAGTACGTCATCCTGCAAGATGCCCGATCCGATGATTTGAATCGTTGTTTTTTTGATGGACATCGTGGATCTCCTTCCGGGCAGCAACTTGATGTCTTGAAAGTAACGGGAAACGTGAATGGGCTGTAATAGCACTGATTCATCATATGAGGACATATATACCTTGGTGATTGACGGACAATGTGAAATGTTGACACAAAACTTGTAATGGAGGAATGAACAATCATGAATATCTATGACAAAGCCCATGATTTAGCGAAAGCATTGAAGGAAAGCAAAGAGGTAGAGGAAATTACGTCAGCAATGAAGCTGATTGAGACTGATCCAGAAGCCAAGAAAATGCTCGACGATTTCCGTGAACGCCAAATGGAAGTGCAACAGCGGATGATGAGCGGCGATATGCCAGCACAGGAAGAGATGGAAAAGATGGAAAAAATGTTCGAGGTACTCAGCTTGAACCTTAACATCCGTCGTCTGTTCGACGCTGAACGTCGCCTGGCAGTGATTATTGAGGACGTAAATAAGATTATTGCAGACAGTCTTCAACATTTGTACGGTTCGTCTCTGTAAGTTTGTCTCATATTCCTTCCTGTCCTCTCATAGACTAGATACATAGAGTCACAGGGAGAGGAAGGGATACGATTGGGTTCTTTTAAAAAATGGAAACACGGTATGTACACACTGATCGCATTGGCTATGGTATTGGTCGCGTTACCACGCATCTCGCTGGCAGGTGGTTTGAACTGGGTCAACGGCTTTGGGATGGTATGGGTACTTTTTGCGTTGCTTGTCATCGGAGCGAACCTGCATTTTTTGCTGGGTGTAGATGAGGAAAAACGTAAAACGCTGGAGCGTGTGCGACGTGCCAAAATGCAGCAGTGGCAGATGAAATGGGATAATAAAGCTGACAAAGGCAATATGCTGTAAGTTTTCCTCCGGATTGTCCTAAGCTTGCTCCTAAATTACAAATCAATCCTAGTACGAAGCGGTCTCTTGTAACATGGGACCGCTTTTTTGTTATTTCCAAAGGAAAGATATCCTAATAACAATGGTCTAAAACAAAGGGGTTTTGTGGTATAATAGATACAGAATGATACAGATTGAACGTTGGGGGTGTAACAGGTTGGACGGGCTAGATGAAACAGTTACGAAGCATGAGCAGCTATTGCGTCATATCGAGCAGTTGAAAATAGGCTCCAAAATTTCTGTACGCAGGTTGGCTAAAGAAATGAGCGTTAGCGAAGGCACGGCTTATCGGGCCGTGAAAGAAGCAGAGAATTTGGGAATTGTCATTACCAAGGAACGGATCGGAACAGTACGAGTGGAGAAGCGCCCACGCGGCTTGTCTGAGCAGCTGACCTTTGCGGATGTCGTGAATATTGTAGAGGGACATGTGCTGGGCGGAAGCGAGGGGCTAGAGAAGCCGTTGCACAAGTATGTGATCGGGGCGATGCGTGAGGAAGCGATGGCTCGTTATATTGACGCAGGCAGTTTGCTGATCGTAGGTAACCGGGAGGATGCGCATTCGCTTGCATTAGAGCAAGGGGCAGGTGTGCTGATTACAGGGGGGTTCGGTACGAGTCGGGAGGTTAAGCAGCTTGCAGACCAGATTAGTCTGCCGATTATTTCCTCGCGCCATGATACATTTACGGTGGCATCTATGATTAATAGAGCAATATTTGACCGCCTGATCAAAAAGAAAATTATGTTGATTGAAGACATTGCGGCAAGCAAACCGAAGACGCTGACCTTGAAAATCAACAGCACGCTTACCGAATTTGAAGAGCTATCAGCGACCACGGGATATCATCATTTTGCCATAGTGGATGAATGGAATCGTTTAATTGGTATCGTCAGCCGTAAAGATGTGGAAGGACTTCAACCTGAGCATACGATGGATAAATGTATGATCCGTAATCCAATTACGGTCACCTACCAGACCTCGCTGGCTTCTGCTGCTCAAATGATGGCATGGGAAGGTGTAGATTACTTGCCGGTCGTGGATCGCAACCGTAAGCTGCTTGGGTCCGTTACACGGCGTGAGGTGCTGGAAGCACTGCGTAACGCCCAAAAGCAGCCACAACTGGGCGAGACGTTCGACCAGCTGATTTGGAACGGTTTTGCTGAGGAGCGTAATGAGGACGGATCCTTATTTTTTCGCGGTTTTATCATTCCACAGATGGCCACCAATTTAGGGACGATCTCGGAAGGCGTACTGGTCAACGTGATGACACAAGCGGGCTACCGAGCAGCTAGAGATATGAGCGGCAAGGATTATGTGCTGGATAATTTGACGACTTATTTTATTCGACCGGTACAGATTGAGGATGCTGTCGTTCTTCGTCCGTTGCTGCTCGAGATGAGTCGCCGCACATGTAAGCTAGAAATTGCGATTTCACGGGAAAATCATTTGGTGTGTAAAGCAGTGATGACGCTCCAATCTATTGAACATGGTTGATCTACCTCTGGATTGGAGCAAAAGGTGGGGTGAAATAGATCGATTAGTGGCTTTGAGGCAGTCTTTCTTTGGCCTCCAGCCAAATTTGCAGCACACCTTCCATTACAAGCATCGTTTTGACCTGGATTGTATACTCCTTGTCACGAACGGTGTATTTTTTTTGGTGCAGCAACATACGTACCAGCTTGCTATCAGAGTCAATCTCAAACATATCTCTGCCGCGCAGCACCTCCAGATCACGACTGACGCGGCGAAGAAGCTCTTTCAGATTAATAGAGTCAATTTTTTCAGCCGAAGCTTCCTCCGCGATCAGCTTGATTTCTTTGATGACGGTTTGGCGCTTGCTGTATTTACGTAATGTTTTGTTGTCCTCTTCGGCTTGCTGGAGCTGGAATTGAAGGTCCTGGTTGTTCACCCACAGCTGATTGAAGCTCGCATGCCAGATGGCATTATAGATCATTCCTCCCGTAATCATACCGAGTACAAAAACGGAGGATAATTGCATAAAAGGGCGCAGGCGCTCAAAGGGGGGAACTCTCATAGTCGTTTCACCTCACGGCCGTCCGTTGCCGCATACCCACTTGACCAGCTCTGCACCCATATGAGCGCCTAGAAAGGCGAAAATCAAATACAATATCTGCTTAATGGCAGGTGACAAATTACCATCCAACATATTGCTCTCAATGACCCGGATCGGGTCCATCGTTCCCCCCACAGCGGCGGCAAGCGCCCATATTTTAATCCTTCCTGCAACCTCCAGCATCGTCTGGGTAGGCGGCTGAAGCGATACTACAGCTCCCATTCCGCCGAGCATGGCTCCTCCGAGCACGATGCCGAAGGCAATGAAGAAGTCGAGAATCGCTTTGGATATAAAAGTGCTCATGCTCTTTTCCTCCTTGGGTATATGAATCAGGACCGCGCTTGTCCGCCGGGGTCTGTACTTTTATTCTATGGGCGCTACTAACGTGGATATGATAAAATAGTTTGAAGAAAATCAAGCGGTGAAGGGAAGAGAAGCGCATGAGTTCATTTGTGCATTTGCATGTTCACAGCGAGTACAGCCTGCTGGACGGCGCGGCTCGTACCGCGGAATTGGTCAAACAGGCATCAGCTTACGGAATGAAGGCGCTGGCTCTTACAGATCATGGGGTCATGTACGGTGCCATTCCTTTTTATAGAGCATGTGTAGAGAACGGCATTAAGCCGATTATCGGGTGTGAGGCTTATATGACGGCAGGATCGCGCAAGGAGCGTGGCAGCCGGAAGGATCAGCCTATATATCATTTAATTTTGCTCGCCAAAAATAAAACAGGCTATCAAAATTTGATGAAGCTGTGCTCCATTGGCCATTTGGAGGGTTTTCACTATAAGCCGCGCATTGATATGGATGCTTTGGCTGCCCATCATGAAGGCATCATATGCCTGAGCGCTTGCTTGGGCGGTGAAGTGCCGCAGCATTTGCTGCATGGCAGAGAAGCCGAAGCACGACGTGCAGCGGAACGATACCGTAGCATTTTTGGCGATGATTTTTATCTGGAGCTTCAGGATCATGGTCTGTCGGAGCAAAAACGCGTAAATCCTCAATTGATCGCACTGGCAAAGGAACTGGATATTCCGCTAGTGGCGACGAATGACGTGCATTACTTAACCGAGCCGGATGCTGATGTCCAGGACGTCCTGATCTGTATCGGGACAGGGAAGACAGTTGACGATGAGGAACGCTTGCGGATACCAACACGTCAGTTGTATCTGAAAAGTCAGGAGGAAATGGCTCGTTTATTTCCACATGTAGCAGAAGCCATCGCCAATACAGTGCGTATTGCTGAGAAGTGCGAGCTGGAACTGGAATTCGGCCAATCTATTTTGCCTGAATATCGCCCGCTGCCGGAGGACATGACGTCTTCGTCCTATTTGCGTAGTCTGTGCGTGCAAGGGCTGGAGCGTCGCTATGGAGGCGATCCTGTGTGGGAGCAGCCAGAGGAGCGGGAAAGACTGGACCAGCGGCTGAACTACGAATTAAATACGATCGATAGTATGGGTTTCAGCGATTATTTCCTGATCGTATGGGATTTTATCGCTTTTGCTCATAAGCATAAGATTGCAACCGGTCCGGGACGGGGTTCCTCCGCAGGTAGTTTGGTTGCCTATGTGCTTAATATCACGAATGTTGATCCAATGAAATACAATCTGCTCTTTGAACGATTTCTGAACCCTGAACGGATCAGTATGCCGGATATAGATATTGATTTTAGCGATGAACGCCGCGATGAGGTTATCGACTATGTAGTACAGAAGTACGGAAATGAGCATGTAGCGCAAATTATTACCTTTGGGACATTAGCGGCAAGAGCCGCAGTCCGTGACGTCGGCCGTGTATTGAACGTGCCGTATGGCGAGGTGGACAAGGCGGCCAAGTTGATCCCGGCGCAGCTCGGTATTAATATCCGA
The DNA here is from genome assembly GCF_054113405.1 of Paenibacillus sp. ALE3. Taxonomy (NCBI): domain Bacteria; kingdom Bacillati; phylum Bacillota; class Bacilli; order Caryophanales; family Paenibacillaceae; genus Paenibacillus; species Paenibacillus sp. ALE3. The sequence goes on along the minus strand of NZ_CM134214.1, from coordinate 3,376,338 downwards.
CATGCGCTGGAGATTACCCCCGAGCTGAAGGCTCTGTATGAAACGAAGCCCAAGACACGTGAACTGCTGGATATGGCGATCAAAGTAGAAGGAATGCCTCGTCATGCTTCGACACATGCGGCAGGTGTTGTCATCTCGCGGACTCCACTGACCGATGCGGTTCCGCTGCAAGAGGGGAGCGAAGGGGTTCCTTTAACGCAGTACTCGATGGAAAATCTGGAGCGCATTGGTTTGCTAAAAATGGATTTCCTCGGACTACGTACGCTCTCCATTATTGAACGTTGCATGCGCTGGATTGGCGAGCAGCATGGAGAAACACCTGACTTTAGCCGTGTTCCCGATGATGACCCGCATACCTATGACTTGCTGGGCAAAGGAGATACAGGAGGCGTGTTCCAGCTGGAGTCGGCTGGTGTACGCCGGGTGCTCAAGGATTTGAAACCGAGTGTTTTTGAGGATATCATTTCTGTCGTGGCATTGTATCGTCCGGGTCCGATGGGCTTTATTCCTAACTTTATACAGGCTAAGCACGGACAGATTGAGATTTCTTATCCGCATTCTGATCTTGAACCGATCTTAAAGGATACGTACGGTATTATTGTGTACCAGGAACAAATCATGCAGATTGCTTCGCGCATGGCTGGCTTTTCTTTGGGAGAGGCTGATCTGCTGCGCCGCGCGGTGTCCAAGAAAAAGCGCGAGGTGCTGGATTTGGAGCGTGGCCATTTTGTCGAAGGCAGTATTAAACAGGGCTACACGGAGGAGGAAGCTGGAAGGGTTTACGATATGATCGTCCGTTTTGCTGACTACGGCTTTCCGCGTGCCCATGCAGCTGCTTATGGTGTGCTAGCATTCCAGACGGCATATCTTAAGGCACATTATCCAGTGCAATTCATGGCTTCCATGCTGACGGCCGTAATGGGAAGTCATCGAAAAGTGGCTGAATATGTCGTCGAATGTCGTCGCATGGATATCGCGGTGTTGCCGCCTGATGTGAATGAGAGTGGGGTGCTGTTTACCCCATTACAGCACGGTGATATCCGCTTTGGACTGGCTGCAATTAAAAATGTCGGCACACAAGCAATGGAAAGCATTCTTGCTGTTCGTAAGGAACGTCCTTTCGACAGTCTGCTCGATTTTTGTCGACGTGTTGATTTAAGGGTGTGTAATAAGAGAGTGATTGAATCGCTCATTCAGGCAGGGGCATTTGATTCATTGACAGGCCATCGGGCACAGTTGCTTGCCATGCTTGATGAAACGGTGGATGCAGCTGCCAAATGGCGCAAGGAACGTGACGATTTGCAAATTGATATGTTTGGGTTTGTGGAAATGCCTAATTGGGATATCGAATATCCCAATGTACCCCCATTTAGTACCAGCCAGCAATTAGAGCTGGAACGCGAACTGCTGGGACTGTATTTGTCTGGGCATCCGCTAGATGATTTTGAGTCGCTGCTGGAAAGCAGCCAAGCGGATCGTCTGATGGAGCTGAGCGATGTGCCAGATGAAACGGTTATTGTGACCGCAGGCATGGTGGTGTCACTCAAGACGATTACGACCAAGCAGGGAAAGGCCATGGCCTTCATTGAGCTGGAGGATCAGATTGAGCGCTGTGAGGTTGTGCTGTTTCCTGAAGTTTGGAAGCGAAGCCAGCAGTGGATTGAAAAAGGTGCCTTGCTTGCACTTCGCGCCAAGATGCAGCAGCAGGACGAACACTTCAAGCTCCTAGCGGATGAGGCAGTTCCGTTGGCGGAAGACGCGCTGTCACGGCTTCTTCAGCGCCGGCGTACCGGAGCACGTTCGTCCGCAGCAGCTGGAACATCCGTGCCAGCTGCTGGCAATACAGGCGGGAGAGCGCCACGTGTGTCGACCTCGCTTTCGGCAGCAGCTCCATCAGCGTCGCCCCAGCAGAAGGAGGCTCGTCCCGTGGCGGCTTCTTCACAACGCAGAGGCGAAGCGGCTCACAGTGAGCAGGTGCCTTCCCCGCGCGGCTCGGAATCGCCCACCCGTCAGCGGGTGTTTGTCAAAATCACCCGCCAGGCCGAGGAGGACGCTAGCTTGCTAGTCAGCCTAAAGGCATTACTACAGGAGCATCCCGGTGCTGTACCTACCGTACTTTTTTACGAGAGTAACCAGCGTCTGCTGGCGTTGAGTGATGCTTACAGCATTAAGCCTTCTCCTCAGCTTTTTGATCGAATGGAATCGATGCTGGGTGAAGGCACAGTGAAAGTCAAATGACAGGCACGCAGCAACTCGTCTTTATTGTAACGGTTTAATGAACATTTTCCTTCCCTTTCGCATACACTTGGAAAACTGGCGGAACAGGAGGTTCAACACGTATCCTGCACCATAAAGTCCCGCACGGTGGAAGAATAGAACTGCATGGTGAAAGCGGGAGGGAAATTATGTCCTATGAATATGCAGAAACCTTGTTAAATCGCAGAGGCATTCAGATCGAGTCCATTGCGGACATTGTTTTTCAGCTTCAGCTAAAATATTATCCTCATTTGACTATGGAAGAATGTGTAGAAAGTGTCAAAGCGGTTTTGCAAAAGCGAGAGGTACAATATACACTGCTGACAGGCATTGCGCTTGATGAGCTGGCCGAAAAAAAACTTCTTCCCCAGCCACTTCAAGCCATTATGGAGGCAGACGAACCGCTGTATGGAGTGGACGAGACAATGGCTCTTGGCATTACGAGCGTGTACGGCATGATCGGCTTAACTAGTTTTGGCTATCTGGATAAAGAAAAGATTGGAATTATCGAAAAGCTGAACCAAAAAGGCAGTGGTATTCATGTGTTTTTAGATGATCTTGTCGCCGGATTGGCTGCCGCCGCTTCTTCGCGTATTGCCCATCGGAGCCTTCATGCCAAGCATTATCCTGCATCATTGGATGTTTAATTGGCCTGAATAAACAGAATTAATGATTTTCTAGGCCCTCCGACGGAACTTGAACGATCAGGAGGGCTTTTGTTGCGGGAAAAAAGTAAGGTATGTTATCATGAGTCTATTATATGGGCTCAAAACTTGAGGCTTAGGGGGTAGAAACAAGGCATGTGGACGGTGATATATATTGCACCGACGGCCAGACTGGCTGACATGATTAAGCTCAAACTGTCTGAAGAAGGTTTTATGGTGCAGACCCGGGCCATCAGTGCATCCAAGCAACAGTTTGAGATACTTGTGCCTTCGGGTGAAGTCGAAGAAATACAGGAAGTGCTGAATTCGATTTTGCGCCCTTGAGTCCGGAACGGCGGAAGTGATACAGCAGCATGAATGGAACAAAGGATGCACGATCGGCGGTAATGTTGTATTAACTGGCGTTGACGTGTGTATGAACATAATGCTTAAGAGGTGCCGCATCGACGGCAGAGGACCTTGTATCGGTTACGGCTGACAAATAAACGGCTGGAGAGGTGTAGTTGTGTTTAAAGATTTATTCCAAAAGAAGCGTAAATACGCGACCATCCCTTCGGAACGGGCGCTGAGCGGCGATCAAGCGGACATGCCGGATCGTCCCAAACGGGAAATTCCCGAAGGTCTTATGACCAAATGTGGCAAGTGCGGAAGTATTCAATACAGCAAAGAGTTGGAGAAAAATTTGAAAGTGTGTCCGGTGTGCGGATACCATATGCGTTTGAATGCGATGGATCGCATTCGCATGGTGCTCGATGAAGACACGTTTACGGAATATGATGCCGATATGATTTCGGTTGATCCGCTGGACTTTCCGGGATATGCAAGTAAGTTGGAGCAACAAACCCTGAAAGCCGGCCTGCGCGAGGCTGTCGTTACGGGCGACGGCCTTATTCATGGGCTTCCTGTTGTCGTAGCGGTGATGAGCTTTGACTTTTTTACAGGCAGTATGGGCTCAGTCGTAGGAGAGAAAATTACGCGCGCCATTGAGCAGGCGATAGACAAGCGCTTGCCGCTTATCATCTTCTCCACATCCGGTGGGGCACGTATGCAGGAAAGTATTCTGAGTCTGATGCAGATGGCCAAAACAAGCGCTGCTCTCGCTCGTCTGGACGAGCAGGGATTGCTTTATATTTCTGTGATCACTGATCCGACTACAGGTGGAGTCTCCGCCAGCTTTGCTATGCTCGGAGATATTATTATTGCAGAGCCAGGTGCTGTGTTCGGTTTTGCAGGTCGTATTGTAATTGAGCAAACGATCAGACAGAAGCTGCCGGATGATTTCCAAACTTCCGAATTTAATTTGCAGCACGGACAATTGGATATGGTTGTACATCGCAAGGAACTGCGTGATACCCTTGGGCAATTGCTTGATCTGCACAGTGTGAAAGGGGAGGAATAAATGGCTGGCGAATTGCCTTATGAAAAGCCCCTGGTCGAGATGCGACAGAAGATCGAAGAACTTAAGCAATTCGGACAGGATAAGCAAATTGATTTTACAGATGAAATTAACCGCCTGGAAGAACGTTATCTCCAGATGGAAGAAGAAATATATTCTAACATTACAGCATCGCAAAAAATGCATCTGGCCCGCCATCATCAAAGGCCAACGTCCCTTGATTTGATCGAGCAGGTGTTTACGGACTTTATTGAATTGCATGGCGACCGCTTGTTCGGAGACGATCTGGCGGTTGTGGGTGGGATTGCCAAGCTAAATGGTATTCCGGTGACCGTCATTGGCCAGCAACGTGGTAAGGATACGAAAGATAACATTGCACGCTTTTTTGGTAGTGCCCATCCGGAAGGATTCCGTAAAGGCTTGCGGCTGATGCAGCAGGCTGACAAATTTAAGCGTCCTATAATTACATTTATTGATACGAAGGGCGCTTATCCGGGTAATACAGCAGAGGAGAGAGGTCAATCGGAAGCGATTGCCCGCAATTTGCGGGAGATGGCAAAGCTTTCGGTGCCTGTTATTTGTGTGGTCATCGGCGAGGGTGGAAGCGGCGGTGCGCTTGCGTTTGCAGTGGGTAACCGTGTGCTGATGCTGGAACATGCTATTTATTCGGCCATTTCTCCAAACGGTGCAGCCTCGATTCTATGGAAAGATGCTTCTAAGGCAGATCAGGCAGCTGAAGCGATGAAGATCACCGCTAATGACCTCCTGCGCATGGAGATTATCGAGGATATTGTGCCAGAGCCGAAAGGGGGCGCACATCGTAACTATGAAGTGACTGCTGCCGCAATCAAGGAGTTATTAGAACGTCATTTGGCAGACCTTACGAATATGAGCTGTGATGAATTGAGAGAAGACAGGTATCAAAAATTCCGGAAAATAGGTCAATATACTTTCTTAAAACCTTCGGAATCTGAACCTATGTTGTAATACGCTGGAAACGGGTAACAATAAATATGACGAACTTCCTATACAAATAGGAAAAAGTGTAGTAGATTTAATTGTTGGAAAAAGATATAAAGAGTAGCACCTTTGAAAACGGAGGAAAAACCCAAATGCGCAAAACTAAGATTGTATGTACCATCGGTCCTTCCAGTGAATCATTGGAAAATGTGAAGAAACTGATTATGGCTGGTATGAACGTAGCCCGCCTGAATTTCTCTCACGGTGATTTCGAGGAGCATGGCAACCGGATTAAAAACATCCGTCAAGCTTGTAAGGAGCTTAACAAAAATGTTGCTATTTTGCTCGATACGAAGGGGCCGGAAATCCGGACAGGAAAGCTCGAAGTTGAACCTATTGAGCTTGTTCAGGACGAGTTCATTACGCTGACAACGGAAGAAATTCTCGGTACGCAAGATCGTATCTCCATTACGTACAAGGATCTTCCCTCGGACGTGGAGCCCGGCTCCACCATTCTGATCGACGATGGTCTGATCGGACTCACCGTTATTGAAGTATCAGGCACTGAAATCAAATGCCGCATTGTCAATGGCGGAACGATCAAAAGCAAGAAGGGCGTTAACGTTCCAGGCGTTGCTATCTCATTGCCTGGTATTACGGAGAAAGATGCTAATGATATCATTTTTGGTATTGAGCAGGACATTGATTTCATCGCAGCTTCTTTTGTTCGTAAAGCAAGTGATGTACTGGAAATCCGTGAATTGCTGGCGAAGCACAATGCAAGCCACATTCAAATCATCTCCAAAATAGAAAATCAGCAAGGTGTTGACAACCTGGATGAAATTTTGGAAGCTTCGGATGGTCTGATGGTTGCCCGTGGTGACCTCGGTGTGGAAATCCCTGCTGAAGAAGTGCCTCTGGCGCAAAAATTGATGATTAACAAATGTAATGTAGCTGGCAAGCCTGTTATTACAGCAACACAAATGCTGGATTCCATGCAACGTAACCCGCGTCCGACTCGTGCGGAAGCAAGTGACGTAGCCAATGCTATTTTTGACGGAACAGATGCAATTATGCTGTCCGGCGAAACAGCTGCTGGGAAATATCCGGTAGAATCTGTATTGACAATGTCACGTATTGCCGAAAAAGCTGAGTCTTCTCTGAACTACCGCGATTTGTTCAAAAAACAAAGAACGGCGCAAGAAATTAGTATTACAGAAGCAATCAGCCAATCCGTTTCTATTTCTGCTCTTGACCTGCATGCCAAAGCAATCCTGACGTCCACACAAAGCGGAACAACGGCGCGTATGATCTCTAAATACCGTCCAGAAGCTCCGATTATCGCTGTGACAACACAGGAAAGAACAGTTCGCCGTTTGGCTCTGATCTGGGGCGTACATGCAGTACAAGGCAGACCAATCGTCGACACAACAGATAGTCTGTTTGACAATGCGCTGGAAGGTGGTCGCAAATCTGGCCTCGTTAAAGAGGGCGATTTGGTTGTGATTACAGCGGGCGTACCTCTTGGTGATTCCGGTTCCACGAACCTGATCAAAATTAGCTGCGTTCCAGCACAAGCGTAATTGTAGTCTCCACGAAGTAATACTGGGACGGCATCTACTCGTTACAGAAGCAAAAGAGCATTCAGGTCAATAAGACCTGAATGCTCTTTTTTTGTTAGCTAGTTCTTATTCCTTCTCGTCGTATAAAATCAAGGAATGCCTGTTGCATCATGTTCTTATGTGTATCTTGTTGATATACGATGTTTATTTGATAATGGCTCTTTGTGCTGTCAGTTTCGGGATAAGGAAGCCATTCCACCGAGGGGATAGTATGATCCTCGCTACGAACTCCGCAGGCAGGAAAGAAGGCAAGCGCTTCTCCGCTACTAACCACTTGCTTTACTGCTTCCCAAGAGTTGATTTCCAGTTGGGATTTAACTAGCGAGGAATAGGAATCTACAACGGATGCCCCGCTATATTTTACCCATATGTGTTTATCCAGCGTATCGGCCCCATTGATGTCCAGTGACTTGGATGTCTCTGCCGATGCAGAGCGGATAATTCCCACCTGATCTGAAGCCACTGGTTCTGCCACAGTATTCTCCAGAAGAGATTCTCCATCGTCGAGAAAAGCAAAATCAACTTCTCCGTCTTTCAGTAGCTGCTTGATTACATCCGGAGATTGAATTTCTAACTTAATACGACATTCTGGATATTGTTGAGCAAAATCAGCCATGATAGTCGGGAGAAGATACATGCCTGAAATCGACTCTGCGCCCAGATGTAAGAGGCCCTGTGATTGTTCTGTCAGTTCATCTACAGCTTGTCTGGCTTCTTGCTCGAGAGAGAGAATCTGCTTTGCGTAAGGCAACATTTTTTTACCAGCCTCGGTTAGCATAATTCTGCCTTGTTGAAGAGAGAACAGGGTCGCACCCATTTCCTTTTCCAGACTTTTCATATGGAAGCTGACGGTGGGCTGTTTGATTTGCAAAGTTTCGGCCACCTCTGTTGCTTTATGGAATTTGTCGATCAGCACTAAGATGCGCAATTTTAAAATATTCATGGAATCGAATAATTCTCCTTACTTGATATTTATGCGTGAATTTACACTATAGATTAATTATATACCGAAAAACAATTTATCTATCAATATTTTATATTTGTTTTACAAAACCTAGTCGTTCGTCTAACATTCCAGGCCTACAATGTAAAAGTGTTGATGGTCATAAATAAAAAACCGTCACTTAACTAAGGGGAGGACAATAAAAAATGTTGAAAAAATGGCCGTTCATTCTGATGACTCTCACCATGGTATTTGCACTTGCAGCTTGCGGATCAGGTAACAATGCTGCACCACAAGGAGATGCTGCTGCAGGAACAGACAATAAAGCAGCTGCTGAACTGACAGGTAATATTCTGGCTGTTGGCTCCACTGCACTTCAACCATTGGTAGAGCAAGCGGGACAAAAATTTATGGCTGTCGATAAATATAAAGGCATTGCAGTTCAAGTGCAGGGTGGCGGTAGCGGTACTGGCTTGACTCAAGTTTCCGGTGGACAAGCGGATATCGGTAACTCTGACGTGTTTGCAAAGGAAAAACTGGAGAGCGGCGCAGAAGAGTTGGTCGATCACCAAGTAGCAGTTGTAGCCATGTCAGCGGTAGCGAATCCCAAAGTAGGCGTAACAGACCTGAAGAAAGATCAACTGGTACAAATCTTCACAGGTAAAATTACGAACTGGAAAGAGATTGGTGGTGCAGATCAAAAAATCGTGATCGTGAACCGTCCAAGCAGCTCCGGTACTCGTGCAACCTTTGAAAAATATGCACTGGGACAAAAAACGGAAGATCTGCCAGGCTCCATTCAGGAAGATTCCTCTGGTACTGTGAAAAAGTTGATTGCTGAAACACCTGGTGCGATTGGCTACCTGGCTCTGTCCTACATCGACAACACAGTTACTGCTTTGAAGTATGACGGTGTGGAAGCTAACGTTGAAAATGTAGAACAAGGTAAATATCCAGTGTGGGCATATGAGCATATGTACACCAAGGGTGAACCAAAAGAACATGTAAAAGCATTCTTGGACTACATTCTGTCTGATGAAATCCAAAAAACAGACGTTGTAGACTTGGGATACATTCCGGTATCAGGTATGCAAGTGAAACGTGATGCTGACGGTAATATCACGAAATAAGGAGAGCGATCTCCTGTTCGGATGAACGCAGCTAACGCGAGTATATTCACGAAGAAGAGGCGGACTAGCGTCCGGCCTCTATTCTTCGGTTAAAGGAGTCACAGTATGGAACCAATTGAAGGGAAGGCATACATGGAACAGAATAAACGATCCCGAGTTATGAAAGAAAGACATTACTGGGAAGAATGGACCGGCCGCATCTATACGTCGGTTTGTGTCGTTTTTTTAGTTGCAGTCATTGTCTCCATCGTATATTTTGTTGCCTCCAAAGGTGTAGCTACATTTGCGGTGAATGGAGTCAGTCTGCGGGAATTTTTCTTTGGAACCAAATGGAGCCCGGATGGCGAGCCCAAGTCCTTCGGCGCGCTTCCGTTCATTACGGGTTCTTTTGCTGTAACCATATTAGCGGCCTTAATTGCCAGTCCGCTCAGCTTGTGTGCAGCTTTGTTTATGACGGAAATCGTGCCAAAATCGGGTAAACGTATCCTTCAGCCTGCCATTGAATTATTATCCGGCATTCCGTCGGTTGTCTATGGCTTTGTCGGCTTGACCGTAATCGTCCCACTGCTGAGAAACGTGTTTGGGGGACAAGGCATCGGTATTCTCGCAGGTTGCCTTGTGTTGTCAGTTATGATTTTACCGACAATTACGAGTATTATGGCGGATGCGTTGTCTTCTTTGCCGGGAGGGCTGCGTGAATCCTCTTATGCGTTGGGTGCTACCCGCTGGCAGACGATTGCCCGTGTTATTATTCCGACGTTGCTGCCTGCTCTTTTAACAGGAATTATTCTCGGTATGGCTCGTGCCTTCGGAGAAGCATTGGCTGTACAGATGGTTATCGGGAATGCTCCGCACATACCGCATTCCTTGCTGGAATCCGCTTCGACCTTGACCAGCGTTATTACACTTAGCATGGGCAACACAGCGATGGGCTCTGTTCATAACAATGCACTCTGGAGTATGGCGCTTGTTCTTCTGCTCATGACATTCATTTTCGTGCTGCTGGTAAGGCTGCTTGAAAGGAGAAACCGGGTTTGATGAAAGCTAAAACGACCGACAAGATCGCTACATTTGTAATCTGTTTCTTCGCCTTGTTCATTGTTGCTCTTTTGGTGGGATTACTAGGCTTCATTTTGGCCCGCGGAGTCAGTCATATTTCTTTTGATTTTCTAACCAGTGCTCCACAAACGTTACGTGCAGGTGGCGGCATTGGTCCGCAACTGTTTAATTCTGTATTTTTGCTAATCTTAACTTTGATTATTACCATTCCAATTGGCTGGGGCGCCGGCATTTACATGGCGCAATATGCAAAGCCGGGGAAAATTACGGACTTCATACGACTTGTCGTCGAAGTATTGTCCTCGTTCCCGTCGATCGTCATTGGATTGTTTGGACTATTACTCATCGTAAATACGTTTGATTTTGGCTTTTCCCTCTTGTCAGGGGCCCTGGCTTTAGCCGTATTCAATCTGCCGCTGATGGTTCGCACAACGGAGCAGGCTTTCCGCGCTGTACCGAAGGAGCAAAAGGAAGCCGGACTTGCGCTTGGATTGTCCAAGTGGAAAATCATTACCTCCATTTTGTTGCCAGCTGCGCTGCCAAGCTTGATTACGGGTACCATCTTGGCCGCAGGCCGCATTTTCGGGGAAGCCGCCGCATTGCTGTTTACAGCAGGGATGAGTACGCCGCCGCTTGATTTTACCGATTGGAATCCATTGCATGCCAGATCGCCTATTAATCCGATGCGACCTGCTGAAACATTGGCTGTTCATATTTGGAAGGTCAACAGTGAAGGCATTGCGCCTGACTCCAAAGATATCGCCGCAGGCGCTTCTGCGGTATTGGTGCTGCTGGTACTGGTCTTCAACTTGAGTGCAAGATGGTTCGGAAGAGTCGTTTACCGTCGGTTGACAGCTGCCAAACGAATGGATTAGAAAGGGGATGGAGAACAATGGAACATGTGATTACACGAACGGCAAAAACCGCCACACCAGCAACATCCGTTCAGTCTACGCGTTCAGAACAACTTGCGGGGCAAGCGCCACATCCGTTCAGTACTGAGGATTTGAGTATTTATTACGGAAGTTTTGAGGCCGTGAAAAAAGTAAACTTAGCTTTTCCAGAGCAGACCGTGACCGCCCTGATTGGGCCTTCCGGCTGTGGTAAATCGACTTTTTTGCGTTCCCTTAACCGAATGAATGATGAGATTGCGTCTTCATCGACAACGGGACATATTTGGATGGACGGACAGGATTTGACGGCGCCAGAGACGGACGTGATCAAGCTGCGTCAGCAAATTGGCATGGTGTGGCAGCGGCCTAACCCTTTTTACAAATCGATTTATAATAACATTGCCTTCGGTCCTAAATACCGGGGAGTGCGTAAAAAGAAGCAGCTTGATGAAATCGTCGAAAGCAGCCTGCGTAAGGCGGCATTATGGGATGAGGTCAAGGATCGTCTTCACGATTCCGCTCTTGCTCTGTCTGGCGGGCAACAGCAGCGGCTTTGTATTGCACGTGCACTTTCTGTCCAACCGAAAATTCTGTTGCTTGACGAGCCAGCTTCCGCGCTGGACCCTGTGTCTACAGGCAAGGTGGAAGAGCTTATTACCGAATTGAAAAAAGAACTGCGCATCGTTATTGTGACGCACAATATGCAGCAGGCTGCACGGATTTCCGATTATACGGCTTATTTTTATGTCGGAAGTTTGGTTGAACATGGGAAAACAAATGATATTTTCACCAATCCTGAAAACGAGTTGACTCAAGAATACATCATGGGTCGCTTTGGATAAGCCGTGCAGTTTGGCGACTTGTTATATATATGAAACATAAAAAAACATCTTACTAATCTAGTATTGGTAAGATGTTTTTTTATGTTAGTTTAGTAAACTCTTACATTTGTATATAATAAAATATATTGATTATTTGGTTATATTTTCATATAATACATGTGTTTAATAGTTCTTGTAATACCACAATCCAATTAAAGGAGAGGTTTGCAATGAGGTTTAACGTTAAAAAATCTGTCAAATGGATTGCTTTTTCTGGAATGGCTATTACCCTAACAACTGGACTTGTCAGCCCTTCATGGGCAGCAGCTGAGCAGAATTTGACTGATGCAGGTGCGAGTGTTACCCAGGCCGTGTACAATGATGCAAACGTTTACAAAAATGCTGTTGTTCCATTGGCTAGTGTGAATGTGAGTAGTTTGCTGGACAAGTATCGTGATTTTAGTAAATTTTCTACAGGGAATACATCCAAGGACACTACGCTTGCCTTGAATATTGTATCGTGGCAATTGCCGCATGGCGGATTCTTCAAAGCGATGGAAAAAAATTATAAATCCAAATGGGATGGCAAGGCAGCTCGCTCTACATGGAAGAGCAAGGATGGTGTTGAACTCGGAACGTTTGATAACGAGGCCACGACAACCGAGATCCGCTTTTTAGCGGATGTATACAAAAAAACCAAAAACAAAGACATTAAGAACAGTGTACAAAAAGCAATTGATTTTGTATTAACCTCTCAATATTCCTCCGGTGCTTGGCCGCAGGTATATCCTAAACGTGGTAATTATTCTGATGCCGCAACCTACAACGATGATGCAATGGTTAGAGTGATGGTACTGGCAGATGACATTGTAAACAAAAGGCAGCCGTTTGATAGCGATATTCTTGACAATACATATCGCTCTAGACTTCAGCAGGCTCTGAATAAAGGCGTACAGTACACAATTAAAGCTCAAATTGTAAACAATGGCACACCGACAATTTGGGGAGCACAGCATGACCCGGTTACTTATGAATCTGTACCTGCGCGAGCATTCGAGCTTGCTTCCAAAACAACTACGGAATCGGTAGGCATTACAGCCTTCTTGATGTCTCAACCGCAGACGGCTGAGGTGAAAAAGGCTGCTCAGAGTGCCTTGAAATGGTTTGATACGAATCGGATCGACGGTATGAAATACAACCGTCAAGGTCCGGAGTTTTTCCAAAAGGATGCATCAAGCGTGATGTGGTATCGTTTCTACAATGTGGAGGACAATAAGTATTTCTTCTCAGACCGAGATGGCAAAAAGTATACGGACATCATGAAAATTAGTGAAGAAAGACGACTCGGTTACGCCTGGGCGGGAAGTCAGGCGAAAAGCTTACTGAAACTGGCTTCGGAAAGTGGATATTATAAACTGTCCAAGCCGTTGCCACAATAATAAAGTCATCATTGTAAATGCTTAGAGAGGGGGGGCCGTATGGTTCGGCCCTCTTTTTGTTCCCAGGCGGTAAATATGGTTTAATGGAGAGAGGGCAAAATAGAGATAAAGATGCACAAAGATAGGAGAGCTTGTATGACTCAAGAGGAGAAACAAACGCAACTACGATGGTATGGCGCACCTCTACGTGTCCGTTATCAGGAAAGCGACCAGATGGGGGTCGTGTATCATGCGAATTATTTAAACTGGTTTGAGATCGGGCGTACGGAAATGATCCGGCAGGCAGGCTTTAACTACCGGAGTATGGAAGATCGGGGAGTTTTGCTGCCAGTTATTGAGATCAATGCGAAATATGCGAGTCCTGCTCGATATGATGATTTAGTTACTATTTATACCGCTATTACGGACTTCTCCAGACTACGTTTGAACTATACTTATGAGGTTCGACGGGTAACAGAGGAGGAGCACCAAAAGAATGTGGGAAAGGTATGGACAGAGGCTGACACGCTGCCGGGAGAACTGCTGGTCACAGGAACGACACGACATGTGTGGCTGAATACCGACTGGAAGCCCGTTCGGCTCGATCAGGCACTGCCTGAGTTGTACACTGCGTTAAGGTCTGCTTTTACAGGCGGGGAGGGACAGAAGTCATGATGATGCGTAAACGTCTGTGGCTGTTGCTGCTGCTCATTCCTTTAGCGGAGCTGTACGGGTTTATATGGGTAAGTCACTGGATTGGAGCGGGGAAAACTATTCTGCTCATTATTCTGACGACCTTGATTGGCGCTGCCATGATGCAATTTGAAGGCCGAAAGGTGATTGCCGATGCCAAAAATGAAATGAACCGGGGACAAATGCCCGGCCGTAAAATGCTGGATGGATTATGTGTGTTTTTCGGTGGGAGCTTGCTGCTCATCCCTGGATTTATAACGGATATTATTGGTTTCACTTTGGTGTTTCCTTTAACACGAGTATTGTACCGACGTTTTTTATTAAAGTGGCTGGAGAAAAAAATGAAAAACGGCAGTATTACATTTCGGCGCTTTTGACTGAGCTGCCGTTATCCCCTATCCATGACTAACGGACTCTTCCAGCAAGAATATAGTTGCGCAAGTCCTGAATGACATTTGCGCGATTGAGTGCATCAAGGACGATGAGTGATACAGGTCCGATAATGAGTCCTAAAACGCCAAACAGCTTGAGCCCGATGAACATACCGATGAGGGTGGGAAGCGGGTTCAATCCTACGCTGCTGGCCAGCACCTTAGGCTCCACGATCTGCCGTCCAATCAACAGGATGGCATATAGGATCGACAATCCAACCCCTAGTGCTAAATTCCCTGACATATACGCATACAGTATCCACGGAATCATCACAATGCCAACCCCTAAATAAGGTAACAAATCCACTAGCCCGATCATCAAACCGATGGTAAAGGCCGATTCTACACGTAAGATGAACAGCCCAATGATAACCGTTAATGCCGTAATGGAAATGATAATAAACTGTGCACGCAAATAGCCGTACAATGCTTTACGCAGATCGTGCCAAATATCTGACAATGGTTTGCGGATCGTATCAGGAACCGTATTCGAAAGTATTCGACTATGTCGATCCCAATCCTTACTAATAAAAAAGGCCGCTAATACAATAACCATTAGCACAGCTCCCATATTAGGCAGAGAGGTTAGCAAATTTAAAACCCCATTAAAAAATTGACCGACTAGCGTAGTAACAGCAGAACTGACGGTTTGAGTCGTTTTATCAATATTGCTGTTAATGGTGTGTTGGTAATCGGGATTATCCCGAATAAAATGGTTGATTTCAATAATTATATTTTGGATTAAATCGCTTTGCGTCCAATCAATAAACAGGCTTTTAAAACGCTCGATATGCCCGTCAAAAGTCATGGCCAGCTTAATCATTTCTCGAACCATTCGGGTGATTGCAGCAGACAGGATGATTGCGATTCCGCCTAAATATACAAATAAGGAGACCGTGACAGCCGCCCAACGTGGCATACGAGCCTTGTTACGCAAAAAAACGACCAATGGGTTCATAGCATAGGCCACAAGCCAGGCGAATAGGAAAGGATAAACGAGAGGGAACAGCACATATATGCCCAGCAACAGAGCTACAATCACGATTACGACCCATAGAGCACGTAATATGCGATTCAGGATTAACCGGCTCAAGCGCTCACGACTCCTTTCACCTTAAAATCAGTGCTCTACTATACTTATGCGGGGAGAGGGTAAGACAAGACCTATGTAAAAAAGTGCAAATGAGCTCATATTTTTTGTAAGGGGTTTCAAAAATTTCTTTATAGAAGCGATAAAACATTTGAATGTGTTGGAATAGCCCTCAATGTTCACATAAACGACAAAATCCAGTATAGTGAAAGAAGGTTTAAATATTGACATATGGCGTTAACATTACTCAGCTATTTAAAAGACATATCTTACTTTTGAAAATGTTTACATTGCAAGTCCGTTCACAATGTTTTTACAAAGGAGAGATGTAACGATGACGGCGACCAAAGGTCTGGAAGGGATCGTAGCGACCACTTCCTCCATAAGCTCTATCGTAGATGGCGTTCTCACGTACCGGGGTTATAACATTGATGATTTGGCTGTTAACGCCGATTTTGAAGAGGTAGCTTATTTGTTGTGGTTTGGAAAATTACCTGACCAAGAACAATTGCAAGAGCTTCGCAGCCAGTTAAGCGACTATGCTGCTATTCCGGATGAAATTATTACTCAATTAAAGTTATACCCGAAAGAATTGAGCACGATGGCTGCCTTGAGGTCAGCTGTATCGTCTCTTGCTTTGTATGACCCAGAGGCGGATGATATGTCAAGAGAGTCCAATGTGACTAAAACCGTCAAGCTTCAGGCGCAATTGCCCACAATTGTGGCAGCCATAGCACGTATACGCGAAGGCTTGGAACCAATTGCGCCTAAAAAAGGTGTTTCTATTGCTGAAAACTTTTTGTATCAGCTGACTGGCAGGGATCCGGAGGAGACGGCTATTAAAGCGTTCAATCAGGCTCTCGTGCTGCATGCCGATCATGAATTGAATGCTTCGACCTTTGCTGCGCGTGTAACGGTAGCCACTTTATCAGATATTTATTCCGGGATCACGTCTGCCATCGGGGCCTTAAAAGGACCGTTGCATGGTGGAGCCAATGAGGCTGTTGCTAAAACGTTGGAGGAGATTGGCGGTCTGGATCAGGTGGACTCCTATATTCAGGCCAAACTGGATAACCGCGAAAAAATTATGGGCTTCGGACATCGTGTCTATAAAAACGGTGATCCGCGTGCCAAGCATTTGCACAAAATGTCCCGCGAACTGGGAGAAATGAACGGCGACACTACGTTGTTTGATATGTCAGTTCGAATTGAAAGTATTGTAACAGGGCAAAAAGGCTTGAAACCGAATGTGGATTTTTATTCTGCTTCCGTATATACCCAGCTGGGTATTAAGAGGGATTTGTTTACTCCTATCTTTGCTATGAGCCGTGTATCGGGGTGGACTGCACATATTTTAGAGCAGTATGAAAATAACCGTTTGATTCGTCCTCGTGCCGAATACACAGGCCCAATGGATCAAAAATATGTGTCACCAGAGTTGCGCTAACCTTTGGAGGAAGATTGAGGTTGTATACCCTGAATTTAAAAAATAAGGTACAATAGAAGGGTCGGCGAGAGATGTACGTTTTTGTCTATGATAAAGATCATGTCTTTCGTCCTGTACCCATTCATATCTGAGGAGGAAAAGGAACTTATGGCGAAATTTGAAAAGTTTGAGCTCCCAACTGAAGGCGAAAAAATTACGATTGATAACGGTCAACTGCAGGTTCCAAACCATCCGGTCATTCCGTTTATCGAAGGTGACGGCACAGGTCGCGACATCTGGAAAGCTTCCAAGCGCGTACTGGACGCAGCTGTAGAAAAAGCATATAACGGCACGAAAAAGATTGCCTGGTATGAAGTATTCGCTGGTGAGAAAGCTTTCAATACATACGGCGAGTGGCTCCCTAACGATACGTTGGAAGCCATCCGTGAGTATATTGTAGCCATTAAAGGTCCACTTACGACACCTATTGGCGGTGGTATCCGTTCATTGAATGTGGCATTGCGCCAAGAACTGGATTTATACGTTTGCCTGCGTCCTGTCCGTTACTTTAACGGTGTCCCGTCTCCAGTAAAACGTCCTGAGTTGGTGGACATGGTCATTTTCCGTGAGAACACAGAAGATATCTACGCAGGGATCGAATATGCCGAAGGGTCCGAAGACGTGAAAAAGGTGATTCAGTTCCTTCAGCAAGAGCTGGGCGTGAATAAAATCCGTTTCCCTGAAACTTCAGGAATTGGGATCAAGCCAGTGTCTTCCGAGGGGTCAAAGCGTCTGGTACGGGCAGCTATTCAGTATGCTGTTGACCACGGACGCAAGAGTGTAACGCTCGTACACAAAGGTAACATTATGAAATTTACCGAAGGTGCCTTCAAGAACTGGGGCTATGAAGTAGCCGAGCAAGAATTTGCAGATAAAGTATTTACTTGGGCCCAGTATGATGTCATCAAGGAAAAAGAAGGTGAGGATGCGGCAAATGCAGCTCAAAAAGCAGCTGAAGATGCAGGCAAAATCATTATCAAGGATGCGATTGCTGATATTGCACTTCAGCAGGTGCTGACTCGTCCTTCTGAATTTGATGTCATTGCTACGCTGAACCTGAACGGGGACTATCTGTCCGATGCTCTTGCTGCTCAAGTTGGTGGAATTGGTATCGCGCCAGGTGCAAACATTAACTATGTAACCGGGCATGCTATCTTTGAAGCTACACATGGTACAGCTCCCAAATATGCTGACAAAGACGTAGTGAACCCGGGTTCCGTAATTCTGTCCGGCGTCATGCTGCTTGAACACTTGGGTTGGAAAGAAGCAGCTGACCTGATTTACAAAGGACTGGAGACGTCCATTAATAAGAAAATTGTAACTTATGACTTTGCCCGTCTGATGGATGGTGCTACACAGGTGAAATGCTCCGAGTTCGCGGATACCATTATTAGTAACCTGTAAGGAAGGGGAATACTACTTGACCATTCAACGCAAAAAAATATCCATTGTTGGCGCTGGTTTTACCGGTGCCACTACCGCATTGCTGCTGGCTCAAAAGGAGTTAGGTGATATCGTACTCATCGATATTCCGCAACTAGAGAATCCGACTAAAGGCAAAGCGCTTGATATTTTGGAAGCTGGTCCAGTGCAGGGATTTGACACCCAGATCATGGGCACTTCTAATTACGAGGATGCAGCCGACTCGGATATCGTCATTATTACAGCCGGGATCGTGCGCAAGCCGGGTATGAGCCGTGATGATTTGGTCAACACGAACGCAGGAATTGTAAAATCCGTATGTGAGAATGTGAAGAAGTATGCGCCCGATTCTATCGTCATTATTCTGAGTAATCCGGTCGATGCTATGACCTATACTGCATACCAAACGCTTGATTTCCCGAAAAATCGGGTTATTGGTCAATCAGGTGTGCTGGATACAGCCCGGTATTGTACCTTTATTGCACAGGAACTGAACGTTTCGGTTGAAGACGTGCGCGGCTTCGTTATGGGTGGTCACGGTGATGATATGGTGCCGCTCGTACGCTATTCCAGCGTGGGAGGTATACCTATCGAAAACCTGATTTCTCAGGAACGTATCAAGGCGATCGTACAACGTACACGAGTGGGCGGCGGAGAGATCGTTAACCTATTGGGTAATGGCAGCGCATATTATGCTCCGGCAGCTTCGCTTGCGCAAATGACAGAAGCGATTGTAAAAGATAAAAAACGGATTATTCCAGTCATTGCTTACCTGGAAGGAGAGTATGGCTATCAGGACTTGTTCCTCGGTGTGCCTACACTTCTTGGCGGTAATGGCATCGAAAAAGTGTTCGAGTTGGAATTGACAGCCGAAGAAAAAGCAGCGCTCGATGAATCCGCTGAAGCGGTTCGCAATGTGACTAAAATAGTCAACGTATAGATCCTATTTTCTACTAAAACAGTATACTTTTACTTGAAGAGGTGACCCCTAGCCATCGTTATGGCTGCTGGCCACCTCTTTTATTTTTTAATAGTCTATTCGTTTTCTTCCTTTTCATTTAATATTGAAAATTTCAGTTTGGGTTTGTACCCTCCCCCCAAGCTGAAACTTTCCCCGTCCTATTCCTTTGCTTTGATCCACTTCCCCGGTATAATAGAGTACATATGCACTAATAGTTACATAGAAAAGCATGTCCCAAAACATTGTAAAGATGCTAGTCATTCGTTGGAATATGATCGTTCTATGGAAAAAAAAGTTTGTAAGAAAACAAAGAACTGGGAGGTTGTAAAGAATGTTTTTTATTCACATTATTGGATCACTGGCAATGGGCTTTTATTTATTGCTTCCCTTCGTTGTGGGCAAAATCGACAAATTGGCTCCAAGCGCGCAGGAAGGGACGATATCGGCTGTACAGCTATTGAACCGTCTGGCTCAATTTGCACTGATTCTTGTGCTTATTAGCGGCATCTATATGATCTTTGTTTGGGATTCTTATTCGGTAGCATGGATCGTTGTTGTGTTGGTGTTGTTTCTTGCCATTTCCGGTATGGCTGGTGCTATGGGTAAGCCATTACGCTTGTCACTGGAAGCGGTTCGCAACCAACAGCCGATTACGCAATACGCTGGTAAAATGCGGATGTTCAGCACGTTGCTGGCTGTCTTCATGATTCTAATTACGATTTTAATGGTATACAGCCATATTATTTAATGAACCATTTTAATCGGCCAATTAAATAATGACGAAGGCTAACGTTGAATAAAGCGGTTTGTGCAGAATAAGCACAGGCCGTTTTTTTTTATGTGCTCAGATAGCTAGTTTTTTCTTTTTTCGTTTAACCGATAAGTTTGTGTGGTAAATCAGGAGTAGAGTGGATGCAAATGTTGCATCCTAAAAAATATCTGATTTTGAAGGGAGAATGTATAATGGCTAAAAGCAACCAACCTCAGCAAACCTTGCCCCCACAGCATCAGGACCAGCAACCGGGGATTGAATCCAAAATGACGCCTGCACCTCAATTTGAAAAACCAACTTACAAAGCGGCTGGCAAGCTCACAGGCAAAGTTGCACTGATTACTGGTGGAGACAGTGGAATTGGGCGGGCTGTAGCTGTCACGTATGCCAAAGAAGGTGCGGACGTAGCTATCGTCTACTTGAATGAGCATAAGGATGCGGAAGAAACCAAGCGTCAAGTCGAACAGGAAGGACGCAAATGCGTGTTGATTCCTGGCGATATCGGAGATGACCAATTTGCCAAAAAAGCGGTGCAACAGACGGTGAACGAACTGGGAAAGCTCGACATTGTCGTGAACAATGCGGCCGAGCAGCATCCACGGCAAAAGCTGGAGGATATCACCAAAGAACAGTTGGAGCGCACGTTCCGTACGAATATCTTCGGTATGTTCTTCCTGACACAAGCGGCATTGCCGCATTTGAAGAAAGGGAGCGCGATCGTCAACACAACGTCGATTACCGCGTATGCTGGGAATAAGACACTCATTGATTATTCCTCCACCAAAGGGGCAATCACATCATTCACTCGTTCCCTTTCGCTCAATTTGGCGGATCAAGGTATTCGGGTGAACGCTGTAGCCCCAGGACCGATCTGGACACCGTTAATCCCGTCTACCTTTGATGCAAAAACAGTGAGCGAATTTGGAGGAGCACAGCCTATGAAGCGCCCAGGTCAGCCGGAAGAATTAGCGCCAGCTTATGTGTACCTTGCCTCAGACGATTCGTCTTATGTAAGCGGGCAGGTTATTCATATCAATGGCGGTGAAGTTGTAAACGGATAAGAGGATAAAGAAAAGGTTGGGGCAGTCTTTGGGACTGACCCCCGTTTGTGAGACAGGGATCAAAACACCTTCCAAGTTTAAGCAGCCAGTTGTCGGAAATGAACCGGCGACTGGTTGTTTAGTTTTGTTTGAATGCGAATTGAGTTATAGTAAAGGATGTACTCTCGAACGGTCTGCTCGACGATTGCCGTCGTCGTACAGGTTAAACCTTCGAGGTAGAACGTTTCAGACTTTAGTGTGGAATGAAACGATTCGATGGGGGCATTATCAGCAGGCGTTCCTTTACGGGACATACTCATGGTAATGCCTTTTCCTTTTACCGCTTCCTGGTAGGCCAAGGATGTGTAGACGCTGCCTTGATCGCTATGAAGTATTGCACCTGGTAGAGATGGCAACTGACCAAGGGTATCAAGCACAAATGCGGTGTCCTGCTTGTCAGCTATACTGTATGCCACAATCTCTCCGTTAAACAAGTCTAAAATACTCGACAGATACAACATTTTTCCTCCAAATGGCAAATACGTAATGTCTGTTACAAGTTTTTGCATAGGCGTATCTGCTTCAAACTGTCGCTTTAGCAGATGCCCCGCGATATGAATGGGTTGCCCAGTAGGTTTCCGTTTCTTCGCTTTGACACGACATTGCAGCCCTTCACGCTGCATAATCCGTTGCACGCGTTTGTGGTTTACCGCATACTCCCTCCGAAGCAAGGCCGTGATTTTCCGGTATCCATAACGATATTTATGCTGGATACAGAGTTCGCGGATTTTCTCTACCAAGTGGTCCTCAAGTTTGCTCACATACTCCGCCTTCCAGCGATAGTACGTGGCGCGAGAGATTCCTATCCATGCACAAGCTTGCTTCACACTCACTTCCCCCCGGATCGACTCTATCCACTCCATTACGATCTTTGACGATACCTCCTCTCCAGTACCCTGTACTTTTTTAGCAACTCTAGTTGTTGTCTCAAAAACCTGTTCTCAGCCTGGACCTTCTCTAATTCCGAAGTGTATTCGGGTCCTTTGCCGTAGCTGTATTGTTTGCCTACAGGCTGCTCTAAACGGTTTTGCTCGCCACTACGGTACCATCTCATCCAAGTTTCCACTTGTGTCTTGTTTCGTATGTTTAATTGCTCCATGATTTCTTTGACTGGTATACCAGCCATTCTCATTTCAATCGCCTTCATTTTAACCTCTAATGGATAACTGACTCTTGTTGCCAACGAAAAAACACCTCCAAGGTTGTCTCCATATCTTACGACATGGTTGCATTCTCTTGAAGGTGTTTTGATTTGTCTCACGTTAAGGGGTCAGTCCCTTTTGCTCCGGCCTTTTTTTCTTTTCACAGTGGAACATAATGCAGGTAGCCTGTAGAATGAGATTAACTTACATAAAAGGATGGGCAAATTTCTATGAAATCGTTTCGTTTCAGGCTTACCCTGATCATGCTGATTTTGATTGGCGTATCTGTCCTTGCTGCTGGGATCACTATGGGGCAAATTTTCAAAAATTCAAATATGAAGGTGCTAGAGGAGAACATGGGTCGCGAGATCGACCTGCTTCGCGCTACTTTCCCATTTGTTAATGCTGATGCCCTATCCAGCACAGATTACGTCTCCTATTATTCTCAGAAGGCGAAGGAAATTGCCCATCTGACCGATTCGCGAGTGACCTTCATTCGTAAGGATGGAACGGTGGTGGGTGATTCGTTAAGCGATCCACGCAAGATGGAAAACCATGCATCGCGTGAAGAAATACGGCAAGCTACGTCGGAGGGAATCGGACGGACGATACGCTACAGTGAAACTTTGCAACGAAACATGCTATACGTCGCTGAGCCTGTTGTATCGGACAAGGGCTTTGACGGATATATCCGTTTGTCCATGAGTCTGAAAGCGGTGGAAGAGGGAATGCAGCGCGGCTGGACGGCCATCGGGATTGGTCTTGTGTTGCTGTTTATTGCTGCTGGACTGATGAGCTATCGTATTGCTCGCAGCCTCACCTCGCCCATTGAACATATTACAGGGGTAGCCAACCGCATTTCAGGACTAGATTATGACGCTAGGGTCGGTGTACAGCGCCGGGATGAGGTAGGACAACTGGGTGAAGCCATTAATCGTATGGCCGACAGTCTCCAAAACCAAATGAAAACGATACGTGACAATGAGGATCTCCTCCAGAGTGTCATGAGTAATATGACAGGCGGGATTCTGATGATTGATGCTCGTGAATGTATAGCGCTTGTCAACCGTGAGTCTGAGCGAATGCTCGGTGTCGTGGGTAAGCGGGTGACAGACAAGCCGTATCATGAGCTGAAGAAGCACTATGAGCTCACAAAGCTTATTGAAGGTAGTATACAAAGCCGAGAAAGGCTGCATGGTGAGGTGCATTTGTACAATCCTGAGGAACGACTCGTTTTGCTGGATGGTGTCCCTATGTATGAGGATGAAGGGGGATACCGGGGGATGCTGTTCTTGTTGCAGGATATTACAGCTATTCGGCGGTTGGAAAATATGCGAAGCGAATTTGTGGCAAACGTATCCCATGAGCTAAAAACACCGATTGCCGCAGTCAAGGGTTTTGCCGAGACATTGCTTGGTGGCGGGGTTAAGGATGAGGAAACGGCCCGTTCCTTTTTGCAAATTATATATGACGAAAGCGAACGACTGAATCGACTGATCGGTGATATTCTGGAGCTTTCCAAAATCGAGTCCAAGCGGTCCCCCCTGGATTGCTCTCCAATTCATATCTCGTCTTTTATAGAATCATTGCTGGAGAAACTGAATAATGTAGCTGCCAAAAAAAGAATTACGCTGCACATGGATATCCCGGATGAACTGTTTATGGAGGCAGATGAAGATAAGCTTCAGCAGATTTTCCTGAACCTTTTGTCTAATGGCATTAACTATACCCTTGATGGCGGCAAGGTAAAGATCAAGGTTATAACGTTACAACGGGACAATGACACGGAAAAGGTCGTATTTACAGTCAGTGATACGGGTATTGGGATACCGAAGAAGGACCTGCCACGTATCTTTGAGCGCTTTTACCGGGTGGACAAAGGACGCTCGCGCAACTCGGGCGGAACGGGACTGGGATTGTCCATCGTCAAGCACTTGGTCGATCTACATCATGGTACACTCTCAGTGGAAAGCGAGCTTGGTTTGGGTACCACGTTTACCGTTGAATTACCGTTATTGCAACAGGAAGAATGAACTATAACATTTTTTACATTGTGTTAACAATGCCGTGATAAAATAAACGGGTGTCGCATGAGTATGGAAAAGATTTCAGGATTTTGACCAATGCGCCTTTAACAGGTAAACAGGAGATGAAGTTATTAATGGGACAACGTTTGCTGGTTATTGAGGATGAACCAACGCTTGCCAGATTGCTATCCTACAATTTGATACAAGAAGGTTTCGAAGTGGATACGGAGGATCATGGCAGTGCTGGGTTTGAAAGAGCCTCCAGAGAATCCTACGATTTGATCCTGCTGGATTTGATGCTGCCGGGGATGAATGGACTGGATATTCTCAGCAGACTTCGCCATCAGGGGCTGACAACACCTATCATTATTCTAACCGCTAAAAACGGGGAGGCTGAGGTGGTCCAAGGACTGAAGTCGGGTGCTGATGACTACATCACAAAGCCTTTTGGCGTTTCTGAGCTACTGGCCCGCGTAACGGCTGTACTGCGAAGAACATCCGGAGGGGATGAAGGAGTGTTGTCTGAACAGAAGGATGGCTCCAAAATTCAACTGGGCGAGCTGGAGATCTACCCTGAGAAATATGAAGTCATTCTTGGAGGTCAGTCCATCAGCTTAAGACCGAAGGAATTTGAGGTGCTCCTCTATTTGTCCCGCAAGCCGGGTGTGGTCCTGACTCGGGATGATCTAATGAATGCCGTGTGGGGCTTTGACTACATCGGCGGTCAACGGACAGTGGATGTACACGTCAGTTCCTTACGTAAAAAGCTGGAGCTTGATCCCGACTCGGTTCATATTGATTCAATCCGTGGAGTGGGGTACAAGCTGGTTGTAAATAAAAAAAGAAGCGCTTCTCATTTGTTATAAATGAGGAGCGTTTTTCTCTTTCCAGGCAGCAGCGACTTTTATATCCATTTTGTGATTTTACATTTCGTTAACAAAAATAGCCGTTAAAATCAACAAATGATCGATATGATGTTCCCGTCACTTCAAGTAGTTAAAAAAAGGGGACTTCAGAACGATGATAACGGAACCAAAGACCCAGACGAGTTCCACTGCCGTGATTGAACGTGAAACGTTCAAGCCGATTACTACCTATGTGCCATGCCGGGAGGTTCCGATCATTGGCACGGATATGTCTTGCAAAGAACTGTTAGCACTCATGAAAACACAGGGAGATATTCCCTGTGTCATCGTCGTGGATAAAAATGATCTTCCTTTGGGCATCATCATGAGAGATGCGTACAATCGTCATTTTACGGGCAGGTTTGCTGCGGCATTGTTCTATGACAAACCGGCTTCTATATTTGCCGATCCCAATACATTAATTGTGGATCTGAAAAGTCCAGCAGCAGAAATTGTAGAACAGGCGATGATGCGTGAAGATCAGCGTTTTTACGATTGTTTACTGATAAAGGAAGGGACAAGATTACTCGGTGTACTCACAATTCGTGATATCCTGTCTGTCGTTCAGCGAATGCAAAGAGAAGCAGACGAAGATCGGGGCGATGTGATTCGACATAGCTATGACGGAGTCCAGCGTATTCGGATGACTGTTCTGGATGCAGCGAAAGAGGCCGATGACAGTGTGCAGCTAACCCGCTCAATGAGTGAATTATCCCGCCGTGGCAAAGTGGAACTGGAGGATGTTCTGCTTTCTTATCATGCAGTGACGGAGCAAATGAAGCGCCAGCATGAGCAGATGACGGCGTTAACCCAATCGCTCAATGATATTGCGGGCATGGCTTCATCCATTCGTGCACTGGCAGATCACAGCGGATTGCTGGCGATCAATGCGTCCATTGAAGCGGCTCATGCTGGTGAACACGGGCGTGGTTTTCAGATTGTGTCTCAAGAGGTTCGAAATATGTCACTCCAGACCAAAGCTTTTTCTGTACAGATTACAGGCTTACTCACTCATATCGAGCAAATGCTGCGTGATACCGCTGAACTGACGGATACGAGTATGCAGCAGATTCATACAGGGTCTAAATTTATATCTGCCGGAACCC
Organism: Paenibacillus sp. ALE3; assembly: GCF_054113405.1. NCBI lineage: Bacteria > Bacillati > Bacillota > Bacilli > Caryophanales > Paenibacillaceae > Paenibacillus > Paenibacillus sp. ALE3. The sequence continues at coordinate 3,350,040 of NZ_CM134214.1, read as the reverse complement.
AAATGTTTGCCAAATTATTGCAGGCAGTCGATGAAATAGAGGCTAAAAACAGCGAAATGTCCCGTTCCGCAGAAGAAGCGGCCTTGAATGCAGCCGGAATTGCACAGGAGCTTGAACTCATGCTGAGTTCTTGATCATTTTACATACCGTTAACAAATCCACCACACTGAATTTACACACAGCTTATATAATCTTCATATTGTGCAAATCAGGTGCAATGCTTGAGGACCATAACTGCAACACGAAGGAGATCATAAATCCATGAATGATTCCGTAATCCGGATTGATAAGCTGAATTTGTATTATGAAAAATTCCACGCGCTGAAACATATAAACCTGGATATTCCTGAAAAAACGGTAACAGCCTTCATCGGCCCATCCGGCTGCGGCAAATCAACATTGCTGCGTACTTTGAACCGGATGAATGACATGATACCGGGAACGCGTATTGAGGGCACCGTGAGCATCGCAGGTCAGGATATATACGGCGATACCATGGAAGTAGAAATGCTGCGCAAACAGGTGGGAATGGTTTTTCAACAGCCTAACCCGTTTCCCAAGTCCATTTATGATAACGTGGCCTATGGCCCGCGTTTGCATGGAATTCGGCAAAAGGACAAGTTAGATGAACTGGTGGAGCAAAGTCTGCGGCAGGCAGCACTTTGGGAAGAGGTTAAAAATTTTCTGAAGCGTTCTGCTCTGAGCTTGTCCGGCGGGCAACAACAACGGCTATGCATTGCCCGGGCGCTTGCTGTACAGCCAGATATTTTACTCATGGACGAGGCGACATCTGCGTTGGACCCGATCTCGACGATGAAAATTGAAGAACTGGTTCAAGAATTAAGAGACACGTATACTATCGTCATGGTGACGCATAACATGCATCAGGCAGCGCGTGTGTCTGGTCGAACTGCGTTCTTTTTGAATGGGGTTGTAGTGGAGGCAGCGGATACTGAGACGATGTTTTCCACGCCACAGGATTCACGTACGGAAGATTATATTTCCGGGCGTTTTGGCTAAAGCCAAATTAATGATTATGCGAGAAGGGGTGACTTCGAAATGATACGTAGAAAAGGTTTTGATGAAGGATTAGAAGAACTGAGAGCCGTACTGCGCGAAATGGGTGCACACGTTTCGAAGGCGCTCGATCAGGCTATTGAATGTTTGCAGACCAAAAATACAGAAATGGCCCAGCAGGTAGTCAAAAATGATGCATCCCTCAATACAATGGAAGAAAATATTCTGGATATGGGCTCCAAGCTCATAATTACCCAGCAGCCGGTAGCGAAGGATTTACGCCGGATCATTGTTGCATTTAAAATTTCCAGTGATTTGGAACGTATGGGCGATTTGGCACTTGATATTGCTAAGGTCACACTTCGCTTGGAAGGGCAACAGGCGATGAAGCCATTGGTAGATATCCCACACATGGCTTCCATTGTTAAAGAAATGATCGACAATGCGATCAAATCCTATTTGGATGAAAATACAGATCTAGCCTACAAAATGGCTAAAGAGGATGATCGGGTAGATTCCTTGTACAGCCATATGATCAGCGATCTATACGCTTTTATGGTAGAAAAGCCGGCAGAGGCTTCACAAGCCATGTTGCAATTGCTTGTAGGACGGTACATTGAACGTATTGGTGACCATGCCACGAATATCGGTGAAAGCACTGTATATCTCGTGACAGGGGAGAGACCAGATTTGAACCAGTAGAGCGATTGGTATATAGCGGTTGTTTCTAACCCAGACTTGTCTTTGAGCAAAAGGCAAATTTGGCTAGGAAACAGCCGTTTTTTTCTGAAAAAGAGTCTTGTATGTTAAGATAGGAAGAGGAATGCGTAAAATGTAAGAACGTTACGAATGCATTGATGAACTTGTGAGGTGCGAAATGGATAAACTCATGCTTATAGATGGTAACAGTATCATATACCGGGCGTTTTTTGCTATGCCGCCGTTGACGAATTCAAGCGGACAGCAGACGAACGCGGTGTATGGATTTACGACAATGTTATTGCGGCTTTTGGAGGAGCATAAACCAACACATATCTTGGTCGCTTTTGATGCTGGTAAAATTACGTTTCGCCATAAAGGGTACGAGGATTACAAAGGTGGACGGGAGAAAACGCCGCCGGAGCTGTCCCAGCAATTTCCGCTGCTGAAAGAGCTATTGACCGCCTTTGGCATTGCCCAATTTGAACTGGATGGCTATGAGGCAGACGATATTATAGGCACCCTGTCCAGAACAGCGGACGAAGCGGGTTTCAATGTGCTGGTTGTGACTGGCGACAAGGACATGCTTCAATTGGCTTCAGACCATGTTACGGTCGGGTTAACCCGTAAGGGGGTTACCGAGGTGGAAACGTACGGACCTGAGCAGATTCAGGAACGTTACGGCTTGAAGCCGCTGCAAATCATAGACCTTAAGGGTCTGATGGGCGATACGTCGGATAACATTCCTGGCATTCCGGGCGTGGGTGAGAAAACAGCGCTCAAGCTGCTGCATCAATATGGTTCAGTCGAAGAGGTGCTGGCGCACACGGATGAGCTGAAGGGCAAAATGAAAGAACGCGTGGAGACACATGCTGACGATGCACGAATGAGCAAGGAATTGGCGACTATTTATCGGGATGTAACGTTGGACAAACAGCTGGAAGATGTAGTTTTCAGCGGGCTGCAGGCTGAGACGGCTGGACCAGCTCTGGCGAAACTGGAGTTCAAGTCCCTGCTGGAGCGTTTATCCTTATCGGGCGAGGTTGGCAGTGCTGGAGTTGGCGTAGAGGAAGCCACGGCAGACGTGACTGTGCTGGATGAAGAGCGTATCAGCGAATTGGTAGAAGTGCTGAATAACATAGATGTGCTGCATGTGGAGACGCATGGTGATAATCCGCATCATGCTGAAATTGTAGGCTTAATATTTGCCGCAACGGGGCGGCAGTTCTTTATGACACTGAATGTTCTACAAAGTGATGCAGCTACCCCTATTCGCGAATGGCTTGCCGATCCTGAACGCAAAAAACGCGGTCATGATTTGCACCGTACAGACTTGGCTTTACACTGGCATGGAATTGAGTTTGCCGGAGCCGAATTTGATGTGCAACTGGCCGGATACTTGCTAGATCCGACAGACGCGAATCAGACGTTGAGTGGACTGGCAGCCAAGTATGGCTTGTCATCGATTCGTCCAGATGACGAAGTGTTTGGTAAAGGAGCTAAATATAAAGTTCCTGAAATGGATGTACTATCCGATCATGTGGCACGTAAGGCAGCGGTGATCGAAGCATTGGTACCCGTGCAGCAGGCGGAACTGGAAAAGACGGAAATGCACAAGCTGTTCCATGAGCTGGAGATGCCGTTATCACGCATTCTGGCGGATATGGAGAAGCAGGGGATTTTGGTAAATGTAGAGGAACTGCGCGCTTTGGGTAAAGAATTTGAAGCCCAGATTGCAACGTTGGTGGGTGAGATCTACAGCACTGCAGGGGTAGAGTTCAATCTTAATTCGCCCAAGCAGTTGGGTGAGATTTTGTTTGATAAACTGGGTCTGCCAGTTATTAAAAAGACAAAAACCGGGTACTCGACCGATGCAGAGGTACTGGAAAAGCTTGCTCCATATCATGATATTGTGCAAAATATTTTGCAATATCGCACCATTGCCAAACTCCAATCGACGTATGTCGAAGGATTGCTTAAAGAAATTTCGGAGAAGACAGGTAAAGTGCATACGTATTTCCGGCAGACGGTTGCGGCAACCGGACGCTTGAGCAGTCAATTTCCGAATTTGCAGAATATCCCCATCCGTCTCGAAGAAGGACGCAAAATCCGCAAAGTATTTGTTCCCTCGGAGCCGGGCTGGTCGATTTTGGCGGCAGACTATTCACAAATCGAGCTGCGGGTGCTGGCTGATATTTCGGATGATGAGCGTTTGAAAGAGGCTTTTGTCCACGATATGGACATCCATACCAAGACCGCATCCGATGTGTTCGGTGTACCAGCAGAAGCTGTAGATTCCGATATGCGCCGTTCCGCAAAGGCGGTCAACTTTGGGATCGTTTACGGGATTAGTGACTATGGTCTGTCGCAAAATTTGAATATTACCCGGAAGGAAGCGGCTCGCTTTATCGACCAGTATTTTGACGTGTTCCAAGGTGTTCGCCGTTACATGGATGATATTGTGAAGGATGCGAAGAGGGATGGATACGTAAAAACGCTGCTGGAACGCAGACGATATTTGCCTGAGATTAACGCCAGCAATTTCAACCAGCGTTCGTTCGCTGAGCGTACAGCGATGAATACGCCGATTCAAGGTACCGCAGCCGATATTATCAAGCTGGCGATGGTGCAGATGGACGCAGCGCTGCGTGAACGCAATCTTCGCAGCCGCATGCTGCTACAAGTACATGATGAGCTTGTATTCGAGGTTCCGCCTGAGGAAATGGAGACGATGAAAGAGCTTGTCCCGGCTACCATGGAAGCTGCATTAAAATTGGCTGTGCCGCTTAAAGCGGAAGTCAGCTATGGCAGCAATTGGTATGAGGCCAAGTAAGATATTTCAATGAGCAGATAGTCCCAATTTGACGTTGCTTCCGTTATAATATAGGGTGAGGTGAAGACATCATGCCGGAATTACCGGAAGTAGAAACCATTAAACGAACACTAAACGAGCTTATCGTTGATAAACATATAGATCATGTAACCGTAAATTTGCCGCGTATTATCCAACGTCCCGATGATATCCACGCATTTGCGATGGAATTGGCCGGCCACCGGATTACAGGAGTGGAGAGACGCGGTAAGTTTCTTCGGATTTTGCTGGACGGGCTGGTGCTTGTCTCCCATCTTCGAATGGAAGGACGCTATGGATTGTATTCACAAGATGATCCTGTGGAAAAGCATACCCATGTCATCTTTCATTTTAAAGATGGTACGGAGCTGCGTTATCAGGATGTGCGCCAGTTCGGCACGATGCACTTATTCCCGGCAGGACAGGATTTGCTGGAAAAGCCGCTAAACAAACTCGGTTTGGAACCGATGGACGAGGCTTTTACACCTGAAATGCTGCGTGCCGCTGTTGGAACTCGTTCGACTTCGATCAAGGCAGCGCTGTTAAACCAGTCATATGTAGTAGGCATCGGGAATATTTATGTAGATGAATCGTTATTTAAGGCAGGGATTCATCCGGCACAGCCAGCCAAAAGCTTAACGGATAGTCAATTTCGCATACTGCATGAAGCTATTGTCTCCACGCTGGGCGCGTCGATTCAGGTTGGTGGCTCGTCCATCAAATCATTCGTCAACGGACAGGGCAAAACGGGCGATTTCCAGCATCAGTTGCAAATTTATGGACGTAACGCGAAGCCTTGCATGAACTGTGGTACATTGATCGAAAAATCCGTCGTAGCCGGACGTGGCACACATCATTGCCCGGTCTGCCAGCCTTTGCGCTAAACAGGCACAGTCACCCCAAGCCCATCCCTCTCATATATTGTTCCAAGTACCAATACTGCGAAGGAAGTAGGTTGCTGTAACGCCCAGCCTTCGCAATGGGAGGGAATTTGGAGTGGCAAATCATTGGGGAGCCCTGCTGTTACTGGCATTTGCACTAAGTTTGGACAGTTTCGGAGTCGGTGTTACATATGGTCTGCGCAAAATGAAAATTCCACTATTGTCGATTGCGATCATCTCAGTATGTTCAGGTTTAGTGATCGGCATATCCATGCAGCTCGGCGCATTACTATCTCGTGTTCTGTCTCCTGTATATACGACGGTTTTCGGTGCTGTCATTCTGATCTGTATCGGCTGCTACTCTTTGATTCAGGCTCTGCACCGCAAGGAAGATTTGACGGAGGAAGCAGCGGAAGTCCCGGGGAATCTTCGCCTTACGGAACAGGTTGATTCAGAGAATATATCAGCACTTGCGGAGAAAAAAAGTGCAGAGGATGCCAATACAGAGTCTCTAAGCAGCTCAGGAAAAGGCCTACCGACAGAAACCTCTTTGGAGCTACAGCAAGAGGAGCGAACGTTATTTTCGCTGGAGTTCCGCAAATGGGGGCTTGTTATTCGGATTCTTCGAAGCCCATCTGCTGCGGATATGGACCGTTCCGGCAGTATATCTGCTACCGAAGCGGTTTGGTTAGGTATTGCATTATCGGTCGATGCGTTCGGAGCAGGATTAGGTGCAGCCATGCTTGGTTTTCAGCCCCTGTCTACTGCGCTGGCTATTACGTTATTCAGTGGTGTATTTTTAATTGCTGGTATGAAGGCAGGGTTCTTCCTGTCAGCATTTCGATTTATGAAGGCGCTCGGTGTATTGCCGGCATTATTACTCATTATGATGGGCATATTGAAGCTGTTATGAGGTGAAGAGCATGAATATCGGATTAACCGGAGGGATCGCTACCGGAAAAAGCACCGTGTCGGCTCTTTTGGTCGCCAAGGGTGCGCTGCTGATCGACGCAGATGCCATTGCCCGGGAAGTCATGCTTCCGGGGCATCCGGTGCTGGCGGCGGTCATACAGCATTTTGGACAAGCTATAGTGAACAGTGACGGAACCCTGCACCGCAAAAGACTGGGAGAGATTGTATTCGGAGACCCTGTTCAGCGACAGGCACTTAACGATATTACGCATCCTGCTATTCGTGAGGAAATGCGTCTGCGCATGGAAGCTTATGAACGGGAGCAGCCGGACAAGCTTGTTTTGGCAGATATCCCGTTAATGTATGAGTCTGGGCTGGAGAGCCTGTACGAGGAAATTATGGTTGTATATGTACCACGTGATATTCAGCTCCGACGTCTGATGCTTAGAGACGGTCTGACAGAAGAGCAAGCCGAGCTTCGCCTGTCCGCACAAATGGATATCGAGCAGAAAAAAAGTTTGGCTGATATTGTTATTGATAATAGCGGAACACAGACTGAGACGAAGCGGCAAATTGATCAGTTTTGGCAGCGAAAGGGACTTGCATGAACATTTTACGTAAGAAAAGAGTCCTGCTCATTTTGTTTGTCGGATTTGTCCTGATTCTGTTCCTCAATTCCAATTGGATGTCATGGTTTTACCCGATTCAATATAAGGATGAAATTCGGCAATATTCACAGACGTATGAAGTGGACCCATTTTTGGTGGCGTCTATTATCCGTGTGGAAACAAACTTTAAAACCAGCAAGCAGTCACACAAGGGTGCACTGGGGCTTATGCAGATTATGCCGAATACCGCCAATTGGATTATGGACAGTGCCCAGATTCAGAAGGTCCCGCTGGACAGTGTAAAGCACGAGCCTGGCACCAACATTGAGCTGGGAACCTGGTATCTGCATAACCTGTCTATGAAGTTTCAGGATAATCCTGTGGTCATCGTAGCGGCATATAATGCTGGTCCAGGTAAAGTTAAGGAGTGGCTGGATCAAGGGGTGTGGGATGGCAAAGAAGAGTCCATTAAGCAAATCCCTTTTGGTGAGACACGGCATTATGTACAGCGAGTCATCTACTATTACAGGCAATATACAAAAATTTATAATGAGTTTTAAGTGACAGGTTAATGACAATATGAGCCTTTTCGCTTTAAAATGAAAAAAGCGCAGGACAGGCTGTTTTTAGCAGCCTATCCCTACACTTTTTCGTATTACTTCTTGATTATTACCGAGATTATTGGTATTGACCTGCCAATTGTTGTTCGGCGATCGTTACGAGGCGTTTTGTGATGTAGCCCCCGATCGAACCGTTCTCATAGGAAGTCATGTTACCTTGGTATCCATCTTGAGGAATGCTGATACCCAGCTCTTGAGCGATTTCATATTTCATTTGCTCCAGAGCACCGGAGGATCTGCTGACTACCAGGTTGTTGGAGTTGCCATTGTTTCCTTGTGCCATTGTTGTTCACCTCCTCGCGACGTGGTAAACATATTATGATCCGTTTCGACAAAATTATTACTAAAAAGCTTCGGGAATTTATTGGAAAAAGGAAGTGATGAGATTATGAAGTGCCCGTATTGTGCCTACAATGGCACGAAAGTGTTGGATTCGCGACCAGCGAATGATAATAAGTCCATCCGCCGCCGTCGCGAATGCGAACAGTGTGCCAGGCGTTTTACCACCTTTGAAATGGTAGAAGAGACCCCACTGATGGTCATCAAAAAAGATGGCAGCCGTGAAGAGTTTAGCCGTGATAAAATGCTGCGCGGTCTCATTCGAGCCTGTGAGAAGCGTCCAGTTTCAGTCGAGCAGCTCGATCTGATCGTATCTCAGGTGGAGAACGCTATTCGCAACACAGCAGCCACAGAGGTGGATAGCCAGCAGATTGGTGAGCTAGTCATGGAACAGCTCTATCCTGTGGATGAAGTCGCCTACGTACGCTTTGCGTCCGTCTATCGGCAGTTCAAAGACATCAATATGTTTATGAAGGAACTGAAAACACTGTTATCCAAAGATACAGACAGCGACTGATCGCTGACTGTATCTTTTTAGGGCCGTGGTGGGAAGAGGATTATATTTTTTTTATAAAAGTATTGACACAGGGTCGAATATTTTATATGATATAGAAGTCGCTTGAAACGTTAATTCACTTACATGTGACGGGGCCTTAGCTCAGCTGGGAGAGCGCATCGCTGGCAGCGATGAGGTCAGGGGTTCGATCCCCCTAGGCTCCACCATAATTTTATATGGACTCTTAGCTCAGTTGGTAGAGCAGTTGACTCTTAATCAATTGGTCCAGGGTTCGAGTCCCTGAGAGTCCATTCTTTAGAAAAAACGGCAGAAATGCCGTTTTTTTTGTTATTCATAGATCTGTTCCCAGCCTAACCAAGGACAGGTAGGGGTTGAATGAGCGCTTATCGAGTTTGATTATAAATAGAACCCATTGTTTGTGAGTGTACTTTGATCGTTGTTTCAACGCAGTTCGTATTTTACAAATGAGTTGAGTTCCTTCAAATGAATTTCTAAATGAATTAATAGATTATGCTGAATTGAATTGAAATTAACTTTACATGGTGAGAATGTAGCTACTTTAGATATAATCGTAAACGAGGATGGAGAGCAACTGAAGGAGCTTTTGAAAAAAAGAGGGTACATCTTGCAGGATGGGAAAGAAACGACGTCCTATATGAATGTACCGCATGATGTAAAGCTGGAATTACCAAACGGGTTTAGAATTTCGGATGCGAATGAAGTTGCTTCTTTCACTACTGTCTGGTACGACGAGCTAAATAAAATAGGAATACTGAAGCCTGTAGGTACGATACCGAAATATAGAAAAATGGGGCTTGGAAAAGCCGTTATTTATGAAGCCATAAAAAGAGTCAAGGACAAAGGTGTAGAAAGAATCTTTTCGATGGGTTTTTCATTAGCCTATTCCAAAGAAATATGGAAAAAAAGAATATCATTGTTTAATGCTGACTGACATAATCGGCAAGAATCTTCAGGTACTCATCATCCACCAATTGTCTTGGGGCAAATATGGCTGTTAAGAAGGTTAGGGACTTGGAATGCGCGATTTGTTCATTCATCATGGAATGGTCAACTTTAGGCAAATGAATGACAGACAGCAGCTCTGGAGATATCTTTTGGCGATATACTCGCTCGGTGTCTTTTACATCTACGTTCATATCTTTTCCAGCCAGCACCAAGAGTACAGGAGATTTAAAGTAGCTTAATTCTTTCGTAGAATCAGAACGAAAATTTTTGCCTATAAAGCTCCATCTTTCTTTGGGAATTATATTCTCAGGATCGGCCATGCTTAGGTACTCTTCATAGGAAGCATGTTTTTTCAGTAGTTGTAGAGTCTTTTGGTCGTAGTCCAGTCTCTTTTTAATTTGCTGCGGGCTAGCTCCTTCTTGTTCCAACTCTTTCCTGGTGTTAAATTGCCCTTGTGTAATCCAATTCACGGCCGGCGATACAAGGATGCTGAATGCAATATCATGCTCCTCTTTAACGATTTTCGGAATGACCCAGCCTGCTTGACTGGCCCCCCATAGGCCGATTTTGTGCTTATCAATCATCGGTAAGGTTTTGGCCCAGGCAACTGCATATCGAATCTCCTGTGCTCGGTCCTCCATACTTTGCTCTAGCCAATTGCCTGGAGCGCCGTTAATACCGGGCTTATTCAGGGATAAGGAAGCGTAGCCCTTAGAAGCGAACCTTTCCCACAGTGGTTTGTATCCATCATCATAGGTGTCATTGATTGGACCATCTCCATGGACAAAAACAACCAGTCCAATCTTTCCCGAGTAGTTCTTAGGCAAAGCCAGTGTACCTGTTAATACTCCTTTGGGAGTCGCAATTTGTATTTTTTCTTCCGTCATCTTGTAGGAATTTTGATATAAAACAATCAATATCAAGGCAAAAGCCAGACCTGCCACAATACCAAGGGTAAGCCTATATGTTTTTTTCAATGCTGTTCTCTCCTCGATTGCAGTTTCGTTCTTTCCAGCTCATTAAATGCCATACAGGCTCCTTGAACCAAAAATGCCGCCAATAATTATATTGGGACTGCTCTATTTCAAACGCTAGATTGTGGTACAAACGAATAGCCTGCTGGTTCTTATGTGCTACATGAAGTGTCAACGCATGGAAACCGGATTCAACCGTAAACTGCTGTGCGAAAGCTAGAAAACGTCGCCCGATCCCCTGATTGCGATGACTTGAGCGAATCGCCAAATGATCTATGTAACACTCATCTATGGCAGGCTTATATTCCAGCGCATGCATGCCTGTCAAAAATTTAAATACATTGAAGCAGCCAAACTGTTTTATAAGCGGAGCCAAAGAAATGAGATTGGCTATAGGAAGTGAAGAGGAGGGAGCCTTCCATTTGAGTGAAAGGACGCCAACAACATCTTCGTTCTCTTTGGCGACAAATTGTTTCATAGATGTAGAATTAGGATTTTGAACCCAAACCTGCATTAATAAACGCTGTATATCTTGAACCTCCAGTGCAACAAGAGCTTGAAATTTTGCTTTAAACGATTCCACTAAGAGCTTACATACGGCTTCATGGTCTTGCTCTTGATAAGCAACAATGTCATAGGATTGTGGACTCATGTAACGTCCTCCTGCTATCAGAAATTTGTACTTGAATCTCATATTGCAGCTCGTTGCTGTCAAATATGGATAGATAGGATTTTTCCACCACAATGATTATGCTCAAGCATTCATATTGGTGTTGGGTCGCATAATGCTCCAGTTGTTGGACTTGGTGTTCTATCTCAGCGTCTTCAGTGGCGGAGAAATGCTTGTAGAGATAGGTACCTTCTTCCAGAATGTAGTCAGCTGTTCCTGATGTCGTTTCATAGTATAGCTTCACCTGTCCAGAGTCAGATAGATAATGTAGATCATTTTCAAATAATTGTGGTGGGGCAGGCCGCTGTTCAAATAGATTCCTGGCCGTGAGCTCTTGATCCCTCTCCAATGCAAACCACAGCTTTAAATGTCGAGTGCCCTGCAGCTTGAGTCGATACTCATTGTTTTGCTGGGTAAGGGTATGATGTTCTTTTAGCACTTTGTGAATAAACTGTTCGAGCAACTTTAAGTTAGCCATTTCATCCTGTACCTTCTGTAACGAATGTTCTAAAAGCTGGTTGTAATCATCGGCAGTGTAGGAAGTCATACATTCTTCAATTTGACCGACAGGGATGTTTAGTTTACGTAGCATTAAAATATGGGAAAGTTGATAAATTTCATGAAGTCCGTACATTCGATATTGATTTTCATCTGTGTATAACGGATAAAGGATCCCCTTTTCCTCAAAATACCGTAGCTGATGTACAGATACATTCATGAGCTGAGCAAGCTGGCTGATCGTTATGTGTTTTTTCAATGATAGGTCTCCTTACTCATAATTGATAATTGAATAACTTCACTATAAACCTTAGGTCAGACCTAAGGTCAATAGAAAATATCCGCAGAGTTTACCTCTCGTTCATAACCCGTTATAATCATAAGATTAGTGAGCATAAACCAAATGTTCAGGATGAAGGTTAGAATGGGGAAATCATGTTGAAGACTTTTAAGAAGGTATACATTGAGATAACAAGCATTTGCAATCTTGCATGCAGTTTTTGCCCTCAGACACAACGTGTCAAAAAATTTATTGATCCGGAAGTTTTTCGGAATGTGCTTGATCAGGTCAAGCCGCATACGGATTACATTTATCTGCATGTAAAAGGAGAGCCTTTGCTCCATCCCAAAATTGATCTTTTGCTGGAGAGTGCGCATGAGAAAGGCTTAAAGGTCAACATTACCACCAATGGTACCTTGCTGCCGAAGACCGGACATAAGCTGCTTGGTCAGCCAGCCTTACGGCAGATGAATTTTTCTCTTCATAGTTTCGACGGGCATGAAGGTTCTGTGGATCGAGAAGGTTATTTGGGTCATATTTTCACGTTTGTCAGAGAAGCTGTGAAGCACAATATCATTATTTCCTTCCGTCTCTGGAATCTGACTCAAGATAATTTGACTAATGTGCAGCGTCAGCGCAACCGGGAGACACTGGAGCAATTGGAGCAAGAGTTTGAACTGGATTATCGGATTGAGGAAAAAGTAATACCGGGCAGTGGGGTCAAAATCGCTCCTAATGTATATTTGAATCAGGACTACGAATTTGAATGGCCTAGCCTGAGTGCTCCGGAAGATGACGGAAAAGGCTTTTGTCATGCGCTTCGCAGTCAGGCGGCGGTTTTGGTGGATGGAACAGTGGTCCCTTGCTGTCTTGATGGAGAAGGTGTCATTAACTTAGGAAATGTGCATGAGCAAACTTTTTCCGAGATCGTGGAAGGTGAGCGTGCAAACCGTCTGTACTTTGGATTCTCCAGAAGAGAAGCAGTAGAAGAGTTGTGCCGAAAGTGCGGGTATCGCAAACGATTTGGAACCTAATCATAGAGGTGGAACTTTAAGCGACAATAGAATGGATCACAAGAAAGAGAGCCCTTTTACAGGGCTTTTTCTTATATTTGCATAGGGGGATAATCAGCGGCTTTGACGATCTAGAGGAAGTTAGACGTAATGATTGCTTGTGAGAATGATTATCAATTATAATAAATTTATTCTAATAAATTGGGCGGGATAAGCAACACATCGGTTTGGATGGGGGCTGAGCGGTAGTAATGAAGTTGAACGATCACATTGTATTGTGGAATCATGTATTTATACAGGTGATGGATGTTCGCCACAAGAAAATGGATAAAGGGGAAGAATTGCGGAGCTATAGACTTCCGGTCAGTGCGTTTTTATATACGGTGCGCGGAAGTGCACGGGTATGGCTGGATGACAGTATTCATAGGGTGGATCGTTTCCATGTCCTGCATGGGGGGGGAAGGAATGTGTCTGAGCGTCATGACGGAGGATGTATTTGAATATTACATTATTCTGTACAAGGCAACTTTGGCCCTGCCTGGTCGTAAGGAGGTCGCACAATTGCTGGAAAGGGAAAATCCTTTTCAGAATCAGTATGCTTTCGCACCTCATTACCCGCTGCCTCTGTATGATAAAGTGAAGCTGTTGGAGCAAGAATGGCATAAGGGATCGGGACTTGGTAAACTGCATGTCAAAGCTTTGTTTCATCATTTTGTATTCGAGTTGTTACACCAACTGGATCGACAAGGTATTCAGCCCCTTAAGCCTGACTTGGTAGCGCAAGCTGTAACCTATATTCGTGAGCATTTTAGTCGGCCTATAACACTAGAATCTATTGCGGAGGACCTAGAGTGCAGTACCGGACATTTATCAAGGCTGTTCAAAAGTAAAATGCATACCAGTCCAATTCATTACTTGGGTCAGATACGGGCGAATCGGGCGGCAGAGCTGCTAATGCAGACGGATGCCACTTTGCAGGAGATCGCAGAGCGTGTGGGATATCCAGATGCGCATTCATTAAGTCGCAGCTTCAAGAAATATAAGGGACTATCTCCTATACGATTCAAAAAAGAACAGCAGCAGCAAATCCAGGGACAAGATCAGGATATGCCCCAAACGAAGCTTAAATATGCCCTTCAGCAGACAGCCTTCACACGTTATACTGATATTGATTATCAATATCGGTATCATGCGGAAGGGGATTTTTTCATGCACGGTAGAGGCAAAATGACGGCTATGATGATCATGTTGTGCTTATCATTGATGCTGGGGGCTTGCTCAGCTCCGACGAATACACATGGAAGCTCGCAGACGAAGGCTAATCATACAGTGGCAACATCTAACAGCGATGGACAAGCGGCAGTACAAACGCAGACAAGAACGGTTAAGACACTAAAAGGCGATGAGGAAGTACCTGCAAACCCGAAACGAGTGGCATCGGATCAGTATATGGGTCATCTTTTAAAACTGGGGATTATTCCGTTAGGGGTCAGAAGCTATATGCTGAATGAGGCTTGGATTGATCCATCGGGATATCCCAAGGAGAAGTTAGCCGGAATCAAAGATCTCGGGGATTTTCCTATGGATTTGGAGGAACTGACCGTTCTGCAACCTGATTTAATTATCGGCTCAATGAAAAGAACATCGACAGCTACCAAAAGATAGGAACGACTGTGTTCCTGCCGTATTGGGAGGGTGAATCTACAGCGGGACCACTGGATAAATTCCGCAGAATCAGTGAAATTTTTGGCAAACAGAAAGAAGCCGAGCAGTGGATCGCTGAATAAGAGAAGAGAGTTGCAGAGGCCAGAACCAAAATTGACGGTATCATTAAAGATGGAGAGACGGTTTCGATCGTACAAGTCGCCAATAAATCCATATATGTTTGGGGGCGAAAGGCGGCAACTACGGAAGTCCAACCATATATCAAATGCTAAAGCTGCCACCCACAAAGAAAGCATTGAATATGAAAGAGGGATTTGAAAATATTTCACTTGAGGTTTTACCCGAGTATATGGGAGATCGTATTTTTGTATATGGCTCAAAAGATGAGGGGGCCAATCAGATCCTGCATAGTGAGCTATGGAAAGGTCTTCCGGCTGTAAAAAAAGGACAGGTGTACATGTACGGTTCATTCAGCAATAAAGGGGATGAGTTTGTGATGGAAGACCCCTATTCGCTGGAGCTTCAACTGGATACCATAGTTAATCTCTTATTAGCCCACAAAAAATAAAGGAAATACAAGTAACATCTTTGTATACTAATTGGGAGAAGCTTTAAGACTTCAATCTGCGAAAGTCATATAGAAAAATCCGCTTCACACAAGATTCCTAAGTGTTTGGCGGATTTTGTTATGTCTATATTTCTTCTTCTCTATATGTTTTAGTATATCTTTGAAATTCAGATTTTTGGTCATCGTAATAATCTGCTCTTGTCCAGAAAATAATTTGAGAGAACGAATCGGTATGCTCCAAATAAGTGATTAAATATACAACTTTCACTTTATCGCTCTCTGTCCATACTTCGTATTGCAAGCCTTGATTCCCGTTAATATTGACCTTTATTGGTCCCGTCAATATTATCCCTTTTCCAGACCTTTTAAGTACTAATTGAGCTGAAAACTCAGCGTATTCTTTTAATGTGATCATTGAGGATTTCTCATAAGGTAGTTCAGATTTCCAATCCTTGATGACCGCCATGTACGCATCGTGTTTTTCATACCAGGCTTGAATTAATGCATCTGGATTAAGAATTAAACCAGACTTCCATACATAAGGGAGACGGATTTGTTGCTGAGCATCTTCGCTTTTAAAAGTTTTTAAAATAGTTGTTGAACGAAGATCAGGCTCAACTTGTGAGTCGCTTAATATTTTCAAGGAGCTGGCTATTGTCGCAAATTCGTGATGTTTTTCTATAGATGAGCCTCCCCTTGAATAGATCAATACTTGAAGATAATGCTGTTTGCTCTCAAACATGGCACTGAAGTAATAGACCTGTTGGCCCTTGAAATTCCCACTATAATCGGCTGTTCTGGCGGTTGTGGAATCAATCTGGATTGGGGTAGTATCCACAGCCTTAAAGTTTTCTAGGCCCAGTGCGGAGATTTCTTCACGTTGCTGTACGAATTCGTCGAGCGTCATATTATTTGCAAAAGCTGACTTGGGGACACGGAAAACCAGCCCTACGTTCTTTTTTTCTTTGTCACAAACACTAAGCACCGAATCCAGTTGTCCTTGTTTAAATTTACGCCAGCCAGCGGGAATGGTGAGAGCCACAAGATCCTTATCCGAGGTAACGGTATGAGCCGACGACTCTGTAACGTGTGGGACAGGCTGACTTTCTTTGTCCACAACGGCTGTATTATGAGTCATATTGTCTACATTAGAATTCGTGTGGACTGTAGTTACAGCATTTTTGGAATTGCAACTGGTAAGAATGAATAGTGCTATAAGTGCAACAATATAAAATCGAAAATAGGCAAAACTGAATTGCATGGAAATAACTCCCTCTGTTTCATATTTATAAAGGGAATTTTACCCTTTTATAAAATCATAAAAAAGAGGCGTTTGTCCTGTTTTACGTAGCTCAGTCGTTTATTGTGGTCGTCACTGTGACGTTGTTGACAGAAGTTGAGGAAGCGCTGGTGTTTGAAATTGATCACCTCAACAACTACGGTAGCGCCAACTAATAAGCCAGTATTTATGATTAGATTAGTAGGAGAAAGTGTCGTTAACCCGTCTCGCTGTAACGTTCCCAGATACAACACTGTCAGCTTCCAGATAGATTCGGATAATAGACATAGGAATTCCTCCACTCCTAATATTCCAGATGTATCTCATAGTTCTATGTGAATATTTTAGATATGGATTGGATGGGGAGGAGTCTTCGATTTATTTCATTTTGTTCAAGCTTCTTTGGGCCCGAGTTACTATTCGCTTCGTTTCCTTTGTATCAGAAGTCATCAGCCATGTATCACAAACCTGAGTTACCCATTCCGGGTTAGTTTTGCTGGCATCATTCAGCCAATTGCCCACCGAGTCTTGAACATATTTGACTGGGTCGGATTGAACCGCTTCCAAAAGTGGAAGAGCCAGCTCGGGATGTTCTTTTAGTTCAGGGATGTGCTTGGCCCAAACGCCTTGTGGCCGGGTTAATTCAATAGCAAAACGACGTATGTTAGCATCCTCATTTCGCACCCAGCTGTTTAACAGCGCAAGCGCCTCATCCAGTTGCAAGAATATAGGTTCTCTCATTGCCATCCAGGCTATTTCACGTACTCCGAAATGGGAATCCGCTGCAAATGGTCGAATGCCAGCAAATTTTTCTTCTAGACTTAAACGGGAATCAATCCCGATGATGTAGGCAGCCCAGCAGCGAATGCTGTCTGAAAGATGGGAGGCCATCGCGTCAAAGAGTCGAGTACGTTCTTCTAGCGCTTGTTGCTCAAACACATGAAGCCACGCCTGTGCTATTGCGGGTATCATTTTCATGATCTTTTTTTCCTTCAGATGATCCAATTCAGTCAAGAAGACATTGAATGATCGCTGCAATCCAAACTCATCCAGAGCGTTCCGCAGAAGAACAACATGATCCACAGCCAGCCATTCGGTAAGATTCACGGTCTCAAGCTGTCCCTGCTGTAGCAGTTGAAGTACATCAGTAGGGATATCTGTTCTTTTGCGAGCTCCTTTGCGGTGTAACATTTCATCACTCCATATCGTATATTTGCTGGTAGGTATACGATAATTCTTTTGTCAGGAGGAAAGATGTAATGTAGCTTACAACTTGGCTAGCTTTTGGCGATGGATGTAAATTGTCTTAAAACCGGTTTTAATGGCCTTTTCTTTGACAAGCTCCTGTAGAGCGGTTGTTACAGCTTCACGGGTGGCCCCAACCAAATTCGCTATTTCCTGGTGAGAAAGCGGAAAATCAATTTTATAATACTCATCATGACTTTGAAGGGCAAATTGATCACATAATTTTAAAAGAACATACATAATTTTATCTTGTAAATTCCCCAAAGTCAGATGCTGGGCCAGACTGCTCATTCCTGAGATCCGGTCACTTAGTACCTGAATCATTCATCATAAGCCGGGGATGCTGGATTAAAAAATGTTCAAATCGGTCTGTGTCCATCAAGCAGATATCGCATTCTTCTATCGTTTCTATGTACATGTCCCGTGTCCCCAGTGAAATCATGTCCATTTCACCGAATACATTTCCCTCACTGAGAATATCCAAAGTGAACTGCTTCCCATCGGCATTCAGCTTGTAGAGACGTACCTTTCCCCTTTTCACAAAATAAAGCCCCTTGAAGAAGGTATCCGGGGTTTGAATAAATGGGTTTTTTTGTATAGTCGTAATAGAGGTCATTTGATCCATTTCAATCAAATCTTCTCGTGAGAGACTATGTAGCAAATTGAATTGAGATAAGTATTGAATGCTATTCATAAGTTCTCCTTTTCGTTGCATCGAGTATACAGAATCATAATACTATACAATTATAGCTTCTCTAAGGTACTTTCACCTATACTACTCACTTGTTTGCATTAAAAGTGAGCAAATAAACTGGGAAGTCAGGCGGATTTATGTAAAGGGGAGATTGGTATAAAATGGATTTACATGATAATAGATACATAAAGAGTGAGGGTATACAATGATCCAATTAAAAGATATTGGCAAATTTGACGTTCTTCCCGAAATCGCAATGCGTATTGTAGAAGGCAATATATCGGCATTACGCCAAGCGCTGACCGAAGGCTGGGATATAGAACAAGAATTTAAACTCAGCAAACATACGACGTTAAGTCCATTAGACCTTGCGCTTATTTCTCAGCGAATGGACGTGTTAAAGCTGTTGGTGGAGCAGGGAGTTCAACTCAATGCAAAAGATCGCCCTGCATTTTTAACAGCTGTTCGCTACTGCTCAGAAGAGATTGTCCGCTATGTGGTGGCCCATGGTGCCAAGCTGGACGGAAAAAATCAAGTCAAATCTGGTGCCTATGAGCAAGCCTATTATGGCAATAAAAAGAATATCCCGCTGATTCACGAACTTGGCCTCGATATAAAGCAGCATGGGGGAGCAACGCTGCGCAACGCAGTTAGTAACCATGACCTGAACACTGTAGCACTACTGTTGGAGCATGGTGCAGATATTAATTACAATGCCTCTGATATGGTGTATCCCTATAAAGCGACTCCTTTAACTGTAGCAGCACGAAATAATGATTTTGCGATGGTTAAGTACCTGGTAGAGCATGGGGCTGACGTGACACTGGCAGAAAAAGGTGGAGATCGGGCATATACGATTGCTGTTAGCAATAAGAACGTGGAAATGGCCGAATATCTAAAGTCTGTGGAACCGCCAGCGTTTCATAATCTGGAGAATAAACAACATGCTTTAAAAAGCTACAAGCTTCCGAAGGATCTTACAGTCTTTCTAATGGGAGACCAGCGCCGTGTAGACCTGCCAGAAAATGATTTAGGTATCCAATTTGTTGAGTTTTTCTCTTTCGTAGATACGGTTGAGATGAAATTAGGTCGGCAAAAGCTGTTGCGTTTGTCTCTAGAAGTAGATAACTATTCGGATATCCTTTTGGTGTGGAATCCCAAGCACAAGTGTCTGGGCTATTACGATGAAGAACATCAGGAATATGCGGATGTATGCAACTTTGCTGAGTTTCTTGCGCAGCCGGGAGATTACCTGGAGAAGATGATTGAGGGTGAATATTTATCATAACAAGGTGAGCCATGAATGCGGTATGCACGCAGTCATGGCTCTTGTTATTCAAAGAAGACGCAAGTGTACACAGGTATCCTATGCTTATCAAGAATGATTGCGAATAAGCTGGATGAAATTCTGGGTAGCCGCTGATAGTGGCTCATTTTTGCGAGTACAAATAGCGATTGAATTGAGAAGCTGGATACCCTCCACATATACCCGGCATAGCTCACCGCGTTCTACATATTCACGCACGACTAGTGAGGACACAAAGTTTGCACCATAACCGGCAATCACTGCGGTAATCGCCTCATGCAGCCCTGTGAAGTTAAGTGTGACTTTGGGAGCAGGGGCATTGTAGGTTCGACATAGGGAAAACAATCTCTCTCGTGTCGAGCTTCCCTTCTCACGCATAACAAAGGGCTCCTGCATCATTTGCAATAATGAAACCTGCTGATTCGCATACCGATGATCCGGCGCTACTACAAACCATAGCTCATCACGAAATAATTCTTCGGTCTGAATCGTATCGGAGTACTGCTCAGGCAGTCCTCCATAGATCGCCAAATCTACTTCGATATTCAATAGCTGCTGCAAGGCATTATTGGAGTTCGTGGTATGAATCGTCATTTCAACTTGTTCATATTGCTGTTTGAATTTTGCGATCCAGGCCGGAATGAGGAAATGAGCCGGTAAATAAGTAGCAGCCAGCCGAATATGACCATGGGCTCCGTCACGATAATCCTGTGAAAATTGTTCGATTTGCTGTTCGACAGCAAAAAGCCGTTTGGCGAGAACAGCAAGCTTTTCACCAGCATCGGTTAAGGTAATCCCTCTTCCCATGGGCACGAGCAGTGTGAGGGATATTTCTTTTTCGAATTTTTTAATCTGGGCTGTTATCGCAGGTTGGCTAATATTTAATAGTTCAGAGGCACGTGTCACACTCCTTGTAGAGGCGACCACGTGAAATAAGCGTAATGCATGCAGGTTCAAGACCGGACTCCTTTCTGATTAACTCATACATTTAAATTATGAATAGAGTAAAAACATATATTATTTTTATAATAGTAATTCATTTACAATCAAATTGTAAGTTAAAGCCAAAGGAGAGTGGAGCAAATGCATTCAACGAATACGTGGGAACAAGTAGATCATTATATCTCGGAGCGTCTTATTCCGCATGATGCTGTCTTGGAAAAGGTATTGGCAACTAACCAACAGGCAGGATTACCTCCGCATGATGTGTCGCCTAATCAGGGAAAGCTATTAAATATCTTAGCTCAAATGCAAGGTGCACGACGTGTGTTGGAGATTGGTACCTTGGGAGGCTACAGTACAATCTGGCTGGGTAGGGCGTTGCCGACAGATGGAAAAATAGTTACGCTGGAAGCCCATCCGGTTCATGCTAAAATCGCTCGGTCGAATATATCGTTGGCTCAGTTGGATGGAATGGTGGAACTTCGAGAGGGAGACGCATTGGAGCAGTTGACACAAATGAAGGATGAGAGCGTTGCACCTTTTGATCTCATTTTTATTGATGCGGATAAACCCAATAATCCATTATATCTAGAGTGGGCACTTCGTTTTTCACGTTCTGGCACCGTTATTATCGGGGACAATGTTGTCCGTGAAGGGGAGATCATTCAAGCTTACAGCACAGACCCTCGTGTGCAGGGCGTAAGAAAGTTTTATGATTTGCTGGCTGAGGAATCGAGAATTACAGCTGAGGACGAAGTCCCGGTGATTAGCTCTTTTCTGACTAAATAAGGTTGGGACGAATGGTACGTAGAATGGTAAAATAGTACTAATTGAAGTGTCAGAACGTTTTTGAACGTTTACTGCTGAATTTCCATGTAAGAAGAATGAATTTACATAAAAGCAGATGAAATTTCTTTAAAATGTAAACGCAATCATGCTGATTAGAGTAGGAATTCACCATTTTGTAAAAAAATGAAGTTGGAATGAATTTTTTTGAATCTTTTTGAAGAAAAATGATTGTTTTTTGCTAGGTTTGTGGTACGATAAGAACAGTTGGGGGAATGAAGATGCTGACGGAAGAAAGATACAAGTTAATAATACAGCGCTTACAAGAACGTGGTGTTGTAAAGTTGCAGGAATTGGCTGATCTCTTGGGAGCTTCTGAGTCAACGATTCGGCGTGATTTGATAGATCTTGAAGGCCGTCAGTTGTTAAAGCGGATTCATGGAGGGGCAACCTTGCTGAATCAGAAAAGTCAGGAACCCGGCATGGAAGAAAAAACGTTCAAAAACGTTCAACAAAAAAACGCAGTCGCCCGTATGGCAGCTAAAGAAATTTTGGATGGTGAATGTATCTATCTGGATGCGGGAACAACAACGATGGCGATGATTCCTTACATTGAAGCTAAAGACGTGACGGTCGTGACAAACGGTCTCTCCCACGTAGAAGCACTGGTAAGCAAACGAATTAGAAGCTATCTACTGGGGGGGATGATGAAAATTCATACCAAAGCCGTAATCGGGAGTATTGCCCTACAGAATCTGGACAATTTTCGATTCGACAAGTGCTTTCTGGGAACGAACGGGGTAGATGTGGAGATGGGGTATACCACTCCTGATCCTGAAGAGGCGCTGATCAAGCGGCGTGCCCATCAGCTGTCCGGCAAAACATATGTGTTGGCCGATTCCAGCAAAATTGGAGAAGTAACGTTCGCCAAACTATTCGATCTCAAGGAAGCTATCCTTATTACTGAATCGGTGCCAGAACGTTCACGCCGATCCATAGCTCAGAAAACTAAGATAATCGAGGGATAACAATGATATATACAGTAACACTAAACCCTTCCATTGATTACATCGTGGAAGTTGACGATTTGAAGCTCGGTGATTTGAACCGGATGAAACGTGATCTAAAACTGCCAGGGGGCAAGGGAATTAATGTATCACGTATTTTGAACCAGCTGGGAGCAGACAGCACGGCGATTGGTTTTCTCGGAGGGTTCACAGGCAGGTTTATCGACGATACATTGCGGGAAGAATCCATTAAAACTGATTTTGTAATGATCGAAGATGATACACGGATCAATATTAAGCTCAAGCATGGTGATGAAACAGAAATTAACGGTTTGGGACCTGTGATTCGTGAGCAAGAGGCCGATGCATTGGTACAAAAGCTGGCGGGTCTCCAGAAAAATGACATTGTCGTCTTGTCGGGAAGTATCCCGCCATCTCTTGGAGGAGACTTCTATGAGCGATTGATTCGCGTGTGTCAGGACACCGGGGCTGAATTCGTCATCGACACCACAGGTGAAGCGCTGATGAAGGCTTTGGTTCATAAGCCGCTGCTCATTAAGCCCAATCATCATGAGCTGGCTGAGTTGTTTGGCGTAACTATTCATTCAGAGGAGGAGATTGTCACTTACGGTCGTAAACTGCTGGAAGCAGGTGCAAAAAATGTACTCATTTCCATGGCAGGAGAAGGGGCTTTGTTCATTA
This sequence comes from Paenibacillus sp. ALE3, assembly GCF_054113405.1. NCBI lineage: Bacteria > Bacillati > Bacillota > Bacilli > Caryophanales > Paenibacillaceae > Paenibacillus > Paenibacillus sp. ALE3. The sequence goes on along the minus strand of NZ_CM134214.1, from coordinate 3,327,001 downwards.
CGGCAGATGAAGTGTATCACGCAAATGTACCAGCAGGAACGGTGAAAAATTCTGTAGGCGCAGGTGATTCTATGATTGCTGGATTCGTGGGTACGCTGGCTCTTCAAGGCGATCCGATCGAAGCCTTCCGTGCAGGAGTGGCATCCGGAAGCGCAACTGCGTTCTCCGATGATCTGGCTACAAGAGAGAAAATTGAACAATTACGGCCGCAAGTCACGATTTCAAAACGGTAATCCGGCTGCATCATGAGCTTATTATGCGTGTGTCTACACGCTGATCGAACTTAGGAGAGTGTGAACAATGAGAATAACAGACCTGATGATTAAAGAAACGATGATCATGGACCTGCAGGCGACGACAAAGGACGGGGCGATTGAGGAACTCATCGCCAGTCTCGAAGCAAGTGGACGTATTAATGACCGTGCCTTGTTTAAAGAAATGATTTACAAACGCGAAGCTGAATCCAGCACTGGAATCGGTGGCGGTATTGCGATGCCGCATGCCAAGACCAAAGCTGTGAATGAAGCGACCGTTGTTTTTGCCAAAAGCAGTAAAGGCGTAGAATTCGAATCGCTGGACGGTGAGCCAGCGAAGGTATTCTTTATGATTGCAGCTCCAGAGGGAGCAGCAAATACACATCTTCGCACATTGGCTGCCCTCTCTCGGCTGCTCATTGATACTGATTTCATCGACAAGCTGATGAATACACAAACACCGGATGAAGTAACAGAGTTGTTTGATACCAAGCAGGCGGAAGAAGAAGCTGCCAAGAAAGCAAAAGAGGCCAAGAAAGAGGCAGCCAAAGCACAGCAAACGCCTGACGTTATCGTTGGCAACCCGGATTCTGACGAGTTTGTAGTTGCGGTGACCGCTTGTCCTACAGGCATTGCGCACACGTTTATGGCTGAAGACGCTCTCATTAAGAAAGCGAAAGAGATGGGTGTAAATATCCGGGTAGAAACGAACGGCTCGGAAGGCGCACAAAACGTACTGACAGCGGATGAAATTCGTCGTGCCAAAGGTGTCATTGTTGCGGCTGACAAGAAGGTCGAAATGGCCAGATTTGACGGTAAGCCTGTATTGCAAAGACCGGTAAGTGACGGTATCCGTAAATCCGAAGAATTGATTCGCAAAGCGCTGAACGGCGATGCGCCAATTTACCGTAGTGAAGGTAAAGGCAGCGCTGAAGAGTCAAAAGCCGAGAAGACCAGCGTGGGCAGTAAAATTTACAAGGATTTAATGAACGGTATTTCTCATATGTTGCCATTCGTTGTCGGCGGGGGGATCTTGTTAGCGATTTCCTTCTTGATCGAACAAGTGGCCGGAGAAGATAATGTACTTTTCCAACTGCTGCAAACGATTGGCGGGGGAACAGGTGCGTTCCACTTCCTGATTCCGATACTGGCCGGATTTATCGCAATGAGCATTGGAGACCGCCCGGCACTGATGCCAGGTATGGTCGGTGGTCTGATGGCTGTAAACTCCAATGCAGGGTTTCTTGGCGGTCTGGCAGCTGGTTTCATGGCCGGTTATGTAGTTATCTTCCTGCGTAAAGCTTTGGCAGGTCTGCCGAAAGCTCTGGATGGTTTAAAACCAATCTTGTTATACCCTGTATTTGGACTCCTAATTTCAGGCGCGATTATGTTCTACCTGTTCGATCCGATTTTCGGTGGTATTAATACGTGGCTTGTCAATGTTTTGAACAATTTGGGAACAGGTAATGCGGTTATTTTAGGTCTGATTCTGGGCGGAATGATGTCGATCGATATGGGCGGACCTTTCAACAAAGCAGCTTACGCATTTTCGATCGGTGTCTTTACTTCCAGCGGTAACACAAACGGGGCTATGATGGCAGCTGTTATGGCTGGCGGTATGGTACCTCCACTGGCGATTGCACTGGCTTCGACGTTCTTCAAAAATAAATTTACCGAGCAAGAGCGCAAGTCTGGCTTGACGAACTATGTACTTGGATTGTCCTTCATTACGGAAGGAGCCATTCCATTCGCAGCTGCTGATCCTCTGCGTGTCCTGACCTCTTGTATTGTAGGTTCAGCGATTGCTGGTGGTCTGACGCAATTTTGGCAAATCAATCTTCCAGCTCCACATGGCGGGATTTTTGTAGCAGCTCTTGCCAACCATGCTTTGCTGTTCTTGCTTGCAGTGGCGATTGGCTCCGTGATTTCCGCGCTCATTCTGGGACTGTGGAAAAAAACAGTTGAAACGAAATAAACGAGTATCATAAGAGTATAAAATAAAAAGAGGGGCACATCTCCTCGATCTTTCAATAGTAAAGCCGCTAAACACAGGTTTCTGAGTGTTTAGCGGCTTTTTCTTTATGGTAAGGCGCCGCCTCTGCCCATATAAGCTTATTAGTAGTTATGGCATTGCTGTAACCTACAAAGCTCCTTAACCAACTCCATAAACAGCTTTCGGGCTGAAGTCAGGTATTGGGATTGCTGATTGTTTTGTAACAGTCCAATGGGGATATTCGGGTCTGTTAACTGGAAAGGGATGGTGACCAGTTCCTCCGGCAAAGGCATTGACGACAGAACCACTCCAACCGAAGGGATCGTACTTACGAATGAGGGGATAGACGAGATTTGACTGACGGTATAAAAAAATGGCATCGACCGGAAGCGGGAAAGCTCTTTCTCCAGCCGTATATGGTACAAGCAGTTCTTCCCTCCGACGATAAGCGGGTACTCATACAGATCTTCGAGCTGAAGCCCATTTTTTGCCGCGAAGGGATGACTGCGGGACACGATAAAAGCAATTTGTTCGTGATATAAAGGTTCAAAATGTAAGAATGGTACCGAGTGAGGTTCCCCGGAAATTGCAAAATCCAGTGTGCCGTCCACCAAAGCTTTTGAGAGCGTATCCGTGTTTCCCACTGTAAAATGGCACGTAATATTCGGTTTATGCTTCCGAAATTGTCGTAGAATCAAAGGCAGTGCGGTAGTAGCCACAGTTTCAATCACACCGATATGGAGCGTGCCAATCTCTTCTTTTTTCAGCGACTTCGCCTGGTCCATTACAAAATTCCAATGCTGAATAAGTTCGTCAATCTCTTCGGCATATATTTTTCCTGAGGCGGTTAATTCTGCATCCCAGCCTCTTTTAAAAAGCTGAAATCCCAGCTCTTTCTCTAGCCTCTGGATTTGGTTCGTGACTGTAGACTGCGCGTAGTTTAATTTGGCGGCAGCTTTTGAGAAGGTTCCTTCTTCAATAATAGTACGAAACGTAGTTAACTCTTTCAGATCCATGCGAACTCATTCCTATCGATAAAATTGAATATATTTATGATTATTTTCAATTATACAGATGAAGATGAGAAGAGTACAATCATCTTATCCCAACGGATAGGAGAGAATGAATATGCCATTTGTACGAGTAGGCTACATGGAGCAGAAATACACAGAACAAGAGCTGCCTGGCATTAGCCGCTGTATCATGAATGCTTTGATCGAACATTTTCAGGTCCCGCTCAAGGATTACTTTCAGGTTTTTTATGCTCATAAGCAGAGCGAGTTTTATTATAGTCCAGATTATTTGAATGTATCCAGAACAGACAAGCTGCTGTACATCCAAATTACAATGGGATCGGGTAGAACTACGGAACAAAAAAAGGGTTTTTACCAAAGGTTAGCCGAACTCCTATCTATTGAATGCAAGATTAGATCAGAGGATGTATTTGTGACGCTGGTAGAGACTGAATTAGAGGATTGGTCCTTTGGCAACGGACTTGCCCAAATGATCTTATGAAGCATAAATTAATCAGATCGAGTGTTCTGGAAATGATAGGTAATTTTGCACCCGCTTTTGTAAGCTATACGGAGGATGTTCTTTTTGGAGATGTATGGAGAAGAAGTGAGCTATCTCTTAGGGAACGGAGTCTCATTACAGTTGCTGCTTTGGTAGCGGGTGAGCATGTGAATCAACTTCCTTATCATCTGAACCTGGCCAAAGAGAACGGGATTTCGGAGGAAGAATTGATTGAGGTCATTACACAGCTAGCCTTTTACGTAGGATGGCCGCGGGCGGCCTCAGCAGTTCAGGTTGCCAAAGACGTATTTTGTAAGGAAAAAGAACGTTAACCATGAACTTGAATTACCGCTGAGCACAAGGATTTCGAGTGTTTGGCGGTTTTTTGGTATGATTGTATTGTTATTCTGCTTTGAAAGCGGTATAGTAAGAGTAATTGAATGAGGGGTGAAGTGCCCTTCGGGATTGTTACTGGTAAGCAGGCGATACCCAAATAATGACTAATGGACTTAGTCGTTATTTGGTTTTTTTTGTTATTCCAAACTTTGTCATTACATCAATGAGGTGAGCAGCTAGATGATCATCCGGCAAATATTTAACAACAATGTCATTCGGGCCGAGAATCAGGTAGGTCATGAGTTTGTTGTCATAGGGAACGGTCTGGGTTTTAAAAAGAAAAATGGTCAAAGGGTCGATGAAGAAAAAATAGAAAAAACCTTTGTATTAAAGTCCGATAAAATTCCGCAAAAATTAATTGATCTCATTGGGGAAACATCTGTAGAGTATTTAAAGGTGGCGGATGAAATTGTAGGGAGCGCCAAAAAAGAAATGGGAGATATTTTTAGTGATAATATCTATATTTCCTTGATTGACCATATTCAATTTGCCATCTCTCGATACAGAAAATCCGTGGGGCTTAAAAATTCACTGTTATGGCAGATCAAAAAATTTTACAAAAAAGAATTTATGATAGGTATGAATGCATTGGACATCATTCATGCTCAATTTGGCATTCAAATGGATGAGCATGAAGCAAGCTTTATTGCCATGCATTTTGTCAATGCAAGACAAGACGGTCAGGGCATGAAACAAACGGTTGAGATTACGGAGGTCATTGATGACATTTTCAATATTGTAACCGATTACTATCAGATTACACTGGATGAAACCTCATTTAATTATTCGCGGTTTATTACTCATTTGCAGTACTTTGCCCAACGCTTGTTGAGCAATGAACAAGAGCAATTAGCTTCAGGGGATAACTTCTTGTATGACCAAGTCAAAGATAAATACGAGAGGGCTTTTCAGTGTACCCAATTAATTAATCAGTACTTGGAATTAAAGCATGAAAGTGCGATGTCGATTGATGAAAAAGTGTATTTGACGATTCATATACAGCGTGTAACCTCCAGAAACGATATGGCTGATTCTTAGAAAAAAAAGCTTGCAAACGATTTCGGAGTGATTTATAGTAGGCTCACAACTTAAATTTAAGGATTGTTACTGATAAGCAGGCGATACCTAAATGAATGGCAGTGATCATTTTCTATGATCATACATGCCTTTCGTTTAGGTATTTTTTTGTTTTCAGGCAATCTGCCCAAGAGGAGAATGAACATGGACCATAAGAAAATGGGCGAGGATATCGTACGTCTCGTTGGAGGAGAAGAAAATATCAATGGGCTTGTCCATTGTGCTACACGGCTCCGATTTGACCTGAAGGATTCACGAAAAGCCGAAAGAGAAGCGCTTGAGAAGCACGAGGGAGTCATTACTGTTGTTGAAAGCGGTGGACAATTCCAAGTCGTTATTGGCAGCCATGTTGCCTATGTATATACGGAGATTATGAAAAACAGGGATTTTGGATCGGACACCTCTGCGAGTAACGAATCCAGTGGAAAGAAGACATCGGTCATATCCACAATCTTCGAAGTCATTTCCGGCAGTTTCTCCCCGTTGATTCCAGCGATGGCAGGCTCGGGGATGCTGAAAGCCCTCTTGACGGTTTTGACCTTGCTAGGCTGGATGTCTGCAACGAGTGATACCTATCTGATCCTGTCTGCTGCAGGGAATGCTGTTTTTTACTTTTTGCCGATTTTACTGGGGATTACGCTCGGTATAAAGCTGAAAGCGAATCCTTATGTAGCTGGTGTGATCGGTGCGGCTCTTCTGGAACCCAACTTTACGGGGCTGATGGACAAAGGCTCTGATGTATCATTTTTAGGAATACCTGTGATCATGATGAACTACTCAGCGAGTGTTTTCCCGATTTTCATATCTATCAGCATCTATGCGTTGGTCGACAAGTTTTTGAAGAAGATCATTCTTAAGGATTTGCAGCTGTTTTTAGTTCCGATGCTGGCTTTAATGATTATGGTTCCGCTATCTGCCATCGCATTTGGACCGTTCGGTACAACGGTAGGAGATTGGATTTCTTCGGGTGTGACATGGTTAATCGGTGTAAGCGGCATTTTATCAGGAATTGTGCTTGGCGGTTTTATGACCTTTATGGTCGTCTTCGGACTTCACTGGGGCTTTACCCCGATCACGATTCAAAATATCGGTGTTGGCGGTGATCCGATTGAGGCGATGGCGGCTGCGGCTGTATTTGCTCAAATTGGTGTCGCATTCGGTATCTTCTTGAAGGCGAAAAAAGACAAAACACTTAGAACCCTTGCAGGTTCCACGAGTATTACAGGCTTGCTGGCGGGTGTGACAGAGCCGATTGTGTATGGTCTGGTGCTTCGCTTTAAACGAGTCATTCCGATTGTCATTATCGCAGGGGCGATAGGCGGTGCCATCAATGGACATTTTGGAGTGAAAATGACAGCTTATGTGTTTCACAACATTTTTGCGATTCCGGTATATACGCCTACCTTGGTTTATGTGATTGCCATTGCATGCTCGTTCGCGGTAGCCACGGTGCTGACTCTTATTTTTGGCTATGAAAGCAAGGTGAAGGGGGAGACCGCGGCAACTGTTGAGGCCGTTAAGACGGAAGAACCTCTACCAACTGTTACAGCAACTAAGGCTGTTGACATCAAGAAAGAAACGATCTACAGCCCGATCACAGGCAAGACTACACCACTGAGCCAAGTGAATGATTCGGCATTTTCTACAGGGGCAATGGGAAAAGGCTTAGCCATTGAACCGTCTGTCGGTGAGGTCGTAGCGCCCATAGATGGAGTTGTAACGTCGCTGTTCCCTACAGGACATGCCATCGGCTTGACTTCCAAGGCGGGTACGGAGATATTAATTCATATTGGAATTAACACCGTCGCGTTGAAAGGAAAGCATTTTAATCCGGTCGTTCAAGAGGGAGATATCGTAAAACAAGGGGACTTGTTAATCCAATTTGACAGAGAGCAGATTATAGAAGCAGGGTACGAAATCGTCACCCCTGTCATCGTCACCCTGACGAAACATAAAGTGGACGTATTTGAGACCAATCAGGAGCAGGTTCAGAAAAATGAAGTATTGCTAACTTTGGTGGTGTAATACAGGAAAGCTCATCATCACGTACATGAAGCGAAATTAGAAGGATATAACGATAACTGGAGGGACTAGATCATGAAACATAATCAATTGAAGGCATTCCCTGAAAATTTTTTCTGGGGAGGTTCAACTTCCGCTTATCAAGTAGAGGGTGCATGGGACGAAGATGGAAAAGGCCCCTCTGTCATTGACATGGCTAACCACGTTGAAGGAGTTACTGATTTTAAGGTAACCAGTGATCATTACCATATGTTCAAAGAGGACGTAGCTCTGATGGCTGAAATGGGCTTTAAGGTGTATCGCTTCTCGATCGCTTGGACACGCATCTATCCACAAGGCGCCGGCGAAGTCAATCCGAAGGGAATTGCATTTTACAGCTCATTGATTGACGAATTAATTAAATATGGTATTGAACCCATTGTTACTATGTATCATTTTGATCTGCCCTATGCGCTTGAACAACAAGGCGGATGGTCCAAAAGGGAAACGATTGATGCCTTCGAGCAGTATGCCAAAACGTTGTTTGAAAACTTTGGGGACAGGGTGAAATACTGGCTAACCATTAATGAGCAGAACATGCTGATTCTCCATCCCGGTTCTATTGGTACATTGGATACTAACCTGGAAAATCCGCAAAAGGTACTGTATCAGCAAAATCATCATATGTTAGTCGCGCAGGCGAAGGCGATGGTGTTGTGCCATGACATGCTGCCTAATGCGAAAATTGGACCAGCACCGAATATAGGGGTCATTTATCCAGCCAGTTCCAAGCCGGAAGATACGCTGGCGGCTGACAACTACGCAGCTATTCGCAACTGGCTCTACCTGGATATGGCTGTATTTGGCCGCTACAACCACATTGCCTGGAGCTATTTGGTCGAGAAGGGTTATGATCCTGTTATTAAAGAAGGGGATATGGATATATTAGCAAAAGGAAATCCGGACTTTATCGCCTTTAACTACTATACCTCCCAAACCGTAGGGGAAAGTTTGGATGATGGAAATGATTTTTCACATACAGGCGATCAGCACGAAATTGTGGGTGAACCTGGAGCATATCGAGGTTCTGTGAACCCCAACCTGCAAAAGACAGAGTTTGGTTGGGAGATTGATCCGGTTGGTTTTAGAAGTACATTACGTCAAATATATTCTCGCTACCACTTGCCTTTGATCGTGACAGAGAACGGCCTGGGCGCTTTTGACAAGCTCGAAGAAGGGGATGTAGTGAATGACCCTTATCGTATTGACTTTTTCAAGAAGCATATCGAGCAGATTCAATTGGCTATTACAGACGGCGTAGACGTATTCGGCTTCTGTCCGTGGTCTGCGATTGATCTGGTTAGTACCCATCAGGGCTCCAGTAAGCGTTACGGATTCATCTATGTGGATCGTGAGGAATTTGATCTCAAAGATCTGCGCCGTATTCGTAAACAAAGCTTCTACTGGTATCAAAAGCTGATCGCTACAAACGGTGACATTCGTTAATTAATACAGCAGTGAAAAGCACCTCCTTGAAATGGATGTTACCATTTTAAGGGGGTGTTTCTATTCCCTTTTCCAGGAGGGTGATCATGTATTATATAATAGAAGAAACACAAACGGAAAGGACATCATGCATTGACCTTACAACAATTAAAATATGTCATCGAGGTTGCCAATCGTGGCTCCATGAATGAGGCGGCGAAGCGGTTGTTCATTTCCCAGCCCAGTCTGTCCAACGCGATTCGCGATCTGGAGGAAGAAATTCATATCACCATTTTTGAGCGTACTAATAAAGGCATTTCTTTATCCAAGGAAGGCGTGGAATTTCTAGGTTATGCGCGTCAGGTCGTTGAGCAGGCGGAGCTGCTGGAAAGTCGCTATTTGGATGCCAAGCCTTCACCACAGCATTTTGCTGTGTCTACGCAGCATTATGCTTTTGCAGTGAATGCATTTGTAAATCTGGTGAATCAATATGGACAGGATGAATATGAGCTGGCTTTGCGGGAGACCAAAACCCATGAAATCATACAGGATGTCAAAAGCCTACGCAGTGAGATCGGAATCCTGTATCTGAACGAATTTAACGCCAAAGTCATCAACAAGCTGCTAAAAGATGCAAATCTGCAATTCAACAGCCTGTTTACGGCTAAGCCGCATATATTTATCAGTGCCAATAACCCGCTATCCCGGCAGTCTATCGTGACCATTGACCAACTTCATCCTTACCCATATCTGTCCTTTGAACAAGGGGAGTACAATTCCTTTCACTTTTCCGAGGAGATTCTGAGTACATTGTCGCACCCCAAAAGCATTCGCGTCAATGACCGGGCCACCCTTTTTAATCTGCTCATTGGCTTGAACGGCTATACCATTTCTACCGGAGTGATTAGTGCAGATCTGAACGGTAACGAAATTATTTCCGTCCCCCTGGAGTGTGATGAGTCTATTAATGTGGGATGGATTTGCCATAAAAACGTCGCGCTCTCCAAGCTGGCCACAGTCTATGTAGAAGCGTTGCATGAGGCAATAGGGGAATAAAAAAGTTTGATATAGCCTTAGGCTATAACTAGCTATAGTTTATTGGAGTTACCTTATAGCTGAAAATGTATGTTATCTTTCTTACAACAACTTCACTACTGAAGCGAAAAAGGAGATAACCCTAATGAGCAGCATCCTTGACAATGCATCCCAACGTAAAGTGACCCCTTTTAGACATGATATGGTTGGCAGCTTTTTGCGCCCGCAAGCGATTAAAGACGCCCGAATTCAATTTCAAAATAATGAAATCTCTGCGGACGAGCTGAGAAAGATTGAAGATGAAGAAATTACCAAACTGGTGGAAAAGCAAAAATCCGTAGGCCTTCAAGCCGTGACGGATGGGGAATTCAGACGTTCCTGGTGGCATCTTGATTTTATGTGGGGACTGGACGGCGTGGAAAAGGTACAGCTTGCAAACGGCTACCAATTCCAAGGTGTGGAAACAAGAGCGGAAACCGCACGTTTGTCCGGTAAAATTGGACATTCCCGTCATCCTTTCATTGAAGATTTTAAATTCCTGAAACAAGTCGCAGGAGAGGATGCTATCGCTCGCCAAACGATTCCGGCACCTGCGCAGTTCCTGGCTGAGCTGTTGCGTGGAGAAAATAAAGAATCAACCGATACGTATTACAGCAATCTGGATGAACTGGTGTCGGATATCGCCAAAGCTTACGAATCCGTGATCCAAGCGCTGTATAATGAAGGCTGCCGCAGCCTGCAACTGGATGATTGCACATGGGGCATGCTTTGTGATAAAAACTATTGGGAAGCTAGACAGCATGCGGGTGAAAATGTGGAGGATACCAAAAAGCTGTTCGCTCGCGTGAATCAGGAAACCGTGAAGAATCTTCCAGCCGATTTGGTCGTTACAACCCACGTATGCCGTGGTAACTACCATTCCACCTGGGCATCTTCTGGCGGATATGAACCTGTAGCCGAAACCCTGTTCGGCATCGATAACATCGACGGCTACTACCTCGAATTCGATACCGACCGTGCGGGTGATTTTACACCGCTTAAGCATCTGAAAGATGAAAAACAAGTCGTGCTGGGCCTCGTTTCCTCCAAAACGGGTGAACTGGAAGACAAGCAGACGGTCATCAACCGTATTAAGGAAGCAACTCAATTCGTAGACATCAACCACATCTGCCTCAGCCCACAATGCGGCTTTGCCTCCACAGAAGAAGGCAATATTCTGACAGAAGAGCAGCAGTGGAAAAAGCTTGCTTTCATAAAAGAGATTGCGGACGAGATCTGGAAGTAAGAGTTTAGGGGAATTGAATTGGAGAGATTCGTAATATTAAAACACGCCACTTGTGGTCATACCCCTGTCAAGTAGACAGAACTAAAAAGACATCTTTAAGCAGCAACCGTTTCTCGGTATTCAATCGGGGAACGGTTGTTTAATTTTTTCTGAAATCTATTTTCATTATAAAAAGAAATGTACTCCCGTACGTGTTGTTCTACCTCCGCTAGGGTTCCGGGTTTCGTTAAATAAATCTTCTCTGTTTTAAGATGGGAGAAAAAGGATTCTATACAGGCATTGTCTAGGCAATTTCCACGCCTTGAATGGCTCCCAAGCATTCCAAGCCGCTTAAGTTTGCGGTTAAACGGCTTGGAGGTATACTGAAAACCCTGGTCTGAATGGAGAATGACACCCTTCATGTTCACGTTCTTACTTAGAACGTCTAGCGTCTCGCTAACTAGAGCAAGGTCATTTCGTTCCGAAAGACGCCAAGCCACGATTTCATTGTTAAACAGATCTTGAATGACAGAGAGATATACAAACCGCTCTCCAGCTCGTATGTATGTAATATCGGTAACCAGCTTGGATAAAGGAGCATCTGCCTGAAATTGTCGATCTAATCGGTTGGTATTTACCACAGATGCCTGTTTGCCAAAAAAGCGCCGCTTCTTTCGAATGACGGAACGGATCCCTAATTTCTTCATTAGGCGGTACACCTTTTTGTGATTGACCAAGATACCTTCTCTACGTAAAGCAACGGTCATCCGCAGATAACCAAAATAGGGATGGATCCGGTGGATCGACAACATATGCGATTCCAGGAGCTCTTCTTCTTGCTTACGCTGCTGGGTTGTTTGCTGAGTCTTTCTCCATTTATAATATCCTGCCCGAGAAACATGGGCTAATTCAAGTAACCATTTCAACGAATATCGTGTTCGCATTCCCTCAATAATTTCAAACCTCGCTTCTTTCCTCGTCACTCCTTGTGTAGATTTGGATACTGCTTTTTTAAATATTCAATCTCCGCCCGTAGATACGCCATCTCCTCTTCCATACTGGAAAATTTCGTTTTGGGTCGTCCCTGCCTTGTGGTCGTTGGCTGGAGGTTCTCCCCCGCTCGATGTTTCATCACCCAGCTTTGCACTTGGGATTTATTACGAATGTCCAATTGTTTCGTCACTTCACGAATACTCATATGTTCTTCGTTCACCAACCGGACTGCCTCCATCTTTACATCTAAGGAGTATTGCCGGAATGATTGTCCCTTTTTAGCCATGAAAAATCCCCTCCGTTCAACAAGATTAAGTCCATCTTACCAGATGTCTTTTCTCTCTTGTCTACTAGAAGGGGATAATACCACTTGAGGGCGTGTTTTAGTTTGAGAATCCGCTAAAATTGACCAAATTCCCTTATAGTTGCATTTCATCTTTAAGGACTTTTATTACAATAGCTAACGTTGTAATATCTTCTTAAAGGAACGCCAGATATTTTTTATTACAAGGGAAATATGGAGGGGAAATCAGTGAATTACTTTTGATTACTACACGAACAAACAAGTTCAATGCAGATGATATCAAAGGGCACTATGACCATCTGGAAAAGTTAAAGAAAGAGGGAGCTCTTGAAAAGTATGGTCCATTTAGCGATGGAACGGGAGGAGCCTATTTAATAAAAGCAGCGTCACTTGAGGAGGCGACAAAGATTGGGAATTTAGATCCGCTCATTCAAAATGGTTCTTCTACATTGACAATAAAGGAATGGCTGTTGCGTTAAATTTCATCTAACAAGGTCACGACAAAAAACTGATGTATCTTTTTGGTGTTAAGTGGAAAATAAGGACTATGATTTTCTGAAAATGAAAAGTATGGTCCTTTTTTTATTTCCCAAGAGATTACTCTCACAATTTTTGAGAATCTTCTTAGTTGATAATCTCCCGTATCACATTCCTCGCCAAACGTACCTTCTCTGGACTCGTCTTTTGAAGTATATTTACGATTTCTTGTATACCATCTTCATGCTTCGTAACCTTAATATCCTCATTTACATAAGCGAAAAGCTGAATCAAATTAACATCCAGTGCATCAGCGATTTTAGCTATGTTTATTAAAGATACGTTTTTTTCTCCACGTTCAATCTGCCCTATGTATGAAAAATGGAATCCGCCTTTTTCCCCAAGCGACTCCTGAGACAATCCTTTTTCTTTTCGCAAAGCACGTATTCTGGTACCCACTAATTTGAGGACTTCTTTGTCTTCCATCGTCTACACCTCACTATTCTAAAAGTGTAGACAAGAAATCTAAATGAAAACATTGAATATTAGATACAATAAATATTTTTGATATCTATAAGTATTAATTGAGGTATAATAAGACTATTCTTGAAATTCTCTGGAGGAATAGATATGAAAGAAGCTCTTTCTACCTGTATTCCAAGTCCCACTCAACCATCCAGACCTGTACAACACCTACATCATTCAATAACCGATTTCCACACGCTATCCCAATACCACATGAAACTAGCCCAAATACTGTACAAGCATAACCAACTCCAATGCTGCATTATCCTCTGCGACAGGGCGTTAACCTCCATGGTAAAAGCTCTATATATGAAAGAAACTAATAGTATTTTCCCTCCGAAACTCTTGTCGATGGCGGATTTGTTGCACTTATTACATACCGAAACCAACCCGGGATTGGATGTTGTCGTATTTATAGGCACCACTCAATTCCTTTCATCCCAGCTAGAAACCCCGCTCCTTCAGAAGATGAAGCAGAAGGATGTGAGCAGGCTGCTGCGCAGAACAGACGACATTCTTTGCCAGTTGTCATCCCGAGTCATTACCGACCCATCCGAAACATACCAGTCCATTTTCTAAGAGGCCCCTTCACACAAATAAACTTACCGATTCGCCCGGTCGTTATCCGCTTTTCTACATACGATAAGAGTAAGCTTTAACGCAAGGAGGGATTTAGACATGGGTGAAGTAGGTTACGGTGGAGCATGGACATCCACAGGCGCGATTTTGGTATTGTTCATTTTGTTGGTGATTATCACCAAATCTTTTCTGATCTAACGTTAGGTTAGCATCGCTCAAACTTACAAAGCGACCCTCTTTCACGACATCGTGAGGGAGGGCTTTTTTAATGCAGAATGGATGGTGGCTCTAGTATGTTGTCTGGTTCTACAAGCATTGTTATACTTTACATACAGGGATAATTTCCCTCAAATCTATAGCAATACGGATAGCGGAAGACGTGGGAAAACGGAAATTCGCTGACTATTATCAGGAGGATTGTATGATGAACATGGCAATCAGTCCATTTCAATTTACGACAGACACGGCGACTCTTTGCCTATTTGATACGCAAGCTCTGAAGCATCGCTTGAACGATGAGCCGGATTGGTGGTCTATCGAAGCAGACGAGCTGGGGGAGTTAAATGCGGGAAACGCTGCTTTCTTGAACCTAGGAGCGGATGGGACGTATGAGGTTGTGATAACAGATCATATCGAGCAGCCCACGGTGCGGCTGTTTTTGAAGGTTCCTTCAGGGAACATATTTATTGGTGCAGGAGAGGAAGCCACAGGTGGTGAGTTAGAACCTGATTGTGTATGGGGAGGGTTATTCCTGTCTGTGCAACCCGGACTTTATGAATGCTTGGCAAGCAGAGGAGAAAACAACCGTATTTATCTTTCTTTAAAAAAAGGAAGCGAAGGCAGCAACAGTTTTACCAGTCTGGTTCGATTGTAGGTTGCAGGATCAACCCGTAATGGATCAGACAAACCGCTCGAACACAGGGGAGCCATAATAACCGTGACTGAGAAAAAGGAAAAAGCTATCCCCACGGCTTGCATATCCGTGAAGACAGCCCTTTATTCGTCTATTGATACTTTACAATAATAGCGTTGCTGATCTGGCGGCCGGGTGTGGTGAGGTAAGAGCCATTGTAGTACAGTCCGCTGGAAGCACCGCCATCCAGATTCATGGCCTGATAAGCGCCAGCCTGCTTCATCATTTGGGCGAGCTGCGGAATGGTCGCTCCGCTTGTAGTCAGGAGGATCAGCTTATGATCCCTAGTAATTCCAAGTGCGCTGCGGGCGCCGCCGCCTGTTAATATTTTAGGGTCTTTGAAACCTTCGGCTTTGACATTTAGGGAAACCTGACCGTTCGTGACCAGACGAGGTCCAGCTTGAAGAGCACCTTCGACGCTGCCTTGACTTAACTGTTGTTCAAAGACAGAACCTGACACAAGCTTGGCTAAATGGTTAGCATCGTAGGTAAAGACGGTACGTTGGTCACCGGAGCTTTTTTTCAACAGCTTGCCATGGCTGACCAGATAGCCGTAAGACGTCTTGTAGGAGCTTTTGGTATAGGCGTCAAAGAATGTACCATTAATGGCTACAACCGCTTGATTGCGTTTGGCAAGAGTGCTTAAGTCCTCCACTTTACCAAGGGTATCGCTTGCCAGTGCCACGTCCAAACTTACCTTGGGATGGAGCATGGAGATGGTGACCACCTTAGCGGAAAAGGTACGAGATCCAACCTTGAAGCTCTTATGAGCTGTCGTGATCGGGGTAGTATTTCCGGGTAGCTTGCCGGTAAGTACCGGAAGCGTAACAGACGTTGTACCTTGCGTAATACGCACAGCTGAGGTTTCTTTTTGCCATAAGACTTGCAAATTTAGATATTGGCTGATGAACTGCAAGGGTACATAGGTAGCGCCGTTATCGGTAAAAGGTGCATTTTGCAAACGAATCGTTTGATCATTCACTTTAGCAGTAGATTGTCCTGTAAATAATGTAAGCCGGGTATTGCCTTGCGCAATTTCTATTTTTTTGTCTGCTGGGTTCAGGTTGAGTGTGATCCCTTCATAGCTGTTCAGGAGGCGAAGCGGGATGAAGGAGTGGTTACTCTGATCCACATAAACCAGCATAGGTGCTGGTGCAGCAGCGTAGATCGGGGTTACAAGTAAGAGCATGGACAGGATGATAAGTGCGGTGATTCTTTTCATGAATAGATCAATCTCCTTATGTAGTCTTAACTATGGACGAGGTGCTTGTACTTATATCGGGTTTTATGAGTTATAAGTGTATGTTACGCGAATTTTGAGTGTTTGGATGATACAGAAACGGGGTGGCTGGAGATGAGCAGGTATGAGACAAGACTTGAGGATTACCGTCGCAGGGAGCGCCCTTCTTATCGTGTTTTTGAAGGAATGCAGGAATTGGTGTGCAGTGTGGGGCAGCTGCATAATAACTGGTTATATGTGAATGTGGATCAATGGGATCAGGACCCTGTTCATACACCGATTTATTATTTGGATGAGCATTGGCTGGAGGAATGTGCAGAGGACGGTACAGCCGCAACCAACGAACAGGACGAGTATATTTCCCTATGGATATCAGATCGTCAGGTTCAAACCTGGTTTGAGCTGGCCACCTTTGAAAGTGTTGTAGAAGTTCTTAAGGCTGCTGGAAAGCCAGTAACACTTCAGATGGTGATTGTGGCGGTCAAATATTACGACAAGCGCGATGCCTATCTGGACTATGACGAGGTAAAGGCAGTGACAGACCTGTGGTCTGTGTTGACGAAGGTGAGGAACCACCTAACAGAATGAATAAAGCCTGTAGAACAAATAAGACATACATACACTGGATGGGGGAAGCAGGATGAGTTGGTTGGATCATGAAATGGCGGCACAGTGGCGACAGGAAGGAAAAAGGTATGCCGCAGACGTGAATGAATTTGTCAGAATCGGTATGGAAAGCCAGTGGCAGCAGGAGCAGCCAGAGCCAAAGCGAGACGAACGCTCCAAACTGGCCGAAGATATTTTTCGTATGATTCAGGAGGCAAATCAGGCAGAGGAAACAGAGAAGTTACGTCAGGAGATTCCGGCTGCATCCTGGCCGCTTACAGCAGCGTTTGAGGAGGCTTTGCAAGCCGTTAGGCCGATGGCTTTTATGAATGGAGGCAATGAAGTCATTCTACATGCAGGCAATCCTCGGGAACGCGGACAGATCTATGTGACGGGAAAAGATGGAATCAGGCAAATCCCCGGAATGCACCGAGTAGGTTGTTCGCCGGACGGGAGTTATTTTGCGTTGGTGGATGGAAATGGGATTCGGATTGTTCGTCAACCGGACCGAAATTTGCAAGGCGAAGAGACAGCGCATTTTCAATGGACGGATATACAAGTCCGCTTAAAAGCATCTATTCCTGACTTGGAATGCTTGGCGGATGAGGAGCATCCTGAGGATATATTAGATGAAGTGATTCCTTTTGGCGATGGACAGCGCCTGTTGCTGGTTTGCGGTTACGGTGTTTATTTGCTGGCTGGTGATCAGGTGGAATTGATTCATCCCACGGCGTCTGAACGAAGGGAATTGGGACTGGAAGACACGATTGTGGATATGGCGCATGGAGCTGTGTCGAAGGATGGACGCTGGCTCGCATATGGCAGCCAGATGAGTGAGCATTTGCTTATGGACTTAACCGATAAGACGGTGCATACATTGGAGCCAGGCTCCAGCTATCCGCATTATGCCCTATTTTCCAAAGATGATATGGATGTCTGGTACAATGCCTGTCATTTCTACAACGGTGCCACCATTCATGTGCCAATTGCCGAAGTGGAGCAGGGAATTGCTCAGAATAAGGAAGAATGGCCGATAATAAATGAAGAAATGCGAGTATACGCTGCAGTAGCGCTGACACAAGGATCTATTCTAGGTGATGCCTACGGCTATCCCCGTCTTATTGATAGAGAGGGGCGTGAACTTTGGCGCTATTTTGTCGGCAGTACGATATCTGGGCTGGCAGTTACACCTGATGAAGGCATGCTGGCGGTTGGGACGTATGGCGGTATGCTTCATTTGATTGATTTGCAGAGTGGCTCAAAGGATGAATATAGCATTGGCACTGCTCCAATTCACGAGACAGAGCGTTGGTTGCTCTGGCGTAGTTATGAGCCATTGCGCTGGTAATACTAATATTCCGCAAATGGTGAAAAAAGCAAGTTCTGATAAGCTGAACATAAAAAGAGTAGTGGTATATGATTGCAATGCTATTTTCATATAGAGACGTGTGAGGCATACGCCTATGGTGCAAAATGCGAATAAAAAGGAAAGAGGTGTGAGAACATGGACAAGAAAGCGGATATTCGCACATCCATGAAGGAGTTATTTGCACAGATGAATGAAGCCTTTTTTATGGATGTGGAAGAAAATGTACCGTTCGAAATGCGTGATGGGAACGTCGATGAGGAGGGATGGATCAAGTGGAAACCTATTCCTTCACAGATTACAGAACAGGAAGTTCGGGATATGGAAGAAAAATACCATTTTGAACTGCCGCCTCTGCTAAGGAATTTTATCATGTCCTACCATTATGTATCTTTACAATTCGATAATGAATCTATTCCGGGAGTATACTGGAGCGATTGTACGTTTGTAGAGTTTCCAAGTCTGCCAATAGGTCATGGCTTAAAGGCATTTTATGATTTGATCGATCAATGGTCACCTTTGCTGTCAGCAGGCTATATTCCATTTGCAATTGCAGAAGACGATCAGGGTCCTGTGTGTTTAAATGCAGGCAGCAGACATAAGGACGGAGATTATCCTATTGTCTGGTTCTTTCATGAGGATCTAAGGCATTTGGATGAGGATGAGCTACGGATCAGGAGTAATCTGCTTCCTCATGTGCAAGGGCTGTTTCCATCCTCTGTCGAACTGTTTAACGTTATGTTTAAGCAGATCAGACACTAGCGATTTCCTGAAATGTAATTTTACTGTGCAGGTTAAGCAAGATATTGACATAAAAAATGAGGAATGTTATAAAAAAGGTAGGCTAGCACTCGAATGGTGGGAGTGCTAACAAAGTTGAATCGTTTGCATAGCTCTTATCCGCTGGCCTTACATAGGTTTATATTTGAAAGGAGATATTCGAATGGAGAAAAAACAGTTTCAGGCTGAGTCCAAGCGTCTGCTCGAAATGATGATTAACTCGATTTACACTCAAAAGGAAATTTTCCTAAGAGAGCTGATCTCCAACGCAAGTGATGCGATTGACAAAATTTATTACAAAGCACTGACAGACGATCAATTGGTCTTTGACAAAGAAAATTATTATATTAAAGTAATTGCCGATAAGGATAATAGAACGCTAACGCTACGTGATACCGGGATTGGGATGACCAAGGAAGAACTGGAAAATAATCTGGGCGTCATTGCTAAAAGTGGTTCATTGGCATTCAAAAATGAAAATGAGTCCAAGGATGGTCATGACATCATCGGTCAATTCGGCGTCGGCTTCTATTCAGCTTTCATGGTAGCAGATGTAGTTACAGTAACGACCAAGGCTTTGGGAAGCGATACGGCTTATAAATGGGAATCAACAGGTGCTGATGGTTATACCATTGAGGCGGCTGAGAAGGACGAGGTCGGAACCGAGATTGTACTGAAAATCAAGGAAAACACCGAGGATGAGTCCTACGACGAATATTTGGACGAGTACCGTTTAAAAGCGCTTATTAAAAAATACTCCGACTTTATCCGCTACCCGATTAAAATGGATGTTACAGGCAAGCGTCTGAAAGAAGGAAGCGACAACGAGTTTGAGGATTACAGAGAAGAACAGCGTATTAACAGCATGGTGCCCATCTGGAGAAAAAATAAAAGCGAGCTAACCGACGAGGATTATCAAAACTTCTACGCGGAAAAACGCTATGGCTACGACAAGCCGCTCCAGCATATCCATGTCAGCGCGGACGGCGCGGTAGTGTACCAAGCTATTCTGTTTATTCCTGAGAACATACCGTTTGATTTTTACTCCAAGGAATATGAAAAAGGGCTGGAGTTGTATGCCAACGGTGTACTGATCATGGAAAAATCTCCTGACCTGCTGCCGGATTATTTTAGCTTTGTGAAAGGTATGGTTGACTCCGAAAGCCTGTCACTCAACATTTCGAGAGAAATGCTGCAGCACGACCGTCAGTTGAAGCTGATTGCCAAAAATATCGAAAGTAAAATTAAAGGCCAGCTGTTGACTCTGCTCAAAAATGATCGGGAGAAATATGATCAATTCTACAAATCATTTGGCAGACAATTGAAATTCGGTGTCTACAACGATTACGGCAGACATAAAGAAACCCTTCAAGATCTGCTTATGTTCTACTCTTCTACAGAGAAAAAACAGGTTACTTTGGACGAATATGTATCTCGTATGCCAGAGGATCAAAAGTATATTTATTATGCTTCCGGGGAGTCCAACGAGCGTATTGAAAAGCTGCCGCAGACCGAATTAGTGGCCGATAAAGGCTATGAAATTTTGTACTTCACTGATGATATTGATGAGTTCGCTATTAAAATGCTCTTAAGCTATAAAGAGAAAGAATTCAAATCCGTATCGAGTGGCGATCTGGGCATTGAGTCTGACGAAAATGAGAAAGAAACTGAAGCGGAACAAAACGACAACAAGGAGTTGTTCGAGTACATGAAGGGCTTGCTGGAAGGCAAAGTATCCAGTGTAAAAGCCTCCAAACGCTTGAAAACACATCCGGTATGTCTGTCCGCAGACGGCGAAGTGACTATTGAGATGGAGAAAATTTTGAACGCCATGCCGAATAACGCTGATGTCAAAGCGAATAAAGTGCTGGAAATCAACGTGAACCATGCGGTGTTCAACTCTTTGAAAGAAGCCTTTGCCGAGGATAAGGAGAAGGTAAATCTCTATACGGCATTACTGTATAATCAAGCTTTGCTGATCGAGGGCTTGCCGCTGCAAGATCCGGTTGAATTCACGAACGATATTTGCAAAATCATGGTTTAATATGCTTTATTACGATATAGAGCCGTTCCCGTACCGGGGGCGGCTTTATTTATTATGACACTTCTTAAAGCTCCATAATAGGTCGTATAGTGCTTACACTAGAAGTGTAAGGCTACAACACTATGTTGACTATAATCCATACCTAGGAGGGCGATTGTATGAGTCTGGACCGAAACCCATTGAAACTCCAAAAGTTAAACCGAAGTGAGCTTATACAGTTGGTGGACAAAATTATCAGAGGCGAGGGAACGGAGGAGGAACTTGACAGCATGCTGACTGAAGTCATGCAAAATACACCTCATCCGGGGATTAGTAATTTGATTTATTGGGATGACCGTGATTTGAGTGCGGCAGAGATTGTAGATGAAGCATTAGCCTATCAGCCCATTATTTTACCACCCCATGAATCTTCTTCATAGGAAGCGGAGGGGTGGTCTTTTGTTCAAAAATAAGATAATATGATTTCTTTAAGACATGAGCATTATATTCAAGAAAACTTCCATTAAAGGTGTGTTGGATTCCTTGTAATGTATGGGAAAATGTTTGCTTTTGGCTCGCTTCACAAAGAATTTATGCATAATTTTGGGATTTGTAAAGTTTTTGTGACATGCTCCTGTGAATTTTGACACAGCAAATTGTCGTTTTTCTTGATTATTTGGTGGGATGTCTTTATAATCATTTTGTTTGCAAGAATGAATAGCGATTAGCGTATGGAATAAGGAGGTTATTTATTTTGGGAAAAGCATTGATTATTGGCGCCGGTGGCGTGGCCAGCGTTGTGGTGCATAAATGTTGCCAAAACCCAGATGTATTTGAAGAAATTTGTATCGCAAGCAGAACTGTTGAGAAATGCGATGCGCTTAAAGAGAAGCTGGGTGGAGGTCGTACGAAGATCCAAACGGCTCAGCTTGATGCTGACAACACCGACATGGTCATTGACTTGATTCGAAGCTTTCAACCGGATGTAGTTATCAATGTGGCTCTCCCTTATCAGGATTTGACGATAATGGATGCTTGCCTTGAGACAGGTGTTCATTACGTTGATACGGCGAACTATGAACCGCCGGATACGCCGAAGTTTGAATACAGCTGGCAATGGGCCTACAAAGAAAGATTCGAAAAAGCAGGAATTACAGCTCTGTTGGGCAGCGGTTTTGATCCAGGCGTGACTGGAGTATTTACGGCATATGCTCAAAAGCACTATTTTGATGAAATTCATACGATTGATATTGTGGATGCAAATGCAGGGGACCACGGATATCCTTTTGCAACTAACTTTAATCCGGAAATCAATATTCGTGAAATTACAGCGAAAGGCCGTTACTTTGAAAACGGAGAATGGATTGAAACTGAGCCACTTTCTGAGAAAAAAGTATACGACTTGCCTGAAATTGGACCGAAAAATATATATCTTTTGTATCATGAGGAACTGGAATCTCTTGCAGTGAATATTAAAGGCGTGAAAAAAATCCGCTTCTGGATGACGTTCTCGGACAATTATCTGAATCATTTGAACGTACTTCAAAACGTAGGCATGACTTCGATCGAGCCTATTGATTATGAAGGACAACAAATCATTCCACTGCAATTCCTGAAAGCTATTTTGCCGGACCCGGCTTCTCTGGGACCAAGAACAAAAGGCAAAACAAACATTGGCTGCATCATCCAAGGCGTGAAAGATGGAAAGCCAAAAACCTATTATGTTTACAACGTTTGTGATCATGAGGAATGTTATGCAGAGGTTGGCTCCCAAGCCATTTCTTATACAACAGGTGTTCCTGCCATGATCGGTGCAATGCTTATCATCAAAGGTCTCTGGAAAAAGCCAGGCGTTTACAACGTTGAGGAATTCGATCCAGATCCATTCATGGAAGCACTAAATAAACACGGATTGCCATGGCAAGAGAACTTTTCGCCAACGTTGCTTGATTGAGGTCTGCGATGAATATTGATATTACCGGACTCCCATCACCTTGTTATCTTGTTGACGAAAGACTTCTTGTCAAAAACCTTGAGGTTTTGAATTCCGTACAAGAGCGGACAGGTTGCAGTATTCTGCTTGCTCTTAAGGGATTTTCGATGTTTTCGACCTTTCCTCTGGTTGGCAAATACTTAAAAGGCGTAACCTCCAGTTCGTTGTTCGAGGCAAGACTCGGTCGCGAAAAAATGGACAAGGAGGTTCACGTATACGCACCTGCTTATGTTGACAGTGAATTTGATGAGCTATTGGAGTATGTTGACCATATTGTTTTCAACTCCTTTGATCAACTGAACCGCTTCAAAAGCAGAGTGCAAGGCGTAACTTCCAAAAAAATCGATATCGGCATTCGAGTGAATCCGGAATATTCGGAAATCGAAACGCCGCTGTATGATCCTTGCTACAACAACTCCAGAATGGGTGTGACTCTGGCTAACTTTAGACCTGAGGATCTGGATGGCGTGGACGGTATTCATTTTCATACGATGTGTGAACAGAATTCAGATACGCTGGAGCGCACTATTAAAGTCGTGGATGAGAAATTCGGGCCATACATTAAGCAAATGAAATGGCTCAATTTTGGCGGCGGTCACCATATTACCAGAGAAGACTATGATCTGGACACACTGGTACGCTGTATCCAATATTTTCAGGATAAATACGGTGTGCAAGTTTATCTTGAGCCAGGCGAAGCTATCGCTCTGAACACCGGATATCTGGTTGCAACCGTATTGGATACGATGAAAAACGGAATGGACATTGCCATTCTGGATACTTCGGCTGAATGTCATATGCCTGATGTGCTGGCTATGCCTTACCGCCCGAATATCATTGGTGCTGGCAAGCCTGGGGAGTATGCACATACTTACAGACTTGGAGGGCTTACGTGCTTGGCTGGAGATGTGATTGGTGACTATTCCTTTAAAGAGCCATTGAAGCCGGGAGACAAGCTTGTATTCTGCGACATGGCCCATTACACGATGGTCAAAAACCATATGTTCAACGGAGTCAACCTGCCAGCCATCGCCAGCTACAACGACGAAGAAGGCATCAAGGTAATCCGTCAGTTCTCCTACGAGGACTTTAGCTCGCGTTTGTCGTAAGGAGTAGGCAGAATTAAATGAACTGAGTTTAACGAAGATATGACTCAACTACAAAAGCCTCGCCCCTTTAAGAAAGGGTGAGGCTTTTTGGTGTAGTTAGGGATATTTTAGTTTTTATATGAGCCTATTGCATGTATCAATACGACAACAGGCATTAAATAACGATTCACAACTTGAAAAGTTACATAAATTTAGTAAGTCTACCTTACAGCTTCAGATGAGACTTTATAGTCAAATATATGTCCTCCAGGTTGAATTCCTGGAAAAACCTCGACGGCTAGGTAGTATTCTTTACCTTTTTCAAGTTCTACATCTAAAGAATATTGACCATCTCTTGAACGTTTCATTTTTCTGCCATTATTATCGTAAACAGTCATTTGCAACCAGGAATCAGAATATCTGTCTCCCTGAATTGTAAAATGAACTTTTTGCGATTCAAAAGCCTTAATTCTATATACATCGTAGGCTTCCCAGACTCCAGGCACACCCTCTGCACCAAGTCTTCCGATAACAGCGTCACCTATAAAATAGTAGTTAGCCTGTTCAAAACTATCATTTGGTTCCTGTTCATGATATTCAAGTACAGAGGAAGGAGTTAAGCCGTTTGTAGCGGGTGCTGCTTCTTGAGCTTCTTGAGCAGATGCAACAGCGGTGAATGTGCTTAATAGAAGTGCAAGACCTAGTGTAGAAAAAACTGCCTTTTTCATTTAATCATCTCTTCCTTATTTTATTTTGGGATTTATATGTTATGTATTACTAATCCCATCCAGTATTATATAGTGTATTCCAATAAATTGGAATAAAAATGGAATAATAAACGAAAATATATATATTTTTGTCACAATTATGTGTTTTTACAAATTTATTCACCTAATTCGACATAGAAATTGGCCAACCTACTGTATAATATAAAATTTCATCCTAATATGCTTTCATGAAAAGGGGCATTCTATTTTAGGGGTAACAAAAGCTATGTTATACTCAATAATTGGAGGTGAGAAAATGTTCGACCCGACCGTTTTTGATAATTTAAAAGTAGCTATGGAAAATGCGGTTTACGATCTGGATAATTTGGATTCACGTATTAACATTACGCAGCGAATCGATAGATTGGAGATGTCGGTAATGTCGCGTGAATTTGGCGTACAGTTCAGTCTGAGAGAACAGCCAGGTGTGACGGCAGAGCTTCAACTAAAGATGGATTTAAACAACCTGGCTGCAGAAATTTTGGAAATAGAAGAGCAAACGCCGGGGTGCAGTTTGTTGCTGTATTTTAATATGAAGATTCGAGAGATGGAGACACAATGCAGCCGGATTGAAAATTTACTGGCCGAAATTTGGAAGCCTGAACTTCGACCAGTACAGACGCTAAGTCAGATTTACGGAGAGAAGACATCTACATACCATAATAGGATTGAACTCCGATTTTCCAGGCAAATTAACGAAGATCAGATGGAGGATATTCCAGAGTTGTTGGAACATATGTTGCTGACACTTACGGAATTAAACAAGATCTAAACATCCCTCTTCCTCTTAATAAAAACAGCCTGTCATTTGGGGAATTTAGAAGTAAAGGAGCAGGGATATATGATAAATGAACACGATTTTTCTGAAATATACGCGATTATGGAGTCTTCTTTTCCAGCATCAGAATGCAGGACGTTTGAGGCTCAAAAGGCTTTGCTAAAACATCCTAGCTATCGCATCATGACTGAAAAGAATGAGCAGGGAAACATAGTGGCTTTCTTGGCTGGTTGGGAATTCGCGCATTTTCGGTTTGTAGAGCATATTGCGGTGGATTCCCGTATACGAGGTGGCGGATTAGGCAAAAAGCTTATGAGTAGGTTTGTCTCACGGTCTGATCAGCCGGTAGTGCTAGAGGTTGAGCCGCCAGTGGATGAATGGTCACGAAGAAGAATCGGTTTTTACGAACGATTGGGGTTCCATTTGAACCATTTTGAATATGTACAGCCCCCTCTAAGAGAAGGACAGGCGGATCTGCGGCTTCAAATTATGAGCTATCCAGATGCGTTGGCTGAATCGGCGTTTGCTCCTTTTAAAGAGATTTTATATACCGAGGTTTATGGGCTTAAATAAGAGACTAGACAGTTAGTAGATAAAAGTAAAAGGCTCTGCTTGTGCCGTATGGATACGGGAGCGGAGCCTTTGCTCTAAAAAGTTAAAGGGTGCTTCATTAGTATGAATGTTTAGTCCATATCATCACAAATTCCTTCTCCCCAGTTTCGGCATCCACAGATTCCGCTTGAATGGTAAATCCATTTTTAGTATAAAAGTTAAATGCTTTCGTGTTGGACTGATACACCTTTAATTGAATTTCGTCATGATGCTTCTTAACCCAATCTAATAGTAGCTTTCCATAGCCTTTTCTTTGAGAATCAACACGTATAAACAGAGCAGCCAAGTATCCATCCAACATGGAAACGAAGCCGCCAATCGTATGATCATCCTGTATGATAACGTAGTTTTGAGCGAGGGGAAGGTACTTGTTCTCCATCTCGGCAGCTTGAGATTTCCAATACTGTGGAGCAATAAAATGATGGGCTTCTACAGAAGCATCCAGCCAGATGGCTACCAGTTCTTTCAACTCTTCTACTTTCACAGGTCTAATCGACATTGTAACGCCTCTTTTCACATTATGTAATCTTATCTATATTAAGTATGATACTGAAATAAAAAAGACCGTCCGTGGACGGTCTTTCTACCCGTGGCGCTTAATTAAAGCCTTGATCCGTATCCCGCGCCTCCGTCAACTCTGTAAATTAGAGAATAACGGACCGGGTAAGGGATACGCTCAACATGTGATTATTGATGTTGACGCACCTCCTTTCCTGATGCGTTCATCTTACCATATCTGGTTGGTGGTATCCAGTGATTTTATTATATTTGCTAGTATTATTCATAGAAAATATAATATAAAAATGGCTTGCTTTTAAATTCTATGCAAGATATAATCTTAATTACGGTGATTAAAAAAATTGCCATCAATACATAGTATGCGGTCGTGGCGGAATTGGCAGACGCGCACGGTTCAGGTCCGTGTGGGCTAACCCCCCGTGGAGGTTCGAGTCCTCTCGACCGCATTATACCTAACAATTACAGGTTCTTGGATTGGCTGAATGCCTCCAAGAGCCTGTTTTTATATGGTTAAGATGCGTGCTATTAAACAGCCATTTTATTTATGCTGGAATATATATTTAATATAATCTTTTGCACTCTGGTTAATGTCTTCATCACTTGCTTGAAACGAGGCTCCGAAGACAGCGAAATAGGGTAATGTTACGGCGCCCACATGTACTGCGCTTGCTTTAAAAGGGGCTATAACTTCATCTACCGTAAATGTAACGGAACCCGTAGATAAGTAGTTTTCTTTTTTATCGCCAATCGACATGGCGATCCCTAGCTTCTTTCCTTTTAACTTATCACCTTTTGAACCATAAGCCCATCCATGGGCAAAAACATCATCAAACCACTTTTTTAATAAAGGAGGGTAACTATACCAGTATAAAGGGAACTGAAATATGATATTGCTGTGTACTTCAAGTAACTTTTGTTCTTTCAAAACATCAATGTTCCAGTTGGGATACTCTTTATAAATTTCATGAATTGTCAAATCATTGGTATATTGAAGTAATTCTTGTTTCCATCTTTGATTTACTCTGGAATCTTCAATATTCGGATGTGCTAAAATCACGAGAGTCTTCATTATAAATCACCTTTCTTACATCGCATCATTTGCTTTTTGTGGATACGTATTATTATTCTGTAAGCTATAAAAAAAGTAAATACACACAATAAAGTAATATAGTTACTTGAAAGTGTACATGGTACTTAGAATGAAGATATGTGATTATAAAATGAATTCGATAAACTTAGTTATTTTAGTCTCGAAGAGGTGGTCGTATGAAACAATATAATTTAGGCATAGAAGCAACACTGGAGATCATCGGAGGTAAGTGGAAATCCTTAATCATATGCTTATTAATGTCTGGTAGAAAGAGGACCAGTGAATTACAGCGTAGTATTGCAGGCATTTCTCAAAAGGTTCTTATACAGCAACTTCGTGAACTTGAGAAGGATGGAATCATAGGCAGACATGTGTATAATCAAATGCCTCCAAAAGTGGAGTATTATATAACGGAGTATGGAATTACAGCAAATGAAATTATTGATTTAATGTGTACCTGGGGAAGGACTAATATCAAAATAAGACGAGAGCAAGGAGAAGATGTGATATTGCTAGAAAATAAGTCCAAATGAATATTGGAGTAAAAGAGCGCTGTAGACTATGATGTTTACGGCGATTTTCTTTTTGGCGTAGAGTCGCAGCTCGGGGATATCTGTATCATAGTATTTGATCACTTACCTTCAAGACTATGTTATATGTTGAGCCGCAAGCTGATTTGTAATATAGTTATGACTGGACAACCATTCCATCAATATTAAATGAATGCCAAAGTAGGGGGACCCTTGCAATGATTATTAAACCGAAAATTCGTGGTTTCATATGTACGACTGCGCATCCTGCAGGATGTGCGGCTCACGTTAATCGTCAAATCGACTACATCAAAGACAGCACGGGATTACAAGGAGCTAAAAAGGTACTTGTGATCGGAGCATCCACAGGTTATGGACTGGCTTCCCGCATTGCTGCGAGCTTCGGTATGGGAGCTGACACCGTAGGAGTATCCTTTGAACGTCCTGCTTCAGAGGGGCGCACGGCTTCGGCAGGCTGGTACAATACAGTGGCCTTTGGAAGAGCAGCCAGAGCGGCTGGCTACATAGCGGAGAGCATTAATGGAGATGCTTTTTCCCATGAAATTAAGCAGGAGACGTTGAAGCTGGTCAAAGAAAAGCTGGGCAAGGTAGACCTGATTGTATATAGTGTCGCCTCACCGCGACGGACACATCCTGATACGGGAGAAACCTTTAATTCCGTTCTCAAGCCCATTGGACAGCCGTTTACGAATAAAACGGTGAATACGAACACAGGTGTTGTGTCGGAAATTACGCTTGAACCAGCAACGCAGGAGGAGATTGATAACACCATCACGGTCATGGGTGGCGAGGATTGGTCCCTGTGGTTAAAAGCGTTGGAAGAAGCCGACCTGCTGGCTGAAGGGGTAACCACACTGGCTTACTCGTATATTGGTCCTGAGATTACGGAGGCTATTTATCGTAAAGGAACCATTGGCCAAGCTAAAAATGATTTGGAAGCCACAGCACATACGTTAACAAAGCAACTGGAGCGTTATCGTGGGAAGGCCTACGTTTCAGTGAATAAAGCTTTGGTTACACAATCCAGTTCGGCTATACCTGTTGTGCCTCTGTATATTTCCTTACTGTTTAAGGTCATGAAAGAAAAGGGACTGCACGAGGGTTGTATTGAGCAGGCGCAACGTCTGTTCGAGACGTTATACAGTGGATCCACTGTGGAAACGGACGAAGAAGGACGCATTCGTCTGGACAACTGGGAAATGAGAGAGGATGTGCAGCAAGCTGTTAAAGCGGCTTGGTCTGAGATCACTACCGAAAACGTATCCGAACTGGGTGATCTTGAACAATACCGTCTGGATTTCCTTCAATTGTTTGGATTCGGATTTGATGAAATTGATTATGAATTGGACATTGATCCAGAAGTTCACACGAATTAAGTAAAATAGGTTCCAAGTCAAAAACGGGTACTCTCAAGCTGCGATGGCTTGTGAGACCCGTTTTTTATGTATGCAGGCAAATAAAAATGGGTTGGTTCACCAACAAATTTCATCGAGAATTAGACGTAGAAAGCGACTTCCGGTGCAGCAAGCGAAAAACGGCAATAGTAATGATAATCCCTGCAATGCCAAAAACCGTGACAGAAGTCAGTGCGCGATAAGCTTGCCAGCCGAACAAAAAAGCAATCCCACTGCCAAACGTTGTACCTGCCAGTAACCCGAGTGCGCAGGCAATGTCCGTTCCAAATTTCATAATCATGTTCCTTTCGAATGGTTGAATTGAATAGTAACTTGTACGTTTTTTCTGGACTTGTACCTACACTTGTGCGTACAATTAAATAGTAATCGTTTTCAAACAGAATCTATTTATTAGTATGGATCATTCTTGTACAAATTATTCCTTTTTCAGGAGGCTTATGAAATGAATATGAATGAGCAAATCAAACTGTGGAACGAAGAGGCGCAGGCCAGTAACGCTGATCATCCTCACCGAAAGGTTGAATTGTTTATCGAGGTACGGGATGGAGCACTTGAATCCATTGCTTCTTATTTAATTCAACAGAATTATCGGCATGTCACTCTGGTAGAGGATGAGCATACTTCAGCGGCAGCAGGGAAAAAAGTAGCTGAATTCATCCGTGAAGCAGGTTTGACAGTTGATGTAGTTCGGCTGCCTCCGAATGCGGTAGGGGATGTTATTGCTGATGAAACTTATATTATGAAGGTTCTGCTGGGTGTGGCGGATCAAAGTCAGGCTGTGCTTGCTGTAGGGTCCGGTACAATTCACGATCTGGTTCGCTTTGTGTGCTATAAAATGAATCGTCCGTTCTTGTCAGTCCCAACAGCTGCCTCCGTAGATGGTTTTACCTCCGCTGGTGCCCCATTAATTATAGATGGCAGCAAGCAGACGTTTCAAGCCGTCCCGCCAGAGGCGATCTTCGCTGACTTGTCCGTATTGGCGAGGGCCCCTCAAACGATGACTGCTGCGGGTTTTGGCGATATGCTCGGTAAGTTTACCTCATTAGCAGACTGGCATGTGTCCAGAGATTTGGGAAACGAGCCGTATTCACCTGTGGCTAACCGAATTACCGAGGAGGCTTTACGTGCCTGTGTAGAGCATGTTGATGAGATTGCGGCAGGCAGCAAGACAGGTGTCGAGGTGTTGATGAATGCGCTGATTGCATCCGGTATTTCGATGTTGATGATTGATCATTCCCGCCCTGCATCAGGTGGAGAGCATCATATTTCTCACCGAATTGAGATGGATTTTATTGCAGAGGGGCGCAAGCAAGTTTTGCATGGTGCCAAAGTGGGCGTTGCCTCTGCTTTACTGTCTGATATGTACAGGGAATTGGCTGCCAATCAGGATGTGGAGGCTTTTAAAGTATATCGGACTTTGCCTACATCGGAACAGATGCGTGCATGGCTAGCTCAGGTTGGAGGTCCGTCTACCATTGCCGATCTGGGGGTTACGCAGGAACAGCTTGATCGTGCTTTGCGTACGGCACATACTTTGCGTGATCGCTATACCGGACTCAAGTATATGAATGAACACCAGTTGCTCCGTTCGTAATGTGTGTTACACCTACACCAGAGTCCTTTAGATACTCAGTCTAAGCATGGGAAGGGATTTGTGAATGGCTTTACGCCTCCAGCAGCTATACAACGATATCCTGCTCCTGTAACATTTGTATGTACAAATGGACGATATGTTATAATCGGAATACGAATAGGTACATGATATGGCAAGTACGGAGGAAATTATGGCGCCCAAATATATACAAGTTAAACAGGAAATTTTATCATGGATTCATTCATGCAAACTGGAGCCGCAAAGCCAGCTTCCTTCTGAACATGAAATGTCTGAACAATTTGCAGTTAGTCGGCAAACGGTGCGTCAGGCCCTGGGTGAGCTGGTACAGGAAGGTTGGCTGTTTCGCATACAGGGCAAGGGAACCTTTGTCGCAACACGGGATCATAAGGAACCCGAAGATCCACGGACAATTGGAGTCGTTACAACCTATATATCGGATTATATTTTTCCATCCATTGTACAAGGAATTGAATCCAAGCTAAGCCGGCAGGGCTACAAGCTACTGCTATCAAGTACAGGTAATGACCCTGAACAAGAACGTCAGTGCTTGGAAATGCTGCTGAGTCAACCACTGAGTGGAATTATTATTGAGCCGACCAAAAGCGGGGAACGTAATCCCAATTTGAACTATTATTTAACCGTGGAAAATCGCCAAATCCCTTATTTAATGATCAATGCGCGTTATGAGGAGATGGACGCACCTTGTCTGCGTTTGGATGATGAGAAGGGTGGTTTTTTGGCAGCAGAGCATTTGATCAAGTTGGGGCATCGGCGATTGGCTGGTTTTTTCAAAACCGATGATATGCAAGGAATTCTGCGGATGAAGGGATTTGTAGCTGCTCACCGTAAATATGGAGTGACCTTACATCCGAACGCAGTAACGACGTACCGGACTGAAGAAAAAAATGAGCTTCCGTTACAACGCGCATCGCAGCTGCTGGCGATGGAGGCAGGGGAACGTCCGACCGGATGGGTGACCTATAATGATGAACTGGCGGTGCGGCTACTGGATATTGTACGTTCGGCGGACCTGAGCATTCCCCAAGATCTATCGCTGGTTGGGTTTGATGATTCATTTTTGGCGACAGCCACGGAAATCAAACTTACAACCATTCGGCACCCCAAGGAAGAATTGGGGTTACGTGCCGCTGATACCATGCTATCGATGATTAAAGAGAAGGGGTATCGTGAAGAAGATCGTCAGTGGATTATACCTCCAGAGTTGATTGTACGCGAATCCACGGGACCAGCTCAGGCAATGTCTGGAGGATTTTGAAATGGGGCTATCAATCGTTTGGGTTCAACGCTGAATTTTGAATGGCATGCTACTCGCCATACCGAAAAGCCTGTTTTCTGGATTGCAGAAAATGGGCTTTTTTTTCTATACATTTTTGAAAATGTATACATAAACCTATCAAAAATACTTAAAAAAGCTGGTTGAGTTGTACGTACAAGTGTGTGATGAGAGTGGTAACAGAAATGAAAGTAAGAAGAGTGACCTAAATATATTAGGAGCATTAAATCAGGACATTTGGGAGGACAGACTGGCAGCCGTGGCTGCAGGAGCTGAAGCTGGAGAGTACGACAATATCGTCGAAGCAGCACGCCATATGGCACGTGTACGGGACGAGAGCTTCAGACCGATTCCTGAGAACGCTGCCGTCTATAATAAGCTCTATGAGGAATATAGCCGTCTTCACGACTACTTTGGATGTGGGGGCAACCCGGTTATGAAAAAGCTGAAGGCTATCAAGGCAGAAGCTGGACGTTCAACTGAAGCGGCAAGCGCTCATTCCTAAGAAGTATATAAATTATAAGCAAGAAGCATTTAAATTTTGCTATCTAAAAAGCACAGTACACCGAGGAATCGGCAGACTGTGCTTTTTTGCTTTTATATTCTGTGAATCACATGATGTGAAAGCCTTATGCATGAAAGATGGTAATGCGTTCCTTTCAAAGACTTTCATGAAAAATTCAATCGTTTTGTTTTAAAGGACATTTTTACTTTTTCAGCATGGCATCAGCAAACAAAATGGATTTTGGAATACGGAAAAACTGTTCCGCCTGATCCTGGAAAGTTTGCGAAGGAACGGTACCCTGATGCAACCATTTCCGAAATGTACCGGGGTGAACGCCAATCCAATGACTGACATCAGTCACCGAAATATCATGTACCATGCACAAACCCGCCAAAATCCGGTTTTTAACTGGAGAACGAGTTACAGTCCGTTTCATAAAACGGGACGGCGATGGTTGACAAATGAGCGGTGAACGCCGGACAACCTCTTCATTAAATAGAATATGGTGCGGATAACCAAGTGTGTTACACGTCTTTTCCAGATTAGTGTTGCCGGGAATACGACCTTCATATACCCACGCGCTGACGCTGCGAGAGGAGATGGAAAGCTCCTCGGCAAGTTGGGACAGTTTAATGTCATTAGCCATCAAAACGGCAAGCAGAACGCGATTGCGTACTTGACAGCGTGTTGGTTTGCGAAAACGTTTGACACGCACGCCTTTTCCCAAATATTTGCGATTGATCAGAGACCACGCCTGAATGGAATGTTTGTCTTGTTGTTTAGGCATATACCCTCCGATTTTTTTAAACACATACTACTATACCCGAAGGGGGCTTTGCAAGTGACTCTTCTCCTGATTTTCTTTTAATCCCATGGGCTTAACCGGTTTATGGAAAATAAGGTCCATTTGGCCTATAAAAATGGAAGTTTAAGGTGTCGATATATTAAAATGTGACATTTTTTATGGAAATGGAGGTAATATGTTCTTCTCTTACGATTGTGAGGATGTCAGAGAGAAAAGTGGGTTTTTGTAGCCCAGCATGCATTTTTTGACGAGAAAAGGGAGGTTATACAGCTAGATGATTTGTAAAAAGGTAATGGTATGGTTTCTGACGGCACTTTTGGCAACAAACGCTTTGCTATGCTTGCCTGGTGTAGCAGGAGCGGAAAAACAAGACTTAAGTGATGGGGTGCAGCAAGCTCAAGCAGATTCGGAACAGAAGGAACAGGCGCTCACGAATGAAACAGTTTCTTTTGAACCGCCAACTTCTGCAACAAACAGCGTTTATAACGCACTCATGATGAGCTTGGCAGCGGTAGAGTATACGTCGATCATAATTGATCCTGGAGAAAGTTATGAATTTCAGAATACAGATACAGTTAGCAAATCTATATACAGCAAAAAGATGTTATAAGTAAATGTAATTGCTTTACAGCAGGTACGAAGGTTCAAACAGACGAAAGGGAGAAGAATATCGAAGACGTTGAGGTCGGAGATAGGATTCTTTCCAAAGATGAGGCAACGGGTAAGGTAGCTTATAAAGAGGTTACGGCTACGTTTATCACAAGACGCATGAGATTTACCAAATTAAAGTGGGTAACCAAGTCATTGAATCGACCTTCAATCATCCTTTCTATGTGGAAGGCAAGGGATGGAAGTTCGTCAAAGATCTTAAAATCGGTGACTTGCTTGTTCAGAGTGACGGGAATACACTCAAGATAGACAGCATTAAAGTGGAACACAAGCACGTCACGGTTTACAACATGACGGTTGATGAGTACCATACCTACTTTGTAAGTGACCTTAATATTTGGGTTCATAATATAGGTGCGTGTGGATACACCAGTATTAAGAGTAAAGGATTTAACAAATCGTACGATAACTTTCTAAAAATATACAAGGAAAGGCAGATGCGGCTTTTAAACAATTCAAGCAGTATCCGGACCATCCAAGTCTGAATTTTGAGTACCTAAATGGTGCTCCAAGTGGTAGAAAGTATGTGTCTGCCCGAGTTGATGGTTCTTATCGGGCTTATGGAATAATTCGAGAAAACGGTGTGAGTGGCTTGGAATAAACAACCACGACTACAAGGCCGTCATTAGGGAATTAAAGGCTGCTTTTTGAGTGTAAGGAGGAGTCTTATGGGATGGAAACATATTGTTCTAGAGGCAAGTTGTTTCTATGAAGACAATGAAGAGAATCATGGTTCAAAATGCTGTAAGGGAAATATAGGTGTTCACTGTTTAACTTACAACCAAGATGGTCATCAAATTTGTCCCAATTTGGTTTTCGGTAAAAGTAGGACATCGGTTATTGCAACCGATAAAGATGGTAATGCTGTGGATTCTTCTACGTTTTGGACGGACGAAAAATTAAGTCCTGAAGAATGGGTGAGAATAGAAGAAGAATGGCTAGATGAGAAGAGAAGGCTAATGAATATGGATGGTAAGTAATGGGATTCAATAAAAAGTTTGGATAAGAGAAAGACCGAGAGTATACCATTTCAAGGTCTTTACTTTTACCCCCACCCAGTGTCGAATGAATTGGGCGGCTAAGTCCAAACGAATTTAACTCTCATGACTCCCGTAGCCTGTACACTATACCAGATAGTTTCGTGTTATGGTCTTTTTTATTATTACTTCTTGACTGATAATAAATCTATGATCCTGACCAAATATTCCAATGCAATTTCAATATATTGACCCTAGGACAGGTAAAACTACACCGGTTCACTATTAATTCAAATGAATAGGATGATGAATTTGGAAATAAATCTTAAACGGCCTTATGGTGTGTGATTAAGCATAATATGTCAACGGAGAATATTGCTGACTTGATAAGCTTATTCATTGAAAAGGAATCAATTATATTATTTTCCTTTTACGAAAGGAACATGAATTTATTTGATGTGAATACACAGAATTTTATCTCAGAGAGGTGTGTTTTTGTGAATTCCGAGTGGGTGTTGCCATGGAAGGAATATATACCTCATTGGAATGAACCGAACCAGACACCGCCGAAAATAATGTGGTTTTCAGTGATTCAAAAAAAAGATATTATTAAAGCAATTGAAATTGATCATTTATTTAGATGTATTGTCTTAAAAAAGGATTCAGATCTTAAACAACATTTCAATGTTTTATTCCATCAGGAATATTATCCGTCTAGTGATGAGGATGACTATGAATATTTTTTAGGATTTACAAATAAGAATTTGTTTCTTGCTAATTATCTGGATAAAGTTAAAAAGAGGTTTGAGGTATCATTAATAGAATAGACAATATGGAAAGACCTTGGGAAGCGGCAATCCACTAAGCTTTCTTTTATATCACCCCCTAATACCAAACCAAGTAAATACAGATATCACTGTATCTATCTCCAAGCACCTTACCTTCATTTCCTTCCAGTAGGCTCTAGGCTCCATCAAAAGAATCTACTACCCCTTGAATTCTTCTAAACACAGTCGATTTATTCACAACTTTGTAACTTTCTCTGGCAGGGGGGTTGCGAGATTGTTTTCAAATTGTTTTACTATATTTACCTACTGTAGTCTGGTAATCTATTAATATGTATAGGGGGCCAAAAGACGTCCGGTTCAGTCGGTTGAGATGCGTTTATGTTCTTTATGTTGAGTGAATGTCTATATTGCCATGTCTATATCGTCATGTCTGTATAACTTCATAGACAAGCTAGAGATAGCTCCCGCACATTATAAAATACAGCACAGGATGGTGTAATGAATGAAGCTTTTAAAAGTAAAATGGATGGCTGTATGCTTGATGGCAATCTGTTGTTTGGGTTTGCTAGGTATACATACGAATACAGCGAGTGCACAAGCGCAGGCTCCTTTACTTGGGGTCAATGATGTTTTGCTAGATTCGAATACGATTAAGCCTGTAATGGAAAATGATAAGTTGTATGTCCCTATCGTGACATTGGGGCAAAAGATGGGCATTTCTACTTCTGCCAATGGAAATACATTGGTGCTGACTGGACATAATCGCAGCTTTACGCTGGATTTGAACAAAGGGGATGTGTTTGAGCGGGGAGGACGTACGATGGTGCCAATTCGTACTTTGACCGATGCGTTCGGCTTCACTATTACGATTCCTACGAGTAATTTGTATCGAATTCAGAATGCAAACGCTAGTTTGTCTGATGCTCAGTTCTTGAATACATTCGCGGCAGAAATTAAACAGTACGCAGCTGTCAAGCCAGACAAAGCCAGCAATACAGGCAATACGGGAAATGCCAAGCCTTCCAGCCGCACCATTTATTTGAGCTTCGATGATGGTCCTACAGCGCATACGTCGCAGCTGCTGGATATTCTGGACAAATATAATGCCAAGGCTACGTTTTTCATGCTGGGACCTGAAATTCGCCAACATAGCGCAGTGATGAAGAGAATGGTAGACGCAGGGCATGGTTTGGGCCTACATGGGATGACGCATCAGGTGAAAAAGATCTATGCATCCCCGGCAGCAGCACTGGCAGAGATGAATCAGGATAATGAGATTTTATTTAAGGCCACAGGAAAACGCACTTCTTTGATTCGTACACCTTATGGCAGCAAACCGTATTTGAAGAAAGCATACCGTGATCAACTGACGGGTGCAGGTTATCATATTTGGGACTGGAATATAGATTCCAATGATTGGCGTTATACTAAAAATCCGCAGCATTTTGTACAGACGGTCCTCAGTGATATTAAGAGACTGAAAAAGCAAGGCAGAACACCAGTCGTTCTTATGCATGATAAGCCTTCTACGATCAAGGTGCTTCCACAAATCATGGCGGCCTTGCAGAAAGAAGGATATTCGTTCGAGCCGTTGAATGATAACCTGACTCCGCTTAATTTTTGGAATGATCACCGTTAATAGAATAAACCTAAAAGAAAAGCAGGCTACCCTACTTCAATTTTTTTGAGAGAGGGTGGCCTGTTTTTTATTTTGCAGCTCGTTTTATATGAATCTATGAATTGATATCTATGCACAGGTCATATGACTTTACGGGTAACCACGTCGCTGCATATATTACAATAACCGCCCCGAGAGGAGGAGCAGGTATGAATATTAATCCAAGTATGTTTAGTATGATTTGTGCCACCGCAGGAGCGATTATTACGTTTGCCTTTGGCGGCTGGAATCAGCTTATGGTGCTATTCACGGTTGCCATGGCTGTTGATTATGTAACTGGAGTCGCCGCCGCCGTGAAGACTGGGCAAGGTTTAAGCAGTAAAGCCGGCTTTTGGGGGTTGGCGAGAAAGGCTTTAATGCTCATGGTGATTTCTTTGGCGCATCATGTGGATCTCCTGATGGGTACGGAAATCATGAAAGGGGCGGCAACGTATTTCTATTTATCCAACGAATTGATCTCAATTACGGAAAACTGTTCACGAATGGGTCTGCCGCTTCCACCGAAGCTTAAGAATTTTTTTGCCCTATTAAAGGACAAGGAGTCTGATGGTAAAAATGGTGGAAAAGATCGCTAAGATCACAAAGTTTCTTTCCGTATGTGGGGCGTTATGATAAAATTTTCAAGAGAACATTTTTAAGATAAGGAGCCTATACGCATGATTAAACATATTGTTTTGTTCAAATTGAAAGATCGCTCCCCTGAAAGCATTGAACATACGGCATCTATTTTGCGCAGCATGAATGGCAAGATCAAAGAGCTGCTGTCACTCGAAGTAGGTACGGATGTGATTCGTTCGGAACGTTCTTATGATATTTCTCTTACCGCTGTGGTTGAAACATTGGAAGACTTGCAAACGTATCAGGTACACCCTGTGCATCAGGAAATTATTGTACACATGAATGAAGTGAAGGATGTATCTATCGCAGTTGATTATGAAATCTAAAGCGGTTACTGGAGGTGCAGAACTTTGTATTATGTCAACCGGGAACAAATTGAGCTTCGGCTAGGGG
The DNA here is from genome assembly GCF_054113405.1 of Paenibacillus sp. ALE3. Taxonomy (NCBI): domain Bacteria; kingdom Bacillati; phylum Bacillota; class Bacilli; order Caryophanales; family Paenibacillaceae; genus Paenibacillus; species Paenibacillus sp. ALE3. Next base: position 3,288,020 of record NZ_CM134214.1, on the reverse strand, counting down.
CTGTTCCCGACATTGTCGCCGGACTTCGCCAGACATCCGCCGCCTGGAACGGCGATCTGTTGCAGGGGCTAGTGCAGGAGCGCTGCCTTCATCTGGCCATTGAGACGGTAACGGACGTAGGAAGCTATATCATCGACGGTTTTATTATGCGTGACGCCAGTAGCTATGAGGACATTATCGGTATCATTCATGAGGAAGGTGTATTGGATGATACCGTATTTCATTCACTATTAGAGCTGGTAGCCTTACGTAAACCCTTAGTACAGGAGTATTTCCAATGGGACAGGACAAGCCTTCACCCACTTACACCTAAGCTGCCTGGGTTGCTGGAGCTTTTTGTATCTAACGTGCACGATTATTTAAATAAGGAATTGGGTCCTCAGCCCGAGGGAGTGTAAAGGCAAAAGTGACGGATAAGTATATCGTACCCGAAATGCCCACTAGGCGCATGATCTTGACACTGTTGAAAACCCAGGGACCTGTGGGCGTCGGAAGCTTGGCAGCTCAATTGGGCATTACCGAAATGGGGGTGCGCAGGCATCTCAAATTAATGGAGCAGGATGGCCTGATTGTGGCTACGATCCTGAGACAGGCGATGGGACGCCCAACGTTTTTGTACAGCCTGAGCGATCAGGGAAGCGAGCAATTTCCTCGTAATTATGATCACCTATTACTGGAACTGTTAGAGGAGCTGGATGAAGAGCAGGGAATGGAAGCTGTTCACTCGTTATTTGATGGTAGAAAACGTAAAATGATGAAGCGCTACGCCCCTCACATAGAGAGTGAGTCTACACTAGCTTCACGTGTGGAAAAGCTTTCGGGCATCCAGAACGCTTCAGGCTATATGGCAGAGTGGCGTGAGGAAGAGGATGGCAGTTACTCTATTATGGAATACAATTGTCCGATCTCTCAGATCGCCAATCGTTACCGCAAGGCTTGTGAATGCGAACAGCAAATGTTTGAGGAGCTGCTTGATGCCGAGGTTGTCCGTGAGGATTGTTTGGCGGATGGAGGTCGTTGCTGCTTGTATCGTATCCGGTCCAAAAATAAGTAGAAATTTTCTGGCTTGTTCTCTGTATCATGACAGGCTCTCCATGCTTATAATGCATTAACAGATGGGCATTCGCCCGGGCATAAGGGAGAGATGAATATGAAAGAGAACTGCAAAAGCTTTATCCGTGGCGCGTTGGTAGGCAGCATTGCTGGTTCGGTTGCTGCGTTGTTATTTGCTCCTAAGTCAGGTCGCGAGCTGCGTCAGGATATTACAGACCAGGCACGTCACGTGAGTGATAAGGGACAGGAGCTTGCGGGGAAAATTTCAGATACTTCCATCGAGTATACTGACAAAATTAAGGAGACAGCTTCAGCCGTCATTCATGAATTAGGTCAATGGCGTAAAAAGAGTGATATTGCTTCAAAGGTTGGCATTTCATCCGTGCCTGTTCAAGAGAATACGGAAGAAGATGCTCTGTAACTGTCTGTATATCGTAGGTGAAACAACTGGCTATAGCTTGAGTTTGTGGCTTCTCCCGTTGGGGTGAAGCCTTTTTGTTGATCGCTTCCTCGTTTTAGGGTAATCTTTTGGGGTACCTTTTACGCTAATACGACATAAGTTATGTAGCAGCAGAAAGATTTCCGAGATGAAACAACTCATATTTAAACAAAAAAGGAAGCGGTGTGTACGTGCAGCAAGCGATTGCAATATTGGATTCCGGTGTAGGAGGTTTGACGGTTGTTAAAGAAGTCATGCGTCAGCTTCCGCGGGAAAAAATCATTTATTTTGGAGACACTGCGCGCACCCCGTATGGTCCCCGACCATCGGAAGAGGTTAAAAAATTTACAGAGCAGATGGTTGATTTTCTGATTCAATTTAATCCGAAAGTCATTATTATTGCTTGTAACACAGCAACGGCTGCGGCATTGGAGTATATAAGCCAAAAGGTATCCATTCCGGTGATCGGAGTTATCCATCCTGGGGCTCGTGCTGCGATCAGTGCGACCGCTACCGGGTATGTCGGGGTAATCGGAACTGTCGGTACGATTCGAAGCGGAGCATATACAACTGCGCTCAAGCAGTTGTCTCCCTATGTAGACGTGGTGAGCCACGCTTGCCCTGCACTTGTGCCTTTGGTGGAACAAGGGTTGTTCCGCTCCAAGACAACATCGCAGGTTGTGGAGGAATCATTGAGACCTATTCAAACGTATCCGATTGATTGTCTGATTCTTGGTTGTACGCATTATCCTTTTTTGAGGGAAACGATTCAGGAAGTCATGGGTCCTGCGGTGAAGCTTATTAGCTCGGCAGATGAAACTGCACGAGAGACGAGTACCATTTTGTATAACAAGGGCAAGTTAGAGGCCGGGGACGAAACGCCGGTGCATCAGCTTTTTTGTTCCGGCGATCCAGAGTTGTTCCAGCGCATTGCCGCACAGTGGCTTGGGGAGCAGATTCGGCAAACGCCTGTTGTCTGGCAAGTCACCCATCTGGATTAACGAGACAACCAACTTTTTTGTCATTGGACAAAAGAAGTTGGTTGTTTTGCTTTTCGCTACATCAAGACACGCAGCGTCTGCATAACATGCAGTAAGGGCAGATGGAAGGGGCGTAGTAAGATGAGGGAATATATCGTTCAAAAAGGAGATACATTGCACCGGGTCGCCTCGGCTTTTAAACTATCCGCGGATACTTTGATCGCAGATAATCCGTGGGCCGCCACGCAACCCTATCTGATTTGTGGTCAATTGCTATATATTCGTCCGTCTACGGATCGTAAATACGTTATTCAGCCTGGGGAGAATGCAAGACAGATTGCCAAACAGTTCGGTGTAGAGCTTGATGAGCTGCGGCTCGCTAATTCGAGGCTTGCGGAGTATGATTTTGTGGAAGGAAAGATAATTATTATTCCTGATGACCATCAGGATCAGATTGTACGGTTACGTGGAGAGTACAGTTATGAAGATTTAAAGGAAGACCTGGAGGCATTGGCCCACAAATATCCGTTTATTGAAGTTGGCAGCATTGGCACCAGTGTCATGGGGAAGGATATCCCTTATATACGGATTGGGCAGGGAACGAGGAAAATTCATGCCAACGCTTCTGTACATGCTAACGAATGGCTGACGACGCCTTGTTTGCTGCGTTTTATAGAACAATATGCACAAGGGATTAATGGGTCTGGAGAACTTGCTGGGAATTCTCAATGGGTGTATGCGGGCTCTCCGATGAAATTAATGGAACATACATCCTTATGGGTGGTACCGATGGTCAATCCGGATGGAGTAGAACTGGTGCAACAGGGTATACTCCCCACTCATCCGCTGTATCATGAACTCAGAAAGTGGAATGAAGGACGTGCTGATTACCGCGGCTGGAAGGCCAATATTCGCGGTGTCGACCTCAACGATCAGTTTCCGGCGTATTGGGAGGAGGAGGTGCGTAGACGCGGTAAAACAGGTCCATCTCGACGAGACTACGCAGGACCTGCACCTTTGTCTGAGCCAGAGTCCAAGGCCCTTGCGGATTTAACGGAGCGCGAACAGTTCGACATGGTATTATCCATACACAGCCAAGGACAGGAAATCTATTGGAATTATCGGGATCTGGAGCCTAAGGAGAGCCGAGATTGGGCATTACAGCTGGCTGCTGCAACAGGGTATCGGGCGGTAAAGCTGGGGGGAAGCGATGCAGGGTATAAGGATTGGTTTATACAACGGTTTGGTAAACCGGGATTTACCGTTGAAGTCGGTCTAGGCGTAAATCCGCTGCCTATGCGGGATTATGATGATATTGCAGCAGAAGTAGGCATGTTAATGGCGACGGTGCTGTCATGGTAACAGATCGGAGCTGCTGAAACGTATTGATTCATTTGCGCGTATTAGGAGGAGCACGTTTTTTACAAGTGTTCCTCTTTACATGTCCCTTCAATAGGGTATATATACTTAGGAGCATTGGAAATGGAGTGAACAACCTATGAAGTGGAAAAGACTACTATCTCTCCGTCAGTGGTCACATGTATTTCGTCGTATCCCCCGATTGATTACCTCTTCGAGGATTCCATTGGGTGAAAAATTACTTTTTGCGGTGCCTGTATTGCTCTACTGGATACTACCTGATGTCATGCCATTTATGCCCATCGACGATATTGGTGTGACGTTATTGCTTATGAATTGGTTCGTCACCCGTGCTGAACGAAAATATCCCGATATGCTTGAAAAACAGCACGTACGTGTCCGTTAGATGTAAGCTTATGATTTTCGTGATTGCGATTTTTTACGATTTTCTTTACAATAGGAATATTGCCTTGTGCTATGCTGCACAACTTCTTTTCATCAAGGAGAGGGCTAATTATTGGAATTGTTGATTTTATCCGCTAGGTTGTGTGGTGTGGATATGTATCCATTGAACCACATTTCATTTAATGAATATGAAGGAGATGAAGTTTAATGAACTGCAAAATTACTCGTAATGCAGCTAAAGTATTGAAGCTTGAACTGGATAAGGAAGAGAACCAAGGGAAGAGCCTGCGTGTTGTTATTACTCATGCTCATGGAGATCATGCTCATTACGGGCTAGATTTGGACACGCCTAAGGAAACAGATACTGTTGTATCTACAGATAAAGGCATCGATGTAATTTTGGAAAGCGGTCAGCCGTTGCTGGATGGTGTAAAAATTGATTACTTGTACTTCCCCGAAGAAGGATTTGTTATTACTAACCCTTCCCAAGGTAATCACGGCGACCACTAAGCCGGAGCTCGGAGGGATGACAGATGGCTAATGATATTCGCGTATGTGATGAGTGCAATCATATCCGCTTAAAAACGATCTTGCCTAAGTTGAAAAAGATGGCACCCGATGCGGAGATCAAAATCGGTTGCAAATCGTATTGCGGTCCTTGTGGAAAACGGGCGTTTGTGTATGTGAACGGACGTTATGTGAGTGCGGCCACAGAGGATGAAGTATTAGAGAAGGCTGCACGCTTTATAAAATAGTTCGAGTGCGCATTGTTGGCACCTTTTGAATAGTTCCCCTCCTTCTGATCCATGCTAGTGAATGTAGACCATGCCCAGAAGGAGGAGTGACTCATGGCCCAATATGATTCCAATCTCGACAATCACAGTGTCGAAGCTCAAACACAAAACTCGGTGGACAAGCTCCACAATGCCGTGTCTCAGGCATTGTCACATCCGGCTGAACAGCTGATTGAGCAAGCGGAGCAATCTCGCACTCATGCGGAGCATGCTATACAGCAGGCAAAGGATAGCCTTGGTGACGATGCAGTAGAAGTTGCTGAGGAAATGCTTGGTGAAGAGGTACAACGTCTTGATCAGGCTAAAAAAACGTTGCGTTCCTGAGTATTTGTTAATGGTAACAAGCGCAGTCAAATGACTGTCAACACAAAAATCCCGATCCACAGCCCTAACAAGCGATGGATCGGGATTTTTGTTATATATCAGGTAGTTATGCAATCGATATCCTTGTTACTTCTTTGCTTCAGTCTCCCATTCGCGAATAAGATCGTATGTGATGACCTGATCGGATATCTTTAATCGATTGAGAGCCTCAGTATAGCTTGGTCCGCAGCCATTCACATCTGTAGGTTGACCTGTACTCAGATTGTAACAGGTTCCCTTGGAGAATGTACCGTCCTCAGATGGAATGTAGTACACTCGTCCATCCGTGAAAGCGCCAGTACGCAGCACAACCATACGAGGTTTTCCACTAAACAGATCGTTACCCATAAAATGATATGGTTTTGTAGAAATCCCAAGTAGATGCATTACGGAAGGCGTTAGATCCAGCTGTCCTGCCGGTTCTGTATACGTGCCTGCCTGGCTTCCGTCAGGAAGATGCACAAGTAATGGCACTTGATTCATGATTTTCTGCATGTCCAGATCTGTAAGAGGCTTGCCTAAAAACTTTTCATACAGTGCTTTGTCTTTAATGGAATTGTCGTGATCCCCGTAGAACATCAGGATCGTATTATCCCACAATCCGTCTTTCTTCATCTGATCTACCAATTCACCCAAAGCCTTATCCACATAATGGACGGATTTTAGGTAGTCTCCGAACATCGTACCTTCAAACTCGCCAACATCCAAATCTACAGCGTCAGGTGACAGGTTGTACGGATGATGACTCGAAATACCGACCATATAGGCGTAGAACGGTTGCTTAACTTCGGTTGTGAGATCGTTGAGCGTTTGTCTAAAAAAGGATTTGTCTCCCAGGGACCAGCCCAGAGGCTCATCTATTTTAAAATCCTTTTTACTGTAGAACTTGTCGTAGTTCATCGCCTTATACATCGTGTAACGGTTCCAGAAGCTGCTGTCGTACACATGAAACGCATTAGGACTATAACCTGTATCCTTCAAGATGGAAGGCAACGTATCGAATTTATGGTCCGCATAACGGATAAATACAGAACCCGTAGGGAGCGGATGCAGCGAAGCGTGGGTAGAGAAGTCCGCGTCCGAAGTACGACCCTGCGCAGTTTGATGGAAATAATTATTAAAATACATGCTTTCCTTCGTCAGTTTGTCAAAGTTAGGCGTAATTGCTTGACCGTTGATCTGTTTGCCGATAAAAAAGTTCATGAACGCTTCAGCTTGGATGACCATCACATTTTTGCCCTTATACTTGCCGTATAGGTCATTTTTTACCTGAAGTAACTTCTGGTGTTGATTGAACCATTCCTTATCCTTATCAGATTCCACCTGAGCCAATGTAGGCTGGGGCCCAAGATGATCCTGACCATAGCGGTAGATATCATATCCATGAAATCCGATCAATCCGGTTACGTTGTACAAGGCCATTGACCACCAGTTGCCGACAAATATGCCGGTTGCCCAAGTGGAGGTATATATTTTGATCGGTCCAAATGTCAAAACATAGCCAATCAGGAAAGCCAATGCCCCCCTGAAGAAGCGAAGCAGAAATCTTTTAGTGAAAGAGCTTCGTGATGCTTCTAAGTAATGATCATTCGTTGTAAACCGACGCCGTAAGGAAGCTACGAATATGACATACGGAATGAATAAAATCCAGTCTGCAAAAAAGAAAATATCCCACCAGTACATAAGAGATGCGATACTTCCACCCAGAGAATCAACTTGTCCAGCTTGAAGCAAAACGGGAATCGTAATGAAATCCTGGAAATACCGATAATAAACCATGTCGGAATAAATGAGCGCGGTGAGCAATATATCGAGCACCACAAGAGCAATCAAACGTCCGCGACGTGGCAGCCACAAGGTCCAAAAGCTTACAAGCAACAGGGAACCAATAGCAATGACATAATCCAGCGGATTCATGTCAATATTTTGGGCATGCAGGTTATAGTGAATCAGAACAAGCTTGCCAATCATAAGTAAAAAAAACAGAACTAAACCGAAATATTGAGACAGCAGCAGTCTGCTGAACATGTTACCAGTGCGTCTTGCACTGGTCGTGCGAATAACCAACACTTTACCCCCTCCGGCAGAAATGTTCGGCTAGTATAAACTACACATTAACGTAATGTTAAAACCGAAATGCCTTTAATTATTATAGCGCTCATCCTGCGCATTTCAATGATTAAGTAAAGAAAATACAGCACAAATGAGGCCAGGACAACGAACAAAGGGTTCGTTTCCTGGCCTATAGCTCGAACATTTAGGACTGCAACGGTGAAGTATCCTTGCGGCGCGGAGGCAGAGGACCCAGATACTGATAGTATTGGCATTCAATTCGGCCGTTAAACAGTTTACGGCGCTTGTCGGCTTTGCGGCCCCAATAATGCTCAAATTGCTTGGTGGAGCTGATGGCAAAGAAGGACCAAGTCTTCATTTCGGCTGCCGTGCGTGCAAGTGTACGGATCAGCTTTTCCACCTCGGCTTGCTCGCTCAGTCTTTCGCCGTAAGGTGGATTTGTAATCATCACACCATACTGGCCCTCAAGTCTAACCTTGCTGGCAGGCAGCACCTTTAGTGAGATGTCTTTAGCAAAGCCTGCTGCCTTTACAGCTGCTTCAGCAACTTGTATAGCGCTAGGGTCGATATCGCTACCTGCAATCTCAAAAGGAATGTCATCACGAGTCAGATCCATCGCCTCGTCGCGAGCCTGATTCCATAATTCTCTGCCAATGACAGGCCAGTCTTCCGAGTTAAAGGTACGTCTCAGGCCTGGAGCAATGTTCCAGGCTTGCATAGCAGCTTCGACCAATAAAGTACCGGAACCGCAACATGGGTCATAGAATGGTCGATCCGGGCTCCACCGACTAAGCTGAATAAGAGCGGAAGCCATTGTTTCTTTGAGAGGCGCCTCTGTAACAAGCTTGCGGTAGCCTCGTTTGTGCAGTCCTGGACCAGTTGTGTCCAGCGTTATCAGCGCACGGTCATTCAATAGGATGACCTCAATGACGTAACGAGGACCATCTTCAGCAAACCAGTCTGTATGGTAGGTTTCCTTGAGCTTTTCTACAATCGCCTTCTTGACGATTCCTTGACTGGCTGGTACGCTACTAAGCTGTGATTTGTGTGAACGTCCCTCTACGGGAAATTCACCATCTACAGGAATCCAATCCTGCCAAGGCAATGCTTTGGTACCCTCAAACAGCTCGTCGAAGGTAGTTGCAGCAAATTCGCCCATTTTAATAAGAACGCGGTCAGATGTGCGAAGCCACAGGTTGCATCGGCATATATCCTTATAATCTCCGGAAAAAACGACGCGGCCATTCTCGACGGTCAGATCCGTGTACCCCAGTTCTCTGAGTTCTCGGGCCACAACGGCTTCCAGTCCCATCGGCGCAGTTGCAATTAGTTGCAGTTGAGTCATTAAACGTATTCACTCCGTCTCATAATCATGTAAGCTTGGTTCAATCCCTATAGTATAGGTCATTGTACTCGAAGAGACAAATCGTTAAGGCAAATAATTTACGAAGGACACCGCGTCCAACCTGCGTTATGATAAAGCAAGAAGGAGAGATGAAACGTGGAAATCACACCCAATATGACACCTGAACAATATGTAGACCAGCTGGTACAGGAGGATGAAGCGCTGCGCAGCATTAGGGAGGCTATTGTTAAAGAAGGGATGCCGGAGGTATCGGTTGCTCATCCCTATGGAAAGCTGTTGACCTTTCTCGTTGAAGTCTCTGGTGCACAGCAGGTACTGGAGATCGGAGCATTAGGAGGATACAGTGGATTATGCCTGGCCCGTGGGCTGGGAGAAAAAGGTCGCATCGTGTCCCTGGAGCTGAAAGAAGCGTACGCTGCGTTGGCTCATCAACATATGAAAAACAATGGCTACGGTGATCGTGTCGAGTATCGTATTGGACCCGCAGCGGACAGCCTGAAGAAGCTTCAGGAAGAAGGAAAGACTTTTGACTTTTTTTTCATTGATGCGGATAAGGAAAATTACCCAGTGTATCTGGAGTATGCGATTGCACTGGCCAATCCAGGCGCTATAATTGCCGGAGATAACTGTTTTCTTCGGGGACGCACACTGAACACCGACAAGAACGGACCTGCCGTACAGGCCGTGAGACGTTTTAACGAAACGATAGCAACGGATCCACGGCTAGTCAGTACGCTTTTGCCGGCTTATGATGGTTTGGCGTTGGCACGAGTGAAGTAACGGGTGTCCCTTGAATGTAGCTATACCAAAAAGAACCTCCTTATCCACAGCGTGGAGCGGAGGTTCTTGTCTGTTAAGGCAGGCTGTCCTACCCGAAGGTTGTCTTACCTGAAATGAGGCGTAGCCTTACGATCAAAAAGCTTCATACGTACCCAGATTATATTGACAATCAGCAGCGCACCAGACATGATGAACAGTCCTTCGATGCCGATAAATCCGGAAAGCACTCCGCCAATGACCGCACCCAGCATATTCCCGAGCGCCAGCGAACTGGTATTGAATCCGAAAGAGCGGCTTTCCATTCCTTCCGGTGTATAGGTGCGAATCAGCGCATTTACGCTTGGTAGCAGACCGCCCATAAACACACCCATGAAAAAACGGATAATGACAAGCTGCCATACTTCATTGACAAAAGCTTGCGGAATGAGCATAATCGCCGTTCCAAGTAGTGCAATGGTCAAGATCTTGTGTGCTCCTATTTTGTCACTTAATCGTCCAAGGAGCGGTGCGGCTACCATATTGGATACGCCTGTAATAGCGGTAACGAACCCGGCAACCAGTGCAATTCCTTCTGCCGAGCCATATAGCTTTTGCACATACAAAGGTAGCAGAGAAACTGTACTGATCATGGCAAATTGGAGTAAGAACGTCACGGTGAACAAAGCCGGAAGCTGGGGCGTATGGCTTAGCTCCTTTAATCCGGCAAGAACCGAAATTTGTGGAATTCGCGCGGCCTCCGCTTTGCTGAAATTTTCTTTAACCAAAAACATTGCCATTAGAGAGGCTAGGAAAATAAGAGCTCCTGTAATGTAAAAGATCGGTCTGAATCCGACCCAGTCAGCCAAAAATCCGCCTAGCAAAGGGCCGAGAATTGTGCCAGCCATTTGACCGGACTGCATAATTCCCATAGCAAAGCCGGTTCGCTCTTTGGGAGTGGTACCCGACACTAGGGAAATAGAAGCCGGGTTGAAACCCGAAATTGTACCGTTTAGCAGGCGAAGCGCTAGCAGCTGCCATGGGTGGGTGACCAAACCCATACATCCGATGACCAGGGCCATGCCAAAGCCTGAGCGAAGCAGCATGACTTTACGTCCATATCGGTCGGCCAGCTTGCCCCATAATGGCTGAAATATAAACGAGGTCAAAAAGTTAGCTGCAAAAATAACTCCTGCCCACAGTCCTATATCGTGCTCGCCCTTCACATGGAGGTCTTGAGCCAAATATAGGGCAAGGAACGGAGTAATCATTGTAATTCCCGCATTGACCAGAAACTGACCGAACCAAAGCACAATGAGATTGATTTTCCACGTCTCCCACGTTTTCAATGTGCTTTCACTTCCTTTCTGCCATTCTCATCCTGTTGTAAAGGTACTTATTCATGTATAACTTTCCCGGAGCTTTAAAAAAGCCATTTCTCTAGTATAGCACACTTCATTGAAACTTTATCCAAATGTCATGGGTTTGTCATGGTTTGTTTGAGAGCGGCGGTTGTTACGACTCTTGAAAAAGGGCATAATAAAATATAGTATTTATGATTCGAACTGGAGGCTGAAGTCATGACCTACAATGATACTTTTATCCGCGCTTGCCGCAAGCAAGCTGTGGATCATATTCCCGTATGGTACATGCGGCAGGCCGGAAGGTATGACCCTGAGTATCGCAAAATTAAGGAAAAATACACGCTGCTTGAAATTTGCCGCCAGCCCGAGTTGGCCGCAGAAGTAACGTTGATGCCCGTGCGCAAGCTTGGGGTGGACGCTGCAATTTTATATTCTGATATTATGAATCCGGTAGCCTCGCTAGGGGTTGATTTTGATATTGTTAAAAATATTGGCCCGGTTATTGATAATCCGATCCGTACAGCTGCAGACGTAGACAACTTGCGTCCGATTGATGTAGAACGCGATTTGGGACATATTTTGGAAACTATCCGTATTTTAGACCGTGAGTTGAACGTGCCATTGATCACGTTTGCTGGGGCGCCTTTTACTATTGCCAGCTATTTAATAGAAGGAAGACCCTCCAAGGGATATATTCGCACCAAAGCGATGATGTATGGAGAGCCTGAACTATGGCATCGTTTGATGGATAAGCTAGGGGATATGGTTATTACATACGTGCGGGCCCATATCGCTAACGGTGGTAAGGCTTTTCAATTGTTTGATAGCTGGGTAGGTGCACTCTCGCCTTATGATTTTCAAACTTTTGTGTTGCCGACCATTGTACGTATTTTCCATGAGTTATCTGATCTGAATGTGCCTAAAATTTATTTTCCGGGCGTAAGCTCTGGTGAATTGCTTCTGCATTTGAGCGGGGTAAAAGCCGATGTGATTGGACTGGACTGGCGGGTAAGTATACCTGAAGGCCGTCGTCGCTTGGGTAACAGTTTTGGAGTGCAGGGCAATTTGGACCCTTATGTGCTTACTGCGCCGATGAATGTGATTAAGCAGTATGCAAAAAAAATTGTAGATGAAGGCATTCTGGAGCCGGGCTATATTTTCAATCTCGGTCACGGCTTATTTCCTGAAGCCTCGCTAGATAAGCTAAGAGAGCTTACCGATTATGTACATGAGTATTCTCGCTCTGTTTTGTCAAAAAGTGAACACAACTAGAAAAGATAAGAGGGATCTGCTAATGAAAACCAAAGTGGGTGTACTGGTCATGTCCTACGGGACGCCGGAGAGTCTGGACCAGGTTGAAGCGTATTATACACATATTCGCCGTGGTCATGCTCCCTCGCCGGAGCAGTTAAAAGAATTAAAAGATCGCTACGAAGCCATTGTGGGTGGCGTGTTTCCGTTGCGTCAGAATACAGATCGACAGGTCCACAACTTGCAGGAAACCTTAAATCAGGAAAATCGCAACCCGGACATAGAATTTGTCTGTTATCAGGGGCTCAAACACGCCAAGCCGTTTATTGAGGACGGTATCGAAGCGATGGTGCAAAATGGCATTCGTACGGCGGTGGGTGTCGTGCTGGCTCCGCATTATTCCGTTATGAGTGTAGGCTCTTATATCAAGCGTGCACAGGCTAAGGCACAGGAACTGGATCTGGCCATATCGTTTGTGGAGAGCTATTATCTTCATCCCAAGCTGATTAAGACGCTGACTGAGCGTGTGAACGCAAAACTGGCGCTTTTTGAAGAAGCGGGAGCCAAGCGGGACGAGGTTCGTGTTCTGTTCAGTGCGCATAGCTTGCCTGAGCGGATTTTGGCTATGGGTGATCCATATGTGGAGCAGTTAATGGCTACTTCGCAGGCTGTTGCGGATAAGGCGGGAATTACCAACTGGCAGTTTACGTGGCAAAGTGCCGGCCGTACAGCTGAACCGTGGCTGGGACCAGATATTTTGGATACCATGCACAGTCTTAAGGAAGCGCAAGTGGAGTATGTGCTGGCTGCGCCAGTTGGCTTTGTTTCTGATCACTTAGAGGTGTTATACGACCTGGATATTGAAGCACAGGCTTTGGCGAAAGAATTGGATATGCGTTTTCAGCGTATTGATTCACTCAACAGTGACCCACTGTATATGGAGACGCTTAGTGATGTCATCATAGACCAATGGAAAAAGGGATGAGGACATAATGGAGCAAAAGTTACGTAATATTGTAATTGTAGGTGGAGGCTTGACCGGGCTTAGCACTGCTTTTTATACACGAAAAATGTACAAAGAAGCTGGCTACACACCTCGAATTACGCTGGTGGAGAAAGCTTCCGCGCTAGGCGGAAAAATTGAAACATTGCATAAAGATGGTTTTGTCATAGAAAAGGGGCCAGATTCCTTTCTGGCCCGTAAAACGGCCATGATAGATCTGGCAAAAGAGTTGGAGCTGGATCATGAGCTGGTAAGCACGAACCCTGAAGCTAAAAAGACATATATTTTGCATGAAGGTCAGCTTCATCCGATGCCTCCTGGACTGGTGCTGGGCATTCCAACAGAGCTAAAACCATTTTTACGCAGTGGCCTGATCTCTTTAGGTGGAAAAATGCGGGCTATGATGGATTTTGTCATTCCGCCTCGACGTGAACCGGGAGATGAGGCGCTGGGTGATTTTATTGAACGCCGACTGGGCAAAGAAGTGCTGGAGAATGTAACCGAGCCACTGCTGGCGGGAATCTATGCTGCCAACATGAAGACGCTAAGTTTGCAGGCAACTTTTCCACAGTTTGCAGAGGTGGAGCAGCAATACGGAAGCCTTATTCACGGGATGAGGACAGGTCGAAAACCTGCTGAAACGCACACAGGTACGAAGAAAAGCGCCTTTTTGACCTTCCGCCAAGGCTTGCAAAGTTTGGTGCATGCATTGCTGAATGATTTGTATGACTGTGATTTACGCACCGGAATTGCTGTTACCGAATTCACAAAGACGACGGAAACTGAAGGAAGTCCTTATCGCGTTATGTTGGACAATGGAGAGACACTGGAGGCAGATGATATTTTTGTAACGACTCCCAATTTTGCTGCTGCGCCGCTATTGCGAGATCATGTAAATGTGTCTGCACTGGAAGCTGTTAATTACGTCTCCGTAGCGAACGTGGTCATGGCCTTTGATAAAACAGATATTGAGAACGTCTTTGACGGCTCCGGTTTTCTGGTTCCTCGCAAAGAAGGACGTAGTGTCACAGCTTGTACTTGGACGTCCGCCAAGTGGCTACATACCAGCCCGGATGATAAGGTGCTGTTGCGTTGTTATGTAGGGCGAGCAGGAGCTGAAGAAACAGTAGACTTACCAGATAATGAGCTGATTGCGGTGGTACGTAAGGATTTGAAAGAGATGATGGGAGTTACAGCAACTCCGCTGTTCACGGAAATTACACGTCTTCGTAATTCCATGCCGCAATATCCGGTAGGGCACCCACAAGCTATAGCTAATCTGCGGGAAGAGCTACGCAGTGCGATGCCAGGGGTGTACGTTTTAGGCGCTGGCTATGATGCGATCGGTTTGCCGGACTGCATCCGTCAGGCCAAGGAATGGGCCTCCAATGCTGTCCAAACAGCACAACAGGAAGCCATTAAGGTCCAAGTATAAATGTTCGATAATGAACCCTTCGCGATCCAGGCGAGGGGTTCTATTTATATAGAAATTTGATATATAATGGAGAAGGTGTAAAAGTCGCCAGCTAATAAGGAATGCATGTATATGGAATAGCATAGAAGGAGTGAAGAATGTACCCTCCCAGGTCACAGAGAAATGAAGGTCGAAAGAGAGCAAGAAAACCAAAAATAGGCAAGGCATGGATCATTACGAATCTGGTCTTGCTGTTCATGATTGTAGGACTTTTCGGTTATTATTACATATTTGAACACGATAGTAGTGGTTCTCTTGCGGAAAACGCCAAGTATTCGCAAACTGAAAAGAACATCCAAACGGGGTCTGCTAATGATGAGAATTCTACTCCCTCAGGAAGTGAAGATGTTAATGAAACGAAGGACGCTACTGTTCCAGACACAAGCAGTCGTCCCGTAACAACGCCCGACACCAATGCCTCCGAAGGCAGCTCTTCAGGAGCAAAATCATCTTCGGAGAAAGACGGGCAAGCACAGGAGGATTCGCCAAATAAGGATGTAAACAACGATGATGCACCCACCGAGATGAGTGGAACGGAGGATGTCAGAAAATCAACCACGGTCGATGCGAATTCTTCAGCAGTTACCCTTCACTTCATAGGGGATGTGCAGTTCTCTGGTAAAGTTGAGCAGCGGTTGGAGCAGAACGGATTTGATTTTCCATACCAATATCTCGGAAGTTTGTTTCATAAAGACGATCTGACGATTGCCAATCTGGAAACACCGGTGACCACTAATGGCGTCGGTGCGTTAAATAAAACGTATGTGTATAAATCTTCGCCTAAGGCGCTAACTGCAATGGCAGCGGCAGGGGTCGATGCTGTAAATTTGGCCAACAATCATATTTTGGATCAGGGGACAAGCGGATTACTGGATACCCTGAAATATTTGGATGAAAAGGGTATAGCCCATGCTGGAGCTGGGCGCAATGCTAAAGAAGCGTATGCGCCGCATTATTTTGAGCGTAACGGGATTAAAATTGCGTTGTTGGGGGCTACACGTGTCATGCCTGAAGCCAACTGGAATGCGAGTGCCAAACAGCCCGGTGTAGCAGGGGCTTATGATTCGACCGCTATCGTAAAGTCCATTCGTGAGGCACGAAATCAGGCTGATTTGGTGATTGTAGTTGCCCATTGGGGCAAGGAGCGGGCTACTGCACTTGAACCCCATCAAACGGAGTTATCTCACGCTTTTATTGATGCTGGGGCCGATCTGGTCATTGGCGGGCATCCTCATGTGCTGCAAGGGATGGAGCAATATAAAGGCAAATGGATTGCATACAGCACAGGCAATTTTATTTTTTCTAAATCAACGGTGCCAGCCACTTGGGATACAGCGATATTTCAGGCCACCTGTACCCGAAACGGGGACTGTAAGATGAAGCTGACCCCTTACCGGGCGGAGCTGGGTCAACCGATCCCATTGAAAGATGTGGAGGCCAGCAAAATTTTGCAGAAAGTAGCGGCACTGTCACCAAGTAATGTCTCGATAGGTGTAGATGGTACGGTAAGCGCTCAGTAGCAGTAAGAAAGAAATTGTCAATATAGACATGGACGGAACGATTGTATGAACGACTCCTTTGTGAATGGAGGTCATAACGAGATGGATCATTTGTGCGTGGCTCACCGCGGTTTCTCGGGAATTGCTCCTGAGAACACGATGGCAGCTTTTAGGCTTGCGCTGGAACAGCCTTTTGTGCACTGGATTGAACTGGATGTACAGCTGTCAAAGGACGGTGTTCCGGTGGTCTTTCATGATTTTACGCTGGAGCGGACGACGAACGGTACGGGACGAGTAAAGGATGCAGACTGGAAACAATTGCAACGACTTGATGCAGGTAGCTGGAAAAATGCACAATATCACGGGGAACCTATTCCTTCCCTCGCCCAAGTGCTTGATTTGTGCCAGGGGCGTGTATCGCTCAATATTGAGCTCAAAACTGCTGGTGATATGTATCCCGGACTAGAGAAAGCCGTCCTACGTGAAATTATAATGAGGGGGATGGAGGCTGAGGTAGTCTTGACCTCTTTTGAGCGTGCGGCATTGCGCCGAGCAAAAGAACTGGCACCCGAAATCCGTACTGGACTGATTATCGATGCCCGTCCAGACGATTTGGCAAAGCAATTAGAAAATCTTCAATGTTCTTTTTTATCTATTGGCTATCCACGGATAGACCGAAAGCTCTTGAAAGATCTGATTGGACGGGGTATTACGGTCATGGCGTGGACGGTGGATGACCGGCGTATCATGCGGAGATTGTCCTCATTACATCCTGAATTGATGATTTGCACTAATTGGCCGGATCGCTGGGAGCAGGTTTTTTTGCTTTCTAAGTCCCGGATGTGGCACTATATACGTAAACTTATTCGTTAATCAATTGGACTACATACGCGGAAGGGTGACGGATCATAATGAACGTAGAAATTCGTAATGTTTATTGTGTCGGACGCAATTATAAGTTGCATGCGGAGGAACTGGGGAATGAGGTTCCGACAGAACCAATGATTTTCTTGAAGCCATCTCATGCGGTTGTGCCGCTGGATGGTGCTGCGCTGGAGCTTCCTCAAGGTAAGGGAGATATTCATTTTGAGACTGAACTGGTTGTCGCTGTAGGCCGTAACTACGAACCAGGCATGACCGCAGATGCGTGTCTGAACGCTTTTGCATTTGGCATTGATTTTACCCTGCGTGATGTACAAAGTACGCTCAAGAAAAAAGGCCATCCGTGGACTGCTGCCAAAGGCTTTAAATCGTCTGCACCTGTGACACCGTTCTTGCCTTTGGAGAGCTTGGACATATTGGAGCAGCAGGATTTTTCCTTATTCAAAAATGGACAAGAGGTGCAGCGTGGGCATGTCAAGGACATGATCTTTTCTATCCAGCACATCGTTGAATATATAGCAACTCAATATGGACTAGGTAGGGGAGATATTATTTTTACTGGCACTCCGGCGGGTGTAGGGCCTACAACGAGCGGGGACCACTTTGAGCTTTACTGGGGGAGTGAGCGTCAGGGAAACTTCACCATCGGCTAAATCTACAGTGGCAATAATAAAGATACTTAAAAAAGTCTTGTGAAGGCCGTGTCCTGTGCGAAAGCATGGAGCACGGCTTTTATATAAGCGTACAGCATTGTACAATGATATACAGAACTACAAGCGAAAAACAGAGATTCATCTCAAATGCGGGGGTATATCATGGACTGGATCATCGGATTGCTTTCCGCTGCTGTGGTAGCGGGGGCTGCATTTTATAAAAAATCTTTAACCTTATCCGGCTTTGCTGCGGCTGTACTGATGGGAACTGTGTATTATGGGGCGGGCAACCTGTTTTGGTTTGGTACATTGCTCTTATTCTTTATCACGTCCACCCTATTGTCGAGGTTCAAAAAGGAACGCAAGGCTGAGCTCGAAAAATCGTATGCCAAAACAGGCAATCGGGATGCAGGGCAAGTATGGGCTAATGGGGGATTAGGCATGCTGCTATGCCTAGGTTATGCGATATGGCCTCATGTTGCCTGGCAACTGGCATTTGTCGGTGTTATGGCTACGGTCACCTCCGATACGTGGGCAACGGAATTTGGAAGCTTGAGTCGTAAGCCGCCTCGTTCGGTGCTTACCGGGAAGGTGCTGGCACCCGGAACCTCAGGAGGAGTATCTGTATTAGGAACGGCTGCGGCCTTGGCTGGTGGCATACTGATCGGTATTGGCGCATGGGGCTTTGGACACGCCGTAGGAATGCCGGAATTGCCGTTATGGCTGTGGGCACTGATTGGGGGAATATCCGGCAGTGCCGGAGCTTTTGCTGATTCTTATCTTGGTGCTACGGTGCAATTGATGCGCTCCTGCCCAGTTTGCAAGCGGGAAGTAGAAGTAGACACACATTGTGGACAAACGACAGTTTATATACGAGGCTGGCATTGGATGAGCAATGATTGGGTGAATAGTATTAGCTCTATTTTCGGAGGATTGGTCGCGCTTGCAGGCATTTTCTTTATACTCTGAACACGGGGCTGGAGATCGCTCTAGGGAATAACTGCGTGCTTCAATCATGGTTTCAGGAGGTGCAAAGATGGGTGAAATGCACGGAGATAAATATGAAGCTATTTTGAACGCTGCTTACACTGTCTTCGGCACCAAAGGCTTTTATGAAAGCAAAATTTCCGAAATTGCAGAACAAGCAGGTGTTGCTAAAGGCACGGTATACTTGTACTTTAAAAGTAAAGAGCAGCTATTTACAGCAGTCACACGTAGAGATTGCGAACAATACCTAGCCGAAATGCAAGACGCATTAGTCAATCGTACTTTGGGAGAGGGATTGCTGCGAATGGCGAGTTTGCATCTCCACTATTATTACAAACGCAAGCAGCATACTAAATTATTTTTTATGACTCCGAATAGTGATCCCGATCTCATAGAGTTTATGCGGGGATTTATTCAGGACTATACCAATCTGGTCAAAAATAAACTGGCGTCAGAGGGTGTATTGCAGCCCGAATTTCATGCGAAGGCATTCATTGGTATGATGGAACGCCTAAAAATGGATATTTTGTTGAATCAAGATTTCCGTGAATGTGACGTGGATCAGACGGCTGCATTGGCAGCTAATTTATTTATGCATGGCTGTGAAGCCGGAGTACAAAAATCCTGACATGTTGTCTTTGAAAACCGTACTGGCATTGTTCAGCTAACGGTTTTTTTTAATCATTGGCTGTGTCTGTGTTAAAATAGACAAGATGCATCACAAAATTGGGGAAGAGTAGGGAATCTGTAATGAATATTATGACCGTTGAACATATAACAAAAAGCTACGGCGAGAAAATGTTGTTCGAAGATGTTTCCTTCGGTATGGATGAGCGTGACAAAATAGGGGTTGTTGGTGTAAATGGCACTGGAAAATCGACGTTTTTACGTGTGATTTCCGGCTTAGAGCCGCCAGATGAGGGTAATATTGCAGTGAACAACGATGTGCGAATTCAGTATCTGGCACAAAATCCGGAGTTTGATCCTGAAATGAAGGTACTCCAGCATATTTTTCATGGTAATCAGCCTGAAATGAAAGCAGTGCGTGAATATACGGAAACCATGGAGTTACTGGAGTTGAATCCGGGTAGCGAGGAGCTCCAAAACCGCCTGCTGCGAGCAAGCCAACAAATGGATACGTTCCAAGCATGGCAGCTGGAGAGCGAGGCCAAAAATATACTTACCCGACTGGGGATCACCCAGTTTGAGTCTCGAATGGGCGTTCTCTCCGGTGGTCAGCGTAAACGGGTTGCTTTGGCTGCGGCTTTGATCCAACCCTGTGAGCTGCTCATTTTGGACGAGCCTACCAACCATATTGATAATGATTCCGTTGCATGGTTGGAGCAATATTTGCAAAAAAGACGCGGTGCGTTATTAATGATCACGCATGATCGCTATTTTCTGGATAGAGTTGCTAATGTCATGTTAGAGCTGGATCATGGTCGCCTTTTCCGTTATGAGGCTAACTATACCCGTTTTCTGGAGCTGAAGGCAGAACGCGAGGAGCGGGAAGCGTCATCGGAACAAAAAAGGAAGAACCTGCTGCGTAATGAGCTGGCCTGGATTCGCCGAGGAGCAAAGGCACGTTCGACCAAGCAGAAAGCTCGTATTGACCGTTATGAGCAGCTCAGGGATCAGCAACCGGAAGCTCGTTCTGGATCTGTAGATATGTCCGTTGCCTCCACACGGCTGGGTAAAAAGATATTGGAGATCGAGGAGCTGTCCAAATCGGTAGATTCTCGTAAGCTGATTCAGGATTTGAGTTACATTGCGGTTCCTGGTGATCGTGTGGGCATCCTGGGACCTAACGGTAGTGGAAAATCCACTCTGCTCCAAATGATTGCCCAGCGTCTAGAACCAGATTCCGGCAGTGTTGTACTGGGACCGACCGTGAAGCTTGGTTATTTTACTCAAGAACATCAGGAAATGGACGAATCCTTGCGTGTCATTGAATATATTAAGGAAGAAGCCGAAGTGATTCGTACGGCAGACGGTTCGACGATTACAGCTGCGCAGATGCTGGAACGGTTTCTGTTTGCACCAAGCGCGCAATGGACGGTTATTTCTCGTTTATCGGGGGGCGAAAAACGTCGCTTGTATCTGCTGCGTGTCCTTATGTCCGCACCGAATGTACTATTGTTGGATGAACCGACAAATGATCTTGATATTCAGACTCTTTCCGTTTTGGAAGACTATCTGGATGAGTTCCCGGGCGTAGTTTTTATCGTTTCTCATGATCGTTATTTCCTGGATCGGACCGTGGACAAAATACTGGCTTTCGAAGGGAATGGGCAAGTACGTGTACATGTAGGCGACTATAGCGAGTATGCAGAATGGATCAGTAAAAATGCTCAATCTTCTGCGAATACGTCTGACTCGACGGGTACAGCTTCCTCGAATCGTTCTTCTACGCCTAAGTCTGCTGGTTCTTCCGATTCAGTCAAGGGGACAAGTAAACCCAAGCTTAAATTTACCTTTAAGGAACAGCGGGAATATGAGCAGATTGATGAGCTGATTGAACAAGCCGAACAGAAATTGGCCGATATTCAGCGACAGATGGAGGAATCTTTCAGCGATTCGGCACGGTTGCAGGAGCTCATGGCTGAGCAAGCGAAGGCCGAACAGCATCTAGAGTACCAAATGGAACGCTGGACCTATTTGAATGAGCTAGCCGAGCAAATTGAACAAAGTAAATCTTAAAAATAAAAGCAAGTCTCCATTTAGATGGAGGCTTGCTTTTTTGTAGAAATAGAAGTATGTGCACCTGTTTTCCATGCAGCATAAAATGGTTAAGCTGTTACGTAAGCCGCGAGCAGACGGGCAGTGTTCACTACGGCCTGCTTATGCGTGCGTTCCATTGCGTGAGAGGCGTGTACGCCAGGTCCGATCAGTGCAGCACGAATGTTATTGCCTGCTTTAAGCGCAGCCGAAGCGTCTGAGCCATAGTGTGGATAAATATCTACCGCATACGGAATATTCAGTTCCTTAGCCAGCTCAATCAGACGGGTTGTCATGTTGTAGTCGTAAGGACCTGAGGAGTCTTTGGCACAGATGGAAACGTCCGTTTCCTTGCAGCTTAGATCTTCACCTATGCAGCCCATGTCGACAGCAATCATCTCACTGATTCCTTCGGGTATGTAAGCCGCTCCATGCCCCACTTCTTCATAGTTGGAAATGAGCAATTTAACAGTATGTCGAGGCTTCCAGCCTCCATGTACAGATGATTCTAATAAACCAAACAGTGCCGCTACGCTGGCTTTATCATCCAAGTGCCGCGACTTGATAAAGCCACTGGGCGTTACGACTGGGCGCGCATCGAACGAAATAAAATCGCCCACCGAAATACCGAGCTGAAGCACGTCTTCTTTCGACTCGACAAGCTCGTCAATCCGTACCTCCATATGGCTCTCCTTACGATCAAAGCTTCGTGCATCATCATAGACGTGCACGGATGGGTGGCTGGATAGAATAGTGCCCGTATAGGTTTGTCCGCTTCTGGTATGAATAAGGCAGTATTCGTTCTCAATGCTGTTCATCATGAAGCCACCCACAGATGTCAGGCGTAGGGTACCATGCGCTGTAATCGAACGTACCATTGCGCCCAATGTATCCACATGCGCGCTAAGCGCCACTGTACGGTCCGTTGCTTGACCTTCCAGAGTCAGGATAGCACCGCCTTTTGCATTCCATTCGAGGGGTACTACTAGCTTTTCGGCTTCCTTACGAATCAGCTCCATTACATGATGTGTATATCCACTGGGACTAGGCGTGTTCAAAAGCTGATTTAAAAGGCTCATGATATAGTTTTCATTTAATTGAATTGTCATTTGTTGCTCCTCCTCATTTGGACAACCGATCAGGGTTAGAGGACGATTGCTCTATACCTGGGTCGGATGTAGACACCGTGCTGGAAGAACCAGTCGTGTCACTGGACACATTCGCATATGCTTCGACTGCCGATGTGTGCTCTTCTTGTAGTGTATGAAGCTGATTAGTCAGACGTTTAATCTCTCTCTGAAGCCTATATTGGCGGAAGATACCGAAAGAACCGACAATAAGTCCACCTAAAAGAGTGCAACCGAGAATAAGTAGAATCAAAGGGATGCTAACCCTACTAAACAGAAGGTTCACTTGAACCGAATTGACATTAATAACAGCAAAAACAGCTGTTAACAAAGCTATAACAAGTGCTGCGATCAAAGACCATTGTGTTTTCAAAATGCCACCTCCTTCCGTTACATTATAAAATCCCTTGTCCGCCATGGACAAGGGATTTATCCGTGCATCTTTTTAATGCGGGATTCTAAGTGTGCACGGTTTTACTTTCCTTCAGTTAGTTTTTCCATTTCCGTAATGACTTCCTCAAATACGCTCATTGCTTCGCGAATCGGCTGCGGTGAGGACATGTCAACGCCAGCTTTCTTCAAAATATTGATTGAATAATCACTGCCACCGCTCTTTAGGAAGCCTAAGTAACGGTCAACGGCTGGCTGGCCTTCTTCCAGAATCTGTTTCGAAAAACTGGTTGCTGCCGAGAAGCCGGTAGCATATTTGTAGACATAAAAGCTGTTATAAAAATGAGGGATTCGTGCCCATTCCATTTCTATGTCTTTGTCTACCTTCATGCCAGGTCCGTGATATTTCACATTCAGATCATAGTAAATCTCCGACAAAAGCTGCGGTGTAAGGGATTCTCCCTGTTCAGCACGCTCATGTACAATCTTCTCGAATTCCGCAAACATCGTTTGACGGAATACCGTTGTACGGAATTGGTCCGCATAATAGGTGAGGAGGTACATTTTCTCTTTTGGATCGGTAGATTTGTTCAGCAAATAATCCATCAGCAAGGCTTCATTAGTAGTGGAAGCCACTTCAGCCAGGAAAATAGTATATTGTGCATCCCGGTACTTCAATGCGTTGTCTGAATAGTACGAATGCAGCGCATGCCCCATTTCATGTGCAAGCGTGAACATGCTGTTCAGGTTATCTTTATGGTTCAGAAGCACATAAGGGTGGGTGCCATAAGCTCCCCAGCTATAGGCGCCTGTACGTTTATTTTCATTTTCATATACATCAATCCAGCGCTCATCATAGCCTTTTTGCAATGAAGCCAGATAGTCCTCGCCCAGAGGCTTAAGGCCTTCTTTGGTTTGCTTTTTGGCGTCCTCATACGTAATATCCATCTTATATTCGTCCACAAGCGGAGCAAATAAATCATACATATGTAGCTCATCCACACCTAGCAGCTTTTTACGCAGCTTGATATAACGGTGAAGCAGGGGCAAGCTTTCATGAATCGTATCAATAAGATTCGTATACACTTCCTTCGGAATATTGTCGCCGTATAGTGACATTTCCAGTACGGAAGGGTATTTGCGAACACGAGAATAAAAAATATTTTTGTTCACATTGGCACTCAATGTAGAAGCAATCGTATTTTTATTTTTCGCATATGTGTCATATACCGCTTTAAAAGCACGTTCACGTACTTCGCGGTGTGGACTTTCGAGAAATTGAATGTAGCTGCCATGAGTCAGCTCGACCTCTTTGCCATGCTCATCCTTGATTTTCGGAAACTTCAGATCCGCGTTATTGAGCATCCCAAAAATCGTTTGCGGGGCTTGAGCCAGATTGCCAACCTGAGCGAGCAGCGCTTCTTCTGTTTTGCCCAAAACATGTGCTTTTTCCCGCTTCATTTCTTGAAGTGTGAACTTATAATCCGAAAGCTTCGGATCTTCAATGAAGGCATCAAGCTGAGAATCTGGCAGCGCCAAAATTTCAGGTGTGACGAATGATAGGGACTCGCTGACTTCAACGCCTAGCTTTTTAGCTTTTTGCGAAAGACCTTGATATGTAGGTTCAGCCGTATCTTCATCATGATGAAGATGGGCATACACATATACACGCTCAGTTTTGAGCGACAGCTCATCTTCGAGTTTGAAGCAGTTGCCAATCGCTTCGGCTGAGTTGAGCTTGCCTTGAAATTGAGCAGCCTTTTTGGCCAATTGTTTGACTTCTTCGTATTCTTGATCCCATGCCTTGCGGTTGGGGAACAGGTCTTCCAGTTTCCATGTATTTTCCACTGGCGCATCAGCGCGTTTTACAATTTCACTCATGGAGAGCCTCCTCTGATCGAACGTAATGTGGGATAGGGCTGCGGCGGTAAGGGGCGGATGCCAAAACGAGGAAACCGCCACACTTACTGTAAGCAGCAGGGCAAGAGGTTTTACAGGATGCATGTAACGGCATATCCTCCTTATACCATGGCTTGTTATACCATAGTATGACCTTTTGCCCCTGAAAGTATAATTTTCCTTACTGTGGGTTGGAACCTATATTTAATAAGCTGTATACAATAAGATAAAAGGCAAGGCAAATCATGATTACGGCAGTGAGGGCCATCCACTTTTTGAGAGGAGCCGGTATCGTTTCACGCTTCATGATCAGCACTCCGCCCAGCGTGAAGGCCAGAATAATGAAGATGAGATAGCTGTTGGACACCATGAATAGGCTACACCTGTTTGAAAGCGTTCATGATCCGCTGCCACTCTTCCTCATTATCTTGAAAGGATTGCTTGGGAAAACGATTTTCAGCCCAATGCATAAGCGCAGGACGGCTCAAAAACGTGTGGGCTTCCTCGCCCCAATCATCAGATATTTCCCGCAAAACGATGTAACGGCCCTGCACCTCGACAGTCATCATATTCCACTTGTCTTTTTTGTATATTTCGTGTTTTTTCATCATATGCATGTCTCCGATTTTATAGATGTTTTGGTTCATGATACCGCAGTTTCCGCCGCAAAAGCAAATCATTCCAGACCGTAAAACCCGGAAAAACACCAATTGCAATGTGAAAAAGCATGAAGTATAATATGGATATTCGCCATAGATGGCGGTATTTTTAGGAGGTTGTTCACTTGAAAGGTACAGTTAAATGGTTTAACGCAGAAAAAGGTTATGGCTTCATTCAAGTTGAGGGTGGCGAGGATGTATTTGTACACTTCTCCGCAATCCAAGGCGACGGTTTTAAAACTTTGGAAGAAGGTCAAGAGGTTGAATTCGAAATTACTGAAGGCAACCGTGGACCACAAGCAGCTAACGTAATCAAACTGTAAGTGTAACTGAATTGTAAGAAATGTTCCGTTTTTACGGATGTCTTATATATTACGGTTAAACGATGAATTGAGAGCGCAGTTCCTTACATTTAAGGAGCTGCGCTTTTTTGCGTAAAAACGTTTGTGAAATGAAAAGATTGAGCTCGAATAGGGTATTATACGTAATAAAACTAAATATGAGTTATTGTAAGTTGAAAGGAGTTGAGAAAATGAGTGCAGCAGAGGCTAATCGTAATCCTTCCCTGATTGAAGGCCCCATTGCCAAAACACTGTTTATGTTCTCTTTGCCGATGCTGTTCGGAAATATTCTGCAATCCTTGAATGGAACGATTAATTCAATCTGGGTTGGAAAGTTTCTGGGAGAAGCTGCGTTGACTGCCGCTTCGAACGGAAATATTATAATGTTCTTTCTGATCAGCTCGATTTTTGGGGTCACTATGGCGGCCACTATTCTGATCGGACAAAATATCGGAGCGGGTGACATAGCGGAAACGAAGCGTGTAGTAGGTACAAGCGCTGTCTTTTTCCTGGTGCTCGCTTTTGCTATAGGTATTATTGGTTTTTTGGGCTCACCTTGGATTCTTCATGTGCTCAATACGCCTGCCGAATCAGTCGATATGGCGATCACCTATACACGCATTATTTTCGCGGGTATGCCCTTTTTGTACGGCTATAACTACATCATGACCGTAATGAGAGGGGCTGGAGATTCCAAAACACCATTTTATTTTCTGCTCGTTTCCGTCGTACTGGATGTATTACTTAACCCACTACTCATATTTGGATGGGGACCGATTCCTGCTATGGGCATCGGAGGCTCTGCCGCAGCTACCCTGATTGCTCAAGGGATCAGCTTTGTGTTGATTCTCATTTACCTATATCGTGTAAAATATTTTCTGCGCATTACATCTTCAGAGCTTCACTTACTTCGATTTGATTGGAAGATTATTTGGACTCTTATTCGTAAGGGAGTTCCGATGGGACTACAAATGATTGCTGTCTCTACCAGTGCGATTGCTTTAATGAATCTGATCAACGGTTACGGGACAGTCGCAGCGGCAGCCTATACAGCAGCTAACAATTTGTCCAGCTATGTGCAGATGCCGGCCATGGCATTAGGTGCAGCTGTATCTTCCTTCGCCGCTCAAAATATCGGAGCCGGACGCTGGGATCGAGTACGCAGGACAACCTGGATTGGGATTGTATATAATTTTGTATTGACTGGTGGGGCTGTGGGACTCATTTACGTGTTTAACCGTCAAGCCTTGCTGATGTTTCTCCCTTCTACGGGAGGGGCATTGGAACTGGGTATGCAGATTAATCTGATCACGTTGTGGTCTTTTGTTATATTCGGTATTACCAATGTCATTACAGGCGTTGTTCGATCTACAGGCTCTGTAATGGTACCGCTTTTAATTACCATTATTTCATTATGGGGCATTCGTATACCTTTGGCCTATGCATTTGTCGATAAGTATGGTCTAGATGCTGTATGGTGGAGCTTTCCTGTTGGTTTTACGATCTCCGCCGTTGCAGTTATTTTCTACTACCTTTTCGGGAAATGGAAGCAGGCTAGCATGGGAGAGGGCAACCAAGTCATGAAGTTGGCAGAGGACAAGGGCTAGGTAGGACATTTCTACTATTTGCGATTAAAGTCTTATAAGGGTGAATCTTGTTAAACTCCTATTTTTGATTGATTCAATAGCACAGATACAAAGCGTTTTTGTGAGAAGAACTCATTTTTCTTGAAAATGAAAGAAAAAAGTGAGGTTGTTCATTTGTGCTAAAAGGTCGATCATATTATAATGAATATGGTTTGGATAGGTATAATTACGTAGACAACAATGTGGAGGCACCGTCATTTGAGTTATGTTGAGCAAGGACGTTATCAAGTACCGAGAGGCCCCATAGGTCTAATGAGCCGAATGTACAAGCACATTCTCCCTGAAACGAAACAAGAATTGAGTAACTGGAAGAGCAAGGCCGAACAGATTCCGGACCCTGAGCTGAGAAGCCAGGCGCTTGCGAGCATAGCAGAGAAGACGTTTCACTGCGTAGGGGGAGCGGTTTATGCTGCAGCCAATATGTCTGACCGGCAGACGCTAATTCCGTTGATTGTGGCGTACCAGACGATTAGCGATTATCTGGACAACCTGTGTGATCGCAGTACGTCGATGGACCCGGATGATTTTAGGTTGCTGCATCAGTCTATGCTGGATGCGGTTAATCCGGCGGCTAGGCCAGTGAATTATTATGAGTTGCGTCGTGAGCAGGAGGATGGCGGTTATTTGACCGGGCTGGTGACAACCTGTCAGTCTTGTGTAAGCAGGCTTCCGGGCTATGAGGCGGCAATGCCTTACGTTCAGGATTTGGCGCGATTATACACGGATTTGCAAGTATACAAGCATATTAAACCCGAGCTGCGGGAACAAGCGCTTTTGGACTGGTGGTCGATTCATAAGGACCGTACACCCGAGCTGCGCTGGAACGAGTTTGCTGCGGCTACTGGCTCAACCCTGGGGGTCTTTATGCTGTTTCTTGCTGCCAGCGACCGGCATCTCACAGATGCGGGGGCTGCCTCAATACATGCATCGTATTTTCCACATGTGTGCAGTCTTCATATTTTGCTGGATTATCTAATCGATCAAGACGAAGACCGGAAGGGCGGAGATCTTAACTTTTGCAATTATTATGAAGATGCCGACATGATGCTGGACCGGATCGCCTACGTTGTGAATCGGGCGCGGGCTGATATTGCAGATGTCCCTGCCAGCTCCTTTCACCGGATGATTATCGAGGGATTGCTGGCTTTATATTTATCCGACCCTAAAGTTAGTGAGCAGCAGGATGTTCGCGCTGTTTCGAGACGTTTAATGAAAAATAGTCCGCTCATGCGTTTGTTTTTCTTATTAAACAGTCGATGGATAAGAAGGCTTATATGATTATTTTGAGGAGGTCATAAATCATGACAGCAGTTAAGAAAATTGCAGTATTAACAAGTGGTGGAGATTCACAAGGGATGAACGCGGCAGTTCGCGCCGTTGTGCGTAGCGGATTGTATTTCGGACTGGAAGTATTCGGGATCCAACGCGGATATCAAGGTCTTTTGAACGACGATATTTTTCCAATGGACCTGAGAAGCGTCGGAGATATTATCCAACGTGGGGGTACTGTACTTCAATCTGCAAGATGCCTGGAATTTACGACTGAAGAAGGCCAGAAACGTGGCGCTGAAATTTTGCGTAATCGTGGAATTGACGGCGTAGTCGTAATTGGTGGCGACGGTTCTTACCAAGGAGCTAACAAGCTGACCAAGCAAGGCATTAAAACCATGTGTCTTCCAGGAACGATTGACAATGATATTTCCTTCACAGACTATACTATTGGTTTTGATACTGCGGTTAGTATTGTAGTGGACGCAATCAACAAGCTGCGTGATACGATGTCTTCCCATGAACGTTCTTCCATCGTGGAAGTTATGGGACGTCATTGTGGCGATATTGCTCTCCATGCAGGCCTGGCTTCCGGTGCAGAAACGATCTTGGTACCTGAGGTGGAATTTGATCTGAATGAAGTATCCGATCGAATGAAACAAAACTTCAAACATGGCAAACGCCACAGTATCATTATCGTTGCTGAGGGTGTAGGTAAAGGCGAAACAGTAGCAAAAGTAATCCAAGAAAATTGTCCGGATTATGAGCCTCGTGTTACAGTGCTTGGACACATTCAACGTGGAGGTACACCAACTGCGTTTGACCGTAACCTCGCAAGCCGTTTGGGTGACTTTGCTGTTCGTCAATTGATTGAGGGTGTATCTGACAAAGCTTGCGGAACGATCGACGGTAAGCTGGTAGCTACAGATATTGACAAGGTTGTAAATACCAAAAAAGATTTCAACATGGAGCTTTATGAGTTGGCTCTGCGTTTGTCCCAATAATAAGAACTTTTACGTTTAGTAGATCGGTTCTGATATGGGGAAAAATTAAAATTATGCGGATGACCTGAGTCATCCGCTATTTTTTTAGCATTGAATAGGGCTAGGAGGTAATCATGCATGTATTTATTCAAAATGGAAGTGGACAGCTCGGAAGGAGCTCTAACCGTCATTCTTGCTGCTGAGAATGAAGAACAGGCATTTGAGGAAATGGATCAACATGTGGAGAGGCACTTTTTATATCCCCCCGAGCTAAAGGAAGTGGCTATCGTAGAGAAAAAACGAATAACTGCTGGTACAGCATATGTCATCGAGACACGCAAAGACTAATTAGTCTCTGCGTGTTGTTTTTGTTGGGCAAAACGATGCTGCACTTTTACCAAACGCCAGAGAAGTAAAATAGCACCTACGGCCAGACCTGTTATCAAGCCAATCCAATAGCCGTAAGGCCCCCATGTGGTCCAGCGTGCGAGTATATACCCTACAGGAAGCCCAATAACCCAATAGGACAGGAATGTGAGTAAAAACGCCGGATTGACATCTTTATACCCACGTAGCGCACCTTGTGTTGGTGTAGCGACAGCATCAGAGATCTGAAAGAAAATCGCATAGATTAAAAAATGCTGGGCTAATTGAATGACCTGCAGGTCGGTAGAGTAAAGCCGAGCGACCTGTTCACCCCAGATGAGCAGTACAATAGCTGTAATTAAGGATAGACCTACTGCGCTGCTAATGCCCATTACACTATAAGTTTTGGCATCTCGTGGACGGGCAGCTCCTGTTTCAAAGCCGACCAGAATCGTAAGTGCCATGCAAATACTGAGTGGAATCATATACAGCGTAGATGCAAAGTTCATGGCTGCCTGATGAGCGGCTATGGTAGCTGTGTTATAGCTGCTCATGAAGAGCGTGACAGCTGAAAAGACGGCAGTCTCAAAAAATATAGCAAATCCAATAGGTACCCCGATCTTGATAAGCTCTTTTAAAGCACCGGCCGCAATCCCGTATATTTTGCTAAAGATTCGGTATTCGGCAAATATTTGTCCATGATGAGCAGTAATACCAGCGACCAGCATAATAATCCAGTAGGTAGTAGCTGTTGCTACCCCGGAGCCTACACCCCCCAAACGCGGAAAACCCCAGTTACCATAAATAAGTAGATAGTTCAATAAAACATTGATGGGCAATGACATGAGCGTGATTAACATCGTAAAACGGGTTTGTCCCAATGCATCCATAAAGCTGCGAAGCACGGTATAGGCAAATAGAGGAACAACACCGAAGGCCATCGCACAAAGGTAGTACAGAGCCACATTATGAACTCTCAATTCCAGATTCATACTGTTTAATATAGGCTTTACCAAAATGATCCCGGCTATCAAGACGACGATGGATAGGACGAGAGATAGCCAAAGAGCCTGAATGACATAGTAGGAGACCTTATCTTTACGCTGTGCTCCTAGCAATTGGGATACAATAGGGGTAATAGCCATCAGTATCCCATTAAGGCCTGTTTGTACAGGAACCCACAGGCTTACTCCGATAGCTACTCCAGCCAGATCAGCAGGGGAAAAGTGCCCCGACATATTAGTATCAAAAAAAGTCATGGCAGATAGTGCAAGCTGGGTAATCAGAATAGGAAGCAAAATGTAAAAAAGCTGCTTCCATTTCTGACCCATTGTTAGAGTCAATTGCATTTTTGTTTTCCTCATTTACTTGGGTTTATTATTTGTATATATCATAACATGTAAATTTTATTGTAAGGGATACTACAACAATTGAACAGCAATAAAAAAGACTGCATCCGTTCGTCAAACAACGGGGCAGTCTTCGATATATTTGATATAAGTTCTAAAATTCTTATACAAAAAGAAGTCCAGAGAAATAATTATTTATAAGTTACTCCGCTTGTATAACGGTTAGTGGCATTCCAGAGTAAATATTCGTCCACCTTCATGTCCTTAAGCGCGCGAATTTGGTCCTCGACTTGTGTTTTCCCATATTTGGCATAATGTCCGCTTCCTAACCAACTTGCGGTAAAATCCTGAATCCAAGGGCGAATAATTGGCTTTAGCTTGCCTGTAGGATCGAGTTTTTTGTGTGTATCGGCCATGGAGCCTTTGATCGTCTGGTATGGGTTTTTATCGGGGTCCTTTACACCGAACCAGCCTGTTGTGTAGTGACTTGGATAAACCATCGGTGAAATGACATCCACATTTTCAGAGATTTTAGTGAAATCCTGTCCGATTCCCTCGGCAGCAGGAACGGATGCGGCATATCCGAAAATATCTACCGATACCCTCACACCTAGTGGAGCAAGCTCTTTGCGGGCATATTGTACGAATTCAGCGACCGTATCCGAGCGGGATTGATCTGATTTGGTATATTTAAGTTTGTCTGCTCTTTTTTCAAAGCCCTCAGGAAAACGTACATAGTCAAATTGGATTTCCTTAAAACCGAGTTTTGCTGCTTCCTTGGCAATGGCGATATTATAATCCCATACTTCTTTATTATAGGGATTGACGAATCCATCTCCCTTGCCGTTTTTCCAAACAGAGCCGTCAGCATTGCGGAAGGACATCTCAGGATTTTTGTTGGCCAGTACCGTATCTTTAAATACAACAATACGAGCAATCGGATAAACATTATGTTTTTTCAAACGGTGCATCAAGCCGGAAATATCCTTGATGAATTTTTGTGGCTTGCCCAATTTCAAAAGCTCGGGGTTGGTCGTTGGATACGTGATGTAACCTGCATCGTCCTTAATATCGATAACCATGGAATTGAGCTCTGTCTTGTCCAGCAATTCGAGTAGCTGGGTCATACGTGAACCGCCTGCGCTATAGGCTGTGACATAGATGCCTTTAATCGCTGGCGTGGTCGGCTGTGGGTCAATTTTAACCGGCGGATTGGAGGCATCTACCTTTATATTACTATGTTGTGCCTGGATTATAGCGCTGCTGATTGTCGTTGCCACTGTATCTTTTACATTTGGGACGTTGGCTGACGGGTCCCCGTTTCCGCCTATTCCCATTGCGAATAGCATAATTGCCCAAATCATATTCATTTCCTAACTCTCTCCCTTATGTATGGCGCTTACCTGATTATACGTAAAGTTATGGATGGAAAAAACAACACGCTTGTAACCAATACTGGCATCATCAGGCATAGTCTTACATGATTAACCTAACTATCGCTCGATGAATCCGTAAATATGCATAAATAATGCCGCTCTCTTCACGGTTGTGGATACAACCGGAAGAAGCGGCATTTGGCAAAAAAGATTTATTGAAGATAGTTATTGTCTTGGTGCTCACAAATACTGTACTGAATAATTTCAAGCGCATCCGTTGGCTTGAGTATGGACAACCCGTCTCGAAGCACAATCATCGAGTTTAGCTCATTCTTTTTGAGAGAAGGGAGCATTTCCGGGTACCATCTTAAGACAATGTCGGACAGTTTTACCGTTTCCATTTCCACAAAAATCACCCTTTCCTGCTCGGAATCATTCCAAAAGAATCATTCAATACGATTCGGAAAAGCAAAGTGCCTGTGAAATAGCAGGTAAAGCTGGTCTTTATATACTATGGGAACAGCGCACATATAGTGTACCACAAAAGCTTCATTTTGACACTTGGGTTTGTGCTTATCTTCGGCGAAATGAACCCATTACTCCAACCGTTTCCACAATATTGACAAAAGCAGAAGGGTCTACTTCCTTAATGATACGTTTTAATTCAACAAGCTCGTAGCGTGTCGTAACAGTCATCAGCATGTCCTTTTCAGTATGTGAAAATGCACCTTCAATTTTTATTTTGCTGACACCTCGTGGCGTGGTCAACATCCGGCTAAGTAGCTTGTCAGTGTGCTCTGTAATGATGTAAACGGTGATCTTCGTATGACTCACGTAGATTTGATCCAACACTTTACCAGTCACAAAAATGGATAACATGGAAGCCAGTGCAATATTCCAATCATCGTTCAAATATCCTGCTGCGAGAATGACCATTCCATTCAAGCCTACAAGTACAGTTCCGACAGGGAAGTCCCGATAAGTGGTAACGATGGAACCGATAATGTCAAAACCGCCTGTAGACCCTCCTACCCGAAAGGAAATTCCCGCTCCAATGCCTACCATGACCCCTCCAAAGACAGAGGCCAACAGGGGATCAGACACAACAGAATGTACGGGTACCCAGGCCAAAATCCACGTGGTAACGATAACTGACAGAATGCTCAGACTAATAAAACGTTTGCCTAAAATAAACCAGCCTGCAATCAGCATCGGGATATTGATGATAAAATACATGGTGCTGATATCGAATTTTGTGAAATAGCCAATTAGCATGGAAAGTCCGGCTACTCCCCCGCTCAGCAAGTGATGTGGGACGAGAAACAGATTAAAACCGCATGCTATGGCAGCGGCTCCAAGAATAACAGTTAAGCAGTTTAACACTTTTTTTAACAACTTTTTTTCACCTCATTTTAATTATACAGAAAGCAACTTACTGGTATTCATGAATTGTTCTGTGCTATAATGCGATGTGGATATTCTTGAGTAGGGACCTATGTCCAGAGAAACACTTAAAATTTAAACTGTTTTAAAAAGGGTAAATTCGTTTAAGATGTATCGGATAGGGTTCCCCGAATTCATTACAAAAAGATGCAGTTATAGAGTTAAATAAACTGTCACTGTATTGGGGAAAACTTATACAATAATATCGCTACTTAAGAATACAGACAACATTGTGGATTGTCCACCACATCCACCATTATGAAGGAGTTTGAATAAATTTGACGACATTTGCAGAATTTGATCTTGAACCGAAGGTAATTCAGGCGATTACGGAGCTGGGGTTCGAAGAAGCAACACCTATTCAATCCAAATCCATCCCGATTGCATTGCAAGGGAAAGACATGATTGGTCAAGCCCAAACAGGTACTGGTAAAACTGCTGCGTTTGGTATTCCGATGATCAATAAAATTTCTAAAAACGATGAAAAAATCAGAGCCCTGATTATGGCTCCAACACGTGAGCTTGCTATTCAAGTGGCTGAAGAAATCGAAAAACTCTCCCGCTTTAAAGGTCTTCGCACTTTGCCGATCTATGGTGGACAAGATATCGTACGCCAGATTCGCGCTTTGAAAAAGAAACCTCAAATTATTATTGGTACACCAGGACGTTTGCTCGATCACATTAATCGTAAAACCATTAAGCTAGAAGATGTAAACACCGTTGTTTTGGATGAAGCAGATGAAATGCTGGATATGGGCTTCATGGAAGATATTCAGTCCATTCTGAAGCAGGTTCCGGACGAGCGTCAAACGATGCTGTTCTCGGCTACAATGCCTCCTAACATTAAAAGATTGGCTGAGCAATTCCTTAAAGATCCTGAGCATGTATCAGTTATTCCTAAACAAGTTAGCGCTCCGCTGATTGATCAGGCCTATATTGAAGTTCCTGAGCGTCAAAAATTCGAAGCATTAAGCCGTTTGATCGATATGGAATCCCCAGAACTTGCTATCGTATTCGGTCGCACTAAGCGCCGGGTAGACGAGCTGGCTGAAGCTCTGCAAAAACGTGGTTATTCCGCAGATGGTTTGCATGGTGACTTGTCTCAAAACCAACGTGATGCTGTTATGCGTAAATTCCGTGACGGAAGTATTGACGTGCTCGTAGCGACTGACGTTGCTGCCCGTGGTTTGGACGTTTCC
Organism: Paenibacillus sp. ALE3; assembly: GCF_054113405.1. Lineage (NCBI taxonomy): Bacteria > Bacillati > Bacillota > Bacilli > Caryophanales > Paenibacillaceae > Paenibacillus > Paenibacillus sp. ALE3. The sequence continues at coordinate 3,252,554 of NZ_CM134214.1, read as the reverse complement.
GGCGTAACTCACGTTGTGAACTTTGACCTCCCGCAAGATCCGGAGAGCTATGTTCACCGTATCGGACGTACTGGACGTGCAGGTAAAGAAGGGGAAGCTTGGTCATTCGTAACGCCTCGTGAAATTGACCATTTGCACTTCATTGAACGTGTAACCCGTCACCGCATTCCACGTAAGCCTCTTCCAACGTTGGCAGAAGCTCTGGAAGGCAAACAACGTATCATCGCAGAACGTCTTCTAGAAGTTGTAGAAAAAGGCGAGCTGAACGAGTACAAAGGTTTGGCTATTCAAATGCTGGAGCAATATGACTCTGTTCAACTCCTCTCCGCAGCTCTGAAGCTGATGACTGGTGAGAAGAGAGAGGCATCTATTGAGTTGACTCCAGAAGATCCGATCCGTGCAAAACGTCGTAAACCTGACGTGCGTTCTGGCGGACGCAAGCCTTCCAACTATAGTGGACGTAGCAACGGTGGGTATAATTCCAACCGTGGCGGTAGCGGCAGTAAAGGTGGATACGGTGGTTACAACCGTGGCAAAGAAGGCGGTGGCTACAACCGTGATTCCGGAAGCCGCTATAGTGGAGATCGCAAACCACGCCCGAGCAGCAATGGCGAAACTCGCCGTCCTGCAAGACGTGAAGATTCCTCTTCTGAATAATAAGAAATAAATGAATAAAAAGTCGAAGCTAATGTGGGACTGACCCCTTAACGTGAGACAAATCAAAACACCTTCAAGAGAATGCAACCATGTCGTAAGATATGGAGACAACCTTGGAGGTGTTTTTTCGTTGGCAACAAGAGTCAGTTATCCATTAGAAGTTAAAATGAAGGCGATTGAAATGAGAATGGCTGGTATACCGGTCAAAGAAATCATGGAGCAATTAAACATACGAAACAAGACACAAGTGGAAACTTGGATGAGATGGTACCGTAATGGCGAGCAGAACCGTTTAGAGCAGCCTGTAGGCAAACAATACAGCTACGGCAAAGGGCCCGAATACACTTCGGAATTAGAGAAGGTCCAGGCTGAGAACAGGTTTTTGAGACAACAACTAGAGTTGCTAAAAAAGTACAGCGTAATGGAGAGGAGGTATCGTCAAAGATCGTAATGGAGTGGATAGAGTCGATCCGAGGGGAAGTGAGTGTGAAGCAAGCTTGTGCATGGATAGGAATCTCTCGCGCCACGTACTATCGCTGGAAGGCGGAGTATGCGAGCAAACTTGAGGATCACTTGGTAGAGAAAATCCGTGAACTCTGTATCCAGCATAAATATCGTTATGGATACCGGAAAATCACCGCCTTGCTTCGGAGGGAGTATGCGGTAAACCACAAACGCGTGCAACGGATTATGCAGCGTGAAGGGCTGCAATGTCGTGTCAAAGCGAAGAAACGGAAACCTACTGGGCAACCCATTCATATCGCGGAGCATCTACTAAAGCGACAGTTTGAAGCAGATACGCCTATGCAAAAACTTGTAACGGACATTACGTATTTGCCATTTGGAGGAAGAATGTTGTATCTGTCGAGTATTTTAGACTTGTTTAACGGAGAGATTGTGGCATACAGTATAGCTGACAAGCAGGACACCGCCTTTGTGCTCGATACCCTTCGTCAGTTGCCATCTCTACCAGGTGCAATACTTCATAGCGATCAAGGCAGCGTCTACACATCCTTGGCCTACCAGGAAGCGGTAAAAGGAAAAGGCATTACCATGAGCATGTCCCGTAAGGGAACGCCTGCTGATAATGCCCCCATCGAATCGTTTCATTCCACACTAAAGTCTGAAACGTTCTATCTCGAAAGTTTAACCTGTACGACGACGGCAATCGTCGAGCAGACCGTTCGAGAGTACATCCTTTACTATAACTCAATTCGCATTCAAACAAAACTAAACAACCAGTCGCCGGTTCATTTCCGACAACTGGCTGCTTAAACTTGGAAGGTGTTTTGATCCCTGTCTCACAAACGGGGGTCAGTCCCTGTTAGCTTCGGCTTTTTTTGATCAGTATGTATGAAATTTATGGGATCAGCTTTAATGGACCACGTATGGATTTCACTGGCGCTTTAGGGCTGAAATACGGTATGATATAGTCAAGAGCCGGAATTAACAGGCATAGCAACATAAGTCTTGGAACTGCCAAGGCTTGCGGAGGGAGAGACTAACATTGGAATTTAAAGGAGCTATGGGGGGGATTTACCGCCTAACCGAGTGGATTACCCGGCTGGCGGCTAGCAATTTGTTGTGGGTGTTATGTTCATCGCCTTTTGTATTCTGCCTCATACTGAAATTACTTGTTATGAATCAGAATTTGGCGAATGAATCGTTACAAATGAACTGGGCGATGGCGATTTTGGCACCGCTTACTTTATTTCCAGCAACATCGGCTTTGTTCGCAGTGGTTCGCAAATGGGTGATGGGCGATACCGATACAGGCGTGTTTCGTACCTTCTTTAAAGGATATAAAGAGAACTATAAGCAGAGTCTGATTGGGGGTATCTTTTACACGCTATTGTTTGTCGTTATGTATGTGGATTACACTGTATATATGACACAGCTCAGCAACTTGCAAATCGTGGGCGTCATCATGCTGATCCTCATTATTATTTTGCTTGTGTCTATGTTTAACTTCTTTTCGATGGTAGTTCACTATCATATGTCTACCGGACAAATTATTAAGAATGCAGTTTTATTGACGCTGATTCGACCATTCCGTGTATTTTCCACCATGCTCGGCAGCGCCGTTGTTATATACATTGGAGTTAAATATCCCGTGCTTTTCTTATTTTTCATCGGCAGTGTAGTTGCCTGGTTCGCTTTTTTTAATTTTTACGGAACCTTCCTCAAAATGCAGGATCAAATGGAGAAGATGAAACAGAAAGACGAGGAAAAGGCAAGCATGGAAGACAAAAAAAGTGATAACCTCTAAAAATAAAACATATTTCTCCTAGCATTTACTTTTTGAGTGAGAAGCGCTATAATAAGGTCACATCCTGCGATGCACGTTACGGTCATTTGTTGTTTTGAACCAATGACAATGTCTAGGGAGATCTATACGAATGAATAGCTGAAAAGCCCTGTCAATTGCTGACAAGGGGACTTCAAAAGTTTATTCTGCGGTCACCCACCTGCTAAAGCAGGTTCAGAAGACGCTTTGGTCGGACGGCATCGGCGGGTACTCCATAATGTAATGAACACACTCTGGTACTGCTTATGCAGAAACAGGGTGTTTTTTGTATGCAACAATGTTAAACTAAGACATGAGGTACTAAGGTCGCATACCAAAGGCATGATCGGACTCATTTTCGGTTGTTTATCGTATTTTATAAAGCGCTTGCAGCAGAGGAAGCCGATGTGTCGTATGATTAGGTAGCGATTATCGTGAAGGAGGAAATGTCTTGTCGTTGAAGAGGACTCTGGTAGGGATTGTGCGCAGCCAAGAAGGTACAAGCGACCGGGTCAAGGACCCCCAAATGAAGACACGCTATTATAACTTATCGAGAGACAAGGCTTGGGAAGAAGTATCATCTATCATGAAAAAGATTCCTGGCTACAAGGTACTCCATGAGGTAGCATCCGTAGGTGAGATTACGTTGGAGAAGCGAACGGCGTTCGGCAGAACCGTCGACATTACCGTTTCAATTTTATCTGTCTCGCCAGTTCGAAGTGCGGTGGATATTTATTCTGCTTCACGCGGATCGTTAGGGGACTTGGGTGCGAATTACCGCATTATTTTGCAACTGTTCGCTATGATCGACAAGAAGCTGTCCGCTTATAAGGTCGTACAGTAATAGCAGGTTGTATGGGAGTAGTGATGTGGTAGACAAACATCAAAAAAGCGAGGAAGGCCATCCTTCACTCGCTTTTTTAATATTCGATCTTGATTTAGACGAGTTTTTTTACGGCTGCGATCGCCTGGTCATAGTCAGGATGCTCGGCCATCTCGCTCAAGTATTCTACGTAAGCGATTTTGTCATTTTGATCAATGACAAAAATAGCTCTATGATCCAAATGGAATTCCTTAATGAATACACCATAAGCTTCACCAAAGGAATGATCCTTATAGTCGGACAGTGTCAATACGCGATCGATACCAGCCGCACCGCACCAACGAGCTTGGGCGAAAGGCAGATCCACGCTAACCGTCAGGACCACAACTTGGTCCCCCAAGGAATCTGCTTCCTGGTTGAAACGTCGAGTCTGTGCGTCACACACGCCTGTATCTAGAGAAGGGACAACGCTAATCAGTTTGACTTTACCTGCAAAGTCTTGAAGCGTAGCTGCTTCCAATAAGTCTTTCTGTAATTTGAAATCAGGCGCCTGATCTCCAATTTTCAGTTCAGGACCTATGAGAGTCAAAGGATTGCCTTTAAAAGTAGCAACTCCTGTACGTTCTTGTGCCATATGTAATAGCCTCCTTTGGTTTTTGGCATTGGTTATCGTTGCCGAAATCTATTATAATCTTTTATAAAAGACATTGTCCAATTTGAATAAGGTGGAGACACCCCATGAAGGAAGGATTGCCTTGATTTTTTTACGTTATGAGAACTGGAAAAGTTATTTGCGGTTTTACCCGGTAACCTGTCTGATTTTGCTTATCAATATTGTGATGTTTATTGTACTGACCGTGCAAGGTGGATCAGAAAATAGTTTGACGCTGATCCGGTATGGGGCTTTGATTAATGAGGCGCCATTCACTGACCAGCTGTGGCGGTATGTGTCAGCTATGTTTTTACATGCAGGGTTTGATCATCTTCTGTTTAATTCCTTTGCAATACTTGTATTCGCTCCTCCGCTGGAGCGTTTGCTCGGGTCCTTACGATATGTGTTGTTGTATCTGGTCACGGGTGTTGTAGGGAACATACTGTCCATTGCGCATTACAACATGGTGGCAGAAACGACAGTCTCTGTAGGAGCCTCAGGAGCGATTTATGGCATCTATGGGGCGTTTCTGTACGTTGCCTTGTTCCAACGTTCCTTGATGGATGATGCTTCGCGCAAAACGCTGTACACGCTGCTTGGGTTTGGTATTCTGTTTTCTTTTGCGGTTGCGAACATTAACTGGACCGCTCACTTTGGGGGCTTGCTCAGTGGGTTCTTCATGTATGGATTATTGATTAGATTGACTGGTCAACGCAAACGTCACTAAAGACAGCTTTATCGTAAGTTATCTGGGTAAGAAAGAGGATGATGTTCGATGAACATCTTCTTTCGTATGTTGAAAAACAGATTGGAGCGAATATCGGAGTGGAATTACGACAGTTGCAATACTTCATGAAAGTAGCGCAAAAAGAACATGTCACTCAGGCAGCTGAGGAGTTGCATGTGGCGCAATCTGCGGTAAGTCGGCAAATTCACCAGCTTGAAGAGGAGCTGGGAGTTAATCTTTTTATGCAAAAGGGTCGCAATCTGCAACTTACGCCAGTGGGACAGCTATTTTGCAAACGGGTGGAAACGATCATAAAAGATCTGGAGCGGGCTGTTTTGGAAGTGCATGAGTTTTTGGACCCTGAGGGGGGCGAAATCCGTATCGGTTTTCCGCACAGTTTGGGGATTCATCTTATTCCTACAGTGGTGGCTGAATTCCGTAAGAGGTATCCCAATGTTAAATTTAGATTTAAACAAGGAATGTACCCGAGTTTAATTCGTGATGTGTTAGCGGGTGAGGTGGATTTGGCTTTTGTATCTCCTTTTCCAGATCGACATGACCATGTCGAGGGGGATGTGGTGTTAACCGAGGAGTTATTTGCGGTTCTCCCACCTAATCACCCTTTGGCTTCAGCTGAACACATCACATTGAGCCAGCTTAAAGGTGAAAAATTCATCTTGTTCAGGGATGGATATTCGTTACGTCCGATTGTCTGGCAGGCCTGCCTGGAGGCTGGATTTACGCCGGATATTGCTTTTGAAGGCGAAGAGACAGATACGATTCGCGGTTTAGTAGCTGCTGGTATGGGGGTTAGTCTTCTGCCTGAAATGGCACTGTTTCAGACTAACCCGCTTCAACCCGCAAGGGTATCGATTGTTGATCCAGAGGTGACGCGAACGATTGGCTTGATTCATCGTAGAGATGACAAACTTCCATTGGTTGCTAAATCGTTCCGAACTTTTTTATTGCAATATTTTGGCCTTCATGGTAACGCTGCTACTTCGAACAAAACGGCAAAAGCAGATTGAGACAATTAAGTATAGTGTATTGGTTTAAGATCAAGAAAAAAGGTTGTTCCTCTACCGTAATTGGTGGAGGAACAACCTTTTTTGCATACAAGTGATTAATCCCGGCTATTAAAGATGCCAATTAGGCGGATCAGTTCCAGCAAGGAAACGAGAGCTGCGGCCACATACGTCAATGCAGCAGCATTCAAAACTTTGGCTACACCACGTTCTTCATCATTACGGATAAATCCTTCAGAAACCATAATTTCCCGGGCGCGATTAGAAGCATTAAACTCAACTGGCAATGTGATTAATTGAAAAGCAACAGTAGCTGAGAAGAAGATAATACCCAAACCGATCAGGTTCGTAAAGCTAAATAAGAAACCAGCAATCAGCAGAAACGGTGCAATCCCGGAAGCAAAGTTTACGATTGGAAAGATCCGGTGGCGAAGTGCCAGCATAGGATAATGCTCTTTATGTTGGATGGCATGACCGACTTCATGGCAAGCCACAGCAACCGCAGAAATGGATTTTTCATAATAAACAGGCTCGGACAAGCGCACCACTCGTTGTATCGGATCATAATGGTCAGATAGCGCGCCGGGTACTGGCTCAATAGGTACATCATGCAAGCCATTACGATCCAGCATGTGCCGAGCTGCATCGTAACCAGTCAGTCCATTTTCATTTGGGACATCAGACCATTTGTTAAACGTACCTTTTACACGGAATTGCGCCCATAAGGATAATCCGAACGCAAGAATAATCAATATATACATACCCATCATAAAGCAACCCTCCATTATTGTTCATACTACTAGCCTGGGTATCTACATCATAGAACTATGCTCCAACAGATACTTCAAAGCCTCAATACAAGCAGCGCTTTGTGGCAACAGACCAGTAAGCAGCTTGCGAGCTTGGACGGGCTTGAGCTGTCCGAGAAGAGGCTGTAGTTCATTGACTTCACGTTCTAGACGCTGCATATGCATTTCTAGACTCGTTAGTTTGTCAGTGACGTGTTCTTCTCCTGCAACCGAGTTCCATTTAATCAGAGTCTGTCTGATTTCCTCAAGGCTATACTTCTCTTGTTTCATTTGGTTAATACGTTCAAGCCTGTTTAACGTTTCACCATTATAAAGGCGATAATTTTTCAATGATCGTTCTTCAGGTGTGATCAAACCGAGTTTAGTGTAATAATCAATCGTTCGTTCGCTGACACCAGCCGCTTTGGCTAGCTCGCCAATTCGATATAGCTTCATATCCCCATCTGTCTTCACCTCGCGCTCTTCGTTCAACCTTCAATATTAGCATTTTAAACCGAGTGTTTATAAAGGATATTTTACATGATCCTCAACCATACAGTCAAACGTTATGCTTTTGTCGGGCTCAAACAAGCTACCTTTATGGTTAGTAAATGTGACATGTCAGGTTTGTAAGCTCATTTTTTTAACATTATAAAAAAAATCTTGTCAACTTTCATGTATTCTGATTATAATGACAATAAGAATTTCACGAAATGTAAAGAAACTTAACATTCGAGGAGTGGTCTTCATGAGAAAAAAGTGGTTAGTTGTATTATTGGCCATGCTGACGGTTCTAGCTTTTCCGGTAGGTGCGTTCGCTGCTGACGGGCCGACAAATATTCAACTTCAAGCTGGGCTAAACACGGCATTTACGTTCTTGGCATTTATACTTGTATTTTTCATGCAAGCGGGATTTGCATTGCTAGAGGCAGGCTCGACACGAATGAAGAACGCGGGTCATGTCGCTGGTAAAACGATTCTCACGACGGGTGTTGCGGCTTTGTCCTTCTGGGCCCTCGGATTTGGATTCGGTTTTGGCAATGACGGCGGTAACGGATTTATGGGACTGACGGGTTTCTTCATGAGTGGGACAGATGCTGCTGCATCGTTTGATACTCTTTCAGGTTTGGATGTTCCGATTACGATTATGTTTTTGTTTCACTTTGCTTTTGCTGCGGTTTCGCTTTCGATCGCATGCGGAGGGATGGCAGAGCGTGCAAAATTAAGTGTATACATTATTTTCGGTATTTTGTTCTCCATCGTGATCTATCCAGTTGTAGCTCACTGGGTATGGGGCGGCGGCTGGCTTGGCAAGTTGGGAATGCAAGATTACGCTGGTTCAACAGTGGTCCATCTGACAGGTGCTACGGCGGCACTCGTCGCTACGCTGCTGCTCAAACCGCGTCTGGGCAAGTTTAATAAAGATGGCAAGCCGAACATTATCCCTGGTCATAATCAGGTGTACTCTATCCTGGGTGTTATTATTCTCTGGTTTGGCTGGTTTGGATTTAACCCAGGTAGTGCTGTTTCTGCTATGAATGACGGATTCTTTGGATATGTAGCCCTGACTACAAATATTGCTGCTGCGGCAGGCGGAGTTTTCGCTTTGCTCGTATCTTGGATGGTATACGGAAAAGCAGATATTCCTGCTATGCTAAACGGTGTGCTGGCAGCCTTGGTTGCCATTACGGGTTCTTGTGCCTTTGTAGCACCTTGGGCGGCATTGGTTATTGGCGCAGTTGCAGGGATCGTCACTTTCTTCACAGCGCAATGGTTTGAGCGTGCGAGAGTAGATGACCCGGTATATGCTTTCTCCGTACATGGTGTTGCGGGGATGTGGGGCGCGGTATCCACAGGGTTTTTCGCTACTCCTGAGCTTGCAAAAATAACAGGTGTAGGTCAAGCGGGTCTGTTCTATGGTGGTGGTTTTACACAATTAGGAGTACAGCTGCTTGGACTGATTGGTACTTTGGCATTCGTATTCGTCATTTCCTTCATTATTCTGGGTGCGATGAAAGCAATTATGGGTATTCGCGTTACGGAAGAGGAAGAAACGATGGGACTCGATATCAGTGAACACGGTACGTACGGCTATCCAGAGCAAATGAAGTTAGTTACCGAAGCTGAAAAGCGTTCTGGAATTGTCAGCTAATATGTAAAATATAAAGAGCCAGTATGGATGAGCGGAGGAGATGGAAGTATGGAACTGCAAAATATGGCCCCTTGGGTGAGTTCCGCCGAAGCGATTGATCATGCAGACACACCTGAGTCTTTAAGGCAGGCCAGGGTCGATTCCCAGAAATGGCTGCTGGCTTCTCAAGCCTCCGCTCCGTTATCAGACTGGTTACGAACGGCGAATGAAATGCATGACCGCATCGCGGTCAGAGCTGTGCAAATGTGCGAAAAAGGGATGGTTGAGGATGGCTTTGGCCCTCCTCCCGTCCCTTACGCATTTATAGCCTTCGGTAGCATGGGGCGCTCGGAATCGACGCTATGGAGTGACCAGGATAACGGTATGATTATCAGTGACCTTGTGTCTGCTGATAAAGAATTGTATTTTAGCGAGTTTGGTCGCAGAGTCTCTGCGATGCTAGAGCATTTGGGATATCCCAAATGCGAGGGGAAAGTGATGTGCTCGGAGCCATTGTGGCGCCATACATTGACTGGATGGCAAGAACAGCTATCAAAATGGTCGGAAGATTTTGCCTGGGAGCCGATTCGATATCTCATTATCTCGTCTGACATGAGACATATCGCAGGCGACGAGCAATTGTCTGTGGAATGGAAGCAAAGCTTTTATAAGTTGTTCCGTAAACAACCCGACCTACCTTCAGCGGTACTTAGGAACACGGTAAGGCATAAAGCGACACTTAATATTTTAGGTCAGATCGTTACCGAGCGGTTCGGTGAGCATGCAGGCGATTTTGATGTGAAATACGGGTTATACATTCCGTTGGTGAACGCCGTCCGTTTTTTGGCATTGCAACATGGTGTAGAGGAAACTTCCACCCTGAAAAGACTCAGGCGTCTCGCATCACTTGAAGCGGCACCGTTGCCTTTACTCGATGCTTGCGAGCGAGCCTTTCGGATCGCACTTCAGCTTCGAATGGCTACTCCAGCGAGGGAGAAGGACGGGTTGCTGATCAGTAATGGCTATCTGGCTGTCAAGCCGTTGAAGCAAGGTAAAGGCTGGCATGAGCTGCGCGAGGCTCTTTCAACAGTACGACGGCTGCATCGTGCGTTGCAAAGGCAGCTGCGATTTATGGAAGGGAGAAGGTCATGAAAGAACCAGCGCAGGGAGGTGGCTTCTGGAGTGCCCTCCGCAGAGGAGGAGTGCCGTCGGCAATCGCATCTGTAATGGGGGCTCCTACGGCTCAGCAGATGGCGTTTATTCGGTCCTTAACGCGGGAACAACGGCGTTCTGAAGTATTGCGTACCCCACTGGAGCGTTTGGAGACGGTAGTTTTTGATCTGGAGACGACGGGGTTTTCGGCACAGCATGGAGATGAGATTTTATCGTTCGGAGCGATTCGGGTAGTCGGGGATGTAATTATGGAAAAAGAGCAGTTTTATACGCTTGTCAATCCGCGGACCGAGATTCCTGAACAGATTACTCGGCTAACTGGGATTACCCGGGAAATGACGGATGGAGCTCCGCCGCTTATGAATGGACTGCATGACTTTATGTCCTTTGTAGGTGGGCGGGTGCTTGTAGCGCATGCTAGCGCTCATGATAAGGCCTTTTTAAATGCTGCGTTATGGAAAACATCTAAAGTTCAGTTAACTCACCGTGTACTAGACACAATGATGCTCGCCAAATGGCTGGAGCCACAGCAACACCAAACCTATAGTTTGGATGAATTGCTGGCCTATCAATCCATTCCGATTGAAGGGCGGCATCATGCGTTAGAGGATGCGAAGATGACGGCTAAGCTTTGGGTGGCGTATGTTCAGGAAATGCTGAAGCGTAATGTAACCAATTTGGCAGATGTCTACGCGCATTTGAGTCATGCCTGATTCAGTACAAGGTATAGTATCTGACACCACATTATAACGGCAAGTTCGCGATTTTCGTGGGTTTGCTGTTTTTTTTGTGTCCTGTTCAGATTTAGAAGGTTAGAGGTGGGAATCGTATGGGCATCCTATGGGGAGGATGAAGGTCATTTAGATGAAAGACAGGTGATAAGACTGTGAAAAGATTTCTTTTCATTAGAGCGATAATTGTGCTGGTTATGGTTGGGGCTTCATGGGGGATTATTGCAAACACAGTCTATTCAGCAAGCCTGCCTGTGGAAAATGCAACACTGGAAGAAAAATATAAAGGTGAGAAAGAGCTTGATGTTGAGAAGAATGTAGGGACTGAATCAGTTGCAGCAGAGGTAATAAAAAGAATCAAACCTGGGCAACAGCTTCCTTCTATGATTTTAAAGGGGTTAAACGGCAAGTCCTACGATGTAGGGGGTCCGCGGAATAAAGCGATGATCATTAGTTTTTGGGCTTCATGGTGCGATCCGTGCCGATTAGAAGCCCCCATGCTGAATGAATTGTATAGTAAATACAAACATGATGTAGATGTGTATGGCATCAATGTAACTCGCTATGACCGGTTGGAGGATGTGCAGAAGTTTTCCCGTTCTTTGAACCTCAAATTTCCCATATTACTGGATGAACAAGGAGCGTTGTTTGAACAATTTGGAGGAGTGGCTTTTCCGACTCATGTAACGATTGATGACCATGGACGGGTACGAGAAATTATAATCGGCATGCTCAGTGAACGGGAATTGGAGGGTAAAATAGAAGCTCTTCAAAAAATAAAGTGACTTTGGGGGCTAAGTAGACCGCCAAAGCCACCTTATTAGCTCATGCTTGTACTTGATTAGTGGTTAACTAATCCGTGATGAGTAAGCTCTGTTTGTTCATTTTTTGGAGTTGGCGCTTCCAGCAATGCGTAACGGAAGCTGTCCAAGAGAGCTTCCCAGCTAGCTTCAATAACATTTTCGGATACGCCTACGTTACTCCAGACGTCCTCGTAGTTTTTGGACTCAATGAGCACGCGTACCTTGGCGGCAGTGGCGTCTTTTTCGTCGAGCACACGCACCTTGTAGTCAGCCAAATGCATGTCTCGCAAGGCTGGGAAATACTGAGAAAGAGCCTTGCGGAGTGCATTATCAAGCGCGTTGACAGGACCATTTCCTTCAGCTGCGGTATAGACACTTGTCCCTGCAACATTCAGCTTTAAGAATGCCTCGGAGACGACCGATCGCCCCGCTGTTTTTTCCACCAGCACCTTAAAGGATTCAAATGAGAACATTTCCTTCACTTCACCGCCGGCTTCACGAATAAGCAATTCCAACGAAGCATCCGCGCCTTCAAACTGATAGCCCTGATGCTCAAGTTCCTTGATACGACTAATGACGCCACGTGCCTCATCACTGGACGGATCAAGGGTGATGCCCAGTTCTTGCGCCTTGGATACAACGTTGCTTTGTCCGGCCAGTTCGGAGACCAAGACCCGCTGCTTGTTCCCCACAAGTTCAGGAGCGATGTGCTCATAAGTTCGTGAGTCGCGCAGAATAGCTGACACGTGAATGCCCCCCTTATGGGCAAAAGCAGCATTGCCAACATAAGGCTGGTTGACAGGCAGATTGACGTTGGCGACTTCACTCACAAAGCGAGCTGTATTGTGGAGTTGTTTTAGCTTCTCGGGATCTAGACAGTCGTAGCCCAGCTTAAGCTGCAAGTTCGGAATGACGGAGCATAGGTTGGCATTACCGCACCGTTCACCATAGCCGTTGATGGTACCTTGGACCTGCCTTGCGCCTGCTTGAATTGCACTGAGTGAGTTGGCTACTGCCAATTCGCAATCATTGTGTGTATGAATGCCCAACTGTGACTTCGTTAGCTGGCTTTGCAGTGTAGTGACAATTTCATGTATTTCATGTGGTAGGGTACCCCCGTTGGTATCACACATCACGAGCCAATCCGCGCCTGCTTCCTCAGCTTTTTTCATAACGGCGAGTGCATACTCGGGGTTGTTTTTATATCCGTCAAAAAAATGCTCGGCATCAAAAATAACCTCCATGCCCCCTTGCTTTAAAAAGGCGATGGAGTCGTAAATCATAGACAGATTTTCCTCCAGCGTTGTCTGTAATGCAGTGTGTACATGAAAATCCCATGATTTACCGACCAGAGTAGCGGCCTGAGCGCCGGATTCCAGAATCCGTTGCAGATTGACATCCTGCGCTGCGATGCTATCTTTGCGGCGCGTACTGCCGAAGGCGACAATCTTTGCCTGAAGGCCTAGTTCTTGTACCCGTTTGAAAAATTCGATATCCTTGCTGTTGCTCCCGGGAATCCCGCCTTCAATATAGTGAACACCGAGATCATCGAGTTTTTTGGCGATTTTCAATTTGTCATCAGCAGACAAGCTAATTCCTTCTCCTTGAGTGCCATCTCGCAGCGTTGTGTCAAAGATAGAAATAGCGGTGGACATGAGGGACTCCTCCTTCGCGGATTGCTCAGATTGGTAATGCTCTGCTTTTTTAAGCACATTAATTTAGTTGTTTAACGCTTAAAAACAGGAAAGCGTTAGTTTGTCGTGTTCGTATGATAGTCGATTATAACAACTAATGACTTCAAATGTAATATATAATTATCATTTTTGAGCGCAAAACCTATATTTTTTATGTAAAATAGAAATAGTATGCAAGGGTGATTTAAGTATAAAATCAAAGGACATATTCTTGATCTAACGAATGAATTTATAGTTAAAAGAAGGGTTGAGCATGAAAGATGTCAGTGCTTATTATCCGGTTGGTGGACGTGTTATTCTGCATGTGGATATGAACGCATTTTATTGTTCCGTTCATGCAGCGGAGGAGCCGGAAAAATATAAAGGATTGCCTACCGCAGTTGCAGGCAGCAGTGAGCTACGCAAAGGTGTAATTGTAACTTGCTCTTATGAAGCACGACGATTGGGCATTTCAACAGGGATGGTTGTTCAGCAGGCTCGTCGGATTTGTCCGCAGCTCATCATAATACAGCCTGATTTTCATTTATACCGTCGTTATTCCAAAGCATTTATGAGTATTGCTTACTCGTATACGCCTATGCTGGAAGCAACTTCAATTGATGAGTGTTATCTAGATATTTCCGGTTCCAAGCAGTTTGGAACACCTTTGGATATTGCCGAGGAGATTCAGCGTAGAGTAGAAGAAGAGCTAGGCTTGCCTTGCTCAATTGGGGTAGCACCCAACAAACTGCTAGCCAAAATGGCCTCTGATCTGAAAAAGCCACGCGGGATATCTGTTCTACGTTTGCGTGATGTACCCAACATTTTGTGGAACCTTCCATGTGGTCAATTGTTTGGTGTGGGCCGCAAAACAGCAGATAAGCTTCTACAAATGAACATTCGCACCATTGGTCAACTGGCTAAGGCAGATGAACACATGCTAGTTAGCATATTTGGGGTAACTGGTTCTTGGTTAAAATTGGCGGCAAACGGAATTAACCATTCTCAAGTCAGCACTGAACGGGAGCCGAACAAATCCATCGGTCACACAACCACTCTGCCTATGGATGTAGTAAAGTTGGAAGAAGCCCAAAGAGTACTGCTTAACATTAGTGATCAGGTAGCTCGGCGGCTTCGACGACAAGGGATGCTGGCAGGAGGTATCCAACTGACGATTCGGACCCCGGATATGAAGACCTTTACGCGTTCTCAAGTCAGGAGTACGCCTACGGAAAGTGCAGAAGACATATATAAGGAAGCTTGTGCATTGTATCGTCGCCATTGGGGAGAGGATAAGCCAGTGCGTTTGTTGGGGATTACGCTGCAACAGCTCATTCCAAAGGAGGAAGCGGCAGTTCAATTAGATCTATTTGAATACCAGGACCAGCCTAAAAAAGAAAGTTTACTGAAAACGATGGATGCGCTGCGCGATAAGTTTGGTGAAAATGCAATTTTGACTGCGGGGATGCTGGGAGATGATCCTTCAGTACTTCTTCGTAATTCCAAGCTGCGCGGAACTTCGCTGCAAAAAGACAATCTACCTACTCCAGAGTGAACTTAGGGGAGAATGATGGTCAGTATCAGTAACACACGTTATAAGCGTTTTTTGCATGAAGGATAAAGGAAAATAATTTGTAATAATTTTGGGTTTGTATTAATATGTGAATAGAATGCAAAAGCTGGTTTGTTCGATTGTATAGGAGGAAGAGAAAAGTTATGGCTAAATACACTTGGGTAGAAAAAGATACATGCATTGCTTGCGGAGCCTGCGGCGCTACAGCACCAGACATCTATGATTATGATGATGAAGGTTTGGCTGAAGTGATCTTTGAAGGGGATGCAAACCAAGGCATCAAGGCGATCTCAGAAGACCTGTTTGATGATATGCAGGATGCTTGTGACGGTTGCCCTACAGATTCCATCAAAGTTGCAGACGAACCGTTCAATAAAGAAGGTTAAGTGTAAGTTTTTTGGACAGGCATAGCACCGACAGTACCCTTCACCGTATAACGGTGAAAGCATGCTGACGGTGCTGTTTTTTTTATGTGCTGTCCATCAGGCCCATTGCGACCGATATACATAATAGTAAGCATGCAAGATTACACGATCAGGAGGATCCGATGGACCATTCGCCTCATCTTAAATCGTATGTCAAAAAGCACCCTGATAATAAAATGGCCTGGTATTTACTCGGTAAGGAGTATGAAAGCAACGGTCAGGAAGGCAAAGCAAATTATTGCTTCAATCGTGCAGGAGAAGTGTTCGAAGCCTTTGAGCATAAACAGATTCCGGCAGACGTATGGATGGAATATCAGGATAAACTGGTTCAGATGTCCAAGGAGAAGGAGCGGAGAACCGCTCGAACACGTCATCTTTTAACTGCCTTAATGGTACTTCTGCTCATCTGGGTCCCTTCAGCCAATTCACCGAGCACTTCACCTGAGAGCGCATCCGTTCCATCCGGAACTGAGCATGCAGCGATTGATCATGTCGAAGTTGCGAAAGTCGCTACTGCAGATCCAAAGAAGAGGGCACAAAACGGTGAGCCTTATGCTGGTGATGTGTTTACAGCTCAAGCCAGGCAAGGAAGTGGGGCTGGAACAGCGCTTACGGATATGTTGGCAAAGACGAGTCAAATGCCGTCCAAGACCACAGTGCTGGGCATGGAGCAGAGTGGGGCGTGGCTGATCTGGAGAGAAGGCATGAAGCCGTTACTTAGTGTACAGAACAAGGGAAACGGCGGATTAGCTATTCAGTCTTACGACGCCGCTGCATGTGCTTGCAAGCCGTCGGACAGTGAGAAACTCCGCATAACAGGTCTAAAATGGGCTGCCGGACAGGAAGAGCTGGCTGTGCTGAATAGCGCCATGCGTGCTTATCGCTCGCAGCATCAACGTCTTCCCCAGAGTCTTGAAGAACTGACCCGAGATTTTCCCAATAACACAATGTACGGTACGACTGACGGGATGAAGAAGGCTTTTACACCTATGCGCAATTTACTTACTTCTCCAGCACAGGGAACAGGGAAGGCAGGAGATCAGAACGCTGGCTCAGCGGCTGAAAGCAGTCTACTGCTGGCATCTTCATTGCACGGACGGCCTTTTCTGGAGCAACCGCTACGAATTGTGGTAGACAAATCCAAGCACAGGCTAGCATTGGTGAGCGGCAATATACTTATTCGCAATTATCCCATCGGTTTGGGCGGAGAAAGAACACCGGAAGGGAAATTTGTGATTACCGATAAAGTCGTAAATCCGAACGGCAAATCCAACGGTGAGTTTGGCAGCCGTGGTATGCAACTGTCTGCAACAAATTATGCTATCCATGGTACGAACGAGCCAGAAAGTATCGGCAAAAATGAGTCGCTGGGTTGTGTCCGCATGGGGAAGGAAGACGTGGAGGAATTGTTTGCACTCGTACCTTCAGGTACGGAGGTGGTTATTGGTAACGGGGGACTGCCTGATCAAGTGCTTGTACCTAGTTCCCGATTTACGAGTGAGCCGCAGCACGACCAGACAAATCCCCACAAAACCTATCACTGGCTAAATTAACGTTTTGATGCCACTGCTACTTGTTGTTTAACGAGTTCCTGCTTGTGCTAAAACAATGACCAGAACAATCACAATGATGAGTAGAACAAAGCTGACGGCGGTCCAAACAATCGCTTTCTTGTTCACCTCATCCTTTTTCTTTTGCAGACTGGGCGGTTTGCGCTTGGTCTTCATATCAGCAATCCCTCTTTTCTTGCGGGCTAAGATCCTGTCTTACTATGTCCATTGTAAATGGTTTGATTATACATTTTCAATGACATCTCCATGACAACTGAATTGTTCTGATATTGGACCTCGCAAATTACTTTCTTTTTGGTATGGAAAAAGCTAAACTATTTTGTAGAGATGTTTTTTTAGGATTGTGCAAGGGCATAGAACGGAGTGGATGAATCGTGTTGTATCGAAGGATTGCGAAACCTGTTTTTTTCAAAATGAGTCCAGAGAGGGCCCATCATGTAGTCATTGACGGCTTAAAGCATGCGGGCTCACTTCCCGGTGGAGCAGCGACGTTGCGAGGGATGTATGGAGTCAAGGAAACGGAAGATCTTGCCGTTGATCTGTTTGGTATTCATTTTCCCAACCCGATTGGACTGGCTGCGGGACTGGATAAAAATGCTGAAGCGGTTGTCGGTTTTTCTTCCATCGGTTTTGGTTTTATGGAAGTAGGCACGGTGACACCTGTCGGACAGCCCGGCAATGATCAGCCCCGGTTGTTTCGACTGCCTCCCGATGAGGCATTAGTCAATCGGATGGGCTTTAACAATCTGGGTGCTGAGAGCATGGCCCAGCGTTTGGCTACCCTTAAACATCGACCTGTGCCGATTGCTGTTAATATCGGTAAAAATAAAGTCACGCCAAATGAGGATGCCCATAAGGACTATGAGAAATGTATTTCCGCACTGTATCCGTATGCGGACTTCTTTGTAGTAAACATTAGTTCGCCCAATACCCCGGATTTACGAAAACTCCAGCATGGCAGTGAACTGAAGTCGTTACTGGAAGCGGTTCGGGCAGAGATGGGAGTTCAGGCGACAAAGTATGGTAAAGCCAAGTCTGTACTGGTCAAAATTGCACCGGATGTATCGGACGAGGAATTGGAATATATGACGGATGCGATTGCGGCCAGCGGAGTGGATGGCATTATTGCGACGAACACGACGATATCCAGGACGGGTCTGACGCATCGAAATGCAAGTGAAACCGGAGGATTGAGTGGTAAGCCGCTACGTGACCGTTCCACAGAGGTCATTGGACGGGTATACCGCCAGACGGAAGGGAAGCTGCCCATTATTGGATCAGGCGGTATTTTTACCAGTCGTGATGCCTATGACAAAATTAAAGCAGGCGCTAGCCTGATTGAAATTTATACAGCATTGATTTACGAAGGGCCGGAAGTAAACCGGGCTATACATGCCGGTCTGCGTGAGCTGCTTCGAAAGGACGGCTTTAGACACATTACCGAGGCTGTTGGTGCAGCTCATAGATAAAAAAGTGTTGTCGGAAGAGACAGGAGGTACGGGGATGGACGGAAGAGACTGGGGAACATTTTTGCTGCCATACGATCAGGCGGTGGAGGAACTTAAGGTCAAGTTCAAAACAATGCGTGCGGAGCTGAAAAAGCGCGAGGAATACGCTCCTATCGAATTCGTAACTGGACGGGTTAAAAAAATATCCAGCATCCTCGATAAGGCGAAGAGATTGCAGGTTTCACCTGATCAGCTGGAGACGGGGATCGAGGATATTGCCGGCATTCGCATCATGTGTCAATTCGTAGAGGATATTCGGCGGGTAGCCGAATATATTCGAAGACGTAAGGATTTGACGGTATTGTATGAAAAGGACTATATCACCAATTATAAAGATAGCGGCTATCGCAGCTTTCATATGATTGTGGAGTACCCGGTTCAGACAGCAGTGGGGTTAAAAATTGTGCTGGCCGAAATTCAAATCCGTACGTTGGCTATGAATTTTTGGGCAACCATAGAGCATTCTCTTAGCTATAAGTATCGTGAGAGCTTGCCGGATGATATGCGGGCCCGGTTGAAAAAGGCGGCTGAGGCAGCCTTTGTGTTGGATAATGAAATGTCTTCCATCCGTCTTGAAATATTGGAAGCGCAGAAGAAGTTCGAGGATGAAGCCAATATCGTATCCAAAGTCCTAACAGGCATGCACCGTCTTTATTTCTACCATAAAATTAGTGAAACGATTGAGGCGCAGCGCAGATTTAATGAACTGTGGGAGCGGCACGACATGGAAGGAATCAAGCAGCTGCATGATGAGGTCAAGGAGATGCTGGAAGCTTCAACTAAGGAAGAAGACAGGGATGAGTTTTAAATGGTGAACCCTTCCTATGAACCGTTGTACGTAACTTATTTAGTATACTTCAATCGGGATCGGGATTACTTTGAATGTCATGAGGTACTGGAAGAGCTGTGGCTTAAGCTGGACCGAGACCCTGTATATAAAGGTTTACTGCAAATTGCTGTAGGACTGTATCATTTTCGCAATGGTAACTATCGTGGTGGATACATGATGCTGGACAGTGCGGTACATAGGCTGGAGCATGCTGCTTCGCACGCGCTGGGCATTAATATGGCGAAGCTGGTAGATGAGGCGCGCGCTTGCGCTCGGCAGCTTGCTGAAGCTGTTATGGAAGGTTCGGAAGAGCTTCAACGTCAACCGCCGGTTTATCGGGATTTGACGATTGAAATTGTCGAGCCCGGACTGCGTCAGGCCGTGGAGAAGGCATCATCGTCCGTTCCAGTCAATATCCCTCAGCAGAGAGGTCCTCGGCGTGGGGAAAAGCATGAGCAGCGTCAGCAGGCGCTGGAAGCTTCGATTAGGCGAAGACAGGCCGCTGGGAGTTTACGCTCAGCTACAGTGGAAACGAAGGATGCGCCTTGATGTTGTAGCGCATAATAAATGAGCAGCCCGATCCGTTTTATAGGGATCGGGCTGCTTTATCATTGTCAGGTGTGAGGACATTTGTCTAAGAGGTCACGTTCTTTTTATATTTATCAAAGAAGGCTTTGAAATCGTCGAGTGTGTATCCGTTGTCTGAAGGACTTTCCTTCAATCCACCTACCATACGTTCCTTTTCCACGCCTTTTTCGTAATAAACAAGCGTAGGTGTATACTCAATCTTGTACTTGTCCCAGCCAGCCTCATACTCACGCAGGTTAAATTCGTGCATCGTAATGTTCTCCTGCTTGCTCAAAGGCATGAGCTTAGGAGTGGTGGCACGGCAGTGAACACAGTCAGACGCGAAATGATAGACGAAAAAGCTTTCCTTTTTGTCAATTTTACTTTGTAGATCTTCTGGCTTAATAATTTGCTGATAGTTCGGATCGTTTAGCAGTTCCTGGGTAGTAGGACTTAACGAGGCTGTGGAAACGCCGTACAGCTTGTTTTTAGTGCCTGAGTTTAAAGCGAGCAGCACTCCAAGCAAAATGATAAGCACAACAAAAAAGCCAATGACAGGTATAAGCTTTTTTTTGTTGGATTTTTGTGCGATCAATGGAATCTCTCCTATCAAAATCTAAAATATGTAACTATGAACCTCATTATTATACAACATTACAGCTTGTAGTGAAAGTTTGTAAATCACATAGATATTGCCGGCTAACAGGTTGATTATGGTACAATAAAATTTATTTTAACAGGACAGGATGATTACGATTATGGGTGTACAGCTCCCCACAGCATTTGTAAAGCGCATGGAGCAACTGCTCGGCGATGAATTTGAGGCTTTTATGGCTGCCTATGACCACACGCCCCATGCGGGGATTCGTGTCAACACATTAAAAATTCCAGTAGAGGACTTTAAGGAACGTTCTCCGTTCGAACTGCGGCCGATTCCGTGGTGCGCCACAGGTTTTTACATTCCGCACGGTACTAAGCCTGGACTTCACCCCTACTATCATGCTGGGTTGTACTATGTTCAGGAACCGAGTGCCATGTCTCCAGTTGAACTGCTCAATGTAGCTCAGGGTGAAGCTGTTTTGGACTTGTGCGCTGCACCGGGAGGGAAATCCACCCAAATCGCAGCCAAACTGCAAGGAAGCGGCATACTGGTGACCAATGATATTAGCGCCGATCGAACCAAGGCGTTGGCTAAAAATGTGGAATTGTACGGTGTGCGCAATGCCGTGGTATTGAATGAGAGCCCTGATCGTATCGCAGATGCTTTTCCTCATTTTTTTAACAAGATTTTAATTGACGCACCTTGTTCGGGAGAAGGCATGTTCCGTAAGGATGAGGATATGGCCAAACAATGGGAGACACACTCGGTGGAAAAATGTGTGGTCATGCAACGGGACATTTTGCGTGTTGCGGCCTCAATGCTGAGCGATGGGGGAAGAATTGTCTATTCGACCTGCACCTTTGCCCCGGAAGAGAATGAAGGAATGATTGCGGAATTTCTGGAGGCTCATCCCGATTTTAACGTAGTCCCTGTTCCTTCAGAAGCAGGTTTTGCACCAGGCCACCCGGAATGGGTGAATGAAGAAATTGCATCGGCACATCCGGTACTGCGGGGGACAGCACGCCTCTGGCCGCATCTTATAGAGGGGGAAGGCCATTTTATCGCTGTATTGCAGCATCAGGGTAGTGCTCGTGTCGGTTCGACAGCAGATCTTACTGAATCAGGGGATCTGGCTCCATTTACGAACAAGAATGACAGAGTATTAAACATAGAAGCAGCGTATCCGCAGAAGAAGCAACATTTGCCCGTCAAGGAAACGCTACTCCCAAGTGGCCAAGGAAGGCGCACGACTGATGAGCCTAAACGAACCGGAAAAGGAATGGGCGGAAAGTTAGCCAAAGGAAAGAACACGCGCGGCTTTGATGGCAGCAAGTCACGTATGGGCAAAGAAAATGTGAAATCTGCTGCACGCTCCCCGCATGATGTGCTGGAGTCCTATCACCAATTTATTCAGGAGCAGCTGGAGGTTTCATTTGCAGGCTACACGGTGGTCTACGGAGATCGCATTTATCAATCGCCGCTGGCATCACATCGTTTGGATGGCCTTAAGGTGGTACGTCCGGGCTGGTTTATGGGAACCGATAAGAATGGTCGTTTTGTACCTTCACATCCGCTGGCGGTGGCTTTACGCCCTTCTGAGGCGGTTAGGAGCATCAACCTCTCCAGCTCGGATGCTGAAGCCATCCGGTATTTAAAAGGTGAAACCTTGTCCATCCCTGTTGAGAGAATAGAGCTTCGAAATGAAGTCCAACCCAAAGGCTTTACTCTCGTGTGTATTGATGGTTATTCGGCCGGGTGGGGCAAATGGCAGGACGGCATGCTTAAAAATGAATATCCTACAGGCTGGAGGTGGACATCGGTATGAGTGGAAAAGGAAGACAAACTCAGCGTTTGGACAAAATTTTAACCCATATGGGATATGGTTCTCGTAGTGATATCAAGAAACAGGTAAAGCAAGGTATGATCACGGTAAACGGACGGACCATCAAAGATAGCGGCTTACAGGTTCATCCATACCAAGACCAAATTGAAGTGAACGGAGAACTGGTTGTATTTCGGGAGTTTATTTACATCATGCTGCACAAGCCTCCAGGTGTCATATCCGCAACCGAAGATACGAGGGAACGGACGGTGCTGGATTTGCTGAGTGCGGAGGAACGACATTTTGAGCCTTTTCCAGTAGGGAGGCTAGATAAAGATACAGAAGGCTTATTGCTGTTGACTAACGACGGCAAGCTGGCGCACGAACTACTGTCTCCACGGCGTCATGTCCCCAAAACGTATGAAGCTACGGTGTCGGGGCATGTCACGGAGGAGGATATTCTTCAATTTACAGCAGGAGTGGAACTGGACGATGGGTATGTCACCCTACCCGCGCAGTTGACGATTCTTCGGCATGAACAGCCGCATCAGGCAGATGGAGAAGTCACTTCCTATATTTCGCTCGTAATCCATGAGGGTAAGTTTCACCAAGTGAAGCGCATGTTCGAGGCGGTTGGTAAAAAGGTGATCTACTTGAAAAGAACAGCCATGGGGCCATTGAAGCTGGATGATCAGCTTCCACTGGGCAGCTATCGAGAGCTGACTAGCGAAGAACTGGCCTCGATCGGCCGTGATATAGCATCCGCAACTTCAGAAGTTTAATGAAGAGATTAAATACAAATGACGCACAGGCTCGTATGAGATTCCTGTGCGTCATTTTATGATATAGACAACCAGACGGAGCAGTATTCATAGGCAGTCTTTGATAACGAATCGAATTTGCGAATTATTGTGCGCGTGCTGCCCGACTTTGCTTCACTTCCGCTGCCTTATAAGCTGTAACCTTGTTTTTGCCTGTCGTTTTGGATATGTACATGGCTTGATCGGCCTGTTTGACGAGTTCATCCGGGTTTATTTCCTTCTTTGCTGTACTGTGTCCGACACTGATAGTGACGATGCTTTCCTCAGCGACACGTTCGCGGATTCGTTCTGCGACCTGCGCCACCTTGGCCCGCCGATCCACAACCATTGCGACCAGTTCCTCGCCACCGTATCGTCCGGTCAGCCCGATTTCATCCAGTTCCTCCTCCATAATTTGTGCGACCTGCTTGAGAACCTCATCCGCACGAGCATGGCCCTGCGTATCATTCAGCTTTTTGAAATTGTCAATATCGCAAAAAATGACCGACACGCGGATTCCCTGGTCCATATATCTCCGTAATCTTCCCGAAAAATATTTACGGTTATACAGCCCTGTGAGGCCATCGGTGATGGAAGAACGATAAATCCTTTGGAGTAGCTCCACAATCCGTTCAAACAGAATGATGAATAACGTAGTGTAGTACAACAATGGTAAAAATGACATCCACAGGACTGTGCTTGACCCGTTTGCTTCTTCAGGGATGTCATTTTGCAGCCAGAGAAAACCAAGCCAGAGCGAATAAGTGAATAAGCCTGCTATAAATTTCTTTGGCTGTCCGATCCGTGGGGTGATGAACAGAAGGCTTAAAATAAGCACCAACACTCGATAAAACAGAGTGAATCCAACCAATTTCACTGAGCTGATCCAAGTGGGCAACAAACCTAAAGTCCAAGCCATTACCGGCAGTATTAATAACGCAGCCAGCAACAGCAAGGCCCATTTTTCCACACGCTTTAGTTTTCGGTACAGCTGAAATACAGCGGCATTGATGAGCAAGAAGGCAAACGCCTCCAGCGCATTTCTCCACACGATTCCCTGCAGTTGCATTTGGCCGCCGCCTGCCGAATAGAGATTCATCGCTTCATATGTCATAATAAAAATAGCGGCAACCGAAAAAAGGATATAGGCTTTTTTTCGTTGTCTGCTATATATGATCACGCACATTAGCGCCATCATGAGTATAATATACAAACCGCAGGCTGCACTTATAGCCCCGGCCAGAGATGGGGAGCCCAAGGTTCCCAATAAGGACAACAACGTCAACATCACCGACTCCATTTGTAAAATTAATCTATCTATTGAACAGACGATATCGTTTCGATACAATAGACAGGATTTATTGCAGTTAAAATGTTATAATTTTCTTTTGTGCCTAACATTTATTCTCAATATATCATCTTTCAGAAAATCCGGAAACCTATACATATATCCTGTGTTCCGGGCAGTTTAATGCTTGAAAGGGGAAGCACTCATGAAATTGCTACAGGCTCTCTTTTTCCCACCCGAGCAACCGGGAGGCGTTTCATCCATGATTCCATATTTGCAAGAGCGATTTACGTCCCCCCGTTGGGAAATGGAGCTATTTTCAATCCCTAAACGGATTCGTAACAAGGGTAGGGACGAAGTAACCTTTGATACCTTCGACTGGACGAGATATGAGCAATATCCAATTGTTCAAAAATATATTCAGACGTACCGTGATTATTTGTGGTGGACTCGGCTTCGTATTCAGAAGCCCTTTGACCTTATTCATGCTCATCATCCGATTGCCGGGCTCGCTATGAAAAACGTATTTCCAGATATCCCGCTCGTACAGACGATTCACTCTTCCTATGAGAAGGAGTTAATTCTAAACGGGAAAATAGAGGAGAACGGGCCTGAACACCAATTCTTAGTGTCATTGTACCGAGAAATGGAGCATAAGGCGGATCGCCTGATAGCAGTATCGCAATCTTTTCAGCATTACTTAACACCTTATGTACAGCATCCGCAAGATGTTGTGGTTATTCCAAATGGATATGATGAGAAACGGTTTAAGCCCATTCCTCACGAAAATGAAGTGACACAGCTCATAACCGTTTGCCGACTTGTTCCCGCCAAAGGGCTTGATATTCTATTACAGGCTTGCGCTGAGCTGAAAAAAAGAAATCAGGAATTTGTACTCCATATCATTGGAGATGGTCCGATTCGACCTGAGCTGGAAGAGATGGCGCGACAGCTGGATATATACCATGAGACGATTTTTTATGGATATACTCTTCATCCTGAAGAGTTTATGCCTTTCTTTGATGTATTCGTATTGCCTTCGCGGGCGGAAGCCTTTGGCTCCGTATTTGCAGAAGCGGCGTTGAGCTGTCTGGCATTGGTAGGTACAGAAGTAGGGGGAATACCGGAGCAGATTGAGGATGGGGTAAATGGTCTGCTCGTGCCACCCGATAATCCGAAGGCACTGGCAGACGCATTAGAAAAGGTCATCGCTGACCCTGCCTATCGTTATGAACTGGCTAGATCTGCCTGCGACAAGGCTAAATCAAGCTATTCTTTAAGTCGTGCTGTTAACGAGCTGAAGAAAATGTATTTGAAATTTCCACACTAACCATGACGGGTATCACCTGGTTTGGAATCAGAATGTCGAAAGCTGGAACGAGGACGTGAGGAGCGGAAAGGTCTTCCGCGTCCTGCTAAGATCAGTTTACTAACCCACATTAGACTGAGCATTCCGAAAATAGGATAAAGAACAGATAACAGTGAGCTGAAGCCGAACTGACTGATTAAAAAACAGGTGAGCATAATGAATAATGTAATGAGCTTGGGCGAAATTTGGACATGCTGACGAATTTGTAGACTGACTCCATAAATGTCGGCTACAAAGGTACTGAAGATCTCCATGAAAATGAGTAGAATGTATATGATTTCAACAAGGGCGCCTAGACGGTAAGCGATGCTTCCCATAGGGATTTCAAATTGCTGAATGCCTGGCATTTGCGCTGACATGACAAAATGTGCAGCCATCAGCATAAAGCCAACACCAATTCCGCCCAATACACCGCCCCAGCGGATGGTTTTGCGGGAGAAAGTTTGACTGCCTAGAGGGACAAGCACGGCCTGAGCCATAGCCAGATTGAAGGACGTGTACAGGAGTGGAGAGATCCATGTTCGTAGCGCACTGTGGTCTGTTGTATTTGTGATAAAGCTTTGTGGATTGGGCATGGAAAGGGTGCTGTGAACGAGCAAAAGAGATATGGTGATCATCAGCGGGACAACAATGGTGTTCATATGCAAAATCGCTTTAATACCTTTATTCAGCAGCAAGTAAGTTCCAATTAGTGTAATGAGCAGTCCTGTTTGGTAGTGCAGGTGAAGGTGCTCCACAAAAACAGAGCCGGCTCCTGCGAGCATAACGCTGTTCACGCCAATCAGCACAATAAGTGTGAATATGCTGATCCATTTTCCGGCATTGGCACCAAAAAGGTGCTTGTTCAGATCCTCGTAGGAGCGGGCTGAAATATCATGAGCAATCAGCATCATTTTCGTACCCAACCATACAAATACAAGTGTGGACAGCATAATGGTGATTGTAGCCCAACGTCCATATTGCGTAAAAAATTGTAATATTTCTTGTCCGGTAGCGAACCCGGCACCGACGATTGTACCAATGTATGTAAAAGCAATCTGAAAAACATGAATATTACGTTTCATTCCCAGTCCCCCCTTGCTTGCTTGAATAACGCTGCAGCGAGCATATAATACAAACTATGTTCAACTGAAATGGGACATGACTGGATGAGACTGAAAATAATTATACTGAATTTAATGAATAGCTTGACGGGAGCGTAATTTATGGGTCAAATCCTTGCATGGATACTGGAATACGGATATTTGGCGATGTTCGGCTTGCTTGCCCTTGGAGTAGCTGGTATGCCGATACCCGACGAAGTGCTAATGATCGCCTTTGGCGGGCTCGTGTCTCAAGGACACTACAACTTTATTGCCGCGCTGGCAGTCACATTTTTCGGTAGTATGACAGGCATGATGCTTAGCTACACATTGGGTCGCCTGCTGGGCAAGCCACTATTGCACCGATACGGTAAATGGGTGAGGCTTACGCCCTCCAGGATTGCCTCTTCCGAAAATTGGTTCGGGCGCTATGGTACCTGGGGAATTTTGTTCGGGTATTTTGTCCCCGGCTTGAGACACGTATCATCCTATCTGGCAGGCACAACCCGTCTAGGTGTTTTTCGCTATATCGGCTATGCATCGGCAGGAGCTTTGCTGTGGTGCGGTACATTTTTGGGGATCGGACATGCGGTGGGCATGCACTGGGAACAGGTGGCTAAGCTGATGGAGAAGGTGACGCACCAGGTAGGTTTGATCGTTATTCTTTTAATCGTTTTGGGAGGAATCATCGCATGGTTCTGGAACAAACGTAAAAAAAATATCACATGAACGCATGGAAAGCAGGCTATAGCTTGAAAGCGGCGGGTGAAGTATGGTACTTTTACCGCATAGGAATGCCGTGGGAGGTCATGGAATGGAAGTATTAAAGAAACGAATTTTAAATGAAGGCGTGATTGCGTCAGATCAGGTGCTAAAGCTGGATGGATTGCTTAATCATCAGGTTGATCCAGAGCTGACAATGGAAATGGGACGAGAGTTCGCAGCCCGTTTTCGGGAAGACAAAATCACCAGAGTAGTGACCGTGGAATCCTCAGGCATTGCCATCGGGTTTGCGACAGCGTTGGAGTTGGGTGTACCGTTGGTATTTGCTCGTCGTAAAAAGACTTTATTAGCTGATCCGGATGCGCTGTGTGAGCGTGTACCTTCGTTTACAAAAGGTATTGTCACAGATATTATGCTGTCTCGTCAATTTATTCATGAGCATGATCGTGTGTTGTTCATTGATGATATTATCGCTAATGGCGATGCGGCTCGAGGCATGGTTAAAATTATTCAACGCTCTGGAGCGGAGTTGATTGGATTCGGAGTTGCGGTTGAAAAAATGTTTCAGGCTGGAGCGAGAACCATCCGTGAGCAGGGCATCCGTGTAGAATCATTGGTTAAAATTTCGTCGTTGGCTGACGGTAAGATAGAGTTTGCTGAATAGTAACAATTCGAAACTCCGGATCCTTATTTCTAATAATAACCTTTGCATGAGCATCAATTTCGCTTATAATATATATAAGGTTTGGGAGAGGAGGCAGCAACATGGGGAATGAACAATTGACCGAACAGTTTTTTCTGGAAAAACTGGCAGCGGCTAAAGTGCATTTTGAACGCGCCTTGGATTGTAAGCATACGGAATTCGACGATTTGTATCCCTATATGATTGAACATCCTCAGTTTTTTTGGTATAAACGCTATGTGGCCTGGTCTGAGTTGTTGACATTGGTTAACCTATGCGAAGAATTGTCTTTCTCTTGGAAAGAAGAATTTACTGCTCACCAAGTGGAGTATGTAGAACAGCGAGTGTTGTCTGCACAAGTGCTGGACTTCTGGTACGAGAAGAACGATACAAAAGAACATGATCACAGTGTAAATCAGTCGGGATAATTTGTTGCTCTGTTGGCAATCCATATAAGTAGTAAGCGGAAGAGACCTAAATGATTCGTTTAGGTCTCTTTTTAAACTTTTTTCATGTATATAAAATTATGGCCGTTGTGTTGAAAAAAATGGACAAGGAGGGGACATGGATGATAATGGACGAAGAATTGGATGCTTATCGACTTTCTGGTGAAAAGGTACGCGTCGTACGCGATGGATTGGAGTCCAACGATGTGGTTGGCATTGTACTGGCATGGGATGATGAACAGGTGCTTATTCGCCGCCAGAATCGACGTGTGGTCAAGTTGGATCGCAGCTATACATACCAGCCGTTCAGCGAGCCGCGTCACAATCCGATAGAACTGGATTAAGAAACGAGTTCTAATGGGGATTGGATAAAAAAACTGGGTGCTTCATTAGGCATACAGAAACTCTAAACCGGACACAGTAATGAAGCAAAACTCAACAGAGAGGGCGTGCTGTGTTAATGACGGTTATGGACGAAAAAGTACATGCATACAAGGATCAAATCAGCCATTTGGAAGATAAGTTGCCCGAGGTAGTTCATGCCTATCATCGCTTTACCGGAGAATGCTTTCAAGCCGGCAGTTTAGATGAAAAAACCAAGCAACTGATTGCGCTAGGAATTGGCTTATTTGCCAACAATGAGGTGTGCACGTTTTATCATGTGAATGAGGCGCGTTCCAAAGGAGCCAGTGATCAGGAGATTATGGAAGCCGTTGCTGTAGCTGCTGCAGTTGGTGGAGGACATGCTCTAAGTCAAGGGGTTACACGTGTACAGAAGGCGCTACATTAAAACGAATCATCCATACAGATAACTCATACTCGAAATAGGGGAAATAGATTGATCTGAACAAATGATAGTGATGTTTATGGAAAGAAGCTTCCGAGCACAGTTAGTGCCTGCGGAAGCTTCTTTTTGCATGTAGTGCGGGGATTATGCTCTTTTGCTTGCAGCAAAAGCAGCAGGGCGAGGGGATTTATGCTTATAGGCAGAAGAGGATGCAATCCAACTTCGCCCAACAACGCGTAGGGGTTTGGGGGTTGAATTATTGGGTAATTCGGGGCGATATTTCTCTGGTAAAGGTAGAGACGCCGTATGAGGCATAGAGGTAGGGAGCCCCAAATAAGCTCGCATTCGTTCATACATTTCTTTGCGGAATGCGGACATAGGCATACTGAACTGCTCTTTAACGCCTTTATATATATAGGTGGCGTGAACGCCGGAGTGGTTTTGTTGTATGTCTAGAACACGAACGTGATACTTCTTAAATTCATGTTTAATTTCAGATAGCAGGATTCCGGTACGATCTATTCCTGCGTTAACCATTTCAACATAAAGATCAGGGGTTTTCAGAACGCCGCTTTCTTCAAGAATTAGGCTGTCACGCTCAAATACTTTTTGAATAAAGGTAAGGAGCAGATAACTTTTCACAAGAGAGCATGAATGCTGAGTAGTATCTGAAGAGATCATTACCATTCACCGCCTTAGGGAAATGTGATGATAATTCATAGTCATGGAAGTAAAGGAACTTTTGTTCCTAAGAACTTATGTTCTTATATTATCGTATTATTCCTTTTTTATCAAGAAGAAATAAAGAAAAACAAAAGATTTGACAACTTTATTTGAGCATGGTATGATCTATCTTGTCGCTAAGAAAGATTGATTCTTTCGAGATAGACGACAAATATATATGCGGTCGTGGCGGAATTGGCAGACGCGCACGGTTCAGGTCCGTGTGGGCTAACCCCCCGTGGAGGTTCGAGTCCTCTCGACCGCATCCATTTAGAAAAGGTTTATAGAATTGCTCTTGTAGCAATTTTATAAACCTTTTCTTATGTTTCGGAATTATTGCAGACTTCCAGCAAGGATTCCAATACAAGGGTTTGAACTTTATTCAAGTTCATAAGCAATTCTTTTATAAGTTTAATTTTTAAGATATGATAGAAGATAACGCATTTGTTGATGAAGCTAATGAAAGGTTGGATGAAAGATGGAGAAAGCAACTTTTGCAGGCGGATGCTTCTGGTGTATGGTGACTCCGTTCGAGGAGCAGCCGGGCATTCATAGTATTGTCTCAGGCTATTCTGGAGGGACGATTTCCGATCCGACCTACGAACAGGTTAAAACAGGAACAACCGGGCACTATGAGGTGGTGCAGATTACGTTTGATCCTGAGCTGTTTCCTTATGAAAAGCTACTTGAATTGTATTGGCCGCAAACAGATCCTACCGACGGAGAAGGTCAATTTCAGGACCGAGGCACACAATATAAGCCTGCAATTTTTTATCATACGGAGCAGCAACGAGAGCTTGCACAACAATCCAAGGAACAGTTGGTACAAAGCGGACGCTTTGATAAGCCAATTGTAACGGAGATTCTTCCGGCTGCAATTTTTTATCCGGCAGAGGATTATCATCAGGATTATCACAAGAAGAATGTGAAGCATTATAAGGAAGATCGAGCCCAATCCGGTCGTGATGAATTTATCGATAAAAACTGGTAAGCAGCTTTAATATACGTTCTTACGCGCACATCAAGGCAGATCAGAGATTATATCTCAGATCTGCCTTATACATATTTAAACGGTTTTACTCACACAATGAAGGGACAGAGAAGGAGGCTGACCCGCAAATGAGTACACGACGAAAGCTGCACATGAGAAATATAATAAAAAAAGCTTTAAAGGCATCACGCAACCGGAAGAATTCGTCTTATGCGCTTGTACACCATGCAAGATCTAGAATGCAAATCATCGTAGTGCTTTGTATTTCAGTCTGTATGTTATTTATGGTCTGTAAAACTGCTGTTGCCGAAGCAATAGACCAACAGAACCAGCAGCAAAAGAGGGTTGCTGTCATTATTGATGATCTAGGAAACAATATGAAAGGTACCAAGGAAATTTTAAATTTACCTGTCAAAATCACCGTTGCTGTAATGCCCTTCCTGCCAACAACCAAACAGGACGCTATGGAAGCGCATGAGCGTGGTCATGATGTTATCGTCCATCTTCCAATGGAGCCCAAGCAGGGCAAGCCTGAATGGCTTGGACCTGGAGCAATCAAGGCTAATATGACGGATGAAGAAGTACGCGCCAAGGTGACCGCAGCTATCAAGGATGTTCCTTATGCCATAGGAATGAACAACCATATGGGCTCCAAGGTCACCTCAGACAAGCGCATTATGTCCATCGTTCTGGATGTTTGTAAGGAACATGGACTATTTTTTGTTGATAGCCGAACTAATTATTGGTCAGTGGTGCCTGAACTTGCCGCTAAAAAGGGAATGCCACCGGTGCGAAATGATGTTTTTTTGGATGATGTTCATACACTCGCTCATGTGAATCGGCAACTTAGCAAAGTGGTTGAATGGTTGGCAGAGCACAACACCTGTGTAACGATTGGACATGTTGGCGTGTCCGGCATGTATACCTCCTCAGGGCTTCATTCATCGGTTCCTAAATTAAAGGAACATGCTCAGTTTGTAGGCATTAGCGATCTAGTGCGTGATGTATGGGGGTGGACAGGAGATCCAGCCACGAATACTACCACGCCGTCAGATGGGCAATAATGCCTTCGGCAATAGCTTCAGCAATCCTTTTTTGGCCGCGATCCCCAGAAAGTAGGGCTCTGTCTTGTTCGTTGCTGATAAACCCCGTTTCGACTATTACAGCGGGATGTTGAATTTTATTCAGAAGATAAAAGGGTTTTCCGTACATGGTTTGTCTATTCATGCAAAATAAGCGGTTTAATGAACGCTGGATCTGCTCAGCTAACATATAGCTGCTGCCTTCATCTTGATACAGTACAATGGGTCCACGTTTTTCGGCACGTTTGGCCCAATTGACATGCAGGCTTACAACCACAGCAGTGGGCAGTTGTTCTGTCAAGCTTTTACGCTGGGCGAGGTCTTTAAGATGCCGGGATTTGGACTGCAACCAACGGTTATCATCACTCAGTGCGTAGTCCTTGTCCCTATTCAAGACAGCAGGGTAACTCTGGGAACGTAAGATCAAGTACAGTTTTTGAGCAATGGCGAGATTGATATTTTTTTCCAGAAGTCCTTTGTGACTTGTTCCACCATCCACACCGCCATGACCTACATCTATCAGGACCACCGGCTTGGCAAAAGCGTGATAGGAGCGGTTAAACGGGGTCTCTGTATGCTTGTTTGTGTCGGTGCTTTTCTCGCCAGGCTGAGTAGTTGCATAAGCAAATGGGGCAAATACAGCGCTACAAAGGATGCAAAAATTTAACCCCAGCCCGATCAGCCATATCTTGTTTAACTTTTTATTCAACACGTTCTATTCCTCCAATGGACGAATTGATTGTTTACTGGAAACTAGGCATAACAGACATCAAACCTAAAGCAGCATAGCTGCCTTCGAATATAACAATAAACCTTGGGGGTACTGTTATATTGAAGATAGTATGTTCCATTTAAGGGAAACCATGCATAGTTATTCCGCAGGGATTAGACCTCCTGAAAACTGTGCAAGCTAGTAGTATCTGAACCTAACGTGTAATTTGATATTTCCAAGGTATGGTGATTGGAAATGATAGGTCAGATGGAGGAGGTCATGGAGGATGGCGAAGAGTGACGAACTGGTGACGTATATTACACAGCGGATTGTGCGTTATATGGAAACGCCACGTGAGGTTCGACGTAGTAAAAAACAAGCCAAGGAGCCATGGGTGAGCAAATGGTTTGGAATGTTGCCTCTCGCTCTGAAAATGTGGATAAAATCCACACGCAGAGGGCGAAAAGAGCAACGTTAAACACGCCAAAGAGACCACAAGAGGCATGGGGTATGCCATTTGAGGTCTCTTTTTATGTTGTTATAGGGATAAATTCGAATGATTTTTATTGTTTCTGAAATTACTAAGATTCCAAACGGTAAAATTGACCATGAGGCAACAGCTGTTTTAGTGGCACAAATCGGGAAAGTCCATCGTGGTAGGTTAATGCATATAAAATGGGTTCGGATGGATGATCTGGAGATATCCAAGTTTGAAACCCGCTAATGGATAAGGGTCCCCCAAAGGCAAAATTGATATTTGTGGCAGAAAAAATCATACATGGTGAATTACTTAGCGCGTTCATAAATTGGCCTGTGTCATAAATGGAAAGTTTTTGCTTAGCTTGAAGCCAACCCAGATCATCATAGGGATTGAAAGGATCGGACGAGATAGTAACTGCCTGTGCCTGCGTTTTCGAAAA
This sequence comes from Paenibacillus sp. ALE3, assembly GCF_054113405.1. NCBI lineage: Bacteria > Bacillati > Bacillota > Bacilli > Caryophanales > Paenibacillaceae > Paenibacillus > Paenibacillus sp. ALE3. The sequence goes on along the minus strand of NZ_CM134214.1, from coordinate 3,218,583 downwards.
GGGTGTAGGTGAAGAGATCGCGTTGTTCTGAAGCTTATGTTTCCAGCTCCCATCTGCTACTTCTACAGGTAGCGGATCGCCAGTAACAGCATCAATACATATTTGGCTACCCGTAGAGGAACGCACCAGCCAATAGGCTAAAAGTGGTTCCTCATACATAGGTGTGATTTGCAGCTTGTCGATAGAAGAAAATTCGGTTTCTGTGAGCAACTTGAGGGATTGGCGAAGTATATCCATACTATATGGTCCGCCTGGACCATTCCCGTATTCATTGAGTTGATAAGCGCCGTTTGGGTCAGATCCGATAATCAGGTAGCCAATGTATTCTCCTGCATGGTTCACTTGAACAAGCCAGCTATGGGTTCCAGGTCCAAGCGGATGGTAGCTGAGCTCGGCGTCTTTCCACGAAGCAAAAGGGGGCTGCGACGATAGGGATTGTACGGTGTCGGCTGCTGTCCGTTTCACGTCCTCAGGCACCCCTTGTTGCTGAGCAGGAAGCTTTGATGAAACGTAACCCGGGGAGGCAGAAGGAGTAGCAGGACTCATGGATTCCATTGGAGGAACCCACGAGCTTTCGTTGTAGTTGGGTGCTGAGCTTAAATTGCTTTCTTGAACGGCTGAGGGAGCCGCATGAATGGAAGCGAACGGACAGACTGCGGACAGGCCGATCAATACAGCTGCGATCATACCTACGCTATAATGCCCGGAATGATTTTTCTTCAATGGAATCCACCTTTCTGTCGGATGACTTGCCGACGGAGGCATTCTTTTTTAACTAGCATACAGCCTGTCCGATGAAAAGACTGCTGCACCCTGTCGGTGCAAATGTCGTATCCAGGTTCGCTTTTTGCTGTCGATACATAGGAGACAGGTTAGACTACGCTTGTGTTTGCAGCAGCAGAAACTGATGTAGGCTGAAGCATGATGTTACAACTTGACGACATGTCTGCAATTCTTCCGCGAAGGAGCGTGAGATATCAGTTACCGCAGATGAAATATCCCGCAGTTAATGGCGGATACGAGTACCTTTGGCTCATATTGCCATACCATTTCTTTACGGCGAGCTTGATGCTGTTCTAATACGGATTCTTTTTTATCCTCTTCCTCTTTCTGTTCCTTGATTAGGTCATCGTAGTAGTGGTCTATGACCTCTAGTTCCTCGCGCAATCGTTCCTTCGCCTGCTCAGCCCAATCATAATCTTGCTGTCGGAGCTGTTCGGTGAGATAGTTTTCAAGCGAGGTGGAAGCCTCAGGGACAGATAGCTGTGCTGGCTGTACATGCATATTGCCTGCCAGTAGTGGGCTGAGCTGCCGAGTTTCGAGCATAGCGCCAAAATTGGTTACAATAGTGCCGCTTTTGAGTGAAATCCCTAGCCACTGAAGTTCCTCGCGCTTCAAATCGCAGGCAAACTCAATCTTGTAGCAGACGCTGAGCCAAGCTTCATAAACTACAGGAGAACGGGCAGACAACTGACGAGCATCAGGCTGCTCGAACAAATAAACATATTTTCCTCCATCCCGAGCGGCTTCAAAAATTTGATGCAGCCGACGGCTTCCGTATCGAAGCTCCTCCTGCATAATACGGCCAGGCCCTAATTGCGGCAACGTCGGTACATGACCAAAGTACCGTCCCATGACCTGATCTTGTGCTGCATTGCCCGCTACAGGAGCTGGCGGGGTCTGAGCCGCTAAACGTTCTTGTTCTGTCCGATAGGCTTCCCCATCAAAGATGAATGTGAAGGACATCGTCTGCGCTGGAACGCCAGTACGCTCTACATACCCCCAATAGTAGGGGCGGTTTGTCAATGCTTTATCTGCCTCTGGAGATAGCTTGACGGTTACATGGTGGGGAGACCTCTCAATGATGCTGCACCCGGTAGCTTCCAGATAGGTGTGGACAAAACGCTGGACTTGCTGTGCATTCATAGTCAACGCTAGCGACCTCCTTTCACACTGCGTCGAGCTTTGGTTGGAGAAGCTGCATCACCTGCTAAGCCTAACAAATCCTCGGTGACACTTGAGCTTACTCCTGTTAGCCGTCCCTTAGGCTGCTTTGTTCCAGTTGACTTATCGGTTGCTACATTTGGAGTGACTGACGGGTCTGTGCGGATTTGTTCTATTTCTTGTTTGATGGAATCCAGCGAGTGGCCTAACTTTTGCATTTTTCTGCGAATTTCCTCATCACTGCTGGACTCAAGCATGATTTTATATAAACTTTTTTCAATGGATTCTTTTTTCTCAAACTTTTCCAGAATAACATCCAATCCGCCGATGACCATTTCAAACATATTAATCTTTTCATGCAGCAGGTGCAGGATATGCTCCTCAATCGTTCCGGTAGTGGACAGGTTGAAGATATTCACATCATGCTTCTGTCCAAGTCGATGCACCCGTCCAATCCGCTGTTCCACGCGCATGGGGTTCCACGGTAAATCGAAGTTAATCATGTGGTGACAAAATTGCAGGTTAATACCTTCACCACCTGCTTCAGTGGCAATCATAACCTGAATGCGACCACGGAACAGATCCATCATCCAATCCTTGCGGCCTCGGTTCATACCCCCTCTGTAAGGAACAGCAGACAGTCCGCGATCACGGAAATAGTTTAGCAAATACTCCTGTGTGGCCCGGTATTCTGTAAAAATAATCACTTTTTCGTTCATCTTCCGGATAAGCTCAAGCGCTTTTTCAGCTTTGGAATTGGCCTTGATCGCTTTAATGTGTGCGACCAAGTCCCAGACACGATCACGTAGAGGAGAGTCTGGAGCCATCTTTTTGGACAAATTGACCAGCGTGACGAACACAGCGTCCCGGCTACTGCACACTTCCCGTTGAAGGGTAACGAGAGACAGCATGCTGCTTAAATTTCCGCCATTCGCTTGATATTGCTCTTTGACAAAAGAGGTCACCCCATCGTACAGCGCTTGCTCTTCTGGCGAGAGCTCCAAGTGAATGTTGGAAACATTTCGTTTAGTGAATTGAACTGGCCCTTCCCCACGACGATTGCGGATCATGACTTTAGACAGCTCATCCTTGAGCTGATCTTCATTTTTGGGCAGACGTTTATCTACAACAAAATTTGCTGAAAAATCGCCTTGTCTTCCTAATTGACCGGGCTTGAGTAACGTGATCAGATTAAACAGCTCAGATAGATCGTTCTGTACAGGTGTAGCTGTCAGGAGCAAACAATATTTTTTACGCAACTTCATAATGAACTGGTAGTTGGATGTTTTTTTATTCTTCAGCTTATGAGCCTCGTCAATAATGAGCAGGTCATAATCGGTATCTAGCAGGATGTTACTATGTGGCTCTCTTTTGGCCGTATCCATGGAGGCTACGACGACCTCGGAAGACCAAGAATACGCTTTTTTCTGGGCGACTGCGGGAATGCCGAATTTGCTATTCAGCTCACGCACCCATTGCAGGACCAAAGAAGCGGGTACAAGAATAAGCACTTTGGAAGCCAGCCCGCGAACCAGATATTCCTTAAGGATCATTCCAGCTTCAATTGTTTTGCCTAGGCCGACTTCATCGGCAAGAATGGCACGTCCAGACATCTCAAACAGTACCTTCCGAGCGGTATCGAGTTGATGGGGCAGAGGAGTGAGGTCTTGCAAATGCTGAAGACATTGAAGCTCATCAAAGCTCGGCACCAGCTTGGCCTTTTCCGCCTCGATGGCCAGCTGATACAGATCCCAATCTCCCCAGGGGCCTCCCTTGTGCAGGCGTTGGTCCAGCTCGTCCTGCCAGCTGCGGTCAAATTGTACCGGAACAGGCAAGGGTGCTTGGTTTTGTGTGTGCTGGGAACTTGTCAGTTTGGCTTTCATGATGATTCCCTCCCTCCTGGTAGTAGCACAGTTGAAGCTATCGGCTCTGTCACATATATGGCATCTATTTTGCACAGATCGTAGATGTAGTATGGACGGAAAAAGATATCTTCATAACAGGAGGGATGAAATCCTTTAGTTGCCTTCCATTAACTTTTGGAGTTTACTTTCCGTAGAAGTTTGCGCATTAGGGGTGTAAATGCTGCAACGGAGATCGACACTGCCTTGTACCTGAAGGGAAGTCAGGTCAAATAACATTTTGCCAGCCTTGGCATGACGAAATTCAATGAGCACTTCGGGAGCGGAGCTTACCTCACTCTGATTCCAAAGCTCGTTAAACTCTGGGTAGGCCTCGCTCATATTTTGTATAAATTGAGCATACCAGGGGTCTGTCACGTATTGCCCGTAATAAGCGCGAAAAATGGCAAGAAACCCCTTTACAAAGTGCTCCCAATTCACGGCCAGACTTTTAAACTCCTTTTTGGTAAATAGCAGTTCGATCATATTGCGTTGCTCATGTGGTAGCTCGGCAAAATCCATAAAAACATGAGCAGCAGCTTCGTTCCAGCCGACAATATGGCAGCGCCGATCTGAAATAATAGCAGGACAGTAGTGCAACTCTTGTACGATCTTTTGCAAAGACGGAGAAATGATCGCCTGCTCTGCAGGAGTAGGAAGGTTATGAGACCCGGCTTCCAGCGCTAAATCGTACAAATATTTACGCTCATCCGTGTTCAGCTGCAAGGCAGCAGCAATAGCATCCAATACGGAGGCGGATACCTTAATATCCCGTCCCTGCTCCAGCCAGGTATACCAGGTTGTACTGACACCTGCCAGCTGAGCGACTTCTTCTCTGCGTAAACCTGGTGTTCTGCGACGTGACCCTGGAGGAAGACCAACCATATGCGGATGTAGGCGGGCCCTTTTTGTTTTAAGAAAAATAGATAGTGCTTCCAGACGTGCTTCCGTTTTCATTAGATATTTTCTCTCCATTCGATGAGTGTATCTGAAGTAATTAAATCAGGCGGCTTACTATAGTAGTGTTCATTATACCAGGATAAACAAACACTTGTAATAGGATAAGACGAGGGTAAAATGAGGATTATAAGTAAGCCATCAAGCAGGAGGAATGAATAGCTTATGCAAAGAGTAGTGATAACAGGTATGGGTGTCGTTTCGCCATTGGGCAATGAAGTAGGCACGCTGTGGAACAATTTGCTGGAAGGCAATTCAGGTATACGTAAAATAGATTCATTTGATGTGTCCGATTTAAAAGCACAAATTGCTGGATTGGTACAGGATTTTGATGCAGAAAAGCAGTGGGGCCGTAAGGATGCCAGACGAATGGATCGATTTACCCAGTTTGCATTATATGCGGCAGAGCAAGCGCTCAAGGATTCTGGTCTGGAGCTGGATCACACTGATCTGGAGCGTGTAGGTGTCTATGTGGGGTCAGGAGTCGGCGGTTTGGATTCGTTGGTAGATAATGTGGACGTGCTGTTACATCGTGGTCCGGGTAGAGTTAGCCCAACGCTGGTACCTATGATGATCTCGAATATGGCTGCTGCACAAATAAGTATCGCGTTCGGAGCGATGGGTCCTACGCTTTCACCTGTAACGGCTTGTTCTATTGGGAACACTGCAATTGGAGAGGCGTTTCGGACCATTCGTACAGGAGATGCGGATGTCATTTTTGCCGGTGGAGCTGAAGCCGCAGTGTCCCGATTGGCCTTGGCAAGCTTCGCTAATGCAACTGCCTTGTCAACACGTAACGAGGAGCCTTCTACAGCAAGCCGACCGTTCGATCAGGATCGTGACGGCTTTGTCATGAGCGAAGGAGCGGGTATCCTGGTACTGGAGTCGCTGGAGCACGCTACCCGGCGTGGGGCGGAAATCTATGGTGAGGTCATCGGTTATGGAGCGAGTTCGGATGCCTATCATATGGTTGCACCGCATCCCGAAGGAACCGGAGCTTACCTAGCAATGAAAGCGGCCCTTCATTCGGCTCGCATCTCCCCTGAAGAAGTGGATGTGATCAGTGCCCATGCAACGAGTACGGCTGTAGGGGATATTGCTGAGACTTTGGCGATCCACAAGCTATTTGGTGAATATGCCTATCAGATTCCGGTTACCGCGAATAAGTCCATGCTAGGTCATATGCTAGGAGCGGCGGGCGGTGTCGAAGCAATTGCGCTTGTTCAAAGCCTTCGAGAAGGTATCATTCCGCCAACGATGCATCTGGACAATCCAGACCCTGTTTGTGATCTGGATTATGTGCCTCACGAAGCACGCAAGGCTTCGCTAAATGTTGGGTTATCTAATTCTTTCGGCTTCGGTGGTCATAATGCGGTCATTGTGCTGAAACGCTATGAGTCATAATATGTAATGAGTATTGAAGCCTCAGATGCTATATCCGGCTGGATCTAGCATCTGAGGCTATTTTAATTTAGGCATCATAGATTTAATTTAAATAATAGATAGAGTAAGATGGAGGAAAACATTTGGAGGGATGAAGCCATGATTATCATCAGGAACATAGAGCCAGCAGACGCTGAAGCGTATTGGAATTTAAGACTGGAAGCCCTAAAAATGAATCCCGAAGCTTTTGGAACCTCTTATGAGGAAGCTGTACAAGTTTCGTTATTTGATATAGTGAAGCAAATACAAAATAAGAGAGATCATTACATACTTGGTGCATTTACAAAGGATCATCAGCTGGCTGGCATGACCGGGTTTAGAAGAGAACACAAAATTAAGACACGGCATAAAGGAACGATTTGGGGAGTGTATGTACCACCGATTTACCGAGGCCAGGGGATCGCTAAGAAACTTTTATTGGAAGTTATCAGTCGAGGTAGAAAAGTGGAAGGATTGAAGCAAATCAATTTGAGTGTGGTGGCTGCCAATCAAGCAGCTGTTGAACTTTATAGAAAATTGGGATTCAAAACTTATGGTATTGAAAAGAACGCTTTGGAATATCACGGTCAGGGATATGATGAGGAACTCCTGGCTTATTTTTATTAAGGGTGAAAGGTTTTGAAAAAATGAAAATCGATCGATTGCTTTCTATCGTCATTTTGCTGCTGAAAAGAAATAGAATACAAGCAAAGGAACTCGCTGATTTGTATGAGGTTTCAATTCGGACGATTTATAGAGATATTGAAGCGATTAGTCTGGCTGGTATCCCAGTAGTAACTTTTCAGGGAGCAGGTGGGGGGATTGGCCTGATGGAAGGATATCGTCTGGATCGCAGTATGCTGACGGGTCATGATATCAAGGACATTGTGATGGGCCTACAGAGTTTGTCCTCGTCGTTGGGCGGTCCCAACGTATCCCGGTTACTTCATAAATTTGAAAGCATTATACCAGAGTCTGAAAAAGAGCAATTTAGTGTCCGTACCACACAGTTTATCGTCGATCATTCGGGATGGGGAAATCAGTCTGTCCAGGAAGCTAAATTAATAAAGGTAAAAGAGGCAATGAGTCAAGCGCGTACGGTTGCTTTTACCTATCGAAATGCGGAAGGAACTCGAACGAAGCGGAATGTGGAACCACATACGCTTGTGCTGAAAGGGCAACAATGGTTTGTGTATGCGTATTGTCCCGACAGGGGGCAGTTTCGGTTGTTCAAGCTTTCTCGTATGAGTGAGCCTGTAGTTACAGAGACGGCTTTCACCCGCAGGGATCTTTCTGATGAAGTGCTGCCGTGGAATGAGGGACGGATGACGGCATCCAGGGATGTACAACCGTTTACGCTTCAATTTAACCGCAACTCAAGACATCTGGGGGAGGACTGGTTTGGTGTGGAAGCATTGAACGAGCAGGAAGAAGGAATTTACACGGTTTCGGTTCCGTTTCCCGAGGATGCGTGGGTGTACGGATTCATTTTAAGCCTCGGACCAGATGTGGTTGTCAAAGAACCGGCTCATTTGCGAGACAAGATTCATAAGATGGCGTTGCGTATTGCGTCTAATTATGAAGAAGGCTAGGAATTATAGAGTAAATCTTAGATTAAAGTAAAACGAACCTGACCCATAGTTGTCAGGTTTGTTTCGTTATACTGGTGGCATACCAGATATGAGTTAGCGAAAGGGGATTTACGAGAATGGATAAAGCTTGTCAAAGTTGCGGGATGCCGCTGGAGCATGAGGATCAATATGGAACGGATGCACAACATAATAATACAGATGAGTATTGCAAGTATTGTTACAAGGAAGGTGCATTTGTACAGCCTGACTTGACGATGGAGGGAATGATCCAGCAGTGTGTGCCGATCCTGGTAGAAGAGGGGATGCAGGCAGAAGAAGCGACTTCAATGCTGCGTAATTACCTACCGCATTTGAAGAGGTGGCGGTCTTCAGAGGATACAGAGCTTCCATTTGATGGACCCATTCGGGAGGAGTACCGAGGTGAAATCCATTTAATTGGTCTAAAAGCACGTACAAACAATCAGAAGGAACAAACACCTCACGGGATCATTCCAGGCATGTGGGAGCGTTTTGTAGGTGAGAATGTGGCAGGTCGGATCAGGGGTCATGAAGGACTTGCTTCCGTCTATGGTTGCTATACTGACTATGAAAATGGAGCTCTGGGCGAGTATACATTTTTTATTGGAAAGGAAGCGGCTGAGGACTTCCAAACTCCTGACGAGCTTGAAGAACTTGTAATTCCGGCTGCACGCTATGCTATTTTTCAGGCAACCCATGAACCTTCTTCTGTCATCCGTGTATGGCAGACAATTTGGGCATGGGCTGCCACGGGACAAGGGGAGCGGACCTACACAGGTGATTTTGAAGTGTATGGCAATCCAGATGAACCCGTTTTGATTTATATTGCAATTAAGTGATGATCTACAGTGATAGAAGAGAACCGCCTAGGCCGTTATTGAGGCCTAGGCGGTTTTTCGTTAATCCAAACCATATGGGTTTACTATCAAGTTGAACGTCGAGTCACCACCCAAAAAATGAGAGCTAGAGCACTGACACCAGCCCCCAATAGACAAACTCCATTCCACCCAGCATAGGTATACATGTGAGTGGAGGTAATGGCTCCTGTGGCGCTACCGATGGAATAAAATATCATGTAGCCTGCGGTAAGTCGGCTCCGTGCTTCAGGGCGAACGTTAAAAATCAAGCTCTGGTTTGTGACATGTACAGCCTGTACGGCCAAGTCCAAAAGAATGACACCAAGAGTTAAAGCGAATAGAGAATGCTCGGTGTAGCCTATAGGTAGCCAGGACAGCAGTAATATAACTAGTGCGATACCTGTCGTTCGTTGTCCCAAGCCTTGATCGGCAAGCCGCCCTGCTTGTGCTGCTGCTAATGCTCCGGCGACTCCAGCCAAGCCGAAGGCCCCAATTGCAGTGTGTGAAAGAGAAAATGGGGGGGCACTGAGAGGTAATACAAGCGAAGTCCACAGTATGCTGAACGCTGTGAAAATGAGCAGCGCAAGGACAGCACGAATACGCAGAATTCGTTCTTGGACGAACAGTGTGATAACCGAGCGAAGCAGCTGCGCATAGGAAAGTGTGGCGCTTGTGAGTTCGTTCTTGGGGAGCACTCGCAATAGAGCCACAGCCATAAACAGCGTAAGTACAGCAGAAATAAGGTAAACTGAACGCCAGCCTGCCAGATCAGTTAATACACCAGCAACGGTTCGTGCGAGTAAAATGCCGATAACGACTCCGCTGGTTACCAGCCCTACGACCTGCCCGCGTTCAGTCGGATTAGCCAAGGTCGAGGCGAATGCCACGAGTGTTTGAGTCACGACAGCCAGCAGTCCAACCATTGCCATTCCCATAAGCAGTATTGTACGGGTAGGGGCAAAGCTAACCAGGATTAATGCCAGCACAGATAGCAGCATTTGTCCTGTGATCAATCGCCGTCTGTTCAAGAGATCGCCAAGCGGGACGAGCAGCAGCAGTCCTAACGCATAACAAATTTGCGTGACGGTAATAACGATACCGACTGATGAGTGTGTAATGCCAAACTCGTGCGCCAGCGCATCCAGTAATGGCTGTGCATAGTAAATGTTAGCAACAGCCAGCCCGCAGGCTATAGCAAACAAGAGTGCCACAGACCGGGGCAGGACCGGAACGGGGGCTATTTCGGCAGTGTTTGCTATCGTTTGATGGGAGAGGAGGAGAGCGTTTTCTTCTGACGTCTTCATTTTCACATACCACGTCGCTTTCTGTGATTTACATACTGATCAGTATAATATACCGATTGGTATGTAATGATTTTAGGTTAATGTAACTCTCATCAATAAGATTTGTCAAGAGTTTAACCCGTATATATTTGACAGCCGCTTCTGAAAATCATACAATCTTAATATACTGAACGATACGAAAATAAGGGGATAAGTATGGTTCGACCACGAGAATTTGATGAAGATCAAGCGTTGGATGCAGCGATGCAAGTTTTTTGGGAAAAGGGTTTTGAGGCCACGTCTTTAAGCGATTTAACCTCGCGTATGGGAATACAACGCCCCAGCATATATGCTGCCTATGGGGATAAAAAGCAATTGTTCGAAGCTGCGCTGCGTAAATATACGCAATCTCATGCAGCTTGTGTAAGGGCTAAACTGCAAAATAGTTCATCTGTAAAAGAAGCATTTTACAATTTTTTTGGAGGAGTGGTGGCAGAAGAGTACGAGGAGGGGTCCAATAAGGGATGCTTTTGCATCAATACAATGGTAGAACTAGCCCCTCATGATGAGAGGTTTGAAATTTTAACCAGAGAACATCAGATGTATCTCTCTGCTGTCTTTCAGGAGACCCTCGAACGTGGTATTCAATCTGAGGAGCTTGAGGTGACTATAGATGCACGAGCTTTGGCACACACGTTGGTCTCTTTGTTAATCGGGATAACCGTGATGATGAAGTCACGCCCAGAGCGTTCTTTTGTGGATCATGCGGTTGCGACCGCACTTATGTTGTTGGATGAAAAATAACTTAGGACTGGAGAACACCTGGATGCCACACATAAAAGCTATTCAAACGCCGCTTGGCGAATTGCATGGACGGGATGCGGTCTATTTGGATCAGGTTCATATGAATTATGCGAAGAAAGAGCTGGTTTTGAAGGGAGAGATTAATGGGGGGGTGGCGTCAGAAGCAGTAGACGATTTTGTACCCTATGAGCTTATATTTACAGGAATCTACTATTTTAATACGATTGAACTGGATGTGGCTTTAGACATGCCTGAACAGAAGTATACGCAAGGTAGCAGTTTTGATGAGCTTACAGATACGCCATTATTAGCTACAATAGCTAGTGCACGGGGGAAGAATCTAAAACACTTTCTGTTGAAAACCTATGACGATGTTTTAGAAATCGCTTGTAGAGACTATAAGATGATTATATAACAAAGCTGGTTTTTATAAGAGAAGGAGGACCAATGGATACCCAAATTGAACTATTTAACGTGATCATACGTGTGGTGCAAGGGGATATTACCTGTTGTAAGGCGGATATTATTGTCAACGCTGCAAATACAAGCTTGCTGGGTGGCGGTGGTGTAGATGGTGCAATTCATAGAGCTGGCGGTCCGGCTATATTGGAAGATTGTGTCCGAATCAGAAACAAGCAAGGGGGATGTCCGGTAGGAGGCGCAGTTTATACGACGGCTGGCAAGCTGGAAGCCCAATATGTTGTTCATACTGTCGGCCCTGTGTGGAATGGTGGCGACCATCAGGAAGAAGAGCTATTGGCGACATGCTACCGTCATACACTGCAATTAGCTTTAGAATTGAATGCACGCAGCATTGCTTTTCCCAATATCAGCACAGGCATCTACCGATTCCCGAAAGAAAAGGCGGCCGAGATTGCTGTACAGGAAGTGACACGTTTTGTACAGGAACATGTTGGGTTGAATGAGATTATTTTTGTTTGTTTTGATGCGGAAAATGCTCAGTTATATAGCCGTAAGCTACAGTCACCTAAAGATTAATTTTTTAGTATACATACTTAAGCTCCTCATTTAACTTAATCCAACGAATGAATTGATGTAAGAGTGCTCAACTGGAGGTGTGTTATGCTGGTTAAGCTGATAAATAAGATTCCGCGGGATTGGCTTGTATTCATGTATAAGCATACGCCGTTCACTCGATTGAAAAATGCATTGGTGTACCGGGCACAACATAAATTTTTAGTTGCTGTGCTGGGCATTTTCACGAACGATGCCGGGGAAGTGCTGCTATTAAAGCACGTATACCGGAAGCAACCGTGGGGAATTCCCGGCGGCTGGATGGAGCTAGAGCAGCCGGAAACCGCCTTACGGCGCGAAGTCCGGGAAGAAACTGGGCTGGAGGTAGAGATCACCTCATTGGCGCAAGCCCAGTTTGGCCAGTTGCCGAACCGCGTGGATCTTATTTTTAAAGGCCGGGTTATCCCGGGTACTTTTCGACCAAGCGCTGAAATCTCCGACATTTGTTACTGCCGCGTAGGGGAATGGCCGGAATGCTTGCCAGCACACCAGAAAAAGCTTATTCAGAAGCTGCTGAAGTAAATGTTCACCTCATGCTCATGTTCAGTTCATGCGATGAAAAATCGGTTTACAGGCGTTTCAGGAATACGCTGATGCGTTCCAGAGCCGTTTCCAGCTGTTCACGCGATGATGCATACGAGCAGCGGATAAAACCTTCGCCGCCTGGGCCGAATGCGGAACCCGGGACCGTTATAACTCCTTGTTCTTCCAACAGTCGTTTGGCAAACTGTTCTGAGCTTAACCCTGTGTGCATAATGGAGGGAAAAGCATAGAAGGCACCGCCCGGTTCATGACATGGGAGTCCTGTCTGACAGAGGGCAGCAACGAACCATTTTCTACGTTGATTGTAGGACTCCATCATACGATCTTTTTCCTCCAGCCCGTTGCGCAGGGATTCAATAGCGGCAATTTGCCCGATAATAGGCGCGCACATGGCTGTATATTGATGGATTTTCAGCATGGCTGAAATCAACTCTTTCGGACCGCATACATAGCCGACCCTCCAGCCTGTCATGGCAAATGCTTTGGAAAAGCCGCTGATGAGCAGGGTGCGTTCTTTCATTCCTGGCAGAGAAGCGAAACTTACATGCTGCTGTCCATAGGTCAATTCAGCATAAATTTCGTCCGATATGACGATCAGATTATGCTCCTCAACCAGACGGGCAATGGGTAGCCAATCCTCATAGGTCATCACCCCGCCAGTCGGGTTGTTCGGATAACAGAGAATAAGCACTTTGGATCGTGGAGTCAGCTTGGATTTGAGCGCCTCAGCTGTCAGCTTAAACTGCTGGTCAGCAGACGTTTCAACCGTTACGGTATGTCCTCCGTTCAAAAACGTAATAGGCGAATACGAAATATAACAGGGAGCTGGTATGAGTATTTCATCGTGTGTTGTGATGAGGGCGCGTAGCGCCAAATCCAACGCTTCACTACTGCCAACAGTGACCATAATTTCATCTGCCGGGTTATAGGATGTGCTGAAGCTGCTCTCCAGATATCCGGCAATTTCCTCACGAAGCTCAGGGAGACCTGCATTGGGTGTGTATGAGGTTTTACCATTTTCCAGTGCTGTGATACAGGCCTTTCTCACATGTTGAGGAGTTACAAAATCCGGTTCACCAACACCAAGCGATACGATATCTTTTCTGCCTGCACTATATTCAAAAAACCGACGGATACCTGAAGGCGGCATTTCCCGTACAGCCGGAGTCAAAAAATCAGTTATAGATACTGCTGTCGATACATTTGTCATGTTGATTCCTCCTTATTGAAAAACAAAAAAACCCGCCCCTGTAAAAGGGACGAGTTTATACCCGTGTTACCACCCTAGTTTCATTCCATAGGAAATGACACTCTGTTCACGTATCCATCAATACGTGTTCCGGTTAACGCTGGAAAGGCGGCAGAGCTTACTTCAGGTTCAGCCCGCTTCTCAGAGATGGCGTTCAGCTACCCTCGGAATGTTGGCTTTCACCTGCCCCAACTCTCTGCAAATCCGCTGTATAGCTTACTCGTTCTCGTCATTGAAATTTGTTGCCGTATCAATTTAGGTGTAATTATAAGCACAACATTTCAGAATGGCAAGTCTTTTTTTATAAATTGTAAAGACAGGGGCATCATCATTGACGACTGGAAGATAACGTATATAGTGGTATCAAGGGGAACTGTACCCCAAAATTCACTGTGTTAAGACTATATTGGCTAGAGAGGGATGGTATCCATATGAATGTATTTGAAGGCTTTAACGACAAGGTTTTGCCTCAAGGATGGGGCTGGATCAACGAACCGACTGTATGGAGCTTCGATGAATTCAAGGCTTTACAAGTATCTGCACCTTCACAGGCAGATTTTTTTAGAGATCCGTCCGGCGCCGTTATCAAATCGTCCGCTCCTTTTTTGCATACCACCCTTCAAGGAGATTTTACAATATGGACGAGGGTTCGTGTCGATATGAAGCAGCCCTATGACTCAGGATGCTTGATGGTGATGGCTGATGATACTCATTGGGCTAAAGTGTGCTTTGAATACTTTGAGAATACCCCCTCGATCCTAAGTGTGGTTACACGGGATACATCCGATGATTGTATATCGGGGGCGATGGATGCTTCTAATCCGTATTTGCGAGTAACACGAGCTGGAGATTGCTTTGCCTTTCATTATTCATCGGATGGTCACCATTGGAAACTGGCCAGATATTTTGGGATGAATGTTCCCAGCCAGCTAAAAGTTGGGGTTGTCGCACAATCTCCAGTAGGGGAGGGGTGTAATGTTACCTTTGACGCTTTGACAATAACAAACCATGTGTTCGAGGATATACGAAACGTGGAATAAATAAAAGCCCTCTATATATGAAAGCGCTATATAAGAAAGTTAAAAAGACGTAAATACGTGTTTTTAGGCGGGAGGTAGATGGAAGTTTGCTGTTAAGAAGGAAGGGTTACAAGCTGCCCGGTTTGTTGGGGGTGATGCTTGTAGCTACATTGGGCTGTTTCGGACTCATTATGTATCTACAGTCCACAAGCGGGACGAGGATATATCAATTTCTGTACTGGGACATATTCCTGGCCTGGGTTCCGGTGTTTATTTCATTGTTAATGGTGGCTTTATCCAAATTACGATATGCAAAAGTGAGAAATATTCTTTTATTTTTCGCCGCATGGGTATGGTTGTTCTTTCTGCCGAATGCTCTTTATCTAGTGACCGAGTTACTACATGCATTCCGTTTTTACGATGTGAACCCTGGTACGCGTTTTTGGTTGAACACTCAATTTTGGCTAATCTTATTTACGTCCTTTTCAGTCGCTGGAATTGGTCTTTTTCTTACATCTCTTTGTGTATTGATGATCCACCGTATGTTGAGGAAGATTTGTTCAGGGTGGCTCGCATGGGTTGTAGTCTTTGTGATGTTGTGGTTGGCCAGCATAGGTGTATATATAGGCAGATTTGCACGCTGGAATAGTTGGGATGTGTTGCTGCAACCGCTGGTGCTTTTTGCGGATCTTTGGAGCTGGGCAGTAAATGCAGGGGAGAAGCTTCATATACTATCTTTTAGCTGGCTGGTGTTTGGGATGGCGCTCATCTTTTATCTATTTATCTATATCTCTTTACGTGAGGATTAGGATTGAGGCCGAGGACCTGTATTCAATGAATACAGACTTCGGCCTTTTTATCTGTGACGAGTTAGGAGTTGGAGTTATCTTCTTCGTGTACATCATAAAGCACGCGCACAAGCAAATCTTGGCTGAAATTTCCGAATCTTTTACCAAAAATAGTGAGCCCTCCTTTGTTTTGCGGTTGATCGGATACGGATAAACGCAGTGTAATATCGCTTTTGTAATCAAGTCCAATATCGTCTATTGTGACTTCTGATATACGACACCCGTCAATGAAGCTTCCATGTTGATTGATGCGAATTAACTTTAGCATGCCGTACTGATTCAAGTGTGGAGGCCACCAGTCGGGATTGAGGACCCCCGGAACAGCTCCAAAATCGCCTGTGCTCGTCCAGTGACCGATGGCAATACCATTTACATGAAAACAAATATCAGACGGATAGTCCTCACAATAACACGGTGCTTCTGACCCCAGCTCCGCGGAAAATTGAATTTCGGTAAAGGATTGATTCGCTTTCAAGTAGTTAGGAATGCGGTATTCCAGAAAGCCTTCTGCCATCCAGATCATTTCAGAGTCCAGTCGCGCGGGATCTGCAAAATAGCGTGGGTCATCAAAATCGCCGATAATGCTGTCTTTGGTCACTAATCCACAAGTAGGAACTGCCTGGTAGTTACTATAATGACCGATGCGAATTTCTACCTCATACACATTTTTTTGTTCTCTGCTGCGCAGATCTACCATTAGCTTTTCCTTATTTAAATAGCACATTTTTCGGATCCCGTGTTTACCGCTTACGGTATTGATTTCCACAAGTCCGCATTCTTCCAGTTTGCGAATATGCATCGTAATGGTGCCGTTACTTAAATTCAGCTTGCTCGCAATATCATTCATACTTTGTCCTTGAACAGCAAGTAATTCAAGGATTTGAATGCGGATTTCCGAGCCCAATGCTTTGAAAATATCTAACCCTGACATTAAGTCCTTAATATAAATCATAGCTATAGCCCATCCTTATCTATAAAAAGTGTGATGTAAGCGCTTATATTTTTACTTTGATTTATGTTAAAATAAAATCATAAAGAAGTAAACTGCTTTTCTGTAAATTTTTTTTACTAAAAGAAGAAGAGAGGAAATCGCGTTCTAAAATAAAGCCTTTTTTATAAAATATATCGTATTTAAGTTTTTTTATTTAGAATTTATTAATTAAAACACTTAAATACGATTTAATTTTACTTTTTAAGTTACTCCAATCTATGTTTTATAATTATTTAAAAAGATTGAAAAATGCATTGACGAACCGTAGAATGGCGTGCTATATTTTATTTGTAAACGAATTCATTATTGATAAAGGTAAATGTTAATTATACGGTACATGAGAGGGATGATAATCACAGCGGCAATCAACAACGGGTTGTGTACCGCACAGTTAAAGATTAGGCCGAGTAGTATGAAGTTAATTTAACACTTAATGTATGCGGTTTCATTTTAATTTTAGGAGGGGTCGCGTTGACAAAGAAAAAAGGTTTTGCGCTAACAATGGTTGTTCTGTTGTTAATGGTTGCTGCACTGGCAGGCTGTAGTGGAGGAAGTTCCAGTAGCGATGGAAGCAAGGAATTGACTTTCATGTTCCGTGGAGGAACGGATGAGCAGAAGGCTTATAAGGATGTTATCAAAAAATTTGAAGAAGAACATCCTGGTGTGAAGGTTAAAATGGTTGTGACGGCAGCAGATCAATATGCTACAAAGCTTAGAGCTGCAATTACAGGTAATAATCTTCCAGATATCTTTTATTTTGCCCCTGGGGATTTGAAAGCTTATGTTAACAGTGGGGTGTTGAAGGATCTGACACCTTATATTGATAAGAGCAAGGATATAAATCTGGATAACATCTGGAAATACGGTGTGGATTTGTATCGCTATGACGGTAAAATGGCCGGTCAGGGAAATATTTACGGTATGCCGAAGGACTTGGGTCCATTCGCTTTGGGTTATAACAAAACCATGTTTGAAAAAGCAGGTGTTCCATTGCCTGACAAAGACAAACCATATACATGGGATGAGTTCATTAAGGTTAACCAAGAGCTGACCAAAGATACCAACGGTGACGGCAAGCCAGATCAATACGGAACAGGCTTTAACGTTCAGTGGGCATTGCAAGCCTTTGTATGGAGTAATGGTGCTGATTGGCTGGATGAGAGCAAAACCAAAGTAACAATTGATGATCCGAAATTTGCGGAAGCGCTTCAGTTCTTTGCTGATATGCAAAACAAATATAAAATTACACCTGGTATTGAACAATCACAAACATTGGACACATATCAACGCTGGATGAAGGGCGAAATGGCTTTCTTCCCAGTAGGTCCTTGGGATATGAGTACATTTGAAAAACTGCCATTCGAATATGATTTGTTGCCTTTCCCAACTGGATCGACTGGCAAACCGGCAACATGGATTGGTTCTCTGGGTATCGGTGTTTCTTCTAAAACAAAATACCCGGATGAAGCTGTAGAACTGGTTAACTATCTGACTACTTCCAAAGAAGGCATGAAGCAGCTCGTAGATGCCAAGGTACAAATTCCGAACCTGCTGGATATGGCTGATGAATGGGCCAAAGACACGAAAACAAAGCCTAACAACAAACAGGAATTTATTGATATCGTAAATGACTATGGACGCTCATTACCAGGTAACTATACGTATAACGCAGAATGGTACGATATTTTCTTCACAGATATTCAACCTGTGCTGGATGGCAAAATTACGGCAGCAGATTATGTGAAACAAGAACAACCGAAGATGCAGAAACTGCTGGATAAAGCGGTGGAGCAAGAGAAAAAATCACAGAAATAATGCGTAAATAGAGGAAAAAAGGATGATGTTAGTGGCTGAATATCATGCTGCTAACATCATCTTCATTCCAAATCAGAAACAGAGGTGAGCCCTGTGATAACCAAATCTAATCTCTACCGCAAAGAGAAGATATATGGATACTTATTTATTCTTCCGCCTATTCTCGGTCTGCTAATCTTTACGTTGTTCCCGTTTGTCTATTCGTTATACGGCTCTTTTACAGATTGGGACGGATTAGGACAAATGAACTTTATTGGGTTCGACAATTTTAAGGATTTATTTAGCGATGAACTCTTTTACAAATCGATGTACAATACTCTTTTCTTAATGTTGGGTATTCCAATCGGTCTTGTACTAGCTTTACTGCTGGCACTGGGGTTGAATCGCAAGATTCCAGGTACGACGACATTTCGTGTGATTTATTATATTCCGGTCATTTCTTCGTTGGCTGCTGTTTCTATTATGTGGAACTGGGCTTACAACGGAGATTATGGTTTGGTGAACCAATTCCTTGAACTGTTCGGTATTAAAGGACCTAACTGGCTGATGGATAAGGATACAGTCAAACCGGCCTTGATTCTCATGACTGTATGGAAAGGTCTCGGATATACAATGTTGCTGTATCTGGCTGCACTGCAAAGTGTATCTCGCTCTTATTATGAAGCAGCAGAGCTGGACGGGGCTAGCGGATTCCAAATGTTCCGCAATATTACATGGCCAATGGTGAAACCAGTAACCTTCTTCCTGGTCGTTACCAACATTATTGGTGGTTCGCAAATCTTTACTGAAATGAACATTATGACACCTACAGGGGGTCCGGAATATTCATCCGCCTCAATTGTCTTCTATATTTGGGATAAGGCATTTAAAAACCTGCAAATGGGATATGCCTCCGCGATGGCTATGATTCTCGGCATCTTCATTTTTATCGTAACTTTGATTCAATTTAAAATGAATGAAAAATCATCCTTTGATGGGGATTGATTTTCGCGGAAAGGAGTGAGGCTGATTATGTCCCATAGTCAAAAAACGAAAGTTACCAATATCATTATCTTTATTGTACTGGCGATTGGAGCGATTGCGATGATCGCGCCGTTGCTTTGGATGTTGTCCACTTCGGTAAAAGAAAAGCAGGATGTCTTTGCACTTCCACCAGTATGGATACCAGAGGTGTTTCAGTTCGGTAAGTACAAGGAAATTTGGGAAGCAGGTCCTCTGTTAAGCGGGATCAAGAACAGCGTGATTGTGGCTGTAAGTGTCACGGTTGTGGGTACCTTCACATCTAGTGTGGCCGCTTTTGCATTCGCAAAGCTGAGATTCCCTCATAAAAATAAACTGTTTTTGGCACTCATCGCATCCATGATGATTCCTTACCCAACAGTTATGATTCCACAGTTTATGATGTTCTCCAAACTTGGCTGGATAGATACGCTGTTGCCTCTGATCGTTCCCGGCTTGTTCGGTAATGTAGTTATGATCTTTTTCCTGCGGCAGTATTTGCTCAGTGTACCAGATGCTATTATCGAAGCTGCTAAAATTGACGGAAGCTCTTATTTCCGACTTTATTCGTCGATTACGTTCCCACTCATTAAGCCGGCAGTTGCTGCACAGCTGATCTTATGGTTTATGGGGATTTGGAACGATTACTTGGCACCGATTATTTACTTGAACTCACCAGAAACGCAGACATTGCAGCTGGTTATCGCGAATTTTAATGCGACTTACGCCATTCAGACAGACTATCCGCTTATTATGGCAGCTTCCATTATAGCCTTGTTACCTGTGTTGATTATATTCCTAATCTTCCAGAAACAAATTATTGAGTCGGTTGCCATTTCAGGTGTCAAGGGTTAATTGACACTCGCACTTGGACGATTTGGATGAATGATGGAACGCAGTCACCATATGTATTGAGCAAAGGAAGGAGGAGAATAACAGTTATGGTTATGCTGCTAATGCTGGGCCTATCCGGCTGTGGGGATAACACTCCGGACCCTGTATATCCGCAGGCTCCGCCTCCTGATCACTTGTATGATCAAAGCACGGTAGACGATGAACAGCGCTGGACTATTAACAATGCTCATGACCCAGCAATTATCAAAACAGATCAGGGATATTATGTCTATTCGACGGATGTAAAGACAGGTGGGGAACTGAGGCCGGGTGTCATGGTGCGCAAATCGACCGACCTGATTCACTGGAACTGGGTTCAATATGCTTTACCCGGCATTCCAAAGGAAGCGGGGGCATGGTCATCAGCAACGAATCTGTGGGCCCCGGACGTCATAAAGATGGGTGATACCTATCGAATGTATTATTCTGCCTCTACATTTGGCAGCACACGATCAGCCATTGGGTTACAGACATCCCATTCCCCAGAAGGTCCTTGGAAGGATGAGGGACTGGTTGTTAAAACGGATGAGCATGACAAGCTGAATGCAATTGATGCTAATCCGGTATTGGATGCTGATGGAAATCCATGGATGGTGTACGGATCTTTTTTCGGCGGGATTTATATTACACCGCTTGATCCGCAGACTGGAAAGCTCAAAGAATCTGGTTATGGTAAAAATATCGCTGCCAGAGATCGGGCAACCGAGGACGGAGCTGTGGAAGGTCCGTACATTGTGTACAATCCTGTGTTTCGTAAATACTACTTGTTCGTCTCGTATGATTCTTTGTTCGAGGACTACAATGTTCGCGTAGCCCGCTCGGATTCCATCACAGGCCCGTACGTAGATATGAATGGACATGATATGACAGATACCAGTTATTTGCCTCAATATGAGATTGGGACCAAGGTACTGGGCGGTTATCGTTTCAGTGAAGGAGAAGGCTGGGTTGCGCCAGGTCATAATTCCGTGCTGAAGGACGGAGACGATTACTATATTGTTCATCATGCGCGGGGAGAAACGGATAAGAGCTGGCCTTACTTGCATGTGCGCAAAATATTGTGGACGGCTGATGGCTGGCCTATCGTATCGCCGGAGCGGTATGCGGGCGAAAAGGAGCAGGATATACCCAAAAGATTATTATCCGGCAACTGGGAGCGCATCGTGATCAGGCAAGAAGTAGACGGTCAGGTGGAAGCTGAACCGCTTCGTTTGGAAGATGGAGGGCGAGCAACCAGTGGTTCTCTGGAAGGTCACTGGAGTTTTGATGGTAGACGTACGCTAACAATGAATTGGAGCAATGCGTCCGAAGGGTCAAAGGAGGAATTGCTATTGCTTCCTTCATGGGACTGGGAGCTTGGTCGCCATACTCTAATTTTCACGGGTATGAATGAAAATGGAATTTCCATCTGGGGAAAACGTATCAGCGATTAATCCTATGAACTACATATTACACATAGAGGAGAGAAAAACCATGAATCAAACTGTATCCTTTAATAATCCGGTCATTGAGCAACGTGCAGACCCTTGGATTTACAAGCATAGTGATGGGTACTATTATTTTACCGGATCTGTGCCAGAGTATGACCGCATTGAGGTTCGGCGGGCACGTACTATTCAAGGCTTGAATACAGCAGAGCCAGTGGCAGTGTGGCATAAATATGAAACAGGTCCGTTAAGCGCGAACATTTGGGCACCGGAAATTCATTATATTAACGACAAATGGTACATTTATTTTGCAGCAGCTCGTACCACAGAAACGAAGGAAGGTCTGTTCGACCATCGGATGTTCGTGCTGGAAAATGATTCAGCTAATCCTCTGGAAGGCGAGTGGGTGGAAAAGGGACAGATCAAAACTCGCTGGGAGACGTTTGCTCTCGATGCGACAACCTTCCAGCATAATGGCGTTTTATATTATGTATGGGCTCAGAAAGACCCGGACATCGTAGGCAACTCCAATCTGTATATTTCAGAAATGAGCAATCCGTGGACGCTGCGCGGTGAGCAGGTTATGATCTCTACACCAGAATATGACTGGGAAGTCATCGGTTTTAAGGTGAATGAAGGTGCAGCGGTTCTGAAACGGAACGGCCGAATTTTTATCAGCTATTCAGCTAGTGCTACGGACCACAATTATTGCATGGGCCTGCTAACGGCAGACGAGAATGCAAACTTACTTGACCCGAAATCGTGGGCAAAGTCTCCTGCGCCGGTATTCTGCACGAATGAGGAGACAGGTCAATTCGGACCTGGTCACAACAGTTTTACTGTTGCTGAGGATGGTAGTGACGTTATCGTATATCACGCTCGCAATTACAAGGAAATTACAGGTGACCCGCTGTATGATCCGAATCGTCATACACGTGTTCAGCCGTTGAACTGGAATGAGGATGGAACACCTAATTTTGGTATTCCAGTGCCAGATGGCGTTTCCGTTAATAACTAAGCAGAATATATGCTAGACGATTGACGTGTCACACAGCGACGCTATAACTTTATAAAACATCGCAGGAAAATGATTTTGCTGCGTCTAACAATAGCAATGAGATATCTTCGGCCTTAGGCTGGAAGGTATCTTTTTGCTTTTGGGAGGGAGAGACGTCTCGAAAACTATGGGAACTTTAAATCAGGTTATGTGAAGCCTAGAACATGTCAAGCGATTAATTGATACAAATGTTTAATATTTTCCACGAGATGGAAGCTACAAATGTATGGTAAAGTGTAGGGTATACAAGATATTTTCCAAAGTCTCCTGTGCTTACCGAATCCGAATCACACGAGGTGAGAAAAATGTTACAATCGTTAAAAGCCATTGCTAATTACAGGAAAGAAAGTGATCTGGCTTGGGATACACCGACTTGGCTAAAGCTGCTTGTTTCGGCTGAGGAGCGTATTGTAAATTTGGAGCGCATTCGATCCATAGGTGAGTTAAAGGATGCCAATCCTGTACTGGATTATGTGGAGCGCACGTTGCTTATTTTGGACGGACTTCCATTGTCATTCTGGGTTAAAGAGCTACTGGAGGATGTATTGGTATGGTCTGAGACAGCCAAAGGAGGCACAGTCCGCGAACGGCTACGCTGGCAGCATGAGGGCATTAATTTATTTGTACATAATATTGGCTCCTCCCAACTGTATGTCAGACAGGCTCAAGCAGAGTCCCCTGCCTACCCGCGCAACAGCATGACCCGAATTTTGATTGAGACGCATGGATTGATCGGACAGTATATACGGGGAGAAATACCCTTTGCAGAAAATCGACTGCTGCTCGAAATCACTCGTAAGGGCTGGCTGAGCTCGGAGGAATTGGAGCTTGTGTTACGAGCACTGAACGAATGCATTATCGCCGGTGTAGATCCTGCATTATGGGAACAAGTACGCGGTGAAGTGGAGCAGCTAATCGGCTGGATTGCCTGGGATAACGCACCTGTAGTCTGGAGTGTAAAGGAACGACTGGAGAGATTGCGGTCGGTTTCGATTCATGAAGGTGAGCCGTTTGAGCAGGCTTACGCCGAGCTGGAGCGGGAGCTGAATGTAGAGAAGGCGCTGGCTCCGCTGGAGAATCGTACACTTTGGTATGTAGAATCAGCTTTGCAGGATTTTTCACTTCAAGAACTGGTTAAGGTATTTTTACTCACATTGAGGGATGGCACAGGGCAGGAACAGCCTGCAACGGTACGGCATATCAGTTTTGAATCACTTATGAATACGATGTATTATGACTATCGTGGTGTTAAGAAAATTAACGTATACAAAAAACGAATGATAGAAAAATATTTAAGCGCACTGTCTTGGCAGGATATCACAAAAGGAAAACGGAAGCATAATCCTCATTTGAGTGTAATCGTGGAGCATAAGGAGGAGCTGCCAAGTACCGTGTTTTTTAATTTTGTATTTTCATCAGCTGCTGAAAAATTGATCGACTTTTGTATTGAGGCAGAAAAGACGCCTCTGTATGACAAAGCAGTCCTGCTGCTGTTTGATCTGTTCGGATTACGGCGTGATGCTTATGATCGCTTTCACAATGAGGAGACGTACCTTACAGATATGAACCAGACCGCAGATTTCAAAAGGGTCATTCTGGATTACGTGACTGGAACCCGTATACTGGATATCGGACCCGGCGGGGGCGTACTGCTGGACCTGATCGAGCAGGAAAGACCAGACTCCAAGCCGTTGGGTCTTGATATTTCTGTGAATGTGATTGAGGCTCTTAAACGCAAAAAGCAATTGGAGCACCGTCGTTGGGATGTCATCAAAGGTGATGCGCTTCGACTGGAAGAATTTGTGGAAACGGAGAGCATGGACACGGTTATTTTCTCTTCGATTCTTCACGAGCTGTATTCCTACATCGAACGAGATGGAAAAAGGTTCAATTCACAAACAGTGGAGGCTGCTTTGCAAAGCGCCTATCGTGTACTTGCACCCGGCGGACGCATTATCATTCGTGACGGTATTATGACCGAACCAGTAGAGCAGCGCAGACGCATTCGATTTTTGGAGCCGGACGGAATGGAATGGCTGATGCGGTATGCGCAGGATTTTGCGGGTCGCCCCATTGAAATAGAGCGTATAGGTGAGCATGAGGCTGTTTTGCCGGTAAATGATGCAATGGAATTTCTATATACCTATACATGGGGAGCGGAAGCCTATGTGCATGAAGTGCAGGAGCAGTTTGGTTATTTTACTCCGTCACAGTATGAAGAATGTATTCGTAACACACTTGGTTCACAAGCGATTATCCGGGTGAGTCGCCACTATTTGCAGGAGGGTTATGCCGAAGCGCTGTCCAGTCGTGTTGAGTTCATGGATGAGCAGGGACAGCCGGTTCCTTTGCCAGACAGTACCTGTCTGATCGTGATTGAGAAGCCAAATCCTAGGGATGAAGCAACTGAATGATTTTTAATTTGAACAAGAGAATGCCTTCTGAGGTGTGCCAAACGCACTGGGAAGGCATTTTTTTGAAAAACGAATGGAGGTGCGTTCATGTCCAAGCAGGTAGTGATATCCGAATATAATCCGCAGTGGGTAGCAGAGTATACACGAGAACGAGCAAAAATGATAGAGGCCCTCGGAGACGTATGTGTCGGCGTAGAGCATATTGGCAGTACATCCGTTCCTGGTTTGGGAGCCAAGGCTATTATCGACATTATGGTTGGAGTAGAAGATTTGGCGATTATTCAATCCGAACAGCGAGAGCGTTTACTAGGTATTGAATATGAATATGTACATAAGCCGGATTTTCCAGAGCGAGCTTTCTTTCGCCGTGGAGAATGGGGAGCTGGGACCCATCATTTGCATATTTACAAGTATAAAGGAGAACATTGGGAAAACCATTTATTGTTCAGAGATTACTTGAAAGCGCATCCTGAGAGCCTGCGAGCGTATGAGACTTTAAAAAAAGATTTGGCGCATCAATTCAAACATGACCGCGCAGCGTATACCGAAGCCAAGGGACCTTTCATTCGGCAGATCGTTGAGCAAGCGAAGCTTGAAAGACAAAAGCAGAGACAAATGGAATTTTAGTACGCATGGACAAGGTGGAGGTATGATGAAGAATATGATGCTTGATGCACAGGTAACGCCGAATGGTTTAAAAGAGAGAATGATGCTGCTGTCAGCGCTGGATATTATATTGTCTCCAGAAGATTGGTTACGCACGTATCGTATGCAGTCTGAATGGTCTGGTGATGTGTGTCTGGGTGAGGTGAACAACGGCGCTGGAGATACGATTCATATGCTATGGACATGTGGAGGTGTGTTGTTGAAGGGTTTTGACCACGAATCCCCTGTAAGTCCTCATGCAAGAGACGAATATGAGGTCTGGCCGGGCATGTACGACGGTGTGCCTGATGATATGATGGAGCTTTTGGAAGATGAAGCGCTAGAGAAAGAGGACGTTACCTTTTGTATGTGGAGGGAAGCGGGAGATAAGGAGTGGCGTATGGGCAACGCGAACTTTCCTGAGGGATATGACGATGGCTCATCCTTTTTGCTGGGGAAAATTATAGTTACACCGGAGGAATATCAGGATTGGGCTGAAAGTTACTATGAGCTGCCGATTTCTCTAGGGGTGGTAAGCCAGATTTTCAACGGCGTTCCGATCACTGCCCAGATGATCTCTACGCTTTATCCACAGCGTAACGTTACGGAAGTAGTAAAGGAGCTAAAACAGCTTGGCATTCAGGTGCATGAAAGCTAAGAATGCAGATTTGTTTTTTTTTGACAAGTTTTGTATATAATAAAGGAGAAATGGCTGGGTTAATCACCTCGAATTAAAGGAGCTGTGTTGAAGATGTCCAAACGTTTGATTCCTTACATCACGCTGGATGGAAATGCACGAGAAGCAATCGAATTTTATGAAGAGGCATTGGATGCCCAACTGCTTTTTATTCAAACCTTTGGGGAAATGCCGGAAAATCCCGATTTTCCCATTCCCGCAGAGGTCAAGGAACGTGTGGGACATGCTACGCTTAAAGTAGGTGAGACAGAGCTCATGTTTTCTGATACCTTTCCCGGCTCACCGTTTAGCAGCGGGAATCAAGTGAGTATCTGTATTACAACCGATAGTGTGGAGCAAGCTAAAAAAATGTTTGATGCTTTACAGCAAGGAGGACAGGTGGGAATGCCTTTGCAGGAAACCCATTTTAGTCCAGCTTATGGGAATGTAACAGACAAGTTTGGTGTCACCTTTCAAATGTTCACAGAAGCTCGATCGTAGTAAATAGAAAACGGCCTGATCCGCTACTATAGCGATCTGGCCGTTTTTTTGCGTGCATGTCCTTCGTCTGAAAAATAAATATACATACATAAAGGTATGGGGAGTGTTTGGATCTCTTTTTTTATGTATCGCTCAATTCCTAAAATAATCATTTTGTTATTGTTGAAATGGAAATAAAAATATATTATATTATGTTGTTAATGCACCAACGGGTGGGAGGACAGTCCATGAACAAAGAAGAACAGGTCATAATGGGTTTCAGGGACTTATATAACAAGATGGTTTGGCTCAATAAGGATAAGATGGAAGACAGTCTTAAGGGTTATAAGTCTTCTGAAGTACATTGCATGGAATATATTAAAAAAAATGTAGATTCCAACGTGACAACACTTGCGGAGTCCCTTTATATGACTAGCGGTGCCATAAGTAAAATAACTAAGAAGCTCATAAAAAAAGGCCTTATCGAAAGCTACCAGAAGCCGGATAACAAAAAAGAAATCTATTTTAGGCTTACTGAGCAAGGGAAAGTAATCTATAAAATCCATGAGGAACTGCACAAAGAGTTTCAAGAGCGGGATAAAGCCGTATTTGAGCAGGTAACTGATGAGCAATTTGACAGTATGCTTAGCTTCATAGATAAGTATAGCAGGCATTTGGATGCAGAAATAAAGAAAAAGGGTAACGATATTAAGTCGAAATAAAATTTGAATAATGAAAATCAAACCATAGGCAGCCGGGCTCTATTGAGAACGGACTGCTTTTTTTATTGTTTTTTTGTTTCCTAGGAAGGAAAAATATGATACGATAATTTTGTTTCCTGGGAAGAAAAATTACAACTTTTGAGGGGAGAATTGAAGTGTTCAAATTTAGATCACATAATGAACAGACCACAGAACAAACCGTAGATAAACACGCTTTAATATTCGGCCTTATCTCTGTGTTTCTTTGCGGAGTAGGCTTCAGTATCATAACACCTGTCGTCCCATTCTTAGTGCAGCCTTATACAAGCAGTCCGGAAGAACAAGCCATAGTTGTTACGCTGCTGACCTCTGTTTATGCATTTTGCGTGTTTTTTGCGGCTCCCATACTTGGAGCTTTGAGTGACAAATATGGTCGTCGTCCATTGCTCTTAATATGCCTTTTGGGTTCCGTAATCGGGTACTTAGTTTTTGGTATAGGAGGAGCTGTATGGGTACTATTTGCTGGGCGCATCATGGAAGGTATAACAGGTGGGAGCATAAGCTCGATCTTCGCATATTTTGCAGACATCATTCCTCCAGAACAGAGAACTAAATACTTTGGATGGGTGAGTGCGGTTGTAGGTGTCGGCACGGTCATTGGCCCAACCCTAGGCGGATTACTTGCCAAGTTTGGTTATTCTGTACCCATGTATTTTGGAGCAATAATCACTTTATTGAATGTTGTTTATGGATTCTTTTTTATGCCGGAGAGCCTTGACAAGAAACATAGACTGAAAGAGATCACCTTTGTAAAACTGAATCCATATACACAGCTTGCAAACGTACTTTCCATGAAAAACTTGAAAAGGCTACTTTTCTCAGCGTTCTTACTCTGGATACCCAACGGATCTTTACAGGCAGTTTTTTCACAATTTACAATGGATACCTTCGGTTGGAAGCCTGCATTAATCGGACTTATGTTTTCGATTATGGGATTCCAAGATATCATTTCACAAGGTTTCATCATGCCAAAGCTCTTGATAAAACTTAGTGATAAACAGATAGCAATTCTGGGAATGGTCTCGGAGATTATAGGCTATGGTCTTATTGCGCTATCTGCTTTGTTCTCATTCTATCCACTTATTATCGCTGGAATGTTTATATTTGGTTTTGGCGATTCGATCTTTGGACCTTCATTTAATGGGATGCTCTCCAAGTCTGTCAATTCTAGTGAACAAGGAAGGATTCAAGGAGGTAGTCAATCTATTCAGGCTTTAGCAAGAATGATTGGACCTATCATTGGAGGTCAAATCTATGTATCATTTGGTCATGCCGCACCCGCTTTTATGGGTATGATTCTTATAGCGGTGGCCATACCAGTTTTATATAAGAGAACGCATGCGAATATGTAAACTACCGCTCGAAGCTTTCCGGAACCACCTGCATAGCAGGTAGTTTTAAGAAAATAATAGGGTTTCAGAACTTAGGAATAAGTTCTGAAACCCTATTTGTTTACAGTCTGAGCCATCCGCATGTGGATGGCTCTTTATAGTATCGCCTTGCTAAATTCATTTTACGTATGTGTACTTATACGCCAAAGTTAAAATCATCATCTGTTAGCGGCTCTACATTCATCGCCCGTACATAGCCGTTTCCTTTTTTAGAAAAGAAATCGTGCTGCTTGGTGTGGGTGCTGATGCCGTTGAATACAATGGGATTGACTTCTTCTTCTTCAAAAAGTGGATCAAAGCCCAGGTTCATCATGGCCTTGTTGGCGTTGTAGCGCAAGAAGACTTTAACATCGTCTACAAGTCCAATAGGGGCATAAATTTGCTCGGTATACTGTTCTTCGTTATTGTGCAAGTAGCGCAGCAAGCCTACCAGCGTCTGGTAGAGATCGCGTTGTTCTTCCTCGTCCAGTTCCGCATAAATCTCCTGTGCCAGTACACCTACGTAGACACCGTGTATACTTTCGTCCCGCAGGATCAGATCGATAATTTCCCCGCTGCATGTCAGCTTTCCCTGACCCGCCAGATAGAGAGGATAGAAGAAGCCGCTATAAAACAAATAGCTTTCTAACAGCACCGACGCAGCCATCGCGAGATACAGGTCTTTCGGTGTGTGAATGTTCATATAATACTGACGAATGGTTTCAGCTTTCGTTTGGAGATGCGGATTTTCTTCCACCCAGCGGAATACACCGTCAATTTCTTCCGTGGAAGCCAGGGTTGTAAAGATGCTACTGTACGACTTGGCATGAATTTGCTCCATCATCGCCATAAAGCTTAATACCGCTTTGCGTTGCATTCCGTCCACATGCTCCATAATTTGCGGCATTCCCACGCCGCCTTGAATGGTGTCCAGCAGGGTCAAGCCGCCCAGCACCTTCATGTAGGCTTCTTTTTCAATATCACTAAGGGTTACCCAGGACATTTTATCGTCAGACAGCGGAATTTCATCATCCGTCCAAAATTGCATAATGTTCTGGTTCCAGAACATCAGTGTGAAATCATCGTCCGAGCGGTTCCAGTTTACGGCTTGTATACCTGTCATTGTTAGCATTCTCCCTTCAGCTTGCGAGATTCCCTAGAAACACACGTGAGATGTTACCGGAGAGTCATCGTATGCTTGACATACGGAAGCTGTATCCGTGAGGGCTTTGTCCAATCCTGTAAAGGTCTGAACCACGCGCTGGATACAGCTTCTAATGCCAAGCATTCATATCTATTCAAAATCTAATTTTATTTTATAGCTTGTTACCATATATGCATTAGATGGAGCAAGTGAGGCACTCTTCCACAGACAGTTTTTTGGTACGTGTGTAGTATAACGATTTAAGTCCTTTATGTGCAGCATACAGATAGCAACGTGCTAACTGACGCGTAGTCACGTCACTGTTCACATGAAGTACAGTCGAAATTCCTTGGTCCACGTGAGGCTGGATTTCAGCAATCAGATCAAGCACTTTGAATTGATCCATTTGATAAGCGGATTTGTAAAAGAATACATTATCCTTTTGCAAATACGGCATCGGATAGTAAGTCGTCGAATTCGCATAGGTACGAGTTTCGATCTGCTCAACAATTGGCATAACGCTGGACGTTGCATTTTGAATGTACGAAATGCTGGCAGTAGGAGCAATCGCCATACGATAAGCGTGGTACAGACCGTTCTTCTTGACATCTGCTTTTAGTTTGTCCCAATCCGCTTGAGTTGGAATATAAATGTCCTTGAACAGCTCTTGCACACGTGCCGTTGTTGGACGATAATCCGTGTTCAGATATCGGTCAAAGTATACACCTGTCGCATAATCTGACTCCTCAAATCCATAGAAGCTTTGTCCGGCTGCTTTTGCGATTTCCATACTCTTTTCGATGGAATGATAGTTCATCGTCATGAAGAAGGTACGGACAAAATCCTTCGCTTCATTGCTTTCATATGCAATCTTGTTCTTGGCAAGGTAGCCGTGCAGATTCATGACACCCAGACCAACGGAATGCATTTCACGGTTCGCTTTCGCAACACCTGGTGCATTAGCCACTTGGGTCATATCGCTGACCGAAGTGAGAGCAATCATACCCTCGTGAACGGACTCGCGGATTTTGCCGTGCTCCATCACATTTACAATGTTCAGGGAAGCCAGGTTACAGCTTACATCCCTGCGAATAATATCCTGTTGTCCATAATCGGCAATCTCAGAAGTTTCCTGTAGCTGGAAGATTTCCGTGCACAGGTTTGACATTTTGATTTGGCCCACGTTTTTAAGAGCATGCGCCTGATTTGCGTTACTCTTATTCATAATATATGGATAGCCAGACTCCAACTGAATCATGGCAATTTTCGTCAGCATATCACGTGCGCTCATTGCTATTTTTTTCTTCACTCGATCGTCAGCGAGCAGTGTATCGTACATTTCATCCAGATCCATGTCGTCCAAATGCGTTCCATAAGCCTTGAACACACTATAAGGTGCAAACACATGCAGCGGTTCATTATCTTGAGCCAGCTTGTAAAAGCGGTTGGGCACCAGCAATCCGATCGAAAGTGTCTTAAGGCGTACTCTTTCATCGGCATTAATTTTTTTACTATCCAGGAACTCCAGCACGTCCCATCCGAATATGTTGTAATAGGCAGCGCCAGAGCCTTTACGTTGACCCATTTGATCCGCGTAGGAGAAACCATCTTCCATCAGCTTCAGCACAGGCATAATGCCTTTTGCTGCGCCTTCTACACCTTTAATCGCCTCGCCGCGTGACCGCAGCTTCGACAGGTTAACCGCCACACCGCCGCCGATTTTGGACAATTGCATGCAAGTGTTCAATACATAGTTGATTGAGTTCAGAGAGTCATCCATTTCGAGCAAGAAGCAGGACACCAATTCCCCACGACGGCTTTTGCCAGCGTTCAGGAAAGTTGGTGTAGCTGGCTGGAGACGTTGCTCCATCATCGAGCGGGACAACAGGCGGGCCGTATCGGCGTTGCCGCGTCCCAAATGCAGGGCGACAGCAGCCACCCGGTCAGGGTAGTGTTCCAGGTAGACTTTACGGTCATTACTCTTCATTGCATAATCGGTATAAAACTTGGATGCTGCCATATAGGAAGGAAATTTAAAATTATAGCTATGAGTGATATGGAAAATATCATTAATTTCATCAGCCGTGTAGCTGTTATAGAAATTTTCGTAATAATCATTCTCAATCATATACAGCACTTGAGCAGCTGTGTCAGCAAACTTCAAACTCCGTTCTTGAACTTCCTTCATAAATTCTGCTACAGCCTCTTGGTCCTTTTCCAATTGGAAAAAGCCGTCTGTATCGCGTTTCATCAACATGTTGTTCAATTCAATATGCCGCAACTCGGCTCACCTCCTGTTTAAAACGCTCTACATCTCCGAACGTTCCAGATAATTCAAATTTGCTAATCACGGGGACATTATAATGGTCGGCAATCAAATCCGCACTTTTGGCAAATTTGTCACCCCAGTTACGGTTGCCGCTTGCAGCTACACCAACAAGGTTTTGTGCATTTTTTTTCAAAAATGAAGATACCCTCTCAGGTATCTGTCCAAACCCGGTTGTATATGTAATGAGTACGTAAGGTTCTTCTATGGTCATTTGTTCCTCAATCTGAACAGCCGGAAGCTTGAGCTTGTTTATAAATCTTTTTACATTGCCGGTCTTGGAATCATAAGCAATCAGCATGGTGTGCAACCTCCTTAACAATTAACGAAAAAAAGAAAACGGCATTGCCAAGAGACCCATCATAGCTGTAATCCCTTGCTGGCTGCGCCATTTAAGATTTTTGACTCTATATTTACATGTATTTTCATACCTTTATCTTCAAGATATCGGGCATAAATACGTTTTTTACACTATATTTAGAGTACAATCTCTATTTTATATCTATATATAGTTTTGTCAATCGGTCTAGAGAGGCTCAGAGGACCTAGATCCGGTGTAAGTCCAAGCAGGGTGCGGAAAAGAGCGAAAGAACTTTTTTTTCGTAAGTATGTTAAAAAAGTATTGGAGTTTTTAAGGCTGAGGATGTACCATTTGTCAATGGGCAATAGATTGGAAAATTTGCATTTTACTGTAGAAAGGATGAAGTAGATGGAAAGTGGTTTTATGGAGGGGGTGAACGTAAGGAGCTGGAGGTGAAGGATACGGACTTCGGAATGATTGTAATCGGGGATCGCGGGGAGGTTCATTATAAAGGTACACGTTTTCTGGAGTTTGTGAGATTAATGGGAGCGTAGAGGGATGGCGAGGTGTTAGAGTATTACCAGAACAAATACATATAGAGAGGAAGCTGACGATGCCACATATCATTGGAGCACGAATTGTTTTAAGAGAGTACCGTCAGGAGGATATACCTGATATCCGAAGATGGGTCAATGACCCGGAAATCACACATGGTTTAAGCGACGTATTTATCTATCCGCATTCACTGGCTAATAGTGAATCGTTTGTACAGATGATGATTGACGGCACCTCTGAGATCAAGGGCTTTATCATTGCTCATAAAGACACATTGGACTATATTGGACAACTCGATTTATTCAAAATCAACTGGGTGAATCGGCATGCCACCCTTGGAATTGTAATCGGGCGTGACGGTGACCTGGGCAAGGGCTATGGGCGGGAAGCAATCCGGCTGATACAAAAATTTGCGTTTCGTTCGCTGAACCTGCATCGGCTGGAACTGGAGGTGTATGCGTTCAATGAACGTGCATATCGTTGCTATCTGGCATGTGGCTTCAAGGAGGAAGGGCGGCTACGGGAAAAGCTATTCAGGGAAGGACAGTACTATGACATTATTCAGATGGGAATGTTGCGAAGTGAGTATGAGGCTGTAGAGAAAACGAAGGAATCCTGAAAGTGAGGCCACATAAGCTATTTTACTTCGTCAGCTTTCTGCAATTTTTTATGAGTGAAATCACGGGAACTACGCTTATTCTATTTCTATTAGCTAAAGGACTTTCTCTGCAAAGTGCGAATTTCTTGCTGGTTGTATTCTTTGTAAGTATTTTTCTGTTTGAAATACCAACAGGAGCTATTGCAGACAAATATGGAAGAAAGATTTCTGTTGTTATGGGACTTTGTTGTTTTCTAGTCTACAGTGTGTTATTCGTTTGGGCAGATCACATGTGCCTGCTTGTGTTCGCACAAGTCTTTGGGGGTCTGGCAATATGCTTGCAATCAGGCTCGTTGGAATCCTGGGCTGTGGAAAACAGCGATAAGCCGATGGAAGTTCTTTTTACAACCTCCAACAGTATACAGTACATTTCGGGATTTATTTGCGGTCTGTTGGGGGCCTTTCTCGCAACTTTTAACTATTCACTTCCCTGGGCAGCCAGCATTGTATCTATTATCCTGTGTATATTTCTATGCTGCTTTTATATGGATGAGAAGAATATTACCCATCGAAAAGCATCAACTACTCACATTAAAACGATTATCAGGGAAAGTGTCCGTATCGGTTTTGAAAATAAGTCGATCTGGATTGTGTTTATCATTGGTTTATTTATCAGCTTTTCAAACTCGGCAGGGAATACATTTCAACAGCCACGTCTGGTCGGTCTTTCTGAACAAGGGATTTGGATTATGGGGTTTATTAAGGCAGGCTATTCACTATGTATGACTTTGGGAAGCTATCTGGTTCGAAAGCTAGGCGCACGTTATAGTGATGTACATATACTCATGTATGCTTGCGGGATG
Organism: Paenibacillus sp. ALE3; assembly: GCF_054113405.1. NCBI lineage: Bacteria > Bacillati > Bacillota > Bacilli > Caryophanales > Paenibacillaceae > Paenibacillus > Paenibacillus sp. ALE3. The sequence goes on along the minus strand of NZ_CM134214.1, from coordinate 3,183,795 downwards.
ATTGGGATATGGCTCATTTTAGCGGGTGCTTTCAACACGTTTTATCCTGTACTGCTTACCTTTTTTATCTATGAAATTGGGCGAGGGATGTACCCGGTTGCCAAACAAATTTTTCTGAACAAAAGGATCACTAATGAGTATCGTTCAACACTGCTATCTCTGGATTCAGCCATTTCCCAACTAGGCATGTGTATAGGTTTAATCGTGACAGGCATCGTAAGCCGTAATTTTACCAATCTTACTTCGGATCAAACACCTATTCAGATATCTTGGATGCTGTGTGGCGGGATTGCATTGATCCCAATCTTTTTGTTGCTTTATGTCCATCGGGGATCAAGGAAAAATAGTTCTTGGAAAGAAAAAGCAACAAAGCAGAATGTTTAATGCAAACAGGGCTGAACAGGTTCTGGCTGTCAGCCCCTATGCACCTTCATGAGTAATCAGACTCTATTTCTCCCCGTACCATAGCTTCAGACGATTCTGGATCAGGCCAGTGTAGATTTCTTCAGCCTTTGGTACACCCGCTTGATCCAGCTCTTGGAGCATGCGGTCATACACAGCATCGAATTGATCTGGCTTGGCGAGTACGGCCTCAGGAATCCGTTTGCGTACAATGTCCTGCGACTTCTGATAAATAACATTGTAATTTGTATTGGTCGGAACAGGCATGTTGTAGGCAGCACCCCACTCTTTTACCGGAAAATCCTTCTCGTTCGGGAACAGGTCTTTCCATGTCCGGGCTTTATATGCCTGAAGGGATTCTTTTTCCGCTTGACTATAATTTTCGGTAATCATCTCCGGATAATTGGTTGTGTAATAGTTGCCAGTAGGGTCCTTAACGCTATCGCCGTAATGTGGTCCCCATATCCAATACAAACCGATACCTGATTCTCTGCTAAAAGAAGCATTATCTTTGTTTTTGCGTTCTTGCACAGCCGCAGGAATGACTCGTTTGCCATTCTCTACATTGTAATGCTGGCCTTCAATTCCCCAATTACGTAAAATTTGCCCTTCGTCCGAGGCTAGGAAGTCCAGAAACTTGATCGCTCGCACCGGGTTTTTGCATGAAGTTGTGATGCCGATCCCGGACGCAGTATCAAAACCAATGGGCTGAAGGGAATGATCTTCGTATTGCTCATTTAAAGTGACTGGAAAGTGAGCGTAAGTGTATTCATCCTTACCTGCTGCTTTGAGCGCATTTTCGGCATCCTGGTAGTTCCATTCCTGATCAATCAGTCCAATGACACGACCTGCGGCGATTTTGGATTTGTACTGATCACTCTTTTGTACAAAAGTATCCTTATCCAACAGACCTTCATTGTACATATGGTTTAACCAACGGAAATACTCTCGCTCTTCTGGGCGTTTGTAGTGAAGAGTGGCTTTGTGTGTTTTAGGATCAATATAATATTCGCCATCGTCTGGTCCACCTGTAGCCGTAACTGCCGGGTTTGTCACAGTAATCTGCATTTTCCAGTCCTCGGCATCGAGCGATAAGGGAATGGTAGGCTGGCCATTAGTAGTAGGGTATTTGGCGACATAATCTTTAAGTGCTTTTTCAAAATCTTGAACGGTGCGAATTTTGGGGTATCCGAGCTTCTTAAGGGCCTGATGCTGGATTTCGAAGCCTGCTTGTGCATCAAACGCGATGTGATCTACGCCCAGATTGGTCGGAATGGTGTAAATGGCGGGATCTTCACTACTATATTTAATACGGTTAAAGTAATCTCCATACACTTTCTTAATGTTAGGACCGTATTTATCAATCAGGTCGGTTAAGTCAATGAGTGCCCCGGCATCGACCAGCTTTCCAATGTCTCCTTTGGGGTACACGAGATCAGGGTACTCTCCGCTAGCAGCCATTAAAGCAAACTTTTCCTCGCCTCGACCGTTGACAGCATGTTCGGCATTGAGTGTAACACCCGTTTTCTTGGTTATTTCCTGCCCGACAGCGTCCTTCATGTTGTTCCAGTTGGAGCTTGAGTCACCGCCAAAGAACGTAAATGTAATGGGACTGGTGTCATCGGGGTCTTCCTTTTCTGCCGTACCGCCTTTGCCATTCGCGCAGCCCGTTGTAACAAGCAGCAGCAAAGCCAGGAGCAGGATAGAGCATTGTTGTACCGACCTGTTCGTGAACATCTGCAAATCCCCCTTAATAAGTATGATTTACACAATGTAAGTGCTTTCAATAGTAAATTGTAGGAAATAAAGAACCTTACGTCAAGTTATTTATGTTTATTTGTTATGTGTTTTGTTTTTTATTAAGCAAACATATTTAAATGAAAGGTGTGGATTTGTGCAAATCCATCGTTTGATGATCTAAAACAAAGTATGCTACGATGGTACCAGTTTATAGGCATACCTGTATATTTAGAAGACTAAGGTAGAAAAAGATTTCGAATAGGGTTGGGTGAGGAGATGCGTGGAAAAGTAACATTACAGGAAATTGCGGATGCGGCGGGCGTTTCAAAGTTTGCTGTTTCGCGTGCACTGTCAGGCAAACCCGGTGTAAGTGAAGAGACAAGGGCGCTGCTGGTTAAGCTTGCTGCCCAGATGGGCTATTTTCGCAGTCATCCCAAAATGACTGGGGTAGAGCCTCGGGACACAGATGCCAGAGAATGGTCGGGTACGGTGCTGGTGTTATTTCCGAATATTCGACACCAGAATCGGGAGTCCAAGTACTGGGGACCTGTATTTGAAGGGATTTCCGAGCGTCTGAACCGCAGGGGATTGGATATGATCACGCTAACGGAGCCTTCAACTGACGATATGTTTTCTTTACTGAACCCAGAGGCTATTAAAGGGATTATCACTGTAGGAACGATTTCAACTACGTTATTACTGAACATTTATCGAATGGGTATTCCGGTTGTCATGGTGGATCATTGGGACTCTGCATTTTTAAGTGATGCGGTGTTCACGGATAATCGCACATGCATGAATGAATTAATGAAGGATTTGCTGTGCAGGGGCTATGCCCACTTTCAGTTTGTGGGTCATATTGACGACGCTCACAGTTTCTATGAACGTTGGGAAGCTTTTCGGTCTGCACTGGAAATGAGCGGAGTAGAATTACGGCAGAACAAAGCCCTTATTTATGGGGGAGCGCAGGCGCTTGCTGAGGAAATGGACAAGTTGTCCGAGAATGAGCTACCAGAGGTTTTTGTTTGTGCTAATGACGTGACTGCTTCGCAAGTCGTGGAAGTATTGAAAGAAAAGGGGATTGACGTTCCGAGGCGGTGCGGGGTAACCGGGTTTGACGATACGAATGATCAAATGCCGATTTATGCCACGGTGAGAGTGGATAAGGAACTGTTGGGGATGCGGGCGGTAGACCAATTATTATGGCGCATCATGAACCCAAACTCGCCTGTGGAAAAAAAGTTGCTACACGCTGATCTACTCGTACGGGAAGTTCACGCGCCACGGATCAGGCAGGAAAATGATGATCGTGATCGTCCCTTTAGCACAATCAAATATAGTTGATGTCCGGATATGTGGGATGAATTTGATCCACAGTGAAGCCGAGGGAAGTCGCTTTTAGCCTGTTTAGGGGTAGAGGGCGACTTTTATTTTGTGTTTTACCGATTGTTCAAAAAAACAATTGACTGATTTGTTAGCTTAATGTTATTTTTGTTATGTTAATGAGTGATCCAGATGTTCCCAATCATCCTTATAGGGAGGCTTACGACGATGATTAATGTGATAGGGTTGGATGGCTGGAGGTTTAGGGAAGCACATAGTGATGAGTGGCTCAGTGCGAAAGTACCGGGTTGTGTGCATACCGATCTTTTGCGACATGGCAAAATTCCTGATCCTTTTATCGGTATGAACGAGATGGAGGTACAGTGGATTGATAAGCAGGATTGGATATATGAAGCCTATTTTGAGATAGATGCAAATCAGCTTCAATGTCAATGTGTAGAGCTGGTGTTGGAAGGTCTGGACACCTACGCAGATGTAAGAGTGAATGGTCAAACTGTCTTATCGGCCAATAATATGTTTCGGGTATGGAGACAGGATGTGAAGGCATTTGTTCAGCAAGGGAAAAATCGGCTTGAAATCCATTTTCGCTCTCCGATTGCGGAAGATGTGCCTAAGCTGGAAAGGTTGGGCTATGGACTCCCCGCACCGAATGATCAGTCCGAGATAGGTGGCTTGTCCGATAAAAAAGTAAGCGTTTTCGCTCGTAAGGCTCCCTATCACTATGGTTGGGATTGGGGACCGAGGCTGGTGACGAGCGGTATCTGGAGAGAGGTCCGGATTGAAGCTTGGTCTGGTTTGGTCGTAAGAGACTTGTTTATTCGACAGGACAAAGTGAGTACCGAGAGGGCTGAACTCACGGCAATGGTAGAAATTGAAAGTGCAGATGAGATTAGAGATGCCGAGTTGTGTATTTCTGCTGATGGCAGGGTGTGGTCCAAGCCGGTTTGTCTTCTGAAGGGAAAGCAAACAGTAGAGCTGGAGCTGGATATGAAGGAGCCGAAGCTGTGGTGGTGTCGTGGGCTGGGGGAGCCGCATCAGTATACGTTTGTAACCGAATTGAAGGAGCAAGCACAGGAAGCAGTAATTGCGGAAAAATCAGTGAAAACGGGACTACGATCGATTCGTCTAATACGTGAGCGGGATACAGTAGGCGAGAGCTTCTATTTTGAGCTGAATGGAATCCCCGTATTCGCAAAGGGAGCGAACCATATTCCGAATGACAGCTTTGCTGCCGAAGTTACGTTGGAACGATATCGGCATGAAATTGCCAGTGCGGCCGCCTCACATATGAATATGCTGCGGGTGTGGGGTGGCGGTATTTATGAAGAAGACGTATTTTATGACCTTTGTGATGAATACGGCTTGCTCGTGTGGCAAGATTTTATGTTCGCATGCAGCATGTATCCGGGGGATCAGGCTTTTTTGGACAATGTAGCGCAGGAAGCCGAAGATAACATCAAGCGTTTGCGCCATCATCCTTGCATTGCGTTATGGTGCGGCAATAATGAGATTGATTCCGCATGGGCGCATTATGAAGAAAATGCAGGCTGGGGCTGGAAAAAGGCCTACACGCCTGAGCAACGAGAACGCCTATGGGAAGATTATGAAACGCTTTTCCACCGGATTTTACCGGAGGCGGTAAATGCCTGGACTCCGCAGACGGCATATTGGCCCTCCTCACCGCTAATTGATCTGACCGGAGATCGAAATCAGCATGCTCATCCGTCCTCCACAGCGGGAGACATCCATTATTGGGGAGTATGGCATGCGTCTGAGCCGTTTGAAAATTATCACGTACATGTGGGCCGTTTTATGAGTGAGTATGGCTTTCAGTCCTTTCCTGAATACAAGTCTGTTCGCGCTTATGCGGAAGAGAAGGATTTGGAACTGGAATCTGAGGTGATGCTGGCACATCAGAAGAACGGCTCGGGCAATCGGCTAATTCAAGAATACATGGGACGGTACATGCGGCAACCCAAGGATTTTCCATGTTTTCTGCTCATGAGCCAGGTTTTACAGGCAGAGGCGATGAAAATGGCCATAGAGGCCCATCGTCGTCACAAGCCCTATTGTATGGGGACATTATACTGGCAGATGAATGACTGCTGGCCCGTTGCTTCCTGGTCAAGTATGGACTATTTTGGTCGTTGGAAGGCGCTTCAATATACGGCTAAACGCAGCTTTGCCGATGTGCTGTTAAGTGCAGTAGATACGGAACAGGGGAGTAAAGAGCTGCATCTGGTTAACGATACGCTAGAACCGATAGCGGGTACGCTGCAGCTGACACTTTTGCATATCCGTGGCAGTCAGGCTATTCGTGAAGAGAACATTAAGGTAGAACAGCAAGCAGGCGGCGCAGGGATCGTACATATACTGCCTACCGACAAATGGCTGGATGGCCTGGATCGTACGGAGCATATGCTGGTCGCACGTCTGATACAAAACGGTGAACAGGTGGCCGCCAGCGAAATTTATTTTTCAGGTACGAAAGAGATGGATTTACCGCAGGCGAAAATTGAAGTGACGGAGATACCGGGAAGTGGAGGCAGTAGGTTCACGCTTTGCTCGGATGTACTTGCCAGACATGTGTGGCTGACCGCAGAGCAGGAGGGGATTTTCAGTGACAACCATCTGGATCTGGCTCCCGGAGTTCCTAAAACCGTGGAATTTCTGGCCTTGCGTAACGGTGCCTCCGCATTTGAGGTAGCAGCGCCAGGTGCATTGACGGTGCAAGCATTGGTCAATTGGATACAAGGTTAGAGGACAGTTAAAGCTCATCCGCCTTGAAGTAGATGATGGACAATGAAGTTCCTCTTCATCCGGCCGGTTGGAGTATTAAAAAACATACGGCCGGCTGAGAGCATGTAGAGAAATCCGTGAGTAGTGTTTGAGCAGGGGGAGCTGAATTACAGCATTACCCGGGAAATGCTGCCTAAGATTGAGCCTATTGGAGGGCTCCTTTTGATCAGAAGATCCGCATTCGTATATCGCTTTACCTGTGAAATGAAGTCTGAAATACAGTAAGCATCTGTCTCCCAGGGACATAAGATCAACCCCGGGAGAATAGATGCTTTTTTATCTTCATTTTATGCAGAGTGGAGCGCTTCCATTGAGCTTGAAGCCATTGTGGTGTACACTGTCCAGAATAGGTGTAAATTGGAACGTCAAGAAGGATGGACGGTTACAAGGAGGGAAAGAAACATATGTATGACCGTTTAAGATCGTTAAATTATCCAGTTAAACTTTATATTTTTATTGCACTGGCCCTATGCTCCGTAATTAGTACATTGTGGATCATTAACGTGCGACTGCCCTCAGGGGGCCGCCCTTATCTTTTTATTTGGTGGAATATGATGCTGGCCTGGATTCCTATGCTGTTGACGCTTTTGCTAGATGTCATTCATTGCTCGTGGAGAAGGGGAACAAGGACATTTTTGCTCTGGGTCATAGGGGCTGGATGGCTTTTCTTTTATCCCAATACGCCTTATTTGATCACAGATTTGCTGCATGTATTTGCCAGGTATCCATTTCTCGGGGAGCAGCGCTTTTGGGGCAATCCGTACTTTTGGAATCATGCATTAGGGATGCTGCTGGTAGCTGTGCTTGGTATCACCATGGGAGTTGTATCGCTTGAATCTGTACGACAGTTGGTGCAACGTGCACGGGGCGGGCTTGTCAGCTGGTTGTTTATGCTGGCGGTACTCCTGCTAAGTAGCCTAGGTATTTATATTGGCCGTTTCTTTCGAGGAAACACATGGGATATTGTGTCTGCACCGTCCCAGTTGTACACACAAGTATCCTCCATATGGGCGGATTCCTTGCAACGCACTCATTTTGTGGAGTTTAGCGGGATGGTCTTCGTTATTTTGCTCGTTAGCTATATATCCATGATGTGTGTGGCCTGGATGGGGAACAGCCGCCGGGACGAATGGCATCGCTGGTGATTACGATGGGGCTGAGTGGCTAAATATCATCATAAGATAAAATGTAAAAGCAAAGGAGGAATAGCTACAATGAATGGACAGAACCGATCTGATATCCGCGCTGGTCTTCAGGTGGATATTGTGCTTAAAAAGGATCAGCCTACGGGTAAACTGACGCGAGGAACGGTGAAGGATATATTGACCAATTCCCCACGTCATCCGCATGGAATCAAAGTGCGTTTGGTAGACGGACAGGTTGGACGTGTCAAACATATTGTAATGAATGAAGGATAGAGCTTTGGGCTTAGGAGGAATAATGTATGAATCAGGTAACGGCATGGTCTAAAAATGATCGTTATCCACTTATTTTACTTGTACTGCTGGTGCTTGCTCTCATTGGGTCCTTGGTTCGTCCGACGGATTATTTTACATGGGTACTGGAAGTTCTCCCAGCCGTTTTGGGAGCTGTACTGCTAGCGGCTCTTTACCGTCGATTTCGTTTTACCAATCTGGTATACACCCTAATCTGGCTACACGCACTCATCCTGATTGTCGGCGGGCACTATACCTATGCCGAAATGCCGCTGTTCAACTGGATTCGGGATACGTTTGGGCTGGAGCGCAATTATTATGATCGACTTGGGCATTTTGCGCAAGGTTTTGTGCCTGCACTCATTGTCAGGGAGGTGCTGCTGCGTAAGACGGCTTTGGGAAGCGGGAGCTGGCTCACTTTTCTAACGGTTAGTGTGTGCCTTGCGATCAGTGCTGTGTACGAACTGATTGAGTTTGCTGTAGCCAAGGCAACCGGTACGGCGGCAGAAGCCTTTTTGGGGACACAGGGAGATGTATGGGATACTCAATGGGATATGCTCCTTGCGTTCATCGGTGCCCTGACAGCGGTGATTTTGTTAAGCGGGGTACATAACAAGCTGCTCAAACAGCTAAAGGTATAGCAGGGTTTCTTTTTAAGCCGCTTTTTATTACCGTAGTTTTGAATTTTTTTTTAGGGTTATATTCGCGTCACAGGGCGGCTGTCGAGATGCAGGGTCGCTGCATCCATGTAGCTGTCCAGTAGCCGCTCAAAAATACGGTCCCACGTCTGCTCCAGACTGTATGCTCTACCAGTTCTGGACAGAAAGTCGCGAAGTGGGACATCCTCGTACAACAGGTGTACAGCTTTGGCAAAGGCAGCGGCATCTCCAGCTGGACACAGTAACCCCGTTTTCCCCTGGATTACATTATCTTTTACCCCGCCTTCATTGGCGCCGATCACGGGCGTTCCGCTGGCCATAGCCTCCAAAACGACGTTACCGAAGGTTTCCGTAGTGGAAGGAAAGAGGAATACATCGGCTGCAGCGTACAGTTCAGCTAATTCCGGTCCTTTTACAAAACCAAGCCAGTGAACTGCGTGCTCTGGCACTCCGATATCTGCTGCAGTTTTGAATTTAAACAATGGGCCATCTCCTGCAATGACCAGCACTGAGGCTGCGCGGACGTCGTCGGGTAACTGGAGATAGGAATCCAGTAACGTATCTATTCCCTTTTCCGGTGCAAGTCTGCCCACATACAAAATCACAAATGCGTCTGCACGAACGCCCCATTTTTCCCATATCGCTTCGCGATTCACTGTGGGCTGGAAGCGGTCGGTATCAATTCCTCTACCCCAGATTTCGAGCTGTCCCATTCCTTTATTGCGTAACAATTCCATGGTTGACCGAGAGGGGACATATACCCTTTCACAATGTCTGTGAAACCAGAGCATGTATTTCCATAACGCAGGTTCAAGCCAGCGAAGCTTGTAATATTCGAGGTATTTATCAAAGTGGGTGTGATAGGAGGCGACAAGTGGAATATGGTGTTTGGCAGCGTAGCTTGTTCCATACAGGCCAAGGTTAAACGGAGTAGCGACATGAATTAGATGCGGGGAAAAGGCTGACAGGCGCTCGTTGATTTGTTTGGCGTTAGGGATCGCTAGTCTACATTCCCGGTACAATAAAAAGGGAATACTTCGAAATCGCTCCACGCCCGGCCCCGAGGACAGATGATGGTCTGCCTCCGGTGCGAAGACAAGCGTAGATACCCCGTGTGTCTCCAAATAGCCAATCCATCGTTCCAGTGTCAGAGCAGCGCCATTGACATCAGGCGTATACGTGTCTGTAAATAATGCGACTCGAAGCATGCCTTCATTCCTCCTCCGCCATTCTCATTATCCTATGACGTTCCAGGGGAGTCCGCTTGGAGGCTCCGGCTTTTATTGTGTCATGATTTTGTTTACGGGCTTGCCGGGTTTTGTAAAAGTTGCCCTGCGGACGGGCGCTCTTCTCAGATTTTACTAATCCATGGCACGATGAGATCCTTCTGCGATGTTGATGTATATAGGGGAATCCTGTTGATATGTATCCTAGCAGGAACTGTACATTTCATAAATATTCCTGATCTCCGATGGTTTTGGGTAATAATAAAACATGGACTTTGTCTTGAAATTTCATTATAGTAATTCGGTATGAATAAATTTAAAGGGTAAGCAGGAGGGATGGCTTTGGCTTTTGGAGCACGGGTGTTAAAAACGGGAATCGCAGTGACGCTCGCCCTTTTTCTGAGCACGCTTTTGAACACCCATTCGCCTGTGGGGGCAGCGATAGCCGCTATTTTTGCCATGCAACCGTCGATATATAGGTCGTGGCGTTATTTTCTGGATCAACTCCAAACAAGCACATTAGGTGCAGTCATGGCGTTGCTGGGCGGAATGGTATTTTCGAATGAGCCGATTGCGGTCGGACTGGTATGTGTATTGGTACTTATGATATGTCTGAAAATAAACATGGCTGATACGGTTGGATTGACACTCGTGACCGTTGTTTCTGTCATGGAGGCTTCAGGGGACTGGAAATTTGCAGTAACCCGCTTTGCGCTGACTCTGATCGGGATTGTGTCTGCTTTTGTCATCAACATTACTGTTTTTCCTCCCAAACCGAAAAGGCAGTTTATCAATCAGATTCAAAATGTATTTAATAGCATGTCCTTGCTGCTGCGAACCGCCATTTCCGATGAGATTAAGGAGTCTGTCTTTAGAGAGGAAAAGGGAAATTTGCAGGGAGCTATTAAATCACTCTCGGACAAATATCATTTGTTCGAAGAGGAGCAGAAAAAGCTCAAGCGCACCAAGTTTAGTCAGACCAGACAAATGGTCGTATACAAACAAATGCTCGAAAGTTTGCACAAAGGATACGAGGTGTTGGATGCGGTGGAAAGGCACTACTTCCAGTCTTTACGTCCAAAGGGAACAGATGCGTTTTTTGACGATCATCTGGAGCGGCTGATTCGTTTCCACGAGCACGCTCTGCTGAAATTCGAAAATAAACTGAAACCAAATGAGGATGAAAGTGAATTGTTTCAGCAGGCCAACGGCGATTTTATGAAGCATGCCATTACACGTTTTGACCATTGTGAGGAGGGAATGCTGCGGCTTTCCATCGTAGCTGCGACGATGTACGACTATGGTCATCAGCTGGAGCGATTAAGCAGACTGGCCGATCATATTCATCCTGTGGAAGAGAGTCGATAGGCAATTTCGAAAAAAAAGAAATGGCGACCGTATTCATCAATCAGATGGACGGTCGCTTTTTTATGTAATGAATTCAAGGATGTAGGAACAGGCTAATGGAAGATTGCCAGAAAATACAAAAAAAGCCCACTGGTTGCGAACAGGGACTGAACTTGCTACAATAGAGGATGCTATGTTTTACATCGTAAAACCGTATTGCATAAGTTGTTAACACACTTCTTGTTACATTATAGCATGCTTCAAAGGAATAGTCAATTTTCCCGGATCAGGGGGATGCGATGAGTATGCCCGGGTCCATAATAGAGCATAGTTTGTACGCAAGGGAGCCCTGCGCGGAGCAGGAGGAAACGGAACAGGAGCGATGTCAGTGACTACTGAGCAGCAATGGAATGAGGAACAACGAAGAGTAGAAGATGTGACCGCAGTCATTAGCGGGCGTATTCGGAAGCTGGAGACAGAGGTTGGTTCTGTGCGCGGCGATGTCGTCGATATGCGTAAAGACTTCTGGGATGAGGTAACGATCAATTTCAGTGAGGCGGATGATGTGGGTGAGACCTCCACCAGTTTGCGTCAGCAGTCTGAGATTTTGTCTGAGCGGGAACGAAGACACAAGCATTCCACTGAGGCGCTAGGTCGTTTGAAAAAGTTGCTGGACTCACCCTATTTTGCACGCATTGATTTTGCTGAGGAAGGGCAGACTGCGGAGCGTATTTATCTGGGGATTGCCTCCCTGCTGGATAATCAGGATGAGGAATTTCTGATCTACGACTGGCGTGCGCCTATTTCGAATCTTTATTATGATAACATGCCAGGTCCCGCTTCTTATAAGACCCCAGCAGGAGAGATGGAAGGAGAACTGACGCTCAAACGCCAATTCTCAATCCGTGACGGACAGATTCGCTTTATGTTCGATACAGGGGTTACCATTGGAGACGAACTCCTTCAAGCCGTATTAAGCCGGAGCTCGGATGCTCAAATGAAAAGTATTGTCGCTACCATTCAAAAGGAGCAGAATCGCATCATCCGTGATGACCGAAGCCGTATGCTTATTGTTCAGGGAGCGGCAGGAAGTGGCAAAACCTCTGCAGCGCTTCAGAGAGTAGCGTATTTGCTGTATAAATATCGGGATCGCTTGCGAGCGGATCAGGTCGTGTTATTTTCGCCAAACCCCATGTTTAACAGTTATGTTTCAACGGTATTGCCTGAATTGGGTGAGGAAAATATGCTTCAGGCCACGTTTCAGGAATATTTGGAACGGCGTTTGGGCCGGGAGTTTCAGTTAGAAGATCCTTTTGAGCAGCTGGAATATGTGCTATCAGCGTCGTCACAGCCTGGGTATGAAGCTAGGATGGAAGGTATCCGTTTTAAGTCATCCAAGACGTTCTTACATGTGATTACAGGCTACAAGGCGCATCTGGAACAGGAGGGAATGCGTTTTAAACCTGTTCGTTTTCAGGGACGTGAGGTGATCTCAGTAGAGCAAATGGCAAGCAAGTTTTATGAATTCGACTCGGCTGTGCGGCTGGCGAACCGATTGGAACTGCTACGCGATTGGATGCTCAAAGAGCTGGCCCGCTTTGGTAAGGAAGAATGCTCCGCTCCTTGGGTGGACCAGCAGATGGATCTGATGGAGCCGGAGGATTATCAGCGTGCATATAACCGCATGCGCCGTAAATCCAAGAATAAAGGCGATACCTTCGACGACTTTACACGTGAAAGAGAAATATTGGCACGTATGGTGGTCAGTGACCGCTTAAAGCCCTTGCGCAAGTGGATTAAGGCACTCCGCTTCGTGGATACAACCCGTCTATACAGCGAGTTGTTTATGAACGAGACGTTATTAAGCCAACTGTCGAATCATGCAGAGCTACCCGTCAACTGGAGTGAAATTAGTCGGCAAACTCTGAAACGAATTCAGGCTGGAGAATTAGCGTATGAGGATGTGACGCCCTTTTTATATTTGCGTGAGCTGATGCTGGGCTTCCGTTCCAATAGTAACATCCGTCATGTGTTTATTGATGAGGCACAGGACTATTCACCATTCCAGCTGGCTTTCTTTAAACGATTATTTCCGCAGGCTAAAATGACGGCACTCGGCGATTTTAATCAGGCCATCTATGCCCATGCTTCGGTGCTTCAGGATGCAGAACCATTGTATGACCTGTATGGAGCAGACCAGACCGAGATGATTTCCCTGACACGCAGCTATCGCTCAACACAGGAGATTGTAGAGTTTACCCGGGGGATGGTAGCAGGGGGAGAGCATATTGTTCCGTTTAACCGTAAGGGTGAGAAGCCTCTGGTAACCGAGGTGAACTCGCGTGAAAAGCTACACCAACTGATTGCCGGGAATGTTACAAAATTGCTGGCAGAGGGTTATGAATCCATCGCAGTGATCTGTAAAAATGCTGATGAAAGCGCGGCAGCCTACGAAGCACTGGAAGGACAACTGCCAGTAAAGCCAAAATTAATTAAGAAAACAACCCCTGCTTTTGAAAAGGGGATTCATATCATTCCGGCCTACCTGGCGAAAGGCGTGGAGTTTGATGCGGTCCTCATTTATGACGGATCAGTGCAAGAATACCAGCGTGAGAGTGAGCGTAAATTGTTCTACACGGCCTGTACGCGAGCGATGCATTTGCTGCATATATATAGCATAGGGGAGATTACGCCATTCGTAAGTTCGCAGGAATCGGAGACGTATATTCGTAAAGTGGAATAAAGTGACCATGTTCTTTAGGGCGGCTGGCATTGTTGAACGTATTCCAGTAACATAAGCAAATAAGCCAAACAGGTAAGAAGCATAAACGGAGGTTACAAATGTAATGGACATGAAGAGAGTATTTCAACGCCCGCCGCTGGCGGACTGTGTACCCGAGTTGATAGCTACAGCTAGAGGGGAGCGCAAGGCATCGCTGGTGATCCGCGGAGGAACGCTGGTCAATGTGGTATCGGGCGAATTGTTACCGGGCATGTCTATTGCTGTGCAAGGCTCTCGTATCGCATATGTCGGTAGAGACGTTAGCCATACGATTGGAGAAGACACCGTAATCATTGAAGCGGAAGGCCGCTATATGGCACCGGGTTTGCTGGACGGACATTGTCATATCGAAAGCACACAGCTCACCGTAACTGAATTCGCGAAGGCTGTACTGCCGCTGGGCGTGACGGGCGGTTTTTTTGACCCACATGAAATTTCCAATGTGCTGGGTCTAAAAGGGCTTCGTCTGATGCTGGACGAAGCACGCACGACACCGCTGGCTGCTTACATGCAGGTAGCTTCGTGCGTGCCTTCCACAGGCCCAGAGCTGGAAACGACAGGTGCCTCTTTCGGTCCGGCGGAAGTCGCAGAGGCTCTAAGCTGGGGCCCGGATATGATCGGGCTGGGCGAAGTTATGAATTTCCCTGGCGTCGTCTATGGCGACGACGTGATGATCGGGGAAATTCAGGCCACGCTGCGCGCTGGCAAAGTGGCGGATGGCCATTTTACATGGGCCTCCGATGATTGGCGGCTGCCGGTCTATGCAGCCGCAGGAATTACGGGCGATCACGAATGTGTCACGCCCGAGGATGTAGCCGAGCGTATTCGGCTCGGCATGTATGCCAAGATGCGGCAAGGCTCCGCATGGCATGATGTGGCCGAGACGATCCGTGCCAGCACGGAAATGGGTCTCGACACGCGCCGCATGATGCTGGTGACGGATGATCGCAGCGCCGAATCCTTGCTCCATGAAGGACAGATGGATTTCGTTGTCCGTCATGCCATTGCGCAGGGCGTTAAGCCAGTGACTGCCTTTCAAATGGCAACGCTGAATACGGCAGAGCGCTTCGGCGTAGCACGGGACATCGGCTCGATCATTCCTGGTGCGATAGCTGATATTATCTTGCTTGATGGCCGCTTGGCCGAAGTGAATGTGACGGCTACCATTGCAGCGGGTCAACTGGTGGCCGAATACGGTCAAATGGTCGCCGACTGGGAGGGCTTCGTTTATCCTGCGGAAGTAATGGACACGGTCCATTTGGGTCGAGAGCTGAGTGCCGCAGATTTCCGTATTGCGGCTCCAGTGCAGGAAGGGAATGTACCTGTACGGGTAATTCGTGTCACGGAAAATCATGTGGATACGAAGGAAGTGCGGATGACCGTTCCGGTGCGTAATGGTGAAGTTGCATCAGATCCTGCACAGGATTTGTGCAAAATCGCCGTTTTCGAGCGACATCATGCCAGTGGCAGCCACGCGGTGGCACTTGTGACAGGCGTCGGCTTCACCGAGCCGGCCGCAATTGCCATGACCGTCGCACATGATAGCCACAACCTGCTCGTCATCGGCAATGATGACGAGCTTATGACTCAGGCGGCAAAGCAGGCCGTTGCTCTGCGTGGCGGCGTGGTGGTCGTATCCGCCTCGGGTGAGACGCGCTTCCCGCTTCCGATCGCCGGGCTGATGTCCCCAGCTCCGTTTGCTGAGGTAGCTGCGCAGTCCGAAAGCATCAGCCAGGCACTTCAGCAATCCGGCTGCATGTTGAACAACGCGCTAATGACACTGTCGCTGCTCGCACTGGTCGTAATCCCTGAAATCCGCCTGTCGGATCAGGGTCTTGTCGTGATCGGAGCCGACGGTATACGCAAGGTGTCTCTTTTCGTGGAAGAGGATGCTACGGAAGCCTGATAAATACATCACTGGGGTTGTCCTGCAGGTCTACCCAGACCTGTGGGATAGCCCCTGTTTTCTTATATAGTCCTAAAGGTATCTTTGATTCCTTAATCAACGTTTTGTGGGGTGGTGAGGAGATGCAATTATATTATCGTTCATTAGAAAATATGGCTCATCAAGCCTCAATTATAGATCAGGATTGGAACAGGTTTGTAGAGCAAACCCGTGTGAGGCATGTTCAGCAAGGGACATATCTTATTGAAACAGGGGAACCTGTGAAACATGCTTATTTTTGTTCGGAGGGATTATTCCGTTTGTTTTATACTTTGGCAGATGGCAGAGAGTATAATGTCGGTTTTTCACCAGAAGATGATTATGTAACCTCTTATGGCGCTATGGTTCAAGGTAAACCATCCACTTTTACGATTGAGGCCATGGAAGATTCGGTTGTTATTGAAATTCCATATTACGTATTAAAGGAGCTTATGGATACAAGCCATATGTGGGAAAGATTCGTACGTAAAAGCGTGGAGAGACTATACATTCGTAAAGAGGAACGGGAACGCGAATTGTTGTATCTTTCTGCTAGGGAACGTTATGATGCATTTCTTCTCAAGTATCCCGGGTTAGACAAACGAGTTGCACAATACCATATAGCTTCGTACATAGGTGTATCCCCCGTCTCACTTAGTCGTTTGCTGCGCAGCGATTTGCATTAACCTATGTTAATGTGGCTTAGCGACAAGCAGCGTACAATAACGATAAATCCATTCAAGTTTCACTAAAAAGGAGATAGGCATATGCGTTATATGATGATTGTATTATTGGAATTCTACCCTTCTTGGTTGGCTCTTCCTCGGGAAGAACGCCGCAAACATGCGGGGGCCTTGCAGGCTCGTATTCAGAAGTACAGCGAACATGTTCAGGTTCGTTTTTTCGATGCAGAAGCACTGCCCGGAAAGGAATATACGGATTTCGTTGTATGCGAAACAGAGGATATGAAGCAATATCACTATATGTGGGAAGAAATTCGTGATTCGGAGCCGTATACCAAAGGATATATGAAGATTAAAGATGTAGTAATGGGGATGGAAAATGCATTTCAGTCCTATGAGTCCGAAATGCTACAGATGGACAAATAACTCCCCGTACCTCTTATTATGTAAAAGTAGGAGTTGAGCTTGTACAGGTTTAAACAAGGCGAGTTCCCATGCTGTCTTATTCAGCTGGGAATTCGCCTTTTATCTTTTGAAAATGATAATCAGAAAAACCACTTTATGCAACTGTATTACTTATAACCTTCAGAAATCCATTATTTGTTGCATTATTAATTAACTGATTAATAGATTTTGCTGCGCTATCGCTAAACAAGTACCACTCATCTTTGGATACGTCATGAATCAAAAACTTGGGATACCCGATTAAAACTTCGGATGGAAAGGACTGGATTAAAGAATACACATCAAAACGAGCTAAGCTTTTCCCCTTTTGGTCTAAAAAATCGTATTGTGCATTTTTATAATAAGACCCAGGTGTGTCAATAGTGAAGCTCCAAGAATAGTTTTCAGGTGCTTCGACCTTTTGACCTTTATTTTTTGCAAAAATATTATAAATGGTTTCATTATATGCATTGCCATGAATTTGCTGAACTACGCCGCCCATAATCATATGGTATTCCTGTTGAAGTGCCTTTACTTGTACACCGTCTATGAGCAATGGTTCAGTATTAATAGTCACTGCAAAGTTGCTGTAATTGACATTACAGCCAAATGTCTCTGCAATAAAACGAAGTGGAACATATATGTTGTTATTTTTCAAGTATGGTTTTACATCAAGCGGTATCTTTTGACCGTTTTTCTCCGCTGTGCTTCTGTTTACTGCTAATTTTACTTTCATATCGCTTTTAGCGAGAATAACCTCGGAATCGGACCATTCGACGCTGGCCCCCAAACTTTCGCTAATGACACGTAGAGGCACCATTGTACGTTTGTTCTTCATTTGTGGCTTTGCATCGGTTGCAATAGCTACACCGTCAATTTTGATTTGATTTTGTGCTGCATAAGCAGTGGACGATGAAATACATAAAAAGATAGCAAGAAAAGCGCCAAAGAATGCCTTGTTCATAAAAGATTGCTCCTTTTTTTGATTAATTTGTTGCACAGTAACTTTCCCCCATATTAAGACGCGACTGGATAAAAATTTGTTGCGTTTTCCTGTTCATCAACTTGACGTAACAACCAGTTTGTACTATTCAACTGAATTCCGATATTTACCACCCAAAAAATTCTAATCTTCCTGGGGAATTATGTCGATAACATTGAATATTGTTCATAAAATTTACAAAGTAAATCCTTAGGGGGAAAGTTAATGAGAAAACAGCTAAAAGTTGCGATTTCTCTAGCATGTTTAATGATGTTTATAGGTTGTTCAGCATCACCAGTATCACAGCAGACGACCAAGATTACATTTTTGAATTCTAAATCTGAAATAAAAACCCAATTAGAAGAAGTCGCAAAGCAATACAATCAAGTACACCCTGAAGTATCTTTAGAAATTATAACCGCTCCAGAGGGAACGTCTGCATATCAAAAGCTGATGTCGATGTACGGCTCGGGAAGCCCAGCAACGATGTCGATGCTTGACCCGGGTGACACGCAGACATTCCTGGATAAAGCCGTTGACTTAAGTAAAGAGAAGTGGGTAGCCGATACGATAGAAAATGGACTTGATGCAGTTAAGAAAAACGATGCTGTGCTGGGATTCCCATTTGCAGTGGAAGGCTACGGATTAATCTATAACAAGAAAGTATTGGACAAGGCAACAGGGGGTTCTTTTGATCCTTCTTCGGTCAACAGTAGAAGCAGCCTGAATTCATTAATGGCTAAAATTCAGAAGTCGGGAGTAGCACCAGTCATGCTTTCACCAATGGACTGGTCTCTTGGCTCTCATCTTCTGGCTCTGGCTTATTCTGTTCAACCTGGAGGTTTTCCAGAGTTTGTTAAAGGTATGCAGAACAACTCCATCGATATGTCCCAAAACAATGTAATGTCTGGATGGGTACAAACTTTAGATCTGCTCAAGGATAACAACATCAATAAACACGCGCCTTTGGACAGTACGTATGAGGATGGATCCAAAGCTTTGGGAGAGGGCAAGGTAGGGCTTTGGTTTATGGGCAACTGGGCTTGGAATGGAATAAAGAGCAATGATACGGCAAATGAGGAATACGGGTTCTTGCCTCTTCCGCTAAACGATAATACAGATGATCCCAACAATTCAAAGATCACAGTTGGTGTGACAAAGTATGTATTCATCGACTCCACAGCTACTACGCCGCAGCAGCAAGAGGAAGCAAAGAAATTTTTAAACTGGCTGGTATACGAAAAGTCGGGACAGGAACTTTTGGTTAACAAGGCTAATGTTATACCAGCCTTTAAGAATATTGACTTAGTGCCTTCCGATCCCTTGAGTAAATCGATCAAGTCATATATGTCGAGCGGAAAGACGCTGCCGTTTATGGCAACACTTCCACCTGATCATGGGGCCATCACAGGAGCATCTATCCAAAGCTATATCAGTGGAAAGATAGATAAGGCTGAGCTGTTACGCCAAATACGCATATACTGGAAAGCTCAGCAGGGATGATACGAGATCAGTCACGGGAGGAAGATAAGGGTGTTTAAATTAACGTTAAAGAAAAAAATAATTAGTGCAGCGCTCATACTGGTAATCGTACTATCCCTTTCAAGTGTTATAGGCGTCATTAAGATGTCGGAAATGGGGGAGGCTTCTGATAAGGTAAATAACAGGTCGTTACCTGCGGTTATTCTTCTTCAAGGTATGGATAAGCAGATTACAGAAATCGATAGACTTACCGTTCGAATGATACTCGAAGAGGATGCAGCTGCTCGCAGCACTTATCAAGAAGAACTAGCCAAAGCTACAGCTTCAATGGATAAGAGTGTAAATAAATATCAAAGTTTAGCCTCTACGGCAGAGGAAAAAGAACTGTTCACCAACTTTTATGGTCAGTGGGCAATGTATCTTCGCCATCTAAAGGTGGTTTCTGCGGCCATGGAAGAAAACGACAAAGTGATGGCCTACATGATCATTCACGGAAATTCTTCTATTTATAAGGCAGCATTAGACGATGTAAATAAACTGAAGCTGCTTAATGAGCAGTATGCCACTGAGGCAGCTAATCAATCGAGTCAATCTTACCATTCAGGTAGACTTTTGATGATTTCTTTGACTATCATATGTACGATCCTTGGAATTATCGGTTCTTTTTTATTGGCTCAATCTTTCACTAAGCCCATATTAAAAATAGCAGAACAGATAAAGCTGGTAACGAGAGGGGACCTGCAAGTGGAACCCCTTAGGGTCCGATCCAAAGATGAGGTCGGGGAGCTGGCATCCGATTTTAATGAAATGTGCGATTCGCTACGTAACCTTTTAAAGGAAGTTGTGGATAATTCCTTACTGGTTGCCTCTACGGCTGAACAGTTAACGGCCAGTGCAGAACAGACAAGCATTGCTACCGAGCAGATAGCTATAAGTGCAACTCAGGTTGCGGAGGGTTCTCAGACACAGCTTGCAGATATAGCTGAAACGCTGAATTACACGGTAGGCGTTTCTAAAAGTGTAGAGAGCATAACCAATCGCTTTGTGAATGTGGCGAATCTCACAACCCAAGCACAAGAAAAAGCAAACAACGGGAAAACCCAAATGTCTTCCACTGTCTCTCAAATAAGAGATGTGCATACCAAGGTAACTCAATCCGCTGAAGTGGTAAATATTCTAGGCGAAAAATCTGCGGAGATTAGACAGATCACAGCTATGATCAGTGATATATCTGCCCGCACCAACTTGCTTTCACTCAATGCGAGTATAGAAGCTGCACGAGCGGGAGAGCAGGGAAAAGGATTTGCGGTTGTCGCTTATGAAGTACGTAATTTGTCGGCACAAGCAAGTGAAGCAACGGGCAAGATTTCCTCTCTGGTCAACGAAATCGCATTAAGAACAGACGAAGTTGTGATTTCGATGAATGAAGGTGTTCAATCTCTAAATGAAGGTATGATGCTTGTCGAAGGTGTCGGTAACGTCTTTTCTGAAATTGTCGGTGCCGTGGAAGAGGTGAGCGGTGAGGTAGACACGGCGGCTGTAGAAGCAAGATCCGTAAATGAAGGAACCATTTCTATGGTGGAATCTATGAAGAAAATTGCCGAAATCTCCGAACGTGCAGCCGACTCTACTCAAACAGTCGCAAGCGTAGTCGAGGAAACTACTGC
This sequence comes from Paenibacillus sp. ALE3, assembly GCF_054113405.1. Classification (NCBI taxonomy): domain Bacteria; kingdom Bacillati; phylum Bacillota; class Bacilli; order Caryophanales; family Paenibacillaceae; genus Paenibacillus; species Paenibacillus sp. ALE3. The sequence goes on along the minus strand of NZ_CM134214.1, from coordinate 3,162,878 downwards.
TTCCATGGAGGAAGTGTCCGCAGGTGCTAACATGCTTGCCAAGCGGGCGGAAGAGATGAATCAAACGGTGTCTGTATTCAAAATTTAAAGCAAATTAGCGGTAGTCTTGGACGAGAAAAACAAGTCCTAGACTACCGCTGTTGTATTCAACTCTTGTGTCGGAATTAATTTACATATAATTACGAATGAACTGCTTCAGCTTGTTTAGCAGCTTTTTTCAGATTCTGTTTGCGGCGTTCCTCTAGATATCGTTCTCCATTTTTCTTGTCAGCTGTTAGCGTAAAGCAGGAAATGATGGTGAACAGACCTGCAATGGAACCCAAAATAACATAAGTGATTGGGAAATTCAGAACTTCATACATATGTCCGACAATAGGTGAGAAAACAGATACCACCAGGGAGCCCATAAACAAATACAGTAGGTACATGGTGGACGATAAGCGCTGGTCAAAGTTGACGGTAATGTACTTGAAGATGGCTACCAGAATCAGCGGTTTTTCCAGGGAGTGAATCATCTTCATCGCAGCCACCCATATGGAACCGAACGGCAGCGAAGAACCGATAATACGCAACGACATGATCGTTCCGGCAATAATCAATGCCCATTTGGCAGTCGTTTTGTTCACAAACCATGGGGTAACAAACAGGAACACAAATTCCAGGAATACCTGTACAGCACTTAAATCGCCAAGGAATTGATTTCCTTCTGCTTTGGAACTGAACTGAGATACGAAATAGGTGGCAAATTGCTGGTCATATACCTCATAAATTTGGGTCACGCCAACCATGAATAGCATAAGAAACCAGAACTTTGTGGTGCGTACGAGATGTAGTACGTCAATGAGCTTCAACGATTCAGTTTTCTGCTGCTCCTGTCCAGAAATTTCGACTTTGGTCAAGAAGATGCAGATCATGGCAACAACAGCAGATACGGAGGCAATCCAGAAGGTCAGATTTACATTGATGTTGATGACCCGCCCCGCAACAAAAGTAGCGGCCGCCCATCCGAGTGAGCCCCACATACGAACTCGTCCGTATTCAAAGCCGTATTTGCGCGATACTTTGTCCATATAGGAATCGACGACACCGTTACCTGCATTAAACACCAGACCGATAAATAGTGCACCGACAATGGCACCAATGACGAACTGCGTTTGAAGCAATGGACCGTACACATAGATAAAAAAGGGCCCGACGAGCAAAAGGATCGTAAAGAGTATGTACAGCAGATGTTTTCTCAAGCCCAGCTTGTCGGATAAGTACCCAAAAAGGGGTTGCATGATCAAGGCGACGATAGAGTTCGCCGCGTATAAAAATCCTGTGTAGGTTTCTGAAATCCCCAGGCTTTGTCCCAGCCAAATGACAAAAAAAGACATGGCGGCAGACCATGTAAACAGATAAGCGAAATTAAAAACGCTCAAAGACCAGTAGTTACGTTTTGCTAAATTCATGTTTAAGCACCCCTTCAAATTATAGCCGCTCAATGTATTGCATACGTCTTTAAACATTGTCTGTACTATTAATTGTAAGGATGATTCAATTGAATCCATAGGGCATTTTCCCAAGATTTCCTGTGCTTATTGCAATCAATTGCTAGATGGGTTATACAGAGCTTTTATTATCTTGTAAGAATTAAGTCCTACGTGTAAAATTGTTCGTAGTTCATTAGGCTCATTTAGTAGGAGGAGAAACATGGCACGAAGCAGAATTGTTCTAAGGTCTGGCTGACATGGTCATACTGATAGCACAATAAATTGCTAGAGCAAGGGGATGAAGTGGTTCTTTCGCAAGTACAAAGTTACTTGAAACCGTGAACGTATATAGAGTATTGTGTAATGATGAGTTATCGAAACTCACATCTTGAATAATGTTCTTACACCGATCGGGAAGGGTTAGCGGAGGGCTATCCCTACTTGGTGTTGCTATGCCCTATTCACATGTCCTATACAAAATAAAAAGAAAATGAATGATAACAAATTGTTGTGATTTCATGGTTGGAGGATTTATTATGTCAAAAAGTGTTTCTTCGTCCTTTATTATTATTATAGGATCGATGCTATTTGCCTTATTTTTTGGTGCAGGGAATCTAATCTTCCCACCTATGCTTGGTCAAATGGCTGGAGAGAATGTATGGATAGCCAATGCGGGTTTCTTGGTTACCGGAGTTGGTTTACCGTTACTAGCCATCACTGCCTTTGTTTTTTCAGGCAAAAGCAATTTACAAACTTTAGCGAGTCGGGTACATCCTGTATTCGGGATTGTCTTTACAACGATCCTTTATCTAGCCATTGGCCCTTTATATGCAATTCCAAGAACCGGTAGTGTGTCGTTTGAAATTGGAGTAAAACCCTTCTTTTCAAACCATACAGATCATCCTGTCGCACTTTTTGTATTTACAATTCTTTTTTTTGGAGTTGCATGCTTGTTATCACTTAACCCTACAAAAATTATTGATGTGATCGGAAAGTTTTTAACCCCCATTAAATTGACATTCATTGGAATCCTGGTGGTTGTAGCTCTTATTCACCCCATAGGAGCCTTCCAAGCACCTGCTGAAGGCTATACTTCGCACGTCTTTTTCAAAGGTTTTCAAGAAGGTTATTTAACATTGGATGCACTTGTAGCCTTTATTTTTGGAATTATCATTGTGAATGCAATTAAGGAAAGAGGAGTTACTGCCAAAAAAGAGCTGATGATTATTTGTGCCAAATCGATAACCATTGCGGTTGTCCTCTTAGCATTTATCTATACGTCTCTTGCCTACATGGGAGCTTCTAGCGTTGAAAAACTGGGTGTTTTAGAAAATGGTGCTGAGGTGTTAGCCAAGGTTTCATCCTATTATTTTGGATCTTACGGCTCCATTTTATTAGGCTTAATGATTACAGTAGCGTGTTTAACGACAAGCGTAGGGCTTATTACGTCCTGTTCTTCCTTTTTTCATACATTGTTTCCGAAAGTTTCTTATAAAAGAATTGCTCTCATGTTATCCATATTTAGTACCATTGTAGCCAATATAGGTTTAACACAGCTCATTAAGGTTTCAACGCCAGTGTTAATTGCAATATATCCTATTGCGATTTCTCTAATATTTTTAACATTTTTACATTCCGTGTTTAAAGGAAAATCAGAAGTATATCAAGGCAGTTTAATATTAACCTTCATTGTTAGTCTATTTGACGGCTTGAATGCTGCTGGAATAAAAATTAAAGTAATTAATGACTTTTTCACTCAAATTCTTCCGTTATATGATGTAGGATTAGGCTGGTTAATTCCCTCTGTTTTAGGAGGAGTAGGAGGTTATATAGTCTACTATATTAAACGAAGAAAAATTGTCCTTATACTTATGAAGCCAAAAAATAAATGATTTGCTTATTCGGTGAATTGGACATGTATAACAAAAAAGAAAGAACGAACGGAGAACTGGATCTTCCGTTCGTTCTTTCTTTTTTGTAACTTTACTGGCTGCGATTCAAATCAAAATCATGCTTTTTAGTCTGTTATAGCAGGGACAGCAAGCGCCTGATCTGCTTCGTGCTGCTTGCGGTATAGCGAAGGAGTCAGACCGTTCCATTTTTTAAAGGTTGCAATAAAATAGCTTAGATTTTCAAATCCCACATCCAGCGCAATATCAACTACTTTGCGGTCACTTTGCTCTAGCAACCTGCAAGCCTTTTGAATCCGCTGATAGTTGATATATTCAACCGGACTTTTCTGCACCATCTGCTTGAAGAAACGACAGAAATGTCCCTCGCTCATCCCAACCTCATCTGAGATCTCTCGCAAACGAATGGGCTCATGCGCATGACTGTTGATGTACGCCAGTGCTTTTTTGATCCGTTCGATCTTGTTGCGTTGACTCGCCATAACCACGTCTTCTCCGTTAGCCGGAGTCATATGCGGGAACAGGCAGGCGATTATGCTATAGAGCTGCGCTTTGGTCGCCAGTTCACGGGCAGGCGCATTCTGTTCATGGCTGGTGATAATACGTTTCAACGCGGTCAATAGCTCCTGCTCCCAAGACTGCACACCGCGAATGTGAGGGGGAGGGACGAGCTTTTTATGGATAAACGGTTCAATAAACTGGGTCTGAACTGTATCTTGCGTGCGGCTGTGCAGCATGTCCGGGTGAAACACCACCGCAGAAAATACACAGCGAGGACTTTTTTGTAAATAACCGGCGTGAAGCTCGCCACTGTTTACAAAAAGGGCTTCACCTTCGCTAACCTCCGTATAGATCATATCCGTCTGAAATACAGCGCTCCCCTGTTCTACTACGATAAACTCCATTTCCTCATGCCAATGGGACTCCAATATACGATTTCCGTTCAATTGCTCTACGCTCGGATATACGCTGACTGGATACATGGGATTGCCGTGAATGCGGTTTTCTCGTAACATTTCCCTTTGCATTTCAATGATTCCTTTCGGCAAACTGATTTATATAGAAAACATCAAAATATTGATACTAAACGTCAAAATAAAAGAAGTAAACCCTTACATAAATCAATATTATTATAGTAAGGATTTCGAAAAAATCCAATAAGCGATTTGGGAACAAGGAATATAAAAGTCGAGACGGAGGAAGAGACAGATGAAATTTACTGATGGCTATTGGTTGGTTCGCAAGGGCTATGAAATACAAAATCCTGCTGACATCCGTGATATCGTGACGGACGATGCTTCCATGACGGTATATGCAGCAACCCACCGGATCGAGCACAAAGGGGATACGCTGAACGGAGCGTTACTGAAAGCGACCTACAGCTCTCCCATGCCGAATGTTATTCGAGTGCGTCTGAACCACCATAAGGGACGGGTGCATCAAGGACCAGATTTTGAAATTCACACCTTGCCGACAGAGGTGGATATTACGGTGGGTGAGGACGTAGCGGTGCTGAAAAGCGGTGATTTGAGTGTGCGAGTCGGTCGTGGAAAGAGCTGGGACGTAGGCTTTTATGTCAAGGATCGTAAAGTCACAGGCAGTGGGCATCGGGGACCGGGCTTTATTACGGACCCACAGGGTCAGCCTTTTTTCCGGGAGCAGCTGGAGTTGGGCATGGGAGAGTACGTATACGGTCTTGGAGAGCGTTTCACTCCGTTTGTGAAAAATGGTCAGGTCGTTGATATTTGGAATGAAGATGGCGGGACCAGCAGTGAACAGGCGTACAAAAATATTCCATTTTATTTATCCAATAAAGGGTACGGTGTATTCGTCAATCATCCGGAAAAGGTATCCTATGAAATTGCATCGGAAAATGTTTCGAAGGTACAGTTTAGCGTTTCTGGCGAATCGTTAGAGTATTTTATTATTGGTGGAGCTAATCCTAAGGAGGTACTGGACAATTATACCAAGCTGACAGGCAAGCCTGCATTGCCGCCGGCCTGGACCTTTGGTTTGTGGCTGACCACTTCGTTCACGACTGATTATGATGAAGCGACAGTAAACCATTTTGTGGACGGGATGGCTGAACGGGATCTGCCACTCTCGGTATTCCATTTTGACTGCTTCTGGATGAAGGAATACCAATGGTGCGATTTCCAGTGGGATCAAGATATGTTTCCAGATCCGGAAGGCATGCTGCAGAGATTGAAAGCTAAAGGTCTCAAAATTTGCGCATGGATCAATCCGTATATTGCAGAAAAGTCCATTTTGTTTGATGAAGGCATGGAGAATGGCTACTTGGTTAAAACAGCCGATGGCAGTGTGTGGCAGTGGGACATGTGGCAGGCGGGAATGGGGCTCGTTGACTTCACGAATCCGGCTGCAGTTGCCTGGTATCAGGATAAGCTGAAGGTGCTGATCGATCAAGGCGTGGATTGCTTCAAAACCGACTTTGGTGAGCGTATTCCAACAGATGTAGTTTATTATGATGGCTCTGATCCAATGAAAATGCATAATTACTATACGCATTTGTACAACAAAGCTGTGTTTGATGTGCTGGAGGAAAAGCTGGGTAAAAATGAAGCCGCATTATTTGCACGTTCTGCCACAGCCGGGGGACAACAGTTCCCAGTTCACTGGGGCGGAGACTGCTCGTCCACGTATGAGTCGATGGCAGAATCCTTGCGGGGCGGATTATCGCTTGGCTTGAGTGGTTTTGGCTTTTGGAGCCATGATATTAGCGGCTTTGAACTAACGGCTGCGCCGGACTTATACAAACGGTGGGTACAGTTTGGACTGTTATCCTCCCATAGTCGTCTACACGGAAATGTGTCATACCGTGTTCCTTGGCTGTTTGACGAAGAGTCAGTCGACGTAGTGCGCAGCTTTACCAAACTCAAATGCTCGCTGATGCCACACCTGTATGCAGCTGCTGTGGAATCCTCGGTGAAGGGACTGCCGATGATGCGGGCTATGGTTTTGGAATTCCCGCAGGACCCCACCTGTGCCACGCTGGATCTACAATACATGCTGGGGGATTCCATTTTGGTAGCTCCGATCTTTAATAAAGAAGGCAATGTACAGTATTATGTACCAGAGGGTCAATGGACGAATTTGCTAACGAATGAAATCGTATCTGGCGGTCGTTGGGTCAACGAGCATCATGATTTTACAACCTTGCCTGTGCTCGTGAAGCCAAACACATTGCTGGCCATCGGTCATGAGGATCGTCGTCCGGATTATGATTATGCAGATCAAGTGACGCTTCATTTGTTTGAGCTCGGTGAAGGGCAACAGGCCCGCACGGTCGTCGTGAATACATCAGGTGAAGAAGAGCTAACGGTTACTGCCAGCCGCAAGGATTCTGTCATTAGGGTGAAGGCCGAAGGGGCCGTTAAACCGTGGTCGTTAGTACTGCGCGGTATCCATGAGGCTGTTCAAGTGAAGGAAGGCAGCAGTCTGGCGGGAGAACAGGGGTTAATCATTACACCAGCCTCCAGCGGACAGCAAGAGCTCACTATTCACTTGGGCTAGGTTAGGAGTTCATCCGTGGATGGATAGATTATATTGTAGCGATTATCTTGCAAAAAAAAGGGCTTGCCTGATACAAACAGGCAAGCCCTTTTTGATGTGGCATCCGATAAAGAATATCTTCAACTTTAGCATTGATATCATACCCTATGCATTTTGCTGAAGTAGTAGTGGTACAAGGTACTGCCGGAAAATATCCACAGGAGTCTGTTTCTTTTTAAATTTATCAGCCGTGAGGACAACTACCAAGTCATAAGAGGGGACCACAATAATGTATTGCCCACCAAAGCCGAGTGCGTAAAAAAAGCCTGTTTCCGTTCCTGTCTCTCTCTCATCTGAAAAGGAAGAAGCCCACCAGTGACAGCCGTAATATGCTTTTTGTGGTTTGGAGGCTGGAAGAAATGGACGGGTCGAATATCGGACGGTCTCTGTCTGGATGATCTGCCGTCCTTCCCAGCTTCCTTCGTTCAGATAAAGTCGCCCGAATTTGAGCATGTCCAGCGGTCTGAGATGCAGCCCAAAGCCCCCGGTGTGAGTGCCTTGCGGATCGGTTTCCCACTGATAGTTATCGATACCAAGTGGCTGGAATAATTGCTCCTCGGCAAATTCAGCAACGGCTTGTCCAGAGGCAGAATGCAGCAAGGTGGCCAAAAGTTGAGAACAGCCAGAGCTGTACTCCATTCGCGTACCTGGTATATCCGATAATGGCTGTGAAAGCACAAATTGCACCCAATCGGACGTTTTGCTCATGGTAGGAAAAGAATTTTGTCCCCCAAATTCCGTCCAGTTAAAGCCAGCAGACATCGTCAGCAGGTGTTCAATCGTAATATCACGCTTTCGAGGGTCACTGTCTTTGGCTAACTGGGGGAAAAATTCGAGGATCGGTGTCTCTGGTTTGGGTACCAGTCGTTGATCCATAGCAATACTAACTAATGCAGAAATCACACTTTTGGTACAGGAATTTATTTTATAGAGTTCGTTGGCGAATTGAGGCTCACGGTAGTAATCCATGATCGTATGTCCCTGTTGCTCAATAAGACAGCTACGGGTTTCCAACTCGTTAAGCACGTGAATAAGTGGTTTGAGCTCCAGACTTTTCATGCAGATCCTCCTTGAGGCTTATAGCATACCATTACATAGTATATCATTTTTAATCATCCGAATCCGACAAGTATAAACGAATAATGGTTCTTATCTTTTTCCCTAATTTGAATTTTTTTGTTTTTTGATATTAATAAATATATATATGTTCACTAAAAAGACACAAATATATTTGAAAATCTATACACTTTTTCGGTTTCGTTTAAAAAAACAGATCAATAAAACGATATATAGTAAGTTGAACATTTTATTTTGAAACAACTGGGGGACCAATTCATGAACTTAACAATTAAGGCAAAAATGATTCTCAGCGCGATACTGATCCCAAGTGTGATTGCTGCCATGCTGCTGACCAATTACATTTTAAGTGTACATAGTGAGAATGAGTACAAAGATATTATGAATCGTGAAGAGGCGATTGCGTATAACTCCAAGTCTCTGCAATTTTTGTTAAACGGAATATCCAATGATGAGCGGGCATATTTGTTGACTCGTGACGAACAGTATGGGAACGAGATCGGAAACAAGCAAAGTGAAGTTGCAAAGTTGTTACAGGAGACAGAAGCTCTGCTCAATACAGGCAATGAGGATACAAAGAAGAAGATGACTGATCTCAAAACAGGGATTAATACCTATATGAATCAAGTTCATAGTCTACTGAATACAGCGGGGTATAAGAGTACAAGAGATGATGCCTTCCCTCCATTTTCTGAATTGCTCGATGATTTTGAAAACGAACGGGTTTTGCGCAAGCAACTTGATACCAAGGTGGTAGCATTTGTCAAAGCGCAGGAAGATATGGTAACGGTGAAAATACAGCAGGCGCATCAAACGATGACGAATACAACCTTAATTACGAGCATTGTAGGGCTTTTGGTTATTATTTACAGTATTGCTCAATCTATCGTTTTGATTCGTTCTATTCGTCCATTACACCATATGAATGAGCAGCTGTTGCAAATGTCTCAAGGTGGAGGAGATTTGCGAAGTAGACTGGATATTACGTCCAAAGACGAAATCGGTATGATTGCGAGCTCCTACAACAAGCTTATTGAAGGGTTCCGCAATATCATTGTGGATGCTCAGGATACGGCTCGTACATTAACCGTAACCGCAGAGCGTGTTAACGTCAGTACTGAGGAAATGAATCAGGCCAATCGTCATACCTCCGGTGTAATGGAAGAGCTTGCGACTGGTATGGAGCATCAGGTCGATGATATTACACAAACTACAGATACCATAAAAGAGCTTGCCAACGAGCTGGAACGGATTGCTGCCACAAGCGAGCAGGTATATGAATTGTCTGATACAGCTGCTAAAGATGCAGAAGCAGGGGAACAATCGATTGGTAAGGCTATGCGTCAGATGGAGAAGGTAAGCGAAAGTGTAGACAGCTCTGCACGTGCTGTACGTTCACTTAGTGAACAGGCGGAGCAGATTGGCATGATCGGATCTGTTATTACCGGATTTGCCAAACAGACTGGAATGCTGGCGCTTAATGCGTCCATTGAAGCGGCAAGAGCGGGAGAACAGGGCAAAGGATTTGCTGTTGTGGCCTCTGAGGTAAGAAGATTGTCCGAGCAAGTATCGGTTTCAGCAGCAGAAATCACACAGTTTGTGCAAAATATTCAGGAGCATGTTGGGCATGTCGCTTCAACCATGCAGTCTGGAACAGTTGAAGTGCAATCTGGCGTAAAGGTCATGCAATCCGCTGAAACTGCATTTCGTCAGATTGGAAGTTCCATTCAACAAGTCAGCGAGCAGATTCACAGTGTAAACCGGTCTGTAGAACAAATGTCCGGTGGATCTGAGCGAATGGTGAAGGCCGCGGAACGCATCCGTGAAGTAGCGGAGCAGACGGCAGGAGGAACCCAAAGCGTCAGTGCGGCGGCTGAAGAGCAACTGGCTTCCATGGAGGAAATTGCATCGTCCATTCATACTGTGGCGGATATGTCGCAATTGCTAAACGCAAGGGTCGGTGGTTTTAAAGTATAGCCGTATAAATTCCCACCAATGTAAACACAATAACATCTGTTGAACGAATCTGGACAGCTGTGTGTTATTACTTTTGCAAAGGTGGTAACGGGATGCAACAAAATAAAGGGAATCTGGTTGCATTAGGTTCCATCCCGCTGATGATGACGCTGGGTAATTCCATGCTGATTCCGGTTTTACCGGAAATCGGACGTAAGCTACATGTAAGCTCCTTTCGGATTAGCATGTTGATTACAGTGTATGCGGTGGTGGCCATTTTACTGATACCGATTGCGGGCTATCTATCCGACCGATTTGGCCGTAAAGCAGTGATTGTTCCCTGTCTGATTCTGACTGTGATTGGAGGGGGAATTTCTGCGGTGGGAGCATGGTTGCTTCATGACCTGGCAGCATACTGGACCATTATTGCAGGTCGACTACTTCAGGGCGCAGGAGCGGCAGGTGCTTTTCCTATAGTTATTCCGCTTGTGGGCGATCTGTACGAGAACGAGGATGAAGCCAGCAAGAACCTGGGGGTAGTCGAGACCTACAACACATTCGGTAAAGTATTAAGTCCGATTCTCGGTGCTGCGTTGGGCGCTGTGCTATGGTTTTTGCCATTGGCAGTGATTCCGGGTCTCTGTCTGATTTCGCTTATTTTGGTCATTTGGCTGATCCATGTGCCCAAGCGTAAAAACCAACCGATTATGTTTCGAGAATTTGTGGGGAATGTGAAGCAGGTGCTTGCCGAAAAGGGACGCTGGCTCTATGCTATTTTTGCTATGGGCGGTATTTGCATGTTTGTCATTTTTGGCGTCTTGTTCTACTTATCCGACATACTGGAAAGTCGCTACAACCTCCATGGTGTCTGGAAGGGCTTTGTGCTGGCTATCCCGCTTATTTCCCTCTGTCTGTGCTCTTATTTAGGTGGCAAGGTTATTGGCAAGCACAAAAAACGTATGAAATGGATCGGTTTCGGAGGTTTGGCCATATTGACGATTAGCTTTGCCATTCTCGGATTTTTTCAACATATTTATGCGGTGATTGGCCTGTTTACGCTAGGGGGCGGTGGTATTGGGCTCGCACTCCCTTGTTTGGATGCACTGATTACCAAGGGAATTGAAAAAGAGGAGCGCGGAACTATCACTTCGTTGTACAGCAGTATGCGCTTTGTCGGAGTATCTTTAGGTCCTCCGGTTGTATCTTTGCTGATAGGCCGTAGTGGGCATGGTCTACTTTTTGGCGTCATGGCCGCAGTGGGGGGAATTGCGGCTCTGCTGATGTTATTTGCGGTCAAGCCAGAACAGGATGAACCAGCAGGGGACAAATCCAGTGATCGCAACAATAAGAGTGAGGGAATGACATACATTTCTCGAGAAAAGCCTCTTTCTTCTAAGCTTAGACACAACCCCCCTGCGAAATATAAATAAATTGCAAATGAAAAAGCACCCGTTTTCCATGGAATAAAGCCATGGTAACGGGTGCTTTTGATATTTGAGCGAGTATAGATGGATACTCATTCTAAAGAATAGTCTTATCCCTCTAGAGGGACATTTCTTTTAGGCTTGCGGCTTGCGATGATCTGAATGACATAAATCAGCAAGAACAACACAACAAACAGCGACGAAAGACGATACATCCATGCATAATCACTGGCTTTGGCGATAACGCCAAGTATAAGCGCTCCGGCTGCGACCCCGAAATCCAGGGAATTGAGAAACATACCGTTTGCCATGCCTCTCTGTTTAGGTGACACAACCTGAATCATCCAGGTTTGCAACGTTGGCTGCATAACACCAAACCCGATACCGTAGCAAAGAGCAGACAGATACATAAAGGCGTCACTGTGTGCGTAGGAAAGCAGGATCAGACCGCCAATGAGAAACAGGGAACCGGGGATGAGCAGCGCCTTTGCCCCTTTTTTATCATATATACGACCCGAGAAGGGGCGAACGATCAGTACAGATACCGCATTAAACAGGAAAAAGTAAGCCGGGTGCGCAAGATTAGCTTCATCTCCATAAAGCGCCATAAAACCGAGCAACCCGCCATATGTGATAGACATCAACATGTTCAATAAGGCGGGGATCCACAATTTACGGTTAAATGCTGGTTTGCGCCCTTCTTCCAAAGGAACCATAGGTGGTTCGACGTGCCCCTTAGGCAGTGTGCGAATGAGCCAGTAAGCTAGAGGGAAAATGACAACAATGACAGCGGATGTCGAATAGGCAAGCAGGTTAAAACTGCCGTATTGCAGCATCGAAATACCGATAGTTGGCCCAATAGACATCGCTAAACTTGTGGACAGACTAAAAAATCCCATTCCTTCACCAAGACGTTTGGGAGGGATGACGTCAGTGACCATTGTTGGAAAGGCAGTGCTGCTCATACCAAAGCCAATCCCAAACAGCATACGCATGAGTAGGAGCACCGCAATTGTCGGTGAAACACTATATCCCAGCGTTCCTGCTAATGCAAACAGCAGTCCAACGAAGATCAGGGCGCTGCGATGTCCTTTTTCCAGCATACGGGCAGAAAAAAGCCTTGCGACAATTGCACTTAATGCGAACAAAGTCGTAACAAGACTGACCTGCACGGAGGTAGCATGGAATGCATTTTTCACATAGGAAGGAATGGAAGATACAATCATCTGTAGTTCCAGAAACAAAAATAAATTGGAAACCGTAAGAACGATAAATTCCTTGGTCCAAAGAGGTTGCTTGCCTTGTTGCATATTAATCGTTCTCTCCTTGTTTTTCTGATTCAGTCATGTTGGTATGAATTTGTAAAAGCGTTTGGCGGAATTGCTTCAGATCTGCAGAGGAAATTCCTTTTACAAAATCGTGGTTGGCATCCCGTTCGACGGGGAGGGTCTCCTCCACAAGCTGTCGACCAGCTTCAGTCAAATGAAGCAAATAGGCCCGGCGGTCCTGCGGGCTATTCACACGTCGTACCCAGCCCTTCTTGTCCAACAAATCAATAATACGGGTCGTAGTGGGCTGATCCTTTACGGCCTTAGCTGCAATTTCTTTCTGATTTAAACCCTCGGCCTGATAGATTTGGTATAGAACCGACCATTGCTCTGGGGAGATATCATAAGGTTTAAGACGATGCAAGAGCTGTTGACTCATTTTGCGATGAGTAATCCCAAGCAACATCCCAATAGAACAATCGGGAGGCAAATTGTTCATAGGGCACTCCTTTCTATTTTTCCGTACAGGGATACTTTGAAATTAATTAGTTGTTATAACAATTATATGGACAACAAGTTGTTTTGTCAAAAGAAGTGCAAAAAACAGCCCGTAAAAACGGGCTGTTGGGGTATTAGTACAATATAGTTTGCCATGACTGGCGAATTAAGCTTTAGGTACGGTTTCCCAATCCTTAAGGAAACGTTCGATACCGCTGTCTGTCAGTGGGTGTTTCCACAGGGAAGGAAGCAGGGAACCCGGAATGGTGGCGATATGTGCCCCAGACAGAGCAGCATCTTCTACATGCTTAATGTTGCGGATGGAAGCCGCGATGATTTCGGATTTCAAACCATGAATGTCCAAAATTTGTCTCAGATCACGAATCAGCTTCATACCGTCAACGGCGATATCATCCAGACGTCCCACAAACGGGCTGATAAAAGTAGCACCAGCTTTGGCTGCCATCAAACCTTGAGCTGCGGAGAAAATCAATGTTACATTCGTTTTGATTCCGTTCTTGGTCAGCTCGTTACAAGCGTACAAACCGTCTTCGGTCATAGGAAGCTTGATCACCACGTTAGGTGCCCACTTTGCGATGTCATAAGCTTCTGCGAGCATATCTTCAGCCTTCAGGCCAATTACCTCAGCACTTACGGGACCTTCAACGATACTGCAAATCTCCTGAATGACTTCCTTGAACACTCGACCTTCCTTAGCGATCAGGGAAGGGTTCGTTGTTACACCATCAACCAGACCCAAACGTTCAATACGTTTGATTTCTTCAATGTTACCAGTATCCAAGAAAAATTTCATTTGATTATCCTCCTCAGGTTTATATAGTACATAATACATATCTTATGGTGTACATTAGCTTATTAAAATGTAGCATATTGCACACGTTAAACTTATAATTAGTATGTATTACATTTTTAATTGTGACACATTTTAAATTTGAAAACAAGCGGTCTTTGATTAAAATTTGATGAATTGTCGAAACATGCTGAAATTGACCGACCTAAGCTCATTTATAATGTATACTACCCCATTCCATAAGGAGGTAATCATTATTCAACTGTCAGAAAGACAGCGGGAAATTGTAGATATTGTCCAGCGTCTGGCGCCTGTTACAGGGGATAAAATTGCTGAAGAGCTGGGACTATCGCGGCCGACTTTGCGTTCTGACCTTGCTTTGCTCGTTATGCTCGGGCTTGTAGATGCCAAACCAAAGGTGGGTTACTTGCCAGGGCGTTATCCAAACTATGATAGCCATATCGGCAGTATGCTCAAAAAGCTGACTGTGGCAGATATACTGAGTGACCCGATTTTGATATCAGGTGATGCTACCGCCTATGATGCGGTGTTAATGCTATTTCAGCAAAATACAGGCACGCTGATGGTCACGGGGGAGGAGCAGGAGCTCATTGGTATTGTTACCCGCAAGGATTTGCTGAAGGTCATGCTGGGACATACTGATCTTCACACTGTCCCGGTGACCATGGCTATGACTCGCCGGGCCCAAATGACGACGCTTGCTCCAGGAGATTCTTTACTGGAAGCAATATCGAGATTGATTCGGCATCAGATTAATTGTCTTCCTGTTTTGGACGAGCCATGTACCTCCTCGGCTCCAATTCAGGGGTTGGTAGGGCGGGTTACGAAAACGGATATTATGAACGCCATTTTGAATTTGACGGAAGAAAAGACGTAAAATATGAATAAGGGGGCCTTATATGTACTGGTTGGCCATGCTGACGATGCTGATTGACCATGTCGGACTTGTGTTTTTTCCGACAGATCCGGCTTGGAGAATTGCCGGCAGGCTTGCTTTTCCAATCTATGCGTACGCCCTCTATATGGGCTATACCCGTACTCGAAATATGCGGAGCTACATGCTTCGCCTGCTCGGACTAGCCTTGATCTCCCAGGTGCCCTATATGCTGGCCTTTGATGTACATAGACCCAATGTGATCTGGACGCTACTGACGTCGTTGCTCGCGCTGGCTGCTGCATCTCGCATGAAGCATTGGGTGGCTGTAACGGGTCTGTACGTCCTCACAGCGCTATTTATGGAGCTCAGCCAGATGGATTACGGAGCTTATGGTCTGCTGCTTGTTCTCATTTATCGATACACCCGTTCATATATGATGATTGCTGCCCATTTTGTTTTGAATGTTGTGTATGATATGGTACACCATGCGAATATTCAGCACTTTAGTCTGCTGTCCAGCATTCTGATTGTATGTTTTGCCACTGAGGAGAGCGGATTTTATCGTCGGGTACCGCGTTGGTTGTGGCGCAGCTTTTATCCGGCACATCTAGCTGTGATTGCGCTAATTCGCATCTGGCCCTAAACTCGAAATCATACAACAAAAGAACCTTTACAATCCTGACATAAAATGATTGTAAAGGTTCTTTTTATTCTTAAATAAACTATGGTGTTCAGGATGCCTCATTCGGACCTTGGGCAAAAGGAAGTGGGCGAAGGGGAGCCCCTTCTTTCATATATTGCACCAATACTTCCGGAATATTGTGTATTCCACCTGCATTGACGCGATAGCCGTTCGTTTGCCCTGGTGAGTTAATTCCTCGTTTCACCGTGAACGTAACGTCAATTCCCAAGGAACGGCAAATTTCCAACGTCTCCTTGGTATAGCCCCCATAAGGAAAGGCCAGTACATTTTGATCATTGTGCAGATGTTTGAATAGCTTTTTGTTAGCCATGTCCAAATCGCTATAAATCCGCTGTTTGAACTCATCCTCAGTTTCCATTCGCCCCAGCTTTTTCGAATACACCGGACCCATCAGAAGCGGTTTTTGTTTGGTGCGCGTGGTGTTGGAGTATCCGTACGAATGCTCGTCATTGGTATGACTGTAAAAATCAATGCCCTCTGCATGCATCTGATGAATTTGATCCCATGTCAGCTTGGGTATACCGATATGTTTAGGATTGCTGATTGTGGATGTAATGAGAAAATTGGTAGCCGGAACATGATACTTCTTCAACACGGGAAAAGTGTCCGTATAAAAGGATTCATATCCGTCGTCAAATGTCATAAGGACCGCATTATCGGGAACTTTGCCTTTATGTAAAATAAAATCTGTATACTCTTTCATGGTGATCCAATGAAAGCCATTTGCTTTCATTTCGTCCAACTGTTTCGTTAAATTACTAAGCTTGAGAGCGCCGGGATCAGGTGGAGTCTTGGTCACTTCATGATACATCAGGACAATGACTTTGTTTTGGTAATATACCCTATCTGGTGTAGGCGTCAGTGAAAATAAATGGCGTACCAGTCGATCTGCATTAGCAGTGCGTGTACGATGAGTTCCTTTTAGTACAGGTGTGTGATAAATGCTACGTGCTTCATACACCAAAATCCCTAGAATAGCTACCAAGCTTATGATTAGCAATGTTCTTTTTAAAAAAGTGTGTTTCATTGAATGACATCCCCCGCATGCAAAAAATTCTGAAAGTATAGAGGTTTATACTAAATATGAAACTAGCAAAATCTAGTCTATCATACCGAAAACACGCGGGGGAAATATCACAACTTTGTTACCTCTGTGTTGCTTGTGCAGATACCGAAGATGAGGCCGGGAAGTAACCGATCTCGACAGCATGCTCGATCATATTGCGAATAAACTCCAGGTCGGTTACCGGACACTGGACGCCAGCTTGTTCTAGCAGAGCTGTGGTTACAGAGCATCCGTAACGGTAGGCCGAATCCTTGGCGCCATCACCTTCGAGTTGCCCCATAGCAAGGTGAAGTGCATCTTCCTGAATGCCAGAAGACGGATTCAGCAGCCAAGCGCTGTAATCGTCAAAAGGCAGGGTTTCTACTGCGTAACCGAGCTGGTTTACCATAGCGATCAGTTCATCATATGGCAGTGGGTTCGGATTACAGATGTGGAAAATGCGGTTCGCACTTTTTTGCTTGACGGACAGTTCTACAATAGCACGGCTGGCGTAATCAATCGGTGTAAAGTCTGTATGCCAATCGGCTTGTGGAGCTTTGCCCAGCAGCAGCATCGCTTTCATCATACGATAATAAGCATTGCTGTCGATATTACGCTGGAAGCGTCCGTTGGCCGAATGGGCGGTCAAATTACCGGCACGGTAGATCGAGACAGGCGTACCTGCTTGAGCTGCTTGGAATAATAGCTTCTCTGCCGCAAGTTTACTGTTCGTGTACAGGTTGTCCACGTGCAGTTCATCTGGGAAGGCAGAGAGTTCTAATGTCGATTCCCATTTTCCTTCGTTTGCAAGATCCTCTGGTATTCCCATAGTGGAAACGTGATGGAAGGAGACTCCTGGTTTAGCTTGAGCGATTTTTAGCAGTTCCAATGTTCCGGTCACATTCGTGCGATCGAAGGTTGCCGAATCACCAAAATGGCGAACGTCAGCGGCGCTGTGAATGATACCGTCGATGTGGTGCTCTAGCATATGGCGGTCGACAGAAGAGAGACCAAGATCAGCTTGCTCTAGATCCCCATAGACAGCCTTCACCCGTCCTTCCATCAAGCTGGAGATATCTTGACCAAAATATCCTGTCAATACGGATTGAATACGCTCAAAGCCAGATGGACCGTCCTGAGAAGGGCGTACCATTGCGTATACTTTGGCTTCTGTCCGGTGGAGCAGGTCATACAGAATGTGTGAACCCAGATATCCCGTGGCTCCGGTCAACAAAATCACGCGCAAGTCGCGGATTTCAGCTAAATCTGAAGTGCCAGGCAACTCAATAGGATGTTCATTCAAATCTGTTTTTTCCTGAGAAATCGCGAGTGACTTGCGCTGAGGCGCTTGTTCTGTACCTAATTGCTCTACATATTCAGCAAGCTCACGAACAGTTTTGTAGCGGAAGAAGTCTCCAATACGCAGCGCGCCATAACGCGGCTTCAGAATAGCCAGCACATGAATGACACGAAGCGAATCGCCTCCGATCAGGAAGAAATCGTCGGTCGCGCCAATGTTATTTTTACCAAGCACTTGTGTCCAAGCTTCGGCAATCAGTGTTTCAGTTCCTTCGCGGAGAGGTTCCCCGCTGGACGTAACATCAGACACTTCAGGAAGTGGCCGCAGGGCCAACTTTTTACGATCGATCTTGCCAGTTGGTGAAATAGGCATGGCTTCCAGATGAACAACATGGGTCGGTACAAAATAGGAAGGCAGCTTGCCTCCAATATAAGACTGAATAACGTCCTGTGGAATGGTCTGTCCGTCCGAAGTGGTGAAATAGCCAACTAACATATTCTGATCTGTGTGATCCTTGACGGCAACGACAGCTACGTCCTGAACACCTGGATGTTTGGAGAAATGGTCTTCAATTTCTCCTATTTCAATCCGGTTCCCCCGAATTTTGAGCTGCGAATCCTTCCGGCTTACGTATTCAATCGTACCGTCTGGCAGTAGCTTGGCGATATCCCCCGAACGGTACATTTTCTCACCCGGGACAAATGGATTGTCCACGAACGATTGGGCTGTACGCTCCGGCTGGTGGAGATAGCCATGGGCCAACGCAGGCGTAGCAATGCATACTTCGCCCGGAATATTGACAGGGCAGAGCTTGTTATCGTCGTTAACGATGTACACTTTGTAATTGTAAATCGGCTTACCGATCGGGATATTAACAACATGCTCAGGTACGGCACCACGGACTCGATGGGTCGTCGTCGCTACGGTGCATTCGGTAGGTCCGTATACGTTTACGATGTCGGTATCTGTACCGAATTTGCTTTGGAACGCCCGAACTTGTGAGCCATACAGCGCTTCGCCTGCTACAGTAACAATTCGAACATTTGCGAGTTTACGATAACCTTCGTCTGACAGGTACGTAGATAGCTGATTAAAGAATACGGTTGGCAAAATAGTAATAATCGTTGTGCCCGTACGTTCGATGGCTTCAGCGAATTCTTCAACAGATACGCGCTCTTCGGAAGACAGCAAGTACAATTTTGCACCGTAAAACAAGGCTCCAATCGTATCCCACACAGAAGCATCGAAGCTATAGGTGGCGAATTGGGTCAATACATCCTGAGGCGTAATGTCACAATCGCGTTGTACGACAGCTCCTAGGTTAACGACACCGCGGTGAGCGATCAGGGCACCTTTTGGTTTGCCTGTAGAACCGGAGGTATAGATGACATAAGCTAGATCATCTGGACTTACATCAACGTTTGGATTGCTGGCTGCATAACCTGCCAGTGGTCCGTCAATAGCTAATATTTCTTTTACGGTTTCAATTGACCCGCATAGTTCAGCCGCTTGTTGGGTGAGTGCGGAAGTTGTTAAAACAAATGGAGAACGCGTGTCCTCGACAATGTAGCTACTCCGGTCAGCGGGGTGAGCGGGATCAACAGGAACGTAGACCCCTCCGGCTTTTAGTATGCCGAGCAGGGAAATAACGGTCTCCAAGCTTCGTTCCATGAAGATGGTCACGAATTCACCTTTGGTGAGACCTTTGGATAACAAAACACGTGCAACTTGGTTAGCACGCTCGTTCAATTCACGGTACGTATACTCACCTGTATGGGAAGCAATAGCTGGACGATCAGGGTATTGGGAAGCCGCTTCTTCAAACATTCCGTGAATCGTCTGATGCTCAGGATATTTTACGACTGTATTATTTAAAGCTTCGTGAGCAGCTCGATCTGCGTCCGATAATATGTCAATCGAATTCACAAGTGCATGGCTGTTGTTGAGTGCACCATGCAGAAGGGTTACAAAGTATTCAGCGTAGCGGACCACCGTTGTTTCCAGCAAGAGTGATTGATCATATCGAATCTGTATTTGATAAGTGCCATTGCTCTCACTGACAGCCCAGTCCATAATACGGGATTCTACACCGCTGTCTGTAGGTAGTGTTGTTGAAAATGAAGTATCGGCTTGCGGTTCTGCCAGGAAGGCATGAGGCTCACGGAGCATCTCCTGAAATAAGCTTGCCAGTTCATGAAAAGTCGTTTCCTTTTCAACTGTCAACGATGCTGTAAGCAGACCGGATTGAGGCATAAAAGTAGAGAAAGAAACTTCTTCCTCTGCGGATAGACGATATAACCATGCAGTATACGCTGATAAGAGCACCGCCTGTTTGTCTTCCGCAACTTTTTGTTGATTCAGTTGGTCCGAGATGGATGTTCCTAACTCTACTTGATAAGTAGAGGATGTATACTTGCGCTGTATACGTGCAAAATCCAAGGGAACTAGGAATGGGGATGGAGCTGTCTGTGTGCTGTTTTGTAGTAATGAAGCCATTACGCTAACCTCCTGAATGTTTGGTGTTTCAATATAAGTTGTAAATTTAGTAAATGCCTCCGATCCCTTCAAATGGATGAACAGGAGGGAGGCATTACCGAACGACTTACTTATGAAATATACATTGAAATCGATAAATGGATATTATGATTTGGTACGGTTTGTGTCTGCAATTTTGAAATAAGATGTAATTTCTTGAAGCTCTTCAGACATGGAAGTCAGCTTATGGGATGACTCGATGATAGAATCCAAAGAAGCTTTTTGTTCCTCTACCGTTTGCATAATGTGAACACTGTTATTGGCTGTTTTGGTTACGGTGGAGGAAAGATCGTCTGCTGTCGCGGTCATTTCCTGTGTCCCCGCAGATATTTGCTCCGTAGCACTGGATACTTCTTGGATTTGCCATGCTAGATTTTTAGTTGCTTGAAGAATATCATTGAACAATTCGCCTGCTTGTCCAGCAACGACAATACCGTTTTGAACTTCAACGTTCCCTTGCTCCATCGAATTCACAGCTTGTCCGATTTCACTTTGAATTTCTTCAATCAAAGAAGTAATTTGTTTAGTTGCCTCCGCAGATTGTTCTGCCAGCTTGCGTACTTCATTGGCCACAACGGCAAAGCCTTTACCTTCTTCACCGACACGCGCAGCTTCTATAGAAGCGTTCAGGGCGAGCAGGTTCGTTTGGCTAGAAATACCTGAAATGGTGCTAATGATATTGCCAATTTCCTGTGAACGGCTGTCCAGCAACTTGATGATACGGGAAGTATTCGTTACTGAATCGGTAATCAAATGCATTTGGGATGATACCTTATCTACAATCTCGTTACCTTCATTGGAACGCTTCTCTACCGAATTGGCTTCTTCGGCCACATTGGAAGAACTAGTAGCAATATTTTGGATAACTGATGCCATTTCAGCCATAGCTCGTGCACTATCGCCTGTCGCTTTTTCCTGTGAACGGATATTATCCGTAATTTCATTGATATTTTGGTTGATGATGTTGGAATTGATTCCGTTTTGCTCGCAGATTGCGAGTAATTCTTTCGCAGATTCATTGACTTCATCAGTAGTCTGCTTCACTTTGGTCATTATGCTGTTAATATGGCTTACCATATCGTTAAAGTTCTGATTCACAAGTCCCAAATCATCCTGGCCAGTATGAATTTGAACATCCAGGTTTCCTCTGCTTACTTCACTGATACCGTACATCAGTTGCTTAATCGGAGACAGTGTGCGTTTTACTACCCAATATTGAAGCGCCAGGCAGATCAGTAGGAATATCACCAAAATGGTAGCGCCGCTAATGAGCAGCTTAGTCAATCCAGCCGGTACAGCCCCAGCATCAGCATCGACCGCAAAATAAGCAAAGATTTTGCCACTAGGATCTTTAATCGGCGTCATCAAAGTCGTCCAAGTACCAAAAGAGTCATCGTAGAAACTGGTGAATGTAGGTTTGCCGGAGTCCAGCATGCTAGTTACCCCTACAGCCACAACATTGGGTTGCTCGTACATAGCGCCGACACCCATCTTTTCTTTTTCAAATGATTCTCTCAGATCTTTTGGCATGGCAATAATGGATGTCTGATTACCATTTTCCAGCTCTGTTCCGAAAATATAGGCGTGAGAGATATTCGGGTTCGTCGCCATGATGTTATCAAGATAGGTACGGAGCTTGGTTTGAATGGGTCCATCATAATTTTTTTCTTGAACTGCTTGGGATACTTCATCGGAATTAATGCCTTGTGCCCACTTCAATGTGATTTTTTCCACTTGCCCATGCAACTGGTCAATCAAAATCGTACGTTGGATCAAATAGCTAGATACAATAAGGACTAGCCCGATCAGTACGATATTGAAGAAGGATAATAATAAGTTTTTGGTGAAGAATGATAAGCTACTCCACTTTTTCAAAATGTTCCACTCCCTGGTAGTATTTTTGTATATGGTGTTGAACCGCTTATCGAATGAGATAATCAAGTCCCCCTTACAAACATAATAAATAGAGATAATGACCCTTGATTTTTTTTAATAGGTCTTAAGTCTTTTTTGGACCAGTAAGATATCCCTATATATATGTCGTACAAAAAGCTCTTGAAATGAATACCTAACCCAATAAAAAATTAATTTTTAATAGGTAAACGTTGTGTGTATTTCAGTATTTTCCAATTTATACTCACGCTTGAAATTCAAGTTCATTTCAGTCCATAAGCAACTATTCAACAGAAACCATCATACTTTATAATAGAGTCAAATGCACTTATGAATTTGGGACATTTTTCATATTTGATGCTGCAAATGCTTGATTTATCGCGGTTTTCGGGAATTGTTTGCGAAATGAGCCCATGTATCTATGCATAGAGAAGAGGGAAGAGAAAAGTGTCCAAGCTTACGATTTTAAAGGTTGAGAGCAATCACGCGGATCTGCATCATTTGATTCATAGGCTGGATGAAGACTTGCTGGAAAGGTATCCTGCTGATCAAATTTACTTGGTCGATTTTTCCAATCCAAAAGTTAAAAGTATGTTTTTCGCTGTTGTGTATGTGGATGAAAAACCGGTTGCTTGCGGAGGGCTTAGGCCTATAGATGCGGAAGAGATGGAACTTAAAAGATTTTATGTCGATTCCTCTTATCGCAGACAAGGAATTGCGGTCAGCCTATTATCTTTTCTGGAAGAGGAAGCCAGAAAGCGGGGAGTTGTAAGGATTAAACTAGAGACCGGAGCGGCTCAACCTGAGGCAATTGCCTTCTATACCAAGCAAGGGTACGAACCTATTGAACGATTTGGGGAGTATGAATACGATGAAAATAGTCTTTGTTATGGTAAAAAGCTGTCTCTGTCTTTATAAAGCGTTCTCATATAAAATAGATGTTGATCAACATTAGCCTATATAGCGGGAGAGATGATAATGAATTTGAAGCAAAAAGCGGCCGAAAAAGCAGTTGAGGCGATTCAGGATGGCATGAAAGTAGGACTTGGTACAGGCTCGACAGCCTATTGGGCTATTCAAAAAATCGGAGAGCGTGTGGCACAAGGTTTACATATACAGGCTGTAGCTACATCCCAAGCCTCGGAGGATCAGGCTAGGGAGCTGGGAATTCCCATCATTCCGTTTGATCAAATTGGAAGGCTTGACGTTACCATTGATGGTGCAGATGAGGTGAATGAGCAACTGGTATTGGTGAAAGGTGGAGGCGGTGCTCTGCTGAGAGAGAAAATTGTGGAAAGCAATACCGACCGATTAATCATAATTGTGGATGAGTCCAAGGATGTGAAGGTACTGGGCGCATTCCCTTTGCCGGTCGAGGTGGTACCTTTTGCCAGTGAATGGACGTTGGAGGCTCTGCGGCAGACGGGTTGTAAAGCGGAATGGCGTATGAAAGACGGCGAGCGCTTCCTTACGGATAACGGTAATTATATTGCCGATTGTCGCTATGGTACGATCGAGAACCCGCAGGAGCTGGAATTTCGCTTAAATCAAATTCCGGGTGTAGTCGATAATGGACTGTTCATTAACATGGCGGACCAAGTCATTATCGCACGAGCTAATGGACAAATTGACATACGGAATAAATAATGTCTGGTAACCGTCTGTTTTATAATGTGGCATTCGTGTTATTGATATTATATACAGGGCTTCTATTATATTGGATGTTTCTCGGTTTTGGTCGTACATTACGGCCAGGACCTCCGTATTCATATAATATTGTTCCATTGGATACGATTGGCCGATACTGGCGGGCAATGCATTCGTCCCCTTTTCGGGTATGGGGTGTTAATTTGCTTGGGAATATTGGTGTGTTCATTCCCTTTGGAGTTCTTTTGCCGATCATTTGGGTGTCTATGCGCAAGGTAGGCAGGCTGCTGTTAGTGGTGGTGGCCGCATTGGTCATTCTAGAAGTAAACCAAATGCTGCTGGGCGCAGGTACGATGGATGTGGATGACATCATACTGAATGTGCTTGGAGTATTATGCGGACGTGTTGCCTATGTATTTTTACGTAAGAAATTAAGAATTGAATTATAATCGCCCTGCTCTCGATATCAGTGTTTAATGACTGGTCGAGGGCAGGCTTTTTTTACATAATGAACGGCAATTTTCGCATAATAGATGGTAATTCCTACAATAACAGAGCGTAAGAGCAGGAAGGGAAGCGCTTAAACTTGACAAAAGTACGCAATTAAGATATCTTTGAATAAAGATATGAGTAACGGAGGCTGTTAATATGTCTGTAAAACCAGATGATCAGGACTTAGCGCTTAATTTGTTCGTTGTTCTGGCACGTGCCTATAATTCGGTCACATCTCGCACGAATCGGGACATTCATAGTCATGGATTAAATACAACTGAATTTGGTGTGCTTGACCTGCTGTATTATCGCGGACCGCAGCCTTTGCAGAAAATTGGAGAAAAGGTACTGATCTCCAGTGGCAATATTACGTATGTGGTGGATAAACTTCAGAAAAAAAACCTGCTTACTCGCCGTGCGTCACAAGATGATCGGCGTGTAATTTATGCAGAATTGACTGACGATGGACGTCATTTTTTTGAACAAATATTTCCACAGCATCATCGTGTTATTATGGAGACTGTGGATGGCTTATCCGTGGAAGAGAAGGAGCAGGCTATTCATCTGCTAAAAAAGCTTGGACTAACAGCTGAGGGACAGAAGAGTAACGGATCATAAGTGTTGCATATTCTGGTTAATTCAGCTTTGAGATAAAATACCGACTTTTCGGTATTTTATTTTTTTGTCTAATTTTGGAGCAGTAGGTACGCAAATCAGGTATAATTGTCTAATAGTCTCGATCTGAGGTCATCCCTAGAACCTGTTTCATATACAAATACCTTGTCGGGGAAGGAGCTGTACATGAGTATACAGCAATATACCGCAGGTGAGTCGCTATTAATGCAAGCAGGAGGCTTGGCTGAACTAGTTACCCATAAACAATACGAATTACAGCCAGATCTTTTGGAGCGCTTTGGGGACAACGGTAAAATAAAGACAAAACAGGACTCCATATATAGTTTGAACTATTTAGCAGAAAGTGTAATCGTGAACAGTCCTATTTTATTTACGTATTATGTTTCCTGGTTAAAGAGACTTCTAGAAGGTTTCGGCATAACCCAAGAAGATTTGATCATCAATTTTCAATTAATTCGGGAGACGTTGGTAGAGCACTTTCATCACACGGATAAAACGACGGTGCTGATGCATCTGGAATTGGGGATACAGCAAATTGGGAAGAAGGAGGAGTATGCCTCTTTTATTACAGATGATAATCCCTATGCTGCCGATGTGACTCAGTATTTGGAATATTTACTCTCAGGTAATCGCAGACAGGCTTTGGATTGGATCGTCCATTTGCTTGATGAAGGTACGTCTATTCAACATACTTATAAATATATTTTTCAAATTTCGCAATATGAAATAGGTCGTCTGTGGCATGAAGGCAAAATTACGGTTGGCCAAGAACATTTTTGTACTGCCGCGACTCAGTTTATTATTTCCAGCCTGTATCCCAGATGGATAGGTACTGGAAATAAGGGACGCAGCCTTGTAGCAGCATGTGTAGGCAGCGAGCAGCATGAAATAGGTCTGCGTATGCTGGCTGATATATTCGAGATGGATGGTTGGGATACGTACTATTTAGGTGCTAATGTACCTGATCGGAGCCTGCTTCAGGCCATTGTGAGTTACAACGCAGATGTGGTAGCTATCTCAGCTACCATGGCTTACCATGTCCATCTGGTGAAAAAGTTGATTACTGTTATCCGTCAAAATACAACTACCAGGCATGTGAAAATTATGGTCGGTGGCTTGCCCTTTAATCTTGATTCACACTTATGGCAGGAAGTTGGGGCGGATGGATATGCACCAGGTGCGGAGGAAGCGCTGGAGGTAGCAGAGGGCATACTTTCGCTCAAGAGATAATGTTAGTGTTGGCAACCCGTAAGTCATTTTGTAAAGGGGGCCTTTTAATATGAAGGAACCGACAGCAGAAATGGCTGTCCTGCGGAGAACGGTCGAACAATTAACGGATGAGGTTGTGAAAAGCAAAGCTGAGGAAGAAAAGCTGCTGAATGAATTTTCAGCAATGAACAACGAGCTGGTCAATCTGCAGCGTCAGCTTGCCAAAAGCAATGCGGAATTAAAGCGGACAAAGGAAGAAGCGATACGGGCTAATGACCTGAAGAGCACTTTTCTCGCCGTGGTTAGTCATGAATTTAGAACGCCAATGAACGGAATTCTGGGGATGATCGAAATGTTAGCTGCATCCAAACTGTCTCCAGATCAGCGGCAGGCCATCGGTGTGATACGTGAGTCGGCCTCTCTGCTGCTAAACATGATTAATAATCTGCTCGATATATCCAAAGTAGAAGCAGGACAGATGGAATTGGAGATCGGAAATGTCAGAGTTCAAGCGATTATGAGCCATGTTGCCCAGTTGTTGGAGCCGCAAATTTATCAGATGGGCAATCAGTTGAGTATAGAGACTGATCCTGGCGTGGCAGAGCATCTCGAAGGAGATTCGGCAAGGATTATGCAGATCTTGCTTAATCTGTTGAACAATGCGAATAAATTTACAAGCGAAGGGATACTTGTTGTTCGTACAAAATTGGTTGAGGAAACAAAAGATTCCCAACGTGTTCGTTTTGAAGTACAGGATTCGGGCATCGGGATTTCACCGGAGGATCAGGACAAGCTGTTTCAGCCTTATGTGCAAGCCGGTGAGGGCGGCGCCTCTCAATATGGAGGAACGGGACTGGGACTATGGATATGCAGCTCGTTTGTGAAACTTATGCAGGGAGAGATTGGGGTCGTCAGCGAAGAAGGCCAAGGCTCCACATTCTGGTTTGAAATTCCCTTCAGGAAGGCATCAGGACAGGCAGATAAAATAGAGCAACATGAAAATGGTGAATTGACGGCACGTAGCGAATTGCTTCGTGAGCATATTCATTCTCAAGTTATTTTGGTGGCTGAGGATAATCGGGTGAATCGTCAAGTGGTGCAATTACAGCTTAACCACCTGGGATTCCAGCATATTGACTTTGCCGAGGATGGGCAAGCCGCAGTAAGAGCGGCCTCCGAACGATCCTACGCCTGCATTCTAATGGATCACCATATGCCTCTGCTAAATGGTCACGATGCGACGAAAGCGATCCGCCAGTGGGAAGTAGAAAACCAACAGCCGCCCGTAACGATCATTTCTTTGACCGGAAATGTGTCCGAGGAAGACCAGGCTCGTGGGCGGGAGGTTGGAGTGAACGATTACTTGACGAAACCGGTGACGATTGAAAATCTCTCAGAAAAGCTCGTCAAATGGCTACCCGTTCCGGAATCCGAGCCTATTTTGGATGAGGATGTTATTCGGGAAATTATGTTGCTGGATGAGGATGGTAGCACGGGATTACTCGAGTCATTGGTTGAAATGTATACTAGTGATACACCTGCCAAAATCAACAAGTTAAAAGAATTGGTTGCTGCGGGCGAAGTCACAAAAGTAGTAGAGGCTGCTCATGAGTTGAAATCAGGCAGCGTGAGTCTAGGGGTCGGGCGTTTGTCCAAGTTGCTGTCTGATATTGAACAGCTTGCACGGGAGAACCGACTTGAGAATACGCAAGTGAAGTTGTCTGCGCTCCAGTCTGTCTATCAGGCAACGTGCTTAGAGCTGGAACGTTATATTCACCAGTCTAGACTGATTCCCCCTTGTTAGACTTGTACCTAGAAGGAGGACCTAAGATATATATGAAAGAACAGCTGCGTTCCATTCACCCGCTGGCCTGGACAATTATAGCGGGTACGATTTTTGGTCGGATGGCGACCTCGATGAGTATCCCATTTTTGTCTATTTATCTGACCACCCGTCTGGGGGTTTCCCCCTTTCATACGGGGGTGATCGTATCGGTCAGCTCGCTGGTCGGCATTTTTGCCAGCTTTTACGGTGGATATATTTCAGATCGGATCGGACGGCGTAAGGTGATGCTGGTATCCATCGCGAGTTGGGCGCTTGTATTCGTCGCTTTTGCGTTGGCAGAAGCGGCTTGGGCTTTTTTTGTCATTAATGCTCTGAATGGACTATGCAGATCCTTGTTCGAGCCAACTTCGCGGGCGCTATTATCAGATGTAACCCCCAAGGAGAAAAGATTGCTCGTCTATAACATGAGATATGCGGCGATTAATGTTGGTGTGGTGGCAGGACCGCTGCTTGGTTTGATGTTGGGATCGGCATCTACAGGTACGCCGTTTATGGTAGCCGCTGGTGTGTATGCTCTGTACGGGGTGCTGCTGTTGATCCAATTTACTCGGTATGCAGCAGATCTGCATGTAGGCACAACCGCAGGCGAGGCTCCGCTGCGGATGGGTGAGGCGTTCCGAACAGCCAGCAGAGATCCCGTATTTATGCCGATTTTGTTGGGAACCGTATTCTGCGTAATGGGCTATGCTCATTCCAATTCGACAATGCCTCAATTTTTATCGTTGTCCTTCGAGGAAGGTACCCGGTGGTTTACATACATGCTAACGGTCAACGCGGTTTGCGTATTGGCTTTTCAGTATCCACTGGTACGACTGGCAAGCCGCTTTTCTCCAGTGAATTCCTTAATAGCAGGGAATATATGTATTGCAGTCAGCTTGCTGCTGTGCGGTATGCTAAACTCAGGCTGGATGTTTATACTGGATATGGTGTTGTTTACAGTAGGCGAAGTATTATTGTTCACGATGCTGGACGTACTGATTGATCAAATTGCTGATGTCCAATATAAAGGGACCTACTTCGGTACGATCGGCTTTAATAATTTGGGTAGTGTACTGGCTCCTTTATTTGGTGGCTGGTTGCTGGATATCTATGGTCAAACAGCACCGCTTGCCGTGTTTGTTCCGGTTGCACTGTCGGTTGTGATCGGTATTCCGTTCCTGCTGGTCGCACGCCGCCGTTTGGCGCAGCGTACAGCCCGGTTCGCGGCTCAAGGTGGGGAGTCTGTGCAGCAACTATCATCATAAAAAAAGGGAGCTGAGTACAGGATGAAGTCGGAAGAAGATGTGCTACGAATTATACAATATATGAATGATCCACAGGTCTTGGAAGACTTGCGTTATGTGCGAGAGCTGAAGCTTCCGCAAGGCTGTATAGCCGCGGGCTATGTACGAAACCGGGTTTGGGACAAGCTTCATGGCTATACAACGGCTACACCTCTAAACGATATCGATGTTATTTATTTTGACCCTAAAAATACGCTAGAGGAACGAGATGAGTTTCTGGAGCAGTCCTTGAATCGTAAACAGGCAGGACGCAACTGGTCTGTCAAAAATCAAGCTCGGATGCATATTCGCAACGGGGAGGCTCCGTATTCCTCGATAGAGGATGCGATGAGCCGCTGGCCAGAGACGGCAACAGCTGTAGCCATTCGATTGAATACCAAGGATCAAATGGAGGTTATTTGTCCGTATGGGTTGGAAGATCTGCTGGATATGCGGGTACGCCAAAGCCCCCTGTTCCGTCACACTACGGCTTTTCGTCAGCGTGTATTTGAAAAACAGTGGCTAGATAATTGGCCGTTGCTTATTGTGGAAAACTAAAGTATAACCTCATTTCAGATTATAAGGAGAGACGACTAACGATGTTTAAAAATATAAAACCAGATTCAGATCGTGAGGAGGTGCTGGAGCTCCTTACCTACGCTGTGCTTGATCATCCTGAACGCGGAGAGGCGGCTTTGCGTGCTTATCAAGCCTCGGATGAATGGAAGTTGTTCGGTGTGGAAGATGAAGGACTTATTGTAGGTGTTGTCGGTTTTGAGGAGCGGGAGGATGGAACGATCGTGCTCCATCATCTGGCTGTATTACCTGAAAATCGTCATAGAGGCTACGGCAGAGGGATGTTGCTTACGCTTATTAAGGAGCGTAGCCCGAAGCGACTTACGGTGGACACAGATGCGGAGGGGGCAGATTTCTTCCGCAACGTGGGTTTTGCCGTATATGGATCGGAGGATTTGCCAGATGGTGGGCAATTCCATTGTATATATGAAATAGACGAAGAATAAGCGAATCTCCGTGTCCCACTTCCTTTTTTCTACATAATATATGTTATGTCGGAGGGAGGTGGGTTTCATTGGCGTATCACTACACAGCGATTGGAGATTCTTTAACGACAGGTGCAGGGACGTTGCTGAGTGGCGGCTTTGTACCTGTCTATCGGCGAATGGCGGAAAGACATCTCCGTACGCCAGTCAGTTACGAGAATCTGGGAATCAACGGATTGACATCGCAGGAGCTGCTGTCCATGGTCCGCAACAATCCGCTTTTTCGGTCGGCAATCAGCCGGGCTGAACTCATAACGGTGACGATCGGCGGGAATGATCTGCGTCCATATATCAGTACACTTGCTGGAAGCCCAGGCGCGTCGGGTTCTTCCATTTCGCAAGCGCTGAATCATACCAAAGAACATGTACGCCAAATTGTACATGCCCTGTATCAAATAAAGTCCGGTCAGCGTGAGCCATTTATCATCCGAATGGTGGGGTTATATAATCCTTTTCCAGGAGTAAGGGAGGCGGGAGTATATGTGCGCCAATACAACTCGTTTCTCTATACATTGGGCGGGCCGAATTATCGGGTAGCGAACATTTATCCCATATTCGAAGGCAATGAACGGGCACTGCTTTCGCTGGACCGGATACATCCGAACAGCCGTGGTTATCGCGTGATTGCGGAAGAGCTGAATCGACTTGGTTATGCGCCGTTACGATGACCGTGAGAGGATGCTTTGGATCGGAAAAAGTATAATAAAGAAAGAGGTTCATCATGGCAGATTAACTGTTCATCTTGAACCTCTTTTTTGCGTTTCAGCGTGTGATTTAGCTGATTATTTTACGGAATAGACTGCGTGCAGCCCACTTGCGCTCACTTCGTTTGCGGTATTTGGGCAGAGAACGATAGACAGCAATAGACTGGTTAAATGCAGTGATGGCTTCATCCTTGCGTCCCAGCATACGGTACATCAGGCCTGTCAGATAATAGCCCTCGCTGGAAGAAGACTGAATCTCCTGAAAATGCTGTAGATAGTGTAGTGACTTATTTACGTCCCGTTCCTTGAAAGCTGCGGCTAAATGCAAATAGGGTTCACCGTATTGCACCCGCGGGTTAATGTCCAGTGCCTTGAGTAAATGCTGTTCTCCATCCTCCAGGTGGGTTGTGTGTACCTCAGCCGTACCCCGCGTGTTCCAATAATCTGCTGAATCTTCATATCGGGATTGAATTTCCAATAGTAGCTCCAAAGCCTGCGAGTATTTCTTGCTTTCGATCCAAATCCGTGCCAAATCAAACTTGGCAGCCACATCGTTGGTGTTTAACACAATCTGTTGACGCAATCGTGCTGCATTGCGTCTTCTTTTCCACGGTTTGCTGATGCTGGGCAATACACCGACAAAGCTGCGATCCAATATATAGATCACAATTAGGAGTACGAGCATTGCCAAAAACGGATTACCGAGCAAACTCCATAGTAGAGAGAAAATCAAAAATTTCCCAATCATTCTGCTCCAATCCTCCTGTATATGTAGCTATCCATACTTTCCACATTATAGCATAGGTCACTTTAAGGGGCATTAGCATGATGAGATTTCGAAGGATGATAGCTTTCTATGTTGGTGGGGGACTTGTACGTGCTTTTGATATTCGATGGGGAAAAAGAGGAACATGAGAAGTTTCAGCATTCCCGCCAAAAGGTTGAACAGTCGGCCTTATCCAAAATATTAAACTCGATTATTTTCTCAAGTAATGAGAAATCAACTGGACTATCCCACTGGATACGTACCAACTGCTTGGTGTGATTATAGCCAGCCTGCACAATTAACTCAGAAAAATGATTAATCCCTGCCTTTTCAGGGGCAACGGCTAAATGATGTTTGGCTACGCTAAAGCCAATAATAAATGTGCCGTGATCTGTAAACATAGGCTGATTCCACGCAATTTTTGGCAATAAATTTGGAAACTTCTTGGTTACCCAAGCCAAAACCTCTTCCGTTCGGACCCGATGTTGTGGGTTATCAATATGCGCTAAATATTCTGCAAAAACTTCCATGTTGTTCCCTCCTAAAATAAAAATTATGTCCTGTAATATTCCTCATTGGACGACATGTTGCATAAATACGATGGACATCAAGTGTGCTAAATCCAAATCCTAGCAGGGCTCGTGCCGCTTCTGTTGCATAACCCTTACCTTGATAATCTGGGTTTAAAATATAACCCATTTCTGCATTAGTATCTTTGACATGAATACCAACACCGCCGATCAGAATTCCAGTGTCTTTAAGACATACGGCTAGTTCGTAGTCTTGTCGTGGCTTTTCCAGCTGTGAGACTAGAACTTGTTCTATATACGCCTTTGTATCTTCTTCTGTATTGGGTCCCCATGCTGTGTGCCTAGTAACTTGAGGCAATGACGTGTAGGTATGTATACTTCCTTAAGCAGATCTGATGGGAAAGATTCAAGATTTTGAAAGAAAACGTTAAAGAAGAGTATCGAATTACGTGTTGAACAATGGGAACGAATGAATCCTTTTGCCGCCTGAACGCAAACCGCAAGGGAGGCGTCCGGCAAAAGGCAATCAGAAGATAATGAATGTGGTAATGGAGCAGCCTACGGTTATGGGGTATCTGCTTGTCCTAAAACACCCTGCGAGCTGTTACGAAACGTTTCTTCCATTTACCGTCAAACGTGTCAAAATGAACGCCGCGTTCTTTGGAGAAAGTATGCAGCAATTTGTTGTTCCCTGCATAGATCGCCACATGGCCGATCTCCAGCCCCCGCGCACTGAAGAACAGCAGGTCACCTTTGCGCAACTCGTTCAGCCCGATCTCTTGGCCTTCTTTGGCCTGATCGTAAGAGACACGGGGGAGGTCGACAGAGAGCGTATGCCGGAACACTTCCCCGACAAAAGAGGAACAATCAAAGGTCGATGTCTGTCCGGTTGCAGCGCCGAATTCATAAGGGGTGCCAAGGTATTTTTGCCCGTAGGCGATCAGTTCATCTCTCTGCCGTTCTGCTAGGGAAGTGCTGGTATAGTCACTGTATTTTGGTTTTGCCGATATGTACCCGGTCAGGTTGTTTTTAGTGCGTACTTCCAGCCAGAGGGCATTGACCTCGCGGATGACATGAACCTTTTCACCGGTTGGAATAAGCCGCAGGGAAGGGGAAGTTTCTGATGAATCCGGTTTGCTACGCAGGTTGACTCCAGAAAGAACCGTTGTGAAAAAATCATCAGTGGAGGCAATCCGAATCGTACGGGTTAGGCCGTCCCACTTCACTGTGCTCCCAAGTGCTTCACTCACAAAACGCAGTGGAATCATTGTGTTGCCCTCAACAATCTGTCCGGGAACGTTCAGGGATAGCGTTTTACCGTTGAGGGTGGAGGTGACTTCTCCAATGCGATAGGTCAGCGTCGTGTCGTTTTTGGTTGCTGTTACGGTTTTGCTGGATCCGTTCCAGGAAAGCACAGCTCCTTGCGCTTCAAACAACTGCCGCATGGGAACGAGCGTTGTCCCGTCTAGCAGTAGCGGTTGAGCAGTAAGCTCAAGCGGGCGGTCATCCACATAAACGGTTGTTACTGGAGTTAGCGGTGCCGGCTTGGCGTAAGATGGGGTTGCTTGAAGCAGTGGTACTGCCAGCAGAGCCAGCCATACTTTCTTGTTGATTCTCATGCTGTCATCACCTCGTTGTTAATGTGTTCCTCTAAGTTGTACGATACTGCCTCCGATTAGTTGTGTACCAATTATTGGACTGATTCAAAAAACAAAACAAACAAAAATAAAACAAAGCAATATCTTTGTTTTTATATTGACATCAAAATCAAATAAAGATAGAATTACAATTGTGAAATGTTTCACTTTAGAGTAGTTCTGTATTTAGCGAGGGATCAAAAGTGAATCCTTAGGAGGCAGATTTTTATGAGCGCACATGTATTTTTTGTACCATCTATCAATCTGATGGGAAAAGGCTGTTTGCATGAAGTTGGACCCTATATAAAAGAACTACATTTAAACAAAGCACTGGTCGTGACGGATAAGTTTCTGATGAAGAGTGGAATTGCCGGCAAGGTCACATCCTTGCTGGATGATATAGGCTTGGACTATGCGGTATATGATGAGGTCAAGCCCAACCCGACCTGTAAAAATGTACATGATGGTGTCCAATTTCTACAAGAAAACGGCTGTGACTTCTTAATTTCCATTGGCGGAGGATCCCCACAGGATACGGCCAAGGGAATCGGCATTATTGCTACCAACGGGGGACATATAACTGAGTATGAGGGCGTTCATCAATCCAAGCATAAATCGCTGCCGATTGTCGCTATTAATACAACGGCAGGAACATCCGCAGAAATTACAATCAATTATGTCATTACGGACGAAGAGCGCAAAGTCAAAATGGTTATGGTTGACAAGAATAGCGTAGCTACGATTTCAGTCAACGATCCTGAACTGATGGTAGACAAACCCGCCGCATTAACGGCAGCTACAGGACTAGATGCTTTGACCCATGCCATTGAAGCTTTGGTTACTCCAGGCTCCTACCCTGTTACAAATG
The DNA here is from genome assembly GCF_054113405.1 of Paenibacillus sp. ALE3. Taxonomy (NCBI): domain Bacteria; kingdom Bacillati; phylum Bacillota; class Bacilli; order Caryophanales; family Paenibacillaceae; genus Paenibacillus; species Paenibacillus sp. ALE3. The sequence continues at coordinate 3,127,857 of NZ_CM134214.1, read as the reverse complement.
CGACTGCGTTGGCAGCAGTAGAACTTATTTTTAACAATTTGGCCCGCACGGTGAGCGACGGTCATGATATAGAAGCACGTGAACAAATGGTTTTCGCTATTTTCTTGGGAGGACTTGCATTTAATAATGCCGGATTGGGTTATGTCCATGCTATGGCTCATCAGCTAGGCGGGGTATACGATTTGCCTCATGGGGTTTGCAATGCCATGCTGCTGCCGATTGTGGAGGAGGAGAATGCCAAGCATGTACCAGAGAAGTTTCGTGCCATTGCTAAGGTCATCGGTTATGAAGATAAGGGGAAAACGGATAAAGAATGCGCAGACTATGTAATTCAAAGAATCAAGGACCTGTCGAAGGAAGTAGGGATTCCTGCCAAACTTTCTGAACTAGGTGTAAACGAGGTGGATTTAGATTTGCTTGCCGAAAACTCCATGAAGGATGCTTGCGCTCCGGGCAATCCGTTCATACCTAGCAAAGAACAAGTTATCGAAATGTTTAAGAAAATTCTATAAATAATACTGTTGTTATTTTTTGTTATTTTTGTTATATACTTTGAGGGCTGTCCCAGGAACTGATCAAGAATACCGGGAACGGCCCTTTTAAAGACAACCCCATAGAACGTAGCACGGTTAATGGTGGCCTTTTGGCCTAAGTCATTACAGATTCCCATTTGTCCACTTTTTTACTTAAGAACTCCTGAAGCTCCCCCTCGTTGTTGCTTAGCTTATAAAATAAAGAAAGGGCAACCAGAATCACGTCTGCACATTCCTCTTTGACATCGGAAATATTCAATTGCTTATATTCGCTTCCGTTTGCATTCATATAAGACAGCATGGCTTGAGAGGTTTCTCCTACTTCTTCGGATAGTTTAAGAACCATCTGCTCTAATGTCTTCTTTTCGTGGGTGCTCAAGTATTGGATTTTCTTTAAAAGCTGCTCCATTTAACAACCTCCTAACTATTTTTAAAATCTTATTATAACAGACTTAGATCTAGTCCTTTGAAGCATTTCATACGTTAAAATTAGATCAGACTGACTAAATACTTGATATATATAGATGTCTATGTAATAATACTTGTATGTTAAAAAATAATGCAGCTGCACTTGTAGGAACCATTAGGGACTCGATCAATAAATTAATTGTATCTGAGCTCGAATCCTATGGAGTTGAAGGAATCGTACCTACCCATGGTGGAATACTGATGTTCCTGTATCAAACGGATGGACTTTCGATTAAGGAATTGACGCAAAAAATTGCTCGTCAACAGCCCACAGTCACTGTTTTAATCGACAAGCTAGTAAAATTGGGGTATGTGGAAAGGAAAAAAGAAAGGGAGGATAGCCGAGTTACTCTGATCTATCTTACCGAAAAGGGGAAAGAGCTGGAGCCTATATTTGAGGTGATCTCTAATAAATTAAAAGAAACTATTTATGGTGGTCTCAAAGACGAGGAAAAAAAACAACTGGAATATCTGTTGGAGCATATAAAAAACAGGTTTTAAATTTTTTTTGAGTAAATGTATAGATATCTATGCAAATGCCAAAATAACAATAAAATATCTGGAGGTCATGAAAATGAAACATCTTATCATCTATGCTCACTCTAACGCTGAAAGCTTTAACCACGCGATACTGGAAACGGTTGTAACTACCTTGAAGGAAAAAGGTGACGAAGTCGTTGTACGCGATCTGTACGCTCTTGATTTTCAACCGGTATTAAAACCTGAGGATACGGCTGCGATGAGAGCTGGACAAACGCCGGCTGATATCAAAGTAGAGCAGGAATATATCTCGCAGTCTGATACGATTACGTTTATTTCACCCATTTGGTGGACAGGTCTTCCTGCGATCCTGAAAGGTTATGTTGATCGTGTATTTGCCTACGGCTTTGCATATACGGCTGGTGCAGAAGGGATTAATAAGTTGCTTACAGGTAAAAAAGGGTTTATCGTGAATACACATGGTACGCCCAACGCGATCTACGATGAAATTGGTATGACCGCAGGATTGAAGCTCACATCAGATACGGGTATTTTTGATTTTGTTGGAATTGAATCAGTCGGTCACTTGCTGCTTGGAAGTATCGGCTACCTTGATGAAGATGGTTACAAAGGATTGTTGAAACAAGTACAAGACACGGTTAAAACGGTGCTGTAAAGTTAGTTCATATTCGTTCAGAAGCGTAGGACATTCTTTAAACGATAAGGTCAACCAGCAATTACGGGTTGGCCTTTTCTTACAAATGCTAATACTTTTCCAATATAGTCCAGACAACGATCTGATCCTGCTTGTTATTATGGGGATATACAAAACTAGCCTTCGTACGATTTATTTTGTCATAATATACTATGGCGTTTAGGCTTTGGGCAGAGTCGTAGCTTTGATCCACGAAATGGTTGCCCAATTTATTTTTCACATCCTCAAGTTTCTGAAGTTTGTGGCCACTGATGCTAGAAAATTCGCTCTCGGACAAGGTTTGCAGTTTCATAATCTCTCCACTAGAACTATAGACAATTAAGAAATTTTCAAAATATCTGTGATCGGCATCTTTCGTGTGTTTATCGTTAAAATCCGGGTTCTTTTTATAAGCAGTCAAATCAATCTTCGCAATATTCTTGCTTAGTGGAATATTGTTTATTGACAATTCCGATAGATCCGTTGATTTTACCGACATCTCCGTCCTTAGATCTTTTGTGAAATATGCCATTAAAGCGATCAGGATAACAATACATATAATGAAGCTTTTTTTGGGGATTAGCTTAAGCATAGTTTGAAGACTCCTTCACTATCACAGAGATTAGCATGGTTTATTTTATCGCAAATACTGGAATATACTATTTATTGTATCGAGTCAATGAATGAGATTAAAGTATTTTTTGTTCTCGGCCTGAGAGATCTCTGGAGGTGAAGGGGGAGGATAATAATTCACAAATATTTCATTGTTATTATTGTTGGCAATTCTTTATAGTACATAGTATCCATATTTAGTTTAACGTCGAGATAATGGAATTAATTTCCCCTTACTCCGAGATCATCTGCATGTATCCAGAACAAGAATTACGGCAGCGCTTACGGGAATAAGGAAAAAGGCGATGTGGCAATAGAAATAGAAATGCCTGATGTGGTTAATTGAGCTTTCTTTGAATATGATGAATGCGGATTCTAGTGAAAAATAACATAATGTGAGGGTGTACTGGGTGAGATATAAAATCATAGCAGATAGTTGCTGCGACTTAACGACAGAGCTTAAAGAAAAGATGCAAGTAACTACGATTCCATTAAACATGACATTGGGTGAAAAATGCTTCATAGATGATGATACATTGGACTTGCCTCAGTTTATGGAAGAAATGAAAGCCTGTACAACCAAGATTGGTTCCGCTTCACCGTCACCTATGCTATATAAGGAAGCCTTTCAAGGCGCGCATACTTCTTTTGCCATTACATTATCCAGTAACCTGTCCAGCTCGTATTCCAGTGCATTGGTCGCAAAGGATATGGCGGAAGAAGAAGGGGCAGATGTTTATGTATTCGATTCGAAAAGCGCATCGGCTGGACAACTCTTGTTAGCTCTAAAATTACGCAAGCTGATTGACGAAGGATATCATAAAAGCGAGATTATCTCTTCTTTGGAGAGCTTTATCAGCAAGATGAAAACCTATTTTGTGTTAGAGAATTTGGATAATTTGGTCAAGAACGGACGAATGAATAAAATCACCGGAAAGATACTTTCATTCTTGCATATCAGGCCTATTTTAGGTTCAGACGGTGACGGAAACATCGCATTATTTACTCAAGCCCGTGGTCAGAATCAAATCATTGAAAAGTTGGCAGATACCATTGAAAAAAGTGGTCGGAGTACCGAAGGAGAAAGCATCGTTATTACTCATTGCAATAATCCCGGACTGGCACAAAAGTTAATGAATACCTTGAAGAACCGCTATCAATTTAAAGATATTCATATTGTGCCCACCAGGGGAATTAGTTCAATGTATGCCAATGACAAAGGGATCATTATCGCCTTTTAAAAAGTATTCAGGGTTTATCCTCGTGCGATGGATAAACCCTTTTTAGTATATTGGGGCTTTGCATGAGTCTAAGCCTATCCCAATTTTCTAATGAGGACAGAGGCATTTACGCTGGCTTGAGTTCCTCCGGCCTGTGTTTGCAGGGTAACAGCAGCAGTAGAGCTATGGTTACGCAGAGTAAGGACATCACCGCATGCCAGGGCGAGGATGGCTTGCCCGGTGTTCTGTTGTGTTCCCGCTCCTGAGCCGTACACGGTTCCCTCAGCCAGTACGCCATTAATAAAGATGGCGAATTGGTTAGGTTCTACACCCGACACCGAAAAGCGGACTTCATACTTTCCTGCATCGGCTACAGCAATTTGTGTAGTCCCTGGAAGGTGAGCAATCCCAGGTGTAAGTATGCCGTTCGTATCGAAAATGACCTCCCCTTCAATCGAAACGAGTTGGGGCCTCACATTATAAATGTAACCGAACTGCGCTATATCACCTGTGGTTCTGGAATCCCCTTCAGCATCATGATTAATGTTCACACGTACAACCTGCTTTTTGACAATGATGTCTTTACCAAACGATTTCCGTTTCGAGCGGCCTCTTTTTTTGGGGGGCATTTCCTCAAACTTTTTTTCTAGCTTATCAAACCAGGCACGAACGAAAACATCTTTTTTACGGCCTTTTTTTTGGTTCAATTTAGGACGACCCAATACAAACACCTCCATATGGTTTGTTGTATAGTACTCCATTCATCTAGAGGAGGCATAGATATCTGTCCTGTGTTTCATAGGAAACGATCTATTTTGACTAAAAACAGGCTTCTGTACAAGGTACATTCGTCTAGTATGTAAAAAGCACCTCCAAAAGTATCCTTGGTTGTCAACTAAGGATACTTTTGGGGTGCCAGTAGTAGCTTATATCATGATGAAGCGGTTTGAAGCCGCTTTTTTCGCACATATAGGGCGTACAGGATACCGCCAAGCAGGCACAGGATACAAGCAAATACTGCCAGTAACCAAGCTGAAGCAACTGCCCCTCCACGATCCATACTGTTTCCAAGCCATAGGGGCAGCAGGGCCCCTCCGACTCCACCTGCACCGATAAGCAGGCTCGTAGTCGATTCTTCTGTGCCTGGCATCATTTTGCTGGCAAAAACAAGAGCGATGGAAAAGATGCCGGACATGCCGAGTCCCAGCAGTACGATAAGGACAAAGGCACCAGCAGTGCCTTGGATCAACGGGAACACACACAGCAGCAGGGTCGCTGCCAGTGAGCTCAGAGCGACAAAGACACCGTAGCCGTATCGATCGGCAATGTAGCCTGTAAATAACCGTCCGAAGGCCATTGCCAACCAAAAGCAGGTGACACTGAGTGCTGCTTCGGCTTGTGTGAGACCGAGTCGCTCGATAAACATGGAGGGCAGGAAATTGGCCAGGCTCATCTCAGTTCCTACGTAGATAAAGAAAAAAACGATAAATAATGCAAGTAGCTTCCAATTGCCTATAGGGCTGCTATTAGAAGCCTTTACGGTAGGTGACTCCAGTGAATTAGTGGAACGCTTATGGTTGTCACCTCGGTGTTCCTGTTCGTCCAATAGAGCGTCCAGTGTGCCGAAGGACCCACGCAGCCAAGCTATAGTGGCTACGGCTGCAAACAAGGAGATGATGGGAAATGCCAGTCGCCACCAACCTAGAGCAATGAATTGGCTAGCGATAGCGGGCATAGCCAAGGCGCCGATCCCGAAAAAGACTTCCAGACGGCTCATAGCCGCGCCCGTTCCTTGAGTAATACCTCCAATAACAATAGTACCTATAAGTGCTTCTACCATTCCAAAGCCAAATCCGGCTACTGCCCCGACGGCATATAGCCAGCCCCAGGGCGGCAGAAGTGAATACAGCACTTCTGCCGCACACAGCAAGAGTAGAGCAAATACCAGACTTCGGCGTTTGCCGAACGTCCGGGCAAGCCACGGTGACAGTAGGACTCCAGCCAGAAAGCCGGAAAATTGAGCGAAAATCAGGCTTCCGCCATCCGTATAGGTTCTACCGTAATGCTCTAGCAACACGGGCAGTAGGGAGCCTACAACCACATGTGCTAGACCAATTAAAAAATAAGACAAGCTGCCGATCCATAGTAGTCGTTTCATGATTAACTCCTTTGGTACTAAATTACCTTTATGCAGTAAAGTGAGTGGTATAAGTCAGATTGAATTGATTAGGATAGCTCCAGCACTTGAAAGCCATAGCCTTCAATAGAAATATCTCCTTCCAGGAATTTTCCGCTGATCAGCTCTTTTCCTTTTTGGTCATCCAGATGATATTGCTGTGTCTGGGCATTATGGTTCAGAATAAATAGATAAGACTTTCCATCTTTGGACCGCATAGTGGCTTCTATGCCCGCAGGAGCACGCAGCAGGGATGAAATCCCTTTTTGCTCACAAATGTAGCCCAGCAGACCATCAAGGAAAGGTTCCTCAGGGTCAGTAGCGACATACCACGCTTCACCTTGACCAAAGCGATTGCGTGTCAGTACTGGCATGCCCTGATAGAAATCATCGCCGTATTCCGCCAGCACCTCGGCTCCTTCGCTATGCAGCAAGTCGCAGAGCAACCCACATTTATATTCACCTTCTAATACGCCCACTTTTTCTTTCAATATAATGCGGTTGTGTGATTCAGGCAGAAGCGCATCAATTTCCTCCACCCAGATCCCGAGTAAATTACGCAGTTTACCAGGATATCCTCCGGTTGTAACCAGATCGTTTTCATTGACAATGCCACTGAAAAAGGTCGTTAAGAAGGTGCCGCCACGCTCTGTGAATTGTTCCAGTTTCTCAGCAGTACCCGGCTTGACCATGTAGAGTACAGGCGCGATAATGAGATCATATTTTTGGAATTCTGTATCCACAGAAATCAGGTCTACCTGTACGTTACGCCGGAAGAGGGTAGCATAATACTTATGCACCTGATCCAAGTATTTCAAGGCGACAGAAGGGCCGCTTGACTTTTCCAAAGCCCACCAATTGTCCCAATCAAACAAAATAGCTACTTTGGCATGAACAGTCGCGTCAAGCAGCGTGTTGCCTAAAGCGCCGAGCTCATTCCCAAGCTGTGCCACCTCGCGAAATACACGTGTGTTCTCATGCCCGGCATGCTCAATTACGGCCCCGTGGAATTTCTCGCAAGCACCGATCGAGCGGCGAAGTTGGAAAAACATGACCGTATCCGCGCCATGTGCTACAGCCTGATAACTCCATAAACGCATAACGCCAGGCCGTTTAAGTGAATTATACGCCTGCCAATTCTGTTGGCTCGGTGTTTGCTCCATCAGCATAAAGGGCTGCCCATCCTTCAAGCCGCGCATCAGGTCATGCGCCATCGCCGTATAGCTTATCGGGGTATTAGCCCCGGGATAGCTGTCCCAAGATACTATATCCATGTGCTTAGCCCACTTAAAATAATCCAGCTGCTTAAAAAAGCCCATCAGATTGGTTGTTACCACGGCATCGGGAATATGTTTTTTAATCGCGTTATATTCCAGCAGGTAGCAATCCAGCATACTGTCTGAATTGAAGCGCGCATAATCAAGGGATATGCCCTGAAATGTGGAGTGATTTTCTCCCCAATGCTCACTCAGATTATTTGGAGGTACAATTTCATCCCAATCATAGAAGGTGTGACCCCAGAAGGAAGTATTCCACACCCGGTTTAGCTCTTCTAGTGATTCGTATTTTTGTTTGAGCCATACCCGGAATGCTGCGGCACAATTGTCACAATAGCAATCCCCGCCATACTCATTGGATACGTGCCACACGAGGATTGCGGGATGGTCTTTGTATCGCTCTGCAAGTCGGTCAGCCATCTGCTCTGCGTATTTTCGATAGGTTGGACTGTTCGGACAAGAGTTATGTCGTCCTCCGAATTTTCGCTTACGCCCGTCAGCATCGACCCGAAGAATGTCGGGATAACGGGTAGCCATCCAAGCAGGATGCGCTGCCGTACTAGTAGCTAGACAAACGAAGATATCGCTTTCATAAAGATTATCAATCAACTGATCCAGCCACTCAAAATGATATGTGATTTCGTCAGACTGAATTTTAGCCCATGAGAAAACGTTGAGTGTGGCGATATCAATTCCTGCCTGCCTGAACATCCGTAAATCCTCCTGATGCGTGGCCTCATCCCATTGCTCAGGATTGTAATCCCCACCGTAAAATACTTTAGGAAGTTTGCTGCTTATCATGCCAATCACCTCTGTATATAAGAATAATCCTATCTTATAATACAAATAAATGCTTTTAAATATAATAAAATGAACATGTATATAACAATATGGATCTACATGAGAAATAGATACCGCATACGCCGGAGGTGCTTATTATGATTTTGACTCCCCATCATTTGCGATTTTTCCTGACTACTCGTGAGCATTCTTTACCCCTTTTTATTGAAAGTATCGGATTTAATAGCAGACAGGAGGATGTTTCCCGTCCAGAGGGCTATCCTTGCTTTCACTGGATTCAGACGGTGTCAGGTGAGGGGATGTTTACATATAAAGGGGGAACCTTCCGTTTGGGTGAGCAGTCCGGGGTTCTGCTACTGCCTGGTGAAGCCCATGCATACAGACGGGCGACCAAGGTATGGCGAACGTTATACATCACATTTGACGGACCCATCGCCGCGGCTGTATTGACTGCACTCGGATTGAAGCATACGCGAGGGTACCATTGGGACCCGGATAGCGAGCTGCACAGCTTTGGGGAAAACATGCTACACTCCATGGTTAGTGAACGTGATTTGTCTGGATTAGATGCTTCGGCCAATATGTACCGTTTTCTGACTCTGCTGCGTAAACATGGACAACATAGCTCGATGCCTTCCTTATCTCATAATGTGGAACGTTTAACCCCTGTTCTGACCTTTATGGAGCAAAATTATGCCAGCCCAGATGTGGGTTTAAGGGATATGGCCGTTATGATGAATGTCAGCGCTCGTCATTTAAATACATTGTTTAAGCAAGCGTTCGGTGTGACTTCGTATGCTTATCTGATTGTAATTCGGTTGCGGAAGGCTAAGGAAATGATGACAGAGTATCCGCAATTAACGGTAAAGGAGATTTCTGAGCGCGTAGGCTTCCGGGATGTCAGTCATTTTGTGGCAACTTTCCGCCGGGCGGAAGGAATTACGCCGGAAAGGTTCAAAATACTGTATACATAAGGGTATTTTATCGAAATACTCTTTCTTACTCGGGAATGCTCTTTTTAGGGAGCATTCCTTATTGTTTTTTTCTGGATGAGGGAGTATAAAATAATAGTTCATTTGTTTCATCAATCTGATGTGCAGGTGACATAATAAATATACGATTCATAGTTCTTTTGCAAAACCCTCATCCAAAGAAGGAGTCAACGAAATGCTAAGTAAAGTCAAAAGGTTATTAATCGGTCGTCCGCGAAAATCGACGGCCCTTGAAGATGAGAAACTGAATAAGCTCAAGGCACTGGCCATTCTGTCCTCAGATGCATTGTCCTCTGTAGCTTACGGAACGGAGCAGATTCTGCTGGTTTTAATTACAGCGGGCTTCGCTGCCCTATGGTATTCCATCCCTATATCCATTGCGGTATTGGGTTTGCTTATCATTCTGATCCTGTCGTATAGACAGACCATTTTTTCCTATCCTGGTGGTGGGGGAGCCTACATTGTTGCACAGGACAATTTAGGAAAGAGTCCGAGCCTGATTGCAGGCGGCTCTCTGCTGGTCGATTATATTCTAACGGTAGCTGTTAGCTCATCGGCAGGTACAGATGCCATTACATCGGCGTTCCCATCGTTACATGATCATCGAATCGCAATTGCTTTAGTGATGATTATCTTTTTGACTATAATGAACTTGCGCGGGGTGACGGAATCTGCCTCGGTGCTGGCTATACCGATTTACTTATTTGTTGTTGCCATTTTTGTTCTGATTATTAGTGGTATCATTCACTATCTGGCAGGAGGAGCCCATGCGGCGGCGCCGCAATTTGGAGCTACGGTATCTAACGTCAGTCTGTTTCTCTTACTGAAAGCATTCAGCTCGGGCTGTTCGGCGCTAACCGGTGTAGAAGCTGTCTCAAATGCCATTCCGAACTTCCGCAAGCCTGCTGCCAAAAATGCGGCAACTACACTGATGATGATGGGCTTGATTCTCGGCTGTATGTTTATCGGAATTAGTTTGCTGGCTTATTGGTACGGTGTTCGTCCTAATCCGCAAGAAACAGTTATTTCGCAAATTGCGAATGCTACTTTTGGGCGGGGTGTGATGTATTACATCATTCAAGGCGTGACAGCACTTATCTTGTTTTTGGCGGCCAACACAGCTTATTCAGCTTTTCCATTGCTGGCTTTTATGCTCGCGAAAGACAAATACATGCCGCATATGTTCATGGTTCGTGGAGATCGACTCGGCTATTCTAACGGCATCCTGTTTCTGAGTATCTTCTCGGCATTGCTGGTCATCGTTTTTGGTGGCAACACAGAAAACCTCATCCCGCTTTATGCCGTAGGGGTATTTATTCCGTTTACCCTGTCACAGCTTGGTATGATGATTCGGTGGATTCGGCTCAAACCAGCTGGCTGGGTCGTCAAATTGGCTATTAATACGGTTGGGATGCTAACCACGCTGTCAATTACGCTTATCTTTATCTTTACTAAGTTTAGCCAGGTATGGGTAGTCTTTATCTTCCTGCCTTTGGTATTGTATTTCTTTATGAAGATTAATAAGCATTACAAAAATACGGCTGAACAGCTGCGCATTGATATCACAAAGGACAAACCTATGGTCAAAGGCAACACGATTATTATTCCGGTGGCAGGCATTACACGAGTCGTCATGAATACCATCAGCTATGCCAAAACCCTGTCGGACAATGTGGTTGCTGTATATGTAGGTGTGGACGATGAAGCGATTCAAAAAATGGAACAGAAGTGGGAAGAGTGGGATGTGGGTATACGTTTAGTAGTGCTGAGATCGCGTTATCGCAGTATCATTAATCCGCTTCGCAAGTTCATTGATACAGTAGAGTGGAAAAAAGCAGACGAGGATCATATTACAGTTCTCATCCCACAATTTATCACTAAACACTGGTGGGAAAATATACTGCATAATCAGACCAGTTTGCTGATGAGAGCCTATTTGATTAACTACAAAGATGTCATCGTAACGACTGTACCTTTTCATTTAAACAAATAGGGAACAGCTGCTTATAGCATGATAAGATCAACACTTTTTGACCGCATCTTGGTGCGGTCAGAGGGTGTTTTTTTACATAATGGGGATATTTACTTGGGCGATACATTTTGTGTATTATAGATACAAAATGTATCATTTGAATTTGTTATGGAGGGATACGATGCCCGAAGACAAGGGGAAGATGGAACAAGATAAGTTGCAATTTGTAGATACGCTAAGGGCGCTGGCGATTATGGGAGTATTACTTGTGCATGTCAGTCAGCATGTGGACGGATTAAATGGTTGGTTGCAAAAAGGCTTGAGCATAGGAGCCAAAGGAGTCGCTTTATTTTATATGGCCAGCGCTTTTACGCTTTTTCTATCCCTGAGCAGGCGTTCGAGTGACGAGAGAGAAGGAATGGCGGCCTACCTGTTGCGTCGTTTTTTTCGGATTGCACCCTTGTATTACGTGATGCTAGGAATCTATTTAGCTGTGAATGGGACGGGTCCACGATTTTGGCTTGGGGATCAGGAGGGGGTTACTGCCACTAATATTGCAGCCCATGTTCTGTTTTTGAACGGTCTCAATCCGTATTGGATCAACAGCATTATCGGTGTGGAATGGTCCATTGCGGTGGAATGCATGTTTTATCTGTTTATCCCCCTCTTATTTAAGTTGATTCGATCGGTTCGCCATGCGACTTGGTTTGTCGTGATGGTGCTTGTGGCAAGCTTTGGGCTAAATACGGTGTTTGCTCAATATCCACTAATTAGTGATCACTCTTTATGGGGGCACTATTTGTATTTATGGTTTCCGAATCAGTTGCCTGTCTTTGGACTGGGTATATTGTTGTTTTTCATTTGGAAAGACGAGCGTCATTGGAAAAGTGTAGACGCGCTCAGTGGTGGCTTGCTGCTTGGTACTGTGCTGTTTGCGTTTTTTGGAGGTATGGCGGATTATCTCTTAGGTGTCGGGTTGCTGCTGGGAGCGTATGCTTTGTATCATTGGCAGCCGATGTGGCTGCTTAATCAGGTGTGGTCATGGATCGGCCGCCTCAGCTATAGCATGTATTTGACGCATATGCTGGTCCTGGGGCTAATCATACAGATTAAATTACCGTTTGCTCCTTTGGTCAGCCTCACACTTATGTTCATCATGACGTTGCTATGCACCGCCGGACTTTCCTGGTTTACCTACACATGGATAGAACAGCCCGGCATCCGGTTGGGGAAAAAGCTTATATCACGTATAAAATCTGTACGCAAGCAGGAAGATTCGGTCAAAGAAAGTGTTGCCTAGTTGCAACTTGAAGCAGCATCAGATAACATTTGGTTGAAGTGCTTAAATAAATCTACGAAATTATTGAAAAGACCCCTTGAAAAGTAGCTCCCAGCCCTTTATATTCGATGTACATCCAAGTTTTTGAATACAACGATGAGGTTTGTTGGAATTGTAAAGGAGATGCACGTATGCTTTTGGAGCCACTCGGCTTTTTATTTTTTTCTACACTGGAAGGAGTAGCTGTTTTTGCGCTAATTTTAAGTATCTTTAAAGTTAGAATGACTCCCTATCTATGGCAGGCTATTTTTGTAAACCTGATTATGAATCTGCAAAGCTATTTGCTCCGAGAGGAATTTTCACTTTCATATTTGGTACCTGTCATTAATATGCTGCTTTTTATTTTTTTACTTGCTACGGTGGTGAAGATCCCGATTGTTTGGTCAGGTATTATGACAGTTACCGGTTATTTTGCATATGCCGTTATTCAATCGGTACTCCTGAAGGCTATGTTCGGTAACCTGCCGATTTCTGAGCTGCAGAACGGGTCCTTGAAGGGTTATCTGTTACAAGTGGTTAGCGCAGCAACAGGACTATTTATTTCATTTATATTGTATCGAAAAGAGATTGGCTTTTCCCCAAATTTCAAAAAGCTTAAGTTCAAAGAGGAATATGGCATTGTTATTACCTTGATAATTCTGTCTCTCATTTCAACCTCTATTGTGCTTTACTATAGCGAGGTATGGTTGAGTATGATATTTTTTGCACTGGTATCGGGATTTTTTATCTACTATGCAGTCGGAAAGGAATACCGAGATGATTGAAACGATGGCCTTCAAACTTGCTAACCAGATTAAACGTATTGTGCCTGATCATCCGGCCTCCGTCCCAGTGCTTAAATACGCACTTGCTCTCATTCTGAATGCGTCTATGATCATCTTGTTGACACTATTCGCCTCATTCTTCACGGGGCGGATGGTAGAAGCTGCAACGATTCTCGTTGCTTTTGCTTTGCTGCGCCAAGTATCTGGTGGTATTCACTTGAAAACGGGTATGGCATGTGTGTTGGTGACCTCTGTAGCTTTTACATACATATCTTGCATTTCCTTAAATAATGGGTTGACAAACCTGTTTAACGGAATCGCGCTCATTCTTGTTTTATGCTTTGCCCCGTCCAGAATTGAAAAGCAGTCGCGCATTCCAGTCCGGTTTTATCCCCTCTTGCGATTGTTATCCTCCTTGCTTGTATGTACAAATTTTGTTATTGGTTCTTCTGTAGTGGCTGTTGCTTTTTTGCTTCAAAGCCTAACATTGATTCGGGGAAGGAGGTGAGTGGAATGATGAAAAAAGTAGTATACGGGTTAGCCACATCGTTGTCTATGTTTGCGACATTTGCTGTATCGGTGGCAAGTTATGTGTATGTTTATCAAGGGGATACACCCGAAGAACTGCTGAAATAAGCGAAATGCAGATTAGAAAAAATAATACATAAAGCTGCTTTAAAGCAGCTTCTTTTTATGCAAAAAAACAGGCGCTCTACGAAAGAGCGCCCGAATGGGAGAGGAGAAACCGGACGAAGAGCTTATGGGGAAACGTAAGTCTTCTCCGCGGTTGTCTACGACATTGGTTGAATGCCGATATCCTAAGGATGCCCAGGAGATGGTTTTTTATACCTGCTTCATCACTAAGTTTTTCAAACGGCGGTGCATGTGGTACGATAACGTCATAATCTTTATATGGTTATGAACACATATAGAAAATAGGTGAGTTTCAGCGTGAGAGTGGTATCGGGTAGTGCCAAAGGAAGGCCGTTAAAGGCAGTTCCCGGCACCGGGACGCGACCGACCACGGATAAGGTCAAGGAAGCGCTATTTAGCATGATAGGTCCTTATTTTGATGGAGGAGTCGCGCTTGATTTGTTTGCTGGCAGTGGCGGCCTGGGGATAGAGGCGCTTAGTCGGGGAATGGACAAGGCAGTTTTTATTGATATGGAATCCAAAAGCATTGATGTCATTAAAGAAAATTTGCGAAAAACTGGATTGGAAGGAAAGGCAGAAGTGTTCCGCAATGATGCCGGACGAGCGCTCAAGGCGCTGGCAAAACGTGGAGCTCTTTTTGATGCTGTTTTTCTGGACCCGCCTTATCGTCTCAAGCACGGGGATGAATTGATGAGCCGCATGGCAGAGTTGGACTTGCTTCGTTCAGGTGCATTCATCGTACTGGAGTATGAATCGGGACATGAGTATCCGATAAGTTTCGGACCGTTTGAACAGGTTAGAAAAGCGGTCTATGGTGAAACGGCGTTATCCATTTATCACTTTGCAGATGATGCTTTGTCAGACGCCGAAGAACATACAGAAGCCGAAGGGGGCAAATTCGGCATCACCGAATCAGACGGGGAGGACCATCATGATTGAGCACAAACCACGTGTTGCCGTATATCCGGGAACCTTTGATCCCGTGACGATGGGGCATCAGGATATTATTCAAAGAGCGGCCCGACAGTTTGATTTACTGATTGTCGCGGTTCTTAACAATATTAGTAAAAATCCGCTGTTTTCACTTGAGGAGCGAATGGAGCTGCTGCGGACGGTAACTCGCGATATTCCGAACGTTGAAGTGGACAGCTTTCGTGATTTGACAGCTAATTATGTACGTCAAAAAGGGGCTCAGGTTATTGTCAGAGGAATCCGGTCAGTGACCGATTTTGAATATGAGCTGCAATTGGCCTCTACAAATCATAAGCTGAACCCGGATGCGGAAACGATCTTTATGATGACCAATCCGGCTTATTCATATCTGAGTTCCAGTATGGTGAAGGAAATTGCGCATTTTGATGGCAAGGTCGTAGATCTGGTGTCACCAGAGGTGGAAGACGCACTGCGTGCCAAGGTTAGCGCGAATCGCGGTGGCTCCACCATGAAGTCATAAAGGAAACGGCGAGCAGAGCAAGTATAATCGTACTTAGAAGTACGACGGACAGTACGGTCAGTTGCCAGGGGTACATGGATGTTCCTTCTATTTGTGTTAATAAACTGCTGGCTCCGACCATGACAGATTGTACACTAAAGTCATTTACACTTTCCG
Source organism: Paenibacillus sp. ALE3 (assembly GCF_054113405.1). Lineage (NCBI taxonomy): Bacteria > Bacillati > Bacillota > Bacilli > Caryophanales > Paenibacillaceae > Paenibacillus > Paenibacillus sp. ALE3. Next base: position 3,112,266 of record NZ_CM134214.1, on the reverse strand, counting down.
AAAAAGAAGATACAGAACTGCGACTGATGTAAGCAGGAATTGTATTACTGACAATGTGGCTAAGCGGAGACCATGCCGCCAAGGTCAGTCCAAAAGCAATGATCCCATGGAGCACTCGTGATAAGGTGAAGGTGATGCCCTTGTCGGAAGGTCTGGTGACGGCGGTAATTTGAAGCCAGCCGCACAAGCCGCCCCAGCCCAACACAGCGCTGATCAGCGCTGCTTGTGTACGGAGATCGTTGGGCAGACGGCTGATTTCATAGGAACCCAGATGGATTTCCATCCAGGCAGGCCACACCATAGAAAGCGTCCCTTGACCTGAGTATAGGGTCAGCAGCCGAATCAGTACGGAAAAGAAAATAATGAATCCACCTGTCACCATCAGCGTCTGTACAGCATGGGATACGGTTTCGCCTAACAGTTTTCCAAAACTGCGACCGTCCCGTTCTTTGGCAGAGCGGGTAGCTTCCCATGCGGATCGGATCAGGGAGGTGGTAGGGCGGGAAACAGAAGCGCGCCGGATGGCAGCTGGCGTTTCCCGTTTTTTCGATTTTCTGGACGATTCAGGTAATCTGGCTGTGATCCAGCCTGCCAGCAGCCCAGAAATCCAGTGAACGGCAAGTAACAGCCCGCCTACAGCAGCATTGTGCAGCAGTCCTGTGCCAATGACGAGCAGGATCGTAATCGGATTGCAGAAATGAGCGATAGCCGTCAGACGTCGAAGCTGAAGCGGGGTCATATCCTCCTGCTGTGCCCATTGGCGTACCGCTTCCGCAGCAGCTGGGAATCCCGCAGTTAAGCCGAGGGCCAACACCCAGCCGCTTCGTCCCGGCAGCCGAAACCAAAATCGCATGAACGGCTCCAGCAGAACACCTAGACCATGTACCAGACCAAAGGCGATGAGCATTTCAGATAGCATCAAAAAGGGCAGCATGGCCGGGAAAATAATGCTCCACCATAACTTAAGCCCCTGGGTAGAGGCTTGAAATACTTCTTCTGGTGAGGCGACAATAGCCACTACAAGCAAAATGGCTCCGAGGCCAAGCAGCAAGGTTGTCCAATAAGGAGCAGGGCGGGCTTCCTTTTGCATCAAAGAGTTCACCTCTCATAAATATACTAAGGAGAGTCGGATGCTGTCTCCAGCGTTTATTCACGTTCATTGTCTGGGTAGAGGTTGCTCGTACACGTTGTCGTAAACAATGTATGCTTTTTTGGAAGGCTTGAGAACAGGTGGTGCAAAGGCACTTGGGTAAGATAGGAGAAGTTAGGCTGCAAGGGGGAGAAGCAATGATGCAAATTAACCGGAAAAGAGCCTTTTTTACAACCGGTTATGTCTTAATACTGGCTGCAATGGTCTATGTGCTGGTTTATATGCCAACTCCTTATCTGATCTATGGACCAGGTGGGGCAAACGAGATCAAACCGATGGTTAAAGTACAGGAAGGGGATAGCAGCGAACGGGGGAGTTTTATGATGACGACGGTATCGGCGAGATATGCCAATGTCATCATGCTAGCTATGTCCAAGCTGGACAGCAACTCGGAGATTCAGCGCAAAGAGGATCGTCTGCATGGCAGAAGTGAAGATGAATATGCAGCAGAGCAGGTATGGTATATGGGGGATTCCCAATCTTCCGCGATGGAGGCTGCCTATACCCGTGCTCATGTTCCCTATCGCATTGTGCCGGATTATGTGTATGTATTTAAGGTTCCGGGACCAAACAGCGTGTTTGAGCCCGGAGATGAAATATTAGAGTTGAACGGTACGAAGGTAACTGATAATCATTCCATTCGGAAGGCCTTGGAGGATGAGAAACCGGGAACGCTGGCTAAAGTGAAGCTAAAGCGCGATGGAAAGTTGCTGGCAGTGCAAGCTCCATTAACAACCATCACGGACAGTGAGACGGGAAAAGAACGTTCCGGGTTTGGTGTCAGTATTGCCACGGTACAGAAGGTAGAGCCGAAGAATGGACGTAAAACGATTCATTTTACATCCACGGATGTCGGTGGTCCTTCAGCAGGTTTGATGTTTACTATGGAAATCTATAACCAGCTGACACCAGGTGACTTAAGTAAGGGATATCGTGTAGCCGGTACGGGTACTATTGATAAGGACGGTCAGGTTGGAGCGATTGGTGGTGCCAAGTATAAAATTGTCGCTGCTGACCGTCAGGGCGCGGAATTGTTTTTCGTCCCGGCGGATAATTATAAAGAGGCCAAAGCCAAAGCAGAGCAAATCGGAACCCAGATGAAGCTTGTCCCGGTTCGCAAGCTTGGCGATGCGCTGAATTATATGGAAAAGCTGCCTATTAAACCATAACGGGGGGCCGTAAGTAATCAGCATACATGTGACGGATGGCGGGACGCGGCATCCCGGCTGCATGTATGGCGGCGGCGGCAGTATCCCAGTCCAGATGGGCATGTGACCCGGCAGACGGCTTGACCCATACTGGCAGGGCGGCTGTGTCTTTCATTTGCGCCAGCAGCTTGCGTCCAGCCCTGTTAAAGCCGAGCACGCGGATATAGCCGGGACCTTTCGCCAGCTCAGCGGGAGTCATATCGGCTTTGGCATGATTCAGCAAAATATGTGTACACATTCGCTGAAGCTTCGTACGAGTATAGCGTTTTGTCTTGACAGCGGCAAACAGAGCCTCCACAGAGGGCTGGGGCAGCGTGTACAGCGATTGCTGCAGACGGTGCTCCAGTCCTTCGGTGACCTCGTGCAGCTCCGCCAGCTGCTGCGGGCTCCGCGTGATCAGGGCGTTCAGCAGTGGCTGGCAGAACGCTTCCCAATGCAGCGGTGCGCGTTCTTCTTGCCACTCGCGCTGCAAAATCTCAAGGGTCGCCGCAGGTACGTACGGCGATGCGGCCTCCGGCCCGCCGTCCAGCAGCAGACGGCGGATGGCCGTGGCGCTGGCGATGACTCCGTCCGCAGGAGCCACGGCTTCGTGGTAGCCTGATCCCGTGCGGGCTACCGTGAAGGGCTTGATCGTGCTGCCCAGTCGTTCCAGCGCAATCAAGTAATGCAGCCCCAGCGTATTGTTGGGCTGCTGCATGAGAGCGGCGAGCGCAGCGCCGTCCGCTCCTTCGGCCGCCAGCGCGGCTGCGGCTCCCGCGTAGGCGGCGGGATAGCTCGCGCCCTTGCTCAGGCGCTGGGCGATGCCGGCCTTGAGTTCGGCCGGCTCTGCCGCCAGCACGCGAGCCAGCGTGTGTAGCGGGGCGATGTCTCCGCTCTCGCTGCCGAAGCAGAGCGCGTCGACGATGCCCGTCGCGCACAGCAAGGTCACCGCGCCGCGGGCAAACCATTCTGCGGGCTGGACAGCATAGGCTACAGGCAGCTCCAGAACCAGGTCTACGCCCATGGAGAGTGCCATTTCGGTGCGCGACCATTTGTCTGTAATCGCGGGTTCGCCCCGTTGAAGGAAGGGACCACTCATCACAGCCACCGTGCGCTGTGCACCAGTGATACGAAGAGACTCCTTCCAGTGATGGACATGTCCGTTATGCAGGGGATTATACTCTACAATGATACCGAGTGTTTTCAAAACTGTATGTCGGCTCCTTTCTTTAGTAGCTTATTTGATAACTATTTTGAGTGGTTTACTACCAGCGAATGCATGTTTTCAGGGCAGCTATCTGGTATTTCATCATGCACTTCAACAAGATCATTGAGACCTAGAGCAAAAAGCTTTATACTCGCATTATTGTACACGAAGAGTGGCGGGGGTACGAATACTCACAGGTACATGATGAATACAACACATTTTTTCATCCGCATAGATCTTACCGAACCATTGGAAAACCAATGGATTTGTAAGTGGTGTAAAGTGAAAGGTGTTGACAAACGACTCGATCAGTCGTTATAATAATTTTTGTTTGTTTGGAGTGATAGTGATGCAACTATTTTTTCGCAAAGTAGCAACAAGTGACGGTCCCTTTCCTATCCGTGAATCTCTTAATGTGAGTGAATTGGTGGATGATCGTGCTGATGTTACAGCCGTTTCCCCGCTGGAGACCGACTTGGTCGCCGTTAGTCTGGGCCAAGGCTCGATGAGTGTGGAAGGCACGTTGACCGCAGGTCTGGACATGCTTTGCTCACGCTGTTTGAGCCCGATGCACGAGGATTTGAAAATTGAATTCCGTGAACGGTTTAAGCAAACCTCATCTTCAAGTGTTGAAGAGGAGGATGAAGATGGCGATTTTATCGCAGTGACGGAGGATTCCTTCGACGTTGCACCGTATTGTGAAGAACTGTTTGTACTGCATGTGCCGTTTGCGCCTGTATGCAGTGAGGATTGTCAGGGCATCGCGCCAGCGGCCGGACAAGACTGGAGCCTTGGCTCCGACGACAGTAACGATAGTGATACGGAAAAGATTGATCCGCGTCTGGCAGGGCTTAAGGATTTTTTTAAATGAGAATTGAGTTCAATTCTGAAAAAAATCATCATCCGCTTGTGCCGGGAAGTTATTGAACCGATACGTGGATGTTGCATGCTTGATTCACCGGCTGTAAGATCATTGTCTTCTGACATTTTCTTTCGGTCTTGAATGAGATAAGAAGTCATACCCGTTATGCGGGGTTGATCTGTTTAAGGAGGTGGGAATAATGGCAGTACCTCAACGGAGAACATCCAAAACTCGTCGCGACAAACGTCGTACTCACTTTAAACTGGAAGTACCAGGTATGGTGAAATGCTCCGAATGTGGCGAATTGAAACTTGCTCACCATGTGTGCAAAGTTTGCGGAACGTACAAAGCTAGAGAGATCATCTCTCAATAATGTCCGATAAGCGGATTCTTTGGAATATTCGCAGAGAAAGTAGCGCTTCACTACAGTGAGGCGCTACTTTTTTTATCAGCATGCTTTCTTTTTGCGTCAGCATGCTATATACTGTTTTAGTACCAGGTTCTAAGAAAGAAGGGCCTAAGAGGTTCCTTTATACATACAAGAAGACAAACCGGCTTGAAGTTTAGCCGTTAGAACGTAAAGTAACCTGAACTGTCGGCTGAACGGCAGTTTACTGTAGGGAAAGGAGGCGTCACTGATATCGAACGTTTGCCGAAGAGACAGAGACAGCAACGGCTGACTCAATTAATTGATGATAATCCGTTCGTGACGGATCAGGAATTGACAAGACAGCTGAAGGTAAGCATTCAGACCATTCGGTTGGACCGGATGGAACTGGGGATCCCGGAATTGCGGGAGCGGCTAAAGCTGATGGCTGAGCGCTCCTACGATCAGGTTCGTTCCTTGCCTTTACATGAAGTAATTGGGGACATCGTTGATCTCCAGTTGGATCGAAGTGGTATTTCGATTTTTGAAATTAAAGAGGAACATACTTTTTCACGCACAGGCATTGCACGAGGACATTATGTGTTTGCGCAGGCCAATTCATTGGCCGTTGCCGTAATTAACGATGAGATAGCATTGACCGCTTCAGCGGATATTCGCTTTGTTCGTCCGGTTCATTTGGGTGAAAAATGTATTGCCAAGGCATATGTACGCTCAAATCCAGAACAAAAAGGAAAGGCCAAAGTGGAAGTGTTTGCCTACGTAGGAGAAGAAATGGTGTTCCAAGGCAACTTTGTCATTTATCGCTCCACGGAGGAAGAGTATAGCGAAGGAGGAAGTCAGCATGCGGATCGCCATTGATGCCATGGGGGGAGATAATGCTCCTGAGGCGACAGTAGAGGGCGCGTTATCTGCGGCGGCGGAATGGAAGGATACAGACATTACGCTGGTTGGTGACCGGGAACGGATTGAATCGGTTTTGAACGGCAGGGCGCTGCCGACGAACCTCACCATTCGCCATGCGTCCGAAACGATAGATGCGCAGGACGAGCCTGTAAAGGCAGTGCGGCGTAAAAAGGATGCCTCAATGGTCGTAGCGGGTCGAATGGTTAGAGAAGGTGAAGCGGATGCCATGATATCCGCAGGTAATACAGGCGCTCTGATGACTACAGGATTGCTAGTGGTTGGAAGAATGGAGGGCATTGAACGTCCGGCTCTCGCGCCGATGATACCGACGATTGATGATCAAGGTATACTGGCGCTGGACTTGGGGGCCAATATGGATGCCAAGCCTGAACATCTTGCCCAGTATGCACTGATGGGGAGCTTGTACCGTCAGAAGGTTCACGGATTGGCTTCTCCAAGAGTGGGTCTGCTGAATGTTGGGACTGAAGCAGGAAAAGGCAATGAACTGACAAAATTGGCATTTCCACTTATTGAGCAGTTACCTGTCAATTTTGTGGGGAATGTTGAATCCCGAGATGTGTTAACCGGAAATTGTGATGTATTGGTGTGTGACGGATTCGCCGGAAACATTATGCTAAAATCGCTAGAGGGAACAGCCGGAGCGATATTTTCTCTCCTTAAAGAGCAGTTTACCAAATCTTTAAAGACCAAGCTTGCAGCGGCCTTGATTATGCCTGAACTTCGGGGTCTGAAGGGGAAACTGGATTATAAAGAGCACGGCGGGGCTCCTTTGTTGGGGTTGAGCGGACTCGTCTTAAAAAGTCACGGTTCGTCTGATGGCATTGCCGTCAAAAATGCGGTAAGGCAGGCTCGTACGGCCTTGCAAAACCGGTTGGTGGAAAGTATATCCAAGGAAATCAGCAGGAAGTGAGTGACGATATGAATAAATTACGGCCGGTTGGTGTTATCGGAACAGGGAAATACGTACCTGAGAAAATTCTGACCAATAAAGATTTGGAAGAAATCGTTGAAACAAGTGATGAGTGGATTGTTAGCCGTACAGGGATTCAGGAGCGCCATATTGCTGCTCCAGAGCAGGCTACATCTGATTTGGCTTATGAAGCAGCAGTTAAGGCGTTGGAGTCTGCGGGTATGACGGCACAAGATCTGGACCTGATTATAGTAGCTACGGTTACACCAGATATGGCATTTCCGTCAACTGCTTGCATTCTTCAGGACAAGTTGGGGGCCAAAGGCGCAGCGGCTTTCGATTTGTCTGCTGCATGCTCGGGTTTTGTGTACGGGCTGGCTACGGCAACGAGTTTCATTAAGACAGGTATTTATAACAATGCGTTAATTATTGGTGCAGACTGCCTTTCCCGGATTACAGATTATACTGACCGCAACACCTGCGTCCTTTTCGGAGATGGAGCAGGAGCTGTAGTGATTGGTGAAGTACCTGAAGGTAGAGGATTCCAATCCTTTGATCTGGGGGCTGAAGGCGCTGGAGGCACCTTGCTCAAGTTGGAAGCTGGGGGCTCACGTTTGCCTGCGAGTGCGGATACACTGGAAAATAAACAGCACTATATTTACATGAACGGACGCGAAGTGTTCAAGTTCGCGGTTCGCGTTATGGGAACAGCAACGGTTGATGTGTTGGAGAAAGCTGGGATGTCCAAAGACGACATCGATCTGTTCGTTCCGCATCAAGCCAATATCCGAATCATCCAATCCGCAATGCAACGTTTGGATTTGCCAGAGGAAAAGGTAGTTATTAATGTTAATAAATATGCGAATACATCCGCAGCATCTATTCCTCTCGCTCTTGTGGAAGCAGCTGAGGAAGGCCGCATGAAGGAAGGCGACCGTATACTAATGGTGGGCTTTGGCGGCGGTTTGACCTGGGGTGCGTCGGTTCTTATCTGGTAATTAAGTGGCAGTTTTGATATAATATTGAATTTGTCTGGTGTTTTACAGAAGAAGCATTGGATACAGAGAGGTGCATGCACGATGGGCAAAACGGCATTTATATTTCCCGGTCAGGGTTCACAAGCTGTAGGTATGGCTAAAGATGCTTATGAAGCAGTTCCAGCTGCAACAGAAGTATTCCGTAAAGCGGACGAACGTTTGGGTTTCGCGCTAAGCACACTGATATTTGAAGGGCCTGACACAGCCTTGAAGCAAACATCCAATACGCAGCCTGCACTGTTAACGGCGAGCATTGCGTTGTATGAAGCGTTCAAGGAAAAGGGCATCCGCCCTGATTATGTGGCTGGGCACAGTCTAGGAGAATACAGTGCGCTAGTGGCTTCCGGTGTTCTCACATTTGAGGATGCAGTTGAGACTGTTCGTGCACGTGGTCAGTTTATGGAGCAGGCCATTCCTGATGGACAAGGCGGGATGGCTGCTGTGCTGGGAGCTGATCGTGAAGCATTGGCAGCATTGTGCCGTGATATTACGGAGTCTGGCCAACTGGTTGAATTGGCCAACATCAACTGTCCCGGACAGATTGTTGTATCCGGTACAAAGACGGGTGTAGCTGCCGTCGCTGAACGTGTGAAGGAAGCAGGCGGTAAGCGTGCTATTACTTTGGAGGTCAGCGGACCTTTTCATTCGTCATTGATGAAGGAAGCGGCGGACAAGCTCTCCGGTAAATTGGAGACTGTGAAATTTGCTGAAGCCCAGATTCCGGTTGTGACCAATGTGACAGCAAAACCTGTACGTGAGGGAAGTGAAATTCGCCAACTGTTGGTGGAACAGGTCTATTCTCCGGTACTATGGGAAGACAGCGTAGCATGGTTACTGGAACAAGGTGTGGACACCTTTGTTGAGTTTGGACCGGGAAGTGTTTTGACCGGACTGGTTAAAAAGATTGACAAAACGGTTAAGCTGTATAACATGAGTAGCCTGGAGTCGTTTGCTTCTATAACAGAAGCCCTGGAAGCCCGCTAAAAGTATTAATGATTGCCTTTACGGGTTAAATACTTGCAAGGGAGGACTATGATGTCTAAGCCATTGAGTGGAAAAACAGCGCTGGTTACGGGAGCGTCGCGTGGAATTGGCCGTAGTATCGCACTGGCGCTGGCTGAAGCAGGTGCTAATGTAGCAGTAAATTATGCTGGTAGCGAAGCGGCTGCGACTGAGGTAGCAGAGCTGATTCGTGCCAAAGGTGTAGAAGCTATTACAGTTCAGGCTAATGTGGGACGTGCTGAAGAAGCTGATCAGCTGATCAAGGATGTAATTGGCGCTTGGGGCAAGATTGATATCCTGGTGAATAATGCTGGCATAACAAGAGATAATTTAATCATGCGGATGAAAGAAGAGGAATTCGATCAGGTGATCGAAACGAATCTTAAGGGTGTGTTTAATTGTCTCAAGGCGGCGACACGCCCAATGATGAAGCAGCGTTCTGGACGAATTATCAATATCTCTTCCGTTGTTGGTGTACTTGGTAACGCAGGACAAGCCAACTATGTCGCTGCTAAAGCGGGAGTGATTGGTCTTACTAAATCCTCTGCTAGAGAGCTTGCCTCAAGAGGAATTACAGTGAACTGTGTGGCTCCTGGATTCATTGATACTGAAATGACGCAGGTGCTGGCTGATGATTTGCGTGACAATATGCTTAGCGGTATTCCGCTGGCCCGTCTTGGACGGCCTGAGGAAATTGCAGATGTGGTGCTATTCTTGGCCTCGGATGCTTCCTCATATATGACGGGCCAGACTTTGCATGTGGATGGCGGCATGTATATGTAGTTCTTGTTGCCAATCCGCATGCCCCGATGGAGAGTAGTTAATGAAAACTCTCTTCTATGGCATTTTAATTGTAATTTTCGTATAATACCATAAGGAGGAGGTGAGCCGGATGTCCGATGTATTGGAGCGCGTAAAACGCATTGTCGTTGACCGTTTGGGAGCCGACGAAGCCGAAGTTACACTTGAAGCATCTTTTAAAGATGATTTAGGCGCTGATTCTCTCGATGTAGTTGAATTGGTTATGGAATTGGAAGATGAGTTTGATATGGAAATCTCTGATGAAGATGCAGAGAAAATTACAACTGTAGGTGAAGTTGTGAAGTACATACAATCTCATACCTAATTCATGTCATCAAAAGTCCCGTTCTGTTACAGGCGGGACTTTCTCCTAATTATACAGATTGAACTAAAGACGGAATTGTCGCGTGTTTTTGACTTCATCTCAGCTTCACTTCGTCAAGGGCTGAGTATAATGCGGCATTACTAACTTTAGTTGATTCTATATTATTTTTGTACACAAGCGTGTGCGAACTAAAAATACAATTTGCAGTAGACATAGAGGTGATTATCTTTGAAACAACGTGTTGTCATAACAGGAATGGGTGTAATCACTTCGCTGGGACAGGATTTGAACACACTATGGGATAATCTGATGGCTGGAAAATCTGGTATCAGTAAAATCGAAGCTTTTGATACAAGTGAATACACTACGAAAATAGCCGCTTCCATTAAAGATTTTAATCCAGAGGATTATATCGATCGTAAGGATGCGCGTAAAATGGACCGCTTTGTGCAGTTCGCGGTTGCTGCTAGTAAATTGGCGCTTGAGGACAGCAAACTCGTAATCGGAGAGAATGTGGATGCTGAGCGTGTTGGTGTATCTGTTGGTTCTGGTATTGGCGGATTGGGCACTTGGGAAGATCAGCATAATGCACTGATCGAAAAGGGACCTAAACGCGTAAGCCCTTTCTTCATTCCGATGATGATTGCTAATATGGGTTCCGGTCAAGTTTCGATCTCACTCGGTGCTAAGGGTCCCAATACATCGCCAGTTACGGCTTGTGCCACAGGTAGTCATGCTATCGGTGATTCCTTCCGCATGATTCAGCGCGGTGACGCTGACGCTATGATTTGCGGCGGTGCCGAAGCAACGATTCGTCCGATTGGTATTGCTGGATTTTGCTCCATGCGAGCGATGTCCACACGTAACGATGAGCCGGAAAAGGCAAGTCGTCCATTTGATACCGAACGGGACGGATTTGTTATGGGCGAAGGCTCTGGTGTACTGATTCTGGAATCGTTGGATCATGCTTTGAAGCGTGGTGCACATATTTACGGCGAAGTGATTGGCTATGGTCTTTCAGGCGATGCCCATCATATGACGGAGCCTGATCCAGAGGGAGCAGCACGCTGCATTAGAATGGCGATCCGTGATGCTGGATTGAATCCTGAAGATATCGATTATATCAATGCACATGGTACATCTACGCCGGTTGGTGACAAATCGGAGACGGAAGCAGTTAAGAAAACGCTTGGAGAGCATGCCTATAAGGTAGCGATCAGTTCAACCAAGTCGATGACAGGGCATCTTCTGGGTGCAGCGGGAGGCGTTGAAGCCGTAATTTGTGGTCTTGCGCTCCAACATCAGACAATTCCGCCAACAATTAATTTGGATAATCAAGACCCGGCTTGTGATCTTGATTATGTACCTAATAAGCCGAGAAAAGCGGAACTGAATGTGGTTATGTCCAATTCCTTTGGTTTTGGAGGTCACAATGCTACGGTTATTCTAAAAAAATATGAAGCGTAAGGGGTCAGTTCGTTGAGTGGAGACTTGAAGCAATTACAGCAGAAACTTCATATTCAATTCAACAATCGGCAGCTTCTGAAGCAGGCTTTTACGCACGCTTCCTACGTAAACGAACATCGGTTCAGTCAGCATGCAGATAATGAGCGTCTGGAATTTCTGGGTGACGCTGTTCTGGAACTGACGGTGTCTGAGCAATTGTACAATCAGTACCCTAACCGGCCCGAAGGCGAACTAACCAAGTTGCGTGCAGCTATTGTCTGTGAGCCTTCTTTGGTGAAGTTTGCTGTCGGGCTTGAGTTTGGGCAGTATGTATTGCTTGGAAAAGGTGAAGAGCTGACAGGCGGACGTACTCGTCCTGCTCTGTTGGCTGATGTGTTCGAGGCGTTCGTAGGCGCGCTTTATTTGGATCAGGGTCTGGAAGCCGTCCGGTCGTTTCTAGAACGTTATATTTTTCCTCAAATTGTATTAAACGGTAAGCTTCAGATGAGTGATTTCAAAACAGAGCTTCAGGAACTGACGCAGCATCATAACATGGGGATGCTTGAATACAAGATTGTCGAGGAACGCGGACCTGCCCATGAACGCGAGTTTGTAGCCGAGGTATATATGGACAGCGAACGGCTGGGGGCAGGTACAGGACGCTCCAAAAAGGAAGCTGAGCAGCAAGCGGCGGCAGTTGCTTTAAACCGTTTGAAGCTGGCGGAATCGTAATCGGTACCTGAGCGACCCGAACGGGTGACGCAAGCAGAGGACACAAAGTAAGAGCAAAGGGCAGTCCGCGGGGAGTCCCGGCCCATAATGGCGAATGGACTGCGTTTTGCTCTTTTTTCGTGGCTTTACTGCTGTAAAGTGAACGTCGATACTGTGCTTTTTTCAAATTAGTCTTATGCTACAATAAGGATAATTCAATCAATCAGGTCAATGAAGTTGTACAAGCATATTTGAATGTTAGAGGTGAGATTGAGCATGTTTTTAAAGCGCATTGAGCTGGCGGGCTTCAAATCGTTTGCAGATAAAACGGAAATGGAATTTGTCCGCGGCATTACGGCAGTCGTCGGACCCAATGGGAGTGGAAAAAGTAATATTTCCGACGGAATTCGTTGGGTGTTGGGCGAACAGAGTGCCAAATCACTGCGTGGCGGCAAGATGGAGGACATTATTTTTGCAGGTAGTGATGCTCGTAAGGCTGTTAATTACGGTGAAGTATCACTTACGCTAGATAATGAAGATCAGGCATTGCCTCTGGATTTTGGTGAAGTGACGGTAACGCGACGTGTGCATCGGAGTGGGGATAGTGAATATTTCATTAATCGTCAATCATGCAGACTTCGGGATATTACTGAGCTGTTTATGGATACAGGGATTGGTAAAGAAGCTTATTCGATTATTGGGCAAGGACGTATTGAAGAAATTTTGAGTACCCGATCTGAGGATCGACGGGGTATTTTTGAGGAAGCCTCGGGTATCGTAAAATATAAATCACGTAAAAAAGATGCAGTTCGCAAGCTGGATGAAACAGAGCAAAATTTGCTGCGCATTCACGATTTGGTCAGTGAACTAGAGGATCAGATTGGACCTCTTAAGGAGCAGTCTGAAAAGGCGATTCATTTTAAAGAGCTGCGCAGTGAATTAAAATCAAAAGAAATTTCGATGTACGTCCATCAAATTGAACAAATTCATACTTCGTGGAGCGATGCGACTTCCAAACTAGCTTTGTTGCAGCAAGAGCAGCTTCAGTTGTCTACAGTAGTGTCCCGCCATGATGCGATGCTGGAAAACGATCGTAATGAATTACGGCAGCTGGAAGAGCAAGTAGAACGTCTGCAAAAGGATCTGCTGCAATACAGTGAAGCTACGGAAAAAAGTGAAGGATACGGTGAATTGCTCAAAGAGCGCACACGCAATTTGGAGGCCAATCGGGAACAATTGATCTTATCCCTCAGCACAAGTGAATCACGGCATTCCGAACGCAAAAGCGAACTGGATCAGCTGAACGAAAAGCTGTCAGCGCTGAATGTAGAGCTGGACGAGTTGCGTGCGCGTCTGTCTGATGAAGAGGCCAAACTGATTGGCGTCACAGGTGGAATCAGCCAGGAGCAGGAAGAAAGCCTAAAGGGTGGTCTGCTGGAGCTGATGAATCAGATGGCGCAGGCGCGTAACGAAATTCGTTATACCGACCAACAGAAGGAAGCGTTGGAACGCCGAGTGAATCGCGTCAGTGATGAATCCGGCAAATGGGAAGCCCAAAAAGTCGAACTTGAACAGCGCAAAAAAGGGTTGGAAGCGACGATTCAGAAGCTGGGACAGGAAATTAGCAGTTTGCGCAGTGGCTATATTCAGGGAAGTGAACAGTACCAGGCCCTGCAAAAACTACTGGAAGAAAACCAGGGCACGGTTCGTAAATGGGAACAAAAACGTGAGGCTCAAATTTCACGGCGAGATACGATGAAAGAAATGCAGGATGACTTTGACGGCTTCATGCTCGGAGTTAAAGAGGTGTTAAAGGCTTCACGCAAAGGAACTTTGCACGGTGTGCATGGAGCAGTAGCGGAGCTGATTCGGGTACCTGAGCATTTAGAGCAGGCGATGGAAACCGCTTTGGGCGCTTCAGTTCAGCATATTGTGATGGAAAATGAATCGGTATCCAGACAGGCGATCAGTTTTCTAAAGCAACGTCAATTGGGCAGAGCGACATTCTTGCCTATGGACGTTATCCGCCCGCGTCAGATTGGTGCTGGAGAACGTCAAATTGTGGAAAGCGCAGAAGGCTTTGTCGGGATCGGTGCAGATCTTGTTCAGTACGATGATCGATATGCCGGAATCGTAGGCAGTCTCTTGGGGAATGTGGTCATTGCCCGTACGCTGGAAGATGCCAATCGTATTGCGGCCCGTTGTCAATATAGATATCGTGTTGTCACGCTGGAAGGCGATGTTGTCAATGCAGGTGGTTCCATGACTGGGGGGAGCCAGTTCAAGAAAAATGCTAATCTGCTGGGCCGTAAACGTCAGCTGGATCAGTTGGATCAAGACATTCTAGACACGGAACAGCAAATTGCCAGGTTGCGCCAGAGTGCAATAGATACCAAACGACAGTTGGAGGAGACTCAGACCCGTCTGGATGAATTGCGCCAGGGCGGCGATGTGAAGCGGACCGAAGAGCAGCAGATGGCAATGGAGCTCAAACAACTTGAGCATGAACTTCGTCATGTTCTGGAGCAGGTAGCTGCGTCTGGCCAGGAGAAAAAAGGCTTTGACCAGGAAATCAAGGAGTTGGAAGCTTCCCGTGCAGAAGCACTGGTAAAGTTGGCTGCGCTGGAGGAAGAAGAGAAGAAAACGCATCAAGCCATTCACGCTGCCGAATTTGCTCGTAAAGCGAATGAATCAGCCAAAGAGCAGCTGCAAGGAGAGCTCACCAATCTCAAGGTAAGAGAAGGCAAGTTGGACCAAGAGCGCTTTTCATTGGAAGAGCAGATTCGCAGACTGCGTGGGGATTATGATACCCTTGGTAAGGATTCAAGACAAAACAAGACCTTGCTTGCTTCCATCGAAGCGGATTTGCTCACCAATGAGCAGGAGACCGTGAAACAAATTGAGAATCTTAATCAATACCGTTTGAAAAAGGAAGAAGCTGCAGAGCAATTGGAATTCAAACGGGCTGCACGCAGCAGCTTGTCCAAAAAACTGGAAGTTGCTGAGAATGACACAAAAGAACAGCGAATTCAGCTTAAGTCGGTGGAGGAACTGCTTCGCCAAACAGAAATTGGAGTAAACCGACTTGATGTGGAACTGGAAAATGTTTTGAAAAAATTAAGTGATGATTATGAACTCAGCTATGAGCTGGCCAAGCAACGTTACCCTATACCGGAAGATATTGAAGGTACGCAGAGTGAGGTGGAAAGGCTCAAACGCGGGATATCTGCGCTGGGTGAGGTCAATCTGGGTGCTATTGAGGAATACCAGCGTGTACATGAGCGCTATACGTTTCTTGATGAGCAAAAGTCTGATTTGGTAGAGGCCAAGACAACGCTTTATCAGGTTATTCGTGAAATGGATGATGAAATGTCCAAGCGCTTCAAGACCACGTTCGATGCGATTCGTCGCGAATTTGGAACGGTTTTCTCCAAGCTGTTCGGAGGCGGACGTGCAGACCTTGTGTTGCTTGATCCGGAACGTTTGCTGGAGACAGGCATTGACATTGTAGCTCAGCCTCCAGGCAAAAAACTTCAAAACTTACAGTTGTTGTCAGGCGGTGAACGGGCTCTAACAGCAATGGCTTTATTATTTGCCATTTTACACGTTAAACCTGTTCCATTCTGTGTACTCGATGAAGTAGAGGCAGCATTAGACGAAGCAAATGTGGTGCGTTTTGCTCAGTATTTACGGGAATTCTCAGAGCAGACACAGTTTATCGTAGTTACACACCGTAAAGGCACCATGGAAGAATCCGATGTGCTGTACGGGGTTACGATGGAAGAAGGCGGGGTTTCTAAACTCGTATCTGTCAAGCTGGACAACGATGAAGCTGAGATTGCCTGACATCAAATAACATACTTTCAGATCAACGGAGGGAATCCATGAGTTTCTTTAGAAAATTGAAGGAAAGCATCGCAAGTAAAACGGAATCGGTCACAAAGCAGTTCAAAGACGGTTTAGAAAAAACACGTAAAGGTTTCGTCGAAAAAGTAACGGACCTGATGATTCGCCGTAAAAAAATTGATGAGGAATTTTACGAGGAACTGGAAGAAATTCTGATCGGAGCGGACGTAGGCGTCAATACCGTTATGAACCTCATTGAAGACTTGCGGGGAGAAGTGAAAAAACGCAAAATCGAGGATGCGTCCGAGTTACAGCCTGTACTGTCGGAAAAGCTGTCTGAGTTGCTGCGGGGGAATGACAATAGTCAGCTCAAAATGAATCCAGACGGGATTACGGTCATTCTATTCGTAGGCGTCAATGGAGTCGGAAAAACAACGACCATTGGCAAGTTGGCTCATCGTTTTAAACAAGAGGGCAAAAAAGTATTGTTGGCTGCTGGAGATACATTCCGGGCGGGCGCGATTGAACAGTTGGAGGTTTGGGGCCAACGGGCAGGTGTAGAGGTCATCAAACAGCAATCTGGTTCTGATCCAGCTGCGGTTATGTTTGATGCCGTACAGGCTGCCAAGCAGCGTCAAGTAGATGTTTTGTTATGCGATACAGCAGGACGTCTTCAAAATAAAAGCAATCTAATGGAAGAATTGAACAAGATTTTCCGCGTTATCCAGCGTGAAATTCCAGACGCTCCTCATGAAGTGTTGTTGGTACTTGATGCGACGACTGGACAAAATGCACTTAACCAAGCCAAGCTGTTTGGTGAGAAGAGCGGCGTAACCGGTCTGGTACTGACAAAATTGGATGGAACAGCAAAGGGCGGGATTGTTGTTGCTATCCGTCAGGAATTGAATTTGCCTGTTAAGCTGGTGGGCTTAGGTGAAAAAGTGAATGATCTTCAACCGTTTGATTCAGAACAATTTGTTCATGCATTGTTCGCCGGTTTGATCCAAGAAGAGGCTGTCGAAGCTGGCGAGGAAGAGCAGAACTAATCCGTTTGATTAGACTTGCTTATAAGTCTGGGACTAAGCAGTGCTCCTGTTGCCGCGTAAGTCCGCCCAATTGTATAATGAAAGCAAAAGGTTTGACGATGCCGGATAAATTTCTTGTATAAAAATATTACTCAGGAAGCCGGGTGAAAAACGATGGCAAACACCTATACTTATTCCCGCCGGGAAGAAGTAGCTAACGCGATTACACATGGTATTGGAGCCGTTTTAAGTGTAGCAGCGCTTGTGCTACTCATTGTTTTTGCTAGCATGAAAGGAACTGCTTGGCATGTCGTAAGCTTTACAATTTACGGGATTACAATGCTGTTGCTGTATACCAATTCCACGTTGCTTCATAGCCTGCGTGAAGGAAAATTGAAGGATTTGTTCGAAATATTCGATCATTCTTGTATTTACCTGTTCATTGCAGGTAGCTACACCCCTTTTATGCTCGTTGCCTTGCGAGGTACTCTGGGATGGACGCTATTTGGAGTGATTTGGGGGATCGCTTTGTTTGGTGTACTGTTCAAGGCGTTCTTCACCAAACGCTTCCTATTTATGTCTACTGTGTTTTACATTATAATGGGCTGGCTCATTACAATTGCCTGGAATCCCCTGATGGCCATTGTTCCCGCCGGAGGGATGACGCTATTGTTCGTGGGTGGTCTTATGTATACGCTGGGCACGATTTTTTATGTGTGGCGGGCATTTCCATATCACCATGCGATCTGGCATCTGTTTGTTTTGGCAGGCAGCATACTTCATTTTCTGGCTGTTCTGCTGTATCTTACTCCGGTAAGGGTTTGAGTGAGAGGGGCAAAAAAGTCGATCTATTCTCCCGTTTAAGGGCAGTGGATCGGCTTTTTTTTGTATGACAAGGGATAACGCTTGACATCTTCTTTTCTTTTATGTATGATAAGGAACGTTGAAAAGAACTGTAAAGTGTTTTTCCTTGACGATGGAGGTATACATGATGAGTCAGGAGAATCGGCTGGAAAAGACAAACCGGATTAACCGACTGTTTGACTTCTATGAACCTCTACTTACAGAGAAGCAACAGATGTTTTTAAAATATTACTTCCATGATGATTTTTCTTTAGGGGAAATTGCATCGGAATTTCAAATTAGCCGTCAGGCAGTCTATGAACATATTAAACGTGCTGAACAGGTATTAGAAATGTATGAGGAAAAGCTTGGATTGCTAAGTAAGCATGAACGTAGAATCCAAGATTTAGAGGAACTGAATGCGACATTATATGATGCATTCGGTAAAGTTGGTAAGCCCGATAAGGATACATTGCAACATGTCCAACAAATTGTAAATCGCCTGCAGGAATTGTAGGATATATAAATGAAGAACTAACAACCCTGGTAGACAAGGAGGTGCGAAAGTATGGCATTTGAAGGATTATCGACCCGCTTGCAAAATGTATTCAGTAAACTGCGCGGCAAAGGAAAAGTGTCTGAGGATGATGTAGCTCAGGCGATGCGTGAAGTGCGATTGGCTTTGCTTGAAGCGGACGTTAACTTCAAGGTTGTAAAGGACTTTATTGCCAAGGTAAAGGAGAAATCCGTTGGTAAGGAAGTGATGGACAGCTTTACGCCAGGCATGGTCATCATCGACATTGTAAACAAGGAATTGACCGAGTTGATGGGTGGCAGTCAGGCCAAGCTTGCCAAAGCAAACAAACCGCCTACAGTCATTATGATGGTGGGTCTCCAGGGCGCAGGTAAGACGACGACGTCAGGTAAACTAGCGAAGTTGTTGCAAAAGCAAAACCATCGTCCATTGCTTGTAGCTGGTGATATTTACAGACCTGCCGCGATCAAGCAGCTTCAGATTCTCGGTGAGCAGATTAACGCACCTGTATTTACATTGGGAGATCAGACAAGCCCGGTGGAAATCGCAAAACAGGGTTTGCAGCATGCTAAGGATAATGGTAATGACTACGTTATTATAGATACTGCCGGTCGTCTTCATGTTGATGAAGAACTGATGGAAGAGTTGCGCCAGATTCATACTAATGTCAAGCCGGATGAAGTTCTGCTGGTTGTAGATAGCATGACAGGACAGGATGCAGTTAACGTTGCGGAGCACTTTAACAATAGCCTTGAGTTAACGGGAGTTGTACTGACAAAGCTGGACGGCGACACTCGTGGAGGCGCGGCCTTGTCGGTTAAAGCTGTGACAGGATGCCCGATCAAGTTTGCTACATTGGGTGAAAAGCTGGATGCAATGGAGCCATTTCACCCTGAGCGGATGGCTTCACGGATTTTAGGCATGGGTGACATGCTGTCCCTGATTGAAAAAGCGCAGTCCAATATCGACGCGGATAAGGCGAAGGAAATGGAACGGAAAATGCGCAATGCCGAGTTTACTTTCGAGGATTTTCTGGAGCAAATGGATCAGGTTAAGAAGCTTGGCCCAATCGACCAGATTCTCGATATGATTCCTGGTATGGGCAACATGAAGCAAATGAAAGACATCAAAGTGGATGACAAACAGATGGGCCGGATTGAAGCTATCGTTCATTCGATGACTACACAGGAAAAGCAAAACCCGGACATGATTAATCATAGCCGTCGCAAGCGGATTGCTGTAGGCAGTGGAACATCGCTGGCTGAGGTAAATCGTCTCATTAAGCAATTTGACGAAATGCGCCGTATGATGAAGCAGTTCTCAGATATGATGGGTCCTAAGGGTGGCAAAAACAAGGCTCTGAAACAGCTGAAGAGTATGGGCAAAGGTATGAAGTTTCCTTTCCGCTAAAAGGTCGATAGGCCTTTGGAGTTATAGGATAGCAATATACAGTCTACTTTTTGAAGGAGGTGAATTTTCGTGGCAGTTCGTATTCGTCTGAAACGTATGGGTGCACATAAAGCTCCTTTCTATCGCGTCGTGGTATCTGATTCCCGTTCCCCGCGTGACGGTCGTTTTATCGAAGAAATCGGTTACTACAACCCTATTACAGTACCAGCGGTTGTAAAAATTGATGAAGATAAAGCGCTGAAATGGTTGCAAGATGGTGCACAAGCATCCGACACTGTTCGCAACTTGCTTAGCAAAGCGGGCGTGTTGAAAAAGTTTCATGAGCTTAAAACACAGAAATAAGGTGCTGATACGGAGGGTCAACCATGGAAGAATTAGTGATAATCATTGCTAAGGCTTTAGTCGATCATCCGGATGATGTGACCGTGAAGACCTTGGAGAAGGATCGACTTGTAGTGTATGAACTTAGTGTACATCCTGAGGATGTGGGCAAGATCATTGGCAAGCAGGGACGTATCGCCAAGGCGCTTCGCACTGTGGTTGCATCAGCAGCCGTTAAGATGGATAAACGGGTTACCGTAGACATCATATCTTAAAGATATACGAAAGTGGGTTAGGATGTATGTCCTAACCCTTTTTCGTACATGATGAAGATGATATGGAGCGGAGCCGATTATATGCAGGAGGAACACGATGCAGCAAATGTTTAATGTCGGGAAAATTGTGAATACACATGGAATTCGCGGTGAGCTAAAAATATTAACGACAACTGATTTTCTTGAGGATCGTTTTGCCAAAGGCAGCGAGCTATTGATTGTTCCAGCAGATGGCAAAGCACCGATTCCCGTAACTGTAGAAACAGCTCGTTTTCAAAAAAATATGGTTGTCGTAAAATTTAAGGAATATCACAACATCAATGATGTTGAGAAATATAAAGGTACTTTGTTAAAGGTCTCTGCTGAACGGTTAGGAGAATTGGAAGAAAACGAGTTTTACTTTCATGAAGTAGTCGGTATGGAAGTAGTAACGGAAGACGGAACTAAGCTCGGTGAGGTAAAAGAAATTTTGACACCGGGAGCGAATGATGTATGGGTAGTCCAAATGCCTAAAGGTAAGGAACTGCTATTGCCGTATATAGAGGATGTTATTTTGGATGTAAACGTGCGCGAAAAACGGGTTACAGTACGATTAATGGAAGGTCTGCTGTAATGCGGGTGGATGTACTGACCCTGTTTCCAGAGATGTTTGATGGCGTTTTTAATGCAAGCATTCTGGGAAAAGCAAGGGATAAGGGTATTGTATCACTGCAAGCGGTTAATTTTCGCCAGTATGCCGGCAACAAGCATGGGCAAGTGGATGATACGCCCTATGGTGGTGGAGGTGGCATGGTTTTGAAGCCAGACCCTATTTTTGCTGCCGTGGAAGCGCTGTTGGATAAATCAGAGCAATCAACATTTGAAGCTGCCGTTGAAGGTATTGGAGATGAAGATGCCGAACATAACGCAGACATAAAAACTCCGCGTATTATTTTGATGTGTCCACAAGGAGAGACTTTTACGCAAAAAAAAGCGGAAGAGCTTGCCAAAGAGGACCATCTTATTTTTATATGTGGACATTATGAGGGTTATGATGAGCGTATTCGAGAGCATCTGGTGACGGATGAGCTTTCGATCGGAGATTATGTATTGACTGGTGGCGAGCTACCATCCATGGTCGTCATTGATAGTGTGACACGGTTGTTACCAGGAGTGTTGGGTAATGAAACGAGTGCGGTAACAGATTCGTTTAGTACAGGACTGTTGGAATACCCACATTATACTCGGCCTGCTGAGTTTCGGGGCTGGAAAGTGCCGGATGTACTCTTATCAGGGCATCATGTCAATATTGACTCTTGGAGACGACAAGAGGCGTTACGTCGTACGATGGAACGTCGACCGGACTTGCTGGAACAGGCTGAACTGACAAGCAAGGAGCGCGCGTGGATTGAGGAGCAGCACCAATCGGACAGTTCGAGGGACAAGCGATAAAGCACTATTAACATGAGTGGATTTGAAAGCAGGCAGGGACCTGTTTTATAATGAAGTCAATTAAATAATCTTTGGTCAAATCCCTTTTTGTTGTTGCAATGCGGTAACCTCCATGATACAATACATCTGTTGTGTGTAATACGGTGGTCCTCTGTGGATGATGAAGGAAACGGAAGAGTTTCCAGAAGAAACATGAACACCTGTACGGAAGGAGGGAGTCATAGATGAATATCGTCCAAGCGATTACTGAAGAACAACTGCGTAAAGATCTGCCTAACTTTCGTCCTGGTGACACTTTGAAAGTGCACGTGAAAGTTATCGAGGGAACTCGTGAGCGTATCCAGTTGTTTGAAGGTGTAGTAATTAAACGCCGTGGTGGTGGAATCAGTGAGACTTTTACAGTTCGTAAAATTTCTTACGGTGTAGGTGTGGAAAGAACTTTCCCGCTTCATTCCCCAAAAATCGATAAAATCGAAGTGGCTCGCCGTGGTAAAGTGCGTCGTGCGAAGCTTTATTATCTTCGTGAACTGCGCGGTAAAGCAGCGAGAATTAAAGAAATTCGTCGTTAATACAACGAATAACGAAAGGGGCTTGGTTACAAGCTCCTTTCGTTTTTTCTACGTACATAGGGAACTGTGGATTATTGACCGTAAAGAGAGGACAGTGAGCTATGGAGCAAGAAGTAGGACAAGGAGCTGTGCAGCAGCCAACTGATCAGGATGGTACGCCCAAGCGTAAACCAAAAAATGAGATTTTTGAGTGGCTCAAGGCCATCATTATTGCGTTAGTGCTTGTCTTTTTAATCCGCTGGCTTCTCTTTAAGCCTTTTATTGTGGATGGCCCGTCAATGCAGCCTAACTTTCATACCGGAGAACGCGTCATTGTAAATGAGATTTTGTATGATTTTCGTGCTCCTAAACCGGGTGAAGTGATCGTGTTCCATGTCCCGGAAGAAAAAAGAGACTTCATCAAGCGCGTCATTGCCGTTGCGGGTGATACGGTCAAGGTAGAAGGTGACACGATTACAGTAAATGGTAAGCCGATTCAAGAACCTTATCTCAAGGCTCCTTTGGAAGAAGCACATCAAAATGGAGAACTTTACAACAAGTTTACCAATTTTCCAAATGAAAAGTTTAAGGATGGAAAAGTGCCAGAAGGGCATATTTTTGTTATGGGCGATAACCGTTCCAATAGTACAGACAGTCGGATGATTGGATATATTGACTTGAAGGAAGTCGTGGGCCGGGCTGATGTCATTTTTTGGCCTGTGAAGGATATGCAGTGGATTAACCACTAGAAATAACTAATAAGCAGCATAGCTGCCGTAATCCTAACTATGACCCTAAGGGTGAAAGTAGGAGTTACGCTCAATGGGGTGATGACGGTGACGATTCAATGGTTTCCTGGTCACATGACCAGAGCGCGCCGCCAAATTGAAGCAAAATTAAAGCTGATTGATTTGGTTATTGAGCTGATTGATGCTCGGTTGCCGCTTTCCAGCCGAAATCCAATGATTGATGATATTTTGCAAGGCAAGCCGCGAATGATTATTTTGAACAAGGCAGATTTGGCGGACCCTGTAGTATCACAGCAATGGATTGCCTACTTTAAGGAACAGGGGCATGTAGCCTTTCCGGTGGATGCCACGACAGGGACGGGGCTCAAAGAAATTCCGATTCAGGCCAAGCTGTTGCTTAAGGAAAAAATAGACCGGCAGATTTCGAAGGGAATGAATCCGCGTCCTATACGTGCTTTGATTGTCGGTATTCCGAATGTCGGCAAATCGACATTGATCAACCGAATGGCAGGACGTAATATTGCAGCTACGGGTGATCGCCCCGGAGTAACGAAGGCACAACAGTGGATCAAGACCGGAGAAATTGAGTTGCTGGATACACCAGGTATTTTGTGGCCTAAATTTGAGGATCAGAACGTCGGCTATCGTCTAGCAGTTACAGGCGCGATCAAGGAAGAAATTCTAAATGTAGAGGACATTGCCTTTTTCGCGACAAAATATCTTGTCCAATATTATTGGGATGCCATGGCAGAACGTTTTGAGCTTACCGAACGTCCTGAGGATACAGAAAATCCAGATGATGTTGTGAGCGTTATGGAGGCTATCGGACGTAAGCGTGGCTGTATTGTTAGTGGTGGACGTGTAGATCTCGAAAAGGCGTCAAAAATTATTTTGCGTGAGCTACGTGCAGGGAAGCTGGGACGATTCAGTTTAGAAGCACCATATTGATAAAGCTGGTACATCTGATACAGAACATTGCATTTTGTGGCAAGGAAGAACCTTCCCCATCTCTCCGGAGAGGAGGAAGGTTTTTTGGTATGTAAAGGTAGATAGAAAAGGGTTTTGAACAGTAGAGGTCTGTGGTAAGCTGAATTCAATTGTTAGAGCTACGGCATGATGAAGCTTAAACTACGAAAAGATGGGCAGGTATTGAATATGGAAGCTAAAGAGAACGCAGTAAAGGACATGCTGCACTATGAAAAAAAATGCTGGGAACAATCTTGTGAGCGGATTGCAGGTATTGACGAGGTAGGGCGTGGATGTCTGTTTGGAGATGTTGTGGCGGCAGCAGTCATTTTACCAGTTGGTGAGTTATTGGAGGGGGTAGACGATTCCAAAAAATTGACGGACAAGAAAAGAGAAGCCTACTACGAACTGATTATGGAGAAGGCGATTGCTGTAGGAGTTGGTCATGTAGACGCGCGGATGATTGATGAAATCAATATTAAACAAGCGGCTCGTTTAGCTATGAAAAAGGCTGTTGAGGCTTTACATGTGTCTCCTGATTATTTACTTGTGGATGCAGAAAAGGTAGATGTACCTATTCCTCAGCTATCCATCATTAAGGGAGATGCAAACAGTCAGTCTATTGCGGCAGCTTCTATCATTGCCAAGGTGACTCGTGATCGGCTATGCAAAGGTGAATGGGATGCGAAATATCCGGAATATGGGATTGGTATACATAAAGGTTATGCTACCAAGTTGCATAGAGAACAAATTTTGGCGCTAGGGCCTACAGAAATGCATAGACGCAGCTTTTTAGGCAATTTGTTGACCGAGCAACCGACGTTGTTTGATCTGTAGATACTTATTATGAATCAGGAGAATACCGATATAAAGTATATCTAATATTACAGACCCTTTTGAGTAGGGGGAGAGTGAGAGGAGGGGCGATATGAACATCGGATCTGTATTCCGGGGATTACTTGGAGATGTGAAGGCGGGAGAGGCGAAAAAACTTGATATGCAGCCAGGCCAGGTCGTAAGAGGAGTCGTATTAAAGGTGTCTGAGGACGGCGACGAGGCTGTATTGCAAATACAGGGTTCTCAAGTCAGGGCAAAGCTGGAGACCCCTCTTCAACCTGGACAGACTGCAACGTTTCAGGTACAACCGGCTTCTTCCAGCGGAATGACTGTGCTTAAGCCTCTGAATGATGCTGCCAATATGCCACAGCAAACCGTAGCGCTGACAGACGTATTGGAATCGGTGGGACTGCCGGATACAGCTCAAAACAGGGAGCTTATACAGGCAATGCAAAAGAATGGTGTGCCGTTGACATCGGAAAATGCGGCTTCTTTGCAAGAAGCCTTGTTGAAGCAAAGCGGCAATGTACAATTGGGAACGTTTGTGCAGGCAGCGGCAGTTGCCTTTCAGCGGGGACTTCCATTAACGGCCGAAAGCATAAATGGATTGCGTCAAACGATGTTTGGGCCTCCTTTAAATGATTTGTTGTCATCGTTGGAGCAAGAACTTGAAGCGGTGTTAAAGCTGCAAGGACAGGGAACGCCTACTGACCGTTCAGTAGGGGAAGCAACCGCGATAAAAAGCGCTGACCGAACGTTAGCTAGTCCAACTGGCACTTCTTCTGTGGTGTTTGCAGATGGACAGGAAGGGCAGGCTCTTACATTGTCCAAAGATGCCTCTGCCTCTGCCGCTACAAAGCAGGCAGAAACGGGACAGCAAGCCACAGGCGGCAAGGAATTGTTTAAAGGGACTCAAGCAGCCAATCTTGCAGCTACAGTAAGTGAAGCGAGTGTCTTGACTACAGATTCAGATACTCCGGCAGGGTCCACAGCATCTGTAGCCAACGGGACTGCTTCAGGAGAACCGGAGGTAGTTAGTGGGCGTGGAGCGACGGTGGTATTAGATGCTGGCGCAAATACGCCTGAATCGGGCGCTGCTGATGCATTAAACGGCTCGCGCGTTAAAGCGGAGCAATCACAGCAAGCTACTGCGGCAGGTATGCAGCTTAAGGATGCTGATGGTGCTCCAGCATCGGCCACGGCAGAGCCAACGGGAACGCGGCCTGCCTTAAACGCAGTCACGGCAGACCGTCCCTCTGCACAGCCAGCGACCGGCTCTGCGCCGCCATCTGCGGCGGGCAACGCTGCTGCGCCAGAGGCGCCGCTTCAGCGGCTGCGCCTCCTGCTGCAAGAGCTGCGTGCAGCAGTGCCACCCGAACTGAGCACGGCTGCGCCAGATCAGTCCTCAGCAGAGGTAGCGCAGCCAGCGGCTGGCGCTTCGCGGACTGCGGATGCCACTGCTTCACAGTCTGCGGCGCCCAGCATGCAGCTCAGCCCCACGGAGGATCCGTGGGTAGGCCGTGTGCTGAAGCTGCTTGGTGCAGAGCACGAGCAGCAGGTACACCGCTCGACTGCGCAGCTCGCTCAAGGGGCGGCGGCACGTACGGAGCCGCCTGAGGGAGTGTTGCAGACGCTGCCGGGTTTAGCGGCTACGACAGACAACTCCGTGACAGCGGCCGCAGACACCGTTAAAGGGGCGCTACTACAGCTAATGAGCAGCGACAACCTGCCGCCCGCTTTGAAAGAGGCGGCTCAGCAGGTTGTACAGCACCTGACAGGCCAGCAGCTGCTGCTAAATACAGACCGAACGGCGCCTTTTGCACAAGTGCATATGTTTATACCGTTTATTGGACCGGACGGTCGTGAAACAGCTACAATCCAGATTCAGTCCCGCCGTGGCAAACGCGGAGAGTTGGACGCCTCCAACTGTCGACTTTGGTTTGATTTGGACATGAAGGGGCTTGGTCCGACGCTGGTGGATGTGCAGGTTGTAGATCGGATTGTAAGTCTCAAGCTTCATAATGATCAGGAATGGGCGGCTTCGCTATTAACGAGTGGGCGTGAGTCCATTCGTACCGCGCTGGAGTCGCTAGGCTACCAACTTTTAACACTGCGTACCGAGTCTATGCCCACAAGGGCTGAACAGAGCAGCCTCGCCTCTTCAGAGGTACAAAGCTATGTGCCTCAGCCGTACAAAGGAGTCGATCTTAAAATATGAAAGAGCCCTTGGAACCGCCTTCTCCTTCCATGAAGAAGGCGGTCGCCCTTAAATATACGCCTGGTGAGAGCGAAGCGCCGATCGTCGTTGCCAAGGGGAGCGGCCGCATTGCGGATAGCATTTTGGAAAAAGCCAAAGAACATGGTGTTCCTGTTCAGGAGGATGCTGCGCTGGTTGAAGTGCTGTCCAAACTTGATTTGGACGAGCAAATCCCTGCTGAACTCTATCAGTTGGTAGCAGAGGTGTTAACCTATATATACCAAATGGATCGGCTTGCTCCAAGGGATGACTGGTGATGGGAAATGAAATGAAGACTAGAGGCAAGGACCAGCGGAAAGCCAAAGGAGCGATGGGCGAAGAAGCCGCGGCTTTGTTTTTAGAAAACTTGGGTTATCGTATCTTGGAGCGCAATTGGCGATGCCGTAGTGGAGAAATAGATCTGATTGCCAAGCAGGAGCACATACTCGTATTTATTGAAGTACGTAGCCGAAGCAGCTCTAAATATGGAACACCAGCCGAATCAGTTACTGCACGTAAAATAACCCAGGTTCGCCAAACAGCCGCGGTATACTTGCATATGAACGGAATGGGAGAACCTCCAATCCGTTTTGATATGATTTCTGTACGATTATCTGCTGAAACGGCTGTTGTTACGGACCATTTTATAGATGCCTTTTAAAAAAGTAAGAACTTCTTTGGATGTTGGAGCACAGGCTGAATTCATATGTACAGGTTGACAGAAAGGAAAGCTGCAGGTATATTTTATTGAGAATAGTTATCATTTTCATTCTATAATGAATATCTAGTCGTTGTACCTGTGAAGGAGGATTTACGTGACAAAGCATACCTTTAGTGAACATGTCATAGATGTAATTCAGGAACGCCGGACGATTAAACGATTTAAACCTGACTCTATCCCGGTAGATACGATTAAAGAACTGCTGAACGTCGCTGTATGGGCTCCTAATCATAAAATGCGTGAGCCGTGGCGTTTTCTGTTGTTTGCTGGTGAGGGACGGAAAAAGCTTGCAAAAGCCATTGCAGCTGATATTGGTAAAGACAACAAGTTTGAGAGTGGAATTCTGCACAACCCGATTCAGCTTTTAGTGGTGATGGAAGAAGATCCGCGTCAAGCGGTTTGGGATGAGGATTTTGCAGCAGTCAGTGCGCTTGTACAGAACTTTATGCTTGCTGCATGGAGCAAAGGAATCGGAACGTTTTGGGTGACAAAACCATTTCTGTATTCGCCTAAATTCCGTGATTGCTTGGGAATTCAACCAGGTGAGAAGGTAATTGGAATGATATATGCAGGCTATCCTGAAGTTATCCCGGAATCAAGACCACGTACTCCAGCAGTCGATAAGCTAACCTTAATTGACAAATAATCTGTCGTCAGATAAGCTTAGTTGAGGATTTGAAATTAGGGTTGAGAGCTAAATTTAGAATATTATATATGCAATAAATGAAAATTTGGAAGCACCTTTTTTCATATAGGCAATGATTCCCATAGAGGGACATTTCAATATGAGGAGAGGTGCTTTTTTGATATGTATGGAAAATTACATGGAGCTTGTCTATATGGGATAGATGGCGTTCTGATCGAAGTTGAGACTGATTTGTCCAATGGCTTGCCTCAGACCGCGATTATCGGATTGCCGGATTCAGCGATTCGAGAGGCAGTAGAGCGTGTGAGAGCAGCAATCAAAAACTGCGGTTTCAAATATCCGTCCCAGCGTGTCACGATTAACTTAGCTCCTGCAGATTTGCGTAAGGAAGGCTCATCTTTCGATCTTGCTATCGCTTTAGGCTTGCTGACAACCAGTGGACAGGTTGTCTTACCAGTAGGGGAACGAACGCTGTTTATTGGCGAGCTGGCACTGGATGGCAGCATTCGTCCTGTAAATGGGGTGTTGTCTATGGTTGATCTGGCCAAGCGAGAAGGATTCGATTCCGTGCTGCTTCCTCAAGAAAACGCAAGCGAGGCTCGTCTAATTGCGGATATACGTATTTACGCTATACGCCATCTGGTGGATCTTATCCCGGTTAATGATCATGCACAAGGCACCCCAGACGGCCAAGTGACCAATCAAAATTGTACTGCCAGTGAACAAGTCATAATCCATTCCTATGACCATTTACCCCGAGCAGAGCATATACCGTTGTGTGAGCAAGAAGCGCTAATCAGTAATATGGAGGATTACAGCGATGTATTGGGTCAGCTACACGCCAAACGTGCGTTAGTTATCGCTGCAGCAGGAATGCATAATATTCTTCTTATGGGACCGCCGGGTGCTGGAAAAACGATGCTCATCCGCAGGTTGCCCTCTATCCTGCCGCCTTTGACTGAAAAGGAGTCGCTAGAAGTGACCAAGGTATACAGCGCAGCAGGAAAATGGAAGGACTCATCGACCCATCTCATGCATGTTCGTCCTTTCCGTGCGCCTCATCATACGATCTCTGCTGCTGGATTGGTGGGCGGAGGAGGCATACCCAAACCAGGAGAAATCAGTCTTGCACACCGAGGGATTTTATTTCTCGATGAGCTGCCTGAGTTTAGCCGTCATGTGCTAGAAGTGCTGCGGCAGCCTCTGGAAGACCACCATGTTACAATCAGTCGTTCACGTGCAGTGTTTAAGTATCCGGCGCATTTTTTACTTGCAGCTTCTTTGAATCCGTGTCACTGTGGCTTTTTCGGCAATAACACGGAACATCAGCGCTGTACCTGTTCACCTGCAGCAGTAGCTCGATACCGCTCACGTATTTCCGGTCCATTGCTGGATCGAATTGATCTTCAGCTTGAGGTATCACAACCGAAGGATTGGCGGGAGGAAAAAGAATCACTGTCGTCTGCTGATATGAGAAAGCAGGTGTTGGCTGCTCGAGCAATACAAATCCGCAGATACAGCAAGCTTCCTTTTTCATGGAATTGTGAGCTGTCCGGTCAGATGCTGCGTAAATATGCGGTTTTAGAACAAAATGCAGCGGAGTTGCTTGACCAGACGATGGATGCACTTGGTTTAAGCATGCGTGCGTATGATCGAATTCTCAAGCTGTCCCGCACCATTGCAGACTTACAGGAGTCAGAGAAAATTACGACTTCACATGTGGCTGAAGCTATTCAATACCGCCAGATGGATAGAGCAAATTCCAATTTTCCCGAAATATAAAAAGGCGATAGAATTAGCAGATATAGTACGATCATTTTTATGAAAAAGTTTTTCCAAAGGGTATGTATACGAGAGAAAACGGAAATAAGGACAAAAAAAGCTCCAGGCAAAAAGACCTGGAGAAGCAAAAAAGATTATGACAATAGTGATTATACTATGAGTATATCAATTTCGTATATACGATTATGCATCATCTCCCATGTTACTTGATGGAAAAACAACAAGCCCCTCGACCAATACGGTTGAGGGGCTTGTTGTGAAATTTATTCTAACTCTATATTACAAAACGTTCAGCTTCACTTCAATATTACCGCGGGTAGCGCGGGAGTATGGACATTGTTCGTGTGCGCCTTCCACCAGTTTTAGCGCAGTTTCATGATCAACGCCTTTGACCAGAACGTCGAGGTTTACTCCGATTCCGAAGCCGCCGTCTTCGACTTTGCCAAAATGGACCGTAGCTGTGACTTCGGTACCTTCATGTTTAACACGTTGCATGCGAGCGACCATATTTAAAGCACTGTCAAAGCAAGCAGAATAGCCTGCTGCGAATAGCTGCTCTGGATTCGTACCTGTACCGCCGGCGCCACCCATTTCTTTTGGAGTATCAATATCTAAACGAAGTTCAGGAGAAGAAGACTCGATATAACCGTTACGTCCACCAACTGCTTTTACTGTTGTTTCATACATTTTTTGTTGAATGGTCATCATAATCCAATCACTGCCTCTCGCTCAATTTATATTTTACACAATTTAATTTATCAAAATAATTATTGTTTGTAAAGTATTTTATGCAATTAGAATGTACTTTGCTATATAATGTGCTAAAATAATGACGAAAGTAGGTGACTAGACAGCATGGAAAACAATTCCAATGAACACGCGGCTTTGAAACTTGATAATCAGTTATGCTTTGCCATATATGCATGCTCCAGAGAGATTACAAAGCTGTACCAGCCTTATCTAGAAAAGCTTGGTGTAACGTACTCGCAATATTTGGTACTTATCGTGCTCTGGGAGCGTGAAGAGTGTACAGTGAAGGAATTGGGTGAGGCGTTATATTTGGATTCCGGCACACTAACTCCACTATTAAAGAGGTTGCAGAATGCCGGGCTGATCGATCGGAAGCGTTCCACTCAAGATGAGCGTAAGGTGCTGATTTCTTTAACGACAGAGGGAAGAGCGTTGCGGGATAAAGCCCTGTCTGTACCAGGATGCATACAGGAAAAAACAAGTATGACTCATGATCAATTTGGGTCACTTCTGCTTCAGTTTAATGATCTGCTCGATCGTGTTCATCAAGCGAATGTACAAATTGAAAAATCATAACAGGTACTTTCGGTTGCTCTTGTGAATTTACGGAATGAGTTGTTCTTAACTGAAAGAAAAAATGCTATTTAAAGTCTAATGAAATAAAGTGCCTCTCATGCGGATTAGGTAATCCCATTTTGTGGAGGTGCTTTTTTGTGTGAATTTGTATTAAAAAGCAAAATCCAATAATATCCAAACATTCGATTTTGGGAATGATAATGATATCAAAATACTGTAATTCATGAGGTTGAATTATAAGGAAAGCGTTTTAAAAACATGTTACAATGATGTAGGTTTAGTATAGATTTCCTTGTGAACCGCCCTTGTTGCAGTCATGTTGATAGGAGGATTCCAGAATGAATATCCATGAATATCAGGGTAAAGAAGTATTAAAGCAGTACGGAGTGGCTGTACCGAACGGCAAGGTTGCCTACACGGTGGAAGAAGCCGTTGCTGCGGCAGAATCGCTTGGAAGCGCTGTTACGGTCGTAAAAGCACAAATTCATGCTGGTGGACGCGGTAAAGCGGGTGGCGTAAAAGTTGCCAAAGGCTTGGATGAGGTGCGGACTATTGCTTCTGAAATTTTGGGTAAGGTGCTAGTGACACATCAGACCGGACCTGAAGGTAAAGAGGTCAAACGTCTTTTGATTGAGGAAGGCTGTGATATTCGCAAAGAATATTACGTAGGCGTTGTCGTGGATCGCGCGACTGGACGCATCGTATTGATGGCCTCCGAAGAAGGCGGTACGGAAATCGAGGAGGTGGCTGCGGCTACTCCGGAGAAGATTTTTAAAGCAGTTGTTGATCCAGCAATTGGGCTTCAGGTGCATCAAGCTCGTAAGCTGGCGTATGAGATTAATATTCCCAATGAGCTGGTGAATAAAGCGGTCAAGTTTATGCTGGCGCTTTACGAAGCTTTTGTGGACAAGGACTGTTCGATTGCAGAAATTAATCCCCTAGTCGTTACGGGTGATGGGAATGTACTGGCGCTGGATGCCAAATTGAATTTCGATTCTAATGCGTTGTTCCGTCACAAGGATATTTTGGAATTACGTGATTTGGATGAAGAAGATGAGAAGGAAATTGAGGCATCTAAATATGATCTAAGCTATATCGCTCTGGACGGAAATATTGGCTGTATGGTCAATGGTGCGGGGTTGGCAATGGCCACGATGGATATTATCAAATATTACGGTGGTGATCCGGCCAATTTCCTGGACGTTGGTGGCGGTGCAACGACGGAAAAAGTAACCGAAGCGTTCAAAATCATTTTGTCCGATCCGAAGGTAGAAGGTATTTTCGTCAACATTTTCGGCGGGATTATGCAGTGCGACATCATTGCGAACGGCGTCGTGGAGGCTGCCAAACAGTTGGGGCTGACACGTCCGCTTGTTGTCCGTCTTGAAGGGACAAATGTTGAGCTCGGCAAACAGATTTTAGCGGAATCCGGTTTGAATATTGTGGCAGCCGATTCTATGGCCGATGGTGCCCAAAAAATCGTTGAACTTGTTCAATAGCCTGTTTGCATTCCGATATGCCGAATAAACGATAGGGGATGTGAAGATCGTGAGTATTTTGGTCGATAAGCATACAAAGGTGATTACACAGGGGATTACGGGAAAAACGGCGTTGTTCCATGCCAAAGGTGCACTTGATTACGGTACACAGATGGTAGGTGGCACCTCTCCAGGTAAGGGAGGCACCGAGGTAGAAATTACACTGGAAAACGGACAACAGGTCAAACTGCCAGTGTTTAACACAGTAAGCGAAGCCAAGGAAGCTACGGGGGCAACTGCTAGCGTCATTTACGTGCCGCCGGCTTTCGCAGCGGATTCCATTTTGGAGGCTGTGGATGCGGAACTGGACCTCGTGATTTGTATCACAGAGGGGATTCCGGTACTTGATATGATCAAGGTCAAACGTTTTATGGAAGGTAAAAAGACCGTTCTGATTGGCCCTAACTGTCCGGGCGTTATTACGCCAGGAGAGTGTAAGATTGGTATCATGCCAGGTTACATTCATCTGCCTGGTCATGTAGGCGTTGTGTCACGTAGTGGTACTTTGACCTATGAGGCAGTGCATCAGTTAACCACTCGAGGTATAGGTCAATCTTCAGCGGTTGGTATTGGCGGTGACCCGGTTAAAGGTTCGGAATTCATCGATATTTTACATCGCTTCAATGAGGACCCCAACACTCACGCTGTCATTATGATCGGAGAAATCGGTGGTACAGCTGAGGAAGAGGCTGCCGAGTGGATCAGGGATAATATGACGAAGCCAGTCGTTGGTTTTATCGGTGGTGTGACTGCGCCTCCAGGCAAACGGATGGGGCATGCAGGCGCCATTATTTCTGGCGGAAAAGGAACGGCAAAAGAGAAGATTGCAACGCTTGAAGCCTGCGGGATCAAGGTGGCACCGACTCCTTCCGAAATGGGCTCGACACTGGTAAGTGTGTTGGAAGCACGTGGTATTTTGAACTTGTGTACAACACATTAAATCGTGTTTCTTCATTAATATACAGGCTGTAAATCAACATCGAAATTTGCTGCTGGCTAGTGTATAATGAAAGAAAGGTAAGCAACCTTTTTATCTTCTGAAACAGGGGATGAAAAGGTTGCTTTTTTTTTGCGTTGATACAGGCTTATCAGGGAAACGCTTGCAAAATGATCCGTTGTGCCACAAAATAAGGAAGGGTTCACTCTTCCATGAATGGGGGAACCACAGTTTGGAAGAAAGATGGCTTTTATTAGGTCTACATGAGTTAGAGGGAATCGGAAGAAGAACTATTCAGCGTATTTGGTCGAGTGATTATCGATTGCATGAGCTACTGCATTTTAGCGAACAAAAGTGGATTGAGATAGGCTTAAGTCCCACACAGGCACGCATTGCGGCAGAGTGTTACGATGAAGAATGGGTGCATGAACGATATCAGCGAATTCAATCCAGTGATATTGGTACGGTAACTTATGTGGACAAAGATTACCCCTTATTAATGAAGGAAACAGTTGACCCTCCTTGGGTGATGTATACAAAAGGGGATAAATCACTTTTGCACACATGTTCTGTAGCCATGGTAGGAACTCGCGTTCCTACTGCGTATGGTCGTAGAGCAGCGGAGATACTAACAGAGGAATTATGTAATGCAGGGATTACAGTGGTTAGTGGATTGGCGAGAGGGATTGACAGTATTTGTCACGAAACAGCCCTGCGCCAGGGAGGCAACACGATTGGTGTACTTGGAACAGCAATTGACCAAATTTATCCTCCCCAAAATGCCTCTTTGTTTGCAGAGATGGCTAGTAAAGGTCTAATCGTATCGGAGTATCCTCCAGGTACGAGGTCTCATCCCGGGATGTTTCCACAACGTAATCGCATTATTGCCGGTTTAACGAAGGGGACGCTCGTTGTAGAAGCAGACGCTAGAAGCGGTTCCTTGATTACAGCGGATGCTGCGCTGGAGGCAAATCGAGATGTGTTTGCTGTTCCTGGACCCATTACGTCACCGAAGAGTAAAGGCACGCTGAACTTGATTAAGCAAGGAGCCAAAACGGTCACTGAAGCTTCGGATATTATTGAGGAGTATGAAGCAGATTTGCGTACAAGGCAGGTTTCTTCATACAATAGAGAACAGAGTCTTAATCTTAAGAAAGTCTCCAAAGCATCAGAAAGTGAGACTTCTGAGGAAAAGCGCGTAGTGCTGCTGCTGGAACAAGGAACCATGACACTGGATGAACTGCTTGATGCTACGGCATGGGATTTTGGACTTTTACACGCAGTTCTGTTATCGTTAATCATAAAAAAAAGGATCGCTCAGCTAGCGGGCACAAAATACAAGCTTATTTAGTCGTTGTTTTTGTCAAATCCTTAGTTAGTAAATGCGTAAAATTCAATTTTAAACATAGGTGGAGGGAAATTAGCGTTTATTCGCATCGCGGATTCCTACTCCTTCCCCACTTCCTGAAATGTGTTGAATTTATAGCTCGTATTAACGAACTATAGCTCACCACATTTCAGGAAGTCTATCATATTCATGTGTGTAATTGAGAGGAGGAAGAGCCTATGGCGGATTCACTCGTCATCGTGGAATCGCCTTCCAAGGCGAAGACGATCGGCAAATACTTAGGCAGCAAATATATCGTCAAGGCTTCCATGGGTCATATCAGGGATTTACCTAAGAGCCAGATCGGTGTAGAGGTTGAAAATGATTTTAATCCCAAATATATTACCATTCGAGGTAAAGGCTCAATACTAAAAGAGTTAAAGGATGCCCGAAAAAAAGTAAAAAAAGTATATCTGGCGGCTGACCCGGATCGCGAAGGCGAGGCTATTGCTTGGCATCTGGCGCATGCGCTGGAACTGGACGATACGGCGGATTGTCGTGTGGTGTTTAATGAAATAACGAAGCAGGCTGTCAAAGATGCTTTTAAAACCCCCCGCAAGATCAACATGGATTTGGTCAATGCGCAGCAGGCACGACGGATATTGGATCGGCTTGTCGGCTATAAAATAAGTCCATTGCTCTGGAAAAAGGTAAAGAAGGGTCTGTCTGCTGGGCGTGTGCAGTCGGTTGCAGTGAAAATTATTCTGGACCGGGAAAACGAGATTAATGAGTTTGTACCGGAAGAATACTGGACGATCACAGCTAAACTAGCTATTAAAGACAGCACTTTTGAAGCGAAATTCCATAAGCTACACGGCGAAAAGAAAGAGCTCTCTAGCGAAGCGGATGTACAAGAAGTGTTAGAAGCTATCGGAAAATCGTCTTACAAGGTGCGCGATGTGAAAGAGAAGGAGCGTTTACGCAATCCGTCTCCTCCATTCACAACAAGTTCCTTGCAGCAAGAGGCGGCTCGAAAGCTCAACTTCCGGGCATCTAAAACGATGTCTGTAGCGCAGCAACTGTATGAGGGTGTGGATTTAGGAAAAGAAGGGACTGTGGGTCTGATTACGTATATGCGTACGGATTCCACACGGATCGCCACTTCGGCTCAAGAGGAAGCGAAAGAGGTCATCATTCAAAAATATGGCGAAGATTTTGTGCCTGAAAGTCCTCGTCAGTATTCAAAAAAGTCGGCTAATGCTCAGGATGCGCATGAAGCGATTCGTCCAACCTCCGCCTTGCGTGATCCGGAAACTGTTAAGCCTTTTATGAGTAGAGATCAGTTCCGATTGTACAAACTGATATGGGAACGTTTTATGGCGAGTCAGATGGCTTCCGCTATTATGGATACTTTGTCCGTTGATATTGAAGCAGGCGAGGCGATATTCCGGGCAGCCGGTTCAAAGGTTCGCTTTCCAGGCTTCATGAAAGTGTATGTGGAGGGGAATGACGACGGCAAAACCGAAGAAGATAAGCTGTTGCCGCCACTTCAACCCGGCGATAAGCTGAAAAAGGAATCGGTTGAACCAAAGCAGCATTTTACACAACCGCCTCCTCGCTATACGGAAGCACGACTGGTGAAGACGCTGGAGGAATTGGGTATAGGACGCCCGAGTACGTATGCACCGACGTTGGAAACCATTCAGAAGCGCGGTTACGTCGCTATTGAGGAGAAGAAATTCTTCCCTACCGAGCTGGGAGAGTTGGTCATCGAGCAGATGGAAGAATTTTTTCCAGAGATTCTGAATGTAGAATTTACAGCCAATATGGAAGGTGATCTTGACCACGTCGAAGAAGGCGAAGGTGATTGGGTCAAGGTGTTGAGTGACTTTTACGAGTCATTCGAGAAGCGTCTGGAAGTGGCTGAAGAAGAAATGAAAGAAATTGAAATTAAGGATGAAGTATCCGACGTCATCTGTGACAAGTGTGGCAGCCCCATGGTGTATAAGCTGGGCCGCTTTGGTAAATTTCTGGCCTGCTCTGCTTTCCCGGATTGCCGTAACACCAAGCCAATTGTCAAGGATATCGGGATGAATTGTCCTACATGCGGTGAGGGACATGTCGTCGAACGACGAAGTAAAAAAGGACGTGTCTTTTACGGATGTGACCGTTACCCAGAATGTGATTTTGTATCCTGGGATAAACCGTCCATTAAGCCTTGTCCAAGTTGCAGTGGCCTAATGGTCGAAAAACGTACTAAACAGGGAACGAAGCTCAACTGTACCGTCTGCGATCACAGCGAAATGCTGGAGGAGAGCGATGAGAGTGTAGAGACTTCTTAAGAACAAAGATAGCAGGGGGATTTAAAAGTGAGTGAACTACAAAAGGTAACGGTCATCGGAGCAGGATTGGCGGGCAGCGAAGCTGCCTGGCAAATTGCAAGCCGTGGAGTGCCAGTTAAGTTATATGAAATGAGACCGGTTGTAAAAACACCCGCGCATCATACGGATAAATTTGCCGAATTAGTATGTAGTAATTCCTTGCGCGCGAACGGTCTGACGAATGCAGTAGGCGTACTGAAGGAAGAGATGAGAATACTAAACTCTTTGGTTCTGAGTGCGGCAGATCGCCATGCTGTTCCGGCTGGTGGGGCATTGGCAGTGGATCGTGATGGATTTTCCGGTCATATTACAGATACGCTTCATCAACATCCTTTGATCGAGGTCGTTAATGAAGAACTCCAGGAACTCCCGCAGGACGGTATCGTGGTCGTTGCAACGGGACCATTAACTTCTCCAGCTTTGTCAGAACAGATCAAAACGCTGATGGGAGAGGAGTATTTTTATTTCTACGATGCGGCAGCTCCGATTGTAGAGAAGGACTCCATCGATATGAGCAAGGTCTATCTGGCTTCCCGTTATGATAAAGGAGAAGCAGCTTACTTAAATTGTCCGATGAACGAAGCGGAATTTGATGCTTTCTATGAGGCTTTGATTACTGCTGAGGTGGCACAAGTCAAGGAGTTCGAAAAAGAAATCTACTTCGAAGGATGTATGCCTATCGAAGTAATGATGCAACGTGGGAAACAAACGGCATTGTTTGGACCGATGAAACCTGTAGGCCTCGTAAATCCACATACAGGAGAACTACCCTATGCAGTTGTTCAGCTTCGACAAGACAACGCTGCAGGTACGCTATATAATCTGGTTGGTTTCCAGACTCACCTCAAATGGGGGGAGCAAAAGCGTGTGTTTTCAATGATTCCGGGACTTGAAGAGGCAGAGTTTGTACGTTATGGCGTGATGCATCGCAATACCTTCATTAATTCTCCACAGCAGCTTCACCCAACTTATCAGTTCAAGGGAAAAAGTAATCTGTTCTTTGCCGGACAAATGACTGGTGTAGAGGGTTATGTAGAGTCGGCGGCCTCAGGTCTGCTGGCTGGTATAAATGCGGCACGAGCAGCACGTGGGCAGGAAATGTTCGTATTTCCTGCGGAAACGACACTAGGCAGCATGGCACGATATATTACAACTGCTGATTTCAAACATTTCCAACCAATGAATGCAAACTTTGGTTTGCTTCCAAAGCTGGAGACACGCATTCGTAACAAAAAGGAAAAAAATGAAGCTCTCGCTAATCGCGCGTTGGAAAGTTTGCGCGGTTATATCAACCAAACGGGAGTTATGTCAACAGAAGTACAGGCATAAGGATGAAGGAAAAGGAGGAGCGCGTTATGGATATGTCCTTTCATGCTACCACCATCTGTGCTGTACGCCATAATGGCAAAGGAGCTATTGCGGGTGATGGGCAGGTAACGTTCGGCAACAGTGTTGTGATGAAGCAAACGGCTAAAAAAGTGCGCAGATTGTATCGTGGGCAGGTCGTTGCGGGATTTGCGGGTTCGGTGGCCGATGCTATCACATTGTTTGAAAAGTTTGAAAATAAGCTGGAGGAACATCACGGCAATCTTCAAAGGGCTGCTGTAGAACTGGCCAAAGACTGGCGGCAGGATCGTGTACTACGCAAGCTGGAAGCGCTGATGATTGTGATGGACTCATCCGGGATGCTGCTCATTTCTGGAGGCGGAGAAATTATTGAACCTGACGATGATGTGTTGGCCATTGGCTCAGGTGGTAATTTTGCGTTGGCAGCTGCCCGTGCTTTCAAACGTCATGGCTCTGGTATGGAAGCAAAGGACATGGCACGGGAAGCGTTAGAGGTTGCTTCGGAAATATGTGTGTATACGAACAGTCAGATTATCGTGGAAGAATTGTAAGTCGGCTCTGAGTATTCAAGGGTGGAGGAGTGCAAAATGAATAATCAATCGTTGACGCCCAGACAAGTGGTATCCGAGCTGGATAAGTATATTGTCGGACAAAAGGAAGCTAAAAAATCAGTTGCTGTTGCCTTGCGTAATCGTTATCGACGTAGTAAACTGCCGGATGATATTCGGGATGAAATTGTGCCTAAAAATATTTTGATGATCGGACCGACAGGTGTGGGTAAAACTGAAATTGCACGTAGACTTGCACGGCTCGTGGGAGCTCCTTTTGTCAAGGTAGAGGCCACCAAATTTACAGAAGTGGGTTACGTCGGTCGTGATGTAGAATCCATGGTGCGGGATCTAATGGAAACCTCTATCCGTATCGTCAAGTCGGAACGAACAGAGAATGTGAAAGACAAAGCGGAGGACATGGCAAATGAACGGATTGTCAATATCCTTGTACCTGCAGAAAAGTCAAATAAATCGCAACGTAATCCTTTTGAAATGCTTTTTGGCAATAACACAGGGACTTCGGTAGAAGAAGAACCACCACAACAGGACGGAACCTTAGCAGAGAAGCGACGCAAGGTTAAATTTGATCTGTTGTCCGGTAAGCTTGAGGATGATGTCATAGAGATTGATGTGGAGGATACCGCACCCAATATGCTCGATATGTTTGCTGGCCAAGGGAATGAACAAATGGGTATGAATATGCAGGAGATGTTCGGAAGTTTCCTTCCTAAGCGGACGAAGAAGCGCAAGCTACCAGTCAAGGAAGCCCGCAAGGTACTGATTCAAGATGAAGCAGCCAAGTTGATCGATATGGATGATGTGATTCAGGAGTCTGTGAAGCGTGCTGAGCAATCCGGTATTATTTTTATTGATGAAATAGATAAGATTGCCAGCCAAGGCAAGGGAAGTGGCCCTGATGTGTCGAGAGAAGGAGTCCAGCGCGATATTTTACCTATTGTCGAGGGCTCTACCATTATGACCAAATACGGCCCGGTAAGAACAGACTACATTCTGTTTATTGCCGCTGGGGCTTTTCATGTGGCTAAACCGTCAGACCTGATCCCAGAGCTTCAAGGCCGTTTTCCAATCCGTGTGGAGCTAAGTAGTCTGACCTTGGATGAGTTTGTGTCGATATTGACGGAGCCTAAAAATGCGCTGACCAAGCAATACACCGAGTTGCTCCGCACCGAGGAAATAGAAGTCGAATTTTCTGCGGAAGCGATTCGTGAGATCGCTAGTATTGCCGAGTCCGTTAATCGCAACACCGAAAATATTGGCGCACGGCGTTTGCATACCATCTTAGAGAAGCTGCTGGAGGATCTGTCATTTGAAGCCCCGGAGCTTACATTGGATCGTATGATCATTACCCCGGAATATGTGCGTGAGAAGCTGGGAGATATTGCCCAAAACAGGGACCTTAGTCAGTATATTTTATGAACAGGGTGTCTAAAAATAGGGTGTGTGGTCCAGAATAACACTATCTTGCACCGTCGTTTAGTCCTAGACACAGGTTAAGTTGATGATTTTTCTGTCTATTCCAAAAGTAGGACGTATAATCTTTTACAGGTGTAAAGTGCTAAGAAAACATTCATTTTCTTGAAAAAAACCTGAAAAATTTAACATTTTATGCATCTAAAGCCCTCTTTTTTAAAAAAGATAGGGCTTTTTTCTTATTGTAATTAGGTCCCAACTCTACGAAACTTAGAATATATGACAGAAAGTTAAGATTTTCTACTTAAGACCTAAAAGAAATGTATAATTATGAAATTTTATTGTCGAAAAAAAGTGAAAAATCTTGTTTTATTGAATCTTACTTTGGAGTAGACGCTGGAGGGAGGAGCTAAATGAATCTGCTGGGTGATGTAAGCTTTCAAAAGCTTCAGGCAGGTGTACAGGCGGCCAATACGA
The DNA here is from genome assembly GCF_054113405.1 of Paenibacillus sp. ALE3. Lineage (NCBI taxonomy): Bacteria > Bacillati > Bacillota > Bacilli > Caryophanales > Paenibacillaceae > Paenibacillus > Paenibacillus sp. ALE3. The sequence continues at coordinate 3,070,830 of NZ_CM134214.1, read as the reverse complement.
GACAACGTGTGATGGCCGATAATATTTCCAATGCGGATACCCCGTATTTTAAGCGTTCGGAGGTTTCATTTGAAGAACTGCTTCAGCAGCAAATGGACGGTGATGTCACGCCATTGCGTGGAAAAGTAACCAATTCAAGACATTTTCAAATAGGACCTGTGAACTCCATTCCTGATGCCACGGTCACCAAAGATGGGTACTCAGTCATGAATAACAACATGAACAACGTAGATATAGACAGAGAAATGAGTCTTATGGCTGAAAATCAACTAAGATATAATACCTACATCCAAGAAATTAATGAGCGCATCAAAATGATGAGAACAGCGGTAGAAGGGAGATAGGACGAGGTGAAGATTAACAACGGCTTTGATATTAGTGCATCTGCTCTTACGGCCCAACGGTTGCGGATGGACGTTATATCGAGCAACATTGCCAACGCAGAGACAACTCGGGCGAAGGTGGAGAATGGACAAGCAATTCCATATCGGAGAAAAACGGTTGTTTTGGAGCCGAACCAATCTGGCTTTGCCGATGTTTTGAAGGCTCAAATGGAAGGAAGTAGTACAAGCGCCGCTGGCGTTAAAGTTTCGCAAATTCAGGAAGATCAGTCACCTTTGAAGCCAGTGTACAATCCGGGTCATCCGGACGCTGATAAAGATGGCTATGTATATATGCCTAATGTAGACATAATGAAAGAAATGGTCGACATGATTTCCGCAACACGCTCATACGAAGCCAATGTAACAGCTCTGAATGCTTCAAAGGCGATGGTTTCCAAAGCGCTTGAAATCGGTCGCTAAGTTCCAGGACTACTAACTACTTAATAGGGAGAGTAAAACATGATTCAGAACGCCATGTTTAACGTACAGACACCGGTAATACAGCAGATTCAATCGCCTAACAATGAGTTGACGAAAGCGACGCCTTCCGAATCCTTGAAGGATTTTGGCTCCTTCCTAAAGGATGCTCTTAATGAAGTAGGGCAGCAGGAAGCCGCTACACACCAGATGTCCGACCAATTCATGGCAGGCAAAGTTGATGTAGATCAGGTTATGATCACTTCACAACAAGCGCTGCTTTCCCTGCAGCTTACTACACAGGTCCGAAACAAAGCGATCGAAGCCTATCAGGAGATCATGCGTACACAGATGTAAAGTGAGGGTTTAGCAAAGTTTCGGATGGGGTGACGGAGTGAACGAGAGAATCGCCCAATACCGGGATAAGATTTCCGGGTATTGGAATAATTTCAGCAAAAAACAGAAGATATTACTTGTTTCGACATTAGCATTCATCATTATCGCCATTGTAGTGCTAACGATGCAGTTTACCAAAACTGAGTATGAAGTGGCCTTCCAGGATCTTAATGCAAATGATGCCGCTGGGGTCATTAAATATCTCGATTCTGCGGGTATACCGTATCAGCTTAATGCTGGGGGGACACAAATTTCAGTCCCAACCGCAAATGCAGATAAGGCGAAGGTAGATGTTGGGTCTCAAGGCCTGATACAGAAAGGGTCAATCGGCATGAGCGCCTTTGACCAGTCCTCCTCGGCCATAGGTATGACGGAGAACGAGTTCAATGTGAAGTACAATAACGCATTGAACGGCGAAGTACAGCAACTATTGGAACGGATGGATGGTGTCCAAAGCTCCAAAGCTGTCATTAATATGCCAAAGGAAAATATCTTTGCCGGACTTGAAGAAAAGGACAAAGCATCTGCTTCGATTCAAATGGAATTCGAACCTGGCTTTACTCCCAATCAACAAGCGATCGACGGATATTTTAACCTGGTAAAAACGGCTGTACCGAATTTGCCAGTAGAAAATATTACGATCACCAATAAGGAATATGAATTGATTCCAACGGCCAAGGGCGGCCAAGGTGGACTCACAAGTGGTGTTCAGGAAAACATGGCTCTACAGAAGAAGTTTGAGAGCGATGTAAGGAATAATGTTCAACAATTTTTGTCGAAAATTGTTGGAGACGACAAAGTGAACGTACTGGTTATGTCCCAGCTAAATTTCGACAAAGTAACATCAAAGGAACAAATGGTCACACCTGTTGACCAAACGAAAATGAAGGGTATTGAAATCAGTGCCCAACAAATTCAGGAAAGTTATACGGGCAGTAGTGGACAAACCGGAGGAGTTGCAGGGACAGGAACGCAGGATGTCCCGGGTTACCCTGGAGGAGCCAATTCCGGCAATACCAGCTCGGATAAGAGCTCAAGTACGATTAACTACGAAGTTAACCGAATTGCAAGGGATATTATCCAAAGTCCGTACACTGTAAAAGATTTAACCATTAATGTAGCTGTTGAACCACCAACAGGTCAGCAAACGTTGGATACTGCAACTCAGACAGCAATTCAAAACATTTTGGTTAATATTGTGAGAGCATCACTGGCGAATTCCGGTACTACTTTTACAGACGCTGATTTGGCTAAAAAGGTTTCAGTGTTCTCGCAAGCTGCTCCGGCGCCTACGAGTACCAATACATTCTTCTCAGCTTCCAACCCGTGGATGTGGGGCATCGGAGCTGCAGTTCTGGCACTGTTGGCGGGTGTAATCTTCTTCATCGTACGCAGCCGTCGTAATCAGGAAGAAGAGTTGGATGAAGAATTGCAACTCATGCCAACGCCGACGGAATTCCCGTCCATTACCATGGAAAGTGTGACAAATGAAAGTCAAGTGCGTAAACAGCTTGAAAGTCTGGCGAAAAAGAAACCCGACGAATTCGTCAATCTGCTTCGTACATGGCTGGCTGACGAATAGAGGTGAGTTCATTGGCAAAGGCAAGCAGTCAAGGTTTAACGGGAAGACAGAAAGCAGCTATTCTTTTGATCACAATGGGGCCAGAAGTATCTGCTCAAATATTCAAGCATTTGCGAGATGAAGAGATCGAGCAACTTACATTGGAAATTGCCAATGTACGGAAGGTCGATGCCATTGAAAAAGACTCCATTATGGCCGAGTTTCATCAAATTTGTCTGGCTCAGGAGTACATTTCTCAAGGCGGTATTAATTACGCTAAAGAAATATTGGAAAAAGCGCTTGGATCGCAAAAAGCAGTTGAGGTTATTAACCGTTTGACAGCGACATTACAGGTGAGACCTTTCGATTTTGCTCGTAAGGCTGATCCGAACCAAATATTGAATTTTATACAAAATGAGAATCCGCAAACCATTGCTCTCGTGCTTTCATACTTGCAGTTTGAGCAAGCGGCGGCAATTTTATCGTCCTTACCACAGGAAAAGCAGGCAGATGTGGCCCGGCGTGTTGCTGTCATGGACAGTACATCTCCGGAGGTCATATCTCAAGTAGAGAGAGTATTGGAGCAAAAGCTCTCGGCAACTGCAACGCAGGATTACACGAATGCAGGTGGTATCGAGTCTATCGTTCAGATTTTGAATGGCGTAGACCGCGGAACCGAGCGTACAATTCTCGACTCGCTTGAAATTCAAGACCCTGAACTGGCTGAGGAAATCAAGAAAAGAATGTTCGTATTCGAGGACATTGTCAATGTGGACAACCGGTCCATTCAACGCATTGTCCGCGATATCGACAATGCAGACTTGCAATTGGCACTTAAAGTGTCCAGTGAAGAAGTACGCGATGTGATTTTCCGAAATATGTCGAAACGTATGGCAGAAACCTTCAAAGAGGAAATGGAGTACATGGGACCGGTGCGGCTGCGTGATGTGGAAGAAGCACAAACACGTATCGTTTCAACGATCCGCAGATTGGAAGAGGCCGGTGAGATTATAATCGCACGCGGCGGAGGAGATGACATCATTGTCTAACTTGATTAAATCTTTCCAATATGTGCCTGTAGAGGCTTTGAAAACGATTGATGTGGCACATACGTACGTGCCAGAAACGACGGATGAAGAAATCACAACTGAATATGCGGAGCCAGAGCCTCAGCGAGATTATGAGGCAGAACGGCTCCGAGATGAAATGTTGAATGATGCTAAGGACTTTGCCGAACGTCAGGTACGCGAGGCGGCTGAAGAAGCGGAACGAATGCTTCAGGAAGCACAGCAGCAGATTGAAGATTGGTGGCAGGAACGACGCGAGCATGACGATCAGTTGATTCAGTCGACAAAAGCAGATGGATTTCAACAAGGATATGAAGAAGGCCAGAAGCTGGCTGAGGCTGAGCTTCAGACGAAATCGGAGCAGATGATGGAAGAAGCACAAGATATTCTGCGTCAGGCCTATGAGATTAAGGAACAACTGATTCAGGAAGCAGAGCCTTTTCTGGTTGAACTGAGTAGTGCGATTGCCGAGAAGGTCATTGAAAAACAGCTTAGTCTTGAACCGGAATATACAATTGAGTTAATTCGCAAAAATTTGGCTCGTAAGCGAGAAAAAGGAATCATTACATTGTGTGTGTCGCCTCAGCATTTCGCATTTGTGCAAGGTGCGCGGGAAGAATTGTCATTAACTGTCGATTCGCAGGCAGAACTGCAAATTATTCCTGATGGTACCGTAAAGGATCGCGGTTGCGTCATCCGTTCTTCCTTTGGAAGCGTGGACGCCCGGATCGATACGCAATTAGCTGAGATTAAAAAGGAACTACTGCGTCTGGCACATGAAAATGAGGAGCGAAGACATGAAGGGGCTTAATGCGCAGCGCTACATGGATCATTTGCGACAGCTGGACCCCGTTCGGGTGAATGGCAAGGTTACACAGGTTATCGGCTTGATGGTTGAATCGGAAGGTCCGGACGCGAGTATCGGGGATGTTTGTTATATTTATCCAGGCAAAGCGGCAAAGCCATTGCAGGCAGAGGTTGTTGGCTTCAGAGACAATAAAGTGCTTCTGATGCCACTTGGAGAACTACAATCCATTGGTCCTGGTTGTGATGTCGTAGGAACAGGGAAGCCACTGAATGTGCAGGTTGGTTCGGAGCTGTTAGGCAAAGTGCTGGATGGTTTGGGTCAGCCTTTGGACGGATCACTGATTCCCTCGCGAATGGCGAGATATTCAACCTTCAATATACCGTCCAATCCGTTGAATCGTCCGCGTGTGCAGGAACCCATAAGTATCGGAGTACGTGCAATTGACGGGTTGCTTACGATTGGCAAAGGACAACGGGTTGGTATTTTTGCGGGTTCGGGTGTAGGTAAGAGTACTTTGATGGGTATGATTGCCCGTAATACGGAAGCAGATGTGAACGTAATTGCCTTGATCGGAGAACGTGGACGCGAGGTGCTGGACTTTATTGAACGGGATTTGGGTCCTGAGGGACTAGAACGCTCTGTAGTCATTGTGGCAACTTCCGACCAACCTGCGTTGATCCGCATTAAGGGTGCACTTATTGCAACGACGATAGCGGAATATTTTCGGGATCGCGGGTTGAATGTCATGTTAATGATGGATTCAGTTACCCGATATGCGATGGCCCAGCGTGAAGTCGGTCTAGCGGTGGGTGAGCCACCAGCAATGAGAGGATACACTCCATCTGTGTTTGCTAGTCTGCCTAAGCTTCTGGAACGCGCAGGGACAGGTCCTACTGGCTCCATAACTGCTTTTTATACAGTGCTGGTTGATGGTGACGACATGAACGAGCCCATCGCGGATGCGGTGCGCGGGATATTGGATGGACACATTGTCTTGAACCGTGGGATTGCGAACAAAGGACATTTTCCCGCAATTGATGTGTTAGCAAGTATTAGCCGGGTCATGAAGGACATTGCACCACGAGATCAGATAGACGCTGCCGAAAACATTAAGCGCTTGATGGCCATTTACAAAGATTCAGAGGACCTGATTAACATTGGGGCTTATCAACAGGGTTCGAATGCAGAAATTGACGAATCTATGGAGCGCATACGGGATATATGGGATTTTACAAGACAAAGAACCGATGAAAAGGCTGAGCTGGACGAAGTACGAGAACGTTTGATTTCTGAATTTACGAGGAGATGAAGGTTGAACGATGAGATTTCAGTATTCCTTTCAAAAAGTTGTAGACTTGAAAACGAACGAAAAGTCACAGGCCGAATGGCTGCTTTCCAGTGCTGTTGGACAATTGCAGGTTGAGGAGCAGACATTAACACAGCTTATAGGCGAAAGGAATCGGGTCATATTAGCCATTCAAAAGGCTGCCGAAGATTGCGCGCCACTCTCTAGCATTCAGGAATTACAAGCTTATGTCAATCATCTGGACCAATGTATTACACGCAAGCATAGGGATGTTCAATATGCGCAGCAAAATGTGCAAAGCAAACAAACCGTTTTGACCGATAAAATGCTGGATGAACAAGTTTGGCTGAAAGCAAGAGAGAAGGCCAACGTGAAATTCCAACAGGAAATGCTCCTGCGCGAGCAGAATGAGCTGGATGAAATGGCTTCCGTGCGATTTGCCATGAAAGCCCGGTAAGCGGAACGTCATAGGATACGCATATCAGCTGCCTGAGGAGGAAGACGATGGCACAGAAGTTAGCAGAAAATGAACTGGATATGGATTTAGGAAAAGAATCAGGCGGGGGATTTGAACGGTTTATGTTTTTCCTGATTCCGATTGTTTTCACAATCGTTCTGGTCGGGGTCTTGCTTACACTGTTCAATATGGACTTCAGAAGCGAAATGATCTCATTAGGGAACAAAATACCAATTGTTAAAAACTGGATCCCTGAACCGAAGGATAAGGCAACCCAGACAAAAGAGGCAGATCAGAAGGCACAGTCTGAAAGTTCTGAAGCAACCATTCAACAGTTAAAAGCGGATTTAGCTAAGCAGACGGAAGAACTCAAAAAGGCTACCGCTGCTAAGACGACACAAGATAAAAAGGTTACTGAACTTCAGAATCAGGTCAATACACTGCAAACGCAACAGGAACAACAGTCGCAGACGGGTCAACAGGGACAGGTCGGGCAGCAGGGACAAGCAGGTACGCAAACTACAGACGGAACAACAAATGAAGATCCTTATGTAAAACAGACCAGAGAACTTGCCAGCATGTATGAAGGAATGACGGCAAGTAAAGCTGCACCGATCATGGAGAATCTGACCACGGAAGAGACCGTACAGCTCTTAAGCTATATGGACCCTGCCAACAGTGCGAAGATTTTGCAAAAGATGGACGCTAAAAAAGCAGCAGATATTACGATGGCTCTGAAAAACGTAACGCCATCTACGGATTTATCGGTAGCTGCGCTGCAGTCCCGTCTGAAAAAGGATCAAGGTACTACAGCCGGAACGACGAGTAAAAGTCTGCAAAGCACTCAAATCAGTAGCACATTTGCTTCCATGGACAAGAAAAGCGGTGCCGAACTTATTTTACAAACTTACAAAATCAGTCCGGATAAGGCATTAAACATTTTAAATACAGTAGATGATTCGACACGTGCTTCTTTACTGCAAAATATGTCTGCCAAGGATGCAGGTCAGACCGCGAAAATTTTGAATAAATTGATGGGTAGTAAGTAATTTGAATTGAAGGGAGGTGAAAAATATATGACCCTTATTTCTCAAAGTGTATCTCTTAGCTCTAGTCAAACAGCTAACAGTACGACAGCATCAACAACAAGTACAGCCACGGCTGCTGGAGCAACCACGGGTGCCTTTAATCAAACACTGACGCAAATGATGACAGGCGGGCAAACGGGCTCAGCAGGAACAGATGCAAATGGTTCTCCATTAGTTATGGTACTACCACTTATTGCAAACGGAGAATCTGCGGAAACTCCAACCGAGCCGCTGGTTGAAACATTAGCTCCTTTGCTGCAAAATCTCGAGAAGTTGGATGATCAGGTAGTTGCCGATCCTGCGCTGCTTGCAACTCTGCAATCGTGGATTCAGCAAGTACAACAGTTTTTGCAAGGCAATGGAACAAATCAACAGGCAGATGGTGGGGAAACGGCAGAGGCTACAGGCTTGACAGCTTTGGCAGCTAATCCGGCAACTCTTCGGTTTGCATTGCAGGACGCTTTGTCACAACTTGCCAATGTAGCAGAACAGGCTTCGGGAGACCAAAAGACTAAGGTGACACAGTTACTACAATCGCTGCAAAGCGCAACGGCTGGGACGGGAGCTATTTCCGATGAGCAGTGGCATGGAGTATTGAAAGCTGTGGAACTTGCTGATAGTGGAGATTCACAAGCGGCCCAGCCTTCTGCACAACGAGCAAATGGTGCTCAGACGTTAACTGCAGCATCTACAAACAAACAGGTTACTCCTCAGCAGCAAGCAAGTCAGGGTGAAACTAGCCAGCAAGGCTCAGAAGGACAGCGTTCATCAACGAATCTTCTCGTTCAGTCCGCAGTTAAACCTACTGTAACGGATGAAGCAGGTACATTCGTAGATGTAGCTGAGCAAGCGGATCCGGCATCAACTGATAATCAGACTCCAGTGATCACGACTGCGGGGCAGCTTTCAGTACAAGCGCAGGGAACAACACCTTCGGCTCCAGCTCAACCCGTCGTACATGTACGGCAATTTGCCAAGGAGATGACTGAGTTTGTAGTACAGAAACTTGATATTGTAAAGCACACTGGTTTGACAGAAGCGACCATCATGCTTCGTCCAGATCATCTGGGCCAGCTGGAGGTTAAGCTAACGATGCAAAATGGTCATCTGGTTGCCCAGTTCATGACTGAGCACAGTGGGGCTAAGGATTTGCTGGAACAGCAAATGTCGCAGTTACGTACGAGTCTTCAGAGCCAAGGTATTCAAGTGGATAAAGTAGAAGTAACGCACAATGAGTCGCTATCCTCCCATATGTATCAGGATGGACGCGGATCTGGAGCTAATCAGCAGCAGCAATCTAACCAACGTTCTAAAGCTCGAGGTAGAGAAGAGAGCGAGGATGCTGTGAAGGTAGCTGAAATGACAGAAGAGCTTCGTAACTGGACAGCAGAACAACGCGCAGATGACATGAATCGGACAGGCTCCTTTACAGCACAAGCGTAATGATGGAGGTGAGAACACAATGACGACTACAGACAACAATGTATCCACCAGTAACGTCTGGCCGAATTACAATGTGAATAATGTCAAAACAGCAAGTGCCAAGGATACTAAAACGATGGGTAAAGATCAATTTTTAAAAATCTTGATCACTCAACTACAAAATCAGGATCCAATGCAGCCTTTGGAGGATAAAGAATTTATCGCCCAAATGGCACAGTTTTCCTCGGTGGAACAACTGATGAACATTTCTACGCAGTTGAATGCATTGGGACAGTCTTTGGGTACAGCTTCTGGTTTGATAGGAAAAGAAGTCAGTTGGATTGAGCCGGGGAAAAAAGATTCCATTACAGGTGAGACAGGCGCAGGTACGGTGAAAAGTGGAATCGTAGATTCCATCGTTATTCGCGACGGTGTGCAGTATGCCAAAATGGGAGCGGCTGAGGTGGCATTAAAAGATGTAACATCAGTAAGCCAGGCTAATACAACGGCTCCTGTTACAGAGACGTCAGATACTTCATCTTCTTCCTCTACTGGAAGCGGTGAGAACTCATGAATGACAGGATAACGGTCGGACGCCTTTTTCCTACCAACGTTCCCCCGGCAGCGATTTCTCAAAACCGATTAAATTCGGTAACAAAGGACACCAAACCATTTGGTCAGGTGTTGCAGGAACAGGTGCTCAAGCTCAGCAACCATGCAGCCAAGCGACTGGAGCAGCGAGGAATAGAGTTGAAAAGTGACCAAATGGCGAAAATTAACTCTGCTGTGGATAAGGCTGCTGCCAAAGGCGCTAAAGAATCTTTGATTTTAATGCAGGATATGGCTTTGATTGTTAGTGTGCCTAATCGAACGGTTGTTACTGCGATGGACAAGCAGTCCATGGAGGATAACGTATTTACGCAGATAGATAGTGCTGTAATTATTTCATAAAAAAATATACGAAGTGGCTGGCCCGAATAGGAAAGCCATGAAAAAGCCGCGGATCGACTGATGCGGTCAACTAAGCAACCAATCAGAGGAGGATTTATACTCAATGTTGAGATCAATGTATTCAGGTGTATCGGGCATGAAGGGCTTTCAAACAAAGCTGGACGTTATCGGTAACAACATTGCAAACGTAAATACTACAGGCTTCAAGTCCAGCCGAGTAATGTTCAAGGATATTTTGAGCCAAACGAGCTCGGGCGCAAGTGCACCAGACGGAACAACAACCGCCGGGCAGAATGCCAAGCAGGTAGGTTTGGGGGTCTCGGTTAGCTCAATTGATACACTGCATCTTCCAGGTAGTGCAATGACCACGAATAACCCAACGGATTTGCGGATTAATGGTGACGGATTTTTCCTGGTCAAAATGAATGATGCACAGGAAGTTCCCTATCTGACTCGTGCGGGTGATTTCCACATAGATGCAAACCGGAATCTGGTGACTTCCGATGGATTTTTTGTGGGAAATTTGGATGGAGATCCAATCACACTTGAAGACAATGTTACGGCAGTCTCTATCTCACAGGATGGCACGATTGTACAGCAATTAGATGATGGTACAGTGAATAATGGCACGCAAATTGGTATAGCCAGAGTTACTAACCCGGAAGGTTTGGAGAAAATTGGAGGCAGCCTGTATCGTACAACGGTCAACTCCAACATTGATGAACTTGAGCCTGGACCAGCCAACTCAGAGGGGCGTGGAGCTATCATCGCGGGTCAGCTGGAAATGTCCAACGTTGACTTGACAGGCGAATTTACCGAAATGATCGTAGCTCAGCGTGGATTCCAAGCGAACTCGCGTATCATTACGACTTCGGATGAAGTGCTTCAGGAAGTTGTAAACTTGAAACGATAATCTCATTTAAACGCGGAGGAGTAGAGGCTCCTCCGCACCTATCAGGAGGTTGGTGTTACGATGATCCCGTTAACGCGGCTGAACGGCTCGCCTATGTGGCTTAATGCGCTGCTCATTGAGACTGTGGAGGAAACACCGGATACATACGTCACTTTGGTGACGGGGAAACGGTTGATTGTATTGGAAAAAGCGGCAGATGTCGTCTCCTTGATCAAGGGTTACAGCCGTGAAATCGGCATGCATGCCGCCACGATAAAAGTGCAACAAATGGAGGAAGACGAATGAAGAAGATGCTGCCATGGCTCATTACAATTTTACTCGCGATTACTTTGATTGCAGGCGCGGCCTTTGTACTTATACCAGCGCTTAGCGGGAAGAAGTCGGAAGTCATACCGAATGCGCAAGCCGCTCAAGCAGAACAACTTCCAAGATTGTCAGCAGATGAATTGGTGGAAGTAAGCTCTGAAATTACCGGTATCAAAACAAATTTGGCAGACGCAGATTACATTGTGCAGATGAATCTTGCTTTTCAATTGAACGATGCCAAAGCCAAAGAAGCTTTTGAAAAAATCAAGGACATTAGTATTAAGCCTATCGTTATTCAATTACTTGCAGACACCAAACCTGATGAGCTCAGAACGGCTAAAGGCCGGGATCAGTTCAGTGACAAGCTGACGGATCTCATCAATAAGTCGCTCCCTGAAGGTCACCTGGGGAACGCCAAAATTACAGACTTTTTGCTGGCAGCCATTTGATTCCAGGTGATCTTGTCAGGAACACGTAAGGGGGTGAATAACATTGGTGGATGTACTGTCACAAGGGGAAATTGATGCCCTTTTAGCAGCTCTCTCGTCCGGTGAAATGGATGCGGAAGAACTCAAAAAGGAAGAAACCCAAAAGAAAGTTCGCGCTTATGATTTCAAGAGAGCGCTTAGGTTTTCCAAGGACCATATACGAAGTCTGACGCGGATACACGAGAACTTTGCACGGTATCTGACCACTTATTTTTCAGCACAGCTTCGTACTTTTGTCCAGATTAATGTCGTTCAGGTGGAGCAGCTTCCATATGATGAATTCATTCGCTCCATTCCGAAAATGACCATTCTAAACATTTTTGAAGCTGAACCACTGGAAGGCCGAATGGTGCTTGAGGTTCACCCGAACGTAGCTTATGCCATGCTGGACAGGCTTCTCGGAGGAACAGGTTCGGCACCAACCAAGGTTACCGCGTTGACCGAAATCGAGACGACGATCATGGAGCGAATTTTCAGCCGTACCTTTGATAGCCTGCAAGAGGCTTGGAAAACGGTACTGGACATTGAACCACGTCTAGAGGCTATGGAAACAAATCCGCAGTTCATGCAGATTGTTTCGCCGAATGAGACGATTGCTCTGATTTCGCTTAGCACCAAAATTGGTGATACCACAGGGATGATTAACCTCTGTATCCCGCACGTGGTATTGGAACCTATTATGGCCAGACTGTCCACGCACCAGTGGTTTACATCCGAAAAGAAATCAAGGGCGCCTGAAGAGATAGACGCCTTGAGATTACGGGTCACCAAAGCAGAGCTTCCTATTATTGCGGAGTTGGGTGAATCCCGGATAAATGTAGCTGAGTTTTTGGGCCTTTCGGTAGGGGATGTCATTTCATTGAACAAGCCAGTCAAAGAAGGACTATCCATCCGGGTAGGCGAGAAGTTGAAGTTTATGGGAAGTCCCGGCATGGTAAGAGATCGTGTTGCCGTACAAATTGATGAAATTGTCAACGAAGGAGTTGAAGAAATTGACGAGTAAAGACTATTTGTCCCAGGAGGAAATTGATGCCTTGCTGAAACAGTCTGAAGCGGGGACGGATTCTACTCCCGCAGGCAAGACCGTTGACGATTTTCTGACTTCTCTAGAGCAGGATGCTCTCGGGGAAATCGGTAATATAACGTTCGGCAGCGCAGCTACGGCTCTTTCCACACTGCTCGGTCAAAAGGTGGATATTACGACACCTAAAGTTTCAATTATTACACGTTCTGAATTTGAAACTGCATTTCCAAAGCCGCACGTAGCCGTACATGTAAATTATGTCGATGGATTTGAAGGCATTAACTCGCTTGTAATTAAAAAGCGTGATGCGCAGGTTATAGCGGATTTAATGCTTGGTGGTGAAGGAAATCCGGCAGATGAAGAATTGAATGAAATTCACATCAGTGCCGTGCAGGAAGCGATGAACCAGATGATGGGATCGTCTGCGACCTCTATGTCTACCATGTTTAATCGTTTTGTTAATATCTCTCCACCAGGGATTGATATTTTGGATCCTCTGCACGGTGATGGAGTATCCAGCCTGCCAGATGAAGAGACGCTGATTACAGTATCCTTCAGGTTATTGATTGGAGATCTAATTGACTCTACACTGATGCAACTGTTACCTGTTAATTTCGCCAAAAAGATGGTGAGCATCTTAATGAATGGCGGAGAGGATGACGAGCAACCGCAAGCGTCCGCACAGCAGGCAGCTGCAACAGCTGCTCCCGAAGCGCCGACACAAGCTAGTACTCCGCAGCCACCGTCTGCACCAGCCTACCAACAGCCGCCTGCAGCCGCGCAGGCGCCGCAAGATGCAGGCTATGGGCAACAACCGCCAATGTATCCTCAAGATCCGGGATATGGGCAGCAGGGCGCTCCAGGGTATGGAACGCCGGGATATGGAATGCCAGCAGGTGTGCCGCCGCAAGTGCCTTATGGAACACCTCATCATTATGGGGCTGTACCGCCGGGACGTAATGTAAATGTGCAGCCTGTACAATTTTCTAACTTGCAGTCCGGTGGATTTCCGCAAGTGGATGAAAACAATTTAAATTTATTGATGGACATTCCCCTTAGAGTCACCGTAGAATTAGGAAGGACCCAAAAGCAAATTAAAGATATTCTGGAGCTCTCACAAGGTTCAATTATTGAACTGGACAAGCTTGCCGGGGAGCCGGTGGACATTATGGTTAACAACAAACTGATTGCCAAGGGCGAGGTTGTCGTAATCGACGAGAACTTTGGCGTGCGTGTAACGGATATTGTAAGCCAATGGGACCGAATTCAAAAATTACAATAAAAGCATAATTTAGGGAGGATTTATTTCAGATGGCAAACCGTATTTTGATCGTGGACGATGCTGCATTTATGAGAATGATGATTCGGGACATCCTGTCCAAAAATGGATTTGAAGTAGTAGGAGAGGCCCAGGATGGATCACAGGCCATTGAAAAATTCAAGGAGCTTCGTCCTGACCTGATTACGATGGATATCACGATGCCTGAGATGGACGGCATTGCCGCTCTGAAGGAAATCAAACAAATTGACCCGAACGCAAAGGTTATCATGTGTTCCGCGATGGGTCAGCAAGCTATGGTAATTGATGCCATTCAAGCTGGCGCAAAAGATTTTATCGTTAAGCCATTCCAATCGGATCGGGTTATCGAAGCCATCAACAAGACACTGGGTGTGTAAGGCGCATCCAGTATGGATACACAACAGGGTGCCTCTGACGCTTTGAGTACATCCAGCAATATAGGAAACATTGCTTGGGTCCTTTTCGTGCTAATCTTTATCATCGTACTGATCGTGTACTTGATACGGTTTTTGAGTAAAAGAAATCAGAGCTGGTTTAGCAACCGCTCCGTTCGCATACTGGGAGGCGTGGGGCTTGGCCCCAATAAATCCCTTCAGCTTGTTGAAGTTGGTAGCAGTGTGTACCTCATTGGTGTGGGAGAAGATATCCGGCTTGTTGACAAAGTATCCGATCCTGAAGAAGTGGAGCAAATTTTGGCCGCACTGGAGCAGGAAGCTTCTCTGCAGCGCGGCCCAATTGCCCCGCTATTCGCTAAAATTGCGGATAAGCTTCGCCGGAACAACGCGGCACAGCAGCAGCAACCTGAAGAGGAAACATCTTTTCATGAGATGTTTGAATCCAAGCTTCGGCAGATGCCGAATCGCAAGGATAAACTTGAAAAGTTGCGCAATGAGGAGAATACTACAGATCGGTCGGGAGATTCATGAGAAAAAAGATTATACTAGCATGTTTGCTGCTTGTCTTGTTCAGCTTCATTTCGGTGACGGCGGCCTCTGCGGAACCGATTCCGAACATTGATATTCAAGTCGGCAATTCGGACAAAGGACAGCCCGGTGCCACCTCGCTGTCTATTATTTTACTTATTACTGTCATTAGTGTAGCGCCCGCGTTGCTTGTACTTATGACGAGTTTTACGCGTATCGTGATTGTACTTGGCTTTGTGCGAACTTCACTGGGAACTCAGCAGATGCCGCCCAATCAGGTGCTTGTTGGACTGGCTTTGTTTCTCACCTTATTTATTATGGCGCCGACCTTCTCAGCTATGAACGAAACTGCGCTTCAGCCGTATCTCAAGGGGGATATAACACAGTCTCAGGCACTAGATAAGGCATCAGTACCGATTAAGACTTTTATGTTCTCTCATACACGTGAGAAGGATCTACTACTCTTTATGAAATACACCAAGATGGAAAAACCAAAAAACTATCAAGATATTCCACTAACGGTGATGGTTCCGGCATATGCAATCAGTGAGTTGAAAACAGCATTTCAGATGGGCTTTATGATTTTTATACCCTTTTTAGTTATAGACATTGTAGTGGCGAGTACACTCATGGCTATGGGGATGATGATGCTACCACCGGTAATGATCTCGCTTCCTTTTAAAATACTGCTCTTTGTACTTGTAGATGGTTGGTATTTGGTAGTCAAATCATTACTTCTGAGTTTTAATACATGAATACTTTCTGCAAGGACAGCAATCAAGGAGGACGGCAATGACTTCGGAGTTTATTATTTCCCTGGCTGGGCAAGCGGTGTACATTGTACTCAAGGTGAGTGCTCCGATGCTGATATTGGGGCTAGTCGTGGGTTTGATCATCAGTATTTTTCAAGCAACAACCCAAATTCAGGAGCAGACACTGGCCTTTGTTCCGAAGATTGTCGCCGTATTGCTGGCATTGCTTTTGTTCGGACCCTGGATATTGACCTCATTAGTGGACTTTACGTATAACATTCTGGACAATTTGTACAAATATATAGGTTAGGCTGAAAGTTATGAACATATTGTTGCAGAGTTTTCCTGTTTTTTTGCTGATTTTTTGTCGGATTACCTCGTTTTTTGTAGTAGCCCCCATTTTTTCAACCCGAGGGGTACCTAATATCTTTAAGGTGGGAATTTCAGGATTTCTAGCTTTGGTCGTGTATCTTACTTATGGTACACATCAACAGGTGCCGACCGATGTAGCGTATGTGCTGTTAGTAGGGCGTGAGGTGCTGATTGGGTTGTTGCTGGGGTTTACTGCATATTTCTTTATGACAGCGATCCAAACTGCAGGTTCTTTTATTGATCTTCAGGTGGGTTTCGGGATGGCCAATGTGCTTGATCCTATGACAGGAGCTTCATCGCCTTTGACAGGAAATTTTAAGTTTGCTATAGCTGTATTGTTTTTTTTGAGCATAAACGGGCACCATCATCTGCTAAATGCTATTTTATACAGTTATGACTGGGTACCGCTGACCAATGATTTTTTTATAAAGTTGTATGGTGGCAGTGTAACCGAATTTCTGGTGCGTTCTTTTGCGGAATCATTTATGTTAGCCTTTCAAATTGCTGCTCCTATAGTAGTAGCTACCTTTTTAACGGATGTGGGACTTGGCTTTTTAGCTAAAACAGCACCGCAGTTTAACATTTTTGTCATTGGTGTGCCGCTCAAAATTTTTGTTGGATTGTTCATGTTACTGCTTCTCATGCCAAGTTTTGCTTTTATATTCGAAAGATTGTTTTCTGTGATGTTCGAATCCATGCGCAACTTGTTGGATATTATGGGTAATCGTCCTTAATGTCTGGTCTGGAGGAACGTAGTTTGTCATTTAAATATGCTATGAACCTGCAGTTGTTCTCAGGGGAAAAAACGGAAAAAGCTACACCCAAGAAGAAACAGGATGCAAGACAAAAAGGGCAGGTTGCCAAGAGCATGGAGTTGCCCGCTGCTGGTGTCCTGCTGGTTACGTTTTTTTGCCTCATGATTTTCGGCGGGTATTTTAAGGATCATGCGGTCCGCTTGTTTCGGGATATTTTTGTGAATCGGCTGTCTATGGAAGTAACACCGAATACAACGCTGCTGATGATGGGTGAGTATGGTGTGCAAATCTTAATTATGCTGGCTCCTATTTTTATTGGTGCCATTGTTATCGGGGTAGTGGCAAACTACATGCAGGTTGGTTTTTTATTGGTTGGAGAGGGTATTACACCCAAATTTAGCAAAATTGACCCGATTAAAGGCTTCAAAAATATTTTTGCCATGAGGTCATTGGTTGAATTCCTGAAATCCGTTTTAAAAATGACTGTAATTGGTTATCTGGTGTACAGCGTACTCTGGAAAACAAAGGCTGACCTACCCAAACTAGCTGAAATGTCCGGCGACCAGATGTTGAGTTTTACAGCTTCCTTAACAATGGAACTAGGACTCAAAATTGGTGTGGTGCTGTTCATTTTAGCGATATTGGATTATATGTATCAACGTTATGAGCATGAGAAAAATCTGAAAATGTCCAAACAGGACATCAAGGATGAGTACAAGAAAATGGAGGGTGACCCGCTAATCAAAGGGAAAATTCGTGAGCGGCAGCGCCGTATGGCTATGCAGCGTATGATGCAGGAGGTTCCTAATGCAGATGTCATCATCACCAACCCTACGCACTTTGCTGTGGCTTTGAAATATGACGGTTCGGAGATGGAAGCGCCGCAGATTATTGCGAAAGGACAAGATTATGTCGCGCTCCGAATTAAGGAAATTGCCAAGCAAAACGGCGTTATAACGATGGAAAACAAGCCGCTGGCGCGGGCGCTGTTTCAAAGAGCCGAAATCGGGGATGCGATACCAGCTGATCTTTTTCAGGCCGTTGCCGAAGTGCTGGCGTATGTATATAAATTAAAAGGTAAAGTGAAATAAAGGGATCGGAGGCCAAGAGACCCGTGAAAATAAAAGAAATAACCGTCCTTGCAGGCGTCATCGGTATCGTTCTTATGATGATTCTCCCGATCCCTTCATGGCTGCTGGATGTTCTACTCGTCATTAATATTTCTATTGCATTGATGATTTTACTTGTTTCAATGAATACGAAGGAAGCTTTACAGTTCTCTATCTTTCCTTCATTGCTGCTCATTACAACGCTGTTTCGTTTGGCGCTCAACATTTCTACGACCAAACTTATTTTAGGTGAGGGTCATGCTGGCGAAGTAGTTGCTACGTTTGGTAGCTGGATTGCAGGCGGCCAAATTGCCGTCGGCTTTGTTGTCTTTCTCATTCTTGTGGTCGTACAGTTCATTGTTATCACCAAAGGATCGGAGCGGGTAGCAGAGGTGGGCGCCCGCTTTACATTGGATGCGATGCCAGGTAAACAAATGAGTATTGATGCTGATTTGAATGCAGGTCTGATTAATGAGCAGCAAGCCCGTGAACGACGCAGTAAAATCGAACGGGAAGCGGATTTTTACGGAGCAATGGATGGTGCGAGTAAATTCGTTAAAGGCGATGCGATCGCCAGTATTATCATTTTGATCATTAACCTGGTGGGCGGCTTTATTATCGGTATGGCCGTTCAGGGAAAAGGATTTCAAGAAGCGCTGTCAACGTATTCTGTTCTCACGATCGGTGATGGATTGGTCAGCCAGATTCCCGCGCTGCTCATATCCACGGCATCAGGCTTGATTGTTACGCGGGCTACGTCGGATGGCAACTTAGCAGAAGATTTAACCGGACAGCTCTTTTCATATCCAAAATTGATCTACATAGTGGCTGCCACCATTGCATTATTGGGCCTTTTCACGCCTATTCATATCATTACAACTCTTCCACTTGCGATTCTATTGTTTTTTGCAGCCCGAAGAATGCAGGGCAATATGGAACGCAAGCAAATTGCTGATGAACAGCTGGAGGAGGAGCAACAAATCGAAGAGGTGCGTAGTCCGGAAAGTGTCATTAACTTGCTTCAAGTAGATCCGATTGAATTTGAATTTGGGTACGGGTTGATTCCTTTGGCGGATACACAGCAAGGCGGTGATTTACTGGATCGTATTATTATGATTCGCCGTCAATGCGCCTTGGAGCTGGGGTTGGTTGTGCCGGTCATTCGTATTCGGGACAACATTCAGCTCAAGCCTAACGAATATGTAATTAAAATTAAAGGCAATACGGTAGGCGGCGGAGAACTGTTGTTGAATCATTATCTGGCTATGAGTCCGGGATACGACGACGACTCTATTACAGGGATTGAAACGACAGAACCGGCTTTCGGATTGCCTGCACTCTGGATTGACGAGAACACCAAGGATGTTGCTGAGCTGTCAGGTTATACGGTAGTTGATCCTCCTTCAGTTGTAGCTACTCATCTAACAGAGACGATCAAGAAACATGCCCATGAGTTGCTTGGCAGACAGGAAACACGTTCGCTGGTTGACAATCTCAAGGAGAATTACCCAGTGCTGGTGGACGACCTTATTCCTTCTGTGCTTGCGATTGGGGACGTACAAAAAGTGTTGGCCAAGCTGTTGAAAGAAAAAATCTCTATACGCGATATGGTGACTATATTCGAGACACTGGCTGACTATGGTACTTATACAAAAGATCCAGACGTGCTGACTGAATATGTTCGTCAAGCGTTATCACGTCAGATTACGCAGCAATTTGCACAGCAGGGAGAAACGTTGCGCGTTATTACTGTGGGACCAGGATTGGAGAAGAAAATTGCTGAGAGCGTGCAGCAGTCGGAGCAAGGTAGCTATTTGGCTCTTGATCCGGTGTCAACGCAAACGGTGTATCAAAGGATGATGGAGCAAATCAACCGCCTCATTCAATCTGGACAGCAGCCTATTGTGTTAACGTCACCGACAATACGTATGTATTTGCGGCAAGTGATGGAGCGGACGATGCAGGATGTCCCGGTGCTGTCGTACAGTGAGCTGGAGCCGAACGTTGAAATTCAAAGTGTCGGGGTGGTGAACTTATGAGGGTGAAACGATATGTAGTGGATACCATGCCAGAAGCCATGCTGCAAATCAGGGGTGACTTAGGAACAGATGCCGTCATTTTAAGTACAAAGGAAGTGAAGGTCGGCGGTTTTATGGGGATGTTCAGTAAAAAGAAAATTGAAGTGGTTGCTGCAGTTGAGGAGCAGCAACCTCCAAAGCCTCGGCGGGCTGAACGCTCGTCACACCAGCTTGCCCAGGCTTCTTCGCCTCTAATGAACACCCCTGAGAAGCCGGAAAAACCATTAGTCCCTGTGGTCCCCAGACAAGCAGCTCCAGAAGCTTATCGACGGGTTACACAACAGATAGCCGGTAGTTCCAAAGAAGGACAAGCTGAATTAACGGTTAATACAGAACAAGCTGCATCAGCAACTGAGCATTTGTCGCCTAGGTCTGCTAATAACCTGGAGACTATATCTCAGGCATTTGATCAAGAAGTATTGCTTTCGAACCTGAAATCATCCAGTGAGCTGCATAAACGGCCAATCGAAGCAAGTGTTCCAGACAAGAGTGGAGCTGAGGAAAATCAGGCTTTGCTTAATGAATTACGGGAAATGAAAGCGATGATGACTCGGTTTTCCAGAAACTCTTCGATGGAAAGTACTTGGCCGGAGGCGCTGCAAGAGATTTGTGAGCATGTGTTGGAACAGGAAGTGGAACGTGATTTACTGGAATATTGGATCGAACAGGTATATGTCCGTCGAAGTGAGCACCCTTTTGCACCTGAAACTTTTGATTGGGAACAAGCCTTTCGTGAGGAAGTGACCAGTTTTATACAGACAAGACTGGATAAAGGAATTTCCCAAGATACCAAAATTGTGTATGTTGCAGGCCCTACCGGAGTAGGAAAAACGACAACCATTGCGAAGTTGGCTGCGGAACAGTTGTTCAAGCATCATCGCAAAGTTGGATTTATTACTTCTGACACGTACCGAATTTCAGCCGTCGAGCAACTGCGTACATATGCAACGATTTTAAATGTACCGCTTGAAGTTGTGCAATCTCCCGGTGACGTCCAAAGAGCTATTCAACGTCTGGAGCATTGTGACTTGATCCTCATGGATACTGCAGGGCGAAATTATCGTAATGAACTGCTTGTATCAGAACTGCAAAGTCTGCTTTCACCTATTAATGAAAGTGAGACGTATCTGGTACTCAGCCTGACATCCAAAAGCAGGGATATGCTCAATATAACTGGACATTTCAGTAAGTTTGGTCTTGGTAAGGTTGTATTTACCAAGATGGATGAGACAGGCAGTTGTGGCGGAATGTTTAATCTTTTGCACCAGTTTCCGATGCAGTTGGCCTATATTACTAATGGACAAAATGTTCCTGACGACCTGCTTCATCCCGATGCAGAAATGGTGACAAATATGCTGCTTGGAGCCAAAGGATCATCAGGAGTTAACGGAGATTCCATATGAGTGATCAAGCCCAATCACTTAGACAAATGGCTTCATCCTTGGATAAGTATCGATTACCCCCACGTAATCGTCACGCAAAAATTATAACGATTACCAGTGGTAAAGGCGGGGTGGGCAAATCCAATTTTACGCTGAACTTTGCTTTGGCCCTACAATCTCTTGGTCGAAAGGTACTTGTGTTTGATGCTGACATCGGTATGGCTAATATTGATGTGTTGATGGGGGCCCACTCACAATACAATCTTCTTCATCTGTTAAAACGTGAAAAATCAATTGATGAAATTATTCAAACGGGTATCGGTGGTTTGCCTTATATTGCCGGAGGTTCAGGCTTAAGCGAACTGTTTGCCTTATCAGATGAGAATCTGAATTATTTTGCCGAAGAAGTAGAAAAAATGGCAGCAGACATGGATTATATCCTTTTTGATACAGGTGCAGGTTTATCCAAGGAAAATCTTAAATTTATCACTTCAGCTGACGAATGTATGGTAGTAACCACCCCAGAGCCGACGTCCTTAACAGATGCGTATGCACTAATTAAAGTCGTAAACGGGTTGCAGAAAGATACGGTATTCAAAATTATAGTCAATCGTGCCGATAACGATAATGAGGCCCGTCAAGTTGCTGATAAGATCGCACTTGTTGCGAAACGCTTTTTGGAGATCGAAATCCCGCTGCTTGGACATATCAGTGACGATACTCATGTCATGCAGGCAGTCAAAAGACAAATACCTTTTATGGTTGCTTTTCCGGGATGTACGGCTTCAAGAGATGTACTGAATCTGGCACACCGTTTTGCAGCAATGCCACAGGTTCCACAATCAGGTGCATTGAGTGGAATTAAAGGATTTATGCAAAAATGGTTGCGGCGTTCTATGCATTGATTTTTGATGAGAGGAAACAGGGGTGTTTAACATGTGTGCTTACCGGGTGCTGGTTGTAGATGATTCGGCCTTTATGCGCAAAATTATTACAGATCTAATTGTAAGGGATGAGTCGTTCAACATCGTAGGTACAGCCGCCAATGGCAGAGAGGCTGTAGAGAAAGTGAAAGAATTGCAGCCTGATTTGGTCACCATGGATGTCGAAATGCCTGAAATGAATGGTCTTGAAGCGTTGCCACTGATTATGGCAGCCCATCCGCTACCTGTCATTATGCTGTCAGGCATCAATGAACAAGGCATGAAGGAGACCATCATGGCTTTGGAGGCAGGGGCTTTTGATTTTATAAGAAAGCCTTCCATCGCTCATGCGCAAGATATTGAGCAGGTGAGCAAGGCATTGCTCGAACAGATGCATACTGCTATGCAAGCAGTACGCAGCCGCTTGGAGCGCAAGGAAGCTAATGAACGCAAAGCTGCATTGGAACAAGCGAAAAAAACGCCAATGGAAAAGCCACCTGGACAGGCTGTGACTGAGAAACGAACTGGAAGTCAAGCTTCGGCAGACAAGCCTCCTGTTGTTCCGCTTGCTTCTCCACCTGCTGCATCGGCTCAGCCAAAGAAAGATGCTGGGAAGTCCGTCCCAACAGCTGCCAAGCAGGAAACTAAAAAACAGCTGTCTGGAACAGCTGCTACAGCTGATCGCATAGACAAGCCAGCTGTTCAGCCAAGGAAACCAGTGCAAGTGCCTCATGTGCAGAAGAAAGAAGACTTGTCCATGGGTACGGGAATAACGTCGGGACAACTGAAGAGCTCTGAGCCGACCGCTGGCAAATCGATGCAGGGTAAGGATAAAGCAGGGTTGGTCAAGCCGGAATCACGGAAGACGGTAACTTCATCAGCTTCTTCCACTCCTGCGGCTACAACGCCTCCAGTAACAGCACCTACAGTTCCAGCCGCACCAAAGGGATTGTCACTTAAAAAAGGTGTACACACGTCCAGCTTTCGAAAACTGGTGGCGGTCGGATGTTCTACGGGCGGACCACGGGCGCTGAAGACGCTGTTGGAGCGCATCCCTGGGGATTTTCCAGCTCCAATCGTTATCGTTCAGCATATGCCGCCAAACTTCACTCGTTCGCTAGCCCAACGGTTGAATACGTTGAGTCCACTACGAGTGGTGGAGGCTGAGCAGGGGATGACGCTGGAGACGGGAACAGCCTACATCGCTCCAGGGGGATATCAGCTAAGAATTGTGCCTGGAGCCGGTGGTAAATACACTGTGTCACTGAAGATGGAGGAGGCTCGCAATGGTCACCGTCCTTCCGTAGATACGATGTTCGAATCACTGCTCTCGTTAACCTCGCTGGAAAGACATCTAGTATTGCTTACTGGAATGGGGAGCGACGGGGCTAAAATGATGAAAAAGCTTTATGACGCTGGGGTTCAATCCACATTTGCTGAAAATGAGGAGACTTGTGTAGTGTACGGAATGCCCCGCTCAGCAGTTGAATTAAAATGTGTGCGCCACCTTCTGCCAATGCAGGAGATCGCCCCCAAGCTTGTACAAGTTGTGAAATAATCGGAGTGTAACTCATGGAGGAGGTGTCTCACAATGGACATGAACCAATATTTAAACATGTTTATTGATGAGTCGAATGATCATCTGCAATCTCTTAACGAAAATATGCTTCAACTGGAAAGCAACCCAACCGATCTAGGCATCGTTCAGGTGATTTTCCGTTCTGCCCATACCCTCAAAGGAATGGCTGCTACGATGGGGTTTGAAGACCTGGCATCGCTCACTCACCAAATGGAAAACGTTCTTGATCTGGTACGTAACAACAAGCTGGCGATGCATGAATTTATATTCGATACCTTATTTAAAGGTTTGGATGCCCTGGAATCCATGGTGCAGCACATTACAGAGGGAGGCGATGGAAAAGCGGATGTCTCCTCTATTGTATCTTCATTACAATCCATCGTGAGCGGGGATTTCCTAAAGTCCGGCTCAAATGCCGCCACTGAGGAGTCTCCTTCTACAAAAGCGGGCACTAACGATAGTGCTGGATTGGTTTTGGACCAATTCCAGTATTCTGTACTGGAGCAATCGATTTCAGAAGGGCATCGTGTTCACTATATACAGGTAACAATCAGTTCAGAGAGCCAGCTGAAGGCAGCACGTGCCTTTATGGTATTTAACACATTGGAAAACTCTGGTGAAATTGTCAAGGCCTATCCATCCGTACAGGATATCGAGCAGGAAAAATTCGAACAAAGCTTCTCGTTATATTACATAACGCAGAAAGAAGTTGGGGAGCTGGAAAAGGAAATCGCGGGTATCTCTGAAATTGACACTGTCTCAGTGGTACAACTGGATCAGGAATCCCTTAAACAAATGAGCGAAGTTACTGCTGGACTCGCTGAGACAGCGGCGGTACAGGAAGCACCAGTTGCCGTGCAGCCAACCGCTCCATCCCAGCCGCAGTCTTCAGCTGCGGCCTCTGTCGCCAAGCCAGCTGCAGGTAAAGCGCCAGCAGCCAAGGCGGCTGCTCCTACGCACAACCGTACGATTCGCGTAGATATTGAACGTCTGGATGTACTTATGAATTTATTCAGCGAGTTGCTCATTGACCGTGTGCGTTTAGAACAGTTAGCCAGTGAGGCTTCCAATCCAGCACTGACAGAAACGGTTGAGCATATGAGTCGTGTGAGCAGTGATTTGCAAAATGTTGTTCTTAAATTGCGGATGGTACCTGTAGATACTGTTTTCAACCGTTTCCCGCGTATGGTTCGCGATCTGGCCAAGTCGCTGGATAAAAAACTGGAATTGGTTATTACTGGAGCAGAGACTGAAATGGATCGGACTGTTATCGACGAAATTGGCGATCCTCTGGTGCATTTGCTTCGTAACTCCGTGGATCATGGCATCGAGTCAGTGGCCGACCGGATTGCAGCTGGCAAACCAGAAACTGGAACGGTTCAACTGCGTGCTTTTCATAGCGGTAATAACGTATTTATCGAGATTGAGGATGATGGGAACGGGATTAACCGTGAAAAGGTACTAAACAGTGCTATTTCCAAAGGGATTTTGACAGCAGAACAAGCAGCTTCAATGACCGACGAGGAAGCTTATCAAGTATTGTTTGCTCCAGGCTTTAGTACAGCTGCAGTCATTTCAGACGTATCAGGACGCGGTGTCGGTCTGGATGTTGTTAAATCCAAAATCACTGCTTTGGGTGGTAATGTTACGGTTCACTCCACATTGGGCCAGGGCACTAATTTCTCTGTACAATTGCCGCTGACTCTATCCATTATTGCAGCCATGATGATACAGATCGGTTCTGAAAAATATGCGATTCCTTTATCTTCCATTGTGGAAACTGCGATCGTCAAACGTAAGCAAATCCGTTCTGTGCATGGCAATAAGATGATTGCTTTCCGCGATTCTCATATCCCGCTTATCTCCTTGAGTCAGCTGTTTGAGGTACCGGACTTCAACGAAGATGAAGAAGAAGAGACAGAGGTCGTGGTCATCCGTAAGGGAGACCGTCTGGCAGCTCTTTCCGTACAGGACTTTTTGGGACAAAGTGAAATCGTCCTTAAAAATCTGGGCAAGTATCTTCCAAACATCCAAGGAATTTCAGGTGCTACGATTCTGGGTGACGGTCAGGTTGCTTTGATCATTGACCCGAATGTTTTCATTAAATAATGTCTTCATTAAAAATGAAAGAAATGTGAGATTGCTGACATCAATAAGGAGGGTTTTTAGACATGGGAGAAGAAATTAAAGTTATCGTATTTAAGCTTGGTGAAGAAGAATACGGTGTTGAAGTAGAAAAAGTCCAATCTATTGAACGCATGGTGCCGATTACACGAGTTCCGAGAACTTACGATTTTGTTAAAGGCGTATTCAACATGAGAGGCGTGGTTATTCCGGTTATTGATCTTCGTGGCCGTTTTGGATTACCTGAAGCTGAATATACCGATCAAACCCGTATTATTATCGTTGCTGTGGGCGAAATGCAAGTCGGCTTTATCGTGGATTCAGCGAATGATGTAATTGACCTGAATACTGACAACATTGAGACACCACCGGAAGTGGTTGGCGGAGTTAAGGCAAAATACCTTCGCGGAGTTGCTAAAATTGGTGAAGAACGCCTGTTGATTATGCTGAACTTGTCCGAAGTTTTGAACCGTAGCGAAATGAACCAACTGGAAGGTTTAGAGGATTAATATATGGAAAATCTAGGAAATCTTGAAGACTTCAAGTTGGATGTATTGAAAGAAGTCGGCAACATTGGCTCGGGGAACGCTGCTACAGCGCTCTCCCGGCTTCTCAATAAACCAGTCGATATGGGTGTACCTAAAGTGCAAATGCTGCCCTTTGAGGAAATTGCGGACAAAGTCGGCGGAAATGAACAACTTGTTGTTGCAATATTTTTTAGAGTCGAAGGGGAAGCCCCTGGTAATCTATTCTTCATATTGCAACCTCAGGCGGCGAAAAGCTTACTTTCCCGTTTGGCGAATATTCCTTCGGATGACGAGGATAGCTTTAACGAAATGGAGCATTCAGCTCTGTCGGAGATCGGTAACATTTTAGCAGGCTCCTACCTTTCTTCGTTGGCGGATTTCACACGTTTATCCATGTATCCAACAGTCCCTGCGCTGGCACTGGATATGGCAGGAGCCATTCTCAGCTACGGACTGCTGCAGTTTGGGCAGATGGGGGATGCTGCTTTATTGATTGACACATCGTTTCTGGAAGGGCAGAATCATATTGAGGGTCAATTTTTCCTGATTCCTGATCCAGAATCGTTCGGGAAAATCTTTAGGTCGTTAGGAGTCCCGATGAACGATGATTGAGGATAAAAGCATCATTAAAGTCGGCATGGCAGATTTAAATGTTACCAGCAACCCGAACTCGATTCGCACGACAGGACTTGGCTCCTGCGTCGGATTGACCCTCTATGATCCTCATTTGAAACTGGCAGGCATGGCACATGTGATGTTACCGTCCTCGGATATTGCGCGTGAAGGGCAGTTGAATATTGCCAAATATGCAGATACAGCACTGCCAGAGTTGTTGGAGCGAATGTTGAAACTGGGTGCTGGACGGCGCAGACTGATTGCCAAAATGGCAGGAGGAGCGCAAATGTTTGCCTTTGCGGGTAGCGGAGACACCATGCGGATTGGCCCGCGCAATGTAGAATCGTGCAAGGAAATGCTTGTAGATCTGGGCATTCCTTTAATTGCGGAAGATACGGGTGGCAATTATGGACGAACGATTGAGTTAAACTCTGAAACTGGCGTTTTGAATATTCGAAGCGTACAAAAAGGTGTAAAGGAATTATAAACATGTTATTTGGTAGCTTACGCATTAATCTTTGGTCTGGAGTAGTCGGATTTATTCTGACTTTTGTGTTGTCCGTTGGCAGCAATCTGCTGACCACGAGCTTAATTCGTGGCTTAATCGCCTTCGTTTTTTGGTTCCTACTTGCATTTGTGCTGCGCTGGACACTGGGTGTGGTAGCGCGGCCAGATCTGGGTAATGCCCAAGACCGGGCAAGCTCTCAGGTAGATGGCGTAGGGGGAAATCTGGACCTGACGACACCAGACGAAAATGAAAACCTGAATGAATTGCTGAAACCGAAACCAGAGCAGACGGACGAGGGGAATAATGGTTTTGCACCTTTAAACCCACCCAAGCTGGTTTCCAACAAGGACCCTGAAGAATTGGCCAAGGCCGTTCGTCACCTGACAGACAAATAAGGAGGGTGAAGCCGATGAACGAGCGAAAAGCCGCTCATTTGAACCATTCCGACCTGTGGGAGCAATGGAAAGAACACGGTGACAAGGAAGCGAAGAAACAGTTAATTGAAAAGTATCTTCATATTGTGGAGTATGTGTCGGGCCGTCTTGCAGTAGGCTTACCTAAAAATGTATCCAAGGATGATCTGGCGAGCAACGGTGTTATGGGTTTGATTGATGCTTTAGAGAAATTTGATTATGAGCGTGGTTTGCAGTTTGAGACGTATGCTTCTTGGCGTGTTCGTGGAGCAATTTTGGATGGCCTTCGTCAAGGAGATTGGGTTCCTCGTTCAGTTAGGGAAAAAGCGAAAAAAATCGAAGACGCCTACCAG
Organism: Paenibacillus sp. ALE3; assembly: GCF_054113405.1. Taxonomy (NCBI): domain Bacteria; kingdom Bacillati; phylum Bacillota; class Bacilli; order Caryophanales; family Paenibacillaceae; genus Paenibacillus; species Paenibacillus sp. ALE3. The sequence goes on along the minus strand of NZ_CM134214.1, from coordinate 3,042,530 downwards.
CATCTAGAACAAAGATATTTACGTACAGTAAGCGACGAAGAGATGAGTCATTATTTGGACGTCTCCGAGAAAGAGTTTCAAAGTATGATCCAGGAGGTCGCCGTGATGTCGATTGTTTCACTGGAGGACCCGATCCGCGAAGAAGAGTCGGAAACACGGCTTTCCCTGTTGGTGGACGAAAAGGCGAAAAATCCGGACCATAAGGTCAATGAATTCACACTTCGTGATGCCTTGGCACAAGGCATTGATAAATTAACTGAAAAAGAGCGTATCGTTGTTTCTTTATTGTATTACGAGGATCTGTCACTCAGTGAAATTGCTGAGGTCATGTCACTTTCTCCTTCGCGAATTTCTCAGTTGCATTCCAAAGCAATATTACGTCTGAGAGCGACACTGGACAAACAACGGGATTTGCTAATGCGTAAAGATTAACGTACGGGAGGTTACAGTAACAGTTAGACGGAAGGAGCACCCATGTGGAGAAGCAGTATGCTTTGGATCAGTTTTTAAAAGTGGTTGTCTCACCTGACAAACAATCCGCCTACTTGGAGTTTGCCAAACGTGAAGAAGGCTTTGCCTGTTCTGTGCAAGAATTAGAACGTTTTCTAAGCAACCAAAAAATATCCTACGGTGTAATTACCGATGCAATTCGCACATTTGCGGCAAATCCGGAAGATCATTTCTTCGGGAAATTACTGATTGCTCAAGGAAAGCAGCCGATTCATGGTACAGATGGGAAAATAAATCTGGCCGATATTGTGACCGGTGAAGATGAACATAAGCCACTTGAAACTGTGGATGGACGGGTGGATTATAAAGAATTAACTCGTTTAAAAAATGTAAAACGTGGACAACTGATTGCCGAACGGGTGGATCCTCTGCCGGGTGTACCAGGGATTGCTGTAACCGGAGAGGAAATTCCTTTTCTTCCAGGTAAAGAGGCGCGTTTTAAAGTTGGCAAAAATGTAGTGATCCATCCGGAAGGCGTTGCGATGTATGCGGCTATTGATGGTTTAGTGACTACAACTGAAAAGGGCAAGCTTAATGTGTTCCCTGTGTATGAAGTGAACGGGGATGTCGATTATAGCGTCGGTAACATTGATTTTGTTGGAACCGTCGTCATTCGCGGGAATGTCTTGACAGGTTTTCGCGTTCGGGCGGCTGGTGACATTCGTGTCATTGGCGGTGTGGAAGGCGCTGAAATTGAGGCGGATGGCTCAGTGGAAATCAGCGGGGGTATTATCGGATACCATAAAGGATTCGTGAAAGCTGCACAAAATGTGAAATGCTCGTTTATACAAGATGGTAACGTGATCGCGGGAGCCGATGTACTTGTATCCCAGAGTATCATGCATTCCCAGATCAAAGCGAGTAATAATGTAATCTGCGAAGGGACAAAAGGGCTTATCGTAGGTGGCAGTGTACAAGCTGGTAAAAAGGTAGTGGCTCGTACCGTCGGTAATACGATGTCCACAGCTACCAATATCGAAGTGGGTGTGCTTCCCGAACTGCGTGATGAGCTGACAGAACTCCGCGCACGATTGAAGCAGCAGACAGACAGCCAGGATAAAACGAACAAGGCTCTCACAATATTGGATCAGCTAGCGGCTGCCGGTCAGCTCGCACCTGATAGAATGGCTATGCGAATCAAGCTGACATCTACTAAAAAATCCAATGAACAGGAACTTTTGGAAACCAAGTCCAGAATGCTTGAAATAGAACGAACTTTAGAAGATACGAGCCGCGCCCGGGTAGAAGTGAAAAATGTGATTTATGGTGGCTCTAAGATAGTTATCGGCAGATATACAAAATTTATTAAAGATTCTTTGGAAAGAATGGCGTTTTATTACCATGAGGGAGATATCAGCATGTCCTCCTACATGTAATTCATTACAGTGATAATAATTCAATTTATTATATTTCTTGGTAGTCTGATACGGATGCCCAATCGGAAAGGGTGTGGTCCAATGAGCTTGAAGGCTGTTGAATTGCAAATTGCTGTACCTCGCACTAGTGAAGCAGGGAAATACTATAGTGAGTCTCAGCAGCGACCGATGAATGACCAGGCATTACTTGGACAAAAGACTGCGCTGGAGACGGAGAACATGCGTCAGCGAAGCGGTGCCATAGACCAGTCTGCAGAAACATTCGTCGGTGAGAGGCAAACAGGTGAGAAGAGCAGAGATTCTTCCCAGCAGAGTCGCTCCCGCTCAGATGAAACTGAGCTGCTTAAGGAGCATCCGGCAGAGCATCCGTATAAGGGACATCATATTGATTTTTCGCTCTGATCCGATGGGTGGAGAAGCGTTATAAAAGGAGACGATGGGCAGTGGATCAACCATGGATTTATATTGTTCTGCTGGGAGCCGCAGCTGTTGTCTACGCCTGGCTTATGCCAAAGCGCCAGCCAAGCCGGGGAACAGAAGAGGCCGTCGTTCAAAAGGTTGAGGCTACATTGGAGCAATATATGGCCGATATTGAAAACGACAATGACGAGTTGATTGAACTCGTATCTGGTATGAAGCAGGAGCACGCGGTTAAGCAGGCAGCATTACAGGAGCAAGTAGCTGAGCTTCGGAATCGTATTGTGGAGCTTGAGCGTCAGGCAATGCTTGCGACCATCTCTATGCCAAACTCAGATTCAGAAGCTTCTATCGTAACTTTGGAGGAGCAAACGGCATTGCAAGAGCCTCAAACTGAGCAGGAACAAGAGTCCATCCGAGATCGTTATCAAGAGTTGTTCGCGATGCATGAGCAAGGCAAGTCGGTGGATTATATAGCCAAGCAATCAGGCATCCAGCGGGGCGAAGTACAGCTCATATTACAACTCGCGGAACGGGAGGATGTGACATGATCAAAAACCGCTCATTTATGTTAGGCATGGGTACGGGGCTTATAATGGGGGCATTGTTGTTGCAACTGGCAATAATTGGTCAGGGGCAGTCACAGCAATCTTCGACAGACCCGAAAAACATGACGCGAGAACAACTAGAGAAGGCAGCAGCCGAGTTAAATCTTCAGATCAGTGACAGTTCTGATCCGAAAATGACAGAAGAGGAATGGCGTAATAAGCTGATCAAGGAAGGCAACAAGACTCCCGTTGCACCTCAAAAGGCTAAACCAGCTCAAACGCCTTCAACACCAAAGGTACCTGCAAACAGCACATCCTCGGCTGCTTCTAAGCCTTCGACTAGCACGTCGGTACCACAAAGTCCGAACAAGCCACAAACTCAAAGAGCTGGCACTACAACCACTCCCGATATTCCCAAGCAGCCTGCCACCCCACAAGTGCAATATAGCATTGCATCGGGGAGTAATTTAAGAAGTGTGGCATCTGGATTGGAACGGGCTGGAGTCGTATCGGATGCTAGTGCATTTGAGGCAGCAGCTAAGGCTAAAAAAATCAATACCAAAATTCGTACAGGCACCTATCAGTTTGCTAAAGGTGAGGATTTCAGTTCTATAATTACTAAAATAACGAAGAAGCCGTCCAACTGACCTAATCGGGAAGAGGACGGCTTTTTATTTTTTTCGATGCGAATAAAGAATTTTCTTAGTGTTTAGTTCAAAAGCGGGAATGCTCCCCCCCATAATGGCTTACAACATAGTCTATTGCAATTCAGAGCTAGTGGACATAAAAAAAGACCCCTGAAGAATTCAAAGGTCATCTCATGGCGGCTTACACCACGATGTATTGTTAAAACTGCCCTCAATCCGGATCAATGTAGCTCTAGCGAGGAGGGGGCATTATCGCCTTAATTCTCGGGTATAAATATTTGCCGAAATCCGGCCGTCATGAGGCGCCGAATCTGGACGTCATCGGCATGTGCCTCGCGCCGATCGCCTTCTCCATGCTGGCGTATGGTGTAAGCGAAGGCGGCACCAGCTGGTCCAAGGCTTCGACGATCACGGGCTTGACCATCGGCGGCATTGCGCTCATCCTTTTCATCTTCGTGGAACTGGCACAGAAGCAGCCGCTGCTGGAGCTGAAGGCGTTCAAATCGTCTGATTTTACACGCAGCATCATCTTGACGTGGATCGTACAGCTCGCGTTGTTCGGCGCAATGCTGATCGTACCGCTGTACCTGCAAGGCGTCATGCACTACACCGCCCTTGAAACCGGCTGGATCCTGATGCCTTATGCGTTATGCGCCGGAATCGGCAACCCGATCAGCGGCCGGCTGTTCGACAAAATCGGCGCGCGTCCGCTTGCCTTCGCCGGTCTTGCCGTCCTATCCATTTCTCTATTCATCTTGTCCAATATATCTGTGGATCCTTCGATCTGGGTTATTATCTTATGCATCTGCACCATGGGTCTCGGAATGGGCTTCTTCATGATGCCGCTCAACACGCATGTTCTGAACTCTGCACCTCGCCGCCTGGTGAGCCGAGTCACACCATTGACAACAGCAGCTCAGCAAGTTGTTCTCTCGTTGCGGTCGTGGGTCTGACGAGTTATCTGACGTCGCAAATCACTTCCCACACCGCAAATGCGGGAGCGGACGCGAATCCGCTGAATGCTGTCGTTACGGGTTATGGCGATACGTTTTTCCTATCCGCGTGCCTTACGGCTGCGGCTGTAGCACTGTCGCTCCTTTTGCGTAAACCGCAGCAGTAGGAAGAAGGTACCGCCAACAACCCGGACCCGGCGATGATGGGTCACTAATCGCGAATCGGTACGATTTTATTCGTGTGCAAAAAGCCTTGGCCGTTAGTCGGTCAAGGCTTTTTGCTGGTACGCCCAGCATGGCATCATCTATATATAAAAGACTAGCACAGATGCGGCTAATAGGGTACATATTGGAACTATCCTGCCCGTTCAATGCAGTGCGAGAGTCTAACACTTTATTTTCACAAACATTTTGCTAAGAAGCCAGGCAGATGGAAGTGTACGGACGTTTTTCACACGGTTTTGACTATTGTCGAAAAGCTGGTTGCAACGCTGCAAGTGTTATGGTATATTAATTGACGGTGTTAAAAACGCACGTCGGTTAATTTTATAGAGGGTGCTTCCAATAGGAAGTCTTTATAAAAAATGATGTCGGCGGAGGACACACAAAAAAACCAAACTTAGGAGGTGCGTGAAGATGGCAGTAATCTCCATGAAACAGCTTTTGGAAGCTGGGGTTCACTTTGGTCACCAAACACGTCGCTGGAACCCGAAAATGGATCGTTATATCTTCACTGAAAGAAACGGTATTTACATCATTGACTTGCAAAAGACAGTGAAAAAGGTTGAGGAAGCTTACAACTTCGTAAAAAGCATTGCAGCTGAGAATGGTACAATCCTGTTCGTAGGCACGAAGAAACAAGCACAAGATTCCGTTAAAGAAGAAGCAGCTCGCGCTGGTCAATTCTACATCAACCAACGCTGGTTGGGTGGTACACTGACTAACTTCCAAACCATTCAAAAACGTATTGATCGTTTGAAACAATTGGAAGCTTGGGAAGAAGATGGTACATTTGCTGTTCTTCCTAAAAAAGAAGTTATCATTCTTCGTAAAGAAAAAGATCGTCTTGAAAAATTCTTGGGCGGTATCAAAAACATGAAGGGCCTTCCAAGTGCTCTGTTCATCATTGATCCGCGCAAAGAACGTATCGCGGTTGCTGAAGCTCGCAAATTGGGTATCCCAATCGTAGGTATCGTTGATACAAACTGCGATCCAGACGAAATCGACTATGTTATCCCAGGTAATGACGACGCGATCCGCGCTGTTAAATTGCTGACAGGTAAAATGGCTGATGCAGTTATGGAAGCTAACCAAGGCGAAGAAACTACAGCATAATATTTCCGATCGGAAATACCTATACGAATTAAATGAAAAGGGTGGTTGGTAGGTGGAAAACCTCTCACTACCCTTTTTTTAAGGAATAAAGCTCGTATATACCACTGAAAATTAAATTTGGAGGGAAATAATATGGCAGTTAATGCTAGCGCAGTAAAAGAACTTCGTGAAAAAACAGGCGCAGGAATGCTGGATTGTAAAAAAGCGCTTGAAGAAGCAAATGGTGATTTGACAAAAGCGGTTGAAGTTCTGCGTGAAAAAGGACTTGCAGCTGCAGCCAACAAAGCAGGCCGTATTGCTACTGAAGGCGTTGTTGAATCCTATATCCATGCTGGCGGCCGTATCGGCGTGCTGGTAGAAGTAAACTGCGAAACAGACTTCGTAGCGAAAACTGACCAGTTCAAAGATTTTGTTCGTGACATTGCAATGCATATCGCTGCATCGAACCCTCGTTATGTTCGTCGTGAAGAAGTGCCACAGGAAGAGATTGAAAAAGAAAAAGAAATCCTGAAAGCACAAGCTTTGAACGAAGGTAAACCAGAAAAAATCGTTGAAAAAATGGTTGAAGGCCGCATCGGTAAATTCTACGAAGAATTCTGCTTGCTGGAGCAATCTTTCATTAAAGATCCAGACAAAACAATCTCCACACTGATCAACGAGAAAATCAGTACGATTGGCGAAAACATCTCCGTACGCCGCTTTGTTCGTTTCGAACTGGGTGAAGGTCTGGAGAAAAAAGAAGACAACTTCTACGAAGAAGTTATGTCTCAAGTGAAACAATAATTACCAACGATCGGTAATTGCATATGAATAAACAGAAATGGAACACATCAGTGTTCCATTTCTTGCAACAGGACACCTATCCTGTTACATAAAAAATATATGAAATTGGAGGGTGATCATTTGGAAAAACCTGTATTCAAACGTGTTGTTCTGAAAGTTAGTGGGGAGTCGCTGTCAGGTCCTAACGGTTACGGTATTGATGCGGATACAATTGCGTCGATTGCTGAACAAGTTAAGGACGTGGTGGAACTAGGAGTGGAAGTTGCTATTGTGTGCGGAGGCGGTAATATCTGGCGTGGTATTGCTGGAAGTGCCAATGGGATTGACCGGGCAACGGCAGATTACATGGGTATGCTTGCAACCGTGATGAACTCATTGGCTCTACAGGATGCTTTGGAACAGATTGAAGTGCCTACGCGTGTACAAACGTCCATTGCGATGCAACAGATTGCAGAACCTTACATTCGCCGTAGAGCTATTCGTCATCTAGAAAAAGGTCGGGTCGTAATTTTTGCTGCAGGTACGGGGAATCCGTTCTTCTCGACTGATACTACAGCTGCTTTGCGTGCTGCAGAGATCGAAGCAGAAGTGATTCTGATGGCTAAAAATAAAGTAGATGGTGTGTACTCCGCCGATCCGTTTAAAGATAGCACAGCTGAAAAATATGAGCAGCTCACGTATTTGGATGTGCTTAACAAAAATCTCGGTGTCATGGATTCTACAGCTTCCTCGCTGTGCATGGATAACAATATTCCGTTGATTGTCTTTGCTATTACAGAGCAAGGTAACATTAAACGTGTCGTACTGGGTGAAAAAATTGGTACGATCGTCAAAGGGAGTGTAAATTAATGCCACAATCTGTGAAAAAGAGCGCTGAAGAGCGCATGCAAAAAGCAATCCAGGCATTGCAACGTGATCTTGCATCTTTGCGTGCAGGACGGGCAACACCAGCATTACTGGACCGTGTGCAGGTTGAATATTACGGCGCAATGACTCCAGTCAATCAGCTGGCGAATATCAATACACCTGACAGTCGGACCTTGATGATTCAGCCTTGGGACAAATCTTCTTTGGCTGATATCGAACGCGCTATCCAAAAATCCGATTTGGGTTTGACACCTTCGAATGATGGTAACACCATTCGTCTGAGTATTCCTGCTTTAACGGAGGAGCGCAGAACTGATTTGGTGAAGCTGACGAAAAAGAGCGGTGAAGAAGCGAAAATCGCTATTCGTAACATTCGTCGTGATGCAAACGATGATATTAAAAAAATGGAGAAAAGTGATATTTCCGAGGACGAATCTCGTAAGCATCAGGAAGATATCCAGAAGACGACTGATAAGTTTATCGCTGAAGTGGATAAAGTTTTAGCTGCAAAAGAAAAAGAAATTATGGAAGTTTAAAAAGATTGGCAGCCCCTCCCTTACGGTGGGGTTTGTCTCTTTTCAAGCCTGAGGCACATTTTCAGAGAATGCTGGAGGAACTGGAATGATCAAACGGGTTCGGTCTTGGTGGAACGGGGAACAAAAACAGCAAACACCGGCCATTTCAAAAGACAATATTCCGCAGCATGTTGCTGTCATCATGGATGGGAACGGCAGATGGGCCAAACGGATTGGAATGCCGCGGATTGTAGGGCATCAAAATGGAATGAAGGCAGTGAAACGCACAGCAATTGCAGCGGATGAACTGGGTATTAAGTATTTAACTTTATTTGCTTTTTCAACTGAGAATTGGACGCGTCCAAAGGACGAAGTTGATTTTCTAATGAAACTGCCTCAAGAATTTTTGGCAATTGAGCTGGATGAGCTGATTGAAAAAAATGTGCAAGTGCGTATGATGGGGAACAAGGAACATTTACCTTCCCATACCGTTGAAGCGCTGACTGAAGCGACTCGACGTACTGAAAATAATACTGGACTTGTGCTTAATTTTGCATTAAATTATGGCAGTCGGTTGGAAATCACAGAATGCATGCAAGCATTGGGCCGACAAATTGAGGATGGAAAGCTGAAGCCGGAAGAGATAACATCTGAGCTAATTGGTAACACGTTGCTTTCTACTGGTATGCCAGATCCTGATTTATTGATTCGAACAAGCGGGGAACTTAGACTCAGTAATTTTATGCTTTGGCAGCTTGCATATAGTGAGTTGTGGTTTACTGATATTTATTGGCCCGAGTTTAAAAAAGAACATTTATACGAAGCAGTGATCGAATATCAGAAAAGATCACGACGGTATGGCGGACTGAAGTAAATGGAGGATGAAAGCCGTTGAGACAGAGATTAATTACCGGTATTCTGGCAGGCATATTCTTTTTGGCAATGGTCCTGTGGGGCGGCTTGGCCTACCATTTGCTTATATTGGTGATGGCCCTAATCGGATTTTATGAGTTCGCACGAATGACGCAGGTATCTCCTTTTGGAGGTACGGCAATGCTTGGCTACGTAAGCATATTAGCATTTGTATTCCCATATCAACCTCTGGGTTTACACTCACCGCTATCCTTTGCCAGTTTGCTTTGGTTGGTAATGATAGTGTTTATGATGATTACGGTAGGAACGAAAAATAAAATCCCAATTCAAACGGTAGCTATACTATTTCTTGGTACTGTATATATAGGATTTGGATTTTCGTATATTGCGGAATCACGTCATATGGAACATGGACTGTTATGGACTTTTTTGTTGTTGTCTTGTATTTGGGCAAGTGATGCAGGGGCATATTTTGTAGGCAAAATGGTAGGAAAGACGAAGCTATGGCCTGCGATTAGTCCAAACAAAACGGTCGAAGGGTCCATTGGCGGAGTTGTTTTAGCTTTGGTTATAGCTCTGGTATTCGCTGGATTATCAGGTGGACTGCTGCCCTGGGGCAAAGCCTTCGGCATCGGTTTGTCATGTGCTGTTGTGGGACAACTGGGCGATTTGGTACAATCTGCATACAAACGAGTGTACGGCATTAAAGATTCTGGTAATCTGCTGCCAGGACACGGTGGTATACTAGACCGGTGCGACAGCTGGATTGTCGTTTTTCCATTTGTACATATGCTGATGCTGCTTCCATGAGTCTGGTAATTACAACTTATGCTCAGGATCAACCTTTATGTTGTTCATCCTGCGCTATTAGAAGGATGGTAGCAGCTGCATAGTTGCCTGGGTAACAAACAATGAGCTCCTGATAAAAGTGATTTTCAGGATAGGAAGGTGCATCATGAAAAGAATTACGGTACTTGGTTCAACCGGCTCTATTGGAACTCAAACGCTGGATGTGGTGTCCATGCACCCAGATCAGTTCACTGTTGAGGCTTTAGCAGGCGGCTCCAATATAAAGTTACTTGCTGAGCAAGCACATCTCTATCAACCTAAAAAAGTGTCTGTTGGTACTCAGCAGTTAGCAGATGAAATTCGTCCTTTACTGCCTTCTGGAATCGAACTACACTGGGGAAATGAAGGACTCGTTGAGCTGGCCGCGAACACAGAGGCGGATATGGTTGTGACGGCTGTAATGGGCAGTGTCGGATTGCACTCCACGCTGGCCGCGATTGAGGCTGGAAAACAGATCGGTTTGGCCAACAAGGAAACACTGGTTACTGCTGGTCATCTGGTCACTGCGCGAGCTCGGGCGAAAGGAGTGCCGTTGCTGCCGATTGACAGTGAGCATTCAGCTATTTTCCAATGCTTGAATGGTGAGCGTATGAAAGATGTGGCACATATTACCCTCACAGCATCAGGCGGTTCTTTTCGAGATTTGACAAGAGAACAGCTGCGTGAAGTTACTGTGGAAGATGCACTTAAGCATCCTAATTGGTCAATGGGAGCCAAAATTACAATTGATTCAGCAACGATGGTAAACAAAGGGCTGGAAGTCATTGAGGCACATTGGCTGTTCGGACTTAGCTATGAGCAGATCCATGTGCTGCTTCATCCGGAAAGCATTATTCACTCCTACGTCGAGTTTCAGGATACAAGCATTGTTGCTCAACTTGGGAACCCGGACATGAGAGTACCCATTCAATATGCATTGACTTACCCTGAGCGAATGAAGTCTCCGGCAAAGCCTCTGTCACTGGCTGAAGTAGGAAAACTCCACTTTAAGGAAATGGATTTTAATCGTTTTCCTTGTTTAAGGCTTGCCTTCGAATGTGGTAAAATGGGTGGTACAGCACCGACCGCATTTAATGCTGCTAATGAGATTGCTGTTGCCCGTTTCTTGCGTGGAGAAATTTCTTTTCTGCATATTGAAGCTATTATTGAACAGGTGCTCGAACAGCATGTCAATATGGCTGATCCTGATTTATCTGCGATTGAAACCTGTGACCGCGAAACTCGTATTATAGCTGCGAAGTTGTAGGCTAATGTTGGGGTCAAGAACGAATTGTGATTCTCTTGTGCGGGTTCGGAGAATAATGATAATCTAGGAAGACAAACTTGATCTCATTGAAAGGGGAACGGAAACGATTGGAAACGATTCAAATAGTGTTGATGACGGTGCTCATGTTTTTCGTCATAGTGACGGTGCATGAATGGGGGCATTATTATTTTGCCAAACGCGCCGGGATTCTGGTACGGGAGTTTGCGATCGGTTTCGGTCCGAAACTGTTCTCTTATAAAAGAAACGAGACACGATTTACACTACGGTTGCTACCGTTCGGTGGTTTTGCCCGCATGGCGGGAGAGGATCCGGAGGTCAATGAAATTGAAACCGGACAAACGATTGCTGTACGCGTAACAGATGGCGTCGTTAAGACCATCTATTTGGACCAACTGGATAACCGCAAGAATGTTGTGCGCGGTGAAGTGTTGGATATTGATCTGGAACAAGCGCTAACTGTAAAATTAGATGTGGATGGCGAAGATCAGCAATATACTGTGCACCCACAAGCGATGATGGTAACCAAAGGACAATCCATTCAAATTGCACCGAAGGATCGACAGTATGGGAGTAAAACAGTGGGACAGCGTGCGATGGCTATATTTGCTGGACCACTGATGAATTTTATTCTTGCCTTTATTCTGTTTGGTCTGCATATCCAGATGGTCGGCATACAAGTGGACAACCCAACTTATGTTCAAATTAGTGAAATTACAGCAGGTATGCCTGCTGCTGAAGCTGATTTGCATAAGGGAGATATCATTGAATCGGTGAACGGAGTTGCAATTGGTGCGAATGTTGAAAGCATGATCAAACTGATTGCGGATTCTCAAGACAAGCCGATGAAGTGGACAGTTCGCCGTGATGATAAAACCTTTGATCTTACTATTACACCTCGTGCAATGGAAGGACAAAAGGGTGGCAAGGTGGGCATTGTGCCTGAACTTCCAAAACGCCAAGCAGGTGTTGGGGAAACATTCAAATTTGCCGGACAATCCATGGTCAGAACGACAGATATTATTTTTCAAGGATTTAGCCAGCTTATCCAACGTTTTTCTATCAATGACCTGGGAGGCCCCGTACGTACTTTTGAAGTGACGGGACAAATTGCTAAGCAAGGCATTGAGCAGTTGACATATTGGACTGCGATCATGAGTCTTTATCTGGGGATATTCAATCTATTGCCTATTCCGGCTTTGGATGGAAGTAGACTTGTTTTCCTTGGGGTTGAGGCGGTAAGAGGACGTCCTGTTGATCCGAGCAGGGAAGGAATGGTCCATTTCGTTGGTTTTGCTATGCTATTCCTACTTATGATTGCGGTCACGTATAACGATATTTTACGCTTAATTAATGGTTAATTAGAGACGGACATTATAAAAATGGTCTGTATGGGAGGACATGCATTTCTATGTCGAACGATAAACAGTTTGTCGAGGAAATCACGCCGCAGAGCGAAGATTTTTCCCGATGGTATATTGATGTTATTAAAAAAGCAGAACTGATGGATTACTCGCCGGTTCGCGGGTGTATTGTATTCCGTCCCGATGGTTTTGAGATTTGGGAGCACATTAAGGAAGCTATGGACGTACGTTTCAGAGAAACGGGACATCGCAATGCTTATTTTCCAATGTTTATCCCAGAAAGCTTTTTCCAAAAAGAAAAAGAGCATGTGGAGGGATTTAATCCTGAACTGCCATGGGTGACTGAGGCTGGTGGGGAAAAGCTGGAAGAGCGTCTCGCAATCCGTCCAACTTCGGAAACCATGATCGGTCATATGTACTCCAAATGGATTCAATCCTATCGTGATCTGCCTGTGCTCATTAACCAATGGGCTAATGTGGTGCGTTGGGAAAAACGTACGCTGCCTTTCTTGCGAACAAGTGAATTTTTGTGGCAAGAAGGTCACACAGCTCATGAAACAGAAGAAGAAGCACGTGAAGAAACGATGAAAATGCTGGAAGTTTATCGTGAGGTCATCGAGGAAGTTCTAGCTATTCCGGTTATAACTGGACAGAAAACACCTTCTGAAAAGTTCGCAGGTGCGAAGGATACATTTTCACTGGAAGCGATGATGAGAGATGGACGTGCGGTACAAGCTGGAACATCCCACTATATGGGAACTAACTTTGCCGTAGCATTTGATATTAAATATTTGAGTCGTGAAAACAACCTGGAATTCGCGCATACGACATCTTGGGGAACAAGTACACGTTTGATCGGTGCATTAATTATGGTCCATGGAGATGACCGTGGTCTTGCACTGCCTCCTAAAGTGGCACCTACGCAGGTTATTATGGTTCCTATTGGACCACCTAAGAAACGTGATGCAGTTATCGCTCGTGCAGATGAATTGTTTGCTGAGTTGAAACAAGCGGGTGTCCGTGTTAAAATGGACGACCGCAGTGATGTAAGTCCAGGCTGGAAATTTAATGAATATGAAATGCGCGGTGTACCGGTTCGTCTGGAGATCGGCCCTCGTGATATGGAAAACGGTGTCTGTGTTCTCGTATCCCGTATCAGCGGTGAGAAGAAAATTGTACAACAGGACAATCTGCTTGAAGAAGTACACGCGATGCTCGCACAGGTACAACAAGAGATGTTTGACCGTGCGAAGAACTTCATGGAAGAAAACTTCTATTCCGTCGATACGTTGGATGAAATGAAGACTCTCATGGAAGAAAAACGTGGCTTTACTTTGGCTGGTTGGTGCGGATCTGAAGAATGTGAAGACAAAGTTAAAGAAGTGACAGGCGCTACAAGCCGTAACATACCGTTTAAAACAACTGAGCAAAAGACCACATGTTTGTGCTGTGGCAAACCAGCCAAGCATACAGTAGTGTTCGCACGGGCGTACTAATAAAGAAGAGCAATACCCTATACTTACTTCATTCTCTTCGCCAACAGGAATAGCTGTTACGGGATAATATTCCGGACTATCTATATCGTTGTGATGAGGGTTGAAGAAGGCTACGAAAAGCTTTTGCGGTCGGAGATGTTTTAGACGCAGAAGCTTTTCATGTTTTCAGAATGGTAGATTGGAAATTGGGGGGAGAGCCATGGGCGGAGCTGAAGAAAAGAGAAAGCGGCTGGAGCTGCTGATGAAGCAGGTTGTAATGCCGGCGGGAGTGGTTGATCCTTATTTTTTGGACGGTTGGATTGATCAGGTTGAGATTAGCCGTACCAACAAGGATTGGAATATCACTATTGCCAAAGAGACACTGGTCCCCGCTCAGGTGTATCGTACGTTCTGTATTCAAGTACAGGAAAAAATGAGCCATATCGCTAAAATCACATTCCGCTTTCAGTACAGTGAGCAGGTTCAACCTGGTGATATTATCGGTGAATACTGGAAGCTTTTTTTAGAGTGGGTGCACCGTGAAATTCCATCTGTTAACGGTTGGATGAACCGGGCTGTGCATGAGTGGGAAGACGGTCTATTATTACTAACAATGAGCGATAGTATGTCATTGGAACTGGCGCGCAAAAAGCAGATAGATCAAGCTATTATTAAGTTTTACGATAAATATTTTGGGATCTCTATGCGCATTAAAGTCCAGGTGGGTGAAAGTAACCAGGAGGCATTACAGGAATTCCAGGAAAAGAAGATGCAAGAAGAACGCGAAGTTATTCAGCAGATGATGGAAAGTATGGAATCCGAGATGCCGCCTTTGGAAGAAGAAGAAGGAGACGTACGGCTTCAATTTGGTTATGACATCAAAGAACCGGCTATTCCGATGCAAGAGATTCAGGACGAAGAAAAGAAAGTCACCCTACAAGGAACAATCTTCGGTTTGGACAGTAAAGAATTGCGCAATGGCAGTACATTGTTTACGTATTATTTGACCGACTTTAGTGATTCCCTGCAAATGAAAATGTTTGCTAAAACTAAAGAAGATCTAAAAATTCTCAGTCTGTTGGCTAATGGTAAATGGGTCAAAGTGCGGGGAAGAGTTGAATATGACCGTTTTATGCAAATTCCCGAGCTGGTTATGATTCCTTCCGATCTAGTTGAAGTACAGGCTCCACCCGGACGTAAGGATAATGCAGCGGAAAAACGGGTTGAGTTTCATCTGCACACAAAGATGAGTGCAATGGATGCTGTCGCCTCGATTGATCAATATGTCAAAACAGCCGCCAAATGGGGGCACAAGGCGATTGCGGTCACCGATCATGGCGGTGTGCAATGCTACCCTGATGCCGCTAAGGCTGCAAAGAAAAATGGCATTAAGATGATCTACGGTGTTGAGGCCAATGTGGTTAATGATGCTGTTGAGGTTGTAATGCAGGCACAGCCATTAAATTTGAAAACAGCGACTTATGTCGTTTTTGATATTGAAACCACCGGTCTATCAGTTACACAAAATAAAATCATAGAGATTGCTGCTGTTAAAATGCATGAGGGCAAGGAAATTGATCGTTATGCAACCTTTGTCAATCCGCATGAACGTATACCATACAACATTCAGCAACTGACCAACATTAACGATGAAATGGTCAAGGATGCGCCGGATGTGGAACCTGTTATGAAGGAGTTCGTAGCTTTTGCTGGCGATGCTGTATTGGTTGCCCATAATGCGCGGTTTGATATCGGCTTTATCCAGGCCACCCTTCGAAAGATGGGTTTGCCCGAAATGACCAATCCGGTACTGGATACGCTCGAACTGGCTCGTTTACTGTTTCCAACAATGAAAAACCATCGTCTGAATACGTTGACGAGCAAATATAAAGTGGCACTAGAAAGTCATCACCGTGCTATTGACGATACAGTCGCACTGACTGAAGTGCTGAATGGCTTGCTGAATGATGCGGAACAAATTAAGGGATTAAAAATGCTCGATCGTCTGAATGATTATGTAGGTAAGGATCTATCGACTGTTCGTCCTTTCCACTGCTGCATTTATGCTCTCAATCCGGTTGGTAAAAAAAATCTGTACAAGCTGGTTTCCATGTCTCATACCGAATATTTCAAGCGTGTGCCTTGTATTCCTAAATCGAAATTGTCTGAGATGAGAGACGGATTGCTTATTATTTCTGGCTGTGAAAAAGGAGAATTCTTCGAGGCTGTGTTAAACAAGTCCGAGGAAGAAGCCGAGGAGATTGCACAGTTTTATGATGTGCTGGAGATTCAACCTTTGACGATGTATATGCATCTGGTGGAAAAGCAGCTTGTAAGCGGGCCTGATGCACTAAAAACGGCCATTCGCAAAGTATGCGACATAGGAAAACGCCTTGATAAGCCCGTAATTGCTACAGGCAATGTTCACTATTTGGAAACTCGCGATAAGCTGTACCGTGATATTACTATTCATGGCATTACCGGTTTTAGCCCGCTAAAGGACATCCGAAAGCCAGATGCTCATTTGCGGACAACGGATGAAATGCTGGCAGAGTTCGAGTTTTTGGGTGAGGAAAAAGCGTATGAAGTCGTTGTGAAAAACACTAGTGAGCTGGCAGAGCGTTTTGAAGAACTGGAACTGTTCCCCGACAAGCTTTTTACGCCATTGCTGGACGGAGCAGACGAGGAAATTCGTAATACATGCTATGAGACGGCTCGATCCATTTATGGTGAATCCTTACCTGAGGTTGTTGTAGCTCGCCTTGAAAAAGAATTGGAACCTATTATTAAATATGGTTTCTCCGCTAACTATCTCATTTCTGAACGTCTGGTTAAAAAGTCTAATCAGGATGGATACTTGGTAGGTTCACGGGGTTCTGTTGGTTCTTCTGTAGTTGCTACTTTTCTCGGTATTTCTGAGGTAAATCCACTGCCCGCCCATTATATTTGCGGTAATTCTGAATGTAGACACAGCGAATGGTTTTTGGATGGAAGTGTGCCGAGCGGTTTTGACTTGCCAGATAAAAACTGTCCGAATTGCGGTGGCAAGCTCAAGGGTGAGGGACAGGATATACCTTTTGAAACGTTCCTCGGTTTTAAAGGAGATAAAGTTCCCGATATTGACTTGAACTTCTCTGGTGAATATCAACCTGTTGCCCATAACTATACAAAAGTACTGTTTGGTGAAAAAAGTGTTTTCCGTGCAGGGACCATTGGTACAGTTGCTGAGAAAACGGCGTTTGGCTTTGCCAAAAAATATGAAGAGGCACATCATAAAAAATGGCGTGGAGCCGAGCTGAACAGGTTGGCTTCTGGTTGTACGGGTGTAAAACGTAGTACCGGACAGCATCCGGGCGGGATCGTTGTTGTTCCCGATTATATTGAGGTCGAGGACATTACACCGGTGCAGTATCCGGCTGATGATACGAGCTCGGAATGGAAAACGACGCATTTTGATTATCACGCTTTTGATGCGAACTTACTCAAGCTCGATATTCTGGGCCATGATGATCCGACCATGATGAGAATGCTTCAGGATTTGACCGGGGTTGACCCTACGACCATTCCAATGAATGATCCCAAGGTGATGAGCATGTTCAATTCCACGGAGGCACTCGGTGTAACACCGCAGCAGATTCGCACGCCTGTCGCCACCTATGGTGTACCAGAGATGGGGACAAAATTTGTACGCCAGATGCTGGTAGAGTCGCAGCCGAGTTCTTTTGCCGATTTACTGCAAATATCCGGTTTGTCTCACGGGACGGGTGTATGGCTAGGGAATGCACAAGAGTTGATTAAAAATAATACATGTAACATCAAGACCGTAATTGGTTGTCGGGATGATATCATGCTGTTTTTGATTTACAAGGCGGGGATGGATGCAGGTCTGGCCTTTAAAATTACGGAGAGCGTACGTAAAGGTAAAGGACTTAGTGCCGAATGGATTGAAGAAATGAAAAAATGCAAGGTGCCGCAGTGGTACATTGATTCCTGTCTAAAAATCCAGTACATGTTCCCGAAGGCGCATGCTGCAGCCTATGTTATTTCAGCCGTGCGTACAGCATATTTCAAGCTGTATCATCCGATCGAGTATTATGCAACTTACTTCTCAGTACGTGCAGCCGATTTTGATATTGACCTGTGCTGTCAGGGGTATGATGCGATCGCACGGAAGATTGTCGAAATTGAGCAGCTTGGTTTTCAGGCGCCACCTAAAGAAAAAGGGATGCTTCCAATCCTGGAGATGGCTTTGGAAATGACGGCTCGCGGGTTTAGTTTTAAATCCATTGATTTGTACCGTTCCGAAGCTACTCGTTTCAAAGTGGATGGGGACTCGCTCATTCCTCCGTTCGGAGCTCTTCAGGGTATTGGAGATAATGCAGCACGTAACATCGCAGCTGCCCGTGAACAAGGTGAATTTTTGTCCGTTGAGGATTTTCAACAGAAATCGAAGGCTAGTAAAACGATTGTCGAAATGCTGTCCCAGATGGGATGCTTTCGAGGTCTGCCAGAGAGTAATCAGCTGTCTCTGTTTTAATCTGAACCACAGTAGTCAAGCTCTGGCACTTGTCACATAACTACGGTTATGTTATAATTTTTTTGGTAATCATGGAGATAAAACCGTTGCTAAAAGAGTGGGGAAACCCACTCTTTACTGTTTGATATACAGGTACAACGTGAAAAAAAGGTTATTTTTGGGCAGGCAACCGGTACGCCGGTTTATTTGCAGTGAGCCCAAAATGAACATTACATCAAATGAAAATGAAAATGCCGGTGATGGAGAAGCATTGCCCACGGCAAGAGGGTATCTCTTTTTCACCACAGGAAAGTTCACTTTTGGAGGTTATAATCTTTGAGCACACCAAAGATCAAATCAGTAGTAGAAGAAATGGCCCAACCTTACCTCGATGAGCATGGTTTTGAACTGGTCGATGTCGAGTATGTCAAAGAGGGTAGCAATTGGTTTCTTCGTGTTTTTGTAGATAAAGACGGAGGAATTGATCTGGACGACTGTAGTATGATCAGTGAATATTTGGGTCAAAAGCTGGATGAAAATGACCCTGTTTCTACAGCATATTTTCTGGAGGTGTCTTCACCAGGCGCCGAGAGACCGCTGAAAAAAGCGGAGGATGTCACTAAAGCGGTAGGCAAAAACGTATTCGTTACTACATACGAGCCGATTAACGGTCTGAAGGAATTCGAAGGCCGTTTGCTTTCTTTTGAAGATGGGGAACTCACCGTCCAAAGTGGACAAAAGAAGCATACCATACCTTATGACAAGGTAGCCGGTGCAAGGCTCGCGATCATATTTTAATTCAGATTTGATTGTTGCTGTTTGACATGTACTACATGTTTTTTGCCTCGTGTGCCGACCAGTACGCAGGTGCCATCATTTGAAAGGGGGAGCAGTAATCCATGAGTATGGATTTTATTGAAGCAATGAACGAGTTGGAAAGAGAAAAGGGGATCAGTAAGGACGTGCTGTTTGAGGCCATTGAAGCAGCCCTGATCTCCAGTTACAAACGGAATTTCAATACCGCACAAAACGTGCGTGTTGATATGAACCGCAACTCGGGAGTCATTAAGGTATATGCCCGTAAGCTGATTGTTGAGGAGGTATTGGATCCTCGCACCGAGATTTCGTTGCCGGCAGCCCGTGAGATTAACCCACATTTTCAGTTGGAGGATGTTGCTGAAATTGAAGTCACACCACGTGATTTTGGACGGATTGCTGCACAAACAGCGAAGCAAGTCGTGACCCAGCGCATTCGCGAAGCGGAACGGGGACTGATCTACAACAAGTTTGTGGACAAGGAAGAGGATATTGTAACAGGAACTGTACAGCGCCAAGATCCACGCAATATTTATATTGATCTTGGCAAGGTGGAAGCAGTTCTTCCGTTGAGTGAGCTAATGCCTAATGAGAAATTCAACCATTTGGATCGGATTAAGGCTTATATTACCAAGGTGGAGAACACAACCAAAGGACCGCAAATTATGCTGTCCCGATCACATCCGGGTCTGCTTAAGCGTTTGTTCGAACTCGAAGTGCCTGAAATTTTTGACGGTGTTGTAGAGATTCGTTCCGTAGCGCGTGAAGCAGGCTTCCGTTCTAAAATCGCTGTTCATTCTCGTAACGCCGAGGTTGATCCGGTAGGTTCTTGTGTGGGACCAAGAGGAACGCGGGTGCAGACCATTGTAAACGAGCTGCGTGGCGAAAAAATCGACATTGTACGCTATTCTGATAATGTTGATGAATACGTGGCTAATGCTTTGAGTCCGTCCAAGGTGCTTGAAGTACAGGTGTTTGAAGAAGAGAAAATGGCTCGCGTTATAGTACCTGATTATCAGCTTTCTCTAGCTATTGGTATCAAAGGGCAAAATGCTCGCCTTGCTGCTAAGCTTACTGGCTGGAAAATTGATATTAAGAGTGAAACACAGGCGGAGGAAGAACTCGGCAGACCGAGAACATCCACCGATGAAATGCATCAGGATTCCGTTTCTGTAGATTAAGCGGAGTGTAGGGGGGTTAATGCATGAAACAGAGAAAGATACCTTTGCGCAAATGTGTCGCCTGTCATGAAATGATGCCAAAGAAGCAGTTAATCCGTGTCGTCAAAACCCCTGAAGACGAAGTGTTGATTGACTTGACTGGCAAAAAGTCGGGACGCGGCGCTTACTTGTGCGGCAAAGCCGCCTGCTTCAAGTTGGCTCAAAAGAGCAAGGCACTGGATCGAGCATTGAAGCACTCGGTCCATCCTGATATTTATGAGCAGCTAAGTCGTGATTTTGCTGCCGTCGAGGAAGAATTCCTGGCGGCACAAGGCAGCGTGCAGGATGAATAAGGCGCTGTCTGGATTGGGGCTTGCCATGAGAGCTGGCAAGTTGCTAACAGGTGATG
Source organism: Paenibacillus sp. ALE3 (assembly GCF_054113405.1). Taxonomy (NCBI): domain Bacteria; kingdom Bacillati; phylum Bacillota; class Bacilli; order Caryophanales; family Paenibacillaceae; genus Paenibacillus; species Paenibacillus sp. ALE3. The sequence continues at coordinate 3,021,853 of NZ_CM134214.1, read as the reverse complement.
AGATCGTTTATAAAGCGATCAGGTCTTCAGAAGCCAAGCTGGTCATTCTTGCGAAAGATGCTTCAATGAATACTCAAAAGAAATTCCGCGACAAATGCGGGACGTACAAAATCCCCTTATTGATAGGATTTGACCGGGAAAGCTTGGGAAGCAGCATCGGCAAACCTGAACGGGTCGTGCTGGCTGTGACGGATCAAGGATTCGCGAAATTGATCATGAAACATGCGGGGATAATGTCGGAGGTGGAGTATATTGAGTAAACAAGAAAGCAAAGACAAAGTGCGGGTATACGAATACGCCAAATCGTTGAACATGAGCAGCAAAGAAATTATCACCATTCTTAAACGGCTGGATATTCCCGTGAACAACCATATGAGCGTCATGGAACATGATGCCGTAGGTAAAGTGGAAAATTTTTTTAAGAATATTAAATCCAATGCTGCGGTCAAGCAAGGCGAAGCAGGTACGGCGCAAGTAAGCTCGAATCAGACCGGTTCAAGCCAGAATAGTAATCATTCAACGGAGCAAACCAAAAATCAACAGGAAAAGCAGGTAAGTATGAATAGGACAAACAACAACCAAAACAGTAATCGAAGCAGCGCTCCAAAAGCGCAAAGCAGTCAGCAGGGCGGTCAAAACCGCAGTCAACAAGGTTCTAGTAGACCAGTCGGCCAGCAAGGCACTCAGAACCGTAGTAATGGTCAACAGCAGGGAGGACAACAGCGTACCGGTAGCAATAACACAGGTTCACGTCCTCAGGGAAGCAGCCAGGGTGGTGCAGTAAGAACTTCTTCTTCGGCAGGAAGCAATAATTCCAACCGCAGTGGTGGCAGCCGTACAGGTGGCAACTCCAACAACAGCGGTAACCGTTCCGGTCAAGGACGTTTTGACGATAACCGTCAAGGCGGAGGACGCGGTGGTAACGGTGGTCGTGGAGGCAACAACCGTGGTGGAAACAATCGTGGTGGTAAATTCAACAACCGTGGTAAAGGTCAACAACTGGAGCGTCGCGAGAAAATCGACAACACGCCTAAGAAAATTATTGTGCGTGGTGAGATGACTGTAGGCGAAACAGCCAAGCTTCTTCACAAGGATGCTTCAGAAGTCATCAAAAAATTGATCATGCTCGGAACAATGGCGACCATCAACCAAGAACTGGATATGGATACCATTCTCTTGCTTGCTGGTGACTTTGGCGTCGAGGTAGAAGTGAAAATCCCAGTGGAAGAAGATCGTTTTGAAACTGTGGAAGAAAATGATGATCCAGCGGATTTGAGAACACGTCCACCGGTTGTAACAATTATGGGTCACGTCGATCATGGTAAAACAACTTTGCTGGATGCCATTCGCTCCACGAATGTAACAGGTGGTGAAGCTGGCGGTATTACACAGCACATTGGTGCATACCAAGTTGAAATTAACAGCAAAAAAATCACTTTCTTGGATACACCAGGTCACGAAGCCTTTACCGCTATGCGTGCACGTGGTGCTCAAGTAACAGATATGACGATTATTGTGGTTGCAGCTGATGACGGTGTTATGCCACAAACGGTTGAAGCCATTAGCCATGCAAAAGCAGCAGGTCTACCAATAATCGTAGCTGTAAACAAAATCGACAAACCGGATGCCAACCCGGACAAAGTAAAGCAAGAACTTACAGAATATGAATTGGTGCCCGAAGAGTGGGGCGGCGATACAATTTTTGTCAATGTTTCCGCTAAACAAAGAATGGGCCTGGAAGATTTGCTCGAAATGATTCTGCTCGTAGCTGAAGTGAATGAGTACAAAGCGAACCCAGATAAACGGGCACGTGGTACTATTATTGAGGCTGAGCTGGATAAAGGTCGCGGTTCTGTAGCCCGGATTCTCGTTCAAAACGGGACACTGAAAGTCGGCGATGCATTCGTAGCAGGTAACTGCTTCGGACGTGTACGTGCCATGGTTAACGATAAAGGTCGTCGTCTTAAGGAAGCAGGTCCTTCCACTCCAGTTGAAATTACTGGTCTGACAGAAGTTCCACTTGCAGGCGATCCGTTCATGGTGTTCGAGGATGAGCGTAAAGCTCGTGCTATCGCTGATAAACGTGCGATTACGCAACGTCAATCTGATCTGGGCAGTAATACCCGCGTAACGCTGGATGACCTGTTCCAACACATCAAGGATGGCGAGATGAAGGATCTGAACGTCATTATTAAAGGTGACGTACAAGGTTCTGTTGAAGCGCTGAAAGGCTCCTTGAACAAGATTGAAGTTGAAGGTGTACGCGTCAAAATTCTTCACAGTGGTGCAGGTGCAATCACCGAATCCGATATTATTTTGGCTGCGGCATCCAATGCTATTGTTATTGGATTTAACGTTCGTCCTGATAATCAGGCGAAATCTACAGCGGAAGCTGAAAAAGTGGACATTCGTCTGCATCGCGTTATTTACAATGTTATTGAAGAAATCGAGCAGGCTATGAAAGGCATGCTGGACCCTGAATATAAAGAAAATGTGATCGGTCACGCTGAAGTTCGTAACGTGTTTAAAGTTACTAAAGTCGGTACGATTGCTGGTTGTATGGTGACGTCCGGCAAAATTACTCGTTCAGCAGAAGCACGTCTGATTCGTGATGGTATCGTTATTTTTGAAGGTAAAATCGACTCACTGAAACGCTTTAAGGACGACGCAAAAGAAGTTGCCCAAGGTTACGAATGTGGTATCACCCTTGATGGTTATAATGATGTTAAGGAATCCGACATTATTGAAGCGTTCGTCATGGAAACAGTGGAGCGCTAACGGCAGAGAGGTGAGCACCCATGGCTAAAATACGTACAGGTCGAGTTGGCGAGCAGATTAAGAAGGAACTAAGCCTACTCATACAGACCGAATTAAAAGACCCACGTATCGGTTTTATTACGGTGACTGGTGTCGATGTCACAAACGATTTGTCCCAAGCGAAAGTATACTTGAGCGTACTTGGAGATGAAGAACAAAAAACTTCTTCTCTGAAGGCGCTGGACAAAGCGAACGGTTATCTCCGTTCTGAACTTGGCAAACGGATACGGCTTCGCCATATTCCTGAGCTGATTTTCAAAATTGACGAATCTATTGCTTATGGCAGCCGAATTGAAAAGCTGTTGAGTGATATCGACAAGGATGAGAAATAGGTTTTTGTTAGTCTGAAGAACCATGAACTGAATGTAAAGGAGACGGCAATGCATACCTATGAACAGGCGCTTCAACAAGCGAAGGAATTTATTCTGGAGCATGATGATTACCTGATCGTATCGCATGTACAGCCGGACGGAGACGCAGTCAGCTCCACCGTAACGGTGGGCTGGCTTCTCTCATGTCTGGGGAAGAAATTTACCATGCTGAATGAGGGACCTATTCCTAAACGCATGGATTTTTTATGGCATGCCGATGAGATTATGGATATGAGTCAACAACCGCCAGAACGGAAATACAACCGAATCATTTGTGTAGATTGTGCGGATTACCGTCGTGTTGGTTTGACAGAGCAGTTTTTTACGGAAGATGCCATTATTCTGAATATTGATCATCATCCAACGAACGACGCTTATGGTGCGATTAATGTGATTAAGTCAGATGCTGCGGCAACAGCGGAAATTCTTTTTGATTTATTGGAAAAGTTTGCAGTAACTTGGGATGTAGAAGTAGCAACAGCTGTATATACAGGGTTGTTAACGGATACGGGAGGCTTCCGCTACTCCAACACTTCACCGAAAGTGATGTCTACGGTATCGCAACTACTTGCTTATGGTGTTGATGGCCCATTTTTGTCCGAGAAATTGCTTGAGGAAATGACATTTCCCCAAATGAAAGTGCTGACCAAAGCATTGCAAACGCTCACGATGTCGGAGGATGGTAAAGTTGCTTGGGTCGTTGTAACACCTGATGATATGACAGAATGCGGTGCTGTAAATGAGGACTTAGAAGGCATCGTGAATTATCCAAGAAATATTCGTGGGGTTGAAGTAGGCATTTTCTTTAAAGTTATTAATGATCAAGCGACCAAGGCAAGTTTGAGATCGGCAGGGAACGTTGATGTAGCTGCGCTCGCTCAATCGTTCGGGGGCGGTGGTCATGTACGTGCGGCTGGCTGTCGGCTAGAGGGTAAGTTGGAAGATATCATTGAGACCGTTGTAGGGCGGGTGAAGTCTGAGCTATGAACCCAATAAAGAAGGAACAGGCAACTTGGGAAGGTGTTCTACCTGTTTATAAACCTGCTGGATTTACCTCTCATGATGTGGTGGCCAAGGCTCGCCGTTTATTGGGGATGAAGCGAATAGGACATACTGGGACACTAGATCCGCAGGTAACCGGTGTTCTGCCCTTGTGTCTGGGACGCGCCACCCGAGTGGTGGAGTACATGCAAGAGCGACCCAAGGAATACCGGGCTACACTGCGCTTAGGCATTGCCACTGATACCGAAGACCTGACTGGGACAATAACAGAAGAGAGCGAACGTCCGGTTGAGGTGACCGAAATGGAAGCCAAAGCGGTTTTGGAGCGTTTCGTTGGTACGATCTCCCAAGTCCCACCCATGTACTCTGCCCTCAAAGTAGATGGAAAACGTCTATACGAGCTGGCTCGAGAGGGCAAAACCGTGGAGCGTAAAAGTCGTGAAGTGAGCATTTACGAGCTGGAAATGACGGGATTTGCGAAGATGGGGGCGCATGTGGATATTTCTTTTCGTGCTTTATGCTCCAAAGGTACTTACATCCGTACACTATGTGTTGATATTGGCCGTGAATTGGGATATCCTTCAACAATGGTTAAGCTGGAGCGAACCATGTCTGCGGGAATTTCTGCAGAACATTGTTTAACATTTGAAGAAATTGAGCGCTATGTAGCCGATGGTAGCCTAGGTGAGCGGCTTATCGCCACCGATAAAGCAATTGACTATATGCCTGAGCATACAGTGGCTGAATCCAAGGCAGCTGCGGCTCTGCAAGGCCAACGCCTGTCGCTGAGTATGATTTCACCACTAGTGACAGACAACCAGCCTTTCCGATTATATAAAGAGGATAAAACGTTTTTAGGCATATATGGACGGGATGAATCAGGTGCGATCGCTCCAATTAAAGTTTTTTTAAGTTTGTAGAATTTATAAATTTTCAGCGGAGCTGAATCATTCTATAATCGCCAGAGATTTTCTCCTAGACTGCGGCCTGGCTTCTGTGAAATTATGCTGATAGACGTTTTTCACCTTGAATTGTGCTATAATTTTTGACGAAGTTAGTCAAATGATGTGAAATGCAGGTGAATGAATATGATTACCGTATCGTTATCTTATCCTTTGAGTGATGAGCTATTGCAGCAATGGGGACGTCCACAAGTCACGGCGATCGGCCAGTTCGACGGCCTTCATCTGGGACATGCAAGCGTGATACGCAAGGCCGTCGCGCTCGCTCGCGAACAGAAAGTGCCAGTATCTGTCATGACATTTCACCCTCATCCGAAGGAAGTCATGAAAAAAGGCGATTATGAAGGTTATTTAACACCGCTTGCGGATAAGCAGACTATTCTGTTCGATATGGGTGTGGATGTACTTTATATTTTAAGTTTTAACGAAGAATTTTCCAAGGTTAGCCCGGAGGCTTTTATAACAGACGTGTTACTTCCATTACAAATTCTAACGGCGGTAGTAGGTTTTGATTTTAGGTTTGGCCACCGGGGAGCCGGGCATGAGGATACGCTTCGGAAGCTGGGAGGAGAGCTGATGTCTGTCTACACTGTACCACCGTTCGAACTGGATGGGGATAAGGTAAGCAGCTCAGGCATTCGCCGTGCTTTACAGACGGGGGATTTAGCACATGCCTCGCGCTGGTTGGGACGCCCTTATCGTATCCAGGGTACTGTGATGGATGGTGAGAAGCGCGGACGCACAATCGGTTTTCCGACAGCTAATCTCAAGCTGGATGATTCTTATGTCATTCCGGTTAAGGGTGTATATGCTGTACGAGCGCTCATAGGTGATCATTGGATAAATGGTGTAATGAATGTAGGGGTTAAGCCTACTTTTCATGAAGGTGTGCTGAATCCGTCGTTTGAGGTACATCTTTTTGATTTTAATCAACAAATTTATGGGGAGTCTGTGCTCATTGAGCTTCACCATTACATCCGCCCTGAACGCAAATTCTCTTCAGTGGATGAACTGATCAGCCAAATTGGCAATGACGCACAAACGGCTAAAAAGCTGTTGGGCTAATTTATTTACATAAGACAGGCGCTGTGTTATACTGACTTATGTTGTGTAAACAACGATGAACCTTAGCTTGGTTGTCCGCTTTCACCGGCGGTTACGAGGCTAATGGCGATTATAATGAAGGAGGTGAACAGGATGGCATTGACTCAAGAGCGTAAACAGCAATTGATCGAGGAGTACAAAACTCATGAATCCGATACAGGATCACCTGAGGTACAAATCGCTATCCTTACTGAAAACATCGTCAACTTGCAAAGTCACTTTCGTTCGCACAAGAAAGACCATCACTCCCGCCGCGGGTTGTTGAAAATGGTCGGTCAGCGTCGTAAACTTTTGGCTTACCTGAAGAAGACTGATGTTAAACGTTACAGTGCGTTGATCGAGCGTCTCGGACTGCGTCGTTAATTTTCAGACATGTAATGAGAAAAGAAGCCTGGTTGTTCACCGCTTGTCCCTGCTAAGGCGACGGCGGACAGCAGCCGGGTTCTTTTTTGAAATGAGGAATCTTTTTTTGAATTACATATCCTATTTTGTCTGTGAATTTCTTATGAATAAGACCTGCGCAGGAAATACTGGATGTGTATAGAACTTTTACAATGAAATGAAATGGAGGGATACCATGGAGCAACGCGTAGAAATGCAACTCGGCGGAAGAAAGCTGGTGCTTGAAACAGGACGTCTTGCAAAACAAGCCAATGCGGCAGTTAAGGTGAGTTACGGAGAAACAGTTGTGCTGTGTACTGTGACCGCTTCCCGTGAACCGAAAGATTTGGACTTTTTTCCGCTGACCGTGAACTATGAGGAAAGATTGTATGCTGTGGGGAAAATTCCTGGCGGATTTATTAAGCGTGAAGGACGCCCGAGTCAAAAGGCGATTTTATCCAGTCGTTTGACAGACCGTCCAATTCGCCCATTGTTCCCTGAAGGTTTCCGCAATGATGTGCAGGTGTTAAACCTAGTCATGAGTGTTGATCAGGATTGCGAACCAGAAATTGCAGCCATGATTGGAACCTCAGCAGCACTCAGTATTTCGGATGTTCCTTTTAACGGTCCAATTGGCGGAGTTGCTGTAGGTCGTGTAAACGGACAATTTGTGATTAATCCAGATATTGCACAGCAAAACACAAGCGATCTGTATCTCGTTGTAGCTGGAACAAAAGATGCCATTATGATGGTAGAAGCAGAAGGCGATGAGATTCCAGAGGAAGTTATGCTCGAAGCTATTATGTTCGGACATGATGAGATTAAGAACATTGTGGCAGTTATTGAACAATTGGTGCAAGTAGCAGGTAAAGAGAAAATGCAGGTTAAGCTGCATGCTGTTGATGAAAAAGTGAACAGTGAAGTACGTGCTTATGCAGCTGATCGTTTGGTGGAAGCCGTTAAAATTGCAGAAAAACATGCCCGTCAAGAGGCGATTGATGCAGTTAACGAAGAGACCGTTGCCCATTTTGAAGCACAATACATAGAGACACCTGAGCTTTTGAGTGATGTGAGCGAAGTTCTCTATGATATCGTTAAAGAAGAAGTCCGTCGTCTGATTACGCATGATAAAGTGCGCCCTGATGGTCGTAAGCTTGACGAAATTCGTCCAATTGAAAGCGACACTAGCATTTTGCCGCGTACGCACGGTTCAGGCTTGTTTACACGTGGGCAAACGCAGGCGCTTAGCGTTTGTACTCTTGGTGCACTAGGGGATGTACAAATTCTGGACGGTATTGATCTGGAAGAAACCAAACGCTTCATGCATCATTACAATTTCCCTCCATTCAGCGTAGGTGAGGCTCGTCCATTGCGCGCGCCGGGTCGTCGTGAAATCGGACATGGTGCTCTTGGTGAGCGTGCGCTTTCCAAAGTAATTCCTTCCGAAACTGAATTTCCGTACACGATCCGTCTGGTTTCCGAAGTGCTGGAATCGAATGGATCGACCTCACAAGCTAGTATTTGTGCAAGCACACTGGCGATGATGGATGCAGGTGTACCGATTAAAGCTCCAGTTGCAGGCGTAGCTATGGGATTGATCAAGGATGGAGATCATGTTTCCATACTGACGGATATTCAGGGTATGGAAGATCATCTGGGCGATATGGACTTTAAAGTTGCTGGTACTGCGGAAGGCGTAACTGCCATTCAAATGGATATTAAAATTGACGGTATTGACCGCAATATTTTACAGGATGCGCTCAAGCAAGCCAGAGAAGGACGTTTGTTCATTCTTGGAAAAATGATGGAAGCGATCCAGAAACCACGTGAGCAATTGTCTCCGTATGCTCCAAAAATTATGACAATGCACATTAACCCGGACAAAATCCGTGATGTTATTGGAGCTGGTGGTAAAATCATCAACAAGATCATCGAAGAAACCGGCGTGAAAATCGATATTGAACAAGATGGTCGTGTGTTCATCGCTTCTACAAATCAAGAGATGAATGAGAAGGCGCGTTCCATTATTGAAGGTATCGTAAAAGAAGTCGTGGTCGGCGAGATTTACATCGGTACAGTCAAACGAATTGAAAAATTCGGCGCATTTGTTGAAATTTTACCGGGTAAAGATGGTCTGGTTCATATTTCTCAACTGTCTACTGAGCGTGTAGCCAAAGTTGAAGATGTCATTGCTATTGGTGATACAATTACAGTGAAAGTAACTGAAATCGATCAGCAAGGTCGTGTCAATTTGTCCCGTAAGGCAGTACTGACGGCTGAAGCTCCTGCTAAGTCCTAGGTTGTGGTTCGCATACCACAGGGAGTCTATACGTTTGTACAAAATAAGGGGTTTGAATAGCATTAATTAAGTTTTTGGAAAGAGGCAGAGCTACGTTTCTGGCTCTTTTTTCATACATATGCACAAGCTGCACCCAAGTGGGCTTTTATAGCTTACTACGTCATAGATCTTGTCCTTCTCGCATACAATGTGGACAAACGAGCGGGAGGATGAAGGAATGATGAGTAGGGTGAAACGAGCAGTGTGGGTGGTAGTCACTTTAGCCATCACACTGGTAATTGGGCAGTTTAGCGGGGTTCGTGACTACGCTAGTCAATTACGCAATGGAGACGCTACAGGAGCCGAAGAGCTTGAAGCTACACCCACGATGGCGGTAGTAGCCTTGCCTGATAATGCGCTTATGCAGCGACTAAAGACAGAAGCAACGCGTCAGCGAAGAGAACCAGTTGATGCTAAGATAGACAGGGTATGGAAGGCTATTCCAGGTTATAACGGACTGGAGGTCGATCTGGATGCTACCTATCGCAAAGCCATTGCAGCTCCAGATCGGCCTATTCAATATGTATATCGCCAATTGGCACCCAAAATACATTTAAATCAACTGGGTAATGTTCCAATTTACAGGGGCAATCCTGAAAAACCAATGGTTTCCTTCATGATCAACGTAGCATGGGGGAATGAGTTTATCGTGCCTATATTGGATACATTGGATCAGGAGAAGGTTAAGGCTACATTTTTTCTTGATGGAAGTTGGCTGAAGAAAAATCCTGAACTCGCCAAGGAAATTCAAAGAAGAGGGCATGAGCTTTCGAATCATGCTTACTCTCATCCTAATATGAGTCGTTTGAGCCGAGCCAGAGCCGTACAAGAAATCGAAAAGACGGAAGAGCTTCTTCAACAAACTTTAGGTGTCAAAAATAATTGGTTTGCCCCTCCATCGGGTGACTTTAATCAACAAACAGTGGATATAGCAGCAGAACATGGGCTCAAAACAGTGTTGTGGACATTGGACACCGTAGATTGGAAACATCCGTCACCGCAATCGGTGGTTCATAAAATTAACAGCAAGGTTGAGTCAGGCTCCCTGATATTGATGCACCCAACAGATTCGTCTGCTGCTGCTCTCAAAGGCATGATTCATGCCATCCGTAGTAAAGGACTTGTACTTGGAACTGTTAGTCAGACGCTTTCCCCTGATCGGCAGCTACCAGCTCCGGTTGAGTGAATGTCTTTTTTCTGTTAGGATTGAACATTATGGCTAAGTATGCAATTCAGTTTAGGAGGGCCAAGCGTGGAAAGAATTCAACTTAAAAACGGCCTAAGAGTGGTCATCGAAAAAATTCCAACCGTGCGTTCTGTTTCTTTCGGCATCTGGGTTAAAACCGGTTCCCGGAACGAAACATCGGACAATAGCGGTATTTCTCATTTTATTGAACACATGCTTTTCAAAGGAACAGAGCGTTTTAGTGCTAAGGAAATCGCTGAGCAATTTGACGCCATCGGAGGAAATGTTAATGCTTTCACTTCGAAGGAATATACGTGCTATTATGCAAAAGTGCTAGATGAGCATCTACCGATCGCAGTCGATGTACTGTCTGATATGTTCTTTAATTCCAAATTGGATCAGGAAGAGCTAGCAAGGGAGAAAAATGTGATTTTGGAGGAAATCTCCATGTACGAGGACACACCTGATGATATGGTGCACGATCTTGTTTCTCGCGCGGCCTATGGTGAGCACCCACTGGCTTATCCAATTCTCGGAACCGAAGATCACCTGCTAGCTATGGATAGCTCACATCTCAGCCATTATATGAAGGAGCACTATACAATTGATAATACAGTTATCAGTGTGGCTGGTAATGTTGACGATCGTCTTGTAGAATTGCTGGAGCAACATTTTGGGCATTTCGATAATCATGGAACCTTTTCGCCACTGACAGTACCTGCGTTTAACGGTCAGCTGTTGTACCATGAGAAAGCAACGGAGCAGAATCACATTTGTCTATCCCTGCCTGGATTTGCAATAGGCGACGATCTCCAGTATGCTATGGTTTTGCTGAATAACGCGATCGGCGGGGGCATGAGCTCACGTTTATTTCAAGAAATTCGTGAAAAACGCGGACTGGCTTATTCGGTCTATTCCTATCATAGCTCCCATGCAGATAGTGGAATGTTCACGATCTACGCAGGCACCGCTCCTAAGCAAACAAAGGATGTGCTCGATTTGACACTGGAGTTGTTGCGAGATGTAGCTGTCAACGGTTTGGACGCTAATGAGCTTCGCAAAGGCAAGGAGCAGCTAAAAGGAAGTCTGATTTTAAGCCTTGAGAGCACTGGTAGCCGGATGAACCGTCTTGGAAAGAATGAGTTAATGTTGGGTCAGCATTATACGCTGGATCAAATGATTGAACACATCGAGCAAGTAACGGCTGATGATGTGAACAAAGTGCTGGATCGGATGTTTTCGGAGCCGTTTGCTCTGTCAATGGTCGGATCGAGTGATTCAGCGGTTAAGGATATGAGGAGGGACTATTTTGTTAGCTTACGTTGAAATTAACAGACTCGGGGGCAATGAAGATATTGAGCTGCCCCGCAAAATGTCAGAGCTTGCATCTGGGTTTGACTTGTATGCAGCAGTGCAGGAGGATTTGGTTCTGGAACCTGGCAAACGATGTCTCGTTCCAACTGGATTTGCAATAGCTATGCCAGCAGGATTAGAGGCACAAATCCGTCCGCGTAGTGGACTGGCTCTCAAGCATGGTATTACTTGTCTTAACACACCTGGGACGATTGATGCAGATTATCGTGGGGAGATTAAGGTGCTCCTTATCAATTTAGGCGAGGAACCGTTCACCATTACGCGCAATGAGCGAATTGCACAAATGGTATTTCAGGTTGTGCCTGAGGTCGAGCTGAAACAAGTAGACCATTTGTCTGAAACAGTGCGGGGTGCTGGTGGGTTTGGTCATACAGGACGCTGAGTCTACGATTTACTTGCAAAACCTGTAATCCAACAATGTAATCCAATTGTCATTTTGCAAAAACTTCAATATTACTCGTTTAAGAGTAAAGCATATACATAAAAGTCGTCCCGTAGAGGGGCGGCTTTTTTTGTGTTTTTTCACCCCTCTCCGGGCATCTGCATAGACTAAAAGCATATCGTGTCTCGGAAAGGAGTGATCCGGATGCTAACAGGAATGCGCATCGTTGTTTTGGGTGGAGATGCGAGGCAGCTTGAGGTAATCCGCAAATGTGTGGACATGGATGCTACCGTCACCGTGGTCGGCTTTGACATGCTTGAAGTACCACTCAAAGGAGTCACACTAGAACCCATGTCTGTCAAGCTGCTGGAATCGTCAGACGCACTGATTCTACCGGTGGTGGGATGCGATGAGGAAGGCAACGTAAATGCACTTTTCGGAGCACAGAAGCTCCAGTTTCTGAATGAGCATGCTGCTGCTCTTCCACCGCATTGCGTTGTATATACAGGGATGGCGCGAGCGTACTTAAAAGAAATATGTACCAGACATGAATTGAAGCTGGTTGAGCTGCTGGAAAGAGATGATGTGGCCATATACAATTCTATACCTACGGCTGAAGGCGCACTGATGATGGCAATTCAGCATACTGATTTTACGATTCATGGTGCAGATTGTATGGTTCTAGGCATGGGACGGACTGGATTTACCATGGCAAGGGCACTACAGGGATTGGGAGCCAAAGTGAAGGTTGGAGTACGGCGGGCAGAGGATGCAGCGAGAGCTGTAGAAATGGGTTGGAAGCCTTTTATGACGAGGGATTTAGCGAATGAGACAAAGGGAGTTGACTTGATTTTTAATACGATACCCTCTATGATTATCACAGCGCAAATCCTGTCTAAATTGCCACTAAGCACCGTGATTATAGATCTTGCTTCTGCCCCGGGCGGTTGTGATTTCCGGTATGCGGAAAAACGAGGAATTACGGCTATGCTTGCCCCCGGTCTTCCCGGTATTGTTGCTCCCAAAACTGCTGGTACCATTATAGCGAATACGCTGGTGCAGTTGTTAATGGAAGATAATCCTGATCGGGGGGATGCGCAATGAGTTGGCAAGGGAAAACAGTAGGTTATGCCATTACAGGCTCACATTGCACGTTTGAAGAGGTAATGCCTGTTATACAGCGCTTCGTAGATGAGGGTGCGAAGGTCGTTCCGATTATATCCAATACCGTACTAACAACGGATACTCGTTTCGGTACTTCGCAAAGTTGGCAAAAACAGTTGAAAGATATAACAGGGAATGATATCATTTCTACAATTGTGGAGGCTGAGCCACTGGGACCCTCCCAAATGCTCGATGTGCTGGTGATTGCACCGTTGACGGGGAATTCGATGAGTAAGTTAGCGAATGCGATGACAGACAGTCCGGTTTTAATGGCTGCCAAGGCGCAATTACGCAATGGTCGTCCACTTCTTTTAGCCATATCTACTAATGATGGACTTGGTCTAAATGCTGCTAATATCGCCAAGTTACTAGTAGCCAAAAACATCTTTTTTGTGCCGTTCGGACAGGATAATCCAGTTAAAAAGCCGAACTCGCTTGTAGCCAATATGGAGTTGATTCCAGAGGCTGCCTATGAAGCATTGCAGGGCAAACAGATTCAGCCGATGATTGTGGAACGCAAGACCCCATGAAGTACTATAGTTAACTGCTGAGCATCCCTCGCCTAGAAGATGATTCGATAATGCATCGAGTCTAATTTCTTGTTGGCGGTGGATGCTTTCAGAATAAAAAATGGTTTTTTAGTCGAGAAGGGGAGATACACCAGATGAGCAATAGAAAGTTTAATGTAGCTGTCGTTGGAGCGACAGGCGCTGTAGGCGAACAGATCGTAAATCTGCTGGAAAAACGAGATTTTCCTGTGGACAAAATCAAATTTCTTTCTTCGCCTCGTTCTGCCGGCACGTTAATTAGCTTTAAAGGTCAGCAGATTCCAGTAGAGATTGCTACTCCCGACAGCTTTGAAGGAATCGACATTGCTTTGTTTAGTGCAGGCGGAGACGTAAGTAAGGAACTGGCGCCGCATGCTGTTCGTCATGGGGCAGTTTGCATTGACAACACCAACGCATTCCGAATGGAACCGACAGCTCCTCTTGTAGTACCTGAGGTGAACAGCGATAAAATTGCCGAGCATCAGGGAATTATCGCCAACCCGAACTGCTCCACCATCCAGATGGTAGCTGCTTTGAAACCATTATATGATCAATATGGCATTTCTCGTATCATAGTATCCACATACCAGGCCGTATCGGGCGCTGGAAGCCGTGCTATTGATGAATTGAATCGTCAAAGCGCAGCCATTCTTAACGGTGATGAGGTTCAGCCAGATCTGCTGCCGGTAGGTTCTTTGCCAGTAAAACATCAGATTGCTTTCAATGCTATTCCGCAAATCGATAAGTTTCAGGATAATGGCTATACACTGGAAGAAATGAAAATGGTACGCGAAACGAAAAAAATACTGGGTGACGATTCTGTAGACGTAACAGCAACGTGTGTGCGTATTCCTGTTGTATACGGTCACTCGGAATCCGTCTATGTAGAGCTTAAAAAAGATTATGATCTAGAAGAAGTTCGTAATCTGTTGGCTTCCGCACCTGGAGTAACGCTGGTAGACGATCCTGCTGCCCAGCTTTATCCGCTGGCATCCGAAGCGGCAGGAAAACCTGACGTATTCGTAGGGCGTGTACGTCGTGATTTGGGCAATAGCCGTGGTTTGAACTTGTGGGTCGTATCCGACAATCTGCTCAAGGGAGCCGCATGGAACGCGGTGCAAATCGCGGAAATTATTGCTGCAAAAGCGGAGTAACGTTCCTAAAGCCGGGAGTATATGGGGGAAGAATAATGGGTATTTTGGTGCAAAAATTTGGGGGAACCTCGCTATCCACACCTGAAGCGCGTCAACTTGTGCTGGCACATGTGAAGCGGGAACTGAAGCAAAATTTTCAATTGGTTGTTGTTGTGTCGGCCATGGGGAGGAAAGGAGAGCCTTATGCCACGGACACGTTGCTGGATTGGGCGGCTTCTAACGGCGACAGTCTTCCGAAGCGCGAACGGGATTTACTGCTGTGCTGTGGTGAAATCATTTCTGCTGCTACATTGTGCAGCCTGATGGAGAAGGAAGGTATCCCTGCTACAGTGCTGACTGGAGCACAGGCAGGCTTTATTACGGATGATCAATACGGCAATGCTCGGATTTTGGATATCAAGCCAGACCGTATTGTGGAAGAACTGAACCAAGGCAGAGTGGTCATTGTGACTGGTTTTCAGGGACAAACAGCTGATGGTGATATGACTACCCTTGGTCGGGGAGGCAGCGATACGTCAGCTACTGCACTAGGTGCTGCTCTACATGCGGATATGGTTGATATTTATACAGATGTGAATGGTATATTGACCGCTGATCCGCGTATTGTGGAAAATGCGAAGCCGCTTTCACATGTTAGCTATACGGAAATTTGTAATATGGCTCATCAGGGAGCAAAGGTGATCCATCCTCGTGCTGTTGAAATAGCCATGCAGGCTAATATTCCGGTACGGGTTCGCTCTACCTTCTCCGAGGGAGAGGGGACGTTGGTTACCCATCCGGAAGGCTTTAAAGATGTGCAGGCAGATATCGTAGACCGCTTCGTGACCGGTATTGCGTATGTCGGCAATGTTACTCAAATTACTGTTGAATTAAAGTCGGGTTTGGAGCACTTGCAATTACAAGTATTCAAATCTATGGCTGAACACGGAATCAGCGTCGATTTCATTAATGTAACTCCATCAGGAGCGGTTTATACCGTATTTGATAATGATGGAAGCAAAGCGGTTGAAGTACTTAACGGTTTGGGTCTAGAGCCTAAAATACTGGCCGGGTGTGCTAAAGTTTCGGTCATAGGCGGTGGTATCAACGGGGTACCAGGTATTATGGCGACAATTGTGGAGGCATTGACAGAATCAGACGTACAGATCCTTCAATCGGCAGATTCCAACACCACGATTTGGGTACTTGTTAAAAAGGAAGATATGGTGCAGGCTGTACGCGCATTGCATAATAAATTTGAACTCCATCAATAGGCGCATTGTCCGTGCTCGGACTTGCAAAAAAAGGAGGCAGCATGGTGAACTTCGGCAGATTGATTACCGCAATGGTGACACCTTTTGATCAGCAAGGAGAGATTGACTGGACTGCATTGTCCTCGTTGATTGATTATTTAATAGAAGAACAGCATTCAGAGTCACTTGTTGTATCTGGAACAACAGGGGAGTCTCCTACCCTGAGTGATGATGAAAAAATTAAGCTGTTTGCATTTGTTGTAGAAAAAGCAGCTGGGCGATGTAAAATTATTGCAGGGACAGGAAGCAATAACACACGTCATTCCATCCACCTCACCCGTGCTGCGGAGCAGGCGGGAGCAGACGGTGTGCTGCTGGTAGTGCCATATTATAATAAACCGAATCAGGAAGGGATGTATCAGCACTTCAAAAGTATTGCAAACTCCACATCCCTTCCAGCGATACTGTATAATGTTCCAAGCCGTACCGGTGCCAGCCTGACAGCTGAAACGACACTGCGGCTTGCACAAATTCCGAACATTGTAGGAACCAAAGAATGTGCATCACTTGCACAAGTTACACAGATTGCAGCGGCAGCACCAGAAGGTTTTCTGGTTTATTCCGGGGATGATGCATCTGGATTACCTGCCATGGCTGTAGGTGCTTATGGCATTATCAGCGTAGCAAGTCACGTGGTAGGTGCAGAAATGAAGCGAATGCTGGATTCCTTTGTAGGAGGACACGCTCAAGAGGCAGCAAAACTGCATCAACAGTTGTTCCCGATTTTTAAGGGCATGTTCGGCTGTCCTCATCCTTTGCCTAATCCGGTAGCTGTAAAGTATGCATTGGAGTTACGGGGGATTAAGGTAGGTTCAGTTCGGTTGCCACTTATCCCGCCTACCGAGGATGAAGCAGAGTTTATTAAGAATTTATTTACCCGCTAAAAAGAAATAGACGAAAGATGTTGATGAATACAAGGAGTATCCTTGTTAAGGGCAGTCGGTAGGTATAATATCGACTGGGTTATTGCCCTGACAAGGTCTTCCGATATGAAGGGCGTTCTTATAGAACGTCCTTTTTGCTATGCTGTTAACCAGGCATGTAGATAAAATGATACATACTTATGGTTTGAGAAGGCAGTGGGAAACCTAGCGTAACGAACAGGATGACTTGTTTTTTCGTATTTTAATCATGTATAATGGGGTCAAGTGACTGGGTGCGGTATTTTTTTGAAAATTAAATAACAAATCAAGGTACGACGTCCAACTACCATAGGAGGTTTAGATTCATTTGTCTAAAAAAACAAACAACGATAAATTGATGATTTTCGCTTTGGGCGGCGTCGGTGAAATCGGGAAAAATATGTATGTCGTTCAATACGGCAATGACATTGTCGTGGTGGATTCCGGTCTGAAATTTCCGGAAGAGGACATGCTTGGCATCGATATCGTTATTCCTGATATTTCCTACCTTACAGAGAACCGCGACAAAGTAAGAGGCATTGTGTTGACTCATGGTCACGAGGACCATATCGGCGGTTTGCCTTACGTGCTGAAACATTTGAATGTACCTGTATATGGTACCAAATTGACGCTGGGACTGGTGGAAAACAAGCTGAAGGAAGCGAATCTGCTTGGTGAAACCAAACGTATTTTGATCAATGCTGATTCCGAAATCAAGCTGGGCTCCACATTGAAAGTAACATTCTTCAAAACCAACCATAGTATTCCTGATTCTGTAGGTGTTTGCATTGATACTCCTGAAGGCGCTGTTGTTCATACAGGAGACTTCAAATTTGATCATACTCCGGTGAACGGACAATATGCAGATTTGCAGCGTATGGCTGAGATTGGCACACGTGGCGTACTGGCTCTATTGTCAGACAGTACTAATGCCGAAAAACCGGGCTTTACACCTTCGGAAAAGAGCGTTGGCATTGTGCTGGAAGATATTTTCCGCAAGTCGAGACAGCGTGTGGTCGTAGCCACTTTTGCTTCGAACGTACATCGCATTCAGCAGGTCATTAATGCTGCTGAGGCAACCGGACGTAAAGTAACGGTTATTGGTCGCAGCATGGTTAATGTCGTAGGTATTGCCTCTGATTTGGGCTACTTGGAAATCCCAGATGGAATGCTGATTGAGCCTGAAGAAGTTGGCAAAATGTCAGCGGATCGCGTAGTTATTCTCTGCACAGGTAGTCAGGGTGAACCAATGTCTGCTTTGACAAGAATGGCTCGTTCTACGCATCGTAAGGTAGATATCCTTCCAGGGGACTCAGTGATCATCGCAGCTACTCCGGTACCAGGTAATGAAAAATATGTTGGACGCACTATTGATGAGCTGTTCCGTCTGGGTGCCAATGTGTACTACAGTGCAGCTAATCCTGGTATCCACGTTTCTGGACACGGCAGCCAGGAAGAACTCAAGCTGATGCTGAATCTGATGAAACCAAAATTCTTCTTGCCAATTCACGGTGAGTTCAGAATGCAGCGTCGTCACGCTCTGCTTGCTGAAGGAGTAGGTATCGAGCCTGAAAATATCTTTATCACGGATATCGGTGAAGTCATTGAAATTCAGAATGGCGGAGCACGTAGAGCTGGTAAAGTTACAGCAGGTAACGTACTGATTGATGGACTAGGTGTAGGAGATGTAGGAAATATCGTGTTGCGCGACCGCAAATTGTTGTCACAGGACGGTATTTTGGTAGTGGTTGTCACACTGAGCAAGCAAGATGGCACGATTAAGTCGGGCCCGGATATCATTTCCCGTGGTTTCGTGTATGTTCGTGAATCAGAAGGTTTGCTGGATGAAGCAAATCGTATTGTTTCAAGTACACTGCACAAGCTCATGAGTGAAAATGTAAATGAATGGGCTTCCCTCAAGACAAATGTCAAGGATGCACTGGGTCGCTTCTTGTATGAGCAAACTCGTCGCAGACCGATGATTCTGCCAATTATAATGGAAGTGTGATTCAATTGAAATATGTTCAAAAACTTGAATTAAAAACTTAAGTCACAGGCACACAGTCGCCTCTCTTCCCGCAGGAAATATTGGACGGTTTCCGCGGGGAGAGAGGCTTTTTTTGATTTTGGGGTTGAGGAAAGGCATGGAGGTGGGTATAAAATATTCCATTTCTATCCCATACTATAGGGTGAATACGGGGCACATAGATGCGTAAAGCGAAAGGAAGATCACCCATATGGAACATTACAGCAATTTATCTTCTGGCAACGAGGAAACGGAAGCGCCAGAACAACCAGAAGTTGGACAAAGACCTGTTTTACCTGCTATGGAGGCTTTACAGCAGCTGGGTCAAACCTCCATGCCCGGAAGCGAGTCCAATATTTTTTGTATGACGATTATCGGTCAGATTGAAGGACATCTCATCTTACCGCCTCAAAACAAAACAACAAAATATGAGCATATTATTCCGCAGTTGGTAGCGGCAGAGCAAAACCCACGTATCGAAGGATTAATGATTTTGCTAAATACAGTTGGCGGAGATGTAGAGGCAGGACTGGCTATTGCAGAGATGATCGCATCCATGAGTAAACCAACAGTGACCATTGTCATAGGTGGAGGGCATAGTATCGGTGTGCCGATTGCCGTATCTTCTACTTATTCTTACATTGCCGAGAGTGCGACGATGACCATTCATCCTATTCGTATGAGCGGCCTGGTCATTGGAGTCCCACAGACTTTTGAATATATGGAAAAAATGCAGGAGCGTGTCGTCCGCTTCGTCGTTTCTCATTCCCGCATCACAGAAGATCGGTTCAAGGAACTGATGTTCAAAACTGGAGAATTAAACCGTGACATTGGTACAGCGGTTGGAGGAGTCGATGCAGTAAAATACGGTTTGATGGATGCGGTTGGTGGGATAGGAGAGGCGCTAAAACAGTTGAATACCATCATTGAGACGCGCCGTCAGCAAAATGGGATGACAGGGGCTCCACAGCAGACTCCATATGCCCCTTTTTCACCCAATGCTACAGGCACCCCTACAGGAGCCCCTTCAAGTGAGCACAGCAAGGAGCTACCCCAATGACATTATATACTGTAATGCCAATGGAATTGGTGTGGGAAGGTATGTGGAAGGAAGGAGAGGAGCTTGTAGAGGTCCGGGTAGACGGTCTGCTTATGCAGGTACAGCCGCTTGAAAGTCGTCGGGGGATCATAGTAAGGCTGTTGGACTGCCCATTGGAAGCCTACCTCAATCCTCGTTATGGACCAGGTCAGGTCATCGAGTGGTCATAGAAGCTGTCGAATAGTACAGAAATAGGTCATTTGCTGCTGAAAAAGAACATATGTGCGGATAGCGAGTGACGTGGTATAATATTCTTCTGGGGGGTGACCTTGTATGTCCAGAAGAAGAAAAAGAAAAAAGAAAGCCATATTTGGTGGAGTTTTAAAATATGAAATTTACGGCATTGTGCTGATTACATTGGCGGTCATTGCGTTGTCGGGTGAAGCGGCGGTTGGTCGGTCGCTATCCAAGATGTTTGGGCTTGTACTGGGGAAATTCTATTTTGTGATCCCCCTGATTGGCATTTATTATGGTCTGATGGTGATGATTCACCGCAAGTGGCCGAACCAGTGGAACTCACGGAAGACGGGTTTGCTGTTGTTGGTATTTGCCTTTACACTTATGAGTTCTATTTCATCTATGGAGCAGCGTTTGGGACCGATCAACGCGCTTCAGCCGGGCGGAGTGATGACTCAGATACATATAGATATGCGTGAGCAGTTGCTGTCGCCTGACCAGCAAGGCCATACCTCCATGCTGAATAAGGATATTAGCGGGGGCTACGTTGGCGCATTACAGCTTACCGTTCTGTTGTGGCTGTTTGGTCTCACAGGAGCTAAGCTGATCATGATTGTCATGTTCGTCATTTGTTTTATGCTGATGACTCAACTGTCTTATGTGGATTTAGTGCGGATTGTAAAGACCAAACTGCTGACAGCCGGGGGAAGCGTGCGGAAAAAATGGACTGGAAAAGCCACTCCGCTTTCTGCATCAAGCAAGGGCAGCGGAAATAGAAAACCCAAATCTGAGCCTATTCCTGCCTATGAGGAGGATATGGATGATGACTTTGATGAAATGCAGCCTCCAGCACGCAAGCAGCCCATTTTCTTTCAGTTGTTTGGCCTTAAAAATACAGATAAGGCGGACAAGGAAGAGCACCCTGCCCATGCTGATGAAGATGAACATGATCTTCTATATGAGGCTGGGGACGTGCAGCCTCAGTGGAGAAATGGCAATCAGGGAGAAGAACTGTCTGACGTGGTCGAACACGCTGAACAGGAAGCCTCAATTCCGGTAAAAAGATCGCCAATCATTAGGGACTTCTTCGAACAAGTGAAAAATGAGGAAAAAAGATCAGAGGCTGAACTTGAAGACTCCCTGACAGGTGGAGTGCGGAACGATTCCATTATTGATGAACACCTGGATAGTAATTTTATGGATGCTGATGCGGATATGAATATAAATGATTCGCCAACGATCCATGGGACATCAGAAGAAGCTCAGGAACTGGCTCAGACGATTGCTAACGGGTTGACAGGCGAAGAAGCTGAAGGGACCAATGTAGCTATTCCAGCTCCACCACCGCCTAAGCCGTACAAGCTCCCATCGTTTCGTTTGCTTGCCAAACCGCAAAATGCAGGCAAAGGCATGGGACAAAAGGATTACATGCAAACAGCACGCAAGCTGGAGGCCACGCTGGAGAGCTTCGGTGTTCGGGCGAAAGTGCTGGAGGTTGTACGTGGTCCAGCCGTCACACGCTATGAAATCCAGCCAGACATTGGCGTGAAGGTTAGCCGGATTGTGAGTCTGACGGATGACATTGCACTTGCGCTTGCTGCAAAGGATATCCGTATGGAGGCACCTATTCCCGGCAAGTCCGCCATAGGGATAGAAGTTCCGAATAATGAAGTTTCTATCGTAACCATGCGTGAGGTAATGGAGACGACAGTTTTCCAGGAATCAGTTTCCAATTTGTCGATTGCATTTGGACGTGATATTGCAGGACAAACGATTGTCGGTAATTTAGCCAAGATGCCCCATCTGCTTGTAGCTGGAGCTACGGGTTCGGGTAAATCGGTGTGTATCAATGGGATTATCACGAGTATTTTGTACAAAGCGAAGCCGGATGAAGTGAAATTTCTGATGGTCGATCCCAAGATGGTAGAGTTGAACGTGTATAACGGAATTCCCCATTTATTGGCTCCGGTCGTGACTGATCCAAAGCGTGCCTCACTGGCATTGAAGAAAATTGTAGTTGAAATGGAAAAAAGGTATGAGCTGTTTTCCAAATCAGGCACCCGTAATATTGAGGGTTACAACAATTTGATGAAGGATAACCCGGATGCATTTCTCCCTTACATTGTCGTTATTGTGGACGAGCTGGCAGATTTGATGATGGTTGCTGCAGGAGATGTGGAGGATGCGATTGCGCGACTTGCCCAAATGGCGCGTGCAGCAGGCATCCATCTGATTATTGCAACACAAAGACCTTCAGTTGACGTAATTACAGGGGTTATTAAAGCCAATATTCCTTCACGTATTGCCTTCGGCGTTTCTTCGCAGGTGGATTCCCGCACCATACTGGATATGGGTGGTGCTGAGAAACTGCTCGGACGTGGTGACATGCTGTTCATGCCGATGGGTGCTTCCAAACCAGTCCGTGTTCAGGGAGCATTTATGAGTGATCAGGAAGTGGAAAACATTGTTAACTATGTACGTGAACAGGGTGAAGCGCAGTATGATGAAACGCTTGTGCCGGAGGTGGAAGAGGTATCCACTGATGCGGATGAAATGCTGGATGAGCTGTATGATCAAGCTGTCAACATCATTTTAGAGGCTAAACAAGCTTCCGTTTCGCTCCTTCAGCGCCGTATGCGGATCGGTTATACGCGTGCTGCCCGACTGATTGACTCCATGGAAGCTCGCGGTGTCATCGGTCCTTACGAGGGAAGTAAGCCCCGTGAGGTACTTATCTCAATGGAACAATATCAGCAAAATAAAGTTAGCTCCTGAGCATTATCTTTTACAGCATTTCATTAAAACGCTGTTTGTACGCATGATGAGTTGTTAAGTATGACAACTCCATGCACGCAAATAGCGTTTTTTTGTGATGTTTTTTTGAGGTTTGGAACTGCCTGCTAAAAGAAGATTAAAAGGGTGAATAGCTTCTAGCGGAGCTTGTCATAATAAACGTAGCCATCCTGTTAATCCCACAAAAGAAAGGTAGAGCGCAGCATATGAAAAAGACAATGGTCTGGATTTGCACGGGTATTCTCGCAGCCTCGGCTATTACGTACACAGGACTTTTTAAAAACGACTCTGCACAGGAGCGAGCAGAGTCGCTGAGCACGCAGCATAAAGTAACAGCAGCGCAGCCTGTTCAGCCGACATTCAGTTCAGAAGCGGTTGATTTTGGTTCTTATGGCCAGGATGTTTATGAGCTGCAATCACGATTGAAGTTGCTGGGTTTTTTTGGTGGGAAAGTGGACAGCCATTTTGGCAGTAGTACACTAAAGGCTGTCAAGGGTTTTCAAAAGGAGTTTGGTATCAGACCCGATGGAGTAGTTGGTGCGAAAACCAAATTAAAACTGGTGAATGCTACTCCACACTGGAAGCCAACGGAAACGCCAATGCATCGTAACAATCAAGGATCCGATCAGGGACAGGCAGCGAACAATAACAATAAATCAGATCAAAATGAGGAAACGATGGGATCGGCCAACACCATGGGGCTTTCTGAAAACGATCTTAAGATCATGGCCAATGCGGTCTACGGTGAATCCCGCGGCGAGCCGTTTGAAGGACAAGTTGCCGTGGCGGCTGTCATTTTGAACAGGGTCAAGTCGCCCAGTTTTCCAAACACACCGTCTGGGGTAATCTTTCAGCCGGGGGCTTTTACTGCTGTAGCAGACGGCCAAATCTGGCTCACGCCGAATGAGACTGCACAAAAGGCGGTACGTCAAGCCCTGAATGGCTGGGACCCAAGCGGAGGATGTCTCTATTATTTTAACCCTAAAACAGCCACCTCCAAATGGATTTGGTCCCGTCCGCAGGTGAAAACCATCGGGGAACATATTTTCTGCATGTAAAACGCCGAAGCAGCCGGGAGCTTGTCTCCGGTTGCTTCTTGGCTTTTGCATAGTTAGAATAAAGATTGGTACACTTTACCTCTTTATAGGAAAGAGATGTACAACAGCTAATGCTAATCAAAGGCTAGACGCAAATTGACGTCACAAAGGAGTTTTGGACTTGAACAAAACAGGTTTCGAGCGTGGTACACGCAGACAACTGAGGATTCATGTGCTGCCGACCAAGCGCTTTAAGACGTTTGCCATATCACTGTATGTAGGTACTCCGCTACGTGAGGAAACCGTAACTCGTGTGGGACTGGTACCTTTCGTTCTGCGACGGGGTACAGAATCATATCCGCAGACTACACAATTTAGAGAGCAGTTAGAGCAATTGTATGGTGCGGGTTTTGGATTCGATGTATACAAACGTGGAGATTATCAGATCGTTCAATTTCGTATGGATACGATTAATGACAGTTTTGTAAGCAGTCCAGATAGTTTACTGGATCGTTCGTTTGCTTTCCTAGGAGAGGTTCTGACGAAGCCTGCATTGGAAAACGGTGCATTTCAAACAGGATATGTACAGCAGGAACGAGAAAATGTTCGTAAGAAGCTGGAATCTATAGTTAACGATAAAATACGTTATGCTGGGGAGCGCTGTATGGAGGAGATGTGCAAGGATGAGCCTTATCGTCTGCATCCTCTTGGTCAGCGATCTGATCTGGACAGCATAAGTGCACAAAGTTTATACGAGGCTTATGGAGAATGGCTGAATAATGCCAGCATGGATTTATACGTTGTGGGTGATACCACGCTGGAAGAAGTTGAAAAGTTTGTTGATCGCTATTTTCAATTAAATCGCTCGACGGAAACGGAATATGCACTCGAACAGCCCAAATCGGTAGAACGTGAAGTGCAAACTATAGTAGAGCGTCTCGATGTGAACCAAGGCAAGCTCAACATGGGACTGCGCACCCCTATTACGTATGGCGATGAACGTTATGCTTCCGCTCTGATGTACAATGGTATTCTGGGCGGGTATCCGCATTCAAAGCTGTTTGTCAATGTGAGGGAGAAGGAGAGTTTGGCGTATTACGCTTCGTCACGGTATGACGGGCATAAAGGCATTGGCACAATACAATCCGGTATCGAAATTCCTAATTATGAAAAGGCGGTTACTATTATCCGCAAGCAACTGGAAGATACGCAAAATGGAGCGATTACCGAGCTGGAAATGACCCAGACGCAGGCAATGATACGCAACTTGCTAAAGGAAATGCAGGACTCCGCTTTTGAAATGATTGCCTATGATTTTAACAGACAGCTTTCCGGCAAAGAGCGGACGGTAGAGGAACTGCTGAGCCAGGTGGAGGCAGTCAAGGTGCAGGATGTTCAGGATGCCGCCCGGACGTTCCGACTGGACACTATTTATTTCTTGAGAGACCAGAAGGGGGAATAGCGTTGGAGCATATATCGTATGAGCATTTGCAGGAAACGCTGTACTATGAAGTAATGGATAATGGCTTGCACGTTTATGTGTTGCCCAAACCGGGCTTTCAGAAGACGTATGCCACATTTGCGACTAAATACGGCTCAGTTGATAATCATTTCCGGGTAGAAGGTCAACAGCCCGTCAAAGTGCCGGATGGCATAGCCCATTTTTTGGAGCATAAAATGTTTGAAGAGCCTGAAGGCGATATTTTTGCTACCTTTTCCTCTAATGGAGCATCGGCGAACGCATTTACGAGCTTTGATCAAACAGTATATCTGTTTTCGGCAACCGAACGCATTCGAGAAAATTTGACCACGCTAGTCAATTTTGTTCAGCATCCTTACTTTACAGATGAAAATGTGGAGAAGGAAAAAGGCATTATCGGTCAGGAAATCAATATGTATGAAGATAACCCCGACTGGCGGAGTTACTTTGGTTTGATTGAGGCATTGTACAAGGTCCATCCGGTGCATATTGATATAGCAGGTACTATTCAATCCATCAGTACAATTACAAAGGAAACATTGTACAGTTGCTATGAAGCTTTTTACCATCCAAGTAATATGATTCTTTTTGTAGTAGGTGGAGTGGACCCAGTCGAAGTAATTGAATTGGTACGTAATAATCAGGCGAAAAAGGACTATAAGCCGCAGGGAGAGATCGAGCGGATTTTCGATGATGAACCCACTACAGTTGCAGAACCACGGCGTGAAGTAAAGCTGGCCGTTTCTTTGCCAAAGCTGCTTTTGGGATTCAAGGAGACCGAAGTAGGTCTAACGGGGGAAGCATTGCTTCGTCATGATCTCGAAACTAAGCTGATGCTTGATCTCTTGTTTGGTTCCAGTACACAGCTATATCAGAAGCTCTACGATGAGGATCTGATTTCGGACAGTTTTGGCCATGAGTACAATAGTACGCAACAGTATGCATTTTCTGCGATCGGTGGAGATACGAAAGACCCTGATCGGCTGTTGGCTAGGATACGAGAAGAGGTAGAGTCTATTCAGAAGCAGGGATTTGCAGCAGAACATTTTGAACGAGCGCGCAAAAAGAAGATCGGCGGTTATCTACGCACACTCAATTCTCCTGAAAATATTGCACATGAGTTTACAAGACATCGCTTCCGCGGCAGTGATTTTTTTCAATTGCTTCCGGTTTATGAAAGTATCACGCTTGAGGATGTAAACCGACGTCTGAAAGATCATATACAGTGGGATCAAATGGCAATATCGCTGGTGGTGAGTCCGTAATGTCTAGGGAGAGGGAACCGATGACCACCGAGGGCGGAGAATTAAAGGCTATTGGCGATACGACTGTGCTGATTACAGGAGCAAGTGGTGGAATTGGTGCGGCTATTGCCGAGCGTTTTGCAGCAGTAGGGATGAATGTGGTCATTCACTACATGAAGTCCCATGAAAAAGCAAATGAAGTTGCCCGTCGTTGCATGACTTATTCAGGCAAAGTAATGACTGTGTCAGCCGATCTGCGGAGTAAGGAGCAGATTGAACGCATGCGGGAAAAGCTGGATAATCACGGAATGAAGCCAGATATTCTAGTGAATAATGCTGGAATATCTCATTATGGGCTACTTTCAGATGTTTCAGAAGAGGAATGGGACGAAGTGATGGCCGTGAATGTTAAGGGAACTTTTTTATGTACGCAGGTTTTTATGCCGCATATGATTTCCCAACGCTATGGCCGTATTGTGAATGTTTCGTCTGTGTGGGGCATATGTGGAGCTTCGTGCGAGGTATTGTACTCCACTACCAAGGGAGGCATTAACGCTTTCACTAAAGCGCTGGCTCAAGAGGTTGCGCCTTCTGGAGTAACAGTGAATGCTGTGGCTCCAGGGGCAGTAGACACGTCGATGTTGGATCATTTGGATGCAGGCGAAATTAACAGTTTGGAGGAAGATATCCCTGCCGGACGATTGGCGCGGCCTGATGAAATATCGTCCCTGGTTTATTTTCTTGCGCTTCCTGAGTCAGGTTATATTAATGGCCAGGTCATAAGTCCTAACGGAGGATGGGTGACTTAAGGAATACAGCGCATGGAGGAATTCACCAGTATAGTAAGCGTCTGTGAAGAGCATATTACAACTGTTGATTTTAACTCTGAATCATCTAAGGAGGATTTAAGTATGTCAACAGTTGTTCAGAATTTTGATGTTTGGAAAAAGTTCCTTGGTCAGCGTGTAGAGCAAGCGGAGAAGCTGGGAATCAGTCAAGATACCATTGCAGAGCTTGCTTACGAAATCGGTGATTTTCTGGATGAGAAGGTCGATCCAGCCAACCACTCCAACCGCGCACTGAAAGAACTGTGGGGAGTTGCCGATGAGAACGAGCGTCACACCATCGCCCGGCTAATGGTTAAATTAGCTAAGAGCAACGCATAAGCAGGAACCAACATGAAAAGCTCCCTTTTGGGGGGCTTTTCTGTAATGGTTACAGAGCTGTTCTTGTAATTCCATTGTAATTTATATATCATAAACGTGATTGAGGCTTACAACACAATATAGCCTATTAAATTTCAATAATTGGTTTTGTCGAATGATGCTATCTTATGATACAATTATGCTTTGATTTGGCATTGTTGACGGTTTGAATGTGAATGAGGTGCTAACGTGACGGAAGAGACGAAACAGTGGTACATGGAATACAAGATACATAAAAATCGACCCGGACTGCTGGGGGACATTGCTTCCATGCTTGGTATTCTGGGGGTTAATATACTGACGATTAACGGTGTTGAAGGCGAAAGACGGGGGATGCTTCTCGAAACAGACGATGACGAGAAAATACGCATTCTCGGAGATACGTTAAAAAAAGCCAGCAACATTACAGTCACGGCCTTACGTGCTCCGAGACTGGTCGATATATTGGCAGTTAGACATGGCCGTTACATTGATCGGGATTCAGATGATCGTAAAACTTTCCGCTTTACACGCGATGAGCTTGGGTTGTTGGTCGATTTTTTGGGTGAAGTATTAAAGAGGGATGGCAATCAGGTAATTGGTCTTCGCGGGATGCCGCGTGTGGGTAAAACGGAGTCCATTATTGCCAGTAGCGTATGTGCAATGAAGCGATGGACTTTTGTGTCGTCGACGTTATTACGACAGACGGTACGCAGTCAGCTTTCTGAGGAAGAAATGAATCCCAACAATGTGTTTATTATTGACGGCATTGTGAGTACAATTCGATCAAATGAAAGACATTATCACCTGCTTCAGGAAATTATGAGCATGCCAAGTACCAAAGTGATTGAGCATCCTGATGTATTTGTGCGTGAATCGGGATACAGCTTTGACGATTTCAATATCATTATTGAACTTCGCAATAATCCGGCTGAGGAAATTATTTATGATACCTTTACAGCCAGTTATACAGAAGATCTTTAAATAAGTGTAATTACACAAGGAGATGATGACATGTCAGAACTGGGTCAGCAATTAAAGGAGGCCCGGCTGCAAAAAGGATTGAGCCTTGACGATGTTCAGGAAATGACGAAGATACGCAAACGTTATCTGGAAGCCATTGAGACGGGCGATTACAAAGTGCTGCCGGGAAGCTTTTATGTCAGAGCTTTTATTAAAACATACGCCGAAACGGTCGGGTTGAATCCCGATGAGCTTCTGGAAGGGCACCAAAGTAATGTGCCTGAACCTGAACCGGAAGCGGTCATGGAGCCTGTTACACAGAAACGCTCCAGCCGTCCCGCGACGATTGGCAATCTTAAATGGTTGCCTACAGCGTTAATGTGGCTTTTTCTAGTTCTCATTGTTGGGGTTATTTATGCTTATTGGGTGAGTAACAACCATTCCACTCCAAAAACAGCAGAAAACACAACGCCGATTACAACACCAAGTACACCAAGTACAACACCTAACACAACGCCAAGTACGACACCAAACACGTCTACTCCAAATACAACTACGACACCGAATAATGGTCAGACAACGGCACCAAATGGTGCTGGCGGGCAGACCCCTGATACGGGAAAAACCGGGGAAACCCAGCCAGGTGGTACGGGAACTACAGATGCGACGACTCCAAATACTGGTCAGCAGCCGGATACGACTACGCCAGCGCAGGGAGTAACTGTGGCTCAGGATGGTAAGCAAGGCAAGACGACGATCTTCAAAGTCTCCAGTGCAACGGGGGCCACGGTCAAGGTTGATATTAAGGCAACGGGCGAAAGCTGGCTTGAGGTGTACAAGGGACAAAATTCCCGTGGAGAAAAGCTGAGCTATGGTATGACTAAAAGTGGAGATGCCATGTCTTTTGATATCGGTCCAGAAGGCTTATATATCAAATCAGGACGGTCTTCTGCCACGGATATTTCCGTCGCCGGCCAACCGATAACCGATAATAAATCGACGACTCGCGTGTTGATACAGCAAGGGGAAGCTTCTTCCACTGGAGCGAGTAGTGGGGTGACGGGTTCAACGGATACGACGACAAATGGTAGTACGGATACTACACAAAGTGGGACAGATTCTAGTACAACTACTGATGGTGAATAAACGCCTTGTTGCGGTGAAATACTAATGACTGTAATTCTTGGAAAGTCAGTCAGTTCATTTTCCGCAAAGTGAGGTGTATACGTTATGACCGTCAGCTGGATTGTGACTGGGCTCGGGATTATTGTCAGTTTACTGGGCTATTATCTAACACCGAATGCATGGGGCTATGGCATATTAGGCTTTGGTCTTGCTCACATTGTGCTTGGAATTTTGGATATGTTTAGAAATCCAACACGAAGTCACTATTAGAAATGTTAAACTGCAATTGTAATAAAGGCGTTTTTGTCGGGGGACTGGCAAGAACGCCTTTTTAGTGAACGGATTATTGGATTTTTGTAAATGACTAGCCTATAATTAGATATTGAACTTTGTTGTGGAAAGGAAAGTGAAACGATGGCTTCAGAAAATTCATTTGATATCGTCTCCAAAATGGATATGCAGGAGTTAACAAATGCGGTTCATCAGACGGAGCGTGAAATTGAAACGAGATTTGATTTCAAGGGGAGCAAAAGTAGCCTCAAGCTTGAGAAAGATGCTCTTACGATTGCATCGGAAGATGAATACAAGCTGAATGCGGTGATTGATATTTTGCAATCTAAAATGGTCAAACGAGGTCTATCCCTTAAAAACGTGGAATTTGGAAAATTGGAACCAGCTTCTTTAGGTTCAGTGCGTCAGCGTCTTTCTCTTAAGCAGGGAATTGATCAGGATAACGCCAAAAAAATTAATATCCTTATTCGGGATTCCAAGCTTAAAGTGAAAAGTCAGATTCAAGGTGATCAAATTCGAGTAACTGGAAAAAATAGGGATGATTTACAAGCCATTATTCAATTGCTGCGGAAAGCCGATCTGCCGTTGGAGCTTCAATTTACAAACATGAAATAAGCCGTTTTCTCTCATAGATTTTGTAGGACTAAACGTTGCTTGATGTGCAGCAGGTTATTTTGACATGCGTTTTGCGCCATATTATACTTGTAACGAAAATGCAGACATTGAGGTGTATAACGCTCGTCGAAAGCGATTTACATAGGATTGAAATCAATCCGAAAGCTGCCATTTGTAATCAAGTACGATAATCAGGGGAGAGTGTGTTGTGAATTTACCCAACAGAATTACAATAACGCGGATTTGCCTTATCCCGGTGATGATGCTGGCTTTGCTGGTGGATTTTGATTTTTATCCGCCACCGATTGAGATCGGTGCATTCACGCTGCCGTATAATCAGCTGATTGCGGCTATCATTTTCCTTGTAGCAGCCAGCACAGATGGCCTTGACGGATATTTGGCTCGTAAAAATAATATGGTCACCAATTTGGGCAAGCTGTTGGACCCCCTTGCTGATAAGCTGTTGGTAACTGCTATTTTGGTTTCTTTGGTGGAAATGGGAAAAATTGATTCTTGGGTTGTCGTTGTAATTGTCAGTCGTGAGTTTGCGGTTACGGGTCTGAGACAGATCGCCTTATTAGATGGCTCTGTGGTTGCTGCAAGCAATTGGGGGAAATTAAAGACGATCATCCAGATCATTGCTATTGTAGCACTGCTCATTAATAATTTCCCGTTTGTTTTTCTGGGTATTCCGTTTGATTTAATAGCGATATGGGCAGCTGTGTTAATCACCATTTATTCGGGTATTGATTACTTTGTAAAGAATATCCATTTGCTGAGCTCCTCTAAAGTTTAACAGGATAAATCTTATGGAAACAGCAATAGGGACTTAACTTATTGCTGTTTCTTTACATAATTCACATTATACGCATCATAGGAGGACGAATTGATGAAAGCTGAAATCATTGCAGTAGGAACAGAGTTATTACTTGGACAAATAGTAAATACAAATGCCCAATATTTGTCACAAGAGCTAGCTACTATCGGAATTGATGTATATTTTCAGACTGTAGTTGGCGATAACATGGATCGACTTCAGGAAGCGGTACGTCTTGCTCAGAAGCGTGCGGATATTATTTTGTTTTCTGGTGGGCTGGGGCCAACTCAGGACGATTTGACAAAAGATGCAATAGCGGCTGTACTGGGGCGAAAATTGCAGATAGATCGTCTTGCCATGGACAAGCTGGATCAGTTTTTCCGTAACCGCGGGGTAGAAATGACCGAGAATAACCGCCGCCAGGCGCTTTCTATTGAAGGAGCTACTCCGCTTGAAAATGAGACGGGTTTAGCTATAGGGGATGCCATTGCACAGGACGGTAAATTTTATGTGGTTTTGCCCGGACCACCTAAGGAACTTAAACCTATGTTTGCAAATCATGCTAAACCATGGTTGCTTCAGCAGGCATTAAGCGGTGAGGAGATGCCGATTTATTCGAAAATGCTAAAATTCGCAGGGATCGGTGAGTCAGCTCTTGAAACGCGCTTGTTAGATCTGATCGAATCCCAGACGGACCCCACGATTGCTCCTTATGCCAAGGAAGGGGAAGTCACGATCCGTATATCCACCAAGGCGGCCAGTGAGAGTGAAGCTTTAATTAAGCTGACGGCTACGGAAGTACAAATTCAGCAGCGTCTTTCCGAATATATGTATGCAAGTGAGGATGTTACGCTGGAGAAGGTGATTGTAGATTTAATGGCCAAGCGCGGACTCACTGTGAGCGCAGCGGAAAGCTGTACAGGCGGTATGCTGATGGAACACATCACTTCTATACCTGGCAGTGCTGTTATGTTTCAAGGTGGCATCGTGTGTTATTCCAATGAAATGAAGATGAAATTGCTCAATGTGCCTTATGATTATTTGGAAGGGGATCATGCGCCAGGCGCAGTGAGTAAGGAAGTAGCCCTTGTGCTTGCAGAGCAGGCAAGAATGATTATGGACAGCGATTTCGGACTTTCTGTTACTGGTGTAGCTGGGCCCGGATATTCCGAGCGGAAGCCAGTCGGCCTGGTGTATATTGGTATTGCTGAGCGCGACAAGGAAACAGAAGTATATGAGCTGAATTTAAGCGGTAACCGTGAGACCATCCGTTTGCGATCTGTCAAAGCTATCCTGTACAGATTGTGGCGCCGATTGGTAGAGAACGAGAAACTCTCTTAATTATTGATGAGTTGTTTTAGATAGATATTCATGATATAATCTTTTTATTCGGAAGAACCGTTGCAAAGCTTTTTGCCAGCGGTTCTTTTTTCGTTTTAAGAGAAAGGTATAACTATAGAAGAGAGCTGCGGGAAATAAAAAAACGAATGTATGTTCGAAAAAATGCTTGGCAAGCGTGTCAAAACAAGGTATTATTAAAGTACAAACAATGAAGGATGTGAGTTTATTGTCAGATCGTCGTGCTGCGCTGGATATGGCGCTCCGTCAAATAGAAAAGCAATTTGGTAAAGGTTCCATTATGAAGTTGGGTGAGTCTACTCACATGCAAGTGGAAACAATCCCCAGTGGTTCGATTGCTTTGGATATTGCGTTAGGAACGGGCGGCTTTCCAAGAGGCCGGATTATTGAAGTATATGGACCGGAATCATCCGGTAAAACGACAGTAGCTCTTCATGCTATTGCAGAGGTGCAAAAAACAGGCGGACAAGCCGCCTTTATCGATGCCGAGCATGCGCTTGATCCGTCGTATGCGAGCAAGCTGGGTGTCAATATTGATGAGTTGTTACTATCGCAACCAGATACAGGTGAGCAGGCATTGGAGATTGCCGAAGCTCTTGTGCGTAGTGGGGCAGTGGACATTATCGTCGTTGACTCTGTAGCGGCACTTGTACCGAAGGCAGAGATTGAAGGCGAAATGGGAGATTCCCATGTCGGTCTTCAAGCGCGCTTGATGTCACAGGCATTGCGTAAGCTGTCTGGAGCCATTAATAAATCGAAAACCATTGCTATCTTTATCAACCAGCTCCGTGAAAAAGTAGGTGTTATGTTCGGTAACCCTGAAACTACACCGGGTGGACGTGCCTTGAAGTTTTACTCTACGGTACGTTTGGATGTTCGTCGTATCGAAAGCTTGAAAATGGGTAACGACATCGTGGGTAACCGTACACGTATTAAAGTCGTGAAGAATAAAGTCGCACCTCCTTTCCGTCAGGCTGAAGTGGATATTATGTACGGTGAGGGCATTTCCAAAGAAGGAAGCTTGATTGATATCGGTACGGAGCACGACATTGTCGACAAGAGCGGAGCTTGGTATTCCTACGAAGGCGAGCGCCTTGGTCAGGGACGTGAGAATGCAAAGCAATTTTTGAAGGAAAATCCGAACATTGCTAGCACGATCGAGCAAAAAATCCGGGTGGCCAGTAATTTAATTACAACAATTGCTCCACCGACAGAAGAAGAGTTGGCACAGGAGGCCAAGGAAGAACAGGAATTGTTGGAGCTTGAATAAGCTTGCCTGAAACTTCGCCTCTGATCTGTCATGTGAACTGTAGCCTAGGGATTATGGTACAGTCCGTTTAAATAGCATGATTCTGATGCCCTGCACAGTTGTGCAGGGCATTTTTGCATCAAATAAAGTCTGCTTTGTCAGCAGAATCTAACTTTTGCGTAGCAGGTGATCGTATGCTGCTTTCGTGAATTTCAAAGTGAGGGAAACATATTGCAGTTGGACGATAAAGATGAATACACTTCAGAAGAAAATAAACAGCAAGGGATTTCTCTTTTTCCAGATCATGAGGAATTGATGATAACTAGAGTGGAGCAGGGACAGGGACGCAAGCGTGGGAGATACATCATTCATTTTGGTCCATACTCACTGTCTGTCTTGGAAGATGTAATGATCAAGTACAACATGTTCAAAGGAACGTCATTCGTCAAAAAAGAACTAGAAGATATCGTTCTGGCAGATGAAAAACAACAGGCTTATGTACATGCGCTGCGCTATTTGGGGCAAAAGCCTCGTACACGTCAGGAAATCGCCCAGCGTTTAGCACAAAAGGAAGTGGATCAGGCTGTTATTGATGAGATACTTGTACGATTGCAAAGGGAGAAGCTTGTAGATGATGATTTATACGCCCGTCAGTGGGCAAGACAGCGTATAACAAGTCAACGTAAGGGTAAGATGTGGATCAGGCAAGAACTTCGTCAGAAGGGCATCTCTAAAGCCTCTATCGGGGAAGCGTTAGGTGAGATCACCGACAATGAGGAGTGGGAGAGTGCCTTGTCGGTTGGACGTAAGAAATGGAATCAGGTACGTGGTGATATAATGGATAAAAAAAGGAAAACATTCCCGTTTCTTATGAGACGCGGATATTCAGGGGATATGACACGCCGCGTGGTCAATCATCTCAGTGCGGCCGAGCAAGACGGAGCATTCGAAGACGAGGAACTACTGCATTGGGAGGAATAAGTTGCAAAACGGTAGCTGAACCTTTGGCTAGATAAGCCGGTTATTATATGGACAGCTGCATGGTAGTCTACTAATGTTTGCATTCCCTTGACAATGCCATTTGTCAAATAATAAAATATATATGAAACGATATTTGTGGAGTGCCCTTTTTCCTTCCAAAAAAGCGGAATCCACAGTAAAGTTCTCATCGCCAAATAACAAGTGATGCCGCTATGCCAGGCGGAATTGTACGTGTGAAAGCATGTGCATATGAAATGAAGCGACCTTGTGTCGTTATCTTAGTTTGACGATCAAAGTAAATGTGACAATTTCAAAAAGTCCCAAGGAATGCCTTGGAGGAACCAACGGGGAGGTGAACAGTATGATGACTGCGATCTGGTTCGTTCTCGTTGCTGTAGCCGCGTTATTCTTTGGGTTCGG
Organism: Paenibacillus sp. ALE3; assembly: GCF_054113405.1. Taxonomy (NCBI): domain Bacteria; kingdom Bacillati; phylum Bacillota; class Bacilli; order Caryophanales; family Paenibacillaceae; genus Paenibacillus; species Paenibacillus sp. ALE3. Next base: position 2,986,016 of record NZ_CM134214.1, on the reverse strand, counting down.
GATTGGTTATTTTATTCGCAAATCTATTGCAGAAGCTAAGATCTCCAGTGCGGAAGAGGCTGCCGCGCAAATCGTGGAGAACGCGAAAAAAGAGGCAGAAGCGCTGAAGAAGGAAACGGTATTGGAAGCGAAAGATGAAATTCATCGCATCCGTGCCGAAGCTGAAAAAGAAACTCGTGAACGTCGTAATGAAATTCAACGACAGGAACGAAGATTGCTGCAAAAAGAAGAATCGCTGGATAAAAAATTGGAATCGCTGGAACGCAAAGAAGAACAAGTGGCCAACAAAGAGAAACGAATCGATGAAACCCAGCAGCAAATTGATTTGATTTACAAGAGCCAGGTAACTGAGTTGGAGCGTATTTCTAATCTTACGATGGAGGATGCAAGAAGTATTATTCTGACCAACGTAGAGCAGGAAGTTCGTCATGAAACAGCTCAGATGATTAAGGAAATTGAACAGCAGGCCAAAGAAGAAGCGGATAAAAAGTCTCGTGAAATCATCACACTGGCCATCCAACGCTGTGCGGCAGATCATGTAGCAGAAACGACGGTTTCTGTTGTGACATTGCCGAATGAAGAAATGAAAGGCCGGATTATCGGACGCGAAGGCCGTAATATCCGTGCACTTGAAACCCTTACAGGAATCGACCTCATTATTGATGATACGCCGGAAGCTGTTATATTGTCCGGATTTGATCCGATTCGTAGAGAGATTGCGCGTACTGCACTCGAGAAGCTCGTAGCGGACGGACGGATACATCCGGCTCGTATTGAAGAGATGGTGGAAAAATCCCGTAAAGAGGTGGACGAACGAATCCGTGAGTATGGTGAACAGGCCACCTTTGAAGTGGGTGTGCATAGCTTGCATCCGGATTTGATCAAGATCTTGGGACGTCTCAAGTTCCGTACGAGTTATGGACAGAACGTATTGAAGCACTCGATGGAAGTTGCATACTTGACAGGTCTGATGGCCGGGGAACTGGGCGAGGACGTTGTACTGGCAAGACGAGCAGGTTTGCTGCATGACATCGGGAAGGCGCTGGATCACGAAGTGGAAGGATCACACGTTGAAATTGGCGTGGAGCTGGCGAAGAAGTACAAGGAACACCCGGTCGTTATCAACAGCATTGCTTCACATCACGGCGACTGCGAAGCGACTTCAGTGATTGCCATGCTGGTTGGAGCGGCAGATGCCCTGTCAGCAGCAAGACCAGGAGCACGGCGTGAAACGCTAGAGACGTACATCCGTCGTCTTGAGAAGCTCGAACGCATCTCCGAATCTTTTGAAGGCGTTGAAAAATCATACGCAATTCAAGCTGGACGCGAGGTTCGTGTCATGGTACAGCCAGAGAAAATTGATGATGCGGAAGCATTCCGACTGGCTCGCGATATTACGAAAACGATTGAGAATGAACTGGATTATCCAGGACATATTAAGGTTACCGTTATTCGCGAGACTCGTGCGGTAGAATACGCAAAATAAAAGCATTTCAATGAAAAGTGGCCGCTGCTTGTAGGGCCACTTTTCATTATGTAAGGCAGACTAGGGAGGGTTTTCTATCAACGTATTATTTATTGGAGACATCGTCGGCAGTGTAGGCAGAAAGGCACTGAGGGAGAATCTCCCTTCGCTAAAATCAAAATACAACCCGCATGTTATTATCGTGAACGGAGAAAATGCAGCTTCGGGGAGAGGGATTACTCAAGCCATCGCCAGAGAGTTCTTTGATTGGGGCGTTCATGGGATTACGATGGGGAATCATACATGGGACAATAAGGAAATATTTGATTTTATAGATGATGAGCCGCGGATCATCCGTCCCGCTAACTTTCCACCAGGGACACCAGGCCGGGGTTATACTGTGGTAAAAGGTGGGGGGAAGGAACTAGCCATTGTTAATCTGCAAGGTAGAACCTTCTTGCCGGCTATTGACTGTCCATTTCGTGCAGCAGATGAAATTGTAGACGAGCTGCGCAAAAAACATAAACATATTCTAGTAGATTTTCACGCTGAAGCCACCTCCGAAAAAATTGCTATGGGCTGGCATCTGGATGGACGTGCATCAATTGTGGTTGGGACACATACACACGTACAAAGTAATGACGATACGATTTTGCCACAAGGAACTGCGTATCAGACAGATGCGGGAATGGTAGGTCCTTATGAGGGCGTGCTTGGTATGCAGAAAGAGGCTGTATTACAGAAATTTCAGACCCAGCTTCCGGTACGCTTTCAAGTGGACATGGGCAAATGGCACTTTCATGCCATCAGTGTAGAGCTCAATGATCACGATGGAAAAGCCCGCAAAATTGAGAAAATCAGACTTAAAGAAGACGAATGGCGGATGGATTAACTTTGTTGTGAGCTACTTAAGGAAAGAATAAGGAAAACTGTCACCAAAAAGCAGGAATTTTTTGCTGACCCTCGAATAACATCTAATAGTGGAATCAAACCATCATCATTCCCAGGGGAGGTACTTACTATGGATGTATTAAAAGTATCAGCAAAATCCAATCCCAATTCAGTTGCAGGCGCACTCGCAGGAGTACTGCGTGAACGCGGAAATGCAGAATTACAGGCGATTGGAGCGGGTGCACTAAACCAAGCCATTAAAGCGGTAGCCATTGCCCGGGGATTTGTCGCACCAAGCGGAGTGGATTTGATTTGTATTCCTGCTTTTACAGACATTGTTATTGACGGAGAAGATCGTACTGCAATCAAATTGATTGTAGAACCAAGATAATAAATGGAAGTTGCCTGAGCCTGTTTACGTTTTGTAAACGGGCTTTTTTGCTTTGTGGTTTAGTTATTATGGTTTTCAAAATAAATTTGTGGGCTTTAATCCAATGGAGGTATGGTGCATGAATGATAAGTTTGAAGCGAATTGGCCAGTTGTTGACCTGCACTGTGATGTGTTATGTAAAATGCAGCTCGATTCGCAGGTGGATTTCAGTCATTCATCACTTGATGTCACAAAAGAGCGTTTGCTAGAAGGCAACGTAAGATTGCAAACGTTCGCTATTTATATATCACAGGTATTGGGCACGCCAAGATTTGAGCATGTGGTTCGTCAAATTGAACTGTTCAGGCAGCATGTTACCTCTAGCTCAGGCGGGTTAAAACCTCTACTGTGGAGAGAGGACTTGGCAGCACTCAAAAATACGTCCGCTATACGTCAAGTGGAGCAAGTACAGCATACAGGCGTAGAGAAGCAAGCAGGGAAGATGACGAATGGGTATGAGAGTGGGACGGATCGTACAGAGCCACCTTGGGCGTTACTCTCACTCGAAGGGGTAGATGCGCTGGAAGGAAATCCGTTTTATGTGGATGTATGCTATGCCATGGGAATACGATTGATCGGTCTGACATGGAATTATGCAAATTGGGCTGCTGACGGTATTATGGAGCTTAGAGAAGGCGGCTTGACCCGCAAGGGACGTGATTTGGTTCATCGCTGTAATAGTATGGGACTGCTGCTAGATGTATCACACTTGTCCGTACAAGGCTTTTGGGAAGTGATGGAGGAGGCGGCCTTACCGCCCATCGCCTCGCATTCGAACGCCTTTGCGAAATGTGCTCATCCCCGCAACTTGCGAGATGAACAGATTCGGGCACTGATCGCCCGTAACGGACGAATTGGATTGACCTTTGTCACGATGTTTCTGAAAGAGCAGGGTACAGTGCACGCTGAGGACCTGCTACCGCACATTGATCACATTTGTTCATTAGGTGGCGAAAGACATTTGATGTTTGGCTCTGATTTTGATGGTATCGAGGCCCATGTGCGAGGACTGGAGCACGCGGGGAAATATCCGGCTTTTGCAGAACTACTGCTGAAGCATTACTCTGAGGAGCTGGTCAAGGGATGGCTGGGAGAACATGCACTGGACTATTTGCGAACGAATCTGCCATCTAAAATGTCTTCTTAAAATAGCTTAATATAGCAGTTGCTTTCGGCTGAGCATTTTCTTGACAAAGCGAGAACGATTACGAAATAATTGGAGCATCCGAGGATTGCATGGGGCTAAAATAACGCTTTCCGAAATTGGACATACGTAGGAGCGAGTCTGACAGCACCATGCTATACCGCCATACTAGAGGGGAGCTCCGTTACATCATGTTGATAAAAAAGGTTACCTGGCTTGAACTCTTTTATGATTTATTGTTTGTAGCAGCTGTGTCCAAGGCGACTCATGTTTTACTACATGTTGAGCATGGCAGTGTTGGTTGGCATAATTTAGAGAAGTTTATTTTGATTTTTATTCCGATCTGGTGGGCATGGGTGGGGCAAACTGTCTATAACAATCGTTTTGGTCAAGACAGTATAACGCATCGAATTTTTATGATTTTGCAATTATTTTTTGTATTAATCATGACTGCCAGCTTGAATGTAGATTTTGATGCGTACTATGCATCTTTTTTTGTTGGCTATATTGGTTTAAGAGGCCTGACTGTCGTTCAATATCTACTTACGGCCCCCAAAGAAACAGCTCATAAACAGGAAACAGCTCGTTTTTTTGGAACCTATCTTTGGGTTGGGATAGTCATCTCTAGCTGCTCCCTTTTCTTCGACTCGTGGGTTCGATATTTGATTTTATATACTGGCATTGCGGTGGATATCCTCGTTCCTTTGATCGGTCGTAAAAAGCTGGTGATCACACCTATCCATACAGAGCATCTTTTGGAGCGATTTGCACAGTTTACTTTAATCCTGCTTGGAGAATCAGTGATAAGTATACTTTCTGTTTTACAATCCGATCATTTCACAGTCTCCTCCATTGTATTTGCTGCTTTGACATTTGTGCTAGTCATTGCAATCTGGTGGCAATATTTTGAGAATATAGAGAAGCGCGTAGACAAATCAAAACAAACAGCAGGACAGACTATTATTTATGGCCATTTGTTTATTTATCTTTCTCTTAGCATGCTTGCGGCTTCCATACAGCTCTTATTTTTGGGGCAAGCAGCCTATACTTTTGTACTTTGCTTTACTTTTGCTTCTGTTTTTATTTATTTTTTGTCAGTTTTGCTGGTATTCCATCAGTACAGATTAAGTCACCTTAAACCTCGTCTCAGAGTCATTCTTTTCTTAACTGGAATTCTCTGTGTCCTGTTTATTCTGAATATATTTATTGTAGTTCCTCATCTCATCGTAGCTACGATCATGCTTTTCTTTCTTCTGTTTGCTAAAATGACGGTTTGATCCAAGTTTTATAGGGACGATATATATGGCTGGTTAGGGCGAAAAAGGGAACTTTATGTGCTATCCTTTTCTTTCTTGTCGAAATAGGAGTATAATAGCATAGATGTGTAAAGTATTGTATAGAGAAAAAGGAGTGACCACACGATGACTAAAATCGTACCTGTCGGCGTTTCCGCCCGTCATATTCACCTGACTCAAGAGCATATTGAAATTTTGTTCGGAGCAGGCTATCAATTGACTGAATTTAAACCTTTGTCCCAACCAGGACAATTTGCTGCAAATGAAACGGTAGCTGTAATTGGTCCTAAGGGCCAATTTGATAAGGTTCGCATTTTGGGACCTGCTCGTCCCGCTTCTCAACTGGAAATCTCTCGCACAGATTCCTTTGCTATTGGTGTAAAGGCACCTGTACGCGAATCCGGTAGCATTGATGGTACACCAGGAATTACAGTAAAAGGACCAGCTGGTGAAGTGGAACTGCAAGAGGGCGTTATTGTAGCAGCCCGTCATATTCATTTCCATACATCTGATGCAGCTAAGTGGGACATTAAAGACAAGCAGTTGCTGAAAGTACGTGTAGGCGGCGAACGTGGCCTTGTATTTGAAAATGTTCTTGCACGTGTGTCCGATTCTTTTGCTTTGGATATGCATATTGACACGGATGAAGCGAACGGAGCCGGTGTGAAAAACGGTGACACTGCTGAAATCGTAGACTAATACACGTATTTGATACACAAGTTGTAAAAGTCCGATTCTTGCAAAAGAGTCGGGCTTTTTTTATATGCTCTACATACACAAATCCTTACCTATAAACATAAAAAACTTTAGCATCACACTGCATCTGAATCGTATCCGGGGATGATCTATGGCTATGGCCTATAAATCATGCTATAATTTAGTGTAATGCCTTTTTCAAAGGTTTTTTTGGAGCTAAAATAAAATAACCAATGCCTAAAGATACAGTAAAATCACAAATGAGCTCGTGAAATAGATGGTGTAAGGAGTGACCAGGGAATGGCTAAGGAAACAAAAGATTACTCCAAATATTTTGATTTCTCGGATGCGAAGATTATTTCTGAAGATGAGCACAGCAAAAAGATTCGTATTCGTGGACGTGAAATCAACATTATGGCGGAGCCAAACCATAGGAAAGAAAAGCAGCGTGGTAAAGAGGACGTACAGGTATTGTATGATAACGCAGTCCCGGACGAGCTAAAGCATATCGGTGAGGGCAAGCATTATATCGTATATACATTCGGTTGCCAGATGAATGAGCATGATTCTGAAACAATCAAAGGCTTGCTGGAGCAAATGGGCTACCAGGCAACCGAGGATCGGAAGGAAGCAGATATCATTTTACTGAACACTTGCGCTATCCGTGAAAATGCAGAAGATAAAGTGTTTGGTGAGCTGGGTCACCTCAAGCATCTCAAAACAGAAAAGCCGGGACTGCTGCTCGGTGTGTGTGGCTGCATGTCGCAGGAAGAGAATGTTGTGAACCGGATTATGCAAAAACACGGTTTTGTTGATATGATCTTTGGTACCCATAATATTCATCGTTTGCCTCAGCTTGTCAAGGAAGCCCTCTTTAGCAAAGAAATGGTGGTTGAAGTGTGGTCCAAGGAGGGCGACATTATCGAAAACCTGCCGAAGAAGCGTGAGGGTATGCGGGCTTGGGTAAACATCATGTATGGCTGTGATAAGTTTTGCACTTATTGCATCGTTCCTTTCACACGTGGTAAGGAAAGAAGTCGTCGGCCAGAGGATGTTATTGCTGAGGTACGGGATTTGGCCCGTCAAGGATTTAAAGAGATTACCCTGCTGGGTCAGAATGTCAATGCCTATGGCAAGGATTTGAAAGATATGAATTACAGATTTGGGGATCTGATGGATGATATGCGCAAAATCAATATTCCGCGTGTACGTTTTACGACCTCACATCCGCGTGATTTTGACGACCATTTGGTTGAAGTGCTTGGTAAGGGTGGCAATCTGGTGGAGCATATTCATCTGCCTGTACAATCCGGTAATACGGATATATTGAAGAAAATGAACCGAAAATATACTCGTGAGCGTGTTTTGGAGCTGGCAGCGAAGATAAAAGCGGCTGTTCCGCATGTTTCTCTGACAACAGATATTATCGTAGGTTTCCCGGGTGAAACAGACGAACAGTTCGAAGATACACTATCTCTGGTGCGTGAAGTGGGCTATGACTTTGCCTACACATTTATTTATTCACCACGTGAAGGTACGCCAGCGGCTTCGATGGAAGATAATGTGCCTATGTCGGTCAAAAAAGAGCGTCTCCGGCGTCTGAACATTGCTGTGAATCAAAACAGCCTTCGCTTTAATAGTCGATTGCGTGGCGAGGTGGTTGAAGTGCTGGTGGAAGGCGAGAGTAAAAATGACAGCAAAGTGCTTGCTGGTCGGACTCGTTCCAATAAGCTGGTTCATTTTGAAGGTTCTAAGGACCTGATTGGTTCCTTTGTCCAAGTAAAAATTACAGAGCCTATGACCTTCTACATTAAAGGTGACTTGGTTCAAACGCCAGTAGCGGTTAACGGATAAAAAGAATAGTCTAGCGGCCTGCATGCGGTCTGATTAAAGGGCTGCATGCAAGACCATCTAAGTGAGAAAAGGAGCGATGGACAATGACAGAGGAGCGGTTGCAACAAACAGAACTTCAATCGGCGGCGCGCCAGCATGATCATTTGGTCAATCGCGATATGATATTGGCAAAGGCCAAAGAGTTGGCGGGTATTCTGGGCAGCAGTGAGGAAGTACAGGTGTTTCGGAAAGCAGAAGAAAAGATTCAGGATCATGAGCGCATCCAGCAACTGATTGCAACGATGAAGAAGAAGCAAAAGGAAATCGTAGCATTTGAATCTTTAAAGAATCAAAAAATGATTGCCAAAATAGAAGCTGAACTTCAGGAGCTACAGGAAGAGCTTGACGGTATTCCAATTGTAACGGAGTTTCAGCAGAGCCAGGTGGAAATTAATGAGCTGCTGCAGATGGTGATCACGGCCATCCGTGATACCGTTGCTGAAAAGGTGAACGTAGAAGAGGGAAAGACTACTTCCTCCTCGAATTGCAGTGACTAGAATAAGATTTATGGTGTGGAGGCTTAGCTTCCACGCCTTTTTTTCGAAAGCAATTACTCATTGTAAATGTTCATGAGATACCAAAAGAATTGCGACATCATAGATGGGATGAAAGCGAGGGAATGGTAAGTTGCGTAAGATGCTAGAGGGTGAAGAAAATACTTTTTGGGAGTACTTAGGATGTGAGCTGATTACAGCTGATGCTAACGAGGCACATATCGCTTTGGAGGCCAAACAACACCATACCAATGTGATGGGGATTGTACATGGGGGGGTGCTCACAACATTGATGGATCAGGCGATGGGGATGGTCAGTATGGCTTCACGAAATATGGATTCATGTGTAACAACGAATCTTAACGTTCATTTCTTGTCAGCCATGAGACAAGGACGGCTGGAGGTTAAGGCACGGATTGTTCATCAGGCAGGCCGCACCATAACCACTCAGGCAGAAGTGAGGGATAGTGAAGGTACGCTCGGTTGTACAGCTACAGCAACCTTCCGAGTATTGCGTCAACAAGCAAGTGATTCAGGCAAGGGCTGACGCTTGACAAAAATTTTTATTATGTCATAATGAATTTATCAAAACGATATAATATGGTGATGCCAATGGATAGCAATCGTATAAACGAAGAGGCGCAGAAGGCGTCTTATAACATTAAGAAATACCGTACCCCGGATGGTGCTCCGGCGGATATCGTAATGTTTACTTTAACGAAGCGTGAGCGCAAGACGGTAACAAAAACATTGCCGATTCGTGAGCTGAAAGTAATGCTCATCAAGCGCCGTAGTTGGCCGTTTGCGGGACGCTGGGCGTTGCCTGGAGGGTTTTGTCAAGAAGATGAATCCATATATGGAGCGGCCAAGCGGGAACTGTTAGAGGAAACGGGTGTAGATGGCGGGCATCTGGAGTATTTGGGCGTATATAGTGGACCAGGTCGTGATCCGCGTGGGTGGATTATATCGCATGCGTTTTTTGCACTGGTAGAGGAATGGATGCTAGAGCAGCGTCAGGCGGCTGATGATGCTTCTGAGGTTGGGTTATTTACGATCAGAGAAGCGTTGGAGGAATTGGAGCTGGCGTTCGATCACCGGGATATCATAGTTGATGCTTATCGCAAAATTCAGTTGCAGATGCTTCAGACAACGATAGCCAAGCAGTTTTTACCGCCACATTTTACACTGGGTGAATTGTATCAGGTGATTCAGAGCGTCGTACCGGATTTCGAAGAGCCGAATTTTATTCGCAAAATAACATCGACTCGTAGCAGACAGGGAATACTGGAAGAGGTGCGGGATGAGAATGGCAAACCGCTCAGTTCCAATCAGTATTCACAAAGACCGGCCCAGTTGTATCGCTTTAGTGATAGAGTACCGCGTTTATCTATCTATACGTAACTTTTATTGGAATAGGTCACGCATAGAGCGTACAACCTCACTTTGATGATAAGGAGCTGACTGTACGATGAAGGCACTGATTGTTATTGATTACACGAAAGATTTTGTGGACGGTAGTCTGCCTGTGGGGCAACCTGCAATTGAGCTAGATGAACGGATCACAGCTATTACGCAGGCCTACGTGGATCAAGGGGACTTTGTTGTCATGGCTGTGGATTTACATGAGGAGAACGACCTCTATCACCCGGAGAGTAAGCTGTTTCCTCCACATAATATACGTGGAACCAACGGACGACAATTGTATGGTAAACTCCATAGCCTTTATAAGCAACAAAGTGATCGTATCTATTGGTTGGATAAAACACGGTACAGTGCTTTTGCTGGTACGGATCTGGAACTCAGGTTGCGCGAACGCGGGATTCTGGAAGTTCATTTGATTGGTGTGTGTACAGATATATGTGTGCTGCATACAGCTGTAGATGCTTACAACAAAGGTTTTGCTATTACCGTATACAAGGACGCTGTGGCGAGCTTTAATCAGGCGGGACATGATTGGGCTTTGGGCCATTTTGAGGGAAGTCTTGGAGCCACGGTGCGGTCGGCTGAAGATACGCTTTTGCTCCAGAAGAAGTAAAATAACTGAACGATTGTGCACCAATGTCCGATAACAAATTAGAGCCGGATATTGCTGAATCTGGGCAGATAAGACGGTATGCCGTCACCAATCCAGGGACAGTCAGAGAGGATGATACGATGAAGTCAACGAGCCTCGCATTACATACAGATAAATATCAGATTAATATGATGTACGCCCATTGGGTGAACGGAAGTCACCAACGTAAAGCTGTGTTCGAGGCGTATTTTCGTAAGCTTCCTTTTGGCAATGGATATGCCGTGTTTGCTGGTCTGGAACGCATTGTGAATTACATTTCAAACTTGCGGTTTACAGAAGAGGACATTCGCTATCTGTCAGAGCAGGAGGAAAAGTACGATCCCATGTTCATGGAGGCATTGCGCCAGTTTAAGTTTGGCGGAACGGTCCACTCGATGAAGGAAGGAGCGCTTGTTTTTCCGAATGAGCCTCTGGTACGTGTGGAAGGAACCATTATGGAAACGCAGCTTGTCGAGACGGCATTGTTGAATTTTATGAATTACCAGACACTCATTGCGACAAAAGCATCACGTATCAAACAGGTGGCAAGTGACGATACACTGCTCGAATTTGGCACACGACGTGCGCAGGAGGCAGATGCAGCTATTTGGGGAGCACGTGCTGCTTATGTTGCAGGTTTCGATGCGACTTCTAATATGCTGGCAGGCGAACACTTTGGGATTCCGACAAAAGGGACACATGCCCATTCATGGGTACAAACCTTTATGACGGAGCAAGAGGCGTTCGACGTGTATGCGAAGGTTTTACCAGATCAGGTTACGCTACTGGTAGATACCTTTGACACGCTGGAGAGCGGTGTTCCCCATGCGATTCGGACAGCAAAGATGCTGGAGAGTCAAGGAAAGCGTATGAATGCCATCCGTTTGGATAGCGGTGATTTGGCTTATCTATCTATTCAGGCACGGGAAATGCTGGATGCTGAAGGTTTGGATTACGTACAAATTGTAGCTTCCAACGATTTGGATGAAAATACGATTTTCAATCTAAAAGCCCAAGGTGCACGTATTGATGTGTGGGGTGTAGGAACACAGCTGATTACAGCTTCAGATCAACCTTCACTGGGCGGAGTGTACAAGCTGGTTGAGCGGGAAGTGGACGGTGAAATGCTGCCGACGATTAAAATCTCGGGTAACCCGGAAAAAGTATCTACACCAGGCAAAAAGGATGTATACCGTATTGTGGATAAGAAGAAAGGGAGAGCTGTAGCTGATTACATTTCTTTCCCGGATGAAGAACGTCCGCGTAATGGTAAGCGCCTGAAGCTGTTTAACCCTTTGCATCCATATATGAAGAAGTATGTAGAAAATTACGAAGCTGTACCGATGCTTGAACCTATTTTTGTAAATGGGCAGAAGGTATACGAGCTTCCTGAACTGGATGAAATTCGTGCCTATCATGCATCACAGTTGAAACTGTTTTGGCCAGAATATTTGCGGAAGCTGAACCCTGAAATTTATCGCGTAAATCTTAGTGAGAAGGTATGGGAGCTGAAGCAAAAGCTGATTGACAGCTACATGCAGCCCGAAGTTGAAGAAAAGGAATAATGTGAAGAGGCACCTCATCTATGTATGGGGTGCCTTTTTTGTATCTACAATGTGTAAATAGGAGCTTATTTATAAATTTCTCTCATTACATGACGCAGCTCAGGGACAATAATGCGTTCCATTGCCAAACGAACGGCTCCGCGGGAGCCAGGCATAGAAAACACAGCTGTCTGGCCCACAGTGCCCGCTACAGCCCGGCTTAATATAGCTGCTGATCCAATGTCCTCAGCAAAGCTTAAGTAACGGAAGATTTCTCCAAACCCAGGTAATTCCTTATCCAGTAGAGAGGAGACGGCTTCATATGTAGTATCACGCGGAGAGATGCCAGTACCACCTGTTAAAAGTATAGCCTCGATGTCCTCATGTGCCGCAGCTTCGGCTACCAACTGCCGGATTCCTTCATAGTCGTCCTTGACGATAACATATCGAACAACCTTGTACCCATTCGTTTCTAGTAGTTCCTTGAGCAGTCGTCCCCCAGTATCGGTTTCCATGGTACGTGTATCCGAGACGGTCACGACCATGCAGTTAACCTGCTGCGGAGATTCCTGTCGGTGCTCCTCTACAGATGTTATATTCATTACAATGTTCACTCCTTGATCAGTGGTTAAGCATACTCTTTTTTTACAATAGAGGAATGACAGACTAGATGCAAGTCAGAAACGAAGGCTAAAAAGTTATGTGATTAATATCCTTGCGCTTACACCTTGGAATATAGTACACTTCCTTACATAAGTCGGGATTTTCTGGGTTTATTTTGTTGCAAGCGCGAACATCAAATGATTAATTTCAAGGTTCAGCGGGTAATAGTACAGCAGGATCAACAACTGGGAGGTAATGTATTATGAATCATTCATACCAAAAATGCGTGGATGCTTGCCTGGAATGTATGAACGCTTGCAATGTATGCTATGTAGCAAGTTTGAAGGAATATGATCTAGCTATGCTGCGTGAATGTATTCGAGTGAGTAGGGAATGCGCAGAGATATGTGGGTTTGCTGCTCAAATGTTGCAGCGCGGAACGGATTTTGCCGAGGAAATCTGTGAGCTATGTGCCAAAGCCTGTGAGGTATGTGCTGCTGAATGCAGCAAGCATTCCCATAATCATTGCAAACATTGTGCAGAAGCCTGCCGTCATTGTGTTGAGGTCTGTCGTCAATTGGTGGCAGTGTAATTACATATACAGAACTAGTCCCTGAAGAGGGAATAAAAGGTTGCTTTCTACTAAATAGGTTTGTATAATGGTGGGAATTAACGTCAAGGAACGGGAGAGTAGCAACGGAACCGTATCATTACAGCGAGCCGGAAAAGGTGGAAGCCGGTATGAAATCCGATGTGAAGCGCACCCGGGAGACGGTTGATCCAACGATAAGAGCTTCTAGTAGATCAGCCCGGCAGACACCGTTATTTGTCAATGGAGTGAAATCGCGATTTTGTGTAAGCTAGCTTTAGCTATACAACCGATTTACGAAGAGTGGTACCGCGGGATATCGAAGTTCTCGTCTCTTGATTATATCAAGAGGCGAGGGCTTTTTTTGTTAGATCTTATAAAAAGAAGGAGAGAGGAACATGGTGTTGATGATTGCTACCCAAGCTATTGTAGCTCATACGGGCTTGGAGGAGAAAGAAGTTTTATCTTTATTCGAGGTGCCTCCGCAGCCTGAATGGGGAGATGTGGCGTTTCCCTGTTTTGTGCTGGCTAAAAAATTTCGAAAGTCTCCACAGCATATTGCAATGGAATTGGCAGAGCTAGTAAGCCGTGAAGCGGGTCTAACTGCTTCAGCATCGGGTGCCTATGTAAATATTACATTGGATCGATCTGTTCATATTCCATCGATGCTTGCTGAATTGAGCAAGGCTGAGTTTCTCAAGCCCAATATCGGATATGGACAGCGAGTAGTGATTGATATGTCCTCGCCTAATATTGCCAAACCATTTGGTATCGGTCATCTTCGCTCTACTGTTATTGGTGCCGCCTTGTATCGCATACTTGGTGAAACCGGATATGTGCCGATTAGTGTGAATCATCTAGGGGATTGGGGAACACAATTTGGCAAGCAAATTGCGGCCTATAAAAGATGGGGCAATGAGGAGCAGCTACAACATGATCCGATCGGGGAATCGTTGAAGCTATATGTCCGTTTTCATCAGGAGGCCGAGCATGATCTGTCTTTGGAGGATGAAGGCCGCGAGTGGTTCCGACGTTTGGAGCAAGGGGATACTGAAGCTCAACAACTGTGGGAGTTTTTTGTTGAAGTCAGTCTGGGAGAATTTGACCGTATGTACCAACGTCTTAACATTTCGTTTGACCATGTGTTGGGGGAAAGTTTTTACAATGATAAGATGCAGGCAGTTGTTGCCCAATTAAGAGCAAAAGGACTGCTGGAAGAAAGTGATGGAGCACTTGTGGTTCGTCTGGAAGACGAGCAACTGCCGCCGTGCCTTATTTTGAAAAAAGATGGTACTACCATTTATTCCACCCGTGATCTGGCAACAGCGATTTATCGTCATGAAGTGATGAAGGCTGATCGCCTGCTGTACGTCGTTGGCGGGGAACAGAAGTTACATTTCCAACAGGTATTTGCGGTGCTAAAGCATGCAGGGGAGACATGGGCAGAGCAATGTGAGCATGTACCGTTTGGTTTAATGCGGTTTGCGGGCAAAAAAATGTCCACAAGACGCGGCAAGGTTGTGAAACTGGAGGAAGTGCTGGATGAAGCTGTAGCGCGTGCTCAAGCCATCATTACGGAGAAAAATCCCAATTTGCTGGAGCAACAGGCAATAGCTGAAGACGTTGGCATCGGAGCGATTATTTTTGGCGATTTAAAAAATAACCGTCTGAATGAAGTGGATTTTTCGTTAGAGGAGGCACTGACCTTTGAAGGTGAGACTGGCCCTTATGTGCAGTATACTCATGCGCGCATACGCAGTCTTTTGGAGAAAGCTCGCGCCCGCTCTGATGTTGATTCTAATTCCAGTGACAACGTCCTTGCCCAAGACGGGCATTCTCCTGATTTGAATATCGTTTCGGATGAAATGCTGGGTGACGCAGGCTGGGCGCTGCTTAAGCAGTTGGATCGCTATCACGGACAGCTAATACGTGCTGCTAGGCAACTGGAACCTTCCGTTATTGCGAGATTTGCGTTAGATACGGCACAGGCGTTTAACCGTTTTTACGCTAAGGAAAGAATTGTCGATGGCGGACAATGGCGCCTTCAGTTGGCGGAACAGACTGCGGATATGCTGGCAAGTACACTGCGACTTCTTGGATTGAAAGCTCCTAATCGGATGTAAGCTACCACAAGTGGGTATTTTTGTTAGGTACACTGCTGCTTTTGCTAGCTAAATTACTGCGAGTCAGCTCTTTTTCTCTAAAAGGTGCTGCAAAAGGAAAACTGTCATAGACACTTTTGGGTTTGCATGGATATGGTGAGCAGAAAAGAGCAAGACGGGTTACACTAATAGCTAAGGTATTCCATTGTTTTGCAACCAATTTGGCATATTTGAAACATTTGATGGTTTTATTGCGTCCGTAAGTATAGAAGCAAAGTAAACATGGAGGTGTATCTCATGATTAAAAATAAAAGCGTGGCAGCTGCGCTGCTTGTCGTCTGTTCATTGGCTGTGGCTACGTCGGCTTCTGCTTTTAGAGATATAAAGGGAGCTGAGCAGGAGAAGATCGTAAGTTCACTTCAGAACAAAGGAATTATTCAAGGGATAACCAAGGATAAGTTTGCAC
Organism: Paenibacillus sp. ALE3; assembly: GCF_054113405.1. Lineage (NCBI taxonomy): Bacteria > Bacillati > Bacillota > Bacilli > Caryophanales > Paenibacillaceae > Paenibacillus > Paenibacillus sp. ALE3. The sequence goes on along the minus strand of NZ_CM134214.1, from coordinate 2,970,351 downwards.
CAGATCAAACACTCACGTATGCACAAGGAGTACACTTGGTTGTTCGTGGAATGGATCTTCAGGTTATGCCTGATTTCACAACGGGCTCCTTTGCAAACATTCCGGCTTCCGCATGGTATGCCGATTCCTACCGGATTGCAGTCCAGCACCAAATCCCTCTGTCACCGGATATTGATCCGAGCACCCGTATGACAAGGGAACAATTCGCGAATATTCTGTATAAAGCCGTGAGTGCAACGGGTGAATATCCTACTGTTCGTATGTTGATTAATGTAGCAGATGGCAAAAAATTAGACCAAGAGTCGAACGAAGCAGTGCAATTTCTCCTGTTGACCAAAATTGCAAAATTGGACGAGGGGAGCAACTTTAACCCGGATCGTAAAGTAACACGGATGGAGGCAGCAGAAATGGTCTACCATGCATCCGAGTTTGTACAAAGTCATAAACCGGTGCAAGTCACTCCGGAAAATCCAGCTGAGCCTGTAGATCCGGTCCAACAAACCAATATTAGTATGAACATAGAGAAGGCGAATGATCAGCAGAACAAAGTGACCATCACCCGTCTGCAGGCACCTAACCCAGGATACGGTATTGAAGTGGATCACATCGACTACGTAGATGATACGAATGCTGTCATTTACTACAAGCTGACTAGTCCAAAACCAGGGGAAATGAATATTCAAGTCATTACGGATACCCACACCAGTACATTGGTAGACAGTAAGTATAAGGTTACGCTCAAAGCAGTCGATGGAACCGTGCTTCCGCCCACTGGAACAGGCACGTCTGTAGCAAAATAAAACGATATGCCATATGTCATATATAAAATAAAGCCAGCGAGTTCCCCATATGAATGGAGACCGCTGGCTTTTTAATGCTAAATGTTAATTGTAAGCCCAAGCTCTAGTATCATTTAAGCTTTAAATGCGATTTTGCCTGTAAGTAAGTCATTTTGCGCTGAAGATGTAGCTGAGGAAGACACAGATTCAGCTGCAACCGTTCCTGACTGGAGTTGATACATTTGGAAGTAACGTCCGCCTTGGGCCATAAGCTCGTCATGGCTACCCCGTTCAACAATTTCACCCCGATGCAGCACCAAAATTTGGTCTGCACTACGAATGGTGGACAAACGGTGGGCAATGATAAAGGTCGTACGTCCCTTTTTGAGCACCTCAAGAGCAGATTGGATGAGTGCTTCCGTTTCGGTATCAATGTTGGCAGTAGCTTCATCCAGAATTAAAATGGCAGGGTCAAAGGCTAACGCGCGAGCAAACGAAATAAGCTGGCGTTGCCCGGCGGATAAGGTACTGCCTTTTTCAATAACAGGCTCATCAAATCCTTGGGGCAAATGGGCTAACAGTTTGTCGGCTCCAACGTCATGCAGCGCTTTGTTTACCTGCTCTCTTGTAATTCTGCTGTCTCCGAGACTGACATTAGAGGCTACCGTGCCTGTGAACAAATATGGATCTTGAAGAACAATACCCATATGATGGCGAAGCCATTGCTTAGGAATATTTTTGACAGGCGTTCCGTCAATGGTGATCGTCCCTTTTTGCGGATCATAGAACCGGAATAGCAGGTTGATAATCGAACTCTTACCTGATCCGGTATGCCCGACAAGGGCAACCGTTTGGCCAGGCTGTGCTGTAAAGGAAATATGCTTAAGCACATCATCCTTTTTGTAGGCAAAGGAAACGTCGTTAAATTCTACCTGGCCTTTGTAACGCGGCATAGTACCGTCTGTCACTGGCTCTCCAGTTTCGTCCATCAATTCAAATACACGTCCTGAGGATACGATGGAAGTATCCAGTACGGCGAGCTGGTTGACCATACCCGTAATAGGTTGGAACAATCGACCCAACACATCGACGAAGGCATACAATACCCCTAATGATATCGCACTACCTGTAGTGCCAAGCGCTGCAGATCCAAAATACCACAACACGACAGCGAAGGCGAGGTTTCTCAATACATTGACCAAATTATGCGAAGTAAAAGCGTTCAAATTCAGCATTTTATTCTGATGCTTCATATAGTCATCATTCAACTCTTCAAACTCTTGCTGTGTTTGTTTCTGATGCCGGAATACGCGAATAATGGACATTCCCTGAATGGATTCATTGATAATCGCATTAATCTCACTGAGTCTGGACCGAATGATCGTGTTATAGCGGGTTGCAACCTTGCGGTACAATATGATCCATAAGATCAGTAACGGTACAATAAATAGAGAGATCAGACCCAGTCTGAAGTCCAGTAAAAAGAGTGCAACATATACCCCTGTCATCGTTACAATCCCTGAAGTGAAGTTGGAGAGTACAGCCACAAACAAATCTTTGACTGCCTCCGTGTCATTCGTAACACGGGATACGACCTTACCTGCGGGTAAGTTATCAAAAAAGTAAACTGGCAAGCGCTGAATGTGTGCGTAGAGATCAAGTCGAAGCTTCTGAATGACCTTGTTCGCCGAGGATTGCAGCCAGTATGTTTTGCCGAATTCGGCAAAAATCGAAACGACCAAAAAGAAGCAATACCACCCAATCAGCTGAAAGATGCCGGGCATTTCTGGTTTATAAAAGCTATACAGCTCATCAGCGGTTAAAGCCTTGGCTTTGTAATGAAAGGTGTCGGAGCTGCGTGTCACGATCAACGTACCGTTCGTAAAGGATCGGCTACCATCCGCTACTTGGACAGAGCCATCGACAAATACAAAAGATTTGCCAACTTGTAAAATCCTCGCTTCGCGCCCTTTGGCCTCCCCGGCTTCAAAGCGATCTTCACGTTTAAAATGGGTTCCAGCATAACTTACAGCGCCGTCCACACTAGTCGTCTCATAAAATGGTTTTTCAATAGCGAGCATATGGTCGTCAATCATCGTTTTGGCGATGAAGGGACCGGCGAGCTCGGCGGCTACTCCAATAGCCAAGGCGATGAGAGCGGCAATAAAACCCGCTTTGCTCGTCAGTGCATACTGGAACAGTCTTTTGCCGATATTGGGTTTCATTAGGATACCTCCCCTGAGGTCAGATCAGATTCCACTTGTTGCCGTTCATATTGTTGTCGGTACCATCCGTCAGCCTGAAGCAGCTCGTTGTGGGTTCCTTCCTCAATAATGCGTCCTTGCTCCAGCACGACGATCCGGTCTGCATGCTCTACAGCCGATAGACGGTGAGTGGAGATCAAGGTTGTTTTACCCGAGCGTTTATGCCGGATATTGTCAATAATACGTGCTTCCGTGCGCGCATCTACTGCTGACAGTGCATCGTCGAGCACTAGAATATCTGGATCACCGATAAAGGCGCGCGCAAGCGAAACACGCTGCTTCTGACCACCGGACAGGGCGATGCCTTTTTCTCCGACCAGTGTATCCAGCCCATCGGACAGGGTACCCAAATCTTGGTCAAAGGCAGCCGTACGGATCGCTTCCATGATGTCGTCATCATCTGCCCCGGGCTTCCCGAACTGAATGTTCTCGCGCACCGATTTGGAGAACAAGATTTGTTCTTGCGGCACGTAGCCAATCCAGCTGTGTAATTGTTCTACTGCAATGTCCTCCAGCCGGGTACCGGAAATTAAAATATCACCACTGCCAGTCGGATATTCATGCAATAGCTGTTTGAGCAAAGTGGATTTCCCGCTGCCTGTTCGACCAACGACACCTAGTGTTTCTCCGCGTTTGAGCTCCAGGTTCACATGTGACAGATTGTCAACCGTGGAGGTAGGATAACGGAAAGTCACGTCTTTCATGGTGATGGATTCGGGACGATCCACTGGAACAGGTTGAGCTACATTCTGAACGTCTGGCTGGACATCGAGAGTTTCATTGACCCGGTCCAGAGAAGCGCTACCGCGCTGCATAATGTTAATCAGCTCGCCAATAGCAAACATCGGCCAAATCATCATTCCTAGATACATGTTAAAAGATACTAGTTCGCCTAGCGTGATATCGTTATGAAATACCAGATAAATACCATACCCGAGACCGATAACGTAGCTAAGTCCTACACATAAACGGATCGTCGGTTCAAAGAGAGCATCCATCCGCGCAACTGCCAAGTTTTTACGAAACACATCCTCAGTAATATCGGCAAAACGTTTTTCGTCCATTCGTTCTTGCACATAAGCTCGAATGACACGGATACCTGCCACCGACTCCAGCACTTGGTCGTTCATATCGCCAAATGCATCCTGTGCCAGTGTGTAACGCTCATGTACGGCTTTACCGTAAATACTCATGGCCAGCGCAATAAAAGGAAGGGGCAGAATGGCCGCCAGTGTTAGCTTCCAGCTAATCAGGGTGCCCATGGCAACCAATACAACGGTAAGGTAGACAGTGGAGTCTGTTAATGTCAACATACCGAAGCCTGCTGTACTTGCTACAGAGCGAAGATCGTTCGTGGCACGAGCCATCAGATCACCTGTACGATTGCGTTCAAAAAATGGAGGGGTCATCCGCAGCAAATGATTCATAAAACGTGTACGCAATAGGCGCTCCACCAGATTAGCACCACCAAACAGCTTGTGCATCCATATGTACGTAATGTAGTAGATGACGGCAAGAATCCCTATGATGTACAAAATATAACGCCAAAGCGAGGACCAGGAAATCGAACCACGTACAATCTCATCAATGGCGCTGCCTAGCAGCCGAGGTGGAGCGAGCTCCAAAACGCCAACCGCAATCAGCAAAAACAATCCAATGGAGTATCGGCTTCGTTCTCTTTTAAAAAACCAGCCTAAATTTTTGAGTACTGAAAACAAGAGGAATCCCATCCTTTCATGTCAAGTTCATTCGAGAGTTGTGTACCATTTTGAAGAAACAACAGCGGCTTGCTGCCACAAGTATAATTCGGCAACAGGCGCAAAAAAGGCATACCGTCCGCAGACGATATGCCTTAAATCTCAATATCATATGGCGCGCAGGTATTCTCAGCATACTCGCCACTGAAAAACTGCTTAAACGCAGGCAGCCACTCGTATTAAACCATACAACAGGAATGGCCCAATTCTGAAGGATGCGACAGGGGGGATGCTCCGGTATGAAGTTGTTGTGTTTGTAGATGTGGGTGAAATACAATCATAAATTTTAGCACCGGAAACACTCCTTTCTTCCTCAAAATGGGTTCATTCTTACATGAGTTATCGTTCAAATTGGTAATAAATTTCAAAATGGATCTCGTATGGTTGAATCTTAACACCCTCTTTTGCGAATTGTCAAACCTTTTTCAAAAAAATGTATATGACTTGTCCAGGAAGCCGCATGGGGAGAGACGGTTGGTCGTTATTCCAAAAGATGCTATGATATAGTTGGCAAGACGTCATTTGTACAAGGAGATGAGCATAACGCATGAGCATACAGGTAACTGAACCTGCGGCACAGTGGTACATTAAGGAGCTTGGTTTGAATCGTGGAGATTCCATCCGTTTTTTTGTTCGCTATAGTTCCGGCGGTGGGTTGCATCCAGGCTTTTCTCTGGGAATTGCCGTAGAGCCTCCGCAGCACCCCGCATTACAGCATGAAGCGGCTGGCATTACGTTTTATATGGAGGATCAGGATTACTGGTATCTGAAAGGCCATCATCTGGAAGTGAAGTATTTGGAGGAACATGACGACATTATTTACACCTATGAAAAGGATGAACGAGCTTAATGCCTCCACGTTAAAAATAGCGTGCCAGTAATGGTTTATGGACATGAAAAGCGGCGGAGTATCGTGTGGCAGGAGATGAACCTGCACATGATACTCCGCCGCTTTATTGTGGTTAGGGCAGGATGTCGTATGTTAAGGGTTGTTAAACATCGGACCATCGACTGCAAAATCAAAATCATCAATATCGTACACATGTACAGGTACGGAAGCTTCGATAATGCGGTGGATCCAGTCTAATTGATCAGTCAGGATGGGTAATGCTTCACGCTGAGCTGTCAACACCAGTTCGGTTTCAATCGGATCAAAATATTCTCCGTAATGCGCCGTATCAACTGCATTAATGACAATGAGTGATGTATTGGCATCGAATAGGATAGGCAAGCTTTTCGCCCAAGGCATCTGAAGGGCACGCCGAATTTTTTTCTGATTCAACGGTTCTTCAAAATAACTGATTAGCTCACTTACCTTTCGCTTCACATGTTGATCGTCCATAGGGTTATCCATGAGAGGCTCTGTGCTGTCCTGGAATTCGTACAGCTCTAGCAGTGATGTGTAGGGCACTATATATTCCACAGGGGCGGGAGATGTAAGCAACTGGCCGTATATAGCCACCATTACAGCTTCCGTTACAAATTGTCGAGACATCGGTCAAGCCTCCTGCATTTACCAAATTATGCGATATGAGTATAACACAAAGCGGGACTGAATTCAGCCAGATATGCAGATTGCTATCATTCATTTGTATATTTGTTGAACGGCTCTTTTCAATCCTGTGTCTAGAAATTTAGGAGCGACCGATTAATAAGGAGAGCAGCCCGGCAGCAATCAGAGGTCCAACCGGAACCCCTTTAAAGAAGGCAACGCCAATGACGGTCCCAATCAGTAGACCTGTCACAATAATAGGCTGTCCGGACATCAGAGTTACTCCGCGGCCGCCTAGGTAGGCTACCAGAATTCCGATACCAATCGCGAGCAGGGACTTCCAGTGCAGGAAGGACTCTGTCACCTGATTGATGCTGATTTTACCGCTGGCTAGAGGGGTCATGACCCCTATCGTCAAAATAATTATTCCGATCGTTAGGCCATACTTTTCAAGCCAGGGGAAAGCAGTATGAAAGCTGGTTACCCGCAGCAGTAGTAGTACAACCATAGCAATCGTCACGGTTGAGTTGCCACTGATAATTCCAAGGCCGGCTAGTACCAGTAAGATAAGTGAGCTGTAATCCATTCAGTTGTTCTCCTTCGATCGTTTAACTTTGGATATGTTCGGCGATTTGACGCCCGTGCCAGCGCCCTGTTTCAATAAACACTTCATTGGCATTGCTGCCTGAAGCGATAACTCCGGCGACATATATACCTGGGATGTTAGTTTCCATCGTGGTTGGATTAAATTCAGGTTTGTCCAGGTCCTCAGCCATGTGGACGCCGACAGACTCCAGTAGTTTTCGTTCTGGGTGAAATCCTGTTAGTGCCAGTACAAAATCGTTTTCGAGCTGGAACGCTTCTGCGTTCATCGGAGTGACGATGACATGGTCTGGATGAATTTCGGTAATGCGTGCGCCTAAGTGCAGCGTGATCTTTCCTTTTTGTACCATACTGTCGAACAATGGACGAACCCAAGGTTTGATATATGGAGACAACTCGTTGCGACGATAAACCATATCAATCGTAGCCCCGACCCGCACCAATTCCATTGCTGCATCTACTGCAGAGTTGCTGCCGCCGATGACTGCGACCCGGGTTCCTGTATAGGGATGGGCTTCGCTAAAATAGTGAGTGACTTTATCCAATTGTTCCCCAGGAATGCCTAAATAGTTCGGATGATCAAAATATCCCGTAGCCACTACGACATAGCGTGTCGAATAGCTCTTGGTTATTTCCCGTTTGCTTAGGGTATGTACGGTAAATGTACCGTCTTCCTGCCGCTGAATGGATTGAGCCTCCTCATAATGCTGAATATCCAGGTTATAATGTGAGGCTACTTTGCGATAGTATGCTAGTGCTTCATGACGAAAAGGCTTGTCATTGGGAGTGCTGAACGGAACATCACCGATTTCCAATAGTTCGGCGGTGCTAAAAAACTGCATATTTGTCGGATACAGAAAAATGGAGTGAACGATGTTGCTTTTTTCAATAATGATCGTTCGCAAACCTCTGCGGCTGCATTCGATTGCAGCGGATAGTCCGCAAGGTCCGCCACCGATAATGATTACGTCGTGCATTTGGATGAACCTCCAGTTATATTGGTTTATTTCGTCAAACGGATCTCAGAATTGATGCAAATAGCTCAGTATGTGAGAAGTTTTCAAATAATAATCCTACCGTAATGTGTGCATAATATCCAGCCGTTTTCAGAAAGAGATAATGTGAGGGGAGAATTGACAGACACTTTTAACATACATATAATTAGATGGACATCTATTTAGATTAAGCGAATTCGCTTGCTTAGCAAACCTGTAGTAGTGAAAAGAGGTGCAGTCACAATGCAACTAGATAAAATGGTCAATTATCATAAAGCACTTGCGGACCCGACACGTATGCGAATATTACTCCTTTTATCCCGTGGGGAGATGCATGGCCAAGCTTTGGCGAAAAAGCTGAATCTATCACAGCCTACAGTTACGCATCATGCTTCCAAACTCCGTGAGGTTGGGTTAATTAAGGAACGACGTGATAAAAACACGGTGTATTTTACACTGAATCCAGAGCTGATTCGGCAGCATGCCGAGGCGACTGTGCGTTTTATCTTTGAAAAAGTAGAGGAAGAGGAAGATATGTCCGAACTGAATGAAACGTTGGAAGCAACGGTTTTACGCAATTTTTTTGCCAAGGACGGCAAGTTGCGTCAAATTCCTGCTCAGTATAAGAAAAAATTGATTGTACTTCAGATGCTCGCCGAAAAGCTGGAGCCAGGCCGCATCTATCCTGAACGTGAACTAAACGAATGGATCAAGCAATACCATGAGGATTTTGCGACGATTCGGCGTGAGCTGATCATGCATCAGTTTATGTACAGAGAACGGGAAATGTACGAATTGAACCCGCGTGAAATGTGGACACGATGGGATCAGGTACGTTAAACGAAACTTGAAATAGTTTAAAATGTTTGAAATCAGCCTTGACAGACAATTGATGGACTTGTATGATAAAGGAAATTTTAGGAGGAGGCGATGTTATATGCGTACGAACATGAGTGGATGGGTTCAGCAGCAGAATGACTTGTCTCCCGCACGGACGATGCATAGCTAAAGACTGTTAGATCTATAGTCTTAGCTCAGCAGTTGGTTGGACAGTAGAACCAACGAAATCCGCAGGGAGTGATTCCCTGCGGATTTTTTTATGGTCAAGTGTTTTGTTATCCGTTTGTTGGTTTTGGGAGTGGTCTATGTAAGACTGCTTGCATATGTGAACGAACGGATCACATCGCCTGAACTGTATATCCTCCGCAGGGGTTTCCCTGCGGATTTTTTGCGTTGTTTGTTTGCGGAGAGAAAATGTACACCTATCGAGTAACGTTACATCCAGAAAAATTAAACATAATTTCAGGAGGAAAATAATGAGTATACACGATTACGGTTGGTCTGATTACTGGAACGGTTTTTGGGACCAATGGAAGCAAAGCTATGAGGAAAGAGCAGGAAACACGCAGATACGTCCTGCCCGCTTGATTGCCGATTATGGGCAAAAGGTGAAGCTTATTACGATGGATGGGGAACGCTGGGGAGCTGCTTCAGGTAAGCTAAGGCATGCTATGGTTGATCCAGCGGAAATACCAGCTGTAGGGGATTGGGTGGCCATCACCACGTCGGACGAAGTATCGGATGCAGTAATCCATGCTGTCTTGCCACGCAAAAGCCAAATATCTAGACAGGCCGCGGGCTTTGAGACGAAAGAGCAACTCATCGCAACCAATGTAGATACGCTTTTTCTTGTTAATGCGTTGAATCATGATTTTAATATGCGCAGATTAGAACGGTATTTAATAATGGCCTGGAATAGCGGCGTAAACCCGGTTGTCGTGTTGAGTAAGAGTGACCTTTGTGACGATGTCGAACAGCGGGTTGCAGAAGCGGAGGGAGTTGCTCCTGGAGTACCTGTTATCGTTATTTCTGCTTTGCAGAACGAAGGCAGAGAGCAGCTGGAAGCGTTTCTTCAACCTGGCTGTACGGTTGCTTTGACTGGCTCTTCTGGTAGTGGCAAATCCACAATAGTGAACTGGCTTTCCGAAGCAGAAGTTCAACTGACACAGGATGTGAGGGAGGAAGACAGCCGAGGCAGGCATACAACCACACACCGACAGCTTTTTCCCATTGCAAAGCAAGCTGTTTTGCTGGATACACCCGGGATGCGCGAGCTTAATCTGTGGGATGATTCCAAGGGTGTAGCTCATACCTTTGCCGATATTATGGAAACCGCGCAGCAATGTCGTTTTGCCGATTGTAAGCATAGGGGAGAAGCTGGCTGTGCGGTGGAGGAGGCTATCCAAAAAGGGGAATTATCAGAATCTAGAGTGAACAATTATCGCAAGATGCAGCGGGAACTAGAGTATCAGGCACGCAAGGAAGCAGACCGACGTAGAAAGGATAGCCGTTCAAGTACAACTCCGGGCCGTAAGGATCAGCGAAGCGGTTGGCGACGTGATGTGGAGTGGTAAGCCGAGCTGTTTTGTAACATCATCTGTAGAAAAATAAGAAAATCTATGTGGTAGTCGGCATATGGTGTAAAGGGGTGAACATATGCCGAACTACAGCATTGTAGTGGATTTATCGGATCGTCGTCTATATTTAAAAGATGGAAGTCAGATCGTTCTTAGTTATCCAGTCGGTATTGGGAAGGTGGCTACACAGACACCGCATGGGCAGTTTACGATTATTAACAAACAGCCCAATCCGGGCGGTCCTTTCGGAGCGTTCTGGATGGGGCTGTCCAAGCCGCATTATGGCATTCACGGCACCAATGAGCCATCGTCCATTGGCCAGATGGTGTCACATGGCTGTATTCGAATGCAGAATAAGGATGTGCTGGAGCTTCAGGAGAAGGTAAGTATAGGAACGCCGGTCACGATACAGCCATAACGTCTAGACGATATAGGATTCCTTTGGCTGCCTAGTTACGATTTGGGTTGAATTTGTACACGGGCTTCAATCCGTTTGGAGCCCTCTTTGTCGTCTGCGGATTTAACTAAAGATCCCGCAAGACGTTCTCCATTTGTACCGTAAGCCTGTTTAGCGTTGGTCCACATATCTTCGTTCGGTTCGAAACTTATGACCAGGGTGTAGCGGTTGGCAAGGCTCGGCTTTTTGACCCTCATGCTGAAGGAACCATCAGGCATGACCTTGGTTTGATCATCGTAGCCAAACTGCCATCGTCCCGGAAAATCAATTGTGAGCTTGACGTCCGAACCCTCGAGCAAATTGCTGCGTGCATATACATGATAATAATTTCCTTTCTGCTTCACATCAGGCTTAATCCACACTTGAGGGCTACCGTAGTCCTTTGGTTTGTTCCAGACAGGCTTGATTAGAGGGACATGTCGATCTTGTTCAGGATCAAACTCAGCACCTATCCGAATTTCTTGCAAAAGTTGTTCGTTTTCTTCGTATTGATATACATAAGGGCCTTCTAATTTGTTGCCACCACTACCATACAAATTTCGTATTTCTTTGTCTTGGTCATCCGGGCGAAATAGAACAGTCAGATCCATACTACCCTGTATACCAGGTCGGTGCACTTGGAGTACAAAACTTCCGTCCTTGTGAATAGTTGCCTCGTCCGTGTATCCGGTTAACAGAGAGTTTTTGACTGCAAGATTCCCTTTGATCCGTGCTCCAGAAGGCAGGTTGGAATGTCCTGTAACCTTCACTGTATTTTTATCAATACTTACGTCACCTGATATTTCGACATAGCTGCTGCCTTGCTGATGGACAGGTGCATCGTTGGCGGCTCGTTCATCAAGGGATGATGCAGCTTGGTTCGGATTACCTGTTACGGTATAGGCACGTGCTTCAGCTTCGTGTTGGGCCATACTTCGAGTTGAGGCTTTCTCCCTGCTACATGCAGCCAGCATAATTAGGATGAAGAACATACATAAAAGGTTCCAGCTTATTTTGGTCATCATGTGCGTATTCATGGTTTTTACTCGCTCCTTGTCCGTAGCTTCCAGGCTATACTGATAAAACTTTCGAAACTTTATGTATTTACCCTATTTAAAGGGTATGTAATCCTGCCTGCTTTATCCTAGTCAGAGCGTGCGTGTTTAAACAACAGGCGGAATGGTTAAAAATGGATAGCCTGACCATCCCCTTGAAAAGCAGGGGTAGCTTGCTGTAAAGGAGCCTGAGTCATATGTCCATTGACCGTTTTATCTTAAAAAAGCTGGACAACTGCCGGGAAGAGCATACACGCGCTAATTTACTAGAACTGTTTAGAATACGAATTGAGAAGGCGCAGAATAAGGAACGAGGCGGTAAAAAGGGTTATCGCAGAATACTATAAATAGAGTCTGATCAAATGCATAGGCTGAGGTAAGTCATATGTAGCATGTTTCAAAAACGCTGATTTGGAGAGGGTGCCGAAATGCCCCTCTCTTTTTTGTGTCTAATGCAAACAAAAAAAGTCCCTCTTAATAGAGGGACAATGCCAATGAATCATTTTCACTAACGCTATGCAGGATGGCTTCACAACCGACAATCTCTATACTGATCAAAGAGTTAAGACATTTTTGAAGGGCACGCTTGCCGCTGGAGATTTTGTTCTCCAAAGTATTACTTAGAAGTTTTAAGGTTTTTTGTACCGGTTGCTTATTTTCTTGATTGAAGTATACGGGAATACGTTTGTTTTGAAATGTAATTAATGTTCTCACAAAAATCACCTCACCTGAGTTATTTCATGGCTTTATTGTAGTGCCCGTTTCTTAAAATTACCTTAAAAACACCTTATAAAAACATAAAGGTCTGAAAAATTTACAAAGTGTTCACAACAATTTGGGTAACAATCGAATTTAGTTCTAACTAATCGACAAAATAACGTAAGCACGCAAATTAAATTTTGTAAATACCTATTTTTGATTCATATGACTCTACCATTAATTTTAAGCATGCCTAAAGCCATTGTTTTATTTTGAGCGTGGGTATTTTGTAACAAATTGACAGTCTAATAGACGGATGCTACAGTTACGATAGCCATATTTCCGTAGAAATAGGCTTTTTGCGTGAGTATTGCTGTATAAATTAAGGATCGGGAGGGATGACAGATGATCCTGACCGTGCTTTCAGGACGACAGGAAACAGAGTGGTTTGATATTGAGGTGGCTGATGAATACTCGGTGGAACATTTAAAATTGATGCTGGGTGTGCGTATTTTTGGTGAGCCTCCGGCTGAAGGCATGCAATATATTATGGAAGCAAAATTCCCGGAAGGACTTTGGTTCAGAGTGGAGGATAACCAGCTACTCACAGGAGCAGGTTTGCGGGAAGGCTGTACTGTGCGCATTCAGCGAGCTTTTTCGACAACTCAGGACGAGGCGCCTGTATATGGAAGGCGTTCTTTGTTTCAAACTGAAAAAAATGGGTAAATACACACATGAAATAATATGAAACCTTGGTAAAATGAAATAGTAAGCGAAAAGGGGGACTTTTGTCTTGAATGTATTATACCAGCGATCCCCGAGATTAAGACCGGCCCTCCGGGAGGAGAAGCTGGAGATTTTGCGGCCTCCGGCTGAGCCGAGCAAGCCGTCTTTTTCTATTATATCTATACTTATTCCGTTAATGATGACGTTGGTGACTGTAGGCTTTTACGTATATATGAGCAGAACAGGCAAGATGGGCAACAGTAACTATTTGATGTTCCAGATGGTCACTGTGGTCATGATGCTTACATCTTATACGATTCCTTTTTTCGTCTATTTAAATAATAAGAAGGAATATAAGCGCAAGTTGGAGGAACGGGACCGAATGTATCGGGAACAGCTCCAAAAGCATCGTGAAGAACTCGAAATGAAACGCGAAGAGCAAATTCGCACACTATATGAAATTCACGGTGATCCGCAAATATGCACTCAAATCGTAAAAAACCGCAACAGTTCTCTTTGGGAACGATCACCAGAGGATGAAGATTTTTTACAGGTACGTATCGGGACTGGACAAGTTCCCTTTCATATTAAACTGCAAATTCCACGACCTGACGGTTATGACCGTGATCCCTTGTTGGGGGCTGCAGATGAACTGGAGGAAGAATTTCGTTTGGTGGACGCTGCTTCCATCACATTACCGCTGTTTCAATCCAAAGTGGTTGGATTGGTCGGCGAGCGGGAGCATACCCTGGCTGCGTTAAGAGTGATCTTGGCACAAGTGACGGTTCGTCATTCGCCGGATGAAGTGAAAATTGCCTCCTTCTATGATGAGCGAGAGGAAAGTGAATGGACTTGGATGCGCTGGCTCCCGCATGTGTGGGACGATGACCGAATCCAGAGAATGATGTCAGACCGCAGTAGTAGCGCCCATCAATTAGCTGACTTTCTGTTTGCCAGATTGAACCGCCGAAAAAATAATCGCAATGAACGTCAGGGCAAAGGTATGGAAGCGCCGTGTTATGTCATTGTTTTATCTGATACCCAACTGATTGAGGAAGAACCTTTGCTGCCGTTGTTGCTAGAGGACGGCCGAGCCATAGATGCGTGTACGATTGTGCTGGCTTCTCGTAAAGAAGCTTTGCCAATGCAGTGTCAGCTGATTGTGGAGGCTTCCAAGGAACAGGGTGTATATGCCCTTAAATCAGAATCAGCGGAGGTTGAACAGCAAAGTTTTAAACCGGATCGTTTATCCAAAGAGGAAGCCGATGCATTGGCGCGGTACATGGCGCCTATTCGTTTGAAGCGTTCTTCGGCTTCTGATATTCCCGCTGTTCTGCCTCTTTTTGATATGATGAGTGTAGCAAGTGTGGAAGAACTGGATGTGGCAGACCGGTGGCGACGTAACCGCCATCCTGATACATTACCCGTCCCGATGGGCGTGCGGGCAGGCGGCAAAAAGATTATGATTAACCTGCATGATAAAATAGAGCGTCAAGGTCATGGTCCCCATGGCTTGATCGCCGGTACGACAGGTTCAGGGAAGAGTGAGGTTATTCAGTCTATCGTAGCCTCGCTCGCTGCTGAGTTTCACCCGCATGATCTTGCTTTTATGCTGATCGATTACAAGGGTGGTGGCATGTCTAACACGTTCGTTAACTTGCCGCATGTTGTGGGCACGATCACGAACCTGGACAATAATCTGATTGAGCGTGCTAAAATATCTCTTAAAGCAGAACTGGTTCGTCGACAGAAGATATTGAACGATGCGGGCAATTTACAGCATATTGATGAATATTACAGACTACTCCGGCAGCGGCAGGAACAACCGCTGCCTCATCTGGTTATTATTATTGATGAATTTGCACAGTTAAAGCGGGATCAGCCAGAATTTATGGACGAGCTAATCAGTATTGCCGCAATTGGGCGGACATTAGGTGTCCATCTGATTTTGGCGACTCAGAAGCCTGCTGGTGTTGTAGATGATAAGATTTGGAGTAACTCCAGGTTCCGCATCTGCTTGCGGGTGCAAAGTGAAGGTGATAGCCGTGATATGTTGAAAATACCGAATGCCGCGTGGATAACGAAGCCGGGACGAGGATATTTTCAAGTGGGTAGCGACGAAGTGTTTGAAGAAATGCAATTTGCTTGGAGCGGTGCGCCGTATATAGGCAACAGAGACATTTCTTCTGCCTTACCTGTTCATGAAGTGAGACTGAACGGGAAACGTGAAGCGCTATTGACGGGTGGCGAACGGGCAAGCTCAGGCTTAAAAGGAGAAGAAGCTCCTAAACAGCTTCAAATATTTATTGATTATATCGCAAAAGAAGCAGCTAAGGCAGGAATCGAACGTCTTCAGGGACCGTGGCTTCCACCGCTGCCAGAAATGTTGGATTTAACTAATTTACCGCAATGTACCGAAATAGATAGTACATCATCATCCTTGGAGCTCAAGTCTCTTATTGGGCTGGTCGATGATTTGCCGAATCAACGGCAGGAGCCGATGTATGCGTCGCTGGATCATGGTCATTGGGCTGTGTATGGCATGCCGGGCATGGGGAAAACGACCTTTTTGCATACGTTGCTGATGTCCACGGCACAGCGTTACGCTGTGAATCATTGGAACGGTTATATCATTGACATGGGTCGAACCATGCGCGACTTTGGAGAGCTTCCACAAATCGGTGCTGTTATGATGGCAGAGGAGGATGACCGGATTAAACGGTTGTTCCGCTATTTGTTCAAGATGGTGGCCCTACGCAAGGAAATGCTTTCTGAGGCTGGCGTCAAAACAATAAGTTCTTTTCGACGTTCTGCTGTCGAGGATGTTCCGCAAATTGTCGTAGTTATTGATGGATACCTTAATTTTCGAAATGCCTATCCGGATGAAAATGAACTGCTGGAATCTCTTTTGCGTGAAGGAGGCAGTCTAGGTATCACGTTCATCATTACAGCGAACCGGATTACCGATGTGTTTGAGAAGTTCCGCAGTAACATACCTAATGCTGTTTCTTTCGAATTGGCTGATCCTAGTGACTACTATTATGCGGTAGGACGACCAGCCAAAACACCAGGGCCGTTAATTCCGGGTCGGGCTCTGGTTAAAGGGCATGTTCCTCCGCTGGAGTTCCAGACGGCACTGCCTTCACCAGGAGAAGATGAGGCGGAACGATCAGCACAACTGCGTCGCAATATCGCTGGCATTTTGCAGGGATGGAAGGGCAAGCACGCACCCGCCATTCTCCCATTGCCTGAGCGGGTTCCACTGTTGGAATTACTTCAGCAGTGGGATCGGACGAGTGGACCATCAGGTGCGCTTCCTTACGAAGTACCTGTAGGCCTACAGAGTGACGATCTTGAGCCTTTTCTCCTGAATTTGAAAGAAGGGCCCAATTTTATCGTAGGTAGTCCAATGGAGGGTGGAAAAACCTCCTTCCTGATGAGTTGGATTATTTCGCTCGCTTATTACACGTCACCGGATCAAATGCAAGTCTATACGATCGATACACGCTATGGAGGCGGGGGACTATCCCGATTACGACATCTTCCTCATGTCAAGGCTGCTGCCGAAAGCGAGGAGGAAATGGGACCTCTGGTACAACAGGTGCATGATATCGTTCAACAACGGAGCAAGGATGGGAATGATCCTGAACTGCTCCTGGTCATTGATGATGCGGATATGTTAAGCAAGCAACTGAACGATTTTATGATAAAGGATCAGCTTTCCGCCATTGTACGGTTGGGACGTGATCGCAATGTGCATGTCGTGCTATCGGGTGTGCCATCTGATTTCCCTACCTTTGGTGTGGACTGGTTTAATGATGTCAAGGCAAGCCAAAGCGGTATGCTTTTTGGAACACTGGATTCGAATGATTTATCGTTCTTTCGTATCCCTTATTCGGAAGCAAATGCTGCTGCTGGTGGCCTAAAAGTCCTGCCTCCTGGGCAGGGATACTACGTACGACGCAAATTTACCAGGATAAAAGCGGCGATTCCCTTCTCAGAGCAAATGAGCTGTGAGGATTGGATAACGAAAATTCGTGACCGATGGCATGTTGTAGTTTGAAGGGAGGTGGCTCATAATGTTAACGTTTCAAGCTTCCAAGCAGAAGTTAATAACCCTCAAGGCAAAGGAACTGTTTTTTCTGGCAGGCGTATTGGGTTCTGACAGACTGCTTGGGGTGGAAGATCCGTTTAAGGGCTATCTAGCAGAGGAGTTGGCGGAAGAGTGGGAGCAGGTTAAAGCTGCTCTTCTGGAAAAGGGTTATCTGAAGCAGGCCGATAAGGGCAAAGAGCTGGCTATGCCTCCTACCGTTTTTTCAAGAGTTGCTATCGCGGGATTATCCAACAGGGCTTGCCGTATACGCTATGTAAGAGGAGGTAAGCAGTTTGAAGGCTATCTTCATTGCACGAATGAGCGTGTGGTGGAGCTTGTGAAATCTGCTGACGAACCCGATGAATATCGTCTGTACGATCTGGGTAATGTGGAAAAGGCTTGCGAAACATTGATTGATAAAATGGGCTGGGTTGATCGGCTTGTACCTGAATCTCCCGCGCTTATGTTTTCCAAGCAGGCTTTTCATAAAATTTACGAGCAATCTGCTGGAGAAAGTTTGTCGCAAATCAGCAGTAAGCTAACCGAAGCTAGCGGAGATGAAGAGGGGGCGATGAGACTGGCTCAGTCTTTGAGTTCCCGTGTAGCCGAGGGAGAATTGCAATTGCTGGTCTGGAACGGCAGAGAGTGGGAGTCACAACGGGCAGCTTTTGTCCTGTGTCCTGCAATGAACTGGATATTTCGGATGAGCTCTGCGGGTAACGGAGACTGGTTGATTGCAGCTATGGCTTCAAGAGATCAGTTTGTGGATTTATTATTGAATTGGTTGAAACAGTCGGCAGTGACTGAAGAAGTGACAGAAGAAGGGTGATGGATATGCGCATTCGAGTTGAACCGGATGTGCTTCGGGGGCTTAGCGGGCAGCTACAGCATGCGGCGGAGCAAATTCAACAGTTAACAGCAGGTTTGGAGCAGGCGTTACAATCGCTGGATTGGGATGTATCTGCACGTGAGGCGATCTTGAATCAGTGGATGCAAGCCAAGCGGATGTCAGAACAGATTCATGCTTATCTCCATACATCAGGTACACAACTGAACCGAAAGGCAGAGCAGTTTCAGTCTGTTGACCACAACTATCAAACGATTCTGCCATTTGCCAGCCAACCATTGGGACGACCCGTCACGATGCTCGATTGGTCGAATCAACAATCACCGTCTATTCTGCCTGGGCAAGCTTCGGAAGGAAGCAGTCTGATTTCCAACCCGCAGTCTGTCGTACATGCTATTGCAGGTGTACAGCCTTCGGATGTAGGCACCCTGCATCAGGATATTCTGAAGCAGGCGTCTTCTAGCAGTCCGCAGGATTGGTATTTTACTGACCCGTCTATAGCAAGAGATCAGCCTGTCGCTTAGTTCGGATCGTTCCGAGATGATCTGGATCGACTTGTAAATCCATATGAATTTGTTATACCATTCCCGGTTTTATGGGACTAATATGGGACTTATTAGGTGGTTGTTTTATTAAGATTGTACTGTTAGATGCTGCTTTCTAGTTAAAAAGTGGGATTATTGCAATTAGGTCCTTTGCCTTTTGTAGGGAATTAAATAGCCATAGTACAATTTGAACCAGCTAAACAAAAACATTTTTTATCATCAAGGAGGACGCAAAAAATGGCAGGACGCATTTTAATTACCCCAGAACAGGTTGATCAGGTAGCTAACCAATTTAAACAAAGTGGTGAGCAAAGCCAGCAGATCGTTTCCAGCTTGACTCAATCCATCTCCGGTATGGAAGGTCAATGGGAAGGTATGACTAAACAACGCTTTTTCCAAGAGTTCCAAGAAGCTAGCAAACAAATGCAAGCTTTCGTAACGACTTTGAATAGCATTAGCCAAGAATTGACAGCTATCGCTAACAAATTCCGTACGGTTGACCAAGCAAAATAAGTTGTCATGCCTGATCGGCATTAACTTATCATATATCACTCTATAAAGAAGCAATATGTGAACCCATTCCTCACGGTTTGGCACAGATTGTACAGGAAAAACCGGGCGATCTTCGGATACCCGGTTTTCTTGCCATCCATAGACGTATATAATAAGGTGAGGAAAACTAGCATACTGAACGATATAAGGAGAGGGATGTTTCATGTCTTTTCAACCGAATCCGGGAGACGAATTGATCATAAACGGCACAGCTTATGTGGTTGGACGACATCCCGCTGCACCCGGTTTAGCCTATGCACAAGCAGGGAGGCAGGGAATTGTATACCAGCTGATTGCCAAAAACGGAGCACCGCATGAGGCGAAAGCCCTTAAAGTGTTTTTTCCGAAGTTCCGCATCCCGGCTATGGTTTATCAATCTGAGCATATGGAAACATACGGGGATATTCCCGGTTTGCAGGTATGCAAGCGTGATGTGCTCACTCCAGAAAGAAACGGAAGTCTGATCGCTGAGCAGCCTGATTTGCTGTACGCGGTGCTGATGCCATGGGTTCATGGTATGACATGGTTCGATTGTCTCACAGATCAGCGTCAGCTTGAGGCTTCCGATAGTCTGGCTTTAGCCAGAGCACTGGCAGGGATCGGTTCAGCGATGGAGCAAAAAGGATTGGCTCACTGTGATTTATCGGCGCCTAATGTTATGCTTCCGTTTTTTTCTGAAGTGGAACTGCCTGAAGGCACGTCAGCTGTCGAATTGGTAGACGTGGAGCAAATGTATAGCACCAAAATGGATCGTCCAGATGCACTATTAGCAGGATCGCCAGGGTATGCTGCACATCGTACCGTTCACAGCGGGTTATGGAGTGCATATGCAGACCGTTTTGCAGGGGCTATCATTATTGGGGAGATGCTAGGCTGGTCTGACCGTGTGGTGGTCGATAAAGCGTGGGGTGAAAGTTATTTTGATCAGCATGAAATGCAGACGCCTTGCGAACGTTATTTTATTTTACGGAAATCGCTTGAATCCCGTTGGGGCAGCAAGGTGGTAGAACTATTTAGTCGTGCCTGGGATAGTCAGGATTTAAGTAGTTGTCCTACCTTTGGCGAATGGTTGGTTGTACTTAATGCGGTTACTGAGCAGGAAATTCCTGTTGAGACTATAGAAACTGAGCCAGCTGTGACAGAAACAATAGAATCGGCGGCGGCGGGGTCCTCAAGTGAAACGGTATCCTCTTTGGCAACCCCTGCACCGCTCAAAGCTGAACAGGCTGCATTGCTAAATCAGGATGTCCTAGAGCAGGGAGAGCGTGGAGTAACGGACAAGCTGTTTCGACAGGCGCGTGAACTGGAGCAGCAGAACAAACCTGCTGCAGCGTTGGAAGTCTATCGTTCGTTGTATCACTTTGTAGAAGACGGCAGTCCTTTGCATGTGGAGGTGTCGGCTGCGATTACAGGACTGGAGGAGCAGCTGAATCCCAAGATGCCAGAGCAACCTGAAAAATCGAAAGCCTGGTATCGCTCCAAAATGTTTATCGTTACAGCTTCGGCCGCAGTTGTTCTTTTGGCAGCCGGAATCCCAACTGTGAGTATTCTTGCAGATCAGTCTAATCAGCGACAAATCGAGGCTACAAAGCAAGAAGAGGCATTGAAGGCTGCAAAAGCGGCCGAGGAAAAGTTGGCAGCTGAGCAGGAGGCCGCTCAAAAATCGCTAACGGAGAAACAACGGCAGGAAGCTGAACAGCAGGCCAAACAACAGGCTCTTGCTGCTCAAAAGCAACAGGAAGAGCAAAAGAAACAACAAGCTCTGATCGCTCAACAGGTTAAATATGAAGCTTATCTCGCCCAAAAGGAACAAAACAAGCAGGCTGCTGCTAAGTTGGCGAAGCAAAAAGCATATGATCAACAGGCAAAGTATGAAAAATACCTGGCCTTGAAAAAGGAGCAGGAAGCTCGTGCCGCCAAGGAAGAAGCAGCTCGTAAAGCAGCAGCTGAGGCGGAACAAAAGCGAAAAGACGCTATACAGGCACGTAACAAGGAGAATGTTCTCCAGCTTATTTCCTTGTACAACAAGGCGTATGCTTCTCAGGAAGGTGGAAGCACGACGAAGGCAAAGAGCTTTGCCAAACGGTTTAGAGCATTATATGACAGTAATCCTTCTTATTATCGTTCAGTAGGTGAAGTGGGCTACCGGGCTTCCTCTATTTATAACTTTTTAGGAGATACGAATTTTAGACTGCCTAAAATTTGATGTTTCATATGTTTATATATGGAAGAATGATAGATTAGGAAACAGAGACAGATCGAAGGTAACTGAGGGGAGCATGTACAAACCATGAACTATACAATACAGGCTTCACAACGTACTCCCGCCCTGATCATTTACCTGATTGACATCAGCGCGTCGATGAACATGCTGATGGAAGGGCGGCGGCGTATTGACGTTGTATATGAAGCTATATCGCTAGCGATTCGACAGATGGTTTTCCGATCGACCAAGGGAAATCGGTTGACTGCGCGCTATCGGATTGCAATTTTGGCTTATAGTGACGACGTGTATGACCTGCTGAATGGTGTCAAGGGAATTGATGAAATTGCGGCCATTGGTTCGTTGCCTGATTTGACACCCAAACGATTCTCAGATTCAGCAAAAGCCTTCTTGCAAGCTGAACGTATTTTGCAGGCGGAATTACCAGGGATGCAGGATTGTCCTGCACCTTTGGTCTGCCATATGACAGATGGTGTTTCCACAGGCGATGATCCGGAACCGATTGCGAAGCGCATTATGAACATGAGTGTACCAGACGGCAATGTACTGGTGGAAAATATATTTTTATCCGACAGGTTGCTGGAAACGCCTATTCAGGACCCACGTCGCTGGAAAGGGCTGACGCATAATACGCCGTTGCAGGATGAACATGCTGTGAAATTACGTAATATGTCTTCTGTACTTCCTGAAAGTTATCGGGAAATGCTGTTTGAGGCAGATTATCAGTTAGGTGAAGGAGCCATTATGATGCTACCTGGAACCTGTGCGGAACTGGTGTCCATTGGTTTTCAAATGTCAGCTGCAACACCTGTACGGTAAGGAGGTAAAAGCATGAATCCACTGCTGTCCCTGCTACCCACGAGCAAAAAAAAAGGATTGAATGCAAGGCTGACTCAGCAATTTGCTTACATAAGCTCTCAGACAGGCGATCAGCCTTTATCATCTCATCACAGTCGCTTTATGTGTCGTTATGGCTATGGAAGGTCTGCCGAATCTGCCAGCATGGGGGAAAGTGGACAGGATTTTGCCGCAGTACGTATTCATAAATCTGTCTGTTGTTTTGTCTTGTGTGATGGTGTCGGGCTCAGTTACCGAGGAGATTTTGCAGCCCGCTATCTAGGGTCTTCTTTACTGGATTGGATGGAACAGAGGCAGGATCTGTCTGCTAATCAATTGAAGGAGTATCTTGAGCGTCTGGCAGGTGCAGCTACTGAGGAACTGGATCGGCAGCCTCTGGATCACGAATCAGGCTTAATGCGTTCAGTACTGGAAGATAAACGTCGTCAGGGAAGCCAGTCCATGTATATTTGCGGTAAAATCGAACTGCCGAAACGAGGTACCCGTGGTCGTCTCCGACTTGCCTGGCAAGGAGATTCACGTTTGCGATTGTGGAACGGTGCGGAAGAAATCAGCGAACTGTTTGATCATACCTTCTCTACTGCGGAGCGCTGGTCTACAAGCCGTGGGCCGATTGGAGGGAAGCCGCATTGGTACGAAAGAAGCATACTCGCAGATATGCCAATGAGATTACAAGTATATACGGACGGTTTGTCCGATTTAGATCCTATTCGCGAGCCTGTCCCTGATGAGCAGATACAGGTATTGCTGGATGCGTCTCATACCGGGGGACTTGATGATGATGCTGCATTTATTGAGCTGCAGTGGTAAATGAATAAGCCAAAGGACGTATACATCCATTATTTATGGTTGTAGAACGTCCTTTTTTTGATCAATCCATAGAAAACTACAAATAGGCAAGATATTGACGGAATGTAGCGAGAGAGAAGAAGAAAAGAAGTACTAATGCATGAAATATTCGATCTTTTCCTGAATATCGCAACGGAACAGCAAAAAATGCGCAAAAATGGTGATTATAAAGTATACCCTTTTGGGTAATCTTGTGATTATACAGATTATTGAAAGGGAGCGATACATATGAGCTACACATATGCAGGAGGCGCACGGTTTGAAGGTAAAACTGCTCTAATTACGGGGGCTGGCTCTGGCATTGGTAAGGCAACGGCCATTCAAATGGCTAGAGAAGGAGCAAATGTCGCTCTTTTTGACGTAAGTAATGATCGTATTTTGGAGACGGAAAAAGAAATTAATGCCATACGTGAAGGGGCAGCCCGGGCTTTTGACGTGGACATTGCCGATCCGGTGCGTGTGGAAAAAGCAGTTCTGGAAGCGGTTGAATTGTTTGGCGGACTGCATATCATTTTTGCCAATGCGGGGATTAACGGGGTCGTCGGACCGATCGAGGAGCTGAGCATTGAGGATTGGCGGCAAACATTGTCAACCAATCTGGATGGAACCTTCCTGACGGTGAAGTACACAATACCACATTTGAAAAAGAACGGTGGCGGCAGCATTATCATTACAAGCTCGATTAATGGAAATCAGCGTTTTACCAGCTTTGGGATGTCAGCCTACAGCACATCAAAGGCAGGTCAAACCGGTTTTGCTAAAATGGCAGCCCTGGAGCTGGCCAAGTTCCGTATTCGTGTCAATGTCATCTATCCAGGGGCTATTTCGACGAATATTGATGAAACCACGGAGAAATCAGAAGGGTTAAAGCAGATCACCATCCCTGTGCAATTTCCTGAAGGAGATCAGCCGTTGGCAGATGGACCGGGGCAACCCGAGCAGGTTGCTGATTTGGTGACATTCTTGGCATCTGATCATTCGCGTCACATCACTGGCGCACAAATTGTGATTGACGGGGCAGAGTCGTTATTGTTTTAGAAAATGGAGCAATATCTGGGATAGAGAGAGGTTTTGTGGTATCTTAAGTGTATTCTTACTTACGGTGCGAATGTGAAGCTCACATAAAAACCCCAGACCCTTCGCACCTCGAAATTTGTCGAAATGGATTTATATTCATTTTATCGTTAGAAGTCAATAGTCGATTCAAGCTTTTTAAGCATCGTTTTTTTCGAAAATATATGGAATTGATACCGTTAGGGTATTAATTCCTACATTTTCGCTGTCGCACTCAATATGAGTGCGTGGATTGAAATGCTTTCTTCCTGTACGCATTTACAAGCCCGATTAAGTCGCACTCAATATGAGTGCGTGGATTGAAATCCTTAAAACATAGCTTTGGGCGCTCATTATTAACGTCGCACTCAATATGAGTGCGTGGATTGAAATGCTACTGTAGCGGAATTAGACGGTTGTCAAAGTGGTCGCACTCAATATGAGTGCGTGGATTGAAATATGACTGCATGGGGTGTAATCAGGATCATTGGCAGGTCGCACTCAATATGAGTGCGTGGATTGAAATGCTTCACACCGTCCCATTTAACAGACTGAATAAAGTCGCACTCTATATGAGTGCGTGGATTGAAATTGCGTGGAAGACGTCGTCAGGCGCAGCTTTTGCGGTCGCACTCAATATGAGTGCGTGGATTGAAATACCAACCCTCAGGAGAAAGCCGCTTGCGCGGCTCCGTCGCACTCTATATGAGTGCGTGGATTGAAATTGTGCTGTATTTTCAGCGGCTCTTTTCGCCTGTAGTCGCACTCTATATGAGTGCGTGGATTGAAATGAGTATTTACCCATCCGATATAGTCGCCAGATTTAGGGTCGCACTCTATATAAGTGCGTGGATTGAAATTTCTCGGTTTCTTTTGAGATTTGGGTATTTTTCAGTCGCACTCTATATGAGTGCCTAAATCAAGACGGAGTAGCTGCACTTGTTCGCACAAGTGGAAAGTGCTTCTTGTTATCTGTACCATTAAGCAAATTGGTGAATTTGATGAAATCGGGCATTTTACCCGGTTTGGAGGGACGTGGCGACTCAGTATAAATCTGTGTGGGATGATCTGATCTTACAGCAAAAAGATGATTTATCCTTCTATGGACGTCATTAGCGCCCGCGTTAGACAATGTAAATGCCCTATATCTTTTGCCTGTCCAATAAGATGAAATTGGCTGTCGAACTGGATGCTTGCATAGGTTTTCTACATAGACAATGTCCTGGACGAGCCTCATGGGCACTAGATATGATGGAAGAACTTCTAGGGGGATATGACGACCATTTTCTCCTTACTTTGATTAACAAGAAAGAAAACGGACTTTTGCTTCTACAACTTAGAAGATGACTTCAAAAAAGAAAGCAGAGCATTTAGGAACTAAAGAAGCCGATGATATGACAAGCCCACTGATTTTGTAAGGTGCGAATGTGAAGTTCACATAAAAATCCCGGGTCCTTCGCACCTCGGAATTTGTCGAAAAGCAATTGGATCAGTGATCGTCAGTAAAAGTCAATGGTTAATACAAGCCTTTTAAGCATCGATTTTATGCGAAAAGTATAGAATTGATAACATTAGAGTATGAATTCCTGCATTTTCGTTGTCGCACTCTATGTGAGTGCGTGGATTGAAATTCGTGCATCCGCTCCGAGCGATACAATCAGCCGACGTCGCACTCTATGTGAGTGCGTGGATTGAAATGCACCTAGAATAGCTGGCATTGCAGCCGCGTTAGGTCGCACTCTATGTGAGTGCGTGGATTGAAATTATAAGGGCAACAAGCCAGCCAAGCGGATAAGACAAGTCGCACTCTATGTGAGTGCGTGGATTGAAATCTAACGGCAAGCCTGGAATGCCCCTCTGAACCCCGTCGCACTCTATGTGAGTGCGTGGATTGAAATTTCTAAAGTGACTGTTATGGCTCAGAATTTTTTGCGTCGCACTCTATGTGAGTGCGTGGATTGAAATAAACTCTCCCGTAAAAGGATCAATACGCAGCACGGTCGCACTCTATGTGAGTGCGTGGATTGAAATTATAAGGGCAACAAGCCAGCCAAGCGGATAAGACAAGTCGCACTCTATGTGAGTGCGTGGATTGAAATTCAAGGGCCATCAGTCCGGCTCGTATGTCCTCTGTTGTCGCACTCTATGTGAGTGCGTGAGTAAATCATCTATAGTACCTAACTTACATAACAACTCCCAGCAGATTCTTCATGATTGTACCCAAGATATAATTGATAACTTCAGTAATATCGGTATCTTTTTCTTTAAAAATATTATTATTTCCATATGACTATAAAAATATTTGTTTACATAACGAGAATAAATCTAATATGATTAAGAAGTCGCAGAGAAGCTAGTATTTTGGAGGAGTGTGGAGCATATAACGCTACGATAATATATGAGGAATTGCCTATAAATTCACTTAACAACGTAAATTTGGATTATGGTTTTCTGGATATTGTCGATATTGTACCTTATGACACGATTACACAATTTTAAGTATTTGCTTAAAGGAGGTAAATAGATGAATATATTAGCTATTCCTGGTTTATATTTTTATATCTATCTAGGCATAGGTCTTATCGTGGGATATCGGTTTGTGTCTCAAGAATTAACCGAACGTGCACAGGAAATGCGGCAAGACAACGAAGAGGAAAACGATGAGGAACTGTCTGCAGCAAGAGAGGGGCTATATCAATCTCTACATGATCTTCATCGTTTAATAGGTCAGAAAGGTGTTATTGCTACGATATATATTTTATTTATGCTTTTTTGGCTTCCGTCATGGTTAGTAATTACTTGGAAAAGGTTATTTACAAAGAAAACTGAAGGAGACTAAAAAATGCAATATATCGCCCACATACGGGAAAGCGACCAAGAGATTCAAACAGTTGCTGAACATCTATACGAAACCCGACAATTAGCAGAAGTCTATGGTGACAAAATAGGTATACGACATATTACCGGATTAGCTGGTATGCTGCATGACTTGGGGAAGTACACGGAAAAATTCCAAAATTACATACGTTTAGCGGTACAAAATCCTGATAATCCGCCGAAGCGAGGAAGTGTAGATCATTCTAGTGCAGGTGGGAAATTACTATATACTCTCTTTCACATCCAACCTCAAGGTACATTTGATAAGCAGGATGTATTTATTAAATATGTATTGACCGAAATTGTAGCAAACGCTATTATTTCACACCATTCTTATTTACAGGATTTTTTAAATCCACAGCTGGAATCTAGATTTTTGCATCGGGTGCGTGACCTAGATATAGAGGGTTTTGAAGATGCAGTAGGGCTTTTTTATAAGCAGGTCATGGACAAATCTTCCTTTTTTGATTATGTGAATCAAGCAACGGCTGAGTTGGATCAATATATGAAACGAGAAGGTGAGGTGGATTTTGAACTTAAATTAATGTATTTATCCAAGTTTGTTTTTAGCGCTTTAATAGATGCGGATCGAACTAATACCCGCTGTTTTGAAGAAAATAAGAGTATAGGTGATAAGGTCACAGTTGCACCAATGAATCACCAAAAGTTATTTCATGAGTATTACGAAAAATTAATGATGCACATCAAATCCCTGCAAGCAGGCAGTGATGCCAATACACCTATTAATTTACTTAGAAAAGAAATGACCGAACAATGTAAGCAGTTTGCAAAAAGACCTTCTGGAATACATACGCTCTCTATCCCTACAGGCGGTGGTAAAACACTCGCCAGTTTTCGTTATGCCTTAAAACATGCTGCAACATTTGAGAAGAAACATATCATTTATGTTATTCCATTTACAACTATTATTGAACAAAATGTACGAGAGATTCGCAAAATAATATTGGACGATGCGAATATTTTGGAGCATCACTCTAATGTGGTCGTGGACGATCATGAAGAGGAAGAGAGCAGTGAGTTCGAAGATGTAGTTGTGAGTACGCGTCAAAAATTAAAGCTGGCTAAGGATAATTGGGATTCGCCAATCATTTTCACCACAATGGTGCAATTTTTAAATGTCTTTTATGCTGGCGGAAGCAGAAATATTCGTAGACTTCACAATTTAAGCGAGTCCGTCATTATTTTTGATGAAGTACAAAAAGTCCCTACTCACTGTATTTCATTATTTAATCAAGCAGTGAATTTTTTGAAAACGTATGCTTACTCAAGTATTGTTCTTTGTACGGCTACACAACCAGAATTAGATTTTGTACATAACAAACTGGCAATTGAGCCAGACGCTGAAATGATACATGATCTGGATCATGTCATAGAATCGTTTAAGCGGGTTGATATTGTAGATAAAGCAACGGATATGAAATTTAGTACGGAGAAACTCGGCGATTTTGTTGAACAAAAACTTGCTGATGAACAAAGTGTACTCGTTATTTTAAATACAAAAACGGTAGTGAGAAATCTATATCAGAGATTAAAGGAAGGAAACGGTACAGTCCCGATCTACCACTTAAGTACATCCATGTGTCCGGCCCACCGTAATTCTATATTGGAGGAAGTTAAAAATCACCTGAAACATAAAAAACCTGTCATTTGTATTAGTACACAATTAATCGAGGCTGGAGTAGATATCAGTTTTAAGTGTGTCATTCGATCATTGGCTGGTCTGGATTCCATTGCTCAAGCGGCGGGGAGATGTAATCGTCACGGAGAGTATAAAAAGAAACAAGTGTATGTCATTGACCATGAGGAAGAGGATCTTAAGAGATTAAAAGAAATCAAAATCGGTAAAGAAATAGCTAGAAAAATGTTTATTGACTTAAAAGATGATAAAACTCGCTTTGGTGGAAATATATTATCTGCTCAAGCCATGGAAATATATTTTCAAAAATATTATTCCGAGTTAAAGACTGACTTAAATTATTTTATTCCTAAACTGAGAAAAAACATGACTGAATTATTATATGCCAATCGCATAGAGAATACTTACTATCAATCTTATTGCAAAGAAAATGAGACGATTCTACCCTTACTCTTAGCGAATAGCTATAAGACTGCTGCAGACCATTTTCAAGTCATTGAGGATCATACGACTGCTGTTATTGTTCCTTATGGGGATGGAGAAAAAGAAGGAAAGGAGATCATCGCGGATCTAAACGGACAGAAAAGCATAGAAGACCTTACGGATCTGTTGCGCAGGGCACAACAATTCACTATTAATATATTTAACTATGAGAAAGACCAATTAGGTCAAAATAAGGGGTTAGTCTCTTTTTTGGATGGGAAAATATACGCACTAACCGATGGAGCTTATGATGATTGTTATGGGCTTAACCTTGAAAATGACAGTCTGCATCATGGATTTATTCTTTAAAAACACTTCGATTGGGACTCGAGACTTATATCCTCCATTGACTGCCCCTGTCAAAAGTAATATTCTGGAACTATGTTTAGAAAATATAGGAATAGAAAGGAGGTATATGCTAGTTGAGAAATGCGATCGAGTTTAAAGTTTATGGTGATTATGCACTGTTCACAGATCCACTAACCAAACTTGGTGGTGAGAAATTAACTTATAGTGTTCCAACGTATCAGGCATTAAAAGGAATTGTCGAAAGTATCTACTGGAAACCCACAATAATGATGGTAGTAGACAAAGTTCGCGTTCTACATGCCATCCGGATGGAATCCAAAGGTGTCCGTCCCATCGAGTATGGCGGCGGTAATACGCTTGCTAATTATACTTACCTGAAAGATCCCTATTACGAAGTTCAGGCTCATTTTGAATTTAATCCGCATCGTCCTGAGATGGAATATGACCGTAATGAGAACAAGCATCATAATATTCTCAAGCGCTCATTACTTGCTGGAGGGCGCAGAGATATTTTTCTGGGTACACGAGAATGTCAGGCATATGTAGAGCCTTGTGAATTTGGTATAGAAGCTGGTTTCTACGATAACTATGGTGACATTCATTTGGGTAATATGGTACATGGAATTAACTATCCAGATGAGACAGGCAGGGATCAAATGGAAGTCCGCTTGTGGAATCCAGTAATGAAGGACGGAGTCATTGATTTTATTCGACCGGAGGAGTGTACACAAATTCGTACAATAGCAAATATGCAATCCAAACAGTTCGATACAAATAACGTTCAGTCCGCGGATGAGTTGCTTGCGCAATGGGAGGGGGAAATTAAATGAGCTGGTTGTTAAATTTATATGAAACGTATGAATTTAATCTTGATCGTGTGGGTGTGATTGAAAAGAAATATAATGATCGTGAATATACATTATTGCCTATTTCCCACACGACCCAAAATGCGCAGATCGAAGTTGAAGTTACAGAACAAGGTGATTTTCATTCAGCTAGGATATTGGATAAAGCTGAGTTTAGTACATTGATTCCCTCTACAGAAAAATCCGCCAGTCGGGCTGGTTCTGTCATATCCCCCTATCCGCTCCATGATAAATTAAGTTATGTTGCCGGAGATTTTGTAGCATATGGTGGAAAAATAAAAAAAGAAGAGCCATTTGCTGTTTATATTCAGCAGTTAGAAGGCTGGGTTACCTCAGATTATGCCACTTCTAAGGTGAAAAGCATATATCGATACTTAAGCAAGCGCCGCCTGATTAAAGACTTGGTAGACAAGTCTATTTTATATCTTGATGAGGATCAGAAATTAATAAGGACATGGGACAAGAAGTACGAACCTTTACATGGAGAAAAACCACCTATATTTACAGCGGTCCCAGGTGAACAGGAGAGCGTTTTCATTCGTTTTAATGTGTACTCTCCAGATAAAGCTTTAGATAAAGTTTGGGAAGATAAAGAGATGTATGATTCATTTGTGGGTTACTATAGTCAGTTGCTGGGAGAAGAAGACATTTGCTATGTGACTGGAAAGCAGCTCCCTAGCACGGACAAGCATGCCAATAAAATCAGAAATTCTGGGGATAAGGCGAAGTTGATTTCTGCCAATGATACGAGTGGATTCACATTTAGAGGACGATTTGCCCATAGTCATGAAGCTGCAAGTATTAGTTATGAAGTATCGCAAAAGGCTCATAATGCCTTAAAATGGCTCATTAACCGTCAAGGTAAGGTCATAGAGCAACGTGTTTTTCTAGTGTGGGGAAATGATGAACCGAGCATTCTGAATTTTACTGAAAATGATAATATCTTTGCAATGGGTTTGCCATCCAAGATTAAAGAAATAAAAAGTCATACGAACGAAGAGTTTGCTTTTGAATTTGCCAAAGCATTAACGGGGTATGCCAATACACTTACTGTCAAATCTAGTTCCAAGGCAAAAGTTAATATTCTTGTACTTGACTCAGCAACAACGGGCCGAATGGCTGTAATCTATTATCGGAACTTGGATAAAAAATTGTATTTTGAAAAGCTTATTCATTGGCATTCCACCTGTGTATGGCTTCATCGCTATCAGAAGGATGAGCAGGGTGAATATTTACAATTTTGGGGTGCTCCAGCAACCAAAGACATTGCCTTTGCAGCATACGGTTCTAAAGCTAATGATAAGCTCGTTAAAGGTTTGATGGAACGAATGCTCCCCTGTATAGTAGATGGTCAAAACATCCCTCAGGATATTGTGAGGAGTGCGATTAACCGTGCCTCTAATCCAGTACCCATGGACAAGTGGGAATGGGAGAAAACACTAAGCGTGACCTGTGCTTTAGTTAATCAACGGGAGGGATACAATGTGGCATTAGATACAGAAAATATGGATCGCAGTTATTTATTTGGCAGACTATTGGCGATCGCTGATGTGATGGAACGAAGCGCATTAGAAAAGGACGAGAAGCGATCTACGAATGCAACCCGATATATGAACGCATTTTCACAACATCCAGAAAGAACCTGGAGGACCATTCAGAATGCCTTGCAGCCACATCAGGCCAGACTTGGGAAACGCTTAAACTATTATTCTAACATGATAGATGAAGTTGCCTCGAAAATTACATTTGATCAATTTGATAACAAACCATTATCCGGCAAGTATTTACTTGGATTCTATAGCCAACGCTATGAAATCTATCATAACACTCATAAAAAAGCTCTTGAGCATAATAACGACAACAAAGAGAACAACACCTTAGACATGATTGAACACCAGGAATCCTAAGTGACTTTAAAAATATGTAGGTACATTAAAGGAGAGTAATCATATGTCCGTGTTGGATCATAAAATTGATTTTGCAGTTGTATTGTCGGTTATTAGAGCAAATCCCAATGGCGATCCCCTAAATGGAAATCGTCCACGGCAAAATTACGATGGATATGGCGAAATCTCAGATGTTGCTCTAAAACGCAAAATAAGAAACCGTCTGCAAGATATGGGAGAGTCTATTTTTGTCCAATCTAACGATCGGAAATCGGATGATTTTAATAGTCTGAGAGAACGTGCAGATGCCAATCCAGAATTGGAAAAATTCTTTAAGGGTAAGGAATCCTCAAGTGATGAATTTGCTAGAATCGCCTGCCGTGAATGGATTGATGTCCGTAGCTTTGGTCAGGTATTCGCATTCAAAGCTGCGGGTAAAGGAGCCGGAGTTTCTGTAGGGGTAAGAGGTCCTGTATCCATACATACAGCAACCAGTATTGATCCTATTGATATTACAAGTATACAAATCACAAAAAGTGTGAACTCCGAACCGGGGAAAGAAAGAGGGTCCGACACGATGGGGATGAAGCATCGAGTGGATTTCGGAGTATACCTTTTCAAGGGAAGCATTAATACACAGCTAGCTGAAAAAACAGGGTTTACCAATGAAGATGCTGGTAAGATCAAGGACGCGCTGATTTCTTTATTTGAAAATGATGTCTCATCCGCTCGTCCCGACGGGAGTATGGAAGTTCATAAAGTATATTGGTGGGAGCATAGTTCAAAACTTGGACAATACTCATCCGCTAAAGTGCACCGTTCTTTGCAGGTGAGATCAAAAGAAAACGTAGACGAATCCGACAAATCTTTTGACACCCATTATGAATGCATCCTCACACCGCTCGAAGGTTTAAAGGTTCAAGAGTATGCAGGGCTATAACGAAGAAGATTATTTGCTGCTATCCGGTTTACAGCATTTTAACTTTTGCAGAAGACAGTGGGCGCTTATTCACATTGAGCAGCAATGGGAAGAAAACGTGCGGACGATTGAAGGGAATCATTTGCACAGGAAAGCCGATCAGCCCATGATTCGTGAAAAAAGAGGGGATAAGCTCATCGTACGCGCATTACCTATACATTCCAGAGAGCTTGGGATTACAGGTATCTGTGACGTAGTAGAGTTTATAAGTGATCCTCATGGCGTTCCACTTGCAGGGGAGGAAGGAACATACCTTCCTTTTCCTGTGGAATACAAGCGCGGCAAACCGAAACGAAATGACTCGGATCATGCACAATTGGTCGCACAAGTAATGTGTCTTGAAGAAATGCTCGTGTGTGAGATTTCCAAAGGCTACTTTTATTACGATGAAATCAAACACCGTGTAGAGGTCATCATCACGGCCGCTGACCGAGAGCGTGTGCACGCAAGCTTGCAGGAGATGCGGCATTATTTTGAGCGAAATCATACACCCAAAGCCAAAGCGGGACCACACTGCCTGAGCTGCTCACTACATAACATATGTGTTCCCGAAATATTGAGTAAAAAATCAGTTTCGAGCTTTATTGAAAGCAGGCTGGCTGAATGAAAAAAATACTAAACACGTTGTTTGTGACCATGCCGGATACGTACTTGTCACTGGATGGGGAGAATATCGTGGTCAAGCAAGAAGAGTCCATTCTCGCACGGTATCCCTTGCACAATTTGGAGGCAGTCTGCACTTTTGGCTACGCAGGGGTCAGTCCAGGTCTCATGGGAGCTTGTGCCACACGCAACATAGATCTAACCTTTATGACGCGAAGCGGACGTTTCCTGGCACGAGTTACCGGGGAAAGCAGGGGAAATGTGGTGCTGAGAAAAGAACAGTACCGCATTTCCGATGATGATAGAAGAAGCGCTCTTGTCGCTAGAAATATGATTATAGGCAAAATATATAACCATAAATGGATTTTGGAACGGGCAACGAGAGACTATCCACTTCGTATTGATACGGAACGCATGAAGAAGGTGACTGCGTCTTTAACCGAAACCATGAAGCAAGTCCGCGAAGTGGAGGAGTTGGACATTTTACGTGGATTGGAAGGAACGGCGGCGGTACAGTACAATTCCGTGTGGGATGATCTGATCTTACAGCAAAAGGATGATTTTTACTTCCATGGACGTCATAAGCGCCCGCCGTTAGATAATGTGAATGCCTTATTATCTTTTGCCTATACACTGTTGTCCAACGATATGAAATCGGCACTGGAAGCTGTGGGTCTGGATGCCTATGTAGGTTTTCTGCATAGAGATCGCCCAGGGCGAGCCTCATTGGCACTGGATGTGATGGAAGAACTTCGAGGAGTATATGCCGACCGTTTTGTTCTTACACTGATTAACAAAAAATTGATTCATGGCAAAGGATTTTACAAAAAAGAAAACGGGGCTGTCATGATGGACGATGATACGAGGAAAATTGTATTGAAGGCATGGCAAGAACGGAAGCAAGAAAAAATAATTCATCCTTATTTGAATGAGAAAATATCCTGGGGACTGGTTCCCTACTCGCAGGCTTTGCTCTTGGCTAGATATATTCGGGGAGATCTGGACGAGTATCCTCCATTTTTGTGGAAGTAGGTGTGAACACTTGCTCATTTTGATTACGTATGATGTAAGCACGGTAGATAGAGAAGGCAGAAAAAGACTGGCAAAAGTTGCGAAAAAGTGTGTAGATCACGGACAAAGGGTGCAAAATTCTGTGTTTGAATGTATCTTAGACTCAACCCAGTTCCGCCGCTTAAAATATGAACTCGAAGAATTGATAGACAAAACGGAAGACAGCTTGCGCTTCTACAACTTAGGAGATAACTATAAAAAGAAAGTAGAACATATAGGGGCTAAGGAAGCTTACGATATGGAAAGTCCTTTGATTTTATAAGGTGCGAATGTGAAGCTCACATAAAACCCCCGGGTCCTTCGCACCTCGGAATTTGTCGAAAAGCATTGAAAATGCTGTCTATGAGAAAAAGTCAATGGTTGATACAAGCCTTTTTGGCATCAGTTTTTGCGATAATGTGTGGGATTGATATCATTAGGGTATCAATTACTGCATTTTCGCTGTCGCACTCTGTATGGAGTGCGTGGATTGAAATATCTACTATATCTTGAAGAGTTTTTACGATATCGTCGCACTCTGTATGGAGTGCGTGGATTGAAATATGACTACATCCATTACTACATATGAGAGATTTACGTCGCACTCTGTATGGAGTGCGTGGATTGAAATTTTTAATAGCAAGTACGTTCCGTTGGAGGGTGTAGTGTCGCACTCTGTATGGAGTGCGTGGATTGAAATTCATTAATCGTCTGTCTCCGAATAGCCTGTGCCAAGGTCGCACTCTGTATGGAGTGCGTGGATTGAAATTGTTTTGGCTCCTGGATCATTCGCTAATATTTTGCGTCGCACTCTGTATGGAGTGCGTGGATTGAAATGTTCCCCGATACAGCGGAACCGGTGCATCGTTCTTGTCGCACTCTGTATGGAGTGCGTGGATTGAAATCATTGAATATCGCGTCCGTATCAAGCCGGATTCCATGTCGCACTCTGTATGGAGTGCGTGGATTGAAATCATAGCCTCTCGAACTACAGGCATATAGACCTGAACGTCGCACTCTGTATGGAGTGCGTGGATTGAAATCGTAACGAGTTTACTTTGGGTGGAGATGGTGGAGTCGCACTCTGTATGGAGTGCGTGGATTGAAATAGATCGAAAAAGTCTCCGTTATACAGATGGGAAACGTCGCACTCTGTATGGAGTGCGTGGATTGAAATATACCCTACCAATACGGCTGAAATCGAAGAGGCTAGTCGCACTCTGTATGGAGTGCGTGGATTGAAATCGGTCTGCGCCACCAACCAAGGAACATTCTCCCGGTGTCGCACTCTGTATGGAGTGCGTGGATTGAAATATCATCCAGCCAGCTTTCCAGCTTTGAATAAGGTAGTCGCACTCTGTATGGAGTGCGTGGATTGAAATCAGTTCTCGAATTCTTGCAAGCTGTTCTGAAACATCGTCGCACTCCATGTGAGTGCATGGATCATGACGGAGCAGCTGCCACTTGGTTGTACGAGTGGAGAGTCCTTCTTTATTCGAAATTATGATGCAAGTCCGAGAAGTAGGGGCTGGACATTTTGCGCGGTTTGGAGGGGATGGCGGCGGTACATTACAAAAAGAAAGTAGAGCATATAGGTCTAAGGAAGCTTACGATATGGAAAGCCCATTGATTTTGAAAGGTGCGAATGTGAAGCTCACATAAAAACCCCAGGGCCTTCGCACCTCGGAATTTGTCGAAAAGCATTAAGAAAGCTGTCTATGAGAAAAAGACAATAGTTGATATAAGTCTTTTTGGCATCAGTTTTTGCAATAATGTGTGGAATTTATATCATTAGAGCATCAATTACTGCATTTTCGCTGTCGCACTCTATATGAGTGCGTGGATTGAAATATTAGATAAATAAAAGAGCCACGTTTCACGGCGGCGTCGCACTCTATATGAGTGCGTGGATTGAAATTGAAATCAATTGATCGTAAATAGCCGAATTTGACGTCGCACTCTATATGAGTGCGTGGATTGAAATCTCAATGTAAAATACAGGATCGTCCCACCCCATGTCGCGCTCTATATGAGTGCGTGGATTGAAATAGGACCAAGTACGCCAGCTTGAAGCGGGTATTTCGTCGCACTCTATATGAGTGCGTGGATTGAAATCTGCCTTTCACGGCGTTAACAATAGCCGCCATAAGTCGCACTCTATATGAGTGCGTGGATTGAAATGCCTACATATCCGCGCCATTAATCATATTTACGGTCGCACTCTATATGAGTGCGTGGATTGAAATTTTGGATACCTTCCGGCGTCGATGCAGGCCGTTGTAAGTCGCACTCTATATGAGTGCGTGGATTGAAATCGGCGTGAGGGATTTGTTTCACCGGAGGTGAACAGTCGCACTCTATATGAGTGCGTGGATTGAAATATCATAGTTCCAGGCATCGTATGTATACCAAAGGGTGTCGCACTCTATATGAGTGCGTGGATTGAAATATACAGGTTCTGTTGTTCACTCACCTTTACCGCCGTCGCACTCTATATGAGTGCGTGGATTGAAATATCGTCCTCCTTAGTCTCTGCGACAGGCTTGTTGAGTCGCACTCTATATGAGTGCGTGAATTAAAATATCTTCCATTGTTGGTGCTCCTATCGGATAAGCTGGTTACGCTCCATGTGAGTGCATGGATGATATGAAAAAGAAGTCTCGTTTCGTGCCCCGCCCAGCAGTAAATAGTGCAAATTTCTTTTTAACGGATTCCTTATTCGACAATTTCCCCCTTACTTTTATGCAATAATTAACTAACATTACTATGTTGAAGCATAAAATTAACTGGGGAGTTGCTTATGAGAATTTTCATGAGTAAGTTTCTAGAACGCTATGTAACGATTTTATTGAGCTACGCAATAGGTATAGGGTTATTTTACGCCGTCCAATATGTCTCAATATGTGTAAGTTATGCTGAATTTTCGTTATAAATATTAGTTGCATAATATATTGACAGATGGTTAATTTTGGAGAAGAATAGAGGGTGATTTTTTAAAAAATGGAATTTTAATGTGAAGGGTGGTTATGATTTGAAGCATACACCTACGATTTCAGCGGAGTTTGAGGATTATCTAAAACAAAATGATATGACGTTGAGTCAATTTGCCGAATATTCAGGGGTTCATCAAAGAACGCTTAGTAATTGGATTACTCAGCATCGTCCTGTTTCTGTCCAGCAGCTAGACCGAATTACTGTGGCTATGGATTTGCCAGAAGGCTATTTTTACGATCTATACATAGAAAATTATATCATTGAACTTTCTCCGAATTTTAGGCGAATCGAGCCATTATTGTATCGTTGTGCGGAGTTGGACAAGCTGGATACAATCCGTCGAATGGTTGGTCATATTATGGACAATCCGCTGTATGCGTCCAGACTATTTGATGTTGCAGAAGCATTATTTGAACAGGGAAGACATGCTGCTGCGCTGCTGCTTTATGAGAATGTCGCAGAAGTGGAGAAATATCAGCATTCTGAACGCTTGGCCATATGTCAATATCGCATATTTACGATTCAAGTTGGAGACGATCAAGGTCTTAATCTCAAGGCAGCGACATTATTTGAACCTTTCGTGGAACGACTGGATGAAATAGATCAGCTTGATGCCTTAAAGGATTTGGCGAATGTGTATCGTTCTTTGCGTTTATGGGACAGGCTTGATGTGATTGCTCGCAAAATGAAAGATAAAGCTGAAATCCAATACACATTGGAGCATCAGCAGAAGAAGCGAAACCATGCGCAACTTGAAAAGAAGCTGAGTCGCCCCCTGTTTGTGTATATTACCTATGCCGATTTATTGTGTGCCAGTGTATATGAAGCCAAAGGAGATTATGAGCAGGCATTAGAATATACATATGCCTACGCTAATTTAGATTGGGTCAAAGAGACGGACGAGGATACTCTGCATTGGATTAAACAGTTTCAAGATTGGGCAGAAGGTAATATTTACACCTATAAACTATTATCTGGAGATATAAGTGTACTAAACAATTATGTTGAATATATTGCTGCATCGCCAGATGCTTCTGAAAAAGAAATGGTTACAAAGCTGTTGAATGTTATGATGGCAGCAAACCGATATCAAGTTGATGTAGATGACATACTTAAACAGTTTGAAAAGGAGATTGATTCGATTACCCAACCACAACCATCTGTGGATATGTACACTCATCAAGTGGTTCCAGACCAATCAACACGTTTTAAATATGAGCTGGCTAAATACTACTTAAATAAAGGTAATTACTCATATGGATTTAAATACTTACTAGACGTGTTATCTAAATCATTAGTCATTAACAAAGAAGCTTTTTTCATTAGCTGCATAAAATTATTTGAGCAGTTCAAAAAATTTGCAGACTTCAGAGTGTGTACGAAGTATGAGAATTTAGTTAGAGAAGGGCGGAAAGAAAGATTATTTTATTATTAGTAGTAATCAATCATTTCTCAGTGTTGACTCCAAGCTGAAAAAATAAATGTATATGGAAAATGTAGAGAAGACTATTGCTGTGCAAGTAAAGCGGTCACTTTTGCCACAGATTTTAACCCACGCCTGACTTTATTCAGGAAATACGGAGGGGGTAGCAATGGAAGTAACATCCGACTGCATAGTGAAATAATAGTTGGGTTGGGTTTTAAGCTCAGTTTGTAGGAGTCTGTTGTATTTTATATATAAACATATGCCGAAAAAAAGTGCCTCTGGAATATTCCAGAAGCACTTTTTTTGTTAAGCGTATTTTAAAAAAAACCAAAAATTTACGTTTTGCATTAGAATATGACACAGAAGGGGGAATCATGCTGATGAATCCAGGTGTGACTTTACTTCGTGTCGAACGGGCCAGAAAAAGACTGTACCAAGTGCAGAAAAAGTATGGGTTTTTAACGCATCCTAGAGTAATTGAACAATCTATGAAACTGGATGAACTATTGAATCAATACCAAACCTGCAAAATGAAATCTTAGCTAATGTGTGTGCATGATGCATTTTAAAGGAAGACGAACTCCAATCTCCAAACTTCAATAAAGATCCTAAATTCTATACTATGAAGAGGTGGTAGCGCTGTTGAACAAACGAAATCCTGTAACCCCTTTGGGCTGGAAAATCAAAGAAAAGCTAGTCGAGAAGCAAATGGATCAGAGAACTTTTTGTGAGACCTATCATATTCCTGCTAGCCGCTTATCCAATCTCATTCATGGAACACGCAAGGCCAAAAAATATAGAAAACAAGTATGTCAGTTGCTTGGAAACGAAGAATAACCATCACTCTCCTACAGAAATATAGGACAACCTCATAATATGTAAGCTACAGTGGCAAAGGACTCCAGGTTTATTTAATATAGATTGTACATAGGATGCTTAATACAAGGAGTGGATGAAAATGTTCTCTAGAATGGCAGAGCAGAAGATTGCCGAGGCGATGGCTAAAGGTGAATTTGATCATTTGCCGGGAGCGGGCAAGCCACTGGTGATTGAGGATTTGTCACATGTTCCAGAGGAGCTTCGGATGTCATATAAGCTGTTGAAAAATGCTGGCATTTTACCAGAAGAGCTACAGCTGCAAAAGGAATGTGTCCAGCTACGTGACTTGCTTCACGCTTGCCATGAGGCAGGAGAGCAAAAGCGGATCAGTCGCAGGCTGACTGAAAAATCGCTTCGTCTTCGGATGCTGCTGGAGGAAAGAGGGCTGAATACGTCGTCTGTATTTTAT
Source organism: Paenibacillus sp. ALE3 (assembly GCF_054113405.1). Taxonomy (NCBI): domain Bacteria; kingdom Bacillati; phylum Bacillota; class Bacilli; order Caryophanales; family Paenibacillaceae; genus Paenibacillus; species Paenibacillus sp. ALE3. The sequence continues at coordinate 2,929,689 of NZ_CM134214.1, read as the reverse complement.
GAATATGAGTCTGCTGTGCGTCAGCGACTGGAGGAATAGAAGCGAAAGGAGCCAAGGGCTGAATGCCCTTGCCCGTACATTTTGCTTTCCGTGCTTTGTCCCATTACCGTTGCAGTGCAGATAATTTCATGAGGCATTGCTTCGTTAGGATGACGGGTTCTTTGGGCAGTTTGTCCAAATGAAAGCCATCGATTAAATCCACAGCCTTCACAGGCTCGGGAGTATCCAGCAGCCCGGAAAAGTAGGCGAGCCAGCCAATGACGGCTTCCGGTGTAACTCCTTGCCGGCGCATGGCTCGGAGTGCTACGCCACCATGTCGCTTGGCCAGTCTTCGTCCATCCGGACCCAGGACAAGGGGAACATGTGCAAAACGCGGCGGCTGCAAGCCGAGAGCTTGGTATAACAATAGCTGGCGGGGAGTCGAATCAAGAAGATCATAGCCGCGCAGCACATCGGTCATATGCATATCCGCATCATCGACGACGACGGCAAGCTGATAGGAAAACATGCCGTCTGCCCGTTTGATGATAAAATCGCCCCCCTCCGCTGCAGCGAAGGATACGTGACCAGCTACCTGATCATGAAAAGAAATAATAGCATCTGGATGTTGCGGTACTTTAAAACGAAGTGAAGGGAGTTTATGCTGTGCTTTAGCCAGGGCTTCATGAGAGCTAAGATTACGACATGCCCCTGAATATGCGGGTCCTTCACCAGACAGTCCGTGCGGAGCATGGGCGGCAGCCATAATGTCTGCCCGACTGCAAAAACAAGGATACAGTAAATCTTGCCCCTGAAGTTTCTCCAATGCAGATTGGAAGCTTTCAAGCCGCTGGCTTTGAGTGTAAGGACCGTAGGGACCGCCAATATCGGGTCCTTCGTCCCAATCCAGCCCGATCCAGCGCAAATCCTCCATAATTCCTTGCGCCAATGTGCTGCGAGCTCGCGTCATATCAATATCTTCCATACGTAAAATATAGGTTCCGCCCAGGGAACGAACATGCAGCCAGGATAATAAGGCGGTGCGAGCATTTCCTAAGTGTATCCATCCCGATGGTGTTGGGGCAAAACGTCCTCTAATGGGTTGAGTTTGTAATTCCATACGAAAGTTACCTCGATTCTGTATCCCGTGTTTCTATATTCCGTCCTTCAGCAATCCTTATTAACCATATTATAAAACGATCTTGGCGCGAGTGCATCTCGACAGGTATAGGAGCTAGCACCAGAAAGTATGCATACTTGCGATGACCAGACGGAAATTTAAATATCTGTATAATAGATTTAGAAAACTTAGGCACAACAGGTCGAGGTGAAATCCCTGTACTGGGGACCAGCTTAACATTTTTTACTCGTTTTTCAATAATTACAGGTAGTGAAAAATTCAGAATAATAAAGAAATTCAAACTTAGATTCTACGCCACAAGCGTATCATTGGAGAGATTTCATTGACAGATAAACAGTTGCCTATTATGCAAGTCATCCCCGAGCTTAAACATGCGTTACTATCCCATTCAGCGGCGGTACTGATTGCACAGCCGGGAGCGGGGAAAACAACAGTAACACCATTAGAACTGTTGCATGAGCCGTGGCTGGCAGGGCAAAAGATAATTATGCTGGAGCCGCGACGTTTGGCAGCGCGTGCGGCAGCAGCACAAATGGCGAAAGCACTGGGTGAGTCCACCGGGAAGACCGTGGGTTACCGCGTTCGTATGGATACCAAGATAGGGCCAAGCACGCGGATTGAAGTGGTTACGGAGGGTGTGCTGACCCGGATGCTGCAACATGATCAGGCTTTGGAGGGAGTCGGTCTGATTATTTTTGATGAGTATCACGAGCGCAGCCTGCATGCAGATTTGGGCTTGGCACTTGCCCTGCAAAGCCAGGCGCTGCTGCGACCGGATTTGAAAATATTAATCATGTCTGCCACCCTGGAGGCAGAGCCTGTATGCAGATTGTTAGGAGATGCACCCTTACTGGAATGTCCAGGCACCGTGTTTCCGGTAGAAACCTTGTATATGCCCAAGCCTTCGTCAACCTCATTAGAATCCTTTGCAGCGGAGATCGTAGAAAAGGCGCTTCATGCTCATGAAGGCGATCTGTTGGTGTTTTTACCAGGGGCTAGAGAAATTCATAGAACGGAACGAGAGCTGACGTCCAGAAATTTACCGGCCTACGTCAAAATCATTCCACTGTATGGCAGCATGAAGCTGGAGCAGCAGGACGAGGCACTACGCCCGTCGGTTCCGGGCAGCCGAAAGGTGGTATTGGCCACCTCAATTGCCGAATCCAGCTTGACCATCGCCGGGATCACGGTGGTAATTGATAGCGGGCTGTCACGGGAATCGGTATTTTCCGCGCGAACTGGCATGAGCCGTTTGACCACCGTCAAGGTGTCCAAGGCCTCCGCCGACCAGCGGCGCGGACGGGCGGGCCGTCTTCAGCCGGGCGTGTGCTACCGGCTGTGGAGCGCGCAGGAGCATGCCGCGCTCCCAGATGCCAGCCGCCCGGAAATCGCGGCGGCCGATCTGGCCTCACTCGCACTGGAGCTGGCGACCTGGGGCGTGCACGAACCCGCCGAACTGGCCTGGCTGGATGCCCCGCCTGAGGCGGCATACCGTCAGGCCACAGGTCTGCTGCGTCAGCTTGGCTGCCTGGAGGCCGCGGCCGATGGTACAGCAGGCGGCATTACCGCGCATGGGCGCGAGGTATCCGCCTTGGGCACCCACCCGCGCCTCGGGCACATGCTGCTGCGCGCAGCAGCCCTTGGCTTGGCTCCGACTGCCAGCCGTCTGGCGGCGCTACTGCAAGAGCGGGACCCGTTCCGTGCTCATGGCGGAACGAATTTGCGCCCGCGGCTGGATGCTCTGCGCGAGGCGGCTCACGCCCGCAGGACGCATAGCTTGCTGGGGGCGGCAGACGATACGGTGATTCGACGTATCGTGCAGGAGAGTCGGCAGCTGCTAGTCACGCTGCCGGACGCAGCCGCAGCGCAGGACGAGCCTGACGGCTCCGCGGCCTGCGGGCTGCTGCTGGCCTTCGCGTATCCGGATCGGATCGCGCAGGGCAGAGGGGATGGCCGCTTTTTACTCAGCGGCGGCCGGGGGGCGCGACTCCGACAAGTGGAGTGGATGTCGCGTTCGCCCTATCTCGTTGCCGCCGAAGTAGACGACGAGGGAGCAGATGGTGCCATTCAGTTGGCGGCACCGATTGAACTGCAAGAGCTGATCCAGCATTGCAGCGATTTACTGCTGGAACAAGCCAACGTATATTGGGATAGCTCGGCTTCAGCCGTGAGAGCCCGCAAGGTAATACGGCTGGGCTCGCTCATCTTAAAGGAGACGTCTTACGAGCGACCTCCGGCAGAGGAAATCGCGGCTGCCTTAATGCAGGGGGTCCGGGAACGTGGTCTCAAGCTGCTGTCCTGGAATCGGCAAACTCTTCAGTTGCAGGCACGTTTGATTTTTATGCATTTCTCAGCACCCGAGGAATGGCCAGACAGCTCAGAATCTGCGCTACTGGATTCACTGGAATCGTGGCTGTTGCCTTATGCACTTGGAGCCAAAAATTTAGCTGATCTGCAACGACTGGACAGTAGCGAATTGCTGCTTGGCAGGTTGAATTGGGAACAGCGGCAGCAGCTTGAACAGGAAGCACCGACGCATATACGTGTACCCAGTGGTTCTCGTATTCCTGTCGATTATTCGCAACCTGAGGCACCTTCGCTGGCAGTGAGACTACAAGAACTGTTCGGCATGAAGGATACGCCCCGTATTGGACGTGGACGTGTGCCGATTGTGCTGCACCTTCTGTCACCAGCCCAGCGACCTGTGCAAGTGACATCTGACCTGTCCAGCTTCTGGAGCGAGACTTATTTTGAAGTTAAAAAGGACCTAAAAGGCAGATATCCCAAGCATTATTGGCCGGATGATCCACTAGAAGCTGTGGCGACTAACAGAGCAAAACCTAAGCGATGATCGGAAGCCGACCTTGAAGTAGACATCATTGCGAATTTTGTAAAATCGTTTAAACGTCAGGATAGTGGGGTAATAAAAAAACGAACCACTCAACAACAACAACATATTGGGAGGTAACTATCATGGCTAATAACTTAAACGATTATAATGAAAAGAAAATTGTTGGTGTTTTTGATACCGAGCAAGAAGCATCTCGTGCGATTGGACAATTGCAGAGCAAAGGAATCCCAAGCAGTGAAATTTCTGTGATTACACGTGACCGTGACGACCTCAGGACGATTAGTGAGGAGACAGGCACCAAAGCACCAGAGGGCGTGGCTACAGGAGCGGCTACCGGCGGTGTTGTAGGCGGCGTCGCTGGCTTGCTGGCAGGCATCGGGGCTCTGGCGATTCCGGGTATTGGACCTATTCTTGCTGCTGGACCTATCGCGGCTACCCTTACGGGAGCAGCTGTCGGAGCGGGAGCAGGTGGCTTGGTCGGTGGACTGGTTGGACTGGGCATTCCAGAAGATGATGCTCGTCAATACGAGACATACGTCGATCAGGGCAAGATTTTGGTCCTGGTAGATTCCGCTGATCACCACCGGGATGTATACGATATTTTCCGCACCAACCGTTCTCTGAATGCGGATCGTTACAGAACATATGATGATACGGTGGCGGATACGCGGACAGATGCGTACACAGATACTAGAAGGAACCTGTAACCATCACATGGCTGGTGGAAACGTAATTTACAATAATTTGGCTCTGTCCTCTTTTATAGGTTTTCTAAAGCAGCAGTCTCCCCGTGAGGAGACTGCTGCTTTTATGTGCTAGCTACTGATTGAATATACCTAAGATAGATGATGCTTTGCTTGGCATTGGCACCATTATCCCTCTATATATTTTTACAGGATTGTCGTTATAATAGATTTATAAATTGCTAGATGTAACAGGAGAGTGACATGAGTCAAAAAGAGAGAATTTCCGAAGTCGCTTTGCTGAGAGGGTTGGCTTTTGCAGCCGTTGTTCTTCAGCATTCCGTCGCACACTATGCGGTTGCGCCGGGGGCGCGCATCCAGGACGGAGTTGTAATGACCCTATTACTGCTGTGTTCCAAATTTGCGGTACCTGTGTTTGTGTTCATTACTGGAATGGTGCTATTTTACAATTATGATGGGGCCTTAAAATATGGCACGTTTTTACGTAAACGATTCATGGACATCATCGTTCCTTATATCATATGGTCTCTTTTATACGAGTTGGGGAATCAGCTTGCCCAAGGTGGAGGATTTATTCACCCGTTAGATTTTTTCCAGAAGCTGTTGAACGGGAAAAGCAGCTATCATCTGTGGTACATCATTATGATTATCCAATGTTATGTGTTATTTCCCGTGTTTCGTTATGCTGTACGTCGTTTGTCTGCGCTACTGCCGTCAACATGGCGACCCGCTGCATTGGCTGGATTCGGCGTCCTCTATATTTTGCTTATGTTGGCGGTGGGACCCGTATATCAAGCGATGGATCAGCTCCAGCTTCCCGTCATTTCTTCTTGGTTTACCATATACGCTGACCGGAATGTGATCTATTTTTTCTTTTATTTTATATTAGGAGCGGCAGCTGGGATGAATGTCAGGCGTTGGAATGCTTGGGTTATCAAGGCGCAGTTGATATACTGGCCGCTCTTTATCGTGATCACAGGATACTTGCTGTATGAGATGATCGGTCAGTTCCAGACGCCGCGAGGTACGGTCCTTTCTTTTAACTATTTGTCTCTGCTGCGTCCGGTTATGGCTGTATATTGCATCACGTCTATTTTTGTAGCTTATCGGGTAGCAACGTGGATTGCTCACAAGGGAGGACGTGCGGCGCGGATGCTGACCGTCATGGGAACGTTGTCCTATGGAGCATATCTGATGCACGCCTTTATGCTGCGCGTAACCTACTATTTTGATGGAACGTTGTTTACAGATTGGAGTCACGTTCCTCGTACACTGGCTTCATTCGTTCTCTGTATAATCTTTTCTCTTTTTGGAACATGGTTGCTGGCACACTTGCCTATGGGCAAATGGATCGTGGGGCTTCGGATTCGTTTCCGCCCTGCTGGAAGCCCGCCTGCCCTGCAGAAGCAAAATCTCAAAATCTAGTCATATACCATAAAAAGTAACCCGAAGCTCGGGAAGAAGATTGAGCTACGGGTTACTTTTTTAAGTTTAATTATGTTATTTCAATATATGAAAAATTCAAAATAGAAAACTACAAAATCATTTACTCAGCGACATGCATACTACTCTAGAACGTTTCATTTTATTGCACTCGCCACCTTCAAACAGGTCACAAGGAATGGAGAATTATCGTAAGCTCTCATATTTATGAAAGGAAATAGTCTATGGACGCAGAGTGGTTTATAATGGAAGATAAGAGACTTGAATAAGATGTAGAGGAGGTTGTGAAATGGCGTTTATGATATCCCAGCGGGCTTTTATCAAAATTTATCTGATCACAATGGTAGAGAGGCATCGCGGATATGGATATCAGATGCTCGAATCGATGAAAGATGAGTTCAGTAGTTTCGGCTATGTTCCACCTCAAAGCGAGGTATACCGGGCACTGCATGAACTGGTCCAGGAAGGCGTTTTTTACCGTACCAAGAAATTAAAAGGAACAGACCCGCGTGTAGATTTTCAGGAGATTGTGCTCTATCATTTCACAGACGATGGGGAAGAGAAAGCACGGCTGTACAAAAAGCAGGTCAAAGCCGATCTGGACCGTTGCTTAGGTATGCTGCATAAAGCGGAACAAGACAACTATTCCTAACGACGAAAGGATGAGAATGATGGGTAGAAAGCTGAAATGGGGCATTTTAGGCACGGCGGAGATCGCTAGAATTGCTGTAATTCCGGCGATTCAGCAGTCCGAACGCGGAGAAGTGCTAGGCATTGCCAGTCGTGATGTGGATAAAGCCGCCGAGGCTGCCCGGGAGTTCGATATTCCGAGAAGTTATGGAAGCTATGACGAGCTGTTGGCAGATCCTGACATCGGAGCGGTGTATATCCCGTTACCGAACCATTTGCATGAAGAGTGGACCATTAAGGCCGCGGAGGCCGGGAAGCATGTTTTGTGTGAAAAACCGTCTTCTCTTAGCTCGGCCGGAACAAGCCGTATGATTGAAGCGTGTCGCCGGGCAGGAGTGACGTTTGCGGAAGCTTTTATGTATCGCTATCATCCCAAACATCGAAGAATTAAGGAAATCATCAATAGTGGGGAAATTGGTGACATTCGCGGCATTCATTGTACGTTTACATTTAACAATACCGATCAGGCAGACAATGTACGCTTTAATAAAAGCATGGGCGGCGGCTCGTTATATGATGTGGGCGTGTATCCGATCTCAGCCGCTCGTATGTATTTGGATCGGGAGCCGGAGGCAGTGACGGTACATGCTTTATTTTCCCCCGAGCATGACAACGTTGATATGATGGCTTCCGGCCTGCTGGAATTTCCGGGTGGAGTCAACCTTACCTTCGATTGTGGTATGTGGGCAGCCAACCGTTCCAATATGGAAATTCTCGGTAGCAAGGGTACGATTGCTATGCCCAAAATGTTCGGTTGGGAAAGAACGTCTGTCGTACCGCAGATTTTCGTTCATGTCGGCTCGGTTACGCGTGAGGAACGTTTGAAAGGTTTTAATTCTTTTGAATTGCAAGCAGATGCTTTTGCCGAAGCGGTGCTTGACGGTATCCCGTTGCCATATGAGCCAGAAGATGCGGTGAGCAATATGAAGGTAATCGACGCTTGTATTGGGTCAGCTCGCAGTCGAAAGCGGATAGAAATTGGGTAAGCGAGATCATCGTATTTTCGGAAGACATAGAAAAGCAGCCTGTCTATGGACAAGCTGCTTTTTTAGATGAACCAATACATAGATATCTTCAATGAACTTTTGCACATGCTAGCATCACATATTTTCATCATAATCTGTGACATCACGCTTGGCGGCTGTCGCAGGCGAGTTTGATGTGCCGTATTTTTCCACCGCGTCCCATGCGCCCGCATCGTCAAATCGCCCTGCATTCCGTTGGCGAACCTCACCTGCACCTTTGGGTGGCGGAGTCATAACCTGTTCCTCGATTGGGCGGTCATTTGATAATTCTCGATTTGGAGTGTGCTCGACGGTATAGGCGGTATATGGAATGGCCTGCAACCGTTCAAAAGGAATTTCTTCGCCGCTCTCCACACATATTCCATACGTTCCGTCCTGCATCCGTTGCAAGGCTGCATTGACCTGCTCCAGCTCGTTCTCCAGCGACTCATTAATCGCCAGATCACGGGATCGTTCAAAGGTTTCCGTCCCTATATCAGCGGGGTGGTTATCGTAGGACGAGAGCTCACCTGTGGAATCTGTCAGTGCTTCTCCCAATTGCGTATTTTCTTGACCGTTTTGCTTAAAATGCTTTTCTAAATCCTTTTTCTGCTCCAGCAACATATGTTTCAGCTCTGCAAGCTGCGAATCGTTCAAATGTTTCATGATCATCTCTCCCCTTCATGGTCTGTATGAGTGGCGCGTATGCTTTTTTATACCCGTTCATAAGGCAGCGCAATCAGCAGAGACTTTTATTCCCAGCCTAGAATGTGATATAAAAAGAATAGTGTGTTAAGGAGGGAAAACCGATGGATGAACATATGAAGCGTCGTCTGGATAAGCAAAAGCAGTTGTTTAAACAACTGGGCATTCAGCTGGACGCGCTCTCCATTCATGAGAAACAGTTTAAAAATAAAATGCGTGGCTATGATCCAGACGAGGTAGATGCCTTTCTGGATGAAGTGATCAAGGATTACGAACGCTTTTATGCGAATATAGCCGACCTGATGGACAAGTGGCAGGAGCAGCAGGCAACCATACGTGATTTGAAAAATGCACCCAAGCCTGCCGCCGACTTTAATGCACTTGACCGTCGTCAACTGGAAGATATCATCAAGCAGCTAGAATATAGTGTGCGCCAATTAAAAGTGCGAGTACGCCCTGAAAATGACTTTTTTCCCGAGTAAGGAGTAGTAAGCACTGTGTCGCTGACCCTAATGTGGTATGATGTAAACATGCATTTTACCAAATATTTAATGAGGCACACATATAAAGGTGGTTAACATGAGTACCCATTTTTCCGTTAGTATCCATTGTCTGCTTCTTCTGGCTGAAGGAGCACCCGAGCGAATGACTTCGTCACTTATTGCTTCCAGCATTAATACCAATCCGGTAGTTGTGAGAAGAATTATGAGCCGGCTCAAGCAAGCGGGTCTGGTGGATTCGTCGCCAGGAGCGCGCGGCTTTCGTCTAAGCATGTCAAGTTCCAACATCAATCTGAAAATGATCTATGAAGCAACCAAGGATGAAGGTCCGCTGTTCGCCATTCATACCGACAGCAACTGTAATTGCGAGGTTGGCAGGAACATAGACGCTTTGTTGGATGGTTTATACACCGTGGCAGAGCAGAAAATACAGGCGTTTTTCGAGACCGTTACGTTGCGTGATCTGGAGCAGGCTCTCAAGCAGCGGGTTGGGCAACAAAGTTCATCCGTGTAATGACGCCGCTAAGGAGAAATTGATATGAAAATCATCGTACTTTCAGACACTCATATGCCGCATAGAAGCAAAACGCTGCCTAGTCGGCTTGTACAGGAGCTAAAGGGCAGTGACCTTATTCTCCACGCCGGAGATTGGACGGATTGGTTCGTCTATGAATGTCTAGCTGAATTTGCGCCTGTGCAAGGCATAGCTGGAAACAATGATGGAACCGACATCGTGGAGCGTCTAGGTTATCAACGAATCGTTGAAGCCCAAGGCAAGCGAATCGGCATGGTTCATGGTCATGGCTGGCGCGGCTCGACAGAAAATATCGCGTTAAACACGTTTAAGGGAGAAACACTGGATTGCCTGATTTATGGACATTCCCATATTCCTGTGGTCAAAAAGATAGATCATCTGCTTGTCCTTAACCCCGGGTCTCCGACGGACAAACGCGGTGAAGACGAATATTCATTTATCGTGCTGACGATTGAAGGCGGGCGGATGGAAGCACAGCTTGTTCTTTATCCAGATAAACGTTAATTTAAAAACCAACAACTGTTGATTAAAGGGGAAGCTATGGCTATTTTTGATTTAGAACCGATGAAGCATCATGTGTTGATCTGCAATGGAGGCACATGTCTGCGACATGAGGGTGAAGAAGTTACCCAAGCAATTCGGGATGAAATTCGTAAACAACAAGCAGAAGCCTATATTCACACAACCAGAACTCGTTGTAATGGGCGCTGCCATGATGCGGCCGTTGTAATCGTATATCCGCAAGGGGACTGGTATGGTCAAATGACCCCGGCCTCAGGTACAGAGTTGGTGCAGAAGCTCGTAGCGGGAGAGAAGCTGGAGCCTCATCTTTTTCATGAGTGTACACGTAAATCCAGCTCGGAATAATCCAGTTAACTATTAATAAAGAACATGTGTAGAGAAAATCTTTCGGAGGTTTTCTCTTTTTTGCGTTTAATCCCCGATTTGAAAGGTAAAAGTATACTGTGAACACAATCCGATAGGGAGGGAAGAAAGATGACCCCATTTGAAGATAATCTACACGGTAAGAATGAGCAAAAAGACCAGACGGGGAGAGAAACGACGGAGTCTAAACATCAGAATCAGCCGATTAATCGTGATCATGCGGAACAGTATCCAACAGATCAGGAAAGCTTATTCGACAGGTTTGAAATTGAGCAGACAGTAGATGCCATTCCCGTAGAGGATTTAAAGATGGAAAGACAGGAGGAGAGAGACAAGGATGTAACCAAGCACACCTCTTCCAGTGAGAAAAAATATAATGGCAACGTATAATTTTCAACTAACTGGTAATATTTAAAAAGAAATCTCTTGACTTTAAGATATGTAGGATGTATATTAAGTTACGAAAAGTAATTAATTTTTCTCAGGAGGTAACAAAATGACTAAAGACTTCTTCACAGCGCTAAAAGACAGACGCTCCTATTATGGCATTAGCAAAGAACAAGTAATTTCTGACCAACGAATTCAAGAGATTGTAGAGGAAGCTGTGAAGTATACACCTACTTCTTTCAACTCCCAAACTTCACGCGCTGTAGTGTTGCTCGGAGAGCATCATGACAAACTGTGGAATATTACAGAAGATATTTTGCGGGAAGTGGTAGGCAATGAAGAACAATTCAAATCTACTGCTGAGAAAATGAATGGTTTCCGCAGCGGTTACGGAACAGTGTTGTTTTTTGAAGACAACAACGTGATCGCTGGTCTGCAACAACAATTTGAAGCATATGCGGACAATTTCCCAATCTGGGCCAATCAATCTAACGGCATGCTGCAATTGGTGGTATGGACGGCTCTGGAGCAAGAAGGACTCGGTGCGTCCCTTCAGCATTACAACCCACTGATCGATGAAAAAGTGAAAAACGAATGGAACATTCCTGAGCATTGGAAACTGATTGCTGAAATGCCATTTGGTAAACCGACCTTCCAACCAGGCGACAAGGAATTCCAACCTATTGAAGAACGCGTAAAAACATTTAAATAATGATTACAATAGTATAATGAGTCAGATTCGATCTGAGAACAGCACTGCGGATAATCCACAGTGCTGTTTGCCATTCCATTTTTTAAGGAATGTGACCTTTTTGACCATGGGGAACAAGGTTAATTCATCTGTAAATAGGTGATATTATGTTTGAAATTGGATGAGAAGTTTACATAAGTGTGATTGCTTTTTTGTAGATGTTTATTTGCGCGCATTTGAAGGAGGAATTATGGCATGAACTACGATTGCATTATTGTCGGTGGGGGGATCGCCGGACTGCAAGCAGCGATTCAATTGGGCAGATACAGCAGTCATCGGGTACTTGTGATAGATTCGGGCTATGGTCGATCAACGCTGTGCCAACAGTATCATAATATTTTGGGCTTTCCAGACGGAATTTCTGGTGACGAGCTACGACGACTCGGACGTAGTGAAGCCACGAAGCTAGGCGCAGAATTTATTGATGGCAAGGCGCTAAAAGCGATCAAGCGAGATGAGCTTTTTAACATTGAAGTGGAGACAGGTTTAGTATATACGTCAAAAACGCTATTATTAGCCACAGGGCTAACGGACCGTTTTCCAAAACTGGAAGGGTTACAAGCCTGCTTGGGCAACAGTGTGTATGTATGCCCGGACTGTGACGGATACGAGGTCCAGGATCGCAGGACGGTCGTGATGGGGGCGGGCAAAGCGGGAGCTTCCATGGCTTTAATTTTGTCAGCACGTACCGATCAACTGGTTTATGTCAATCATGAGCGTTCAGAAGTACCGAACGAGCTGATCGTCAAGCTGCGGGAAAAAGGGATCGAATATAAGGAGTCAGCCATTATTGAGATTATCACCGGACAACCGGGCTGTTTTGAGGGAGTGCAGTTGGCTGATGGACAAGTCGTTCGAGCAGAACGGGGCTTCTTAGCTTTTGGAAGCAACCATGTTCATTCAGAGCTGGCGGAGCAACTAGGTGTCCGTCTGCTGCACAACAAGCATGTTGAGACTCATCCCCGCAGCAAAATGACCAATGTAGAGAATGTATGGGTTGCCGGAGACTTAGGGGCTCATGCCGAGCAAGCGACTGTAGCGATGGGAGAAGGAGCGATGTCAGCAATCTGGATACACAAGGTATTATCCGGGATGAAAACAAAAGTACCGCAACTCTGAGAGCTGCGGTTTAGAACGAAGGGTGTGTACTTGGTTGAAGATGAGGTTCGAAGCGTCTTAACTGCTCGCTCATGCCATACTTGCGTAAAATTTCCGTCTGTTTGGTACCGATGAGATCAAAATGAGGATAGGGCTGACGCTGATGTATATATTGAGGGTCCAATCCGTTATGGTTGCACCATAAGCGCAGCTTATCCAAGTCAGAACAGCCCACCTTGGTGACCGTTGTAATGCCTGGAAAACGGTCATCCAGCCAGTAATGCGTAAGAAAAGCAATTTCGCCACGGCTGACTTCTCTTTTCCAGCTCAGCAGTTCCTGCCGGGTAATGCCAAATGCCATCGGTCTCATCCTTTCCTGGCTCATTCCTGAAATCATGTGCTATTGCTGCGATTGTCCCATTATTTACGTTTTACTGCTTGTATTATGATCCACATGGAGTAACACAATAACAGGAGAGCGAGTGGCGATCTCCTGTTATTGGTTTTAGAGCCATCTTTCGGCCCAGCTCTCCACACCATTCAATGCATCACCTAGCTCTTTACCTTTACGTGTCAGCGAATATTCGGTACGCACAGGCCGTTCTGTGATGACATTGCGAAGGATTAAGCCCGAAAGCTCTAGCTCCTTGATGCGCTCGTTCAGCATGCGTTTGCTAAGATCAGGTATGGAAACTTGAATTTCACTAAATCGTTTGGGATGTTCCATCAAAGTATGAATGATGAGAGCGGTCCATTTTTTGCTGATGATCTGAAAGGACTGTTCTACCTTACCGCACAAAAGCTTAGGCTGCCTGTCGTCGCTCATCTGAATCCCCTCAATTTCATTGTTGTTTTAAACAGTATACTAAAAGTAACTCTGTATACCAATAGTAACTATAATGCTTTGTATCAACTGTGACAATTTTAACAGTTTTTTCTCTTTCATATCATCAATCATACCACAGAAAACGTTATCATTACAGGATATATCGAATGTTCACGATTTCGCTAAAATTTGATTGACTTGCCCCTTATTTTGGGTGTATTATGGGTTACGTTAATTCCTCAGGTAACTTTTAATAACCTCATCTTTTATAATGGGAAGAAGGAATATTTCATGGATTCGATGACATTTGTCTTATTTGGAGCGACAGGGGATTTGGCCAAACGCAAAATTTACCCTGCCTTGTATAATTTGTTTGTAGAAGGTAAAATTCCGGCTTCCTTTTCTGTAATTGGGATGGGGCGTCGTGAAGTGGCTAACGAGCAATTTCAAAGTAATGTAGAGCAATCCATTAAGGATTTTTCCAGACATGTGAACGATGACCGTGCACAGATGGATCAGTTCTTAAGTGCTTTCCGTTACTGTGCATTGAACGTTAACCACCCGGAAGATTATAAAAAGCTGCTACAGCTTGCTGAGCAACGTGAAAATGACTTGGGAATTCCGGGGAACCGCATGTTTTACTTATCGGTGGCACCGGAATTTTTTGATGTGATTGCCCATAACATTCGCGAAAGCGGTTTGGCTGAAACAAAGGGTTGGAAACGACTCATTATTGAAAAACCATTTGGGCATGATTTGGAATCGGCTCGTGAGCTGAATGATCGCCTGAGCAGAACCTTTGCTGAGGATGAGATTTATCGTATTGACCATTACTTAGGTAAGCCGATGGTTCAAAACCTCGAAGCCTTGAAATTTGCTAATCCATTGCTTCAAGGGGTATGGAACAATCAATACATTGCTAATATACAAATTACCGCTTCTGAGACTGTAGGCGTAGAGGAGCGAGCAGGGTACTACGATCACTCCGGCGCTATTCGTGATATGGTACAAAATCACATGCTGCAGGTGCTGATGATGACGGCTATGAACAAGCCGGGACATATCACAGCAGATCAAGTGCGGGACGAAAAAAGTAAGGTAATGAACGCGCTTCGTGCCCTTGATCCTTCCGATATTGCTTCCAACGTAGTTAGAGGACAATATACCGCAGGTGAGATCAACAGAAAAGCAGTTCCTTCCTATAAAGAGGAGCCAGACATCGGACCTGATTCGCAAAATGATACGTTCATTTCAGCCCGCCTTTGGATTGACAATGAACAATGGTCGGGTGTGCCGTTCTATATTCGTACTGGTAAACGAATGAAAGAAAAATCCACTCGTATCGTCGTGGAATTTAAAAAGGATATTACAGACCCTTATGCTGCTCAAGGGCAACCGACAGACCCGAACTTGCTGATCATCCATGTTAACCCGGATGAAAAGGTAACGCTTCGTCTCAACAGTAGAGATCCGCTAAACAACGGCCAGTTAGAGACGGTTCTGATGAATTATCATTCCGAGGCCAAGGATGTTCCAGAAGCCTATGAACGTCTCATCTTTGATGCGCTGCGCGGCGATTCCACCTTTTTTGCTCATTGGAACGAAGTGGAGCTTTCATGGGTGTGGGTTCAACCCGTACTCGAAGCCTTTGCCCGTGGCGAAGTTCCGCTTCACACGTATGCGGCAGGCTCTTACGGCCCAGCAGCTTCTGATAAATTGTTGGAAGAGCAAGGCTTTACATGGTGGTTGGACGAAAAGTCCGAAAGTGCTGAAAAAGCAGTCGTTCGTTCTTAATCCAACCCAAAAGTAGGTACAAAAATATATTTTGCTACGGCAGGAGGCCTTTATAATGCAAGTAGGATTAATTGGTTTGGGAAAAATGGGTTTGAATCTTGGTAAAAACTTGATCGATCATAAGCACGAAGTTGTAGCTTACGACGTCAATGCAGCTGCAATCCAAGAAATGAAGGACTATGGAGCTACAGGTGCTTCTACTTTGGAAGAGCTTGTGCAAGCAACTCAATCCCCGAGAGTACTGTGGATCATGGTTCCTCACCAAATCGTGGATTCTGTGCTGGATCAGCTTCAACCCATGTTGTCCAAAGGGGACATCATTATTGAAGGCGGAAATTCTCATTACAAAGAATCCATTGCTCGCCATGCTCGTCTGAAAGAATACGGTATCAGCTTCATGGATGCAGGAACTTCCGGCGGGATGGAAGGTGCACGCAATGGTGCTTGTTACATGATCGGTGGCGATCCAGAAGCCTGGGCAGTTGTTGAGCCGATTTTCCGCGATACAGCGGTGGAAAATGGTTATTTGTATGCAGGTAAATCCGGTAGCGGACATTTTCTGAAAATGGTTCACAATGGTGTGGAATACGGTATGATGGCTTCCATTGGTGAAGGCTTTGAAGTACTTGAGAAAAGCAACTTTGACTTTGATTATGAACAAGTAGCGCGCGTGTGGAACAATGGTTCCGTTATCCGCTCTTGGCTGATGGGATTGACTGAACGCGCATTTTCCAAAGATGCAAACCTGGACGAAATCCGCGGGGTTATGCACTCTTCCGGTGAAGGTAAATGGACGGTTGAGGAAGCGCTGGACCTTCAGGCAGCAACTCCGGTCATTGCCTTGTCCTTGCTGATGCGCTACCGTTCGCTGGATGTCGATACATTCAACGGAAAAGTAGTCGCAGCGCTGCGTAATGAATTTGGCGGCCATGCTGTAGAAAAGAAGTAATAATAACGTTATAAGTTAGCATCTATCCCCGTATCTTTATGACTGCGGGGATATTGCTATATATTTTGATCATCAGGTTTTTGTAAAATCCTCGCTTATGCATATTTTTCCTTGTATATCCGCACAATAGGTAAAAAAAGGCGGAAGGATGAATTGCATATGTGCAAAAGATTTTCGTTATCGGCTGATTTGGATGAGGTAAGGGATCATTTTGGTATACAACGTGTGATGTATTATTATAAAACACGTTATAACATGAGTCCCACCCAGCATGTTCCAATTGTGCTGCATCAGGATGGAGAACGGGTGCTTGATGAATTTCGCTGGGGATTTATTCCTTATTGGGGTAAGGATTGTGTTAATGCAGACCTGAATACTGTTCGGGTAAATCCTAGTTATCGGAAGATGGCGGAAACCCGCCGCTGTATTATTCCTTGTAATGGTTTTTATTATTGGCGAAAATTAGGCAAACGCATGTGTGCTGTCCGAGTGGTATTGCCGGAACAGAAAATGTTTGCGGTCGCGGGGCTCTATGAAATATGGCAGGATAGCCGAAAGGAGCCGTTACGCACCTGTACGATGATGACAGTTCAGGCCAATACGGATATACGTGAATTTGACAGCCGGATGCCCGCTATTTTGGAAGCAGACCAAATAGATTCATGGCTAGATCCGTCGATCCAGAACATTGATGAGCTGCTGCCCTTATTACGCACTTATGAGCAAGGTGGTATGAGCATCTATCCGGTGACCCCGCTGGTGGCCAATGATGAACATGATAGCCGTGAATGCATTCAGGAAATGGATTTACAGTGCTCCTGGATTAAACCTTAAATGTATGAAGATTTGTATCCATTATTGATCATAAGATTCCCGCCACCTGCATAGGTATGTATTGGGGAACAAGCGTCATAATCCGGGGAGAGGGGAAACGGCCGAAGGAGTATCTCATATGGGATGGAGGCGATTGGAATGAGTAACGATACACTCATCCAGCTGCTGGTGCTCATGGTGACGATCATCGGTCTGGTCCAAAACCGGTAACTGACAGGTTCCAGAAGGCGGGAGAATTGCCGTAGGCAATCTTCCGTTTTTTTTGCATTAAAAGCTCGCAGATTCAGGAAGCTTGCGGTACAATAGATGCTGGGCTACGGGTGACAAGACACCTGAATATACGTCTACATACGATGCATTTTTAAGGGAGAGCGAATCATGAGTGAATTAACTTCATTACCCCCAGCTAAAAAAAGAAAATTGCTATTTAGCGCAGGCCTTAGCTGGCTGTTTGATGCTATGGATGTGGGACTGCTTTCATTTATAGTGGCAGCTTTGGCTAAGGAGTGGCATCTCCAATCAGAGCAGATTGGTCTGCTGACTGCGATGAATTCAATAGGAATGGTGTTCGGGGCCGCTTTGGCGGGGATTTTGGCGGATCGTTACGGCAGACGCGCCATATTAGTGTGGACACTGTTGATCTTTTCCATTGCCAGTGGCTTATCCGCTTTTGCGACAGGTCTCGGAATGCTGCTGGTGCTGCGTTTTATTGCTGGTGCAGGCTTGGGCGGGGAATTGCCTGTTGCTTCGACGCTGGTGTCAGAATCAGTGCCTGTAAAAGAACGAGGAAGAGCAGTTGTGTTGCTGGAAAGCTTTTGGGCGGCAGGCTGGATTCTTTCGGCTCTTATTGCTTATTTTGTTATTCCGAAATACGGTTGGCAAATGGCATTTATTCTCGGCGCAGTACCTGCGCTGTACGCTCTTTATTTGCGCAAAGCTATTGAGGATTCACCGCGATACAAGCAGCAAAGCGTCAAACTTCCGTTACGTGCACGCTTGGCTGCGATTTGGTCGGGACCCCATCGCAAGTCTACGCTAATGCTGTGGATTTTATGGTTTACAGTTGTATTTTCATATTATGGCATGTTCCTGTGGTTGCCAAGCATGATGTTTATGAAGGGATTTGAGCTGGTTAAAAGCTTTGAGTATGTCCTAATCATGACACTTGCACAATTACCAGGTTATTTTACCGCTGCCTATCTGATTGAAAAGCTGGGTCGCAAATTTGTACTGATCATCTACTTGTTGCTCACGGCAGTGTCAGCTATTTGGTTTGGAACATCGGAAACGGCAGGGATGTTGTTGGCTGCTGGTATCTGCCTGTCTTTCTTTAATCTCGGTGCATGGGGAGCCATGTATGCTTATACCCCGGAGCTGTACCCAACGTCTGCTCGTTCTACCGGTGTGGGTATGGCAGCTGCATTTGGCCGTATTGGCGGCGTGATCGGGCCTTTTGTGGTAGGTATACTCGTAGGACAAGGCATAGCGTTACCATCTATCTTTGCGATTTTTTTCGTAGCGATCCTGATCGGAGCAGCTGCTGTATGGTTGCTGGGTACCGAAACTAAAAATCAGGAGATTGACTAACCTTTACATTCACCTGTGTAAACATTCATAATACAAGAGAGAGGAGTGACCTGAAATGGAGCATACCTTTCTGCTCAAGGCAGACTGGAACGGGGGACGCAACAGCGATGGGCGTATTGAGGCCGGACAGTTGCGGACAGCGATTTCGATTCCGGCTGAGATGGGAGGCCCTGGTGTGGGCACCAATCCGGATGAAATGCTGCTCGGAGCAGCTGCTACCTGCTATTTGATTACTTTGGCGGCGATGATGGAGCGTGCCAGTCTCCCGGTGGTATCATTGGCACTGGAATCCGAAGGGATTGTCGATGTAACGAACAACATTTTTACATATCGCCGAATCGTGCATCGTCCACGAGTTCTATTGTCCGTCGATGCAACAGAATCGCAAATCGAACAAGCATTGCGCCTTGCAGAGCAGGCTGAAACCTCATGCATGATCTCGCGTGCCGTAGCAGGAAATGTAGCATTGTCTACAGAACCTGTGGTGAAGCGTGCCTCTTAAAGCAGTATCTGTAACAGGAGCAATCATTCCAATTGCCCGTCATTTTTTTAATCCAAGGAGGACACAACCATGACAGCACAACAAAAATTGCTCGTATTCGCAGGCTCTTACGCCGAATTGGAAGGTAACGGAGTTTATTCGTATACTTTTAATGAACAGACAGGAGCCCTGACACTACAGGGTGAGTTCTCCGGCTTGAAAAATCCTACATTTCTAAATGTAGACGTTAAAAATCGGAAGCTGTATTCCATTGGCGAGACGACTTCCGCTGCAGGAGCGAAGGTAGGCGAAGCCTCTGCTTTTGAAATTGACCCGGTTAAAGGCACATTCACTTTGCTGAATCGCGCGGAAAACGTAGGCTCCACAACATGCCACATTCAACGTGATCCATCCGATCGTTACCTGATTGTAGTCAGCTACCACGGAGGTATGGTAGGACTGGTATCCCTGACTGAGGACGGGCGTATCGGTGAATTGCTGGATGTAAAACAGCACGAGGGCAAAGGAGCGCATCCTGAGCGTCAGGATCGTCCACATCCACATTCCAGTTTCTTTAGCCCGGACGGCCGCTTCCTGTTCGTACAAGATCTTGGACTGGATCTGATCCGTATTTATACCATTGATGACAGCAAAGGGCAACTGGTGCTGCACGGTGAAACGAAAACCCATGCAGGTGCAGGCCCACGTCACTTGACGTTCCACCCGAACGGTAAATTTGCTTTTGTTATTAATGAAGTGGATTCTTCCATTACTTCTTTCGCATATGATGCAGAAGCTGGCAAGCTTACTGAGCTTGAGAGCGTACCGACATTGCCGTCTGACTTTACTGGCGAAAACACAACTGCAGAAATTGCGATCTCACAGGATGGCGCTTATCTGTACGGTTCCAACCGTGGACATGATAGCATCGTGGTATACGCTGTAGATGGAGCCACTGGCAAGTTGAGCTTGGTTGAGCATGTATCTGTCGAAGGCGAGCATCCGCGTCATTTTGCTTTGACACCTAATGGTGACTATATGCTCGTGGCTAACCGCGACACCAACAATATTGTTACCTTCAAAGTGGACAAAGCAAGCGGTCGCTTAACCTACACCGGACAACAAGTAACTGTGTCCAAACCAGTATGCGTGCAGCCTTTTTACTTTTCCGTGTCAAAATAGGGCAACTTCTATATCATGCGGAGTGCTAAAGTGACGGTATGCGGCTTGTGTTCACTACGAGAACGGATTATTCTTCCGGTCGCTGTTGCCCCGGATTTCTTGGTTGTATGTTCAAGGGTAGAAATCCGGGGGCAAAGGCGAACGCTCCGCTTCTTCAGACAATTCCGTCCTCTCCGCTGCTTTATTTCTTTTGGCAATCACTTGTTTATACAGAAAAAATGAATTTGCATATGTTGATGGTTTCGGTGAATTAACTAGGCATAAAAATTTATTAGTAGAAACGGCTCGTAGGATAACCTGCAGCCGTTTTTATTTTAGCGCTTAGTCACTTCTAAGAAAGGTCATTGCTTACAAAATTATTCTGAAGTTTTAAGATCATAAATAAGATACGAATAATTTCGGTAAGAAAAGGGTACATATGTTATAAGCAGAACAGTTATCCCATTTGTAAATTTAGGACAGGCACTGTGACTCCATATAGAAGTTGGGTATTTTTATAAAAATTTACATTTTAGCTGAGCATCGGTACTAGTTTACTAGATGGTTGTTGTTTTGAGACAAACTTATGAAAAATGAGGATGACAAGGATAAGCTGAGTACGAAGCGGACAGATGGGTTTGGAGCAGCGATCGGAGAAACCATCTATTTGCGCAGTGGGTTACACACATTGCACGTATTCTAAAAAGAGAGAGGGATTCAAATGAAAATAATCATTACACAAAAGGAAGCCGCCGACAAAGGAATCTGGACAGAGATTATGGGGATGTTTGCTGTAACCAAAGAGGACGAGGTATGGCAAAATGAAGAGTTTATTCTCACCGAGGAACAGGCACGTCAGGTGGGATTACTAAAATAACAAAGGTAAATAGGACATGTCATCAAGTTTTAAGACCAAGTCTTAAAAAATCGTAACTTATTTTTTATGTATCTGATACACTTTTTAACCGTTCAAAGTTTATGATAGGTACACAAGGGTAATGAAGCTTACAGACACCGTGTACATACCCAAACGGCAAGGAGAGATCAGACATGATGAAATTAGCTTCGAAATGGACCGTATTGACTTTGATGATGATGCTGATTACGACGGCAGGGGCAACAGCACAAGGCTACACACCTGTTGCAGATGCTGAAAATCAGGAGACCGTATATATAAACCAAATGGACATTCGCGATGGACAAATTTATTTGTCAGCAGATCCGATTGAATGGTACGAAGGCGCAGCAGCAGACAAAGCATTTGTGGAGCATGAAGGAAATACAGGATTGGACGGAGCGCCGGATGGCTACTACATCGTAAACAATTCCGTGCAAAATGACGTGTATCAGGTTGCACCAGATGCTTCGGTAGAGGTGCAGATTTATGATCACACAGGGAATATAGAAGATACAGACGTGCAATGGAACGAATCCATTCCTTTGGCACAATTTGAGAAGGATTTTGCCAAAAAGGATGTTCTGGACCTCAGCCAATTTCCATACCATGTTACGCTTCGTGACGGTAAGGTTGTAAAAATCGTGCAGCAGTTCATTCCTTAAACAATAAGCTTATACAGACACGTACTTCTTACTTGATCACAAATCAGGGAAGTACGTGTTTTTTATATTTTGTAACAAAAAAAAGAGGATATCCATCCCATAAAGGGTGCGGACATCCTCTTCTCTTCATATATATAATTAGAACGATTTTGCTGCGTCTACTGCACGTTGTACGGCAGAAGCAACGATCTCTTGTGCTTGGTCAGGAGCTTGGTTATGTCCTTCCAGTACAACCTTCACGATGTCTTTTACGCCGAAGAAGGTTAAGATGTTACTCATGAAGTTCAAAGACATTTCAGCAGCAGCAGCAGGCCCTTCGGAATAAACGCCGCCTCTTGCATTCAACAGGGCTACTTTAGTGTCAGTTACAAGACCTACAGGACCTTCAGCAGTGTATTTGAATGTTTTACCAGCTTGGTTCAGGTAGTCAATGTATGTGTGCAGTACAGCTGGAATAGTCATATTCCAGAGTGGGAAAGCAAATACGACTTTGTCTGCTGCCAAGAATTGATCCAGGTAACCATTAGCGATGTTTGCCAGGCGAGCTTCTTCTGCATTCAGCTCCATGCCTCTTGCGGATTTGAACGTACCGTTGATCATGTTAGCGTTCAGATAAGGAAGTTCGACGGAGAACAGGTCCAGCTCAGTGATTTCATCAGATGGGTGAGAAGACTTGTAGCTTTCCACGAATGCGTTATACAATTTAACTGTTGCGGATTCTTCAGCTGTACGATCATTAGCTTTGACAAATAATACTTTAGACATGATTTTATTTCCCCCTAAGTAAGTTTAGTTAGTAAGTTACCACGTAATATTACAATATAAAGATAATATCTGTCAACACTTCTATATTAAATTTACTTTGAACAGCTACTTTATTTTTTACACTGTAAAATTTGCGTGTTTCTTTTGCAAAATATCATTTTTGCGGTAAAATTTAAATGTAAAGTCTAATGAAGAGAATGCTTGGATAGGCGAAGAAGGAAATGAACATGGTGCCAGCAAGATATAACACCATAGTTGAACGAAAAAAGGTGAGTAGCTTGAAGATAGGTTTTTTTGATTCGGGATTGGGTGGAATTACAGTATTGTCTGAGGCGCTAAGACGTTTGCCAAACGAAAATTTTGTTTACATGGCGGATACGCTTCATGTTCCTTACGGAACGAAAACACCCCAAGAGGTGCTTGGTTATGTCAAGGCTTCGGTACAAACGATTCTAAAAGAGGATATTAAGGCATTGGTGATTGCCTGCAATACGGCTACAAGTATCGCGGTGGCAGAGCTAAGGAAGGAATATAAATTTCCGATTATCGGAATGGAACCAGCAGTGAAGCCAGCGGTCGAGATGAACCGAGCCAATGGTAAAAGAGTTCTGGTGCTGGCGACACCGTTGACTTTAAAACAATCTGGTTATGCAGCACTGGTATCCAGAGTTGACGATCATGGAAGTGTGGACTCACTGCCTTTGCCGGAGCTAGTACAATATTGCGAACAGTTGAATTTTGACCAAGCAGAATTGTTCAATTATTTTAACCATAAGCTGTCTTCGTTTAACCTAGATATTTATGGTACGGTCGTATTGGGATGTACACATTATCCATTCTATAAGGAAATTTTGAGAGAACTGCTGCCTTCTCATATTCAGCTCATTGATGGGAGCCACGGAACGGTCAAACGCTTGAAACAGGTGCTGTCCGAGCGTAATTTGCTGGCATCCCCGGTAAAAGTGGTTCAACCGCAGGAGGGACACGTCACTTTTCTATGCACCAGTCAGGATGAGACCTATGTCCATAAGATGGAGCGGGCGCTTGAAATCTATGCGGAGCATGAAAAAATCTATTTTTAAGACAGAACGGCTGGCGAACAGGTGGGCTAGATCAGCAATCCGAAGCGCCAGCCGCATTATTTATGGATCAGATGCATAGGGAGGTTTTACATGGACATTCAATTCATCCTGAATGAGCTTTATGAAGCAGGCGTGTTTGAAAGCCATATGCAAAATCTCAAACCGCTGACTGGTGGAACTTCGAGTGAAGTGGTTGTTATTATGGACGGTACCAGACCACGATATGTAATTAAACAAAATGATCCCGCGATTGTAAAAGCCGAGGCAGAATTTTTACTTACCTATGCACAGATTGAGAAGCTATCTCGAGTGATTTATGTAGATTCCCTACATCGTTATTTGGTATATGCGTTCAAGCCAGGATTCACTAGGCAATATAGTGAAGGAAATAAGGGTGATTTGCTGCTCAGTCTGGCGACAGAAGTCATTGCACACTACAAATCCCTTGGAGAAGAACGCGAGTATGGTTATTCGGATCATCCGTTTGTGGAATGGAGAGATTTTCTGCTTCACAGAACAAAAGAATCCGAAAAGATTATACAAGACGTTTTACCCCCAGAGAATCATCGGTTCGTCCATACTCTTGTGGCCGGATCGCCGCAACGGAATCTTAAATATTTGCTTCATGGCGATTTCGGAGTACATAATTTTGTGTTTGCCGAAAATGGTACATTGACAGGTATTATTGATCCTGATCCAGTAGTGGGAGAGCCTCTGTATGATTTGATATACGCCTTTTGTTCTTCACCGGATAGGCTGACCGTCGATACCATTTTGCCAGCGGTAGAGACGCTTAGGCCAGAGATGACAGGGGAATATGAGCTGAACAGGGAAGTGTTACAGGGATTATACTTTCGGATAGCTACCTGCATTCGCCATCATCCGGGAGATTTAGGCCAATATACAGAAGCGTGGAACTACTGGCTGAACAGGGTTCGCTGAAAGGAATAGAAAGCATGAATATACAAGGATGGAATCACATTTGCTTTTCAGTGTCTAATTTGGAGAAGTCTATACAATTCTATCAGAATGTACTAGATGGAAAACTACTCGTTAAAGGACGTAAGCTGGCTTATCTGGATTGTCTAGGAATGTGGTTGGCTCTCAATGTGGAAGAGGATATTCCGAGAAATGAAATTCATCATTCCTACACGCATATTGCATTTTCGGTAGCGGAAGCGGATTTTGAAAGTATGCTTAACAAGCTGAGAACACTTAATGTCACCATATTGCCTGGACGGGAGCGGAATGAACAGGATAAAAGATCGGTCTATTTTACAGATCCAGATGGACATAAGTTCGAATTCCACACAGGACAATTGCAGGATCGCTTGGAATATTATAAAAATGCTAAAAAACATATGACTTTTTATGAATGAGTA
Organism: Paenibacillus sp. ALE3; assembly: GCF_054113405.1. NCBI lineage: Bacteria > Bacillati > Bacillota > Bacilli > Caryophanales > Paenibacillaceae > Paenibacillus > Paenibacillus sp. ALE3. Next base: position 2,904,595 of record NZ_CM134214.1, on the reverse strand, counting down.
AGCGTTATCAAAAAATGATGAGCAAATTTTGATTTTACATACGGGAGCGGAGGAATACAGAAGTATGTCATTGTCGCAGGAAAGTGGCTCCAAGCAAGCGCAGGCCGTTAAAGCGATGACGGTTTTCGCAATTACTTGGCCGATCTTCATAGAAATGCTGTTTCATATTTTGATGGGTAGCGTGGATACATTCATGCTGAGCCATGTTTCAGATGAGGTTGTATCGGCTGTCGGTGTATCCAGACAGTTGATTGAATTTACGATTATACTCTTCAATCTGCTTGGTCTTGGAGTAGGTGTGATCATTGCTCAGTTATTGGGTGCGCAAAAGCATGTGGACGCAAGCCGTGTTACCGCATCGGCACTAACCTTTAATCTGGTATTTGGCCTGGCGCTAAGTTTGATGTTTATCGTAAGCCGGGATTTTTTATTATCCTTCTACCATATTACTCCGACAATCAAGGAAAATGCAGAAATCTATATGATGCTGGCAGGGGGTTCGCTGTTTCTGGAAGCCCTTATGCTAACCGCAGGGCCGGTCATTCGCTCGCATGGTTTTACCAAAGATACGATGATCGTAGGCATCGGCATGAATATATTGCATGTTGTGGGGAATGCATTGCTCATATACGGCTGGTTTGGTCTGCCGCAAATGGGAGTGGCGGGAGCAGCGATTTCAACGGTTATTAGCCGCGTCGTAGCATGTGTGTGGATTTTTATCCTGCTGTACAAACGTGTAAGTGCGCCCATTCGTATCCAATATTATGTACAGCTTCAATGGAGCAAGCTGGTGGCGATCCTCAAAATTGGTATTCCTGCCGGGCTGGAATGGCTTTCTTATCAGCTTAGTCAAATGATGGTGACCCGATTTGTCAGCTTTATGGGTACAACAGCGATTGCAACTCATTTCTATACGAATACGATTGTGTATTTTTTTATGGTATTTGGAATGGCCGTCGGCGAGGGAACCGAAATTATTGTGGCTCGCCTGATTGGAGCTGGAGACAAGGAAAAAGCATATCATCAACTTTTACGTAGCCTGAAATGGTCACTAGTCATTACGATTGCTGTGATCGTGGCTGTATCCTTTTTCCGATATGAAGTGATGGCAATCTTTACGGATGAGCCAGCGATCATTCAATTAGGGGCAGCGATTTTGTTGTTCTGTATATTGCTGGAGCCGGGCCGTGTGTTTAACCACGTGGTCATTAACTCCTTGCGAGCAGCAGGAGATGTTCAGTTCCCGTTAATGATGGCCATCATTTCAATGTGGGGGATTAAAATCCCGTTAGCATATGTGCTAGGCATTCATATGGGATATGGTGTGCTGGGTGTGTGGATTGCACATGCATGCGATGAATGGGTACGAGGTATTTTTCACTATTTACGCTGGAAAGGCCGGAAATGGCAACACAAATCGCTGTTATCTAAGGCTGAGTTACAAGCGGAATCAGCATAAAGCTCATAGAGATACTAGAGCAGACATTTTCCAATTGAATTGGTTGATGTCTGTATTTTTTTGCAAAAATAAGAAAATTGGGATGTTCAAACTTTTCAAAAATTGCTAGAATATAGTAACCTCGAACACAGTAGAGGTTTTCAAAGTTTCAAAGACGGATGGTTTCCGATTGAATCCATGAAGGAGGGAATAAGATGGAACGTAAAGTGCATATCATTCCTTACCAAGTGATCAAGCAGGAGCAACAAGTGAATGAAATACCGCGAGGGGTGGAGCTGATCCAGGCTCCTGCGGTATGGAACCAGACTCGAGGCCGAGGAGTAAAGGTAGCGGTGCTGGACACGGGCTGTGATTCGGACCATCCGGATCTGAAGGCACGCATTATTGGTGGCCGCAATTTCACGGATGATGATGAAGGTGATCCGGAAATTTTCAAGGATTACAACGGTCACGGTACACATGTGGCAGGAACCATTGCGGCAGCGGAAAATGAGGATGGTGTCGTTGGTGTCGCCCCGGAGGCGGATTTGCTCATCATCAAAGTGCTAAACAAGCGGGGTTCCGGTCAATATGACTGGATTATCCAGGGTATCTATTATGCGATTGAGCAAAAGGCAGACATCATCTCGATGTCGCTTGGCGGCCCTGAGGATGTGCCTGAGCTTCATGAAGCAGTAAAAAAGGCTGTAGCCAGCCAAATCCTAGTCATCTGTGCAGCTGGAAATGAAGGAGACGGTGACGATAGAACGGACGAGCTCGGCTACCCCGGCTGCTATAATGAAGTAATCAGCGTAGGTGCTATCAACTTTGACAGACATGCCTCAGAATTCAGTAATTCTAATAATGAGGTGGATTTGGTTGCGCCAGGAGAAGATATTTTGTCCACCGTTCCGGGCGGAAAATATGCGACCTTTAGCGGAACTTCGATGGCTACTCCGCACGTAGCAGGTGCATTGGCGTTGATTAAGCAGCTGGCAAATGCAAGCTTTGAGCGTGAACTCACCGAACCGGAATTATACGCCCAACTCATCAAACGCACAATTCCACTCGGCAATTCTCCTAAGCTTGAGGGCAACGGACTGCTGTACTTGACAGCAGTGCAGGAGCTTTCCCGTATTTTCGACACGCAACGCGTAGCGGGAATATTGAGTACAGAATCGTTGAAGGTTAAATAAGTCGTAACAACGGACTATAAAGACTCTCCTAAGCGGAGAGTCTTTTTGTGCGCTTCATTTATTTGAGAACCTCCATTTACATCGCATTCAAATGTGGGGTAACCCGGAGTGAGAGCATAAGCTGCATTGTGTATATATGTTTCCTACATAAAAAGATCACAGTCAGAGAGCAGTAGCCTCATTTTCTGACTGTGATCTTTTGCTTTTTTATGTCTAGCTAAGGGGCCGTACCTTGATAAGCTATATGCGTAATTATTGTGCACCCTCAGTAACAGCGATTTCTTTCTCCAGATTTTCTCTGGACAAGTTGGCGGTCAAGTAATCTGGTGTTTCGGGCAGCACAAGATGTAGATTGGATTTTTGGCAAATGCGAATTGTGCACTTGTCGACAACAAAATCAAAAACATGCCCGCCTCCAGTGCGTTCATCATTGATAAAATGGAGATGAAATCCGGCTACTCCAATCCCTTGGGCATAAGCAGGTGTCCAAAAGCCTGTGATTACGCCGGAAGCGTCATTAAAAGTAAAGGTAGGCTGTGACTTGGTTGCTTCGATAAAAGGTTTGTAAGGCTTCACTTGATGAGGCACGGTACGTGTCTTTACTTCACGAAAAGTGCCATCCATACGGAATGCATAGAACAGATTCCGGCTTGGAAACAGCTTTAGCAGCAGAGCTTCCAGCTCTTCACGGTGCATGGGATGATCAACAGTATATGTGAAATCTTCGCGGAAAAAGGTGACGGTGGAAAACGGAGTGGTTTCTTCCGGTTTTACACGATGGGCCGTACCGTCTGGAAGCAAGTGATAAAATTCACCATCGAACGCGATCATCTCGCCATTCAGTTGATCAAAGGTACCAATTCCGAAATCCCCGTGCTTTTGTAGCTCTTCAAAGGCAATAACTCCATCATAAAGACCATCTAATAGAGCAAGCATAGTGGACGTTTGGTAAATATCATGATCAGTTTCTTGCTTGGTTTCCAGTCCTGCAACGGTCATGGTAATACACTTCCTTTTGTAATTGTATGCATTCATTTTCTTTCTTTTTCAATAATAAACGTAAAGTTTCAGTGAATAACACAAATAGCTCAAAAAAATTATAAAAAAATAACGTTTTGTTCCTTAATTGTCACGAAACCGTCACGAGAGAGTCTTGGTAAAAGTTAGTTTAATTGATTTGGTAGCAGTTTACGTCCCAACTGGATATTATCTTGATAATCAATCGGAATATCAACGACCACAGGACCATCCGTAAGAAGTGCCTGCTGCAATACGCTTTCCAGTTCTTCAGGAGAGTGCACGCGTAATCCGGTAGCCCCAAAACTTTCTGCATATTTGACAACATCGACATCTCCAAATTTTACTCCAGACGTTCTGCCGTATTTAATCTGCTGTTGAAAGGCAACCATGTCATAGGTACCATCTCTCCATACGATATGCACAAGCGGAGAGTTAAGGCGTACAGCGGTTTCCAGCTCCATGGATGAAAAAAGGAAACCTCCGTCTCCAGAAATAGAAACGACTTTTTGACCAGGGTTGACGAGTGTAGCAGCAATCCCCCAAGGCAGTGCTACGCCCAATGTCTGCATTCCGTTGCTGAATAGCAGGCGCCGCGGTTCATACGAACGGAAATAACGTGCCATCCAAATGTAGTGTGAACCGACATCACAGGTGACTGTGACGTTATCATCAATCAGGCTGCGAAGTGTGCGAATAAATTGCAATGGATGAATCAGAAAATCATGCTTGTGGGCTGGAACAGCTGCTTGCTCGTTCAGATCATGGCGTAGACGATTCAATTGGTCGCAGGAGGATTTAGGTAGTTTTAAGGTAGGTAACTCTTCTGCGAGTCCACTCACAATCAGTCCTATGTTCCCGATTAATTCGTAGTCTGGTTGATAATCATGATCAATATCGGCTTGATGGTCATCCAGATGAATGAGTGTTCGGTTTGCCGGAATGTTCCAGTTCTTTGGGTCGTATTCGATAGGATCATAGCCAATCGTCAGTACCAAATCTGCGGCTCCAAGAAGCATATCACCCGGTTGATTTTGGAACAGCCCCACTCTTCCAAAATAGTGGTCTTCCAGTTCACGGGAGATGGCTCCAGCGGCCTGGAAGGTTTCGACAACAGGCAGATCTGTATCTCGAATAAGAGCACGGATAGCTGCGGTGGCTTCAGGCGTGCTGGCTTTCATACCGAGAAGAAGTACGGGCAGCTTAGCTTTTCTGATTTGGTCTGCGACTTGTTTGATGAGCGCGGCAGGGGCGGTTCCAAGTTGGGGAAGGGAAACCTTCTCAATGGCTGTTACTTCGGATGACGAAGTCAACACGTCCTGCGGCAGGCTGACAAATGTGGCTCCAGGCTGGGCTGAGGTCGCAATCCGAAATGCATTAGCAATTGCTTCGGGTACATTATCGGGGTGTTCTACTTCAACACTGTACTTGGTGATGGGTTCGAATAGTCCAGCATTATCCATAGATTGATGTGTGCGTTTCAAGCGTTCGGATCTTGGGACTGCACCCGCAATGGCGACGACAGGATCACTTTCTGCATTCGCGGTGACAAGTCCTGTCGCCAAGTTAGACGCGCCTGGACCTGAGGTAACAATGCATACGCCCGGTTTACCGGTTAATCGACCGACCGCCGCTGCCATAAAGGCGGCATTTTGTTCATGACGACATACGATCAATTCGGGCCCCCGATCTTGAAGAACATCAAAAACAGAATCAATTTTGGCACCTGGAATGCCAAAAATATGGGTAACCCCTTGCTTGATCAAGCAATCGACAACAAGGTCGGCTCCTTTTGTATCGGATATAGTTTTAGTTTCAACAGCTTGCACTTTTGTACTCAATGCTACCACCTCTTCTTCTTCGTCTGTGAAATAAATCAATGAAATACTTTCAATGTAAATCAATGGATGTATATTGCAATTATAATACAATAACTGGTATTTTCAAGAAAGAAATTTTCAGAAAAAAGAAGAAAATCATATAAAACGTTTTCAAAGTTTGATTTATCGCGGAAATTAAAATTTGTGGAATTTTCTTGTGGTTTCGGTTATCGAGAAGGGTTAAGAACAGATCTCCCCAAAGGGGGGGAGATCATTTTTATCCGCTCACATGATAAAAATCACTTTCCTCTACAAAGGATAGCGGTTACAATGTAATTGTTGTTAACGTAAACATTAAATTTAAGGTGAAGTAAACCAGTATGACATGATGTACAGGTATCATATTATAGCTGTATTGCCCTGTACAAATCATATGGATTTCTTACTGCTATGGACAATGTAATTGTTAAAAGGAAAGTGGTGTCTCGGGTATTTTTGTTAACGTTAACAAATAGCTAAGAAACATGATTATAGAAGGGATGAGAAAGTAATGACCAAAACGTTTTTAGACGAAAACTTTTTGTTGAGCAATCCAACGGCTGAAACCTTGTATCATCAGTATGCCAAGGATATGCCGATTATTGACTATCATTGTCATTTAAGTCCACAAGAAATTTATGAAAATAAAAAATTCAAGAATATTACGGAAGCTTGGTTGTACGGTGATCATTACAAGTGGAGACTTATGCGGGCCAATGGGGTCGAGGAGCGATTGATCACGGGTGATGGTGAAGATTATGACAAGTTTCTGGCTTGGGCCAAAACTGTTCCTACATTGATCGGTAACCCGCTGTACCATTGGACGCATTTGGAGCTTCAACGCTTTTTTGGTGTCTATGAGTTGCTGAATGAACAGAACGCACCTGTGATCTGGGAAAAGGTAAACCAAAAGCTGCAAGGACCGGGCTATGGGGCACGTGATTTGATTGTGAACTCAAAGGTAACTGTGGTGTGCACCACAGATGATCCGACCGACCATCTCGAATACCACAAACAAATTAGCAAGCTGGCCGATTTCCCAGTAGCTGTGTTGCCAAGTTACCGTCCCGACAAAGCTTTGGAAATTAATCGTGAAACCTTCCAGCCATGGGTGGCTCGATTGGGTGAAGTCAGCGGATTGGACGTTTCCGGGTTTGAAGGATTTTTGAATGCGCTGGCAAGCCGGGTGCGCCATTTTCATGCTGCCGGAGGCCGGGTATCTGATCATGCTCTGGATACTGTAGTTTTTGAAGAAACAACACCGGAGGAAGCAGCATCCATATTTAGCAAGGCGCTGGAGGAAGGTCATGTGACTCCTTTGGAAGAGGCGAAATATAAGTCGTACGTTCTGGTCTTCCTTGGCAAACAGTATGCAGAACACGGCTGGGCGATGCAGTACCATATTCATGCGCTGCGTAACAACAACACTGCGATGTTCCGTCGATTGGGACCGGATACAGGCTATGATGCTGTAAATGATGGCTCCCTCGCTCGTCCACTGGCAGCATTGCTGGACGCACAGGAACTGGCAGGAGGATTGCCGAGAACCATTTTGTATTCGCTTAATTCGGTTGACTATCCAGTATTGGCAAGTCTCGCAGGCAGTTTCCAATCCGGCGGTACAGTAGGGAAAATCCAGTTTGGTACCGCATGGTGGTTTAACGACCATATCGAAGGCATGCAGGAGCAGATGAAGCTGCTGGCTAATTACGGAGTGCTGTCCCGCTTTATTGGCATGCTGACGGATTCCCGCAGCTTTCTATCCTACACACGTCATGAATATTTCCGCCGTATCCTTTGCGATTTAATCGGAACGTGGGTTCAGGAAGGCAAGGCCCCTGAGGATCTGGAACTGCTCGGAGCCATGGTACAAAATATTTGCTACAATAACGCCGAGCAATATTTTAACTTCCCAACGGTTGTTCATAGTAAGTGATGCTACTCTCTAAAGTGAGAACTCACTAACTTCAGAGAAAAGAAGCTCTTGCTAGGAGCTTGTACCAAACTCCCGGCAAGAGCCATTGAAAAACAAAATAGATATCAATGAATATGTGAAAATAATTACAAGTATAGAGGAGTGTGTAGGTATGGGAGTGCCTATCGTGCAGGAGAGCGTCCAAACTGACAACAAGACAGGTGAGCATATTAGCCTGAAAGAAAAGATTTCGTATGGTATGGGTGACTTTGGAAACGGATTCATGTTTGATTTGGGGCAGCTGTATTTGCTGAAATTTTTTACGGATGTAGCAGGGGTTTCTGCTGGAGCCGCCGCGGGCATTTTCTTGGTCAGCAAGCTGTTTGCCGCCGTCTGTGATCCTATTGTCGGGTCCTTTGTTGATTATCGCAAACATATCGGTACACGTGGAAAATTTAGACCTTTTCTTATCGTTGGAAGCGTTATCCTTGCAATTCTTACGATTCTTACCTTTATTTCGCCGAATATTTCACCCACAGGCAAACTCATTTACGCCTACGCGTCCTATATGATCTGGGGGATCGGCTACTCTATTGTTAATATTCCATACGGCTCGCTGGGTGCTGCCATTACGCAGGATACTCAGCAACGTGCTTCGTTGTCATCTTTCCGTCAGGCAGGATCACTAGGCGCATTATTCGTAACCAGTGTCGTGGTCATGCCGCTTATTTTATTGTTTCCTAACCATCATGTCGGCTATCCGGTGGTCATGGGGATTATGTCATTCATTGGTGTGATCGCTTTCATCATATGTTACCGTGGAACGAAAGAACGTATCATTAGCCAGTCCGGGCCAAAAGAGAAGTTATCTTTAGGCGTGATTGTGCATACCTTTACGAATAATAAACCCTTGCTGGTACTTGTTTTAATGACGATTTTCACCATTTCCGCTTACAATATCAAGTCCGCACTGTTGATCTATTTTGCCGAATATAATTTGGGGCATGTAGAATTAATGGCGTATATGAATTTTATTATTATCGGTTCGTCGCTGCTGGGTGTATTGTTCCTGCCCAAACTGGTACGGCGCTTTGGTAAACGAAAAACAGCCATCTTGGGAATGCTGGTTAGCGTCATAGCCGATTCCATTAACTTTTTGATGCCTTCCAACGTATATATTTTCACAATTCTTGCGAGTATTTCGTTCATTGGTATTAGTATTCCCAACGGGGTTACCTGGGCATTTGTGTCCGATATTATTGATTACGGCGAATGGTCATCCGGGGAGCGCAAGGAAGGGATTACCTATTCACTATTTAACTTTTCACGTAAATTGGCTCAATCCTTGTCTGGCTTTCTATCGGGTATTGGACTGGCGCTTATCGGGTATGTACCGAACGTGGTTCAATCCTCTGGAACGTTGCTTGGAATCAAAGCCTTGCTTTGTCTTTATCCGGCTGTTGCCTTGGCTTTGGCCATGCTGGTAATCGGTAAAATGTACAAGCTGACGGACAGCAGACATGCAGAAATGGTTCAAGAATTACAGCGTCGACATGCGGACAACCGCGTATAATTTGTGAAAGTCTTCTTTTCCGGGCGGCTCCTGTGGTATGGTGGGTATATAATCTTTTTAGAGCCTCACTAAGGAAAGGATACGTATATGGCAGCTACTATTAAAGACATTGCCAAACTGGCTAATGTTTCCCATACAACCGTCTCCCGGGCGCTCAATAACAGCCCGCTGATTAAAGAAGATACGAAACGCAAAATTATGGAGTTGGCAGAGCAACTCAATTACATTCCAAATTACAATGCTAAAAGCCTGGTTCTCCAGCGCTCGCATACGATCGGCCTGTTTTTCACCAGTATTTCTGAAGGCACCAGCTCCAGCTTTTTTGCGGATACCATCCGTGGAGTTAATAACGTCATCGGGGTGGATTACAATCTGTTTGTGCGAGGAATTGACGATTACGCTGATTTTTCTGCTATTCATCGCAAGCGTTTTGATGGCATCATTCTGATGAGCCAAAGCGAAGCGGACAACCCTTTTATTTATCATGTACTAGGTCAAGGCATCCCGCTAGTTGTACTGAACCGGCAGGTGTCCGGAGCCGGGATTGTAAATGTGATTTCTAATGATAAGGAAGGCTCCTATGAAGCTGTTTCCTTTCTCATTGAAAGCGGGCATGAACGCATTGCGATCATCGAGGGGGTAGAAGGCTTCAAATCGACCCAGCAACGCCGCGAGGGTTTCATGAATGCATTAATTGATCGTGGTAAGCCAATCCGACACGAATATATCGTGCAGGGCCACTATGATACTGAAAGCGGAAGTCTGGCAATGAAGCAGCTGCTTGCCTTGAAAGAACCACCGACAGCGGTGTTTTGCTCTAACGATGATATGGCTATTGGTGCGATGAATGCGGTATTTGAAAACGGCTTGAAAGTACCAGAGGATATCTCTGTCATTGGTTTTGACGATATTGGTTTCTCGATGTATACGACTCCACCATTAACGACGGTCAAAAGACCGATTGAGCAGATTAGCGAGCGCGGAGCCGCTTGCATTCTGGAACGAATTCAGTCACCGTCCAATGAGGGCGAGCTTATATTTATGGAAACCGCGCTCATGAAGCGGAAATCGACGGCAGACAGACCACGCTGAGTTTTGTTATGTAAAAGAGGCAGGAACAATGCTTAAGCACTGTTCCTGCCTCTTTTTTGTTGAAATGAGCACTGCTTCGTCATGTATTTAACGAAAGAGATTGGTTTTAGCCAGTTCAACAATCTCGTCTCCGCGTCCGTTCAGCACGGCTTTCATCATCCACAGTGTAAAGCCCTCTGCTTGCTTAAGATTAATTTTAGGTGGCATGGACAGCTCCTGACGGTTCACCACCACATCTACCACAACAGGGCCGTCATGAGCCAATGCTTGCTGAATGGCATCCTCCAACATCGTAGGATCTTCAACCCGAATGCCCTTGAGTCCCATGGCTTGCGCTACAGCACCAAAATCAGGGTTAACCAGTTCAGTCCCGTTTTCCAGAAATCCGGCTGCTTTCATTTCCAACTCGACAAAGCCAAGAGCGCCATTGTTGAAAACAATAACTTTTACAGGCAGTTGATGCTGTTTTAGGGTGAGCAGGTCGCCCATCAGCATCGTAAGTCCGCCATCGCCTGAGAGGGCAATCACCTGTCGGTCAGGCTCAGTGGCCTGCGCACCGATTGCCTGCGGCAGTGCATTTGCCATCGTACCATGATTGAAGGAACCGAGAAGTCGGCGCTGACCGTTCATTTGTAAATAACGCGCTGCCCATACTGTGGGAGTACCGACATCACAAGTGAAAATAGCATTTTCCTCGGCGGTATCACTAATAACTTTGGCGAGATATTGCGGATGGATCGGCATATGACCTGGCTTACCAACCGCCAGATCGTCCAGCTCCTGGCGTACCTTGGCATAATGAGAGACGGTTTTTTCCAGATGCCTGGAATCATGCTCTGACGTTAAATGAGGAAGCAGCATTTCCAACGTTGCTTTTACATCTCCGCATAAACCATACGTCAACGGAGTGCGTCTGCCGAGATGGGACGGCTCTATATCTATCTGTAGGACAATCGCATCTTCAGGATAAAATTGTCTATAAGGAAAGTCTGTTCCAAGCATGAGCAGGACGTCACAATCCATCAAGGCATGGTACCCGGAAGAATACCCGATCAGTCCCGTCAATCCAGCATAATAAGGGTTTTCATATTCCAGATATTCCTTGCCTCGCAGAGCGGATACCATGGGAGATTTTAGCTTGTCACATAGCTGCATAAGCAAGTCGTGAGATTGAGCACAGCCAGCGCCGCATAGCAACGTAATTCGTTTACCGTTATTCAAATATTCGGCCAGCCGGGAAATTTCAGAAGCGGACGGATGGACGACAGGTGCTGTGGGGTGATAGACATGTTCAGGAGTGGGCACTTTTTCCGCTTCCAAAGCTGCTACGTCACCGGGAAGAACAATGACGGAAACACCTGAACGTGAAACTGCTTCCTGAATAGCCATGGTTACTGTTCTTGGAATTTGACGCGGTGTCGTAATTACCTCACAAAAGTGACTGCATTCTCCAAAAAGATGCTCGGGGTGCGTAGCCTGAAAATATTCACTTCCGATTTCATCACTTGGAATATGAGCTGCAATAGCGAGTACAGGCACCCGATTGCGGTGGCAATCATATAAACCGTTAATCAGATGCAGATTTCCGGGGCCGCTACTACCGGCACATACGGCAATACTGCCACTAAGATTAGCATCTGCTCCGGCTGCAAAGGCAGCCACTTCTTCGTGCCTTACATGAATCCATTCAATTTGACCATTGCTGCGAATGGAATCAACCATATTATTTAATGAATCTCCAACGATGCCATAGATCCGCTTGACCCCTGCATTGACCAAAACTTGTACAATAGTATCTGCGATTGTCTTCATAGATGCTCCTCCTGCCTAGTAAGTAGTGTTATCCTACCCGTGCTTTCTTGCGTCTATTCTGCTGAAATGTATATATGAACAAGGTCTCGGGAGAGGGTAATAGTTAGCCTTAACCGCCTTGGAACAGGTGCGAAACAACACATGAAGGACAATATACTTGCAGATTTTTATATAAACGTATATGTTAACGTGTTCATATTATTGTCATTATTATTTTTTAAAACTAAAAATATTGATAAAACTATTTTGTTAACGTGTGCATTATGATAAAATAACGGTGAAATCATTATGGTACTAGTGGGAGGCTACTCCGGATGAAACAAGTAGATGAATTAGACCAATTAAACAGAAAAAGCTTTATCATTACAGAACCGCATCCCGAGAGGGTACTACAATTCGGGGAAGGGAACTTCCTGCGTGCTTTTGTAGACTGGCAATTTGACAAAATGAATAAGCTGGCAGAATGGAATACAGGGGTTGTGATTGTACAACCGCAGCCAGGAGGTCTTGTGGAGAAACTTAACGTGCAGGATGGTCTTTATACGGTTATCCTTGAAGGAATTAAGGATGGGCAGGCCATGAAGGAGCATACCGTTGTGGAGTGTGTCACCCGTGGAATTAATCCTTACGGTCCGGAATTTTTGGAGTATGAAGCGTTATCCCAAAAGCCAGAACTGCGCTTTATTGTTTCGAACACGACGGAAGCAGGAATCGCTTATGCACCTGAGGATCAATTGGAAGATCGCCCGCAAAAAAGCTTTCCAGGCAAGCTGACCGCCTTTCTGTACAAGCGCTTTCAATTTTTTGAGGGCGATCAAAGCAAGGGACTGGTCATTATTCCGTGCGAACTCATCGACCGTAATGGAGACGCTCTCAAGGAAATCGTGCTGAAATATGCGAACCAATGGGAGCTTGGGGCTGAGTTTATTGCATGGATAGAGGAAGCAAATACGTTCTGCAACAGTTTGGTGGATCGGATTGTACCTGGTTATCCCAAAGACCGGATTCATGAAATCCAAGCGGAATTGGGTTACAAGGACGATTTGGTTGTTGTGGGCGAACAGTATCATTTATGGGTTATTGAAGGGCCACAGTGGCTTAAAGAAGAATTACCTGCTCATTTGGCCGGATTGAATGTACTAATTGTCGACGATATGGCGCCATACCGTACACGGAAGGTGCGCATTTTGAATGGGGCACATACGGCGCTTACACCTGTAGCCTATTTATATGGCCTGGATACGGTAGGGCAAGCGGTCGAGCATGATGTTATGGGCGAATATATCCAGTCGTTGATTCGAGAGGAAATTATTCCGACACTGGACTCGCCAGCAGCGGAATTGAATGTATATGCCGACGATGTGATTGAACGGTTCCGTAATCCCTATGTAAGTCATTATGTCATGAGCATCGCATTGAATTCGGTGTCCAAGTTCAAGACACGGAACTTGCCATCCTTGCTCCAGTATGTGGCACAGCACAAGGCGTTGCCTGCCAAAATCGTATTTTCGCTGGCGTCCTTACTCGTATTCTACCGGGGAGACAGAAATGGCGAGTCGATTGCATTGGCAGACGAAGCGGAAGTATTGAGCACATTTGGCGAACTGTGGAGTACCTATGACGGAACTCTCGCCGGAGCGAAGCAATTGACTGAGCAGGTACTCAGCAAACAGACATGGTGGGGGCAAGATCTGAATCAGGTTGAAGGGCTGGCTGAACAAACAGCGCAGCATGTGTATGAAATTACAAGCAGAGGAATGAAGGAGACGCTCGATTCTCTAACCGGGAACAGCGTACCCGGAGCATAAGCAAGGAGGAGACTGGAATGCTGGAATTCATTCAAATTCATGATCAAGATAACGTGGCTGTCGCTTTGCGTGATTACAAGCAGGGAGAAACGCTGGCATGGGGAGCACAAAAAGAACAATGCGTGGAGCTGGCCGAGGATGTAGCGCGTGGGCACAAAATTGCGCTACAGGACATACCTGAAGGTGGGCATGTCCTGAAATACGGATATCCCATCGGTCATGCCATTCAGCCCATTCAGGCAGGTCAGCATGTGCATACGCATAATACGAAAACGAATCTGACAGGTGTGGAGGAATATACTTACAAGCCTAAGCCAGCTCCTCATATATATGAACAGGAGAGTCGGACGTTCCAAGGATTTCGGCGAAAGGACGGTCGTGTAGGGATTCGCAATGAGTTGTGGATTGTGCCGACGGTCGGCTGTGTGAACGGAATTGCCGAACTCATTTTAAATCGTTTTAAGCAGGAAGTGGGAGATATCTCACCTTTTGAAAATGCACTTGTGCTCAAGCATAACTATGGATGCTCTCAATTGGGCGACGACCATACACATACGCGCACGATTTTGATTGATGCCGTGAAACACGCAAACGCGGGTGGCGTTCTGGTACTTGGTTTGGGCTGTGAGAACAATGAAATGAAAGAATTCAAAGAAGCCATCGGTGAATACGACTCGGAGCGGGTGAAGTTTTTGCTTTCCCAGGAGGTGTCGGATGAAGTGGAGGAAGGGGTAAAGCTGCTCCATGAAATATTTGCGGCCGTACAAGAAGATCGACGGGAGCCTGTACCTTTGTCTGAGCTGAACATCGGCTTAAAATGCGGTGGATCTGACGGCCTGTCGGGTATTACTGCCAATCCACTGCTTGGGCGTCTGTCGGATTATATGGCAGCACAGGGTGGAACGACTGTACTGACGGAGGTGCCCGAAATGTTCGGCGCGGAGACGATTTTAATGGAACGCGCTGCCGATGAGCAAGTATTTGATAAGATCGTACATTTGATTAACGATTTTAAACAATATTTTCTGGATTATAAGCAGCCAGTATACGAAAATCCGTCACCAGGCAATAAAGCAGGGGGCATCACGACACTGGAGGATAAATCACTGGGCTGTACACAAAAATCCGGGTCTTCCACGGTCACCGATGTCATTCAGTACGGGGAGCGTCTCAAGACCAAGGGACTTAATCTGCTCAGCGCGCCGGGGAATGATCTGGTTGCTTCTTCAGCTCTTGCTGCAGCGGGCTGTCAGCTCGTCATATTCACAACCGGGCGTGGCACGCCTTTTGGCTCCTTCGTTCCGACAATGAAAGTGTCAACCAACTCGCCGTTATATAAGGCTAAACCTCACTGGATTGACTATAACGCTGGTTCACTGGTGGAGGATGTCAGTATGGAAGAGGCGCTACGCAACTTTGTCGATTACATTATCGATGTAGCCAGCGGAACCTGGGTGAATAATGAGAAAAACAATTTCAGGGAGCTTGCTATTTTCAAAAATGGCGTTACGTTGTAAAGGGGTTGTAACCTAAAGGAGGCGGATGGATCCGCTTCCTTTTTTGTGTTTGAATACTTCTATATACGCTGTTAAACTTACTGCAAAATATGCTATATGGATATTCGCATAAGGGGGAAATACAGTGCAACATAAAATTATTGCTTATCGGGAAGAAAATCATGATCAACTCGTAGATATTTGGCATCGGGCAGTACGCCAAACGCACACATTTTTGTCTGAAGAAGACATTCAATTTTACCATCACATCATAAGTAACGGCGCTTTAAGAGAACTTGAAGTTTGGATGGAGTGTACGGTACTTCAGGAGCCGATAGGGTTTATCGGGCTGGACGGGCAGAAAATAGAAATGCTGTTTGTCGACCCTGAATGGCACGGACAGGGCACAGGCAGCCGACTCATCCAGCATGCTGAAAAAATAAAAGGGACGCACCTCAAAGTGGATGTGAATGAGCAAAACGAGAAGGCGCATGCTTTCTACAGACATTACGGCTTTGTACCAACAGGACGATCTGCGCTGGATGGATCAGGCCGGGCATTCCCTTTGCTTCATATGGAACTGAACAAATGAATGCTCTATAGGCATCCACATTTTGAAAATTGGAATATATTATAATTTCCTTGCCACATGTCTGATTTTATGATATAACTTAATTGCGTAATAAATACGTAATTAAGTTATTTTTAGTTGGAATATAGATCATGTTTTGTTTGATGAGTACAAAAGTCGGACAAGGAGGTGGGGAGGGTGGATGATCTTGTTCACTCCGACATCACAGATCTAGACACACTTGTTAACATGATTAAGCTGTCCTTTTCATTTATGGATGGTGCCAATATGATCGCTTTATGCGACCAGCTGTATTCCCATGTCAACCAGAAGTATCAGGAGTTGCAGCTCTACAAAGCATGCAAGAAACCTATACAACCCATACATACCAAACGGCCGTTAGTCTACTACTACGGCTACAGTCATCTTATGAAAGGCATGGCCTTCCAAAAACAGGGCAAGTATGAAGCCGCTCGAGATTGCATTGAAAAATATGCAGAGTTGGGCTGGTTTAATGGTCTCGATTCGTATGGAGAAGCAGAAGTGGAATATTATCGCCATGCTGCAAGAGCCAATTTATATGCTCTTGATATTTTATCGGGTCGTTCCGAGGTATTGCAGGAATACGTTCAATTTCTTCGTGACAATCCAGAAGAACTGTTACCGGGGCTTCTTTCCATTGTTGAGGGAGCGGCCAGACACGACTATCCTTTAGAGCGTGTGCTTGAATCATTTGCCGAACAAATTGAAGATTTCAAATATTTTGAAGAGCCTGTGAATGTATCCTATTATTTTCGCTTCTGCTATCAGCTGGCTCTTTATTATATAAAGCTGCGACAGTTTACGGTTGCGTTGGGCTATATTCTGCAATCTCTCAAGCTGTCCGATACCCTGGGTATGGAACATGAGCATGAGTTTAGAAAATGTACTGCTATATTTGAGATTTTCAGATCCCAAGCTACAGCAACACAGCAAGACCAATATATAACGATTCTAAAAGGAGTGTTAAAGGATGAAAAAATTGATTTCACGACCGCTATCGCTCAGTCTGTTTAGTTTGCTGGTGTTTGTTACTAGTCATGATCTCATCACTGTGTTTTATCATGGAGCCAATCATTAATAAGGGAAAATGGTAGAAAATTAGTTGTTTTAATTAACCCAATAGCAAGTAAGCTCATTAAGATCAGGGCTTGCTTGCTATTGGTTTTTTTTGCGAGGAATATTTAGGCAGTGGTAGGCTTGTGCAACAAACTTTGTTCTAATGGATGCAATGAAATCCTTGTCTGTTGGTAAACGGGGAATGTTTCTTCCGTACTGTATGATCCAATCTTTAACGCTGCGTCCAGTGCCCGTAGCAAGGAGCCCACGAATTGCTCTGGCGAAAAGTAAATACTTTTCCCGACCTTATGAATGTGATGCTCGTTATGGTCACGGTTGCTTACAGACAGCAATAAACCTTGACCCTGAAAACCCGTACCGATTGCACGTATTTTGTTTATACTCGATAGCAGCATTTCCGTTTTCAGCGCACGTCCTTGTTCCTCTACAAACACAGATATCAGCCGTTTGTCTGTAACGATAACAATTTGGTTGCCCTGAAACGTATGGCTAAGGTGCAGGAAATCTTTATACACTCCAATAGTCTGCTCATGCGGAGAAACAATCCCCATTCGTACAAACTCATCCAACTCTGTGACGTCAGGCTCCTGATGATTTTTAATTCGTTTTTTGATACTGAACTGAATGGTCAAGATCCCCAAGATAGCTATAAGAAAAGCACTAAGACGGACGTGATATACAAAGAACATTAGGACGATAAAGGCGCCGAGTATCCATTGTCCCCAAGTCAAATAACGCAGCTTTTGCTGTGCAGTACGGCGATAATAACCGTATCCCTTTCCCGGTTGATACTCTTTATTAAACTTCGTCATACCACGCATCATGGTTAATCCATAGATTGATAAGACTGTCATTGCGAGTCCCAGGAGCGCCATAAACCATTCCTCAGCTGCAATGCCAACTAAAGTACACAGGCCAAACATGATGAGCCCTGCCCAGCAGGCAAACCTTTTTATCCGAACCTGTTTCTGAATCGAACGAACCAATTCTTCCATTCTTAATCCTCCTGATCTAGGTCATAGGTAATGATTGGAATTCCATATAGTCTTATCGTACCACCTGATAGTCTTTTTTGTAAATTAATAGATATAGAAAATCCAAAGTCTGGAAGAAACTTTTTACGTATTGTCCTATCTCCACCTGAACTTTAGACACCAAAATCAAAAAATCAAGTACTACTCATTAGAAGCAAAAGCCCCTAAAATAATAAATGTAAGTGCTTACATTATAGAGAAGGGAGGTCTTCTGTATGAGTACAGGATGGAAAAATCCACAACCACAACCACAACCATCGGTTCGATCGGGGAGATGGACGTCACTAGCCCGCAGATGGGGGGGGCAAAAACATTTGCAGACCATGGCACTACTGGGAGTGGTATGGATGATTATTTTCCATTACATTCCGATGTACGGCATTTTGATTGCTTTCAAACATTTTGACATTATTGGTACTATATCAAGCGCACCATGGGCGGGGTTAGAGCATTTTCGCACCTTCTTGGAGGATGATAACTTCTGGTATATTGTCAAAAATACACTGGGCATTAGCCTGCTTAAGCTGGCGATCGGGTTCCCGTTACCTATTGTATTTGCTCTGTTTCTGAATGAAATCCGGTCTACGCGGTTCAAAAAATCCATTCAGACCATTTCGTATCTTCCTCACTTTCTATCATGGGTCATTCTTGGCGGGATTTTAACCACGTGGCTGGCAGATACCGGATTGATCAATCAACTGTTACTAGCTTGGGGCTGGATCGACCAGCCGATTAGTTATTTAGCGGAGCCGGGCTATTTTTGGACTATCGTCGTCAGTTCGGATATTTGGAAGGAGCTTGGATGGTCAGCCATTATCTATTTGGCAGCAATGGCGGGCGTATCTACGGACATGTACGAAGCGGCCACCATTGATGGAGCAGGACGGTTTCAGAAAATGTGGTACGTCACACTTCCTGCGATCAAGGGCACAATATCCATTTTGTTTATTTTAGCGGTTAGCGGCATATTGAACTCCAACTTTGATCAAATTCTTGTCCTGCGTAACTCGCTGAATGAGAGTGCAAGTAATGTAGTTGACATTTATGTGTATCAGGTGGGCATTCAGCAGGGACGTTTTTCGTATTCTACTGCGGTAGGATTGCTGAAATCGGTTCTTGCTCTCATTTTGCTGCTGATAGCCAATTCTGTAACCAAACGGATGAATAATACCTCTCTATTTTGAAGGAGGACGGATGTATGCAGCTATTGCGACGCAGAACAGCAGGCGAAGCGATATTCGATTTATTTAACAACGTTTTTATGCTGGTCATTTGTTTTGTAACGTTATATCCCGTGTGGTATGTGCTGGTGAACTCCTTTAACGAAGGGGCAGACGCAATGCGAGGCGGCATTTACTGGTGGCCGAGACTCTTTAGTCTCAGCAGCTATCAGGCTGTATTTGCCAACAGCGGCATTATGACTGCGATGGGAGTAACGGTCGCCAAGACGCTAATCGGCACGATTGTGCATGTGTTTTTTACCGCCATGATTGCATATGCATATTCCCGTAGAGAGCTGATCGGGCGCAAGCTGTATATGCTGATCGGCACCATTACCCTGTTTTTTGGTGGGGGCTTGATTCCAACGTATTTGCTGATTCGTGATCTCGGGCTACTGGACAGCTTTTGGGTGTACATTATTCCTGCGATGTTCAGCTTTTTCGACCTTATTATTTTTATGGCTTTTTTTCGGGAACTGCCGGATGCACTGGAGGAAGCGGCGAAAATAGACGGAGCCAACGATTTCGGCATCTTTTGCCGGATTGTGCTTCCTGTATCCATGCCAGTAGTAGCGACAATTGCCTTGTTTCATGGGGTGTACCAGTGGAACGATTATTTTACAGGAATGATCTATATCAATAATACGGATCTTCAGCCGATTCAGACGTATTTGTACCGGGTTGTTGCCCAATCCAGCTCTAATCAAATGATGTCTGCCGCACCCGGGATTGTCGCCCAGTCCGTTACTTCACAATCGATCAAGCTGGCGACGATGGTCATAACGACTTTGCCGATTGTGCTGGTATACCCATTCCTGCAAAAATATTTTGTCAAAGGGCTAATGATCGGCTCGGTTAAGGGCTAGCACATCATCTAAGGGGGAGATTTATGATGAACATTCGTAAATGGCAAAAGGGGCTGTTGGCTGTTGTTCTGCTGGTAGGACCGCTCGTGGGATGTACGTCCGGTGGCAATGGCGCTGCCACGGAATTGAAAGATGAGAAGACAAAGGCTACGGCAGATGCGCCGGGCTGGAAGGCGGATACAGAGCCGATAACGTTTGACTGGTATTTGAATTTTTCCTGGTTCCCGAACAAGTGGGGGACGGATATGACTTCGAAGTATGTGACGCAAAAGACTGGAGTCAGTGTTAATTTTATCGTACCCGCAGGAAATGAAAATGAAAAACTGAATACCATGCTCGCCTCGGGCAAACTGCCTGATTTTGTCACGCTCAGTTGGGGAGAAGATGCAATCAAAAAAATGATCGAGGGCAAGATGGTGCTCCCACTTAACAAGTTGGCCGAGAAATATGATCCATATCTGATTAAAGTGGCAGACCCAGCTAAAATGTCATGGTATCGTCAAACAGACGGAAATGTATATGGGTATCCTAACGCGTCCTCTTCACCGCAGGATTACCAAAAATACGGCCAAAATTTTGTCTCCAATCAAACGTTTATGGTTCGTAAGGATATGTACGAGGCGATTGGCAAGCCGGATATGAGAACACCGGAAGGATTTTTGAAAGCGCTTCAAAAGGCGAAAGATAAATTTCCGGAGGTTAACGGTCAGCCGCTGATCCCGATAGGGTTCCACGAATTTACGGATAACGGAAATTATTCTTTTGAAGACTATTTACTTAATTTTCTTGCCATTCCTCACGAGAAGGGCGGAAAACTGTATGACCGTCGTTCGGACGAAGAGTACATTCGCTGGCTCAAAACATTCCGCCAAGCCAATGAGCAGGGCCTGATCGCCAAGGACGTATTTATCGACAAACGTCCGCAAATGGAAGAAAAGGTGGCACAGGGACGGTATTTTGCCATGCTATATCAGCGGTCTGATTTTGCTACACAACAGGTGACATTGCATGCGAAAGATCCCAACTCCGTCTACATTGCAGTGGATGGACCTTCCAACAGTAAGCTAGAGCCGCCAACGCTGGCCGGGCCAGGCATTTCCGGATGGACAGTGACACTTATTTCGAAGGATGTGAAAGACAAGGAGCGGGCTATTGAATTTCTGACTTATCTGATTAGTGAGGAAGGGAACCGTGATCTGTATCTGGGGGAGCAGGGAAAGTTGTGGGACACAGTTAACGGTAAGCCAGCCTTCAAGCCAGAGGTACTGGAGCTGCTGAACAAGGATCGCTCTGCTTTTGACAAAAAGTATGGCGCCTCCTCCACCTTCTGGATGCTGATGGATACAAATATGAGTTTGCAGTGGGCGCCGCCCAGCGTCGAGCCGTATAAGCAGCCGGAAGATTGGACGAAAGGCAAGACCCACAGCTTCTCCCAATATGAAAATATCAAACCGACCGGAACCTCGGCAGAAGGCATTGCGTCAGGCCAGATAGACAAAATTTGGGGCAAGGCATTACCGAAGCTGTTGCTGGCTTCCTCGGATGAGGAGTTCGATCAGCTGTTTGCCCGCTTTTTGGAAGACCGCAAAAAGGCTGGCTATGACAAGGTATTGGCTTATCAGCAAAAAGCCTATGAGGAAAACATCAAAAAAATGGAACAGTTCACGAAATGATCTCGTTCAATAATTTATTTATTGAATGCTAAGGATGTGATTTCATGTCAGGCCGTGTACGTTCACAGATGAAGAGCCTGCTGCGCCGTCACATATGGCAGTGGCTGACGGATACGGCCGATCAGCTAGGCGGTTGCTCTCTTCAAGTCAAGCTCATTGTCGCTTATATCGGAGTCATTTTAATCCCGGTTGTAGTGTTCTCGCTTTATACCTTTCATCAATTGTACGAGAACACCATGCACGACATTACCGTACAAAATCAGTATGTACTGGATACAGAGCTGGCCCAGATTCACGGCAATATGGAAATTATGGAGCGGACCGCACAGCTTGCGATTTCAGATCGCAACGTGCTTCATTATCTAACCGAGGAACGTGAAATAAGCAGCGATGAACTGGTTCAATTTAACTTAAATGTGTTTCCCAATTTACAGCACTTGCTCTACAGCAATCCCAACGTAGAGAATATCCGGCTGTATACAAATAATCCCCAGGCCCATGAAATATGGCCCATGATTTTCAATGAATCACGCCTGCCTAAAACTTCCTGGCTGACAACAGCTCAACATCAGCAAGGAAGAATATGGTGGGATATATACAAGGGACCTAAGAGCTTATTGCAGGGGCAAGCAGGGCAGGAAAGTGAAGCGGTACAGTATATGGCATTGCTGCGTGAAATTCAGGCAAGCGGAGGAAGACATGCAGGTTTGGTGGAAACCAACATGAGACTGGAGCTCTTTTCGCCTAGAGTATTCGGTAACCCACCACGTGATTATGCATGGCAAATGTTCATTCTGAACGGCGGGGATTCCATCTCAAACGGTGGAAAATTAGTGTCTTCTACCGATATAGCTACAGCTTCCTTTCAACCTGATCCCATTCCGATCCCTCTGTCCCATGTGCACCATCTGTTACAGTCCCGCATTCAGGGACAGGGTGGTGCTTTTGACTTTACCTATGGGAATAAGCCTTATCTTGGTTTGTACCGTTATATAGAAGGACTGGATGCCTATCTGCTAAATATAGTGGCGCTGGACGGTCCGCTGAGTGACCTCCGTCACAAACGCAATGCCATGCTACTCATTATTTGTATATTGATATTGTTAATGTCCGTCATTTCTTATACCTTGCACGCTCTTATTCTCAAGCAGCTGCATACACTGCGTGAATCTATGAAAAGAGTACAGCAGGAGGGCGACTTCCAGCTTACAATCCCGGTATATGGGCGGGGAGAAGTCGCGGAGCTAGCTCTATATTTTCGCAGTTTGCTAAGTCGGATTAACGTGCTCATTGCTGAGGCTGTACAGAAGCAGGCCGCTGCTCAGGAGGCAGAATTGCAAGGACTCAAGCATCAGATTGATTCCCATTTTCTATATAATACATTGGAAAATTTAAAAATGATGGCGGAGATGGAACGACAATATCCGCTGTCAGATGCTCTCACTTCCCTGGGTTCGATGATGCGCTATAATCTTCAATGGTCCCGGCCGTGTGTTGCGTTGCGCGATGAAATTCGTCATATTCAGCATTATGTGGCCATTATGAACATTCGCCATGACAACCAAATTGGGCTGGACATTCGTCTGTCGTCGATGTTTATGGAACTGGAAATGCTGAAAATGTCGCTGCAGCCTATAGTCGAAAATGCAATAAAGCATGGTTGGAGTACATTGCGAAGACCATTCCTCATCACCATTGAAGCCTACTCCAAGCAGGATATCGTTGAATTGCGTATACAGGATAACGGAGTGGGGATATCTGAAGAAAGAAAGAATGCCATTATGGCTGGTCTGATGCATTCGGATATGGATTCCTACGAGCCCGGAATGCATGGAGGGATCGGCTTGTATAATGTGCATCGCCGTTTGAGTATGCAGTATGGCGTAGGTTATGGCATTAAACTGGACAGCATTCCCGGCCAATCGACGACAATAACCCTGATTTTGCCTAGACGTCATATCACGAGGGGGGAGGACCATGACGACCAAGCTGTTGATTGCGGATGACGAAAAGAACATTCGAATGGGGCTTCAAGCCATGATCGAACGGGAATATTCCGGTCTCTATGAATGCGTGCTGGTTAAGGACGGAAAGGAAGCCTGGCAGCATGTAATGGAGTTTTCACCCGAGTTGGTGATAACGGATATCCGTATGCCGGTTATGGATGGAATTATGCTGATGCAGCATATTCGCAAGCTAAAGCCAAGAGACAGACCTTTGGTGATCATTCTCAGTGGATATGACGAGTTCCAATATGCGCGCGAAGCGATTCGCTGCGGAGCACGGGAGTATTTGCTGAAGCCGATCGTGAGGGAGGAGCTGTTCGGTGCGCTAGCAGTTTTGAATGAAGAATTGCAGCAACGGAACTCTTTATTAAATGATCGTGATGATAGCGGGGAGATAGATAGACAGCCTGGCAGAACGGACGTTGCTAGTGCGATTGCTGATAGAAGCGGCAGCATGACGCGAGCAATCCAGTACATCCATGCTCATTTCAGCGAGGATTTGAACATGGCGGTAGTATCCAATTCAGTATCCTTGAATTATACGTATTTTAGTCAGGCATTCAAAGCCTATACAGGTCTTAGCTTTGTTCAATATTTAAAAAGGCTGCGCATTGCAGAAGCCAAAAAGCTGCTGGGGCGTCAAGAGGGCAAGATTTATGAAATTGCGGCTACTGTGGGCTTTGACAATGCCAAGCATTTTAACAAGGTGTTCCGTGAACTGGAAGGGATGTCTCCGCAGCAGTTTCGATTGAAGAATCTAGGGGGTAATTGAAAGTGAGGATGGAGAAAACTTCACTGCCTTTTTACCCTTATCCTGATATAATGAATGAAGGTAAACATAACCATGGCCTTCGATAGTTTGTACACATATCAGATAGACGCCTAACGGAAGGGGATAGGATATGGTTATTTATGAAACGGATCAAGCTTATATCATGACGACGCAACATGACCATGCCCGTATTTCAGGTGAGTTGGCTTCACAGTGGGAAGACAGTGCCTTTAAGAATAGACGCCATAAACAGGATTTTATATATGCAGTGAGGGAGCATGACCGGGGGTGGATTGGGCTGGACGCTGCTCCTTTCTGGAATGATTATGTGTCAGCACCTTATACGTTTATCGATTTTCCGCTTAGTCCGCGTTTTGTTTTTTATCGTCTCGGGATTGATGAAGTCGAGCAAGAGAATGCGTATGCGGCGTTGCTGTGCAGCTTGATGTACAAGGAGCTCGTCGGACGGACCGAGCATGAAAAAGCTCAGGACAAGCAGATTACGCATGCTTATCAAGAGGCAGAGGAACAGCGTCGCCAGAGGCTCAGACAGGAGCTGACATGCGGCGTAACCTTCGAACATCAAGTGCGGACGGATGTACGGAGAATGTTGTTTTGCGACGAATTAAGTCTGTTTTTATGCAGCCGAGAGCCGGGTACCCCTACAGCAGATTATGAATGGTTTGCTGAAGGGTTGAGCTTCCCGGCTGTTCGTCATGAAAGCGAACGGGTTCGGGCTGAGTGGTTATCGGATCAGACGGTAGGTTTGTCCTTTTTTCCTTTCAAGGGCAATGTAGAGATTACTCATACCTTCAAGAAGGTGAGTAAAGAGAACATTCGTACCTCGGGTCTTCTAGAAGCGTACCGTTCCTCCGAATGCACGCATCGAACCTTTACCATTGAACATATCATGGAAGTAGAAGAACAGAAGGAGAATGCTTGACCGTCTAATCATTCAGCCTCGAACCGATGTGTTGTGCGTTGTTCGTGGTTGCAGAGCAGCGTCAAAGCAGAGCCTCCCTGAACAATTATTCAGAGAGGCTCGCGTGTTTCTTGCTTTAAAATTTAACGATTACGATTTTGCAGATGTTTTTGCACGGTTGACCATCGTCTGTACCTTATTCAATACCTTATCGCGTGCTCCTTTATTTTTCATCAGATACGTTACACCCACTCCCAATGCTGCTACTACCCATTTTTTATTCTTCATCAATAACGCCTCCTTATGATCATGTTGTCATACGCTAATGCCTAAAAAGCATCCAAAATGTGAAATGATGAACGGGATTTTACGATTTAGTGATTCCTTGCACTTGTTCCGCATAACTATGATTTACCCTTTCCATCACATCTTACCCGTTCCCTTGGTAATGAAACGATTACGACTGTCTTTTCACGTTTAATGGATATTATCAAATATCCTGCCACAATGGCTTCAGACGCACATGACAGGGAGGTCTTTGTTATGAGAAAGAAGGAAGTGGTTGCCATGCTGCTCGCCGGCGGACAAGGCAAAAGACTCAAAGGACTGACCCGCACATTAGCCAAACCGGCAGTGTTTTTTGGAGGAACTTACCGTATTATTGATTTTCCTCTCAGTAACTGTTCTCATTCAGGAATAGACACCGTTGGGGTGTTGACCCAATATGAACCGTTGGTGCTTCATTCCTATATAGGCGTAGGCAGCGATTGGGATTTGGACCGCCTGGATGGAGGAGTTTTCGTTTTACCACCACACGAGAAAGAAAATGGAAACAACTGGTACCGAGGTACGGCGGATGCGATTTATCGGAACCTGCATTTCTTGGACCAGTATGACCCGGAGCATGTGCTCATTTTGTCAGGGGATCACATTTATAAAATGGACTATAGTCGAATGCTCGACTACCACAAGGAAAAGGGAGCTGATTGCACCATTTCGGTCATCAATGTCCCCATTCAAGAGGCCCAACGATTTGGGATACTGAACGCCGATGAGGACCTGAGAATATACGACTTTGAGGAGAAGCCTGAACAGCCGAAAAGCACATTGGCCTCTATGGGTATTTATTTATTCAAATGGGATGTGTTGCGTCACTACTTACTGGAAAGCGCAAGTGATTCTGAATCTTCACATGATTTTGGCAAAGACATCATTCCGCTATTGCTTCAGCATGGCCGGTCGCTGTATGCGTACCCGTTTGCTGGGTATTGGAAGGATGTAGGCACAATTCAGAGCTTGTGGGAATCTAATATGGATCTTCTGGTTCAGGACCCGCCGCTAGATCTGAATGACCCGTTCTGGCGCATCTATACCCGCAGCCCCAATCAGCCTGCCCAGTATATAACCCAACGGGCGATCCTGAAAAACAGCATCGTAAATGAAGGCTGCATGGTGGATGGAGAAGTAAGGCACTCCGTACTGTTTTACGGGGTTGAAGTCGGTGAAGGGAGCGTTATTACCGATTCTGTCATCATGCCGAATGTAAAAATCGGACGCAATGTACGTATTCACCGGGCTATTGTGAATGAGAACATGGTTATTGAAGACAACGCAGTCATTGGACCTGAAGATAGTCTGGATGAGATTATTTTGTTCGATCAGGAAAGCCAGCTTCATGCACGAATATAACTCGGATAAGGACGGTGTCCGCTATGAGCCGACTCATTGGAGTGATCAACCTGGATCACGAATTGGATCAATTGAAGGAGTTGACTTATTTCCGGTGCGGGGCTGCAGTACCCTTTGCTAGTCGATATCGGCTCATTGATTTTACCTTATCCAATATGATGCATGCAGGGGTGCATGATATTGCACTGTTTATCCGCCGCAAATACCGTTCGCTGCTGGATCATTTGGGTGAAGGTCGGCCATGGGATTTAGACCGCAGAAGAGGCGGGTTGTTTATTTTGCCACCGGACTGGAACGATCCGACGGACACATCACGTGGGGATTTGCAGCATGTGCACAACAATCTGGACTTTTTCCATCGCTCATCGGGGCAAACCATTGTTCATGCAGGAACTCAGCATATCAACAAGGTTGATATAGAGGATGTATACCGATATCATCTGGAGAAGAACGCGGATGTCACCCTCGTATACAAACCCATACACCAGCTCGAAACGGAGCATGCACCGTGTGTACGGCTGGAGATTGATGAGAGCGGACGAGTGACCGGTATTCATCAGGAGCAGGATCATCATAATATTTATCTAGAAATGTTTGTGATGGACAAAAGCTTGTATCTGGATCAGGTAAAGCATTGCATTGCTCATCAGGATAGTCATTTCTTTCGCGATGCGATTCAGAAAAATCCAAGTGGCCTGCGCATCTACGCGTATCGCTATGATGGTTATCATGCAGTTATTAATTCCATTGAAAGCTACTATAAAAATAGCATGAAACTGCTGGATCAGGAGCAATATCAAGCTCTTTTCCGGAATCAGCCGGTGCATACCAAAATCAAGTATGAAGCCCCGACTCGTTATACGTACAGCGCCGAGGTGGATCATTCCCTTGTTGCCAATGGCTGCACCATTGGGGGAAAGGTCGAGAACAGCATTCTTTTTCGTGGCGTGCGGGTAGAGGAGGGCGCGCGGGTAAGCAACTCGATTATTATGCAAAAATGCGTCATCCGTAAAGGGGCAGTTGTGCAGAATGTGGTTTTGGATAAGGACGTGCAGCTTTCACCGGATCGAACTCTGATTGGCGACATTAGAGTTCCCTATGTGATTGCCAAGAATATCGTGATTTAATAGATCATACTTAGCCATAAAAACGGAATTAACAGGAGGTACAACTTTGTTCAGCAATAAAGAAGCATTTAAGCAGGCTTTTCGAGAGCAACTGGTCGGAAGGCTGGGTAAACCGATGCAGGAGGCTCAGTCGGAAGACGTATATAAGGTTTTGGGTGGCATGATTCGTGAACAAGTCGGCAAGAATTGGGCCGAAACAAACCAAGCCTACAAAGAAGGACAAGAGAAGCAGGTTTATTATTTTTCACTGGAATTTTTAATAGGTCGTCTATTGGGCAATAATCTGCTGAATTTGGGCGTATTGGATATGGTTCGACAGGCATTAGGGGAATTGGGCTGGGATCTGGAGGAAATTGAAGCACAGGAAGCGGATGCTGGGCTAGGCAATGGTGGTCTTGGCCGTCTGGCGGCTTGTTTCATGGACTCATTAGCATCCCTTGGCTATGCAGGACATGGCTGCGGAATTCGATATAAATATGGTCTGTTTGAGCAGCGTATTGTGGACGGAAATCAGGTCGAACTACCGGATTACTGGCTACAGAAAGGGAATGTATGGGAGGAACGCCGTCCTGACAAAAAGGTCGAGGTTCATTTTTGGGGACACGTGGAAACCCGTGAACAAGATGGACGTCTTGTGTTCGAGACACGAGATGCCGAAACAATCTGGGCTGTCCCTTATGATATTCCGCTGGTCGGCTATGGTCATGCGCAGGTAAACACGCTGCGGATTTGGAGTGCTGAATCGGCACTTGATCCCGTGCGGGGACCGATTCGAGGAGAGGGCGGTTATTACCGCTTTCTCGACTACAATCGATCAGTAGAATCCATCTCGGCCTTTCTCTATCCGGATGATTCCAATTATGAGGGCAAGCTGCTTCGCTTGAAGCAGCAGTATTTCCTCTGCTCGGCTGGATTACAGAGTATTTTGCGCACGTTTGAGAAGCTTCGTTTACCTTACAGCCAGTTGCCCGATAAAATAGCACTGCACATTAACGATACCCATCCGACGCTGGTTATACCGGAACTGATGCGTATTTTGATGGATATGAAAGGCTTGGGGTGGGACGAAGCATGGGATATTACGACACGGACCGTTTCATATACGAATCATACGATATTAAGTGAGGCGCTGGAACAATGGCCCGTCAACATGGTGCGGGAACTGCTGCCTCGGATTTACTTGATCATTGAAGAAATGAACAAACGTTATTGCGCTATGCTATTAGAGCGTTATCCGGGTCAGGATATCAAAATTGGTGAAATGGCGATCATTCATAATGAACAAATTCGCATGGCTCATTTGGCTATCGTCGGCAGTTATAGCGTTAACGGAGTGGCTGCATTGCATACGAAAATTTTGAAGGAACGAGAGATGAAATCATTTCATGAACTGTATCCTGACCGGTTTAATAATAAAACAAATGGGATTGCCCATCGCCGTTGGCTGATGCACGCCAACCCGGAGCTGGCAAGCTTGTATGATGAGACGCTCGGTGTACGCTGGAGAACCCATCCAGGTGAGCTCATCGACCTGCTTCGTTATAGTGTGGATGAGGCGTTCCAAAAACGAATTCAGACGATTAAGCAAAATAATAAGATCAGGCTTGCTGAGCATGTGTTTGCAAAACAGGGTGTACGACTGGATACATTCTCCATTTTTGATGTGCAGGTCAAACGGTTGCACGGATATAAGCGACAACTGCTCAATATTTTGCATGTGATGCATCTATACAACCAGCTCAAAACTAATCCTGCACTGGATGCGACGCCACGCACATTCATTTTTGGTGCGAAAGCAGCCCCCGGTTATTTTCTCGCCAAACAGACGATTAAGCTCATTAACAATGTGGCGGACACCATCAACCGGGATGTAGATGTCAAGGACAAGCTGAAAGTCGTTTTCCTTGAAAATTATTCGGTCTCGTTGGCGGAGCTGATTATTCCTGCGGCGGATGTCAGTGAACAGATTTCTACAGCAGGCAAGGAAGCATCAGGTACAGGCAACATGAAATTTATGATGAACGGCGCACTGACTCTGGGTACATTGGACGGAGCTAATGTTGAAATGCATGAAATGGTAGGCGATGCCAACATGTTCATTTTTGGATTGAAGGTCGATCAGATTGAGGACTATTATCGGAATGGACAGTATTCAGCACGCAAAACAGCCAACAGTGACGAAAGATTGCGTGAAGTGCTGGATCAACTGGTGAACGATGCTCCTTTTACGCGGCATGAACGGGAATTTGAGGCCATTTATCAATCCCTGATTGATCATAATGATGAATACTTTGTGCTTAAAGACTTTGCAGCTTATGTAGATGCGCAGGCTCATATTGAGCAGGTGTATCGCAATCCCTCGGAGTGGACACGACGTGCTATTGTAAATATCGCTCATTCCGGAAAATTCTCCAGTGATTGTACAATCCAGCAATACGCGACTGAGATTTGGGACCTTGTACCTTTATCGACCGATGTCAATAAGCGAATTGTGTACTAAAATAGCGAAACAGGCAGAATAGCATTGCTTTTCGAACGCTGAGGGTTATAATGACAGTATAGACTAAGTAAGGATGGGAGTTGTTCGACCTCATTCCTGAACTTGAATACGTACTGTTGAAGGAGTCCTCCTATTGATAAAGTTCAATCCGAAAAGGCTCAAACCTCATAAATCAAAGAAGAAATACAATGTGTTTCAAAATATATGGCGGGCGATTCGTCTGAATTTTATCAAGCTGTTGCGCGCCCCTGGTGGAGTTAAAAAGATCTCTTTGGGCTTCGCCATTGGCTTTGGGCTGGAGATGATCGTAATTTCCACGGCCTCTCTAGTATACCTCGTGTTTTATCCAATTGTTCGGCTGTCTGGGGGTTCGCTGCCTGCGGCCATCGTGGGTAACGTTGTAGGTAAGCTGACCTTTTTGCCGATTGTACTGATGCCCTTCGCCAAGCAACTGGGAGCTTGGATCTATCCGTCACATTATCCGGTACATGTCAGGGGCGGTCGACTTCACGAGCATTCTTTTATGGAGCTTTTTCACGGCAACTGGTCTGTATTCAGAGACTTACTGCACGGAGGACTCCACATCCTGATCGGCATGTCCATTTTCGGTATCGTGCTGGGCATAATTTCGTATTTTGTTATTCAGGTTTTGTATAACCGTTCGCTGCACAAACGGTTGGAAAAGCGGAAGTTGCGCCATGGCGCAGGATTTTCGCCTGCCAGATTGCTGAAAAATGGATGATGTAGTGCATAAGAAGCTCTTTGAGCCTATCTTTTAGGCTTGAGGAGCTTCTTTTTGGATTAAGCAACTTTTTACTTTTGTGTCACGTCTAAGGATTATGTGTACTTGTATCCTATGAGTATTTATAGACACAGGAGGAATCGACGAAATGAACAAATTGAATTCTATCACAGCTACAGTCGCAGCACTCTCAATCCTGTTGGGAACGGCTCCAGTTGCAATGGCACAGCAACCCGCTACTGCCGCAACCACAGCTCCAAATGCACAAACTTCTGTTAACCTGGACCCTGCCGTCACTAAGCGTCTAACGGATGTCCTGAACACATTGGCAGGGAAACAAACGATAGAGTTTACAAGTGCGGACAATGCTTCTGACGCCTGGACGGTTTACGGTACCTTGAAAGGGACAGCAAATGCAGATTTTAGCCAAGATTATGATTCCAAGAAAGGAATCGTGCAGTCCACCAGCATCATTTATAATGCCGCTGATATGGATAAGGTGATGGCCCCTAATTTGCGCAGCAAAGTTGCATCATTTCTGAAAACATTCGATACCGATAAAGTTTTCAAAACGGAGGCCCTCTGGCGTGTATATTCCCCGATTGACGAAGGAGGATTCAAAAATTACTGGGTGCTATGGGGGCAAAACCAAAGCCTGTATATTCACCTTGATCAAGGAAATAAAATAACGGCCAGTTTTTTGTATTCACTCAAAGACGTTAGAGCTGCCCTGATCAACAAAGCGAACCGTTCGCTAAAAACACTGGGCATTACAACCAAACCGTTTGAATATACGCTTCGTCAGCAGGAGAACAACGATACCGTCTGGCACTTCAGGGATGAGAACGACACAAACAGTGTACAGATTGGCATCAAAACCGGTAAAGTATGGGCTGTAAAAAATGAGCATGGTATGGACTGGGACGGAGATAAGGATTTTGCCAGAGCATTTGCTAAGCCCAAGCTCAGTAAAAATCAGGCGCTTTCAGCTGCCAAGTCGAAAGTACAATCTCTTTTTGGAGTTAATCTGAAGGGATATACCGTGCAAATAAAGAAAAACGAATATACATTCTTGAAAAAAGGTGCAGCTACCGTTGTGGGAAAAATCAATAAAAAGGGCGTATTCTACTCACTGGAAGCTATACCCGCAAATGGAATTCGGAATTAAGTGAACAGGATTTCATAAAAAGCGTATGATCTGTAAAAGAGCCGTACGCTTTTTAGCAATCATTTTTATAACATTCGCTTCATCTGCTCAAATCGTATACAATACGTGTGCATACAACACTGGACGAAAGGTTAATGTACATATGAGGAGTGGTGAAGTTGCGGAAGATATGGCAAATCTACTTAACAGACTGGAAAAATGTATTCAAAGTATCGACCGGGACTTTATTAGTCATTGGCATCATTCTTTTGCCTTCCGTCTACGCATGGGTGAATTTGAAAGCAATGTGGGACCCATATTCGAATACATCTGGAATTAAAATTGCAGTAACGAGTCAAGATCAGGGTGCTGAGGTGAATGGTAAAAAGATTAATATCGGCGACGAGGTTATACATAACCTTCATAATAACAAGAAGCTGGGTTGGACTTTTGTCAATGAAGCGGAAGCACGAAAAGGTGTACTGAACGGTGATTATTATGCCAGTCTGCTGATCCCAAAGGATTTTTCAGAGAAAATTACGAGTGTGCTTACAGAAAATCCGCAAAAGCCGGAGATTGATTATGCTGTGAATGAAAAAATCAACGCGGTCGCTCCGAAAATTACATCTTCAGGTGCAACCTCTCTGACTAACCAAATTAGTCAAAACTTTATTGAAACGGCTAGCCAGGCGGTTTTGACGAAATTAAAGGAAGCCGGAGTAAAGCTGGAAGAGGAGCTTCCGACAATTCGCAACATTGAAAATCGGGTGCTGGAGCTAAATAATCGATTGCCTGATATTGATCGGTTGGGTAAGCAGGCATTGGAGCTGGAGCAGAATTTACCGAAAATTAAGGCTCAAGGACAAAAAATCATTGCATTGAAGGAAAAAATACCTGAAATCAATCGCGCAGGCGACCTGGTCCTTAAAATTGACAAAAACCTGCCTGAGCTGGACAAGGTGGGTGCAGTCATTTTGGATATCCAAAAAAGACTGCCCGATATTCAAAAAGCCGGTGATCGAATTGTTGAACTGGATCAGAACTTCAGCAAGGTAGAAAGCGCACTGACCACCGCCTTGGAGGACACGCAAACGGCCCTTAAGGTCATTAATGCTGCCCGGACAGCACTGCCGGAAGTACAAAAAATAGCCGATACAGGCAAGGATTTTACAACTGGTATACTTGACTTTCTGGATAAAAACGAGGGTGCGCTTGATTCGATCGGAACCGTAGTTAAAGAAGATTTACAGCTGGTGCAACAAATTGCGAATGAAGTTTCACAGATTACAGGTATCATTCGTGGTGTGGATTTTGATCCCAAAGCAGCACAAGCTGCAGCGAATCGGATTAGCGGCAGGCTCACGACTGCTGTAGGTGTGTTGGATCATATTTCTCAATTGCTGAACCGTGTGAATGGGTATTTGCCTAGCCAGCCACTGGATTCACTTATTTCCCGGATAAGCGGGGTAGAGGATCGCTTTCGCCGATTGAATAGCACGGTTACTAGCATCGGGGATGCTATTCAGCGCGGTGAGAAACCAGCCCAAAATCTGCTGGATGATGCTGACCGCCTTGCAGGAGAAATCAGTAGCGGAATTGACAGCATTTTGGACAATTATGATACGGAATATGCACCTGCCATTCAAAAGGCGCTGGATCAAATCAAATCCGTTGCCCGCAATTCTGCCAATGTGTTGACCACTGCTCAAGAGCAGCTCCCGAATATTGAAAAGCTACTGAATGACGCACAGGCCGCTGCCGAATTCGGGCAGCAAGAGCTAACACATCTCCAGCAGGACTTGCCACAATATCGTCAAAAACTGCATGAAGCCGCTACGACGATTCAGGGACGCATGGGCGAGTTTACGAATGCTGTGAACAAAGCGGCAGACTTCGTGAAGCACGATTTGCCAACGGTTAAAAGTAAAATTCATCAGGCGGCAAACTTTGTACGTAATGATTTGCCGAAGGCGGAACAACAGTTTATTAAGATGGCGGACTTGATTGAAAATAAATTTCCTGAGGCTGAAAAAGCGGTACACCAGGTAGCCAATTTTGTCAGAACCGATCTTCCTGCTGCCGAGGATTCCATACGTCAGGCAGCAGACACGATCCGCAAGCTTAAGGGTGAAAATGCACTCGGAAGAGCGATTGCGTTGCTTAAGGGAGATGTGAAAAAGGAAAGTGATTTCCTCGGTAGCCCGGTATCGCTGAAGCAGGAGCGGATATATCCGATTCCTAACTATGGCTCTGCGATGTCACCTTTTTATACTACATTATCGATTTGGGTAGGTGCGATGCTGCTAGTCTCCATGTTCAGGGTAGATGTGGATGACCCGGAAGGTCAATATAATAGCTACCAGGTGTATTTCGGACGGCTAATGACCTTCTCCACAATTGGTATTTTTCAGGCGCTAAGTGTATCTCTCGGTGATTTGTTTCTGCTGGGAACATATGTGGATGCCAAAGTAGCATTTGTACTGTCCTCTATGCTGATCAGTCTGGTGTTTACGGCCATGACCTATACCTTGGTTTCAGTGTTCGGCAATATCGGCAAGGGTCTCGCAGTCATCCTGCTGGTGCTCCAATTCTCCAGTTCAGGGGGGACATTTCCCATTGCGACGAGTACAGTTTTCTTTCAGACCCTGAATCCGTTCGTACCGTTCACCTATGCGGTTAGTCTGTTGCGGGAAACGGTAGGAGGGATGTTGCCTTCAACGGTAACACGAGATGTAGTGATGCTGTTTGTGTTTATCGGAATTTGCTTCTTGTTTGGATTGGTGCTTAAGAAGCCGCTCAGCGAACATACGAAAAAAATGGCCGAGCGAGCGAAAGAAACGAAATTGATTCCTTGATTGTTGAAAAAAGAGTGAGTTACGGTGGTTGAGGTGAGCGGCTCCGCGAAGGATTTGATCTTACGATCGCTGTTGCCACGGGATTCTTTGGAGTGGTTAGGGAAAAGGTTAGAATCCCGTGGCAAAGGCGAACGCTCCGCTTCTCCAGATTCAAATCTTTCTCTCCGCTGACATCCGCCGTAAAGTCACTTCTTTTAACATACGGTGGGTAGTATGAGGAGGGCCTCCGCATGTAATGCTTCGGCATGGTGCGGAGGCTTTTTTGCATGCGCTATCCACCTTTTAAAATGCATTTTGGGGTGTTTCAAAGGGGGGTTATTCTGGTGAATGAAGTGGGTATGGTCTTTTTTTTATGCAATTTTTACGGTATTAAAAATCCTTAAGCAAAGGCGGGAAACAGTATGGAGTATTCATACTTAGGAAAGTCGGGCTTGAAGGTTAGTCAGTTATGTTTGGGCACAATGAATTTCGGACCGGAAACAGAAGAAAAGGATGCTTTTAAAATTATGGATGCCGCGCTGGATGCGGGCATTAATTTCTTTGATACGGCTAATGTATATGGCCATGACCGTAAAGGCTGGACAGAAGAAATTATTGGACGGTGGTTCCAGCAGGGCGGCGGAAGACGCGAGAAGGTCGTATTGGCGACCAAGGTTTACGGGGACATGAAAAATGAAAATGATGGGCCTAATGCAGGATCAGGCTTGTCTGCCTACAAAATTCGCCGTCATTTGGATGCATCGCTGAAACGTCTGCAAACAGACCATGTAGAGCTATATCAAATGCATCACATTGACCGCAACGTGTCATGGGATGAGCTGTGGGGAGTATTTGAGTCCGTGGTGGATCGGGGACAAGTTGGTTATATCGGTTCCAGTAATTTTGCAGGCTGGCATATTGCGGTGGCTCAGGCCGAAGCGAAGGCACGTCGTTTTCTGGGTCTGGTATCGGAACAGCATTTGTACAACCTGAACGAACGTTCGGCTGAGCTTGAAGTATTACCGGCAGCTCAAGAGCTGGGTCTGGGTGTAATTCCATGGAGCCCGTTGGCGGGCGGACTGCTGGGACGCAATGCGTTAGCAGGTACAGGTTCCCGCAGCGCACGTGCCAAGGAAAAGGTAGAGCAGAATCGTGCGAAGCTGGAGCAATTTGCGGCGTTATCTCGCGAGCTGGGTGAAAAGGAAGACGTGATTGCCCTGGCTTGGGTGCTATCTCATCCGGCCGTGACGGCTCCAATTATCGGACCACGGACATTAGAACAGTTAGAGGATGCTCTGCGGGTACCTGAGGTTAAATTAAGTAAAGATGTGCTTGCCAAGCTGGATAAGATTTTCCCGGGTCCGGGAAAACCTGCACCAGAAGCCTACGCTTGGTAATATTGATTGACAGTAAAACGGCAAAAAGCAGCAGATCAGAAGCATCTTCTTTTCTATGATCTGCTGCCCAATATGCACTAAACGGAATCTGCCTTTTTAGTTAGTATTTGTTGAACACTCGTCTTTTGATGTGATACATAGCTATGCAGACTCATACCAAGGATGACGATGAACATACCCATCCATGACCAAGCAGAAGGGAGGGGGATAGACAAAAATATTAATTCCCCCATTAGTGCAAAAAGCACTTCCAGCGATTGTGTTGCTTCTACTGTGGCCAGCTTTTGCATATTTCCATGTACCTGATCTGTAGCCTTAAAAAATATAACTGTAGCAATTACCCCTGAGAACACGGCCACCAGAGCAGACTGTATGGTCTGATCCTTGCTTGGCATCCCTGCGCTGAAAACTCCATATAATGAAAGCAATAACCAAAAAGGCAGGCTGGCTATAGTCATTCCGAGCACACGTTGATAGGCATCTAACCGCCCCGCACAGACTTCCATCATTTTGCGATTACCTAAAGGATAGGCGAAAGAAGCCAGTATGACAGGCAATATACCGAATAAAAAATCTTGAGTAGAAATAGATTGCGACTGTTCGACCTGCATCACAATAATTCCGATTAAAATAATCAGAGACATCAACAATCCTTGGATGGGTATTTTTCCTCGTACTTTGACAGGGCCGTTCTCCGTTTGGACAACCTCAGCAAATAAAGGAACAAGCAAAGAACCGGAAATAATGGTTATTTGCCAAGTCCCTGCAATCAACCACCCCGGTGAATATGCGGATGCGAAGCATAACGGAGCATAAAATAAACCAATCCAATGAAGCTCCACCACAGCCACATTCCCGGTTGTTCCTTCATGACTTTCCAAAGAGGCTTTAGCTTATGTTGGGCCATTACAATGACGAACAGCATAGGAACCATAAACAGATAGCGTAATGAAGCACTCCAGATCCAGCTCCCCCCAGACAGCTCCATGGACCGGTTGAGAACAAATGTAAAAGCAAAAAAGAAAGCCGCTAACACACCTAACCAGATTGAGCTCATAGCATTCTCCTAATTCTTTAAGTATCGTTATTTCTCATATTAATTACTTTAGATCATTCATTTCAAGAGTTTCTTTACAGTTGACAAAGCAAAAGGAATACTGTATATTTCTGAATGCTGATTTAATAGTAATAATTACGATTAAATATATCGATAAATCAATATTAAAGGGAGTGCACCAGCAATGAATAAGAAACCAATCCCGGTAACCGTGTTGAGCGGGTATTTGGGTGCAGGAAAAACGACGATTTTGAATCATGTTTTAAACAATCGAGACGGAATGAAAGTAGCAGTCATTGTCAATGACATGAGTGAAGTAAATATAGATGCCGAGCTGGTTAAAAAAGAGGGCGGCTTGTCCAGAACAGAAGAAAAACTGGTCGAGTTGTCTAATGGTTGTATTTGCTGTACATTACGTGAAGATTTATTGCTTGAGGTCAAGAAGCTAGCGGAACAAGGCGAGTTTGATTATATATTAATTGAATCTACGGGCATCAGTGAACCCGTCCCCATCGCTCAAACCTTTACCTACGCCGATGAAGGAACGGGCATTAATTTAGCTTCGCTGGCAAAACTGGATTGTATGGTGACTGTAGTGGATGCGAACCGTTTCTGGCATGACTTTGAATCAGGAGAAACGCTGCTGGATCGTAAGCAGGCTACTGGAGAAGATGACACACGTGATATCTCGGACTTGCTAATTGACCAGATTGAAACTTGTGACGTATTGATTCTGAATAAGTGCGATCTGGTTCAGCCCGCAGAGCTGGACAAGCTGGAGGGTGTGCTGCGGAGATTGCAGCCTGAAGCCCGAATCATTCGCACTTCCAAGGGAAAGGTCGCGCCTTCGGACATTTTAAATACCGGGCTGTTCAACTTTGACAAAGCTAGTCAATCCGCTGGATGGATTCGCGAGCTGGAGCTGGAAAGCCACACACCGGAGACGGACGAATATGGAATCAACTCTTTTGTTTATCGGCGTAGAAGACCGTTTCATCCTGCAAGATT
The DNA here is from genome assembly GCF_054113405.1 of Paenibacillus sp. ALE3. Taxonomy (NCBI): domain Bacteria; kingdom Bacillati; phylum Bacillota; class Bacilli; order Caryophanales; family Paenibacillaceae; genus Paenibacillus; species Paenibacillus sp. ALE3. The sequence continues at coordinate 2,865,705 of NZ_CM134214.1, read as the reverse complement.
GGCAGAATTTATGAGCTACTGGCCGGAGGAAATCGTTCGCGCCAAAGGCTTGGTCTGGATTGCAGCCCCTCAGGATTGGGCGGCGAGCATCAGCCAGGCAGGGCCATCTATTCAATTTGGTCCAGCGGGAAGTTGGCTTGCGGCGTTGCCAGAAGAAGAACGGCAGGAAATCATCGCGGGCAACCCTGAGGTTCTGGTCCATTGGGATGAGCAGTGGGGCGACCGCATGAACGAAATCGTTATGATCGGTATCGGAATGAATCGGCTGAACTTGGAAGAAGAGCTAGATGAATGTCTGCTGAACGATAGTGAAATGGATATGGACTGGTCCAGCTTTGAGAATCCGTTGCCTTGGCCAACAGGAAGAAGCTAGTTGATCCATTCAGTAATAAAGTCCATACACTTTTTGGCGGCTGGAGCCATGTTCTTTAAGGAGACAGTAGCGATACCAACGGAACGGGAATATCGTCCATCCAAGGGCCGAATACAAATGTCATAAGGGTGTTGGACTAAAATCATTTCGGGAAGGATACTTACGCCCAGGCCATTTTGCACCATAGCCATAATGGCATGATCATCTTCTAATTCATATTTGATTTTCGGACCAAGCTTGTGCTGGGAAAAAATTCTCTGTACATCTGTATCACAGCCTGAAGCCGGCATAATGAAGGGTTCATTGAGAAGCTGATCCACACGTATGCTTGCCTGCTCCCGAAGCACATGATTAGACGGAAGTACGCACAGCATTCTTTCTTTTTTTAACGGTAATACTTCCAGTCCATCGAGAGTAGGCAGATTAACGAAGCCAAAATCAGCTTCTCCGCTAGCTATCCAATGCTCTATGTCATGGTAGTTCCCGTCGAGCAATTTTAGTTCAATAAGTGGGAACTGCTCGTTAAACTTTTGGATGATCCCAGGCAACCAATGGATGGATACACTTGAGAATGTACCTATCTTTACAGTTCCGGTCTCCAGTCCTTTGATGAGGGCGACCTCTTGATACAGCTTTTCATTCATTTGAATGATTTCTCTGAAATGCTTCATCAGACGTTCTCCGTTGCTAGTCAATTGGATGCCTGAACGTCCTCTAATTAAAAGAGTTAGGCCCAATTCATGCTCCAAAGCAGAAACGGCATGGCTAATAGCGGATTGTGTAAGATTGAGAAGTGCTCCTGCTTTGGTAAAGCTTCCTGCTTCTATTACGCTAAGAAAGACCTTATATTTAAACAAATTCATGTGTCCTCCAACATAGAATGAAATATATTCATACATAGTATCATATATATTCATTTTTTTTATCTCAGCTTTGTAGTTATAATCGAACTTGAGAAAATGCCGATTAACCATTCATTTCTGGGAGGTACCTATGAGTTCAATTGCAAAAACACCACAGCCCCCTTATTATGCAGCTATTTTTACTTCTGAACGTACGGAAGGGGATGGCGGATACGGAAAGATGGGGGACAAAATGGTGGAACTGGCTGCCAAGCAGCCTGGATTTCTAGGTGTGGAAAGTGTTCGTGACCAAAACGGAGTGGGCATCACCGTGTCCTATTGGGAGTCCTTGGACGCTATAAAACATTGGAAGGATAACGAGCTACACAAGCTAGCACAGGAGAAAGGGAAGTCTGATTGGTATAAAGCATTCGGTTTAAGAGTGAGCAAGGTAGAACGAGATTATTTTTTTACAGTGTAAATAATTAAGTAAAAGGTCTGTTCATATTCAGTTCATAAAAGTGGATTATTCTCTCTATAGAAATCGTTGTAGGGAGGAAATGAAAGTGGATTATACAGACAAAAAAGAAACCCTGGCCATTGAAGCAAGAGGACTAGTTAAAACTTTTGGTGATAAGTATGCGGTACATGGTGTCGATCTAAATGTGCGTGCCGGCACGATCTACGGAGTGCTTGGTCCCAATGGGGCAGGTAAGACGACGACCATCCGAATGCTGTCAACGTTATTGCGACCTGATGGGGGATCGGCGCGTATTTTTGGACACGATGCAGTAAAGGAACCGCAGGTTGTTCGTCAATTAATTGGCGTAACGGGTCAGTACGCATCGGTCGATGAGTCGCTTAGTGCTACCGAGAATCTGATTATTTTCTCCAGGCTGCTCGGACTGGAACGTGCTGAGGCACGTCATAAGGCAGCGGAGCTGCTAGAGGAATTTAGATTGTCTGAAGCAGCCAAGCGACCGTTAAAGCATTTCTCTGGAGGCATGCGCCGCCGACTGGATTTGGCCGCAAGTCTTATTGCCAAGCCGCCACTAATCTTTCTGGATGAGCCGACTACCGGACTGGACCCGCGCACGCGTGTTCAGATGTGGGACACGATCCGGCGTCTGGTGAAGACGGGTTCCACCGTATTGCTCACGACCCAGTATCTCGATGAGGCGGATCAGCTTGCTGATCGAATTGCGGTGATCGATCATGGTCGGGTAGTCGCCGAGGGGACGGTAGATGAACTGAAAGCGGCAGTGGGGTCGTCAACTCTGCAACTCAGAGTGCAAAATCAACAGGATATCGGAAGGGCTGCTCGAATCGTTGAACAAGTGCTTTCAGTCAAGTCCAGCGTGTCGGTGGAGGCTGGAAAAATTATTTCTCCGATGGCTAATGCCGATCGGGTGACGGACCTGCTGATTGCTCTCCGTGCCGGAGAAATTCACCTGGCAGAGATGAGTGTGCAAAAGCCAACGCTTGACCAGGTGTTTCTGTCCATCACTGGCCAAGGCGTACAAGGAAATGAGCAGCAGACGGCCCATGAAGCACCTGCCGTAGAGGGGGTGAGAGCATGAAAAACGCTACTGCTATGACAGATTCTCATCGCACCTTGAAAAAGTCTGTGAGTTTCAAACAGGCGTTCGCCAACTCCATGACGATGGCCTACCGGGGCATTCTGAAGATCAGGCATACTCCTGAGCAGTTGTTTGATGTCACGCTCCAGCCGATTATTTTTACTCTTATGTTTACCTATATCTTTGGCGGGGCTATCTCAGGAGACGTGCAGCATTATCTACCGGTCATCATTCCAGGCATCCTCGTCCAAACAGTCATCTCGACCTCCGTCGTTACCGGTGTGCAACTGCGGGAGGATATGGACAAGGGAGTGTTCGACAGGTTCAAGTCACTTCCGATCGCACGTATTGCCCCTTTGGCTGGAGCTCTGCTGGCCGACAGTCTTCGTTATACTATTGCGACTGTACTTACCTTTGCCATGGGGTATATTTTGGGGTATCAACCAGAGGGAGGACTGCTGAGTGTTGCGATCGCTGCACTTCTGGTCATCGTGTGTTCCTGGGCGGTCAGCTGGATATTCGCCTTCTTTGGCGTGATTGCCCGCACGGCCTCAAGTGTACAGGGTATCTCCATGATTGTTCTGTTTCCACTTACCTTTATTTCCAACGCATTTGTGCCTGTAGATACTATGCCTGGCTGGCTACAGTGGTTTGTGAACGTCAACCCGATTTCACATCTTGTGAACGCGGTTAGAGAGCTTGCGAATACGGGGATGATTGGCGGAGAACTGGCGATCTCTTTGCTTGGGGCGGCAGTTATTGTGGCGATCTTTGCCCCGCTTACAGTTCGTGCTTATATGCGTAAAGCATAGGAAGGGGAACTCTTGACGAGGATGAGAGATTCAAGGCAGAGTTAGTCTGTAGTTAGGGGGTTAAAATGACACGTGTATTAGTGGTTGATGATGACCCGCATATTCGTGAACTCGTCGGACACTTTCTGAGACTGGAAGGTCTGGAAGTCGTCGAGGCGGTGGATGGTTTGGACGCTATGCGCTTGTTTGATGAAACTAAGGTCGATTTGCTTGTCCTCGATATCATGATGCCAGGGATGGATGGCTGGGAGCTGTGCCGTAAGCTGCGCGAGCAGACCGACCTGCCGCTGCTGATGCTTACTGCCAAAGGCGAGACGTCACAGATTGTAAAAGGCTTCGCGCTTGGAACGGACGATTATCTTGTTAAGCCCTTCGATCCTATGGTGCTTGTTGCACGCGTAAAGGCTTTACTAAAACGCTATCGGATCATGGCTTCAAAATCGGTGACTGTCGGAGATCTTGTCCTGCGCAGCGATACATTTGAGTGTCAGGCTGGAGAGCAGGGAATTACCCTGCCACGCAAGGAATTTGAACTGCTCTTCAAGCTGGCCAGCTATCCTGGCAAAACCTTTACACGCGACCATTTGATCGAACAGATCTGGGGTTATGATTACGAGGGAGACGAAAGAACGGTTGATGTGCATATCAAGCGCCTTCGGGAACGATTTCCGGAGGCAACCCAATCCTTTGCGATCCGTACGATCCGGGGATTGGGGTATCGGCTGGAGATAAGGCAATGAAGCGGGAACCGGGGTTCCTTCGTATCCTTGCAAGATTCATGCTCGTGTTATTGGTGCTGTATCTTAGCTGGACTGCTGCGTATTTTATTACGGCGGTGATCTATTCACGCTTGTCATGGACTCCGCATGAATTGTTCGTCTATCTTATTAATGCGACACTTGGCTTTTTCTTTTTCGGTATAATTAGTATGACTGTGAGGCGCTTTATCCAGCCTAGAGAACAGCATTTTTTTACCGAAATGATCGATGCTTTAAAGCGAATTTCAGAAGGGGATTTTCACATAAATCTGGGATGGAACTTTGGCACGAGAAACGGAAACCATGATAGGACACATCCTTATGTACAGCTGGTGGACAGCATTAATGATATGGCGGCAAATCTGAAGGTCATGGAAGAACTGCGGGAGGCGTTTATTTCAAACGTATCCCATGAAATTGGCTCGCCCCTGACCTCAATCATTGGTTTTGCTAAGGCGCTCAAGGACGATAATCTGGATCGGGAGCAGCGGGACCGATATTTGACGATTATTGAGACAGAGTGTATTCGTCTATCCAAGCTAAGCGATAATCTGATGAAGCTGGCGGTGCTGGATTCGGAGCGGCATCCGTTTCATCCGTCCTCTTATCGGCTGAACAAGCAACTGATCTCGCTTATCCTCGCCTGCGAACCGCAATGGGAGGCTAAACAAATTGACATGATTGTGGACACCCATAACGTTCAGGTCAACGCGGACGAGGATCTAATGGGCCAGGTGTGGGTGAATCTCCTTCACAATGCTATTAAATTCACCCCACAGGGTGGAAGCATATCTGTTTCTCTTTCAAGTAATGGTAATCAGGCAGTTGTCTGCATTACTGATACAGGACCGGGTATCAATGAACAGGATCAACAGCGCATTTTCGAACGATTTTATAAAGCAGACAAGTCACGAACCCGAACCGCAGGAGGTAGCGGCTTGGGACTTTCCATCGCCCATAAAATAACGGAGATGCATAGCGGCTCTATTTCTGTGTCCAGCAAGGTGGGGGAAGGAACGGCGTTTACAGTATTGCTGCCTCTGCAAGAGGAAACAGTAAAGGGGAACAGCAAACATGAAATGAGCGGAAATAGTGGTGATTAACCGGGCTATTGCTGACACTGGTATGCAAGCGTTGATATAGGTTCGACACAGGCGAAAGAAGTTCATCATGATTTATACAATGGTGGGTTTAGACTACAAGCGCTCGGTACAATTACCTACAGCATGGCTGGTACTACTAAACAACAGCTTACGAGTTCATTTGGGAGAATGATTTAAGAAGAAATATGGGACTCCTTACCTTGTTGGGTCATATTAATCTGTAAAAAAATCAAGAAGACGTTTCTGGTACATCTGGAAACGTCTTCTTGATTTTTCATTTTCCAAATCCATTGGCTAAGTGTATGACGTTTAGGAAAGAGTCAGATGTTAGCGAATAATAATGTTTTAGACTAAACAATAAAGAACTAGACTGAGATCAATAAAGTTATAGACTGGCGCACTGGCGACGGCGGCCGGTGCAATTAGAAAATATAGTTTTAGACTGGAAAATAAAGTATAAAGGATATAAGCTACAAATATGCTTTATTCTTGAGCCCTCTCATATAATGAGAGTAATTCAGTATTCGAGGAGATGATCTTGATGAACAAGAACATAGGGATTAAGGATATTTTGGTAAGGTTCGACGAGATTTCGAAGCATTATGTTCGGGAGCTGGACAAGTATAGTCTGGCGGAACTGTGTCGCAAGCCAAGCGAGAACGAATGGTCGCTTGGGCAAATGTACCTGCATCTGCCCCATTCCACGCTGAACTTGCAGCTCCGTCTTGCGGAGCAGTGCATGGCGCTCGGTGGCGGCAGCGAGGAGGGCGGCGGGAAGACGGAGGCCGGTCATGCCGTGTTTGAGCAAGGGAGCTTCCCACCGGTTCGCATTCAGGTACCTGCCGACTTGCAACATACGCCTCCTCAGCCAGAGAGCAAGGAGCAGCTTGTCGCCAAGCTGGAGGAAGCAAGGCGCCGCATGCATGAGATTGGGGCGTCGCTACAGAACATAGACCCAGAGCGGCTGCAGCGAAAGGCGACTCATCCGGCCGTAGCCTTCGGCGCGTTAAACGCGGTCGAATGGTTCACGATGGTGGAGATGCATTACCGTCATCATCTTCTTCAAAAGGAGCGGCTGGACGCTTTCTTACAAACTGCAGAGTTATTAGACTAACGGGACACGAAAGTTGAATGTTGACCACAACAGCGGCCAGTCTAGGATTTTATTTTCGCGTCCTTATCTGCCGCTGTTGCAATTGTCGGTCAGTCTAAAACATATTTCTCAAAAGATGACGACCTTTGAAGTGGACAATCGCGTAAAATCAGCAACTCCAGTCTACAACTTTATTTTCTTCGAACATCAGAGCCTTTACGTCGCTATGTTTGTTTCAGCAAATTTGATAGAAAGCAGGGGTGTTTCTGGAGTTTATTCTTACGGGCCATTCGTATGTGTCAGGAATTAGATGTATTTATCGGTTTCATCTCTTGAATAGCTTCTTTCAAACTTTGTGAGCATTGCTCGTATAGCTGTTTTCTTTGCTGCTCACTGGAACCAGATGCTAGCTTTTGCAGTTCTGTAGTGCATTGTTCCAAAAGAGTCAGTACAGCTTGATTAGAGTCTTGTACCTTGGACTGTTGTACATTATCACTATATTGGTCAATATATAGTTCTCCTTGCGTGTCCACCTGGGCAAAAAACACATCTTTGACCGTCAAACTCTTTTCCTTTAGCTTGGCATCCAGCCATTGCTGAGTAATCCCCATATATGCCATTTGTTGTTCCATGAGTTGTCCGTCCATAATGACAGCTGTGGGTTCCTTCTCCGGTAATTGCAGCATATTCAGATCCTTAAGCGTCACAGGCTGCTTGTCTTTGGTTAACAGCACATTGACTTCGCCACTAGTTTCCATAAGAGCAAATTCTACATCAGCTACTTTGAACACATTCTTACTTCGTAGCTGCTCCATCAATTCATCTAGGGTAAGTCGTTCCTTTCTCAGATTATCCTCTAAAATTTTGCCGTCTTTGATTAGAACTGTCGTCTTTCCATCTGATAAATCCCTGACTTTCTTGCTTTTAATTTGCAAAAATTCAATGCAAAGTGTTGTCAGTACCCATACGGCTAACGACACGGTACCCAAGTACCAGGAGGATTCGCGTTCCAAAGGGATAGAAGCAGCCAAGTTACCGATGGTGATTCCGGTTATATATTCGAACAAGGAAAGCTGTGATACCTGACGTTTTCCGAGAATCTTGGTAATCACAAAAAGAATAACGATGGCTAATAACGTACGTAAAGCTACAATGGTCCATTCCTGCATTTGTTCAACCTCATTTCATTTCGCCACAAGGGCGCTACTATTCCAAGGATGTCCGCGCCAAGTCCCATTTAAACTCCAATTTATCTAAATTTAAATATACAGGCTGTCACCAAACCGATTAAATACAATATAAAATTAAAATTTTCTATTGTTCAATTACCATTGTCTATTACACAAGCGATTGACGGAAAAGAGGGAGCAGGATACATTATAGATATAATTCTTATTTAATTCATCGGGATTATAAACATTAAACTCACGGAGGTATGTATATGTCGTCCAAACCTAAAGTTGTAGTGTGGAGCAAAACCGGCTGTCATTTTTGTGGAGAGATCAAATCGTACCTAGAATCCCAAAATCAGCCGTATGAAAATATCCAGGTGGACGGAAATGATGCACTGCGTGATGTGTTGGAGACCAAATATGGTATTCGTTATGTTCCTGTCGTAGAGATAGGTGGAGATAACAAATATGAAGCACTTCTTAACCCGGATCTGGAAGAGCTGGGTAAAGTGCTGGAAAGTTATAATCAAGCGGTATAACAATTATATTCAAGAGAGGTGGAAGAGTCATGGCTAAGAATAGACAAATTAAATTGGGTGCGATTATTCACGGTGTTGGGGGAAGCATGACGACTTGGCGTCACCCTGATGTACCTGCGGATGCAAGTGTTAATTTTGATTTTTATAAAACGCAGGCACAAAAGGCAGAGGAAGGGAAGTTTGATCTCGTATTTATCGCAGACGGTCTGTTTATTAACGAAAAATCTATTCCTCACTTTCTGAACCGTTTTGAGCCAATTACGATTTTGTCTGCTTTGGCTGGGGTGACGAAGCATATCGGATTAGTTGGCACATTGTCGACTTCCTATAGCGAACCGTTCACGGTAGCACGCCAGTTTTCTTCCATTGATCATATTAGCGGAGGTCGTGCAGGCTGGAATGTGGTGACTTCCCCGCTGGAAGGTTCTGCTCTTAACTTTAACAAAGGTGAGCATCCATCGCATCCACAGCGCTATAAAATTGCCGATGAATATTTACAGGTTACTAAAGGACTGTGGGACTCGTGGGAAGAGGATGCATTCGTTCGTGATAAGGAAGCCGGCGTATTCTTTGATCCCGACAAGCTGCATACACTGAACCACAAAGGTGAGTTTTTCTCTGTGCAGGGTCCGCTAAACATTGGACGATCCAAGCAGGGACAGCCGGTTATTTTCCAGGCAGGTTCCTCAGAAGATGGCAAAAACCTGGCTGCCAAGGAAGCGGATGCCGTATTTACGGGACATGAAACATTGGAGGAAGCACAGCAGTTTTACCGTGATGTGAAGGAACGTGCAGTACGCTATGGCAGAGCGGAAGAGGATATTGTCATTTTGCCGGGCATTTCGCCGATTATTGGCAGCACGCCAGAGGAAGCGGAACGTAAGTATGAGGAGATTACCAATTTAGTAACGATTGAGGCTGCGTTAAAATATTTGGGGCGTTTCTTCGATCATCATGATTTCTCACAATATCCGCTGGATGAGCCATTCCCTGAGCTTGATGGTATTGGCAGTAATTCATTCCGCAGCGGTACAGATAAAATCAAACGAACAGCCAAGGAACAGAATTTGACGCTGCGTGAGGTTGCGTTACGTGCAGCTACGCCGAGAACCTCTTTTATCGGAACTGCTGAGCAGGTGGCAGATCGAGTGCAAGAGTGGTTTGAAAGAAAAGGGGCAGACGGATTCATTATCGGTTCCGATGTGCCAACGGGCTTGCATGATTTCGTAAATCTAGTTGTGCCTATTTTGCAGGAGCGTGGCATTTATCGTCAGGATTATGAATTTAACACACTACGTGAAAACCTGGGTGTGCCTATTCCTGAGAATCGTTATACAGCAGCCAGATCCAAAGTGAAAGTTGACGCATAACAGAAGGAGGGAAAGAGATGTCCAAGGTTGTCATCCTATCGGGCAGTCCGTCTACACAATCCCGTTTATACGGTTTGATTCACTATACAACTGAGCAGTTACGAGAGGCTGGAGCGGAGGTTACATTACTGAATGTGGTCGACTTGCCCGCTGAGGATTTGATCAAAGCTAACTTTAATAGTCCCGACGTCACAGCAGCGCTTGCGTTGATTGCAGCAGCGGATGCCGTCATTGTGGCTTCGCCAGTATATAAAGCGGCCTATTCAGGGCTATTGAAAATATTTCTGGATCTGGTTCCGCAGGAGGGACTGAGAGGGAAACCTGTCTTGCCTTTATTTATCGGCGGTACACTGGCCCATCTGCTGGTCATTGACTATGCCCTGAAGCCGGTTCTAAGCGCACTGGGGGGAAGACATATTCTTGGTGGGGTGTATGCAGTGGATCAGTGGGTCGAGCGTCTGCCAGGTGGAGCATATGGATTGTCCGAAGAGTTGATTGTACGATTGGAACGTTCTGTTAAAGAACTCAATGAGCTATTGAAGTTATAGATATTTTCAATATTTCCATTGACAGGTCGTTCAGTGAGTTTTATGATACAAAAAACCGAGTTAACTCATTGGATAAATGTATATAAAACTTACTGGGGGACTTGCGTATGAATATCGAGAATATTGAAGCCTTTGTATACGTGAATCATTATGGAAGCTTTAACAAGGCGGCAGAAGCGTTGTTCTTATCACAGCCCTCTGTCACAGCCCGGATTCAGACGCTGGAACGCGAGCTTGAGTGTAAGTTATTCGACCGCCAAAGCAAACAAACGATTCTGACGGAGGATGGACGAAAGTTCCTTCCTTATGCGGAGCAGATGCTGCAAGTGCTGCAAAAAGGGAAGCAAAAGCTTCAACAGCGCAAGAAAGCCCCTCAGCAAATTCGAATTGGCTGCACGATATCGGTGTCGAACTATATCATTCCTGAAATACTAAAGCAGCTTCGTGCTCGCTATCCGGAGGTTAACTACAAAATTGTGACCGCTACGACGGATCAACTGCTACATAAGCTGTTGAACCGTGAGGTAGACATTAGTTTTGTCCGTAAAGTGATGCATCCGGCTATTCGTACGCTTGCCTTTTATGAAGATCCGATTTCCCTGTATGTATATGAAGGCCACCCGTTTACGAAGACAGGAAAGGCCAGCATACAGGATATCCAGCGTGAAACCCTGGTATTTTTTGAATGCGGCTCATTAGATTGGATGAGGATTCATCGATCTTTTGAATCACTGGAGCAGCCACCGGATATTGCTTTTCAGGTAGACAATGTGGTCACGGCCAAAAAGCTGGTATTGCAAGAAGCGGGCATTGCCTTTTTGCCGGATGTCTGTGTGAACCGTGAAGTGAAGGATCAGAAGCTGTTCCGTGTTCATGTTCCGGAGGTGGCTGGGGTATCTATGCAGATTAGCATAATCGCAACCAAAGAAGACTGCGCAGTGTCCTCCGATTTTGCAGATGCACTGACAGAAGGCTTCAGAGAGGCTGTTTTGTTATAGAAAAGTCCTATAGGTTGGTGGATTGACGTATTGGATTACAGGTGTTAAATTAATCACATCCTAAAACCAATTAAGTTTATAGGAATTGTTAATTATTAAATGTTATAGCTACCATGTATGTCGCAAACTGCTGATATGCAAAGAGATGAGGGGGATTCATATGAAAAAGTGGTTTGCAATATTGACTGTTATGGCAATCATTCTGGTGTTGGCAGGCTGCGGTTCCTCAGATGACACGTCTAGTGCGTCAGGTTCAAGCGGAGACGTGAAGAAAATTATTGTAGGCACAGGCACTCAATTTAAAAATGTATGCTTTATTGACGAAAACGGAAATTTAACAGGCTTTGATGTGGAGCTGATTAAGGAGCTGGACAAGCGCCTACCTCAATACGAGTTTGAATTCAAAACGATGGATTTTGGAAATTTGCTGCTCAGTCTCGATGCCGGCAAGATTGATCTGGTATCGCATCAAATGGAAAAAAACCCGGAACGCGAAGCCAAGTATCTGTTCAACAAAAATCCGTATAGCATTTTTCTAAACAGAGTAGCTGTAGCGAAGGATAATAATAGCATTCATTCCATTGATGATTTGAAAGGGAAAAAGGTACTTACCAGTCCAACCAGTAATGCGGCGTATGTGCTGAAAGAATATAACAAAACCCACGGAGATGCTCTGAATATCGTGTATACGAGTGGTGCAGCCAATGATACGGTGCAGCAAATTACGAGCGGCCGTATAGATGCTACCGTTACGACAGACTTTGCGAACCGTTTTAACACCGATGAAAAAGGAGAAGTAGCTCTGAAAACCGTTGGTGATCCTTTGACTCAATCAGATGTACTGTATGTACTGAACAAAAATGAGCAAGGATTGGCGGATGACCTGGACAAAGCCATTCAGGAAGTGAAGGACGACGGTACGCTGTCGAAGCTGAGCATTAAATGGCTTGGAGAGGATTTCACGAAGTCCCTGGAGGATGTGAAAAAAGAGAGTACCAGTAGTAAGAAGTAAGGATAGACTTGGACATTTCAGCGGTCAGGGTACTTTATGTATTCTGACCGCTGATGTATAGAAAGGAGGCAGGCATATGAGCAGAGAGTTCAATATTGATTATGTTTTTAGCTTTATCCCGAAAATGCTGTCCTATTTGCACATCACCTTGTTTATTGTGGCAAGCTCGCTTGTGTTGGGACTGATCATTGGTCTGTTGGTTGCGCTGCCTCGCATGTATAACATTCCATTTCTCAAACGTGTTTCCCAGGTGTATGTTTCCTTTTTCCGTGGGACCCCGATTCTAATTCAATTGTTTCTGGTGTATTACGGCCTGCCAGAGCTACTAAAGCTGGTGGATATCAATTCCTCCAGATGGGATGTGTTGTGGTTTGCCGTAGCGACCTACGCGCTCAATAGTGGAGCCTTTATTTCCGAAATTATCAGGTCTGGCGTAGGTGCTGTAGATCGGGGACAAATCGAGGCTGCACAGTCAGTCGGCATGTCAGGCTCTCAAACTTTTACACGTATCATCTTGCCGCAAGCGTTGGCTGTAGTGGTTCCGGTATTTTCCAATCTGGTCATTGGCAATCTGAAGGATACCTCGCTGGCGTTTACGATCGGTGCGATGGAGATGACAGGAAAATCGCAAACATTGGGTTCGGCTACCCAGCATTTTGTGGAAACGTATATCGCGTTGTCCCTTATCTATCTAGTGATCAGTCTAATTGTACAAAAATTATTCAAGGTGCTGGAAAATACACTTCTCCGGCATGAGCATAGAGATTCAGTACAGAAAGAGCCCGCCAAACGAAAAGGTTTTGTGGTGCGTTACCTGAGAAGTCCTCGTCTGAGTAAAGGAGGTAAAGGCATATGAGTCTGGACTTTGGATTTGTATACACCGCCTTTTTAGGATTGTTCTCCGCGTTGCCCAACACTTTAATCATTACAGTGGTTTCCGTGCTGGCAGGGTTGGTCATCGGGATTATAACGGCATTGGCACGAATTTATAACGTTCCTGTGTTGTCCCAGATCTCTCACGGTTACGTTACTTTTATCCGAGGTACACCGATGCTGATGCATCTGCTGCTTATTTATTTCAGTTTGCCTTTGTTGATTGATGCAGGAGCGAAGCATTTCGGATGGTCACTGCAATCCAAAGACGTTCCTTATATGGTATTTGCACTCATTTCGTTCTCCATTACCAGTGGCGCCTATATGTCTGAGGTCGTCCGTTCTGGAATCCAGTCGGTCAACAAGGGGCAGATTGAGGCGGCTTATGCGGTTGGTATGACGACATGGCAAGTATTAAGACGCATTGTATTTCCGCAGGCATTCGTGGTGAGTTTGCCGAACCTGACGAATTCTGTTATTGGGATGCTGCATGGTTCTACCTTGGCCTTCACCGTTTCGGTCACAGAAATACAGGCTCAGGCTGAAATTCTGGCATCCACAAACTGGAAATATTTAGAGGTGTATATTGCGGCAGCCCTGCTATTTTGGGGATTGACGGTATTGATTGAGCGAATATCCGGCTTGGTGGAGAAAAAAATCAATGTGTTTAATGGAGGTCGAGCATCATGATCCGTCTGCAAAATATTACAAAGTCGTTCGGCAAACATGAAGTGCTCAAAGGCATTGATTTGACCGTGAACAAAGGCGAGGTCGTCGTTATTTTAGGACCAAGCGGTTCAGGAAAAACAACCTTGCTACGCTGCATTAATTATCTGGAAAAGCCGAATGACGGAGAAGTCAGCATTGGAGATTTTACCGTGAATTGCAAGCGACCTGCGAAGAAGGATGTTGTGGCCTTGCGTAAAAAGACAGCTATGGTCTTCCAGCAATATAATTTGTTCAAGCATAAAACCGCGCTGGAAAATGTCATGGAGGGACTTGTTGTTGTCCGCAAGGTTAAGCAGGAGGAAGCGAAAAAAATCAGTATTGAAGTGCTGGAAAAGGTTGGCCTCGGCGAAAAACTGAATCATTATCCGAGCCAGCTATCCGGTGGGCAGCAGCAGCGTGTCGGCATAGCGCGTGCTTTGGCGCTGAACCCGGAGGTGATTTTATTCGACGAGCCGACTTCGGCGCTGGACCCTGAGCTGGTGGGTGAGGTGCTGTCGGTAATCCGTAAGATTGCGAAGGAAGGCATAACCATGATTGTCGTGACACATGAAATGGGCTTTGCGCGCGATGTTTCAAACCATGTGGTATTTATGGATGGCGGTCATATTATCGAGGAGGGCACACCAGACGCCATTTTTAACCACCCCAAAGAGGAGCGTACCCAACAATTCCTGAAACGAATTACACCAGAATATAACTATTCAATTTAGACGGGAGAGGGAGACATGAGCATTAAAATCGGAGTATTGGATCAAAGCCCTATACACGAGGGTGAAACGGCGGCACAGGCCCTTCGTAACACGATTAAGCTGGCGCAACGTGTAGAAGAATTGGGATTCACGCGCTTTTGGGTATCAGAGCATCATGATTCCGAGCAGGTTGCAGGCTCATCGCCAGAGGTACTCATTTCCCATCTGTTGGCACGCACCGAGCGTATTACAATCGGGTCTGGTGGTGTTATGCTTCAGCATTACAGCCCATATAAAGTGGCTGAAAACTTTAATGTGCTAGCCTCTCTTGCACCGGGTCGTGTAGATTTGGGCATCGGACGTGCGCCAGGCGGGTTGCCGAAATCCACACAGGCGTTACAACGCAACGTGCATGATGCACCTTCTCTCGAAGAGAAAATTGATGAAGTAAGTCGCTATATTCATAATATCTCGCCTGAAGAAGGACCGCTGGCCGGATTACAGGCGAATCCGATTCCGGAAATACCAGCAGAGATTTATGTTTTGGGTACAAGTACAGACAGTGCTGGAATTGCTGCACGTTTGGGGTTACCCTATGTTTTTTCGCAATTTATTAATAGTAGTGAGCAGGTTGCACTGGATTCATTCCGTACGTATCAGGAGTCTTTCGATTACAGTTATGGACGTGAGCCGAAGGCACTTTTTGCGCTATCGGTTATTGTGGCAGACACTTCCGAAGAAGCAGCGGAGTTGGCAGGTGAGCAGAAGCTGTACAAGATTCACCTGGCCAGTGGCAAAACGGCTACGGTGGGTGCGCTGGAAAGTGCAGAGGAATTCGGTAAGCAATCGGGTGAAGAATATACAATTGAAGTTACACAAGCACAAATTAACAAAGGAAATAAAGATGAAATCTATGCTGTGCTGACGGAAATTCAAGCGAAGTATCAAGCAGATGAGCTGATTGTAACGACAGGCATACGGGATATCGACAAGCGTGTGCGTTCATTCGAGTTGTTGCATGAAGCTTTTGCCGGATTGCCTGTGGAGTCCTAGATACTATTGACATAAGAAAGTTGTAACCAATATGGATTCACGAAGGAGGAGTAGGGATGAGTGGATCAACCGGGACGAAGGAGCAGGTTTTGGAGCAGAAGTTGGTAGAGATTCGCCGTCATCTGCACCGTTATCCCGAGCTGTCTAACGAGGAGGTTGAAACTACCGCCTTTATCCGCCGCCTGCTCGAAGAACAGAATATAACTATTCTGGATGTGCCGCTGCGTACCGGATTGGTAGCGGAAATCGGCGGACAGCAGGACGGTCCAACTGTCGCGCTTCGTGCAGACATTGATGCACTGCCCATCCAGGAGGAGACGGGATTGCCTTATGCTTCGATATATCCTGGCAAGATGCATGCCTGCGGGCATGATTTTCATACGGCATCCCTGTTAGGTGCAGCCGTATTGTTGAAGCATCGGGAGCAGAAGCTGAAGGGGACGGTTCGACTGGTGTTTCAGCCAGCCGAAGAGAATGCCAAAGGCGCTGCCCAAGTGCTGGAAAGCGGTGCGCTGACAGGGGTACAGGCCATTTTCGGCCTGCATAATAAGCCAGATTTGCCCGTAGGCACGGTCGGCATCAAAGAAGGTCCGCTAATGGCAGCGGCAGACGGATTTTACATCGAGGTGGAGGGCCTGAGCACACATGCAGCAGTGCCGCATGCAGGGATTGACCCCATCGTGGTATCGTCACATATCATTACGGCGCTGCAATCCATTGTGAGTCGGAGCGTTAATCCGCTCGATAGCGCGGTCATCAGTGTCACGAAGCTGCACAGCGGCAATGCCTGGAACATCATTCCAGACTGCGCTCATTTGGATGGAACAATCCGCACCTTTGATGAGAATGTTCGAGCTCAGGTGGCTGAACGCTTCGAGCAGGTCGTCAAGGGCGTAGCTGATGCTTTTGGTACGAAAGCGAACATCCGCTGGATCGAGGGTCCGCCACCTGTGCTGAACGACAGTAAGTTGGCTGTGATCGCGGAGCAGGCGGCCGAAGCAGTCGGTCTGGAGGTCGTTCGCCCCATACCTTCCTCGGCAAGCGAGGATTTTGGGCTTTATCAGAAGAACATCCCTGGTGTGTTTGTCTTTGTCGGCACTGCGGGAAGCCAGGAATGGCATCATCCTTCCTTTGATTTGGACGAACGCGCACTGCCGGGAACAGCGAAGCTGCTGGCTTCACTGGCTGAATTGGCATTGAAATCCATAGAGTAGGAACTCGATCCTACTCTATGGAGCTGAGCCCCTCTCTATTAAGAGGGGCTCTTTTTGTTTGACGGTATATTATTCCAATGATAATATAAAATTGTTATTTAATTCAAAATTTAGAGTGGGCGTAGGTGAGAGAACAAACGTTGTCATTTTAAATGTGCTCGTAAAAATAACAGGTACGGAGGTTGAAAAAATGCCGAAGAAAAAAGGAATGATCATGGCTTCTTTTTCATTGGTAATGGCTGCTTCCTTACTGGTTGGCGGGGCTAATGTCGGTTTAGCAGCCTCAGATTTGGAAAGCACTTCGAATACAGAAACAATGAGTAATAGCTTGGCTGCCGCTGAACTACCTGCTAAATTTAAGCCTTCGGTAGAATGGGTTTGGAAGAATAGGATGGTCAAAGAAGGCTCAACCAACCGTAAAAACTTGATTTTTGATCAAATTTATGCAGGCAAAGGAACACTCAATTATGTAGTTCGCTGGCAATCCTCTAAAAATATCACTCTTCAGCAGCGTAAAGATATGGCTTCCATGCTAAGTCGCCAAATAAATAACTGGAATAAGCAGTTAAAAGGATATGATGGCTGGCCGTATGATCATATTACTGTAAAAATAGTAGGTTGGGCCGTTGCAAATCCGTCGCAGATTCTTAATAAACAATCTAATGAAATCGTTTACACAGATACAATTACCGATGACTTAAGTAAAACAGACCCCAATATTCCTGCTAAACTTCCGGTTGCTCCTAATGCACTATCGAGATTTGAACATTTTATGGACCCTAACTATACTTATCCGGGTGGACTGGACAAGCGGTTTGATATGTACTTATGGGGAACGTCTAATTTTCAGGGTGGAGCCGGCGGTGACTGGGGACAACGTATGCCTGATGATTATATCCTGAACACCTTGAATTCGGATGAAGTACAGATTACAGAGCATGAGATGGGGCATGGATTTGGCTTGCCTGATTTCTACGAAGAGCACGAGCGTCCACCTGGCGGGTTCCCTATGCCTACGATTATGTGGGCTGGAAATTCTCCTAAAATAACAGAGTGGGATACCTGGATGTTGCGTTATACCTGGAGCCAGGTCAAGAAGGACACCTCTCGTTTTCCTATCCGATAAAAGATACGTAGAATAGAAAAATAGGTATTCAAAGGTTGTCTCCTGCGATTCTTGGTGGGAGATAACGTTTTTTAGGATATTCGGATTTTATGGTGGAGAAGGGCTTATAGCTGATCCTTCTCCAATTTCTCGATCAAGGTAGAAAAATCGATTCCCAGCAAGATTATTTCTTCTGGCTCACGAACAGCTCCAACAGGTGGCATATTAAGCATCGGGAAGTTTCCCTCCCGTAGATCGTAGCTATCAAACCGCCTCTGGTACATAAGCTTACGTTGCTTTTTAAGTCCCTCTGTAAAGAGTATCTTGGCTCGTAGGGCTTCGAAAGAGTATCCCCTGCCTAAACGATTAATGACTCGAACAAGGCTGTTTAGAGATTCCGTATAAGCGTTTGTAATGCGATGGTCGAAGTAGGCAAATATTTCCTGTTCCCAGTTCTTCATAGCCTTTGTAAGTGGTTCAAAAGCGGATTGCAGTTCAGTTGGTATTTTAACTTTCCATTCGTTGTATTTAAGGAATGCCGTCTGTCTGCTATTACATTCCCAAATATCGAAATATGATTCCTTTAAGTCATAAGCAGTGCCGAGAGAAGGATGATTTTTTGTCCAAAGGTCAAGCGTAATCTTATCCATCTCTGTAAGCTCTATACGGCGTTTTAGGAGGATAAAACGGTCGTGCATCAGCCCGCGGCGCTCTTTTGGCGATAATCCTTCTCGGAGCTGCTTACGAATGGTTTCTAACGCTTGGTTTGCCATACGGACAACGTGAAACTTATCGACGATGATAAGAGCTTTTGGCAATATAGCCCTCACGGCGTCCTTATATGGCTGCCACATATCCATTGTGACGTATCGTATTTGTCCTCGATTTGGAAGGCGTGAGAGGTAGTCTACAACGGTTTCCTTGTTACGATTGGGCAAAACGTCTAACAAAGTATGTTCCTCAATGTTGGTTAAAACGCATCTTGGCTTAATAATGTGTATTTCGCCAATCCCAAGCCAATTAGGAGTTTCAAATCGAAGCGTTTCTTTAAGACGATTAATGTAATCACGAAAGATGTTACGTATCGTTTTTTCATGCAATCCAACATCCTCGGATATGCTGACAAACGTGCGTTTAAGGCTTTGCTTCTCTATATAAGTTAATAATCGTTTGGTGCAGTTTCGCTTTTCGTCTATGGTGTGGTCTAAGTGTTCCCAAAAGGTTCGATTGCAGTCTCTACAGCGATACCTCTGACGCTTTATAAGAAGGCCTACACGCTTGCCGTGAATAGGCAAGTCCATGCAGATCTGTTCCCTGCTATCGTGTTTGTAGAGGTTGGCTATGCATCCACAATGAGGGCAAGCCAAAGGTGGAGAGTTTGTCACCACTTGTATTAGAAAATCAAATTCATTCTCACTGATACTTAGGATGTTGAATTTTAAAAGATTTAGAATATCCATATGAATTTCTTCTATGCATTTATGATGCAAGTTCCTTTTTTGTTTTTGCGTGACTGGTCAAAATACCGCTGAATATAAAAGATAACAACGAACCGGCAAAGCATATAGCCGCAAACGTGCCTACGGCGGAAAAACCGTTAAAAGTCGCGTAAATCAGGCCTGCGATCCAAGAACCGAGCGTTGTCGCAGCGTACATGATTGAATTGGCCAAGCTGGAGATCGTGCCGCGGATGGTCGGATTTAATGAATTCAGCATTCCCAATATTAGGGGAAAAGCGATCCCCATGTTAACGAATATGAAAAAGTAAACACTTTCGAAAGCCGCAACCGACGGCAAGAGAGGCAAAACAATAAAACATATGATAGAGACAAGAAAGCCTACAACCAGCGTATTGAAACGGTTTAACGTTTTGATCACATAGGCACCGCCGAAGCTCCCGACTAGATTCCCAAGACCAAGAAAAAACATTACGTATCCCGCTTGATCAATTGAAAGGTGAAAGCGATCCGTCACCCATTTTCCAATGAAAGAAAAGGCAGCAAAGAATCCACATTGAAATAAGAAATGAGCGAGGAAAGCCTTTCTCGCCATTCGGCTATTCAATAGTGGGATGTATCTACTGAAAACCGGAGTCTTGGTTTTTTGGCCTTGATTTGGTTTCATTTCGGGCAAAGCATAGAAGATGAATACTGCTACCAATAATGCACATGCACCGATTATAAAAAAAGGATAATACCAATGGGTTGAGGCAAGCAGACTTCCAATAGGGATGCCGAACGCTTGGGAAGCAGCCAAGCCTGCCATGACGATTCCTGATACTTTGGCGATTTTTGACGTTGGAAACAGAGCAGGGATCGAGGCCCAGACTTGAGGCGCCGTAAATGCTGCGCTGACTCCGGCTAAAAAACGGAAGAAGAACATTGACCAAAAACCTGTGGCAAAGCCGCATAACATGGTTGAAACCGAGAAGCATACCATGCCGGCAAGCATTACTTTTTTGCGGTCCCATCCATCGGAAAGCGGTCCAGCAATCAGTGCAAAAATGGCATAACCTAAAGCATAAGACCCCACCATCCAACCGGAATATTCAGTCGGGATATGAAACAAGCTCTGAAGAGTGGGGATGAGCGGAGAAATCAAAAACGTATCCGTACCGATAACAAACATGATGAGGAAAAATAAAGCAGTTAATTTGATCATTTTATTCACCCTTTTTAGTTAGTTCTATAGTTCAAATATTATTGAACTAATGAATAAAAAAAAGAATTTCTTTCTACAACGTATCCAGAAATCCAGGTAAGTAAGTTTGAAATGTCTCCAAATCGATGCTCATATACTTCGTTTGAGCTTCTTTTCGTACCTTGATCAATTTCGCCTCCTTTAAAGCACGCAAGTGATACGAAGTATTCGATTTCGTAGTATCGCGAATATGTCCTACTTCTCCACAATTCATTTCCTTCTTGCTGGCGTATAGAGCTCGTATGATGTCCAATCTTGTTTCATCGGCTAACGCCTTAAATATTTTGACTCTGAGCTCGTCATTTATTATTTTTTGAGTAGTCATAAAACCATTGTACTAAGATATCGCTACAAATCAAGTCTTTAGAAAAATACCACCATATTCTCCGATTTTTAAAGCAAATGTTTTGATTTTGTCTCCACCATAAAATCCGAATACTCTTTTTATGTTTTATAGATAAACAGTTTGACTCTAACGGATCTGGCTTTGGCTTTGCATCAGTATTGTGCCTTCATTTTCGCATGAATGAATCACTAAGAATGAACGGATGTACGATAGTATGTATAATGGACATCAGATATGAAAGAAAAGAGGACAGAAAGCGATGAGTCACAACGTGAATGCTCCTTACGATGTACATGTAGCATATGGACCGATGTTTGAACTGCTCAGCAGTTTACACACTTTTATTTGCCGCAAGGCTTACAAAAAAACTGATTTATCATCCGGGTGGGCGGAACAAGTGCGTGGAACGCTGTCTCCAAGTCTATCCGCGTTACTGGAATCCATGGAAATCAATGCAGATTGGAAGGTTATTTATGGATTTGTCTGTATGCTTTCTGATCAGGGGGGCATTGAAGAGGTCGTAGACCGCTTGGAAAGCCAGACTTTACCGGAATTAAAACAACAGGCATCAGCCTATGGGATTCCGCTGTCTGACGACATGGAGAACCTCCGTAAACTTGCTTTGCAACTGCTATCCGGCTGGAACGAGGAGTATTTTCGTCACATGGATACAAGGATTCTCAGCGGCCTGAAACTGGAAGCTGAACGCAGAAAGCGGGAGAAGAACGTATATGGCTCTATGGAGTGGGTGGATCGTATAACTAATGGATTCCGATTCGAGCCTTCCGCAGGACTAACGCAGGTGTTGCTGGTACCGCAATATCATTTTCAGCCGATGAATATTATTTATCAATTTGGCTCACTTTTGTTATGTCATTATTCAGCAGGAGTATATGTCCAGGAAGATGATTTTTTATCACCACAAGAATATCGCATGATTCGAAGTTTGGGGGAGAAGAGCAGGCTCAAGATTTTAAAATATTTGTACCAGAGCCAATCTCCGCGAACCTTTATTGAGATTGTACGTCATCTCCAGCTATCCAAGGGAATCACACACGATCATATATTTAAGCTCCGTGCCGCTGGCTTCATTCATGCACATTTTGATGGCGAAACATTGCTCGGCTACAGTGCACGGCTTGCAGCTGTGGATGAGATGCATGGGAGTATCCTTGGCTATATGGAGCGAAGGTAAGTCATAAGATTGGACCTTGACAAAATTATTTATTTATGCTATAATTTACATTTATTTGAGTTGATATTATAATAAGATTCTCCTGGCCAGGGGAATCTTATTTTTGTTTTTATAGGAGGATAAATGTATGAAGCCAAATGAGTCCAGTTTAACTTCCTTAGTAGCAGCTTTTGGCCGAGCATATCATAGTCAACATGACACACCCAAAATTTTTGATGATTTTATGGTTAAAGAGTTAATTTCCCCAAAAGAATTTTCAGATATTAGAAAGAATATGATTGAAGGGATAACGTTTTTCAATGACGATATTGCGCAAAGGTTCAGAGATGATCCAGATGAAATTTTAAAATGGATTACGCAAGTTCAACTTTCTCCAACACCCTTAGCACGTGCCGCGTATTGTGAAAAAGTATTACTTAATGAACTTAGGTTAGGATTACAGCAGTATGTCATACTTGGAGCCGGGTTAGATACTTTTTGTTTTCGACATCCAGAATTGAAAAACAGCTTAGAAATATTTGAAATAGATCATCCAGCAACACAGGAATCTAAGAAGAAAAGGTTAGCTCATGCAAATTTAAAAATACCAAGTAATCTTCATCTGGTTTCTATGGACTTTGCCCATCCGTTTTCGTATTCCAATCTATTGGATGAAGGGTTTGTTAACAAAAAAACATTCTTTAGCCTTCTGGGTGTTTCTTATTATTTAACTAAAGAGGAAATTTCAACATTAATGAATCATTTGTTTACCAAGGTTCCATCAGGGAGTTCGATCGTTTTTGATTATGCAGATGAAAACCTTTTTAAAGAGAAAGGCGTGTTTAATAGAGTTGAAAATATGGTGAAAATGGCTTCAGTAAGTGGAGAACCCATGAAATCATGCTTTGCTTATGATGAAATCGAGGAAATGTTAGAAGCTTCAGATTTACTAATTTATGAACATCTATCCCCGGATACAATAAATAGTCTTTTCTTTGATGAGAGGACAGATTATTTGTCTGCGTTCGAAACGATTCATTATATCCATGCTGTAAAAAAATAGTATAGAAAATGAGTAAAAGACAGCCACTTAATCTACTACTAGGGATTAAGTGGCTTTATTTATATTTGTACAAAAATTCGGATAGTTGTTGATAAGCAGAGCTTTTACATAAAAAAACGCAGTTCTCCCTTTACAGAACCCTAATAAATTCCTATAATGAGGACTATCTTCTTAATCACAACTTGTTCTATCGGAATTTAATAATTTAATTCGGGGGGATTATGTTGAAAAAGAGTATTATTTTACTTAGCAGTCTACTCCTGGCGAGCTCTACCTTGCTGGTGGCTTGCTCCAATGGGGGATCGGATAGCGCCAACAATTCTGCTGCTCAAAACAATGGAGACACACAGACAGTAGCTACAGCGCAGCCATTAACAAGTCTGGTAAAGGCTTCTGATATGTCCAAATTGCCGGAAGTATCCAAAAAAAGAAACGACACCATTATTGTCGGCCTGACTGACCCGGCCGGGGTATTCACTCCGTATTTTAATCAAAGCGGCTATGACGGCAACGTCATTTCGCAGTTATGGACTCCGCTGGTGACCGTAGACGAAAAAGGGCTTCCACTGCCCAATCTAGCGAAGAGTTGGGATATTTCCAAGGATAATCTGACGTATACGTTTCATCTAGTTCCCGTTACCAAATTCAGCGATGGCTCGCCTTTGACAGCAGAGGATGTCGCTTTTACCTGGACGTTGATCTATGACAAAGCTTATCCTGGCGACAGCCAAATTCGGAAGCTGAACATTAAAGGCGGCAGAGCCTACACGGAAGGCAAGGCAAAGCAAATTGATGGAATTAAGGTAATCGATCCACAGACTGTTTCAGTAACATTGGAAAAGCCGAACGCGCTGGCTCTAACCATTCTCGGTGAATATGTGCTGTCCAAAGCTTACTACGGCAAGGATTATAAGTTCGGACAGCTGGATTATTTTAAAAATCTGCATGGTAGCCCATTGGGGAATGGGGCATATAAGCTTGAAAAATTCATTCCGGGGCAAGAAGTTCGTCTGGAGGCGAATGATCACTTTTTTAAAGGCAAGCCGAAAACGCAGCACTTCATCTACAAGACAGCGGAAGGTGATGCATGGCAATTCATCGAAACAGGTGATACCGATTTTGCTTCCTTTACCGCAACGCAGGAAAATATCGACAAGCTGAAAGGGCTTGGCTTTTTGAATATTCTTCCATATACCCCGAGCACCTACGGATATTTGCAAGTCAATCTGGAAAATGAAAAGCTGAAGGAAAAAAAGGTTCGTCAAGCATTGACCTATGGATTGGATCGCAAAAGCATTTATGTTGATGCAGCACAGGGAGCAGGGGCGGTCGCCAACATTCCGGCTTCTCCTATATTCTGGTCATACACGACCGATGGGATCAATCCATACAACTTCGACCCGGAGCAAGCAAAAAAGCTGCTAGATGAAGCAGGCTGGGTAGAAGGCAGTGACGGCATCCGTGAGAAAAACGGTCAAAAGCTGACCATTCACTTGCTGACCTCTAAACGTCCGGAAACAGATACGTTTATTGCGCTTGCGGCTGAGAACTATAAAGCGATTGGCGTTGACCTGCAACCGGAAATCTTTGCAGACTTTAATGCAATGGTCGCTAAAGTAGAAGGTAAAGATTATGATCTTGCCGCCTTCTCCACCGCCATGCTGACAGACCCATCGGATGGAATTGAGCCATTCGTCAATGGTGAAATCAAGGGATATAACAATCCAAAGCTCAAAGAGCTCTATGAAAAAGGTTTGGCTACGACGAATATGGAAGAACGCAAGAAAATATATAAGGAATTATATGTGCTGCTAAATGATGAACTACCTGTTATTTTCACCAACTACAAGAAGACTATATATGCTTACAATGGTCGAATGGAACATGTAAAGGTCAGTCCATTCATTGGCTTGTCTGGTAATCTGTTCGAATGGTCCCTTAAATAAGCCATCTTTGCGGGCCCCTTGTGAAGAACGCCAGGTTCGGATCATGGGGTCTGCCAAGTGGAGGACGCGTAATGAGTAGCCCGACCATGAATTGAAAGGAGTCTGTCATGAGCTCGTTTTTAACGAAAAGACTGACGTATATGATTATTATCTTGTTGGCCGCTTCGATGATGATTTTTTTTCTGTATGCCATGACACCGGGAGATTTCATTAGCGGTAATCTGAAGCTGTCGCCGGAGAGAAAAGCGGAGCTGAGGGAAATTTACGGGTTGAATAAGCCTATTCTTGAGCGCTACGGAAACTGGCTAGGCAATGCGCTGCATGGTAATTTCGGCTATTCGCTCGCTCAACAGAAACCGGTGCTGACCTTATTTAATGAATATATCTGGAACTCGTTCTTGTTGGCCATTGTATCCACCTTCCTGACCTGGCTGATTGCAGTCATTATTGGTGTGGTTGCTGCATACAAGCAGTATTCATGGTTCGATACGCTGGTCATGGTGGTGATTTTTGCCGCGATGTCTGTACCCTCTTTTTTTATAGGGCTGTATCTGATCAAAATTGCGGCGGTCGATCTGAAGTGGCTGCCACCGGGCGGGATGCTCAATACGGGCAGTAACGCTACAGGCATAGAGTATGTGAAGGAGGTTCTCCAGCACATGACCTTGCCGGTGATCGTGATGACACTACTGGGATTGGGTTCGCTGACCCGCTACTTCCGCAGCAATATGATCGACGTGATCCAGCAAGATTATATCCGTACAGCTCGTGCAAAGGGTCTAAAGGAAAGAAAGGTGCTTTTTACACACGCATTGAGAAATGCATTATTGCCTGCCATTACGCTCGTTGGCTTTGAATTGCCTGCGCTGTTTGGCGGATCTCTGATTATCGAAAAGATTTTTAACTGGCCCGGGATCGGTCAGCTGTATATGCTATCCTTTTCGCTTCGGGATTATCCGCTGCTTATGGGCTTCACGATGCTGATTGCCATATTGAGCGTGATCGGGACGCTGTTGTCCGATATTTTGTATCGCATCGCAGACCCGCGTGTGAAAGTGTAAGAAGGGGGCTAAGGAATGTCATCCGTGAGCAGTAATTTGAGCAAGAGCAACGGCAGACTGCGAATAAATGTCAAATCTTCAATGTGGCAGCAAGCGCTCCGGCAGCTGTTCAGAAACAAGCTTGCTATGGCTGGACTGCTCGTCGTGGTATTTATGTTTTTGCTCTGTTTTATCGGTCCGTTATTTTCTCCTTATTCCGATAACAAAACGAACATATTAATAATGAACAAGGCGCCGAATATCCATCACTGGCTAGGAACAGACAAGCTGGGACGGGATGTGCTGACACGTGTGATGCAGGCAGGTCAAATTTCTCTTACTGTGGGTTTGGCTTCTATGGTGTTATCTGTTTTTTTAGGAGCAACGCTAGGGGTTATATCCGCCTATTTTCGCGGAATTGCGGATCAAATCATTATGCGCATTGCCGATTTGCTGCTGACGATACCCAGTTTGCCGTTGCTATTTATTATGGGGGCGCTGTTATCTGACTGGAAGGTTCCGCCTGATCAACGGATGTATATCGTCATGTTGATGCTGAGTCTAGTCAACTGGCCGGGGATTGCACGGATGGTGAGAGGTCAGATGCTTAGTTTACGGGAACGTGAATTTATGCAGGCCGCGACGGTGCTAGGACTATCGAATCGCCGAAAGCTCTTTAAGCATCTGCTGCCGAATATTTTGCCATTGCTGATCGTTATCGCTACATTGAACATTGGCGGAGCCATCCTGAGTGAATCTGTACTCAGCTTCTTTGGTCTTGGCGTGCTGCCCACGACACCAACTTGGGGAAATATGATTGATGCCGCCAACAATGTGCTGGATTTTCAGCAACGACCTTGGTTGTGGATACCGCCAGGCCTGTCTATTTTTGCTACAGTCATCGCTATTAATATTTTTGGTGACGGGCTGCGGGATGTACTCGACCCGAAACATAAGAGGTAGGTGATCATGCACCATGGACAATTTACTTTCTATTGAACATTTAAGCACTCATTTTTATACAGAAGAAGGAACGGTCAAAGCGGTGGATGATATCAGCTTTCGCGTGAAGCCGGGGGAGACGGTATGCATTGTGGGTGAATCGGGCTGCGGCAAAAGTATTACCGCCATGTCGATCATGGGCCTGATTCAGAGTCCCGGTGGTAAAGTGGCAGGTGGAAGTATCCGTTTTGAGGAAACCGATCTGCTAGAGCTTAGTAGAAATGAGATGCGCACGATTCGCGGACATGAAATCTCCATGATTTTTCAGGAGCCGATGTCTTCATTAAATCCGGTTATGACCATTGGTGAACAACTGTCGGAGCCACTGATTGAGCACTTAAAGATGGGCCGAAAGCAAGCTCGCAAGCGGGCACTGGAGTTGGTTGAACAGGTCGGTATATCCCGACCGGAGCAGATATTAAAAAGCTATCCCCATGAACTGAGCGGAGGGATGCTGCAGCGCATTATGATTGCCATTGCTGTTTCTTGCGGTCCCAAGCTGCTTATTGCGGATGAGCCGACCACGGCACTGGATGTAACAATTCAGGCACAGATTCTCGACATGCTGCGTGAATTTAAAGCCCAGTCCAATATGTCGCTCATGCTGATCACCCATGATTTGGGTGTCGTTGCGGAGATGGCAGATTATGTAATTGTGATGTATGCGGGCAAGATCGTCGAGGAAGGCGAAGTGGTGCAGCTATTCAATCACCCCAAGCATCCCTATACGCAGGGTTTGCTCAAGTCCAAACCGGTGCTTAATCAGCGTCAAAAGGAGCTGTATTCCATCCCCGGGCAGGTACCTAATCCACTGGAGCTGACGACTTCCTGTTATTTTCATGACCGCTGCGGGCATTGCATGGACATTTGTCGTGTAAAGGAGCCTACATTAAAAGAAGTTTCAGCTCAGCAGAAAGCATCCTGCTGGTTATATGAGGAGGCGGTTGTTCATGGCTGAGCCGTTGTTGGAAATAGACCGTTTAAAAACGTACTTCCCGGTGAAGTCGGGGTTTATGAACCGCACTTCAGGACATGTACGGGCAGTAGACGATATAAGCTTTACGATCCGTCAGGGTGAAACCTTTGGCCTGGTGGGGGAATCGGGGAGCGGTAAAAGCACGGTGGGCCGCACGATTGTTAGATTGACGGATAAAACAGATGGTACCGTCAAATACAAAGGGGTGGATCTCCACAGCTTGTCAGCCAAAGGGATGCAGGAATTTCGTCCCAAAATTCAGCTGATCTTTCAAGACCCGTACAGCTCGCTGAATCCGCGTGTACGAATCGGAGATGCCATTGGTGAGGCGCTGCTCGACCACGGTATAGCTACCAAAGAGGAGGTCCGGCAGATCGTGCTGGACGTGCTCAAGCTGTGCGGATTGTCGGAATATCATATCGACCGTTTCCCACATGAATTTTCAGGAGGTCAACGTCAGCGGATCGGCATTGCCCGCGCGTTGGCGCTTCAACCGGATCTGATCATCGCCGATGAGCCGGTGTCAGCGCTGGATGTGTCCATCCAGGCACAGATTATTAACCTCTTTGCCAAATTGCAGGCCGAGCGGGGGCTGACATATTTGTTCATCTCTCACGATTTAAGTGTAGTTGAACATTTATGTTCCCGTATTGGCGTGATGTACCTAGGCTCTATGTTCGAAACAGCTTCGCGTGACGAGCTATTCGGCAATCCGCTGCATCCGTATACGAAGGCGTTGCTGTCGGCTGTGCCTATTCCGGTGCCGAAGCTGAAAAGAGAACGTATTTTGCTCAAGGGGGATATTCCAAGTCCGGTGAATCCGCCTTCGGGCTGCAAGTTTCATACTCGCTGCCCCTTTGCAATCGACCGCTGCTCTCAAGAGATTCCACGCTATCGTGAAGCTCGTCCAGATCACTGGGTGGCTTGCCATTTGGCTGAATGAACGAAGTTAAGTCAGCAAGTTTTGCAGCCGTTGACACAGCAGACCGTTCACCGCAATAAAAAGGTTCTGCTAGATCAACGGCTTTTTGCTTTGAGGAATCCGTAGCTACAATCTTCCGTTTCGTGAGAGTCATGGGGAATCTTTACGATGGAATATATTATCATGAGTATTGATTCTCCTCAGTTGGTTAGGTAGAATATGGACGGGTTAAAAATAATACATAACAAGCGATTACATAATGTGGATATGTCAGATTATGTATACCTCAGGAGGAGCTACAAGATGGAAGTGAAACAGAGAGAGGACTCCTTTTGGAGTATGGTCAAAAAAGGAAATAAATCTTCAGGCTCGGCGGCATTGGGTAATACTGGCATTGCCCTGATTAAGGGGATTGCTTTTGCCTTGACAGGCAGCGGCTCAATGTTTGCTACGATGATGCATTCCATTGCGGATGCGGTGAACCAAATGTTTGTATTTGCGGGCAGTGTATTGGCAGAGAAAAAACCTACGAAACGTTTTCCTACCGGCTTCGGACGGGTAATTAATCTTTTTTGTATGGTTGCCGTTATTGTCGTAACGATTATGGCCTACGAAACTGTATTGGAAGGAATTCATTTGCTGCAGCATCCGGCCGAATCCGCACAAGGATTTTGGATTAATGTAGTGGTGCTGGTTTTGTCATTGGCGGTTGACGGATTTGTATGGAGCAAAGCGATGAAAGAAGTGCTGCATGAATCCAGAGTGGAAGCGAAGGGGCTAAGTATTTTTACCTCTGCCTTTCGTCATGTGGGACGTGCTGCGCCACCAACCCGCTTGGTGTTCTATGAGGATTTGGTAGCAACGACAGGCGGGGTACTTGCCCTGCTTGCTGTAGTTGTCACATCGCTGACAGATTTTAAGCTGCTGGACGGGATTTCGAGTATTCTCATCGGCTGTCTGATGGTCGGTGTAGCTTTCCGGGTCGGTTATGACAACATGGTGGGCTTGATTGGTGTATCTGCACCTCCTGATATCGAAGAACGTGTGGCTTCCATTATTTTGGCAGATACACATGTGACCGATATTTCTCAAATGCGTATTTTGCAGGAGGGACGTTACTATCACGTCGAAGGGGTGATCGAGCTTACTTCGGGCATGACGCTGGCAGATGCTGATGATATTAAATTTAGAGTCGAGGACGCTCTGCTGCGTGATCCTAATATTTCAGATGCCGCATTGGGGATTCTAGAGGATGACGGGATTAGAAACTGGAAACAAGAGAATCCTAAAGCGTAGAAAAATGGAACAAAGCGAATCTGGACGGAACTCAAGAACGTAAATAAGAACCTTCATGACCACGACAACGTGGCGTGGAGGTTCTTTTATATTTTTCCAATTATATTTTTACCCCCCCTTTGAATTTAGGCAGATTGTTAGATACAATGAAAGCGTTAACAAAAAAGAAGGTGAAACGAATGCTTCTCATGGGGAGGAAATGCGAATGAGTCTTCTGAAGGAGGCTTGGCCTGCTTCGCGGCTCGTCAACGCGCTGGCTGGCGGAGTGCAGAATTCGGCAAGACAACGTTTAAGGAGCAATTGGACCCAAAGGCTGCGGGCAACTGTCGATGAACCGGCATACGCCGAGCTTTGGAAGGACATCGAACGTATCTGCAATGATGTTCGGGAAGCACCACGGCTTGAACTACCGTTGTCTCTGTTCCAGCAATTTGCTAATACAGGGGAGCGCAAGCCGTATGAGGATGTATACTTTGAACGGCGCGGACGACTGGTTGCTATCGTGTTGGCAGCAGTTGCCGATCCGGAGCATCAGAAGATGAAAGAGGTGGAAAGCGGACTGCTGGACATATGCACCGAGTACACTTGGGCGCTTCCTGCACATGTCAACGAAGAGGACACTGTAACACCGCCTTGGCAGCAGGTGGATTTATTCGCATCAGAAACAGCGCAAATGCTGGTTGAAATTTTATTGCTACTCGGAGAACGACTGGCTGATCACGTAGTCGTTCAGGTACACAAAGAGGTTGAACGCCGTGTACTGGAACCTGTGTTTTGGCAGCCTCACCATTTTAATTGGGAAACGGCAGAGCATAACTGGTCGGCAGTATGTGCTTCGGGTTGCGGAATTGCTGCATTGCTGCTGGCAAAAGACGACTTTTCCAGAGCGATAGCCATCGAGCGTATGCTGGGTGCACTGGATTGCTTTTTGGCAGGCTACAGAGAGGACGGGGGATGTCCCGAAGGCGTAGGTTACTGGGTGTATGGCTTCGGGTATTTTATATATTTTGCCGATATGCTGCGTGAGTTTACCGAGGGAGCTGTGGATATTTTGAACTCAGAAAAGGTAAGACAAATCGCAGCCTTTGCAGAACGAGTCCATCTGTCAGACGGTATTTTCGCTAATTATTCAGATAGTAGTGAAACTGAACGGTTGCCTTCTGGACTCATCTCTTATGTGAATTTTTTGCAAGGACGCCCATCTACACTCCCCTTTCGCGTACCTGGTTTGTTGGAAGATCCATGTCGCCGCTGGGCTCATGTATTGCGTAACCTAGTCTGGACCAATCCCTTGGTATATGGATGCGGTGAAGCCGTGATCGATTATTTGCCACAACTCGGCTGGTTGATGTGCCGCAGCCGCAGTTACAGTCATCGCGAATCTGGGAGGGTGCAGGCTGAGTCAGGTGACGTACTTGCATTTTCAGCCAAGGCTGGGCATAACAACGAGCCGCACAATCATAATGATCTTGGACATTTCATCCTTCATGGCGGTGGCGAAAATGTACTCTGTGATCTAGGAGCAGGCTTGTACACGAAGGCCTATTTTTCACCAGGACGGGAGTCGATTATCAACATTTCCTCCAGCGGTCATTCCGTACCTATCATTAAGGGGATCACGCAGCAATCCGGAGCAAAGGCAAGGGCGGTTGTGCTGGATATTGCTATGGATGAGCAGGAGGGAGCACAGACAGTTACAAGCTTTAAGCTCGATTTGACATCTGCTTATGCTGTAGATGAATTGGTTGTTTTCACTCGCTCCTTTGCCTGGAGTGTGCCGGAGGGTAACGAGGGAGCAAGGCTTACTGTCACAGATCATTTTGAGTTTGAGACGTCTGGTATGAACGTGAAGCCGTGGGAGGTGGAGGAGCTTTTGATCAGCCGTATTCAGCCTCATACAGGAGTAGGCTTCGTGGAATGGAAGGGAACGAACGCAGTGGTTAGGCTAGATTATGATGCTGGCGTGCTAAGACAGCGGCTGGAGGCTGTGAAGCATATAGATCATGACGGAGTGGCTTTTGTGTTTTATAAGACATCACTGCAACTAGACTCTAATCGCTGGAACGGTTCAGCAAGCATCGATTGCAATCTGTTTTTTACCATACATCAATCTTCATGTTGAATGGGAGGCATACAGAATGAATAAGCTTCAAACAGGCAGCGTGTACCCTTGGCAGACGGAACTGGAGAGATTTATAGAACAGGTGGAAAGCGCACCAAATCGAGAAAATGACGGATGGACTCACGAACGTAAGCTGGCTGTGCTGGAAAAGCTAGTTCGTGCATATGCCTTGTATCAAGATGAAAACGGAGCTATCATTGATCCTCATTCTGAAAGTGAACGGTATTACTCCACTCCATCCTATGCGTTGGCTGCGGCTGTGCTGGTCAAAGAAGGCCGGCATGATTTACTTGAGTCTGCTGCTGCGGCCTTGACGCATAGCATAGCCTGTGTAGTCGAGGAAAAAGCGCCAGATCATCACCCGGACTTTTTTCCAATTATGATGATGGGGGCGTATCGTATCCTTAAAAATCTGCTGCCAGAGCAGGCCACGGCTTGGAAACAGCAATTGAGCAGGATTCAGCCTGAGCAGACCTACATTTTTACGATGAGCAAAATGAAAAATCCAAACCGGATGATCAACTGGAATGCGATCATGATTTCCGGCGAGTTTTTGCGTGCCACTGAAGGGATTGCAGCCGATTCTGAGTGGATGGAGACGTATATCCGCAACTACCACTTACCTCGCTTTACCAGTTTGGGGCTGTACCAAGATGGTCCGCTGGATCGGCCCAATAGCCCATTCGCCTACGATATTGTCACACGGTTTCATCTGGGCGTGATGCTGGAGAACGGATATAATGGCGGCTGTGCTCTCGAAGTGCGTGACTACCTTCGCAGGGGAGCACTCAGCTCATTGCTGACTTTATCCCCGCATGGGGAAATTCCTCCGCGTGGAAGAAGCGCGCAGCACCAATGGAACGAAGCGGCTGCGGCCTTTGTTTTTACAACACATGCGCAGCAGGCGTATACAGCAGGCGAGCATGGGCTTGCAGGCGCATTTCGGCGGGCAGCAGATCTATGCTGGCAATCGATTGGCCGTTGGCAGACCGATGATGGCAAACTGCATATCGTCCGCAACCATTATTCATCTGAGGCACGCCATGGCTTTGAGGTGTACTCGAATCATACCTGCTACAGTCTGTGGACGGCAGCTGTGCTGGCCCATACGCTCCTACATGGGAAGGAGATTGATCGTATTCCTCCAACCTCTATCCCGGCGGAGATCGGCAGTCGGGTATTGGCAACGGATGGCTGGTTTCAGACCGTCATTGCAGCTGTAGACGGGCAGCAAATGCTTGTGCAAACCTCAATCAACGATCCGTACAATATTCCGGGTATCGTACGTATTCAACGTTCTGCGTTGCCATCTCTGATCGGCCCATCCTCAGCAGGACACGCAGATCGCGGCTTTACGGGCTTCGCGGAGGGAGATATTTTCCCGCTGAGCTATACACCGGCCTGGCAAACCGAAGACGGAAAGTGGCACAGCTTGTCAGAAGGAATCCCTGGCACATTGGAGTTCGACCGTGATGGAGGGATTGATCCGCAGGATGGCGGAGGAAACGTACAGATGGAGCGCAGTTCAGCATCTGATGGAGAGACAGACTTTACTCTGCTGTGGGAAGGTCCATTCCCGGGAGTGAGGGAAATCCGGACGCATTATCGTCAGGTGCCTGGCAAAATTGAAGTGTCGTATGAGCTTCAAGGCAATATTCAGAATGTAGGGGCACTTATTCCATTGATGGCGTATGACGGTCGGGAACGAAGTGTGATTCATCATGTGATGACAGCTGGGAAAGAAACTGAAAGCATTCGAGTCGAATACGCAGGCGCAAGCCTTGAAGTCATCCCCACGACGGAAGGAACAAATGTGGTATGGCCGGAAGAATTGACTGCCGTAGCCTGCCGAAATGGTTTGCTTAAGGGAGCGCGTCTGGAGTGTGGAGGCAGTCGCATTTCCTTTATCATTCGGTTACCTGAATAGATTAGGTCGGGAGCCATAGTTATCTTCAATCCTGTGGAAAGGGAGAGGAAAAAGAAATGACAAAATCAGAAGCGTGGCTGGAACAATCGTGGGAGCTGGCATTGAATAAAACGTTTGCCTTGGCGGCAAGACTGGGGGACGCCTTTCCACATGTTGCAGAGGGTGGTCGTTATGATAATTGTGAGGAAGCGTGGTGGACAGCAGGCTTTTATCCGGGGCTGCTATGGCTGGCCCATCGGGCACGTCCTGACTGGGAGACCGCCAAAATTGCACAAAGCTGCGAGGCTCGATTGGAAAAAATACTTTATAATAGCGAAGCTGTAGACCATGATCTCGGCTTTATTTGGCTGCTCAGCGGTGTGGCTGCCTATCGGTTGACTGGTGATGCAGAGTCCAGAAGACGGGGGTTATTGGCTGCTAATTTGCTGGCTGCTCGTTTTAACGTGAATGGCCGCTTTATTCGCGCGTGGAACTTCCACTCGAAGGATATGGATACACGGGGTGTTGCGATCATAGACAGTATGATGAATTTACCCTTGCTCTATTGGGCCTCGGAGGAAAGTGGAGATCCACGCTTTGCTGCTCTCGCTGTTCAGCATGCAGATACCGTGGCACGTGAGTTCGTTCGTTCGGACGGCTCCATCGCGCATGTAATTGAGTTCGATCCGGAGATTGGAAAAAAGGTAGCCGAGCATGGCGGACAGGGTTTTGCTCCCGGTTCCGCCTGGGCACGCGGCACGTCTTGGGCGCTGTACGGTTTTACGCTTTCGTACGGGTACATGCGCGATCCGCGTTATTTAAAGGTGGCCGAGAACACGGCTGACTTTTTCCTATCCCAGCTGGGCGATGCTTGCCTGCCTGTGTGGGACTTTAGAGCAGAAGAAGGGCACCGCGAAGCATGGGATTCGTCAGCTGCGGCCATTGCAGCTAGCGGTTTGCTGGAACTAGCAAAATATTCGGCACGTGCAGAGCAATTTACCAAAGCTGCAGAATCCATCCTCAAGGGCTTGCATCACACATGTACGGCATGGGGCGAAGAACATGAGGGATTGCTGATGAACGGAACCGTACATTATCCTGAGCAAAGACACATCAATGTGCCCATTATTTACGGTGATTACTTCTTTGTCGAAGCATTGGCAAAGCTGCGTGGTGAGGAAGGTTTGTTTAGTGTGAAGGGCAAAAAACATAGTGCGTTAGATGGTCGGGAACAAGCTCATTCGAGTTGAGCTGTTGCTTGTCAAATCCACAGAATAAATAGTGTGGCAGCGTGTGTGTAATCTCATTTACACATACGCTGTTTTTTTATCCGTGAAAAAGACTTATTCTAATTCGATGCCAAAGTACTACGTATAGGTAGATAAGAGACTGTAGCGAGCTTATTTCGTGCCCACTCAGAGTAAAATTACGGTGTATAAGCGCTTAAATCCTAAAAGAATGTTCATTTTAATGCATGGAAATAGGTCTTTTCACTTGTTTATGAGTTTTTATTCGTAAATTGACAATTTAGGGAGGTGACCGTATGATATTTTCTTGGATAAAGGAATAAAATGGATTTTAACGAATGAAAAGGAGTTATACATCATTATGACAGTAGTAAGTGATAGTGTAAGAAAGATTTACGGAGGATTTTGGGTAAGAACGGCAGCGTTTATGATTGATCTGATCATTCTCTTTGCCATAGTGCTTTTAGTTGGGGGAACATTTTCCATAATTCCAGTTCTTCTGGATATAGAGGAGACGGGTTTCATACTAGAATTTTTTATATGGATGCCGCTGATTCTTTGGCTTGTGCTACCATGGCTATATTGTGGTTTTTTGGAATCATCGAAAGTACAGGCTACGCCGGGGAAGCTTGTGTTTTCTCTAGTTGTAGTTAACAGCAAAGGAAACCGTCTAGGATTCTTACACGCATCCGGACGGTACTGGATTAAAGTCATTTCTTTTATGCTTGTTCATATTATTTACATTGTGGTTGCTTTTACTGCGAAAAAACAAGGAGTCCACGATTTATGTGCCAAAACCTTAGTTGTAAATAAAAAAGAGTTGCAGCGACATGAGCAGCAATCATCCTTGCCTCCAGCAGCTTCTAACATCATAAATTAAGGAAATTAACGTTGCGGAAGATGGAAGGGTACTTCCTTCATTTATCGGGGATGAACTTTTTATTCTATCGGATCAGAGTCAAGAAACAATTGCAACAACCAGAAACCTGATGAATAGTGAAGTGTGGAAAACGATTCCTGCCGTTCAGAATAAACGGGTATATACGCTCGACAGTTCGTGGAATTTTGATGATGCCATTACGAGAGAGCGATTGCTGGAACAAATTCCAGATTTGATGAAGCAAAAGTAAACAAGGAACCAGCCAGTGCCTGAAAGCATTCGCTGGTTTCTTTGTTTTTTCATAATGCCAGTGTAGCGTCCTCACAAGCGAACCCCTCGATGTCCTTTTTGTTATAGAATTTCATGGGAAAATAAAAAATGTAAGTTATTCTTACAGTTTACATGTTCTTTTTAGCTTGTTTTGCGTTATAATGAAAGGATGCACATTATGAACGAATTGGAGGCACAGCCCGATTGACTACTTACCCTTTTGCCTTTGATCCGTCCAAGCCGTTTATTGAGCAGGCAAGTGACTGGATTGCAGATGTATTTTATGAAGTTTTGCCTGAAGTCGGCTTTGAGGTTCGGGATGAACAAATTTATATGGCATTCCAGCTAGAACGTGCCTATAAGGAAAAAAAGACCATTTTTGCAGAAGCAGGTGTAGGCACTGGTAAAACGCTGGTATACCTGCTGTACGCTATTGCATATGCCCGATACATGAGAAAACCGGCGATTATTGCCTGTGCGGATGAATCATTGATTGAACAACTGGTGAAGCCAGAAGGAGATATAGCCAAGCTGGCGCGGCATCTAAGCTTGACAATTGATGCCCGATTAGGGAAATCGCCAGATCAATATATTTGCTTGAACAAGCTGGATGAGGTGAGAAGCGGACTGGATGAGGACGCGGATGTTTTTCGCGATATTTATCAGGGTCTGCCTGATTTTGTCCATTTTCCAGATACGTTACAGTCCTTTACTCCATACGGGAACCGGAAAGAGTATCCTGAGCTAACAGATGGACAGTGGAGCAGACTTGGATGGGATGTATTTCAAGACTGTCTCGTCTGTCATCAGCGTCATCGTTGCGGACAGACGTTGTCTCGTGATCATTACCGCAAAGCGGCAGATCTGGTCATCTGCTCTCACGACTTTTACATGGAGCATGTATGGACCTATGAAGCGCGAAAGCGCGAGGGTCAGCTGCCATTGCTGCCGGAGCACAGTTCTGTTGTTTTTGATGAAGGACATTTGCTGGAGACAGCGGCACAAAATGCGCTTACTTACAAGCTTAAGCACACTCAATTTGAGTCTATTATTACCCGACTGCTAGAGGGAGAAGTGCGGGAATCTCTGGCCATGACGATCGAAGATGCAATCTCCCAAAGCGAGGTTTTGTTTGCTGCGCTCAATAAGAGCAGTCAGCCAGTACAAGGGTCTAACCGCAAGGAATTTATCCTGAATGAATCGTTGATTCGGGAGGTGACCCGTTTTGGTGAACTGATCGGTACGATCGAGGAAGAGCTTGTATTTGAAAGCGGGTTATTCTCTTTGGATGAGTATCAAGTCAAAATTGTAGAAGAACATTTGGAAATGATTCAAACTGCTTTGGCTTTGTTTAAGCGTCCTGAACTTCTCATTTCGTGGGTGACAGAGGATCAGGATGGATTAACGCTTGTGGTTATGCCGAAGATGGTAAAAGAGATTCTCAAAGAACGAGTATTTGCGCAGCATATTCCAATCGTATTCTCTTCGGCTACACTTTCCGTGGAGGGTTCATTTGACTATATGGCGCAAAGCCTCGGTATTGAAAACCCGCTAACGTTTTCCGTCGCTTCACCTTATGACTACAGCGATCAGATGCAAGCCGCACTGTACCCGCTACAAGCGGGACATAACCCAATCCAGAGAGCGCTGACGCTGCTGGAGAAATCGCAGGGAAGAGCGCTTATTCTGTTTCCTTCTCAGGAGGAACTGACTGCCTTCCAAAGGGGTCTCGCTGCTTACCCAGAGGCATCTGCCTATCGTTTTCTGTATGAAGGCTCGGCTGAAATTAGCCATCTGATCTCCGCTTTTCAGAATGATGAGGAAAGTGTGTTGTGCGCTGTTACATTATGGGAAGGATTGGACATCCCTGGACCATCCCTGTCACATGTCATCATCTGGTCGCTGCCATTTCCTCCGAATGATCCGGTTTTTACGGCTCTGCGCAAGGATGCAGCAGATCCGTTCAGTGAGATAGATATGCCTCACATGGCACTTAGGCTCAGACAGGGCATCGGGCGTCTAATCCGCTCGCGTAATGATCACGGCTGGATCTCGATCATGGGTCAGGATTTGAATCGTCCAGAAGTACGCACACAAGTTGAACAACTACTGCCTGCCGGCGTAGAATGCACCATAATTGAAGGAAATCCGGAGGGAATAAAAACATGTTGAATTTTACAGCATATACAGTAGATCAAATTAAAGATGCTTTTGGTATTTTGAGTGGACATCGTTATGAATTTATCATTGAGGTAGAGGTAGAGGAAGACGACGAGCTATACACTGAAAACGGAATATATATCCGTGCTCTTTATTTAGTAGACGAAGAAAAGACAAGACTGCTGAAGTATGAATTGTTTGAAAAAGGAACGGATCGTTACATTGAGCTTGAACTTGAAGATGATGAGCTGCAAGCAGTTGAAAACTTCTGTAAAGAACATGTACAGGATGGAGCAGTAAATTAACAGTAAGGACACTTTGCTAGCACAGCTAGCTATATATTGCAATCTATAATGAGGATATCAAGGAGCCTTGGCAATGACCAGGCTCCTTTTTCCTATGACCAGTGAAGAAACTTATGTGATCTAACGCAGTCTGTCCCACACATTCACCATAAACAGCATAATACCCGCCGCGAGTAACACCCACCCTATGACGACCCACACTCCAGCCTCTGCAATCGCGTAATTTTTACCTATAATCCCCAATATCAACACTGGCAGACTGATGTTATGTATCCAAAAGTGGATACGTGCCAGAATCGTAACTGAAAGTGCAGGAAAGGTCACGTAGATTAGACCTATGATCCCAAGAGTCGTCCAGCCCAGCAAATGGATATGAGACTGAATAGGAGACAGGCTATAATCACCCGACACACCAATGATTAGACTGAACAGCACACCGAGGGCAAAATATACAGCAGCTATCTTTAAACATTGCTTACCCATAGATGACATCCTCCTATGTTAGACGTGGGTATTTTGAGAGATATTTACCATCATATCGAGGCAGAATATCAAGGGTGTGGGTGTTGTGACTGGTCCATTTGACAAAAGCTTCAAATACACATAAAATCTTATTGCATCAATACTTACCGCATTACTATGTTTTTGGAGAAGACAGCGAATTTCTCCGACAATGGGCGCTAATTTTTGACCATTGGTTTATTTTGGATTCGCCATTAAAAGGAGCCTGAAATTATGAATGTATATCGCAATACCCTTGAACTCATCGGGCGCACGCCATTAGTGGAGCTGAATAGCTATTCTCTACCCAGAGAAATTCGCCTGTTCGCCAAGCTGGAGTTTATGAACCCCGGCGGGAGCGTAAAAGACCGGGTGGGAAAGGCTCTAATCGAAAAAGCGTTAAAGACAGGCCAGTTGAAGCCGGGCGGGACTTTAATAGAAGCAACAGCAGGTAATGCAGGTATTGGTCTTGCGATGGCTGCGCTTCATTATGATATCTCGGTTATTTTTGCTGTGCCTGAGAAGTTCAGCCAAGAGAAGCAGGACTTGATGAAAGCATTGGGAGCACGTATCGTTCATACCCCGACAAGTGAGGGAATGAAGGGAGCCATTGAAAAAACAAAGCAATTGGCTGCTGAAATCAAAGATGCATACTTGCCGCAGCAATTTAGCAATCCTGATAATCCAGAGGCTTATTATACGACAATGGGACCTGAAATTTGGAACGATCTGGACGGTAAAGTCGACGTATTCGTGGCAGGAGCAGGCTCAGGGGGCACATTTATGGGAACCTCGCGTTATCTTAAGGAGCAAAATGCAGCCATTAAAACTGTCATTGTGGAGCCTGAAGGGTCCATTTTGAATGGAGGCGAGTCAGGCCCTCATAAAACAGAAGGAATCGGCATGGAATTGATCCCTGAGTTTGTGGACAAAGGCTATTTTAATGCCATTCATACCATTAGCGATGTGGACGCATTCAACCGCGTCAAGGAATTGGCCGAACGTGAAGGAATTCTCGTGGGCAGTTCCTCCGGTTCTGCCCTGCATGCTGCTTTACTGGAAGCAGAGAGCGCACCGGATGGTGCACATATTGTCACTATTTTCCCAGATAGCAGTGAACGTTATTTGAGCAAAAAAATATATGAAGGCGGGATATAAAATGAAACGCAAAACAAAACTGATTCACGGTGGACTCCCTACCGATCCTCATACTGGCGCGGTTAACGTTCCTATTTATCAGGTAAGCACTTATGAGCAAGAGGAAATCGGCGTTCATAAGGGATACGAGTATTCACGTACAGGCAACCCGACCCGGTTTGCACTGGAAGAGCTGATCAAGGAACTGGAGGAAGGCAAACGTGGTTTTGCTTTCGGTTCCGGTATGGCAGCGATTCATGCAGTGTTTTCCTTGTTTAAAGCAGGGGATCATATTTTGCTGACCGATGATGTATACGGGGGCACTTATCGTATTGTAAGCAAAGTGCTTAGTCGGATCGGGATTGAGTCCACATTTGTGGATACAACTGATCTTGAGGCTATTTCTAAAGCAATCCGTCCGAATACGAAGGCATTGTATGTCGAAACACCAACAAACCCGCTATTGAAAGTTACTGATATCCGCGCAGTTTCAGAACTGGTGAAAAAGCATGAGCTTTTGTTGATTGTGGACAATACATTTGCTACCCCTTACTGGCAGACGCCAATTACACTCGGGGCTGATATCGTCGTACACTCCGCAACCAAATATTTGGGTGGACACAGCGATGTTGTAGCCGGTCTGGCTGTAGTCAACAGTGAAGAGCTGGGCGAGCAGCTTCATTTTCTGCAAAACGCCATTGGCGGTATTCTCGGACCGCAGGATTCATGGTTATTGATCCGTGGTATCAAAACCTTGGGGCTGCGTATGGAAGCAATTGAGAAAAATGCAAAGGAAATTGCAGCCTTTTTGGAAAAGCATCCGAAGGTTAGTAAGGTGTACTACCCTGGGCTGGAAAGCCATGCACAGCATGAGCTGTCCAAAACTCAAGCTGAAGGCTTTGGCGGCATCATTTCCTTTGATGTAGGTAGCGATGCTAACGCGGTTGCCCTCCTGAAAAAAGTAAAGTATTTTACATTGGCTGAGAGCTTGGGAGCGGTTGAAAGTCTGATTAGCGTTCCAGCACGTATGACGCACGCCTCCATTCCGGCAGAACGCCGTGCAGAGCTAGGTATTACGGAAGGCTTGGTACGGATTTCGGTTGGGATTGAAGATCTGGAGGATTTGATCGAAGACTTGCAGTCAGCATTGTAAGAAAATAAGCACAATGATCAAGAGAGGTGGCAGAAGCTGCCTCTTTTTTTGTTGTGAGAATAGCTTCTTTTTTGAAAAGCACGGAGGAGTACGCAGAGGTGGTAACGAATAGTTTTATATAGTTCAATTGAATGTTAAACGGAATATAACGCGGCTACGTCTCTGAGGAAACAAAAACCTGGAGGGGGAATGTTATGAGGTTCACACATCTGGAAAAGGCAACTACTGTGCTGTTGGATCATCCGGTACGTCTGGCGTCTGCTTATGCAGTCGGTCCAGTCGAGCTTCCGGAAAATTGTGGTGTGGGCAGGGAATGGTCGAGTCATTTTACGCAAGAGGAATGGAATTTGGAAAAGGCTTGTGGTGAAGATGGAATCGAGCTTTCAGCAGGAGGAAAGGCAGTGTGCCGATTACTGACCGAGCTTGACCCTCGGACCTCTGAACTGAATCTAGGTGTTTTTCCGCCTTTGGCTGAACACGAAAGACTTTTGCTGGTTTCAAATCTACGTTGTATGACTGCACAGGAAGTGATTTTCAGACCGTTTGAAGGAACCGGACAAATTTGGATAGATGGCACATTGGTATATGCCGAATCCGGTCCCTTTCGCTTGTATTTGGAGGAAGGTGATCATACGGTCGTTATCATTGCTGCATTTATTCCTGATGAGGCCCGCTCTATTCGTATCAGTGGAAATCAGGTATGCGATGAACCAGATGTGATAGAACTGCATCGTGAATTCGTAGAGCGTAATATACGTAATCATATGGCATGGTTAGAGGTTGAGCAAAGTGCTGGCAGGGAAGGAGAAGACAGCCCGATTTTATTTTATTTGCTGCGTAAGGATCGGATACTTCTTCCCTCAGATCAAACGTTATGGGTCGAGGTAACGAATGATGAGGGCATGAAGCTGGATCAGTTTCCAGCCCATTGGGAGCAGGAGCAAAGCTACGCCTGGGATGAGGAGAAGATCGGGAATACGGGAATGCTGCACTTCACCGTTACCTATCGGGATCATGAGGCTGTAGAACATCATTTTGTGTATTCGGTACTTGTGCGGCCTTTGTCAGTCGTCGTGGAGGGCTTGCAGGAAGAGTATGACCAGTACATGCAAGCCTACGCTAAAGATGTTCTTCATTCTGCGCAGAAAATACAAATAAAGGGCCTGCTTGAGGAATTAAACAGGTTAACGGATTCGCCGGAAGATCCTTTTGAAATCTGGGATTCCCGGGTGGTGCGTGAATATATTAAGCTATTAAAACAAATTTTTATATCTGGACATACCGAACAGTCACAGCACCCATCGTTACTT
This sequence comes from Paenibacillus sp. ALE3, assembly GCF_054113405.1. NCBI lineage: Bacteria > Bacillati > Bacillota > Bacilli > Caryophanales > Paenibacillaceae > Paenibacillus > Paenibacillus sp. ALE3. Next base: position 2,822,386 of record NZ_CM134214.1, on the reverse strand, counting down.
CAGAAAGAACATATTTTTTTGACGGCCGACGGCATTGGTGAAGGTTTTTTTGTCTCCCGTTTGGACAATAGTTTGCAACGGTATACCATCCAGCTTCCCAGCAACTACACGGCTAAGCGACGGTATCCTCTGATCGTTCTAATGCCTGGCAAGCGATATGAGCTTGGACTGCCGGATTTTCAGAATAGAGGTTTTGGGCAGGGTTGGGAAGACGAGGCTATATTTGTTACTTTTTCGTGTCGTGGCGTTACGCTGGGCAGTTATATTGGAGAAGCTGCTTTTTTGGAGGGGCTAGATGTCATACTGCAAGCGTACCGAGTGGACGAAGAACGTATCTATCTGACGGGTTACTCAAACGGTGCATATGCTGCATGGGCGATGGCACAGGCTTATCCTTCTCGGTTTGCAGCTATTGCGGTAATCTCAGGGACGCCACACCCCAAGCATCTGAAAAATTTGATCAATATTCCAATATTGGATGTGTGTGGTGACCAGGATTACTTATTTGCCCAAGCATACACAGCTCCGGTCACCGAGCTTTCATCGAACCATTTTAAAGGTGTGATAGAGCGGCAGTCTAATCATTGGGATACGCATGAGTTAAGACTTTTGGATGGCATACTGGGTTGGCTTATGCAATGGAAAAGAGTTGCTGTACCTCAGCGTATTGCCTACCGGACGGAACGGGGCAGACATAATCGAGCTTACTGGTTGGAAGTGACACGCATGGATGAAAACGAGGAATATGCGGAGTTGTATGGCGAAATGAGTTCCACGGGTGAATTGGATATTGAGGCTGTTCACGTCGAAGAATTTGTGATTCATCTCTCACAAGAGGACATGTCCCTGGAACTGGCCCAAGTTCGTATCGGAGCTCGCATTTTCATGTTGGATTTACGAGAATACAGCCGCTTTCGCTTTGTTAAAACACACTCGCACAAACGCCCCTCACCCGAATACCGTTTGATTGCTGAACGGGAGGGAGAGAGCAGTGAGGATTCTACGCGAAAAGCGGATGCAGCTAAGAGTATTAAAGGTTTGCAAAGCGTGGGAAGAAATGGTGTGAGTCACGGTATGGGTGTACTTGATGTTTATATGAATCGACTTCACATTGTTCTTCCTTCCAGTTATGCTACACCAGAGGAAGAGCAGGCGGTGAAACGAACGGCGAACGCCTTAGCTAGTCCGCGGACAGCGACCTGGAACCCGTACATTGGTGTTCATTATCCCGTGGTTTCTTCTAAAGATATTTCAGAGAAAGAACTGGCTGATAGCAACGTGATTTGTATCACTTCGGCCTTGTCCAGACATGAGCTGCTTCAAAAGTATCAAGCTAATCTTCAAATTGAATGTACCGAGGATGGGTATACATGGGGTGACGATTTTACGGCAGGCGAATACTGTTTGTCATATATTCAACCTAGCCCATGGTCTGCAACCCAGCAGATGCTTGTTGTAGCGACCAATTCACCCCGTCTGCTGGGTAAAAACCTTTTTATGCGCAGACTGATTATGCCCGGATATTTTAATGGTCTACACCCGTATTTAAATAAAGAGATTATTGTGTATGATAGCAAGGGAGTACGAGCATTTAACTTTACTTCCATTAAGCATGCGCAGCATAAACTGCAAGGTCAATAAAGATGCATGAGCGTCATTATAATCCATATTTAAAAAACCGTCTGGAGGCACATTGGCGATCCTGACGGTTTTTTTGCTGATCCATTGCAGTGATTCCTTGACTGGGATACGTCATATATAAAAGGGCATTATGGTAACTCAGCTTTTATACTGCTCCATCAGGTACATGATCTTCACTTCATCGGCCAAATCTCCAAAGGGTTCTAACGGATTCTCCTGAATGATATGATATAAACGTTGGATTCGTTCCTTTGGTAGCTTCCGAACATATCTGGAAATGAAAGCGGCATGGGTGACTATGTAGCGTTTTTTACGGACAGCGGCACTGGCTACGCGAACGAGAATATCTTCGCCTCCCGCCATCTCTAAAATACGGCGCTCATAAAAAGCCACATACCGGAATGTCCGATCCTTAATCAGCTCACGATTGAGTCTGGCAACCTCTCCAATGTATCTGACCATAAGGGGTTCAAAGCTTTTGATCAGGAGAGGATCGAGCGTTAATTCCATATCTTTGCGAAGAACAAATGATTGCAGCAGAGCGACCTGCTGGAGCCTTATCCGATCATTGTGAATGAGTATGGCAATCTCGCGTAACATTTCATAACAGACACGCTCACTGAGCTGTCGTAGGGCAACTGCATTTTTGTGATTCACGTTCAATCCTTCCTGGATCTGTCCTATACGGCCTCTGAAAAGGCGTATAAGCTGCCTACGCTGTTCATAAGGAACAATGCGCTGCTGTAGAAGGATCAAGGGCAACAGGAGAAGCGCACCGACGATACCACACAGTAGCATTTGCTGTGACGAGTGACCGAAAAAGATAGAAGCAGCCAGTAGCGCGATGCCGACGGCAAGATCTTTATGAAAATAACGTTTGGCTCTGAGTTGGGCATATTGCTCTACAGGAACCAGCGTATCCCGACCACACGATGTACATTTCTCTTCCCAAAGGGCGGTGAATTGTCCGCAGCGCTTGCAGACTCTCAGCTTTTGGAAGGCATGCTCTGTGCGGGTAAAGGGGCGAAATTGCACAGCCTGTTTGGAGCTATTCATTGCGCTCACTTCTCCGGTTCAGCAGTGCGAGAAGCTCGGTGTCGATTTGTGTAATCGACGGGGCGCGTCTTTTATGTATATAGTAGATTAGTGATTTAATGGCGACAAAAAGAAACATAATCGCCAGACATCCGTATGAGATCATAGTGTACTTCCTCTTTCTGGTTAGATTTTTATTTTACTGTTTTACATGAACGGGTTTCGCTAGGGTTATTTTTGTCGTATAAAGGAGAAGGCTGGTGCCCGATTGCCCTTGTTGGGGTATAATTATATCATTACTGCAGGATATTGGTAAAATATCGCGGTATAATAGGCTTTTTGGTCGTATTAGACCGCTCGGACAGGATTTTCAGCTGGCGCTCATGTAAAACTCATTATAATTTAATAGTAGTGGAGTACAACTGTAATTTAGAATGAGAATTAATCGGCAAAGGGGTACAAGCGATGTTTAGTAGAGACAGAAAATGGTTTTTGGTCATCGGAATCATATGTACAATGATCATGACCTCGATTTCGGCCTGGCAGCCACAGACGGCGAATGCCGCTTCACCCTCAGCTTCTAAAGTGGATGCGGTGCTGGTAGTCGATGTAAGTAATTCAATGAACACCAGTGATCCTGGGAAAATTGGCAATGAAGCCATGAAAATGTTTATTGATATGTTGTCAACACAAAATGACAAGGTTGGGATTGTAGCCTATACGGATGTCGTACAGCGCGAGAAAGCCTTGCTTAATATTTCATCCGAAGCAGATAAGCAGGAGCTGAAGACATTTATTGACGGGCTGAACCGGGGAGCGTATACTGACACCTCCGTAGGTGTCAAGGAAGCGATCCGCATTTTGCAGGATGGCAAAACAGCCGGGCATGCGCCTATGATCGTTATGTTAGCTGATGGTAACAACGATTTTAATAAAACGACAGGCCGAACTGAAAGCCAATCCGCTCAGGATATGGCACAGGCTGTAGCCGAGGCTAAAAAAAGCGGTGTGCCGATCTATACCATCGGTTTGAATGCAGATGGAAAGCTGAATAAGAATAAACTCGCCGACATCGCGCAGCAAACGGGCGGCAAGTCCTTTATTACAAGCTCGGCGGACGATCTGCCGAACATTTTGAGTGAAATTTTCGCCAGCAATTTGAAATTGAAAGTGGTGCCCTTGCAGTCTATTACGGCCAACGGCGACTATCAGGACGTTACAGTAACCGTACCAAACGATAGCGTGCTGGAAGCCAACATTTCGATCATGTCCTCGAAACCGGTGGACGCGAGATTAATAGACCCATCGGGCAACACGAAGTCGATTCCTTCGAGCGATGTACTGCTGTCCAAGTCCAAAAGCTACTCGCTGATTAAATTGCTCAAGCCTGTGGCTGGCGACTGGAAGCTTCAAGTCAAGGGAGTGCAGCAGGATAAGATTGATATTAATCTGGTATTTAACTATGATTTGGAATTGAAGCTAGACGCACCGCCTGCCAAATCATACAAAAAAGGTGACTCGGTTCAAATTCGTTCCTATCTGACGAGCAATAACCAGCCGTATCAGGATCAGGAATTGTATGCGAATATGAATGCGGTCCTGAAGGTCAAGGACCTTGATACCGGCGCAACGAATGAAGTGCCCCTAACAAACGCAGGCGATGCTTTTACCGGCTCATATACGATTCCGGATGAGCATGACTATGAGCTAACCGTCAGAGCAGAGGAGAAGAGCTTTTACCGTGAAACGCAGCCTGTAACCATCAGTGCCAAAGCTGGGGCAGCGAGCGGTACGAATACTGGCACAACTCAGCCTACGGCACCTGCTGAAAAGTCTAAGCTGCTGCCACTCATTCTTTTAGGGGTGGGACTGCTCGTTCTGCTAGTGGCGGCATATTTCATCTGGAAGGCTGTCAAAAAAGCCAATCGTGGCTTTGTCGGTCAGATCGTACTGGAAATCCGGGACGAAAATACCGGCGAAAAGACATACCCGCAGTATAAGAAGCTGAACACCTTCCGGGGCAAATTCAATTTACACCAGTTGCTGCAACTGGCGCCAGAATTTGCTGGAACCGATAAGGTCGTGTTCACGCCAGCGAACCAGGATCGCATTGTGGTGCGTAGTACCCCAGAGATTACGATTGAAAAATCCGGGCGTGCTGTAGACGCAGGCAATGGTCTTGAACTGAAAAACGGTGATCGTCTGACGATCCCGCTGGCTAGTGTGGACAAAACCATTTTACTGGAGTTTATTTCAGTAAACAGCTAAACGAACCCTTAGGAGGTCATATCTATGAAACCAGTAGTTAGAGAGCATATCCAACAATTAGACGTATCACTCGGCGGAGGGATCGTAAGCGATAAGATCAGAGTAGATACCATCGATAATCCTATTTTAATTATCGGACTTGGGGGAACGGGGATTGACGCCCTTCTCCGCTTGAAATATCAAATCAACCGTAGATTCAAGCTGCCTGCGGACCCGATTTCCAAGAAAAAGAGCGAGAAACCGGATAACGTAGAATTTCTCGCTTTTGAAACGAATGAACAAGACCGCAACAAAAAATACAAAGGGATTGGTTTGGACCCCATCAATGAGTTTGTACTGCTGTCCAATGCGGAAATCGGCGGGTTGCTGCAAAACCGCAGTATTTTAGAGCCATACATCACTGACTGGCTGTCTCCCGAGCTGAGTATTACCGATGGTATGAACGGGGCGGCAGGGGTACGTCAGGCTGGACGATTGTTATTGTTCACCAAAATCAATCAGGTCGTACAAAGTATTGACAAAAAAATCAAAACCCTGTCTGAAGGTACTAACAAGAAGCTTATGGTGTTTTTGCTATCCGGTTTGTCCGGCGGTACAGGAAGCGGTACTTTCCTCGATATCTCATATATCGTTCGAGGAATTATTGAGCGCGACTATGGCTCCGCAGGTGTAGACCGTGTAAACACGCTGGGTTATCTGTTCACGCCGGATATTAATCTGGCGAACAAAAGCCTGAGCGAGCATACGCGTGAATATATTAAAAAGAACGGCTATGCTGCACTGAAAGAGCTGGACTACTGGATGAATGTGGATAGTCGTGGTGAACGCTTTAAGCAACAGTACGGTAACATTCTGACCGTAAACTCGCCACTGCCGCCATTTAATCTGTGTCACCTTATTTCGGCTACGAATACGGAAGGCAAGCTGCTGGAAAATGCTTATGATTACTGCATGAATGTTACCGCTGAGAACATCACCAACTTTATGGCGAGTGAGGAAAAACAGTCAGGCGAAGAGTTCGCCATTCATGACTATATCAGCAACATTCGTACCAACATCGCGCAAATGAATAAGGCGTATCCAGCAAACTACGATTACAATATTATCGGAGCTTCTTCGGCAGTGCTGCCCATGGAGGAAATGACGACATATCTTGCTTACCGGATGTTTGGTAAAATGTCTAAGATGTTTGAGCAAGCGCCGAATCAGGAGGATGTAGAGAAGTTTGCCCGCAAGCTGGGTGTCGATCTGGATAGCATGATCAAAAACTTTGAATCTCGTGTACCTGAGCCGCTTCCGGGTTTTGAGAACAGTGAACGGTTAAGTTATAACAATGTTGTTAAAATGCAAGTAGTCAATATGGACACTGAGCTGGAGCAAACGTTCCTGACGCGTGCCCGCGAAGAGTATATCAAAGCGAAGAAACAACTTCCCGGTGAAATTACAGGACAGTTTACAGACCAAATCCGCCGAATGTTCCTGCATCCCGAGCAAGGACCGTTTTATGTATCTCGCATGATTTATACTGAAAAAGGATTTAGCTTGCTGAAAATGCTGCTTTCCTATGTTGAAACGCTGCGTGAATCGCTGCACCGTATTCCTACGGACATTGAATGGGCGCGTGAGCAAGCGAATGAGAAGCTGGGTGATGCCAAGAGCGCATTTGTATCCAAGGATAAAAAGAAAAATGCATATATTGAAGCAAAAATTAATGAATATTGGCTGCGGGCTGATGTGGAACGTACAGAGCAGCTCATTGAATTTTATGAAGATCTGTATGACCTATTAAATAAAGAAAATAACCGCATTTATAATGTATTTACTGAAATTTTGAACGCACTGAGTGCCATTTTCGAAAAGAATGGTGATCTGCTGATTAATGGCGAGGAACAATCCGATCACAAAGGTAACAAGACGTATTACTGGAATCTGGTAAGTGTACCGGATATTTCGGAAGTTGTGACCAAGCTGCTGGATAACCGCAATGGTGACGACTTAATTCGTGATTTTGCCCAAGAATTGCTGGAAAATTCAGATCAATGGGTGAAAGATCAGGATATGGACATCATCAGCTCAATCTCCAATTTCTTGACTGACAAATTTGGTGATCTCATTACCCGTTCTATGGAAGATTTCCTGGTCATGAAGTACGGGCAGGATGAAGCAATTGAAAAATTTGTGGAGCGTTACATTGCAAGCAAGCTGGATGAGGAGGCTGTACCTGTCTTCCATTTGAGCAACAGTTCTGGCAATTTGTATTTCCCATCCTGGGGATTCGTTTCGGTACCTGTACAGTCGCCTAATATCCTGAAAGGCGTTCGCAATTATCAAAATAATGCAATTGGCAAATCGCACTTCACTATTAAAGAAAGTGAAGTCCGTAACCGGATTTTCTGGCTCAATACGCGTAATGGTGTTCCTCTTTTTGTATATACGCCGCTCAAAGTGTATGAAGAGAGCTATGAGAAAACCATTCTTGACCGTGAAGGTATTGGCCGACATCTGGTGCAGACAGGTCAGAACAACTGGACGAATCTGCCGTCGCCGATTCCTGAAAAATCATGGGGAGAAACTTACGTCAATTCGCGTGTGCAAGCTCACAATGCCCGCATTCGTAATGATTTCGACCGGGCCAAGGCACTCGGAGTGATTCGTGAGAAAGATGTCGATCAAAATACAAGCAGCCGTTTTACTGTAATTCGCTCACAAGCGCTAGATATGAATGCGCTACTGGCAGCCTACGATATGCGCTTACAGGAATCCAAGCCGAATTTGGGCGAGGTGAAAAGAGCATGGTCTGAGCTGAAGCGTCTACTGGCTGAAGGGCTGGAGCAGACCGGAAGCAAGGACATCTTTGGCAGCATCAATGAAGAGATGGCCAAGGAAAACCTGATCCGTTCACCGGAGTTAACGCAGGTGGTTCGTGATGAGCTGGCGAAATATATTCAAATCGAAGCAAAAGCCGCTGAATTGGAAGCTTTGCTGGGCAAATATCAGGATGAAGAAAAATGGTTGGATCAGTTCATTCAGGCCCTCTATACAGACACGATTACGAAAAAAGGCGCTTTGTACGTCTATGATCGTGATGAAGAGGAAGAGGCGTGGGAGCCGTTTGCCAACGTCATGAAAAGCCGCAATTACGTCGAGTTTGAAGTGTTTACAAACTTCCGTGGATTGGATGAAAAGAAATTTGCAGCACTAATGCGTAAGGCGGATCGCCGTGATGCTGTATTGACTTCATCTGAGGATATTACACCACTGCTGGCGAAGTTGGATGAGCTGGCTGCCACTTACACAGAGGCTCGCAATCAATTGGAATATGAAAAGGTAGAGCTGGCTAATGGAGCTGAACTTTATGCATTTTATGCTCAAATGGCTGGAAAATTAAACGACATCCGCAGAAAGTTGAAGTAAAGTATGAGAGAGCAGCTGTTACGTTATGCGGCTGACTATGCAGCCGCAGAGGACCAATTAATCGGAAGCGGGGATGGACGCAGCAGCATCCATTTCCCGTCCGTGTTTCTTTTTATCGGCGATCACATGAGCCCGGTGATGAACACAATTGCAGATATCAACCGGACCAAGTGGGATAACAGCACAGGAGTAACCTATATTCAGATTTGCTCGCAGGAAGAGCATGCGGCTGTAGACCGTTCGGTAGAGGCCATCGTTCATACGGTAGCTATACCGGAAGAAAGTAGTCACCAAACGTTACGCCGTGACTTGCACCAGGCTTTTTATACACATGAATCAAAGCTAATTGAACTTAACACCGCGTTACGCCGGGCTAGTGGACATCTGGCTGATTATGGTCGGTTGTATTCCTCGTTTGAGCGTGTACATTTGTCGATCCTGACAACAGCGGATGATCCCATGAACGTATTAATTCCTGAAATTACGCTGTTGGCAGAGTATATTTTTGCCCAATCTTTTAAATCGGTACAAATGGATCTGTATGTGTTGATGAGCGAAAGCGACCAGGCTGCCCAATTTGGCTACAGAAGTGCAACATCCGTTGCTTTTATGCGGGAGTTGGATTACATCCAGAGCCCAGCATATACGTTTACAGCACCGCTTCATATGACCGAGGACAAATTGACCATCCCGGTATCTCATGCTCCATCTCCGTTGTTCGATCTTGTCTATGTGCTGTCCGACAAGAATGAGCGCGGCGTAACCGTGCCGAATAGTCTGCGCGAGAGTTGTGATATTATTTGTCACATTCAACTTCTTAAAAACCGTTACCAGGCAGGAGATTCCTATCGGTCACAGGATGGAGGCTACAATAATACATCGTTTAAGAATAACATCATGACGGAATCCGGGCGGCAGGGTTATGTGTCGGCTGGATTTTCCCGGGTTAACCGCCCTAATCAGTCGATTGCGCTTACGGTGTTGTATCACTTTTATGTGAAGCTGCTAGAGCGTATGAGAACAGAGCAGGATTGGGACATACGCGATAAGCTAAATTATTTTGGCTTAGATGTTGCTGAGCGCGGCCGTACACGAAATGATCTAGTACCTGGCAATGAAGCGATCATGGACATGAGCGCACTAATGACGAGCGGAGCCAGCTACGGCTCGCTGAAACGAATGTCATTACGTGAGGCAGAGGAAACCTTGTTTGGTCAGGGGTGCGAAGCCTTTTTTCGCGATAACTGTGAACGGATCGTACATAAGCGCTTGGGAGATTTTCAGGCGGATATGCGTTTGCAGATGGCTGTGAATGCAGCTGCTAAGGAACATCCTCATATCGGCTTTTTCGAGCTGACAGATTGGACGGATGAAAATCAAACAGGGAATGTGCTTACGGCTGTTCGGGGAATGATTCGTGATACGTCCAATGATTTGCAGATCAGTGCGGCCGAACTGGATGCGCTGTATAGCGGACGAGTGGAAGATCAGCCTTTTCAGCGACTGCCGCTTATGGATAAACATAATGTGCGTAGCTTGATCCGTTACCTCACTGAAACAGTCTACGGGCATAAAATGCACATGCTGCGGATTCAAGTGGATTTGGAGCTACTTCGCCGCTATGAAATGGCACTGGAAAAATGGCATGCACAGGCGAAGCATATTACAATACAGCTAGCCAACCTGGAGCGTGAATTACACCAAGCTGCAACGGACAGTATTCGGCAGGCTGACAGTTACACAGGTCAAAACCTGTTCGAGTATTACGAGCGTGTGACGGAGGATGTCATGCGTGAGTTGGAAAGCAAGCGGGGGAAATCTATATTCTTTGACGCCCGGCATATGGGACCTGTATCTGGGTTGCTGGATGAAGGTCTGTCTGCACTGGTGGATAGACTTACGCAAACCTGCCGTACCTTGATTCTCAGCTCACAGCCATTTAATCAGACATTCGAAGAAGAATTATTACGACGTGCCAATGTAGCTGCTGCATATGAAAATCGGCTGGTCGTTCCGAAGGATGAGCTGTTTAAAAAACTGTATCAAACGTTAGAAGAGCACGGCGGAATCAATGTACGTTTGCTCGACTATACCCATGAGCATCGGTATGAAGAAAAGTATTTTTTTGGTGACTACGAAGGCGAATTTCTTCCTTATGCGATGGACGTGGACATTACTTCGCGAATTTACAAGCTGGGTTTTGTTCATGAGCGTCGCAGTAGCGGGGTGGAAAAACTGCATTTGATGGGCGGCTTCCATCTGGAGGATTTGATGGTTTACCGCAACGGCAAAACGTATTATGAGACATATACTGCGAATGGTTTCGTGTTTCATGGAATCGACGTGGACCGGTTGCCGGAATTGCGGTAGCCATATATTATCCTACTTTAATGATGGAAGGAAGCAACGAATCTTATGAAGCAACGTAAATTTAACGTTCTCCTATTGGTGTTTGGCTTGCTGGGCGCTGTAGTAGGCTTCATCTTAGGAGAGCTTATTCTTCACAAATTGATAGGCCATTGGCCGCATATCATCGTGGTCGGGCTGTATTTTGGCATCATGGCGCTGTGCATTGGTCTAGGCTGCCTTATCGGCGAACTGATTTCGCCACAGTTAAATGGACATTCATGGCGACAACGATACTCGGGATTGTCCTGGAAATTACTAGTACCTGCTACACTGGTCATGTTGTTCGTGGCAGGTCTGTTATTGGAACTGGGGTATCAGATTAACCCTGAAGGGCGCAAGAGTGTACAGGACCTCGTGCTTGTGATTGATAATTCCGGAAGCATGCAGCAAACAGATCCCGATAATGAACGCCTAACGGCTGCTAAGAGTCTAATTGGGCAAATGGATGGAGACAAGCGCGTAGCCATTGTTTCATTTGAATCCACTGCGCAGTTGGTGCAGCCATTTACTCCCATTGGCACAGATGCAGAGAAGCAAGCGGTTTATTCCAAAATCGATAGTATGCAGACTATAATGTCAGGCGGTACAGAGATCGGGCTTGCTTTGGACGAGACGATCAAGGAGATTGAAACCCAAGGCAATGCGGAAAAAGGTTCTCTCGTTATTATGCTCTCTGACGGCTTTAGCGAACTGGATACGCAAACCGCATTGGCTCCTTACATTGCCCGTCAGATTCCGATTAATACGATTGGCCTGAAACTGGCAGAATCGGAAGGTATAGCTTTGTTGCAAAATATTGCCAGCCTAACGGGTGGAACTTATTCTAATGTAGCTAATGCCCAAGGACTTACGCAGGCGTTCGGTAAAATATATAACAAAATTGGTGATCGCACGCTGGTAACGGAGCGGACAGGTGAGTATGCCGACAGTCTGTATTTTGCTATTTATCGCGTAACGGCTCTGGTTATCATCGGAGTTCTATTAGGGTTGGCTCTTGGATTGATGTTTGATAACCGTTTTCTCGCGCGGAATTTCGCAATTGGTGGAGTTCCAGCCGGCTTGCTCGCTGGCTTGATTTTGGAAAGAGGGTTATCTGGCTCGCCTATAGGTGACTTGATGATTCGTTTGCTAGCAGCGCTCGTACTGGCGGCCCTTATTGCTGTCTTTTCACTTGTTCTGCCGATTGCGGAAAATACTCGCCGATCTTCTGGTGGTGGGAGCCAAGGTGGGCCATCAGGCCAACGGAGAGGGGCACCGGAAGGCCCGACGCGCAATCGACGCAGCAGTGGATTTTAGAACGGGAGGCTGGAACTTATGCAGTATAGGGATGCACAGCCCGGTGATCCTGTGATTTCGGAGCTGAGCCACAAAATTGACGACAACCGGGTAGTGTTACGCTGGCAGTGGCCTGAAGGTGTAGCCGTAGTCTATATTGCCAAACAATCAGCCGATGCAGGTGCGAACGGGCAGAATGAGGCACCGACTTCTGACCTGAAGCTTTTTACACGCGAGGAATATAAGGCCGCTGGCAGCTATCGTGACCGGATTGAAGGCATTGGACGTGTGCGGTATACCGTGTATCCGGCTGTTCGGGAGGAGGGTGACACCTTTGTAATCCGTCAGCCAGACGGAACCAACCAACTGGAGTTGAGCACGGGTAGAGCCAAAATTAAATATGTGGTTCACCATAAAAAAAGCTGGTTTCGCAGCCGCAAAACAGTCCAGATTCAGGTGACAGCCGAAGTTCCTGTTCCGCAGGAGGCGCTTTGCTACGTAAAGAAGCGTGGCGGCTATCCGGTTGACCGGGACGATGGCACCTTGTATCCGTTCACGGCACCCTTTGCTGCAGGACGGAATGTTTTACCCGCTATTGAAGTGGGGGGAGATGAGTATGTGCGGCTGTTTTTTACGGACGGTCAGAAGTATGGCACGATATATGAATTAGTTCCTGAATGAAAGGAGGCCACAACCGATGAGTTTTCTTAGCAATTTATTCAGAAGAAAGCCACAGGCCGAACCGCGGCCGTTATTCTATGATATTGTGTGCCCTTATTGCTTTAGTAAATTTTCCCCAGAGGAAGTGGTATTCCGTGCTTCCCATCACCGTGAAGATGATGAGGATTACGCTTTGGGTGAAGATGAACTGTTAAACAAATATCGGGAGCGTTTTGGCTTGGATAGTGTACATGATATGGAGGCAATTCTTCATCCCTATGATGTACCTGAGGAACATCGCTTGTATTCAGATCATGTGTTGACAGGTCTGACGGACCGTTACGGTGAGCTGACACGTCACCGACTGTGCCCACACTGCCATAACGAGCTACCTGTGACCGCAGGCAAGGTGCCGAGTAATATCATTTCGATTATTGGAGCTTCGCAGGCGGGAAAATCTGTATTTATGACCTCTCTGATTCACACGCTGCAGCATGTGACCGCCGATCATTTTGACGCAGCTTGCATGCCGCTTAATGCAGAGATCAGCCGCAAGTTCCGCACGATGTATGAGGAACCACTGTTTGAACGAGGCGATCTGCTTACATCGACACAAAAAGAAAAGATGCAGGAGCCTTTTATTTTCCAGTTTGTATTTAAGGATGAGGAAAAGCCACCACTGACATTGGTATTTTTTGATGTAGCCGGTGAGGGGATGGTCGATCAGGACTATCTGGGACTTCATGGACAGCATATTAAAAATTCTGCGGGTATTCTTTTTATGGTCGATCCACTGCAAATCCGTTCTATCCGGGAACGTATTAAGATTAATCTTGGCGATAAGCCTGGTGAATGGGTCTCGCAATATGATGAACCGCGTGATGTCGTACTTACGATGTTCGGTGACTTTATCGCATACCAGGAAAAAGGCAAGACGGACATTCCTACCGCTGTGGTCCTGACCAAAAGCGACATGCTTACTGCGCTGGCAGATGAAGAAGGCACGTATATCAAGACAAACAGCAATATTTTTAATCCAATGGAACATCGCAAATACATGGATTTGGATGAGTTCGCGAACATTGATGGCGAAGTTCGGCGCTTTATCGAGAAAGTGGATAAGCCGTTCAAGGGCACAATGGATGTATATTTTACAGATACAGCCTATTTCGCGGTTTCTGCTCTAGGTAGCAATCCAGTGGACCAAAAGCTGCAAGGGTTGGTTAGTCCGATCCGTGTAGATGAGCCATTCATCTGGCTGCTCTATAAGTTGAAGTACATTGAGGGGAGAGAATCACAGTGAGTTTATCTACCTCTCATTTGATACAGCAGCAAATGTATACACGGGAACGGCGCGGTATTTTCCGTTCTACGGAAGGCTTCGATACAGTAGCTAATTCCAAAGGGTTGGATGCTTCATTTATTAAAAAGGTGTTGCATCCTTTATGTGTGTATGATGCGCCTGCGGCTTTGACAGCGCGTGGCGAGAAGCAGGAGATTGTCTATCCCGAAGCTTTACATCTGGTACGGACAGAGTCCGGGGATGTAGTGCTCGGACGCAGTATTTATAAAGCGGCGGATTTCACTGGGCTTCGGAGCGCTTTTTTTACGCATAACTATGTGATTCCGGCCGGACATGGTGAGTCTCCGTCTGATTATAAGCAGTGGCTGAACACTTCGTTTGTCGATACCTATGATATTGAGCAGGGAACGGAATTACCGGAATTAGAGCGTCTACCAGGTGGTAGTGTATTTCCCGCTATTGACCCGTCTGCAGTACTGGCTCAATTCCAGCTGAGCGAAGAAGTGTTCAAGCAGCTTTTATACGCTGTAATGATGTCAGCTGCGGGTCGCAAGAAGGTATATGTAGCGCTGAATGTTCCAGCAGAAGCGGTAGGATCTTCAGCTAAACAGCTACTGGGGGTGTTGTATGCGGCACTGCCTTATGCATTTCGTAACAGACTCGGATTTCTTACATATGCGCAGGAACCGAACAGCAGAAAAGGCATTCACTTAATGTTTGTTGAGCCTTTCAGCTTGCGTCCCGGTGATCGGAATGTAGAAAAAGACTTTGTATTTGACCTCTCTAACAATAGTCGAATACTGAATGTGGATACAGAGCAGGCCAAACAGCCGTATTTTGACTGGATTGTCCGTACGCTACTGAATGGCGAGGCTCCAGACGATTTTCTAAAATTTGCCGAGCAAATGCTGACAGGCATGGAGGCAGGGCGTGAACTAACACCTTCTAGCTATCATGAGCTCATTACGCTGTACAGAATTGAGCAGGGAGAGCGGTCATTATACAACGAGCAGCGAATCACTGTGTTACGAAGCTTGACTGATTATTTATCGCCATCTGATGCGCTGCCACGTAAAATGCGGCTGAATGATCTGTTTCTGTCCTTTTTTGATCACGAGTTTGATCGGGTGAAGGATGGACACATTCCAGATGTAGGGCTGGTTGATTGCTTCAAGGACTATTATAAAGTTCATGCACGCAGTAGCGAAAATCGGCTGGTGGAATATTTAATCCGTTCGCTAAACAATGCTTATACTGCTAGAAATACGGAAGCGGTCACGTATATTTATCATACGATAGAAGAGAATCCGTCATTAGGCAAGGTCTATTTTACGAAAGTACTGGGTAATCCGGCACTCACGAAAATGCTGTTCATTCCCTACATGGACAGTCAGATGAAAAGAACGCCTGATGTAAAGGGTCTATTGGCCGTGGTGCATGAATGGGGCAGTCGGTATATCGAAGTGTCAGCGAATGCCGATTTTCAGCTGTTGGCTGAATCTGCATTAATGGGCAAGCTGCGTGCCGAGAGAAAGCCGGTAGAGGCTGTGGCTGCCATTCACCAGCGCTTGCGTCAATGGGACAGTAGTTCTGCCGTGGGCACACTGTCCCCGCTGGAGCAATCCGGATTAACAGAGCGCTTACGGGAAGCATCGGATCGATATTTACTCACTGAAGTGGAGCTAAAAGAAATATCACCTGATCAGGTCGTACAGATTCCGTTTTTTACACGGCCCGATTTGGTGCAGTGGGTTGGAAAGTTGCCTGCTCCTCTCAAGGGACAAGCAGTGCGATTGATTGCGGCTTATGATTGGTTTAACACGGAGGACCCGGAACCATCGGTGCTAGACGGTCTGGAACCAAGCGAAGTAGAAAAGGTGCAGGATTGGGCTTACGGTTGGCTGCCCCAGCAGCTTGCAGAAGGCCATTTTGCCCGTCTGTTGCCAGCTTTCTATCGTTCTGATGGTACTGGCGAAGGAATACTGGATTTTGCCCGCTTGGTCAGTTCGATCCGCAAATGGGCAAAGGATAACGATACGATGTACCGCTTTGTCCGTTGGTCGGAGGAACACGCTGAGTTTGCTACTCCACGTGGTGGTTTTGAACCAGCCTACCGGCGTGCGTTGCTTTTATTCTTCCAAAAGGAAGGACGAGAGGGCCTGCATAAAAAGACGCTATGGCGTCAATATTTTGAACCAGCTAAGCCTGTTTTTAAAAATTTCTATCAGGCAGCAAAGCGTGAGACAGACACGCCTTTGGTCAAAACGCTTCGTCGTTTCCGCAAAGGCGGGGTGATTTCCGGGATCGTACTAATCGTTATTGCAGGAACATTAGGCGGTCTGAAAGCAACCGGGATCATTGGATCTGTTGACACACCAACGCCTGCTGCTGCTCCAAAGCCTGTACAACAGCCAGTAGAGCCTACAGTGCCGGTAAAAGAGGAGCCTGCTGCAATAGTGACACATGTACCTAACACCAAGTCCACTACGAAAATGGTCAAGCTGTTGTTTGCGTTTCAAACATCGGCAGAGCAGGCAGAATTTAAGCCTAAAAAACTCGTCATTGTCGGTGCGGATCAACAGGAGCACTCATACGAAAATTTTACGCTTACTGAACAGAACGATAAGGAAGCAGCCAGTAAAGCTAACAATGGTTCGTCCGGTGATGTTAACACTGAGGGCGCTACCACCAAAAGCAAGACAGGTGCCGGAGAATCCACAGGAAGTGGTTCTACAGATCTGAGCGGTACATCCAGCGGAAAAAGCGCTGATCAGACTGGAGAAGTTACAGACAACACAGCCGGAGGCGCGACTTCAAAGATATCAACTGAGGGTAGCGGTATAGCAACCGATCAAACCATCACCAGCACGTCCGATGATGGTACAGGGACAACGGAATATGATCTCGACAAGTATCCTTATCGTACGCTGTTGACTATTTGGCAACGGCTAGAGCTAAATGATGCTAGCACGGTTACTGTGGATGGAAAAGATTATCCGCTGGTTCAAGTGAAAGCTGCGAACTAAGCAACTATAGACAGTAAAAAGACGGGTTCCTTTTGGAACTTGTCTTTTTATATGTATAAATTTATATATAAAATGTATTCGTGATTCTGAAACTGACTGTATTTAGTAGACGATCATTTTACGAAGGTATTGACACCAAATAGGCAGCTGATTAAAATTAGTTGGAATTCAAACTATTAAAATTCGATGGATAAGGAGGTTAGTAGTGAAATGGGAAGTGAGGTGTATCCCGTTTGTCTTCCTTGGGAAGAAGAGAGCACGATGTACTTAATTAAATGGATTTTCACCACCGTCCGGCGTGAGATTGAAACAGCACTGCGCCCTTTGGGGCTTACCTCCCCACAATCGCAGACGCTCTATATACTGGCGATGTCGCCTGGAGTCACCAATACGGAGTTGGAAAAGCTATTGCTTATTGATAAATCAAGTGTTACCAGCCTGGTAAACGGGATCGTTAAGAAAAACTGGGCAGTACGCCAAAGTCATCCGGAAGATGCACGAATGAAGCAGATTTATTTGACCGAGGAAGGCTTGGAGATTCACAAGGTAGCCGAACGTACCATTGAGCAAATTAAAAGCTCCGTAGGCAAAACGTTATCTGTCGGAGAGTCGGAGACGCTGCGTGGTTTGCTCAAAAAAATTCTTCACGATTACCGTCCTGCGAATGCTTGCGTTTGAGCGGATAATTAGAAAAGTTTGCCCGGCTGAGGAATCTATGAGCTATAAAATGTCACCTAGATAAGATGTTTACAGGAGAGGGAGAAACCAAATGATAAAAGAACAAACTTATCCCAATGCGGATAAGCTTATGCGTGTTTTGGCCTTCACACTTGTTTTTTCAGTGATGAACGCTTTTATGTTTAATGTTGTTATGCCTGTGATTCGGGAGGAATTTCATATTAGTGCCTCCGATGTAAGCTGGCTACTAACGGGTTATATGATCGTGTATGCAGTTGGCTCGGTGACCTACGGCAAGCTTGCAGATAAGTATCGTCTCAAAGATTTGCTGACATTTGGGATTATATTTTTTGCACTAGGTTCGCTTATTGGACTGTTGGCCAGTCAATTTTGGATGTTAATTGTAGCCCGTTTGCTTCAGGCCACGGGGGCTGCTGTTATTCCGGCAACCGCTATGATTGTTCCCGTTCGCTATTTCTCAGCTGAAAAAAGAGGGCGAGCTTTGGGCGTCACAGCAATCGGCTTAGCATTAGGTACTGCGCTGGCTCCCATTATTTCCGGTTTGATTACAGGCTTTGCGAGCTGGCGTTTTTTGTTCGTCATTTCCATGCTGCCACTGATCGCTTTGCCATTCTTTCGCAAATACCTGGACGATCAGCGAGGAAAGGATCAGAAGTTCGATTTTCTTGGCGGATTATTGCTGGGTGGAACAGTGGCCTGCTTATTGCTTTCCATTTCACAAGCCAATATGATGTTTTTTCTGATCGGTGTGGTTTTATTTGGACTGTTTATATGGCGCATTCATACTGCCCACGATCCGTTCATCCAGCCGAAGCTGTTCCGTAACAAGCAATATTCATATGGGCTTCTTATCGCTTTTTTAGGGACGGGGATTAGCTTTGGATTGCCGTACTTGGCACCACAGTTTTTGAATAGTCTCAACCAGCTTACACCAGCTACGATTGGACTGATTATGTTTCCCGCTGCTATTGCGTCAGCTCTATTAGGAAAAAAAGGGGGGCGTTTGGCCGATAGCAAAGGAAATTCAGTTCTAGTTTATACAGCCGTATCGCTATTGTTTATCTGCTTTATCAGCTTGTCTACATTTGTAGGTGCATCTCCGTATCTGATTTTGTTTTTGCTTATTTTCGGAAATGTAGGTCAGACCTTTATGCAGATTGCCATGTCCAACACGATTTCTCGTACTTTGTCGAAAGATCAGATTGGTGTTGGAATGGGGCTGTTATCTTTGTTGAATTTCATTGCCGGAGCGATTACAACAAGTATTTTGGGCAAAACGTTAGATAGTTCGTCGTCCTTTCATTTGAATCCGGTTGTATCTAATATCCAGGTGTTCAATTTCAGCAATATATTTACGGTGCTTGCGCTGATTGCGCTTGTGACGATGGGGCTTTACGCATTGCAGTTCCGGCGGGGTCCGCGCGGTAATACACCTGCTGTCGAATAAGGATAAACATTTTATGTAAGCTCATGCCATAACAAGGGTATAATATAGAAGGAGAAATTTTCTATGGAAGGACGGAGTGCCCAGCATGACAAGAAACCTTCAATATGTACCCTATGGTTATGAACCGCCAATCGAAACGCACAAAGGGACTATGGTCTACTATGATACGTTTGAGCAGACTACAGCTAGTGAGCTGGAGCTTTTTGCCGAAACGGGGGCTGCACTGTCTTTTACAAAGCTGGTGCTGTATCCGCTACATGAAGAAACGGTCAGAAGAATGTGGAAGCAGCCAGTACGCTCGTATTATAAGCGGGTCGACGAGCTGGGAGAGTGGCAGCGAGAGCAGGCTTTGAGTGCTGTTGTGATTGAGAACTGGGAAGGTAAGCGAAAAAAGTATACGCCAATTGAAGCAGCCATTCGTTTTTTGGCGGAAAAGTATGCAACTCCGCTTTTTTTGTATATGAGTCCTGAAACTGCTAATTTGTGCGCTTCCTATGCATCCTTTGGAGAATGGATTAGAAACGTCAGGTTGCTGCTTTCGAGTGAGCCTTTGGAACTTCATCCCAAGCTAGTACAGTACCGTAATCGCTGGAACACAGTAAAAGAAGCAACAAACCGCGACTCTAAGGTTGACAAAGAGGAGCATGAATTATAGAATAGAACTAATCGTAAAAATTACTATTGTAATTGTATACCATGTATTCCAATTGAGGAGGAAGAATAAATGCGCGTTATTGTTACCTTGGCATGCACCGAATCCGGTGATCGCAACTATACAACAACCAAGAACAAAAGAAATCATCCGGAGCGTATTGAAATGAGAAAATACTCTCCGCGTTTGAAAAAGTACACGATTCATCGTGAAACTAGATAATTTGTGGTTTGCTGCATAGCAACCTGAATGATCTCTTCCTGAGCGAAGCCTGTAAGTTTGCAAAAAGCCTGCGTTATGGAACCGGCGAAAACTTGAATTAGTCCAGTGGACAGAGCGTCCAAAGTTAAAGCTAGCACCTAAGAGAACGGCTTCTTTTCATGGTTGTATGATGGATGCTGAGCTACAGTGGCATGCTTTGCCTTTTGAATCGAAAGCACGTGGTCACCGAGTTTTCCTATGCTGATGTCAGCATGCGGGACGAGCCGGAGGACCATTCACAATATGCTTATATAACGATGAAGGCTGACGAAAGATACGGAGCGTTCGTGTAATGGGCGATGCAATATATACGGCATCGTTTGCTTGTCGTTTACGACCTTGAGCACAACCGTTATGATCTGTCGTCTTTTTTTCTGAGACATAACCGTTCCTTTTGCCAACTGATGGAGCATTGAGTCAGTACGTTTGAAGATTGAAACTAAAACTACATGAAAGATTAGGTGAAACAAATGAAAAAAGATATTCATCCAACATTGAACAAAGTTATCTTTTTGGACCCTAGCTGTGGATTCACTTTCCTGAGTGCTTCTACTAAATATTCGCAAGAAACGATGGAATGGGAAGATGGCAACACTTACCCAGTTATCCGTGTAGATACTAGCTCCGCTTCACATCCGTTCTTCACTGGTAAACAAAGAAACGTGGATATTGGTGGACGTGTGGATCGCTTTAACAAAAAATACAACCTTAAGTAAGACTCGTGGAGAGCTATGTTTACGGATTATACCAATAATTCGTAAGCATAGCTTTTTTATTATCTACGATTACTTGATACAGCCAAAGCCCAATAAGAACACGAAAGCAGCAGCTTCTCCGGAACGATCCGTGAAGTTGCTGCTTTTTTATGCTTAATGAAGCTGTAAAATAGTCGACAATGCTAATCTTGGCAAACTGATCATTTTAAAACGTAACTCCATACTTCGCATGAGGCTGTCTTAACTTAAAAATAATCGCAGGTTTCTAGCCTGCGATTATTTTTTTATAGAACAAGTATTATGGTTAAGGGAAGATCCGGATAAATCACTCGCGGAAATGAGTTATTTGAAGAATATAGTTGGGGACTTAGTGCAACCAGCATCAATTATATAAGATTTTGTTCAGAATTGGTTCAGAGCTTTCGTATATATTAATCGAAACGACATAAATCACTTATTTTCGACAAATATATGAATAAAAAAATAATATAAACGCATTATTTATCGATAAATTCAGTGAATAGGCTTTATTAACTTTGAATTAGGTAGAAACATTTCGAAGATTGAATAGGGTCGTTTTACTTAAAAGTAAATTAGGAGGTACAACCATTGAAGGTTTATTCACTTAAGTGGGCAGCCGCTCTTGTTGCTCTTCAGGCGACGTTTGGTACTTCTGCTCACGCTGCAACGCCTGCCAATAATTCGTTTTCAGATATATCCTATGTGACGAATGATAAAATGGTGGCCATCCAAGAAGCTGTACGCCAGGGGCTTTTATCGGGAGATCCTCAAGGAACTTTTCGCCCTGCAGCAACATTAACTCGCCAGGAGCTCGCAGTATTATTGGTCAGAGCTTTAAAATTGGACCCTATTTCAAGTTCTTCTACTTTTAAAGATGTGCAAAGCAAACAATTTGCTGCGCCATATATAGAAGCCGCACAAAAAGCCGGGCTTCTATCCGGGGATGGATTAGGAAACTTCCGTCCGAACGATTCTGTTACGCGTGAAGAGCTGGCAGCTGTGTTTGTTCGTGCAGTCGGAGGGGTTAATGCAGAGGGCGGATCAAGCATTTTGCCTAAAGATCAGTCCTCGGTAAGCCAATGGGCGGCTGGAGCGGTAGATAAGGCACTTCGTTTGGGTTTAATTGACATTCATGACAGCAAGCTCAATCCCACGGGTGAAGTAAAAAGGGAGGATGTTGCTCCTTTCCTGCTGGATATTTTCAAAACTCAAGAGCAGACGGCTACGATTACTAGCGTTGATGGAGACATTGTAACAATTGATAATGTTCCCTATTTAATAGAAGGAAATTTGAAAGAGTTGATCGGAAACTCCAATAAAGATGCGTTAAAGGGAGCTATATTAAAGTTTAATTCGCGCAATCGTAATGTGGACGGGCTACAACAATTGGAGATCGTGCAAAAAGATGTTGTGTTAAACACCGATGGTCTACCGGAAAGCAGCCTGCTTCGAATTTCGGGTGATGGTGTTCAGATTAAAGGGGATACCAAAGGAGTAATTGAGCTTAATAACGGTGTCTCTAATATCCAGCTGAATGGCAACGTAAACCATCTTACTGTGAATTCCGGCAGTGATATTTCTATTAAAGGAACAGGGACAATTGGGGAGCTAAAAGTTGCCAACGCAAACGCTAAAGTGACATTGAACCCGAATTTTAAAGTTGAAACGATTAAGCTACCTAAAGATATTTCTGTTTCACAAGTTATCCAAAATTACAACGAAGTACAAAAGCAGATTGGACAAATTCAGTCCGCTGACGGGACGGTTCAAAAAACGACTACAGTTACATCGAGTAGCGTGACATTTTCATCTGGAGGTGGAACTTCAACAAATTCAGTGACTAACCATGCGCCAGGCGTTACTACCGGGTTTACAGATATTACGTTAAGTACAGCAGATGAGCCTAAAAAGATTAATCTGGCAAATAGCTTTACCGATGTTGACGGAGACACTCTGACTTACACAGCGGAATCTTCGGTCACGAACGTAGCGACGGTATCGGTGAATGGAAGTCAGCTGACTCTCACACCAGTGAGCGCAGGAACAACCAAGATCACGGTTACGGCGAACGACGGCAAGGGCGGGACCATAAATAGCCAGTTCAACGTGACGATCACGCCGGTGATCCCGGAAGCTGTGAACCATGCACCGACGGTGGAAACGTCGATCAGCAATGTAACGGCAGGAGTTGCAGACGGCATCAAGACGGTGAGTCTTGCAGGTGTGTTTGCAGATGAAGACAGCGATGTGCTGACATACACGGCAACCTCGACGAATGCAGGCGTGGCGACAGTAGCGGTAAACGGAAGCGACTTGAAAATTACACCAGTGAACGCGGGTACGACCACGATTACGGTAACGGCAAATGACGGTAAAGGCGGCACGGTGGATACACAGTTCAACGTGACAATCACGCCAGTGATCCCGGAAGTTGTGAACCATGCACCGACGGTGGAAACGTCGATCAGCAATGTGACGACAGGAGCCGCAGACGGCATCAAGACGGTGAGTCTTGCGGGTGTGTTTGCAGATGAAGACAGCGATGTGCTGACATACACGGCAACCTCGACGAATGCAGGCGTGGCGACAGTAGCGGTAAACGGAAGAGACCTGAAAATTACACCAGTGAACGCGGGTACAGCCACGATTACGGTAACGGCAAATGACGGTAAAGGCGGCATGGTGCATACACAGTTCAACGTGACGATCACGCCGGTGATCCCGGAAGCCGTAAACCATGCGCCGACGGTGAACACGTCGATCAGCAATGTGACGACAGGAGCCGCAGACGGCATCAAGACGGTGAGTCTTGCAGGTGTGTTCGCAGATGAAGATAGCGACGCACTGACCTTTACCGCAACCTCGACGGATGCGGGGATAGCGACAGTAGCGGTAAACGGAAGAGACCTGAAAATTACGCCAGTGAACGCGGGTGCGGCCACGATTACGGTAACGGCAGATGACGGCAATGGCGGCACGGTGGATACGCAGTTCAACGTGACGATCACGCCGGTGATCCCGGAAGCTGTGAACCATGCACCGACGGTGGAAACATCGATCAGCAACGTGACGACTGGAGTCGCAGATGGCATCAAGACGGTGAGTCTTGCAGGTGTGTTCGCAGATGAAGATAGCGACGCACTGACCTTTACCGCAACCTCGACGGATGCGGGGATAGCGACAGTATCGGTAAACGGAAGAGACCTGAAAATAACGCCAGTGAACGCAGGTACAGCCACAATTATCGTAACAGCAAATGACGGAAACGGTGGCACGGTGGATACGAATTTCACTCTAACGGTGACTCCTTTGCCTGCGGTTAATCACGCTCCTGTTGTTCAAAACACGATTAATGATATTTCTACAGAAGCAGGTGCTATGGATACAACTGTTGGACTTGCTTCAACTTTTGCAGATGAAGATTTGGATTCACTAACGTATACCGCTGATTCATCGGACCCTGGAGTAGCAACGGTTTCCGTTACAGCTGACCAACTGAGTATTACTCCGCTTGCAGTGGGAAGTGCTATAGTTACAGTCACCGCAGATGATGGGGAGGGGGGAACCGTTCAAACGACCTTCCAAGTCACTGTTGGAGAAAAAAAAGGACTTTTCTTCTCTGAGTTGGCATGGGGGGAGGGCGACCCTATGATGCAGATTATTGAGCTTTATAATGCGGGTTCTGAGGAATTGGATGCTTCGAAAATTAGAATTGAACGCAGTGATAGTGGAAATTCGATCGAAATAAGTCAAAACGCTGGTGCTTCTATTCCAGGTGGAGCTACTTTTGTGATAGGAGATACCATGTATTTTGGTGATGCACATGTAGATTACTTCATGGATATGGGATTTTATAACGACGATTCAGCACCTGTCACTTTATCGCTCTATTACGATAATCAGTTGATTGATACGGCCGTGTTTCAGCCTCATACCACTATAGCTAGACAATCCGATGTTACCCATGGAAATGCAGGCCACTACGAGGCGAGTGAATGGTTTGATGAAGGTATCGATTATACGGATAATATCGGTATCTTTAACAGTGAGGCACCGTAATGAATAAAAAGAATAGAGGGAACATCATGAGTTCTAAGCCCAATAAATGGCTGATTACATTAGCCTTGGCTGCACTTGTTGCTCCAACGGCTTTGCAGACGATTGCATCTGCTGCCAGTGATGCGTCAAACGGAGTAGCTCTGGCGAGCCTGCCTTTTAAAGACATCAATAATATTGCTTCAGAGCAAAAGACAAGCATCCTGCAAGCCATTGAAGCCGGGCTTATGCATGGCGACCCGTCCGGATCCTATCGGCCAACGGATTTGTTGACCCGTCAAGAAATGGCGGTTCTGTTAACTCAAGCTCTTCAACTCTCTATTTCTAAAGCAGCAAGTAGCAGCTTCTCGGATGTAGACTCGAAAAATTGGTCCAGTCCCTATATTGAGGCTGTACATCGTGCAGGACTCATGAATGGAGACGACGGCTCCAAATTCAGGCCCAAAGCGGCAGTAACCAGAGAGGAGGCTGCGGTTCTGCTTATGCGGGCTGCCGGGCTTCCTATTACAGCTAACGCCACGGAGTCTGCTAAACTTACTGATTGGAATCGGGTCAGCCCGTGGGCACGGCCATACGTTAATACGGCTTTACAGTCGGGCTCCATGAAGACGGATCAGTCCGGTTTTAAACCTAAATCGTCCGTTCAGCGTCAAGATATAGCCCAGTATATGATGTCTACCTTTTTCCCCAAGGACCATGTAGTCCAACTCCAAAAAGTAGAGGATGGAAAGGCCTGGATTAACGGGATTGAATATAAACTCTCGGATTCAGTTAAAGGAATCCTGCAAATCTCTAACCAGGAGATTCTTAAGGGAGCAGATATTCAATTTGTAGCATCACAGCGGACCATTGAATCAATCACCAAACTGGTCATCCATGCGAGTGGGCAAGCCCCGATAGGGCAAGCTTCCGAATTCAGTGGCAATCTTGTATTAGATGGTCATAACTCCTCGATTGACGGAGATTTAACTATTGACGGCGACTACATTTCGGTTATGAATTTGAATGTCAAAAATAGTTTTACAGTTACGTCAAGCCTTGAACATGATTTCTATGCCTCTAAATTTACGGTACAAGAAAAAACATATATTCAGGGCGGTGACCAAAACACCGTATTGTTTAACACATCTGAGCTGCAGGATGTCGAGGTATCCAAACAGGATGTCCGCGTAGTCATTCAAGGAAATTCAAGGGTAGATCAAATGACATTGACTTCCAATGCAACGATTGAAAATGATTCATCCTCAATGATACAGCAGTTAAAAGTTCTTACCGGTGCCCAGCAGGTAGAGTTGCAGGGGACTATTCAGCAATTGTCAGTCAACAGTGATCAGCCCGTAGCTCTGACAGGCCAGGCCTCCATTAATACATTGGTGGTGAGCAGTTCCTCCTCGGTCAGTCTGGAGGTAGCTGGAACCATTTCAAATTTACAAGTAAATAACTCTGAAGCAAACATTAGTGTAAGCTCCTCCAGCCAAGTCACGAATACTTCATTTGCAGCAGGTGTGTCCTCTTCGACGGTATCAGGAGTCACTACAACTTCTTCCAGTAGCTCTTCCGGTAGCTCGCGCTCTACGGTTGTGACCAATACAGCACCGAAGTTAGTGACCAAATATGACGATCAAGCCGTAACGGTGGGCGATTCTGAACTTCAAATTGACTTGCTTGGGCATTTTACGGATGAGGAGCAGTCTGAGCTCAAATATACGGCTGTGTCGTCTAGTACAAAAATCAGTACAGTCCGAGTAGAGGGAACCAACCTGTCTATCAAGGCTGTTGGCAAAGGGACTGCGACTATTACGATCGCTGCAGATGACCAGGCCGGGAAAAAAGCGGGCACGAGTTTCAAGGTCCGTGTTAATGAATCTCCTGTTTCATTGGGTATCCCTGATCAAAGCGAACAGCTGGGAAGCGACGATGTGACCTTGTCTTTAGGATCATATTTCACAGATTTTGAAAATGATCCCATGACCTATGAGGTTGTGATCGATGATCCTTCCATTGCCACCTTTACCTTGACGGGTGATCAATTGGTATTAACTCCGGCAGTTGTAGGACATGCCCAAGTTACTGTCAAGGCGTCCGATGGTCGGGGAGGCAGCGCAAACCAGTCGTTTCAATTAGTGGTAAGTGCGGGACCTAATCAAAATCCGGTTGTAAATCAGAAGCCAGGTAACCAAACGCTCACTGTGGGCGATGCGGACTACATCCTGGATTTATCCCCGGTATTCCTTGATCCGGACAGCAAACCAATGACCATTTCGGCAGAATCCTCGGATCCTTCCATTGCGACGGTCTCCGTTAACGGAAATCAAGCCACGGTTCATGCGGTTTCCTCAGGAACAGCAAACATCCAGCTAAAAGCGGCTAATAGCCGTGGAGGCGAGGTTAAAACCAATTTTGATATTACCGTTAATGAACCTCCAGCATCCATGGGAATTCCGGATCAAACGAAACAAATCAATTCAGGTGACATTCAATTATCTTTAAATGACTTCTTTACCGACCATGAGAAGGATTCGTTGTCATACAGCATTGATATTTCCGATTCTTCGGTTGCATCTGCAGTGCTCAATGGGGACACGCTTACCATTACACCGTTAAAGATTGGCAGCACATCAGTATCCGTTAAGGCATCCGATGGCCATGGAGGCAGCACAAGCCGGTCGTTTCAAATGGAAGTAACCGCTGTACCTAACCAAAATCCGGTTATAGATCAGCAGCCGGGTAATCAGACACTGATTTTAGGTAATTCAGATTATACCCTGGATTTATCTTCGGTATTCCACGATCCCGATGGCGACTCTGTGGACGTTTCTGCAGAATCTTCGGATTCGTTAGTCGCTGCTATATCCGTTAACGGAAACATAGCCACAGTCCATGCAGTTTCCCCAGGAACAGCAACGATTACGCTTAAAGCAGAAGATGGCCGTGGGGGCGAAGTCGCTACTAATTTTGATGTTAGCGTCAATGAATCCCCGATTTCCACAGGGATTCCGGATCAGATGAAAGAAATAAATACAGGCGATATTCAATTGTCCTTAAATGATTTCTTTTCCAGTCCTGATAGCGATATTTTAACTTACGATGTTAGTGTTTCTGACTCGACTGTTGTGACGGCTGACGTTTATGGGGATATGCTCACTCTTACACCGCTAACAATCGGTAGCACATTAGTATCGATCAAAGCAACAGATGGCCGTGGAGGGGAAGTAATCGAAACTTTCAAAACCACCGTTACAGCTGGACCTCCACAGAATCAAAATCCAGTAGAAACTAAACCTGCCGACCAGTCGCTTACTGTAGGTGATGCGGTTTACTCACTCGATTTAGATTCCGTTTTTACAGATCCTGATGGAGATACGTTGACCTTTAAGGCAACCTCTTCCGTTCCGTCTGTTGCTTCGGCGGAAATCACTGGAGACCAATTGAAAATTCAGGCACTAAGTGCAGGGGCGACAAGCATAGAAATCAAGGCTACGGATGGTCGCGGAGGGCAAACTTCAACTACCTTCCAGGTCAATGTCCAGTCATCCGGTTCGTCTAACCCATCTTCAAATCAACGCCCTCAAGTAGAAGCTGCCATTTATGAACAAGTGTTGACTGCAGGAGTTACCAATGCAAGAAGCTACGACCTATCCCAATTGTTCAGTGATGCTGACGGGGATGCCCTGACGTTTACTTCTACTGTTGAATCAAGCGGTGTGGCAAATGCAGAGGTTAACGGATCAACGCTGACTCTTACTCCGGGTAATCAGGCAGGAAATACCAAGGTAACGATTACTGCGGATGACGGGCATGGCGGAACAGCCACCTATCATTTTCAGGCAACGAATGCTCCTCTTGCAACGAATGGAATTATTCAAATCCGGACTAAGCAAGGGGTCAAAGATCCGATTACTTATGACATGTCAACAGTGTTCCCAGGTGAAACTTCATTTAAAGTCTATTCGGGTACGGCAGATTCTACCTTTACTGGACCAACCCCTCTTAATGGGACGGTTTGGACGTGGAACGGGGGTGTTTTTCAATACTTCTGGGTAATCGGAGCAAACGGATCTGCTACTGTATTTCAAGTGATCTCAAATCCTCAAGGACCAGAGGAACTATATTTTTCTCAGTATCTATCCTTGGATAAAACCCGTACTGCCATTGAGCTGTTTTACAATCCGGTAGGAGATACTTCTAAGCCTATAGAAAATGCAGGATACTCACTTGAGATTCATCAATACAATTTAGCTACAAATACTCCTAAAGTGTGGAGCCAGCCTATTAATTCGTTTTACAAAGGCATGCCTTATATATATATCGATTCCATCTTTTATGACTTTTTCGATATTATTCCTGCGACATACTATAATGATGAGATAATGTTATTAGAGACAGATAAAAACGTAACGACAAGCTATATCCTGAAAAAGAACGGCGTAACGATCGACGTCTTAGGTGATCCTGACGGCAAAACGCAATTTATGCCGAATAATGGAACCATTATCCGAAAATCGGGGATTAAGGCCGGTTCCTCCTCTTATAACCTTCCAGGAGAGTGGAACACTTATCCAAATGGAACGCTCCAATATTTTAGCCATCATACTCCATAACATTTTGTTGAATTAACGGGAAACCGGCGATTTTATCGCCGGCTTTTTCTTATATTTTTTCAGATTTTAATCCTCTTAATTTGTGGTTCTTTAAAAGGCAGTAGAAGTACATAACCATTATCGGTTTTGGAGTTTATTTTTGATTTTAAATTAAACTTAAAATTTTTTTGATAAAACACTTGCTAAATGATTTCATTATGTGATATATTCTTATTCCGGCCAATTAAACAAGATGTTTGCCGGGTAGCTAATAAGCAGAATGGATTTGAAGGAAGAAGTAGTTTTCGAAAAAAAAGTTATTGCATAATTAGTTCGAATGTGATAAAATATAAAATTTGCTGTTGCGATTGATTTGACAGCAAGAGAAAGTGTTTGATCTTTGAAAACTGAACAACGAGTGAG
>NZ_CM134214.1:2772500-2790000 GCF_054113405.1 Paenibacillus sp. ALE3 | reverse complement strand
ACAAGAAGTCAGAGCCCATTTTAGGGGTGATGGCGTGCCTTTTGTAGAATGAACCGGCGAGTTACGTTCCCGTGCAAGGTTAAGGTGAAGAGCTGAAGCCGCAGCGAAAGCGAGTCTGAATAGGGCGAATGAGTACGTGGACGTAGACCCGAAACCGGGTGATCTACCCCTGTCCAGGGTGAAGGTGCGGTAACACGCACTGGAGGCCCGAACCCACGCATGTTGAAAAATGCGGGGATGAGGTGGGGGTAGCGGAGAAATTCCAATCGAACCCGGAGATAGCTGGTTCTCCCCGAAATAGCTTTAGGGCTAGCCTCGGAAAGAAGAATCGTGGAGGTAGAGCACTGATTGGGTGCGGGGCCCGCAAGGGTTACCAAGCTCAGTCAAACTCCGAATGCCATGGATTTAGTTCCGGGAGTCAGACAGTGAGTGCTAAGATCCATTGTCGAAAGGGAAACAGCCCAGACCATCAGCTAAGGTCCCCAAGTGTGTGTTAAGTGGGAAAGGATGTGGAGTTGCACAGACAACCAGGATGTTGGCTTAGAAGCAGCCACCATTGAAAGAGTGCGTAATAGCTCACTGGTCGAGTGACTCTGCGCCGAAAATGTAACGGGGCTAAACACACCACCGAAGCTATGGCTTGATGCTTTGCATCAGGGGTAGGGGAGCGTTGAATGCGGGTTGAAGGTGTACCGGAAGGAGCGCTGGACTGCATTCAAGTGAGAATGCCGGTATGAGTAACGAAAAGATCTGTGAGAATCAGATCCGCCGAAAGCCTAAGGGTTCCTGAGGAAGGTTCGTCCGCTCAGGGTAAGTCGGGACCTAAGGCGAGGCCGATAGGCGTAGTCGAAGGACAACAGGTCGAAATTCCTGTACCACCGTAATCCGCTATGAGCGATGGGGTGACGCAGTAGGGTAGTGACGCGGACTGATGGATGTCCGTCTAAGCAGTGAGGCTGATGTGTAGGCAAATCCGCACATCGTAAGGCTGGGCTGTGATGGGGAGCGAAAATTGTAGTAGCGAAGGTCATGATCTCAGACTGCCAAGAAAAGCCTCTAGCCAGGAGAAGGTGCCCGTACCGCAAACCGACACAGGTAGGCGAGAAGAGAATTCTAAGGCGCGCGGAAGAACTCTCGTTAAGGAACTCGGCAAAATGACCCCGTAACTTCGGGAGAAGGGGTGCCTCGGTAGGGTGAATAGCCCGAGGGGGCCGCAGTGAAAAGGCCCAAGCGACTGTTTAGCAAAAACACAGGTCTGTGCGAAGCCGCAAGGCGAAGTATACGGGCTGACGCCTGCCCGGTGCTGGAAGGTTAAGGGGAGTGGTAAGCCTTCGGGCGAAGCTATGAACCGAAGCCCCAGTAAACGGCGGCCGTAACTATAACGGTCCTAAGGTAGCGAAATTCCTTGTCAGGTAAATTCTGACCCGCACGAATGGCGTAACGACTTGGGCGCTGTCTCAACGAGAGATCCGGTGAAATTTTAATACCTGTGAAGATGCAGGTTACCCGCGACAAGACGGAAAGACCCCATGGAGCTTTACTGCAGCTTGATATTGAATTTGGGTACGATCTGTACAGGATAGGTGGGAGCCGTTGAACTTTGAGCGCCAGCTTGAAGGGAGGCATCCTTGGGATACCACCCTGATCGTATCTAGGTTCTAACTTGGTACCGTGATCCGGTACGAGGACAGTGTCAGGTGGGCAGTTTGACTGGGGCGGTCGCCTCCTAAAGAGTAACGGAGGCGCCCCAAGGTTCCCTCAGAATGGTTGGAAATCATTCGAAGAGTGCAAAGGCAGAAGGGAGCTTGACTGCGAGACCTACAAGTCGAGCAGGGACGAAAGTCGGGCTTAGTGATCCGGTGGTACCGCATGGAAGGGCCATCGCTCAACGGATAAAAGCTACCCTGGGGATAACAGGCTTATCTCCCCCAAGAGTCCACATCGACGGGGAGGTTTGGCACCTCGATGTCGGCTCATCGCATCCTGGGGCTGAAGTAGGTCCCAAGGGTTGGGCTGTTCGCCCATTAAAGCGGTACGCGAGCTGGGTTCAGAACGTCGTGAGACAGTTCGGTCCCTATCTGTCGTGGGCGTAGGAAATTTGAGAGGAGCTGTCCTTAGTACGAGAGGACCGGGATGGACGTACCGCTGGTGTACCAGTTGTTCCGCCAGGAGCACCGCTGGGTAGCTATGTACGGAAGGGATAAGCGCTGAAAGCATCTAAGCGTGAAGCCCCCCTCAAGATGAGATTTCCCAGTATGTAAGACCCCTTGAAGACGACGAGGTAGATAGGTTGGGGGTGGAAGTGCAGTAATGCATGGAGCTGACCAATACTAATCGGTCGAGGGCTTATCCTAAGATAAGGCGCAATGAGTTTCGGATCCAGTTTTCAGGGTGTAAGCATGGCACCCTATAAGTTCGAGTAGCTTATATGAGGCAAGCAACACACAGCATTTGGCGATGCTGTTCCTGAGTAAAGTATTTGCAAATCAAATACATGTTTGGTGGCGATAGCGGAGGGGTTCCACACGTACCCATCCCGAACACGACCGTTAAGCCCTCCAGCGCCGATGGTACTTGGACCGCAGGGTCCTGGGAGAGTAGGGCGCCGCCAAGCACAAGAAAAGAGCACAGCCTTACTGGCTGTGCTCTTTTTACCTTTTCGGAATCGAGTCGATATTAGAATATGAAAGTTATTTTTTTGGAGCGCAAAACCCCTTATCAAGGAATGACCTTTGTTGAAAGTGATGACATAAATATTTTACCTGAACATTCAGATAGCTTAGTGAAGACGAACAGTAAGTGACCTACAAAGCTTACAAAACGATCGGCAGTTAGGACTCCAGTGGCCTGCTGCTCAGGCAGACGTTGCTCTCATCATTCGGGAGAAATTTAAACACAATTGCCTTTTGTGATGTGGTTCGTTGTAGACCCGGCTGCACAGGGGCAAGGGTACGGCAGAAAACTGCTGAATTGGGTAGAACACACGATTATTTGTGATCGTTTCAGGTCATCATACCTCTGTCGCTTTGGCAGCTGGCGAGTTAGAACAGCGAGGAGCTCAAATTACGCGGTTGCAGGTCAGCGGCCCTTTTCATAGTCCGCTTATGCAGCCTGCTGCGGACAGACTGGCCGCAGAGCTGCAAAAGTACACTTTAAATGAAGCGAAGTGGCCCGTGATCTCCAATGTGACCGCTCAGCCATACCGCGATCTTGACAGCATACGCCAAGGATTGATTTTGCAAATGACTCACCCGGTTCGATGGATTCAAACCGTGCAATATATGATGAATCATGGCGTAAAATAAGGCATCGAGTTAGGTCCACGAACAGTGCTGAAAAATTTAGTGAGGGAAATGAGCCCTAATATCGAAGTGCTATCCTTGGACAGAGACTTGGATCGCTTTGAACTGGGCCGCCGTTTCTCGATCCGTGATTGGATTGCCTGTTCCCTGTCACTAGCAGTGTCTACTCCCAACGCCAATTGGAATGAAGATGAGTATCGAAAGGGTGTTATTTTACCTGTGCGCAGACTGGAAAAATTACTGCGAAACTTGGAATCAGGCAGCAGTTCGCCTCCTGCTTCTGAGCAAAGACAGGAAATACTGGAGTGTATTTGCCTTGTGTTGCAAACCAAACAGGTCTCCAGGAGAGCGGAAAGCAATGCTAGAGCAATTGAGGAGGGATCAGGATGGAGCAGTTTAAAACCTTAATTGAAATCATTCAGGACCGTGCAAGCCGGGATGAGAACGGAATCATTTTTATTTCCGGTGATAAACAAGAGGAATACGTATCCTACAGAAAACTTCTGGAGCAAGCATTACAGGTGCTTTATGAATTACAGGAACAAGGAGTAAAACCCGGCGATGAGCTGATCATACAGATCGACGACAACCATAACTTTTTGAATGTATTTTGGGGTTGCCTGATTGGTGGAATCGTTCCTGTACCTGTAAGCATAGGGAATAATGATGAGCATAAAATGAAATTGTTTAAAATCTGGAACACACTCTCCCGCCCATATATGGTTGCAGATGACAAGGTATTAGAGCAGCTTGAAAAATACGCGCAACAGCACGAGCTGCTGGATTCCTTTGAGCCGGTTAAAAAAGCGACTTTTTCAAGCCATAGATTCGATTATTCCACTCAGAATAAAGGTGTAGTTCATATATCCAAACCGGAGGAGCTAGCTTTTATCCAATTCTCCTCGGGTTCTACAGGCGATCCCAAAGGAGTCATGCTGACGCATGAAAATCTAGTTTACAATATCCGGGATATTGCAAATCAAACAGACATGAGCTCCAAGGATGCTTATTTGGGCTGGATGCCGCTCACGCATGACCTGGGATTGATCGCATTTCATTTAACCTGTGTGATTGCTAATGCCAAACAGCTGATTATGCCGACGCCACTTTTTATGGCTGAAAAAAGTATCGGAGCAGTAAGTTTTCTTGTTCTTCGTTAGTTGGTAGAGTCCCAAGAATTCTATCTGATTCGTCGGTTCCCCAGCGGACGATATAATGGGGATGAAGGTCTGGATGGATACGAGATTGGATAAACGCTGTGATTTTGGCTTGCAATTTTATACTTGTAAATGATTTGGTTTTGCGATAATCCTCCCTTGAGATAATCCTTCACAGATTGGAGTTTAAGTTCTGCGGAATATGTTCGGTTATGAGTATGGGCTTCCAGCCCTTCGTAACTGTACACTTCATAACGTCGCCGCCATTTCACGATAGAGTTTTTTGATACTCCAAACTTCCGGCTGTAACCTTCACCCCGATGAATCCTTGTTTAATTTCTCGAAGAATCGTTAATTTCTCAAGTGCCGTAAACCTCTTTCGTTCCATAAAAATGCTCCCCATACAGTCACAGGTTTTTATTATCTCACCTGTCTACTATATTGGGAGCATATCACTACCGGATGGGTAACCCCCCTGTATTCATAGGTTCAGAGAATCCATAGATGTAGGAGTTTGTAAACCTGGTAGAAAGGGAAGGGGAAAGACAGGCTTAGTTTCTTCGAGCGGCAAGTTCAGGTAGCTTGGTTTTGTTGGCAGTCATGTAAACCATGGCAATGAGGTTCTCAACGTTTCGGTATCCTCTGGCCCGGCGTTTTGCCGCTTGAACCAGACGATTGATTCCCTCAAGTAAGCCATTGGTGAGGTGGCTGTGGAACCAGAGAACGTTCTGCCCATCCCAGCCACTCTTCTAGATACAAATCGGCAAATATATGCCGAATGCTTCAAAGATTCTGCAGATTGAACCAACTTTTGATTCAGGTTACCCTCGACTTCCCATCGATGTTCAACCAACTTCCTCCGGGGCCCCCCTCACTTTTGGAAAAACTATTGTCTGTCTAGCCTTTAACGTCTGAAACTACTCTCAACCGTCCAAGATTCGCTATTGGTGGCTCGGTTTTAGCCTTTCCAAGTAGAATTTTCACCTATTAAACTTCATAAGCTAGATTTGGTGAGATCGAAAATTGATATGGATATAAAAAAAGTGTTGATATTTTTTTAATTTGTCATTATTATAATACTTAACAGCTGTATTATATTGGCAGGAGGTAATGAAATGGATTTATGTAAAGTTAACTTCGGAGACTTTTCAGAACTCTATAATTACATCCAAGATTATAAAAAAGAAAAACCAGCAAAAACAGCATTTTCCATAGGGAAGATATTTTCAGAACATAACTTTTATTACTTCTACGATAGTGGAACTAGTAAGGTTGTGATGGTTGACAGTAATATAGCTCAGTTGATTGAATTGTTAATTTCCTCTAATAAAAGTTTAGATGAATTAAATGAATTTATTTATTCTCACAACGTTAATGTAAGCGAATTAATGACTTCAATTAATGAGGAGGATTTATTCAAAGGATTCAATATTAAGCACTTATATAATGACATATCCCTAGAGTATATGAAAAATCAAATGAATATGGGCACAACGCAACTCATTTTAGAATTAACCGGAAAATGCAACATGCGTTGTCGCTATTGCATATACCATGATGGGTATCCTCACAATCGAGCGTTTACTTCAAAAAGAATGTCATCTGATACGGCGCTTAAATCTATTGATTACATGAAACTTTATGGGGATCAGCAGGAAGTTTTTATTACTTTTTATGGCGGAGAGCCTTTACTTGAATTCGAGCTATTAAAAGAAGTTATTGAATACTCGAAGGTTGCTTTAGCAGGCAGGACTATACATTTTTCTTTTACTACTAACTTGTCTGTATTAACCCCCAAAATGGCTGAATATTTTTCTACTGTTGATAATTTATCTATTCTTTGTAGCATTGATGGTCCCAAAGAAATACATGATATGTATCGAGTTTATAAGAATGGCTCAGGCTCATTTGATAACGTTTTCGGGAAATTCAAATTATTAAATAGTGTAGCTAAAAAAAATGGTAAGGATATGCATATTGGTGCAAATGCGGTGTACATGCCTCCGTTTAGCGTAGAAAAGGTTTCTCAAATAGATGACTTCTTTACAAATTTGGATTTTACTCATGAAGATTTTCGATATCAATTAGGCTATGCCGGTCCTGGCACTGTGCCGGAAGAATTGCTGAAAATCTCAGATTTTAATGACCAATCGCTACGACAATGGCAGGATAAGCAAATCGATATTACTAATAATTTGGAAGAAATTAAAGAACAATCTATCTTTAATTCACTTGATAGAATTCATAAAAGAAGCGTAACAAAAAGAGCTACTAATTTTGTGCCAATGAACGGTTGTTGTGTTGTTGGATCCCGACGATTATTTGTTTCCACAGATGGCGATTTTTTCGCATGTGAAAGGATCGGAAACAGTCCTTCAATAGGAAATGTAAATCAAGGGATTATTGAGGAAAAGATTTATAATAAATATGTTTATGAATTTTCCGAAGCTTGGGAAAATATTTGCTCTGATTGTTGGGCTGCTAAACTTTGTAGTAGTTGTTATGTAGATAGAATGGATTCTTCGGGAGTCAGGAAACCTGACCTTGCAGAGTGTGAATATTATAGAAGTACAGCAGAACGTAGTTTAAGGAATTATCACAATTTACTTAGGACATCACCGGAAAAGTTAGCAATCTTTAATGAAGATGTTGCCTTATTATAATTTATTTCTAGGTTTAATTGTTCTCATTTAAACCTAGATAAATACATAAATGAAAGGAGGTGAGAACATGTTAAAGATTATGAATCCATATCAACAGCAAGCTATTGACAATGAGAGCGTAGCTTTTCGTGATGTCGTTATAATGGCGCCATGTATGTGTAGCTCCAAATTAGCGAACCAAGCAGCTACTAAAACTTCAGGAACTGGTTGTCAATGCTCTTGTGTTGGTTCTGTAAATGAAGCCTATAACCAAGACGCAGCAAGAAACTAGTTTTACAAACCAACAGTATACGTAATTCTCAATTAGCGAACTATTCAGCTACTAAAATTTCAGAACCTGGTTGTAGTTGCTCTTGCGTCGATGCTGTAAACAACGCGTATAACTCCGACGCGACAAGAAACTAAGTTTTACAAACCAAACAGTGTCTTCGTCGATTACCAACGGAGACACTGTTGTATTCAAATCTAAGGTTGTTAGACTGGAGTAACTCTCCAGTAGGCTATGACTTATATTAAAATACAATAACCTTGGTACATTACAATAAATAAATAATCACCATAATGTGACTGAAAACTCATCATTGAGTGAATTTGAAAACAACTGTTATGTATACAAATTCCAGGTACTTAGATAACTTGGGTGAATTCTCTAATCCATCGACTTTTTTTAATCATACCATATTATTCTTCAGGGTTTAGTCACGTCCTTAGGTACTTAGAAAACAATGAATACTGGAGGATAACTGAGATGAAGAAATTCAACAATTTTAGACACTTTAGTAACTACGTTGCTATTATAAAAACTACTCTAAGCGTATTATTCGCTTCTTCAAAAAAATACTTCATATTAATTTTAGTTTTAAGCTCTGTTATGGCTTTACCCGATATCATAAACTTAATTGTATGGCAGCATATAATAGATCAAATAGGTTCTCTTTTAATAAATGACAACAGAGATTATATTAGCATTATATATCTCTTTTTTCTTCATTTCATTATTGTACTAATAAAATTAATTATTAATAAAACTACGAATTATGTAAAGGAAATTTATACTGTATTAGTTGATAAGTATATAACAAATAGAACTATTGAAATTGTAGACAGCATGGAAATGCAAGATATTGAAGATCCAAGGCTACATAATGACATCCAAAAAACAAATGACGAGTCAACAGTGAGAAGTATAGGCATTTTGAATAATATTGTTGAGATTATCATGAATATGTCTTTATTCGTTGGTACGATAAGTATTTTGGCATCTTACCAGGTAAGTATCGTGATTATCATCATACTATCAATAATCCCGAGTACAATAATTAATTTAAAATCTATGTCCAAGTTATTTGAAGTGTATGATAAACGATATGAAAAGACTAGATACTATAGTTCTTTAAAGGATATGATAGTTACATATGAGAATTTCAAAGAAATGAAATTATTTTCCAATATATCTTTTATACAGAATATCATTAATAATATTTTTGAACAAATAATTGAGCAGGATAAAAATGTAAAAAAAACATTGACTATTAAATCTACCGTAGGCGATTCAATTCAACAGTTACTGACATATTTGTTCAAAATAATTATAGTTATCAATGGTATTATGAGTAAACTGTCCATCGGTGTTATTATAATGAGCATTGAAACTGCTACCAAACTGCAAAATGCTTTGATCAATTTAATAAGCTATGCTTTAACACTATATGAAAATTGTTTGTATTTATTGAGCTTTGAGAGATTAAATAAAATAAATTTAATAAAAAGCGAGGAAATTAGGGAGGATTTAATAAAGGATTTTGTCGTGGATTCAATTGAGTTTATAGGAGTTTATTTTAAATATCCAAGCTCAAGTAGTTATATATTAGAAGATATAAATTTAACATTAAAAAAAGGGTTTGATTATGCTGTGGTCGGATATAACGGGAGCGGTAAAACTACATTGATCAAGCTCATTTTAGGGTTGTATGCACCAACAAAAGGCGAGATATTAATCAATGGCATTAATAGAACAATGTATGACAAGAAAGCCTATTTCGAGAAAATGAGTGCGATGTTTCAGGATTTTGTGAAGTTTCCGCTAACAATAAGGGAGAATATTGGGATTTCAATGATTAATAATATTAAGGATATGCCAGTTATAATAGACGCTTCTGTCTTAGGTCAAGCATATGATTTTATTAACGAATTGAATAGGAAATTTGATACAAATTTATTGATTGGATGGGAAAATAGTGAGGATATTTCGACAGGGCAATGGCAAAGACTTGCTATCTCAAGAAGTTTCGTCCGGGAAGCAGATGTTATGGTATTTGATGAACCAACAGCAGCGTTAGATGCTAAGACAGAAAGTGAAGTGTTTAAAAATATGGTAAATAAAAAAACAGATAGGATTAATATAATTATTACTCATAGATTCACTAATATAAAAAATATTGATCAAATAATTGTTATACACGAAGGCAAAGTAGACGCTGTGGGGGATCATGACTTTTTGATGAGCAATAATAAAATATATGCGGAGCTGTATGACATTCAAGCAGACAACTATAAAGGATTCATTAAAGAGTCATCTATTGCAGGTGAGTTGTTGAAATAATGTACAACAAAAAGAGCTCAAATCAGTAATCAGTGCTTGACGAAGTGCTCAAAGGGTGAAAGTGGAAAAACATCTGCTACTCCTGTATTATTGTAATTCTCACATAACAACAAAAGAAGGAATAAACAGATGTCTATGCAGTATATCAACAAAATGCTCGATATACTTAAAATTTTTCAGTTTTCAGACTCGTTCTATAGTAAATTTTATCTTTAACTACGGTGAGATTAAACTTGGATTTGCATAACTACTTCAATTCTTTTAAACATTCTATCTCATTATTTTCTTTGAAATGTTCTACAAAGTTCGATACTGAAAAATTCTTAGCATTTATTTTTAGAATTTGCAACTGGTATGCGGCATATTCTTCTGCACTTATGACAGGCTTATAACTTCTTGTTAGTACGGTGCCGCTATATACAATATCAGCAATTTCAATATATTCCTTTTTCAATAAACTCCGAACCGCTGCTTGAACGGTATTAATACTCAATCCATCCCCTATATCCGCGATGGCTGATGCAGTTAAATTTCCGCCATCTCTCCAAAAAACCAACAACACATCTTGTTCTTTTTGACTGATTCTAGGTAGTTTTTTCATTTCATTCACCTTTCATATAATAGGTTGTGTTTATTATAATTGTTAAATTACAATATATCAATTTAAAAATAGTGATATCATATTTTTTTGTTTTTAAAATCACTGTTTTATTGTTGGATCAATCTAAGGGATATATGAGTAATGTATAAAGAAAGAATCATCGCTAGACAATACTGTGTTTGTAATTAAATATTTACATGGTATTTTTAAAATGTTACTATTTATTTGTAATATTTTATATATAGCGCTTAGTGCAACGCTATTTAAATACGAATTGGCAGACCAAAAAAGCAATCAAAGATCGATTAAGGCGCAAAGTAATATCATACAGACCACATTTGAAGTTTGTTTATGGCAGGACACTAATAAAGTAGAGAAGAATAGCTAAGCACAGACCATTAATTTAAGAAAAATTTAAGATCTACAAACCTAGATTTTTAAGTTGTTCAGTCTATACTTTGTACCAAGAAGAACAGGAGTAACATTTAGATTCACACAAGGTCTTTCTATTCTTTGGACAGAACACTTATCAGTCCATATGATTTATGTCTATAACAGATCAAGCCATTTATGAAGATAGTTCGGAAGCCAAGGTTTATCCTGCTTCACTGACAAAAATTATGACTGCAATTGTTACTCTTGAGCATGTTGATGACTTATCTGCAAGCGCTCCAGTAGATCGGAGAACGTTCGGCGAGCTTCTTACAAGCAACTCTTCTATGGCCGGATTTCGCAAAGATGAAGAGGTTACCTATCAAGACTTGTTATATGGGACGATTCTCACTTCTGGTGGTGAGGCGGGAAACTCTTTAGACGTCCACGTTGCGGGGAATGTAGAAGATTTTGTTCTGATGATGAATGATAAAGCCGCTAAACTCGGGTTAAATGGCACGCATTTCACTAGTCCTGATGGCCTTCATGATGACAATCAGTATACAACCGTTTCAGACATGGGAAAGCTATTGGATTATGCATTAGATAACAACGATTTCAAAAAGAGGTTTACTCAAGAGACATACCTGACGACATCAACAACAGACCATCCGGAAGGGATACTGTTAGAATCGACTGTACTAAAGTACCTTAATGAAGATCAGCAAATCGGCTTCAAAATTATTGGAGGTAAGTTGGGAACAACATCTGCTGCTGGACAATGTTGGGCAACACTTGGGTTGGTGAATAACCGTGAGTATATATGCATCGTCAAGGGGGCGCCATTAGAGGACATTAGTCATCCAGACCAGGCTCAGATTGGGGATACATTAAAGTTATACGAAAGATTAAGTCAGTTGAAATAAACGATGAAATGTAGGATTACATATTAAAAATGGAGGTGTCTTAGTGAAAAAAGTCTTAATGAGTGTATTAACTATAATCATTTTGATTGGAGGAAGCCTCTACTTCAAAAATCAAAGTAGCTACTCAGAATATGCAAGCATGCAGGATGATAAAACCATCTCAGGGAAATTAATTACCGCAGATAACAATCCGAAGGGTGTAAAGACAGAGAATGAGAGTCGGCACAATGAGGAATCCACAGAGGATACACCGCCAAATGATGAGAGGACTCCTGAGGATATTGCCTTGGACAAACGACTTGATGAGCAGAGAAAAGAAAATGAAAGAACCTATCGGGAGGAAGGAAGGAAAGGGTCATCAATTAGGCCAACAATAGAAATTCCGTCTCTTTCTATCGAGGATATAATAGGTATCTACAAAACTGTTGATGCATACATGCGAAAAAATCCAGATCGGTTTCCCGAACCAGCAGACGATGGCACCAGGGGAAGCACTGATGATCCGAGAATCCAAAATATTCTATATGCAAAAGAAAAATCAGGTATCATAGCAGGATATGAAAATGAAAATCTGGTGGCATGGGAAGTGAAAAAGCTGGACGGAGAATATACCAACCTCCTGTTAGGGAGAAAATCTGCGGGAGAGGAATGGCAAGTTCTCTCGGAAGGAGACGTATATCAATTGAGAAAGGAAATGAGCGATGGAAATTAAAGCGGAAAATTTAACAAGAACATTCGGAACGAAACGGGCAATTGATGAACTGAATTTCACATTGCCTGAAGGCGTGTACGGGCTTTTGGGAGATAATGGGGCAGGGAAAAGCACCTTGATGCGAATTCTTGTGGCAATCGATCATCAAACTAGCGGCAAGGTTACCTTTAACGGCAGGGATATCTTCCATATGAACGACGACTACCGGAATCTTGTGGGATATATTCCCCAGGATTTCGAGGTGTATCCCGCGTTTACGGCAACAGAATATCTGGAATATATGGGAGCACTGAAGGGATTGTCAAAAAAAGAACTAAAGCACAAAGTTCCAGAGGTATTACAGTTTGTAAACCTGGATAAAGTTGCCAATAAAAAGGTCAAAACTTTTTCCGGAGGGATGAAAAGGCGGGTGGGCATTGCCCAAGCCATCATCAACGATCCAAAGATATTAATTTTTGACGAGCCCACCGCTGGGCTTGACCCCCATGAGCGAATCCGTTTTTCAAACATCATAAGCGAAATGGGACAGGATAAGATCATCCTGTTTTCTACCCATATTATTTCGGACATCGAAGCAATCACCACTAATGTGATCATCCTAAATCAGGGCAAA
Organism: Paenibacillus sp. ALE3; assembly: GCF_054113405.1. Taxonomy (NCBI): domain Bacteria; kingdom Bacillati; phylum Bacillota; class Bacilli; order Caryophanales; family Paenibacillaceae; genus Paenibacillus; species Paenibacillus sp. ALE3. The sequence continues at coordinate 2,777,052 of NZ_CM134214.1, read as the reverse complement.
ATTAAAGAGCAAGGTAATGTGCAAAAGATGTTAGCCGGGATTAAAGGAAAAGTGTTCACCGAGGAGATGGACAGAGAGCGACTTGCCTCATTTAAGAAGGAGCACCTCATCGTACGGATCCGGCAGGAAGAAAACGTTGTCAATGTACGGTACCTGGGAGAACAGGAATCAGGCGCAATCGTATGCGAGCCCACGCTGGAAGATTACTACATCTACTTAGGGAGTGGGAGCCATGCGTAATTTCATTTCATTGGAACTGAAAAAAATACGAAATAAAAGTACGGTGATTATCAGCCTACTCTTTCTCACAATTATTCTGATCCCCTGGGTTCAAACCGCCCAGAGTATCGATGTCTTGGATGATGAGGGAAACATACATAGCGGTCTTGGGGGATGGCAAATTTTAAGAGAGCGCACGGTTGAGGGTACGATGACGACGGATTATTTTTTACGAATGAAACAAAACTACAAAAACAGCGTGGACAAACCTTATATTGAGGGCGAAGTGGATACAGACCGCAAGCTGGGAAAAAAATTGACCTTTCCTCACGACGCGCTGTACTGGGAGCTCAACTTTCCATATGAAAAGTACCGTGTGCTCAATAACAGCTTAAATTTAACGGACGAGCAGCTCGCCAATTTTTATGAGAATTGGAAAAGCAGCTTTACCGAATATTTATCCAATGAACAAAATCTATTTCCTTATACAAAGGAACAAATCGAAATCATATCCCAGAAGATGCAAAAAGTACACACCCCATTTTTATTCAAATACGATAGTGGCTGGGAATACCTGAAAATAGGTTTATTAAATACGAGCTACCTTTTCTTTATGTTCTTGGCCTTTATCCTATGCGAGGGATTCTCTAAAAACGCCAGCAAAGGAATTGACAAGGTGACCTTATCCACCAAGGAGAGCCGGAGGAAGCTGATCAGCTATAAGCTTGGCGCCGCCTGTGTGTTTTCTACGATAGCCTATTTTGTGTATATTGCGGTTGTACTGCTGTTTATTACTGCAGTGTATACGCTGCACGGCTGGGACTCTTCGGTTCAAATCGGGACGATTACATTTTATTCCATGAATCAGCTTCAAGAGGGGTTACTCTATATTGCCATGGGGTACTTTTCTACCCTTGTCGTGACACATCTTATCCTGTTTTTGTCCGTGGTTTTTAAAAGAGGGAAACTGGTATTAGCAATTTCACTGATTTATTTTTATCTCGTCCATACTTATCAGATGGGGAGGGGGGCGCTGAAAGTGATGGTCTTCATGCCCCAGAACTTTATCAATAATCTTATAGGTATAGAAAACTTATATTTTGTGGGTAATACCGTGTTTCCTTATGTTTTTGTCGCCTTGTTTCTGGGCATTGTTTATATTCTCTTATCTCGAATCGGTATCTTGATATGGATGAGAAGATATTATTTACAGTAGAGGAAGGTAGGTGAAATCATGAGCTATTTATCAAAATTAAATAGAAGTAAAATCCTAAACATAAACGTATTTGGTTTTCTGATGGCATTGTTTCTGATACTTACCTTTTACAACTTGGACACCATCAAAACAGGTTATTTAAATCAGGCAAGATATGAGGTGACAGATGGGACGGAATACCGGTATCTCTATCAACCAGAGGTATTGGATAAAGTTAAGATTAACAAAATTTTGGAAAAATACAGAAAACTTAGCCTGCCAGAAGATAGAAATAGAGCGGATGTTGCAGATTTGCCAGCCTTGGATATGATTATCCAAGTGTATGGCTGGGACTGGACAGGAATACGGGATGTCTCAGCAAAACAATTCTATCAGGACAGGGCAGACATCATCAGAAGTGCACAGGAGAAAGCGGGGAGTTCCAGGGAAGGAAACAGCAACGGGACTTTTGCAGCGGCTTCTTTCTCCGAAACTATCCGGATGGGTTATGCCGAGGGCTGGAAGAACGTTAACTCAGGGATGAGCCAGTGTGTTTTTATTGTCCTGGTTCTCATTTCCATTGTACTGGTCCCAATTTTTAATGAAGACGAGACCTTGGGCGTGGACGGACTGGTGAAATCCACGAAATTTGGGAAACGTAAGCTGAGTAGGATACGGATCATCAACGCCTTCCAACTCTCTTCACTGCTTTATGTGGCGGCGGTGGCGATTTACATTACGCCTATATTCTTTATGTACGGTGTACAAGGAGCGGATTTGCCTATACAAAGTAGTACACAATTTTTTTTATCAATGGTTGAGGTGAATTACTTCCAGCAGTTTTTGATCAACCTGGTCATTGGATATGTGGCAATCTCACTGATGACAGGGATTACCTTATTGATCAGCGTATTAGTCACAGAGGTTTATACTGGCTACGCCCTATTACTATTCACTATAGCCATTTCTTACGCCATTCAGTTGAGTAAGGTATTCTTTCTGAAACATTACGTGGGCAATTTTCTGCCCATGCAGATAGTCGAGTTCAACAGTTATTACACAAGTTTTGAATCCTATGGAGGTATTTCTACAATCATTGCCGTTCCTTCCATTGCTGTTGCAGTTTTATTTATGCTCCTACTATTTTTGCCAAAATGGATTAATAAAAGGATGAGATTTACTTCTTAAATTGAGCATTATGAATATTTCTGATTTTGACGTAAAGCTAGTAGACTCCAATTGGGATCGAAGCGCTATGTCAGTTCAGTTCTAAAATGGACAGATCTGCAGAATTTGTCTTTGTTATTTTTATGCAGTCGTATCTCTCCTTTTACAAATTAAGGGAAATGCTGTAACGAGTATTACAATGCTGTTAAGGTACTGGTGGGTAGTTACTTCAAAATTCCCAGATATGCAGGCTGTTTGAGGTAAGTAGGTTTTCATTGTAGAGTTACATCGTTCCACGCTGCTACACGCTCATTATAAAGCTATTCCATAGTTTCGTATTTTAGTATTGAATGCCATATCGCCTAAAGGTCATTCTTTACATCAACTTGAACGATCATGCTGTAGTTGGAAGATGAACAAGCAGCCATTTTCTAGCGGACATTCCACTTTACCAGTGACGTGTGAGCAGTGGAACTTCAAATAATCGTCGTAAGCACCCCAGTGGATTGCAAGGTGTTATTCAAAATCCCTGTGTATCAAGGGCTTGGATTAATATGAATGTTCAAATTTTATTAGTATCAGGAGAGTGTGCTTTTCTACCATCCTAAGAATAAATGGTTGGACTTATCTTGAGGTTCAATGAACCGAATAAAATTTAAAAACACACTAATGATAAAAAATGAAGTAAAGTTCAGAAAGAAGGTAGTGGATGTATTCATTTTTCATTTTATGTGAAGTTGGATCAGAAAAAGATGGTATCGGCAAAAATGGTTTAGCTCACGTTCTGGAGCACTTTGTTATACTGGCGATGCTCAAAGACTTTTTCACAGAGAAAGAAAGCAATTTGAGAGGACAAACAAGTTACTGCTATTGCTTATATAGCTGGAGCAATGCAAAGTACCAAGTTGGTTTAAACCTTATCTTTGAATTTGAAAACTTTGTAAGGAGAATATTAAATAATAAAAATGAATATTATGGCTTAATGTTAATGGCAATTAGAGAGGTCGAGGAAGAAATACTATCGAAACACAATGGGGGGACAAAGATCAATGTAATGATTCATGTTTTAAATAATGATATTGTCTCTCGACCAATAGGTCTACTTGAGGACATAAAAAGTTTGAACGTTGACCAATTATTTGAGACTTTTGGTAGTATTTATGTAGCAGAAAACTTAAGATATTTCATTTTTAATCATGAAAAAAATGAGTTTGTTTTTTCTGACTTGCCTCAAAAAATAACACCAAAAGTTTGTGTAGAAAAGCAAAAATTCCATATCAAAGAACTGGGACGGATAGCAGCTAATTTAAATATAGATATTCAAATATTTAAAATATTTGGTGATAATCATAAAAAAATTGCACTTTCTAGTACTTATTTTTCTAAGATTTTTAACAAAGAACAAACGATTCTCAATGAATTGTTCTTGATAAGTATTTGCAAATTATTAGATAAAGCTTACGCTGTCAAAAATAACTGTAAATTTGAAATTATATTTTTTAGTCATGAGGACTCTACTAGAGTTTACTATATATTTGAATTAATGAGCAGCAATGATATTTACGAGGCTCCAATTAAGGCAACAGTAGATGTGGAACAAATCATAAATCTTATGCTTGAAAGTGTAAATTTTCACGAGCTAAAAGAAGAGTTAAGGATAAACGTATACAATAATAGATTTAGTCCAATAAGCCGAAGTGAATGCGAAGCAGAGATATTGAATGTAGTTTACTTTAATAATTTTCAAGTAATAAAAGATTATGAAGATTTTAATGATGTTCTACAGAATGTTACGATTGATAAATTCAAGAGATTCTTGTATTTTGCGTTAGGAGAGATAGATAACTTAATATTTTTTGAATAGTTTCTAATTTATACCAATTTGGCAGATTACCCTGGGGCCTGAAAGCCCCTGCCAGCGATTGAAAGGCCGTGTTGGGTAAACGAACCATGCCGATTAATTCAGCCTTC
>NZ_CM134214.1:930000-2767500 GCF_054113405.1 Paenibacillus sp. ALE3 | reverse complement strand
GGCCCAAGCGACTGTTTAGCAAAAACACAGGTCTGTGCGAAGCCGCAAGGCGAAGTATACGGGCTGACGCCTGCCCGGTGCTGGAAGGTTAAGGGGAGTGGTAAGCTCGCAAGAGCGAAGCTATGAACCGAAGCCCCAGTAAACGGCGGCCGTAACTATAACGGTCCTAAGGTAGCGAAATTCCTTGTCAGGTAAATTCTGACCCGCACGAATGGCGTAACGACTTGGGCGCTGTCTCAACGAGAGATCCGGTGAAATTTTAATACCTGTGAAGATGCAGGTTACCCGCGACAAGACGGAAAGACCCCATGGAGCTTTACTGCAGCTTGATATTGAATTTGGGTACGATCTGTACAGGATAGGTGGGAGCCGTTGAACTTTGAGCGCCAGCTTGAAGGGAGGCATCCTTGGGATACCACCCTGATCGTATCTAGGTTCTAACTTGGTACCGTAATCCGGTACGAGGACAGTGTCAGGTGGGCAGTTTGACTGGGGCGGTCGCCTCCTAAAGAGTAACGGAGGCGCCCCAAGGTTCCCTCAGAATGGTTGGAAATCATTCGAAGAGTGCAAAGGCAGAAGGGAGCTTGACTGCGAGACCTACAAGTCGAGCAGGGACGAAAGTCGGGCTTAGTGATCCGGTGGTACCGCATGGAAGGGCCATCGCTCAACGGATAAAAGCTACCCTGGGGATAACAGGCTTATCTCCCCCAAGAGTCCACATCGACGGGGAGGTTTGGCACCTCGATGTCGGCTCATCGCATCCTGGGGCTGAAGTAGGTCCCAAGGGTTGGGCTGTTCGCCCATTAAAGCGGTACGCGAGCTGGGTTCAGAACGTCGTGAGACAGTTCGGTCCCTATCTGTCGTGGGCGTAGGAAATTTGAGAGGAGCTGTCCTTAGTACGAGAGGACCGGGATGGACGTACCGCTGGTGTACCAGTTGTTCCGCCAGGAGCACCGCTGGGTAGCTATGTACGGAAGGGATAAGCGCTGAAAGCATCTAAGCGTGAAGCCCCCCTCAAGATGAGATTTCCCAGTAAGTAAGACCCCTTGAAGACGACGAGGTAGATAGGTTGGGGGTGGAAGTGCAGTAATGCATGGAGCTGACCAATACTAATCGGTCGAGGGCTTATCCTAAGATAAGACGCAAGGAAGTTTCGGATCCAGTTTTCAGGGTGTAATACCTTGAAGGTATGTAGAAGTACATACGACAAGCGTATGGCTATTCATTCACACGATTTGTGATGAACCGAATAACCTTACCGAAGAGTTTGCGAAGCAAATTCATGTTTGGTGGCGATAGCGGAGGGGTTCCACACGTACCCATCCCGAACACGACCGTTAAGCCCTCCAGCGCCGATGGTACTTGGACCGCAGGGTCCTGGGAGAGTAGGACGCCGCCAAGCGAATAATAGTATGACTCTGCATAGTCATATCTAGGCTGTCGAGAAAGCCTAGACGGCTTTTTTATTTTCCACATCATACAACATAACATCCTATAAGGTACATACTGCAAATATGCATTATTATGATAGTTACGAAAAAAAGGCTGTTCCATGACTTTTAAGGTCAGTGGAGCAGCCTTTTATAATTTAATTTCGTAAACATTTCAGAGGGGATTTTCATCTCGAGCCGGATCTGTCGATTACAACGAAACGAAGCACTGTTCCCATTGGTCGGTAATAGATGCTTTGTCAAGCTGTTCACCAATGAGTGTGACATATCCCCGGCTCACCGGAAGTGCGGTGGGTTGCCATTCCAAGTGACTTCCTGAGAATTGCAGAAGCATTGTGCCCTCTTGCGGAAGCACACAATAACCTTTCGCTCGAAGCAGCGAAGAACCTAGCCCGGTCAGGAAGTCTTCTAATCGTTGCTTTTCCAATGGCTGAGGAGAATATTGATGCAGTGTTAAGCTCTCCAGACGGGAAAAGGAATGGGATCGGTCGTGATCGTGACGATGGCTATGACGGTGTGCAGAAATCACTTTGAATGCGGTACTTCTGGAGTCACTGCTAGGTCTTCCTTTATCTTTAGCGGGATATGGGATAGGCGATACTTCTGCATGGTTGGGCTGTATCTGTGCCGATGTATGTTGAAATACTTGTACAGGTTTCGGGTCAACCAATACGGTGGTCAGGACAGGCTCCAGCAGTGGTTCAAGGTCAATACGGCTATATTCAGTAGTTTGCAGCTTGGCCGTATTGTTGAGCTTGCGGATGTTCTTGACGACCTTAGCCACTTCACGGCTACTTGCGACATCCGTTTTGTTCACCACAATGAAGTCGGCGGAGCGAAGCTGTCCGTGCAGAGTCCGAACCAGCTCCTTGTCTGCAGTGAAGCGGCTGTTGTATTCATGGAACAGCTCAGCATCCACTACACTGATGCTGTGAACCAGATACAGCCGATCTGCCAGCAGTGGGGAGCGAAGTTCCTCTAACACCTGCTCGGGGTTGGCTACCCCGGTGGTCTCCATGAAGATCACATCCGGCTCTTGGCTGAGCAGGGAATGCAGTGCGCCAGCCAGCTCATTTCTTTTGCTGCAACAAATGCAGCCCTCTAGCAGTCCTTCCACTGTTACGTCAGGCATTTCCTCTGAAATAATAGCGCTGTCTACATCATATTCGCCCATTTCGTTCATTAAAACAGCAGCACGAAGGGGAATTTGGCGGGTATGGGCTAACAGCCGCAAAAGTAGTGTCGTTTTGCCGCTTCCAAGAAAACCACTGATTAATATAACAGGAACCTTATTCATCATTTGTCCTCCTTGGTGGGTTTAGTTTGCTGCATTCAAGCGATCATAGGTTGCTACCGAGTCTGCTTGAGTATAAACGTAAGGGGATTCTGGCTGCTCGACAGTCGTTATTTTATCGGATCGTATTTCAAGTACGGGTATGTTGTCCTTTTGCGTTGCATGCAGTGTTCCTTCAATAGTTACCCAGGTATCCTGGTCAAAGGACGGAGGTTTCTGGGATTGGACGATAATCCCGAATGGCATGGCATCGGCAGTACAGCACATAACGAGGAATCTTCCTACTGCAAATAGACCTTTACCCGGTAGGTTGTCGTCTTTATAGACAAAGCCAGTGACTTGTACTTTTTTTCCTTCAAAAGCGTGCTTATACAGTTCGATCGCTCCTATAGTTTCGGAGAAAATCTCCGGATGGATCTGTATAATGGGTTGCTGATACAGACGTTTCGCCAGCTCGGCGAATTCTACATTGTACTCATCGGGCGGAACGAACAGCTTATCCAGCGCTTCCTGACTCCATTTTCCCCTTAGAGGGAGCGAAGTTGGTGTGAAAGATGTAGTTGATAAAAGGGAGGAGGCGGATGTGTTCGTGGTTTGTATATCTGTTTTTCGTCGGATATCCGGGTTGGGATAGGTGAAGGACATACCTTTTTTGGCTGCCATATCACTGCCGAGCGCCTGATTGGGCAGCAGTGAACCGAACAGCAGCGGAATAAGCAGCATCCCATATACGAGAGTTTTTTTGTACCAGCTTTGCGGTAACGGATGCTCGCAATCGCATACATCTTCACCGTCCCGGCCCCCTACCATTCCGTGCCATGCCATCGCCAAAGCGATAAATATGAGTGGCACAGGGCAGAGCAAAAGTAGCTTTTGCATGTGCGGAGCCAAGTAGTAATGAAGTGCACTCGTGCGGTGTAATGTGATAATGTATACAGCTAATCCGATCATGAGCAAGGAGCGCATGCCATATTGACAGCGGATGCTAAAGGTTGAATTCACGTTTGTATTTACCTCCCCAATAACCATTCAGCAGCTATAGAGCCGATCAGAACGAGTAAAATAATGAGCATGCCCAAGATTACGACAAATTTGGTGCGAAAGGTGCTGAGCAGCATGAGTGTGCCTTTGAAATCAAGCATCGGGCCGAGTACTAGAAAGGCTGCCAGTGGACCCAGTGTAAAGGTATGCGAAAAAGCAGTAGCTACAAAGGCATCGGAGGTGGAGCACAGCGACAGCACATAGGCAAAGCCCATCATAAAGGCGTACGAGCCGGCCGTTCCATTGCTTAAGGAAAGCATTTCATCACGTGGGATAAAGGTTTGGATGCAAGCTGTCAATAATGCGCCGATAATGAGATATTTACTCATGTCCAAAAACTCATCGCCAGCATGTACAAAAAATCCCCGCCATGTGCGGTTATGCTGATGAATCTGATTGTTCTGCTTTTGCTGGTTAAAAGAGAGCAACGACCGTTTGAGCGGATGCGCACGCACAAAGGCATATACGATCAATCCGATGGTCGCGGAAACGACAAAGGCCAAACTCATTCGAACGACAGTGACCTCAGGGTGGGAAGGGAAAGCCATTATCGTGGCAGCCAGTACTACGGGATTGATAATAGGTCCGCTTAAGATAAAAGTGATACCCATATAGGCAGGCATTCCCTTGAGCATTAATTGGCGAACGACAGGGATCATGCCGCACTCACAGATGGGAAACAGCATACCTAGCAAGGAGGCGAGCAGGACACCCGGCACAGGATGCGCAGGCGCTATTTTACGAATCCATGTCTCCGGTACAAGCCACTGCAAAAGGGATGAGATAAGTACACCGATCAGGAGAAACGGAACAGCCTCCAGAAAAATACCCATAAATACCGTCTTTAATGACTGCAGCTGCCCCATACCTAACAAACGAAGCCACTGAGGAGATAGCGTAATAAGCACAGGGATGAGAAAGGTAAACGGAATCATAAAAGGCAGCATCTTTAACAGCGTACTGTTTTTCATTCCACATCTCCTTAGGAATAAGGATTCTTATCTACATCCTATGCCTGTGTTGGGACAATCATGCCGCAGGATTATGCTTGAATCACCTCCTATATTGACAATTCAAAGCGTGGTCATATATATTTATGTTTATTAATAGTAATTATTACGATTAAAAATTGACAAATGATTGCAAGAAGAAAACTTTTACGGTACGATCCATATTAGTGCTGTAAAGACAAGGAGGATTATATGATACCGATTGTTGTTTTATCCGGATTTTTGGGCAGCGGGAAAACAACTCTTCTTCAGCATGCGCTGGCTTACTACAAGGAGCAGGGTCTCAAGCCAGCTATTTTGATGAATGAGTTGGGTGATGTTAATCTGGACGGCAGTTTGGTGAATGACCAAGCCCCCATGAAGGAAATGCTCAGTGGCTGTATATGCTGTACCATTCGCGGGGATTTGGGCGTCGAGCTCATGAATCTTGCCGAGGAATATAAGCCGGATGTGATTATTGTAGAATGTACCGGAGTGGCTAATCCAATGGAGATTGTAGATGCAGTGACAGATGCCTCCATATATTCTTCTATGGTTTTACAATCTGTTATCACGGTCATGGACGCGCGTCAATTTCTGGATTTTTCCTTGGGTAGTGAGAGAAGCAAGTCGTTTCGTTTGATGCAGGATCAGCTACGATGTGCTTCCAAACTGATTATTAACAAGACTGATTTATTGGCTGCGGGAGAATTGCAGAAAGTACAGGCCTTTGTAAAAGAATTAAATCCTTATGCTTTGACTGTAAGCACGGAGCGGAGTGACGTAGACCCGGTTACCTTTTTCTCCATTCAAGGAGAGAAACGGATGGAAGTTTCGCGGCAAAAGGAGTCCACAGTCGATATTGGGAATGATCATCATTATGCGGAAAATCGTCTTCACACGTATGGTCATGATGACCATACAGACCATCATCCTCATGACTGTCAAGAGCCTGAGCACCACGACCATGACCATGACCACAAACACGGAGAGCATTATCATTCCTACGACCATGTAGTTGTTCATACGCATTTTTTTGGACAACCTGTGTCACGATTCGAGTTTGAACAGTTGTTCCGCAGTTTGCCTGCTGAAATTTACCGGGCCAAAGGAATTGTCCGGTTCTTGGAATCGGAGGGGCAGATGATGTTCCAATTTGCCTATCGTGAGCTGGAAATCATTCCAATTCGACCGCAAAAGCCAGTGAACGATGTTGCGGTTATTATGGGCGAGAATTTCTCTGCTTCTGAGATCGAGGAACGATTGAAAAGGCTGGAAGCGGCTGCAAAGCCACTGGCTAGTTCATGATTTCGAGAACAAGCAGCGATTATTCATCCAAGGCTAATTCTCGAGCTGATCTAGCAGGGAAGCCTCCATGGAGATTTACAACAATTCTGCTGCTGTTAACTGCTGGGCTTGTGCTGTCAGTTACACTCGCAGTCATGCTGGGGCCTGTGGCTGTCGCTCCAGGGACAGTATGGCGAATTGCGCTGTCCCACTTGCCCTGGCTGGATCAGTGGGTACCCATGACATGGACCAAACCGGAGCAATATATCGTCTGGGAAATTCGCTTTCCGCGTGTGCTGCTAGGTGTTGTCGTGGGAGCAGGGCTTGCTGTTACCGGAGCGGCTATACAGGCATTAATTCGCAATTCGTTAGCGGACCCCTATATTTTAGGAGTCTCGTCGGGGGCTTCAGTGACAGCGACGTTAGTTATTGTGTTTGGAGCTTTTGGATTTTTGGGACGACTTGCACTGCCCCTATCTGCTTTTATAGGCTCCTTAGCTGCAATGCTCATGGTGTTCGCGTTGGCTCGTGTGGCCGGGCGTATATCGACGACCCGCTTGCTGTTGGCAGGGGTAGCGGTCTCTATGATGCTGTCGGCTGTGACTAGCTTTATCGTTACGATGGCCCCGAATGAAAAAGGCATCCGTGACGCCATGTATTGGATGATGGGAAGTCTGGCAGGCGCTCAATGGGATACGCTTTTTATTCCAAGCCTCATTATAACTGTTGGAACGGCCGTCCTTTTAACCCGATACCGTTCACTGAATGCTTTGCTAACGGGGGAAGAAGCCGCCGTAACGCTCGGTGTGAACGTGCAGGCGTTCCGTGTATTATTGGTTGTTGTCGCTTCCCTTTTAACCGGGGCAGTCGTATCAGTTAGTGGCTCAATTGGCTTTGTCGGGCTTATGATTCCACACATCGTTAGGCTAATAGTGGGGTCGGATCATCGACGTGTCCTGCCTGTCAGCCTGCTTCTGGGAGCTATCTTTGTCGTGTGGGCAGACGTATGTGCCCGGCTCGTGCTTGCTCCGCAGGAACTGCCGATTGGTATTGTAACGGCTGTGTGCGGTGGACCCTTTTTTGTATGGCTGCTGCGGCGCAGCTCCTACTCGTTTGGAGGCGAAAAATGAATATAGAAGTCGAATGCGTGACCTTCAGTATTCACGATAAACGATTGATCGACGGTATCAGTCTCCAGGTGAGAACGGGAGAGCTGGTCGGGCTGATCGGTCCCAATGGCAGCGGCAAATCGACGTTGCTTAAGAATATGTATCGTGTGTTAAGACCTGATAGTGGTTTGGTGACGCTGGATGGCCAGGATTTACTACGGATGAAGTACAAAGAGACGGCACGACAAATGGCAGTGGTAAGTCAGGATGCGCCCCAAACGTTTGATTTTTCAGTACGGGACATCGTCCTGATGGGCCGCCATCCTCATAAGAAGCTGCTGGAAGCAGATACCGTCTTCGATCATGAACTGGTTGAGCAGGCGCTGGAGCGGGTAGGCATGAATGCTCAAGCGGATCAGGGGTTTGCTACTCTGTCGGGCGGTGAAAAGCAACGGGTATTGATCGCCAGAGCTTTGGCCGGACAGGCAAAATTTCTCATTTTAGACGAGCCGACGAATCATCTCGATATCCGGTATCAGCTGCAAATTCTCGATTTGGTCAAAACACTTCAGATCACTGCTTTAGCTGCACTGCATGATTTAAATTTGGCGGCATGTTATTGTGACCGATTGTATGTATTAAAAGAAGGCAAGGTGGTAGCCTCCGGCATAACAGAGAATGTGCTTCAGCCTGACCTGCTGCGCAGTGTATTTGGGGTGGAAACAGAAATTCGCATTCATCCGAAAACCGGGAAACCGAGTATTACCTTTTTACCGGATTCTCTCAGAGGTGGAGCCGTCCACGACATTAACAGAACAAATGGTGATCCGATGAAGTCAGTTAAACTGTGAATGATAGAGGAGACGGTACATATGAATAAATATAGCAAACCCGCATTGCCGCTGGTTATGCTTGCTTTGGCGATGATGCTGTTGTTATCGGCCTGCACAGCAGGAAACACGGCTCAAACCACAAATTCATCTGCAAACGGGCAGCAACCTGATGCATCGCAATCAACGGCCCAAGAGAAGGCAGTAGAGATTGAGAATATGGGTGTAAAAATGCTATTTCCCGAAGCGCCCAAACGCGCGGTTACATTGAACCAGCATGCAACAGAAGTTATGCTGGCCCTTGGGCTGGAGTCTTCTATGGTAGGAACTGCATATTTGGATGACCAGATTTTACCTAAATATAAGAATCAATATGATAAAATTCCGGTTCTGGCCAAACAATATCCGTCCAAAGAGGTGTTTATGGCAGCTGCACCGGATTTTGCCTACGCGGGCTGGAAGAGTGCCTTTAATGATAAAAATCTGGGTTCCCGTGAGGAGCTTGCCCAACAGGGCGTGCAAACCTATGTACAGGAATCCTCCAATAAGCCGGGTCCTATACTAGAAGATGTATATCGGGATATACTAAATATTGGACGTATTTTCCGGGTTGAGGAGCGCGCAGAAAAACTTGTAAATGATATTCGTGCACAAGTGCAGTCCATTCAGACTCAAATTGGTACGGTTGAACGGGCACCCAAGGTTTTTGTCTATGACAGCGGCGAAGACAAGCCATTTACGGCTGCCAACAATTATCTGACGTCTTTGATTACAAGTGTGAAGGCAAAAAATATTTTTGATGATATCGACAAAAGTTTTACGGAAGTAAGCTGGGAAGAGGTCGTAAACCGCAACCCTGATGTTATTATTATTCTCGACTACGGAGATACTTCACTGGCTGATAAAGAAAAGCTGCTGTTGAGCAAGCCTGCACTGGCTGGTGTCGAAGCGATCAAAAACAAACGGTTTGTGGTGTTGCCTCTATCCGCAGCAGCTGAAGGCGTGCGTGCTCCGATTGCACTGAAAACCTTGGCTGTAGGCTTGTACCCGGACAAAGTGAAATAAACAAACAAAAGAGTTGCCAAAACATTGACGAACCTTGCCTAAACTGTTAAACTTGCTAATGCGTAAAGGTTACGTTTATCAAGCGCTTATTTTTTTATTGCCAAATCGTAATAATTACGGTAGATGGTTTAATGATCATAAACGACCTGGAGAATCTGCGCTATGATGACCGCTCAGATGGCTCCAGGCTTTTTAAAGGAAAAGGAGATTTGTATCATGTTATTGGCCTCATTGGAACAGGTCACATTTGGCTACGGAGATGTTCCTAACTTGGTGGATGCCAATGTTGAAATTTTTTCCGGAGAATTTGTGGCTATTACCGGACCGAATGGTGCTTCTAAATCGACGATGCTCAAATTGCTGCTCGGTTTACTTCAGCCTTGGAAGGGCAAAGTGTTTATGTCCGACCGTACAGGTGAAGGCAAAAAGCTCGTTGTCGGATTTGTATCACAACAAATTGCTGCCTTCAATGGAGGGTTTCCAAGTACCATTCTGGAATTTGTCCGTTCGGGTAGATACACCCATGGCTCTTGGCTGCGCCGGATGCGGGCTGAGGATCATGATCTGACAGAACAGGCGCTTCGTCAGGTAGGGATGTGGGATTTACGACATCGCAAAATCGGCGAATTGTCTGGTGGACAGAAGCAGCGTATTTGTGTGGCAAGGGCACTTGCTCAGGAATCGGATTTGCTCATTTTGGATGAGCCTACGACCGGAATGGATCAGGAAAGCCGACATCACTTCTACGATCTGATGAATCAACAGGTTAAGGAATATGGAAGAACCGTAGTCATGGTTACACATGGACTATCGGAAGTGCAACATTATCTGGATCGTATTATTGAGCTTGAAAGGAAGGAAGATGGCGGATGGAAATGCTGCACTACGACTTCATGCAGCGGGCATTTTGTGCCGGTGGGGTAATTGCACTGCTGGCCTCGGTGCTTGGAGTTTACCTGATGCTACGGCGCCAGGCTCTCATGGCGGACATGCTATCGCATGTATCGCTGGCAGGGGTGGCAGCAGGTGCCTATTTAGGGATTAACCCGACGATAACTGGATTTATTGTTGCCGTGATCGGCGCGATTATTGTTGAATACGTCCGCAGGTCTTATAAAACATATAGTGAGATTTCTGTGGCTATTATTATGGTAGGCGGCCTCTCGACGGCTGTTATTTTAATGAATCTGAATCAGAGCATCAACAAAGGCTTTTCCGCTTATTTGTTTGGTTCAGTAGTAGCCGTCAATCAGACAGAGCTGATGTTAATGATTGTTGTGGCTGTCATCGGTGGTATTTTCTTTTTTGTGTTCCGACGCCCTTTGTATCAGATTACCTTTGATGAAGAAACGGCAAAGACCAATGGTCTTCCTGTCAAGTCTATCTCGTTTGCGTTTAGTATTTTAACAGGGATGATTGTAGCTGCAGCCATGCCGATTGTCGGTGTGCTGCTCGTCTCCTCATTAATCGTGCTGCCTGCTGCCCTGGCGATTCGAATTGCACCGAGCTTTGCGGCAGCTATCTGGATATCCATGATCACCGCATTGATCGGCGTATTTATGGGATTAACCGCATCATATGAACTCAGTACACCCCCAGGGGGGACGATTGCTATGGTGCTATTATTATTCCTGATCGTAGGAGCTAGTATTCAAAAACTGGTCCGTAAGCTTGGCAAGCAACAGGCTTCCCGACGTAAGAATACGGCAGGTCAGTGAGCTTATAAAAAACTAAAACATAAGGAGTTATGAATATGAATACATGGTTCAAAAAATCATTTGTATTGTCTACGGGGCTAGCACTTATTTTGGCCGGTTGCGTAGCTAAATCTGATAATGCAGCCACGAATGCATCCCAAACCGAACCTAATACGGCACAAACAGCGGACAGTGGTAAAAAACTGAATGTGGTCACCACTTTTTACCCAATGTATGAATTTACCAAGCAAGTTGCCGGAGATCATGCTAACGTAACTGCGTTGATTCCTGCCGGTGCTGAGCCGCATGACTGGGAGCCAAGCGCCAAGGATATGGCACAGGTTAAGGATGCTGATGTATTTGTTTATAACGGGATCGTCGAAGGTTGGGCAGAACAGGCTTTGAGCAGCGCATCGAATGATAAGCGTGTAGTAGTGGAAGCAAGCAAAGGGTTGAACTTGATGGAAGGATCTGCTGAAGAGGAAGAAGGAGAAGAAGCACACGCAGAGGAAGGCCATGATCACGATCATGTGCTGGACCCTCATGTATGGCTTGATCCGGTCTTAGCTCAAAAAGAAGTAGAAGCTATAGAAGCAGGGCTTGTAAAAGCCGATCCTGCAAACAAAGCAGACTATGAGAAAAACGCTGATGCTTATATCGCTAAGCTGAAAGAACTGGATAACGAGTTCAAAACGGGTCTGAAAGATGTAAAACGTAAAGACTTTATTACGCAGCATGCTGCTTTTAGCTATTTGGCGAAGCAATATGGTCTGACCCAAGTACCCATTGCTGGTTTATCTCCAGAGCAAGAGCCTACACCGGACAAATTGGCAGGTATTATCAAGTTTGCTAAAGAAAATAATGTAAAGACAATTTTCTTTGAAACGTTGGTTGATCCGAAGGTTGCTGAGACCGTAGCTACTGAAATTGGTTCGAAAACGGATGTGCTGAATCCGCTTGAAGGGTTGACAGATGAAGACAAGCAGAAGAATCTAGATTACCTGGGTGTAATGAAAAACAACCTGGAGGCTTTGAAAAAAGCTCTGAATGAATAAGTAAACTTTAAATAAATAGTTCGAAAAAGACGTCTGCATAAATAGCAGCGTCTTTTTTTATGCCTGTTTAAGGAGTCGATCCAATGATTCTTCTCACTTTTAAATTCGCCTGCATAGTGCTAAGGGTGTACTGTATACCTAGTACTTTGTAATCTTCATACTATAGAGATGATTTACGTCATTGCGAAACGTTTTTATTGAAATTAATGCTGTAGTAGCTAGTTTTAAATTCCTTTTATAATTCAATGGTAGCGTTTTTCTTTTTACAGATTCTTTCTATTAATATAACTAGTTTTTTCACCGATATTGAAGTTTGGGCGTGCATTTCATAAGACAACGGATTGGAGAGGTTAACTTGGCAACAGTTATAATAGTAGATGATTCTTTATTTATGCGTTCTGTGCTTAAGGATATTCTGTTGGATTTAGGTCACTCTGTTATTGCAGAAGCGGAAAATGGGTATGATGCAGTTTTGAAATATGCACACTTTCGACCAGATTTAATCACCATGGATATTAATATGCCTAAAATGGATGGGCTTGAGGCTGTTAAAAAGATTGTAGAGCTTGATCCTAAAGCCAACATCTTAATGTGTTCTGCTTTGGGTCAGCAGGAAGCCATTATACAAGCATTTAAGGCAGGAGCAAAAGATTTTATTGTTAAGCCATTTGAGATGGAAAGGGTCGTGAATGCAGTCACAAAAATGCTGGATAATTAATGAATCAAGCTTTTAATACATAATATTGAACATGTTGAAGCGGGAGTTCCATACTTATTTTTCACGAATATGGAGATGAATAGGATGAGCAATCGAGTATTGTCTCAAAAAGTATTTATAGATGAACTGATCGCTACGATCAAGAATGGGGGGCTTGTTCCTGTAAATTATGAATACCTCATCAGTGAACAAAGAAAAAAAATGGATGCTCTAAACAATGAACTCACCGTTCGTATTGAGGCATTAGAGACAGATTTGATCTCTGCTTCGACATTTTCCATTCCGTTTGCCAATGGTGAAATTATGTTTCTTGCTCGTTATATTGTACTCATTGGGGATTATACCGAGGGTTACTTTGTGTTTTATCGAGCAGAAGACTGCGAAAGTCCAGAAGAATATCAATTTTTAACAAGCTCTTATCAACTTCCACATGTATTACTCGAATTATCTCAAACTTTAAAAGAACATGGTACTAATGAGCCGCATGATATTCTGACTTATTGGAATGGCCCTGTGTATCCGCTGAAAGATTTGAGTAAAGAGGATATTAAGCTGTCCACCTACGAGTTTTAAATCCCTTGAGAGAGGCCACTCCCTCAGGGGGATTTTTTTACATTGATAATCAAACGCATGTTCGCATATAATACAAACAAACGTTCTGATGAGGAGTGAAGGATGATGCTGGAGAAATATGTGGGACAGATCGTGGAAATCGTGTATATGGACCGAAAGGGCAAACTGTCTCATCGGCAGATAGAGGTGCATCGTGTGCAGAATGGCTTGATCCGGGCCACCTGTTTGCAAACTGGTCAGCCACGTGTTTTTCGATTAAATCATGTATTGGCATGGCATCCGGTAACCAGAACAGCATAGGAGGGGCTTACGATGGGAAAAAAGCTTGAAGGAAACGGCATATGGGAAAGTTCGCGTATGATTTTGCCTGAGCATCGGGAGGCATATTTAAGACTGATGAAGGAGCAGGGAAGACGCGGCAAGCCAACACTGGACGATCAGGAAATACAGCAGATTGAACAGGCCATTTTCGTATCCTATAACGAACGGAAGCCAATTACGCTAAGAGTGTTCAATCCGTTTGATGATGAGGAATTGTGCGGACTGGTGACAGTGATTAACACAAGTCGGCGAGAAGTGAAGCTATCTCGTGGGGAAGAGGATTTTAGCTGGATTAAGTTGGAGGAAATTATCGAGGCTGATATCTAAAATGATCTGGTCACGGGACTTTTTTACATTGATTCTGTCATTTTTATAATTAAGATTGTTGCTTTGTGGTTCTAGATTTACAATAAAAATGTAACTGCAAAGGGGGAGTTCATTTTGAAAATAAGTAAACATAGTGCTGAACATTATATATGGGGAGATCAATGTGATGGTTGGCGCTTGGTGAAAAATGATGATTTGAGCATTATTCATGAGCGCATGCCGGGAAATACACATGAAGTCAGACATTATCATCATCATGCGCGCCAATTTTTCTTTATTTTATCAGGTGCAGCGGTACTTGAAGTGGATGGTGAACGCGTACAATTAGGATCTCAGGAAGGGTGTGAGGTTCCTCCTATGGTGCCTCATCAAATGTTTAATGAAACGAATGAGGATGTTGAATTTTTAGTTATCTCTCAGCCTGCCAGCAGAGGCGACCGGGTTCTGACCGAAAACTAATATTAGGGGACAGCCCATCCAAAACGTATATAGGATAAACAACGTTAACGTATAAAAAAACCAGCCTAGCACATCTCAAGTGCCCGACTGGTTTTTTTCATTAATAGATGTCCGTTGCATCTGTAGGGAGAGCTTTTATGTGATAGAGATAGTTAGTAACACGTTGATCGTCCTGAATCGGGTATTTATAACCATAATGGTTCGCCACTTTCTGGGCAATTTCTCTGAATAAATTACCCATGATAAAAAGAGACTGCCACATATGTTCATAGTCTGCATCCGCAAACGTTTGGATGTAAGCCGTCCAATGATCAGGCTCAAGGTGCTTCTCCAAGTATTTTCCCTGCTTCCCTGGATCTGCCGTGAAGTCGGATTGTATACCCATATGCCATTCCAACATCAAGTGAAGTGCATCTCTTACAGGTCGATCTAACATGAATTTGGCATAGGGAAGCTCATGCCGCCATAGTCCTTTAGCCACATAAGTACTGACCCATCAGAACTCATTGCAGGAATCTGCATAGGTTTGGGCGGTTGGAGGGACTGTCTTATAATCTTGAAGATTTGGCGGTGGAAAAGGTTTCACCAGTCCGTCTTTATCCAGGAGCAGTACACTTAAGCTGTCTCGGGGCCAATTGGCGATGTTAGCCACAGGGCAGAGGGTAAGATCTATGCGATTGCCATCCGTAAATAACATAAGAAAAGCAAAGCGATCACGGGATGTCGAAGTAAGTTCCGTATGCTCATCAGGCGTCTGCATAATGATCAGTTCTCCAAAGTAGTGAATCCAGCCATGTTCCTGAATAAAGCTGTCCATGGAAGATACGAGAAAGACGATGTCATAATCCTGAAAAATATCTCGTGGAGCATGTGGATTGGCGCGTGAACCATTCATAATCACGGCACGTACCCGTTCGTCCTCTTGAGCAAATTGGAGAATGGTATGCAGCATCTCTTGTTCACTTCTCACTATAGTCGTCTCCACAAGCGGTATCGAAAGGAAAAAAACGTAGACAAGACAGCAGTAGAAATAAAGGCCACCAGTTCAAGGATCATCAAGAAAAACGACCTCCTGTAAGTTCTTTTATCTTGGGAAAAGTATCCTATCCTTACAATAGCCTATCCATGGAAGCCATTCAACTGTATGGGAGAGGTATGTTCATCACCGAATGTACACTTGACCGAATTGTATAGGCAATTCAAAAGGATTGGATCAATATCCATCAGCCACATGATCATAATTTTATTTATAAGGAAGCAAACAGCGAGCAGATTGTTCAGAATTTGTTCAGTGACGACATTGTATAATACAAGCAGCAATCATAGATTTATTTCAATAGGAGGAAAGGTATGCATTTTTGCAAGTCTGCTAAACGATTCACATATGCATTGACAGCAGTATCACTAATCTTCTCATCGGCCATCTCGGTGGCAGATGCTGGTGCGGCACCAACCGCACAACCCAAATTAATCCAAGACGGAACATGGAGCAAGTCTGACACTTGGATGGATGCTCCAGAAAACTATGTTGGCAGGTCTTCAGACACAGTGTTAGGATATTACCGATCAGCGATTCAGTTTGAGATGCCCGAGCTGACTGGTAAGGTTGTAACGAAGGCAACCTTGCGCATTCATATCTCTTCCATCGGCTATAGCTATAACTTGAATCCTTTTTTGACCGTGTATGGATCGACTGCCGATGTTTGGAGCAACGAAGCTTTTCCACTGAACCCGACGGATCAGCCTTTGAATACGAAAACAGGCTCAGACCTTCAAGTAGGCTGGGTTGATTTTGATGTTACCCATTTTGTACAACAACAGACGGATGATATTGTCTCCTTTGCATTGCTTGCCAATGAAGAAGGGAACCCTGGAGACTATTCGGAAATTACATATTCAGCCGATGACAACGGCGTAGATATTCCCCAGTTGATATTGGAAACAGCAGCCCTGCCCGCTGTATCCAAAATGCCTGAGGTAGCTGCTGTAACTACTGAGGAAGATATCCCGACATCCAATCTAACCATTACACCAAACCCGCAAGATTCAACGGTAGTGACACATTATCAAGTTACGAACATTATCGGGGGCAAGCTGTATCATAGTGATGGGGTAACGGAGATTCCTGATGGAACTTTTATCACGGCAGCAGAAGCCAGCGATGGCGTGAGGTTTGTGCCTATGGCAAACGCCAACAATGCAGCGGGAGATACCTTCTCGTTCGATGTAAAGGCGGCTCAGAGTGCAACGGGGGATGGACTAAGCGATGCTACTAGGGCTGTTGTTCATGTTACGGAAGTAAACGATGCTCCGACAGCTCGAAACGAAACGCTATCCTCCATTTCAGAAGACTCAGGAGAGCGGACCATCCCTTTTGCAGAACTGCTTGCGCATGCGTCTGCTGGTCCGAATGAGAATGGTCAACATCTAACGATATCCTCAGTCAGCAGCATTGCAGGAGGGGCTGTACGTTTGGATGGAACCAATGTGATTTTTACACCTCAGCCGGATTTCAATGGAACCGCTAGCTTCTCTTTTACCGTCACCGATGATGGAACATCGAACGGCGTCTCAGTCCCGCAGTCGGTGGTCAAGCAAGCCTCCTTCGCGGTCAATTCTGTCGCTGACGTCCCTAATGTGACAGACGCTTTGACAGAGGAAGACAAGCAAAGCTTTGACGGACTGATCCTTACTCGTAATCAAGTGGATGGATCTGACGTGTCGTATTTTAGAATCTCAAACATTATTGGTGGAACCCTCTATAAAAACGATGGGGTAATGGAAATCCGAGATGGTCAATTCATTTCTGTAGGGGATGGCGAAACAGGGCTTAAATTTACGCCAAATCTTTATGCTAACTCTCCATCAGGTGATCATTTCAGTTTCGACGTACAATCATCGCTAGATATGGCTGGAACAAGGATCAGCGAGCCGAACCAAGCCAGAATCACTGTAAGTGAGGTAAACAACAGTCCGATAGCTGTGAATGATACACTGCCATCGTTATCGGCAAATGCAGGAGCACAATCTATCACTGTTGATGAACTCTTAGCGAACGACACGGCAGGCCCTGTGAATGAGAGCTTACAACATCTTAGCATCGCATCGGTAGAAAATGCGCAAGGTGGGACGGTAGTTCTAGACGGATCGGTTGTGTTATTCACTCCGAATTTAGACTACCAGGGCCCGGCAAGTTTTGATTATACTGTGATTGATAACGGCACAACCAACGGAGCATTAGATGTGAAGAGCTCGACAGCTACCGCTTCATTCTCTATCAACTCAGTACCAACGCCAGATCCAGTGCCAACACCAGATCCGGTGCCAACACCAGATTCGGTGCCAACGCCAGATCCGGTACCAACACCAGATCCGGTACAAACAGATGACAATTACACAGAATTGCGTGCTTCTATCAATAATAGAAAAATGCTAGTAGGAGATACAGAACGGGCTACAGCAAGCGTTGTAAAATCAGATTCGTCAGAGATTGATGTCAGTGAAAAAGCAACTTGGACTTCCAGCAATACGAATGTCGCTACGGTTAATCAGGGAGAGATTAGAGCACTTTCAGAAGGGAACACGGTAATTTCCGCCACATACAGCGGATATAGCTTTAACGTTCCAATTACCGTAACAGCTGTTACTGCTCCCGCACCCAATAATGCTGGCAGTGATTCCAGTAGTTCCAGCGGTAGCGGGTCTGGCCATCGAAACAGTGACCATTCTAGCGATGATTCCAGCAGCAATACGGCAACATCAGCTGTATCATCTTCATCGGTAACTGTATCTAAAGAACCAGTAGCTGTACCTGAAGAACTGGTGACTGAACCAACTGTTCCTGTGCAAGACATATTCAACAGTAACGTAGTGGTTGCAGACAACAAAGTACTGCAGAATATAAAATCTAAAGCAGAATCTGCTTTAAATTCTTCTACTAATGTTAAACCGTCAGACCTACAAGGACATTGGGCAGAAAAGACGGTCGACACGTTTTCAAAGCTGGGTATCGTAAATGGATATAAGGATGGCAGTTTCAGACCTGATGGTGAAATTACCCGTGCAGAGTTTTCTACTATCATCTCTAGAATCTTCGATATTAGTGGTGGAAACCAGCCTGTGGTTTTGAACGATATTGGGGATCACTGGGCGCAGGATGCCATAACAAAACTGACCACAGCAGGAGTATTAAACGGTTATGAGGACGGTACATTTAGACCAGACCAAACGATCGTTCGTCAAGAAATGGCTGCCATTTTGGCGCGGATCTTGGATTTAGACCGATTGAAAAAGGACACCTCGAATGAAAAAAGCTTCACCGACCTGTCCACTTCTTTTGCAGCTGATACGATTAAACAATTAGCACAAGCTGGTGTGCTTTCGGGTATAAGTACGAGTCAGTTTGGACCTAAGTATCATGCGTCACGTGCTGAAGCCTTGACTTCGATTTATAATGCACTTAGTTTGAACAGCGAAATTAAAACCGTATTGGAAAGTTTGGAGCAGTAATCTGGAATGATGTAGAGGCGAGCCTATGTGGCTCGTCTTTTTGGTTGAGAAGCAACGTGACAACTGTTATGTTGTACAACAATCCATCAACCATATAGTTGATGAGCTTTAAGACTTGGTACCTACGGCAAGCATATGCGGGCTCATACCGATCACGGATTCCTGCTCTTCAACCTGTTGTGCTATATCCAGCAAACGTCTGCGATGGGAGGGAATCGCCCATTTTTCTTCAAATCCGGGTGCAATCCAGACGGGGCCTTCCACACCCAAAACACGAGGCTCCTGCAATCCAGCCGCCTGCCAGTCTGCACGCAAGGCATCCGGTGTATGAAAGTAGGAGCGTGTGATAAAAGAGGGATAAGCCGCCGGTCGTACATGCTGACCATCTGTTAACTCCTGTCTGACCATATCCATGAATGCATCTTCCTCTAAAATGGTATTGCACTCGCCGTACACCGATAGCCCCCACAGTAACGAGCCAAACCTGGAAATAGCCGAAGTAATCAGCGTTCCCCCCTTTTTTAAGACACGCGCTGCTTCTTGCAGGGCTTTTACTCGTTCCTTCTGTTCTGTTAAATGATATAAAGGTCCCATCAATAGCACGATGTCCGCGCTTTCATCTTTACGATCAATATTTCTGGCATCTGCGGTTTCCAGCTTGCTGATAATGGGTTTATTCAGTTGCTGCTGACGAGCAAATTCAATGGCTTGCGAAGAAAGATCAAATAGATGAACTTCATATCCCAGTTCTGCCAGCCACGAAGAGTAGACCCCTATACCGCCGCCGATATCATAAATAACATGAGTGGACTTGCTGAGATAACGGGAAATGATTTCTTTTGATCTTTCCAGCTCTATTTTTCCGATGCCTCGCTCTAATCTGCCTATTTCTGCACCGCCATCATAATAAGCCAGAATTTCATGCGTATCTTTTTCGAACATAGTGCATCTCACCTCATATGATTGGAATAATATAACAATAGCACTAACATCAAGAACAAGTCTACCGTACCTTTGAAGAGGTATCCACTTTTACCAACTATGAACTTAGGATACCTATAAAAAGCCAATTTGGGGTCCGGGTTGGCTTTTGCTAAGCAGTAAAGCTCATCATCCACGATTTGAACCCCACAAATATAAATTGCATATATTATCAAGCAAGTCGATCCATAAGATATGAGTTTGAGAGGGGAAGAATACGTGATCATACATGTATACGCATTATGCTGGAACGAAGAAAAGATGCTCCCGTTTTTTTTTAAGCACTATGATAATATAGCCGACCAATATTACATTTTCGATAATGACTCGACTGATAATTCTATATCCATGTTAAAGGCACATCCCAAAGTAAATATGAATAGATTTGAGATCGAAGGTAATTCGGTCGTGAGATCAGCACAAGATCTATTCAACCAATGTTGGAAAGAAAGTAGGAATAAGGCAGACTGGATTATTATCTGTGACGTAGATGAACATTTTTATCACCCTAACCTTAGAACATATTTGCAGGAATGTACTTCGAAAGGGATAACATTGATTGTCCCTAATGGTTATGAAATGGTTTCTGATTTTTTTCCTAATAGCCAGCAACCATTATATGAAACGGTAAGGAATGGTGTAAGAAGTCAAACGTACGATAAGCCTCAAATATTTAATCCAAGTGCGATTCAAGAAATAAATTTTAGCCCTGGTAGGCATACTGCTGAACCTGCTGGGAATGTAATAAAGCCATCTAATAATGAAGTACTATTGTTACATTATAAATACTTGGGATTTGACTATCTGAATTCACGTTTCTCAGCCTTGAAACAAGGGCTACGGGAAGGGGATACCACTAATCGATGGGGATTTCACTATTTGTGGGATGAAAAACAAAAAATGGGACAATTTAAGGATTTAAAAAATAGATCTGTAAGAGTGTTGTAGCATGAGCTGTTGTCGCAAGTGACATTTGTAAGTAACTATTATAACCTTCACTGTTTCTGTGTAAACGTGCTTGCAAGAGAGTATAGTTTATTTGAAATTGATCTACAAGGATAAAGGCACTTTTTTCTCAGGGTGCCTTTATCCTTTTTTATGGTTGGAAAAGAAATTGGTGAATCAGCTTGCTTAATGCTCGGTCACTGCCTTTTAATATCCCCAGAATTAAAAACGGCTTGAATAAGTAAATATCTATTTTAATTTTAATAGGTAAACAAACAATCATATGTAACAAGTTATTAATATGATACATGGAGCTACATTAATCCCTATTCTGTTCTATATAGATTGAACTTTAAAAAATATAGTAGATAAAGGTCTAAATATATTTTTTAGTTCAATATATATATAGTATTTTTATATAATATGGATTTGTAGTTAATAAATAGAAAAGGAGAGATGAACTTAATGGCTGTATTATCAACTGGACCTATTGAGAATAGTCCTGTTAGTGGGATCAGGCCTATTCAGCAGGTTACCGTTAAAATAATTAACCGTGATTTGGTCAATTCTTCAACTATTTTAATTCAGGGCTACATTTTAAATGGTTTACGAACATTGTATGTACTAGAACAAATAGCTTTAGCCCCCAATGCAGTTGTTACGAGAAATTATCTAGCGAACTTCGACGCATATGAATTCGTTTTTAACACAAGCGGTTTAGCAGAAGAAAGTACTGATATTTCAGTTTGGGGAAAAAACGCGAGCGGTACAATCATTGATGTTCAGCGTATTGTTGCGGATGAGCAACTAGGGTCTTAAAACTCAACATATGTATAGAGATAGAACCACAATCGCAGCAAATGGTTGAGACATAAAATAGAGGGAACAGGGTCTTGAGAAAGATCGTTGTTCACAAAAATAATTTGCTTTTTACTAGAGAGGAGGGAGTACCTAAATGGCAGTATTATCAACTGGACCCATTGCAAACGATCCTGTTCTAGGAGTCAGACCCACCCAACTGGTCACTGTAAAAATAGATAACCGAGATTCTGTAAATTCTTCTACTGTTTTAATTGAGGGTTTTATTTTAAACGGTAGCAGAACATTATATGTACAACAACTAGTGGCAGTGGGGCCCAATGTGGTTTTAACTAGGAATTTCTTTGCAGGTTTCGACGCATTTGAATTCGTGTTTACCACAAGCGGGCCAGCAGAGGATGAAACTCAAATTTCTGTTTGGGGTAAAGATGCATTGGGGCAATTAGTACCTGCGCATCGGTTAGTATCTGATGAACTTTTAGGAACCGATCAAGGCGTCCAAGGACCTCAGGGTGTTCAAGGACCTCAAGGTGTTCAAGGGCCTCAGGGTGCTCAAGGACCTCAAGGTGTTCAAGGCGTCCAAGGTGTCCAAGGACCTCAAGGTGTTCAAGGGCCTCAGGGTGCTCAAGGTGTTCAAGGCGACCAAGGACCTCAGGGAGTTCAGGGAGCCCAAGGCGACCAAGGACCTCA
This sequence comes from Paenibacillus sp. ALE3, assembly GCF_054113405.1. Lineage (NCBI taxonomy): Bacteria > Bacillati > Bacillota > Bacilli > Caryophanales > Paenibacillaceae > Paenibacillus > Paenibacillus sp. ALE3. The sequence goes on along the minus strand of NZ_CM134214.1, from coordinate 2,745,340 downwards.
GGGAGTTCAGGGAGCCCAAGGCGACCAAGGACCTCAGGGTGTTCAGGGAGCCCAAGGCGATCAAGGACCTCAGGGAGTTCAGGGAGCCCAAGGCGACCAAGGACCTCAGGGTGTTCAGGGAGCCCAAGGCGACCAAGGACCTCAGGGTGTTCAGGGCGTTCAAGGGGACCAAGGACCTCAGGGAGTTCAGGGAGCCCAAGGCGACCAAGGACCTCAGGGTGTTCAGGGCGTTCAAGGGGACCAAGGACCTCAGGGAGTTCAGGGAGCCCAAGGCGACCAAGGACCTCAAGGAGTTCAAGGAGCCCAAGGCGATCAAGGCCCTCAGGGTGTTCAAGGAGCCCAAGGTGACCAAGGCCCTCAGGGTGTTCAAGGAGCCCAAGGTGACCAAGGCCCTCAAGGAGTTCAAGGAGCCCAAGGAGACCAAGGACCTCAAGGAGTTCAAGGAGCCCAAGGCGACCAAGGACCTCAAGGAGTTCAAGGAGCCCAAGGCGACCAAGGACCACAGGGTGTTCAGGGAGCCCAAGGCGACCAAGGCGATCAAGGACCTCAAGGCGTTCAAGGAGCCCAAGGCGACCAAGGACCACAGGGTGTTCAGGGAGCCCAAGGCGATCAAGGACCTCAGGGTGTTCAGGGAGCCCAAGGCGATCAAGGACCTCAGGGAGTTCAAGGCGTCCAAGGCGATCAAGGACCTCAGGGAGCTCAAGGCGTTCAAGGCGACCAAGGACCTCAAGGCGTTCAAGGCGTCCAAGGCGACCAAGGACCTCAGGGAGTTCAAGGCGTCCAAGGCGACCAAGGACCTCAAGGTGTTCAAGGTGTCCAAGGCGACCAAGGACCTCAGGGAGTTCAAGGCGTCCAAGGCGTCCAAGGCGACCAAGGACCACAGGGTGTTCAGGGAGCCCAAGGCGATCAAGGATCTCAGGGTGTTCAAGGCGTTCAAGGCGACCAAGGACCTCAGGGTGTTCAAGGCGTTCAAGGTGACCAAGGACCTCAGGGAGTTCAAGGAGCCCAAGGTGACCAAGGACCTCAGGGAGTTCAAGGAGCCCAAGGTGACCAAGGACCTCAAGGCGTTCAAGGTGACCAAGGACCTCAGGGAGTTCAAGGAGCTCAAGGCGACCAAGGACCTCAGGGAGCCCAAGGCGACCAAGGACCTCAAGGCGTTCAAGGTGTCCAAGGCGACCAAGGACCTCAGGGAGTTCAGGGAGTCCAAGGCGATCAAGGACCTCAGGGAGTTCAGGGAGCCCAAGGCGACCAAGGACCTCAGGGAGTTCAGGGAGCCCAAGGCGACCAAGGACCTCAGGGTGTTCAGGGAGCCCAAGGCGATCAAGGACCTCAAGGCGTTCAAGGAGCCCAAGGTGACCAAGGACCTCAGGGAGTCCAAGGCGACCAAGGATCTCAGGGTGTTCAAGGCGTTCAAGGCGACCAAGGATCTCAGGGTGTTCAAGGCGTTCAAGGCGACCAAGGACCTCAGGGTGTTCAAGGCGTTCAAGGTGACCAAGGACCTCAGGGAGTTCAAGGAGCCCAAGGTGACCAAGGACCTCAGGGAGTTCAAGGAGCCCAAGGTGACCAAGGCCCTCAAGGCGTTCAAGGAGCCCAAGGCGACCAAGGCCCTCAAGGCGTTCAAGGCGTCCAAGGCGACCAAGGCCCTCAGGGTGTTCAGGGAGCTCAAGGCGACCAAGGACCTCAAGGTGTTCAGGGCGTCCAAGGTGCTCAAGGCCCTCTAGGTCCACAAGGTGTTCAAGGCCCTCTAGGTGCTCAAGGCCCTCTAGGTCCACAAGGTGCTGAAGGCCCTCTAGGTGCTCAAGGCCCTCAAGGCGACCAAGGCCCTCAAGGAGTTCAAGGCGTCCAAGGCGACCAAGGCCCTCAGGGAATTCAAGGAGCTCAAGGCGACCAAGGTCCTCTAGGTGCTCAAGGCCCTCAAGGCGACCAAGGCCCTCAAGGGGTTCAAGGCGTCCAAGGCGACCAAGGACCTCAAGGAGTTCAAGGCGTCCAAGGCGACCAAGGACCTCAAGGAGTTCAAGGCGTCCAAGGCGACCAAGGCCCTCAAGGCGACCAAGGTCCTCTAGGTGCTCAAGGCCCTCAAGGCGACCAAGGCCCTCAAGGGGTTCAAGGCGTCCAAGGCGACCAAGGTCCTCTAGGTGCTCAAGGCCCTCAAGGCGACCAAGGCCCTCAAGGGGTTCAAGGCGTCCAAGGCGACCAAGGACCTCAAGGAGTTCAAGGAGTCCAAGGCGATCAAGGACCTCAGGGAGTTCAAGGCGTCCAAGGCGACCAAGGACCTCAAGGAGTTCAAGGCGTCCAAGGCGATCAAGGACCTCAGGGAGTTCAAGGCGTCCAAGGCGACCAAGGACCTCAAGGAGTTCAAGGCGTCCAAGGCGATCAAGGACCTCAGGGAGTTCAAGGAGACCAAGGCATTTTGTAAGCTTAAGGTCAAGGTATATTTAGAGGACTCAAAAGTTATTTATAACTTTTGGGTCCTTTTTTTGTTTTAAGTTAATATTTTGCAGTTCTGCTGTAAAAAAAACCTTTGTCGAAGCTCCATGGAAATAATTCCAAGAGACTTCGACAAAGGCATTGGAAAATAATTGTTGGCCAATATTCTATTCAGCATTGTTGTAATTTAGGGCAACACAACCACTTTCTCTTTACAGGACGCAACAAATTTTGCATATTGAATACAAGTTTCTAATGAATCATTTGGCTCCATAGGCCACCATCGTATGGCTCCCCTGGGAGCTTTGGAGGCATAGGTTTCGATTTCTGATGGAATTCGACCTACAACCACAATTTCGATCTCCCTAAAGTTGTTTTCAATGCCCTTTTGGAGTGTCTTATTTAATTGCGTATGCTCTATTTCAGGGCAGGAATGGGGGATAGGGAACAATATCGAGAATCTTGAGGTATCTTCTTGAATAACGTGAGCAGATTTCCGGGCAGGATCATCTGTAGAAGTCTCCCATATACGACGATAAGGCAATAGCTGTGGTAAATCGAATTCTTTCAATCTCATTTGAATCCTTTGAAAATTAGATCTATATAGTTCCCCTACAAGAATCTGAATCTGCTTATTTCTGAGGAATGTAGTGTTATTTCCTTGTTCGTTACGATATTGGATATATATCAAATCGGGGATGTTTACAAATTTAGTGCAAAGAAACGTCCGGACCAGCATATCGTAATCATCTGCTACCAGTAGTTCATTGCGATGGCCTCCGATCAGATGATAACAGTCCCTCGTCCACGCACGTGGATGATTGGGTAAACCGACCAGATGACGAATGGTTTTGCCATTAATGGTCGTATGTTTTTGTACATTTTGCCATCTGTTCATATCATGCAGCCAGACTCGATAATGAACACTGTAACCAAAGCCACAATCCCAGCCGTACCAATGCGCATGATTGCTCCCTGCATACACCTCAGCGCAATCCCCATAAACAAAGCCACAGTCAGGGTTTTGTTGAAATGCTTTGACGATTTTCTCTAGGCAGTCAGGAGTTAGCTCATCATCATGATCAACTTCTACTAAAATTTCCCCTGTACATAGACCGGCTGCAAACCTTTTGATAGCCCCTATATAACCATTGCGGGAATCTTGGCGGTATCTTCGCACACGGTGATCCTCTAAAGGTAGTAAATACTCCTTGTATGTCTCATCTTCATCACCGGAATCATCCACGATTACCCATTCCCAGTTCTTGTAGGTCTGCTTTAATAAAGATTGATAAGGTCGTTGAATTTTTTCTTTTGATCTGTAACTGGCAGTAAACACGGATATTAAAGGTGTGTTTGAAGAGAAATGTGTTGGAGGAATCGTTCTATTCTCCGGAAGAGGATCTGTTGCCCTAAGCCAGCAGAAAAATAAATGCATAGGTTGAATTTCGCCTGGTGATTGGAAGTGTAACCAGCGTTTTTTTTCGTGACCAGGTAACGCTTTTAGTGCTGAAAATTCTCCCCACTCTTCTCCGAGCGAGACGTAAACCCGAGGCTTTTGGAGGCTATTGTCTATAAGTGGTTGATCAGGTTCATACAAGTTTATTGTAATGTGATTTTCTTCCAATCTATCTATCAATTCTTTTACATGATCCTTTAAAACCTTCTTCGATACAAATAAATGAGCTGTCAGTAGCGGAGTGAAATTCAATGACATGATCATTCCCCTTTACCAGTTTCGAACACCAACGAGAGGGAGGTGCCGATTCAGACGTTAGTATTGTTTTTATTGAAACATCCATTTTCCCGGCATCATTTTATTTCTCAGCAATATATATGTATATGTATGTGTATGTGTTCGGGGATGTGAGGAAAATGCCAGCCCATGTGAACATAGCAAATTAAATCGTTTGAAACCTCCGGCGTAGACACCTAAGCATAAAGGAAAGGTGGAGTAAGCGTGCAATGCCCATTAGTAAGTGTAGTTATACCTGCATATAATCGGCCGTATACACTAAAAATCGCCATTGACAGTGTATTGGAACAAACTTATCCGAACATCGAAATCATTATCTGTGATGACAGTACAACGAATGAAGTACAAGAAATGCTTGATTCTTATTTAGATTCTTTTCCCCAAATTAAATATTATAAAAATGATAAAAATCTTTTTCTCGAAAATTGGCATAAATGTTTTGATTTGGCGTCAGGTGAATATATCAATTATTTGATGGATGACGACAAGTTTCAAAAAGAAAAAATAGCAAGGATGATCTATTTTTTTGAAAATTTCGAAAACATCACACTGGTTACCTCGTATCGGCAAACCATGGATGAATCAGGGAGGATTCTCCCACCGCTCTATGCAACGGAAAGGCTGTACGAGGAAACAAGGATCATGGACGGAAGAATGTTGGCAAACGTTGCATTAACTCGTTGTTTAAATGTGATTGGGGAACCTACAACAGTGTTTTTCAAAAAAGCAGATCTTATCGAACGGTTTGGGGTTTATAAAGGAAAACAGTATTCTCTTCTTAATGATTTAGCTTCCTGGTTGAACTTACTATCCAAAGGAAAAGCAGTTTATATTCCTGAAGCACTAAGCTATTTCCGAATACATCCCAATCAAAATAATCAGACGCTTGGTCAAAATGCGTTTACGGAATGGTTAGATATTATGATTGCCTCAAGAGATGATGGATTTCTTGATACTGATGATTTGTTTAAAACTGCACTTCGTGCTTATCAGGAACGTATAAGGGGGCGTCCACAATTTGTTGCAGATATCGAGCGAATTGAAATGATATTAAAAACATTGGAATCCTAGTCTGCTCATCCCATATGCGAAGGAGGCTGGATCATGTTCGATATTCCCTTTTTACGACCTAATTTAGTAAAAAAGGAACGATTTATTTCCAATTTTGAGAAAATAGAAGAGACCCGGATTTACTCCAATTATGGTCCCTTAAATAACCTGTTTGAAGAGCGGGTCATTGCGCAAATGTTTGATGGAATCGGTTCGGCTGTGACCGTTCATAACGCTACTATTGGCTTGATTTTGGCGATCGCCCAAAGCAAGCGACCACAGGGCAAATATGCAGTTATGCCAAGTTTTACTTTTGCGGCCACCCCACTTGCTGCTGAGTGGTGTGGGTTAGAACCCTACTTCCTTGACATTGAACCGGGGAATTGGCAAATGAATAGGGAGCAGTTAGAGCAGACAGTCAAGCTGCTGGGAGATGAGATTGCGGTAATCGTTCCATATGCCACTTTCGGTACAGCCATTGATTTATCCGTATATAATAAGCTGCAGGAACAGGGAATTCCGGTAGTCATTGATGCTGCTGCCAGCTTTGGAACGATAACACCCGAGGAAGCCACCCATTTTGGCAAAGGTTTTGGAGGAGCCGTAGTATTCAGCTTTCATGCCACCAAATCTTTTGGTATCGGAGAGGGTGGATTGGTATACAGTCTGGACCAAGATCTCATTAAGCGAATTCGTCAGGCAGGGAATTTCGGTTTCTCCAGCAGCAGGGAGTCTGTCACCCAAGGTCTTAACAGTAAGATATCCGAGTATACCGCTGCTATCGCTTTAGCCACTCTCGATCATTTTAAGACTGTACGGGAGAACAGAAGGACGATCTACGAATATTATCTTCAAGAACTGCTTCAAGCAGACTTAATAGAACGAGGATGGTCTATACAAAAAACGCAAGGATCGGTTGTCCATCAATTTATCCCTCTCCTTAGTCCGGATTCACACACGAATCAAGAGGTCGTTAAGTTATTAGCCTCTAATTCAATAGAAGCCAGAACCTATTTTTCTCCGGCGTGCCATCAGCAGAAGCAGTTCCAAAGCTATACGCGGTCTACTCTTCATGTTACCGAACATATTGCCAAACATATTGTCAGCCTGCCCTTGTGGGAGGAACTGGACGAGATTATTGTTCGAAGAATTGTAAACGTTCTAGGAAGCCTGGGAAAAGAGAGAACCGGATGAGGAAAATCGTGATTTGGGGATCGGGCGGACATGCAAGGGAAATCAACTGGTTATGTGAAGAGCTGGGAGTGCAAGTGGCAGGTTTTTTGGACGAACGACCTGAGATGAAAGGGCAGATCGTAAATGGCGTTCCTGTACTGGGGACGTTGAATGACATTGAAGCGTTAAAATATGAGGTGGAGCTGATCTGTGCGGGGGTGGGTGACCCGGCATTAAAAAAGCGATTCGTTAATAATACAATTCAATCGGGATTTCGTATCGCAGCTCCGCTAATACATCCCCGTATCCGTTTGTCTCGAAGAAACACCATTGGAGAAGGAAGCATGGTCTTTGAAGGGGCTGTCCTGTCGGACAATATTAAGATCGGACAGCATGTAATTATCAATCGGAGTGTTAACGTGAGTCATGATGCGGTTATTGGCGATTATGTAACCATAGCCCCCGGTGTGAATCTGGCAGGCAATGTAACCATAGATGAGGGTGCCTATATCGGCATTGGTGCCTCGGTACGGGAGAAACGTCACATTGGTTGCTGGTCTATGATCGGTGGGGGGGCCTTTGTTAAAGAGGATATACCCGAATTTACCATGGCTGCAGGTGTACCAGCAGTCGTTAAAAAACAACTTGATATGTTCTGAGCTTCCTTCCTTTAAAATAGAGCGTAATCAAATTCGCAGCAATATGCTTGGCAATGAAGTGATTTACCTGTCAAAAGGCTGTACCGGAAAAAGGTTCTTATGACCTGACCCCGGCACGGCCTTATTATATTTTAAGCTAGACGATATATTCGTGTTACATATGGATAAAATTAAAATTTATTTTTTGATTATTTTTGTATTTTATATTTTCAAATTAAAACAAAAGTGTTATAGTCTCCATAAACAAAAATATCCACCTTAATAAAACAATTCAAAATCAAAACAGAACTTGGAGGTCTTTTTCCTATGGTACAAAGTCTATGGAATTCTTCACAAGCATCTGAGCAGAAAAGCACGCTGGAACAACTCGTATACCGTTCTAACCTGATTGGCACAGATAGGAGCGTGTGCAACTGGGGAGGCGGCAATACTTCGGCCAAAACAACGATACAGGATTTCCGCGGGCGTGAAGTGGAAGTGATGTACGTTAAGGGTAGCGGTTCCGATCTTGCAACAATGAAAGCGCATAACTTCACAGGGCTTCGTATGGAGGATATTCATCCACTGTTTGAACGGGAAGATATGTCTGACGAGGATATGGTCGCATATTTGGCGAACTGTATGATAGATGCCAAGCATCCGCGTGCTTCAATTGAGACACTACTACACGCATTTTTGCCTTTTAAGCATGTCGATCATACACATCCGGACGCGATTATCAGCTTATGCTGTGCGCATAACGGCAAGGAAATCGCTAAGGAAATTTTCGGTGATCGTTTTGTATGGGTACCCTATATCCGTCCCGGCTTTAAGCTGTCGAAAATGATTGCCCAAGGGGTACTCGATCATCCACAAGCTGAGTTGGTATTGATGGAAAAGCATGGCCTGGTTACGTGGGGAGACACATCCGAAGCGGCTTATGCCAAAACGATCGAAATCATCCAAGAAGCAGAAAGCTATATTAAAGCTCACCAAGAGGAAAAGCAGGGGTTTGGAGGCGCAAAATATAAAGCGCTTACTTCAGAGGAGCGCCGCAGCATAGTGTCCCAGGTCATGCCATCCGTCCGGGGTGCAGTCAGTGATGAGAAAAAGATGATCCTCACCTTTGATGACGCGGAGGATGTGTTGGAGTTTGTGAACGGCCTGGATTCTAGTGCTTTATCCCAGGTTGGAGCAGCATGCCCGGATCATCTGGTTCATACCAAAATGAAACCGCTCTATGTAGATTGGACACCGGATATAGAGGATGTTGAGGGGCTGAAAGTTAAGCTTGCCGAGGGTATAGCAGCCTATAAAGAGCAGTACCAAGCTTATTTCGAGCGTAATCGACATGAAGGAGACGTGAGATTTGAAGCAGCGCCGCGTGTAATCTTGATTCCGGGTGTAGGGATGATCAACACAGGCAAAAGCTGGAGTAATGCACAGGTAAGCGGTGCCTTATATCATCGTGCTATTGCTGTCATGCGAGGAGCAACGGCATTAGGGGAGTTTGTTTCGCTCAGTGAAAATGAATCTTACAACGTGGAATACTGGCCGCTGGAGCTTTACAAGCTGTCACTGGCGCCAGCAGAAGCGGAATTTTCACGCAAAATTGCGTTCATTACAGGCGGTGCAGGCGGAATAGGCAGTGCAACCGCACGGCGTTTGGTAGATGAAGGTGCGCATGTCGTGTTGGCAGACCTCAATCTGGAAGGTGCACAAAAGGTAGCCGCAGACATAAACAGCAGTTACGGTGAAAACCGTGCCATCGCCGTAAAAATGGATGTGACGCAGGAAGATCAGATTCAGGCTGCCTATGCCGAAACGGCGCTAACCTATGGTGGTGTAGATGTTATCGTAAACAATGCAGGTCTTGCTACATCCAGTCCATTTGATGAAACGTCATTAAAGGAATGGAATTTAAACGTGAACGTGCTGGGAACAGGCTATTTTCTGGTCGCACGCGAAGCGTTCAAGCTGATGAAGGAACAGACGCTTGGCGGCAGCATGGTGTTCGTCGGCTCCAAAAACTCGGTCTATGCAGGTAAAAATGTAACGGCCTACAGCTCGGTCAAGGCGCTGGAGGCGCATCTGGCCCGTTGTATTGCCGCAGAAGGTGGGGAATACGGTATCCGCGTAAACACCATTTTGCCGGATGCAATTTTGCAAGGCTCGGCGATCTGGAACTCCAATTGGCGTAACGAGCGAGCCGCTGCCTACGGCATCGAGCCAGACCAGCTGGAGGAGCATTACCGCAAGCGAACGACGCTGCTGGTCAACATCTACCCGCAGGATATCGCAGAGGGCATTGCCTTTTTCGCCTCATCCAAAGCGGAGAAAACGACCGGATGTATGCTGACTATCGACGGCGGCGTCCCAGCAGCCTTTACACGCTAGGAAGAAGAGGCAGTTAATAGAACACTTAGGATCATAGCGAACTAATTTAATGTACTAATTTACTGCAATAATCCAGGCCACAAGCCCATAGTACGAAGAGGTTTTTAATTAGTTTCAAACACGTAAATAAGTTGTGTTAACTTGTTTACGCGCGAATGCCTTTATATACACGCTAACACTTTAAAATAAAAGTGACTTTATGGGTGGTCAGCAGCGGAGCGGATGGAATCGTTCTGAAGAAGCGTAGCGTTCGCCTTTATCCCCGGATTTTCACCTTTAATATGTTCTATAAAATAAAAAAAATCTGGGGATAACAGCGATCGGAAGAATGATCCAGACGCGAAGCGGCCTCCCCCCCCATAACTCACTTACTTTTCAAGGAGGAACCACGATGAGTGACAAAGCGTACGCCTTATTTGAGGAGCAGCAACAACAACGGGGTATTGACCTGGAGCAAGTAAAGACCAAGCTGAAAGCGCTAAGCATAGAAACACCGTCCTGGGGATATGGCGACTCAGGTACACGTTTTAAAGTCTTTCAGAAAACGGGCGTGCCGCGTGATCCGTTCGAAAAGCTGGAGGATGCCGCACAGGTTCATGCCTTGACAGGCTTGTGTCCGTCCGTTGCCATTCACATCCCGTGGGATAAAGTAGACAATTACGGTAAGCTTCGCAGTCATGCCGAAAGTCTTGGCCTGAAGATTGGGGCCGTAAATCCCAATCTGTTTCAAGACGAGGACTACATGCTCGGTAGTGTTACGAATGTAGACCCGGCAATCCGCCGCAAGGCTATCAACCATTTGCTGGAATGCGTGGATATTGCAAAGGAAACGGGCTCCAACGATTTTAGCTTATGGTTCGCAGACGGAACGAATTATCCCGGTCAGGGGGACATTCGCAAACGCAAAAATTGGATGTTGGAGGCACTCAGCGAAATGTATAAGGCGCTCACGCCAGACATGCGTATGCTGATTGAATACAAGGCGTTTGAGCCGGCCTTTTACCATACGGATATTGCCGATTGGGGCATGGCGTACCATTATGCGACCAAGTTAGGGCCGCAGGCACAGGTGCTGGTGGATACAGGGCATCATCTGCCGGGGGCCAACGTGGAGCATATTGTTGCGTTTTTAATGGATGAGAAACGACTGGGCGGCTTTCATTTTAACAGTTATAAATATGCGGATGATGATTTGATCGTGGGTTCTGCCAATCCGTATGAGCTGTTTTTAATCTTTTACCAAATTTTGAACGCAGCTCAGGATGTTGATGCAGATATCCGCCATACCGTTGATAAAATTGCTTATTTGATCGACCAGTCGCACAATATCGAACCCAAAATTCCGGCCATGATTCGCTCGGTACTGAATGTGCAGACTCAATATGCGAAGGCACTCTTGATTAATCATGCAGAGGTGGAGGAAGCTTCGAGCCGTCAGGATGTGCTGGGTGCGGAGGATGCGGTACGCCAAGCATTTGAGTTTGATGTGGCCCCGTTGCTTAAAGCGATCCGTGAAGAGCAAGGATTACCTGCAGATCCAATGAAAGCCTACTTGGCGTCTGAGTATGGTACGCAGATTTTGCAAAGAGGCAAGGGTGGTGCGAGCTGGTGAGCATCCTCGCTTATGATTTGGGGGCAAGCAGCGGCAGGGTTCTACTCGGAAAATTGACAGATTCACGTATCGTGGTGGAAGAAATCCACCGCTTTTCCAATGATCCGGTCAAGGTTGGAGAGCGTCTGCACTGGGATATATTGCGTCTCTATCACGAGGTTCAGCAAGGATTGCTCAAAGCCAAGCATATGGGAATGAATCCATCCAGCCTGGCGATTGACTCCTGGGCGGTCGATTTTGGACTGATTGGAGAAACCGGAGAATTGCTGGGCAACCCTTATCATTATCGGGATTGGCAGACCCATGGAGTAATGGAAAAAGTACAGGAACAACTGGGAAAAGCGTTTATTTTCCAGCGTACAGGCATTCAGTTTTTGACGTTTAATACGATTTATCAGCTGGCTGCTATGCGAAACGCAAGATCACCCTTGCTAGAGCAGGCGGAACATTTCCTGATGATCCCTGATTTGCTGCGGTATTTTCTGACAGGTGAAATGTATCATGAGTTTTCGAATGCAACCAGCACGCAATTGTATCATCCGTTACAGCAAAAATGGGATGATGAGCTTTTGTCCGGAATCAACATTCCCCGCTCTTGGTTTGGAGAGGTACTGGAGCCGGGAAGTGTTGCAGGTACAATCCGTTCATCGGTCATGACGGATCTGGGCATTGGAGCGATTCCTGTGATTGCAGTAGCAGAGCATGACACAGGATCAGCAGTGGCGGCCGTGCCTGCGCTGGAGCGGTCCTTTGCGTACTTGAGCTGCGGAACATGGTCCCTGATGGGAACGGAGACCGCACAGCCAGTAATCAATGATGATACGCTTCGATTTAATTTTACAAATGAAGGCGGCGTGGGCCGAACCTACAGGTTGCTAAAAAATATCATGGGGCTGTGGATACTACAGGAGGCGTGCAGAGAGTGGGAGCGGCAGGGAAACTCTTATTCCTTTCCTAAATTGGTTCATATGGCAGAACAGGCTCCAGCGTTCACTTGTTTGATTGACCCGGATGATGAACTGTTTTTGCATGCTGGAGATATGAAAACACGCATACGCCAATACTGCCGCAATACCGGGCAGCCATTGCCGGAAACGCCGGGCGAAATTACACGCTGTATTCTGGAAAGTCTGGCGTTAAAGTATCGTTACATTTTGGAGCTTACAGAACGAGTGTCAGGACAGCGTTTTAATGGCTTGCATATGGTCGGCGGCGGGATTCAAAATCGCTTGCTGTGCCAATGGACGGCCAACTCGATTCAAAAACCCGTATGGGCGGGCCCCGCAGAAGCGAGCGCAATCGGCAATCTTGCGGTACAATGGATGACACAGGGAAAGTTCGCCGATATATGGGAAGCACGCCGGGTCATTGCGGATTCGATTACCGTAGAGGAATATGAACCTGCCGAGTCAGAAGCGTGGGAGGATGCCTACGGACAGTTCCGGCGGGTGACAGGACTTTTTGTACATTAAAGATGTGGAGTGAGATTGCCATGCTGGTCGCAGAAAGATATGAGATGATTGTGCAGCTCGTGAATGAAAGAGGAAGCATACGGGTGTCCGAATTGAGTGAGCTGTGTAAAGTAACGGAAGAAACGATTCGTCGCGATCTGGATCGTCTGGAGCAGGCGGGACGACTACGCCGTTCACATGGGGGAGCGGTTAGTGTCAAAAACGAGCAGCCTGAAACGCCCTATGCGGTACGGGAAATTATGAACGCAGAGGAAAAGCGTCGGATTGCTGAGGAAGCGGTCAAGCAGATTCAGCCGCATGATCGCATTTTGCTGGATGCCAGTACGACTGCCTGGTATATGGCGTCCAGTCTGCCGGATATTCCTTTAACGATACTGACGAATTCGATTCGGGTAGCTACAGAGCTGGCAGGTAAGGAAAAAATCGAGGTTATTTCGACGGGAGGTCAGCTGCTTCAACGTTCACTATCGTTCGTAGGCCCGCTCGCAGAGCGTTCATTAGAAACTTATTATGTAGATAAGCTGTTTTTTTCCAGTCAGGGAGTTCATCTGGATCGTGGCATTAGTGAATCGAATGAGCTGCAAGCTCGTTTGAAGCAGAAAATGGTCAGCATTGCAGATCGCGTGATTTTACTGGCAGATGCGAGCAAATTCGGGCAGCAGGCGTTTACACATGTGGTGAACTTGTCGCAAGTGTCCGAAATTATCACAGATTCGCGGTTGTCGGACCCGATTCGCAGTCAGCTCGCAGAGCTGTCCATCCCGGTTACGATTGTGTAAGCATGTAGTTTCCGGGGTGAGGTCGCTCTGCGGTTCATTTGATCTTACGATCGCTGTTGCAGCGGGATTATCTTGGATAATGTAAAACCTTTATTCAGGTAAGAATCCCGCTGCAAGCTATGCTTATGATGAAAGTTTTCTTTTGGAAAATGGACGGAAGGGGTGTGTCGTATGAAGGTATCTTTATTTATTACCTGCCTGAGTGATGCGATTTATCCCAAGGTAGGGGAAGCGATGGCCCGCTTGCTTGCCAGATATGGTGTCGAGCTGGAATTTCCCAAGGTGCAGACATGCTGCGGGCAGCCGTCCTACAACAGCGGCTATTGGGATGAAACAAGGGCTGCTGCAAAAACGATTTTGAAAGCGTTTAATGACAGTGATTTTGTCGTAGCTCCTTCCGGTTCCTGCACATTTATGATTCATCATTACCCGGAGTTGTTTAAGGGTGAGCCTGAGTGGCTGGATTCGGCACGGAGGCTGGAGCAAAAGACGTATGAGTTTACACAATTTATGGTACAGGTGCTTGGCGTGACCGATGTGGGCGCGTCTTTTCCTCATACGGTAACCTACCACCCGTCTTGTCATGGAACACGTTTGCTCGGCGTAAAAGAGGAACCGATGAAGCTGCTTGGCAGCGTAAAGGGTTTGCAATTAGTGCCGCTTCCTTTTGCTGAGGACTGCTGTGGGTTTGGTGGTACTTTTGCGGTGAAAATGCCCGATATTTCGGGAGCGATGGTGACTGAAAAAGTGGACCATATCAGGGAGACGGAAGCTGAGGTGCTGGTCGGACTGGACATGGCCTGTTTGATGAACATCGCCGGAAATCTCAGATATCGGGAAGATCCAGTTCGGGTAATGCATCTGGCAGAGCTGCTGTATGAAGGGGTGAAGCACGAATGACCGCTGTACATACCCATTCTATGAAGCAAAAGGTCAAAGAACGTGCAGAGCTGGCTCTGAATGACGATTTTCTACGGAATGCAGTTCGTTTCACTACCGAGCGACTGCGCAACGGTAAACGGGTAGCTTCTGAGCAGCATGGAAATTGGGAGGAATGGCGTGAGCGGGGGCGCCAAATTCGGCTTCATACCATTGCCCATCTGGACTATTACTTAAATCTATTTGTAGAAAATGCCCGTGCCAACGGGATGCATATCCATTTTGCCGACACAGCTGTGGATGCTGTACGCATTACACTGGACATTGCTGCGCATAATCAAGCACGTTCTGTCGTCAAATCCAAGTCGATGGTGTCGGAGGAGCTGCATTTGAATCAGGCGCTGGAAGGTGCGGATATCGAGACGATTGAAAGTGATCTCGGTGAGTACATTATTCAACTGGCAGGAGAGGCGCCATCTCATATCGTAATCCCTGCGATTCACAAAAACCGTTATCAGATTGCCGAGCTGCTGTCTAAAGAAGCGGGGGAGGAGTTGTCCGCAGATACGACGATTTTGGCGGGCTTTGTCCGCAAAAAGCTGCGTGAAAAGTTTCTAGATGCGGATATTGGCATGACAGGCTGCAATTTTGCCATTGCTGAGACGGGTTCCATGGTCCTGTTTGAAAATGAAGGCAACGCTCGTATGGTTTCCACTCTGCCCAAAACGCAAATCACACTGATGGGTATGGAGCGGATTATTCCATCCTGGACAGATTTGGAGGTGATGGCTACATTGCTGCCACGCTCGGCTACCGGACAAAAGCTGACTATGTATATGTCGGGGATTTCAGGACCCCGGCGCAGCCAGGATGCCGATGGACCGGAGGAAATGCACATTATCATCGTAGATAACGGGCGTTCGCTTCAGCTAGGAAATCCCGAATTTCAGGAGCTGTTAAATTGTATTCGCTGCGGTGCTTGTCTGAACGCTTGTCCGGTGTACCGACACATTGGGGGACACGCGTATGGCGGGACATACAGTGGTCCTATTGGTGCAGTGCTTACGCCTGCCCTTCACGGCAACATCGAAGAGTGGAACGATATAGCGAGTGCGTCTAGCTTGTGCGGGGCGTGTTATGAAGCCTGTCCGGTCAAAATACCACTGCATGATATGCTGGTTTATTTGCGTAGACGCAAGGTGGAGGAGGGAAAAGGGGATAATCTAGAGACGGCAGCGATGAAAGGTTTTGCGTCAGTAGTTTCCAGCTCAAAGCGATTCGCTGCGGCGATCCGACTCGGACAGATCGCACAGAAAGCGGTCGTTCGTAAGGGAGAAATTACTTTTAAGCTTGGCCCCTTAAAAGGCTGGAATACGTACCGTGTGGCCCCTAGTCTGGCAAAAAAGTCCTTCCGTCAGCACTGGAACACACTGGCGCGTGAGCTGGAGCAGGAACGCAAGGTCATGCATCCGGACATTCTCAGCCGAATGGAGACGATCTTGGCGGATAGAAGAAAAGGAGGGATGCAGCATGAATGAACAGCGTAATCCTTCTGCGCATGCAAAAGCGGAGCATGAGGCGTGGCTTCATCAAATGCAATCAGAATCCCGTGTCAAGCAGGCACGCTTTATGGAGGGCATTGCAGCGCGCCTCAAGCGTCCGCGGCAGACGGAGCCACCGATGCAGCCGTTTCGCGGCGCACCAGCGTTTTGGCACGAATTCGAATGGAGTGGGGAGCAGCGCATCGAGGAGTTCACCGCCAACTTTACAAGTGTTGGCGGACATGTCGTGCGTCTGCCGGATCTGAAGGAGACGGCAGACTGGATCGCGAACAAAGCGCGAGAGCTGGGAGCGGCCTATATCGTCCGGCAGAATGAGCCGGACCTGGATGCACTCCAGTTGGAAGCAGCGCTGCCGGAAGTCCGACTGTCGGTGTGGAACACCGATCCAGCCGAAGACTGGAAGGCACGCGCCGCGGAGGCCGATATTGGCATTGTCATAGCCGATGAGGCCGCCGCCTATACCGGCTCGGTAGCAGTGCTATCCTCGCCGGAGAAGGGGCGCTCGGTCAGTCTGCTGCCGACCGTGCTGATCATTCTCCTGCCCGTGGAGCGTCTGCGAACACGACTGGGCGAGATTTTAAGTCGCTTTGACGAAGCAGGGCGCGAGCAATTGCCCGCAGGCATTCATTTTATTACTGGACCGAGCCGCTCGTCCGATATTGAAAATGACTTGACGATCGGCGTACACGGACCGGGTATCGTTTATACGTTGTTGATTGGTTAGCGTTACACTGCCCGTCTAACGGGTACGATAGAGCGGAAAACGGGTTTCAAAATCCGTTTGTCTGCGATTGCTCCTAACCGAAATGCGGCCATTGTGCAGCTCGGTAATGCTTTTGGTAATGGCAAGACCCAGCCCGGTGCCTCCGGTTTCCTTGGAGCGTGATTTGTCCACTCGATAAAACCGTTCAAACAGATGCGGGACATCTTCCGGTGGAATCGGGGCACCGTAGTTGGTGCAGATCACTATCGCTTCATCGCCTTCACGTCCGATGGTGATATCGAAACGTTTGCCATCCTTTCCATATCGAATCGCGTTGGAAAATAAATTTTCATACAGGCGTACCAGCTCGTCCGTGTCGGCCAATATCCGCACAGGTTCAACGATTCGGACACGATAAGACATGTCCGCCTGTTCCAGTGAGGGTACAAATTCCTCAGCAAGTTGAGTGAGCAATTTGCCGAGGTCTACAGGCTCCAGCTCCAGAGGCAGGCTACCACCGCTCACACGCGTGTACTCAAACAATTCGTCGATCAGCTTTTTCAGCGTCAGCGATTTTTCATAAGCAATGTTTACATAGTAGCGCAGCTCAATTTCGTCCCGGTAGCGGTCGGCTTCAATATACTCCAAAAAGCCAATCACAGAGGTTAGCGGGGTGCGAAGATCGTGGGATACGCCAGTGATCAGGTCGTTTTTAGCTTTGGCGGAAGCCCGTTCTTCTTCTAGTGAGAGACGGAGCTTGTCTGCCATGGTATTCATATTTTTCGCCAAGCTTGCCAGCTCATCCGCTGAAGATACCGGAATCGAATAGGATAGATTTCCGTCCGCGAACTTCTGCATCCCTTTCGTAATCTCGCGTAGATAGCCGATCGTATTTTTGGTAAAAAGGAAAAAGAAATAAATATATAAAGGCAGCCCGCTCACCAGCATGATCAGTGAGGAACCAATATGATTTACGGTCCAGCGGATCAGCCGGGTGCCGAAAAATGAACGGGAGGGATTCAGCCATAACAGCAAAGACGCTCCATAATAAAACACCATTAAAATCAGTCCAGTTAAAGTGAAGGCAGCAAGGCTAAGAGCTGCCAGCTTCCATCCCAGCGTATCATATCGTTTTGCCTTCAAGACGCAAGTCCTCCATTAATCAAATTTTTCCATTTTATAGCCGATGCCCCACACTGTTTTCAGGTATTTGGGCTTTCTCGGATCAGTCTCAATTTTCTCGCGAATTTTACGCACATGAACCATTAGCGTGTTGTTGGATTCCAGATATTGCTCCTTCCAGACCTTCTCATAAATCTGCTCCATGCTCAGCACTTGCCCCCGGTGTCGAGCCAAAAGCTCAACAATGGCGAATTCACGCGGAGTCAGCTTTACGGATTCACCAGCGAGAGTGACCTCATGCGTAACAGTGTTAATGGAGAGTTCATCCAGTACCATTTCATGCTCCAATACAGGAGAGGAATGGGTATACTTCCGTACTCTACGTAGCTGGGATTTGATGCGTGCCACTAGCTCCAGCGGGCTGAACGGCTTGGTGACATAATCATCGGCCCCAACGCTAAGCCCTGTAATTTTGTCCATATCTTGTCCCTTCGCAGACAACATAATGATCGGAAAATGCTCGGTTTCCCTGATTTTCATGCAGGCTTCAATCCCGTCCATGTTGGGCATCATCACATCCAGCACCATCACATCTATCTGTTCCCGATTAACCTGCTCCAGCGCTTCCAGTCCGTCCCGTGCCATGAGCAAGCGATATCCTTCATTTTCTAAATATATTTGCATGAGCTTAATTATTTCAGGTTCATCGTCTACTAATAAAATGGTTCCGTTATGCATGGCCCGCGCACCCTTTCTGTTCTTTCCAGCAGTATACAATATGGGCGTATTATATATCTTTTTGGCGGTGGAGGCTATGGACACTCTTCTCAGATCGTTTGTCGGGTATCATCAGCCTTTGAATAGTAACGTTTAAGGGCGAAGACATATGCTCTTCTTGCTTGAAGTTCCTTTTTCCTGTACCCGGTAGCTGACCGAACAAAATCCACGCACATGGCAGGAAGTGGGCGATGAACGACACGACGAGCCAAGAGCAAAGAAGTGCACAGAAAAAACCTCCAGCGTACCACACATGAATAAGCTGCGGCGAACCGATGTGTGGTGAAAACTGCCGATACAGGAGCAGGAAAAACGGATGGATGAGATACACCCCAAAGGACAGGGTACCCAGACGTTCCAGCTTGCGAATGACAGTGGAATGTTGTCTCCTATACATGAGAAAGGAAATCTGTAACAATACCAGCGTACTAGACAGGCTGTACATATTATACATAAGCTCAAAAACCAGCGAATTGTATGAGGTTCCATACATTCTATTTTCATACCACATATAGACATGAATGATGGCTGAAATCAGCCATAAAGCCCAAATTGCAATCCAGGTCAGCACGCTGACAAAGCTTCGTTCCCCCTTACGCATCAGAAACCAAGTTCGGAGCTGGGGATAATAGTAACCGAGAGCAGCGCCCAGCATGTAACAGGCCACATAGGACAGCGCCCAGCTGCCTTTATTTTGAACCTGAAAGAGAAATTTATTGCTAATTATAAATGCCCACTGTACCAGCAGCCCAATGACAATAGACCATTGCGGAAATTGTCGATAACGCTGGAACAGCCACAGTACGCATGGAAATGCAAGATAGAATTGCATCATGATAAAAATATAATATAAATGGGTGTAGGCTTTGCCTGTGACCAGCTTCAGAGCAAAACTTTCCGCTAGTGTAGTTATACTCCATGGTTCGTTACTGCCAGCCATAAGGGACAGGATGAAATAAAAGAGAGAGAACATGACATAAGGTACGAGAATATATAACAATCTCTGCTTATAAAAGCGGCTCAAAAGCTGTCGTCCCATTGGACGATCCTTATAGTTGTAGAACAGCACCATGCTGCTAAGCGCGATAAATATAGGGGTACCATACTTCATCAACACATTGAGCGCATTATATACAACATAAAGGCTGGAATGTGTAAGTTGAACCGTTGCATAAGAAGTGGCATGTACCATTAAGACGGCTAAAATCGCCATGGCTCTGACCAACTGTAATTCGGGAATTCTTTCTTTGGTCGTAGCCTTCATAAGCTTCATTTCCTTTCAGTAGTGAACTGTATCTTGTTGAACTCTTTCTATTAAAAGATAAAGTTCTTAACAATCTGAAAGGGAGTGGCTTAAGAATCGCTTATGAACTTCTTAACTTTTGTTAAGAATTAAGAAAAAGAACTTCCATAGGCTCAAAATGAGCAGCATGGAAGTTCTTTTAGTACTCATGTCCATTCGTTATTTGCAACGTTTGATAGGTGCGCGTCTGATTTGTCCACGAATGGCACCGTTCGGATGACGGATCGTGTGGACATTGACGTAGGCGTTGCCCTCTCTAATTTGGCATACCAAATCATTAATGGTTCTGCCTCTGAGCGGACCAGTAAGATCAAATGCACGCAGCACGCCGGTAACGACGCCTCTTCTTACGGTAATCCCAAACTTCGAAGGGCCAAACAGGGTAGCGACAACAGGTCCGTTTTGACCTCTTCGTCCCAGATGAATGTGCGCTTCCGTTACTCGTGAAATATTGCGGACCGTCAGTTCAAAGCTTAATTGCTGGCTCGCTGGACGGTAACGAAATTCCGCAGTTCCTGTCGCATTTGTTCTGACAGGAGGCACTTCATTAGCCCCCCTCAACGTGGCTCTAAACTTATTAGACATTACGTCCCTCCTTTCCCAGTGTTGGTTTAGTGTATTCACAGAACCAGAGAAAGGGCTGTACATTTGCCTATTCATCAGAAGTTGTGTGTTTACGGGTTCTGCTCAAAGGAACTATATCTCTTCAAATTCCACTTGATTTAGTTGGGCTACAATTACTATTGTAAGAGGTACGCAGATAACGGATCCTGTTGTTTATTCGGCTACGTCAACTTTTTATTTGCATAAGAATTACATAGGTACAACCGTGCAACCATTGGTAGAATTTTATGTATGCGCTTACATTGAAAATTCTTTGCTTCTTACAATTAAAAATCTGGAGGAGGAATGAAGAATGAAGTGGAAAAAAGGATTGACTGGTATGCTTTTAGCAGCTTTTTTATGTGGTGCGCCAGGGGTGGGTATAGCTACTCCGGCACATGCATCCAATGGCGAGTACAAGTTTGATTTTGGCGGAGGTATGGTCGAAACGGGTTATACCGGAGTGAGCGCTTCGCTGTCCTATGACTCAGCACGTGGCTATGGCTTTCGTACCCCTGAGAATATGCGTAATGTCAGTGCATCGGGGACTGGGGTGACAAGTGATGCGGTACAATTCCTGACTACAGGTACGAAAAGCAAGAATACTTTTGACGTCGATCTTCCTCCAGGTTTATATGAGGTGTCGGTTACTTTAGGTAATACTTCCCGTTCGAGTGTTGCGGCCGAAGGGGTGTATCAGGTCATAAATATGACGGGGAATGGGGCCAAGGATCGCTTTCAAATTCCAGTGACAGACGGACAGTTAAATCTACTGATTACTGAAGGCAAAGAGGGCGCGGTCTTCACACTTAGTGCACTGGAAATCAAGCAGTTGTCTAGCAATCCAGCTACGAATCGCACGATTTATATCGGCGGGGATTCTACGGTATGTAACTATTATCCGCTAGATAGCAGCGTGCAGGCAGGATGGGGTCAACTGCTGCCAGAGTTTGTAAACACGAATACTTTTCAAATTCGCAATATGGCGTCAGGGGGCCAAATTGCTAGAGGCTTCCATCAGGACGGTCAGTTGGAGGCTATCGTTCAATATATCAAGCCAGGGGATTATTTTATTCTCCAATTAGGCATTAATGACACCAATCCAAAGCATAACGAAAGCGAAGCGGAGTTTAAGGATTGGATGCGAGATATGATCCGGCAGGTGAAGGCTAAGGGGGCGACGGTAATTCTGTCAACACCGCAAGGACGAGCCACTGACTTTAATGCTAACAATGTACACAACGCAGAAAACAGATGGTATAGAAACGCTATTTTGGCGCTGGCTCAAGAGGAACAAACGCCTTTAGTCGATCTGAATGTGCTCAGTTCAGCTTATTTCACTTCTATTGGCAAAGAAGCTACGCTGGCTTTGTATATGAACGGTGATACACTACATCCAAATTTTGCAGGAGCAAGGGAACTGGCGCGATTAGTAGCACACGATTTAAAAAGACAGGGTCTGAGTGGTTTCTAAATTTCAATGCTGGTTTTACCTCTGTTTCTTACATTTGTAGGAACAGGGGTTTTTGGCTTATGTTCAGGGTGCTATAATAATGGAAAAAAGCAATAGTAATTCGGAGGAATTAGAACATGCAGCCTTTCACTGCCCGTGTGCTTCAAATTATATTGCTGATCCCTGAGGGAAAAGTAATGACTTACGGTCAAATTGCGGCAGAGGCCGGAAGCCCAAGAGGTGCTAGACAGGTGGTGCGAATTTTGCATACACTGAGCCAAAAACATCGACTTCCATGGCATAGAGTAGTCAACCGCTTGGGAGAGATTGCTTTGCAGGAGGATGAGTCCGCCTCCCTGCAGCGCCTGTACTTGGAAGAGGAGGGCATACAGTTTAATGCAAACGGACGTATCCCGTTGGATCAATATCTTTATCATCCGCAGACGGAGACGGAAGAATAGGCGAGGAACACTAGTCTAAATCCTCGCCAAAAAGAGACGGGACAAATCATAGTTTTGATTTGTCTCGTCTCTTTTTAAACTGGCGTATCATGTAGATTAATGAAGAATGGCGTTCATATATAGCACTAGATTTCCCAGTAAGCTTATCCAATCAGATGCTGCTGGTCACGCTGGGCAAGGTGAAAAGAAATACTGTTCATCAGCGGTATATCATTATTTTTTCGGGCTTCCCGAATGAGTTGTTTCTTTTTTTGTTCTGATTCGCGTAAAAAGCGAGTCATCCACAAATCAGACGGTTCGTTAGTAGTTGTCATGCGAGATTCTTTTATCATCTATTAACCCTCCTAGTGAGCGGCTGTTATTCTTTCTCTATTATATGTTCCAAACCTTAATAGATGCTGTTGGTTTCCTTAAAATTAGCTGAAATTTAGGTAAAGTTCAGGTAAAAACAGCTTAAATCTATGTATAGTGGGAAGTAAAGTAGCTTACAACGAGTTATCTGGCAGTAAAGGTTACAAAAATGTATTGTTTTGACACCTTGTACCAACATAAACCTGAAAGTACAATTAGAATGCGAGGAATTCGTGGAAATTTATGTCGAAAAGAATGGAAAAGATTCGAAGGATGCACTTGAAAGGGGAGAAACTCATTTATGAAGCCAAAAGCGGCTGCCGTGCTGCTTGTACTGTCTTTTTCAACAGGCTTGGTCACCACTGTCCAGGCTGACAGTTCATCAGGAAGCATTACAGCAAATGTGTCAGTTAATTCATCATCTGCTGCGGCTACGCCGAAGACATCATCTGTCACGGGACAGACTCTACCTCCATTAACGCTCAAGCAGGCAGTAGAATGGGCACAGACGAACAGCTACAATACGCGTTCTGCCGAGCGGGATGTAGAGCGGCGCAGACTTGAATTAAAAAATGCAGAAAAGGAGCTGGGCAATTCACCTGTCGATTATATAGACGATGCGTATGTGGATAATGAAACGTCCTGGAGGAATTACAGTTCCTCAACGCTATCTTATCTAGCCAGCAAAAAGCAGGCGCAATACGCTAAAGACCAGATTTATTTTAATGTAATGAAAAGCTACCAAAGTGTGTTTGTAGCAGAGAATCAGGTGAAAAATGATCTGGAGGCGCTTGAAATCGCCCAAGCGGAGGAAAAGATTGCACTTGCCAAATTTGCGCGTGGCAAGCTGTCTGAATATGCGAAAAACGAGAGTACACAAGCCAGAGCCCAGGCGCAACAAGCGGTCGAGCAGGGAAAAATTGCGTTGCAAAAATCCAGAGATGCTCTGAATTTTCTCATGGGACAGCCTAACGGAACAGCCTATGAAATGGTGGATCGACCCGTGTACAAGGAACCAAAGAAGCTGGATATCGAATTACATATACAACAGCTGACAGACATGAATCCGAATTTATGGAAGCTGGAGGACAGCATCAAATCTTCGGAACTTAATGTGAGATATTTTGATTTTAATAACGGTGCAGGTGCTTACGATCTAGCTAAAATGGATGTTGATACAGCTAAAGAGGAGCTCGCCAAAGGTCAAAAGGATTTTGCTGAATCACTCCGCAATTTGTATGCCACGGTTAAGGAAAATCAAAAGAAATACGTACAATTGGAAGAAAGCTTGCGTACAGCAAAAGAGGCCTTGGAGTTATCACACAAAAAGTGGACCAGAGGTCTAATTATCGAGATGGAATTGAAAAATAACCAGTTGAAAGTGAACCAGATTGAACGGCAAATGGAAGAGCTGGCGATCGAGTTGGATCAAAATGAGTATACGTTGAACAAGCCATGGAGCACATAGGGAGGAAAAAGCGTTGGCAGAAACGGTTTTAAATGATGCTTTAATCAAGCTACGGAGAAAACGGAGAAAAAAATGGATCTGGACTGCGATTGTTTTGCTGGTTGTAGGCGGAGGCGGAGCAGCAGTATATCTGAATATGCCCAAAGAGCAGGCAGCACCTATAGTACAGGAAGAGACGTTTAAAGTAGAGCGCGGCGATGTGAGCGAGAAGCTGGACACGTCCGGCACCGTGCAAGCATCCAAGGAAGTGAAACTGAACTTTACGAGTGCAGGCGATAACAAGCTGGCTGCGGTGAACGTGAAAGCCGGGGACAAGGTCAAAAAAGGGCAAGTGCTGGCGCTTCTGGACAGTTCAGAAATTAAAATGCAAATTCAAAGTGCGTCTGATTCTTTAGAGATATCCAAAGCCAAGTTGGCTGAATTGGAGAAGGGTCCGAAAGCGGAAGATATTGAAATTCAGAAAACAAATGTACTTCGGGCCAAAATGGCTGTCGATACAGCGCAGGAATCATTTGAGTTGGAAGAGGCCGAAAGTCAGAAGAAAGCTTCCCAAAAGCAGTTGGAGCAAGCGCGGAAGGCATATGAAGACCAAAAGTTTTTACATGATGCCGGGGCTGTATCCAATAGTGAATTGGAGCAGGCAGAGCAAGCATTGGATAAAGCACAAACGGACTATGATAATCTAGATTTACAGTTCCGCAAGATTATATCGCAAAAACGTCGTTCCATTTCAGAGGCTGAAATCGGCTACCGTGCCGCATTGGCTGAGCTTCGCAAGACTCAGGTTCCGGCTGATGCATCGAGTATTCAGTCCTCACGGATAGAGGTGCGAAGACTGGCGACTGAGCTAGAGCAGAAAAAAAATGAACTGAACAAGCTTCAGGTCACGGCACCGTGGGACGGAGTGATCTTGAAGGTAAACGGGGATGTGGGAACCAGTCCGACGGCTCCATTTATTGTCATGAATAACTCGGATTCTAACGATCTTAAGGTAGTTGTGAAGGTAAGTCAGAACGACATTGTCAAGGTCAAAAAGGGGCTTTCGGCTGTGTTGACGACCAATGCATATCCGGGTGAATCGTTTCCAGGCAAGGTGCAATTTGTCTCACCGGAAGCCTCTACGGATGAAGGGATGACGACGTATCTGATGGAGCTGTCTGTTCATGACCCGAAAGGTAAGCTTAAAACAGGCATGATTATGAATGTGGCCGTTATTTTGGGAGTCCACAAAAATGTACTGTTCGTTCCTGCGACTGCCCTGAGATCCGAAGGAGGACAGGATGGCGTGTATGTTTCCGCTAATAACGCTGCGAATCCGGGGACACGTACATTCAAGCCCGTAGAACTCGGATTTTACACGCCAGACCGAGTAGAGCTTAAGTCCGGTGTTAAGGAGGGTGACACGATTATTGTGCCTGCCCCTGAACCTCCGCCAGATCCTTCCGCAATGGGCGGCATGCAGGGAGGCTTTTAAACGGGCATGAGATATGTTATTCAGATTGAGGGTTTGAAAAAAGTGTACCATGTCGGAGATCAGGAAATTCATGCTCTGCGTGAGGTTCAACTTGATATTGCTGACGGTGATTTTGTTGCGATTATGGGACCGTCTGGATCAGGCAAGTCCACGATGATGAATGTTATCGGCTGTCTGGATTTACCTACGTCAGGACAATTTTATTTGGACGGATATTCAATCTTAGATGCCCGCGAGGATGAACTGGCTATTATACGTAATCAGAAAATCGGATTTGTATTTCAGAAATTCCATTTACTTCCACGATCCACAGCTCTGGAAAACGTGGAACTGCCTATGATCTATGCGGGGGTTTCTGCCAAGGAGCGTCGTTTGCGGGCTATGGATGCCCTCACAAGCGTAGGTCTAGGCGATCGGATGAACAACAGGCCAAATGAATTGTCAGGCGGTCAGCAGCAACGGGTATCCATTGCGCGGGCACTTGTGAACAATCCGGTTATTCTCTTAGCGGATGAACCGACAGGAGCTTTGGACTCCAAAACAAGTGTGGAAATCATGGGGATTTTTCAGCGTCTGAACGATCAGGGGAAAACGGTTGTACTGGTTACTCATGATCAAGAGGTTGCGGAATACGCCAAGCGTCTGATTCATTTTCGAGATGGGCGGATTGAAAAGGATCAGCCTGTTGAGGAACGAAGAATGGCGGCAGAGGAAGTGAAGGCATGAAGTTTCAGGAAATTATTCGTGTGTCGCTCAATAGTTTGCGAACCAATATGCTGCGATCCTTGCTGACCATGGTGGGTATTATTATCGGAGTAGCCGCTGTGATTGCGATTGTAGCCATCGGTAAAGGATCAACCGCTACAATTACATCGCAGATCAATAGTATGGGAAATAATCTGCTGATGATCTATCCTTATGCTCCATATGATGGGTCAAGTTCCATGTCGTTCAATCAGACGAAAGGAATATCTTTGGAGGATATTGAGGCACTAGAGCAGCAAAAAGCAGTAGCCGAGGTGGCGCCAAGTGCGATGACCAATGCAGATATTACATGGAGTCGCAATAAGGTCAGCGGGCAAATCGAGGGGACCTCGCTGGGATTTGTTCATGTGAGAAAGTTATCGCTCGCTCAGGGCAGATCGTTTACCCACTATGAAGTGGATAAACGATTGAATGTGGCTGTATTGGGGAGTGATGCGGCCCGTAATATTTTTGGCCCGGATGCTTCCAAAGCGGTAGGTGAGATCATTATGATCAAACA
Source organism: Paenibacillus sp. ALE3 (assembly GCF_054113405.1). Taxonomy (NCBI): domain Bacteria; kingdom Bacillati; phylum Bacillota; class Bacilli; order Caryophanales; family Paenibacillaceae; genus Paenibacillus; species Paenibacillus sp. ALE3. Next base: position 2,718,616 of record NZ_CM134214.1, on the reverse strand, counting down.
ACTGCCCTTTAAGGTGGTTGGTGTGCTGGCTAATTCCAATTCAAATATGAATAATAGCGGACAGCAGGTATATGTGCCAATCACAACGGGGATGGAACGACTAGGTAATATGAGCATTCAGCAGGTGAATGCCTCTGCAACAACGGAGGACAAGATTGATCAGGCAAGTGCTCAAATTCGGCAGGTGCTGCGTGTCAGACATGAGCTAAAGCCATCAGAGGGCGATGATTTTCAAATTATGACCCAGACGGAAATCCTAAAAACAGTGTCCGGGGTTGACCGGGTTATGAATATGCTACTGATCGGCGTGGCTGCAATTGCGCTCGGCGTTGGTGGTGTTGGCATTATGAATATTATGCTGGTGTCTGTCACGGAGCGTACGAGGGAGATTGGAATTCGCAAAGCGATTGGTGCGCAACGCAGTGATATTATGCTGCAGTTTGTGGCTGAGGCTGTTTTTCTCAGTCTAATGGGTGGACTGGTCGGCGTTATGGTGGGTCTTGGGGGTGCAAAGCTGCTTGAGAAATTCGTCCAAATGCCGATTGTGTATTCGATAGAGCCAGTACTGTACTCTTTTCTGTGCTGCATGGGAGTCGGAGTGCTGTTCGGAGTATATCCGGCGCGCAAAGCCTCGAAGCTGCGTCCGATTGATGCTTTAAGATACGAATAGGAAAGCGGGTGCTTTGCCTTACTCGAAAGAGGGGGGATAAAGCGCCCGTTTTTTGTATGGAATAAGTGTTTTAAATGATAAAAAAACATGAATAACCACTTTAATTTTATATATGTGATGTTTTATATGCTTTTTTAGGTTGATTTATTATTATATATGACGTATTATATTCAATATCAGATCGCAAGCAAAAAAGGAGGGGCGTTCATCATCGACCTTACGGCAAGACAAGTAGAAATTTTAAACATCGTACAAAAGCATGCCCCGATTACGGGTGACCAGATTGCGGAAATGCTTAATCTCAGTAAGGCGACCATTCGGACCGACCTATCCAAATTGGGCATTTTGAATTACATAGATGCTAAGCCCAAGGTCGGTTATTTTGTTGGAAAGCGGGGTACACCGAACCGGGAGGAAAAATTCCGGCTTTTGCAAATGAAGGTCGGTGATCTTCACGGGGTTCCAGTCATCGTACGTGAAACAACCACAATTCAGGAAGCTGTCGTAGCTCTGTTTTTGGAAAATGTGAGCAATTTGATCGTCACCGATGAAGATGGAGATTTGGCAGGGGTGGCTTCCCGCAAGGATTTACTCAAAGTGACGTTAGGCAATCCCAATGCAGCAACCATTCCTGTCAGTCTTGTGATGACCCGACAGGCGAATGTGGTCACTGTTTCCCCAGAGGATACCGTACTAGAGGCAGCACGCAAAATTATTGCCCGTCAAATCGACAGTCTGCCTGTCGTCGTCCCTTCGGATTCTGACAAACCAGGAGAGCACTGGAAAGTCGTGGGACGTATTACAAAGACAAATATTATTAAAATGTTGCTCGATATGGTAGCAGAGGATTAATGGGAGGAATCGAATGGTTCAGGCGAGCAGTCATTTTATAGCGATCTGTTCAGACTCGATTGGTGAGACGGCAGAAGCTGTCGTACAGGCGACCATGCGCCAATTTGAGTTACCAGACACAGAGATCAAAAGATTTATGAATGTGAGGGATGAAGACGAGCTGAGTCGGGTAATGGAGGAAGTTGCCGAGCGTAAAGGCTTTGTAGCTTATACGCTGGTACAGCCGGAATTGAGAGAGGCGATGAAAGAGGAGGCTGTTCGGCTGAATGTGCGGGCTGTCGATATTATGGGACCGATGATGCAGGCGTTTGCCGATACGTTTCATAACGATCCCAAAGAGAAGCCTGGTCTATTGCACCGACTGGACGACAACTATTTTCGGCGTGTAGAGGCACTGGATTTTGCGGTTCAATACGATGATGGCAAAGATGTGAGCGCTATTCTCAAAGCAGATATAGTATTGCTTGGGGTGTCTCGTATTTCCAAAACTCCTTTATCCATGTTTCTCGCACATAAAGGTTATAAAACAGTCAACATACCGGTTGTACCGGAGCTGACACCACCTGTTCAGTTGAAGGATGTTCAGCGTGGCCGAGTGTTCGGATTGACGATCCAGCCGGAGCTATTGTTGAAAATACGCAGTGAACGACTGAAGGTAATGGGGCTTCCGAATAATGTGCAGTATGCTACAGCGACGAGGGTAGAAGAGGAAATCGCGTATGCGCAGTCTTTGTTTAAAGAACTGAATTGTCCGATCATTGATGTTACAGATAAAGCAATTGAAGAGACAGCAGGCTTGATTGTCAGAATGCTATAAAGCGAAGCAACTTAGAAGCAGCGTTTATAAAAAAATATGAATAACGGGATACAGGAGTGTAAATATAAAATGGCAGCAAAGCTGCCGTGAAATATTATTTGCCTGTGGGTAACAATTATTTTTAGGAGAGGTGGAGGGATAGGTATGGAGAGTCAAATGGCATTGGAATTCGTTCGGGTAACAGAGGCAGCGGCACTGCAATCGGCACAATGGACAGGGCGTGGAGATAAGAATAGCGCGGACGAGGCGGCAACAGTAGCCATTCGTACTCATTTTAATGCGGTATCCATGGACGGCACGGTCGTGATTGGTGAAGGCGAAATGGATGAGGCTCCCATGCTGTATATTGGAGAGAGAGTAGGCAATCGCAGAGGGCCGGCCATGGATATTGCTGTTGATCCTCTCGAAGGGACGGAAACGGTGGCGAACGGTTTGAATAACGCACTGTCGGTCATTGCTGCTGCACCTCGTGGTAGTCTACTACACGCTCCGGATATGTACATGCAAAAATTAGCTGTTGGTCCGGCATTGGCTGGAAAGCTGTCACTAGAAGACACGATTCCGACTACATTGTCAAAAGCAGCGCGCATACTGGGGAAATCCTTGTCCGATCTTACGGTGTCGATTCTGGATCGTTCACGGCATGCCGGGATTATCCAGCTTCTGCGGGAAAGCGGCGTTCGGATCAAGCTGCTTGGTCATGGGGATGTGATGGGCGCAATTGAAACCTGCCTGGATAGCGGTGTAGATTTGCATATCGGCTCTGGCGGTGCTCCTGAGGGTGTATTGGCCGCGGCCGCGCTGAAATGCATGGGCGGAGAAATACAAGGCCGTCTGCTTCCTCATGGAGAAGAAGAGATTGCACGTTGCAAACGCATGGGTATTACTGATCCAGGGGCGTTGCTGTCGATGGAGGACATGGTCGGACGCCAAGGCGTGATGTTTGTCGCTACAGGCGTTACGCCTGGTGAGTGGTTGCAGGGGGTTCGTTCTCTGCCTGGTCACAGAGCTGAAACCCATTCAGTTGTAATGCATTCAGATACAAAAACGATTCGTTTCGTGCGAAGTATTCATCATACAGCTGATTCTTCCGGTACACTTGCAGCCGCGGCATCCTCTTGAAATTTGAAGTCAAGACTTCCTTCACTGGTGAATTCAATCATAATAAACTTATAAAACAGCAAGTCTCTGACTAAAGGGAGACTTGCTGTTACTGTTTTTTTGGGGATAAAAGAGTAAAAGCAAGGATATAAATTTCTAAAAAACAGGCATTTTTGAAGTGAAATTGAAACGTTTCTATTAGGGCTTGAAAAGAAAAAACATAGCTTTGGAAGAGAAAAAATCAATTCGAACTAATTTTTTTAGACGAAGAGTCAAAAAAAATTATGCATTATATAGTTCTTTGGAACTATATAAAAACCCTGTTTATTAAAAATTTAAAGAGTTATTAATTTGGGTTTGTGTGTGGTTGTTTTAAATTAGTTCCATTATATAGGAGGTTGAAGGGAGATGCGGAAAAAGTCGGAATTTGTCGGATGATATCAGGTTGAATTTGTTACATTTATGTTAAAGGCATGTAAAGATAAAATTGTTATAGGATAAGGGCTTTAGGCGTAATTGTAAATCATAATGATTTTAGTTTTACAATGTTCGTGAAAATGTGAAATTATGTTTTAAGCCAAATTTGCAGATCGTGATGGGCAGATAATGAGCGAAAAAGTAAAATTGTTGCTTTTGTAGTTTGGAAACAAATAGCATAATATGGATTTTGGTTTATTTTTATGAAGTCTAGTAATTTAGCACTTTTGTCCCATGTCAAGCCGTTTTAAAGTTTGTATATTTAAAAAAGCTAGAAAGTGTTGGAAGAAAAAAAGATATATAAGGATTTAATGTAAAATTATGACTTAATAGAGGGTGGAGGAATTCATATGACGACTCGATCACAATCTTGGTTCGCGAAAACAGAGATCCAACCGACTGCGAAACTCCGATTATTTTGCTTCCCCTACGCCGGCGGCGGTGCTTACATATTTAACTCTTGGAAGTCCAGGCTCGCACCTGATATTACTGTGTTGCCAATACAACTCCCAGGACGTGAGGCCCGCTCCATTGAAGCTCCAATGGAAACCCTTCAAGACATCGTTCAATCGTTGGTTCCCGCTATGGCTCCATACATGCATAAGCCGTTTGCCTTTTTTGGACATAGCATGGGGGCACTGATTGCATTTGAAACAGCACGGCAGTTGTACAGCAAAACAGGAAAACTACCTGTGCATATCATCGTATCTGGCAAATCCGCCCCTCATATTCCATACTCCAAAAAACGACTCCATGATTTAGCAGATGATTCTTTCACCGAAGAGCTCCGTTTGATGCAGGGCACCCCCGAAGAGGTGCTGCAAAATGCAGAATTGATGCAAATTATTATGCCTCGTCTGCGTGCAGATTTTAAGGTATGTGAAACTTATGTTTATCAGCCGGGAAATCCACTGGCATGCCCGATGACGGTTCTAGGGGGAACGAAGGATTTTGAGGTTAGCACAGACTCACTACGTGCCTGGCAGCAGCATACGATGTCACCTATGGATGTCCGGATGTTCGAAGGCAATCACTTTTTCATCCATGAACAAGAGCAAGAGGTTATGAGTGCAGTCGAGGACATTCTTTCCGCATCCTCGCCGATGGCCCACACTGCGGCAGCTCATACTGCTTGCAATACAAGCACTCCACAACCACGATTCAGGCAGAGTTGACTGTCCCACACATCACGATGCACTTCGCTATCACCATCTCAGCAATAACCGATAAAACAACCCACCATGATGCATTTCCCAACATAGATTAAAATCCAACTTTACTGTACAGGCACTCATTCATTTCAGACACAGAGTTTACTTCAACGACGTCCATCGCCAATCTAAATAGTTCGCACTGCATAAAGTGTGGGCAATGAAAAAGAGGGATGCCCTTGTTTCGAGCAAATTCTGCTTTTCGGAGACTTACACGTTATATAAAACCGTATAACCTTTGGGTTTTTATAACCGTAATTTCTTCTTTGTGTTTGGCAGCTATTGACATTATTTTGGGTAAGGCCATAGAGCAAATGGCACAGGGCACATTCTCCTCCACCCAGAACATGATCTATCTAGTTGTTGGTATGACGGTCATTGGAATGCCTTGTAAGTTTGTGATGAGGTACGCTTCAGCACGATTTAGTGTTAGTGCACTGCGTGACTTGAGAGGTGATCTCGTACATAAGTTTTATGATTTACCTGTTTCTAGCGTGGAGAGGAAGTTCACCGGAGATCTGGTATCCCGTCTAACAAACAATACGGCGCTATTGCAGAACTTTTTTATCCAGCAATTTGCTAATCTGTTTTATTTGCCACTTGTGTTTACAGCATCATTAACGTTGCTTTTACTGACAAGCTGGAAACTGGTTTTGGCAAGTCTTGCGCTTATGCCTGTAGGAATGATTATCACCTCACTGATGAGCAAGCCAATTGAAAAATATTCCAAGGAGCTTCAGGAGAAAATTGCTCATTTGAATGCGGTGGGACAGGATGCAATTGGAGGACTTCCTATCGTCAAGGCATTCAATATGCAGGCTGTGCTGTTGAAGAAGTATTTGGTGATTACGGAGGAGGTCATCCGGCGTGGGCTGCGGCTGGAAAAACGCTATGCGTTCATCACCCCAGTAGGTGTGATGATGCTGGCAACACCAATTATTTTGGTCATAGTGTGCGGGGGATATCTGATTCAACAAGGTGAGCTGAATGCTGGAGGCATTGTCCTTTTTTTATATCTGATTTCGTTCATCTTGCAGCCTGTCGCCATGCTGCCGACAATCATTTCACAAATGAAGGAAGCAGAGGGAGCTGCGAAGCATTTGTTTGAGGTGCTGGATTGGCCGGATGAACGGCAAGACGGGAAAATCACTACAATAAGCCAAAATCTCAAGGAAGACGATGCAGAAAGCAAGGGCGACATTGCTGTAGTCAGCTTTGAGCATTTGACCTTTGGCTACAACGAAGGGAACACGGTGCTGAAGGATATTAGCTTTCAGGTAGGACAAGGTGAAACGGTAGCGATTGTTGGGGCCAGCGGTGGCGGTAAAAGCACAATTTTCAAGCTGCTATGCGGATTTAATGAACCTGGAGAACATGCTGGAACCGTTCAATTATTTGGCAAGAATTTGACAGATTGGAACCTAACAAGCCTACGTAGCCATATCTCGATGGTATCTCAGGAACCGTCGCTTTTTCCGGCCACCATTGCAGAAAATATCGGATATGGCCGTCTGGAGGCGACTCGGAAAGAAATTGTCGAGGCGGCGAAAGCGGCACATGCGCATGACTTTATTGTTCAGCTACCAGAGGGATATGAAACTCTGTTGAGCGAGCGGGGAGGCGGATTGTCCGGCGGACAAAAGCAGCGTATTTCTATAGCAAGAGCATTGCTGAAAAATGCTCCGCTGCTTTTACTGGACGAGCCGACTTCAGCACTTGATAGCCAGTCGGAGGCTCAGGTACAGATTGCAATGAATGCAGCCATGCAAGACCGGACGGTACTGGTCATAGCTCATCGACTGTCAACTGTACGCCAGGCGAACCGCATTATCGTACTTGATCAGGGGAGCATTGTGGAATCAGGTACACATGAGGAATTACTAGGCCGTGATGGTGTGTACCGAAAGCTATATTTGCAAAATTTTGAAGGACAGCAAACGGAGGAAGACGGGTATTCACTGCCTGAGGAAAGGAGTGAGCGTCGTGACCTTCAAGCAGGGGTTTTATGAATTTAAGCAATTGATGTCCCTGATGAAGCCGCATCGAAAATGGTATTTTACGGGGTTGGTTGGCAACAGTCTAACCAATGCCAGCATCACAATTTTGCTTTCTTTTGTGGTGCATAATCTGCTGAATTTTGCGGTTAATGGCGATGTACAGGAGCTATATCGAGCGGTCTATCTGGTCAGCGGGACATTTTTGGCATTAAGTCTTATTTCCCCTGTGTGCAGCTATATGTATAAACGCTGTGTCAAGCTTGCGATTGCCGATGTACGAATGAAGCTATTCGGCCATGTTGTCAAGCTATCGTATGAAAAAGCCGAAAAACATCATTCGGGTAATCTTGTATCCCGCATGACGAACGATGTGCAAGCGCTGGAGCAGGCTTATACCGTTCATATTCGCTCGATTATACTGGAAACTTCGCTTTTCTTAGGCTCATTAGTCATTCTGATGGTGCTGGATTGGCGATTTGGGGCTATGGCGGTTTTACTTGGTTTGGCTTCAGCCTGGATAAATGCTCATTTCGCGAAGAAAATGCGACACACGAGCGAAGAATTACAGGGACGGATGAGCAGATTTACAGAACGATTGAGTGATTTGCTTTCCGGATTACAGACGGTGAAGTTGTTTGGGCTCAGGGCAAAGGTAGGCGGACTTTGCAACGATGCAAGCGAAGACATAAATCGCATTAGTATCCGACAGGGACGTCATATGGGCTTGCAGGATATGTGCAATTTTGTCATTGAATTTATTACATTGGGCGGTGTGCTTGTTGCCGGATTGATCCTGGTTTCGCAGAAGCAAATGGAACTTGGAGTTTTGGGACAGATTGTGCAGCTGCAAACGGGTATTTCAACGGTGTTTTTGGAACTGGGGGCGGCTGTATCCCTGTTACAAAACTCTTTGGCAGGCTTGGCGCGTATCCGCGAAATCTTGAATGAGTCGAAGGAAGAGGAACAGTTCCCTGCGGCGAAGCAGAAGGGATCAGTAACCGGGCTTATCGATCTGGAGGTATCAGCTTCATCCGCCCGTGAACCTAAGGAATCTTATGGCGGTGTCGAGACTGTGGGTTCAGACCTCGCCATTGAACAGACTGCGGCTGCGCTGGAACTGCATAACATTACCTTTGGCTATCAGCCAGACCGTCCAACGCTGCGAGGATTGAACTTGGTCGTGCCAGAAGGGCAGGTAACCGCGATTGTCGGTCCGAGTGGGGGTGGCAAAAGCACAGTGATGAAGCTGTTACTGGGATTTTACCCACCGGATGAAGGAGTGCTGCGAGTTCGCGGCCGCTTGGCAGAAGAATTTCGGTTGGATGAGGTTAGGGAATTGATGGCCTATGTGCCACAGGAGGCTACACTGTTCCATGGTACAGTAGCGGATAATATCCGTTTTGGCTCACCGGATGCCACCGATGAGGAAGTAAAGGTTGCGGCCAAAACAGCCTATGCCAGCGGCTTCATAGCTGAGCTTCCGGAGGGTTATGACACGATTGTCGGTGAACGCGGAGCCAATTTGTCCGGCGGACAAAGACAGCGGATTGCGATTGCCCGTGCTCTGCTCAAAAATGCACCGATTTTGCTGCTGGATGAAGCGACCTCAGCCCTGGATGCAGAGTCGGAATACGAAGTTCAGCAGGGCTTAGATGAGCTGATGAAGGATCGCACCACATTAGTTATTGCCCATCGATTGTCTACGATTGAACGGGCGGATACGATCTGTGTCCTTGCCGATGGCGAGCTCAAAGAACAGGGAACTCATGACCAGCTCCTTGCTGAGGGAGGTCATTATGCGGAGCTGTACGAGCTTCAGTTTCGAAAGCATCCCGAGGAACAAACCGCATAAATATGCGAATTTTCTTTTTACCAAATATCTATTTTGCGAGGAGAGAGACGGATGACACAGCAAGATGTTCAATTGTTTTCCTTAAGCCAGCCACAGCAACGTATTTGGTACACGGAGCTTTTGTATCCTCATCGGAACACTTCAACCATTATTGCTACTGTGAAAATCAGAGGAACTGTTCGTATAGATGCATTGCAGCAAGCAATGAACCGGGTGATTGCCCAAAACGATTCTTTCCGTATCAAAATCACTGCTCAGGATGGAACCCCATATCAATATGTAGAGCCGTTTACAGCGGAAAGTATTGAAACGCTTCAAGTAACCCTGGAAGAAGCGAATGAATGGTTAAAGCGCCATAATCCACAGCCGTTCTCATTGTTGAATTCGCAGCTGTACCGATTTGTTATTTTGCAGTTAGGGGCAGAAGAAACCTGGTTTAATTTTAAAATGCATCATATTATTTCGGACGGCGTGTCCATGAATCAGGCCATTAATGAAATCACTGGACATTATATGGATATTGTGTACGGTACAGGACAGGATGCATCAACCAAAGGCAATCCTTATCTGGATTTTATTCAGGTAGAGCAAAGCTATGAGCAATCTGATCGCTATCAAAAGGACAAGACGTATTGGACGGAAAAGTTTGCTGATTTGCCAGAGACCACAGGTTTAAAATCATATAACCCGCTGACACTGAGCACAGCTGCACGCCGGGAGAGTTTTATACTGGAACATGGATTGTATCGTGGTGTTACGGCTTTTTGCGAGGAACATAAAATCAGTATTTTCACGTTCTTCCTGGCGGCTCTGTATATTTATTTGCATAAAGTGACGGGTGAGCAGGACTTAACCGTAGGAACACTCTATGCCAACCGTACGTCTAAGAAAGAAAAGGATACCATCGGCATGTTCGTCAGCACCGTGGCTACGCGTCTGTTGGTCGAACCGAAATCCGAACTGCTGGCCTTCTTACAGGGTGTAGGGAAGGAGCAGGCGTCCATTTTGCGGCATCAGCGTTACCCATACAACAAAATTATTCAAGATTTACGTGAACAACAAAGCAGTCTGGACATCCAGCGTCTGTTTGGGGCATCCATTCAGTACCGTACATTGAGTTTCTCCCGTTTTGATGAAGCGATTCAGCAGGTGGATAACGATTTCTGCGGAGATACAGTGAATGACTTCGATATTCACATGGTTGAAATGCTGGATGACGATAGACTCGTATTATACCTGGATTATCGTACCGAGTTGTTTAGTGAGCAGGAAATTGCTCGAATTATTCGACAATTTTTGAGTGTGGCGGGGCATATGGTACAGGGCCCACACAAGCGAATACAGGAATTGTCGCTGATCAGTGAGGAAGAACGGGCGGAAATCGTCGACGTATTCAATGCTACAGCAGTGGAATATCCACACGAAGCAGGCATTCATGAGCTGTTTGAGGAACAGGCGGCACGTACACCGAATCAGACAGCAGTTGTGTCTGGCAATGCCCATTTAACTTATGGCGAATTGAATGTAAAAGCCAATCGACTGGCTCACACGCTGCGCGGGCACGGTGTAACTGCCGAGCGAACTGTAGGTATCGTTGCAGAGCGTTCCGCAGATATGATCGTCGGTATGCTTGCGATTCTCAAAGCGGGCGGCGCATATGTGCCAATTGACCCTGATTATCCGGCTGAACGCGTGCGCTACCTGCTGGAAGATTCGGGAGCGGAGTTGCTGCTGGTGCAGCATGCGGAACAGCAACCGGAGGATTACACCGGAATTGTGCTGGATCTGAGTGATGCCGCTGTGTACGGGACAAAGAATAACCAAGACGTGAATAACATACATGGGGAACAAAACGAAGCTAGTCATGCAGATTTTACCCATTATTTAAATATGAAAAATGAGAATTTAAAAGAATCTTCTTCGTCTGTCGTAGACAGTACTACTGGAGCACATACATTTGGCAATCGACTAGCCTATCTTATGTACACTTCGGGTACGACCGGACAGCCTAAAGGAGTTATGGTAGAGCATCGCAATGTCGTGCGTTTGGTGAAAAATACAAACTATGCGCAATTGGGTGCTGACACACGCATTCTGCAAACTGGTGCCGTTGTCTTTGACGCGTCGACCTTCGAAATTTGGGGTGCGCTGTTGAATGGAGGACAGCTTGTACTGGTAAGTCAGGATGTTATTTTGGACGCTCCGAAGCTCAAGGAAGCTGTCCGCAGCCATGGTATTACGACTATGTGGCTAACTGCGCCACTCTTTAACCAGCTATCCCAGCAGGATCTGGAGTTGTTCGAGGGGGTACAAGAACTGCTGGTCGGCGGTGATGTGTTATCCGTACCGCACATTAACCGGGTGCTGGAGGCTCATCCGTCCCTACGGATTATCAACGGCTATGGCCCAACGGAAAATACAACTTTTTCTACAACTCATGCAATTGCTGGCGTGCAATCGGAAGCGGTGCCGATCGGGCGTCCGATCCACAACTCCACAGCGTATGTTGTAGACCGTTCCATGCAGCTTCAGCCTGTAGGGGCATGGGGTGAGCTAATCGTCGGCGGCGACGGGGTGGCACGTGGCTACCGGAATCGTCCTGATTTAACGGCTGAAAAGTTCATAGACAGTCCTTTCCGCAGCGGTGAGCGCTGCTACCGTACAGGCGATTTGGTGCGCTGGAATGAGGACGGAACGCTGGAATACAAAGGACGGATCGACGCACAGGTGAAAATCCGTGGCTACCGGATTGAGCTAGGCGAGGTGGAAGCGCAGCTGTTGAAGCTGGAGGCAGTGCAAGAAGCTGTTGTCATTGCACGTGAGGATGAGCAGGGACAAAAACAGCTCTGCGCATATGTGGTCACCCTTGCCGATATCACAGCAAGTGAGCTGCGAAGCGACTTGAGTCAGGAATTGCCGGGTTACATGGTGCCGTCGTATTTTGTACAGCTGGAACAATTGCCATTGACACCAAATGGCAAAGTGGATCGGCGTGCGTTGCCGCAGCCGGAGGGAAGCGTGGATTCCGGCGAGGATTATGTAGCCGCTCGTAATGAGGTAGAGCGGACATTGGTATCGGTATGGCAATCTGTACTGGGTATCGAACAGATTGGTGTTCTGGATAACTTTTTTCATTTGGGCGGCGACTCGATCAAGGCCATCCAGGTGTCTTCAAGACTGCTGCAAAATGGTTACAAGCTGGAAATGAGGGAGCTGTTCCAGTATCCAACGATTGCTGAGCTGAATGGACGGGTGCAGAGGGTGACCCGCGTGTCCGATCAAGGAGAAGTCAGAGGAAACGTGGCATTGACACCGATTCAGCATTGGTTCATTGAACAGCAGCCATCCCATCCTGAACACTATAACCAAGCTCTGATGTTGCACCGTGAGGATCGTTTGGACGAAACGGCGCTTCATCAAGCACTGCAACGCATTGTCGAGCATCATGATGCTTTGCGCATCGTATTCCGCCAGAATGCAGACGGTGGTTATGAAGCATGGAACCGTGGCGTGCAAGAAGGAGAGCTGTATAGCCTCGAAGTGATGGATTATACCACGGAGTCTGACTTTGCTCATTTGCTGGAGAACAAAGCCAGCGAAATCCAAAGCAGCATCTGTCTAGATGAAGGTCCTCTGGTGAAGCTGGGTCTGTTCCGTTGCACCGATGGAGACCATTTGCTGGTGGCGATCCACCATTTGGTGGTCGACGGCGTGTCATGGCGTATTTTGCTGGAGGATCTGGCATCCGGCTATGAGCAGGCTTTACGGGACGAGTCTGTCCGCTTGCCGAATAAGACGGATTCCTTCCGCCTGTGGGCAGATCAACTGGCAGCTTATGCGAACAGCACCGCGTTGGAGAAGGAACGTGCGTATTGGGAGCAGGTGGAGCGAGCTGGTGCTGCTCAAGAGGCATTGCCTAAGGATTACACTCGTAAATCTCAGGCCAATCCACAGCTTCGTGATGATCGAACACTGACCGTAGCGTGGACGGTCGAAGAAACGGAACAATTCTTGAAACAAGCTCATCGGGCCTACAATACAGAAGCAAACGACCTGCTGCTGACAGCTTTGGGCATCGCCATTCAGGAGTGGGCAGGCATCCGTCAGGTGATTGTAAACTTGGAGGGTCACGGACGGGAAGCCATTTTGCCGGATATGGATATTACGCGCACGGTCGGTTGGTTTACCAGTCAATTCCCAGTTGTCCTGGATATGGGCGAGGACCGGAATGTGGGACAGCGTGTCAAGAACGTCAAGGAAGGGCTGCGCCGTTTGCCGCATAAAGGGATTGGATACGGGATTTTGAGATATCTTGCTGACGGAGAAGGGAAAGCAACTTTTGTTGCCGAGCCGGAAATCAGCTTTAACTATCTTGGACAATTTGATCAGGATTTGAAGCATAATGCATTCCGCATGTCTCCTTATTCCATCGGGGCTTCCATGAGTGACACATTGACCAAGCGGTATGCGCTGGATATTAACGGCATGATCACAGACGGCGCACTGGAACTGACGATCACCTACAGCAACAAAATGTTCATGAAAAAATCAATCAAAAAGCTGGCTGATTTACTTCAGGAGAGTTTACGTGAGGTATTGGCTCACTGTGTGGTCAAAGAGTTGCCGGAGCTGACCCCAAGCGACTTGTCCTTCCAAGGACTAACGGCCGGAGAGCTGGATCATATTGTAGAGCAGACGGCTGCTGCGGGGGAACTGGAAAACATTTATTCGTTAACACCCATGCAAAAAGGCATTCTGTTCCACGGCTTAATGGAGCCGCAATCCGGGGCGTATTTTGAGCAGGCGACATTTGATCTACAAGGCAGCTTTCAAGTGGAGACTTTTGCCGAAAGCCTCAATCAACTGGTGGATCGCCATCAAATATTCAGAACGAATTTTTATAGCGGCTGGAATGAACAGCCTTTACAGGTGGTGTATCGACACAAACATGCGGGGTTCCGTTTTGAAGATATACGCTTGATGGGACAAGAAGAGCAGGACGCGTACATTGCTGATTTTGCTGAGCGCGACAAAGCCGAAGGCTTTCATTTCAGCTCAGGCGAGCTGATGCGGGTGTCTATTTTACGTACAGGCGAGGAGTCGTACCGCTTTGTGTGGAGCTTCCATCATATTTTGATGGACGGCTGGTGCTTGTTCCTGGTTGTAGGGGAAGCATTTAATACGTACTTTGCTATCCTCGAAGACCGCAAGCCGGAGCTTGCCCCGGTAACACCATACAGCGAATACATTGAATGGCTGGATCGGCAGGACAAGACGGAGGCTGAACGGTTCTGGCGCGATTATTTTGCGGGCTTTGAGCAGCAGACGGTATTGCCGCAGGTCAAACAGCTGGACGGTCACGCTAAAGCATATGAAGCGGACAAGCTTTCGTTTACACTGGGCCGTGAAGTGACGGAACGAATGAACAAGCTGGTTAAGCAGAAGCAAGTGACGGTCAACACACTTCTGCAAGCAGCGTGGGGCGTTGTGCTGCAGCGGTATAACAACAGCCGGGATGTGGTATTTGGCAGTGTCGTATCTGGTAGATCAGCCGATATTCCGGGCATAGACAAAATGATTGGGTTGTTCATTAATACGGTTCCTGTACGGATTCACAGTGAGAAAGATATGACATTTGCTGGGCTGATGAAGCAGATCCAGGAGCAGGCACTGGCTTCCCGTGCCTATGAAACCTATCCGTTGTATGACATTCAGGCCCTGACCGAGCAGAAACAGGACTTGGTAAACCATATTATCGTGTTTGAAAACTATCCGGTGGAACAGCGCATGGAGCAGATGGGTAGCCGTGGCGCGAATGGCTTTACGATTGCCAATGCTTCCATGTCAGAGCAAACGAACTATGATTTCAATATTACGGTTGTGCCGGGTGATGAAATTCATTTCCATTTGGAGTACAACGCGAAGGTGTTGGAACGTGCAGCTGTAGAGCAAATCCGTGAGCATTTGCTGCATATGATTGAAGAAGCGATTCACAGACCAGATGCACGGGTAGATGAGCTTGAATTGGTGACTGCTGCGGAAAAAGCAAAAATCATCGATGGTTTTGGATCAGTAGGCGTAGCTGCGTGGAGTGATGAAAAAGAATCTAATTTGTTGTTCCACGCCTATGTGGAAGAACAGGCACAGCTTGTGCCGGATCACGTGGCCGTTGTATACGAGGAACGGCAGTTTACGTACCGCGAGCTGAACGAGCGTGGAAACCAGCTTGCTCGCAGATTGCGGAATGAGGGCATTGGACGCGAGTCCATTGTGGGTATTTTGAGCGAACGCTCGGTGGACATGCTGGTCGGCGTATTGGCGGTCTGGAAAGCAGGAGGCGCATATGTGCCGCTGGATGCGGATTATCCGTCCGAACGGATTCGCTTTATGCTCGAGGACAGTGGTGCGACGGTGCTGCTAACGCAAACCGGTTTGCAGGAGCGTGCACAAGCATGGCTCAACTTGGATGGAGAGCAGACGGAGGGCGAACTGGAAACAGCAGCTGGCGCTGAAACGATGGAAAGAGACAGCCTGAGTGAAGGCGTAAGCTTGAAATTGGATTCGAAGTCTGACAACGAAGAAGCATCCGAACCGGCAACAGGGCTGCGTCTGCGTACTGTATTGGCATTGGACGATGAGTCGCTGTACACCGGGGGTGTCACGGATATCGAACCGATCAATGAACCGCACGATCTGGCGTATGTAATCTACACGTCGGGTACAACCGGACGTCCGAAGGGCGTCATGATCGAACATCGCAGCTTGGTGAATACGGCTGCGGCGTATCGCCGGGATTACCGTCTGAACCAGTTCCCAGTACGACTGCTGCAACTGGCCAGCTTTTCCTTCGACGTGTTCGTCGGCGATATTGCACGGACGCTTTATAACGGGGGGACGATGGTCGTCTGTCCGAAAGATGATCGCATTGATCCAAGCCGTCTGTACGGATGGATTCGCGATTACCAAATCACGGTGTTCGAATCGACTCCGGCCTTGATCGTACCGTTTATGCAGCATGTGCATGAACAGGGGCTGGACATGAGCAGCATGGAACTGCTGATCACCAGCTCGGATAGCTGCAGCGTGACGGACTACCGGGTGCTGCAAGAACGGTTTGGCGCAGATATCCGCATCATCAACAGCTACGGCGTCACGGAAGCGGCGATTGACTCCAGCTTCTACGACGAAGAGCTGTCGAAGCTGCCAAGCAGCGGCCATGTGCCGATTGGCCAGGCATGGCTGAACGCACGCTTCTACATTGTGGACAGCCAGCTGAATCCAGTGCCGATCGGCGTACTGGGCGAGCTGTGCATTGGTGGAGCAGGGGTGGCACGGGGGTACCTGAACCGTGCGGACCTGACCGCCGAGAAATTTGTAGCGAACCCGTACGTACCGGGTGAACGGCTGTATCGTACCGGCGATTTGGCGCGGTGGATGCCGGACGGCAATGTGGACTTTATTGGCCGGATGGACTATCAGGTCAAAATTCGGGGCTACCGGATCGAGCTGGGCGAGATTGAAACGGCGATCCAGCGAGTGCCAGGTGTGCGCCAAGCCGTAGTTATCGACCGAACGGACGAGCGTGGGCACAAGTATTTGTGTGGATACATCACGGGAGAAGCCGAGCTGCGGATTGAGGAAGTACAGGCAGCGCTGGAAGCCGGGTTGCCAGCGCACATGGTGCCTGCGCGCCTGATGCGACTGGAGACCATCCCGCTGACCAGCAACGGCAAAATCGACCGCAAGGCTTTACCGGAGCCAGAAGGCAGCATCCATACGGGAGCAGCCTATGTGGCCCCGCGTACCCAGGTGGAGCAAGTACTGGCTGCGGTATGGGCTGGGGTGCTGGGCGTGGAAGCCGTAGGCACGCAGGATAACTTCTTCGAGCTGGGTGGCGATTCGATCAAAGCCTTGCAAGTCTCGTCCCGATTGCTGCAAGCAGGTTATCGATTGAACATGAAGGATCTCTTCAGTAATCCGACCGTAGCGGCACTCAGTCCTTTGCTTCGTACAGATGGCAAGATGGCCAGTCAGGAAGAGGCAGTAGGCCCGGTGGAACTGACACCTATTCAGCGATGGTTCTTCGAGCAGCAGCCGGCTGACCTGCACCACAGCAACCAGGCGATGATGCTGTACCGAGCTGGGCGCTTTGACGTCGACGCGCTGCGCCGTACGATGGACCGTATGGTCCAGCATCATGACGCATTGCGCACGGTATTCCGTGAGACGGAGCAGGGCTATGTTGCTTGGAACCGCAGTGTAGCAGAAGGCGAGCTATACACGCTGGACATTGTAGATTTCAGCGCAGTGGAAGACGAATCCACCGCTGTTGAAGCCAAGGCGAGTGAAATTCAAGCGAGCATTCATTTGAGTGAGGGTCCACTTGTGAAGCTTGGTCTGTTCCACTGCGCTGAGGGCGACCATTTATTAATCGTCATTCATCATTTGGTTGTGGACGGTGTATCGTGGCGTATTTTACTGGAAGATTTGGCATCCGGTTATGAGCAGGCTGTTGCAGGTCAAACCGGCACAGCGATCCGACTGCCGCATAAAACAGATTCATTCCAGGTATGGGCCAAACAGCTGTCAGCCTATGCCAGCAGTGCGACGATGGAGCAGGAGCTTGCTTACTGGCAGCATATCGAACAAGCAGAAGCTAGCCTTGCGAAGCCTTTGCCGAAGGATTTTGCAAATGACAATGCACGGCTTGGAGACAGTGAGGTTGTGACGGTCCGCTGGACGAAGCAGGAAACCGAGCAGCTGCTCAAACAAGCTCATCGCGCGTACAACACGGAAATGAATGACCTGTTGCTGGCTGCGCTCGGAAAAGCAGTCTATGACTGGTCTGGTTCCGAACGGGTGCTGGTCAATCTGGAGGGCCATGGACGGGAAGCCATTGTATCGGATGTGGATATTACGCGCACGGTCGGCTGGTTTACGAGCCAGTTCCCGGTTGTACTGGATGGAAGTTTGGGACAAGGGGGACATACCGCTCGTCTGATCAAAAGGATCAAGGAAGGGCTGCGTCATATTCCGCAAAAAGGCATCGGCTACGGTATTTTACGATACCTGTCAGATATGAATATGCTGGAGAAAGCAGGCGTGCGGTTACAGGCTCAGCCTGAGATCAGTTTTAACTATTTGGGCCAATTCGATCAGGATTATAAAGGCAATGATCTACAGCCTTCCGCCTATTCTATCGGTGTGCCTGTCAGCACGAACGCGACTATGGATTTTGCGCTGGATATCAATGGAGTAATCGAAGATGGCGAGTTGATGTTCACGATTCGCTACGGCACAACGCAGTTCCGTCATGAAACGATTGAACGGCTTGGAGAGCTGCTGGCATCCAGCTTGCGTGAGGTGATTCATCACTGTGTTGCCCAAGAAAGAACGATGCTAACCCCAAGTGATGTCCTGTTAAACCATGTAACGCTGGATGAGCTGGAGCAATTGGTGGAGGATACGCGAGATCTGGGCGAGCTGGAAAATGTATATGCCTTGACGCCGATGCAAAAGGGGATGCTCTTTTACAGCTTGATGGATGAGGATTCGGCAGCTTATTTTGAGCAGGCCACCTTTGAGTTGAATGGCCGCTTCGATGTAGTTACTTTCGGTAAAAGCTTTGATCTGCTCGTGCAGCGTCATGAGGCATTGCGGACGAACTTTATCAACTCCTGGAAGGATGAGCCTGTACAGGTCGTTTTCCGCAACCGTAGCGGACAATTATATTATGAAGACCTGCGCGGACTGGAAAAAGAGGAACGAGCAGCTCGTGTTGAAGCTTTTGTCATCGAAGATAAAGCAAAAGGATTCAATCTCGCAGAGGGCGCACTCATTCGTATCTCCATCCTGCAAACCGGGGATGAAACGTATCACTTTATCTGGAGCTTCCATCACATTTTGATGGATGGCTGGTGCTTGTCCTTTATGACACAGGAGGTATTCGGTAGCTATCTGGCACTGCGTGCGGGAGGGGAGCCAGTACTGGAGCCAGTCACGCCGTTCAGTCGATTTATTGAATGGCTGGAACGTCAGGACCGTGAGGCAGCCTTGCAATACTGGAGTGGGTATTTGGCGGACTACGAGCAGCAAATTACGCTTCCACAGCAAAAAACACAGTCGAAATCTTTACAATCCGGGGAGTATGTCGCTGAAGATCTGGAATGTAACTTCCAGCCAGAGCTGGTTGCTCAGATCGAACGGGTGGCGAAGCAAAATCAGGTCACGATCAACACACTGATTCAGACCGTATGGGGCGTTCTGTTGCAAAAATATAACAACAGTACGGATGTCGTGTTCGGTAGCGTTGTGTCCGGTCGTCCAGGGGATATTCCAGGCGTGGAGCACATGATCGGGCTGTTCATTAATACCATTCCAGTGCGTGTGCAGTTTGAACAAGGTGAAACCTTTGTCGAGCTGATGAAACGAACCCAGCAGCAGGCGCTGGCTTCCAATGCCTACGATGCATTCCCGTTGTATGAAATTCAGGCGCTGACCGAGCAGAAACAGGATTTAATTAATCATATTATGATATTTGAAAATTATCCGGTGGGACAGCAGGTAGAACAGTTAGGTAGCGAGGGACAGGATAAATTTACGATTTCGAACGTGGTGGCTACAGAGGAAACCAACTACGATCTGAACGTAGCTGTTATGCCGGGAGAAGGCATCAAGATTCGCTTTATGTATAACGCGCTCAGCTTTGATCAAGCAGGTATTGAGCGTCTGCATGGGCATTTAGCACGCCTGCTGGAGCAAATTTCGCTCAACCCGCATGTTCGGGTTGAAGAGCTGGAATTAGTCACAGCAGCGGAAAAGCAGCAGATTACAGGAGCGTTTAATGCGACGGCTTCAGCATATCCAAGCCATCAGACGATCCAAAAGCTGTTTGAGGAGCAGGCTGAACGCACACCAGATCATGTAGCTGTCGTTTGGGAGCATCAATCCTTAACCTATCGTGAACTGAACGAGAGAGCCAACCGTCTTGCACGCACCTTGCGCACAGAAGGAGTAGAATCGGAACAGCCGGTAGGCATTCTGGCGCAGCGCTCGCTGGACATGATCGTAGGCATCTATGCGATCCTTAAGGCTGGCGGAGCTTATGTACCAATCGATCCGGAATATCCGGCCGACCGCATCCGCTTTATGCTGGAGGATTCGGGAGCGAAACTCGTGCTGACGTCATCGCACCTGGCCGAGCAAGCATCGCTGAGTTTCGACGGCCAGGTGCTGGTGTTGGAACGCAACGACATCTACCACGAAGATAGCTCCAACTTGGAGCCGTTGTCGGGGCCACATCATGTCGCCTATGTGATCTACACCTCCGGTTCCACTGGAAAACCGAAAGGTGTAATGGTGGAGCACCATTCCGTGCTGAACCGGATTTTGTGGATGCATGATCGCTACGGCTTGAGTGCGGAGGATACAATTCTGCAAAAAACCACCTTCACCTTCGACGTGTCGGTGTGGGAGCTGTTCTGGTGGTCGATGGTCGGCTCGAAGGTGAGTTTGCTGTCAGTCGGCGGGGAGAAGAACCCAGAAGACATCGTCGACACGATTGCCCGTGATGGCGTGACCACGATGCACTTTGTACCGGCTATGCTGCATGCGTTCCTGGAATACGTGGAGCAACAGCCACGGGAAGTGATGCAAGCGAAGCTGGGCACGCTGCGCCATGTCTTTGCCAGTGGTGAAGCCTTACCACCGCAGCATGTGGCGAGGTTCCAACGTCTCGTGTCGAGCCTAGCAGGAGCGAAGCTGATCAACCTGTACGGCCCGACGGAAGCGACGGTGGACGTATCGTACTTCGATTGCAAGCTGGATGAAGAATATACAGTTATTCCCATCGGGAAACCGATTCAAAATATTCGTTTGTACATCGTGAAGGAAGGCAAAGAGCAATTGCAACCGATTGGGGTTGCGGGTGAGCTGTGCATCGGCGGTGTCGGCGTAGCTCGCGGTTACCTGAACCGACCGGAGCTGACGGCTGAGAAATTCGTAGCCGATCCGTTTGCTGGTGGGGAAGCAGGCTATGAGCGGATGTACCGCACAGGCGATTTGGCGAGATGGTTGCCAGACGGGAACATCGAATATTTGGGACGGATTGACCATCAGGTAAAAATCCGGGGTTATCGAATCGAACTGGGCGAGGTGGAAACGCAACTGCTCCAGGTGGAATCGGTACGAGAAGCCGTGGTCATGGCTCGTGCGGATGAAACGGGCCAAAACCAAATGGTGGCCTACTATGTTGCGGGGCAAGAACTCAGTGCCAGTGAGCTGAGAAGTGAGCTGGGCCGAGAACTGCCAAGCTACATGGTACCATCCTACTTTGTACAGCTGGAGCAGATGCCACTGAGTCCAAACGGCAAAATTGACCGCAAGGCTCTGCCGGTACCCGAAGGCAGTCTGCAAAGCGGAGCGGAGTATGTAGAGCCGCGCACTGGAGCCGAACGGGCACTCGTAGCAATCTGGCAGTCCGTTCTGAACGTACAAACGGTCGGTATTTTAGACAACTTCTTTGATCTGGGCGGCGACTCCATCAAGGCGATTCAATTCTCTTCCCGACTGCTTCAAGCCGGGTACAAGATGGATATGAAGGACTTGTTCAAATTTCCAAATGTGAAGGAGCTGGCTCCGCATCTTCGGTTAGCGGACAAGCAAACGACCGAGCAAGGCGAGGTCACGGGGAAAGTGGCGCTAACGCCGACCCAATACTGGCTTGCAGAACAAGGGCAAGTGCATGCGTATCCATTTAACCAGGCGGTTATGCTGCATCTGAAGCAGGGCTTTGACGAATCCGCTCTACGTCAGGCGCTCATGAAGCTAACTGAGCACCATGATGCACTACGGATGGTGTTCAGAAAGACGGAGCAAGGCTATGAAGCATGGAACCGTGGAGTACATGAGGGCGAACTGTATCATCTGGATGTATTGAACTTTAGAGATGTCACTGATGAAGCCTTGCTTAGTGCGACGATTGAGGCGAAAGTCAGCGAAATTCAAAGCAGTATTTATGTGCATGAAGGCCCGTTATTTAAAGCTGGTTTGTTCCACTGTGCGGATGGGGATCATTTGCTCATAGCCATCCACTATTTGGTGGCAGACGGGGTATCGTGGCGCATTTTGTTGGAGGATTTAGCCACAGTCTATGAGAAAGCCGTCCATCAAGAAGTGCTTCAGTTACCGGATAAAACGGACTCGTTCCGTTCCTGGTCTCAAAGACTGTACACCTATGCGAATAGTGCAGCACTGGAAGGCGAACGCGCCTATTGGGAGCATCTGAACGCATCCGCTTTGGCTGACCAGGTACGCTTGCCTGAGGATCAAGCACAGGATGGCAAATTTATCTTGGCTGACACGGGTAAAATGGTCGTTAAGCTTTCGGAAGAAGAGACAGAACGGCTATTGAAGCAAGCGCACCGCGCATATAACACGGAAGTGAACGATCTGCTGCTGACAGCTTTGAGCATGATGCTGTACACATGGACCGGTCATGAACGTAGCCTGATCAATTTGGAAGGATATGAACGTGAGGGCATTTTACCAGATACGGACCTTTCTCGTACGATAGGTTGCTTTACGGTTCAATATCCAATATGGCTGAACATCGGCAGTGATTCTACTTTATCGGGACGCATCAAACAGGTCAAAGAGAGTCTGCGTGATATTCCGAATAAGGGAATTGGCTACGGAATCTGGAGATATTTGAGTGAATCCGGCCAAGCCACGGATCAGCAAGCAGATGCACTGAATCTCGGTCAACATCAAGCTTTTGCCGAGCCACAGGTAAGTTTTAGCTATCACGGACAGTTTGATCAGGAGTTGCAAAACAGTGATATCCGTATGTCACCTTACTCGATTGGATCGGTCGTTAGTGATCAGCTGGAGATGAAATACGATTTCATTGTGGACGCGAGTGTAACCAACGGTATCCTGAAACTGGATATTCGATATAACAGCAAGGTCTTCCGTAAGGACACCATCCAAATGCTGGCTAACCTGCTAAAAGCCAATCTGCTTGAAATTATCGAGCACTGTGTTGCAAGGGAGCAGAACGAATTGACTCCAAGTGATGTACTGTTTAAAGGTCTGACCTTGGAGCAATTAGATACGATTAAGGAGCAGACAAAGACGGTTGGGGAATTGGAAGACGTGTACCCGCTAACGCCAATGCAAAAGGGTATGCTGTTCCATAGTTTGATGAATACACAAACCGAAGTGTATTTTGAACAGTTGACGTTTGATCTTGAAGGAGATTTTGAACCGAGCATGTTTGAGGAAAGTGTGAAGCTGCTCGTAAGCCGTCATGCAATTTTCCGTACAAATTTCTACAGTGGCTGGCATGGTCAACCGTTGCAGGTTGTCTATCGTCATAAAAATGCGAGCTTCCGTTATGAAGATGCCAGAGGGCGTGAAAACACTGTAGCTGAATTTGTGACACAGGACAAAGCTCGAGGTTTTGATTTAGGCAAGGATGCGCTGATGCGTATAGCTGTCTTCCGTACAGGGGATTGCTCATACCGATTTGTATGGAGCTTCCATCATATCCTGATGGACGGCTGGTGTCTGTCACTTGTCATGGAAGAAGTGCTAAGTGCGTATTCGTCTTTGATGAAGAACAGGCAGCCGGAACTACCACCTGTTAGACCATATAGCCGTTACATTGAATGGCTGGAACAGCAGAAAGCGCAGGAAGCGGCTCGCTATTGGAGCGACTATTTGGCGGGTTATGAGCAACAGACCTTGTTGCTTGGTGAGAAAGCGCAGGCTTCTGTAACAGTGCAGAATGAGGATGCAGACGGAAGTGACGGGCGTTCGGATACAGGCTATGTTTTGGAGAAGGTGACCTTTGGGTTAGGTAAAGAGCGGAGTACCGCATTGAAGCGTATTGCAAAGCAACAGAAAGTAACAATTAATACGATTTTACAGAGTGCGTGGGGTGTTATTTTACAGAAATACAATAATAATCAGGATGTCGTGTTTGGTAGTGTGGTATCCGGGCGTCCAGCAGAAGTCGCAGGCGTGGAGAGCATGATCGGTTTGTTCATTAATACAATTCCGGTACGCATTTACAGTGAGCGGAATGCAACATTTGCTGAAATATTAAAGCGTACACAGGAACAGGCTTTGAGCTCCGGTCCATATGACACGTTTCCGCTCTACGATATTCAGGCGCTGACTGAACAAAAACAAGACCTGATTAATCATATTATGGTCTTTGAAAACTATCCGATCGGGCAAAAGATATCTCAGGCGATTGATTCCGGCGAAGCAGACGCACATACAGGCTTATCTATAGCCAATGTGGCAATTGCAGAGCAAACCAACTACGATTTTAACCTGATTGTCGTGCCTGACGAGGATATCACGATCCTGCTGGAATACAATGAACTGGTATATAACCGGTCCGAAATGCAGCGCATCAAGGGTCATATCGAGCATGTCATTAGGCAAATTGTGGAGAATCCGAATATCCGTGTGAGTGAGTTGGAATTGATAACATCGGAAGAACAAGCGCAGATTATTCAGGTTTGGGGCGATACTGCAACAGCTTATCCACAGGATCAGACGTTAAGTGCGGTGTTCGAGGAACAGGTGGCACAGACACCGGATCAGGTAGCATTAATGTTTGGACATCAGAGTCTGACTTATCGGGAGCTGAATGAACGAGCCAACTCATTGGCACGAATACTTCAAGCACAGGGGGTAGGACCTGATAAGCTGGTCGGCCTGATGGTGCATCGCTCAGTGGAAATGATCGTAGGTCTGCTGGCCGTTCTAAAAGCAGGCGGTGCATATGTGCCAATTGATCCCGAATTTCCGTCATCTCGTATTCAATACATGCTGGAAGATAGCGAGGCCACAGTGCTTCTGACCAGTCGTGATCTGTTGGAAGAGCACCATTGCAACGCCAATGCAATATTTATTGAGGATGCAGAATTGTATCAGGGAGAAAGCAGCAACCTGGAGGCGATTGCCCGCTCAGAGCATTTGGCTTACGTCATCTATACCTCTGGTTCAACTGGAAATCCGAAAGGGGTTATGCTCCAGCATCGCTCAGTACTCAACTTTATTACAGGTATGCGCGAAGCAATTGACTTTGAAACGAGTCAAACCATTTTGTCACTGACGACCATTTCATTCGATATTTTTGTCTTGGAAACCATCCTGCCTCTGCTGGGTGGCATGACGGTTGTGCTTGGCGACCGCCAGCATCAGGTGAATCCTCAGGCACTTGGTGAGTTGATTACTCATCATCATATTGAGATGTTGCAAATGACACCATCGCGGGTGCAAATGCTACTGGGTCATGAAACAGGTTCCCAAGCACTGCAAAGCGTGAAGGCAATTATGGTCGGGGGTGAAGCCCTACCGTCCAAGCTGTTGGGAGATCTGCAAAAGATAAACGGTCCTCGCATTTACAATATGTACGGACCTACAGAAACGACAGTTTGGTCGACTGTACAGGAACTGACCCATGCTCATCAAATTAATATCGGACGTCCTATCGCGAATACCCAAATATATATCATGAACGCGGATGGGGGATTGCAGCCAATCGGTGTGCCGGGCGAATTATGTATTGCAGGGCAAGGATTAGCCCGTGGTTATTGGAAACGCGAAGAACTAACGGCCGAGAAATTTGTAGAGAACCCGTTTGCCGGAGGCAAAGCAGGCTATGAACGGATGTACCGCACCGGCGATTTGGCGAGATGGATGCCGGACGGCAACATTGAATATCTGGGTCGGATCGATCATCAGGTGAAAATCCGGGGGTACCGGATTGAGCTGGGCGAGGTGGAAACGCAGCTGCTCCAAGTAGAATTGGTACGCGAAGCGGTCGTCGTGGCCCGTACGGACGAAATGGGCCAAAACCACATGGTGGCCTACTATGTCGCGGGACAAGAAGTCGAGGCCAGCAAGCTAAGAAGTGAGCTGGGACGGGAGTTGCCAGGCTACATGGTGCCATCCTACTTTGTACAACTGGAACAGCTGCCACAGACACCGAATGGCAAAATCGACCGCAAGGCCTTGCCGGCACCGGAAGGCAGCCTGCAAACTGGAGTCGATTATGCCGAGCCGCGTACCGTGCAAGAACGCGCGCTGGTAGCGGTCTGGCAGTCAGTGCTGGGACTACAGACGGTTGGTATTTTGGACAATTTCTTTGATCTGGGCGGTGATTCGATCAAGGCGATCCAAATCGCGTCCCGTGCGTTCCAGGCCGGCTATAAGCTGGACATGAAGGATTTGTTCCAGTATCCAACCGTTGAAGCCCTGGCACCGCATATGCACGAGGTCCGTCGTATGGCAGATCAGGAAGAAGTCAGCGGGGAAACGGCGCTACTTCCGATCCAGCATTGGTTCTTTGCGCAGGAGCGCGAGCGTCCGCAGCACTTTAATCAGGCGGTTATGCTCTATCGCGCCGAGGGTTTTGAGGAGACAGCGGTTCGCCAAGCCATGGATCACCTCGTGAAGCATCATGATGCGCTGCGTATGGTATTCCATCAGACTTCCGCTGGTTATACAGCTTGGACTCGCCATGTAGAGGAAGGCACGTTATATACACTGGAAACTTTGGATTACCGTGAACGGGCCGCTTATGCGGAAGAGTTGGAAGCGAAGGCAACGGAAATCCAAAGCAGCATGGACCTGTCCGCAGGACCTTTGGTGAAACTCGGATGGTTCCGCACAGCGGAGGGCGACCATCTGCTGATCGCCATTCACCACTTGGTGGTGGACGGGGTGTCGTGGCGGATTCTGTTTGAAGATTTCTCGACAGGCTACGAGCAGGCGATCCAGGGCGAGTCCGTACGATTGCCCTATAAAACAGATTCCTTCCAAACTTGGGCACGGGAGTTATCCTCTTATGCTAACCGTCCTGAGGCTGCATCGGATGAAGTCTATTGGAAGCAGCTGGAACAGGTCAAAGCTGAAGCTGCACCACTGCCTAAGGATTTTGCCTACGAGGGCTCCGTGAATGCAGACGGCGAAGTGCTGACGGTGGAGTGGACTGAAGCTGAAACCCAGCAACTGCTGAAGCAGGCCCATCGCGCCTATAACACCGAGGTCAATGATTTGCTGCTGACCGCGCTGGGACTCGCGGTGCACAACTGGACAGGTGCAGGACATGTACTGGTGAACCTGGAGGGCCATGGCCGGGAAGCGATCTTGCCAGAGGTGGATATTACACGTACAGTAGGCTGGTTTACGAGCTTGTATCCAGTGCTGCTGGAGACCGGCAAGGAAATGACACTGGCTCAGCGGATTAAAGAAACGAAGGAAGGCCTGCGGCGTATTCCGCATAAAGGGCTTACCTATGGCACTTGGCGTTACCTGTCCTCTGCGTTGCCTGCAGATGAAATGGACACGATCGCAGCCGAGCCGGAAATCAGCTTTAACTATTTGGGTCAGGTCGATCAGGATCTGCAAAATAGTGGAATCACGTTGTCCTCCTACCGTGCAGGGGAAACAGAGGATGCCCATTCCCGCTTGCCATACACGCTGGATCTGAACGCGATGATCTCGGAAGGCACGCTGCGTTTGACGATCGCTTACAGCCGTAAGCAGTATCGTAAAGAAACGCTGGAACGGGTGGCGGGGCTAATGAAATCTGCTTTGCAGGAGGTCATTGCGCATTGCGTCGCTCAAAAGCAGCCTCAGCTGACGCCAAGTGATGTATCCTTCAAAGGTCTGACGACTGGAGAACTGGAACAGATTGCGGAACAGGCGGCACGTATTGGTGAGCTGGAAAATGTATACGCACTGACACCGATGCAGAAGGGCATGCTCTTTTACAATCTGATGGATTCGCAATCGGGCGCGTATTTTGAACAGGCCTCCTTTGATCTGCGAGGACATTTTAATATCGCTGCCTTTGCAGCCAGTTTGGATGTATTGGTGCAGCGGCATACGGTACTGCGCACGAACTTCTACAGCGGCTGGAAGGATGAACCGCTTCAGGTCGTGTGCCGGAATAAGCGCAGCGAACTGTATGTTGAAGATTTAAGGGACATGGAGGACGAGCAGCAAAACGAATACATGCTCGAATTTACGCGTAAAGACAAGCAAAGAGGCTTTGACCTGGCACAAGACGCCTTGATGCGTGTCGCTGTGTTGCGCACAGGTGAGGAGACGTATCGTTTTGTATGGAGCTTTCACCATATTGTGATGGACGGCTGGTGCTTGTCGCTGGTGACCAACGAAGTGTTTGCAAGTTATTTTGCGATACTGGCTCATAAACAACCGGAACTGGTCCCTGTAACCCCGTACAGTCAGTATATCGAATGGCTGGAACAGCAGGATCGTCAGGCCGCATCCAGCTACTGGAGCAAGGTGCTGGAAGGATATGAGGAGCAGTCCCGCTTGCCACAGGCAAAAATCCAGGGCAAAACGGGGTATCAGGCGGAGCGTCTGGATTTTGATTTGGGCGCGGAACTAACCGCTCGTATTCAGCACATAGCCAAGCGTTATCAGGTCACCGTCAATACGTTGATGCAGACCGTTTGGGGCCTTTTGCTGCAAAAATATAATGGCACCGATGATGTCGTGTTTGGCAGCGTAGTATCTGGACGTCCGGCAGACATTCCGAATGTGGAGCATATCATTGGCCTGTTTATCAATACGATTCCAGTACGTATCCGTAGTCATAAGGACAGTGTATTCTCGGGCGTGATGAAGCACGTCCAGGAGCAATCGATTGCTTCCCATGTGTATGATACGTATCCGTTGTATGAAATTCAGGGGTTGTCGGAGCTTAAGCAGGATTTGATCAACCATATTCTTATTTTTGAGAACTATCCGGTAGAGGAACAAATCGAGCAATTAGGTAGTGGTGAGGCATCCAGCTTCACGATCACAGGAGCCGAGTCTGTCGAGCAGACCAACTATGACTTTAACCTGGTGGTGCTGCCAGGGGATACCATCCACATGAGCTTTGGCTATAATGCCCTGGCCTTTGAACGGGAAAGTGTAGAGCACATTCGAGGTCATCTGGTGCAGCTACTGGAGCAGGTGACAGCGAATCCGAACATTCGCGTACATGAACTGGACATGGTTACGATGCAGGAGCGTAAGCAGATCGTTGAGGTA
This sequence comes from Paenibacillus sp. ALE3, assembly GCF_054113405.1. Taxonomy (NCBI): domain Bacteria; kingdom Bacillati; phylum Bacillota; class Bacilli; order Caryophanales; family Paenibacillaceae; genus Paenibacillus; species Paenibacillus sp. ALE3. Next base: position 2,689,548 of record NZ_CM134214.1, on the reverse strand, counting down.
TGGGGAAATACAGCGGTAGCCTATCCAAGTAAACAAACGATTCACGGCTTGTTCGAAGTGCAAACTGCACAGACACCGGAGCAGACAGCCTTGTTCTTTGAAGGAGAGCAGCTGACTTATCGCGAGCTGAATGAACGCGCCAATCGATTGGCTCGTACCTTGCGCAGTCAAGGGGTGACGAAGGATCGTTTGGTGGGTCTGATGACCGAGCGTTCGGTAGACATGATTGTGGGTATCTTCGGGATTTTAAAAGCCGGAGGTGCATATGTGCCCATTGATCCGACGTATCCAGAGGAACGTATCCGCTATATGCTGGACGACTCGGGTGCGAAGCTGCTGTTAACACAAAGTCATCTGGTAGACAAAGTAGCTATCGACGGTCAAGTACTGGTATTGGATGGAGCACAAACCGTGTACCACGAGGATGGTTCCAATCTGGAGCCGCTGTCTGGTCCGAACGATCTGGCGTATGTAATCTATACGTCGGGTACAACCGGACAGCCGAAGGGCGTTATGCTGGAGCACCACGGGCTGTGCAATCTGAAAACGTATTTTGATCAGACACTCAAGATTAGTACAACGGATCATGCGTTGCTGTTTGCCAGCTATTCGTTCGATGCGGCTTGCTGGGAAATCTTCCAAGCGCTGTTCTGCGGGGCTACGTTATATGTGCCAACAACAGAGACGATTTTGAACTACGAGCGGTTTGAGCAATATATGGCGGATCACCACATTACGGTGGCCGCTTTGCCACCGACCTATGCGGTGTATCTGAAGCCAGAGCGGATGCCAAGCCTGCGTATTCTGTTCACTGCGGGTTCAGCCTCATCCACCGAACTGGTATACAAGTGGAAGGATCAGGTGGCGTACTACAATGGCTATGGTCCAACCGAAAACTCGGTGGCAACATCCATCTGGCCGGTATCCGAGGATGAAAGGGCAGGACAACTCATTTCCATCGGACGTCCTGTGCCGAATCACCGGGTATACATGGTGGATGTGCATGGACATTTGGCGCCGGTCGGCGTAGCAGGTGAGCTGTGCGTGTCCGGTCCGGGTCTGGCGCGTGGTTATCTGGATCGCCCAGAGCTGACGGCGGAGAAATTCGTAGCGAACCCGTTTGCAGCGGGTGAAGCAGGCTATGAACGAATGTACCGTACGGGGGACTTGGCGAGATGGATGCCTGATGGCAACATTGAATATTTGGGCCGGATCGACCATCAGGTGAAAATCCGGGGCTACCGGATCGAACTCGGCGAAGTCGAGGCACAAATGTTGAAAGTGGAAAACGTGCAAGAAGTCATCGTCCTGGCCCAAGCGGACGAGCAGGGACAAAACCAACTGGTGGCGTACTATGTCGCTGAAAGAGACGTAAGCGCTGGGGAGCTGCGCGGCTTCCTGGGTGAGGAGCTGCCAAACTACATGGTGCCTTCGTATTTCATCCAGCTGGAGCAGATGCCGCTGACACCGAACGGCAAAATCGACCGTAAGGCCCTGCCGGCACCGGAAGGCAGTCTGCAAAGCGGAGCGGATTATGTAGAGCCGCGCACAGCGCTGGAGCAGACGTTGGCTTCGATTTGGCAGTCTGTATTAGGAACGAAGAACATCGGTATTTTAGATAATTTCTTTGATCTGGGCGGCGATTCGATCAAAGCAATCCAGGTATCCTCCCGCTTGCTGCAAGCGGGCTACAAGCTGGACATGAAGGATTTGTTCCAATATCCATCCATTTCGCTGCTGAGTGGTCATGTACACCCAGTTAGTCGTACGGCCGATCAGGGCGAGGTTTCGGGCAGCGTCAAGCTGACCCCGATCCAGCAGTGGTTTTTTGGACTATCGTCGGCAGAGCCGCATTATTTCAACCAGTCGGTGATGCTGCATAGAGCAGAAGGCTTCGACATAGGCGCATTGCATCGCACGGTGACCCAGGTGACGGAGCATCATGATGCGCTGCGTATGGTCTTCCGTCAGACCGAACAGGGCTATGAGGCGTGGAATCGCGGTGTGAACGAAGGCGAGCTGTACAGTCTGGACGTTGTAGATTTGACGAAGGTGCAAAACATGGCAGAGGTGGCAGCCGCAATTGAGATGAAAGCCAATGCCATCCAAAGCTTTATTTGTCTGGATGAAGGACCGCTGGTGAAGCTGGGACTTTTCCGCTGCATGGATGGAGATCATTTACTGATTGCCATTCACCATTTGGTCATAGACGGGATCTCATGGCGGATTGTGTTTGAAGATTTTGCGACTGGCTATGAGCAGGCCGTTCGGGGAGAAGCGATTCGCTTGCCTTATAAAACGGATTCGTTCTCCGCTTGGGCAGAGCGGTTGTCTCAATATGCGAACAGTCCGGCCATCGACAACGAACGCGAATACTGGCAGCGTCTTGCCCACATGGCAGTCGCATCGCTACCTAAGGATCAAGATAAAGCAGCAGGACAGCCTTTTTGGGTCAGAGATAGTGAGACGGTGACCGTGGCTTGGAACGAACAGGAAACCCGGTTGCTGCTTCAGGAATCACATCGTGCGTACAACACGGAGGTCAATGATCTGCTGTTAACCGCACTCGGCAGCGCATTGTACAACTGGAGCGGGCAGAAGCGTGTGCTGGTCAATCTGGAGGGGCATGGCCGGGAAGCTATTGTTCCAGATGTGGATATCACACGTACCGTGGGCTGGTTTACGAGTCAGTATCCGGTACTGCTGGATGTGGATGGAACATCAGAAGTAGGGCAGCGCATCAAGCGGGTAAAAGAGGACCTGCGCCATGTCCCGCATAAGGGCATTGGCTACGGTATTTTGAAGTATATGTCTTCGGATAATGCCGATCCTTCCTTGAATCTGCAGCCTGAGATCAGCTTTAACTATTTGGGACAATTTGATCAGGATTTGGAACAGAGTGACATCGTGCTGTCTTCGCATACGGACGGAGAACCGATGAGTGGTTATACCGTGCTGGAGCAGCCGCTGAATGTGAACGGCATGATTACAGCAGGCGTGCTGACACTGGAAATTCGCTATGACAGCCAAGTATATCATCAGCAAAACGTAGAAAAGTTTGCGCAGTTGCTACGGGAAAGCTTGCAGGAAGTCATCAAGCATTGTGCCTCCCAAGAGCGGAGCGAACTAACGCCAAGCGATGTCTTGTTCAAAGGCTTGTCGTTGGAACAACTGGAGCAATTAACAGAGCAAACGGCTTCTGTGGGTGAACTGGAAAATGTGTATGCTCTTTCTCCCATGCAGAAAGGGATGCTGTTCCATAGCTTGATGGAATCGGACTCAGGCGCATACTTCCAGCAAGCCTCGTTTGATCAAAAAGGCAGCTTCGATGTTGCTATTTTCCGTAAGAGCCTGGATCTGCTGACACAGCGTCATGAAGCGCTGCGGACGAATTTCCATCGGTTTGAGACCGGACACGGTCAGGAACCATTGCAGATTGTATTCCGTCACAAAGATAGCGATCTTTCCTACAAGGATGTACGCGGAATGCAGAAAGCAGAACAACAGGCGTATATCCAGGCGTTGAAGCAGGAGGATCAGGCTCGGGGCTTTGATCTCGGTACGGATGCACTGATGCGCGTACAGGTATGGCAGACCGATGAAGAAACGTATCACTGGGTCTGGAGCTTCCATCACATTATCATGGACGGCTGGTGCTTATCGCTCGTTACGGGTGAGGTGTTTGGTACGTACTTTGCCCTGCTGGAGCAGAAACAGCCGGAGCTGGCTCCGATCACACCGTATGGCCAATATATCGAGTGGCTGGAGCATCAGGACGAACGTGCGGCAAAAGAGTATTGGAGCAACTATTTGGCGGGCTTTGAACAGCAGACGTTGCTGCCTGGATCGGATACTGCATCGAAAGATCACGTGACGGATAGCAGCGAAAGTGTTCTGCCCACGACAACAAGCGATACCAGCAAATATGTTTCTGAAAAAATAACGGTAGAGCTGGATCCAACGTGGAGCGAAGCCATGTACCGGATTGCCAAGCAGCAGCAGGTCACGATTAATACGCTGATGCAGAGCGTGTGGGGCGTTATTTTGCAGCAATATAACAACAATGAGGATGTTGTATTCGGCAGTGTCGTATCTGGACGTCCGACGGATATTGCGGGTGTAGAAAATATGATCGGTTTGTTCATTAATACCATCCCGGTTCGGATTCAAAGTGAACGGAATGCCACGTTTGTCGACATCATGCGGAACACGCAGGAGCAAGCGCTGGCTTCGGGAGTATATGACAGCTTCCCGCTATATGAAATTCAGGCGCTGACCGAGCAGAAGCAGCATCTGATTAATCACATTATGGTATTTGAGAATTACCCGGTAGAGGAGCAGGTCGAGCAGCTAGGCGAAGTTCGTCCGTCTGCATTTGACATTACGAATGTAGAGGTTGTTGAGCAGACGAACTATGATCTGGACTTGATTGTGATGCCGGATGAAACCTTCCGTATCATGTTCAGATACAACGCCAATGTATACGATCGGTCTACGATCGAGCGGATGCAGGGACATGTACTGCATGTCATCGAGCAAATCGTGAACAATCCGCATATCCGTGTGAATGAGCTGGAATTGGTGACACCAGAAGAACAGGCACAGATCGTTCAGGTATGGGGAGATACGGCGGCAGCCTATCCGCAGGATCAAACGCTAAGCGCACTGTTTGAGCAGCAGGCAGCAATTACACCGGATCAGGCAGCGGTGATATTCGGGTCGGAGATGTTGACCTACCGTGAGCTGAACGAGCGAGCCAACCGTTTGGCTCGGACGCTGCGTGCGAAAGGGGTTGAACCGGATCAGCCTGTGGGCATTCTGCTTCACCGTTCGCTGGACATGATCGTAGGTATCTACGCGATCCTCAAGGCAGGCGGAGCTTATGTACCGATCGATCCGGAATATCCGGCCGACCGCATCCGCTTTATGCTGGAGGATTCAGGCGCGAAGCTGGTGCTGACGCAATCGCATCTGGCGGAGCAAGCATCACGGAGTTTCGACGGTCAGGTGCTGGTGCTAGATCGTCAGGAGCAGGCTGGCAAGAATATTTACCACGAAGATGGTTCAAATCTGGAGCCACTGGCTGGGCCGCACCATGTCGCCTATGTCATCTACACCTCCGGTTCCACTGGAAAACCGAAGGGTGTAATGGTGGAGCACCATTCCGTGTTAAACCGGATTTTGTGGATGCATGATCGCTACGGCCTGGGTGCAGAAGATACGATCCTGCAAAAGACCGCCTTCACCTTCGACGTGTCGGTGTGGGAGCTGTTCTGGTGGTCGATGGTCGGCTCAAAGGTAAGCCTGCTGTCGGTCGGCGGGGAAAAGAACCCGGAAGACATCGTCGACACGATTGCCCGCGATGGCGTGAGCACGATGCACTTTGTACCAGCCATGCTGCATGCGTTCCTGGAGTATGTGGAACAGCAGCCACGAGAAGTGATGCAAGCGAAGCTGGGCACACTGCGCCATGTCTTTGCCAGTGGTGAAGCGTTGCCGCCACAGCATGTGGCCCGGTTCCAGCGGCTCGTGTCGAGCCTGGCCGGAGCGAAGCTGGTCAACCTGTATGGCCCAACCGAAGCGACGGTGGACGTATCGTACTTCGATTGCGAGCCTGATGTAGCCTATTCGGTTATTCCGATCGGGAAACCGATTCAAAACATTCGTCTGTACATCGTCAAGGAAGGCACGGAGCAATTGCAGCCAATTGGCGTGGCAGGTGAACTGTGCATTGGCGGTGTCGGCGTAGCACGAGGATATCTGAACCGTCCAGAGCTGACGGCCGAGAAATTTGTAGCTGATCCGTTTGCCGGCGGGGAAGCAGGGTATGAGCGGATGTACCGCACCGGCGATTTGGCGAGATGGATGCCGGACGGGAACATTGAATATCTGGGCCGGATCGACCATCAGGTGAAAATCCGGGGGTACCGGATTGAGCTGGGCGAGGTGGAAACGCAGTTGCTCCAAGTGGAATCGGTACGCGAAGCCGTGGTCATGGCTCGTGCAGACGAAACGGGACAAAAACACATGGTGGCCTACTATGTCGCGGGGCAAGAAATCAGTGCCAGCGAGCTGAGAAGTGCGCTGGGGCAGGAGCTGCCAAGCTACATGGTACCATCGTACTTTGTACAGTTGGAGCAGATGCCACTGAGTCCCAATGGCAAAATCGACCGCAAGGCACTGCCAGCACCGGAAGGTAGCCTGCAAAGCGAAGCCGAGTATGTTGCACCGCGGACGTGGGTGGAAGTGAAGCTGGCGCAAATTTGGCAGGATGTGCTGGGCCTGGCACAGGTCGGCGTGAAGGAAAACTTCTTCGAGATCGGTGGACACTCACTGCGGGCGACGACACTAACCTCGAAGATTCACCAAGAGCTGAACAAGCAGCTTCCTCTGCGCAGTATTTTTGAAGCACCAACGATTGAACAACTGGCGGCTGTGCTGGAACAGCTGGATCAGGTGGCGTATGCGTCCATTCCAGTAACGGAAGAGCGTAGCTTCTATCCACTATCCTCGGCGCAAAAACGACTGTATGTGCTGCATCAGTTCGATCCGCAGGATGTGAACTACAACATGCCGTCGGTGCTGCAAGTGAGCGGTCCGCTGGACGTGAAACGAGTGGAACATGTATTCCGTCAACTGATCGCCCGCCATGCGACGTTGCGTACCCGTTTTGAGCTGGTGGACAATGAGCCGATGCAATGGATCAAGGACACCGTGCCATTCGAGGTGGAATATACGAAGATACAGGCAGAAGATGTGATTACGGATACAGATCAGGACACAACTACAGATAGGTACACAAGGGTCAACATAGAGGCGCAACAGCTGGTGCGGCGCTTTGTCCGTCCGTTTGATCTCAACGCTGCGCCGCTGCTGCGAGTAGGCTTGGTGGATCTGGGCGTTCAAGGAGTAGAACAGGAATCCCAACATCTGCTTATGCTCGATATGCACCATATCGTCTCAGATGGGGTGTCCCTGGAGGTCCTGACTGATGAGTTTGTCCGTTTGTATGGCGGTGAAGAGCTGGCGCCATTGCGGATTCAGTACAAAGATTATGCCGTATGGCAGCAAAGCGAAGCCCATCAGGAATGGATGCAGCGTCAGGAAGCGTACTGGCTGAACACCTTCCGAGGGGAACTGCCTGTGCTGGATCTTTCTACGGACTTTGCCCGCCCAGCGGTACAGAGTACGGCAGGGGATACGATCGAATTTGTACTGGAGCGTGAGGTTAGTGAACGCCTGAAAGAACTGGCTGCCCAGACCGGCTCTACCCTGTATATGGTGTTGTTGGCGGCGTACACCACGCTCCTACACAAATACACAGGTCAAGAGGACATGGTTGTCGGTACGCCGATTGCCGGACGACCGCATGCCGAACTGGAGAGTCTGGTCGGTGTATTCATTAACACACTGGCGATTCGTAATTATCCGTGTGGCGACAAATCGTTCCTGGATTATCTGCAGGAGGTCAAAGAGCATGCGCTCCGTGCGTATGAGCATCCGGACTATCCGTTTGAAGAACTGGTGGAAAAGCTGAATGTAGCGCGGGATACAAGCCGGAATGCGCTGTTTGACACGATGTTTGAATTGAAAACGTTGGAGCAGCGGGAGTTCGAGCTGGAAGGGCTGACCTTGAGCTCCTATCCACTGGACAATCAAACGGCAAAATTCGATTTGAGCTTGGAGGCGATAGAGCAGCCGGAAGGTATTCTGTGCAGTCTGGAATACAGCACAGTGCTGTACAAGCGGGAGACCATGACGCGATTGGCACAGCATTTTGCGGAAATCGTTCGAGCGATTGCATATCATCCGCAGCAGCCACTGGCAGTTTTGAATATGGTAACCGATGAGGAACAAGAGCAACTCATCTACGGTTTTGGAGAAGTGGGCGTAACGGATGTTGCTGCGGTTGAAGCAGGAGCCCTGTTCCATACCTATGTGGAAGAACAGGCTCAGCTTATACCAGATCACGTGGCGGTGGTATACGAGGAGCAACAGCTTACGTACCGGAAACTGAACGAGCGTGCGAACCAATTGGCGCGCAGACTAAGAAATGAAGGCATTGGACGCGAATCGATTGTCGGCATTTTGAGTGAGCGCTCGGTAGACATGCTGGTCGGTGTGTTGGCGGTCTGGAAGGCTGGAGGCGCATATGTACCGCTGGATGCAGACTATCCGTCCGAACGCATTCGTTTCATGCTGGAGGATAGTGGTGCGACGGTGCTGCTAACGCAAACCGGTTTGCAGGAGCGCGCACAAGCATGGCTGAATGAAAGCTACGTGGCTTTGGGCGATGAAAAAGCTAAGGGTGAGCTGGAAACAGCGGCTGGTGCTGAAACGATGGAAAGAGACAACCTGAATGAAGGCTTAGGCTTGAAATCAGATTCGAAGTCTGACAGCGAAGAAGCATCCAAATCAGCAACAGGGCTGCGTCTGCATACCGTATTGGCATTGGACGATGAGTCGCTGTACACCGGGGATGCCACGAATATCGACCCGATCAATGAGCCGCAGGATCTGGCGTATGTGATTTACACCTCTGGGACAACGGGACGTCCGAAGGGCGTCATGATCGAGCATCGCAGTTTGGTCAATACGGCTGCGGCGTATCGCCGGGATTACCGTCTGAGCGAGTTCCCGGTACGACTGCTGCAATTGGCAAGCTTCTCCTTCGACGTGTTCGTCGGGGATATTGCGCGGACGCTTTATAACGGTGGAACGATGGTCATTTGTCCGAAAGACGATCGGATTGATTTTAGCCGTCTGCACGGATGGATTCGTGATTATCAAATTACGGTGTTTGAATCAACTCCGGCCCTGATCGTACCGTTTATGCAGCATGTGCATGAACAGGGGCTGGACATGAGCAGCATGGAACTGCTGATCACCAGCTCAGACAGCTGCAGTGTGGCGGATTACCGGGTGCTGCAAGAGCGGTTTGGCGCAGATATCCGCATCATGAACAGCTATGGCGTCACGGAAGCGGCGATTGACTCCAGCTTCTATGACGAAGAGCTGTCGAAGCTGCCAAGCAGCGGTCATGTGCCGATTGGTCAGGCATGGCTGAATGCACGCTTCTACATTGTGGACAGCCAGCTGAATCCGGTGCCGATCGGCGTACTGGGCGAACTGTGCATCGGCGGAATTGGGGTGGCACGGGGATACCTGAACCGTGCGGATCTGACAGCCGAGAAATTCGTGGCGAACCCGTTCGTACCGGGTGAACGACTGTATCGCACCGGCGACTTGGCGCGGTGGATGCCGGACGGCAATGTAGACTTTATTGGCCGGATGGATGATCAGGTCAAAATCCGGGGCTTCCGGATTGAACTGGGCGAGGTGGAAGCGCAGCTGCTGACTGTGGATGGCATTGAGAAAGCCATCGTTACCGCCTGGGAAAACGAAAACGGAGACAAAGATCTGTGCGCGTATGTCGTAGCCTCGGAGGCGCTGAATTTGCCGGAGCTGCGCAGCACACTCCAGCCCAAACTGCCGGGCTATATGATCCCGACGTATGTCGTACCACTGGATCAATTCCCGCTGACACCAAACGGAAAAATTGACCGCAAAGCGTTGCCAGCACCGGAAGCGCGCCTCGAAGGAGGTACGGAGTATGTTGCGCCGCGGACCCTGCTGGAAGAGCAGATGGTACGTATTTGGCAAAGCGTTCTGAATCATCAGCGGGTAGGCATCCAGGATAACTTCTTTGAAGTGGGAGGACATTCACTGCGTGCCACCACCCTGATGGCGAAAATCCATCAGGAGCTGAATCACAAGCTGGCCTTGCGAGATATTTTCCAATATCCGACGATTGAGCAATTGGTGCAGGTGATGGGTGAAGATCAGGCCCAGCAAATGTATGTATCCATACCTGTGGCGGAGGAGCGCGAATATTATCCCGTTTCCTCGGCGCAAAAACGGATGTACGTGCTGAGTCACATGGAAGGTGGAGAGGTGAGCTACAACATGCCAGGAGCTTTGATTATCGAAGGCTCCTTGGATAAAAAGCGACTGGAACAAGCCTTCCGCCAGCTGATTGCCCGTCATGAAACCCTGCGAACCCGATTCGAGATGGTGGATGGCGAGGTGATTCAGCGGATTGAATCTAACGTCCCATTCAGCGTGGAGTATGTGCAAGCAAGCGAAGAAGAGACACCGCAGTACGCACAGGACTTTGTACGTGCCTTTGATCTCGCACAAGCTCCGTTGCTGCGGGTTCAGTTGATCGAAAACGGACCGGGGCGTCACGTTATGCTCTATGACATGCACCATATTATTTCGGATGGCGTCACGGAAGGAATTATCGTGCAGGAGTTCTCTCAATTGTACGAAGGCAAGGAGTTGCAGCCACTCCGTATTCAGTACAAGGACTATGCCGTTTGGCAGCATGCAGATATGCAAAGTGAACGTCTTCGTGCGCAAGAAAGCTATTGGCTGAACACCATGTCTGGTGAAATTCCGGCACTGGATATGCCAACGGATTTTACAAGACCCGCCGTACAACGTCTGGAAGGAACTCGATTTGAGTTTGCGATCTGCATGGAGGACAGCGAGCAGTTGAAGCAGCTGGCCGCGCAAACCGGATCCACCTTGTACATGGTATTGCTTGCAGCGTATAGCACACTCTTGCATAAATACACGGGTCAAGAGGACATCATCGTCGGCACGCCGATTGCCGGAAGACCACATGCGGAGCTGGGTAGCCTAGTAGGCGTATTCCTGAACACACTGGCGATTCGCAATTATCCGTCTGGTGACAAAACGTTCCTTGACTACTTGCAAGAGGTCAAAGAGCATGCGCTCAGTGCGTATGAGCACCAGGAATATCCGTTTGAAGAACTGGTTGAAAAGCTGAATGTAACGCGGGATACGAGCCGGAATGCGCTGTTTGATACGATGTTTGAGCTGAAAACATTTGAGCAGCAGGAGTTCGAGCTGGAAGGGCTGACCTTCAAGCCGTATCCAACGGACGATCATACGTCCAAATTTGATCTGACCTTGGATGCCGTAGAGCAGTCAGAAGGCATTCTGTGCAGTCTGGAATACAGCACGGCGCTGTACAAGCCTGAGACCATCGCGCGCTTTGCACAGCATTTTACTGAACTCGTACGAGCCATTACACTTCACCCACAGCAGTCACTGTCCGCTTTGGATATGGTAACTGTCGAGGAAAAAGCACAAATCATCTATGGTTTTGGAGATGTAGGCGTATCGGATGTTGCTACAGTTGAAGCAGAAGCCTTATTCCATGTCTTTGTGGAAGAACAGGCCCAGCTTGTACCAGATCATGTGGCGGTGGTGTACGAAGAGCAACAACTTACGTACCGCACACTGAATGAACGTTCGAACCAACTCGCTCGCAGACTGCGAAATGAAGGTATCGGACGCGAATCGATTGTCGGCATTTGGAGTGAACGCTCGGTAAACATGCTGGTCGGCGTACTGGCGGTGTGGAAGGCTGGAGGCGCATATGTGCCGCTGGATGCAGACTATCCGTCAGAGCGCATTCGTTTCATGCTGGAGGATAGCGGTGCGACGGTGCTGCTGACTCAAACCAGTTTGCAGGAGCGCGCACAAGCATGGCTGAGTGAAGGCCAAGGGGCTCCGGGCGAAGGAAAGACCGAGGGTGAGTTGGAAACAGCGGTTAGCGCTGAAACGATGGAAAGCGACCGCCTCAATGAAGGTGTGAGCTTGAAAGCAGATTCGAAGTCTGACAGCGAAGCAGCATCCGAATCAGCAACAGGGCTGCGTCTGCGTACCGTACTGGCATTGGACGATGAGTCGCTGTATACCGGGGATACGACGGATGTTGAACCTATCAATGAACCGCACGATCTGGCGTATGTGATTTACACCTCTGGCACAACCGGACGTCCGAAGGGCGTCATGATTGAGCATCGCAGCTTGGTGAATACGGCTGCAGCGTATCGCCGGGATTACCGTCTGAACCAGTTCCCGGTACGACTGCTGCAACTAGCCAGCTTCTCCTTCGACGTGTTCGTCGGGGATATTGCACGGACGCTCTATAACGGGGGCACGATGGTCATTTGTCCGAAAGACGACCGCATTGATCCAAGCCGTCTGTACGGATGGATTCGCGATTATCAGATTACCGTGTTCGAATCGACCCCGGCCCTGATCGTACCGTTTATGCAGCATGTGCATGAACAGGACCTTGACATGAGCAGTCTGGAACTGCTGATCACCAGCTCGGATAGCTGCAGTGTGACGGATTACCGGGTGCTGCAAGAACGGTTTGGTGCGAATATCCGCATCATGAACAGCTACGGCGTCACCGAAGCGGCGATTGACTCCAGCTTCTACGACGAAGAGCTGTCGAAGCTGCCAAGCAGCGGCCATGTGCCGATTGGCCAGGCATGGCTGAACGCACGCTTCTACATCGTGGACAGCCAGCTGAATCCGGTGCCGATCGGCGTACTGGGCGAACTGTGCATCGGCGGCATCGGGGTCGCACGGGGCTACCTGAACCGTGCGGACCTGACCGCCGAGAAATTCGTAGCGAACCCGTACGTACCAGGTGAACGACTGTACCGCACAGGTGACTTGGCGCGGTGGATGCCGGACGGCAATGTAGACTTTATCGGCCGGATGGACTATCAAGTCAAAATCCGGGGCTACCGGATCGAGCTGGGCGAGATTGAAACGGCGATCCAGCGGGTGCCGGGTGTGCGTCAAGCCGTGGTCATCGATCGGACAGACGAGCGTGGACACAAGTATTTGTGTGGATACATTACGGGAGAAACCGAGGAGCTGCGGATCGAGGAAATACAGGCAGCCCTGGAAGCCGGACTGCCAGCACACATGGTGCCTGCACGTCTGATGCGACTGGAGACCATCCCGCTGACCAGCAACGGCAAAATCGACCGCAAGGCCTTGCCGGAGCCGGAAGGCAGCATCCATACGGGAGCAGCTTATGTGGCCCCGCGTACGAAGGTGGAGCAAGTACTGGCTGCGGTATGGGCCGGAGTGCTCGGCGTAGAAGCCGTAGGCACGCAGGATAACTTCTTCGAGCTGGGCGGCGATTCGATCAAAGCCCTGCAAGTCTCGTCCCGCTTGCTGCAAGCAGGTTATCGACTGGAGATGAAAGATCTGTTCAGTCATCCGACGGTGTCTGCCTTGGCGCTGAAAGTCCAATCGGTGACAAGATTGGCAGATCAGAGCCAAGTGGTGGGCACTGTGAAGCTGACACCTGTTCAGCATTGGTTCTTTGAGCAGAACCTGACGGATGCTCATCATCATAATCAGTCCATTATGCTGCATAGCCAGGACGGTTTTGATGAAGTGGCCCTGCGCACAGCGATGGACCACATCGTTAGCCATCACGATGCGCTGCGGATCGTTTTCCGTCCTACGGAGCACGGGTATGAAGCTTGGAACCGCGCGGTGGGTGAGGGCGAGCTGTATACGCTGGAACGTATAGACTTCAGCCATGAGACTGAAGTGTCTACGGCGATCGAGGCTAAAGCAAATGAAATTCAGGCGGGGATTCATTTAAGCGAAGGACCGCTGGTGAAGCTGGGGCTGTTCCATTGCCCCGATGGAGATCATTTGCTAATGGCTATTCATCACTTAGTGGTGGATACCGTATCCTGGCGCATTTTGTTCGAGGATCTTACGACAGCCTATGAACAGGCATTGAACGGACAACCGATTCGTCTTCCGCACAAAACGGATTCGTTCCACACTTGGGCTGAGGCACAGTCTCACTATGCGAACGGTCCAGCAATGGAAGCAGAGCTCTCCTTCTGGCAGGAAGTGGAACAGGGGGCGTATGAGCCGCTTCCAAAAGACCAGCCGCAACTACAATCCTTGAATAAAGACAGCGAGCTTATGACGGTCACATGGACCACTCAGGAAACGGAGCAGTTGTTAAAACAGGCGCATCGTGCCTACAACACAGATATGAATGATCTGCTGCTGACCGCACTTGGCACGGCTATTCATCGCTGGGCGGGGATTGAACGCGTGCTTGTCACCCTGGAAGGCCATGGGCGGGAGTCCATTTTGCCAGAGCTGGATATTACGCGCACGGTGGGCTGGTTTACGACACAGTTCCCGGTTGTGCTGGATATGAGCGCAGGGCAAGACCTTTCACAGCACATCAAACAGGTGAAAGAAGGGCTACGCCGGATTCCGCAAAAGGGCATTAGCTACGGGATGATGAGATACCTATCTGCAGCATGTGAGCAAGCGCATTTTGGAACCGAACCTGAAATCAGCTTTAACTACTTGGGCCAATTTGACCAGGAGATGCAACATCAATCCATTAGCGTGTCTCCTTACGCTAGTGGTGCCGAGCTTAGCGCATATGCAGCCAGATCGCACACGCTGGATCTGAACGGACTGATTTCGGAAGGTCAATTGCAATTGACGATCAGCTACAGCCATCAGGAATATCGCAGGGAAACGATGGAGCAGTTAGCTGAAGCGCTTAGAACCAGCCTGCAGGAAATCATCACGCATTGTGCGGGCCGCAAACAGCAGGAGCTGACGCCAAGCGATGTTATGCTTAAACCTGTAACCTTGGCCGAGCTGGATCAGTTGGTCGAACGGACGCGTGACATCGGGGAACTGGAAAATGTATATGCCTTGACACCGATGCAAAAAGGCATGTTGTTCCATAGTCTGATGGATGCAGAATCAGGGGCTTATTTTGAACAAACGACCTTTGATTTGCGCGGACGCTTCCAGGCCGATATTTTCCAAGATAGCTTGAATCAACTGGCGCAGCGGCATGAGATCTTTAGAGCTAATTTCATCAGCGGCTGGCAGGATGAGCCCGTACAGGTGATTTTCCGCCATAAAGAGGTTGGTTTTAGATATGAGGATTTGCGTCATTTGGAAGATCAGGAACGTGACGCGTATGTGCAGGAATTTATTCGTAAGGACAAGGCCGCCGGATTTGATTTATCCCGGGATGCGTTGATGCGCGTGGCGATTTTGCGGACCGGGGATGAGGATTATTACTTTGTCTGGAGCTCTCACCACATCCTAATGGATGGCTGGTGTGTGGCGTTGGTAACGGATGAAGTGTTTGAGGTTTATTTTGCAGCCGTAGAGCATAGAGCACCGAAGCTCGCCCCGGTGACTCCATACAGTCAGTATATTGAGTGGCTTGAAGCACAGGATGTAGAAGCAGCAACCTCATACTGGAAGGAATATTTGCTGGATTATGATCAACAAACTTCGATTCCGACCGGAAAAGTAGGCGCGAAAGCGGACGGCGAACAATTTGAGCATGTACTGTGCGACCTAGGTAAGGTTTTGACAGGACGCATGGAAATGGTAGCCAAGCAGTATCACGTGACCACCAATACGCTACTGCAAACAGCCTGGGGCTTACTGCTTCAAAAGTACAACGGTAGTAACGACGCCGTCTTTGGCGGTGTAGTATCGGGTCGCCCGGCAGATATTTCAGGGATCGAAAACATGGTGGGCTTGTTCATTAACACCATCCCAATTCGTATCCGCAGCCAGGCTGAGGACACCTTTGCCGACCTGATCAGAGCAAATCAGCAGCAGGCGCTGGCTTCTCAAGATTATGAAACGTATCCGCTGTATGAAATTCAAGCCTTGACCGAGCAAAAGCAAGAGCTGATCCACCACATTATCGTGTTTGAAAACTATCCGGTGGAGGAGCAGGTCGAACAGCTTGGCGAAGGTGCGGAATCGGATTTTGTAATTAGCAATGCAGGGATGATTGAACAAACGAACTATGATTTCAATCTGGTCGTCATGCCGCAGGAAGCGATGAAAATCCGATTCGAATACAATGCGAAGTTATATGATCGGGAAGCGGTGGAACGGACGCAGGGTCATCTGGTACAGCTGCTGGAGCAGGTGGTAGCGCAGCCGGACATTCAAGTGCAGGAGCTGGATGTGTTAAGCGAGCAGGAACGCGAGCAAATTCTCCACGTATGGGGAGATACAGCCGCTGAGTATCCAAGCGAACAAACGATCCATGGCTTGTTCGAAGCACAAGCCGTGCAGACACCGGAACAGCCAGCGCTGTACTTCGAAGGTGAGCAGTTGACCTATCGCGAGCTGAATGAACGTGCGAATCGTCTGGCTCGTACCTTGCGCAGTCAAGGCGTGACGAAGGATCGGCTGGTGGGTCTGATGACCGAGCGTTCGGTAGACATGATCGTGGGCATCTTCGGCATTTTGAAAGCCGGAGGTGCATATGTGCCAATCGATCCGACGTATCCAGAGGAGCGTATCCGCTATATGCTGGGTGACTCGGGAGCAGAGTTGTTGTTGACGCAAAGCCACTTGGTGGACAAAGTAGCTTTCGACGGTCAGGTGCTGGTGCTGAATGGGGCAGAGAGTGTGCATCACGAGGATGGCTCCAATCTGGAGTCGTTGTCTGGTCCGAACGATCTAGCGTATGTGATTTATACGTCAGGTACGACGGGACAGCCGAAAGGGGTTATGCTGGAGCATCGCGGTCTGTGTAATCTGAAAACGTATTTTGATCAGGAATTCCAGATCAGCGCGTCGGATCATACATTGCTGTTTGCCAGCTATTCGTTTGATGCAGCTTGCTGGGAAATATTCCAAGCCCTGTTCTGTGGTGCCACGTTGTACATGCCAACGTCAGAGACGATTTTGGACTATGAGAGATTCGAGCATTACATGACAGAACATCAGATTACGATAGCGACATTACCACCGACCTATGCGGTCTATCTGGAGCCAGAACGGATGCCAAACCTGCGTATTCTGATCACTGCCGGTTCAGCCGCTTCAACAGAGCTGGTATACAAGTGGAAGGATCATGTAGCGTACTACAACGGCTACGGTCCAACTGAAAACTCGGTGGCGACATCCATCTGGCCAGTATCCAAGGATGAGAGAGCAGGACAGCTGATTTCTATCGGCCGCCCTGTACCGAATCACCGGGTATACATGGTGGATGTACATGGACATTTGGCTCCAACAGGCGTAGCGGGTGAGCTGTGCGTATCCGGTCCAGGTCTGGCGCGTGGCTATCTGGATCGTCCAGAGCTGACGGCTGAGAAATTTGTACCGAATTCATTTGCGGCTGGCGAAGCAGGTTATGAACGAATGTATCGTACGGGTGACTTGGCAAGATGGATGCCGGATGGCAACATTGAATATTTGGGCCGGATCGACCATCAGGTGAAAATCCGGG
This sequence comes from Paenibacillus sp. ALE3, assembly GCF_054113405.1. Lineage (NCBI taxonomy): Bacteria > Bacillati > Bacillota > Bacilli > Caryophanales > Paenibacillaceae > Paenibacillus > Paenibacillus sp. ALE3. The sequence continues at coordinate 2,672,372 of NZ_CM134214.1, read as the reverse complement.
GTTATCGGATCGAGCTGGGCGAGGTCGAGACACAAATTTTGAAAGTAGAGAGCATACAAGAGGTCATCGTACTGGCCCAGGCGGACGAGCAGGGACAAAACCAACTGGTGGCGTACTTTGTTGCCGAACGTGACGTGAGTGCGGGTGAGCTGCGAAGCTTACTGGGTGAGGAGCTACCAAACTACATGGTGCCTTCGTACTTGGTACAGCTGGAACAAATGCCGCTGACACCGAACGGTAAAATCGACCGCAAGGCCCTGCCAGCACCAGAAGGCAGCCTGCAAAGCGGAGCCGACTATGTCGCACCGCGGACGTGGGTGGAAGTGAAGCTGGCGCAAATCTGGCAGGACGTGCTGGGCCTGGCGCAGGTCGGCGTGAAGGAAAACTTCTTCGAGATTGGTGGACATTCCCTGCGGGCGACGACACTGGCCTCGAAGATTCACAAAGAGCTGAACAAGCCACTTCCACTGCGTAGTATTTTTGAAGCACCAACGATTGAGCAACTGGCCGTTGTACTGGAACAGCTGGATCAAGTGACGTATGCCTCTATTCCGGTAACGGAAGAGCGCAGCTTCTATCCACTGTCCTCGGCGCAAAAACGACTGTATGTGCTGCATCAGTTCGATCCGCATGATGTGAACTACAACATGCCGTCGGTGCTGCAAGTGAGCGGTCCGCTGGATGTGAAGCGGGTGGAACATGCATTCCGTCAACTGATCGCTCGTCATGCGTCCTTGCGCACCCGTTTTGATCTGATCGACAGTGAGCCGATGCAATGGGTTGAGGACACGGTGCCGTTCGAGGTGGAATATACGAAGGTACAAGCAGAGGGTGCGACTACGGATACAGACACGAGGGTCGGCAAGAAAGTGGATGAGCTGGTGAGTCGCTTTGTCCGTCCGTTTGATCTCAAAGCTGCGCCGCTGCTGCGAGTAGGTTTGGTGGATCTGGGCGTTCAGGGAGTAGAGCAGGAATCCCAACATCTGCTTATGCTCGATATGCACCACATCATCTCGGATGGTGTGTCGATGGGGGTACTGACTGAAGAATTTGTCCGCTTGTACGACGGTGAAGAGTTACCGCCACTGCGGATACAGTACAAGGATTATGCCGTATGGCAGCAAAGCGAAGCCCATCAGGAATGGATGCAGCGTCAGGAAGCGTACTGGCTGGACACCTTCCGGGGTGAACTGCCTGTACTGGATCTACCGACAGACTTTGCCCGTCCGGCGGTGCGAAGTACGGCAGGCGATACCGTGGTGTTTGGGCTGGAACGCGAAGTAAGCGAGCGTCTGAAAGAACTGGCTGCGAACACAGGCTCTACACTGTATATGGTGTTGCTGGCGGCGTATACCGCCCTCTTGCACCAATACAGCGGCCAGGAGGACATCGTCGTCGGCACGCCGATTGCCGGACGACCGCATGCGGATTTGGAGCCGATCCTCGGGATGTTCGTCGGTACGTTGGCATTGCGAAACTATCCGACAGCAGAACATACCTTCCGCAGCTACGTGGAAGAAGTGAAGGTTCGCGCCCTGCAAGCCTACGAGCATCAGGACTATCCATTTGAGGAGCTGGTGGAAAAGCTGAATGTGAAGCGGGATATGAGCCGCCATCCGCTATTCGATACGATGTTTACCCTGCAAACGACCGAAGAAGGCGAACTACAGTTGGCAGACCTGAGCTTCCGTCCATATGGCTTGGAGCAAACGCCAGCGAAGTTTGATTTAACGCTGGAAGCCAGAGAGGAAGAGGCAGGCATCCAGTTCGGATTGCAATATGCAACCGCGTTGTATCAACGGGAAACCGTTGAACGGATGACTCGTCACTTTATTCGCTTAGCCGAAGCCGTCGCGGCGAACCCGGATGCGAAGCTGGGTGAGCTGGAGCTAATTACGACGGAAGAAACCGAGCGGATTCTGAAGGTGTTCAATGATCCGAACGCACATAGCGTGCGTGGAACACTCCAAGGGCTGTCGCTCAGCGAGCGTTTTGAAAAGCAAGCGAAGAACCATCCTGAGCGGATAGCCGTTGTGTCTGAGGACATGGCGCTAACCTACGCTGAGCTGAATGAGCAGGCGAATCAATTGGCCCGCGTGCTACGTGCGAATGGTGTGGAAGCAGATCAGCCAGTAGGCGTACTGCTGGAACGTTCTGCGGATCTTCTGGTGAGTATTCTGGCGGTACTGAAGGCCGGAGGCGCGTATGTGCCAATGGATACGATGTATCCACAGGAGCGCATTGACTACATGCTCCAAGACAGTGGGGCACCAGTCGTGATTACAAGCAGAGCCGCCACTCTCTCGCTCAGACTGCCGGTAGCAGTACAAGCTGTAGTTCTGGACGATGAGGGCGTTCAAGCTCACTTGGGAGAACAGGATGCAAGCAACCTGGTTCCTGTCTCCGGCCTGCACAACCTGGCCTATATGATTTACACGTCAGGTACAACCGGTCAGCCGAAAGGAGTCATGATCGAGCAGGGCAGTGTCAGCAATCTGGTAGAGGCTCTATACGAGCGCGTATACAGCCGGTATGATCAGCCGCTTCACATCGCATGGCTGTCGGCCTTTGTATTTGACGCTTCGGTGAAGCAAATCTTTGCCAGCTTGCTCTTAGGCCACACCTTGCATGTGGTGTCCCGTGACGTCAGCCTGAGCGGAGAGCATTTGATCGCCTACTATCGCACGCACCGAATCGATCTGTCGGACGGCACACCTGCGCACCTGCATATTTTGAACGAAAGTGTCAGCGTGACCGAAGCGCCTGAAGTGAAGCACTACCTGATCGGGGGCGAAGCCTTATCCGTGCAGTTGGTAAAGGTGTTCCTACACAAATGGTCCGGGTATCGTCCGGTGATTACGAACGTGTATGGTCCGACCGAAACGACGGTAGATGCGACGGCTTATACGATTGAAGATGTAGAGTCCCTGCATGTACTGCTGGAAAAAGGGGAGCATACGGTATCTATCGGAACGCCGATAGCGAACCAGGCAGTGTATATCCTGAACAACCAGCAACAGCTGGTGCCGATCGGTATCGCAGGTGAGCTCTATATCGGAGGTGCAGGTATCGCACGAGGATACCTCAACCTGCCGGAACTGACGGTTGAGAAGTTTATTCCGAATCCGTTCGCTGATGCGGAGGCAGCCGATCAAGCGGACAGCACTTTCGCAAACCGGATGTACCGAACGGGCGACCTGGCAAGGTGGCTACCGGATGGCAGTATCGAGTATTTGGGCCGGATCGACCACCAAGTGAAAATTCGGGGGTATCGGATCGAGCTGGGCGAGGTTGAAGCGCAGCTGCTGACCGTGGACGGCATTCAAAAAGCCGTGGTCACAGCCTGGGAAAACGAAGACCGACACAAGGATCTGTGTGCCTATATCGTAGCTTCGGAGTCGCTGAGTTTACCAGAACTGCGGAATGCGCTGCAGCCGAAGCTGCCGGATTATATGATCCCGACGTATGTGGTACAGCTGGATCGTTTCCCACTGACGCCAAACGGGAAAATCGACCGGAAGGCGTTGCCAGCACCGGAAACACGCCTTGAAGGAGGTCTGGAGTACGTTGCACCGCGGACGCCGTTGGAGGCCAAGTTAGCGCAAATCTGGCAGGATGTATTGAAGCTGTCCAGCGTAGGCGTCACCGACTCATTCTTCGATGTGGGGGGGCACTCCCTGCGGGCAACGTCGCTGGTGGCCAAAATCCATCAGGAACTGGGCAGCCGAATGACACTGCGTGAAGTGTTCCAGCACTTTACGATTGAGCAGCAAGCCCAGCTCATCGCAACGCATGGCACAGATGCCTATACGGTGATCCCTGCCGCGACGAAACAAGCCTACTACCCTGCTTCCTCGGCGCAAAAACGACTGTACATTTTGAGCCATCTGGAAGGTGGAGATGTCAGCTACAATATGCCGGGTGTATTAGTAGTGGAGGGGCCGCTGGAGGCCGATCGACTGGAGGATGCGTTCCGTCAGTTAGTGGCCCGCCATGAAACGCTGCGAACTTCCTTTGAAATGGTGGACGGCGAGGTCGTGCAGCGGGTTTACGATCAGGTTGAGTTTGCCGTAGAACGCCTGCAGGCTAGTGAGTCCGAAGCGGAAGTGTATATCGAGTCCTTTGTACGCAGCTTCGATCTTCGGCAGGCACCGCTGCTGCGTGTCCGTCTTATTCAAACCGGACCCGAGCGCCATCTCCTGATGTACGACATGCACCATATTATTTCAGACGGGGTATCGTCTAACAATATCGTGCAGGAGCTGGGACAACTGTACGAGGGACAGGCCTTGAAGCCGTTGTCCATTCAGTACAAGGACTATGCGGTGTGGCAGCAGCAGGAAATGCAGCGTGAGTCCTACCAGCGCCAGGAACAGTTTTGGCTGGAGCATTTAGCCGGGGAATTACCGGTACTGGATTTGCCGATTGCTTATCCTAGACCTGCTGTTCGCAGCTTCGAGGGAGCAACGTATGAGTTTACCGTGGACCCGAATGTATCTGAGCAATTGCGCCAAGTGGCGGCACAGACCGGAAGTACGCTGTACATGGTGCTGATGAGCGCCTACACCGTTCTGCTGTCCAAATATAGCGGTCAGGATGATTTGATCATCGGTACGCCAGTAGCAGGTCGTTTGTTACCTGAACTGGAGCCGCTGATCGGCATGTTTGTCAATACACTAGCCATTCGGCACCAGCCACAGGGCAACTCAACGTTCCACAGCTACCTACTGGAAGCCCGAGATCGTACGTTACAAGCCTTCGAGCATCAGGAGTATCCGCTGGAAGAGCTGGTGGAAAAGCTGGATATAGTACGGGATGCAAGCCGTAATCCGTTGTTTGATACTATGTTTGTACTGCAAAATACGGAGTCGCAGGAAGCGAAGCTTGAAACGTTGTCCTTCAGTCCTTATGTGCAGGAGCATCGTATTTCCAAATTTGATTTGACCTTGTCCATGAGTGATGAAGACGGGCAGATCAAGGGTTCCTTTGAATATTGCACGAAGCTGTTTGGCGCCGACGCTATTGAACGATTAACCGGAGATTTGATAGCGATCCTGTCACAGGTTGCGGCCAATCCAGATTTGCAATTAAGCGATATTCAGGTGAACTTGGGTGAACAAGCAGAAGGCTTCTCACCGGATTCCATCGACTTTGTTTTCTAGATCAGTTTTCAGGTTTCTAAAAGGCAATGATTTCACTTTGCATGTGCAAAGGGCAGCGGCTTCGTCCGACTGCCCTTGCCTGCAAAGTATTCTTTTTCCGATACAACGCTCATCTACGTAACAACGCACCATTCCAACCGGGGTACAGACCCCATAAAGCAGGAGGGATGTCATTGAAAGCCTTATTTGAGAAAGAGAAAAATTACTGGAGTCATAAGCTGGAATCCGAGGATCGTATCATCTGCTTGCCATATACCAACCATGTGTCCAGGGATACAGCTGCAACGGATTCTAATTGTCATACGTACACGCTGACATTTCCATCAGAAATTTCCCAAAGAATATCATCTATAACAGGTGGAGCTCCATGGGCCGTGTTTATGGTTCTGCTGGCTGGAGTTGAGAGCTTATTGCATAAATACACAGGTGAAGAAAGTGTGCTGCTGGGCATTCCTGTAGCCAAGTCTGGCAACGGTGCTACCAAGCCGATCAACCATCTGCTTTTATTGAAAAATACGCTGGATTCATTCACGACCTTCAAAACCTTGCTGTCTCAAATCAAAACCTCTGTCAGTGAAGCTATTGAACACCAAAATATTCCTTTTTGGAACTATACTGAGGGGCTTGAAATCCTACGTAACAAGGACGACAAGCCTCTTATCCACACCACGGCCTCCTTGCAAAATATTCACATTTCTGATTTTCTACATCACGTGCAATCTGAGCTGGATTTTCAATTTCAATGGGAAAATGCTGCAGTTTCTCTAAACGTGAAATACAGTAGCGACCGTTACGACCAGGTGACGATTGAACGCTTTGTTGAGCAGCTATTACGGCTGTATACCGTTGTTCTACATCAGCCAGAGTTGGAGATTTGCACAGCACAAGTGCTGTCAGAGCAAGAAGTAGAGCAGCTGGTTCATACTTTCAACGATACAGCTGTAGATTATCCACGTGATGCTTCCATTCATGAATTGTTCGAGATACAGGCGAAGCAGGTACCACAGCAGGTGGCAGTAGTGTCTGGACCCAATAGCCTAACCTATGAAGAATTAAATGAAAAGGCCAACCGACTGGCTCATTTTTTACGTAAGCAGGGAATCCGTACCGAACAGACAGTCGGCATTGTAGCTGAGCGTTCGATTGAGATGATCATAGGCATGCTCGCGATTCTTAAAGCAGGCGGGGTGTATGTTCCGATTGACTCTGATTACCCGGACGAGCGCGTGCGTTATTTGCTGGAGGATTCCGAGACCAAGATACTACTTGTACAAAAAATGGAGCATCGGCCCACAGATTTTAAGGGAATAGTACTTGACCTGAGTGATGATGCGATCTATGAAACAGATGATGCTGATCGCTGCAATTCCGTTTTGTCGTATGATAACGGGATGAGTACAGATACGGGTAATATGGGATATGTGGACTGCCTAAACCCACTCTATTCTATTTCTGCTAGTCCCGAACTTGCTTCTACTACAACTATCCCAACAGAAGCTACGCAATCAGAACAAGCTAAACCAATACAGCAGGTTTATGCAGCTGAAGAACAACCGAAGGCGACCGCAGCTGATCGATTGGCCTATATTATGTACACCTCAGGGACAACAGGCCAGCCCAAAGGGGTAATGGTGGAACATCGCAATGTCGTTCGTTTGGTGAAACATGCAAACTATGCACGTTTGGATGCGGACACGCGCATTTTGCAGACTGGGTCTGTTGTCTTTGATGCGTCCACCTTTGAAATTTGGGGGGCGTTGCTAAATGGTGGACAGCTTGTGCTAGTGAGTCAGGATGTCATTTTGGACGTGCTTAAGCTTAAGGAAGCTGTACGCAGCCACGGCATTACCACGATGTTTCTGACCACACCGCTCTTTAACCAGCTGTCTCAGCAGGATCTGGCGCTGTTCGAGGGGATACGGGAACTGCTGGTCGGCGGTGATGTGATGTCCGTACCACATATGACTCGGGTGCTGAAGGCTCATCCGTCCCTGCGAATCAGTAATATCTATGGCCCAACTGAAAATACGACCTTTTCCACAGTGCATGCGATCAACGGTGTGCAATCGGAATCTGTGCCAATTGGCAGACCGATCCATAATTCGACAGCATATGTCGTGGACCGTTCGATGCAGCTTCAGCCCGTCGGGGTATGGGGTGAGTTGCTAGTGGGCGGTGATGGGGTGGCACGTGGATACCGCAACCGTCCGGACTTAACGGCTGAAAAGTTCATCGATAGTCCGTTCCGTAACGGCGAACGCTGCTATCGCACCGGGGACCTGGTACGTTGGAATGCAGATGGGGCGCTGGAATACAAGGGACGGATCGATGCGCAAGTGAAAATCCGGGGTTACCGGATCGAGCTGGGCGAGGTGGAAGCGCAGCTGTTGAAGCTGGAGGTGGTGCGAGAAGCTGTTGTGACTGCACATGAGGATGAGCAGGGGCAAAAGCAGCTCTGCGCTTATGTAGTAACTCATGCGAATGCACAGTTAAGTGAGCTCCGCAGCGCTTTGAGCCGGGAACTGCCGGGCTATATGGTGCCGTCGTATTTTGTGCAGTTGGAGCAGTTGCCATTGACGCCTAATGGCAAGGTGGATCGTCGAGCTTTGCCTCAGCCGCAGGGAAGCATAAGCTCAGGTGCAGAATATGTAGCTCCTCAAAATCAGTTACAAGCACAACTGGTCAGCATTTGGAAAGATGTGCTGGAACTTGAGTGCATTGGGATTAAGGATAACTTTTTTGAAGCAGGAGGTCATTCCTTACGGGCGACAAATGTCATCTCGCTCATCCATAAGGAATTGCATAAAAATGTGCAGCTAAAGGACCTGTTCCAGCACCCAACCATCGAACAGCTTGCGCAGGTTATTGAAGCACTGGAGCAAACCACCTATGAATCCATTCCTGTTTCGGGAAATAAGCCATTTTATGCGGTATCCTCGGCTCAAAAACGGATGTATATTCTCAATCAGCTTGATGGAGCGGGAACTAGCTATAACATACCAGGCGCCTTGACATTGACCGGTTCACTTGATTACAAGGCACTGGATAACGCGTTCCGTCAGCTTATTAATCGCCATGAAACATTGCGCACAAGCTTTGAGAGCATGAACGGTGAACCTGTCCAGCGAGTACATGACGAGGTTCCTTTTCGCGTGGAGTTGATTCATGCCCACGGAGCTGACCAAAAGGAAACGGATGAGCTGGTGCATGGCTTTGTTCAGCCGTTTGATCTTGCGCATGCTCCGCTGTTCCGGGCGGGTCTGATTGAAACTGGGCCAGAGCATCATATTTTGCTGCTGGATATGCATCACATCATTTCGGACGGCACCTCTATAAATGTATTGATTCAGGACTTCATCCACTTATATGCGGGGGACACGCTGCCGTCGCTGCGCATTCAGTATAAGGACTATGCTGCATGGCAGCAGGAACAGCAGCAAAGTGAACGCTATCAGGAACAGGAAAATTACTGGCTCAATACCTTCGCAGGAGAGCTGCCAGTGCTGGATATCCCGACGGATTATCCACGTCCGGCGGTGAGAAGCTTTGAAGGAGATGTACTGGAATTTACGCTCGATCAACGGCAAAGCGAAGGATTAAAAGGCATTGCGATGCAGACCGAATCGACCTTATATATGGTGCTGTTGGCTGCCTATACGACTTTGCTTAGCCAATACAGCGGGCAGGAGGATATTATTGTCGGCTCGCCGATTGCGGGGCGGCCACATGCTGATCTTAGCAGTCTGATTGGGATGTTCGTCAATACACTGGCGATCCGCAATTATCCGGAAGGCGGGAAAACATTCCGCGATTATGTGCTGGAGGTCAAGGATAACGCGTTAAAGGCTTTTGAACATCAGGATTATCCTTTCGAAGAGCTGGTAGAAAAGCTGGGCGTGGATCGGGATTTAAGCCGCAATCCATTATTTGATACCATGTTTGCTTTACAAAACCTGGAGCAAACAGAGCAGCAGCTGGCAGAGCTGCAATTAGCGCCCTATCCGAGTGAACAAACAACGGCCAAATTTGATCTAAGTCTGTTCGCGCAGGAGGATGGGGAACAAATTGCCTGCGGTTTTCAATACGGAACCCGGCTGTACAAACGCGAAACCATCGAACGACTGGCTGTACATTTACAGCAGCTAATCAATGTGGTTATAGAACAGCCGGAGATCGCTCTTGCGGCTATAGAAATGGTTTCGGCCCAAGAAAAAGAGCAGCTGGTGGAGCAATTCAGCACTACAGCAGCAGACTTTCCGTATCCACGGGATCAATTACTGCATGTGCTGTTCGAGGAACAGGTTGCACAATCGCCAGATCGACTAGCGATCACCTTTGCGGACACACAGCTCACTTATCGCGAGCTGAATGAGCGTTCCGATCGTCTGGCATGTGTCCTTACTTCCCATGGGATACGGCGTGGGTCCGGGGCTCAGATACAGCGAGTAGGGATAGTAGCTGAGCGTTCCATTGAAATGGTCGTGGGCATGCTGGCTATTATGAAGGCAGGCGGGGCTTACGTTCCTATTGATCCCGAGTATCCGGAAGAGCGTATCCGTTATTTACTGGAGGATTCCGGTGCCGAGCTGTTACTGTCACAGCGACGGGAACAGATTTCTTTTGAACCAGGTATTCCGGTTATCGATTTGAGTGATGCGCAACTATGGAGCAGCGAATTTGAAGGATACACTCATACTCATGAATCAGATTCCATTACAAATGGGGGGTCTGCCTTAGATCTTTCGCATGTCATATACACCTCTGGTACGACAGGCAAGCCGAAAGGCGTTATGGTCAATCACCGTAATGTCGCACGGTTGGTGAAAGGCAATAGCTACGCCACGCTTGACGAAAATACGCGTATGCTGCAAATGGGCGCAGTTGTATTCGATGCCTCCACGTTTGAAATCTGGGGAACGCTGCTGAACGGTGGTCAATTATATGTAGTAAATCATGACACTATTTTGGATGCTGCCAAGTTCAAACAAGTGATGAACAAGTATCGTATTAACACCATGTTCATGACCACGGCTTTATTCAATCAGCATTCACAGCAAGACATTGAAGTGTTTGCATCCCTAAAGGAATTGCTCGTGGGTGGGGATGTGATGTCCGTACCACATGTTAACCGCGTGCTGAAGGAGTACCCGCAGCTTCGGTTGAGTAATGTTTATGGGCCGACAGAGAACACGACCTTTTCCACCACCTATGAAATTACAGAACCGCAAACTCAAGGTGTTCCCATTGGACGTCCGATTGATCATTCCACCATTTATGTGGTCAATCGTTCGTTAAAATTGCAGCCTGTCGGGGCGTGGGGCGAGCTCCTTCTCGGTGGCGATGGCGTGGCACTCGGGTATCTGAACCGGCCTGAGCTTACGGCAGAAAAGTTTATTGAAAGTCCATTCCGGCCTGAAGAATATTGCTATCGTACAGGGGATTTGGTGCGTTGGCGTGCTGATGGCGTACTGGAGTACAAGGGAAGAATGGATGAGCAGGTCAAAATTCGCGGCTACCGCATCGAACTGGGTGAAGTTGAAACCCGTTTGTCCACGATTGCAGGTGTGAAGGAATCTGTTGTTACTGTGCGGCAGGACGATAGCGGGCAAAAACAGCTGTGTGCATATTTTGTAACAGACAGCGAATTGAGCGCTAGCGACTTACGTAGTGTGTTATCACAGGATCTGCCGAGCTATATGGTGCCTTCCTACTTTGTGCAGCTGTCGAAACTGCCTTTGACACTGAATGGCAAAGTAGACCGTAGGGCACTGTCTGCACCTGAGCCTAATGTCGATACAGGTATGGATTATGTGGCACCTGAGACAGATGTCCAACTGGCCTTGGCTGCGGCTTGGGGAGCCATTCTGGGTATACAGAAGGTAGGCACACAAGATAACTTTTTCCATTTGGGTGGTGACTCCATCAAGGCTATCCAAGTATCGTCCCGCTTGTTTCAGGCTGGATACAAGCTGGAAATGAAGGATTTGTTCAAATATCCAACGATTGCAGGATTGAGCACATATATTCAGCCAGTTAAACGAGTAGCCGAGCAGGGTGAGGTTACGGGACATGTTGTGCTTACACCGATTCAGCGCTGGTTCTTTGAACAGTCAACGGATGAACCACATTATTTCAACCAATCTGTCATGCTCTATCGGCAGGAAGGCTATAACGAACGGGCACTTCGGCTGGCACTCCATCAGATTACAGCGCACCATGACGCCTTGCGAATGACTTTTCGTTCGTCGGAGAACGGATATACGGCATGGAACCGAGGTGTAGGGGAAGGCGAACCGTACCATTTGGAGTGCTTTGACTATAGGGATAGCGAAGTAATTGAAGAGAATTTGGAGAAAATGATTGAGGCAAAATGCAATGAAATTCAATCCAGTATTTCCTTGAGCGAAGGGCCATTGATGAGGCTCGGCCTATTCCGTTGCCCGGATGGTGATCATCTGTTGGTCGTGATTCACCATTTGACAGTGGATGGGGTATCCTGGCGCATCCTATTCGAGGATTTGGCGACAGCATATGAGCAAGCCGCCAAGGGCGAACAGATGATTCAGTTACCGCACAAGACGGATTCGTTTCAAACATGGACCGAGAAGCTGCACGCCTATGCTAACAGCCCAGCTATGGAACGTGAGCGGGCGTATTGGGAGGGGATTGCACTAGCGAAACCGGCACCTTTGCCGCAAGATTATGGACATAACGAGCACGACAAGCCATTGATTGGCGATAGTGAGTCGGTTACTGCTTTGTGGACACACGAAGAGACAGAGCAATTGCTCAAGCAGGCCAATCGTGCCTACCGTACAGAAATTAATGACCTGTTGCTGACGGCAGTAGGAATGGCATTGCAAGCATGGAGTGGTCATGATCGATTCCTAATTAATCTAGAGGGACATGGTCGTGAAGCCATTTTACCAGAGGTGGACATTACCCGGACGATTGGGTGGTTTACAAGCCAATATCCTGTTTTACTCGATATGCCAAAAGAAACGGCTCTTTCGCAGCGAATCAAGCATGCGAAAGAAGGATTGCGCAGTATTCCGCAAAAAGGAATAGGTTACGGGATACTGAAATATTTAGCCGAAGTATCTCCAGCCCTATGTGAGGTAGATCCTGAGATCAGCTTTAACTATTTAGGACAATTTGATCAGGATATGAAGGGAAATGACCTGCAGTCGTCTCCTTATAGTGGAGGTATGCCACTTAGCCCGACTATGGCTCGGACGTATACGCTGGATTTTGGCGGCATCATTTCAGGAGGCCAACTGGGGCTGACAATTAGCTATAGTCGTACCAGCTATCGACCAGAGACGATCGAGCGATTGGCCAGTTTATTGGAATCGAGCCTGCGTGAAATTTTGAAGCATTGCATTCATAAAGAACATCCAGAGCTAACCCCAAGCGATATTTCCTATAAAGGAATGCGTGTTGAGGAGTTGGACAGCTTGTTGTCTGAGATGGGTGCTACGGGTGAGATCGACAATGTCTATACCCTGACCCCAATGCAAAAAGGGATGCTGTTTCACAGCCAACTCGATAGTCAAGCAGCTGCCAATGACGCGTATTTTGAGCAGGTTTCTTATGATATGCAAGGTCAGCTGGACATTCATGCTTTTGCAGAAAGCCTGAATACTCTAGTTCGGCGACATGAGGCGCTGCGTACACACTTTTATTTTGGACGGGATACGGAGCCTTTGCAGGTAGTGTATCGAAACCAAGATTGTGGCTTCTATTACGAAGATTTACGAGAGCTGGATAGCGATACAAGGGATACACAGCTGACCAATTTCAAGTTGCAAGATAAAGCACGAGGCTTTGATCTGCGTCGGGATGTCCTACTGCGTGTAGCGATTTTGCGCACTGGGGAAGATCGTTATCATTTTGTGTGGAGCTTCCATCATATTGTGATGGACGGTTGGTGTCTGTCCCTTGTAAACAAAGAAGTGTTTGAGAGCTATGCAGCACTTCGGGAGCGCAGAGTACCGGAGTTGGCACCGGCGGTGCCCTACAGCCGCTTTATTGAATGGCTGGAAGCACAGGATCGCAACGCAGCAACCGACTACTGGAGAAGCTATTTGTCCGGGTATGAGCAGCAAACAGCACTGCCAGCTGTAAAATCCGGTCGCAAGAGTGAAGGCTATATGGCCAGTGACTGGATGACGGATTGGGAGCATGAGCTGGCTCTCCGGGTGGAGGAGACGGCCAAGCGGTATCAGGTGACCATGAATACATTATTGCAAACCACATGGGGGATTCTGCTGCAAAAGTACAACAACCATAGTGATGTTGTATTTGGCAGTGTCGTCTCAGGTCGTCCATCGGATATTATCGGGGTCGAGGATATTATTGGCTTGTTCATTAATACCATTCCTGTTCGCATCCGTAGTGAAGCAGGGGAAACTTTTGCGGAAGTTATGAAGAAAATGCAGGAGCAAGCGCTGGCTTCTCATGCGTATGATACGTATCCGTTGTTTGAAATTCAGGCACTGACCGACCAGAAACAGAATTTAATTAACCATATTATGGTGTTTGAAAATTATCCGGTGGATGAGCAGATTGAAGAAATGGGTAGTGACGGGCAGGAGTTATTATCGGTTTCCAACGTGACGGCTACAGAACAGACTAACTATGATTTGAGCATCGTCGTTATGCCGGGAGAAGGCATAAAAATTCGTTTTATGTATAACGAACTCTGCTTTGATCAAGCAGATATTGAACGTCTGCACGGACATTTTGTGCATCTGCTAGAGCAAATTTTGCTTAACCCGAATGTTTGCGTTGAAGAGCTGGAATTGGTTACAGCCTCAGAAAAACAACAGATTATAGGAGAATTTAATGACACGGCCTTAGCATATTCCTACAATCAGACGATCCAAAAACGGTTTGAGGAGCAGGTGGAACGCACGCCGGATCATATCGCCGTCGTTTGGGGTCAACAATCTTTAACTTACCGTGAACTGAACGAGCGAGCCAACCGCCTTGCACGGACTTTACGCGCGAAGGGGGTTAAACCAGATCAGTCGGTAGGTATTATGGTATATCGCTCGCTAGACATGATCGTAGGCATCTATGCGATCCTCAAGGCCGGCGGAGCCTATGTGCCAATTGATCCGGAATTTCCGGCCGACCGCATCTGCTTTATGCTGGAGGACTCCGGAGCGAATCTGGTGTTGACGCAATCGCATTTAGCGGAGCAAGCATCGCTGAGCTTCGATGGCCAGGTGCTTGTGCTGGATCACGAGGACATCTATCACGAAGATGGCTCGAATCTGGAGCCACTGGCCGGACCGCACCATGTCGCCTATGTGATCTATACCTCCGGTTCCACCGGAAAACCGAAGGGCGTAATGGTGGAGCACCATTCCGTGCTGAACCGGATTTTGTGGATGCATGATCGTTACGGCTTAAGTGCGGAAGATACGATCCTGCAAAAGACCGCCTTCACCTTTGACGTGTCGGTGTGGGAGCTGTTCTGGTGGTCGATGGTCGGCTCGAAGGTGAGTCTGCTGTCGGTCGGCGGGGAAAAGAACCCGGAAGAGATTGTGGACACGATTGCTCGTGATGGCGTGAGCACGATGCACTTTGTACCGGCCATGCTGCATGCGTTCCTGGAGTATGTGGAGCAGCAACCACGAGAAGCGATGCAAGCGAAGCTAGGCACGCTGCGCCATGTTTTTGCCAGTGGTGAAGCCTTACCGCCACAGCATGTGGCCCGGTTCCAGCGGCTCGTGTCGAGCTTGGCCGGAGCGAAGCTGATCAACCTGTATGGTCCAACCGAAGCGACGGTGGACGTATCGTACTTCGATTGCGAGCCGGATGAGGAATATGCGGTTATTCCGATCGGGAAACCGATTCAGAACATTCGTCTGTACATCGTGAAGGAAGGCACAGAGCAATTGCAGCCGATTGGCGTCGCGGGTGAGCTGTGCATCGGCGGTGTAGGTGTAGCCCGAGGTTATCTGAACCGTCCAGAGCTGACGGCCGAGAAGTTTGTGAAAGATCCGTTTGCTGGAGGCAAAGCAGGCTATGAGCGGATGTACCGTACAGGCGATTTGGCAAGATGGATGCCGGACGGCAACATTGAATATCTGGGCCGGATTGACCATCAGGTGAAAATTCGCGGTTATCGAATTGAACTGGGCGAAGTGGAGGCACGGTTGGCAAGTGTGCCGCTCGTGCGGGACAGCGTTGTTATTGCTTTGCAGGATGGAATAGGTCAGCAGCAATTATGTGCTTACTTCACGGCTGATGAGCAGCTGACTGTCCGTGAGATTCGAGCTGTGCTATTGGGCAGTCTACCAAGCTATATGATTCCATCCGTATTCGTACAGATGGAGCGTATTCCGCTGACGGCCAACGGCAAAATCGACCGAAAAGCGTTACCTACGCCGGACACAGCGCTGCGCACGGGTATAGAATATGTTGCACCGCGAACCGACGTGGAGCAGTTACTGGCAGCCATTTGGCAGGAAGTACTTGATATTCCACAAGTGGGTATCCACGATGACTTTTTCACGTTGGGTGGACATTCCTTGAAAGTACTGGAGCTTATACGCAAAGTTCACCTTGCCACAAACATTGAGCTTCCTATACGCAGTGTGCTGGAGTTCCCGACCATAGAAGAGCAGGCGCTCACATTATTGAAAGCTGATCTGGAATACAAGGCCGATAGTCCAATCATTCGGTTGAATGAACACGGTCCGGTCTCCATCTTCTGCTTTCCGCCGATGCTTGGATACGGGCTGTCGTTTGCAGAGCTTGCGAAACAACTGGATCAAGACGCAGTCGTGTACGGGTTAGAGTTCGTAGATGATGCTGCGGATGAGCAGGCAATGTTGGCACGTTATGTTGATCTTATCGTCAGCACACAAGCGCAAGGTCCGTATGTACTGCTTGGTTATTCCATAGGTGGGAATCTAGCGCATAAGGTTGCCTCTACACTGGAGCGTCAAGGTCATGCTGTATCCGACATTTTTATGCTTGATTCAGTCAAAAGAACGGAAGCCCTGCCTTTCACAGACGAAGAAACAGAGCAGGAAATTCATGCGATGCTGGAACAGGTTCCTGAATCTTACCGCGAGCTGCTGAATGAAACGTACCAGCGTAAAATGATCGCTTATGCGGTGTATGGCAATCAGCTTGTGAACACTGATAAGGTTCAGGCGAATATTCATGGTTTTGTCGCCGTTGGATCGGAAACGGTGAAGGGCACAGGAGATAATCGACTTTTATGGAAAGACGCTACACAAGGAAGCTATGAAGAACATAGCTTGATTGGGAATCATTATGAACTGCTGGAACCCGGATTTATCGAAGAAAATGTAAAAGGTATCCGTGCCGCGATACAAAAGATTACCCGGAACATGGACAAAGGCATGGCACAAGGTTTAACACATCATAATTCTTGAAAATCTACGCTTGACGAATGATTAGAAGTTATCACCAATTTTAATCTGTAACCCATGAATCCTGATCGAACAAGTAAGAAGCCTTCCACTTACGCGATTCGATCAGGATTCGCTTTATCATGTGCACTCCCACGATGGGAAGTGCGATGATTTCATAGCGCCATGCTGATGGCTTCCATGCGGAGTATAAAGATCTGCTCGCTATGCAATCACCGCACGGTTCAAATTATTAAATCAAACTCATACGTAAGGAGAGTATTTGAATATGAAGAATAGAGGCTTTTACTACCTATCCGCATTTTTAGCAGCGTTGTATCTCTGGAATCTACTCATTGCTTCGGCATGGGCAGCAGATAGTATAACACCTAGTTCAGTGGAAAAAGCAGTGGACGACATCATGAGTACACAATTGGAAAAATTGCATACTCCGGGCGCTGCGGTCGTTGTGACCCAGGAAGACCACATTCTTTTTAGTAAAGGCTATGGATATGCAGACCTGGAGCAGAAAGTGGCATTCGACCCAGCGAAGACTATTGTTCGTGTCGGCTCTCTAACCAAATCATTTAGCGCAAGCGCCGCAATGCAACTGGTCGAGCAAAACAAACTTGATTTGAATGAAGACGTAAACCGCTATCTCCACAGCTATAAAGCTTCGCAATACCAAAATCATCCTTTTAATCTACATCAGCTTCTGACACATACTGCGGGATTAGATGAAGCGATATACGACATCAACAGCTTGACTCGGGCAGGTGTTTTACCTACAGAGCAGTATCTCAGCACGTATTTTCAAAAGCAACCCCCTATCCGCAAACCTGGAATTCGGTATGAATACAGTAATGTTGCCTTTGGTCTGATCGGTAACATTGTGGAGCAAGTAAGCGGTCAGGGACTGAATGATTACCTTAGCACACATCTGTTCCGGCCGATGAATATGCCGAGTGCGACATTGAAATTGCCACTAAATAATCCGGCACTGGCCCAATCCTATCAGTGGAAGCGTGAAGCGTATCTAAAACAGCCTTTTTCGTATATCAATCTGCCGGGAGCAGGAGCGTTGAACGTCACACCCAACGAATTTTCCCATTATCTGATCACTCATTTGAATCAAGGCAAGTATAAGGGTAAAGCGGTGCTCCAGTCACAAACGGTAAAAGCGATGCATGCACAGCAATTTGCAGCTGATGCTCGTCTTGATGGCATAGGTTACGGATTTTTCCGCGGTCAACTGGAGACGGGAGTGCACATGCTGTGGGCTACCGGGAAGATTGATGGTTTTATTTCCAAAATGGTACTGGTTCCCTCCCAAAAGATCGGTATTTTTGTAATCAGCAACTCAGCGGATACGGACATCCTGCTTCATGGAAAAGTCATCAATGCGATCGCCCAAATACTGCCCGCCGAGCCGCAGGCCGCTTCTCAGTCACCGGTTCGTTCTGTCAAGGAAATAAAGCTTTTACCAGAAATCGAGGGTGTATATCAGCTGAATTTGAATCCTATTCATGGGTGGGGAAAATGGCTTCGGATGCTGGGAAGTGTTAAATACACCGTTCGAATTCAAGATGATCATACGTTAATTGTTAAAGGGAAATTTCCGGATCAAAATGAAGCATCAGACAAAGTTTTTCAAGCAGCAGGTGATGGACTGTTTGTGGAGAAAGGAGGACAGCTTAAAATATTACTGTATCAGGAAAACAGTACATGGATGATGATTGCCCCGGATAGTGAGACCATGAAGCAGACGACATTTATGCATCGTACCTGGACGCTGCTTGTCAGCTACGCCGCATCCTCTTTATTTTTCATCACAACCCTGCTGATATGGATGATAAGGTATGTGCTTAGAGCTATCCGTAAAACGAATAATCACATTTCATCCAATCTGGCATACATCGCGTTACTAAATACGATTTTTCTCGGGGTACAGGTCGTCTATGCTAACAATCAGATGGTCTATGGCTATTCCGCCTGGTTTATCTGGGGAATTTGCACGCTGCCGCTTCTTTCAGCACTTCTTGCCGTGTGGGTATTGATTGTGAATGGCGCAAAGCTGATTACAGGGGAAAAAAGAACTCGGGCTGCCGGGAAAATTGTATTTGCGGTACTCACATTGCTGCATACAGCCTATCTTTATTATTGGAATTTCCTTCCCTTTCATTATTCCTAAAGATTTACAAAATAACGCATGTCCGCACATAAATGAATGCTAACATTTATATTTAGTGCCCCTCTGAGAGGGGCCTTAAACCAATTAACAGGAGGAATAGAATGGGAATCTTTCGTCGTTTTACATCCCGTAGCTTCAAATACGCAACAGCTATGGTTTTCACTTTATCGTTGTACGCTGGTGTTGTAGGCGGCATACAACCGGCACGTGCAGAAGGTCCGGCAGACCCTGCCCCTTTCATTGCAGCCAAAGTGGTCAATGAAAACGCTGGTAAAAAAGTATTGTTCGATAATACACATGGACAGACAGCCGGCGCAGCAGATTGGGTGATTGATGGTGGATTCTCAGATTTCGGACAAGCCCTTGCAAACAATGGCTACGATGTTCATGAACTTCGCCAATCTACACCTATTACTTATAATGATTTAAAGAATTATGATGTATTTGTGACAGCAGAGCCCAATATCCCTTTTAAACAAAGCGAACAGGCCGCAATGGAACAGTATGTTAAAGCAGGCAATAGCATTTTTTTCATTGGAGATCATTATAACGCCGACCGCAACAAGAATCGCTGGGACGGGTCGGAAAGTATCAATGGGTACCGTCGAGGTGCATGGGAAGACCCTGCGAAGGGAATGAGTGAGGAAGAAAAAAGCTCGACAGCGATGCAGGGCGTGGTTAGCTCAGATTGGCTGGGCAGCCAGTTTGGTATACGCTTTCGCTATAATGCATTAGGCGATATCACGGCTAATCAGATTGTTGAGCCTGCGCAGGCGTTCGGCATTACAGCAGGAGTGAGTAATGTGGCGATGCACGCAGGATCTACATTGGCGATTATTGACCCGACCAAAGCCAAGGGGATCGTATATCTCCCTAAAACCAATCAGGCTTGGGGGAATGCAGTAGATCAGGGCGTTTATAACGGTGGCGGTATAGCGGAAGGACCTTATGCTGCTGTAGCAAAAGTAGGTCTAGGCAAAGCTGCCTTCATTGGGGATTCATCTCCTGTTGAAGATGCAACGCCAAAATATTTGCGTGAAGAGACAGGAACCAAGAAGACAACGTATGACGGATTTAAGGAGCAGGATGACGCCGTGTTACTGGTCAATATGGTAGACTGGTTGTCCAAGAAAGAGGAGTATACCAGCCTGTCGGATGTAAAGAACTTACATCTTGATCAGCCGACGGAATTGCTGTCTTTTGAAGATCCTCAGGCTTCCACGGAACCGCAAGCAGAGCCTTGGTCCGCTCCTGCAGCCGGCTACAAATGGTGGGATCAACGGACGTTCAAGGCCGGCTCCTATGGCGGATCTACAGCCAGCGCGCAGCCTGTGTACAGCATCGTTCGTCAGGAACAGCTGCCGAATGCACAGCCTTTTCAAATTCGCATTGTTGCCGACCAACTGGCTCCCAATAACACGATTAGCGGATTCAGCGCAGGTATTTATGTAGCGGGCGGCAACCAAGTAGCCCAGATTCAGAATCCGGATGGAAGCTGGCCGACCTCTTACGGTTATAGTGGAACATTTAGTCTGGAATCCGACAGCAAGGGGCATGCCTATAGAGACCTAACGGTGCGGATCAAGCCGGGAACCAGTGGTTCGGCTAATCTTAGGCTGAGACAAAACGGCAGCAACCCGCTGACCCAATCCGTCGTGTTGGCTGATGTCCCGGCTCAGCCTTTGCCTGAGGATGGCAACACGATTCCAGCTCGTATCAGTGTCGCAGAAGCACGGACTCTTTCGGCTGGCAAAGTTGTGACCTTGGAGGGTGTTGTGACGACAGAACCAGGGGCTTTTGGCGGTCAAGCCTTTTACATGCAGGATGAAAGTGGCGGCATTTATGTATATCAAAACCAAAGCGGCTTTCACCCAGGTGATCGAGTAAAGATTACAGCAAGTTTGGCACTGTACAATAGTGAAGTGGAGTTGACCGATCCAGTGGCTATTGAAAAAACGGGAGAAGGACAACTTCCGCAAGCTGTGCAGGTCACTGAACTCAACGATGCGAACCAAGGACAGCTGGTTGAGCTTCCTACTGCTATTATTCGTAATGTGATGGATGCAACCCCTGTAGGTTCGTTTGAATTTGATGCAGTCGCGGGCGAGGTTAGCCATCATGTGCGAATTGATGCACGCACAGGCTTAACACGGACATCTTTTCCGTATCAAGAAGGACAGCAAGTGAAGCCGAAGGGAATTTCGGCGATTTTTAAAGGGAATTATCAGTTAAAGCCGCGCGGGTTAGATGACTTTTCAGCTCAGACAGACGCAACTTTGCAGGAAGTAGAACTTTCACTGGATCAAACAACATTTAACGTTGGCGATACAGCAGCCACACATCTCAAGGGTACGCTGACAGATGGCAGCCAAGCTGATTTAAGTAATGCCTCTGTTCAGTATAGCAGCAGTCATGAATCCGTTGCACTGGATACGTATGGAGAACTTCGGGCCCTAAAAGAGGGGAGCGCCGAGATTACAGCCAGCGTCACCTTGGACGGTAAAACGGTCGTATCCAATCCTGTAACCGTTAGAGTCGAGAAAACCGCTGCAGGTGAGGTGCCGGGTAAACCGGTGCTGTCTCATGATAACGGTCAGGACACCGGACTGAAGGATGGAGACTACAACATCACCATGAATCTGTGGTGGGGCACGAATGGTGATGAGCTCAAGTTGTATGAAAATGATAAGCTGATCGAAACCCAATCATTGCAAGCAGCTTCCCCTGGAGCACAGCATGCAGTCATTTCCATTACAGGCAAGAGCAATGGAACCTACACGTATACTGCCGAACTGATTAACGCTTCCGGTAAAACGGTCAGCGACCCGTTAACTGTCGAAGTGACCGATGCTTCTCCTGGCATTCCGGTGTTGTCTCATAATAATTGGGATGGTGACGGCGACTATACCCTGACAATGAACATGTGGTGGGGCACGAATGCTACCCAATACAACCTGTATGAAAATGGAAAGCTGATCGACACGCAGGATCTGCCGAGCCAAAGCCCGCAGGCTCAAAGTGCTGCGACCAATATCCAAAATCAAAAGCCGGGTACATATGAGTATCGGGCCGAGTTAGTCAATGCTGCCGGAGAGGTTTCCAGTCAAACCATAAGTGTAGAAGTAAAGGAACGTTAAATCGAAATGATGGGCTGTTAAAAAGAAGAGCATCTATTGACCTCGCGAGAGTCTATAGATGTTTTTTTTTTCGGGAATTATCATTTTAGGATTGGGTTGGCGAAGCGGAAAGTCCCTCTATATCTGAGGAGCCATAGAAGATCATGGCAACTAGAATCACAATGATGATAACCTCTGCAAAATATTCTCCATCAAACTCACTCACCACAAATATCTCCTTTCGCCACCTCTTAAGTATTTATTTATTTATTTATTTTCTGTGAAAAGGCTTGTATTACCTGATCCAACGTCATATTGCCGTTATCATTTAAAAATTTCACCATATTATCGACATTAGTAGGGGCAGATGCTAATGTTTTGTATTTTCCTGTGAGTCCTAAAAATAAAGTTGCTTGTCTGTATAAAGTCACGGAATCGACGTTTAGTTTTCCTGTTAGTAGGAGGGCTGCGACTAGGACCTCCACATTTTTTCCTTGAAGTGCTGAAAAGATAGCCGAATTACTGTTTAATCCATTTTTCTTTTGACCGTTAGGGGGGGATTTGGATTTGCGATTCCCGTTCCCGTTGCCATTCTTTCCTAAGGAAGCCATTGAATCTTCCTCCCGCCATACACTGCTTCTGCCTGGTTTTCATGAAATTTGGGACAAGGGCAGTGGCACTGCACGTGCTCATTAAAATACGTTATGATCATACGATATGCGAGCAAGAAAGCTTTGGTTACCATATGAATCACTGTGGCCGAAGGTAGCTGACTGCTAAATTCCTGAATTTCTTTTCGCATGTTGGTCCAATTTAGAGTAAACTACAATAAAGAAAGCTAAATGAGCATTTTGCATCAATTCCAGGAGCTTTATCCAATCAGCAATAGATGGACCCTAACGGTTTAGCTCGTATATATTGCACCTTCGAGTATTGAACTTGAATTATGCAAAGTGCTGAAATAGGAGTTGAATAAGACCATGTCGAACGAAGAAGTATTGTTAACTAAAGAGGGATTAGCCAAGCTGGAGGAAGAGCTTAAGGAACTGAAGACGGTAAAACGCAAGGAGCTAGCCGAACGCCTCAAGTTGGCCATTAGCTATGGAGATCTGAAGGAAAATAGTGAATATCACTCAGCCAAGGACGATCAGGCGTTTATGGAAACACGGATCATGGTCTTGGAAAAAATGTTGACCAAAGCTCGGATAGTGGATGAAAGTAATCTGGACCTTAAAACGGTCAGTATCGGATCTACTGTTATTCTGAATGACATCGAATTTTCGGAGAAGGTGGAATACAAAGTTGTAAGTCCTGCCGAGGCAGATGTTCTGGACAACAAAATTTCCTATGAGAGTCCTTTAGGTAAGGCACTTTTGGGGAAAGAAGTGGGCAGTATCATTCATGTCGATGCACCCATGGCTGTAATCAAATATGAGCTGCTAGAAATTAAGCTCACTTAGTCCATTCCCGATTCCCTTTATAAGGGGGCCGGGATTTTTCATTCTTGCTATTTACATACCATCCCTGCGGAGTGCATTTGCACTCCACAAACTGGACAGGATTTTCATTGCTTTGTATCGTATTAAGATTAATCTGTCATCAGGAAGCCGGCTTGCTCCAGTGCAGCACAGGCATCATTAATTTTATTTTCATCCGAGGCATGCAAGGTATGCAGGTGAATGCCTCCGGTCAGCTGGGACAAATAAGTGGCTTGGGTGGAGCTGATCTTACGTATAAAATCGTCCACTTCTTTGCGAGTTCCGACCCGTATTGGAGCAGTCAGGTCTCCATATACTGGATGTTCAACTATAACATCCTGCACACTGACACCGTAGTCCACAATCAGTTTTAATTCTTCTTCTGTTTGTTCAGGGCGGTGATTACACACAATAATACGAGAGGCTAAGGGAGCGACTTGAGCCGTAGGCTCCATATAAATGTATCCTTGACTCGTTGCAAGGATAGGCTCTTGGCTTGCTTTTAACAGGGAAATATCCTGCACAATTACTTGTCTGGAAACGGAGGACCTGCGTGCCAGCTCGCTCCCGGTCAGCGGTGATTCGCTTTTGAGCCACAATAGCAGCTGTTCGCGGCGATCCGTACCCGACCGTTTTGAAGATTCAGTCAACGGGATAAGCTCCTTTCTTGTCGATGCGTCAGGTCTGTCAAAATATCTACCAGTACATTCAATTCCTCGATGGTGGTTGTCCTGCCGAAAGAAATACGGATAAATTGTAAGGCTTCACGGCCGGATGCTCCAAGGGCTTGTATGGCAGGGGAAGGATCGTGATGTCCGGCGGCACATGCGCTTCCGGTAGATATACAGACACCGCTGCGATTACACTCCAGCATAACATATTGTCCCTCGTAACCGTGAAAAAAACATCCTACAATATGATGCAGCACCGCTTTTTTTTCGCTTTCCTCTACGACCCAACGTAATGGAATCGATCTTTCCTGAATTTTCGTAATAAAGTATCTTCGCAGGGTAGCATACCGCTCCTGATGCATCTCCATCTGTTCGGTCATCATTTCTGCCGCTGCGACAAAGGCTGCAATCCCTGGAACATTAATCGTTCCAGGACGAAATCCGTTTTCATGCAGTGTATCAGGATATACCGGACGCCATGGGGTTCCGGGTTTGAGATATGCAGCACCGACACCTTTGGGGCCATACACTTTATGGCTTGATATAGAGAGTGCATCCACTCCCATGGCTTCTACATCTATGTGAACATTCCCAAATGTTTGTACCGCATCACTATGCAGCATAATACCGCGTTCGTGGAGCAGGGGAGACAAGGCAGCAAGATCCTGAATCAGCCCTGTTTCCGAATTGGCGTGTTGTACAGATACAAGCCCGGTATTGTCTCTAAGGTGGGGGATAAGAACTTCACGGGTTATTCTTCCTTCCCGATCCGGTTGTACAATGGTCAGCTCATAGCCCTGATGTTCTAGAAAAGTAGCAAGATTATACATCGAGTGATGTTCCAAAGCGCTCATAATCCAATGCTTTTTGTGGGGCGGCAACCCGTTCAGGATCGATTGCACGACCAACATATTGGATTCTGTGCCCCCTGTTGTAAAATAGATGCCTTCCTTATACCCGCCAATCATATTTGCCATTCGTTGCCTGCTGTAATCTAGTGTGTAGGCTGCTTGACCGCCTGCATCATGGAGACTGCTGGCATTTCCGAACATTTCCTTATTCATTACGGTATATATATGCAAAGCTTCGTCACACATGGGTGTGGAAGCGGCAAAGTCCAGGTAAATCATAGCAAACCCTCCCCACTTAAAAATAATTCCATTCCAAAAACCCTTGAGATTATTGTAGGCATGTGTAAATATAAGTGTCAAGACACATGTAAATATGTTTGTACACATAGCGGTTATCTATTCGTGAGCGAGGGACAGTCAGCCGCAACGATATGGAGGGAATCTAATGTCTATGCTAGACGTTTTACAAGGAAATCGTGGACTTATGCCAGAGCATTATAAAACACTGACGGTTGCTGACATGGAGCAACGTGTAGCTGAGCTGAAACAAAAATGGGGCTCAAAGCTGCTCATTCCGGGCCATCACTATCAGAAAGACGAGGTTATCCAATTTGCTGATATCACAGGAGATTCGCTACAGCTCGCTCAAATGGCGGCACAAAATCAGGAAGCGGAGTTTATTGTGTTTTGCGGGGTTCATTTTATGGCGGAGACAGCGGATATGCTGACTACCGACCAGCAAACCGTCGTTCTGCCGGATATGCGCGCAGGCTGCTCGATGGCAGATATGGCGAATATGGAGCAGACGGAACGAGCGTGGAAGCATTTGCAGGAGTTGGTAGGTGATACGATCATTCCGTTAACGTATGTAAATTCCACAGCAGAGATCAAAGCCTTTGTAGGGCGGCATGGCGGGGCTACCGTGACTTCTTCGAATGCCAAGCAGGTGCTGGCCTGGGCGCTGAAACAAAAGGAACGTATTTTATTTTTGCCGGATCAGCATTTGGGACGCAATACAGCCCATGATCTTGGAATTCCGCTGGATGAAATGGCTGTATGGAATCCTATGACCGATCAGTTGGAGACTGAACGAAAACCCGAAACCGTGAAAATCATTTTATGGAAAGGGCACTGTTCAGTTCATGAAAAATTTACGGTAGATCACATTCGCAACGTCCGTGAACGCGATAAGAATATCCGGGTCATCGTTCACCCCGAATGCTCTTATGAGGTTGTACAGCTCGCAGATTGTGCTGGCTCCACCAAATTCATCATCGATACGATCCGTGCGGCAGAGCCGGGGACCCAATGGGCCGTTGGCACAGAGATGAATCTCGTGCAACGGATTAGACAGCAGCACCCTGAACAGCAGATTGAATCGCTCAATCCCGATATGTGTCCTTGTCTGACCATGAACCGGATCGATCTTCCGCATTTGCTGTGGGCAATGGAACAGATTGATCGGGGAGAGCCTGTGGGGGTCATTCGTGTGGATGCTCAGATCAGACAGGACGCTGTACAGGCACTGAATCGTATGCTTGCTATACGTTAAGTTTTTACCGTTACGTGAGCGTACTTTCTTGTTTGTGATTCAACCTCTATCTCTAATTAAAGATTAGTCGGTTGTCCAGTTTCGTGCTATAATTGTAGCAACATACCGAAGGAGGTGAATCCCTTGTTTGAGCTTCAGGACCTACTCCCCTATTTGCTTACGATCGGCTTGCTGTGCACTGTGACTTATACGTATCTTGCTCATTTGCATGGCAGTGTAGCTGAATGCTGGGTCGAAGGCGGGCCCGTTCGCTCTCATGCTTCTCCGCTGATGCCGATATCTGCCCGCGGACAGGACATGCCTGTACGGCTAGCACGTCACATTCGGCGGAAAGAAGCGCCAGATGAAGATGCATCCGATTGTTCCCCCTTGTTGAGTGCTGGCACAGTCAATCAACGAGGAGGAACATATGAAACGATTCAAGGGATTCACTTTTTGGGGTAAACAAGAACGGATATTGGGTTTAATCGTAGCGTTGGCGGTGGTCATGCTGCTGTCTGGTTGTGGTGCGAATGCTGCGGAGATTAATGCACAGACACCTGGTTTTTTTAATCATTACGTGGTGTTCCCACTTTCTTGGCTCATTCAGCATTTGGCGCAATGGTTTGGTGGAAGCTTTGGGCTGGCGATCATGACTTTGACATTCATTGTCCGTCTGGCCTTACTACCGCTAATGATGCGTCAAACGCGTGCCCAGCAGGGGATGAAGCGCAAGATGAGCGCTATGCAACCCGACTTGGACCGAATTAAGAAGAAGTATGAGAATAAGAAAGACGCCACCAGTCAGCAAAGTATGCAGCAGGAAATGATGTCACTATACAAAGAACATCAATTCAATCCACTCAATATCGGTTGTCTGCCTATTCTCATTCAGCTACCGATTTTAAGCGGGATGTATACTGCCATCCGACTCACGCCGGAGCTGGCGTCTCACTCCTTCTTATGGTTCCGGCTCGGACAGCCGGACTGGATTCTGGCAATTGTCGTTGCAGTTGTATACTTGGCACAGGCCAAGCTTTCTCAGCTACAGATGACGGCTGACCAGCGTAAGCAATTTGCTATCATGGGTTATCTTTCACCGATTATGATGGCGGTCTTCTCCTTCAACGCTCCTGCGGCTATGCCTTTATATTGGACCGTAAGCGGCACCTTTTTGTTGCTTCAATCGTTGTGGTTCCGCAAACGCTATCCAATCCAGGAAGCAGAGATCAAGATTAAGCTTGGTGAAGTCACGCCAACCTAATAAGAAGATGCTATTTGCTTGACATAGAATTGCGTTTGCAGTGTTTCAGGTGTAATGACAGGATACTATTCGAGCCTATAAGGCTTAAATAGTGTCCTTTTTTTGTAGCTTTTTTCACTATTATTTTGCTTGCGGCTTTGTAATCATTATGAAATCCTTATATCATAAATATTCTTAAAAGTTAGGAGAGACTATATGGAAAATTCAACAACAACCACTGAATGGTATGAAAATCAAATAAGAGAAGACGGCTGTTTTTGCATGAGAAGCATGCAAAAAGCACCGGGATATGTACAAAAGCTGAATTGGACAGAAAAAGAATTCACTCAAGGTTTGACTTACATACAATTAAGAAAAGACAATAAACCAGTAGGATTCATTGAGTATGCATTGGGTGAACAAGCATGGAGAGCTGTTCATGCGGATGGATATCTAGTAATTCATTGCATCTGGATCGCTGTAACTGGTTTGGGGCTAGGCTCACAGCTTATTCAACGCTGCATTCAAGATGCTATTACGTTGGGGAAGAAGGGAGTGGCAGTTGTTACCAACATAGATACCTCCTGGGCACCAGGTCCCGAGATTTTTCTGAAAAACGAATTTCGGCATGTGGAGGATGCTCCATATTCTTTTCAGTTGTATGTTTACAAGCTTAATCAAGAGCATTCAGACCCTTATTTTCCTGATAATTGGGTTTTACGTCTGGATCGTTTTAGTGAGGGCTTAACCATTTTACGAACTCATCAATGCCCTTATCTGGAAATAGCCATGCACAATGTGATTGAAGCAGCTGAGACTGTGGGGATACAACCTGAAATCATTGATATACGAGATCGTTCACAATTGATGGAACTGTCCCCGACCCCATATGGCGTATTTCATGTGATCTGTAATGGAGAATTGATTTCATATCACAGGATGACTCCTCGTTCTTTTGCCAAAAAGCTAACCATGCTTTATTCTAAAAGCTAATCTTTTCATGAAATGATACAAGAAAAGTGGGTAAAGTAAATACATAGACGATACGAATGCTACATTTTGCTTGATCAGGGGATGA
Source organism: Paenibacillus sp. ALE3 (assembly GCF_054113405.1). Classification (NCBI taxonomy): domain Bacteria; kingdom Bacillati; phylum Bacillota; class Bacilli; order Caryophanales; family Paenibacillaceae; genus Paenibacillus; species Paenibacillus sp. ALE3. Next base: position 2,643,655 of record NZ_CM134214.1, on the reverse strand, counting down.
AGATTATGGAGGGCCTTTAAAAAATGAAGCAACTACCTACAAAGCTGCCAATTTCCGTGGCTCTGCTCACATGTATAGTATGTGCCCTCGGTTTTGGCTTAATTGCACTATGGGTCAGCGACCATCAAGTACGGCATTTTGACCACAAGATCATTACAGCTATTGGGCAACTGGAGTCGCCTGCCATGACACGTCTTATGAAATGTTTCACTATGATCGGCAGCGGGATTCCAGTAGTGATTATCATTTTAATTGCCATGTTCGTGCTATATAGCGTATTAGGACACCGCCGAGAATTGTTTTTTTTAGCGGTTGCTGTGCTGGGATCGGTGCTGCTGAATATGGTGTTAAAAATGCTATTTCAGCGTGCGAGACCTGAAATTAACCGTATTATTGAAGCGAATGGATACAGCTTTCCCAGCGGACATTCTATGACTGCTTTTAGTATGTATGCGGCGCTAACGTTTTTATTGTGGAAGCACGTTCCTTCCAAAAGGGGGCGTATCCTTCTTGTTGTGCTCAGTAGCCTGCTAATCCTAACGATCGGGGCAAGCCGTATTTATTTGGGCGTACATTATCCAAGTGATGTTGTGGGTGGCTATTTCATGAGTGGGTGCTGGATGGCAGCTTGCATTTGGTTCTACCAACGTTATGAAGAACGAATGCTATCCCTTCGTACCAAATCGACTGCATAATGAGCCGCATAGATGATGAGCTTAAAAAAGCAGACGCATTAGCGTCTGCTTTTTATTTGGACTGAAGAAGTGGATTCGGTCATCTTAGTTCACGTTTGTGATCTAGGCTTAAGTCCCAGCTTCTGCTCCCATTTTTCATACAAAATAATAGCCGCCTGCATAAAGATGCCTGGAAACTTCCGACTGCGAATGAATTTATGAATACCAACTGCGCAACCTGCCCCAATAAGTGCGCCTGCCAAAATATCTGAAGGATAATGCACCCCGGTCCATACGCGGGATATTGCAATAAGCACAGCCAAGATAACCCACAGAACACGATATTTTTGATGATGAAGCCATAGAATTGCAGCCAGAGCAAAAGCTCCAAGTGCATGATTACTCGGAAATGAAGCATTGGGATCATGGTGAATAAGCTGAATGACAGAATGTCCAACAAAAGGCCGGTCTCTGTAAAACAAATGTCCAAGCCCCCAACTGATCATAAAACCGATACAAACCGTTATAACGGCTTCTAAAACCATTATCCGATGCGGAATTTTAAAGGTGAACCAGTATATCAGTAAGGCCACTCCGAATAAATACGGTGCATATTGCGCCAAGAAGCGCATGGTTCCATTCAAAAAGGCGAGGTGATCAGCCAGTTCATTGATCCAGTGAAACAAAGCAAAGTCTACATTAATTAACATGAATAAATTACTCCTTAACCTCAAAAAATTGAATTACAAAGTTATATTATAGAGCGACTATACGGATAAAAGCTTAAAATCAAATAAAAAATGAATGTTATGTGCATTGCTTATTAGTTTTTTCTATAGAAAATAGGTGGTTTTGCGATGGATAAGTCGGTGCTGGTTATTGATGATGAAGAGAAGATATCCAGATTGCTTCAGTTGGAGTTATCCCATGAAGGATATGTGGTTGAAATCGCACAAACGGGAAGGGAAGGGTTGGAAAAAGCATTAGCCCATACATGGGATATTATTATCCTGGATGTGATGCTGCCGGAGATAAACGGAGTTGAGGTGCTGAAGCAGATTCGAAAAGTGGACCATCATACCCCGATAATTATGGTCACTGCACGTAACACGACTCCTGACAAGGTCTCAGGTCTGGATGAAGGAGCTAATGATTACATTACAAAGCCTTTTGAAATTGAGGAGTTATTAGCGCGGATGCGGGCTAGTATGAGGAATCAATTGGAGCCGGCAGCTACCGCTCCACCAAAAGAGGACAAGCAGCAATCCAGACTTCAAGTCGATAGCCTGGTGTTGGAACCCAAGACGCGATCTGTGGTGAGGGAAGGAAAACGTATCGAACTTACGCCCAAAGAATTTGATCTGCTTCTTTATCTGATGGAGCACAAAAATCAGGTATTGCATCGAGAGCAAATGATTCAGGACGTGTGGGGGTTTGATTTTGTTGGTGATACGAATGTAGTAGATGTTTATATCCGATATGTTCGCAAAAAAATTGATCATGGATACAAAAAGAAACTGATTAAAACCGTGCGCGGCGTTGGGTACTGTATCCGGGAGGAAGACCATTGAAGCTGCGAACTAAAATTACCCTGCTTAGTTCTATTTTAGTGATGACGATTCTTCTGTTTGTGGATGTCACGGTTCATCTATTATTTGTAAAAATCGCTACTCGCAATGAAAGAGAAGTGCTACAAAATAAGTGGACTGAGATTATTTCCGAAACAGGACCTACGATGATTCTGAAAAATGCATGGGAGGCCAAACTGAAAGATGAACTTTCGGGGGATACCATTCTGAGGGTATTTGATCAGCAATCTCGCCTTCTGTATGAAGTAAGCCGTCAGTCGCGCTTTAAGCTAGACGATATACGTTTTAACCTTTCTCAGAGCTCTCAACTGACGGATCTACAGAATCATAAAATTCTGATCATTCACCTTCCGGTGCTTTCCCCAGAAGGTAGTCAAAAGGGGACACTGGAGATTGTAGAAAAATGGGATGCGCTAGAAAACAATCTCGATATCTTAAATACAATTCTTATCACGTCGACTGTAGGAGCTATGTTGCTCAGTCTGGTGGGTAGCACGATTTTGGCGAATGCGATATTGCTGCCAATTTCCAGTAGTATTCAAACAATGCAGGAAATCGAAAGAAGCTTGAAATTCAAAAAAATTCCTGTCGGCAGTCACAATCAAGATGAATTGTCCCAAATGACCGCAACTTTTAACCTAATGGTGGAGAGATTGGAAGAAAGCTTTCAGAGCCAGCAGCAGTTTGTTTCCGATGCCTCACATGAGCTGAATACGACATTGATGATTATTGAGGGCTATGCCAACATGTTGCGGCGGTGGGGTACGCGTGACGAGGACATACGTAAGGAATCGATTGAATCGATCTATGAAGAAACTCAGCGAATGCGTACGATGACGCAGCAATTACTGACATTGGCCTCCTCACAGCAGCAAGCCCCCGAACCGTATGAGCCGGTAGAGCTGGTTGGTTGTTGTCAACAGGTAGTAGCACATCTCAAGCCTGTACATGAACGTCAAATTTCTATTTTTACAGAAGAAAAGGAAATTTGGCTGGATGCTAATCTTGCAAAAATCAAGCAGTTACTAGTCATCCTGCTGGATAATGCCTTAAAGTATAGCTCGGATGAAATCGAAATATGGATATCTACAGATGAAAAAGATGTCCACCTTCGGGTTAAGGATTACGGAATTGGCATTCCTGAGGGCGAGATCAAGCGTGTCTTTGAACGATTTTATCGGGTAGACAGCTCCAGACATCGTAAAACCGGAGGAACCGGACTGGGGTTGCCGATTGCCAAGACAATAACAGATGCTCACCAGGGTACGATACGCATGGAAAGCGTAGAAGGAGAAGGGACGGAGGTCATCGTTACGCTGCCTCAAAAACAACAGAAAAGGCTGTCCCTCCAGTAGACATCTCTACTCAGAGGAACAGCCTTTTTAATGTTAATTGTAAGTTAAGCATTCGGTGGATGGGAATCATCCAAAATGATCCTAAAGGACACGACGTGCTGTTGTGTAATGGGAGTTCCACCATCCCGAATTCAGTTTTGTAACCGTTACGCCACCTTTACCATACGTGTGCAGTATTTTCCCGTCTCCCATGTAAATGGCTACATGATGAATTGGGGCATAGAAAAAGACCAAATCGCCTTTTTTAAGCTGACTACGCGGTACATAAGTGCCTACAGTTGACTGCTGTTTGGACGAACGTGGAAGCTTGATTCCATTTTGTGCAAAAACATACTGAGTGAACGAAGAGCAATCAAAAGAGCTTGTACTGCCTGCTGGAGCTCCATGTTCATAACGGACGCCCATATACTGGGATCCTTTTGAAATAATCCGATCAGCTTTACTTGTCGAAGCGGCATGAGTGGTGTCTGGTCCAACGACGAAGCTCCCAGCGCTCAGTGCCAAAGTCATCGTAAAGCAAATACCCATCCACAATTTTTTAGAAGTACGTTTCATATATAATTTCCTCCGTTATTCGTATTGTGTTGATGTCCTGAAATGACAATAACACAAATAAAATATCCGGAATTTACCACTCGTGGTTACAATCCTGTTACCCCAACGTTTTGCCCTGCTTTATTAGAAAACGATGAGAATTTTCTCCTTAACTTTGACTTGACAAATTTAATAAGCCCCCCTTATGGCTAGGCTCGTATGACAAAAAGCGACTTGCAGACGATTGGCACAAGCAATCATGCAAAACATACATACCTATATACTACAATTTATAACCTGTACGGGAGTATGCTCAGATTCCCGTTGACATCGTAAAGATTACACCGTATCTCCGGTCAGGAAGGGGAATTCATATGGCTTCAAGGCAGAGTAAAGCACTCAAAAACCGACCTTTAACCATTGTGCAGGTCATATCCAACTATCCCGATGCACAGCCTGTACCCTCCATCAAGGGCGGAACGGAAAAGGTTGTGCATGAATTAACAGAGGAATTAGTGAGACGAGGGCATCATGTATCTCTTTTTGCCGCCCGTGGGAGCAGGAGCAGCGCGCGATTGATTACTTATCCCAAGGGTTTGAAACATAGTCAGATCCCCCAATATGTACTTCGGCATATGCCTTCCGGTACACATATCATTCATGACCATACCTTTCGTTCTGCGGTGGCGCGTAGGAAGCTGCCTTGCTCATCATTGTGTACCGTTCATCTACCAGTGAAGAGGCACGGTAAAAACCCCGTATATGTCAGTAAAAGAGCACGCCAACTGATGGGCGGGGGCAAAGGATTTTATATTTATAACGGCATCAACACCCATGAATACGAGTTCAGCAGTGAGAAGCGCGGCTACTTGCTGTTTATGGGCAGAATCATACCGGATAAAGGTGTACTGCAGGCCATTCAGGTTGCAGAGCGAACAGGAAAAAGACTGCTTATTGCGGGTCCTATCAAAGCCCCTGTATTTTTTCGCCGAGAGATTCAAAAGCGAATTCAGCGCAATCCGAATATACGCTATGTGGGACCAGTTGGGGGTGATCGGAAACAGAAGCTGCTGAAACATGCAGAGTGTCTGTTGTTTCCATCACTGTGGGAAGAGCCGTTCGGACTCGTAATGGTAGAGGCCATGGCTTGTGGAACACCGGTGCTGGCACTAAAAAATGGCTCCGTTCCCGAGGTGCTATCAGGCTTTCCACAGTTGATTTGCAAATCAGTTGGCCAAATGGCACGTAAGGCACAGCAAAAAAATTACCCGTCACCCGCGCAGCTTCGATTGTATGTTAACCAAAGATTTACCAACAAACAGATGACCAGCAACTATTTGAGACTATACCGTGAAATCATCCGTCGGCGAGAACAGAAGAGAGGACACTGAAAGCCTATACGGAGGTGAAGAGGATGCAGGTCAATCGATATATGCTTGGGAAGGGATCTTCTTGGGCGACTCCTTATTATGTAGCCATAGAGGGACAGAAAGGCCCGTGTGCGATGGTGGTTGCAGGGATACATGGTAATGAAATAGCAAGTATACGTGCGGCTGAGAAACTGGTAAAGCTTTTGAATGAGCAAAAACTGAGATTCAGCCATGGCAAACTTATTATTGTGCCAATTGTGAATCAAGAGGCTTACCGCAAGCGGATCAGAGGAAAACCTGATCTGAATCGAACCTTTCCGCGCCAGAAAAAGCAGGCGGCAACACATCCACTTTCCGCTGCTTTATTTAAACTAACACAAAAGCATCACCCTGAATGGTATCTCGATTTGCATGAGGCGAATGGATTATCACAAAAGGATGCCAAGGTGCTTGGTCAAACGCTGATCTCCAATAAAGGCAACCCGGTAATTCCCACGACGCGCCGGATTATTAAGCGAATGAATCGCTCGATCAAGGTGAAAGACCGCCATTTCAACATGCGGCTGCATGAGCTCCCAGGTTCCTCTCGTACCGCTGCAGCCCGTATTTTAGGGGCACGTGCAGTAACCGTGGAAACGGGGTGGAGCCTGTCCCAGAAAGTACGCATACACTATCAGATGAAGATTGTGCAGCACTTTTTAAGAGAGGCCGGGATAGTTAAGGCCAACAAGGTTTATTTATCTGGCAAGGTTAGAACGGTTTCCTTATGAAATGTAATGTTACAAAAAAAGTCGCTTCATGAGCAAGGGATCTTACTCACCTTGCTCAAGAGCGATTTTTTTGATGTGTGATTTTCGTGCAGAAATCCTATCTGTTTAGATGCTAAAACTCTGTGTTGTCAGGAATCGGATTTATAGAAGGCGCTCACCAAACTGTGACCCAGGCGCACCTCGATCAGTTCCAGTGCGGTATCCAGATCTGCGCGGATCGTGTGATACGTATCCACTGGAATGCTAAATACAGAGCCGCTTGCCGCAGCAAAGCGTTCTCCGTTCAGCATAACCTCTCCCCGGCCGGACACGATCGTCCATACTTTAAGTCCGCTGCCGTGAATACGTCCATTCAAGCGATGATCTGGCAACACCGTCAGTCGTATGGCTAAGATGTCGTTCGGACTCCGGTGATCAAACTCGTCCAGCACCCGGTAACTGCCCCAAGAGGTTTCACCATGCATGGGGTGAAGTTGGAGGTTGCCTAGCTGCTCCTTGATCGCGTGAGCATGGCTTTTGGACGCAATGAGAATACCGTCAGGGCTTGCAGCAGCAATAATATCCTCCACGCCAATGACATGAAGTGGATAGGGCAGCTCATTCACGATGTGTGTGCCGTGAGTCTGACCACTGATTTGTCCACGTCCGATCACTTGGCTTCCTATCTGCTCTGTTAAGGCCTGCCAGTTGCCGATGTCGTGCCATTCGCCCTCGTAAGGCAGGACAACGGCCCGTTCAGTACGCTCCGCAATCTCCTTATCGAAACTGCGAACCGGGAGGCTATCATATATTGTGTACAGTTCTTCATCGTTCAGCGGCAATTGAATTTGCTCCATGCAGGACAGCATATACCGTAACGTAAAAGCGTAAATACCGCAGTTCCACAGCGCGCCTTGGTTAATAAGCTGCTGCGCCCTAGAGAGAGCCGGCTTTTCAGTGAAGCGAGCAACTTGTGCATAAGCCGATTTCCCTTCCTGCCTCATTTGCAGATCTGGAACAATATATCCATATTGGTCGGAGGCATGGGTAGGCCTTGTCCCAAGCATAGCCAGATCGGCTCCGCTCTCGAGCAATAGACCGGAGAGCGCTGCTATGCTGTGGAAGAAGTCGTCGCCTGCGAACATATCTGCTGGAGCAATACAGAGAACTTCATCCAGCCCCATGCCTCTTGTGTGAAAATAAGCAGCAGCGAGTGCGGCAGCTGTGAAGGTTCCCCGTTTGGCAGGCTCGCCAAGAACGGGCAGACGACCTTCAGTATGGCGAAATGCTAGATTTACCTGACTCCGATGAGCCAGAAGCAGGGCAGAGGAATCTAGCCCGGCTAAGGTAAGCTGACGATACACCCGGCCAAGCATAGATTCCTGCTGCCCATCAGGAGCGGGTAACAACCGGAGAAACAGCTTTGACCGAATATCGTTGGACAATGGCCACAGCCGTTTTCCGGCACCACCGCATAACAATACGATGCGCACGGACGTTTCCTCCTTCAATGCAGATCCATTTGGATTGCATCAACAATTGCGGGATTTTCTATTTTAGGAACTTATTTCAATACAGATGGAATCTTTGTTTTTGGAGCTAGCTGGTATACTTTGCGTTGATGAAAAGATAAGGAGCGGTAGCTTTGAGCGTAGAGATCCAATTGTTTTGGTGACAGCGAAGAAGCACGACTATGAAGCGCTTTATTCAATGACTTGCGCAAAATCATCCGAGAGGGCTGATTGCTGTATAGATAGTTGGCATACGTTTCATATTCGGAAAATCCAAACTGTTTTGTCCGATCTATACTTTGAATAATGGCGTTGTACCAAGGTTCCCCATGTCTGGTCTCAATAACTTGCTTGAGCTGGGCGAGCCGTGTTTTTTCAAAAAGCATATAGTGAGTGACAAAGGACTTTGGTGAGGGAGCTTTAGCACCCATCAGCTTACGGTAAGTGCGAAAGTACTCAGGTTGACTCCAGCTGCGATAGTAAAAAATTGTTTTCCCGTCTTTACGGAACGTATGTGGACGAATCAAAATGGTGTCCGCGTCTATGACGAGAAAAAAAGACGATTTACTGATTTTGTCGCCATTCATTTTGAGCAATTGCTGATACAGCCAGCCTGATCGATCCCAGCGCGTTGTTCCGTAACGAATATGCTTTTTAGTGATGGGCAACACCGTTCTTTCGTCTATAAATGTACACTTCTTGTTGGCACATAGACGGCGAAGTTTGGTGCTTTGCGGTGAAACGATATAAATGGTTGCAATTCGGTGCTGCACGTGACGGCGCAGACTGTCAATTACTAGTGGTAGTGTCGCCAGATCTTTTTCAATTGCGGGGATCAGAACATCGATTGAGAGGGAACCCTTTTGTGGCTCATCGGATTGCGCAGACATGTTATTCACTCCCTATACGTGTAAATATACGCTACCGGTACCTTATATTATTGTATGCCTGGACAGGCGCTTTCGACCGGGCAAGGCCAACTGTCTAATTCTATGTAGAAGAGGGCGAATGGAGCTTCGAATGGGGATTTGGCGCATACGATAGATTGATCTTTTTTAACAGGAGCGTTCTACCCTGAGAGTAGAGAGGAGAGGGGCAAGTGAATTCTTCACAAGCGCAGGCGTTGCGCAGCAAATGGCATAAAACCCAATTGTTGCTCCAGCATGGCAGCATCAAGCCTTTTGTACCTGAAACTCGTAAATACAGCAAAGCAAATGTAAAATCAATGCTCGAAAAATATGGTATGGTCTATGTAAAGCCTGAGCGAGGTACCTTTGGCAAAGGTGTGATGAAAGTCGAACAAGAGGCAGGTCAGCGTTTTGCCTACCAATATGAGGAAAAGCGTCTGGAATTCAAACATTTGGATGCACTAATCACCAGCTTATCGAAACACACGGGGAAAAAAAGTTATCTCATTCAAAAGGGAATCCATTTACTGCGCCATCAAAATCGTTATTTTGATATCCGGATCATGGTGCAGCGTAATGCAAAAGGGTCATGGGAATCTACCGGAATTATTGGACGCTTGGGTCATCCCCGTAAAATCGTGACCAATTATCATAGTGGTGGTAAGCCGATGGCCTTAGAACAACTACTGAAATCCCATTTATCGCAAAGTAAGCAGGCTGAGCTGGTCAAGAAGCTCAATGAACTAGGGATTACCATCGCCACACAACTACAAAAAACATATCCGAAATTCCGGCAAATTGGTGTGGACATTGGATTGGATCATCGCTTTATCCCGTGGATCATTGAGGTGAACACGAAGCCAGACCCATATATATTTAACCAATTGACAGATAAGTCTATGTACCGAAAAGTAATAAGCTATTGGCGACTGGCTAATGAAAAAAAGAAGGTTACAGTTCCAAGCAAGGATAAGAAGAATAACAACAAGAATAAAGATAAAAATGCGAATAAAGTTACAAATAAAGTTGATCATACAAATAAAGAACTTAAATCAAAAAAAGGATGAATTGTTTATGATTCATCCTTTTTTTTCTTGCCTGTTTATCCTAATCCTAACCGCGAGGTGGCGACTCGGACATTCACGGTACTTCCTATGTCGATATTTTTAACCCCGGTGATGTATGGTATTTCCCCCGTGGTTATGGTCACTCCATTCAAGGTCTTGGTCCTGGAGAGTGTCATTTTATCCTGATTTTCGATAATGGTGATTTTTCGGAGGACCATACGCTCAGCATTACTGATTTTATCGCTCAGACTCCCGCGGATGTTGTCATGCAAAATCTCGGACTTGCAGCCGACGAGCTGGCTCTTTTGCCAAAGAAGGAAGCTTATTTTGCAAAAAGACCTGTCCCATCTATCGCATCTTATGATGCATATCCGCGCGCTTCTTCCGATCTAATTACTAAACACCGCTATCCTTTAATGGCCAAACAGCCCAGATTGGCACCGGGTGGAGGGACTCAGCGGACTGTTACAGTAGAAGATTTCCCTATTTCTTCGACGATGGCAGGATCTGTGATTGAATTAGAGCCAGGCGGATTGCGAGAAATGCACAGGCATCCCAATGCGGATGAATGGCAATATTATTTGGACGGAGTGGTCATTACGAGGCCATTGATTTGAGTGAGTGGATGGCTGGCAACCCTGTTGATGTATTGGCAATAAATCTGAGCCTGCCTCGGGAAATAGCGCATAACTGCCTCATAAATCAGTCTTCATCGCCCCAAAATCTTAAATCTTAAATCTTAAATCTTAAATCTTAAATCTTAATTCTTAAATCTTAAATCATAAAGCAACTAAAATGCCCGCTTAGGCTACCTTATTCCAGTTAGCCTAAGCGGGCTATTGAACTTGATTCTGTTTATATTACTTTTGTAGAAGAGTGAATTTAAAATTGAACAACCTGCAACCCTGTGCTATTCTTATACGAAAGTGAAGATTAATGTAGTAAAAGTTATATTTTATTATGCTTATAAACATCTGATGATACGATGAATAGAAGGGATGTGCAGCCATGAATTCTGTCATTGAACTTAACAATGTAAGCTGGAAGAGAGATAACCGTACCATACTGGATCAAATCAATTGGCAGGTAGCTGAGGGAGAGCACTGGGCTGTACTCGGCTTGAATGGATCAGGCAAAACAACGATGCTCAATATGATTAATGGTTACATATGGCCAACCACAGGTAGTGTCGGTGTATTGGGCCATACTTTTGGGGATGTAGATTTGAGGGAATTACGCAAATCTATTGGTTGGGTCAGTTCCTCTTTACAGGAAAGAATTAATGGAAGCCAGCGCACGCAGGATGTTGTCATCAGCGGCAAATTTGCTTCCATTGGACTGTATGATCAGACGACGGATACAGATGATAAACAGGCTGTTCAGCTTATGACCCAACTGGGCTGTGCTCATCTCGTGGATCGGTTGTATCAGGGATGCTCACAGGGAGAAAAGCAAAAAGTGCTTATTGCTCGCGCGTTAATGGCCTCGCCCAAGCTGCTGATTTTGGACGAGGCGTGTAATGGGTTGGATTTTTTTTCTAGAGAAGCATTACTGGATAGCGTTCGTCAGCTGTCCGAGACGCCGGGTGCTCCAAATTTATTGTATGTTACACACCATATCGAAGAAATTCTACCCATGTACACACATACGATTCTGATTCGCCGGGGTACGGTGTTTGCCAAAGGTAAAACGACAGATATCCTGAGTAGTGAAACGCTCAGTGCTTTTTTTGAAACACCTGTGCAAGTAGACTGGAGACAGGATCGTGCATGGCTCTCTATGGTATAGAGAGCCTTTTGTCTGTCTAACCTGCTACCAGCATAATCAGAATGGGCAAAATCAGGAATGAGGCAAGCGTGCTCCACAAGATGCAGGTAGAAACCAGTTTTGGCGATGCATTAAATTTTTCGGCTAAAATGACTGCATTCACAGCCACTGGCATCGAGGCCAGAATGAAGAGAACGGAGAACAAAAGTCCTGAAATTCCCAGTATCAGCATGGCAAGACAAGCCGCAAGCGGGGAGAGCAGAAGTCGAATTATCAGTCCTGCGTAGCTGGCTTTTTTAATAGATGGCTCCAGCCTGAATATTTTTACATAAGCCATCTGGGTACCGAGAATCGCCAGCACGACCGGAGAATAGGCGGCTGCAATCATCGAGACACCTGATTGAATGCCAGAGGGTAGATGCCAATCCAATGCTCGAAGTCCCAGTGCGAGAAGAGCCGCATAGATCGCAGGGAGAGAAAATACTGACTTCACGGCACTTTGAACAGAAAATTCAGAGCGGGCTGCAAAGTATACACCAATGGTATTGACCATAATCATCTGGATGACGACATATACGGAGGCTTTATCCAGGCCAAGCTGTCCAAAAGCAAGTAAAATAAGCGGCAACCCATAATTTGCACTATTAGTCAGTGTGGAGATTAAGGTGAGTCCCGCCGTTTCCGGGGGGCTCAGCCTGAAGATTTTCCCCGCTAATTGTGCAATTCCCCACAAAAGCAGCAGGTTCAGTAATGAAAAAGCGGCTGTCAGTGCCACATCATGCCAGGAAAGCTGTGCCTTGAGCAGTGTGTCCAGAATCATGGCGGGACTTAAAAAATATAAGTACAGAGTCGAGAGTGGTTTTGTTTCCAGCTTCATGAATTTGCCGAGTAAAAATCCGGCAATCACCGGAATGGACAGCGGAACGATAACGGATAAAAGAGTTGAAAGTACGATTTGAACCATGAATTCCACTCATCCTTTCTGTAATGACATTTTCCATTATAAGGCGCTACTTTCGAACCCGTCCAAGATGGATAAACAATTAAGGTTATAGGTATATGCTATGAAGCTTAGATCACTTATTCTGAAAATAACAAAAGGGATGTCCACAGCCATGTTAAACGGCTAATAAGAACATCCCTTTTATATGAAACCGAGTATTCTGAAGGTTTATGCAGAAGCCATAGTTTCCGCTTTAGTTCGGCAATCGTCAGAGCAATAGTGTTGATGCTGTTCTTCGCAATCTGGACACACGATATGTTGGAGATTGCACACGGGGCAGTTAATATAATGATCGTTTGTTGTTTCACAGTGGTAGCAATTACCAACAACAACGTCTTCATCTGTATGGTTGATTCGAACCGAAATTCGTTCGTCAAATACATAGCACTTACCGTCAAACAAACGTCCTTGTACTTCTGGGTCCTTGCTGTAAGTCACAATGCCGCCATCCAACTGAGCTACATCGTTAAAGCCTTCTTTAATCAGCAGACCAGACAGCTTTTCGCAACGAATACCCCCGGTACAGTATGTCAGGATTTTTTTATCCTTGAACCCAGTCATATTATCGCGAATCCATTGTGGAAATTCACGGAACGATTCAACTTCGGGGCGAATAGCTCCGCGGAAATGACCGATGTCATATTCGTAGTCGTTACGTCCGTCCAGAACCACGACATCTTCATTTTGGAGCTGTTCATAAAACTCCTTTGGTGATAGACGCTTGCCGCTAATTACATTAGGGTCCAGCTCGTCCTCATGACGTAGCGTAACCAGCTCCTGACGATGGCGTACAAATATTTTCTTGAACGCATGACCGTCAGACTCATCTATTTTAATAACGATATCGTGAAATTTCGGATTAGCGCGCAAATCACGGATATACTGCTCCGTTTGCTCTACTGTACCGGACAGTGTTCCGTTGATTCCTTCCTCAGCAATCAAGATTCTTCCCTTGACGCCCAGCTCTTTGCAGTAAGCCAGATGCTCTGCCGTAAAGGTGGCAGGATCTTCAATATTGACATATTTGTAAAACAACAAAATTCGATAAGCATGTTCACACATGTAAAATCACCCTCTGATTCAAGTCAAAGTTTTTTAACAAGCAAGTTTAAATGTACCACATTCTTTAAGTTAGTCAACATAAATGTATAAAAAGTGGAAACGGAAAAGATGACGAGCGACAAAAGTAAGGGGTTACATTATAATGGTATTGTGGGGTTGATGAGATTTACAGTAACAGGTTGAGGTCTAGCAGATGAAAGGATGAATTCAATGAAACATCATTTGACAGCGCATACACCACCTATGGGGTGGAATAGCTGGGATTGCTACGGTGCAGCAGTACGGGAAGAGGAAGTGCGAGGAAATGCTCAATATATGGCGGAGCACCTGAAGGAATATGGTTGGGAATATGTTGTGGTGGATATTCAGTGGTATGAGTCAGGAGCAGTATCTTCACAGTATCGCCCGTTTGTCCCATTGGAAATGGATTCATATTCACGTCTGATTCCAGCGGTGAATCGTTTTCCTTCGGCAGCAGATGGACGCGGCTTCCAAGCTCTTGCGGAATATGTACACGGTCTGGGATTAAAATTTGGGATACATATTATGAGAGGCATCTCCCGCCAGGCGGTTCATCAGGATACTCCGATTTTAGGAACTACAGCTACAGCCAGACAAATTGCACATCCTAACTCTATTTGTCCTTGGAACACAGATATGTATGGGGTAGATGCTTCCAAGGAAGGCGCACAGGAGTATTATAATTCGTTATTTGACCTGTATGCGGAATGGGGTGTGGATTTTGTCAAAGTAGATGACATTGCTGCATCACGTCTCTATGGTATTCATTTGGCGGAAATTGAATTGATTAAGCGGGCTATCGCCCAGTGCGGACGTCCGATGGTGTTGAGTCTATCGCCTGGTCCCGCACCGCTGGAGCATGCATCTGATTTAATCGCAAACGCGAATATGTGGCGTATGACTGATGACTTCTGGGATGTATGGCCTTTACTGTATGGTATGTTTGAGCGCTGCGAGAAATGGGCGGAACATGTAGGTCCAGGTCACTGGCCGGATTGCGACATGTTGCCACTGGGCCATCTGGGTATTCGTTCGGTAGATTCAGTAGATTCCGGCAGTCATGATCGATGGACACGCTTTACGAAGGATGAGCAGCTGACAATGATGACTTTATGGAGCATTTTCCGGTCTCCACTGATGTTTGGGGGAGAACTGCGTGATAATGACGAATGGACACTTTCATTGCTGACGAACAAAGAAGTGCTCGATGTTCATCACAACGGTGTGAATGCGCGACAGGTCTACAGAAAGGATGAACATATCGTTTGGACTTCTCACAACGAGGAAGGTCACGTATATGCGGCTTTATTTAATGCTGGAGATGAAGCTTCCACAGTCCGTGTGTCCTTACAGGAGCTTGGAATTGAAGGGCAGGCAAGTGCCAGAGATTTATGGAACCATGTGGATTTAGGTGATATAGTGCAGGAACTGTCTGCAGATTTACCCCCTCATGGAGCTGCACTATTCATTATAAAATAACAGGATGTTAGGAAGGATCTAAGCTGTACGTTCAGCTCTAGTCACCTTATTGTAAAGTGGAGGATGTTTTTACGATAAGGTGATTTTTTTGTATGTGTAACTTTATGATATTTTTAACGGACTCGACATGATTCTTGGGAATTTGACATTTGGAACATGTTAGGTTTATAGAGTGCCTATTTCTGCACAAATTTAAATCATTCTAGCGAATAGAGTCGAGAAAGGAGTCAAATGATGAAATTAAAAAAAATTCACAAAAATGAGCAGGACGAGCCTTGGCCCTCTAGTGAACAAATTCTGTGTATCGGAGGGGCCAATCTGGATCGTAAAATCATGATTAAAGGTACATTTCAGCTTCACACCTCCAACCCGAGCAGCACTAGTCTGCAATCTTGCGGTGGGGTAGCACGGAATGTGGCTGAAAATTTAGGGAGGTTGAGTCGACGGGTCAGCCTGCTGACCGCAGTTGGGGACGATGCTGAAGGTGAATTTATCATCGAACAGTCCAGCCGTTACATGCACGTGATTCCTCTCCAAGTCAAAGGTGAATCGTCAACCGGTGTCTATACTGCCTTGCTGAACGAGGATGGTGAAATGATTGTAGCGACAGCAGAAATGGAGATTTATGATCAGATTCGCCCTTCCGTAATTTTTGAAAATATTCCTTTAATTTCCTCTTCTCGACTCGTTCTGCTGGACACTAATTTTTCTATGAACGTAATAGCGGCCACCATACATGTCTGTCTGGAACATCAGGTTCCGCTTGTCGTTTCTTCGGTGTCAGCTTCCAAGATGAGAAAGCTTCCACGAAATTTGCATGGGGTGGAATGGCTGGTATGCCAACCGGAAGAGGCTGAAGCTTATTTGGGACTTGAACTTAAAGATGATCAGCAGATATTGGACGCAGCTCGAGTTTTTCACAAACTTGGGGTTCAAAATGTCATTATTATCTGCGGTGCTGAGCGTGTGTTGTTTGCTTCTCAAGATGGAACTTATGGACAAATCCCTATACACCCAGTTCAACAGGTCATTGATGTCACAGGCGCAGACGACGCTTTTATTGCCGGGATGATTTATGGAATTACCCAAGGTTATCCTATGGAGCAAGTGTGCCAGTTTGGAATCAGTTGTGTCGATTTAACCATACAAACGGATCGGACAGTCTCAGACACCATTTCTATGAATAAACTTCATTCTAGATTCCAGGAGCTGTATGGCACACATTCGCAAAATTTTGTTTTTTTTAAGGGTGTGTATTTTAAAAAGAAAAATACATAAGTAAAGAAGAGAATACTAACCTACAGCAGCGTGTATTTGGAGCTTCACGGACGTAATGGTCTCAATTATTGAATTTATAAAAGGAGCAGGATGTCTGATGGACAGTGTGAAATACGCTATTGTTTTTCTGCCGCTGTTCCTACTTTATTTGCTTTTAAAGGGAGGGGCTTTGGCAGTAGGTTTACTATATCGACTGATCTATTTCATTTCGACCTTACGTGCAGGACAAAGTGACGATCTTCTAGCTGTGCAGCATGCTAAGCGTATTATCGTAATCGGCTCACCGGGGAGCGGCAAGACTTTTTTGGCCAAACGTCTATCGATGTGGACTCATTTGCCGTATACCTCGTTGGATGATTTGTATTGGGGGCCAGAGTGGAAGCGGAGTACGGACAAGCAATTTCACAAACAGCTGGGAGAAGTCCTGCAAAGGGAAAAATGGATTATCGAAGGGAATTATCATGAGCGTTATTTTACCGAGCGACTCCAGCGTTCCGACACAATCATCGTGATGGATGTCAGCACGATTGAGGCAATATCAGGTGTTATCACACGTTCGCTTAACCGTTTTTTATTTTCCAAGGAGTTACCCACAGGAATAGAGCGGGAAGCCGTTCGTATTTGGGATATTTCACCTCGGTTTGTCCGCTTTGTTCTGGGTTTTCGCAGGCGTATCCGTCCTAAAATCTGGCCGCTCATTTTGCAATATGGTAATGAACGGAATTTGATTATCCTAAAATCTAAATATCGTTCATGTCCCTGGATGAGCCCAGATAGACAATTATCTCCTTGACTCGAATCTGCGTTTCGTGTAAAGTGGTGAAAATTGTAATACATAGGAATAGTGTAGACCAAGGATCAAAGGTTCAATTACCCGCTGTACAGAGAAGAAACCCATGGGCTGAAAGGTTTCTCGCCGCGAATGAACGTTTCCCTGCCTTGCGAGCTGTAACGGTGCGTAAGATAAACCGTTACCGGCCAGATGCCGTTATCTGAAGAAGGACCGTCCCGTATATGGTTACGGTCAAATGAAGGGTGGTACCACGACACATTCGTCCCTGACGGATGTGTCTTTTTTGCGTACATTTTACGTTCTTACAAGGAGGAAGCCACACATGCGCCAAAGCCAATTATTACTGACAACCTTACGTGAAGCACCTGCAGAGGCCGAAGTGATCAGCCATCAGCTGATGCTGCGGGCAGGATTTATCCGTCAATTGGCGGCTGGAATGTATACCTATATGCCACTGGGCAGACGGGTGCTCAGAAAAGTGGAACAAATTGTACGAGATGAGATGGATCGTGCAGGGGCTGGAGAGCTGCTAATGCCTGTATTACAGCCAACGGAGCTGTGGCAAGAATCGGGGAGATACGATGTGTACGGTCCTGAGCTGATGCGTCTGCAAGATCGGCATGATCGGGAGTTCGCATTAGGTCCTACACATGAAGAGGTCATTACGTCTTTAATACGAAATGAAGTAAATTCCTATCGGAAATTGCCGGTAACACTGTACCAAATTCAAACCAAGTTTCGGGATGAACGACGTCCTCGGTTTGGTCTGCTTCGCAGCAGAGAATTTTTGATGAAGGATGCCTATTCGTTTGATGCCAATTGGGCAGGACTAGATCACACTTATTGGACGATGTTCCAGGCCTACCAACGTATTTTCACCCGCTGCAGTCTGAATTTTCGCGCAGTCGAAGCAGATGCAGGCGCTATTGGTGGTGAGGGTGAAACTCATGAATTTATGGCACTGGCTGAGATTGGAGAGGATACCATTGTGGCATGTACCTGCTGTGATTATGCTGCCAATCTTGAAAAGGCGGAGCCACGGACGACGGGGAGCATAGGAATATCTTCTGTCTCCAATGAAGATGAACATGACAGCCATCCTTCAATTGATACAGATAAAATGGAAAAACTGTACACTCCAGGTTTGCGAACCATAAATCAACTTGTTGAAACGCTTCACATAGAGTCGAAGGAAATCATCAAAACACTGATTTATATGGCTGACGATCAGCCGATTGCGATAGTTGTCAGAGGAGATCATGAGGTCAACGAAGTAAAAGTTAAACAAATTTTAGGTAGTGAAAAATTCGAAATAGCAAATGCAGATGCCGTCACAAAGGCGACTGGAACCCCACCCGGGTTCATAGGTCCATGCGGCTTGACAATCCCTGTGTGGGTGGATTACGCCGTTGTCCAAATGTCTAGCGGTTTTGCAGGCGCGAACGAGCAGGATTACCATTATCGGCATGTGAATCCAGGACGCGATCTAGATCTTCGCTATGTGGCAGACTTGCGCAATGTTATAGAAGGGGATAGATGTCCTCGGTGTGACGAAGGGAAATTGGAACTTCATCGAGGAATTGAGATTGGACACGTATTTAAACTGGGCACCAAGTACAGTGAAAAGCTGGGTGCAACTTTTCTAGATGCGTCCGGAACTGATCAAGCGATGATTATGGGCTGTTATGGTATTGGTGTTTCCCGAATCCTGTCCGCCATTGTAGAGCAAAATCATGACCAGAACGGAATGATATGGCCGCATGCGCTGGCCCCGTTTCAGGTTCATATCATTCCGATTTCTGTGAAAGACAGGCTTCAGATGCAAATAGCTGAGGACTTATACAGCCAACTGCAGGATCGCGGTGTGGAGGTGTTGCTAGATGATCGTGAGGAACGCCCAGGGGTTAAATTTAAAGATTCGGATTTAGTAGGTATTCCCGTGCGTATTGTCGTTGGTAAAGATGCTGAACACGGAAAAGTAGAGTTCGTAGAGCGAAGAAGCAGCCACAAAGAGTCAATTCATATCCATGATGTAGAGAGACGGATACTGAACCTCATTCAACACTAAGCATCTGTATCCCGCAGAACATGACCTTCTCCAAGGGTAATCTCATGAAAGTCGGCCATCTGACGTGCCTGAAAACGAATGGGCTTGTCTCGACCTATCATAATGATATTTTGGATGTCAGCAATGCCTTCCGAGGGTAGGGAGAACGTGGTAACATAGGCGAATTCTTCACGCAGCGTTGTGTGAATGGCATGGATCAGATGATCGTGTTCGCTTTTGCCTATCAAATTCATAATTAGCGAGCCTTCTGCATCCAGCTTTTCTTTGGCCATTTTGAAAAATTCCCAAGATATTAAATGCAAAGGCGTGCCCTGCTCCGTGAAGGCGTCCAAAATAATATAGTCATAAGCATCCGGGCTCTCCTTCTCCAGAATGCGGCGTCCATCACCAATAACTACATTGTCCTGGTCGTATCCAAAGAATATTCGGCTGAATTCTACCACTTGTGCGTCCAGCTCGGCAATCTTAAAGCGTTTGTCTGCAAAATGACCCGCAATCGTGCCTACACCATGTCCGATAACAAACACGTCTTCAAATGACGAGTCGTTCAGCTCCATGAGATGGATGATTGCTCTGGGATATTCGAACAGAATACGTTGCGGATGATTCAAATCCATCGCACCTTGGATGGCTGCATTGGAGAATTGCATCACGCGAAATAATCCCTTTTCACCATATAGCTCCGTGGTTTCATATACCGTGATTTCATGGTTATTGCTCAACTTTTTATGTAAGACATCCAAGTGAATAATCTCCTTCAAGTCAGACTTCCTCCTCATCTTAGACATTCATAGGATTATTGTCCATAGATGAGGGGATTGAAAGTTCACATTCTTGAAGCATCCCTAATTAGGTAGAATTGTTTATTTTTCCATAACGGAGTTGTTTGAACTTGTTCGTATGTCCTTTAGGAGATATAATATACAAGGATATAATGAAGTTCGTTGTGTATATTCATACAGGAAGAGAGCGGGATATTATGGGACGTAAGTGGAATAACATTAAAGAAAAGAAGGCATCCAAGGATGCTAATACGAGTCGTATATATGCTAAATTTGGCGTGGAAATTTATGTGGCAGCCAAACAGGGCGAGCCTGATCCTGAATCCAATCGGGTACTAAGAGTCGTGTTAGAACGTGCAAAAACGTACAATGTACCGAAAGCGATCATTGACCGTGCTATTGAAAAAGCAAAAGGTGCTGGCGATGAAAACTACGTAGAGCTTCGTTATGAAGGTTTCGGACCGAACGGCTCCATGGTCATTGTAGATGCACTGACTAATAACGTAAACCGTACAGCATCGGATGTGCGTTCTGCATTTACTAAAAATGGCGGTAGCTTGGGCGTGAGCGGATCTGTAGCCTACATGTTTGATTCCACGGCAGTTATTGGTCTGGTGGGTAAAACCGCAGATGAAGTGCTGGAGCTGCTGATGGAGGCAGATGTCGAGGTTCGTGACATCATTGAAGAAGATGAAGCCGTCATCGTATATGCAGAGCCTGATCAATTCCATGCTGTTCAGGAAGCTTTCAAGCAGGCAGGAGTAACTGAGTTTACTGTGGCTGAGCTCACCATGCTTGCCCAAAATGATATTACTCTTCCGGAAGATGCACAGGTTCAATTTGATAAATTGATTGATGCATTAGAGGACTTGGAAGATGTTCAGCAGGTGTATCATAACGTAGAGTTTGTATAAGTAAGCGGCAAATTCACGGAAAGGTGGCATTTTTAAGCCATTCTAGCTTAGGAAGGCATGGAAAACATTCTGAATTTCATTAGTTTAATCACTCAGCGAGGGTAAACATGTTAGTGCTGGGTGATTCCAACGATGATATACGTTTTCCTATCTATAATGCTATGGACATTGTAACTAAACTCACTTTTTGTATGGAAATATCCATATAAGGAGTGAGTTTTTTTATGTTATTTGAAGATGTTTACAAAGAGTTTCTTTTTGATTTGGAGATCAAGAACTATAGTATCCGCACTATAAAAGGATATAGAAATAACAATAGAGCATTTCTGAATTACTTAAGTAATGAATTTTCAGTTGTTGATTTAGATGAAGTTAACACCTCTCACATTAAATCATACCTTATGAACTTGAAAATGAAAGGACTGTCTGAGTCCTACATCAACGGAATACAAAAGAATATACGTTCATTTTTTAAATTCATAGTGGGAGAAGGGTATATCGCTGAGAAGAGAAATCCAGTGCTAGGTTTGAAATGGATGAGAGAACCTAAAGTTATGATAAAAACTTTCAACGATGATGAAATAAAACGTTTGATCAATGCATTTAAAGGTGATTTTTATTTGAGTATGCGAAATAAGTTGATTTTAATGTTCTTTGTAGATTTAGGAATTAGAAATTTGGAACTGTGTACACTTGGCTCTCTTGATGTGGGAGAAAGTGTTATCAAAATACATGGCAAAGGAAACAAAGAAAGAAATTTATACATTTCTCCTTTTCTTAAGAAATACATCATCAAATACGAAAGAATGAAAGAGGCTTATTTTAAGGATAAATTCATGACTGATTCCAATTTCTTCTTATCTCAAAATGGCAAGATTTTAACTGTTACAGCGATTGAAGTAATGATGAAGAAAGCAGGAAACGAAGCTAAGATTCGAGATCATATTCGTTGTAGTCCCCATACACTTAGACATTATTTTGCTCAAAAACAATTAAGATTGGGTTTAGATGTTTACAGCCTAAGCAGATTATTAGGTCATGAGTCAACCATTATTACAAATCGCTATCTCCAGTCAATTCAAGATGAACAGATATTGGAGTTAGCTAAAACGACTAGCCCTTTGATGAATTTGTAGTTCTCCAATCAATCAAATAATCAATTCATCACACAAACTCGATAACGATATACTATTCAAACGTTGTTGAAAGCCGCTAGAAGGCGTTTTGAAACTTAATTTGAAACACTCCAAACAAATCTCTTGGCAAAAGCCACAAAGAATGAAATGACGCGGTTGAGTGTGGAATGGAGTGCCTTGCTTAACATCAGGGTAAGACAGAAGCATGTAAAAACAATTAGAAACCTTACACGTCTTCGGTAAGGTTTCTTTTATCTACGATTCATTCCAAACTCCGGTAGGGTGATTTGTTGCTCTATAGAACTGTCATTTAGATAATTGAAAAATCCATCCACCTACATGTGCCAGTCTGCCATTGAGTACATCATAAATTTTGTTCATGCTCACAAACAGAGTTCTTGACGCTTCTGATTGTGATTCAAATTCGCATCGCTCTCCTGTGTCCAAATGAGTTGCGACTATTGGTTTTCTATTTTTCTTGATCAACCCATGTGCGATTGCGTGAGCTATATTTTCTTTAGGTGTAGCCCAATTAAGATTTTTCAATCTATTGTCAAATTTATCTCCATTTTCATGGTTACATTGTTCTTTGTTTTCAGGATTAGAAATGAATGCAATTGCTACTAACCTGTGAACAAAGAACTTCTTTGTCTTTTGATGTTTCTTTGACAGTTCAACGCTCAAATATCCATTGCGTATCTGCTGTTTCAGAATCTTTTCTTTACGAGATTTATTATTGCCTAAACTCTTAACTCTCCCCATATTGGATACCTCATATAACCCTTCGTAGCCAACTACTGGGAGCCATTCTTCACTTTGTAAATCTTCATTATGAATCAGTTTGTAGATTGTCATTGATAACCATCTCCTGCTTGTCGAATTAAGGAGAGAACGACAAATAACCCTCGCCAGTATCGGCATAGGGCATTTGTAATCACTCAAAAAAGCGGTATGTACCTCTTTTCTCCTCTCACTTCTAAAAGTGTTGAAACCAACATGTGTTCAGTTGATTTGGCAAAAGGTTTTTATGCAATGTGTGATTTCAACTTAATTCTGTATAGCTATATAAGGAGATAAATCGTTTAATGGATAGCAAAGTGAGATTATATGACTTGCTCCCAGTAAGTGACTAATTATTGTTACGATACGAAGAGGTATCTACGTATAGATTAGTCGTGCTTGATGTTTTAAAGCTTTTAAAGCTTTGAAAGCTTTAAAAGGTTTAAAACCTTTAGAAGCTTTTAAACAGTTTAAAACATTTTAAATGAAATATATGGGGCAGAGCTGCTTATTTCGTAATTCATTCTTTGTTCTGATCGTGCGGAGCCATACAAGGGAGGTTGCATCGCTTTTCCCATAACTACAATTATGTGAAAAGACTTGGCAACGGTGGGGGGCGTGGTTTACAGATGGAAACTGAAATTTACCATTTCATAACTGCCGAACACATATATCCAGACTTCCGATGATGATCTACGAGACGTTCATTCTCTAAATCATCTCTCGTAACCTCGATAAGGCACTGTCGTAAATTTAGATAGTTTTACTGGCTTAGACATCGAAGTGTTGGAGGATGTTCAGCCGTTTCAAAAGATGTGTCTACTATTTAGGTATCTACCTATCTTAATAATTCGTGACAGTATTCCTAACATATTCGGTTAATTCGTTTTATATGGCACCTCGACACCGATCAACACGAAATCTATAATAAATCTATAATCGTATTTAACAAAGGAGCTACATATGAACAAGAAAAACTTAGAATCATGGCTCAATGTGAGTGAAAGCGTTAATGTTCAAATGCCCAATGAAATATTCGAAGACTTGTCTAAGGCTGAATTTAAAAGCTTTAACCACAAGTGTTTTGCATATGCATATTATTATTTAATCTCTTATATATACAGAAACGCACTATATGGTGGGGAGACAGATCAGTACAGCCAACATAATATAATCAATGTGTTTACATCAGATAAATCCGCTGTGTCTTACATAACAAAAACTAAGGGCATATTGGATAGCATAAACTACACAAAAACAACTACTGATTATCCTGTGACTTTCTATATGTATGATGGAATTTTGGAATTTGGTCTTATAAAAGAATTGAGAAAGAAGATTCCTGACCTTGGAATAAATCATAGTCCGCGATTTTGTGTCAAGGAGCCAATCAAAGGGATGGCGAGATTTGATGGGGAAGACTATACAGGGACATTCTATTCGTTTCAAAATACACATAAAATGAATGTTGAAGATTTCATCAGAATAATTTCCGACAAGAAGCTTGGACATGTTGGTCTGTATGTATATGGTTATATCAGTATGATGTGTGACAAGTACAACAATAAGTTTCAGATAACAAACGCTCAACTCGGTGATCTCGTAGGTTGCAGTGAACGAACCATGAAGAAATACACACAAAGATTAGAAGAGTTAAATCTGATTGCAACTACAAGAGTATTTTATGACAGCAAGCAGTTGGATAAGGTGTATTCGATCATATGAGTCCATGACAATGGTCATGGGCTTGTCTGTTTTCTCTCAGGCTAACGGAAATGGTTCAATGTGGCTCTGGACGATCTAAGGAGAGTAATTGGAGGGGTAGAGGTTAAAATTGATCTGAGAGGGCATTTAGAGCCTTAAAATTGACGTGCAGTACTTTGTGTGGTATGTAGAAACTGAAAAGTCTAAAAGTGAGGAATTTTTCCCCTCTTATATAAATAGAATTATTATATATATAATATGTACTATAATAATAGTATTATATATAGTTATTATCTAATTATATAAGAGATGCAAAATTCCTTACTTTTGGGGAATTCACTTTTAAAGGGTAGCCGCTCGGCTACCCTTTATTGATAATTCTTAATAGTTCATGTTGTGCGCTATTACTCATCTGAGATATTGCCATGATTGAGGAAGGTAATTTTAACCCCGTTTAAAGGGTTTAAAATCTTTATTAGCTTTAAAGGAAACTTTAACGAGTTTAAAACCTTTAAAACCCGTTCCCTGCCAAAGAGATAGAACTCTATCTCTGTAAATCATTATTAGTAGTGAGCCACCTTTGAGGAGATATCTCGAAGGTTTTATTTTTTTGTTGAACAGATCGCAGCATCATTAAATCAAAGAGGAGAGATGTTAAAGATGAATGACCAAGAATTGCGAGCATCAGTATTGGAGATTCAGAAAAGTTACGGAACGCCAATCGCCTTTATTGCAAATAAATGTGGGGTGTCGAGAGAACATATTTCAAGATGGCTGAACAATGATTCGTATGTAATTTCTGATGAATTAAAGATGAAAATTAAATTGATTACTAAAGGGACTGTCGATTGATATTAGGAAACGTTAAATTGATGGAATCCTATTATAAGTTTTACGTAATGTATATTGACATTCGAAGATAGGCAATAAGTAGTAAAAGCCCACGAGGTTCCATGATCGTGGGTTTATTTCTTTTAAGGAGTGATAATTTTGAGTAATGCTTTAGTATTTCAGACAAGAGAGCAAGTTTTTATTTCGGCGGATTCTGCCGTCTCGGTAACAATTGATGGAGTGATATATAGGGATGCAGGAACAACAGCTCAGAAGCTATTTCATGTTGATAATTATATTATTTTCTGTAGTGGGGAGTTAAATTACTGCTACAAACTTATGGAATCGTATAGGTTACAAAAAGACAGAAATATAGACTCATTACGTAACTTGATATATCAAAGTTATACAGATGAAGCTATAGATATAGTTATTGCAGAGTATGTTGGAGAGCAAACCAGGGTAACTCAGCTATCTCCTTATTATGATTTTAATCCAGTTGTCGTTACTGATTTGCCTGTAGGTGCGCTAAATGTCATTTCGGCAGGGATTCGCACAAAAGAAGCTCATGAAATTTCATATGAGTATCTAACGCATGGGAATACTTTGGAGAGTATATATAAGGATACTTATAATCAAATTAGCTTTGAAGGTATTGGTGGAATGCTGTATGTGTATAAAGTTAGTAAGAATGGAGTGCAATTGCATTTAACGCATCAGATTACAGAGCCGAATGATATGAGGATATTCAGCATCGAGGTTCTCAAAGAGTATTATCATAAACAGAAGAAACATTGTATCGTTGGTGAGCGAATCTATGGAAAAGTTTTTATGGGTACAAAACTGGCACTCGAAGACGAAGATGGCGTTCTTAAATTTCAAGGTTCGAAAGGAGAAATATTCAATCGTGATGGAACATTGGTAACAAAGATTGGTTTGGTCAATGAGAATCCTGACGTATTCGGACTCTGGTCATTCAATGACATTACACGAGTTAAGGTTGACGATAGAGAAGGCTTTGTTATTGACAGAGCAACAACCGATCTAAACAAACATCCAGATGGATGGGAGAAGATCATGTGGGCTGACCCAAGTGATGGAACGCTTTATACTCACGATCTAGTTGCTGAAAACATCAAGATCGTTAATGATATTGGTAAAACCATTCTTGATGCTGAAAACAACTATTTGGATATCGGTGACTTCAAAGACATCGTAATGGACAACAAGCTGACCACACTCGAAAAGATGCAGATCATTACTGAACTGTATAAGATCGAAGCTGGTTATCATCGGATGCTTGAACAGGCTGATGAGTACATTCGTTCTCAGCGTGACGACATTTTTGATATGGATGCACAGTACTTCACTAAATCATCAAGTACGATTGATCTTTATTCAACAACACCACTCACTAACGCATATTTCGATTTGATGAATTACATGTCTCAGTACATTGATATCGTAACCCAAACCCCACTGAACATTGATGTTAACTCTCCTAAAACCGAGCAAACAAGTGAGATTCCAGATCGTGCAGAGTTCATCTTGATATTCAAGACTTACTATGATGAAGAGAAGAATCTTCGAAACAAAATTGAGGATGCTCAATTCTACTCTGGTCTGAATATGGGTCAATTCTACAATAACGTTGTTATTGGCGAGTATGGATTCATTGCTCTAAGGAACGATGGAAAGTACCGATCTGTCCTGAATGCAACAAATGGTTTGGCGTTGCAGAAGTGGGAGAGCAACAGATGGGTCAACAAAGTATATGCATCAATCGGTAATTCACAGTATGAGGATGGAACACTTATCGCAGAAGACTTAGTTGCTAAACGCTTGCGTATTGAAACTAAGCTTGGCGATGTACTCCTTGATGCTGATGGACTCAATTTCGACTTCTCTGTGCTGGATTCTATCATCATTGATGACGTAATCGTATCAACAGAAAAGATAACATTAGCTAATAACCACAAGAGTATTACAAAACAATACACTACCCTAAAAGAGCAAATTAACAAGTACGTAACCACTATTTATAATGATAGGGATTCTTCCTACTATGGATTAGATGATGCGAGAAATCAACTTCAAGCCGCAGGGAATGACCTGACTTCTTCATATAATTCTTTGACTACGTATATGGCTCCTGTGTTTGCAGACATGAACAGAACAACCCACATTAAGAACGATCTTGGTTCAACAAGGTTAGAGTTCCATCAGAAGTGGGAAACCTTCTATCAGTCTTATGAAAGCGCAAGAGCGAAGCTTGCAGACTTCCTAGAGAAGTCTTCTTTGCAGTTGGGTAGAAACTACAACAATACAGTTATTGATGCTGAGAATGGTATTGTGGTGACGAGAGGTAACATGATGAACCGAACCACACTGAATGCCACAGAAGGTATCAAGATAGAGAAGAACATTGGCACTGCTGGTTCTCCTATTTGGGAGAAGCGTTTTTATGTTGATCTTGAAGGTAATCTTTTCGCTGACGAGTTAAGTACAAGAAGACTTCGGATTCTTGATGGTAAACTTGGCGATGCGATCATTCTCGATTGGGAAGATGGCATTACAATCAATGGTCAAAATGGTGAGCAAATCAGACTGAATGCAAATGAAGGTATTGCTATTGATGTCAATGGTGAACCTCGATTCTGGGTTCATAATGATGGAACACTGAGAGCGAAGCGCCTGATCATCTCTGACGATGATCTTGACCCAATTGAACTACCTGATGGTTCATTCATTTCTAAGCTTACTGTTAATGAAGTTAGGACAATGGAAGACAGAAACAAGCAGGATTATGTTTGGGTAAAAGATCAGTTTATCAAGTTCATTTCAGGAAATGGTACAAGTATCGATGAAGAGAAAATGGCTCTTTATCTCGATAATCCCACTGGAAGTCTCAATGGAATACCTACAATAAAAATGGGTTTGGGTAGCAACGCTTTAAATGATAATGAGGTTGGCTACATTATTAAAGATAATGATGCATTTAAAATAAACTATAAAGCAACTAACGGAAATGAGCGTAGGCTTTGGTTTAATCGTAATGGTGTAGATGGAGTTATTCTTGAATCCGTCGGCGATACCCTCAAACTTAAATCTGATAAGAAGATTATGCTTGAAGTAGATTCGAGTAATTATATAGAACTCACTCCACAAGGCATAAAGCTTATCGGTTCAAGAATTGACTTGAATTAGTGTTAATTCAAACACTGGGAAACCATGAGAGAAGCTGCGCTGAACTATCGTGTTTTAAAGGTTTTAAAGGTTCAAAAGCTTTAAAAGTATTTCAAACAGTTTTAAAGAAATCATATCATGTACATTTAAAAGGTTTAAAAGATTTTTAAACTCTTTTAAACCTTTTAAAATCTTTGTATTAATAAGATAGATAATAATTGAGGTTTGTCTCTTTAACGAGAACTTACCGAAAAAATGGTATAGCCAGTCAAATGAAACTATATAAGCGAAAACCCTCCAAGAAATTTTGGAGGGTTTTTATTTTGCTAGTCATATCACAGGTTCACAAATCAATGAAAAAGAGATGATTAATATGAATGACAAGGAATTACAAGAAGCAACGTTTATGTTGCAGCAGATATTTGGAACACTAACGACTTTTATTACTCATAGTTTAGGAGTTTCAAGGAAGCAACTGTCCAAATGGCATTACAATCAGTCATTTGTGATTTCAAATGAGCTTAATACAAAGCTAAAACAATTCGTTAAAGGAGAAATGTAGAATGACAACAGTAAATGTAATTGATGCCCCTTGCGGCTATGGAAAGACTTCGTGGGCTATTCAGTATATGAACTCTGTTCCAGTAGATGAGTATAAGTTTATTTATGTAACACCATTTCTTAATGAGGTTTCCAGAGTTAAAGAAAAAGTAACAAATAGAGTTTTTCATGAACCACATGATGAACTTGGCAATACCAAACTGGATGATTTACACAGATTGCTTAACGAAGGAAAGGATATTTGTACTACACACAATCTATTTATGAGAGCAGATGATCGAACGAGAAAGCTGCTTAAACAGAATAAGTATATTCTTATACTAGACGAGGTATTGAATGTTATTAAGCAAGTGGAATTAAAGAAAAATGACTTGGAGATATTAAAGAACGCTGGAGCAATTAGTATTGAGAAGAGGAATAATGGCTTAGAATACATTCAGTGGAATGAGGATATAGACCATGAAAGTAGATTTAATGATATAAAGAGGATGGCTCTCTCCGATTCTTTACTACATTATCAAAATTCAGCCTTAATATGGTCTTTTCCTGTAGAGATTTTTAATTTATTCCAAGATGTTTATATACTAACCTATCTCTTCAAAGGTCAACTTCAAAGATACTATTTTGATTTATACCAAATACAGTATAAATACCTATCAGTCGTATTAACGAATGAAATTTACGAGCTTGTACCATACGAAAAAAGAGAGAATCTAAATAAGAACTTGCTAGCTGAGAAAATAACAATATATGAAGGCGCGTTAAATGATATTGGAAATAAAAGTAATGCCTTATCGTATAGTTGGTTTGGAAATGCTAAAAATAAAAAAGACTTTGTAAGATTGCAGAATAATGCATATAACTATTTGACGAATAAACAAAGGGCAAATAACACTAATGCACTTTGGACAACATATAAAGGCGGTAGTAAGGAAAAGTTTAAGAAGCTTGTTGCTCCAAGGTCATACGCAGATTCTTATATATCAATTACATCCAGAGCGACAAATGATCATATAGAAAAATATAATTTAGTATATTTAGCGAATAGATTTATGAGACCAATAGAAACAGGATTTTTCAGACAGAATGGCATTGCAGTAGATAGTGATGCCTGGGCATTGTCTGAACTAATACAATGGATTTGGAGAAGTCGCATTCGTGAAGGAAAACCAATAAATATCTATATCCCTAGTAGTCGAATGCGGGGATTATTAGAAAGATATTTAACTAGTGAGGATTTTGAAGAAGCTCCATTGAATGCGATCATTGACCAGTCACCTGATGATTGGCACTTGTAACTTTAGGCAACAACACTGCCTAAGCACACCCCAAAAACCTAGTAAAATCAAAGGTTTTTTATCAAAATCCTTAAAGAGAAAGTTGGAAAGCAAAAGAGTAAATGTGTTCATGCGTTGTAAGCTAGACGATTTGAAAAGCGCAGCGTTCAAATCGTGACAAGGACAAAAGCGAAGCTTTGTCCGCGTCAGGTTCTTAATTACTAGGTATAGAAGGGTACTTTCTTTGGCTTTAATAAATATAGTTACTGATTAATAGTTGTTTCGTTCTGGTTAATGTGATATTCTTACCCCATAATATTGATTTTCAAGAAAGAGTTGTGTATCTATGAACATCTTAATAAATCAAATTTCCGAGATAATACCATACGGTTTTAAAAAGCGGAGTTGGCTAATAAGCCAACTCCGCTTTTTATTTCGATAAATTGGTTCAGTACTTTCTTTGGCATTCGCCGAAAGGAGGGGAGTTAAATGTAGTCTTAAATATGCATCACCATACAGAAACTAAAATAAACCATTCTGGAGGGATTTCAATGTCTGAGAAGCAATCTTCAAATACTATTCACAGCGATATTATTGAATCAATGATTGGAATAGAAGTGAAAGTGAAGATTAAGGGCATATTACCGCTGGTAAAAGGTTGGAGTCGTGAATACAAGGAGTTTGTGATAGCTGTTGAAGCTAACCAAGATCGGAGCGACTTCGAAGTATATTTTCTCTTGAAATATAAAGGTAAGAAGAGAGCGGTTGGTTATTCCAGATTACTTTCGCAAGTACAGATCGCTACAGTTGAATGTGGAGAAATGATTGATATTCATCATTCGGAAGTTCAAAAATTGTTAGAGTATCTTAGATTTAAATTATAAATTGAATCGTGATTTTATTGAGACTATTTAAAAAAAGGAGCGAGAAAAAATGAGTGAAGATAAACGGAAAATGAGCGAAGGCATTCTTGTCAGTTTCGAAGAGGGAATCATGAGTTCAGTGGAAGATAGAAAGAATTATCAGATGAGACTGGATGATTTTATAGCCAGACAAGGTGCATTGTTAGGGAAAGCATCAGAGGTTCCGTTTTGTTGGAAGTGTAATGGCACTGAGGTATTGTATCAAAAGCTGGAGTTACCTTTAATCGCTAAAAACAACCGATTTAAAAGTGTTAAGTTAATCGCGGCTGCTTGTGCAGAATGTGGTGAAGAATATATTAACGAAAAAGAGGTTAGAAGCATAGAAGAAGCCAGAAAGTTAATTAATGCATACTCTAGTGGAGAAAATAATGTTGTTGAACTTAGTGTTAGTCACTGTGACGTTTGTGGAGGTAACAGTGTTAAGAATACTGAATTGGAAGTATTCCTAATTTCAAAGGATTCCAAAGTCATTTCTATTACTATACAAGAGGACTGTTGTATGGAGTGCAGTGCAGTTTATTTTGCTTATGAAGGAGATCAACAAGCACTGGAACATCTTAAATATTTGTATATGACACGATAACATAACAGTTTTAGAAAAGCCCACTTGAAGATTCCTAGCGAGTGGGCTTTGTTATTCTATTTTTTTGTTTCATACAAGAGATAAAATGATATGATAGGATGGATATAACAACAAGTTATACTATCTATATTAGTATTAATATATAAATGACGATTGGAGAGGTTGGGATTGAATTTTGATTACGAGCTATTAGGGAGAAAACTAAAAGAAGCTAGACAAAATCAAGAATACACTATTGATGAAGTTGCAGAATATATCAATAAATCTGAAAATGATTATAAGATGATTGAAAATGGTGAATATGTAACTCTTGAAGGAGATACTGTTGTATTGTTAGCGAAATTATTTAAAATTGACTTTCGTTATTTAGTTACAGGTAATTATCCGTCAGCAGAATCTCAAATCACTAGTTTATTCAGACAAAATAGTGAACTATCAAAAAATGATAGACGGGCTATACAATCGTTTATTAGATTATGTGAAACGAAAAATGATATTGAGGAAATGCTTGGACATTATAAACATGAACCTCCGAGATATTCGTTGGATGACTTTAATGTAAGTAATCATAAACAACAAGGAATTTTAGCAGCGGAGTTTGAAAGGAATAGGCTTAAAATTGTTGGTGATATTTCTAATGTTTACTCATTATTACGACAACAAAAAATTCACATTTTTAGAAGAACCTTAGAAGATAAAAATATCTCGGGAGTGTATATTAAACATCCCTATGCCGGCCATTGTATACTGATAAACTATGTGGATGATATTTTCAGACAAAATTTCTCAGCAGCGCATGAATATTGCCATGTGTTATTTGACTCGGATAGCGAGCAAAGAATAAGTTATGAAAGAGCCAATGATTATATTGAAGTTAGGGCTAATAATTTCTCTAGTAATTTTTTAGTTCCATCATCTGCTTATCATGAATTAATTAATAAAAGAAACGTGTCGTATGAATATATCTCCAATTTTATAATTGCTATTTGTAGGAAATATAAAGTGAATAAACAAGTTGTTATTTATAAACTTTCAGATTTAAAAATAATTACAAGTAAAATGAAAAACGATCTATTATCTGATTTTAGTTTTAAAGTTATCAACAATTATAAGGAAGACCCTGAATTAGTAGATGTTTCTCCGAATCTTGTTAAACCAATTACAGAGTTGATAAAAAATGGCATATCTCTAGAGTATATAAAGTTATGTAAAAACGCTTATGACAATGGTGTGATAACATTTTCGAAATTAGTTAATTCCCTACATACAGATTTTTATAAGGGAAAGCAAATAGTTGATATTATGGATTTCTTAATGGAGGTGTGATGTATGACGACGATTGCGGTTATTGATACATGCGTTATTCAAAATTTCTGCAATATAAACCGATTTGATTTATTTGGAAAGTTAAAATATTTCCTTTTTACAACAATATATGTTGAGTTAGAGATAAGTAACGCTGATACTGCTACTAAGATCAAGTATGAATCTCTTATAAGCAAGGAAGTAATTAAAAAAGTGAACCTTACTATTCAAGATTTAGTACAAATGTCCCAAATACCCGAAAGTAAAAAATATAGTGATGCAGAACTGTCTTGTATTGTTAAAGCAAAACAACTTAATTCTTCTGCTCTTACTGATGATAAAAGAGCCATTAAATTTATCAGAAATTATGTAGATGATGTTCCTATCAAGGGTACAAAAGAGATTTTAGTTGAAGGGTATGTTCAAGACTATTTAAATGATAATGATCTGAAGGAGTTGCAAGACAAATTAAAGGAATATAAATTTCATATAAAAGAAAACCTAGTATTTGAAGCAGCTGCTTTAAAATTGTTAGGTATAGGTAATTAGATATATAGTTTGGTAGGTTGAATCGGATGCAATAATAAATAACATATAAAATTACTAGTTATTATACAAGTTTATGAACGTAAAGCATATGATGTAAGGTATTAAGCCTAAATTCGGATTTCGGGTCATATGAAAGCAGCAACGCTGCTCATAAGACGAAACTTGATATGAACCAAAATAATGGTGATGAATACTTGTATCAGTAAACGTTATACATGTAAACGCATGGGTCTGGTATCCACCTACCAGCTCGTCCTCGATTTAATCGTAACGTTAATAATTTAACAAGTGCAAAATAGGCTATCGTATTTTAGTGCTGCATTGCTTTTTTACAGGAAATGAAATGTGTAACTTTAATTTTATTCCTATCTTTATTTCTAAGATTTGTTGAAAAAAATAGTGTCTTAATTGTAAAAATTTTGGTGAAAAAGCTGAATTGGTGATGTAAAATTGACTGGTAGTACTTAGGGCGATTAATTTGTCTTCAAATACAAATTTAGAAAAGAAGAGTTGATTATATGGAAACGAACTTTATCCAAATTTCAGATATTCATCATCATTTTTCAAACTACGATTCGTTAAAAATGAGAATGATGTTAGTAAGATACCTAAAAGAATTGTCTCAGGGAACTAGGTTTGACTTTGTATTGATAACTGGCGACTTATGTGACAAAGGTGCTGGTTTTAATAATGAGATAATTGATTTTTTAGATTTGATATTATCGAGCTTAAACTTAACAAGAAAAGATATTTTTATTGTTCCTGGTAATCATGATTTGAAGAGAAACGTCCCCAGAAAATATGTAATAGAGGGCATAAAAGCTTCATTATCAAAAGACGAGCTAGATGAAGCTTTAAACACGGAAGATACTAAAGGAATATTACTGGAAAGTTTTAAAGATTTTTTTGAGTTTTATAAAGAGTATACAGGAGAAGAATATCCGCGAGAGTCTCTTCATTTTATTAAAACCAAGGGTAACTGTAATATAATCCACTTGAATACCTGTCTAACAGCGTATACTTCAAAAGAAGAAGGAACTCTTCTGATCGGGCGACAGAAATTGATTGGTTGCCTTTCAGCGTTAAAGAGTGATTCAAGTAAAATTAACATAGCGATTGGTCACCATACAATTGATTGTTTTCATCCAGATGAGGTAACAAGTATTGTCGCAAATTTTGATGACTTTGGGATTGATATGTATTTATCTGGACATGTACATAAACCAAAATATCATGTAGAAGCAAATGTTCATACTCCTTACATCAATTTGGTAAGTGGAGCAACACATTCTGATGATTATGCGGTTGGTGGATTTATATCTGCAAAAGTTGCCTTTGATAGTCATGAAATGGAAGTCGTGTATCATAAGTGGTATAACGCAGAAGAATATTGGACTACAACAAACGATACGGGGAGATTGGCAAGAAGCGGAACTCTTAAACATAAATTAAAGAAATTTGAGGAAAGAGCAAAACAACCCGAGGTTGTTGATCTCACCTCTCTAAAGGATGATATTGAGGATAAAGTAAGGATTGATGAGGACGAATTTAAACAATTCATAATTGATTTTCATCAACACCCTAAGAAGAAGGGGGAAATTACAAGTAATCAGACAAAACAAAAAGAAATCGAAGAAAAGTTTGAGAATATGCGTTGTAGCCCATCATTTGAAAAAATGTTTCTTGATTACGCCCAATATTTCACAGCGATAGAGGAGATATTAAATTCAACTTCATATATTGAAGCAGATAAAAAAGAAATCGTTTCAGAATTAGTGATTGAAACATATTTGGGCATTCACAATAAATATGATTCAGGGGACGTTATTTTCACAACTATGGTGGATGCGATACAAAAACAATACTCGGAAACATTGAGCTATTCACCTGCAAAGACTAGAAGGTACATCCGAATTCTAATTTGTTGGAGTATTTATGACTGTAATATTTTCAATGAAAACAAGGTAGAGGCTTAAAAATGCTGAGCCAAACAAACTTTATTAATTCACTATTCCGTTATGTCAATGTTCAAGAAATTAGCATAGCGGAGGAGGTAATCAAAATGGACTATTTCCTAGTCTCTAAACATCAAATAGTAGAAGAAAATATTTTATTCACTTCCAAAATGTTGTATCAGTTGTTAGATAGTGAATTACATGTTGATGAATTATTTTTAAAGTATGCTAATGAAAGAAATATCATATTAAATCTGAATATAGAGAGAATTTTATATTTATCACTTACTCTGCTTTTTGCAATGGGATTAATAAGTGCTAACCAAAATATGATAATGAGGGCTATACAATGATATTAAACGAGTTAGTTATTTATAGTAGTGACTCTGGAACGATTTTAAAAAAGTATCCCTTCAATCGATTTGGGCTAAATGTCATTCTAGGTGAAAAGAGCATACTCAACGAAGAGACAAATGGGGTTGGGAAATCTACGATGATAGATTGCATCGAATTCTTGCTTGGAAGGACAATAAGTCAATCCTACGAACAAAATTCAGAATTAATAAGTCGTAGCATTTTCTTGATATTAAAGATTGAATCCAATGGAGCAATTATGTATTTGGGGCGTCACCTTAATACTCCTAAAAAAGGATTTATTCTTGTTTCCGAAGAAGTTTCGTTTGAGTTAAGCGAATGGCAAAGTTACTCTCTGAAAGATTACAAAGAAAAAATTGGTGATTTGCTATTCTTGAATCAAAATGAAACTTCTTTTTCGGCATTGCGCGAATATATAGTTAGGAACGAAAAATCTGGATTTAATGATATAACTTTGGCTGGTCGAAAAGCTATTGTTAATTACTCTC
The DNA here is from genome assembly GCF_054113405.1 of Paenibacillus sp. ALE3. Classification (NCBI taxonomy): domain Bacteria; kingdom Bacillati; phylum Bacillota; class Bacilli; order Caryophanales; family Paenibacillaceae; genus Paenibacillus; species Paenibacillus sp. ALE3. The sequence goes on along the minus strand of NZ_CM134214.1, from coordinate 2,607,078 downwards.
TATTGGCATTTTTATTTGGACTACCTCATAGATTTGAATTTGAGATTCAGAATATTAAGGCTTCAATTGATTCTTTAAGACAACAAATTAAGTTGATTGAATCAATAGGTATTCAGGTAGACAAGCTAAGGATTAAAGAAGAAGAGTTGGAAACAGAAGTATCTCAAATAAAAGCTGCCTTGGATTCGTTAGAGATCTCAGATAGGGTTCAGATAAACACCGACAGATATTCAGATCTTAAAACTGAACTACAGTTAACTCAAAGTAAAATATTTGAACTGGAACATGTTATTAAGCAATACCAAAAAAATATAAAAAATTTAACAGAGAAAACAAGAGACATTAAACAATTGAAGGACATAGAACCTTTTTTTGAACAGCTTGTTGGGTATTTTCCATTTAAAGTAAAGCGGAATTATGAAGAAATTGAAACATTTTATGATTTTATGGTTGACAATCGAGGTAAGTATTTTAATGATAAGATAAGTATCATGCAATCAGAAATAGCTGAGTTAAAAGAAAACAGACAGAAAATAGAAGGCGATTTGAGAAATGTAAGTCAACTTCTTAAAAATAAGAAATTTGTTGAGGATGTTGCTTCGGTAATAAAAGAACTAGAAGATAAACAACTGGAGTTAGCACAAATAAAGGTTAGATTAGCAGAATACGATAACAAAAATGGAATAAATGACAAAATTAACAAACTTGAAGCTGAAAAATTGAGACTGACATCAATAAAGAATGATGAGTTTTATACGTATAAAGAGCATGTTGAATATTTACAAAAAATATTTAATTCGATGTGCTTGGAGACGTATAATCAAGTAGGAGTTCTGAATTTTGAGTTTGAGAACTCCTCAAAAAGTACTGCTTCGACCGGAAGAATTAAGATTAGATGCACTATTCCAGATGAGAAATCTCATGGAAGACTATACATGAAAATTAATATGTTTGATTTGACTTGGTTGTTATATAGAATTGAAAAACATTTACCAATTAATTTTTTATTCCATGACGGCTCTTATTCAAAGCCAGATGTGGCAGTCAAACCAAAGCTATTGAGCTATATTGACTCTCGATTAAAGACTAGTGAACGAGGACAATACTTCGTTACTATTAATATTGATGAATTAGAGGCAAGTGACATTGAGATTCTGGAAGATAATAAATGTGTTATTGCAAAGCTAAATAGAAGCAAAGATGAGAATAGATTTTTTGGTTTTAAATTTTAAGCGCACCAACTCCCTAAAAGATATCAAAATAAGATGGACTTAATCGTCCCTCCATGTTTTGAAGAGGTTATTGTTTATAAACTAAATTGAGTCTATTGAAGATAGATATGCATATGAACTATTATGGTAAAAGCACGCATAATTTGATATGATAAACGTATACAATTTCATACAAAAAGTGAGAGCAACAAACCATAAATCGTATACGCGGAGCCAGACCAATTCCATGCCGTACAGGAAGCTTTCAAAGCTGCTGGTGTTACCGAGTTCACTGTAGCCGAGCTGACCATGCTGGCACAAAACCATATTGAACTTCCCGAGGATGCACAGGCACAATTCGAAAAACTGATTGATGCCCTCGAAGACCTTGAAGATGTTCAGCAGGTGTACCACAACGTAGACTCTGAGGAATAATCGGATTGCATCATTTACATCTGAGCGTTTGGATAAAATAAACATCCCTAAACCATCGTATTTCGGTACGATGGTTTTTTTGTGAATAAAATGATATAAAATCAATTTCATTTTCTTGACTGATCAGTCTGAAAAAATTATAATCATAGTCAAGGAGGTGAACATGAGGTTTGGGAAGAGCTAAAGAATTTGATACTGAAAGTGTTCTGCGAAAAGCTATGGCTGTATTTGGAGAGCATGGCTATGAGGGAACTTCTCTGACTATTTTACTGGATCAGCTGGGTATAGCGCGGCAGAGTCTTTATGATACCTACGGAACGAAATATGATTTATTTTTTTCGGCTATTCAGCTTTATATACGTGACAAAACTGAAGCCGTAGTTCATCTGCTCAGTCAACCTGGGAGCATTAAGGATGCAATAGCGACGATTTTTAATGAATCTGTTAGAGTGTTGACGGATAAGAGACTGTCCAAGGAATGCTTTATTATGAACAGTGCTATTGAACAGGCTCCGCATCATCATGAGATCAAAGCTTTTATTTCTGAAAATACTGAAAAGCTTGAACTTGCCTTTTACAACGCCCTAGTCCGCGCCCAAAAAGAGGGGGAGATTCATGCTACGGAATCTGAGCTATTGTCAATCGCCAGATTTCTAAATCATGCCCGACTATCGTTGACATTTACCGCCAAGACAGGCGCCAGCACTGAGGTGCTTAGAGATATTGTACGTACGACGCTGTCGGTTTTGGATTGATCTTTATGAACGCTTAATAGCGTTTATTTTTTGAACATTCCAGACCGATTAGTCAAATTTTTTTGAGTATTATAGACTATTCAGTCTAGAATTATTATGTTTATTTTCGCGTCTTAAATTCACTTTTTAAACAGAAATTAAAATAAATATGCGAGGTGTCTACCATGAATATCAATCCGAATACTGACGATGCAAAACAGCAAGCACAAGCAGTCATGCATAAATTTACGAGCAACCTGTTAGAAGAAAATATGGAGCAATGGATTTCATTATTTGATGATAACGCTGTTTTCGAGTTCCCTTATGCACCTAAACATTTTGTACAAGTGCTTCAGGGTAAAGCAGCAATTTACGAGTATATTAAGGAGTTTCCTAGTATACTTCGGATTCAGCATTTCTCTTCACCAACTATCCATACGACAACGGACCCGAGTTTATTCGTGGCCGAATTCGCCTCTGAGGCGCAGGCTGTGAGCACAGGTAAACCGTATAATCAAACCTACATTTCTGTTATTAAGCTGAAGAACGGAAAAATTAGTCACTACAAAGATTATTGGAACCCTTTGGTAGCTCTAGAAGCTCTAGAATCGTGAATGAAAAAGTCAATTCTCATAGGGATATAGAGATCTAGGCGAAAATAAAAATTAAAATAGGAGTTGAATTTCATGAAAGACAGAAATATAGCGTTGATTACAGGAGCAAACGGCAAAACAGGCAGCCGTGTAGCTGCCAGACTTATGCAACTTCAGTATCCGGTACGTTTGGCAGGGCGTACTAAACCTGGCAATTCGGAAGGGGCTGATTATGTATTTTTTGATTGGTATGATGAATCAACACATGCACAGGCGCTGATGAATGTAGGTAAAATTTATTTGGTAGTACCTGTGCTGGACGTCAATCCCGCCAAAGTGATGATTCCTTTTATTGAAAAAGCCTTGAGTGCCGGAGTGCAAAGATTTGTGCTGTTAGGGAGCGCATCTGTGCCTGAGGACGGACCAGTATTTGGACCTGTGCATCAAGCACTTCGTAGATTAGCTCCAGAGTGGGCTGTACTGCAGCCATCCTACTTTATGGAGAATTTCACAGAAGGCCAGCATGTGGGCACGATCAAAAACAACAAGGCCATTTATAGTGCAACCCGAAACGGGAGAATAGGCTTCGTAAGTGCAGATGACATTGCAGAAGTGGGAGTGAGGGCTCTTATTGACGATAAACCACACAACACGGCTCATGTCATCACTGGACCTCAATCACTAACATATGACGAAGTGGCTGAACTGATCGGGAAATCAACAGTCCAACCGATCCAGCATATCTCGTTGTCTGATGAAGAGTTGAAAGCGGGCATGGTTCACGCTGGAATGCCTGAGGAATATGCAGATATGCTGGCAGGATTAGATAGAAGGATACGTGAAAATGGAAGTGAAGACCAAGTGACCGATACCGTTAAGCTTGTCACTGGGCGCTGTCCGGTCTCATTTGAGCAGTTTGTTCTGAGCCACGGAAACAGCTGGAAGACATCATGACAAAGTGTTTCCTTTATTTCTTTTTAGGGTCATAAGAGTAACCAGGATACTTGACGACGGGCCATTTGACCTTTCGTAAATTAGAGATCACATCAGCGCCAACGTGTAAATTACTTTGAATCAGTTCTTTAGGCGTAAGAGCCATCCATTGATTTAAGGACACATCTGCAAAACGGTCACTTTTAAACATCTCAAGAAACCATAGTGTGCTAGAACCTGTATTTTGAATGTAATGACCGTAAGCAAAGGGCACATATCCAACATCCCCGGCTCTGAAATCAAATGTACGAGCTGCACCATTACCGCCAAAGACAGTCATCCGTCCTTGCCCGGCAAGATAGTATTGCCATTCGTCATTATTGGGGTGCCAATGCATTTCTCGCATGGCTCCAGGCTCAATCTCAACAAGGGCAGCTGCAATGGTTTTGGAAATCGGAAAATTGGAGGAGTCAACGATCCGTACGCTTCCGCCTGGTGTTTTGATCGGGGGCTGAGCTAGTAACTCATGCTTAAAGGATTGGGGCAACGTCCCGTAGGGAGAAGGAACCGCTTGACTTTGAATTGAACCGGGAACGGAGTCCTGATAGATGTACACTTGGTCTTGAGGAATCTCTGCAAAATCGGCTTCTGGAATCCCGAAATTTGCAGAGAGCACCTCTTTAGGTGTGTGTGCGAACCAATCCGAGATGGATAAGGTGTTCAGATCGGAGAAACTGCCATCGTCGAAAACCAGCAAAAATTCACAGCCTTCTTCAAGGCCCTGTATAGAATGCGGGATGCCAGGTGGAAAGTACCAGAGATCGCCAGGGCCTACATCAGCAATAAAATTACGTCCATCTTGGTCAACTGCCGTAATGCGAGCACTACCTAACAGCATATAAGACCATTCTGCCTGCTGATGCCAGTGAAGTTCGCGGACACCGCCCGGTGTCAAACTCATATTCACGCCGGCAAGAGTTGTGGCAATGGGTAATTCCCTTACTGTAACTTCTCTTGACCATCCACCATGATTAAGCTGCATATGGGCGTCTGAAAAAGAAAACCTCATATTCGGTATGAGACCATTGTCCGTTACGGGAGGAACCAGCATATCTGGATTTTGTAAATCCCTCATCACATCACGTGGACCCTTGTCAATCCCCCCTGCGCCATCACTTCTTATGGGCTGGGGGATTCCGACTTTTTTCGAGCAATCATTATGCATTATTTGATCTTCCTCTCCAAGTTGAAGCATGATGAAGCATAGGATTAAGAGAAAATACGCATAAAGATTTTATGAGGACGTGATGAGTTTTATGCCGTGTGCGTTAGATCTGTAAACTGTGCTTGAATGATTTGGGCTAAATCATGCGGACTCAGCTCCACTTGGGTTCCAATTTTCCCAGCGCTTACGACGATCGTTTCCAGCTCAACTGCAGGCTGGTCGATATAAGTGGGATAGATCTTTTTCATCCCTATGGGAGAGCAGCCGCCGCGAATATATCCCGTATGCTTTTGCAGATCCTTAACTGGAAGCATTTCAATTTTCTTCTCTCCCGCAGATTTAGCAGCCTTTTTGAGATCGAGCTCTTTATGTACAGGAATGACAAAAACAAACAGATTTTGTTTGCTATGTGCAACCAAGGTTTTGAAAACTGATTCCGGTGCTCTTTGAATCTTTTCGGCTACGTTCATACCGTCAATTTTTCCATCTTGATGGTCATAACTCAAAATATTGTAGTGGATGTGTTGCCCGTCCAATATACGCATAGCGTTTGTTTTACTGATACTCATTTTAATTCTTCCTTTCTTAGCGTTTTTCCAAGTGATCTACATAATCTTTTGCATCCTTAAGAGAAAGATTTCTAGCGGTTCTTAACTCTTTTATGGCTTTAATCTTATTTCCTTCCCTGATCAGTAGAAGTAGCCTTTCATTGATTTCTTCGGAAGCATCTGAGCCTGGGAAATGTGGAACAGGAGGAGCGATTGTATTTGACATCGAGGTTCCCGTTAGTCCTGAACGATTCTCAAGACGCTCAATATCGGATTTCAGGTCATTAAGCCTAGACTGAAGGCGATAGACCTTGAACAAAAGTATGACGGAGAGGATCAATGCAATAATTGCTACAAATTCGCTAGTTGACAATAGAATCTCCCTTTTCTTGTTAGTTTTATCACTAAATTTTTGTCTCTTAAACATAGTATATCATGATGATTGACTAATCGAATTGAGAATCATATTCTTTGCGTATGGGGAGGGCAAATTGACTTATTACAGACCGAGCGTTATATTACAGCTTATTATTAAGCTTTTTATAATTACTTCAAAAGGGGTGTATTCAAATACAACCAGTTTCCAATAATACGATTCGGGTCAAACACATTAATGTAGAGCTAGTTAAAAACACACTGAAATCCAAGGAATATGCAACCAAGTCGTCTATAGCCAGTATTACAGGACTTAGTGTGGCAACCTGCGGAAATATTCTAAATGAGCTTCTTCAAACCGGAGAAGTATTAGAGTTGGAATTGGAAGAATCGAACGGTGGGCGTCCGGCTAGACGTTACAAATATAACGCTGATTATTCCTATATTATTTGTTTAACTGTGAAAACGGAAGGCGGAGTAGATTCTCTTACTTATGCTGTTGCCAATATGCTTGGCGATATTATTGCAGAGAACACATCCGTTGTGCCTCATATTGATTATGAAGTAATAGATCACCAAATTGAAGAGCTGATTAACAACTACGAAAACGTTAAAGCGATTGGTATTGGCATCCCGGGGGTTGTTCATCAAGGGGTTATTGATGTCTGCGATCTTGATCTGCTGATAGGAGTCCCTGTAGGACCACGCCTTCAAGATAAATACGGGGTAGAAGTCACCATTGAAAATGATATGCATCTGACCGTCTATGGATTTTATAACATGCAAAATTATGATGAGGACAAAACCTTCGCTATTGTTACGTTTCCCAAGGATAATTTTCCGGGAGCGGGTTTTATTGTCGATGGACATTTGTTAAAAGGAAATACCAAATTTGCCGGGGAAGTTTCCTTTTTACCCTTTGGCATAACGAGAGAGGAACAGCTTAAACAGTTAAATAGCACACAGGAATTTGTTTTTTTGGCGATCAAAACGATAACATCCATTATTGCGATTATAGACCCTGTATCGATCGCTTTGACAGGAGAGTTATCTAAGCCAGCACTGTTGGATGATATTTATAACGGCTGTCTTAAAGATGTACCCAAAGAACATATGCCTGAGATTTTTGTAAAAAACGATACGCACGATGAATACATGTATGGGTTGATTTCAGTTACCCTTGAAAGCTTGACCTACAATTTACAATTGGTGGAAAAAAGAAAATAGAGGCCTTCCACTTTGAAGAATAGCTCACCCAGTTACAATTGGTAATTAACGGATAGATGGGGGGGACGTTGTTATAAATAGGGAAGTATGTATTGGAGATAATACGATTATAGACTCTGCAAGTTTTTAAAATAATACTTGACATGAAACGCGTTACAAACCTTAAGATACAATTAGAAGTACTTTATAAACATTAGCGTAGAGGTAACGTGTTTATGTCCTAGTTAATGAAAAAACATCAGCAAAGGCGGAGAAAATATGAGTACACAGTTTCCAAAAGATTTCCTGTGGGGCGGAGCAGTTGCTGCTAATCAGCTCGAAGGCGCTTATCAAGAAGACGGAAAAGGCTGGTCCATTCAGGATGTAACTCCTCGTGGTGGTTGGGGGCCGGTTACGGATGTACCAACAGAAGATAATATGAAGTTGATCGGTATTGATTTTTACCATCATTATAAAGAAGATATCAAACTTTTTGCGGAAATGGGCTTTAAAGTGTTCCGTACTTCCATTGCTTGGTCACGTATTTTCCCTAATGGTGACGAACTTGAGCCTAATGAAAAAGGCTTGCAATTTTATGATGATTTGTTTGATGAACTTCATAAATATGGTATTGAGCCACTCGTTACATTATCTCACTATGAAACACCTTTACATTTGTCCAGAGAATACGATGGTTGGGTAAACCGTAAGCTTGTTGATTTCTATGAGCGCTATGCAACAACTGTATTTAATCGCTACAAAGATAAAGTAAAATACTGGTTGACGTTCAATGAAATCAACTCCATTCTTGAAGCACCATTCATGAGTGGCGGGATTAGCACACCAAAAGATCAACTTAGTGAACAAGACCTTTATCAAGCTATTCACCATGAGCTGGTAGCGAGTGCAAGAGCAGTAAAAATCGGTCATCAGATTAATCCTGATTTCAAAATTGGTTGTATGGTACTGAGTATGCCTACTTATCCGCTGACACCTAATCCAGACGATGTGATTGCAGCAATGGAATTTGATCACAGAAACATGGCATTTGCCGATATTCATGCAAGAGGTCAGTATCCAGGTTACATGAGACGTTTCTTCAAAGAAAACGGAATCTCTATTCATTATGAGCCAGGTGATGCTGAAGATCTGAAGCATACGGTTGATTTTATCTCGTTCAGTTATTATATGAGTACTTGTGAGACGGCTGACGAAGCCAAAAAAGTCAAAGGTGAAGGTAACATCCTCGGTGGGGTTAGCAATCCGCATCTCGAGGCAAGTGAGTGGGGCTGGCAAATTGATCCGCAAGGTCTGCGCTATGTGCTGAATACATTTTATGATCGCTTCCAAAAACCACTGTTCATCGTTGAAAATGGTCTGGGTGCTGTGGACGAGCTTATCACCAATGAAAAAGGTGAAAAAACGGTTGAAGATGACTACCGAATCAACTATCTGAATGATCATTTGGTTCAAGTTGGGGAAGCGATTGAAGATGGAGTAGAGGTTCTGGGCTATACATCTTGGGGCTGTATCGATCTTGTCAGCGCGTCGACTGCTCAGCTTAAAAAACGTTATGGCTACATTTACGTAGATCGTCATGATGATGGCAGCGGTACACTTGAAAGATATCCGAAGAAATCGTTCCACTGGTACAAAGAAGTTATTGCTACGAACGGTGAAAGCTTGAAGCGTTAATTTATAAATAAACCAGTAACTAATTTATAAAATAAGTTATAAAAACATAATGATGTTTTTTACGTGGCGACCGCTTCTGCTTTATTATGGGGGAAGCGATCGCCAAATTTTTTCATGAGCGTCATTTATGACAAGTATCTAACTACATAAACGGAGTGCGGACAAGCTATGACAGAAAAAGAAAAATCACAATTAGGACTCAAAGACATTCCTTCTGGCGTGATTGCCGCAGGAAACCCTTGCAAGGTCATCCGTAAAATCACCGAAGATGATAAGCACAAGTATAAAAGGAATTAACCATAAAACTACAGCTTATCTGGAGCTGTAGTTTTACGTCATCACAGAGAACTACCAAACGTAAAGAAACATTTTTGCACTGATTTGTTCAGGGAATAGTGTAATAATGAACGTAAGAGGAACATTTCTAAATTACAATGGTCTATTCAGAAAGGAAGGAAAAACTATGAAATTAATGTTTATATCAGATATTCACGGTTCACTGTACTGGTTGCAATTAGCACTGGAAAAATTTAAGGAGGAGAAAGCTGACCGTATTGTCTTGCTTGGAGATTATATGTACCATGGACCGCGTAATCCGTTACCGGAAGGATATAACCCGGCGGAAGTGGCTGCTATGCTGAACCAATACAAATCCCACATTGCAGTGTCGGTGCGCGGGAATTGCGATGCGGAAGTGGATCAGATGTTGCTAGAGTTTCCAATGATGGGTGACTATGCTTTGCTGTATCATGAAGGACGGCGAATCTATGTCACGCACGGACATGGTTTTAGTATCGGAAATTTGCCACCACTGGAAGCAGGGGATGTGTTCATTCAGGGACACACTCATATTCCGGTAGCAGATGTGGAAAATGGGGTCTTTGTACTGAACCCTGGTTCGATCGCATTGCCAAAAGAAAACTACCCATCCTCTTATGGTGTGCTGGAGGGAGCACAATTTACTGTGAAGGATTTTGATGGCAGTACAGTAAAAACAATCACCTTTTCAAATTGATTTCCCCTAAATTTCCATGTGAATTATTAAAACTTTTCCGCTTCGATTGAGACAAAGATCATATTATTGTATGATAGGAGCGGAGTCTACATTTTGAAAAGAAAGAGAGCTTCAATACATGCAAATTAAGGATTCACATTATAAGATGCCGCCTGAATGGGCGCCACATGAACGTACGTATATTTCCTGGCCTGTACAATCTTCAATGGTTTACCCGGAGATGCATGCCGAGGTATGTAAGGGTTATGCCGAAATTATAAGTGCCATGGCGGAATTTGAACCAGTTACCGTAGTCGTAAATCCAGATGATCTGGAGAGTGTTAAAGCGCTTGAGCTTGGGGAACGGGTAGAACTGCTGCCGATAGAGCATAGCGATGCGTGGTTGCGTGACAACGGTCCAACTTTTCTGACAGACGAACATGGTCAGTTGGCAGGTGTAAACTGGAAGTTTAATGCCTGGGGCGGCAAATATGCTCCATGGGATCTGGATGACCAGGTTGCGCCGCAAATTCTGGACAAACTTGGAGTTCCACGGTTAGATGCACCACTAGTAATGGAAGGCGGTTCACTGCACGTAGACGGCGAAGGCACCCTGATTACAACCGAAGAGTGCTTGCTTAATCCCAATCGCAATCCGGAACTAAGCAGAGAAGAAATAGAACGGTACGTATGTGAATATACAGGTGCCGAGAAAATTATATGGCTAAAACGTGGACTCAGTGGCGACGAAACGGATGGTCATGTGGACAATATTGCTTGCTTTGCTGCTCCTGGCAAGGTCATTATGCAAGTATGTGTTGATCCTGAGGATGAAAATTACGAAATCACGCAGGAAAATCTGCGCATTTTAGAGCAAGCAACGGATGCCAAAGGTCGTAAGCTGGAAGTGATTCAGATCGGCCAACCTCCGCGTGTGGATTATGAAGACAGCCGACTGACACTGAGCTATATTAACTTCTACTTTGTGAATGGCGGCATTATTTTGCCAGTATTTGGCGGAACTGCCGCTGAGAGCGATCTTGCAGCCCAGCAAGTACTAGCAAAAGTATTTCCGAATCGCAAGATCCGTACTGTAGATGGTATGGCAGTTATCCGTGAAGGCGGTAACGTACACTGTACAACCCAGCAGATGCCTGCTGTAAAGCGTTAACGATATAACATTCATAAGGAGGACTAAGGTGAGAAAAGTAAAAGTGGCAGCAACTCAAATGAGCTGTTCTACCAATATTGAAGAAAATATCAGCAAAGCAGAGAAGCTGGTACGTGAAGCGGCAGCCCAAGGCGCGCAAATTATTTTGCTGCAGGAATTGTTCGAAACTCCGTACTTCTGCCAGAAGGAAAAGTCTGATTATTATGTATATGCAACTGAGCTGGAGCACAACAAAGCGGTTAATCATTTCAAGAAGATTGCCAAAGAATTGCAGGTTGTGCTGCCAATCAGCTTTTACGAAAAGAAAAACTATGCTCGTTACAACAGTCTTGCTGTCATTGATGCAGACGGTGAAGTGTTGGGTAAATACCGTAAAAGCCACATTCCGGATGGTCCTGGGTATGAGGAAAAGTTTTATTTTAATCCGGGCGATACTGGGTTTAAAGTGTGGAATACACGTTATGCCAAAATTGGGGTAGGCGTATGCTGGGATCAATGGTATCCCGAGGCGGCCCGCTGTATGGCGCTTATGGGCGCAGAGATTTTGTTCTATCCGACAGCGATTGGTTCTGAGCCACAGGATTCTTCCATTGACTCCAAGGACCACTGGCAGACCTGCATGCTAGGTCATGCAGCTTCCAATCTGATTCCAGTCATTGCTTCCAACCGCATCGGAATGGAAACAGATGAAGAATCCAGTATCAATTTCTACGGCTCATCATTTATCGCCGGACCTCAGGGGAACAAAATCACAGAAGCGAGTCGTACTGATGAAGAAGTGCTTATTGCTGAATTTGATCTGGACGAGCTCGAAGTAGGGCGGATCGAATGGGGCATTTTCCGTGACCGTCGTCCCGAACTATACAAAATGATTGCTACCTATGATGGTGATCTAAAAGTATAATCTGTATACAGATAGGTATATTTCCCTTGCTGTCAAGCCGTGATGTTTCTTTTCTGAACTCACACGGCTTTTCGAGCAAGGGATTTTTGGTTTCTAAATGGAATACACTTGTGATAGATCGGAGGAAGAAGAATAGCAATGAGGCATAAGGGGATAGACCAAACGTTCACACACTTACAAACTTCGGCCGAAGAAGATCAAGAGTGGGGAGACTCGCGTGCAAGAGATATGGCTATTTTGGGCTTGTGGGACGAGTACACGCTATCTGCGCAGCGTTTATGTGAACGAATGGCTACCGTAACCCGTCAAATCAGACCTTCGGAGTACGAGACGTTCCCAACTCAGTTTGAATGGCTGGAACAAAGAGAAACAGACTTGATTATTGATGGAATATGGTCAGCTGATTTACATGGTGATCATTGTCTGTTTGTGAATATTGGGGAGCATCACCCAGAATGGCATACATCGATTGAAGCTTATATTTGCGATACGCAGGTGATTGACGAGGGATTTTTCCTTCAATATTTGAACACCTCTCCTAAAGCTAGGACCTACGCATCTTCATTCAGAAACAATGGATATGCTACAATGTGTGAACTACTGGACAGATATGTCAGGGAAGGAAAATTGGAGCGTAGACCCTTCGGCTTCAAAAGAACGAATGCGTAGGTGAATAACGAATAAAAGTATGATTTTGGTTTGAGTCAAAAGGAACATTTCTCAAAGGATTGTTCCTTTTTTTATGTAGGACTATATTTTATCTATAGAATGAAACTATGATTCAGTACATAAAATAGCATTAGAATTTATAGATTGAATGATATAAAATCAATTCATAAGGAATGATCGTAATCAATAAAACTTCGATATCCTTTAAAGTGAAAAAAATCACATATATGAGTTATTTAATGAAACTTGAAAATGAAATTTGCAAACCTGCAAGGAGGAAGAACAATGAACTACTATCCTGCGATATTTGAACCTCTGACCATACGGCGCATGACCTTGAAGAATCGGATTGTAATGCCCCCAATGGGAACCAACTTTGCTGCCATGGATGGAAGCTTTGTTCAGGATCATATTGACTATTACGTGCAACGGGCTAAAGGGGGTACTGGCCTGATCACAGTAGAAAATGTTTGTCTGGATTTCCCCATGGGTACGAACGGGACAACTCAGCTACGGATGGATAATGATCAGTTTATTCCTGGACTGTTTAGATTAACAGAAGCCCTGCACTCTTATGGGGCATGTGTTTCTGTACAAATTAACCATGCCGGTGCTTCGGCTTATGCGGGACGACTGAACGGAGTTCAGCCCGTATCCGCTTCGAATATTCCTTCTAAAAAGGGTGGAGCGATCCCAAGACCTCTGCAAAAAGAAGAAATTTATGCCATTGTGCGTAAATACGGCGAAGCAGCGGGAAGAGCGCAACGAGCTGGGTTTGACTGTGTTGAAATTCACGCAGGACATTCCTACTTGCTGAGTCAGTTTCTTTCGCCAGTGTATAATAAACGTACGGATGAATTTGGCGGCAGCGCAGAAAACCGTACTCGTTTTGCCAGATTAGTCATTAATGAAATTCGTTCAGTGGTGGGCCCATTTTTCCCCATTTGCTTACGTTTTAGTGCGGAGGAGTTCACAGAAGGTGGGAACACCTTGGAAGATACACTGGAGTTACTGGAGTATCTCAATGATGAGATAGATATTTTGAACGTTTCCGCAGCTCTAAATGATTCCATCCAGTTCCAGATTGACGGGATGAACCTGCCTGATGGTTGGCGCTCATATATGGCCAAAGCGGTAAAAGAAAAATTCGGAAAGGTCACGATGACCTCGGGTAATATACGGAGCCCACAGGCTGCTCAGGATATTTTGGCAAGAGGTGACGCTGATCTTCTGGCAATGGGCAGAGGTTTGATCGCAGAACCGAACTGGGTGCTTAAAGTGCAAAACGGCTACGAGCATTTGCTTAGAAAATGCATCTCCTGCAACATTGGTTGTGCCGATCACCGTATCTCCAAAAGTAAACCAATTTGCTGTTCGGTTAATCCGGATCTGTTCAAGGAAGCTGAATACAGGAAACAACGAGTTAGAAACAGTGTTCAAGTCGTTGTGATCGGTGGGGGCACAGCGGGGATGGAAGCTGCCTGTACAGCGGCTGAGGTAGGCTGCAAAGTAACCCTCTTCGAAGAAAAGCCAGAACTGGGTGGCCTCGCGCGTGATATTGCTCGCTTACCAGACAAAACGCGCATCAATGATTTCCCAGATTATCTGATTCAGCGCACCAAGCAGTTAACCAATCTGAACATTGTCACGGGTACAAGAGCAGATATGTCGATGATTAGTGCTCTGAATCCTGATATTATTGTCAATGCAACAGGGGCCAAGCCACTGCTTCCACCCATTGCAGGTCTACACGATCAACTAGGCAAACCGGGTACAAAAGTATTTTCCATCTTTGACCTGTTGAACAACATGGAGAACTTTCAAGATTTTGAAGGCAAACGTATTGCTGTAGTGGGTGGCGGAGCCGTGGGACTGGATGTTGTAGAATATTATGCGGAACGCGGGGCTCAAAAAGTTTCTATCATTGAGATGATGCCTTTATTGGGCAAGGATCTGGATATGATTACCCGCATTTCAATGATGAAAATGGTGGAGGAAAGGGGAGTAAATGTCCATACAGAGACGGCTTTGATAGAAGTGTGCAGCGACCGCTTCAAAGTAAAGCATGGAGAACAGGAGTTTGAGATTCCTTTTGATCTAGGGTTCGTATGTTTGGGTATGCGTTCATACACTCCACTGATGGATAGCTTGCTTCAATATGGAAAAGAGCATCAGGTAGAAGTTGTAAATATCGGAGACAGCAAACAAGCGCGTCGTATTATTGATGGCACCCGTGAAGGTCGGAATATTCTGAAAACCATTCAACGGGTAGACGAATTTAAAAATGAGTTCTCCTATTCTTACTAAATTGAGGGTATAGGTGATAGGTATTTATGACCAACAACTCACTTTATATTCAGGTTGAAGAGACGTCTGTCTTTTCAGCCTTTTTAATTTGGATTTATGCTGGCAAGAAGATTGATTCCTTTGTCATTTTAAAGGTAAACTATGGAAGGTATAACAAGGCTATTATTAGCGTGGGGGGATGCGAGCGTGAGTCAATTTTTGAGTGAAATTCCAGGTGCCAGCGCATGGAGGAACGTGCAAGAAATTCATAAAGGCTGGTCCAGTGACAGCAAATATTTTATTCAAACCACTGACGGTAGAGATTTGCTGCTGAGAATTTCGAATATCACCCAATATGACAAGAAACAGCGAGAATTTGAATCCGTAAAAAAGCTGGATCATATAGATAATGTTCTAATGTCTCGTCCGCTTGGTTTTGGGTTGTGCAACAACGGACAGTCGGTATACTCTTTATTTACCTGGGTCAACGGGGAGGATGCTGAAGGAATTATACCCACATTAAATGCAGAACAGCAGTATCAACTTGGAGTTCAAGCTGGAAAGGTATTGGCTAAGTTGCATAAGATTTACGCGGAGCAAGATCGCGTCCCATGGGCTGAACATTATAATGCCAAAATCAACAGATATATCAGAAACTATAAGTCATGCGGTATTGCTTTAAAAGGAGCAGATCAAACGATAAGTTTTATTGAGCAAAACCGTCATCTATTAGAAAATCGCCCCCAGACATTTCAGCATGGGGATTATCATGTGGGCAATATGGTGATTACCTCATCTGGTGAACTGGGTATCATTGATTTTAATAGACTGGATTATGGCGATCCCTGGGAGGAATTCAATCGTATCACCTGGTGTGCGGGATTAAGCCCATTATTTGCTTCTGGTCGTATTCACGGTTATTTCAATAACGATGTGCCGGATTTATTTTTTAGGTTAATGGCACTGTATATTGCAAGTAATCAGATTTCATCGATTCACTGGGCCATTCCATTTGGCAAAGAAGAGGTAGACGATATGGTGCAACGAGCTGAAGAGGTTTTGGAGGGGTATGATTACTTTCAAACGGTTATACCAAAATGGTATCTACCTCGTTCACCTGAGTAGTAAAATGTGAAGACCGCCGCTCCTGAGAGTGACGGTCTATTTATAGTGTTTTATGATTGTTTCTTAATCTTATAGGTGAATTCCCAAACGGCCAGTTTGAAATATTGAGGAGAATCTCCTCTATTCTATTTATCGATTGCAGACAAAAGAATTATTAATGGTTGGTAAAAAAAAAGTTTAGTATTTTATTGCATCACTTATGACCTAATATGATTATGATCTGAATTTTAGTAGAGAAAAGGATGGGGAAATCTGATGAAAAAAATATACAGAGAACAAGAAATCATAGATATGACCATTAAGCTGCTCGAACAAACTTCGATGTACGAAGAACAATATGAGCAATATGTAAGACGACCTTTTCGTACGGATTTTTATGATGATCTGAGTCCGTATGTGAAAGTTGGCAAACAGGGGTATACGCTACAGATGTATGAAAGAGGCGTACAGATGCTGAATAAGCTTACTCAAGATGTAGAGGATGTGATGTATTGGATCATCGAAGATACAATTCATATCATTGCTCATCTAAATCTGCTTCGCAAATATAAAGTAGATAACCAAAATACTCATCTAAAATATACCAAGGAGATCATGAAGGAGCTGACAACAGCAATGAATAACGCATTTTATGAAATTGGAGGAATCTATCAGGTATGGCATGAAGCGAATAGAAGGGCAATGTTGGAAAACCCATTAAAGTAAATAAAACTTAAAGAAACAGTTGACAATCATGAAGCAGAAATTTACTAATTTTATATTAGTGATAATGATTATCAATATCACTAGTTTTAAGTATGCTCTGCAATTACTATATTTCAAAGGAGAATTTATAACATGCATCATATGATGAGCAAGAAATCTCACATGATTTTATGTGCATTATTCGTAATGATCTTCGTTATTTCAGGATGTGGAAATGCTGGAAGTTCCTCAGATTCATCTACTCAACCTGCATCTTCCACGAAAGAAGAGGCAGGCGGTGAGTCTGGTACACGTACAGTCTCTACGATAAAAGGAGATGTAAAGGTGCCCGCTAATCCCCAACGGGTAGTGGTCAACTGGTATATTGGCGATGTATTCACGCTGGGAATCAAGCCGGCTGCGGTATTTGGTTGGAAACAAGAAACTATGCCTTTTTACGATAAGTTTAATGGGATTCCTGTTATTGAAAAGTGGGAGACCGAGGAAATTATGAAATACGATCCTGATCTCATCATTACATATGACACAAAGGATTATGATAAGTTGTCCAAAATTGCGCCTGTTCTTGTAATACCTGAGGGTAAAATGACATCTGTGGAACGGTTGAAATTCCTTGGTCAGGCCACAGGACATGAAGCAGAAGCGGATAAAGTGATTTCACAGTTTGAAAGCAAGCTGAGTGAGGCCAAAGAAAAACTTAATTCCGATATATTCAAGGACAAAACATTTAGCATTTTCGAGGACTGGGGCAGTGGATCCTACGGAATATATTATGAAACAGGCTCACGGGGAGGAACGTTGCTTTACGATTTTCTAGGACTTCACAAACCGGAAAAGCTCAATACATTGATTAAAAATTCTGGAGAGAGACGAGGTTCTTTATCCTATGAGGTAGCTGCTGAATACTTTGGGGATTATGTCCTGTGGTTTAAGCAGGAAGGCAAAGAATCCGAATATGCGAAGACCAAAATCTGGAGCAGTATTCCAGCCGTCAAAAATGGGCACATTATCGAAATTCCAGCGAAATATGCAGGACTTTTCTATTATTCAGACGTTGCTAGTATGACAGGACAGCTAGATTATATTATTGGAAAATTACTGGAACAGACGAAGTAACGATGCATAATTGACCAACTAAGGGTGTAATCGATGTCTACTCACAAAGAACGAAATAAAAAAGGAATATTTCATTTTGTAAGCTACATGATCGTGGGCGTGTTCCTGCTCTTGGTAGTTTCCGCAGCATCCATCACCTTTGGTGCTGCGGAGATGAGTTTGAAGCTGGCGTGGGGGGCTGTATTTCAATTTGATCCCAATATTACGGAACACCAAATCATTCATACTTTGCGTTTTCCACGCATTGTGGCAGACATCATTGTAGGGTGCAGCTTGGCTGTGTGCGGGGCTATTATGCAGGGAACCACTCGCAATCCATTGGCCGACTCGGGACTCATCGGTATAAGCTCAGGCTCGACATTTGCTATTGCGCTATGTATGGCCTTTTTACCAGGTCGCACCTACGGAGAGACCATGCTGTATTCTTGTTTAGGTGCAGCCATCACGACAGGAATTACGTACTACATCGCATCTATAGGCAAGCGGGGAATGACGCCTCAGCGCTTAGTGCTAGCAGGAATGTCCATTTCCATGCTCTTTGGTGCGTTTAGCACTTTTCTTGCTATTAAGTATGAGATTGGTCAAGCACTTGATTATTGGTCTGCTGGTGGTACTGCTAGTGCCAAGTGGAGTGAACTGGCTTTCATTTCACCACTATTTGTAGTGGGCTTGGTCTGTGCTATCGCCCTTTCTCCCTCCATTACGATCTTGAGCTTTGGAGAGGAGGTGGCGTCAGGCTTGGGAATTCGTGCGAATAGAATTAAGCTATTTTCAACCCTAATCGTATTAATTCTAACGGGGCTATCGGTTATTGTTGTCGGTCCTGTTGGCTTTGTAGGTTTGATCGTGCCACATAATATCTGGTCGGTACAGATTATCGATATATTATTCCCGCCTCAGCGCTGTATGGCGCAGTCTTTCTCCTGGCAGCAGATTTGCTGGGTCGAATGATTAATCGCCCTCACGAAATGCCGCTGGGCATTATTTTTGCTTTGGTCGGAGTACCCTATTTTCTCTACCTTGTGCGCAAGCAAAGGAGGGAGTTTAGTTGAACCTGTCCCGCAATAGCAGGGGTATAAGCATTATTTTACTGTTAACCATGTTGACACTACTGGTTGCTGTACTTAGCATGAATGTCGGGAAAATGAATCTGTCCCCACTCGAAGTTTTCAAGGTCATCATCGGCGAAGGAACGAATAAGCAGAACCTGATCGTATTTGAATTTCGACTGCCACGTATTGTGCTTTCCGTATTAGTGGGTATTGGCATGGGGATATCGGGTTGTATTATGCAAAGCCTGCTCAAAAACGACATGGCCAGTCCGGGGACACTAGGCATCAGTTCGGGCTCAGGGTTATTTGTGCTTTTGTATATTACGCTGTTCGCTAGTGAGGGATTACTATCGCCTATTATTCTTCCAGGGCTGGCTTTTGCAGGCAGACTAACGGCAGCTTTCTTGATTTTTATGTTTGCTTTCAGGCGGGGAAGAGACATTTCGCCTACAGGCCTAATTTTAACGGGTGTTGCTATGGGGAGTGGCTACAGCGCATTGTCGCTGATACTGACGCTCCGACTAGACAAGCAACAGTATGATTTTGCTCTGCGTTGGCAGGCTGGAGACCTGTGGGGGGACGACTGGAGCTATATAATGGTGTTGCTCTCCTGGGTGCTGATTATCTGCCTTTACGTTTTTTACAGGTCTAACACACTCAATACGCTGAATTTGGGAAATCAGACAGCATCGGGGCTCGGCGTAGCCATTAAAAGGGAATTTATCGGCTTGACGATCGCAGCAGTAGCTCTGGCTTCTGGTAGCGTGGCACTTGGTGGAAATTTCTTTTTTGTGGGGATGGTTAGTCCCCATCTGGCTCGCAGGCTGGTAGGTCCCAATCATAAGCTACTATTACCTACCACTGCATTGGTTGGTGCACTGGTCATATTAATTGCTGACACACTTACACGGACAATCAGTTTTGGTGCTGATATTCCAACCGGAATCATAATTACTATCCTGGTTACCCCTTATTTCCTCTATTTGTTGTCAAAGGCCAATTAAATGTAGATGAATGAAAGACCCTAACCCATGTCCATGGAAAATATGGCTGGGTTAGCGTCTTGTAATTAAACCTAATCTTTGGCATAATTTAAACCCAAGCGATAAGCTTGGTCCAGCAGTATTTCATAATGACCGGAATTTGAACCCAGTGTCTCATCTAAGAATTCAACCTTGGAATTGGAAACACCGCAATAATCTGCAATACCCACATTCAGCAAATGAGTAATCATTTCATCATAGTTGCGCTTTTTCAGCTGTTCTTTCGAAACGCCGGCCAAGCCAATCCATAAGATATGCTGATGATGAAGGTTATTCGAACCGTACGCAAACCCATTGTTCCATACACGATCAATATAACCCTTCAGCATAGCTGGCAAATGCCACCACCAAAGTGGAAAAATAAATGCCAACGCGTCATGCTCCTTCATCCGCTTTATTTCCATTTCTACTTCAGGGGAAAAGGACTGCTTCGCAACGGACCAATCCGGTTCATCTACTCCTTTTAAAACAGGATCAAAACCAATCCCATGCAAATCCAATATCTCATAATCGTGGCCTGCATCGGCAAGACCTTGTACGAAACGACCAGCAACCTTAAAGGTTAAAGAATCTTTTCTCGGATGTGAAACAACGCTTAATACTTTCATATTTATTCACTACCTTTCTTAATAGGCTAACTTCTAGGCATGCTCAATGCTTGCTGCTATTATAAACAGTAGGAAAATAATCTGGAAGTACGCACTTTTACGTTCTATAGGATGATACAGGTGCCATAGGAACATGGAAGTGCCCTAGGTAGATTACCTAAACTGACCTGGGTCACGAATTGAAGTGATGGGTTGTTCTGAGCAAACGTAGCCTTCTAAAGGAGGATTAAGGAATGAATGAACCGACCAAAAATAGGGTTCAAAAGAAGTATCAAGTTGGAGTGGAAGCAGCTTTAGAGGTAATGGGAGGAAAATGGAAGCCTTTAATTATCTACCATCTGATGACAGGACGAAAACGATCGTCTGAGTTTCGTAGGTTAATGCCCGGTATTACTCAAAAAATGCTGACCACTCAGCTCAGAAGTCTGGAAAAGGATGGGATTGTTACACGAAAGGTTTTTAATGAAATCCCACCTAAAGTGGAGTATGAGTTAACGCACTACGGCTGGGGATTAAAACCCGCGCTAGATCATTTATGCTATTGGGGAGAGGATCACCTGGATAAGATCCATGGAGACAAATTCAAGGTTTTAGAAGAATTCCAAGGCTGCGACTGATATTAAGCCCTCACAAAGCATTCAAACAGATAGCTTGTGAGGGCTTAACTGTCCGTAAGACAATATAAAAGGCTAACTGTCGGTCATTCCGTTGTCATAACTTAATTGCCATTCAATTCCGAACCTATCCTTGAGGCTGCCGTAACATTTGCTCCAGAATGTTTCTTGAAGTTCCATGTTTACGGTCCCGCCTTCTTTTAACTTATGAAAGTACGATCGAATTTTCTCTTCGTCCTTATTAACGATGGCGAGGCTGATGTTGTTTCCCGCAACAAAAGGCATACCAGGAAAAACGTCTGAAAACATCACATTACTACCATCAATTTGAAGCCGCGTATGCATGACCAAATTTTTGGCTTCTTCTGGTAGAGGATAATCGGGGTTGGGCGGTGCTTCACCGAACGTCATGATCTTTGGTTTCTCAGTCCCAAATGCCTCTGCGTAAAATTCTGCTGCCTCGCGACAGTTTCCATTAAAGTTAAGATAAACATCAACTGACATGTGTTTCACTCCTTTAAGGATCATTATTTTTCCATACTATACGATCTTCATTTCATTATTTACCTGCAAACAAACAAAAATACAATAAGATCCATTTTACAAAAGTATTTACGGCTTAACATGTTCAATTTTTAAAACAAATGGGCATTATGATCAAAGTAATGGTATGATAGCTTAGTTAAATCTGAACGACTAGTCATGGAGTGATTATATGGGTGGAAAAAGTAAGGGTGGCGGAACCGGCAGAGGTACGGGAAGTAAAGGCTGGACACGCTGGAACAAAACGGCGAAGCCTGTAAGGAGAAAAAGCGCTGCTACCGGTGCACCAGGAAATACAGCGGCAGGAGCTGCAAAAGGCGGCGCTGCCAAGCCAATTGGTAACAGAGGCGGCAGAAGTAAGTAGGCCGAGCATGTATAGGGTTGTTTTTAAAAGGCTAACATCTGATTACGTACGCATAATCAGATGTTTTTTTAGTGGATTAAAGACTACCGCCTGTATTGATCCATATTTCTCATACTATAACGTAAAATAGGTGAATCATGCGAATTAACAAGTACATTAGTGAGACAGGATTCTGCTCACGTCGGGAAACGAACAGGCTGATTGCAGCAGGGCGAATTACAATTAATGGCAGCGTATGTGAAGCGGGAGCGGAAGTAGAACCACTGGATATCGTGTTGATCGATGGGAAGCCTATTCCGATTAATCATAGTGAACCCGTATATTTGGCATTAAATAAGCCTATCGGCATTGTATGTACGGCAGCGGAGCAAGTGGAGGGCAATATTATTCGTTATGTCAATTATCCTTCACGTATTTTTGCCATTGGCAGGCTGGATAAGGCGTCAGAAGGGCTCATTTTATTAACGAACGATGGAAGCATTGTCAATCAAATGATGCGTTCCGAGCATGGTCATGAGAAGGAATATGTGGTGACTGTAGACAAACCTGTTACAGATGAATTTACACAGACCATGTCTCGTGGCGTTGAAATATTGAACGTCATTACCAAACCGTGCAAGGTTGATCGTATAAGCGAATACGAGTTCCGTATTATTTTGACACAGGGCCTAAACCTGCAAATTCGTAGAATGTGCAAGGCTTTGGGCTACAGGGTGCTTAAGCTGGAGCGTGTTCGAATTATGAATATTACATTGGATCATCTGGAGCGTGGACAATGGAGACATCTTGAGAAGGAGGAACTGGAGCTACTTCTCGCTAAATTGCAATAATGAGTACAACAAAAGTTTATTTGAAGGCAATATGTTCATACGGCCTACGCAACTTAGTGATACTTTTTACGTAATTTCAACGAGCCGCCTAACTTACCCACCAGCCATAGCACAATAGGAAACACAATACCGAAAATCATGGCGTAAAAAGGCCATACTGAAAAAAACTTGTTTATAAATTGCATGTTTGGCCAAATAGAATGAACCATTGCTATTGCGATTAGGATCAAAGGAACTAAGAGAGAGTTAGCGTTTCGAAGGCGAAAAGCATCTGCAAGCCCTTGTGCTGAAACATATAAAAGCAGTGCGAGTCGGAAAAAAATAGTGACAAACCAGAACACTGCAACGAAAATTTCAAACCGTTGAAGAAACTCTCCGCTACTGATTGTTCGGTTAATAAAAAAAGTAGGAAATGTCAAATTAGATACAACACCTTCACTCATCACGGCGATTATTTGTAGAACCATGAGAAAATACATGCCGCCGCTAATCAAAGCAGATGTTATCACTGTCTTTCTCCACTTTTTTGGATCAGGGATGTACTGTGCAAAAAAAAGATACAGAAATGCCTCAAGATAGGGAAAGGCAAACAAATTGAACGAAGCGAGAACGATAGGGTTCAAACCATACTCAAAAATAGGGAGCACATTATCTATTTTGCTCTCAGGAAGAAGGGTAATCCTGACTAAAAGATACAGAACAAGAAGGAAAAAAAACAGGATTTCCGCACAACGGCCAATTACAGCTGGGCCTGATCGAACGGCGAAATAAATGACTATAAGCATGATGAAATATATGGCGTCGGGGGGAGTTTCAGGCATAATAGCTATCGTGATAAAGTCGCCTAGATTTCGAAGCGTCATGATGAACACAAGAAAGGGAAAGAAAAAAATGAAAACGATACTGATCGTTCCGCCCAAGGGACCGAAGAGGCAACGGAGATGCTCTACGAAAGATTTCCCCTGTATTTGCCTAGCGATGGAGGTATATAAAGGTATCAATAACAGATGAAACCCTAAGGAGACTGGGATGGAGAGCCAGGCATCTTGTTTAGCGGCAGCGGTAATTGCCGCTGGGAGTACCAGATATGCGCTTCCTATTTGATATAATGCAAACCACATAATAGCTTGCCGAACGGTCAAGTTGGAATTCACCTTAATACCTCCTTAAGATAACATTTCTGTAAGTAAACGGCTTATCGGTTGAAATAGGATTTGAATGCCTGTTAGTGGAGTCGGCAGTTTAATGCTGACGATCCGTAGGATAATCAATATAACGCCTATAATCAACAATATTGAGCTGAATACAATTTCACGTACATATTGTTTCTCTTTAAATTTTTTAAACTCATACAACGATGTTAAAATGGAAGTTACGAGAATCACATAAAGCATATGCATTCACTCCTGATTGTGTATTCCCATATCAATTGGACTAGTAATGTCTCCGAACCGAACTAAACGATAATTGAGCTGAATATCCACTTTAAGTGTTTGGAATTTTTGTGGCCAATCCTCTTTCCATCTATGCCATTCACGCGGGAATTTGCGGTGAAAAGCTTCTCCAAACCCGAATATATCGGAACCGATTTGTTGTGCGTGCGAAATGCCTTTCTTCAAAGACTGTTGCAGATGCTCCTTAGCTGATTCTTGAAGATCTCTAAATGTCTCTTCATTCTTAGGGTTGGCATTGCACGAAATTGTTCCGATATTGGATTCTGTATCCACAATAAGAGAAATGCGCGGCTCATGGTCTATTATTTCTGGATGTATTTTTACTTTGGAACGGATTACTTCAACAACAAATTTTCCTTTGGAATTCGGACAATCGATGGAAGCTACGGTACTGGAAACACGGTTGGATATATAGGTAAATGCTTTACTTTGTGAATCATCCATCCAATCGATAAGTCGATCGCCCTTGAAAACACCAATTCCAGTGAAAAAATATTTAACATGTTGAGGCGACTTTGTCACATTATCAATAGTTAGACCTTTTTCTAGGTTTGTCAGTCGAATACCCGTGAGGACTGGTTCAATGCCATCCTCCGTAAATTTCTGCAAAAGATCTTTTACATTGACCGCGGAAGTTGGAGCCCATGCTTTCTCAGAGATCTTTAATGCCTTATACATATCCATTGCAGGCAAGACCTCGGTTGGAGCTACAAAAGTAACGGCCTCCTTTGCCGAGTTTTCTCTGACGACGGCCAAATAGAAATCAGGCCGAACTTCATGATCACGGAATAGAAAGTCCAGCGGCTCCTTGATTCCTTTTTTTGCGGTTTTCTCATCAAAAATGACAAACTTTAAGTGAGACATATACATTTTGCGGGACGATTCCGTTGTTAATTTTCGAATAGCCTCAAATATGGTATCGGCGCGTTTGGAAAAAACGATCGTTGGCGTCCGTTCCGTGGGGGAATTCTGAGACATTTTCGATGGGTCAACCACCTGTAAACTGACTTCATATTGGTCATCAACAGCATCAATGCCCAGAGCCATCACGACGGAAATTGCGCTCAATTCCTTACTATTCCAACAACCCGTAAGAAACACCATTAGACAGATGCACATACACAGTAATAAAATGGTGGATCGATACGAATTCATGATGGTCTACTCCTTTAGTTTTTGCGATGTTTTTTTGTCCTATATGGAAAACGCAATATTGCGTCCCTCTGCTCCGACGATTTGTAATTGGCAAAGGGGCTCAAATACGGTACACCGAATGAATGAAGCCCATTCAGATGTACAAAGAGCATAAGAATACCAACAGTCAACCCGTACACACCAAACATAGCGGCTATGCCTATGAAGGCGAAACGTAATATCCGGATTGGAATGGCAAAGGTGTACGAGGGAATGACAAAGCTGGAAATGGCCGTTATTGCAACAACAATGACCATAACAGCCGAAACGATGTTTGCTTCTACAGCTGCCTGGCCGATCACGATTGACCCAACAATAGAAACGGCTTGACCAACCGTCCGTGGCATACGAAGACCTGCCTCCCTCAGAATTTCAAAAACCACTTCCATGATCATCGCCTCAACAAATGCGGGAAACGGTACTCCTTCACGTTGCGCGGATAAGCTTAATAATAAAACGGTTGGAATCATATCCTGATGGAATGTCGTTAATGCCACATAAATGGCCGGAGCCAACATACAGATTGCCAGGCAGATGTACCTTAATATTCGAATGATACTGCTGTAAACAAAGGATTGATAATAATCTTCTGCGGATTGAAGGAAATCTGCAAACACCGCAGGTGCAAGAATGGCGAAGGGAGATCCATCCACAAATATCGCTATTTTCCCCTCCATAATTCCTGCTGCAATGGAGTCTGGGCGATCTGAATTGTAAAAGAGCGGAAATATCGTGAGTTGTTTATCATGGAGACATTCTTCCAAATATTCGCTTTCAAGCACGCCTTCTACATGCATGTTCTTTAACTTGGATATCATGTCCTGCACCTTTTTGGGGTCAGCGACCCCATGTAAATACATGACGGATATATCGGTCTTAGTTTTTTCGCCAACTTTCATGGTAGTTAGACGTACTCTTGTATCCTTCACCCTTCGGCGAACCATAGTCGTATTCGTACGTAAAGTTTCTGTAAATGCTTCTTGCGGACCTCTGACCACTGGCTGCGTCTTCGAGTCCGAAATGCTGCGTTCTTCCCATCCAGGCAAAGAAATGACCAATCCTTCATCCATATCGTCTAGGAGGAGGAGAAGACCACCTGAGAGGATCTGTTCCAAGGCATTTTCAAAGTTTTGAGTAAAGCTTGCTTCACCAATGTCCAAAATTGCGTTTTTCAATAACGGTAAAGTGATCTCGTCAGAGGAGACACGATCATGCAACGGACGGATCACATTGTCCTGTACCTTTTGCATGTCAGTCATTCCGTCCAAATAAAAAAGAGCGGCGTGTTTATGACCAGTCGTGATCTCACGAACAACAAAATCCGAACTGTTTCCCATGAAGCTACAAATGAGCTCGATATTCCGGCATAATTGTCTTGAAAATTTAGTATGTAACTTCATTGTTCCCCTCCTCAGATTCGTAGTATTAACAATAATCCGAAATAATACCACAATAATCCATGATTAATTATTCAAATAGGCTACAGATGACTATCCTTTTTTGGAATAGTTTACTTGTGTAGTATAATATTTTTGACGGATATTCTTTACTGTCAATTCATTTAAACATCCAAATAGAGAGGTATTTGATCATGCTATTCATTACAAAAAAATTGATCGACAAGCTAGCAGAACCTCATAGAGAATCTGACATGCTCATCTGCTATTCAACTCCACAGAGCTTTTCGGCTTATACAAGTCGAGCCATATTACTCTTAAATAATGATAGGATTATTATCCTTTTCCTCAATCTATTTTCCACAAAAGTAGTACAAAAAGTTGAATATGAAATAGCTGATTTACAAGAACAAAAATATCATTCTGGACACCTGTCTTCTGCAATATGGTCATTTAAAATCAAAGGCCAGCACAGTAGGTTCAGGATAATCAAAAAAATTCTTACGCTTGGCTCTATGCAAAGAGATTTTCTAAATTTCTTGCAACAAAATATCTTAAACTAGCGACCGAGTAGATCGGTAATTCCTGTCTGTCTAAGGCAGAGGCACTGGAAGTACTTAATGAATATAAGTGATGAAGGTAATATTCGGTGTTTTTTTGTTATATATCATTGAAGGGAGAAATTCTACATGAATGAACTACTTATAAAAAGCGATGGAATAGAAATCTGTAGTGAGAGTTTCGGCGAGCGAGTTCACCCAGCAATATTACTGATTATGGGCGCTCAATCCTCACTGATCTGGTGGGAGGAAGAATTCTGCCAGCGTTTAGCTGATACAGGTCGTTTTGTCGTTCGTTATGATAACCGAGATGTCGGACGTTCTACAACTTATGAACCGGGTCAACCAGACTATACTTTTGAAGACATGGCAGATGATGCGATTAGAGTTTTGGATGCTTATAAGATTGAACAAGCGCATATCGTAGGGATGTCTATGGGCGGAATGCTGACTCAGATGATAGCTCTACGACATCCAGAAAGAGTATTAACGGTGACTCTTTTAGCCACGTCCAATTTTGCTCCCGATCTTCCACCGATGGAGGAAAAGGTTATGGACTATTTCTCGAATATGGAAGCAATAGATTGGACGAACGAACAATCGGTGGTTGATTTTGTGGTGGGTAGATCAAGAATTCTAGTAGGTTCAAAGCATTCCTTCGATGAGAATAAGGTCTATCAATTGGCAAAAGAAGAATGGAAAAGAAGCAACAATATGGCTAGTATGAATAATCACGCAATGCTGTCAGGTGGAGAATCCTATTTGGCTAGGACAGGGGAAATAAACGTTCCTACACTGGTTATACACGGTACTGAAGATCCGATTATCCCTTATGAACATGGAATACATCTTGCTAACGAAATTCCGGGTGCGTTTTTACTGGCATTGGAAGGTGCCGGACATGAGATTCACTATGACGACTGGGATTTAATTATAGATTTAATTTCAAAACACACTTCGATGCCAAATTAGTCTAATCAGCCGAACAATTAGATCAGATAAATTAGAGTAGAAAATGCAACTTTTCAAAGTTGTCACTAGAAATGTAGAGCTCTATCCTACGGGATAGGGCTTTTTAATGGTTTCTAGTAAAATGTTCGCTAAAAAATCATTAGTGACATTACAATAGGATATTCTATTTTTTAGGAACAGAATGCATCTACATATCTGAAATTTATACAAAGTCTTTATCAGAACAAAAGGGAGGAGATGAATATATGAGCATCTTGGAGGATTTATACTATGGAAATTAAAACAAGATTGTCGGAACAAGATTATAAATTAGTTGAAGAACTATCCGATTTATATGAGGTTTTGACTTTTATATTATCTGCCTCAGATTATATTTCAGGGTACAAAGCAGGGGCTTTGACGATAATTGAAATAATTGATGAAAAAATCATTTAGGAAGCACTGTTGAATGACATATAAGTCTGCAAGTCATTTAAAATAATTTAGGAGGAATAAAATGAATATATTAAGAAAAATGGAAGAAGGAAAATGTTCAATAGATGAGTTAGAAAATTTGTTGGAAGAGAAAAACCCCATAGTTTTATATCATGCAATGACACATATCGGAAAAGAAGGCATTCGTACAGAGAAAATAATAAAAAAATTAAGTGAATTATCTTTAAAAAGGGAACCTCAAGATAAGCTGATAGGTCATTACAAGGTGGGAGACTTAGCAATAGCTACTATGATAAAACTTGGAGAAAAAGAGAATGAAATATCTGGATTTAAAATTTTAGATGATTTTGAAAAAAAGATGGTTTTCCGTTTATTTGATGAAGTTGAATGGTAAGGACTCCTATTCATCTGGATAAATGTATTCAGTTCAAAACTTATTTCACCTCAAACGAAAAGGAGAAATAAGTTTTTTTATATTTAAATGGAGAAAAAACAAATGAACAGGATGCTTAATCAAGCTGTAGTTACATTAGACTTGTACTCTCAAACGTTTGCCAAGGCAAAAGATACGTGAGCGAACTGATCGTTCATAACGACTAGGGAACTTAGTACCAAAATAGCAACTGTTTATTAAATATTTGAAATTTCTATTCAGTATTATAGTCACCATGTTGACTATAATACTGAATGTTGTTATTATGATTATAGTCAACATGGTGACTATAATCATAATAAGAGGATATAATCATGGAATATGCTAAAGCAATTAGAGAGTTACATTTAATGCAGCAAACTTACACTGCTTTTTTTTCCGTTACTAACAAATTGCAAATACAAGGCGATAACTATTTTGAGAAATTAACATCACGACAGTACATGATCATGCTGGCAATAGCTCATTTGTCAGAGGACGAAACGACACTTGTTAATATTGCAAGAAAGTTAGAAACAAGCAAACAAAGTGCACAAAAGCTTATAGTCAATTTAGAGAATAAAGGATACTTGATTACGACACCGAGCAAACGGGATAAACGTGCCATTAACGTAGAAATCACGGAATTAGGGAAAAGAGTCATGCTGGAATGTGGTGAGAAAGCAATATGCCTAATGGCAGATATTTTTAATGAATTCACAACTGAAGAATTAGAAGTGTTATGGAGTTTATTGAAAAGAATATATGGTACTCACAACGAAGAGTACGTTGGTTTTGAGGAAGATGTAAATTATAAATTTGAAGACTTGGAAGAGTTTCAAGAAGCACAACTTCGAGCTTTAGATAGTTTTATTTTACGAAGAAAACATATTTAAGCGTGGAATTTAAATAGATAACATTTTTCCATCAAAATTCTTTACTACTTTTGGAGGTTGCGAGATGAAATTACAAGTACAACCGAGAATTTCACTAATTGATGAAAAAATCGATTTTTGTGTCACAGGGTTACCACCAGAGAGTAAAATAAAAATAACTGCATCCTTGCATTTTCCTTGGGCAGTTAGTGAAAAGTTTCAGTCATTTGCTTGGTTTACTGTGGATTCAAACGGTAGTGTTGATTTATCGAAACACAAACCTGATTCTGGAACTTATGATTATATAGACAGTATGGGGCTTGTTGCTTCTTTACAGAAGATTAATAGTGAGGGAGGAAATATCGCTCATAATATTTCAATAGATGATAGTTTATTTATTGACATAGTATGTGAAAATGGACAAGATCGAGAATGCATGAGACTAGAGCGTATGTTTAAGTTACCGGAAGTGAAAAGACACCAGATTACTGATGAATTCGTGGGAGAGTTGTTTTATACTGAAAACTCAAATTATAAAACGATTGTAGTATTGGGTGGATCTGATGGTGAACGAAGTGGTCTTTCGCTTTTGTCAGGACCATTGGCATCTAGAGGTTTTAATGTTTTAACCGTTGGATATTTCAATGAAAAGGGATTGCCTAAAAAGCTTGAGGAAATTCCTCTTGAATATTTTGAAAAGGTGTTCTCTTGGCTTAAAAGGAATCCATTAACACGTACTAATGAAATATATGTACATGGTACATCTAAAGGTGGAGAATTGGCGTTACTTTTGGCATCACGCTATAATTTCATTGCTAAAGTTGTGGCTTCTGCACCTCATGCATATTGTTTTCAAGCGTTGGATGGTTTGATGAGTGGTAAAAATGTTTCATCATGGTCATATGAAGGGAGATCATTACCATTTATACCAGTTGATAATGACATTTTTTATGAGCATCATCGTCATTGCTTAGATAAGAATATCCCTTTTGGGTTTACTACTACATATAAAAAAAGTGTGGAAAGGGCAAGAAATAAAGAGGAGGCTCGAATAAAAATAGAGAATGCAAATGCAAATTTATTGCTGATTTCAGGTCAGCAAGATAATATATGGAATACTCACGATGCATGTGTAGAAATAATGAGTATTTTGAAAAAAAACAATTATAAATACAAATATAATCTTTTAGACTATAAGGATTTAGGTCACTCATTACCAATACCGTTTATTATACCTTTAAGCGAAACGTTGAACTTAAAAATGGGTGGAGGCGTTTTTACTTGTGGTGGTACTTTAAAAGGAAATTCTTTTGGTCAATCAGATTCTTGGCAGAAAACAATAGAATTTTTCATGAATTAGGGCGTGTCTTGAAACTCAGGCAAGCCAAACCATAATGGTGATCATATTTTAGGATGAATTAGCGAATTTTCTTTCCGGGAATCATCGGAATAGCCTGTTGTTTCTTCAAAAACATGCGAATGGCATGGATAGCATACGCGCGGTCGACGAACACTTGGGATGAACATTCCGGGATTGTTCGTTCTAGGCTCCATGTTTTTTTCGACAAATGCTAATGATGGAAGGAGAACGGTGTTTTATCCCAGTCAGAATATTGATTTTCGATACAAAAGCCGTGGCTCGTTAATAAACGCTGAAGCGTGTCATTATCAGTAAAGCGACATGCAATTCGAGAAGTTGTTTTCTCTGATCCCTAATCATGGAATGTGACCCAGTGCATGATCTGGTTACTTGAATCATACGACTGTGTCCCAGATACCTTGACTGTAATTCCATCCTTATCGATAAATTTTCCCCAGATGCTTTCCTCTTGGTTGGATAAATCGGTTCCCAAGGGGTTTCGTGTTTCAAAAACAAACAACCCATTTGGCTCTAGGTGCTTGTAGACGGTTTCGAATAAGGCTCGTTGATCCTCATCGCTCAAAAATGCCTGGAATGCATTTCCTGCCAAATATATCATGGGAAAACGCTTTTCGAAATCGAGTGTACGAGCATCAGCTTCAATAAAATCCACAGGCAAACCTTGAGCTTTAACCGGCGCATATTCAAGCATCGATGAAGAAATATCAAGACCTGTTATATGTATCCCCGGTTTTGATAAATGAATGGTTGTCAATCCTGTACCACATGCAAGTTCCCAAACTTCGCCTGGATTCAATCTAGCAATAATCAAGATAGAAATTGTTTTATTAGTCTCGCCACCAAATTCAAGATCATAATTAATCGGGTCTCGATACTCTTCAAGATTATCGTGATCTATTAATACAAATCATCCCTTCACACAATGCAGATTTATTTAAATCATCCTTCATTGCACCGTTTATTTATCGGTCTTGCGATATATGGAAACCTTGATGAAGTTCTACGAAAACGTACTGACGAGCCAGCACTTTTAAATCAAATTAAGCCGCTAATTTAGCAGATCGGATGAGGCAATCTTATCGTCTTTTCATATGAAAGGTTTACCATTATCTTGACTGAAATCATAGTTTTATAGTTTGAAGACACGCTCTAGTATAAGAGCCGAAAAGTTCGCTCCCGATTTACCATCAATAGAAAGGAATGACACTACTGAGGGATGCCATAACCCGATTAAAAAGTGCTGATTTGCGTATACGTGATGTAAAGGGAGAGCTTTATATTGAAGAGAGATAAAAGGAGATAGTTTGAAATATGAAAAATATAATGGATGTTAGTTTGGCTTTTGAGTCAAAAGATGAAGGAACAATCATAGTAGGAACAAACAAAGAATTGGATCATTTAACCTACCCAGAGATAAAAAAAATCATAGGAAATAAAATTCTTATTAAAAATACAGATCAAAATGAGACGGTATTAAACGTTAGCTCTATTCAAATTTCAACTTCAATGGCTGAAAGGAAAAATATTGGCATATGTATTGGTAAGTTAGTATCTCCTGATCTTGTTCAAGTGGGGGCAAGTATTTATAGTTTGGAAGATTAATAGAGAAATTAACACTATGCATGTTTTGGTCAATACTTTCGTAAAAAGGCGGTTTCCCCTTTTGGGGAAACCATACATTATACATAATTGATTTAAATATTTATGCAATATCAGCATTAACAATACATCTGAATTTTTTTATGTGAAATATTTTTAGTATTTATCCATCTTTGTTATAGGGACTTCTTCATTTCATTAAATGCTAACTCCCTGTGACCTGCTTGGCAGTGCTGCGCACCCTCCTTAGTGAATACTGTTAAAGTTCAATCACGAATTAACAAAGTGTTATTTTTAATAATCCTTCTCGTTTACAACATCGTTTCACCAAAGGTAACTTGCTGGAACTTTAACTTTATAATTCTTGGGTAAGTCCTAATATCTGATCATGTATATCTACATTACTTAATCCCCCGTGATAACAAACCACCGATGCAATGTCGAGATCTAAGTACTTTTTCAATGAGAGACAAGCTGCATTCATATCCGGTGTGGTCGGAGCATGAATTCCTCTGAGAATCCCGTTTTCACTGTACATCGAATCCCCGGCAATGAGAATCTTACTTTGCTTTAAAT
Organism: Paenibacillus sp. ALE3; assembly: GCF_054113405.1. Classification (NCBI taxonomy): domain Bacteria; kingdom Bacillati; phylum Bacillota; class Bacilli; order Caryophanales; family Paenibacillaceae; genus Paenibacillus; species Paenibacillus sp. ALE3. The sequence goes on along the minus strand of NZ_CM134214.1, from coordinate 2,573,244 downwards.
AAAGGCTGATATGCCCAGGGGTATGCCCAGGCGTATGGATGACGCGAATCCTGCCGTAAAACGGCAGTTCCTGACCATCTATTAAGGTATCATCCACTTTGCCCTTCGGGGGATTCTCAAGGTGACTATCCTTTAAAAGAGGGATCTCCCCCTGAATATATGGCTTATCCAGCTCATGTGCATATACTTTAATATTGTTGCCACACTCCTGTAAAATCTCAGGAAGACAACCTATATGATCCACATCCTGATGTGTCAAAATCACAGCTTTTAGTTTGCCGAACGACACGTCTTAGCTGAAGCATTTCTACTCCCTGTAATATCCGGCCTCCGTAAAACGAAATTACCACCCATGAAAATAGGTTCAAGGGGCGAATCCAACTCTTTGGCGTTGCCGTTCCTTAATGTCAATGGATACGGTGCGAATAGACGTAATAGGAATAACAAATGTCTGATATTGCGTAAGGTATTTAACGAACTTGTCGTCAATCTGATCCAATATCCCGTCGCATACATTTGTCCCATCTATAAAATGAATAGTTACTTCCTTACCTTGTAAGCTTGCTAACATGATATCACCTCGTTTTTTTTTGAAGTTTCTTGCCGGATCATGGGGATCATTAAATCTTGAACATACTCTACAAAGAAGTTATCACTTGATCAATAACACCATATTCGAGTGCCTCCTGTGCGGACATGTAAAAATCCCGGTCCATATCTTTTTCGACTTTTTCAAAAGATTGCCCGGTCCGTTCAGCTGTGATACGGGTTGCCTTTTCACGGGTCCATAAAATTCGTTTTGCGCTGATCGCAATATCGCTGGCCTGGCCTTGTGCGCCGCCGTGCGGCTGATGGATCATAATTTCACTGTTCGGCAGTGCAGAACGTTTTCCTTTGGCACCAGCCAGCAAGAGGATGGCGCCAAACGAAGCAGCAAATCCCGTACATATCGTATGCACCTCGGGTTTGATATACTGCATCGTATCATAAATGGCAAATCCTGCGGAAGTAGAGCCACCTGGGCTGTTGATATACATGTAAATATCTTTTTCCGGATCTTCTGCCGCCAGGAACAACAATTGAGCAATAATACTGTTAGCCAATTGATCGTCGATGGTTGCCCCTACAAATACAATACGATCCTTTAACAATCTGGAATAGATATCGTACGATCTTTCACCTTGAGCAGTTTGCTCCACAACATAAGGAACATAAACACTCATTTTTCATACCCCCATTTTCTTGGTTCAGTTGATTTCTTCTTGTAAACGAACCCAGACCGTAAAAAGATACGGAGTTTTAATGGGAAAAATGATTTGCGTATATGGTGTAACTTCTATAACCTCTTGTTCGTTTACAATGAAGGTAGCAAATGGCTTTGCTTTAGCAGAGGGCAGAATATGACCGTAGAGGAGAAGGCCTATGAACATAGAAGATTCTGTACAGATGACAGACAATACACTAGACATCCAGAATTTTGATGAATTACAGGCGGTCCTAAAAAGTTACTGTCTGTCGCTTACGAAATCAAATTGGGATGCGGAAGAATTGGCGCAGGACACTTGGGTAAAAGCATTAGGAAAGTTAAATAAATTCGAGCATACAAATCCCAAGGCACTGTTGATGCGGATTGCTAAAAACACCTGGATTGATGATATACGGAGAAAAGCAGTCTACACTCGAATATTGAATAGGGAACAAGCGAAAGTAACTGTACCGGATCATGGATCTTTTGAAATCGAGATCGCGTTGCTGTCCTTAATGAATCATTTATCTGCGCTTCAGAGAACTGTTTTTTTGCTGCGAGATGTGTTTGGATATTCGATTCGTGAGACATCCGACATGCTTGAAACAACGGAGGGAGCGGTAAAAGTTGCACTTCATCGGGCACGAAAATCGCTAGGAGCAGTTCAGGAGGAACTCTTAAAAGGCGAATTATCCTTACCAGAAAGTGAAAAATCGAAAACTTTTCTAAGGGCATTAACGGCTGCATATCAGATGGGAGATATTGCAACTTTGGTTATGCTTTCCTACCAGGATGTAATAGAACCAGAAGTTATGATCAGTATCGTCAATAATAAGTTGCTCTGGAGTCACGTCTCAGCAAAACAAGCGAATTTCGATACCATAAGTATGATGGCGGCGTAGTTTTTCTTACCATCGTAGTATCATAAGATAGAATCACAAAGAATATTTTGATAAGGAAGACAACAACAAGCTGTTTTAAGCGAGGATAAAGTAATGATAAAGCAAAAATTGAAAATCGAGGGCATCCCGGCAATTTTGTGGGGTGGTGAATCAGATAAGGTATTTATAGCTATCCACGGTAATATGTCAAACAAGGCAGATGATGTGATCGTTATATTTGCAGAAGAAGCAACGGCACAAGGGTATCAAGTCATTAGTTTTGATTTGCCTGAACATGGTGACCGCAAAGAAGAAACCTACGTCTGTAAAGTTCAAAATTGTGTTCATGATCTTGACATCATCATGCGTTACACACAAAAGCAATGGCATGAAATTAGTATTTTCGCTTGTAGCATGGGTGCGTATTTTAGTTTACTTGCTTATCATCATCTCCCACTAAAACGATGTCTGTTTCTTTCTCCAGTGCTAGATATGGAGAGAATAATCAAAAATATGATGACATGGTTCAGTGTAAGTGAGGATAGATTAAAAGTTGAAAAAGAAATATCTACACCCATTGGGCAAACACTTTATTGGGATTATTACTGCTATGTTAAATCGCATCCAATTGATACATGGAATAAGCCAACTGCCATACTTTATGGCTCTGAAGATGACTTGTGTGAATATTACGTCATATCTACGTTTGCAAGCCGATTTCATTGCCAGCTAAAAGTGATGGAACGTGGAAAACATTATTTTCACACCAAAGAGCAACTACAGTTTTATAGACAGTGGTTGAAAGAACATGTAACCGCAAAATAAGCATATGGGAAGCAAGGAGTTGATCTCACTGCTTCCCATTTAACGTATCTTCCAGCGCCGTATTTATCTTCAAAAGGTTACAAATAAATAGCTGGTAAGTGAGTGTTTGAGATTGAAAAAAAGTTGAACCATGTGAAAGAGAATGATTTAGTATTATTGATAACGATGCAAGAAGCCATCAACTAATTTGGCATTTGTCATCTGAATTACAGACTGATCTTCCAGTTCCTCGGCCATATCATCATCTGTCATGGACACGAAAAAAATAATATCTTCTTTGGATTGACCGAATTGAGTAAAAAATACATCGTCGGTTTCTTTAACTACCTTGGCCATAATTTTTATCATTTCATCTTTATAGTCCAACACATTGTCGGTTGCATACAGAAATTTGCTAATATGATTGAGGTGTGCTGTTTCGCCATATTGATATTCGCTTAATCCCCATCTGTAATAAATTTCATCTTCCTTGCTGTTGCACAGGTCTTGGGCTTTCATGTTTGTGATATGTCTAACAAGTGATTCCTCCGTATTAACAGCTAGAAACAAGGTGACAAAATCGCTGTCTGTGCCAAACGCGCAAGCGTAAACTTTTTCATCCTTCACTTCTTCCAGTATGCTTTTGAGATCTTCCAAAAATCCTGCTCTAAATCTTTCCTCAAATTCACTCAGAAAATTGCTCATCTGGTTCATATACTCCTTTATGAGTTTTATGCTTGATTATACTTTACTATTATTAGCACGACTCGTGCAGCCTACCACAATTATAGGAACTTGGATTGGTACGAAACAAATAAGCCTAGAACCTTTCCAGCAGTTGGTTTAGAAATTTTGGTGTAGCATTTTGGATTGAGCTATTGATTGCTCAGCCAATAGCAAGATATGCAATGAAAAACATACATGCAAGATAGGCTAGCCAAGAGAGAGTGTAAATCCGTGACATAATACCAAAGTCATAATAAAAAAGCGCTGGTCCCAAGCTGGAACCAGCGCTTTTTCGCGTTTCGCATTATGAACTTTCGCCGGATCAAGCAGGCCGGTTCGGCGACTTATTTCCTAAAATGACGCATTGCCGACTGTTCGTCTTTATTCTTACTGGGCCGTTAAAATCAGTGGGCCGTCCTGCGTAACTGCAATCGTATGCTCATATTGCGCCGACAACTTGCCGTCGGCCGTTCTCGCCGTCCACTGATCGTCGTCGATCGTGATACGGAACGTACCTTCGTTGATCATCGGTTCAATCGTAAACACCATGCCTTCCTTTAACCGAGTGCCTTTGCCAGCTACGCCGATATGCTCGTAGCTCGGTTCCTCGTGCAGGCTCCGCCCGATCCCGTGCGCGAGCAGATCGCGTACGACCGAAAAACCGTTTGCTTCCGCATGCTGTTGAATCGCCGACGTTATGTCGCCGAGCCGTCCTCCGGGGAGTGCTCGGGCGATCCCCAGATCCAAGCATTCCTTTGTCACCCTCATTAATTTTTGCGCCTCCGGTCGGATATTGCCCACCGCATAGCACCAGCACGAATCGCCGAACCATCCGCCGTATTCCACGACGATATCGAGCTTCAGCAAGTCGCCGTCCATAAGCACCTGGTTCGAAGGAATGCCGTGGGCCACCACATCGTTGACAGAAATGCAAGTTTCGGCAGGGAAACCGTTGTATCCTTTTGTAAACTGCTTGCCGCCCAGCTTGGTGATATGTCTGGCAACAAAGTCATTGATTTCCCGGGTGGTGATCCCAGGCTCGATCAGTTTAACCACCTCGCGGTAGCAGTCCGCAACGATTTGGCTCGCCGGTTTCATCTCTTCGATTTCCCTGGGTGATTTTAAAATGATCATCTTTGTCTATTCGCTCCTTATTAATTCTATAATTTTAAAAAACGGACGATATCTCTGGCCTCCTCGTGCAGCTTTCCGCGGCGAAGCGAAAGCGAGGCGCAGCCGACCAAGGCGGCCAGTAGCATTTCCGTGCGCTGTAGCCGATACGGCGGCTCCGCCGCGTTTCCGCCGGAAGCGGCAGTCCCGTCCGCCGCACGATCGGTTTCCAGCAGCGCGGCAAGCGGCGTGAGCACTTCCCGGCGAAAGGCGGCCGAGAGCGGGGCCGAGCGCCCTTCAGGCAGCGAGGCAAAGCCCTCACCGGCCAACTTATGCAGCAGGTACAGGGCGTGGTCCTCCGCCCAAAGCTGCAGCAGCCGGACGCCAGCGGCGGCGACGGGGCCAAGCTCTGTGGCAGCGGCCGTTTCGCGGCTTCCGCTTTGGGAATCCGCGACAGCCGAGTTCCCGGTGTCCGCCGCCGCAGCCAAGCCGAAATGCCCGCCTGCCGGCATCTTCTCCGAAGCCGAAGCGGGCGGGGCTTTCGGTTGAGCCTCAAGCGGGGTCTCCAGCCATCCCCCGGCCCGCTCCAATGCGTCCCATAGCAGATCGTGGAGCAAATTGCCCTTATTGCTGTAATAATGGTATACCGTGCCATAGCCGAGTCCTGCCTGCACGGCGACATCGCGGATTTCCAGTAAAGGCCCTTTATTCAAAAACACATCGGCAGCGGCTTTCCGGATTTGCGCCAGACGCCGCAGCCGGATCTCTTCGTTTTGTTCCTTTGTTCGTGGAGACATCTTGTCCGTTCACCTCTTTTATTTTTGACCTACTATTATGTCAATATAAAACATTAGCTTGCGAATAACAAGAGTGAGCAAACAAACGTCCCGGCAACACCTCGTAAACGGATGAAGATCAGGTGAGTAGAGTTATGCTATACTTGCGAAGTAAAAGGGGGTGCCTACTGATGGAGAATCTATTGGGATTGTCTGTGACTTCTTACACTCATGCAAAGCCAATTATTAGGAAAGCGTTACTTTGTATGGGGCGAAACAATTTTTTAACGCTGAATAAGCTTTTTTAATATTTTTGGCTTTGCACCTTATTTTAAAAAGAATCAAAATAAGGAGCGAGCAAAATTGAGATATACGAATGCTACAAAAGTTTTACCTCAAAAACTAATTACGGAAATTCAAAAATATGTTCAAGGAGAGACTCTGTATATTCCTAAACCAAAAACGGAGTATATGAATTGGGGCAGTTTGAGTGGCGGGAGAAGGTTGCTTGAACAGCGAAATACCGAAATCAGAAATGCTTTTCAAAATCGCAGCAGTATCGAGCAATTAGCTAAGGAGTTTTTCCTTTCTACCGAAACCATTAAGAAAATTGTGTATTCACATAAAAAGTAGGGGATACACTGGTGAATTCGATCGATATTCAATTAAGTGAACATAAATAATAACTAATTTACAAAGTGGCGTGGTACTATACTCGCGTCAATGAATTTAATTTTGGCCTCATCTAGATTCCCAAATACTTTTTTGCATTTCAATTTCTATTTCAAAGGCTGTACTTCATTTTTACATTTATTATTTTTATGTCAAAAATGATTCTAACTCGTTGTTTTCATTTATAGAGCTTATTTTAATCTTTAAAATATGAATATAAACGACAGCAACAACGGATTTGGAACGGTGCCGATTCTGAATAAATGAAGGGAAACATGTGTTGATTCATTATCGTTGAAACAAGAAAGTGGGGAAGATTTATGGGGGAGCAAAAAAGTAGAAGCAGACATCTGATTGATCCAGAAATTATCAGTGCAGTTGATTTAATACCAACAACCGACCTTACCAAATCTACACTAATGGAATCACGTAAAAACCAATCTCAAATGATGCAACAATTAGATGTAACACAGATGTTCCCTGTTACATTGGAAAAAAGGGTTGTGCCAAGTTATTTTAACGGTCCAGATATTCAAATAGAAATCATTAAGCCCAAACAATCAAAGCATAATAAGATGCCTCTATATTATTCGATACATGGAGGCGGGATGGTCTTAGGAAGTCCAGTCGTGGATCGTCCTGCTAATGCAGCTCTTGCTGCAGAACATGGTTTCTGTTGTGTATCTGTGTACTATCGCCTAGCGCCAGAGCATGTACAGCCAAGTCAGTTACAGGATTGTTATTCGGGCCTAAAATGGTGTATTGAACATGCGGAAGAGTTAGGGATAGATACTGAGAAAGTTGCCGTCGGGGGCAGTAGCGCTGGTGGCGGTTTGGCGGCTGGCTTAGCTTTGTACATTCGTGATCAAAAGGAATTCGAAATCCATCATCTAAGATTAATGAGGCCAATGCTAGATGACCGCACAAGTATCGCACCGGAGCATCCATACGCAGGAGAGTTTATTTGGACAAAACAAAGCAATTATTTTGGCTGGAAATCTGTATTGGGGGTTGAACCGGGTTCCGAGGAGGTAAGTGAATATTATGTGCCGGCCCGTGCCAAGTCTTGGGCCGGGTTGCCACCGACTTATATAAATATAGGTACCGTTGATTTATTCATTGATGAAGCCTTATTTTTTGCTAAACAACTGGTATTTGATGGTGTCTTAGTGGAATTACATGTCTATCCCGGGTACCATCATATGTCTCCCGCTTTTCCAAATGCGCATTTTTCAAAAGAAGGGGCTAGAACAAGTGAACACGCCTTACTGAAAGCTCTGAAGATATTTGATATAAATTCTAATGAGTATAATACTAAACGCTAATAAGGTACGATTGCAGTAAACAAAGCACTGTTGGAGAATATCCATCAGTGCTTTTTCATACCTACTTATGACCTGAACAAATAATTAATTGATAGATTCGGTTGAGAGTCATTATATTTTTTCTACTCTTCCGACTTTTACCACCCATTTAGGGTAAAATAATACCAAGCATAAAATCCAACTATGGAAGTGGTGATGCCCCATGTCAACGAGCAGCAAACCGAATAGATTAGCCAAGGAAAAATCACCGTACCTATTACAACATGCTTACAATCCGGTAAACTGGTTCCCTTGGTCAGATGAGGCTTTTGAAATTGCTAAGCGTGATAACAAGCCAATTTTTTTGTCGATTGGCTATTCGACTTGTCATTGGTGTCATGTGATGGAGAGAGAATCTTTTGAGGATCAAGAGGTAGCTGAGGTATTAAATCAGGATTACGTATCCATTAAAGTGGATCGAGAGGAACGTCCGGACGTGGATCATATTTATATGTCCATCTGTGAGACGATGACGGGGCATGGGGGCTGGCCGCTGACGATTATGATGACGCCGGATCAGAAGCCTTTTTTTGCGGGTACGTATTTGCCAAAGGAGCAGAAGTTTGGGCGTGTCGGACTTTTGGAGTTGCTGGGTAAGGTGGGAATCCGATGGAAAGAACAGCCGGATGAGCTGATGGAGCTGAGTGAGCAGGTACTTACCGAGCATGAACGACAGGACTTGCTTGCTGGTTATCGCGGAGAACTGGATGATCAATGCTTGAATAAAGCTTTTCATGAATACAGTCACACCTTCGATCATGAATATGGTGGCTTCGGAGAAGCACCGAAGTTTCCTTCTCCACATAACTTGTCTTTTCTGCTGCGATATGCACAACCTACGGGGAACCAGCAGGCACTGGAAATGGTAGAGAAGACGCTGGATGCGATGTCACGGGGCGGAATCTACGACCATGTAGGCATGGGATTCTCAAGGTACTCAGTGGACGAGAAATGGTTGGTGCCGCATTTTGAAAAAATGCTATATGATAACGCTTTGTTGGCCATCACGTATACAGAAGCTTGGCAGGTGACAGGCAAAAGACTGTACCGACAGATCACTGAACAAATTTTTACATATATCGCAAGAGACATGACGGATGCAGGAGGTGCCTTTTATTCGGCAGAGGACGCGGATTCTGAAGGAGAAGAGGGGAGATTTTACGTCTGGAGCGACTCTGAGATAAAGGCTGTATTGGGCGATGAGGATGCCTCTTTTTTCAACGACTTGTACGGAATCACACCTTACGGTAATTTTGAAGGTCACAACATTCCAAACCTGATTGATATCAATTTAGAAGGCTACGGGAACAAGCATGACTTGACCGAGCCAGAACTGGAGCAGCGGGTCAGTGAGCTAAAGGCCAAGCTGTTTACTGCCAGGGAGCAGCGGGTTCATCCTCAGAAGGATGACAAGATTTTGACCTCGTGGAACGGGTTGATGATTGCTGCTTTGGCCAAGGCGGGGCAAGCTTTTGGAGATACCAGATATACAGAGCAAGCTCGAAAGGCAGAGACGTTCTTGTGGAACCATTTGAGACGGGAAGACGGACGCCTATTGGCACGGTATCGGGATGGTCAGGCAGCTTACCTCGGCTATGTAGATGATTATGCTTTTTATGTGTGGGGTTTGATCGAGTTGTACCAGGCGACCTTCGATGTACAATATCTGCAGCGGGCACTGACGCTTAATCAGAATATGATTGATCTGTTTTGGGATGAAGAACGGGACGGGTTATTCTTTACCGGATCAGATAGCGAACAATTGATATCCAGACCCAAAGAAATTTATGATGGTGCGATTCCGTCGGGTAACAGCATTGCGGCCCATAATTTTGTGCGACTTGCGCGGCTAACGGGGGAAACTCGATTGGAAGACTATGCTGCCAAGCAGTTTAAGGCTTTTGGCGGGATGGTTGCTCATTACCCCTCAGGCCACTCAGCGCTGCTCAGCGCGTTGTTGTATGCGACGGGAAAGACGAGTGAGATTGTCATTGTAGGTCAAAGGAATGATCCGCAGACTGCCCAGTTCGTTCAGGAGGTTCAAGCTGGTTTTAGGCCAAATATGGTTGTTATTTTTAAGGATAAAGGACAGCCGGAGATTGCAGAAATAGCTCCTTATATCCATGATTACGATCTTGTGGATGGCAAACCAGCCGTATATGTGTGTGAACATTTTGCCTGTCAGGCACCTGTCACCCATATCGACGACCTTAAGGCTATGCTGGATAGAATAGAATAAAGCGAATTTAATCCCCTTGCGGGTGGAGCATATGGTGATTTTCGATCAATGACCTTATGTGTGCCACCTTCAAGGGGATATTTTATGTAAAGAGGTAGGTATAGTGTAGTGAAACTAACATTTTCTTAACATCTACATTGCATTTTTTTTAATAATTTTTAGGTATATTATATCAAAGAACCGGTTCCGTTTAGCCTTGTGGTGTTCGAAAATAAGTACATATACCTATTCAACTAGCGTGTTTATATCTTTTTATATCCAAGCATTTCAGCAGGAGATGTGAAAAAACGTGAAAGGGAATCTGTCGGGTGACTGCCATCATAGACAAGACGAAGCGGCTCACCATAGGTTACGAAATTCAGGCGATGAAATGGAGATGCTAAGTAATGAAGAAGTTTTCAGGGGAAAAATGGAAGATAATAAGGGTACTCAGCAAAAATTTTAAAACAAAGCTAATGGTGGCCTTTATTGCCTTTCTGATCATACCATCCATGATTGTGGGGGCTCTTTCGTTTGAGAGCGCTAGTCAGCAGATTCGAAACCAGATCGAAGAAAGTGCCGAGCAGGCTATAATTCGTACTAATTTTATTATTGATAGTACTATTGAACCCAAGCTACATGATGCAGAATATTTTGCAGAAAGACTAAAAGGCAATCGGGTAGAGACCGAGGAACAAGCGGCTAAACTGAAAGAGTTGTTTAAGCAATATGCTGCACTTCACCCAGAAGCAGAATCCATCTATTATGGTACGAAAGACGCTAAACTTACAACCTATCCACCAAAGCAATTACCAGATAATTATGATCCACGTATTAGACCTTGGTATGATGAAGCGATAAAGGGAAATACAAAGACAGCGATTAGTTCACCTTATCTTTCGGCAGACTCAAAGCAGATGACGGTTACGGTGTCGAGAGCAACGACAGATGGATCCGGTGTTATTGGTATTGACCTGAAAATTAGTGGTATTAAAGAGACATTGAACAATATTAAAGTAGGTCATGAAGGTTATGCCATATTGCTGGATAGCAACCATACTTACATTGTTCATCCAACGAAGGCAGCAGGCGCCAAAATTACAGATATTGAATCACGCATGTTTCAGAGCGACACAGGTGAATACGAATATGAATATGAAGGTCAGCCCAAGTATATGAACTATGCGACCAATAAGCTGACAGGCTGGAAGATAGGCGGAACGCTATATTTATCTGAAGTTGATGAAGCAGCTCAGCCGATTTTGTTCAGCACTTTGCTTACTATTGTCGGTTGTCTTGTGATTGGTGTTATTATTGTTTATTTCCTAATCCGTTCCATCATCAAACCGATTTTAAAGCTTAAAGAACAGGCGGTAAATGTGAGCGCAGGAGATCTGACACAGGACATTCAAGTCATGAGCAAGGATGAGATTGGAGAATTAGGAGCAGCTTTTCAGAATATGCAGCACAACTTGCGATCCGTTATTCAGAACGTAGGAAACAGTGCGGATCACGTCGCTCTTTCTTCGAATGAGCTGACGATAAGTGCGGAACAAACCAGCGCTGCAAGTGAGCAGGTATCCCAGGCTGTGCAAGAAATTGCTAGCGGTGCGGAGAAGCAGACTACGGGGCTGGAAAATAATTCGGTTGCACTGGATGAAATAGCACAAGGAATCACCCGAATTGCTGAACGCTCGACTTCAGTAGCGGATTTGGCCAGACGTTCTGCCTTACAAGCTGAGGAAGGACGAAAATCTGTGGAACAGACAGGCGAGCAGATGAATTCCATTCACCAGTCAGTAGAGCGTTCCAACCGGATGATTCAGACCTTGCAAGCCCGCTCTCATGAAATTGGAGAAATTACGAAGGTCATTGGCGATATCTCCAATCAGACGAACCTGTTGGCCTTGAATGCAGCTATTGAGGCTGCTAGAGCAGGTGATCATGGTAAAGGCTTTGCCATCGTTGCGGATGAGGTGCGTAAGCTGGCAGAACAGTCTCAGAGTTCTGCCACCCAGATTGCCAACTTGATTGGCGAAATTCAGCAAGAAACCGAAACTACGGTGGAAACGATGGATAGGGTCACGACTGAGGTGAAGGACGGACTACAGATTTCCAAAGAGACCATTGTGAAGCTGAATCATGCGATGGAAGGCATTCGGGAGACTACGCCTCAGATAGATGATGTTGCCTCGATTGCCCAGCAAATATCAGCTAGTGTACAAGAGATTGCAGCAACAGCCAGTGAGCTAGCGACGATTGCAACCGGTAATGCCGCCACATCTGAAGAAGTTGCCGCCTCCTCACAAGAGCAATTGGCTTCTATGGAGGAAATTTCGGCTTCTGCTCAGTTGCTTTCCAATATGGCTGCTGATTTGAAGGTGATGGTCAGTCGTTTCAAATATTAAATACGAGCTTGAACGTTATGGAATCTATAGTACAATAAATGCTCGGGACAGAGCCTTATGGCATAAGGAATCTGTCCTGAGTTTTTTTTATATTTCCGATACAGCTTCTGGCAACATATGAGAGATTACAAGGAGGACGAAACACTTGGTTCGAGATTTATTGCTATATACGATCGTGATATTATTGTTAGTTTTGATTTTTCAGCGTCAGCTCATTCGTCAGTCGATCACAGGCGTATTTTATGGACTGGCAGGAATTCTGTTCTTATATTTTGGCATAAGTGATAGAACACTGCTGACCTGTGTGTTGGAAATAGGGATTGGTCTATTGTTCATGACTCTGTTTGGGCAGGCCCTAACCCCCACCAATTATACATATGGACAGCGATTGTTGGACAAAAATCATGATCTGCTAACTTTACTTCGAGTTCAACCTGGCTTTACCTTCAGGCTGGAGAAAAGGGGTGATGAATTTTATTATATGCTGCTTGATGGTGAATTGCTGGAGCGTATGGGTCTGAATCTGCAAGTCAATTTCAATAAATGGGAGCATGTGAAGCGTATTGGGGATATTTTGGAGCTTTCCTCTGAAACACTGGAGCAGCTTACCGAATACTACAAACAGGCTTGGTTCGGGGATCGGACCGTATTTGAATTGGAGTTTTGGGAATATTCAGCTTTAATTACCTTGCATCCTGTCAGGGTCGACGGGTTCACCAGATATGTCATCGGTCATGTATTGGATATTACGGAGTATAAAGCTTCCGAGCAGAAAAGAAAGGAGATGAGTGAATCTAACCATGCAAAAAGCATTTTTCTAGCTCATATGAGCCACGAAATTCGAACGCCGCTGAATGGCATCATCGGGCTCTCAAAGCTGTTGAGTAAGACTCAACTGACTGACGTTCAAAAAGATTACCTCCACAAGCTGCTCGCCTCCTCGGGTACTCTTTTAGACATGCTCAATAATGTATTGGATTTTTCCAAGATAGAGGCTTGTAAGCTGGAACTGGAAAGGGTCGAATTTGAGTTGGAAAACATGCTTCGGCATCTCGCAGATACTATTGGGACTTTGCTGGAACATAAAGAAATAGAGGTCGTTTTTATAACAGACCCGGAATTGCCGAAAAGCTTCAAGGGAGACCCGCTTCGAATGGAGCAAGTACTTTTAAATCTTATGACCAACGCCATTAAATTCACAGATCAAGGGCATGTTTTGTTACAGGTAAAAATGGTAGGCCAGCAGGACGGACGAGTGAGTGTCACTTTTATGGTAGAAGATACGGGCATAGGCATTTCCAAGACGGGAATGGACAAGCTATTTGTCCCTTTTACCCAAGTGAGCACATCAACCCACAGATATGGGGGTTCCGGGCTGGGTTTGGCTATTAGCAAGCAATTGGCTGAAGCTATGGGTGGTAGCGTAGAAGTGAAGAGCTGTTTAGGAGAGTATAGTCAATTTTACTTTAATGTGGAGTTGGATATCGGGGATTTAAATGCAAGAAATACGCAGTTAGAAAAACCAATCAACGGCAAAGCCTTATTCATTGCACAGCATAAACTGGTGAGCCACAGCCTAAACGAATTACTGCAAGATTTGGGACTACAAACACTCACCGTTTCATCCTTTCAGGAATATGCAGATGCATTTCAAAAGGGCGAACATTTTGATTTTGTTATGATTGATATGGGGATGGAAGGCTTTAGAGAACTTGAATCATGGAGGCATTGGTTTCATATACTGGATAAGCAAATGACTCAGGTCATTGGGCTTACAACCGTGTTCCAGTTGGAAGAAGTAGCCGCTGAAGCTACAGAACATGGGGTGGATGCCTTTTTGTCTAAGCCAGTAACTCGGAACGCTCTTCTGGAGGTGCTCCGCTTTAGCCACGAGCAGGAAAAGTCAGTGTCGGTAGATCATCATAGTCTGGAAGCTGTTGCAACCATGAATTTGCAATATGAAGTAGGGGTCTCAACACAAAAGTATCAAATCCTCGTAGCGGAGGATAACGAGATTAGCCAAGTAGTGATAACCGAGTTTTTGGCAGAGCGCGGTTTTGAGGTAACGATAGTCACAAATGGAAGAGAAGTAATAGAGTTACTGGGGCGATGTTCCTGGGATATGGTGCTGCTTGATCTACATATGCCGGAAATGGATGGTTTTGAGACGGCCAGACATATTCGAAGAAACAGGGCTTTTAACAGACTCCCCGTTATCGCTTTTACCGCGGATGCTATGCAGACTCAACAGGAAATTTGTCTTCGTGCAGGCATTAATGACGTACTGCTCAAGCCTGTACATAAATTGACCGCAACAAGAATATTAAATAGCTGGATCCATTTAGCGTGGCTGCAAGAATTACATGGCATTCACGCGGAGAAGGCGATAGCCAGTATGGATGGCAAGGTGTATATTTTTCAATTTGCCCTACATAAATGGATACAGGAATACCAGTATCTTGATAAGAGAGTTGTGAGAAAAATGGATAATGGTCAGTTATCCTCTGCTCTTCGATTAATTCACTCGCTGAAGGGAGGGACGGGGAATCTGTGTGCGACTGAGCTGCTGGCAAAGGTGATAAAGTTGGAGAGAGCATTGAAGCGCAGCAATGAAACCTCAGGGGGAGAACTGTATCCAGACTGGAGAGAGCAACTGAGTATAGTTCAAAAGGAGATTAATCAAATTAAATCATCCATTCCCTGGATCTAACTGTGTTATTGCATAAATTTGTAGCCGATTCCCCAGATGGTCTTAATCAATTGTGGTTTCTTGGGGTCTTTTTCGATTTTTCTGCGTAAATGGTTAATATGTACGTCCACTGCCCTCTCATTAATAAAGGAGTCTGTGCCACGGAGAGCCTGAATCAAGGCATATCTACTAAATACAATTCCTCGGTTCGAATAAAAAAGCTTCATCAGCTCAAATTCCGAATAGGTCATCTCTACCATCTGGCCATTAACGATAACCATTCTTCTCGCCAGATCCAAAGAAATGCCGTTTTCAGGTTCAGCTTCAGGTGAAGTGTTTCTTCCTTGCAAGCGTGTGATTTTAATCCGACGGAAAAGAGCCTCGATCCTTGCTTTGAGCTCCTGCATACTAAAAGGCTTGCAAATATAATCATCTGCTCCCAACGTAAGTGTACGAATGCGCTCTGAAATGTTGTTTTCTGTCGAAATCACGATGATTGGCACGTCCGTATGCTTGCGTATCAGCGGGCAGGGATTCACGCCATCCAAATCTGGAAGCAACAGATCTAGCAGAATAATATCGGGCTGTTCTTTATCGAGTAGGGCAATTCCCTCAGTTGCTAGTTCCACTCGAGTAACGTTGTAGCCTTCCCCTGTTAAATATAAGGAGAGAGTGTCACCCAGCATATTATCATCTTCAATAATCAAAACATTAGACATGATATGTTTCCTTATCTATTTTTAAATTTAGCAAGTTCTTTTGATAGAGTAAACTCCTTTGGACAGTCTGTCAAAAACTCAGTTTTACTCTGGAAACCCAGTAGCCAGACAGTTTTGATATATATCTATTTGATATGAAAATGTACTTTTTTTGAGATTTATTACTATATTACATCATATTTCATATTTATTTAACAATATACTGCAAGGAAATGCCCTTAAATTACAATAAATTAACAAAAGATCTCAGAAACATGCATTGACTTTAATGAAAATTATGGTATTTTATTACATAGGAGTTGACATCCTCTGACAGACCTCTTAGAAAACCCCACTATTTAATCTTCCATTCATCTACTCTCAATGTGCATCTCTGTATTCTTTTGTACTCTATATGTTCTAGTGATCGTACTCATGATTTTATGGTGTGGATATCCCAATGTGATTTCAGACTGTCTACTCATTTTAGATTACATATTTACACTTTTTTTGCTTTCCTTGCTTGTATTCTTTCAAAAATCAGGTCAGCGGGAGGACGAATGATTATGAACACATTCGAAACACTGGAGTCCAATGTAAGATCCTATTGCAGAAGTTTTCCAGTTGTTTTCAACAAAGCGAAAAATGATGTTTTGTACACGGAGGCAGGAGAGGGATATATTGACTTTTTTGCCGGGGCAGGGGCTCTAAATTACGGGCATAATAATGACTTTATGAAAAACCGGTTACTAGATTATTTAACCTCCGATCGGATCATGCATGGTCTGGATATGTACACCACGGCCAAGCAAGAGTTTATGGAGTCTTTTTCCGAGCGTATTCTCCAGCCTAAGGGCTTGAATTATAAGCTTCAATTTTGCGGACCAACGGGAACCAATGCGGTGGAAGCAGCACTGAAACTTGCGCGTAAGGTGAAAAAAAGAAATGGCGTTTTTGCTTTTATGGGCGGTTTCCACGGTATGTCGCTGGGTAGTTTATCTATTACCAGCAACAATTCCATGCGAGAGAGCGCAGGAGTCCCACTGAATAATGTTACCTTTATACCTTATAACAGCACGTTTAACGGAATGGATACGATTTTGTACATGGAACAGCTTTTAACAGACACTCATTCTGGTGTGGAAAAGCCTGCTGCGATTATTTTGGAAACGGTACAGGCTGAGGGTGGTATTAATATCGCAGATAACGAATGGCTGCGTGAGTTGCGACAGCTGTGCGATGATCACGATATTTTGCTCATTGTTGATGATATTCAGGTCGGTTGCGGCCGAGTTGGTTCGTTCTTCTCGTTTGAGCGAGCAGGAATTGTTCCTGATATGGTTGTCTTGTCCAAGTCGATCAGTGGATACGGTCTGCCAATGTCTTTGTTGCTACTTAAGCCAGAACTGGACATTTGGAGTCCAGGGGAACATAACGGCACTTTCCGTGGGAATCAGCTAGCGTTTGTCGGAGCCAAGGCAGCGCTGGAGTTCAGAGACACGGTAGGGCTAGAAGCACAAGTGAAGGAAAAAGAGGCTTTTGTTCAGCAGTTCTTGCGTGAACATATCCAAAAGATTGATCCACTCATTGAAATTCGCGGCTTGGGACTGATCTGGGGAATTGATGTGACCCATCTGGGAGAAGCCTTCGCCAAGGAGGTAGCAACTCTCTGCTTTAGTAAGGGACTTATTATTGAGCGAGCTGGGCGTAACGATACGGTGCTCAAAATTATGCCTGCATTAACGATAAGTATGGAGAACTTGAGCAAGGGTTGCAACATTATTAAAGAAAGCATGGCACAGATAACCAGTAACTTGGTTACGCTGTAAATGTAATTCCATTAGCAAAACCCCTTGGTTGGAGCAGCCGTCTGCTGTAAGGTAAGCAGGTGTGTGCCACCTTCCAAGGTTTTTTTTGTGAAAATTAAGAAATAACCGCCTGCGCGTATTTTAGTGCAGATTGCTCCAACTGCTCATCTGTCAAAGTTGCGGCACCATACTGCACGAAATAAGGAAGCAATTTAACACCAATCATATGGCCTGTAGCTTCAAAAGGTCTCAACAGTTCTTCGATCGTGTATCTGTTTCGTCCGCCATGTTGATAGTTTTCCTCCACGCTGGCAGCGGACAAGGCGATCAACAACTCTTTGCCCTGTAGCTTGCCACCTTCGCTTCCATAAGCCCACCCGTAAGTTAAAACCTTATCCAGCCATTTTTTCAGCAGGGGAGGACTGCTATACCAGTAAAAGGGGAATTGCAGAACGATACGATCATGCTGCTCTAGCAGTTTCTGCTCATGGGCAACGTTGATTTGCTCATCCGGATATACTTCATACAGGTTGTGAACGGTCACACTGGATTGCTTCTTGAGTTCTTGCATCCATCTTTTGTTAATACGAGATTCCGCAAGATCAGGATGAACAACAATAACGAGTGTTGACATGTAAAACCATCTCCTCAAAGCTTATTTTTCGTAAGTAAATAACCATTACGCATGTAACGATTTTAGATTCAACCCACAAAATTGTCAACTCTTCTCAATTTTGAGTTCTACATACAAAAAACTCCGACAATCTATGCCGGAGTTGCATTAAATGCATTTTTTACATTAAGCGATATGGTCAAGAGCAACAATTTTATTTTTACCGGAGCGCTTGGCTTGATACAGATAGTCGTCTGTCTCCTGAAAAAATACATCTTTGTCTTTGTTCATATCCTCGGTATAGCTTTTTAATCCAATGCTTACGGTTACAGAAACGATTTGCATTTTCTCCTGAAAGGTCATTTTCTCCACTTCACGCCGAATGTTCTCCACAATCTGATAAGCTTCCTCAAAAGTATGCTCGAACATTAAAATAGCAAACTCCTCGCCGCCATAGCGGGCCGGAATGTCATTTGCTGTAATTTGCTCTGTGATGATTTGCGAGATGCCTTCCAAAATTTTATCTCCAAACTGATGTCCGTAAGTGTCATTGATCTTCTTGAAATTATCAATATCCACTAACGCCAGATGGATGATCGCTCCTTGTTCGGCATATTCGAGTGCTTTTTCATAAAAGTTTTGAAAAGACAAATGATTATAAAGCTTCGTCAAACCATCGGTCATAGACATTTTGCTGATAATCGCGTTGCTGATCATTAATTCCTGCTGGGCGCGCTTTGTCTTGTATAAATCCACTAACAAATCGCGGCCGCTGGCCTGAATAATAAGGGCAAGAAAAGTAGACATAATTAAAAATGTTGGAATCGCCACGATATCAAAGTCTGACAAATAGCTGCGGAATGATCCATCTATTGCTAGCAATAGAAAAAAGACGATCACTTGCAGTGCAAAAGAAAACCATATTAAGCGACGATTGAAAAACAGAATCGAAGAAAAAATGGGCAACAAGCACAACGCTGGAATAATCCGGATATCATAGTTTAGGCGAATAATCATCCAACAAATGACGGTGCTTGCCATAAATAGAATCGCGAAAGAATACCTACTAAATTTAAAATGTGCCAGCTCTGCAAGTAAGTTGGATCCACTCATGATTAGTGTGGGAACAATAAGGACCCCAACGTAAAATTCATAAGGCGAAGCGGGATAATCAAGGAATAAGTAGCTGCCCAGCTGGACGATAAAATGTACGGTTATAATCATCCAGTAAAGTAATAACATTTTGCGCACCCAGCGGGCTTGCTTTGTTCTGTAATCCATGGTTTGAGTAAGCCGTTTTGTCTTGTTCATGATGTCACCACACTTAATGTATCTATAGCCATTCTCGTATTATAAGATACTATGTGGTGAAGTTGAAGCTAATTTTTTTGAAGGGCATGAACTCGTTTAGCCCAGCAACACTTTTACCTGGTGAATAGTTCCATCTCCTGCAACCGGCAGAATATTATTCGTTAGAACAGTGCCATCTACGGTAACTGTAGCTACACCTTTGGAGACGTGTTGCGGATTCGTGATATGAATCACATAGGTGTCGCCACGGAAGACGCGGGTGACTGTGAATTCTCCCCAAGATTTGGGGATGCACGGATCAATACGCAGACCGTCCCATTCCGGCTGAATACCGAGGATGGATTGAGTAATAGCTATAAAATTCCATGCCGCAGTACCTGTCAGCCAGGAATTCTTGGCTTCACCTTCACGAACTGCATCCTTACCCGCGATCATTTGAGCATACACATACGGCTCGGTACGATGAATGTCGCTGATGTCCTCTAGATAAGCGGGAGCAATTTTGCTATACAGCTCGAAAGCGCGATCCCCGCGTCCTATGACAGCTTCTGCCATCATAATCCAGGGGTTATTGTGACAGAAAATACCTGCATTTTCCTTATAGCCAGGAGGGTAAGAAGAGATTTCACCTAGATTCATATAGTAGCGGGAATAAGGCGGATGTTGTAGTACAATGCCGTAGGGAGTTTCCAGTCGATCACGTGTAGAGTCGAGAGCTTTATGAGCGAGACCTTCTTTAACGCCAATTCCTGCCATTACACAGAAGCCCTGAGGTTCTATGAAAATTTGCCCTTCTTCACAATCCTTGCTCCCTATTTTGTTACCATAATGGTCGTACGCACGTAAGAACCATTCCCCGTCAAACCCATGCTCCAATGTGGCTGTTCGCATACGATCCACATGTGCTTGAGCTGTGGCTGCTTCTTCATTCAAACCTCTGCGCTTGCAAAGCTCAATAAAATCCGGTCCAGTATATACGAATAGTCCGGCGATAAACACAGATTCGGCTATTCGGCCCTCCAAATTCTGTGTCGTCTGATAGGACTCATCTGGTGTAGCGGAAAAACAGTTGAGATTGAGACAGTCGTTCCAGTCAGCCCGGCCAATAAGCGGAAGACCATGGGGACCTAGATTGTCTACAACATGGTAAAAAGAACGCTTCAAGTGTTCAAACAGCGAAGCGGCACGATCTACATTGCCGTCAAAGGGAACTTGTTCATCCAGAATGCCAAAGTCTCCAGTTTCTTTAATATACGCTGAGGTACCGACGATAAGCCACAACGGATCATCGTTAAAGCCACCGCCAACCTCGTGATTTCCTTTTTTGGTCAACGGTTGGTACTGATGATATGTCCCGCCGTTTTCAAACTGAGTAGAAGCAATGTCGATAATCCGCTCCCTTGCCCGCTCCGGTATTTGGTGGACGAAGCCGAGCAAGTCTTGATTTGAATCCCGAAAACCCATACCACGTCCAATACCGGATTCAAAATACGAGGCCGAACGTGACAAATTGAATGTAACCATACATTGATATGGGTTCCATATGTTCACCATTCGGTTCAGATTGTCGTCATGACTTTGAAGGGTATACTTGGACAACAGATCGTTCCAATAACTTCGTAGCTCACTCAATGCTCGTTCCACATCGGTTTCATCCGCAAATTGCGCGATCATGGCATGAGCCCGTTTTTTGTTAATAATACCCGGAGACTCCCATTTCTCTTCCTCTGGGTTTTCCACATAACCGAGTACAAAGTTACAGCTTGTTTCTTCGCCAGGCTCCAGTGTGATCTCAATGCAATGCGATCCGATAGGGGACCAGCCGCTGGCTATCGAGTTAGACGCTTGCCCTGCGGTGATGGTTTGGGGCTGATCCAGTCCATTGTAGAGACCCAAAAAAGCTTCACGGTCTGTATCATAGCCCGCCAGCGGACGATTCGCAGAGAAAAAAGCATAGTGATTGCGGCGTTCGCGGTATTCCGTCTTGTGATAAATGACAGAATCCTGTATTTCAACTTCGCCTGTGTTCAAGTTACGCTGAAAATTGGTCATATCGTCATAGGCGTTCCACAGGCAAAATTCAACGAATGAAAAGAGTTTGATCTTTTTAGTTTGTAACGATGTGTTCTGAAGCTTGACCTGGTGGACCTCGCCGTCAAAGGAAAGGGGCACAAAAGCTAGTTGCGTAGCCCGAATACCTCTGCGTTCACCCATAATTGAGGTATAGCCAAGCCCATGACGGCATTCATACTGCTCCAACTCTCTTTTAACCGGCATCCAGCCCGGAGTCCAATAATCTCCATCATCATAAATATAAAAATAGCGACCGCCATTATCGACAGGAATATTGTTGTACCGATAACGTGTTAAACGACGTAAGCGAGCGTCTCGGTAAAATGCATAGCCGCCGCCTGTATTGGAGATCAGTCCAAAAAATCGTTCATTACCTAAATAATTTATCCAGGGATATGGGGTTTGAGGGGTGTGGATAACATATTCTTGGTTGGCATCATCGAAGAAACCATACTTCATGGCGCAGGACTCCTCTCAAATTGGAAAATAAAAGACCCAACACATGATTATATTCAAACATTCAGCAGTTCTTCCTGAAAGAAGACATTTCCTGCCTTAAACAAAATGTGCTTGAATTCGTTAACCTTCTTTTTCGAATTTGCAAAATATTTGAAATGGGTAAATATACCTTTTTGTGCTAAACTAAAAAAGGTAGGATTTAGCAAGACAGGAGGTTGCAAGAATGGCACCTATCACATTATTTTTCATCCCGTATGCAGGTGGATCGGCATCAGTCAGCTTCAAGTGGAAAAAGCTGCTGCTCCCACAGATTAAACTTGTCCCTTTGGAATTGGCGGGCAGAGGTATTCGTTCTGGTGAACCGCTAAAGGATAGCATTGAGGAGATGAGCGAGGATCTGCTGCACCAAATCAGCCAAGAGTTAGTTCCTGGCGATCCTTATGCCATATACGGTCACAGCATGGGAACAATGATTGCGTTCGAGCTGTATTATAAGCTGGTGGCCGGAGGATATGGGAAGCCGGCTCATCTATTTGTTTCGGGTGGACGAGCACCGCATGTCCCGAGAAATGTCCCGTGGTTACATGATCTGCCCGCAGATCAATTTAGAACACATTTGCGACGGTACGGTCAGCTTTCGGAAGCCATTTTTGACAATCAGGAATTGTATGACTATTTTATGCCAGTATTAAGAGCAGATTTCAAAGCTGTCGAGATGTATAAGTATATGGATAAAGATACGCCTTTACATTGCCCTATCACCGCCCTGACAGGACTGACCGACAACACGGTGACCCTACAAGATGCGGAGGCGTGGGCACAGCATACGGATAAGCAATTTCGTGTGTTTACCTTTGAAGGAGGACACTTTTTTATTCATGATGAAGTAGAACGAATTACAAACATTATCAATGAGTCTTTGGAGCTGAGTACAGTGACTAGTAGAATACAAAATTAAAAAAAAGAGGTGATTTTTAGTGACAGTAGGTGTATTGGCACATTTGTTTGGCAAGTTGCCTTATCGTGAGTTGGCTGCAAAGGTAGGTGAAGCGGGCTTTACTCATGTTCAGCTTGCTCCATGGAGAGCGATCAGCGATGTCGATTTTAATAAACCTGGCAAGTTCAATCCAGGATTAGCATCGTCTATCGCAGAGGAATTTCGTAAGCATGGGGTATCCATATCAGTGCTCGGTTGTTATTTGCATTTTTTTGTACAGGATGAGGAATTGTTACGTGAGAATGTAGAGCGTTTCAAAGAGCTGATCCGATATGCGGGTCTGTTAGGAGCACCAATGGTCGCAGCTGAAGTCGGACGCAATGAGGACGGGACCCCTTATTCGGAACGGGACTGGAGAGTTGTAAAAGAAGTTGTACGAGAATTAGCAGATGAGGCGGAAAAATGGGGGGTATTCGTAGGATTGGAAGCTGCTAACGATCACTTGGTCGGAACAGCAGCAGAGCTTGCTACCTTCTTGGAAGAAGTGCCCTCTTCACACATTGGCGTTGTGATTGATCCGGGTAATTTGCTAAAAACGGAAAATTTGGCCCGACAGGATGAGATCATCCGCGAAGCTTTTCAGCTGCTGGGACCTCGGATTATCGCAGCGCATGCCAAAGACCGGCGTCTGTCATCATCAGGTGAGATCGAGACCGTACCGCCGGGTTTTGGTGACATGAACTATGGTCTATATATGGAACTGCTGGAGCAGTACAAGCCAGGGGTCCATATTATTATGGAAGCTGCTCAGGAGCATGAGATGGCTCAATCCAAACGCTATATCGAAGGTCATCGGATTGCGGCTCAGAAAGCACAGCAAGTGCAAACGAAATCATAGACACTTTCATATTCATCAATAATTCGGTCATGATTCAGGAGACTTGGAAGCGCCTAATTTTCCAAGTCTCTGTTCATTTGTTTAGCCTTGCATTACCGCCACCATCACCATCACCCAGCTTGCCAAAAAAGCCAGCCCGCCAATCGGGGTGATGGCTCCAAGCTTTTTCACACCAGACACACTAAGAACATACAGACTGCCGGAAAACAGGAGAATGCCCACCAGCATAACCCAACCAGCGGTTACAATAAGAGAAGAATGGACCAGGTTGCCTGCAAGAACTCCCAGCAGCAACAAACCCAAACCGTGAGCAATTTGATATTGAATTCCTGTCTGGAATATGCTCATCATGTCTGCAGAAAGTCTTTTTTTCAACGCATGCGCCCCGAATGCTCCCAGAGCTACAGCTAAAAACATCACAATACAGCCAAGCAACAGCAACAAATTCATGATTTAACGCCTCCTTGTGAAATAGTACCGATTCCTATCGATTTCGTCAATTTCCTTGTGCAACTCTAAACATATAGAATTTTTCGACTCTCATTTGGCAACTAGTGTGGTATATTCTTGCCAGGGCCAATGTGAAGCATTTGGAGCTATGGACAGCGTGTCCTCCACCTTTATAACGGGAAAGTGAGGTGATGGCGCTGTCTTTTTATGCTGTCGTTTTTCGGAATCAAATTTTGAGTAAAGCCAAAATTGATAATGGAGA
The DNA here is from genome assembly GCF_054113405.1 of Paenibacillus sp. ALE3. Classification (NCBI taxonomy): domain Bacteria; kingdom Bacillati; phylum Bacillota; class Bacilli; order Caryophanales; family Paenibacillaceae; genus Paenibacillus; species Paenibacillus sp. ALE3. The sequence goes on along the minus strand of NZ_CM134214.1, from coordinate 2,548,841 downwards.
GGATGAATGCAAAAGTGATCAGTAGAAAATCAGTGTTCAGAAAATCTGTCTCTATGGTCATGTCAGCCATTTTGGTACTTCCGTTAAGCTTGGGCTTATTTCAGGCCGAACCCGACCGTGCATCAGCCGCAACCCCTGAATCGACACGCTTTCTGCAAATGTATAAACAGCTAAAGGACCCGGCTAGCGGTTACTTTTCAAAAGAAGGTATCCCTTATCATTCCGTTGAAACACTGATGAGCGAGGCTCCTGACTATGGACACTTAACGACCTCGGAAGCATATAGCTACTGGATGTGGCTGGAAGTTCTCTATGGTCATTATACTGGTGATTGGGGGCATTTGGAATCGGCATGGGACAACATGGAGAAATATATCATTCCTGTTAATGAGGGTGACGGTAAGGAAGAGCAGCCTACAATGAGTAACTATAACCCGAACAGCCCTGCCACTTATGCCGCAGAATATCCGCAGCCGGATCAGTACCCAAGCCGTCTGAGTGGTCAGTATGGTGCTGGCAAGGACCCGCTGGACTCTGAGCTGAAGGCAACCTATGGCAACAATCAGACCTACCTGATGCATTGGCTGCTGGATGTAGACAATTGGTACGGTTTTGGCAATCTGCTGAATCCGTCGCATACGGCGACCTATGTGAACACTTTCCAGCGTGGAGAACAGGAATCGGTCTGGGAGGCCGTACCGCATCCATCGCAGGATAATCACAAGTTTGGCAAGCCTAATGAAGGCTTTATGAGCCTGTTCACCAAGGAAAATAATGCTCCTGCACAGCAATGGCGCTACACGAATGCCACGGATGCGGACGCACGGGCGGTTCAAGCCATGTACTGGGCGAAAGAACTGGGTTACGACAACCAGGTATATTTGGACAAAGCGAAAAAGATGGGAGACTTCTTGCGTTACGGCATGTACGATAAATACTTCCAGAAAGTAGGAAGCGCTTCCAACGGAAGTCCGATTGCTGGTACGGGCAAGGATGCCAGTCTTTATCTAATGGCATGGTATACGGCTTGGGGCGGCGGGCTAGGCCAAAGCGGCAACTGGGCTTGGCGTATTGGTGCAAGCCATGCGCATCAGGGCTACCAGAATGTCGTTGCTGCATATGCGTTATCCGATAAGGATAGCGGATTGATTCCAAATTCACCTACGGCAGGACAGGACTGGGCGACCTCGCTCAAGCGCCAATTGGAATTTTATACTTGGCTGCAATCTGATGAGGGGGCCATTGCAGGTGGAGCAACGAATAGCTGGGATGGCGCCTACAAGGCGTATCCCTCTGGTACGAGCACTTTTTATGGCATGGCTTATACAGGGGCTCCTGTATACCAAGATCCACCGTCCAACAACTGGTTTGGAATGCAGGCTTGGCCTGTCGAGCGGATTGCGGAGCTGTACTATATTTTAGCCAAGAAAGGTGATACTTCGTCTGAGCAGTTTAAAATGGCTAAACAAGTGACGGAAAACTGGATCGAATGGTCCAAGAGCTATGTATTTGCCGACGAACGGCCTGTAACAGACGCGCAGGGATACTATTTGGATGCACAAGGCAAGCGTATTCTGGGTGGCAAAAATCCGAAGGTAGCCACAACAGCAGCTAAAGGTGAGTTCTGGCTGCCGAGCAATCTGGAATGGAGTGGAAAGCCCGAGACTTGGAGCGGATTTGCCAATCATAAAGGGAATGCCAATCTTCATGTAGTAACAAAAAATCCAGGACAGGATGCAGGAGTGTTGGGCAGTTATGTGAAAGCGCTGACCTTCTTTGCTGCCGGAACAAAAGCTGAAAAAGGAGACTACACCGAGTTAGGAAAGGAAGCCAAAGATCTGTCAAAAACCTTGCTTGATGCAGCATGGGGCTATAACGACGGTATAGGAATTACAACGAAGGAAGCACGTGAGGATTATTATCGTTATTTTACTAAAGAAGTATATATCCCGAGCGGATGGAGTGGCAAGACTGGGCAAGGAAACACGATCCCAGGCACAGACGCTACACCGTCTGATCCGGCCAAGGGTGGCAATGGTACGTATTCCAGCTATAGCGACATCCGTCCTAATATCACCAAAGATCCGCAATGGTCCTATCTTAAAGACAAATACACGACTTCATGGAACAAACAGACCCAAAAATGGGATAAAGGTGCACCAGAATTTACGTATCACCGTTTCTGGTCCCAAGTAGATATGGCAACTGCTTATGCAGAGTATGACCGTCTCATTAATGGTAGTGGACCAGCCGAACCTACAGCTCCTAAAGCTCCGTCAAATGTGAAGGCAAGTGCAGGGGATGCACAAGTTACACTAACTTGGAGCAAAGCGACAGGTGCTGATAGCTACACGGTTAAGCGCTCCACAACCAGTGGTGGCCCGTATACCACGGTAGCAACGGTAACTGACGCCACTTACAAGGATACAGGGGTGGTGAATGAAACCATTTATTATTATGTAACAACTGCAACAAACTCCTTAGGAACCAGCCCGGATTCTGCTGAGGTCAGCGCCAAGCCAACAGCAGCGCCGATTCCGGCAAAGGGAGATGTAATTGCCCAATACCGTGTGGGCGACACCAACCCGGGAGATAACCAGATTCGACCACTCTTCCGTGTCGTAAATAAGGGGAAAGAGGCTCTGGATCTGAAAAACGTTAAGCTGAGATACTACTATACCGTAGATGGCGATAAGGCGCAGGAGTTCCACTGTGATTATGCGCAATTAGGCAGTAGCAACATTCAGGGACGTTTTGTGAAACTGGATAAGGCCGTTAATGGGGCAGACTACTATCTGGAAATTTCCTTTGGAGCCGGTGCGGGAAGCCTGGCAGCTGGAGAAAATACGGGAGATATCCAGATTCGTATGAACAAGTCAGATTGGAGCAACTATAACGAAAGCGATGATTTTTCCTATGATGCAACCAAGACCTCTTATACAGATTGGGAGAAAGCACCTCTGTATATAAACGATAAACGTGTCTGGGGTCTGGAGCCTTGATTGTGAACTAAATGTTGAGCACGGCGGGCGGAACGTGAGTATGCTTGAATTCACTTCCGTCCGTTTTTTTGTGATCGGATTCGTGGTACACTATGATCGTTACATCATTACATATCTGACCGAGGTGACCTGAGACATGAATGACAATTTGGCACAGGCTCTGAACGAGCAAATGAACTTTGAATTTTACTCTGCTCACGTATATCTGGCGATGGCTGCTTATTGCTCCAGTGAAAGTCTGGATGGGTTTGCAAACTTCTTCCTGGTACAAGCGGAGGAGGAACGGTTTCATGCCATGAAACTGTATAGATACATTAATGACCGTCGAGGACGCGCCACATTGGCAGCATTACCGGAGCCCAAAAATAGCTATGATTCCATGCTGGATGTATTTGAACATGGCTACAAGCATGAGCAGCAAAATACACAAAAATTTTATCACTTGGCTGACTTGGCCCTCGATGCACGTGAGCATGCGACGATCCATTTCCTGAAATGGTTTATTGATGAGCAAGTCGAAGAGGAAGCTCTGTTCGATAGTGTTATCCAGAAGCTTAAGCGCATTGAAAGAGACAGCAATGCCTTTTATATGCTGGACAGCGAGTTTGCCAAACGCAGCTTTGTTGCCCCTGCGGAATAACACAGCGTACAGGTTCGTTTAAATGCCCCAGAGACAGGGACAGCATTCTTTGGGTTTACAAAGTAAAAAAGCCCGGTTTTCGGGCTTTTTTTGCGTTATTTTTAATTAATGAGGTTTCAAGCCTCAAGGGATATTGTTATTTTAAATGGAGTTATAGAAAAATTTAATTTGTCGCTGAATGGTTAGCATGCTACAGTTATGTTAACTTTTATATCTGATTAAAAAGATAGGATTAGTTGTAAAGTCGTTTGCGTACATTATTACAGCACTACAGGGAGGCGGGGGACTATGAGCGAGATCTATCGTCTGGCACGACAAGAGGACGCAGAAAGATTGCAGTATGTAACGTATGAGGCATATGAAACAATTCGGCAGTTGGAGCTTAAATGGCCTGCCGCTCAGGCAGACGTTGCTCTCATTCAAGAGAACATTAAAAATAATGATTGCTATGTGCTGGAAGTCGATGGTGTCATCCAGGCTACCGTTAGTCATCTAAAAAATAGAGCCCTTAATTTTATAACTGATCTTCCGTTTGTGATGTGGTTTGCCGTAGATCCGGCTGCTCAGGGCAAAGGATATGGTAAAAAACTGCTGAACTGGGTAGAACAAACGGTTATTCGTGATAAGGTCGGAGCTCCTGCAGTGACATTAGCGACTGCGGAAAAACATCCTTATTTATTATCCATGTATGAGCGTTGGGGATATGAACGTATTCATGCTTTTGACCATGGAACAGGGGACGGGACGATGCATTTACTGCGTAAAGTAGTGAATCCTGAATTATTCTCCACCTACATCCATGAAAAGAATGAAGCCGAGACTGCTCATCGAAATTAGACCCGATCACTGGGGAAGCCTAGAGTTCGCAGCAGAAATTCCAAAATGTCGTCAGGCAGACTGTGCTTGCAGAGGAGCTTGCCTTTAATGTGTATGGTGTGGAAGAGCGATAACAGATCATGACCTTCTCTCAAGAAAGCAACCGAAGCGGCGGTGTTTTCGAGTCATTGCGACTGAGAGAGGGTTATTTGAGCTGTGGACAAATTGACAGAGATACATAAAAAGAGTAACGTAATTGTATATTTATTTAATTCATATAAAATTAATCGGATTAATCGAATCTGAAGTTGTAGAAATCTGACCATATTAAGGAGGAATTTATTTGAGCAACTCGCAATCTGGCACGACCAAACGCCGTATAATAGCTGAGGATTTATATCGATTTCACTGGGTTAGTGATCCGGCTGTTCACCCCACGAGTGGCGAAATCGCTTACGTAGAGCAGTGTATTAATAAAGAACGGACAGACTATAACTCGGCAATTTGGCTGTTGCCGTTTGAAGGTGAAGCTCCGATACCCTTTACATACGGGCCGAAAGATGAAACGCCTGTCTGGTCACCGGACGGATCACAACTTGCTTTTCTCCGTTCGACAGACGGCAAGCGCCAGGTATGGATTATTCCAGCACGCGGGGGAGAAGCCCGACAACTTACGCACGTAGAGAACAATGTTCGTTCATTATCCTGGTCGCCGGATGGAGCCTACATATCGTTTGTAGCTAAAACTGCTGAGAACCAGTCAAGTTTTACATGCGATGTAGGTGAGCAGGAGACACATCTTGAGGTACGAGTGATTAATCGAACAAAAGCTAAATCCGACGGCTATGGGCTGTGGGATGATACTCGTGATCACTTGTATGTAACTGATGTGACTTCAGGGCACACGGTTCAACTGACGTCCGGCGCTTATGATGTGGCGGAGCCTGTCTGGTCACCGAATGGCCAACTGATTTTATTTATCGCTAGAATAGCGGAGCATTCCAAAGAGGATACGGATTTACGCAAGCAAAATGATTTGTTTACGATAGCTCCTGCGTCTTCTAATGGCAATGCGGCAGCACCGTTTAAGCTGACTCATTCCGAACTTCAAATCGAGAGTGCTGCTTTCTCTCCCGATGGCACAATGATTGCCTTTTACGGTCATGATCGCCATGCCAAAGGCGCTACTCAGACTCGGCTGTATACGGTCCCCTCCAGTGGCGGGACGGCAGTATGTGTTAGTGAGAAGCTTGATGCTCACCTCGGTAATGCGGGTATGAGCGACATGCGTTCACATCTTCATGTAGGACCACCACGCTTCAGTGCGGACGGTCAATCCCTGTACACGCTAGTAACCATTGAAGGAAATGTGCACGTATATCAGTTTGCGCTTGATGGAACTTTTAAAATTTTAACCCAAGGAGAACGGGAAATTTATCAATTTGAGCTTACTTCAGATGAACAGCATATCATTGCCGCTTCCACTGACGTCGCTTTGCCAGGTGATTTGTTCCGAATTGCAATCCATTCAGGAAACGAAGAACGGCTGACACGAGTGAATGATTCTCTGCTTGATGAGATTGAGATCAGTGTGCCTGAGAGCTTCTGGACTGAGGTCGAGGATGGTCGACGCGTGCAGGGATGGGTGATGAAGCCAGCTGGTTTTAAGGAGGGAGGATCTTATCCTGCCATTTTGGAAATTCACGGCGGTCCCCATGCCATGTATTCCAATTCTTTTTTTCATGAGTTTCAGTTGCTGGCCGCTCAGGGGTATGCGGTCATCTATACGAATCCGGGAGGAAGCCGAGGGTACGGACAGTCTTTTACCAATGTTGTCCTTGGAGATTACGGCGGACGTGACTACACCGATCTACTGAGCGCCGTGGACGAGGCTATACGCCAATTCCCATTCATTGATCCGGAAAGACTGGGTGTCACAGGAGGCAGCTATGGTGGCTTTATGACAAACTGGATTGTCGGGCATACGGATCGTTTCCGAGCAGCTGTGACCCAGCGCTCCATATCTAATTGGCTGTCGATGTATGGGGTGAGTGATATCGGATACTCGTTTACTGAAGATGAAGTTGGCGGAAATCCATGGGATGATTTCGAACTTTTGTGGAGGCAGTCCCCGCTGGCTTATGTGCAGCAAATCAATACACCGCTGCTCATATTACATGGAGAGCAGGATCTACGTTGTCCTATTGAGCAGGGGGAGCAGCTGTTTACAGCATTACGTCGTTTGGGAAAACCTACTCAATTTGTCCGTTTCCCAGCTTCAAGTCACGAGCTTTCACGAAAAGGGCACCCACAGCTTCGCGTGGAACGACTGCAACGTATTACCGACTGGTTTGTCCAACACAAAATATAAGTCTCATTAGATTTGTAGTATTTATGGAAAATTGTCAGGTCCTAATCTTAGGACTTGGCATTTTTTAATGTGTCTTGCATCCATTCTCTTAACCCCATTTAATGCTGGTGCTGGGTCACGATTTACGGTTATCATAGACGAAGATATTATTCGTTCATCGCTTCTTGCTTACATTCATATTCAAAAGGAGATATACAATGGCTGAGCCCTTAAAAGATATGTACACGGAGGAATTCCTTCGTCTATTCGGTGAAAGAGTACAGGCTGCATACAGTCCATTCGACATTGAAGGATTTATCCATCAAGTTATGGACAAAAAATGGGATGAGCTGGAGCTAAAAGAACGAATACGGCGTATTTCGTTAACATTAGGAGCGTTTTTACCTAGTAGTTATGAAGAAGCTCTTTTTATTTTATTTGCCATAGATGAGTACTGTAGCGGGTTTCCGTACTTGTTTTTCCCCGATTTCGTAGAGGTATATGGGCAGGGAGAAGAGCATTGGGACCTATCCATGAATGCACTGGAGCGATTTACATCAAAATCCTCTGCGGAGTTTGCTGTGAGGCCCTTCCTTCTGCGTGAACCAGAACGGATGATGCGGCAGATGACGACCTGGGCGGCACACCCCAGTGAACACGTCCGCCGTCTTGCCAGCGAAGGATGTCGTCCACGGCTGCCCTGGGGACAGGCGCTGCCCGTCTTCAAACGTGACCCTGCTCCGGTATTGGCCGTATTGGAACTACTGAAGGCCGATCCATCATTATATGTACGTAAAAGTGTAGCCAACAACCTGAACGATATTGCCAAGGACCATCCCGATATCGTCATCGCAACGGCTCAACGTTGGAAGGGGGCACATCCTGACACCGACTGGATTGTGCGCCATGGCTGTCGATCCCTGATTCGCAAATCCATCCCTGAAGTGATGGCCATGTTCGGCTATGCGGATGATACGGATGGGGTGCCGCTAGTTGCAGCTGCCTCTCTCACCACAGACCCTATCGTGTTAAAGATCGGTGATCACTGTGAGTTATGCTATGTGCTTCAGCTTCGAGAAGGTGAATCCGTACGAGTCCGCATCGAGTATGGCATCGACTTTGTTAAGGCGAGAGGACAGGTCTCACGCAAACTGTTTTTGCTTTCTGACAAAACCGTCTCTGGAGGAACCCGTTTAACGGGTACACGAACACACCGGTTTGCAGACCTGACAACTCGTCGCCATTATGCGGGAGCGCACCGAATTGTCCTGCTCGTAAACGGGCAGGAAGTGGCTTCTACAGTGATAGACATTGAGATGTAGATTACAATAATAGTAAAGAAAAGAGTCTGTATGCAGGCTCTTTTTTGTCGTTTGCTTTACAAATTTTATTTTTTTTCCAAATAAATTAATTCTGGTATTAGAACCTGGTACTAAGACGTGTTATACTACTTAAAGGAAGTTGCTCTTATCTTATGTATAAAGGGGAAGGTATAACTTGACTGATCAGCAACAATGGCTTGCGCCTGAATATTACAATATGACTTCAGAAATGGAACACCATGAGGCTGGTAAGACAGCACTCAAGTGGTTAAGTGAGACAGGAGAATACGAAGAAATCACATACGGAGAGCTGTTGAAAAAAGCAAACCGGCTGGCTGGAGGACTTGCAAGTCTGGGATTTAACAAAGGGGACAGAGTTCTGGTCGTAGTACCACGGCGTATTATTGCATATGTCATTTACCTGGCATGCTTGAAGCTGGGGCTTGCTGTCATTCCATCTTCAGAAATGCTGCGGGCCAAGGATATTGCATATCGGCTTCGCCATTCGGAAGCGCGCGCAGTCATTGCCTGGACCGACGTAACAAGTGAAGTAGACAAAATCAGCGATGATTTGCCTGCTTTGGATTATCGCATTGTAGTCCCTGGGGACCGCACAGTAGGTGCGCAAGGCTGGCTCGTGCTGGATGAGCTGATGGAGGGACAGGAAGATATTTTTGAAGCTGTGAAGACACACCGTGATGATATGGCCATTCTGGCCTATACTTCGGGCACCACAGGCAATCCTAAAGGTGTTGTACACAGCCATGGCTGGGGATATGCCCATCTGCGGATAACATCACCATGGTTGCATATTCAGGCTTCAGACATCGTATGGGCTACAGCCGCACCTGGCTGGCAAAAATGGATTTGGAGTCCGTTTTTATCGGTACTGGGAAATGGAGCGACCGGATTCGTATATAATGGTCCGTTTCGTCCGGGGCGCTATTTGCAGTTGCTGCAGCAATATGGAGTTCAAGTGTTGTGCTGTACACCGACGGAATATCGGATTATGGCAAAAACGGCTGGTTTGGATCAATATGATCTATCCCGATTGCGAAGTGCTGTTTCTGCGGGAGAACCGCTCAATCAGGAGGTTATTAACAAGTTTCAGGAGCAATTCAACATTACGATTCGCGACGGCTACGGTCAAACAGAAAGTACATTAATTATTGGTAATCTAAGAGACGTACCTCTGCGCACAGGTTCGATGGGCAAATCCATTGCACCGGGACTTGTTGAGGTCGTAGACGAGGATGGTATTCCGCTGGCTCCAGGGCAAGTGGGCGATATTGCAGTGCGTGCTGATCTGCCGGCATTGTTTCATACGTACTATCATGATCCAGAGCGCAAATTAGCGAGTGTACATGGAGATTATTTTGTAACGGGCGACCGGGCTCGGAAGGACGAGGATGGATATTTTTGGTTTGAAGGACGTGGTGATGATATCATTATCAGTTCTGGCTACACCATTGGTCCTTTTGAAGTAGAAGAAGCGCTGATGAAGCATGATTCTGTGCAGGAATGTGCAGCGGTAGCCAGCCCGGATGAAGTCCGTGGACATGTCGTAAAAGCCTACATTGTACTCAAAGCCGGAATAGAAGGATCACCAGAGCTAGTGAAGGAACTGCAACATCATGTAAAAACATGGACGGCACCATACAAATATCCACGAAAAATAGAGTTTATTGAAGAACTTCCTAAAACCAGCTCAGGCAAAATACGAAGAGTGGAGCTGCGTGAACTGGAGAAACAATCCGTACTGTAGTGATGAAATCATTTAATATAATCAAAATGGAACAGGAGCGTGGAAAAATGAATACATTTGAATCATTGTTGGAGCAATATGCAGAACTGGTCGTAAGAGTAGGAGTCAACATTCAGCCTGGACAGGCGATGTTGGTAACTGCACCACTGGAAACTGTCGAGTTTACACGCCTGATTGTCAGCAAAGCCTATGAAGCTGGCGCTAAATATGTACAGGTAGAGTTTGAGGACGATTCCATTACACGCAGTCGTTTTGAGCATGGCGACGAAGCCAGCTTTGATTACTACCCTGCTTGGAAGGCAGAAATGATGGAGAAATTCGCCGAAGAGGGTGGAGCCACATTAACGATTAAAGTGCCGAACCCGGATTTATATCAAGGCATTGATCCGCAAAAGGTTTCTCGTGCGACAAAAGCAGCGGCTACGGCTAGAGAAGGCTTCTCCAAATTTACTCGAAATCATAAAATCAGCTGGTGCTTGATTAAAGCTCCGACGAAGGCTTGGGCAGATAAAGTATTTGCCGATATAGCAGAAGAGGACCGGATTCGTGTCATGTGGGATACGATCTTTCAAATGAATCGTGTAGACGGCTCTGACCCAATTCAGAATTGGCACAATCATTTGAAAAACCTTGAACAGGTACAAGACAAGCTGAATCAAAAAAAATATAAAAGCTTGCACTACCGCGCGCCCGGAACAGATTTGAAAATTGAGTTGGCCGACGGACATATTTGGCGCAGCGGTGGTGGTGAAAACGAGCGCGGTGATTATTTTGTTGCGAATATGCCGACAGAAGAAGTATTCACGATGCCTAAGCGTACAGGTGTCAATGGTCACATCACAAGTACCATGCCGCTTAATTTAAATGGGCAACTGGTAGATCGCATTACGTTTACCTTTAGGGACGGTAAAGTTACCGAATATACAGCAGAATCCGGCGAGCAGCATCTGACTCATTTGCTCGCTACGGATGAAGGGGCCTGCTATCTGGGAGAAGTTGCCCTGGTACCGCACGATTCGCCGATTTCCAATCTCAATCGCATCTTTTATAATACAGGTATCGACGAAAATGCTTCCTGCCACCTGGCTTTAGGCAGTGCGTATCCATTTAACATAGAAAATGGGACACAAATGAACCGGGAGGAACTACTCCAGAACGGTGCCAATGTCAGCCTGACTCATGTTGACTTCATGATCGGCTCAGCTGAGCTGGATATTGACGGTGAACTGCAAGACGGAAGCAAAGAGGCTGTGTTCCGCAAAGGAAATTGGGCTATTTAGTTTAACCTTTTCTTAATCTCTATTCAATCAACCCGCAAACGATCTAATTCGTTCTGCGGGTTTTTTATAGCCTAATTCTCATATCTTTACTTGTTTTGTGAAATGTAAAGTGCTAAGCTAAGTTCAAATAACAATTTAAACAATGTTTTAAACTTTGTTTGAATTTTTGTTTGAATTGTTATTTTGCTTAAAGTAGTCCGTTTCATTTGTCCGTTAGGATTAAACTAAATAGGAGGAGGAAAAACATGAGTCACCCAGACAAAAAACAACAGACCAAAGAAAAAATTCTACAGTCTACGCTGGAATTTATTCAAAAGGAAGGTTTCGAGGCGGTTACAATCAGAAAAATTGCTGATCTGTCTGGCACTAATATTTCTCTAGTTAATTATTATTTTGGCTCCAAGGAAAATTTGCTCAGTGAAGCTATTGAAGTGATCCTCCACAGCTTTCAGCACACATTTTCTGTTTTGGACAATACAGCGATGTCCCCGCAAGATAGATTAAAACAATTTTTGCTTAACTATTTACAGGTCATTCGCCAATATCCAGAACTTCTGTCACGAATTATTGTGATGGGCAGCACACCCTTTACATCTCAACAGGAATACGGAAGATTTTTAAACATGATGGGGTTTCCAAAGGTCCAGAACACGATCAAGGAGCTGACAGGTGAGCAACAGCCGGAGCGGTTGTTAGCAATGATGCTGCAAATATTCGGAGCTATTTTTCTGCCTGCACTGATGAGCCCGATTCTTGAGTCTGGAGCAGTTGTGGAAATGCCCACAATAGAGGAACAATTAAACCTGTTATTTGAAAGATATTTCGATCAAAAATAAATCATAGGGGTGACTAATATGAATCTTTTGAGAAAATATTGGCAAGATGCAGGGGCTATAATCGGTGTGGTTGTATGTATTGTTTTACTTATGAATCCAGCTATCCTTTCGGATATAACAGGAATATTATGGTTGAGCTTTGTGAATATATTGTTTCACCAATTTGAGGAATACCGCTGGCCTGGATATTTTGCGGGTTTATTTAACAATATTTTGTTTAAAAGTGAAGCCCCAGATCGTTACCCCTTGAACCCTAATTCAGCGATGATCATTAATGTGGCCATTGCCTATGTATTTTATCTGCTCCCCGTATGGTTCCCCCACGTAATCTGGCTCGGACTCGCACCAGTTTTGATGGGATTCTTCCAGGTCGTCTGGCACGGTATTGTTGTCAATCTCAAAGCAAAAACGGTATATAACCCTGGTTTGTGTACGGCACTTCTCCTGCATGTCCCTATAGGAATCTGGTATATTCATGAAATCGTAAAGAGAGACATCCCAACGGCAATAGACTGGATTGCAGGCACAATCTACTTTGTTTTTGCTGTATACATCTTCATTATCAAAGGGAATATATGGTTGAAGGAGAGTGACTCCCCTTACGCCTTTTCTAAACAACAGCTAGGAATTTATGATCGCAGGTAGGATATGTTAGAAAATCACAAATGTGCTTGTTTACAAGTTGGATACAAGTAGAGGTATTCTCGAAACGAGGTTCGGTTACACTTGGTTTGTACCCAAGAACAAGGAAAGAGTGATCTTATAATGAAACCTACACATCAATCTCGTAATCGTAAAAAGTTAGCTTGCAAGCTGGTCACTACCAGCGCTTTATTGGCTATAGGTTTTGCTGTAATGACAGGATGCGGCAATAGCGGAGAAGCAAACTCAACTGCTCCCTCTACAACGAAATCAGCCACACCATCTGCCAGTAATTCAACAGATCAGAATACAGACATCAATACAAATGAGCAAGATACCCACAATAACAAGACGAGTACAGATAGCAGTAAGCCTAGTACGGATGGAGGAAATTCCGAGAAGCCTGGAAAAGAGTCTGGTCAAGGCTCAACCTCGATACACAAGGAACCCGCTAGTAGTACAGCCTCACCTGACAGTAAACACAGCTCTGCAGCTGCTATATTGAGTGCAGCCAAGCAGGGGACGTTACCCAATCTGCCTAAAGGTCTTGGTTTGGGAACTAGCAGCGATCTTTTGTTTGAGCTTTTGGGGAAATCCGATTCTGGTTCTACAGGCCCTATGAGAAGTTACGCTAAATATCATACAGATCTCGTACTGGATGGAAATGATAAAGTTACAGAAATTACTTCTTCCGATTCAAAATATAAGAAGTTGCTTATCAAACAAGTTATTGACGAACTGGGCCAGCCCACAGAAACAGTTGACACCTCTAGAGACATTTCCGGCACAGCAGAAGCTAATTATAAAATCGACAACACATCAGGTCTTAGTTATTATTTAGTATTTTCCTATCAAACCAAAACGCAAAAGGTCAGTTATGTTCGATTATATTTTAACTCGATGACGCCATAATTAGATGTATAAAAAAGAGAGTCGTTTCCATCACAATGATGGAGGCGACTTTTTCGGTTCATTGCATTTTTAGAGAAAGACATTTATAATGTTAAGTGATTGATTAATCACTAATCAGAAAATTGTGATAAACAAAAGGATGAGAAATATGGCTAAAGCAACATCAACATCAATAAATCGCCAAAAGGAAATCATATCTGCTGCTATTGAAGTCTTTGCGGAGATGGGCTACTATCGAGCTACAACAGCCAAAGTTGCGGAACGGGCTAATATTTCTCAGCCCTATGTTTTTCGCTTTTTCGCTACTAAAGAAGCCTTGCTTATTGAAGCCCTAAAGGTATCATTTGCACGTATCATAGACTCTTTTCACCGGGTCATTCAATCGGCTTCGTCGGAACAGTTAGAGCAAGAACTGATTGCAGCCTATTCGCAAATTATGACGGAATATCGAAATGAAATACTTTTGCAAATGCAGGCACAGACAATCCGTGAGGATGTGGTTGTAACCGTGATGCAGCAGGGGTTACGTGAGATCCATACGACAGTTTATGACGCTTTCCGCCAGGCTGGTATTGAACAAGCCTTGGAAAGAACAATGCTTTTTCTCGCCAGAGGAATGCTATGTAATATTTCGATGTCGCTCGATCTGCCAGAACTGATGAAAACAGACGATTAATTGGTATGTATGCAGTAGAGTCGCGCTTTTGCGCGGCTTTTTTGTGTGCTTTTAATTTTATAAGACATGAATTCGTTAGTTTGAATGAAAATGACTAACTAAGTTGACAAGAGAAGTGGGCCTCGCTATTCTTATACCTATAGGGGTATACGTATTAATAAATTAAAACTAAACTAGACCCCACAAAAAAAAGGCGGAGGTACCACTATGTCATCAACTAGTCATATCGAAGCAGATCAGATTCTTGATTGCAAAGGGCTTGCTTGTCCTATGCCAATTGTAAAAACAAAAAAAGCTATGGATGAGCTTCTTGCCGGGCAGATTATGGAGGTTCAAGTGACTGACAAAGGTTCGTTAGCAGATTTTCAGAGCTGGGCTCAAGGCACCGGACATCAGTATTTGGGCACTTTTCAAGAAGGAGTTGTCATGCGACATTATCTACGCAAAGCAAATCCGACTGATGTGAAGGAGGAGCAAGCATTTCCTTCCACGATAAGTCATAAAGAGCTGCAAGCAAAATGGTCTGCAAAGGAGAACTTCATTTTGCTGGATGTTCGTGAACCCGCCGAATTTGCTCTTAAACACATCCCAGGATCTAAGCACATCCCCCTCGGAGAACTGGAGAACAGACTCGCTGAGCTAAATCTGGAAGATGAAATCGCAGTGATCTGCCAAGCTGGAGCACGCAGTGAAAGGGCTTGCCGGTTATTGGCAGACAAAGGCGCTAAAAACGTCAAATCTGTGCTTTCAGGCATGTCCGGCTGGGCAGGAGAAATGATGGGGGACGATTCTATATGAGTACAGCCAAAACAACGATTATTTTATTCAGCGGTGAGCTGGATAAAGCGCTTGCTGCATTCATTATTGCGAATGGAGCGGCAGCATATGATCATGAAGTAACTATTTTCTTTACATTTTGGGGACTAAATTTATTGCGTAAGGATGAGCTCATGCGCACCCATAAGGGAATGCTCGAAAAAGCCTTTGGCTGGATCATGCCTCGTGGACCGAAAAAGTTAGCACTCTCCAAAATGAATTTCGTCGGACTGGGACCACAGATGATCAAGCATGTCATGAAAAAGCATAATGCGCTCTCTCTTCCAGAGCTTATAGAGTTAGCACAAGAGCAGGGGATCAAGCTCGTCGCTTGCACCATGACCATGGATTTGTTAGGACTTCAACAAAAAGAGCTAATAGATGGTGTTGAATATGCTGGAGTAGCTGCTTACTTGGGAGATGCATCGCAAGGACAGGTGAATCTATTTATTTAGGGTATTCTATTTACTTTTTTGGTTTATAATATACCTATACATGTATATGGTAAGTCAAAAAAGGAGTGCATTGCTTATGGATTACAATTACAGTGATGAACTGAAAACGCGCTTGAGAAGGATTGAGGGCCAGGTACGTGGAGTACTTCGGTTAATGGATGAGGGCAAGTCGTGCAAAGATGTAGTCAGCCAGCTATCAGCTGTACGCAATGCATCAGATAAAGCAATCGCCCAGATTGTAGCAGAAAATCTGCAACGTTGCATATTGGAAGAGCAGGAAGCTGGAGGAGATACGGATAAGCTGGTTAAAGAAGCAATTCAGCTGCTGGTGAAAAGTAGATAATTTATAGTGAATACACGAAAGACTAAGATTAAATAATAGCCGAATTAAAAAGTTCGCTGCCCTAGTTGGTAGCGGGCTTTTTTTCGGACAACTTTAGGAATGGATTAAGCCTCTGTTTATACAGAAGTATAGGAGTGTAAATAACCCATAAGAAAAATAACTTCTTTCGGAGGGCATAGGTATGGAGGTATTTGTCACGATTGGTGTCAAATTGATCATCAGCTTTTTTGGCCTATGGCTTATTACTTTTATTACAGGTCGGAAAACACTCAGTCAGTTAACACCGCTCGATTTTCTGACATCATTGGTATTGAGCGAAATTGTGGGGAATACGTTATATGACGATAAGGTGACCATTTGGCATCTTTTGTTTGCTTTGGCACTATGGTGTGCGCTGGCCTACTTTTTCGAAAAAGCGACGACCCATTTTGTGAAATTTGGATACATGGCAGAAGGTCGAACAGTGCTGCTCGTGGATAAAGGGCAGGTTAATCAAGAATTGCTGGAGAAATATGATATAGAATTTACACAGCTACTCTCCATGCTACGCCAGCAAAATATTTTTTCTCTGCGTGAGGTCTTGTACGCTACGTTAGAAACGAACGGCTCATTGTCGGTCATGCGCAAACCCGAATATGAGCCACCCGCTGCTCAGGATATGGGAATAGATGCACAGCCTGATCTTTTTTCTGTTACTGTCATTGATAAGGGAAGGTTGCTAAATGAATCTATGCGCGGGAAAACAATTGATGTAGAGCTGATAAAAGCGAAGGCGCGAGAGCAGGGATATGATAGTATCGACGAGATTGCCTATGCAGAGCTTAGTGAGGATGGAACGCTCCATGTAGTGCCGATGAAAGAGAATAAAAATCAAAAAAGTGGTGGATCTATTTAAATGAATGATCATCTCTTCATGAAGAGGACTGTTTATTTGTCGTTTTTCTTTTTTTAATAACAATAAAGATAAATAGTAACAAAGGTAGGAAAATTTGAAAAATAGGAAACCAGGAATTAAGAACAAATTTTCGACCGATTACCATGTGATGAATATAGTTGGGCGACAAAAAAGAAAGTCCATAAATAAGTGCTGCAAGGGGAAGAATCCATTTTTTAAATCCGACTCCGGTTATTTTTTCAAGTCCTATCACAGCACCATTAAAAAATAAAGACATTTTGATGATCAAGCCAAGAAAAAGAAGCAAGGTGAAAAGGGCATCCATTCGTTCGAACAGATCTGCTAATTCAATCAACTGAACGGCTTCCAAAAGAGGAAGTGTGCTATTTGCAGCGATCTTGGGTCCGAGAACAAAAATATCCAATTGATTAACAAATGTTAGAGCAAGTGCGGTCATTATATAGGCAAAGGAAACGGGTTTTGTGAGATTCCGGTCTTTATGTACAAGCGGATAAAATACAAGAAATAACACAGTTTGTCCGAATGGAAAGGAGATAAGCTCAGGAATAGCGGCTTTAAATATGGGGTTCCATCCTTCCTCTAAAACCGGAAGGGAATTTTCCAAGTGAAAGAGACCAGTTGCCGGAATTAATATACTAATTATGGCGTATCCAAGTACAAAAAAAGGGAAAAGGAATAAGCAAAATAAGAAAAATAAGAAAAATGCTTTGTAGCCGTAACGAACCGTGTTGGATACAACCACGATTGTGATCAAGATGATGATCCACAAAGGGGTTTGGCGGAGCAGAGTCATTACGGTCACCTCGCCTAAATCGCGTATGTTCCGAGAAGCTTCATATGTAAAATACATCACAAAAAGTAAATTGATGAGTGTACCCACATATTTCCCTGTGTAACGGCGAAACAACATGAACAAATCTAATTCAGGATCTTGATGGTGAATAGCAAGATGGAGCATTAGCAGAAGAAGTCCTGCTAATGCTCCTATCAACATGACTAGCCAAGCATCTTGCTTTGCTTCAGCCCCCATTAAAAACAAAGTTGTACTTCCAACTTCAAATAAAGACATACAAATGATCAGCTCGGATACTCGGATTGTATTTTGACGCATTGATTCATTTCACCTCTCCCTGTTTATTTCATTTCAACAGTTCGTTAAAAGATTTTTCGAATAACCCTGGACGTGCAAGCTTCATTTTTACACCTATTTTTATATCCATGTTTGCGAACTCTTCAGGCCATGTCTCTTTTATTTTTTTCCAGTCTTTTGGGTACTTGTGATGAATTTTATTTCCAACACCAATAAGGTCGATATTCTTTTGCTGTAAGGCTTTCCAGCCTTCCTGAATTTGCAGTTTGATCATTTCTGCTGCTTGCATCTGCAATTGACCTATACTTTGCATATCTTTCATTTCTCTTTGCGAAGAGGCTGACAGAAGATCCCCGGTAGCTTTAACGTCAACGTTGAGGTAATAATGATTTAAATTCTTGATTGGCGTAACCTTAACCTTAGCTTTCCGGATGAGGAAAGCGGACGTAACATTCCCATCCACATAGTTTATAGTAGTGTTTTTAATCTGGTTGTTTAACCATGAAACCCCTATACTTTCCTTTTCATTTAGGAAGCCGACTCTCTTGTCTTTCTGAAAAATGCTTAAGCCCGATAACTTGAGTTTATTTTTGGCGGAGGTTTCCTTGAAAACATCAACAGATTCTAGTTTCTCCGGCTCGGAACCCTCAAGAGATATTTCTGGAACTCCGGCTGCACTATCGGAGCTAATTTTCGAAAT
This sequence comes from Paenibacillus sp. ALE3, assembly GCF_054113405.1. Taxonomy (NCBI): domain Bacteria; kingdom Bacillati; phylum Bacillota; class Bacilli; order Caryophanales; family Paenibacillaceae; genus Paenibacillus; species Paenibacillus sp. ALE3. The sequence goes on along the minus strand of NZ_CM134214.1, from coordinate 2,530,280 downwards.
AAATTCATACATGGATATTGCAGGGTAAATTGATGCTAATTTGCTATCTCTTTCTATAATCTTTTCTAAAGCTTGACCAGGAATTTTCTCTGGTGGTACAAGCTTTTTTAAAAAATTACGAGCCTCTCCGTTGGCAATGAATACTTTTACAGTTTCTCGTGAATCAAGGTTGCGGAGGTAAATATCAATAATCTCTTCAATGCCTTGTTCTGCTGCTTTTTTTCCAATAACGAGTATATTATTTTGGGCAAAATATAGTTTGCGTGGGTATTCCAGGCTACTCTTCGTAACGGTCTCTCTCAATGTTTTTCCATGTGTAGAAAAGGTATGTACAGCGCTTTGCGATGCCCCCGAGGAAGTACCACCTGAGCCAGTCGTCATGGCTGATGGAATGATGATTTGATAAGTATTGATCCAGTCGCCCTTATGTCCATCAATTCCAGTTGCTGTTGTGATGGCTAATTCGTTCAATTCTGTTCGATCTACGCACCCTGTAAGTAATAACCCTGCAATAAACAGAACATAACTAACTCTTAATTGCCGCACCATTGATCTCTCCTATTTTTGGGTATCAGGCTTATGACCACCTTCAGTATCATCCGAACTAGCAGGGTATTGGTGAGCTGCCTGTCTTGTCTGGTTATGGCCTGACTTTTCGCTAGGTCTGGTTTTCATAGCCCACCACGGAACTCTGATGATAAGGTCCTTCATATTAGTTTTAAAGGTGGGGCTATAGGGCACAAAATAATCAACTCCGAATGACTTGAGAGATACAAGGTGAATTAGAAGGGGGATAATTCCTATCAGAATACCAAATAAGCCTAGAGCCCCCGCCAGTAGCATAAGTGCAAAACGCAACAACCTGACCGCTGAAGCCATAGCAAAATACGGGATGACAAAGTTCGATATAGCTGTGAAGGCAACAACGATCACCATTGCACCTGAGACCAGTCCGGCTTGCACCGCCGCCTGTCCGATAACCAGAGCTCCTACAATGGAAACGGCTGGTCCGATGACTCGTGGCATTCGCACACCTGCTTCACGAATCACTTCAAACATTAATTCCATCATTAAAGCTTCCAATAATGCAGGAAAAGGAGTTCCTTCCCGTTGAGCCATTAGCGTAATCAACAGCGTGGTGGGGATCATTTCCTGTTGGAAAGTCGTCAAGGCTATAAATAGAGAGGGAAGCAACAATGAGACTAGAAAAGATACTACACGAAGAGCCCTTAAAAAAGTTGAAATGTCATATCTCTGGTAGTAGTCTTCCGCCGTTTGAAAGAAATTAAAGAAGGTTACAGGTGCAATCAGAGCGAATGGCGTCCCATCAACCAGGACAGCTACTTGTCCGTCTAAAAGGCTACCTGCGACTGTATCCGGACGCTCTGAGTTTAGCATGGTGGGAAAGAGACTAAGTGGTTCATCCTGTATAAATTCTTCGATGTAGCCACTTTCAAGTATGCTGTCTGTATCAATGGATTGAAGCCGTTTTGTAATTTCCTGTATGACTTCTGGATTAGCGACATTTTCAATGTAAGCTAACATGACTTTGGTTTGTGTATATCGCCCAATAACATGACTTTCAAATTTAAGGTCAGGTGTCCGCAATTTTCTTCTGATCAGTGTAATGTTGGTTGAGATATCCTCCGTAAATCCTTCTTTAGGACCCCGTACTACGGTCTGAGTACTGGGTTCCTGAATAGCCCGTCTTACTCCGCCTGCGATGGAAACTACCAATGCATAGTTGTTTCCGTCGATGACAATGACAGCATTCCCGGAGAGGATGGCTTGATATACTTCATTTTGCGAATGTATCATTTGAATATTTCCAGACGGAATTGTGTTTTTTAACAAAGAAGCTGCAGTATTTTCCTTAAACATAAAAGTATCTGCGGAGCCCATCTCTGTAATCAAGCTCTCCATTAAATCGGAAAGCAAGTTTTGGTCAATCAGTCCTTCAATATAACAAACGGCGAGATGTCCAGCATGTACAGGACTTTCTGAAAAATCACGAATGACAAAATCGGGACCTTGCCCAAGTTTTAATTTAAGTAAAGACAGAGTATGGGATAATGATGAATGGATTGTCTCGGTAGCGGTTTGCTGTTTGGATTTTTCGATATCCTGTGTGTACCTTTTTCCAGGCTTCAGAACACTTCTAATCCAACGTGTTAACACAAGTGAACCCCCTCTTTTTTGATAAAGCATATCTTTTCCTTGCAATCCAAAAATATACGCTATTTTTATGAATTGGATACTTAGTGAAAGACATGTGGAAGCCTGATCAGTTTCGAAAATTAAACAGCACAGGTCCAAAGCAATTTGACTTATAGAATATTTGAGTCCTTGATTGAGGAGACTACCTTCATGGGTTTGGAATTTTTCAGAAAGTGGTGATCAGATTTGAGTTTCTCGGATGATCAGCTTATCTGTCTCCGATTTGAGGACGAACTAGGGTATTTTGCTAAGGCTGCTGCTCCTCCTATTTATGAGACTGCTCCATTTTTCTTTGATACCTACGAAGACTATGCTGAAGCGGCTAATCATGAAAAGGAGCATTACGTCTATTCGAGAGGAACCAATCCTACCGTTCGGATTGCAGAACAAATGATTGCTGCGCTAGAAGGTGGGGAGGACTGTAAGTGCTTTGCCTCTGGAATGGCTGCTATCAGTGCCGCTCTAATGTGTAGCTTATCCGCAGGGGATCATCTGATTCTGGTCGGACATATATATGAAACTTCCGTCAGCCTAGCCAAATACTTAACGAAGTTCGATATAAACTACACCATTGTACATTCGACTTCTACGGAAGCAGTTGCTAATGCCATCCAACCGCAGACTCGTGCTATTCTTATGGAGTCTCCTACCTCGTTTACATTCGATATGGTAAATATTCAGGAGGTAACTTCACTTTCCAAAGCGAAGGGTATACGCACAATCATAGATAATTCATGGGCTACACCCCTTTTCCAAAAACCATTAGAATGGGGTGTTGATATCGTCGTTCACTCCGCATCCAAGTACTTGGGGGGACATAATGATTTAATTGCAGGGGCAGTAATCGCTTCTAAAGAGATAATAAATCGTATGTATGCTGAAGAATATGAATTGATTGGCGGTTCGTTAGCCCCTTTTGAGGCAGGGCTACTCATTCGGGGTCTAAGAACACTCCCGCTCCGTATGGAAGCCCATCAAAGGAATGCTCTGTTGGTTGCTCGTTTTCTATCAGATCATCCGGCCATTTCTAAAGTAAATCATCCTGGACTTCCTTCTCACCCACAGCATGAGCTGGCATGTAGACAGCTTAAAGGGTATGCCGGATTATTCAGCTTTGAACTAAAAGATTCGGGTTATGAGGATATATGCAGAGTGATTAATAAACTACGACTGATTCGGATCGGTGTATCATGGGGGGCTATGGAGAGCCAGGTGATCTCACCGAACTACGGGTTCAATAAGCAGAGTCTAAAAAAACAACACATGCCTGAATCCCTAATACGCTTGGCTGTGGGGCATGAACCTGCTGAACTTTTAATAGAAGATCTAGCTACAGCTTTAAGCTAAGCGATCATTTCAGGATTTTATATAAAAAAAGCGAAAGCAGCGGCTCCATCATAAAGAGCTACTGCTGTTATGATTTATAACGTTTATATCTTCGGTTGTTATAGACAAAGCACTATATGTAGGCGTGGTTCAGTAAAAAATTACACCGTGTAGAAACACAACTCATTTACTGGTAAATATTACAACTTGTTTGTTGGGTATAGACGTGATAAATTATATATCCAGCCAGTTAAACGGCTGTTGATTTGATCTTTGAAAACTGAACAACGAGTGAGTACGGATTTTGTTTACAAAATCCAACGTTGAAATTTTGGTACATGCCATCTGGCTGTATGAAATGGAAACGAAAATGAGATATTTTATCTCGTCAGTTTCAACATGAGCTAATCGCTCTTTCTATAACCAACTTCGGTTGGTCTTTAATGGAGAGTTTGATCCTGGCTCAGGACGAACGCTGGCGGCGTGCCTAATACATGCAAGTCGAGCGAGGTTCATTAGAAGCTTGCTTCTAATGAACCTAGCGGCGGACGGGTGAGTAACACGTAGGCAACCTGCCCACAAGACAGGGATAACTACCGGAAACGGTAGCTAATACCCGATACATCCTTTTTCTGCATGGGAGAAGGAGGAAAGGCGGAGCAATCTGTCACTTGTGGATGGGCCTGCGGCGCATTAGCTAGTTGGTGGGGTAAAGGCCTACCAAGGCGACGATGCGTAGCCGACCTGAGAGGGTGATCGGCCACACTGGGACTGAGACACGGCCCAGACTCCTACGGGAGGCAGCAGTAGGGAATCTTCCGCAATGGGCGAAAGCCTGACGGAGCAACGCCGCGTGAGTGATGAAGGTTTTCGGATCGTAAAGCTCTGTTGCGAGGGAAGAACGTCTTGTAGAGTAACTGCTACAAGAGTGACGGTACCTGAGAAGAAAGCCCCGGCTAACTACGTGCCAGCAGCCGCGGTAATACGTAGGGGGCAAGCGTTGTCCGGAATTATTGGGCGTAAAGCGCGCGCAGGCGGCTCTTTAAGTCTGGTGTTTAATCCCGAGGCTCAACTTCGGGTCGCACTGGAAACTGGAGAGCTTGAGTGCAGAAGAGGAGAGTGGAATTCCACGTGTAGCGGTGAAATGCGTAGAGATGTGGAGGAACACCAGTGGCGAAGGCGACTCTCTGGGCTGTAACTGACGCTGAGGCGCGAAAGCGTGGGGAGCAAACAGGATTAGATACCCTGGTAGTCCACGCCGTAAACGATGAATGCTAGGTGTTAGGGGTTTCGATACCCTTGGTGCCGAAGTTAACACATTAAGCATTCCGCCTGGGGAGTACGGTCGCAAGACTGAAACTCAAAGGAATTGACGGGGACCCGCACAAGCAGTGGAGTATGTGGTTTAATTCGAAGCAACGCGAAGAACCTTACCAGGTCTTGACATCCCTCTGACCGGTCTAGAGATAGGCCTTTCCTTCGGGACAGAGGAGACAGGTGGTGCATGGTTGTCGTCAGCTCGTGTCGTGAGATGTTGGGTTAAGTCCCGCAACGAGCGCAACCCTTATGCTTAGTTGCCAGCAGGTCAAGCTGGGCACTCTAAGCAGACTGCCGGTGACAAACCGGAGGAAGGTGGGGATGACGTCAAATCATCATGCCCCTTATGACCTGGGCTACACACGTACTACAATGGCCGGTACAACGGGAAGCGAAGCCGCGAGGTGGAGCCAATCCTAGAAAAGCCGGTCTCAGTTCGGATTGTAGGCTGCAACTCGCCTACATGAAGTCGGAATTGCTAGTAATCGCGGATCAGCATGCCGCGGTGAATACGTTCCCGGGTCTTGTACACACCGCCCGTCACACCACGAGAGTTTACAACACCCGAAGTCGGTGAGGTAACCGCAAGGGGCCAGCCGCCGAAGGTGGGGTAGATGATTGGGGTGAAGTCGTAACAAGGTAGCCGTATCGGAAGGTGCGGCTGGATCACCTCCTTTCTATGGAGAATCGTTTCCTGCGATGGAAACATTCAAATCAGCAGGTACATGTACCTGCGACCAGATATTCAATTTGGTTCATCACATTCGTGTGAATGAAATGAATATCCTGAACTTACTCACTCGTTGCTCAGTTTTGAGAGTTCAAACTCTCACATATGACTTCCAAAATATACTTGTATTCAAGTGTTGAGGAATTTGATATGATGTTCTTCCGGGATTAAAACCGGTGAATATTGCACCTTGAAAACTGGATACCGAAACGAAATTGCGTTTTAGAATATTCCTTTAAGCTGATCTTGTGTAAACAAGTGAAATAAAGGTAGCCAATAAGGAAAGATATTTTGCTTATAGCAAAAATCATTTTCTTATTGAACATCGACATTTTCTTTCTGCGAAAGAAAAGTCTAGGTTAAGCTACAAAGAGCACACGGAGGATGCCTAGGCGCCAGGAGCCGACGAAGGACGTGGCGAACAACGATAAGGCCTCGGGGAGCTGTAAGCAAGCTTTGATCCGGGGATGTCCGAATGGGGAAACCCGGCTGTCTTCATCGACAGTCACTACTCACTGAATTCATAGGTGAGTGAGAGGCAGACCAGGGGAACTGAAACATCTAAGTACCCTGAGGAAGAGAAAACAATAGTGATTCCGTCAGTAGCGGCGAGCGAACGCGGATTAGCCCAAACCAAGGAGCTTGCTCCTTGGGGTTGTGGGACGTCTCACATGGAGTTACAAAGGAACCGGTTAGATGAAGAGGTCTGGAAAGGCCCGCCAGAGAAGGTAAAAGCCCTGTAGTTCAAAACTTGTTCTCTCCGAGACGGATCCCGAGTAGTGCGGGGCACGTGAAACCCCGTATGAATCCGGCAGGACCATCTGCCAAGGCTAAATACTCCCTGGCGACCGATAGTGAAGCAGTACCGTGAGGGAAAGGTGAAAAGCACCCCGGAAGGGGAGTGAAATAGATCCTGAAACCGTGTGCTTACAAGAAGTCAGAGCCCGATCTATGGGTGATGGCGTGCCTTTTGTAGAATGAACCGGCGAGTTACGTTCCCGTGCAAGGTTAAGGTGAAGAGCTGAAGCCGCAGCGAAAGCGAGTCTGAATAGGGCGACTGAGTACGTGGACGTAGACCCGAAACCGGGTGATCTACCCCTGTCCAGGGTGAAGGTGCGGTAACACGCACTGGAGGCCCGAACCCACGCATGTTGAAAAATGCGGGGATGAGGTGGGGGTAGCGGAGAAATTCCAATCGAACCCGGAGATAGCTGGTTCTCCCCGAAATAGCTTTAGGGCTAGCCTCGGAAAGAAGAATCGTGGAGGTAGAGCACTGATTGGGTGCGGGGCCCGCAAGGGTTACCAAGCTCAGTCAAACTCCGAATGCCATAGATTTAGTTCCGGGAGTCAGACAGTGAGTGCTAAGATCCATTGTCGAAAGGGAAACAGCCCAGACCATCAGCTAAGGTCCCCAAGTGTGTGTTAAGTGGGAAAGGATGTGGAGTTGCACAGACAACCAGGATGTTGGCTTAGAAGCAGCCACCATTGAAAGAGTGCGTAATAGCTCACTGGTCGAGTGACTCTGCGCCGAAAATGTAACGGGGCTAAACACACCACCGAAGCTATGGCTTGATGCTTTTGCATCAGGGGTAGGGGAGCGTTGAATGCGGGTTGAAGGTGTACCGGAAGGAGCGCTGGACTGCATTCAAGTGAGAATGCCGGTATGAGTAACGAAAAGATCTGTGAGAATCAGATCCGCCGAAAGCCTAAGGGTTCCTGAGGAAGGTTCGTCCGCTCAGGGTAAGTCGGGACCTAAGGCGAGGCCGATAGGCGTAGTCGAAGGACAACAGGTAGAAATTCCTGTACCACCGTAATCCGTGATGAGCGATGGGGTGACGCAGTAGGGTAGTGACGCGGACTGATGGATGTCCGTCTAAGCAGTGAGGCTGATGTGTAGGCAAATCCGCACATCGTGAAGGCTGGGCTGTGATGGGGAGCGAAAATTATAGTAGCGAAGGTCATGATCTCAGACTGCCAAGAAAAGCCTCTAGCCAGGAGAAGGTGCCCGTACCGCAAACCGACACAGGTAGGCGAGAAGAGAATTCTAAGGCGCGCGGAAGAACTCTCGTTAAGGAACTCGGCAAAATGACCCCGTAACTTCGGGAGAAGGGGTGCCTCGGTAGGGTGAATAGCCCGAGGGGGCCGCAGTGAAAAGGCCCAAGCGACTGTTTAGCAAAAACACAGGTCTGTGCGAAGCCGCAAGGCGAAGTATACGGGCTGACGCCTGCCCGGTGCTGGAAGGTTAAGGGGAGTGGTAAGCCTTCGGGCGAAGCTATGAACCGAAGCCCCAGTAAACGGCGGCCGTAACTATAACGGTCCTAAGGTAGCGAAATTCCTTGTCAGGTAAATTCTGACCCGCACGAATGGCGTAACGACTTGGGCGCTGTCTCAACGAGAGATCCGGTGAAATTTTAATACCTGTGAAGATGCAGGTTACCCGCGACAAGACGGAAAGACCCCATGGAGCTTTACTGCAGCTTGATATTGAATTTGGGTACGATCTGTACAGGATAGGTGGGAGCCGTAGAATCTTGAGCGCCAGCTTGAGAGGAGGCATCCTTGGGATACCACCCTGATCGTATCTAGGTTCTAACTTGGTACCGTGATCCGGTGCGAGGACAGTGTCAGGTGGGCAGTTTGACTGGGGCGGTCGCCTCCTAAAGAGTAACGGAGGCGCCCCAAGGTTCCCTCAGAATGGTTGGAAATCATTCGAAGAGTGCAAAGGCAGAAGGGAGCTTGACTGCGAGACCTACAAGTCGAGCAGGGACGAAAGTCGGGCTTAGTGATCCGGTGGTACCGCATGGAAGGGCCATCGCTCAACGGATAAAAGCTACCCTGGGGATAACAGGCTTATCTCCCCCAAGAGTCCACATCGACGGGGAGGTTTGGCACCTCGATGTCGGCTCATCGCATCCTGGGGCTGAAGTAGGTCCCAAGGGTTGGGCTGTTCGCCCATTAAAGCGGTACGCGAGCTGGGTTCAGAACGTCGTGAGACAGTTCGGTCCCTATCTGTCGTGGGCGTAGGAAATTTGAGAGGAGCTGTCCTTAGTACGAGAGGACCGGGATGGACGTACCGCTGGTGTACCAGTTGTTCCGCCAGGAGCACCGCTGGGTAGCTATGTACGGAAGGGATAAGCGCTGAAAGCATCTAAGCGTGAAGCCCCCCTCAAGATGAGATTTCCCAGTATGTAAGACCCCTTGAAGACGACGAGGTAGATAGGTTGGGGGTGGAAGTGCAGTAATGCATGGAGCTGACCAATACTAATCGGTCGAGGGCTTATCCTAAGATAAAGCGCAATGAGTTTCGGATCCAGTTTTCAGGGTGTAAGTTCAGTATATCGTCAGCTCAAGGAGCTGAAGTTACACGAACAAACACACAGCATTTGGCGATGCTGATTCCTGAAAAAGAATTTGCGAGGCAAATTCATGTTTGGTGGCGATAGCGGAGGGGTTCCACACGTACCCATCCCGAACACGACCGTTAAGCCCTCCAGCGCCGATGGTACTTGGACCGCAGGGTCCTGGGAGAGTAGGACGTTGCCAAGCACAAAAAAAGAGCACAGCCTTAATGGCTGTGTTCTTTTTGTATATCCGATTCATTTTATCGTTCACATGAAGGGCTCATGACATGCCTCTGGTTAAAAGCACTACAATATTCTGATTGTTCCCTTGTATAGTGCTGCTGCTGGAGGACACTTAAGGCTTGAAGTTTACGGGTAATTTCCTTTTGCCATTTTGTATCTCCGACTTGTACGAAGATTAGAAGATCCAAATTCGGTTTTGTTTTAGAAAAAATCATGTTAAACTTTTCTCATAAAATAAACAGACTTTCAGAGGTGAGTTGTAGTGCTGGAACGATCTATGGAGAATACAAGGGATTTAAACAACGAAAAGGGAGTGATTTAAAGAAGAAAAGGAGACGATGAAGATGAGCACTTATCAAACAGTTATTAGTGATGGATTTGAGCTGAAATATACTATAAGAGGTAACGGAAAGCCGATATTGGTGATCGGCAGTAGTGTATATTATCCTCGCTTATTTTCAGACCATTTATATAAAAAGTTTCAGTTTATTTTCTTAGATCATAGAGGGTTTGCAAAACCGACTCGTGCTTTAAAACCAGAAGACTATACTTTGGATAAAGTCATTAATGATATAGAAACAGCAAGACGTTGCCTTCATTTAGATACATTTATTATATTAGGGCATTCCGGGCATGCTTTTATGGCTTTGGAATATGCTAAACAATTCCCAGGCTATGTTGAAAAAGTGGTGCTATTAAATTCAGCACCTACGAACAGCCAAGAAAGACAGCGGCAAAGCTTTTCATTCTTTTATGAAACGGCCAGTCCAGAAAGAAAGGACCATTTTGAAAAGGAAATTGCTTTATTAGAGAATGATATCAAAAGAGAGCCCGATAGAAGATTTGTTCACATGTGTATACGTACGGGAGCCCAAAGCTTTTATGATTATACCTATGATGCAGCTTATATGTGGAATGATGTACACACGAACATGCCTATCATAGATTATTTATGGGGAGAAGCCTTCGGAAAGATGGATTTGATACAGTCCTTGGCGGATGTCGATAAGCCCGTGTTTATTGGTCTTGGGAGATCTGATTACTTAGTCGCGCCTGTTTCATTATGGGATCGGGTCGATGATAGCTATACGAACGTAAAAAAGGTGGTTTTTGAACATAGTGGGCATAATCCGATGTTTGAAGAACCTCATTATTTTGATCAAACATTAACCGAATGGATTAATGAAAATCACTAGGATTTTAAAACGGTCGATTCCTATTATAAGGAGTCGACTTTTTTGATATTTGGAGCACAATAGCAAGGATCAGCAAGTTTAATTCAATTATGGCGTGTTCCATGACTTGACGAATCAATGAGGTTCTGTATAATTACCGGGAGATCATACTGTATTGATAGTCTATTTCCGTTTTTCTATATCCTATTTGGGAAAAGTCTATAGTTCATGGAACTTAACCATATAGCAAAGTTATGACATGGAGGTTGGGGGTCGTTATGAAATACGAAATTATTTTATTTGATGTTGATGATACGCTGTTTGATTTTAAAATGGCAGAGAGTCATGCGCTACATAATACGTTTGCCCAATTTGGATTGCCGCAAGGGGCCACTGAGTATAAATCTAGCTATGATGAGATCAACAGTTCGTTGTGGCGAGAGGCAGAGGAAGGACTTATTACCTCGGCACAGCTGCGGGTGGAAAGATTTAAACGATTGTTTACTGTTCATAAGCTAGACTTCAATCCAGACGCCTTTAGTGCTGCTTATTTACGTTATTTGGGTGAAGGAGCTTTTTTGATGGACGGAGCTGTTGAATTATGTGACGTACTATCTGAGTGTCGATTGGCGATCATTACGAATGGAATAAAAGAGGTCCAAACCTCCAGAATTCAGCTTTCCCCGTTGCGTCATGTGTTTGAGCAGATAATTATTTCAGAAGAAGTGGGTTACCAAAAGCCGCAGGCCGAAATTTTTGATTACGCATTTACCAAGCTAGCTATTTCAGATAAAAGTAAGGTCCTTATGGTGGGCGATTCTTTAACCTCTGATATTCAAGGAGGGAATAAGTACGGAATTGATACCTGCTGGTTCAACCCTGCGAGAAAAACAAATACATCCGGCATTCAACCCACTTATGAAATAGTAAGTTTGATGGAACTACCGAGTAGTGTACTTTCATTGCCTCCCGTACTGAACCATACATCTTTAGAATACTAGATAATAAGAAATTGAAGTCAGACTCTAGCAGGTTAAAATTGCATAGTATGATATGGAAAAGGAAAATCAAGGACTGTTATGAACTGAGATGTCTGAATAAAGAGAAACGGATTCGTTGTAGAACGAATCCGTTTTTCCTTTTATTTCCTATTGCGATATTGAAGCAAATCCCTTCATTTTGATTAGCAGGAGATCGCTTTAAGGCGGAAGGTAGAACTGGCAAAATCCCCAGTAAGATCCGAGACAACAAGCCCAATTTTCATTAAGCGGTCACCTCCAAAAATTTCGCCGTCAAACGCTACACGGAAAGGGGAAACGCCATCTTCAGCCGAGGTATTAATAGGATCTGAAGTATTGCCGGTCGCACCGGTTTCGATTATATACTTTTTGGCTGGGTCAAGTCCTTTTAGAGTTAGTCGCCGGATAGGTCCATTTGGCTCAGCCAGCACACGGAAGTAAGCGACAAAAGCTTCGGACTGGTCCTCGCTAACAAACATCCAGGCAGTATCGCCTCGGCCTTCAAACGGACTAAGAAGTCGATACATATCTCCCTGCTGTACAAGGGAACGGATTTCTTTATACTGGGCAATTTGTCTGGCAGCGAGCTCTTTTTCTTCATTTGTAAATGCAGTAAGGTCAAGTTCGTAGCCAAAATTCCCGCTCATTGCCACGTCGCCACGTATGGCGAGGGAAGTGTTTCGTCCCACCTGGTGGTTCGGCACGTTCGATACGTGGGCCCCCATAGTACTGGCCGGATACACGATGCTGGTGCCGTACTGGATCGCCAATCTTTCAATAGCATCAGTGTCATCACTGGTCCATGTCTGCGGCATATAGTAGAGCATCCCTGGATCGAATCGTCCGCCTCCGCCGGAACAGCTTTCAAACAAGATATCCGGGAACCGTGAGGTCAGGCGTTCCAGCAGATCATATAGTCCGAGCATATAACGGTGCGCAGTTTCCTTTTGACGTTCGCTAGTAGCGGTAGCCGAAGCGATCTCCGTCATATTACGATTCATGTCCCACTTGACATAAGTAATTGGAGCGATCGAGAATACGGAGCTAAGCGTCTCGTACAAGTAATCGCATACTTCTTTGCGGGAGAGATCAAGCACCAATTGGGATCGACCTTCCGTCCGCCGTCGACCTTCTGCATGCAGGCACCAGTCGGGATGGGTGCGGTACAGTTCACTATCAGGTGATACCATTTCCGGCTCAACCCACAAGCCAAACTGTAATCCTTGTTCATTAACTCGTTTGGCCAAGTCGGTAAGACCACCAGGTAGCTTGCGGCGGTCTTCGAACCAGTCTCCAAGCGAACTGTTATCGTTGTCACGATTGCCAAACCAACCGTCATCAAGGACAAATAGCTCAATTCCAAGAGGTCCCGCTTCTTTGGCAATCGCCTCAATTTTATCAGCGTCGAAGTCAAAATATGTGGCTTCCCAATTATTTACGAGAATCGGGCGTTCCTTGTCGCGATAAGTTCCCCGGCACAGACGTGTGCGGTAGAGTCGGTGATAGGTGCGCGACATGCCCCCAAGACCTTCTTCGGAAAAGACCAGCACGGCTTCAGGGGTCTGGAATGACTGACCCGGTTCAAGCCGCCAGGAGAAGTCAAAAGGATTGATTCCGATACTTACACGGGTCTGATTAAACTGCTCGACTTCCGCCTGCGCAACGAAGTTGCTGCTGTAGATTAGACTGAAGCCATACACATCCCCACGATCTTCTGTTGCATCAGGACGAAGCAGTGCCAGAAAGGGATTCATTTGGTGACTGCTGGAGCCCCGTCGGCTTTCCAAGCGAATGGCGCCGGGCCCAAGATCGCGGCGCTGAATATGTCTTTCCCGAACCCAGGCACCAGATAAATAGAGAGCTTGGTAATTGGAATCGGCGAAGTCGACAGAGGCGCTCATCGCATGTTCAATATTCATGACAGCGCTTCCCTTATGTTCAAAAAGAGTAGACCTAGCAATGGCGCTATGGTTCGCAAACACAGTATAAAGCAGTGTAGCCTTAAGGCCTGAGTGTTGATCCTCGAGGATCAACAAGAGAGTTGTTGCTTCATCATCCGATTCGGTATAGACGGAAGGAAGTCCTTCGAGCTTGGGTTTACCCGGTTTAATACGGTAACCACTATATTTTAGCTCTGTAGTCCGAGTTCCATCGGCAAGCGCAACTTGATAAGCCGGCTGACGGAAGTCGCTTGTTCCATACTGTGGATATTCCTGTGGAAGCGTATCCAAAGAAAGCGTACGACTGGAAGAATCGGGAGTGGGGGAGAAGGAACAGCGTTCTCTAAGCTCCAATATACTTGCAAGATTTTGGTCATGATGAAGTTGAGCTCCCCAATAGACATGTGCAGGATATCCTTCTGCAAGTTGGATAATATAGCTGCAATCCTTGGACTGCAGGTGAAACAAACCAAGCGACTCGTTAACATGAATGTTCATGATATTCACTCCTTAGGGGTTATCATCTCGATTGTTTTACGTAAGGATACTTATCAATGACAAATGACTCTTAAGAATTGATTTTACTGTTTAAGCATGAGCTTTCCCGTATGACAAGCTTAGTCCCGATCACGTTGTACGCAGGTGGTTCACGTCCCTCAAACCGTTCAGAGAGCAGCTGTACAGCAGCCTTTCCCATCTGTTCGGGATAGGCACGCACTGTAGTTAGCGGAGGCTGAACGAAGGCCGCCATCTCAATGTCGTCGAAGCCGACAACAGCCATATCTTCTGGTACCTTGACTCCATGTCCATGAAGGGCGCGGAGAGCACCGATGGCGAGCGGATCACTTGCAGCGAAGCAGGCTGTTGGTCGTTCCTGCTCGGCTAGGAGCTCATTCATCATGAGATATCCATCCGCTGTACTCCAGGCGCCTACCCGGACGAATTGAGGATTGTACAATCCTCGTTCCCGCATAAATCGTTCAAAATAATGCGCCCTTCGCTCTCCGTCGCTCTTGCCACCGATAAATCCGATTTGTCGGTGGCCAAGCTCGAGCAGATGTCCGAGTGCCTGATCAACCGCTTGCCGGAAATGGAGGCGTACGGAATCGTATTCTAGCTGCTCATGGTACTGGTCAACAAGGACAATGGTGTTCTTGTCTGGATACAGCTTGGACACCTCTTCAGGATCAACGCCTCCTACGACAATCAGACCGTCCGCCTTCTGCAAGGTGCCGAGAGATGAGCGGCCTCTCAGCGTCTGCCCCAATGTCAGGCCAAGCTCTTCACAGCGTAGTTCGATTCCACGGCGGATTGAAGCGTAATACGGATCGTCCCTTTCCTCCTCAATGGAACACCACAGCAGGAGGGCGACCGTTTTCCCGGCACGTTCCGTATTCCGCTTTAACTGCCTCAGCCGGGAAGGCTTATACCCAAGCTGTTCAGCAATTAAAAAAACTCTGTTTTTGGTGTCTGGACTCACGGACAGTGACAGATCGTTATTTAAAACCCTTGAAACGGTTGCGGCAGACACACCCGCTTCGCGGGCAATGTCTTTAATGGTTGCCAAAGAGCTCACACCTTTTTAGTTAATAATTTTACTAAAAATCGACTTTATCCTAACATATCCTTTTGCCACTTTCAAGATGGAGCGTTGAATTTTTTTAACAATATTTTAGTTCTACTACTGTTCAGATTAGTTGTGTTAACATGATGAATATTCTTTGATGACGGAGGGGGTTTATTTGAATATTCTGTCCCTAGCTCGTAAGTGGTTTGGTCGCCTTCGCTTTAAAAGCAAGGTTATAGCGGTATTTCTCCCGCTAATCATTATTTCTCTGCTCATTCTTGGACTTGTGTCCAATCAACTTTTCAGCCGTTCATTGATAGAGCAAACTACCAGCAACGTAGTGGACGAATCGCAGCTTATCCTGTCCCGGACCGACTACATATTCAGTAGTGTGGAAACAGCGGCCAATATTATGGTCACGAATATTAACCGCATGTATGATTCATACGGCGCTAGACCTGATACTGCTATGGATCGTGTTCAATTTGGAAACCTGATGCAAAGCCGCCTATCTATTGACTTGTCTATCTTTCGCGAGGTGGATGCGGCGGTATTTATTGATACTGAAGGGACAATTTTCGCTTCTTATACCGAAAGTGGGGACGATAGCAAAGTCGATAGCATGCTCAAACGGGTAAGGGAATCTGAAAGTTATGGACAGGCACTCTGGTTTGATATGGAGAAAAGAGATTTCCTAACACCAGATCCAAACTCTCCGGTTTTGACGCTGGGAAAGATGGTCATTAATATAGACACCGGCGACCCCTATGGAACGCTTTTTCTTCTGGTAAAGGAAGAAGGTTTGTCTGATTATTTTCGTTCCAGCGATCCCGATACGAACAAATCTTATTATTTTTTAGATAACGAGATGCGTGTGGCTGTGGCAGAAGACAATGGGATGCTGATGAAGCCAGTGAGTTCACAGTTGGCGGAGGCCATCCAAGGCTGTGGATCTAATGTGTCCCCAAAAACATGCTCATTTGAGGACGGCGGCAATCTCGTAACGGTCAATGATTATAACCGAATGGGTTGGAAGCTAGTCAATATTGTTTCTCTTAGCCTGCTTACAGCTGATGTCCGGCAAAATGTAAGGCTTTCACTCTTAATCGGCGTATTCTGTCTTGCTTTTTCCTGGCTCGGTGCTAGCTTTCTGTCCAAAATGGTCGTTAGCCCGCTCGAACAACTGACTAGAGCCATGCGAAAAGTAGTAACCGGCGATTTACAATCGGTTGCGACAGTCCGAACAGAAGATGAAATTGGTACCATTGCTGAAGCTTTTAACTTTATGATAAGACGGATTAGGGAGTTGCTGGATGAAGTTAGGCAGGAGCAAAACCGCAAGCGTGAATATGAACTCGCACTGATGACCGCTCAAATAAAACCGCATTTTCTGTACAACACTTTAGATACCATTTATGCACTGAATGAGCTGGATCGTAATGATGAGGCTAGAGATACTACGAAGGCGCTGGCAGATTTTTATCGAATGGTGCTGAATAAGGGACGGGAACTCATTATTTTAGAGAAGGAAGCTCAGATTACGGATGATTACCTGACAATTCTGCAAATCCGTTATCCCGATGTGTTCCGCTATGAAGTGGATATCCCTTCAGAGCTTGCGGGTACACCGATTCCGAAACTCTCGCTCCAACCACTTGTCGAGAATTCGATTTACCATGGTCTTAAAAAGAAAGGAACCAAAGGTTTTATCCGTATTTTCGCTTTTAAACAGAACGATAGGGTGATCGTCCGGGTAGAGGACAACGGTGTGGGAATGAACGAAGTTCAAGTTCAGAACATTATGTCCAGACATTTACCGAAAGAAGGAATACGATCAATCGGTACCTACAGTGTTCAGCAACGGCTGAGCCTGTATTTTGGCGAGGAGTACGGGATATCCGTGCAGAGTGTTCTCGGAGAGGGAACCATTGTTGACCTGTCGCTACCAACGCTGCCAAAGGGGAGTGAACACCAAGATGTATAAAGTGATGATTGTTGATGATGAGCCGCTGTTCCGAGACTTTCTGCGAATTAAGATAGACTGGGAAAGTCACGGCTTTCGAGTTTGCTGCGAAGCAAGGAACGGGCGGGAAGCGCTTCAGGAAGCCGAGCGGCATCAGCCGCATCTTGCCCTCGTTGATATCAATATGCCATTTATTGACGGAATTGAATTAGCCCAGAGATTGAAAGTCAAGTTCGAACGAATCGTAATTGTATTCATATCCGGGCATAACGAGTTTGAGTATCTACAGAAGGCCGTTCGAACTGGAGTGCAGGATTATTTGCTGAAACCGTTCAATGCCGAAGAAATGCTTTCAATGTTGGAGCGTATTAAGCCGAAATTACCAGTGCTTCCACAGGAGAGCGAAAGCGCAGAGTTAAGGGGACAGGGCGGCGAAGCGTTGCATAGCAGAGCAGGTATGCCTGATTTGGGCCATCTACGCGATGCGGTTGTGCTTGACCTCCGAATGAAAGACAGTGAAACGCTAGAGGAGGTCCGCAAGGCAATCCGTCAGCTTAGTAAATATAACTGGGGAGACGAATACGCAGATGCGATGCTTATGGGAATCGTATCTTTAGCCCTTTCCTTTGCCAGTGAACGAGGCATTCCTTATGACCGGCTATGGGAAAATGGAGGAGACAATTCTCCTTACGAACGGCTGCGGGAGTTAGATTCCTGGGAGGCTGCTGAAGGTTGGATGCTCGCCCTATACCGCAAGCTGATCCAACTGATGGAGAATATGCGTCCGACGAAGGCTTCCAATTTATTTGCGGCGGCGATCAACTATATTGAGGAACATTATGCAGACTCAGAGCTGTCTGCTGAGCAGGTTTCGTGCGGAGTTTTCGTCGATCCCAGCTACCTGCGCCGCGTATTTCGCAAGGAGTCTGGCTTTTCCATAGTGGATCATATTACACACATCCGAATGAAGAAGGCTAAGGAGCTTTTGCTGAAAGGAAATCGGAAGCTGTCAGAAATCGCCGAAAGTGTAGGATACAGTGACCCTAATTATTTCAGCAAATGTTTCAAGAAACGTTTTGGTATGACACCCACTGAATATGAACAACTCAAAAAGAGGTAGCATCTGCCTTGTGTGGCAGAACACATCGATTTAAGCCTGGCGGTTTTCCTATATGGAGGACCGCTGCTCTATTTGTCCCGTTTTTTACTGATAATACCCGTTTTATTCCTTAAAGAAGAAAAGAGGCAGCGGTATACTGTAGTCAAGCAAATGAAAGCGTAATCATCAAAGACTCTTCATGAGGGGGAAAAACAAATGAAAAAAAATCTCAGAATTTGGAGTGCAGCCTTGCTAGTGCTCACCATGTCCGTCGGATTGGTCGCTTGTGGTGAAGACAACTCAGCCTCTTCCAATAACGGATCAGGGGACGGAACGATTAAATTGAAGGTGTATGCGCAGCATTTCGATGACGATACCATAAAGCCGTTCGATTATGCGGTGGAAGAGCTCAAGAAGAAGATGCCAGACGTAGAAATTGAACTAGATCCTGCCGTGCAGGACGGGGGACAGAAGCTTAAAACTTATGCAGCAACGGGCAACATGCCAGATATCTATTTAGCGGATTGGCCTGTCCTGCAAACTTTTGCAAAATCGAAAAATGTCGAGGTGCTGGACAACTATGACACAACTGCCGAATTCAAAAAGAATCTTAACCCAGGTGTGGAATCGCGTTTGGTAGCTCCTGATAATCATGTGTATGCTTATCCCGAGACTGGTATTGAATTCCAAATGATCTATTACAACAAGTCAATTTTTGAGAAGGTAGGAATCAAGACACCACTTAAGACGATTGACCAGATGGCCGATGCAGCTAAGAAGTTGAAAGCTGCTGGTTATGTACCGATGTCAATCTTTGCTAAAGAAAAATGGATTACGACCGCTTTTTATAATGGGCTGGTTACAAGAGAGCAACCACGTGGATTCGGAGCACTTGAGGAGAAGGGTGTAAAAGCATTGCCAGAAGCATTCGTAACAGCGGCACAGCAGATGAAGCAACTGCAAAGAGCCGGATTGTTCGATGCCAACGCCACGAACACCAATTATGATCAGGCATCGTCCCTATTTTATCAGGGCAAAGCTGCCATGTTCGTAAATGGACAATGGGAAATCTACAGCTCCCAGGAAAAGCTGGGCGATCAAGTCGACTGGATGTACTGGCCTGCAAAGGATGAAGCAACCTACGAGAATTCCAAATATTTTATTGACGGCTCAGGTTCTCCACAAGGTTACGCAGTATCAGCGAATAGCAAAAATAAGGAAACAGCCGTAAAGGTAGCGGCATTCCTTGCCTCAAAATCAGCAGAGTACAGATACTCCCAGCTTGGAAGTCCAATTGTTCCAGTGAAAGTTGATAAACCAATGGCCTCCAATGTTCCAGCAATGATGCAGCGAGTTGTTAAAGAGTTGTTACCAAATGCGCAGGAATATGCTCAACTTCTGAGTAATACAAAAATTCAGAACACGATTAATGACAATACTCAGAATATGATGGTAGACAACTTTTCAGAAAACGATTTTGTAAGCAATCTGAATAACACATTGAATAAAGAAAACTGAGAATTCAGGAAACGGCAACCCTTGGCGCATAAGGCGCTGGGGGGGGCTGTTTCAAAGATAAGGGGTGGAAGCAAGACATGAATAAATATTTAGGGAACAAATCAGCGCTCGCACTGTTTCTCCTCCCTGCTTTGATACTGTATAGCGTGATACTGATATATCCCGTTCTGCAAACCGTTCTTCGCAGCTTTTATGATTGGGATGGCCTGAGTACGTTGACTTTTTCAGGATTGAATAATTACCGGGAGTTGTTCTCTGATCCTCTACTTGCTACTTCGCTTAAGAACGGATTGATCTTTGCAATTGTACTGGCAGTCTTTCAGATCGGACTGGGAACGATATTGGCACTAATCTGTGCGGACCCACGTACACGCGGGCGGAAAATACTGAAAACCGCTTATTTTATCCCAGTTGTCCTATCGGTAACTGTGGTATGCCAGCTGTGGATTGCAATTTATGATCCAACCAACGGATTAATCAACCGACTGTTTGATCTCTTGAACATTCCGTATCAGCAAAATTGGTTGAGCTCCCCAACAACATCCATTATTGCCATCGCCTTTGTTAATGCTTGGCAGTTTATGGGATACCAATTCTCGTTGTTATATGCGGGAGTTAAGTCAATACCCGAAGACTACTTTGAGGCTGCCACGATTGACGGTTGTAGCAAATGGAAAGCGCATCTGCATGTTACGCTTCCTTTAATGAGAGAAACGTACAAATTTTGCTTCATTATCGCGATAACCTCTGGAATAGGGGCATTTGTGCAGATGCTGATTATGACAAATGGTGGGCCCGGTACTACAAACTATACACTGACATTCATGATTTATCGCTATGCTTTTATGGAGAGCAACTATGGTTATGCGTGTGCTGTATCCGTGCTACTTGTATTAATCTCGCTATTGGCAACTGTAGTTATCAATAAGCTGTTCGACCGCGGACAAACCGCCTGATGAGGCGTGTATTGAAAAGGAGAACGAAATGAGTAAAACCGCTTTGAGCAAGTTCAGACATGCTGCCCTGCAGATACCACTGTGGTTGTATCTAATTGTTTCGGTCTACCCGTTGTTTTGGATGGTATCCTACTCGTTAAAGAACAACGATGAGATCTTCGTCTCTAACCCATTTGGACTGCCAACGCATTTTCGATACGAAAATTATATTAATGCCTGGACACAATTTAATATTCCCCGTTACTTTCTGAACAGTCTGGTCGTATCCACGATTTCGACTCTGTTTATCCTTTTACTAGCTCTGATGTTTGCCTTCGCAGTGGCTCGTATGAGGTGGAGATTTCGTTCTACCGTCCGGACTTATATGACCATAGGAATGTTTATGCCGCTTCAGGTTATCATGATACCGCTGGCGATTCTGGTTCGCGATTTTAATCTAACGAATACGTATGGAGCTCTTATTCTTCCTTATATCGCAATTGGCCTTCCTTTCTCGTCCATGATTTTCTATGGGTTCCTTACAGGAATCCCTAAGGAGATAGAAGAGGCAGCATGCATGGATGGAGCTAATATTTATAGACTGTTCCTGAAAATCATTGTACCCCTTGCATTACCTGCAATTGCAACTGTAGCCATTTTTCAATTTTTGAACAACTGGAATGAGTTCACTTTGGCCTATATTCTCATTTCTGATGAAAATATGAAGACATTGCCGCTAGGCTTGCTTTTCTTCCAAGGTTCTTATAGTACAGATTGGGGAGCCATGGGGGCTGTTATGACTATTGCCTCCTTACCGATGGTACTCGTGTATCTGTTCTTGAGTGAACAAGTGGAGCGGGCGATGACGGTAGGTTCCGCTGTAAAAGGATAAAAATAGACTTGCAAGCAAACTGCCTGGGTTAAGGATCACCAACAGATCCTCTAATCCAGGCAGTTTGTTCGATAACGACATCAGACAATAAAATCGATATTTTCCACTATAATAGATAATAATATCCCCTTTTTTTGGGTGGTTTTTCTTTATAATGAAGGCGCACCCATAACAATTAAAGGAGCTGATATGTTTTGACTCGTAACCAACGCTTAAGAAAATGGTCCACGATCCTGTTAACGGTGCCTATGCTCACGATGTTCACCTCAGCTGCAATGGCCGAGCAGGATATGAACGGGCATAAGCCTCCGAATTCTGCTGGAAGCGGCGTGTTTTACGAAATTTATATTAATTCTTTTTATGATTCGAATGGGGACGGACATGGTGATTTAAAGGGTATTACACAAAAGCTTGATTACTTAAACGATGGCAATCCCCGTTCGGGCAAGGATTTGCAGGTCAGCGGTCTCTGGCTCATGCCACTGAATCCGTCTCCAAGCTACCATAAATATGATGTAACTGATTACTATCAGGTGGACCCGCAGTACGGGAATCTGAATGATTTCCGCACCTTGACGAAAGAAGCGAAAAGAAAGGGTGTCAAGGTGATCATCGACCTTGTTATCAATCATTCGAGCAGCGAGCACCCTTGGTTCAAGGAGGCCAGCGCCAACTCGCAAAGCAAATACCATGACTATTACGTATGGGCAGATAAGAATACAAATCTGGATGAGAAGGGATCATGGGGCCAGCAGGTATGGCATAAGAATCCGTATGGCGAAGGGTATTTCTACGGTACCTTCTGGTCGGGGATGCCGGATCTGAACTTTGACAATCCCGAAGTCCGCAAGGAAATGATCAAAGTCGGCAAGTATTGGCTACAGCAGGGTGCAGACGGATTCCGGCTTGATGCGGCGATGCATATTTTTAAAGGGCAAACGAAGGATGGCGCAGATAAAAACATTGCGTGGTGGAATGAGTTCCGTTCCGAGATGGAAAAGATAAATCCAAATGTATATCTGGCAGGAGAAGTATGGGATAAACCGGAGACAATAGCTCCTTATTACGAATCGCTCCACTCTCTGTTTAATTTTGATCTGGGCGGAACGATTTTGAACTCCGTGAAAAACGGCCAGGATCAGGGTATCGCAACATTCGCAGAGAAAACGCTAAAGCTGTACAAATCATACAATAGGGCGGCACTCGATGCTCCGTTCCTAAGCAATCATGACCAGACCCGTGTTATGAGCGAGCTGGGCGGGGATGTGCGAAAAGCCAAACTGGCTGCATCCATTCTTTTGACGTTGCCGGGCCAGCCATTTCTCTATTACGGGGAAGAGATCGGCATGAAGGGAGAGAAGCCCGATGAGTTTCTTCGGGAGCCTATGCGCTGGTACAAGGGAGAAGGTCTCGGTCAAACGAAGTGGGAGGAGCCCAAATACAACAAAGGCGAAGTATCGGTGGAAGCGCAGTTGCGGGACAATGATTCCCTGCTGGCAAGCTACCGTACGCTTATCCGCCTGAGGGAAGAACATGAGGCTCTTCGCAGCGACAATCTAGAACCGTTCCAAGCAGGTTCTGCCAACGTGGCGGCATACAAACGTTCCTCAGGCAAAGAAACATTGTATGTATATCATAACCTGTCAGGAGAGTCGGTTACCCTCCAGATGAAAGATCGGGATAAGCAGAAGAGGAAAGTAGTCTACTCCAGCTCAAAGGATGTGAAAGTAAAGAAAGATACGGTGAAGATTCCCGCCTACAGCTCTTTGATTACCAAAGAAGATAGAAAGAGCTGAGCTACGCAAACTTACAGCCACAATAAGGATGGACATTTATTGGTAAACCCAGTGGGGGTGTGAAAAACACCCCTCGTAAGGAGGAAGCAACATTCTAAAAACGAATTACTGATTCATGATTAGGATCAAGAGTCATATGAGGAAGCTTGTAAAAAAGCAAAATTTGCAGCAGGGATGGCCGGTTCCATGCGAGACAACTTAATAAATATGCTCCAAGAAATAGGATTGCAGATTTTTTGAAGGTGTCGCATGTACGTAATTAATTGATTCAGACTGCTCGTTGTTACATACAACTTCTTTAAACCACCTAGATCATAATAACCCCCTTTTTTTGGGGAAAGATTTCCTTTATAATGAAAGCGTATGCAATAACATCTTACGGATAGCTGCTTGGCAATAACCTATTTACAATTGAATTCGATCCGTGAGCAACCGTTTGATAGGTGGTGGCTCAATTTAGGAGTGGAAGGAAAATGAAAATGGACAATCGGAAATACAATGTAGTTATTATTGGTTATGGAGGTATGGGAAGCTACCATGTTCAATTAATTGAACCTATTGAGCAGCTTGCCATTGGCGGTGTATATGATATTGTTGATTATCGGATGGAATTGGCTGCAGCAGCCGGCTATAAAACTTATGCCAGTCTAGAGGCTGTTCTCGGCGATCAGGACGTAGATATTGTATTAATAGCAACGCCTAATGACGTTCATAAAGAAATCGCGATCCAAGCACTGCAAGCTGGCAAACATGTCATTTGTGAAAAGCCAGTTACGATAACGAGCGCAGATTTCTTAGATATTGTCGAGGTGGCCAAGCAAGAAAATCGTCTGTTTACAGTACATCAGAATCGCAGATGGGATGAAGACTTCCGGATTGTCAAAGATATAATCAATAAGAAGACCGTTGGCGATCTTTTCCACCTGGAATCGCGGGTTCAGGGAGCTAACGGCATTCCAGGAGACTGGCGGCAATTAAAGGCGTATGGTGGAGGAATGCTGTTGGATTGGGGAGTGCATCTGTTGGACCAGCTTCTTCAGATTACGGACAGCCAAATCGAAAGCGTGACTGCTACCTTAAGTTATATTCTAGGGACAGAAGTGGATGACGGCTTTACCAGCTTGATTGAGTTCAAGGACGGTCTTACAGCGGTCATTGAAGTAGGTACAACGAATTACGTAAAGTTGCCGCGTTGGTATATTAAAGGAACTGAAGGAACAGCAGTGATCAAGGATTGGGATTTGAGCGGAGAGATTGTCACCCGAAATCCAGATGTCGCTCACGTGGAACCCAAACCGATTCAAGCAGGTCAAGGGTTGACGAAAACGATGGCACCGCCGTCTGAGGAATCCACCCTTAAGTTCCCGATTGAGAAAATACCTGCTGCAGCAGAAAGCTTTTACGAAAATTTTGTCTCCACCATCGAAGGAAAAGCCGAGCTTGCGATCAAAAGCGAAGAAGTGCACCGTGTACTGGTGCTGATCGAGACCATTTTTGAGGCAGCAGCGACTAAAAGCGTGATTCGAAGATCGATTTAAAAGAAACGCAGAGTCTTTCACAAATTTTGGAATGGAATAATTTGAGAGCATGGGCAGGCGGATATGGCCCGTGAAAGAACCCCTTTTATCCTCATAGTGAGGACAAAGGGGGTTCTTGTTTAATCTACCCTGAATATAGCCAGCAGAAATTTTAGTCTGTTTTACACTTCAACAGCTTCGGGTCTTTTCACTTGGAGAGGAGGTGGAATTAACCATCCTTTTTCTTTAGACATTTGAAGAATCTTAACGCCTAAAGCAGTTTTGGTAGCATGATATTTTGCAAACAAAGCCCCTATATCCTCTCTGATGGATTGACCCATCACTTGACTACAAGCCACCAGTCCCAATGATGTATCAGACGCAATTTTAGCGGCGATCTCCGGGTCAGTAAACCGCGCACCCACAGGAATATCTTCAAGTTTCACTGGAGGTCTTTCTGGTAAGGCTGGCGCTGGGGCAATCCCATTGTCAGTAAGAAGCGTATCACACTCCTTAATTTCAAGTTTCGCTTGATCAATGAGTGCATCCAATATTCTTCTCAAATCCTTATCACCTGCATGATTCAGGAATGCTTGGTAGAAAGACAGAGCTCCTTTCGCGGCCAATGAAAATTGCCAAACACCGGAAATTTCACCATAGTGCATAGGTTCGTCTTTTGGATTCCCACTTAATATTCCCATCATAACCGCTCCTTTAATATTTTTTACACCAATCTTATAGTTCCAATTAATGATTAAAAGTATCCAAATAAATTTGTAAATACACAATAGAATAAGGAGCGGATTTTTGGAGAAATTATATGCATCACACTTTCAGGGAGGATTCCTTTTTATGAAAAAACAAATAGTCACAGCGGTAACTTCCATTTGCTTATTTGCAGCTTTAGCGACCCCTTCTTTAGCACAAAGTCCAAATGTAAATGCAGCCAATGACCCAGCTCAAAACCCTTATCAAAGTAACAATCCAACTTATAACGCTAACAATGTACGAGCAAACGCCGTAGATAATGACAACGATATGGATTGGGGTTGGCTTGGCTTGCTTGGTTTGATAGGACTGGCTGGAATGCGCAGAAAAGTATCTGACCATAAATAATTTGCAAATTAAAATCAATTTCAAAACAAAACACCTTCAGAAGATGCATTCCTAAGCATGGAAGCTGACTTGAAAGGTGTTTTTGTGTTGTTTTGACCATTTCCAGTAACCCTGATAGAATTAATTATTCCCTATGGTGACTCCTATAATGTGTGTAATTTATACTTCAGAATAGAACGGATGAGTCGTAATGCATAACAACAATACTATCGAACTTTTAAATATTTGGCTGTCCCTTACTAAACTCCAATCGAACATAAACGATGAATTGGAACGTGCACTTCAAGAAAACTATAGTTTATCCTTAAATGAATTTTTGGTTCTGTATTTCTTATCTCAAACTGAGGAAAAGAAATTGAGATTGCAGCATTTACAAGAGATGGTTGGGTTAAGCCAAAGTGCATTATCTAGACTGGTAGTCAGAATGGAAGCAAAAAGCTGCGGAGCTTTGCAAAGACATATATGTGAAGATGATCGTCGGGGAATCTATACAAGCATGACCGATTTTGGTGAAAAGAAATTTGATAGAGCGCTCGAAACCTTCAACCAGATTCTGGAGTCAGTCCTTTCAAAAGATGACTTGAAGCAAAAATTACAATCACTTATTGAAAAAATATAATACTTTCATATAAATTAAAACTTAATACGAAAGTTAATGCTTGAATAGAGCAAGATTTAATCCTAGGTCTAGAGAATACAATCTCTGGGCCTTTATTACGTAAACGCATAGTTTAAACGATAGTTGACAAATAAAAAATGCTTGCTGTATTATATGCATGTGCATGCATTTAATATAGTGTTCACTATAAAACCTAGAAAGGGGTCTTTCTTAATGAAAGATTTATTTAGTGCTTATAAATTTAAAGGCTTGGAATTAAAGAACCGGGTCGTCATGCCTCCAATGTGTCAATATTCTGTTGAAAAAAAAGATGGTATAGCTACCGATTGGCATTTCATGCACTACGTAAGTCGTGCAATTGGTGGAACTGGATTTATTATAATTGAAATGACCGATGTGGAACCGGATGGACGGATTTCTGATTTCGACCTGGGATTGTGGTCTGATGAGCAAATTCCTGCATTGAAAAGAATTGTAGATGCCTGCCATAGTTATGGAGCAAAAGTAGGTATCCAAATTGCTCATGCTGGACGTAAAGCAGAAGATGCTGAGGTGCCTGTTGCTCCGTCCGCTATTCCATTTGATGAGAAATCTAAATTACCTAGAGCTCTTTCAACACAAGAAGTTAAAGAAATGGTGGAGAAGTTCCGCGGTACTGTAGCACGTGCTGTGAAGGCCGGAGTTGATGCCATTGAATTACATGGAGCTCACGGATACTTAATCCATCAATTTCACTCTCCTCTGACCAACCAAAGAGATGATGAATACGGGAAAGATCTTACAAAGTTTGGTCGGGAAATTATTGAGGCAGCCAAGGCAGAGATGCCGGAAGACATGCCGCTTATCATGCGCATTTCTGCTAAAGAATACGTAGAAGGAGGATACGACATTCAAGAAAGCATTTCTTTTGCCAAAGAATATCAACAAGCAGGAGTAGATATTTTTGATATTTCTTCAGGCGGGGAAGGACCTATCGCTGCGTGGGGTAGACCAGGCAGTCACGCAGCATACCAAGTGACACTTGCTCGAGAAATCAGACAAGCACTCGAAGTTCCAGTCATTGCAGTCGGAAGACTCGATGATCCGATCCTGGCAAACGCTGTAGTAGGAAATGAGGACGCAGATCTTGTGGCTGTCGGGAGAGGAATGTTAAGAAACCCTTATTGGGCTCTTGAGGCGGCAACAAACTTGAAAAAAGAAACAACGATCCCGAAACAGTATACTACAGGTTTTTAAATACAGTTTCTGCTGGTAGAAATATAGGGGACTGCAATTATCGAAGTGAAAATGACTCAAAAGCAACCGACATATCGGTTGCTTTTTTATTTATTGTGGTCAAACATTTAGTAAGCATATGTTAACAAAATTCACTATACTGGAATGGTTATAGAGCTTGAATAATGTAAGTAAATAAAGGAGGTCTATATGTATGAAGAAGACTCATACCTCTGACCATATTAAAATTCCGCCAGGATTTTGGACGGGATTACACGAATTAGGAATTTCTGCTCACGACGTAGCTCATAAAGCACGGCTGCCGCTTAACATTATGACAGAACCAGTAGTCACCCCAGCCCAATATTTCGCGATCTGGCAGGCTTATTCCGATCTCATTGGTGACACTGCCAAAGGAATCATCAAGCTTGCAACCGTCTTTGAAACAACGAAGTACCCACCGACCGTCTTAGCGAGTTACCACGCTCGTAACTACCGCGACGCTCTAAATCGAATGGCTGGGTACAAACAATTATGTCCCCCTGAAACCTTACGTATCACTGAAGAGGGCGAGCACTGTACAATCGAACTGGAATGGCTGTATACCGAGCAGCCTGGTCCACCGATGCTGGTCGGTATTACGCTGGCATGTCTTCTGGAGCTTGGGCGCCGGGGCACTGGTCAACCTTTGACGGCACAGCTTGTGGAATTTTCGCAATCAATGGGCGATGTACAAGCTCTTGAAGCTTACTTCGGTTGCCGTATCCGGATTGATGCAAAATGTAATCGAATGACGCTACATCGAAGAGATCTGGACCTCCTTTTTGTTTCGTACAACGAAGAATTGCTGGAGATTCTCACTCCCGTCCTAGACCGATCTCTGGCTGAACAGCAGCGCAACTGCTCCATT
Organism: Paenibacillus sp. ALE3; assembly: GCF_054113405.1. Lineage (NCBI taxonomy): Bacteria > Bacillati > Bacillota > Bacilli > Caryophanales > Paenibacillaceae > Paenibacillus > Paenibacillus sp. ALE3. The sequence goes on along the minus strand of NZ_CM134214.1, from coordinate 2,501,825 downwards.
ACCGAAATGGTCAAATGGATTATAAAACGGAGCCTCACAGGAGGACGCCCTGATATTGAGGCTATCGCGAAGGAACTCAACATGAGCGATCGCACGTTGCAGCGCCGGCTCACTGACCAAAACACGAACTTTAAGCATCTGCTGACACAAGCTAGACATGAGCAGGCACGAAAGTACTTGGCAGACCCATCGCTTGATATTAAAGAAGTAGCTTTCTTGATTGGATATGAAGACCAGAACTCATTCTATCGGGCTTTCCGCCTTTGGGAAGGTGACACTCCTTTAAATTGGCGTACTAAACATTTAGCTGCAAACTCAATATCAGAAGGACAGCTCGGAAGACCGTCTATTCATTAATAGATTCCAGACTAGCCAATTGTTCAGAGAGCTAGTTTTATTGAGTTTTATCAATTGGCGTGTGAAACAAGAATTTTGGCGCAATATGCTAGTTACTGAACAATTCAGGCAAGGTAATATAATCAGGACTCTTTAAAAGGCTGATCTTAACATAGTTTGGAAGTAGAGAAAAAGGAGAAATGTATGGTGGATATGGGTTTAAACAATAAAACTGCTTTAATTACAGGATCAACGAAAGGTATAGGTAAAGCAATAGCGATTGAACTTGCCAAAGAAGGTGTGAATGTACTTATTAATGGACGGAATTATGATGAGGTAGAACAAACAGTAAATGAAATAAAGTCAAAGTTCCCAACTACCTCTCCCCAAAATGCTACGGCCGATATTGTGGATAAAGAGCAAAGAAAAGCATTATTTGAAAAATACCCCGAAGTTGATATTTTGGTTAACAATATGGGTATTTACGAAATTATGCAGTATGAGGACGTTGACGATGAAGTGTGGGAAAAATACTTCCGTACTAATGTTCTTGCTGCAAATGGATTAGCTAAATTTTACTTATCTAAAATGTTGAAAAACGATTATGGACGCATTGTTTTCATTGCGAGTGAAGAAGCAATTATGCCTTCAGGACAAATGCCTCAATATTGTATGACCAAATCCATGCTGCTATCATTGTCAAAAAGCTTGTCTAAATTAACAAGAGATACAGAAGTTACCGTTAATACGATCATGCCTGGACCAACACTTTCTGAAAAAGTACATCAAATCATTGAGGGGATTTACACCAATGAAAATATGACTTTTTCAGAAAAAGAGAAACAATTTATGGCCGCAAACCTGCCTCAATCCGAAATACAGCGATTTATTAGACCTATTGAAATCGGTAGATTAGCCGCATTTGTATGTAGCCCATATGCGTCTGCATTTAAGGGTTCTCCAATCCGTATGGATGGGGGAATGGTGCCAACTATTTTTTAATATTTTTACTACGAACAGGGCTTCGCTGCGTTTTACCGTAATGCATCAAGCACATCATCGAGCGCAAATCCTGTCCTGATGAGACAAGCTAATTTACCTTTGCATAAAGGGATTTGAAAGCTGGATTAGGGCTGTGAACTGGAATTATCGTCACCTACCAATCGCTACCAAAAACAGCCGATTGCTCGGCTGTTTTTTAACTAAATTCCTTTCTCTTTCGTTGAAAAATTAACGTTAAATAAAGAGTAGAGGGGTTTATTTGAAGAAACGGTGAAGCTATGACTCTCGCAATTGTCCTGAATCCAGGCGTCGCCGACTCATGAATACCAAAGTCAATGCAATTACCGTAAGGACAATCCCAAGCACTTGAAATCCCTCGAAGCTGAACTTACCTCCCATTACGATACCTATCAACAATGAAGAGAAAATGGTTCCCAGATATCTTGATGTATTAAATAATCCGGATGCTACACCGATTATTTCTTTTGGAGAACTTTGGAACAAGGCTGCTTGCATACCTACATTGTTCAGTCCGTTGCTAATACCGAATGCAGCCAAAGCCAAACACACGCTGATCACCGGAGAAGTTGGATTTAATGTTACAAGCCACACCGATCCCAATGTCATCAGGATTGCCGATACCAGTAATGCCGGTCTGGGTCCTGATTTATCAATCCATCGTCCTGCTATTGGAGAAGCAGCTAGCGAGCACAAGCCTAAGCTTAGCATGAGAATCCCTGTTTGGAACTCGCTTACATGCCTTACCACTTGCAAGTAGGACGGAAGCCCGAAAAAAAGCGAGTAATAGAGTACGTTAACGAACATGAATTCGACATTAACCCAAGTCAACGCAGGATATTTGGCGAACGTGCGTAAAGGAATAAAGGGTGACGTCGCTTTTAACTCATATCGTACGAATGCCCCCAGCGCAACGAGACCTATTAACCCGACAATGACGTTTTCTAACGAGATATGCACAGATGATTTTGCCGAGAGTAATCCGACGAGCAGGGCAACCAGCCCTAATGTGAAGAGTAGGATCCCTCTTACATCAATTAAATCAAACCATTTACGAAAGGACATGTTGCGTGCAACAGATGTTGGCGATTCGTCCTTAGGAATAGTCCTCCAAGCCAATAGAAAGCTGGCTACCACAAACGGAATATTGATGAAAAAGATGGCAGGCCAATTCCACCAATGAACCAAAACCCCGCCAATAAAGGGTCCAATTGCCGCCGCTCCTGATAGGAAAATGGACAAAACAGACAGCGCAGTCGCTTGTTTCTCTGTAATATGAATTCGAACAATGGCCATTCCAACCCCAACCATCATACTTGTTCCGATGGATTGTACAATGCGGAACACGATGAGCCATCCAAAGGTTGGTGACAACGGAGCTAATAATGATGCAATGAAGGCTACAACAAGTCCAATAAGAAACATCTTCCTACGGCCGAATAAATCGCTGGCCTTTCCCATGATAGGTTGAGCTATGCTACTTGCAATGTAGAAAGAAAAAATAATCCAGGAAACACCTGTAAAGTCAAGTTGGAACACATTTTGCAGACTTGGAATTGCAACAGAAACCATCGAAGAATTTAATGGGTTCAATAATATCCCTAGACCAACTGAAATCATTAACCACCAGCTGCGAACACTCATTTCTGCCCCCCCCCCATAGCGAATTAATGTCATCGTACTTGAAATCGATTATTTATTCCAATGCATTTGATGTTATAATCTCATTGATTTGAGGGAATGAATGGGAGATGCGAAATGGAACTTCTTCAACTGCAATATTTTCTCACGGTAGCTCATTTGGAACATGTAACCGAAGCTGCACGAAGTCTGCACGTTACTCAATCGTCGCTCAGCAAAACGATTCAACGCTTGGAGGAAGATTTGGGAGTCCCTTTATTCGATCGAACAGGGAGGAAACTGCGATTGAATGAGTTCGGAAGCAGATTCCTTTACCGTGCAGAAAGGGCTTTATTTGAATTAGAACAGGGGAAGCAGGAGCTTAGCGACTTATCCAGCCCAGAACACGGAACTCTCGAATTGGCAGTGACCACCGCAAGCACATTACCAGGTATTCTTCGAGAGTTTCGGAGAAAACGGCCCTATATTCAATTTCATGTACAAATGCTGACCACACAGGAAATGGTTACACTTCTTCATAGAGGAGAAGTTGATTTTTGCTTGTCTTCACCTCCTGTTGAAGGCGATGACATCGAATGTAAAATCGTATGTATCGACCCCATTCTTGTAGCTGTTCCAAAGGGGCATCGGCTTGCGGATCGAAATAGCGTATCCTTGACAGAGCTAAGGGAAGAATGGTTTGTCGGCGTAAAAAGAGGCTATGGTACTCGTGATTTAGTGGATTCTGTATGCATGTCGGAAGGATTTGTGCCTAACTATGTGTACGAGGGGGATGAACCTGCAAGGCTTAGTACTCTTGTGGAAGCCGAAATTGGGATAGCTTTCATACCGAGCACGGCACGAAATTCGCAGGAACATCTCAAATATCTTCAGGTAGAGAATCACGAATTGATACGTGAGATTGCTTTATTATGGAACAGGAATCGGTATATTTCGCGGGCTGCTCAGGAATTCCGCGAGATAGTAGTAGAATATTTTGCGACGAATTCCAAATAGACAACTTAACTCCATATATGTTTTTGATGATCTACCATTGAAAATAAATAAGTAGGAGATTGCGTTAATAAGATAGCGCAGAGGCTAAACATTGTTATCCAACGAGCAGGAACTAACCGTTTTTGCTTTACCTTGTCATGAAATGATTATCGTCAAAAATAACAGGTGATATTTTTATTATTTTAATGATAATATGGTTAGGTAATTGCAATTAAACAGATTTTTACTTTTATTTTGTGGAGGCGTTAGAATGAAGTACATAGTGAAAAGAAGGGCACAAATTAAAGGGGATAACGCATCACTGGCCCTATAAACTGCGTAATCCCTGGCCTTTTTAAGGGGTTTGCATAATGGAAAAATCGATTGAGAAACGTATTCCTAAATCTTTGATTTGGCTGTGCGTGCTTGCATTTTTCAGCGTATTGAATGAGACGGTGTTCAACGTATCGTTGCCCGACATTGCCGCTCAATTTGGAATTAAGCCATCCGCTGCAAATTATGTTAATACCAGCTTTATTCTTTCTTTTGCCGTAGGAACGACCGTTTACGGAAAAATATCGGACATTTATGGCGTAAAAAAACTGGTTCTCATCAGTATGATGATATATAGCGGGGGATCGCTGTTTGGCTTGCTTTTTCATGCCTGGTTTCCGATTTTGCTTGTTGCACGATTTATCCAAGGAGCGGGTGCTTCTGCCGTCCCCGGACTGATTATGGTCATCGTTACCAAAAGTATCGAAAAGCAGCATCAAGGAAAAGCTTTTGGAATGATTGGATCGACCGTTGCTCTGGGAGAAGGTTTTGGTCCTATAGTTGGAGGCTGGATCGCGGACTATGTACATTGGTCCTATCTGTTTTTCCTGCCAATGATGACGCTAGTCACACTACCTTTTTTCTTACGGACGCTGCCTGACGAACCTATGAAAAAAGGTGGGCTTGATGTTCTGGGAGGCCTGCTCTTTGTTCTTGGAATTGTTTCGTTCACTTTATTTACGACACATTACGAGTGGTGGTATTTGACCAACAGTGTCATTCTTTTCATAGGATTTGTGCTGAGAATTCGAAGAGCTAAGGAACCTTTCGTAGAACCAGCTTTATTCAAGAGGAGAAGGTTTATTGTCGGCGTATTTGTAGGGGGAATACTTCTAGGGACCGTTGCAGGATTTATGTCTATGATCCCTTACATGATGAGAGAAGTACACCAGATGCCGACAAGCCTTATCGGAGGCGGTGTTCTGTTTCCAGGAACGCTTAGCGTGATTCTTTTTGGGATCGTTGGCGGTTCTTTGGTCGATAGGCAGGGAGCTCGTTTTGTCATGGTTGCAGGATTATTGCTTCTCGTGATGGGGCTTTTCATCGTTTCACTTTTTGCAGATCGTAGCCTCTGGATCATTTCAGGAGCATTGGTTTTGATTTTTGGTGGGCTATCCTTTGTCAAAACGGTCATCTCAACCATTGTGGCAGGCTCGCTAAGTGCTGACGAATCAGGCTCAGGTATGGGTTTTTTAAATTTTTCCTGCTTTTTGGCGGAGGGGATTGGTATCGCAATTGTAGGAGGACTGCTTACACAGCTTAGGTGCAACTTTCCTATTCTCCCGATCGTTACTGACGTTGCAGCATATTTGTACAGCAATTTGACGTTACTACTTCTAGCTGTAGTAATTACAGGCGGTGCCATTTTTATGATCGTATTTAAGGGAGAAAAGGCTTCCTTGGATCATTAATAGAAAATAATAATTTTTATAGAGCTGACATTGATACGTAATGATGTCAGCTTTTTTGTACAAAAAACTAAACTTTTTAAAGGGTGCATACATTGATTATTTGGACATCAACTAGATGTTTTTTGGTATTACTAAACGTTTCCTATGAGGCTGAGCATCGCGTATAATATATAGTAAATTGTTATGTACCGAGTGTGAGATTCGTTTATTTTGGTTTGGGGTGAGTGTAGTGGCATCTATTCATGAGGTGGCGAAACAAGCAGGGGTATCGGTGGCAACGGTATCCAAAGTGATTAATAATTATTCTGATGTCAGCAGCAAAACGAGAAATAAGGTGAACAAGGCGATTGAATTGCTGAACTACCAGCCGAATGTGGTTGCCCGAAGCCTCGTGAAAAAGCGTTCCTGGACGGTCGGGATGTTCCTGCTGGATTTCTTCACGAATCCTTTTATTTCGGAGCTTCTTGATGGGTTAAGAAAGTCTCTTGAAGATAGCGGTTATGACCTGCTCTTTCTATCACCGAATCTTAGCAATCCCGATTATACCTTCACTAAGCATTGCATCAGCCGCAATGTAGATGGAGTTGTCATGTTTGGTGTCGATCGAACTAATCAAAATTTTTTGGATCTACTTCAGGCTGAGATGCCGACGATGATGATCGATACCGATCTGCTGGGACCTAGAACCGGATATGTAACAGCCGACAATCGCAGAGGTGCTTACTTAGGTGTTCAGCATTTGGTGGAACTCGGACATAAACGCATCGCTTTTATTTCAGGGGATTTGGGATGTCTGGTTGGTCAAACGAGATTTTCCGGGTATCAGGAGGGGCTGCGCTCGAACGATCTTCCTTACTACGACCAATATGTGGAGGTAGAGAAATACAGCATTGAAGGTGGATATAAGGCGATGAAGCGCCTGCTACAGCTTCCGGAAGCACCGTCCGGCGTAATCTGCTCTTCAGACTATATGGCGACCGGTGCGATCGAAGCAATTCGCGAAATCGGAATGCGAGTACCTGATCATATTTCCGTTGTTGGGTTTGACAACACATTCTATGCGGAACTGTCCATGCCCAAGCTTACAACAATCAATCAGAACATTACGCTAATGGGAATGAAAGCAGGAGAGCATCTCATCCGAATGATTGAGAATCCCGATTATTCACCGCCAACGGAGATTGTCCCGGCAAATCTGGTTGTACGAGACTCGACAGGAGAGTATAAGGAATAGTTTTTTAAGAATTGACAAACACAAAAACAAATTGTATTTTAATTATGGTGTAAGCGCTTAATATAAGGTCCCTTGAATCGCCTCTGCTCGTTCTTGTTTCATTCCCGAGTTATGGACAAAAGGGAAGGTCTCATATTGCGTCAGAGGGGAGGAAACTGGAATAGATATGATTTTAAAAGAAGGTGGTGATCCGGAAGACGTAGGGCGATATGTTGTTAACCTGAGGAAAGCGTGAAGATGTTAATGGTTGAATCTAATTGAGTCTATTGGAACAGGAGGTTTCACTAACATTTTTATTTCATTTTCGAAAACGTTTTCGCCAACAAGTTTGAATGCTGTCACTGTTCTTGAATCCGGCCGATATGCAGATGAATATCGGGGCTGCTTGCCGAAATTTTTCGCGTAATCATGCCATATTAAAGGGAGAAGAGAATTATGAAAATGTCGTTCAATTCATTCACTAAGCCATTAATCATGATCCTACTGTTCAGTTTATTAACGCTACTTTTTCAAGCGGCCTTACCTGCAACGCCCGCTGCTGCAGCTGCCTGCGCAAACCCTGTAAGTTATTTCGGTGAAATGAAAGCAAGTGGAAACAAGATTAACGGCTCCAAAACGAATCGGCCTATGATGGTCAAAGGGTCGAGCTTCTTCTGGAACAACTGGTCCGGTCCATTTTGGAATACCGCCACGGTGAATCGGATGGTGGATGAATTCCAAGTAGAGATCGTAAGAGCGGCATATGGCGTGGACCCCAGCGGAAATCCGTATAACACGGCCGATGAATCCAAAGTTCGTGACGTGGTCAATGCGGCAATTGCTAAGGGGATCTATGTTATTATCGATTGGCACTCGCATGACGCGCACAACAACGTCAACGCCGCTAAAAGTTTCTTCAGCCGCATGGCGCAGGAATACGGAAGCTATGATAACGTCATTTTCGAGATCTATAACGAACCTACGCAAGTCTCGTGGGGGACAATCAAAAGTTACGCTGAGCAAGTTATTCCAGCCATTCGTCAACATTCTGACAATCTAATTGTCGTTGGTACGCCATTCTGGTCTCAGAATGTAGACCAGGCAGCGAACGATCCCATTACATCCTCTAGTAATATCGCCTATACATTGCACTTTTACGCTGGAACTCATTTTCAGTCGCTCCGGGACAAAGCCAACTACGCAATGAGTAAGGGCATCCCGCTATTTGTTACCGAGATGGGCTTTGTTAACGCGGATGGCGACGGCGGCATTAATTACGATTCCACGAACCAATGGCTTGACTGGATGAACCAGAATAACCTGTCATGGGCCAACTGGGCGATTAATGACAAGACAGAAGGCGCAAGTATTTTCAATACGAACGGGAGTCTCACAGCAGGAGGTAACTATCTGAAAAGCATTCTAGCCGGGCACGCTCCGTATGCCGAGTGGAGGCAGAATGCGGCTTGCGGTGGCAGTAGCGCAAACACATTATATGACTTCGAGGGTAGTACGCAGGGCTGGACCGGTTCGAATATATCCGATGGTCCATGGAGCGTAAACGAGTGGTCATCCAAGGGCAGTAATTCTCTTAAAGCGAATATCAGCATGTCTGCTAATTCCCAGCACTACCTGCTTCTCTCACAAAGCCGCAACCTTAGTGGTAAGGCAACGCTAAGCGCGACCGTCAAACATGCATCTTGGGACTCCGCAGGTGACGGACTCAATGCCAAGATTTATGCCAAGACAGGATCAGGTTGGGCTTGGTATGCTGGCAAAGCTGTCAAGATTAATTCTTCTGGAGGTACGACGCTGTCGTTCAACCTTGCATCTGTACCCAATCTTGACGATGTTAGGGAAATCGGCGTACAATTTCTTGCCTCGGCGAACAGCAGCGGTAAGTCAGCCGTTTACGTTGACAACGTGACACTTCAATAATACATTCCTAACCTTTCCTGCTAAGGGACTTCATCGCTATATTGTGGGTTTGTCCTTACGACCAAGTTATTTGCGAATAGTGGAGAAATGATGCTAGTGATAGCTGATTGATCCATAAAACTGTGTCAAATTAAAGAGGCAAGAGGAAAGAGGAAAGAGGAAAGAGGAAAGACGCAAGATAAAGCTCTTGTCCAAACCAAGTGACAAGAGCTTTATTTCATTACCGATTGTGTCAATAATATGATCTCATTACTCATGGTCTTCATGAAGTACCTGTATTTTGTAGTTGGGAAATATAAGGCTTACAAAAGCTGGTACATATACCGAATTACAAACCAAACACCTCAGTAATTAAAGAGAATCAATAAGCCTCCTTTTAAGTACAACCTTATCTTAGTCTTCGGACTGGAGGAAGGTTGTTTTTCTTTGTTATAAAATAGGCATCATTTGTTGTGTCACACAATTATTCCCTAACTAATCATTCACATTATGATATCGCGGATTTACGAGAGAAGACAGGGACTATGATGAATAAAGCAAAATTCTCATTATTGAAGATTTAGTAGCTGTCCTATTATCAAATAACATTATGACATGTACTTTTATCACAGTGACATTCCAATACATAAGAATTGTTAGATATACTTGAGCTGCCTAAGGTTAGGTCCTCAACTTTATGACATGTCTTGAGGGAGGCGTAAAATGAGAAATAAGAAATAAGAAATAAGAAGAGGGCACGTCAGAGGCCAGTATTTTGCTAGGAATGAGAAAGGATGAAATCAGGTGACTTATATTGCACAAGAGAATCGATACGAACAAATGAAATATCGGCGGATTGGACGGAGCGGTGTCAGGCTCCCGGCCATTTCGCTCGGCTTGTGGCAAAATTTCGGCGGGGACAAACCGTTTGAGGATAGTCGTGTAATGATATTACGTGCCTTTGATCTTGGTGTCTCGCACTTTGATTTGGCAAACAATTACGGACCACCTCCCGGATCGGCCGAGGAAACCTTTGGACACGTTTTAAAAAAGGACCTCGCACCTTATCGGGATGAGTTGTTTATTTCAACAAAAGCTGGCTACTATATGTGGCCTGGCCCGTACGGTGAGTGGGGATCGAGAAAAAACCTGCTTGCAAGCCTGGATCGCAGCCTTCAGCGAATGGGACTCGACTATGTCGATGTCTTTTACCATCATCGTCCCGATGGTGATACCCCCTTAGAGGAATCGATGGGAGCGCTTGCTCATGCTGTGAAATCAGGCAAAGCACTGTACGTCGGTTTATCCAATTACGGACTGGAGGAGACGAAGCAAGCAGCTGTGATCCTTAAAAACCTTGGTACACCGCTGCTCCTCCACCAGCCTATGTATTCAATGCTGAACCGATGGGTTGAGAACGGATTGCAGGACGTGCTGACTGAAGTGGGAGCCGGCACAGTGGCTTTCTGCCCGCTTGGTCGCGGGCAGTTGACGGGAAAATACATCGATAAGCTGGAAACTGAATTTAAAACAGGCCTGCGCACGTTGAAACCAGAGGCCATATCTCAGGAGCGGATTAACAAATTCCGTGCGCTGGAGGCGATCGCGAAGCGCCGCGGTCAAACGTTGCCGCAAATGGCGTTGACATGGGCGCTGCGCGAAGACGGCGTGGATTCGGTGTTAATCGGTGCAAGCCGTGTAGGTCAAATTGAGGAAAATGTGCTAGCAGTACACGCAGATCCGCTATCGGCAGCGGATCTTCAAGAGATCGACCAAGTTATGCATAATATCGGGGATGTCCCCTGGTAATGTCATGGCAACAACACGATTCATTAAACGAACAAATCAGTCGAGGCTTGAAAGACCCATTGAGCTGTCTCTTTTAAGCCTTGCGCGAAAGTATGATGGAGAAAGTCCTTTCACTTTTTTAAACATTTTGGAGAACAGTAGCGGGTCGCTATAACCAACAGAATAGGAGACTTCCGTGATGGACAGCTGCGAATTGTCCAGCAGATCGCCTGCTTTGTCCATCCGGAGGTTCAACAAGTATTGTTGTGGGGAAACATTAAGAATCTCCTTGAAAAGGACGGACAGATAGACACGATCAATCCCAACTATGTGTGCGACCTCGGAAATGGAAACTCTTTGGTTATAGTTCATTCGAATAAACTCGACCGCTTTACGAATGTAGGCGTCCTTGGGCCGTATCTCGGGCAGTAGCTGACTCGTAGCAACCAACATATCAATCCAATCGGCGAGTAACCTGAACAAAATGCTCTGTCTTCGTAGTTCACTGGTGCTGTGGTTCACGTCGCAGGCAGAAAATTCATCCAAATAAAAATCAAACCAAAACAATGGGGAGTACCTGAATACGGGATGAAGGGGAGAAATGTGCGCCTGCTCGAATAGAGGTATAACCCCGTTACCCGAAAAGGCTATCCAAGAATAAATCCAAGGATCAGTTGGGTCCGCTTCCATGTAACAAAGAATGTTGTCGTATACGATAAAGCCTTCGCCTTGCTGAAGATGAAAGGTCTTTCCGTCAATCTGGTAAACGCCTCTACCCGCATGGATAAACATGATTTTGTATTGTCCTTTGATGCCGGGCCCCCAAGAATAGCTGGGTTCACAAACTTGTTTGCCGTGATAACAGTAACAAATATCCATCTGGTTGCTTTCCTCCTATAATAGTACATCATGACATATAAGATCCTGAAAGTCACTTGCGAAATGAGTTCACTTATAAGGAGTATAATGCTTGATCAGTTCCTTACGGACTATACGAATCGTCGAACAGATGAATACGGTGGATCCATTGAAAACCGGATACCAGTTATTGCGAATGGCCAGCTTGATAATCCTGATAAGGCTACCACAATCATTGGGCAAGGGTTTGCTGACGTAATTGCGTTGGGGAATGGCGTACTTGCAAATTATGATTGGATAAAGAAGGTTAGAAATGGTGATTCGTTATCTGAGCTGGATCAAAATAAAGTCTTAAGACCGGATGCAACCATTAAGGATTTCGAGATTAGTCAATAAGATGATCATTGCGTAACCAACCATTTGGAGGTACGGATATGATGAGGACGTAGCTGGGATAAAATCGGAAGAACCATCGAAGGATGAAAAGTCCAGAGCGGTGGTTCTTTTTTTCTTTTGTTACCTATGCCATCATTATAAATGGAGGGCGATGAACAATGTTCCAAGATTTTAAGCTCGTTGGTGACCGTCCGGTCGCGATACAAGTAAAAGAATATATTAAACGTTTAATTATAAAAGGGACGTTTCATAAGGATCAGAAGCTACCCTCCACACGAGAAATGAGCAGTGTGCTCAAGGTGAGTCGCAATACAGTTATTGCAGCCTATGAAGGCCTGGAGGACGATGGATTTACGTATACAATACCGAGTAGAGGCAGCTATGTGGCCGCTATGGTGGACCTTTTGGTTGCGGATAACGGAGGGGCTGACGCCTCCTTCGCCTGGCAGATTGATTGGAAGACAAGAATGAGCAAGTACGCTGTATCGGCTGCAGAGCTTGATATGATGAAGCAGGGCATTCGCGCCCCAAGAGGAATCATCTCGTTTACAAGCATCGCACCGGATGAGCAGCTGTTTGATCTGGGAGATGTAAGGCGAGCCTTTATGGATCGGATGGCAATCGAAGGGCAGGTGCTGCTCAACTACGGCTATGCCAAGGGTTACAAACCACTGATCGATTACCTGATGAGATATATGGAGAATAAGGGCGTCGATATAAGCGGCAAGGATCTACTGATTACAAGCGGTTTTACAGAAGGCTTCGATATTGTGCTGTCGGCACTTCGCCCTTCAGCGCGCCGCGGTACAGTAATTTGTGAAAATCCGACCCATCACACAGCGATCAAAAATTTAAAGCTACAAGGCTTTGAGATTACCGGCATTCCAATGGAGCGGGATGGTATTAATGTGGAGCAGCTTGAAGCGGTATTGCAGAAGCAGACAAATAGCTTCGATCTCGCCTATTTGACTCCTTCCTATCACAATCCTACAGGCATTGTCATGTCGTCGGCAAAGCGCAGCGCTGTAATGAATTTAATGATGCGCTATCAGATTCCGGTGATTGAGGATGGTTTTAATGAGGAGCTGCGCTATTCAGGAGCGCATATTGCGCCATTAATAGCAACAGCAGGGCGAGGGAACGGAGTCATCTATATTGGCAGCTTCTCCAAGGTGCTGTTTCCTGGCTTGCGAGTAGGCTGGGTGCTTGGAGATCGAGCGCTGATTGACACTCTGGAAAGCATTAAGCGTGCGCGCACCATTCATACCTCAACAATCGACCAATCGATATTATATCAATATTTGCTCAATGGAAATTTTGAGAAATATGTAAAAAGAGCACGTATGGAATATAAGCGCAAATACGAGCTTACGAAGGCATGCTGTGATACCCATCTCTCTGAGGCGCAACTATCTGGCGATGGGGGCTTGCATGTGTTTCTTACCTTCCCGGCAGGTGTAAATACGCGCCAGTTGCTTGAAGCATGCATAGATCAAGGTGTTATATATACACCTGGAGACAAGTTTTTTATACATGAAGGTGAAGGGACGAATACTTTGCGGCTTGGCTTTTCCCGAGTAACGGATGAACAGATCGAGCGGGGTATTCAGATTATAGGCCAACAGGTGCGTAACTTTCATAAGGCATGTGGTCATAAGAACAATCCGTAACTGCACTATGATTTTTTAAGAAAATGGGGTGTCATGATGAAGATCGGCGTTATTATGGGGGGGACTTCCACTGAGCGTGAGGTTTCTCTGCAGACAGGTCAAGAGATGCTGAATCATTTGGATCGCAGCCGCTATGAGGTGGTTCCAATTGTGATCGATCAGCCAGCAGATTTAATCGCACAGGTTCAGAACACAGGCATCGATTTTGCGTTGTTGGCGCTGCATGGTCAATATGGCGAAGACGGCACGGTGCAGGGAGCGCTGGAAACACTGGGCATTCCCTATACAGGGAGCGGTGTTCTGGCAAGCAGCCTGTGCATGAATAAGCAGCTGTCCAAGATGCTGCTGAAGTCGGCAGGGGTGCTTACGCCTGCAGGCCTCTGCTGGCAGGGAATGGGCGATTATGATCAGCAAGCGGTAGAGCAGTTGGGTTATCCCGTTATTGTGAAGCCGAATATGGGAGGATCCAGCATCGGCATCCAGCTTGTGCATAATGGGAAGGAGCTTCACTCGGCTATTCAGAAGGCTTGTGCTTTGGATCAGACGATTTTGGTTGAGCCTTTTATTCAAGGGACGGAGCTTACCTGCTCAATTGTGGATGGCGAGGTATTACCGATTATCAGGATTCGCTCTGCCCATTCTGAATGGTTCGACTATAAAGCGAAATATGAGACCGGCGGTGCTGAGGAGAAGGTGATCCAGCTTCCTCCCGTTATTGAGCAGCGTGTGCGCGAGACGGCGCTTGCCAGCTATCGGCTGCTGCAGTGCAAGGTGTATGCAAGGATCGATATGATTTTGTGCCAGGATGTACCTTACGTTTTGGAGGTAAACACCTTACCCGGAATGACCGCTAACAGCCTACTTCCGAAGAGTGCAGCTGCAGCAGGCATAACCTTTACGCAGCTGCTGGACCGTATTATTACTAGCTCACTTCATGAGCGAAAACGGGAATGAGAGAAGGTTTAACATGTTTGATGGATTAGATCAGCTAGAATACCTTGATACGGAAGCTTTCATCTGAGAGAACATCGGAAGACTTTTTGTTCATCCTAAAGAGAATTTAATGGTCTATAAAGTAAAGGGATTAGACAGAAAATGGCGAAATATTGTTATAATGGTTAGAACGGAACAGCGTTAAACTGATGTAGATTTGAAGGATGTTGCAGCATTAATGCAACTTAATTTTGCTTCAAGATGGGGGAGGTGTTCACATCTCTATTCGCACCTTATAAAACTGTAGGAGAACGAATACGAAAATGAATATTTTAATCAGAGAAGTGAAGGCTGAGGACGGTGAGTGTAGCACTAACATTAATGGTAGCTTTATCGTGGATTCTACCCTTGTTTTGCAATTAACGGGACAGCAAATCGAATATACGGTGAAGGAGAGGCCTATTAGTAAAAAAAGCTACGATGATGATCAGTTTGAGGAAGACACAGTTGAGGATTATTCGAATTATATCGACAATCCCGATCAGATCATATATTTAGCGCTCGTAAATAATCAAGTCGTAGGTCAAATTGTTCTGAAAAGGAATTGGAATAAGTATGCATATGTGGAAGATATCAAAGTCGACAAGCTATATAGAAGCTTCGGTATCGGTAAGGAACTAATCGAACAGGCTAAACGCTGGGGGAAGGATGGCGGAATGCCAGGAATCATGCTGGAGACACAAAGTAATAATGTTCGCGCTTGTAAATTCTATGAAAGTTGCGGTTTTGTGATCGGTGGATTCGACTCCTACGTCTACAGAGGCCTAGATAAAGAAAGTGACGAGATCGCGATCTATTGGTATCTGATGTTTGATTAGAACGACAAATTTATTTGAATAAAGGAGGACAAAAAGATGACTAAAAAGAGAATGGAATGGGAGGAAGGGAATTGGATCAATTCACCTCTATATGCCCGGAAAGAAGGAGATTTCCTTAAGGTTGCGCCTGAAAAGGGAAGAGATTTTTGGAAAAAGACATTATATGGTTTTGAATTTGAAGATGGGTCCGCTTTATTGTCGGATTGGAATAACAACACGGCGGTGGAAGTATCGTTTCAACTCGCATCCTTTACGGAGCTTTATGATCAGGCAGGTATATTGTTATACCATGGCCCCGAGCAATGGATTAAAGCGGGGATAGAAATCAATGATGGCATTCCTCAGCTTTCCACAGTCGTAACCGCTGGGTATTCTGACTGGTCGCTTGCGGCTGTGCCGGAGTGGGTTGGTGAAGAAGTCACCCTCCGCGCTTCCATCATCAAGGATGCTGTGGTCATTCGTGCACGGACGGAGAATCATGGATGGCGAACGATTCGTGTGGCGCGTTTTCCCTACACCACTGGAAATCAGGCAGGTCCATATACCTGTTCGCCAACCCGTGAGGGCTTTGAGGTTACCTTTACTCGCTGGCACTTTACAGAGCGGGACCAAGACCTTCATAGTGATCCTCCTGTAGAACATCATTGAAGAACGAATGCACAGCTGAGCACAGCAATATGAGATACGATAAACTAGCTTATATGCACATAAAGTAATGATTAAGAGTAGGTGTCTCATAATAAAATATATTGTAATGGACCCAAAAGGGAAGATGTGTATTTTGCTGTGAAATCCGGGACTGATAAGGAAGACCAAAGCGGAAAACTACTAACTACTTGACACAATAAAATACATACTCTAAAAACTCCGATTTTGTCTTTCCTAAGTTCAGTTTTTTACGCAACAGACATGAGGTTGAAAAATATTTGATGTAAAGCACGCCCCATAGAGTACACACAGGGTAGTCTAAATGACATACTCTACTGTGTATTCTATGGGGCATAATTATATCTCTTCTCATCCATTTTAAAGATCAGCGGTTTAATATATTTATAGAGGAGTTATGCCTACCAGCATCTTACGGTCCTTCTCTTGGCAGATAACTATTCCCCGAATGGCAAGCTCTCTTTAAGCGCCCACAGGTCATCATAGCTGGAAATACGGTGATCTGCCTTGGATAAATCCTGCTGGCCCGAGCCTGGGTTGTGTAAACCAATGCAGCGCATACCAGCACTCTTGGCTGCATGAACACCATTTCGTGAATCCTCAATAACAATACAATGGTCCGGGGCTATGCCAAGTAGTTCGGCGGCATATAGGAAGATGTCCGGTGCCGGTTTACCCTGGGATACCTCTTCTCCAGTGATTCGAATATCAAAGTAACGGCCAAGTCCCGTTTTTTCCATAATGAGATCAATCAGCGACCGCGGAGAGGAAGAGGCTACTGCAATCGGAATTCCTTTTTCCTGTAGCCAGTCCAGCCACCGTTCCAGTCCGTCGATCGCCATCAGGCCCTCATATGCTGTTATGGTCTGCATCACATTTTTTCGGTGATAGGCAAGTGCCTCTTCCAATGTATTAGTAAGTTGATGCCTGTCCAGCACTTGACGCCACATGGATTCGAGTGTCACTCCAACATAGGTGTGATGCTCTTCTTCCGTCATGGGTGCACCGAAATGGGCAAAGGAGCTGCGTTCAACCTCAAAATAAATCGGTTCGCTGTCTACCAACACCCCATCCATGTCGAAAATGACCGCTTTGACCGGAACGGACGCTGATAGGTCTCCTGTGCATTCATGATTCGTCGGTGTAACATGATGAATGCTCGTCATGTCCATTCTCCCCCTTGTTAGTAGCTAATTTAGTTGCCGGAGCCATTTGATTGCAGCACAATCTTGATCGCCTGAGACGAAGGCTGAAGGGTCCGCTCGCTGATATTACATCCAAGTGTCTTAAAGGCTTCATGGTAATCATCAAGCGGATACGAGTGGGTAATGATTTTTTTTGCGGGAATGATTTGCTGCTCAATCAGATAATGCGCCGTGGAGAACGTGCCCAGAGAATCAATCGAGCCGATGATTTTAAGGCTACGGTCAACGACCTCTTTCGGATTAAACGAGCTTATCCCATCTCTCAGCCCCACCAGCATCAAATACCCGCCGCTCGCAAGCTGGCTTAGTACCTCGGTGCCGACCACGCCTGTGGTATCCACAATCATGTCCACCTGATTCTTTAACGGTGCTAGCTCATGAATGGCCGACTCCAGTGTGGCGTGCGCGGACCATCGCTCAGGGGCAATGGAATCCGCTATGGCGAGCCGCTCCTCCGAGATGTCAACGAGGCAACCAGTTACTCCTTTCGAAGCAAGAGCATAGCTGTACAGAATCCCGATTGGACCTGCGCCTATAATAACAGTGGTGAAGTTCGGCAGCAGGTTAATCTGGTTGATCCCGGTTAGCATACAGCTCAGCGGTTCGGTCAGCGTCGCTTCTTCGTAGCTGATATGATCCTTCAGCTTGTACAAAAAACGGTCCTCAGTCACATAATAATCGGTGAACGTACCGTCGGCGCTGACTCCGGTCTCTGTTACGGCTTTATGTGTGCAATGATTCTGTCTTCCTGTCCGGCACATTTCGCATTGACCGCAGTAATATGTTGGATCAATCACCACACGGTCCCCAGGCTGCAGTGAACTGACGGCTGTTCCTACAGCGATCACATCCCCCGCTGATTCGTGGCCCAAGATCGTGGACGGCACGGCATGATATTTGCCGCTAATGATACCTAGATCAGTACCGCATACGCCTGTCGCCCGAATCCGGACGAGTACATCGTTATCCTTTTTAATCTCCGGGATCGGTCTTTCCTCAAGTGCGACATCCCAAGCTGATTTGTATACTAGTGCAAGCATGAATAATTCCTCCTTTTGCCTATTGGGCAGATCGTTAGTGAAGGGTAGAAAGAACGGCATCAAGCCGTTTAACAATTTCGACAATCTCATCTTCTGTAGCTGTGAGAGAAGGTCTCACTTTGACCACATTGCCATAACCGTAACGGGAACCTCTGAGAATTAATTGCTGTTCCTCAAATGCACGATCGATAATCCCATTGCTTTTCACTGCATCCGGGGCATCGTCCTCATCTACAATTTCCAGTCCCCACATTAGTCCGACGCCACGAGCCTCACCAATGCAATCATGCTTGTCGGCCATCTCCGTCAGCAGGGATCCAAGCAGGTCTCCTTTGGACCGGACGGCTTCCATAAAACCGGGTTCGGTTACAACCTCCAGCGTGGATTTGGCTGCCGTGACCGAGATCAGATTGCTGCCCGAGGTAAAGGAATGCTCGTGCTTCTCCAGGACATCAAGACGAGACTGCATCAAGACCGCTGCAACCGGGACACCGATGCCACCCAGACCTTTGGCGAGTGTAATGATATCCGGTTGGATGTCAAACAGCTCACTTGCGAACATGTAACCTGTCCGCCCAATTCCGGTCTGCACTTCGTCAGCAATCAGAATCATTCCGTGCTCGTCGCATAGCTGACGGAGACGCTTGAAATATCCTGGAGGCGGGATGATATTACCTCCGTTGCCCAGAATGGGTTCGATAATCATGCAGGCCACAGAGCCTGAGCTTGCATATTCAATCGCGTCCGATATGGCGTCAATACAATGATGACCACACTTGTCTGGTGAAGAATTAAAGGGACAGCGATAGCAGTAGGGGGCAGGCACATGCAGAGAGTTTGCTGCAGTTGAATTGGGAAAATTCTTGCGGCGGAAGGCATTGCCGGAAATGCCTGTTGCGAATTGGGTTTGTCCATGATGTGACAGATGCAAGCTGATGATATCAGTTGCTCCGGTATATTTCTGGGCCAGTTTCACAGCACATTCGTTCGCTGTGGAGCCGGTAATATCTCTCATCCACCCAGCGTCGATACCGTTCGGGGCGTACTGGATTAGATGATCTAGGACTTCTTCGACATAAGGCTCTGTAAAAGACGAAGACATGTGAGCAAGATTGGCGACCTGCTCCTGTACTTTGGTAACGACATGAGGGTGATTATAACCGAGCGACAAGTTGAAGGTGCCGGATACGCCATCCAAATACTCCTTGCCCGAATCGTCAATCAGAGTAATGCCTTTACCATATCTGAAACGTTCTTTGGTTAACGTATGCACGATATTTCCCCTCCATATCAGAATATACATTCTTATTAAGTCATCTTATAAAAGTGTACCACCCTATTAGAGCATCACGCGGCTGAACTCACCTCCCCAAAATAAGAAGTTTATCTTCCTTGCCCTCATGGGCAAGGGAGCACAATCTGGTGCTTCTGCGATTTCACAGATATGAGAGATAACCGCAGTAACAGAATCAGCCCGAAAAGCAAAAATGCGATAGGCCTCACCTCCCCTAAGAACTAAGCGATGTCATCCTTCCTTGCTCTGATGGGCAAGTGAATCAACTACTCGGCTACCCCGATTGTTCCACAGATGCGTGAGAATAAGTGCCAGCAGCAAAATCAGAGTAAACCCTCCTAAAATCCAGAGGCTAGCCGCCACCGGCCATTCGCTCATGCTCCAGCCTATAACATATTGAAGCACCGATCCGCCAATTCCGCCCGACGCAATCAGAATGCTGGTCGTCCGTTCGGTCATTCCTGGAATCATTACGTTGGCGTAGACAAGCGCGATACAGAAGAGGCCAGACATGAATATGCCTGCACCAAAAATGAGAAGGTATGTAACCCATTGGCTGGATATAAACACCATGGCAACCAGAAAACAGAAAGTTCCAATTGCACTCCATAACAGATAAGGAATATATCCTGCTGATTCTGCAATCTTTCCTGAGAACATACGACCAATGATCATTGCAATCCAAAGCACGCTGACACCTAGCGAGGCAACAGATCCCTGAAGTTGTAGCGTTTCTGTCAGAATAGAAGGTAGGAAGTTCATGAGCCCCAGTTCAAGACCCATATAAACAAAGAAGAAAATAATGAAGATTCCTAGCAATACACGGTGCTGTCCTGAGTAACGAGCTTGTTCAACTGAACGCTCAGTAGTGCGGATGTCTGCTTGTGTGAGGTGAGTGGAGGCGGAAACAGGCATGGTAAGCCAAAATAGCAACAGGATAAAAGTAAGAAAGGAGATGGTGTAAAAAGTTAGATTCCATATTCCAAACCAGATATATAGGCTAACGATCGCAGGCATAAGCAGTGCACCAAGTGCAAAATAGACATCCAGCTTGGACATGGCCACGGCTTTTTGCTCCTCCGTAAACTCAATTGTAAACGCTCCGATGGATGATTCAATAATGCCTGAGCCGAAGCCAATGCAGATTGCCATTACGATGACCCAATTCCATGAGGGCAGTACACCCAAGATAGTACATGCGATGACAATACTCCCCAAGGCAATAGCAAGCATGGACTTGCGGCCCATATGTAGAGCCATGAAGGGAGTGAGTAGAACGCCGACAAGAAAGCCGAAAAACTGCAAGAACAGCAGTAATCCACCATCGCTGTATCCCCGTCCATAGTGAGGCAGCAAAGTCGGCAGTAATGCCCCAAGCACGACGCTGGTGACGCCGATTAACAGATAGAAAGCACAACTTAAAGCAAAAAGTCTCTTCAAGGCCTGTCCCTCCATAAGGTCATATTTTTTTATATGAGCATTGTTTTTACTAGAATATACCATCACTCTGGAAATGTATATATATAATTCCACAGAAATTGTAAAAATAAATCGATAGACTCTTAATAATATGCGTCATGCTCCTTATCAACGTGATACACATCAGTTTTATCTTGAAGGCACTATATACTTTCGTTCAATTGACTTTGATTTAGAGGTTGGTCCATCCTTCAGATGAACGGTTGATTAAAAACATTGGAGGGATCTTTCATACGTTTGGCAGGAAAAGTTGCGGTCGTTATGAGAATTACAAATCCCCCTGACCAAAGTTTCGTAGCAGGGGGATTGCTTTAATATAAGTTCTAATTCATATACTTCTCTATCGTACTTCGGACTGCTCCGGGACCTGCCAGCATTTCATGAAACATGGCTTCAATCTTGTCGCCCAGACCAATCTCATATAATCGGACGCCGAACAGTTTTTCATCCTCAAGGAGGTAGCGAATTTCGGAGGTCTGATCGCCTAGCTTCGTATTCTGCAAATACCCCTGCAATGTATCCAGTAACGGGTCCGGACTGAGTGAGAAGGGAGCACCTTGATCATCCAGCCCCAGCAAATAGCGACACCAAATCGCAATGGTCAGGGGGATGGCAGTCAAGTTCGCAGGATCAAGACCTGCTGTGCTAACATAAGACTTTATGGTTTCACCAAAACGGATGCTCATCTTTTGAGAGGTATCTGTTGCAATCCGCTGTGGTGCATCCGGAATATAGGGATTGGCGAAGCGTTCCTGCAATACCTCGTCAATGAATGCTTTCGGTTGGATAATTCCGGGATCAACCACAACAGGCAAGCCTTCCTTGTAGCCGATGATTTCCACCAGACGACGCAAGGTGTGATCCTTCATTTCATCTGCAATGAGTTGATACCCGAGTAGACACCCGGAGAGGGCCAGCGCTGTATGTAGCGGATTGAGACAGGTAGTCACTTTCATCTTCTCCACTTTGTCCACCGTATCCCGATCCGTGAAGATGATGCCAGCTTCCTCTAGGGCAGGTCTCCCGTTTGTAAACTTGTCTTCAATGACCAAATACTCGCTAACCTCAGCATTAACAAAGGGGGCCGTATACGTATGCCTGGTGGTAACGATCATCTCCATGTCGGCCAACCCAAGTTCCCGAAGAGCAGACTGTACCTGTAAGGAAGGGCGGGGGGTGATTTTATCAATCATAGTCAGCGGGAAGGTTATTTTCTCCTCATTCTGCAGATAGTCTACAAATCCTTTCTCTACCAGGCTTCTGCGTGTCCACTCCTTGGCGATAGTAATCATACTATCCTTTAACAGATCGCCGTTATGGGAGCAATTATCCATGCTTACAAAGGTCATTGGAAGCTGCCCCTTCAGGTAACGCTGATAGACAAGCGAAGTAGCTATGCTCATCACATGCACCGGCTGTTCAGGACCATTCGCTAAATCCCTCTCTACAACAGCCAGATACTTACCGTCAGGCCCGGTGAGGACGTATCCTTTTTCCGTGACAGTGAAGCTGGCCATCTGCAGAGTCGGATTTTCAAATATTTCAATCAGACGGAGGTAATCGTCTGGACGATTCTGCTCTGCTGCGAGACCTTCAACGATGCTTGCGACCACACTCTTGCAAAATCTTCCGTCTGCACTCATCGACACCAGTAAGGTTAGATTGTCGTAAGGCTTATAGGCTTTGTCGATCATTTCAAAATCAAAGGCTTCGGCCGCAATTATACCTGTATCCGCTTTCAGAATATTCAGCAACTGTTGCTGTGCATTGGCCACGAACCCACGAAAAATATTGCCTGCGCCGAAATGCACCCATTGCGGTCTAACTCGGGTATTATGGGCTACAAGCTCCAAATCATATTTTGGCAGTTCAATACCTGCTGCTTCCCAGGCCGTCCTGTCTAAAAGGCTTTTCCGGTTAAGCTGGAGCATCTATTTCACTCCCTTGTTGTTTTGAGCCAGACTATCCCAGACACCAAGCAAGTACATAACTCCCAGTGCACGGTCATACAAACCGTAGCCTGGCCGACAATTCTTTTCTTCTCCCCATAGATGTCTGCCATGGTCTGGGCGCACATATCCCTGATAGCCGTTCTCGTGATAAGCTCTAACTACTTCCGGTACATCGACGCTTCCGTCCTTTCCACGGTGTGACACTTCAATAAAGTCGCCATTTTCGAACACCTTAACATTACGAATATGCGCAAAATGAATACGATCATGGAACTCCCGAATCATAGCTGGCAAATCATTCTCAGGATTGGTCCCCAGTGAGCCTGTGCAAAAGGTTAGACCGTTATAAGAACTGTTCACTGCATTTAAGATACGCCGGATGGTCTCACGACTCCGAACAATTCTCGGTAATCCGAAGATGGGCCATGCCGGATCATCAGGATGAATGGCCATCTTGATGTCAACCTCCTCGCAGACGGGGATAATGCGCTCAAGAAAATACTTTAGATTGTCAAACAGCTTGTCTTCAGTGACTTCCGCATAAGCAGCAAACAGTTCATCCAGTCTCGCCAACCGCTCAGGTTCCCAGCCTGGCATCGTAAACTTCCCTGCTCCCTTGAGAATCCGATCCACCATTTGGCGGGGATTATCGGTAATGGCAGCCTTCTCATAAAACAGAGCGTTAGAACCATCAGGTAGTTCTTTATACAACTCTGTTCTGGTCCAGTCAAAGATAGGCATAAAGTTATAGCAAATCACCTTGACTCCCACCTTGGCTAATTTGCGAATGGTGTCAATATAAATGTCAATGTATTGATCGCGGGATGGGAGGCCGATTTTGATATCATCGTGGACATTTACACTTTCTACGACCGCCGTACTAAAGCCCTTGCTTGTGATCTGCTCAGCTACCTTCTCAATTCGTTCCATTTCCCATACTTCACCAGCTACCTTATCATGTAAAGACCAGACAATACCCATAACTCCCGGAATTTGCCGGATATGATCCAGTGTAATATTGTCGTTGCCTTTCCCATACCATCTCCAGGTCATGTTCATAAAGATACCCTCCCTGATTTTATTGGCAATCTTGTATACAAGATCGGTTTGATCATAAAGTACAAAGTTTGCCCTTGTCAATGACAATTTTAGAGGGGTTCAACACATCAAAATGTTTTATAATAAGTCTAGATTTATAAAGTGAAGGCAGGAATGATATGTTTACAAAGGAAGAAATCAAGCAGCTTTTGAAAAATGATATTTTGTCGATGATCTTAAAGCCTGGTACTCTGCTCAGCGAGACGACCTTGTCAGAACGCTTCCAGTTGTCCAGAACTCCGCTGCGCGATGTATTGAAGCAGCTTGCACTAGAATCTTATATCGATATTTATCCCAAAAAGGGGAACGTTGTCTCTTATATCGATCTGGAGTCCGTAGAACAAATGAGCTACTTGAGAAGCGCAGTGGAAAAAGAGATTATGAAGGAGCTTTCTACGCAATTTGCATTAAGCGATATACAGAAGCTGAGCGAAATTCTGGACAGACAGAGGGCTGTCATTGATGAAGATCATGCTACGGATCAATTTCTCATTTTAGACGATCAGTTCCACCAAACTATGTTCCAATTGGTAGGCCGAGAATTTCTTTGGCAGCTAATTCAGCAATCAAATGTTCACTATATCAGATATCGCAAGCTGCATATGCTGCAAGCAGGGAAGCTGATGGAAATCTGGCATGAGCACCAAACCATGCTTGAATATATGTTGAATCAGGAAACGAGCAAAATGGATGATCTGGTTCACCATCATCTCAGAAAGGATATACATTCTCTCGAATTTCTCCGGCAGTTCGCTGACTATATCAAGAAATAATGCTGGTGTGTGTTATTCATTTTTTGTTTATGAGTTTAGTTGTTTGCCGTCAAGTGGTGGTTGGAATTAAAGGGTTTTCAAAGGAATTCGAGATCTTGTATACAAGATAAGGCATTGTTGACACACTAAGCCCCTTGCCGCTTCGCAATTGTAAAATAGAAGGGCAAGGGCTGGAAAATGAAGATTCTATACCCCCGAATAGGCCATGAAACCACCATCGATAGGAATGACTGCACCGGTCACAAAACCGGAAGCGGTTTCATCGACCAGCCAAAGCAGCGTTCCGAGGAGGTCTTCAGGTTCACCGAAACGGCGCATTGGGGTGTGGGCAATAATCTTGGCCGAGCGCTCGGTAAGCGAGCCGTCCTCGTTGGTGAGCAATTGTCGGTTCTGCTCTGTCAGGAAAAATCCGGGGGCAATGGCATTCACCCGAATGCCGGATTCGGCTAGATGTACGGCCAGCCACTGGGTGAAGTTGTTGATGGCGGCTTTGGCAGCGCTGTAGGCGGGAACCTTGGTCATCGGGCTGGGAGCGCTCATGGAGGATATGTTAAGGACCACAGCGCCGGGTCGCCCGATCATGCTTTTGGAAAAAATCTGTGTTGGGATTAAAGTCCCGATAAAATTTAAATTAAGTACATTGCGGAAGCCAGGCACACTGAGATCGAAAAAGGTAGTGATTCCCGGCTGGTTCAGATCTTCAGGATGAAACGTCTCCAGACTCGTATTCGCACTGGGGTGGTTGCCGCCTGCTCCATTGATTAGAATATCGCACGGACCGAGCAGGCGGCGGACCGTCTCCTCAGCCTGCTTCACGCTTTCGACATCGGTTACATCGCAGGCAACCGCAATGGATTCTCCGCCGCTTTCACAAATTTCCTTTGCTATCAATTCGCCCTTATCAGCAGTACGGTTCAAAATGGCGACCTTGGCCCCCTGGCGGGCAAGCTCCTTGGCCATGGAGCTGCACAACACGCCGGAACCGCCAGTTACCACAACTGTTTTTCCGGACAAAGCCGGATGCAGGGGAAGACTAGTCAATTTACATTCCTCTTTTCGTTGGAAGATAAGCCCGTATTACGCTTATACGCGTCCTACAAGCTGTCATGAATTTTAGTCTAAGACGATAACAGATGATCTTATCTAGCTTTCTTTCTAAATTCGCTAGGTGTCATGAATATCGTTTGTTTAAAGATCTTACAAAAATACATGGACGAGTTGAAGCCACATTCGTTACCAATCTCGAGTATCGTTAACTTTGTATTGATCAGCAAGTTGCAAGCATGTTGAATCTTAATATTATTTAAATATTGAATAACCGTAAGTCCCGTGACTTCTTTAAAACGATGACACAAATAATATTTGGACATGTAAAACGACTTTGCGATTTCTTCGATTTTGGTGATTTTGTTATAGTTTTGGTTGATGTACGACAGAATAGGTCCAAAGTTAGCATACTTGGAAGACTGCTGCTCCACTATTTGGGAATCCTTATTATTATTTAATAGAGATAACAGTTCAGCTAAAAATATAAAAATACGATCACTCTCACCCGAGACGTTTTCTTTCTCCAGGGATTTCAATAGCCTTTTCACTTTCGCAAACACTTCTTGGTTCAAAGAGATGATGATTTCTGTATCAAAGCAGCCTAATAAAGATTTTATCGCCCGCTCCGTAAAATATAATCGCAAGAAACGCTCCGTGAAATAGACACATGTTCTGGCACAGCCTTGATTTTGGTAGCTTCTATGGAACAAATTTGGTTTGAACAGTGCAACATCATGCAGCTCAATGTCATAGATGGAGTCCTGGATCAAAATCTGATGGTACCCTTTTTCTAGAAAATAAAGTTCATATGCATCGTGATAATGAAAATTGGTCATGTTGTGGTCTGCATCATGGACGACATACTCGATTGAAAATAGGGGATGCATATGACTTACATCAGCAATCATCGCTCAACCTCCATCCTATAGCAATATAATATAACAAATCGATAATTCGGCAACATATTAAAAGATTATTGCTTGGTATTCAGGTATAGTTTAGCTACCAGATTTTCTTCCGAATGGACCACATGAGGAGGTTAGACACTTGAAATCACACCAAGGAACCCAGAATGAATTTGAACTGTTGAAAAGAAATCACACGGTGCCTGTTTTTGTTTCCGAAACGGAAAACAGCGCGGTGCATCTTGCCTTTTGCAATCTTATGCGAGATATTGATTGGGTTTGCGGTTGTAAGCTATTGCGAGCAAAAGAAATGGATCAAAGCAGCATCGTGATCGGCACGATCACAGACAATGAGCCGTTACTCGCTTATCTGCAAGAAAAAGGGGTATCGCTGAAAAAACTAGCGCTGGAGGATGGCTCATATCGGTGGGAAGCGTTTCTTCAGGAAGTCATTGACGGTGTCTTATATATCATAGGAACCGACAGGCGCGGTACCATCTTCGGAATCTATGACTTGTGCGAGGCAATGGGTGTGTCTCCGTGGTATTACTGGGCGGATGTACCGGTGAAAACCTACGATGTACTTTGTCTGCCTTTGGACTACTCCAAAGCAGATTGGCCAGCGGTTCAGTACCGGGGAATTTTCCTGAATGACGAGGAAGAGCTTGATGACTGGGCCAAGATTCATACGCAAGATGGCACCATCGGGCCTGCCGCGTATCAATCCATTTTCGAACTTTTACTTCGACTGAAGGCCAATTTCATCTGGCCTGCCATGCATGTGAATTATTTTAATGAGAATCCCGAAAATGGAGGGCTCGCTGAAAAAATGGGGATTGTTGTAGGCACGTCGCATTGCGATATGTTGCTTCGCAGCAACCAGAATGAATGGGAGCCATGGCTTGCAGCCAAGGGTTATGACGACGCCTCATACGATTATTCCATCGAAGGCCGAAATCGCGAGATTCTACAGGAGTATTGGCGGGAAAGTGTCGAGAAGAATAAAAATTACGAAGTGTGTTATACGGTTGGCATGCGTGGAATCCATGATTCGGGATTTCATACGCAGGCCATTGAAGAGGACAATTCCATGACTAGGGAAGAACGGGCAGAAGCCAAGTGTTCTCTGCTAGGAAAGGTCATACAAGATCAAAAGCAAATTCTCAAGGACGTGATCGGCGAATCAAAAGAAAATGCTTCATTACAGACATTTATCCCGTACAAAGAAGTACTAGAGCTATATGACCGAGGTCTTGATATACCTGAATGTGTGACTCTTATTTGGGCAAACGATAACTTTGGGCATATGCGCCGATACCCGAATGAGAAGGAACGTCAACGCAGTGGAGGCAACGGTTTGTATTATCACAACTCTTACTGGGCAGCTCCAGGAACGGGGATGAGCTATCTCTTTATCAATTCAATTCCATTGGCCCATACAGAGAATGAATTGAAAAAATCGTATGAATCGGGAATTCGAAAATTGTGGATTCTGAATGTTGGCGGGTTGAAGCCCCTTGAACAGGATATGGAATTCTTTTTGCGATCTGGCTGGGAAGCCGGCAAAGAGGAAGGAATGACCAAGAATGCATCCCAATTCGTTGAATCTTGGATAAACGCCAATTTTTCCGGCAACCACGGACCTGAAGTTGCGGAATTATATGAGACATTTGCACAGGTCACTAACGTACGAAAGATCGAACATATGCAATCCAATGTGTTTTCACAAACTGTATTAGGTGATGAAGCAGGGCGTAGATTAATGCGGCTGGAGGATATTTTTCGTCGAGGCAATGCCATAATGTACAGCCTTCCGCTCCAGGAGCGGGCTGCATTTTTCCAGATGTTTCTCATGAAAATTCACGCGTCATATTATACCAACCATGAGTTTTATTTTGCCGACAGAAGTACGCTTTCTTACGAGCGCGGAAACATGCAGGCTGCTGACCAATATGTGGAGCTTTCGATAAAAATGGCGGACTACAAACGAAGAATGCTTCATTTCTATAATGCAAAAATGAGTGAAGGCAAGTGGAATGGAGTCCTCACACCGGAAAGCTTTCCACCACCGCCTACCGTCTTGTATCCTGCGCGAAAGCCCGCATTGAAAATTGCTCAGGGTGGCATGAGAATCGACCTTTGGAATGAAGAAACCACACTGCGCTTTTCCATC
Organism: Paenibacillus sp. ALE3; assembly: GCF_054113405.1. NCBI lineage: Bacteria > Bacillati > Bacillota > Bacilli > Caryophanales > Paenibacillaceae > Paenibacillus > Paenibacillus sp. ALE3. The sequence goes on along the minus strand of NZ_CM134214.1, from coordinate 2,472,823 downwards.
CATGGTCAAAAACAAAAATGGTTTGAGATTGGAAACCAGGGGAACGGGACTATTCCATTCACGATTGAGGTAATGGAAGGCGAAGATTGGATCATTCTTTCGGAAAGTGAAGGATTGATCCAAACGGAGAAAAGAATTCTTGTCTCGGTCATCGATACGCATCAGCATGCTGGAAAGACTGGACAACTGACCGTCCGAAACCATAAAGATATGACTTCTGTTCCAATAAAGGTGCAAGTTGAGGAAGGTGTAAATGTTCCTGAAACGTTTTACGGACATATAGAGGCAGACGGATATGTGTCTATCCCAGCAGCCTCCTACGACCATAATGTTCCCGGTGCAGATTCGACCGATAAGTCTGGTTGGGTAGTCATACCGGGGATGGGAAGATATGAGGGAGCCGCGATGATGGCCTGGAACGGTGAACTACGACCCCTTGGAGGAGAGCTTAAGAATCATCCATATTTAGGATACGATATTTTTTTGAAAGAGGCTGGGCAGTTTACCTTAGAGATTCACCGTTTTCTTACTTTAAATTCGACAGGCAACATTCGTTTCGGTATCGGAGTTGATGATACAGCACCTATTCTGGTAGAATCAGAGACTCGTGACGAGTGGCTGGGCACCTGGCAGGAATCCGTTTTTAATAACGGTGAGAAGATAAGAGTGGAGCTGCCCTACCTAGCTTCCGGTATACATGCCTTAAGAATTTATATGGTAGATCCTTATGTCACGATTAACAAGTTAGTGATATATACGAATGAGCAAAAAACGTGCAATTTAGGACCGATTGCCAGTCAGCATCATCATAAGTTGGTTACCGATCACGGTCTGGAAAGTCCTACTGTGAATTGGAATGAAGTCGAACAATTATGTAATCAATTTTACGAAACTGGAGAGCAAGAAGTACCTCTCCCCGTCGTTCTTTATGCCACAAGAGATTTTTACGCCACCATCGATGAGATCTTCTTGAAATGTTTTGATGTTCCGCAGACCACGTTGGGGGACAAACGCTATGTGGACATCTGTGATGCTGACGGTACAAAGGATGTTATAAAAGAATTTGGTGCGGGTATGTTTATCGAATCAAACAGCATCGTTGCGATCGAAGCCGAATATGCGTTGGAAGACTCTGAAAATGCGTATCTCACGTCCAGTAAAGACGGTAATGCTATTGATTGGAGCCACGTACAGGCCGAAACCAATGGAAGAACAGGTTTCGCCATGCATGTCTCTGAGCCTGGAAGGCAGTGGGAGAACCCGGAGATTGCTCCAGCGATGCATTACAAAATAAACATCACGAATTCAGGTAATTACCATATTTGGATTTTGGTTCGACATCATAACGGTCAATCCGATTCATGCTACTTATCGCTGGACGGCGTAGTGAGACCTTTATCCGAACAACTGGGCCAGGGCACACTGCATACGTATAACACAGCTCAAGTGTACTATTGGTGTTTACTGTCGGATTTGGAATTGACCCGTGGTGATCATCTGTTTTCGATCTTAGCTCGAAAGTCGCAACTCAGAGTCGACCGGATATATATGACACAAGGGAACGAATTACCGCCTGTGGATGCACTCTGGACGGATTCGATAAGAAAACAGCCCTAAGTTAAAGTAGCGCCTCCATGCTGAAAGAGCGGAATTTAGATACATGTTGAGATTCCGCTCTTTTTTCGATAATAGTAAAAGAAACAATTCATTCCTGAAGATTGTTTAATATGAGTTTCAAGTATTCTCTAGCTGATGGATTCAATGGTTGTAAGGGTAAAGGAAGACTGGGACTTGAGATCAAGCCACTTATTTCTGCTGCTGCTGAAACAACACGAAGGCTACCATATTGATGAAATAACGTCCAAATAGGTTCAAGTAGTGCCGAGAGTCGTTCTGCTTCGTCAGCAAAACCGTCCTGGGCCAATCGGGTCATATTTAGACACGCTTTTGGGAACAATCCACCAAGAACTGAGAACCATGCTTCACAACCTGCATTCAAGCCGGTGACTGCAAATGAATCTCCACTTACTCCTATAGTTACGTGGGGAGGAATCGACCCTCGTAGTTTTTTGATGCGTGTCTTGGCTGCTTCGGGATCAGTAGGTACTCCGGGAATCTTAATCGAACCCACATTAGGTAACTCAGCAATTCGGCCGTGCAATTCATCACTGAAATGAAAATGGGAGGTACCCGGATTATCATAGACACAAAGTGGAATGGAGAGTGAACTGGTTACCTGTTCATAAAGTGAAAATACTTCTTCATTCGTTAGTGCTTGATAGGAGATGGGGGCTAGCAGCACTGCACTTGCTCCTGCTCTTTGTGCATCTTCCGCTAATCGAAGTACTTCTAAGGTACGAATCGCACTTATACTTGTCATCACGGGAATCCCCTCGGCTGAGTGGACAGCAAGTTGAAGAACACGTAAACGTTCTTCTCGATTAAGATATGCATAATTTCCAGTTGATCCTAATGTACCAATTGAGTCTACACCAGCTGCAACTAATCGTTGAATCAGCGTCACAAATGCTTTTTCGTCAATGCCTGTCTCATTAACCGGTGTGAGTGGAAAAGCAGATAATCCGTGGAACATAAAGTTACACTCCTTTATGAATTGACCTTCAAAATACAAACACATTATAAAAATGAATAAGACGCAATTAAAGTACCAATTAAGAGACAAATAACTGTACCAATTCTTCTAGAGAAACTTAAAATTGAAAATAAAGATTCTGTATCGAAATTAATGTAATGATATTACGCCTTCAGATCAGGTTAGTTGAATTAGAAAGACAAAAAGCATACTATATTGAATGCTTTTTGTCTTTATCATGATTTGGTGATGTACCAGAGTGTGTTAAGATGCGATCTAATACTTTTCCAGTGAGGGGCATGAAATAATTGAGTATTAGCCCCCCTAGACAAACAGTTAACAAAGTTCCGATGCCAATGGGTCCATTTAAAATTGACGCTATGACCAAGAATATGAGGTAAATGAATGTTCTTGAAAAAAATAGATTTGTTCTAGTTAATTCCTGTACGATTATTGTTAATCGGTCAACTGGAATGGGCGCAAAGTTTGTCTGTAAATATGTTGCAGTTCCTAATCCAACAACAATTAAACCAATTCCAAAACAAACAACTTTGCTGTACCATAGTTCAGGCGTTAACACATCCTGCAATAAAAAAAGCCACATATCAATACCAATCCCCGTTATAAATGCTGTTAACAACCCCAAAACTTCTGGTCTTTGTCTATTTAAAAGTGAATTACAACAGATCAAAATCAAAGCCATTATGATTTCCCAACTTCCTACAGTAAGCCCCACATTTGTGGATAGTCCTACCAAAAGCGCATCAAAAGGTGATGTCCCAAGGTCTGATTGTATAGTGAAAGAAATACCAAGGGATAATATAAAAATACCTATTACAAAAAAAACATATTTCACTTTACTCGACCTCTTTAATATAATTTTATATTGCAAATGCAACAAAGTTAGGGTAGATTAAATATATACCATGTTTATTGCATTTGCAACAAAATAGGAGCAAAGGAGTTCATTATGAAGGAAGTACTTCGTGAAATTGGGATGATAGCCAGAGCATTAGATTCGATAAGTAATATTGAATTTAAAGAATATGACCTTACAAAAGGACAGTATTTATACCTTGTACGAATATGTGAAAACCCAGGAATCTTTCAAGAAAAGTTAGCTGAGATGATAAAAGTAGATCGAACAACCGCATCTCGTGCTATCCAAAAACTTGTAATGAATGGGTTTATTGAAAAGAAAGAGGATCAGCATAACAAAAAAATTAACAAACTCTTTCCAACAGAAAAAGGGAACAATGTCTATCCTTTCATAAAAAGAGAACATGATTATTCGGATAATGTTGCCTTAGCGGGATTTTCGGAAAGTGAAGTAAACACCATTTTTAATCTACTTCAAAGAGTAAGAAAAAATATAAGCGATGAATGGGAATTTGTGAAAAAAGGGAACAAACGAAATTACTAATTGATTTATATGAAGGAGCATAAATTTATAATGAATGCGAAAATTATCAAATGCAGCCGTGCAGATTTACAAACACTCCAAGAAATAAGCATTGAAACATTCAACGATACTTTTAAAGAACAAAATTCACCTGAAAATATGCAAGCCTATCTGGAAAGAGCATTTAACTCGAAACAGTTAGAGAAGGAATTGTCCAATGTCTCTTCAGAATTCTTTTTCGTTTATTTTAATGAAGAACTTGCTGGATTTTTAAAAGTAAATATAAATGATGCCCAATCCGAAAAAATGGGTGATGAGTCACTCGAAGTTGAGAGGATTTATATCAAAAACAAATTTCAAAAACATGGGCTTGGTAAATATATGTTAAATAAAGCTATGGAAATTGCACTGGGACATAATAAAAAGAAGGTCTGGCTCGGGGTATGGGAAAAAAATGAAAATGCCATTGCTTTTTATAAGAAAATGGGGTTTGTTCAAACGGGTGCACACTCTTTTTATATGGGGGCTGAAGAACAAATTGATTTCATAATGACCAAATCAATGATACTGTAATTGAATTTAAAAATGTTTTCTAGGGTTCCGCGATGTCATATCGGCTGGTCCGAGAGAAAACTCACAGTCGTTGCACTGTGTCACGGAAGGATAAAAGCCTGGGAGAAAAACTGCTGTATGCAGTATGATCTCAGGCTTTTTTTAATTGCTGCTTAGATCCATATTACATTTGCAGCGTTATCAAAAAGGAGGAAGTACAAAATGAACAAGACATGGTTATCTGTTGTAATTGCGGCATTATTTGAAGTTGCATGGGTTATCGGGCTGAAACATTCCAGTGGATGGTTAGAGTGGGGAGGGACTTTGGTTGCTATTTTTGTAAGTTTCATACTCATGATTTGGACTAAAGCTTGTAGGCTGAACAATGATGGGATTTGAAGACAAACTCCCTATACTGGGAAAGCAGCTAGGGAGTTTGCTAATTTATGTTCTATGATGTCCTTCGTCATTGGGGTAATGTGACAGATTTGATTTGAGCAGAGGTATTTCCGTAAATATCCTTCGCCAGCACAAGAATATGCAGTGTATCGGCTTGGGAGGCACCACTCTGTTTGTATATCGTAGTTGGAAGTGTTGCTGACCAATTAGCTTTATCTTCTGTAATAGCGACACGCATGCCATTGACATAAACTTTGAGCTGAGCGATTTCACTTTGATCTGTGACTGAACCTTTCAAAGCGAGAATATCGCCCTTGAGCGAAGCATTCAACTTAAGTGCAGGAGCTTCTGTTTCCTTGCGTTTAGAGGGTGGGAGAGCAGTTTGTGGGTTATAGGAAAAGGTTTCATCCTCAAGCGCTGGCGTGCGTGTTGCAATAGGACGGTTTTTGGTTGCTTGCTCATAGGAATAAGCGTATCGAAGCAGGTCGTTATCGCTATATGCGGCACCTGCCATCGTCAGGTTGACGGGCATACCGGTATCTTTCATAGCACCCATACTCACAGACACACTCGGGATTCCGTACTCGCGTAGAAGGAAATTCGTATTGGAGAAATAGTTGCCATTCTCCCAAGCCTCCTCATAGGATGTTTCATTTACATCGGAGTCCGCTTTGCCGATATTCGAATTGGCCGGGAAAACTATAAAATCAAGGTTATTTTGCTTCATCCAATTTTCAAAATCAATTTTTCGTACATTTTCAAGCCCCCGCAGCCCTTCTTGAAACTGAGGAATTTGTTCGTAAGGGGTGACGCCTTTCTTTATGGTGTCAATGAATACGTCATAGTGACCAAGGTCTCTGCCACGTTTGGCATCAACCGAACCGGGCGGATTTGGAAAGACGGTTGCAGGGTCGATATTAGCCCATGAGGGGAAATTCGGATCGCCCACACTTTTAAGGAATTCCTCAGCTACATAAGGATTAAGCAGTCCGAATTCCTTTTCAGCCCACTTTGCCGGCATCAAACCGCGTTCTTCAGGTGTTTTCGCTGTAGGTCGGTCCTTCTCGCTGTTCACTTGCAAAGGGAAGTCAACTTCCACAACTTCAGCTCCAAGAGCAGTTAAATCCTTTACAGCTTTTTCCCATAATGCCTGTATTGAAGGTCTGAATTTAATCGGAGTTGTGGTTTCAGGGTCCTTACCGATATAGATTTTCGGAACACCAATACGTTTGCCTTTCAAAGCTTGCGTATCTCGCAACTCCAGATAGGAATTGGGACGGACACTGTTGACAGAAGGGAGCCGAACGGCTTTCTGTTCTCGCCAAAAATCGCCCTTGGTGATCTTATCCTCAACAACAATCACGTCAAGCAGGCGGAGCATGTCCTCGATAGTTCTCGTATGTGGAACGACGACATCCCGTATAGGGAAGAGCGGCCAATTCCCCCGAATGGAGATTAGGCCCCGCGATGGGGTGTAGGCAATTAAACCATTGTTCGATGCTGGTGATCTTCCAGAGGATACCGTTTCTTCCCCCATACCGAAGGCAGCGAGGTTGGCGGCTGTTGACACGCCAGATCCGTTAGAGGAGCCAGAGTACCAGGCTGCAGCCAAATAATCTGGATTGTACGGACTTTCGGCACGACCATAAACGCCTCTTTGCATTCCACCAGCTGCCATTGGCGGCATATTGGTTTTGCCAATGAGCACCCCACCGGATTTGCGTATCTTCTCTACTGTAAAGGCATCATCTTTTGCCATCAGGTTTTTGAAAGCCGGAGATCCAGAAGCAACAGTGAGTCCCTTAACCTTGTAACTGTCTTTAACCGTGTAGGGGATGCCTTGCAGAGGCCCGGTATTAATCCCCTGTGCCCTTTGCTGATCAGCCTGAGCGGCTTCTTTTAGTACGTCAGGATTCAGAACAGGGATGGAATTCAGCTGAATGCCACTAGAATCATAGGCATATACCCGGTTAAGGTACATGGCTGTGAGCTCGACACTCGATAGTGCTCCTGACTTCATCGCGTCCTGCATCTGAGCAATCGTAGCCTCTTGCAATTGAAATGTAACCAGGGAGGAGGTAGGTTCACTAGTTTTACTTGAGGATGAGAGTGAGGGTGAAGGAGCGGCGGATGCAAGCGAGCATCCCGTGAGAGTTACAATCATACCAGCTGCGATCCATTTGTAATAGCTACCGATTACATTCCTTGTACTTGCTTTTAACGTTCGTGCGCGCATAGCATTTTCACTCCTTAAAATAAGATAGGTAGGATCAAGAATTTGAATAGAGGGGAATGAGGAAAGGACTCTTTTTTGTATAAATCTTTCTATTTATACTACTTATTTTCATTAGAAGTGTCAATTTTTGTAATGTTGGGAGCCAGAAAGTACAGCTAATAAGTTGCATTACAATCCTTGATACGTAAAGATACTTTCATGACTGATATATTTTGGTTCCAATCAAGTAATCTATGAGAACAAATTAATATGAAGAATAAACAACTCAGTAATCAGATTTCTACAGGAGGCGGGTCAGTATATTAAATAAAAGATAAATTGAAAGAGATCCACTATGAAGCGTTAAAAGAAAAAAGACAACTTAATTACGCCTGTTTTTCACAATTATAATCGGTGCTCCTAGAGGGCAATAATACCAGTTATCCAACAAGTGGTCATCTTGAATTTTCGATCTCGTTATCCGTTTTACGGATCGATTTATAACAAGTTCAGAGAAAGCTTTCACTGTTGGAGATAGCCACTTTTTCTTTTTAATCAGCGTATGGGAGTATATAGGATCGAGCTTTTTGGAATGATTTACAATTTAAGTTTTCCTCTATTTACGTTTCTTTAACTGTAATATAAGGCAAAAAAGAAAATCCGAGCCCACTCATAACGGTTTGTGTAATCGCCTCTACACTCCATAACTCCATGGTTTGAAAATGAAACTTGAAATGAAAATGAAGAAAAATGTTGAGCAAAAAGACCTATTTTTCAAGATATTACTATTATCAAACATTGAAGTGCCGATAAACATAATAGCGCAGAAAAAACAGGTATATATACCAACTCAAAGGAGAATTACATAAAGGAGGGATCGAGGATAAAATAGCGGAGGATTTATTTTAAACACACTAATATAAGGGGAATGTAAATGTTGAAAAGAATACTATTAGTATCCATTATTTTTTGCCTAGTAATAAGTACGTTTGAATTCACTGAGATAACATTGCCTAAAGCTGCAGCATCCACTGGATTTGCTCATCCTGGCCTATTACATACGAAAGAAGATTTTGACCGAATTAAGCAAATGATTAATGAAGGCAGACAACCCTATTTGGATGGTTGGAATCAATTGCTGTCCAGTCCACTATCACAGGCTGGATGGAAACCACGCGCTATTTCTACCATTATCAGGGGAGGAAGTGGGCAAAATGTAGCTGTGTTTTACAATGATATAGCTCGTGCTTATCAGAATGCACTTCGTTGGAAAATTACAGGGGACACCGCAAATGGAGATACAGCTCGTGATATTTTGAATGCCTGGTCCTCTAATCTTAAAACGATTTCCGGCAATGCTGATCGCTACTTAGCGGCGGGAATTTATGGATATGAGTTGGCTAATGCAGCAGAACTTATGAGAGATTATCCGGGGTTTAATGTGGAACAAATGCAGAACATGCTTCTTACCGTATTTTACAAACCATTAAACGAGAGATTCCTTATTGGCAATGAATATGGGAATAGTCATAATGATTCATATATACAGAATTACTGGGCGAACTGGGATCTAAGCAATATGGCTGCCACCATTGCAATCGGAATATTCTGTGACCGCCGGGATATTTATGATATCGGTGTTGAATATTTTAAAAATGGTGCAGGAAATGGGTCCATTTATAATGCGATCCCATTCCTTCATCCTGATGGTCTTGCCCAATGGCAAGAGTCTGGAAGGGACCAAGCGCATACTCAATTAGGTATTGGTTTAATGGCCACAATTGCTGAAATGGCGTGGAATCAGGGAGATGACCTTTATGGATGGGCGGACAATCGTTTCCTGCGTGCTGCTGAATATGTTGCCAAGTACAACAATGGCGAGGATGTGCCATTTACAACTTATGAATGGGGATCAGGTAGAAACGGCGCGATAAATAGTCAATCCGGAATATCGCCTGCCAATCGTAATGAAATGCGGCCCATCTGGGCAATGATTTATAACCACTATGTCAATCGAAAAGGTCTGTCTGCACCCAATATTGCTGCCCGAATGGCTCTGGAAGGTACCGAAGGTGGTCCGAATTTAAAATATCCATCAACGTTTGACCAACTTGGTTTCGGAACTCTTCTCTACACCCGGCCTGCTGGCAGCGGAGATAAAGCAAGCATTCCTGATGGAAATGTTTCTAATGGTATTTATCGTTTCAACGTGCGTTTGGACGGCAAGGTCATGGAAGCCGATAATACGATAGAAGGGGCAAATGTAATTAAATCAACCTATGCAGGTAAAGAAAATCAGCAATGGAGTGTTACGCATCTAGGTGGCGGTCAATACAGTATCAAGAATGTGCAGAGTGGACGTTCACTCGAGGTAACAAATGGCTCTCTGGATCATGGCGCTAAATTCCAACTGGCTGCTAGTACTGACCAAGATCAACAAAAATTTGCTTTTATCTCTACAGGAGATGGTTACTATCGCATCACTCCTGTAATTTCCAATAAGCCAGCTGATGTCACAGGTCTATCAACTGCAGAGGGAGTTCCTATCCAGCAATGGCGGTATACATCCAATTATAATCAACAATGGAAGCTTGAATCTATTGAATAGCGCTGATCAGTAATTTGCCTAAAAGCATCAATCTAACATCGTTTATTCAATCGGTTGAATCTCATTCAGCATTTCCTTAGTCAAGCCACTATATTGGGAAAAGCTGTGCGGCAAAAACTGGTGTCGATATTCCGTCGGCGCCAGTTTTTTATTTTGGTACTTGAAGGATATATTACTCCAAGACAATAGTCCGTCTGGTCATAAGCGCCTCCTCTTTAACCAACCTCTTTATTGTAAACAACATAAGTTGTATAGTTGATTTTGAATGAAACTCGAGTATTATTTAATCGGCAATAGTGCTTCATTTTTGCCTAGACAACATGTATAAAAAAATGTTGAAAATAAGGAGAGCAGCCTATCGCGTCTTCTTGCCACTTTGTTGCTTGTTGAACTACCAATAGATCTTCAAATTTTCAACTAAAAGGAGGATTTAAAAGTGTTTGAGACTGAATTGACGCGTACTCTAAAAATTCGATACCCGCTTTTTCAAGCGCCGATGGCAGGTGGCGTTTCGACGTCTGAATTAGTAGCGGCTGTTTCAAACGCTGGTGGGCTAGGCAACCTAGGAGGCGGATACTTAACGCCGGAACAACTCCGCAGCGAGATCCAAAAAATCAAGCAACTAACGGATCAGCCATTCGGAGTAAACTTGTTTGTGCCTGAGCAATTTGAAGAGTCGGAAGAAGCTATCTACCGGATGACAGATTATCTCAATAAATATCGTATCGAACTTGGCACTGCTCAAAATCCATTGATTTTGAAGTCTGCAGAATCGTTTGAGGAACAGGTACAGGTATTATTGGAGGAACGTGTGCCCATATTTAGTTTCACGTTTGGCATACCATCTCCAAACGTGATTCAAACCATGAAACAGCATGGAATATTCGTCATTGGAACTGCAACAACCGTTGATGAAGCCAAGCAATTGGAAGCAGGGGGTGTAGATGCTATTGTGGCTCAGGGGAGCGAAGCAGGCGGGCATAGAGGGACCTTTCTGAAAGACGCCTCCCATGATGCTTTGATAGGCACCATGGCTATTGTTCCGCAGGTCGTTGACCATGTGTCGATCCCGGTCATCGCAGCGGGGGGAATCATGGATGGGCGGGGACTTGCAGCAAGCCTTTTATTAGGAGCTTCTGCAGTACAGATGGGCACTGCGTTTTTAGCCTGTCCTGAGAGCGGTGCCCACGAAAAGTACAAGCAGAAAATCCTCTCGACAAATGAAGACTCCACTCAAATTACACGTGCTTACTCCGGCAAAGCTGCAAGAGGCATTCAAACAAAATTTATGATTGACATGCATCAGTACTCCGGTACAATCCCTGCTTACCCTATTCAAAACGCGATGACCCGGGACATTCGTCAGGCGGCTGCAAAAGCAAACAACCCCGAGTATATGTCACTTTGGGCTGGCCAGGGGCTTCGGTTAGCCAACGACCAACCTGCTGCTTCAATTGTAAAACAAACCATTGATGAAGCCAGTATTCTTGTCCAAAGTTAAAAGGCCATTATTCCGTTTTGATCTTATTTGAAGGGCGATTTCCCTGAGGTTTGGTGTCGAGATAATTTTAGATACCAGCATACTTGAGAAAATAAATGCGTGAAGACAAAGTCTATGGACTTCTGGAGAGAGAAGCAGTGGTCTTCTCTGGAGATGTACATCACACTTATAATTTACTCTCCCATGAGTACGAAATAGATGGTACCTAGTCACTTGGCTGGGTTTTTTTTTATTGAATAATAGAAAAAAATTCTAGATAATGAAAGGATAAACATGCCAGCAAACTATTTGAGCTGTTTGGTGGAAATCATAACCTGATTTTGATACACTTCTAATCGTAAATATTACTATTTAAAGAGGCAGGTAAAGACCGTGAACAATAAAAGCAAAAGCAATGCTGCTGTGCGGCTCCCGCGTGCCAAAGGCATTGATATGGCGACCGTATATACACCAAAGGAGTGCGCCCGCAAGGTCAAACGAATCGTACTAGCCGAGAAAAACCAGACAATTGTGGATGAGTTTATTACGATTTTGGGAATGAAAGAAAAGTTTGAGGAGCAGGATGTGCCCATGCCTAACAAGATCGTAATGTTTGGTCCACCAGGAACTGGAAAAACACTAACGGCTTTTTATTTGGCGCAGCGCTTGGATCTGCCGCTTATATTAGTGAGGCTTGACGCGATTATCCATAGTCATTTGGGGGAAACAGCGAGCAATGTGCGCAAGATCTTTGACTATGCAAATGGGACGCCTTGTGTTCTGTTTCTTGATGAATTTGATGCTCTGGGGCGTATGAGGGAGTCAAATGATGAGGTGAAAGAGATGGCACGAGTGGTGAACACGCTGCTACAATGTCTAGACGAGTTCGGCGGAGAGAGTGTTTTTGTCGCAGCCACCAACCTTGAGGAAGAACTGGATACAGCGATATGGCGCCGTTTTGACACGAAAATGACGTATACATTGCCAACGCATGCGGATCGGATTCAATACATTGAACTGCTGATCGGGGAGAGCCTTGCTGGACAGGCTGCAGATTTGCTTGCCGGATGCAGCTTTGCTGATATTGAGCAGATTGTGTTAAAAGCAAAACGAAAAGCGATTATAGAGAACCGAGCACTTAATTTTGAAAACATAGAAAATGCACTGTCGGAGTATAATCCTCGCATGAAGGTATAGAAAGAGAAAATTCAAAAATACCCAGACGCCTATTAGCTGATTTGGGTACTCACTGGGTATTGTCATTATGGAGCTAATTTTTGATTGGTTCTCATATGTATTTATGTATATGCTATGTAAATAATCTTGGGCGTCGATAATTGTTTAGTGTGAAACAAATGTGGGAAGTAGATTTATAAACGACATGTTGTATTGACATGTGGACAAAACAGGATTATAGTTTTTTATTAATCGTAATTATTACTATTTAAATAATTCATCCTACAATCATGCAGGGTGAATACAACGATGTAAAAAAGGTTCATGAGAAATGACACCCTATATCTTGATCTGTGAAACTTATTCTAGAAGGAGTGCATGAAGTTATTTTATCTGACCGCACGCTGCGAACGCTGATCAGGCAAAAAAGGATGACCGTATCTCCGCTGACAGAGGAACAGATTCAGCCTGCTTCCATTGATAGTGAAGAGACCTTGATTCCACCGTTATCCTTTATGCTCGCAACCACGATTGAAACAATTCGGCTGCCGGGTTATATTACGACTTTTGTCGAAGGGCGGATTTCAATTGGACGTATGGGCTTATTTATGAAGCGGTCCGATCTGACATGCATTTAATCTAATACTAAAAGGAGCTAGAAAAATCAATGGCCAAAAAATCAAAAGTAGTACGTGAGAAGAAACGTCAGGAGACCGTAGCCAAATATGCAGAGCTGCGCCGTCAGCTGAAAGAAAGAGGGGACTATGAAGCATTGCAGAAGTTACCACGTAATGCATCCCCTACTAGACTGAAAAACCGTTGTGAACTGACGGGGCGCCCGAGAGGATATTTGCGTAAGTTTAAAGTATCACGGATTGTTTTCCGTGAACTGGCTCATAAAGGACAAATTCCTGGTGTTACCAAGTCGAGTTGGTGAACAGAACAGAAGTCCAAGATGAAGCAATTGCTATTTTGACCGCATGTCTTGTTGCATTACCTACCGTGCATAAGGAAATGGGGAACATTCGCCGCACAGCTCACGAGCAGACAACTGCTAACCTCTGTGGGGGGGGATTTCTCATGGCCTGCTTCATAGAAGATGTATAAAAATCTGCATTGAAGGGTTTTATCCAGTGAGGGGTATTTTTGCTTTTTATTAATCGTAATTGTTACGGAATGAAGAAGAACCGTTGGAGAAACGGCATCAATGGGACAAGGTGGATATTGCGCGATTTCACTGGGAAGAGAATCTATGGAATATTTTATGCCAGAGACGAGCAGTGAAGGGGTTTGAGCATGGAATAAACATGTGAAAAGTCTGATTGGGAGTTTGCAAGGAATGTACAATTTAGAATTAGGACCTTAAGGGGGGGACTTACATGGAAACGGAACAAGATCCACGCATTCCGGTAACGATAATTACAGGATTTTTGGGAGCTGGTAAAACGACGCTGCTTAATCATATATTGAAGGCAGATCACGGTTATAAAATTGCTGTTATTGTGAATGAATTTGGAGAAGTGGGCATCGATAATGAACTAATTGTGGAATCTGGCGAAGAAATTATTGAAATGAACAATGGCTGCATCTGCTGCACAGTACGAAGTGATCTGGTGGATATTATGAAAAGTTTGTTGCATCGCAAATTTGCAGAGACTCCTACACATGTCGAATATGATCGGATTGTTGTTGAAACTACGGGTTTGGCTGATCCGGGACCGGTCATTCAGACTTTTCTTGCGGAGCCACTGATTTCAAACTTTTTCAAAATTGATGCTGTTATAACCGTAGTAGACGCTAAACATGCTGAACATCATCTAGATAACGGATATGAGGCAAAGGAACAAGTCGCTTTTGCCGATGTCATATTATTAAACAAAATAGATCTTGTCGAAAAGGAAGATATTGCTCGTTTGGAATCCCGGTTGAAAAAGATGAACTCACATGCCCGATTGACGCATACACATCAATCCTTAATTGATTTGGATCAGATTCTTGGAGTTAATACATTTGATCTTGATCACAAACTCGAAGTCGATCCACATTTTCTGGAAGAACATCATCACCATCATCATGATGACGATATTTTCTCCATTGTTCTCACTGAAACGAGACCTTTGGATCTAGATAAAGTGAATAAGTTTATAAACGATTGGTTGGTGGAGCATTCAGCTGATACGTATCGATACAAAGGAATTCTTAATGTACAGAAAACAAATAAAAGGGTCGTATTTCAGGGAGTTCACATGATATTTGGGGTGGATACTGACAGGGAATGGAATGTGGATGAAGACAGAACAAGCCGCATCGTTGTAATTGGAAAAGATTTGGATGAGGACTGGTTCAGAGCACGATTTAGCGAATGTGCGGTTGCCGAAGCAAGCGTCTGACAAGGAGCAGGATAACATGAGTAAGAGTGTGACACATTCATTTGTACTGCCTGACAAGGCTGAAAGCTTCGGCTATTCGGTTCAGTTGATCTAATACAGGGAGACAAACCTGTTCTCAAAGAAGAGATGCAAGATTTGCAAAATAGCAAAAATGATTTTCTGTTTAAGTTACAGCAAGTAGGCATCGAAAATTTGAAGTATCCTATCGATGTTATTTCGGTAAAAAGTCCTGTAAAGGTGTCCAGCATTAGCAATTTTCGACTGACTACCTCACTGGAGCGGGAATTTAAAGGCATTAATATGAGCCGATTGGCAGAACAGCTTCAGCATAGTCGCAATGAGGGACTGAGTGACCAAATTACAGATTTACTTAGACTGACGCAGCGAATTGCCGAACAGATGAATCAACAGAAATCACAACGTTATGTCCTTGTTCTAAAGAAATAAGTGAATATAGTGCACACAATCAGCGTGGTATGCTACGAATTCAGGTACAGGGCAACCCTGGAGAATTATTGCCAAGTGATTGGAAGGAAAATCTGTTGGATGCCGCTGAATCCAATGCAAGCAGTTGCCTTCATCCCGTATTAAAAAGGCCTGACGAGAAACAGGTTACAGAACGTGCGTACGAGAATCCTCGATTTGTTGAAGACGTAGTGCGGTTGGTGGCTGCTGATTTGTATGAAAAGCACTGGATAAGGAAAGTTGATGATTACTTTACTTTAATCTAGATCATCAGAAGATGATAAACATCAGAGTGAACTGCATCCCAATTTTTAGACGCGATCTAACTTTGGAGGTGCAGTTTTTTGTGTCAAGTTGCAATGAAGTATTCCTCTTCGCATTCAGGTCGTGAGTGGTCATGAAACTTCAACCATTACATATTTTCCCGAATTGACTTTATGTCCGGATATCATTATTATCTTACAGTATAAGATAAATGCAGAAGGTGGTACTGCCAATGGACTATAAAGCGTCAGCAACAGAACTATTCGAGTGTATCGTCAAATCGCGCAAACCGGTGTTAGAGGAACGAGCACATTTCTCTCGTGGTGAAATGGGGATTCTCATCGCTTTGAGTCATCAGGATGGGGTTACTTCGGGTCATTTGAGCGAATACTTGTCCGTCAGTACGGGACGGATCGCAACGGCACTGAAAAGTTTGGAGAAGAAAGGGTTGGTTGTACGACGTACGGATGCCAACGACAAACGTAAGGTGATTGTATTCATTACGGATTCAGGCAAGCAATTTATGATGGACAGGTATAACGAAGGAGTCGCATGGAGCGAGAAAATTCTTCGAAAGCTGGACGAACAGGATGCCAAAGAGTTTATCCGACTCATCAAGCTTATTGTCTCTAAAAGCTGAATTCCTATGTAGAGAACGTATGCAGGATACGTTAATTGCACCAAACACCTAAGATTTTCAGATAAAGGAGAAGAACAGAATGCTGAAGATATTCAAATATCTCAAGAAAAATGAATGGATGTTCGTGCTTTGCAGCTTGGCCTTCATCGTTGTGCAGGTGTGGCTGGATTTGAAGCTGCCTGATTATATGGCCGAGATTACAACCAAGCTGCAAACCGCAGGAACGCCGATGTCGGAACTGCTGATTCCCGGTATTTATATGCTGTTATGTGCTGTCGGCAGTATGATTGCATCTATTATTGTCGGCTATTTTGCGGCAAAGGTCGCGGCAGGGCTGGCCATGCGTCTGCGTGCGATGGTCTTTGACAAGGCCTTATCTTTTTCCATGGAAGAGATGAATAGCTTTTCAACAGCCAGCCTTATCACCCGCTCCACGAACGATGTTACCCAAATTCAAACGGTGGTTGCGCTGGGGCTGCAGGTGATCATCAAGGCGCCGATTCTGGCCGTGTGGGCCATTGCAAAGATTGCGGATAAAAACTGGCAGTGGACCGCCTCTACAGGAGTGGCTGTGGCTGTCCTGATCCTGATGCTGAGTGTCATTGTTATTTTCGCTCTTCCGAGTTTCCAAAAAATCCAACGTCTCACCGATAATCTGAACAGGGTAACACGTGAGCATCTGACCGGGCTTCGGGTGGTGCGCGCTTATAATGCAGATCAGTATCAGGAGGAGAAGTTCGGACAGGCCAATGCAGAATTGACAAATACAAACCTGTTTGCGAACCGGTTAATGGCAATGGTTGGTCCGGGGATGACCTTTATTATGTCGGGTCTGAGTGTCTCGATCTATTGGATTGGCACATACCTGATTAACGGAGCGGCCGTGCCGGACCGCATTACGCTATTCTCTAATATGGTCGTATTCTCCTCATATGCGGTGCAGGTGGTCATGGCCTTTATGATGGTAAGTATGATATTCTTCCTGATGCCTCGAGCTTCGATTTCTGCCAAACGGATTATGGAGGTATTGAATACCGAATCTCGCATCATCGACGGACATGAGACAGCTGGAGAAGAGGGCGTTATGGGTCAGGTGGAATTTCGTAATGTCAGCTTCAAATATCCGGATGCCGAGGAGCCTGTGCTTCGCAACATTAGCTTTACGGCAAAACAGGGCGAGACGGTTGCCTTTATTGGTGCAACAGGCAGCGGCAAAACCAGTGTGATCAATCTGATTTCCCGTTTCTACGATGTGACTGAGGGTGAGGTACTTGTGGATGGCGTGAATGTCAGAAACTATAAGCAGCAGACACTCCATAACAAAATCGGGTATGTCCCACAGAGAGCCGTACTTTTCAGCGGTACAGTGGCTTCCAACGTTTCGTATGGCGATAACGGAAGAGCAGAAGTTTCGGAGAAACTCGTCAAAGCCGCTGTGGAGATTGCTCAGGGTACGGAGTTTGTCGAAAAAATGGACGATCAATATCAAGGACGGATTTCACAAGGTGGAGCGAACGTGTCGGGTGGTCAAAAGCAGCGTCTGTCCATTGCGCGTGCCATCTACCGTCAGCCAGAGATTTACATCTTCGATGATTCCTTCTCGGCACTCGACTACAGAACAGACCGGGTCCTGCGCTCTGCGCTTAAACAAGAAACCGGCCATGCTACGACACTCATTGTGGCTCAGCGCATAGGCACCATTAAGGACGCTGACCGGATTATTGTTCTCGACCAGGGCGAGATTGTAGGGAACGGCACACATGAAGAGCTGATGGCGAATTGCAGCACCTATCAGGAAATCGCTTATTCGCAGCTTTCGAAGGAGGAACTCGTACATGGACAAGAATGAACACACCGTCGGCAGTAAGCATATCAAAATGAAACAGCAAGGTCCCATGGGTAGAGGTCCTACGGAGGGGAGGGGGACTGGTAAAAAAGCGAATGATTTTAGAAAAAACTTACGCCAGCTCTTATCCTACATCAAGGCCTATGCGCCTATGATTATCCTCTCTATGGTGCTGGCACTGGCCGGTTCCGTCTTCAATGTGATTGGTCCGGATAAGCTCAGCGATATTGCCAACCTGATCCAGGAAGGAATTGTAACAGGGATTGATATAAATGCTATTCAGAAGATTGTTCTTGTACTGGTAGTTTTGTATGGTCTCGGCCTTATCTTTAATTATTTCCAAGGATTCATTACGGTAACCGTGTCACAGCGCCTTACAAAGAAGATGCGGACAGAACTGTCCCAAAAAATCAATCATATGCCTTTGAAGTATTTTGATGCTACGAGCTATGGTAATGTGCTCAGCCGTGTGACTAACGATGTCGATACCATCGGACAAACATTAAACAACAGTCTCGGCACACTTGTCAGCGCACTGGCAACCTTTGTGGGTGCATTGATTATGATGCTGTATACGAACTGGATCATGACCATTACCGGGATTGTAGCTACCCTGATTGGTTTTTCACTGATGACCGTAATTATGAAGCATTCACAAAAATATTTTGTAGCACAGCAAGCGGAGCTTGGCCAAATCAACGGTCATATTGAAGAAACCTATGCTGGTCATAACGTAGTCAAGGTATATAACGGAGAAAAAGCAGCCAAGGAAGTGTTCCATGGCATTAATGGCCACTTGTATACAAATGCATGGAAATCCCAGTTCATGTCTGGCCTGATGATGCCGGTTATGATGTTCATCGGGAATTTCGGTTATGTAGCGGTCTGTATCGTAGGCGCTTTGCTGGTGAACCAACATGTTATAACGATCGGAACTATTGTGGCCTTTATGGTGTATATTCGTCTATTTACACAGCCCTTGTCACAGTTGGCGCAGGCTGCAACCAATTTGCAATCGGCGGCTGCTGCCAGTGAACGTGTATTCGAATTTCTGGATGAAGAAGAATTGAAAGATGAAAGTGACAAGACCATGAAGCTAGATAACGCCAAAGGGGATGTTGAATTCAAACATGTTCGTTTCGGTTATAACGAAGACCATATGATTATCAAAGACTTCTCTATGAAAGCTGAAGCTGGTCAGAAAGTCGCCATTGTTGGCCCGACAGGTGCTGGTAAGACGACGCTCGTGAATTTGCTCATGCGGTTCTATGAGCTGAACGGAGGGGAAATTTATATTGATGGAACTCCGATCAGCCAATTAACACGTGAGAATGTTCATAAATTATTCTGTATGGTACTGCAGGATACATGGCTG
The DNA here is from genome assembly GCF_054113405.1 of Paenibacillus sp. ALE3. Lineage (NCBI taxonomy): Bacteria > Bacillati > Bacillota > Bacilli > Caryophanales > Paenibacillaceae > Paenibacillus > Paenibacillus sp. ALE3. The sequence continues at coordinate 2,453,418 of NZ_CM134214.1, read as the reverse complement.
TTTGAAGGAACGATTCGTGAGAATATCGTCTTTTCCCAAGACCATGTTACCGATGAACAGGTAGAAGCCGCATGTAGAGCAGTGGGTCTGCACAGCTTCCTTAAAACTCTGCCGCAGGGCTATGATACAGTACTAGACGACAAAGCCAATCTCTCTGCTGGCCAAAAGCAATTGATTACCATTGCAAGAGCCATGATTGAAGATGCGCCTATGCTCATATTGGACGAGGCCACAAGTTCGGTCGATACGCGTACGGAGTTGCTGATTCAACAAGCGATGGACCGACTTACTGTAGGGAAAACCTCTTTTGTGATTGCCCACCGTCTCTCAACGATTAAGAACGCCGATCTGATTCTGGTCATGAAGGACGGTAACATTATCGAAACGGGTAATCATGAGGAATTGCTGGGTAAAGGCGGATTCTATGCCGATTTATATAACAGCCAGTTTGAACATGCATCCTGAAAAATACAATTTTAGGGGAAAAACGATAGGAACACATGAAACTGGACAAGTGTTTAAGGCAAGAACACTGAACCAATAAAAAGTCGCTACATAGCGGCTTTTTTGTTTTATTGAACAAGTTCTTATGCATTAATGGTCTTACTTAACATGTCCTGAAAGGACAAAGGAAACTCGTTGATTATTCTATTTTTTGTGGGTATTCGTAGTTTCAATTTTGAATAACTTTCCTCTCATCATGAAGAAAATACTTGCACTTGTTGGAAGCTTCAAAGGAACCAGAGGTGAGGATGGTTTATAAAGTTCATAAACATCTATGCAGATGAGGCGACTATTGATAATCTATAACGAAAATTCTCTTAATCGAGACCTTGTAGACTTCTTTCCATACCGAAGCAAAGCCAGTAACAAAAAAAGACATGGAGCTTATGCTGAAAACTTATTTGCCTCAACTCAAAAGGGACGTTTTAGCAGGGGTAAAAAAATTTTTTTCAGAAGATCATACGGATTCCCATCATTACGAAGTTCCTACACAACTTCAATGATTTTAAATTAGAAGAAGACGACCCAAAACTACATCTGAGCCTAAAAGGGATTATTTATTACATGGAAACCTGGCGATGACGCTCATGAGTAACCAAACTGATGAATATAAGATACTTCAAAAGTCGGTTGAAGCATATATAAAAAATTGATTCGTATCAAAGGAACAATATTCTTGTCCTGTACAGTTGGAAGTACTTAAATAAGATTTACTAGTATCCCGGTAGAGAAAGAAATCAATTAGGCAGCCTATCGGTAAACAATGTAACGGTAATGTCCCCTGGTATTTTATTATTCAATTTTTTAATTGAATAATAAAATGTACTTGTTTATACTAAAATAAGCTCGAAAACTGAATCTCAGGGGATAAAGAGGTGAAATATATGAAAGCAATTCAAGTTCCTGCTAAAGGTGAACCGATGAAATTAGTTGAAATCCCTATACCTGTTCCAGCCCAAGGGCAAGTACTTCTTCGGATTGAAGCATGCGGGGTGTGTAGTGGGGACGCAAGCACGATTAGTGGAGCTGCCCCAGAGTATCCAAGAATACCCGGTCATGAAGTAATTGGAATAGTTGAACAACTAGGAGATGAATTCACAAAATGGGAGATCGGGCAACGTGTAGGAATGGGATATCATAGTGGAGACGACCATGTAACGGGCTTGACTATGGATGGTGGTTACGCGGAGTATATGGTCGCTTTTGAAGAAGCCCTGATTCTTATTCCCGATGAAGTTTCTTCTGAAGAAGCAGCACCTTTAATGTGTGCTGGTGAAACAACATTTAGTGCGCTGCGAAACAGCTCTGCACGTCCAGGCGACTTGGTTGCCATTTCCGGCATTGGTGGATTGGGCCATCTTGCTGTGCAATACGCCAAGAAAGCTGGATATCAGACAGTTGCTATATCCCGAGGAGTGCAGAAAGAAAATCTAGCAAAAGAACTCGGGGCACATTTTTACATCGATTCCGAAAAGGAGGATCCTGCTAAAGCTTTGAAGGCGTTAGGTGGAGCTAAAGTCATTCTTGCCACAGCGCCAAACGCCGAAGTGATATCTTCTTTGGTTAATGGACTAGCGACAGAAGGTGAGCTTATTATCGTAGCTGGATCCAGAGAACGTTTAGAATTGTCAGCTATGGATTTCTTGAAAGGTCCCCATACAGTGAAGGGATCATTTACTGGGAAAGCCAAAGAAATTGAAGTTGCGGTCCGGTTTAGCGTCTTGACTGATGTCCGACCTATAATTGAAGTTTTTCCTTTAGAACGGGCAAGCGAAGCGTATGAAAAAATGATGGCAGCAAAAACACGGTTTCGGGCAGTTTTAAGTATGTCTGCTGAAAACAAAGCCAAATAAAAGCTCGCCAAGAAAAAATGAACTTGAGTCTTTACTTGACAGTAATTATTGTTCAATTTATAATTCAATTATTCAATTGAACAATTTATTGGTTGGAATATATATTGGAGGGAATCCTTATGAGTGCAACTGCATTAACTAATCAGACTTTCAACAACCAAATTCAGTCTGGAATAACCCTGGTTGATTTTTGGGCACCTTGGTGTGGTCCTTGTCAAATTCAACTTCCTATCATTCATCAATTAGCCGATGATCTGAAGGAAAAAGCGACTATTGCTACTATTAATGTGGATGAACAGACGGAGTTAGCCACGCGTTTTGGAATTAGAAGCATTCCGGCGTTGCTTTTGTTCCAAGATGGTAAACTGATGGATACAATGATTGGGATTAACCAAAGAGATGTTCTCGAGGCAAAAATCCTTAAACTTATGAATTAACGAATCAGATAATCGGTAACAACTCTAAACATGTTGCCGATTATTTTTAAACGATGTAGAAAAATCAATATTTTTGTCAATTAACTACCAACTAGTAGGTAAAAAATAAGGAGATGTTAAAATGGAATTTGAAAACAAAACAGTGATTGTAACTGGCGGAGGAACAGGAATTGGAAAGACTACAGCACAACGTTTTTATGAAGAAGGAGCGAACGTAGTCATAAATGGCCGTCGAGAGGATGTATTAAAGAAGACCGCTTTGGAAATTGACCCATCCGGTAAAAAAGTGATTGTTGTATCAGGTGATATTAGTTTGCCAGAAACGTCGAAAAAACTGGTCCAAGCTGCTGTAGAAGCGTTTGGTGGAGTAGATCTACTGGTGAATAACACAGGAAAATTCAATCCAACCCCTTTCATGGACCACACTGCGGATGATCTGCAATCATATCTGGATACCATCGTTAAAGGGACGTTTTATCCTTCGCAAGCTGTGATTCCGGAAATGAAAAAAAGAGGCGGGGGAGCGATTGTGAATACCGGATCAATGTGGGCGATTCAAGCGGTTGAATCGACGCCATCGTCTGCATATTCAGCAGCCATGGCAGGAAGACACGCACTGACCAGAAATTTAGCTGTGGAATTGGCTGGGGATCACATTCGAGTGAATGCAGTGGCTCCCGCTGTCGTCGAAACTCCGATTTACAATACATTTATGAGTGAAGAACAAGTGGCAGAAGTACTACCAAGTTTTAATGCCTTTCACCCCATCGGACGAAATGGCACAACGAAGGATGTCGCAGAAGTGATCTTGTTTTTGGCTAGTGATTCGGCATCTTGGATTACTGGTGTAGTCATGCCTTTGGATGGCGGTGTTACTGCACGTCTTCGATAATTCTTTGGGGCTGGCCTTAATTAGGTTAGCCCTTCTCTCATTCACTATTAGAGTTAGACCTTCGAAAGAAGAACTTTTATCTATCTAAAGGAGCAAAGTATGGAAACTCAATTGAATAGGGATGCCCCTGTAATAATAGTTGGTGCAGGTTTATGTGGACTTCGTGCAGCTGCCTTGCTCAATACACATGGAATAAGATACCTCATCTTGGAAGCACGAAATCGTATTGGAGGAAGAGGCTTGAGTGTAGAGGTTGAGGGTAAGCCTGAGCTTGGGAAATTCGATCTTGGGCCAACATGGTACTGGCCTCGTTATGAGATAGCAATGAACCAACTAGTCGAGGAACTCAGCTTGCAGACGTTTGAGCAGTATTATGAAGGAAGAATGCTAGTAGAACGATCCAGAAACACACCACCGCAACAGCATGATTTGTCCGCAGAAGCGATGGAATATTCACTTCGGTTTATAGGCGGAGTTCAGTCTCTAATTGATGCACTGGCTGCCCAAATACCATCAGAAGCAATCTATCTGAATACCAAAGTAACTTCTATTCATCAGGAGGACGATAGCAGGGTGAAGATTCAAACTGATGCAGGGAACTTTCATGCAAGTTCGGTTATAGTTGCTCTACCCCCACGGATCGTTGAACGAAATATTACGTTCTTCCCCAAACTTTCTGCTGAACTAAAATCGAATTTAATGAATAAGCCAACTTGGATGGCCAGTCAAGCTAAGATTATTGCTGTTTATGACACCCCCTTCTGGCGTGACCAAGGTCTCTCTGGATTCGTATCGAGTTGGGTTGGCCCTTTGAGGGAAATTCATGATGCCTCGCCTTCTACAGGTTCTGGCGCACTTTTTGGTTTCTTTGGTCTTCCTGCAAAAGCTCGCTTGAATATGGGGAATGAACAATTACTTGAGCTTGTGTTGGAACAATTGACACGACTTTTCGGTCCAGCAGCAAAACATGTAAAAGGGACTTTATTTAAAGATTGGTCTTTTGATGAACATACAGCCGTAGAGGAAGATACAGATCCACTTCTTGATTATCCGAGTTACGGACCTATCATCGACGGAAAGGGCTCAAGGCAAAATATTTATTTTGCTGGAACTGAAACAGCTTATAGGCAAGGCGGTCATCTTGAAGGTGCCCTTCGATCAGCTGAAAGAGTTGTCAATGAAGTCATCAAACATTTATCCTAAGAAAAATATTCGATTGAAAGGGGTTATAAATTGAATTTTATTGAAAAAAGGGTTTGGTATAAAAGAACAACCTGAAAGGACAATTTAATAAATGAATAAAGAATTATTATCAATAGAAGAGATAGATGCTTTTATTCAAAACAACCGACTAAGTATGTTGTATTTTTCTCAGGAGAATTGCAATGTATGTCACTCTGTTTATCCCAAATTAAAAGATTTGCTTACTAAATTTCCTTCTATAAAACTTGCTCATGTTGACACAAGTAATGTAGAAGAGGTTGTAGGCAAATTTTTAATCTTCTCAGTACCTACAATAATTATGTTCATTGATCAAAGAGAGTCGTTCCGTGAAGGTAGATTTGTTCAGTTGGGACCTCTTGCAGCTCGTTTACAACAATTAAACGATTTTTGGTTGAAGAGCAACTCGGGGTTGTAATAGGGAGAGGAACAGGGAGTGGAAAGACTAGCGCATAACGTTTTTTGAAAAAGGAGCGAACCTAGTCATACATGACCGTCGAGGTGATTCTTTGATAATTCTTAGGTCCGATCGCAAAAAGTGAGTAGCCTTTTCTTTTATTGTAAGGGGAGGAGGATACCTTGACAGTATACTTACTGAATGGTAGATTTCATTTATGAATATCAAGAAAAACACTGTACAAGAAATTATGGACATAGGCCTCACCTTGGTTCAAGAGCGAGGATACAATGGCTTTAGCTATGCTGACATTGCTGAAGCGATAGGTATTCGGAAAGCAAGTATACATTACCACTTTCCGTCTAAACAGGATCTGGTGCAAGCTGTTCTGAATCGATACCGTCGAGAGTTCATGGACAAGCTTCAACAAATTAACGATCAACCTCTGAGTTGGCGACAAAAGATACAATCTTTTTTTTTGTTATATCGTGAACCTTTGGAAAACAATACCAAGCTTTGTTTATGTTCAATGATGGCTGCTGAGTTGAACTCTTTTCCAATTGAAATTCGAGATGAGTTAAACTTATTTTTTGACGCCAACACACTATGGGTTAAGAATGTGCTTGATCAAGGCAAATCGGCTGGCGAATTTACATTTTCTAACGCTGCTTTGGAACAAGCGAAGATCCTAATTGCATTTGTACAAGGTGCCCAGTTGTTATCCAGAACTTCAAGTGAAAAAGGATATTTTGATTCGCTTGTCTTAAACTACATGGCGACTTTGACTCAATAAAAAAGTTTAAGATGTGAATCTACCGTTGCAAAACCACTTATTCATTAAAAGATGGATAGGTGGTTTTTGCTATGTTGAATATCTTTATGACAAGGTATTGTATTCAAAACCGTTCCATCTATTTTGCTCATAAAAAAAGATCTCAAGCCAAGTGATGGCTTGGAGATCTATAGTTAAAACATAGGAAGCAGGATTAGTGGGTCAGAAAATGTCCTTGCCATTCATTGATCCCTTCATCCATGCGGTACGCTTTATAACCTTCTTGTTGCAATTTTTGAACTGCCAGTGCGGAGTATACACAAAGTGGTCCCTGACAGTAAGCGATGACTTCTGCATCTTTGGGGAGTTCTTGCATCAATGTATCAAGCTCGGTCATTGGCATTGAAATTGCTCCGGATATATGACCCATTTCAAAGTCTTCTTTAGAACGTAGATCCACCAATAGTATGGAATCGTTATTCACTTTCTCCATAACCTCATCCATAGTCAAGGTTTGAATGCCGTCAAGGTTGTTCAGAAAATCCTCTTTCAATTTTGCGATATCAGGAAGTTGTTTTTCGCTTATGCGCCAAAGGGATGCCATGAAATCAATAATCTCCGGATCTGCTAGTGAGTAAATGGCATAAGTCCCTCTTTTAGCGAATTTAACAAGTTTTGCATCAAGTAAAATTTGAAGATGACGTGATACATTGGCCATATTCATACCTGTACATGCCGCCAATTTCTCTACAGTTTTTGGACTTTGGGACAATACATTTAAAATCTCCAGTCGCTTGTCACTCGAAAGACATTTTCCGATTCTTGCAAGTTGTTTATACAGATCTTCTTTTAATACATTTGCTGAACTCAATGGTTCTTTCATGATGGTCAACCTCTATTCTGAGCTTTTTTAGCGTTATCATACGACTACAACTATCCTCAATCATTTATTACAAAAATGAATCAATTAAATACTCAAATTGTATCATGTTCTTAAATGTAATCAAAGTCTAGGTAGGGAATGTTTACTTGACGAAAGAAATAAGCATGACATATAATTCAATTGATCGATTGAATAATTGTTTATTTAATAATCGATACATTTATCAATGGAGGTTCGAAATCATGGCAAAGGCATATCTTCAAATTACACTAAAAATTAATGCACCGGAACGCGAGGCGGCTACAAAGGTTTATACAGCATATAAGGAGCCTTTTCTTTCAGGCATCTCTGGTGCTGTGTCTAAAGAATTGTTAGTGCGTGACGAGGATGTTCAGGTTCTGCATGGCTTTACTAGCGAGGCAGATGCTAAGGCCTACCTAGAAAGTGATCTTTTCACGAATGACGTTGTCGTTGGACTCAAAGACTTGCTTCAAGCTGAACCGGAAATCCGCATTTATAGTACATTCTAGAAACCCAGTTGTGCGAACTAACTCTTTTGAAGAAATAAAAGCTAATACTTAAAAATTGTAAACCGACATTGCAGTCTCGCTATGTCGGTTTATTTTAATCAATCATCAGATTAAAACTGTTCAGATCAAGTGATCAGTTTACTATGTTGAGGAGTAGCATATATAAACTTAAAGGAGAACATCAATATGGCAAATCAAAAACTTAGTTTGAATACAGTTTGGTACGGAAATGCAAAAGGTAATGGCATCATTAAAAGCGAAAACTTCCAAACTCAAATTGCTATCCCAGTCTCAAAAGGAGGAAGTGGGGAAGGTGTTGAACCTAAAAAGCTTCTTATGTCTTCTGCAGCAGCCTGTTATCTAATGACTTTGACATATATGTTGGAACAAAATCGTATTCCCGTATCAGGATTATCCATGGATACAGAAGGAAACACTGCTCCAAATGGTCAATTGAGCATTACTCATCGTCCACATATTGTTTTAAAGAAATCAGAAGCAACCAATCAAGATGTTAGCATGGCAGAAACTCTAATGCGAAACGCCGAAGAAAATTGCCAAATTGGCCAACTTCTAGTAAAAGCAGATGTTCAAATAACAATTGAAGGTCATGTTTCCTTCGAAGCTGAATAGGGTTTCAACTGTATACAAAGTGGCTTTTCGTAATTTAGGAAAAAATAATGGTAGAAACGATTCCAGAAAACAAGCAAACATCTGTACAAATTCCACCTTCAATTATGGAGTATATGGAATCACCGCTTGAAGCAACTTCAGTTGCATGCCAGAACAATGAAAGTTGTAGTTGCTTCACAAATTTGCGGTGGAGCTGGCCTAGCTGCAGGCATCCCGTAGATCGTTGCTTGCACAAGATATGCTAGGGATTGACAGTTTCTCGGGAGTTCCCACAGGCCTTTTTACATTAGGTTCTGCTGGTGCAGCGCTCATGGTAGGACGACTGTCGCAACGATTGGGGAGGCGGACTGGACTTACTGCCGGATTCTTAACAGGAGGTTTTGGGGCTATTGGTGTTGTCCTCGCAGCATTAATCAACAGCATTCCTTTGATGTTGGTTTATGGAGCGGGTACGGCAACCAATTTGCAGGCACGCTACGCAGGTACGGATCTTGCTTTACCCACGCAACGTGCAAAAACAATAAGTATGGCAATGGTATTCACAGCCTTTGGTACTGTTGCAGACCCTAATCTTATAGAACTCACCGGGAAACTAGCTATTTCACTTGGTGCTCCTGCATTAACAGACCCCTTCATACTTACTTCTATAGCATATATTTTAGCTGGCGTTATACTTCTTGTTTGTTTTCTTGAAACCAGGTCCTTTGATTGTGGCCAAGGCTAAGGAGCAAGCAGTAGCAACTCAAATGAAGAAGGAACCAGTATTAAAAAAAAGGAATTATGATCGGTGCCTCAGTTATGGTGCTAACACAAATTGTTATGATTGCGATCATGACAATGGCTCCCGTTCATATGCAACATCATGGTCATGATTTAAGTAAAATCGGCCTTGTTATTGGAATCCGCGTGGCTTCTATGTATTTACCGTCTGTAATCACAGGAGTACTCGTTGATAATTTTGGATACATTTTTATGGCTTATGCTTCTGGCTTTACCTTGATGTTGTCTGGTTTGTTGGCTGCCTTCGTACCTGGTGATTCGATGGGTTTACTTACTCTTGCGCTGGCTCTTCTGGGATTAGGTTGGAACTTTGGTTTGATTAGTGGGACTGCGGCGATTGTTGAGGCACCTCCATCCAATGTTCGTGCAAAAACTCAAGGAACAGTGGATGTACTGATTGCATTATCAAGAGCATCTGGAGGAGCACTATCTGGTATGTTTTGTGGCACACTCCAGTTATCATATACTGTCTTTAATTGGATCAGTTTTGTCACTGTTCCTTATTCCTGTTGTGGTTTGATTTCGTAACAAGCAATCTTTCACATAATATTCAGTAATACAATCAACAAAAAACCGTTCTTCTAGTTCATAGTGTGGCTCGCTACGAACTAGAAGAACGGTTTCTTAGCACCACGGGAGTACGAACGAGCTGGATATTTTATCAAACACGATGATTTGGAAGAGGAAGGATATTGGGCTTTCAATTTTGCGTAGATTTATTGCTGGCATAGCCGATATCATACTTACCTCGCTAATCAAACTACTTGGTTTGCACTGGCGGCTATTTGTTATAGAGATGCTTGCATTCTTACTGTGAAATATTTGAATGAAAAAGCCGTAACACAACCCCAACACCATCTTCTTCTACGAAATCACATATGAGATTCATTCCACTACGGTAGTTTCATATATTAGTCCATATAAAATAAAAAAATTTTCGGGCTGTATACACTTAAATAGATACATTTATCCATACTTCTCTAGTTGATAATTCAACCAAGTATAGTTACACGCTGGTGATTAATGAAGCTGTTGCTGATCCTACCTGAGTGACAATTGCACTTCAACTTTTTGATGAAAATGGGAAGCATGATCGCCACAAACTGGCCTTTGGCGAAGCGAATAAGATTACGATCAAAGATGATAAAGGAAACGTAGTGGGCAGCATGTACGACATGGGGTACACGAGTGATTTTTATTATATGGTTGATTTCTTTAGTGAGCCGCTGAAAACAGATAAGATCACGATAGAAGGGAGTATTGGATCGCTTGGACAAAGGAGCGAAACCTTAATAAAAGGAAATTGGAACTTTAGCTTTGATATTGATATGAAAGAGGCAAACAAGCAGAACAATATAGAGGAGTTGGCAGGTAGTTACACAACGCCGCACGGAATGGCGATTACATTAAAAAGACTAACGAGAATGGTGCAAGGAGTGCGTTTCGAACTGGAGACGGAACTTGAAGATGCGGCAATGGCAAGATCCCCCGGTGATTTATGGAGAAAGCAGATGTTAAGCTTTCATTTCGAGACAACAGATGGGCAAGAGATTCACTCGGTGAATCCAAGAAAAAAGAATTACAGGGACAGCTTAATGACATCTGATCATAGAGTTATTGGAAACGGAAAAATGCATTGGAGTTATACCTTCAAGTACCTGCCTGAGGATAAACCATACCGCTTTGTTCTGGATGCATACTCGGTTGCAGAAATGGACGGAAACAAGATGTCCTTTAGACCATCGGAGCTGACTAAGCCCAAAACTTTTAAAATAATGAATGATAGACTGGAGTTGGTTAGGGCTTCACTTGAGAAATCGCAAGTTAACAAAGGCGCATATGAAACTGTCATCTCATTCTACGGGAAAATGAATAATGAAATAATGCATGAGGAGTGGAGAGCATTTGATTCAGCAGGTAAGCAGTATGACGTAAGTGCGGTGGGGGGATCATCGTTTGAAAATAACTGACTGATCATTGGAGAGAGGGATATATTAGTATGGGGGATCGTAGGGCAAAGCAGCCTTACGAATTCCAGATTATGAAGCTAGATCAGATTCCAGAGGAGCTTACCCTGGTAAGGGAAGTAGTGGATAAACGATACAAAGACCCTAACTGGTCAGTATTGCTAGGAAAATAGAATAAACGAACTACTTAAATCTTCAATACCCAATGGATCCAAATCTTCCATATTCCTCATCATGGGTGTCTCCATTAATTCCTTCCCAGAGAGGGTATATAATTTATTTGCTAATCCCATATAGCGATTGTTCTGATCAATATAAGGGCTTCGGGGGTTGTGAACAAGACTGCTTTTTTATGAAAATCTGTGCACTTAACTTTAAGAAAAAAAGGACATTTGGATGTAGATGTAACTTTCTAAAATTTATCATGCACTAAAATCTTTATCAAAATGTCTTCTTCACCAATATAGTCAATCTTTTGGACCACATCCTTATCCATTATGATAATGTGGTCTTTTTTTAGTTCGATTTTTCATTATTAATATACTGGGTACAGCTGCCTGTATACATATAGTTGATTTCCACAAAATCACGCGTATGCAGGTTTTATCCCTTCTGATCACAGCGCAGAAGGTTTACTCGGTCGTGATGCGCTCATCACAAAAACGATTCGATTTGTATAAAGTAATCATCACAACGACAAATATGTTCAGTACTTTTGCTATGTCAATCTTCACTTCATTATTAAAGGATTAACTCGTCAAAACTTAAAAAATAGCAAGTTTCTTGCCACATGGAGACTTGCTATTTTATGTTTTTGGGTCAATAAGTTTCACAAAAGAAATGGTCCAAAAGTTATAAATTTTCTGAAAATCTAAACTTTTAATGAAAAATCCAAACGTTTCTATTAATAAAAAAATAAAGTTTATAGCTCAAATGAGAGAATATTTAACCTAAATTGAAATTCTGAAAGAAAATTTTGCTCGGTAATCAGTTCAAAAGATCTAAAAAAATCACTATCTATTTAAAAAGTGAAGAGTTATTAATTTCGAATTAATTCAGTTTGAGCAAATAAATCCCATGATTTAGGTAGTTAAAGAATATTGCTGAAAAAGTTGAAATTTGTCGGATGGTGTCAGGATCGGCTTGTTATATTTGTGTTAATGATATGTAACGTAAAATGTGTTTTGGTACAAGGGTTTTGGACTTCATGCAAGCACACAGCATTTTTATTTTATCGATTATAAAATCAAAAATTTTGTTCTAAATCATATTAACTTGTCGTAGTTAGTATTCAATTTAATAAAAAAGCGGAATTCTTGTATTTAAAGATATAAAAATAATAGAATAATATGGGCTTTTTATTAATTTTATGAAATCTATCAAATTAGAACTTATGTCCCATGTTAATCGGTTTTAAAGTTTGTATATTTAAAATAGCTAGAAAGTATTGGGAGAAAAGAAGATATATAAGGATTTATTGTTATATTGTGGACGGAAAGAGGATGTGAGAAATTTGTATGGCAACTCGGTCGTCTCTTGTTTGGTTTTTAAAAATTTCCGGTAAATCCGTCAACGTCTTCCGTATTCCAAGGACAACTCCAATTTTATTCAGATTAATCTTTCACCAAAGAGCTTCGTTTGATGCAGAGAACACCGGAAGAAGTACTGTAATTCATCCATGTACAAAATCAGGAAGTCATAAGCGCAGTCGTGAGTATTTTTAGTTCCTTTCAGCCTAGAATTACGCTCCTAATCACGCTGCAGCAGTTCATGCGTCTCGTAGCATCGATACCCTCAAGCCAAGATTCAGACAGCACACATCACGACACACTACGTTGTTAACATTGCGGCAACCATTCTACAACCCACCACCAAGATGCACTCACAGCATAATTCGAAAATGTTCCCATTCCATGCACATATTCATATATCCAGAGTCAGAGTTTTTTCACCATGACCGCCCAACTAAAAAAAGCTTGCACTGCGAAAGTGTGAGCGATGAAAAAGAAGATGGGCTTATTTCGATTAAAATCAGCTCTTCGAAGCTCCGGGGGGCTGAAGGAAACCAGCTTTCAGATAGGAGAAGGAGAAACGGTAACGATTGTCGTCGCGTGCCGTGGCGGCAAAAGCACGATCATCAAACTGCTACAACAAGTATGCGAACTCAGACCTCAATGGTATATCAGGAGTGGTCGCTTTTGCCGACTTCCATTGGTAATTCAATGCCGGAAAAAAGGATCGCATGACCGTTTCTTGCCAAGGGCGGTCATTTTAGCAGAGTTACTTTTACACATATCTATTTTGCGAGGAGAGGTACGTATGACTCAGCACGATGTTCAATTGTTTGCATTAAGCCAGCCACAGCAACGTATTTGGTACACGGAGCTTGTGTATCCCAATCGCAACACGTCTACGATTATTACTACTGTTAAAATCAAGGGAACGGTTCGCATAGATGCATTGCAGCAGGCAATGAACCGGGTTATTGCACGAAATGATTCTTTTCGTATCAAAATCACGATTCGGGACGGCATTCCCTATCAATATGTTGAGCCGTTTGCTACTCAAAGCATAGAAACCCTTCAGGTAACCCAGGAGGAAGCTGAGCTATGGGTGAGTCATCATAACGCACAGCCGTTCTCCTTACTGGATTCGCAGCTGTATCGGTTTGTTATTTTGCAGCTGGGGGCAGAAGATACCTGGTTTAGTTTCAAGATGCATCATATTATTTCTGACGGCGTTACCATGGAGCAGGCCATTAATGAAATTACGGGAAATTATATGAATATTGTGCATGGTACAGGTTCAGATGCGCCGGTCCCAGCGAACTCATATCTCGATTTTATTCAGACAGAGCAAAGCTATGAGCAATCAGAACGCTATCAAAAGGATAAGATGTACTGGACGGAGAAATTTGCCAATTTGCCGGAGGTTACAGGTTTAAAATCGTACAATCCGCTCACAGTAAGCACGGCTGCACGCCGGGAGACCTATACACTGGAGCACGAATTATATCGTGGTGTCACGGCTTTTTGCGAAGCGCATAACATCAGTATTTTTACATTTTTTCTAGCTGCTCTGTATATTTATTTACATAAAACGACAGGTGAACAAGATTTAACGGTTGGTACATTGTATGCTAACCGTACGTTGAAGAAGGAAAAAAATACAATGGGCATGTTCGTCAGCACTGTGGCTACACGTTTGCAAGTTGAGCCGGAATCCGAGCTGCTTACTTTCCTACAGGGTGTTGGCAAGGAGCAGTCGTCCATTTTGCGGCATCAGCGTTATCCGTATAACAAAATCATACAGGATTTGCGTGAACAACAAAGCGGCACGGATATTGGCCGCCTGTTTGGCGTTACCATTCAGTACCGTACGCTGAGCTTCTCTCGTTTTGATGAAGCTGTTCAGCAGGTGCATACCGATTTCTGCGGAGATACGGTGAGTGACTTTGATATTGCCATGATTGACATGCTGGATGACGATAAACTTGTATTGCAACTGGATTATCGGACCGAGCTGTTCAGCGAGCAGGAAATCGCCCGAATGATTCACCAATTTTTGAGTGTGGTAGAGCATATGGTGAAAGGGCCACAGCAGCGGATTCAGGAGTTGTCACTGATGAGTGACAAAGAGCGGGCACAAATTATGAATGTATTTAATGCGACCACAGTTCCCTTTCCAGACGATGTGGGGATTCATGAGCTATTCAAGAAACAGGCAGAATGTACACCAGATCAGACAGCGGTTATGTTTGGAAGTCAGAGTCTGACTTATCGGGAACTGAATGAACGGTCGAATTCATTGGCACGAATGCTTCAAGCACAGGGAGTAGGACCTGACAAGCTGGTCGGCCTGATGATGCAGCGCTCAGTGGAAATGATCGTAGGCCTGCTGGCTGTTCTAAAAGCAGGCGGTGCTTATGTGCCGATTGATCCCGAATTTCCGTCATCTCGTATTGAATACATGCTGGAAGACAGCAAGGCTGCAGTGCTTCTCACCAGTCGTGATTTGGCAGAAGAGCACCATTGTCAGGCCAATACCATGTTTCTTGAGGATGCAGAATTGTATCAGGGAGACAGCAGCAACCTGGAGGTGATTTCTCACCCAGAGCAGTTGGCTTATGTCATCTATACCTCTGGTTCGACTGGTAATCCGAAAGGAGTTATGCTCCAGCATCGTTCGGTACTCAACTTTATTACCGGGATGCGTGAAATCATTGACTTTGAAGCTGGTAAAACCATTTTGTCACTCACGACCATTTCATTCGATATTTTCGTCTTGGAAACTATCTTACCGCTATTGGCTGGAATGACGGTTGTGCTTGGCGATCACCAGCATCAAGTGGATCCTCAGGCGCTTGGTGAGTTGATTACCCATCATTCTATTGAGATGTTGCAAATGACACCATCCCGGCTGCAGATGTTGCTGGATCATGAAGCTGGTTCCCGCGCGCTGCGGGGCGTAAAGGAAATCATGGTGGGAGGTGAAGCCCTTCCTTCCAAGCTGCTCGCAGCACTGCAAGAAATAAATGGCCCCCGTATTTATAACATGTACGGACCTACAGAAACGACGGTTTGGTCGACTGTAAAGGAACTGACTCATGCTCAGGAAATTAATATCGGACGTCCTATTGCGAATACCCAAATATTTATCATGAATGCGAATGGGGAATTACAGCCAATTGGTATACCGGGTGAGTTATGTATTGCAGGAGAAGGATTGGCCCGTGGGTATTGGAATCTGGAAGATCTGACGGCAGAGAAATTTGTAAATAATCCGTTTGCCGGAGATAAAGCAGGTTATGAACGGATGTACCGTACGGGCGATTTGGCGAGATGGACACTGGACGGCAATATTGAATATTTGGGACGGATGGATCACCAGGTGAAAATCCGGGGCTACCGGATCGAATTGGGCGAGATCGAATCGCAGCTAATGCAGGTGGAGTCGGTACGAGAAGCGGCCGTCGTGGCTCGTGTGGACGAAACAACGGGCCAAAAACAAATGGTGGCGTACTATGTGGCCAGTCAAGCAATGGAAGCCAGTAAACTGAGAAATGAGCTGGGGCGGGAGCTACCAAGCTATATGGTGCCGTCGTATTTCATTCAGTTGGAGCAGATGCCGCTGACACCGAACGGTAAAATCGACCGCAAATCTCTGCCAGCACCGGAAGGCAGTCAGCAAAGCGGAGCGGATTATGAAGCGCCCCATACCCCGCCGGAACAGGCACTCGTAACGATCTGGCAGTCCGTTCTGGGCGTGCCAACCGTCGGTATTTTGGACAATTTCTTTGACCTGGGCGGCGATTCGATCAAGGCGATTCAAATCGTATCCCGTGCGTTCCAGGCAGGCTACAAGCTGGATATGAAGGATCTGCTTCGGTGTCCAACCATCGCAGCATTGGCACCACTTATGACAAGTCGTATGGCAGATCAGGGAGAAGTGAGCGGGGAAACGGCATTGCTTCCGATCCATCATTGGTTCTTTGAACAGGAGCAAGTGGACGCGCATCACTTTAATCAGGCGGTTATGCTGCACCGGGAGCAGGGCTTTGACGAAGCTGCTTTGCATCAAGCGCTTATCCAGTTGACGGAGCACCACGATGCACTGCGGATGGTGTTCAGGAAGACCGAGCAAGGCTACCAAGCGTGGAATCGCGGAATACAGGAAGGCGAGCTGTATCATCTGGACGTGCTGGACTTTAGGGATTTGACGGATGAAGTCACCCTGAGCACGAAGATTGAAACGAAAGCAACTGAAATTCAAAACAACATAAACTTGTCTGAAGGACCGCTGGTAAAGCTCGCTCTGTTCCGTTGTACTTATGGAGACCATTTGTTGGTGACAATCCACCATTTGGTGGTCGACAGCGTATCATGGCGTATTTTGCTGGAGGATCTGGCATCCGGCTATGAGCAGGCTTTACGGGGCGAGTCTGTCCGCTTGCCGAATAAGACGGATTCTTTCCGCCTGTGGGCTGATCAGCTGTCAGCTTATGCGAACAGCGCCGCGTTGGAGAAGGAACGTGCGTATTGGGAGCAGGTGGAGCGAGCTGGTGCTGCTCAAGAGGCATTGCCTAAGGATTACACTCGTAAATCTCAGGCCAAGCCACAGCTTCGTGATGATCGAACACTGACCGTAGCGTGGACGGTCGAAGAAACGGAACAATTCTTGAAACAAGCTCATCGGGCCTACAATACAGAAGCAAACGACCTGCTGCTGACAGCTTTGGGCATTGCCATTCAGGAGTGGGCAGGCATCCGTCAGGTGCTTGTAAATCTGGAGGGTCACGGACGGGAAGCCATTTTGCCAGATATGGATATTACGCGCACAGTCGGTTGGTTTACCAGCCAATTCCCAGTTGTACTGGATATGGGCGAGGACTGGAATGTGGGACAGCGTGTCAAGAACGTCAAGGAAGGGCTACGCCGTCTGCCGCATAAAGGGATTGGATACGGGCTTTTGAGATATCTTGCTGACGGAGAAGGGAAAGCAAGTTTTGTTGCCGAGCCGGAAATCAGCTTTAACTATCTCGGACAATTCGATCAGGATTTGAAAAATAATGCATTCCGCATGTCTCCTTATTCCATCGGGGCTTCCATGAGTGACACATTGACCAAGCGGTATGCGCTGGATATCAACGGCATGATCACAGACGGCGCACTGGAACTGACGATCAGCTACAGCAACAAAATGTTCATGAAAAAATCAATCAAAAAGCTGGCTGATTTACTTCAGGAGAGTTTACGTGAGGTATTGGCTCACTGTGTGGCCAAAGAGTTGCCGGAGCTGACCCCAAGTGACTTGTCCTTCCGAGGACTGACGGCCGGAGAGCTGGATCATATTGTAGAGCAGACGGCTGCTGCGGGAGAACTGGAAAACATTTATTCGTTAACACCCATGCAAAAAGGCATTCTGTTCCACGGCTTCATGGAGCCGCAATCCGGGGCATATTTTGAGCAGGCGACATTTGATCTACATGGCAGCTTTCAAGTGGAGACTTTTGCCGAAAGCCTCAATCAACTGGTGGATCGCCATCAAATATTCAGAACGAATTTTTATAGCGGCTGGAATGAACAGCCTTTACAGGTGGTGTATCGACACAAACATGCGGGGTTCCGTTTTGAAGATATACGCTTGATGGGACAAAAAGAGCAGGACGCATACATTGCTGATTTTGCTGAGCGCGACAAAGCCGAAGGCTTTCATTTCAGCTCCGGCGAGCTGATGCGGGTGTCTATTTTACGTACAGGCGAGGAGTCGTACCGTTTTGTGTGGAGCTTCCATCATATTTTGATGGACGGCTGGTGCTTGTTCCTGGTTGTAGGGGAAGCATTTAATACGTACTTTGCCATCCTCGAAGACCGCAAGCCGGAGCTTGCCCCGGTAACACCATACAGCGAATATATTGAATGGCTGGATCGGCAGGACAAGACGGAGGCTGAACGGTTCTGGCGCGATTATTTTGCGGGCTTTGAGCAGCAGACGGTATTGCCGCAGGTCAAACAGCTGGAAGGTCACGCTAAAGCATATGAAGCGGACAAGCTTTCGTTTACACTGAGCCGTGAAGTGACGGAACGAATGAACAAGCTGGTTAAGCAGAAGCAAGTGACGGTCAACACACTTCTGCAAGCAGCGTGGGGCGTTGTGCTGCAGCGGTATAACAACAGCCGGGATGTGGTATTTGGCAGTGTCGTATCTGGTAGATCAGCCGATATTCCGGGCATAGACAAAATGATTGGGTTGTTCATTAATACGGTTCCTGTACGGATTCACAGTGAGAAAGATATGACATTTGCTGGGCTGATGAAGCAGATCCAGGAGCAGGCACTGGCTTCCCGTGCCTATGAAACCTATCCGTTGTATGACATTCAGGCCCTGACCGAGCAGAAACAGGACTTGGTAAACCATATTATGGTGTTTGAAAACTACCCGGTGGAACAGCGCATGGAGCAGATGGGTAGCCGTGGGGCGAATGGCTTTACGATTGCCAATGCTTCCATGTCAGAGCAAACGAACTATGATTTCAACATTACGGTTGTGCCGGGTGATGAAATTCATTTCCATTTGGAGTACAACGCGAAGGTGTTGGAACGTGCAGCTGTAGAGCAAATCCGTGAGCATTTGCTGCATATGATTGAAGAAGCGATTCACAGGCCAGATGCACGGGTAGATGAGCTTCAATTGGTGACTGCTGCGGAAAAAGCAAAAATCATCGATGGTTTTGGATCAGTAGGCGTAGCTGCGTGGACTGATGAAAAAGAATCTAATTTGTTGTTCCACGCCTATGTGGAAGAACAGGCACAGCTTGTGCCGGATCACGTGGCCGTTGTATACGAGGAACGGCAGTTTACGTACCGCGAGCTGAACGAGCGTGGAAACCAGCTTGCTCGCAGATTGCGGAATGAGGGCATTGGACGCGAGTCCATTGTGGGTATTTTGAGCGAACGCTCGGTAGACATGCTGGTCGGTGTATTGGCGGTCTGGAAAGCAGGAGGCGCATATGTGCCGCTGGATGCGGATTATCCGTCCGAACGGATTCGCTTTATGCTCGAGGACAGTGGTGCGACGGTGCTGCTAACGCAAACTGGTTTGCAAGAGTGTGCACAGGTTTGGCTGGAGGCAAGTCGGCAGGCCTTGGTCGGAGGGCAGACTGAGGGTGAATTGAAAACAGCGGCTGGCGCTGAAACGATGGAAAGAGACAGCCTGAGTGAAGGCATAAGCTTGAAATTAGATTCGAAGGCTGACAGCGAAGAAGCATCCAAACCAGCAACAGGGCTGCGTCTGCATACCGTATTGGCATTGGACGATGAGTCGCTGTACACCGAGGATGCCACGGATGTTGAACCTATCAATGAACCACACGATTTGGCATATGTGATCTATACGTCCGGTACAACCGGACGTCCGAAAGGCGTCATGATTGAGCATCGCAGCTTGGTGAATACGGCTGCGGCGTATCGCCGGGATTACCGTCTGAACCAGTTCCCGGTGCGACTGTTGCAACTGGCCAGCTTCTCCTTCGACGTGTTCGTCGGTGATATTGCACGGACGCTTTATAACGGGGGCACGATGGTCATCTGTCCAAAAGATGATCGCATTGATCCAAGCCGTCTGTACGGATGGATTCGCGATTACCAAATCACGGTGTTCGAATCGACTCCGGCCTTGATCGTACCGTTTATGCAGCATGTGCATGAACAGGGGCTGGACATGAGCAGCATGGAACTGCTAATCACCAGCTCGGATAGCTGCAGCGTGACGGACTACCGGGTGCTGCAAGAACGGTTTGGCGCAGATATCCGCATGATCAACAGCTACGGCGTCACGGAAGCGGCGATTGACTCCAGCTTCTACGACGAAGAGCTGTCGAAGCTGCCAAGCAGCGGCCATGTGCCGATTGGTCAAGCGTGGCTGAACGCACGCTTCTACATCGTGGACAGCCAGCTGAATCCGGTGCCGATAGGCGTACTGGGTGAGCTGTGCATTGGCGGTGCTGGCGTGGCACGGGGGTACCTGAACCGTGCGGACCTGACCGCCGAGAAATTCGTAGCGAACCCTTACGTACCGGGGGAACGTTTGTATCGCACAGGCGATTTGGCGCGGTGGATGCCGGACGGCAATGTGGACTTTATCGGCCGGATGGACTACCAGGTCAAAATCCGGGGATACCGGATTGAGCTGGGCGAGATTGAAACGGCGATCCAGCGGGTGCCAGGTGTGCGTCAAGCCGTAGTCATCGACCGGACGGACGAGCGTGGACACAAGTATTTGTGTGGATACATCACGGGAGAAGCCGAGCTGCGGATGGAGGAAGTACAGACCAAGCTGGAAGCCGGACTGCCAGCACACATGGTGCCTGCACGTCTGATGCGACTGGAGACCATCCCGCTGACCAGCAACGGCAAAATCGACCGCAAGGCCTTGCCGGAGCCGGAAGGCAGCATCTATACGGGAGCCTCCTATGTAGCCCCGCGTACCCAGGTGGAGCAGGTACTGGCTGCGGTATGGGCCGGAGTGCTGGGCGTGGATGCCGTAGGCACGCAGGATAACTTCTTTGAGCTAGGCGGCGATTCGATCAAAGCACTGCAAGTATCGTCTCGCTTGCTGCAAGCAGGCTATCGATTGAACATGAAAGACCTCTTTAGTAATCCGACAGTAGCAGCACTCAGTCCTTTGCTTCGTACAGATGGCAAGATGGCCAGTCAGGAAGAGGCAGTAGGCCCGGTGGAACTGACACCTATTCAGCGATGGTTCTTCGAGCAGCAGCCGGCTGACCTGCACCACAGCAACCAGGCGATGATGCTGTATCGAGCTGGGCGCTTTGACGTCGACGCGCTGCGCCGTACGATGGACCGTATGGTCCAGCATCATGACGCATTGCGCACGGTATTCCGTGAGACGGAGCAGGGCTATGTCGCTTGGAACCGCAGTGTAGCGGAAGGCGAGCTATACACGCTGGACATTGTAGATTTCAGCGCAGTGGAAGACGAATCCACCGCTGTTGAAGCCAAGGCGAGTGAAATTCAAGCCAGCATTCATTTGAGTGAGGGTCCACTTGTGAAGCTTGGTCTGTTCCACTGCGCTGAGGGCGACCATTTGCTAATCGTCATTCATCATTTGGTTGTGGACGGTGTATCGTGGCGTATTCTACTGGAAGATTTGGCATCCGGTTATGAGCAGGCTGTTGCAGGTCAAACCGGCACAGCGATCCGACTGCCGCATAAAACAGATTCATTCCAGGTATGGGCCAAACAGCTGTCAGCCTATGCCAGCAGTGCGACGATGGAGCGGGAGCTTGCTTACTGGCAGCATATCGAACAAGCAGAAGCTAGCCTTGCGAAGCCTTTGCCGAAGGATTTTGCAAATGACAATGCACGGCTTGGAGACAGTGAGGTTGTGACGGTCCGCTGGACGAAGCAGGAAACCGAGCAGCTGCTCAAACAAGCTCATCGCGCGTACAACACGGAAATGAATGACCTGTTGCTGGCTGCGCTCGGAAAAGCAGTCTATGACTGGTCTGGTTCCGAACGGGTGCTGGTCAATCTGGAGGGCCATGGACGGGAAGCCATTGTATCGGATGTGGATATTACGCGCACGGTCGGCTGGTTTACGAGCCAGTTCCCGGTTGTACTGGATGGAAGTTTGGGACAAGGGGGACATACCGCTCGTCTGATCAAAAGGATCAAGGAAGGGCTGCGTCATATTCCGCAAAAAGGCATCGGCTACGGTATTTTACGATACCTGTCAGATATGAATATGCTGGAGAAAGCAGGCGTGCGGTTACAGGCTCAGCCTGAGATCAGTTTTAACTATTTGGGCCAATTCGATCAGGATTATAAAGGCAATGATCTACAGCCTTCCGCCTATTCTATCGGTGTGCCTGTCAGCACGAACGCGACTATGGATTTTGCGCTGGATATCAATGGAGTAATCGAAGATGGCGAGTTGATGTTCACGATTCGCTACGGCACAACGCAGTTCCGTCATGAAACGATTGAACGGCTTGGAGAGCTGCTGGCATCCAGCTTGCGTGAGGTGATTCATCACTGTGTTGCCCAAGAAAGAACGATGCTAACCCCAAGTGATGTCCTGTTAAACCATGTAACGCTGGATGAGCTGGAGCAATTGGTGGAGGATACGCGAGATCTGGGCGAGCTGGAAAATGTATATGCCTTGACGCCGATGCAAAAGGGGATGCTCTTTTACAGCTTGATGGATGAGGATTCGGCAGCTTATTTTGAGCAGGCCACCTTTGAGTTGAATGGCCGCTTCGATGTAGTTACTTTCGGTAAAAGCTTTGATCTGCTCGTGCAGCGTCATGAGGCATTGCGGACGAACTTTATCAACTCCTGGAAGGATGAGCCTGTACAGGTCGTTTTCCGCAACCGTAGCGGACAATTATATTATGAAGACCTGCGCGGACTGGAAAAAGAGGAACGAGCAGCTCGTGTTGAAGCTTTTGTCATCGAAGATAAAGCAAAAGGATTCAATCTCGCAGAGGGCGCACTCATTCGTATCTCCATCCTGCAAACCGGGGATGAAACGTATCACTTTATCTGGAGCTTCCATCACATTTTGATGGATGGCTGGTGCTTGTCCTTTATGACACAGGAGGTATTCGGTAGCTATCTGGCACTGCGTGCGGGAGGGGAGCCAGTACTGGAGCCAGTCACGCCGTTCAGTCGATTTATTGAATGGCTGGAACGTCAGGACCGTGAGGCAGCCTTGCAATACTGGAGTGGGTATTTGGCGGACTATGAGCAGCAAATTACGCTTCCTCAGCAAAAAACACAGCCTAAATCGATGCACGTCGGGGAATATATCGCTGAAGATCTGGATTGCGAATTCCAGCCAGAGCTGGCTGCCCAGATTGAACGGGTGGCGAAGCAAAATCAGGTCACGATCAATACGCTGATTCAGACCGTATGGGGCGTCTTGTTGCAAAAATATAACAATAGTTCGGATGTCGTGTTCGGCAGCGTTGTGTCTGGTCGCCCAGGGGATATTCCAGGTGTAGAGCACATGATCGGGCTGTTCATTAATACGATTCCAGTGCGTGTGCAGTCTGAACAAGGCGAAACCCTTGTCGAGCTGATGAAACGAACCCAGCAGCAGGCGCTGGCTTCCAATGCCTACGATGCGTTCCCGCTGTATGAAATTCAGGCGCTGACCGAGCAGAAACAGGATTTAATCAATCATATTATGATTTTTGAAAATTATCCGGTGGAGCAACAGGTAGAGCAGTTGGGCAGTGAAGGACAGGAGCCCTTCACAATTTCGAATGTGGTGTCTACAGAGGAAACCAACTACGATCTGAACGTCGTCGTTATGCCGGGAGAAGGCATTAAAATTCGTTTTATGTATAACACGCTCAGCTTTGATCAAGCAGGTATTGAGCGTCTATATGAGCATTTCGCACGTCTGCTGGAGCAAATTTCGCTCAACCCGCATGTTCGGGTTGAAGAGCTGGAACTACTCACAGCAGCGGAAAAACAACAGATTACAGCGGCATTTAATGACACCGCTTGTGCATTCCCATGCAAACAGACGATCCATCAGCTGTTCGAGGAGCAGGTAGAATATACGCCAGACCAGGTGGCATTGGTGTTTGGACATCAGAGTCTGACTTATCGGGAACTGAATGAACGGGCCAACTCATTGGCACGCATACTTCAAGCACAGGGAGTAGGACCTGACAAACTGGTCGGCCTGATGGTGCATCGCTCAGTGGAAATGATCGTAGGTCTGCTGGCCGTTCTAAAAGCAGGTGGTGCTTATGTGCCAATTGATCCCGAATTTCCGTCCTCTCGTATTGCATACATGCTGGAAGATAGCGAGGCCACAGTGCTTCTCACCAGTCGTGATCTGTTGGAAGAGCATCATTGCCACGCCAATGCAATATTTCTTGAGGATAAAGAATTGTATCAGGGAGAGAACGGCAACCTGGAGACAGTTGCTCAGCCAGAGCATTTGGCATACGTCATCTATACGTCTGGTTCGACTGGAAATCCGAAAGGAGTTATGCTCCAGCACCGCTCGGTCCTCAATTTTATTACAGGGATGCGCGAAGTCATTGACTTTGAAGCCAGCCAAACCATTTTGTCACTGACGACCATTTCATTCGATATTTTTGTCTTGGAAACCATCTTGCCTCTGCTGGGTGGAATGACGGTCGTGCTTGGCGACAGCCAGCATCAGGTGAATCCTCAGGCACTAGGTGATTTGATTGCTCATCATCATATTGAGATGTTGCAAATGACACCATCCCGGGTGCAAATGCTGCTGGGTCATGAAGCAGGCTCCCGCGCGCTGCAAGGCGTGAAGGCAATTATGGTCGGGGGCGAAGCTCTTCCGTCCAAGCTGCTCGCAGCACTGCAAGAAATAAACGGTCCCCGTATTTACAATATGTACGGACCTACAGAAACGACAGTTTGGTCGACTGTGCAGGAACTGACCCATGCTCAACAAATTAACATTGGACGCCCTATCGCGAATACCCAAATATTTATCATGAATGCGAATGGGGAGTTGCAGCCAGTCGGTGTGCCGGGTGAGTTATGTATTGCCGGGGAAGGATTGGCCCGTGGGTATTGGAAACGTGAAGAACTGACGGCCGAGAAATTTGTAAATAATCCGTTTGTTGGTGACAAGGCAGACCATGAGCGGATGTATCGTACAGGCGATTTGGCAAGATGGATGCCGGATGGCAACATTGAATATTTGGGTCGGATGGACCATCAAGTGAAAATCAGAGGCTACCGGATCGAACTGGGCGAGATCGAATCGCAGCTGCTGCAGATGGAGTCCGTACAAGAAGCGGTCATCATGGCCCGCACGGACGAAACGGGTCAAACCCAGCTAGTGGCGTACTACGTGGCGAGTCAAGAGCTTGGAGCTAATGAGCTGAGGCAGGAGCTGGGACAAGAGCTGCCAAGCTATATGGTGCCGTCGTATTTCATCTGGTTGGAGCAGATGCCGCTGACACCGAACGGTAAAATCGACCGCAAGGCACTGCCTGCACCGGAAGGCAGTCTGCACAGCGGTGCGGATTATGCAGTGCCACGCACTGTAACGGAACGAGCACTCGTAGTGATCTGGCAGTCCGTCCTGGGCGTGCCAACTGTAGGTACTTTGGACAATTTCTTTGACCTGGGCGGCGATTCCATCAAGGCGATTCAAATCGTGTCGCGTGCGTTCCAGGTAGGCTACAAGCTGGACATGAAAGATTTGTTCCGCTATCCAACCGTTGCAACACTGGCACCGCATATGCATGAGACAAGTCGTATGATAGATCAGGGAGAAGTAACTGGAGAAACGACTTTGCTTCCGATCCAGCACGGGTTCTTTGCACAGGAGCAAGTAGACGTGCATCACTTTAATCAGGCGGTTATGCTGCACCGGGAGCAGGGTTTTGATGAGTCTGCTCTGCGTCAGGCACTTGGCAAACTAGCAGCGCACCATGATGCACTGCGGATGGTGTTCAGCAAGACCGAGCAAGGCTACCAAGCATGGAACCGCGGAATACAGGAAGGCGAGCTGTACCACCTGGATGTGCTGGATTTTAGCAATTTGACGGATGAAGTCATGCTAAGCACGGCAATTGAGACGAAAGCCAGTGAAATTCAAAGCAGTATTCAACTGCAAGAAGGGCCGCTGTTAAAGGCTGGCTTGTTCCACTGTGCAGACGGGGATCATCTCCTGATGGCAATTCACCATTTGGTCGTGGACGGGGTATCATGGCGTATTTTGTTCGAGGATTTGGCTGTAGCTTATGAACAGGCCATCCGTGAAGAGGCACTCCAGTTACCAGACAAAACGGATTCATTCCGTTTCTGGTCACAAAAACTTTCCACCTATGCGAATAGCGCGGCCATGGAAAGTGAACACACCTACTGGGAACAATGGAACGCAGCCGCTTTGTTAGACCAAGTACGTTTGCCTGAGGATCAAGGGCAGGCTGAGCCATTTACCCTAGCTGACACGGATACAGTGGACTTCCAGCTTACGGAAGAAGAGACAGAAAAACTATTG
This sequence comes from Paenibacillus sp. ALE3, assembly GCF_054113405.1. Taxonomy (NCBI): domain Bacteria; kingdom Bacillati; phylum Bacillota; class Bacilli; order Caryophanales; family Paenibacillaceae; genus Paenibacillus; species Paenibacillus sp. ALE3. The sequence goes on along the minus strand of NZ_CM134214.1, from coordinate 2,427,009 downwards.
AAGCAAGCACACCGCGCATATAACACGGAAGTGAACGATCTGCTGCTGACCGCATTGGGCATGACGCTGTACACGTGGACGGGTCATGAACGCAGTCTGATTCATTTAGAGGGACACGGACGTGAGAACATTTTGCCGGATACGGACCTTTCTCGTACAGTAGGCTGGTTTACGAGTCAATATCCGGTATGGCTTGACATCGGCCGTGATCACGCTTTGTCGGAATGCATCAAACAGGTCAAAGAGAGTCTGCGTCATATTCCTAATAAAGGAATTGGCTATGGAATTTGGAGATATCTGAATGAATCTGGTCAAGCCGTTGGTCAACATCAAGCTTTTGCCGAGCCGCAAGTGAGCTTTAACTATCTCGGACAGTTTGATCAGGACTTGCAAAACAGCGATATCCGTATGTCTCCTTACTCGATGGGATCGGTCATTAGTGACCGTACGAAGATGAAATATGCGCTCGAAGTGAGCGGAATCGTAACGAACGGCATCCTGGAACTGGAGATTCGATATAACGGAAAAGCCTTCCGTAAGGACACCGTGCAGATGCTGGCTGATCTGTTGAAATCCAATCTGCTTGAAATGATCGAGCATTGTGTCACACGGGAGCGGACCGAATTGACTCCAAGTGATGTACTGTTTAAAGGTCTGACCCTGGAGCAATTAGATACGATTAAGGAGCAGACAAAGACGCTTGGGGAATTGGAAAATGTGTACCCGCTAACGCCAATGCAAAAGGGTATGCTGTTCCACAGTTTGATGAATGCAGAAACAGGCGTGTATTTTGAGCAGGCGACCTTTGATCTTGAGGGCTACTTTGCACCGTCTATATTCGAGGAAAGCTTGAAGCTGCTGGTTGGTCGACATGCGATATTACGGACGAATTTCTATAGTGGCTGGCATGGTCAACCGTTGCAGATTGTCTATCGTCATAAAAATCCGAGCTTCTTTTATGAGGATGTCAGAGGGTGTGAACAGGCTGTAGCTGAATTTGTGGCCCAGGACAAAGCTCGAGGCTTTGATTTAAGCAAGGATGCGCTCATGCGCGTAGCTGTCTTCCGCACGGGTGATCGCTCATACCGTTTTGTATGGAGCTTCCATCATATTGTGATGGACGGCTGGTGCCTGTCCCTGATGACGGACGAAGTGTTTGGTGCATATGTTGCCTTGCTGGAGAATAAGCAGCCAGAGCTCGCACCTGTCAAGCCGTATAGTGACTATATCGAATGGTTGGAACATCAAGATGCACGGGAAGCGACCCGTTATTGGAGTAACTATTTGGCAGGTTTTGAGCAGCAAACATTGTTGCCTAGTGAGAACGTGCAAGCTTCTGTAGTAGAACGCGATGAAGATACAGATAGAAGCGGTGGAAGTTCAAATTCCGGTTATGTTTCGGAAAAGCTGCCATTTATGTTGGGTAAAGAACGGAGTGCCACATTAAACCGAATTGCCAAGCAACAACATGTAACGATTAACACATTGCTGCAGAGCGTTTGGGGCGTTATTTTACAGAAATACAATAATAATCAGGATGTTGTGTTTGGTAGTGTTGTATCCGGTCGTCCGGCAGAAATTGCAGGCGTAGAGAACATGATCGGTTTGTTTATCAACACGATTCCGGTACGGATATGCAGTGCACCGGATGCTACATTTGCTGAAGTATTGCAGCGTACACAGGAACAGGCTTTGGCCTCCAGTGTCTATGATACGTTCCCGCTGTACGACATTCAGGCACTGACTGAACAAAAACAAGACCTAATTCATCACATCATGGTCTTTGAAAACTACCCAATCGGGCAGCAGATGAAGCAGATGGGCGGTTCCGGCGAGACAAAGGCACAAACAGGCTTCTCTATTGCCAATGTGGCACTTGCAGAGCAAACCAACTACGATTTTAATCTGATTGTCGTACCTGATGAGGATATCTCTATCCTGTTTGAATACAATGCGATGGTGTATAACCGGTCTGCAGTGGAGCGTATCTATGGTCATATCAACCACGTCATCGGACAAATCGTGGACAATCCGCATATCCATGTGAATGAGCTGGAATTGGTGACACCGGAAGAGCAGACACAGATCGTTCAGGTATGGGGAGATACGGCGGCAGCCTATCCGCAGGATCAAACGCTAAACGCATTATTCGAGCAGCAGGCAGCGAACACGCCGGAGCAAGTGGCGGTGTTGTGCGGAGCGGAATCGTTGACCTACGCAGAGCTGAATGAGCGAGCCAACCGTCTCGCACGCACCTTGCGTGCCGAAGGGGTTGAACCGGATCAGCCGGTAGGCATTCTGGTCCACCGTTCAATGGACATGATCGTAGGCATCTATGCGATCCTGAAGGCAGGCGGAGCCTATGTGCCGATTGATCCGGAATATCCGGCCGACCGCATCCGCTTTATGCTGGAGGACTCAGGCGCGAAGCTGGTGCTGACGCAATCGCATCTGGCGGAGCAAGCATCGCTGAGTTTCGACGGCCAAGTGCTGGTGCTGGATCGTCAGGAGCAGGATGGCAAGCACATTTATCACGAAGACTGCTCGAATCTGGAGCCGCTGGCCGGGCCGCACCATGTCGCGTACGTCATCTATACCTCCGGTTCGACCGGAAAACCGAAGGGCGTAATGGTAGAGCACTATTCCGTGCTGAACCGGATTTTGTGGATGCATGATCGCTACGGCTTGAGTGCGAAAGATACAATCCTGCAAAAGACCGCCTTCACCTTCGACGTGTCGGTGTGGGAGCTGTTCTGGTGGTCGATGGTCGGCTCGAAGGTAAGCCTGCTGTCCGTGGGCGGGGAAAAGAACCCGGAAGATATCGTCGACACGATTGCCCGCGATGGCGTGAGCACGATGCACTTTGTTCCAGCCATGCTGCATGCGTTCCTGGAGTACGTGGAGCAGCAGCCACGGGAAGTGATGCAAGCGAAGCTGGGCACACTGCGCCATGTCTTTGCCAGTGGTGAAGCGTTGCCGCCACAGCATGTGGCCCGGTTCCAGCGGCTCGTATCGAGCCTGACCGGAGCGAAGCTGATCAACCTGTACGGCCCAACCGAAGCGACGGTGGACGTATCGTACTTTGATTGCGAGCCGGGTGAGGAATATACAGTTATCCCGATCGGGAAACCGATTCAAAATATCCGTCTGTATATCGTGAAGGAAGGCACGGAGCAATTGCAGCCGATTGGTGTGGCAGGGGAACTGTGCATCGGCGGTGTCGGCGTAGCCAGAGGTTACCTGAACCGTCCGGAGCTGACGGCCGAGAAATTTGTGAAAGATCCGTTTGCCGGAGGCAAAGCAGGCTATGAACGGATGTACCGCACCGGCGATTTGGCGAGATGGATGCCGGACGGCAACATTGAATATCTGGGCCGGATCGATCATCAGGTGAAAATCAGGGGTTATCGGATTGAGCTGGGCGAGGTCGAATCGCAGCTGCTCCAGGTGGAATCGGTACGCGAAGCGGTCGTCGTGGCCCGTATGGACGAAATGGGCCAAAACCACATGGTGGCCTACTATGTCGCGGGACAAGAAGTCGATGCCAGCAAGCTAAGAAGTGAGCTGGGACGGGAGTTGCCAGGCTACATGGTGCCATCCTACTTTGTACAACTGGAACAGCTGCCACTAACACCGAATGGCAAAATCGACCGCAAGGCCTTGCCTGCACCAGAGGGCAGCCTGCAAACCGGAGTCGATTATGCCGAGCCGCGTACGGCGCAAGAACGCGCTTTGGTAGCCGTCTGGGAGTCGGTACTGGGGCTGCAGACGGTCGGTATTCTGGACAATTTCTTCGACCTGGGCGGTGATTCGATCAAGGCGATCCAAATCGCGTCCCGTGCGTTCCAGGCCGGCTATAAGCTGGACATGAAGGATTTGTTCCAGTATCCAACCGTTGAAGCCCTGGCACCGCATATGCAAGAGGTCCGTCGTATGGCAGATCAGGAAGAAGTCAGCGGGGAAACGGCGCTACTTCCGATCCAGCATTGGTTCTTTGCGCAGGAGCGCGAGCGTCCGCAGCACTTTAATCAGGCGGTTATGCTCTATCGCGCCGAGGGTTTTGAGGAGACAGCGGTTCGCCAAGCCATGGATCACCTCGTGAAGCATCATGATGCGCTGCGTACGGTATTCCATCAGACTTCCGCTGGTTATACAGCTTGGACTCGCCATGTAGAGGAAGGCACGTTATATACACTGGAAATGGTAGATTACCGTGAACGGGCCGCTTATGCGGAAGCGCTGGAAGCGAAGGCAACGGAAATCCAAAGCAGCATGGACCTGTCCGCAGGACCTTTGGTGAAACTCGGATGGTTCCGCACAGCGGAGGGCGACCATCTGCTGATCGCCATTCACCACTTGGTGGTGGACGGGGTGTCGTGGCGGATTCTGTTTGAAGATTTCTCGACAGGCTACGAGCAGGCGATCCAGGGCGAGTCCGTACGATTGCCCTATAAAACAGATTCCTTCCAAACTTGGGCACGGGAGTTATCCTCTTATGCTAACCGTCCTGAGGCTGCATCGGATGAAGTCTATTGGAAACAGTTGGAACAGGTCAAAGCTGAAGCTGCACCACTGCCTAAGGATTTTGCCTACGAGGATTCCGTGAATGCAGATAGCGAAGTGCTGACAGTAGAGTGGACCGAAGCTGAAACCGAGCAACTGTTAAAGCAGGCCCATCGCGCCTATAACACCGAGGTCAATGATTTGCTGCTGACCGCGCTGGGACTCGCGGTGCACAACTGGACAGGCGCAGGACATGTACTGGTGAACCTGGAGGGCCATGGCCGGGAAGCGATCCTGCCAGAGGTGGATATTACGCGTACCATCGGCTGGTTTACGAGCTTGTACCCGGTGCTGCTGGAGACCGGCAAGGAAATGACACTGGCAGAGCGGATTAAAGAAACGAAGGAAGGCCTGCGGCGCATTCCGCATAAAGGGCTGACCTATGGCACTTGGCGTTACCTGTCCTCTGCGTTGCCTGCAGATGAAATGGATACGATCGCAGCCGAACCGGAAATCAGCTTTAACTATTTGGGGCAGGTCGATCAGGATCTGCAAAACAGTGGAATTACGTTGTCCTCCTACCGTGCAGGGGAGACAGAGGATGCCCATTCCCGCTTGGCATACACGCTGGATTTGAACGCAATGATCTCGGAAGGCACGCTGCGTTTGACGATCGCTTACAGCCGTAAGCAGTATCGTAAAGAAACGCTGGAACAGGTGGCGGGGTTGCTGCAATCCGCTTTGCAGGAGGTCATTACGCATTGCGTCGCTCAGGAGCAGCCTCAGCTGACTCCAAGTGATGTATCCTTCAAAGGTCTGACGACTGGAGAGCTGGAACAGATCGCGGAACAGGCAGCACGTATCGGTGAGCTGGAAAATGTATACGCACTGACGCCGATGCAGAAGGGCATGCTTTTTTATAATCTGATGGATTCGCAATCGGGAGCTTATTTTGAACAGGCCTCCTTTGATCTGCGAGGACATTTTAATATCGCTGCCTTTGCGGCCAGTTTGGATGTATTGGTGCAGCGGCATACGGTACTGCGTACGAACTTCTACAGCGGCTGGAAGGATGAACCGCTTCAGGTCGTGTACCGGAATAAGCGCAGCGAACTGTATGTTGAGGACCTGCGGGATATGGAGGAAGAGAAGCAAAACGAGTACATGCTCGAATTTACGCGCCAAGACAAGCAAAGAGGCTTTGATCTGGCGCAGGATGCTTTGATGCGTGTCGCTGTGTTGCGCACAGGTGAGGAATCGTACCGTTTTGTATGGAGCTTCCATCATATCGTGATGGATGGCTGGTGCTTGTCGCTGGTGACCAACGAAGTGTTTGCGAGTTATTTTGCGATACTGGCTCATAAACAACCGGAACTAGCCCCTGTAACGCCGTATAGTCAATATATCGAATGGCTAGAGCAGCAGGATCGTCAGGCCGCATCAAGCTACTGGAGCAAGGTGCTGGAAGGATATGAGGAGCAGTCCCGCTTGCCACAGGCAAAAATCCAGGGCAAAACGGGGTATCAGGCGGAGCGTCTGGATTTTGATTTGGGCGCGGAACTAACCGCTCGTATTCAGCACATAGCCAAGCGTTATCAGGTCACCGTCAATACGTTGATGCAGACCGTTTGGGGCCTTTTGCTGCAAAAATATAATGGTACTGATGATGTCGTGTTTGGCAGCGTAGTATCTGGACGTCCGGCAGACATTCCGAATGTGGAGCATATCATTGGCCTGTTTATCAATACGATTCCAGTACGTATCCGTAGTCATAAGGACAGTGTATTCTCGGGCGTGATGAAGCACGTCCAGGAGCAATCGATTGATTCCCATGTCTACGATACGTATCCGCTGTATGAAATTCAGGGGCTGTCGGAGCTTAAGCAGGATTTGATCAACCATATTCTTATTTTTGAGAACTATCCGGTAGAGGAACAAATCGAGCAATTAGGTAGTGGTGAGGCATCCAGCTTCACGATCACAGGAGCCGAGTCTGTCGAGCAGACCAACTATGACTTTAACCTGGTGGTGCTGCCAGGGGATACCATCCACATGAGCTTTGGCTATAATGCCCTGGCCTTTGAACGGGAAAGTGTAGAGCACATTCGAGGTCATCTGGTGCAGCTACTGGAGCAGGTGACAGCGAATCCGAACATTCGCGTACATGAACTGGACATGGTTACGATGCAGGAGCGTAAGCAAATCGTTGAGGTTTGGGGCAATACAGCGACAGCCTATGCAAGCGAGCAAACGATTCACGGCTTGTTCGAAGTGCAAACTGCACAGACACCGGAGCAGACAGCCTTGTTCTTTGAAGGAGAGCAGCTGACTTATCGCGAGCTGAATGAACGCGCCAATCGATTGGCTCGTACCTTGCGCAGTCAAGGCGTGACGAAGGATCGGCTGGTGGGTCTGATGACCGAGCGGTCGGTGGACATGCTTGTGGGCATCTTCGGGATTTTAAAAGCCGGAGGCGCCTATGTTCCTATCGATCCAACCTATCCGGAGGAACGTATCCGCTATATGCTGGATGACTCGGGAGCGAAGCTGCTATTGACACAAAGTCATCTGGTGGACAAAGCCGTTATCGACGGTCAAGTGCTGGTATTGGATGGGGAACAATCGGTGTACCACGAGGATGGTTCCAACCTGGAGCCGCTGTCTGGTCCAAACGATTTGGCGTATGTGATCTACACGTCAGGTACAACCGGGCAGCCGAAGGGCGTTATGCTGGAGCACCACGGGCTGTGCAATCTGAAAACGTATTTTGATCAGACGCTCAAGATTCGTGCGTCGGATCATGCGCTGCTATTTGCCAGCTACTCGTTTGATGCGGCTTGCTGGGAAATCTTCCAGGCGCTGTTCTGCGGGGCTACGTTATACGTGCCAACAACAGAGACGATTTTGAACTACGAACGGTTTGAGCAATATATGGCGGATCACCACATTACGGTGGCTGCTTTGCCGCCAACTTATGCAGTGTATTTGGAGCCGGGGCGGATGCCAAGCCTGCGTATTCTGTTCACTGCGGGTTCAGCCTCATCCACCGAACTGGTATACAAGTGGAAGGATCAGGTGGCGTACTACAATGGCTATGGTCCAACCGAAAACTCGGTGGCAACATCCATCTGGCCGGTATCCGAGGATGAAAGGGCAGGACAACTCATTTCCATCGGACGTCCTGTGCCGAATCACCGGGTATACATGGTGGATGTGCATGGACATTTGGCGCCGGTCGGCGTAGCAGGTGAGCTGTGCGTGTCCGGTCCGGGTCTGGCGCGTGGTTATCTGGATCGCCCAGAGCTGACGGCGGAGAAATTCGTAGCGAACCCGTTTGCAGCGGGTGAAGCAGGCTATGAACGAATGTACCGTACGGGGGACTTGGCGAGATGGATGCCTGATGGCAACATTGAATATTTGGGCCGGATCGACCATCAGGTGAAAATCCGGGGCTACCGGATCGAACTCGGCGAAGTCGAGGCACAAATGTTGAAAGTGGAAAACGTGCAAGAAGTCATCGTCCTGGCCCAAGCGGACGAGCAGGGACAAAACCAACTGGTGGCGTACTATGTCGCTGAAAGAGACGTAAGCGCTGGGGAGCTGCGCGGCTTCCTGGGTGAGGAGCTGCCAAACTACATGGTGCCTTCGTATTTCATCCAGCTGGAGCAGATGCCGCTGACACCGAACGGCAAAATCGACCGTAAGGCCCTGCCGGCACCGGAAGGCAGTCTGCAAAGCGGAGCGGATTATGTAGAGCCGCGCACAGCGCTGGAGCAGACGTTGGCTTCGATTTGGCAGTCTGTATTAGGAACGAAGAACATCGGTATTTTAGATAATTTCTTTGATCTGGGCGGCGATTCGATCAAAGCAATCCAGGTATCCTCCCGCTTGCTGCAAGCGGGCTACAAGCTGGACATGAAGGATTTGTTCCAATATCCATCCATTTCGCTGCTGAGTGGTCATGTACACCCAGTTAGTCGTACGGCCGATCAGGGCGAGGTTTCGGGCAGCGTCAAGCTGACCCCGATCCAGCAGTGGTTTTTTGGACTATCGTCGGCAGAGCCGCATTATTTCAACCAGTCGGTGATGCTGCATAGAGCAGAAGGCTTCGACATAGGCGCATTGCATCGCACGGTGACCCAGGTGACGGAGCATCATGATGCGCTGCGTATGGTCTTCCGTCAGACCGAACAGGGCTATGAGGCGTGGAATCGCGGTGTGAACGAAGGCGAGCTGTACAGTCTGGACGTTGTAGATTTGACGAAGGTGCAAAACATGGCAGAGGTGGCAGCCGCAATTGAGATGAAAGCCAATGCCATCCAAAGCTTTATTTGTCTGGATGAAGGACCGCTGGTGAAGCTGGGACTTTTCCGCTGCATGGATGGAGATCATTTACTGATTGCCATTCACCATTTGGTCATAGACGGGATCTCATGGCGGATTGTGTTTGAAGATTTTGCGACTGGCTATGAGCAGGCCGTTCGGGGAGAAGCGATTCGCTTGCCTTATAAAACGGATTCGTTCTCCGCTTGGGCAGAGCGGTTGTCTCAATATGCGAACAGTCCGGCCATCGACAACGAACGCGAATACTGGCAGCGTCTTGCCCACATGGCAGTCGCATCGCTACCTAAGGATCAAGATAAAGCAGCAGGACAGCCTTTTTGGGTCAGAGATAGTGAGACGGTGACCGTGGCTTGGAACGAACAGGAAACCCGGTTGCTGCTTCAGGAATCACATCGTGCGTACAACACGGAGGTCAATGATCTGCTGTTAACCGCACTCGGCAGCGCATTGTACAACTGGAGCGGGCAGAAGCGTGTGCTGGTCAATCTGGAGGGGCATGGCCGGGAAGCTATTGTTCCAGATGTGGATATCACACGTACCGTGGGCTGGTTTACGAGTCAGTATCCGGTACTGCTGGATGTGGATGGAACATCAGAAGTAGGGCAGCGCATCAAGCGGGTAAAAGAGGACCTGCGCCATGTCCCGCATAAGGGCATTGGCTACGGTATTTTGAAGTATATGTCTTCGGATGATGCTACCTCTTCCTGGAGCCTGCAGCCAGAGATCAGCTTTAACTATTTGGGACAATTTGATCAGGATTTGGAACAAAGCGATATCGTGCTGTCTTCGCATTCAGATGGAGAGCCAATGAGTGATCATACCGTGCTGGAGCAGCCGCTGAATGTGAACGGCATGATTACAGCAGGCGTGCTGACACTGGAAATTCGCTATGACAGCCAAGTATATCATCAGCAAAACGTAGAAAAGTTTGCGCAGTTGCTACGGGAAAGCTTGCAGGAAGTCATCAAGCATTGTGCCTCCCAAGAGCGGAGCAAACTAACGCCAAGCGATGTCTTGTTCAAAGGCTTGTCGTTGGAACAACTGGAGCAATTGACGGAGCAAACGGCTTCTGTGGGTGAACTGGAAAATGTGTATGCTCTTTCTCCCATGCAGAAAGGGATGCTGTTCCATAGCTTGATGGAACCGGACTCAGGCGCATACTTCCAGCAAGCCTCGTTTGATCAAAAAGGCAGCTTCGATGTTGCTATTTTCCGTCAGAGCCTGGATCTGCTGACACAGCGCCATGAAGCGCTGCGGACGAATTTCCATCGGTTTGAGACCGGACACGGTCAGGAGCCATTGCAACTGGTGTTCCGTCACAAAGATAGCGATCTGTCCTTCAAGGATGTACGCGGAATGCAGCCAGCAGAACAACAGGCGTATATCCAGGCGTTGAAGCAGGAGGATCAGGCTCGGGGCTTTGATCTCGGTACGGATGCACTCATGCGCGTACAGGTATGGCAGACCGATGAAGAGACGTATCACTGGGTCTGGAGCTTCCATCACATCATCATGGACGGCTGGTGCTTATCGCTCGTTACCGGGGAAGTGTTTGGTACGTACTTTGCGCTGCTGGAGCAGAAACAGCCGGAGCTGGCTCCGATCACACCGTATGGCCAATATATCGAATGGCTGGAGCGTCAGGACGAACGTGCGGCAAAAGAGTATTGGAGCAACTATTTGGCAGGCTTTGAACAGCAGACGTTGCTGCCTGGATCGGATACTGCATCGAAAGACCACGTGACGGACAGCAGGGAACATGCGGTATCCTCGACAGCAAGCGAAGCCAGCGAATATGTTTCTGAAAAAGTAACGGTAGATCTGGATCCAACGTGGAGCGAAGCCATGTACCGGATTGCCAAGCAGCAGCAGGTCACGATTAATACGCTGATGCAGAGCGTGTGGGGCGTTATTTTGCAGAAATATAATAACAATGAAGATGTTGTATTCGGCAGTGTCGTATCTGGACGTCCGACGGATATTGCGGGTGTAGAAAATATGATCGGTTTGTTCATTAATACGATTCCGGTTCGGATTCAAAGTGAGCGGAATGCCACGTTTGTGGACATCATGCGGAACACGCAGGAGCAAGCGCTGGCTTCGGGGGTATATGACAGCTTCCCGCTGTATGAAATTCAGGCGCTGACCGAGCAGAAGCAGCATCTGATTAATCACATTATGGTATTTGAAAACTATCCGGTAGAGGAGCAAGTCGAGCAGTTGGGTGAAGTTCGTCCGTCTGCATTTGACATTACGAATGTAGAGGTTGTTGAGCAGACGAACTATGATCTGGACTTGATTGTGATGCCGGATGACACCTTCCGCATCATGTTCAGATACAACGCCAATGTATACGATCGGTCTACGATCGAGCGGATGCAGGGACATGTACTGCATGTCATCGAGCAAATCGTGAACAATCCGCATATCCGTGTGAATGAGCTGGAATTGGTGACACCGGAAGAACAGGCACAGATCATTCAGGTGTGGGGAGATACGGCGGCAGCCTATCCGCAGGATCAAACGCTAAGCGCACTGTTTGAGCAGCAGGCAGCAATTACACCGGATCAGGCAGCGGTAATATTCGGGTCGGAGATGTTGACCTACCGTGAGCTAAACGAGCGAGCCAACCGTCTCGCACGCACCTTGCGTGCGCAAGGGGTTGAACCGGATCAGCCTGTAGGCATTCTGGTCCATCGTTCGCTGGACATGATCGTAGGTATCTATGCGATCCTCAAAGCAGGCGGAGCTTATGTACCGATCGATCCGGAATATCCGGCCGACCGCATCCGCTTTATGCTGGAGGATTCAGGCGCGAAGCTGGTGCTGACGCAATCGCATCTGGCGGAGCAAGCATCGCTGAGTTTCGACGGCCGGTTGCTGGTGCTGGACCGTGAGGAGCAGGCTGGCAAGAATATTTATCACGAAGATGGTTCAAATCTGGAGCCCCTGGCTGGGCCGCACCATGTCGCCTATGTCATCTACACCTCCGGTTCCACTGGAAAACCGAAGGGTGTAATGGTGGAGCACCATTCCGTGTTAAACCGGATTTTGTGGATGCATGATCGGTACGGCCTGGGTGCAGAAGATACGATCCTGCAAAAGACCGCCTTCACCTTCGACGTGTCGGTGTGGGAGCTGTTCTGGTGGTCGATGGTCGGCTCAAAGGTAAGCCTGCTGTCGGTCGGCGGGGAAAAGAACCCGGAAGACATCGTCGACACGATTGCCCGCGATGGCGTGACTACGATGCACTTTGTACCAGCCATGCTGCATGCGTTCCTGGAGTATGTGGAACAGCAGCCACGAGAAGTGATGCAAGCGAAGCTGGGCACACTGCGCCATGTCTTTGCCAGTGGTGAAGCGTTGCCGCCACAGCATGTGGCCCGGTTCCAGCGGCTCGTATCGAGCCTGACCGGAGCGAAGCTGATCAACCTGTATGGACCAACCGAAGCGACGGTGGACGTATCGTACTTCGATTGCGAGCCGTTAGAGGAATATGCGGTTATTCCGATCGGGAAACCGATTCAAAACATTCGTCTGTACATCGTCAAGGAAGGCACGGAGCAATTGCAGCCAATTGGTGTGGCAGGGGAACTGTGCATCGGCGGTGTCGGCGTAGCACGAGGATATCTGAACCGTCCAGAGCTGACGGCCGAGAAATTTGTAGCTGATCCGTTTGCCGGCGGGGAAGCAGGGTATGAACGGATGTACCGCACTGGCGATTTGGCGAGATGGATGCCGGACGGGGACATTGAATATCTGGGCCGGATCGACCATCAGGTGAAAATCCGGGGGTACCGGATTGAGCTGGACGAGGTCGAAACGCAGTTGCTCCAAGTGGAATCGGTACGCGAAGCCGTGGTCATGGCTCGTGCAGATGAAACGGGACAAAAACACATGGTGGCCTACTATGTTGCCGGGCAAGAAATCAGTGCCAGCGAGCTGAGAAGTGCGCTGGGGCAGGAGCTGCCAAGCTACATGGTACCATCGTACTTTGTACAGCTAGAGCAGATGCCACTGAGTCCCAATGGCAAAATCGACCGCAAGGCACTGCCAGCACCGGAAGGTAGCCTGCAAAGCGGAGCCGATTATGTCCCGCCGCGGACGTGGGTGGAAGTGAAGCTGGCGCAAATTTGGCAGGATGTGCTGAGCCTGGCGCAAGTTGGCGTGAAGGAAAACTTCTTCGAGATTGGCGGACATTCGCTGCGGGCGACGACACTAACCTCGAAGATTCACCAAGAGCTGAACAAGCAGCTTCCTCTGCGCAGTATTTTTGAAGCACCAACGATTGAACAACTGGCGGCTGTGCTGGAAGGTCTGGATCAGGTGGCGTATGCGTCCATTCCGGTAACGGAAGAGCGTAGCTTCTATCCACTATCCTCGGCGCAAAAACGACTGTATGTGCTGCATCAGTTCGATCCGCTGGATGTGAACTACAACATGCCGTCGGTGCTGCAAGTGAGCGGTCCGCTGGACGTGAAACGAGTGGAACATGTATTCCGTCAACTGATCGCCCGCCATGCGACCTTGCGTACCCGCTTTGAGCTGGTGGACAATGAGCCGATGCAATGGATCGAGGACACCGTGCCATTCGAGGTGGAATATACGAAGATACAGGCAGAAGATGTGATTGCGGATACAGATCAGGACACAACTACAGATACGTACACAAGGGCCAACATAGAGGCGCAACAGCTGGTGCGGCGCTTTGTCCGTCCGTTTGATCTCAAAGCTGCACCGCTGCTGCGAGTAGGCTTGGTGGATCTGGGCGTTCAAGGAGTAGAACAGGAATCCCAACATCTGCTTATGCTCGATATGCACCATATCGTCTCAGATGGGGTATCCCTGGAGGTCCTGACTGATGAGTTTGTCCGTTTGTATGGCGGTGAAGAGCTGGCGCCATTGCGGATTCAGTACAAAGATTATGCCGTATGGCAGCAAAGCGAAGCCCATCAGGAATGGATACAGCGTCAGGAAGCGTACTGGCTGAACACCTTCCGAGGGGAACTGCCTGTGCTGGATCTCTCTACGGACTTTGCCCGCCCAGCGGTACAGAGTACGGCAGGGGATACGATCGAATTTGTACTGGAGCGTGAGGTTAGTGAACGCCTGAAAGAACTGGCTGCCCAGACCGGCTCTACCCTGTATATGGTGATGCTGGCGGCGTACACTACACTCTTGCACAAATACACAGGCCAAGAGGACATGATTGTCGGTACGCCGATTGCAGGACGACCGCATGCGGAGCTCAGTAATCTAGTCGGTGTCTTCATTAACACGCTGGCGATTCGTAATTATCCGTCCAGCGATACATCGTTCCTTGAGTATCTGCAAGAGGTCAAGGAGCAGGCACTTAATGCTTATGAGCATCAGGACTATCCTTTTGAAGAGCTGGTTGAAAAACTGAATTTAACCCGGGATACGAGCCGGAATGCGCTGTTTGACACGATGTTTGAGCTGAAAACAATGGAGCAGCAGGAGTTCGAGCTGGAAGGGCTAACCTTGAGCTCCTATCCACTGGACAATCAAACGGCCAAGTTTGATCTGAGCTTGGAGGCGATAGAGCAGCCAGAAGGTATTCTGTGCAGTCTGGAATACAGCACAGTGCTGTACAAGCCTGAGACCATCACGCGATTGGCACAGCATTTTGCGGAAATCGTTCGAGCGATTGCCTATCATCCGCAGCAGCCACTGGCAGTTTTAAACATGGTAACCGATGAGGAACAAGAGCAACTCATCTACGGTTTTGGAGAAGTGGGCGTAACGGATGATCCAGTAGTTGAAGCAGGAGCCCTGTTCCATACCTATGTGGAAGAACAGGCCCAGCTTGTACCAGATCACGTGGCAGTGGTATACGAGGAGCAACAGCTTACGTACCGGAAACTGAACGAGCGTGCGAACCAATTGGCGCGTAGACTAAGAAATGAAGGTATCGGACGCGAGTCGATTGTCGGCATTTTGAGTGAGCGCTCGGTAGACATGCTGGTCGGTGTGTTGGCGGTATGGAAGGCTGGAGGCGCATATGTGCCGCTGGATGCGGATTATCCGTCCGAACGCATTCGTTTCATGCTGGAGGACAGCGGTGCGACGGTACTGTTGACCCAGACGGGATTGCAGGAGCGCGCACAAGCATGGCTGAATGAAAGCCAAAGGACTTTGGGCGATGAAAAAGCTAAGGGTGAGCTGGAGACGGCGGTTAGCGCTGAAACGATGGAAAGAGGCAACCTGAATGAAGGTTTGAGCTTGAAATCAGATTCGAAGTCTGACAGCGAAGCAGCATCTGAATCGGCAACAAAGTTGCGTCTGCAAATCATGCTGGCATTGGACGATGAGTCACTGTACACCGGAGATACGACAGACGTTGATCACATCAACGAACCGCAGGATCTGGCGTATGTGATCTACACCTCCGGAACAACCGGACGTCCGAAGGGTGTTATGATCGAGCATCGCAGCTTGGTGAATACGGCTGCGGCGTATCGCCGGGATTATCGCCTGAGCGAGTTCCCAGTACGACTGCTGCAACTGGCAAGCTTCTCCTTCGACGTGTTCGTCGGGGATATTGGGCGGACGCTTTATAACGGCGGCACGATGGTCATCTGTCCGAAAGACGACCGACTTGATTTTAGCCGTCTGCACGGATGGATTCGCGATTATCAGATTACCGTGTTCGAATCGACTCCGGCCCTGATCGTACCGTTTATGCAGCATATGCATGAACAGGGGCTGGACATGAGCAGCATGGAACTGCTGATTACCAGCTCAGACAGTTGTAGTGTGGCGGATTACCGGGTGCTGCAAGAACGGTTTGGTGCGGATATCCGCATCATGAACAGCTACGGCGTCACGGAAGCGGCGATTGACTCTAGCTTCTATGACGAAGAGCTGTCGAAGCTGCCAAGCAGCGGTCATGTACCGATTGGTCAGGCATGGCTGAACGCCCGCTTCTACATCGTGGACAGCCAGCTGAATCCGGTACCGATTGGTGTACTGGGCGAACTGTGCATCGGCGGCATCGGGGTCGCACGGGGGTACCTGAACCGTGCGGACCTGACGGCGGAAAAATTCGTAGCGAACCCGTACGTACCGGGCGAACGACTGTACCGCACCGGCGATTTGGCGAGGTGGATGCCGGACGGCAATGTAGACTTTATCGGCCGGATGGATGATCAGGTCAAAATCCGGGGCTTCCGGATTGAACTAGGCGAGGTGGAAGCGCAGCTGCTAACTGTAGATGGCATTGAGAAAGCCATCGTCACCGCCTGGGAAAACGAAGACGGAGACAAAGATCTGTGCGCGTATGTCGTAGCCTCGGAGGCGCTGAATTTGCCGGAGCTGCGCAACATACTCCAGCCCAAACTGCCGGGCTATATGATCCCGACGTATGTCGTACCACTGGATCAATTCCCGCTGACACCAAACGGGAAAATTGACCGCAAAGCGTTGCCAGCACCGGAAGCGCGCCTCGAAGGAGGCACGGAGTACGTAGCGCCGCGGACACCGCTGGAAGAGCAACTGGTACGTATTTGGCAAAGCGTTCTGAATCATCAGCGGGTAGGCATCCAGGATAACTTCTTTGAAGTGGGAGGACATTCACTGCGTGCCACCACCCTGATGGCGAAAATCCATCAGGAGCTGAATCACAAGCTGGCCTTGCGAGATATTTTCCAATATCCGACGATTGAACAATTGGTACAGGTGATGGGTGAAGATCAGACCCCGCAAACGTATGTATCCATACCTGTGGCGGAGGAGCGCGACTATTATCCCGTTTCCTCGGCGCAAAAACGGATGTACGTGCTGAGTCATCTGGAAGGCGGAGAGGTTAGCTATAACATGCCAGGAGCTTTGATTATCGAAGGTTCCTTGGATAAAGAGCGACTGGAACAAGCCTTCCGCCAGCTGATTGCCCGTCATGAAACCCTGCGAACCCGATTCGAGATGGTGGATGGCGAGGTGATTCAGCGGATTGAATCTAACGTCCCATTCAGCGTGGAGTATGTGCAAGCAAGCGAAGAAGAGACACCGCAGTACGCACAGGACTTTGTACGTGCCTTTGATCTCGCACAAGCCCCGTTGCTGCGGGTTCAGTTGATCGAAAACGGGCCGGGGCGTCACGTTATGCTCTATGACATGCACCATATTATTTCGGATGGCGTCACGGAAGGAATTATCGTGCAGGAGTTCTCTCAATTGTACGAAGGCAAGGAGCTCCCGCCACTGCGTATTCAGTATAAGGACTATGCCGTTTGGCAGCATGCAGATATGCAAAGTGAACGTCTTCGTGCGCAAGAAAGCTATTGGCTGAACACCATGTCTGGTGAAATTCCGGCACTGGATATGCCAACGGATTTTACAAGACCCGCCGTACAGCGTCTGGAAGGAACTCGATTTGAGTTTGCGATCCGCAGGGAGGACAGCGAGCAGTTGAAGCAGCTGGCCGCGCAAACCGGATCCACCTTGTACATGGTATTGCTTGCAGCGTATAGCACACTCTTGCATAAATACACGGGTCAAGAGGACATCATCGTCGGCACGCCGATTGCCGGAAGACCACATGCGGAGCTGGGTAGCCTAGTAGGCGTATTCCTGAACACACTGGCGATTCGCAATTATCCGTCTGGTGATAAAACGTTCTTGGACTACTTACAAGAGGTCAAAGAGCATGCGCTCAGTGCGTATGAGCACCAGGAATATCCGTTTGAAGAGCTGGTTGAAAAGCTGAATGTAACGCGGGATACGAGCCGGAATGCGCTGTTTGATACGATGTTTGAATTGAAAACATTTGAGCAGCAGGAGTTCGAGCTGGAAGGGCTGACCTTTAAGACGTATCCGACGGACGATCATACGTCCAAATTTGATCTGACCTTGGATGCCGTAGAGCAGTCAGAAGGCATTCTGTGCAGTCTGGAATACAGCACGGCGCTGTACAAGCCTGAGACCATCGCGCGCTTTGCACAGCATTTTACTGAACTCGTACGAGCCATTACACTTCACCCACAGCAGTCACTGTCCGCTTTGGATATGGTAACTGTCGAGGAAAAAGCACAAATCATCTATGGTTTTGGAGATGTAGGCGTATCGGATGTTGCTACAGTTGAAGCAGAAGCCTTATTCCATGTCTTTGTGGAAGAACAGGCCCAGCTTGTACCAGATCATGTGGCGGTGGTGTACGAAGAGCAACAACTTACGTACCGCACACTGAATGAACGTTCGAACCAACTCGCTCGCAGACTGCGAAATGAAGGTATCGGACGCGAATCGATTGTCGGCATTTGGAGTGAACGCTCGGTAAACATGCTGGTCGGCGTACTAGCGGTGTGGAAGGCTGGAGGCGCATATGTGCCGCTGGATGCAGACTATCCGTCAGAGCGCATTCGTTTCATGCTGGAGGATAGCGGTGCGACGGTGCTGCTGACTCAAACCAGTTTGCAGGAGCGCGCACAAGCATGGCTGAGTGAAGGCCAAGGGGCTCCGGGCGAAGGAAAGACCGAGGGTGAGTTGGAAACAGCGGTTAGCGCTGAAACGATGGAAAGCGACCGCCTCAATGAAGGTGTGAGCTTGAAAGCAGATTCGAAGTCTGACAGCGAAGCAGCATCCGAATCAGCAACAGGGCTGCGTCTGCGTACCGTACTGGCATTGGACGATGAGTCGCTGTATACCGGGGATACGACGGATGTTGAACCTATCAATGAACCGCACGATCTGGCGTATGTGATTTACACCTCTGGCACAACCGGACGTCCGAAGGGCGTCATGATTGAGCATCGCAGCTTGGTGAATACGGCTGCAGCGTATCGCCGGGATTACCGTCTGAACCAGTTCCCGGTACGACTGCTGCAACTAGCCAGCTTCTCCTTCGACGTGTTCGTCGGGGATATTGCACGGACGCTCTATAACGGGGGCACGATGGTCATTTGTCCGAAAGACGACCGCATTGATCCAAGCCGTCTGTACGGATGGATTCGCGATTATCAGATTACCGTGTTCGAATCGACCCCGGCCCTGATCGTACCGTTTATGCAGCATGTGCATGAACAGGACCTTGACATGAGCAGTCTGGAACTGCTGATCACCAGCTCGGATAGCTGCAGTGTGACGGATTACCGGGTGCTGCAAGAACGGTTTGGTGCGAATATCCGCATCATGAACAGCTACGGCGTCACCGAAGCGGCGATTGACTCCAGCTTCTACGACGAAGAGCTGTCGAAGCTGCCAAGCAGCGGCCATGTGCCGATTGGCCAGGCATGGCTGAACGCACGCTTCTACATCGTGGACAGCCAGCTGAATCCGGTGCCGATCGGCGTACTGGGCGAACTGTGCATCGGCGGCATCGGGGTCGCACGGGGCTACCTGAACCGTGCGGACCTGACCGCCGAGAAATTCGTAGCGAACCCGTACGTACCAGGTGAACGACTGTACCGCACAGGTGACTTGGCGCGGTGGATGCCGGACGGCAATGTAGACTTTATCGGCCGGATGGACTATCAAGTCAAAATCCGGGGCTACCGGATCGAGCTGGGCGAGATTGAAACGGCGATCCAGCGGGTGCCGGGTGTGCGTCAAGCCGTGGTCATCGATCGGACAGACGAGCGTGGACACAAGTATTTGTGTGGATACATTACGGGAGAAACCGAGGAGCTGCGGATCGAGGAAATACAGGCAGCCCTGGAAGCCGGACTGCCAGCACACATGGTGCCTGCACGTCTGATGCGACTGGAGACCATCCCGCTGACCAGCAACGGCAAAATCGACCGCAAGGCCTTGCCGGAGCCGGAAGGCAGCATCCATACGGGAGCAGCTTATGTGGCCCCGCGTACGAAGGTGGAGCAAGTACTGGCTGCGGTATGGGCCGGAGTGCTCGGCGTAGAAGCCGTAGGCACGCAGGATAACTTCTTCGAGCTGGGCGGCGATTCGATCAAAGCCCTGCAAGTCTCGTCCCGCTTGCTGCAAGCAGGTTATCGACTGGAGATGAAAGATCTGTTCAGTCATCCGACGGTGTCTGCCTTGGCGCTGAAAGTCCAATCGGTGACAAGATTGGCAGATCAGAGCCAAGTGGTGGGCACTGTGAAGCTGACACCTGTTCAGCATTGGTTCTTTGAGCAGAACCTGACGGATGCTCATCATCATAATCAGTCCATTATGCTGCATAGCCAGGACGGTTTTGATGAAGTGGCCCTGCGCACAGCGATGGACCACATCGTTAGCCATCACGATGCGCTGCGGATCGTTTTCCGTCCTACGGAGCACGGGTATGAAGCTTGGAACCGCGCGGTGGGTGAGGGCGAGCTGTATACGCTGGAACGTATAGACTTCAGCCATGAGACTGAAGTGTCTACGGCGATCGAGGCTAAAGCAAATGAAATTCAGGCGGGGATTCATTTAAGCGAAGGACCGCTGGTGAAGCTGGGGCTGTTCCATTGCCCCGATGGAGATCATTTGCTAATGGCTATTCATCACTTAGTGGTGGATACCGTATCCTGGCGCATTTTGTTCGAGGATCTTACGACAGCCTATGAACAGGCATTGAACGGACAACCGATTCGTCTTCCGCACAAAACGGATTCGTTCCACACTTGGGCTGAGGCACAGTCTCACTATGCGAACGGTCCAGCAATGGAAGCAGAGCTCTCCTTCTGGCAGGAAGTGGAACAGGGGGCGTATGAGCCGCTTCCAAAAGACCAGCCGCAACTACAATCCTTGAATAAAGACAGCGAGCTTATGACGGTCACATGGACCACTCAGGAAACGGAGCAGTTGTTAAAACAGGCGCATCGTGCCTACAACACAGATATGAATGATCTGCTGCTGACCGCACTTGGCACGGCTATTCATCGCTGGGCGGGGATTGAACGCGTGCTTGTCACCCTGGAAGGCCATGGGCGGGAGTCCATTTTGCCAGAGCTGGATATTACGCGCACGGTGGGCTGGTTTACGACACAGTTCCCGGTTGTGCTGGATATGAGCGCAGGGCAAGACCTTTCACAGCACATCAAACAGGTGAAAGAAGGGCTACGCCGGATTCCGCAAAAGGGCATTAGCTACGGGATGATGAGATACCTATCTGCGGCATGTGAGCAAGCGCATTTTGGAACCGAACCTGAAATCAGCTTTAACTACTTGGGCCAATTTGACCAGGAGATGCAACATCAATCCATTAGCGTGTCTCCTTACGCTAGTGGTGCCGAGCTTAGCGCATATGCAGCCAGATCGCACACGCTGGATCTGAACGGACTGATTTCGGAAGGTCAATTGCAATTGACGATCAGCTACAGCCATCAGGAATATCGCAGGGAAACGATGGAGCAGTTAGCTGAAGCGCTTAGAACCAGCCTGCAGGAAATCATCACGCATTGTGCGGGCCGCAAACAGCAGGAGCTGACGCCAAGCGATGTTATGCTTAAACCTGTAACCTTGGCCGAGCTGGATCAGTTGGTAGAGCGGACTCGTGACATCGGGGAACTGGAAAATGTGTATGCATTGACACCGATGCAAAAAGGCATGTTGTTTCATAGTCTGATGGATGCAGCGTCAGGGGCTTATTTTGAACAAACGACCTTTGATTTGCGCGGACGCTTCCAGGCCGATATTTTCCAAGATAGCTTGAATCAACTGGCGCAGCGGCATGAGATCTTTAGAGCTAATTTCATTAGCGGCTGGCAGGATGAGCCCGTACAGGTGATTTTCCGCCATAAAGAGGTTGGTTTTAGATATGAGGATTTGCGTCATTTGGAAGATCAGGAACGCGACGCGTATGTGCAGGAATTTATTCGTAAGGACAAGGCCGCCGGATTTGATTTATCCCGGGATGCGTTGATGCGCGTGGCGATTTTGCGGACCGGGGATGAGGATTATTACTTTGTCTGGAGCTCTCACCACATCCTAATGGATGGCTGGTGTGTGGCGTTGGTAACGGATGAAGTGTTTGAGGTTTATTTTGCAGCCGTAGAGCATAGAGCACCGAAGCTCGCCCCGGTGACTCCATACAGTCAGTATATTGCGTGGCTGGAAGCTCAAGATGTAGCAGCAGCCGCTTCATATTGGAAGGAATATTTGCTGGGCTATGATCAGCAAACGTCGATTCCAACCGGCAAAGTAGGCGCGAAAGCCGAGGGTGAACAATTTGAGCATGTGCTGTGCGATCTGGGCCAAGACTTGACCAAACGTATGGAAATGGTAGCCAAGCAGTATCACGTGACCACCAATACGCTCCTACAAACGGCATGGGGCTTACTGCTTCAAAAGTACAACGGTAGTAACGACGCCGTCTTTGGCGGTGTAGTATCGGGTCGCCCGGCAGATATTTCAGGGATCGAAAACATGGTGGGCTTGTTCATTAACACCATTCCAGTACGTATCCGTAGTAAGGCTGAGGACACCTTTGCCGACCTGATCAGAGCGAATCAGCAGCAGGCGCTGGCTTCTCAAGATTACGAAACGTATCCGCTGTATGAAATTCAAGCCTTGACCGAGCAAAAGCAAGAGCTGATCCAGCACATTATCGTGTTTGAAAACTATCCGGTGGAGGAGCAGGTCGAGCAGCTTGGCGAAGGTGCGGAATCGGATTTTGTCATCAGCAATGCAGGGATGATTGAACAAACCAACTATGATTTCAATCTGGTCGTCATGCCGCAGGAAGCGATGAAAATCCGATTCGAATACAATGCGAAGTTATATGATTGGGAAGCGGTGGAACGGACGCAGGGTCATCTGGTACAGCTGCTGGAGCAGGTGGTAGCGCAGCCGGACATTCAAGTGCAGGAGTTGGATGTGTTAAGCGAGCAGGAACGCGAGCAAATTCTCCGTGTATGGGGAGATACAGCTGCTGAGTATCCAAGCAAGCAAACGATTCATGGTTTGTTCGAAGCACAAGCCGTGCAGACACCGGAACAGCCAGCATTGTACTTCGAAGGAGAGCAGTTGACCTATCGCGAGCTGAATGAACGTGCGAATCGTCTGGCTCGTACCTTGCGCAGTCAAGGCGTGACCAAGGATCATCTGGTGGGTCTGATGACCGAGCGTTCGGTAGACTTGATTGTGGGTATGTTAGGCATTTTGAAAGCCGGAGGCGCATATGTGCCAATCGATCCGACGTATCCAGAGGAGCGTATCCGCTATATGCTGGATGACTCGGGAGCAGAGCTGTTGTTGACGCAAAGCCACTTGGTGGACAAAGTAGCTTTCGACGGTCAGGTGCTGGTGCTGAATGGGGCAGAGAGTGTGCATCACGAGGATGGCTCCAATCTGGAGCCGTTGTCCGGTCCGAACGATCTAACGTATGTGATTTATACGTCGGGTACGACGGGGCAGCCGAAGGGTGTCATGGTAGAGCATCGCAATGTTGTGCGTTTGGTGAAAAATACAAACTACGCGCAGTTGGATGCTGACACGCGCATTTTGCAGACAGGCGCGATTGTTTTCGACGCATCCACCTTCGAAATTTGGGGAGCTCTATTAAACGGTGGACAGCTTGTGTTAGTGAGTCAGGATGTCATTTTGGACGCGCTCAAGCTTAAGGAAGCTGTCCGCAGTCATGGCATTACCACGATGTTTCTGACCACACCGCTCTTTAACCAGCTGTCCCAGCAGAATCTGGCGCTGTTCGAGGGGGTACGGGAGCTACTGGTTGGTGGTGATGTGATGTCCGCACCACATATGAACCGGGTGCTGGAGGCCCATCCGTCCCTGCGAATCAGTAACATCTATGGCCCTACTGAAAATACGACCTTTTCCACAGTACACGCGATCACCGGTGTACAATCGGAATCGGTGCCAATTGGCAGACCAATCCATAATTCGACAGCGTATGTTGTGGACCGTTCGATGCGGCTTCAGCCCGTGGGGGTATGGGGTGAACTACTGGTAGGCGGTGACGGGGTAGCACGTGGTTACCGCAACCGTCCGGACCTGACATCCGAAAAGTTCATCGACAGCCCGTTCCGTAGCGGAGAACGCTGCTATCGCACAGGCGACATGGTACGCTTAAATGCGGATGGTTCGCTGGAATATAAGGGGCGGATCGATGCGCAGGTGAAAATTCGGGGCTACCGGATCGAACTGGGCGAGGTAGAAACGCAGCTGTTGAAGCTGGAGGCAGTGCGAGAAGCTGTGGTCATCGCACGGGAAGATGAGCAAGGGCAAAAGCAGCTCTGCGCTTATGTGGTCGCCGATGAGGAAGTTGTCGCAAGTGAGCTACGCAGCGCTTTGAGCCAGAAGCTGCCGGGTTACATGATTCCTTCCTATGTGGTACAGCTGGAACAAATGCCGCTGACACCGAACGGTAAAATCGACCGCAAGGCCCTGCCAGCACCAGAGGGCAGCCTGCAAAGCGGAGCCGACTATGTCGCACCGCGGACATGGGTGGAAGTGAAGCTGGCGCAAATCTGGCAGGATGTGCTGGGCCTGACTCAGGTCGGCGTGAAGGAAAACTTCTTCGAGATTGGTGGACATTCCCTGCGAGCGACGACACTGGCCTCGAAGATTCACAAAGAGCTGAACAAGCCACTTCCACTGCGCAGTATTTTTGAAGCACCAACGATTGAGCAACAGGCCGTTGTACTGGAACAGCTGGATCAAGTGACGTATGCGTCCATTCCAGTAACGGAAAAGCGCAGCTTCTATCCCCTGTCCTCGGCGCAAAAACGACTGTATGTGCTTCATCAGTTCGATCCGCATGATGTGAACTACAACATGCCGTCGGTACTGCAAGTGAGCGGTCCGCTGGATGTGAAGCGGGTGGAACATGCATTCCGTCAACTGATCGCCCGTCATGCGTCCTTGCGCACCCGCTTTGATCTGATCGACAGTGAGCCGATGCAATGGGTTGAGGACACGGTGCCGTTCGAGGTGGAATATACGAAGGTACAAGCAGAGGGTGCGACTACGGATACAGACACGAGGGTCGGCAAGAAAGTGGATGAGCTGGTGAGTCGCTTTGTCCGTCCGTTTGATCTCAAAGCTGCGCCGCTGCTGCGAGTAGGCTTGGTGGATCTAGGCGTCCAGGGAGTAGAGCAGGAATCTCAACATCTGCTTATGCTCGATATGCACCACATCGTTTCGGATGGCGTGTCCATGGGGGTACTGACTAATGAATTTGTCCGCTTGTACGACGGTGAAGAGTTACCGCCACTGCGGATACAGTACAAGGATTATGCCGTATGGCAGCAAAGCGAAGCCCATCAGGAATGGATGCAGCGTCAGGAAGCCTACTGGCTCGATACCTTCCGGGGTGAACTGCCTGTGCTGGATCTACCGACAGACTTTGCCCGTCCGGCGGTGCGAAGTACGGCAGGCGATACCGTGGTGTTTGGGCTGGAACGCGAAGTAAGCGAGCGTCTGAAAGAACTGGCTGCGCACACCGGCTCTACGCTGTATATGGTGTTGCTGGCGGCGTATACCGCCCTCTTGCACCAATACAGCGGCCAGGAGGACATCGTCGTCGGCACGCCGATTGCCGGACGACCGCATGCGGATTTGGAGCCGATCCTCGGCATGTTCGTCGGTACGTTGGCACTGCGGAACTATCCGACAGCAGAACATACCTTCCGCAGCTACGTGGAAGAAGTGAAGGTTCGCGCCCTGCAAGCCTACGAGCATCAGGACTATCCATTTGAGGAGCTGGTGGAAAAGCTGAATGTGAAGCGGGATATGAGCCGCCATCCGCTATTCGATACGATGTTTACTCTGCAAACGACCGAAGAAGGCGAACTGCAACTGGCGAACCTGAGCTTCCGTCCATATGGTCTAGAAAAAACGCCAGCGAAGTTTGATCTGACGCTGGAAGCCAGAGAGGAAGAGGCAGGCATCCAGTTCGGATTGCAGTATGCAACTGCGTTGTATCAACGGGAAACCGTTGAACGGATGACTCGTCACTTTATTCGCTTGGCCGAAGCCGTCGCGGCGAACCCGGATGCGAAGCTGGGTGAGCTGGAGCTAATTACGACAGAAGAAACAGAACGAATTCTGAAGGTGTTCAATGATCCGAATGCACATAGCGTGCGTGGAACACTCCAAGGCCTGTCGCTCAGCGAGCGTTTTGAAGAGCAAGCGAAAAACAGCCCTGAGCGGATAGCCGTGGTGTCTGGGGACATGGCGCTATCCTACGCTGAGCTGAATGAGCAGGCGAACCGGTTGGCCCGTGTGCTACGGGCGAAAGGGGTTGAAGCAGATCAACCAGTAGGCGTACTGCTGGAACGTTCTGCGGATCTTCTGGTGAGCATTCTGGGGGTACTGAAGGCCGGAGGCGCGTATGTGCCAATGGATACGATGTATCCACAGGAGCGCATTGACTACATGCTCCAAGACAGTGGGGCGAAGGTTGTAATCACAAGCAGAGCCGCCACTCTCTCGCTCAGACTGCCGGTAGCAGTACAAGCTATCGTTCTGGACGATGAGGACGTACAGGCTCAATTGGGAGCACAGGATGCGAGCAACCTGATCCCTGTCGCCGGCCTGCACAACCTGGCCTATATGATTTACACGTCAGGTACAACCGGTCAGCCGAAAGGAGTCATGATCGAGCAGGGCAGTGTCAGCAATCTGGTAGAGGCTCTATACAAGCGCGTATACAGCCGGTATGATCAGCCGCTTCACATCGCATGGCTGTCGGCCTTTGTATTTGACGCTTCGGTGAAGCAAATCTTTGCCAGCTTGCTGTTAGGCCACACCTTGCATGTGGTGTCCCGTGACGTCAGCCTGAGCGGGGAGCATTTGATTGCGTACTACCGTATGCACCGGATCGACCTGTCGGACGGCACACCTGCGCATCTGCATATTTTAAACGAAAGCGTCAGTGTGACCGAAGCGCCGGATGTGAAGCATTACCTGATCGGGGGCGAAGCCTTATCCGTGCAGTTGGTAAAGGTGTTCCTACACAAGTGGTCCGGGTATCGTCCGGTCATTACGAACGTGTATGGTCCGACGGAAACGACGGTAGATGCGACGGCTTATACGATTGAAGATGTAGAGTCCCTGCATGTACTGCTGGAAAAAGGGGAGCATACGGTATCCATCGGAACGCCGATAGCGAACCAGGCAGTGTATATCCTGAACAACCAGCAACAGCTGGTACCGATCGGGATCGCGGGTGAGCTCTATATTGGAGGTGCAGGTATCGCGCGAGGATACCTCAACCTGCCGGAACTGACGGCTGAGAAGTTTATTCCGAATCCGTTTGCCTCGGCTCCACTGGAAGTCGAACAAGCTCCAAATGCCCACAGCAACCTGATGTACCGAACGGGCGACCTGGCACGGTGGCTGCCGGATGGCAGTATCGAGTATTTGGGCCGGATCGACCACCAAGTGAAAATTCGGGGGTATCGGATCGAGCTGGGCGAGGTGGAAGCGCAGCTGCTGACCGTGGACGGCATTCAAAAAGCCGTGGTCACAGCCTGGGAAAACGAAGACGGACACAAGGATCTGTGTGCCTATATCGTAGCTTCGGAGTCGATGAGTTTACCGGAACTGCGGAATGCGCTGCAGCCGAAGCTGCCGGATTATATGATCCCGACGTATGTGGTACAGCTGGATCGTTTCCCACTGACGCCCAACGGGAAAATCGACCGGAAGGCACTGCCAGCACCGGAAGCGCGCCTTGAAGGAGGCCTGGAGTACGTGGCACCGCGGACGCCACTGGAGGCCAAGCTAGCCCAAATCTGGCAGGATGTCTTGAAGCTGTCCAGCGTAGGCGTCACCGACTCATTCTTCGATGTGGGTGGGCATTCCCTGCGGGCCACGACACTGGTGGCCAAAATCCATCAGGAACTGGGCAGCCGAATGACACTGCGTGAGGTGTTCCAACACTTTACGATTGAGCAGCAAGCCCAACTCATTGCAACGCACGGGACAGACACCTATACGGTGATCCCTGCTGCGACGAAACAGTCTTACTATCCTGTCTCCTCGGCGCAAAAACGACTGTATATTTTGAGCCATCTGGAAGGTGGGGATCTCAGCTACAATATGCCGGGTGTATTAACAGTGGAGGGACCGCTTCAGGCAGATCGACTGGAGGAAGCGTTCCGTCAGTTAGTAGCCCGTCATGAAACGCTGCGAACTTCCTTTGAAATGGTGGACGGCGAGGTTGTTCAGCGGATTTACGATCAAGTGGAGTTTGTCGTAGAACGCCTGCAGGCCAGTGAGTCCGAAGCGGAAGTGTATATCGAGTCCTTTGTACGCAGCTTCGATCTTCGGCAGGCACCGCTGCTGCGTGTCCGTCTTATTCAAACCGGACCCGAGCGCCATCTCCTGATGTACGACATGCACCATATTATTTCAGACGGGGTATCGTCTAACAATATCGTGCAGGAGCTGGGACAACTGTACGAGGGACAGGCCTTGGAGCCGCTGCCAATTCAGTACAAGGACTATGCGGTGTGGCAGCAGCAGGAAATGCATCGTGAGTCCTACCAGCGCCGGGAACAGTTCTGGCTGGAGCATTTAGCCGGGGAATTACCGGTACTGGATCTGCCGATTGCTTATCCTAGACCTGCTGTTCGCAGCTTCGAGGGGGCAATGTATGAGTTTACCGTGGCCCCGAATGTATCCGAGCAGTTGCACCGGATAGCGGCACAGACTGGAAGCACATTGTATATGGTGCTATTGAGCGCCTACACCGTCCTGTTGTCCAAATACAGCGGTCAGGACGATTTGATCATCGGTACGCCGGTAGCAGGCCGCTTGCTGCCTGAACTGGAGCCGCTGATCGGCATGTTCGTCAATACACTAGCCATCCGGCACCAGCCGCAGGGCAACCAAACTTTCCATAACTACTTGCTGGAAGCCAGAGATCGTACGCTGCAAGCCTTCGAGCATCAGGATTATCCACTGGAAGAGCTGGTGGAAAAGCTGGATGTAGCGCGGGATGCAAGCCGTAACCCGTTATTTGACACTGTGTTTGTACTGGAAAATACGGAGTCGCAGGAAGCACAACTTGAAACACTATCCTTTAGTCCTTATGTTAAGGAACACAGGACCTCCAAATTCGATTTGACCTTGTCTATGAGTGATGAAGACGGGCAGATCAAGGGTTCCTTTGAATATTGCACGAAGCTGTTTGGCGCAGATGCTATTGAACGATTAACCGGAGATTTGATAGCGATCCTGTCACAGGTTGGAGCCAATCCAGATTTGCTATTAAGCGATCTTCAGGTAAACTCGGACGAGCAAGCAGAAGGCTTCTCGCCCGATTCCATCGATTTTATTTTCTAAATTAGTTTTCATTTTTCTAAAAAAAATGATTTCACTTAGCAGGCAAGGGCAGCGGCTCCGTCCGATTGTCCTTGCCTGCTAAGTATTTTTTTCTAATATTACAACGATCCAGGCTTGTGATCTGGACTATTTATAAATGATAAAACCCTAAGGACCTTATGCAATAACCAACCCCATGTAAATTGCAGATTGCCCACCACAATTCTGTTTACCGGTGCTGCAATTTCTCTTAATATGAACAAAATCAAGCCAAGTAGGGCAGAAGAGCTTTTGCTCACTAATCCTACCAGATAGTCTGCCTTTAATTTGCCCGGCTACAATCAAATTCAAGGTTACATCCCTTTTGGTGTGCTCTTTTTAAATTAGAATGATATTGTTATATTTGATAGAGTATGGTATGATTATCCCAAATAAATCCATTATTCTATATCCAATTACATATTAATACTCAAATTTTTATATTTCTATATTTTATTAAATTAATACTGACATCATAAGGACAGAGATAAGTATTTAGTGACTCCTCTTGTAGAATGTTTCCAAACAATACTTTGTAAGCGATTTCAAAGCAATTCTATCTCTTACCATTCTTCACGTCATTCTCCTTACGGGTAAAGGTCTGAGCATATCCATAAATTTGATATATTTACGGATAGCTCGGCTTTAGACCATATAAAAAACGGAGGTTATGTTATGATTAGAAAATGTCTAGTTTTATTTCTTTCCTTCGCTTTATTGCTGAGTGTCTTTCCCATGCTAAATGTAGATGCTGCCAATCGACCACTGGCTAAACTACCTGGAAATTCCAACCCTCTAATGGATCACAAATTGGGAGCTGACCCGTATTCATTGGTATATGATGGAAGAGTGTATATTTACATGTCAAGTGATACGTACGTGTATAACAAGGATGGATCGATTAAAGAGAACGACTTTAGTAGGCTGGATCGTATCCAGGTCATATCCTCCACAGACATGGTGAACTGGACGGATCACGGAACGATACCAGTCGCAGGTGCCAACAACAAAAACGGTGGAAGAGGCATTGCCAAATGGGCCTCTAACTCCTGGGCTCCAGCAGTTGCGCATAAAAAAATAAATGGCAGAGACAAGTTCTTTTTATATTTCGCCAATGGGGGAGCAGGTATTGGTGTCCTGACAGCGGACACGCCTATCGGACCTTGGACAGATCCCCTTGGCAAAGCACTTGTGACACATAGTACACCTGGGATGGCTGGCGTGACTTGGCTTTTTGACCCGGCTGTACTAGTAGATAATGATGGCACGGGATACCTGTATAGCGGTGGCGGAATTCCTAATGAATCCGATCCGGCTTCCATTGCAAATCCGAAAACCGCCAGAGTCATCAAATTAGGCGCAGATATGACAAGCGTTATTGGAAGTGCCACCACTATAGATGCTCCTTACCTGTTTGAAGATTCCGGTATTCATAAGTACAACGGCAAATACTACTATTCGTACTGTATCAACTTTGCCGGAACACACCCTCCACAGTACCCTGCTGGTGAAATCGGCTATATGGTTAGCGACAACCCGATGGGTCCCTTCACTTATAAAGGTCATTTCCTGAAAAATCCGTATACGTTCTTCGGCGTTGGCGGCAACAACCACCATGCTGTATTTAATTTCAAGAATGAATGGTATGTCGTATACCATGCCCAAACGGTCAGCAAAGCTCAAATTGGAGATGGAAAAGGCTATCGCTCTCCGCATATTAATAAGCTGGTGCACAAGGAGGACGGAAGCATCTCTGAGGTGCAAGGGAATATGACAGGAATCGCGCAGCTATCCAATATGAACCCGTATACCAGAGTTGAAGCGGAGACCATTGCCTGGCAAGCAGGCATTGCGACCGAACCCACGCAAGCCAGCGGCGGCCCGATTGGCAATCTGAATGTGACCAACATCCATAATGGGGACTGGATCGCTGTTGGAAAGGCTAATTTTGGCTCTACCGGAGCGAAGACGCTCAAAGCTAATGTGGCCACAAATGTCGGTGGCAATATTGAAGTACGGCTTGACAGTGAAACAGGTCCTCTAGTCGGTTCCTTGAAAGTGCCATCAACTGGAGGTATGCAAACCTGGAGAGAAGTAGAGACCACGATCAATAATGCAACAGGAGTTCACAACGTTTATCTGGTGTTTACCGGGTCAAGTAACGGTAATCTGTTGAATTTGGATGCCTGGCAATTCACTCCCAACACGGGGGAAAATACGGTAACAAAGGTTGAAGCCGAGAATATGAATATTGGCAGCACTCATGCAGGCAAGATCAGTGCACCGTTT
The DNA here is from genome assembly GCF_054113405.1 of Paenibacillus sp. ALE3. Classification (NCBI taxonomy): domain Bacteria; kingdom Bacillati; phylum Bacillota; class Bacilli; order Caryophanales; family Paenibacillaceae; genus Paenibacillus; species Paenibacillus sp. ALE3. The sequence goes on along the minus strand of NZ_CM134214.1, from coordinate 2,395,647 downwards.
GACGGAGTCGCCTTGTATGCCAATGCTGACTACACTTCATATTCACAGTATTTTGCCAACCCTACGCATAATATCTCAGTGCGGGGGGCTTCAAGCAATGCTGGTACGGCCAAGGTGGACTTGGTTATTGGAGGAACAACTGTAGGTTCCTTCAATTTCACAGGCAAAACGCCGACTGTCAAAACCTTGTCCAATATTACTCACGCTATCGGAGATCAGGAGGTCAAACTCACCTTGACGAGCGATGACGGCACTTGGGATGCCTACGTGGATTTCATTGAATTTTCGTTATGATCGCTCGTCGAAACAGTAGTTGTTCTGGACCTTTTGTAAAATCGAGAGATCCGCCTGTTATTCCAAGCGAGCGCAATCGGCGGGTGAAATGTCCAGGCAAGCTCTATTAATTGGTTTTTGGCAGACTGTATCACGTTGCTGGAAACCGCATTCCACAACTTTATTCATATTTGAAATTATTCTTGGAGGTGTATTTATGAAGAAGAAGTATTGGTTTACACTGGTGATCACGGGTATAGTTTCTCTGTTTTTTTCGGTAAGCGCTTTTGCGGCCAATGTGTTCTGGGAACCATTAAGTTATTATAATCCGAGTACATGGCAAAAGGCAGATGGATATTCCAATGGGGACATGTTTAATTGCACTTGGCGTGCCAATAATGTCAATTTTACTAACGATGGCAAAATGAAGCTTAGCTTAACGAGTTCTGCGTATAATAAATTTGACGGCGGAGAGTATCGTTCGAAGAATACTTACAGATACGGCTTATACGAGGTCAACATGAAGCCTGCTAAAAATACAGGAATCGTATCTTCCTTTTTCACATATACGGGACCTGCTAATGGCACGCAATGGGATGAAATAGATATTGAATTTTTAGGAAAAGACACAACAAAAGTGCAATTTAACTATTATACAAACGGGGTCGGTGGTCATGAGAAGGTTGTCGATCTGGGTTTTGATGCATCAAGTGGCTTCCACACCTATGCATTCGATTGGCAGCCAGGATACATTAAGTGGTATGTTGACGGGGTTCTAAAGCATACGGCAACTACGAACATACCGAAAACGCCAGGCCAAATTATGATGAATTTATGGAATGGCACCGGAGTAGATAGCTGGTTAGGTCCATATAACGGAGTCAATCCATTGTATGCCGAATATGACTGGGTAAAATATACGAGCAATTAGTATGATTACAGCAGAAGAGGCAGCCCTGTAGGGCTGCTTTTGCGTGTTCAGGGGGAGATAGCTGAATAGACCTGCTAGGGGATTTTTTAGTTAACATAATGATGGTATGAAAAACTGCAAAAAAATAAGTGATTTTACTTAAATTTTTGAATAGATTTAGAAATAGAATTGTCTCGAAATTCTTTTGGTGTTATAACCTATTTCGTTTTCAATTCCATAAATAGGAATGTCATTATTTTCAAGTAAGATAGATGCTCTAGTTAACTTTTGAAGTAATATAATTTCTGAAAAAGATCTATTGGTAGTTCTTTTAATTAAATTACTTAGATAGTTTGGATGAAAATTGAAATGCTTAGCTGTGGAAATTAAAGTACAAGTCATATAATTTTTCTCTAAGTAATTAAGTATTTCTATAACAGGTGTATTGTTGATTGATTTTGAGTTAGATTGGCTAGAGTCGTACTGAAATACCCTCAATAGCTCAGAAAATATAAGCACCATAAAGCAATCAATTATTTCAATTGAACATAAAGATTTATATGAGTTTCACCTGAAAATGCTGGACTCCTTGTAATAGAGTCCGGCATTTTTTGGTTCTCACCAGTCTAACATAACTATTTAAACGGTTAGTTAAAAAAAAGCATTGCATTAAATACTTGACTCTCCCCATTAGGGGATACATTAAACTCAATTTGTAAGCTAATCAATTAAAAGGAGGAATCAAAATGAACTTAGATATTAGAGACATTAGAAAAAAAGATATAGAACCTATTAAAGCAATTATTGCGGATACTTGGAACGCAAAGGATTTTATAGAGGATGAGGGCGTGATAAATGCAGCAGTTACAATGATGTTCATAAGTCCAATATTAAATAAAAGTACTTTTGGAAGAGTAGCTACATTAGATGGAGAAGTCATTGGTGTAATTTTTGGTTCAAGAGTTGGTGAAACAACATCTTATAGAATGCTTCAGGAAGATTATACAAGTGAATTACTACAACTCTTAAATCTAAATGACATAGAACGAAAAGTATTTGTTGAACTCACCTCTATGACTAATGAGGCATACAGCAAGTTAATTAGAGGAAAAAAGGTAGGGAAAAAATTATTTAATGAACTCATCTCTTACTTAAGAGATACAAAAGCAACTAAAATTTATGTGTATACAGACACAATGAGTAACTATGGATTCTATGACCATAATGGATTTGTCCGTCTTGATGAAGCGGTAACTGTATTTAATCTACCTATCGGCAAACTCGAAAATACAAATTTTGCTTATGAATAGCTGTCCTTAATATTTCTATTCGTTTATTAAGTTCCTCTAATTTCTTTATTTCTTTATAAATTTCTTCATTTTTCTGCTCTAAGTAAAGTTTAAGGTAATTAGTATCGGCTTTAGCAAATAAGGCTTTAATTTCTTTAAGACTTACATTACTTTGCTTACTAATTTTTATAATATCCAGATAGATGAATTGATTAATTATACTTTTTGTTCTCCATAATTTCCTCCAATAAGTCTTATGTGTGAAAGTCGTCGTTCTGCTAATACATCAATTCCTACCCTCCTAATAAATCACAAGTTGTGCTCTTACACAATAACTCGCATTTAAGGGATTTGAATTTGCGTTTTATCCAAAAGCTATGTATAGAATATTAAAATATTGTATACTGTTCAGACTATAATTCCATGCAACATGCAATGGGGAAGAGGTGTATGGTATTTATGTATAGAGTGGCTATTTGCGATGATGAGTACAAGCAAAGAGAGCTTGTTAAAAATATGCTGATTGCTTTATCCATCAAAACAAATATAGAATTTAAAATTGAGTTATTCAACTCAGGAGAACAGCTGGTAGCTCATTATTTAAACCATGAATTGCCATTCCATATCTTAATATTGGATATTGAAATGAACGGCATGAACGGAATTCAAACAGCTCAAAAAATAAGGAGTTTACGTCACCTTGATGAACAGATCATTTTTTTAACGAGCTATCCCGAATATATGCTAGAAAGCTTTGACGTAGTTACCTTTCAGTACTTAATAAAACCGATTGCTTCCCATATCTTTGAGGAAAAAATGATAAAACTGTGTCAGTATTTTCAATCTCTTGATAAAAAATTCGTTATCATCAAGTCAGCTTATGAAGAAGTGCTTTTAAAATATGATGATATCATTAGTATTGAAGTGGCCAAAAGCTTGACCATAAAAAACAAACTGCATTTTGTAACCTCTACACAAACCTATGATAGCAAAGGGATTCTTTCAGATTATGCTTTAGCATTAAAGGAATATAATTTTCTGCAAATTCATCGTTCGATTATTATAAACTTAATTCATGTCAAAAAATTTGCTGGCGGTGATGTTCTGATGTCAAATGATGTGAAGTTGCCTATTGGACGTTCTAAAATAAAAGAAGTTAAAGATCTATATACCAAATTTATGATCATGAAGATGCATTAATATGATGGAATATAACTCCCTGTTTCTTAACCTATGTGTTGTCTTGGTGATGTGCTTTCAGGTGAATTTTTACTTCAACTCGGTTTTTGATAAGTCCAGTCGAAAGCCGAACAGAATGATGTATTTCATTATTTTCGGGCTGCTGAATTTTTTATATTTAAGTGTTTATCTGTCTCCTACGTTTTCCTCCATTTTGGCGTTATTTGTCATATTTAGCTTGGCTCAGTCTTATACTGTGGAAATAAAGACAAAGATCATTTTTTCCATCCTTTATGCTGTGTTGATCACCATCGTTAATTTTATATCTCTTTATATTTTATATACTGTAGACTCTGTTAAAGTTAGCAACCTTAGCCATTTGAGCAGTCAAGATCACTTGATATTTTCTAAGGTTATGTTACTCAGCTGTATTATCATGTTTGCTGTCATTCAGATTATACGATTATTTGCCAAACGCAGAACCTTCCCTTTGCATGCCCGTTATTACATTTTATTTCTAATCGTTCCTATTATAAGTATATACCAGGTCAATGTGTTATCTGTTTATAGTGAGAAGAATATGTATTATTTTGTATCTATTATTGGCTTTATTTCCTTAAATGTTTTTATCATATACATCTTCGATAATGTCATTGAAAAATTCCAGTTAATGCATGAAAATGCTCAACTACAACATCAGATGGACTACCAAGATGCTAACTATGAAAAAACGGTTCACAGCTTTAAAAATATGAAAAGAATCATTCACGACACACACCAACAGTTTTTGTATATTGACGAATGTATCAAGAGAAATGAATTAGCTGAGGCAAGTGAACATATTAAGGTCACATTAAATAAAATCGAAGGAGCCTATCAGAGGGTTAACACCGGTAATCTGGTTATAGATGCTCTTGTCACAAATAGTCTTAATATTGCTCAGGCCAATGGCATCAAGGTGGATACCCAGCTCAACTTATACTCACAAAAAGTAAGTATTGAACGTTATGACTTGTGTGTCGCTCTGGGTAATATGCTGGATAATGCCATAGAAGCATCTAAAAAGATCAAAATTGCGGATGATAGGTACATTCTTATTAAAATACAATCCAATGAATCTGCGCTTTTCATTCACATTCTGAATCATATGGAGAATGAAGTTGCCCATTTGCATAGTCAAAAATCAAACCCGGATATTCATGGTATTGGCTTAACGAATATATCCAGAATATGTGACAGATACGGTGGAAACATGACCATTGAAACGAAAAATAAAATATTCAATAATATGGTTTTATTGCCATTTTATAAGGACAGTCCTTAAACATAATGCTGTTTAGGGATTGTTTTTTTCGTTTTAGGATGACTTTGCTATATGGAATCCTCGTTCATTGTATGATCAGTCCAGAAATAAAATCTGGGAACCTATAAGAGGAGGAAATATGGTATGAAGAAAATAATAGCTGTGTTCATTTCGGCCATGCTTTTTGTACTGCCGATGACGAATGCTTTTGCTCAAGACAATCCTAAACCCATTAAGGAAAAGGCGCGTAATCTGGCCTCGGAGCTGGTATCCAAATACGGTGTTAGCGGTGTGCAGTATGCCATTATGGACCATGGAAACATCGTATTATCGGATAGCGTGGGTGTAAAGAATAAAGCAACCAACGAGCCAATCACTAACGATACGATGTTCGGTATAGGCTCTACAAGCAAAATGTTTGTATCTGCTGCAACGATGATGCTGGTAGATGCCCATAAGGTAGATATTGATCAGCCACTAACAACATACATTAAGGATTTTACAATGGCTGATGAAAGATACAAAAAAATCACACCGCGTATGCTGTTAAATCATTCGTCAGGCCTTTACGGTGCTCACTATAAAAATAGTATGTTATTTAATGACAATGATACAGAAAATCATGATAAGCTCTTACTGAGATTACAATCAGAAACTTTAAAATCCAACCCCGGCGAATATTCTGTATATAGTAATGATAGTTTTCAATTGCTTGAAATATTGGTTGAACGGGTGAGTGGTCTAAGTTATACCGAATTTCTGGCAAAGCATGTTAGTGCCCCTTTGGGTTTGAACTCTACGAAAACACCACTCGATCAGTTTGATAGACAAAAGCTGTCCAAAACTTATTTTCCTGCGATTGAGGGAGCCTTACCCGTTGAAAATGCCAATGTCATCGGGACAGGGGGCTTATACTCTACCGCAGAAGAATTGACCCAGTTTGCAGAAGTATTAACAGGGAATAGAACTGATATTTTATCTGAACAATCAGCAAAGTCCATGCAAAGCCATGAATATCGAAAAGGAATCTGGGTATCTGAAGAGACAAACAGCTTTAATTATGGCCTTGGCTGGGACGCGGTTCGTTTGGCACCATTTAGTGATTACGGAATAACTGCGTTGTCCAAGGGGGGAGACACTGTTTTGTATCACTCTGTCTTGATCACCCTACCAGAGCATCATATCTCTATGGCTGTGCTTTCATCTGGAGGGTCTTCCATCCTAGATAGTATTTTTGCTTCTAATGTTTTATTGGAGCATTTAAAAGACAAGGGCATCATTAAAGACATTCTACCGGATAAAACATTTGAACCTCCTGTAAAAGTGGAAATGCCATCTGACTTGCTTTCTTATTCTGGATTATATGGCACTGTGGGTACAACCATCAATGTAGAGATTAAAAATGGAGAGTTTGAGTTACCAGCTTTTCTGGATGGACTCGTCCCGGCGCAAAAATATGTGTATGCAGGCAATGGAGCATTCAAAAGCAGTGATGGCAGTGTAGCCATAAGCTTTGACAAACAAAAAAACGGAAATACGTATATTAAGGCTAACTTCTATTTAAACTTTCCGGGATTAGGTCAAATGGTTATGGTAAATTATGAATATCAAAAGCTTGATGCCAATCCTCTAAATACTACAGTTAAAAAGGCATGGGAACATAGAAACGGGAAAAATTATTATGCCCTGGATGAAAAGATATCTTCTATTTTTTATTTGGCTCCATCATTTATTACGAAAAAAATATCTGTTGATCATGAGGGATACGCAAGTGGTACTAAAATTGTGGATGAGAATAAAGCTGTTAATGCCGTTGAAATTCCAGTAATGAGTGGAAGAGATGCATTTGATTTGAATTTTACTACCAAGGATGGCTCAGAGTATTTAACCATAGATGGACAGTCCTACATCAGTGAGGATGCTATTAAACCTATCCTAGGAGGGAAATCACAGTACACTATACCATCCAATGGCCAAGCCATATGGTTTAAAATAGATAAAAACGTAGCCCATAAAACGATGACCGTTGATGTTCCAACAAGTGGAGGGTTCGCTGTCTATGATGAAAACGGAGCGGTTGTAGATTTTTCAACTGCCAGCCATAACAATTCGGTTGTTCTGCCCCAAGGGGGATTGATCGTTTTGGGTGGCAAAGCAGGGGATGGATTTAAAATCAATATAAATTAAGCGTGTAGCCGCTCCTGAAAATTCAGGAGCGACTATTATAATAGAATATCTCAAAACGCCTTGGCGCTATCGAACACGAGGGAAAGCAGGGTAACTTAGTACTTGGAAGCATCTTCAGCCAATTCATTGATGGGATGACTTTAAATGTAAACGCTTGTTAAAAGCTTATATGAGCAGAATGGAAGAGCTAATGTGTATACAATATTCTCGATGCATATACAGCACGTAATGCTGGAGACATGTTTTTTCACGTTTAACCATGTTAAAATAATAGGATACTTGGAGACTTGGCATGGAGAGAAGGCAGGTTGAAACAATGAAACCAAAACTTAACGATGTTGCACAATTAGCTGGAGTTTCACCGACCACGGTTTCTCGCGTACTTAACAATCGTGGCTATATCAGTCAAGAAACAAAGGATCAAGTTCATAAAGCGATGCAGGAGCTAAATTATTTTCCTAATGATGTAGCTCGGTCATTATTTAGTAAACGAACAAATCTGATAGGATTAATCATTCCAACTACAAGCAACCCATTTTTCGGAGAGCTGACTTTCCATATAGAGAATATTTGTGCGTCATTAGGCTATAAGCTGTTGCTTTGTAACAGTTTAAATCAGCTGGATAAAGAAGAATCTTATGTCGATATGCTTATGCGAAATCAAGTTGACGGTATTATCGTCGGTACACACAACCGAGGTATCGTAAATTATGAACAGAAGAATATTGCCGTCATTGCGATCGATCGCTTCCTATCCGATTCAATCCCAGTTGTAGGATCAGATAATTATTTGGGTGGCAAACTGGCGTCAGAACTGCTTATTGAAAAGGGATGCAAGCATATTTTTCACATAAATGGCCCTGTTGAATTGGAAACACCAGCAAGCTTAAGAAGAAAAGCATATGAAGATGTGATGGAGCAGTATGGTCGAAAGGCAATTACCTATGAAGTACATGATCCCTTTCACCAACAGAATCACAATGAACCGATTAAACGCTTGCTCGATGAACATCCTGAAGTAGATGGATTGTTCGCGAGTAATGACATGGTGGCTGCGTCTTTTATTGCTGAAGCAAGAAGAAGAGGAAAACGGGTTCCTGAAGATATCCGCGTAATTGGATATGACGGAACTGAAACAACCCGCAATCTCCTCCCTGAATTAACGACAATTCAGCAACCAATACAGGAAATCGCGAGATCTTCCATAGAGTTACTTATTAAAGAAATTGAAGGTGGATTCAGTGATGTCCCGCGAGAAACCTATCTACCAGTGAAACTTATTGAAGCTAGTACAGCTTAACACAATTTCCATAGTTTTCAGCATTGTGATATAAGATGGGCTATCCTTATTAGAGTAATTGAAATCAAAGAGGAGAGCTCTTTTTCTTTTGAATTTATGTCAAGCGGTTGACATATGAAAGCGGTTGACATATAATCGATCTGTAAATACGAAAGTGCTTTCATTTACATTAAATGTCCAACTTAGAGGAGCGTTCGATATGAGAAAGTCAAAGAGCATGTACTGGAAACTAAGTGCTTATTTCTTCTTTTTCTTCTTTACTTGGTCAGCAAGTTATTCATTGTTCTCCATCTGGCTAGGGCAAGAAATCAGTCTGAATGGCGCTGAAACAGGTGTTATCTTTACTGTAAACGCTATCTTTGCGCTATGTATGCAACCGCTTTATGGCTATATATCTGACAAAATCGGATTGAAGAAGCATATTTTATTTCTAATCAGTTCTTTACTCTTATTTGTGGGTCCTTTCTATATCTTTATCTATGGACCGTTACTTCAATACAATGTATTTCTCGGCGCCATTGTAGGTGGATTATACTTGGGTATTGCTTTTTTGGCAGGGATTGGAGCCATCGAATCTTATGTCGAGAAAGTCAGCCGAAAATATGACTTTGAATACGGAAAATCTCGTATGTGGGGCTCGCTAGGTTGGGCAGCAGCAACATTTTTCGCTGGTCAACTCTTCAATATCAACCCTAACATTAACTTCTGGATTGCATCAGTATCTGCTGTCATTCTGTTTATCATTATGATGACAATTAAAGTTGAGATGACAGATTCCGAGATGGAGCGAGCAGAATCTGTTAACTTTAAGCAAATCGGCTATTTGTTTGCAAATAAGCATTTGTGGTTCTTCATTTTATATGTTCTTGGCGTTACTTGTATTTACAATGTGTATGACCAGCAGTTCCCGAATTACTTTTCATCGACGTTCTCAACGGTTGCTTTAGGCAATCAAGTTTACGGTTATTTAAATTCTCTACAAGTATTCCTGGAAGCAGGCATGATGTTCTTAGCGCCTTTCATTGTCAACAAAATTGGGGCAAAAAAGGGTCTGATATTGGCAGGATTCTTGATGGCGTTCCGGATCATGGGTTCAGGCTTAGTTATTGGACCTTATGGTATCTCAGCTATGAAATTGATCCACGCATTGGAACTGCCAATCATGCTGATCGCCGTATTTAAGTACTTGGCTGCTAATTTCGATACGCGTCTGTCTTCGATCCTATATCTGGTGGGATACCAGTTTACGAGTCAGGTAGGAGCTTCGATCTTCTCGCCAATCGCCGGTATGTCTTATGACATTAGAGGCTTTGCAAATACGTACGTAATTATGGGTGTTTTCGTATTCGCCTTTACAACCATCTCAATCTTTACCTTAAAGAAAGAACCGAAAAAGCTAGAACCCAAGCCTAACAAGCATATTAAAACAGCATAGGAGGAAGACAAATGAACAGCACATATATTAACAACACGAAGCAAGCTGAGGAAGCATTAAAACAAGCAGAAGCGAAAATGAACAAGCGGTACCGATTAGGTTATCATATTATGGCACCGGCAAACTGGATTAACGACCCCAATGGATTAATTCAATTTAAAGGTGAATATCACGCCTTCTATCAGCATCATCCTTATGATGAGAACTGGGGTCCAATGCATTGGGGGCACGTGAAGAGTAAAGACCTTGTACATTGGGAGCATTGTCCGATTGCATTAGCGCCAGGTGATGCTTGTGACCTCGATGGCTGCTTCTCAGGCAGCGCAGTAGATAATAACGGCGAACTGACATTGATCTATACTGGCCATCACTATATTGATCAACCAAACAATATCTTTTTCCAAAATCAAAATGTGGCAGTTAGTACAGACGGCATTCATTTTACAAAACTAGGGCAAAATCCCGTAATCGCTGAACCTCCGACAGATAGCTCCCAGCATTTCCGTGATCCGAAGGTATGGAAGCATGAGGATACATGGTACATGATCCTAGGTAACAGCACGAAAGAAGATCTGCCGCGTGTTATTCTATATACATCTCCTGATCTTAGAACTTGGACCTATCATGGTGTGCTTCTGCAGGGAGATAAGAATATGGGCTTCATGTGGGAGTGCCCTGATTTCTTTGAACTGAACGGTAAGCATATATTTATGTTCTCCCCACAAGGTATTGATGCAGAAGGAGATAAGTACAATAACTTGTTCCAGACGGGATATTATGTTGGCGAATATAATTATAATAGTAATGAATATAAACATGGAGAGTTCATCGAGTTGGATAATGGTCATGACTTCTATGCGGTTCAAACTTTTCTAGATGATCAAGATCGCCGCATTGCGATTGGTTGGATGGATATGTGGGAATCGGATATGCCGACGAAAGCAGACGGCTGGTCCGGAGCGCTGACGATCCCACGTGTAATTACGTTGGGTGCCAATAATAAATTGCTGATGAATCCAGTAGAGGAAATGAAATTGCTTCGTCAAAGCGAACAGGTTTTGTACCAATATCGCGCTATTTCTGGAAGTTACTTGACGGAAGTTGAAGCGGATCTGCTTGAAGTGAAGGTCGTGTTCGACCTGACGAAGTCAAGTGCAGACCTGGTAGGCTTGAAGCTTCGCGGAACAGGTGAGGAGGAAACGGTTATCACTTATTCTATCGCGGGTCAGAAACTTATGCTTGATTGTTCTAATTCGGGCAAAAAGACGGATGGAGTACGTCAAACAGCCTTAAGTGCAGAGGGGCAGCTGACGTTACATGTATATCTGGATCGCTCATCCATTGAAATATTTGCGAATGAAGGGCAAGCTACGATGACAAGTCGCATCTATCCGAGTGAAAAACTGCTAGGCATAGAACTCATAACGGAGAGCGGAGAGGCTCTAGTAAATGAGTTGACATACTGGAAATTGAAAGATATCTGGCAAGCTGAATAACTTGATGAAAAGGTTGCTTTCTGAGTCCTTGTAATGACTTAGAAAGCAACCTTTTCGGCAATGGCGACTTTCCCCGGAAATGCCCACCTACATGATAGCCAACTAAACCGAGCCTGGTTTCTGCGTATCCTCAATCATGCCCTTTTTGGAAAAACACAAGAGAACGTTTCCATTATTCGACGTCGGATTCGCTGAAAAGACCATCCCAGCCGGTTAAGCACTTCCAGTAACCGCGTAGGAGCATCAAAGGTTAGGATACTCCATGTTTTGTAATGCTGTCCCGAATTTCTAACTGATGCGATATGGACCAGTGAACAGCTGCTAATTCTTCTCCTCTAATAAGCTTAATGAGATTGCGGGCGGCAACCATGCCCAGTTCGGATGCTGAATATCGGACAGTTGATAATTTAGGCCGGATTATTGTAGCCATATCAATGTCGTCAAATCCCAAGAAGGAGACCTGTTCAGGTATTTTCACACCATTTTCGGCCAGAAAGTTCATAGCACCTATGGCAATTCGGTCCGTTGCGCAGAACACCGCACTAGGCAATGGGCCTGAATGATAAAGTTTTCTCATAGAGGTTATGCCGTCTTCAACTGAAAAGCCGCTTTCCAACACACGTTCGGCACGTACTGGCAGGTGAGCGGTCTTCAATGCCTGTTCATAGCCCAAAAAACGCTGATTGCCCACTGAAATATCCCCCGCTGGTCCCTGCAGCATCGCTATATCTTGATGCCCCTGCTGAATTAGATAAGTTACCGCCTCAAAAGCAGCCGTTATGTTGTCAACATGCACGGAAGGAATGGATTGGTCTCGAAAATCCCGTCCGACAAGGATGCAGGGAATTCCCGCCGCTTCAATGAGCGCAAATAGCGCATCCCGGATTTCGCTTACCGATATAATAATTCCGCTCGCCTGCATTTCACGGAACATATTGTAATAGTGTATTTCAGAATCCTCGTCCCCCCCTGACAAGGCGATTATGACATCGAAGCCGTATAGATGCGCTACTTGATTGATGCCTTCAACCATGTCATCAAAGACGTTGTTTTTAATCGCGGGCAGAAGTACCCCAATCAGAGATGTATCATTCTTTACCAGTGTCCGTGCTATGGCATTTGGACGGAATTGAGTGGCTTCAAGGACATCCTGAACTCGTTTGCGTATTTCACTGTTCACCGTCTGGCTGTTATTGATTACTCTGGAAACCGTTGAAATGGAGACGTTGGCCATTCGAGCCACATCTTTTATAGTCATTTTCATTGTACACACCGACTTTCAAGCAAGTATTTATTTAGAAAAAGTTTCTCAAAGTGGATTGAATTAATTATATCAGTTTATTGAATTGTTTATTGAGTTTAACAAAGATTCCAGAGCAAAGAAAGCGCTTGACCTTAGTTTATAAGGAGAGTATAATCAACCCCGGAAAACGTTTTCTAGTATTTTCTGGACAAAAACAATTGTTTTTACCAATAATCAGCTGGATTCAAGGTATTTCAGCTTGTTTTTTTGATGATTAAGAAAACGTTTTCTTGATGGCATTGAATTGTAGAGAATAACAAGGGAAAAGGAGCATGAGCATGAGAAGTTCGAGCGATATTGTTGTAATGGGAAATGAGACTTCAGTGCAAACCGGTTCAAATATTACGCTGAAAGAAAAAATTGGTTATGGATTCGGTGATTTTGCCAGCCAGTTGCTGTTTGCCGCCGCAATGACTTTTCTGTCCTATTTTTACACAGATGTAATCGGGATCAGCGCTGGTGTCATTGGTACTTTAATGCTAGTTGCACGCGTACTGGATGCGTTTATTGATGTCGCGATTGGGGCTTTGATTGATAAAACGAAGAGCAGACACGGAAAGGCCCGTCCTTGGTTACTGTGGATGTCCGGGCCATTTGCATTGTCTGGAATTCTTTTGTTCACGGTTCCAAGTGGAAATATGACGATCACTATTCTATACATTTACGTTACCTATCTGCTAATGAACTTTATCTATTCCAGCATTAACGTCCCTTATGGTGTGCTTAATTCCATGATAACGCAGGATTCTTACCAGCGTTCTCTGCTTAATATTTTTCGTATGAGTCTAGCGAATATTGGTGCCTTGCTAATTAATTATTTCACCCTCCCGTTAGTGAAGTCATTCGGCGGCGGTCAAAAAGGGTGGATTTACACCTTTATTATATTTGGCTTGCTCGGAACCTTTTTATTTCTCGTTACCTTCTTCAGTACCAAGGAAAGGGTTACTCCATCTGTTGTACAAAAGCCAATTCCGTTTGGACGCGCTTTTGGAGCGCTGATGCGTAATAAGTATTGGAAATTGATCCTTGGGTTTGCTGTGGTCTATTTTATAAATAACGCACTGGGCACAGGTATGAATATTTACTACGCACGTTATGTGTTAAAAGACGCCAATCTGATTGGAGTCCTCGGCATATCCTTACTGCTTCCTTCCCTGTTTGGTTATATGCTATTACCCCCCGTCGTCAAGCGGATCGGTAAACGAAATTCCTCCATTATCGGAAGTATCCTCCTGATTGTCGGATCGCTTGTCATTGCCGTCAGCCCCACAAGTCTGATGGCGGTCTGTCTGGGACTCGTTATTAAAGCGCTTGGGCATGCCGCTATTCTCGGAACCTTCTTTGCTATGTTGGCAGATACCATTGAATATGGCGAATGGAAGACAGGGATGCGCACCGAAGGACTGGTGTACAGTGCGGGCAGTTTCGGCACAAAAGCGGGAGGCGGTTTGGGAGCGGCACTTATCGGTTGGGGACTGGCATTGGGAGGATATGCTGGTGGACAAGCTACAATCAGTACTACTGCGCTAGCGTCTATTCATTTCATGTTTATCTACGTCCCAATTATCTTGGCTATCCTGCAAATTTTATTGCTGGCATTTTACAATCTAGATAAATTATTTCCCGGTATTGTCAAAGAGCTTGAATTCTTAAAAAACGCTGAATAGCTACTTGGTAAATGAGGTAGCCCATGAATGAACTCATCCTATTGTTGAAGTGACTAGCAGTAAGGCAGTTCAAGAGGGGCTGCTTTTTTCATAGAGGGGTATTCGGATTTTATTCATTTATAAAAGGACAGGGCAGCGTGGTATTATCCCCTTCTAGTAGACAAGAGAGAAAAGACATCTGTTAAGATGGACTTAATCTTGTTGAACGGAGGGGATTTTTCATGGCTAAAAAGGGACAATCATTCCGGCAATACTCCTTAGATGTAAAGATGGAGGCAGTCCGGTTGGTGAACGAAGAACATATGAGTATTCGTGAAGTGACGAAACAATAATCGCTGCGGTTCGAACTGTGGGTATCCATAAATTCGAAAATGGCTAAGGGAATTCCAAGTCATTTCCTGCAGCTGATCTAATAGGCGATAATCTCATTGTTATATAGATCTTTGATGGCAGATAGGTTTTAACTCCTCATCTCGTTCATCATATTTTACCTGAACATTCAGATAACTTAGTGCAGACAAACGGTATGTGACCTACGAAGCGTACGAAACGATCCGGCAGTTGGGAATCCAGTGGCCTGCCGCTCAGGCAGATGTTGCTCTCATTCGTCAGAACATTAAACACAATGATTGCTATGTGCTGGAAATTGACGGGGTCATTCAGGCTACTGTCACCCATCTGAGATATAAGACCCTTGATTTTATAACCGACTTGCCGTTTGTGATATGGTTCGCTGTAGACCCGGCTAACTGAAGTAGTTCCGATTACAGGGAACGGACGAAGCTAATTCATTTAACGAAAGGGGCTTAATGTAACAAAAACATTCATATCTCATCATTTTCTCTTATTAAAGGAATTGGATGGATATTGACATTTTTCGAGTCCATATTTAATATATAAATAAAATATTCCATATTTAACGCTTACTTATAGAAAAACACTCTGTATGACTCCAGTAATTTCACACCATTCATCTATGATGCTGAATTTTAGCTTTCAAGCCTGAAATTTCAGTATACTCCAAGGTTTTTACACTTCCAAGTCTACTCACACACCTGACTTTTGTTCACAATCACACCACGAACGGAACCCTATTACCAATTCACTTCCATATGTCGATTACTGTTTTTTGGCAATCTACTTCGTTGCTTTTTACTGCAGTTTTCTCTACATCTTAATGTCACCATACATATGTATACATACATGAAATGTAAAGATACCTTTGTTCTTCCATAATTTTTGTGGAAAGGGGTTTGATATGAATCGTATAGCTTTGGTTTTTCCTGGACAAGGATCTCAGTATGTAGGAATGGGGGCTACATGGCATAGCGGCTTTGCAGAAGCGGATTGCTTGTTCGAAGAGGCTGCTGATATTTTGGGATATGATCTGAAAGCTTTATGCATGGCAGGTCCGATGACCAAGCTATCCAGAACATTCTATACGCAGCCCGCACTTCTCACGATCAGTGTCATTGCATTCCGGCGTTATATGCATGAAATCGGAATTATCCCTGAATTTTCAGCTGGTCATAGCCTAGGTGAATATTCAGCGCTGGTAAGCAGCGGTGTTCTGTCCTTTGGAGACGCTTTACGATTAGTCCAAGAGCGGGGACGCTTTATGGAAGAAGCCGCAATGACAAAGCTGGGCAGCATGATTGCCATTCGCGGAGCTGAGCTGGGCGAAGTGGAAGAATGCTGTCGTTTGTACTCCACAGTCGATCAGCCTGCAGCCATTGCATGTTACAATTCACCTAGCCAATACGTCGTTTCAGGTCATCATACCTCTGTCGCTTTGGCAGCTGGCGAGTTAGAACAGCGAGGAGCCCAAATTACGCGGTTGCAGGTCAGCGGCTCTTTTCATAGTCCGCTTATGCAGCCTGCTGCGGACAGACTGGCCGAAGAGCTGCAAAAGTACACTTTAAATGAAGCGAAGTGGCCCGTGATCTCCAATGTGACCGCTCAGCCATACCGCGATCTTGACAGCATACGCCAAGGATTGATTTTGCAAATGACTCACCCGGTTCGATGGATTCAAACCGTGCAATATATGATGAATCATGGCGTAAAACAAGGCATCGAGTTAGGTCCACGAACAGTGCTGAAAAATTTAGTGAGGGAAATAAGCCCTAATATCGAAGTGCTGTCCTTGGACAGAGACTTGGATCGCTTTGAACTGGGCCGCCGTTTCTCGATCCGTGATTGGATTGCCTGTTCCCTGTCACTAGCAGTGTCTACTCCCAACGCCAATTGGAATGAAGATGAGTATCGAAAGGGTGTTATTTTACCTGTGCGCAGACTGGAAAAATTACTGCGAAACTTGGAATCAGGCAGCAGTTCGCCTCCTGCTTCTGAGCAAAGACAGGAGATACTGGAGTGTATTTGCCTTGTGTTGCAAACCAAACAGGTCTCCGAAGGAGAGCGGAAAGCAATGCTAGAGCAATTGAGGAGGGATCAGGATGGAGCAGTTTCAAACCTTAGTTGAAATCATTCAGGACCGTGCAAGCCGGGATGAGAACGGAATCATTTTTATTTCCGGTGATAAACAAGAGGAATACGTATCCTACAGGAAACTTCTGGAGCAAGCATTACAGGTGCTTTATGAATTACAGGAACAAGGAGTAAAACCCGGCGATGAGCTGATCATACAGATCGACGACAACCATAACTTTTTGAATGTATTTTGGGGTTGCCTGATTGGTGGAATCGTTCCTGTACCTGTAAGCATAGGGAATAATGATGAGCATAAAATGAAATTGTTTAAAATCTGGAACACACTCTCCCGCCCATATATGGTTGCAGATGACAAGGTATTAGAGCAGCTTGAAAAATACGCGCAAGAGCACGAGCTGCTGGATTCCTTTGAGCCGGTTAAAAAAGCGACTTTTTCAAGCCATAGATTCGATTATTCCACTCAGAATAAAGGTGTAGTTCATGTATCCAAACCGGAGGAGCTAGCTTTTATCCAATTCTCCTCGGGTTCTACAGGCGATCCCAAAGGAGTCATGCTGACGCATGAGAATCTAGTTTACAATATCCGGGATATTGCAAATCAAACAGACATGAGCTCCAAGGATGCTTATTTGGGCTGGATGCCGCTTACGCATGACCTGGGATTGATCGCATTTCATTTAACCTGTGTGATTGCTAATGCCAAACAGCTGATTATGCCGACGGCACTTTTTATAAGGCGTCCGTCTTTG
The DNA here is from genome assembly GCF_054113405.1 of Paenibacillus sp. ALE3. Taxonomy (NCBI): domain Bacteria; kingdom Bacillati; phylum Bacillota; class Bacilli; order Caryophanales; family Paenibacillaceae; genus Paenibacillus; species Paenibacillus sp. ALE3. The sequence goes on along the minus strand of NZ_CM134214.1, from coordinate 2,378,105 downwards.
TGGCTGAAAAAAGTATCGGAGCATAAGGTTACTCAAATATGCTCTCCCAATTTTGGATATAAATTTTTCCTCGATCAGTATAAACCTGAAACAGCAGCTAACTGGGATTTGACGAGTGTTCGTATGATTTTAAATGGAGCTGAGCCAATATCTGTAGAGCTTTGTCATGTGTTTATGGATGCAATGAGTGTTCATGGTTTGAATAAAAATGCCATGTTACCCGTCTACGGGCTGGCAGAAGCGAGTGTAGGTGTTTCCTCTCCGCCTCTGGACAAAAACACTTTTATTCCCATTCATTTGAACCGGCACCAGTTACACGTTGGTGAGCCTGTAGAAGAAGTGGACAAGTCTGACAAGCGGTGTCTTACTTTTTTGGATTTGGGTTATCCATTGGCTAATACCTCTGTCCGTATTTGTGATGAACAAAATCAGGTGCTTGATGATGGGGTGATTGGATACGCGCAAATCCGCGGCAAAAATGTTACATCCGGATATTATAACAATCCAGAAGCTACCGCAAAGGTTATAACGGAGGATGGCTGGCTTATCACTGGAGATTTAGGGTTTATGCGAAACGGACGCCTGACTATTACCGGTAGAGCCAAGGATATCATTTTTGTGAACGGACAGAATGTCTACCCACATGATATTGAGAGAATCGCCGAGGAACTGGATGGTGTGGAACTTGGAAAAGTAGCTGTGTGCGGTGTACATGATACGCAAACGAGGCAGGATCGTATTATAGCCTTTGTAATGCACGCAAAAAAAATAGAGCATTTTGTACCGCTTGCCCAAAAGCTGAAAAGCCATCTGAATTACCGGGGAGGCTGGCATATTCACAAGGTGGTTCCGATCCGGCGTATACCTAAAACAACCAGTGGAAAGGTTCAGCGCTTCAAATTAGCCCAGAGTTATGAGCAGGGCGAATTTGATGAAATATTGACAGCACTGGCCGAGGCTGTTCGGGTCACACAATCAGCTGAGCGTGCGGTCTTGCCTCAAGGAGAAGTAGAGAAGAAGCTGATTGGAATATGCCAGGATATTTTAAATATAAAGTCGATCGGGACAGACGACAGCTACTTTGATATCGGAGTAACTTCCTTGCAGCTTGTTCAAATTGTGGACCAATTGGAGGATCAATTAGGGATTCATATTGAGGTGACGGACTTCTTTTCCTATCCGACCATCGCCAAGCTGGCTGCGTATATCTCCAGTCAAAATCTAAGCGGAGATGCAACTGCAACAGCAGAGTCCAAAGCCAAGGAAGAAGCAAATGTCCGAGATATCGCCATCATCGGCATGTCAGGCAGGTTTCCTCAAGCGAAAACATTGGAGCAGTTTTGGGCGAATGTAGCATCAGGCGCTGATAATATCGGCCCGTACAGCGACGAAAGAAGAAAAGATGCCGAAGCTTTTCTTTCGCGTCTGAATACGGAAGGACGGAATATGCAAATTGCAGAAGGCGGTTATCTGGATGAAGTAGACAAGTTCGATTACTCCTTCTTTAAACTGACTCCAAGAGAGGCTTCGCTCATGGACCCGAACCAACGGTTATTTCTAGAAACAGCCTGGAGCACGATTGAGGATGCAGGGTATGGGGGAAAGCAACTGGCAGGCCAAAAGGTCGGCGTATATGTCGGCTTCTCCAAGACCAGCTTTGAATATGAGCGTTTGTTGTCCGAGGTAGAACCAGGCGCGTTGCCGAACTTTGCCATTGGTAATTTACCGTCCATTATTTCCAGCCGGATTGCATATTTGCTCGATCTGAAAGGTCCGGCAGTAACAATTGATACAGCATGCTCTTCTTCACTCGTTGCAGTGCATTTGGCCTGCAAGTCCATCCTTAATGGAGACTGCGACATGGCCTTGGCAGGTGGAGTGAAAACGATTTTGCTGCCGCTGAAAACCGGTATTGGCATGGAATCCTCCGATGATCGGGCACGCGCCTTCGACGACCAGTCGGACGGAACAGGCTGGGGTGAAGGAGTTGGTGCTGTTTTCCTGAAACCGCTGCGCAAAGCGGAACAAGACGGCGACCACATTTTAGCCGTGATCAAGGGTAGCGCCATCAATCAGGACGGCAGCACGATTGGTATTTCCGCGCCTAATGCGCTGGCTCAGGCAGAAGTCATTTTGCAGGCGTGGCGCGATGCACGGACTGATCCTGAAACGATCAGCTATATCGAAGCGCATGGAACCGGAACCAAATTGGGCGATCCGGTTGAGATTGACGGCATTACCAAGGCTTTCCGCAAGCATACACAGCGTAAGCAGTTTGCGGCGATCAGCACGGTCAAAACGAATATCGGTCATTTATACGAAGCCGCCGGGATTGCGGGCTTGATCAAATCCGTGCTGTCCATGAGGCACCAGCAAATTGCGCCGCTTGTTCATTTTCGCACACCAAACCAGAAGATTCATTTTGAGGAATCCCCGGTATATGCCAATACGAAGCTGAGGGAATGGAGGACGGACGGATTCCCGAGAAGAAGCGGGGTGAGTTCCTTTGGATTCAGTGGGACGAACTGCCATGTGGTGCTGGAGGAGTATATAGAGAAGACAAAACCAGATCCAAGTCCAACGGGCAGCAACAATAAATCATCACCGCTGCTGTTGACCCTGTCGGCGCGGAGTGAATCCTCTTTGCGCCAGTTGGTCGGACGATACGCAGAACAGTTCGGGCGCGTGGAAGAGATCGTGATGGAGGATGTATGCTATACGGCTAACACAGGCAGAAGCCATCTGAATCACCGGATTGCTGTGACTGCTGCAGGAGCGGATGCGTTAAAAGCGAAGGTGCTTCAGTTGCATGAACAAGGCAGAGTCGTCGAAGGTGTATACACTGGAATAGCGGATAGCATAGGCAGCGCAGAGATGGTCACTGGAAGCTTGGACACGCTCCAATCCCTGGAGCAGCTGTCTGCCAAGTATGTGCAAGGAGCGCAGATCAATTGGAATGCCCTCTATGCAGGTAAGCGTTATAAAAAGGTTTCTCTGCCTACGTATCCATTCGAACGGAAAAGATGCTGGATTAACGTGCCTGAACAGGTTCGAGCGGAACAGAAAACGTCAGTTCATGAAAACTCAACAGTAAAGGAGTCTGGAATGATGGGGAACGAGTATTCAGCGCCAGCATCTGCTGCCGATGATCAGCATAAATCATCTATACTTCTAAAGCTAGCGAAAATGATCGGTAACGTGTCCCAGCTCAGCCTGGAAGAACTGGAGCCGCAGACACATTTTCTCGAGCTTGGGTTGGATTCCATTAATTTGTCCCAGGTTCGCCACAGTATCAAGGATACCTTCGGACTGGACATTCCAATGAACGAATTTTTCGAATCGTTGACCACGCTGGAACGGTTGGCCAGCTACGTAGCCGAACGGGCGAGCATTTCTACTTCTGTTGAACTCCCGGGTCAGTCTATGGAAAATCGTCCAGAAGCAACGCTGAAACAGTTTCATCATGCAGCTTTTCCGTTAAGCCAACCGACTCTTAAATCCGCCGTTCCGGCTGGACCCACACGGGCTCCAAACTTTCCAATCGCTACAGCTCCTACGGCTGTAGAGCGAATTGTGCAGCAACAGCTGCATCTGATGTCACAGCAGCTTGACATTCTCCAGCATCAGCCGGCTACATCCGTAATAGCTTCCGAGTCATTAAGCCCTCAAACAAGCGCCTCTCCATCGGGAATTAGTGAAAGCACGCAGATCATCCATACTGAACCGAAGCAGAAAGTTGCGGCTGGATTAGCACCAGTTCCATCCGTAAAGGCTGCTTCCAAGCAGGCAGGACATGAAGCCAAGCCGTATACGCCCTATAAAAAGCTGGATGTTAAAGCAAGTGAATTGCTTTCACTCCGTCAGGAACAACACCTGCAAGAGCTGATAGAGCGCTACACGGCCCGTACGTGCAGCACCAAAAAATACACTCAGCAATACCGCTCCGTATACGCAAATAACCGGAATGTGGCTGGCTTTCGGCCTGTTTTGAAGGAAATGGTGTACCAAATTGTATCCCAACGTGCAGACGGGGCTAAAATCTGGGATTTGGATGGCAATGAATATGTCGATTTGACGATGGGCTTTGGCGTAAATTTGTTCGGGCACAATCCGGCCTTTATTCGTGAAAAAATTGAGGAAGAGCTGAAGCACGGCATGTGTATCGGCCCCATGTCCAACATAGCCGGACAGGTGGCCGAGCGAATATGCAAGATGACCGGGGTGGAACGGGTTGCCATGTATAATTCCGGCACCGAGGCCGTTATGGTCGCGCTCCGTTTGGCGCGTGCTGCCACAGGACGAGCTAAAGTCGTCATTTTTGCTGGCTCGTATCACGGTACATTCGACGGGGTGTTGGCACTGGGGAGTGCGGGTGACAACAAGGAACATTCGACGCCTCTAGCTCCAGGCATCTTGCAGCATATGGTAGACGATGTCGTCGTGCTTCCTTATGGGACGGACGATTCCCTGAATTATATTCGCACTCATGCGCATGAATTGGCCGCGGTCATGGTGGAGCCGGTGCAAAGCCGCCGACCCGATTTTCAGCCCAAAACTTTTTTACAGGAAATTCGCCAGATTACGGAACAGTCGGGCACTGCCTTCATTTTTGATGAAGTCATCACAGGCTTTCGAATTCAGCCTGGAGGGTCTCAAGCGTGGTTTGGAGTACATGCGGATCTCGTGACCTACGGTAAAATCATTGGCGGTGGGCTACCTATTGGGATCGTTGCCGGAAAAGCCGCCTTTATGAACGGGATTGACGGAGGCACATGGAGATTCGGGGACGATTCCTATCCACAGCATGAGCAGCAGCGAACCTTTGTCGCAGGAACTTTCTGCCATCATCCGCTGGCCATGGCTGCATCTTTAGCGGTGCTGAACCATTTGGAGAAAAATGGCGAGCAGCTGCAAAATCGCTTGAACAGCCTTACCTCGGCGTTAGCGGCGGAGCTAAACAGCTATTTCACTGACGAACACGTACCTATGAAGATCGTTCACTTTGGCTCCCTTTTCCGCTTTGTGCTCAAGGGCGATCTGGAGTTGTTCTTTTATCACATGCTGGACAAAGGCATCTATATTTGGGAAGGACGCAACTGCTTCATGTCCACGGCCCATACCGAGGAAGATATAGCGAGAATCGTACAAGCCGTCAAGGATAGCGTGGACGAGCTGCGCAAAGGTGGCTTTTTACCGGACCCGCCCCCGAATGGGAACAGCCCGGGGCCGGGCAGGCAGCCTATAATGGAACCTGCAGAATCTTCAGCTGCAGACACTGTTATTGCGTTAACGCCAGATCAAAAACAGCTTTGGTTCGCCTCTGTTTCAGAACGCGGCGATTCTCTATCTTTACACGAAACCGCCTTGTTGCGGTTTCGTGGTACGCTTCAGCAGCAGGCGTTCAACGAGGCTGTCCAGACCATTGTAAACCGTCATGAAGCCTTACATATCTATATGAGCGGAGATGGAGAAACTCAGGTGATCGCTCCTGAGATGAAAGTGGAAGTCCCGCTCTATGATTTTACCACTCACCATCCCGATGAACAGGAGCAGCATCTCCGGGCATGGATGATCAAGAACAGCGAAACCCCGTTTAACATGATACCAGGTGAGCCACTATTCCGGATTCACCTACTAAAAATATCAGATGAGGAGCATCTGAGTGTCTTTACGTTCCATCACTTTATCGCGGATGGTTGGTCAATCGGTGTATTTATTGAGGAACTGGAACACATCTATTCTGCGCTTGTCCGGCATGCTGACTACAACCTTCCTGAACCGATACCTTTTCGGAAATATGTGGTTTGGCAGCAGGACCAGTTGAAAGCAGGAAAGGAAGAGGCGTTGGCTTTTTGGTCGGCGATGCTGGAAAAACAGCAGCTTGTCCTCCAGCTGCCATCTCCAGTGAGGGGAATGCAGATTCTGTCCTCTAGAGGAAGCAGACATACCCTAATTCTTGAGGCGCCGCTTGTTAAACAATTGAGGTCCGCTAGCATAAAGCTTGGCAGCAGTCTTTTTATAACGCTGTTATCCGCCTTTCAGATTTTTCTGCATCGCCTTACAGGGCAACGGGAAATAACGGTGGGGGTTCCCACCGCAGGACAATCCCATATGGACGCATTCTCTTTGATCGGCAACTGTGTCAACCTGCTTCCGGTCATCAGCGAAGTGCGTCCTGATTCTACTTTTATGGAGCATGCTCACACGGTCAAAAAGCGCATGAATGAACTGGAAAGCTATCAAAAGTACAGCTTTGCCGGACTCGCTCAGCTGGGGCTAAAACATTTGCCTGTCATAAAGGCTGTATTCAATATGGATCGACCGATTCCGAGTTTTCAATTCCATAAACTGGAGACGAAGCTCGTTGAACATGAGGTATCATTCAGCAAATATGAGTTGTTTTTGAACGTGACAGAGGCGCAGAAGCAATTACGTCTTGATTTTGACTATAATGCAGATCTTTTTCAGCCAAACATAATCTTGGCCTGGTCAGGATATTTCCTGAATCTGCTGCATTCCCTTGTAGAGGAAGAAGGGGCTCGCGTTTCCGCGCTGACGTTACTCCGTGCGTCGGAGACCGAACAACTTCGAGCCGCATGGGCAGCGAATACTGATGCCACCGGGAACTATCTTTGCGTTCTTGATGCGTACAAGCATTTGGCGCCTGTCGGGACAGCAGGGGAGGCATATCAAGCCTCAGCAGCAGGTCTGCTGGGAACGACCCAGGAATGGGTTTATGTAGAGAACGATGGCAAGCTGCGGCATATCGGAAATTTGAATCGGGTCATCCATATTCACGGGCATCAGGTTAATCTGGAGCAGTTGGAGAAGCACCTGCTGCAGGTTTTCCAATTGGAGTCCTGCGTCATTACACCGCAAACGGACGAAACTGGAATCGTCTCATATATAAGCGCCTATGTGGTGGCAAACGCATCGAAGCCTTGGGAAGCAGACGCATTAAAAAAGGCTGTAATTGAAATGCTTCCAGATTATACGCAGCCCCGTTTTTGGATTCTGATGGATCATATTCCTCTTCTGCCGAATGGCCAGCCTGATCTACAGGCTTTGCCAGCACCGGGACAAGCAGGCGTATTCGCTAAAACAGGCATCGCTTCAGAGAACCGAGGTATGGAAGATCAACTTGTGGACATTTGGAAGGACGTTCTGAATGTAACGGATATCAGCCATGACGATAACTTTTTTCAACTGGGCGGTGATTCGCTAAAAGCGACGGTTATTCTGTCGAGAGTCGGTAAGGAATTGGGGGTACACATTCCGCTTAGCCGCATTTTTGAGCTGCAAACGATTGCTGATCTGACTGCATATATTGCGGGTGGGAGCAAGAGGGCCTACGAACCGATTGTAGCTGTGAACACACAAGCCTTTTATCCGGTATCTTTTGCCCAAAAGAGAATGTACGTGCTTGAACAGCTAGGAGCCGGAATGGCCTATCATGTCCCTGGCCAGCTTTTCATAGAGGGAGCTCTGGAGGTTCCCCGCTTCATTGAAGCCGTTAAGGAAGTTATTTCTCGTCATGAATCTTTTCGGACATACTTCGATCTGGAAGACGGGGAAGTGGTGCAAAAAGTTCGGGACACCATTCCATTCGATATCCCGCATACCCGTATTTCCAAGGAAGAAGCAAAACAGGCCAGGACCTTGTTTGTTCAGCCTTTTCAGCTGGGAACAGCTCCTTTATTCCGCGCCGAACTGCTCGAATTTATCGAAGGTGGCTTCAATCTGCTCGTGGATATACATCATATCGTGTCTGATGGTTTTTCCATGGCTGTACTGCTTAATGAAATCATTCAACGGTACCAGGGTAGACAACTTGCGAACATTCAGCTTCATTATAAAGACTTTGTTGCTTGGCAGAAGCAGCAAATAACTGATGAGGCATGGAAAGCGCATGAATCATATTGGCTTCAGAACTTGAATGGGGAGCTTCCTATTCTAAATATGCCAACAGACTTTCCACGTCCGCAAGTACAAAGCTTTGAAGGTGACAGCTTGACCGTCACATTGGAATCCAAACTAGCGAGCAGACTCTATAAATTGGCCCAGGATACAAAGTCCACGATCTTTATGGTGCTTTTGGCGGCTTATAATGTCCTGCTGGGCAAATATGCGGGTCAAGAGGACATCATCGTAGGTACACCTGTTGCCGGAAGACGGCATGTAGACACGCAAGCGATGATTGGCATGTTCGTCAATACGCTGGTGCTTCGTAACCAGCCGCAATCTTCTTTAACGTTCCAATCCTTTTTGCAGGAGGTTAAGCAAAACTTGCTGCTGGCACTGGAGCATCAGGAATACCCGTTTGATAAGCTTGTAGACAAGCTGGAGCTGGTACGCGATGTAAGTCGAAATCCGATATTCGATACGATGTTCAGTTTGCAAAATGTCGGCACAGATGTTGTGGAAGCAGGAGGTATTCGTTTTAAACCGGAGGAATTCAACGCGGGCATATCCAAGGTGGATTTTTCATTGCATGTGACCGAAGAAAAAGAACGATTGTCCTTCACTTTAGAATATGGCACAAAGCTGTTTAAACCGGAGACCGTCCGGCAGCTGGCAGAGCATTTTGTACGAATTTTGGAAAAAGTAACGCAGGATGCCGGGATGCGGTTGGCCGATATTACGATTATTTCAGATGAGGAGAAGCAATTACAGCTAACCGTATTTAATCGTACCGTCGTACCTTTCCCGTTTAATGAGACAGTACACGGGCAGTTTGAAAAGCAGGTTGAACAGACGCCGAGTCATACAGCATTGGTGTTCGGAGACCAGCGTCTGACCTACCGGGAATTGAATGAACGTGCTAACTCACTGGCACGGGTGCTTCAAGCGAATGGTGTAGGACCCGATAAGCTAGTCGGTTTGATGGCGCCGCGTTCAGCGGAAATGATGATCGGCTTGCTTGCCGTGCTAAAAGCAGGTGGTGCTTATGTGCCTATCGACCCTGAATATCCGTCAGCCCGTATCGAATATATGCTGAGTGACAGTGAGGCTGCCGTACTCCTGACCAGCCACGATCTGGCAGGAGAACACCATTATAACGCCAACATCCTGTTTATTGAAGATGAGGAATTATATCAAGGAGAAAAGACCAATCTGGAAGTTACGACTCAGCCGGAGCATTTAGCCTACATTATCTACACCTCTGGCTCAACCGGAAATCCGAAAGGAGTGATGCTCCAGCATCGCTCGGTGCTGAATTTTATCACTGGGATGCGTGAAGTGATTGACTTTGCAGCGAATAAAACGATTTTATCGCTAACTACCATATCGTTTGACATTTTCGTTTTGGAAACGATTCTGCCCCTGTTGGGCGGCATGACCGTCGTGCTGGGCGATCGTCATCATCAGGTCGATCCTCAGACACTTGGCGAATTGATTACTACACTCCACGTTGACATGCTGCAAATGACACCATCCCGGCTGCAATTGCTGCTGGGCTATGAGGAAGCTTTCCGTGCGCTGCAAGGTGTGCAGGAGATTATGGTCGGGGGAGAAGCGCTTCCGTCTAGGCTGCTGGAAGCATTGCAGAAATTGAACGGTCCCCGCATTTATAACATGTATGGACCTACGGAAACAACAGTTTGGTCGGCAGTGCAGGAACTTACCCATGCCAAACAGATCGACATTGGGCGCCCTATCGCGAATACGCAAATGTATGTCATAGATGCGCAGGATAGATTACAACCCATCGGCATACCGGGCGAGCTATGCATTGCAGGGGAAGGGCTAGCCCGCGGCTATTGGAACCGCGAGGAGTTGACGGCGGAAAAATTTGTGGTTAATCCATTCTCCACAGGCACACGAATGTACAGAACGGGTGACCTGGCTCGCTGGAAAGCAGATGGGAACCTGGAGTTTATCGGCCGAATCGATCATCAGGTAAAAGTACGCGGATTCCGGATTGAGCTGGGTGAGGTTGAACATGCCTTGATGAGCCATTCTGCAATTCAGGAGGCTATTGTCACTGTCAATGAAAGCCAAAATCATGAATCCGTACTATGTGCCTACATTGTACTGAATACAGAAGAAGCACCTAGCTTGACGGCCATTCATGAACATGCTGCCAAACTGCTTCCCTATTACTCGGTTCCGTCTCACTTGGTTTTTCTGGATCAGATACCGTTGACACCGAACGGCAAAACTGATCGAAAAGCATTGCCAGAGCCTGAAGAGCTATCCCGGCCGGGTGTGGCCTATGCAGCGCCACGAAATGATGTGGAAGAGGCTTTGGCCGCCGTATGGCAAGATGTTTTGGGACGCGATCAGGTAGGCATTCAGGATAACTTCTTCCTGCTCGGAGGCGACTCTGTTAAAGCCGTTCAAGTCATCGCGCGTATGCGTCTTCACGGGTATTCGCTGGATATCCGGCACGTATTGGAGCATCCGTCCATTGAAATCCTGAGCGGCTATGCAGAAGTACTGGCCCTTCCGATTGAGCAAAGCCCAGTAGATGGGGAGGCGCCACTGACACCGATACAACGACATCTAATCCATTGGTTCGAACGGTGTTCAGCATCCGAGGCACTTCCTGCTACAGCGTCAGTACTACTGTTAGCAAAGTCGGGCTTTGAAGAGCCGCCCTTGCGTGCCGCATTGAAGAAAATTGTAGAGCACCACGATGCTCTGCGCCTTGGCTTATTACAAGAGGCTGACGGATCAGTTGTGCAAACTCACAAAGAGTTGAATGAGGAGCTAATGACTTTGGAGGTGCTGTCGATAACGGGAACGGAAAGCGAAGCACGCAGCCAATTGGCAGCTGAATGTCAACGTCTTCAAAGCAGCCTGCGGCTGTTTGAAGGACCGCGAGTTCGAGCAGGGCTTTTCCGAATGGGTAGCGGTGATCATCTTTTCCTTGCTATAGACCCGCTAGTGGCTGACGCCATTTCATGGAATATTTTGCTGGAAGATCTGGAAACAGGCTACAGGCAAGCGCTGGACAAGGAAACGATTGTCTTACCGTACAAAACGAACGCTTACCAAACGTGGGCAGAGCATCTAGAGCATTATGCGAATAGCAAAGAGCTGCTCAAGGAGCAGGATTATTGGAACAAGATAGAGGTCTCTGAGTGGGGGACGCTTCCCAAAGACCATGGAGTCATTACGGATTCTGGATCGGAGAGACCGACACACCAGCTCCACCTGCAATTATCACCAGACGAAACCCGGCAACTGATGACACAAGTTAATCATGCCTACAACACCGTGCCAGATGAAGTGCTGCTGTCCGTACTAGGTCAGACAGTATCCGAATGGTCAGGACTAGAACGGATTGCGCTCTGCGTGGAAAAGCCGGTCCGAGAGCCGGGAGAACAGAGTTCGCTGGATTTCTCTAGAACGGTGGGGCAGTTTACGTCCGTGTATCCAGTTGTACTGGACATCAAATCTGCAGATGATATTTCGATGCTGCTCAAACGTGTGAAGGAGACCATTCGACAGGTTCCCAACCAGGGGCTGGGCTACGGTGTATTAAAATATCTGACCGAAGTCAGTAATCAAACGAATTCCAGCATTTCTCGTTATCCGGAAATCGGGTTCCGTTATATAGACTCCGTGGACCCGGAAACGGTATATTTTTCAACATCGCCGCTGGAAGCTGAGGTGGCATCAGGTTCCCAAGCTGCAAATAGCGCTTCACTTTATGCTCTCTATATAAGCAGCCGAATGGAAGATGGAAAATTAAACATCCGACTAACCTATGACCGAAATGCATACGAAGAGTGCACGATCAAGCAGCTTCTCTCTCGCTTTAAAACTCACCTGTTAAATGTCATCCGTCATTGCCTGGATCACTCCGGTCAGGAACTGACACCAACAGACGTAGGCGCGGATGATCTGGACCTGGAAGAGTTTGAAGAGATGAAGCACTTCTATGAAAGCCTATAATATTCGGCCGAGGGGGAAATCCGATGAGTAAAAGCCTTGAAATCGAAAAAGTGGCTAATTTAACGCCTTTGCAGGAGGGGATGCTCTTTCATACAGTGATGGAGCCGGAATCACAGGCTTACTATGAGCAAGTACGAATGACCATCCGGGGTGAACTGAACCTGGAGGCTCTGCAAAAGAGCTTCCAGACTCTGGTGCAGCGTCATGAGGCGCTTCGTTCGAATATTTATCATCAAAGCGCCTCCCGTTCGCGGCTCATCGTGTTTAAGGAGCGAAATGCGGTGCTTCGTTACGAGAATTTGATAAATATTCCCGAGGCAGAGCAAGCTGCAGCCATTCGCAGCTATGCAGACACAGATCGGAACCAGCGTTACGATCTGAGCAAGGATTTACTCATTCGTCTGACGGTGCTTCAAACCAAAACGCACGTATATACGCTACTTTTAAGCTTTCATCATATAATTATGGACGGTTGGTGCCTCGGCATCGTTATGGAAGAGCTGTTCGCGGCTTATGAAGCACTGAAAGCGGGTAAGACTGTACAACTGCCGACACCGCAGCCTTATACGGGCTATGCCCGTTGGCTGGATAAGCAGGATAAGAAGGCGGCGAAGGAGTACTGGCAGTCCATTCTGAACAGCTATGATCAGCCAGCCGTGCTGCCAACCCTGCCTGTAGCACATTCACTCCTGGCAGATACCGGGTACCTGCTACATGAGCATAAAATAACACTCACGGATGAAACAACCCGTCATTTGCGAACGGTGGCAGAACACAACGGCACAACCCTTAGCAGTCTGTTTCTGGCCGCATGGGGAGTGGTGCTTGGAGGATACAACCAAAGTGAAGACGTCGTTTTCGGCACCGTTGTTTCCGGTCGGCCGCCGGAGCTTGCAGGTGTAGAACAGATGTTGGGACTTTTCATAAACACCATACCGGTACGAATCAAATGGGATGCAGACCAGCCGTTTTCAAGTCTGCTTCGTGAAGTGCAGCGCAACATGGTTCAATCACGGGCATATGACTATTGTTCACTCGCTGAAATACAGGCCCAGTCTGTGCTCAAGCAGCAACTTATGGATCATTTTGTTGTATTTGAAAACTACCCACTGGAGGATATAGTTGGTCGGCCTGATTTGCAGGAACGGCTTGGATTTGTCGTAGAGGACGCCCAGTTATCTGAAGAAACGCCTTACCACTTCAATATCGAAGTAGAAGACGGAAAAGCACTGGGCTTTATGCTGTCCTACAACCGCTATGTCTACAGCGATGAAGCCATGAAACGGTTAGCCGGACATTTGGAGCACGTACTCGTTCAGATTGCACATGCACCTGAACTCCCGCTGGAGGACATTCGCCTGCTGACTGCTAGCGAGAAGGCTGAGCTCACCAATGTATGGAGCGGACCGGTTGCCGCCTATCCTGCTGGGACGTTCCATGGAATATTTGAGGCGCAGGCAGAACGTGTCCCGAAACGGACTGCTGTCATCTACGAAGATACCGCACTGACCTATCATGAGCTGAATGAGAAGGCCAATCTGCTTGCTCAAGCGCTACAAAGTCGCGGGGTCGAACACGAGCATCTCGTCGCCGTGATGCTTGAGCGTTCAGCAGATATGATTATCGCTGTGCTAGGCATTATGAAAGCGGGAGCTGCCTACGTACCTGTCGATCCGACCTACCCGAAGGAGAGAATTACTTACATGCTGCAGGATAGTGGGGCTACAATTATGCTCACGCAATCTTCCCTGACTGAACTACTGGCAGATGTGGATTTTGCAGGTGAAGTGCTGGATTTGCCAGTATTACTTCAACAAGCTTCACAAGCGGAGCAGGCCTACCAACAGGGGCCCACTTACACACCTATCCATGATCCTGAGGCTTTGGCTTACGTCATTTACACATCGGGAACGACGGGCAACGCCAAAGGCGTGATGATCGAGCATCGCCATTACGTAAATACGGCGTGGGGCTATAGAGAAGCTCACCAGTTAAAAGAATTTCCAGTCAAGCTCCTTCAGATTGCCAGTATGTCGTTCGATGTCTTTGCAGGTGATCTGGCCAAGACATTTGTGAACGGGGGCACCATGGTCATCTGCCCGCAGGATGTGCGCAACGATCCTCCAGCTTTGGCCCAGGTCCTCGAGCAGCATAAAATTACGACTTTTGAAGCTCCGCCAGCCTTGTTGACGCTGCTCATGGAATATGTATATGAACACGGTACAGATGTCAGTGCCATGAAGCTGCTTACTACAGGCGCGGACAGCTTTGGCGTTGATAATTATCGGACACTTTTGAATCGCTTCGGTGATACGATGCGCATCATGAATACCTATGGTGTAACCGAAGCGGCAATTGATTCCAGCTTTTATGAAGAAACCGCTGAGCGTATGCCTTCATCCGGTATCGTCCCGATTGGAAAGGCACTGCCCAATCATAAAGTATATATCCTGGATGAGGCTTTGCGTCCGCTCCCGATCGGTGTAGCCGGGGAGCTGTGCTTGGGCGGTGCCTCAGTAGCCCGCGGATATTTGCACCGTCCTGACTTGACGGCGGAGAAATTTGTACCGAATCCTTTTGTGAACGGAGAGCGTCTGTACCGCACCGGAGATCTGGCACGCTGGCTGCCGGATGGCAACATTGATTTCATCGGCCGAGTTGACTTTCAGGTGAAAATTCGTGGCTACCGGATCGAACCTGGGGAAATTGAGTCGGCCTTACTCCAATTAGACGAGGTACGCCAAGCGGTAGTTACGGATAGAACGGATAAGACCGGACAAAAGTATTTGTGCGCCTACGTAGCAGGAACAGCCGACAAATCCTTCCTGCGGACAGAGCTGGCCAAGCAGTTGCCGAGCTATATGATGCCCCAACATATTATCGTGCTGGATCAACTGCCTTTGACCCATAATGGCAAAATTGATCGTCATGCGCTTCCGGAACCCGAAGATTTTGTGTTGACCGATACCGAATATGAAGCGCCGCGGAGCGAACTGGAGCAGACACTCGCTTCCATCTGGCAGGAAGTCCTTGGCGTTAAACCGATTGGCCTGCGCAACAACTTTTTCGAGCTTGGCGGAGATTCTATCAAAGCACTGCAAATTGCGGCCCGGTTGAATGCAAAGGGCCTCAAAATGGACATGAAGGATTTGTTCCGTCATCCGCAGATTGATTTGATCGTTCCTTATATTAAGACAATAACACGGATCATCCCGCAAGGGGCAGTCCAAGGTGCAGTGGAGCTGACGCCAATCCAGTGGGAATTTTTTGAGTATCATCAAACCGAACGTCATTATTACAATCAGGCTGTCATGCTCCAGAACACCGAAAGATGGAATGAAACCTGGCTGAGAAGCGCCATGGATAAGCTGACCACGCACCATGATGCCTTGCGAATTACCTTTGATGAGCGAGAAAAAGAACCTGTCGCCTATAACAGAGGCACAGCCGAAGGTGAATGCTTCACATTGGAAAGCTACAACTTATTACATGCTGATCAGCCTGAGGCAGAAATCTTACAATTGGCTGACGCGTTACGACGCGGCTTTGATTTGCGTAACGGCCCGCTTGTGCGTTTGGCTTTATTCCGGCTGCAGGAAGCCGACCATTTATTAATCGTCATTCACCATCTTGTCGTAGACGGTGTATCGTGGAAAATTCTGTTGGAAGACCTGGAAAAAGCCTATCAGCAGGCTGCTAACGGTCAAAAGCTACAACTGCCTGCCAAAACTGATTCCTATAAGGAATGGGCAGCACGTTTATCCAAGTACGCGCATAGCGCGCAGGTGCGTCAGGAAATAAACTATTGGAATGAGGTAGAAGCCCGTGAGATACGTCCTCTGCCAAAAGATCATGAGGTTTCGGTTAGCCTCATCTGTGACGTACACCAATCAGAAATGACACTCAGCCGGGCAGAAACCGAAAACCTGTTGAAACACGCGCACCATACCTACAATACAGAAATAAATGATATTTTACTGACGTCGCTAGGATTAGCTTTTTATGAATGGAGCGGACATGCTGAAATTGCAGTCCAGGTGGCTAGTCATAACAGGACGGATTGGATTAAAGACATTGACGTATCCCGTACAGTTGGCCGGTTTACGTCCGTATATCCGTTTGTGGTACATGTGAGCAAGCCCGAAGATCTGGCCTATCAAATCAAGCTGGTTAAAGACAATTTGCGGCGTGTACCCAACCAGGGTGCTGGCTATGGTATTTTACGCTATTTGACCAACAGGGAGCAGCAGGATAAAGCAACCCTTTTTTCTGCCAAGCCACCTGAGATCAGCTTTAGCTTTGACGAAGAAGCCAGAGAAGTTACAACATGGCGTACCTCGGCACTATCCATGTTTGCCGGTTCTGCAATCAGCCCTCTGACTGAAAAAGCACCCGGCTTTGGTATTCATGGTGTGGTGGCTAATGAAAGACTCAGCATTGTATTCGAATATAACGCGCGTGAATATGAAGCATCGACGGTGGCACAACTTACAGCCAGCTTTAAGAATCATCTGATCGAACTTATTCGCCATTGCTGTGCTAAGGAAACAGCAGAACAAAGCCCGACGGATTTTACATATGGGCAATTGTCTTTGGACCAGTTTGAAAATATTGCAAACCGCTTGACGGATAAGCTGTTAAACCACCAAGTGAAAGTTAAAGACCTCTATCCGCTTTCCCCGATGCAGGAGGGAATGCTATTTCATGCCATAGCTGATGAAAAGTCAGAGGCTTATTTCGAACAAACGATTATTACCATTCATGAAGCTATGGATACCGACCTAATCAGCCGAAGCCTACAAAGGCTGATTGACCGCTATGATATTTTCCGTACGGTATTCGTGTATAAGGAGACGGATCGTCCGCTTCAGGTTGTACTGGAGGAACGATCAGCTACTCCTGTGCATACCGAAGATGTGCGCGGTCTACCGGAGGCGGAAAAGCAGAGACGACTCCAAGCCATTTTACAGGAAGAGCGGCAGAGAGGTTTTGACCTGGAGAAGGAAGTTCTTATCCGGTTAGCGCTTGTGCAGTGGGATGAGGATATCTCGAAGCTTATCTGGATTTCTCATCATATAATTATGGACGGGTGGTGCCTGCGAACGGTAGCCAAAGATTTTTTTGAAATTTACACATCACTTCGGGACGATACGCCTTTAAAATTAGAGCCCGTCTATCCATTCAGCAGCTTTATTCAGTGGTTGGAAAGACAAAATAAAGAGGAAGCAGCAGCATACTGGAACCATTATGTGGATGATTTTGAAAATGAAACCGTCGTGCCCGGCTATACCCGCTCCGTTGATTCTTCGTTTCAGGCAGAGCAGCTAATATGCACATGGGGAGAGCAGCTGACCCAAGGCATGGAGCAAATGGCCAAGCAAAACTGTGTTACCGTCAGCACTTTATTTCAAACCGTATGGGGCTTGTTACTACAAGCCTACAACAATAGTAATGATGTCATTTTCGGGTCCGTTGTGTCGGGCAGACCTGATGAGGTCCCTGGGATTGAAAATATGGTCGGATTATTCATTAATACCATACCTGTACGTATTAAAAGCTCCGCAGAACTTCGATTTTCCGACTTGCTTACGTCTATACAGGATTCCTTGATGGAGTCCAATCGGTATTCCTATTTTTCCTTGGCTGATATTCAAGCCCATAGTGTACTAAAACAAAACCTGATCCAGCATATTGTTGCCTTTGAGAATTTCCCCGTTTCGGAAGAACTTGTGGACACGGAAGTAAAATCCAAATCTCTCCGTGTTGGTAAAGTTGAGGATATTGAACAGACCAACTATGATTTAAATGTAATCGTCATGCCTGGGCGCGAGCTGGAAATCAAATTTAGTTATAATGCATTGACGTATAACAAAAATGCGATCAAACAATTGGCTGCCCACCTCATCCAAATCATGGAGCAAGTGATTCAGAACCCAAATATCCGGGTTTCGGAGATTGATCTTTTGACGGCAGAGGAAAAACAACAGATTTTGTTTGAATTTAACGATACACGAAGACCGTACCCATCGGATCACACTATACATCGCGCCTTTGAAGGACAAGCAGAGAAAACGCCGGAAGCAGTAGCCTTGGTATTCAAAGATCGTGAGCTAACCTACCACGAATTAAATATAAAAGCTAATCAACTGGCCTCGAAGCTGCGGAAACTGGGCGTTGTGACGGATACCATCGTAGGCATTTTGACTGAACGTTCACCAGAAATGATTATCGGTATTCTTGGTATTTTGAAGGCGGGTGGAGCCTACTTGCCGCTGGAGCCTTCTTATCCGCAGGAACGGATTATGTTCATGCT
Source organism: Paenibacillus sp. ALE3 (assembly GCF_054113405.1). Classification (NCBI taxonomy): domain Bacteria; kingdom Bacillati; phylum Bacillota; class Bacilli; order Caryophanales; family Paenibacillaceae; genus Paenibacillus; species Paenibacillus sp. ALE3. The sequence goes on along the minus strand of NZ_CM134214.1, from coordinate 2,359,888 downwards.
TCAGGATAGCGGCAGCGAAATTTTGCTAACCCTGTCCGGCAAGGGAAAACAGATGAACACTTTCAATTTCTCCGGTATGGTTCTGGATCTGGCAGACATTAACTCCTACGATTCAGACGACTTCATTCTTTCTGAATCGATGACAGCAGACGACCTGGCGTATGTCATGTATACATCCGGTTCAACCGGGCGTCCCAAGGGTGTCATGATTGAACACCGGAATGTCATACGGCTAGTGAAGAACACCAATTACATGCCATTTGCCGAGAACGAACGCATTTTGCTAACAGGGGCGCTCGTGTTCGATGCCTGTACCTTTGAAATTTGGGGAGCTTTGCTGAACGGATTGCGCTTGTACATTGTACCGGAATCCGTAATCTTGAATGCTGTTCAGCTTGGTGAAGCGCTGGATCGATATCATATTACAACGATGTGGCTGACATCGCCTTTGTTTAACCAACTCACTCAGCATAAACCAGATCTCTTTGCTTCGCTAAAGCACCTGCTGGTGGGCGGGGATGTACTTTTACCTGGGATCATTAATACGGTGAGAGCATATTCTCCGGGGCTGAACATTATCAACGTTTATGGCCCCACGGAAAACACAACATTTTCTACTTATTTCCCGATTGATAAGGAATATAACAGCATTCCTATTGGCCGTCCGATTGGCAATTCAACCGTTTATATTATGGATTCTTCAAGCAGGCTGCTGCCCATTGGTGCTCAAGGAGAAATATGTGTTGGCGGGGATGGTCTGGCACGTGGCTATCTGAACAGGGATGATTTGACCCAGCTAAATTTTGTCCCTAATCCATTCATTCCGGGCGAAAAAATGTATCGGACAGGTGATTTGGGCAGATGGCTACCGGATGGCAATCTGGAGTATCTCGGACGGATAGACCAGCAGGTTAAACTCCGCGGATTTCGTATTGAACCTGGGGAAATTGAAACCCAGCTCATGAGGCATGATGCAGTTCAGGAGGCGCACGTAGCGGTAAAAAGCACAAACGATGGTCAAAAAACGCTCTGTGCTTATATCTCAACCGACGTACCGCTATCTAAGAGTGATATGAAGACCCATTTGACTGGCCAGTTGCCGGATTATATGATTCCTGCCCAGTATGTGTTCCTGCAGGCGTTTCCTCTGACAACGAACGGTAAAATCGACCGCCAAGCATTGCCTGAACCAGAAATAGCCAGCGGTACCGATATGGAATATGTTGCTCCGACTAATGAAGTGGAACAACAGTTGGCGGACCTGTGGCAAGCAGTGCTTGGCGTTGAAAAGGTCGGCATTGACGACGGCTTTTTCGAGCTTGGAGGTCATTCATTGAAGGCCATTCAACTGGTATCCAAAATGCAGGAATCGAACATTCCACTGGATATACATCAATTGCTGCGATATCAAACAATCAGAAACCTGGCCAAGCTGTTACAACGTGGTGAAGAGGGCGGAGAGAACACGGATACGCTTATTGCGAAAACTCAGGAGGTTGAGCAGGCAATTGCCGATGCGTTTGCTGTACAGGCATGGCTTCATTTCGTATCCGCCGATAAGCAAGACTATTTGTTCCTGCAAGTTAAGCCTTTTCACACAGAACAAGTTCAGGCAATCACAGCGTTTATCCAATCTCGTATCCATCCAGACCTTCATCCCCATTATATCGTTCGCTGGGGAACCGACGAACCAGATAGAATTTTGGGGACTCTACCAACTAACGAAGAACAAGAAACCTTACTTAAACTACAAGTCGATGAATGGCTTGCTAGCATTGCCGAGTCAAATATAAGCTGGAATACCAATATATTAAGTCTAAATGCTATTGGGTGCTATCCGCTTGCACCAGCTCAGCAGTATCATTTGCAGCATTTTACAGGCTCGGGCATGGCAATACAGTTAGATAGCTACTTGGACACCGAGCGTTTGACCGCAACAGTTCAGCGGCTTCTTCACCGCCATGAATTGCTAAGAAGTGTGCTTGTTCAATCGTCCGGAGCATGGGAATGGGAACTGCATCCAGCTCCAGAACATCTTTCTTTACCGATTGTTGATCTCTCGGATCAGCCGATACAAGCACAACGCAAGCTACTTTTATCTATCGCTTCCAGCCTGTTTTTAGAACCTTATGAACTTACACAATCGTTGCAGTACCGGATTGTCCTGGTTCGCTTAAATTTGCGTGAACATCTGTTGTTATTTCCTTGCTCGCACATCATCTTTGATGCTACGAGCAGCGACATCTTACGCAGACAGCTTCTTGATGAATATCATCACCCGCAACAGGAATATACGACAGAAGAGGTGCAGTACCGGGATTATGTGAACCATATCCGTCAAGGACCTCAAGGAATCAGAGATCAGGATATCAGCGAGCAATTCGAACTTCAGAGGTTTGGTGAGAATAATGAACGTATCCACGCGCTGACCGAAGAACGCAACTATGCTGACACTACTAGATATCGCTGGACGCTGAATTTAGACGGAATTTCAGAGCAGCACGGCCCTGCGATGATGTGGGAGATTTCGCTTCAAATGGCTGTACGTTTTTTCAGCAGCTATTTCGAAGGTTCTGATGTTCCGCTTTGGCTTACTAATTATGGAAGACAATATGGCGACCGAAATTATTTTGGAATCGTAGGCGAGTGTATTGATCATATCCCCGTTGTACTGCAGGAAGATGACATGGAACCCTATGAAAAGAGCATCCATACCCATCTGGACTTTGCTTCACGCTATCATTTGAACTTTTTCAACCTGATCTTTAATGCGGAAATGGAGGAAGCTTACCCGGTATCCAGTAGCTTTTTGAAAAAGGGACTTGGACAGCTGCCCATCGTATTCAACTATTTAGGTGAGGGACGCGATAATGCAGAATTGCTCGACAATCTATATACTGAAAGCACACAGACTAATGTCAACAAGGTTATTTTCTTCGAGTCAGAGCATGTAGGGGATATTCTGAAAATTTCACTTACTATTCCATATAAAGAAAACCGGCAGTATATCCATCAAATCTTCCAGACTGCTCGTGACAGGCTTTTGAATGCTTTGACTATTTTGCAGTAAGAAGATGAAGATGTGAATCTATTGTTTAAGGATAGCCGTTTTATCCGTTTCTCATTCAGGGCGGGATGGCCAATCTGATCGCTATTCTTGTTATTGTATTCATTGCATCATGCTGCCGCAACTGGTAGACTCGCAAAAGTATATTAAAGCAGCTCGGAGGTGCAAAAGTGCAAAAAAAGATATTAGTTGTAGATGATGATAAAGATATAGTAAAACTCATAACAAAGAGTTTAAGTTATGAGGGATTTGAAACGATTCCAGCATATTCTGGGAAAGAAGCCTTATGTGCATTGAAAGAAAATCACATTGATTTCATCATTCTTGATATAATGATGCCTGGTATGAATGGTCTTGATGTCTGCCGAAGCATCAGAAATTCTTATAATGTTCCAATTCTGTTTTTAAGCGCTCGGGATAAGGATATTGATAAAATCGTTGGGCTCGAAATAGGGGCAGATGATTATATGACAAAGCCCTTTAGCATTCAGGAGCTTACTTCCAGGATAAGGGCCAACTTCAGAAAAGTTGACAGGCTGCTTAAAGAGTGGAATGAACTTAGTCCCAATAGAGAAAGGACTGATTCTCCTCTCATCTTGAATGATAAGACCTTTGAAGCATTTCTAAATAACAGAAAGCTTAACTTATCAACAAAGGAATTCCAAATATTGTCCATGCTCATGCATAACCCCAATAATGTATTGACTCGTGAGCGGATATATGAATATGTCTGGGGAGACGAATACGGAGAATTAAATACCGTAACGGTTCATATAAAAAATATCCGTAAGAAACTTGGTCCTGAATATGACTTTATTAAAACAATTTGGGGCATCGGATATAAGTACAAGGAAAGAGAGTAATGGTATGAAACTGAAAATAAAGCTGCCTTTACTGTTCCTGGTGATGTTTATAGTTTTTATGGTTTCAATTGGAATCTATTTAAAGTTTATCTTTGCAGCATATTCACCTATATCCAGTTCATTACTGAATCCCTCATATATAGGATTACTCTTTCCTATATTTGCTATTGCCTGTTTCATCTTTATTATTTTGATTATGTATATCTATTTTTTTATAGAAAAACCAATCGGACTGCTTAATACCAGATTGGAAAGAATAAATATTGTGCATCCATTGCCTCCACTTGCATTAAGGAGTAATGATGAAATTGGAGACCTTTATAATCACTTTAATAAGATGGAAAAGAGGCTCCAACTAGCACACAAAGAGCAAACGGATATCATTGCTGCCATTGCTCACGATCTAAAAGCACCATTAACATCTATTAATGGTTTTGCTGAACTGTTAGCTATGCAAAAGGGTCTATCAGAAAATGAAAAGCAGGAATATTATGAGTTGATACAAAAAAAGTCAAAATATATGGCTGAACTCATCAATGACTTTGTAAGCTTCACCAAAGAGAAACAGGATTTAGAATCCATGACTGTGAAACCCGTTGATGCATCAAAATTATTTGAAAACATTGCCCTAGAATATGAATATGAGCTATCAGGACTTGACTGTGAGCTTGTTTACAAACATTTATTCACGGGAAATGTAATGCTTATGGTCAATGAAATTATGATTGGTCGGGTCTTTGGTAATCTCTTCAGTAATGTTGTAAGATATGGAGGAAATAATGAGTTGAAAGTGTATATGACTGGATACTCACAAGGTTCTTATGCCTATTTTGAAATTGAGGATAATGGGACTGGAGTGCCGGATAAGGATATCTCTTCACTATTTCTTAAATTTTTCACTGTGGATAAATCTCGGCAAATTGAAAATGGCGGGATAGGGCTTGGACTTGCAAGCTGTAAATCAATTATTGAACATCATGGTGGAGAAATCTATGCATATTCTTCTGAGTATGGCGGTCTGGGCATAAAGTTCAGCCTTCCACTTGCAAAACATTAATTTTATTTTTTTACAATAATTTAGAGGCCGCTGCTGGTTGAAAGTACAGAACATAGGCAGTGGTCTTTTTGCTTTTTAGTACTTTATGATTTTTTATATTCTCTTTATAAAGATTTATTTTCCTTTTAGAGAAGCTTTATTTTTATATCTTAAAATTTACTTGTAGCTTAAACACTACAAGTAAATTGATAGGAGGAAATGATATGGTAGAAAATTAAGTTTGCGGCACCGACATAGATAGGTGCTCATTTCGAAACATACACCCTTGTGCTTAATCAGAGAAGGATGGGAGTAATCAATAGAGCTAGAAAAGGAGGATACTGCAATGTCAATTGAATTCAGCCGTTGGCCAAACAACTATATGATGTCATATCAAGTAACTAAAGCTCTAGGCATGGCAAGTCTTGGTGCTACTGATGTCACCGAAATTTATGAAGCATGCAAAAAAATAGATCCCAATGATAAGGAAACATGGCATAGGGAATGGCTCATAACAGCAGAGGCCTTGGAAAGACACGGCAAGGAGGCAGAAGCTTTTGGAAACTGGTATACAGCACGTAACTGCTACATTCGTGCTTGCAATTACCACCGAATCGCTGAGTATGCTGTGATGGATAATGACACCGAGAAAATCCGTATATTTAGGAAGGTAAATGAACTCTTCGAAGCTGCCGGAAAGTACTTCGATGTCAAACCCGAGAAAATCCAAGTAGATTATGAGGATGTCAAGTTGGATGGGTACTTTTTCTCACCTTCTTGGATAAAAGGTCCGAAGCCCACAATTTTGGCTCTCAATGGTGGTGATGAGTGGTCAATTGAGAACTATTTCTGGCTAGGGCCTGCCTTTATTTCGTGTGGATATAACTTTATGGTCTATGACCAGCCTGGGACCGGTCTCTCAATGTACGAAAAGGGAAAGGGCAGACGAGCTGACAGCGAGGCTTTTCATTCAAGAGCAATCGACTTTCTTCTGACTAGACCGGAAGTGGATCCTAGCAAGATTATTGTCCATGGTGAGAGCTTTGCGGCATACGACTCCCTTAGATTTGCTTCCTTCGACCACAGGATTGCTGCCGTCATCTCTGACGGAGGCACCCACGCATTCGACTGGGAAGCAATGCTAAAATGGATGCCGCCGAGTTTGGCTGCTCACGGCATGAGAATCCTGGGTGCAAAAAGCTTGGATGACTTTGCGGAAAATCCTCGTTTTGCCTACAATCTCGAGGGCGTGCTTCACCAGATAGAATGCCCGCTTCTTGTGATGCACGGTGCGGAAGAGATATTAGTTCAGCCCAATCCACTAACGCAAGCTCTTAAAAATTACGAGCAGGCTGGTTCGAAAAACAAGACGTTCTTCGCCATAGAGGATAGAAGACTTGGCGGATTAGAACACTGCCAGGTAGACAACATCAACGTGCTGCATGAGGTAGTACTGAATTGGCTTTGTTCCATTGGTCTTGGCCCTTCTGCACCTAGACCAAGTGATTGCTAGGACATTTTTAAGTTAATTAGAAGGTGGATCTTGTGAAACTTACATTAGTTACAGGTGGAAATGTGTTTGTTAGAAAGCATGTAGCGAGTATTTATAATTTAAGGATCATGAAGTTTAATATAAGGGGGCTCGCTAACATTTTAACCGTTCTATACGCTTAGCATTAGCGGACATGCATTTTTGGCTGCAAATATGGAACAAGAGCATCAGCCCATTCCATCTGACATGCCCAGGTATCTATTTCTTTTAATTCATTAATGTGTGTCTCATGATTTGATTCAATAAATCATATTTGTCCTGATAATGAAGATAAATCGTACCGCGGTTTACGTTTGCTTGGTCTGCAATGTCTTGAATGGTAATGTTATCGAAGTTTTTTACAGCCGTTAGCTCTATAACAACAAGAAAGCAGCCGACCAATGTGATCAGCTGCTTTCTTTGTTTTGTTGCCCATGACGCCAGTCCGCTAGAAGGCTGCGGTTTCTATAAGTTAATTACACAGTATGATTTGTTCTCGTTAATATGGTGCTCTAAAATGTAGGATATTGTCGATAACTTTCGATGGCAGATTACGTAAGAATGAACCTCTGTTTTGAAATCCGGATAAATTCGGACATAGCTGCAGTTTCATAAGTATCTTTACGACGTATGAATAGAGTCGGGGTTTTATAGAATTCTTCCGAGATTTCTTGAGATCGCAAGTTATATTGAACCGTGGCTCTTTCAACCACCGAGCGAGGTAAAAGGGATACTCCGAGACCAGCATGAATACATCCAAGGATTCCTTCCAATGTTCCGAACTCCATGATCTTAGCAGGAATAATTCCTTGCAAATGTAACCAATCCTCGAGTTTTCGTCGGTATGAACACCCAACACGAAATACTAGTAAAGTCAGATTTTGCAATTGTTCAGGCTGATCTATTGAGGGGAATTGTCCTCCCGATATAAACGCAAGTTCCTCAACCCCTACCTCAGTAATATCGAGCTCAGCATGATCAACTGGCGCAGCTACGAAAGCTCCGTCCAACTCGTATTTCAACACTAAATGGATAAGTTCTTCCGTCGTTCCAGTTTTTAATGCCAAATCCACCTCTGGATAGGATTTATGGTAATCAGTGAGAATAGATGGTAGGCGAATCGCAGCTGTGGTTTCAGGCGATCCGATCCGAAGCGGGCCTCTTGGGATTGAGTTATCTGCCACGACTCGTTCCGCCTCTTGAGTAAGAAAGACAATTTTCTCAGCATAGGACTTGAGTGTCTCTCCGGATGTTGTGAGCCGAACCCCTTGCCGGCCACGACGAAATAACGCTGTTTTCAGTTTCTTTTCAAGCTGCTGGATACGGATGCTTATACTCGACTGAACATATTCCATTTTTTCGGCTGCTTTGGTAATGCTTCCTTCGTTCGCAACCGCCAGAAAAATCTGCAAGTCCCGGATGTCCACCGTCATTCCTCCATTTTGTTATTGATAATTTTGATATTACAAATCATATAAATTCATTTTACACGATATTTGTGAGGAGTTACAATTAGTTTAGTAAGCGGCAGGTCTTATGAAGAAAACAGGAGGTTATAGTATGAGGGCTTATCATTCATTAGAGATAGAAGGATTAAACGTATTTTATCGTGAGGCTGGTAATCCCAACAAGCCAGTCATTTTATTGCTTCATGGCTTTCCATCCGCAAGTCATATGTTTAGAGAGCTAATACCTATTTTAGAAAAAGACTACTATTTAATTGCTCCTGATTATCCGGGGTTCGGGAGTACCTCATCACCTGACAGAGAAGATTTCCAGTATACATTTGACCATATTACTGAAATTATCGAAACTTTCATCGATAAACTAGGGCTTACTAAATATGCGTTATATGTCTTTGACTACGGAGCCCCTATTGGCTTTCGCATTGCCAAGCACCATCCAGAACGTGTAACAGCAATAATAAGCCAAAATGGCAACATTTATCGTGAAGGACTAGGAGGAAAATGGGCGGCACGAGAAGATTATTGGCGTTATCCTACACAAGAAAAAAGGGAAAGTTATAGGACAGCATTTGCGCCTAACACAATCAAGGGCCAATATGTTGATGGAACAAAGGAAAGCCAAGTTTCCCCAGATGGCTATACTCTTGATATTGCTTATATGTCCCGGCCGGGAAATGATGAGAAACAATTGGATTTAATTTTTGATTACCAAAATAATGTAAAAATGTACCCGGAGTTTCAAAAGTATCTCCGTGAATATCAGCCGCCCTTGCTAGCAGTCTGGGGTGAAAATGATGTTTCCTTTATTCCGGCTGGTGCTGAGGCTTTTAAGAAAGATTTACCTAAAGCCGAGATTCATTTATTAGATACTGGGCACTTTGCATTGGAAACACATGCATATAAAATTGGAGAACTAATGTTGGATTTTTTAGGAAAACAATAGAATTTGAAGATTCAAAAGTTGGTAAATCCCGGATGGTGTCTACCGTCATTTCTTTGTTATAAGAATTGATTTTTTTAATGTTAACCAGGATTTATGTTCATATTAATTGATGTATTGAGAGGTAAATTGAATTTAGAAGGGTGACAGGTCAGTCTCATGGAGAATTCAGGAGCTAAAAATGCGAAATTGTTTAATTCCACAAAGACCATGATCGGTGGTTTAGTTATGCTCATTATTGCAATGGGAATCGGACGTTTTTCATATACTTCCATACTTCCATTGATGCAATCACAAGCTCATCTATCCGCTACGGAATCCGGATATTTGGCAGGGAGTAATAACTTGGGTTACCTTATCGCTGCCTTTGGTGCAGGTTTCATAACCTGGGGATCCCGAAGAGCCTATCATCTTCGGATGCAATTGGTACTCTGCATCATTTTAACGGGACTTATGGGAATCACTTCATCATTTTTATGGTGGATGATTTTGCGCTTTCTTGCTGGAATTAGCAGCGGCCTTATTTTCGTTCTATCATCAAGTTTAGTGTTGGATGCGTTGTTTACAGATAAGCGTGAAAAATGGGTAGGTATATTTTACGGAGGAGTTGGCGTTGGTATTGTTTTAGTTGGTTTACTTACGCCTTTTCTTAGCATTTTCACTTGGAGGGGGCCTTGGATCGGCCTTTTGATCATTAGTATCATCCTTATCATACCCGTTTGGTCATTTATCCACGATAAAGAGCCGAAACCTATAACTCAAAATGCTGAATCCCTGAGTTCATCAGCGGAAAATCCATCTATTTTCGGCTGGCTACTTATTGCTTATGGACTTGAGGGGTTAGGTTATATAGTAAGCGCGACGTTTCTTGTAGCAATGGTTAAGCAAATGCCTCATATGTCAAGTTTTGCTGACTTTAGCTGGATTATCGTTGGGATAGCGGCGGTACCATCAACAGTGATCTGGTCCTGGTGGGCGAGTAAAGTCGGTTACATCAAACCATTGATTATTGCGCTTATCCTGCAGGCTGTTGGGGTCATACTGCCGGTATGGCTTCCCAATATATTCGGCGTGACGTTAGGATCTGTCCTTTTTGGAGGCACTTTTATGGGCATTTCCATGCTTGCTCTAGCCGCGGCTCGTATGTCTAGACCATCCAGTGGTAGTAGAGCAATTGCTTTGATGACAGGATTTTATGGCATAGGTCAAATACTCGGTCCAATCGGAGCAGGAATCGTGTTGGAAATGGCGCATAGCTACAACCTATCACTACTTCTTGCCGCTTTGGTGCTTGTTGTTGCTGCTATAATATTGCTATCCGGTGCAGTCATTTCAAGTCAAAAAGCAGCGATAGGAAATTTGAACCATGCTCGTATTCATCCTGGTCAAGAGCTTAGTTAGATCCTGGGCAGTTTGCATTGGAATCAGATACAAATGGAATTGGTGAATTGATTCCTTATTGGAGGAATAAAAAATGCAAATAGGTTTTTTTGATTCTGGTATTGGAGGCATTACTGTATTGCATGATACATTAAAAGTTTTACCTAATGAAGATTATATGTATTACGCAGATACATTAAATGTTCCATATGGGCACAAAACGAAAGATGAAGTTAAAAAGTATGTTTTAAATGCTATAGAATTTATTAGCCAGCAAAAAGTAAAAGCGATAGTGATTGCTTGTAATACTGCCACAAGCGCAGCAATCGAAGAAATAAGGGCAAAATACAGTATTCCAATCATTGGTATGGAGCCTGCCGTAAAACCAGCTGTTAAAACAAAAAAAAATATAGATAAACGAGTTTTAGTAACTGCTACTGCTTTGACTCTAAGGGAAGAAAGACTTCAAAATCTTATTACTAAATTAGATAACGAACATGTTGTTGATTTATTACCTCTTCCGAAATTAGTTCAGTTTGCAGAAAGTTTTGAGTTTAACGAGCAAATAGTGCTGCCTTATCTTCAAGAACAATTATCTATATATGATTTAAGTAAGTATGAAACTATTGTTTTAGGATGTACTCACTTTTCTTACTATAAAGATATATTTAGAAAATTATTTTCATCGGATGTTAATATAATTGATGGAAATAATGGAACTGCAAAAAATCTAAAAAAAGTACTGGAAGAAATGAATTCTTTAGATGAAGGCAACGGTAATATTTCTTTCTATTGTTCAGGGGTCAAAGTCGAGGATAAGGCTAAATTAAAAGAGTTTAATAAACTGTTCAAAAGATTGGATGCTATTAACGAATATAATTGAAAGTCTGAGATTTTATTATCATTGATTATTGCGCTGATCCTGCAAGTCGTTGGTGTCATGCTGCCAGTATGACCTTCCCGATATATTCGGCATGAGGTTAGGGTCTGTCCTTTTTTGGAGGCACGAGTTCGTCTAATTTTCAATAAAAGGAGGTTTTTAAAAGTGTTTGAGACTGATTTGACACGTACTCTTAAAATTCGATACCCGATTTTTCAAGCGCCGATGGCTGGCGGCATTTCGACACCCGAATTAGTAGCGGCTGTTTCAAATGCCGGTGGGCTAGGCAACCTGGGGGGCGGATACTTAACGCCGGAGCAACTCTGTAGCGAAATCCAAAAGATCAAGCAACGAACGAACCAGCCTTTTGGAGTAAACTTGTTTGTGCCTGAGGAATCAGAAGATTCGGAAGAAGCAATTTACCGGATGACAGATTATCTGAATAAATACCGCATCAAACTTGGCACTGCTCAAAATCCATCTCTTATGAAGTTTTCAGAATCATTTGAGGAGCAGCTACAGGTACTGTTAGAGGAGCGTGTACCTGTATTTAGTTTCACTTTTGGCGTACCATCCCAAGACGTGATCCAAATCATGAAACAGCATGGAATATTCATCATTGGAACTGCAACAACTGTTGATGAAGCCAAGCAATTGGAAGCAGCTGGCGCAGATGCAATTGTGGCTCAAGGGAGCGAAGCAGGCGGGCATAGGGGGACCTTCATGAAAGACCCTTCCTATGCTTTGATAGGCACTATGGCTATTGTACCGCAGATCATTGACCATGTGTCGATCCCGGTCATCGCAGCAGGGGGAATCATGGATGGGCGGGGACTTGTAGCAAGCCTTACATTAGGAGCCGCTGCAGTACAGATGGGCACTGCGTTTCTAGCCTGCCCCGAGAGCGGCGCCCATGAAACGTACAAACAGAAAATCCTCTCGTCAAATGAGGACTCCACTGAAATTACACGTGCTTACTCTGGAAGAGCTTCAAGAGGCATTCAAACAAAATTTATGATTGACATGCATCAGTACCCCGGAACAATCCCCGCTTACCCCATTCAAAACGCGATGACCCGGGACATTCGCCAAGCGGCTGCAAAAGCGAACAACCCCGAGTACATGTCACTTTGGGCGGGACAGGGTCTTCGGTTAGCAGGCGACCAACCTGCCGCTTCAATTGTAAAACAAACCATTGATCAAGCCAGTGTTCTTGTCCGAAAATTTTCTTTTATTAGAATGTTTGATAATAAATAGGGGAAAATAATTTTTATTAAAGGGAGGAAGTTAAAATGCCATTACTTCGTTTTGATCTTATTAAAGGACGAGATAAAGCAAGCCTGAAAAAACTTTTGGATGTTGCCCACCAAGTTGTTGTGGAAGCTTTTGACGTTCCTGAGCGAGATCGTTACCAAATCGTTCACGAACACCCGGCGGACCATATGATTATTGAGGATACTGGGCTAGGATTTAACCGTACCGATAGTCTAGTTATTCTCTCCATAATAAGCAAAGCCCGACCAAAAGAGAAGAAACAAAAGCTCTATTCCTTGCTGGCTGAAAGGTTAAAAGCTGAATGCGGCATCGCACCAACCGATTTAATGGTATCTATTGTTGAAAATAATGATGATGATTGGAGTTTTGGACTGGGGGAGGCACAATTTTTGACCGGTAAGTTAAGCTGATTCAATGCTAGTCGTTTCGATCTTAATCGGTAATATCTCTAATTCTAATCGCCCTTCAACTGGCCTGGTAGGCTAGTTGAAGGGCGATTTCCATGAGGTTTGGTATTGAGATGGTAAAATAGGCTTATGGATGGTCCAAAATTACAATTACATGCAATCACTCTGATGTGAAACAACCCAATTCATAGTAAGTATTATTGTTGAAATCAAAGCTTTTAATCACGTCAAGACCAAGCTTTTTGGTATGAGCAGCGTAAGATCTATGATTGATGTGGTTTATAAAAGTTATCAATATCGGATATTTTTTACTCATTTGCATTCTGGAAAAATCAAAAACCTTTCGGAGTACTACCGTCCCCCTGTAATCCATATCAATGCAAATTGGCCCATACTGATAAGTGTTTTCAGTAGAAAGAGTAATCCCCTTATATTCTGTATCTTTCAAATCGCCAATCATAAATTGAAAAAGAGGCCACTTAGCCCAATACTTCCATGAGGCAGCCATCACATAAGCAATAATCTTCTGGCCATGACATGCAATTGTAATTCCATTTTCATTTTCAATTAATTCCTTAAATTGTTCTTCTGTAAATAAGGTTGTTACGAAGCCATCGGGTTTGTCTTTTTCACTAATGGTTGTAATGTGATATTTTTTTTGTAATTCCACTATAGCAGATATATCATCAACAGTAGCGTTTCTATAAATCATTGTTATCCTCCTATATGAAATGAGCTTAAAAAAACTTTACTTCAGCATTCGACATATTGCAACCATTTTAAGTTGTAGGTTTTTGCGAGAGGAAGGCTACACTATGATCAGGAGAGCGTTAACAGGGGGAGAGCGACTGGAATTTCTATTATCCTACCTGTCTTACAAGGGAACATTGGAAAAGTTTTTCAACAATTTTCCCAAGAGGGAGAGGATTTTCAGATCGACCCACTGCAGATTAGTGTAGCCCCTGACGAATAAGCAAATGGAGTTAGAATTGATACAGGGCTTGGGATTGATAGTATCAAAAGAATAACAGAGCAGTTGACATCTTTACCTCTAAAAGTTATTACGACACATGTCCACACTGACCACATAGGTAACCATGGCGAATTTGAACGGATCTTTGTCCATAAAGGAGATGAAGACTGGCTAATTAACGGGATTCAAGGCTTAACAATAGAGCAAATCAGGAAGAATATTAGAAGAGATATAACCTTGCCTACTCCAGAAAGGTTTAATCCGGATACATACCAACTCTTTAAAGGAAAGCCGACAGGTTTGTTGAAGGATGGTGATATATTCGATCTAGGGGACAGAAGATTAATTATATATCACACTCCAGGACATTCTCCTGGCCATATTTCAGTTTTCGATGAAACAAAAGGGTATTTATTTACTGGCGATCTGCTCTATGATGAAGCGCCAATATATGCCTTTTATCCTTCAACGAACCCTGTTGATTTAGTGAATTCATTAGAAAAGATTGCAAGAATACCCAACATCAAAATGGTATACGGTTCTCACAATACATTAGGACTTAATCCAATAATTTTAGATGAAGTAAAAATTGCAGTTAAATTTCTGAGGGAACATGATCTCGTCAAATTTGGAACTGGGATTCATAAATTCAACGGATTTAGTGTTCAGTTCTAATAATCTTGTCAAACTAACGGGAAACGTTAGCTCAATAAAATAGCGATAGTCTAGGACTTTATTTCGTGTTATTTAGGTCAATCAGAGATTTCTGGTTGGCCTTTTTTCTTAGGCATCATATGATGGCGGTAGCCGAGAGAACGTTGACTTTATTGGGGCGGGCCCCGTCGTGAAAACAGTTCTCTCACTGCCCTCAATGACCATGTTTGAGCTGGTTGAGACAGGGATCTCGTATCACAAGCGAAGCTATGGGGGAGAACCATCGTGGGAGTGGCCGCAACTTTAATATTAGGGAGTGTGTTATGGAGCCGGTTGTAGGATTAGATGTGGATTAGTTTCCTATTTTAATACGCGAGGAGTGCAAGCATTTTATAATCAATCCACTTCAAACTAAAAACCGACACTGCAGATGTCAAAAGATTGAATTTATCAATAAATAGGCAAAATGTATAAAGTCCCTGGACTCTTAATGCGATGTGCATGCGGATCGGGGACTTATCATGTGAAATACTCAATATAAGCGGTTTGCTTAATTTTTGAAAAAAACACTTAAAAACACTTAACAAAAAGCGTTAAATTGCTTATGATGAATATAGGGAAAGGGGGAGGGATTATATTCACCAAGAGGAACGACTTTTAAAAATTTTGGAGTATCTCCAAAGCCGTAACCAATTATCAAATTCGGAAATTTGCGATTTATTGAACATCTCGAGAGATACGGCAAGAAGGGATATTATTAAGCTTGTTCATGAAGGGGGGGTTATCAGAACCCATGGAGGTATTGCCTTACCCTTATTAAAAGAAGAAATAAGAGCCTACAAGGAACGTGTAACCTCAGCAACAAAGCAAAAGATGCTTATTGCAAAAATAGCTTCTGAGCATATCGCTGACGGAGATGTATGCTTCATGGATGTATCGACTACCATTCAACTGCTCTGTGGGCAATTGGACAAGAATCTGACGGTTTACACACACTCGTTGGATAATGCAGAAGCTTTATCAGCAAAAAGTGAAATTAACATAAATTTGCTCGGGGGCAAATTTAATCATGAAAACCGTTTTTTTTATGACTACGACACGGCTATGCAGTTGAACGATGTTTTTTTTGACAAAGCTTTTTTAGGAGCTGCCGCCATTATGGAAGACGGAGTGTATTTTGCGAACCGTGATGATGCTTTAGTTAAAAAGCTGGTATCGAGGCGTGCCAGAGAAGTATTTTTACTTGCTGATTTCAAAAAATTTAATTTAACAAGCCCGTTTAAAGGTCTGAATTTTTCCGAAATTGATATTCTAATTACAAATCAGGATGCCCCGAAGCATTCATTGCTGATGTTGCAGGATAGCGGAGTAGAAGTTATCAAGGTGCTTGAGGAAGAAAAGTGATAAAAAATCGCAAGGGAGCATGGGCCATGATACAAGCAATCTTTAGCGATATTGACGGGACGTTGTTAAATTCAAAACATCAAATTACATTCGACACCAAAAATACAATCCAAAAGGTTGTGGGAGGAAATATCCCTTTTGTACTCGTTTCAGCGAGAATGCCAAGCAGCATTTTTCCTCTTCAGCAAGAGCTCAATATTAACGCTCCCGTCATTTGTTATAGCGGTGGTCTAATATTGGGCTGTAATAGGGAAATCCTCCATAGCATCTGTTTATCGAAAAAGAGCATTAAACAAATATACGATATTGTATCGGATAATTATCCTTCTATTAGTTTTAACTTATATGGCTATGACCAGTGGATCGTTGATAACACTCAAAATCCTTGGGTAATTCAGGAAGCGGGAATTATTAATGGCTCTCCCATACAGAGGGTGCTTTCCTCATATATAGAAGAAGATCATGATACTCACAAAATTTTATGCATGGGACTTCCCGAAGACGTTGAGCGGCTTGTACAACAAATCAAAAATGAAGTTACTGGTATCAGTGTCTATAAATCCAAGGGAACCTATCTGGAAATTATGGATGAGATGGTGTCCAAATCGTATGCCATTCAGGAACTCGAGGGGATATTTAATATTACTTATCGTGAATCGATGGCCATTGGAGACAACTATAATGACATGGATATGATTTTGTACGCAGGCCTAGGAATTGCAATGGGGAATGCGCCAGAGGAAGTTAAGAAAATTGCCGACTGGGTCACATCGAGTAATGATGAAGACGGTTTGAAAATAGGCTTGGAGAAATACATTTTGTCCGTTTGAAATGATCCAGTGACATTGGATATCCAAACACCAAAAAACTGTAGGCATTAGAAATAGAACAGAGGGGGACACATAACCCTGAGGATACTGAGTTTGTATCTTCTCGGTCTGCGAGTGACGAGAACGGTAGAAAAAGAAAAGCAGAGTGAGACGACAAAAAGAGATCAACGTGTTCCGACCGTTGATCTTCCTTTTGTTGTGCTCAATCAGCACGACAGATTACAAAAAAGATGAGGAAAGTTAGGTTGGGAGTTTGGTCGTCTGGATTTGTAGTGAAGAGCTTATTTACCTGTAATGCAGAAGAGCAGAAGGGATTAGCGATGCACGTGGCATCAAAAGTCAAGTTTATTAAACTAAAGGGCAGGATAGTCAATTTTTTCACAAATACTTTACATTTGAAAGAAATTTGCGAAATTCGTAGATAAGAGGTCATGAGAAAGTGATGTAAGCTTTTGGATGCTAGGTGAACAAGGAGAGCCTGCTTACCTTATGACGGATTTTCTTATAATGGACTGGTTAAAACCCATGAAAACGTGGATTCTTTTTTATGCAACATTAACGTTATCTTTGTGTGATCAAACATAGGACTTTAGCAGTTAGATACCATTCATAGATATAGTGAATAAGTGGATAGTGTATAATGAAGAAAATAGAAACGGAGGACAAATCGGTGAAGATACAACTATTGGTACTAATCATTTCTATTGGTGGAGTAGTATTAGCGACATTCATTTCTGTGTTTGCTGTGCTTCGATTGAAAAAGAGTCATCAAACGGCGAGTGACGAACAGAAGAATAGTAGAAAAGTAAACTTAGCCATACCGTCTAAAACATTTGAAGTTGAACTCCATCAATCACTCTTTCAGGACTGGGGAAGTGGTGTGGAGGAATCATCGTTTCAAGACGATAAATCTAGTGTTTATCTAGAAGTTTATAATCATGGAAATATCCCAGCAGAAAATGTCATGGTTGAGATTGCGGTTGATTTTGATGAATTAAATGATTTTATGAAAGATCATACCGCTTTCAATGATGAAGATAATCATTCATTTTATCTTTCTGAGGAAGAAGAAAAAGTCGTTATTTCATTTAATAAAGTAGAAAATATCAAACATGAAATCAGTTTTCATCTTGAGGAATTGGGAACGATTCATCCTGTTGGCGCAGAAAAACACGGTATAAAAATACATCTTCCTAGATGGTACATATACTTATTGAACATAAAGGCATTTAATGAAAACTTGGATTTATTCAGTTTGAATATCATATTGGTGTACAAAGATCCGAATAATGAAAGTAAATTATGTACAGAAGAGTTTTTGATTGAACCTGAGATACATATGGCGAAGAGGGAAGAAGAGCATTCTAATAATAAGGTGAAGTATAGAATTAAGGGTGAGTTAATAATAGAATAACTGTTTAGCACGGTTTATACGGCTTCCAGTAGGTAGTCGTTCTTTTTTTTGTTTCAAAAGATACTTAACAATATCCTGGCAGCCAGCTACAAGGCAATTAAAATGAACAAATGGACTTCAAGGATCAATGTGAAATCGGTGAACCTATTTAGGTAACTTTGCGTCATTAATGTAGGAACATTTTTGTCATTGGATAAAAATGGGGAGAATATGGACTAAGTAATTGTAGTGACACAAATCTTCCCTAAGTCTAGCCTCAGGGATAAATACAGTGAGATTGATGAATTTTACCTGATTTATATCATGAAGAATCCACGTTGCTATGCGGGTTTTCTAAGACATCTTCACAAAACCCGTATTTCTTTCAGTTTGATTAAATTATTATTTAGTCTTTATTTAATAAGGGTTTTATATATTGTGTCACAATATATATATATTTGATTGTAAGTATAGGTTTAAGCCATAGACACATCGGCAGAGGAATAGCCACAGAAGCAACAGCGAAAGCGATAGCTCCTATCCATTATGAAAAGAAACATGAATTCATTCATGCTTTTTGCAATCCTGCTTCTAATGTCATTTGTCGCAAGCTTGGCTTCTTCTTATTGGTGAATGTGATTTTGAATACCCTGTTGGTACTACCATACGATGTAATGACTGGAGGCTGAGGGTCGGGGACGGCTTATCTTAGTTGTGTAAAATAGATATTAATTGTAATTTGCAAGAAATATGTCGTACCGTTCGGCACAATAGCATGCAGCGCTTCCATGAGCTTGAGTGAGGAAACTAAATCATTTCCAGGGAGCTTAATGATTAAGTGAATTTATGAATCCCAGTACGGATTAGCATTCAGTTCTAATAATCTTGTCCAACTCACGGGAAACGTTAGTTCAATAAAATAGCGACAGTCGGTAAGAAGTTCTCTTGTTTTCAACTATCCATTCCCCTTTATATATTAATACCAATTACAAAAAAGTCCCAAAAACAAATGTTTTTGAGACTGGGTTAAAAACCAAGTATTCTTGTTTACTGACTGGTATCCTATGCTACATATTCATTTTTTCCTGCGCCTATACCCGTGATAAAGATAATAACAGAAGTTAAAACTAACATCAGTAAGGAAGTATTCCAATTATGTGTCACATCATGCAACCATCCAAATAAGACAGGGCCGATAGCAGACAAAAGATAACCTAATGATTGAGCCATACCGGATAATTCTGCTGCCTCATTCGTATCTTGAGTACGTAAACTAAAAAACATCATAGCTAAACTAAAGGCAAATCCCACTCCAATTCCAACCATAATTATCCATATTGGAATAAGGATCGTGCTTCCGTGTAAGATACCGAATACCCCTCCAATAAGCAAGACGACTGAAACCAGTACTAATGAATGCTGCTTCTTTAAACGTCCAGCTAAAATAGAGACAATAAACGTAGTAGGAAGCATAGCAAATTGCATTAAAGACAACATCCAGCCAGCTGCATGAGTGTTCAGCCCTTTTTGTTGAAGAATTTCAGGAAGCCACGTTATCATGGTATAAAAGATTAAGGATTGAAAACCCATAAATAACGTGACATTCCATGCTAGTTTAGAATGCCATAAGTTTATAGATTTAACTTTCTTTTTAGTTTGTACAAATCTAATAGATTTATGTTGATTTTGTATTAGTGGTAACCAAAAGAAAAGTGTAAGAAGAGATAAGATTCCCCAGCATCCGAGACCTCCTGACCATCCTAATCCTGATAATGAGGAGATGGGGATACTTATACCGGATCCAATAGCTCCACATAAATTCATAGAGACTATATAAATCCCTGTTATCATTCCTACATTTTGTGCAAAGTTATGTTTAATGAGACTGGGGAGTAATACATTACCAATGGCAATACATGAACCAATTAAGATTGTTCCTATAAATAAGGTTATTACACCACCAAAAGAACGTATTCCAAATCCAATGGTTAATAAGATTAAAGAAATAAATAGGATAAACTCCGTACTAAAACGTTGAGCTAACTTAGGGGCAAAAGGGGATAAGAATGCAAAAGTAAGTAAAGGTACTGTAGTTATTGTCCCTGCTAGTATATTAGATATGCCTAAACTGTCACGTATAGAATTTATTAGTGGACCCACTGATGTTAGTGGGGCTCTGAGATTGGCTCCCATTAGGATGATACCTATAATAAGTAATCCTATTCTAGGCTTTAGATCCGGTTTCGGTTGTCCTAGTTGATTGGTTTTTTGTGAAATACCCATGATCGCTATAGATCCTCCGCATTTAATACTAAATCTTTTCTAAATTAGGTAATCAATTCATTTATTGTTTGGATTGCCACACTTCCATATTGTTCCACAATAGTAACCGTAAAGCAGAGAACATAATAAAATGTTGTTTTCTACTTGACGGTTACTTTTAAACATTTTAATTAAATTAAGCGAATTTTTGGACTTCTCCCGTTAGTTAATAGGAGAACGACAAGCCCCTACTTTTATACCTAAAGAATTATAGTGATTTTTTATGTTTATGATGGCTTGACCACTTGTAACTTTATTAATTAATTGTTTTATCTTCCAAAGGTCTACTGGTTTATTCATTAATAAGTCATTAAAAATTTGTTTGATTTCTTGTGGGTAAACATTTCCTACCATACTAGAAAGTCCATTACAGCCATTCATTATCTTTTCTGTAAGATTTACATCTCCACCAGCGAACATGATGAAATCATCTGGTAAGTCAGTATTATGGTGACGTTTGGCATCACTCTCTTCTTTAAGTCCTACAAGGTTAGAGTACTTCTGGTTAATAACAGTCTTTAATGATTCAGCACTTAGCTCAAATCCTGTTCGGAAAGGATTATTATAAAGGACAACGTTTTTGGTGGTATGTTGTAGCAGCTCATTGATATAAGAAATAGCTTGTTGTTGTGTCGGCTGAATGTAAGGTGGAAACTGAATTAGAATAGAATCAAAAACAGATTCCTCAAGCTTTTTAACCAGTTTTATTGCATTTCTTGTTGTTGTAGCTGATACGCCAAACATCAGTTCAACATTTTCAAATTTTTGTTGATTAAAATAATCAATAATATGGATACGTTCTTCAATGCTCATTGAATTTTGTTCGCCTGTCGTAGCAGACACAAGTAGTGAATCTATCCCGTTATCTGTTAAATGTTTAACAATAGGATTGAATCCTTCTAAATATAAGCTCTCATCATCACGAAAGGGAGTTGGAATAGCAACATTAAAATTTTTCATCAGTTATATCCTCCAGTGTATATACATTACAAGAACTAGTTTGTACATAAGGTCAAATACTAAATCCTTTCAGATAATTTTTAAAAGGTATATATTTGAATGACTAAATTGTTCTATGTTCATGTTGTTTAAAGTTTGGTTACATTCTTCAGGCCAAAAGTATTAACTAATCTTTTCTAGTTATTCTTTGTTTGTGTATCTGTTTTGACTATGTGACGAGGTGTACTACCCAAGAACCGGTACATTTTGAAAACGTGTAAATAATAGCATCCTCTGTTTGCTAAGTGTTGCAATGTTCATGAGCAGAGCAAGGAGGAGCTAAGAATAGGTCACCTTTTTTCAATTCAATCTTTTCTCCATCCACGATACTATAACCCTCGCCCTGAAATACTAGATTGAGAGCTACATTAGTATGACGATGAGCTTTATTATGTCCACCAGGTTTAAAAATTTGGACGACTACTTTCATAGTTGATGAAGTTCCATGCGTATCCCCTGTATGATTATGAATGAGTGACAATGTTCCACGGCCACTTTAATGAAAGCCTTCCGATACAGATTAATTGAGTAATGGATAAATGTCTTTCCATTTCCATGAACATGCTCGAACGGCAGGCTTCCTACTCTTTATTAAAAACTCACTGTAGTAGATAATCTCTGTTTTTTGACTACCCATCTCATCACCCCCACAAAATTTTTACACAGTTTAAAGAATTTATACTTTTAGGATTAAAGACTTTACTTGGATCTCTGTGCAACTAATAGTCTAAGACAGTTCAATCAATAGTACAATTCAATTATTTATATAATAACCATAGGTTTAACCTATGATATAATGTGTAATATCTAAGATTGTTTATAGTATTCCTATTGAAATTCATGTTAATGAACTTGCAAAATGCAAAGGTAGGAACTATTACCGTTTAAATCAGGAGGTTTAAGAATGGAGTTAAGACAACTTGAATATTTTTACGCTGTGTGCCAAGAGCTACATTTTACAAGAGCAGCAGAAAAGGTAGGGATTTCTCAACCTTCTTTAAGTCAACAAATTCGTTTGTTAGAACATGAAATTGGCACACTTTTATTTGATCGCATTGGTAAAAAGACGGCTCTTACGGAATCAGGGGAATTACTCTTAAAGTATACACGTAACATTTTTCATGAACTGGAACAGGCAAAAACCTCAATAGATGAACTAAATGGCCTTCAAAGAGGAACCATTTCTATAGGCACCTTGTTAACCGTTGAAAATTACCTCATTCCGCCCACATTACGTAGTTTTCATCATCTATATCCTGGTGTTAAGATATCTGTGTTTGGATTACGTACTGGGGATATTCAAAAACAACTGTTAGAAAATAAGCTGGATATAGGCATTGTTTTTCTACCTATGAAAGGGGATGAATTAGAAACCATTTCTTTATATAGAGAGGAAATGGCGTTTGCAGTGCCTGTTGGACACCCGTTAGAGAATCAGGATAAATTAGGTATAGAAGTCTTGCAAACAACACCTTCCATCTTACTTCCTGAACAATATTTTATAAGACAGCTTATAAATAAAGCTTGTAAAGATGTGGGGTTTATTCCAGAACCGGTCTTTGAAATTACAACCATGCAATCTTTAATTAATATGGTTATAGATAGGATAGGGGTAACTATATTACCGCGACCTTACTTAGAGTACCTTAACCATCCTCGTATCAGAATTATTCCCATTTTAAATGTTAATCTTGCTCGATATATAGGAATTATCTACAGGAAAGATAAATACCTGAGTGCTGCGACACGTATTTTTATTAATACTCTAAAAGAGACTTCACTCCATTTGACTCAGAATTTTATGAAAGGCACTGATTAAACAGTCCACTCATTTTATTAATCTTTATTTATATACTACTGGACATATAAAAGAAAGAAGCTACGACGGTCAGTTCTTTTTTGGATTGGAAAAGTCAGAGGGAATAGCTTCAGGTGCTATTAATATGTAAAGAGAACGGAAAAGTCACCATTTCAAAAATAATAAGGTCACCTTGAATCACTGATTGAATCGTATCAAAGGGCAATCGCGTAGGTAAAGATGCGTACGAAAAACCGTATTGTGATGGTGGGCAGACTTGAATTATCTCGATTCAGGTATGAATTTGACTTTTGAGAAAATAATGAGGTTTATACTAAATGCCATCGCTCCATTTAAGAAGGAATGACCCATTTTGCGTTAACAGACTTGGATCTTAGTCTACAGAACAAATTTCCAAGGAGTGCATTGGTACTTAGGGGAGCGGTCGAGGTTTCAGCCGCTCCAAAAAAGTCAAACAGTCCTCCTTTTATTAATGGCTATGATGTGCATGTGCATCCGGCACACCTGACTCTATAGTGCACAAAATGGATTTATCGTGTCTATGCTGTTCGGACTCGATCTGCAAAGTAGAGTGAGGAATGTTCTTATGCTCCAGCATATGCTCGATACTATGCAGTAGGGCCTCGGTTTCATACACTGTTTTATTTCCATCAACTACAATATGCGCAGTCAGAGCGTTTAAGTTGCTAGTAATTGACCAAATATGCACATCATGTACGGCTTTCACACCTTCGAACTGCGAAATGGCTTGTACGACTTCCTCTACATCAATGTTACGGGGTGTTCCTTCCATAAGCACATGCAGGGAAGACTTACTAACAAAGTAACCACTGCGAAGGACAAGTACTGCGACAATTACACTAGCAAGTGGGTCTGCCCAACCCCATCCCAAGAACATCATCAGAAGAGCGGCAATAATCGCTCCAACAGATCCCAGCATATCGCTGAGGACGTGCAGATAAGCACCTCTCATATTCAGGTTGTGCTCTGTATCGCTACCTCGCATCATAATCCAGGCAACGAGTATATTAATGAACAGGCCAACAATACTGATAACTAGCATCCCTACTGTAGCTACTTCTGGAGGATTTATAAACCTTTCAATCGCTTCGTAAAAAATGTATAAGGCAATCGCAATCAGAGTAACACCGTTTAGCATTGCAGCCAATATTTCAAATCTCCTGTAACCAAAGGTTTTTTCCTTATTGATAGCTTTCTCTCCAAACTTAAACGCGAACAAAGCGATCGCCAACGCAAGAGAATCCGATAACATATGACCTGCATCCGAGAACAAAGCTAAACTATTGGTAATAAATCCACCAAAAGCTTCGACCAGCATGTAAGTAGTGATGATGATGAAGGAGATCAGCAATACTTTTTTATTGTTGTGTCGATGTCCATGATTATGTCCTGCCATACATATCCCAGCTTTCTATTTTATTAACATATGAGCAACTGTTCATATGTTTTATTGACTTTAATTATATGTGGGGAAAATCTACACGTCAAGTGCAGCATGGCGCAACATCAGTATTTAGTTGCCTTTAAGTTTTATAAAGCATTAAAGCACTTCCGTATTAAGAAAGTGGTTAATAGGTCTAACGTTGTTTTAGTGTATCTATTTTATGGTGTATATAAAGAGGGGATATTTTAAACAGCTTTAAGAAGTCGAGTAGGAGCGTCGAATTTAAAAAATAGAAACAAGCAATCAAAGCTTATTGTGAACAATATCCTAAGATTAGCTATGCTTTTAATGGTGAGCTACATACAAGTATTTTTGACATGTGGATTCAGTTGAAAGATGGAACTGTAAAATGTTGTGAGGTTAAATATGAATTCGAGTTAACTCCCGAAAATCCGCGTAACTCCCGAACATTGAAACAAATAAAGGCACAGAAAATTTGGTGCGATAATAACGGGATTATACATGAAGTTGTTACAGACAAAGATCTAAGAAAGAACCACTTAGAATTGGAAAATAAATTAAAGGTTATCTCTATAATTTAAATGAATTACGGGGTTTCCCTTATACATATTCACAAAACCCGTATTTTGTACATATGTATTACATGAGCTGCTGAGATAAAACTTCTTCTCAACGATTGTTGTCGGATGTGTAGCGACATTAAACTACCCCTACTTTTGACATTATGATGGTGCCTTTATGAATAATGACAATAAAGTATGTCTATAAATATATTTATTCCTTGGTTAGTGATTGTGGGACGGTCTCATCTACACCAAATTATTATAAGAAGACTATTATAGTGTCATTATTTTTTCACTTCATAGAACGTTACTAGTTTAATGTCTTAATTTCTTTGATAAGGGCTAGATTAATGTCATTAATAATAGATATTTAAGGTGGCTTACTAAAATATTATTTATCCATATTATTTATCCATATTATTTATCCATATTATTTACTGCATTTCTCATCTCTTCGTCTGTTAAATGTGTATAAATCATTGTTGTTTGAATCGATGAATGTCCCAATTGGTTTTTCAATCTAGGCACATCATTGTTCTCCAAGTGATAACGCGTTGCAAATGAATGCCTTAGAGAATGTACGGTTAAAGCCGGCTTTCCAAAAGCTGCAGCATATTTTTCGATCAGTTTCTCTATGGATCGCTGAGTTAAGCGTCTGCTTTTTCCTTTACGGCCTATGGGAGCTGCAATAAACAAAAAGGCTTCGTTTTTTTCTGGGGTATATCTAGATTCTCTGATCTGCAGATAATTTTCTAAATCAAGTAGAGCTTGCTTGCTGAAATACACATATTGTTCTTTATTACCTTTGCGTATAACCCTCACTAAAGCTTTAGTCATATCCAGATCTTCAATGTCAATGCCTGCTACCTCAGAGAGCCTAAGTCCTGATCCTAAAATGAGGGAGACAATGGCTGTATCCCGTTCACGATTAAATTGATGGAAATTGAGAATACGTTTATTCTCTTTATTGATTTCTCCGAAATCATGGGCTACAAATAGCCTAAACAACTCAAAGTCGTCTTCTCTGAGAATTTTCCCATCAATACGATTGGCAATGGTTTCTTGGCTTTCTTTAACCACATTTAAATCCATTTTGGCCATAACATTGCGCTGGATATATGGCTTTAGGTCACTTGTTTCAGCCTTGTTCTGTAAGTAATCAAATAAGGATTTTAGTGATGACAATTTACGGTTAATAGTTAGCTTAGTATTGCCGAGTTGATACTCCAAAAATGATAAGAAATTTTCCACTTCACGAATGGTTAGTTTCTCTAAAGTGACTAAATTAATGTTTTTGCGGCTGTCTGCGGTAAAGTTTTCTGTAACTAACCAATCAAAAAATATAATATAATCGTGACAATAATTAAGAAGTGTTGTGGGTGAAAGCTTGCGTTTTTTACTATCTATAAATTCCGTAACGAACCAAGGTAGTTCAGACAGTTTCTCATCAACGCGGTTCATATAGTGTAATTTCATTTGCTTGTCCATATGTATAATAACCTCCTTATATAATTATAATTCTCAAATAATTATTCGTCAAATATGTATTTTACGTAATTTTATTTATTCAAGCTCTCTTCCCATAGTCAAGTAAGTATGTGTAACCAAACACACGGAATCAATCTGGCTAACCTGTCATACGAAGAAAAGAGCCGCCCTACACCTGGGTGACTCTTTCGTATTGCTTATTTGAAATCATTAATTAATGAGCAGACGGGTACCAAAGACTCGACCTATCATAATTTCATTGACCATAAGCATTATATTTCCCGTGAATAAATGTTTGTAAACAAGCTCATAGTCAAGTCCTGATAGCTCAAATTCATATTCTAGCGCAAATGTTTTCAAAAAATTTTGATGCATCAACGGGTTTCACGGTCATGCCCAGCTGAGTCAACCATTTACACCAACGCAGAAACAACAGCGACAATCTAGTAGAGCCAATTAAAGTCCTAGACTATTGCTGTTTTATTGAGCTAACGTTTCTCATTGTGATGATCGGCCCAATATATGCATTATTTATTTTTAATTCTTAAATATTTCCGTTGCATCGGAAGGCAAACATCTGAGATGTATAAGATATTCGGTCATGTTTATGTCGTCATCAAGTAGATAAACAAATGAGAAATGTACAGCAACATCTTTAGCTACAGTACGAAACAAATCACTAGTCACAAATACTAAATTCCAGAAGTTTTCATAATGTCCATCGGAATAAGTCGCTTTGTACAGATCCCAATAGAAATGTGGCAAATATTTTTTTGGAATACTTCCCCATTTGTTCCACTTGATACTTGAAAATCATATCTAGTACCGATCCAACAAGAAATCATCTGATCTAATGATGCCCTAGTCGTTTCTTCGAACATATGCTTCGCATAAGGCATTTCGTCCCGCTTTATTCCTTTTGCAACATTCTACAAACACCACCAAAAATTATTGGTACAACTGACATACTGCCCTATCGTTGGTTGCTTTATATGGTAGTCAATATCTGTCGGAGTAGGAATGGATGGCAGGCAGTTATCCTTATCCAATAGAGGTAGCGTAAGTTTATCAGTACCATAATCATCAATCATTGATTCTTTAGTTTTAATATGAAGGTCAATACGATTTCCATCTTTTAAGAGCATCAAATACCCGTATGATCTTCCAAAGTCCATATCTATACCAATACCGTGGTCTAATTTGTCGGGTTCTTGAATCATTATAAAATTGCCAAAAACATAAATCCATTTGTTATCTTTTATAAATGGCTCCGTTTCAGTAACCACGTAAACAATATCGTAATCCTGATAGATGTCTTTTGGTGCATTAGAGTTGGTTCTTGAACCGTTAATATAGACTGCACGAATCCGTTCGTCATTTCGGGCTACATCTTTTATTAACTCAATCATTTCTTTCTCGGTTCTCATTCCAGTGCACCTCCCTAATATTTTCATTTGATATTAGCATAAGTTCATATTTGTCGTTGAGAAAGTATTCTTTAAACAAAACTGACCGTTAGTTTAATGGGGCGTTATTGTCTATACTTCATTTTCTTTGGACAACAACCAGCCGCCGGAGTGTACCGACAGCTGGCTGCTTATATATATTTTTAATGAAAAAATTCTCGAAAGATATCAACAAACAGACATGCCTGTATCTTCAGCAGCACAGAAGTTTATTGATCTAATAAAGTTTTAGTTTATATCAGTAGGACGAAAACTCAAAGGTTTGATCTCATGCTTTTACCCGGAACGAACTTCTTTCTCGATTAGCAAAAAAGGCGTACCCTTATAAGGTTAAAAGTTATTATTTCTTCATTAATGTGCGCTCACCAAGCCATAATCCTATGGCTCCAGCCAAGGGATTATGGCGAATGAAAATTTACACTTTTATATCCCATCCAAATAAAATTGATGCTGCTTCGTTTTACAAGTACCTCCCCTTCTCCTTGCTACTTCGAATGACAAGCTATCTGACTATTCGGTTTGCTTGGAGTGACTGCAGGACTCACGGGTATTCTGTATTAACAAGAGTTCAGTTGTTGGTTTTCTTCTTTACCTGGACCGGTACGTTGAAATCATCGACGTTAATATGTCCAAAACCGTCTTTTGATTGGTCGACCACCTTTATATAAAGCTCCTCGCCGATATAATCCGACGCATCCCAAATCTTCCGTTGATATTCCTCATAATTAGTTGCTGTCTCTTTAAATAACTCTTTGCCGTCCGACGCCCGAACCAGCGCAACATACAGACGATCCATATCCCGGCCCCCGCTGATAAGGAAGTTGATCTTACCGTTCCCACCAAGGACGAAATTTTGAGATCTTAGCGATCCGGTTAAGCTATCGCCGCCGGCTTGCTCGTTGAAGCCCCACAAATGGTAGCCGCCCGGAATTTTATGCGACGGGTTGAAGTAAATGTTGTCCCAGAAGAACTGGGTATTGGTCACATGGACATTCTGGAAGGCGTCTCCTTCCGTTATCCACCCCGTTAAGTCGCCCGTAGCAAAATCATGGTTAGGCAGCTCTGTAATATCCTTATACACAGAATTATCCCACTTATCGGTTACATAGACCGGAGCAGCCGGTTTACCCGTTAAGGCATTCATATCCCATACTTGCATCGATTTGATATTGATATCGCCATCGGCCCAGATCTGTAAGCCTAAGGAGTCGTACCTGCCTACATAGACACGAGTTGTCAGCTTCTTCTTGTAATTTGCAAAGGCTTCAATGACCGAGCGATCGAGAAAGATATGGAGTTTCAAGTTCTCTCCTTTAAGATCTACATATCCTCCTTGAATGCCGTCCACACGCACATCCGGATCAATGCTGCTCTTGGTTCGATCCACGTTAAATGTCCCGTTCTTCTTGTCGTAGTAAATGAGCGTCTCTTCTTGGCCTTTTTCCGAGCGTCGCACCTTGAGACCAAATTTCTGGGCTTCACGCGGATCAATCTCCATCACAATCTCTAGCATGTCGCCTTTGACATTCTTAATCAATTGATTGGCACTCTCCAAATTTTTGTCCGAAAAATCAACCCACTTTTTCCCTCGAAGGATCTGCAGTTCTTTAATCGGTTCGATATGCAATTTATCATGCTTATCGAGACTTAGGGAAACCGGCAAAGATAAATTATGAGCCCATCCGGATTGATATTCGGCTTGCGGTGTTCTAACATTTTGCACCATGGAGAATACGATCGTTCTTCCGTCGGGTGTGACCAGACCGCTCTCTGCGGTTAAATAGCCGTCACCTACATCCATTTTGGAGGGTGCCTCCTGATCAGGAATAAATTTAAAGTTATCCCGGTCCCAGGTCCCGATCCAGTAAAAGACCTCAACATCTCTTTGCACATCGCTCGCTGGAGGAACATGCTCCGGCTTTTCATGGGGATTAATCATGAAAATATATTTTTGCTTGCCCGTACTATCTGTGCCTAACGGCAATAACACCGGTAGCTCCCATACCGTACCCAACTCCGGATAACGGCTTCTGTCACTAACGTATAACGGTCCCTTATATTCCCAATTGTACATATCATCAGATACATACACCAAAGCTGTGCCGCTGCTGAAGTCTGGAAGACCAGATGTCACTAACTGATACCACTTGTCCACCTCTTTGTCGTACCATACAAACGGATCGCGGAACTCGTTGTGGATGCCTTTTCCGTTCTGCTCCGTTACCGGTTTAGGATATTTCACCCATTTTTCCAAATAGGGATCGGACAAATCCGCCGGAGTTGCCAGCCCTATTCTTTGGTTCGGCGACAAGGAGTCGTTGCCAGCGGTATAGAACAGAACAGGATTGCCGTTTCGATCATACGCTGCACTGCCTGACCACGTGCCGTCCGGATCTAGGGTGCCCGCTTCGGGCGCAAGAGCAGGTCTTACATTTTCCCAGTTCACCATATCGTCACTCACCCAGTGACCCCAGTGGATTTGATGCCAGAATGGACCTTGCGGGTTATGTTGATAAAATAAATGGTATTTGCCGTTATAGTAAATCGGTGCATGTGCTTCATTCATCCAGTTTTGCGGAGGCATCGCGTGGTACTGGGGTCGGTGCTGATCTCCGTCAAACACACTTGGATCCTCATCAATGTCCGCATTCGGAATTTTCGGAATTGATCCTCCATGAAGCGCCTTCACGCTCTCATATCCAGCAAGTATCTCCTGGTTCGTAAGGGCTTTATTATGCAGCTTCACTTCATCTAGGAGCCCGCTGAACATATTGAAGGAGAACACCCCTGCTAACTCTACAGGTTTATTATTTTGCCCGATGATCAGGCTTTCGCTAGATGGTGTGATCGGAACGTTGACGGGGGTTGCTTGGGAAGCCACTTCCTCACCGTTTAGATATAACTTAATTTTTCCATCTTCTTTACTGAAAGTAGCGGCCACATAATTCCACTTGTATTTTTCCAACGGGTGATCCTTTACCCATACCTGAATCCACTGACCGCCGATGCCTACTTGCATCGACCATGTACCGTGCCGATACATACCAAGAGAAAAGCCTTCCGCTTTATCCTGATCGGATTGGTTTACGATCGCAGACAGCTTGTTTCCGTCTCCCCACTCATAGCTACGCGGTGCAACCCAAGCTTCGATGGTTAACGCGTCGCTTACAGGCACAGTATCGTTTGCATTGACTTCAATATAATTCGAGTATCCATCGAACAATAAGGCACCGCCTTTTATTCCACGCGGAGTCCATCTCGGATCCTTCGATGCCATATACCTGGCGTTGTTAAATACATAGTTCACATCGTGCTTAAGATTGTGTACTTTCTCCAACGCTTTCTTTCCTGCGCCTTCATCAAGGTTTAAGTAGAAAATAGTACCCTTACCACTTGCTTGGAAACTATCAACGGCAATGCTGGCTTCATTGGAATGATCGACAACTTTTACATAGAGCTTTTTGTTGTAGTGTTCTTGCACTTTCCATGAGATTTTCTCGTTCGCACTGACATTCCCGGTTTTCATAAGCAATGTATTGCTGTTCGCTTCGTAAAGTGCGACATAGGCGTTTTCTGGTTTGGGGATATCCAAAATAGTAAAGTTAATTGTTCCGGTTCCCTGAAGCGTGAAAGTATTAGAAGTGATGGAGCCCTTTCCTTGCAGGGAGGACTTGGCATAGAAGTTCCCTTCTTTGCTCGCATGAGCTTCATCAGTCACTTCAAAAGCATCTCCCTCAACCGTCCAGCTATCGAGATTTCCGGTTTCAAAGCTTGGATTATCGATTTCATAGCGCTTGAAATCCGGCTTGATATCCGTCGCAACAATTCCTTCAGCTGGCTCCGACTCATGGTACATGGAGAATGCGTCCGCAAAAATGACTCCCCAATCCGAGGTTGCATTATCGACGACCTCCACATACAGTTTCTTGCCCAAATATGTGGAAAGATCCGCCTTGTATTGCACCATATTGGCAAGCCGCATGCCCAGCGCGGGATCTGGGAAGCCCACGTCGGCGAATGCGCTATTTCCGTATCGGGCAATAACTTGTCCCGTATCGACTTCCACAATATTTATAAATACCTTGTCTGGGTTCTTCGCACCGCCAAGCCTGAAGCTGATCCAGCCGCTGCCGCCCAGCACGAAAGTGCTGGAATGAAGTATACCTGTCGCAGATTCGTCATACTTCCAGCCGTTTAAATGATAAGCTCCTTCCTGGTTATACGGTATTTTTTCCGCCCACCAAGTCGTTTCGTCGGTTACGCTATTCGGACCGAACGCATCGCCTTTGACAACGGTCCATCCCGTCAAATCTCCTGTTTCAAATCCAGGATTCCGGATTTGATAGACTGAATCCGGAACTGACAATCCCATGTCATTCTTAGGAATATTCTTGATTTGATAAATCTTGACTTTCCTCATTCTCGAGCCTCCTTCGAAACTTGTTATACTTGCGAACATCGATACCTCATTTCGAAATGCTCTCCTTGTACAAAGATGAATAGTCATGAAGAAGGGGAATATGAATGAAACGTTTCCAAACGGAGGAATGCAAAGTTTCTTGATCATTTGTGCATACCCCATTCGTAAGGAGCGCCTAATCAACCGTCTTACCAAATGGACTGCATATCCCATATATCCAAGGATTTAACAAACGGTTCTCCATCTCCCCAAATCTCGAGTCCCAAAGCATCCATACGGCTCGGATATACCCGGGTTGTCAGGCTTTTCAATCCGTTTGCATAGACTTCGACCATGGAGCGATCCAAATAAATGTGGAGCTTCAGATTTTCCCCAAGTAGCTCCAACTTCCCACCTTGGACCCCTCCGCACTTTTCTCCCGGGTGCAGCGTCGTTTTCGACCGGTCGACCAAGAGCATCGCTTGATTCCAATCATAATACAGCAGAGTTTCTTCCTCTCCGTCTGGTGTACAACGGACCTTGATTCCGAATTTTTTGGCGCTGCCGGGCTCTAATTCCAATTGAATCTCAAGCATGTCACCATGAACATTCCTAAGCTGTACATTAGTTTCAGCCAATGACTGGTCCCGAAGTGATAGCCGCTTGGGGCCACGCAGCGATTGAAGCTCCTGAATCGGCTCTATTCCCAGACGTCCGTCATCCCTCAAATACACGCTTAACGGCAAGCCTCCGTTATGAGCCCAACCCGACTTATATTCTATCTCGGACGTCCGGTCGCCTTGGGCTATCGTAAAGACGATATTTCTACCGGTCTTCGGATCAACCATTCCGCTCGGTCCGGTAAAATGGAAATCCCCGACATCAATCAATTGAGGCTCTTCTTGATCGGGGATGAACGAAAGATTTTGCTTGTCAAGTTGTCCGATCCAATAGAACACCTCAACATCCGCTCCCTTCCCCACAGGGCTGACAAGCAGTAGATGTTTGTTCACCCCCTGCTTGTCCCTGCCAAGGGGAAGAAGCACAGGGAGCTCCCAGATGGGTCCAAGGTAAGGAAACTTCTGAATATCCGCTTTAAAAAACGGTCCTTTATACGTCCAGTTCAGCATATCCTGTGACGCAAATGCTAGTGCTGCTCCACCTTCAATTCCGGACCCGACCAGAGCATACCAGCCGTCGTCGTCCTTCCATACGAATGGATCTCGGAAATCCCCAAATGCGCCCATTCCCTTCTTCTGCACGATCAACGGCTCTGGATGTTTGACCCACTGAACCAGATCCGGGTTTCCGTCAAGGGTATAAGTGCTTCGGGCAAGCGCTACGCTCTGATTCGGAGAAGCGCTGTCATTACCTGCCGTAAAGAACAAGACAGGAAGTCCGTCAGCATCATAGGTTGCGCTTCCCGACCAGATCCCGTCCGGTGCGAGCTGATCCTTTTCGGGCGCCAGAGCCACGGGTAGATCACGCCAATGCACCAAATCCTGACTTACCCAATGCCCCCAATGGATCTGATGAAAGAACGGTCCCTGCGGATTATGCTGATAGAACAAATGATATTGCCCGTCAAAATAGATCGGTGCATGGGGTTCGTTCATCCAATGGGCCGGTGGGCTAACATGATATTGCGGTCTGTGCCGATCAAGTAGCAGTGGCGTCCGGTCTAGCTTGATCTCGTCATAGTTTAATTGTGGCTGGATACCTTCATGAAAGGTGTCCAGCACATGACGATAAGAAGCGGCCACTTCTTCCGCGCTCAGCGCCCGATTATAAATCTTGAGTTCATCAATGATACCGCTAAACATGTGCAGGCTGAACACTTCCGCCAGCAGGCTGCTATGGTTATTCTTTCCAATCAGAAGATCCGTGTCCGCCGCCTCAGCCAGACGGGAACCACGAGGCACGGCAGCTGAAGCGATTTCACTGCCGTTTAAATACAGCTTGATTTCCCCTTGGTTCCCATCGAACACAGCATTCACGTATGACCATTCATTCTTGGGCAGTTCATGGCCGTCCGGCGACCAAAGTTCCTTCCAGTCTCCTCCTTCCAGCCCGACTTGGAAGGACCAGGAACCGTGACGGAACATGCCGAGCAGATAACCCTGCTTGCGATCCAGGTTGTAGCGGTTCACGATGGCGGACAATTTGCCATCATCCCCCCATTCATAGGAGTGTGGGGCTACCCATACTCCTATGCTTAACGCTGATCGATTCTCTGGCTCGGTGTTCTGATTTCCCTCATCGAACGAATGCGCAATGTAAGTCGAATAACCATCGAACAGAAGCCCATTTCCACTTACCCCCTGTCTCCATCGTGGAGGGCAAGGTTGAGTAAACTCCGCTTGGTTAAATACGTACTGGATATTATCCTGGACTTGGGATACGCTCTCCAGAGCGCTTGTACCGGTTCCTTCATTGAAAGCCCAATACATGATCAATCCCCGATTATCGGTTGCATGACTCATACTTCAATCCTCCTTGATGTCTGCTGCGTTGGACCATTGGGAATATGAATGGAGTTAAGAGCATGCATATAAAACGAGTTCACTACAACTTCCCCTGATTTCGCACTTATCTCAATACGATCCATCGGAGCATCAGGGAATATTTGATCCGTCAGTGCAACCAAGCCCTCATTCGCGTACACTTCAACCGCGTTGCGATCCAGCCAGATATGCAGCTTGATCTTCCCATTCTCCGAAACCATTCTAGCACCGTGCTTGCACGCAAACGATGGATGGAAATCAGTCAGGCCCGATTTCGAGCGGTCGATGAATAGCCATTGGCGCACAGGGTCATAACCGATAATAGTCTCACTTTGCCCAGAGGACTTCATTTTAATATGAACCTCGTCTTCGGAACGAATGTCGATATCCGCTTCAATTTCAAGCAGAACATCATTCGTTTTTTGCGTAAACGGCACCTCTGGCGTAACCTTAACCTCATTCCAGCAGAGCGTTCCTTTCCGCAGTTGCTCTATTTCCCGAACAGGCATTTGGGTCAGAACTACGTCCTCGTCTCGGCTGGTCAATGACAAGACGCGAGGCAGAGTCATTGTGCCTCTCCAGGCCCCGGTAGGCGTTTGGTTAGCATATTTCCAGTTGCTCATCCATCCGATGATCACACGCCGTCCGTCCTGCTCAGCTATATCCGACCAGGTGACCCCCGCATAATTGTCCCGGCCATAATCCAGCCACAGGATATGATCGGCCGGATGGTCATTGATGAACGTATTTCCGTCGAACTCTCCGATAAAGTATTGCGTGCGTGAGCCTTCCGGACAGTTGGGATTATCTCCGATGCTTATGATAAGTACCCATTTGGAATGTCCGCTGTCATCAACCGGCAATTCAAAGAGATCAGGGCATTCCCAAACTCCGTCATGCGAGCCTTCACTCTTTCCGAATTCGCCTGACAACGACCATTCACGCAAATTGTCGGAACGATAAAACCGAACGTGGTCTCCCGCGACAAGAGCCATAATCCATGATTCACTTGGCGAATGCCAGAACACCTTGGGGTCCCGGAAGTCGACCAGATCATGCTCGTCGAGTATTGGGTTCCCCTCATATTTGTGCCAAGTCCGGCCTTTATCGCTGCTATAAGCCAGGCTTTGCCGCTGGCGAGGTTGTCCGGTCTCCGGACAGCTGTCTGCATGAGTGAAGAGTGCGATCAATCCATGGGAACCATCGAACAGTCCGCTGCTATTATTCCAGTCAACCACACAGCAACCAGAGAAAATAGCGCCATGCTCATCCGGGAACAGAGCGATAGGCATATGCTCCCAATGAACCAGGTCTTGGCTTACAGCATGACCCCAGTGCATTGATCCCCATTGGTTACTATAAGGATGGTGCTGATAAAACAGATGATAGACTCCTTCGTAATAGACTAATCCGTTGGGATCATTCAACCAATGGGAGTGAGGTGAAAAATGAAAACCCGGCCTAAATCTATCATCATCGTGCTGTTTATTTGTCTCGATTATCTGGGTAATTTCATCTGTCGTCGGCATAGATTGAAGAGCCCCTTTCCGTGTGGTTACTAATGCACCGCCGGCATTAGCAAAAGTTAGCATACCGATGATTTGCTGTTTGGTCAGCTGATTCAAAGAAATACCGGCTTTCAGTATCTTATATAACAAGCAGCCCAGAAAAGCGTCGCCGGCTCCTGTCGTATCAGTGACCTCTACTTGAAAACCCGGCACATATCCGTCATGACCAGCTAATCGGTAATAGCAGCCTTTTTCCGCTAAAGTTACGAAGATCCCGGCGATGCCGAATTGCTGTTGCAACTCTAGCGAGCCTTTTTCCACATCAGTTGTACCCGCTATAAAGTGGAGCTCATCTTCTGATATTTTCAGGATGTCGGCATACTTCATGCCCCAAAGGATATTCTGTTTCACTTCCTCTTTACTCTCCCATAAAGCAAACCGGATATTTGGATCGAATGAAAGCAGGACTCCTGCCTCTTTAGCCTTCACAACTGCCGCTCTTGTTGCCGTACGGGCCGGCTCATGGGTCATCGACAAAGAACCAAAGTGCAGTGCATGGCAGTTTTCAATCCTATCGAACGGGACATCCTGCGTGCGCAAGTATGTATCCGCTCCTGGTTTCCGGTAGAAGCTGAACGATCGGTCTCCGTTGTCATCCAGATGAACAAATGCCAGCGTTGTATTAGCTTCATTTGTAAACGTAAACGCAGACACGTCGATGCCGCCGTTCATCAAGGTATCGTGCAGCAAGGAACCGAATTGATCATCCCCTACTTTGCTAATCAATGTCGCTCTAGCTCCTAAACGGGATAGAGCAGCTGCTACGTTAGCCGGAGCCCCTCCAGGATTGCATTCAAACTGCTCGTTGCCTCCCGCTGTACGATCTGATGGCGTAAAGTCTATCAATACTTCCCCAATGGTTATTACATCAAGCACAGTTTTCTCCCCACCTATCGTTTGATTATTTATTTTTTAAATTTGCATTATATCGGTCCAACCCTTTTTGATAGATCTCCATTAATTCGTTTAGCCCCATCTTCTCGAGTGTCTTCATATAGCTGTCCCACTTTTCATCTACCTCGCCATCGACGATGAACTTGCCTCTTTGGGTATTTACATATTTAATAAGTTCTGGCTCGATCCGATTGATTTTATCTAGTTCGTCCGGTTCAAAGAAGATGCTCGGATAGTTTTCCTTTTTCATATATGGAGTGTAATATTTCTCCAAATACTCAGCACGCTTCTGAGCTCGG
Organism: Paenibacillus sp. ALE3; assembly: GCF_054113405.1. NCBI lineage: Bacteria > Bacillati > Bacillota > Bacilli > Caryophanales > Paenibacillaceae > Paenibacillus > Paenibacillus sp. ALE3. The sequence continues at coordinate 2,322,042 of NZ_CM134214.1, read as the reverse complement.
GGTTCCATATCAACAACTTTTCCGAAGTCATCGAAAGTAATGACGCCCGGATTTCCTGTGCCAGGAGCCACTTTTTGACGGAATTCACCTGCGGAGACTCCTTGGGGAAGCGGCAGGTTCACCAATTTTCCTTTTTCGTCCTTCTTGAATACGACATCCAACGGACCCCAGTGAATTTGAGCCGCCATGTAAGGGTCATACTGTTGATCGATCCAACGCATCGTCATTGCCGGATAACGGTTCTCTTTTGTAATCACGAAGCTACCTCGTCCCGGACCGCCGCCGTTGTTGCGACCAATCATTTGATCTCCATTTGGGCCTTTAAGCGGGGGCAGCAGAGCATAATCCTTACTACGCTCCGGTCCGACAACTTCTTCAACTTCCCACCAAACGTAGGAGCCGAGCGTTTCATCTGGTGTTTTGCCTTTTGCTAAATACTGAGCGGCATCCTGGGTGAACGATTCAGGGTCAATCAACCCCTGCTTATACCAGTTATCATGGATATATTTTAATGCTTCCTTATATTGAGGTTGCGAAGCGGTAAAGATTACTTTACCTTCGCGGACGATCCGATGTTCCAAATTATCCGGAATACCGAAAGCACCGAATATGCCAGCAATGTCACTACACCACTGCATGTGCATAAAGCTTAATGGGATTTCATCAGCCTTGCCATTGCCGTTCGGGTCCTTCGTTTTAAAGGCAATCAAAGCCTGCGTGTATTCGTCCAGCGTTTGAGGTACTTTTAAACCCAGTTTATCGAGCCAATTTTTATTGATGACGTGAAAGAAGGGGTTGGTATCGAGCTTATTCTCTTCCCACGACGGCAGCCCATAGATGTGACCGTCTGGTGCTGTGATGGCTAGTTTAATGTCAGGCCGACGATCAAGAAGCGCTTTCAAATTAGGCGCATATTGATCAATTAAATTCTCCAGCGGAATAATGGTTCCGTCTTTACCGTAATTGATTAGCTCGTAATCTGTGAATCCGGCTCCGTAAAAGGCATCTGGCAAATCTCCGCTGGCCAACAACAAATTTTTCTTTTCTGCAAAGTCAGTGTCCGGAATGTTTTCCCAATCAATTTTTACGTTTGTTTGGTTTTCCAGCCGCTTAAATATTTCCATTTTCGAGTAATCTGGCGCTAAAGCAGCTTTTGGGGATACCATCTTTAATGTCACCGCTTCTTTAACAATCGGAAGACCGGTTTTATTAAAATTTGCATCCTGATCCGGATTCACCGTCTGATTTTTTGACTCGCCACCGCCACCCGAACATCCGCTAAGAGCAAACACTCCAGCCAGCATTAGAATTCCAGCCCTTTTGAATAATTTCATCGTACATAACCTCCTTATGTCAGTCCACAAGCTGAGAACTTCCCTTGTCCTTGTTATTTACTTGTCTGAATGCTGAATTTAGGTATTCTGTTGCACATTCCCCCTTTCAGGCACCCTGGCAATGTTAGCCTTTGATCGAGCCGATCATCACGCCTTTTACAAAGTATTTTTGGAGGAAAGGATACAAAATCAGCAACGGTAGGCTGGATACCATGATGACACCATATTTGATAAGCTCTGTAACGCGCATCTTTGCTGCGTAGGATTCCACATCGATCATCATGCTCGAGTTGGCCTGATTCTGGACAAGAATGTTGCGAAGGACCAGTTGTAATGGATACTTGCTTTCATCGTTTAAGTAAATCAAAGCGTCAAAGAAACCATTCCAGAACCCGACAACATGATACAGTACCATTACGGCTATAACGGACTTAGACAAAGGCAATACAATGCTCCAAAAAAATCTGGTATTGGTACAACCATCAATGGAAGCGGCCTCCCACATTTCATCCGGGATGGTCGACTGAAAAAAAGTCCTTACGATAATGACATTAAACACACCTCCCGCTCCAGGAATAACAAGTGCCCAGATCGTATTCAGCATATGAAGATCTTTGATCAGCAAATAGGTTGGGATCAACCCCCCACTAAAAAACATGGAGATCAGTAAAAACCACATTATCACCGGCTTTCCAGCCAGTCCTTTACGGGCTAACGGGTAAGCTGCACATACGGTCACGGCAACTCCGATTAAGGTTCCTAGACTCGCATATAAAATCGAATTGGCATATCCAATCCATATAGATGAATCGCTGAATATTCGCCCGTATCCATCCAGCGTAAAACCCTTTGGAAAGAACGATACTTCACCTGAGTAGATGAGATTGGGGTCACTGAGTGAAGCAATCAATACAAAATACAGCGGGAATAATACAAGCAACATAACTATGGTCAGCATGACGTAGTTGATGATGTCAAACCATAAGTCTCCTTTACTTTTTCTCTTTAATAATTGATTCATAATGATCTCCCCCTTACCACAGGCTGGTTTCCGTCAATTTTTTTGCGATCCGGTTGACGGTGACTATCAGGATAATATTTACAACTGAATTAAACAGGCCAATTGCTGTAGAAAAGCTGTATTGTGCTTTTTGGATCCCAATTTCATAAACGTAGGTCGGAATAATATTGGAGGTGGCATAATTCAAATCGTTCTGCATAAGGAAAGCCTTTTCAAAACCGATGCCCATAATGTTGCCGAGTGCGAGAATCAATAAGATGACGATCGTCGGCAAAATGCTTGGAATATCCACATGCATTACGCGCTTCCATTTGCTTGCTCCATCCATGATCGCCGCTTCATGCAATTCCGGATTGACCCCTGCCAGAGCTGCAAGGTAAATGATGGTAGCAAAACCTGTCTCTTGCCAAACCCCTGATAATATATACAAAGGACGGAACCACCCTTCGTCGGCCAAAAACATAATGGGGTCCCCTTCAAACCAAGTGATGATGTGATTCACAATTCCGCTGTTTGGAGACAGAAAAACATTAAGCATACCGACGAGCACTACGGTAGAAATAAAGTGTGGTGCATAAATTACAGTTTGTACAATTTTCTTGTATCTCTTGGCCAGCATCTGATTGAGCATAATTGCTATAATAATCGGAGCTGGGAAGCTAAATACAAGCGATAGAACACTGAGTGTAAGCGTATTAGTCATGATCGTCCAGAAGTTATAGGAATCGAAAAAATCAATAAAGTGCTTAAAGCCTACCCACTCGCTTCCCCAGATTCCCCGACTTGGTGAAAAATCCTTAAAAGCAATTTGTATTCCATACATCGGATAGTACTTAAATACGAGATAAATAATAATGATTGGCAGCAAAAACAAATACAGTTCATAATCGCGTTTGATCTGGTTCCATATTTTGCGATTTGGCTTAATCGTGGAGTGATCTAATTCGCTAATTTTTGTATTCACCATTACATTCCCTTTCTTGACATAGGATATTTTCATTTTTGAAACGTTTCCAATTTGATATAAAAAAACGTCAATCGGCAGAGCCATACATGAACCACCGATTGAATTCGAGTTTTTCTAAAATCAAAAACAATCTTGTCTAAAAAAACGGGAAGACGATGCATTTGTTGATCCAAACTTATTCCTTTGATCTTTTAACAAAGTAGTTTCATCTCCAAATGAAACGTTTCCAATTTATTATAAAAAAATGACGAGTTTATAGATTCAAACAGAGATCCAACTGAAATGAGCTAATATCTTTACATTTAAGATCATGTAGTTTCGCCTTGCCTGAAGATAACGGGGAGACGATACACTTGCTGATCTAAAGTTATACCATCCATCTTTTGATACAGCAGTCTGATTGTCATACGTGCCATTTCCTCCACTGGCTGCCTGATTGTGGACAATATCGGATGAAAATAAGGATGATTCTGAATCCCGTCGTAACCGATGACCTTTACATCCTCTGGAACGCGAATACCCTGCCTGCCTACTCTTTCTATATATTTGGCGGCTAACATATCGGTAATAGCGAAAATGCCGTCCACATCCTGATACTTATGTAGAAATTCGCTAAAATAGGCATCGTCGTTCACAATAGGGTCTGGTTTCTCGTATACAACATAGTCGACACCTAATTTTTTCGCCTCATCAATGAAACCTTTTCTTCGATTCATGGTTTCACTAAATACGGAAGTTACACTTCCTATAAAAGCCGGCCTCTGGGCTCCCGCTTTAATAAGTTCCCTTAAAGCCATACTCCCTCCCTTATAATTATCCGAGGTCACACAGGTAATTTTTTTGCTAAAGTGTCTGTCAATACTTACAATCGGAATGTCATTGCTTATGCTATTCTCAATATCATTGTAGGTAATGCCGACAATTCCAGCCACTTTATTTTGCCGTAGCATATCCAGATAATACAGTTCCTTTTCGGGCTTGCCACCGCTATTACATAGCATGAGCTTAAAGCCTTCCCTATCCAACTCATCCTCAATGTAATAAGCCAGTTCAGAAAAAAAAGGATTCCAGATACTTGGAAGTAGCAAGGCTACCATCTTGGATTTCCTCATCTTAAAATTTCGAGCGACTTCATTAGGGATATAATTCAATTCTTGTATAGCTTTTTCCACCTTATGGCGTGTATCTGGTTTTACAGAGCCCGAGTTGTTAATAACACGGGAAACAGTTCCCACAGCTACGCCAGCCAGGTTAGCGACATCTTTAATACTTGGCATTTAGCCCCCCCTCTCTCTTATGAAAATTATAATAACACGAAGTTGGAAACGTTTCAATAATCTTTGAAACGCTTTTTTTTTACTTTTTTTCCTAGCCCATGTAGCTAAATCAAGTGTAATCCGGTCAGAAAGATGATAAGCCAGCTTCCTGATCTTTCTCCTTCTTCACTACTCGAATACATATATGATTATGAAACCTTCTTTAACTATCTTCTGGCTGAAGGACTTACTCCTGCTGGCCCTATTAGTCAAATTCCGTTAGAAACTCTTGAGAAGCTTTCATTGAATTCAATTCTCGGATATAGATTTCATCTTCTCACCAAAGCAGGAAACTCAAGAACGACAGTATCAAGAAAGCTATCATCGCTTCGAACTTTATTTAATTACTTGAATCAAAAAGCTGAGGACGAAAACTTCAATCCTTTACTAATTGGAAATGTGATGGCGAAAGTTGATATTCGCAAAAAGAAGAAATCTAAGTATACAGCAGCTAGCATCCTAGCTGGGAAATTGCTTCGAGATAATGAGATTACTGAATTTGTGGAATATATAAATTAAAGGATACGAAAAAGACATTGCCGGCAGAAATAGAGCCCTTTTATCATATAAATTTAATCGAGTACGTGATGCTTGTATAGAAGTTTAATCCTTAATTCAGGAATACGCGTTTCTGAAACTGTGAATCTTGATGTAGATGATATTGATCTTATGAACAAATCTGTCTATGTTTATCGAAAAGGTGCAGATGACCAGACTAAGTCACAAGTTCATTTCCGTGAGGAGGCAATTCCGTGTGCGTAGTTCATGAATATCTTCTTTGGATACATGCTCATGCTCCAAAAAATTCAGCACCATGGAATTCAGTGCCCCATTGTAAAAACGATCGAGAAAGGATTTGCTTTCATACTTGATATATTCATCTTCTTTGATCAAGGGCGTATATACAAAAACTCTGCTCTCTTTCTTATAGGTCAGCGTATTTTTCTTTACCAGCCCAGGGTTTGAATCGTCTTTGGACTCCATTTGCTCGTCTGGGTAAGTTTTTCAATGACTTCGTTGGTGTTGATCGGCGTATGACTCCAGATAATTTTCATTACTTCGAATTCGGCTTCTCATATTTGCAGCAATTCTTTCATCGTAGGAACCTCCAATCGCTGTTGACCCCAAATTTCTCAATTATATTTTTAGCGGATGAAATTCAGGATCAAATGCGAACGCTTCGATTTATCGGAATTGCTTCATTCTCTCCGCTGCTGCATGCATAACCCCAACTTCAAACCAATCAAAAGAATACTCTAATCCAGAGGAATTCTTGCGATTCCCTGTTTGGCAAACAGGTCGAGAACAGGAGCATGTTTCCCCTTGTCTCGACCTTTTGTGCTTGGTTTAAATAGCCCTATCGACTTACCCAACAGCTCTGCTACGCTTACTCCAGAGCCTTAAATGCCGCCTTGGCTGCCCCAGCGATTAGGGCATTGTTATACTCTGCATCTTTGGTATCACGGCTGGACATTACAGCAATAATGATCGGCTCCCTGTCCGGAGGCCATACGATGGCAACATCGTTGCGTGTGCCATAGCTTCCTGCGCCTGTCTTGTCACCAACTACCCAGCCCTCTGGCACAGCCGCCCGAATTAGTTCGTCACCGGTAGTATTTTCCTTTAACCAGCCGATAAGCAGTTCTTGTTTGTCATTAGGCATGGAATCGTCAATCGTCAGCAATTTTAAGCTGTTGGCAAGGGCGTTGGGTGTACTCGTATCACGGTGGTCCCCAGGAATCGCTTCGTTCAACTCTGTCTCATAACGGTTGGCCATAACCACAGTGTCACCGTTGTCTCTCATTGCTTTTTCGAACCCTTCGGGCCCGCCGAGCGCCTTTAGCAGCAAATTTCCTGCCGTATTGTCGCTATAACGAATCGCCGCATCACTGATTTCCTTGAGATTCATCCCGGTATCTACATGCTGTTCCGTAATCGGTGAATACGTGACCAGATCATCCTTGGCAAACTTAATGACTTTGCCCAGTTCATCGTTAGACTTCTGCTGCAGGACCGCGCCTGCTGCCAGTGCCTTGTAAGTGGATGCATAGGCAAAACGTTCATCGGCCCGATAGGCAACCTCTTTCCCTGTTCCCGTATCAATAACATATACGCCCAGCCGCGCGTCAAACTTGACTTCAAGCTGTTTAAAAACCACATTCGCTGCGTTTGAGTTTGGTGGCTCCTTTTCAGTCGGCGGAGTTGAAGCCCCCTGTTTTGTACAGCCAACGAGCAGCACAAGAAAGAGTGTCATCGCAAATAAAGCTATTCTATTTGTATTTAATACGTATTTTTTCAAGATTTTAGCCTTCTTTCCCTAAAAATATATCGTCTGTTTGAACCCCTGCCAGCAGGTTATACCCGATGTCCTCCTCTCTTCTCATTTCCACATGTATTACAAATGTAATATTTCAGTTATTATATTTGTGGTTTTTAAAAGTTAAGTTACAGAATTTTGATAGTAGAGCTCACCGACCGAATATAAAATACGCCGTCGTTATGTCCCTAGTACATCTTATCTATTTTGAAATCGTTTTCTTCTGAATGCTTACATATGTGCCTCGATTGCATAAAACGACGGTTAATTATAGCAGAAACCGACATTCGCCCTCAAATAAAGGGCGCGATGTCGGCTTTAAACTTAACGGCCAAACTCCTTATCGATTATTTTATTGTGAGCCGGCTCCACTTCCGGGGCTACCGAGTTGATGCACGTTACCAAAATACGCTGCCCGCCTAAAGATCCGAAGGCTCTTGATTCAAATCCGAAAGTACCGCCGGTATGTCCCCAGAATGATTGCCCGTCAGAAGTGCTACTCCTTTTCGAATGGTGAATGATTTCTTAACGCAATCACTCCTATTATTTTAGAATGTTGTTCTGCTTTACCCCCTCACCTTACCTCCGATATTGTTAAATCGAACAGTGATAAAACCGCCAAACTTTTGATGACATCGTACTTGGACCTGTCACATATACCGCATGACAAACTGTCAACTGTCTTATATGACATGCTTGCTAAGATAAGGATCTCTAGTACAAAAGGTGTTAGGACAACAACCTTTACCGATAGGCAAAGAAACATGCCCAGAATGAGTTGTTGTTCTAACTGTGTTATTTGATAGAGCTAATACAATTTAGTTAGTAAGGATAAACTAGTGTACTTTCTTTTTTGATTGCAATCGTAGGAGTCCTGCTTGAGAAAAGCCAGCAGCCCATGAAGCACATCTTTAGAGGCTAAGAAACCGATATAGGTCAAGGTGTTGTTGCTCGGCGGAATGGGGAGCGCGATGAAGTTAGCTGCAAGCCGATGAGCAAGACCAGGTATCCATATTCGTGAAACAATTGTTCAACTAACCCGATCAAGTCCATGAGCATTCTCCCTCTTGTGCTGCAATGTCCCGCGAGCCGAAACAAGCTTGTTTTGCGGCAAAATTAAATAAAAAAGTGCAAGAACAGCCAGTAAAGCAGCGCTGATGCTAATGGCAGTTTCATTCGTATACTGGCTGGCTATCCATCCCCCGATGACCGGACCAATCATAATACCGAGCCCTTCAATCCCTGAGAGTACTCCCCACCCGGTCCCCTTCTGATCCTCCGGAACAAGGTACGACAGCACCGCATTCCAGGCCGGAAGCACGGCTGAGTAAGACAATCCCAGCATAAAGGCAAACAGCATCGTTAATGCAGGCGGCGGCATGGATACGATTAACAGAGCCAATATGACCGTAAGCGATACGAAACCGGCGAACAGCATCTGCTTGTGCCCCCATCGATCGGCCAGCTTCCCCATCGGGACCAGAAACAGCATCGCACCGGCCCCGCCGAATATGAGCATTATCGAATATTGCGGCTGGCTCAGACCGAGATGGTCAGCGGCAAAACCGGGCAGTATCGGCAGCAGCAGTCCCGCGGCGGTCATCTGCAGGACCATGCCTGGCAGCAGCCATTTCAGCTGAACGAGTCTTCTTCGCAGTCCTGTCGCTTGTTCGGCAAAGCTGACGTTCTGGAGGTGCAAGGGGGTTGTTCTGTTAATCCCGAACGATGCAATGCAGCCGACGGCGAGCAGCGCAGCCATCAGCCGGAAGGCAGGTACGAAGCCATAATCGAAGGTGAGATTGATTGTGATCGGCCCCAGACCGATGCAGGCCAGCCACACGGTGTATATCGCCCCAATCTGGGCTGCCCGCTCCGTCAGCCGGATTTTCTCCAGACAAATGAGCCATATAGGCGACGCCCCCATCCCAAGCATCACGGAACCGGCAACGAGCCCCCAGGCATATGGACTAACGAACACAGCGGCTAGTCCGGACAGCATCAGGACGAAAGTGGCGGGCAGCAGCCAGCGCAGCGAAAACCTGTCCAGCAAATATCCAGCCACACATTTAATCAGCGTATCGGCTGTATAATGAAGCGAGACGGCAAGACCGACCAAAGCAACGGTTTGCCCCGATTCGTTGACGGCAAAGTTCGGCAGGAACGAGAACAAGAAAGCGCTTCGGACAAACTCTGTGCAAAAAAGCACTGTGAACAGCATCAGAGTAGAAAGCTTGAACGCGCTCCTCCCGCTCATCATATTCCACCCCTTCTTAAGGGGCTTGCCTCAGGAAACAAATGCCGAACAATATGGTCCGCAGACGTTTTCTGCCTTGCTGCGAGCAGCCCGTTCATCATTGACTGCTTGATCGGCTCAGAGGAGATCATCGCTCGTATCTGCAACACCAGATCATGAATCGTAAAGGCCACGGCTGCCGCTCCTTTGCGCTGCAAATACAAGGCATTTTCCTTCTCCTGCCCCAGAAACGGATTTAGGATGAAAATCGGAACCCCGGCCTGAATCGCCTCGGATAGTGTAACGCCTCCCGCTTTCGTGATGACGCAGCAGGCACTGCTCATCAAAACATGCAATTGATAGGTGAAGCCGAATACATCCACTCTTGCATCATCCGCCCAGCTCTCCGCAAGTCTCCGTCTCCATCTTTTCTGCCGGCCACAAATCACTTGAATGCGGACGCCTGACAAGAGTAGCAGCTTCCCGATGAGCCTCGATAGCGATTGTAATGTGCCGCAGACGTTGGCCATAAGCAGAATCACATGCTCATCTGCCTCTTTAACGGAGCTGGAACCGATCATTGCCGCATCATAAAATGACTCCCTGACCGGAATTCCGGTCACGGTAATACGACTCTCGGGGACGCCCTGCCTGACCATGGCCTCTTTCACGTCGCTGGCAGGGACAAAATAGTGATCCGGCATGGCGAACAGCCATCTTCGGTGAACGTCAAAGTCTGTTATGACAACAGCAGTCCGGGGACGGATCGCAGATAATGCCTCGCTGCTTGGCAAGCTGCCGAATGGGAATGTATAAATGATGACTTCCGGCTGGTACTGGAAGATGATTTTCTTGAGCCTGTCGCCGCCAAGACTGTTCATCCAGGCCGCAATCTTTCCCTTCATGGGAAGCCGGTTGGTCAGATGGTAGATCCATCCGTAATAGGGAATGCCTAGGCTGTCTGCATGCGGGCTTTGCCGGTATAGAAAGCGGATTATTTTGTTCAGCACAGGATAAGCTTCCCGGAACAAGTCGACAACCGCCACCTGGCTATAACCATTGCGAATCAAGCTTTGCTGCAACACCTTGGACACCTGATGATGACCTTCTCCGTAATCGGCCGTTAAAATTAAAATTTGTGGTTCCTGTCCCACTATTGTCACCTCATTTCACTTGTCAAGCCATTTCATCCAGACGAACGAATTGCAAGTTGCGTCCCTGTAATTGATGTAGTACTTCCTCCAGAGCCTGAAGCATAAAATATGGCGCGTGACGGTCCGCTCCCGGCGTATCTCCGCTGTCATGCAGTAAAATAACAGATCCGTCCGTAATTCCGTTCAGCAGCGTTGCCTTCAGCTTCTTGCGGCAGCTCCTGCTGCGCCAATCCCCCGCCTTCAAGGACCAGAGTACGATGCGGTACGATTTGGGATGAAAGAAATCGAAAGCGTTCATGAGCCCCCATGGCGGACGATAGTGATTCGGCCTTTTTCCAATTATAGATTCAATAATATCTGCGGTCCGTTTCATATGATCACGCCGCACCGTCCAGGGAAGCATCAGCCAATTGGAGGTGTGAGCGTAATTGTGGATTCCAATCTGATGACCTTCACGATCCATTCTTCTGATTAGATCCGGGTGCAGTTCCGCCTGCGAGCCAAGCACGAAGAATGTGGCCTTCACTTGATAATCCTGCAATAAATCCAATAATTCCGGTGTATACCTCGGATGCGGCCCATCGTCGAATGTGAACGCTACCTGGTTCTTGGTCGTTCCCTTACGAAAGGCTCCCAATCTGACTATTCTTGGCAGGAAACTGGGAATTAGCATATACAGACTGATGAAGCCTATGAGCCCAATCAACAAATATTTAACAAGCAACGTCTTTATCCCCCTTAGTGAAAATTAAGCTTAAGCATATTGCTGCAAGGAGCAAACCCATTTTTCTTCCTGGGTATCGCTCTGCATGCTCAGAATTTGCATGACCGCATGTCTGGCGGAATCCTGCTGTCTGCACAGCCCTGCATTCTCCCTCATTTCTTCCAATAGGGAAGGCTGTTGAACCAGCCGCTGAAGCTGATCCTCCAAATTGTCAATCTGACATAGATACGCTACTCCCGCTTGAATCAAATAACTAGCATTATCCTTTTCCTGCCCCATTCGTGGCTCCAGCAGCAGCATGGGAAGCTGAAGCGCCAGCGCTTCGGAGGTCGTCAGTCCGCCTGGCTTGGTAACCAATACGTCTGCGGACGCCATCCATTCATGGATTCCCTCCAGGAAGCCTGTCAGCATGACGTTATCCCTGTCTCCCAGCGCTTCATGCAAACGGTTCAGCAACTTCACATTGCGTCCGCATACGATCACAAATTGTACGTTAGGGGGAAAAGAGTCAGATTGCATTTGCTCGATGAAGGATTTATCGATAATCCCACAGCCACCGCCCATCACCAGCACGACAAAGGCGTCAAGAGGCAAGTCCAGCTTCTCGCGCAGCCGGTCTTTATTGTCGGTCTGACTGTAGGATGGGCGAACAGGGATGCCCGTTACAGCAATTTTGTGGTCAGCAACGCCTTTTCTCTGCAGAGCTGCACGCACACCTTCGGAGCCGACCAGATACAGATCCGTAAACGGATGTATCCAATAGCTGTGATCGGAATGGTCGGTAATGACTGTTGCCGCAGGCAGATCCGTCATCCCTTTTTCCTTAAGCAAGGAAATGGCGGCTGATGCCAGCGGGAACGTACTGACAATCAACGTCGGCTGTTCCTCATTCAGAAGTTTGAGCAGCCGCTGTAGGCTGGTTGTGAGAAAATGCTTCAGGAAGAAAGTAAGTGTACTGTCCGTCCGGGTCTTCTGATACATATATCCGTATGAGGAGGGAAAATGCTTCACCCATTGCAGGAAGCAATACCGTTCAACCACATGCATGCGGGGATGGATCCATTGCATAAAGTCGACCACCTCTACTCCCTGTTTGTACAACACCGATGCCTCCAAAATCGCCTTGGCCGCCTGCATATGTCCATCCCCGAGCGCGCCGGACAAAATCAGCAGCTTTTCCCGTTTTATGCTATTCATCAACAATCGTCTCCTTCGTGAAATTTAACTATGTATGAACAAAATAACCAGCACCGCCGTTAGGAATCCGACCATCCCACCAGCCACACAATCGATTGGATAGTGATAGCCCCAATAAACCCGGGATATGGCCACCAATAAGGCCAGACCAATCAAGACAAGCATAATTGCCGGCGATGAGGCCAACATAAAAGGTGTAACCAGGGCGAAAATAGCGGTTGTATGGCCGGATGGGAAGGAATAATCCTTCAACGGGAATTTGCCTACCTTTACCTGCTCCAGCTTGCGGAAAGGCCGATCTCTACGCACCTTTCTCTTGATCAGAACAGCAACGATATGGCTAACGGCCAGTGCGATCAAGCTTTGCAGCCCGATTCTGCTGAACTCCCCCTCGGCGAACCATGCCAAGGACACTGCGCAAATGATGGTAAATAAAGCTCCGCCCAAATGGGTAATCCATCCGAACAATCGGTCCAGGGCCCGACTACTCAGCCGATGGTTGCACCAGAAGAACATCGTTTGATCAATTCGCCTTATCCACTGCATCCTTCTTTCCGCCTCCATTCCCTGTTTTTTTCATATATTGATGTTCACCCCTTATCTTCCTCCGCTCAGACAGCTTCCGTATTAAGAACCATATTGCCGCAATCGCTATACCAACGCCCACCAGCATAATCGTGAGAACTTGGTTCACCATATTCTCTGCCGCGCGGCCATATATATAGAAGAGAAAACCGACTACATAAAACTTCACCGCCCGGCCAATGGCCGCATAGCTGAGCAGCTTCCATAACGTATAATTCATGCATCCGGATAAAATCGTAAATATTTTAAACGGAATCGGAGTGAACGATCCGATCAGGATTGCGGCCTCGCCACGGCGGGCAAATAAGTCGCTTGCCGAATCCAGCCATTTTTTCTTCATTACACTGCCTAAAACATGCTTTCCCGACAGCTTGCCGATCCCATAACCGATCGGTGTCCCAAGCAGGCTTCCGGCAAAGCCAACCGTAGCGAGCCATAAAGCCGACTCCGGTTGCACCGCGCTTAAAGAAAGCTGCAGGAAGAACGCCGGGATAGGGAAGATAATCGCATCGAGCATAGCGTGAATAAAAAGTCCCGTCGCTCCGAAGTTCTGTAAAAATTCCATAATTTCATCCATGAATGCCTTCCCGCCTTTGTTACAGAGCATGATGAAAAATAGGTTACCTCTTTGGTGGTATGGGTTTCCAGTCGCTGTGTTTCAACTCCATACCGCCCTCCAGGAACTTACCCACCACGCTCCTAGTTTCTTTTGTTTTTAATTAATTGGATCTTGATTTGGGTAGACATAACTCCTTTGAAACGGACTGTCTCTTCATCGTCATAAATCGGTTCCTCAGCGAGCTGCGGGAGTGAATCAGCATCATCGGTATCAATTGTTCGGTCTTGCGGCCAATCCGCTTCTTGCCTTCAGGGTGCATGACGGATAACAACAATCGTAGATAAGCCGTTGTAATGCATTGGAACAGATCGGATTTCATAGGTTGTTGTTCGAAACCAAGACCATGTATCAAACCACGATGAAGCAGCGTAATGGCGACTAACGCCTTCACCTCTCTGAACTCCGGCTGACTTGCGAATGCCTCGCTGATCTGCTGCATGGATTTCCGTGTAAGCCGGGCCGTCATGAGCGCCGCGCGGTCTGAGTCTTCGGATTTGATCAGCATCAGAATCTTTTCATTATTGAGATGGAGTTCCCCGACCAGATCGCCTCTATCGATGATGGTGGAGTCCGCACAGACGATGCTCTCCCCTCGGTGTTTCTTAATCATGACTTTGCAAATTCCAAAGTGCGATGTATGCGATCCGCGAAAGCGTGAAATCCAATCGAACCCTCTTTCCCACACCATCCAGACTGCCTGCATTGAAGATTTGCGTAAACGAAGCAACATTGATCCAACCATCCTTCATTTTTATTTTAATCGACAAATTCCATTGAAATTGTCAAACTTATCTCTGTTAACTTTATGATAGAGTATTTAACCAAGAGAACATACGGGCTGAAGTACTGGCAGGGCCGGATACATCCGGTTGCCTACTGTATATGATTAAGTATGAAAAACAAATCTTAATTAAACGTAAAGAAACTCTTAAAAAAAAGTTAATTTTTGTATCGGGTTGGGGGTCCGTCACACAATTTGATCCACATCGCTGCTCGCTCAAGTTTTTATATATAAGTGCGACCAAAAATAGTAAGCCAATAAGAAACACTTAAACTTTGATGAGGTAAGTATCAGAGTGGCAAATAGGTCGGAATGGTATTGAAAATCTGCCATATTTCACTCCTTTTCGAATGGTGAATGATTTCATAACCCAATCGCTTCATTATTTTAGAATGTTGTTCTGCTTTACCCCCTCACCTTACCTCAGATATTGTTAAAGCGAACAGTGATAAAACCGCCAAGCTTTGATGACATCGTACTTGGGCCTGTCACATATACCGCATGACAAACTGTCAACTGTCTTATATGACTAGGTCTGAATCATTCGAAAATTGATTTGCAAAAAAATATAAGAAGGTGTGCGCAATTCGTGTTCTCGATAATGAGAAAAAGGTTCTGATTATAATAATGGAATTTATTCACTCACTTTCTAAGGAAATTCTGCCCGTTAAAAAAGGAGCCGATCACGTTGACCAGCTCCTTTTTTTTATTAAGTTAGCGTTTGCCGTTATAGTTTAATGGATTACATTTGTCGCCTTAATGGAACCTGCCACTTATTCCATTAATCTCCCTTCACTTCATTATCATTCGGAATTAATTCATACAATGTACGAACATCACAACCGATGGAATCGGCGATCGATATGGCAATTTTGAGAGGCATCACTCTCTTGTTTTCAATAAAGTCGTAAACTCGTTCCGGTTTAAAAAGCAAGTCTTTTGCCAGCCATTCTGCTGACTTTCCAGATTCCATCAATCGTTCACTCAGTAAGCAACGTCCTAGTTCAAATTTCAAGAAGCGATGACCTCCCGCATAAGATAATATTTAACCTAAGCGTCGTCCATTGCCAGCATGAATATACTTCATAAAGGGAACCATAACGATGAAGTTTCTCATGCGTCGGCCCAATTTGTTGGGTGAGCTCCTTCCCGCCGCTATCGTTTCCCCTTATTTATTCATTACAAAAATTCGATATACCCTTCTGTTCCATGCACGCGAATTCGTTGCCCATCTTTTATCAGTTTGGTCGCATTCTCCACTCCGACAACGGCTGGCAAGCCATATTCACGTGCGATAACAGCTCCGTGGGTCATCAGTCCGCCCACCTCCGTAACCAACCCTTTTATGGATAAAAACAATGGAGTCCAGCTGGGATCAGTAAAGGCGGTGACTAGTATATCACCATCTTCCAGATCAGCCCCTTCTATATTCAGGAGCACACGTGCCCGCCCCTCTACAACACCCGAAGAAACAGCGAGGCCTACAATAGCTTTAGCGGGGATATTTTCTCGTTTGTACTGACCCGTAATGATTTCGCCATCAGACGTGATAACACGTGGCGGAGTTAGTTTTTCATATAATCTATACTCATCTTTGCGTTTGTCGATGACCTGGTAATCCAGTTTATTTGTGCGTATGGTTTCCTGCAATTCTTCAAAAGCGAGATAGTAAATATCTTCTTTTTCATGAAGAACGTTGGCTTGTACGAGTCGTTCCGCTTCCTTTAGTAAAGCCTGTTTATAAATGAAGTAGCGACTAACAATGTCGTATTTCGGATATTCACGATAACCGATGAAATTCCGGATCTGGTCGATCATTTGTTTTGTCTCTTCGGCTTTTTGTTCACCATCCGGTAATTGTTTCAATCGGGCTAATAAATCCTGTTCTTTTTTCATTGCCTCCTGTCGCCCTTGCTCAAATTTTCGTTTACTGGCGCCAGGCTCAAGGTTTTTGATGTTACTGAGGATCATAGGTACCAATATATTTGGTTTTTCACTCCAGCGTGTTCTTGTAATATCGATCTCCCCGGCACATCGCATTCCATATTTGTCGAGATAAGCAGTAATAACATCACGCACCTGCTGTCCACCTTCGAATTGAACCAGTTCTTCTAAAAAGTTATCATCCTTTACCTGTTGTAAATACTCAATTATTTTCGGGTAGGGACGAATCACATCTGCAACATCCAATAGCTCCATACCCATTTCAGAAGTGACGTTGTTAGGTACAGATAAGGAAAGTGTGTCTGCTACGTTTTTTTCACCTAACCATTCATCCATTTTTTCATTGATCCATGCTGAAGCATGGATGGCGGACATAATCACACTCAAGTTTTTCAGATCTGACGCACGCTGCCTCCGTTGCTGCATATCTTCCAGGATACAATCTAATACATCCAATCCTGATTTCGTTTGGATGTTATGTTTTAACGCTGATAACGATGTCTCACTACTCTTAATCAAATCGGCAACAATTGCCGGGTCGTTTCCTGCTTCTGCCAGAATATCCGCAGACGACATACCCTTATGGCTTTTAACGGGTCCCGGTTCGCTTTTGTCAGATGGGTCCAATTTTATGAAATCTCCCCGCTCTATGATGGTAATAAGCGCGTCTTTTATGAGCGGATCGGAGTGCCCTAAAACATCCAATAAATTTTGCCTTCCATCCGGTGAAGCCAGGCCCTTCGTAATATCTACAAACAGCCTTCCACCACCAGCTTTAAACATAGGAGCGGAACCTGTTAACCTCCAAACAGATATCCCCAGTGGTTTAATAGGATCCGTCATCATTTGCTGATGCCCAACAGATACGTACACGTGGTTCTCCTGGTCAGTTGCTTCAGGAATGGGATATAAAGTGGTGATCGGTCGGCTCTGGACAATATAAAATGTATCATCAGCCAAACACCATTCGATGTCTTGGGGACATCCGAAATGTTTTTCAATTTGTCTTCCAATACGCTCCAGTTGTAAAATTTGTTGATCCGTAAGGGTTTGCGTCTTTTGCTGATCAGGATTGAGTTGCTTGGTCTCTATTCCGCCTTCTTCTCGTCCATAAATAGCCAATTTTTTGGTTTCGATCCTCTTGCTGACGATTACCCCATTCTTTACTTGATAACAATCAGCAGATACCAAGCCGGAGACCAGCGCTTCTCCGAGCCCGAAACTAGCATCGATAGAGAGCAGCTTTCGGTTGCCATTGATGGGATCAGCGGTAAATAAAATCCCTGAAACCTGTGGGAACACCATCCTTTGAACGATGACAGATAAATAAACTTGGCTGTGATCAAATCCATTCTGCATTCGGTAAATTACCGCGCGTTCCGTAAATAAAGAAGCCCAACATTTGCGGATATGCTCCAGGATGGATTCTTTGCCGATAATATTTAAATAGGTATCTTGTTGACCAGCAAAAGAAGCATGCGGCAAATCCTCAGCAGTCGCACTAGAACGTACGGCATAAGCATATTCATCACCAAACTGGGAGAGATAATGAGCAACTGCTTTCACAACATCAGAAGGAATGGCTACTTCCATAATGGCCTGTCGAATCTTCTTGCTGATATCATCAATTTGTTCTCGATCTTCTACTTTAAGCGTAGCTAGCTGATCCAGAAAAGCATGAACTATTTCGTTTTGTTCGATGGCTTTTTGATATCCCAATGTTGTAACACAAAACCCTTCTGGCACTTGTATTCCTTCCATTTTGGTTAATGCCCCTAAGTGCAATCCTTTTCTACCAACCAGCAAAAGCTGAGTGTTATCCATTTCTTGAAAATCGAGAACCAGTGAATTCATTCAACATCTCTCCTAACCATTAATATAGAGAAAAAAGCGAACAATCATGATCATGCCCAGTCACCGCCGAAGTAAGTCGCCGCGTACTTCTTCTCAATACCGCTTGATATGTACGCAGCCTGATTGCACATTCCACCTTCCTTTCTATTTTCTGGGGGGGTAAAAAAAGCATTGACAAATCAAAGTTCTAGATGTACTATAATAATAGGGATAATATTTTTAGGTTGTTTATATGATTTGTCAATAACGCTATCGATTATATCATAGCTATTTTTTGTGTTCAATTATTTTATATAAAAAGAGATGATCCTCGAATTTATCAGGGTCATCTCTTTTTGTGTTCAGTTGAACCATTATGTTAGTTTGGTTAGTCATTCTTGATGATCTATCGTCCCTCTGTCTCTTGGATCTATTATTGTTTTGTCAGCAGAAAATAAGGCGCTAGACTGTTCCATATCCGTAAACAAACGCTTTCCACTCACCCGCCGCTTTCAAGCACTAAGATGTTTCTTCCGGGTTGCTCTTTAAGGTTCAAAACTTCTTATTACCCCATTATAATACTTTGATTCAAGAGATACCCAACCAATTCAGGCACGGTTCTCACCTGTGACAAAACTGTCGGATGTTATTAGCTAGTTCCTCCGCATGAGTAAGAACAAGCATATGATCGGCCCCTTTGATTTCGGCAAACCTAATTGCAGGTACACGCTTGAAGTGCTCGGCAATATTATACATATCCGGCCATTCTATTGTTCCTTGTATAAATAACATACTCGCTGCAATTTTTTCTAAACGTTCAATCGAAGGCGGCTCTGGCCAAAGGACCTCAAAGCTTCTCCACTCGGTGAATACCCTTGTCATGTAGTGAGTATGCATTTCAGTCAGAAAACTCCGATGGGGGCTGGCCATCGTAGCCCGATAGATCGGTGCGGCTAAGGACAACTCTACAAGTTTTGAAATATCGGGAGCGGCCGCATTCACTGATGCCATATAATTGGTGAATTCTTGCGAATATGCAAATCCCGTTAATGAAGGGGCAATCACCACTAGCCGCTCAACCATAGATGGATATGATAACGCAAAGTCAGTCGCGACTTGCCCACCGATGGAATGGCCAACAAGTGTGACAAGATCCAGTCCGAGATGTTCGAGAAGTTTGCGTAAATCCTCCACAAGTGAAGTCGGCTCTTGCATAGCAGGCGAGTGGCCGGTTCCTCGACCATCGAAGGTAATGATCTGGAATGATTTTGCTAGTTCAGGCACCATATATCTCCATACCCTTGAGTCGACACCTCCCGAGTGAATCATGACTATAGGGACTCCATTCCCTTCGATTTCGTAAAAAAGTTCCACCTTGTTACCCTCCCCCATGTGGTAATATTTTCTCGAGTAATATTTTAATCATGACTGAACATACAGTCTATATTAAAAACGATATCCACTTCGGAAATAAAAACAATATCTCATTTTGGTATACAACGTTTTCTTTCCACCAATTTTTTTATTTTCCATTGTTCATTATAACCCTTCCATACAGGGATAGTTTCTTTTATCTTAATCAAGTCACAGCATACAATTACTCTTTTACCGATCCTACAACAATTCCAGTCACAAAATATTTTTGAAGTAACGGATAAATCAGCAGTAGCGGGATGACAGCGACTACGATTTTTGCCGCATTTAGATTTTTGTTTGAAATTTCGGTCAAGTTGCTGAGTTGTGCTGAGTTGGTGCCGGATTGAAGAAGTTCCGCAATATTCACGTTAAGGGACTGAATATACGTCATGAGCGGATAATTGCTGACTTGAGTCATATAGATCAAACCGCTGAAGAAATCATTCCACGTTCCCACGATACTGAATAGTGCTACCGTCGCCAGCGCAGGGATGGACACGGGAACATACACTTTGAACAGGACCTGCAACGGACTCGCCCCATCGATGAATGCTGCTTCCTCTAGGGCCTTAGGTACAGCAGAGAAGAAGTTCATGACAAGGATGACACTGAATATAGGGACAGCTCCTGGTAGAACAAGCGACCAAATTGTATTGAGCATATCGAGGTTTTTGATCAATAGATAACTCGGGATCATCCCACCGCTGAACAGCATGGCAAAAATCATGACGTTCATATAAATGTTTCTGCCCTTAAATTCTCTTTTTGACTTGGAGAGCGGGTATGCCATTAGAACAATTAGAATCATGTTGAGAAGAAGTGTAAGCACAACACGTAGAACAGATATGCCAAAGGAACGCCAGAACTGAGCATCATCGATAATTTTCGTATACGCTGCGGTTGTAAAATTGACCGGTACGAGACCTACAGCATTAGCTGACACGGCCTCACTGCTGCTAAATGAAATCGCAACGATATTCCATAATGGAAGTAGGCAGATCAATGCCAGCAATATGACGATGGCATAGATGACTAACCCGCCAATTCGATTTTTTTGGCTTACAGAATACGACACAGGCTTCGCCTCCTTAAAATATTTTTCGGTCGGTGTATTTTTTGGCTAATTGGTTGGCGGACAATAGCAAAACAATACCAATCACTGACTTGAACAGGCCAACAGCCGTACCGAAGCTATACTGTCGCCCAACGAGTCCAATCCGATATACATAAGTATCCAGAATATCTCCCGATTCATAGACAACTGGGTTATACAGATTATAAATTTGATCGAAGCCGGCACTCAAAATATTGGTCAGACTCATCACTCCCATGAGCAGGATAATAGGCAGCATGCCTGGCAACGTAATATGCCATACTTTTCTCCACCAGCTGGCTCCATCCATTCCTGCCGCTTCATACAGACCCGGATCAATCGAAGTAATTGCAGCCAAATAGACGATGGAACTGTAACCGAATTCCTTCCACACGTCTGTCCCAATAATCAGCGGCTGGAACCAGGTGTTGCTGCCGAGAAAATTAATATTCTCCAGACCGAAAAAAGCCAAAATTTGATTCACAATCCCATCCAAACTGAACATGTTAACAACCACGGATGCTAGAACTACCCAGGATAGAAAGTGTGGCAGATAAACGATTGTCTGCACGGATTTTTTAACGAATTTGATGCGGATCTCATTTAACAAAATGGAAAAAATGATAGCCATCAGTGTTCCCAATAGAATCTTGGCAATGGCAATCACCAACGTATTACTAAAAACCTGTGCGATGTCCGGCAGCTTAAACATATAAATAAAGTGCTTCAGCCCTACAAATTTGGAGCCTAACATTCCCTTGGCTGGTATATAATCCTGAAACGCCGTAATGACACCGACCATCGGAACATAGCTGAATACCAGCAAAAATAAAATACCCGGAAGCATCATCAGATGATATATGGCACCCGTGCCGAACCGGATTTTTGCTTTATCGTTTCCCTGTTTCATGGATGGACCCCTTTCCTAAAAGCAGGGCTGCAATACGCAGCCCTGTTAGCAGTTTAAGATTGTTTATTTTTTGGATGCAACCTCGTCTTTAATTTCCTGAATTACCTGGTCACCGCCTTGCTTCTTCCAATTGCTAACGAATGTATCGAAGTAATTCAGAGGTTCTGCACCTGTCACGATTTTGATAAAAGATTCCTGCTCCATCTTGGTCAGATTAGCCCAGGTCTGTTTCATGCTTGGTGTAGTTCCGGAGAAAGCGGGTGTCATCCATACAAATTTGTTTTCCCGTGTCAGTTTGTCAATGAGTCCCACTCCGTTGATACGCGAGTGATATTTCGACCAGGCTGTTACGTTATCCGTATCCATATTACTTAAGTAAGTCTGGATACTTTTAATATTGTTCTTTGATTCTGTTGTCCGGACCTGATCCAAACTTATCTCTCCTTTAATCCCTCGAACGATATCAGAGTAGTCATCCAGTAA
This sequence comes from Paenibacillus sp. ALE3, assembly GCF_054113405.1. Classification (NCBI taxonomy): domain Bacteria; kingdom Bacillati; phylum Bacillota; class Bacilli; order Caryophanales; family Paenibacillaceae; genus Paenibacillus; species Paenibacillus sp. ALE3. Next base: position 2,300,115 of record NZ_CM134214.1, on the reverse strand, counting down.
CGAGGTCGCCGAGTTGACTTCAATATTAAACGGTCTGGTAGAACCGTCTACGCCGTTCTCTTGATACTTGGCAGCTTCTGGCATAGTTGTTCCCACATTTTTATCATTTGCCAGTTTATCGTAGAAAAGGTTTGCGATTTTAACGGCGAGTTCCGGGTGTTCGTATCCTTTTCTTACAACGATAAACTGATTAGCTGGGTTGGCGTGTGCCACGTTTACCTTTCCATCTGCATCTTCCAAAGTGTAAGCCGTGAATTTCGCATTCTTATCCTTCTGCTTCACGTTGCCCAGACCCCAGTCGGGAATATGCCATGGTCCAAAAGCAATACCGCATTGGCCGTTGGTGTACAGTGCCGTAATATCATCAAATGTGCGTGTTCCAAATTGCGGATCGATGATGCCTCTCTTGAACCAATCTGCCATGACGCCTAGCATCTGCTTGGTTTCCTCTGTTGTTGAGCCATAAACAATGCTGCCGTCTTTACCCTTCATCCAATACTGAGGGAATGAACCCTTCGTTGAGGCAACTCCAAGCATGGTATAGGCAGAACCATTATAGTCAGTTGTATTCAGGGTGTTCACAAAGGGAATACCTACCGGTTTCCCGGTTTGACCCGGATCTCTTTTCAAGAATTCCTCGGCCGTTTTCTCCACATCGTCCAGCTTGATGGTACCATCTCCGTCTGCATCAAGCTGGATTCCCAGTAGATCCAGCCAATCCTGACGAACCCAGACCATGGTTGGTGCGGAATCTAGGGAAGTAGCTGGAAGCGCCATTAAACGTCCATCTATCGTCGCATTGTCTAACGCCCGGCCCTCATAAGAGTCGTAAATATTCTTGATATTATCTGTGGCATACTGTTTGTAAATTTCCGTCATATCTTCAATCAGATCATTATCAACCAGTTCTTTGAGTTCATCCTTGGAATCGACACGCATCATGTCAGGCAGTTCTCCAGAGGCGATGGCGAGCGAAACCTGACGGCTGTAATCTTCTCCGTTGGCTTCAAATTGGTCTTTAATCTGAGCGTTAAACGCTTTTTTGACCAGTCGAGTATACGCATTGTTCTCATACGAATCTCCAGCCGGCAGCTTCGGGTTGGCCGTAGTCACACGACCCATCGTGACGGTTATTTCGTCTTTATAGGCACTGAATGGGTCTCCGGGTGTTACCTCATATTTGCCCGCTTCCTTCGCAGTGGGAGGGTTGGATGAAGCCCCACAGGCTGCAAGGGTTGAAATCATTAGGGCAGATATCGATAGTACGGCCAGACGTCTCGTCAACAATTTGCTTTTTACGGACCATTTAGTTGTCATCTCATTCGATTCCCCTTCGTTGTGAATATTTCTCTATCATTGTTGTTTACGCTTTCATTATAAAACTCGATGAAGACAAAACGAGATAGGGAATAAACGTCTGTTTGGATAGAAAAATGTATGCGGTTTCACGTCAGGCAGTGAAGTCATACTTGGCTTGTAAGCATTTATCCTACCTGCCGACATACATTTGTCTATCTTTACTTACTAACCAAAGTAAAGCACAAAAACCGGCAGCTCCTATCAGGAATCTGTCGGCTTGACTGAATTATAAAAGAGTACGCTTTTTATCCCCTCTGCCCAGCTGTCGATATTCACTTGGAAGCAGGCCTGTCAACTCGCGGAAAATTCGGCTGAAATATTTTTCATCCGTATAACCCACTCGCTCAGCAATCCAGAAAATCTGATTATTTGTATTCAATAAGTACTCTTTAGACTTCTCTATTCGTATAAAACGGGAGTACTCATTAAAGGTTTTCCCCATCAGATCCTTGAAGCATTGACTGAAATAGCTTCGGCTGATGTTCAGTTGCTGGGACAAACTTGAAGCAGTAAAGGCTTGGTCCAAATCATTTTGCATGATCATAATTGATTTTTTGACGGCGTCTACAATCTCCTGTGAATACGAGGTCTGTTCATCTGCCTTACGAATGTCCACAGAGGTCTGCTTGATCCAAGCTTCTACCTCGTACCACGATAGAAAAGAATGGATCATTGAGATTCTACCAAGCGTAGTCTCGGCAAAAAAGTGATTCCATTCCATAACTATCGAGTATAGCAATCCCATCAGCTGGCTTTTATGCAATCTTAGTGATTTGAACTGTTCAATCAGTTGGTTGTAGTAACTGTCGTTATGTGTCCATGGTGATAGAAACCAGCTTTGCTTAATTCGATCCATGTCTTCATCCTGCGGTTCTATTGGAAATGAGTCCTCCATATTCATCGAAACGGCAATGACAGGATCATAAGGGTCGTATGCATAGAATAAGGACGTTTCTGTATAATTCATAATCCAGTTTTGGATTTGCGACCACGTTCGCTCTTGTACATCGGACATAACTAGCAAGGCGCCTTGGGGAACTTGGTCCCGGTATTCCTTCAGTTTGTGGAACAGTTGATCCTCTACGTCCACGGGTGCCGCCCACATCCAACTGTTCCGTTCAACCTCCCATCGGATCTCATCTACACTGGATGTCGGTTCAATCGGCCAGCTCTGTCCTAACTTGCGATCCAGTGAAACAAGTGCATACACATGGCGGTAATGGACATTAGTCTCACTAAGCAGCGGCAGCTTTCGTTTTTTATTCGCCAGCTCGTCAATCCGGATATGTATTCGATGCAGCACGTGTTCGAATTGCTCCTTCTCGAGCTGAACCTTGGCTATATAGTCGATGGCTCCCAGCCTGAGCGCTTCCTGGATATAATCGAAATCTTGATGCAGTGTTAATACGACAATATGAAGTTCTGGATAGAGCTGCCTTGCAGCTCGCATCAGCTCAATACCTGACATCACCGGCATCGCGAGATCCGTCAACATCAGATCGACCGGTTGGGATTTCAGAAAATCCAGTGCTTTCAACCCGTTACTTGCTTCTCCTACAACTTCCATATTGAACTCATTCCACGGCATCGCGGAGCTTATGCCTTTTCGTACCAATTTGTCGTCATCCACAATCAATACTTTAATCATCCCCGAACATCTTCTCCTTTGATAGGAAGTATGAGCAGAATAATTGTCCCTGTACCCAATTCACTTTCGATCACCAGTTGTGCTTGATCTCCGTACTGTGCCCTCAACATGCGGTGAACATAATTGAGTCCGATGCCCATCCCTACTTTTTTATGTTCTGCTATACGATTGTTCAAGAGTTTTTGAATCGCTTCCTCGGTCATGCCGGCTCCATTATCCTGTATCAGAATATTCAGCGTTTTGGTGAGTGTAACTTCAATCTGAATAAAACCTTCGTCACTCAGTCCATGATAGAGAGAATTTTCAACCAACGGTTGCAGAATAAAACGAGGCACAGGTATTTGAAGCACATGGTCATCCGCTGAAATACGCACGTCAAATTCAAAGTCATATCGAATTTGCTGCAGGACTAGATACTGCCTTAGCGCATCAATTTCCTCTTCCATCGTCGATACTTGCCCTAATTTACCCAAATTGTAATACAACAGCTTGTTCAAGGATTGCACCAACTTGTCAATCTCCCCTTGTCCATTCATGACGGCCAGCCAATGTACAGTATCTAGCGTATTCATCAGAAAGTGAGGATTGATCTGATATAACAATTTTTCCACTTCCAAATCTGCACGGATCTTCTCTTTCTGCTGCACTTCCTTGAACAGGTCACCGATTTGATGCTGCATATTTGAGAATTCTCCCAATAGAAAATCGAACTCGGGAATATGAGTGCGAGTCTGGCTGCCTGCCTTTTGTGGATTCTGAGACATTCCGTTAATTTCCGAATGGAACAGACCGAGTGGCTTGTAGACCATCTTCCACAGAAGCCAAGCAAGAAATACAGTAAAGCCGAGAAAAAATAAAGCGACCAGTAATATTTGAAGCAACCACTGGTTTTTCTCCTGTTGATACTTAGCCTGCGAAATTACCGAGATGACGCTCCAATTCTGAGCGGAGTCCTCCTTAAACCAATGGTAGTCACGGGATATTCCGTCTTTTGCAGTACTTTTTGATAAGTTGAAGAAATTCTCCCCCACTTTCATCGTTTCCGGAATTTCACTGTAAACAATTTGACCTTCACCATTCAGTATCAAATGCGATAAAGCTCCTTGGTATTGGTTGTAACCTAGTATATTCTGTGTAAGACGAAAGCCGGATTCGACGTAAATATATACATCGTCCCTTTGAGGCAGTTGTACCTTTCGCATAGCAGATAAAACGAGCTGGTCATTAAATCGGTTCATACTGATATGGGGACCATAGTACGAAATGCCATAAGATTTGAAAAGCACAGGCAAAGACTCAGGGGCAAAACGATCTTTGATGGGAAAGTTAGCGAACTGTGTAGCGCCTTCTTTCTGGAAATAATATAAGGTCAAGCCTATATTCGGATTAGTAAACGTTACAACATTTAACTCATTCTTTAATTCATCTCTAGCCTCAATCAATTCAATTATATTGGAGGAAGGTTGCAAGACTTCATCCAGTTTTTTGCCTAAAGTACCGCTATATGATAATTGCTGAGTAACATGATTCAGATTGGTAATTGAATTTTCCAGTGATGAAGTTACCTGCTGTAGATTGCTCCTAATTCCATCATTGATTTTATTTACAAAAATGGAATCAATGGTATAATAAGAAATTGCAAATATACTAATAAAGGGAATAAACGCGCTGAGAAAAAACAATAAAAAGATTCTTTTTTTAAGTGTCATTCCGCCCCATTCTCCTTAGGTAAATAAAAGAGCAAGCCCCTGATTATGGAGCTTACTGTTTATTGAACAACAGCTCTATCAATTATCGTATTCCTCATAGACAGCGACCTATTTGAGAATAGACAACATCTTCATCCGATTCAGACTGGAATAATCTGAATTTTTCCATCTCGGTGAGGTCCAATTCTGTTCATAATTATAGAATGATATTCCAATATGTCAAACGCTTTCATGGAATTCATAGAACTTATTCTCCCTTCCTCTTTGCATACATCGCATCGCATTGTATTCGTTCTTTTTAGACAAAGAAAAACTCCCCTTCAATTAGCGGTTTATTTATTAAACCTGTCTACTTGAAGGGGAGCATATCAAAATCGGTAGCCTGTTCCGTAATTTATAATAGCGAGGTTACGAACTTCACCTCCGGAAAGCGGCTATCCGGTCCTTTCATTAAGTTTCCGCCTTGATTTTTCAGATACCTATCGAAGAAATCTAGCATATAGACATTGATAACGGAGTTCGCTCTTTCGGGCGCAATCTTTCCTGTAATGCCCAGCATTTTGAAAATCGGAGAAATGAACTGTACGTCAGCGAAATTCAAATGCTCCGTATTTTCGATATAGAGGACTTGTCCCCCTTCGTCGACCGTTTCACGCATCCGTTCAAGCTCCAACTTTTTATCTTCCGTTACTTGATCCTCCCACTCTCTTGTTGATCCCATACGGTTAAGCTCTGCATCCGTGTAGACCCGATTATCCATTACCATTTTTAATTTTTCGAAATAGCTTTCCGAGTTGATGAACAAAAACGGCTTTCGCAGACCCTCTCTGTCACGCAGTCGATAAAGCCCTCCATCAAGGTCTATCCCGACTGCGATTCGCGGATCGTAAGAAGCGTCATAGGCCGTCGCTCCACCGATGGAATGACCGAACACCCCGACATGACCGAGATCAAACCTTCCTTTTAAATGACTTGGAATCTTCCCCGATTGGATGAGCTCGAATTGGTCCAGCGCAAACGCCACATCGCCGGTTAAAACTTGTCCCAACTTGTCGCGATTTTCTCTGCTCGTCTGGTAATCATGGTCGGGCGAGAATAAGTCGTTGGTTGTGCTGGTTGTGATTCGACCGTCCGGAAACTCGGTTGCAAATGTATTGTAGGTGTGGTCGATCACTGCCACCATATATCCGTGACTTGCGAGATATTCGGCTTGCGAGGTGTGGAGGAACCTGGAAGAGCCGTTGCCGGGATTCGCAAGGATCAGCGGGTATGAAGTCTGTGCCGAAGAAACTTCGGCCCCCGAATAAGTATGACTGGATACGTACCTCAGGTGTTGAAACGTAAACCCGGGAAGACCATAGTTCGCGGCCATATAACGTAAAATCTGGGTATCGGGAATAAAGGGAGCATACTTGCCAGTGCTAGCTTGAGCCGGATACCAGACCTGAACCATCAATTCTCTCTTACCATCTCTGGATTCGTCGAAAATCTCTTCCCTATTTGTATCCACGAAATGAAAAGTTTGCGTTCCTACCTTAAATTCGCCTGTCGGTTCAGGTAGTTTAAATACAGGAAAAGCATACATAAGACCCGCTGTTACGACCAGCATTATCGCTATAGCGGTATAAGCTGAACCCAACATGAATCGTGGGATTTTTTTTGGACCGTTTTTTTTAAAATAGCTATAACCTGAAATGGCTAAAAAAATGATCGTTATGCAATATGGGAAAAATAGCTGAACTCTGTATCCTTCCACCGTCCAATGAATGACCAGTAAAAGTGTGGCAATCCCGCTTGTAACGAATACTGGAATTCTACGCCGTCCTTTTTTTAATAGGAAGGTTAATGAAAACAAGCCGATGTTTGACAATAATAGCAACAGTTCAAACAGCCTCATCTCGATTCTCCTTTTAAAAAATTTCTATTTTCGTTTGTTCCAATCTTATCCTGCCAGGCTGGCATAAGCTATCGATTTGCCTTACATCTACCTTACAATTTTGTAATTCGATCTTGCGGTATTGGAGGACTTGTAAAAACAGTAAGTTCTAATCGCTCTTCGGAGAAGGCATGCTGGTGTTTTTTTAATCAGAAAAGGAGCCAAGTCCTATGTTTAGTATCCTGATTGTAGAAGACGATCTTAAGCTGCTGCAGCTGCTGCAGCTACTTCAATCATTCAATCATATATGGAGAAAACGGGTATCGAGCTGAAGCGGTCTAATTGTTTATTTGTAGTCAATGCTATCAACCTTTCTCTATAGAAAAATAATGTTGCGCCTAGGATGCCTCTCCATAGCAACAAGCAATCGGTGATCATAATGTGACCCTCGAATTAAATGATAATAATTATCATTATGGTGTATCAAGAACTACGAAAATTGCAAATACACAAATTGTGAATGCTATATATAAAGACAAAAGCCCTCGCATCTAGAGGGCTTTTGGAATAAATTCAGCTATTCATTTGAGCCGCCTCAATCCGTCACTTGCATCAACGGAGTATCAGCACGCACAGGACTCCAAGAGAATCAGATTTTGCATAACCCGACAAAAACTCTAGTTTTGCTTCACTCATCTGCACCGATATTCACGGCCTTCCCTTTCATACGGGGTTCCCCGTCGATATCCTCGGTTCCGATGATGTCGTTATCCGTTGATCCGGAATTGATCGCTGGTGACGAAGACTGCAAATGGAAGTCGCCATTCGTGGCATTCACGAATTTAGGATCGGCAAACAGAGAACGCGCATCTTTGCCCGTTCCCGATTTGTACGTGGGGAATCCTGTATATTCTTTATCTTTCCAGGTCCAGTTGGCCCCCGAACTGCCACCAGGTGCAAAATATAAATTATAATCAACAACATTGCCCGAATTTTGAGTATATCCATTGTAGATCAACACATCAGTCGAACTGGCTACGAAAATATTGTTCTTGATCACGTTGTTTCGTGTATCATACTGAACCAAAAGCTGGCCGCTTCCGTCGTCCAATGTATCGTTCTTGTACAGCGTATTGTTCACGATCTTGCTGTTTACCGTTGAGCCACGCTCGTCATCGTAGCCGCCCATAGCGATGCCGGTCAACCGGTTGTTATATATCACGTTACTGCGGACCGTAATATTGCTGGTGGTTTTGCCGGCATGCTCGGAGGCAATTTCGACGCCGATGTCATTGTTATAGCTGTAATTCTGCTCGATAATGTTGTCCTTCCCCCCATCCACATAAATGCCGCCGGCCGAGTTGTCATCGCTCTTGTAGGATGGGTTATTTCGAACCGAATTATTGTACACTCGATTGCCTTTTACCACCCCGTTCCGCACCTGATCGTAAGCAGTATTCGGCGCGGTTCCTTCAAAGCCGATCAGATCGATTCCAATGTTGTCGTTATCGTGAATGAGGTTGCTGGTCACTGCAAAGCCGTTCACATTCCCGTTTAAAACAAGCGATTCGCTGGAGCCGAGCACGAGATTGTATAGTTCATTGCCGTTGATTGTAAGGTTGTGAATCGATGCAGGAGCTTTCGTGCCATAAACAGCGATGCCGTGAGCGTCCCGGCCTAGCCGGTCTTTTCCAGTTGGGGTGGCCGTGTTTTTTATGTCGTGGATTTTGTTATCAGACAGATTAATGAAACCCCCTGCACCGTGAACGTAAATGCCTGTAGGCACTGCGTTCTTGGAAGCAGTGGTAAAATTGCGGATTTCAAACCCTTGGATGGTGACGTAATCGACATCGGCCAATTCGATTAACCCTTCGTTCCCACTGACAGATAGGCCAGTACCGTCAACAATGGCGGTTTCCGTGCCATAGCTTGCGAACACGGTTGGGCCTTGCGAGGCGGAGCCAGAGCGGGTGATTTTCAGTTTCTCCTTATAAACACCACCTCGGACATAGACCTTGCTGCCCGGAGGGACTGTGTCGGCCGCATGCTGGAGCGTTTTCCACGGCGCGTCGCTTGTTCCCGCGTTGGAATCGCTACCACTTGTCGCCACATAATATTCGGTACCAGCGGCAGAGGCGGCAGGAGTCTGCACATTACCGATTGCAAGGCCCAACCCCAAGCTTAAACCTATAAGCAAAATTTTACCGAATTTCTTCAAGAAATTTCAACTCCCATCCTAATTCAGCTTTCGTCAAACTAACGTTATCATCACTTTACGGCTTCTTACAAGCGAAGAACCTCCTCTACCGTCCATGGGCCAGGCTTTCCGTGCAAGAGTCGATAGCGCCCCACACGCATTGGTGAATTGCAGTAATTCTTCGCCTTGACAAAGAAAACTAAATAAAAGCAACCCTGAAAATATTATGTATATTTTCAGGGTTGAACGGCTAACTCAATGTCTCCAATAACACTGAACACTCTGAAATAAAACTGTTGGATGTTGCCTGTATGAAGGGCCATTATGATCACACACCATGAGAAGACTGCCGATAAATTTCATCGACAGCCCTTCTCTTCCAAGTAGTATACTCCTCAATCTTGTTCGCTGGACAATTCCTTGAGCGATTTGATTTTACCATGGGGATGCTGTTCTTGCTTTCGTGACTTCCATGCAGCTTCTTTCCTTCTCTTCTGGTGAGCCATAACAGATATCCTCCTTTGGAAATTGTGAATATATACTACTTCCTTAAGTTGTCATTTCTCGACTCTGTTCATTCATAAAATTAAATTCGTTGGGTTTTGTTTTTAGTTAACGGGCATCTCGTTAAAGAATGTGATATCGTCTATCGGCAGCCGAGTTGTCTGATGACCCGGTTGTGCCGCTTTACCGAGCGCAATCAGCATGATTGGAATGTATCGGTCACTAATACCGAACGATTGCTTAAGCTCGGCCGCATTATAGCCGCCCATCGCGACGGTATCGTAGCCGTGAGCACGTGCAACCAGCATAAGCTGCTGGGATACAATACCACCATCAATATGAATGACTTTATGAAGTGTTTCCTCTGGCAATGAAGCATACGTATGAATCGATCTTTCCACGAACGATTTGGCGGTATCTTCTGCTATATAGCCGTGTTTTACTGCTTCGCCGAAAACTTCATCGAGCTTCTTATATCCTTCCGTATCACCAAGCACAACGATCACCGCTGCAGCCTCAGTAACCTGGGATTGATTGTAGGCGATTGGCTGCAGTTTTGCTTTCAATTCCTCTGTCTCAATAACCAAGAAGCGCCAGGGCTGAACGTTACTCGAAGAAGGCGCAAGCGTCGCTTCTTTCAGAAGATCCTTAATCTCCTCGTGAGACAGACGAACCGATTTGTCGTAATGACGCACAGAGCGGCGCTCGCGGATGACATCGGCGAACAAGGCGGAGCTCTGACCAGTATGAGTTGAAGTTGACATTATGAATCCTCCTTTAAATAAATACTGTTTTTTATTCAGCACAGTTAAATCCAGACTAAGCGATTAGTCAAAGTTTGAAATCTATTAAAACGAAGTGCCTTGAAAAAATTCCAACAATATTTCCGCTTATGCGCACAGGTATAACTGTGTTCATTATCACACAGTATAACCTTAAAAATTAACGTTGCGCGCGGCTTGCGTTTAACTGTTGTTTATATTGCACAGTATAAAATCTAAGCAAGCCGCTGTCAACCGTCTTTTTTCCAGGTTCATCTAAAGCTTGGCTTCCAGTTGATTGGCGAGATCAGCAATCGTGTACTTGCTTAATACTCCACGTATGCTATCGTCCATTTCTTGGGTAATATCCTCAAGCGTAGATTTCATACATTTACCGAGCGGATGCGTGCCAGCTGTCTCGGTAATACCAAAGGAAAGCCTGCTGTCTGAACGGAATACATCGTACACATCAACTAGTCGTATAGACTCTGCCGGTTTCCTAAGGTGGTACCCGCCGTCACGGCCTTCCCGGGTTCCGATAAGCCCTTCCTTGGCGAGAACGGAAAGTATGCGGCGCAGCAAAGAAGGCTCCGACTGAAGATATTTGGCGAGTTCAATACTTGGACAAGCTATGCTTTTGTCCTCCTGCGACAATATAACAAGCGCTTGAACAGCCAGTCCAAACCACTTTGGGTGCTGAGTCGGTGTACAATACTCCTGCTTCAACCTTTACTCTCTCCTTCCAGCTTACTCTTAAGTAGTATGAGTAAATTGTACCGAATTCCCTAATATGCTGCAATAGACGAGCTTACATCCAATTTATATATTTAAATATGGTATTGACTTCTGTGCAACAGCTTCTTTGAAAGATGGAAAGCTTAACACATGATCTGCGGCTTCACGCAATTTGGTCATACCCCTGTCAAGTAGACAGAACTAAAAAGACATCTTTAAGCAGCAACCGTTTCTCGGTATTCAATCGGGGAACGGTTGTTTAACTTTTTCTGAAATCTATTTTCATTATAAAAAGAAATGTACTCCCGTACGTGTTGTTCTACCTCCGCTAGGGTTCCGGGTTTCGTTAAATAAATCTTCTCTGTTTTAAGATGGGAGAAGAAGGATTCTATACAGGCATTGTCTAGGCAATTTCCACGCCTTGAATGGCTCCAAGCATGCCAAGCCGCTTAAGTTTGCGGTTAAACGGGTTGGAGGTATACTGAAAACCCTGGTCTGAATGGAGAATGACACCCTCCATGTTCACGTTCTTACTTAGAACGTCTAGCGTCTCGCTAACTAGAGCAAGGTCATTTCGTTCCGAAAGACGCCAAGCCACGATTTCATTGTTAAACAGATCTTGAATGACAGAGAGATATACAAACCGCTCTCCAGCTCGTATGTATGTAATATCGGTAACCAGCTTGGATAAAGGAGAATCTGCCTGAAATTGTCGATCTAATCGGTTGGCATTTACCACAGATGCCTGTTTGCCAAAAAAGCGCCGCTTCTTTCGAATGACGGAACGGATCCCTAATTTCTTCATTAGGCGGTACATCTTTTTGTGATTGACCAAGATACCTTCTCTACGTAAAGCAACGGTCATCCGCAGATAACCAAAATAGGGATGGATCCGGTGGATCGACAACATATGGAAAATTTCGTTTTGGGTCGTCCCTGCCTTGTGGTCGTTGGCTGGAGGTTCTCCCCCGCTCGATATTTCATCACCCAGCTTTGCACTTGGGATTTATTGCGAATGTCCAATTGTTTCGTCACTTCACGAATACTCATATGTTCTTCGTTCACCAACCGGACTGCCTCCATCTTTACATCTAAGGAGTATTGCCGGAATGATTGTCCCTTTTTAGCCATGAAAAATCCCCTCCGTTCAACAAGATTAAGTCCATCTTAACAGATGTCTTTTCTCTCTTGTCTACTAGAAGGGGATAATACCAACTTGGCGGCTTTGTGTACAGAAAAAGCTTGTTTTCGTACTGAACATTGTTGACTAACGTTAAATACTCATGGTTTACTGGATGACTGTTTGTTGGCTGAATCGCTATAAACCGAGCTTAATTTTGATGTCGCCCTAATACCATTGGGACCTTCAATGATAATACGACCTTGTTCCGTTAAGCTTGATCCTTGCCAGTCAGTAGTCATATCCAGATAATCAAGACCCGGACTGTTTCCTTTCCAAGACCATGCAAGATAACCTACTCCCTTTTGCTCAGCGTAACTCATAATGGTAGCCTCATCCACATCACCGCTCGTATGCTTGATCCCGAATTCTCCAATCAGCAGAGCTAGGTTTTTATTCAGTACATTATCCATATTGCTCTTTACTGTGGCGGCATTACCTCCGGCATATTCGTACATATGAATGGAGAACATCGTATTTTTAAGCGGATCTGCATTAAAGACTTCTTTTCCGTAGTCAAAAATAGATTGCGGATACTGTCCCCATCCTGCACCATCAACAATGATTGTATTTTTGATGCCAGCATTTCTGAGCTTAGGTATAACAGACTTATAACCTTGCGCCCAGCCTCCGCCATCCCATGTTCCATACCATTCGTTCGCGATATTGAGGATGACGGTGCTTTCTTTTCCAATGAGTGCACTTTTCATTTCAATCCAGTAATTAGCGATATTATCCAATACAGCAGCGCTGTCAGACCCTGTGCCATCATGTACTTCTAGAACAACGACCAATTTGTTTTGCTCTGATAAAGTGATTAAATTTTGTATCGCAGACAGATCATCTTTTGTCCATTGCTGACCATCCGACAGTACGATTCTGACAGTGTTCGCTCCCGTTTTTGCAATGGCAGGGATCGCTACAGACTCTTGCCCCTTATACCAGGTATAAGCGTGATTGATTCCCCTCATAACAAACGGATTCCCCTTGGCATCGTAAAGCGTTGTTCCATTAATATAAAAACCTGTATTCTCCGTTGTAGAATTCGTCGTAACCTTTAGGACATTGCTTGCTGTTGAAATATTTCCTGCTGCATCCCTGGCTTTGACAGTGAAGCTGTATGTTGTATTGGCGCTAAGCCCTGTCACCGTATAACTTGTCGTAGGGGTTGAATCGACCAAAGTTGTTCCATTGTACACATCGTAGCTGGTAACATCGACATCGTCTGTTGATGCTGTCCATACAAGGCTTACCGAAGTGTTTGTTTTGGAGTAGCTTTTCAGGTTTGCTGGTGCTGTTGGTGCCGTTGTATCAGGGGTTGAGTCAACAAGCGTAAACTTCCATTTCTGCTGATCATTTCCGTTATCCGTCCATTGCTGCACATTTGCCCCGTCATTAGTATAACCTCCGATTACATCCAGCGCTTTACCGCTAGATTGTACAAGCAGCTTATAATATCCACCGCCGACGTCAATCATTTTCCATTTTTGATTAGTTAAATCGCTGTCTGTCCATTGCTGTACACTAGCCCCATCTTCTGAAGAGCCTCCGGCCACTGTTAATGCTTTACCGCTGGATTGCACAATCAATTTATAATATCCATCTCCAACGTCAATGACTTTCCATCTTTGCCGAGCGCTACCGTTGTTCGTCCACTGCTGCACCTTCGCTCCATCGGCAGTTGAGTCTCCTGCTTCCAGATTTTTTCCGCTATGCTGTGCCGTTAGTTTATAAGTTTCACCTGAGACAATATTTGTGTCAGCTGCGCTGGTGGTAACATCAATCACATTGCTTGCATCTGACACATTACCTGCGGTATCTCTGGCTTTCACATAAAAGCTGTACGCCATGTTGGCTGTTAGACCGGTAACGATGAAGGATGTCGACGCACTGGATCCTACGAGGTCTGATCCTTTGTAGATGTCGTAGCTGGAAACACCTACATTATCTGTAGATTCCGTCCACTGCAAGCTTACTGTTGTATCTGATACCGAGGAACTAGTCAGGTTGGAGGGAGCTGTTGGAGGTAAGTTATCCTCCGGTTCATCAGCTGAATGCACTTCAAATTCCCAAAGGGAATATCCGTAGCTGGTAGCTCTTTCGATACCGTTCATTTTTACATATCTAGCGTCTGTTGCTTCGAAAGATATCTTATCGATTCCTCCATCTCCAGTCGTGGTGGAATAGACGGTAGTCCAATGATCATCATCCGTCGATGTCTGAACTTGGTAGGACTTCGCATAAGCGGCTTCCCAGTTGAGCGTAACGCCATTGATTTTGGTGGTGCTACCAAGATCTACACTTATCCACTGCGGATCTGAATATTGTGAGGACCATCTAGTTTGCGGGTCACCATCAATCGCAAAATCAGCCGCTTTACTTGAATCTTCGACGGAGCTTGCGGTTGCCGATTGGGTAAGCCTAGCATTTTCGAAAGCGCTCACATTTTTGAACGGCAACATACTCATCAGCAGTCCAAACAAAATCAAGCATGTTATGGTTTTTTTCATTCCCAAAGCCTCCTATTTACCATCATAAATAGCTAATTGGTTACCCCTGCATTCTCATAGATTTCAATTCCATTCTCCATCCCTGAGGCACGGTAAAGTCTTCTCCTTTCCGATCATAATTGGGACCAAAACAAACAAACGTAGAACAACCCTAAAGTAACCGCTTTCTTTTACAACTTCAATTATTTCGCTTTAATAGATTTTCTGTATCATTCCCAGTGATGAGATTTTATCAAAGCGACCTAAAGCATATATATTTTTGTTTTCCAGTACTATTCCTTGATGATTAAAAAGTTTTAAAATCTGTTTTCCTAACTCCATAGCATGGGTCCTAAAAGTGCAAAACAAGACAACTTTCTCCCAGCAGTTGTCTTGTCTAGTATTGTTATATTTGTATAATTGTCGATTCAACTCGTTATTCTCAGGATTGTAATCTTGTTTACCAGAAATATAAATCGCTACCCTTGAGCTTGAACATAGCCTCTATGAAAAAATAATCGCCGTAAATGATAGATTGATGATGAAGTGGTCTCTAGGTTCTTCGGCTGGAAAAGGATGGCTCGGCATGTTCGGAGCTTCTGTCCCCAGAGTCGGTAACTTGCCGCCATGACTCAGGCGCAGCCAGCCGTCTTCAGTCCATATACACTTCTGAATCGCTGTTTCCCTGCCGAGTGGATTCATTAAAGAAGTACCGGGAAAAGGCCGAGTACATAGATGGGCCATATACCATCCCTGTGCTGCGTTTCGACCAGCTTCCCATGATTGAGCTGCAAAGTACGATGTTTGAGATCAGTGAATTGCGAATTTACGGTCAACGTCATGAATTTTAAGTAAAGTGCCCCACACCAAATAATCCTCTACTTAATTGGTAGAGGATTGATGTTTCTAGACTTCCTATTATGTATCTGTGCGCACATCATCCCAATCCTGTCCCATGTAACTGGTGAGCCATTTAAGCACACGATGACGTTCATACACTACACCATCATCCAGATTTCCAGGGGCTGGCTGTTTATGAATGCGGCTATCCACACACATCCAATCGTAACGACAAATTAAATCGGCTTCATCTAAAATTTCCTTGCTGCTGCGCGGCCTTGAGCTTGACAGAAAAGCCTCAAATGAGTCGAATTGCTGCAGCTTTGAAACAGACAACGGCACGTCGCAAATCCCAGTTGGGTCACCTAGCTTCTCAAGATGGCCCAAAGCCCATAACAGAGTCCAAAAGCCTTCATAACGCCATGAGAACTGGATGCCCTCCGACTCATCGACATCATCATTGGATAAGAACCTCTTTTCTTCCGGTGAAAAGAAACGGTCCGCGCCATACTGATCAGTCACTTGATTTATCATCCGTTTCGTATCATCCTTGCTTTCACCCGCACCGATACACTCGCCTTTCAGTGCTACAATACACAAAGCAACGGCACGGCCAGCCACTTCCTTGAGAGAACGGATGCTGTCTGCGGCTTCATCTCCTAGCCTGCCTGGGATCGGCGGCATTTGCGTAAAGCCTTGATCGACCAATTTCTTTTCCGACCGCAGCTTCCGCTCCATCCCGGATTCGGTAATTGGGTCCTCTCCGTGCAAATAACTGACATGAGCAGTAACTGTATAATCTTCCACTTCCGAACGCCCATTGACATCTAATAACAGACTTCCATCAGGTGCAAGCAAATTACCGCCACCCCAGAACATCAGCCCGTCCAACGAATTTATGATATCAAGTAATTCGGCAAAAAAGGCTTCAGATATATCCTCCTCGGTCTCCACACCAATCACCATATTTAGCGTACTCATCTTGATCAGCAACTTTTGCTGCAAATGTTCGTTTTCAGCAGGAATCTGACTGAAAAAATTTATCATTCCGTTAAGCATGGAGGCAAACTCCTCCGGATTCGTTTTGCTGGTCATTATGTTAAAGCCTTTGACTTTCTTATTAAACCAGCCCTTGCTTTTGACCTCAAATCTAGTTTTGCTTTCATTCACGTGTATCTTGTTATTGGGATAAATCGACTCTAATAGTCTCTCAACCTGATCCAGATCAAAGGTGGAGCTGTATAGCGCACAATTTCTCATGATGACCTCCTTATGGCAACACTACGAATAGTCCATGTTTGTTACTTGCTCGATTCAATTAACTCTGCAAAAGCCGATGCAGTAATGCCTCTCCCTCATTCTCAAACCTTCGCTGTTCCTTCAGGAATCCAGGAACATCTTGTAGCTGGGAAGGTCTGTACCCAGGACCGTCACATCCGCAGGAATGGTAAGAGTATCCGTTTTGGTACAAAAGCTCTACCTTTTTCCACTGCTTGATATCCGTTTGCTTCGGGGCCTGAAAATCATGCCCCATGTCATGCATGGACGTCTGGCATTGCGGACATACATGGACAATCCCCTCATATTTTTCCTTTGGAATCTCAAAGCGGGATGTTTGCTTATATACCTTCCTACAAGCAAAGCAGGCAAAGATATCTTTGTATGGACCGTACATTGCATATCTACACATATTTTCACCCTCCTCAAAAATTTCAATTGGTCTGATTTTTTTCGCTCAAAATTTAGCAATCTATAAACCTATTTTTGAAAAATTAAAAATACATTCACATCACCGTAGTATTAAGAGTACATAGATGTCAAGCTGATGTTTCTTTTATATTAGAACGACACTATAGAACTAATCAAGCTAAAAGGTCCATTCTAGCGCATTCCTCGCAGTAGTAATGTTATTTTTATAGCATTAAGATCTTGTTCAAGGCGCAAAATTATGTAGCATGATGTTTCAAAAGTTAACTAAGAAGACCCCAAAGCCGCAGTCAAAGCAGAGCTGGAGCCTTCTTTTTTATAGTAATTAATATCAAAGCAGAATGCGCAAATCCCCAGACCGACTTTTGGGACAGCCCCTCCAGTCTTATAATTCTTGTATGCTGCAGGTCAGCTTCAGGCTGGTACTTGTTTTATACATCTAACGTATATAAGGGCAGGTTTTCTGTTAAAGCCGCCGGGCGCTGACATGTACTCTGCATCGTATAAAAGGTCTGCTGATCGGAAGAATCATGGAACGCCCACATCGCTTCCAGCACATGGTAGGCCAGTTCCCCGCTGGCGCGGTGAGGTCGTCCGTTGCGGATAGCATAGGCCATATCAGCAACTCCGATACCCCGTGTATTTTCCTGATAACCTGGCAGCAGCGGTACCTCTGTCCAATTGTGCTCGCCTAGCAGCCTGAAGCGAACTGGCCCTCCGAATGTGTTCGGGTCAGGTACCTGCAACGTGCCATGCGTACCATACACCTCGATCGGTGGCAGAGTGCTACCTCCAAAAATGTCAAAGCTGGTAATCAGCGTACCGACAGCTCCCTGCTTGAAGCGCAACAATCCAGCCACATGGGTCGGAATATCGACTGGGATAGTCTGGCCTCTCTTTTTCTCGCTCGTAATCGTTCGCTGATCCATCGCTTTGCTGGTCATGCCCGAAATGGCGGCAATCGGTCCCAGCAATTGCACCAGAGCCGTCAAATAATAAGGTCCCATATCAAACATCGGACCACCACCAGCTGCATAATAAAATTCAGGATCAGGATGCCAATGTTCATGTCCACGGCTCATCATGAAAGCCGTAGCAGCTACCGGATTCCCAATGACTCCGTCTTCAATCAACTTCAATGATGTCTGTATACCGGAGCCGAAGAAGGTCTCCGGTGCGCAGCCAACAAGTAGTCCCTTTTGATGAGCAAGATCCAAGACTGCCTGGCCCTGCTCTCGGGTGACAGCAAGTGGCTTCTCCACATAGACATGCTTGCCAGCCTCAAGTGCTCTGAGACACACTTCGGCGTGAACGGCCGGAATGGTCAAATTAATGATGAGTTCGATCTGCGGATCAGCCAAAATCTCATCTACCGAATATACGTTCGGAACGTTGAACGCTATCGCCTGCTCCTCTGCCCGACTTTGGTCCAGATCCGCTACTGCGAACAGCTCCAGAATGTCGAAACGATGGCAATTTTCCATATAAATTCCGCTAATTTTACCGCAACCGATAATGCCCACTTTCATTTTTTTCATGCCTGGACTCCCTTCTCCTTCAGAAAAAATGGATAATGGCATTCTTTTATTACATCGGATACTATCCTGTTCACGCTACTGTTGCTGGTTGTCTGCCATACCCGTGTATGCCTCTGCCAGCGAGCTACCTCGGCTGGTCGCCGCCTGTTTGCCTGCCGCAGTCCACAGGAATCCGCTGCGCATCATCTCGGTCACTTGAGGAATTTCTATGATATCTGCGTGATGACCTAGCGAATTGTAGAACACGCGGCCGTTTCCCCACCGCTTTGTCCATACAACGGGCATATCCACTGGCCCATTGGCCGAATGAGGTCCCGGAACGACCGGGAAGCGTGTGGTTGCCAGCACCTCAACCGCAGGGTCTACATGGAGGTAGTACTGCTCGCTTATGACCTGAAAATCCTCAATATGGTCCAGCAGCGGGCTCGATCCACGCTTTATGTTTACCATGTACTCCACCCCATCATTGCCGGGATGTGCAACCCATTGCCCACCTGTCATGAATTGCCAGTCCACGTTGTTTCGAAAGGCATCACACATGCCACCGTGACAGCCTGCCAGACCTACGCCGCTTTGAACCGCTGCTGAGACATTATTGATCAGTTCCTGCTCAATCTGTCCCATGGTCCACATGGGAACGATCAGGTCCAGGCCAAGCAGTTTCTCCGCATCCTGATAGGCTTCAAGGGTACTGGACACCTCCACCTCAAACCCTTCTTCCTTCAGAATGCGTTCAAAAATGGCCGCCACCTGCTCCGGTTCATGTCCGTTCCATCCACCCCATACAATCAGTGCCTTGCGCATCTGTAATCCACTCACCTTTCGGAATGTGTTGTTAACCTACATTTCTTCAATGGATACCCAACGGCGTTCCTCTATAGATCGTTCTACTGCTTCAAGCACAGCCTGACAAGCGACCCCGTCGTGGAAGTTCGGCGAAGGTTGCCGCCCTTCGGAGATGGCACTCAACATCTCAAGCATCTCGTGGGTGAAGGTATGCTCGAATCCAATTGTATGTCCTGCAGGCCACCAGGCTTCGGAATACTTGTGTACCGGATCGGTGGCGAGCACGCGGCGGAAGCCCTGAACGCCTTCCTCATCCTGTGTGAAATACACTTCCAGCTCATTCATCCGCTCAAAATCAAACCGCACACTGCCCAGACTACCGTTGATTTCGAATGAATTTGTGCTCCGATGTCCGGCTGCAAAGCGTGTGGCCTCAAAGCTGCCCAGTGCGCCTCCAGCAAAGCGTGCTAAGAACAACGTGGCATCATCAACCGTCACTTCTCCCATCGGTGCATTGGCCTCGGTACTCCTTTTGGAGCTCAATCCGCTCATCTCCGTAGCCAGCGGACGCTGTTTGATGAACGTCTCGCTCATGCCGATGACTTCGTGGAACTCGCCGACCAGAAACCGAGCGAGATCAATCAAATGGGCGCCAAGATCACCATGAGAGCCAGAACCGGCCACTTCTTTTTGCAACCGCCATACCAGCGGGAAGGACGGGTCCATAATCCAGTCTTGAAGGAAAAAGGCGCGAAAATGATAAATCTTGCCCAGGCGACCGCTTTCGACGAGCTGCTTCGCCAGCTGGACAGCCGGAGAAAAGCGGTAGTTGAAGCCAATCATATGGTTGACCCCTGCTGTCTCTGCTGCTTGCAGCATGTCACGGGAATCCGCCAATGAAAGCGCAAGCGGCTTCTCACAAAACAGATGCTTGCCATGGAGGGCAGCCTCAATGACAATTTCCTTATGGGCATTACTCGGGGCGTTAATGTCAACAAGATCAATATCGCTACGTTTCACTAGATCACGCCAATTCGTAACACTTTCGCTCCAGCCGAACTGGCGGGCAGCTGCCTGAACCCCCTGCTCGTTACGTCCACAGATAACGGACATCTCTGGTTGCAGCGGGGCATCCGGGAAGAACATGGGTAGACTACGGTAAGCGTTGCTGTGAGCCTTGCCCATAAATTTGTAGCCAACCATTCCAATACGAAGACGGTTAGACATGTCGTGATCCTCCTTATGGGTATGAGTTTCAACGAATTATTGATGAATGATGTTATTGACGAATGGATGACGCCCTAATAATCAGCTCTGTGGACAGGAGTTCTCTGATTAAGTCGCACCCAGTCAGTTCCAGAGCCGGAGTGAGATCCTGAGAATCGGGTATAAGCTTCGAGGCTGCAAGTTCCCCCATCTCATAAAATGGAACACGGACACTGCTTAGTGGCGGAACAGCCATCTCAGCTGCATCCGAGTCATCATAGCCTACAAACGCTGGAAACCGCTCAACTGCCAGCCCGCGCTCACGGAGACCCTGCATTACACCGAGGGCCATCCGGTCGTTCGCCGCAAATACGGCATCAATATCATCTAATTTGTCTGCGATTGTAGCCGACGCTTCGAGCCCGCTTCGACGACTGTAATTACCTTCCAGAATCAGCTCATGGTCATATTCAATACCAGCCTCCTGAAGCGCGATGAGATAACCCTTCAATCGCTCAGTACTGTTGGAATAGATATCCGGACCGTTGAGAAAGGCTATCCGCTTGCATCCCTGCTCAATGAGATGACTTACAGCCGCCCGGCTTCCTTCTACATGGTCTGCATCCACTTCACAGAACGACTGCCCTTCAAAATGGTGATTCATGACACAGAACGGTCGCCCCTCTTGCTGAAGTCTCTTCAGAGCCTCCACCTCATCGTGCTCATCCCTTGCTCCAAGGATGATACAACTGTCGACCTTTTGCTGACGGAAAAGACTGCTGTAGTCCATCCGTTCGCCCGGTTTTCGGAATAATAGTAGTAGATCGAGCCCGCTGTCTCTGGCCTTGTTACCGATACCGCTCAGCATCTCGGAGAAAAAATAAGCAGAGAACAGGTGCGCCTTCGGGACATAAGGCATAACCACACCAAGATGGCCGCTTTTGCTTCGGGCAAAGTTGCGGGCCAATGCACTGGGAACATATCCAAGTTGATTGGCAACGTCCAGGACCCGTTTCCGCGTATCTTCCTTGATAGGACCGGTCGCGTTCAATACCCGAGACACCGTCGCTTCAGACACGCCAGCGAGTTCTGCTACTTCCTTGCGCGAAACGATATTGCCCACCTCCAATCATTTTATGTACGCGCGTACATTTTCTCATGCTGCTATACCTCTGTCAATCCCGAAAAGCGTGCCCTATTGATATATAGGCTTTTTTCTCCACAAATTCTCTCTAGGGCTTAAGCAGGCTAATCATTCCTACTCCTATCATCAGCACCGTAATTCCCACAAGTATAGCTAACCATTCATAAAGACTTTTCTTTTCCTTAAATATTAAAATGCTGCCGACACAAGCAATTGCAATGATCGCTTGAGAGATCGGAAAACTAGCCGCCATGCCGATCAGACCGTTGGAAATAAATAGTGCTAGATTAGCAATGCTCCAAACCAATCCTGTAAACAAATTGCGAAGCACTGGAGAGAAGCGTAGCCGATGTTTGCCTTTCAAATTTATGACCAGGGCCGAGTATAACATCCCGAGCGATTGCGGCAGAATGACGGACAGCCCAGATATATTAAAGTACTGATTGATAACTACATAACTGCTTAACGCTAACCCGGAGCAAACCAGCATCATGATAATTCGTAACGGCATAGGCTTAGACAGCCCAGCAGACTTGCCCTGATAGCTGGTCAATAGAACTCCCGCTAAAATACACAGAAGAGAACCAACACCCATCCCATATTGGTAACCTGTTATCCATTCACCCAAGATCAGTGCGGCAAATAACGTCGTCCCTATCAACTGTAGACCGCAAATTACAGGAATGGCGATGGATACGCTTACTTTTTGGAAAGATCGAAAATGGAGTAATTGTCCAGCAGCCCAGAAAATACCGGATATAAAACTTACCACGAAAGAAATCGGTGCTAATGAGGCTGGATGAATGATATACAAGCACAGGGCAAACAGCACAGCACGGTACCTGTCAGCTGTTCTCGGGGACTGGCTTTAGTCATATACGCCAATATCGGCATGACTCCCCAGCCGACAGCTGTAATAAAGGTAGTTATGAAATCCACGTGCGGTTCTCCTCCCGTAAAAAGTATTCTTCCTACAATCGTTAAAAATACCATGCAGGAAAAAACCAATAATTTTACGATAGCAAAGAAAACCGCTTCCAAATACCAATATTTTTATAGATTAATATAGCAAAACCAAAGAAATTGTTCCCTATATGCACTTGTCTCACAATTATATAGAATCAGATCCGATATATTTTCATGCTCTGAACTGGGATGTGTATCTACATCCTGAAACGTATTCTGGCCCATTCGCACCCTCCCCGTACTTTGCCCAATATAGAATCTATGTTTGTTAATTTATCAGTATAGCATAAGTTAAGGATGACAAATACTTAGAAAAAGGTTGAACCTAACTATAAATTTTGTTTGAAAGATTCTATGTTTTTCCCATAATACGCTTAAAAAAAGTAATGTATTTTCTTCCCCTGGCTTTGTTATGCTGAGTTCGATAATAACGCTTTCAACAGGACAGTTATATTTTGAAAGGGGCTATGTACATGGCTAGTATACAAGTTAACCCAAAGGAACGTACATTTCACTTAACGAACAAATACTGCAGTTATCTTTTCCGTGTCATGGAGAACGGGCAATTGGAGCATTTATATTATGGCAAAAAAATGGAGTACCTAGGTCAGTATGACCGTTTTATTGAACGAAGCTACCGCTCTGTGTCTGTCGGTGAGTTTGATGGTGACTTGGTAACATCATTGGAAAGCATCAAGCAGGAATTCCCTTCTTCGGGAAGTGGAGACTTTAGAGAACCAGCAGTTGAGATCATACAGGAGGACGGTTCTCATGTCATGGAGTTCATCTTTGACCGTTACGAGGTCATCACGGGGAAACCTAAAATCCCCCATCTCCCTGCTACGTTTTGTAAGGAAGCAAATGAAGCAGAGACACTCCTGATCACGCTGACCGATTCCCTTACAGGAGCGGTTGCCGTGCTTGCATACACCATCTTCAGTGAACTGCCTGTAATCACGCGATCCGTATCCATAACGAATTCCGGAAATAGTATTCTAAGAGTCAATCGTCTTATGAGCGTGAGCCTTGATCTTCCTGACTCCGAATATGAAATTATTCATTTGTCGGGGGCATGGGGTAGGGAACGACATGTGGAGCGTACACCACTCAGACCAGGTGTTCAGTCCATTGGGAGCACACGAGGAATTAGTAGTCATATTCACAATCCATTCTTGGCGCTTGCCAAACCGGGATCTCAGGAACACCAAGGAGAAATATATGCAGTGAATCTCGTCTACAGCGGAAACTTTCTTGCCCAGGCGGAAGTGGACAGCTACTCAACTACCCGACTGAGCCTCGGTATTCATCCTGACAAATTCTGCTGGACTCTGAAGCCTGGAGAATGTTTTTATTCACCTGAAGCAGTTATGGTCTACTCACAGAGCGGTTTGAACGGCATGAGCCAGGCGTTCCATCGCCTGTACAATAAACACTTAATTCGTAGTAGCTGGGCTGAACGGGAACGACCTGTATTGATCAATAACTGGGAGGGTACCTACTTTGATTTTACCGAAAAGAAAATAGTGGATATGGCTAAAAAAGCAAGTGAACTAGGGATTGAGCTCTTTGTCTTGGATGACGGTTGGTTCGGTCAAAGAAACAATGATACCTCCTCACTCGGTGACTGGTTTGAAAATCGTGAAAAGCTACCGAACGGAATCTCGAATTTGGCAAAGAAGATCAATGAGCTTGGTATGAAATTCGGTCTTTGGTTTGAGCCGGAAATGGTTAACTCCGACTCTCATATTATGAGGGAACATCCGGATTGGGTTGTGGGAACACCCGGGCGTAAACGCAAGCATGGACGACATCAGTATGTTCTTGATTATTCCCAACCGCCTGTTGTGGATTACCTGTTTAAGTTAATGGATGACGTGCTCTCTTCTGCTCATATCGAATATGTAAAATGGGATATGAATCGCTGCATTTCAGAAGCCTATTCATTATCTCTGGGCAAGGAAAGACAGGGCGAGTTTTTCCATCGTTACGTCCTAGGCGTGTATGCTTTATATGAGAAACTGATTACCAAATACCCTGAGGTTTTGTTTGAGTCCTGTGCTTCCGGTGGAGGACGATTTGATCCAGGGATGCTTTATTATGCTCCGCAAACATGGACGAGCGACGATAGCGAAGCTATTGAACGTCTTAAGATTCAGTATGGCACTTCCATGGCCTATCCGCTTAGCAGCATGGGTGCTCATGTGTCAACCATTCCGAACCACCAGGTAGGCAGAACTGCACCGCTGCAAACCAGATCAAATGTCGCCTACTTCGGTGTATTCGGTTACGAACTTGATCCATTGGCTTTGACCGAGGAAGAGTGCAATATAATCAAAAAGCAAATACAACTGTATAAACGTCAGCAACGATTAGTTACCCAGGGAACGTTTTACCGTCTGCTAAGTCCCTTTGAAAAAAATGAGACAGCTTGGATGACCATTGATGCAGAACGTGAGCATGCTCTCGTCGGCTGGTACCAGGTACTCTCACGCCCCAATGCAGCTTATTCACGGCTAAAGCTCATCGGACTGGACGAAATGGCAGTATATTTCGTGAAAGAACTGGATCGACGTTTCACAGGTAGCGAGTTAATGAACATCGGACTTATACTCACCCCGCCTTATAAGGCTGACCAGGATTTTAATATTGCGGAGAAATATGATTTCTCATCTCAATTATTCACTCTAACTAAAGAGACTTCCTCGTGATTGATATAAGTTTCATTAAGGGATAGACTTTAGTTAGAACGCTATGATTGTGCTATTGATCTTAAATACGTCATACCGGGTAAAATCATTTTCGTATAAATTCGATGATTTTACCTGGTACGACTCTCTGAAAAAAAGGTATCCCATCAATTCAATCTCCACAGCTATGAAGAATTAGATCATAGGCCTGTTCTTCTCTCCAACTCCTCCGTATATCTCATACTCATCAGCCTTGACTGCATGCCTAATCGCGCAATATACAGTACTGTCTGGGTAGACATTATGTCCAGCAATAGAAGACAAGTTAATGATGTGTCCCGATTTGTGTTCCCGCATCGCAGGCAAATCAGCTGCAATTCCATACAAAATCCCTCTGCTGTTCATATCAATCATCATACTCCATTCATCAATTTGCTCTCGCCTAACTATTCGAATCAGACCATTGAGATTTCTAATCTCAAATCGCATTTGCCTAGGTTCAATTGTTTTGTGTCGGCATATGTTGTAACAAATAAAAAAAATAGAGGAGTGCTACTTGTGTACTACAATCTGGTACCTACGCTAACTCATTGCAGGCATATGCACAATCGGGAGTCTTTTGTTAATGCACAAGCGACTCGGCAGGAACCGGATATGACGGGAATCTGGCGAGGTAACGATGGAAGCGTGTACTACATTCGGCATGATGACCCCCATGTCTGGTGGGCAGGATTTAGCGACAACGGCAGTGGGCAAAACTGGACACACGTGTTTCATGGAATTCGTCAGATTGGACCAGAGGGAGTGGTAATCTCAGGAAATTGGGCCGATGTACCGCGTGGAAGGAACAAGAACAACGGTACCTTGGTCTTAACCCGTAGTGAAGACCAGTTGACCAAGGTATCCGGTGGAATTATCACAACTACATGGCAACGATGGTAAAGCAAGCTGCTGTTGTGGACTTATGCTGTAACGAATAATAAATTCAATAGAGGAGTGCAACCTATGTACTACAATCAGGTACCTACACTAACTCATTGGAGGCAACCTGCGTATGATTTGACAGGAACCTGGCAAGGCGACGATGGAGGCATATACTACATTCGGCACCTTAATAACAATAGGATCTGGTGGACAGGATTAAGCGACAACGGCAGTGGTCATAATTGGACCAATGTGTTGGAAGGGGAAGTGACTTATGATCCGACCGGGGCGGTGGAAGTCAGCGGACAATGGTATGATGTACCCCGTGGAACGAACAGGGGCAGCGGTATCTTGGGCTTTTCTGTACGACTTGGTGATCTCGTCAAAACATACCAAAGCAGTGGATTTGGTGCGAATATTTTGAGAAAAATATCATAGTTGGTTGAGGGCACCCGAAAACAGGTCCTTTTACGTTTAAGCCCTCACTTTTACCTTCCCTCCAGTGTACTTGTCCAGTAATAGATGAACTTCGGGAAGAGGATGGCCGAGCAAATTGGCATGCTTTTGGACCGGAAATTGTGAATCTAGGCAAAAAAAGAGTAGCAGACGTATCTATCTGCTACTCTCAAATCCATGAGTCAGAAGCAGCTCAAGCGAGTTGCTTCTTCAATTTCAGGTACAAGCATTAAAGATTATGTTTATCGGGACCAAACACAAGATTGGCCGACTGTTTGGCCTTCTCAATGACATTCATGACCTTTTCGCTATGTTCAAGCATATCCGAGACTTTTTCCAAATCGTTTTCTCGGATGATACGTTCGAATTCAACGAATTCGTCATACATACGATGCGAATGATCTTTCAGGTCCACCTGGATGGGCGTTTCCTTATTAGGAGTGTATTCAAAATAATCGCATATATTAGCTGAACTCGGCATGTGTACATAGCCTTTATTGCCTTGAATGTTCACTGCATTGGGTGCCGTACTGTCTTTTGAACCTATGCAAACACACTTAAAATCGCCGTAATCAAGCAGCAGTATGCCTGAAGTGTCAATTCCACGTTCCATGTTCGCCAGGTATTCTACCTTCTTAGGGCTCCCGAAGAGGCCAACAACAAAATGAATATTGTATAAATTGATATCCATCAAGGCTCCGCCAGACATTTCCGGATTAAACGCAGGCTGGATTACTCCCGCTTTAAAAGCCTCATACCGGGATGAATATTGAGAATAGTTGCATTCAACTATTTTAATCTCGCCAAGTTTAGGCAGATACTCCTTTATGGACAAATAATTTTTCAAATATTGATTCGTAATAGCTTCCACCAATCCCAGTTTTCTTTGCTGAGCAATTTCTTTTAGCTCTAGAAATTCATGCACATTGGATGTAAAAGGCTTCTCACATATGACATGTTTACCACTCAGTAATGCTTCTTTGGCATATGAATAATGGAGATGATTAGGCAAACCAATATAGACAGTATCTACGTCATTATTCCTCAGCATTTTGCTGTAATCCGTATAAATCTGAGAGATTCCATATCTATGTTGCCAAGCTAGTAATTTCTCCTCATGGCTAGGTCTAGAACAAATGGCCTTTAATAAGATCGTCGGGATTTCCTGAATAAAGCTCAATAGATCCCCTACGATCATTCCTGCTCCGACAATTCCCAATTTCATTCTAGTTACACTCCTCTATACCCTTCTCAAGTATTTCCATTGAAGTTATGGTTTCTTCATCTGTAATCGCTTTTTCTTTGCCGTGTATGATCGAATGATAGAGATCGTCATACACTCGGGCATAATCTCCTTTTTCAGAAACCACTTTTTCTTCATGGTACTGACCATCATCATCCAGGTACGTTAAAATGCCATAATGCTCAGGCTGGTCGATGCCAAAATCGGCGTGTCCCTTAGGCAGATAGTATAATTTAAGATGCTCCTCCTGACGATCCTTTGTCTGTTTTATAAAAACGCCTTTTTTGCCGTATACTACAAAACTCGGCCGCTCTTTTAAACGAAAAAAGCTGGATTTAATGGATACCTTGAGTGAGGGATAATAAAAATCCAGATCAAAATAGTCATTCATTCTTCCAGAACCGAGCAATTGGCGCACGTCGTAATGGATCGTGTCAGGTTTCCCAAAATAGGAAAGAACCTGGTCAATGGTATGAGCGCCATGTCCATAGAGGTAACTGTTATATTTGGAAAAATGAGAGGTGGAGTTGGGGGTTTCAGGGCGGTAATAATCAAAATGCATTTCCACCTCCAACAAATCACCGAGTTTTCCTGATTCAATGACCTTCTTGGTAGTGAGAAAATCCGAATCGTATCGTCTGTTTTGGTAGCACTGTATAATCAGATTTTTCTCTTTGGCATATTGGAAGATGGACACTGCTTCTTCTTTCGTTAACATAAAGGGTTTCTCAATAAGTACATTTTTTCCGTGGTCGAGTGCCATTTTCGCATAAGTGTAGTGGGATTCTACAGGTGTACAGACAACAATCAACTGAATTTCCTTATCGTTCATTAAAGATTCAAGATTATCTGTATACTGCACGCCAGGGATTTTCTCCCACTCCCCTTTATCTGGATTACGGGCGTAGATCGTCTTTACTTTCAAATGATCTCTGGTCAATGAAAAAGGAAGATGATACCGATTGGTGCTTTTGCCATTCCCAATATAACCGATGGTAAGCATATTAATTCCCCCTAGGCTCTTTTTCATTTATTATAGTAGAAGAACGTCGATCGTAAATAATTTGCCATCAAAACGGTACATTTAACCGAATATTTGTAAGCATGACGGCTTGTTTTTAAACAAAATGTTTATTGGGTATCTTTTATCAAACGTTATTTCAATTGAACCGGGGGGAACCTGTTGAAAATACTGATGCAATTATCAGAAATGCAAAACTTTACACCAAACGAAAAAAGCATTGCTTCCTACATTTTGGTCCACAAGGAATCGATCCTGCACTTAAATATTCAGGAGCTTGCCAAAGCTACGTATACTTCGCATTCCGCCATTAATCGATTAATTCACAAACTTGGGCTATCCGGCTTCAAGGAGTTTATAATAAAACTCGCTCGGGAATTCCAGCAAGATACCCAGAATATTTCCAATGTAGACCCCAACTATCCATTCGGGTTTGATGAAACCCCACTTCAAGTGGCGAAAGAAATTGCTGAATTAATGAAGGAAACGATTGAAAAAAACTTTACATTCATGGATGATCACTTACTGTCACAAACAGCCAAGTTACTGGATCAAGCAAATAGGATCTTTATATATGCGTTAGGGGATTCACAAATCCGAGCAAAAAGTTTTCAGAATAAATTAGTAAAAATCAACAAGTATGTGGTTATAGCCACGGAGCTGTCTGAATGGGCTTACCATACGGCTAATCTAACTTCAGAAGATTGCGCTATTTTCTTAACTTACCACGGTAAGTCACCGATTTTTTTAAAAGCGGCACGACATTTTACGCGTGAGAATATCCCTTTTATCACCATTACAGCTACCAATCAAAGTGAGTTGGCCAAACGAAGTAGTATATGTATCCAGGTGCCTAATGACGAAGTAAAGCATGCCAAGATTGGTACTTTTTCGTCGCAAATTGCCTTTGACTATGTATTAAACGTGATTTACTCCTGTATCTATAAAATCGACTACTTGAAAAATATGCAAACCCTGACACAATCGTTGGAGAATTCGCATCTCAACGACATGATGAATGACGTGTAGAGGGATCAGCTTCTCTCTAACTGCAAAATAAGCGGCAATTTATAATTATATATGGTTGTTCTTCGACAAATAAGGTCTAGTTAGTTTTATGCTAACTAGACCTTTTTCTTTTATTGCTTCAAGCCCATCAGTACGGCCGACAGCAAGCTAGGAAAGCGTTCATTCAAATCATCGTAACGGATAGAGATAAAGCGTTGGGTTCCCTCTATTCTCGTATGAATGACCCCTGATTCCCGAAGAACCTTAAAATGATGAGACAAGGTTGACTTTGGAGCTGAAATATCTATCGAGCTACAGGATTGCTCCCCTTTTTCGGCTAAAATCTGGATGATATTAAGCCGAATGGGGTCACTTAGAGCATATAAAACTGTAGGTAGAGTAATTTCAATTACGTTGGGATGATACAGCGTTCTCAAGATCCGTTCACCTGCCTAACAAAGAATTATAGTTGCATTATAGCATATTGGAATGCTATATTTCTATTATTCGAGAATATTCGAACTATAGAACAAATGGAGGGTTTCGTTTTGAATAAAATTATCACCTTGTTTTTCTTGATCATGTTTTTCATTGGTACAGATACGTTCATTGTGTCGCCTCTTCTACCTATTCTTCGTGAAAGCTTCGGCATTTCTATCGAACAATCGGGCTGGATTGTTTCAGCCTATGCTTTAGGGTAGCTCTGTTTGCCTTAATTGCAGGACCGTTGTCAGATGCATGGAATCGAAAAAAAGTACTACTGTTCGGCTTACTTGGTTTTGGTATCTTCACTCTACTTTGCGGCTTTGCCGTTGATTTTTGGACCATGTTTGCTTTTCGCTTATTGGCTGGCATTAGTGCCGCTTTTGCCTCACCTCAAGTTTGGGCAGCCATTCCTCAGTTAGTTCAACCACATAAAGTGTTAAAAGCCATGGGAGTTGTCACCGCAGGATTAGCTTTTTCCCAAATGCTAGGCGTGCCCATTGGCAGCTATCTCGCTACCGCCGGGTGGCAAACCCCCTTTATTATGATTGGTTGCTGCACCTTCCTGATCGTTATTTGGACTGCTGTTCTCTTGCCCGCCTTGCCTCCTTCTATACAGAAGCAAAAGGCTCCCTCGATTAGGAACAGATACCGTTCATTGCTGCAGGGGTCAACACCTAAGGTCGCTTTTCTGGCCTACTTCCTGTTCCAACTCGGAAATTTTGCTGCCTTCTCTTTTATTGGCACATGGCTGTCCGACAAATTCAGCCTCAATGTTGCAAATATTGGTACGGTGATATTATTCCTTGGTTTAGGAAATACGATCAGCAGCTTATTTGGGAGCAGCTTAGTTAACAAAGTGGGGCCTAAGCACTCTTTGATCTATGGCGTAATTTTCATCAGTCTGCTTTATTTGCTTCTGCCCTATTTACCTAGTGTGACCTATGTCGAAATTACATATTTTCTGATCTTCCTTATCCTTGGAATGATTTTCCCGCTTATGATGAGTATGCTTCAAACCTTATCTGCCACAGCACGCGGAACAGTTTCATCACTTGCCAATTCTTCTATGTATTTTGGAACAATGGTTGGCTCTTTCACAGCAGGAATGCTATACGCGCACAGCGGTGGTTTTATTTCCGTTAGCCTGTTTTCTGTGATTTGTTTCGGTGTGTCACTAATCTTGTTCCTACGTAGCGGGGTTTTACTAGGTCTAAGACTAAAATAGAAACGAGTAACCTTAAAAAATCGACATAAGCTCTATCTTTGGGCCAGGAAAAGAACTTATATTATTAGAAAAGCCGCCAGTAGGGCGGCTTCTTATGCATATCTACTGTTGTTGTCCAGCTTCAAGGATCAATCTTCATCAATAGCATTTCGAATATCATATTCATCGATGTTGATATCCAAAGCCATCCCCAGTGCTAACTTTGCCAGTTGGCTTCCAATAAAGGGACCCATGGTCAGCCCGGATGCTCCAAGCCCATTGGCAGCTATAAGGCCGTTCCAGCCAGGCACAGCTCCAAGCACCGGTAGAAAACCGGGGGTAAAAGGACGGAAACCGACTCTTACCTCCTGAAAAGTGCTATTTGCCAAACCAGGTGCTAATTCTAAACCTTTATTTAGGATTTCCTGCATTCCACCTGCTGTTACTCTTGTATCGTAGCCTTCGATTTCATTTTCGTGAGTCGCACCTATTACGATCTTCTGTTGATCAAACGCCAACAAATACTGGTCAGAAGGCGGTATGATTACAGGCCAGGTGCCTGTATCTTGTCCGGCAGGGATCTGCAAATGCATGATTTGTGCCTTTTGAAAACTAACTTTAAAGCGAATGCCCAAAGGCAGCATCAGTTGATTGGCCCATGCACCAGCACAAACAATGACTACGTCAGACGAAAAACTATGTCCATCGACCGTTACTCCGGTTACATGGTCGGAATTATATTGAAGCACAGCATCCCCATGGATAAGGGTTGCCCCATTTCTTTGGGCTGATCGGATCAACGCGTCACGTAGCGCACGACCATCTATACGAGCGGCACCGCTAATATGAACAGAATGATATCGATCTTCTAATAAAGGAAACTGTTCATGGGTTTCCTTTTCATTTAGTTGCGTAATTTCACCGATTTCCGGTGCATCTGTATGTCGTAAGTGTGCCCGTTCCTGCATTTTTTTGATTTTCTCCAAATCATCGTGAATACTGAGAGCCCCAACTTGAGCATAGCCAGTTTCTGTTTCTCCCTCGCTTTTGAGTTCTTCAATCAATTCGGGGTAAAAACGTGCGCCCGCTTTGGCTAGCTGGTACCAAGCCTGATTGCGTCGCTGTGATAGCCAGGGACAGATAATGCCAGCAGCTGCATCAGTCGCCTGTCCTTTATCTTTGCGGTCTACAAGAATGACATCAGCGCCCATTTTTGCTAACTGGTATGCTGTCGATGCCCCCAGAATTCCTGACCCGATTACGATAACCTTCTTCATGATTACATCCCTTTCCTAAATCACTGTATCCATTATAGCGAATACTGCATGAATGCATAAAGTTTGAAACATTAATATTTCAATCCTTATAAAGTTCTTAGAATTGATCTGTAAAGTAGTTGTCAGAACGAATGAAAAGGATGAACTGATATGGATAATATTATTTTACAGACTAAAAATCTCTGCAAAACCTTTGGACGACAGCAGGCAGTGAACAACGTCGCGTTGTCTATTCAGGAGAATTCCGTGTATGGATTGCTCGGGCCAAATGGGGCAGGAAAATCAACTACCTTAAAAATGCTAACCGGTATGCTACGCCCGACAGCCGGTGAAATTTTATTTCAAGGGAAACCTTGGTCCCGAAAAGATCTTGCTCAGATCGGCGCACTGATCGAAGCTCCTCCACTCTATGAGAATTTGACAGCTAGAGAGAACCTGAAGGTTCGCACAACGTTGCTTGGACTACCTGATTCGCGGATTGATGAAGTGCTGAGCATTGTTGATTTGACCCATACCGGGAAAAAGCGCTCCGGCCAGTTCTCAATGGGTATGAAACAGCGGCTGGGCATTGCGATTGCTCTCCTCAATCATCCCAAGCTATTGATCTTAGATGAGCCAACCAATGGACTAGACCCCATTGGTATTCAGGAGCAACGTGAGCTAATTCGCTCCTTCCCGAAGCAAGGAATTACTGTAATTCTTTCTAGTCATATCCTATCCGAAGTCGAACAAATCGTTGACCATGTCGGTATCATTGCCGGCGGCGTATTAGCTTATCAAGAGGCGGTCACTCCAGGGCAAAACCTGGAATCATTGTTCATGCAGATTGCACAGGAATACCGAAAGGGAGGTGAGTAGGATGCAGCAATACATAGCCGCTGAACATCTAAAGTTAAGGCGCACCTTCACGAAAAAGTTGGTCTGGCTTGCCCCCATCGTTACTCTTACTCTGTGTACCGTGCTCATGGGGGGACGTATGCTCCAAAGCGCCAGCTACAATTGGTGGTATTTCATGCTGCTACCAGGTGCCCTCACCTTAATGTGCTCAGGAGTGATCCAAAAGGATGGCAAGAAGCTGAAATACCGTGCTGTCCTTGGCATATCTGTAGATTTGGCTCGGATATGGTACGGTAAAATCGGGGTTTGCGTAAGGCTCTTAATGGTTTCCTCTATTATCCTATTTATAGGGATAACTCTTGGCGGATTCGTATTCTCAACTTCCGTGACACTAGCAGAAAGCGTCGCTGCAACTCTGCTACTCTTCATCACCTTTTTGTGGCAAGTTCCACTTTGCCTGTTCCTAACGGATCGAATAGGCATGTTTGCCACCCTAATCATCAACATGCTGGGCAACGTAGCCTGCACCGTCTTGTTCGCTACGTCTTCTGTATGGTGGGCGGTACCCTATGCTATTCCAGCGCGATTGATGTGCGCCGTCATTCAAGTGCTGCCTAATGGGCTTTCCGTTCCTTCAGGAGATCCACTTTTGGATAGAGGCATAATTGTTCCCGGCCTGTTGATCACAGTATGTCTATTCATGATTCTGTCAGTGCTGACGGCCATGTCTTTCCGTAAACGGGAGGCTAAGTAAGATGATATCTTTCTTCCGCAATCTGAAATCTGATGTGCTCAAACTTAGAAGGCAGCCCTTATTGCTGGTGCAGCTGCTTGTGCCACTCTTAGGCATAGCAATCTTTCTTGCCTATTATTCCTTCACTCCATACTCATCGATTTCGAAGATAGACGGCTATTTGCAGGTCCTGGCTGTGACTCTTCCTACCATGATT
The DNA here is from genome assembly GCF_054113405.1 of Paenibacillus sp. ALE3. Classification (NCBI taxonomy): domain Bacteria; kingdom Bacillati; phylum Bacillota; class Bacilli; order Caryophanales; family Paenibacillaceae; genus Paenibacillus; species Paenibacillus sp. ALE3. Next base: position 2,265,377 of record NZ_CM134214.1, on the reverse strand, counting down.
GGTATTGTATGCTCCATTGCTGTTGAGCAGGAGTCAGTCGCTGGAAATTTTCAACACCTCTTGACCTCGCCGGTGAAGCTGTTACCTTTTTTGAGCAAGCTTAGCCTGCTTCTGTGCTTGGGATTTGGTAGTGTGCTGCTTGCCTCAGGCGGCTTTGGAGCTGGCTATATATATCTGTTGAAAGAGTCCCCGTATGGCTTGAAGTTTTATGTGTTGGGTGCCTGCATTCTGTTTATGTCGAGTTTATTCCTTTATATTCTACATTTTTTCGTTAGTTTGCGATTCGGTAAAGGAGCTTCTATCGGTCTGGGCATCATGGAGAGTCTATTGTCCGCTTTGCTTCTAACTGGGCTGGGTGATCATAATTGGATATTCATCCCCTCTGCTTGGGCTGCCCGCTTCATCACGATCTGGGTGCAATACGGCGTAAGCTCAGCAGATTCTATCCCTGAAACTATACAGCTTGATTTGGGAATCAAATATTGCGTAGTAGGGACCTTAGTCATCATGGTATTATTAGGGTTATGGATTTGTCGTTGGGAAGGACAAAATTCATCCGAGTAAAGATTAGAGAAAGAAAGCAAGGGAAGTGAATAAAGCATGGCAAACTTGTTGGCCGTTGATGATGAACCCGCCGTTTTGGCACTACTTCAAAATATTTTGCAGAAAGATGGCCATGTTGTCACGGTAGTCTCCACCTCCCCACAGGTTCTCACCATGCAGCTTGGAGCCTTTGACCTCATCCTGCTGGACGTGATGATGCCGAACATGGACGGATTCACACTCTGTCGGGAAATTCGCAGCAAGGTAGACTGTCCGATCCTGTTCCTTACAGCAAAATCCATGGAGAACGATGTAATGTTGGGCCTTGGGGAAGGAGCCGACGATTATATTGTCAAGCCGTTTGGGGCTGGAGAGCTGCGCGCTCGAATCAACGCTCATCTCAGACGAGAGAATCGTGAAAGGCGTAATGTATTCTGCATCGGGGAAGTTCATTTCAATCTATCGGGTAAGGAAATCACCGTTCAAAATGTTGTAATCCCGTTTACCAAAAGTGAATATGAGATATGTAAGTTTCTAGCTCTGAACTGGGGTCAAGTGTTCTCTAAAGAGCAGATTTACGAAGCCGTCTTCGGCTTTGATGGAGACAGCGACTCCGCCACCATCGTGGAGCATATCAAAAATATCCGAGCCAAGCTTGGCAAAGTAGAGGTTTCGCCAGTGGAGACAGTTTGGGGGATCGGGTACCGATGGAAGTAGCCAAAATACAGCAAGCACATAAAACAACCAAACTGCGAACCATTTTTCTGGGTTATTTAGTTATGTTCTGTATCGGGACGATTGCGCTAGCGCTGTTCCTGGTCCTCATCTTCTATATCCTGATGTCTTGTGGAACCATTCTTCCCGCGAACTATGCTGAGAATCAGGTACGGGAGGATAAGGCAATCATTGAAGCTGGCAAGACCCTACAGCCGGATTCTCGGCAGAAACTATATAGATACGCGTCATTCACTTCGGAAGGCCGCCACATTGAGGGAAATCTTTCTGAAAAGCAGGCTCAAGCCGCTTGGAGTGTTACGCAGCAGAGCAATACTGCCTATCAATTTCCCTATAACTATGTAAAAGTTTCACATAATAATGAAGTTACTGTGATGCGCTACTCTGTCTCGGCACAGTTTGAACTTCCTATTCTACGTCAATATCTGCCGAACGCGGAATTGTCCTTTTTTGCCGTGTTTTGTATCGCCTTCCTGGGGGGAGGAGCCCTACTCGCTTCCTCCTTCGGACGAAAGCTGACGCGCAAAATGAGTGGATTGCAGCAGGCTACAAAGCAAATTCAAGCACAGGACCTGGACTTCTCAATTCAGCTCAGTGGTGTGATGGAGATCGATCGGGTGCTCCATTCTATGGATAAAATGAAAGAAACGTTAAAGACTTCGCTTCAGAAACAATGGAATCTCGAAAAATCCCGTCGTGAGCAAATATCCGCCCTGGCACACGATGTCAAAACACCACTCACTATCGTTCGCGGAAACGTAGAGTTGCTGTCCGAAACCGATCAATCGGAGGAGCAAAAAAACTATACCGATTATATAGCGGAGAGCACCAGGCAAATGGAGCAGTATATTAAGACTCTTATTGAAATTTCAAAAGCGGAAACAGTAGCCACCCTGCAGGCGGAAACGATAGATACTGACTTCTATCTAACTAAGATAAAAGATCAGGTAATGGCTCTGGCCGCTGTCAGAAAAATATCTGTCGTATTTGCTACATACAACCTCCCTAGTACGTTGTATGTAGACCCAGTTCTGCTTGAGCGAGCCATCATGAATGTTGCTTCTAATGCGGTAGAGCAAGCGCCGGAATATAGCGAAATTCGGCTGACTGCGGAGTCTGCCGAAGAGTGTATTCGTTTAAGCATCGTAGACGAAGGCCCAGGCTTCTCTCCTGAAGGCCTCAAACAGGCAGCGGAGCAATTTTATATGGGCGACTCGTCCAGAAGATTAACTGGACATTACGGCATGGGTCTGTATATAACAAAATCCATTGTGAACCTACATGGCGGACAGCTGCTCATCACCAACTCCACCCAGACAGGCGGCGGACAGGTAAGCATTGAGATACCAATCCGTGTATCATCGACATCATGATAAACTCCTAACAAAAAGAGTTCTAAAGTTTTTTACTTTAGAACTCTTTTTGTTAGAGTATTTATTTGGTAATCGTAATTTGTTTGGATACACTATTATAGTTTACCTGATAACCCGAAAGCTCGCTGATGACTCGTAATGGAACCAGCGTATAGCCGTTAACAATAACCGGAGCAGTGATGTTCGTCGAATAATTTCGGGAGTTGTTTAACTCATATACAGCAAGGGTGGAATTCTTGACTTGAAGTACTATTTGTTTGCCGTCTGTAGGACGATTCAGAATGATCTTTTTAGTCCCTTTTTCATAGTTTACATCGTAACCCACCCGCTCACTGATAAAGCGTAACGGGACCATCGTTACCCCATTTATAATTTTTGGCGCCTGAGCTATCGTTGTAGCCCGACCATCAACATAAGCTGTTTTAGCTCCTGGTGTCAGGGTGAACGATGTTGTATATGAAGCAACCGCATTGTTCGTGTAACTCGTCGTAGTGCCGGAAGTCGTTGTAGTTGAACTCGTCCCGGACGATGAACTACTGGTGCCTAATGCCCTATTGCGAATAGCCTCCAGTCGATCTAGCAGATCGCTTTTACGTGTACCAGTTGGCAGATCACTTATCGCATCTCTGGCAGAACGCCAGTCGGACGCATTTAGACTGTTCTCCGCAATCCGCATTAAATCTCTCGCTTTCTCATAGTTCGATGAACTAGAGGACGAAGAATAGTAACCATCCGAATTTGTGCGTTCGGATATCTTTACACCACTAGATTCCCTTCCACTACTATTTACGGTTATGACTTTAATCTCATACCAGCGTCCTTCTCGTAAATCCGTTATTTTATAGGATTCTGAGGTTGTATTTCCCTTATAATCACCATCAACATAGATTTTTACCCTCTCTGCTCGACTCGGCATATCATAGGTGATTTTGATCCAGGTGTCGCTTTTGCTATCGACTTCAAGATTAGACACTTCTGACGAATTGGAAGATGTACTGTCCGTTGTGGCAGTCAGCTTCACACCGGAGGATAACGCACCTGTGCTCCGCTTGGATTTTATCGTGAACGTGTATGTCTGGCTTGCCGAAAGATTGTTAAATGTATAGGATGATCCTGTTGAATCAGTTACCAGTTGTCCATCCTTATATAGACTGACTGTACTAATTCCGCTAGGTTTTGTCCAAGAAACAGTAACACTATAGTTATTAACTGATGTCACTGAAGCACCTGTCACCTCGGGCACGATATCGGTAGAGACTGAAGACGTTGTAACCGGAATACTAACTCCTTGAGATAAGTTTCCGGATTTGTCTATCGTTTTGACCGTTACATTGTAGGCAGTAGCAGCATTTAACACATTAAACGTGTAAGACGTGCCTGTGGTTTTCTGAATTTCTGTACCATTTAAATAAATAATCGCTTGGCTTAAGTCAGCATCCTTAGGCAGTATGTAATTGATGGTAAATCCATTATATCCTATATTCGTTGCTGTCAGCCCGCTCACTTCTCCTGGGGGTGTCTTGTCTATAGGGGCGTCAGTGGAGGCTGTTTTTACAGTTATTGGCTTACCTTGAGATTCGTTGCCACTCTTATTCACCGTTTTCACGAGAAAGGTATATGTCGTATTCGGCTGTAAACCACTCATCATATAAGAGTTACTTCGAATGTTATCAACATATACATCGTTAGTGACATTAACCACTTTTACGTGGTCAAAATTGATGTCCGATGGATTAGTCCAGGACAAGTTTACTTTTGTTGTTTCTGTAGGGATCGCTGTCAGATTGCTTATCTCTGCTGGCGCAATATTCGCAGTAACCAATTGGGTCGACATTAATTTCATCACTTGGTTAATATTAGGCTTCTGACCGGTTAATGTAGTCAATTTCGTGCTAGAAGTGATCGGTATTTGGCGTCCTTGAACGGTCGCTAATTTGGTATGTGATTGTGGTATGTTCAAACCTGTCAGATTTGAGTTATGCCTTTCAGTCGGCAACGCGCTAGCCACTGCATCGGGTCCCAAAATGCCATACCCCGTATTCAAAATCAGCGTAGCCGTTGCGAACGGAGCCATCCATTGACGCAAACGTTTTTTATTCATGTTTTATGCTCTCCTTGATACCAGTATTGAAATTTTATGTTGTCAAAATAAATAAGTAAACTCACAAATCCTTCTGCTGTAATCCAGCTTTTAAAATATATACCATAACGTACAGACGTTCATTTAACTGTTATCGGAATTTCCATACCAAATGTTTAGACCTGACACTAGCATTCTTTAGTAATTGGGTACATGTTAACCTCGAAATGTCCATATACACAAAGCCTTCGAGCTTGGCTAACTAGACATTTTTTTCTTGCGCTAAGCCATACAAAGCAAACCTTGTTACCCTAGTCTCAGAGGAAATATTAAAAGCTAGCTGTAAATATTCGATATATCGTAACTTTCTACCGTTTAATAACATTGCATTATAGGATATATTAAATTTTAAGTAATAGAAAAAGGAGGTGTATTATGTTCAAAAATGCTTTTAAGACGTTTGGTGCCATTGGTAATATTGAAGCGATTTCTTATCTGCTGCTTGTGTGTATTGCCATGCCACTTAAATACGCAGCTGGAATGCCGCAAATGGTAAGCTGGGTGGGAATGATCCATGGGGTACTGTTTGTGGCTTATGTGGTTGCCACTATTGTCATGCTGATTTTGCGTAAAATTACGCTACTGCAAGGGCTTGCAGCCTTAATTGCCTCGCTGTTGCCGTTCGGCCCCTTCATTTTCGATCGTAAGGTGCTTAAGAAAGCCGAAGCCCGTGCCAGTCATGCCAGCCCGATCAAAGCTACATAAACCCATACCAGGCCTAGGTCAACGCAGCAATGCGGTGTTCTCCTTACCACTTATACAGCAGAATATAAAAAAACAACCGATGGCTGTAAACCACTCGGTTGTTTTTTTATTCACAAATAATAATTATTAGTTCCTGGCATTTTCCAAAAATTCATAATAGCCATCATTTGACGGATCATCCTGGCTGTTACGTTTGAGATATCCTACTGTAGCTAGATAAGCAAAAAGTCCGAACATAGCAGCAGAAACAGCTATATATACTTTAAAACCGAAAATTATTGAAAAGATGATCATAAAAATACCGATTGTAAGGGAGACGCCTAACTTTGACATTCTTTCATCCCTTTCTGTTATATTTATGTAATCACAACTAATCTCTCGGGTAATTTACACTCATGATATCCATAAAAGGAACTTTATCCGTTTCTCCATTACTCTCTACATGAACCTTGCCTGTTCTCGGGTCCATTTTAACGATTTGTCCGCGGGTTGCTTCTTCGCGCCCCCATACTGTCAATACAACTTCGGATTGCTCTTGTTGTGCTTCTACAAGCTGATTCCCGATTTCCTCCAGTACAAATTCATCCCGAGTAGGCCGTTTGGGTACCTTCGCTTTTGCCACTTGCTATCACTCTTCCTTTCGCGCAAAATCAAATTCATTCCATTTTACCATACTTTTCATCATTTGGTGCTGGTAATGTGAGTAAAATTACGTCCCAGGATGCACCAAAAAGCCGAGTTCTCAAAAATGAAAACATCGACTCTCTAAAGTCGCTTGTTAGAGCTCATTAGGGGCGCATGAAAACCGACCAACTAAGTCATTTGACCAACTGTGGAATGTAATCCACGATATTATAAATAGGAGCACTGCTCTGTTGTGTAACCGCTAAAATTAATGCCCCTTCGAGCATCGAGATGATCAGTACCGCCAGACTGTGTGCCTTTTCCTCGTCCAAGCCCGATTCCTGAAGGCGTTCCATATAGATGTGCTGCCAATCTGTAAACGTATTCACACAGGCATGACGTAGTGATTCACTAATACAGGAAGTTTCCGCGGCAGCCCAGAAGCCAATCGGCATGAAGCTGTCAAAGCCAAGACGGTCAGCCTCCTCAGCTGTATGACGAATAAAATCCTGAATGGCTACTACAGGATTTTCGTTTCCACTCAGTGCCTGTTTTAATTTTTGCTTAATAAACTCATTCCCTCTTCTTATGCACTCCAAAGCCAACTCTTCTTTACCATGTGGAAAATAATAATAAAGTGATCCCTTCGGTGATCCACTCTCCGCAAGAATCTGATTCAGTCCGGTAGCATGATACCCCTGGTAAAAAAAGAGCCTCGACGCCGTTTGTACGATATTCTCATATGATTCGGGTTTAGCAGCCATATACAGCATCCTTTATTATATAATATTTGAAACTTTTACTTTGACAAAAAAATAATAGCATGTTTATTATATATAGACCGATCGTTATAATTCAATACCCATTAATTTATTGGAGGAACAAAAACAACATGAGTACAATGAGTCAAACAAGCTCACCCTCTGAACCCAAAACGTTCAAGGTGCTACCTATTATGATTGCCCTGCTCCTTAGTGGCTTTATTGGGATGTTCAGTGAAACGGCACTTAACATTGCGTTGAATGATTTGATGCAGATTTTGCATATTACAACTGCAACAGCTCAATGGCTGACTACCGCTTATCTGCTGACACTTGGTATTTTGGTGCCTGTATCGGGATTGCTGCTTCAAACCTTTACCACAAGACAGCTGTTTGTGACATCGTTGCTATTTTCAATAGCTGGTTGTCTCGTTGCAGCGCTTGCCCCTACCTTTTCAGTGTTATTGATCGCACGCATTTTGCAGGCTATGGGTACAGCGCTGTTATTGCCGTTGATGTTTAACACGATCTTAATTATCTTCCCAGCTGAAAAGAGAGGCGCGGCTATGGGAATCATCGGATTGGTTATTATGTTTGCACCTGCGGTAGGACCTACCATTGCAGGACTGGTACTTCAGAATTTATCTTGGCACTGGATCTTCTGGATCTCTCTTCCTTTCTTGGTCCTATCGCTGATCTGCGGTATTTTGTTTATGCAGAACGTCTCAGAACCGACCAAGCCCAAGATTGATCTTTTATCTATTATCCTGTCTTCCATTGGCTTCGGCGGTGTCGTGTTTGGTTTCAGTAAATCTGGTGAAGGTGGCGAAGGCTGGACCAGCCTGGTTGTTTTGCTTCCTGTGATCATCGGCGTGATATCGTTGATTCTGTTCTCTGTACGACAGTTGAAAATGAAAGCACCTATGCTGAATTTGCGTGTATTTAAATATCCAATGTTTGTGATCGGCGTTATCATGGTGTTCTTATGTATGATGACGATCCTTTCTACGATGCTGATTCTTCCACTCTTTTTGCAAAAAGGGCTGGCCTTGTCCGCTCTAACAGCAGGTTTGGTGCTTCTGCCAGGTGGGATTATCAACGGTCTCTTGTCGCCTATTATGGGCTCCTTATTCGATAAATTCGGTCCCAAATGGCTTGTGATTCCAGGACTTGTGATCGTGGCCGCTGTGTTGTTTTTCCTGTCCGGCATTACAACGACATCCACGCTCGTACTCATTATTGTGCTGCATAGCTGCTTGATGATCGGTATTTCTATGATTATGATGCCAGCCCAAACTAACGGTCTAAACCAGCTCCCTATGGATCTATACCCAGATGGAACGGCTATTATGAGTACGCTCCAGCAAGTCGCTGGTGCAATCGGTACTGCCGTAGCGGTAAGTATTCTCTCCAAAGGCATGGACAGCTATTTGAGCCAATCCAGCATGCCTCAATCCGTAAATGAAATGGCTAATGCCATGGTAATCGGATCTCAGAATTCATTTTTCTTTGCAATGGTCATCAGCGTGATCGGTCTGATCCTTGCGTTTTTCATCCGCAGAGTTCATGTTGAACATGGCACTGCTAAAGCACCCATGCACTAATTAATTATTATTTTCATTCCAAATGTAATACCTGAATAAACCTAAAGGCTGCTAACCATCTCATTTATGGTTAAGCAGCCTTTTTTTACGAATCTAGATAGGTATTCATATAATTACATATTTACAAATCCTCCTCATTTGGTTACGATATGACTCACGGAGTAAAGCGTAAAAATTACGATTACTATTAAGGAGGTTCCCTGTTGTTTAAACGTTCATATTTCAAACTATTTATCCCTGCGGTCATGGCGGTGATGATGACAGCCTGTGCTACATCTCCATCATCTTCATCCACATCCTCTACGGCACCACAAGATAAAAGTGTCACCTTATTGTTCAACGTGCAAAGCCCTTCTATTGATCCTCATGCAGATATCAATTACACAGCCGTTCGTGCTGGAGTAAATGAAACACTGATCAAAGTGAATAAGGATCTCAAGCTGGAAGCTTGGCTTGCAGAAAAATGGAACAGTAAGGACGGGCAGCACTGGACCTTTAGCATCCGACCAGGCGTGAAATTCCATAGCGGTAAAGCCGTAGATGCCGCAGCTGTCAAAGCCTCTTTGGAAAGAGCACTAAAGCTCAATCCATCGGTTAAAAATGCGCTACATATCCGTGATATTCATGCAGAAGGGCAGATCTTGAGCATTACGACGGACAAGCCCTTCCCGGAATTTGTATCTGAGCTGGTTCATCCGAATACCGCAATTATGGACACCACAGCCGCAGGTGGCTTCCCATCAGGAACGGGGCCGTTCAAAGTTGTCAGTTTCCGTGCCGGAAGTGAACTGAATCTGGATCGCAACGAGGACTATTGGAACGGTGAAGTAAAATTGAAACATGCCAAATTCATGTTTAACGAAGATGCCAATGCACGTCAACTTGCTTTTCAAGCTAAGACGGCCGATATTGTGTATCGTCCGCCCGTTGAAAGTCTGGAGCTCTTGAAAGCTGATTCTACCGTTAAAGTTGACTCACTTCCTAGCCTGCGGACGCACCAAATTATTTACAATATGAACAATCATGATCTGAAAAAAACAGCTGTGCGCAAAGCATTCGATAATTTGATCAACCGGGATGAGATTGCAAGCGGTATTATGTCTGGTCAGGGAACCCCTGCTCAAGGTCCGTTCTTGCCGGACTTTCCTTTTTCACCGGAATATATTACGAAAAAGTTTGATTTGAATGCAGCACGAGAAGGCTTCAAAGAAGCTGGATATACAGTGCAGAACGGAAAAGTTACGAATTCTGACGGGTCCTCCCTTCATCTTACATTGTTAACCTACCAGTCGAGAGCGGAGCTTCCACTCATTTCACAGCTGATTCAGGCTAACGCTAAGGAGCTTGGCATCACGATTGATATCCGTCAGGTTGATAATATTGATGAATATCTGGCCGCTCATCAGGATTGGGATTTGGCGACTTACAGTAACATTACAGCTCCGCGCGGCGATGCAAGCTATTTCCTGAATGCGGCCTATATGCCGGAGGGAGCATTGAATTACGGTCGTGTGCATGTACCAGAACTCGCGAGTATGATTACGCAGCTGAACACAACCGTGAATGAGGAGCAACGCAACAAGCTAGCGCTGCAGGCTGTCACGCTGATTGATCAAGAAAATCTGCAATCCTTTCTAGTTCATCCAAACAACGTAGTGGCCTATCGTAATTACGTACATAACTGGGTAACCAGCCAAAGTGAATACTATCTGTTGACCCAGGACTTGGATGTGAACTAGCATGCTTCAATCTATTGCCAAAAAGTTTCTGACGCTTATATTGTTCTTTCTTATTCTTTCCTTTGTGAGCTTCTGTCTGCTTAAGCTTGTTCCGGGCGATCCCGTTCGGAGCATTCTCCGAGTAGATGATGTAGCTGTATCCAATCAGCAAATTGCGGATATGCGCAGCCAACTGGGGCTGGATCAACCATTACTTGTGCAATATGGTAAGTGGTTGGTTCAGTTGCTACAGTTGGATTTTGGACAATCTTATCTAACCCATCGTCCAGTCTTGACAGAGTTTATAGAAAAGCTGCCTTATACACTCCTCCTGACTGGAGGCTCTCTGTTCATTATGCTGCTGATAGCTCTCCCGTTGGGCACAATGTCTGCACTGTACCGTAACCGCTGGATTGACAGTGCCAGTCGTGTGTTTGCCTTAATTGGCTCCTCAATTCCCAGCTTTTGGTTGGGGCTTTTGTTTATCGAATGGTTTGCAGTTAAATTGCGTATTTTGCCGTCTATGGGGGATGGAACCGTTTTTCATTTAGTCCTCCCTTCTCTTACCCTCGGATTGGCAATGGCGGCTGTTTATGTACGAATGATTCGCGCAAGTCTGATTGAAAGCTCGGGACAGGATTTTATCAAAGCGGCTCAAGCCCGTGGAATCAGTCCGGTTCGCATTTTTTTCAGACACATGTTCCGTCACAGCTTAATTCCACTTATTACAGTATTCAGTGAGAGCATAGGCAGCCTACTGGGAGGTACGGTGGTAATCGAAGTGCTGTTCGCCTATCCGGGGCTTGGCAAATGGATTGTGGATGCAATTGCCGCGAGGGACTATCCCATTATACAGGGCTATACAATTTTTATGGCCATATTCATTATATGTCTCAATATCTTGGTAGAGCTGTCCTATCGTTGGGTCAATCCTGAAATTGCTTTGAAGGAGAAACGTTTATCATGATAAAATCCGTACATGCGGAAAACAGGCAGTTCACCAGGGCACGATTGTCCAAAGCATGGATCGGATCACTCTTCATCCTGTTCATTCTTACAGCCATTACAGTCATACCCTTCCTAGCTCCACAAGATCCGTATCATATCCAGATGGGGAGTCGACTTCAACCGATCAGTGCAATGCACTGGCTGGGAACCGATCATTTGGGTAGAGATGTGCTATCGAGGGTCATAGCAGGACTACGGACGACAGTCGGAACCAGTTTGTTGATTTTGATCGTTTCACTGGTTGTCGGGGTACCCCTCGGTCTGCTGTCAGGATTTATTGGAGGCTGGATGGATCGTGTATTCCAACGTGTGGTCGATGCCTTCATGACTTTGCCTGATTATATTTTTGCCATTGTACTAAGCGGCCTGCTCGGACCAGGCTTAGGGAATCTTATATTTGCGGTGTCTGCAGTAAAATGGGTTGGTTATGCCCGACTGGTGCGCAGTACCGTTCTGGCTGAAAAGCAAAAGGATTACATTTCGTTATCCATACTCGCGGGTACCTCCTCCCTGCGAATTGTCATGCGGCATATTCTGCCCCATGCCATTGGGAATGTACTGGTACTGGCTACGCTGGATATCGGCAAAATCATTTTAATGATCGCCTCTCTATCTTTTTTGGGCTTAGGTCCTCAGCCGCCCATTCCCGAATGGGGCACGATGTTGAATGAAGGGCGTGCATATTTTCAAATGGCCCCTCATTTAATGCTGGGTCCCGGCATAGCTGTCGTGCTCACGGTACTATTAGCGAATGTGTTTGGAGACGAGCTACGCGACCGTTATGATGTTAAAACCCGGTCAGAGGAGTGAACTACATGCTGACTATTGAAGGCTTAACGATTCGGACAAAAGCAAAAACGATTGTAGAACAACTGGAGCTTGCCATTCGTCCGAGAGAATGGTGTGCTCTGGCAGGAGAAAGCGGAAGCGGCAAAAGCATGACTGCGTTCGCTATTGGCGGTCTCCTCCCCGCTTCTGTTAGCGCTGAAGGAATCATAATGTGGAATGATGAGAATTTGCTTGCCCTACCCGCTAAACAAAGACGTTCCTTGCTTGGTAGTGAAATATCTTACGTTTTTCAAGACTATCACGGGGCTTTTACCCCTTTTTTGCGTGTGGGCAGCCAACTCGATGAGCTGATGCGTGCTCACGGCAAGCAAGACCGTAAAGCGCGTAAGCAGCGCTGTATCGAGGTGCTTGAGCACGTACAGCTTCCCGCCGAGCGTGTGTACCGCAGCTATCCATTCGAGCTCAGCGGCGGTCAATTGCAGCGAGCAGCTATTGCAGCTGCACTGCTTCTAGAGCCAAAGCTGCTCATTGCCGATGAGCCAACAACTGCGCTGGATACGCTCACTGCACACCGAGTACTCCAGCTCATTGACCAAATCCGGATGGAAACGGGGATTTCCGTCATGTGGATCACTCACGATCTACGGCATGTACGGAAGTATGCGGATCGAGTTGCAGTAATGCGTACAGGTGTTTTGCTTGAAGCTGGTCAAACGCAAGCGGTGCTGGACCATCCAGCCCATCCATATACGCGTCGCTTACTGGCGGCTATTCCGCCGCTGTCTCCAGACGCTCCTTCACGTTTGCCATGCAACAGCACCGATGAACAGCTTGCACCGGAAAGGAGCATATTACATGAATAATCAAGCCGCCTGCGCTCAGTGGCAAGACAGCCCTCATCCTGTTGTTACCGTCTCCGGTTTGACGAAGGCTTACGCTGGGGGCAAAACTGTACTGCACGATGTTGCTCTGTCGGTCTCACCCGGAGAATGTCTGGGTGTTGTCGGAGAAAGCGGCAGTGGGAAAAGCACACTTGCTCGCTGTATTTTGACATTGGACACGTTTGATCAAGGTGAGCTTAAACTGGATGGACAGTCCATTCGAGGATTAAAGCGAAGTGAATTAAAACGGATTCGCAGCAGACTGGGGGCGGTATTTCAACATCCATCCGCAGCTTTGAACCCCAGACTAACCATTTTGCAATCCCTGCTGGAGCCATTGGATCAGCTCAAATGCTATGTTCCTTCCTTTATGGCGGGGATGCCCTCTGGACGTTGGAATATAGCAGAACAACTGCTAGGTATGGTAAAGCTTCCGGCAAGCTACCTGGATAAGTTTCCACATCAGCTCAGCGGTGGGGAAAAGCAGCGCGTAACCATTGCACGCGCCATTAGTACAGAACCGGAATTTATCGTATTGGACGAGCCGACTGCAAGTTTGGATGTGACCACACAAGCCACCGTTTTAAATCTGCTCAAGGATTTGCAGGATGAGTTTGGACTGGCTTATCTGTTTATCTCGCATGATCTGGCGGCTGTGCACTTTATGAGTGATCGAATCATGGTTATGAAAGAAGGCCGTGTGCTTGAGCATTTTTCCAAGGAAGCATTATTTCATTCGGATCGGCATCCCTATACACAATCATTACTGGAGGTTTTTTCAACATGCTGCCTTCCCACCGAGCCTATCTTGCTTTAGCAATCCCTTTAATTATTTCGACGATTACTACCCCGCTACTCGGTGCGGTGGATACAGCAGTAATCGGTCATTTGGGCCAGTCTGCCTATTTAGGCGGCGTGGCAGTCGGTACTCTGATTTTCAATACTTTATATTGGCTGTTTGGCTTTCTGCGAGTCAGTACGTCAGCTTTCACAGCACAAGCCGCAGGTGCACAAAATAACGACCAAGGCATAGCTGCTCTCATGCGCCCACTGGCTATAGCTCTACTCATCAGTGCAGTATTTATTGTCTTGCAAAAGCCCATCCTGCTAGCTTCTCTCCAGCTTATCCGTCCAGCTCAGGATGTGGCAGAGCAAGCTGCAATTTATTTTAACATCCGCATTTGGGGAGCACCCCTTACATTGGTGAACTATGTGCTGCTCGGATGGCTGATGGGATTGTCCCGCGTGAAAGCTACATTATTTTTACAAATATCAATGAATGTAATCAATATGCTTTTAGCTCTTGTATTTACACAGATCATGCATTGGAATGTCACCGGGGTCGCAAGCGCTACTCTGATTGCAGAAGCTCTTGCATGTGTATTGGGTCTTGCACTGGTGTTCCGTTCACCGATTTGGAGAGAATGGAAGCGCAGTGGACAGAGGAATTGGCGAGAATGGTTCGGTGCCTCAGAGTTGAAAAGTGTCATGGCGACGAACCTTGATCTCATGATTCGTACAGCCTGCCTGTTGACGATGTTTAATCTGTTTACGGCGCGCAGTGCGAGCTTTGGCACCGATCAGTTGGCGGCAAATGCTATTTTGTTGCAGATCCATTACATTATGGCTTACTTTTTTGATGGATTCGCCAACGCCAGTAGCATCATGACGGGTCAGGCTCGTGGTGCCGGAGATCGTAAAATGCTGCAAAGAGTTATTCATTTGTCCTGGTTTTGGACACTGGTTACCGGTGTAGTGACGGGAGGATTGTACCTTGCACTGAAAGAGCCGCTGATCTCGCTATTTACGGGGAACGCTACAGTGATTAGCCTGACAACTCCTTACAATGGGTGGCTGGTGGTCTTTCCCCTAGCAGCCGGGCTGGGACTGGTATTCTATGGTGTATTTACAGGGATGACGGTAACGTATCCGATCCGTAATTCGATGCTGATTTCACTGGTCTGCTTTTTGATCGCTCTCTTCTGGTGCGTTCCCCATTTTGGGAATCATGGACTTTGGTTATCCTTTATCATCTTTGCCCTGGGACGGTCACTGTTTCTGGTGATCTATTTGCCTCGGTTGAAGAGGATTTAGCAGCACCTGCTTTACATCGATCTCAAAAACAAAGGATGTCCCATCCACCATGTACGTGGTGTGGGGACATCCTTTTATTATTTATTCATACGGTTCTTAGGATAGGAGTTTACCAATCCTTCTACTCGCCTTGTGGAACGGTCAAGCCTAGACCATCCGCTACACGACGTCCGTATTCAGGATCAGCTTTATAGAAATGGCCGATCTGACGCAGTTTGATTTCATCACTTTCTACAGGCTTCATCGCATTTACGATGTTTCGGACCAGGCGTGAGCGCTCCTCTTCACTGAGCAAGCGGTACAGGTCCCCTGGTTGTGTGTAGTGATCGTGATGATCATAGGCTACACTTTGTGCCTCGCCAGACACTTCAAAAGGAGCAATTTTGTGAGCTGGTGATTCTTTCGGTCCACCGAGACTATTAGGCTCATAATAGACAGATCCCCCGCCATTACTGTCACTGCGCAATGCACCATCGCGTTGGTAGTTGTGTACTTCCGCATGCGGCCGATTGATTGGCAACGCATTATGGTTTGCGCCTACACGGTAGCGATGTGCATCACCATAGGCAAACAAGCGTCCTTGCAGCATCTTATCCGGGGATGCCTCAATACCTGGAACAAATGAACCTGGCGAGAATGTCACCTGCTCTACCTCAGCAAAGTAGTTCTCAGGATTGCGATTCAGCACCATGCGCCCTACCTCGATCAGAGGGTAATCCTTTTGAGACCATACTTTGGTCACATCAAATGGATCAAAACGGTACGTATCCGCATCTTCTATGGGCATAATCTGCACATAAAGTTTCCATGCCGGGAAATCGCCCTTTTTAATCGCATTAAACAAATCTTGTATATGATAATCCGGGTTTTCACCGGCAATTTTCGCAGCTAAATCCACATCGAGATTTTGTATGCCTTGTTCTGTTTTAAAATGATATTTCACCCATACGGCCTGCCCCTCGGCGTTCACCCACTTGAACGTGTGGCTGCCAAAACCATGCATATGTCGAAGTGTAGCCGGAATACCGCGATCAGACATGAGAATACTTACCTGATGCAGCGATTCAGGAGACAAGGACCAGAAATCCCAGACCGCATTCGGGTTTTTTAAATGCGTTTGAGGATGACGTTTTTGCGTATGAATAAAGTCAGGAAATTTAATGGCATCCCGAATAAAAAAGACAGGTGTATTATTGCCCACGAGATCATAGTTTCCTTCTTCTGTATAAAACTTTACCGCAAATCCACGTGGATCGCGTACAGTATCGGACGAGCCTAACTCACCTGCCACAGTAGAAAAACGGATAAACATCGGTGTACGCTTACCCACTTCGGACAAAAAGCTTGCTTTTGTATATGAAGACAAATCATTAGTGACTTCAAAATATCCGTGTGCCCCCGCACCTTTAGCATGAACAACCCGTTCCGGCACACGCTCCCGGTTAAAATGCGCCAATTTTTCCAGCAGATGCACATCCTGAATTAATACAGGCCCCCGTGAGCCTGCTGTAATCGAATTCTGATTATCTCCAACAGGAGCGCCCCAGCTTGTAGTCAGGTTCGTTGGTTGGTTACTCATAATTGAAATCACCTCTTGATTGAATTGGTTGACCATGTGCTTTTCACTATAAATTGTGCACAAACAAAAATCAATACTTTTTTATAATTATTATAATCTAGGATTTAGAATTAGTTTAAATTAAAAAAGAAAAAGCAAGCCCCTTAAGGCTTGCCGTAATACGTGCTGTATTTATTTACAATAAAATGACTTCAATTTTTTACGTTCTGTAATAATTACATTGATCACTTTTTAGGTTTTGTTATGGAGACTTTTAGACAATATTCATATGGAATTCATCATAAAATCATAATAGCAGCTGCTTTCTATCGAGAAAGTCCAGAATATCCTGTACCGACTGACTTACGTCCCGGCCTTCAGTAGATACGATTAAATCAGGTTCCAACGGTACTTCATATGGAGCATCAATCCCTGTAAAATGTTGAATTTCTCCAGCTCTTGCTTTCTTGTACATGGCTTTTGGATCACGACGCTCGCATTCCTCTAGACTGCATTGGATATAAATCTCGTAGCAGCCTTCCTGTTGTAAAATGTCCTTTACCATTTCACGATCCTCACGATAAGGCGAAATGGTAGCGCAAATCGTTAGAACCCCCGCATGTGCCATTAGCTTGGACACTTCCGCTATACGACGAATATTTTCTTTGCGGTCAGCGGGTAGGAAACCCAAATTGCGATTCAAACCATGCCGAACATTATCCCCATCCAAAATAAACGTACGTATCCCTCGTGCATATAACGCTTTTTCGAGTGTGGAGGATACCGTTGACTTTCCCGAGCCAGACAGCCCCGTAAACCAAAGCACCGGACTCTTATGTCCGTTCAGAAGCTGTCGAGCTTGCTTATCCACTTCTGATACATGCCAGGTAATGTTGGAAGATGGGTTCATTCAGCACTCTCCTATTTCATCAGTATTAATGGTTAATATGTCTCTGATATCAGGATAGAGCATTTTTAAAACTGTTTAAAGTACGCTGCTCTGTTTTGTGGTCCAATACCGCAAACACAATCTGTTCAAACAGCAGTCCATATCCTTCAGCTACAAGTACTTGCTTAAACCAGTCGGCAACCTCTTCCGGCTTATTGCGGAATACCCCACAACCATAAGCACCAAGCACAAGATGTTCTACACCATTTTGCATGGCCATTCCCAAAATATAACGGATACGCTCCAACATGACTTCTCCAATCCGATTGACCTGCTCTGGCTCCCGTTCACGCACGACTCCAGCATTCACAGCAGGCGCGGTCAGGAAATCGACTAAATACGGATTTTCCAGCAATGTTCCCTGATCATCCCGAAAAACAGGAACTTGGGGAGAATAAATCATATAATCTGAATAAAAACAGCTCCGCAGCTTCCGATTATGTTGATACATTTCCTCCATTTGTGAAATGCAAGGATACAGCGCTGATGAACGAGCTAAGCTTTCCTCTTGAGCCTGACTGCCTCCGAGGAATCCACCTCCTGGGTTTTTGGCTGATGCAAAATTCAAACATGCTACGTGTTCCCGCTTCTCCTCGATCTGGAGTCTATGTGCGGCCTGCAACGTACTTTCTCCCGTAACTTCTATCTTTCCAATGATCGCCTGTTCGCCTACATCGGAAGAAGCTCCCCATATACTTTTTATTCTTTGCTCTGCCTCTTGCTTTATGGCTACCAGTTGAGAAGGTCTATATAGCTTCGAGCCTGTGACCGCATTTTCTACCTCTTTTGCTATATTTACTTGTACCTGTTTGGTATTCGTATAATGCCCATTTTCCAAAATGGACAGTGTTTCATGCGCCATATATGATCGAACATCCCGATTACTCCGGGAATTCATTGTGTTTTTCATGGTGACTAATCCTCCTTTTGCAATAGATCCTCACGTAAATTCGTCAATATTTCCCCCAGCCAGTTCGTACCCCGCCATAGCTTCCGGTGCCGTATACGAGCATCATTTTCAGCTAAGCCTACACCCCAAATGGTGTCCGTCGGACTAGCCTCAACCAGAGTAGTTCCCTTCGTTTTAAGCAGGTGCTTGAGCAAATTCTGATTTTGGGTGAACTTGGCATAATTTCCGTCATACACGATTTGCTGGCAATTTGCTTCCCACAAGGATTGGTCAAATCCGCGCACACTGCGACCACGGGCTTTTTGCTCCCTTGGGGTGGGGGCTTGCATAATTTTCAGGGCTGCCTCTTCGTCTCCAAAAAGCTGCGCTTTTTTTAGCATCATATATTGCTCGGCACAGTTAAACTCCAACCCATCCACGACAAATTCACATGGGTACCATTGCGAAAATGGCGAATGACTGCGATAAAAAAATGTAAACTTTTCCATTTAATATTCCTCACTTCTTCTTTCTTTTATGCTATATAAAACGTGACCGTGGCTTAAATCGGTATAATTTGGACGGACGATGCCCAGCCGCCTTCCTGTACTCATTGGTTTCTTCCACGAGATCTGCTATTTTGCGACGAAAAGCTGCGGCCAACAGCTCCTTACCTAAAATAATTTCATACACCTGCTGAAGTTCACTCAGTGTAAACAGAGCTGGCATCAGGTGAAACGCAATATCTGTATATTCAATTTTGCTGCGCAAACGCTCAATACCATACGCAATAATTTTGGCATGATCAAAAGCAATTCCCTGTGACTCCAGCACTTCTCGCTTGATTTCTATGGTTTTCCCCTTAAGAATTTCAGTTACTTTCACTTTGGCTGACAGGAGGATGTCCGCATGCTTCAATGTAATGTCAATGTTTTGCTCCCATGTATAACCTTCCGGTTGATTCGTCCGCGTCTCCTGAGCCACACTGTAATCCAGTTCAAACCATTGAGCATCTGCGGCATCATCCCCTGCCTGTACCTCCAAGGATTCATGATCAACTAACGCCATATAAGCGCAGCTGATCACCCGCATACGCGGATCACGTGCCACATCTCCCCAAGTATACAGCTGCTCCATATAAATCTGATCTACATTGGTTTCGGTTTTAAGCTCGCGTCGTGCAGCTTCTTCGAGGCTTTCATTCATGTCTACAAAACCGCCAGGCAACGCCCATTGTCCTATAAAGGGGTGCTCTCCTCTTTGGATCAATAGAAGCTGAAGTGTCTTCTCCGGTAGCTTACGGTAATTTTGCTGGAGCTGATCCATTACAGTAAATAGCAGCATATCTACCGTTACGGATGGGCGTTCATATTGATTCGCATCATAAAGGGCCAGAAACTGCTCTTCCGTCAAGCCACTGTGATTGTGTTTCAATTTATCTTTCATTTGTGTCACCTACCTGCTCATATTTGGGGCATCCTCGCTTTTGCTTCACAAGCAAGCAACGAATGCTTTATGTAAATTTTAATTTGAATCAATTGATAAAAACAAAATGTTAATATCAATACAATAATATATAAATAATGCTTCGTCAATAGGGTGTATAGACCTATTTTTGATCATATGATAGTACTATTAGACTGTTTACTGAATTTTGCTTGTTGCTTATTGTCATATCATGTATGATGTTTTGGTCAATATAGGAAACACAACATACTAAACACGTAGGGAGAAGATTCAATTGTCTAACCAGTTTAATCCGCAACACAATCAACAAGGAGCACCATCCAGACCAGCCCCTGTTTACCCGCCACCTGTTTCATTCAAGGAGTGGATGATCAGTTTACTCCTGATGGCTATACCGGTAGTTGGGCTTGTTATGCTGTTTGTGTGGGCTTTTAGCGGCTCGACGAATCCGAGCAAAGCGAACTACGCTAAGGCAGGTCTTCTTTGGGCTGCTATTGTAATTGTGATCTATATCATTATGGCTGTTGCTCTATTGCCTGCTATTATAAGCTCATTGAACTCCAGCAGCTACTATTGATTTCAAGTACATAGCAAAATAACCTTCCGATGAATCAATCTGAACCATCAGAAGGCTTTAAACTAAACTGCCGATCCTGTCGGCAGTTTTTTTATTTGATCTCTTTCACTTTACTTGTACCAAAGATCATCGGTTTCGAGCTCCTGTAGGCTGCTCAAAAACGATTTTGAGTTATCAACATAAAGTTCGGTGTCGATATAGTACAGCTTTTTATCTTGTAAGCATTGATCAATATACTCTACATTCAAAATACTTTTATCTTCTACATTGGCGGCAAATGCTTGTAGTTTGGGAAGTGCAGTTTTCTGATATTCAAGCCACGAATGATGGAATCCAGCCGGCTCCTCCAGACAATAAATGTCATGATACAACGCTTCAGCAATTCCTTTTTTCCTGAGATAATCGGGTGAGAAAGGCATACTTTTGAAGTAGCGTCCGGTCATAGCAAACACGCGATAGCTCCAATGAGGAGCACCATGATTAGATTGGCAAAAAAGATTCAGGAAAAATACAGAATAGTGCATTTTTATCGTAATAATATGATGTTTCTTCACTTCCGCAACAATACGATCCGCCATCCGGCTGTCAATGATCTCATCGAAATCAGCCAAGATGATCACATCATCATCCTCAACCTTTTCCTGCAAAATAAAGGTGCTCCTGTTTCTTTGGCAAGCTTCATTGTGAAACGCACTGTTATGACTGAGCAGACTCCAGTACCAGTGGTCAAAGTGATCTGCGCCGCAGCGATCCACATCAAAATACAATGAATGCTCTTCAGGTGCGCGAAACAGTTCATCCGCATGAAATGGATGGTGAAAGACCTTTGGACCTATATAACCTGGATTAAAGTTGCAGGGCTTATCCAAATAGCTGAATGTCTTGTTGGCTTCGATTACGTGCAGTTCGTCGATCCAGCTGGCATTTTCTTTTATTTTAATCTCTGCAATGCGATTTTCATTGAAAAAAGGGCAAAATTCATATATTTTCATAATCTGAGGCTCCCTCCATTATCATGCTATATGGTCGAACACCAATGCTTCGATACAGATATTCGGATATAAAGCGTATTAGCTCTGCGATCGTCTGATCCTTATAATGCAGTGAACTATAATAGCAGGTTAAACTTAATCTATCTCGTCTAAGGTCTGCCGTCATATTTAACTTGTAAGCAGAGGGGTTGTCCGCCGCATTCGTGTTTCCGTAAGAAATCGATAAAGGCTCATACAAATCATCAGCTATTCCGTTCATTTCCTCTGATTGGTAATGGAAAAGCATGTGCGTTCCGTCTCTCAGTGGTTTCGTATTTGGATAAACATCCTGTATCATATAACGTAAAATAAAGTAATCCATGCCTTCAGATGGAACATGCTGCAACATGTGTATGACATGTCTCAGTGCCATTTCCCAATTGTCCGACTGATCTCCTGCCGGGATCTGAATACGAAGGGGATATGCTCCAGCAAAAAAACCAATAGTACGATCAATCACAATACCCGGCAAAAAGGACTCACGTTGATAAGACATGACATGCAGCAGCAAATCCGATTGGTTTTTCAATTGAAAACAAGCCTGTGATAATGCCGTTAGTAGGATGCTCAGTGGTGTAGTTTGATGCTTTACAGCCAATGCCTTTAATAGCTGAAGATGCTCTTCTCCTTCAAGTAAATCAAGCGTTATAGTTTTCATGTGGCGATGGAGAGGCTGTGCCTCAGATTCTGTGTCAACCTGCAAAGATTGTCCGCCTTCTACAATCCTGTTCCAAAAAGTGAATGCTTTAGAAAAAGTGTCTTTCGCCGCATATTGCGTCAACGCCATGCACCAATCCCGATAACTGCTTCCCTCCTCCACATGTAGCGCCAGATTACTCCCTTGTCCCGGCAAGAGAAGATGTCTCAAATCCTCTAAAAAAATGTTTATAGAGATTCCGTCAAAAATTAAATGATGGAACAGAAGCAATATCACCTGTTGGCTCTCGTCGTAATAGTGCGCAAACCATACAACCTTCCATAAAGGTCCTTCCTTGATATCGAATTCATGCTGCACTTTCGAGCAGTAGTCCGAAATATAGGCGTCATGTGATCCCGAAACCATGCGCAAATCCACGTAAGAAACCACCTGTTGTACACTTATTTTCTGCTCAAATTGATACCATTCATCATCCTCCAGTTGAGCAAATGACAGCCGTAACGCCGCATGTTTGCTCAATAGTTGTTCAATCGACGTGTTCAGCAATTCTGTAGGAATGTAATTTTTGAGCAGAGCCAGGTAAGGTACATTAAACATGTTGCGATTCACAAGATCTCTTTGGAAAAAACGTTTTTGTACAGCAGACAGTGGAAATCCGTCATACGGGTATGTTTTTCTTATAGACTGAATATACGGGTTATCCATGTTTGGAAAGAGGGCAGCCGCTGTATCCGTCATTGCATTGCTCAACGAAAGTGCCAAACGTTCGATCGTCTGTTCGCGAAATATCTGGTTAACCGTAACCGGATATCCGCTTTTTTGCAGCAGGCTGGCTATGCGCAATGCATGGAGTGAATGTCCTCCCAACGTGTGAAAGTCTTCATTCTTGCCAATGTAATCTAGCTTCAGGACCATGCTCCAAACTTCTTCTATGGTTTGCTCCAATTCAGTCCACGGTCCAGCATTTGCTTCTTTATCGCTATGGATTTCAGGTAAAGGAAGCTTTTTGCGATCAATTTTCCCGTTAATCGTTAATGGGAACGATTTTAGCCAAATGTAACGAAACGGCAGCATATATGATGGCAGAACGTCGGCCATAAAAGCATGAAGCTGTTCCTCTCGTTCTTCCTCTTCCGCTGTATAGTAAGCGAACATTCGGAGATCACCATGAACCTCCTGCATAAGGACCAGGCATTCTTTTATCGCAGGATAGCTGCTAAGACGGAACTCGGCTTCTCCGAGTTCGATTCGATATCCGCGGAGTTTTACCTGATCATCAACCCGTCCGATATACTCGATATTCCCGTCTGGCAACCATCTCACTCGATCTCCCGTACGATATAATACTAAATTTGTGCCTCTTTCACGATCTTTGGCAGAGCGGTGTGGATTTGGAGTAAACGCATGCTGTGTCAATTGGTTTTGCTGCCAATACCCCCTCGCCACCCCGTCTCCTCCCACGTATAATTCCCCGACTGCTCCGACAGGCTGAACACGGCCCCGTTTGTCCAAAATATAACAAGTTGAATTACTTATGGGCTTACCGATAGGAATATTCTGCTCAAATGGCTTTTCGATCCGGTAGCTCGTCGAAAAAGTGGTGTTCTCCGTAGGACCGTATGCATTGAGAATCGAGAGTTGCGGATAGGCGAGCCGGATACGATTGATATGTTTAACCGACAAAATTTCCCCACCTACGACCAACCATTGGAGTCCAGCAAACAGCTTTTCATTTTCTTCAATCCAGTGATTACACAGGGCAGAACTTAACCATAGGGTATTAATTCTCCACTCCTTTATTCGCTGCTCCAGCACATGGATATTTAAAAGATCGTCTTTGGAAATTACAAACAGCTGGCCGCCATTCAGCAACGTCCCCCAAATTTCAAACGTAGAAGCGTCAAAAACAGGCGAACCCGTATAGAGTAATCTGATGTCAGAGGAAAATGGGAAATAACAAGTGTTTTTGACCAAGCGAATGACATTGCGATGTTCCACCATTATGCCTTTCGGTTTTCCCGTCGATCCGGACGTATACATGAGATAAGCAAGGTCATTGGGAGCAACCCTATTTTCCTTCTTTTCCTGTTGTACAACTCCATTTTGGTCAAAATGTTCTGTATCAATCAATGTTAAACGGATTCCCTTACAAGCTTCCGAGATACGTTTTGTTCCTTCCTGTGAAGTGAGGATAGTGTCCAGTCCAGCATCCTTGATTAATTCTCGGGTTCTTTCTGCCGGAAAATCAGGATCAATAGGAACATAGGCATATCCCGCTTTCATGATCGCCAGGATGGAAACAATGAATTCAAGAGAACGCGGCAAGTAAACTCCAATAAACTTTCCATGACTACTGGCATTAGCATCATCCGCTAACCTGTTGGCAATGTGCTGAGACATGAGGTTTAGGCTGTGGTAGGACATAACCTGATTGTGCGCGATTACTGCTGGCTGTGAAGACCGCAGCTTTGCCTGCTCCTGAAATAAGTCAACAATCGAACGATCTCTGGGATATGCTGTATACGTATTATTCCAGTCATAGACGATTCGATCATATTCATCCTTATTCATGAAGCAAACGTCTCCGACGGTGTGATTCGGATATTCCAGCACATATTGCACCGTATTTTGTAGTTGTTCTGCCAATCGGCTAACCGTTTCTTGCTTCAGTCGATCTGCGTCATATATAAACTTGATGATGATCTGTTCCCCGTCATGAGCCACGGTGATCGTCATTGGATAATTCGTTTTCTCTCGTTCCTCCATAGCTGACATCTTCAATTCATTTTCAGGCTGCCGATAGTCGTTCAAATAATTTTCGAATGCCACGATGCTATAAAACATGGCATGTCCTTGAATACCAGACCAGCTCTTCAATTCGTTCAGACTCACATAACTGTGGTCGTTTAGTTTCTGAATGGTTTGGTGCAGCTGTTGTACATACTCCGTGATGGTTTGCTTCACATTCCAGTGCATGACTAAAGGCAGTGTATTAATCAGCATACCTGTGATCCGATCCGCTTGTGCAAGATCCGATCCTCTCCCGGATACCACCATGCCAAAAATGGTTGTATCGGCATCATGATAGACTTGTAGCATTTTGCCCCATGCGAACTGTACCAGTGTATTTAGCGAAACTTGTACTTGCTGTACAAAATCGGCGATCTGCTTGGTTCGTCTTGAATCGATAATAAGCGTTTCGATCTGCTGGTTCTCTATCGGTTGATGTACATCGGGAAGTGTACCTTTTTCTATCAGTGGTCGTGTCGGCTCCGTTACGTCGGCCAAATATGCCCTCCAGAATGTCTCGGCCTCCGTGCGATCCTTATTATTTAGCCAACGAATATAAGATTCAAAAAAACGGTTCAAGTTGCGTTGAGGTATCCGATTTTGCAGGCTGCAAGCATAGAGCTCATGTACCCGATTCAGTAGTAGCGGCAGGCTCCAACCGTCCAGCAAAATATGGTGGTAACTCCAAATCATCGTCCATTCGTTCGAAGCAATCTGAATTAGGGTTAGGCGGAACGCAGGCTGAGTTAGATCAAAACGGCGATTACGATCCATTGTCATCCAGCGTTCGATATGCTCTTGTTGCCGCTCTGGTTGCTCTGCTTCAAAATCCAAAAACGTCCATTCCAATTCTGCATTTCGGACAATACATTGTATGGGCTTGTCCAACGTCTCCCAAATGTAGCAAGTCCGCAAGCTATCATTTTCGGCAATGACGCTGTTCCAGGCTTCCCGGTAACGATCTACCTCTAGCCTGCCATGATATTTCCAATGAACCTGCACGAAATATTGATCGGAGGCGGGATGGTCCAAGTAATGGAACAGTAGTCCTTCCTGTAAGGGACTTAGATACAGCATTTTATCTAGACCATGTTTCAAATGATATGTCTTTACGATCTGATCGAGCGAATGCTGTTCCAGGGACACGGATGGAAAATCACTAGGCGTGAATTCTTCGTGTTCAGCCTGGCTGCAATGCTCGATAATAGCAAGCAGACGTGTTACAAAAGCTTCTAGCAATTGAGTTATAGTTACTTCTTCATAGTGACATTTGCTATATTTCATAAACAGATGCAGCTTGCCATGAACTATGGAACAATTGAGTTCCAATAGGCTTGTTCCATGATTAAGCGGTGAGCTATAATCCTGTGCTGCGTCACGTGTAAACTCTAGCCACTCGTTTGACTCGTTCATATTACCCTGATCAAATTGGCCCAAGTAATTAAAAAGAGCCTGAGGTTCAGAAGCTGCTAACTCGGAACGGACTTCTTCGTGCGGGTGGCAGTATCTCAAAGCACCATATGACATACCACGGTGAGGAATATAGCGCAATTGCTCTTTGACAGATTTAATCGTCGCTCCCAAAGAGCCGCTATCCAAAATCCGAATGCATACCGGAAACATAGAGGTAAACCAACCGATAGTTCTTGTAAGGTCTATATCGGATACAAAATGCTCACGTCCATGACCTTCTAAGCGAAATGCAATCGTTGTCTGTCCAGACCAATCGGAGAGTGCCAAGGACCAAGCTGTAAGCAGCAAATCGTTGATCTCAGTATGGTAAGCCTGGGAGCAATGGTGCAAAAGCAGCTCCGTATCGTCGAAAGTAAGCATCGTAACCAATTCCGACGATGCACTGCTCTTTTTATGAGCCGGGTAATGGTCTACTGGCAGCACAAATGCTGCAGCTTGGTACTGTACTATTTTCCAATACTCAATATGACTTAACGTATCCTTATGTTCAGAATAACTCATCAATACAGAGTGCCACTTTTTGTATGGATTCAAAACGGGCGGCAGTGCAGTCCCCTGATACAATTGACACAATTCCTGAACCAATATTCTCCAGGAAACTCCATCAATGACCAGATGATGTATAGTCATAAATAAACGAGCTTTACCATCAGGATGACCTTGGATTACTCCTGCATATATCATAGCGCCGGTCTCATAATTCAATTGTCTGTTCCACGCATCACATATGCTTAAAATTTCGGATTCAGGATAATCAATTTGTTGAAGGGTATAGCTAGCCAGTTGAATGGAGGCATCCGTTCGATAGCGCTGCGAATACACATGTTCCCTGACCACAATCTCCGTCGAAAGCTCTGGATGTAATCGAATCAATTGATAAATGGCAGTTTCCAATCTCACAGGATCAAAATCACGGAGCACAAACAGCTGGGATTGATTGAAATAATGCGGCTCTACAAACTGTTGCTCGAAAAACCACTGCTGAATCGGTGTCAATCCAAATTCGCCTGTCAAATCAACCATAAGCTCTTCCGTTTGATTACTGTTTGTCCAAGTAACAACAGTAGCTAATTTCTTAATAGTTGGATGCTCTGCCACTAGTCTTGGAGTAAGTATCATACCGTGATCTCTGGCCATAGATACGACCTGAATGGCAAGAATTGAATCTCCCCCAACAGCGTAAAAATGGTCGTTAACTCCGATATCTCCCCTTTTTAAAATCTGTCGCCAAATCCTAAGCAAACGCTTTTCAAGATCATCCTCGTCTGCTTCCACAACTTCATCAGCTTGAAGAAATAAGGTACTCTTCGGGTCGGGGAGAGCCCCGCGGTCGATTTTACCGTTAGTATTTACTGGAAGAGAATCCAAATGGGAGAAATATAAAGGAACCATATAAGCTGGTAATACAGCACCTAAGTGCTGCGTCAATTCCGCCTCTTCTAGTTCTTCTAGAGCAGTATAATAAGCTACCAGTTTATGGTATGACCCGTCCTTCCAGGTTTGAACGACACATTGACCGATGTCAGGATGTTGGCGTAGCTGATATTCTATTTCACCCAGTTCGATACGATACCCTCTGATTTTAATCTGTTCATCACTACGCCCTATAAATACCAGTTCTCCATCCGGCGTCCATTTCACAATGTCCCCGGTTTTATATAACCGCTCACTGTGTGACGGATATTCACTGCTGACTGCAATCTCTTTGTGAACGAACCGTTCTCGAGTCAGTTCCTCACGATTCAAATATCCTCTGGCAAGTCCAATGCCCCCTACCCATAGTTCGCCGGGGACGCCGACAGGCACAGGATTACCGAATGAGTTCAAGACGATTAAACGTTTGTTATAAACGGGTTTGCCAATCGTAATTTCTTTTCCTGGCTGGCAGACAGAAGTAGCACAAATAATCGTTACTTCGGTCGGCCCGTAAGCGTTCACAAATCGTCTTCCTCTTCCCCAATAGTCGACAATATCAGGTGTACAGGGTTCTCCAGCAGATACAAGTGTACGCAATTTGGGCAATTCTCTATGTTTCATTGTTCGGAGCACCGATGGCGTCAGCATGGCAATGTGGATCTTCTTCTCTGCCAGAATATCTGAAATGTCTGCATAAGGGGGGAGTTCATCGTCTGAAAGGACAACCAAAGTCCCGCCTACTGATAACGTGCCGATCCATTCGTAGACCGAAGCGTCGAAACTCATGGAGGCGAATTGCATGACTCTTGAGTCGGACGTAATACCAAACTTTTCAACAAGATAAGGGATCAACGTAACCAAGCCAGCATGTTCAATGAGAGTGCCCTTCGGTTTTCCGGTAGACCCGGATGTGTAGATGACATAAGCCAGATCATTCTGTTTCAGCCCGATCTGCAAATTTTCGTAAGGATAGCAGTCCTGTTGCTCCGAGCATTCATCCACACAAATCAGCGTATGTGGTTTCATACCCAGTTGAGAAATATATGGATTTATTCTACTTACTAATTGACTGTGCGTTATAATCATTTGGGCCTGTGCATCTTCTAAAATAAATCGCAACCGCTCTCCAGGATATTGGGGATCGACCGGAAGGTAAGCAGCTCCTGCTTTCATAACTCCGAGCATTGACGGGAGCACATCTGCGCTCCTGTCCATAATGATAGCAATCAGCGTGCCAGTCGGCAGAGAGCCATGTCCTTGCAGCAAATGCGACTCTATAATCATGTGGCTGATTTGATTTGCCCGGTGATTTAACTCATAATAGGTCAGCTTCTGCTCACCAAACTCCAAAGCGATCGCATTGGGTGTTCGATCAGCTTGCTCCTCGATCAATTGAACCACCGTTTTATCCAAAGGATAGGCTTGTTCTGTATCATTCCATTGTTGCATCTGTTCGCGTTCTTCCGTGGTCAGCATGGGGTGAAATAGTATCTTTTTCTGCGGAAAAAGGAGTGCATTTTCCAACAATGTTTGAAAATGGCCTGCGAAGCTAGCGATTTGTCTTTCTCCAAAACGATTGCCATCATACTGTATTGCGCACTCCAATACATCCGCATCATAATGGTAGCAGAGTGCGATTTCTAGCTGATCTATACTTTGTAAAAGAGCCTGTGCTTTCACATTTGAACTTGGAGATAGGAAATGATCACACATTTCTGTGATACCCACATTGAAGAAATCCTTCTCTCCTCCTGATCGAGGATCGACTTTAGTTTGCTGCGAAGAATCCTCTCTCCAATCGCCGCTGGTATGTCGTTTGTTCCAATCCATTTGTGTCCTTTGTATCAAAGAGAAAAGATCATCTTCCCTCTGTATATGAATGAGTAGCGGATAATCCAGACGATCTCCTTTTTCTTCTTTGTCGGATATCATAGAATATACAACAGGCAAAGCATATTGATTGGCGTAATGGGATAGCAGTACGGACCATATGGATGTTATAAAGGAAGGCATACCTATCTGATGATCCTGTACAAATTCTAAAATCGCTTGGACCTGTCTTGTCTCCAAACGAATACCGTAAAGCACTTGATTGTGGCCTGCAGGCTGTGAGATATTTCTACTGGAGTGAGAAAATAAAGGCAAATAACGTCGTGGTCTATCAGACCCACTCTGACTAGGTATAGTGGATGACTCTATCACTTATTGTACCTCCCCTATCCGGGATGCTATACCAGCAGCTTGATAAAAAGCGGTCCTGACTTCCTCTACTTCTATCTCGTAACTGCATCGTATAGAAAAGATAAGACCATCCGTGTAGGAAGAAGCAATGCAATTGAACAGTGAATGGATCGGCAGTGGATTCGGTTGCTTTATAACGGTATCATCATAATAATTGCTGTATTTTGAGCCTGCCTTCGTGCTGTTTCCTAAATAGTTAAACATGAATAAATCCAGTTGCTCATACTGCTTCCCCAACTGTGCAAGTGTTCTGGTCCGCTTCCACTTGTCTTTGTAATCAGGGCTTGTAAGAAGATGCATAAAATTGATCGTATGGTATTTTAATAAATCCAGTCTGCTTCTGACAGACTGCATCATTTCATCTGAATTTTGCTTCAGATCCAACAGCATAGGCACAAAATCAATAAATTCACCGGTCGTGTTATAATAAGCTTCCTCGTCGTATCTTCTTCCATCATATAAAAATAACAATGGCAGCTTATCCATACCTAAATAAGTTTGCAGGCCCCTTGTATAGACATAAAGCGCCAGCTCTAAAGAAGGATTTGCAGCGGGAATGCATACGTTAAACAGGTAGGCTTCTGTGCTCGTTCGAAGCTTCGGGGCTTGGAAGATGTATTGCTTGCTTTTTTGGAACGCTTCCAAATTAAAAGATGATATTAATTCTGGTTCCGTGATTCCTTTTGGTCCACTTTGGATTTGTCTAACATACTCCACATAGGGCTTCACTTCATCCGTAGGAAGGGAGCGATTTTGAAGTAGACTCCTGTAGCTAGCAATCAACTGTCTCTCAGCTACTTCCGAGGTCACCCGATCGCATATCGCATGATGATAAATAGTAATGACATAATGTTCACGCAGGTTCCGTTTCAGCACAAACATGTGAAACAACATATGCTCTCCGGCGAATCGGGTATTTGTAACATAATCATTTATCATTTCCATAAGGGGGCCACATGGATTGTAAGCTGACACGTCAACAATGTTAAGTCTTGGCACACTATCACTAGGCAGTACGTATTCCCTCCAATAAGTCCATCCATCTCTTTGGGTCGGAACACTCCTCAGTAATCCTTGACTTTGGACAAAATGATTGTAGGCCTGATTCAAAAAATTATAATGTACACACTCATCCAGCCTAAATACACCTAAACTTGGTGGTGTTTGAAACGAAATTTGCATTTGTTGAATTCCACTTAGCGGATATTCTTGTGCCACTTCCCCTCTTTTAAGAAACTGATCTTTTTTCAAATAATCATCTTTCAATTGCTTGCGTAAACTTTCCACTGGATCCGAATTCATGCTCTTTAAGCCTAGACGCTGGAAAAATTCCTCTTCATCCATCGTCCAGTATTGATCAGCCATTTCAGCTCTTAGATGCAGTGGTACAATATAGTGTGGCAGTAGCTCTGGAGCTACTTTTCCGTCCATAATCCGCAAGATATGGTTAACGTCAGCCACCATGTCGGAGTAAAGCACCTGAATATCTCTAACTTCGTGAATAAAATCCCTTACTTGGTATTTCACCCACTCAAAAACACCATCCGTTTCTTGGTGAAGCCAAGACATCAGCTGATGCCTTGTTTTAATGATGCCCTGCTGCTGTTGGGACCCGATAACACTATTCTGTGTTGAACGAAGGTAATCAGCGAGGGCCCGAATCGTTTTATAGTGATAAATGTCTGTTAAAGTGACGTGATATCCTGCCCACTCCATCCTTGACATTAATGTAAGCGCATGAATAGAATGTCCACCGAGGTCGACAAAGCTATCTAAAACACTGATCTGCTGCAGTCCCAATACATCCTGCCATATATCCATCAGCTTCGTCTCCAGTCCCGGCTCAGGAGGGACATATTCCGCTCCAGCATGCATATTTCCTTGAAGGGCCAATAGTGCCTTGCGATCCAGCTTACCATTCAGTGTCAGTGGCATCTGCTCTAATTGAGTAAAAAAAGAGGGAATCATGTAATTCGGCAGTTTTATAGAGAGAGCAAATTTAATTTCATCTGTTGTCAGTTTTGTGGTCGCTGTAAAGTACGCTTCCAGTTGCTTCTGACCGACCTCATTTTCGCGGGCAATAACAGCCGCTTCTTGTATATCATTTACTTTTAATAGATGCGACTCTATTTCTCCTGGCTCAATTCGGTACCCCCGTATTTTCACTTGACCGTCGATCCGGCTAATATATTCGATGTTTCCGTCCGCTTGCTCTTGTACCCAATCTCCGGTACGATACAACCTGCCTCCAGGTACCCGTGAAGACTGAATAAACCGCTCTGCTGTCAGCTCTGGACGATTCAAATAACCTTTAACTAATCCATCGCCAGCGATGTACAATTCGCCTGCAACTCCCTGCGGCAGAGGACACAGCTTCGAATCCAGGACATAAATCTTCGTGTTGCTAATTGGTTTGCCGATCGGCACAGTATTTGCATTTTCGTCCAAATGATCAATCGGGTAATACGTAGCAAATACCGTGCTCTCCGTCGGTCCATAGACATGAATTAAACGGCCGGGACCCAGAACTGCGAACGCTTTACGCACATGGCTGACCGACACCTTCTCACCACCGAATAGCAAGGTTTCAATGGTTGCAAAGCAGCCGGGATCAATATCCACCAATGCATTAAAAAGAGCTGTCGTGACGAAGCATTTTGTAATCTGTTGTGTACGTAGTATATTTGATAGCTCCCGTGCATTCATAGATTGATCCTGTGTGCTCAAAACAAGAGTGCCCCCATTAAGCAAAGCCCCATAAATACCAAATGTAGCACCATCAAACGAAAAACTGGACACTTGCAATATCCGATCTTTTGTCGAGAAATGGATGTAATTTGGCTTTTTAACAACACGTGTAATGTTGTAGTGCATCGTTAAGGTTCCCTTAGGTTCGCCCGTAGAACCGGACGTATACATAATGCATGCTAGCGTATCGGAACCTTGAATAGATGTGAGATTCCCTGTTTCTTTTCCATAATTCCGCTTGTCCATCGAATCCAGTACAAGACTGTCGGGCCCCAATGGGTTGTGGATTGGAAGCCGGGTCAGCAGGAGGGTTGCGCCGGAATCCGTCAGCATATAGCGTATACGTTCCTTGGGATATTGCGGATCAATCGGCACATAGGCTCCCCCGGCTTTTAAAATTCCGAAAATCCCGATAATCATCTCCAATGAGCAGTCAACCATGATCCCGACGGGCTCGTCTTTATCTACACCTTTGGCTCGCAAAACATGTGCAAGCTGATTGGCCTGTTTGTTCAGATCGGCATACGTCAAGTGCTTGTCCCCAAATACAACCGCTACGTGGTCCGGTGTACGCTCAACCTGCTCCTCAAACAATTGATGAATCGTTTTCTCCCGCGGGTAATCCGCTAACATACCGTGTAACATGTTTAAGATCATCTCCTTCTCCTGTCAGCCATAATCCAGATATTACAATAGGTTGGATATTTAACTGGAGAAAAAGAATTGACATCAGAGCTTGTTTTTCGACTGAAAATTTCTTTAAAATAAGTGTATAGCTACTTCTTGCTCTACAATAAAATACCACAGATTGGTTACTCGACTGGAGGAAAAGAAATGATATCGGAGTGGCAAAGATTACAGACCAAACTGCCGGAATGGGTAGAACAAAGCCGCCATGAGTATATTCATGGCAAGGTAGCAGCATATATTCCCGAACTGTCCAAAGCTCCGGCCGACGCGCTGGGTATTGTGGTAATGAACGGTGCGGGTGAGACCGTGGTAGCCGGAGATACGGAAATACAATTTACGATGCAGAGCATCTCAAAGGTATTTACGCTCATTCTGGCCTTGATGGATAATGGA
Source organism: Paenibacillus sp. ALE3 (assembly GCF_054113405.1). Classification (NCBI taxonomy): domain Bacteria; kingdom Bacillati; phylum Bacillota; class Bacilli; order Caryophanales; family Paenibacillaceae; genus Paenibacillus; species Paenibacillus sp. ALE3. Next base: position 2,231,522 of record NZ_CM134214.1, on the reverse strand, counting down.
GAGGACGTTGTCTTCTCTAAGGTGGGGATGGAGCCTACCGGGGACCGTTTTAATTCCATGCTAAAGCTAGAACTGGTTGAGCCGGGGATACCGTTTAATCCACTGATTAACGCTGGAGCAATTGCTGTCTCCTCTCTGATTCGCGGAAACAGTCCAGAAGAGAGATTTGCCCGTGTCCTTCAATTTTTCCGTCTGCTTACTCATAATGACACATTGGAATATGATCAGGATGTCTACGATTCAGAATCAGCCACAGGCCATTTAAACCGTTCCCTTGCTTATTTTCTAATGGAAAAGGGGATTTTAAGAGGTCATGTGGAGGATGTGCTTGACGTCTATTTCAGACATTGTGCTGTCAAATTGAACTGCACAGATTTAGCACGTATGGGACTCATACTAGCCTACAATGGCCGTGATCCGGTCACAGGTATACCTCTGATTCCCCGTCGCTATGTACAGATCGCCAAAACATTTATGACAACATGCGGTATGTATGACGCCTCTGGTGAATTCGCCATTCAAGTCGGGCTCCCTGCCAAAAGCGGCGTATCTGGCAGTATAATGACGATGGTACCTGGACGATACGGCATCGGGTTAGTGGGACCTTCATTGAATCGTATGGGCAACAGTACAGCGGGGGTACACTTGCTGGAGACAATGTCCCGCGATTTGGATTGGAGCTTGTTTTAGGATATAAAAAAAGGGTATTCCCAGCCAGTACGGCTCATAGGAATACCCTTCTTCTGTTACGTTCTTGCTATGTTAAATGGTTTGACCATGAACCAATTTGATTTGAATACGGAACGGGTCAGCCACATACAAGGCCCCATCACGTTTTTGTAATTCATAACCTGCCGCAATCAAACGAGCAGTAATGGCATCCAATTCTTGTTGGTCTGGAACAATCAGTTCAAAATAATCCAATCCAGCAGCCTGCTCGGGAGCTGGTGGTGCTCCTTCACCTGCCCATATATTCAAGCCCATATGGTGGTGGTAGCCACCCGCGGAAACGAACAGGGCTGAAGATCCGTATCGGCATGTAATGTCAAAGCCAAGCACATCGCAATAAAATTGCTGTGCTGTGAGCAAATTAGATACATGGAAGTGAACGTGCCCAATTACCGTTCCCTGTGGCAGTCCCTGCCAAGGTAAATTTTCAGAAATGGCAATCAGGTCTTCTGCATCCACAGGACCTGTTCCCATCATGTAAAATCCATCTGCATCTCTTTTCCATTGATCACGAGGACGATCCGCATAGATTTCAATCCCGTTATTATCGGGATCATGGATGTATAGTGCTTCACTTACATCATGATCTCCCTGTCCGATTTCAATCTCATGAGCCAGCAGATTACGCAAAGACAGGCCAAGAGCTACACGGTTCGGTAGGAGAATAGCAAAGTGATACAATCCGGCTGCGGACTGGCGCGGCAGAATAACTGCATTTTCAATATAATTAAGAACCAGTAGCGCATGCTTTCCGTCGACAGACAATTCAGCCGTATCTGCCGTTTGGCGCAGAAGTTGTAAACCAACGACCTCAGTGTAAAATTGAATAGAACGCTCCAAGTTACTAACTTTTAATGATACCTGCCCGATTTTAGTGTTGTCATGAATATGTGCTGTCATCAGATTTCCCTCTTTCTACATGGATTGGAGGACTAAGGATGAAACGAAATTATTGTTCAGTTGACCCACGACGGCTGAATAAAGAATCCAGAGACCAGCGAGTTGTCGGTGCAAATACGAGATGAAGAGCTACCAGAATAAAAGCAATATCCAACTCATAGCCAGCTCCTTGACCATTCCCCATCAACCCGCCGGACAATTTGGCCGTGAAAATGGCACCGATCAATACAATAACTAAAAGTCCGGATACATAGCGAGTAAGCAATCCAAGAATTAATGCAATCCCGCCGACCAACTCAATCACCGCAACGACATAACCTAAAAATCCTGGGACGCCAATGCTGGAAAACCAGCCTGCTACATTACCCAACCCCATTTGGAATTTAGCAATTCCGTGTACCAAAAACAAAATTCCGAGCGCCACCCGCATAATTGTAGAAACGTTTCTGCTTGCTGAACTCATGTTTATCTCTCCATTCTGTTTGTTTTATTACACTCATACAAGCGTATATGAATAATTAATTTATATTACTAATAATTTAGTTAAAAAAATAATAACTTCTGAATCTATACAGCAACACATAAGTGTGAATCAAACTCAAATTATTAGTAATAGTAATAATTATTTTGTAAAGTGAATTTAGCATAAGAAACTATAGTCTGTCAACAAATTATTTGGTATGATGAATAATAAATTAGTATACATTATATTTTCTAAAAGGAGGAACGCTCTATGGGTATAGGATGCAACATTCGCGCGGCTCGTAAACGTAAAAATTTATCCATCCAGCAAATATGCGAACGAACCGGTCTATCTCAAGGGTTTATGAGTCAAGTAGAAAATAATAAAACTTCCCCTTCCATCGCTACATTGGACAGCATCGCTAATGCGCTGAACGTACCTCTCGCATTTCTGCTTCTTAAAGAAGAGGAACGGATGCAAGTGATTCGTAAGGACGAGCGCCGTAAAACATTGTATGGTAAAAACAAGCTCCAGGTCGATCATTTGGGTGGTCAGGGTAATGTCAAAATGATGCTGGTGGACATGCCGCCAGGCTCATCTACAGAAGAAGAGCATGCTCATGCCGGGGATGAGATTCACTTTATTTTGGAGGGTACGGTATACGTGGAGCAGGGCGAGGATTCAGCTACGCTGGAAGCAGGAGATTCCTTTAGCTGGAGAGCAGCCATCCCCCACTATGCCAAAAATGTTGGAGAAAACAACGCGCGTATTCTGATCGCCGTATTTCTCGAAGCAGAACATGACGTCTAATAAAAGTTTGAGCAACTTACAAGGTCAATCATCATTTCAGTGTAAAAAGCGTGTACCGGGAAGTTAAATTAACTTCAACGATACACGCTTTTTGTAATAGCTGTTTAACTCATCTTACTCTATCGCCTGCTGGGCATCTGTACGCGATTCCCACGGCAGCTTGAAGGTTTTCATGATCTGCTTGGCATTGGCTCGGAGTCCGCTTACCGGATCACCCGTCGTACCCAACAGCTCTTCTTTTTTATTCGTAGTAATACGCCCATAATAAGTAGAGCTGCTGTCCCCCCATCCTGTAGTATACTCGTAGATCAGCGGCTTATTTAATTTCGGATAGGTTCCCCACTGATCTTTGGCTTTATTGGCCAAAAACAGCTCCAGTGGATCGTATTCCATCGTAAAGGTTTTATCAAAGGGAGCTCCCACATACCCTTCATAGGTAACAATCGGAAAACCGTCCTTCACTTCAACCAGACTCAGCACATCCCCGTTCACTGTAAAATACCGCAATGCTTCGCCTTGGGGGAACATATAGACACTGGACAGCAGCTCAGTGTTAGGACGATGTGCTTCTATATAAGGATGGACAGAACGTCTTTCTAAGTGGATTAATGCTTCACGTGCTGCCACGAGATCTCCCTCATATATTTGTTCTTTTAGTTTACCGTGAATCGGTGGCTGGATCTGAATCTGTGTATTTGTCTTCTCCAACGTATAACCTAAATCAAGCGATACATCTCTAAGAGGCACATATACGTCTTTACCTACAACCTCAAATGTAAGCTGCTGCTTGTTTTTACGTGATTTCTCCTTAAGAACTAAGGGTTCAGCCCACTTTTGCAGCGTGACCTGCTTTTTTTTAGCATCCCAATGGTAGCTTGCACCTACAGCTTCAGCCAAAGGGTTAAGCGGTACCATGAGCTTACCGTCAATCAATAGAGATTTGGTCTTGTTGTTTAAGGGTTGACCGGCTATAACAATATCTGTTAGTTGTGTTGATTGAGGTGCTGTGGTTCCCTGTTCAACCGCTTTGGCTTCTCCTTGATGCATTGTTGTCAAGAGTAATGGAAGCATCAGCAAGGCGACAAACAATCGCTGAAATCCTGTTCGATCTAGCTTCATTATGAGTCTCCGTTCACTTAATAGACTTGTTCATTCCGGCTCTATTTCTTTTTGGCTGCGTCAATGTCTCCAGGTCTCATCCCTGCCCAGATGTTCGGGATACTGACGGCCTCTGGATGCTCAAATACGAGAAACGCAGTCGGCAAATATCGTTCTCCGTATTCAGAGGAAGGCTTGTTGACAATGGTGTTATCCTTGACGAGCACCGTTGATGAACCTCCATCCAGATTAGCACCGATAACCGCTCCATGTTTAAGTAAAATATTTTGCATATCATACAAGTTGGCACCTATGCTGTACCCAGGCTGGCGACCGTCGACGGTTACGAAAAGGATTGCCCCGTCTGCTCTCTGTCCCATCGCGGTACGGGGAGCAATGCCCCATCCCTCGCTTGCATTACGAATCAGGCCTTTTCCATTCACAATTAGGCGTGGTTGGAAAGTAACCGCTTCTTGCACATTCATTTTGGACAACTCGGACAACGAATAGTGACCGGCTATCATTTTTCCCTGTTTATCAATACCTACGATTTGAACAGAGGCATTTTTACCCATATCGTTGTAGTATATCTGGCCCTGAGAAATGACAACACCAATCGGTTTAAAGCCATTCCCGTTCCAGTTGGGATCAGCGAATCCACCGCCGTTTACACCAGCAACGGCCCCCAAACGCTCGACCATACTAGATACATGTTCTCCCCGGCCGACTTTAGCAGGAACCCCGAGCCTAATTTTAGTGGGGTCATGCACCGTCATAACATAGCCATGATAGTTACGACCCGATACCTCTTCCACTTCAACCAACGGCGTCTGTTGTACTTTAGTAGGTATCAGATCAGGCAGATTGATTGTATGTCTATCCTTTTCCTCTCCCATCTCTTCGAACCGGGCCGAATATTCAGCCACGCGCTTCTTCGCCTCTGCTTCGCCGATAAAATATTTCGCCCAGTGACGATGCTGAGTCGTAATCAGCGTATCCGCAGCCAAATAGCGCATCTCCTTGCCAGAAGGGGTTAAAAACAACCATGCACCGCCCCCAATTCCTGCTAACAGGAATACAATAAAAAGTCGCAACATAAAGCGACCAAATTTTCCTTTTCGTTTCTTTTTCTTATTTTTCTGCCTGCGAGCTGCTGCACGCTGTGGCAAGACTTCCGGTTTCATTCATCATCTCTCCTGTTTGGTGACTTCTATCGTATTTCTTCACTATTGCCCATCAAATGATCAGTAGCGATAGGCTGCGACATCTAACGACAATATCATAAACTAATTTTGTAGAATGATAGTGTCAATTTTTTAACAGATTCATCCACTCTGAAAAAGAATACAGCAAAAAGCCCTTCACATTTATGTGAAGGACTGTAAATAGGGGGGATATCCTATTTACGGAGCAGCCTCCGGTTCGAGTAGCATGAACAGCTCTTTCATCTGCTGTCGCTTAAGTTTGGGACTAAGCACATACAAAGTATCGCCCGGTTCAATCACAGTTGTACCTCTCGGGGCAATAATTTGCTCGTTCCGAATAATGGCTGTGAATAAGATGTCTTCAGGCAGCTGTATATCCTGAATCGCCTTGCCGGCTATCGACATCCCCTTTTGTACCTGAATGTGGTTGATTTCCGAAGTGGTTTTTCCCAAAGAAACTAATTCCAGCAGTGAAGGCGACGATGTCTCGTTAGGGTCCATCAAGCCAAGCTTCACCGCTAGCCACGAGATCGTGGTACCTTGAATAATCGCAGAGGTGAGCACGACGAAAAATACGACATTAAAAAACAAAGGTCCTACATCCATTTCATCCAGTAATGGATAAGTTGCTAGTACAATGGGTACCGCCCCCCGCAGTCCTGCCCAGGATAACAGTGTCTTCTCGCGTACAGAGTACCTGGAAAAAAGCAAGCTTAGGAACACGCCTATTGGACGAGCCACGAGCATGAGGATGAAGGAAAGCGCCAAGCTTTGCCACGCAATGCCCAGTAATTGATCGGGAAAGACCAACAGGCCGAGCAGGACAAACATCATAATCTGCACCATCCAGGCGAAGCCATTGTTAAAATGAATAATGGATCGCTTGTAGGTCAAGTCGGAATTTCCCAATACAATGGCCATGACATAAACCGCCAGCAATCCGCTCGCCTCCAGTAACGATGCCGCCGCATACGTCAATACCGCAAATGCCAATGCCATCACAGGATACAAACCGGATGAATCAAAATTCATTTTATTAATCGCATATATACCTAAGCGTCCGAGTACAAAACCAACGGCTAAACCAAAACCCATTTCCCATAAAAACAACAAGATATGTATCCAAATGGATTGTTCAGGGTGATGTATCAGCTCAATCAATGTTACTGTGAGAAATACAGCCATCGGGTCATTGCTGCCGGATTCCGCTTCAAGCGTCGAGGTAATTCGCTTTTTGATGTTTTTACCTCCTAAAACGGAAAACACAGCTGCCGCATCCGTCGAACCAACAATAGCGCCAAACAGCATGGATTCCATCCAGCTCACGCCTAAAATAAACTTGGCGCAGACGCCAATGACTACAGTCGTAATGATGACCCCCAACGTTGATAATGACAACGCAGGTCGAATTACTGGCTTAACATCTGCAAACTTTGTCTGCATCCCGCCTTCAAACAAGATTACAATGAGCGCAAGAATGCCCACCAGCTGTGTGATAAAGGCATTATCAAAATAAATAAACTGACTGAGCACCATGCCTACGGCAATAAACAAAACAAGCGCAGGCATACCGAAACGGCTGGAAAATTTGGTAGTCAGCACACCGACCAGCAGCAAGCCGGACAGCAAAAGCACAATCAAATTAATCACGGTTGTCTGTTCCATACGGCTTCTCCTATCTTGAAAATAAATGTTCATTTTTTCGCCTTCTAACTATATACCCTCAAATCACACAGAATACTAATCTTAAGTAAAAAAAATTATAGGAGAAAATTAAAAAATCCAGCTCATGGTCTGTGCTAAATCGGCACTCCATAAGCTGGTCTGTAATTTTTATAGGTGTTAAGCTGCGACAATTGTCGTGCTTTAGGCTTTAGGATGAATCATATGCGCTGGTACAACATATTGATCAAACTGCTCTTCAGTCAGCAGTCCGCTACGGAGTGCCGCTTCCTTTAGAGACAGTCCTTCCGCATGTGCAAGTTTGGCGATTTTAGCGGCATTTTCATAGCCGATATGTGGATTCAATGCTGTCACCAACATCAGTGAATTATTCAAATTGTGCTCAATCTTAGCGAGATCAGGCTCGATGCCGACGGCACAGTTGTCATTAAAAGCAATGATGGAATCAGCCAGCAGATGAACTGATTGCAAAAAATTGTATATGATTACTGGCTTAAACACATTCAGTTCGAAATTCCCTTGACTTGCTGCAAAGCCGATGGCTGCATCATTACCCATGACTTGCGTAACGACCATCGTTAGTGCTTCACTCTGGGTCGGATTTACCTTACCAGGCATAATGGAGCTACCTGGCTCGTTAGCAGGAATCGTGATTTCGCCCAAGCCGCTCCGTGGACCACTAGCCAACCAGCGAACATCATTGGCGATTTTCATCAAATCTGCAGCTAACGCTTTGATTGCTCCATGTACAGCCACCACTTCATCGTGACTGGTCAGTGCATGAAATTTATTAGGTGCAGAAGTGAACGTTTTGCCAGTGAAGCCGGAGATTTCCGCAGAGGTTCGGGAACCAAACTCTGGATGAGCATTAATTCCTGTACCCACTGCTGTTCCGCCAATCGCCAGCTCTTTCATATATTGAACCGTATCGACGATCATTCGTTTGCTTTTATCCAGCATGGCATACCAGCCGCTGATTTCCTGACCCAGTGTAAGTGGTGTCGCATCCTGTAAATGGGTCCTGCCAATTTTGATGATATCCTTGAATTGTTCTGACTTCTGTTGAAAAGTCTCTTTCAGCTTATCAATGGCAGGCAACAAACGGTCCTCAACGGCAATAACACCCGCTACATGAAGCGCTGTAGGAAACGTATCATTTGAGCTTTGTGACATGTTCACATCGTCATTTGGATGCAGCTTCGTATCTTTTCCCTGTTCTTGTAGCCATTGGCTGCCCAGATGAGCAATCACTTCATTGACATTCATATTGGACTGCGTTCCGCTCCCTGTCTGCCATACAACCAACGGGAAATGGTCATCGACTCGTCCAGCTAAAATTTCGTCCGCTGCATAAATAATGGCGTCCTGCTTTTCCTGAGATAGCTTACCCAACTTATAGTTGCTGATCGCCGCACTCTTTTTGAGCACCGCGAACGCCTGAATGACCTCTAATGGCATTTTCTCCGAGCCAATCGGGAAATTTTCCTTACTGCGCTGTGTTTGCGCTCCCCACAAACGGTCTGCCGGTACTTTGATTTCGCCCAACGTATCCTTTTCAATGCGGTAGTTCAACTCATTTCCTCCTCTTGGCCTATGTAATTCAGACAAAATATGGTGATCTTCTTTGCCTATTATACATTAAATTTCAGATGTTATCATATATTTTGCAAGCGCTTTTTTTACAATAGGGTCAGAGGAGAGATAGAAGAAAAAATTCAGCTATGAGCTTGATTACCAGTCTCAGCTAATCGTGATGTTGCTTTTGGCATGAACTTCTTTTCTGCCCAGTAGCTTGTTTAGTGCGTCGATATAAGCTTTAGCGCTAGCTTCCAAAATATCTGTACTTGTACCTCTTCCCAGTGCTGTGTATTCACCTTGCCTCAAAATAGCGTGGACTTCTCCCAACGCATCTTTGCCGTACGTTACAGACTGGATGGAGTAATCCTCCAACTCCACCAGTTCACCACTGGCCTTGTCTATCGCATTGAAAATCGCATCTACAGAACCATTACCCATCGCTACTTCATCAATCGATGTACCATCTTGCTTATTCAGCCGTATGGAGGCGACTGGGACCGACTGATTACCATAAGACACCTGAATGGAATTTAGCGTGTAAATTTGAGGCGAGGCATTGCGGCTTTCATCCATCAGGACGAGTAAATCTTCATCCAGCACCTGTTTTTTCTTGTCCGCCAAGGCTTTGAATTTGCGGAACGCATCCTGAAGCTGTTCCTCTGTCAAAACATCAAAGCCCATGTCCGCCAGCTTTTCCTTAAACGCATGACGTCCCGAATGCTTGCCTAATACAAGTTTACTCGTCTTCAGACCAATGCGCTCAGGGGACACGATCTCATACGTTGTACGCTCCTTCAGCATTCCGTCCTGGTGGATACCGGACTCATGTGCAAATGCATTGGCCCCCACAATAGCCTTGTTTCCTGGTACCGACATCCCCGTACGTTTGCTTACCAGTCGACTGGTGGCATACAGCTCCTCCAAAATCAGACTCGTTTGTGCACCATAGAGATCGGTTCTCGTATCAAGGGCCAGTGCGACCTCCTCGATAGGTGTATTTCCGGCTCGCTCACCGATGCCATTAATGGTACCTTCAAATTGATCTACACCGTTACGGATAGCTGCCAGCGTATTGGCTGTTGCCATGCCAAGATCATCATGACAGTGTGTGCTAAGCTGTATTTTTTCGATACCTGGTACTTGTTGTTTTACGATTCTAAACATTTCTCCAAATTGATCTGGCGAGGCATATCCCACCGTATCCGGCAAATTGACGACTGTCGCCCCAGCGCGAATTGCCATATCTACAACTTCACAAATAAAGTCCAACTCGGTACGACTGGCATCCTCTGCCGAAAATTCTATCTTGCTAAAATACTTGCGTCCATAACGAATGGCAGCGGCAGCGGTCTCTAATACCTTCGCTTTATCCATTCGCAGCTTATGCTGGCGATGAATAGGTGAGGTAGCTAGGAACAAGTGAAGACAAGCGTCCTCCGCCCCCCGTAGAGCTTCTCTGACCGCATCTATATCCTGCTCTTTTGAGCGTGCAAAACCAACCAGTGTTGCTTGGGTGACCTGTTTGGCAATTTTCTGCATGCTGACGATCTCACCAGGTGAGGTTGCCGGAAAGCCAGTCTCAATCCGATCTACGCCTAATTTTTGAAGCTGAAGAGCTATTTCCACCTTTTCTGTGCTGGTTAAGCTAACTCCTGGTGATTGTTCTCCATCTCTTAACGTTGTGTCCAACACCCATATTTTTCGCATACAGATACCACCTTTGGTTTGATTTTAGGAGATGCTCAAAGTAGAAGGTTTATACATCATTCTATTCATCTGATCATCTGATGTTTAAGGTTAAAAAAATTAAGAACTTCCCATATGCTTTTGCAGCTCCAGCTTGGTGCCGTCCAAATGCTGAATACTATACAGTTCTGCAGCTTTGCCATCCTGCTCCAAGATCGCTTCATAAATTTTTTCATGTTGAAGTGTAAAATGATTTTGTATTGCTGGATCGGTAATCAGATTGCTCAGCGCCTTGCGAATAGCCTCTACAAAGCTGCGGTAGACGTCCGTAAGCACCTTATTGCCTGTAGCTGCTGCAACAGCCAAGTGAAAAGTGATATCCGCATCCAAGTACCCATTCATATCTCCAGCGGCCAATGTCGCAGCTCGACGGTCCAGCGCCTCCCGCATCAAGCGTAAATCTTCGTCATTACGACGTAACGCAGCTAATCTGGCAATCTCCAGTTCCAGCACGCTCCGCACTTCATAAACTTCAATAATTTTAGCGCGGCTTAGTCGATAATCCAATGGTTCTTGAGAAGTCGTTGGTTGGCAGACAAAGGTTCCGTGTCCTTGCTTTTTCTCTAATAGACCGGCATGCACCAGTACGCTAACCGCCTCACGAACTGTAGATCGCCCGACTCCAAATAGCTTCATAAGCTCGGGTTCGGTTGGAATCCTAGTGCCTACATTCCATTCACCAGCAGCAATTTTTCGTTGCAGCTGCTCAGCCACTTCATCGGCAATTTGCTTACGTTTGACGGCTTGAAAAGGCACCATTTCATAATTCATCTGATCATCTCCTGTTTCGTATCATACTATGACACATTGCTTTTCTGCAACCTATTTCACCTTCCTTCCCCATTATCTTTTATATAAGACCTTACCAACCGAAAAAGCTTGCACCGTTCATCACGATGCAAGCTTATGAGGATAGAGAACATATTAAGATTTCGTTTTATTCGGAGTAACACAATACAGACGGCTGGTTGTTTCAAAAATATGCCCCGGAGCCAGTGCAATTAACCCGATGTCTTCCGCAGGCAAGTCCGGTCGATTCGGTGCATTGATCATGTTCATTTGCGGTTCAGGACAGATAAATTCCTTGTTCGCTTTGTTGTTCCAGATCATCCAATGCTTATAAGCAGTGCCTACATCGTATACAAGGGTAGCACCTGTCTTACTGTGTGTGAGTTCCATGTAGTTACGTCCATTTTGCGGAGCCGCCGTATAATGATTATCCATAGAAGCAAAATAAGGGCTAACTCCTGTTGTCTTCATCAATTCCTCTTCCGGGGATAACGGTTGGAACTCCCCAGTGGCCAACAATCGATCTGTCAGCTCACGCCGCTCACCGATCGTAACCTTAATCTTGTACTCCTCAGGCGAGCTATCAGGTACAAACGGTACCCGAATGGCTGTGTGAAAGGCAAACAAGTTGGGAATCGGCTGATCCCCCTCGTTATGAATCACATAACGCTGATGCAGGCCGAATTCGTCCAGGCTGTACGTCAGCTTCATTGTAAAGGTGAAGGGTAGATAACGGAACATAGGATGCCCTTCCCTTACATGCTGATTCATTACTACATAACTACCTTGCTCCCCGGAACCATAGTCCTCAACCTCCCACCGAACGGTGTGTAAAAAGCCGTGCAAATGGTTATGGGTAGCCTCTTCATTAATTGGCAGCTCATATGTAACACCATTCCACAGGAATTTTCCATCCTCATACCGATTCGGAGGGAACAAAAAAGGAATTCCGTAAACGGATGGGCTTTGCTTAAAAGCCTCTATGCTCTCAGCATCCGGCTCACGTAGAAAAGAATATCCCGTCTCATTGTCACGAAAAGAAATCAGATTTGCGCCGTTTCCTGGCAGGGCAACCGCTTCATATCGTCCAAATTTAAGACGAATCGCCGGTATTCCATAATAAAGATCACCAATTGCAGTATGCTGTTGTGTCATCAAAAATCCTCCTTGATGAAATGACGATGTTTAATGAAAGCGTTTAGCTTTTGGCTTGACTATACCATGTCCAGCAAAAAAATTCCACGTCAATACAAAAAAACGATGCCCCGCAAGGCATCGTCTTTCACACATATTACACATAGCGTCCCTGTTTGGGTACTGCCATGTGTTCAAAATTCCCAGCCAGCCGTTCCAACTGATCGGTCAGCTCGGTACCTTGCATGAAATGTCCATGCCCTGTAACTGCAATTGCGGGCTTTAAACCAGCTAACATTTTCACTGACCGCTGTGCAGCTTGCCAATCTGTTGTAAAATATGCAGGCGGTCCGTGGATTTCTTTTTCTTGTAAAAGCACAGCCAATGCTGATTCCTGCTTTACCGTGATAAAAGCGTCACCAGCCACCATTAAGCGTCTCTGCTCATGAAAAAGCGATACATGACCAGGTGTATGTCCTGGTGTATGCAGCCACTTCCAACCAGGGGCGCCGGGGATACTGCCATCTTTGGGCAAGGAGGTGATGCGATCATCGAGATCTATAGCATCATTGGGGTACAAAAAGGAAATTCCCGACATCAAACCTCCCCCCACACTAGGGTCAGGTTTTTGATAATCTTTCATTCCCGTCAAATAAGGTAGTTCCAAAGGGTGTGCATAGACAGGCGTACCCCAATGCTGTACCAACTCAATAACCGAACCAACGTGATCAAAATGACCGTGAGTAAGCACAATAGCAACCGGAGGACCCGTAAACCGTTCCTCAGCCAGGCGTATAATCGAGTCTGTGAATCCTGCCATCCCCGTATCCACCAGCACCCAGGATCGGCTTCCCGGCTCTCCGATAAAACACACATTTACAAACAGCGTCCGTAAGCTCAGGAGATCGGGAGCAGCCTCTTCATTTGCCGTCATTCCTTCGGTGAACAGATGATTTGCCAAAGCTTCACCCTCCTATTCACATGGAATTTCTTGTTATACTCGACCTATAGGCTTCCCCCATGTCAGCAGATTATGCGGACACTGCTAAATATAATCCGCTTGTCACGAAAATAGACCATGTTTACATTACTCGGGTAATTTACTCCATGCCGTATCCAGCAAATAGTCGAAAAGATCATCATTCTCTTCAATCCAGCTATCCATCTGTAGCATTTCTTCCTCCAAGCGCGGCTCTCCAGCAAAATGGAGACTATAATCCCACTCCTTTCCCTTTTTACTGTGGAAGGTAATTTCATATATAGAACTCTGTCCGTCTACTCCAAATACCACTTGACCTAAATATGCACCGTTCTCATCTCTTGTCATTTGTGCCTGTTGAATATGTACTTCTTTCAATTCCTGAGAAGAATTTTGCTCTGTCATTTATTTAACCGCCCTTTCATTTTCACTAAAAAGTACCAAAACTGATTTGTGAACCTTTTCGTTACATTGTACAATATATAAGCTATGTGTGGAATTTGCAAAAAAACTGTGCGAATTACCCTATTCTTATTTGAGGCTTTTTCGTGAAATGGAGGAAAGTTATATGTCAGATTTTCAACAAAAATTGCAGAAATATGCGGAATTAGCCGTTCGAGTGGGCGCGAATGTCCAACCTGGGCAGACACTTATCGTTCATGCGCCAATCTCGTCCGCCGAACTCGTACGACTTATCGTTAAATCAGCGTATACTGTCGGAGCCAAGCTGGTAAAAGTAAAATGGAGTGATGAGACGGTTACCCGATTACAGTATGAACTAGCTCCTGATGAAACTTTTAATATTGCTCCCAAATGGTACGCAGCCGAAATGACTGAAGAAGTGGAAAATGGCGCTGCAGTACTCCATGTCATTGCCGAGAATCCTGATTTGCTTCAAGGGATTCCGTCCAGCAGAATTACCGCTGCCCAGCGTGTGCGATCACATGAATTACGGCAATACCGTGAATACCAAATGGCTGACAAGTTCAGCTGGTCTCTGATTGCTTATCCTTCAGCAGAATGGGCAGCCAAAGTGTTCCCTGATCTGCCAGCTTCCGAGCAAATGGATAAACTGTGGGAAGCCATTTTCAGCACTGTACGTGTGGATCTGGACAACCCTGTGGAGGCGTGGAATGAGCACTTGAAAACTCTTTCCAGCAAAGCTGATATTTTAAACTCCAAACGCTATAAAAAGCTGCATTATCTGGCTCCAGGCACAGACCTCACCATCGAACTTGCAAAAGACCATCTGTGGGTAGCAGCCGAAAGCATCAACCAACAGGGACATAGTTTTGTAGCCAACATGCCTACTGAAGAGGTATTTACTGCTCCACTTAAAACGGGAGTAAACGGTAAAGTCAGCAGCACCAAGCCACTCAGCTACAGTGGCAACATTATCGACAACTTCTCACTGACCTTTGAAAATGGACGTATTGTCGATGTACAGGCCGAAACCGGCTTGGAGACTCTCCAGCATCTCGTAGAAATGGACGAAGGTTCACACTACCTGGGCGAGGTTGCGCTCGTGCCTCACAAGTCACCGATCTCTGACAAAAATATTTTATTCTACAATACATTGTTTGATGAAAATGCCTCGAACCATCTGGCTATCGGTAATGCCTATGCATTCAACCTTAAAGGTGGTAAAGATATGACTCAAGAGCAGTTGGCTGCCAACGGTCTGAACTCCAGTCTGACTCACGTCGACTTTATGATTGGTTCAGGTGAAATGGACATCAACGGCGTTACCGAAGACGGTACTGAGGAACCGATCTTCCGTAAAGGAAATTGGGCGATCTAACACGGCAAAAAAGGCTCTCACCGCTTCATGCGGGAGAGCCTTCTTGCTTCGTCCGTTAGGATATGTTACCTATATTCACAGTGTATTAATCCAATAGTTCGCTGCAAGTCCAAAAACGATTTGTACTATGCTGATGATGAAAAAGACAATAAAGCAGCTTACGACTCTTCGATTAATGGTTTGATGTAAGGATAAAGATGATTTCACATAGAACATACTACCTAATATCCCTAAACACAGACCAAAGACGCCTGCAAATAACCACCCTATAACCAAGCTGACCACGACAAAAGCCCAACTCCAGCCAGGAGCCTTACTTACTGGAACATAAGGTTGATTGGACCCAAGATATATACCGTTCACAGCTAAATCTGCTTTGTTGCCAATGACTACAACATTCAGAGCTTTCTCCTTTAATCTTATTGGAAAATCAATCAAGTTTAAAAATGCGTTCTGGCTTTTCACCTTCTGCTCGCTACCATTCACAATGACTTTTCCACCGTTAAAGCCACGCTTATACTCAATAGTATATTGAGTACCTTGATCTTCTACATTCCACTTTGCCATCGCTAAACTCCTCTCAAAATTTAGGGGAGCCGTAAATATACTCCCGGGATTTCCTAATTATGTACCATGAAAATCATACCATAAGCTGCAAGTTAAATAATGGAAAAAGGCCGCTTATTAGCGACCTCTGAACCTACTTTATGAGTATGGGATTAGTTTCAATATCCAATTTTAGCCTTGTAGGCAACTGAATACTGGTCAGCTGCTAAGATTGCATCAAGCACATCATCCGCTGTAACAGCAAATGGTAAATTGTGAGCTGTTTCGCCTTCTTTGGTAGCAGCCTGAGCTACCCGGTACAAATCCTCTCGTGAGGCTTCTTGCAGCTTAATGTCTTCCAGCGTAACAGGCAGGTCCAGTTTTAGATAAAAATCAATATACCGCTCCACCTCAGTTAAAGGTCTTTTTTCCAAGGCAAGCTGTACTAAGGTGCCAAAGGCTACTTTTTGACCATGCGTCAGGTGATGAATGTCTCCTTCGAGTACGGTAAAACCGTTGTGAATGGCATGTGCGCCTGCCAAGCCACCGCTTTCAAAACCCAAACCACTTAGCAACGTATTGGCTTCCACCACCGCTTCAAGCGCTGGTGTAACAACTTTGCGTTTCACAGATTCATAAGCTTGCAGTCCGTAATCGAAAAGAACTTCCTCGCACTTGGACGCAATGGCTTCTGCCGCCAACGTTGGCAAGCCGCCAGCCATAGTGGTAGCACGAGCTTCAATGACTGCGCGGGCTTCAATCCATGTTGCCATAGCATCGGCAATACCTGAGGAGAGGAACAAAGGCGGTGCTTGAGATATGATTTTCGTGTCAACCAGGATTAAGCTTGGATTTTTACTGAAAAAGGAATACGTATCAAATGCACCCTCATCGGTGTACAAAACAGATAGTGCACTGGTGGGTGCGTCTGTAGAGGCGGTCGTTGGAACAATCACAACTGAGGAATCGAGTAGCTCATTAACGGCTTTGGCGGTATCCAACGTTTTACCGCCACCTACACCAATGACAATATCGACCTGGCCGCTTCGTCCCTCATCAGCAATACGGTTTACTTCATTTTTGGATGCTTCCCCTTGAAACTCAACCTTTACCACCGTAATCTCAGCCTGTTCTAGACTTTTGACCACCCGATCGGCTGCAATCTCCCAAACCAGCTTGTCCGCAATAACCAAGGCCGTATGACCTAAAGGCTTAACATATTCACCTGTTTTATCAATCACATTTTTCCCTTGCACATATTTACCTGGACTAATAAATACTTTTTCGCTCATCATTCAACTCTCCCTTCCATGTTTGTACAATCTCTATTATACGGCTGAAAGAGCACACATCTCAATTTCAAAGCCAAGATCTTCTATGATTTGATGATCAGCGGTAACTTCTTGGCCTTCTGTCGTTAAATAATCTCCTACAAAAATCGAATTTGCTGCATAAAGGGATAGCGGTTGTAATGAACGCAGATTTAACTCCCTTCCGCCTGCAACGCGTATTTCCTTGGATGGACAGATGAACCGGAACAGCGCCAACACCTTCAAAGCTTGGATCGGCGAGATCCGCTGTGCTTCTCCTAAAGGGGTTCCGGGGACTGGGTTCAGGAAATTAATCGGAATAGAGTCGGCATCCAACTCTCGTAAGGCATAAGCCATTTGAACGATTTCCTCATTCGTCTCCCCCATACCGATAATAACGCCAGAGCATGGAGACATTCCGTGTGATTGAGCCATTTTCACAGTTTCGACGCGTTGATCATATGTATGTGTGGTTGTAATCGAGGGATAGTTGGCCTTGCTTGTATTTAAATTATGATTGTAACGGTGTACCCCCGCATCTGCCAATCGCCGTGCTTGATCTCCCTTGAGAATCCCCAAGCAAGCGCAAATCTTGAGCGGCATGGTACGAGTAATTTCCTGTACAGCATCAATTACCTGATCCAGCTCCCGATCTGTCGGACCTTTGCCGGAAGCTACAATGCAATATGTCCCTGCTTTTCGTGCTACGGCTTCCCTTGCCCCAGCCAACAGTGATTCCTTGTCCAGCATACTATACTTGCTGACAGGTGCCGTGGAAACGATGGATTGTGAGCAATAACTACAATCCTCCGGGCACAGACCACTTTTGGCGTTCATGATCATATTGAGCTTTACTTTTTTTCCGTAAAAATGATGCCGCACCTGAAATGCAGCTTGCATAATCGGTAATATTTCTGCATCGTCCGCTTCCAGTACCGCCGTACCTTCTTCCAGCGTCAGATTGCTGAAATGGATCGCTTTTTCAGCTAATCGGCCCCAATCTACATCCTTATTGAATACATCCTTATTGAATAAATTCATATTTCTTCCTCCCTCATTTAAATGGACATGTAACCAGATGAGATTTTTAGCGTAAGGAAATTCGCTCTATTGTCAACCTATTGATATGCGATTAGGTTGACAATAACACGAATATCATATCAATTCATATCCTTTATGTAAAGAAGGCAAATTAAAAAGCGACCCCACATCATTGAAGGTCGCTTTCCATATTTATTCCATTATGAGACTCCTGCTTCCTCCACGACGATAGGCTGTTTAATTAGCCGAATACGTGAAATCCGCTTGTTTTCAACTTCTTCCACAATGAACATACATCCTTCAAACACTACAGACTGGCCTGGCTGTGGAGGAATAACCTCTACATGTGAGTACAGCCAGCCTCCTACTGTATCATAATCCTCATGATCAAGATCCAGTCCAAAGCGATCGTTCACTTCATCAATTAATAACATACCGTCAATGGAAAATTCCTCGTCATTAATCTGCTCACAACTCGGACGTTCTTGGTCGAACTCATCCTGAATCTCACCGACGATTTCTTCCATAATATCTTCCAGCGTTACCATACCCGATGTGCCACCGTATTCATCAATCAAAATTGCAATTTGCGTCTTGCTACGCTGCATGCGTTTGAGCAGATCACTAATTTGCGTTGATTCAGGAACAGCAAGAATCGGGCGAATCATCGTACGGGTATCCAGCGTGTTTGCACGTAGAAGATCTTTAATATGGATAAAGCCGATAATATGGTCCTTATCTTCGGCGCAGATTGGATAACGGGTTCTCATGCTTTCCGTCGCAATCGCGAGATTTTCTTCTGTAGACTCATTACTGTATAAACAGATCATCTCCGTGCGCGGAATCATGATTTCCCTGGCGGTCGTGTCGGCAAAATCAAATATATTATCAACAAGCGCCAATTCCGTATTATCAATTAGTCCGCTCTTATTGCTTTCTTTCATCAGAATGCGTATTTCATCCCCCGTATGCGCGGAATCATCATATTCGGATACCGGCTCCAGACGAAATAAACGCAGCAGGCTGTTCGCCATTCCATTCAACGCCCATATGAATGGATACATCAACTTGTAGAACCAAGTCATCAGCATGGCCGAATACAGCGTAATAGTCTCAGATTTACGAATAGCTATCGTTTTGGGTGCCAATTCACCCAATACAATATGCAGAATCGTAATGATAATAAATGCAATGACCACGGCAGTACCGTGCACGTATACCGCTCCCAAGCCAGCGGCAGTAAATATAGGTTTAATCAAATGTGCGATGGCCGGCTCTCCGATCCATCCCAGTCCCAACGATGCTAGGGTAATACCCAATTGGCAAGCAGACAAATAAGCGTCCAAATTGTGTATCATATTGGCGGCGTATACGGCCTTTTTATTGCCCGCCTCCACCAAGGTTTCTATACGGCTGCCCCTAACCTTCACCATGGCAAATTCCGCAGATACAAAAAATCCATTCAATAATACTAATGCAAAAACAATAAATAAGTTAAACATACTCGGTAAAGGGTCACTCAATATGCTCCCCATCAGCCGTCATTACGGCAGACAGGCGCACCTCCTTCGGATAGTTTCATCATAGACAGAACGATAACACATCATAAGCAGCGTCAACTTCCCAACACATTCACCCCTTCCGGCTTCCCTAAGCCATATTCCGCAAAATGATTAAATCATTTATCAGCTTATATTTAATTATATAACTATACTCTATACAGTCAAACCACAAGCAATGTCAGAAAAATCAATCCCTCTATCATTTAGGTCGGAAAGCTCTCATTTTCGCCTCTTACCACCAAGAAAGCAACTATATTTGAGAAAGAATATAAACAAAATACATCCCCTGCCGTCTGGCAGAGGATGTAAACTCATATATATGAAGGCATCAGCGAACCGGAGATCCGCCCGGGTTCCCGATGACGCCGGGATATTGGTACAACAATGGCTCATCAAAAGTTGCATAATCCAGGTTTAACATCAGCAGAATGGTCCGTTTGCCTGTCGCCGGATCACTAATAATAATGTGGTCCCGACCTGCTGCTTCTAGAATGCCTTTGAATATTTTAGCATTCCATTCCCGGTTATTTTCATAGGTCATATAAAAGGTTCCCGTTTTGCCCAAGTTCAAGCGTAAAATATTCTCGATGTATGATTGCTCGTATTGCGGAGTCTGAACCTGCACCACTGTACCCGTTGGTGTCATAGGGCTGCCACTACTTACTTGAGGTGGAAAGCCAGTCATAGGTTGCATAGGTTGCATAGGTTGCATGGTTCCGGCTGGAGCCATCCCTCTTGGCCACTCGGGATATCCATTACCGGAAGCATAAGATACGGGACGGTAAGCTTGCTGTGAAATCATGTAAATTCCTCCTAAGATGGTTTTAATTTAACTTTAATTCTTCAAGCCATTCTGAAAGGTGTCTAATATACATTAGGACAGTCCTGTGCAGTCGGGCTAAAAAAGCAGTGGGCTTTAAAGCGTCCGGTATTGGTCTGGTTATACCAGGTACCCGGGCATTCACCAGCCGGTCTGAAAAACCATAATGCATTGGATGCCGGACGTATTTTTTCTCCATTAATTACACGCTGGGCAAGTCGAATGTCCCGATCACGGGCTTTCTGATAAAAATACCCCTTCTGAGTAGCTTCAAAACCTCCGGGGCTTTGAAACACCATGTCATTCATGAGGCGTATCCCTTGGAAATCCAGGCAATTGGATAAAATTCGGTTCACACCGACATTACCAACCATGAGCATTCCCATCTCACCTTCACCTTCGGCCTCAGCCCGCATCAGCCGGGCGAGGGTCCTCACATCCCCTGAGTTGGTCTTGATTACAGCCATCGCGTCCCCTCCTTGCTTCTCAATCACATACCCTATCCTATGGTACAAATGCCCAATAAGTGACAGTCCAGAAAATAAAAAAATAGCCCCAAGAATGGGACTACTTATTTAGGCTTTTATCATGGCTCGTAAACCATCTTACGCGTCATGCCACCATCGACCACCAAATTCGTGCCTGTTACAAAATCATTGCCCGGTTGTGTCAAATACAGACAGGCTCGTGCGATGTCTTTAGGGGTCCCTACTCGTCCAGCCGGGTGCTGTTGATGGTCTTCAGCACGCAATTGCTCGTAATCCCCGGTTTCAATCCATCCTGGACTAATACAATTGACCTGAATCCTATCCTTTCCTAGCGATATGGCCATCGCGTGTGTAAGGGCGGCTATGGCTCCTTTGGATGCTGCGTAGGCTTCTGTATCCGGCTCTGACATGAAAGCTCGTGTAGAGGTCATATTAACCACTGAGCCCCCTTCTGCGTTCCGCTTCATTACCTTAGCCGCTTCTCTTGTTGCAATAAAACAGCTGCGTACGTTTGTGTTCAAAATGTCATCCCATTCTGCTACGGTTAACTCATATGGAGATTTCCATCTGGACACGCCTGCATTGTTAATCAATGTATGAATTGTACCGTATTCTTCTTCCGTGGCACGGATCAGCGCTACAATATCTTCTTCCTTACGCACATCACAAGGGATAAAAATGGCCTGATGACCCTCGTTCCGGACTGCTGCAGCAGCTGCGGCGCCCTCTTCCTCATTGCAGTCAGCAAACACGACTCTGGCACCCTGAGCAGCGTAGGCAAAAGCGACCTCTTTCCCGATACCATGCGCTGCTCCTGTTACAATAACAACTTGTCCTTCAAATGACACGACTTATTCCTCCTCTGAACTACTCTGTTTTAGTATATATGTACCAAAATGTGCCGTACAAGAAACATTCACAGCCCCCTACCCTGACTCCTAGCAGAAGGCTGTAAATGAGCATGAATATTTTTGACTGAATCCTACATTTTAACCTGCTCCAAACTATAGCGATTAAGACGCTGAAATCCAATATACCTTGTACCTTGAAAAGTAAGCCGTCCCTCATCCCCTTCAGCACATTGACCATATTCTTCCCCAGATACTTTGAACTCCATCCGGTCGCCACTCTCCACCTCAAAGGTTACATAATAGAAGGTATAGGTACGAGTGCCTTGTTCCTCCTGGCGCCTCTGTTGGAGATGTGTCCTTCTGGCCGTAATGCGGGAACCCACCGTCAACACAGGCTGCCGCTTGTTCCGGCTCCATTCCATGACTTCCCTGCCCGCAGACAACACGACAATACCCAACACAACTACGAAAAATACGGGCAATACCGTACCCAGCCAATCGAACATCCATAATGACTCAAATCCCATGCACCGCACTCCTCTCCGCCAGGCATTCCACAGGGAAACCACCGGGCATCCTGACCTGCCTCAAGCCTTCTATAACAGTATATGTATGTTGCTGCCCAAATTTGATAGTAACCCTCAAGAACGCCAAGAGCCTCCACGGATTAATCCGGGAGGCTCAAGATATGGCGATATCAGAATAGCTCATCGATTTACACATGTACAAGCTGGAGATAACGTTGTGTTTCATCCAGAACTTCATGATCTTCTTCCTCGGCGTAACGCTCTGCGCATTGCTTGCAGTCCTCTTCAGTCGTGCAACCGTAGGCATCCTGACAAGTGTAGCAAAATTGAAGGTAGTATTGGGTTAACATATGATCCTGATTCGCTCTCATGATTATCACTCCTATCGTTGTTTACAGGTTTAGTATAACAGTGGCTTATTTGTTAGTTTGTGATTTTTTTCACATGTTGTCGTATAAAATTTAAATTTTTTAAAAATAAAACGCCCTGGGAAGACATCCCAGGGCAATCACCTTTATCGTGATTATAAAATCCTCCAGTTTGCACCACCGTCCGTTGTTTTTAACAGCAGTGATTTCTTGTCGTCTAGTCGTTCCAAAAGCAGCCAACCTACCGATGAAGAAGCAAAACGTAGCTTGACTGATCGTGGATAGTCTTTTAGCTTCGAAGGCAGCACCTTGTTGCCTCTGAGACTTGTCCACGTCTTCCCTCCATCCATTGTACGGCTCATTCCGTTTACGGTTATAACCCACCCTTCTTTATCGCTTAGAAAGGTACGCCCAGGAGTTATAGAAGTATTATTGCTACTCAGACCCAATGGCACATCATTCCATTGTGTTCCTGTATTATTCGTAAATAGCCCGTTATATTTTGTACCTTTATCCCCGTAGCAGAGAACCGGAATCCAATATGAAGAACTGTTACCTTCAAGAGACTGCTGAGCTTCTGCCTTAGCCTGAGGGCAACCCTGCATGCTGTTAGCGACCGGAGTCCACGTTTTCCCTAGATTCGAAGTTTTATACAACTTCACCCTGCTGTCCACATTAATCGCCACAAAACCCTGATTGTTGGAAGAAAAGCTCATTCCCGCCACACTGCCCTGATCGGGTAAACCTGAGCCTGACTTGTTGGATGTCATACCAGAACTTTGGGCAACTTTATTCCACGTGGCTCCTCCGTCGGTGGTGTGATACAACATTTTTTGTTGATCCTGCTCATTCAGTTTTATATAAGCCATGATCCAGCCTGTAGTTGGATTTACATATTGAATCGAGCTTACATGGTCTCCGCTTGGTAGCGCTGATACATCCCAGCTCTGTCCTCCATCTGACGTTCTTAGAATGACCGTTGCTGTTTGGTCCAGATTTTGACGGACAACCCAACCGTGACGGGAATCTGTGAAGCTGATATCCTTGCCATATTCAAGCTTGTCTTGAAATTGAACATTTTCGGAGGGAGAAATATTATTCCATGTTTTCCCACCATCATGGGTATCATAAAGGCGCAGCTCATTATGGGTAACTCCCCAAACCAACCCTTTATTGTTATCGATTAAATGAAAATCCGCGATTCGTGTTTGTACAACATATTTGGCGTTTGGATCACCCGCCTTCGGGGTCACCGGCGGATTAATAGTTATCGTCTGTCCCTGGTCATCTGGTTCCTCAATCGAAGGTTTAGTTACAGTTTTTGGGGTTTCAGCAGAACAGGCAGTTAGCAAAATACCCGTCAACAGCATTACTCCTCCCAAGAGCGCACGCCAGCGCAGTTTCATATCAAAATCCTCCCTCGATGGCATGCGGTAATCACGTGCCAAAAGCTTATCTGAAACAGAATTATACCATAAACACCCCTATGTGACACTTTTCGCGTAATGACAAAAAAAACCGGCTCCTTCACAAAAGTGAAGGATACCGGCTTTTTTTATACTAATATTGTTCAGGATTTATGGTTCAACAAACTTTTGTGATATCCATAGAAGAAATAAATCAGTAATCCAAGCAGTAGCCACACGATAAATCCGATCCAGGTGCTGATATGAAGCTGAAGCATCAGACCGATGCAAACCAAAGCACTCAGTAGCGGAAGCAACGGAACCCATGGTACGGTAAACCCTCTTTTCAAATCCGGGCGTGTCTTGCGCAGAACGATGACCCCGACCGAGACTACAGCAAAAGCGAACAGAGTTCCAATACTCGTTAGATTGGTCAGTGCATGCAACGGGAACAAGCCGCTAGCCAATGCGATAATGCTACCCACCAGCCATGTACTTCGAATTGGTGTTTGGGTTTTGGTATTTATTTTAGATAAAAAAACGGGTAAAAGGCCATCACGTGACATGGAAAAGATTAATCGTGTCTGGCCGTACAACAGAACCAGTAAAACGGTCGTCATCCCTGCAATCGCACCGACTGAAATTAATCCAGCTACGAAATCCTGATGAATAAAGCGGAGAGCAAACGCAACCGGATCACTAACGCCCAACTGCGTATAAGGTACCATCCCCGTTAGCACAACTGAAACGGCAATATACAATATCGTGCAGATGGCTAGAGAAGAGATAATGCCGATGGGCATGTTCCGCTGCGGATTGCGTACCTCTTCGGCTGCAGTTGAGATAGCATCGAAACCCAGATAAGCGAAAAATACGATTGCCGCAGCACTTAATACACCAGAAAATCCATAAGGCAAAAATGGTGTCCAGTTGGCAGGCTTAACATAAAAGATTCCAATCGCAATGAATAACAGTACAACCCCAACTTTGACACAAACCATAATGAAATTGAATCGGACCGTTTCCTTGGCTCCGAGACTTAGCAACAGTGTAATGAGCATGATGATGCACACCGCTGGCAGATCAATAATGGTCCCCTTGGTCGAATCAAAGGCTGCGGTTAAAGCTAACGGTAGATGTATATCAAATCCGGCCAGCAAGCCTTGAAAGTAAGCAGACCAGCCACTACTCACAGAGGCGGCCGCTACTCCATATTCCAGAATCAAGTCCCAACCCAGTACCCAGGCCAGAACTTCTCCAAAAACAATATAACTATATGCATAAGCGCTCCCAGCCGCGGGAACTGTAGATGAAAGCTCTGCATAGCACAAGGCTGCCAATACGCAGGCAATCCCTGCAATAACAAAAGAAAGCATCAAGCCGGGACCTGCATTTTCTGCTGCTGCCTTGCCAGTAATAACAAAAATCCCTGTCCCGATGATGCATCCTACTCCTAGCATGGTGAGATCAAAAGGCCCCATTGTTCTCTTTAAGTGACCTGTAGATCCGCTTTCCTCGTGCGAGAGCAGTCCTGTTTTTTTTCGAAATAAGTCCATATTCCTAATCCTCTTTCCATAATTTCATGCGTCAATATCGGTGCTGCAACGCTTTAGTGCGTGTTCTTATCATTCGATTAATTATTAGCGAGCTCGCCTTTGAAGTCAAGGAAAAATGTCATATTTCTTTGCGGTGGGTTAGTATATAGGGTACACTAAGTTGGAAAGATAAATTTTTAAGTAATATCCCAAAATGAAAAGGTATACAACCCGAGAAGGAGATGAGGATTTTATGAGCTTAAAACCTTACAAACGAAGTAGAGTGGCTATTGTCGGCATGGGAGCGGTTGGCACAACAACCGGCTACACCCTGCTGCTGCGCCAACG
Organism: Paenibacillus sp. ALE3; assembly: GCF_054113405.1. NCBI lineage: Bacteria > Bacillati > Bacillota > Bacilli > Caryophanales > Paenibacillaceae > Paenibacillus > Paenibacillus sp. ALE3. The sequence goes on along the minus strand of NZ_CM134214.1, from coordinate 2,205,805 downwards.
CATGCAAGAACTTGTCTTTATTGATGTCAACGTCAAAAAGGCGAAGGGGGAAATGCTCGATATGAATCATGGGCTTCCTTTTCTCGGCGGTGTCAAAGTATGGGCGGGTGATTATGAAGACTGCCGTAATGCAGATATCATCATTGTTGCAGCGGGAGCTTCACAAAAGCCGGGAGAAACACGTATTGATCTTCTCAAGCGTAATGCCGAAATTTTTGAAAGTATTATTGATAATATCGTCAAGGTCAATACACATGGCATTTTGCTGATCGCAACCAATCCAGTGGACATTCTCTCCTACATCTCTTGGAAACGCAGTGGTTGGCCTTCAAGCAGAGTCATTGGATCAGGAACGTTGCTGGACAGCGCACGCTTCCGCTATCTGATCGGGAAGCAAAAGGGCATCGATCCACGAAGCATCCACGCCCATATTATTGGAGAACATGGTGACTCTGAGTTACCTGTATGGAGCACAGCCAACGTGGCTGGAACTCCACTGGAGTTGGACGAAGGAACGAAAAATGAAATTTTTGAGAATACGAAGAATGCTGCCTATGAAATTATAGATGCCAAAGGCGCTACATCCTACGCCATCGGGCTGGCTCTTGACCGTATCGTAGCCGCTATTCTCGGAGACGAGGGGTCGGTACTTAATGTGTCCACCCTGCTGGAAGATTATAACGGTGTATCTGACGTTTATTTAGGTGTTCCAAGTATCGTGGATCACAATGGAGTACGTGAAATTTTGGATCTTCCGCTCAATGACGAGGAACGTGCAAGGTTGGTTCAATCTGCGGACAAGCTGAAAGATCAAATTAGTAAAGTGCATATGTAATTCAGTAAGTCAAAAATATATAAGCTAAACAAAAACGGACCTCCACAGCGGATACATCCGTTGTGAGGTCCGTTTTTTTATAATATAATTTCGTTCGTTTGTCGCCCTGCTATGCGTTCCAAATTACCAAGGTGGTGTATCGCCATCCACACCCTCATTTTCATGCTGCCTTTTCTCTTTCAGCCGCTCAGCCACTGTTTCAAAGGATTCAGGTTGTAGTAGTTCAATCGGAGAAAATCCCTTTTCAAACGTAAATGCATCACCTTCAATAATAAGTGCATATCTATCATGAAGTTTTGTGATATGCAGCTTGGCACCAAAGTCGGATAGTAAACCACGCACAGCCGTATCATCCAGTTTGAAACGAACTTCAATTTCCGGTTTTAGCTCGACAATATGCTGCGCAGCCTCTACGACCTGAAGGGGTTCCCACTTCCCTTGCAAATCCCGTTTTTCGCTGGCTGCCCACAGTTCCAGATCGCGCTCTTCCTGCTGTCTTTCCTCATTAGATGCATCCGGCCATTTGGTTTCTACATAGTTCTGAACAAAGCCCATGACATGCTCATTAACGATTTCCGGCATGGATTGCTCATAAGTGACGAATTTCAAAAAGTCTTCAAAATACCGTGCATGCGAAGACTGATGTATTTTAAGCTCCCATTCATCGTTCATACCCTCCTCCAGCATGTAAGGATACATGATGGATTTCATATTACGGGCTGAAATCGCCATTTCGACCTCACTTACCAGACTACTCTCAGTAATCCGTGCAATTTTAGGTTCAAAATCACATTTGAGTACAAAAATAAACGGGTCGTCAGAGTGGGTATTTAATGTAGCCTGTACAATGATCAGTGCTCCACCTCGTACCGCGCTTGTATCCAAATACATCCGCACCAGATCATCACATGCATTTTTAAAATCTTCCTTATCCTCTGCTGCACGTAGTCGGGCGAACATATTGAAATTCGGATTACTGCTCAGTTCATGTTCCGGTTCGACGATAAAGCGGCCAATTTTGGTCGGTGCCTGCTCTGTGCTGGGATTTTTTTCAACCTTTCGCTTGCTAATACGAGCAAATTCCCCGTCCAGAAATTTTTTGACATCACTCTCGTCGTAATCATAGTCATCCATTGTAGCATAATGCTTGTAGGACTTACCGCCTTGTCCTTCTTTTCCGTCTACCTGAATCACAAAAAAAGATAAAAAGTCCACTTGAAAGTTCATTTACGTTCTATACGCTCCTTTTCAGGCATGTACGCGTAATTATATCACTATGATTTTAAAAGGTACATCGGATTCAGATTCTGATAGATAAAGATGCGCTTATTAGTTAACATAATATTAATTATGTTCGTCTTTTTTATTTGGGTATAATTTCCAATTTATAAATATGTAGTGACTCATTCCCTTCTATTCTAATCCGCATTCTTTAGCATGATTGATCACTTCCTTTTGCCTGCTCTACTTCATTCATAATCACAAAAAAACATTTGACTAAATAGTAGTATATTTATTATATTATCTATTTTTATATAGACAAATATTAATTTTGTTTATAAAAAACAAAAAATAAACCCTAAGGGTTTTACCCCCTGAAAACTGGAAAGGAGAGTTTGTTGTTGTTTAAAAATCCATATATAAGGACTATTATCGCCTCCAATGCGTTGCTAAATTTGGGCATCTGGGTGCGGAACTTTGCCATACTGTTGTATGTAACAGATCTGACCCATAATGATCCCGTATACGTATCGCTCATTTCGGTTGCTGAATTTGCGCCTATCTTTCTGTTTGCCATCATTGGAGGTACGTTTGCGGATCGTTGGCGGCCTAAACGGACAATGGTTAGTTGCGATCTACTGTCGGCTGCATCCATTTTTATCGTGTTGCTCGCATTGTGGTACGGGTCATGGCAAGTGCTCTTGCTATCCACTTTCTTCTCGGCCATTCTATCTCAATTTTCTCAGCCATCTGCGATGAAGATATTAAAGCAGCATGTAGCACCAGAACAGCTTCAGGGAGTGATGGCTCTTTTTCAGTCTCTCATGGCATTATTTATGGTTATCGGTCCTGTCGTCGGTACATTTATTTATCAACACTTTGGTATTTTCTCTTCATTGTCTATAACAGGAATGTTGTTTCTCATCTCTGCGCTTGTTCTGACTCGTATCCCACAAGATGAACAAGCAATTGAGATAGATCGACCAACTCATTTTATTGAAGAGCTTAAAGAAGGAATACGTTATGTATGGAATAACCGTACACTTCGCACGCTTGGAGGAACATTTACCATAATTGGGCTGGCAGTCGGACTTATTCAACCATTAATGGTTTTTGTCGCTATCGAGAACCTCGGACAAGATAAGGAATTTTTACAATGGCCGTTAATGGCGAACGGAGCGGCTATGCTGTTGGGCGGCGGTCTGATTATGGCGATTGCCAAAAAAGTTCAGCCGCAATTGCTGCTGGCGACTGGACTTCTGGTCAGCACACTGACAACCTTTGGAGTCGGATGGTCGCACAATATTGTGCTGACAATGGCATTACAAGTACTTAGCGGTCTATTTTATCCTTGCATTCATATCGGTATCAACACGATGATGATGAAAAATGCCGAAGCTGCTTTTATCGGCCGAGTCGGTGGTGCCCTCTCTCCCCTGTTCTCGGGGATGATGGTCGTCGGTATGAGCATCGGCGGTACACTCAAACGCGAATCCTCCCTGTACACCGTATATATCGTGAGCGCCGGCTTATTTTTAGTCGGATCGATGTTGTTGTTACCGCTGCTTCGTGACAGACAGCCTGTACAAGCTGTCACATCCGTTGATTCTAAATAAGAGCACAAGAAACCGCCCTGGGAGATATGATATGCCAGCTACTAGGGCGGTTTCTTAATGTTAGTACTCTGTTTCATATGGATGCTGTATTCCTGCTGGAGTGGGATCATTTTCATAAATCATTTAATCGAAATTAGTTAACATAATATATTTTTCGTTAACTCATTGTCCTCATGATCACTTTTTCATCAAATTGATGAAGTCAGCCTTGACTTCCATACCTGTCTGATTGTATATTGTGGATATATCTTCAATTAAGGGAGAGATTTTAATGTCGGTGAACGTTCTTAACTAAGCAATTGCATATTCAGGGAAAACCATCAGGCGCTTGTACCCTTCAGGGACAGGTTTGTTTGTTGCTGAGTTTTCACCCTGGTATTAGTTAAGAACATGCGGATATCATAAATCGCCTTAGGGATTATTTTCATTTAGGCCTTATTCCGTGCTGTGTTCAGCACGGTTTTTTTGTTTCCAGCTTTGTGAACTCCTTTTACACGTTTTTCTATTCATAAGCCAATTAACTGATATGTTGGTTGGCCTGTGGTTTAAAACGCAGAATTGGTGAGTTCACATGCTGGATTATAGGCTTATTTGATGATACATTCCCTCTTCCTTAAAGGGCGGAGAATGAACGTTTTGTTCATTCTCCGCCCTTTTTTTGTTTTTCAGAAAAGTTTTAAAAAAATCCTGTCAATACACAACTAAAGGAGAGATTTATTCATGAACGAAACTACAATGCTGCGTTTGGAATATGATCAGATTAAAACAAGAGTATCTGAATGTGCTTTTTCGTACCTGGGTAAGCATCATGCCGCTTCCATGCAACCAATTACAGATATCCGTACAATCAAAATTCGTCTTAACGAAACGAGCGAAGCTTTACAGCTCATTCGCCACGGAGCTAGCGTACCCGTTCCTTCATTGGAAGGAATGGAGCACATTCTGCACCTCTTGGGAACCGGCTATATGTTCAGCGAGCGTGATTTTTCTCATTTGGCCCAATTCATCAGAAGCTGCATGCAGCTGATGAAATATATGCATGCCAAGGCGGATGCAGCTCCAACCGTCAGTGCTTATGCCTCTTCCATGTATGGTATGGAGTCACTCCTATCCGAAATCGAGAGATGCATTTATTCGGGTCGAGTGACGGATAACGCCAGTAAAGAGCTAGCTAAAATTCGCAAAAAAATTGCAGTTACTGAAGAACGTATCAAGAGGAAATTAGACTCTCTCACCAGCCGTCATCGATCCATCATGCAAGAAAATATGATCAGTCAGCGCAATGGCCGTTATGTACTTCCGATCAAAAAGGAATTCCGCAAACAGGTGAAAGGCAATGTACTGGATGAATCGGGAAGCGGTCAAACGGTCTATGTTGAACCTGCAGAGATCGTAAATCTACAATTCGAACAAAGCGCAAACATGGCAGAGGAATCAAAAGAGGAAATGAAAGTGCTGGGAGATCTGACCGCAATGGCTGAGTCATACAACCGGGAACTAAGCATTAATACAGAGACGGTAGGCATACTGGATTTTTTATTGGCTAAAGCTAAATACGCCATGACCCTGGATGCTGTTTCTGTCGAGCTTAACGATGAGGGGATTATAGATATCCATGGTGCACGTCACCCATTGATGGCGAATACTATGGTGCCGCTTGATTTCTCAATTGGTGAGGGTTATTCCTCGCTTATTATTACCGGACCGAATACAGGCGGAAAAACGATGGCTCTCAAAAGCGTCGGTCTGTTAACACTCATGGTGCAATCGGGCCTGCTGGTACCTGTTTTGCAAGGCAGCCGCATGGCTGTATTCGAGGACATTGTGGTAGACATCGGGGATGGCCAAAGTATTGAACATGCTTTGAGCACCTTTTCTGCACATATTCGCAACATGATTGGCATTTTGGAAACGGCCGGCAGCTCTACTCTAATCCTGATCGATGAAATGGCTTCTGGTACTGATCCGGGAGAAGGCGTAGGCCTATCTATCGCACTGCTGGAAGAATTTCATCGTCGACGGACGACAGTAGTGGCTACCACCCACTTTAGCGAAATCAAGCATTTTGCTGAAAACACACCGGGATTTCAAAATGCTCGTATGGAGTTTGATACCGAAACGTTGCAACCCTTGTACCGACTTCGCATCGGTGAGGCTGGGGAAAGCTATGCATACGCAATTGCTTTGAAACTAGGCATGTGGACTCGCATTATCGAACGTTCGGAGGCCATTTCTGCTGGAAGAACGTCTCAGAATACACAAAAGTCTTTGGTTCCTCCCCCTTCTTTTGACGATAAAAGGCCTGAGGATGTATGTAAACCTACCTCTAAAAAAGCATCTACAGACCGTACAGTCGCAAAACAGGAAAAACAAGAGAACCCACTCATAACCAGGTCGTTTGCTCTTGGAGATAGTGTTTATGTCGGCTACCTAGATCGAACTGGTATTGTTTGCAAAACGGAGGATGAACGAGGCAATGTTGGAGTTTTGATTCAAGGACAAAAGCTGATCATAAACAAAAAGAGGCTCGTTCTTCACATCGCAGCAACAGAATTGTATCCAGACGATTATGATTTGGATATTGTTTTAGAAACAAAGGAAAATCGAAAAAAACGAAAGCTTCTAGCGCGCAAGCATGTTCAGGGGCTAATCATTGAATCTCCTCCGGAAAATGAAAAGTAAGCGTACGTGCATATTCTTCATTGAAAAATAAGTTGCTTCGGAATGTTATACACACCAAATAAACATAATATATATTATGTAAACTAGGTGAATACAAAAGAGCATGTCTTAAGCTTAAAGACACGCTCTTTTGCTTTTATTTTATCTCATACTTCAAGATGGTGTGATTGCATGTAGTTGTATATAGCACCTAGCAAATTCGCTTCATTGCCTAATTTACTTTGCTCAATATCTGCACGCACAAAATTTAAGATTGAATGCAAATAAAGCTTCTCTAGCTCTTCCCTAATAGTAACAACCAGCAAAGGATTGGCAGATATGCCTCCCCCAATCACAAACTTTTCAGGGTCAAGTATTGTTTGTAGGTTAATAATTTGTGTTGCGATGTTCCCGCAGTATTCTCGAAAAATCTTTTGTACCGTGTGATCACCTTCTTCAATGAGCTTGAATACTTTTTCACCTGTAATAGAATCTGCTGGAAGTCCTTTAGCCTTGGCAACCGTTTTAGCTAAAACAGAACTACTACCCTGCATACCAAGCAGATAATCCACATTGTCTGCATGCTCGTTGTTAGTTCTGATGAAGGTGAATTCCCCAGCCGATAAATGATGGCCTTTCAGCAATTTACCTTGAGAGATGATTCCACCGCCCATCCCTGTTCCAACAACCAAAACAACACCATCAGCGATCCCCTGTAGTGAGCCGCGCCATACTTCTCCAAGAGCAGCACACTTTCCATCGTTTTCAATGGCTACGGGTAAATGAAACGCTTTCTTAAAAACTTCAATCATATTGATATCGTTTATATACCTTAATGAACCACCATGCACCATATGACCAGTGACAGAGTCCACAATACCTGGCATGCTGACGGCTATACCTTCACATTCATCTATAAACTGACTGTGAATTTGCTTCAAAGCTATAAGCAGATTCTCTAGTGAATCTAACGGTGTAGAAACTTTGCCCTTTGTCATAAATTCACCTTGAGAATATAAACTGAATTTAATAAAAGAGCCGCCAATATCAAAAACCAGTATTTTATTTTTCATGCTGCGTATAGTCCCTTCATTCGGTAGTGTGAAATCTGGAGGTCTATCTCTCATAAACGATAATTAATATTAGTGCTTTTGTAAATCCATCATTTTCTTTATCGTTAACAATACACCGTTTTCTTCATTGGATTTGGTAATAAAACTTGCTGCATTTTTAGTGTTCTCACAAGCATTTTTTACAGCAAAACTGTATTTGGCAATACTCATAAGCTCCACATCATTTTCACCATCTCCAAAAGACATGGTTTCATCCATAGTAACGCCCAATATCTCTTGGAGTTTTCTTACCGTCTCCCCTTTATGAGTATGAAGCGCTGTTATATCCAGCCAATTTGCTTCAGAATCGACAATATAAATTTGATCTAGCAGCGTTTCTTCAACATGTTTTCTTAACAAGGAACTCCTCCCGGATGGATCGTAAACCGTTATTTTAAGAAAGTTGCTGTTTATTTGATCAAATGAATCAATCTTTAGCACTTCCTTGTAGGAGCCCTTCACAATTTTGTAATATTCCTCTTGAATATGAGAGTGAACATAAGCTCCTTCTGTTGTACATGCTATGATAATAAAATCCTTAGCAAAAGCTTCAATTTGATTGATCGCTTGTAATGCTAAATTACGTTCAATTGTAAACTCTTTTACAACGACTCCATCCTTTTTAATGCGAGTCGCGCTGTCTCCTAAAATCCAGATCCCTTTTCCATGTTCACCAAACAATTCTTCTACTCTTTCACATTGCTTACCTGTACAAGCAACAAAGGAGATATTATTTTCTTGCATTTCTTCATACACTTGATTGAATAATTCAATATCAAACGTGCCACTATTGTTCAGAAAAGTACCATCCAAATCACTTACTACCAGTTTAAACATAAATAAGCCTCCCTTAGTTGTTTGATACACTCATTGTCAGTTCATACTTACGTTTTTTTATGTTCATTCCAGGGATCAACATCAAAGTCTCTATTAAAATTCTCAAACTTACGTGCTGCAAGCTTTTGAACAAAAGAAGAATGGGCCAAACTACTGATTATGAAATACGTAATGCATAAAACGGTAACGCATAAGACTCCTTCAATCCCCACATTGTCGCACTCCCTTCTGTCGTATCTGCAACTTTTATACAACATCTAATCCATTTAAACAGCTCGATACAGTTCCAGTCCACTTCATAAAAGATTTAATTAAAGACGTTAATAAAGATGGTAAAAAAAGTACCTTTATTAAGTGATTATAAAGCTACTCAAAAAAATCATCGATGGAGCGGTAAGGTTTTACATCCATAGGCTGTCTTGATAATGCTAAGCACCAGTAAGTACCACACCATATAACTAAACATAATAAAATGAGTGAGATCATAGAGTGCTCTCCTTTCTCTTTTAGGGTATACATTTACTTTAACTGATGAAACGCGTTTCAAGTCAAGTTGTAATTTGTCTTAACCCTTCAAAATTCTCTTTCTCAGTATACGATTCACTTGTTCTGAACTGAGTAGCATAAAAAGAAGGAAAACAAGGACTGCAACCGGAAAAAAATGAATACTTACCTGAGATGCTATCAGCCCAACAATGGGCGGGAGTAATGTTGTGCCTGTATAAGCAACTGCCATCTGATAACCCATGAGTTTGGCGGAGTTTTCCTTACCGAACCGTGTTGGCGTTTCATGAAGAAGTCCAGGATAAATCGGTGCAAGCCCTAATCCAATAAGGATAAAACCGGGCAATAAAAAGGCAACAGGCAACGGAAACAGCAAAATGAGTCCGCCTGCAACAGCAGTAAGTTGGCCAATCCGGATTAGGATACGATTATTTATTTTTAAAGTTACAAACCCCGTAATCAGCCTGCCTACCGTGATTCCACCGTAGTACAAAGATACCCAACCAGCAGCAGTTTCAGCTGGGATGTTTCTAGCCCCTACCAAAAAGCTGGCTCCCCATAAACCTACCGTTGCCTCTACACCACAATAAAACAAAAAAGCAACGAGCGTGTTCTTAACTCCTTTCATTCGAATTAGATTTTGTTTGGGTGTGTTCTCAACTTGTGCTATATTGTGATCCATCTGTGAGTAGTCTGATTGAGCTTCAGAAATAATCGAATCTTGTATCGCGTTTACACGTTTCCATAATGGCAGTGTAATAAGCAAAATAATAACAAGTCCCCACTGAATCATGGATACGGCTGTATAGCCACTTCTCCATGAATTGTAGTTCGAAATGTAGAAAGACATAATGATTGGTCCCATCGTAGCTCCAACACCCCAAAAACAATGCAGCCAGCTCATATGATGTGCCTTATAATGAGTAGCCACATATTGATTGAGTGCTGCATCTACAGCTCCCCCGCCGAGGCCAAGAGGAATTGCTAAGAGTACGAGCCAGAACAATGAAGGTGCAAAAGAAAACCCGAGTAACGCTCCTGCAGTCAAAAAGCAGCTCATTAGAGTAATCTTGCCTGTACCTATTTTTTCAATGATAGTTCCACTGGCTAGACTTGATACAATGGTTCCGCCTGCAACGACCATGGATACTATTCCGGCTGACCCAAAATCAGCCCCGAGTTCCGGCCACATCACAGGCCATGCTGCCCCAAACAGGGAATCCGGGATTCCCAAGCTAATAAACGCTAGATAAATAATAATCAGAAACCAGGTTGCCATCATGTTTCTCCTCCTCTGCTCAAACGATAGATGTCATTATCTAAAAACAATAATAGGACGCTCTAATTCTTTTAGGGTTAACTCTCTCAACCCTGTTTTAAAATCCTCATAAAATAAATCGGAGAGAACAATGTCAGGATACAAAGGCATCTCATGCTTAGCTTTGTAGGTTTCCAAAAAACGAAAGAAAGAGTCTTCTTCTATATTCTCTCTATAGACTACAATTTGATCAGGATCAAATATAGATTGTAATGTTTGAATTATTTCACATATACTATTGAAAAAAACTTCTCTTCCCTTGCTTTCATCCCACACTATAGACGGGAGGAATTTGATTTCACCAGCCAATCCATGTTTGCCCTTTAAAACTCCATTGCGTAAATAAATCCCCATCCCTGGTGGAGAATTTTCAGGAAAATAGATAGCTAGCACACATTGATCTTCATCTAACTGTTCTCTGTAAACGTATCCACATACAGCCGCATTTACATCATTCTCCACCATAACGGGCAAACCAAATTTGCTCTGCACATCCTCTGCCAACCGGATTCCATTCAACCTTTCATGGCTGCTGACTGTAATCTCTCCATCAACCGATTGTCCCGGGATTCCAATACCAATAACCTTAATAGAAGGATAAAGTGAAATGATGCCTTGAATCGTGGAATAAAATTGTGCATCATCAAAAATTTGAAAGGGATGTTCTTCTTTCATGAGAGCGTCCTCGTTTAAATTAACGACCGTGGTTGATACTACATCCGTTCCTTGTTTTTCATTAATATGTATAATCAGTGCCAGACTATACTCATAATTAAAACGATAGGTTAATGCATGTCTACCACCGTTGGAAGGCACAATCTCATCTTCAAAAATCTCTCCATTATTAAGCAATTCCTGCATAAGCGTATTGATAGTCACCACACTTAAATCAGTCAATGCGGCCAGTTGGGGCTTTGTGGCCTTGCTGATCTGCTTTAATACTTTGCGAACCAGATTCAGATTTATTTCTTTAATTAAATTTGTATTAGCTTTTTCCATATCGGTGCTCCTTCTTTTACAAAATTAGTGGAACCACTTCATAAACCATATTTATAAAGTGGTTCCACTAATTTTGTAGCAAAATATTACCTTTGTCAAGGCAGATGCCATTTTCAAGATCGGTTCAATTCTTTTTTAATTTGTTTACATAATATTAGTTACGTAAACCAACTTCGTTTCATGACATAATGCATTGGTGAATATACTTACAATCCCGTTATAGGTATCTGAATATCCAGTTTATCCATCGCTTTTTCTTTTTCCCGATCAGTGACATGTGTATATACCGTGGTCGTCTGAATGGATGAGTGCCCCAGCAGCTCTTGCACTGTACGCAGATCTGCTCCCTTGCGTAAAAGCATCGTGGCAAATGTATGTCTCAGCTTATGACTGGAATAAGCCTCCCGACGTTCTGTGCCCTTATCTTGCTGGAATCGTTCAAACGTTTCTGTAGCAATCTGTTGAATAGAACGCACCGCCAGACGGCGACCTTTTTGGGATATGAACATCGCGTCTTCCTTACCTCTCCACGGCGTCAATCTTTCCTCCAATGCATGCTCTACAAAATCACATACAGCCGCCGGTACTGGCAGGGTACGCCACTTACGCCCTTTACCGAACACATCTAATGTGCGTCTTTCTCGACTGTAATCTGAGACATTCAACGAATGAACCTCCCCCACCCGCAATCCCATGTAGACCATGAGCAGAAAGATAGCCATATTACGATTTGCATATTTCCCTTCCACCGCGAGCAAGAACGGCTGAATATCCTTTTCATCCAGATAGACAGGCATACGGTTCTTTTCAGTTTTTGCTTTTTTGATTCCCGCTGCCGGATTTGCGCTGCATAACTCAAATTCCTGTAGCGCTCTAAAAAAACTGTTCACCGCTGCATGCTTCCGGTTTCGTGTACTATCTCCGGCGCCTCCTTCCCGCGCTTTAGACAAATACGACATCACATGAATCTTTTTCACCTGGTCAAGTGATTTATCACTCAACGTACGTAAAAACTGTTTTACATCCCCCATGTAATTTTTTTGCGTATGTATCGTATACCCCGCATCCTTCATCCAAATCAAAAAAGCTTCCAGTTTTTCAGCATACACTTCATCAATTTCTTCTATCGTATCTAGCTCCATATGTCGTAATTCTTTTTTCATTCCGCTTACCCCCATTCAGTTCAAATTTCGAAATATGCTGTAAAACGATCATCTTCGTCTGATTTTTATCGACAATCCAATCGACATCTTATGCAGGAGAGCATATAAAAGTCGTTTTAAACCTAAACTGCGTATAATTTATATTATACGCAGTTTTTTTGAGCACTTTTTAAGTATAAATAAAGCGTGTCCCTCTTGTCCAGCCTATGTACTTACCCTTTTTTGCTCATCCTATTATACATCCGCACGTACTGGCCTGTGTGACGGCAGATTCCTGCTGGACGCCTACATACCCTATCATTTAAACTATTAGAAATTAATTTTTGAAAGTGCGGGATTACTGCGAAAGCATGAGGTTCCATCGCACCATCTTACAAATGAAATACAAGCATCACTTTCTGCCAGCTGTAATTCCGTTCATTAACTACATAATAATTATTATGTAAACTAAGACTGGAGGATGATTGTATGATTAACAAATTGTACTGGTTACCGGTCGGTCAGCTTGATATTGATCGCTCCTCACTCAACCATCATGCACAGCCTGGTGAACTGGTGCGCCTGCAAATCTGGTCGTATCTGCTGGAGACAGATCACGGTCCGATCCTCATAGATACCGGTATGCCAGATTCGTTTATCGACAACCCAGATTATTTTAAAAATACACCGTTTGAAGGACGCTTCATCCCCCGTATGACAGCCGATGATAGTATCGTGGCAGTACTGGATCGGATCGGCTATCAACCAGACGATATTCATGCCATCGTTATCTCCCATATGCATATGGATCATGCCGGAGGCAATCCGCATTTTCCGAATACACCGATTTATGTGCAGCAGACCGAAGCAGACGCTGCGATCGGTAATCTAGAGTATGCGCCGCCGGAATGCGTGCAGACAACCTTGAATTACCGACTGCTCCAAGGGGACCATGAGCTGGTTCCGGGCTTGCAACTGCTCTATACTCCGGGTCATTCGCCGGGTCATCAGTCCGCGCTGATCACAACAAAGGAATCGGGTCCGATCATGCTGACGATTGATGTTGCCTACACTCAGGAGAATTACGCAAACGACGTGCCATTTGACGGCTTTGACCGTGAACAGACGCGCCAGTCAATTGCCCGCATTCAGCAGATTGTGCAGGAGGTCAAGCCTAGTCTGTTGTTCTTCGGTCATGATCCTGAGCAAGTAGCTGTTCAGCCGGTATATCCACAATATAAATAATGATAAATGTTGTAGCCTCTTATTCTTTTCTTCTCATTAGGTAGTTGTAACCTTTGCAGTTTTGGTTGGCTCCTCACCACAGCTTCCAGCAAATTGATAAGTGATTCCATATATGTGAAGCTAATTGTCCCTAATCTCCTGTTATCGCCAGCATAAGGAAGTATATCTAAGAACTCATGGGGTGAGTAGCTGTCGACACGGTATGGATGATGAGGATAAGTATTTTGCTGTCTCGTTCCGTTTTCCCTTGATCATCCAGCACGATATACTTAAAGAAGTCGAAAGGCAACCTTATATTCAGTCTATGCTTATTTCTAAAATGTAGATTTATTCATGACAAAGGGAGTGTTCATTTATTTATGAGTACCGAAATGCTGGAACGTCGAAGTGAGATTTTAAAACGAAACATTCATCAGCTGCTGGTTCAGGAAAATCAACACGGTGTGACACGGCAGGAAAATTACACGTTGCATAAAATGATCAGAGAGCTGCATCAAACCTCTCATGCCTTGAATACTTCCCGTTGAGATGAAAGGCTGCTACAAGAAATAAAAAAATAACCTTCAGTTCCACTTCCTTAGTGGTGTTGAAGGTTATTTTTTATTTTTCATCCTTTTGAGCGACTCAGCAAATATAAGAAGTATGGCGCACCTATGATGGCAACAATTAATCCTGTCGGAATTTCTTTCTGTAAAGGTAAGGCTCGTGTGATCGTATCCGCTACGAGTACCAGAAGTGCTCCGACTAAAGCACACGTTACAAGCAACATTTTATGCTTCGGACCCACCAGCTTTCTTGCCAAATGTGGAGCTACCAAACCGACAAAACCGATTCCGCCACTAACCGACACACTTGAACTAGCCAGTCCGACCGCAGCCGCGAGGAGAAGAATACGTTCCTTTTCGATAGGTGTACCTAACCCGGATGCCGTCTGATCCCCCAAATTAAGCACATTCATAACATTTGCTTTATAGTATGCGAAAGGAAGCAATACAATTAGCCAAGGCAGCAGAGCCATTACGAATTTCCAATTTGAACCCCATATGCTTCCTGCTAACCAATTAGCTACAAACGTGTAGCTTTCAGGTGTTAACTTAAGAGTCATAATGATCATGGTAGCACTGATACCCGCCGCTACCCCAATTCCGCTCAGCAATAGCCTTGTCGGAGAAATACCTTCGCCTTTTTTGTAAGAAAGAGCATAAATCAGAATAGCAGCCGCTCCCGATCCAATGAGTGCAAGAGCGGGAAGTAAAAATAATGAATTCATCGTTTGCATCGATGGGAAAAGCAGTACAAACAGCATAACCATCAGCCCGGCACCTGCATTAATCCCCAGAATACCAGGGTCCGCTAGGCTGTTACGCGATACCCCCTGCATGATGCAACCGGAAACAGCCAAACCTGCGCCGATCAGAATGGAAATAACCATTCGCGGCAACCGGAATTCAAAGAGAATTAATTCCTGCTGTGGAGTCCCTTGTCCGAACAAGGTTCTAAAAAGCTCCATTGGCGAAAGCCGGATCGTTCCCGTATTCGCGCTTATGGTGAATGCAGCAACGAGCAATACAAGCAAAATGATAACAACGATCCAATCATGGATTTTTTTACGGTGACTTGCTTTGGCAATAGCACCATTCGTAACGTTACTCATCTTACAGTGCCCTCCTTTCTTTACGTGCCAGATAAAGGAAGAATGGAACACCAATTAAGGCAATAAGTACGCCCACTGGTGTTTCCTCAGGTGCGTTAATCATACGGGCCGCCAGATCGGCAAAAACGATAAGTAAAGCTCCCATTATAGCCGAACAAGGAATAATCCAGCGATAATCAACCCCAACCAGTTTGCGCGTAATATGGGGAATAATCAAACCCACGAAGCCTATAGAACCAACCAGCGATACCGCGGCACCTGCCAGGATCAATACGAGAATCATCCCGGCGATCTTTACCATCCCAGTTCGCTGACCAAGACTCAACGCAATTTCATCGCCTAGACTAAGTAACGTAATAGAGCGTGATAACATGAGAGCACCGATAAAAGCTGCCACAACCCACGGAACGACAATGCCTAGCTGAACCCACTTAGTTCCACTAAGTCCCCCAGCGTACCAAAAGGCCAAATCCTGTCCAACATTAAAGTATAAACTGATCGTATCACCTAAGGCAGACAGCAACGCCGTGACAGCTGCACCCGCCAATACAAGACGAACTGGCGTAATACCTGATTTGGAAATAGCGCTTGTACCATAGACCATCACAACCGCCAAGGCTGCACCTACAAAAGAATACAACATTAACTGCAAAAAGGAAGTACCCGGAAAAAGAGCAAAGCAAATCGCCATCGTCAAGCTGGCGCCCGAATTCAGCCCAAGCAAGCCAGAGTCCGCAAGCGGATTGCGGGTCATTCCCTGCATAATGGCCCCTGCTACGGCAAAACAAACTCCGATTAACACACCACCCAGAATTCGAGGTAGACGGATTTCCCATATAATTTGATGGTTTTGCAGCTCAGGATTAAAATGAAAGACGGCGTTCCAGACCTCCTCCAATCTGATTGAGGCTGCACCAAATGATAAAGAAAGAGCGATACCGAACGCTAACAGTGCTAATCCGGCTGTCAGGATAAGCGAAGCCGCCCATGGCCGCGAGTGAAATTGAGTCGGCGGCTGATTGTGATTACTTTGAGCAGGACTATCCGAAGATTCTGATAATTTCATAACTATGGTTCACCCTTACTGTTGAATAGTATGTAGGTATCACGAAAACCTGTAGTGGAGATAATGTTTGATAATGAGAATTATTATCATGCAATCTTTACTATTGTAAATTAATGTGGCAACGGCTTCAATAGCAAAATTTCGACGATTCTCTAATGCCCTGCTATTTTGTGAAAAAACAAAGCCCTCCGGCAAAAATACCAAAGGGCTGCCAACATTACCGAAACCATTACTTCTGTGAGACGTTTTCATTATTCCGCTGGACGATCATATCTGCCAATTCTTCAGCTTGCCCCATAATAGCGATAGGATCGAAGTACCAGTATCGATCCTCCTGAAGCTCAAAAACCTTCCCATTACGGACCGCACTCAGTGATTTCCATATGCTGTCTCCTTCATAACCGCTCAAATCCTTGTTAACCGTCAGAAAAATGTAAGAGCCAGCATATTGATTAATAACTTCCTTGGAAATTGACTTCCATTGAGTCTCGCCTAATAGTTCTTTTTGGACAAGTGGTGGAGGTGTCAAATTCAATCCTCTATAAACCGCCTGTCCTCCTCTGCCAAAATTATCACCGTATACATAGTATTCTTTATCTGTGGCTTCCATTACTGTGAAAGTATCCCCGGGTTGAACAATTCCCTTTAATTTGTCACGTGCAGCTTGCAATCGCTGGTCGTATTGGGCAAGCCATGTTTTGGCTTCCTGTTCTTTTCCCAGCAGCTCACCAAAAGCTGTCAGTTCCTCATGCACATTCTTGTATGTTCCATAAGGGATGACTATCGTCGGAGCAATTTTACTATATTTTCCATATTCAGAAGCATCCTTGGAACCAATCAGAATCATATCCGGCTGTAGAGCCAATACTTTTTCAATGGATACACTACCGCGGTCTCCAATACTTGCAATGCCTTGTACAAGATCCTTCGAAAACGGATTATCCAGATAATATTTAACACTTCCCACAGGTTTAATTCCTAATGCTAATAAATCATTCTGGTACATATCTACTACAATCCGCTGAGGGTGAACCGGAATCTGAATATCCCCATGAATCGTCTTAACTGTTTTCGTTGCAGCTAACTTTGATTCACCAGAAGCTTGATTTTGCTTTTCGTCTGGCTGATTTACCTTTCCACTACAGGCGCTAAGAATGACAATGACTGACAAAAGCATCGTCACAATCCACATTTTCTTTGTCAAACTCATTCATTCCTCTCTCTATTTACGAAGTCGCAATTGACTCTTACGTTCCATACTGAGCTTGGTGCAGGCGGCTATATGCACCTTTTACAGCCATTAATTCTTCATGTTTTCCTTGCTCGGCAATCCCCTGATCTGCAACTACAATAATACGGTCAGCATTTTTGATCGTTGCCAGACGATGGGCGATCACGAGTGTCGTGCGACCTTGAGATAGCTCTGTCAGGGCTTGCTGAATTGCAGCTTCTGTCTCTGTATCCAATGCCGATGTCGCTTCATCCAAAATGAGAATTGGCGGATTTTTCAGAAACATCCGGGCAATGGATAAACGTTGCTTTTGACCACCGGACAGCTTTACGCCTCGCTCACCGATCATCGTATCCAGCCCCTCTGGATAGGATCGAACAAGTTCTTCAATCTGGGCTCGACGGGCAGCATCCCAGATTTCGTCTTCTGAAGCATCAAGTTTGCCGTAAGCGATATTTTCACGAATCGTTCCATCAAAAAGGAATACATCCTGCTGTACGATTCCAATCATGGACCGCAGCGAATCCAGCTTCATTTCACGGATATCCATACCATCAATCTTAATGCTGCCTTCCTCGACATCATAGAAGCGTGGCAGCAAGCTGCAAAGTGTCGTTTTGCCTGCTCCTGAAGGACCCACAAGAGCTACAGTTTCTCCTGCATGAATAGCAAGGTCCACTTTGCGCAGTACCTTGTCTTTGTTTTCATAGCCAAACGTTACGCCTTCAAATTGAATATCTCCGTTGAGATGCTTAACGGTCTTCGCACCTGGAAGATCCTCTACGTCAGATTCACTTTCCAGCAAATCCAAGTAACGTCGGAAGCCGGCAATTCCTTTGGGGTACGTTTCAATGACAGAGTTAATTTGTTTGATGGGTGCGAGGAATACATTGGACAGCATTACAAATGCGATAAATTCCCCATAGGACATCTGCCCCTTAATAACAAACCATGTTCCACATACAAGCACAAACAACGAGACCAGCTTCATCAGAATAAAGCTAATTGAAGAATTCCATGCCATAATGCGATATGCGATCAGCTTTGTTTTACGAAACCGTCCATTATTCTCAGCAAAACGATCCATTTCATGTGCTTCGTTGGAAAACGCTTGAACAACACGGATACCGCTAATGTTATTTTCAATCCGGGCGTTGTAATCCGCAATATCAGAAAACATACGATGGAATGCAGCATTCATTTTGCGACTAAAATACAAAGACAGGTAGATCATCAGTGGAACAATAATGAATGTCAGCACAGCCAGCTTCCAGTTAATACTAAGCATGATACCGAAAGCCCCGCCCAGAGTCATCAGTGCAATGAACAAATCTTCTGGTCCGTGGTGGGCAATCTCTCCAATATCCATCAGATCGTTGGTCATACGGGAGACCAGATGGCCTGTTTTGTTATTGTCAAAAAAGCGAAAGGATTGCTTTTGTACTCGATCAAACAGCTTTTTACGCATATCTGACTCAATGTTAATCCCCAGCTTGTGTCCCCAATAGGTAACGACATAATTCAATCCGGCGCTTACGACATAAATCCCAAGCAAAGATAAACAGGCAAATAAAATCCATTTCCAATTTCCACTGGGTAGCAAATCATCAACTACCCGATTGACTGCAAGTGGAAAAGCCAGTTCCAGCAGTGCAGCTAGTATGGCGCAAGTAAAATCAATGATAAACAAAGTCCGGTAGGGACGGTAATATTCAAAAAATCGTCTTAGCATAAGACTTCTCCCTTCCTATTTAAATGAGCTGATTATTTAGGTTCGACGGAAAACATGTTAACGGCCTCATCCAGTGATTGATCGATAGCCAGTGGTGAGTAGGTAAACCAAGGATCGGCCTTGATGAAATACACTTTGTGGTTTTTGACAGCCGGGAGATTTCTCCACAGCGCACTTTGTTCAATTTCCTTCAACATTCCGTCCTTAGTCGCTTCATCGTAAACCAGCATAATAATACGATCTCCTGACAGTTCAGGCAGTTTTTCCATCGAAATGCTATCGTATACAAAGTTATACTTCGGGTCCTTTGCGAGCTTCTGACGTATGTACTCTGGAGGATTCAATTCCAGTGAACGGTAGATGACATGTCCTACATTTCGCGCCCCGTACACTCTCAGCACGTCCTTACCGTAGGTCATATAAATGGTAATCGTTTCATCTTTCTTGAATTTTCCAGTCAGCTTTTTTCGACCTTCTTCAGCCTTTTTGTCAAAACTAGCAATCCACTGATCGGCTTCCTTGTCCTTACCCAGTACGGCTGCGACATCCCGCAGCTGCTTAAATACATCTCCATCTCCAAAAGAAACGGCTACGGTTGGAGCAATCTTCTCCAGTTGCTCCCTCACTTCTGGCGAGGTATCTTCTGTTGCTATAATCAGATCAGGTTGTAGCTCTAATACCTTTTCCAAATTTGTCGGATTCCCAATATCAGCAATCCCGTCAATCTTACCTTTCAAATAGTCGCCTTCTAACACATGAGAAGCAGCCCCTACTGGTTTAACACCTAAAGCCAGCATCTCATCCAAATATTGTGTCGTGACAACCCGCTGTGGATTTGCAGGGATACTGATCTTTTTGCCAGTGGCATCAACATATTCGCGCGCGGCAACTGATTTGGATTGTCCGTTAAGGGCATCCGTTCCACTCTTGTCATTGGTCTGGTTACTACTTGGTGCATTTCCACATGCAGCCAATACAACCATCAAAAAAACGGCAAAACCAAGCATAATTCCTCTTTTTAATCTGTTCTTTTGTTGCACAATATACGTCCTCCTTAGATATATGCCTTCATAAAATGATAGTGATTCTCATTATCATACAAGTGTTATTCTATCTTTTACCGTCTCTTCTTACAATACAAAAATTAAAAACTTCCATTCATGTGTATATATCGTCTTGGCAAAATATCCAAAAAAAAAGAACTGATGCGTATTCTTTGCATCAGTTCGAATGCTTCATAGGTTGGTTTCCATGCCCATTCTTATTTGGATTGATCCACTAACTCCAGTTTGGCGGGAATCGATGTTTTCACGGTTTTACCTTGAAGTACATCCTTGGCTGCTTGCACTGCCAATTGTCCAATCAACTCAGGTTGCTGAGCCACGGTGGCTGTTAGTTTCCCTTCCTTAATTGATTTAAGCGCATCCTCGTTACCATCAAAACCGATGACTGGAATTTTCTTACCAGAGCTTTGAATGGCTTCAATCGCTCCCAACGCCATTTCATCATTGTGGGCAAATACCGCCTGAACATCCGGGTTGCCTTGCAGCAGGTTTTCCATCACATTCAAACCTTTGGTCCGATCAAAATCAGCCGACTGCTTGGCGATGACCTTCAGGTCCTTATCTGCCACTTCATGGAAGCCTTTCCCACGTTCACGGGTAGCCGATGCGCCTGGAACGCCTTCCAACTCAATAACCTTGGCGCCTTTTCCGACTTGATCAATCACGTATCTGGCAGCCATCCGTCCTCCCTCGACGTTGTCTGAAGCGACTAGCGCTTTCACATCACCTTTGTCAGCGGAACGGTCCAGCGTAATTACAGGAATGTTCAAAGCATTCGCTGACTGTACCACAGTGGAGATAGCCGACGAATCTGTCGGATTAATGAGTAACGCATTTACTCCCTGTTGGATCAGATCATCCACATCATTACTTTGCTTCGCAGAATCATTTTGTGCATCGACCACAATAACCTGCAATCCTTGCTTTTTGGCCTCTGCAACAACTCCGTCTTTGAGGGAAACGAAGAATGGATTATTCAAGGTTGAGATCGACAAGCCGATTTTAATGTCCTTCAGGTCTGCAGCCGCTTTAGGCTTCGCCCATTCGGGCGGTTCCAGGGAACACCCTGTCATGAGCAGGAGCAGCAAGGCCGTCATGATTAATGTAAGCTTTTTCATATTTGTGTGTCTCCTTCTATGCAGTTTAGGTGTATTATGCGGATTTTTTACGATCAATCAATACAGCAATAGCAATGACGATTCCTTTTACGACCATTTGGTAAAAAGAGTTAACCCCCAGCAAATTCAAGCCGTTGTTTAGTGTCCCGATGATTAGCACACCAATTAATGTACCTACAATCCGTCCGCGTCCTCCCGAAAGGCTTGTTCCACCTAATACGACAGCCGCAATGGCATCCAGTTCATAAGAAGCACCTGCTGTCGGCTGCGCTGAATTCAAGCGTGAGGTCAAGATAGCACCCGCCAATGCGGAAAGCATTCCCGCCAAAGAGTAAATCCAGATTTTTACACGTGGTACTTTAATACCTGAAACAATCGAAGCTTTCTCGTTGCCGCCGATGGCATACGTTTTGCGTCCGAAAGGTGTTTTATGCAGAATGATCCACAGAGCAGCAAAGGTAATGAGCATCGTAATCGCCGGGACCGGAATACCAAACTGATAACCACGACCGAATAATTGAAATACCAGACTATCTCCGAGCCCCGTAATAGGGTTACCGTTGGTATAAACTAATGTTAATCCTCTAAAAATAGTCATGGTTGCGAGTGTGGCGATAAACGGAGCCATTTTACCTTTCGTAATCATCAAGCCGTTGACCATTCCCATCACGCCACCCAATGCACAGCCAATGATAATCGCCAAAATCGGATCGAAGCCGGCCAACATCATATTTGCGACAAACGCACTGGATAGTGCTAATATAGAGCCAACGGACAAATCGATTCCGCCTGTAAGAATAACGAAGGTCATACCGAACGCAATCAACGCATTAATAGATACCTGGCGCAACAAATTCAAAATATTAAGCGGTTCCAAAAAGCTGGGATTTAAGGCCGATACAATGATCACCAAAATAATGAGCCCCAACAATGGGCCAAGCTTCTGTGTGATTTGTGATATTTGAATGCCTTTGCTACCTTTTGCTTCATTCATAGTTGTCATATTACTGTCCTCCTGTAGCTAGCGTCATAATATTTTCTTGTGTGGCTTCTTCCCTGCTTAGCTCTCCGCTGATCTTCCCCTCGTGTACCACGACAATACGATCACTCATGCCAAGTACCTCGGGAAGCTCTGAGGATACCATGATAATTGCGACTCCACGTTCGGTCAGTTCGTTCATCAACTGGTAGATTTCCCGTTTGGCTCCTACATCCACGCCTCTCGTCGGTTCGTCAAGAATGAGCACATTGGGACCGATACCTACCCATTTGGCAATAACCACCTTTTGCTGATTGCCACCTGACAAACTGCCAACCGTCGCTTCGGCTGATTGGGTTTTGATTTGTAAGCGCTTAATTAATGTATTAACAAAATCCATCTCTTTTTTGCCTGATATAAATCCTTTTGATGTAAAACTGAACAGATTCGTCAGCACCATGTTTTCCCGAATAGAAAAATCCAGCACTAAGCCCTCATCTTTTCGATCTTCTGTAATGAAGCCAATCCCTAGTTTCACTGCATCATCCGGCTTGCGAATAGACACCTTTTTCCCACGTACGTGTATCTCACCACGATCCAAAGTATCCAGTCCAAATAACGACCGCATGATCTCGGTCCGTCCCGAGCCCATCAAGCCCGAAAAACCTACAATTTCCCCAGAGCGCACTGTAAAATTCACATTTTCAAATAGACCTTTATGTGATGCGTTTTTGACCTCTAGCACCACTTCTCCCAAAGAAGGCGTTCTTACCGGGTAGCGTTCAGTCAGCTCTCTGCCAACCATTTTCCGTACAACCTCGTCAAAATTCGTATCGGGGATCGCTTGAGTATCTACGGTTTTTCCGTCACGCATAATGGTAATCCGATCACAGATCGCGAATATCTCCTCCATCCGGTGAGAAATATACACAATTGAAACACCATCTTTTTTCAAGGAAGTAATAACCTCAAACAGCTTTTGTATTTCCCGTTCGGTTAAGGCTGCTGTCGGCTCATCCATTACGATCACTTTGGCATCCGTCATGAGTGCTTTGGCTATTTCAATCATTTGTTGTTGACCCACTGAACACTCGCCTGCTTCACCGTTCAAAGGAAGGTTTACTGAAAGCTTGCTAAATTGCTCATTTGCTAGCGCTTTCATTTTAGAGCTATCTAGTAATCCCCATTTAGAAGTCATTTCCTTGCCGATAAATAGATTTTCCAGTACCGTCATCTCTGGCCATACATTCAGTTCCTGGTGAATAAAAGCAATTCCTTTTTGCTCCGCTTCCTTGGGGTTGGCAAAATAGGTTTCCTGACCGTCAATGATGATCGTTCCCTCATCGCGTCGATGCAGTCCGATTAAAATATTCATCAGCGTTGATTTGCCTGCACCATTTTCACCCATGAGGGCATGTACTTCTCCTTCACGGAGATCAAAGTCAACACCACTTAGTACCTGATTGGTTCCAAAGGCTTTGTGAATTCCTTTCATTTGAATCTGCATGCTGTTCCCCCCTTTTTTATTCAACACTAATTTATCCAAAAAGAACTCCTGCCTGTAAAATACAATTGGCAAACGGCGTAGCCTCTCCTGTACGGATGACAGCTTTGGCTTGCCGAGTTAATGTCTTAAATTGTTCATGTGAGCAAAACTCAATGACGGCAGTCGGCTGAATGATCTGTGAATGCTCTACTTGCTCTCCTGCAAAGGTGCGCATAATATACTGTAACGCTTGTTCATTTTCTTGTTTGATTTCTTCAGCCAGTGTTACTTTTTCAATCACCATATCTGCGGCAATGACATCAACAACGTCCTGAAAGGACGGAATACCCAGTTTCAATGCCAAATCAATTTTGGTAACGCCTTCAGGAACTGGTAAGCCGGCATCAGCCACGACAATAAAGTCCGTGTGGCCGAGATCCGTTAATATTTTGGATATATGACTGTTTAGAATTCCATGTTTCTTCATTATAATTGCTCCTCTACTTCACGACGGGTTGGCATTCCACCTTGCGCTCCAAATTTGGTAACAGACAATGACGCAGCACGATTAGCAAATTTCACACTGTCTGCCAGCGATTTTCCTTCAGCCAGTGCCACCGCAAAAGCAGCGTTGAACGTATCTCCTGCACCTGTTGTATCCACGGCTTCGACCTTGTAAGTAGGAACTACAACTTCCTGTTCTCCGTCGAAAAACCGTACACCGTTGCTGCCTTCCGTTACAAACAACTTGTTCGGATATTTGCGCAGCGCTTCTTGAAGACTCATATCCTTAAACATGATGGCGGCTTCATGCTCATTTGGCGTAATGTAGGCTGCATTGGCAATTACGCTTTCTTCCACCTCACGAGCCGGGGCTGGATTCAGCAGCAAGGGTACCTGATACTTCGCACAAATTTCGCTTACATAAACAATCGTCTCCGCCGGTATTTCCTGTTGAATTAATACAATATCCGAACTTCGAATAACATCAAGCGCTTCTTCCACGTAAGCGGGTGTAACTTCATTATTCGCTGCTTTTACCACGACAATACTGTTATCACCCTCGGCTAGTACAATGTGTGCTGTACCGCTTTCCATATGTGTAACCGGTTTCACATAGTTAATATGAACATGATTTTCTTCAAAATTGCGTAAAATCTGTTGTCCCAAATGGTCGTCTCCTACACGTCCAATCATCGTAACGTCCGCCCCGAGTCGTGCTGCAGCTACTGCCTGATTGGCTCCTTTACCGCCAGGTACGGTTGTAAAGCTTTCTCCCAATACCGTTTCACCAGCACCAGGGCGTTTGGAAGAAGTAACTACGAGGTCCATCGAACTGCTTCCGATAACCGAAATTTTAGCCATGATGATCCACCTTTCTCGTTGTTTCCCGTTCGATAAATTTGACGGGCAATTGTATGCTTGAATAGGTAAGTACTTTCGAATGTAGATTAGGTACACTTGACTTCGTTGCTTGCGACTGCTCAATCAATTGAATGAGCAGACCTGCCGCTTCCCAGCCCATTTCATAAGCAGGCTGCCGGATTGTTGATAATGGCGGAAATAACAAGCTGCTTAATGGTATATCATCAAACCCGATAATTTGAACATCTTCCGGGATTTTCTTTCCTAATCTATGTGCTTCATGCATCACCGCGGTAGCTACAATATCGTTACTGGCAATAACTCCGTCCGTATCCGGATACTTGCTGAACAGCTCTTTGGCCCATAACTCAGCTTCCTTGAACGAAAAGGACGTTGTCTCGACGATATGGTAAGCAATACCAGAATGCTGAAGCTCTTCCACTGCCCCGCGAAAACGATCTTGTGCTGGACGAATATGAGCAGGACCCTGCATGACTGTAATTTGTCTGCTGCCACGGGCAACCATAGCCTGTGCAGCCAAGCGACCGCCATGAGCTCCATCCGCATAAACGGAGAGACTGTCACTGGAAGTCCGATCGAGAAAAACGACTGGTATTTTCAGTTTGGCGTAACAGTCGGCAGCAGGGTCATTGGTAGATGAAATAACCCCAACAACATTATTCTGAACAAAAGTATCCATGTAATCTAATTCTTTTTGGCGATCCTCATCACTATTACCGAAAATAATACGAAAATCATTTTCCTGCATTCGATCCTCCACCCCACGAGCCAACAAGGGAAAGTAAGGGTTTGTAATATCCGGCAGCAGCAGGCCGATTAATCTGGATTTCTTTTTATACAGAGAACGTGCAACTTCATTAGGCTTGTAATTTAGCTGCTTCACCGCAGCTTCAACTTTTCGCCGTGTATCCTCGTGGACATAGCCGGTTTCATTAATAACTCGGGATACGGTCGCCACGGAAACACCTGCAAAACTTGCTACCTGCTTAATTGTTGTCATAATGTAGGTTCAACTCCAATTGTGTAACCGGTTACAGATATAAAATATCATAGCATTTATTTTTTGACAAGCATTAATTATTTGCACATCGAAAGCAATAGCCGTATAATCTTTTTGTAACTGATGAAGTTTCACCTTTTCGCTTATACTAAAGTATGCTGATTCACTCTCAGTTGCTCAATAAAATATATATATGGAGGCATTTCCTGATGAATATCGAAGTTTGGTCTGATTATATGTGTCCGTTCTGTTATATTGGCAAACGCCGTTTGGAGCAAGTCTTGCAGCAGTTCCCACATCGCGATGAGGTTCAATTGACATTCAAGAGTTTTGAATTAAATCCGAATGCTGTGAAAGATAGTGGTAAGACGATTAATGAGGAACTATCAGCAAAATATGGCGTTAGTCTGCAAGAGGCTCATGCCATGAATGATCGCATGACCGAAAACGCACGTTCTACAGGTCTGGAGTACAATATTCATGCCATGGTGCCGACAAACTCTTTCGATGCTCACCGTCTAACGCATTGGGCTCACACACAAGGCAAAATGCTGGAATTGAGCGAGCGTTTATTTCAGGCTGTCTTCATGGAAGGCAAGCATACTGGGGATCATGAAGTACTGGCAGCGTTGGCAGCCGAAGTTGGTTTGGATCATAACGAAGCCGCTGCCATATTAGCCGGTGACCGCTTTACCGACGAAGTTAGAGCTGATGAAACTGAAGGTGCTAAGTTAGGCGTTCAGGGTGTTCCATTCTTTGTATTTGATCGAAAATTTGCTGTTTCTGGTGCTCAGCCTGAGGAGGTATTTCACGATGCGCTTCAAAAAGCATGGGATGAACGTTCTCCTTTCACTATGATTAGCGGCAGCTTGTCCAAACAGGATGAAACTAGTGTATGTACCGATGACGGGTGCGAACTTCCAAGCCGCGAGAGCTGACCAGTCAATGAACTAAACCTCTTTTTAGATAACTTATGAAAAAGCGTGCCTGCACCAATTAAACCTGATGCGGCACGCTTCTTTATTTTTTTATAGTGATTTAATCATTCCGCCGTCCACAAGAATGGTGCTGCCAGTCAAATAGGATGAAGCCGATGACGCCAGAAAAGCAACGACTTTACCAAACTCTTCAGGCTCTCCGTACCGTCCCAACGGAATGCCCTCTTCTGCTTGTTTGCGAACTTGATCCGTCGTTTGGTGGGATTTTTCGGCTCGATGCTCGTCCAAGCTACGTACGCGATCGGTTGCAATTCTTCCTGGTGCTACAGTATGTACCAGAATATTATATGGGGCTAATTCCATGGACAATGTTTTCGCCAATCCGGCAACTCCAGTACGTAGTGTATTGGAAATAATCAGGCCCGGAATCGGCTGCTTCACTGATGATGAGGCGATATTTAAAATTCTACCACTTTGTTGTTTTTTCATATAGGGTAACGCCTCACGGATCAACCGGATATGACTAAGTAAATTTTGCTCAAAGGCCTGCATCCATACTTCGTCTGTAAAATCATCAAAGGTGCCCGCAGGAGGGCCGCCCGCATTGTTAACCAAAATATCGACGGTGCCAAACCAATCAACTGTACGGCGAATGGCCTGGGAGATATGTTCAGGTTTGGTTACATCACAAACTACATATTCAACGCGACCACTCGCTGTTTCCTGTAATTCGGCCTGAGTCCGCTGAAGCTCTGCTTCATTTCGTCCAGAAATAACAACATTCGCACCCTCACGTGCCAGCTCCCTTGCGCTTGCCTTGCCGAGTCCTTTACTGGAACCTGCAACAAAGGCTGCTTTCCCCGTTAATCCTAAATCCATCTATGACACTCCCTTTTCTCAGTGTTCTTTAATTGTACACATGACCAGCACATAATGCTAATAGCTAGGTACAAAGTAGCAAGGCAACACAAAAAAGGACCTGACATTTAGTCAGGCGCCTTTTCTATTATACACTATTTTCTTGGTTTATAGCACTATAATGCTTCAGATATTGTTGACTGCTCATATACAACAACGGACTGGCTCTCAGGCTCCCATTTAACATTTGCTCCCAAAGCCTCTCCGATTACCCTTACAGGTACCATTGTAGTTCCATCCACTATGGATCCTGGCTGCTCGATAGAATACGGCTGACCGTTAATATATGCTTTGGCGCTATTCACGAATAATTTGACGGACACGCCGTTGCGACTGACAGTAACAGCCTTTTCTTTCGGATCCCAGGAAACTTTGGCATTAAGGGCTTCGGAAGCTGTTCTAAAAGGAACAAGTGTGGTGCCATTGCGGTTAATCGGTTCGGCATCATATTTTTCACCATTCACGAACAGCTTCATACCTGATGACCTTCCAGCCTTCCTTGAGAATACATCCAGCTTTTTGTAGCTATCCAGATTGGACACATCAGCCAAAACTGCCTCCTCCTGCATGTAAACGGCATCTGTTACATTTCCGTTTTTATCCAGTAGCTCAGCAGCCTTAGTTAGTGCTTTGTCAGAATTTCGGATCAATTCAAGTTCAGCTACCTGCTCCGAGGTCAAACGATCCGGGTATTTTGTAAGCAGCAGATTCGCAATAACCGCTCCTGCCGGCTTATCTTTTGTATTTTCTACTGCTTGAAGCAGACCATTGTACCCGTTGTGTCCCTTGTGACCTTTATGGTCTTTGGACTCCCCGTATGTATCATCCGTTACTGCAACAGGGGTGTTCTTTTTGATTTCGTCGTGTTTATCTTTTTTGTTGCTCTTTTCATTCCGGTCTTTATCAGACGCCTTTGCTTCCTGTTTGTTCTCCTGACCATTTCCGCGCCCCTGTTTGGCTTCGGCTGTTCCTGCTGCCAGTCCCAAGACCAGTATACACGCTAATAATGCTGTCCAAGTGTTTCTCATGATGCGCTTCCTCCTTATAGTAAAAGACCAGGTTTAAATGTAACCTACATATATTAACGGCTACTATAAGCTAAATATGAAGCCCTTTTTTACTAGTGTTGCATTTGCAGGGACTGATGGCTAATCCAATATAATAAATTTTATTATGCGTGAACCTATTTCCACAGTATAATGGGAAATGCACGTGTATTTTAAGGGTTAACGTTTACATTCGCATAATAGAAAGAAGTGGAGACAGACATGTTCGGCACCATTCTTTTAGACGTTGTTTTACCTATTTTTGTCCTTATCGGTTTTGGCTGTATCATGCAATATTATTTTCGATTGGATTTGTATACCCTAGCTAAAATTAATTTTTATTATATCACCCCTGCAGTTGTGTTTACCGGTCTTTATAACTCTGAAATTTCTTTAATTCTCATGGGTGAGGTTTCACTTTTTTATGCCCTGTACATAGCTATTCTGTACGTAATCAGTACTACTGTTGCCAGATCTCTGAAATACAGCCCCGGAATGCGTGGAGCTTTTACAAACAGTGTCATGCTAGATAATTCAGGGAATTATGGTCTACCAATTAATCAGTTGGTGTTTAAAGGTGATCCGCTGGCTATTTCTGTCCAAGCTCTGATTATGACTTTTCAAAGCTTTGTTACATTTACATATGGTACTTTTGTTGTACAGAACGGTAAGGCCAATACACGAAAAATTTTAATTAATTTTTTGAAAATGCCTGTCCCCTACGCGCTTGTGCTGGGCCTGCTCCTGAATCTACTGCACAGTCCATTGCCTAATTTGCTGGCTGAGCCTCTAAATTATATTAGCCATTCGATGGTCGCAGTGGCTCTGCTTACTTTGGGAGCACAAATTGTGCAGTATCCTTTTCATTTGCGCCGGACAGCCGTGTATATCAGTATGGTATTACGCCTAATTGCAGGTCCAATAGTTGGCTTTATGCTCGTGTTTTTTCTAGATCTTAAGGGGATTCCCGCTCAAGCATTGCTCATTGCATCAGGTATGCCTACCGGTGTTAACACGAGTATTTTGGCAGAAGAATATAAAAATGAACCTGACTTTGCGGCACAGACAGTATTACTTTCTACGATTGTGAATGTCATTACGATGACTCTGTTAATTTCAATATCTCGTCATCTTACTTGAGGTGTATGATAAATATAAAGCTTGATTTGTAACGCTTTTTGTCTGAGGACAGGAGCGTTTCTTTTTCAATCAAAATAGGAACACATGTTCGTGACTGTACCCCTTTTTCTGTTTATAGTGGTGTGTTTGTTTGATGATGATGGTATGCGAGAAGGAATCTTTTTCTATTATAAATTTTTCATATAGTGAAATATTTATGTGTTTGAATTTAAACCTCTGATTCCTCCAAAAATAAAGCCAGCTCGCTCATTAGAGTGGCTGACTTAAGATTATTTTATGAAGATTTAAGGCTCAATTCCCCATTGCTTGATCCCAGACAGGTAAGCGGTTATTTTAGTGGAATCTTGTAAGCTATTTGCTGTGGGATTAAAGGAATAATCATCAGTTTGTGTATAATTGCTCCAATCCGCTTTGGATATCCGGGTTTGTAGCTCAACACTCTGACCAGGCTCTAAAGAACCTGCTGCCGACTTAAAACCAATTTCTGCATAAGAATCTGCACCTGGCTTTGCATCGGTTAATGTTCTGAAGTTAGCAATGACATTCCCTGTACCGATGCTAGACCAATCCGTAAAGAAGTTTTGTGATTTCTCCCCGTTAACGGTGTAATAATAACGCAATGTCACGTCTGCTAGGGAAACGGGTGAGCTTCCTGTATTGGTTATTTTAAACTTGGCACTGATCGTATTACTTGTTGCAGATACATTCCCATTGAAGGATTGCACCTTCAGAGCACCCTCGCCTGTTCCCGGCTCACTTGGCGTATCCCTTTTCACCGTAATCGTGAACAACGCATCATTGCCTGTACTAAAATGGAAGTTGAGCGTTGTCTCTCCTTTAGGAAGTTTAGATAAATACTTGTTGGTAAGAATAACTGTTTCTTCACTAACCGTATAATCTTCACCTTTGTTCAGTGCCACACTTCCCTGCTTGATCGCTTCTAGTGTATTACCGTTAAGAGTAAGCTTGACAGTAATATCGGTATTACTGTTAGCCACTCCATAGGTTGCAGCCGTCGGTGTAATACTTGCTTGTCCGGTAGATGGCTGATCACCACTCACACGATCTGCCACCAGAATGCCACGGCCATTCGTTCCCAGATAAGCACGTCCGTAAACCCGAGGATCCCCAATAATGGTGGTCACACGAGCATATTGATGCTTATCATCATTAATGCGTACCCAGTTTGTGCCAGCATCGTCCGAGCGATAAAATCCACGTGTACCGTCAATTTTACCAACGATAAACACTGCTGCATTGGTGCGATTGGGTGCTGCTTTGCCAAAGCCTACAAAATCCGCCTCCTGCACATGATCAAGCTTGGTGAATGTAACACCTGAATCCTTGGAATGCCATAAGCCGTATGGCCCTCCGTCCTCGGAGCCTCCAGCAAACCACACATCTCCTTCCGCTCCTCGTACAGCACCAATATCTGCATTACCTACACTTGGCAAACCAGTAACTGTGGATGGTGTGAAGGATGCGCCTCCATCAACACTTACATATATTTTCCCAGCAGCAAACGCGTAGTATTTGTTAGGATTTACTCGGTCAGAGGCGATCTTTGCATTAGCTGGAACTCCCGTGCTTGCTGTCCATGAGTTTCCTCCGGTTTTGGAATAAAATACACCTTTGTCCGATGTACTCCACAGCAATCCATTACCATTTGACGCTACCGCGATGCTTCCTCCTCCTGCCGTACCGGAAGGCTCGCTATTTGCTTTGTACCAGTTCGCTCCGCCATCATTGGATAATCCGATAGATTTGGCGTTTGGATCTTTTTTATAGTCTGCTTTACCTATCCTAGCCATAAAAGAAGGGTTCAACTCGGCATAATCAATGCTTTCGCTGCTTGTAAAGGTTGGATTATCCAGCATTTTAGCAGGAGCCTTGAACAGATCGTCATGTCTGAATCCGGAGACATCACCCACTGCACTCACCAGAGGAGCTCCAGTTGGAGGGCTCACCAAATCCAAAATCGCCGTTTCTTCTACCCCTTTAGCGGCTACCGAAATGTCCAGCTTACCTCCCTTGTCCCAATTGGTCAGATTTTTAGAGCCATAAATCGTAGCTCCTGTGCCGTACAGCATATGATCTGAATTAAATGGATCTATTTCCAGATCTCCAATCATCCAGCCCAGCTTGGGCGATACTTCCGGCGGTGCAGGATTGGCATTGAAAGTCAGCCAAGGCGCACCGGATATATCCAGATTGTACTTCAGCTTACGAGCTGGATAACCATCAAATTCCCAAATAGGGCTCCAGGTTGCCCCACGATCAGTACTGCGGTAAATCGTTTCATCCGGCCACCAGGCATTCAACGTTGCAACCATAAGTGTACCTGGCTTCTGGGCGTCCATTGTCAGTCCACCATATCCAAAATGATTGTCTGCGCTGCTGCTGGCAACGGGGCTAATGTTAGTCCACTGTCCACTGGCTGTATTCAGTTTCCACAGCTCACCCTTTGTTCCATCATACGGTCCAGCTCCATCGCTGTAAGAAATATACAGGTCGCCATCTGGCGATAAAACGCCGTGATGTGGCAAAAAGCCTGTAGGCTGGCCCGCTATAGCAGACCAGGTTGTCCCGCCATCAGTACTGCGATAGACACTTTGCTTTTTATCTGCGACACCCACATAGATGGTCTGTGTTGCTTTACTGGAAGAGCCCGTTTTTTTGTCAAAAGTGATCCAGGCTAAACCGACAATATCACTGGTGTATTCATTGGAAGGGTCCTGTACATACGTCCCCGGATTCGGAAAACTACTCACCTTGCTCCAGGTCGCCCCGTAATCGGAGCTTTTCCACAATCCATTACCACTTCGAGCTCCGAAGAATAATATATTGTTTTTATTCGGATCAATTGTCAGACGTTCACCCATCGAGCGTCCCGGCATATTGCCTCCTACCTTGAAGGGGAGCTTTGTCATCTGCCACGTATTCCCCTTGTCGGTAGAGCGCATAATTTGCCCGTTTTGTTTATCCCAGGAATTAGTATACGTGCCTGTAGCTATATATACACGATTCGGATCCACAGGGTCGGTGGCTAGTGCATCGACACCATTTTTGTTCCAATCCTCCCAGCCCACAGAATCCGTCAGCGGAATCCAGCTTTCACTCGCAGGATTCCAGCGGTAAGCTCCTCCAATATCTGTACGGGCATAGATCAGATCTTTTTCCGTTTCATTAAAAATAATACCAGGTACAAAACCACCTCCACCGCCTGTAACGACACTTTTCCAAGTATAATCGTCACTTGGAGCAGCATGGGTGGGTGCTATCATGCCTGTCCAGGAAGCACCCGCTACTATAAGCGCCAAACATACAATTCTCAACCTGCTTTTTGCCTTAGTCAATGAATTCAACCTCCTTCTCCGTAATCATTTAAAAATGCAAGTCATTTCGAGCTAAAAGTAAGCAGTCAATTGCGGATTCGTTCCTATCGTTATTATTCCATTCATCAATCAAACAAGCGTTCTCTCAAGCTCACCTCCAGTAATCCAATAGATTTGCAACCTCTTTTTTGTTAGCGCTTACATCGGTGTCTGCTCAAAAGATTCGTCATCTTTTTCTCATTTCCTTGTGTGAAAAATCAAGATAATGTAATAGGATCTTCTGCTTGATAACTTGTAATAAAAGAGTTGGCTTCCACTTACAGTTGATACCTCTTATAAATTGCTAATATGAATTTTTCATATAATGAATTATTTTCTTTAAATTTCATTTGAACGAGGTACCAAAATACTTTGATTTACAGCAAAAAACCGCGCTATGCGCGGTTCGGGCTTCCGTAATGCTATGGCTATTCATTAATAGGTTGAAATTACTGCAAATATTCAAGCGCCAGCGCTAAAAAAATATGTCCTGAGATGAGTAACGCACGCTCATCAAAATCAAAGCGAGGATGGTGGTGAGCAAAATGGGTTCGTTCATCCTCATTACGAGCGCCCACAATAATAAAAGCTCCAGGTCGTTGTTCTAGATAATAGGCAAAATCCTCTGCTCCCATGGCCGGTTTTAAGTCCATAAAAGCATCTGCTCCATACAGCCTACTGACTAGCTCACGTACCCGTTCTGTTTCGGCATCGGCATTCACCAGAGCAGGATAACCATTCAAATAATCAATTTCGTATCCCGCATGATAAGCATCCGTTAGACCTTTTACGATACTACGAATTTCGTTTTCGACTTCCTTGCGTATATCCTTATTAAACGTACGTACGGTCCCTTCAATTTTGGCTTTATCTGCAATTACATTAAAGGCAGTTCCTGCTTGAAATACCCCAATCGTTAACACTGCTGATTCCGTAGGGTCCACTCTGCGACTCACGACCTGTTGTAGTCCGTTCACAATTTGACTTCCAATAACAATGGAATCCACTGTCTGATGCGGTCTGGCGCCATGTCCGCCCTTGCCGTTGATTTCAATTGAAAAGGCATCGGCAGCAGCCATTGCCGGCCCACTCTTTAAGCCGATTTTGCCCAGTGGAATTTCCGAGGAAAGGTGAATACCATATACTGCTTCCACCCCATCCAGACAACCATCCTCAATCATGAATTTGGCTCCGCCAGGCGGTTTTTCTTCGGCATGTTGAAAAATAAACACAAGCTTTCCCTTCAGTGTCTCACGGTGATGGCTTAACACTCGTGCCACTCCTAGCAACGCAGCTGTATGACCATCATGTCCACAAGCATGCATAACACCGGGAACGGTCGATTTATAAGGCGCATCCTTTTCATCCTGAATAGGAAGTGCATCAAAATCAGCACGAAATGCAATCGTTCTACCTGGCTGCCCGCCTTCTAAAAAACCGAGCACACCGTTTCCACCGACATTCGTTCTTACTTCAATACCAAAAGAGCGTAATTGGTCTGCGATAAATGCAGATGTATTCGTTTCCTCAAAAGAAAGCTCTGGATGCTGATGCAAATATCTTCTCCACGCAATCAGTTCTTGTTCACCATCTTTTAGTTCCTGAACCCATTTCTCCAGCATATTACCCTCTTTTCCTATTGAATTTATATACTTCTATCCTTATCTTACCATAAATGATTCCAATAAGTTATATATGAATTACCAAATAACTGTATACCTGCGTTTTTACCAATGTCAATGCAAGTTCTAATTGGAACGATCCATGAACAGAAGGCTTGAAATGACAACAAAAAAGCCGACAAAATATTCTCCTCGGCTTTTTTCTGGTGGTTTTCTATTATGAATTTTTCATGTATTGAAAAACTGACTTATATTCCCTCGTACTGGATGTGTTTGCTCCCTATACTCACCATTCGTATAGCTTCCAATGACCTTGCGCCAAAAGGATTGGGCTGGTCTATTCGTGCTCATCTGAGTCACCTTCCATCGCCCATTAAAACGTCCAAACAGCTCATGAGCCGCCCAAGTGCCCACGCCATTGTGTCGATAAGGACGAAGTACAAAGAACTCAGCCATGTAATAGTCAGCTTCTCGATTGCTAGACATTCGGTCAACGAGTGCAAAGCCCACAGGAATATCCTGTCTCCAGATCAAAAAAGGCAGCTTTTGTTCGCCGCTCGTCCAGTATTGATACAAGTCTGGATAAGCCGGGAATGTCCCCTTCTCAGTGACATCAATTCGCAGATAGGCTGTAAAATCGTATAAGTAAAATTGCATGAGCTGGACAATAATGTCCTTCTGCGACTCTGGTACACTCTTTATGGACAGCTTCAATTCTGATTTGATATTATATCCCATACTTTCACCTCTCTTGGCGGTCAGCTTGTTCTTTACTTTGATTACTCCCATCCAGTGCTGTTCAAAATATGCTAAAATACATGTATTATGACCGGACGAGGTGAACCCTATGAACATACAAAAGATCATCGACCGGCGCAAACTGGATGAAAAGTTGCCGGATTTGCCATGGTACGTACAGCAATTTATGGATTACAAGCTTCCCGACCTATCCCCCTCTACTTTGCTGGAATATGTGCGGGATTACGAAGCTTTTTTTTCATGGCTTCGCTCGGAAGGCTTGTCTGCCGGAGAAACGAATGCCCAAGTGACACTGGAAGAATTAGAGACACTCCATATGGATAGCATTACAGGTTTTCGTTTGTTCCTGTCTACCAAACGCGAAGGCTCCAATTCCCGCATCACCATTTCACGTAAGCTATCGTCCTTGCGTTCACTCTTTCATTATTTGAGCCAAATCGCTGAGGATGAAAACTTTTATCCGTTGCTCAAGCGCAATATTATGGCCAAAGTCGAAATTAAGCGCGTACATAAACCCAAGGATACGGCCGCCAAGCTCAAAGGGAAAATACTGGAAGAGGAAGAACTGCTTGAATTTATCGGCTATATTTATGAAGGCTATGGACAAGATTTGGCTGATAACAAGCAAGCCCTATACTCCTATGAATTGAACAAGGAGCGAGATGCCTGTATCGCAAGTCTTATTCTGAACTCGGGACTGCGTGTATCCGAAATCGTCAACTTGAACATGGACGATCTCGATATAAACAATAAATTGCTGTATGTGTACCGTAAAGGAAATAACGATGAAACTTTTAAAACGCCAGTATATTTCCGCGAGCAATCCAAAGATGATCTCGCACTTTATTTATCCTTAAGACATACCCGTTATCGCGCTCCAAAAAAAGAAAAAGCTCTTTTTGTCGCGCGACCCAACGGCAGGGCTGAGGGCAAACGGATGACTAAAAGAGCGATTCAAGCAATGATCATCAAATACGCCAAGCGGTTCGGCAAGCCCTATTTGACCGTTCACAAGCTCCGTCATTCCTTTGCTACTGACTATTATTTACAAAATGATATTTACAAAACCAAGGAACAGCTGGGTCACGCTTCGACAGAAACAACGGAAGTCTATGCCCACCTGACTGACAAAACGATGTCTCAGGCGATCGAACGACGGATAGAGACTCAGACTGACTCCGCTAATTAGTGGCCCTCTCATCCCTGCTCTGTCTGGAATCCCATTTTGTGCCTCTGAATCTGTTCGAGTAGCCAGCAGCCTGCCGGTTCGCTGGCATCGGCAGGAAATATTTGCACCGTTTGTTCATCTGAGTAGTAGTCCTGAGCCCAATCCATGTGGTACTCCCAAACTACTACTCCCTGTACATTTGTCAGTTCCTGAACAAGCTGCGCATCCGATTGTTCCCGCACCATGATCAGCTTCGGATATTTTTCCTGCTTGAAACCTTCCAGCAACACACAGTCATAGGCCTGAAAATGCCGGATGAGTCCGATCACAGGCCGACTATGTTCCTCTAAAATGGCAGTTCTTCCTGCCGAAACAATCGCTACGCCTTCGGCACCCGCCTGTCGGTGCTTATACGTATCTGTCCCCTCATGATCCATCTCAAATTCATGACCATCATGCTTGATCACAGCTACACGCAGTCCTGACTGCTGCGCATAACGAATCAAACCTCCGAGGAAGGTTGTTTTTCCTGTATTTTTGAATCCGACGATTTGACATACAAATGGATATTTCGTTTTCACGTCACCTGTCCGCCTTGAAGCACCAGTACGTGCACCTCTTCACCTTCGTGCAAGCCTTCTGTTGTGGGAGGAACTACGATCAGACAATCGCTGTCCTTAATCGTAACCATAGCACTGGATTCATCTACTCGCGCAGGAATCGCATATACTTGCCCACTACGTATCTCCAGAGAACTGCGTACAAAGCGGGTATAGTTGTTTACCTTCGTATAATCTGCTCCTAGCTTCGCCGTCCAGGTTTGCAAATACGGATGTGCCGAAGATAACATCATTTGAATAGTTGGTCGTACAAACAGCTCACAGCCTACAAAGCATGCACCGGGATTGCCAGAGAGCGCAAATAACAGCTTACCGTCTATCACTGCGGCTGTGGTTACACTACCTGGACGCATCGTAACCTTGTTGAACAGCATATTCACATCTTTCTGTCGTACGAGGTCACCCATAATATCAAAATCACCCACCGACACTCCACCACTCGTAACCACAATATCATAGGCAGCTATCGCTTCTCGGACAGAAGCACGAGCAAGGTTCAAATCATCATGAATGGCTTGCAGAATGAACGGCTCTCCTCCTGCCTCTCTAATTTGAGAAGCCAGCATATATGTATTACTGTTTCGAATTTTCCCCGGTTGTAACGGCTCATCCACTGCGAGCAATTCTGATCCAGTGGAAAAGACAGCCACCCTTGGCTTCTTGTAAACAGGCACCCGATGTACACCAAAAGTAGCCAGTACCGAGACATGCCCCGCTCCCACGCAAGTTCCCTTACTGAGCAAAAGCTGACCTTCCTTAATCTCATGACCAATTTGTGTCACATTTTTGCCAACTTCCATACGCTTCTTCAAGCCAACATATGTCTGTCCATTTTCCTCACGCAGCTGTGTCGCCTCCAGCATCACCACCGTGTCCGCTCCTTCAGGTAGTTGTGCTCCTGTCATGATGCGGACTGCCATTCCCGTCTCCACCCGCTTGTCCGATACGGTGCCACAAGGAATTTCATCAATCACGTGTAGCCAGATTTCCTGACCGGTCGAACAGACTTCAGTGTCCGAGGCAAGGATCGCATAGCCGTCCATACCAGAACGACGAAAGCGGGGATACGGATGTGGCGCAGTCAAATCCATCGCCAGATAGCGACCATGTGCTTGCTCGAGCCCTACGTCCTCCCTTTCACCCTGTTGAACATAGCTAGCTATCCTGCTTTGTGCTTCTTCCACCTTAACTGCTTTACGTTGGAATTTTTCTGTGTTTAATGGCGTCTGATTCATGTTCTCACTCCGTTCTTCTAAAATACCCTCTTTCTGTTATAACGCTAAAACCGTTATCTGGCAAATCCGAACGGTGTTTATTGGATACTGCAAGTCTCTATCCGCCAAAAAACAGCCTGAATATCATATCGCGGCTGTTTTTGGTAGATTTTGCTTTTTTGTTTTGCATGTCATTACGTCAGTTTTCTACGTATATTAAGTTAGATTATTTTTACCGAAATAGATTGAATCTATTGAAACCTCATACAACGAGGACATTTGCTGCGCTCGAGCTATTGTTAAATCCGATGAATCTTCCTCTATATGTTTTAATTCATTCATTGACATACCAAGTATATTGCAAGCTATTAACTCACTATAACCTGAAGCGAGTCGTGCCATCTTTATTGTATAAAAGCTAGTGCAAGTTACATTTTCATTTTTATCTGCAACCATCCAATCAACTCCACAATATAATTGATAAAAAAGTAATTTACCTGTATACTCTGAACGAAACACTTTTCCCCTGTTAGGAGCAAGTAAGGTGCAAAAACTTACTCGGGGGAAATGCCTTTTGAAAGAGGAGCTCAAATCTCATGGACGCACTCAATCATGGCTCGCCCGACGAACTGGATATTCGCGGCAACAAATATCCAACTGGATCGCGGGACGTGACAAAATGTCATTCGAGGCGGCAGTCCTCATTTCTAGGATATTAGAGTGTAAAGCTGAGGACTTATATGAGTGGGAACTTGCCTGACAAACAGGCATTTCCTTCGGGGCATTTGTACATGCCGGCATTTACAATATATATCCCGCTTTCACCCTCCTTTTCTTATATGTAGATTGTTTCACCTTAATTTAAAAGATTGTTATTTTTTTCATAATCAATTTTATCACATGGAAAATGATTAAAAACGGGAAATATGTCGAATTAAATCGAACCCGTCCGGCTTATCCTAGTCTAACTGATTATTGACTTATTCATTTAAATCTGGTAATAAAAATGACCCCTGAATTTTCATGGGTCATTTCCACAGTTTTTTAAGCGCTTTAAGTTTATTATGAGACATCGAGCATGTGAAGTCAGATCCTTCGAATCGTACCAGCCCTCCAAATGCGTTAGACTCAATTTCACAAACCAAGTCGAGATTTATCAGGGTATCTTTATAAGCTGGATATAGATACGGAAAAGCTTCCCTGCAAGCCTGTGCGGTTAGCCCGATTGTATAAGAGCGATCTCCAGAGTGGAAACGCGGGACATAGTAATTTTTTTTAGGTTCCCACATATCCACACTAAGCATATTCCCTACCTTAAAAAAACCACTCACTGTTGCCTTACCCACTACCTTGATTTCCGATCCGAAAATATAACGAATTTCTCTATCGGCATTCATTGCATCCGCATATATTTGTTTCCATCGAGATAAATTGGCTGAATTTATACTTTCTTTGATGTCTTGATTTTTAAAAACAACCTGCCCCCCTCCATAATCTCCCGTAACGATCTTGTCCACTTGTGTGATGTTAACCAAATTAGATCCGTCCAAATTGCAAAAAGTGGGTAAGCCTACGGAACATTCATGGAGGGTGGTGGGAACTGTAAATCTTCCATGAGAAGTATGAAAAAGCGGGATGTGATAATTGCTTTTAGGCTTCCACAATTCAATCGCAACTAGGTGATTTTCACAAAAGAAAGAGCAATCTCCAAGTGAATTGTCATCAAGCAATGGAGTGGCTAGGATTCGCTTTCCCTCTTCCATTAAATTCAGTTCTTTTCTGTTTTCTTCAGCTCAGCTGGTACCGGTTTAGCGCCAAATATTGTTTTTTCTTTTTTGGTAGACTCGTTAGCGTATTTCCCAAGGCTTATACTTAAAACTCTCGCCAATTTCTTATCCATTTTCGCTCACCTCCTTTCCATAAAGGAAGAATACTGAATGCTTGTATAACTATAGATAAACATATTATGTGAGATTGTACAAAAAAATTTAATATGCAAACCAAAATACATATCGTTTTATAATACTTGTGATATTTGGTCTTATTAATATAGATAAAATGATTGGGAGCATATACTACAAACACTAATAATGAACAAGCGTTAATTATCAAAATTGTTGATAAACCTAAAGAAACAAAAGGTATAGTTACACATATGGCCGTTGTAAAACAGACACAAAGGGTAAGGTTGCTGAAGTGTACCCCACCTGAAAATCTCCTTACAAACATGATCGTAGCCAGAGCTAGTAATGCCCCCCAAAAATGTCCTGTTATCCAGGCTATAACTGCAACCATTAGTACTGCCGAAATTTCGGTTATTTTTATACCAATCGCATACTCCATCACTTCTACACTTGTAGGTCCATCAGGATCAGCTTTCTTTATTTCTGATGCGATGTGCCTCGATAGCGTTTCTAGCATCCTCGTAATCTCCTTTCTCTGAAAAGAAGTACGAAATTCCAAAAGTTAGCAATGAGATGGAAAGTAGTCCTATCGTATTGGAGTTATAGAGCATATACAAAGTAACAAGAATAGTGACAAATGATATTAGGGAGCCTATGATGAACATTTTATTAAGGGGTGATAGGTAATTTTCACCTTTCAAAAAATCATGTGGGGGCTGAATGATAAATGAGAAACCAAAGTTGTATTTCCCCATGACAAAAGAAATAAAGTACGCAGTAAAAATAGAAGCTAACTGTATAACGTAAATGGAAGAACCAGAAGTATTATTAATAATATCAGGTTGTGCTACTCCGAAAAAATTTGCAAATATATATACAAATAGCTGTAGGTTAATGTAAGCTGTTAGACCAGAACCAGCAGAAAATGCTGCAAGATATGTTTTGATCCCTAAACCAAATCTTAAAAAGAGAACCATTAACAAATACTGAAGCGGAAAATCAAATTTAGGCATGCCTATAACTTCTCTCATGAGAAAGGAAAAGAAAGCTATGCCAATTGCATAGAAAAGTATTTTTCTTCGATTTTCCCACACCGGAAGCATATAAAGCTTCAAGACCAAAGTAACTGCCGCTAAAGCATCGAAAAAACCAAGTAAAATATATAAAAAAGCAGATAACACAGTTACATCATCCTCCTATTTCGCCTGATGTAATTGTATATTTTACTAATAGATGTGGCAATGAAATAATCTAGTAAACTGTCATTTTTTGTATAAATATGAGGTAAAATTTTCTTTCTATGGCTTTCTTCTTCAAACTCGACACCCATTCGTGCTAACAAAAAAATCCCCCCAAGTGAGCGACGTTGCTTTTGCTAATGTATTATGTTGGTTTTTTTTCGATATCAAGGTTATAATCTACTTAATTTGGGGTGGAGGGATTATAGTGGCTTTAAGTGACAATTTTAAAAAATTACGTATAAAATATCATTTGACTCAACAAGAGCTTGCTGAGATCGCTGGGGTTACCAATAAAGCAATTTCAGCTTGGGAGAGCGGACTTTCTGAACCACGAATGGGTGCTATAGAAAAGATAGCTCGTCATCTCCATATCAAAAAAAGTAACATCATCGAAGACGATGGCATTGAGCACATAAGCTCTGATCAAGTGTAGGTCAAAGTAGACGGTAATAAAATCGAAGTGAGAGCATCCGTTCAATTCACTGTAGGTTATATCAAACAACAAAAAAAGGAACTGTGCAACAGCTTCACAGTTCCGCAAACAACTTTAGAAGAATATAAAACATTACCATTATCGTCGACTTCGTCGGCTGATTTTACCTGAGCCGCTGCGTGTTTTAGGCTTACTATACGATTTGCGCGGCGAATCAAATATGCTGGAACCGCCGCTGCTGCCTCGGTCACGTGAAATCGAGCCTCTGCTCGGTGAACTGCTGGAGCCTCTATCGAATAGACTCCCGCTTGATCCAACGCTGGAATCCGAATTTTTCCCTCTACGGGTAACTGAGCCTTTTCGCTCCACCGTTATCGGCGGGATCGCTTTTTTCTCCTGTGCTGTTGGAGCACGATATTGCCCTTGTGAAGGTCGGTATACATCTCTGCTCGAATAACCTCGATAGGAGCCAGACCCCCGCAACGAATCGAACAGAGCATCCAGCACAGTTGCAGTTAAGTATCCTTTTAGAAAGCTGGAACTGTAATTTTGCTCGACATACTTTTTACTATCAATTTCAATGAGTGTGTCTTCCTTCTTAGCTGGATCCTGCTGCAAATGGTACCACTCATCACTATATACCAGAAACATCCGCTCATTGCTCTGAGGTGACATTTGTTCCGGTGTACGCTGTTCTTTCAATTCCTCCGCTACTTCGGGAACCGTTTTGCCTGCCGCCCGATACACGTACGAGG
Organism: Paenibacillus sp. ALE3; assembly: GCF_054113405.1. Classification (NCBI taxonomy): domain Bacteria; kingdom Bacillati; phylum Bacillota; class Bacilli; order Caryophanales; family Paenibacillaceae; genus Paenibacillus; species Paenibacillus sp. ALE3. The sequence goes on along the minus strand of NZ_CM134214.1, from coordinate 2,162,467 downwards.
TCGAGTTTCCGCTACCACTAACGGATTCCAGCGGATACGTATCTTTCACATTTGGCGCGCCGCAGCCGCTTAACACGGATACGAACAAGCTCAGCGCCACAATGACCTTTAATGCATATTGCCAGGTGCGTTTGCTCATGTGTAACCCTCTCCTAGCTTGCCCGAATAACCTTGACGTCTCCGGTAATCACTTCTTCTCCTTCATAAAGCATAAAGCGACCGTCCTGCCATTCTACCCGCAATAGATGGTAATCATCAGACTGGTACTGCCAAACATGTTGCTCTCCACCCTGCCGGAAAGGAGCACGGCCCATAACGGTAACATGCCCAAAATACTGTTCTTCCAAATGATACGTTGTATCATCCAGTTCTAAAATGGTCGGTACTTCCTCCGGGTTGTCTAGTCTGCCATCGATGGCCTGATAAAGTCCGAATTGCAGTGTTTCCCGTTCCTCAATATGAAGATAACTCACTTGATTACCATCCTGAAGCGTCAAAACAACAGCATTCCGAGCACGATTATGTACACGACCTACCACTTCATAGGTGACAAGCGACACCTCACAAATATCCCCTGGATTTAAGTGAAGCATGCTTTTTTCCGCTTTCGGCGGTTCAGGCTTAGCAAATAGATTTGAAATTCGTTTCCATACACTCATGGTCATATTTCCTCCTTACTTTGCCTAGAAGCATGCTGTAATGATCAAGGCACCAACCAAATGCAGCGCTCCCGAAAACAGACCGAAACCAATTTTACCTTCCTGGGTACCTTTATCCAGATCAAACTGTGCCCAATATCTCAACAGCAGACGCACAATCACTTCCAAAACAAGCAGGATAATAAAGGCAATCACAGAATACACAAGCGCTTCAAGCAAATTATTAGCGGTAGCAATTGAACCTGATAAAATATATCCTTGTGCAATCAGCTTCATAATCATCCGTACCGTTACGGCCATATTTCCGGCTTTTACTTCGGCAAAATCCTTATACTTTGTAAATAAAGAATCGACATACATTAATACGAACAGCAAAATAGCACCCGCGCCCGTCCATACCAGCATCGCTTTCATCGTTTCTAAAAAATGCATTTGCTACCATCCTCCACATCTTCTTGACTACATATATTGATTTACGCCCCCAGGCAGGGAAAAGCGAAGGAGAAAACGTTTCTCCTTCGCTTACTGAGCCCTCACACTAGCGGCAATGCTTAAAAGTTCTTATTTGTTTTCGTATTGTTTCAGCAAAGCAGCAAGTTCATCGTCCACAGCACTTTTCTTATCCAGCTCTTTGAACTCTTCATCCAGCGATTTTTCCTTGGAAGCCATTTCGTTGCTCGCTTCAGCACGTGCTTCTGCTTGCAGCATTTTTTCCTCCATACGCTTCAATCCAGCAGTTGCCGTATCCGAGCTAAAACCGTTCATAGCTTTGTTAATTTCAGTTTGCGCTTTAGCTGCGTTATAACGGGCAACCAGTGTCTCGCGCTTGTTTTTCATTTCAGTCAGCTGTCTACGCATTTCATCCAGCTTACCACGCAGGTTGTCAGCTGCAGCTTTGTTTTGCTCATAACCAGCTTGGAACTCGTTCATTTTTTGTTCGGCAGATTTCTTTTCTTCCAGCGCACGACGAGCAAGATCCACATTTTGTGCTTTTGCAGCCGTATGAGCCTGTTCTTCGCGTTTTTTCACCAAAGCTGCCTGTTCTTCGTATTGCTGTTTGAATCTCTTTTCAATAGCAATTTGAGCGGCTACCGCTTTCTCTGCGTCTTCCAGATCCTCTTGCATATCACGAATGTATTGATCCGTCATTTTAACTGGATCTTCTGCCTTGTCGATAATGGCGTTAATGTTAGACATCGTAAGATCTCTTAATCGTTTGAAAATAGACATGTGAAGTTCCTCCTAGAATTGAATGCTTAAATTTTAAGCTCTGTACACATGTTTACGCAAGCTTTGCAAAGAGGTTTCAAAAATATCTAAAAACCGCGTAGATAAGGCTCTGGGATATCTGCCTGTACTTTTAGCGCCCGTGAAGCATGCAGCGCCCAATAGGGATCACGCAGCATGGCACGCCCTATGGCTACCAGATCAGCTTCATTTTGCTGAACGACTCGGCGGGCATCCTCATAATCATCCAATAAGCCGACAGCAATGACAGGCACATTCAATTTTTCACGGATGGTATGAGCCAAATCGACCTGATAACCAGCACGCGCAGACGGGCCTCCGCTGGAGCCTATCGGACCCTCACCACCAGAAGAAATATGGAAAATGTCTACACCTGCATCACGATATCGTTCCCCTATGGCTGCTATGTATTCAACATCATATCCGTCTTGGACATATTCTTTGGCAGATATCCGCATTAGCACAGGCATATCAGCAGGAAGTACCTCTTTAACAGCACGGATCACCTCAACACCAAACAGTGACAAATCCTGCCCATATTCATCTTCTCTGGTATTGGTTAAAGGGGAATGAAATTGATGGATCAGATAGCCGTGAGCACCATGAATCTCTACCGTGTCAAAACCAGCTTCTACCGCCCGGCGAGCCCCCTCTTTGTAGGCCTGAACCAGTTCCTTGACTTCTGCTCTCGTCAAAGTGTGGGGATCTTTAAAGCGTTCACTAAAGGGGATCGAGGACGGGCCTACAGGTGTCTCAGCATCCTCGGCCTTGCGTCCGGCATGGCCTAATTGAATGGCAATTTTGGCACCATACTTGTGGACTTCCTCTACAATTTTGCGATATGCAGGAATATGTTCGTCACTCCAAATGCCCAAATCACGATCCGTAATGCGTCCATCCGGATGAACCGCTGTCATTTCCACAATTATGAGCCCAGTCCCTCCTACCGCGCGACTCACATAATGGACATAATGCCAATCCGTCGGTTTGCCGTCCTTGGCCTCCACGCTGTATTGGCACATTGGGGGCATGACAATCCGATTTCTTAAGGAAAGCCCCTTTAATTGATAAGGAGTAAACAAGTCGGTCACTTTTATCCATCCTTCCCTCAATTCCAGTCTGTATCATTATGAATAGCATCCCCATTATACACCAGCTGTCACGGTATACCGAATCCTTTGTAAGGCTAAAACTTGCGAAAATGCTTCAGTTTTCGGTCATGTTTAAGAGAATATGTCCGTTTACTTCGTCATCTTCACAGATATCCGCTTCATGATGTGCTTCTCTTCAGTCGTGTAGGGCTTCACTCAATCACCAGCATAATTTTAATAGGACAGGTACATAATAGCTGAGAGCACCACTAGGTACCACGCACGGAAAGGGGGAATATAAATGCGGTACAGGGGAGTGTTGCCATGTTTAGCACTGTTACTAGCATTTTCAAGTTTTCCCGTTCACGCGGATACGTCTCCCAACATCGGAACGCCCCATCCCAAGGAAGCTGCTGCCGCTACTTCGGTATATCAAAGTAAAGATCGAGCTGCTCCAACATTAGCGATGCTACGAAAAAAGCATGCGGACATTTTTAAAATGTGCGGCCCGCACACCCGCCAAATTGCCTTAACCTTTGATGATGTGCCCGATTCAAGGTATACGCCGCAGGTTTTGGACGTATTACACGCAAACGGTATCAAAGCTACCTTTTTTATCGTCGGCCATCGTGCGGAAAAGCATCCGGGGATCATACGCCGCATCATCCGCGAGGGCCATGCTATAGGAAACCACTCCTATACTCATCCGGATTTCAGAAAGGCCACACCAGAGCGCTTTCACCACCAGATTACAAAAACAGAACGCATTTTAGAAGCCAGCGCAGGTTTTCGACCCAGATTGATACGACCACCCTATGGTGAAATCACGGAGCCTCAAATCCAGTGGGCACGTCGTCATGGGTACATGATCGTCAATTGGAATGTGGACTCTCTAGACTGGAAGGGATTAAGCAAAACACAGATTCAGCGCAACGTGATCCCGGCTACCGGACCTGGCTCCATTATTTTAATGCATGCAGGTGGAGGTCAAAGTTCCAACTTACAAGGTACTGTCCAAGCTTTGCCGGGTCTAATCCACTCTTTAAAAGCTAAGGGCTACAAGTTTGTCACAGTCCCCCGGCTACTTCACACATCGGAACGAAAATAACAGTATGTCTAAGCCTCGCATATACCAACAACGTAAAAAGGCTGCCTTAACGAGCAGAATGTTTCTGCTTGTAAGACAGCCTTTTTTACGATAAACGACCAGACCTGATAAGAAGTCGTCCCAGTTATATGTTGTATGCTATAATATTAAGTTTACATAATATTTATTATGTTTAATGAAATTAAACATATGCACACTGCTATTTATCAATGACGTACAGTTTCACATTTTGGAAACCGAAATCGTTCACGAATGATTTGTTGCCAGGGATAAAGATATCAATCCGCTTTCCGGTAATAGCGCTGCCCTGATCACGGGCAACGGCCACAAAAGAATGGTCGGGCAAGCCCGGATGGGAATAGCCTGTAACTAGCACCTTTGTTCCCATAGGAATGACTTTCGGGTCTACCGCAATTGTACCTAGTTTAAGCGGATTGCCGTAGTAATCGACTGCACCCCATTTGCCATTTTCATCAGCTGCGGCTGAATATGCTGTTGCTTTAACATCAACTACTTTACTGTAATTGAACGTTTTGCCCCATGCTTCAATTGTTGGTCTCTCATTCGCTGGTGCTTTCTCCGTAAGAAGCTGTGGCTTCGAATCCGAAGCCGCCTTCACACTTTTTTCGTCTGGAACTTTAATTTGCAGACCTGCATATATGTTGTTGGACGCAATATCAGGGTTAGCCTTCGTCAACTCATCTACCGATACCCCATAACGTTGAGCAAGCAAAAAGAAGGTATCGCCTTCTTTGGCAGTATGAAGCGAAGCAGCATCTGCTACTCCAGCTGTCTGGGCCAGTCCTGCAATAGCTGCGGCAAGCACCGCAAATTTCATGTTTTTTCCAATATGTTTTAAATGTTTCAAAGCTATGTACCTCCTCTGTTATGCCTGCGAAGTTAGCTGTCGGATTCGGACTCAGGAGAAGCCCTATGCTTGTGCAATTCACCCCTAGGCATATTCCACAACATCTTATGACGCATTGGAATAATTGCCGTTGTTACGTCCCCCGCACTTCCCACGGTTTGAGCCCAGCATTGAGCATTTGTTATCATTGCTGCTGCTCCGGTAAGTTTTGGCTTACTGCATAATATCACAATTTTGTAACCTTATCTGCATGAAAATGTTGGGAACCTTGAACATCATACTATACTCATTACAATTTTGTCATCAAAAATCGGTTTTTTGTTACGAAAATATGGAGATATGGTGACAAAAAGAGAAAAGCCCTCCGTGAAACATTATCACGAGAGGGCTTTGTTAATATTTCATAAAAGCATTTTCTTACAGCACTTTAGCAAGAAAATCACGGGTACGGTCATGGCTTGGAGTACCGAAAACTTGCTCAGGCGTACCTTGTTCTATAATTTGACCGTTGTCCATAAAGATGATTCGATCCCCTACCTCACGGGCAAAGCCCATTTCATGCGTCACGATCACCATCGTCATGCCGCCCTCAGCGAGCTTCTTCATCACGTCCAGAACCTCTCCAACCATTTCAGGGTCAAGGGCAGAAGTAGGCTCATCGAACAGCATTACGTGCGGCTGCATGGCCAAAGCACGTGCTATCGCAATACGTTGCTTTTGACCACCAGATAACTGGTTCGGGTAGGTATTCTTTTTATCCTCAAGACCCACAGTCCGCAAGAGCTCCAGTGCAATTTTCTCCGCTTCTTTCCCCGATTGCTTCTTCACCTGCGTTGGTGCAAGCGTCAGATTCTGCAGTATTGTTTTATGCGGAAACAGATTAAAATGCTGGAAAACCATCCCCATCTTCTCCCGAGTCGCATTGATATTATGACCACGGGCCGTAATCGGCTCACCCTCAAACAAGATTTCCCCTTCTGTTGGCTGTTCCAACAGATTCATACAACGTAAAAACGTACTTTTCCCCGAACCACTCGGGCCGATAATGACGACAACTTCACCTTTGGCGATATCTATATCAATACCTTTTAAAATTTCATTCTTACCGAATGATTTACGCAGTTGTTTAACGGTGATCACTGGCTCTCAACTTCCTTTCCCATAAACCCAACAGCTTAGATAAGCTGAATGTCATTACAAAATAAATAGCGGCTGCGATTACGAACGGACTCAAGCCTTCGTAGGTAATATTCTTAATGACCTGGGCTTGATACATAATATCCACCATCCCAATGGTCGAAATAATAGAAGATTCTTTAATGATCGTAATGAACTCATTACCAATAGCAGGCAATATAGATTTAAATGCTTGCGGTAAAATGACGTGTCGCATCGCTTTGCCTCGTCCCATCCCGAGCGAGCGGGCAGCTTCCATCTGTCCACGGTCTACGGCCTGAATACCAGCACGGAAAATTTCAGCTAAATATGCCGAACTATTCAGAGACAATGTAATTATACCGGACTGGAGTGGCGTAAAATTAACACCCAACGTCAAAGCAACTCCGTAATGAATGATCATAAGCTGCACCAGCATAGGTGTGCCGCGCAGTATCTCTACATATGCGGTACCTAGCCACTCGATAATACGAATACCACTCATCCGCAGCAAGGATATGATCAGGCCAATAATGAACCCGAACAGTACTCCGAGCGCAGACAGCAATAGGGTGTAGCCGATACCCGTAGCGTAAAAACTGCGATATTTCAAAAATATATCTACAATGCTATTCGAAGAAACTTGTCGGTCTGCAGACAGTGCACTCGCTTCTGTAGAAAACTTCTCAATCGAACCGTCCGCTTTCAGGCGAGCCAACGTTTTATTTACTGAAGCAAGCAATTCCGCATTTCCTTTACGGATGCCTACAGCAGTTTCTGCTCCTTCATCCTCAGGTACTGCCTTGGCAAGTGTTACGGTACCATCTAGCGTGTAACCTTTAGCAACGGTATCTTCGATTACAACCGCGTTGATACGCTTGGTCCGAAGCTGGAGTACCAGATCGGATATTTTATCCAATGAGGTTACAGAAGCATTAGGCACTTTTTGCGCAATTTCTTCCTGGATACTCCCCTTCTGCGCACCGAGCTTCTCTCCTTTTAGAGCAGCCATCGTTGAATATTTGTCTTTATCCTCTGGACGTACCATAATGACTTGCTTGGAACGATAGTATACATCCGAAAAATCAATGCTCTTTCTGCGTTCATCCGTCGGTGTCATACCGGACAGTACCAAGTCTACGCGACCACTTTGCAGAGCAGGCAGCAAAGAGTCAAAACTCATGTCCTCTGGGACCATCTCCGCATTCAGATCCTTGGCGATTTCCTTGGCAATTTCAACATCAAACCCAACAATGGTATCCTGACCGTTAATAACTTTATGAAACTCATACGGCGGAAAGTCAGCACTCATGCCCACTACAAGTTTTTTCTGTGGCTTTTCTTCCGATCCGTATGCAGTGAGCATGGGAAGACCAGCCAACAGTAAGATAACCGCCGACAAAACCAGGGCGGTAAAACGATATGCCTTTTTCAATCTTTTTTTCTCTCCTTAAATTCTTTATAATAAATAAGATTGTGTCATTATAAATGAATATGCATGATTATGCAATGAATGTTATAGTACAATTTTAGTATATCTATCGCAGTACCTACATTACAGCATATATAAGGGAGTTTTTAGCATGAATTTCAAACAGACCATTCAACACACCATTGAACAGCATGCCCAGCGGTTTAAGGACATTTCGTTATATATTGGCGCAAACCCTGAACTTGGAAACGAGGAATTCTTGGCCTCTGCCCGTTTAAAAGAAGAACTTGCTTTTCACGGATTTGACGTTCAGGCACCCGTATTGGGTATAGAAACAGCCTTTATTGCTACTTACAAAGCAACCAAGCCTGGACCAATCATTGCTTTTCTGGCAGAATACGACGCTCTGAAAGGGCTAGGACACGCCTGTGGGCACCATTTGATATGTATGATGAGTACAGGCGCTGCCGTAGGTCTCAAATCGATTATCGACGAGACTGGTGGAGAAGTACGTGTATACGGCACACCTGCCGAAGAAACACGCGGTGCAAAGGTTCCGATGGCGGCGGCCGGGTTGTTTGATGATTGCGACATAGCTATGATGACACATCCCTTTGACCGCTACGAAAAATCAGGCAAATCGCTAGCGATTGATGCTGTGCAGTTCGAATTTTTTGGTCAATCCGCTCACGCTGCGGCCAGTCCGCACGAAGGGATTAATGCTTTGGACGCTGTGATTCAAACGTTTAACGGGATTAACGCATTTCGGCAACAGGTGAAAAGTACGGTACGTATCCATGGCATCATTAATCAGGGTGGGCAGGCTGCCAATATTATTCCTGATTACGCCTCAGCCCAATTTTACGTGAGGGCCGCGACACGCCAGGAACTGAACCCGCTTACCCGTCGTGTTATTCAAATTGCTGAAGGAGCTGCTTTACAAGCCGGGTGTCGTTTGGAAACATCCAATTATGAGACTTCTTACGATGAAATGGTGACTAACCGTGTTCTCTCCGACACCTTTACTGCAAATTTGGTGCAGGCTGGCATTGCGCAAGAAGATATTACGGAAGGCGAAGATCATGGCTCAATGGATATCGGAAATGTATCACTTCATTGCCCTGCAATCCACCCGTACATTCAAGTTATTGACGAGAAGCATGCCTTGCATACACCAGAATTCCGCGATTTGGCAATGCAGGACCGCGCAATGGAAGGAATGCTCTTGGCGGCGAGGACCTTGGCATGGACGGCTTGCGATGTAATCACAAATTCTGAACTGCTGGCACAGATTAAAAAAGAATTCGCTCAGCTGAATAGCAAAAGCTAAATTCGGAGATCCGTCTTCTGGTAGAAAGGAGTGCCCTCATGAATAGTATGAGTAGCTTTTGGACGTTGTTTATTGTGGTTGACCTCATCATTCTTTGGTTTATATTCCGTGCTATACGCAGGAATCGTGGAAACAGAAGTACGCGGCGCCGGAATGCATTTTTCCTTAGCTCCCCCTCTCCTTCGTCACTTACGCAGGAGCGTCATCGAGAGATTACGGAGCTGAAGCAACTGTTGGAGCGATCCATTCCAGCCTCCTATGCTCATAACGTAAAGCAACGTGTCATGGAAGCCCACCCTAGCCTGACTGAACAAGAATATGATTGGCGTTGGCATGAGCTAAAGCGATACTTCATGCTATGCGCCATTATGAATCGGGTGCCTATGTTCAGTAGTGATGTGGATGAACTATGGCACGAAATGTTAATGTTTACGCGCGAATACCAGCAGTTTTCGGATGCTTTTTTTGGTCGTATGCTTCACCATGCACCCCATTCGGGCGGCTCTCAGCCGATGCCAGAGGAGCGGGCGTGGTTTGACTGGTTATATGTCGAATGCTTTGGCTGGAATCGCTATAGCGCCAGTTTGTGGGGAACTTTTTTTAATCATCCATTACCGAACGATGAGCTTTCACACTATTACAAAATGACAGCTTCAGCGCAACCACTAGGTGACCGATGGAATATACGTGAGAATATGGGTATTTCAGAGCAGACACAACAAGCGGTTCATAAGATAGTCCAACACCTTCGTGAGCGAGTAAATAAAGCTGTAGATGATCCTGAGGGCAAGCAACTCCCCAAGGTCAACTATTTGCAGGTTGACTATCTGCTCTTAGCTGTTGTGTGGTATTCATGGTATCGGCCTGATGAATTTGCCATACACATGCACCCAGATTCCACCAGCAGTGCCGCACTAGCCAGCTCATCCGGCTGTAGCTCCGCAAGCGGCTGCTCGAACTGGGATACACACCACTCGCACCATCATTCCTCCCATGACAGTTCTCATAGTGGAGGCTCTTCTCACCACGATTCAGGCGATTCCGGGAGTCATTCCTCATGTAGCAGCGGATCTTCGTGTGGAAGCAGTTGTGGGGGCGGGGGCGACTGACCGCAGCAAAAAAGGGAATTCCTCAGCCGGACACTGGCTAAAGGCATTCCCTTTTTTAATAGCACAAAATGATATCCTACCTGTTTAATCGGTCTTTACTAACGAACGGTAAATATCCATATACGCCTCGGCCGATACATCCCAACTGTACTCTCCTGCAAAGGCCGTCTGTGTAAGCTTGTTCCAATGCTCAGGTTGGCGATAGTAATGAACAGCACGACGAATGGTATGCAGCATGTCATGTGCATTGTAGTTCGTGAAACTAAAACCGTTTCCTTCACCTGTGAGTTCATTGTAAGCCTGCACAGTATCGTTCAGCCCTCCAGTTTCTCGCACTATGGGAATACTTCCATAACGAAGCGCCAGCAGTTGACTAATCCCACAAGGTTCAAACTTCGATGGCATAAGATACATGTCACTTGCCGCATATATTTTTCGTGACAGTGGCTCGCTAAAAGCAAGCTGGGACGACATTTTCAGAGGATATCGTCCTGCCGCTTCCCGGAACCAGTGCTCAAAAGCCGGGTCCCCTGTTCCCAGCACGACAAACTGGATATCGTCATAATACAAGATTTCGTCAAGCACTCTCGTAACCAGATCCAGCCCCTTCATATCCACAAGTCTAGTTACCATTGCAATCAAAGGTACGTCCGGACGCACCGGCAGACCTAGCTCCTTTTGCAGGGCAATTTTATTTTCCTTTTTCTTTGCCAGACTTGTGCGGTACTTCGTATAAATACGATTGTCTGTGGCAGGATTGTAGCTTTGGGTATCAATTCCGTTCACAATCCCCGTTAAGCGTCCCTGCTGTCCTAATTTACGAAGTAGTCCCTCTAGTCCGTATCCGTAGAATTCAGTTTGAATCTCCTCTGCATAGGTTGGACTCACGGTTGTGACATGATCCGAGTAAGTAAGCCCACCTTTCATAAAATTAAGTCTGCCATAATACTCCACACCCTCGGAAGTAAAATAGCTTCCATCCAAGTTAAGTAGCTCCGTTAAGACCTCATATGGAAAATCACCCTGATACAACAGATTATGTATCGTAAACACCGTGCGAATATCGTTGTAAAAGGGCAAATGTTGATAATTAGCATTCAGAAGCAGGGGAACCATCGCCGTATGCCAGTCATGACAATGCACAATATCCGGCCGAAAATTCAGTTCAGGCAGCACTTCCAAAATCGCCCGGTTGAAGAAGGAGAAGCGTTCGCCATCATCCATATAACCGTAAATGCCGTCACGACCGAAGTAATATTCATTATCTATAAAATAAACTCTAATCCCGTCCAACGTCAGCTCCTCTACTCCACAATACTGATCACGCCAGCCTACAGCTACATGCTTGACCGTTACCGGACGCAGAGACTTCTTATAGGTATCAGGAATGCCCGCATATTTAGGTAAGATAATTCGGACGTCGCATCCTGCCTGATGAAGTGCCTTTGGCAGTGCGCCAATAACATCAGCCAACCCGCCTGTTTTAATAAATGGATGTGCTTCTGCTGCCGCAAACAAAATGTTCATATGTGCTTCCTCCTTATGTGGTTAATCTGCTTTTTTAGACCTACGTGGTGGTGTCTTCTTGAGTATAACGATGCTTAGAGGTGGAATCGTCACCTCCAAGCTGTGAAGCTGTCCGTGGTAAGGGATTTTGGAAGTACGTATCGCTCCGGAGTTGAGCTGACCCCTTCCCCCAAAGTCCTTATGATCGCTGTTCAGTAATTCCATATAGCTTCCTGCCTTTTGCAGCCCAATTCGATAATTTTCTCTTTGCACAGGCTGAAAATTAATAAGGACAACCAGCGTATCCCCCGTTTTTTTGCCTTTACGTAAATACGTAATCACACTCTGCCCACGGTCTTCAGCTTCAATCCATTGATAGCCGTCCCACGAATGGTCCAATTCCCATAATGCCTTCTCCTGAAGATATAAATGATTCAGTGCTTTCGCATATGCGTGCAGAGACCGATGACTGTCATAGTCCAGCAAAAACCAGTCAAGCTGATCCTCATCCTTCCACTCAATAAATTGACCAAATTCCCCTCCCATGAATAAAAGCTTTTTACCTGGTGAGGTCATTTGGTAGCCAAGAAGCGCCCGTAGCCCGGCAAATTTTTGTTCATAGGTGCCCGGCATTTTATCAAGCAGCGACTTTTTACCATGAACAACCTCATCATGTGACAATGGCAGTGTAAAATTTTCGCTGTACGCATAGGCTATGGGAAATGTCAGCAAATTATGGCGATCGGGTCGTTGATCAAACGCTGATTCCATATAATCAAGTGTATCGTTCATCCAACCCATATTCCATTTGTAATTAAAACCGAGCCCTCCATCGCTTACTGGGGAGGTCACCATCGGCCAAGCGCTGGACTCCTCTGCCATCATGAGTGCGTATGGATAATAGCGGAATACCGTCTCATTCAGCTGTTGAAGGAAGGCGATAGCCTCCTCATTTTCAATCCCTCCCTTGGAGTTGAGACAATATTGTCCTTCCTGCTTTTCAAAATCCAGTCGTAGCATACTCGTCACTGCATCCACACGCAGGCCATCAATATGATACACATCCATCCAGAACAATGCATTGGAGATCAAAAAAGAACGTACTTCTGGCTTGCTATAATCGAACGTTAGCGTTCCCCAGCCAGGCTTTTCCGCAATTAGCGGGTCCGCGTATTCGAACAGTGGCGATCCGTCAAATCGTCTCAAACCATGAGCATCCTTGGCAAAATGAGCCGGAACCCAATCCATAATCACTCCAATTCCCGCCTGATGGCAACGATCCACCAAATACATAAAATCATGTGGTTCACCATAACGGCTTGTGAGTGCAAAATACCCGGTGAGTTGGTAGCCCCAGGAAAGATCATACGGATGCTCACTCAGCGGCATCAGCTCAATATGTGTATACCCCATATCAGTTACATAAGGCACAAGAAGCTCAGCCATCTCCCTGTATGTATAAAACGTACCATCTGCTTTTTGCTTCCAAGTGCCTAGATGAAGCTCGTATATATGTAGAGGTTTACCATAAGGTGCTCTACGTTTGCGGCGCCAAGCTGCATCGTTCCAAACATAACCATCCAGTGAAGCTACCACTGAAGCTGTAGCTGGTCTCACTTCAGCACGTACGGCATAAGGATCGGCTTTCAGAAATCGTTCACCATTTGGACCTGTAATATCGTATTTGTAAAATGTTCCTTGGGATATCCCCGGAAAAAAACGACTCCAAAATCCGGATTTGGGAACCCTATATAAGGAATCCTGTTCCCCATTCCAGTTGTTGCGATCTGTAGCAAGCCCGACATGGAGAGCATGAGGAGCCCAGACCGTAAAACGAACGCCCTGTTCTCCGTTCTCCACAGTAAGGTGGGAACCCAAAGATCGGTAGCTGTGATAAAGCGTTCCTTCATGAAACAAATAAATATCTTCCGATGATATAGTCTGTTGCGGAAGAGTTTGGTCTGTCATCACGTCACCACCCTTTTATGTTTGTAAGTAAAAATGTATGAATCGGTAATGCATTCGCTTTTGGGTCAAAGCTGACTTGAGTTATTACCCCATTCTAGCCACAATGAACAGAAAAATGACTAGGAAAAAAATAAACCTTAGTTTTTGGGGAATCTTATATACCTGATGGTTCAAGAGTACCCCATACCGTTTATGTATGTACTACAACAGACAACTAAACCGGGAGGGAAACGAAATGTTTAATAAAGAATGCATTGCCATGCTGCTGGCAGGCGGAGAGGGACGCCGTCTTGCTCCCCTTACTTCAACGATTGCAAAACCCGCCGTACCTTTTGGCGGTCATTACCGGATTATCGATTTTCCTCTCAGTAATTGCGTAAATTCAAACATTGATACTGTAGGTGTACTGACGCAATATGAGGCGGAATCCTTGCACGAACATATTGGGGATGGGACTCCATGGGGACTTACAAAAACGGATGACAAAGGAATTACCCTGCTTCCATCTTATAATACAGGTAACGCTGAATACTTAGGAACGGCAGATGCTATTCATAAGAATATCGAATATATTGACAGCCAAAATCCAGAGCACGTGCTTATTTTATCCGGTGATCATATTTACTATATGAATTATCGCGAAATGCTGAACTACCATAAGGAAAAAGGAGCTGCGGCAACTATTTCTGTTATGGAGGTTCCTTGGGATGAAGCACACCGTTTTGGTGTTATGAGCGCCGATGAGGATCTGCGCGTCACTGAATTTGCAGAAAAGCCGGAGAAACCCGAAAGTAATTTGGCATCTATGGGGATTTATCTTTTCAAATGGGATTACTTAAGAAATTACCTGTTGGAAGACGCACAGGATCCTCAATCTAGTCATGATTTTGGCAAGGATATCATTCCTAAAATGCTGGCGGACCAAGAATCTCTATACGTTTATGAATTCCAGGGTTACTGGAAAGACGTAGGTACAGTTAAAAGCCTATGGGACTCCCACATGGACCTGCTGCAAGAAAATTGCGCGATTGACCTTCAGCGTCAAGACTGGCCGATGTATACGCGTGAACGCCGGACAAGGCTGAGCGCGCAAAAGGTGCTTGGTGGTAAAATGCAGTCATTGGATAGCCTCCTCCATGATTCCTGCCAAGTCGAAGGCCAAATTGAGCGCTCCGTAGTGTTTAGTGGCGTCGAGGTGGGAAAAGGCTCAACCATTAAGGAAAGTATCGTTATGCCTGACACACGTATTGGGCGCAACGTGCATATTGAGCACGCAATTATCGGTGAAGGTGCTGTGATTCGTGACGGCGCTATAATTAAAGGTAATCCGAGCGAAATTATGGTTATCGGCCCCAACGAAACAGTATTTGGGAAAATGGCAGTACGGCCGCAAACTACACGTATGCTAAAAGAAGTGTATGAGCGTAATACACGCTTGCGCGCAGAAGGCTTTACTTCATAACTCTCCCTAAAATTTCAAACAGCCAGCCCTCCAATAAGTGAGGACTGGCTGTTTTTATCATTATCTCTTACAATTGACTTTAAATTTGCCCTTCTGAGAGTTGTGGTGATTCCGGGGATGGCTCTGCTTGCAGAGCAGGCAATGAAACCGTAATGGTCGTTCCAGCTCCCAATTCACTTCTGATGAGCATCTGACCGTGATGACGCTCAACAAATTGTTGCGAGATTGCCAATCCCAGACCCGTTCCCCCATTTTGGTGGTCTACCTGGAAAAAGCGATCTCTTACTCTGGCAAGGTTTTCTTCACTAATCCCAATCCCTGTGTCCTGTACCGATATCTCGATATTGCCCTTAGTACGTTGAAGAGACAGATAAATAATCGAACTTTCATGCGAAAACTTGATAGCATTATCTACAATGTTCAAAAATACCTGCTTCAGACGGTTACCGTCTCCATGAACAAGATATGTCGTTTCCTCCGAATCCAATTGGAGCTTAATCTGCTTCATTTCTGCCTTAGCCCATACATTCAGCATAATTTCCTGCAAAAGCTCTCGAAGATCAACTGTTCCCATCACGAGCTTCATGGCATTTTGTTCCAGTTTAGAAAAATCGAGAATTTCCTCCACCAAACCGATCAGCCGATCCGTTTCCTTGGAAATAATCTGCATCCCGATCTTCGTTTCTTCCGGGTCATACCCACCAGAATTTAACGTTTCACTCCAGCCCTTAATGGAAGTAAGCGGAGTACGCAGTTCATGAGAAATGGATGAAATAAAATCATCCTTGATTTGATTTGTTCTGACAATCTCTTGTGCCATGTAGTTCAACGTCGATGCCAGTTCACCCAGTTCATAGCGATAATCGCCTTTGATACGTGCATCAAATCGACCCTGGGCCATCTGAGCAGATACATCACGAATATTGTTAATCGGTCTGACAATGGAATTGGCAAGCCCCGTGCTCACTACAAATACAATAATCAGTACAGCCGCCATGATTCCGACCGAAAATAATGTAATGATAAATAACTTGTCATTTACTAATTCCAGCGAAGTCGTATACCGGATAATATACACCTGATCCCCGACGATATTGTCCAGTTTTTGAGATACCGCCATTACCTGTTGTCCCGTACTCGGTTGCTTTCCGATCCATTTGCCTGTATCTCCAGCTAAGGCTTGTGTCACATCACTGGTTTGCACACTTAGATCTGCAGCAAAATTTGTCGAGTTATCAATTACATTCCCCTGTTCATCCAGCAATTGTAGTTCAGTGTTGGGCAGAGAAAATGTATCCAACAAATACGATTGTAATGATTGCTCCGGCTCTTTAAATTTGGATGCAAATTCACTTACCGATTGGATACGGTTCTCGATCTTTTTATAAATGGTGTCATAATAATACGACCGGAGTGCAAACATAAAAATGACCTCTACTAACAGAAGCGCCAAGAACACTACGAAAAAATAGTGAAGCACAATCTGTCGGCGAATTCCCTTTTTGATCATTGAGACTGACCTTTCCATTTATATCCATGTCCCCACACAGTTTGTAAAAAAGCTGGCTCGGATGGATTGTTTTCAATTTTCTGCCGCAGACGTCGGATATTCACATCGACAATTTTCGGATCACCCATATATTCTTTGCCCCATACGTGGTCAAGTAGTACATCTCGGCTGAGCGGCGTATTTTCTTTCTCCAGAAAAAACTGAATCAGCGAAAACTCTGTCGGTGTCAGCTCGATCAGCTGTCCGTTTTTCTTAAATTGTTTAGCTATCAAATCCAGCGTAAACGGACCGGACTGGAATGACACCTTGGCTGCTGTTTCACGATGTACATTCACCCGACGCAATAACGATTGAATACGTGCAATCAGCTCTGTCGGGCTGAAAGGCTTGCTCACATGATCATCAGCCCCTACAGACAAGGCATACACTTTATCCTGTTCCTGAACCTTGGCTGTTAGAAAGATAATGCCAATACGCTCATTCGTTTCCCGAATTCTCCGACAAACCTCAAAACCATCCATCCCAGGCACCATCACGTCAAGCAGCGCGATATCAATATCCCGCACCGTGTTCAAAATATTCAGAGCCTCATGCCCATCTGCCGCCTCCAGCACCTCAAAACCGTTACGTTTCAAGTTAATAACGATAAAGCTACGGATCGATTCCTCGTCTTCCATGATTAAAACTTTACTCACTCTATTCTACCTGCCTTTCCCCCATCTTGTTTTTAATGGTTTTACGTGGTTCCAGCTCGCTGGATCGCTTGATACCAACTACCTGTGCGTTCGTTCGCCACAATTGGCTATAGCCTTCATTGTTTCGCTCCCATTGTGACAATGAGAAAAATTTAATTTCCGCTATCGTTTTGTCTGTATCATCCAAAATAAACCGCAAATAGCTGTCTTTCCTTGAAACCTTCGGATCAATAGTCACCTTGCCGTGTAACTCTTTTGGCAGCCTGAAATAGACCTGTTCATTAGAATCACGATACTGCTGCTGTTTGAAAATCGTTCCTTTGACCCCATCCCACTGATAGAACGATACAAAATACGGAACTTCATCCAGCGGCCTGTTGCTCCAGCCTTTAGGCTTCTCTAAATTCCCAAATTCGAGAATACCGTCACCATCCACATCACCACTGGCGATGGTGGCATCCTTAAAGGTAACATCCATAAGATTGAGCTTTCTGAGTTTGCCGTGATCCATCACGATAACATTAGATACTGTAGTCGTCTGGGCAATCTTTGTATCTATAATGATTCCCTGCCTACCCTGAGCTACCTTACCAGCGACGACATTGTAGACACCTAGAGCCTGACTATCCAATTCCAACGATCCGATTTCCTTAAAGGTCCCTCCGCTGAACTGGAATGTTTTGACGGTAAAAAATTCATTACGACGGAGCAAGATAATCGTTAAGTCATTCAGATTGTCCCCGTTCAAATCCATCTTCTTATGGTTAAAATCGTCTACAACGAAGTCCGTATAGCCTGTTGCATATATTTTTTCTAACGTTCCTCCAGTATAAGAGTATACGATAAGACCCTTCTGGTCCCCGTTCTCGCCACTGTCTCCGCTCGAAAAACCTGCTACAATATCAAGCGTACCGTCATTCGTTAAATCTACAAGCTTAAATGATTCCAACACCGTGCCTTCCCCATCAAATGTGAGCTTCTTTACCCACGTTCCTCCTTGATCTTCAAACAAGGCACCATGTATTTTTACGCTCTCATCTGGTGTTTCATAAAAAAGCACCGCTTCGTCTATACCATCATTATTCAAATCTCCCGTCCGAATTGGCGTAGGATCATCCGGATCATTCGGCCTTAAAGGCTGTACCGCCCCTAATTGCGTATTTACTGCTCCATTCAGCTGTTGTTTCTCATCAGACATCGTTGGTGTCTGCATCAGCGAAATCGGATCGCTAATCACATTACAGCCGCTTAAAAATCCAGCAAGGAGCAGCAAGGAGCAGCAGCCAGCCAC
Organism: Paenibacillus sp. ALE3; assembly: GCF_054113405.1. NCBI lineage: Bacteria > Bacillati > Bacillota > Bacilli > Caryophanales > Paenibacillaceae > Paenibacillus > Paenibacillus sp. ALE3. Next base: position 2,144,035 of record NZ_CM134214.1, on the reverse strand, counting down.
CATTTTCAACAGCATTATTCTCACTTCTCTTGCCGTCCCCTTCACAATTTGTTCTTTTCTGCCTGTGTCAATCGTCTTCCCTGGATATCAAACACCAGCTCGCCCTCATTCAGACCCCAGATTCGGGAAGCAAAACGTTCAGCCATTTCCAGCGGTAGTACAGTAATGATTGTTACTCGCTCGTCAGAACACAGCTTGCGAAAGGTTTCCAGTACATGCGCTGCTGAGGCAGGATCAAGTCCATTTACAGGCTCATCAGCTAAAATAACCTTAGCTCCGTGAACGAGAGCACGCGCAGTCGCTACCCGCTGACGTTCGCCGCCGCTGAGCTTGTCGCATTTATCATGCGCCTTATCCAACAGACCCAAATCCTCCAGAACGTCCATCGCTCCCATATAATCGTCAGAACGCACCATGCCAGTTACCATTCTCCACCAGGGGGTTTGACCCGATCTGCCAATGAGCACATTTTTAAGAGCGGTCCGATTCATATTAAGATGCGGATTTTGCTCCAGATATGCCCATTCCCGTTTTAATTTCATCTTGCCCGTCCACCCGGATTTCAGTACATCATTGCCTCCTACAATCAGACTGCCTTCTTCCCAAGGCTCCTGTAAAGCAAGACAGCGAAGAAGTGTCGTTTTACCGCTTCCGCTTGGCCCCACTATAGCAATGAATTCACCCTGATGAATTTCAGTATCAATCCCTCGAAGTAACGGGGTACGTTCAGGCCCCACTTGCTTGGTCAGCTTCCGAATTTTAATCATCTATGATTCCCCTTTGTCCGCCATCAATACATGTTTATATTTTATAGTAATTGTGAAACAAATACCATGCAAACCGCAGTTTTAAACAGCTGGTACTCTTATTCGGGAAAACAAACCTAACAATCCAAAAACAATGTAACTACCTCCAAGGACTAGAAACATGCTGCCTTGAGTTCCAATGTCCAGCAATCCTCCGCTAATATTAGGTCCGATCACACTTCCTAGATTAAAATGAAAGGATGCCAGCACATTCGCAGCCGCTAAAAATGATTTGGGCAACAGGTCAGCTGCATAGGCCAAACCAAGTGAGAAAAAGGAGCCTACCAATCCACCTGCGATGGTCAGCAATACCAAAGTGAACATAAAATGATTACCACTCCATGGTAGCAATATGAAGGTCAATCCTCCCGCTATACCTACGCTCATTAGCACCTTTTTACGTCCCCAACGGTCGCTTAATATACCTAAAGGCAGTTGCAGCACTAAGCCCCCCAAACTAACGAAAGGCAGCAAAGCAGCAATTTCATCGGTATGGAAGCCAATACGGAGGCCATAGACTGGAAAATTACTGTTCAGGCTCGCTTCCATATAACCGTAGAGAAATGCAGGCAACAGAGCGTACCATGCCCAGCTATAGCTGCGCCGGAATCTTTTTGCGGGACGCGCCTCAGTTTCCTGCTTCTCCGGTCTGGAGTCAGGTAGCTTGATTAACACCAGCAGCAACACAAGTAAGCACAAAAAAGCCAACGCAGCAAATGGAACCAGCATTCCATAATCGAGTAGCCATAATCCCAACGGGCCTAATGCAAAACCCAGACCGTAAGACATACCATAAAAGGAAATGTTGCGGCCTCGATTCTCTGCTGGAGTTACCAGCAATATCCACAACTGCGCAGAATAATGCAACGCACTGTCACCAATACCTACTAGCAGGCGCAGTACGAACCAAACCCGAATATCAGGGATTAGCGTGATCAGCACAAGCACAAGACCACCAGCCATCAGCTTTTTAAATCCCAGCCACCCCAAAGTCCGTTCAGCCACCAGTGTCATTGCGAATGAACCAATATACAGTGCAGCCGCGTTCATTCCGTTTAGCGAAGACGAAACTCCCATTTGTTCCAAAGAGATCGACAGAATGGGCAATAGTAAACCCTGACATAATCCAGCAACAATAATAACTGCAATTAAGATAAAATAATGAACACGTAACGACGACGACATCCCAGCTCCTCCTGCTCGAACAAATAAATTATTAACATCATAAAATGAATGTTTAGAAATGATTTGCATTTGATACCATAATCAATAATAAATCTTATCACGATGTGTACCATGATTTTTTAAAAATCGATATATTACATATTAAGATGTTTTTAGCGTTTAATTTTAGTGTATTAAAGAGAGAAATAAAAAAATCGCCATCTGAGATGACGATTTTACGGATAGAGCTAGTCTGGTATGTATCCGACTCCTCGGTTAAGAGCCTCGTATGTTCAATCCGACCAAGTTCACGTCACAACGCACTATTTCATATTATAGTGGACAATGCCTGGCAGAACAAGCCATAATAAATGAGTGGGCAATTTCAAAATGCTCATGTTTTGCTTATGGACGGGCTTTATTTACGTTCACCGCTCTGGGCTAGAAGACAGAATAGGAGGCATTTGGTTCCATGAGTTATCAAATTAAAATAGACACTTCCCCAATTTATGAATTGCTCGGCAGCTTTATGGCCTATGTAACTAAAAAGTGGGTCCAAGATATGGACTTGGGCCATGAATGGATCGACAAGGTGGATGCACGATTACAACAGGAAGTTCGTACTGAGCTAGCTACAGCTCAGGATTGCCCTTTTAGCGATTATGACGCACTCTATGCCTGGGCGTTGCTTCGACCAGAATCAGATGAAATATCCGACTATATTTCTTACTTGGATCACGGACCGGATAAGGATATGTTTGAGTTGCTTGTTCCGCATATTCCTTTTTTAACCTTTGAAGAATCTTTACGCATTCGTAAGGTATATGCACCGCTCCTCAGATTGTGGGATCGTGACTATTTTCGGGCCTTGGAAGGCGAACTGCGTGTATTGGCAGAAGAAGATGCTGCGGAAAAGCGCATGCTGTTAAGTAAAATGGAACCGGAAGCACTTGTTGAATATGCGACAGCTGGACTAGTCGTGCCACATATGGAAGACCTCGATACAGTAGTGCTGTTTCCGGTCGTTCATAATCGCCCAATTAATTCATACTGCTTTTACACCCGTACACTGCTGATCCAGTATCCGGTAGATATTCCCGAAGAGAGTGAGGAAGAACCGCCCACGCTTCTACTACGACTCACTCGTGCAGTCAATGATCCACAACGGCTGCGCATTTTGCGTTATGTAGCTCAAGGTCCTAAGTCTCTTGAAGACATGCGTCATGATTTGAGCCGATTGGAAGATACACTAATGTCTGATATGATGATTTTGCGTGTGGCTGGTTTGCTCCGCATACACATTGGACGCTATCACAAGGAAAAATTCAGCATCCGTCCCGACGGTGCGGCTGATTTGCAGGTATTTTTGGAATCCTATATTGGATTGTAATTTGAATCGCAACTTTAGTTATAAACTGAACACCGTTAAAGCTTTGGCTTGGAAGGAGTATGCATCATGTCGTATCCGAAACAGCACATTTTATTTGATCTTGATGACACTTTGGTCCACTGCAACAAGTATTTCGACCTTATTCTCAACCACTTTTTCGATTTGCTTCAGGAATGGTTTGCAGCTCATAACCTAACGAGAAATACAATCCGTGAAAAACAAATTGAAATTGATGTGGCTGGGGTTCATCAGGTGGGTTTTGCCAGCGAGCATTTTCCACAATCCCTAATAGATACGTACCAGTTTTTCTCTGAACAATTCGGACGCCGTACGGATTCTCGGGAAGAGCAGGAGCTTCGCTCGCTTGGCCGAAGTGTGTACGAGCAGGAAATTGAACCGTATCCAGGTATGGCCGAAACGTTAAATTCACTCCAAAAAGCAGGGCATTCCCTTCACCTTTATACGGGCGGTGAGCAGGTCATTCAAGAAAGAAAGATTGAGCAAATGAAGCTGGCTACTTACTTTGATGACCGTATCTATATTCGCCAGCATAAAAATGTCGAAGCACTGGAAGAAATCATCCAAATAAATCGGCTGGACCGAGGCATCACCTGGATGATTGGGAATTCTTTACGCACCGACGTATCTCCAGCCCTTGCGGCAGGTATTCACGCTGTGTATCTTAAGCAGCCTAAAGAATGGATTTACAATATGGTTGAATTGCAAAAAAACGTGAACTCTGTAATGTATACAATACAAAAGCTAACAGAAGTGCCACGGGTGATCCACGAAAGCATACAATTGCATCAACAAAAAAGGACCCTCGGATAGGGTCCTTTTTTCGTGTTTAAAAAGTCATTCAACCTTCACATTCTACTATGATAGACGACCCTATTTCAGGATTCCTCACGAACGCTAAGTTGTCCTGTTCCTGGTACATCCAGAACTATCCGCGCTTTGACGGTCGATCCGTCCTTCCGTTTAAAAGACAACAATTGCGTCTGCCCCTTCGCGAGCAGGGACTTGAGCATCGTTTCGGTAATCTGCTTGCCAGCATATTCCTTCCAAATGACAAAGCCACAGCCCTGCTTAAAGTGGCTACATCCATACCCTTTACGACCTTCAATAATGCTTCCACCGCAATTGGAGCACGGGCAGCTGCCTAACGCCTGCCTTTGGCTCACTGAAGCATCTGACTGTCCATCAGATGAGCTCCGCGCTGCTTTTGTAGCTGAACTGCGTCTTGTTGGTGGTGCTGCTTGCTTTAGCGCAGCACTTCCTGCACTACTACCGCCTCCTGATGGTGTGCGGTCCATTCCTTTGGCGGTGGCACGTCCACTCGCGCCTATACTGCGGGCGTTCCCCTTGCCTCCCGAGCGATTACTCCTTGCCTCCTCGCCAAAGGCATTTGCGGGAGCAGGTGGCTGCTGCCTTACCTTATCAATGATGGACAACGTGAATCTTTTAACGTTATCCATAAACTTCTCCTGAGCTGCCTCACCCTTGGAAATTTGATGAAGACGGCGTTCCCATTGACCTGTCATTTCCGGTGAGGCTAATAGATCTACCCCGGCATGACGGATCAGGTCAATAGCCATCTTTCCCTTATCTGTAATAAGAATCTTTTTGCCCTTCATTTCAATGTAGCCGACTTTCTTCAATCGTTCAATTGTGGCAGCTCGTGTCGCAGGTGTACCTAAGCCAGCGTCCTTCATAACCTCGCGTAATTCCTCATTCTCCATCTGCTTGCCGGCGCTTTCCATCGCTTTAAGCAATGTGCCCTCCGTGTAGCTTTTAGGGGGCTGAGTCGCCTTTTCTTTCATCTCGGCGCGAACACAATCCACCAGACGCCCTGCATCAATTTCAAACTTCTTGTCTGTCCACTCGTCCGTTTCCTCTTCATCTTCTTTTTTTGATGTTTTGCTCTTTTTACCTTTATCCTGGTCAGCCTTGCTCAAAACCACTTTCCATCCTAAGGACAGAAGCTCCTTAATATTGGTTTTAAACAAATGCTTGTCCACCTGCGTCATTACGGTATGCATTTTATATTCAGCCGGCGGGAAAAAATGCGACAGAAACCTACGAATAACCAGGTCGTATACATTTTGTTCCTCCTTGCTTAGCGTCCCCGGTCTTTTTAACGTCGGCAAGATAGCATGGTGATCCTCAACACGAGACGGATTGCAGACCGATTTATTCTGTTTATGGACCAAATTAGGGTTTGCTTGTTGAACCAGATCAGCATAAGGGCCTGTCCCGAGCATCCGTAATGCCTTATGCATGCCGTCTATATTCTGCTCTGTCACATAGTTAGAGTTGGTACGCGGATAGGAAATGACCTTGTGACGCTCATAAAGCGCTTGTGCCACATCCAGCGTTTTTTTGGCCGAATAACCGTACTTGGCATTCGCCTCTCGTTGAAGCAACGTCAAATCGTACAATTTAAAAGGATACTCCTTTGTCTGCTTCGTATCATATTTGGTAATCTTCCCCTCTTTTCCGCGTACCGCCGCAGCAATCCCCTCAGCTTCTTCCGGTTTCGTCAGCCGATCTCCCTGCCATGCCCCTTTGTACTTAATCTGATCTTGCTTAAACTCAGCCCACACGTCATAGAAGGTTTGAGACTGAAATGCTTCAATTTCCTTTTCTCTATCATGAATTAGTGCCAGCACGGGAGTCTGTACCCGTCCTACCGACAGCAGGGTGTTATGACGTGTTGTGAACGCTCTGGAAGCGTTCATGCCAATCAGCCAGTCCGCTTCACTTCGTGCCCGCGCAGCTTGAGTCAGGAATTCAAACTCCGAGGCATCTCGTAATCGTTCAAAGCCTGTCGCAATACTTTCCGCCGTCAAGTCCGAAATCCACAAACGCTTAACCGGCTGTCGGAGCTTTAGCTGCTGCTGAATTAACGCAAAAATATACTGTCCTTCACGCCCAGCATCACAAGCATTCACGATGGCATTGCAGCGCTTGGCCAGCTCACCAATTATTTTTAGCTGATCTTTTGTTTTCGGATTGGGTACAATTTTGAACTGCTCAGGGATAATCGGAAGATCTTGAATACTCCATCGTTTGTACTTAGTATCGTAAGCATCCGGCTCAGCCAGGCCCAACAAATGACCGATCGCCCACGTTACAATGTATTTCTCCCCTTCCAAATAAGTACGGTTATTTTTAGCACGCGGCTCCATTACAGCAGCAATCGTCCGTCCCATATCTGGTTTCTCAGCAATAATCAACGTCTTCATTCATTCCATTCCTTCCTGACGGCCTTCTGTTCCTCCTCCATAAACCATAAAATACATGGAACACAAATGAAAACAGGTATCCCGGCCTCATGCAAAAGGAGCCTTCTCCATGGCGAAAGCTCCTTTGTAAATTTATTTCGTCTAGCGCTTCAACAATATACGTCTATTATACCATAGATAGCACGGTTCTCTCAGGTCATGATTTTACTCTATGTTGAAACTACACCATCAATAAACACGGGTCATATTTATGTTAATTTATATTACATATATTTAAGTTTTCAGCTAATTGTTTTGTAAAATAAAAGTATTTTCTTTAAAAAGGCTACACACATCCTCCTTATTTATGTTATGATCACTATAGATAACAGTTGAATGATTAAAAACTCAATTCAAAGTCATTTTATATGACATTAAGTTTACACACTTTTGTACACCCCCTAGAAAATTGGATTCAACAACTAGCGACAATGCTTGAAACACAAATAAAGCCCCATCCTAAGATGGAGCCTTTACTTGATTCGTAACATTAAATTTATAATTACACCAAAACAGTAGTACCCATGAGGTATTTATCAACTTCACGTGCTGCTTCTCGACCTTCATTAATAGCCCACACAACCAGACTTTGTCCGCGGCGCATGTCACCCGCAGCAAACACCTTATCCACATTCGTCACATATTTCCCATAACGTGCCTTAACGTTGGAGCGACGGTCCGTTTCCAAACCGATTTCCTTCACAATCGTTTGCTCAGGCCCATCAAACCCAATTGCAATCAGTGCAATTTGTGCTGGGAATACACGTTCCGTACCTGGAATCGGTTGATAGATTTTACGTCCAGTTTCATCAACAATACGTTGGATTTGAATGGTGTGCAGTTCTTTCAGATTGCCATTCTCATCACCTACAAATTTGGTTGTCATGATGGAGAACTCACGCGGGTCTTCCCCGAACAACGCTTTCGCTTCTTCCTGTGCATAATCGAGAGAGTACACATTCGGAAACTGCGGCCAAGGATTGGCAATCGGATCACGTTCCAGTGGAGCTTTGGTGTGTGTGCCAAATTGAGTGACACTCCGGCAACCATGCCGCAAAGAAGTAGCTACACAGTCCGAACCTGTATCACCACCACCGATAACAATAACGTCCTTACCTTTGGAAGACAAATAGTTGCCATCTTCAAGGTTAGAATCCAGATAACTTTTGATGGTGCCATTCAAATAATTCATAGCATAATGGACGCCATTCAAATCACTGCCTTCAATATTGAATTCTCTCGGCTTTGTAGATCCACCGCATAGCACAACCGCATCATAGTCGGCAACCAACTGTTCAGTAGGGATATCCTTGCCAATTTCCGTATTCGTGATGAATTGAATACCTTCAGCCTCCAGCAAGTCTACACGACGCTGTACAACCTTCTTATCCAGCTTCATGGATGGGATTCCGTACATCAGCAACCCACCTACACGATCTGCACGCTCATATACAGTCACGCTGTGCCCTGCTTTGTTAAGCTGTGCTGCCGCAGCCAATCCCGCAGGACCCGAGCCAACAATAGCCACTCGTTTGCCTGTACGTTTTTCCGGCGGGTTAGGAACAACCCAGCCTTCCTCAAAACCTTTTTCGATAATCGCTTCCTCAATTGTCTTAATGGTAACAGACTGCCCGATAAGGCCAACAGTACATGAGCCTTCACATGGCGCAGGACAGACACGGCCCGTAAATTCGGGGAAGTTATTCGTTTTGTGCAGCCGATCTAACGCTTCCTTCCACAAACCACGATATACGAGATTGTTCCATTCCGGAATAAGATTATGAACCGGGCAGCCTAAAGTTGCTCCCATGAGATCCATCCCCGTATGACAATAAGGAGTTCCGCAGTCCATACAACGCGCCCCTTGGGTACGCAGCTCTTCTTCAGACATATGCTTATGGAATTCTTCCCAATCCTTTATACGCTCTGCCGGGTCCCGGTCTGTAGGAAGTTGTCGTGTGTATTCCATAAATCCAGTTGGTGTAGACATGTTACGTTCCCCCATCTCTTCGCTTATGAACCCCGATCATCCATTCAGAATTCTAATCAAATTCGAACTTGTCTGTTTGTGTTATGAAAGGGTCTGTTCTCGTTGAATTTGATTTATTGTATCACAATACAGCGTAAAAGTAATGAAAACTTATGCAACTTTCTGCATCTACAGCCAAAAGGATTTTTTATATGGTTTATTAATTTTTCAAATGAGCTAGGTCGAGTTTATCTATTGTTATTCTGTACTCTCGTAAACAACAAAACGGTAGTCATACAGGTTTTTGTCGTCCTTGATACCTGGCGTCTCACTGACTATAGTCCAGCCGCTCCAATCCAGCTCAGGAAACGTCGTATCACCTTCAAAGGTCTCCTCAATTCGAGTCACAATCAGCCGATCAGCATGTGGCCAAAACAGTGAATAAATCTCCGCTCCGCCAATGACCATTAGCTCTTCTTTCTGGGCAAGTTGGAGCCCTTCTTCCAGCGTATGGATTACTTCCGCACCTTCCGCCTGATAGCGCTCATCTCGAGTCAAAACGACGTTGCGACGGTTTGGTAGGCTTTTCCCGCCAAAGGATTCCCACGTTTTGCGTCCCATGAGTACCGTTTTATTAATCGTCTGCTCTTTGAAGAAGGACATGTCTCTGGGAAGGCGCCAAGGAAGACTGTTATCCCGGCCAATCACACCATTTTGTGCCATAGCCCATATCATCGAAATGCTCATCTTTCCACCTCCTCTAATCAGATGGCGACAGGCGCCTTGATCCCTGGGTGATGCTCGTAATTCTCAAAAACAAAATCCTCGTAAGTGTAATCAAAAATGGATTCCGGCTTGCGCAGGATTTTTAACTGTGGTAAGGGATAAGGATCACGCTCCAACTGCGTATGCACTTGTTGTATATGGTTTGAATAAATATGCACATCGCCGCCTGACCAAATAAACTCTCCAGGCTCCAAACCGCACTGCTGTGCAACCATATGCGTCAGCAATGCATAACTAGCGATGTTGAACGGCAGTCCAAGGAATGTATCCACTGAACGCATCGTCAGCATACAGGATAACTTTCCTCCAGCTACGTAGAACTGGAATACAAAATGACATGGTGGCAACTTCATCGATTCAATTTCAGCTACATTCCAAGCACTCACGATATGTCGACGTGAATCCGGATTGTTTTTGATAGCCTCAATGACATTCGCAATTTGATCAATATGTTGTCCGTCCGGTGTTTCCCATGCGCGCCATTGCGATCCATACACAGGTCCCAGATTCCCCTGCTCGTCTGCCCATTCATCCCAAATGCTAACTCCGTTCTCCTTGAGATAAGCAATATTGGTATCCCCTCGCAAAAACCATAACAGTTCATGTATAACGGATTTCAAATGTACTCTTTTAGTGGTCACCAACGGGAAGCCCTTGGCCAGATCAAAACGAAGTTGCCTTCCGAACACAGATAATGTTCCCGTCCCTGTCCGATCCTCTTTTTTCACTCCGTTCTCTAAAATATCCTCCAACAATTCCAAGTAGTTGCGCACGTTGTTTCTCTCCTTTGAGCATGAATAAAATACAGCATCGTCAATTTTTAATTTTTAAAATTCTCGATCTACCCCATTAATCTATATTTAGTTTATCATGTAGGGTACTTTTTTGACCATGTGCTGTGTGAATTTTCATGATAGTCCAATAATCTTAAAGTTTGAAAAAAAGAGACAAAGAGCGCAGATATAGCGCTCCTTGCCTCTTTTTTCATGTATGAAAACCAAAAACAAGATAATGAAAAGGAATTAGCGACGTGGCGCCAATGCGTGGATCGGATGACCCATTACGACTTCTGCAGCTTCCATCACAAGTTCGCCCAGTGTAGGGTGAGCATGGATAGTCAAGGAGATATCTTCGAGTGTAGCACCCATTTCAATCGCCAGACCCAGCTCAGCAATCAGGTTGGAAGCTTCCAGACCTACGATTTGCGTACCCAGTACCAGACCTGTATCTGCGTCAGCTACGATTTTTACAAAGCCTTCAGCAGCGTTCAGGGAAACGGCACGACCGTTTGCTCCATAAGAGAACTTGCCAACTTTGACATTATAGCCTTTTTCTTTAGCTTGTGTCTCTGTGTAGCCTACGCTAGAGCATTCTGGATCTGTGAACACAACAGCCGGAATACATTTATAGTCTACAACAGATGGTTGGCCAGCAATTACTTCAGCAGCTACTTTACCTTCGTAAGAAGCTTTGTGAGCCAGAGCAAGACCAGGAACAATATCGCCGATTGCGAAGATGTGAGGGATGCTTGTGCGTCCTTGGTGGTCAACTTTCACCATTCCGCGTTCATCCAGTTCTACACCGATCAAATCCAGACCCAGTTCACCGTCTGTATTTGGACGACGTCCAACAGTTACAAGCAGGTACTCAGCAGTTACTTCTTTGCTTTCACCATTAACAGAGAATTTCACTGTTACATCTTTATCAGTTTGTTCTGCACTTTCCGCTTTAGCGCCAGTGAAGATTTCGATACCTGTTTTCTTCATGCTTTTCGAAACGATGGAAGTCATATCTTTATCGAAGCCAGGAAGAACAGTATCCATACCTTCAATAATCGTTACTTTGGAACCGAATTTGGAATACATTTGTCCAAGCTCTGCACCAATATATCCACCACCGATAACGATCAGGCTTTTCGGAATTTCAGGCAGGTTCAATGCTTCAGTAGAAGACAGAATGCGTCCGCCAAACGGGAATGGCTTCAATTCGATAGGACGGGAGCCTGTTGCGATAATTGCATTTTTAAAACGGTAACGTGGTGATTCATGTTCGTTGAATACACGCGCTTCGTTTTCGTTGATGAACATGCACTCACCGTTGAAAACTTCGACTTTGTTGCCTTTGAGCAAGCCGCTTACGCCGCCAGTCATTTTCTTAACAACACCGTTTTTGAATTCTTGTGTTTTTGCAAAATCTACTTTTACATTTTCAGCCGTAATACCGAAAGTTTCGCCATGTTTAGCTGCTTCGTATTGATGAGCTGCAGAGATCAAAGCTTTGGATGGAATACATCCACGGTTCAAGCAGACACCGCCCAGCTCAGATTTGTCAACGATCAATACGCTTTGTCCCAATTGTGCGGCACGGATGGCAGCTACATAGCCGCCAGGACCCGCACCGATAACCAATGTGTCAATATCCAGAGAAGCGTCTCCTACTACCATTGATTACACCTCCATTACAAGCAGCTCAGGGTTAGCGAGCAGCTGTTTAATATAGTTCATGAAGTTTTGAGCAGTTGCACCGTCAATAATACGGTGGTCAAAGCTCAGGGAAAGAGCCATTACTGGAGCGGCAACAATTTCACCGTTTTTCACGACTGCTTTTTCGCTGATGCGGCCAGTACCCAAAATTGCAACCTCAGGGAAGTTGATGATTGGAGTAAAGAACATACCGCCTGCGGAACCAATGTTCGTGATGGAAATCGTGCTTCCTCTCATTTCATTGGCAGCCAATTTACCATCACGACCGCGTACAGCCAGGTCACGAATGGAATCAGCAATCATCCAGATACTCTTACGATCAGCATCTTTGATAACAGGAACGATCAAGCCGTTGTCTGTATCTGTAGCGATACCGATGTTGTAGTATTTTTTGTAGACAATTTCGTTAGCTTCTTCGTCGATCGAGGCATTCAGAGCCGGGAATTGACGGGAAGCGGCAACCAAAGCTTTTACGATGAATGGCAGGTAAGTTACTTTTGTGCCTTTCTTCTCTGCAATTGGTTTGATACGAGTACGGAAAGCAACCAGCTCAGTTACATCCACTTCGTCCATAATTGTAACGTGTGGAGCCGTGTAAGCCGACTTAACCATAGCATTGGAAATTGCTTTACGGATACCTTTAAATGGTACGCGTTCTTCCTCAGCACGCGGATCTGCAGCTGGTGCGGATGGTGCTGCTGCTTTCGCTTCTTTTTTAGCTGGCTCTTGCGCTTTTGCAGCTTCTTTTGCTACTGGTGCAGCCGCTTGGCCTCCACCATTTTTGAAAGCTTCTACATCTTCTTTAGTGATTTTACCGTTTTTGCCGGAGCCACTCACTTGAGCGATGTTAACACCTTGCTCACGTGCAAATTTGCGAACGCTAGGTGTAGCCAGTACGTCTTTGTTCGAAGCAGCAGGTGTTGCACCTGGTTGCGTGTTCGCTCCACCTTTGGCAGCATCCTCTTCTTGTTTAACAGCAGCTGGTGCTTCTTCTTGCTCAGGAAGTTCACCTTCAGCAGCGATGACAGCCACAACTTGACCTACGTTAAAGATGTCTCCGTCTTTGGCAAATACTTCTTGAACCGTACCATTAACCGGACATGGAACTTCAACTACAGCCTTGTCGTTTTGTACTTCCATGATGATATCATCATCAGTTACTTTGTCGCCGGGCTTGATGTGCATCTTGATGATTTCGCCTTCGTGAAGACCTTCACCCAGCTCTGGGAATTTATATTCAAATCTAGCTGCTCCTGCAGCTCCGCCTTGTGCAGCAGCACTTGGCTCAGGGCTAGCAGCTGGCGCTTCTGGTGCATCTTCTTGTTCAGGAAGTTCACCTTCTGCGTCGATGACAGCCACAACTTGACCTACGTTGAAGACGTCTCCGTCTTTGGCAAATACTTCTTGAACCGTACCATTAACCGGACATGGAACTTCAACTACAGCCTTGTCGTTTTGTACTTCCATGATGATATCATCATCAGTTACTTTGTCGCCGGGCTTGATGTGCATCTTGATGATTTCGCCTTCGTGAAGACCTTCACCCAGCTCCGGGAATTTATATTCAAATTTTGCCACGTTTAAAACCTCCCAAATTTACGGTGTGCTTTAATTAAAATTCCAATACTTTATTAACCGCATCAATGATACGTGTTGGCGTCGGCAACCAAGTATCTTCAATTTGAGCAAATGGATAAACGGTATCCGGACCTGCTACACGCAGAACTGGTGCTTCCAGATGCAGGATTGCTTTTTCGTTAATTTGTGCAATAACTTCAGCAGCAACACCGGCACTCTTTTGCGCTTCTTGAACAACGATAGCACGATTGGTTTTTTGAACAGAGGCAACAATGGTATCAATGTCAATCGGGCTGATTGTACGCAAATCAATGATTTCCACTTTAATACCCTTTGTTTTTTCCAGCTCATCAGCAGCCTTAACCGAAGTGTGTACCATCATACCGTAAGTAATGATCGTCACATCGGAACCTTCACGAACTACATTTGCCTTGCCCAGTTCAACTGTGTAATCATTCTCAGGAACTTCAGCACGGAATGCATGGTACAGGTTCAAATGCTCCATGAAAAATACTGGATCGTTATCGCGAATAGACGCGATCATAAGACCTTTTGCATCGTAAGGGTTGGAAGGAACAACAACCTTAATACCTGGTGTTTGAGTCAAAAGACCTTCCAAGGAATCTGTATGCAGCTCGGCTGCCTTAACACCGCCACCAAAAGGTGTACGGAATACGATTGGAGAATTGTAACGTCCGCCGGAACGGTAACGCATACGGGATGCTTGAATTGCCATTTGATCGAGTGCTTCAAAGATAAAGCCTACGAACTGGATTTCAGCTACAGGGCGGAAACCTTGGATACCCAGACCGACAGCAAGACCCCCGATTGCGGATTCCGCCAGCGGAGTATCGAATACACGTTCTTCGCCAAATTCTTTTTGCAGACCTTCTGTAGCGCGGAATACGCCACCTACATGACCTACGTCTTCACCGAAAAGCAGGACGTTAGGGTCGCGTTTCAACTCTACGCGCAGTGCGTCACGAATCGCTTCTTTCATGTTCATTTGTGCCATTTGCTTCATTTCCTCCTTAAACATTGACAGATCAGTTTCAGTTCAGGTCAATCGAAAAGCAGACCGGATCGGGTTGCCGCCCGGTCTCTTTCAAGTTCAATTATTTAAAATCAGCTTTTTGTTCTTCCAAGTGCTTAGGCGTAGTTTCGAACATGCTATCGATCAGGCCAGGAATTGTCATTTTTTCTGTTTTCTCAGCCTTTTTGATCTCTTCGTTCACTTTTGCCTTAGCTTCTTCTTTTACGCGAGCTGTATCTTCTTCAGTCCAAAGACCTTTTTTCTCAAGGTATTTCGCAAAGCGGGCAATTGGATCTTTTGCATTCCATTCGCCTTCTTCTTCTTTAGAACGATATTTCGTCGCATCATCAGAAAGGGAATGCGGACGGAAACGGTAAGTAACGGCTTCAATCAATGTTGCACCTTCGCCATTACGTCCACGCTCTGCAGCTTCTTGAACAGCTTTAATAACTGCAAGCACGTCCATACCGTCAATTTTCACGCCTTTAATACCAGCAGCTACTGCTTTATGAGCGATCGAAAGGGCAGCGGTTTGTTTCGAGAATGGAGTTGTGATCGCGTAACCATTGTTTTGCACAAAGAAAATAACTGGCAATTTGTACACACCAGCATAGTTCAGACCTTCGTAGAAGTCACCTTCTGAAGAACCACCGTCACCTGTATATGTAATGACGACTTGTTTTTGTTTTTTCAGTTTGTAGCCCATTGCAATTCCCATAGCGTGCAGAATTTGCGCGCCAATGATGATTTGCGGCATCAATACGTTAACGCCGTCCGGAATTTGACCACCGTGTTGATGACCACGGGAATACAAGAAAGCTTGATATAATGGCAGGCCATGCCAAACGAGTTGCGGAATATCTCGGTAGCCTGGTGCAATAAAGTCTTCTTTTTGGAGCGCAAATTCACTACCAACCATTGTTGCTTCTTGTCCGGATACCGGAGCGTAGAAGCCGAGACGTCCTTGACGGCCCAAGTTAACAGCACGGTCATCCCAAGTACGTGTAAATACCATACGATACATAATTTCTTTCAATTGATCATCTGTAAGTTTAGGCAATTTATCTTTATTGATAATTTCACCATCCGGAGAAAGCACGGACAGAGCCTCAACTTCCTCTGTGTAAACTTCATAAGGAACCTTGCTCATTTTCTTCACCTCAACAAAAAAATTTGAATATCAAGTTCCGCTGTTATAGGATTATTATACACCTGTTATATCGCTCGCGTCAAAGATTTAGTTATTTTTTTTGAGTTTACCACATTTTTGTGTATGTAACAGGGTGTGTTTTTCACTATAACAGCTTAGTACATGATTGAAATTTTAAACATCTATTGCAATCAGGGTAATCTTAACTTATTGTGATCCCGAATGCAAAATAATACCCAAGAAAGGTGACGAAAAATGACGGATTCTCGGTATTTAAAACGAACCATCCTTAAAGACGAAGTAGACAGCCGCTTACTTGGCGAAACCCGAATTCTTCGGATTTATTTGCCGCCCGGCTATAATGAAATATTGAGCTACCCGGTCGTCTACTGTCAGGATGGAGAGGAATTCTTCAACTTTGGACGCATTGCAACACACGCCAACCGTCTCATACTGGATGAAGGCGTGGAACCCTTCATTATTGTAGGCGTGGAAGTGAACACTAAAATCAGAACTCAGGAGTACGCTCCCTTCGGCAATCGTTTTGAAGCATACACTGCCTGTTTTGCAGAAGAGATTATTCCCTATGTAGAACAAAAGTATCCTATAAGAAAAGATGCAGCTTCCCGCATTCTTGCTGGGGATTCACTGGGAGGCAGTGTGTCTCTTCATTTGGCGCTATTGTATCCTGAGCTGTTTAATCGCATTATCAGCCTCTCAGGTGCCTACTATGAAGCTTCGCAAGAAATTATTGCCCGTGAGAAAGAACTGTCGCACCTAAATGTATGGATGACAGTTGGCCTTCAGGAAGATGCTTTTGAGAGTGATACCGGCATTTACAACTTTGTAGAGCTGAACCGTCAATGCGCAGATTTACTGCGCGAGCGGAACGCCGAAGTTTCTTACCGTGAAAAGGATGGCAAACATTTATGGGGCTTTTGGCAAAACGAGTTGCCTGACGCGCTAATGTATTTTCTGGATCGTGCCTGAGTAAAAACATCCCATACAATGATGAGGAATGAGCATTGACCTAGGAGGTCATAAGGCTCCTTCCTCTTTTTTATAGCTTGGTTGCGCTTTCAAAAATATATAACGAAAAACGGCAATGATTGCCGTCATCTGTCGTTCACATTATAGCTTTTCTTCTATGATCTTGTCCAGCAAGGCCTCGCATCCTGCGTCCAATAATCGATAGGTCTCTTCAAAATTCCCGGTAAAATATGGGTCGGGTACTTCTCTTAACTTTTCTTGAGGAAGCAAATCCATGAATTTTAGAATATCAGCATCTGCTCCACCTGTAAGCTTACGCATATTTCGTTCATTAGAGTCGTCCATGCACACGATATAATCAAACGCGTCAAAATCACGATCCGTTATTTGCCGTGCCTGTATGCCTTGTTCGCTGATTCCGTGCAGTTTAAGCTGCTTTAGCGTTCCCTCATGCGGAGGATTTCCAATGTGCCAGTCGCCCGTTCCAGCCGAGTCCACCCGGATTTCTGCGTCTAATCCCCGTTCCTTTGCTTTATGTCTCAGTATTGCCTCCCCCATGGGAGAGCGGCAAATATTGCCCAAACACACAAACAAGACGTTAATCATTTCGTTCCCCTTCCTCTTCACGTCACACTTCTTTTTTCTGTTCCATTGTAGCCAAGTCCTCCAAAATTGTGCAAGCCATATTTAACGCGGTATACTTAAAATGATCGTATATATGGGACTGTATGCAGAAAGAAAGGATGTTGGATATGACGAAAAAACGAGCCATTGTATTTTCAGGCGGTCGTCTTAATGAAGAAGATTTACAACAAATACAACCCGATGATTTTATTATAGGTGCAGATAAAGGGGCCCTTTTCCTGATAGAACACGGTATTTCGCCTCATGTCTCTGTAGGAGATTTTGATTCGATTACTTCAGAAGAACAAGAAAGGGTAAAATCAGCAAGCCAACGTATGCTTGCGTGTGATCCAGTACTTAAGGACCTAACAGATACAGAGCTCGCTTTAGAAATCGCTATCGACGAACAAGCAGATCATGTACTCATGCTCGGTGTGACTGGTACTCGGATGGACCACACATTAGCCAATGTTCAAATATTAGTACGGGCCATGCAGCATCATATTAGTTGCGCTATCATGGACGCACATAATTATATCGAGCTTACTGGATCAACGCTCGAGATCCAGCCCATGGGCTATACATATACATCCCTGATTCCTATGACTGCCGAAGTAACAGGTATACAACTGGAAGGATTTATGTATCCCCTTCATAATGCCACCCTCAAAATGGGACAATCACGGGGTGTCAGCAATAAGCTAACGGCTACAAAAGGTACTATTTCTATCAAAAGCGGTCTACTACTCGTTATTCAAAGCAAGGATTAATTATGACATTGTTGTAACTATTTAAAAAGTTGTTCACACACTCAAAACCCTTGAATAACAAGGGTTTTTCGGTTTTTTACAGGTACTAGAATTAATTTATTTTTTACAAATTGTAGTTTTTAATCGTTTTTTAATAATTACGACTTAAGCCTTGTCACTCAAGCATTTGAGAGTAGTTTTCCAACTATTAGGCGGCTTCAAACCTGTTATACTCAACGCTGTCAGTTAGTTAGCAACTCAGCAAAATATTGCACAAATCAATTTTTGGAGGTACTTACAACATGAATATGCATAAAATCATAAAAAAGGTAATTATCGCAGGGGTCGCTGCCACTATTGGCTTTGGTACTTTTGCCATTGAGGGAACAAATACAGCACAAGCTGCTACTGCTACTACTACTGTAGGTCAAAAAGTAATTAACTACGGCAAAAAATATATGGGTACTCCTTATAAATTTGGAGCTTCCACAAGCACCACACGCAATTTTGACTGTTCTTCTTTCATGAAGCACATATTCAAGAAATACGGAGTCGATTTGCCGCGTACTTCTGTTCAGCAGTCTAAAGTCGGACATGCCGTATCCAAGGCCAATTTGAAAAAAGGTGACTTAGTGTTCTTTTCAAGCGGTAGCCGTGCCACAGGACGCAATATTACTCACGTAGCAGTATATATGGGCGGGGGTAAAATCCTACACACTTACGGTGGACCTGGGGTGACCATCTCTGATTTGAACTCCGGAAACTGGAAAAGAACGTACATTAAAGCACGTCGCGTGCTGTAATGTAAAACTCATTTAAGATTGGTAAGCCGGGACGAAAAGTCTCGGCTTTTTTTTATTTAAACTTTATGCTATTTTGCTTCAGTTGGCGTTCTGAGTGAATAGCCAATGCCTCGTTCCGTTCGAATCATTTTAAACTTTTGCCCTCTATCTACTTTAACCCTTAAATGCCTGATGTACACATCTACTACATTCGTATCAGCGATATAATCATGTTTCCAAACATCCCTTAAAATTTGCTGCCTGCTGCAAACTTGGTTAAGATGTATCGCCAGATGTAGCAAAAGATCAAATTCTTTCGGAGTTAATTCCAGTTCGCGTTCCCCTCTGCTCACCATTCTGCTTGCAGTGTCTATATGTAAATCCCCCACTTCGATTGCCCTTTTCACATCACGTTCAATACCAAAAATTCGTAATAAATTAGCCACTCTAGCCAGAAGAACTCTAGGATAAAAAGGCACTACCATTACATCATGTGCCCCTTCTTCAAAGCAGGAAACCATATATCCCTCCTCATCCGAAGAAATCATTGCAAGTATCGGCACATGAGGATGGTTCTGCTGCAAATTGCGAATCAAGCCTTGAGTGCCCGCCTGTTCATCTTTAATGTTCAGGAGTAGCAAACTCACAGAATTTTGAGCTATATAAGGGCTTACATCCGACGTATTACGAACATGAACCACCTGATAACCTGCCTGCTCCAATGGATGAACGAATACAGCGGGCGCTTCATTTTCATCCACAAGTACAATTAACGGGCTCATCTTTTCACCCACCTGGTTTGGACATCGCATTACATATTGGATACGAACAAGTTTGTTATAAGCCATTAAAACATATTTGTGTTAGTGTAACAAAAAAGCAGAAAATCATTCTCAAAGAATGGTTTTCTGCTTTATGCTTTATGGTTTATGGTTTTCAGCCCAAATAGCGATGATATAGACTTCTTGCTTTTGCCACGTCCTTTGTCCCATGGATCAGCGCTCTGCCATCTGCAAAAACAACTAAGCGATGCTCGCCCACACTAAAGGAAACCAGATACGAATTCCACTCTACGTTCCCCTCACCCAATGCTGTAAATCTATTTGCTATCTCTGCGAGATTCAGATGTGTTCGGTTGGCAGGTCTTATTTGAACGGTATCCCTACCGCACAAAACATCTGTTTTCTGCCGATAAGAGGCTGATAAATAGGGATACGTCGGTTGGCTACCGCAAGAAGGACAATTCGCTTTTTTAAGACGATCCACTGCTATTGCTACATACTCATTTTTCCACAAATCAAACGAAAGCAACTTTCCTCTCAAGTTCTCGGGATATCCACCAAGAAGCTTGAAAGCTTCCGTAGTCTGGTTAGCGGTGACCATTTGTACTGCCTGCGGAATAATCCCGGCCGTATCACAGGTCTCCCCTCCAAGCGGTACAGTTCCCATCAGACAGTGTAGACAAGGTGTCTGACCCGGTAAAATAGTGTAAGTTACACCGTAGCTACCCACACATCCTCCATAAATCCAAGGAATGCGATGCTTGAGTGCCATGTCGTTCATAAGAAGCCGGGTATCGAAATTATCGGTTGCATCCATCATGAGATCTACCCCCTGGATCAACTCTTCCAGCTCTTCTATCCCAACATCCAAGACATGTGCATGTACAATTGTTTCCGAATTAATATCCTTTAATCTTCGCTGGGCAGCTACTGCTTTGGGACACCTTTGCACAGCATCACTTTCCTGAAAAAGCTGCTGGCGCTGCAAATTGCTCCATTCCACATAATCCCGGTCTACCAGGCTTACCGTACCTACGCCTCCACGAACTAACGTTTCTGCAATACCTGTGCCCAGCGCTCCAACACCTATGATTAGTACGTGAGAGGAAGCAAGCCGGCGTTGGCCTGCAGGCCCAAAGGGTGCAAACCTTTCCTGTCTGGAATAACGGTCACTTTGTGGTGGTTCAGCAGCAGATTTTTTAGTAATTCTCATCCCTGAACCATGCCTTCTATCGGACTGCTTGCTGAAGCATAACGTTTTACAGGAATCATCCCCGCCTCAAATCCATATCTGCCTGCACGTACAGCCAGCTTCATGGCCTCAGCCATTTTCAAAGGATCCTTCGCTCCTGAGACAGCTGTATTCAGCAGAACACCATCTGCTCCCAACTGCATTGCCATTGCTGCGTCACCAGGTGAGCGAATACCAGCATCGACAATGACCGGAACTTCCGCTTGCTCGATAATCAACTCTAACGAAAACGGATTGAGCAAACCATGTCCTGTACCAATCGGCGACGCTCCAGGCATTACGGCATGTACTCCAAGCTCTTGCAACCTCTTCGCTAGTATCACATCATCCGATATGTAGGGTAGCACGACAAAGCCTTCCTCTAGCAACTTTTCACTAGCTTTCAATGTTTCAAAAGGATCAGGCAACAGCGTCTTGCTATCCCCAATAACTTCTACCTTAATCATATCGCACAAGCCGGAGGCTTTTGCCAACTTGGCAATACGGATTGCCTCCTCTGCTGTTGTTGCCCCCGCTGTGTTGGGAAGAAGTGTATACCGGCTCAAATCCAGTGTATCGAGAAAATGCTGCTTATCCCGTTCCTCCAAATTCAGTCTGCGCACAGCGAACGTTAATATTTCCGTCTCAGCAGCCTCTACGGCTTGGGATTGGATATCCAGATCCGAAAATTTCCCCGTTCCTAGCAACAGCCTTGAGGTAAAAGATGCTTTTCCAATGGTTAACATGATCAACCGCCTCCTACAAAATGTACGATTTCTAGGCAATCTCCATCCTTAAGTACCGTTTCATGATGATCTTCACGGGTCAATATATGCCGATTCAGCTCTACTACTACGGTTTTCACCTTTAAATCAAGTTCATGCAGCAATTGATCCACACGAGTAATTCGATTGGAAATGGTCATACTCTGTCCGTTAATGGTCAGCTTCATAAGCTTTCCTCCTTGAGAAGTTCAGAAGAAAATTTACTTATTCCAAGTCCAGCTGCACCTGCCCCTTTAAGCATAGCTGACATCGCTCGCCCAGTCGCATCACTAAGCAGGACACCGTTGCGATAATGCCCGACTGCAGCATAGACGCCCTCTACTCCAGGAACAGGTCCAATGAAAGGTCGCTCCGCAGCTGCCTGCGGACGCAAGCCTGCCCATGCACGTACAAAAGAAGCTTCCTGTACACGCGGTAACCAGGCAGATGCACGTGCTAACAACCCCTTTAAGCCTCCTACGGTCACCTCTTTGTCATATTGATGCGGAAGACTCGTGGCACCAATCCAAAGCTCGTTATTCTGTTTAGGCACGAGGTAAATATCGTCAGCATAAATGGTATAATCCAAAGGATGATCCTTCAAGGAGACTGCTACCGCTTCGCCCTTGACCGGGTATAGTGGATAATCAAACCCAATTTGTTCTAGCAATTTCAAGCTGTCCAAGCCTGCGGCAATCACGACCTGATCACAGGAAAAAAATCCACTATCCGTTCGCACACCGCAAACTCGACCATCCTGTATGACCAGTTCCTCAGCTTGAGTTCCAGACCATATTGTTGCTCCCAGCACCGCAGCTGCCCCTGCATAAGCACGGCAAAGCTGGACAGGAGACACTTGTGTCTCCTTTGATCGGTAGATAGCCCCAATTACTTGATCTGCCAAGCCCGGAATCCGTCGGGCCAACTCCTTGGCATCCCACCAAATGGCACGATCATCCTCTCGCATATTCGCAGCATTCCAGCGTTTTTGGCCCTCTGCTTCCGAACGAAATGGGGTCACAAATCCTCCTGTACGAAAGTCCACTGAAATACCCGATAAACGTTCCAAATCACAGACAAGGTCAGGGAATGCATCTCGACTTGTACGGGCAAATCGTGCCAGCTCAAGGTCTGCAAACTCTTCACTTTCCGCTGCCAGCATTCCCACCGCTGCTCCTGATGCTCCCTCACCAGGGATCCATCGTTCCAGCATGATCGTACTACGTCCCTCCTTAGCTACATGATAAGCAATGGAACTGCCGATCACACCTCCGCCTATGACCAAGCATTCAGCGTGTCCTATCGCTTTTTTCTCTGTATGTGTCTTTGACATATGTTCCGTGTCTCCTCTCCAGTAAGCATTCTGCTTTCCCTTCGTCTCGTTTTCTTGCTACAGGTCGTGAACTACAAGATCTACCATTCGCCTATATTCCATCGCTGCTGCAACGGGTGACTTTGCTTCCCATATACCAGACATCACCGCAATTCCGCTTGCTCCAGCATGATAAAGCTCTGGAACATGATGGGGTTGTATGCCTCCCAGCGCTATCACCGGAATGTCCGACAATCTGCAAATGCGTTCAAGCTGTGCTATACCCCGCGGTACAAGACCGCTCTTACAATGGGTCTTATATACATGGCCAAATAGTACATAGTCTGCTCCCGCCTGCTCAGCAGTCTGCGCCTCCTCCAAGGAATGTACAGACACTCCACATCGTGTACCCTTCGGAATTAGACTTTTTGCATCCACCACAGATAACCCATTAGCTGGTAGCTGGACAGCTCCTACAAAGGTAAGCATAGCTATGTCCACACGGTCATTTACTACAATTTGCTGCAAAGGAACTCCCTGCTCGATCATGCTACGAGTCAAAGAAAGCAAAGCAGAGGCACCCTTCTGTTTCAAACGTGCGTGTACATAATGAATACAAGGACAAATAGCAGCAGCCACTTGGGGTACATTCACGCAGGAGACACTTTCCATCGTAATTACGTGTAATTCGATCTCATTTTCACCTCTCTTGGACTAAAAAATTGAACTAGTGTTATAAAATAATCGGATAAGCTGAACCTATATAGTTACAGCCCCATATTAGGTAATATCATACGGAGCAGCCACATGTGCCAGCAATAATGAAAGGAGATCGTATGTAAAATCGTCTACGGAAGCTCGAACAAATGAAGATGATTGAAATGCAAAAAACCACTTCCAAAGGAAGTGGTTTGACGAACGTTCGAAATCAAACGGACATTATATCCGTAGACGTATATCGTTCCCCGCGCAAACAAAAGTAAAGAGCTGCTACCTTGTTTGTACGGAACTCACTTCCCTACGCTGGCATAACCCAGATCAGGTACAAAGGGTCCGAAATCCATTTATTCCGTCTCAGCCGCATGGGCGGCTCCCCTAGTGTGACTATTTTATTGTATCAGCTAAAGATAGCTTAGCATATTTTCCTAATTCTGCAAACCCCACCTTGTGTTAAATCTGTCAGAACTGGATTTCAGTTAACTTTACTAGACCACTCTTCTACATTCCACGTTTTGGTTACCCAATCCTCGTAAAAGTCCGGTTCGTGGGATACAAGCAATACGGTCCCTTTGTATTCCTTCAAAGCGCGTTTGAGTTCATCCTTTGCTTTGACATCCAAGTGGTTGGTAGGCTCATCAAACAGTACCCAGTTGCTCTCACGCATTAACAGTTTACAAAGGCGGACTTTAGCCTGTTCTCCACCACTAAGCGCAGACAAAGGCCGGGTGATATGCTCATTCTTTAAACCACAGCGCGCCAAATGCGCTCGTACTTCATGCTGATTCAAATGCGGAAATTCATTCCATACATCGTCAATCGGTGTAATTTTCTCCGCCTTTACTTCCTGTTCAAAATAAGCAGGCTGCAAGAAATCCCCTTGATAGGTTTTTCCGCTGATTGGAGGTATTTTCCCAAGAATGGTTTTGAGCAACGTAGACTTACCAACACCATTGCAGCCAACAATTGCGATCTTTTCGCCACGTTCGATCGTCATGGACATTTTAGGCAAAAGAGCATGAGTGTAGCCAATTTCAAAATCAATACCCTCAAAAACCGTTTTCCCGCTCGCACGGGCTTCTTTGAACTGAAAGGTTGGCTTTGCAGCTTCTTCAGGCTTATCAATACGTTCGATCCGATCAAGCTGCTTTTCACGGCTTTTTGCACGGCCTGATGTAGATGCGCGCGCTTTATTGCGCTGAATAAAATCTTCCTGTTTCTTAATATA
The DNA here is from genome assembly GCF_054113405.1 of Paenibacillus sp. ALE3. Classification (NCBI taxonomy): domain Bacteria; kingdom Bacillati; phylum Bacillota; class Bacilli; order Caryophanales; family Paenibacillaceae; genus Paenibacillus; species Paenibacillus sp. ALE3. The sequence continues at coordinate 2,119,210 of NZ_CM134214.1, read as the reverse complement.
TTCCTGCTGCTTCTCATATGCATCAATATGCTGTGCTTTGTTCAGATCCGCCATTTCAAGAAACTTTTCATAGTTAGCTGAATAGCGGGTCATCTTAGCAAATTCAAGATGGTAGATTACATTAACGACTTGGTTCATAAATTCAGTATCATGTGAGATGAGGATAAAAGCATAGGGATAATCCTTCAAATATCGCGTAAGCCATTCAATATGCTCCACATCCAAATAGTTGGTAGGCTCATCCAGCAGCAATACATTTGGCTTTTCCAACAGCAACTTAGCAAGAAGCACCTTTGTCCGTTGCCCACCACTAAGGGCTGCTACATCCCGATCCAGTCCGATGGCAGAGAGACCTAATCCATTCGCCATTTCTTCAACCTTCACATCAATGAGGTAAAAATCCCCCATATCCAATTGCTCTTGAATTTCTCCCATCTGTTCCAGCAAGACTTCCAACTCTTCGGGAGAAGCCTCTCCCATTTTGTCTGTAATTTGCATCATTTCCTTTTCTAGTTCCAACAAAGGAAGAAAAGCGTCTTTTAATACATCACGTACTGTTTTGCCCGGCGTCAGCTTGGTGTGCTGATCCAGATAGCCATGACGTACACGTGGAGTCCATTCCACTTTGCCTTCATCTTTAAGCAATTTTCCAGTCAGAATGTTCATGAGTGTCGATTTACCAACACCATTAGCTCCTACCAATCCTACACGTTCCCCCGCAAGTAATCGAAAGGAAACATTTTTAAATAATGCACGGTCCCCAAAGTTGTGGGATACATTTTCTACAGTCAATAAACTCATAAGCTGTTTTTGGCTCCTTATTGTCTCATCGGCATTGCCGAGTGTTCTTATTTCATATAGCTATCGTTTCTTTCAAAGCTTTATTGTAGCACATCCGGCACCCTTATCGGAATATTGAAAACAGCATATTTTTAGGTTTTCAGATGGATTGGCCTAAAAAAAGAAAAACAGTTAATCGTAGTAGCACTTAAGCTCCTCTTCGGTAGGTACGTAAGGAGTTTTTTGCTGCTTTGGTAATCTAAGCTTCTAGTATACAGAAGCTTACAATTCCCTAGCAATGAATGCCTAAATAATTGATAAGTTCTAATAACAATTAATAAAAAGGAACTCTATGTAGACAGTCCTCATGAGTATCGGAGGAATAATAAAATGAAGAAAATGTAATCATCCCGGTCTGGATTCTGGACCGGGATGAAATAAAATTAATTTATAATTGGCTATCTTTCAGCAGACATGACAATTTCTTTTGTTTCATGAACTGTACCAAATGGATGCTCAGGCGGTGCATAGATAACGTATATCTTAAGGGGCGTATTTCCTGTATTAATTACATTGTGCCATTTTCCAGCAGGTATCATAATTGCATAGTCATCATAGGCCATCACTTGATAATCTAATTTGTCTTTCCTATCCCCCATTTGAACAAGTGCCTGACCTTCTTCAATACGTATGAATTGATCAGTTGTTGGATGAGCTTCTAAACCGATATCATCGCCAACATTAATACTCATCAGAGTCACTTGAAAATGTTTCCCTGTCCATATAGCAGTACGGTAACTTTTGTTTTGATTTGCAGCCTGGTCAATATTCACTACAAATGGACTTTGTCCATAATCTCTTAATATTATCTTTTCATTGAGATTACTGTCGTTGTTGTACCAATTGTAGTATTGAGGATTATAACTCCGATAGCTGTAATTACAGCTGTTATACATAGGAATATGCCATGGGAAGTGATGGCATGATTTTGGGTACATACTCATTCTCCTTTTTTTGATTCAGTGTTTACTTATCATATGCGGTTGCCTATATAAAGGACTAAAAAACCTTCAACATTAGGCAAGAGCCTAAATGATGCCAAGACAAAAATATTCACAAGCGGTTTCGTCTTTTACTTCAACAGATATTAGCACTTAAATTTACATATAACGGCATACACTTTGCGAGTGGTGTCAGCTTCGTTGGAATTCCCCCGATAAGTCGAGTATCAAATTCCATTTATTTGACTCACTCTTTAAAATAGCAGTGACCATAAAATCGAAAGACTAGGCTGTCACTGCAGGCCAACCTTTTAGTTGACCTAATAATACGAAACCCACCCCGGAGAGTGATTATTTTAAGCTGTTATGATATTTGTATTCGAAATACCCAGCAGCTGCCGCAGATTTTTCATCCATAAAACGCTCAATCGCTTGAAAAGGGGCTGGATATGAATCTCTATAAAAATATTTCATGCCAGTACCCGGTTCTATGCCTCCAATAATAGATCGCTTTCGGACGACTCTTCCACCACCAAACCCGTAGTTATTGTAATACCTGTCTCCAACTGGAATGCCTTGGATAAACGCAATCATACCCACATCATCTATCGTGTTATACCATTCCTCTTGTGGAATGAGTGGAAGAGTGAACGTATAGGAAATGCCATTCCGTGCTGCTTTTTCGTTATGGACGTTAATCATTCGAGCCAGATCTTCCTGAACGGTGCGAACGATGGTAGAACGGCGCATTTGCTCAAAGGTTAATGAATTGTTCAGTAACGAAATGGGGGTCTGACCCTCAAGCTCCTTTTGAAAACCCTCCACCCATCTCTGATTTCGCGCATCATATGCGTGCAGATAATTGTCCAGGGTGAATCCCACACTATTGCCTGCTGCATCAACATAGGCATAAGGCTTTTTTTCGCTCCACTTGTGGCCTATGACCGCTTGTCCATACGCATCTTTATAGGTTGCTGAAGCGAACGTATAATAACCATCATAGTCCAGAATCACAATGACTGGTATGTAATCCAATAACGCACGTTGTGCTGCTATATCCCCATCAATGCCCATATTAAGGAAGAAAGTATGCAGGAACGTGGTCAGTGCTTCTTCTTTATCTACACGAAAAAACTTATCTGATCCATATCCGGCCTCGCGTTCCTGACGTTCATTCTGTGAGAGCACAACACCTGCATCCTGAACTGCGGTACGGAGAGCAGACGTATATTTCATTTCTAGCTGCTGTACTTCACGCTGATTCTGCACTCGTAAATCACTAACCACACCAAAGGGCAAAAAGAGTAGGACAAATATAACTGCAAAATCAGTAATCTTCATTCAAAACCATGCCCCCGTAAGAAGCTGAAACTGCCGGCTTATCGTTATCTATTCCACCCAAAATCCAGGATTTGTATAAATCCGCAGGAGTTCGATTCGTATTATGTAATCGTACTGTAAAATAATCTCCGGCCATCAAGGTATACCGACGTGTCTGTTCCGACTTGGGCTGCGAATTATCAGGAAACAGTACAGGTAAGATTTGCGGGTTATAGTAGCCATCGTATACAGCTTCATAATTACCAAGAAAACTGTCTGGCTTCGCCGCATCTGCATAGTTCGGTACATATTTTTTGTGCATATGCTCCAAATCAACTTCGTACGTATTGCCTGTCAGCTCCAGATCACGCATAAAATCGTTATACATCGTCGGTGTAATGTAACCTTTGGTTCTTACCATATCAACAAAATGTACAGTCGAATGATATGTATTTAACCCGGATATATCATCCTGCCGTTCAGCAGCTTGAGCTGCGGGTACGATGTACAAAAGCAATACAGCGAGCAGCGCCCCCAACAGCTTGGATATTATTTGAACCACTTCAGTCCTCCCCCAATTTCTCAAAACGTACAGATGTTATGTCTCCGTTCCCATTACGCTGTGGGTATATGGCATATATAGAGGAAGCATCCAAGGTAGATACATCAGGCTCAAACGGTTCAGAGTATACATCGTACTCTAAACCGTCAACTTGAACCGAAATCCCCTCCTGCAAGTTCATCCGAATGGTCTGGATAACTTGAGTCCCCTTAATCCGTTGCGGCGTCTCCACCTCTATAGTTCTGGATATCCGCCCCTCTGATTGCTCCTCCCGCTGCGACCTTAATTCCAGTGCACTACCCAATTGACTGGACAAGTTTGCTGCTGCTGCACATGCGGTTATAAATAGAATAACTGACACACCAAGCCACAGCATACTTGAAGCGTGATCAGACATGCTCACATCTCCCTTATGACTATTATCTTTGCTGTACTTCTTAAGACTGGGTAAACAACAACCCACGTACCACGTTTGATTTGTCTTTAACGATTTCAGCCTTGAATTTACCACTTGGATTTACGTATTCATTCTCCTTTTCATTAAGTGTATTCGCAATTTTTCCCGTCTTATCACTGCCGCCATTCACAGCACCATACTGCTCGCTGTCTGGACTAATGTTCAGAGCATTTCCATACCACTGTCCTGCCATATTTTTGCCGGTTTTAATCTGAATACCAAACTGGTCCTTTCCCTGAAACTTCCGCAGCGCATTGGTTACCTGGGAGCCGCTAATTGTTGTGCCGTCGTATACTGTAAAGGAGGCTTGAGACAATTCGGTCTGGATATCGGCGAAATTGTTTTGTGCTGTTTTAGTAGCTTCCTGAGCTGAGATAAACAGTATGACTACAATTGTAATTAGTGCGATGGTCAAAAATATCCCAGCAGCTACCTTTAATGCTGTTGATGCATTGTTCATTTCTTTCTCTCCTCAACTTGTAATATTGGTTAATCATCATTGAATTTACTTACTGAATTTTTTGTATTTGCTCATAATAGCTATCCATTTGAACAAAGCTCATACCGATCAGCGGAATCACCAAATATAAAAAGATAAGACCATACATCGGGGCAAAACCAATCATCCTCCCCCAGATTGCCTTGCTGTCTATTATTTTTTCATACTCCTGTTTTCTTTGTTCAAAATAGTAGGTCATCTGGGATTCCAAATCATCAAACGCCTCTCTAATGGTAATTTTCCCCAAAGATAAATAAAGCTTGTCCACCAGACGTTGAAATTCCGGCAAAGGTGCTTCTTCTTTCAACAAATCGAGAGCTGCCTCTGGTCCATGTTCATAATGAAGCAGACATTTTTGCAGAGGTCTTTTGAAGATAACTGAAAATCTGTTCAGCCACTCCAATATTTCCTCGACAGACATTCGTTCCATAACCCGTAAAATGGAAATAACCGTTTGAAACTGATACACCTCATGCTTCATGTCCAAATAACGCATTTTCCGTTGCAAATATAATAAAAGCATGGGCATTTGGTAGGCTACATACCCAGCAACTATACTAATCAGTACTTCCCACCATTTGATATATTCTTCATTCCAATCTTTCAGCTTTTGGAGAATTCGTTGAGTATTTCTGGATAGCTGCTCTGGAGTAGCTGTGCCATTAGCATAGTGTTCTAAAGCAGCGTACGCTCGCTCGTATGTGCTATCCGCTTTCATGTACAACGTTTGCATGATTTTGCGGTCAATCTCACTCTGCTTCAAAGCTTCCTTTTCCTCTATCGGACTTAAACGTCCAAACATTTGACCCGATTGTACTGGTGCGTGAAGGATATGCGTTTTTTCAGCTTCATGTAAAATAAATATGGTGCTGATACTAAGCACTAATCCTAAGATAAAAAGAGCAATTCTACGTATGTAGAGCCACTCAAGCTTTACCTCCGCACCACTTTCCTTTAATAGTCGGGTTATCTGGGAATAAGATGTCATATGCTGCCGGGGAATTAAAGAATCCACCATATTACGAATGATGGGCAGACGATATAACTTCTGCTCCCACACCCTCCGCCCTTTACCCGCACGATATCCTGTCTCGTCCGACTGTTGCAGTTTCTGTAACAGAAAGTAGGATAGGATGATAACAATGTAAACGGTCAATTTTGTGATATAACCCAATTTCCCCTGATAAAACTCATCCATGGATGGAAAGCTGGATCTCGCCCATCTCTCGATTGGGGTAGTAAAGAAAACGGGAGCCAGTGCGATCACGTTTAAACTTTTTAGTAGGTAGTCCAGTTTATTTCTCCGCAGTAACTCCAACTGGATTTCACGTGCAAGACTGCTTAGCCCCTTTAAATAAATGGAACCACCATCCTCAACCCGATCACCAAACTCCATTACCATATACGAAATACCAGCAAAGGCTTTTAAAAACCGATTTGGAGCTGATTCATAATATCTTTCGAGTGCCTCGTGCGGATCAGCATCTGTCAGCGCCTCATGGATGAGCCGTGCATGTCTTCCAGCCTCTGCTCCTGCTAAATCGGCCGCTTCAGATATGGATTCTTCTACCATACCGTGCTGATGATAGTGATGACGTACATTGGCGAACAATTCGATCATTTGAGAAAGTAGCCTTTTTTCCATTTGGCTAGTGGCCACATCTATAACAAGACTGTTGATTACCACTCCACATAAAACGGCCAATATAGCAAACTCTATTCCTGGTTTCATCATCAACAGCACAACGCCGCTGCAAACAAAAGTACCCCAGCTGAACAGTATCATCTTCATGGTCTGCAGACGAAGCTTATACTCATCGTATGCATGCTGACCAGCTAGTCGCTTACGTACACTTGTGATGTATCCAGATGTGATAGGGACCCTCATACACAGCGTATACAATTTATGCATTAAAGTTTGAAGTTCCCGTTGAAGTACCGCTTTTCCCTTTCGTGCTTCCTGTACAGAATGAATTCTACCTCTGCGAACTGCATAGCTCTTATGCTTATGCAACCCATACAAAACTGTATATAGAACTGCAAATCCCACACCTGATATAAGCAAAACCCACAATAAAATTTCTTTAAGACTCATAGTCTTCCTCCCAATAACGGGTCAAAAAACTGCAGAAATCTGTAGCATCCTTAGCATTCATTTGCTCACACATTTCTTCTACGCTTTTAGCTGTCAAGGGCTTCATTGGTATATAGCTTCCATTTCGATATTCCATAACATGGCGATAGCTATAGCTCGATGAAGCATTGGGACCTACATCCGTATGCTCTGGATTACGCGGTACACATTCTGTGATCCGTTCGATATAACGCCGCCCTTGCGCATCACGCTTGAGATGCACATCAAAATTAATGACATGCACTACCTGTTCTTCAGCAATGCCTTCATGCTGAAATACTCCAGTTTTGAGCAGTGAATTACGAAGCGAAAATACAAGATCGCGAAATGTTTTAGCATGGTGAGTAAAAATAGTGAACAGACTAGCAACCTGCGACATTTGAATCATCCAAGCAGCTACTTCATCACTCGCTACTTCACCTAGAATATTGACGGTTCCATCTGTTTTTTTCTGCAAGTCAAGACCTTGTTGTCCTGAAATATGATCTGTTTCTCGAAAGGTAAGAATATTACGGCGACTGTAGATGTTGCGTAGATGCAGCTCAAAGGCCATTTCCTGAACGCGAAGCGTATACGAAGCGTAAATATGCTTGACCATCGCCATTAACAATGTTGTTTTTCCTGAACCCTGCGCACCTGTAATTGCAGTAATCCGACTGCCTTTCATTAGATAAGATAATAGCTGGATTGGAAAATCAGCGTTTTGTCCCCTAATTAACTGTTCCAGCGAAGCGCTTTGAATATCAAACTTACGAACAAAGAAAGCCCATGATTCAGAGAAAGGCGGGCGCACTACTACTACCCGTGATCCATCCTTCATTTCGTTGACCTTATAACCATTCGCTTCAGAAAGCTGTCCTGGATAATTGTATTTGTAAATATTTTGACATACCCTTTTAAGCTCACGTTCCGATCCGAAGGAAAGGAATGAAAGATGGATAGTTTTACCTTTGTAGAAAATCCACACACTCTCATATCCATTTGTAGTAGGCGCAGAGGTTTGTTCAAATACAAATCCATCTGAAGACCAATGTGGTGATGAAGGAATCCCACCTTCCGGCACACCACTGACACCCCCGCTTACACCATCGATCTTCTGGTCACGAATATCATCAATGACAGAAAAGCCTTTATAATTTTGATAAATCCGCTGCACAATAATATCCACTTTCTCCATAAAGGAAAGGGGACGGTATTCACAGTCATAGATATAGCGGATATCCTCTGTTGTTACGAAATAGCTTCCATCCTCTTCACCTTGCTGTGAATACCTCATTTCGGCTAAGTCATAAGTATCCAGTAAACGTGATAGTGCATCCGCGCCAAACTTCTGCTGATATTGGTAAAAAATAATTTCGAATTGATCCTGTGTGCTAAACAACTCAGGTCTGGAGAATGGCATAATTGTATCGGCGATTTTCTCGTTCAAACCGTAACCGTTTATCAGAAGCTCACTCATCAGATTTTTAACAAAACGTTTATCTCCACTGCTGCCATTGGCACAGTCCTTTAACGCCCTTCGTAGTTCCGCCCTTTGATGGATACGCCGCCTATATTCCTCTTCATGTAATCCGGCATCTGCCATCTGGCTGTGACTTAGTTCATGAAGCGCATTTTTGATATATTCTATCAATGTTTCGAAGGTGGCTTCTTCGTTCTTTGGTTCTATCCGAAGAGCTGAATGTTGCGAGTGAAGATTCCCTCGATATTTAACAATAATCAGTACGATGCACAACAACACAATGCAGGTAACAATTAACCCGTTGATCATATGAGCGGACAGCATTAAGCGCCCCTCTCCAAAGCCTTGAGCCGAAGATCGGACTCTACCGCCTCCAGAATAGCTTTGCTAATCTGCCGTACGCTCTGCGCCCATCCTACAGACATAAAAAGCTTGCGTTGCTGCTCTTTTCCACTTCGCACCTCGCGCTGCACATGGCCAATCACATCCCTGCGGTTCCATGCGTCCATAAATTCGGTGCTATAAGGAACTGTATACAAAGTACCCTTGTAGCCATACCTCCTGCGTATGTTCGCTTCATTCGCTTGTGAATGCACATCATATTTTCCAAGGACAATTAATAAGGGTAATGACGAATATGTGGATAACGGAGACACAGATTCAAAATAAGCGTCCAACTCACGCATATTCTGAGTGAGCGAAAGAACAGCCAGTTTGGCTCGTGCACATGCTTCATGCTGTACAGCCCCCCAGCCTCCCCCACTCCCTGCATCAATCAGCGTTAAATCATAATATTGATTCGCTGTATCAATTACCACCCTTACAAGATCAGGGGAAAGTAGCGGCGGTGCAGCTCCAAAGCCGGAGGTTCCCTCAAGTACATCCAGAGTGTGTTCTAACACAGGTATTGTATAGTTACGAATATTTTCTCTAGACAGCGTCCCTCTCAGAACTAAACGTGAAACAGCCTCCCAGCCCCCTTCCTGAATCTGTAGACTCGGATCGTCCATGGCGTACTCCTGTATAGGAAATCCTGATTCAATACCGGTATGCCTACGGCCTAAATGAGTCAATAATAGTCTTCCTCTATATAAATTACCTATGGTAATTGCTATTGCTGCCGCTAAAGAGCTACTCCCACTCGCTCCCTTAATTGGACTCCAAAATAAAATGGTGCTCATGCTCTCCTCCTTTCCGCACGCTTTAGCGCACGACGACTCTCTTTTATCTCCCAACTCATCCATTCTCCAATGCAACGGCACAATTCTCTCTTATATATTCTGGATAGAGGTTTTAGCAGAAGCTGTTTTTTATGCTCATTTTCCAGCTTTAGAGCAAGCTGACCCTCATCCCATGGCAGTACATACGGCTCTTGCTGCCATAAGGCAGGAAAGTGGTTCATGTATTCCCACAAATACGCTTCCTCTACACCACAATCCACTGCATGTATAAATAGCTTGTGAAATACAAGATCTTTGGGGAATCCAGCTTGGTCAAACAAATGCTCAAGCCAATTCTGTCCGTTGTGCATTAACATGTGGCTATAATCACTGACCCAAACTCGCAGTTCTGCCGTTTTCCAAACAGAAATTGGACAAAAATCAGGCAGCTCTACATCCAAAATAACAATGTCATAAGTCTGTTCTTCATTTTGATCAGCCAGCATATCGATATGCAGATCTTCCCATGCTGTAAATCCAATTGCCACATCGAATCCACAAAACTGCGTAATGGGTAGTGGTTTATCAAGCATTCCTATGCTATACCGATACCGTCCCCGCAGTGTAGCGTCCACAAGCAGTACCTGTTGACCGGAAGCTGCCAATACGCTGCTGATGTATAATAAGGTATCGCTTTTGTCACAAAGACCGGCAAATATCCATGTTTTCATACTTCCGTTCCTTTTCTCTCATTTATTTGGCATACGGGTCAGAGCTGCCGCCCTGCGTTAGAATCTTCGTTTGTTCTTTGTGATCCTGTTCCTCACTCCCTGTATCATCAATTCCGCTTGCTGCATCTTCAATAGCTGTGCCCGCATGCTGAGCTGCAACCTCCTCACTTAGAACTCTTTCCACAGGTGTTGAAATCACATTGTTTGATGAACCAATCGCATTTTCTAGAGAATCTCGTAGCTGCTTGGACAGTTTTTGTTCAGCAACACGGACTAAATTCGGATCACTATTCATTAACGCTAACACCTGCGCATTTGGCGGATAGGTCGGGATTGCCTTGGGCTGAAATTGGGGATCTACATATGTCAGAGCATAGATGGATGCTTTATGCAGATAGGCATCTACAATAGCACTCGAAAGCGATAGTATTTCCTGCTCATTCATAGTAACCCATACGATTGGGCCTTCCAGTCGGGAAATCTTCTTTTTGGATAATAGAATGTAATCCTGACCTGTTGGAAATTGAATGCGGATATCTACTTCGTCCCCTGACTTCAGGCTGCTGGGCAGTACCACCACTTTTAACTCACGGTTGCGTAGATCCTTAGGTGTCGGTTCATTAGCAGTAATCATAGCCGATGTAAGCACAGATCCTTTTTTTAGTTCTATCTTGGCTGTAGTGCCGGAAACTTCATTTTTATTTGCCAATAAATTAGACGGGGCTTGAGAACCAGGAACCTTAATTCCCTTCAAATCATTAGATGTAATCTGCTCGCCTGGTGAAATGTCACGAACAACCGCCCAGCCTGTTTTGGCGGTCCGTTGCTCTTGTTCATACAGTTTCCATTTCTGCTCTGCCTCCACCTCTGCCTGTTTCCTGATCTCACTCATTTGATGGGTATTCAGTATAAGGTAGCTCACAAAGATCATGCCTACAATTCCCGCGCCAATACAACCTGCGGATAGTTTTTGTTTGCTGCTTTTTCTTAGCTTGGACACACAGCTTCTCCCCTACCTCTTTTTGATATATACATGTCTATTTATTTAGTGCTGCCGTTTAAGGAATCCGAAACGTTTTTTCCGGGTGTCTGTAATGACTCCACGAAAAAGCTCATCCAATACCTGATCCATTTCATCATCCTGTTCGAAGGGGTCTGAGTGGAACGGCAGCGCAAATACTTTATCGTGTTCTAGCTCCTTTCGTAACCTGCGGACAGCCTCCGAGGATGCCAATGGCAAGCAGTAATTCCATTTGTGTTGCGGATGACGCTGAAGAGATCGGGCTAAGCCCGTTATATCCTGAACTCTCCATTCGGCTCCTGAGCCAACAACTAGCGGGTAATCAGCTCTCAGAAATTCTTCCAGTCGTTCATTGTCCTGCCCATTCCCCAAGTCCAGTACGATAAATCTGTAGGAGCCGCCCAGCAAAGAAATGACATCCGCACGAGATGTTTGCCGCCAATAATGGACTCCATCGACTTCAAAACGCCGACTTGAACTCGCTTGTCCAACAGGTATGCCTTCCACGACTTCTTGCAGTCGGGCGAATGCCTTAGCTGTACTATGTAGCTCAACCAAGGCTACAGAGTGGGTCCTTCGAGCCAAGTAGTGGCTCACCGCAATTGCTGTGTGCGTAGCACCGGAGCCGGAAGACACGCCCAGCACAGCCACTACCCTTGTTCCAGCATAATCCATTGAAGCATTACTCATAGATTTTCCTGGTTGAGCAGACTGAAAATCAGCACTGCGCCTCAGTTCTCCAATGACCTCCTCAGCAGACTGAAATCGTTCCTCAGGATGATGCCGCAGCAGCTTTCGAATTATCGGAATCAAATGTCGAGGCAATTCCCCACGAATATACCCTTCAACTCCTGCAGTCCACTCGCTATATTTACCACCTGTACATAGATACAATAGTAACGCCCCCAGACTGTACAAGTCCGAACGAGCATCCGTCTGTCCTGTTCCATATTGCTCTGGGGCAGCGAAGCCTACTGTGCCCAGCTTTATCGTATCCTGATCCAGCTCGGACTTATAACTCCTCGCTATCCCAAAATCGATCAGCTTAAATTCCATTTCTGGTGTCAGCATAATATTCGCCGGCTTGAGGTCCCGATAAATGACTGGTAATTGACGGGTATGCAAATAATCAAGTACATCCAATACCTGCAGAGCGAGTGGAATGATTTGTTCCTGTGGTATATAGCCTTGGTATCCCCTCATGTATGCTTCCAGCGTAATTCCTTCGATGTAGTCCATAACCAGATATACCGCACCAGATGAAGGATACTCAAAAAAATCAACAATTCTCGGTAAACGTGGATGGCTTAGCGAAATCAACATTTCGGCTTCCGTCCGTACAATCTTCATTATTTTTGGATCGGCAATCGACTCCTTCACCGCCCAATGCTTGCCCGGCAGCTTTAAATCTTCGGCCATGAACACGCGGCTCATGCCTCCCGAACCTAACGTGCGAATTATTCGGTAACGCTCACCGACAATTGACCCGAACTCTAATCGTGATGGTTGATTCATCATTCTCTTACCTCCCTTCTAAAAGCAGACAACGCAAAAAAGGGAAAGCCACCGCAAAATGAAGTCTTCATGCTGACATGAAAACAATTTTCGCGGGATGCTTTCCCTTGATTTAACACAATTATTTTTTTAAAGGAACAATTTGGCTTTATTATATAGCACACCTGTATCTATTGTAAAGAATTATTTTCCATACTTGATCATATACAGGGTAATCTCGTCTCGGTTATGGAAAAGCTGCTTAGCTCGCTGAATCTGCATGCCGGACTCCTCAAATGAAGCAATCACATCATGAATGAGCGCCAAGGGCTTTTTATGCATTAGCTTGACTGTTACGATAGCCGTACCACCACTCCGCAAACTATATAGTAAATCAGTAACGAGCCTTGCCATCTGTTTTGGGCTCCAGCTCATATCACAAACCAGCAGATCGAACGAATTTTCTTTAAATTTGACTTCACTTGCATTTTTACGCAAAAACGTCAGATTGGCGTACTTCATCAGCGATGGCTCCATCTTGGCCGGATCAACCGCTGTAACTTTCAGTCCACGCTCCAGCAAAAAGGAAGTCCATCCACCCGGTGCTGCCCCAATATCTAGTCCCTGATGGAAAGCGCTAAAATCAATACCGAACGTTGCTTCTGCTTCCAGTAGCTTGAATTTGGCACGAGAGATCTGTCCGTCTTCCTTCTGAAAACGAACTGCACCTCCACTCCAATCCGATAGGTTGTCCTGAGGATGTGATACGCCTGCGTACCACGTATCCGTATCTGCAAAAACGGACACAATAACATCGGCACCTTGTACCACCAACTCCATAGGTAGATCACTTAATTGTTCACTCAAAGCCAGCTTGAGCGCACCTGCGCTTTCAGTCCAACTGCTATTAGTTCCTTTGCGTACTTGCAAAGAAACACGTTGATCTATCAGTTCCCTGCGGTTACGGATAAATGCAACCAGACGCTCTTGCACTTGAACCAGATCCGTTCCTTCCTCCTGAAAATGAACAGGAAACAAGTGGCGAAGAAACATTGGTGGCTGGCCTGTAATCGTCCTCACTGTTTCAATTTCTCCCGCGGGTAGTGTTGCTAAAAAAATTTCACCAGGTAGAAGCATTGTACTTTTTACAGACCCAAATAATCTTCTAAGCTCCTCTTGAGCATAGGGTGCAAAACCATGGTTGGCCGTACAAACAAATCTTGATGATGACAAAGCGCATTCACTCTGTTCATCTGTATTCATGTATAGTTCTTCCAAAATAACGTTACCCTCCAGTGCACACCCGAATCCAGGGACGTTCACCATCCCATTCCAGCTCAACTGGAACTTCATAAGTGTGCATAATCAATTCTTTCGTTAAAACTTCTTTTTTCGATCCAGCAGCTGCGACTTTGCCATCCCGAATCAACGCAACATGCGTAAAAAGAGGGACAATCTCCTCAATGTGATGAGTTACATAGACCACTGATAAGTCTCGCTTGCGAAGCCGATCAATCTCGACCAACATCTTTTCCCGTTCAAATAAATCCAATCCGGCACAAGGCTCGTCCATTATCAGTAGGCGAGGTTCAGCCATCAGCGAGCGGGCCAGCATTACCTTTTTACGTTCTCCTTGCGATAATGTGCCCAACGGGTGATGAATCAGATCGCCTAAATTCATACCCTCCAGAAGAGATACGGCTTTTTCTTTTGCCTCCGTCGGAATCTCCTGATAAAAACGCAAAAAAGCATACGCACCTGTAGCCACCACTTCCCAAACGGGATCTTTTAGGGCCAGCTTTTCCAATAATGTCTGGCTAATGTATCCGATCTGCTTGCGAACTTCTCGCACATCACATTGACCATACGTTTGCCCAAGCACTTCAACCGTACCACGACTTGGAAACATATACCCTGTCATCATTTCCAACAATGTTGTTTTACCGGAACCATTGCGACCCAGAATAGCCCAGTGTTCACCTTCTCGTATTTCTAGGCTTACATCGTCCAGGATACGTTTTTCTTCCCGCTGTAATGTAATGTTCTTCATGGATATCATTCCATCACGCTCCTTATCCTGCTCAGCAAGTGTCCTACAGATTCCATTTTGTAGATGATTTCAGGATTTTTGTTTTCACCATTATATATAAGAAGCGCGGGGACGCTGGAAATCCGATACTCCTGAACCAGTTCAGGAATATAGTTAATGTTGCTCTGCACCACTGCTCCTTCGGGGAGCAAATGCTCTGCTACCTCTAACATTCTACGGGCAGCCGCGCATGTTCCGCACATGGGAGTGTATACAAACAAAGCCAGCTTGCATCCTTCCCATATGGCATGGCGCGCCTCTTTTTGTCCGATCTCTTTCATCGCTTAGACTCGTTTAGGATCTCTTGCATACGCACCTCAGGAATCGGCCCGTTATGCACAGTGACTCCCTCCGGCTTATTCGCATAAAGCAGCTCATACATGGCTCGCCGCCCCTGCGGACTGGAGGAATGCAAGTAAATTTCACGCGGATATAACTGTTTACTTGCAATAGCAGCAGCTACATCCTTTCCCGTCGGTTGGCCTGGACCCAAATCATAATCTAACGACAGGATCGATATAGGGTATTCATGAAGCAGAAGCAGACACTCATCCGCGTCCCTTGCCAGTTTAAAACCTGGAGGACAAGGTCGATAATCATCCATAAACAAATACACCAACTTCTCCTCCTTCTTCCCAAAAAAGTAAGCTTACACCATTCTCTAAGATCACTATTATCTATTTAAAATAATTCACTCCCAGCTTTGAATCATTTGAATGTCCTCCTGATGTGTCCCATCAGGTCCCGCCTCACTCTCCAATACGACGGGAATACCTCTTACAGCTTCTTGTTCTGTTATCCAGCGCATGCCCTCAGTACCAATGAAACCTTGCCCCACGCGCGCATGTCTGTCTTTTTTAGAGCCGTACGGGTATTTGGAATCATTCAAATGAACTCCGCACAGTGCTGGCCAATAGCCGAGACGGTCCCCTTTTTCAAGCAAAGCCTCGTCCATTCCACCGTTCCACAATCCTGCTGCATACGCATGACAAGTATCCAGGCAAAATCCGATGCTGCCAGGATCTCGACACAACTGGCGAATTTGAACCATTTCCTCCAGCGTGGTTCCCATGGGACCGTGATCCCCAGCCTGATTCTCAATTAATATTTTAGCATTTCCCTGCCAGCCTTCCAGCACATCATTCAGACAGTTAATAATATTACGATAGCCCTCCAGCGGGTCTGACGAATGCATATGTCCAAAATGAACAACTATCCCATTTGATCCACAGGCTTCAGCAATATCCAGATCATTGCGTAATGAAGCAACCATCAGTTCATAAAGTTCCTGACCGCGTTCGCGACCATGAGCTGGATTCACGGGATATGGCGAATGAGCAATAGATTGAAGCTGGTGCTCTGAGCAGTAGGCTTTACAAGCAGCAGCATCTATGGAACTCCATTCCTTCAGCTTGAGACTACGAGGATTTTTCGGAAAATATTGAAATGAACGTCCTCCTTGCTCTCGTGCACGTATAGCAGCTTTGGAAAAGCCACCACGCGTACTCACGTGAGAGCCGATAAGCAATTTAGGCATCATGCTGCTGCACCGGGCAATAAAATGCTTTTTTTCCCGCCAGCTCGACTCTTACAATTTTCCCACCGCTTGGAGATTCTTCTCCTTCACGGTCATATACTCGACACTGATGATCAAAGCCACCTGTTAGCGTGTCTCCCTCCATTAGAGGCATTTCCATATAACCGCCCTCCGCAGTAGCTTCACGAAGTACGGATTGAGTAGCATGATATAGCTTTTCCACTTTTTCTGGAGACTGTACAATATTTTGTACCTTGGAACCCGGTGTAAATCCGGCGATATAAGCAATTTCGTCCGAGTAGCAGTTTCCAATCCCCGAAAAAACCTGCTGATTTACCAGTGTTGTTTTCAAAATTCCCCGTCGTCCTTTTAGACGTGCTGTAAAATTCTCCAACGTCATACGACGGTCTAACGGATCTGGTCCCAGGTCTGACAAAGCTTC
Organism: Paenibacillus sp. ALE3; assembly: GCF_054113405.1. Classification (NCBI taxonomy): domain Bacteria; kingdom Bacillati; phylum Bacillota; class Bacilli; order Caryophanales; family Paenibacillaceae; genus Paenibacillus; species Paenibacillus sp. ALE3. The sequence goes on along the minus strand of NZ_CM134214.1, from coordinate 2,102,521 downwards.
ATCTGTTTCTTTAGCCGTCAGCAAGTGCAGATAACCTAAGCGCAGTCCGATAAAATAAAGCTTCACTCCGCTAAAATCCAATTCGATCTGAATCGTACGGTCTGGACGTTGCTCCTCCGTTCCCAGATACAACAGTCCTCCCAACATTAGATGAAGCACAAGTCGTTTACCCGTGTTTAAATGAAAAATCAAATGCTTACCCCGACGCTCTAAATATACAACGGTTGTACCCAGCAATTGCTTCTTAAAGGTTTCCACTTCAGTATTAATGGACTTTTCGCGGCTAACCGTCACTCCAGTAATCGGAATGTCCAAAATTTGTTTTGACAATAAGATTCTGTAGTTTTCCATTTCAGGAAGTTCCGGCATATCAACATCTTTCCTTTCGTAGCTACATAGCTTTTAATTCTCGCAAATTTCTAAAACATATATTTTTTTATGACTTCAGCTCTTCTTTCATCCATTCCTGCAGTTCGTCCAAATTTTCAAACATCAGGTCAGGTTTCACTCCAACGGCACGAATATGTTCATCCATATTAGCGCGAGTCGTCACGCCCGACAGAATCAAAGCTGTCTTACAACCTGCTGCTGCACCTGCCGCAATATCTGTAAGCATATTATCGCCCACAACCAGAGCTTCATCCGCTCTAATGTTCAAGCGATTCAGTGCATAATTCATTAGCACGCTTGAAGGCTTGCCGATGACGATCGGTTTGACCTGTGAAGCAGCTTCAATGGCAGCTCCAATTGTACCTGCACCTGGTGTAAGTCCGTCATGCGAAGGCAATTGTAGATCCGGATTTGTCAAAATAAATGTGGCTCCCTCACGAATCCAACGCATGGCAGCTGCCAGCGTTTCATATGTAAATTGACGATCTATCCCCTGTACCACATAATCAGGATGGTTCTGAACAAGCTGCAAGCCAGCCCCCGTGAGTGCCTCGCGTAATCCCGTTTCACCAATACAATATACATGAGCTCCAGGGCTTTGCTGTGCAACATATTGTGCAGCTGCTAACGCTGAAGTATATACTTCATGACTAGCTGCTTCAATTCCCATACCAATCAAATGCTCAGCCACCGATTCGGGTGTACGTGAAGCATTGTTTGTGACATATGCATAAGGTATCTGCTCTGAGCGTAATCGGGAAATGAACAGATCCGCACCCTTGATCATCCGATTACCATGATAAAGGGTTCCATCCAGATCAATTAGTAACGATTTTATCGTAATCCCCTCCCCCACTTCAATTTCATACATCATAACCTTGAAAATAATAATTCACCCCATGAATGGTGTTATCCTTTTTATTTAACCACCTGAATGACTCAGGTCATTAAATAATCGGTCATTTCCACTCATCTCATCTATCTTAAGTCAAAAATGCTCATGAAGTCCATGAATTGCTGGTAAACCATCCAAAATAGCGTCAACCCTCGCTAAAAGCCGTCGCTTCCCCATAGCATAAGATCATTTCTTCGTCGAATTCCATCGAAGATGCTACGTCTTCAAAGAAAATTTCCTGTATTTCCTGGGCATACTCAAGCAACTAAATCCTTTAAATTCGATATATAGAAACTCAAATATGACATACCTCCATATGTGGTAGAACAATTTCATTCATCCTCATACTGATACGTCTCACCTCTTGTCGCATCCTGCGCTTTCCCGGAAAATAATTTCTAGTGAAAAAGAAAAGCACCGGAGCAAGCCCCGGCACCTAAGCACATACCTTTCTCTCCAATCGTTTATTGACCGATATCAGGTACCGGTAACAACACATGCTGCTCCGCAAGCAATGAATTGGGGAATAGGCTTCGCGCTTCCTCCAGCAAAGGCTGAAGCTGCTCTTGATCTTTATACCTAGAACTAAAATGCGTCATAATTAACTGCCCCGCGCCTGCGGCTTTGGCAGCTTCCGCTGCCTGAAGCGCCGTACTATGATGATACTCGTACGCCGTATCCGCCAGATCATGCAGAAATGTGGCTTCATGAACGACGACAGTTGCATCTCGTGCCAGCACTACTGTATTCGGACAGGGTCTCGTGTCACCTAAAATAGTGACGATCCGCCCTTTTTTAGGTGAACCCAATACATCCTGAGGATTCAGAATAACTCCACCCTCTACTTCCACACTTTCTCCACGCTTTAATTTACCGTACACTGGGCCAGGCTTGATCCCGTATCGCTCCAACAGTTCTTGGTTGAGCTTACCGGGCTTATCCATCTCTACAATTCGGTAGCCATAACTGTCGATCCGATGATCCAGCAAAGCGGATTCCACCCGAAATTGACCATCATCGAACAGGACCCCGCCCGTATGCTCCACAATATGTAGTTGGTAATTGATACGAGATTGGCTGATCCCTAAAGATAGCTCAATATATTGTTGAAGCCCAGGCGGTCCATATACAGTCAGAGGTGCCGTACCCCCCTGATATGCCCTACTCGACAAAAGGCCCGGCAGACCAAAAAGATGATCCCCATGCAAATGAGTGATAAATATTTTTTCAAGTCTGCTCAGCTTGAGCGGCGAACGCAATACTTCCTGTTGAGTGCCTTCACCGCAGTCAAACAACCACATGCTTCTTCGTTCCTCCAGTAAACGAAGAGCAATGGATGTTACATTTCGCTGAATTGTAGGTACCCCTGCATTTGTACCGAGAAAATATAATTCCATGACATTTACCTTCTTCCTGCTGACCAGCAAAAAACCTCCGAAGCTCGGAGGGTATTTGCTATCCCATCTGATAAAGGTGTTAAACCTTTTCGACGTTAAAATACTGCGCCTGAGGGTGGCTGAACACCATGGCTGATACTGAAGCCTCCGGTTCCATCATAAACCCTTCTGTTAGCTCAACGCCAATGTCCTCAGGTTTTAACAATTGGAACAACGGTCCCTGATCCTCCAGATCCGGACATGCCGGATAACCAAAGGATACCCGTATACCTTGATATCTAGCGCCGTGCCGCTGTTTCATCGTCATATCGGCTGGGTCCGGGAAGCCCCAGCTATCCCTGATAATATGGTGAAGCCGTTCTGCTAGCCCTTCTGCCACTTCGAGCGCTACTGCTTGAAGTGCGTGTGAGCGCAGATAATCTCCTTTTTCTTTCCACTGGGTAGATAGCTTTTGTATACCATGACCAGCGGTAACAACCATGAAACCTACATAGTCCATAACCCCTGATTCCACAGATTTCAAAAAATCAGCCAGACATAGATAAGGCTCTACCTGCTGACGTGGAAACGTAAATGTGTGCAGTACCTTGCTTACATCCGACGGATCATAGATTAGAATTTGGTTTCCTTGGGACTGAGCCGGGAAGAACCGATACATAGCACTCGCCTGAATAATTCCGTCTGTAACAGCTTCAAACATAATGCTGTCCACGGTTTCCTTCAACTGAATCGCTTTCGAGTCCCTCGAAGCTAGCAGTTGCTCTACATTCCCTTTTAAGCCAAGATGATGTCCCATCAGCATCTGCATATTCACATAAGGCAGAATATAGTTCAGTGGATAGTTACGCAGTACATGGCGATCCGTATCCGGTGGGATATAGACGGGCAAATCCTGAGCAATGTTAGAGCGTACAGCCCGAGTTAGCTTAGGGAGCGGCTTGGCCTCCACTACCGTTGCCGCTTCTGCCTCCTGCTCAGCCTTCATGTCCTCGGCCATTTTTTTACGGGACTCAGGGTCCATAAGCTTATTGGCAATATCCAGGCCATCCATAGCATCTTTCGCGTAGGCTACCAGTCCATCATACTCAGGACGAATACGATTTTTAGTAAACTTACGCGTTAAGGCAGCTCCACCAACCATAATTGGAATATCAATGTTCGCATTTTTCAAATCCTGCGCGGTTAGCACCATTTGTTGTGCCGATTTAACAAGCAGACCGGACAGGCCGATCATGTCAGCCTTTTCTTCACGATAAGCCTCAATGATGCGTTCTGGTGGTACTTTTATACCCAGATTTACAATATGGTAACCATTGTTGGATAGAATAATCTCCACCAGATTTTTACCTATATCATGCACATCACCTTTGACCGTAGCCAACAAAATCTTACCTTTTACCGAGGATTCATTCTTCTCCATGAACGGCTCTAAATAAGCCACGGATGCTTTCATTACTTCAGCGCTTTGCAGAACCTCTGCAACAATCAGCTCGTTGTTGTTAAACAGACGTCCTACTTCTTCCATCCCTTTCATTAGCGGTCCGTTAATAATCTCCAGAGAAGAATATTTGGCGAGAGCTTGCTCCAGATCCGGGATCAGTCCCTCCTTACTTCCCTCCACTACATAGGAAGCCAGCCGTTCTTCGAGCGAAAGGTTTGATATCTTCTCTTTTTTCTCCACTTTCTTGTTACGAAAAGCTGCTACAAATGCAGATAAAGTATCGTCATTTGTATTATAGATCAGATCTTCCGCCAATTTCCGTTCATGCTCGGGGATAGATGCATAGCGTTCAAGCTTCTCTGTATTTACAATTGCATAATCCAGTCCCGCTTTGGTGCATTCATACAAATAGACAGAATTGAGCACTTCACGACCCGCTTCCGGTAAACCAAAGGATACGTTACTGATGCCCAATATGGTATGAACCCCAGGAAGGGCTTCTTTAATGATACGTATGCCCTCAATCGTTTCCTTAGCCGAACCGATATATTGTTCATCCCCTGTTCCTACTGGGAATACGAGCGTATCAAAAATGATATCCTCCGCTGCCAGACCGTAACGGTTCACCAACAGATCATAAGAACGTTTAGCTACCTCAAGCTTATCCTCACGCGCAATTGCCTGTCCACGTTCATCAATCGTTCCGACAACAACAGCAGCGCCGTATTTATGAATAATAGGAGCCATTTTCTCAAATTTTTCTTCACCATCCTCCAAATTAATGGAGTTAATAATTGCCTTACCTTGCGAATATTGAAGTGCTTTATCGATAACTTTAATATCCGTGGTATCAATCACCAATGGTACTTTCACCTTGTTTACAACCAGTTTCAAGAACGCTTCCATATCAATCATTTCATCCCGGTCCGGATCTTGCACACAAATATCAATGACATGTGCTCCGCTTTTTACCTGAGCGCGGGCAATTTCAGACGCCTCTTCATATTTGCCTTCTACGATCAAACGCTTGAATTTCCGGGAACCCAGAACATTTGTTCGCTCACCAACCATATACGGACGATTATCCTGTTCAATATATACTGGTTCAATGCCTGATACGGCAGGAGGATGATGACCTACGAGCTGGCGAGGCTCAAACTGCGCCATACTTTCACTCATTACTCTTATATGCTCTGGTGTAGTACCGCAACAGCCTCCTGCAATATTCAACCAGCCTTTTTCAGCGAAAGCAGCCATTTTACGAGCTAATGAATCCGGCGATTCATGGTATTGACCATTTTCATCGGGCAAGCCCGCATTTGGATAACAACTAATAGCTGCAGAGGACATTTCAGACAAAGAACGAATATGATCACGCATAAACTCTGGACCTGTAGCACAATTCAGTCCAATCGAGATTGGGTTTAAATGTTCGAGTGATATGCAGAAGGATTCGATATTTTGTCCGGCCAACGTTGTTCCCATCGGTTCAATCGTGCCAGAAATCATTAACGGAAGCTCAATCCCTGTCTGCTCAAAAGCCTGACGAATTCCAATGCTGCCTGCCTTAACGTTAAGCGTATCCTGTGAGGTCTCCAACAGAAGAACATCCACCCCGCCTTCAATAAGCGCCAAAGCCTGCTCCTGATAGCTTTCAATCAGCTCTACAAATGTAACACCGCCTGTGACAGACAAGGTTTTCGTGGTTGGACCCATAGCTCCTACAACAAAACGAGGCTTGTCCGCAGTGCTGTATTTATCCACCGCGTTACGTGCCAGTTTGGCCGCCACCAGATTAATTTCACGGGCACGTTCTGGTATATCGTAATCCGCCAAAACGACGGATGTTGCTCCAAATGTATTCGTTTCAATCAGGTCTGCCCCGGCCTCCAAGTATGCTTCATGAATCCCTTGAATGACATCCGGTCTCGTTAAGACCAACATCTCGTTGCAGCCTTCCAACTCTTCTCCACCAAAATCAGCGGGAGAAAGGTCTTCCTGCTGAATCATAGTACCCATAGCCCCATCAAGAAGGAGTATTCTTCGTTGTAACGCATCCTGCAAGCTAACTTTATCCAAAATTTCTTCACCCCCGCAAAACGTTAAATCCTAGTTTAGCAGAAACCGTATCATTTAGATAGATTGAAGTAAAAACATACGTTTTATGCAGGCTATTCTTCTTCATAAACGACTTAGCTGATCTATTTTTGTAGTATGCATCGTTATAGACGAACGTCTTTAAACTGTATCGTTTAGCTATAGTCGTTCCCATATAAATGTTTCAGCCTGTATTGTGCAACTGGATAAGACATGGTATTCTTTATACAACATTAATCCAAGTGGAAAAGAGGGATTTATATATGGCAGAAATTTTTATACGCAATACGAATGAGCGAATTAGTGGTGAAGAACAAGTACGTGAATTTTTGGAGAGCCACCAAGTATTGTATGAACACTGGGATGCTTCCAAGCTGCCAAGGGAGCTGCAAGAAAACTTTACTCTGACAGATGATCAAAAAGCCGCTGTTCTTAAAACATTTGAACCTGAAATCAAGGATTTAGCCGCACGTCGCGGATATAAAATATGGGACGTTATCACCTTATCTGAAGCAACGCCGAAACTGGACGAGCTGCTGGCCAAGTTCGAGCAAATTCACACCCATACCGAGGATGAGATCCGTGCCATTGTTGCTGGTAAAGGCATTTTCATCATTAAAGGCTCTGAAGAGATCGGCTATTTTAATGTAGAGCTTTCACCAGGTGACGTTATTTCCGTACCTGAAAATACACCTCACTTCTTCACTTTAATGGAAAATCAAAAGATCGTCGCAGTCCGCTTGTTCATCGAAGAAAATGGCTGGATTGCCGAACCGTTCGAAGATCCAACATTCACTACAGCATAATTAAGATCTATGGTGTCAATAAGGAAAACTCCCTCCGCTCTGTAGCATATCGAGCGAAGGGAGTTTTCTTGATACTTGTTTTAGAAAACTGTAGATTTCTCACTTTAAAGATTGAATAATTCCATGCAACTCAGACAAATGCTTGATTTGGAACTTCGGCTTGATTTCTGTAGTATTGGTTTTAGCGTTCCGATTCACCCACACCGAATGTACACCAGCTGCCAAAGCCCCTTGAATATCAGTCGTCAGCTTATCTCCTACCATTAAAGCTTGTCCAGGTTCAATTCCTAGAAGGCCCAAAGCATGCTGGAATATAGAAGGATCAGGCTTGCCCCGACCAAAAGAACCTGAAATAACAACATGATCAAAAAAAGGAGCCAATTGAGGAACTCCATCCAGCTTCTCCTGTTGTAGATCAGGGGAACCATTTGTCAGCAATAACAGCTTGTATTGCCCCTTCAATTGTTCCAGAATCTCAAACGTTTCTTCATATACATGTGCACGTGCACGTCTTTCCGAAGCAAATTGGGCAGCTAGCTTTTCCGCCAACTCCTCATTATCTATCCCCAGTTGCTGAAGCCCTCTGCGCCATGATTCCTTACGATAAGCAGGAGCCAACTGTTCCAATTGGCGGAATTCAGGTTGCTCACCTGCTGTAAAATTCGCCCACAGTCCTTCAAACGGATTAATGCCAATCATTTGAGTAAAACTAAAGGTTTCATAGGACTCATACAAAGCGCGCGCTTCCTTGCGTACGGCTTCTTCCAGCGTTTTCGGATCAGCGCCTGTTTCTCGGGAGCCTGTTTGACACGCTGCATCAAATGCCTCTTCTACACTACGTTCATCCCACAGAAGGGTATCATCAAGATCAAACATTATCGCCTGAATCGTCATATGAATTATCCACTCTCTTTCCACTGTATATGTAAGATTGTCTGTTTGGTCACGAATCAGATCGTTATGTGTGCCCATATTAAGCAAGTGGCCGCACCATGTTATATGAAAAAATAACATCATACGGCCTTACTTACAGAGCTACAGGCTAAATCGGTTATTTCTTATCTACCTGTATCTGATTGGATAGTGCAAACTTTTCAAGACGCTCTGCGATGGCATCCGTATCGTAGCGTCCCAGTGATTTTGTAAAAATAAAATTACCGCCCTTCCCTTTTCTTTCAACGGTAACGTAACCCTTTTCAATTTTGATGGCTTTCATGTCCCCTGCCGTCATCGGCCGTTCTCTGCCACCTTTTAACATATAGAGGGTATCTTTTCCCACTTTTAAATAAGGACGGCGAATGAAGAAGATTACAGCCAGCATCAAGTACAAGCCAAATACCAGCCAGTCCATTCCCCGCATGCCGGTCTTAGTCAAAAAGTAACTCATAAGCATGTACAATACAGCAAGACCAGCCAGCATGATTGGCACAGTAATATTACGGCCACGGAAAATGTCCATTGCTGAACCTGCGCCGTTAATGGTTTGAATGCCTTGTTTCTTGCGCGTTTTATTTAAATGCGCTGTGTTTTTACGTACTTTTCTTTCAAATGATCGGGCCATCTCTCAATTCCCTTCCCAATAAATATTACATTAAAGCAACTGCCTTAAAGCTGATCTATATAGATACCAGGAAAGATACCTAAAACAAAGGCAAATGATGCAGGCTTTAGCGACATTAATGCTTCAGCCCGCCATTTCCCTTCGACGTATCATCGTCCACAAATTCAATGGTTTCAAGCTGCTGCCGAAAATTACGGCGAATGTTGCCTAAATAAATTTCCCGAAGGTTGGCGCGCTCTGTGGTTTCCTCTTCTGTCAATCCTTCGGCTTTTGCTTTGCGCGCTAATTCATTAATGCGCTGTACCAAGCTGTCTATATCCAAATTGTGTCCCCTCCATAAAAGCAAAGATATAATACACTTTGACATGTAGAAAAGAGCTTGTCAAGGCTCCCGCATTGCGCTCCTTGACAAGCTCTATAGTCTTATAGATCAGAAGTGTGGAAGCTTAAGCACCTGACCTGCCTGCACTCCCCGATCCTCCAAAGCGTTAATACGCATAATTCCTTCAATATATACCCGTGTATCCATTCGTTCCGGTTTATGATTCACGGCAATCTTCCATAACGTATCTCCAGGTTGTACGGTCAGCTTAATCACCTCTTTATTAGAAACTGAAGGTGCTGCGAAAACCGTAAGTACACCTGCCCCTGCAACCCAAACGATAATTACTAGAATAAGAAGCTTGAGTAAAAGAGTATTGGTAATAACCTGTAACAAACGCACCTTACCCTCTTTTCGGGTCTCCTGTAAATTCTCTAAGTTCATCGGGAAAATACTTTGATAAGTGCTATATTTCATAATTGGCCGCGTCCTCCAAACGTTTGTTCTTATGTTTTTCACAATATAACACGAACGTTTGTTTTGTTCAATAGAAAACAGAACAAAAGTTCGTAAATATTTTTAGGGATTATTTAGAACTTATGTTTGTACGAACGGAGGTTCTATGCTATAATTTTCCCAAACGTTACTAAATGGGGTTGATACGGTATGTCTAAGATTTCGAGCCGCCAGCAGGCCATTCTTGAATTTATCCGCAATGAAGTGCGTCTAAAGGGATACCCCCCTTCTGTACGCGAAATAGGCGAGGCAGTCGGATTGGCCTCCAGTTCTACGGTTCACGGTCATTTGGATCGTTTGGAGAAAAAAGGACTCATTCGCCGCGATCCTACGAAACCACGGGCTATTGAATTACTTGGTCAAGACGAATCGGATAACAGCAACTTGATTAATTACTCCATTAGTCGTGTTCCCGTCGTCGGCAAAGTAACCGCTGGTCTTCCTATTACGGCGACAGAAAATATTGAAGATTACTTTCCTCTTCCCCAACACTTTGTTGGTGAGGATAAAATATTCATGTTATCTGTTGTAGGCGAAAGCATGATTGAAGCTGGTATTGCTAACGGAGACTATGTAATCGTACGTCAGCAGCAGACCGCTGATAACGGAGACATTGTAGTAGCTATGACAGATGAAGACGAGGCTACAGTTAAAACCTTTTACAAAGAAAAAGATCATATCCGGCTTCAACCTGAAAATCCAGCCTTTGAACCGCTTCGCCTGACACACGTCAGCATATTGGGCAAGGTTGTTGGACTCTTCCGGGACTTCCACTGATTTATCGTGCTTTCTTCCCCGTTATACTACCACGAATATAAAACCGGCCGCCTAGGCGAGCCGGTTTTATATTATTATTATGTTTACTATGTGTGTTTCACAACTATTCTTTCCTTTTCAGCAACCTATATTGTCTCTACTATTATATCCCCCCATTATCCGAAATAGTTCCCCTCTGATCTTGAACTATTTACTTTTATTAGCTAAACAAATGGAAATTTGACTCATGTGAACCTACTGTAGCCTTCCCCTATAACGTAAAGTTGGGAAGGCGAACGCAGGCTAGTATGAGCTTTTTTTGTTAAACATTTAGGAACATAGGTACTAGCTTCTTTTTGTCTTTAGTAGATTTATGCTGATACATTACTAGCACAATTGACATATGTATATAGCAGACCTAAAGCAAAGGAGTTATGCAGATGATCAGAAATAGAGTTAAAACGTATAAGCATCGCATCGGGAAAAACAGATATCTGGTCGTTAAAGTCTTTCAAGCCGCAGCTGCTAAAACAGGAAGCGGAAATGCACTCGCAACTAACGCATTAAATATCAAAATTTCCAAGCGTAAGCATAAACATCATTAAGATTTAACCGTACCTTCATTTCTTTGAAGGGAGGTGATATTATGAGCAGAAGACACAGCAACCGTGAATTGAGAAGAAGAAGATTAAACATCCGTTCCAACCAAAGAGCCACTGCGCGTGCAAGAGGTAACGCACTGGCTGTCAATCTGTTTAGCGTGAATGATGGACAACGCAGACGTTAATAATTATTTTCAAGCAAAAAGCAGGAAGAATTCTTCCTGCTTTTTTTTGTGTTAAATCAAACACCAAACTACCAATCCCGCCAGTTATAGCTTCTTCAAACTTGTATCAGCTTTGGTCCTGCTTGCCCGCTTTTCTTTATAAATTTTATAAACAAGGCTCGAACAGCTGGACCCATAACCAATAATTGTAATGGATAGGCCACAACAAAGTTCTTTATAAAAATTTCTAAATATGCTTCAAATAATGAATGATCGCTAATAGCATGGCTAAGAATTGAAGTTAATAAACCGTAGAAAGACATAGAACAGGCCATTCCGAACACCATACATGTTGAAATCGTGATAACTAAAAATATTTTTTTGGATTTATCAAAAGGTAGACTCAAAGCAACTTTTTTGGCTATAGGACCCACGATATATAGATCTAATACGAGCGCTATAATAAATCCAATTAGAAATTCAACAGCAATGGTAATCAAGCTAATTTTTCCAATCAATCCGTTAATCAAAAGATTATAGAAGGTCATAATAATGACCATTCCAAAACACATAATAACCCCAAAGTAAAAGCTTTCCTTTTTAGTTGTTGGCATTAAATTCAACCTTTCATTTTTGATGTGATTATTTTAGCTGCAACAAAATTTTCATGTAAGTGAACTTTTTATGAACATATCATTCTGAAATTAATTAAAAATAAGAATATCCGACATATACAGATAAAATCCAACAAACAAAGACAAGTAAAGCAATATTCTTCACAACCAACGAACTATGTACAAACCCATTACACATGTATAACATTAAATACAAATACTAGAAAGGTGGTAACATTTTAATGAACAAAGTATCTTTGCTAGCATCAGCACTTCTTATCTCATCTGCAGCTTTCGCAGCACCTTCTTTTGCAGATCAGGTCACAACTGACACTTATAGCTCATTACAAGACTCTAATAGAAGTATAGAGTCAGTTACACCTTTTGCTAATGTTGAATATGTTGTTACTGTAAATACAGCCAAACTTAAAGATGCTGGAACTGATTCTAATATCTCTATTACTTTGTATGGTTCAAATGGAGATTATGCTACCGCTACACTCAATGGAAGTTTTGAACAAGAAGATTCGGATACAACAAGAATTAGCACCAGCAACCTTGGTGACATCAGAAAAATTACGATCAGAACTGATGGATCTGGACATAAACCAGGTTTGAAAATCGCTAATATAAAAATTACTGGAAACGGGAAAACTTTTTCATTTGCAGGCCCTAACCGTTGGCTTGGCGATGGCGGTTCTCCAGATTTCGAAACACTTTTCCCTTCTTAAGAACATCACTTTCAACAATTACAATTTCTCTAAAAGACTCTGTAAATTTTTGATGGAGTCTTTTTTTATTTTGAAAAATCCCCACTACCTTAGCTGGTCGGGTGGGGATTTCGCTTATTTAGAATATTCACTTACACTACACATTAGGAATTTTCTAATATTTGATTATAGCTGATCCTGCTTTAGCCCACTCTTTGGATTCTAATTGAATCCATCCATATACTGGTGAGTCAGAGTTGATTTTTTGTTTTATCAGTGATAGGTTTTCATAGTTGCTGGAACTGTAAAGCGACCCTGTTTTTGGCGCAACTTTTACTGTCAGTATATTTTTTATATTTGGTTCTTCATCAGTACTAGTCCAGACTAATCGATTATAATAATTAGCGTTAAACGGGTTTTCTAAACCACTAATCGAAAATTTCACTCTTTTCCCGACAATAGCTACATCTGTATATGCTGTGTCATCTTTAAAAATTACTAATTGAGATGAAACCAATTCTTGATTAAAAGAGTTTGTATAGGTGTCATGGGTAACACTTACTACATCTGCCGAAGCTGATAGCGGGGACAAAACTGAAAATAAGAGAGCAATTGTGGAGAAAGTAGTTTTCCTTCCTAATTTCATACTCATTATTTTCATCCTTTCCTTCCTATTTATCTTCATCCATAAACATACGGCTTATTGATTGTCAAAGTAAGGGGAGCTTTGTCTGACATAAAAAATACACATTCGGGTAGATTCCATTGTCCACTTCTACTCTATATTCATACTGCTTACAAAAGAATAAGACCCGATAATCTTAATTGGCTTCGTTGTAATCTTCCCAACTCTCTTCCGCAGACTGTCCAAGCCGCTCATGATAATATTTTCTTCTTGTTATCTGAAGTTAAAATAAGCGTCCCACTGGCTCGTATCTTAAATTGGTTCTGTGCAATACCATTAAGTTAACTGGTAAAACAGTTTAATGAAACAGACAATATATTTGGCTTTTTTTGCTACATACATTTTTACAGTCATATTGAGCTAACGTTCTCCATTAGCTCAATACATTCTTTGGAAAGTGACGATATTGTTTGCAAGTATTTACATTCGGGACACTTCTTAAGGTTGCGTTCCGTGTCAATTGAGTCCATTAAATTGCCTGAGCATTTGGATGAAATCATGAAGCTCTGTATCTTTCCAGTCCAAAATTCGTTCATAAAAAACGGACTCCTTTTCCTTTAGCGCATCAATTAATTGTTGTTGTCCATGCTCGGTAAGAGATAATACAATTCCCCGTCCATCACTTTGGGAGGCCTCTCTGTGCAAATACCCCAAAGACTGGAGCTGTTTGACAAGACGACTTACTGAACTTCGATCCATCGCAGTTGATTCTGCTAAAGTGGCGGCATTAGTTGGTCCATAAGAATACAGCCAACGAACAATGTGGAAGGCCGCAGGTTGTAAGGAGGAGTCAAATTTCGCAGCAGCTCTGACATTCAAGGCGTGTGAAGCACTGATAAGTGCGTTAAGCTGCTCGCCCAACTCAATCTCCAATTTTTCCCTTGGTCCATTTTTGACTTCATTATATTTCATCCTCAATCACCTTTCTCTCGATCAAAAACCCATAATAAATCGAATTTGATTGACATATATCAACCAAATTATTATAGTGGACATATGTAAATCAAAGGCGTTAAATCGCCGGATTGGAACTCCAATAAAATTGTAACACATGAAGGAGAAATGACGATGCCTAAAAATGCTACTATTGTCATAACAGGTGCCACCAGTGGTCTTGGACAGCTAGTCGCAATTGAATTGGGAAGACGCGGCTGTTTTGACCTTGTTTTGACTGCCAGGAGTAAGGAACGTGCTGAAGCTACAAGAAAACAGATTGAGGTGTTTAGCCCATCAGCGAAGGTTGACTTTTTTTATGGAAATTTATCAGTACTAAAGGATGTTAAACGGATCGGGTGTGAAATAGCCGCCGCATACCCTAAAATTGATGTGCTGTTAAACAATGCGGGTATCCATGCTTTTGTGCAACGTATCACTTCCGAGGGGTTTCCTGAAATGATTGCCATAAATTATTTATCGCCATGGCTGTTAACACATACACTAAAACCGTGTCTGCAGAACGTAGACAAGGCTAGAGTTGTCAATGTTGCCTCCGAAGCTTCACGCCGTCATGGAGTTTTGAAGCTCCCCGAAGATTTAACGGATACAACTGCCTTTACCGCTCGTGGCTCATCGCCCATTTATGGAAAAACCAAATTATTGAATATTATGTTCACTGCTGAACTGGCAAGACGATGGTCGTATACGGGAATCAGTGTAAATGCACTAAATCCAGGATTCAATGTTACCGGATTGGGACGAGAACTTTGGTTTGCCCCTCTATTAGAACGATTGTTGAAGTTTCTTCGTCTTGGAGATCCGCGAAGAGGAGCAGATATCATCACCCGATTGATTGTAGAGCCGGAATATCATAAAAAAACGGGTGGATACTTTAACGTCGGAACCGGGAAATCTATTGAACCGGTCTCACCCGGAGAAGATCCCAAGATGCAGCAAAAACTGTGGAAGGCCACAGAGGATTTGCTGGAACAGAAGGGATTCCTTCATAAGAACTGATTGATGAAGGAATAAGACGGCAATATAACGTTGATAGCCCACACGTTATCGGTGACTCTGATAAGTTCGTAAATTGGTCAGCGTTCGCATTGGGCCGGGTTGGTGACTCCCCTTACTCAGCATAATATCGAACGGGAACAAATAACCTTTTGTCTGTCGATCTGGTTCGATCTTTGGTCTCCCTACTGCTAGCCAGTTTTTTAGCCATTGTCATACACCAAGTATTCATTTCCTTTCTAACACAATCAAAAAAGAAGAAAAAGTTTCCTGACCTTCTTCCTTACAAGAGTTATCTTTTTTAGTACATAAAAAATAAGCCTCAGTTTAATCTGAGGCTCAGAGTTCCATATAGTATCTATTTACACTTCAGGCGACGTAACACGATCCTTTGGGTCACGACCCAAGCTCACTGTAATTGCGATATGCCTTGTGTCACTCTTGTCATTTCATACAAAATATTATATTCCTCTACAGTAATTTATTTTTTGTCGTCTATTCTCCCGTATGCTTCTGCAGTTTCATCACCAGTAATAACTACGTAGAAATCCCCCCCGCTAGGTACGTCGACATAATCAGTAAATGATCTCCCACTCATAAAAGTATTAAAACTATATGTACCTATTGGGCTATACCTAGATGTGCCGTCAACAGAGTACATAAACATTATTGTAGCTTTACCTGGACCAGTATAACCACCACGTAATCTAACTTTTCCACCATTTGTATGAATAATGTCACTTTGGGCGTAGGTTTCGTTTCTCCACTTAGTTGTGGTTACGTAGCTGGAAGCTGAAACGCTTGTAGCAAACATTAAAAAAGCAGCAATCATGACTAGAAACATCGGTTTGAACTTCTTCATTGAGTATCCCCTCTCAGAATATTGGTATGATTACATAATAAATCTACTATTCTAAGTGTGTCGAAGTAAGGAAAAAATTGTTGTAGATAAAAAAACTCTCCGGCTGCTTACGAAACAAATAGAGACCGTTAATCAACGATTGGAGTTACTCTCAATAGAGAAATTATTGTTGTTGGCTATACCATTTCCGAAGTTGATTTATATTTGCTTGGTGATACCGGCTATGATCAGATATGTGCCAGATTCCAATAAATTAATCACAAAGTTATAATCCGCTAAGAGATCCTTAAGTGAATATCCCTACTTTGCGTAATATTATTATGTTTATCAACCATAGGACCATAGTTTACTCAAGATATTCAGGAATATCTTCTCCTTTAATTCTGTAAACCCATTTCAAGTCTACATATGACAAATGCCTAATCAACTGGGAAGTGCTGTTATACTTATGATCTGGCCCTTTATAATCTAACTCGCTTTGCTTCATATCTTGAACGATGGATTTTAATCGGTTGTAATTACCCTCCACCATTGAATAAAAGATGCCCACCTGCGGTGTCATAGATTCAGACCCTCTTAGATCAAAAATCATTAAAAAACCTCATTTCATGGGAAGATATAATTTGTCATAACTTTGTGCCATCAAAATATTTATATGTATGCTTTAAAACTGAACACTCAGTGACTCATTCGGGGCATGTGTAACAATTCCTTTAACTAAAAAGCTCTACCAACCATAAGGTTAGTAGAGCCTTTGCATTTAAGAACCTCCAACCTGTACAAGGATCTGAATATGTTGCGTCAGGACGGGAAAAAACAAAAAGCTACTTGCAACGATTAACAGTGTCATTTTTTTCAACATTGTCTAACCACACCTTTTCTGATAGTTTAAAATACTCTTCTCTGGCCTCTGGAGACGCGTATGCTTGGAAATGTGCAAAGAGACCCGTACAGTTTATAAAGTATGTTTCATTGTTTAGTATATGTGCTTTTACCATAGCACATAATAATTGTTTAAAACCATCATTGTACTTCCCCCTGTTTAAATAATAGTAGGCCACTTCGTAACAAAACCATGCAATATAGTCAGGTACCACTTGTTGGGTGTACATATCAGTAGATAGCGGAAGTTGGGTAAAGGCATCAATGTCTATCTTAAATCGTGATAGTACATCATCTACATTCAAATTATATCGGTTAGCCGCTATCATAACGTTCAACAACTTTGAGAGTTTTTCATCCTCCACAGTATGTGCTGTTTCAGCTATGTATTCAACATAATCTGCAAGCACACTTGTATCTCCAGATAGGAGTTTATTAACGTAAATATTGCATCGTGCCCAGTCTTGATACATTTCTACCCAATATAGGGTATCATCATCAGTCTCTCTAACCCACTCCAAGTCTGCATAGGCATATGTATATTGTAGAGCTTGTTGATAATCGCCTTGGGCATCACAGACACTTGCACACAACAGGTCAGCATAGGTAATATATACAAACATGGGGCGACTTAAACTATTTTTAGACTCGTCATCCTTTAGTTTCTTCTGTTGATGTTTCAAAGTGTATTGGATTTCCGCTTTAGCTCTCATTTTTATCGCCATTTCCTCAACCTTATCCCATTTACGCAAAGACCTGTACACATTAGCTAAGTCCTTCAATGCATCAAGTTGTTCTATTTCATCTAGGCGCTCGACATAAGGCTCGAAAAGTATGGCTGCCCTAAGATTGCGGCTTTGATCGTCATCAATCTGAATCGTGAAAATACGATATTGACAGATGGCCAAGCGTTCAGAATGTTGATATTTTTCCACTTCTGCTACACTTTCATAGAGCAATAATGCAGCATCATATCGTCCCTGCGCTAACAATTCTTCTGCAATGTCAAATAGCTTGGGTGAGTAGAGTAGATTGTCCATGATAGCTCCCACCACTCGACGGATCGCATCCAACTTGTCCAACTCTGCACAGCGATACAAAAATGGTTCGATTCGCCTCATATTAGGGGGAATGTCGATAATATAGTTTTCTACATATAAGTCGTAAAAATAGCCTTCTGGTAAACCCATAGCCTCAGTGATTCTATCAATTTGGTTAACAGACATAGAACTATTTCCTGTTACAATGCCACTTACTATTCCCCTATTAATGCCTGCGATATGCCCGAATTGCGTTAGGTTCAGACCCTCTTGTTTTAGGTATCTATCTAATTCCGCCCGAATCGTAGGTGTATGCTTCATGTCATATCCACCCTTCACATAAAAATTCCAAAATTTTTATATTATTGTTATCTATTTTTCTCTAAAATTGACCATATGTCAATATATTATTCGAATAATGTGAGATTTCATTTTTAACATAAAATGAAATAAAAAAACTTCGGTAAGTAAGGTTTATGCTGATCACTGACAGTAGAACCCAATAAGCGCAACAACCTATTATGGCAGGGTTTCCTAAGTAGGCGTTAAAACTTAGTTAACCAAAAGCAAGAGAATACTATGGTTACTGCCAAATAACCTATGCGCCATTGGGTTCAACTTTTAACCATCTTAAAAAAAGTGAAGTGTGTTACATTATAATTTTTCACAAAATTAAATCCAAAATGCTTTAGTAATTATAATCAAGAGGATAAAAAGCACCAAAATTGCCGCTGTAGAAGTCCACACACCGTAGCCACCTTCACATGCACCCATGGTTTTAACATCCTTTAATTGTTGTACTTCTAATATATGTATAGATACGTTTTGTGACAGGGCATACAGATTAAACAAAACAAAGGCTCAACCAGCTAAACCGGCAGAGCCTAATCACCTTTTTGTAAAAACATTACAAGCTTGTGCCATTAGAGTATCATCGGTCCAACAGGATCACTTGCTTATCTCTCTGTCAATAAGGAATATGGGATATACACCTCGAAAACGCTATATTTAACATTTCTTGGTTATAAACTAAATGCTTACTGTTTTGGTCTAGCACCCAGTTGGCAAAACCTAATGCTCTGGTGTAACTATCATAATTGTAGGGATTAACTTTAAACTCAAGAATGTCCAGCATAATCTGGTTCTCTTCATCTGATAATTCCAAGCCCAACTTACTAAACTGTCTTTGACGAATTCTCCGAGCAGTAGCATCTTGTATAGCTTTGTGCTGATTGGACACTTGTCCATTGTGTTGACGATAATACAATACGTTTATGGGGAGGTTTGCCATTTGTACCTGGAAAGCTAGTCGGTTCCACAGCTCGTAGTCTTCGGCATGGAGATAATTACTATCATATTGAATGCCAAGCCGACGGATCATGCTATTGCGCATGATTACAGCAGGATGGCAGATACAACAGTGAAATAGCAACCATGTTTTAATTTCGTCATGACTGGCCGGATTTACCTTAATTGATCCTCCACTAGATGAAGTAAAAGCAGCACCGCATACATCAACCAATGGATTTTGATCCATAAATGCGATTTGTACAGCTAGTCGATCTGGTGTAGAAATATCATCGCTATCCATACGAACGATATATTCACCATTGGCCTTTTTTAATCCTTCGTTTAAAGAAGCGATTAACCCTCGATTGGTACTATGGAAGATTTTTATCACTCTAGGGTCTGATATTTGCGAAATAAGAAAGGTAGATCCATCTGTCGAACCATCATCAATAACAATTAATTCAAAATCTGAATAAGTTTGAGTTAAAATACTGTGTATTGCTTCCAAGACAAAAGCCGCATTATTGTAAACTGGCAGTATGACCGAAGCTCGTGGCACAATATTCCCTCCCTTTCATATTTTAAAAATAGAAGCAATAATAAAATCACAAAGCAGCTCCCCTATTTTTGATAGCTGTTCCTTCTATATTCTTATGTTCTAAGATATGTTCTGAAATATATTTCGAAGCGGCTTCCCGGTAATATAATATGCCCTTTTGAAAATTTAGAAGCTCTCCACTCCTAGAAAGCCAATCTTCTTATCAAAAAGACACCTCCGTATAATTAATTAACAAAAAAAGATTCGCTAGTGCCATCAAAGATTGAATGGTTTGAATATTCCTGCTTCAAAGTCGACTTAATTACTTCTAAGATAACATTGACAAAATAAGTAATAAATTTGTACAATTAGGAAAAATATATTACTTAGATTCCATTCTTCATCGGTAATAAACCTATTATAATATCAGTAATATTTTCTTAAAAATGGGTATAACAACTCTTTTTTGCCTCTCCTTTTTGCAAATGTGCCTGTAATTAATTTAACGTAACGATATTTGTCAGATATCACGGCTGCATATACTACTGTATATCAATATCTAAGTGGAAAACGGACTGTGAGATTAAGCCGAAGATCATATCTGCATCTTAAAAAGGGAGATTGAATGATGGAACGAAATGTAACATCCGTAGAACACTACACTCCAATTTTGATTGTCGGTACGGGTATCTCGGGGCTTGCTGTCGCTTATTATTTATCGAAAAACAATATCAAGTATACCATTACAACAAAAAAGAATGCGCCCAAACAAAGCAACTCCTTTCTTGCAGCCGCAAATACACGTGTTCCATCGGAGAATGATATTAACAATATTATTAATCTTACGATTAATAAATGTGGAGCAGATCGATCGGTTATTGAAACGCTATATAGAAACTCCAACATAGTTATAAATTTTTTCGAGGAATTAGGAATCTCTTATGAGAAAACATCCTTTGGTATCATGCCTGAATGTTTGATTAAATCACAGGGAGGAAAAAAATTAATTAATTGTCTGTTACAACATATTGAACAACCGCTGTGTAATAAAATTTTGATTGATTTGGAAAAGTCTGATGATGGAATTATCGCATTATTTTATGACATTCAATTAGATCAATTTATCAGGATATATACTAATTATTTGGTATTAGCTACAGGAGGATATGCGGGACAATTTAATTACAATGATAATTCACCGGGTTCGACTGGAGAAACGCTTATCCTAGCTAAAAAAATAGGTGCAAGATTAAAGGGAATGTCTACTGTAATGTCTCATCCTTGGTCAATATATAATGGAAGACAAATTTTATTGGGCGGAGTTGTATCTTTAAGTCAAGGGAAAATAGTAGATGAGAAAGGAATTCAACTATTAAAAGATGAGTATATTTGTGATGCTATTGCTCGAGATGATTACCACGAAATGATTGACGAGATTTTACATTTTGAACTAGATTGCATCAAGCAAAAAAAGGATATGTACTTGGATATGAGCCATGCTGATGAAAATATATTGAATGAAAGATTTAAAAAATATGGGTTTAGCACTAAGGTGGTTAAAAATAAAAAAATCAAAATCACACCAACAATGCACTATTCTTCAGGAGGAATCGAAATCAATGCTACTGCTGAAGTTATAAACTTGAATCGTGTTTTTGCTACTGGAGAAGCTCAATTTAATGGTGATCTAGGTATGGGAAGAATCCCTGGGCAAGCATTTGCAGCGGGTATCGTTTTCGGTAAATTAATTGCTGACAAAATAGCTAATGAAGGTGTCTTCAATACTCAATACCCGATTACATTTAAAGATACACCTGAACCTATGCAACTGTACTCAAAAGAAAATAATGACTTTCCAATTGAAGAGTTTCAGAAAAAGTTGTCAACTCTAATGGTGGATCTGATCGCTCCTGATTCATCTATGGTTTCTCTATCACTTCATAAAAGAGAAATCCAAGAAAGTCAAAACATAATATTAAGTAGCGCAAGAGGATCAGGAAAGCGATATGAGGATATTTTAACATTATTTTTTGGATATTTTGTTGCGTTAGAAATTATAGAAGATCTTGAAAAAAAGCATTCGGTATAGGCTAATAAACCCTTCAATGAGAACGTTCCCCTTTCCGACGAAACCCAATAAGCGCAAAACTATTATGGCAGAAATTCAGCAAGCACCCACCAAAAGAACAGCGAATGCTGTGGCTATTGCCAAATAGCTTATGCGCTTATTGGAATCAACCTTCTTTTACATTCCATGAGTGAAGTGATATTATCCAACAGTTCTTTTCACAAATTAAACCCAAAGTGATTTAGTGATGATAACTAAGAGAATAAAGAGCACTAAAATCGCCGCTGTAGAAGTCCATACACCGCCGCCGCCATTACCTTCATATGCACCCATGCCTTTTAACCTCCTTTATCTGTCGTCATTTTAATATATGTAAGAATACATTCTGTGATAGGGCATGCTGGTAATTAAATAACACCACAGAAACATTTTTCCCTTTATTTTGAATATATCCACTCTTATTCCCGTTTTCATTAACATTGGATACTACCTTTCCGTTAGAGCAGGCACCATTGATCAAAATACCATTGACGCATGAAAGTGGATCATAGCGCTTCTGAGTTATTAAAGCTAATCAAGAAAATGCTCAAATAAAACAAGCTCTACTAACCTTAATCGGTCGGCAGAGCTTGTTATCTAATCTGATTTCGGGCAGATTACCAAAGAAATAAGGGTATTGAACTTGTTGATGGGGCACTATACAATTTTCTTCACAAAATTAAACCCAACACGATTTAAGGATGATAACCAAAAGGATATAAAGCACCAAAATTGCCGCTGTAGAAGTCCACACACCTGCACATCCACTCATAGCTTTAGCCCTCCTTTAATTGTTTTCACCTTAATATATGTATAGCTACGACTCCGTGACCGGGCATTCAGTTAAATGGAAAATACACCCAACCAGGCGAATCCAGTGAAGATGCAGTTGTAGACTAAGCATCGGCGTTAAAGTAACTGGCAGGTTAGTGGTGGAGTTGTAAATTGACTCATGTTACATCGCGTGTTAGTATGATTTTAGCCAATAACTGAATAAAAACGTTTTCTAGGGTTCCGCAATCGCAAGATTGGTCTGGTCCAAGAGAAAACGCACAGCCAAGTGGCTGTGACACGGAGGGATAAAAGCCTGGGAGATAACCGCATTGTGCGGTTTATTTTCCGGGCTTTTATCTTTTTCTTTTTTGCCCAATTTTTAATAAGAAGTTTAAGGAGGAGCGTGTTATGAACAAAACGTGGTTTTCAGTCATTGTGGCCGCTATATTCGAGGTTGCTTGGGTCAGTGGGTTAAAGCATGCGGATAGTTTTTGGGAATGGAGTGGTACATTAATCGCAATTTACATCAGCTTTTATTTGATGATCAAGGCGGCTCGTTCATTAGCGGTTGGAACTGTATACGCTGTATTTGTCGGGCTAGGGACAGCTGGAACTGTAGTAGCTGAAATTCTATTGTTTGGCGCAGACATAAGTGTTTCGAAAGTAGCTTTAATCGGGCTGCTACTTATTGGAGTGATTGGACTAAAAATGCTTAGTAAGAAGAAAGAGGAGGTGAGTGGACTATGAATTGGGTGTATTTGATCTTAGCGGGCATTTTTGAAATGATCGGGGTTCTGCTTATAAACAGGTTCAATCAAACCCGCAGTTGGAAATCGCTGACTCTTTTGATTACTGGTTTTGGCCTAAGTTTTATATTTTTATCGTTGGCAATGCAAACACTCCCGATGGGGACAGCTTACGCTGTATGGACTGGAATTGGCGCTTCTGGAGGCGCTATCCTCGGCATGATCCTTTATAGTGAGCCCCGCGGTTTAATGCGCATTTTGTGTATAGGGTTGGTCCTTAGCTCTGCTGTGGGGCTGAAACTAGCTAGTTAAAAATATATATTGATGCAGCTCTAAAGTTCGTTTCCTGAGCAAGCTAACGATGAATGTTAATTTTAATAAAGCTACGGCAGTCTAGGATTATATTTCCTCTTCCAAGGCTGCCGTTGAAATAAAATTCTACGAGAGTTTAGAACTGAAATTGCAGAAACCAACCTCAGTGTCATCTTTAAAACGCAATTGATCAAAATTATGAAGTCGACAAAATATATTAGGTAAATCTCTAATATTAAGAGTCAACATTTTGGCTTGTATATACTTTTGATAAAGTTCTTCTTGTGTGCATATAGGACTTGTGAACAAGCTAGAACTCCCTTGCTACCATATTTGCTTATGGTATCCTCTACTTTTCCATTAATTTATTGAATATCTCTCTATCTTTGGAAGTAAAGTCAGAAATCCGTTTCTTTTGCTCGTACGTGTTGGTACTTGAATCCAATTTAATGAAGCTATTTTCACCAACCACGTATACGATATTTTTTTTTATCTTATATGACAGAACGTTATCAATCACTGTATTTGGGGCTTCAATTTGATGAGTGTATAGTATTGGAGGCTCACCCGCTCCTCCCCCCCTGTAAATCTGAAAAGTCCCATCTCCAAAAAACTCTAGCGTATCTTTTCCATAAGGGTACTTCCTCATCGTGTCTTCTCCAGAATTTGCCAAAAAAATTATAGTAGTAGTTATAACTAGTAGAGAGATCAAGATGTAGATGTGTCTGCGTTTCATCTGCACTTCACACCTCACTTCCAAGCTTTTTTTGTATCAGTTACTGTAACATAAGATGTATACTCATTGAGTGTTCCCCATGATTCCATTAAATTTGTTAGATTGGCCGCAGCCCAACCGAGTTTGTTGTCCCCAGTAAACATTTGTTTAAAATTATATTCAAAATTATATTTATCATAATATATTGTAGTAATTTCCCATTGTCCTTTTACATATGTTCCATCTATTTTGTATTTCATTTTGTGAAAAGCGTTATATAAATCTTTGTCACTTTCAATTGCAATAGACCCATAACTTGAAAAAATTTTAACT
This sequence comes from Paenibacillus sp. ALE3, assembly GCF_054113405.1. Taxonomy (NCBI): domain Bacteria; kingdom Bacillati; phylum Bacillota; class Bacilli; order Caryophanales; family Paenibacillaceae; genus Paenibacillus; species Paenibacillus sp. ALE3. The sequence goes on along the minus strand of NZ_CM134214.1, from coordinate 2,078,016 downwards.
TTTTTGTCGTTTGCTTTTTGTACTTCTTTTTCAATTACATACATATTATGTTCTTTAGATTTTTTAATTTGTTGCGCCTCATATGACCACTCGTTAAAGTGTAAATTCCCTGGTTTGTAATCTAGGGAATGTTGAAGTAAATTGGCTGTGATGTCCCCGTACTTCTTTCGAGCTATAGGAACAGCTACTAATGCAAATGCTTTACGATCAGGATAATGTATTACAGTATCTGTTGAATTCTTTACCTTCTCTACGCCTCGCACCCAAGTCTTTTCTAGTTCTACCATCGGATTTTCAAACGGAAAAGTATTATTTCCTGCATACACTAACATATTCTTACTGTATGCACCTTCCAATACTTTTTTCGAGGCATCAGGCTCATCCTGTTCTCTTGTTTCCTTAGGTTCTACCTGAGGACTGTACTGAATTTTTCCCAATTGATCTTCTTTTTGTTTTAAAACAAGTTCAAACTCAAGGATCTCTTTGCTAGTATCAATCTGTTCTTGATACTTATCTACATAAGCGTGTGTAAACGTAATATCTCGGATTGTATTTTCATTTCTAACGATTTGGATATTACATTTGCGATAGTAATCCTCAGTATCAGGTTTATATTCTGTGATTGCCCATGTATACAGCATGTTGGAATTATCCGCATTGTCTATAACTGAAGGAAGCGAATGAAGCGGAATTTTGCTTTGAATATGTAGCGAATGAGCCAAGTTCGGAGACTTAGCTGAAAGTTTTATGGAACTATTATTATTATAAGTAAAGCCAATGATCTCACCTTTTACAAACTCGATTGGTTCACCACCGGATTTGCGTTCTATTCTTAATGAAATGCTCATTGAAATAATCTCCTCTGTTAATTCAATCTAGTTTTGTAGGAAAAAATTGAGAAAAAACTAATTTCCAAATATTAATATATACGAAAAATATTAAATAGTAAACATATTTTCAACGTGCTAAAGGGCGTAAAAAAAGCCCCGGTTACCTAGGGCCTTTTATGTACTGCAGAAATAATATCCTCCAACTTAACCCAGCTAAAATCATCTTCACCGTGTGGCAGCCGTACGTGAGTTGTAGGAATTTATTAGCGCTTGCTTGATTAGCTGCACTTTCTGATCATCCAATTCTGGCTTCCCGCGCCGTTAACTGTCGTTCATGAGTTTTAGATACGCTTCCTTATGTTCCGGTATGATGCGGCTGCTTTCCCCTAATCCATTACCTTCGAGTCTTATTGACATGACAGTATGCAGCCTCCTGATGTGTTATGGACAAATTATATTCTGAGTACAGAAAAATAAACTTCAGATCATTGGAGGTTTAATACCGTATAATGGCTATTTCCAAACGAGAAATGTAATGTTCTTTTGGCACCATCCCAGCCCTCTATGATTACAATATAGAGCGTATCCGTCTTCGACCAGCAGAATAATGTAGAGTATTGGTGGTAGCGTTCGATATCAGGTAACAAAGCATTCAACTTCTTTGTTACCCGGCGTTTCTGTATACTATACAGATCAAAACAATGAACGACGAAAGCAGGACACAACTTTTATGCAACAATTACGGAATAGACGTTGCCAAAGTTACACTAAACTTTTGCAGAAGTTTACGATGGCGCACGTGAAGCCATGGAAAGATTATGGGGGCGATATTCCTGAGCCAGTAGGATAAATCAAGAACAGCAGTAATTTTAACGTGTGTATTCCTAAAAGCCTACGTCGTCCATTGCCAAAAGGGGCTACCGAAAATTCTCTCTTGAACTAGCATTGCCTTTACAAATTGAGCAAATGAGGGATTTACAATAAAGTTCGTCCCCCCTATTACCCTAGTCTAAACAGAAGCATCGCAGTTCGTGCCAACCTCAAACGGCAAGTCATTCACCGCATTGGTGCCAAGATGCCAAAGGCTAAGAATAGCTGCGAGTTCCCAAAAAACAGTTATCAATAAAGCGTACAATCACAGCACGTTTATACATTTAAACTAATCAGGAAATTATCCAAGTAGGAGGAAATAACCATGGCATTTGAAGGTTATGGAGAAGACAAGCGAGAACATTGGTTTGACTGGCCATTCCCCTTGTCGGTATCAATACTGTATGTGGATGCGGATGTGGATGAAGCAGAAACGAAATGGTACCTCATTGACGAACAAGAAAAACACTTGATCCGAATTAGGGATGAAAAGCAAATTGAACTGCTTCATCACTGCATGTATGGAGTCTTGTTAAATGACGAGAAGATCAACTGGATTATTGATAAAAATGGCGGTAGATTTACCTATCACGATAGTGTGCAAGATTTTATCAAATTCCAGAAAGAATACCTTGATACACTATAAGTGGCGTGAACAGCTAAAAGCTCTACCGACCAATTAAGGTTAGCAGAGCTTTTAAATTTATTTAGAATATTCACTTACTTCAAATGTTAGGATACGATCATACAGCATGTAGTCCTTACGGCTACTGAACGGGCCTTTATTGTTATCGTGCTTATTAATGGCGTACGAAGCCGATCCAGAACCTGCTTGTTTAGCCTCATACCACGCAATAAAGTCATTGACATCTTTCATACTCAAATCAAATTCCTTCTCCAAGCCAGTTGTCATGGTGACTACTAGAATAGCACGATCCCCGTTTGAAGTTTGGTCCGGGTCCTCTGTTCCTGGATTAGGAGTGGAACTCGATACTTTAGACATCATCTCTAATTCGCTAAGAGCTAGATACTGACTTCCATTATTGCCTGTAATATTAATTCTATAATCTTTGTACGAATTAGGGTTAGAGAAAGTGAATTTTTTAGGAGTGCTATCTACCCATCCAGTGATATTTGACTGAGTGTCTAGCACATTCCAAGTAACCCCATCATTTGAGCCTTCGAAAGTCCAATCTTTAGGGGCACGGTCAGTTGCCGTTGTCTGTGGATATATCACATATTGCTCAATAACTTCGGCTTTAGGAAAGTCATATCTTAGCCAAGCAGAAGCTGTACTTGATGTCCACGCACTAGCAATAGTAGCAAATTCTTTGTTAAACGCCTCATATGCGTATGAATATTCATTACTAGCACTTGCTACTCCAGATGGAAAAATGTTAGTTGTCATATGTGGAACTAGATTTTCTGAATACTCTGCTTCAGCTGCAAAAACATTCGACAAGGGAAGAGATAAAAGAACTAAAAATAAAACTGTTATACATGCTTTCTTCATTAAATAATCCTCCAATATTTTTAATAGAACTAAGAATAATTTAATTGAGGAAATGTGTCTAAACATAAACTTGCTTATCTATAAATATGTTCTATATTTTTGCATATTTATTTTTTATTGGACATTAAAAAAGACTCATACCAGCTTCTATACTGGTTGAGTCCTTGTTTTTATTTCACATACCTTACCTTTGTGCCATCAGCATACTTATCTAACTGATGACTTACCCAACTACCTGCTCTCCGGTTATCACTAGGGGTTATGTATTCTTATATCAGCACCTGCGCCACCTTCTGCACACATTGCCATTGGCCATTCATCAAGGTCATATCCTTTTTTAGTTGGATAGCCCTTAAGTGACTCCTCTTTCTGTTTTCTTCGGCTCTATCTCTGTCAATCGTACATACAGCAGAATGTCCGGCTGCTGCTTGTTGGTTGATTGCTGTCGGTTCAGCCTAAACGCCTTGAACGGAAAAAATAGCAGCTAGTAAAAATACGATTAATCCTCTTGCAATCCCTTTATCATACGACACCTCCATAGTATTTAAACTTTCTCTATACTAATTGAAGAGTCATGTCGGAGTATCGCATAGCTTGTCGCAAAACAAAAAAAGGCCCTTCAGTTATGGTTAACTTGAGAGAGTATGAATTAAAATCTATTATCAAACTTTATTTTGAATATATATACATAAATGTTTATACATCCCTCTTTATTATTTGTATGCTTACTAAGCAAATAAAACAAAAGGAGATTTATTCATGAAAAGAAAGCTTAATCTAATTTCGTGCTTCGCCTTACTTATTACCATTTTTATTCCATGGTTACAGATAATAATGAAGAAACAAGTTACTCAATGCCTGCTGGTAAAATGATTGTAATTGATTTAGGAGAAATCAAAAATATCGATTCTTTTAAACTTAAAAGCGATGCCAAAGTATCTAGGTTACAACAAAATGTTAGATTCGTCTCTTTTATGGGGTTATCAAAAGAAACAATTAACATCAGGGAAATCGACTTTTTTAACAGTAAAGACATAGTAACAGCACCCGAACCTTCTCCAACGCCAGATCCTAAACCGACAACTGAACCAACACCGACGCCAAATCCAACACCAATTCCTGAGCCTAATCCGTCTGAACCTACGGAGCCAACTGAACCAACCGAACCATCACAACCAACTGGTGACCACGCTATTTTGACTGTAACAATGGATAATGGATTTGATAAGGAATTCGACCTGAGTAAAAAAGAACTGACTGCTTTCATTGCTTGGTATGATGCTAAAGATGCAGGTAGAGGCCCTTCATTCTTTGCGATCGATAAACATAATAACAACAAAGGCCCATTCAGCAACCGTAAAAACTACGTAATCTTCAACAAAGTCCTTACGTTTGAAATAAGTAAGTATTCAACTAAATAAACAACAAAGGACTCCATACTGGTTACATACCACCAGAGTCCTTTTTCACATCTACTCTAAATTCAAATTGATCAACGAAAAAAGCTCTCCCGACCAATTAAGGGGATTAATTCACTTGCTGACTTGAACAAACACATAGTTAACCTTCCTAGAAGACAAGTTGTATTCCTAGGGAATTTAGAGGTTTCCAGGCTGTGAATCAGCTACTCCCCATGTTTCTCCGTCAACTTTATAATCGCTGCCTCTCCACTGAAGTATGTAGTCTCCAGAACGCAAACCGTCGCTAAAACCTTGGTCAGTAGATTTCCAAGTCACTGTATCATGAGGAGCGATTACTAATGCTTCAATATATAGTTTGTTTGAACCGCTGTGAGTTAAACTTACTCTTACTGGATGATCAGAGTGATTCTTCATACAAAGTTTAACATGACCCCATCCTTTAGGGACACTAAAGGCTTCTTTTACAGTTGCGCTTCCGCCCGATCTTTGAGAAATTATGTTGTTTCCACTAGTTTTACTGGGTGAAGCTGAAGCTGCACCTATCGTAGTGGCTATAGATAAAGATAAAATCAAGAACAGAAATATTCTTTTCTTCATCATTTTCCCCTCCTATTTTTGATATGGTCTACCTTTAAGGGACACCGTCTACAATCTGGTAGGTTCTTTCACTTCTACTCTAAATTCAAACTACTTGCGAAAGAAGTAAGATCCGTTAATCTTAATCGACTCCGGTGTGTATTTTTCGACCGGTCCGCCGTAGTCCACGATATCTATCAAATCCTCACCCAACGGCTGAACAACATATACTCTTACCTGATTTAAGGCAGCTGCAAACAACTCTATATCCGACTTTAACACTTTATATATATGGTTCATGCTGATCACTTCAAATAGTTATTCTGCCGTATGTATGGTAATTCCTGCACTAAAGAAAGCTCTGCCAACCTGAGGTTAGCAGAGCCTTTTTTAGAATCCACCAATCTGTACAAGAATTTGAATACCAGGTACGACCAAAAAAAACAAAAAACTACTCGAAATGATTGACAGTGTTATTTTCTTTAACATTACTCAACCACACCTTTTCAATTAGATTGGAAAACTCCGTTTGAATTGCAGGAGCCGCATGGTCCTGGAAACGCATAAATAGGCCTATACAGTTTATAAAGTATGTTTCATTATTTATTATATGTGACTTTACCACTGCATTCATCAAAAATTTAAAGCCATCAGTGTACTTTCCTCGATGTAAATAATAATGAGCCATCTCGAAACCAAACCATGCGAAATAGTCTGGTATTACTTGTTGAGTGTACATATCAGCAACAGTCGGTAATTTAGCAAAGGAATGAATGTCCATTTCAAAACGCGAGAGGACATCATCCACATTTATTTGATATCTATTAGCCGCTATCATAATGTTCAGCAGCTTTGAGAGCTTCTCATTCTCGTTAGCGTTTGATGTTGCTGCAATATATTCAACATAGTCTGGCAGTACGCCAACATCTCCAGACAGAAGCTTATTTACATATATATTACCTTCTGCCCACTGACTGAACAAATTTACCCAGTGTTTTGTATCCTCGTCATCCTCTTTAACCCATTCTAAATCCGCATAGGCGTATGTATATTGTAGAGCTTGCTGGTAATCGCCCCGGGCTTCACAAACACTAGCACATAACAGGTCAGCATAGGCAATGTATCCAAATAGTGGACCTCTTGTTCTCTTTTCAATATCTCGTAACTCACGTTTTTCTTGGTGTTTTAAACTATACTGGATTTCCGCTTTAGCTCTCATTTGCCTTGCCATTTCGTCTACCTTGTCCCATTTACGCAAAGACCTGTACACGTTTGCCAAATCCTTTAATGCGTCAAGTTGGTCTATTTCATCTAGGCGTTCGACAAAAGCTTCAAACACCGCTGCCGCCCTGATGTTACGACTTTGATCGTCTCCAACTTGAATCGTAAATATACGATATTGGCAGACTGCCAAACGTTCAGAATGTTGATATCTCTCCGCTTCAGCTACCCCCTCATAGAGCAGCAATGCAGCCTCATGTCGTCCCTGCGACAATAATTCTTCCGCTATTTCAAATAGCTTGGGTGAATACAGCAGATTGTCCATGATGGCTCCCACCACTCGACGGATTGCATCCAACTTGTCCAACTCCGCACAGCGAAACAAAAAGGGCTCGATTCGCCTCATATTCGGAGGATGGTCGATGATGTAGTTTTCTATAAATAGATCATAAAAGTGACCCTCTGGTAAATCCATAGCCTCAGTGATTAAGTCAAGCTGGTTAACAGACATAGACTTATTCCCCGTCACAATAGCACTTATTATTCCCCTATTCATGCCTGCAAGTTGTCCAAATTGCGCTAAGCTCAAACCCTCTTGTTGTAGGTATCTGTCTAATTCTGCTCGAATCGTAGGTGTATGCTTCATGTCATATCCACCTTTCATACAGAAATTCCAAAACTTTTATATTATTGCATTCTATTGTTGTCCATAATTTAACAGTTGTCAATAACCTTCATTTCTTTTGCATTTTATTAAAGAACTTCGGCATAATCGGTGGCATAAAATGACGTAAAGAACACTCTCCGCAGCCTATACCCATCTTAAAAAATATTAAATATATTCATAAATGCCATAAAAAGGTTGACAATATTAGTAGATTCCTTTACGCTGGTTTTGTATTTACAAATTTTTCAAGGAGGTACTTTGTATGAAAGTAAAATTTCTCCTACAAGCTTTTCTAGCTGCATCGTTACTCATCTCTTGGGGAGTCGTCAGTCCAGCAATCTCCCATGCTGAGAAAGGAGAAAAAATCCCTGACCAAATGTTAGCGGGTACCATTATCCAATATGATGAGAACAATAACATGGTTGTATTGGAAAAAGGAACTCCGGTACCTGAACCGCAAAAATCTCTAGCTGCTATTGCCCCACTTACTGCTGAACAACAGGTTGAGCTGGAAAAAGAAAAACAACGGGATAAAGAGATCGTAGAAGAAACCAAGTCACTGCCGGTATATCATATTGATAACCCTGACCCTCAGCCTGGTTTAAAAGTAATTTATGATGGCGAAGGTTACATCAAGGATATTATCTTGCCTGATCAAAAAGAAAATGCGATTACTACTAATAATGTTTCACTTCAAGCATTACCACGCGGTACACGCAAATCACCTGGGACTTATACATATGGAGCACATGATAATGAAATTAAAATTAGCGGAACATCTAGTGGCTATGTTCGAGGCACAGGGAGAGGAACAAACTTCACAGACACGTATGGGGAAAATTCCAATATACTCGGCAAAGGTGACTGTGCAACAAAAGGAGCAATTGATAATCCCAAGTTTGGGACAGAAATTCGGGTAAGGAATACCGATAATAATATCGCAGCTAATTTTTATAAAGCTGATAATGGGAGTCTTCCAGATGCAGTCATTGATATTTGGAAAACGGGTGTAGAGAAGGTAGGTTTAAGTTGGGCTTCTTACGTCTCATTTTCAGCAAGATATTCCTATGATTTTTAATATCTTTATACCAAAAAAAAGGATAGGATCTCGCGTCCTATCCTTTTCCCTTTTCGTTATCATATTCAGTTTGATTCATCACTTATCTCAGAAAGGATGCTTCGTTTTGAGAACAAGCAGCTACAAATTCTTTAGACTCCTTATACTTTCCTTGCTCGTTCCAACTCTGTTATCTTCCTGCTCTCCATCTTCTACTCCAGCATCAGAATCAATTCCATCGAAACAAATCCAATCAGACGAAAAGTCAGCTCCAGTCGAACAAGGTCAATATCTATCCATGACTTATACAGAGTATGTGAATGGGAAGAACACAGATCAAGGCATGGTTATGCGAGTTATGACATACGACTTAAACAGTAAAAAATTGACCAAACTGGCCGATGTTCCTTATACCTCTCAATACCCGCTTTCTGTAGTGTCCTTGCCTGATCACAAAATTTATTACTCTGCCGATGTTGGTGATAAGGGAGACCAATTATTTTCGTACGACTTGAATACAAAAAAAACCGAACAGCTTACCGATAATTTGTTTGCCATCAATGATATCGTACCAACTACTCCGGATGGCCCCCTCGTTCTGGTTGCGGTCAAAAAAGGAGAGCGGACACTTAAAACTATTTTCTACAATAAATCAACGCGTACCATGAAATTTATGCATGATGAAAACCAAGATAAAATCACTTGGTCTATAGCCTATAATTCAGCAAAAAATACAATTTACAATTCACAGTATTCGGAGAGGGAGCGAGATAAACAAAGTGACATTTCAGACCGAACACAGACCATTATGGTCCCCCCGGACAACAAGGTTATAGAAATCAATAGCGTCACCAAGCAAGAGCGTTCTATAATCACACTGAAAAAAGAAAAGATATCTTCAATGTCCAGCAGTAATGATAAACTGCTCCTCGTAACTAGTCGGTTAACTAATTTCGGCACTACTGAGTATAGTCTGGTTGATATTACAACAGGTAAACGCACCAAAATAGAGTTGCCTATTTTATCCCGCCAATTTGTCTATATGTCCTCAGACGGCAAGGGAGTTTATTATTTAGGTAGCACCTCCCTGAAAAATCAGGACGAAGGACGTGGCGTGTACTATTATGACTTCACTTCGAAAACCCAAACCCCGATCTTCATACAGAAAGAGGGTTTTATCAATAACTTCATGCTGCTGAACAAGTAATTGTTCTGATTAGCGATATGCCAAAAATCCGGAAAGAAGCAAGCTTACGCTATCTTTCCGGATTTCTTTATCTGCTTAGTGTTTACTTTGTAACTATAGCCGTATTAGTCTTGCTCCGTAGCAGGCACTTGTACTGATTCTGTTGGTTCTTGAATAGACTCAGTTGCTGTCTGAACCTGACCGGATGATACCTCTGCTGTAGCCTGTGCCAAGAAATCATTAAGCTTTGCAGCAAGCCCCGATACAGCTTCCTTAGCTGCGGCCTGTGCCGCATCCTCGTTTGGCTGCGCTTCAGTAGCCAGTACCGCTTTTGTTTTGGCCTTATACTCCAGATATGCCTTCTCAATCGCGGATTTTAGCTCTACTTTGGATACTACGATACCTTGGCTGGAAAGAGTAAGTGAAGCATACTGCAAAGCCTCCTGAAGCTTACGTTCTCCTCCAGCTTCTTTAAATGCTGTTTGAGCAAAGGCAAAGCCTTCTCCTGCTATCTTATGAATAACTTCCCTTTGTGCTGCCGTTGTACGCGCTTCTAGCCACACGTTAACCTTAGTCTTGAGTTTGTTCAGACCTCCTAAAACAAACGCTGTAAGCACACCCGCAGTGGCTGTGACAATGGTATTTACATAAGGCTGTACAGTTTCGATAATTGTTTGCATGATTACTTTTCCCCTTTCGTTTTAAACGATGCGATTTTATTTTTTGAATCCCAAGACACTACCGCCCCCATAAGCATCAGCAATTGGTCTGAGCTGCACATACGCTATACCCTCTACAAGTTGGACAGTTTGCAGCTTGGCTCCGTTTAAATGCGCTTCCTTACGGGCGTTATCCCAGTGATAGGATAAGCCCAAGGCATTTGCCAAAGACTGCAGCGGTACATAGGTTCTGGAGCCATGCACCTAAAAAATGATAGGCGCCCAACAACAAGCCTGCTGCCCTGGCCCCTTTTACATTTGCAATGAATGTCGGATCAACATAACGTTGTCCCTGACTTGCTTTAACAAAGGCAAATGAAATACCATCTGCCTTGATTGCCTTCCAATCAATCTTTCCTTAATAACGGGATACGTCAATTCCTTGAGCATTACGGCTGTTTCGTTGTTGCATCCTCTTTCTCTCCTTCCTGATTACCACTTTTACTTTTCAAAACTTCGACTGCCTGTCGGATCACTGGTGGGATAGATGCGCCGAGTCTACCGCCATTCTCCAGAATCGAAAGCAGCTCATTTGCCATATAAAAATAGGCGACCGCATCCCGGAATAGGTGCGAATCGCCTAAGACTCCATCAATCAGATGGGATACTGCTACCATTGCAAAAATAAATACCTTTCGAGCGATACCGATAAGACCAATCTTGCTTTTTAAACCGGGCCCGGTTCCCTTCTTACCTTCTACGCCAGCGGTAAATAATCCAGTCACATAATCAATAATGACCAGAGCAAGTAACACCCCCAATACTCCCGACCACCCACCGTAAAAATACGTCACAGCGCTGCTTCCTAAAGCAGTACTGAACTTAAAAACCTCCCACTTATCCACCTTGCTTCCCCCGTCTCTCCGTTCAGGAAACTTTTCCTGAGCTATCATCGTCTACTTTCTGTTCCTTTTCTTCCTGGGCCTGTATCTCTGCTAATGCATTTCCTACTGCTATATCCAACCCCTCAAGTATTTCTTTACGTTTATGTGGCTGTGAAGCAATTACAGCAGAAATGATCTCAGTTAAATCCTCAACAGGTCTGGTTAGATCCAGTTGTATGTCCAATGTGGATTTTATCTTTGCCATGGGTTTCGTCACCCCCTCAAGACGCAAAATAAGCCCCTGATTTATCAGAGGCTTTCATACTTATATCTTAAATTGGTTTTATTACTATAACGGTGCGGATTTTAAACAGAAATATTGCTCAGCAAAAATAAGGTTGTAGAGTGACTATACATCTTTAAGCTAACAGGAAGTAAAGTTCCAATTATGGTAATATGGAGGATGACCAAATCTTCTGTTTGAGTTAGGAGCGAGTTACCTATGGATCTACTCATAATTATTTTAGTGATCGGTTTTATAACCATAGTAAGTTATCTCAGAGCAATTCATATTTCTCTTCAACGAATTATAGAATATAAAGGTAAAGAAAATGACTAGCTATTTTCAAATATGCCCAGTTTCAATATTTTGTAATATATTGGCGTATAGCTACATTATAACTATTCGACTGTCTTAACTTAGGAGGTTCTAAAGAATGCCTTATCCAATGGTCCATTTTGCTATAGCTTTAGAACTTTGCTCGCGTACTCTATCTTCTAGTTTCTTAATTGGGAGTATTGCTCCAGATGCTGTCCATGTAAGGGGAGATGTGACAAGAAGCGAAAAGGGTATTACACATTTTGTTTGTGAAGATAGATTCCCTAGTAGTGAGGTACTTAAGGAAAGATGCCAGTATTATTTAAACCTTAATGTTGAGACTAACTGGACAGATTACATACTAGGGTATTTTGCCCATATCTATGCGGACATAAGATGGACGGAAACAGTCTATTCGAATTTTGAACGTGAGTATCAAGGAGAAAAAGATGAAATAAGAAAAATCTATAATATGGAAGCAAACCAAGTAGAATTTAATTTAATCAAAAGAGAAGAATGGGCAGAAGATGTTCTCAACAAGCTCTGTGTAGGAAATGCCTATAGTATTGAACCATTGTTAACACAAATTGAAGTAAATCAGTACCGAGATATAAAACTACAATGGCTACGTAATAAGGACAATGAACCCCAGATAACCCCAATTTATTTAAAGGTAGATGTGGTTAAGAGTTTTGTTACAAAGACATCGCATGAGCTTAACGACTTATATAAAGAATGGGGAATCGAGTCTCTATAAGTAAGACTTGTTTAAGCTATCGGGACACAGCAGTTTAATATCACACATCGTTGAGCAGGCACATAAGTCTGCTCTTTGGGTATTAGACACTAATTTGATTATTTTTAAAGTGGAGTTGTTTATCATTTTAAAGCATTATAAGATGGTTTCAGACATCGATGTACTTTAAAAAGAAAGAGAAGAAAATATGAAGGCTGAAATTGAAAAAATACCTTCTTGTAGAATTGCATACATGAGACAGATTGGTCCGTATGGAATTGCAAATTCACAACTAATGGAGAAATTTAAATACTGGGTTGAATCGAATAAATTATTTAATAATAAGTCTATTATCCTCGGCATTGCCCAAGATAATCCTGCATTTGTGAAGCCGGAAAATTGTCGCTACGATGCATGTTTGGTTATTCCTGATGGTTACTGTGTTAATACTGATGAAGTAAGTCTAAGCAATATTAGTGGAGGAAGATACGCTGTTTTTAAGATAAATCATACAGCAGAAGCTGTTCAAAAGGCTTGGGGCGAAATATTTCTAGAGTTGAAAAACCAAAAGTTCAGATTAGATGAAACCAAACCTATCTTGGAGCGCTATACAATTGAACTTATTAATAATCATCGTTGCGAAATTTGCGTTCCGATTCAATAAACGTGTTAAGATACCTATTATTAAAGGTAGTCTAATACTAATCCCTCTCATAAAAGTAAAAGCCCTCTGTTTAAGAGGGCTTTTTGTCACGGTGACGCTTTTTTCAATGCGCTCAATAAGTTTTTGATCGTCCCCTGTCGCACCTATTCTTCTATCGATGTCAGTCAATGACTTTTCAGATTTTGTAATATCATTATTAAGTATTTCGATCAATTCCTCCACAGTCCCAAAGTGCTTTACAATTAGTTCCTTGGACCAATTGGTATATGGGTTATTCTTCAAAGCCATTGCTTGTGACTGCTCTTCAACAACCATATATGAAGAAGGGGTTCCTGTTGTAATTTCAATAGTTTTCCCCTTCACCGCTGGGTTCGTCCCCAAAGATTCTGAAATCGGGCGCAAAGGTACATAAGCTGTACCATCGACGGCAATAGCGTTTTCAAACAATGTTCTTCCATTTACGCTCATATTGTATTCCCCTAAAACCCTCTTTATTTCTTGATGATGGATCAAATGTAGCGTTCACAATTACATCATCGTACATATCACCTCTTAATGAAGCAACATCGTTTCTCAACTCTCTGATTGTTTCCCCGAGATTTTCAATAAAATCTTCAATTCCGAGCTTAAGCCCACTTACAGTAGCTTCAGTAAAATTAACCTCATTTTGAAAATAAACCATATCATCCGTAGAATTAATATATCCCCCACCCATATTATCTACATGAAATGAATTCAAGTCCCCAAAAATACGCCTACCCTCTTTTGCTGTACAGAATAAGGCACCTGTAATAATATCGCCCTCTATCTCATTACCAATTAACTTACTGGCTCTAATAATCATCTTGGGCCCGTATCGCTGCTAATGCATTTCCTATCCTATATCCAAACCTTTAAGTATTTCTTTCCGGCGTGCTGGTTGCGAAGCAATGATATGCAGAAGATAGTTGAATAACAGTAATCAATCTAAGGAGCATGTCGACCTACGCGAGGCTTCATCCTAAATGAAACTAACGCAGGTTGTAGTTAAATTACTATTGTGATAAACTGGATGTAATTTAATGATGGGAGTTGAACGGATACATGTAGAACTTTCTTGCTTCGAGATCACGAAAAGAACGGACTCAGCAATTGGCTAGGGTCGTTTTATTTCGTCTCTGCAAGAAAGGTCTGCGTTTCGTTTGCGCTCCCTCTCCGGACAGTCATATGGCCCCCTTGTAATGGGGTCTTATTTCCTCGTATGGATTAGAGCCGCAAGAAAGCACCTTTCTTGCGGCTCTTTTTTATTTCCAAACGAAAGGATGATTGCCATGCCCGCCATTCAGGTAACCAATCTTACTTTTGCCTATCCAGGCAGCTATGACCCTATATTCGAAAATGTTCATTTTCAAATTGATACAGACTGGAAGTTGGGCTTTACAGGACGAAACGGTCGGGGTAAAACGACGTTCTTAAACCTGCTGCAGGGGAAGTACGAATACAGCGGTACGATATCCACACCAGTCGCCTTTGATTATTTTCCGTTTCCCGTCGAACATCCGGAGTATTTGACTTTAGATGTCGTCGAAGAGATCGTGCCAAGCTATGAGAACTGGAAGCTGATGCGTGAACTGAACCTCCTTAAGGTTTCAGAAGACGTGTTGTACCGACCATTCGAATCGCTGTCCCAAGGAGAACAGACGAAGGTACTGCTGGCTGTGCTATTCATCCAAGACAATCGATTTCTGCTCATCGACGAGCCGACCAATCATCTCGATTTGCACGCACGCAAGCTTGTCGCCGATTATCTGAAAACGAAGCGTGGTTTTATTCTTGTTTCACACGACCGTGCTTTTCTCGACCGCTGCGTGGATCATATTCTGTCGATCAACAAAACGAATATTGAAATCCAAAAAGGCAACTTCTCCAGCTGGTGGACGAACAAAACTCGCCAGGATACATTCGAAATGGCACAAAACGAAAAGCTGTACAAAGACATACAGCGTTTATCAGCTTCCGCTAAACGTACTAGTAGCTGGTCTTTCGAGACCGAAAAATCGAAAAACGGCACACGAAATTCCGGTTCCAAACTTGACAAGGGGTACGTCGGACATAAGGCAGCCAAAATGATGAAACGCTCAAAATCCATCGAACAGCGGCAACACACTGCTTTAGAGGAAAAATCGAAACTGCTCCGAAATATCGAACAGTCAGAAAGCCTTGCGATCTCTCAGCTCGTGTATCCCAAATCGGAATTGGCGATACTGGATCATGTTACGATTTACTACGGGGAAAGAGCAGTATGCAAGAACGTTAGTCTGACGATTGAACCAGGAGATCGGATTGCAATCTCAGGTCCAAATGGTTCAGGTAAGTCTAGCTTGCTTCACCTGCTCAACGCTGAGGAGCTATACTATACAGGTACGTTTCAACGGGATCCGCAGCTTCGCGTTTCCTATGTATCCCAGAATACTTCTCATTTGCAAGGTACGCTTTCCGATTATGCAGCAGAGCACAGAATTGACGAAAGCTTATTTAAAGCCGTGTTGCGTAAGCTAGATTTCGCCCGCATCCAGTTTGAGAAGGATATATCGGCGTTTAGCGGCGGGCAGAAGAAGAAAGTTCTGATCGCGAGAAGCCTATGTGAGGAGGCTCATCTGCATATTTGGGACGAACCGCTCAACTTTGTCGACGTGATTTCCCGGATGCAAATTGAGGATCTGCTGCTTGAATACACGCCCACCATTGTATTCGTAGAGCATGATCGGGAATTTCATGACCGGGTCGCCACGAAAACGATTGAACTCGGTGGGGATTAGAATTTTACAAATTGAATTGGATTAAGACATGATTTCAACGATAGAAAGCTTTGTTCAACAACTTTTATGAAAAGGAAAAAGATTGAACTAAAGGCACACGATAGTTCAATCGAACATCGGCAGTCTAGGATTTTATTTTTTCGTCCATGGCTGCCGATGTTTTTATTGAAGACAGTTTAATAGTTATCTCACTAAGACTAAGAAGCTTATATTATTTTACAGTGGGTTTTGCTTCTTCTACTCTACTCTCACTGTCCATTTTGGGAAATTCCGCTTCAAATGCTATTGCAAAACGGACAATTGGATCAATAAAATTTGATCAAAAAAGTATAAGCCAACTTGTTTTAGCTGTTTGTGACTTTTACCAGCAACCGAGATTACAATGTCGCCAAAGTAATATAAGTTTGGTAATCCCCCAATTGAAAGAAAAAATATTGAGCGAGTTGAATTTGTATTTGCTTAAGAGTGTAGAAAACTTATATATACAGATATGGAGAAAGATTTATTCATACTATTTATGCGAACGTAATCTATGAGGCTGGTTATTTATGGGCTTCCGGAAAAGTAAAATTAAACAAAGAAGAAATAGCTAAGAAAATTTCGTTATTCGTATTAGGTGGGCAGAACTCTCTTTAATGCTGCTTTTGCTCACTTTCTTAATATTGCTCATCCTCCTCCCAACGGATAAGAAACAATAAAAAAACACAAGCAATTACGCTTGTGTTTTGATGCAGCCTATATCAGATCACTCTCAAAGAGACAAGACCCTGAAACTGTACCACGTAAGGCTTCAAGCTCATCCAGAGCTTTCTTTAAATCACCGTCCATCGCTCATATCCTATTTTCATTAAGCACATTCCCCTCTGTACAATTCATGATTACTTTAGAATAATCCGCAAAAACGTTGCGCTTGCCATGCAGGTCCAGTCGCGAAACAGCCCCGGCAATTTCCGTAACTCACCGTGTGGAAAACGACACCCCCATTGAAAAGGATGCCTCAACACTATGAATAAAGTAACAAATTTCAGGATAAAAAATCATAGTTCCTAATGTCAGAAGAAGCCAAAGTATTAGACTGACCTTAGAAATTGAAACAGCGACAACTAAGACGAGGAAATAGGGTCCTTGACTGTCGCTATTGCATTGAACTAACGTATCCCGTTAGTTCAATGCAATAATATACAACTAAAATCCAAACTCTGTTACTCTTTCAAGCCACTCACGCATAAGTGGCTCAAATAATAGAGTCTGTTCAATCTGAAGATTATGGCCTGCTCGATCTAGAACGGCAAAGGTTGCTCTAGGATAATTGTCTAAAATTCTAAAAGCATCTATGTAACCAACAACTGCATCTTGTCGCCCAAGAGTAAATACTGTTGGTTTATCGAAAACTAATTCATCTATATTGGTGGAAAATCCATAGTTTCTTTGAATCTTGTTAAGAAAATCAAAGTCAGCGATCTTACAACCTGACACGATCTCTTCTGAATACCTTTTCCAATTATATTCATTGAGGACGACTTGATTTGCGCTAAAATCGCTTATTTGCTCTTCACTTAAGGTGTCCATAAACTCGCGATCACAATGAACAACAAAATGCTCGGGAAGTATTCTTCTTTTGTGTTCAGGAATAATTAATGGACAAATCAGTGCAGCCCCACCAATACGATCTTTATGTCTATTAATTATTCCTCTTGTAATATATCCACCGTATGATTCGCCTGCTATGAGATAATCTTGGTTTGGGACAAGAGTTTCAATAAAATTTATAACTGTTTCTAGCATATCATCTGAATTACATATTTGATCGTAATCCTTTGTTTGTCCCATTCCAGGCAGGTCAAGATAGATACGACGCCAATTGGAATTATCTTCAAATATCGGTTCCATGCACCCACTCATTAACCGATGGTCTGGTGTAAAACCATGGATCATTATAATTGGTTTGCCTTTACCAATTTCCTCGTAATATATATTGGCATTCTTGACTTTACAATATGGCATACAGACTCCTCCAAAATTGAGTTATTATTATAATATTCTTACACTAAAGAAGAATCTACATGTTTTATCAAGCAAACCAGATCTCCTTTCCGTTTCGTTTTGATTATATACGCATATATAATATATGTAAAGAACACTTGTTCCCTATTCTTGTTTTCGGAGTTAAACTAACCTGCCCGTTACTTCAATGAAAAAAAGCAGCCCCTCATGAACTGCCCTACTGCTAGTCACTTCAACAATAGGATGAGTTCATTCAAGGGCTACCCCATTTACCATGTAATCCAACCGCTCGTTCGTTTGTAACTGTGTAGGATCTCGTATTCCTCACTACGCATCAGTCGTTTCATTTTTGTTCTATACAGCCGATAATCATCTTTTCTTGCTACTTTACATTCTTTGTTGTAATGAACACTCTTGATTCCTTTACGGAAATCCTTAAGCTTCTCTTTTCTTGGATCTTTGGGCTTATTATTGATCTCCAGACTACGCTGTTTCTCATCTTCCCAGGATTGAATCTCTTCCCGTGTAAACATCTTCATCCCCGTTGTGCCGGGTTAGATTTTGGCATTTGAAGCCATGACCTTAGACACAACTAATAGAAGAAGATCTTCGGATTGAACATTAAATCACCTCTGAATTTATTCGCCCTTATTTTATCATATTTATAACTATCCTTCCCGTTTTACGCCTTCAATCAGTGTTTAGACAATCA
Organism: Paenibacillus sp. ALE3; assembly: GCF_054113405.1. Classification (NCBI taxonomy): domain Bacteria; kingdom Bacillati; phylum Bacillota; class Bacilli; order Caryophanales; family Paenibacillaceae; genus Paenibacillus; species Paenibacillus sp. ALE3. The sequence goes on along the minus strand of NZ_CM134214.1, from coordinate 2,059,620 downwards.
TTTTACATATTTGAAATTTGCAACTTTCCCCTCTAAACCTTCCTCATCCTGGTCCCTTCCTCTTCCACCATGAGCTCCCTTCTAAAGGAAGTCTTTATGCATAGGTATACTCCGGTCCCAATCGTTCGATAACTCGATCTAACTGTCTGGTTAGATAAGGCGAAACGTCACCAATGCCAGACACTGCTTCTAACAAGGGAAAGGATTGCCCACCCCACGGGCCTTGTGGATCAAAGACTTGTCTACCGATTCGCAAGCCTTCTGTTTCCCTGAAGATGTTCAATCGTTCCAATCCTTCAATAAGCAACCCGACCGGCAGCGTTTTGTTCCTACGTCGGGACCATTCTGCCAAGAAGGACATGCCACGTAATATATCATATTCAAAAAACCTCGGAAAACAAGGCTTCAGCCATTCCATATCGATGACGCTTCTATTTTGTTTAGAACATACAAGACGATGCTCAATTAAATAACGTGCGCCTTCATCTAAGAAAACGGCTTCCTGTTCAGTAAATTCACGGTCAGTATGCCATAAGATAGCTTCAAGCGGAGGAAGTGTTGAAACAATAGAGCTCTTTTTTGAATGAATATAAGCTTCAGGGTCGCAGTTCAGCCCGCCATCAGGTAACTGATGCTTTAAGAGCCATTCACGAATCCAAGGCAGTTCCTTGTCCAAATCACAGCCATACGCCATTAGAATCATATAGTATACGGCAAGTTCACAATGGCAGCAATCCATCTGCATCTTATCGCTTTCACTTGTTGGATGGTCATCGGGGGATATGATGAAGGTCGGCCAAACCTGAGTTTCGAGTAAATATTTTGCTCCAGTAATAGCAGTCTCGGGAATTAGTTTCACCTCTCCCATTTCATAAAGAGCAGCCATATGCCACCAAGCTCCATCCCATTTTCGACGGCTGCACTCGCCGTGAGTCATCCCCAAATGCTGAGTAGATTCAAGGAACTGTATAGATTCTTCGATTGCTAAACGAATATTTTGATTTGCTTCCATCTGGGTATCTCCTTTTTGATTACCTCTACTTCACACTTCAGTTAAGCAACGCCTCACCTCGTATACCCTTCCACTCTTAAAAAATTCGATATGTTATTAAACTATCCTGCCCGTTAGCTTAATGAGGCATCGTCAGAATATTACTTTATTTTTCAGTTTAGAACTTTATTTTCTTCTGACACCTATAATAAAGACCGCAAAGGCTTAAGCCCTTTGCTTCTGGCATTCTAAGTCCAATTTCTCCTTCTTGGTTTCGCCCCCGACCATAGTCGATCATCACAAAATCCAATGTTCGGTTGACAGACTTTTTGCTAAATTTTCTTTGACCTTGCGTCTTTTGTCAGCGAATGTTGTGGCTGATATACCATGAATACCTTTTTTATACTCTGCTCATATACTGTTGAGCTTTTAGATACAAAAACTTTGCAGCAAGCCTTTCATGCACATCTCTAATGTTAGAGATTGCAAAACGGATATTGTTTGTAATGAGGAGATAGAACTTGTAATGAGCTGTTACTCTTTAGAGCTATCCACATCCAGAATGCCACCCAAGGGTGAGCCATCATCCAATCAGCTTATGGTCATGAGCGGCCACGCTCCACGGAATCGCTTATACTCTTCTGTTCTTTTAGGCTGTAATAGCTGAGCTCATGTTCAGGTTGCACACACTTTGACCTTTTATTGTCGTGATAACCGTAGACCTTCAACAGACTTCTTGAGCCTGGCTATCTCGTTATCCTTTTGTTGCATAAGGGTTTCAACGGCGATTAAATCATCGTTCTAGCCCTTAGCCACCTGTTGAAATCTCTATACCCCCTTTCTATATCTGGCTGCTGTGGTGGGTCTGGATCAATCCTTCCACTATTGAATGGTTGTTGCTCCACATCTCATTTATATGTTTTTCCACACTCATCCGCCGTCTCGGCTCCATCCACTCTTTGCAGCATCAAATGGCATTTTACAGTCATATACAATTAAAAATCCCTTTCCGCATTACTGTAAGTACACTGTCCGAATGCGTACACGCCTCTTCTTTCATCCGTAGGAGTATTTTTAAAATCGAAATCAACATTTTCAGTGAGGAAGAAACCTCTACATCTGGCATCATTACAACGATGCTTCGACAGACATTGTATAAGGCTGTTTTCTCTTTCTTTACTCCCTATGAGCTAAAATATGATATATCCTTACTGCCCTCAACAATGAATATGTTCTGCATAAACTATCAAAAAGGAGATGAGAACATGACTAGATTGTTAGATGCTCGAACATCTCAAAACGCAAGTTACGGTAATACGATCTCAATTCCCTTGCCAGCCAATACTGCTGGTGCCATCGCGGAGCTTGGTTTAGATGTAACGGAATGCCCTTTATTCTGTGAGTGTCTCCGAAACAAACCCAAACGCTGTACAAGTCGTCACCATCAATGCTTCTGATTACAATATCCCTCTACCACCATCAAATGAATTGGTATATACCTTATATATATTTTGCACAGCAAATGCTACCCGAATAGGAATAGAAAGTTTTAATGCTGTTGCCTACTCGGATTAAAATTCACCGTAACATGGAGGGCAAAGCCCTCATATTTTTGTTTTATCTGCTCTTGGAGACAATAATTTCTATCTGTCGTTCATTTTTTGGTATAATTTACTTAAAGGGGGTGATCAAATGGGAATTATGCTTATTCTTATTGCTATTATTTTTTTCGCGCTTGGTATTTTAAGTAAACGGAAACCCACTTGGGGATGGCGTGCAAACGAAGCCTGGAAAATCAAAGGTGACTCAGAACCAAGCGACGCTTACATTGATGACATGAAATTTAGGGGCTCTGTATCTATTCTCTTTGGGTTCTTCTTCTTAGCATGTGGACTTTTGGTTATCTTTCTGTAAGCGCACTTCCTTAAACTTCAAAGCTCGACCAGCGAATGTAGTAGCAGTTCCATAACTAGCTTCATAGATTTCATACTTTTCTTTTTTTGTTTCTAAACACTTCTTCGCGCCCTGCTGGCGTTTGTATTCTTCCCAGTCTACTTTATGAAACCAAAAGTATTTTCCGTAGCTATCCCTATAGGTCTCTATACAGAATTGAAGAAGTTCCTTCATTGATTTGTATGTATCTGCTCATGGCATGGATCGAACATGCACAAGGCATTTATCTTTACACCGTGTCCGCTTCTAACTATTTAAAACCTAATTCAATAATTTTTTGTGGGGAAATTGTGGGGAGTACTGCGTAGTCCAAGAAAATGAAGCATTATCCTTAAACAAAAAAATCCCTCAACGCTTAGAGCGCCAAGGGATTCCACATTTTAGTAAAGCGTCAGATATTGATCACGTTCCCATTGATGTACTTGGGTGCGATACATATCCCATTCAATTTCCTTAAGCTCATAGAAGTAAGCCAGAGCATGATCACCCAGTGCGTCAGAGATCACCTCGCTCCGAATAAGCTCAGACAAGGCTTCTTTCAAGTCTGCAGGCAGACTTGGAATACCTTCTTCAATTCGCTCTTCCTCGGACATCACGTAGATGTTGCGATCGATTGGGGCTGGCAAAGCCATCTGACGTTTGATACCATCCAAACCTGCTCTCAGCATTACAGCCAAGGCTAGATAAGGATTCGCTGCCGGGTCAGGGTTCCGAACTTCGACGCGAGTGCTCAGGCCACGAGATGCGGGAATCCGAATCATCGGACTCCGATTGCTTGCAGACCAAGCAACATAACAAGGCGCTTCATAACCTGGTACGAGACGTTTGTAGGAATTTACTGTTGGATTCGTGATCGCTGCCATTGCACGTGCATGTTTAAGAATGCCTGCCATATAGTGGCGAGCTGTCTGGCTTAATCCGAGTTCATCCGTCTCATCATAAAATACATTTTCATTGTCCTTAAACAACGATTGGTTGCAGTGCATACCCGAACCATTCACGCCGAACAAAGGTTTTGGCATAAAGGTTGCATGCAAACCATGCTGACGAGCAATGGTCTTAACAACGAGCTTGAACGTTTGAATCTGATCGGCAGCTTTAACTGCATCTGCATATTTAAAGTCAATCTCATGCTGACCAGGTGCGACCTCATGGTGGGATGCTTCAATTTCGAAGCCCATCTCTTCAAGCTTAAGAACAATTTCACGACGGCAGTTCTCACCCAGATCCATTGGAGCCAGGTCAAAATATCCGCCTTGGTCATTCAGTTCTGTGGTTGGATCGCCTTTTTCATCGGTTTTGAACAAGAAGAATTCAGGTTCTGGTCCGACATTCATCGAAGTGTATCCCATTTCTTCGGCTTCCTTAAGTACACGTTTCAAGATCCCCCGCGGGTCACCTGCAAATGGAGAGCCGTCTGGCTTGTAAATATCGCAGATCAAACGAGCTACACGATCTGAGGTTACCCATGGGAATACAACCCAAGTGTCCAAATCTGGATATAAGTACATGTCAGATTCTTCGATACGTACATAGCCTTCTATGGAAGAACCGTCAAACATCATTTTGTTATCCAATGCTTTTTCCAGCTGGCTAACAGGAATTTCAACGTTCTTAATGGTGCCCAGCAAATCCGTAAACTGCAAACGAATAAAACGAACATTTTCTTCTTTCGCAATCCTAATGATATCTTCTCTGGTATAACTCACACTAACCTCTCCCTTTCTGTAACGACTATATGCAAATCGGCTGTATCATAAATGACTTAAATGATGAGATCGTTTTTAAGTAGAATAAAGTTATGCCAAAAGGTAAGCCACAGCATTATCTTTTGTTGAAAAACCGTGATAATTCGCCTTGGATCAAAGATACCTGTCCTGGTCTTTTGCCTGCAACAAGTTGTTGCTTCAACAAACGATGAAGCTGAGTGTCGGACATTTCACGGCGTTTGACTTCCGTATCTGCAGTAATAACTGTAGCTTCCTCCGATTCCTTGGTAACCGGATTCATGACTTGTTTAATTCCTGCAATGTTTACACCCTTCTCGATCAACGCCTTAATTTCGAGCAGACGCTCTACGTCATTAAATGAAAAAAGTCGTTGGTTACCTGATGTACGGGCAGGAACTATCAGATTATGCTGCTCATAATAACGAATCTGACGTGCTGACAAGTCCGTTAGCTTCATGACAATACCTATTGGAAACAAGGCCATATTTCTGCGAATTTCGTCGCCCATTTGTCATCAACCTTCCAGTGATCTATTATTCACCTTATTGTACATTTAGCTGATGCAAAGTGTCAATGATATGTTAGAAAAACTCACAATAATTTACGTTCTTTCATCGTTTGCAGAGCCATAAGTACTCCATATTTGACATGAGAGTAGGTTAAGCCCCCTTGCATGTAACCAATATAAGGCTCCCGAATCGGAGCATCTGCGGATAATTCCAAACTTCCACCTTGTATGAACGTACCTGCTGCCATAATAACCGGATGCTCATAACCCGGCATATCCCACGGCTCTGGCACCACATGGCTATCCACGGCGGCTGCGCGCTGAATGCCCTGTACAAAAGCAATTAGATGTTCTGCTCCGCTAAAAGAAATGGCCTGAATTAAATCCGTACGCTCTTCATGCCAGGCAGGTTTAGTCTCAAAACCTATTTCCTCAAAGACCGCAGCTGCGAATATGCTTCCTTTAACCGCTTGCCCCACCAATGTAGGAGCAAGGAATAGTCCCTGGTATATGCCTCGTGTAGTACCTAGCATCGCTCCTACTTCTCCCCCAATACCGGGTGCTGTTAATCGGTAGGATGCCAGCTCTACATATTGATGCTTTCCGCAGATATATCCACCCGTTTCTGCAATGCCACCACCGGGATTTTTAATCAACGAACCTGCCATCAAATCGACACCGACCTGGGTAGGTTCCAGCTTCTCAGTAAATTCCCCGTAACAATTGTCCACAAAGACAATAACATCAGGCTTTATCTTCTTCACTCGTGCCGTCATTTCTTCAATATCTGCCACACTAAAGGAAGCTCTCCAATCATAGCCGCGTGAGCGCTGGATACCGATCACTTTGGTGTTCGCATGGATTGCGGACTCCACCGCTTTCCAGTCCACCTTACCTTCTGCTGTCAGCGCTGTCTCTCCATAAGTAACACCAAAGTCCTGCAATGATCCTGTTCCATCGCCAGGCTTACCAATCACTTTGTGTAAGGTATCATAAGGTCGCCCTGTAATGTATAACAACTCATCCCCTGGACGCAGCACACCAAATAAAGCCGTAGCGATGGTATGCGTTCCCGAGGCAAAATGCGGACGCACCAACGCTGCCTCCGCACCGAACACATCTGCATAGACCTCTTCCAGCACTTCACGCCCCCGGTCATTGTAAGCATATCCCGTTGAACCTGCAAAATGAAAATCGCTCACTTGCTTGCGCTGGAAGGCCTGAATGACCTTCCACTGATTTGCATCCACAATATGATCTATGTGCTGGATACGTTCTTGTATTTTAAGTTCTACTAATTCCTGAATTTGCTGAATTTCCGGACTAAAAACTACCATTTACCTTCTTGACCCTCTCTCTTCCGCAGCCTTAGGCTAATCATGTTATATTGTTATTCAATTCGAACGATGAGCATTATCATCTTATGGACCCAAAAACATCATTAGATGTTAACTTTCTGTGAACTCACTGAGAGCATGACCATACTTTTCGTATTCGCCTCTTTGAATTTCTACCTCATAAATGACATCATTGCCATCATACTCTGTCAGCAGTACATCTCCAATTCGATAAAGCACAGATGTTAAATCCCCACGTTCCGCAGGAATACGGAATCTCAGTGTGTCACCGCTCAGATGCTCCTGAACCAGTTCGCGAATGCGTAGCAAATCCGCTTCATCAAATGCACTGATTTTCAAATAGCCTTCCCCGGAAGGAAGCATTTCCAATTGTACAGGGGTGCAAGCATCTTTTTTGTTAAACAATACAATCTGAGGCTTGTCCGCAGCCCCAAGCTGTTGCAGAATTGACTCTACAACTTTCATTTGTTCGTCACGCATGTCTGAAGAGGCGTCCACGACATGTAAAATGAGATGGGCCTCATTGGCCTCTTCCAAAGTGGCCCGGAAAGAGGCTACCAAATCATGAGGCAGATTTTGAATAAATCCTACTGTATCTGTGAGAATAACTTCTTTGCCACTCGGCAATTCCATTGTTCTGGAGGTAGGATCGAGCGTTGCAAACAGTTGGTTCTCAATATATACATCGGCAGCTGTCAGTTGCTTCAACAGTGTTGATTTCCCGGCATTCGTATAGCCAACAAGTGCCACCTGAACGATGCCAGCCTTTTGTCTGCGCTCCCTGTGTAAATACCGATGACGCGTCACTTCCTCAAGTTGGCGTTTCAGATCACTAATTCGGTCACGAATGTGACGACGGTCCGTCTCGAGCTTGCTTTCACCAGGACCACGTGTTCCGATTCCGCCACCGAGCCGTGAAAGGTTTTTACCGTGTCCAGACAGTCGAGGCAGTAAGTATGACAACTGCGCCAGTTCAACCTGGATAATACCTTCCCGTGTTTTTGCACGCTGAGCAAATATGTCCAGAATTAACTGTGTTCGGTCAATTATTTTGAGATCCAGGCTCTCTTCCAGATTTCGTACTTGAGCTCCCGAGAGCTCCTGATCAAAAATAGCTGTATTCGCTCCCAATTCTTCAGCAACTGCACGCAATTCATCTACTTTTCCTTTGCCAATAAACCATTTCGAGTCTTTGGATTCCCTATTTTGTGTGAGGACGCTCAGGACTTCAACTCCCGCTGTTTCAGCCAGCTTCACCAGTTCTTCCAGCGAATATTCCGTATTGATGCCAGATCGTTTGACTTCATCCGTAATTAAACTGACCAGTACCGCCTTATCCTGCATTTCGGTTTGTGTATCATGAGTGGAGTTCGCCATATTGTTTGCTCCTTTATTTTCATGTCAACTCTCGAACAGAAACCGACCTGATGTCAGGCCGGCCCTCGTTCGATGTCATACAATTCGATATGATTCAGATTCCTATTATCGCCTATCTTTTGTCCATTTTCAAATCCTCTGGTCGCAACGTCATCAACTCCTGCTTACCGGGTTGCCCGCTCCTGTACTGATTAAGCAGCCTGACAGCTTGGTGTCGAATCGCTTTTTCAATCACATTACGAACATAACGTGCATTACTAAATGCATGGAGACTGTCATTTCGCTCATTTAGCAAATGCTCTTTCATTTTGAGTATAGACTGAGGCATGAGAATATAATCCCTTTCCTTAGCCATCAATTCCGAAATTTGAATGAGCTGATCCACAGTGTAGTCAGGAAAATCCAACTGGATTGGAAAACGAGAAGGAAGACCAGGATTTGTCCGTAAAAAAAAGTCCATTTCTCCCGAATACCCTGCGAGGATCAAAATAAATTGATTTTTTTGGTCTTCCATGGCCTTTACCAGGGTATCAATCGCTTCTTTTCCAAAATCCTTTTCCCCTCCGCGTGCTAAACTGTAAGCCTCATCAATGAACAGCACGCCGCCAAGAGATTTCTTTACCAGGTCCCGCGTTTTTTGTGCGGTGTGGCCGATATACTCACCTACCAAATCAGCCCTCTCCACCTCAATCAGATGGCCCTTACTCAGCACCCCCATTTTTTGCAGCATTTTAGCGATAATGCGGGCTACTGTCGTTTTCCCCGTACCTGGATTTCCTTTGAAAATCATGTGATATACGTGTGCGTTGCTCAACAGACCTGCATCAGTGCGCATGTGGGCGATTTGTAAAAAGGCATATACCTCAAATACCAGCTCTTTGATGTTATCCAAGCCGACGAGATGATCGAGTTCTTTCTGAATTTCCTGATAAAGACTGAGATACTGCGGTAGCGCCTGCGACTTGGTCGAAGCCACTGATTCCGTCTCGTCCACAGTCACCGAAGCGATCGGCTCCGGGCTACGCAGCACGACATTGATTTGTCTGGAAGGTCTCTCCTCCGACCGCTTGCCCGCGGCGATTCCCCGTCCGTTCATGCATCCATCACCTCAACATTTCTTCAGGCACAGCTTACCCTATTAATGTATTCGGTCCAGCATGTCCTTATTAGCATAAAAGCAACGAGAACGTGCACTAAGCCTTCCCTCAATTCAGGCAATCCAAGTTTGAGCACTGATCCACCACCGTTGCAGCGTCCATTTAGCGTAAGCCAACACTTCTCTTGATTGATGGATTGGCATATCTAGCACTTTGGATTCGGTCAGAGCCATCTGAGGATGATCAAAATTCAAAAATTGAGCAATCTCCATCGCCCGAGGTCCATGATAGCTATGTGTGATGATTACGGTGGAGTTCCAGTCATATTCCTTCATGATACGCTGGCTGTAGAGCAGATTTTCGTAAGTACTGGTCGCCTGGTTTTCTAATAGAATATGCTGTACAGGGACTCCCCTATCTACCAAGTAGTGTTGCATCCCCTCGGCCTCCGTGTACGGAAAATCAGGTTGATCCAGTCCTCCACTTACAATTAGCCGCTGCACCGTCCCGTTGCGATATAACCGCAAGGCTTCTTCTAACCTTTCTTTTAAACCAGGACTGGGCTCAGCTCCCCACATAGAGGCACCTAGTACGATACCAATTTGTGCATGCTGGAGTGGATTGGTAGAGGCAGCTGTATTCATATTCCATACTCGGATACCTGCCCATACGAATCCGACCAAAATAAAAATCATCAAACCAAGTATGAAACGCTTCGATACCATAAATATTTTCCCATTGCGACTTTGCCTGCTTTTTGGCTCATGGCGTTGGGGCCCAGTGCTTTTAATCCACTGCAAAAATTTCACCGTTCTCTCTTAAAATCACCGTTGTGAAACCATTCAGCCCGGTGTTTCAGCGACATTTTAAAATAGGGGAACATATGAGCATCGATCTGATGTAACAAGTCAGCCGCCGTTCGGTTAGCCAATTCTGCTTCTTGCGTAGAAATATGTCCCCGTTGTAGCGCCTCCTCCAGTTCATCCTCATCCACCAGAAAGATTTCACCGTTTTTAAGCACGACCACATCCAAATACAAATCATCAAACCAAGGAACTCCTTGATCGGTTACTCCTTGATTTCGGCAGGTGTCAATGTACCATTCAACGATTTGCTCTCGATTGTCAAACATAGCAGTCACCACATAATGCTTACCTTTGGGATAATATTGTAACCAGGAATAACCTTTATCGGCTATGCAAAACGTATGACCACCATAACTTTTCCATAATGGCTCCTTGAGACTCAAAATAGTATACAGGGTCACATATCCTGTAAACGCATCACTTTCTACATACCGGCAAGCAAACTTGCGATTGGTGATTCTGCGCCAGTTGGCCCGGTCTCCGAATTTGCGCTTCATAAATGATGTTCCTCTCCAACATTGGTAAAACCAGCTTACCATATTTAAACTGTACACTCAAAAATAACCCCTGTATTACAGCAAAAAAGGTATTTTCAGACTGTCAAAACAGTCCGAAAATACCTTTGATTTGAAGCCACTATCATCTTACATAAAACATATTTGCTAATCCCGGTTGTGACGTCCACGATTGGAGTTTGAATGACCGTTGGATGTGCCTTCCTGACTTCCATCCATAATAGCACCTGTGGTAGATGCATCTGTATTTTCTGGATTGGTCATAGTATTTTCATCAGTTATACCTGAATCCGGTGTAGTCGTCTGACCATTCCCCGTATTTGTATCGTTTCCGTTCCCAAAATTGTCGTTACTGTTGCCTGTGCCTCCAGTACCATTTCCATTGTTACCTCCAGGAGACGTTGGAACTTGGTCAGTACCAGTACCGTTATCAGTACCTCCAGGAATCGTATTCCCCTGGTCTGTGCCGTTCTGACCGTCTATATTCTCGCCATTATCCGGTACGATTCCATCCTGATTAGGATCGTTTCCTGGCTGCGGATCTATCGGAGTAGTCTCTGCCGGAATTTCAACACTAATCGTATTGGAAGCTGCGGATTCTTTACCATCCGCTCCATAAGCTACGACATAGTATTGATACGTTTTTCCAGCTACAGGAGACGTATCTTCACCACTCGTGCCTCTCATCGCCTCCATAATCGTCCGGAAGCTTCCTTCGGAAGACTCTTTACGATAAACACGGTATTGTACATTGTCTCCCTCTGCCGCATTCCAAGACAACGATACAATTTGGGTATCCTGACTATAAGACCCGCTCAGTCCGCTAGGAGCGGTGGCCTGAACCGGCTCTTCTGGCTTCTCTTCAACCGGTGGTTCATATCCCTTCGGCTCGCTAAATTGCGTTACCGGATGCCCCTTGAGAGCTTCACCCATGACCCTTCCGAAAAAGGCAGCCGACTGCCCACTGTAGTTTCTCAACATATGCTTACTGTCCGGCTTGTCATACCCCATCCATACAGCTCCGGTATATTCCGGCGTATAACCGACAAACCAAATGTCCCGGTTACCACTGTTGCCGCTGATTCCACTTTGGGTCGTACCCGTTTTACCAGCTACAGGCCAGTCAATACGTGCTTTGCGACCTGTACCGCTATTGACCACATTTTGCATCATTTTTGTCATTTCATAAGCCGTTTTCTCACTCATAACAGATTTGGATTCCTCATTATGAGTATAAACCACTTGATCATCACTATTATTAATTTGTTTAATGGAGTAAGCTTTTTGGAATTGTCCCTTATTGGCAAAAGCGCTATAGGCCTGCGCCATTTCGAGGGTATTTGTTCCTTTGCTTAATCCCCCTAATGCGATAGCAAGCGAGTGATCATTTTTGTCCATCGGTATGCCTACGCTCTCGGCGAATTGAACCCCTTTTTCCACACCGATTTGGTTCAACAACCATACAGGTGGTATATTTTCAGACTTCGTAATGGCATCAATCATGCTGATGGTCGAAGAGTAACCATGCAAGTTTTTCGGACTGTATCCGTTAAAGCTCTGCCGTTCGTTACTCAAAGGAGTATCTATCGTAAATTTACCGGATTCAAGAGCTGGCGCATAGGCTACAATCGGCTTAAAGGCCGATCCTGGCTGTCTGCGGCTCTGTGTCGCACGATTGAAGGTTCCCTTTTTATAATCCCGTCCGGGTGCCATCGCGGCAATACCACCTGTTTGGTTGTTAATAATAACCATAGAGGCTTGAACAGGCTGATCGTCTGGACTCTTTTCGAACATATCATCATCTGCCATCGCTTGGTCCAGCGCATTTTGAGCCTGAGCATCCATTGTCGTATGAATTTTATAACCGCCAATAATCAGATCATTGCCGCTGACTCCTGGCAAGGCATCCTCTGCCTCATCCATGACATATTCCATAAAATTTTGATACTTTTGCACTTTTTCCGGTTGTTTGTAATCGTAATTTATAGCCTTGGCCTCTTCCATTTCCTGCTTGCCAATCATTCCCTGCTCAAACATCAGCTGGAGAACCACAGCACGTCGGGCCTTTGAGTTTTCCGGGTTACTGATCGGGTTATACTTGGAAGGCCCTTTTGGAATAGCTGCCAGAGTAGCAATCTGCCACAATTTTAGTTCTTTTAAGTTCGATTGCCCAAAATAGCCTTCCGAGGCTGCTTTAATACCGGAATACGAGCGTCCAAACCAAATCCGATTCAGGTATAGCGTAATAATTTCATCTTTAGTCAAATTCCGCTCTAGCGCCATTGCGATGGATACCTCTGTCGCTTTACGGAAAAAGGTTTTGTCACGTGTCAAAAACAAGTTTTTGGCCAACTGCTGAGTCAGCGTACTGCCGCCCTCCACCGCAGAACGAGCAACGATATCCTTCACTGCCGCCCGACCGATAGACCAAATATCAACTCCTTGATGCTCCATAAAACGCTTATCCTCAGTTGCGATAAAAGCTTTTTTGAGCAACGGTGGAATTTCTTCACTTTTCACTGGGTCACTTTTTTGCACAGACAGCTCACCCATGAGCACACCGTTGCGGTCATAAACCTTTGATGTCTCGTTCACTGTAATTTTGTCCTTGTTGGCTTTGTAGATTTTTTCGCCATTAACCATGACAAATAAATAACCACCAAGTGCGCAAAATATGGCTAATGCTGCTGTAATAAAAAGCGTCCACCCAACTCGCTTACCTGTTATTTTCTTTTTCTTGCCCTTCGGCTTCTCTTTAGATGTGTTTCTATTGCGATTGCCGGATCTGGACAATGAATCGTTTGGCATTCCCCTGACTCCCTTTCGCGAATAATCATTATGTCACCGAGCCTAAGCTTAGAGCTAGCTGTCGGCAGCATGAAAGTAAACGGAATGAAAAGAACAACCCTGATCAGGTTGCTCCCGGTCACATTCCTATACAGTTAGACGAGACGGACGCCTGAAAAGTTTCATTACCCGGGCGTCCGCCCAGCCGTAATCAGTTATCGCTAGCGTTATCTTGTTGTACAAGCGATACGTTGCGTTGCGGTGTAAAGGTGGAGATGGCATGCTTGTAGATCAGCTGTTGCTTTCCATCCGAATCGATAACAATTGTAAAATTGTCAAATGCTTTAATCGTTCCTCGCACCTGGAATCCATTGATGAGGTATACCGTTACAGGTATAGAATCCTTGCGCAATTGGTTCAGAAACGTATCTTGGATATTAATAGACTTGTTCATTTTAGCCGTACCCCCAATAATCATTTGGATTGTTTTGAAGTATATTCAAGGTCTGTCCGGAACTTTCCTGCTATAATTTCGTGTATTCGGGCTACATGAGCAGAAAAATTTTCGAAATCAGTGACATCTACCCACTGGATATCCTTCATATGGCGAAACCACGAGAGCTGTCGCTTCGCAAAATGACGCGTATCCCGTTTTAGCCAAGTCACCGCCTCCTCCAAAGACACCTCTCCCCGCAGGTAGGAGGATATCTCTTTATAGCCTAGACCTTGCATGGAGATGGCATCGCTTCGCACTCCCCGTTCCATTAAGGAGGTTACCTCAGCAACAAGCCCTTGATCGAGCATCCCGTCAATTCGGTCTTCAATACGTTTATATAGCATTTGCCTATCCATTGTCAAACCTACGATGCAGAGTTGGTAGGGAGATTCCTTTTTTTGACTGGCAAGTTGAGAGCTAAGTGTTGTTCCGCTAACATGGTAAATTTCCAGCGCTCTCACGACTCGACGACGATCATTAGGATGCAGACGAAGTGCACTTTCGGGATCAACTGCCTTTAGTCGCGCATGAAGCGCTTCGGCCCCAAACTGATCGGCATAGTCAAGCTGTTCCTGGCGAAAAGCTTCATCAGCCCCTACCTCAGAAAACTGGTATTCATAGCAAACCGATTCTACATACAAACCCGTTCCGCCTACGATGAAAGGTAGCTTTCCCCTAGATTGAATATCAGGTATGAGACGACGACAGTCTTCCTGAAATTGGGCTACTGAATATGGGTATTCAGGCTCATGAATATCGATTAAATGGTGCTTGATTCCTTTCATTTCCTGTTCGGAAATTTTGGCAGTTCCAATGTCCATATGACGGTATACCTGCATGGAATCCCCGGAAATAATTTCTGCTTCAAATTGTCGAGCCATTTCGATGCTTAGTTTCGTCTTGCCAACCGCAGTCGGGCCAACAAGAACAAGTAGTTTAGGCTTAGATGCCACTGTCAATATCAATCACTCCGTACACTGTTTTCGTTGTGCCCCGTTGCTCCACACGGAAGCCGAGGCGGGCAAACTCTCCGCTACCCCTTTTTTCTTTCATTACGATTGTTTTTCGTGCAACCCTTTTCGCATGAGCAATACTTTCTTCATTCAACGCATCTGGATTAGCCAATCCTCTCAATGGACCGATTGCACTGGAATCAAGCAACGGATCACGGAACATCGGGTCAAAATAAATAATATCTACACTTCGATTCGGCAAGCTACGCAAATAGTCCAGATGATGACCATAACGAACGTCAATGTCTGAAAAGGCTTTATCCACTGCAGCGTTACCGGAACGGTAATGCCTCATCCCATCCTTGATTAATGCATAGACAGGGAAGGAACTCTCCACAGCTGTAACTTGTCCAGAGCTTCCCGTTCCAATCGAGAATAGAAGAGAATCCGTACCGAGCCCTGCCGTGCAATCGAGCACGGTATCACCCGGGGCAAGTCGGGCAGCCGTCAACATCGGATCAGCCTCGCCCTTTAATACCCTTTTAGCTCGAATGAATCCCATGCTTGGATGAAAAATCATCGGTGATTGTTCCGGGCCAATAAGCCTCACCCCGCCCTGCACCAGCACCAGAGCCTGACGGACTCTGTGAACAGCGATTAGCTTAGCTACTGATATGCCGCGACGTGGAGCGTACAGCACCCCAAGCTCGGCTGCAAGCAACTTCGCGCGCTCCACAACCTCGTCCGAGGGAGAATCTCCTGTCGTGACCAGTAATTCAGCTTGCTTATCACGAAGCATCATCTGCTTTTCTTCTTCACGGTTTTCCCAATCCTGCAACATATTTATACTCCCTTACATTACTCTTTTAAACAGCTTCTCCAGATCATATGTGGAAAAGGAAACAACGATGGGGCGCCCATGCGGGCAGGTATAGGGTTGTTTGCAGGCTGCCAAACGCTCTAGCAGCACGGCAGCCTGTCGGTCAGTCAGCTTCTGATTTGCTTTAATCGAAGCCCGGCAGGAGCACATGATTGAGGCTGCTTCCCGCAGTTTAGCAAGATCAATGGCTTTTTCCTCCAGTACCCATCCGGCCATTTCCTCAATGACATCCGCTTCTTCTCCTTTGGGGAGCCAGTACGGATATGAGCTGACACGGAAGGTTTGCCCGCCAAAATGCTCCAAATACACCCCCGCCTGTTCAAACCAGTGCAACCTCGTTTTCAATTTTTCCGTCTCGGAAGGCGTAAATTCCAATGTAATTGGCAGTAACAACTCCTGTGATACTGATTCAGGGTTGCCAAATTTTTCGTAATAAAATTCGTAATTGACCCGCTCATGGGCGGCATGCTGATCAATTAAATACAAGCCCTGGTCATTCTGCGCAATCAGATAGGTCCCATGGTGCTGACCGATTAAATTCAGCTCAGGAAAAGTAGGCACCTCAGGGGCTGCCCCCGACAACGCTGTCAATTGCTCTGTATTTAGATGCTCCTGGCGCGGCTTCTGATCCGTGAATTTAGTAGTGTTGTCTGCAATTGGTGAAACAGCAGGACGGTAAGTAGCAGAAGCAGCCGTTTCCTGTATCCCTTCGCTGTACGAGGAAGAGACATCTGTTTCGGCATGATCTCCTGTGGATATCCGAGTAGTCGTCCCATCAGGAAGCGACACGCCTCCTCTAACATCACCCTCGTTGTTTTCTTCCACAAAATCTGCATCCAGCTCATCATCACTGATACTTTGACGAGCGAGAGTGTTGGCCTGTCCAATGACGGAATGGCTCCCCCTATTCGGAAGTTGCTCATGTTCATGGCTAAACTTCTTACTCTCTTCATTACTTTCATTACTTTCATTACTTTCATTACTTTCATTACTTTCATTACTGCTTATATTATCTGCAGAAGTATCTACTTTTGCACTATTTCCTTTCGAGAAATGAAACTGCTCCTGCACAAATGAGCCGCTATCCTTGCCGCCAATTTCGCGTTTGACTGCCTTTGGAATCAGCACTTGCTGCCCTAAAACAGCTTTTACCGAATCTTCAACCAGCTGAAACAGTTCAGCTTCTTTGCTGAACCTCACCTCCAGCTTGGCTGGATGGACATTAACATCCACCAAAGAAGGATGCATGTCCAGTTGGATCACAGCCAGCGGATAACGATTAATCGGCAACAAAGTATGATACGCCTTGAGCAGTGCCTGATTGAGCCCATAGCTCCGCACAAATCGTCCATTCACTACTGTCGAGATTGCATTTCGATTCGATCTGGTCCACTCTGGGCGACTGACATAGCCGCTAATTCGGTAATCAAGGCTCTCTCCTTCCACCATCAACATTGATTTCGCCGCAGAAGTTCCGTAAATAGCAGCAATCACTTGGAGCAAATCACCATTGCCCAGCGTTTGCAACAATGTATTACCATTATGCCGCAATGTAAAGGCCACTTCTGGGTGCGAAAGCGCCATTCGGTACAATACATCCGAAATGTGTCCCAATTCCGTCTGGATCGTTTTCATATATTTTAGCCGTGCAGGTGTATTATAAAACAGATCGCGTACGGTAAAATCCGTCCCCTGCCTTCCAGCAGCATCCTCGTGAAGCATCAGTTTACCGCCCTCAATCACCAATTTACGGGCACGGCCGTCATCTCCTGCTGCTGTGAGTAGCTCTACTTTTGAGACAGCCGCTATACTTGGCAATGCCTCTCCCCGGAAGCCGAGACTTGTGATCTGGAACAAGTCTCGGCCATGTCCGATTTTGCTTGTCGCATGTCGATAAAATGCCGTTTCCACGTCCTCAGGCTCTATCCCACTGCCATTATCCGTCACCCGAATACTTTGCAGGCCGCCCTCTTCTACCCATACGTCCACTCGTGTACCGCCCGCATCAATCGCATTTTCCACCAGCTCCTTCACGACGGAGGCTGGACGTTCCACGACCTCACCGGCAGCAATCTGATTCGCAATATGCTCATCTAGCACTCGAATTTTAGACATCCTTTTAACCTCCTCCTGACTTCAAAGTGTGATGAAAAATAAACAAAATAATAATATCTAATATTCTTAATTACAGACCATTGGCCTTGTTCTTTAATTCATTTAACAGTTGCATCGCCTGTAAGGGTGTCATATTCATGACATCAGCATTTTTCACCTTCCGCAAAATTTGGCGCACGATCGGATTAGCTTCTACCGTCTCTGAGTGTGGCTTGGAGGGAGCAAGGTCCTGCTCTCCGAAAATGGACAGCTGTACCACGTCAGAAGCTGCATGCTCCAACTCACCTGAATCTTCCACATTCTGTAGTGTATCTTCTTTTACCAGGGTAGCTTGCTGTGATCCAGACTGGACTGGTGGTGCAGTTTCTCCGTTTGCTTGCAATGTCTGGTCCGCATATTTTGCGGACATTGGAGAAATCTCTTCTGTCCCTGGCACTGTACGAAGATCAGTCCCTTCCTTCGCTACTCTTGCTGTCTCGGTGCCTGCCGTTACTTGAGCTGCCGCCTGTTCAAAACCATACAGTAGACCATTTGCTCGCTCAATAATGTTATTAGGCAAACCTGCAAGTCGGGCACAATAAATACCATAGCTACTACTAGCCGCGCCCGGTATGAGCTTGCGTAGAAAATTCACCTTATCGCCGCTTTCCTGCACGGCCATGGAATAATTTCGCAGCGAAGATAGACCTTGCTCCAAATGGGCCAGCTCATGGAAGTGCGTAGATACCAGCGCCTTACAGCCAATCGTATCATGCACAAATTCGATGACCGCTTGTGCAATTGCCATCCCTTCGCTGGTGGACGTTCCTCGTCCCAGTTCATCAATTATAATCAGACTTCGTGGAGTTGCCTTGTCCGTCATGACTTGAATATCTGCCATTTCGACCATAAACGTACTCTGTCCACCAATGAGATCATCCGCTGCGCCGATCCGTGTGAAAATGCGATCCAGCATCGGCACTTTAGCACGTGCAGCCGGGACAAAGCAGCCAATTTGAGCCATAATCGCAATGAGTGCAACCTGACGCATATACGTACTTTTCCCAGCCATATTCGGACCGGTGATGAGTAGAATATGCGCATCGGATTCTTCCAACACTGTGTTGTTGGCGATAAAGCCGCCATCTTTCATGACGGCTTCCACAACGGGGTGCCGTCCCTGTTCCACTACAAAATCATATCCTGTTGTCAGCTCAGGCTTCACGAATCCACGTTCCGCGCTAACCGTTGCCAGCGACTGATACACGTCAATTTCAGCAACTTGCTCTGCCAGCTTTTGCAGACGGGGAATTTCAGCGTTCAGTTTACTGCGTAGCTCTGAGAAAAGCGTGTACTCCAGATCCACCATCTTATCCTCAGCTTCCAAAATCAGCGATTCCTTTTCCTTCAATTCCGGTGTGATATACCGTTCTGCATTCGCCAATGTCTGTTTGCGTTCATATCGACCTTCCGGTAATGATGCCAAATTGGATTTGGTCACCTCGATGTAATAACCAAACACTTTGTTGTATCCGATTTTGAGTGACCGAATGCCGGTTGCTACTCGTTCTTTGGCCTCCAGCTCAGCAATCCAACGCTTACCGTTCACACTCGCCTCACGCAGTTCGTCTAGACGCTGATGATAGCCTTCCTTTATAAGCCCTCCATCTCTTACGGAAATCGGGGGTTCATCAGCCACTGCTTCCTCAATCAGCGTACACAGGTCTGCACAGCTGTCCAATGTTTGTGCAATCCGTCTCAGCGTATTCGACGGAGATTCAGCGCACAGCTCGCGTAAAGACGGAATTTGGGCCAGAGACAGCTTGAGGGCGATCAAATCTCGTGCATTAGCACTACCAAAAGCGATCCGTCCTACCAAACGCTCCAGGTCGTAAATCTCTTTAAGCTGAGCACGTACATCCTCGCGGAAAATAAACTGGTGGTATAGCTTGTCTACCGCTTCTAACCGTTCCTCAATTATATTGCTACTCAACAGCGGCTTGTCGATCCAACGACGTAACAAACGTGCGCCCATGGATGTCTCTGTCCGATCCAGCAACCACAGCAACGAGCCTTTCTTGGAGCGCTCACGCACCGTCTCCACCAGTTCCAGATTCCGGCGGGTAAATGGATCCAGAATCATAAAATGATTAGGCTCATAGACCGAGATTTGGGTCAGTTGACCTAACGATCTTTTTTGCGTTTCATTTAAATAGGAAATCAGGCGCGATACGCACCGTCTGCGTTCCTCCGTAAGCCTTGCCCACGTGGCTTCACCAAATTGATCCCGTACCAGATCATCCTTGGATTTGTCCCACGCCGTATACACAACCCGCCTTCCAACAGGGGACATACGGGAGGTCACAAAATCAAGCAAATGACCATCCCCCAACATTTCGGACGGCTCATAAATGTTAATTTCATCTAATAGCCATTCTTTCGAATCAGGTACGGAAGTCACATAGAGTTCACCTGTCGACAAGTCGCATGCCGCCAGCGCCAGCATCCCGTCCGTCTCTGTGACACATACCATGTAATTGTTGGATTTATCACCCAGCACCTTGCCCTCCATGACCGTACCCGGGGTCACAACACGGACAATATCCCGCCGTACCATTCCCTTGGTAGCTGAGGCTTCCTCCATTTGTTCACAGATGGCCACCTTATAACCCTTCTCAATAAGGCGTTGTATGTAATTTTCTGCTGAATGATAAGGCACGCCGCACATCGGAATTTTCTCCGCGACGCCACCCTCACGACCAGTCAGTGTAATTTCCAGCTCCTTGGATGCAAGAATCGCATCATCAAAAAACATCTCGTAAAAATCGCCCAGGCGGAAAAACAAAAATGCGTCTTTAGCCTGCTCTTTTATAGATAAATATTGCTCGATCATCGGTGTATATTTAGACATACCGTTTCCTAACCCCCACACTTTGTTCCGTTTAAACTCATATTTACCTTTCATTATATCAAAAATGACAGTCGATAACATGAAACCCTCTCGGGTGTTGACACTTGATTTTACGAAAGCTTCCAGTACGGGCGCAAATCCCGTGTTTCATCCCATTGTTTTCCCTTGCGAAGGCTATCCAGCAGTGGCGCTATATAAGCTTCATATTGAGAAAAGATCTCTAATGAAATCATATCTAAAATAAGTGGCTCCATATACTCTCTAAGTACAACCTGATTCCCTTCATAAAAAGCTCTGTGAGCCTCTTCTTCTCCCAGCGGCCTACGCTGCAAACGTGAGTATTGGGAAGCAATCAGAAACGCCATCCCAATCACACCTTTCGCCAGCTGTGGCGAGATTAGAAAACTGGGCAGTGTTCGATATTCAAAGCCTCCGTAAGACTGACGGCGAAAATCGCCCAAATTGCCATAATGCGGTCTGCGCCGAGCCGAGCGCTTGTCTTCCAGCAGCGCCAGAGGCAACGCCAAATAGTTATCTAGTGCCCTGAGTAGGGCACCATTTAGCGGAACCCCGCTGAAATGCAGATGTCCGCCCAAGGGAAAACCCGGTTGCGGCATTCCGCCCGCCTGCCAGATGAGCGTATGGTCATCTATCTGCCGAGCTGCTATCGCAAAAGCTTGGCGCAGGTGCCTCAGCAGACGGGCCGGATCTTCACTTGGTGCAGGACGAAGCTCAGCGACTGGGTATAGCGTTCGTCCTCGGCGGGTAACGGCATCGCAGCCGGCTACGCCTAATCGGCCCAAATATCGAGAGGCCGGAACAACCCTCCCCTCTGGCATACGAACCAGCACAAATTCGGGATCCATTCCGATTAATAGTCGCGCTCTGCCCCGTTCCGCTGAAAGTTCCTCTCCCGGAGCATCCTCTTCACGAGCAGCAGCTTCATATAGCGTGGCCAAACGTCTATCGTTCAGCCATGGCTGTGCCAAGACATGGCGAACCTGACAATTACGTTCTCCAAGCGGCCTCAGCACAACCTCACCACTGTCCAAACCGAGAGTGTACAACGCACGTACAGCCAGCCGCTCCATCCGGACATAGAGCGGTGATTGATAATCTAGTTCAGACCGATCATATGCACTAACCTTAGTAGAACTTTCGAGGGCACGTCTACGGATTTCCAGCACCCGTAGTTGATGGATTTGCACCGCGTAGCCGATCGCAAAATCTGCTGTACTCTCATCCAGCCAACGAACCGAAATACCTGAGCGCTCCAATCTGCGCATTTTTTCATCGTCCGTCATCTGTCTGAAACGTCTGAGCGCCTGTCCCGGTTGCCGCATCATAACTCCCCCTTACCGATCTACGTACGGACTTAAACAATCCAAACGACAAAAAAGGAGGGCCTTTGCCCCCTGCGCAATATCAGCCGGCGCAAAGAGTAAAGTGGCCCTCTTTTTGGTCACTCCTGTCAGAGCTCGTCGTCAATGAGGTCGGGGTCGAGCTCCTCATAGTCCCCCTCTTCCGCTCCAAAATCAAAGTCCTTGTCAAAATCGTCACTGCTGCCATACGGGAATACTTCTACAACAATCTTCGTTTCCGCCACCAGCTCCACCGCAAATTCCCGCTCGACCCGGATCATTACGCTGCCACCTCCAGAAGACACACTGGCCTCGACGCAACTTGGCTCCTGTGTAGCTTCGGCGGATACTTCCACTGTAGACGCCCGGTGCTTCGGATCAAGATACGAGAGCGGCACATTTTCTACGTACGACACCGTTTCCTTAGCCACATCGGTCTGCGAGTTTTTATCGTATGAGTACCAAATATTGATATCATACGTCCCGATGACCTCAATGCCGTCTCCAGCCGCCACAGCTTCATACTGGTGGTTAATAATCCATGCCCCCAAAATACTGGTCGGATTATTCGGCGGAGTTACGGTATGGGTTACGGTAGAGAATCTGCGACCTTTACCACAGATCGCTTTGGTAATAATCTCTCTACGATTTTTATGACTTAATGCCATTCTTGAACCTCCTCCATACAATCAATCATTCCATACATATGTATGCAGGTTGTGGGCGAATGTTGAGTGAATAGGCGAAAAGGAAAAAATATTATTTGTATAAGCATATGCCGCCATGGCTTGAACTCATGCACGCCAATGTGTTACATGCTGCTCAACGATCTGTAAAAATTCGCTGAGAGCTGGCGATTTCCACTTTTTCGTGTGATAAGCGACCTGAGTAGCCACCTGCTGTTCACTGTCATCCCAGGCTAGACGTGCCATTTTCCCTTCTCGCAGCTCATTTTGTACCGTAACCAGCGGAAGCAGCGCAATACCCAGTCCAGCCATGACGCATTGCTTGATGGCTTCTATGCTCCAAAATTCCAGACTAGGGTCTGCAAAAATACCGTGTTTGTTCAAATACTGCTCAAAAAGGATTCGGTACGTACATCCAGCCTCCGTATGCAAAATGGTTTCGTCCTTCAAGTCGGCAGGCTCTACCTGTGTATAGGCAACCAGTGAATGCTTCAGTGGCGCAACCAGCGCCATCGGCTCATGTATAAGCGTGGTGATATTCAGTTCCCTATCCTCCGTCTCAGGTTGAAGCAAAAAAGCCAAATCCAATTCACCGGAACGGATCAAATCACGTAATTCCCAGCATTCGCCGGGTTTAAGTACAATTTTAACCTTTGGGTACCGCTCCCTGTACTCACGGATCAGACTCGGCAAACGAAAAGCAGCCAGAGACTCTGGTGCTCCTATTTTTAGCGTTCCTGCTAATTCTGTTTCTGAACGAAGCGCATCCTTGGCCATAGCATGCATCTTGGAAATTTCCTGCGCATAGGGCAGCAGACGTCGTCCGGCATCGGTCAGCATAATTTTCTTGCCAATGCGATCAAACAGCGGCGTACCCAATTCCGTCTCCAGTGTTTGAATTTGAGCAGTAATACTTGACTGTGCATAATCCAGTATACGCGCTGCTCGCGTAAAACTGCCTGCCTCCACCACATTTATAAAGGTAAACAAATGCCGCGATTCCATAATCCGCTCCTTCAATCGATTTTTCCGATGCAAGCAATCGTAATATTCCGTTTTTCCGATAGATTGATTATCTGATAAGCTGGAGAAAATAACAAGAGAAAGAAGGCTTTTCTGCATGACGAATGAAAATAAGCTTCAATCCACTATTGGTCTTCCACAGGCCATTGCGCTCTATATCGGAGCTGTATTGGGTTCGGGGGTATTGATTGTGCCTGGTCTTGCCGCCCAAATGGCGGGTCCAGCATCGTTGCTGGCATGGGGATTCATGACCCTGCTCATTCTGCCAATGGCGCTTTCCATGGGACTTCTATCCGCGAAATTCCCAAATGCGGGAGGGGTATCGCATTTTGTGACGTTGGCCTTTTCCCCACGTGCTGGTGCTTATATCGGGTGGTTTTTTCTCATGTCGGTTCCAATTGGGGCCCCTGTTGCCGCACTTACCGGAGCCGGCTATATGACCGCAGCTATGGGCTGGGGAGAGGAAAGCCGCATAATGTTGGCCGCTGCCATGCTGGCGGTGGGCCTGGTCATCAACTGGATTGGTATGAAGGTTGCCGGACGTATTCAGATTGCCGTCGTTATAGCCATCGTTGCCGTCCTGATATTCGCTATTGCCGCAGCACTCCCTCAGATGAAAACTGTTCACTTCACGCCGTTTGTTCCACATGGCTGGCTTTCTGTCGGCCAAGCAGCTGCGATTCTGTTCTGGTGCTTTATCGGCTGGGAGGCTGTGTCCCATATGTCAGAGGAATTTACCAATCCCGAGCGATCTGCCGTTAGAGGTGTGACCATTGCAGCCGTCATTGTAGGTTTGCTTTATTTTCTTACTGCGCTTGCTACGGTAGGCACACAAAGTTACCTTGCAGGGGGTTCGGATGCTTCGCTCATATGGGTGATTAGTCGGGCTATTGGGCCATGGGGTGCGATCATTGCGGGCTTGACGGGGATCTTTATTTGCACCGCTACTATTATTGCTTACGTGGGTGCCGCTTCACGAGTCGCTTATGCTTTATCTCGACAAGGACAGGCCTTTCGCTGGATGGGCGTGTTATCCCAACGCTTCCATACTCCTATCGGGGGCATTGCTTTTCTTAGCGTCTGCTTCGTGATCATTATGGTGTTGTACAGTAGCGGTGCTGTTTCACTCACCAACCTGATCCAATTGCCGAACGCTACCTTCATTCTGACCTATCTAGGGGGTTGTGCAGCAGGAATCAAGCTCCTATGCGGGAGTCGTTGGGGAGTTTCCATTAGTTGGATTTCCTTCATCTCCACGGCAGTTGTTTTCCCCTTTGTCGGGTGGGCCATGCTTTACCCTTGCCTGATCACCGTTGTCTTATGGATCACAGATCGAATTCGGCATAAACGGACTTTCACTCATCCGAATTCTACCGTTACTGAACAAGAAAAGGCTACTGTCCGTCATAGATAGTAGCCGCTCAAGGTCCTTACTCTAATTTTTCACCGGAGTAGGGGCCTTGTCCTTTTTAGCGATTTTCAAATACTGGTGAAGCTCATGTGTAAGCTGCAATAATGCCGAACGAATCTCAAATTCCTCCCGAGTTGCGGGAAGCTCCATGGCTTTAAATTCTTCACGAACCTGCTCCAGCAGCTTCTCGGTCTGTCCTGTATAATGTCCAGCCAAAACGTCGTTGCTAAGCTGGTCGAACAGCTCGGCCAGAAGCTTGGCCTGCGGCATGTGTTGATACATTTGTGCGATCAACTGCATCATGTTTTGAATCGAATCCAGCTGTTCTTTGCGCATATAAAAATACACATTCCAGCCTTCTTGGGGACGAAGCATTTGATTTTCCAATGAACGACCCGCCTCAGTGACCCCTTTGGTGATCACGCTGTCCGCTTCAATAACTTCCTTGCCATCCCATATGTATGCCGGACTACGCAGCGTGTTGGCCATATTTCTGAATATAACAGAAAATGTCCGATCCACCTCCTGCCGGATTTGTTGCATTGTATTATCAGAACGCGGCATATAAGCTAGATTGACAACCATCGCAGAACCCAGCCCAATCACCAGCAGAGCCAGCTGGGTCAGCAGTACCTCCATATCAATCACACCGCCGCTGAATACTCGGAAAACCACGACCGAACCCGTGACAATGCCTTCCTTAAAGCCCACCCGTACAATGACCGGAAACGCCGTTAAAATATATAATGCAAGCACCCAATCATGGAATCCGAATACCACAAACAAAACACAAGCAAAAAGAAGTCCCACGACGGATGCAAAAAATCTCGCCGAAATGGTGCGGAGACTTCTCTTGCGTGTGACATCCACCCCCAAAATTGCTAAAAGCCCTGCCGAGGTGGCTCCGTGAATGCCTACTCCCTCCGCAATAAGTACGGCCATTAATGCGGCAATAGCCGTTTTAATCGTACGAAAGCCCATGAAAAAATTCTGTCCCCTCTAGATGAAATCTGTTTTCTCATTTTCATAAATATTAAGTATTTCATTTTCATGGTACTTTATTTTCACGTTTTACACAAATATTCAGAAATTTAATAATTACCGATGAGGGCGACCTGAAAGCAAGCGGTGCTCCACATACACGACTGCCTGATACATCAATGTAGCTACGACAGCAATGATCAACAAACTGGACATGACCAGCGTGAAATTGAATACCTGAAAACCATAAATAATCAAATAACCCAAGCCGTTTTTAGCCACCAAAAATTCACCAACAATCACGCCAACCCATGCCATGCCGACATTCACTTTCAGCGTAGAGACAATTGCGGGAAAGGATGCAGGCAAAATTACCTTTTGAAATGTATCCCGGCGCGAACCTCCAAACGTGCGAACCACTTTGATCAAATTCGAATCAACTTCCTGAAAGCTGTTGTACACCACAAGGGTCGTAATGATAACCGTAATGGAGAGGGTCGTCATCAGAATCGCGGTAAAACCCGCCCCAAACATGACGATAAAAATCGGACCCAGCGCTACCTTCGGCATACTGTTAAACACAACCATATACGGGTCAAGCACCCTCGACAAAAACGGCGACCACCAAATAAGTACCGCCAGCAGTGTACCGAGCAGTGTGCCGAGCAAAAAACCTGCCATCGTTTCTCCAACAGTGACACCTACATGCCCCCATAATTCACCGTTGACCGCATCCTTGCCAATCTGAGTGAAAATTTTGCTAGGGTAGCTAAACAACAGTACATCAATCCACTTCAAACGACCTGCAATTTCCCACAATACAAATAAAAGCAGCAAAATAGCTGTCTGCACACCTGTTACTAACCACTTTTGCAAACGCCTGTTACGCAAATACGTCTGATGCAGTCCTTGAATCCAACGTTGCTCAAGCTGATCAGCTTCGTTCTTCATACATTAACTCACTCCTTTGCTCCCGAAGCCTCCAGTTCCCCCCATATCTCATGAAAAAGCTCATTAAAGCCCGGCTGCTCGCGTGCATAAAAAGGCTGAGCTTCCCGGATGGAAACCGGAATCTCGAAAGTACGTCGGATATGACCAGGATTTCGCCCCATCACTAAAACCCGGTCACTGACTGCAATCGCCTCGGCCAAATCATGCGTGACTAAAATCGCCGTTTTCTCTCGCTCGCGCAAGGTTTGCACAACGAGGTCCTCCAGCTGCAGCTTAGTTTGATAATCCAGCGCGGAGAACGGCTCATCCAGCAGCAGCAATCCCGGATTCGTCGCCAGCGTCCGTACCAGCGCCACACGCTGGCGCATTCCTCCAGACAACTGGGATGGATGCAAATGCTCCTTTCCTCCCAAACCCATACCTTCCAGCAATAATCGCGTCCGCTCACGCGCAGCTTCATCTACTCTGTTGCTTAGTTCCAGACCTAACAATGCGTTATCCATGATCGTCCGCCACGGGAAAAGATAATCCTGCTG
Organism: Paenibacillus sp. ALE3; assembly: GCF_054113405.1. NCBI lineage: Bacteria > Bacillati > Bacillota > Bacilli > Caryophanales > Paenibacillaceae > Paenibacillus > Paenibacillus sp. ALE3. The sequence goes on along the minus strand of NZ_CM134214.1, from coordinate 2,032,155 downwards.
CAACATGTAACCGACCTCAGGACTCGGGCCACTTACCGGCTGACCTTGCAACATAACTTGACCTGCCGCTGGACGCAGCAGCCCGGCGATCATAGACAGGATCGTCGTTTTGCCGCAGCCGCTTGGACCGACTAAACTGACAAATTCCCCTGTATTTACGGAAAAATCGATATTCTCAACCGCTAATGAAGCTTCCCGATCTGTTACGTATACATGGGTCACTTGCTCCATTCTCACCATCGGGATCGTCACATCCGCAGTGAGACCACTCTGTTCCTCCGTCATGGTGAACCTCCTGCATCCACAGCTGTATCCGTAGCTTCGGTTGTGCTCTTTTTCACATCTGTTTCAGTATTCCCGATAGAGTTGGAGGAGATCGCCTGTTTTGCAAAACTTGGGTTTACCAGCTTATCTAGTGCAACCGGGCTTTTCAGCTCACCTGCCGAAGCCATGACATCCTGTAAATTATTCCATTCATTTTCCTCAATCATCGGGTTCATTGCATAGGTACCCTGTTCCTTATAGCGCTTGATACTACTCGTCAAAACAGCTAATTCTGTATCCTTAAAATAAGGTGTAATAGCTTCGGCGATCTGTTCAGGTGAATGCGCAGCAATCCACTGCTGTGCCCGATATATGGCATTTGTAAATTTCTGAGCGGCTTCGCTATTGGTATTTAGATAGCTTTGCTTCGCCATATATACCGTATACGGCAACTCGCCACTCTCTACGCCGATAGAGGCAACTACCCGACCTCGACCTTCCTTTTCAAAAATAGATGCCTGTGGCTCAAACAACTGCACATAATCCCCTGTACCCGAACCAAAAGCAGAGGCGACATTGGCAAAATCAATATTTTGAATCAGCTTCAGATCCTTATGAGGATCAATGCCGTGTTTGCGAAGCGTAAATTCAAGTGACATTTGTGGCATTCCGCCCTTGCGTTGTCCCAAAAAACTTTGTTGTTTCAGCTTTTCCCAGTCAAAGCTATCCTGCGTTTGCCGAGCAAACAAAAAGGTTCCGTCCTTCTGTGTCAGCTGAGCGAAATTAATGATAGGGTCCTCTGCTCCTTGCTGATACACATAAATAGATGTTTCCGCGCCGATCAGCGCGATATCTGCCTGATTGGACAACAACGCCGTCATCGCCTTGTCTCCGCCAGGGATCGTAGCCAGTTGGACATCCAGTCCCTCCTGAGCAAACATCCCCTGGCTCAAGGCTACATACTGCGGCGCATAAAAGACCGTACGGGCTACCTCGCCAAGTCTGATCTCAATCGTCTGCCCCCCCTTGGGGGCACACCCACTGAGCAACAGTAATCCGAGTAGTGCCGCAGCCACCACTGCTTTAAAACGGGCGCCGTATTTCATCCTTGTTCCCTCCCCACCTTTACATGGTTGACTTCATATATTGTTATGCGGCTGACGTTATAATGGTTAACTGCATACAAAAACCCCGAATTTGCCTATGAATGCGAGGTTTTTGTGTGCGATTGTATAAGAACTCTAAATCAGAGCTTGTATATGGATGTATATTTATCTTCCAGATAGTCGGCGAGATAATCAGGATTCAGATCCTCACCCGTAATGGCTACAATCAACTCAGACGGCGTCCGGCTCTTGCCGTAACGGTAAATCCGTTCAGTCAGCCATTGCTTGATCGGCTCCAGCTCACCAGCAGCAATCAGCTCATCCAGGTTCGGCAGCTCCTTACGCAGAGTCGCCAAAATTTGGGCTGCATACATATTGCCAAGTGAGTAAGAAGCAAAATAGCCAAAATCACCACCGGACCAGTGAACGTCTTGAAGTACGCCCAGCCCGTCGTTCGGGGGTAGAAGCCCCAGGTATTCTTTATATTTTGCATTCCACACTTCGGGGAGACGCTTTACATCCAGCTTTTCATTAAACAGCATTTTCTCAATTTCATAGCGGACAATGATATGTAAATTATATGTCAGCTCATCCGCTTCAATACGAATCAATGAATTTTCCACGCGGTTGACTGCCCGGTAAAATTGCTCTGCCGTGACCTTCGCCAAACGATCAGGAAAATGCTTTTGCAGATCATCGTAATACCGATCCCAGAAAGCACGACTGCGTCCGATTTTATTTTCCCACAAGCGGGACTGGGATTCATGAATCCCCATAGAGGTTCCTCCGGACAGTAGTGATCCTGCCAGCTCAGGAGCAATGTTTTGTTCGTACAGTGCATGGCCTCCTTCATGCAGTGAGCTGAAAATAGCACTGGTTACATCATCTTGCAAATAGTGTGTTGTTATACGCACATCACCTGGATTTAATCCTGTCGCAAAAGGATGCACACTCTCATCCAAACGACCTGCATCAAAGTCATAACCCATCTGCCCTAAAATGAACAGACTGAACTTTTCCTGCTGCTTCACATCAAATACACCGTCTAAAAAGCTCTTATCCGGCTGGTTGGGTGAAGTCTGAATTTTAGACAGAAGGGGTACAAGGCGCTTTTTGAGTCGATCAAAGACAGCATCCAGCTTTTCAACCGTCATCCCTGGCTCATATTGATCCAAAAGTGTGTCGTACTCTGTATCCTTAACACCCCAGTAGCCGATAAACTCACGCTTCATGTCTACGATTTTAGACAAGTACGGTTCGAATCCGGCAAAGTCGCTATGTTCCTTTGCTTCCTCCCACTTGCTTTCTGCCTGAGCCGCTAAAATGCTATACTCCCGGTAGCGGTCTGCTGGGACTGAACGATTCAAGTCATAATTTTTGCGACATTCCTCTACCAATCTGCGATCATTGTCCTCCAGTTGCTCCAGCTTGTCTTTTGCGGCAAAAAATTGCAGCAACTGCCCCATTTCATCTGAGATCATCAGCTTGAACATTTCCGTGGACAGCATCCCCAACGTCTCGGACCGAATGTCAACTCCCTTGCGTGGAGCTCCTGTCCGTAAATCCCAGTGCAGCAAGCCGACTGCTTCGCCATAACTGCTGATTTTGTGTGAGATTTCCTTTAAAGCCGTCCATTGATCCAACGTCTGTTGCTCCATAATTAGGGTCACCTCTTTAACTTAAAATGGTTAAAACTTTACAACTACCTATACTTGATGATACTTATATTAAAAAGTATAATCAACACACAACATGTACGACCAACTCCTAATACCTGGATCAACGTTGGGCAGTACATATTGCACTTTATTAGAATCTGGAGGGAACTATCGTGGATCACATCCAAGAAATTTTAGAGTACAATCGTGTTTTCGTAGAAAACAAAGAATACGAGGCCTATAGAACGGGCAAGTTCCCTAACAAAAAAATGGTCATCATAACCTGTATGGATACGCGGCTAACGGAATTGCTCCCCAAAGCCATGAACCTGCGTAACGGGGATGTCAAAATTATTAAAAATGCGGGTGCCATTATTTCACAGCCTTTTGGAAGTGTAATGCGCAGTGTGCTAGTCGCTCTATATGAGCTGGGAGCAGACGAAGTACTCGTTGTAGGTCATTATGAATGCGGTATGGCTGCATTGAATGCTGATCATATGGTTAATGAGATGCTGGAACGTGGAATTTCGCAAGAAGTGCTAAGTACATTAGAAAATTCAGGTATTAAGTTAAATAAATGGTTGAAGGGTTTTGACAACATTGAAGAAGGGGTACAGACTACAGTGAAGCTTATTAAAAACCACCCCCTTCTCCCTCCCAATACGCCCGTTCATGGTATGGTAATACATCCGGATACAGGCGCGTTAACCCTTGTTGTTGACGGGAATAACCAGTAAACAGAATCCTTATCCTCAAAAGTTATCAGGGTAGTTCAGGCGCGTATATACGTGCTTAAACTACCCTGTTTCTATGAAAAAAAGCACATATACATACCGAATGACCCCAGCCAATTTTGGCTAACCTGTGAACGACTGGTGTGAAAGTTGTCAAACCATACAGTTTCAGTGTACACTTTTTATGGAGCCGCAGATTACCTGCCGCAGAGCTGTTACAACCGTTACTTTGATGGATGAAGGAGATAAGATATATGAATTTACTATCGTATGGTCTGTTGGGACTTCTCGCCAGAGAGGAATCCTCCGGCTATGATCTGATGCTGCGTATTCAGCCTTTTTGGCAGGCCAAGCACAGCCAGATCTATCCGCTACTGGCCCGTATGGAGAGCAAGGAACTGCTAGCCTCCCGATGGATTCAGCAGTCCGACAAGCCTGATAAAAAGATGTATACCATTACGGACAAGGGAATCCATATGCTTCAGCAATGGTCTCAGGAAACGTTAGCTGCTCCGGTTACACGGGATGAATTAAGCCTTCGACTATTCTGTCTCTGGTTGACGGACAAAACTAGCGCCAATCGTATGCTAGAGGAACGCAAACGTTATTTTATTCAGAAAATCCGTCATCTAGAGGATATACTGAACGACATTCCCGCAGAAAATTTACACTTTGGCAGTAAGAATTTCGGTGACTATATTCTAGTACAAAAAGGGCTTATGAATGCCAAAGCAGGCCTGGAATGGTGCCAAATGGTGCTGCGCATGCTGCTTGCCGGTGATGTCAGAGCGGACACTAATCCGTTTTTACTTAAACCCTAAAGCAAAATGCTTTTATCAATCCATGCATGGGATTTATGTACGTTATCGTTTAATTTTTTAAAATTTAAAATTCTTTGAAACCCTTTTCCATACTATATCGTATTACGGGTAAGCGGTTGTTTGACCTATAACACAAATTACTAGGGGGATTATATTTACATGAAAAAGACATTCACTTTGAAAAATATGATGATGCTGATGATGGCTTTCACCCTACTCATTGCTATGATCGCACCATCTACAGCTGATGCAAGGCGTGGTGGCGGATTTAAATCCGGACCAAAATCATACCAATCTACACCAAGCAAGGCGAATGACAGCAGCGGCATCAATAAGTCTGATAGCGGAACTAAATCTAGTGCGGCTACGGGCAACACAAGCAGAACCGGTGGGTTCCTCGGTGGCGGTGGCGGGTTCCTCAAAGGTATGATGCTGGGCGGCTTGGCAGGTATGCTTTTCGGCGGATTGTTCGGCAACATGGGTGCATTGGGCAGCTTACTTGGCCTGGCCGTTAACGTTCTAGCTATTTATGTCCTGATTATGGTTGGTGTAGGGATCTACCGAGCTATCAAAAATCGCCGTAGACCCGATGATTCTCGTGGAGGACGTTACTAAGTTATGATTTTAAGCATGGATGAGATTGTCAATGCCATTTGCCTGCATATGGCTGAACGCAAGGGCGTACGACCGACCGATGTGGTTGTGGAGCTAAGCTGGGAAGAGGATACAGGCTATACAGCCGAAGTTCATGTCCAGGGACGCAGTCAATATCTGGTGGAAGCCAATATGATTGAAGCCATTCTGAGATATCTTCATTCCGAATACAATATTCGTGCCTATCGCGAGCAGGTCAGATTGGATCTGGATGAAGAAATTACCGCTATTGTCCAAACTTAATTAAATTGCATAGGACCGTCGTACAAACTTGTTTCAAAACAAAAGAACCGCTCTTTGCCTGGTGGCAAGGGCGGTTCTTTTTCTGCTCTTTTCTCTCTAATAGATCGTCATGGTTGTACGCGGCACCCTTTCAAGCAAACCACTACCATACATTTCCCGAAATGGCTGCTCTTCCATATGGATATAACCGATATAACAGCCACATTCTTTCATCCGGCACGGACGCTGGGCGCTCAGCCCCTCCAGACCGTCTCTGTACAGGTGCCCAATCACACGTCGATCCTGATAGCAGTGTTTTACTCGCCCGTCACCTTGGACGTAGAATACATCTGCTCCCGCGCGACATGCTCTCCCCTGGCTGCTATAATCCTTTAAATTCCATTGAAAATAGGGATCTATCTCAGTTAATTCGGTAACCTCGGCATCCGTATAATAATGTGGTCGGTCCTTGTAGGCGTTGATCCACATATAAACTTCTTTTGGAAGTTGCGCCCGCAAGGAACGAATAGCCGGGAACGCCTGTCTCAATCCAACTGTACCGACACTACAGGAAATGCCAAGTTCATATAGCTTCATCGCCTGCGATATAAAAGCTTGCTCTTTGGTTTCTCCAGGATGATAAGTAGCCCACAGCGCAGCCGTATTTGGATTTAGTTCTTTTGTCCAATCCAGCTTAGCCGATAGATTCGTCTGTACCGCCACTTTTTCCACATGCGCCATATGAGAAAACTCAATCATAGCCTTACGATACCAGGAATGAATCAAGGCTTCTCCGTACGGATTAAAAAAAATGGAGAGCTGGTGCCCCAAAGCACCCTGCTCCCGTACCCAATCAGCAAAACGCTCCAACTGCGCCCGATCCTTGTTCAACGTTTCCCGACTATCGACGTTTTTACTGAATGGGCAGTAAGGGCAAGCATAGTTGCACGAGGTCAACGAACCACGATAATATAAGGTCGATCTCATGCGCCTACATATCCTTCCATACGCTCGCGTACTGATGTGGAGATCATCCAGTCTCCAATCGCATCGGAATAGGCCATTCCTTCCTCCGTAAGTCGAAGCGTGCCCTCCTCGACCACAGCCATACCCGATTCCAGTAGCAGCGACATTCCTGTAAAATCGTCTTCCAGGGATACACCAAAGCGCTCTGCATAGGCACATAGCTCCAAACCTTCCCGATGAAGAAGCGCCTTCAGGATAAAGCGCCGCTTACGCTCATCCGCATTTAAAATAAAGCCGTAGTCAGCCAGATCATGACGCTCCGCCGCCACATAATCCGCGATAATACTACGTGTAGCTGCTGTACTGACACCATACCGGCTGGCATAGTGTACATCGCGTGTATAAGAGCGTGCACCACACCCCAATCCAGCCATGCCCTCCTCCTGGCAACTGTAGGGTAAAAGCTCTTTGCTAGATGTACCCTCATTTTTAGCAAAACGGCGCATGGAATATTGTACATATCCTGCCTGTTTGAGTCGTTCGCGCGCTACTTCATACAAGCTGAGGCGAATATCATGATCCAGCCCAGTATAGCCAGGCTTTAAAATCGTATTTTCACGAATGTATAACGGGTAAAGAAAAATCTCTCCTGGCGAATAGGACAGGGCTTCCTCGAGAGAATACAGCCAGGTTTCCACCGTTTGACCAGGCAGACCATAGATCAGATCCACGTTGAGCAAAGGAAAATTGTATTCTACCAGCCGCTCAAGTGCATCTCTAACAAGCTTGGGCTTCTGAGGTCGGTATATGGCGGCACTTTCTGATTCCACAAAGCTCTGGATTCCCATGCTGACACGATCTGTACCGCGGCGCTTGAGCACCTCCAGCCTATCCTCAGTTACAGTATCGGGAGAGGCTTCGACTGAAATAGAAGCTCGCTTGGGGTCCAATCCCATAATATTTTCTGCAATGTCAAATAAACGCTCCACCAAAGGAGCCTCCAATAAGGTCGGCGTACCACCGCCAATCGCAAAACGCGAAAAAGGCCGACCGCCCATAATTGGGGCCCATTGCCGAGCTTGTCTTTCTAGCGCATCCACATACTCCTTGTGCACATCCTGGCGCTTATCCGGTAAAGTGAACAGGTTACAAAATCCACAGCGAGCTGCGCAAAACGGTATATGCATATACAAAAAATAGCTTTCCAACTCTTCTTTCTCCCACAATTCCTGCAATGAGAGCGGTGTATCGAACGAACGATAGGCCGTTTTATGCGGGTAAGAGTACAGATAGGAGCGATAGGGAGCTTCTCGGATCGTACGTGCCCATTCTACAGGAGTATCCGGCCACTGAAATCTAGTCGTTACTAATTTTGTGTCCATTCCTGGAGAAGTTTGGGTTGCTGCGCCTATCGGATGTAGGTGATTCAGATTCATGGCTTTCATTTCTGCTCCTTCCTCGCGCTGGATTGGATTCTTGATCATTTATCAGTGCAAACTACTTTTCTTTTTGTCCTACAGTATAAAATCGCGGTAAGGCACATTCCACACTACCTCATGCGCCAGACGATGCCCTTCGTAGCCGTCTTCGCCATAAGCTGTACCATGATCGGAAAAAGCCATGCAAAACGTCTTGCCACGCTTACGCAAAGCATCAAACAAGCGTCCAAGTTCACCATCCACATACCGCAAAGCTGCTCGTTGAGACTCTACTGAATCTTTTGAAGAGCCCTTTACAAAATAATGATTAGGCCCATGGATTGCTGATACATTCAGAAACAAAAACAAGCGCTGTGCAGGGTCTGCCTTTTCCAACAGCTTCAAGGCATGATTCACCTGATGCTCTGTTGAACGAGGGTTGGTAACGCCAAAGTTCATGCGCCAGTAGCTCTCTTGAAAATATCCGGGCAGCACCTTGGCCAGCTTGTTCTTCTTCGTGAAAAAAATAACGCCACCGATACAGATCGTCCGATAGCCCTCGTTCTCCAGCCCGGACACAATGTCCGGAGCATCGAACAGCCAGGTATGTGGATGCGTTCGCAATCCCGTATCCTTTGTGTGAAACAGCCTGATATGTGAAGCCTTATCTGTATTGGCCGGAGTCGGTAAAAATCCGCCAAAAAAAGCATGGTGTGCAGCATATGTAAAGCTCCCTGGTGTATGGCGCTTTTCCCACGACCCGGAGCCGCATAAATTCGAGCAGTTTTCTTCCTCCAGCTTGGCTACGTCATAACGCAGGGTATCCAGTGTAATCATGACAATATCATGAGAGCCGACAATTTGATTCATATCAGTCATTATCTGTCTTTCCTTTCCAAAACTACGCTCCTATTAGCAAGGTGCAGCATTTCCCATTCATATGGATTCCAACCCTGATACTCAACCCGATACAGTAAATCACCGAACGGATTAACATCCAATACATAGGGACGACCACCGTGAGCCGGAACGAGCACATCCAGTCCAGCAACCATAGATGACGGAAAAACCCTCATGGCGGCTTTTGCAGTATGCTGGACCGATTCTACCGTATTCTGTGGTAGTCCGGCTTCCTCTAGCGAGAGTCGCTCATTACGCAAATGTAGATTTGTAATGGGGCTGTGACTCAAACGTAAAACCGCATGACAAGCTTCTGATTCACACACGAGTTGACGCACATCATAAACACGTCCGTTCAGGATCGCTTTGGGAATCCAGCGTTCCACATGTACCCCTTCCAAACATAGCCAGTTAAGGATGGCATGAATGTCCTGCTTGTCTGTATAACGACGCAATCGTCCGGCATTATAATACACACGCTGTCCGTGTATGATCTCTGTTCCAATCGTAGTTACCGCCAGCTCTGCATGTGTCTGGGGATGTACCTGATATGCCATAACACCAGAAGCACCTGACCCGCAAAATATTTTCACAAATACGCGGTGAAACCCACTCTCTTTCATAGCTGTATGCAGATCGACAGCATCACGAAATGCACCGCCTGAAGCTGTAAGCACAGGCGGGACCCTGATGTCTGCCTGGTCTAATACGGCGCTACAACGCCGTTTGTCAAACATGACGGCTACTTCCGCAGGATCGTTCATCCAGCGCGACGAGGGCCAGAGCCGATCTACTTCATGCCGCAGCCAAGCCAACAGACGGCAATAGCCCCGGAACCATTGTGCCGGGTGCCAAATGCGACCATGCTGCTCCTGCAAACGGCGCGCTTCTGCCGCCAGTATACCTGTGCCATGTGCCCATTCCGGCCATGGCAACAAAGAATCGTCTCCCTCGGCATCCGGGGCGCCCAGAGCAATCAATTCCCGCTCTACCTCAAAGTTTTCGCCCGGTGCATCCAGACGTAGCAATGGACCTCTGTCCACCCGCCCTGCCAGTAATTGATCAATGCTCTCTTGCACATGGACACTGCCATTCACGCTATCTTGCGCAGCTTGTGCAGCTATCCTGACCATCAGTTCGCGCAGACTGTGCTTCTCTCGAATGGCCCCCAACACATCTGTATAGGAAACCTCCAGAGCTGGCGGAAGCATTAATCTGCTTCGTGCTTCCTGCAGCCCCGTAGTTCGACGATTCCCCGAATTACCGAACAAGATAAACGGCTCGTTGACATTACTATCCCACATCTTCATCATAGAGCCGCCTCACTTTTATTCTTTTTAATTTTAAATTCAATCCGTTTTAGAAATCCATTGGAACAAATTACTCTGTCAGTGATGGATAGCGCCAATCATCTTCTTCATCTGCTTCTTGTTGATCCTCTACGTTCACAGATAAACCTGAGCTTTTCCAGCGTTCCATCATTTCACTAGACATATAATGATAGCTCAAATCCAGATGTTTTAGCCCTTTTATACTTTCACTAGCCAGCAGCGCTTCTGCACCTTGATCAGACAATGTACCTTGTGAGAGATCTAGCACTTCCAGTTGTCCAATCACAGGGGCATTAGCAGCAGCAATGGCAATTTCATCCTGTATCTCACTGTCTTTGAGTCCCAAGTATGTAAGTTTGGGAAAAGGATTGCTGTCCAAAAACGGTAAAATATCTTCCAGTTTACCGTCAAAACCATAATCCTCGACACCCAAATACAGCTCCAGCTTGCGCAGTTCAGGCAGTTCGGCATTACGTATTTGCTGAAGAACGCTTGCAGGCAGACCACCACAAATAATAACCAATTCTTGAAGATGATTATGGCGAAGTGGTTCCAAGCTCAGGTCCTGGCTTCCTTTAATATGTAAGGATTCAAGCTTTGGAAACGCTTCTAACAGCGGGGACAGATTCGTTTGGTTAATCCATGATACCTCACACTCATCATATTCCATATCACCAATAAACAGCTTGCGCACCTTAGGAAATTGATCTTTAAGCTTCACTAACACCGGTATAAAATCATCTGGTGAGTTTTCATAGGCGCCTCCCCAATCTCCGATGATCAGATCCGTAACTTGGGCACTCTCCGGCTTGGCTGCCAGTTCCTCAATAGATTTAGCCATCGTTTGGCCATTCTCATAAGCTTCATAATCTACAACCAATTTCACTTCCATCTCACAATTCCTCCGATCGCTTGTCTGAGATCTCGTAAACTATCTATTTCCAATTTAGTCTATCCTATTCTACCAATGTTCGTCAAAAAAAGTCCCAGATCGACATTAATCCTATGTAAAATGTGCAAATGAAATAAAAACAAGACAGCCCACTTACGGGCTGCCTTGGGATGTATCCATAATAAATTTCTACTATTATAAAGAACGCAAGTTTAGACCAAGTTATTGGGTAATTGTAATCGGTGAGTTATCGGACAGCAATGCCAGATTATTCACGATCACATTCTCTTCCTTGCTCAAGCCACTGGTAATGAGTGTTTGTGAACCTGTCGTTTGAACAGTCTTCACTTCCTTGCGTTTCGCATGGTCGCCGTTTACCACATATACATATTCTTTACCTTGATCCTTTTGCACTGCCGCAGTAGGAACAACAATACCTTCTTGCGCATTGGCAGCGACAAAGCTGATATCAGCCAACATGCCGGATTTCAGTTTCATATCTGGATTGGCTACTGAGATTTTTACAGGATAGCCTTTTCCGCTTGCATCCAACGGGCTTACATTTTTGACTGTACCTGTTGTTACAATGTTGGAAGCTGCAACACGAACCTGTACCTTGTCACCTACTTTTACATTGTTGATCTGTTCCGCAGGGACATAGATCAATGTATTGACCGTACTCAGGTTAGCAATGACAAGCGCAGGAGACTGAGCGGATACCATTTCGCCCACTTCTGCATTTTTCGTACCCACAATACCGTTGATCGGTGATGTAACAACGGTGTCATCCAATGCATCCTGAGCAATGTTTACATTCAGTTGTGCCTGCTTAAGAGATTGTTGGCTAGACTCGATGCCAGCCGTATTTTGAGATACTTTAAGTTGATTTTGCGCATTGCTGTAGCCGCTGTTGGCATTACTGTAGCTATTTTTTGCTGACTCATAGCTGTTGCGGGCTGTAGTTAGGGCCTTTTGAGCCGCTATCAATTGATCTTTTGCATTAGCCTGCGCATTTTGTGCATTATTATAAGCCGCTTCCGCATTCACAACTGCGGTTTTTGCTTGTTCTAATTGTGCTTGGGTGCTCGCACCAGCATCAAACAGACTTTGTGTACGGGTTACATTCTTTTGTGCATCTGCCAATGCTTGCTGTGTTTGTTTCACCGTATTGGCTGCCGAGGAGACACTATGTGTCGCTTGTTCTACGGCTGTAGTTGCTTGATTAATAGCTCCCTGAGCCTGATTGATTGCACTTTGGGATTGAATCACACCGCTTTTGGACTGCACTAAGCCCGAAGTTGCTTGAACCATCGTTGATTCATGGGATGCTTGAGCGGTGCTTACGCCTGCTGCTGCTGCTGCGGCGGCGGCACGGGCTTTTGCAACATTGTTACGCATATCCTTATCGTCAAGCTTGAATAGTACTTGACCCTTTTTAACCTCAGAACCAATATCCACAGGCAGCTCAACCACTTTACCGCCTACTTTAGGCACAATATTGACTGTTTCCGAAGGAGTTACCGTACCTGTATAAATATTGCCCTGTCCGATAATCCCCTGCTGTGCTTGACTAATTTTAACCGGTACGACCATGTCCTGAGCCGCTCCGCTATTACTGGAGCAGCCTGCCAGCACTGCGCCGCCGAGGACTAAAGCCGCTAATGTACTTTCTACTCTCAATATTTTCATGATAATTCCCTTTCTTTCTGTCCGTGGAAATAATGTAAGCCATCCAGTCGATATTTTTGTATTTCTCTTTTTTAAGCTTCCGGCTGTGTCTTTGCTTTCTTCCTCTGAATAAACAAAAAGATGAGTGGAATCGTGCAAAACAGCGGTATAGATGAAATGAGGAACGTATCCCCAATTCCTCTCGATGTAGCATCCAGTGTGATTAAACTACTTATGGATGACATCCATGAGCTACCCAATGTCGCTTGTAGCGTATGAGCCGAGTCTTGTGTAATGGACTCCGAAATTTGCTGGGCATGGGCAGCTGAACGGCTTTGCATAATGGCGGTCAGTACCGCAATCGCCATAGATGCAGCCACGGTACGTACCAGATTGGACGCTGTAGACGCATTGGCTACCTTGCTCGGATGAACAGCATTCATGCCGACCGTGGACAATGGCATCATGCAAATACCAATTCCCAGACCCCGTAATGCCATTACGGTTTCCAACCAGGCATGCGAAGTATCTGGCGTAAGCTGATGAAGATGATAGGTCATAAAGCTGGTTAACGTCAGGCCCACAAGTCCCAAAGGCACAATGCCGAACTTATCGAACAGCTTCCCGGCAATAGGCATCATCGCCGCCATGGCAATGGCCTGTGGAATGAGGATAATACCAGTATCAATCGGTGACACGCGCTGAATATTTTGCAAAAACAACGGTGTTAGGAACGTTCCTCCGTACATCCCCATCATGACCAGACTGGAGGCGATAACACTAATCGTATATTTTGAATTCTTGAATAATGAAATTTCAATTACAGCATTATCCTTGCCGCTTTCTACATAGATGAGAAAGACAAGTGCCCAGAAAGAAATAAACAGCAGAGATACAATCCCAAAAGAAGTCCAGCCATCACGCTGGCCGTTTGTCAGTGCGTACAAGAGTGTTCCTGCACAGGTTGCCGCCAGTAAAAATCCTGGCAGATCAAACGGTTTCGGCGTAACCTTAGGCGGCTCCTTGATGAGAAGGATGACCATTAAAATGGCAAATAAAGCAACCGGCAGACTGACAATAAACAAGAAACGCCAGTTAAACCATTCAATTAAGTAGCCACTCAGCGTAGGCCCTACAGCTGGTGCGGCCATTGCAGCGATACCCCATATACCAAGGGACATCCCGATTTGTTCACGCGGCATAATTTTGTAAATAATCGTCATACTCAGCGGCATAATGACACCGCCGCCCAGACCAGCCAATACACGCGCTGCAATCAGGGAAGAATCACTCCATGCAAAAATACATATTCCTGTCCCCAGCGAGAACACGCTGAGCGCAAGAATCAAAAACTTCTTGTATCCGATACGCTGCTCCATATATCCGGTAATCGGGACGATTACGCCGGATGCAAGCGTGTAACCTGTAATAACCCACTGAATACGTGTCGTCGTTGACCCTAAATCCGTCGTCAATCGTGGTATGGCGACATTGATCAGACTGTTGTTCAGAATGGCGACAAAGGCGCCTAAAACGATAGCAAAAAAGGCAAGCCAGCGTTCTTTGGAAGAATCTGTCGAAGGAGCAGCAGCAGTTTCATTGGCAGCCACATGGACCCCTCCTTTTTAAGATGTATGAATTTTTACTTCCACGTTCGTTCCAGGGATAAGCTTCATGTCCTTCGGCTTGTTCACAGCAATTTCTACAGGTACACGTTGAGTCACCTTATTAAAGTTACCACTTGTGTTCACAGCAGGAACGAGCGAAAACACTGCATTGGAAGCTTCGCCCACTTTACGAACCTTACCCTGAATGACCTGATCGCCTGCAGCATCAAGCGTAATGTCAACAAGCTGTCCTGGTTTAATACGGTTAATATCGGTTTCTTCAATATTCGTGGATACATACAGGTTGTTCATATCAACCATAGTCGCTACAGCACTACCCGGTGTTCCAATTTCATGTTCTTTCGAATAAATCTTAATAACAGTTCCGCTAATCGGCGCACGCAGCACAGACTTGCTAATCATGCTTGCATCCAGTCCTGATACATCCTGTTCGGCAATCGGTTCATTGCGTTGCAGCACATCGCCTTCTTCAACATCAATGTGGCTAATCTCACCGGAAATTTGCGGCATCACCTTATACTGATCGGCTTGAATGCGCGCATCGTCACTTTTAACAAAGTGTGTTGCCTGATACCAATAATAGTAGCCAATAGCTCCACCACTCAGAATGAGCAGCACGATGAGAATCGGCAATACAGTTTTCTTACTCACTTGTTCCACCCCTGTTGTCCAAAAAATTTTTATTATTCAACGCTAATATTTTAAAATTGAAATATTAGGGCATTAAACCAAATCTAGAGCATAAATAAACACATGGCAGCAAGCCATGCACAAGACAGGACTTATTTATGTACGTAGGACAAGCTGATCCATAGTCCACAAACCGTCTTTATTATATTTAAATATTTTCATATAACTATTGTACATTGAAATATTATAGATATATTTATCTATTCAGGCAATATAAATTTTCAGTTTTTTCAGAATTTTTTTTCACAAAAAAGAACCTTGTTTCCAAGGCTCTTTCATGAAAAGGGATAGTTTACATTTAAAGGTTCACACAATAAACCTAAGAGAAAAGCGTAGGTCCAAATGACCGATCCCTACAGTTTTTCGCCTCCCGTTCTTCCTTTTTGTCCTTATTCGCTCTGTTCTGCTGAGAACCTTGCTGCCCCATACATCCCCTACAACGACAGCGTTCTGCCATCCCATGCATATCCTCTCTGGAGTCTTTTAATAGTCGTACGTAATCCAAAGATTGCTGTAAAGAAGCCGAACCAGGAAGAAAACGAACCTTCCTGCCTTCTAGCAGACAGTATACTTCGATAAGCTGAGGGAGAGCTCCAAATGCATAATAACAAAATATATTTGTTAAATGTTGAAAAGTACTAATAACGTTAGGGTTGTAGTCCACCATATACTTTTGAATCAGTAATGAATCTGCTTGTTCTGATTGTTGCCAGGCTGCCTGAATAATCAGCGAAATATCGACCTCCAACTCAGGCACCGCTGTACAAAATTGTTCATACAACATCACAGGCACCAATAAGTCATTATTTAAGGCACATATTTTTGACAACTCGCCTGACACTTTATTTTTGACATCCCAGTAATGGAACAAGGATTCAAAACTATTCGACTGCTTAGGCCACCACTTCTCCAGCACATACTGGACAGGGACTTCTCGCCGTACCTCTACTTCCATTCCAAAGTATTCGTTCAGCGCATGCCCTATCGCATACTGAACCCTTTGCCGCCAATTCCAACCCTCACGCCCTCGTTTTCTCTGTGATTGACGGATTGGCTGCGGAGTTCTCCACATCTCCTCAAGCTGATAGTCGTGCAGAAGAGGAAAGCCGCTTAAGCTATCGCTATTGCGCATACCTATCCCTCACTCTCTTCTCAGGACACTCCAATACCAGCCTGCGCAAATTGCCTTCCGTAAGCCCGGCAATTCTCCTTCTCATCATCGAGTGGATTGAATTCAATCTTCAGACTCTCCTGAATGACCGATGCGCCGCGTTCTTTGACTTTTTCCTCTACCAAGTCCACTGCGCCACAGAATTGTGTATAAGATGTATCTCCACTGCCAAATACAGCAGTCTTTTTACCAGACAGATCAAGCTCGTCTAGTTCCTCATAAAAATCTAAAAATTCATCAGGAAGCTCACCATCTCCCCATGTATATACACCCAACAGGAATCCATCATATGCAAGCAATTCTTGCGCGCTGCAATCATACGAAGCCTTCAACTCCGCCTCATGCCCTGCCTGACGAACACCCTCGGCGATCAATTCCGCGATTTCCTCTGTATTACCGGTCATGCTAGCATAAGCAATCATGATTTTACCCAAGTTCATCCCTCACCTTTATTTGAAATATGGGATGCTTTCATTCCCTATTACTCAAATAATATTTGATAATGATTCTCATTGTCAAATACTAATTTCAATCATCAACTGTATTTTGGTAAACATATACGCAAAAAAGTCGCATTATATGCGACTGTTCACAATTAAAATCTATGGATAGATGCGAAAACATTATGTACGTACAACATAATCCATCTTTCATAATTAGAATGAAAATCGGATAGTTGTACGTACAAGTGGGATTGATTTCATTTTAATATGGAAGCGCTCTAATTACAAGTACATCCGAAAAAAATATTTTTGCTCTGTTTAACTACTTACTTATTCGTGGAATCATTCGATTGTTGCTAAGGTTTGTTGTACAATAGACTCCATATGGGGATTTTACGCAGCTTACTGCCTAAATCCTGAATTGACTGCTGAAGGATGGATTGTACATGTATGTAGCACAAGAGTGGAAAGACTATGAAGTAATGGATACAGGCGGTGGTGAAAAGCTGGAACGTTGGGGCAATATTGTCCTGCGTCGTCCCGATCCGCAAATCATATGGCCTTTGACCCAGGAAACAGCGGAATGGCGCAATGTTCATGGGCATTATCACCGCAGCTCTTCCGGGGGAGGCCAATGGGATATGAAAAAACCTATCCCCGAGCGCTGGACGATTAGCTATGGACCGCTTAAATTCCACATTAAACCGACCAGCTTCAAGCATACTGGCCTTTTCCCAGAGCAAGCAGCCAACTGGAGCTGGATGATGGATAAAATTAAAGGCGCGGGCAGACCCATTTCCGTACTGAACCTGTTTGCATACACAGGAGGAGCCACGACTGCCGCAGCGTATGCCGGAGCCAGTGTAGTTCACGTGGATGCCGCCAAAGGTATGGTGCAGTGGGCAAAGGAAAACGTTCAATTGTCCGGCCTGGCTGACCGTCCGGTACGCTTCATTACGGACGACGTGTTCAAGTTCGTGCAACGGGAACAACGTCGAGGCAACCGTTATGATGCCATTATTATGGACCCTCCTTCTTACGGACGTGGACCTAATGGAGAAACCTGGAAGCTTGAAGAAAGCTTATATCCGTTCCTTGAATCCTGCATGAGCATCATTTCAGATCAACCCTTGTTTATGCTGATCAACTCCTACACGACGGGTATTTCACCTACTGTATTGCGTAACATGCTGAGCATGACGATGCAACAAAAGTATGGGGGCCAAATTAGCGCTGGTGAAATCGGATTGCCGATCACACGCTCAGGATTGAATTTGCCTTGTGGTATTCTCGGACGCTGGGAGGCTTAATTCCTCTTATGAATCAAGATGAACTTACTCGGCAAGAGCATGCACAGCCGAATATTCCCGTACTATATGAGGACAACCATGTCCTGGCGGTTGTAAAGCCTGTCAATGTTCCGACACAGGAGGATGCCAGCGGTGATCCCGATCTGCTGTCTTTACTCAAGGAAGATTTGAAAATCAGACACAATAAGCCTGGTAACGTCTTTTTAGGTTTAGTTCACAGGCTGGATCGGCCTGTAGGCGGAGCCATGATTTTTGCTAAGACGTCCAAAGCTGCTTCTCGCCTGTCAGAGTCGGTTCGAAGTCGTCATTTTCACAAGCTGTATACAGCTGTTCTGAATGGCGTTCCTGCGGCTCTTCAAGGCCGGCTAACCCATTACCTGCTAAAGGACAGCCGTACCAACACGGTCAAAACGGTTCGACCCGGCACGGCCGGTGCCAAGGAAGCCATTTTGGAATACCGCGTTATCGGACAGGCTGCTGGACTCAGTCTTGTGGAAATTAAGCTACACACCGGACGCTCGCACCAAATTCGCGTACAGATGCAGGCAATCGGCTGTCCCCTCTATGGAGACCAAAAATATGGCGGTAATCTGAGCCGTCCTGGTCAACAGCTGGCCCTCTGGTCCTTGCTCGCTGGAGCACCGCATCCGGTCAGCAAGGAAGCGATGAGCTTCCACTCACTGCCTCCCGTCCAATTTCCTTGGAGTGAGTGGCCCTTGTCGCTTTATGAGAAGATGATTACGTCGGAAAATTGAGCAGACTTACTACAAAGAACCCGCACTGCAAGTAATCAAACATGCAATGCGGGTTCTCTTTTTTCACAAAAGCAAATTAAAATGTATCCATGCTTATGATGAGGAAGCCACGGTCTTCCCCTTCTCGCTGTTGACCAGTTGTTGACGGGAACGAGCGTTTTGTGCATTCGTATTTTTGATGAAAAACGCTAAAACCAAAGCTGTCACGCTCAATAGCGTAGCAATGATAAAAGCCGAGTTAATACCGTAAATCGTAGCTTGATTGCCAGCAGCCAGCATTCCCGCTTTGTCCGTAACGTTCAGTCCTTCAGATGCAACCATCGTGGTCAAACGATTGCTGGTTTGAGTAGACATTACCGTCACTAGAATTGCTGTCCCAATCGAGCCCGAAATCATACGCAGCGTATTGCCCATCGCTGTACCATGGGCATTCAATCGTTGTGGAAGCTGATTCAGTCCGGCTGTTTGGATCGGCATCATCAGCAACGACATCCCGAACATCCGTACCGTATAGTTGATTAAGAGTGTCAAATAGGTGGTTGATTCGGTTAAACGTGTGAATTCCCAAGTCGTTATAGTCATGATCAACAACCCAATTACAGACAGCCAGCGCGCTCCAATTCGGTCAAAAATAGCCCCCGTCACAGGAGACATGATCCCCATCAGAATCGCTCCTGGTAGCATTAGCATACCAGACTGGAGCGGTGTAAATCCGCGAATATTT
The DNA here is from genome assembly GCF_054113405.1 of Paenibacillus sp. ALE3. Classification (NCBI taxonomy): domain Bacteria; kingdom Bacillati; phylum Bacillota; class Bacilli; order Caryophanales; family Paenibacillaceae; genus Paenibacillus; species Paenibacillus sp. ALE3. Next base: position 2,012,800 of record NZ_CM134214.1, on the reverse strand, counting down.
TGCAAATAAATCGGAAGCAATATCATACCAGCGTACAGAGCCATCGTCACAATAACATTAATGATTGTCGTCAAGCTGTACACATCGTATTTAAAGATACGGAACTCCAGCGTAGGCTCATTTACCTTCAGTTGTCGGACAATAAATAAAATAAGCGCAATCGTCCCGACGATGAGTGTAGACAGGACTGGAATACTTCCCCAACCTGATGTTCCAGCATCACTAAAGCCGTATAACAGCCCGCCGAAACCGAGTGTAGACAAAATAACACTGAGAATGTCCAGCTTAGGCTTGGATTGCTCGGTTACATTTTTCAGAAAAATAAATCCGATCACAATCGAAATCACGGAAATCGGCAGGATAATCCAGAACAATACTCGCCAGTCATAATGCTGCACTATATAACCAGATAAGGTTGGTCCAATGGCTGGAGCAAACCCCATCGCAAGCCCCAGCGTTCCCATTGCACGGCCACGACGCTCTATTGGGTAAATGTTCAAGATAACGACCATCATTAATGGCATCATAATCCCTGCACCCGCAGCCTGAATAAGCCGACCGATTAGCAAGATACTAAAACTCGGCGCTATTGCACATAACAGCGTGCCGATTGAAAAAATAGTCATCGCACTAATAAACAATTTACGAGTAGAGAAACGGGCAATCAGGAATGCGGTCACTGGGATTAATACCCCGTTTACGAGCATAAAGCCTGTGCTAAGCCACTGAGCTATACTGGCATCTACATTCAAGTCACTCATCATTTTCGGTAAAGCCACACTTATCAACGTCTGGTTTAAAATCGCAACAATTGCGCCAATCAACAGAGCGGCCACAATGGGTGCTCTGCGGACATTACCTGGTAGTGTCATTTGAGGACTGCTCAAGTTGATTCATTCCCTTCGGTGTTAATTTCATGATCATTTGTTTATGAACATCCAAGAGCAACTCTAGCTGCTCCTTCGGGATGTCCAGAATTGGCAAGACGCGCTCCATCCACATGGTGTCTACCTTTTGCATGATATCTTTTCCTTCTGGCGTAAGCGCCAGTACTAAAGTTCTGCGATCATGCTCATGCCGTTCACGAGCGATATATCCCGCCTTGGTCAAGCGGTCAACCACCCCGCTCATAGAGCTGCTTCCCACATGAGCTATCTCTGCCAGCTCGGATAACCCAATATTGGGACGTTTATTTAGAATGGCCAAAGCCATGTGTTGAATCGCCGTCAGATCCAAATGCTGCTCCTCATTCCAGAAAGCATAAAATATTGTCTTGTTAACCTCCCTTACCGATTGAATAATCCGGTACACCTCAAGTCTGTCTTCCTCTCTGTCACTCACTAGAACCATCCTTCTTCCCAATACTTATTCTTTCCCATATACACAAACTAGTAACTATTCGTATACGAAATGTTATTTATTTATAACTATTATTTTATCATCTCTTATGTAAATGTCAACATTCCCCCAAATACTACCTATGCTTGAACACAAAAAAGCGCGGAAATGAATACCACGACCGGCATTTACCCGCGCATTTCTATTCGCCTTAGAAAGCTATTCTGCTCGCTCTATTTGTTCCTTTATTCCCTCGTTTTCACTGGCTGATACAGCAGTTTTCGACTTCGTTGTAATTTTCCCCAACAAATAAACCAGCAAATTCTGATTGTGCTGAGATATTCGGTTTAGCGCAGAACCCAGAAAATCGTCCCTGATTTGCAATCCACGCTCCACTTCTTCTCTACCTTGATCTGAAATAACAATCCATACAATTCTACGGTCCTTTACGTCTCTGAACCGGGTGACCAGTCGATTCCGCTCCATCCGATCCAATAGCATCGTAACTGCCGCAGGTGTGGTGGCGAGATATGGGATAAGTTGAGACGGCTTCATGCGGCCGTATTCGTTCAGAACCTCCAGCACCGTGAGTTGAGCCTCAGTTAGTGATGGAGCTAGTTGCTGCTCCATATGAACCTTGTAGTCCTTAGCCATTCTGGACCAGATTTTTGCAAATTCGGTCGTTTGCATTTTGCCTCACTCCTTTGAATAACAGGGTCAGTAAAAGCATCAAAGTTACCGTATGGGCCACCGTCCGGATTGTATTTCATCACATTAAATTTTCGCCATTTCCCCTCAGTTTCCTGCCGTTTTTGGAGCATCAAATGAAAAGGGGAAGGAAGTCTCACTTCGGATTTGGAGGCAGGTCAAGGTTCGACAGCATGACGGCAAAAAGGTCCTCATTCGTGCCGGAATGGCACGTGAGGACCTCTCTTTTTCGAGCTAAAAAACGCTTGACTTTACAATTATTCTACAGTCTGTGAACTCTGCGGCTCACTACGCGGCAGCACATTTACAATTTCGTCCTTCTTCTCCACAGGAGCCAGCAGCTTGCCTGTATCCTTGCGGTCGGTTAAAGGAGCTTTTTCCGAAAGGAAGGACATCGTCTGCCCTTCTGATGTGATGACAAATAATTGAACAGCTTCACGACAATAGAAGGCAGCCACAATTCGAGTTCCGTTCGAACGCACCCGCTTGCCTTCCTTGAATTCGAAGGTGCTGATTCCTTTACCGCCTCTTCCCTGAGAAGGATAATCCAGCAGTAGCGTACGCTTACCGTAACCGGATTCGGTCAGTACCAGCACCTCTCCTTCATCCTCTTCTACCCATAGTGCTGCGACAATTTCATCGCCTTCCGCCAGTTGTATACCTTTGACTCCCGCTGAAACGCGGCCCATGGCATTAACCTCTTGCTCCTTGAAACGTATGCTCATCCCCGCACGGGTAATCAACATTATATCCTTGCTATTGTCGCTTAACGTTACTGATAGTATCTCATCGTCGCCAGCCACCTTGCAGGCTGCTACAGCACTGGAACGCTTTGTGGCATATTCTGTAAGTTCAGTTCGTTTGACTTGCCCTTTCTTCGTTACAAACACAAGACTTTTGCCGATTTCCTCCATGTTTTTGATCGGAATAACGCTTACGATCCGATCTTCCTTCGCTAGCGAAATGACATTGACAATTGGAGTGCCCGGCTCTTTCCACTTATACTCTGGTACCTGGTGCACAGGCAGCAAAAAGTATTGTCCACGCTGGGTGAAGACGAGCAGCACATCGAGTGTATTCACGTCAAGGAACTGGGTAATGTAGTCCCCTTCTTTAACACCTGAGTTTGAACGTTCCCCGCCAGAACGAGTGAACGACAGCATACTCGTACGTTTCACATATCCATCTTTCGAGAGGGTTAGCAACACATCCTCTGCCGCAACCATGACCTCCAGGTTTACCTTAATCTCTTCTACCTCACCCTGTATCTCCGAGCGGCGGTCAATACCGTACTTTTCACGAATTTCCAGCAGTTCCTTGCGGATCAGACTGATCAGCTTGCGGTCGCTATCCAGAATAGAACGATATTGAGTAATTTTCTTCTGAATGTCAGCAAGTTCTTTTTCGAGAGTTGTAATTTCAAGATTCGTAAGACGGTACAATTGCAGAGTCAAAATGGAATCCGCTTGTCGTTCACTAAAGCCAAACATCCATTGCAAATTATTTTGTGCATCCTGACGATTTTTAGAAGCTTTAATAGCCGCGATGACCTCATCCAGAATGTTCAGCGCCTTGACTAAACCTTCCAGTACATGTGCGCGATCCTCCGCCTTTTCCAGTTCAAACTTGATACGGTTTGTGACAACCTCGCGCTGGTGAGCTATATACGCTTCCAAAATGGACTTTAATCCAAGCTGGTGTGGTGCTTTGTTTACGATGGCTACCATATTGAAGTTATAAGCCACCTGGAGATCGGTTTTTTTCAGCAGATATGCCAAAATACCTTCCGCATCTGCTTCCTTCTTCAGCTCGACAACAATACGCAGGCCATTTCGTCCACTCTCGTCACGAACTTCGGCAATCCCTTCTACCTTTTTCTCCAGACGGATGTTCTCCATAGCGGTTACGAGCCTGGATTTAACAACCTGGTATGGAATCTCTGTAATAACCAGTTGCTGCTTGCCTCCACGCAAAGACTGAATTTCCGTTTTGGAACGGATATAAATGCGTCCTTTGCCTGTTCTGTATGCATCCTTGATGCCTTCGCCACCCATAATGAGTCCGCCAGTCGGAAAATCTGGGCCTTTTATAAAGGTCATAATCTCTTCCAGTTCGATCTGCGGCTTTTCCATCACTGCGATGGTGGCGTCAATCACCTCACGCAAGCTATGAGTTGGAATTTCCGTTGCAAACCCCGCTGAAATCCCGCTAGATCCGTTTACCAACAGATTAGGATAACGGGAGGGCAGCACGACGGGTTCCTTTGCCGAGTTATCAAAGTTATCCTTGAACAAAACCGTACGTTTTTCGATATCACGTAGCATTTCCATTGCAATCGGAGACAAACGTGCCTCCGTGTAACGCATAGCTGCCGCAGGATCGTCGTCCTGAGAACCCCAGTTGCCGTGGCCATCCACCAGTACGTGGCTCATTTTCCAAGGCTGCGCCATCCGTACCATCCCATCGTAAATAGATGAATCACCGTGAGGATGGTAATTACCCATAACGTCCCCAACGGTTTTGGCGGATTTGCGATACGCTTTTTCCGGGGTATTACCCGAATCGTACATCGCGTACAGAATCCGGCGTTGTACGGGCTTTAATCCATCCCGTACATCAGGGATCGCCCGATCCTGAATTATATATTTGGAATATCGGCCAAAGCGGTCACCGACCATTTCCTCCAGATAAGCTGGCAAAAATTGCTCCGATAAGCTCATGTCTACACCTCATTTAATAGCACTACTCTACGTATTCCGTGAAATCCACGTTTTCCACGATCCAGCGCTTACGCGGATCCACCTTATCACCCATCAATGTGGACACACGGCGTTCAGCTTTGGCAGCATCCTCAATCTGAACGCGCAACAGGGTGCGTGACTCGGGATTCATTGTCGTTTCCCATAACTGATCAGGGTTCATCTCCCCGAGTCCTTTATAACGTTGAAGCTCGAAATTCCGTCCAAACTCTTTTAAGTAATTATCAAGCTGCTCGTCAGTCCAGGCATAACGAACTGTTTCGAGCTTACCCGACTTGCGGGTTATTTTATACAATGGCGGCTGAGCAATAAATATGCGTCCTGCATCAATGAGTTCTTTCATATACCGATAAAAGAACGTCAACAACAGTACTTGAATGTGCGCGCCATCCGTATCTGCATCGGTCATAATGATGATTTTGGAATAATTGCTGTCTTCCAGCGTGAACTCTGTTCCTACCCCCGCGCCAATCGCTGCCGTAATAGCACGGTACTCATCATTTTTCATAATATCCGCCAACTTTGATTTTTCCGGATTCATCGGCTTGCCCTTTAGTGGCAAAATCGCCTGAATTTTGGAATCCCGTCCCTGTTTGGCCGATCCTCCAGCCGAATCGCCTTCCACGATAAATAACTCATTACGTGTAAAATCTTTAGACTGCGCAGGCGACAGTTTGCCATTCAAATTAGAACTTTCACTACGTTTCTTGCCAGAACGCATTTCGTCCCGAGCCTTACGTGCAGCTTCACGCGCTTTGGATGCTTGAACTGCCTTTCTGATCAAGGTTTGCGCTATCTGTGGATTTTCCTCCAAAAAGCGCTGCATTTGTTCAGACACGATGGCATCCACTGTACTCCGCGCCGAAGCACTACCCAGCTGATCTTTTGTCTGACCGACAAATTCAACCTCGGCCATCTTGACACTGATTACAGCCATCATACCTTCACGTAGATCGTTGCCCTCCAGGTTTTTATCCTTTTCCTTCAACATCGCTGTTTTGCGTGCATAGTCGTTCATGATACGAGTGTAAGCGGTTTTGAAGCCTGTTTCATGCGTACCCCCGCCACGTGTCGGAATGGAGTTAACGAACGAAGCAATCGTCTCTGTGTAGCCGGCATTGTATTGGATGGCAATCTCCACTTCAATGTCTTCTTTCTCGGCATTAAAATGAATGACATCATGCAGTACATCCTTGCCCTCATTCAAAAAAGAAACAAACTGACTTGCTCCACCCTCATAAAAATATTCATCTGACTTTCCGCTGCGTTCGTCTTTAAGCTGAATACGAAGGCCGGAATTCAGAAAAGCAATTTCCTGAAGACGCTCAGCCAGCGTATCATAGTTAAAATGAATTCCTGACTGAAAAACGCGAATATCCGGTTTAAATGTAATTTTCGAACCCGTCTTGTTAGTATTGCCCAGCACTTCAAGGCCTGTGGTCGGTTCACCGACATGCTCCACGCCCTTCTTGTCCTGCCAATATTCAAACCGCTGACGGTGAATCTTGCCGTCCCGGTAGATTTCCACTTCAAGCCATTCCGAAAGAGCGTTCGTTACAGACGCACCTACCCCATGCAGACCCCCGGACTTTTTATATCCCGAACCGCCAAACTTACCTCCGGCGTGCAAAATGGTGAATACAACTTGAGGCGTAGGGATTCCCATTTTGTGCATTCCCGTAGGAATACCGCGCCCGTTGTCTGATACTGTTACAGAACCGTCCTTATGCATTGTGATATCAATGCGAGAGCAAAACTTGGCAAGATGTTCATCCACCGCGTTGTCTACAATTTCCCATACCAAATGATGCAGTCCCGAAGAACTGGTGCTCCCGATGTACATGCCCGGCCGTTTGCGAACTGCCACAAGCCCTTCGAGCACTTGAATGTCGTCCGCGCCATATTCTGAAGCTCCGTTCTGTGTACCGGAAGCTCCCGCAGACAAGTCGATTTTGTCGACCATTCATGCTCCCCCTTTGTCTAATCATAACCGTGTTTTGCCTTATTCTTGATGGTTTTCACCAAAAATGCAAACAGATGTTTTCTTTTACCTTGTCCATTTTAATTCAATATATCCCGTTTCGTAAAGACGGCGAATGAAACAATCAGCGCCGCAGCCCCCCAAATGCCCAGTACAACTAAAGAAAATGGCAGGGTCATTCCCTCAATCGGGGCAGGGCTTCCAGATAAATAATCGGTTAATCCGAGGTTAACCATAAATAAATATTTGGCGCTTTGCCATGATGAAGCCATGTTGGTCAGTATAGTGCCCGAAATGAGCGCAGCCATCATGACCACAATACTTGCTGCTGTACTACGTACCAGAACAGATACCATAAAGGCTAATGAAGCAACCACAAGACTGACAAACCAAATCAATCCGGCTTGCAGCATCAGGTAATGCCATTGTGGAATGGCATGTACAGCAGACAAATCCACCGTCGATCCAACAATTTGAAAGCCGGTAAATACCGGAACATTAAAACCACGATAACCAAAAAACAAGCCTGATATGAGATAACTTATGACAAATACGGCCAAAATGATGAGCGAAACGAACATATACAGTGTCAGCAGCTTGCTCAGCAGTATTTTCCACCGCCTGACCGGCCGAGTTAGCAACATTTTTATCGTGCCTGTTGTCCGTTCTCCTGAAACCAGGTCCGAAGCAATGGCCATGATCAACAACGGAACGAACAGATTTATGGAATTATCCATAAACTCTCTGGTAAAAGTGACGCCACTCGGCTCATTAGGATTCACGTCATTTTCCAGATAATATTGCATCTGTTGCACAAAGACGCGGCGGTAGGTCTTCCATTCCTCGGGAACCCTATCGCTGCCGAGCGAGTTTTGGTTATCAGTAATGGCCTGACGCAGTTCCAGACGCCAATCGTTACCGAATTTTTCGCGATTGTTTTCTGCCACTTTCATCTGAGCGTACGTAAAAATCGGCACAAGCACAAGCAAAACAAGTAAAATGACATAAAATCGTTTCTTCTTGATAATTTTCAGGGTTTCATTTTGTACGAGCGGTAAAATATTATTCAAGTATCTCACCTTCCGTCATTTTCAGGAATAGTTGCTCCAGTGTAGGATTGATTTTGGTTACACCTTTAACGGAAATACCGGAAGCTGTCATGTGTGCGACCAGCTCCGCAATATGCTCTTCGTCCATTTCTGTAAAAATAGCTTCGACTCCGCTACCTGCAACAATGCTGTCATCAATTAATTCATCGGCGTTCGTAATGATTTGCACATACGGAGAATTTTGCAATAGGGCAAGGCCCTGATCGCGGGGCTCCAGCTGCCAGACAGCCATGTGCGAGTGAGTCTCAACCAGTTCCCGTACCCCACCAACAGCTAGCACCTTGCCCCGACTTATAATTGCCACACGATCACATAGCAGCTGGATCTCGCTAAGCAAATGGCTGGAAACAAATACAGCCATGCCTTCGGCCGCTAACAAACGGATAAAAGCTCTCATCTCTTTGATTCCCTTGGGGTCTAGTCCGTTCGTCGGCTCATCCAAAATGAGTAGCTTAGGTCTGCCAAGCAAGGCTTGAGCTATACCAAGACGTTGGCGCATCCCCAGTGAATATGTACTTACCTTATCATGGATGCGACGATCGAGCCGAACCAACTCAACCACCTCGCGGATGCGCTCTTCATCTACACCAGGCTGCATGCGGGCAAAATGTTCTAAATTCTCCCATCCTGTCAGGTAGCTGTACACCTCTGGATTTTCCACAATAGAACCAATATGCCGTAAAGCCTGCTCAGGGTCACGATTTACATTATGACCGCATACGGTTATTGTCCCTTCCGTAGGCTTAATTAAATCGACCAGCATACGAATAGTCGTCGTTTTTCCTGCTCCATTGGGGCCGAGAAATCCGAAAATTTCACCTGCGCGAACGTCGAACGTTACATCATGAATGATCATTTTGCGTTTAATGCGTTTCTTAACATGCTGAACAGAGAGCACGATTTCATTATTGCTGCTGTCTCTGTCTGCGCTACCAACCTGATTGGAGGAATGAAGACTGGACACTGCATTCGTGGATGTCGAATCTTGGGTCACGCCAGCCTCGGTCTTGTCAGCAGATTGGATGCTCATTACTTGTTCCCTCCCTTTTTCGCTTCTGCAGGTTGGCTACTTGTAGACTGCTGTTTAGGATTTACATGATCGGTATCCTTCGTCGTGGTAACAGCAAATCCTTGTGCGATACGCTCAGCAATTGCCTGATAACCCTGTCCGTTGGGATGAAAATGATCGGATGATAAATAGACGGGCAAATTTTGCTCGAATAAATCGAAAGTTGGAACCAGCGTCATATTACTGTTTTGATTGGTAATTGCCATGGCAGCCATATTCCATTCAGTTACCACAAGATTACCGGGAATTTTCATTTCCCGCAGATCACTGAATGGATTATACAATCCTACATAGACAATTTTAGCATTCGGATTGATTTTCCCTACCTTTGTCAGTACCTTTTGCAGACGTTTGGCTGCATCAGGCAGAGCTTTGCGCAAACCGCTGAGTGTAGGTGGCTCTTTGCCGGTTTGGGCCGCCTGTGCGCCCTGAAATAAATCATTTCCGCCAATCGAAACTATAATCACATTAGCCTTCTTCAATACATAAGACACACCAGGCTCATCCAGCTTGGTTAAGAGTCCTTGAGTCGTCAGTCCATTAATCCCTAGATTATTTATGAGCTGAGCTTTATGTCCTTCCTGATCATTTAACAAAGTCACCGACCGACGCACAAAACCACTTCCAGAGTCATCCCCCGTTCCTTTGGCTAGCGAATCGCCAATGGCAGCTACACGCAATTCTCCCGTCTGAGCAGTAGCCGATGGTGCAGTTTGTGTCTGCGATGAACCGGATTGTACAGGTTGAGTACTTACCAATGGCTCTGGAGCCGTGATACTTCGTACTGCTGCAATAAATCCGTACAATAATAGCAGTGTGGCGGCAATGGAAACGGAACCGACAGACCGCCAAATCCATTTTGATGAATTCACTCGTGTTCCCTCCTGATAGCTTGGTGAAATAAACATAAAGCTTCTCCTATCATTTTGCAAATAAACCGTTCTGGTTCAAGCGAAAATCAATGATTACAATCCCACATAATTTTCCATGAACATACTAAAAAAGGATGGAAAACTCCCATCCTTTTATCATACTTTTTGTGCGAATAGCCCTCCCTCTCATCAGCAATCAGACGGAAAGAAACTATTTGCTATCAGGGATGAAACTTCTAATCCATTGTCCAAAACTACCCGGATTTCGGCTTTGAATCAGTACTGTGCCTTCACCGCGAAAACGACATACAAGGGCTTCCCCACTCGTTACGCTGGACAACCAGCCTTTAGATGCTTTTTCAATTCTATAATCCATATAATCCGGCCACGCCACTAGATGAGCATTATCAATAATACGCTCCTCTCCTGGCGCAATATAAATAGGGTGAATGGCTCCATAAGAGGATAGGAATACTGTGCCTCGGCCACTGATTTCTACAATAAAAAAACCTTCACCGGAGAATAAACCTTTCATCAGGTTTTGCATTTTGGTACTAACCTCAATACCTTCTGTACAGGCCAAAAAACCGTCCTTTTGGACCAACAGCCTATACGTGCCATCTAGTTCCACTGCTTGTACATCACCTATGCTTACGGGGGCTAGCAGTACTTCAGCGGGTCCCCGGGCTGCCCTCAGCTCTTGAAAAAAGAATTTTTCTCCGCTCAGCATTCTGCCTAAACCACGTAACAGTCCACCGTCTACCGTTCCCTTTATATCTACACTGGAAGACATGGAAACCATCGCTCCCATTTCCGCTTTAATGGTTTCTCCGGGGCTCAACTGTACCTTGAGCATAGCAAAGGCACCTTCATGCACGATTTCGTAGCTCATTTGTTCACCTAGCTTTCCAATAGTAGTCTGTTATCCATTCAGCTTACTGTCATCATACTATAAGCGCGTCCCATATGTCTTTTCTGGGATAGAGCAATGGTTTATGCTTGAAGAGTCATAAGCGACATAAAAAGACCCGCTGAACGTTGTCAGCGGGTCTCTAAATTACGTTTCGTCACTATCTTTTTATAAACAGAAATAACGTTTGAAACGTTTTTTTCTATCAACTTAGTTACGTGTGAACTCTTGTACCCAATATCCATTGTAGTAAGCCACACCGATTTGTGTATATTCTGCCTTCAAAATATTTTCACGATGTCCCTGACTATTCATCCAGGCCTTCATTACTTCTTGTGGTGTTTTTTGTCCCATTGCAATATTCTCACCCGCATACGTATAAGTTACACCGAATTTTTTCATCATATCAAATGGTGAACCGTAAGTCGGAGATGTATGGGAAAAGTAATTGTTCGTGCTCATGTCCTTCGCCTTCGCTAAGGCTACTTCTGTAAGCTTCGCATTAGAGGTGAGGGGCTTCAGACCTTTTTGGCTGCGCTCGTTGTTTACAAGCTTTACCACCTCGGCTGCAAATTGAGACTTGCTCAGTTGTGCATTAGAATCTGTAGACTGACCTGCACCTGAGTTGGCGTTTTGTGTTTGGGTCTGTTGCTTGGTAACAGTCTTTGAAGCCTTTTGGCTAGCCTGATTCGTCGTTTGCTTGCCAGAAGAAGGATTTGCTGTTTTTGTTTTAGCCTTGTCCTTTTCAGAATAATCCTTAATGACAGTCTTCGTTATTGTTGTCGTCCCGTTGGACATATTGACTGTGTATCCGTTATTTTGAAACCATTGTTGTAATTGGGCAGACAAATCGTCAGCTGGTGAAGCTGATGCCGGAACGATGAATCCTGCGGATAAAACGGCGCTTAAGCTTCCCATCACCAGTGTTTTTTTCAACATATTCTTCATTTCGTCATCTCCTTGTTGTATAAGTGCCTTGGTGTGAACGTCTCAGGTTACAACTTTGTAATCTTTACTCTAGCAGTATATCATGTTTTATAGCATCATCAATGGTATAAAAGTTGGAAAAAAAATAGCCTGCTCGGCAATGGCGAACAGGACGAAGTTAAAAATATTGAGGCTTTAAGTATTAGATTGTTTGTTGCAAGCTGATTATCTAAGCTTTTTGCTGAAACGGTAGCCTTGCTTCTCAAAGCCGATTCGGTTGTAGAAAGCACGGGCCTCTACTTGTTTGATGCGGTTATTCGCTCCAGTAATGAATAAATGATAGCAGCCTTGCGCACGCCCCCACTCCTCACCACAAGCAACCAATCGTTTGCCAATGCCTTCGCCGCGATACTCCCCGCTCACGACCAGCATGGTGATTTGTACAGCAGGATCAGGATAGGCCAGGCTTTGAGCCGTATGCATGCCGATTACTCCGACAACACAACCATCCATTTCTGCAACCATCATATTCGCTTGACTGTCCTCCTGCGCTGTTCCCATAACTTCTTTCATAACGCCACAAGTCATCGGGTATCCGACTTCTCTAAGTAGTCCAGTTACGGCTTCACAATCGCCAAGCTCTACGGAACGAATTGTCAGTACTGGAATCATCACACTGTTAGACATGATTTACCTCCACTTTCAGCATATTGGCAGCTTCTTTGGCTGTCTTCCGTGCTGTCTCCACATCTTCTGCAGCGCTAAGCGCTACAGCCATCCGGCGTCCCGGCTTGGTTTCAGGCTTCCCGAACACTCGCACCTGTGTCCGGGGTAGCAATAGTGCATCATGCAGACCGCTTATTGCGAAATCGTGCGTAGCCACTTCTGCCTTCAAGGTAGCTGAAGCTCCTGGTGTAAGCAGCGTGACCGAAGGCACCGGGAATCCGAGAATCGCCCGTACATGAAGCGCAAATTCAGACAAATCCTGCGTGATCATGGTTACCATACCTGTATCATGCGGACGCGGGGATACTTCACTGAATATGACGCTATCAGCCGTTAAAAACAGCTCTACGCCAAACAATCCGTAACCACCCAGTTCATCCGTAATCGTACGGGCAATGTCTTGCGCCTCCGAAAGCTGCTTGTCCGTCATGCCATGAGGCTGCCAAGATTCGACATAATCCCCATCTTTTTGAATGTGGCCAATCGGTGGGCAAAAAGTCGTGCCTGATTCCGATCTGACGGTCAATAAGGTAATTTCGCTCTCAAACGGGACAAAAGCTTCAACAATGACACGTGTCGTTTTGGCACGCGCGCCTTCCAGCGCCGTATTCCAGCAGGATTCTGCGTCTTCGAGTGTCCGGCATACAGACTGTCCTTTACCCGACGAACTCATTAAGGGTTTGACCACACATGGCGTGCCCAGCTCTTGAACCGCCGACCGTAACTGCTCAAAATGATCTGCAAAACGGTAGGCGGCAGTCGGAAGCTGTAATTTCTCGGCAGCCAACCTGCGGATACCCTCCCGGTCCATCGTAAGACGGGCGGCCCGGGCCGTTGGTACTACGTGAAATCCCTCTTGCTCTAATTCTTCCAAAGCACCCGTAGCAATAGCTTCGATTTCAGGTACAATTATGTCGGGCTGTTCCTTGCGAATTAATGCCTTCAACGCCTCAGCATCCTGCATATCCAGACAGTGAGAGCGATGAGCCACCTGCATTGCTGGAGCCAGCTCATAGCGATCTACAGCAATACATTCCACGCCAAGCCGCTGAGCTTCAATAATGACTTCTTTTCCCAATTCGCCGCTACCCAGCAGTAGCATCTTCTTAGCCTTGGCAGAAAAAGGAGCACCCCACATCTTGAACTCTTCCCCCTCTGACGATATTGCTCTGATCTCTTTTCATCTTTATTTTCAGGGTTTAGCTCCAAGAATGCAATAGTGCTCGGCATTTTAATTTACAAAAAACGCGATTTTTTGATCTTTTTTTTACAAAAATCTGAACTGTGCTTCCACCAGCCCCCGATATATTCCATGTTTTTTCATCAATTGTTCATGATTACCACTTTCCTGGATTTCCCCATGGTCCAGTACAACGATATGATCAGCATTCCGAATAGTGGACAAACGGTGAGCAACCATAAAAGAAGTTCTGCCTTCCAATAGAACCTGAAGAGCCTCCTGAATTTTCAGCTCCGTTTCCGTATCAATGCTAGCTGTGGCCTCATCCAGAATAAGAATTCGCGGATTAGCCAGTAAGGCACGAGCAAAGGATAAGAGCTGGCGCTGGCCCATGGACAGCATCCCTCCACGCTCCTCTACCTCTGTTTCATAGCCATCTGGTAAGTGAACAATGAATTCATGAGCATTGACCGCCTTCGCGGCCGCTTCAATTTCCTCATCCGTTGCATCCAAACGGCCAAATCGGATATTATCGCGTATCGTCCCCGAAAAAATAAATGTATCCTGAAGCACGATGCTAATCTGGCTGCGCAAGCTCTCCACCGTGACATCTCGCACATCATAACCATCAATGGTAAGTCGCCCTGACGTAATGTCATAAAAACGACTGAGCAAATTAATAATTGTACTTTTACCTGATCCGGTATGACCTACAAGCGCTATAGATTGACCCGCCTCGACAGAAAGATTAATACCTTTAAGCGCCTGACGTCCCTTTTCATATTCAAAAATGACTTTTTCAAATTGAATATCACCCCGGATAGGCGGTAAGGCTTTTGCTCCCGGTTTGTTTGCAATATTCGGCTGTTCATCCATGAATTCAAAAATTCTTTCTGAAGAAGCCATCGCAACCAGTAGCTGATTGTACATTTGACCCAGCCGATTGATTGGCTCCCAAAAGTTCCCTACATAGTTGGCGAATGCAACCAGCAGCCCCACCGTAAGCTGATCTGTCTGAATTAAATGCGCTCCAAACCAGAACAGCACAAGCGTACCTAATCCTCCGGTAATATCAATAAGTGGGCCAAAGACCTGATTCATAGCAGAAGCCTTATCCCACGATTTTTTACTGGAGCTGTTCATATCGTCGAAATAAGCCATGTTTTCCTGCTCCTGCGTATATGCTTGTGTCACACGAATTCCCTGAATAGATTCATTCAAATGAGAATTGATACGCGAGTTCTTCATGCGTACTTCTTGCCAGGCGCGACGGATGCGTACTCGCAGCTTGGTCGAGATCAAAAACATGATCGGAACGGTCACAATCACTGCCAAACCGAGCTTCCAGTTAATAAGCAGCAAAATAACAATAATTCCGAAAAGCTGTACGCAGTCAATCAGGACATTCACTGCACCATTCGTAAATAAATCCTGTAGCGAGTTAATGTCATTCGTCACACGTACTAATACAGAACCCGCCGGTCTTTTATCAAAAAAGTTAAAGGAAAGCTTCTGAATATGCTTGAACAAATCTTCACGCAAATCGTAAATAACCCGCTGACCAATAATATTGGTGAATTTAATGCGGTACGTACTGGCTGCCCATTGAATTAAATATAACAAGAGCACGGCACCCGTAATGAGCAACAATAACTTTACGCTCGGCAGTGCAGGCCATGCGGGAGCAATGGCCTTGTCAATGGCCAGACTGATCAAATATGGAACCGTCAGCTTAGTAATCGTGCCGAGAATCATCATGACCAGAAGAATCGGCAGAATCTGACGGGCATAAGGTTTCATGTATGCTAGCAAACGTTTGAATTCCGCCCAGTTAAACGGTTTATCAATGACCTCATCATCTTGATATACAAAGCGCTCATTGGTCGGCTTCTTTAACGGTTTGGCTTTTTCTACTGGAATATTCATGGTCTCACCTGCCCTTCGGATACACCGTCTGGAGCCTCCGCTATGTAATCGGCGTATTGAATATGATACACATCTTGATATGGACCTGGAGTAGCAATGAGCTGTTCATGTGTTCCACGTTGGACGATTCGTCCTTCCTCAAGCACTACAATTTCATTGGCATGACGAAGCGAAGAGATTCGATGAGCTATAATAAACGTTGTGCGTCCACGCATAACCTCTTGAAAACCGGACTGAATTTCATGCTCCGTCTCCATGTCGACCGCACTGGTAGCATCATCCAGCACGAGAATTTTCGGATTTTTGAGTAGTGCGCGCGCGATGGCGATCCGTTGTTTCTGCCCTCCAGACAGTCCCAATCCACGTTCACCAACAACAGTGTCGTAGCCCAGCGGTAATTCAGTTATGAATTCATGCGCCTGAGCCAGCTTAGAAACGCGTATGATGTCATCCATACTGACATGACTTAACCCATATGCAATATTGTTGCGTATAGAGGACGAGAACAGAAACGTCTCCTGAAACACAGAAGAAATTTGAGCACGTAAATCGCGAATTTTCAAATGACGTATATCCGTCCCATCCAGCTTGATGCTTCCTGCATTCACATTGTAGGCTCGCATGAGTAGTTGAATAATGGTCGACTTCCCGGAACCTGTTCCTCCTAAAATCCCAATGACCGATCCCGGTGGCGCATCCAGATTGATGTCAACAACAGCAGGTAGCTTATTTCCGTAAGCAAAGGTAACATGATCAAACGTCACATGTCCCTTCACCTGATCGGCGTTGAGTGTAAGTGCATCAGCTTCATCGGTTACATCTACAGACTGATTCAGCAACTCCAAAACCCTTTCACCGGAAGCTTTGGACTGCGTATAGTTATTGATATGAAAGCCAATGCTCCAGATGGGACCGATAATATACCAAATTAAGCTAAAGAAAGCGACGAGTTCCCCCAAGGTCATTGACTTCTGGATAACTAGATATCCACCCATGCCCAAGAGAAGAACCACACTGACCGAGGCAATCAGTTCCATCGCAGGAAAAAATCGACTCCATAAGGAAGCAGCCTGAATTTGGTTACTTTTGTACTGCTCATTACGTACGGAGAATTTTTCCACTTCATAGGATTCGCGAGCAAAAGATTTAACGGTTCGCACACCTGTAATATTTTCTTGTACCGCTGTCGTCAGGGCGCTGAGAGCAATTCGCATTTCCTGAAAGGTGGGATGAATCCGAGATTCAAATTTGAATGTGACGAAGAGTAGCAATGGCATGCTGATCATCGTAAAGAGGGTGAGCTGCCAATTAATATACAGCATCATGATAGAGCCGAATACGACCATCAGTAGCACATTGAGGAGTTGCGCAAAACCAAACCCGATAAAGTTGCGAATCGCCTCCAAATCACCAGTTAGACGGGACATAAGATCCCCCGTTTTGGCGGTGTCATAATATCTGAAGGACAGAAATTGCAGCTTTTCGTAACAGGCATTGCGAAGTCGATACGCCAGATAGTTACCTAGCCGTCCACCAAAAAAACCATGTAAAAATTGCATAAACCCTTTGATGATCACGACTCCCAGTACAGTCAGAGCCAGAACCGGAACTTTCTCGAAGTCACCGGGAATGATAGCGTTATCAATGAGCCGTTGGAGCAGGTTCGGATACACCAGTCCCAAGGCCGTCGCTATCGCAAGGCATAGAATGGAAAGAAATAGATAATGTCTCCTCTCACGAAAAAAAACTTGCAGTTGCCTGAGCACTTCCATGTCAAGTCCCTCCATTAGTTGCACGACGTTGTTATATGGCTTAGTGAAGTTTACCATCCGTGTTCCAAGGCGGCAAAGAGGATAACGGGCCGTTTTCAGGCAGGTTCGCAATTGGTAGGTGATTAGACAAATTAAATCGCTTTCTTATCATTGAATATGGCTATTTCCTCAGTTTTCCTTTCTTTTTGAAGTATGCTTAAAACACCGGATTGTCCCACAACCCGGTGTCCTGAACTTAATACAATCATGAACATATTTATATTGACTCTAAATTCGCGAGCTCATCAGCAAGCTCTTCCCAAACTTGTGGCTCCTCACCGCCCTTAAGTGCATGTTCCATACCACGAATCGTCTCCAGCATTTGCTCTCGTAGCTGTGCTTTCTGCCATGTTTGTTCCTCTTGCATCATAGCAACGTAAAAAGAAGACATTCGTTCTCGCTGCTGATCCACAGCTTCTCCGATTAACTGGCGTAATATGGGCTCCAGTCTAGTTTGTAAATTCGCCCGACCCATCCCTTCAAAAAATAGCTTTGGATTTTTAAAGCTATTCCAATAATCCTTCCACTGAATGGACTCCTGTAAGGAAATATCGCTCAGTTCGGGGACAGCCCATTCTCTAAATCCAGGAACTGTGCAATCTAGCCCATTCAACTGAAGGTTCATGTGATCTACGCACTGTTGGATAGCTTTACGCACCAAGGCTTGCCCCATTTTTTCTAGTCTGAGGGTGGTTGCCAGCAATTCCTGAGACAACTCCAGTTCGATCAATCGCAACAGCTCACGACCACAAGATGCAAAGGCCAAACGAAGATCACCTACTCCTTCACGCAAAACAGATGGATGGAACGCTTCTGCCATAAATTCACCCGTCCGGTAGGCTAGCCTTTGGCGAACATGATACAACAGTTCATCGGTTTCGTCCGACAGCACAGATCCACCATTGTTGTCAGTCGAACCAAGGAGCACATTCTCCAGTTCCCCACGAATTCGAGTTAATTGCTCTAATCGGAGCTCACGCTCTTCAACGCTATACCGGGCATCAGCAGCATGTTGTTCTATTCGGCTCCGCAGACGTCCCAGCTCCTGCATAGCAGATGCAATAGACAAACCTGCCAGCTCTTTGGCTGCAAATGCCGAAAAATCATTTTCAAACACATCAAACCGTGAAGCTGCACGTAGCGAAGCCTCTCCCTGCTCGGCTGCTTCCAACGCCAGCATGCTGGAAAGCGGATAAATACGCGGCTTGCGGATTCCGTTCGCCTGAAGTTGTTCCTGTACATGCTGAGTCACAGAATATAGTTCATCTTCAGAAGACGCCAAATCGGATGCGTTGACGATAAAAAACGTCTGATTCAGCGCCAATGTCTCTTTGACTCGACCCAATTGATTCAAGAACTGCCGGTCTCCTTGCGTAAACGCATGGTTATAATATGTCACAAATACAAGAGCGTCTGCATGCTTCATATAATTGAAGGTCACACCTGTGTGCCGTGCATTCACAGAATCGGCACCTGGCGTATCCACCAGCACGATGCCCTGACGAGTCAAAGTGCAATCATAATAAAGGTCGATATGCTCCACAAAGCATGATTTGCGCTCGGATGCGACAAAATCTCGATATTGCTCTAGATTCACCTGAAGCTGTTGTCCTAGCAAGCTTTCAGCTTCTTCCCATCCAGCTGCAGCAGCCTTCAAAAAGCTGTAATGAGGCCTTCCCGCAGGATGAATGCCTTCTGGTGATAACGAATTTACAGCTTCTTGCCAGCCCACGGATGCTGGCTCTCCCAATCCTAATAACCGAAATGAGTATTTAAGATCTTCCCGCAATGCGTCCACTGATTTCATGTGGACGTCAGCCGTGGCATGGCGCTCATGACTTGTAGGCGCCATAATGCGGTTAATCGCTGCTGTCGTCGGATGCGGCGATACGGGTAACACCGCTTCGCCCAGCAAAGCGTTGGCAAAGCTGGATTTGCCAGCACTGAATGCTCCGAATAGCGCCAGTGTAAAGCGTCCGTCCTCCAGTGCAGCAGCTCGCGCATGTAAATCCCGAACAGCCGCCTGCATCACAGGGTACGGGCTTACCAATGCAGCGGCCGCCTTCAATCTTGTCGCTGCTGCATCCAGCCGCGTACGGCGGCCCCCGGCGGCAGACTGCGCTGTCGTCATGCCTGCTTGTGGCTGCACCGATGCGTTGTGCGAGCCAGCAATGTCTGGACGCACGGCACCTGTTGAAGCCGTATCTGTCGGGGCAGTAGCGGCGGTATCGGCCGCAGGAGTAGGCGTGCCCACACGGGGCAACCCGCCAGGCGCGGAAGCCTGCGGCAGCATGCTACGCAGCAGGTCGGCGTACGAAGCCAAGGCTTGCAAGCGAGTGCTGTAACGGCTCGCAGCGTCCGCCTGCGCCAGCAACGCAGTGCGCGCATCCGCGAGAGCCTCGCGGTTGGCTTCGGCCCGTACCGCAAGCTGGGCCAGCAGGCGGTCTACCAGCGCCAACGCCTTGCGGCGGCAATCAGCGGTCACAGCAGCGCGCAGGTCCTTGCAATAGTTCAACGTATACTCCGGAGACAAAGCATTTTCCTTTACTGTCTGCTCTACCAGTTGCCGATCCATTGCAGGGCGGATGTCATCCAGCTCCTGCTCCATCGCAGTGGTCCACAAACCTTGACCTTCTCCCCATGACCTCAGTAACTCACGCACATGAGGCAACAGCTGTCCCTCCACCTGATCACTCAGCATCCCTGCCAGCCGGGCCAAACGGCGCTCCTTTTCTCGCTCTGTCTTTCCTCCAGCAAACCATAACCCTGTTTTAAAGCCCAGCTTGCGGCTTTCTAAATATTCGCCAGCTGCTTCACGTAGCTCCGCAGGCGTGAGATGGGCGTGTTCCAGTAGATGATCCAGCTCTTGACGAAGCCGTTTATGCTCCTGCTCTGGAAGCATCCTCCAGTGTTCATCCTCTTGCTGTAAGGTCTTCTGCTCTATGTCCAGACGCAAAATGGCCTCTTCTCCACCTGCTTCTTTGAGCAGTGCGTTCAGTTCCTCTTCTTCAGCGGCCTGCACCGTCTCCACATGCTGCTCTACCAAATGGTGCATAGAAGACACTAAACTATAAGCCAAAAGCTCTGCTTTGCGCTCCAGCAAATTCGGAATCAAGCACGTCAACTGCTCCCACTGATTCCAGGGGTGATTTTGCTCCTTCAAGGAAGTAAACAGAATGTCCGTGTAATGTACCTGCCAGGCATGAAAGCTGCTTTCCACCTCATTACGATAACGTGTAAAGGATAGCTCCCGCTCTCGGTGCTTATCAATTTGATTGATGATCAAATATAGTGGCTTGCCCCAATCCGACAAACTTTTGGCAAAAGACAAATTATTTTCAGATTGGACATGATTGTAGTCCATCACATAAAAAACAATATCAGCCCAATGTAAAGCTGAACGTGTCGCCATCGCGTGTCCGTGGTCTGTGGAATCTACGCCGGGTGTATCCAGCAGCACTCCTCCACCAGATAATATCGGTATATCCTCCCATACTTCAACTGATTCATAGGCTCCACCATTTTTACAATACTCAGCAAGCTCGGACAGGGAAGCTTCCACGATTTCCGGCTCCGTGTTTTCTACCGATCGGGCTGGATGAATAAGCACTCTCGAACGTCCATGACGGATGGACACTACATTAGCGCTTGTAGGCACCGGTCCAGATGGGAGCACGGTTTTACCGCACAGGCTGTTAATCAAGCTCGATTTACCTGCTGAAAAATGTCCACAAAAGGCAATGGTCAGCTCTTGCGCATGCGCTTTTTCCATCAAATCCCCTAGCGCCCTCGCTCCCGCTTCATCCCCTGCTTTACGCAAGTTATCCTGTATCTGTTCTATCGTATTCAACCACTTTTCCGCATCTCCTGTAATCGTTTGCATCATAAGCTACGGTTTCACTCCTTGTTTCTTATCTGCACCAAATAGCTATATTGTAGCATTCCTAAGCCACTGTGAGAATCATCACATTAAAAAAACTAAAAAAGCGCTCCCTGCCTGTACCTGGCTTTCGGGAACGCGTTCTTGTAAATGGCAAATCATAAGTTTATTTTATAATGTCCAAAACAGATCATCACAGTAATGCTTCAATATATTCTTCCATATCCAGAGGGTCTGTCGTTGCTTCAAATCGTTTGATCACTTTCCCGTTCCGATCAATCAGGAATTTCGTGAAATTCCATTTGATCGAATCTCCTGGTAAGTACTCAGGATGACGCTCATGAATTAAAGGAATAAGTATTTTGGCAACCGAATGTGTTTCATCAAAGCCCTCAAAGGGCAACGACGAAGCAAGATATGTAAACAACGGGTGAGCCTGCTCATCACGTACATTCACCTTTTGAAACATGGGGAATGCGACCCCATAATTCAGAGTACAAAATGTTTGCACACTTTCATTGGAATCCGGCTCTTGATCGGCAAATTGATTGCATGGAAAACCGAGAATCACCAAGCCTCTATCCTTAAATTGATCATATAGACGCTGCAAATCCTGATATTGAAATGTAAAACGCTGAATAATCATAAATGCTCATTTAAGAAACTCCTCTGAAAATGTAATTGAAGATTTCATATTTAAATATGTGAAATCGTCCATATCCAGCGTTTTATGACGTTCTTCAAGATTTGTGTTAATATGCGCCTACAGGCTGGTTAGACCAGCCGAGCCGCCTATACCGGAACATGCAACGCATGTCGTCCGCTAATTACACTTAATTAGCTGCAGTCTCAAGTACTGGCAGCAAAATTTCAAATACTTGACCATGCTGTAAGATCGTAATTCCACGGGATTTATCCTTCATTACGACCACTTCTGGTTTTTGTGACATACGCTCCAGGTAATGCTCAGGTACATCACCAGAATGACTAACTGTGATTCCCTCTAGCTCGCGCTCTTCGTTTTCAGCAAACTCTGTTGTTACAATTTGCTCAAAAATATCGGAGAACGCCTCAAAATTATCTGTATATACCGAAATGCACTTCATTACTCTTCATCCTTTTCTACACATAAATGGTTAAACCCTCTATTACCTTTATAGGTCTTTCAGGTCTTTAAGCTCTACGTTTCTTATCTTTTCTGATAAGAGACGTTTTCATACGTTTCTTGCCTTCCCTGCACACATCCAGCAATGGACACACCTGACATTGAGGGTTTTGAGCTTTGCAATGGTAGCGTCCGAAAAAAATGAGTCGGTGATGGGTCACAGACCATTCATCCCTAGGTACCCTTTTCATCAGCTTTTTTTCCACCTCAAGCACTGAATCATCCCACCCTGCAAAGCCGAGCCGTTTGGAAACGCGCTCTACATGCGTATCTACCGCAATAGCTGGTACATCAAAGGCAGTAGATACTACGACATTAGCCGTCTTGCGGCCAACACCGGGTAGCTTGACCAGTTGATCATGCTCCGAAGGTATCTCTCCCCCGTACTGGTCTATTAAAATCCGGCAGAGGTTATGAATATGCTTGGCCTTGTTTCGGTACAAGCCGATTCTACGAATATCCTGCTCCAGTTCCTCAAGAGGAACAGCCAAATAATCCTCAGGTGACTTGTATTTTTGAAACAGGTCTGCCGTTACTTTATTGACCATCTGATCGGAGCATTGAGCAGACAATAACACGGCAATCGTTAATTCAAAAGCATTGTCATGGTTCAGCTCACAATGGGCATCCGGAAACATCGTACCGATGGTGTCCAATATATGACGTGCGGTTGCTGCATTCACGGAAATCCTACCTCCTAGCAAAAAAAACGTCTTGATACGGGATAGCCCGCATCAAGACGGTCACTCTAAATAATCATCCGGAAAGAAACGAATACTATTTGTGCATGACTGCCTGCATAGGCGAGAAATACACTCCTATATTATCATTATCTGTCACAGATTGCACGTGAAAAGTGTGTAAATTCTCAAGAAATTTTCATACAGTCTGATCGATTAGCGGCTCATTGGATGCTCCAAATCTACATGTCCCATTAAGGACTCCAGAGATTGACCATCTACGAGCAAATCCAGCGTTTTGACTTCCTTGAATTGGAACATCGTTTGCTTCAAAGCATCGATAGCCAATTCCTCGCCGCCAGCTCCCAATCGAGCCTCATCCGGCAGGGAAATATCAAAAGTCAATGCACCGTTATCCAATTTGATCTTATGCACGGTAATTTTCTCGGACCACAACGGAATCAGAGCAGAATCACCGCTCTTTTGTAGAGCTTCAAACGCTTTTTGGAATTTTTCCAGCTCGCTCGGATAGGTAATTTCCTTTTTTTGTTCTTTCAAACCGTTCTCTTGTGTATCCGTATAATACACCTTGATCTGCTGTGTTTGACGATCTCCTGACTTTTCCGTGTCCGTCTTGGTCTTTGTAGGCTCCGTCGACGGAGTTGCAGGTGTTTGACTCCCTCCATTATTTTCAGCAGACTGAGCTGATGGATCAGGGGTCGTCTGTTCGGGTGTACTATTTTGTGCAGCTGAAGTTTGTGTTTCCTGAGATGGAGTCGCAGGAGCCGATGTTTGCTTAGAGGCACACCCTGCACCTGCAATGGCAAACAGTGCCAGCAGACCTGCAATTACGATTTTCTTGTTCATATGTCTGTCCCCCTCCTTACTTGACGTTGGCAAGCGATTTGTTGAAGATTTATTTTACGTCGAGATACTCTGTGATTCCATCTGCAATCCCTTGAGCTACCCGGTTTTGAAAATCTTCATCAAACAGTGTTGCTTCCTCTTTTGCATTACTCAGATATCCTACTTCAAGCAAAACAGCTGGCATAGTCGTTTCCCGAATTACATGGAAATTTCCATAACGAATGCCGCGGTCTGTCAGACCCGTCGCAGGAGCAAAGTACTTATGCATAACGTTGGCGAACGCTTTGCTTGCACTACGCTGGTAATACGTCTCTGTGCCGTTGGAAGCTGAGCTACCGCTGCTGTTAGCATGAATGGACACAAACACGTTGGCTTTAAGATTTTCAGCCACTTTTACGCGCTGTTTAAGCTCCAAAAATGTATCATCGCTACGTGTTAACACAACCTCAAGCTTGGGGTTTTGTTTTAATATGCTTTCTACTTTCAGAGCCATCGCCAGGTTGAAGGTCTTTTCATAATTTTTTCTTGAAATACCAACTGCCCCGGAATCTTTTGCTCCATGTCCAGCATCAATAACAACGACCTTTTTACCATTGCTATTAACTGGAGATGTCTGCGTATCGTCCGGCTCTGACCCATCCGGTAACGTTGCGTCTGGCGTTGTATTCACTGAATCCTTGGAAGCCAGATCGACGATAACACGATTCGATCCATCATTATATGCGGTATAATTCATGGCATGTTTCAAATCAATAACAACTCGCACCGTTGATGGTTCCTTTTGGAATAAAGCATATCGGATACCGGACACATCCGCTTCATTCTCAATGTCCAGCGAACCATTTAAGTTGCTATCCAGCTTCTGCTGGTCTCCAAAATTGTCCGCAAATGCAGTCGCTGGCAAATCCACCACTACCCGATCAGGGCCTGTCATCGTAAACGCTTTCGGCTTGACAGCACCCGCTGTTGTGATGGTTAAGCGGTTTTGGCTGAAACTGACTCCCTGCACCTGCGTCACACCTGAACTCGCATTATTGGTTGGCGCAGTTACACTTCCTGTACCTGTACTGTTATTTCCGGACTTAGGAGGTGTAAATTCCCCGTTTCCAGACCCACTATTGCGGGTATATAATTTTACGGACTTGGTGCTGCTGTCCCATTTTACGTCCAGTCCCATTTGCTCGCCGATAAAACGAAGCGGTACAAGGGCATAATTGGAACGCAGCAGAGGCGAAGCATCCAGACTAATGTCGCTTCCATTGACAGTCGCCGTCTTACTTCCGATTATCATTCGGATCAAGGTACTGTCCTTCTCAATCGTTATGGTTCGCGCCTGCTGCTTCCATGTCACGTCATATCCCAAATTTTCAGAAATTACGCGTAGCGGAACCATCGTACTTCCGCCAATTACTTGTGCCTTAGCACCACTAGGGACACTTAACTGTTGATCGTCGAGATAGATTTGTGTTCCACTCGAAGCCGCATGTCCATAACCCGGAACCGCCCACATGAAGACAAATAATAACAACAAAAAACCAAATTTCTTCATTCGTCACCCTTCCATTCATAATTTTTTTGCCACATGCTCCGGTGCGGCGACCTGATATACGCGCTTATGTAATATCAGACAACCTTATAGACGTTATCTCACACCAAAAGTTGCGAATATATTCCATCATAACAGAAATATACGTGCCAAAGAACTATTTTTGTCGAATTTTGACTAAAAATATGGACCATTTGCTTCCCGTCAAAAGTCACAGCAAAAAAAATAAAAAAAGCTACTTTTCACCCTCATGAATTTTCATTAAAAGGTGAAAAAGCAGCTTTTATTGCAAACTTTCTTAGTTGAGTGATTCAGTTACTCCTGTGCCTGTTCCAAGGTACTCTTTCAGGCCATCGACAATACCTTCGGCAATCTTCTGCTGTGTTTCTTCTGTGAACATGGCCGCTTCATTTGACAGATTACTAAGGTAGCCACATTCCAGTAATACAGCGGGCATTTGTGATTTTCTCGTCACCACATGGTTTGCCACCTTAATACCGTTATCCTTAAACTCGGTTGCTGCTACAAGATGCTTGTGCATGATCGTGGCCAGGCTCAAACTTTCCTGACGTGCATAATAGGTTTCAGACCCATTAGCTTTTCCGTTATTAGAAGTTGGCATACTGTTACCATGAATGGAAACAAACACGCTAGCCTGCTGATTATTAGCGAGCTGTGGCCGTTCATCCAGTGTGGGATACGTATCTCCATTGCGAGTCAATACAATTTGAATATCAGGATCATTTTGGGCAAGCTGCTGGACTTTTAACGCTACCGCCAACGTAAATTCCTTCTCATGTCGTCCAGTCACACTGCCTGCTCCAGGGTCCTTACCACCATGTCCTGGATCAATTACGACGATTCGCCGTCCTTCGACATTCGTTGGAGCTACTATCTCCGGGTTCACACTACGTTCACGCAACTGAAGGGTGATATCACCTATGCCATTTGTTGAAAGATCGTAATCACGTGCCTGATTCAAAGCAATGACGATACGTGCGCCCCCTTTTGTTCCATCCGCAGGAGCAAATCTGATTTCCTGTACATCCTCACTGTAACTATTCACCAACGCCCGCGTGCCATCCTTACGAACCGGGAACGACTTAAGAAGATCTGTCGACAGTGAAGTCTCCGGTAAATCTACAACTATACGGTCAGGTTCTGTCATTTTGGATACTTTAGGAGTTAGGTCTTTGTTCAGAGAAATCTTTAACGTTTCATTCTCAAAAGAAATGTTTTGTACAAGCACCGCACTTGTAGTAGTCTGTTCTACATTCTGCTCCTTGGAAGTTGAAGGTACGGCTTCCGTATGCTTGTCTGCTTCAACCGGAGTTATTGTTGTCGCTGTTGCTGTAGACGTTTTATTTGTGCTTTTTGTACTCTGTGTTGACGTTTGCGACGGTTGTTGGGATTGAGACTGTTTATCCGCTGGTTGAGTTGCAATCTTCTGACTGAGATTTACGGATTTATTTTGATTATTCCAATCCACTTTTAACCCCATTTGCTCCCCGACAAAACGCAATGGAACCATGGTCGAGCTGCCCCGCAGCACAGGTGGTGCATCCAAACTAACTGTTTTTCCATTCACATCAGCCGATGTACGGCCTACATACATAGACATATCGGTACTGTTTTTTTGTATTGAAATTTTATAGGCTTGTGGCTCCCACTTAAACTGATATCCAAGCTGCTCCCCAACCACTCTGAGCGGTACCATGATTTTACCATTGACCATTTCAGGCTTGGCACCCGCGGGCGCTTCCACCCTTTTGCCATCCAAAAACAGTTCTGCTCCAGCCGCATTCACATGAGGGGAGGACGGCCACAACCAAATCAAGATAGCCGCTAGTATCACCCAACCATATTTCTTCATCCTCATTCCCCTAACTTATATATGTATTTTTTGTGCTACTTACAGACATAATCCTTCAACCATTTTACATTTACAATACCATGATGAGTCGAACCGTCAACCCCTTATTTACCAATTTATTTTCTAAACATGATAAAAGCCCGTAGGCAAAAGAGTTGCCAGTACGGGCTGTCTGTCTATCAAATAAATTAACTATATTTCTTCATATTAAAATTGGACTGGAAATGAGCATTATGCGCCTTGTTTCGCAGCACGTTTTTGCTCATAAGCCAGAATTTCAGACTCATGCTGGAGGGTCAAGCCAATATCATCCAAGCCTTGCAGCAGGAATTGACGGCGATGTTCATCCAGATCGAATTCAATACGCAGACCGTAATCGTCAGTGACCGTTTTTTCATTCAGGTCTACGTTTAATTGGTAATTATCATGCTTTGCCGTGCGCTGGAACAATTCCTCTACTTGCTCTTCAGACAGTTTGATCGGCAAAATACCGTTTTTAAAACAGTTATTATAGAAGATATCCGCAAAAGACGGTGCGATTACACAACGAAACCCATAGTCCATGATTGCCCACGGTGCATGCTCACGGGAGGAGCCGCAACCAAAGTTGGCGCGAGAAATCAGTACAGATGCCCCTGCATAACGAGACTTGTTCAGTTCAAATTCAGGATTAATATTGCCCGCCTCATCAAACCGCCACTCATAGAACAAAAACTGCCCAAAGCCTGTGCGCTCAATGCGTTTCAAAAATTGCTTAGGAATAATAGCATCCGTATCCACGTTCACCCGATCCACAGGCGCTACAATTCCTTTTAAAGTTGTGAAAGCTTCCATCGTTAATTCCTCCTCCGTATCCTAGCGGACAACTTCTTCTTGCTTGAATTTCCAATCTCGTACATCGACAAAATGTCCATGAATCGCCGCAGCGGCTGCCATTGCTGGAGATACAAGGTGAGTACGTCCTCCGCGTCCCTGACGACCTTCAAAGTTGCGATTAGAAGTTGAAGCACAACGTTGCCCCGGTTGAAGTACATCTGGATTCATCGCAAGACACATGCTGCAACCCGCTTCGCGCCACTCAAATCCTGCTTCTTGAAAAATGACGTCCAGTCCTTCTTCTTCAGCCTGAATTTTCACACGACCCGAACCTGGTACCACGATTGCCGTGACTTTGTCAGAAACCTTGTAGCCTTTGGCTACTTCGGCTGCAGCGCGCAAATCTTCAATCCGACCGTTGGTGCATGAGCCGATAAACACATAATCAATTGCAATATCCGTGATCGGTGTGCCTGGCTTCAAATCCATATATTCAAGCGCTTTCTCAGCTGCTTTACGTTCGTTTTCTGTCGGCAATTCTGCCGGAATGGGTACGGTTGAGGAAATATCTGTGCCCATACCGGGACTGGTGCCCCACGTTACTTGTGGAATTAAGGAATCCACGTCAAACTCCAGCACGACATCAAACTCGGCGCCTTCATCGGTGACAAGCTCTTTCCACTCAGCAACCGCCTGCTCAAATGCGTCACCTTGGGCTACATGTTGACGTCCACGCAAGTAGTTGAAGGTCGTTTCGTCCGGCGCAATCATACCTGCTCTGGCTCCGCCTTCAATAGACATGTTACACACTGTCATGCGCTCTTCCATGCTCAACTCGCGGATGGATTCACCCGTGTACTCAATAACATAGCCTGTAGCGAAATCTGTACCGTATTTGGCGATGACACCCAAAATCATGTCCTTTGCCGTCACACCAGGTTTGCGACGCCCTACAAAACGAACTTCCATCGTTTTTGCTTTTGCTTGCTGGAGACATTGCGTTGCCAATACGTGCTCTACCTCACTGGTTCCGATACCAAAAGCGAGCGCTCCGAACGCCCCGTGTGTGGAGGTATGGCTATCACCACAAACAATCGTTTTTCCCGGATGAGTCAGCCCCAGTTCAGGCCCCATAACGTGAACGACACCCTGATCCACCGTATCCAGATCATATAGTGTGACACCGAAATCGCGGCAATTTTGAGTCAATGTATCAATCTGCTGCTTGGAAATCGGGTCCGTAATGTTGTAACGATCTTTTGTCGGTACGTTATGATCCATTGTGGCAAACGTCAGCTCTGGACGACGCACCTTGCGACCGCTAAGACGTAGTCCCTCAAACGCCTGCGGCGAAGTTACCTCATGTACGAGGTGAAGATCAATGTACAAAATACTCGGCTTGCCCGCTTCCTGATAGATGACATGGTTATCCCAAATTTTCTCGAACATGGTCTTTTTACTCATCAATATTCACCCCTGTGTTTTTCGAACCTAGTGGAGAGAAGCTGTACGGCTCTCTCTTGGATGTCAACAATATACCACGACGTGTCTGATTGGTCTAAGATATGATATCTATAGAAGTGATAGTCTTGACCTATAAGCGCACTTAAGAAAATATTGAGGCAAGACTAAAACACCAAAGGCCGAAGGTTATTTTTCCTTTTGACCTTTGGTATGACTCTATTTTTATATCATTATAGTTTTGCGCTAAAACATTGAGATTGAGTGCATCACCATACCGTACACCGTCAATCTCCGATGACTGCTTACTTCAAATAGGTTCCCGTTTCTCCAATTCCACCACTGCCATTCAAAACATATACCCTTGCATTTCCTTTACCGGAGCAAGTCAAGGTAATTTTGCCATCCGTAACTTTTTTGGAATCACCGGTCACTGCATCCACATAGGTTCCGTTCGGAATTCCGGAAAACGTTGCGTTTCCCGAAATCGTGACCAACGCAAAGCTGTCAATGCCTTTGGCGCTGTCGGTATATCTTCTCTTAAACGCAAGATTACCCGTAACATTTTCTGTAGAATACTGGCCTTTTTGCAAGGCAGGTACAGCTCTTCTAATTAAATTAAGCTGTCTGATATGTTTCGCCAGAGGATGGCTGAGTGATTCCGCAAGCGTGCCAGTAGCGTTTGTGTATTTGCCATAATCTTGTACCATAACACTGCCTTCTATGTGATCGCCGTAGTAAGCCCGTCCCGTTTTGCTTAGCGGTGCATTTGGACCCGGATCAATGACTGCCCCCTTTTGAAATTCGATTTCGGAGCCATAGAATATGGCAGGTATTCCGCGGAAGGTGAACATCAGATTGAGATTCTCGGCCCAAGTATCTTGTGTGCCCGCAAATCTTTGATTTTCCGGAGCCTGGTCGGGCGCATAGTCATGAGAGTCGACATAGGTTACATTCCAGGTGGCATCATTGTAGTATTGATCTCCACTTCTCATATTGAAGGCTTCATGCGCGGTCTTGAACGCCCAATGCATAGGAAAATCTATCACATCCATACCCGATTTCATCGAATAGTCAGGCGTATGATAGGTATTGCCGATTAAGAAAGCATTGTTCGAAGTTGGCTGTCCTGCTGTAGTAGAGTTATCCGCCCACTCTTGTTCAACCGACATTTTATTAGAGGCATAGTCATTTTTCCCATCGCCCGGATACGATTTTGAAGCCTTCCAAGTATAGAATGGCGTTGAAATCGCTGGAATTCCGCTGTTCCAAACATCTCTGTACCGGGTGGCTACTTCTCCAAAAACATAGAAATCCGAGCCGCCTCTTGTCTTCCAGGCAGGAATATAGTATTTATTGAAAATATATCGGCTCACATGCTTCACTGTATCGACACGGAAAGCGTCAACGCCCATGTCTATATAGTGATTGTAGGTATCAATTAAATATTTGTTAACTGCAGGGTTTTCCGTGTTCAAATCCACGCAATCTCCCGCTATCTGACCAGTCTGAACAGTATAGGACTCCCAGGAAAGACTTTTCTCTGTATGGTAAATATTATTATTCGTTTCGGCGGTCTTCATTAAAGCGAGCCTTGCCTGATATTTCTGATCGGGTGTCATGGAATCATAGTTTGACGGCAGCTTATCCGTAGTTTTCACCAAGTTGTTACCGGTATCCGGTTTAGCCGGATCTTTCTTAAACATGGGATACAGATTCTCTTCACCAAAATTACCAGTATGATTGACGACGATGTCCTGAATAACCTTCAGCCCTTTGGCATGGGCCGCATTAATCAAATCCTGATAAGAAGCTCCCGCCGATTCATACCTTGGATCTACTTTGGCAAAATTTATAGCATGGTAACCATGATAATCATAACCGCTGGCATTCTGCACAACAGGTGTAATCCAGATGGCACTAAATCCAAGGGCTTTGATATAATCGAGCTTTTGAATCAGCCCCTTAAAATCTCCTCTCCAAGCAGGGTCCGAATCCGGATTACGCGCCTTGGTATCATCCCATGCGTGCACATTGTTGCTTGGATCACCGTCATAAAACCGGGAAGTAATCACGAAGTAAATAGTGTCTTCCCGAAAATCCCCCTTGTCTCCAATATTATAAACAAAGCTCTGTTTGGTTTGATTCCCAGCACCGTCTATAACAAGAAATTTTAATGTCGTGGTCTTGGAGATAAGGATGGACGGTCCGGTCAATCCGGCCAGTGCGTTACCGTGGATGTAGACTTTTGAGCTTGTGGTCGGTTCCGTACCATCCTCCGTGTAGTATGCCTTGGTCGTTGCCGCCTTGTTATCTTTCAGGTTGAAGGATACCGTCACAGAGGAACCGGAATGCCCGGCAGGCAAATTCGCCGTGATTGTCGGAGCTTGCAGATCGGCATTTAGATCAATTACATAATCGAAAGAGGATGCATTTCCAGTTTGACCGATTGAATTGACAGCGATGGCTTTGATAGTCAAAGAGGAAGCAACCTTGATTGGAGTGGTATACAAGGTCGAGGAGGTCGTAGGTGTCGAACCGTCTATCGTATAATAAATCTTATCGCCACTGTTGGTGCTGGACAGCGTTACCATTTGGGCCGAATCGTATGTTTTCGGCTCGGGAGAGATGGAAACCACCAGAACTTTTGGAGTTTCCGGGTTGGCATCATACCATACGTTATCCGTGTAATACCAGCCCTCTTTCACACTGCGGGACAAGTCTGCCGTCTGTTTGCCACTACTATCATTAAAGATGAGACTTGAGCCTGTCGCCTCGGCAATCGTATAGCTATACCAGTCGTTTCCGTCCGACTTCATCAGAATTCCGGGCCACGCCCCACTAATCGGAACGGTTGCCGGATTCAAATTCCAGTAATGGATTCGAATTGCTGAATTCCAGCTTGCAGGCTTTTTAAAGTGAACCGTTAATCCGTTTTGAGTTGATGTAGGTGATGCTGTAGGTGCATACGTCGCAGTAACGGTAGACGTGACCGCTGCGGTCGGCAATGGAAGAGCATTCACTGTGGAATGCGTATAGGCGGCTGTATAATCGGTGTTACTGGCCGAAGCACCACCAGGTAAACCGAAAAAGTTCAAACAAAGCGACAATATAATCAACCAAGAAATAAAACTCCCTGTTTTTTTTCTTAGCAAGTTAACACCCTCCTGATAAAATTTAGTAGCTAGATCGTGCAACCGGTTGCATAAAAAATAAAAAAAAAAGAAAGACACTTATTTTGGATAAAATGAATCCATTGATCGCCTCCCCCGTGTTATGTAAGGAAAATCATTGTACACGCTTACAAAATAAACTCTTAAAAAAGCCCGTTTAAATACGGATCCAAAATAATCAATGATTTTTCCTTTTTTGATTATATCATCCATACTTTTCCTCGGTCAATGTATTTGCTAGTGTGTAGATTTCCTCCGACCATAATCACTCTTTATGAAAACCAATGGCTACTTTTCAGAACTCTCTCGCTCGCAAATTCCCAGTATACCTACCTCCAATCTAAACTATGTAAAATTTTGGTTGGGTGTAATGAATTTCACATCTTTCCGGGTCAACCTGTTCTACCATAGAAGAGTGATACGCCGTGCTGGGCAGACCATTTTGGTCGGGACGTTTACTTCCTGTTCTAAATTAGCTACAGAGGCTGTCTAGCATGCGCGGCAAGTACGCCTTTATTTTGATTCGAAGCGGAGTGTCCAGATGTTGAATACCGAATTGGAATACCGTGAGCGCATCAGGAAGCTGGCCGTATGTATTGTCAAGCATTACCGAGGAAAAGGACCGGACAACGTTAAGGTTTCTTTGAACTCACCACTCCGAGTTACAGTAGAGATCCAAGGTACTTTGTCTAATCTGTCCGAAATTCTCGTTCATGAAGGCGCTGTGGAAAAGGTCAGTGATTACTGGAATGTCCTTCGTCCTTATCTGGAAAAGGAGTTTATGAGGGAAGCCGAAAAAACACTTGGCAGTCCCTTCACTTACACTTGGGAGGTCTGCCCCTCCGTCCATGGAGACGGACATATTATCATTACTTGTGAATTACAACACATACCCCGGTTGGATTAGCGGGAAGGAGATTAGCTCCTCGCTCGCGGATAAGCCAGTACAGGATGCAGCGTAAAGCGGCATTTTTGTATTGGCTTTTTTTATGTTACGAGTTTCATCTATTTCATATAAAAAGAGGTGCTGCACACATGGCAGACAAGGTATTAACAGTATGTCCCTACTGCGGAAGCGGTTGTCAGCTTCATTTGCTAGTGGACAAAGGACAGGTAATTGGCGCGGAGCCAGCTAATGGCCGTACAAATGAAGGAACATTGTGTCTGAAGGGACATTATGGGTGGGATTTTCTGAATGATCCACAGATTCTGACTGCACGCTTGCGCAAGCCCATGATTCGCAAAAATGGAGTCATGGAGGAAGTGGAATGGAATGAAGCCATTCAGTATACTGCCGAACGGCTGTCAGCAATTAAGGAAAAGTATGGACCTGACTCTATCATGGGGACGGGTTCCGCACGCGGTCCGGGGAATGAAGCCAATTATGTCATGCAAAAGTTCATGCGGGCAGTCATTGGCACCAATAATATTGATCACTGTGCCCGTGTTTGCCACGGTCCTTCCGTAGCAGGCTTAACCTACTCGCTTGGGGATGGGGCTATGTCCAACTCTATTCCTGAAATTGAACATTCTGATCTCCTTTTCGTATTTGGATACAATGCGCCAGAAACGCATCCAATCGTCGCAAGACGTATTGTAGCTGCCAAGCAAAGAGGTGCCAAAATTATTGTATGTGATCCTCGTATGACTGAAACAGGGCGCATCGCGGATATGTGGCTACCTCTAAAAGGCGGCTCGAACATGGCTTTGGTGAACGCTTTTGGTCATGTGCTAGTGCATGAAGGGCTGTACGACAAAAGATATGTCGAAGCAAACACAGAAGGCTTTGCCGAATATGTAGAAAACATTAAAAAATATACACCTGAATATGCGGAAGGTATTACGGGTGTCAAGGCTGCTGACATTCGGGCGGCTATGAGGGAATATGCCAAGGCTCCTACCGCTACAATTCTATACGGAATGGGCGTATGTCAATTTTCACAGGCCGTTGATGTGGTAAAAGGTCTCGCTTCCCTTGCCCTGCTTACTGGTAATCTGGGCAAGCCAAATGTAGGTATTGGACCTGTACGTGGACAAAACAATGTCCAGGGCTCCTGCGACATGGGTGCATTACCCAATGTGTATCCTGGTTACCAGGATGTCATCGACACTGCAGTTCGCAAAAAGTTTGAAAAAGCATGGGGTGTTGAACTGCCGCGTAAAAAAGGATATTCACTTACAGAAGTACCGCATCTCATTCTGAAAGAGAACAAGCTGAAGGCTTATTATATCTTCGGCGAAGATCCTGTACAAAGTGATCCGAACGCTGCCGAGCTGCGTGAAGCGCTGGAAAAATTGGAATTTGTCGTGGTGCAGGATATTTTCATGAACAAGACGGCACTGCATGCGGATGTCATCCTCCCTTCTACCGCTTGGGGCGAGCATGACGGGGTGTATTCTTCGGCAGACCGTGGCTTTCAGCGCATCCGCAAGGCCGTCGAGCCTCAGGGTGATGTAAAGCCAGACTGGGCTATTATTAGCGAGGTTGCTACCGCTATGGGCTACCCTATGTCCTATGCAAACACAGAGGAAATTTGGGATGAAATGCGAAGCCTAAGTCCCTTATTCGCTGGTGCCAGCTATCAGAAAATGGAGGAACAAGGCGGCGTACAATGGCCATGCCCTACAGAGGATCATCCAGGTACACCGTATTTGTACAAAGGCAACCAATTTTCCACACCTAGTGGTAAAGGCCGATTATTCGCCTGCGAATGGCGACCACCACAAGAACAGCCGGATGCACAATTCCCGCTTGTCTTATCTACAGTACGTGAGGTAGGCCATTACTCCGTACGTACTATGACTGGCAATTGCCGTGCATTACGTCAGTTGTCTGATGAGCCTGGATTTATTCAGATTAGCCCAGAAGACGGAGCAGATTTGAATATTCTGGATGGCGAAATTGTTGCCATCTCCTCGCGTCGGGGACGCATTATCGCACGGGCACAAATCAGTGACCGTGTGCAGAAAGGTGCGACCTACATGACCTATCACTGGTGGGTCGGAGCATGTAACGAGTTGACCGCTGATTTTCTCGACCCGGTATCCAAAACCCCGGAATTAAAATACTGTGCCATCCGGTTGGAGCGGATTGCCGACCAAGCGCAGGCTGAACGTGATGTACATGAATCGTACCAAAAGATTCGTAGACAGATGAACGTACAGGAAGCCGTTCTAGCTGACAAGGTGACAAGATGAGCGGCGCGCGAAACACGCTGAGCCGTCCGACAAGTAGAATGGGGTCAGCCGATAGAACAAGTGCTGTTGCCTCCTCATTCGTCGTTGCAGACGGCGGGCAATGTATTGGCTGCAAAGCTTGTGAACTAGCGTGCTTTGCCGTTCATGGTCAGGCAGGCGGCATAGGCGCTTCGGTCGGAACCGTCAGCGTGCCTGTGGTTCCCAAGGTATATGTGGTGCGCGCCGGGGATACGTATGTGCCAGTGCAATGCCGGCATTGTGAGAATGCCCCCTGTGCACATGCCTGCCCGGTGCAGGCCATTCGTCAGGAGGACGGCGTAGTCATGATTGATGAGGACCGATGCATCGGCTGCACCTCCTGTGTTTTGGCCTGCCCCTTCGGGGCAATCGAGGTATCTCCAGTCTATCGAGCCGGACACGTTATCACGCAGTCCGGTCTGACTAACCGTGCGAATCGAACCGCGCTTCCCCGCACTGCGGCAAGCAAATGCGATCTGTGCGCGGAAACAGAGAACGGACAGCCTGCTTGTGTAGAGGCCTGTCCAAATCATGTGCTACGGCTGGCCAATGGTATATCCGACTCGCCTCCAGAGCCTCGG
Organism: Paenibacillus sp. ALE3; assembly: GCF_054113405.1. Lineage (NCBI taxonomy): Bacteria > Bacillati > Bacillota > Bacilli > Caryophanales > Paenibacillaceae > Paenibacillus > Paenibacillus sp. ALE3. Next base: position 1,976,226 of record NZ_CM134214.1, on the reverse strand, counting down.
CGGGAAGTCTTTTTCCCACGCCTGTAAGGTCAAAATCAGCCGCAGAAAGGTAGAAAAACATGTCAACAACAGACAAGATCTCTTCGCCTCCATGTATGAGGACGTCTGATTCTACAGACCCCGTCATTCATATTGACCCAACGCTCTGTACTGGATGCAGACGCTGTGCGGGTGTTTGTCCGGTAGATGCCATAGAGGGACTGCCAGGAGAACCTCAAACCGTGAACGCAGACCGCTGTGTTATTTGCGGTCAATGTGTGCAAATCTGCAGCGTATACGCCACAGATTGGGCAGATTCATCTCCGCAGGCAGCCGCCATCAAACGTCAGGAACGTATACGTGAACGCGATATGCCTGCCGACACCGGCGAACCGCTCTTTGCTGCCTATTATAGCTACAGCCTGAATAAGGTAGCTGACATGATGAAGAAGCCAGGACAGCTTCGAATCGTGCAGTGCGCCCCAGCCATTCGTGTGTCACTCGCGGAGGAATTTGGTATGCCGTTTGGTACCCTAACACCCGGCAAAATGGCCGCTGCCCTTCGTCGCCTCGGCTTTGATCGAGTATATGATACGAATTTTGGAGCTGACGTAACCATCATGGAAGAAGGCACTGAGTTGATTCGCCGCGTAACCGAGGGTGGACCGTTACCGATGTTCACATCCTGCTGTCCAGCTTGGGTCCGTTTTGCCGAGATTGAATACCCCGATCTGCTAGACCATCTATCCAGTTGCAAATCGCCAATGCAAATGGTGGGAGCGCTGGTCAAGACCTATGGTGCACAGCTGGATGAGGTGGAACCTGCGAATATTTACAGCGTCGCGATCATGCCATGTACCTGTAAACAATTTGAATGCGATCGTCCCGAAATGGAATCCGACGGTTATCGTGATGTAGATGAGGTATTGACCACGCGTGAGCTTGCATACTGGATCAAGCAACAAGGCATTGATTTTATGAACCTGCCTGATGAGGAATTTGATGCACCGCTAGGTCAATATTCAGGCGCAGGTACTATTTTTGGTGTAACTGGAGGAGTTATGGAAGCTGCCATCCGCACAGGTTATGAACTGCTGACGAATGAGAAGCTGCCAAAGCTCCAGCTGGATTTTGTCCGTGGCGAGGAAGGCATTCGAGTAGCGGAGGTACAGGTGGGCGAATTGCAGCTCAAGGTAGCGGTCGTCGCTGGACTCCAGCATGCCTATCAGCTCCTGGATCGTGTGCAGGCAGGCGAATGTGATTATCATTTTATTGAGGTTATGGGCTGTCCAGCTGGATGTATCAGCGGAGGAGGGCAACCCAAGCTCATGTTAGAAAAACAAAAAATCGAGGCTTATCGTGCGCGTAAATCGTCCATCTATGGACATGATGCTGCATCTCAGGTGCGCAAATCGCATGAGAATCCTTTTATCATCAAGCTGTACGATGAATTTCTAGGTGAGCCGCTAGGTCATGTATCACACCATCTGCTGCACACGACCTTTCAAAAGCGTGGACCTGGCAGGCAGAGCCGCAGCAGCAGTGATATGTCCGTCAAAGGACATAACGATTATCCCATTCATTAGTACGTTCAACACATAGATATAATCATTAGAAATTATAATTTGCCGTTAGTTAGAGAGGAGTCGAGTTAGTATGAATCGCTTTGTTTTAGCTGATCCCGATCAGTGTATCGGCTGTCGTACCTGTGAAATCGCATGTGTTATCGCACATTCATCGGAGAACCCTTTTATCTCGCCAGATGACGAGTTTCATTTTCACCCTCGCTTAAAGGTGATCAAATCCTTTGGAGTCACCGCACCTGTCCAGTGTCGTCACTGTGAGGATGCCCCATGTGCTAATGCTTGCCCGAACGGCTCCATTACGAACGCAGACGGCTGCATTCTTATTAACAGTGAAAGTTGCATTGGCTGTAAAACCTGCATGATCGCCTGCCCTTACGGCGCGATTACCATGGTGCCTCAATACAGAGACGGACAGCCGGTCGTGCAAGACGGACTGTACACTAATGTGTCGGGTCGTTTGCAACCCAAAGAACGCATGATTGCCAGCAAATGTGATTTGTGCGAAGGTGTGGATGGCGGACCGGCCTGTATTGGAAAATGTCCAACGCAAGCCCTCAAGCTGGTCGAGCCAGATCTGGTTCATGCACGGGTTGAGGAAAAACGAGCTGCAAGTGCACGTCAGCTGCTGCATATGACACGCATTCCGGCGACGGGTCTATAACATGACTCCGTCTTCTCCTCTGGTCAAAGTTATGCGGACCGAACGGGATGCACTAGGAGACATGGAAATTCCTGCGGAGGCCTTGTACGGTATTCACACCGCACGTGCGATGAACAATTTTGCAGTCAGCGGCAGGCCCGTGAACAGAAACCTGATTCACGCTCTTGTATTGGTGAAAAAAACGGCTGCTCAAGTCAATGGTGAGCAGAAACGGCTACCTACTCACCGGGTGTCTGCCATTGTAAATGCCTGCGATGAATTACTCGCTGGACGGCATCAAGATATGTTTACCGTAGATGCCATGCAAGGCGGTGCAGGCACCAGTACCCATATGAATGTAAATGAGGTCATTGCTAATTTGGCCATCGTACAGCTAGGGGGGCAGCCAGGGCAATATGAGCTTGTACATCCGCTGGATGATGTGAACTGCTGCCAATCTACGAATGATGTCTATCCTACGGCGCTACGAATTGCTGCGATACGCCTGCTGCGCCCTTTATGTGACACGATGTCTTCGTTACAAAATACTTTACAGCAAAAAGAAATAGAATATGCCGACCTGCTCAAGCTAGGCCGCACACAGCTAATGGATGCCCTGCCTATGATGGCCGGGCAAGGCTTTGGTGCCTACGCAAAAGCTATAGCGCGTGACCGTTGGCGCCTCTATAAAGCCGAAGAACGGCTGCGAGAAATCCCAATTGGAGGCACGGCGATTGGCACAGGTATGAATGCGCCTCGAGCTTACAGCTACCGGATGGTCGAAAAGCTGGCGGACGAGACTGGATTAGGACTATGTCGTAGCGACCACCCCATGGACCCGATTCAAAATATGGATGTCTTCGTTGAGGTATCGGGTCTACTTAAATCCGCTGCCGTAAATCTGCTCAAAATATCTGGCGATTTTCGTCTGCTGGCCTCTGGTCCTTTCGGTGGTATCGGTGAATACATGCTGCCTCCGGTCCAAGCTGGCTCCTCTATTATGCCAGGCAAGGTCAATCCGGTGATGGCAGAAATGGCCGGATTGACAGCGATGCGCGTGATGGCCAATGATGCGGCTATCACGATGGCTGCTGCCTCTGGACAGCTGGAGCTGAACGCGTTCCTACCGTTGATTGCCGAGTCGCTGCTGGAATCTCTGCACATTCTCAGCAATGCCGTTCAACTGTTCGAGGAACGGTGTGTGCGCGGTCTGATCGTACATGAGGAACGCTGCTCTGCTAATCTGCACAGCTCAGCTGTGATGGCTTCTGCGCTAGTCGCGGAACTTGGCTATGATGAAGCTGCTTCCATTGCATCAGCAGCCATTGCACAGGGGCGCTCACCAGAGGATATTGCAGAGGATCGCGGTCAACTGACCCGTGCGCGGATTGACCAATTGTGCCATCCCTATACCGTTACCAAGCCCGGAATTCCGGGGCAGGAAGAAGGAACTCACCATGGAAATGAATGATACCCCGAGAAGCAACCGACCACATATCGTTCTGCTTGGTCGCCGAAATGCAGGCAAATCCAGCATTCTGAACACCTTGACCGGCCAGCCCGCCGCTGTGGTATCACCTATAGGAGGAACGACTACGGACCCCGTTTTCAAGCCGATGGAGCTACTTCCTGCGGGTCCCATTGTTCTGGTGGATACCGCCGGACTGGACGATGAGGGTGAGATCGGGGAGCTGCGCCGCAACAAAACGCTAGAAATTCTTAATAGTACAGACTTGGCTCTGCTGGTCATCGACGCCACTGTTGGCGTCGGACCATTCGAGCATGAGCTGCTTGAAAAGCTACGCACTAAAAAGATTCCTGTCATTGGGGTACTTAATAAAATAGATACCCTTGCTGAATCAGATCCGATGGCTGCAACGCTGGGGAACGAATTGAATCTCACACTGATTCCTTTCAGTGCCGCTATGCTTCGGGGGGACACTGAACTGAAAAAGGCCATCACGAATACACTCCCCCAAAACGAAGATCGCTTCCGCATCGTAGGTGACTTGTTGTCACCTGGCGATCTGGTCGTGCTGGTGGTTCCTATCGATAAAGCTGCGCCAAAGGGTCGATTGATTCTGCCGCAGCAGCAAACGATCCGTGATACGCTAGAGAGCGATGCCATCGCTGTAGTGACCAAAGAGCATGAACTACGTTTGACGCTGGAGCGACTGGGGCGCAAACCCCGCCTGGTCATTACCGATTCACAGGTCTTTATGAAAGTCGCAGCCGACACACCCAAGGATGTACCTCTTACCTCTTTCTCTATTCTGTTTGCCCGTCATAAAGGCGATCTGGACGAACTGGTGCGAGGAGCAAGAGCCATTGATCGCCTCAAGGATGGAGACCGTGTACTCATTGCCGAAGCCTGCACTCACCAATGCCAATCTGACGATATTGGTCGAGTGAAGATCCCTCGTTGGCTCCGCCAAACGATAGGCAAACGTCTCATTATCGAGCATGCATCCGGCTCCAGTTTCCCTGACGATTTGAGTGAATATGCGTTGGTTATTCATTGCGGTGCCTGTATGCTCAATCGGCGTACAATGCTTCACCGAATGTCTGAAACGAAAGCGGCCGGCGTGCCGATTGTTAACTATGGTGTTTTTATCGCTTATGTACAGGGGGTCTTTCCCCGCGCTATTGAATGCTTTCCATCCGCTATGCTGGCCTGGGAGCAAGCGGCTGAAGCCGGAAGTTATTCCTAAAATAACTCGCCATTAATATTTTTTTCTCTAGACATACAAAAGCAGCCGCGCTGATTCCAACGCGACTGCTTTTTATGTTCAAATGCTATTATTATAAATAATAAGAATTTTCATAGCGTGAAATGATACTACCCATATTATATAATGCTAAAAATACAAATCGCGCTCGCCTGCTTCTAATCGTTCAAGTCTGTCGAGCGTCAAACGGCGCGTCGATTCACGTGGGATACGCTCCAGATTCTCTCGCAACGCGGCAGCTCCCAGTTCACGTGCCTCCTCATCCCCATAATCCAGTAGATATTCTTGGAAGGTCAGCAGCGAATTCGGCTGGCACACATTGTGAATTTGTCCGGATTTGGCAAGCTCCATGAAGCGATCTCCGGTTCGTCCCTCACGGTAGCAAGCTGTGCAGTAGCTTGGCATATATCCGCCACGGCACAGACTTTTAATAATTTCCGATGGTGAGCGATGGTCTCCCACCTCAAATTGAGGCTTATCCTCCGTGTCCTGTTTGGCATAGGCCCCTACGCCCGTAGCTGATCCAGCACTAATCTGTGACACGCCTAAACCAATGACACGGTCTCTATATTCCGGCTCCTCGCGTGTAGACAGGATCATACCAGCATAAGGGACAGCCAGTCGAAGGACGGATACAATTTTCATAAAATCATCATCGTTGACCAGGTACGGATATCGCTCCAGGTCTACATTTTCAGCCGGACGCAAGCGTGGAACCGAGACCGTGTGAGGCCCACAGCCAAAGACTTCTTCCAAGTGCTCGGCGTGTTTCAGCATGGCTACAGTTTCATAGCGGAAATCATACAAACCGTACAACACACCGATCCCCACATCATCTATACCTGCACGCATAGCCCGGTCCATTGCGGTGGTGTGCCAATCAAAGTCCCGTTTTGGTCCTTGTAAGTGAAATTTGCGATAGCTTTCTCGGTGATACGTTTCCTGAAATAGAATATACGTTCCAATACCCACCTCTGCCAACTTCCGATAATCCTCTTCGGTAGTGGATGCAATATTCACATTGATCCGCCGAATGCTGCCATTATCTACTTTGACCTCATAGATCTGGCGCAGACAATCAACGATATAGTCAATGGGACAATGGACTGGGTCTTCCCCCGCTTCCAGTACGAGTCGCTTGTGTCCCAGTTCTTGAAGTACTCTGACCTCTTCCACCAATTCCTCCGGGGTCAAGCGGCTACGCGTAAAGCTATCATTGGTATGTTTATAACCACAATATTCGCAGTTATTAACGCAATGATTGCTTACATATAAAGGAGCGAACAGCACAATCCGATTGCCATAAATCTGCTCTTTGACTGCCCGCGAAGATTTGAACATCTCTTCCAATAATTCAGGATCATCCACATGCAAAAGAGCCGCCGCTTCACTTGCATTCAGTCCGCGGCAGGCTCTACCCTTTTCTAAAATTTCCAAAATGCGTTGTCGATTGGTTGCCTCTTGTTTCCCCTGCTCCACTGCAGCCATAATCTCTGCTTCATTAATAAAATCCGCCGACACTTTCTCCCGTACTCCACTCACGTATACCCATCTCCTTATTTATGGTTACTGCACTGTTTCCGTCACGTTTCACACTGTCCCCTGTCTCATAAGCTGTCGTTGCACTCTCAAACTATCGCCGCGCCCCATATCAACTTCAAATCCAGCTCCACGGATCCGCAGCTCCAAGCAATGTCTACATTGGGCAGACTCATCACCCAAACATATTTTATTCTCATAAATCGCATACTTAGGCCTCACCGCCAGTGGCGACAAATTAGGCATCACCACATTCGCTCCCGCCTGAAGCGCCTTCTCCCTTCCTTGGGGATGAATCGTCCCCATGGCCGTGGATGCCGGAATAAGCGCATCTGGAACGACCAATCGGGATAATGAGATGATATCAAGTGCCTTTTCCATGCTCCCCTGGCTGGCCTCACGAAGCGGCGTGTTGCTATGTGGTAAAAAGGGACCAATCCCGATCATATCTGGCGACAGGCTATGCAAATAGACCAAATCGTCTGCTAATTCACTGTTCGTTTGTCCTGGCAATCCCACCATACATCCAGCCCCGATCTGAAAGCCGATACGTTGCAAAGCCAGCAGACGGCTACGCCTGCTTTCGATCGTCATCGTCGGATGCAGCTTGGCGTACAAACTGGGTGAAGCTGTCTCATGCCGGAGCAAAAAACGGTCCGCACCCGCCTCGTATAATCGCTCATAAGTTTCGTCATCCCGTTCACCGATGGACAATGTAACCGCCACATCTGCAAAACGGCTTTTAATTTCCCGAATTAGTTTCGTCAGCCGAGCAGCCGTAAACCAGTAATCTTCCCCACTTTGCAAAACAAAGGTCCGATAACCCAGTTCATACCCCTCCGCGCAGCAGGCCAGAATTTCTTCCGGCTGCAAACGGTAACGGTCAGCCTGTTTATTCGAAGCACGCAGCCCACAGTACATGCAATCCTGACGACATATACTTGAGAATTCAATTAATCCTCGTAAAAAAACACCTTTGCCATAACGCTCCAATTTGGTGCGAGCTGCCAGTTGGCGCAGCTGAGCTCGTAGCGTCGGCTCACTATCCAGACGTGTTAGCAGTTCCGCCATTTCTGTATGCGTCCATTCCTTGCCATCAGCCAGACGCAGTAATAATTCGTCCGTGACTCATCCCTTCTTCCCTCGTCCATCCGGACTTTACATCATCAGCGACTTATATCGTACATGTATTATTCTAGCAACATTAGAGAGAATATAACGTGACTAGTTTCACAAAAAATCCCATTTTCTGAAAACCAATTTCATTCTCAACTTAAAAACCACCTATTCATCTCTACACACAAAAAAAGCTGCCTCCTCCCTTATGGAAGAAACAGCTTCTGTCGATGGTTCTGTTTATCACTGAATCAAATCAATCGCTTGCTGGGGTACAAAATAATCAACGCCGTTAAATACGACTACACCGTTGAGCGTAGAATTTTTACCATTGAGTGTAGCAAAATTTTTGTATACTGGAAGCTCCAGCTTGTTACTGCCTTTGGTCACTGTAATGACTTTCGTGTCTGCAGTAAACTTGGCTCCTTTAGCTTCAAAAGCGGCTTTTGCAGGAACAAACAGTTGCTTGCTGACTGTATCCAAATTTAGTCCAAGTACACGTGTCATATACTTATTTACATCCGTATTGTCGATTACACCGGATGGACGGTCTCCGTTCGGCGCGTACGTGTACAACACAACATCGCCTCCTGTATGTCCACCCGTAGTCCAGCCAATATTGGCACGTTTGCTAATCATCGGTCCGACGGCATAATTCACGCTACCTTCTTTAGCATTTTTAATTGTCTTTACTTCTTCGTCTGTCAAATCGGTGATGCCAAAATACGTGGAAAGCACCTCTTTAATATTGCTGCGATCTGCATTCAGCTTGGCTTCCAAGCCTTCCCCCGTTAGCTTCGCTTTTTTCAGCGGGTCTATAAAAGAAGCCAAAGGCGTTTTGTCATAATTGCTAGTTGTATCACTGCTACCAATCGTCAATCCACCGTTTCCGTGGTCTGTCACTGCTACGACGACAGTATTTTGATTTTGCTTGGCGTAATCCAGAGCCACTTTCACTGCATCGTCAAATGAAAGCACGTCACTAATAATTCCCGTTGGATCATTAGCATGTGCAGCCCAATCCACTTTACTGCCTTCTACCATTAAGAAAAAGCCTTTATCATTTTTGGATAACACATCAATGGCTTTCGTTGTCATTTCTGCCAAACTAGGTTCCTTGGATGCATCGCGATCCAAGTTATACGCGAGGGCTTCGGGAGAAAAGCTGCCCCAGAGCTTGTTGGAGGTCGAATTTTTCAACCCTTCAGGTGTTGTGACAAAATCATAGCCCTGGTCTTTAATTTGAGCAATTATATCTTGGCCGTCCTTACGCCCTGCTGGCTCCAAAAACTTGCCTCCTCCACCTAACACAACGTCAACTCCGTTGTAGGCTTGTTGCATGCTGAGTGCATCATAATTTTTACGGTCAGGATAATGTGCGGTAAAATCAGCTGGTGTCGCATGCATAATCTCCGAAGTAGCAATAATTCCGGTCGATTTCCCTGCTAGCTTGGAAGCCTCCAGAATGGAAGCTACAGGTTTTTTGGCATCACCTGCTGCGATCGGTTGTTGTCCAGGCATCGTCGCTTCATCCGGAAGAACACCTACATAGCCAGTATGTGATTTATGTCCTGTGGCAAAAGCTGTACCCGCTGGAGCAGAATCGGCAATCGGTGCATCCGCGGAATGCGTGCGCACCATGCCGCTTGCCATGCTGTCTAACGTTAAAGATGATCCTTTGTACCATCTAGCCAGTGCAGTAGCGTCATTAGCCATACCGTCTGGAATCAGAATAATTACATTTTTAATTGATGTATCCTTCTCGACTGCCATCGCTGTCCCGCCGCTTACGGTTAGCATCATTGTCGCTACGAGTGCAGCCACCGATTTTTTCGTATGTATCCCCCAACATTTTAGCATTCATTTTCCTCCCAGACCTTTTTTGTACAACCAGAACTAAGATTAATTAGGTTTTATCAGGAGAATGTTAAGGGAATTCATTATCTGTATTAAAAGGCGCTATTTGTGAAAAAACACTTCATCTATATAAAACTTGTGACACATGAGATTCGTTAGGATTGGGCATTTAATTTTATTATTGTATAATCAGTCTATAATGTAATAGGAAAAGCTTATAAGATAAGGAGCATGAAATTCGATGGAGTTCAGACAGCTTCAGTACACCCTGCAAATTGCAGCGGAAAAAAACTTCTCACGTGCCGCAGAAAAACTGCATATTGCCCAGCCTTCTTTGAGCCAGCAATTGTCCAAACTGGAAAAAGAGCTTGGGGTGCTGTTGTTTCAACGCAACACCAGCACGGTGGAATTAACACATGCCGGAGCAAGCTTTGTGGAAAAGGCAAAAAAAATAGTCGACGCGGTGGAGCAACTCCGACAGGAAATGGACGATATCTCTCAGCTGAGAAAAGGGAAGGTCGTCGTTGGCAGCATGCCTATCACGGGCTCCCATTTGCTGCCGCATGTGCTGCCTGTATTCAAGAGGGCTCATCCAGACATTGAAATCGTGTTAGTCGAAGATTCCTCCATGAATCTGGAGAAAAAAACGGCAAGTGGCGATACAGATCTCAGCCTGCTCTCTCTTCCCTTAGTAGAACCTACACTTTCTTATGTGCCCATCGGCGAAGAATGGATTGATCTCGCCGTTCCTCCGGGTCATCCCCTAGCCGTGCGTAAAATCGGTGACCAGCCGCAGCCCGTGCATATGGAAGAACTTAAAGACGAGCCTTTTGTCGTCCTGAAAAAAGGGCAAGGCTTTCGCAAGCTGACGATGGATCTGTGTCATCAAGCAGGCTTTGAACCCAATGTGGTGTTTGAAAGCACTAATATGGAGACACTCCAATCGCTCGTCGCGACAGGTATGGGCGTGACACTCGTCCCCCGTTTTATCGCACGGGCCGCCAGTAGCGAGTTTGTTCCAGCATTGCTGCCACTAGCCGAACCTACCCCCAGCCGCACCCTAGCGATTGCTTACCGGAACGGACGTTATTTGTCTAAAGCTGCCGAAGCTTTTATTGATACCTTCCGAGAAACGGTCAAGCAACTTTCTCAAAAGTAGCCTCGAACGTGAAAAGGACCGTCTTCCTCCCCAGCCCAAGCCAGAGAGGAAGACGGTCCTGGGGCTTCGCCCCTATACTTTCAATACTGCAATTAGATCACGGGTTCGATTACACTGTTGCGATGTTGCTTCCATCTGTCTTCAACGAACCACATTTCATGTTCATTTGAAATTCATGTCAGCCTCGCCTGATTACTCTACGCTTGCTCGGAAACTCCACTTTATCCATCCCGCATCACTTCTTTCCTTAAGGTCTCTAGTCTTGGTATCCAAGAATGTCCTACCTCAGTTCCAATGTGCTGTGTGATCCCAAAGTGTCTGTCCTCGCCTTGTTGTGATCAGGGTCTCCCTAGATGTGGTGGACTTTTGTCCTGATCATAGCCCATTTCATAGTTGTTTCCGACAACCTGTCTATTTAAGCCTCTCGGCCGTGACAGGCCATCCCTATTCGCCAGTTCGGATCTACTTTGGTTATCCATCGTTATCAACCTCCTGGTGTCGGGATACTATTATAATACACCTATAGGCTGTATCTGAAACAGGCGGAACAATTTTTTTATCGGGAAGAACCAAATGCTTGCTGCACGTCAGCTTCACTCACTTGTGTCTTAAAAACCAGTTTCGAAGGATCTTGAGGCGAATATATAACCTCTATAATACTTCCCTGCTGCAGTTTGGATAGTTGGGAAGAGAAAACATCCTTTTGCGTGGTTACATTAAATGTTTCGCCACTGCTTTTCGTCACCGTCAGCGTAAATTGAAGCTTGATTTTATTGGGCCCCGCTTCCCCCATGGGTGTGACATCCAGTATCTTCGCATAGGCTTGCTCACCGGTTTTGGCAATTTCCATCAGCTCAGGCGATACGCCCTGCTTGACCATCTGCTCATTCATTAACGCTTGCAAATCCATTTGCGACACCTGACCTTTCAGGTCAAGACCTACCTTCATTTTGTCTTTCTCAGATACGATCAACGGAACGATCGAGCCCGGCTGAAATTGAGCCATGGAGGTCAAAGGAATAATTGTCGTCAAAGCAGTATCATATTTGTCTTCTCCCTGTTTGGTTACGGTCAACCCGAGCTTTACCTGCGGCTGATTATTTACATAAGTCCCTGTTTGTTGAACACTTGTAATGATTCCCACTCCAGGAACACCCTTCTTGACTTTACCGCCTCCAAAAAATAGACCTAAAATACCCGGTAGAAATATAAGCGCAAATCCTGTATAAATTAACGGCCGATACCACGGAGCATCCATAATCAAAAATGGATCATCCCATAAATATTCAGCCAGAAAAGGCGAAAACCCTACGCCAAACACCAGAAGTACCCCAATCAGACTTAAAAATCCTTTCATCCTCCAAAACCCCTTTTTCAATCATCTATTTTAAAAATATACCCGCAAGAATGGTGAAACGCTCCAATCATTTATGCTGTCACCAGCCCCATATAAATCAGCTCTGATGGATTTACCGAATTGCTACCCAGCCCCACTGTATCTCCGGGCCGCGGAATTTGCAGCTTGGAAACGAGTGTTTCCAGTGTTTTTTGGTATCGATTGCCGTTAACTTCCGTCACATCTAGTACAAGCACCACAATCGGATCAAAATTTACGAGCTTCCCGGTATCTGTTACCGAAATGACAACCGCAGTCGCTGCCATCGCCAATCCACCGTTAGCCGCTGCTTGAGCTTGTCTTGCCGAGTTTAAGCTCTGGTTGATCTGTTCCCGATGCTCTTTGGGGATCAGACCTTTCATAAATAATCCGGATAAGCCCTTATTCATCAGTTGATCTGCATGTTCTATCGCATCCTGCTGTTTTTTCTTCTTGCCGAAAAAGTTCATCATGTGGCTGCACCTCATATTTTGTATTGTTGTTGTGCCTTATGAATTCAGTATAAAAGACGGTATCCGGCATCACAATATGTTTTGGCACATACAAAAAAACCGAAAAAACAGCAGCTTTAAACTGTATTTTATCGGTTTAGTTTTGAACTTTGGGGCGTTTTGCACAAAATTTTGCGCACTTCGGAGCATTCTTTTACACGATCATCTGATCGTTTTGTGAAAAACGAATGCATTCAGACTATTTTTTACGCAAAAGATAGACCAGTTTACGATAATACGCTGATGATTCTTTATAACGACGACTGTCCTCGGACACTACAGCCAGCGTTTCATATAGTTGCTCAAGCCGCGCAGGATGCTGGAGGGCTTCAAAATAAGGCAAGCATTGCTGAGCATGCTTCCAAAAAGCATCCTGTTTTCCCTGGGCAAGCGCAAGCTGGCTTTCATAAAAATCAAGCCCCATTTGCTGATCCGTTGTCAGATTAGTTTTACGCAGCTGATCCAGATGCTGTGAAAGCAGCCCCCAGTTTTTCCGGGCAAACGCAATCTCGCAGCGATATATCAGCGTAACGGGCAGCATCATTTGTTGCATTTCCTCTCGCTCCCGACTCACCAGTGCTTCAAAACGCACCACTTCCTCCAAGGCCTTATCCAGCTCGCCAATCGACGTCAGCATAATAATCCGATTGTTCAGGATCGTCGTGAGCATATCTGCTCCATTTTCCAAATAGACCAAATTGGCCTCCGCCATAGACAACGTTAACAGTGCTTCCTGTACAGAACCCATAGCAAAACAATATCCGCTGTAAGCCACATACAGACCCGTCAAACGGTGAAAAAGCCGATCATCATATACTCTGCGCATCGTCTGCTCAAATACCTGCTTTGCCTGATCAAATTGCTTGACCTGAATGCAGGCCTCCATCATAATGTTTTGCGCATTGAGCCAGTTTTCCGTCCCTTCTTCCACCAGGGGGATGAGCTGCGTAACATTATTTAGTACATCATAATAATGATTTTTAGAGCGGAAATACTGAATTTTATAAAATAAAATTGCTTTTTTTAGCGGTACAGGCAGCTCCACCTCATCCGAGCGACCAAACTTCTCCAAGTAAAAATTCAAATAGGTTTGATGCAAATAATCATAGGCCGTTGGGTCATTTAACTGTTGAAAATAAACAGCCTTCATTAAATAAATCGTCATTTCCACCACGAGCGAATCGTTGCGATCCTCCAACTGATCCACATAGCTTTCCGTAGCGGGATTAGCCAGCTTGGACAGCTCTGTGAAAATCTTATCCGCTGTAGCCAGCGTCTCCTCATCTTCTGCCGATGCACGCAATAGGTAAGAAGGTTGTACACCTAGCCGTTCAGCAATTTGCTCAGCCAGATCCTCAGCCAGCGGGTAACGATCAGCCAGTATATTCGCAAAATGTGCAGGTGTAACCAATCCGTCTACCAGTTCTTTACGGGATAGGTTTTTCTTTTTACACAAAAATTCAATGCGTTCCTTAAGCATGGATTATCCTTTCTACAACGACTATCGGTCATACAGCAGGGGACGCCGATCTTCAAACACCGGAATACGCCCACGCACGTCCTGAACCAAGGCTGATTCAATTGATCCTGTGAGAATCTGCTCCTGTTCTCCGCCCTCGGCAATCATTTCTCCCCATGGATCAATGATGAGCGAATGCCCGAAGAAATCGGTATCTCCGCTACGACCTACCCGGTTACAAGCGATGACATACATCTGATTTTCAATAGCCCGTGCGGTTAGCAGGGTACGCCAGTGATGAAGCCGGGGATGAGGCCATTCTGCGGGTACGATTAGCAAATTTGCGCCGGACAGAGCCAGACTGCGGGCCAGTTCAGGAAAACGGATATCGTAGCAGATTGACGCCCCAGCCTGAATCCCGCCATCCAGTACGAATACAACCTTTTCCTCGCCAGGCTGTAAATATTTCTCTTCATCCATAAGTCGGAATAGATGAATTTTGGAGTACGAAGCTATCTCTTTGCCTGTACGGTCAAAAACGAGCATCGTATTATACACATGACCGTCGCTTTTTTTCTCTGCGATTGACCCTGCTACTACATTCACTTGATGGGTGGCGGCAAATGCTGCTATCCATGCCCGGGTCTCCGTCCCTTCTTCGTCCGCCAGCTCATGAATGCGATCCAAGGCATAACCCGTATTCCACATTTCCGGTAGAACAATCAGATCTGGCTTTTGTTCGGCCTTCACCGCTTGTTCCATTAAAGATCGGATATGACTGTGGTTTTCGGGGGGATTTCCTATCTCTATATGAGCTTGTATAAGTGCCACACCGAATGGCTGAGCTTCCTGATACGTCAAAGTCCTTCATCCTCTCTGTGAGCCGGAACTTCCCGTGTCCTGTCGTCCGGTATTTTCTCCCATCATAGCCCGATTAATCTGGATTACGCAACCATGAAAGCTCAATTCCCCCTATACAACTCGGTAAAATCGTGATAGATTGTTTCTTAAACTATTCCAAAAGGTCGTGTACATTGATGACTCATTTTTCTATTCCCTCAGCTGACGTCATGAAACAGTTACCCACTCAATTTTTTGCCACACTTGTACAAAATGTAAATCGTGAAATTGCAGCAGGGCATGATGTCATTAATCTCGGTCAGGGAAACCCGGACACTCCTACTCCACCCCATATTGTAAAAGATTTACAGGAATCAGCGGATAACCCGCTGTATCATAAATATTCACCTTTTCGCGGCTACAGCTTTCTCAAAGAAGCCGTTGTCCAGCGCTATCAGGAGGATTACGGTGTAACGCTTGACCCGGAAAGCGAGGTCGCCATCCTGTTTGGCGGGAAAACAGGCTTGGTTCAGCTACCGCAAGTTTTACTCAATCCGGGCGATGTGTGTCTCGTCCCTGATCCCGGATACCCGGATTACTGGTCTGGCGTAGCCTTGGCAAAAGCGGAAATGTCATTTCTCCCCTTAAAGGAAGAGAACCGTTTTCTGCCCGATTATGAGGCCATTGCCGAAGAAGATCGCCGCCGCGCCAAATTAATGTTTCTTAATTATCCGAATAATCCCACTGCGGCAACTGCCCCACTCTCCTTCTACGAGGATACGGTTGAATTTGCGCTACGTAACAATATTGTGGTTGCCAGTGATTTTGCCTATGGCGCTATTGGATTCGATGGCGAACGGCCAGTGAGCTTCCTTCAGGCTGAGGGGGCTAAGGACGTGGGAATTGAGTTCTATACCTTGTCCAAAACATACAACATGGCCGGCTGGCGTGTTGGTTTCGCGCTCGGTAATGCCAAAATTATTTCACTGATTAATCTGCTGCAGGACCATATTTATGTAAGCCTGTTTGGCGGCATCCAGGCAGCAGCGGCGACAGCTCTGACGTCTTCGCAGGAGTGCGTAGGCCAGCTGGTGGCCCGCTATGAATCACGCCGTAACGCTTTTTATGATGCACTTGGGCATATAGGTTGGAAGGCGCCACGCCCAAGCGGCTCCTTCTTCAGTTGGTTACCTGTGCCGCAGGGCTATAGCTCGGCTTCTTTTGCCGATCTGCTACTGCGTGAAGCCAAGGTGGCTGTCGCTCCAGGGATCGGCTTTGGTAGCGGCGGCGAAGGGTATGTGCGGGCAGGGCTTCTGAGCTCAGAAGCCCGACTGACCGAGGCAGCTGATCGAATTGGCAAGCTAAACCTGTTTGGTTAAGCCGTATTTTCCAGCTACAACTTCTTTGCCAAACCTGGTCTTTTCGTGGTATTCTGTATCCAATATCATTTAGCGCGTTGAAGGGACTATTAAGAGAGACCCGGTCCTGTTCAGAGAGTAAATTCCGATAGGCTGCAAGAATTTACCTGGACTCTCTCCCAACTCCTATCCCCGAGCGCCCTGCGCAATCAGGCGGTCCCTGCCGTTAACAGGTCTTAAGTGGGATGATCATGAATCATCAATGAAGGTGGTACCGCGGAAGCACAAACTTTCGTCCTTTGCATACAAAGGATGGAAGTTTTTTTGCATTAAAAAGAGTAAAATTAAGGAAGTGGACGTCTTGTCAACACGTATCGTAATTAAAATCGGTAGCAGCTCACTGACTGGAGTGGAAGGTGGCCTAAATCGGGAAGCCATCGCTTATTTTGCTAGGGAAATCAGCTTGCTTCGTGCAAAAGGCCATGAAGTGCTGCTGGTTACATCAGGCGCTGTAGCCGCCGGATTCCGAGAGATTGGGTATCCCTTTCGGCCCAAACTGCTGCATGAGAAGCAAGCGGCAGCTGCCGTCGGCCAAGCTCTTCTCATGCAAGCCTATGAGCAGGCTTTTAAAAATTTTGACCTCGTGATCGCGCAGGTTCTGCTCACCCGTAGTGACTTTTTGAGCCGCAAACGGATGAACAACGCCGGAATGACTGTAGAAGAATTGCTGCGCCAGCAGGTTATCCCGATTTTTAACGAAAATGACACCGTATCGATTGACGAATTGAAATTCGGCGATAACGATATGCTGTCTGCGCTAGTTGCCAATCTGGTTAAAGCTCAGCATTTGATTATCATCACGGATACCGATGGCGTATATACGGCTGACCCGCGCAAGCATCCAAACGCCGTACGTTTTGAACGTATCGAGGAAATTACTGAAGAGATTTATGCATTAGCCGGAGGTTCTGGATCAGCAGTAGGGACTGGCGGCATGCGCTCCAAAATCGAGGCTGCCAAAGTTGCTACACGCGGCGGTGTGCCTGTATATGTCGGCCGAGTAAGCGCAAATGGTGATCTGAACGCAGCTGTCGAAGGACACGGACCGGGCACTTATTTTGATACCCACCTCTCTTCACTGCCGATGAAAAAACAATGGCTTGGATTTATGTCCACCCCTCTGGGCTCGGTGCATGTAGACCAAGGGGCCGAAGAAGCGTTGGTACACGGAGGACATAGTCTGCTTCCGGTTGGCGTACGGCGTGTCGAGGGCAGCTTTCATGCCGGAGATGTCGTTGAGGTACTGGGACCGGAAAATAAGGTGTTAGGACGAGGCATTGTCAATTATGATGATGAACAGCTTAGAATGGTACAAGGTTTACCTAGCGGCGAGGTTGTGGGCAAAATTGGTCCCATCCATCGGCTTGAGGTGATCCACAGGGATGAATGGATTACATTATGTATGTAGGGAGGCCATAATATGAGTGATTTAACAACAAACACAGCGATAACAGCGGATAACCAATTCAGCGAAGTACGCACCAAAGCAAGTCTTGCGAAAAAAAGTGCCGGGGTTATGAACCGACTGACTACAGCACAAAAAAACGAGGCATTGCTTGCTATGGCAGAAGCTCTAGTGAACCATGCAGAAGAGCTGATTGCAGCAAACCATAATGACCTGAAACGTGGACGGGAACTGGGAACATCCGAATCACTGCTCGACCGCCTCAAGCTGACCGAGGAGCGAATCGGAGCTATTGCCGAAGGATTACGCCAGATTGCGGCACTACCTGATCCAGTTGGCGACACGCTTGAGCAAATTGAACGTCCCAATGGTCTACGAATTGAAAAAATACGTGTACCGCTGGGTGTCATCGGTATCATATATGAAGCGCGTCCAAATGTAACCGTGGATGCAGCGGGCCTGTGCTTGAAAACAGGCAATCCGGTTGTACTGCGCGGTGGTTCGGCTGCTCTCTCCTCCAACCGCAAGATCATTGAAGTGCTTCAGCAGGCGCTAGACGCAACAGCCGTGCCACGCGAGGCGCTTCAACTCATTGAAGATTCAGATCGTGCCTCCGTCAATGAAATGCTCACCTTGAACGGCTTGCTGGATGTGATTATTCCACGCGGCGGGCGTTCACTCATTCAAAATGTTGTTCAGAATGCTACCGTGCCTGTCATCGAAACCGGGGCTGGCGTATGCCATACATTCTTGGACGCTACAGCAAATACAGAAATGGCCGAAGCGATTACACTCAATGCGAAGGTACAAAGACCGTCCGTGTGCAACTCGATGGAAACACTGCTCGTACACTCGGATTATGCACAAGCACATTTAACAGGATTGGCTGAACGTTTTCGTGATGCCGGGGTTGAGCTGCGCGGCTGTGCACGGACACGAGAACTGGCTCCTTGGGCTGTTCCTGCCACGGAAGAGGATTATGGTACCGAGTACAATGATTACATCTTAAACGTTAAAGTCGTACACAATTTGGACGAAGTACTGGAGCATATTGCCCGTTATGGTACGATGCATTCAGAGTGTATTGTCACTGAGAATAAAGCTCATGCCGATCGTTTTCTGCAAGAAGTGGACGCGGCAGCCGTGTACCACAATGCATCCACCCGCTTCACGGATGGCTTCGAGTTTGGATTTGGGGCCGAGATCGGAATCAGCACACAAAAATTACATGCCCGCGGCCCCATGGGATTGCCTGCCTTGACTTCAACCAAATACCGCGTGTACGGTACTGGACAAATCAGGGAATAATATCATAAATCAATCCGTATCTTTGGAGGTATGAATCTATGTGTGAATCACAAACAAAAGTGTTAATTAACGAGCAAATTACGTTTTTCGGGGCAGGTTCAATGGCTGAGGCTATTATTCGTGGGATGACGAATCGTTCTGTCGTCAAACGTGGCGGTATTACCGTTATCAACCGCAGTAATCAGGCTCGTCTTGAAGAACTTCAACAGCAATACGGAGTATTGTTCCAAACTGAAGATGCCGCCAAAACAGAACTGCTGCGTCATTCTCCAGTGATCGTGCTTGCCATGAAGCCTAAAGATGCTGCCGGGGCACTTGGACAGCTTGGTCCCCTCCTGTCAGATGAACAGCTGATCATTTCGGTCATCGCCGGATTGTCTATTCGTACCATGCAAACGTTGCTTGGTCGTAAGCAGCCAATCGCGCGGACGATGCCCAATACATCCAGCTCGATTGGACTGGGAGCCACAGGCATCAGTTTTTCCAAGGAGATCAGCGAAAGTCAACGTAAAAACGTGCTTACAATGTTCGAATCTGTAGGTACAGTCACGGTTATAGAAGAAGAGAAAATGGATGTATTGACCGGCATTTCCGGAAGCGGCCCTGCCTATGTCTACTACTTAATGGAAGCCATGATTGCTGGGGGAATCCGCGGTGGCTTGACTCCTGAACAAGCGCACGAACTAACAGTGCAAACTGCGCTTGGTGCAGCACGCATGGTGCAGCAAACCGGAGAGGAGCCTTCTGCCCTTCGTCACAAAATCATGTCTCCTAATGGCTCCACGGTAGCTGCATTGGAAACACTGGACAAAGGTGACTTCTACGAAACAGTGATTGCGGCGGTGCAGCGCTGCGCTGAACGATCCCGCGAGATGGGAGCTGTACTTAAGGAGGGAATTGAGTGAGCTATTGCCTGTCGACCTACCGAATATACGATGACAAAGCTGATTTTAACCAAAAGGCCCAATCTATTGCCATCGGCATGACGGTGGGCAGCTGGACTGAGCTCCCGCAGGCCAAGCGGGATGCGATGCAAAAACATCTCGGCTCTGTTCAATCTGTAGATATTCACGATGGAGGCCCCGGTGAGCGATACGCCGACTTGACGATTGCTTACCCGGATGTCAATTTCAGCCGAGACATTCCCGCATTACTAGTTACAGTCTTCGGCAAAATTTCGATGGACGGCCGAATTAAGCTGATGAAGCTGGAGTTTTCGGAAGCATTCCTCTCTGCTTTTTCAGGACCGAAATTCGGTATCAGCGGCTTGCGCGAGCAGCTTGGCGTGTATGACCGGCCTCTGCTCATGAGCATTTTCAAATCCGTGATCGGGCTCAATTTGGAAGAACTGCGTGAACAGTTTACCCGTCAGGCTCTCGGCGGCGTCGATCTGATCAAGGACGACGAGATCTTATTTGAAAATGCGCTGACGCCGATTGAAAAACGTGTCGAAGCCTGTATCCGAGCTGCCGAAGAGGCTGAGCGTGAAACTGGTAAAAAGCTGCTGTATGCCGCTAATTTAACCGGTCCAACCTCGCAGCTCAGGGCGCAAGCCCTCAAAGCTATCGACGCAGGCGCGAACGCGTTACTGTTTAACGTACTGTCCTACGGTTATGATGTGCTGCATGAACTTAGCAGCGATCCTGCCGTTTCAGTACCGATTGCAGCCCATCCTTCATTAGCAGGTGCTGCTTACCCCTCGCCTCATTATGGTATTTCGGCGTCCGTCCTGCTTGGTCAGCTTATGCGGCTGGCTGGCGCTGATCTTGTCCTCTTCCCTTCTCCTTACGGTTCAGTGACGATGCCGCGTGAGGAAAACATGGCGATCCGCGATGAGCTGATCACCCGTGATTCACCGCTGAAGGCCTGCATGCCTGTCCCTTCCGCAGGGATACACCCCGGCCTAGTGCCGCTCATTGTCCGCGATTTTAGTACCGATGTGGTGGTTAACGCTGGAGGCGGTATTCACGGACATCCGCTGGGTACGGAAGCTGGCGGACGCGCCTTTGTGCAAGCGATTGAAGCGGTCCAGCAAAATGTCCCGCTGGCACAATACGCCCGCACTCACCCCGAGCTGCAATCTGCGCTCGACACGTGGGGAGGCGAACGATGAGCACTGCCAAGAAGCCTGTCATTTTTTGCGATTTTGACGGGACCATTACAAACAGCGATAATATTGTCGCTATTATGAAGCATTTTAAGCCTGCGGGCTATGAGCCCATCATGCATCAAATCGTGAGCGGACATATGTCCATTCGTGAAGGCGTAGATGCGATGTTCGCCCTGATGCCTTCAGAGCTTAAAGAAGACATTATCTCATATGTACTTGGACAAGCGGGTATACGTGAGGGCTTTGCACGCTTTTTGGACTTTGTACGAGAGCAGCAGATTGAATTTTTTGTTACTAGCGGCGGCATTGATTTTTTTATTGATCCATTGCTAGAACCGTTCGACATTCCGCAGGATCACATCTTTTGCAACGGAGCAGATTTTTCCGGGACTCACATCCAGATCACGTGGCCGCATCGATGTGAGGAGCCGTGTAAGAATGACTGCGGCATGTGCAAAACGACCGTCATTCGTCAATACCCTCCCGAGCAATACGAACGGATTTTGATTGGCGACAGTCTGACCGATTTTGAAGGTGCCAAAATTGCCGATCTTGTGTACTCCCGCTCGCATCTGACATTAAAGTGTCAAGAGCTTGGCGTACCGCATGTACCCTTTGAGACATTTGATGATATTATCGAGGATTTAAAGCAAAAACAGGAGCAGGGGGGACTGTAATGAGTTTTAACTTGGCAGACATTTCATTCGAGGAAAAACGCCGTTCGCTGGAAGAACTCGCTGATGTCAAGGAGCTATTCGCCTCTCGTAACTGGTTCCCAGGCACAAGCGGCAATCTGTCGATCCGAATCGGTGATTTTCATCCTGAACAATTTTATTTTGCAGTCACCGCTAGCGGCAAGGATAAGACCAAACGCACTCCTGAGGATTTTCTATTCGTAGACCAATACGGAAAAGCGGCAGAAGCCACAAACCTCAAACCAAGTGCTGAAACGCTCATCCATTGCGAAATTTACCGCCTGACAGGCTGTGGAGCAGTTTTTCATGTGCATACCGTGTTTAACAACCTGATTTCCGAATATTACGGCGAGCAGGGCTTTGTACCTGTGCAAGGCATCGAGCTCATTAAGGCTTTTAACATTTGGGAGGAAAATGCCGCCATCCAGATTCCCGTGCTGCCAAATTATGCTGATATCGCCTCGATTGCCAAGCTGGTACCAGGCGTGCTGAATGATCAGATTCCAGGAATTTTATTGCGTAATCATGGCATTTATGCATGGGGTCGTGATGTGTTTGAAGCTAAAAAGCATCTAGAGGCGTTTGAATTTCTGTTTGAAACGACCTATCGCTCCCTACTACTAAAAACTTCGAAATGAATAAATCATAAATATTAAAAATGCATATCATTGAATTGTAAAAGTGGTCATTGAATATCGAGAACGGAACCTAGCGAAAGCACGGAACGTTCTTTTTTTTATTAAAAAAGCAACCTGTCCTACTGGCGACATAAAATCTAATCTGTTTTTCTCAAATTGAGCTTTTAAATCCGATGAAGGTATCACTGAAAATTGAAAGGCAACTGGGGTGATAAGGTGAGTAAAGAATTAGAGGATACCATTTGTGATTACTGACTTTAACATAAAGGTGTTATCTTCAGATTTTGTACATGCAACATACTGTACTGAGTCGATTGATACCGGAAATAAGTCATTAAGAAGTTCCATTTGGAAATTAAATGAAGGGCAATGGCAAATGATTTTTCATCAGGGAACCCCAAACCAGTAGGAGCCCATTCTAAACCCTCGATCTCCTAAATCCTACAAACATCTTTGAATATTTTCATTGCCTGGCAAATTCCTTTTACTTGATGTTGTAAAAAAACGTCCCCTATTGGGGACGTTCCAGCGTGAATTGCTCTCCTAGCTTCGCATAGTTGTTTCCAGCCAACCGACTCACCGGACGCAACTCCTTGGCAATCACATATGTATTTTGGTACGCTTCCTCCGACAAATGATACTGCACTACACGCCCAATTAATAGATCACAGGCAGGTGTGTCCTCCTTGCCTCCCAGCGGTATCACTTTCTCCAAAATACATTCCAACCGTATTTTCGCTTCAGTCACACCAGGAACGGCGATTTTTGTACTCTTAATCGGGGTAAGACCTGCCAGTGCAACCTCACTCTCCTCCGGCGCCAGACGGGAAGCCGTCACATTCACCGCCCCCACATTGTCTTCGTCTGTAATATGTACGACAAAAGCATTATGCTCCATCGCATTACGTGCTGTATCTTTGGAAACTCCATCGACACGCTGTACGGATACAGACAGCAGTGGCGGCTCGGCGGCAACGATGGAAAAATAACTGAACGGAGCACCATTCAGCACACCTTCGCTGCTCAAAGTCGTTACAAACGCTACCGGCCTTGGGATAATACTTCCGGTCAACAGCTTATAATTTTCACGCTCTGTAAGTGTGTCAGGATTCAATGAAATCATTTTTCCCCTCTTTTCCGGTTACATTCGCTCTTCGAATGCATATCATCAAGTTACGCTCCCTTACAAGTATCGCGCGTATAATACAAAATGTAAAGCTGAAGCTGGAAGCACTCTCTATTTTTCAATCACATTCCCCTGACTGTCACGCACAGTAACCGCTATTCCCTCAGGTACCGCAATGGTAACGTCCAGCTGATGATGTGTTTGCATAAAACGTGTGGGAACCTGGCTGAGAAGTACATATAGTGTATCTCCAATATGCTTGGTCTGATACAGCTCGGTTCCTTTGAAATCATCCTCATTGCCTGTATATACATAACTCCCGAACACATGCACCTCCGGTGAGGTGGTTGCGTCAATTTTGACCGCATAAGGATCTTCACCCTGCACAATCACCTTAGTTACTCCGGCAGGCAGTTTTTCATGCCAGTCTGGAAGAATCCTTGTTTCCTGAACCGAACTCATTATTTCTCTAACTTGCGGAGTGATCCCCAGTGAACTGACCAATGCAAATCCGATACAACAAAAAACCAATACCGCCGTAATAAACATACTGAACAGGTCATAGCGAATGCGCTCACGTGTCCCTTTCCAAGCAGTATACATTAAAATTTCCAGTCCCAGCAAAACAAATACGACAGGCCACCAGGTTAGCGCCTGATCCAGTATGCCTGCTCCCCAAAACTTGGAAGCAAACGTTACACCGCCCAGCAGCACCAAGAACAGCCCCATGGATAGCCTTCCGACTTTCCACACCCCTGTTGGCGCGTTGGAGTTCTTAGAGGCACCATTCTTATGGGATGAAGTGCCCAATAAGCCTATCGTCCCATTCACATCGTTCTGAGAGTGATGGGCTCCCTTGAAGGAAGCCTCACTCTTTGAAAATTCAGTATCCATTTTATCGTTTCTCCTTTGCTCGCTTAGATTTGGAATTACCGATCATCATCCAAACACCGCCGCCAATTAATAGGAAGGAGACAATAATGGTTCGTAAATACATGTCAACTATATTGTAAATTTGTCCATCCGGGAACAGACGGTCCAGTGTGGGAACAAGTACGTTAATCAGGATGTAGTATGCACCTAGCAGAAGCAGTCCCAAGCCTACCCAACGGTGATATTGAGCAAACATACCGATCACAGGCTTGTCGATCAGCTGCTCCTGTCCATAACGGCTTACCTGCTGCAATGCATCAAAAAAGCTGTAAAACCACACCACCGGAATTAGGAACAAAAAGAGTGAAAGATGCAGCACATCCAGTATATAGATAAATCCTAAAAACAGTAGCATAAGCTGGAGTCCACGTTTTTGCAAACCAATATACATATGTCCGGCACCGGGAAACACCGATAAAATGGTAGCCAACATTTTACTACGACGTCCCTCAACTCTTCCATACTCCAGTTCCTCAAACAAGGTTCGGTCCTGAAGAATGTCTCCGGCTTGTTTACGATGTACATGCTGCACCGCATCAAACATGCAATACAACCAAATAATCGGCAATACGCCCGCAAACGCCAAAAATCCGGATTCGTTCGTAATGCTCGTGATAAAGACAAGGATCGCTCCAAAGCCAAAGAAGGATAGCAGAAAAGACAAACCACGCTGCATCAGCCCCAAATGAAGATGTCCCAATCCAGGAATAAATGACAGCAAAATCGTAAAAAATCGTTCATTGTCCGATCCTTTTTGAAAAGCAGGTGATCCTGCCATACCATAATGTCCTTGTTGATAATGGTTATACCCCGGGGCATTCGTGCCTGTGTCTGTTGCCCCCTCTGGTACCTCTCCTGTTAAATCAGCCTGTCCATAAGGTCCACTTTGCGAGTAAAAGCCATATGGATTGGGTCCTGCATGAGGGGGATAAGGAGCAGCGACTGCGCGAGGATCGTAACGTAATAAGCTAATCACAATATGCAGCATGCTGAGTCCCCATAAAAGAGCAGCAATAAAAATACTCACCAAAAAAGGCGTTCCGTCACTTGCTACCACTGAAAAAAATATTCCCCCTGCCAGACATCCGAAAAACAAAATGGTATATACAAACGCATTGGCTTTTCTGGTCCAGTAATAGTGTCCTACACCCGGAATAATGTTCAATAGAAATGCCAAGAGCTTGCTTCGTTCCGTATAAGGCATTGCTACACTTCCTTTCTATTTACGGGATCTTGATACAAATTCCCAACAGATGGTTGACTTTAAACTTGTTCATCTTACCCTTAACTTAATTTAGGGCTTTAATTTATCGAGCCAGGTTGTCGTAGCTTGCATGACTTCTTCACTGTAAGAGACGCGTTCTTTTGGAGGAATCGGCTTATCGCCTGTTTGCGGCATCATTTTGTCAAAGGCTCCACTGGAAAGCAAGATCAACGTCAGACTTGCGGCAACAACATAGTGAAACACAGGTTTTTCAAACCAGCGGCGTTTTTTGAACAAAACTTGATTTGGTTCCATTTCTATCTCGGGAAGAACAGCCATTACCTGATCTGTGAAGCGCTCCGTGTCCATCCAGGCAGAGTAATCTTTCAAGGTTGGCTCTAATTGCTCCAGTGCGACAAGATATAGCATAAGCGCCTGTTCATCTTCCAATAAGAGCCTTTCCAGTCGGGTAGATTCCTCTATCGAACAAGCTCCTGTAATGTATGCATGCCAGTCATTTGTTTGCCCTTCTATCCACGGTCTATCCTGTTGGTCAGTCATTGCCATTCCTCCTCCTTCCAGTGATTTCGAATCCATATTCGTGCCCGATAGAGTCTGGACTCTACCGTTTTTAAAGCTACCTGCGTCTCTTCTGCAATTTGGTCGTAGGTTTTACCCTGCATATAGTAAGCTTGAATAATATCCCGATGCTGCTGGGGTAACTGGGCGATTTTTTGTGATAGTTCTACCGTTTGCTCTTCGCGAATGAGACGGGCCAGTACATCCTCATCCGGGGAAGGGAGCTGCACAAGGGATTGCGCCACGTCTATAAGTTCTGCGGGTCGCCTGTCTTGTTTACGTTTGATATCCAACGCTTTATGAAGCGCAATTCGGCTCAGCCACGTTTTAAACCCTTCGTTCCGGTACTGGGGGAGAGACTTGTATACCTGAACGAACGCCTCCTGCGCGGCATCCTCCGCTTCCTTGCTGTCATGCAGTACCGAATAGGCCACATGAAATACATGCTTGCTGTACAGCTCTACGATCTCACGAAACGCCTGCCGATCACCAGACCGGATTCGTTCAATGATTCTCTCTATATCAATGACGCTCTCCCCCTTCCCAATACTATAGACGTCAGGAATTTTTCTCCCCCTGCATATTTCGAAAAAAAATTTAAAAAGGACACACCCTCCAAATCGGAAAGTGTGTCCTCTATCATTAAAGTCTACTTAATCACTTTAATTTTCTGCCCTTCATGTGCACAGGCGAAACTCCCCGGTTGTCCATGTATCGCCCTTTCAATGTGAAAGCCATAGTGCATCAATTTACTACCTAAAAGGCTCAGTCTGCTACTTTAATTGCGACCGCCACCACGGAATCGCTGGGCATATTCTTTCGCATCCTGTGCATTACGGACCCGGTTTCGGCTCCATTCTAGCAAAATACGATCTATATACCGGAAATGTACCTTCCCAGCAAACACCGCTTCCTTCAAAGCCAGTAAAATCAATTCCTCCGGATACCGATCCTGATCCACCCAACTGCTGATCGTCTCGTATTCCATCGGTGATAATGGTCGTCCGAATTCTTTCTCAAAAATCGTGAATAAATTTCGTTCTTCTGTAATTGGGGATTCTGGTATTCCATTCAGTAAATCCCGCTTCCCAGCAAACAAAATGTCATCTTCATCGCGCTGCTCCGAACGCTCGGCGATCATACATTCAGCCAGCTTGCGATACAGACCCGCCAAGTTATAACGTTCAAATTGGACGGATGAGCTGCGGTCTTCCACGGAATCTATTCGCAAAAACCCTTCTTTCATGAGCTTACTGAAATAAAGCGCGATTTCGTTTGCAGTGCATCCGATACGAGCCTGCAATTGCTCCCATGTCGGAAATTCATTACGTTCCGCTTGTTTAAATGCAAGTAACTGCATCAGTAGCAGCATTTCACCATCCGTCAGCCGAAGCGTCCGATAATGCTTGAGCAGAGCGTAGGGAATTTGAACCATTCCGGTTTCCATAGCATAGGCTACTCCCTCCGCCCATTCTGCCGCTGATGTCTTGTCGAATGATCCTGTCATTGATTATGGATACAAACGATACAGCATGCGTGGGAACGGAATCGTTTCACGTACATGATCGAGTCCACAAATCCATGCTACTGTACGCTCCAGTCCCAATCCAAAGCCAGAATGCGGAACGGAACCATATGTGCGAAGATCCATATACCATTGATAGGCTTCACGTGCCAGGTTATGCTCGTTAAAGCGTTCTTCCATCAATGCTGGATCATCAATCCGTTGGGAACCCCCGATAATTTCGCCATAACCTTCAGGAGCGATCATATCAGCACACAGAACAACCTCTGGGCGGGATGGGTCAGGTTTCATATAGAATGCTTTAATGTGAGTCGGCCAATGCGTAATGAACACAGGCTTGTTATATCTTTCGGCAATAGCTGTTTCATGAGGAGCACCAAAGTCTTCCCCCCACGGGATATCGAATCCTTCACCTTGAAGGAAGGCAATCGCCTCATCGTACGTAATCCGTGGGAACTCGCCTTGAATTTGCTCCAGCTTCGAAACATCGCGTCCGATGGCTTCAAGCTCCTTCGCACAATTTTTCAGAACAGACTGCACGATATGGCTTACAAACTGCTCCTGAACGCGCAAGGATTCTTCATGATCCACAAAAGCCATCTCAGGCTCGATCATCCAGAACTCAATCAGGTGACGACGTGTTTTGGACTTTTCCGCACGGAAGGTCGGACCAAAGGAATATACTTTACCCAGCGCCATTGCCGCAGCTTCCATGTACAACTGTCCGCTTTGTGTCAAATAGGCATCTTCGTCAAAATATTTGATATGGAACAACTCTGTTGTGCCTTCTGCAGAAGAAGGAGTCAAAATAGGCGGGTCTACCTTCGTAAAACCGTTGCCGTTGAAAAATTCCTGTACAGCACGGATAATTTCCGCCCGTATGATCAGAACTGCACGTTGCTTGGCGGAACGCAGCCACAAATGGCGATGATCCATCAGGAAATCTACACCGTGCTCTTTAGGGGTAATCGGGTAGTTTTCGGTCAAATGAATGATTTCTATACCTGTAACCGTTAATTCATAGCCCGATTGACTGCGCGGTTCCTCACGCACGATTCCAGTTACATATAGGGAGCTTTCTTGAGTCAAGGATTTGGCATCATTCCAAATATCCTCAGACACTTCGCTTTTTACGATAACCCCTTGAATATACCCGCTACCATCACGTAGTTGCAGGAACTGAATTTTACCGCTAGACCGCTTATTGTTTACCCAAGCGCCGATTGTAACCGTTTCCCCTACATGGCGGCCCACTTGGGCAATCGTACTTTTATTTGTCATGACCGTCTCTCTCCTTGAACCGAAAATCAAACAGCCCTTCCCCTTGGGTCAGGCTGTTTGCTCTCGCTGTTTGGTGCATGTGGTACTTAAACCATAGTTCCACATGTATAAAGTTTACACTTAGGGACCGAACTACTGAACCAGACGGAACGTGTCACGGGCAATTACCAGTTCTTCGTTTGTTGGAATGATCAGTACTTCTACCTTTGAATTTGCAGTTGTAATCCGGCGAATCTCGCCAGAACGAATAGCATTCAATGATTCATCCAGCTCGATACCGAGGAATGTCAGTTGTTCCAACACTCTCTTACGCAGAACGATGGAGTTCTCGCCTACGCCTGCCGTAAATACAATTACGTCTACCCCGTTCATTGCGGCAGCATACGAACCAATATACTTGCGCAGACGGTATTCATACATTTCAAATGCCAATGTAGAATTAGCTTCGCCTTTTTCCATACCTTCAGTGATTTCACGCATATCACTGCTGATACCAGAAATAGCTAGAAGTCCACTATGCTTGTTCAGCATCGAATTGACCTCATTGACAGTCAATTCTTCTTTGTTCATGACATAAGGTACGATTGCTGGATCCAAATCACCACTACGAGTACCCATCATCAGTCCTTCCAGTGGAGTCATACCCATGGAAGTATCTACAGACAAACCGCCTTGAACTGCTGTTACACTACCACCATTACCGATATGGCAAGTGATAATCTTCAGGTCTTCCAAAGGACGGCCGACAAATTTGGCAGCTTCCTTACTTACAAAGTCATGGGAAGTGCCGTGTGCACCGTAACGACGAACCTTGTACTTATTGTACAACACTCTTGGTATGGCGTACATATAAGCTTTTTCTGGCATGGTTTGATGGAACGAAGTATCAAATACCACAACTTGTGGTACTTCTGGCATATTCAATTCAGCCGCTTTAATCCCCATCATGGATGCTGGGTTATGCAGTGGAGCCAGGTCGAACAAGCGACGGATTTCACTCTTCGCTTCAGGAGTTACGAGCGCTGACTGTTTGAAGATTTCGCCTCCATGAACCACACGATGGCCCACAGCCTGAATTTCGCTAATGCTGGAGATGACACCATGCTCTGCATCTGTGAGTGCATTCAGCACTTTACGGATGGCAGTAGTATGCTCCAAAATTTCGCTAACTTCAGTGTATTCTTCCTTATTGGTTGGTTTATGCGTCAGAATCGAAGAGTCCATACCGATACGCTCTACCAATCCTTTTGCTAAAACGGACTCGTCCGTCATATCATACAATTGGTATTTCAGGGAAGAACTCCCTGCGTTGATTACGAGAATTTTCATATCCGGTCACCATCCTTGTCATACTTAAAAAAGCCTTCGCCCGATTTTACGCCCAGATTACCTGCACGCACCATTTTCTTCAGGACGATGGACGGACGGTATTTCAGTTCGCCAAATTCACGAAACATCCGCTCCAAAGCAGCCAAAACGGAATCCAGACCAAAGCGGTCAGCCATTTCCAAAGGACCGTTTTGGAAGTTGTAGCCGATGCGCATAGCATCGTCAATATCTTCCGCAGAAGCTACGCCCTCTTGAAGTACATGAGCTGCTTCGTTAATTAGCAGACAGATAATCCGGCTAGTTACAAAGCCAGGAGATTCATAAATCATGACTCCTTTTTTCTCCACGATTTCTTCTACGAACATTTTCGTGTTTTCAAAGGTATCGTCTGAAGTTTTCAAACCACGAATAATTTCTACAAGATCAATACGGGATACTGGATAAATAAAGTGCATACCAATAACACGCTCTGGATACTTGGTCGAGCTGGCAAGCTCGGTCAGGCTCAGCGTGGATGTATTACTTGCAAGAATAATGTTGCTTGGACACACATGATCCAGCTCTTGGAAAACAACTTTCTTCTCGTCCAGATTCTCTGTGATTGTTTCAATGACCATATCACAGCTAGCGAGCTCCGCCAGATGAGATACTTTTTCAATGCGAGATAAAATCAGTTTTTTCTCTGCTTGGGTGATTGCCCACTTTTCCAGTTGCTTGTCTAGACTTGTTTCAATCATATTATAAGCGTAGTCTAGTTTCTCTGGTGTCTGCTCTACTAGCAGCACATCGATTCCTTTGGACGCGAGCATTTCAGAAATACCTTGTCCCATGGTGCCGCCGCCAATGACGCCGATTTTTTTAAATTGCATGGTTCTTAACTCCACCCTTTCCTGGTCACTCTCATATATTGTATCCTTCTTTGTCGAAAAATACATGTTTATGTCCCAATAGATAATAATATCTTAGCACGGACTAAAAGTAAAAAAAAATAACCAGCATAAAAAATTATGCTGGTAATAAAGCATTTTCACTAAATTGACATCTAAATTGATCCCCAGACAGAGTTTCTTCCTTCATCAGAATGTCAAGAGAATTGTCGAACACAGGACGATGCTTTTCCAGCAACTCCAAAGTCCGATTATGCAGGTCATTCATAATTTCGCCATTTTCCCGCATAAGTTCCTCTTTTGTAACCATTTCCATGTTGATAATCCCAAGAGAAGTCAAACCGGAAGTCATCATCGTATGAACAATGTTCAGCGCCTGCTCAAAATCATTACTTGAGCCCGTACTTCGACCGCCATAGTACATTTCTTCCGCAGTAGCCCCTGCGAGCGAGATCATAATCTGCTCCTCCAGGTACTGCTTGGTATATAAATAATGCTCTTGCTGTGGATTGTGACGCACGTAACCGAGCGCTTTCCCACGCGGGCTGAGCGCTACTTGACTTACGCTACCGGGACGGACGATTTCAGCCATAATAGCATGTCCCAGCTCGTGAATCGCTACACGTTTTTTCTCTTCCAATGTTGATTCTCGGTCTGTTTTTTCACCCATCATCACCTTGTCAATCGCCATGGATAGATGACTCTGCGCAATCATTTGACGATCCTGTCTCATTGCATAGATGGCCGCTTCATTCATGACGCTCTCCAACTGTGCACCGGAAAAACCGTAAGACTCCTCAGCGATTTTGTCCAAATTAGCATCTTCCTGAATCGGTTTGTTTTTGGCATGAATTTTAAGGATATGAAGACGGCCCTTCTTATCAGGCAAGTCTACTTGAATATGGCGGTCAAAGCGTCCCGGACGCGTTAAGGCGCTGTCCAGCATTTCTTTACGGTTTGTTGCCGCAATAAGTAATATCCGCGGTGTATCTGCCGAATAAATGCCATCCATTTCTGTCAGCAACTGATTCAAAGTCTGATCATATTCTCGTTGCTGTCCACCCTCACGCTTACCACCAATAACATCAATCTCGTCAATAAAAATAATTGCATTTTCTTTCTTTTCCTTGGCTGCACGAGTGCGAGCCTCCCGAAACAACTCACGGACACGACCTGCACCGACACCCACGTACATTTCAACAAATTCACTGCCTGAAGCTGCAACAAACACAGAATTGGTGTAGTGTGCAGCTGCTTTCGCCATCAGCGTTTTTCCTGTTCCCGGAGGGCCTGTAAGCAAAACGCCTTTCAATGGACGAATACCAAACTTGGAAATTTCATCATGTCGATTCAAAAAATCCAAGGCTTCACGCAATTCCTGTTTAGCGCTTTCTTGTCCACCAATTTCCTCAAAAGTCAGCTTGTCCGGACCATTTTTTTTACGTTTGCGCTCTTGTCCGGCACCTACGGCCAAGCCGCCACGAGCATGCATGAGCATTAACAAGCCGCTGAGCATCACGCCCGCAACCAGAAGAGGGATAATATTCACCCCAATAAAAACGAGAAATATAATGGTCACCGGCACAATACCGATTAATATTTCCTTGATCCATCTAGGCATTAGGCCATACCCCCATTTGCTGAGATTGACGTGGCAAAACGATAAACTTAGTCGCATTGCCTTCGCTGAGTCGGATATAGACATTGTTTGAATCCATATCGGTATCAGCCTTGATACCTGCTTTTTTCTTTTTCATCTGCTCAACTGTAGATGAAATTTGAGTATACTTTTTATTTTCCATCGCTTCGGCTACAGGAAACATAGCCTCAGACCACCATTGATTCAGTGCTGAATTGGAACGATCTGCGATATCCAGCTTAATAGTACGGCTGCCAATGATGGATTGCCCTTTTTGCTTAACCACATCGACCAATCCGGCCACATCCGCCTGCGGTTTGAGATCTAGTTTCAATACGACCTGATCCTGTTTAATATCTATTTGAGCGCTTGTCACGCCTGGATATTGAGATACCAGTTTTTCCAGAGGACTTTGCATTGTAACCTGACGGTAAATGAACCATCCCCCAAACATCAACAAGGCTGCCAAAACGGCCGCCACAACAATAGGAACTGCACGCAATTTCAAACAACATCCTCCTCTCAAAATGTAAAACCCAGAAGAAACGGGACGAATGTCAACAAACAACCAAATTGCATGATCTTATAGAGATCAGCAACTCATTTTTCTATCATTTTTGTCTATCACTTATAAAATATAGTATATCATAACGTGAATCTAATATCGAAGGCAATGTGTGGAGGAGTTGTGATTTTCGTAGTAGTAAAAAAAGACGTAAATACGATTTAAATCGCATTTACGTCTTTTCAACTTCAATCAGTTATTCTTTTAACAATACATTGCTTTCACCATCATCACTACTCCCATAACACGCTAGTAATTAGGCAAAGTATACTTTATCCCCGTCGATGCTCCATCTGAGAAACGGTAAAAGGTATAGTTATGATGGCTTTCATCATCGTAAAACAGTTGCCATACATATTCGCCATTGAACACACTCGGTTGGAGCCTTACAATTTTTGCATTTGGAAGTTGCTGCTGAATTATCGCTGTCATTTTTTGCTCGTCGACTCCGTTTTTCATCAGCTCGGTATGAACACCGCTTGGATCTGCGACAGGTACGTTAGGTTGTCCTTCCATTTTTTGAAAAGGAACCCACACCATTATATTTTCATTCTGTGCGTTTTTTCCTTGAACCACCCAATAAATCTGATCCCACACAGACTTCCAAGTCTGAGTCGTGCTAACCAGACCACCTGATTGCTTGGCCTTAATGATAGCGGCATTTTTCTCAGCCACCTGGTCTTGAGTAACGTAGGAATAATACCAGAAAATGCTGACCAGGATCAGTATTACGGCCAAAATGGCGACCGCTATCCATTTCTTCTTATTTTTCAAACCTGTGCTTCCTCTCTAAGGGGATGTGACACCTGAATTAGCGCGACAGCAGCCCTTCAAAGGCGGCTTGTGCCTCATGTTTGATACGTTCCTCGTCCATCGTCAGGCATTCGCCGTTTTTCACAACCTGACGACCGTCTACCCACACATGAGCCACGTCTTTGGCACTTGCAGAGTATACGGCATGGGAAATAAGATCTGTACGCGGCAAGAAATGGGCCTGATTCAGATCTAGCGCGATAAAGTCAGCCTTGTTGCCTGCTGCCAGCGCTCCTACTTCTTTTAAACCAATCGACTTTGCACCATACTCTGTTGCCAGACGCAGTGCTTCATTTGCAGGAACTGCTGTTGGGTCGCCAGATACTCCCTTGTGAATGAGTGCCGCCAGACGCATTTCCTCGAACATATCCAGGTTATTATTGCTGGCAGGACCGTCTGTTCCAAGAGAAACAGTAACTCCTGCACGCAGCAATTCAGGCACTCTAGCTACACCACTTGCCAGCTTCAAGTTGCTGCCTGGATTATGTGAAACCGCCACACCTCGTTCCGCTAATAAAGCTATCTCTTCGTCGTTCAAGTGTACGCCGTGGGCAACAAGTGAAGGGCGGGAGAAAAAGCCAAGCTTATCTAAGTGTGCAACTGGACGCAAACCGTAGTCGCGTACGTTTTGCTCAACTTCGGCGATCGTCTCGGACATGTGCGTATGCAATGGTAAATCGAGATCATGTGCTGCTTGAACAAATTTCTCAATAAACGCTGGCGGGCATGTGTATGGGGCATGTGGAGACATCATCGTTGTGATACGTCCGTCTGCTTTTCCATGCCAGTTACGGGCAAAAGTCACGGCCTCAGCCAGCTTGATCCGCTGTTCTTCTTCTGAACAGAGTCCAATGGCTCCACGCATCAAACTTGCACGGATGCCCGACTCTTCAGCTACACGTGCCACCTCATCCATATGATCGTACATATCCAGGAAAGTTGTGGTTCCACCTTTCAGCATTTCCAGCACTGACAAGGATGTTCCCCAGTACACATCCGTAGACGTAAACTTGGCTTCCATAGGCCACATTTTTTCCTGAAGCCACACTTGAAGTGCCAAGTCATCTCCATACCCTCGCAGCAGAGACATCGCCGCATGACCATGAGTATTAATCAGACCAGGCAAAAACAATAACCCGTTACCGTCGATTGCTTCCGTCTCTTCCTCACCCGCAGGCAGAGTCTCGCCAATGTAAGTAATACGGCTATCCTCCACAATCATAAAACCATGGATTACCCCAGCTTCAGCTCCATTCACGGCAAAAGAACCGTTTTTAATCATCCATTTATTCACTGTCATATTGTGCTTCTTCCTTTCCGTCCTCCAGATAATAAGCGAGGCTAAGCAAATCAGTTGTAAAGTCTGTGGCATGTATCCGAATGTTAGCCGGTGCCTTGAGAATGATAGGTGCAAAGTTTAAAATCGCTCCAATTCCACTCTCAATGAGCCTATCAGCTACGTGTTGTGCCTCAAAATCAGGTACAGTAATAATCCCGATTCGAATATTTTTTTCTTTTACAGTCGTTTCCAATTCATCCATCGGCTGAACGACTAAGGTATTGATTCTGGTCCCAACCTTATCCGGGAACGCATCAAATACCGCCACAATCTTCATATTGTCTTTTAAATAAGCGTTATAGTTTGATAGGGCTTGACCCAGATTACCCGCTCCGACCAATACTACATTAATTTGCTGGTCAATTTTCAGGATATGGCGTATTTTCTCAATTAGATAAGAAACATCGTAACCGATGCCCTTCCGACCAAAATCGCCAAAATAGGCAAGATCTTTACGAATTTGAGCTGGATTTAAATCTAACCTCTGTCCCAGCTCTTGAGAAGAGACCGTAGCCACCTCCCGTTTGTGCAGTGCATTCAGATAACGTAAATATACGGGTAATCTCCGTACGACAGCCTCTGAAATTTTATCTGATTTCATACTTGCTCCCCCTAATTGTAACGGACTTTAGGTGTCCGTCCGTTGTGCCTCTGTCTCCGGGGCGGATTGGAGCCATTCGGCGATGCGGGGCACCATTTGCCCCGATGGCATATGCTCCATTTTTGGTCCCGGTAACGAGTACAAAAAGTGCTTTCCATAATAGGATTCGATCACACGCGTATCGTAAACGATAACGACTCCGTGGTCGCTCGCTGTACGTACCAATCGTCCAAATCCCTGTTTGAAGCGAATAACTGCTTGTGGTACAGACAGCTTCATAAATGGATTCTTCTTCTGCTGCTGGAGCAGCTCGCTTTTTGCCTCCAGTAACGGGTGATTGGGCGGTTGAAACGGCAAGCGAACGATGGCCAGACAAGTCAAAGCCTTCCCTGGAATATCGACGCCTTCCCAGAAGCTGCTGGTTCCCAGCAATACAGAAGCCTTGGCTTCCTGAAAACGACGGGTTAGCTTGCTCCGACTCCCACTGTCTACACCTTGTCCTAACACGGTAATATCGCTGGATGCTAACGCCTCTTTGAGTGGCTCATACACTTGCCGGAGCATCCGATAGGAAGTAAACAGAACAAGCATTCTCCCCCGCGTCGCCTGGGCAGTCGCTCCTAGAGAGCTAACGAGCATCTCTACAAAATGTGCATCCCCTACACTGCCCTTCACACTCGGAAAGTCTCGCGGAATGACCAGCAACACCTGATCCCTGTAATTAAAAGGTGATGGGAGCTGTGACGTCATTAATCGTCCTTGATCCGCTGCCTCCTGCAAGCCGAGTTGATCGGTCATGTACTGAAACGACTTATCTACCGATAAAGTAGCAGATGTCAGAATAATACTTCTTTTTTTGTCAAAAAACATTTCTTTCAACTGGCGGCTCACATCGACGGGCACTGCATAAAATTGCAATGATTTACTACGGAATTGCCCACTCGCTTCGAGCCAATATACGGTTGTTTCATCATCGAGTCGTATAAAGAAGCGCAAATTTTCCCTAATCCCCGCCAAATCCTTAAGCAGACCCGTGATATCTGTAATGAGACTATCCGCCGCATAATCGTCGTGTTCTTCCTTGACATCCAGCATCAGCTTGTCGCCCTTGCGCAAAATTTCACTCAACGTTACATAAAGCTGATTTTCCAACGCCGCCGCTTGATCCCACTTTGCAGGCTTGGCCGACGGTTTGAGACGCGAAGAAAATTGTCCCGTTTCACCCGGTGTGGCATCAGACCGCTCTGGCAACATTCCAAACAGCTTATCGCTTAGCAGGTCCCAAGTTTCCTTAACCTCTAACACGAGTGGGTACAGCTGATCAATGGTCGAGGCCCATTCCGTCGACTTCTCATGCCCCGACTTTGCCAACTGCTGACGTAACGAAGGCAATTGTCCGTTCTTACTGTCCTTGAACAATCGAGTCAGCGTATGCACGAGTGTGAAATATTTCATATGCATGCCTAAGTGCTTACCGGCTACTTCCTCTAGATGATGTGCTTCATCAATGACCAGATGTTCATAGCTGGGCAATAGCTGGTGACTTGCTTTGACGTCGGTGAACAGCTTGGAGTGATTCGTTATAACCACATCCGCTGTTCCTGCTTCATGACGTGCACGATGATAGTAGCATTTGCGGAACCATGGGCAAGAACGACCAAGACAGGACTCGGAATCACTAGCTACTGTTTCCCAAAAATCCCCTCCACGGTTGCTCAGGTTCAGTTCCTCATCATCACCGGTTTCTGTCAGAGTCAGCCAGACAATCATTTGAGCCGCTGTAATCAAGTCTTCTTTTGGTGTCGCGAAGTCTCTTCTGTTTATTTTATGTTCAAACTTACGCAGACACAAATAATGCCCCCGACCCTTAAAAATGGCAGCCCGGAACGGGAACGGAATCACTTTTGTCAGCATCGGAATATCACGCTCTCGCAATTGCTCCTGCAGATTAATGGTATGCGTGCTTACGGTGACCCTCTGCCCATATTTTACACTGTGATACAGTGACGGAAGCAAATAGCCTAGGGACTTCCCTGTTCCTGTACCAGCCTCGATCAACAAATGCTTATCTTGACTCAAGGCTTGATTTACACCCTCAATCATTTGTGTTTGCGCCTCGCGCTCCTCATATTGGCTCAAGGATGAACGCAAATTGTCCCGCACATCATCCATATACTCCTCAAAGGAAACGCCTGAGAGTGGATTCGGATCATCTTCTCTACGTGGAGTAGCCAGTTCGGTCCAATCTTCCACTTTAAGCGCAAGCTGACGAAAAAACTGATGTTTCTCCAAATCCTGAATAGGGTCTAGCTCTTTCTCTTCTCGTATGCCGTCAAGAAACCAACCCAGGTCACTGTCTTCCTCTGCGAACAAATCGCTGAGCCGCTGTATCGTTATCAGAGGTAATGCCTGAAGCTCACTCAGACACTTTAAAAACACCTCAGCCGTAGCCAACGCGTCGCTGTCTGCTTGATGAGGGCGGTCATGCGCCAGCCCAAACTCTGAGGAAACAAAACCCAAC
The DNA here is from genome assembly GCF_054113405.1 of Paenibacillus sp. ALE3. Lineage (NCBI taxonomy): Bacteria > Bacillati > Bacillota > Bacilli > Caryophanales > Paenibacillaceae > Paenibacillus > Paenibacillus sp. ALE3. The sequence continues at coordinate 1,937,519 of NZ_CM134214.1, read as the reverse complement.
TGATAAGAAGATAACGATGGAAACATAATTTTCAGAAAATCCATCGTATCCAAAATTCTACCGCTAAAGGGTAAATATCCACACCGGTCCAAAGCGCTTTGCAAAAAATTGAAATCAAACGCCACGTTATGACCGACCAGCACGACATCGTCCAGCATAGGCACGAGCTCCATCATCATTTCTTCGAGTGCAGGTGCATCCTTGACGTCATCGTCTGTAATTCCGGTCAATCCGGTGATAAAAGGTGGAATAGATCTGCCAGGGTTTACATAAGAGCCGTAAACACGGGAAATGCTGTGATCATGATCTATAATTGCAAGTCCGACTTGAATGATGTCATCCGCGGACTGGGTGCCTGTCGTTTCAAAATCCAATACCGCAAATTTCATTCGAGCTTAATCCTTTCTTATGACACATACAAAAATAATAACTCTGTATAATAGCATAGCAGAAGATTGTCTGTTTGGAAATTAAGACAGCCAAAAAAGACGATGCACACACCGCCTACGGAGGTGAGCATGCATCGTCTTACTCGGTGTCTGACAACTACATCCAGGTCAACAAGGAACTGTCGTAGCGAAGCTTTTCGGCACCGGACAAACAGGCTTGCATATTGTGCAGTGGCTCGGGCAGCGTTGGATCGAACTGATGAGCGAGAGCAAAATATTTTTGCGCCTCTTTTACGTCTGCCTGCTTTGCCATCAAACAGCCTAGCGCATTATAGATGACCGCTTTTAGCCCTGGCTGTTCAGTCAGGTGTAGCACCTTTTGAAACTGGCTTATAGCCTCTGCTGGATCATCCAGTTGAAAATGCGCCATTCCCATATAGATGCGACTCTGCCAGCTGTTCGGAAAATGCTGTAGCACCTGCTCAAATTGCTGGATTGCCTCCGGGTACATAAGTAATCGATAATACCCCTGCCCCCGGTCAAATGCCGGTAGCTCCTTTTCAGGCAGCTCAGCGTCAGACATGTCGGCCTCTGCGGAAAAGCCGGCTGCACGCAGGCAAACCATTTTTTCCTCAAAGGCCAGCCACTCATCCATAATTCCGTCACTCATTCTCCGCAGCAGACTCCAGTGCTGTAGCAGCTCCTGTCTGCGGGGGCCCTGGGCTGATGGGTAATGCTTCACGATATCATCTAACATGCTGTTCATTTCTGCGAATACATGCTGGAACATGTGCATCCCGCCCTTACGAAAGATGGATTAATACACTCACATTTTTCGCTTAAAAGACGGGTTTCATCCGCATTCCCATTCATTACATGATCGTTGCGTGTACTTCCTTGCTCATCGTTTGGGCTGGTTTATTATGTTCATCCACAAATACCACAGTTGGTTTGTATGTTTTGGCCTCTTCATTCGACATGGAAGCATAGGAAATAATAATGACTGTATCACCAGGCTGGACCAAACGGGCTGCCGCACCGTTAAGACAAATCACACCGCTCCCACGCGGTCCGGGGATCACATAGGTTTCCAGTCGAGCTCCATTGTTATTGTTTACAATTTGAACCTTTTCATTCTCCAGCAGATCTGATGTCTCCATTAAATCTTCATCTATGGTAATACTGCCCACATAGTTCAGGTTGGCTTCAGTAACCGTCGCGCGGTGAATTTTAGATTTCATCATGGTTCTAAACATGGGAAAGTACCTCCACTTTCTGTATTCTTATATTATCAATCAGTCGGGTATTCCCAAATTTTACGGCTAGCGCAACAATGACATCTTCTTGCACATCACATAGGCGCTGCTCAGGGCGAAGGGGCTCCAGGCCAGGAAATGTTAATATTTCAATGTAGTCAATATCTGCCAAAGGAGATGAGGCGATGGTCGACTCCACCATTTGATGTAACTGCTCAATCGTAATGGTGTTCTGTACAATATCTTCGCTCACTTCTTGCACCTTGCGCAGTGACTGGGACAGCACCAACGCCTGCTCACGCTGTTCCGCACTCAAATATACATTGCGGGAGCTAAGAGCCAAACCATCGGTCTCTCTGACGATAGGACAAGGTATGAGGGTCACATTCATATTCAGATCAGCCACCATTTGTTGAAGCACAGCAACCTGCTGCGCATCCTTCATTCCAAAGAAAGCCAAATCAGGACCTACCATGTTAAACAGCTTAGCTACCACTGTAGTTACACCATCAAAATGGCCAGGACGGGATGCGCCGCACAAGCGGTCTGTCAGAGCGGATACGTGAATTTTAGTTTGAGTTGGCTGCGGATACATTTCTGCTACAGTCGGCATAAATACAATATCCACGCCTTCACGTCGCGCTACTTCCAGATCACGAGCTTCATCGCGAGGATAGCTGTCCAGATCTTCGGTAGGTCCAAATTGAATCGGATTTACGAAAATGCTAAGCACCACCGTATCTGCCATTTCACGCGCCTTTTGCATCAAGCTTGCGTGCCCTTCGTGCAGGTATCCCATGGTTGGTACAAAGCCGACTTTATGTTGCAGTAAAGAGGCAGGATCGTGTAAAGTTTTTGCTCCATTGGCTCCAAGTTGGCGACGTTCGGCAATAACCTTGCGTAGTTGAGCCACTTCTCTTACGATGATCATGACTGAGATTCCACCTTTTCCTTAGCTTGTTCCTGCGCTTGTCCTTTTACCTGTCCGTACAAGGACTCCAGGGACTCCACAACACGGTCATCCGCGCTGAACACATGCTCTGCGGCCGGGAATGCCCGCCCTTTTACATCGCTCACATACTGCTCAATGCTGCTGCGGATCATGCCGCCTACATCTGCATAAGTTTTAACAAAACGTTTGCTGAAATATGGCGATGCATATTGAATCAGATCGTGGTAAACGAGTACTTGACCGTCACAGCCACGTCCTGCACCGATTCCAATGGTTGGAATAGAAAGTTCTTTAGAGATCGCCGTTGCCACTTCCTCAGTCACCAATTCCAAGACAATACCAAAGGCACCCGCCTGCTCTAATGCCTTGGCATCTGCCATCAACTGGCGTGCGTCTGCTTCGTCCTTACCTTGAATGCGATAGCCGCCAATTTGATTAACCGATTGCGGAGTAAGCCCGATATGGCCCAGTACAGGCACACCTGCCTGAACAGTCGCTTTTACGACATCGGCAATCTCAGCTCCGCCCTCCAATTTAACAGCATGCGCATGTCCTTCCTGCATCAGACGGCGGATGCCTTGAAGACTTTCGGATATGCTGCTGTGATATGTCATAAAAGGCATGTCCGCTACGATAAATGTATGCTCAGCGCCTCTTGCGACTGTCCGGGAATGGTACACCATATCATCCAAGGTCACAGGGATGGTTGAATCGTAACCAAGAACTACGTTACCCAGCGAGTCACCCACGAGAATGATATCAATTCCCGCCTCCTCGGCTATTTTAGCCGATGGATAATCATAGGCGGTCAGCATACTGAGCGGAATGCCCTCTTGCTTCATTTTTTTCATTTTTACAATATTCAGTGCTTGTTTTCCTGCCATTGTGAATGGCTCCCTTCCATCTTTTTTTGGCACAAAAAATAACCTTTTATGAACGCCTGTACATCTGCGTCATCAAAAGGTCCGAACAGCCAAAAAAGACACTCATTTTGAGATCGTCCCTTCTGTCTCGGTCCTGTTCGGCTCAGAGCAGAATCCAACGTAACCTTCAAATGAAGTTATGATGGTCTTACAAACTTGCTAAAGTAGAGCAATGTGCCCTTGGAGTGCAGCTCGGACCGTCCGATGCCGCCTCCTGCACAGTATAACAAAAAACACCAGCTTTTTCACGTGAAGTTTTACACAGGAAACAGAAAGATTGTGGTCGTATACTCAGCTAGGGTCGCTTCTACAATTGTATATCCCCTGAAATAACCTGAATCCGCTCACCCTGGTTCGTTTCTATTACGAGCGCTCCTGAAGGGTCCAAGCCAACCGCTGTACCTTCTACCGCTATCCCTTGTCCTGTATGTGCCCGTACGCTGCGGTTCATCGTCACAGATAATGCCTCCCACAGCATGGCTATTGGCTGGAACCCCTGCTCGGCATATAGCTTGCTTAGCAGCTCCATTTCTTCCAAAACAGCAGCAATCAGCGCAGTACGGTCAACTTCAAGCCCTGCCTCTATTTTCAAAGATGTCCCTACATGGGATAACTCTTCCGGATAATCTTCTACATTCAAATTAACGTCGATGCCAATGCCTGCAATGCAATAGCGAACCCTTTGATCCTCTGTTGCAGATTCCAACAGAATACCGGATACTTTGCGACCATGAATCAGCAGATCGTTTGGCCATTTAATGCCTGCCTCCACACCCGTCAGTCGGCGAATAGCCCTACACACCGCCACGCCTGTTAACAGGGTTAGTTGTGGTGTAAAGGCCAAGGGCTGGGCTGGGCGCAATACAATGCTCATCCAGATACCTTTGCCGCGAGGGGAATACCATTTCCGCCCCAGACGTCCCCGACCTGCCGTTTGTTCCTCCGCAAGCACTAACGTTCCCTCCGGCGCACCCTCTTCTGCCAAACGCATTGCATCCTGCTGAGTGGATACCGTTGAGTCCAGAATAACGATACGCTGACCAAACGATTGAGTGGTTAACATACCTGCCAATTTGGAGACTTCTAGCCGGTCTGGCTGAGAAATCAGCCGATACCCCCGACGTGAGGAGGCATCGATATTATAACCCAGTTCACGCAGTTTGTTGATCTGCTTCCATACCGCTGTACGACTAACCGACAGTTGTCGGCTAATTTCCTCCCCGGATACGTAATCGGATGAACCTTCCTCCAGTATGCCTAACAATCTTTCATGATTATTCACTACTCATCACCCGTTTCACTTCCTGAAGCAATGTTTCTGTTTCATTCGGGATATCTCCGCAAGCGACCGCTTGTAAAAGCCGTTCCATCATCTGGCCCAGCCAAGGTCCACCTGGTCGATTCATTGCCTGAACCAGTTCATTTCCAGTAATATTTAAATCTTTGATACGAACGACGACAGCCTGCTGTGTCCACGAGTTAGCCAGTTCGGCAATTTTCTTTACATGCTTTTCTACCCATGGCGGTAATCCACGGAACGAAGAAGGCAGTGTCTTATGAAGCTCCAACCAGTCTGAAGCTGTATCCTTTCCCAGCTTAATTAACAAGCGAATCCAGTTACGACGCAGCACCTCGTCGTTGATAGGGTCAGAATTTCTCGAAACAGAGTTGTCAGCTATGGCAACAGCATGGCTGATGAGTTCGGTCTCCCATTCCAATAAATGAACCAAACGCAAACGTACGGCGTTGGAGAAGGTCCAAGCTCTTAAAAGCTCGTCCGCTGCCTCGGAGCTAAGTCTACAAGACATAAGGAGCAAACCCCACCGCAGCTCTGCTGGCAGCTGCACGATCTCCTTGAGCGCCTGTGCGTCACATTGTTCCCAGGGAACCGGAACTTTTGTACAGCCGAGCAATCCGCTACGACCCAGCATCTCTAACCCACGTAATGGGTCAGGCCCCGCTAGCATCTTTTCTAACTCGACTCGTACCCGTTCCATGGCTATGTGTCGAAGTCCCTCTTTGCGACGGATCATACCTTTCCAGGTATTGTAGGCTACTCGGAACCGAAATACAGAGGCAAAACGGATGCAACGCAGCATTCGTAGCCCGTCTTCCTCAAAGCGTTCCTCGGCTCGTCCCACACAACGAACGAGAGCGGCTCGCAAATCAGCTTCCCCACCAAACGGGTCCACTCGCTCCCCATGTTCAGCCATCGCTATCGCGTTCATCGTGAAGTCCCGCCGCATCAGATCCTCACGGATGTCCTTCACAAAGGATACTTCCGTTGGACGGCGGTGATCGGTATAACCGCTTTCCGTACGAAAAGTGGTCACCTCGAATGCATGACCATCCTGCATGACCGTTACCGTCCCATGCTGGATTCCTGTCGGAATCACATGAGGGAACAGCGCTAAGACCTCTTCAGGCTCAGCCGAAGTGGTCAGATCCATATCATGAATAGCTCGTCCTAATAGCTCATCCCGCACACAGCCACCAACCCAATAAGCTTCGTGGCCAGCTGTGGTTAGTGTATGTATGACCTCTCTGCCGCGAAGAGCCATTTCTGGATCAGCATGTTGCCAAGTATTTGTATTCACAGGGTTTCCCCCTTTGCAAGTATTCAATAAAAAAACGGACGCGAGTCCGCCTCCTTAAACGCTGATCGGTTTAAGATCCGGCACCTCGCGTCCCAACACACGGTAATAGATTTCTTCATATTGACGGGTAATCAGCTCATCGCAGAATACGGTACGTGCGCGTGTCAGGCACGCTTCACGGAAACGTTCCGCCATCGCTTCATCGGACAGCAGTTCTACTGCATAATCCGCCATCGCCTCGGTATTCCCGATTTCAGCAAGATACCCCGTACTTCCATGCACGACAAGTTCAGGTACTCCTCCTGCCTGGGAACCAATTGTTGGTACTCCACAGGCCATGGCTTCCAGTGCAACTAGACCAAAACTTTCTTTCTCCGAGGGAAGCAGCAGCACATCTGCCATAGAAATCACTTCTGCGATTTGATCCTGCTTACCCAAAAAGAAGACTTTGTCCTGCAAGCCTAAACTTTCGATTTTACAACGAATTTTTGGAAGATCCGGTCCTTCTCCCACCAACAGCAGCTTCGCAGGTATCTTTTGTTGCACTCTGTCGAATATATCCAGCACATCCCCCACCCTTTTGACAGGACGGAAATTGGAAATATGCATCATAATTTTTTCGTGCGGTTGGGCAAAATCTCTCCTAAGCGCAGCAGCATCTCGTGGATAATATACTCGTTTATCTACAAAGTTGTAAGTCAAATCAATAGGTCGTGTGATTTCCAACGCATCAATCGTCTCACGAATCAAATCCTTGGAGACCGCTGTCACAGCATCGCTTTTGTTAATAGCCAGTCGAATCAGATCCTTTAATGATTCATCCTGTGCCAACACTGTAATGTCTGTACCGTGCAGGGTGGTCACCACTTTCAAATGATCGCCCACCATTTCCTTCGCTAAATAAGCGCATACTGCATGCGGGACAGCATAATGGACATGGAGTACATCCAAATTCTTCATTTGTGCCACCTGGGCCATTTTTGTCGCTAGCGACAAATCATATGGCGGATATCTAAACACATAATAATCGTTAACCTCAACTTCATGATAAAAAATATTCTTCTGGAACGCCCCGCCTAATCTAAACGGAATGCTATTAGCAATAAAATGGACCTCATGCCCTTTTTCTGCCAGCAACTTACCCAGCTCAGTAGCCACAACGCCAGAGCCACCCAGCGACGGATAACAGGTAATCCCAATTTTCAGTTTGTCATTCAAGCTAAGCTGCCTCCTTCCGTCCATCCGTAATCACTCGTATGCCCATGTATTTCAGCATTCTACAACATGCGTAAGTATAAAATCCTTATTTGAATAGCTTAACCAGATGTGGCGTTTTGGACGCAAATCCTTCTGCATATGAAATCAGCTTACGTTGACCCAACAACGAGTCCCGAGCTTTTACACGTTCCACGTACCCCTGATTCAGTGGTGTGGATACCGTATCCTTCCCAGGCGCTACCTGAAATTGCGAAGCATAACTCAACAACGACTGCTCCTTGGCTTCATAATGCTCAGTAATATCCACGATCAAGTCCGTTCTGCCGATGTCATTAATAAAATAAAAATATAATTGCTCTACCTGTACCGCAGGACTTTCTGACATAAAACGTCTCAACTTGGCGTTAAACACAGCTTCCTCTACTAACTTGCTGCACATGACATGATCGGGATGCCGATCCTCCCAATAAGGGGCAAATACAACTTTTGGTGCATGGCGCCTGATTTCTGCTGTAACTGCAGCTACATGTTCAGGAGTTACATATAACCCACGATCAGGCAGACCCAAATTCGTCCGCACAGCAAGCCCGAGCACTTTCGAAGCGTGTTCAGCTTCTGCCATGCGAGTATCTACATCACCATTAGATGACATTTCAGCCCGTGTCAAATCGCACACCCCCACCTTTAACCCAGCGGCAGTATGCTTGGCAATCGTGCCTCCCATTCCTATTTCTGCATCGTCGGCATGGGCTCCGAAAATCAGGATGTCCAGCGTCATTTTACATCACCCTGCTGGTCAATGCCCGGTTTATATTTATGTACCAGCTCACGCCATGCAAAATCGCCACGATCCAGCGCTTTAACCAGTATTTCAGCAGTTGCAACGTTGGTTGCCAAAGGAATCCCCTGTACATCACACAGACGCAATAATGCGCTAATGTCCGGCTCATGCGGCTGTGCCATGAGTGGATCACGCAAAAATATAATCAAGTCCATATCATTTTGCGCAACCATAGCCCCGATTTGCTGATCTCCACCAAGCGGCCCAGACATGAAGCGGTGAATTTGAAGCTTGGTTTGCTCCATAATGCGCTGACCTGTTGTACCTGTTGAATATAATTGGTGATCTGTAAAAACATGCTCATATGCCGTTATAAAATTAACCATTTCATCCTTTTTGCGATCATGCGCTATAAATGCAATCTTTAACATTCCAAACTCCTCCTGCCTCATTCTATAATTCCATTCATCAATTCATTCGTATATTCTTAATCGATGTAATGCTCAAAACCATATACAAGCCCCGGGTGCTCCATTACCTTCTGGATACCGATTTTAACACCAGGCATATAACCAGCTCGTTCATAGGAGTCCTGACGAATTTTCAGAGATTGTCCAAATCCTCCAAATACGACTTCTTGCTGTGCGAACACACCGGGAAGACGAACACTGTGAATGCGGAAGCCTTGATAGTAACCGCCACGCGATCCTTCTAGCGTTTCTTCCTCTTCCGGGTTGCCTTGTCGTAGCTCCTCACGCTGCTCAGCGATCAGTTCTGCAGTCTTAATGGCTGTGCCTGATGGCGCGTCCAATTTTTGGTCACCATGATATTCGATGATTTCCAGATGCGGGAAATATTTCGCTGCCTGAGCCGCAAACCGCATCATCAAAATGACTCCGATCGAAAAGTTAGGCGCAATCAGACCACCAATTTGTTGCTCACGACACTGCTTGTCCAGTTCATCAATTTGTTCAGGAGTAAACCCTGTCGTACCGATAACCGGACGAACTCCATGCTTAATAGCAAGCGCTGTATGTGCGTACGCGAAGCGCGGCCCCGTAAAGTCGACCATGACATCTGCTCGGCTCTCCAGTAAAGCCTGCTCTACATCCTCCATAATAGCGATACCAGCTTCCGGTAGTCCGACGAGAAGGCCGGCATCACTGCCGGCGTGTGTTCTGTTCACTGCGGCTACAAGCTGTAGTTCCTCATCCTGAAGAACCAATTTGACCACCTCACGGCCCATACGCCCTGCTGCTCCAACGACAGCCACTTTTATTGGTTCTGACATATCCCTACAACTCCTTATGCATCCATTTGTGCTAGATTTGTTCATTCATCTGCTGGCATAATTTCTTCATGAGGTTGGCAAGCTGCACATTGTGAGGAAACAGCGCTGCCGCCTCACGAGCAGCCTGCACAGCCAGCTTATATTCATTCAATTCGTCATAAATCAATGCGAGCAGCAAAAATGCGTCACCACATAGCGGATCAAGAGAAATTGCCCGTTCGAGCAGCAAAATCGCATCCTGGTGCATCTGTGGCGTAGCTCTGTCGACCTCCAGCATTTTTCTGGCCTTTTCTGTATACTGCCTGGCTTCCTGCGCATGCAGATGGAGAACATATTCATCCTGCTGTGGCGCGAGACGAACCGCATGCTCTGCATATGCGAGGGCCTGCTCCAAGCGTCCACTGCGAGCGTAGGTAACCGAGCAACGGAAATAATGCTCCGCATGATCAGGCTGGGCTGAAATCGCTTTTTCAAACCACTCCACCGCCTGCTCAAAATCGTTCTGCAAAATGCACTGATAAGCTTTCTGAACGTATTCCTCCGCCTTCATGACACTGCACCTCCGGGTAACCGGTTTGGTACAGCATATGTACAAAATGCCTAATCGGTGTCCTTTTTGGTCCAGCGATTCGCATCACGCGTGTTAAATTTATGCATAACCTTATCATGTGCCTCGGTCAAATTGATACCTAGTGAGTTCGCAAAGCAAACTGTGATGAACAAGATGTCCCCCAGCTCCAGCTCAATGGAATTGTCCGCCTCATCCGTTTTTTTCGGCTTCTCACCAAAGGAGTGATTGACCTCCCTTGCCAGTTCACCGACTTCCTCGGACATCCGGGCCAACATGGCCAGAGGGCTGAAATACCCTTCTTTAAATTGAGAGATATACTGGTCTACCTCACGTTGAATTTCATCTAACGATTTTTCCATGAAACACGCAATCCCCCCATGTGCAGGTTTATTCATATGTTATCGTAAAGCACATTTTAAAACAAATTTTTTTTAATTGTGAACTTACGATGCCAACTTACAGTCATCTGTCTTTTAAAGCTGCCGCAAAAAGGTATACTAAACATAAGGGCCTGCGATTTAGCAAAAATTTGCATTCAGTCGCTCATCCTTAAACTGCTACTGTGAGGGATCTTATGAAAATATCCAAGTCCATGGAACAGCTTAAATTGATCTTGCCCATCGTATTCGGCACCGCCATCTATGCATTCGGTCTGCTTTATTTTATTATACCCAGTAAACTGATGGAAGGCGGTATTACAGGGATCACCCTGCTGTTAAATTATGCTTTTTCGATTTCACCTTCTCTCTCCACTTTGTTTCTGAACATTCCATTATTTTTAATTGGGTGGAAAATGCTTGGGGGCAAGCAGATTATATATACGGGGGTCGGTATTGGGTCGCTCACATTCTTTCTGTGGTTATTTGAAAAAATGATTCATTTCGGATGGATGGGGACGTTTCAGACTGAACACGATTTTATACTTTCTTCATTATATGCGGGGGTTACGCTGGGGGCCGGGTTAGGTATTGTGTTCCGCTTTGGCGGCACTACTGGCGGCTCGGATATTATCGCTCGTATTTTAAACCGGAAGTTTGGCTGGAGTATGGGAAGGATTATGCTGGTCATTGATATTGTCATTATCGGCGCTTCACTACTTTACATACCCAAAGAAAAAATTCTATATACATTAGTCGCTGTGTTCATTGCGTCCAAAATTATTGATTTTATACAAGAGGGGGCTTATTCCGCCAGAGCTTTTATGATTATCAGCGACCACACGATGGACATTGCAGATATTATTACCAGGGACATGGATCGCGGAGTTACGATTATTCCGGCTGTAGGTGCATTTTCCAAACAGGCCAAGCATGTTGCCTATTGTGTCGTGTCACGTCAGGAAATACGGCGACTGCACCAAATTGTTAAGGCGGTTGATCCACGGGCGTTTATTATCATTCAGGATGTGCATGATGTGCATGGCGAAGGGTTCAAAGAGGAATAGCCCGGTAATCCGGGCAATGGGCTGACATATATGGATGGATCCACAGCCAACGATGCTAATGTTCAAACTTTCATCGTCACCCAATGAAACCAGCCCGATATTTACGATAACCTGCGTAAGCCAGCGCCAGCAGGACAATCATGCCGATGGCCCATTCAGCCCGGCGCTCACTCTCACGCGGGATAAATGGCGCCAGTGCGGTAGCGTCTTTCTCACGTCCAAACAAGGCATTAAACGTCGGGTTGCCTTGGTCCAATGCTCCTCTAATCGCTGAGGCATCTGCATTTTGCTGATCTCCCAATCCTTTGACGTAGGAAATCCAGGAATCAGTCCGCACGACCTCGGTTGTTCTGCCATGGATCAATGCTGCTGTACGAATCGTTTCATAGTGGTCTTCCAGCACTTCGGTACCAGCTTTGAATCCCTTCATGTTCCCTTTAGCAAACTGGTTATTCAAGCCGCTAACATCTTCTCTTAAAATCTTATAATACTGCTGCCATAAGGGCTGGCGCGGGTGCGCAAGCGCATCTGTCGCAAGCCGTAAATTCGCAGCTGCCTTCACCCATTCATCCGGTGATGCTTGAACCGACTGTGTAGCTTGCTGCACCTCCAGAATGCTGCCGGATAGAGCATGAATGGCCTCTACAGATAGCGCTGCCTGCACCTGTCCAGTGCTGAACCATCTGCTCACCTCGGCTACATCCGCGCGTGCTTTTTCAATATTTCCGTCCATTACGTCACGGTACAGTATCGCAGCTGCATGATCCAGTTCTTCAATTTCCTTGGTATTACCTTCGGGTTTTGACTGATCGCGCGCTTCTGCCATACCTGGAGGGACGTAGACGGACAGCAGCAGGACCATGGATAACACAATACTCAAAACCACACGTAACGTAATACGAACCCCCCGACCCCTAATCATGGGACATCCCTCCTCACCTTACTGTATGGCAAGGTTAACGGGACTAGAACTGGCTTTAGGTGAAACGTTAGAAACCGGCTATGCTCTGGACAAAATAGGAAACACAAGTGGATTTTCATTACATCTGTTGGGATGCTTAGTCATATAAAACAGCGTAGTATCTTCCTGCTTCAGCACAGACATTTCGCAGCCGTCCTGTTCTTTTGGTGTAAGCCAAAAACAACCTTTTTCGTATCTTTTTTCATGACTGCCCCTAGAATTTCATCTAAAGAAATGTCACCCGCTCCAAAAATATCGTAACAATTCATCGTATCCCCTTCGAAATCTGCAACAACAATCGTATCGTATTGAGGTATGTGCCAGAACTTGTCTTTAAAAAATAAGGTACTATAAAATAAAACCAACCACTCATTGTTTTCCGCAGAAAAAAGTGAATACGGATTGAAGTCAGCACTCTTCATCTTCAACAACTGCAAATCCGACATTTCTTCTGTATTCAATTTCTCGATCCTTATGTCCAAGCTGTTAGGTGCCTTCCGGCTATATTGATACTCGGGTGCCGAAGCGAAGCCGAATTTAGGATAAAAATCCCTCACACTATCATTTCCAAACAGATAGATACCATCACAATTGCCATGCCAATCTTTCAGCGCTTGCTCTACTAAAAACCGACTCAAACCTTGATTCCTGTAGTTTGCATCCGTCATTACAGTCCCGATCTGAATATATTTTTTCCTCTCGCCTGATACATCAAAGTCCATTAGACTTACAGATACATTGGCCACAACACAATCCGCATCCAAAAGGACATAAGGAATATATCTATCCTCCCAATCCCCCAATTGATACCAGGCTTCAAAGTCAAAGCCAAAACTCTGTTTTGCTAATTCATTAAAACTTGTTTTTATTTTGTGATCATCACGGATGCCCTTTTGGAATACATATTCCTTTTGATTTATAACTATATGCATCTCTATTTCTCCATTCAAAAGACTCAAGCTATATCACGATGAGACGATACCTTTCGATTACGCGCCAACATGGCAAGCCATGCCGCTACAATACTAACAAGGGTCAGCATGTAGGTAAAGACACATACTTGCGGTACATCATCCGTTAGCGTCCTGGGAAGATAAGGGTATATGCCAAAGGTATAATCCATCGTATCATTTAACAAGGTCCACAGTGCGGCTAAGCATAAAGCAATCCATTTGCAGGTAAAAAAACGTACAAACAGTAACGCTTCGACCGCCATTGCCGTGTGAGATGCTATCAGCATCCAATCCTGCCATACCATAGTTCCCCCCTGCGCAACTCCCCACAAAATAATAGCCGAAGCCCAAATGCCGTACTTTACACTCGTGACGACAGCCAACGCTTCCATAATCTGGAGAATGACCTTCAAGCTTTTGAGATGCGGAGGATAGAGCAAAAATGCTATGGAAATTGTAAAAAATAGGCTGGCTGTCGGACTATCAGGCACAAATACAATCTGCCACATCGGGTGATAATTCAGTGTATATTCCAGCTGTCCTCCATACCATATGTACCCATACACCGTTCCAACTAAATTACACCACAACAGCAGCCACAAAAAGGGCCGGCTCGTCAAGAACGACCGGCTCCACAAATAAGATAACGACACGCCCTTCATCCTCCGTTCATACGACAGATACCTTGCACAGGCACTATCTTACAAAGACTATATCATATCCAAGCGTATCAAAAAAACCTGACCGCCGTTACGGGTCAGGTTTGATGATATAATCTCAAACTGGCGCTTGGCCATTTATGACCAACTTAAGCTTACCAAAAGCGTTCTAACTCATTGCTTTCAGCTCATCCGTAAGATGACGAAAAGCTACTTCATCTCCGGAGGCTAACGCCTCATCAATATCCTTGTAAAGTTTTTCACTCCGGTGTTTACGTAATGCCTCGTCCAAAACCATTTCAGCAGACAGGCCCAACATTACCTCATAAGTAACCTTCATTTTATCCATAGGATGCACCTCCAACATGAGTTTAAGAGATCCTATATTCTTTTCCTTTCGCCACATAGCTGAGTGTCGTTCGTGACATCCGCTGCAAATCTGCATCTGTCAATTCGCGCACTACTTTGGCAGGTGTACCGATAGAAAGAGTATAGGGTGGTATTTTGGTATTTTCCGTAACGACCGACCCTGCTCCTATTAAAGCATATTCACCAAGCTCCGCTCCGTTGAGTACAATGGCCCCCATACCAATTAAAGTGCCTTTGCCTATCGTACAACCGTGGATAATGGCAGCATGTCCTACCGAAACATCATTCGCCAGCAGCAGGGGCTGATCCGTGTTCACATGTCCCACGACGCCGTCCTGAATATTGCAGCGTTCACCGATGATGATAGGCGCCATATCCCCGCGCAGTACGGCATTAAACCATACGGAGGACTCTTGGCCGATCGTTACTTTTCCGACAATTTTTGCTCCTTCTGCCACATAGACAGATGAATGGAGCTGTGGCATGTTTCCGTTGTAGTGAATGAGCATCAACTTCACCCTCTCATATTTTGGGTGAAATTCTATCAACATGTGTACTGCTTGTCAATGGAGCCGTATACCCGAGTCGTTTCGCCCAAGGCAGCACTCTCCCGCCAACTTCTGCCCCCAGGCCGTCATTTGTATAGAAGGTCCTGTTGAATGCTCACCTTGTCGAAGCATACCCAAGTGAAGCATCATTCGTATAATCCTCTGATCAAAGACCGAACGGGGGGTATCATAGTAAAACGGTCGGATCAGTGGACCAATATGCACAAAAAGCGACTCCGAGGATGTCCATGGCCTGGCACATTCTCCAATCCAATAGACTAGTGAAAGCAGATTGGGTACGGCTCCTTTATACAATCTTAACCAAAACCTGAATAGCTGTATCATTTCATCCTCAATTGCAAGTTCCTGTTGTGCCTCCCCTTTTGCGGTCAGCTCAACCCGGTCTCCCTTCTCCTCAATATACTTGGAGTGACGGGCGTAATCGTACAGTAATGCCATTCGATCCGGATAAAACTTAAAAGAGGAACCATAGCCAAAACGCCATCCTCCTTTACCCAACAACGGCTCCGCAATGTGCAAATGCTCCATTAGCTGCTGCTGATTGCGACGGTACCAAGCTCCCTCAGGATTAAGCAGAACCTCATGTTGTCTCATATATTGAAGGAAAAGCCGTAAATCCTCCGCCAGTAGATGACCTTCATCCCGGTACGACGACGGTTCGCTTACCCGAGTCATCCCGTTTTGAAAGTCATGTACCATAACACGCCGGAAGCGCTCTTTCATATCCGACGGAATTTGGTACAAATACCTCGTATTGTGCGTCGAACCGTTGAACAACCAGCCGCTAGAACGCAGACGGGTCACAATATCTCGTGGTCGCTCACCAGCATCCTCGTCATTCTCAACCGACTGTTTGGCAATCGCAATCAATTCCTCCATACTGAAATAAGGTCGGTCATCGAACAATAGTGCGTTCAAAAACCTTACCTCTGACAACCTCAGCTCCTTGACCTGCGTCTCAAAGAAACTACTACTGCCGAGCTTTGTCAAAATCCCTTGGATCAACTCATGCTTGGAATTAGGTTTGCAGTCACAATCGTAATACACTGCGATTCTGTTCAAATGCACAATATCCGCAAATGTCAGCATATCCGCCAGATTCATTGTTCCATCGCCTCGTCACTGGACTGTCATCCGGAAATGATTCTTACCTGTTGTACCCACAGCTTTGACGGAATCTTCAGACTCTAAACCTCTTTTTTCGCAAAGGTATAATTAAAAAACAAAAAGACCACGACTCTATGATGAATAGAAGCCGTGGTTTTTCACAAATTATTTAAGTTGCAGTTACTTTTTCTCTTGCAAATGCTTTGTACAATTATACAAAAGCGGTTCCCAGTCCGCATCCTCACGCTGGAGTACACTTAGTGACAAATTGCCAATACGTTCCGTGAATTTTTCCTGATACAGAGCCTTATACAAATTAGCCAAAAAACCGCCGTGGGAAACGACCAGCAGATTCTTGTCCCGATTTTCCGTCCAAAGAGCCTCCATAAAAGCTAGCGCGCGAAGCTGAAGATCTGCATCGCTTTCCTGTCCCAAATCCAGCAGGTGCCAGTCAACTCCCCACTTCTCTTCGCGTTCGTCCTGCGTCATCCCCTCGACCTGACCATAAGCACGCTCTCTTAGTCGATCATCAGGTTCCAGCAACGGCAAATGCAGAGCAGAGGCAATAATATCCCCCGTTTCTTTCGCTCTGGAGAGGCTACTTGTAATAAGCCCGTCCCAATGATAAGGCTCTTCCTTCAATCGTTCTGCCAGCAAGCGTGCCTGCCGACGCCCTTCCTCATTCAACGGAATATCACTGTGGCCCTGGATTTTACCTACCGCATTCCAATCCGTCAATCCATGTCTGATCAAGCCAATAAGCATTGTGTTAGTCCCCCGCTGTTGTGTTATTCAGGCATTATAATGAATTTTATATGGAGCCCATCTGCCGGCTAATTTCTAACTCTTCTCGTCCGATGGATCCAGCCCAGAGAAAATAAAGCAAGCGCAAGTGCCAATACAGACAACAACATCCAGTATTGCGGGTAAGTAGGAACAATGCTTGCAACCAGCGGATCCATAATGCCACTGTTCACATCTTTAATGTGGTATTGATACTGTGGAGATGTACTTGTAGTTTCCAGCAGGCCTGTCGGTAAAATACCCGTGTCCATGACAGGAGCAGCTTGGGGGGGATTTTCCTGAGAGGAGCTTCCATTCCAGTTCAAAAATAAAAAGCTGCACAAGAATACGGCCAAGAAGCCGGCGATCCATACAGACATATACTTACGGGCTGCTGGGTTCACTCGCGCACGTCGATGCTCGCCCGGAACAAGCCACGGTGATTCTTCATAAATTCGATCCATGACTCTACGATTCATTGCCTCTAGCTTATCATCTGTTATTTCAAAGGAAATATCACGAATAGCTGATCGACTTTCTTTTGACAAATTCCAATCATTCTCTTCCGAACCATGCTCCCACCCGGCAGACGAGCTTTTGGCCCGTCTGCGCTCCGAGTCTTGTTTCGATACATTTTTGCCTGTAGCGAACAAATCCTCAGCGTCCCTGGATTTCATTGGCTGCTCATCCCTTCGTTTTCCTCATAGAGAGGCTCAAAAAAATAAGGCTCCAACTGCGTCTTCACACTGGTTCTTGCCCGGAAAAGCAATGACTTCACCGCACTGACCGTCTGTCCTAAAATAGTCGCAATCTCCTGATAATCTAATTGCTCATATTCACGCAAAATCAGCGCAGATCGCTGCTTCTCAGGCAATCTGTTGATTGCTTCACGAACCATCTCTACCTTCTCACCGCGAAGAACAGCCTGCTCCGGAATCACATCCGATGGAGCTACCGGTACATAACCGCTCTCTTCCAATGGAACCTGACCACTACGGTGCTTGCGAAGCTCGCTTAGCACCGTATTGCGTGCAATTGTATATAGCCAAGTGGAGAACGATGCATCTACCTCGCGAAAAGAATGCAGGCTCCGATACGCTTTATAAAACGTCTCCGAGCATAAGTCTTCAGCAATCATTTCCAGGTTCGAACTTTTCAGCATATGATAAACAAAAGCTAAAATTTTACGTTGGTGTCGCCTCATTAATTCTGAATAAACCTCGACATTACCTTGTTTGATTTCCTGAATCATCTGGGAATCTGTCATCATCCGAGTGAGACCCTCCTCGCCCATACATGTGCTGTTTTCCCGTTCGATTCTGTCTATATATACCGAACAGGTCAAAAAAAGTTGCGCCCTCTGCGCAAATGGATGAAACAGCATCATGGAACATTTGTTATTTTCTTACCCTATGTAGTGCCAACATTAACGGTGCTATCCCCAACAATATTCAATATCCAAAATGGACTTACCCATTGTACCACAAAATGGCCGCCAGTAAAAAAGTCCAAAATCCCCACGATTTCCATCAAAGGCTCCCTAACGCTGGCAGCTAATTCATTTAAACAGCTTTTCAATGGATTTTAAGTTTATTCAAGATAAATGACAAACCCAATGAAAGTGCTCCATATAAAGCACCAATAAGGATAATTACACAAAAAAGAAAACGCTTTAAAAAAATATTGACAAAATGAAAACGTATACATATAATAAAAGTACAGTATGGTTTCTCTCCACTCCTATCCTACTCAGCTACTTTACTGAAAGTAGCTACCACCCGGGGCTTTACCCGGGTGGTCTTTTTTTGTTTTCCAATACTCCTCTTTACCTTACTCACCTACCCATATGTGGGTTGATAAAATACATCAATAATTTACTAATTATTTGATTATCCTATTGAAACACATTATTATATAATAAATTTTTTCAATAGGTAGGGGGCAGGTAATGAATAATAAGTGGAACAAGGCTGTATATAAGATTTGGTCTCCAATTTATGATAAGTTTTTCAATTCAGGCAGCTTCCTCAATTCTAGGAAGATCATATTTCAAGAAAAGTCATTTAATAGCGAGCAAAAAATACTTTTTGTAGGTGTAGGAACTGGAGCAGATTTAGAATTAATAAATCACTACGGGCTGGATATTACTGCCATAGATTATTCATCTGAAATGCTTAACAAAGCAAAAGAGAAATTTATTAACACCTCCATAAAATTCTTAGAAATGGATGCTCAACAAATGAATTTTATGGATGAGCAATTTGATATAGTAGTAGGAAGTTTAATTCTCTCAGTAGTACCTAACGCAAATAAATGCTTCGATGAGATGGTGCGGGTTTTGAAAAAAGACGGGGAAATTATTATTTTCGATAAGTTTTCTCCTAAAGGAAAAAAGCCCTCATTATTCAAAAAAACGATAAGACCCGTTATTAAGGTGTTAGGAACCGATATAGGGTTGAATTTTGAAGAACTGTTTGAAACCCAAAAAACAAAACTGCGTATCAAAGAGGATGCACCTATAATGTTTAACGGTATGTATAGAAAGATAGTAATTACAAAATAAGGCGTAGCTTCACCCCCTCTTCAAATAACAAAAAAGCGAGCGAAGAGAACCTTCGCCCGCTTTAGATCTTTTCTTACTACTCACTCCCAGAAAGTGTGGTCCTTTTATGACGGCTGTAGCGTAGAGGTTCATTTGAATCTGGAGAAGCGTAGCGTTCGCCTTTGCCTGCGGATTTCACCTTTGAACATATAATCAGAAAATCCGCAGGCAACAGCGATCGTAAGATCAAATGAATCGCGGAGCGGAGTACCTCTTTAACGAGTACTCATTCTTTCTCACCCCTTCACACCACCACTTTATAGCCCATCGAATCCAGCAAGGTTTTGGCACGTTCCCAATCCTGCTCTTGACGAAAGGAAAGCCGCATGATGCCAGGAACATCCTCCCGGCTTTCAATGATTCGCATATTGCTCAGATTAATGCTGTGATTTCCCAGTTCCATTGCAATTCTTCCGATAATCCCTGGGGTATCCGGTACATCAATATACAGATCAAACGTAGAGACAATAACTCCTTTACGACGCTCTGGCAGTTCACTACGGAAATGCCCAGCTGTCAAAAATTCGTCAGCAATTCCCTCTCCGTCTTGTGTTCTCAGCAAGTGAGTAAAACGCTCAATCTGCCCATTCCACTCTTCCAACAGACCCAGTAAAACATCACGATTACTCAGCAAAATGTCCCGCCACACAACCGGATCACTAGAGGCTATCCGTGTAATATCACGAAATCCACCAGCAGCCAATGTACGGTACAACGGATTTTCATCATTGTGCTTTCGCACCTGATTCACCAGCGCTGCTGCAATAATATGCGGAAGATGACTAATCGCACCGACAATATCATCATGCATATCAGGTTGGACACGCACAACATGAGCACCTGTATATTTCAACAAATGCTCCAGCGAGCTGTATGCTTCCTCAGGCACACCCTCTGCAGGGGAAAGTACATAATATGCGTTTTCAAACAGCAACGCAGAAGCGGCCTTGACACCGGAACGCTCCGAGCCGGCCATCGGATGACCCCCGATAAAATAAGCGTTGCGCAAAGAAATTTCTGATGCTTTTTTGGCAATCGCCGATTTCGTGCTGCCTACGTCGGTAATAATACAACCCGCTTTAAGCGGTAGCTGACTTAACAACTCGAGATAATGCTCCAGTAAACCAACCGGTACACATAAAAAAATAAAATCGGCATCCTTTGCCGCCTCTTCAACCGAAAGAGTCGCAGTGTCTACGACACCACGGCTTAACATCGGTTCCATCAGTTCAGGGAGATGAGCGTGGCCGACCACAGTAATATCCGGTTTCCCTTTAAAACAAAGTGCGAGGGACCCGCCAATCAGTCCCACGCCGAAAATAGCAATCTTCATCTAATATCAAATCCCATCTGCGGAAATTATAGGCGTACTTTCGCCGCTTCCGCCCCTAGGACCTGTTCCAGCGCGCGAATAAACAACTCATTTTGCGGCTGTGATCCAACCGACACCCTAATATAAGTCGGATATTTGTGATGACCTGCGCGAATGATCACACCTTTACGAAGCAACTCCTGAAATACCTCACCGGATGGACGACGTACATCGAGCATAATAAAATTACCATGTGCCGGGAAAGACTCCAGCCCCAGACGTTTCAACTCATTTTGCAAATAAGCTCTACCCTCTGCATTACGATCTCGGCATTCCTGAACAAATTCCTGATCTGCCAAGGCAGCAATGGCCGCGGCCTGTGCTACCCGTGAGGTATTAAATGGTTCACGAACCTGATTGATCAAGCGAATAGTTGACTCGGCTCCCATACCATATCCGATACGTAGCGAAGCCAGACCATAGATTTTGGAGAAGGTACGTAGTACAACCAAATTTTCATAAGCTGACAACAAGCGAATGCCGTCTGGATACGAACGATCTATCACAAACTCAGCGTAGGCTTCATCCAGCACCACCATGATATGCTTGGGTACTTGGTTCAAAAACGCTATCAACTCGGCTTCGGGTACAATCGTTCCTGTTGGGTTATTTGGATTACAGATCCAAATAATTTTTGTACGGTCATTGATATGAGATAGCATGGCATCCAAATCATGCACACCGTCACGCAAAGGCACCTCAACTGCAACTGCTCCCTCAATTTCCACGTTACTTTTATATACGGAAAATGTCTGATCAGCCATGATGCTTTCTTCCCCTGGAAGGAGAAATGCACGCGTAATCAACGCAATAATTTCGTCAGAGCCACAGCCATAGATAAACTGTTCTTCTTTTAAACCCGTCCGTTTAGCTAGTGCTTGTGTCAGAGCAACTGCACTTCCGTCAGGATACACACTGATGTTAGCAAACTCCTGCTGAATGGCCTGCAACACTTTAGGAGAACTGCCATACGGATTCTCGTTTGAGGCGAGCTTGATTACTTCATCGAGTCCCAGCTCACGTTTCACATCCTCAATCGGTTTACCGGGCTGATATACTGGCAAATGTACAATATGCGGTTTAGGTTGCATGCCCCTACCTCCTCTATCCAATCAGAACTATATTTAAAATTTTATTTTGATCCTATTACTGCT
Organism: Paenibacillus sp. ALE3; assembly: GCF_054113405.1. Classification (NCBI taxonomy): domain Bacteria; kingdom Bacillati; phylum Bacillota; class Bacilli; order Caryophanales; family Paenibacillaceae; genus Paenibacillus; species Paenibacillus sp. ALE3. The sequence goes on along the minus strand of NZ_CM134214.1, from coordinate 1,915,568 downwards.
TTAATTGTGCCACAAAATCACGAATTTGCAAAAGCCCTTCTTCTCTGCGTGCAGAATCCTCCAGCAATGGAATGGCTTCCTCCACCTGGCGCACAATGGCACTGCCAACCACAACTCCATCGCAAATGTCTGAAAACCGGACAACCTGCTCACGATTTGAAATACCAAAGCCTATCGCCACCGGAACACTGGTATGCCGTTTGACCTGCGCGATGAAGCCCTCTATACCTTCAAAAAAAGAAGCTCTTTCTCCGGTTACACCCAGCGAAGATACACAGTATACAAATCCACGGGCCTGACGGGCAATTCGTTCGATACGCTGTTCAGACGTTGGGGCTACCAGCGGGATCAGATGCACACCCACCTCTGCTGCACGTCCTCCCAACTCTTCTGCTTCTTCAAGTGGAAGATCCGGAATAATAAGACCACTGATACCGTGCTCCTGCAAGCCAGCAAAGAAAGCATCCATTCCCATCTGCAATACAGGATTATAATATGTGAACAGAATAAAAGGCAGGTTTGAACCTGCCGCTCTAGCCAGAGACGCGGTCTCCATACAGGTGCGGATCGAAATTTGCCGTTTCAATGCACGTTCAGACGCACGCTGAATCACAGGACCGTCAGCCAACGGATCCGAATAAGGTACGCCTAGTTCCAATATATCGGCTCCGGCCGACTCTAACTGCCGAATGATCTCTATCGTAGTATCTACGTCCGGGTCGCCTACCGTCAGAAAAGGAATTAATGCCGTTTTGCCTTCATTTTTAAGGCGTTCAAACGCCTGATCAATTAAATTCATAACGGATTTCCCCCTAAATACTTGATAATGGAGTCCACATCTTTATCCCCGCGCCCAGACAAACAAATAACGATAATATCATCTGCGGTCAACGTAGGTGCCAGCTTGGCGACCTGTGCAACGGCATGAGCCGACTCTAATGCAGGAAGTATTCCTTCGGTACGGCAAAGGAGCTGAAGTGCATCTAGTGCTTCCTGATCGGTAATCGGAACATATTTGGCCCGCTCAATATCTTTTAGGTATGAATGCTCCGGTCCAACACCTGGATAATCCAGTCCAGCCGAGATGGAATGCGCAGGCTGCACTTGTCCGTACTCATCCTGAAGCAGATAACTCATAGAGCCTTGGAAGACCCCTTGTGTTCCCTTGCTCATGGTAGCTGCATGGAATTCCGTCTCGACGCCTTTTCCAGCAGCCTCCACGCCAATCAAAGCGACACCCTGATCCTCTATAAAAGGATAAAACATGCCGATAGCATTGCTTCCACCACCGATCGCTGCCACGACTACATCCGGAAGTCTACCTTCCTTCTCCAAGATCTGACGGCGTGTTTCATCGCCTATCACACGTTGGAAGTCCCGCACCATCATCGGATACGGATGTGGGCCGACAGCCGAACCCAAAATATAGAACGTATCATGGACGTGGCTCACCCAATAACGCAAAGCTTCATTCCCGGCATCCTTCAGTGTACGCGTACCGGATGTCACCGGAATCACTTCTGCACCCAAAAGCTGCATCCGAAATACATTCAACTGCTGGCGAACTGTATCCTCTTCCCCCATAAACACCTTGCATTCCAATCCGAGCAATGCAGCCACAGTAGCCGTCGCAACACCATGCTGTCCAGCACCTGTTTCGGCAATAACCTTCTGCTTACCCATACGCTTCGCCAGCAATCCCTGGGCCAATGCATTATTAATTTTATGGGCGCCAGTATGGTTTAAATCTTCGCGCTTCAAGTAAATTTTAGCCCCGCCCAGATGTTGACTCAGTCGCTCCGCATGATAAAGCGGCGTTTCCCGACCCGAATAGTCTTTTAGAAGTCCGTTCAACTCTGCTTTAAATTCAGGATCATCCGCATACTTTCGGTAGGATTCCTCCAATTCAATCAGTGCGTTCATCAACGTTTCCGGTACATAACGTCCGCCAAAAGTTCCAAAACGTCCGTTGTTATCAGGTAATTGTGTCATGCCTGCTTCACCCTTTCTACGAATGCTGTGATTTTTGCAATGTCCTTGACTCCGTTCGTCTCTACACCGCTGGACACATCCAGCCCTTCGGGATGATACTCGTTAATCAGCTTTTCTGCGTTATCGGCAGTCAGTCCCCCGGCTACAAACAAAGGAATTCCATGTTGATGAGTCCAAGCCTGATAGGCAGGAATCCGATCCCACGCAAACGTTTTTCCAGAACCGCCACCATACAGGGGATCGTATGTATCCAGCAGTAAAGCATCGATCGTTCCGACATAAGCCTCCAATTCGTCCGCTCGGTATTCGATCTTCCCCTTCACGGTCTGCCCTTGGCTATCCACAGACCAGGCCTTGAATACTTGTATGCCAAAACGTTCCTTAAGCTCCCGACAACGCTGCGGACTCTCCTGTCCATGCAGCTGGATGACATCCAATGGTGCTTTCTCCATCACATCGTTTAGCATTGCGTCACTAGGGTTCACAAATACGCCCACGCTACGAGGTCTGCTGCCTGGAGTCCATTCATCCAATACGCGAAGCAACTCTCCAGCATGTGCGCCGTCAATCCGGCGCTTACTGTCAGCAAACACAAAACCTATATAATCGACCGGTAAGTTTACCATAGATTTTAGCACTTCAACGCTTTGAAGTCCACAAATTTTTACGCCCGTTTTGTTCATGCTCTAACCCCGTCCATCAATTCGGCTACAGCCTGTCCTACATCTTCCTTACGCATCAAATGCTCCCCTACCAGAATGCCGTGCGCACCTACCGAATGCAGATACTTCACATCTTCCGGTCCTGCAATGCCGCTTTCGCTGATGAATGTAACCCCTTTAGGGATCAGTGAGATCAGCTCCTCTGTCGTCTGGAGACGGGTCTCAAATGTCCGAAGATTACGATTGTTCACACCAATTAAGGTTGCTGTCCCAAGATCCAGCACTGTTTTAAGTTCCTCACTGTCATGAACCTCTACCAATGCATCCAGCCCAAGATCCTTGGCGATTTGTAAGAATGACCCTAATACATGGGGTTCCAAGATAGCCACAATCAACAGTACCGCATCTGCTCCTAACAGACGAGCTTCATATATTTGCCGTTCATCAATGATAAAATCTTTTCGCAGCAGCGGAATTTTCACCTGATCGCGAATTTGCTGCAAATATTCAGGACTTCCCTGAAAATACGTCACATCTGTCAGTACAGAAATGCAATCGGCTCCTGCCCCCTCATATGCACGTGCGATATCCACCGGATGAAAATCAGGTCGAATCAACCCTTTTGACGGGGAAGCTTTCTTCACTTCAGCAATCAGCCCGAGCGGACGGTTGCGTCCGCTGGCGAGCGCATTTTCGAATCCTCTCGTCACAGGTAAATCCGCAATTAAGCGTTCGGCTTTATTAATTTGAAAATGCTGCTTCAGCTGCTCCACTTCTTGTCGCTTCGTCACCACGATTTTATCAAGATACATATTGATATTCCCCCGTTGCCTGTATTAATTGATCCAGCTTGGAAAGTGCCAGTCCGGAGTCAATGGCTTCTGCTGCTCGCGCTACTCCGTCTGTCAAGCTAGCTGCTGCGCCTGAGACATAAATACATGCTCCTGCGTTCGCTAGCACAACATCACGATAGGCTCCATGCTCTCCGTTCAAAATTCGTCGTATGATATCTGCGTTAACCTGTGCATCGCCACCTAACACCTGATCTAGAGAATGTGTCTGCAAGCCCAGATCGGACGGATGAAGCTCGAACGTGTGAACCTTGCCGTCCTTGAGCTCGGATACTCGCGTCGCAGCCGAGATACTAATTTCATCTAGTCCATCCAAACTGCTGACAACCATGGCTCGTTTGGAGCCGAGCTGGTTCAATACCTCGGCAATCACTTCCGTTTTGCCGGCATCATAAATGCCCAACAGCTGTCGATCCGCACCAGCCGGATTCGTCAATGGACCGAGCATATTGAATACTGTCCGCACACCTAGCTCGCGACGCGGCGCTGCGGCATGCTTCATAGACGGATGATACAGCTGTGCGAATAAAAAGCAAATGCCAATGCGGTCCAGACACGATCGCGCCTGATCACTTGTCAAATGAATGTTGACTCCGAGTGCCTCCAGGACATCAGCGCTTCCGGCACGGCCACTTGCAGAACGGTTGCCATGCTTTGCTACCCGCACGGAAACCGAAGCCGCGATAATAGCAGATATCGTGGAAATATTAAACTTGTGAATGCCTGAACCCCCGGTGCCGCATGTATCCAGTAGACGACTGTTCCCTTCTCCAGCTTGCACTGGGCTAGCGTAATTGCGCATTGCTTCGGCAAAACCGGTGATTTCATCTACCGTCTCTCCCTTGAGGCGAAGAGCCGTCAGGAGCCCGCCGATTTGCGCCTGTGTAGCACTCCCACTCATAATCTGTTCCATCACGCTACGGGCCTCCGTACGCGAAAGATGCTGTCCCTCAATGATCCGGCTTAACCCTACTTGCATCATGTCATGTCGTTCCATTGTCGTCTCCTCCTCAGAATCAGATTTTGGTGTGTTACGGAGTGTACAAATAATCTTGGTTGATGACGCTGTTGTAAGGCTGTGTCGTTGCTGGGAACATCGCTTCCGCCGTGCGGATTGCTTTCAGCAGTGCCTTTGCTTTGTTCACCGTCTCCTGATACTCGCTTTCCGGTACGGAGTCCCACACAATTCCAGCCCCTGCCTGGACATAGGCCCGGTTCTTTTTAAACACAATTGTGCGAATCGTAATGCAAGCATCCATATTGCCTGAGAAGCCCAAATATCCTATTGCTCCTGCATAGGTTCCGCGTGCTTCCCGTTCCAGCTCGGCAATAATCTCCATGGCCCGTAGCTTTGGAGCTCCTGATACGGTGCCGGCAGGCAGGCAAGACAGGAAAGCATCGAAGAAATCTTTGTCCTCACGCAGCTCACCTGACACATTCGATACTATGTGCATCACGTGGGAATAGCGTTCAATCTCCATGAATGTATCGCATTTTACGGTGCCAAACTGGGATACACGGCCCAAATCATTTCTTCCCAAATCGACCAGCATCAGATGCTCTGCACGTTCTTTTTCATCCTTCAACAATTCTTCAGCAAGTGCCGCATCTTCTGTTTCCGTTACACCACGCGGTCTCGTTCCTGCAATCGGCCGGGTCTCTACGCGGCCGTTTTCCACCTTGACGAGTGCCTCCGGCGAAGTGCCTACGATGATCTCGTCATCCATTTTCAAATAATACATATATGGCGACGGGTTCATCGTGCGCAGCACGCGGTATACCTGTAGTGGAGAGGCCTCTGTATCAATGTGAAAACGCTGGGACAGTACAACCTGAAAAATATCACCTGAGCGGATATACTCCTTTGCCTGCTCCACGTTTGATATAAACTGTTCCTTCGTCACATTGGATTGAATCTCACCCAGTTCCACATCATCAGGAATGGAAGCTGATCCTAATCGCTCCGGTGGGGACTGCTTGCGCAGATACTGCGCCGTGTTCTCCAACTTGCGTTCCACATCTGCATAAGCAGCACGTATGTCCTCCTCGCGGAACCCTTCACCTATATGAACATTGCCAACCAGCAAAATTTGCTGTTTCACATGATCAAAGACAATGACTTGATCACAGAACATAAAACGAATATCATCCATATTCAAATCATCTACCGAATGCTCCGGCAGCTTTTCGTAATATTGAAGAAGGTCATATCCAAAAAATCCGATAGCCCCGCCTGTAAACGGAGGCATTTCTTTCAGTTTCGGACTACGGTATTTACGAAGCAATGCTTTGAGCGCTTCAATCGGCTTGTCGCTTAATATTTGCCGTTTACCGTGCTGTTCCAGAATCAATCGACCTTTTTTACCTGAGACCATTAGAAACGGGTCTGTTCCGATGAAGGAATGTCGCGCCCACTGCTCGCCTCCCTCTACACTCTCCAGCAGAAAGGCACGGTCCCGCTCAGCATACCGACGGAATATCCGAATCGGCGTCTCCATATCAGCCAGCACTTTTTTGTACACAGGAATCAGGTTAAATTCATTCGCCATCGCTATCACTTGCTCCACATGCGGCGTTAACATGAGATCACTTCCTTTCCAAATTGGCGCAGAACCCAATGGAGAGAATAAAAAAGCCTCTACCCGTAAGGTAGAGGCTGTCAGTTATTGAAATTATAAGAATGCTCCATATGTAAAATGATTACAGCAAATAGACAAAAGCATATACTCATCCCTTTGCATAACCACGCAGGTTACCTCAAATAAGCTTCTCTTTAGAAGAAAGTCTCTTCATGGACAAAAGCTTACCCGCTACCGCCGGTCTCTGTAATCTCATATGGAATTGGCTAAGGCTACACTCTTCTCATCTCAACTCTGCTTTGGCTAACTCTACTCTACTCAACTCTGCTACACACACTATATCTCATAGAATGTTACTTTGGCAACCATCAACTTTAAAAACGGGCGCTTATTTCCCTTGGGAAGCCAGATCCGGTCTTAACATCTGTGCTCCGTTCAAATATACATGTTTCATTTCACGCTGAGATTTATCAGTATTCACCTGTACCATCAAACGGATGCACTTGGGCAAACTGCCAGCCACAGGAATTTCTAATGCACACATGAGTGGAACCATATCCCAGCCGTCAAGCTGACGGATGGCCATGGCTGGAAAGGCAGCATCCAGGTCATGGGTCACCGTTATCCATACATTACTAATATCGTCTGGCTGAATTTCATTGTAGGATACAATTTCCTCCAGCAGTTGGCTTGTTGCTTCCAAAATTTCGTTTGCTTCATTATTTGCAACGGTCGTCGCGCCACGAATACCACGATTGTACATCGTTACGCCTCCTCTTTTAACTGTTCAATGACTTCCCGGATGTAAGAGACGGAAATATCCTTCACAACCTCCACACGCCCAATACTGCGTGGGACAACGAAAGTAATGCTGCCTTCCTTGAACTTTTTGTCATGCATCATCGCTTCAAGCAGTCGATCTGTATCGAGATGTGATGGAAGAGAAGTCGGTAAGCGCAGCGAAGACAGCATCTCCTTCGTTTCGTTTACCAAAGAAGGATCTGCCCCCAGCTTCACACCCAGAAGTGCGGAGCCGACCATACCAATAGAAATGGCTTCCCCGTGTAAAAACTCACCATATCCCGCAATCGCTTCAATCGCATGACCAATCGTATGACCTAAGTTTAGAATAGCGCGCAAATCGTTTTCTCGTTCATCGCGCGACACGACTTCGGCTTTAATGGAACATCCCTTTTCCAGTCCATACTCCAGTGTCGCCGCATCCAGTGCGAGCAAATCCGTCGCTTGCTCACGGCACCACTGAGCGAAATCGGCATCCCAGATCAAGCCATGCTTGATCATTTCAGCTAGTCCCGCAGATACCTCGCGAGGAGGTAATGTTGACAACGTATCTACGTCATACAGTACGAGTTCCGGTTGGTGGAAGGCTCCTATCATATTTTTTGCCAAAGGATGATTGATGCCGACCTTACCGCCCACGCTGCTGTCATGGGCAAGGATTGTAGTTGGAACCTGTACGAACTTGATGCCTCTCATAAAAGATGCCGCCACAAATCCAGCCAAATCACCCACCACACCACCACCAAGAGCGATAACGGCTGAATTCCGATCCAGGCCGCCCTCAATGGCTGCTGTTATAACCTGCTCAAATACAGCAAGCGACTTGGATGTTTCACCTGGTTTAACGACAAATGATACCGTTTTGTATCCCGACTCCTGAAGATTGCTCTCCAATGCTGCCAGGTAAAATCCCGCTACATTTTCGTCTGAAACAATCAATAATGGGCTTTTTTGTACAATTGCTCGTTCCTTCAACGACTCTCCGGCCTGATGCAACAATCCACGTCCGATATGAATAGGATAAGAACGTTCGCCAAGCTGTACCGTCAGCGTACTCATCTTAGTACTGCTCCAATTGTTGTTCATAGGATGCAATATTCGCGCGGATTTCTTCAATTGAATCCCCGCCGAATTTCTCTAGCAAAGCTTTGGCTATTTCCCAAGCTACCACATGCTCCATGACTACGCTTGCCGCTGGTACCGCACATGCATCCGAACGCTCAACCTGTGCAGTGAACGCTTCCTTCGTATCAATGTCGACGCTTTGCAGCGGCTTATAGAGTGTAGGGATTGGCTTCATTACGCCACGAACCACCACGGGCATTCCGTTGGTCATGCCACCCTCAAAACCACCCAAACGATTCGTACGACGATGATACCCACGTTCCTCATCATACAGAATCTCATCATGCACCTGTGAACCGCGTAATTCTCCTGCTTCAAACCCGATGCCGATTTCCACACCTTTAAATGCATTGATCGACATGACTCCTTGTGCGATACGCGCATCCAGCTTCCGATCATACTGTACATGACTGCCTAGACCAATCGGAACACCTTCCACGATACATTCCACTACCCCACCGACGGAGTCGCCTTCTTGCTTGATCAGGTCAATATATGCTTCCATTTTCTTCTCCGTTTCCGGATCGGTTACTCTCACCGAAGAAGCTTCTGTTACAGCAATCAGTTCATCAATCGGCAAATCGCGATAAGGAGCTTCGATTTCACCAATACGGATGACCTGACCTGCCACCTTGATTCCGAACTCAGCCAACAATTGACGAGCCAAACCGCCACATGCCACACGAATTGCTGTTTCACGTGCACTGGAGCGTTCCAACACGTTACGAAGATCCTTCAGGTTGTATTTCATTCCGCCATTCAAATCCGCATGGCCCGGACGTGGCCGATGAACCCGACGCTTCTCTTCATCACTACCTTCAATAGGCTCAATATTCATAATATTCTGCCAGTGCTTCCAATCGTTATTTTCCACAACTAGCGCAATTGGTGCACCTGTGGTATATCCGTGACGTACGCCACCGGCAATCTTCGCCGTATCTTTTTCAATCTGCATACGCCGCCCCCGTCCATATCCTTTCTGACGACGGTGCAACTGAAAATTCAATTCCTCAAAATCCAATTTTAAATTACTCGGCATACCCTCTACAATGGCAGTTAGCTGGGGACCATGCGTTTCCCCCGCGGTTAAATAACGTAAACTCATGACGCGTTCCCCCTTTAAACTGTTAAACTGTGCATCGCTAAAATCTTTAACTGTGCTTCATTATAGTATACGCACCTTTCTTTGACAAGAAAAGCCACGTGTGAGGCAGATAAACAAAAAAACACGTCCCTCAGCTAGAAGAGCTAAAGGACGTGCACTGTTGATAAGCCAGCCATCCATTACTTAAGGATACAAATAAGTTCCTACGAAACGATGGATGATATGTACAGGCTTATGCTTTTTTGCGATAAAAAAAGGTTTCAGTCGACTCCAGCCCGTATTGGTTAGGAGAAAAGATTTGCTCGGTACTGCCGACAAATAGAACACCGCCGGGACGAAGGCTGGCAGCAAACTTTTGATATAACGCATGTTTGGCCTCTTCTGTAAAATAAATCATAACATTTCGACAGATAATGAGATCATACCCATCCTCAAATCGATCCAGCAGCAAGTTTTGCTTTTGAAATTTCACAGCCTGTTTTAAACGGTCATCAATCCGATACATGGCACCATCTGGTTTAAAATATTTGCTAGCTACCTGCTCAGGCACATCCTTGAGCGAACGCTCCAAATATTTACCTTCCTTGGCTTTAGCCAATGCGCCATCATCAATATCGGAAGCTGTAATGGAGCAATTCCCCAAAATTCCTTTACCGTCGAGAACCATAGCTAGGCTATAGGGCTCTTCACCAGTCGAGCAGGCCGCACTCCACAGCTTAAGCTTCTGCTTTCCCACAAGCAACTGTGGCAAAATGATATCCCGCAGCACTTCCCAACGATTGGGATTTCGCCAAAACTCGGAAACATTGATCGTCATACGATCCAGAAATTCATAGAATAGAGGTTTTTCCTTCATCATGGCATCATAAAAAGAAACAAAACTGGGAAACCCGTTTTTGTTGCGAAGCGTCGTTAACCGCCTTTTCATCTGTGCTTCTTTGTATTGTGCAAGATCAATACCTGTGCTGTCCTTGATTTTGCGGATAAACGCTGTGTAATCGGGGTCCGTCTGACCCAGTTCCAGATCTGTCATGCTACCATCCTTCTTCATACGTAATTAAACTTACACCCAGGTCGCTACCGTTTTTTCATACCGAACTAATTCTTCCGGTGTGAAAAAATTTGCAATCTCGCGCTCTGCGCTCTCCGGTGAATCTGATCCATGAATGAGGTTAAACGGTGTATGTGCAGCAAAGTCTCCACGAATGGTGCCCGGAAGAGCTTCGGTTACTTGTGTTTTACCAATCAGCAAGCGGGAAAGCGTAACAATGTTATCCCCTTCCCAAACCATGGCAAATACAGGACCTGATGTGATAAATCCTACAAGCTCTTCAAAAAAAGGCTTGCCCACATGCTCCGCATAATGCCGTTCTGCTTGTTCTCTAGATACCTGCACAAGCTTGCCAGCCGCCATTTTGAAGCCTTTGTCTTCCAAACGACTGACAATACGTCCCATCAGTCCGCGTTGTACACCATCCGGTTTAACCATCAAAAACGTACGATCCATCGGCTCACTCCCAATCCAATCTAATGTATTTATACAGTACTAATCTGTATTGTAACAGAAAGATTGGAAACGGTTAAAGTATTTTGTCACAGCAAACCTAAAATACAACTTTAGTAGGAGCGGCGTGTTACAAAATGAGCAATATCGCGCAGCGTCTTTTTTGTTTTGACATCTGGTAGTAAGTCCAGCGCGTTCAGCGCTTTATTAATATATCGGTCGGCGAGAATTTCAGCTTTAGTGATTCCTTCACTTTTTTTGATCATATCCACCGCTTTACGGGCGTCTCCCTGCCCGTCCCCATCCTGAATCCGCCGGATTTCAGCCAGCAGATCGTCCCGCAGTTCGGGTTGTTCAAGCGCATAAATGACCGGAAGCGTAATATTACCCTGTCTCATATCGCTGCCTGGCGGCTTGCCGATCTTTTTTTCTGTTCCACACAGATCAAGCAAATCATCCTGAATTTGAAAAGCCATACCTACGTTATAGCCATAGGTGTACAACAGAGAGTTGACTCTTTCCCCTGCTCCAGCAGCCATAGCTCCCAACTGGCAACTGACCGCAATCAACAAAGCCGTTTTGCGCCGTATGCGAAGCAAATAATTGCGCACACTCTGATCCACATTAAAAAAATCACGTATTTGTTCCATTTCACCAATCGACATCTGTACCAACGCCTTAGACAGCACCCGGTGAATATCGGGATTCGGCAGTCCAGCAGCAATAGATAGTGCGCGTGCATATATGTAGTCTCCGGTGTACATAGCCACCCGATTGTCCCATTTGGACTTCACGGTGGGTTGGCCGCGTCTCATTTCCGCATCGTCAATCACGTCGTCGTGAACGAGAGAGGCAGAATGAATCAGTTCCAGAGGTACCGCTATGCGCTTGAGCTTGTCCAGATCATATTCTCCAAACTTGCCTCCCAGCAATACAAACACGGGACGCAATCGCTTGCCCCCTGCTTTAAGCAGATGAAGCGACGTATCATTAATCAACGGCTCCCTACTGTCAATGCTGCGGTACAGCTCTTCTTCTATGAAGTTCATATCCTTTTTTAATAAACCGAACAAATCCAATCGTTTCATTCTTTCACCCGTGTCAGCGTATTGTCACTCCAGAGAAGCGGCTTCACTCGTCGGTCAAGCAGCCCCAGTTCATATGCATACTGAAAATAAAGCTCTAAACCTTGTTGTTGCTTCTCCCCAAAATCATAACACAGATTCGTAAAGTAGCGCTCCCAATAATCTTCCGAACCTCCAATTTCCTTGCAAGCCTCAGATATAACAGGTGCCAGATCAGACAGACTACGCTGCTTGCTTACGCGGAATGCATTCGCAATTTCAGCCACCACAGCGGGATTCTGAGCAGCAACAGCACGTCGAACTGCCCATACAGCAAATGTCATGCTGTAGCCCGTCCAGCGTTTCCACTCTTCCCCGAGGTCGGTTACATACAGGCCTTCACTTCGCCAAGACGCCTTGATCGCGTGATCTCCAATCAGCAGCCCTGCATCTGCCTGTTCCAGCATCAAATCAAGATCTGGTTCACAGTCAAAGTAAGTAGGCTGGCCTTCCCATGCCTTTTGCATCAAAATTTTCAACAAGTTTACCGATGTAGCTGAAGTATTCGTCAGTGCAATGGTGCCATTAATGATTTCATTTAACGGCTTGCGTGAAAATAGTAAAATGGATTGGACTGGACCGTCTGCACTGACGGATAAATCCGGCAACAACAGCATTTCCTCAGCACCTGATGCATACGCAAAGGAGGACATCGCACTCATATCCAAACTCCCATTCAGCATGCCTCGATTCAATTCAGCCGGAACTTTGGAAACCATCTCCGCCGAATGGAGAAGCTCTGAAGGATTAAAGTAATGAAAAATAGGCCAAGCGTTTGTATATTTAATTTTTCCGATTGTGATTGTCTTGGTGTCCGGTATCGGCATCGGAATCCCCCCATCTCGTAAACAGTTGATGTTCTATACGCAAGCTGTCTAATACTTTGCCTACGAGGAACAATACAATATCATCCAGCGTCTTTGGATGAAAATAAAAAGCTGGCATGGCCGGAATCATTTTGACGCCGAGTCTCGCAAGCTTAAGCATATTTTCCAGATGAATAGCATGCAATGGTGTCTCACGAGGCACAAGGATCAGCGGACGACCCTCCTTCATCATCACATCTGCTGCACGTGCCATGAGATTATCAGACGAACCGTGCGCTACCGCTGACAACGTCCCCATCGAGCATGGCATGATAATCATGGCATCGACCAAATAAGAGCCGCTTGCAATAGAAGCTCCAATATCTGTAAAGGGATGGTATACAAGAGAACCGGGACGGTCTCCGAATTGTTCATTCAAAGCTCCTTCCCGGTCAGTCACATTCCAGCCCAGCTCCTCTTTCAATACCCGCCAGCCAGCATTAGAAACAATCAGGTGAACTGTATACTGCAAGTCCAGCAGTGTCTCTACCAGTCGTACACCATAAATGCTTCCGCTCGCACCTGTAATCCCAATAACGATTCGTTTGCCTTGATGGTTGCTCACCTGATTATTCATTAGTATAAACGCACCACCAAATCAATCAGTGTAAAAGCAAATACGACAATGCTAAGTACACCGTTCATCGTAAAGAATGCCGTCTGCAAGCGACTTAGATCTTTTGGAGAAACGATATAGTGCTCATAAAATAAAATAATGTATGAAATAATCATGCCCGCCAGATACCACCAGCTCAAATCTGCAATAAAGAACAGCACAATAAATCCGATCGCCGTAATGACATGGAACACCCGGGCGATGTTCAGAGCACCTGCTACACCAAAACGGGCAGGAATAGAATAAACCCCTTCACTCTGGTCAAAATCAATATCTTGACAAGCATAAATAACATCAAATCCAGCTGTCCAAAATGCAATCGTGAGATAAAGTACGACAGCAGTCAAATCCATTTGTCCTGTTACTGCAACCCATGCGCCTAATGGTGCCAAACCAATGGTCAAACCGAGTACAATATGGCACAGCCAAGTAAAACGCTTGGTGTAAGAGTAAAAAACAAGCATAAAAAAGGCCAGCGGGAACAGCTTGAACGCCAGCGGACTTAACTTGAATGAGGCCCAGAATAACAACAACAAGCTAACGATGATGAAAATTACCACTTCGCTCGATTTGAGCAGCCCTGCCGGGATGGCGCGTCCTGCTGTACGCGGATTTTTCCCGTCAATTACACGGTCAATCATACGATTAAAGCCGAAGGCTGCGCTACGAGCGCCAACCATAGCCAACAAAATCCAACCGATCTGCGGCCATGAGGGAAGGTTGTCCGTCACGACAACTGACCCCAATACAGCCCCCATAAATGCAAATGGGAGCGCAAATAAGGTATGTTCAATTTTAATCATTTCCAAAAAAATAGCAATTTTCTTAAACATGCAGACTCTCCTTGATTCCAATATGCAATGCCGCAATGCCTCCGGTGAGAGAATGAGCTTGAACATCCTTTAATCCGACTTCACGAAAGATGTCAGCCAGTTCATCCCTTCCTGGAAAAAGCGCCAACGAATCAGGGAGCCATTTGTACTGCTCATAACGTTTGGCGAACAATTTGCCGAGCATGGGCAAGATGTGTTGAAAATATGCGTAGTAAATTCCCTTGAACGGCTGCCAAGTAGGTTTGGACAACTCCAGACATACGACCTGCCCACCAGGCTTAACGACTCGTTGCATTTCCTGCAACACGCGGCGCAGATCAGGCACGTTGCGAAGACCGAAACCAATCGTCGCATAATCAAATGAATTGTCTTCAAAAGGTAGATCCATCGCGTTGCCTTGAACAAGCTTGATTTGCTTTTCACGGGATTCTGATGTAATCTTTCGCTCGCCAACATTTAGCATGTTCTGGCTAAAATCCAGTCCTACGATGTGACCACTTTCACTTGCACGCGCCATCGCAAGCGTCCAGTCACATGTCCCACAACAAAGATCGATTGCCGTATCGCCGCGATGCATGTCCATCTTTTTCATTGTAAATTTCCGCCAAGCCTTATGTCTGCGAAAGCTCAGTATATCGTTCATCAAATCGTATTTACCGGCTATACTTTCAAACACGCCATGAACGAATTGCTCTTTCGGCTTGGTGTCGCTTGATCTCATGACGTTCACCTAACCTTCCCTCACAACCGGGTGCGAACTATGTAGCAGCTTTAGGAAAGGCTCAAGCATGCATTCAAATTCCTCAATCCCCGTGTTTTGTTCATCTGACAGGGTCTGCCGGATGTGTGTAACAGCCGTGCGAAGCTTGTCCAGTATCGCATCCTCGGCCTTGTATTTCAGCACAAGCTTACGCCAAACTTCTGTTTCAGTACCACCCTCTGAAAGCAGCGCCTGCTCATGCTGGTCTCCGTTACCGTAAATATGCCAGAACATATATCCGAAACGGGACTTGTCTGGTTCTGCCCGCTTCTCCCATTCCTCCACCAGCGTATCACAGAGAGCGAATTCGTTAAGAAGCTGCTTCCAGACTTCCTGATCCTGTTCTGCAATAAGTGAAGTCAATGATAAAAAAAGCTTCTGTTTGAAGCAAACCATCTGAGATAAATACTGAGCAGCATCCAAACGAAAATGCTTCATCTCCCAGTACAAGCTCATTTTCCCTGCGTTCACTTCACATACAGCATCACTCAGCTTCGAAATGGCCTCGATTCGGCCTGCCAGTGCAAGTAGCTGATAAAAACGGCTGCTGAAGTAGTCACCGGCTAACACTTTCAGCTGTCTGGAACGCATCTCTTCCGGGCTTCGTATACCGGATAAAGTATCAATCATATCATGCGTATCCAGTCCCATTTGCACAAGTGATGTAACCAAAGCGTACAGTTCATCCTCACTGGCATGCAGCCCTTGCGCATTCCGGTTCAAAAACTCAAACAGCAAACGGGTACGGCTGTCAGGAAAAGCCGGCATTTCCGTATGTTGTTGAATCATGTCGTATTCCACATATTTCCTTGCTAATTGAGGTACGCGATACGGTTTCATCCTAAGCCTCCGAGCCATGACTTTCTGGTATACTCAAATAATTGCAATGCCTTATATTATATCACAATTTAAAATGATTCGCGACTAAAGTACTGTAGGTCCAGCGGTAGAAAACATCTAGTTTGTATATACACCGCTAAACCTGTTTTGCCACATGGGCGTTACTGTAATGCGGAAACGAGATTTCAAATCTTCTGGCAGTTCAGCGCCTTCGCGATTTCTAAGTTGTTCCAGTGCCTCGTTCGTCCACTCGTTCCGGCGTATATCGGATGCTAGCAGCAAATGGCGTTCTCCTGACCATTCGTCCTCTGTCACCACCCGCAACAGCAATTGCCGTACGTTCGTCGTTCCGTAGAAGCTAAAGGCGGCAAGCTCCGCCATGTTTTGATAAATCTCCAGTGGCGTAGTTTCTTCCTTGGACAGCTTAACATCCAGGGTCAGGACTGAATGTTCCCAGCTTACACTTGCAATCGGTGTAGTTAATGGAAGCTCATTCAGTGTATCTACCAGATTGTCATCCGTCAGCAGTACTCGTTGCTGGGGCGAAATTGTCGCCTGTGTTTCACGAACTGCTGCGGTACCCGAGTCCAGCATCTGTAAGGACGGCAGCAGTATTGCTGCTGCGGTGGTTATGAGAATGGAACCACCGAGTACAGTCCAAGGTTTCATCAGAGCCTCCCCTGACCCCTACCCCATAATGTGGGTTTGCTACGGTAAAGGTCCTCACTCTCATTGTACAACAAAAAAAAGCAGGCTATGCCTGCATTTTACTCCTCTGTATCTACAACCCCGTGCTTGGTCATCACAACGGCCTTGCCGCGGATTTTGATGGCAGAAGTATGATCCGTAAATTGGACGATCATTACCTCACCCTTGTCCAATTTTTCTGAATGATGCAGGCGTGTATCCTGACCTCTGGTCAGACCAAAAACCTGACATCCGTTGCTTTTTGCTTTAATTACGACGTACTCACTGCTGCCCGTCACGTTATCTTCCATGTTCTTTTCCTCCCTGAGAGCCGAAACTATATTTTTATGATGGAGATTTAAGATTGTTTTGTCAACTCATGCTTTCCACGCTGCCTGCAACAAATAGTGCTTCCTGTGCCATACTATCTGTGCAATCCCATCTATTAACGAAAGGAACGGATCTGATGGAAAACTATCGTCCCGCCAATCTCAGTCCTGCTCAGATTGAGCAGCTTCAACGGATGGAACATGAATTTGCCGAGCTGACAGGTGAACCCCTGGTGCTGATCGCTTATGCCTCGCGAAACGGCAGGACAACTTCCTCTTCTTCAGTCCATGGCACCTCTACCACAAAGTAAATAGGACAAAAAGAAAGGGCCGTGAATCAAATTCACGGTCCTTTCAGCGCATTGGGAATATGTAAGAAATCTTATTTAATTCCGTCTTTGAGCGCTTTACCCGGTTTGAATGCCGGAATTTTGCTCGCAGGGATTTCGATTTCTTCTCCTGTTTGCGGGTTACGTCCTTTACGTGCGGAACGTTCACGAACCTCAAAGTTCCCGAAACCTACCAGTTGTACCTTGTCTCCGTTTTGCAGTGCACCAGCGATCGCCTCAAATACTGCATCGATTGCTTTGGTTACGTCCTTTTTGGACAATTCAGTGCTCTCAGAAACCTGATTGATCAAATCCGTTTTATTCAACATATTCACCTCCCAATTCAAGTGTAGTCCAGCATTAAGGTTATCGGTGTTCTCCACCGATAATGAAGTCGCCTGTATAAAATAACCCGGGCGGCATACTGCCTTCCATAATGTTATCATCTGTTTCCGTTTCGTCGTTAAATATACATAGAATATACCTAACCACCGCCATATAGGCCGAAACTGGCGTTTTATGGCACCCTTCTTGCGTGGAACAAGGTTTATAGTAATACAGTCGACAGACAATTTCAAGTACGACGACGGTTCAGCACGTAAAAAGTAACAGCCAGCGCAAGCACCAGCACTAGTCCTTTGACAATGTCATGAGCAAAATATTGCACATTCATCATGGTCAGTCCATTAACTAATACGCCGATCAACACCGCACCAATAAATGTACCAATAACATTGGGTTTACCCGCTCCAAACACTGAAAAGCCGACGAATACTGCAGCTACCGCCTCCATGAGCAAGGGAGAGCCAGCGTCAATTTGACCCGATCCTACACGCGAAGCATACAAAATACCGGCAATTGCCGCAAATACGCCTGAAGCAATATAGGCCAGTGTACGGACTTTTTTTACCCGTATACCCGACAGACGAGCAGCCTCCTCATTTCCGCCAGTTACATACATTTGACGCCCGTGCTTCGTATAGGTCAAGAAAACATGCACCGCTGCCACAGCTAGCAACAGTAAAATAACCGAAATCGGGATACCCAACCATTTACCTTGACCTAGTAAAAGAAATGCTGGAGATATCTCGCCTGGGGCCTTGCTGCCATCCGGAAACTGCATATGATTGTAGATGGTATAGCCCTGTGCGTACGTTTGATGAACCCCGCTTACAATATACATAATGGCTAGAGTTGCGAGCAAATCGGGGATACGCAGTTTAATAATCAAAAGTGAATTTAATAGTCCAACCAAAGCTCCAACAACCAGAGCCACAATAATGACCACTGCAACAGGCTGTTCATACCAGACCATCAACGAAGCTGAGACGACTGTCGTCAAAGATACCGTTGCACCAACCGACAGGTCAAAACCGTCCACGATAAGTGACAATGTCACACCAATGGCTACAAAAGTTACAATCGCAATTGAGCCAAGAATATCCATTAAATTATCATACGTCCAAAAATAAGGTAAGGTGGCTGAGAAAAACGCCAACACACCTATAATGACCACTACAGCACCGTAACGAAACGAGACATTTAACCATTTTTCCTTCATGAATGCACCTCTTCACCACCGCTGGCGTACAACAGAAGCTGTTCCTGTTCGACTTCGCCTCGCGCAAATTCCCTTATTATTTTCCCGTCATACATGACTGCTATCCGATCACCAATGCCAATACCTTCTGCAAATTCACAGGTTAGATAAATGATTGCTTTTCCTTGTGCTGCCAATTCTCCAATGATACGGAAAATATCGCTTTTTGCCCCTATATCCACACCCTTGGTTGGTTCGTCAAAAACAAAGATATCCGCTCCAGAATGAAGCCATTTTCCTATCGCAACCTTTTGTTGATTCCCACCGCTCAAATACTTAACATGCTGGCGCAGTGAAGGCGTCTTAATACCAAGAGAGGCGACAACCCCATTACCGTTATTACGTTCTCTATGCCGACTAATGAAACCAAGAACACTCAGCTTGCCCAAGAGCGGAAGGCTAAGGTTTCGTTCCACGCTTTCTTCAATCAAGACCCCCTGCTTACGCCGCTCCTCGGGTATGGACACAATTCCTTGAGCTACTGCGTCCGCTGGCTCATGCAAACGAATGCAGCGCCCCTTGAAGGTCAGTTCCCCCACATCTGGCTTGTCTGCCCCTGTAAGAAGTCGTGACAGCTCCGTCTTGCCCGCACCGACCAAACCCACAATAGACAGAATTTCGCCGCGTCTGACCTGCAAATCAACACCGTGAACCCGCAATCCCTTCCGGAGCCCTCTTGCTTCCAATACCGTTTCACCAATAGGCGCCTCTGTTTTCGGAAATTCCTCATCAAATGTTTTCCCAAGCATATACGTGACAATGCCGCCTACATTTAAATCAGAAGCAGGTCCCGAGAACACGCGCTCACCATCACGCATTACCGTAACACGGTCACTGTGCTCGATGACCTCCGGCAATCGGTGGGTGATAAGAATACATGCTACTCCCTCATCCTTGAGGGTATGAATCGTGCGGAACAAACATCTCGTTTCTTCCTCGCTCAGCGGTGCCGTTGGCTCATCAAAAATGATAGTATTCGCCTGCTGTGTCAGAATCCGTGCGATGAGTACAAGCTGCTTTTCTGCTAACGTCAATTCAGACACGTATCGTCGTACATCTATATCAACCTCCAGACGCGCTAATGCCTCACGTGCTCGTCTGCGCATGGACGCTGGTGCAACCCACCACCGACCATCAAGTGCAGACAAATCGTCCATTACAATGTTTTCAGCGACGGTTAACTGAGGCACAAGTGCCGAATCGACTTCTTGATACACACAGTGAATTCCGGCTCTTTTGGCTTCCCACGGTGAACTAATAATCAGTTCCTTGCCATCCACAACGATCGCTCCCTGATCGAAACGATACGCACCGGACAAGATTTTCATTAATGTGCTTTTCCCTGCCCCGTTGGCACCGAGCAGAGCGTGAATTTCGCCACCCTGAACCGTAAAATTCACGGCTCGCAGCGCATCTACACCAGCAAACCGTTTGCTGATGTTCTTCATCTCCAATGTATATACTGGTGAACTCATGGTGCCCCCTCACTCCCGCTTATGATAAAAGCGCGCCGAAGCGCGCCATTGCATTTGCGTTATGAATCAATTTATTTGGACGTTTCATATTCCTTCATCCAATCTTTGTAACCCTGCTCACTCTTGCCCCATCCTTTCACATATTGAGACAACTCGGATGTGGAAATTTGCTTATCTGGCAACTCTTCGCGCTGCACATATACTGCCTTCAGCACAACTTTCTCCTCAGGGTGATCCCCATGCAACTTTTGGTATGCATAGCGCACTTGTACACGTCCAATATCTGTTGGATCTACGGCTGCTGAAGCCACCCACGGGTTTTTCGGGTCCTGAATCATTTGCAAATCTTCATCACTCATATCAATCCCGTAAACTTTAATTTCCGTACGCCCAGCTTGTTGTATCGCCCGAGCTGCACCTTTGGCAAATTCATCCCAAGCCGCCCAAACTGCCGTAATTTCGCCCTTAGGATATTGCTTTAGCACAGCTTCCATTTTGGCTTGCGTATCCAAAGCAGGATTCTGAGCCGAACCAAAAGTTGCAATCTCTTTAATATCTGGATTGGATTTCAAAAATGCATCATAAGCAACCTGACGGCGCTCCATTGGCGCAAACCCTGCAACCCATACTTTCACAATATTTCCTTTGCCACCGATGTCCTTTTTCATTTGCTCCAACGTCAGTTCCGCCATGCTTTGATCATCCTGTGAAAGCACTACCGCGCCCGGAACATTGACCGCAGCATCGAACACGATAACCGGAATATTGCGGGAAATTGCTTTTTTAAGTCCTGGCTCCAGCAATGCGTCACCGTGATCAGTCAAAATAACATCAAACTGCTGATTAATTGCACTATCTAGCAAGGAAGCCATTTTTGCCTTATCGTTATTTGCAACAAACTTGGTCAGCGTACCGCCAAATTTCTTAACCTCATCTTCCACACCTTGAACATACTGCTGCGAAAACGTACCTGTGTTAAACTCCATGATCAAAGCAACCCGTTTACCCTTTAGATTCGAACTATCTGTTTTTCCGTCCCCTGTATTCGTTCCTGCAGTGCTTGTCCCTTGAGCGCCGCTCTCTGTTTTAGGCGCGCCACATGCTGTGACCAGCAGAATCAGCACCAGTAGCATAATGGCTCCCAGCCCTAGCTTCTTGTTTTCTTGGAGCCCTTTTTGGATATACATGATTTGTTTCCCCCTCGTTCCATCCACTAATATGTTTCAAATTTGATACTTAATATATCGCGTTAAACCAAGTATGTAAATAGGTTTTATTAAATATAGAAAAATTCACGATCTCTCATGGCAAAAAACTACAAATCCCATAAAAAAATACCGCAAAGAGCAGTCAGCAGCCCTCTACGGTATTTCACTTACACATTTTTGGTTATGGATTAGCCTTAAAGAATTATAGCAATAAGACCACCAGAACCTTCATTGATAATGCGACCCAGCGTTTCCTGCAGCTTATAGCGTGCATTGTCCGGCATCATGGCAATCTTGCCTTGAATACCTTCACGCACAATGGAATGCAGCGAACGTCCGAAAATGTCTGATTCCCAAATTTTGATTGGATCATTCTCAAAATCCTGCATCAGGTAACGTACGAGTTCCTCACTCTGCTTCTCTGTTCCGATAATCGGAGCAAATTCTGATTCCACATCGACACGGATCATGTGAATGGAAGGGGCTGTCGCTTTAAGCCTCACTCCAAATCTTGTACCCTGTCGAATCAACTGCGGTTCGTCCAGTGCCATCTCAGCCAGTGATGGAGCAGCAATACCATATCCTGTTGTCTTAACCATTTCCAGAGCCTCGGCAAAGCGGTCATATTCACGTTTAGCGTGGGCAAAATCCTGCATCATTTGCAACAAATGATCCTTGCCGCGAATCTCTACCCCGACGACTTCAACCAAAATCTGGTCATACAGCTCATCAGGCGCATACAAATCGATTTCCGCGACGCCCTGCCCCATATTCATTCCGCTTAATCCGGCCCTGTCGATGAACTCATACTCCATAAACTGGCCGACGACTCGATCTACATCACGCAGGCGTCGAATATCTTTAACCGTATCACGAACGGAATTTTCATAGTTGCTACGCAACCAGTGATTTTCGTTCAATACCATAACCCAGCTCGGCAGGTTCACATTCACCTCATGCACCGGGAATTCATACAATACTTCACGAAGTACACCCGTAACATCATCTTCCGTCATGGTTGCCGCGCTAAGTGTCATGACTGGAATATCGTACTTGGCAGCCAGTTCACTGCGGAGTTGAAGTGTTTCATCACTGCGTGGATGCGTGGAGTTGATAACCAGAACAAATGGCTTGCCAACTTCCTTCAACTCTTCAATGACGCGTTCCTCCGACTCTACATAAGAGCTACGCGGGATTTCAGCAATGGTGCCGTCTGTGGTGACGACCACACCGAGTGTTGAATGCTCTTGAATAACCTTACGTGTACCAATTTCTGCCGCTTCCTGAAAAGGAATGGGTTCTTCAAACCATGGTGTAGAGATCATTCTTGGACCATTTTCATCCTCGTATCCTTTTGCACCTTCTACTGCGTATCCTACACAGTCAACCAGACGTACATTCACGTCCAGTCCTTCCGTTACTTTGATCTGGACGGCATTATTCGGTACGAATTTAGGTTCCGTCGTCATGATCGTCTTCCCTGCCGCACTTTGCGGCAACTCGTCTACGGCACGGGCACGGTCCGCCTCACTCGTAATGTTGGGCAGTACAATCGTTTCCATAAACCGCTTGATAAACGTTGATTTTCCTGTTCGGACTGCGCCGACGACCCCAAGATAGATGTCTCCTCCGGTGCGTTCGGCAATGTCTTTAAAAATGTCCACTTTCTCCAATGAAATCCCCTCCTCAAAAGTCTCCGAAGGAAAAATGCTTAAAGAGCATCCGCTTCGTGTTCAACCAACTGCTTGATCCCAGATGCGGCAGAACAGCCTTTAAAATGCCCGGAAGTCGTCCGCCGCCGAGATTCAGGAGACTGATGGAATCGGCGAAACGGCGTAAACTCGTACATGCATTTGGACTGATACCATCATATGTATCCCCTCCGTAAAATATGTTTAGTTTTTTAAAAATAGATTACGTTACAGTGATCAATGCAGAAAGATATTTTACGTTTGGGTCCACTCACTTAATATATGCACAGCAAGATTTCCCCATGACTTTGTTGCTAGACTTAAATAAAAAAAGGATATTTCTCTGACCGTTTCTAGCCGTCGAGAAATATCCTTTGTTTTTTGTTCTACTGATATAATCGATATTACCACAGTTCGTCATCCAGCCCCTGACGCTCCAGTTGCCGTCTAATAGCTGCCTTGAGCCTATCCTCCGGTATGGTTACCTCCATATCACCCTGAGCTCGGGCCTGACAGGATAAACGTATTCCTTCATTCAGTAAAGGCCCCAGCTTACGCTGCTCTGCATCATTAGGGCGACCTGCAAGCTCAGCCCGTTCCGGTGCTATCTCTACCTTACACATCAGACAGGCTGCTTTTCCATCACAACGTGTGGGAATATACACACCTGCTTTACGGGCAGCCTGGAGCAATGACGTACCCCGACTGACCTGTACGCACCTGCCTGACGGCTTGAACGTAATCTGCACATTCATGAACGGTCCTCCATTCACCTTTCCTCTTAATACGCACGCAACTTATATTTCATTACTCATTCGGATGAAGGAGTGAAGTTCTGGCCAAGGGAGAAGCTCTCCAAGCTTGCCCAACTGCTCCTTATTCCAAATGTTACTGACCAATAGCTGTTTTAGTATCCCTATGTGTCGTTGCGGGTCTCGCTTCATGACATTTGCAATCGCTTGATAGCGGTCGGGGCGATTTCGCAACAGATTGAATAGCAACTCGTGGCTGAGAGGCATCAAACGCAATGAGGTATTTTCCAGATCAAGCTGTATCCCAGCCGACCAGAGTAGGCGCTCGACCTCTAAGCGGTATAAAGCTCCATCACATAAAACCTCAAATCCTCCCACCAATTCGACTGGAAATCCCTTCAGCTCATAGTGGCTTAGCAACGAAACGTAAGATCCGCTACGATCAACCTGCTGTTGGTCTATACTCACACCCGGCGAGTGCGCGTGTAACAGCTTTGCTGCATGAATATCCGCATAAATATCAATGTCCCGAGGCAGACGATCCAATTCAACTTCTTGCACAAGTAGTGCACAGCTCCCCCCCAGCATCCATGGAACCGACACCGCTGACCAGCTCTCAGTCAAGCTACCCAGCGCAACTGCCAGATCATGAGGAAGCCTGTCCACTAACACTGATGATATTGCCTCCTTCAACATCGTTTCCTCCTTTGCTGTCTTTCCTCCCGTTTCCTGATGGGCATCATTATAACATGTTCGACATGGCAGTTCGACATTTTGTGTACTGGAATAGTACTTTCCTGCCTCAAAATATAAAAAAACCGCGAACCTTCCCAGTTCACGGTAAAAAAAACGAACCATCGTGCGGCCAGCGTTTTATTTTTTCATCATCATTTTCATTAACGCTTCCATATTGGAAGGATTCATTCCACTCTTTTTGACGGCTCCGACAATATCCCTGACTGTATCTTCCGATACCGGAATGTTAGCCATCGCAGACACCTGTTTTATAAGCTGACGCAACTGTGTTTCACTTTGAAGCGTGTCCGGCTTTACCGTGCCTGCCAGCTTTTTCACTGCATTTTCGGATATGTTTTTGCCGCCTTTTTTGTTAATGGCCTTCAATGCATCTTTCGGAAAGTTTTTACTCACAATCTCCCCTCCTCCGCCATTGCTCAACTCAGTCTATGAGTGACGGAGACAAAAGGTGATTAAGCATACAAAAGACATGCCAAACGCCTAACTAAAAAAGGCTATCTCATCGTAGAAAAATCTACTCATGAGACAACCTTTATACTTTAGAAGCTCCTCTGTACTCTTATGAATGCCATTGCTCCCAAGTTTGAAGCGGCATGACTTCCATCTCGGTTTTCGGATCGCGACCCATTAATGCCTCAACAGCTTTGCGGACGTCACGTCCTTCAAACAACACTCCATACAGCACCTCTGTAATAGGCATTTGAACACCTAATTTTTGTGAGATAGCGTATGCTGCTTTTGTCGTACGAATTCCCTCTACGACCATACCCATAGATTCCAGTACGGCATCAAGCTGTTGGCCCTGTCCCAATAATGACCCTGCACGCCAGTTGCGGCTGTGACGACTCGTTGCCGTCACAACTAAATCACCTATACCCGCAAGTCCGGCAAAGGTTAATGGATTAGCCCCCATCTCAACTCCGGCACGGGTAATCTCAGCCAATCCACGGGTCAACAAAGCCGCTTTAGCATTATCACCGAAGCCAAGTCCATCCGACATTCCCGCACCCAGTGCGATAATGTTTTTTAAAGCACCGGACAGTTCGACACCGAGCAAATCCCGGTTTGTATAGACGCGGAAATAGGAGTTCATGAACAGCCCCTGAGCAGCCTGTGCTGCCTTCTCATTGGAAGAAGCTACAACAACCGTTGTAGGACATTTCTTCACCACTTCCTCCGCATGACTCGGGCCTGATAGCACGGCAATATCGTCCTCCGCGATTTCCAGCTCTTCCGAGATCACCGTGGACATACGCTTAAGTGTCTCTGTTTCAAAGCCCTTAATGGCATGTACTACCAGCATATCCTTGGTGAAATGAGCTTTCAGACTACGTGCAACCTGCCGAGCGGCAGACGAAGGAGATACGATGATCACCGCTTTTGCTCCAGATACCGCAGTCTGCATATCCGTTGTAGCTGAAATGCGATCAGACAAAATAGAGCCTGGTAAATAGTGCTCATTCGTATGCTTCTCATTGATCTCAGCAGCTTGCTGTTCGCTTCTCGTCCAGACAGAGACATCGTTGTTATTGGTCGCAAGTACGGAAGCTAGGGCTGTTCCCCAACTACCTGCCACCAGCACAGCTATTTTCTCAGACAAGACGATCTCCTCCTTTGGAGCCAAGCTTATTCTCATTTCCCCGTGCCAACTTGACTATATTAGTACGGTGTCTCCACACAGCAAACAGGCAAATGATTAGAGCCGTCCAAAATAACGGCCAAGCAAAACCAAGTACGAGTAATATCCAAGGGGTCAAAATAACAAAAATTAGCGATCCCAGGGATACATACCGCGTTATTACGATGGCAAGTATCGCAATGATTCCGGCATATAATGCCGGCAGCAAGGCAAGCGATGCCAGTACACCAATGGCAGTCGCAATCCCTTTGCCTCCGCGAAAGTGAAAATATACCGGCCAGTTATGGCCCGCAATCGCCGCAATGCCACACAAACCCGGTAACCAGGATGATTCACCACCCAACCAGTGCCCTATCAGCACCGCAATAACCCCTTTAAGTACGTCCAGCAGCAGTACCAGAATAGCCGGGCCTTTTCCAAGCACGCGCAGCGTATTCGTCGCACCGGCATTGCCGCTTCCATGCTGGCGAATGTCGATTCCTTTTAATTTTCCATACAGCAAACTAAAGCTGACAGAGCCAAGCAAGTAACTGAGTACGATGGCAACGATCTGTAAAATCAACCTATTCGCTCCTAACTTTCGTCAGACTTGCGCCGGGTAAATATACGAATTGGAGTTCCTTCAAAATTAAAGGCGGCGCGAATTTTGTTCTCCAGATAACGCTCGTAAGAGAAGTGCATTATCTCTGGATCATTTACGAATACAACCATCGTAGGCGGTTTAACAGCAACCTGAGTCACATAGTTAATACGCAGACGACGGCCCTTGTCTGTTGGTGGTGGATTGATGGCAACCGCGTCGGAAATGACATCATTCAGCAGATGTGTCTGAATACGCATGACATGCTGCTGTGCCACATGCTGCACAACTGGAAGCAACTTTTGCAGACGTTGCTTTGTCTTTGCAGATAAGAACACAATCGGAGCATAGGTCATGAACAGAAAGTGGTCACGGATTTTCGTCTCAAACTGGTGCATCGTTTTATCGTCTTTATCTACGACATCCCATTTATTAACGACAAACAACGAGGCTTTACCCGCTTCATAAGCATAGCCAGCAATGTGTTTATCCTGCTCAATGATGCCTTCCTCGCCGTTAATAACGACCAGTACAACATCTGCACGCTCAATGGCACGCATCGCACGCATTACACTATATTTTTCTGTCGTTTCGTATACTTTACCACGTTTGCGCATACCTGCCGTATCAATCAGTACATACTTTTGTCCGTCTTTTTCAAAAGGCGTATCAATTGCATCACGTGTTGTGCCTGCAATGTCACTGACGATAACCCGTTCTTCACCTAGAATGGCATTAACGAGTGAAGATTTACCTACATTCGGACGTCCGATCAAAGCGACACGTATAACGTCTTCGTCATAATGATCTTCTTCTAGCTCAGGTAAATTGGACGTAATTGCATCCAACAAATCACCGATCCCTGTGCCATGACTACCAGAAACAGCAATTGGGTCACCAAATCCATAAGAATAAAACTCATAGATCAGATCGGCGCGACTGAGGTTGTCCACCTTGTTTACTGCTACGATGATCGGTTTACCCGAACGATATAGCATTTGAGCTACCTCTTCATCCGCTTGCGTTATTCCTGCTTTTGCATCGCTCATGAACACAATAACATCTGCTTCTTCTATTGCAAGTTCGGCCTGCATACGGATGGACTTCAAGATAACATCCTCACCATCAATCTCAATGCCGCCGGTGTCAATAATACTGAAGGATTTACCATTCCACTCCGATATACCGTAAATACGGTCACGAGTGATTCCCGGTTTATCTTCCACGATGGACAAACGATCCCCGATAATCCGATTAAAAATCGTGGACTTACCCACATTCGGACGACCAACGATAGCCACAACGGGTCTTGCCATAAATTCACTCCTCCTGTCAATTCTTCCGCTATCATCATAGCAAAAAACATACCTATTGGCGATATAGTGACGTAACAACAATCGGCGAACCCTCTGGGTCCGCCGATGGTGTACGTTATGCTTATAATAAAATGTATTGATTTAAACTCATTTAAATTTGTTCAGCTTATCGCCAAAACGCTCGCCAAGCGTAATGCTCAGTCCGGAATTGTTGAGGGAAACGTTAGGATTATTCAGTTCCTCACGAGGCGCGCGAGATGCACGTGGTGCTCTTTCTGCTTTTGGAGCGGCTTCAGGAGCTTCCTCAGTTTCTTTAATGCTCAGGCTAACACGTTTTTCAGAAGGATTCATTTCAAGAATTTTAACTTTAACTTCTTGTCCTTCTTCCAGAACTTCTTGTGGAGTACCAATGTGTTTGTGGGAAATTTGAGAAATATGAACCAAACCTTCCACACCAGGAGCAATCTCAACGAATGCACCGAAGTTAACCAAACGTTTAACAACACCAGTTACGATGTCATTGTTATTGAATTGTCCAGCAGCCGATTCCCAAGGACCAGGCTGTGCAGCTTTCATGCTCAGGCTGATTTTTCCTTTTTCAGGATCTACTTTCAAGACTTTTACTTTCACTTGATCTCCTTCGGAAACAGCGTCAGAAGGCTTATCAACATGAGTCCAAGCAATTTCAGATACGTGAACCAGACCGTCCACTCCGCCAACATCTACGAAAGCACCAAACTGAGTAAGACGTTGAACCGTACCAACGATTTCTTGTCCTTCTTTCAGCTCAGCCATTACTTTAAGCTTGTTAGCTTCGAATTCTGCTTCCAGAACGTCTTTTTGGGAAAGGATCACTTTGTTGTTTTCACGATCCAGTTCTTTTACAACAACACGCAATGTGCGGCCTTTGTAATCACTGAAATCTTCAACAAAATGGCGTTCTACCATGGATGCAGGGATGAATCCGCGCAGACCCACGTCTACTACGATGCCGCCTTTAACAACATCATTCACAACAACTTCAAATACTTCTTTGCTTTCGAACAGTTGCTCCAACTTTTCCCAAGCATTTTCACTGTCGATTGCACGTTTGGACAGAACAAGTTTTTCCTTGCCGTCGTCGATGCTGATAATTCTAGCTTCAACCTCTTGGCCTACTTGTACTGCTTCTTCTGCATTATCCAGACCAGAAGACAATTCGCGAATTGGAATAACTCCATCGTATTTATATCCAATGCTTACTACCGCTTGGTTATCTTCCAATTTCACAATTGTACCCTTAACGGTGTCACCTTTTTTCAGGGAAACGATTTGATCGAGCTCGTCTTGATTTGCCGCTTCAGCAGCTTCTTGATTTTTAATTTCTTCCGACATGTCAATACCCTCCTCAATTCAAAAAAACCATTTATTTAAACCTGCGCATAGCAGAGTTCAAAACAAAATACATTTTTGCTCTAGTTTTCCAAGCTTAGACACAATTCATGCAAGCCTTTCAATCATTCGTAGGCTTACCAGTTTCCTTCATTGTGCGAATACGTGACATAATTGCTTCTGTTGCCAGTTCAAGAGGATCTCCTTCGACATCGGCACCCTTTTGGTAAGCGTCCAAATTAACAGGTTTACCGTATATCACTTTCGTTTTACGGAAAAGCTTGTAATCACCAATAATGGCGACCGGAACGGCAGCCGCTCCACTACGCAGTGCAAAACTGGCAGCACCCTTTTTACCAATTCCCCCAGCTCCTCTGGAGCCTTCGGGAAAAATCCCCATAACCTTACCGTCACGCAAAATGTTCAATGCCAGCTTAATGGATTCCTTACTCACACCACCACGTTTGACTGGAAAAGCTCCCAGTTTGTCGATCAGTGGTCCCAGCACAGGAACATTAAACAGCTCTGCTTTGGCCATAAAGTGAACCTTTCGCTTCAGCAAAATGCCCACTGTAGGAGGGTCAAGATTACTAATATGATTAGAACACAACAGCACTCCACCCTCAGCAGGAACATTTTCCCTGCCTACCGCCTCAAGCCTAAACAGAACGCGGTAAATAAGACGCAAAATACTGGCGCATACAGTATATATCATTGGCTGATCTCTCCATCCTTCTCCGTTAAGCAATAAGATACGATCGTATCAACGACATCCTGAATGCCCATATGGGTCGTATCAAGCACAATGGCGTCCTCACTGCAACGAAGCGGGGATACCTCCCTCTCCTCATCAAACTTATCA
This sequence comes from Paenibacillus sp. ALE3, assembly GCF_054113405.1. Classification (NCBI taxonomy): domain Bacteria; kingdom Bacillati; phylum Bacillota; class Bacilli; order Caryophanales; family Paenibacillaceae; genus Paenibacillus; species Paenibacillus sp. ALE3. The sequence goes on along the minus strand of NZ_CM134214.1, from coordinate 1,885,315 downwards.
CGTGCCGCAATGTCACGTTCAAGCTGTTCCAGAGTGATATCATCAGTTTCGCTCAGTTCTTTAAAACGACGTGAGGCACGTTCCTGAACACTTGCGGTCATGAACACTTTAACTTCCGCATCGGGAAGCACAGTTGTTCCAATATCGCGTCCGTCCATAACGACACCCTTACGCGCAGCCATTTCACGCTGGTTTTCGGTCAAGCGTGTACGTAAACCAGCAATACTCGAATACTGTGACACATTGCTAGTCACTTCCATCGAACGAATCACAGTGGTTACATCTTCCCCGTTACAATAAACCTTTTGGCCTGTGGGGTCCGGTACTAATTCAATCACCAGCTCAGGTACATGCTGAAGCACTTTTTGTACATTTTCTGCAGGAATTTCTTTGCACATCATGTACCACGTTGCTGCTCGATACATGGCTCCGGTATCTACATATACATAGGAAAGTGCTTTCGCCACCAGGCGGGCCACTGTACTTTTCCCTGCGCCAGCAGGACCATCAATGGCTACATTTATTTTGTTAATTGAAGATGCATGTTGCCTTGCCAACAGGGAATTCCTCCTAACCTAACCTCAAGAAAAAAGCAGGCATTGCCTGCGACGTGAAAATTATACCACACATTTATAGGCGATGCAAAATAAGCGACAGGTTTACTAAAAAAGAAAAGCTTCGCATGATTACGATTTCCCCCGGAACTCCAACTGTCTTTCAAAACAATATTTAATCAGTTTTTGGCGCTCCTGATCAGCGATTTTCTCATATTTCAGCATAATGAGTTCGCGGCCATTTTCCATCTGCTGAATGCGTACAATTTCAGATTGGAACGGAACATGCTCTTGAGTGCCGTTTTTATATGGAACCAAAATCCAGCAAGACAATGATTCTCCTTCTTCAAGATGATGTGAGCCCTGAGTCTGAAAAGATACGCCTCCACCTCCCACATCATGCGTCTCTGCTACAAATCTAGATTCGTTTGCACCATGCTTAACCGCAATTTCCAAGTTGGCCTTTACTCTAAGAAAGTTTCGACGCTGAATTTTGCTGATGCTGTCCGGAGCAGGCTTGTGAATACGAACCATCCGGAGGACGTCATCTTTAAAGCCCGTAACGTGAGTATTAAAATAGTTTTTAATTCCACCCTCACTCATAAAAAATATAGACAGCTCTTCCCCAAGAAACAGCTTTTTCAAGTGTCCGCTTGTTTGTGACATGGGAATTTCAATTAGAAAGTTCTGTGAGTCCTCTTCCGCAATACGCGACTTATATTCAAAAGATTCCTCCTTCTGATCGGTACCGGCAAGTTGTATGTATAACACATCATTAATTTTTGGAAACAAACGATTCACCATCCTTGTCCATTCAAGACTATAATTAAGGTATATAATACCACGACTTTGTGCCTATATTAAGCATTATATTTGCTAGAACCATGACTAAAGCACAAAAAACCTCCTTAATAAAGGAGGCTTAGAGTGACTATAGATTCATTTCAGTATAATCAACTAGGCATTACTTGCCGTAACTTGTGCTTCATCTGAATCTTTTACTTGTTCAATCGTTTCTTCCATTCCCGTGTTCGCGTTAATGTAAATTCGATAAATGGAACCGTTAATTTTACCGCCAAATTCATAGCACAGAACTTCATTCGACAGTTCATTTTCAATTAGTGCTTTGCGGTGGTAGGTTTCACGAAACTCAGGATTCAACTTCGCTCGTGCTTCATTCAAATTCAGTTTTGCCTGAGGAATACGACGGAGGTGACTGTGCTCATATACATAATCGCTGCATTGAAAACCAATCACTTGTCCGTTATCTAAGCCTGATCTGACTGTGATTTTTTCTGGATAGATAATCACATCCCCTTGTTGGCTCGCAAATGTAATGTTAGCTAAATTCCCGCTTTCATCATATGCTACGGGCTTCATTCCTTTGTAGCCCCTTTGTTCAAGATAATCACTTGCATAGCGAACCGCTTCATTACGAGTTGCTTTTTTAGGACCTACTGATCTCATGTCATGATAAGAAATGAGCTTGCCGCCCTTTTTCGTAAAATCCATCGTGGCCACAGGCTGCTGCTTATTTAACAACGTAGCCGTATAAGACGCCCATTCTGTTCCTTTACCATTTTCGTTCACACGAATCTGACTTTCTGGTTTTCCTGTAAATTCAGCGGCATTCCGCTTAATTTGTCCAGCATCCACCGCCGGGAGACTCAACTTTTTCACTGAGCGCTTATCATAGATGCTCGCAACAGACGGTCCCCAATCCAGTTCTTTGTAGTTCTCTACTTTTTTGTCCACGGTTTTGAAGCCATCAATAATGGTGTTATCCTTCGGTCCAGTTTGAGAACCTGCCGCCATATCGACATCCATCCAACGCAAGTTTTTGCTAATGACCTTTTGCTGCACCTCATGCATGTTTTTCGAAATTTCTTTGGAATTGTTATATAACGTTTTCAGATTCGAAATTTCTTTCTCGTTTAAAGGCTCGTGATCCAGATCACGAACAGCGGTTTGATACGAAAATGCAGATAGATGTGACAGCAAATCTTTAGCATGATTAAAAGGCATTACATTGAGAGGCAACTGATTAACCTCATTTTGGGCTTCACTTGCAATTCTCCACACGTTCATCAAGCATTTGCGGTGCATCGCGTGTGAAGTAGTATGGACAGCAACCGCGTTACCGAGTTGGGAATGCAGCTGATCCATATGAAACGACAAATCGTGAAACGCACGCTGGTATTGATTTTCCGCTTTAATTGACATTCTATTTGCCTGAGAAGACACCTCTCTTCTCATCTGGCTTTGCTGATAACCCCACACAAATGCTCCTATCATAATCAGGGTAACCACCGGGAACAATACGGCACTAAGTCGCTTATACATATTGGGAGTCTCCTTTCTTCAAATACACTACCGATAGTGTGACAAGAAGAAAGCTCTCTTATGCATGGTTTTCCATGACTTCAACAATAAACTCACAGTTATCGCAAATGCAGCGTTTAAAGCCGGTCTGAATCTGCCCTTGCTCCATTCGCCCTCTCAGCACAAAGCGTTCTCCGCATCTTTTACAATGAATTCTTACTTTTATACGCAAAAAAGACACCTCTTTCTCTAACAGGTTTGTCAGATCAGTGTGTCCCATTTCGTTACATATTAACCTTTTCTTCCCGTTTTAACATTCGAAAAGGAGAACGATTATTCGCTCGACTGATTTTTGCCATCCCTCCATACCATAGAAATGCCATCAGTGGAATGATAAACCATATCCAGTCGTGTGAAAATTTCGTTAAAATTAAATCATATACTCCGTGCCAAAACCATGGAAGCACTAATGACAGAAGCAGCATATATTTACTCTTCAGGTCTACCGAAAACTTGGCTTTCCCCATATAGTAGCCCATCATAACGCCAAACATCGCATGACCGGATACCGGTAGCAATGATCTCATTAACATCATGCTGATCGAAGCATGCCCCGCCCAGGCATATAGCAGATTTTCAACCGTGGCAAACCCGAGTGAGACTGCAGCTGCATACAATATCCCATCATAAGGCTCGTCGAACTCCGTATGGTTATAGATGATGTGATACAGCAGGAACCATTTAAAAAACTCTTCCACTCCAGCGGAAATACCGAACACCTGAATTAAAGTGTCATCTCCTAGCCAAAGCAATAGCCCACGTTGAAAAATCATAACCGGTAGCACCACTAAAAAACCGAGCAAAAATACTTTAATAACCATGTGCAGGGGCTCCGAATCATAGCGATCCTTTAAGTAAAAGTACATCAATAAGGCGAGACCCGGCGCTGTAGCTGCCGCTAAAACAGAAAACAGAAGCACCGATCATCCCTCCATAAAAATGAGTCGGCCCTGCTTTCAGCGCAGAGCCGACAAATTAACTTCATTATCACTTTCTAAACCAAATCAAGAACGGCTGTCAAAATGGGTGCAGATGACAGCAACTGCCTGTTCAGGAATGACCAACTTTCCATACTCTTCCAGCATAGCTGGTGTTACGGATGAACCTTCTCCAAATTCAGCCAAAATCGCGATTAAGGCTGCAAGCTTGGACTCTTCTACTTCTTCTGGCTCCAAATGCAAAATCCATTTTCCTCTATAATGATACAGCTTACCTGCTTCCGTAGTGTTGCTGCGGAGCATATGAGCCGCTTCTATGAGTACTTCGAAATCGCTAAACGCGTAAACGATGGAATCACTGTGCTCCATTGTGACTTCCATTTCGTAGACTTCCTCTGGAAGCTCCTCATCGGGACCCGAACCGTACTGCTGGTGATCGTATTTTCCCCGAGTGACGATAACAACCATTCCCTGAGCAGGAAGCGCAAAGACTTCAACAGCTAACGGTCCCGTGGCATCGAAGCCCAGTTCGCTGTATGCCTGATCCATCATTTCAGTAAACAGCTCATGAACCCTTGGAATTTCTTGCCACATATCATCCTTTTGGATACCCCGTTCGCTCAAATCGTCAAAGGTAAGGAAAATCCGTATCTTGTCCTGACTTAATCTTTCTATTTTCATACTGGACCCTCCTCCTGGCAGCCGAGTGTTATTAGCAGATTATGATTCAAATATGATGCCTGTGATGAAAATGGTTCTATGTAATCATGTTATCATTTTATAATCGTAAATGCACGAATAAAAATGATAAAAAAAAGAATCATTTGAACGGCTTTAACAAAAAAGCCGCAAAATGATTCGGAATAGAGGTTTCGGGTTACAATCCCGGTACGGCTGTATGAGTTTCTTTCAGTATTTGCTCGACCTCACGTTTAACATCGGGACTTGTGCTAATAAACTCTTTAATCAACTTCATATTCTCTTCCTTGCTCTTGGCAGTTTGGGCGTTATGCACGGTTTTATCTGCTTGTGAACGATGATCATGATCCTTGTGGGTGTCTTGTGTATTCAGCGCAATATCACCCATGCCTGGAAAAGCGGCGTCCATCATTTTTGTACGAGCTTTCTGCACCAAATTTCCGCCTTTTTTTCCGCCCATGTCCATGGATAAGCCCAAACCATTGCGGTTACGAGAGATCAGAGAGCTTGCGACAGCCCCCAAGACGATTCCCAGGAAAAATGAAGATGTTTTCACAATTAGAACCTCCCTTTGTGGTAGAATCAAGCATAGTGTTCGTCAGCAGAGACAAACTCATACGGTATAAATATAGGAAGGTGAGATGAATTAATGGGTACAAAAACAGCAGTCATTTTGCTAACAGCATGTCTGCTGCTTAGTGCTTGCACTGCGACGAAGCCGGAATCTGCGGATTCCAATAACCATCAGGATTCAGTAACTTCTGATTCAAGTAACAGTGCCAAAGATCAGAGCAGTATATCTTCCCCAAAAGGAAGCAGTAAGCAAGCAGACAGTGATGAGCAAAAATCAGTGAATACAACAAATACACAAAATGACAAAACCGCCGTTGGGAGCAACGGAACTACAGTTTCGACAACTGCGGTTACCACTAACAAAATGTATCACTTGGACAAAGCTTATAATGTAATTCCTAACCAACAAGGTGCCGAAAAAAAAGTGGTGTTGCTGACTTTTGATGATGGTCCGAAGGAAGCCGTCATGATTAACAAAATCATAGATACATTGGATAAGCACAAGGCAAAGGCGATTTTCTTCGTAAACGGTTATCGTGTAAAAGAACATCCTGATTTGCTCAAGCTTATCCATGATCGCGGACAGCCCATTGGCAACCATAGCTGGGACCACATCGTTCTCAAGAACAAGTCTGAGGCTGAGGTCAAAAAACAGATTGAAACGGTACAAAAAATCGTTAAAGATACTACAGGCCAAGCACCCGTATTCTTTCGTCCGCCTCATGGTGCTGGTGGAGACGTAGGTCGCAAGGTGGCGAAGGAAAATGGGCTCTTGTATATGACATGGTCCGTAGGTTCTCTGGACTGGACCATGAAAAAAAATCAACCTCATAAAACGGAGACACTTCTCAAAAACGTAACAGAACAACTTCATCCTGGCAGCAATATTTTGATGCATGAACTGCCATGGACAGCGGAGGCACTGGACAGTCTATTGACGCGCCTTGAGCAGAAGGGTTATCAATTTGTCGATCCACAAAGCATTGAGATTCCTGCCAGTTAATAGTCACTTGTGCATATCCTCGTATGGTCAAATGTAGATGACGTAAAAATAAATAATGTAAAAAGGCTTCCATCTCCACATAACTTGTGGGAGATGAAAGCCTTTTTAGCGTAACGTTGCACGCACGTACTAGACGCACGCTGTCACAATGCCTTTATATCACCACAGCATTTCACTAATGGGTGGTGCACCCTTAATTCCCCACCATAGTAACGCTGCTGTAATAAGCACAAAAAGAGTGCTCAAAAAATTTAAAAACCACTTACTTACCCGAATACGGCGGGACGGAAACATTTCTGTCCGTGTTCGGTACTCACTGGCAGGAATGTCTTCCTCCATTGTCACAGCAACTTCTGGTGCAGCGGCAACGTTAGCCAATTCTGGCATGGGCCGTGAAGCACGGGAGCGAACCGGTTTGGGCTTTGACCTGTCCTCCTCCTTGCCTTTGCGACCATTTCGGCGGCTACCATAGGTCTGCACTCTGCTAAGTTCCTGATTCATTCTTCATACCTCCGAAAACGTAACGCTAAGCCAGATATAAGGTCAATCACAAAATGACAAATGATTGGTGCCCACAGGCTGCCTGTCTGCACATATATATATCCCAATCCATAACTGCTAAGGAAAACCCAGCCCGTGGGAATCCAATGCCGTAAATATCGGATATGAATAACCGCAAACAAAATGCTTGTCCAATAAGGACCAAAACTGTACTGAATCGCACCTCTAAACAAAATTTCCTCACAGATGGAAACGATAGCAGCTATACAAATAATATGCCAAACCGGTCGATTTTGAAACAGCATTTGATTAATACCACCGTCATCCATGGCATCCTCAGGCATGATCCGAGATAGCAGCAGATCCACTAATAGCATAGCGGCCGCCAGTCCCAATCCCCACCATAAGACGTGTACAGTGTTGGGCAATGCAAACAGTTCAAACACATTTCTTTTCTGAAATATAATCCAGATTACGCCAATCAGCAGGGTCAGACCCTGAGTTAGATACAAATTGTAAAGCAGCAAGCGGTCGTTCAATTGATGAATTTGCGCTCTTTTCCATTTCACTTTAAGCTTTTTCATAGTTAGTTAGTCCTCTGCTTAGTCTTCTTTAGCATCATAGCCAAAAAGTCGGGCGGATTCAAGAAGACTTAAATCTTAATTTTTCCGCATTCTGTAGCTATGTATCTAGTCGTCTATCCACACATGTCGCATGTCCTATTGACATGCCCATGTAAGCCATGATACATTATGAAAAAATTATTAGCGACAACAACAATGATGGAGAAAAGGTATTGATTTCGTCCTCAGAGAACCGGTGCTTGGGTGGAAGCCGGTGGCGAAGTAACTACTTTCAGCGCTCCTGAGTTATTGCATCGAGGTCTAGGGAATCATTTTCCGACATTAGATGCAATCGGCAGAAAACCGTTATCCTTTCGGTCATTATATGACCGCTGAAGGCAGTCCATTGCGAAATGGCTGCGAATTAGGGTGGTACCACGATAACTCTCGTCCCTTACTATGGAGATAGTATGTGATTCGGGAGTTTTTTTGATGCCCGAAAACCATAAAGCGACTCCGCATAAGGCCTTTGGTTGTCAGTTTGGTGCAAAATACTATTTTATTCCTTTTCTGCGTCAATGCGTTATCACACTAGTGTTTCGACCGCTCTCCTGTACTTTTTAGAAGCATTTCAAGTTTTTTCATGTTCTTTATGGAATGTATTTCAGTTTGAAGTACATCCTGTCCATAAAAGAAGTTAACTTTGAGGAGGAAACCAAATGTTTAAAGTGTTAGTATCCGATCCAATCAGTGACCTGGGCATTCAGCAGCTGATGGATGCAGACGATGTCACGGTGGACAAGAACACAGGTCTCAGCGAGGATGAATTGGTTCAAATTATTGGTGACTATGACGCATTACTCGTCCGAAGTCAAACCCGGGTAACCGAACGCATCATGGCGGCAGGTAAAAACCTCAAGGTTGTCGGACGTGCTGGGGTCGGAGTGGACAACATCGACCTTGAAGCAGCAACACAACGCGGGATTATCGTTATTAATGCTCCTGACGGCAATACAATTACGACATGTGAGCACACTTTTGCCATGATGATGGCACTGGCTCGCCATATTCCACAGGCTTACGCTAAAACCATCGGTGGTACATGGGATCGTAAAACATTCCTCGGTGTCGAACTGCGTAACAAAACACTTGGAGTCCTCGGCATGGGACGTATCGGCAGTGAGGTAGCTAAACGCGCCAAAGCATTTGGCATGAGCATCCTCGGTTATGATCCGTTTCTGACTGAAGAACGCGCTGAGAAGCTGGGCATCAAGCTAGCCAGCGTGGACGAAATTATCCGCAACGCAGATTTCATGACCGTACACACGCCATTAACACCAGAAACCAAGCATATGATCGCACGCCCGCAGTTTGAAGTGATGAAGAAAGGAATGCGCATCATCAACTGTGCCCGAGGCGGAGTTATCGATGAAATGGCACTTGTTGAAGCTATTGATGAAGGTATCGTTGCCGGTGCAGCCTTTGACGTATTCGAGTCGGAACCACCAGCACAGGATCATCCGTTCCTGAGCCATCCAAAAATTATCGTTACACCACATCTGGGTGCATCGACTGTCGAAGCTCAGGAGAACGTGGCGATCGACGTGTCTGAGCAGGTGCTGCATATTTTACGGGATGAGCCGTTTAAAAATGCGGTCAACATGCCTCCAGTACCATCCAATGTCATGACGCAATTGCAGCCATATTTCTCACTCGGAGAGAAGCTGGGCAGCTTTGCCGCTCAGATCACCAACCAGGCTGTACGTGAAATCCAGGTGGATTACGCTGGCGATTTGTCTTCTGTGGATACACAGCCGCTCACACGTTATATTTTGAAAGGCGTACTTAGCCGTCATCTGGGCAGCGATGTGAACATCGTAAACTCTGTGCATCTTGCCAAAACACGTGACGTTCATCTCATCGTCTCTCAGGCGCCTGCCACCAAGGGCTTTACCAATCTGATCACCGTTACGCTCAAAACGCAAAGCGGTGAAGAACAACGTGTTTCCGGCACCCTGCTCGCAGGCTATGGTGAACGTATTGTTCGGTTGAACCAGTTCCCAGTAGATGTGGCACCGGAGGCTCATTTCCTGCTCATCTCACACAATGATAAACCCGGCATTATCGGCCGTGTCGGCACCTTGCTTGGGGAGAACAGCGTCAACATCGCTTCTATGCAAGTAGGTCGTAAAATTGTTGGCGGTGAAGCTATCATGATCCTGACCGTTGACAAAGCTGTGCCTAAAGACGTGCTGATTCAACTCGTAGGCTTGCCAGAACTGAATACTGCCCAAGAAGTAGTGCTGGATTAGTTCCAGTCAGTGTGAAAACTTCCTTGGTTTTATTTATAAAGAGAGGCGCCCGGCTACCGAGGCGCCTTTTCTTATACCCTTATCTAACATAGAAGCATCCATCTTGAAACTGAATGTTCCACGTTGAACAAGATAAATGTTGATTTTTCAACAAAAAGCACCCTCTTCCGAGGATGCCTGCAAACTGGGACATATGAGCCGTCGTTATAAGCTTGTTACAGAGCCCTGTCTTGTTTTGATGGAGATTGGCAGCAAAATAGTAAATTCCGTCCCTTCTCCCAGTACGCTAGCAGCTGAGACAGAGCCTCCGTGAGCCTCTACGATGTTTCTAACAATGGCAAGCCCCAGCCCAGTCCCTTTGTCCTCACCACGTACTCTAGCCTTGTCTGCCTTGTAGAAGCGGTCAAAAATATAAGGTAGGTCCTCACTGGCAATGCCCACACCTTCATCTTTAATACGAATGCGGATTAACTCATTCCGTTCTCCCCGAATTTGATCCGCCGCAATGGTAACTTTTTTCCCAGAGGGTGTATGTCTGAACGCATTATCCAGCAAATTGGTCAACACCTGCTCCAGTCGGTCTTCATCTGCCTCAGGCAACAGCAAGTGTTGATCTGACTCATAATAATCGAGTGTCAGTCCCCGTTCCTTGGAACGAACCGTAAATTTCCGGTGAACACGCTCGATCAGTTCATTCACATCCACTTCCTGACGGTACATGTCTGTATGACCTGCCTCCATTCGGGCCAGATCCAGCAGATCCTTGACTAATCTTCCCATACGCAATGATTCATCATGGATAACCTGTACTAGCTCCTCAGACTCTTCCGGTGAACCCGCCATGCCGTCCAGCAAAGCCTCACTGTATCCCTGCATCATAGATAAGGGTGTACGGATTTCATGGGATACGTTGGCTACAAAATCGCTACGCATCTTCTCAAGTTTTACTTCTTCCGTAATATCTCTAAGTACAGCTACTGCACCACGAATAGCGTTATCTGTATACAGCGGCGCCATTTGCACTGACCACGAGCCTTTCTTGACATGGATGTAGTCTCCGACATCCTCGCCTCTGTCCATAACCGTATGGAACAAAGGCAGCAAAGGCTCAGGCACAGAAGCTCCGAATTCCTCCAGATCACGCCCCTGCCACTCCAGCTTTTCCCAAATATCCAGCAAACTTTGTGCAGGCGGATTCGTCAAGATGATTTGTCCACTTCTGTCGAAGGTAAATACGGCATCAGACATACTTCGCAGCACACTGGATAAGTGGTTTTTCTCCTCATTCAGACTGCGGATCGTCGCTTCCAGTTCCGTAGACATATGGTTAAAAGTTTTCGCCAGCTCTCCAATTTCATCGCTGGTCACCAGCGAAAGCCGAGTATCATACCTTCCCTCACGGATGGCATTCGCCGCCTGAATCAACAGCTGCATAGGCTGTGTGATTTTAGTAAAAAGAAATAGAGCAAAAAAGGTCGTCAATAAAAATCCGACAATACATGTATAGGTGAATAAATGCTTGATCTCCGTCGATTCATGTGCTGCAAAATTTCTGTTGATGTACGGCAATAAAAAAAGCCCCAGAAAAATAAGCACAGAACCTACAAGACAAATGATGGTGATCCACAGCTTGCCTACCAGCGATCTCCAGAAGTTCACGTTATTTTGGAACCTCCAGCTTATAACCTACGCCCCATACGGTCGTAATCATAGCCGCTGCCTCTGGCGATACCTTATTCAGCTTTTCACGAAGCCGTTTCACATGCGTGTCCACGGTGCGTAGATCACCAAAAAATTCGTAATTCCAAACATCTTTCAGCAGTTCTTCGCGTGAGAAGACTTTATCTGGCGACACCGCCAAATAATGCAACAGCTCGTACTCTTTAGGCGTTAGACTGATTTCAATTCCGCCTGCAGTTACCCGGTGTGCATCATGCTCAATAATAAGATTTGGAAAAACAATACTATTGCTTGGCACAGCCTCTTTCGTTAAAAAAGCAGTCTCCGACGACCGTCGTAAAATTGCCTTTACCCGATAAATGACCTCTCGCGGGCTGAAGGGCTTGACCACGTAATCATCAGCTCCGACTTCGAAGCCTTGCACGCGGTTCACTTCCTCGCCTTTGGCTGTCAGCATAATCACAGGTGTAGATTTGGTTTGGCGCAGCCGTGTACACACTTCAATCCCGTCCATACCCGGAAGCATCACATCGAGCAAAATAATACTGTAATCGCTTGCAGTCGCTTTTTGGAGAGCAATCTCGCCATCCTCAGCTTCTTCAATCTCGTATCCTTCTTTTTCTAGATACATCCGCAGAAGGCGGCGAATGCGTTCTTCATCATCTACAATTAATATGCGGTTGCTTTGTTCTGACATATTCCCAGCCCCTTCGCTAAAAAAAGCATTCTCTCTATTTTACTATTTTCCCGTGCTTGGTCAAACTTTACTCTCATCCAATAGTCTCTTTACGCCAAAAAGGCCGGGGTTATGACCCCCGTCCTGTCCGTTTCTTTTTCGTGTTGTCTGATTTGGCAAGTTGAATGAGACGGTTGATTTCGTCCTTGGTTAGGGGTCTGGTGAGACCACGCTTCAAGTTTTGCAGCAATAGATCCCCAAAAGCAATCCGCTTGAGTCTGATGACTGGGTGCGAAATGGCCTCAAACATCCGTCTTACCTGGCGATTTCTGCCTTCATAAATGGTAATCTGAATCACAGATTCCTTACCGTCCGGATCTACATCCTTATATTCTACCTCGGCCGGTGCAGTAATGCCATCCTCCAGCACGATTCCTTTTTTCAGCTTGTCCAGCTCAGTACCGTGCGGAACGCCTTTGACTGTAGCCACATACGTCTTTGGCACATGATGCTTGGGATGGGTGAGCAGATTGGCGAACTCTCCGTCATTGGTAAGCAACAGCAGCCCTTCGGTGTCGTAATCAAGACGTCCGACCGGATATACGCGTTCCTTGACGCCTTTCAGATAGTCAGACACAATTTTGCGACCTTCCGGATCGGAAGCGCTTGTAATGACCCCTTTGGGTTTGTTCATCATCAAATAGATTTTTTTCTCAGTTTTGATCGGGCGTCCCTTTACTGTAATCATATCTTGATCAGGGTCTGCTTTCGTTCCCAGCTCAGTTACGGTAACCCCGTTTACTTCCACACTGCCCGCCTGAATAAGCTCCTCACATTTACGTCTGGAAGCTACACCGGCTTGGGCCAATATTTTCTGCAATCTTTCCATGTTCGCTAATTCACCTCATGCTAATGATACCCATCCATGAGCAAAATCACAACCCCCGTTCAAAAAACGATGCAAAATTCAAAATACAAGCAAACAAATGGCAATAGCCGCCACAAAACCAACCACATCTGAAAATAGTCCCACCTTCAAGGCATATCGTCCATTGCGGATACCTACCGCACCAAAATATACAGTTAATACATACAGCGTCGTATCTGTGCTGCCCTGAATCGTTGAAGCAATCCGACCGATCATGGAATCGGGACCATAAGTGCGAATTAGATCCGTCGTGAACGCAAGTGAACCAGTGCCCGTCAATGGACGGAGCAAGCCTAAAGGCAGCACCTCGCCAGGTACGCCCCAGTTTTTAATCCACGGGGTTACCCAGGATATTACATAGTCCAAAGCGCCGGATGCTCGAAAAATGCTAATCGCCACCATCATGCCTACAAGATGAGGAATAATGCTGATGGCGGTAGAAAAGCCGTCTTTGGCTCCATCTACAAAAGAATCGTAGACAGGGACCTTTTTGGCATATGCATATAAAGGAATAAAAGCAAGAATAACCGGGATGGCCCAAGTCGATACGAGGTTAATAAAATTCAGCATGCCTCCCTCATCCTTTCCAAGTGGTGTCCCTGCCCTTGGTAGCTGTGATTCCTGTTCGCGGCACGGCAGGTGAAGATATGGGCGGTACATGTGAAGAAGCCACAGATGTTGGTGCTTGCGAGGTACGTGGCGCCAAGGAGGTCTGGGATGGCGGATTCGCTGGAGGACGGCGGCGCAATTCTCGACTACGATACCAACGATCCGCCGCAATGGCAGCAAAGGTGGCTATTGCGGTCGCCACCAGTGTCGTTCCGACGATTTCTGCTGGGTGTGCGGAATGAAAATTTAGCCGAATGGCGATCAACGTAGTAGGAATAAGCGTAATGCTGGCTGTATTCAGCGCGAGTAGCGTACACATGGCAGGTGTAGCAGTTTGCTTATCAGGATTGAGTGTTTGTAACTCTTGCATCGCTTTGATCCCCATGGGCGTTGCTGCATTCCCCAGTCCGAGCAGATTGGCGCTCATATTGGACAAAATGTAGCCCATAGCGGGATGATTACGAGGAACATCAGGAAAGAGAAAGGCGACCAAAGGAGAAAGCAGCTTAGATATTTTCTGTAAGAGCCCACCGTCTTCAGCCAGCCGCATCATACCCATCCAGAATACCAGCACACTTATCAGTCCAAAGCATACTGTAACACCCGTAGTTGCCCCGTCAAAAGCTGCCTTCGTCACCACCTCTATATTCCCCTGTGCGGCTGCAAATACAAATCCTATACAAATCAAAGCCACCCATATGAGATGAATCATGACTGATTCCCCCTTTTCCCAATGATGTGACACCGCAGCTTTATAACATCAAGCCTACTTGCCTTATGCTCCGAACAGATTTTCAAGAATTTCATTCCATTTGCTCGTCCAACCTCGTTGTTGAGTATGGTTTGCAGGAACTTGTGCAGTCGGAGCCTCCTGCTGTGGCTGCACAGTAGTTTGAGCAGGCAGCTTACTACCTTTTTCATATACAGGAACGGAACCGATCAATTTACCTTCCAGTAAAAATTCGATCCGTCCTCGTAAACCAAAAGACACGTCAGCTCTATCTGCCGAAGCGGAATTTTTAAACAATACCAGTCTTTTGTGCAATTGAGTCTTCTCACCCTCATGTAAAGGATAAGAAAAACTCGCACCTGTCAAGAGGGGGTAACCCTCAATAGGCTGCTGCTTGTCCGTAATCGGAATGAGGGGATAATAGCGGAAGCCGTAATCAAGCATACGGGCATGATCATTCCAATCGTCCCCGTCATTCAAGGTAACAGCAGCCAGCTGACGCCCCTCGCGTGTGGCCGAGCTGACCAGACAGCGAAACGCTTTTTTAGTATAGCCTGTTTTTACACCGTCAGCTCCCTCATACAGCCGCAGCATTTTGTTTTTATTATGCCATGAGTAGTCCCAGGAATCGTTGGGGTTCGGTGCTTTTTTCAGTTCTGTTTTTACGATACGGGCAAAAGTTGGATTATGCAGCGCATAAGCGGTGAGCCGGGCCATATCGTTGGCTGAGGAATAATGTCCGTCGGCATCCAGCCCATGAGGATTAGCAAAATGTGTATGGTTTAGCCCAAGCTGAACCGCCTTGTCATTCATTAAATGGACAAATCCCTCTTCTGTTCCACCCACATGCTCGGCAATGGCAGAAGCTGCATCATTACCAGAACGGAGCATTAAGCCATACAGCATATTTTCCAGCGTCATTTGTTCACCCATCTGCAAAAAAAGCGATGATCCTTCTTTGGCATACGCCGTTGAACTCACTTTTACTCGGTCCTGCAAGCGTCCATGTTCAATGGCTACAATCGCAGTCATAATTTTGGTTAGGCTAGCTATTCGGAGCTCCCGGTCACCTTCGGCTGAATATATGATCCGTCCTGATGTGACATCAATTAAAGAAGCAGCCTGTGCATGAGTTCCTAACGCGGGCGGTGTTGCTTCTGTTGTCACCGCTCCCAGAACAGGCTGTGGACTCAGCAATGTAAGCGGCAATGACAAAACAAGCATAAGCGCTAGCGGCAAAACAAATGCGCGTGCCTTATTCTTAAAATGGCTGTGGTCCGCATGGATATGTTGTTTTTTTTTAAACATTTGGATTCCTCCGGTTTTGAGCAAGTCTTGTACCATTCTATGTCCAAGCTGTTCAAAGTATGTCCAGCTTTATAACAGAAAATTCCTTGTACAGGACAGTCATTAGCCGCTCCTCTTTTGCTTTCTTTCTATGTTAACCAAGCAACTTGCACTCCTGAACACATATAATATTAGTTACTAAACGTTAAATATGAATCCGGGGGTTACAACATGCAGCGATTACAGTTTGAAATGATTTTAAGATCGCGGATTGTAGAGTCCGCACAAGCATTGCATCAAAGTGGTGTATCCTTCGCCACTTTTGCTACCGCGCGTTGCAACCCACAATTTTGGGAGTTAACGGAAAAAGGCGGTTTTCGGATCAAAGCAGGTGTCACTCCGGCGCAAGGGATCAGAGATATCTTTATAAACGGTCAACAATACGCTTTTGAATGTGCAACAGCAATGGTTATTGTGTTGTACAAAGGAGTACTGGATTCCATTCTAGAAAGTGAGTTTAATCAGATTTTTGCAGATATGCTGTTGTATGATTGGCACTATGACAGTGATCTCAGGCTTATACAACAGCAAGGCAGCCATAAAGCGGTTCCTGGGGACATTCTGTATTTTAACAATCCAGATGTGTCGTCCGATGCATTGGAATGGAAGGGAGAAAATGTCGTCAAACTGAAGGAAGATTCTTTCTATGGCCATGGGATTGGCATCTTGCCGGCTCAAGGTATTATTGATTCTCTTAATCGACATCGTCGCCCGGATGCCACGGTATCTGCTTATATGACGAATGAAGTGATCTACCCTGACTTCGTTTACCTATCCCAGTTCGCACCCGAAGAAAACCGAAAAAATGAACTATCAGTGAATACATTTTATTACCAAGAATTCAGTCACTGTATACATGCTGTCATTGGTGGAAGGCAGTATATTCAGGAATAGAGGCCGAGTTGATACTAAAAAGAAGGTATTCCTAGGCCACGCTCGGCTTGGGGATACCTTCTTGAGAGCACACTTTTAATTTCAATAACTTTTACAAGTAAGCCGGTCCAGATTGACTTTGGTCAGTATTAGCATTTGCAGGTACCTGTGGAGGTGGAGTCTGCATGTTGCTGCCTGAATTCTGGAAGATAGACTGAACCTTATCGATCAGGTATGGTGTGGAGTCGATGATTTTCTCAAACAGATGCGTTTGATTGTCCAGCGGAACGATTTGTGCTCCCTGTTTGCCGACAACTAGAAAGGCAATGGGATGAATAGATACACCACCACCGCTACCGCCACCAAAAGGATGTACTTCCTTCCCACTATGATTACCGGATGCTGAGGAAGTATGGAGCGCCTCTTCATCTACGTTAAAATCACTTCCCCCGGCTGCGAACCCAAATCCTACCTTACTGATTGGCAAAATAACGGAACCATCGGGTGTTTCCACCGCGTCTCCCACAATCGTATTCACGTCCACCATGGCCTTGATGTTCTCCATCGCGGTTTGCATGAGCCCTTGAATCGGATGATCTGACATGTTTTATTCCTCCTCTGCTTATCTCAAGCGTAGACTGCTTTTCTTTAGCTATTGTGCGCAAAGGTTCAGGGAAATATGTATGTCAATCCTCTACACTGTTTATTCCTCACTGCTGGCTTGTTGATTCTCAGGATTTTTGGAAATAACCCGCTTCCATGCCTCTGGTCCTCCCGGAACACGCCATATGCGGAAAGCTAATCTGAGCATGGAAAAGATTAAATAACCGAGCGATATTTTTGCTTCACAGTTCAAGATGGTAGTAAAACGTAGTCGGTCCACCCAATAAGGCACAACAAACACCTTTGGGGTACAGTCCATGCGCACAATGCTGGAAGCAAAACCGATCAAGGTCGTTTTTAGCCCCCATAACATACCAGTTGAGGTCGCTGTATAAGCTGCGTCAGCCAGACTAATATTGGTAGACCACTCCATTTTGGACACTGTTACATGGGCCAATGTATGTCGCAGCCATCGCTGTAAAGATTGTGTTCCCTTGAGCAAAACCCGTATATCATGTATAAATTGCTTGATTTTTTCGATATCAATATTTCCGCTATCCACAGAAGCATCCGTTTTATGTATGTTTTTATTGCGGTCAAGCCGATAGAGAAGCCCTTTTTTCAAACCTGTTATGAGAATGGCTGGAATATCGTAATCCATTTTGACCAACCCGTATAGAATTCTGATCTCTAGATGCGCCCGATCATCATTGTCATGCTTGGCAATTTCCAGCTTCAATCGAATACGAGAGAGCAGAATAGCCAGTACGATGAATATAACGATGATGGTGGCGATACTGATCCATTTCCACACTGGCGAGTCCTCCCTACCCTTTTGCTATAGAATATCATGGCAAAAATAGTATGACCCTTCGGCGGAAAATCATGCATCTTAAAATGCCAAACAGCCAGCCCTCAACAACGTAAGGACTGGCTGTCTTTTAAATTTTATGAACTTAGGATTCCAGATCCGAATCGTTCTCCGCAGGCTGGCTGCTCTCCAGACGCTCGAACAATAGCTGTGTCTCTTCTTCCAAATTGTCTGAATCCTCGAACTGCTCCGGTTGCGGTAGATCTTCGAGAGAGCCTAGACCGAAATAATCCAAGAATGATTTCGTCGTTCCATACAATATTGGTCGTCCGATGGCTTCAGCTCGACCTTTCTCTTCAATGAGCTCCTTGTTGACCAGTGTATGTATGGCCCGCTCGGATTTGACTCCCCGAATTTCTTCGATTTCAACTCTTGTAATGGGCTGGCGATAGGCCACAATAGCCAGTGTCTCCAAAGCAGCTTGAGACAGTGAGGCACGTGCCGGAGAGTAGGCGAGCTTTTCAAAATAGGGTGCATGTTCGGATAAGGTTGCAAGCTGATAATGACCAGCAATACGGACAAGCTGCAGGCCTCTTCCTCCCTGCTCCATGTCCTGTTTCATATCCTCCAGACACTTTTCAACCAGCTCTTGCTGCTGCTCTACAATGTCGGCGATCTGCTTGGTGGACAACCCTTCCTCTCCCGCAAGAAACAGCAGCCCCTCAATAATTGATTTCAGCTTCAGATAATCCATTAACCCGTAAATCCCCTCTCCACTCCATTACAATATCATCGAAAAGCTTCTCCTGATAACAGAAGATTTGCTTCATTTTCATCAATTCAAGGATAGCCAAAAAGGTTACAACCACCTCATGCCGATACATGTCCTCATGCATCAGCTTGGAGAACAGCAGCCGTCCTCCAGTCCCCACCATCTCTAACGCCCCGATAACTTGCCGGATACGGTCCTTGACTGAAATTTCGTCCCGATGAACACGGGTTACCGTCGTACGTCGTTCAGCTTTGCGCAATGCACGCTGAAAGGCCGCGACCAAATCACTTGCATGCAGCCCATGCACCGGATTCGCGGGTTCGGTTGGCAAGAATGCGCTCAAATCTTCCGGCTCCTTGCCATAAATCAGACTCCGTTCCCACTCACGTTCACTCAAGTGGCGAGCAATCCCTTTGTATTTGCGATACTCCACCAGCTTGCGAACCAGTTCCTCGCGTGGATCATAGTCCTCTTCTTCATAATAATCCAAATCGTCATATTCCATCACAGGTGGCTTGGGAAGCAACAATTTACTCTTAATGGATAAGAGCGTCGCCGCCATCACTAGAAACTCGCTTGTAATGTCCAGTTCCAGCTCCTGCATACTGTGCAAAAAAGCCATGTACTGATCAGTAATATCGCTAATCGGGATATCCTGAATGTCGATCTCGGCTTTATCAATCAGATGCAACAGTAGATCCAGCGGACCCTCGAATGTTTCCAGCTTGTAATTTACGACTGTCAATGTGCTTCCCCCTGCCTTACTCCAATCATCATTCAACAATACCTTTCCCCATTAGCACTTATGCTCTACGTTATCAATCCCTCTTTCTGTAGTATATACGTCATCGCCTTGCTTAACAATCCAATCCCTTTTCCACTTTGCAGTTTATGCCGTTCTTTCAGCCATTTATATCATTAGAACTGCTTACCGAGATTGGCCATTTCAATCGCAGCCAGCGCAGAATCCCAACCTTTATTACCAGCCTTCGTACCTGCTCGTTCAATAGCCTGCTCAATATTTTCCGTAGTCACTACACCAAAAATAATGGGTACACCCGTTTTCAGACTGCTTGCCGCCACACCCTTGGCCACTTCATTGCAGACGATATCATAGTGTGAAGTAGAGCCACGGATAACCGTGCCAAGCGTAATGACGGCATCATATTTTCCGCTTGCAGCCATTTTTTGTGCAATAAGTGAGATTTCAAATGCTCCCGGCACCCATGCTACATCAATTTCATCTTCCTGTGCACCATGTCGTTGAAGTGCGTCAAGCGCACCACTTAACAGTTTGCTTGTAATAAACTCATTAAATCTGCCCACCACAATACCATACTTTAAACCACTTGATACAAGATTACCTTCCAGAAAACGTGCCATGCTTATCAACCTCTCTTTTTTTTGAATTTTTTACAATGACAAACGACGACGGTATTCAATTAAATGTTGAATGCTAATCAGCTTCAGTTGATGTCGCTTGGCGATCACGGCCAAATCAGGCAAGCGGGCCATTGAGCCATCTTCCTTTATAATTTCGCAAATGACCCCGACGGGCTTGAAGCCGCTGAGTCGGGCCAGGTCGACAGCCGCTTCAGTATGACCAGCGCGTTGCAAGACCCCACCATCGCGAGCAATTAGCGGGAACATGTGACCAGGTTTGCGGAAATCGCTGCCCGTGATTGCTTCGTCGGCTAAGGCGCGAACAGTCAAAGAGCGCTCGGCCGCTGAAATCCCCGTTGTTGTCTTCATATGATCTACCGATACCGTAAAGGCGGTACCGTGAAAATCTGTGTTTTGCTCTACCATAGGATGCAATTCCAATGCCTCGGCTCTGTGCTGTGTGATCGGCACGCAGACCAACCCGCGACCTTCTGTAATCATGAAGTTGATGACCTCAGGCGATGCTTTCTCAGCCAAAGCGATAAAGTCGCCTTCATTTTCCCGCTGTTCATCATCCACTACAATAACGACTTTGCCGTTCTTTAAATCCTCCAATGCTTCTTCGATGGAATCCAATCGAATCTCTTCGTCATAGTGCAACTCGCCCTGCTCCATGATATTTGTCGTCGCACTTGTTTGGATGCCTCTATCCATAACCCTCTCCTCCTTATGTCTTATGTCACGAATGCTCCTGAACCAAATTTTCTATCATTCTGTATCAGGCTGTATCAAGCAAAGCCGTGTTTCGCCAAATAGTCCAAACTAAGAGGAGCTTGATCTGCTCTCTCCATCGGTACTGAACCTCTGTAATGTAAAAGCTGCTCCACATATTTGCCCAATATGTCGCATTCAATATTCACAGTGTCTCCCTCACGTTTGGCTTGTAAGGCTGTTTCGGCTAAGGTATGGGGGATAATAGATACGGCAAAGCTATCTCTCTTCCGCTGCGCGACTGTGAGGCTGATACCATCAATTGTAATTGACCCTTTGATGAGAACATATTTAAATAATGCTTGATCAGAAGGCTCAACTTCGAACACAACTGCATTCTGGTCTGATGTTACTCCGCGAATCGTACCCGTCCCGTCCACATGTCCCTGTACGATATGTCCTCCGAACCTTCCATTCGCCGCCATCGCCCGCTCTAGATTGACTCGGCTGCCGGATCTGAGTTCCCTTAGATTACTGCTGCGAAAAGTCTCTGGCATCACATCAACCTTAAAATCTTTAGTACCAATCTGTATTGCCGTCAGGCAAACACCATTTACCGAGACACTATCGCCGATTTTCAAATCGCCCAATACCACAGAACCCGAAATCCCCAGCACCATCGCTTCACCGCTTTTGGAAATACTTTGAATGCGACCCACTTCCTCGACCAATCCGGTAAACATGCTTTCACTCCTTTCCACTACATTTCAGTTTATCCCTAATTCATCTGCTGTAAGCGCAAATAACCCCCAGTCGGGATTCAATCCGTCATGGGGGTGATGAGAGTCACATATGTAGTATACAAGCGCAGTTCATGTATGTCTTAAAATGACATGAAATCATAGGTTTGCCAAAAGAAAGCATGATCGAAGATACAGCAATTACGCTCAGAACGTTATCAAAAAGAAAGCTTAATCAAAGCTGTCGTCCGATACTGTCCTACAACGAAATAAGCCGTACGCATTTTTACGTATGCTAAAAATTGGCACATGCCACGTCATGCACATGCGCTTCGTATCCTTCTCCCATCCAGACTATACTGTCGGTCCCGGAATTACACCAGGTCCACCTTCTGCTGATTGTTCAGCATCCGGGTCACGGACTAAGCCATGCTGTGTTCGCAGAAGCGATTCACAAACATGTCATCACCGCCGGTGGGGAATTTCGCCCCGCCCCGAAGGATCTTGCTCTTATTTAATTGAATTAACATTAAACTTGTTACGTATATTAGCACCGACTTCAAAAAAAAGCAAGTTATCTAATAGAAGCTCCTGCTTTGGTTTTGACATATTGGCTGGAGAGTTCTTCAAACCAGGCTTTATCATTCATATGAAGTGCCAGATCAATCAGATCGGCCAGTTCGTCGACTC
This sequence comes from Paenibacillus sp. ALE3, assembly GCF_054113405.1. Lineage (NCBI taxonomy): Bacteria > Bacillati > Bacillota > Bacilli > Caryophanales > Paenibacillaceae > Paenibacillus > Paenibacillus sp. ALE3. Next base: position 1,863,237 of record NZ_CM134214.1, on the reverse strand, counting down.
CAAGCTGTGTATCATGGTCAAAGGTAATAACGGCCGAAGCGACAGGTCCTCGCTCTCCCTCAGAACATGCTTCATAATCCAGTCGTACATCCACATGCCCATCAATAAACTCGCATTTTAAAAAATAAATAATTTCACACATTAAAATAGGGCGCACTTGTGTTTCTAACACGCAATCCATCACCTTGGCAGAATAATGCTGGTTCGTCAGCGTGAATTTGTGTTCAGTTGCCGCCAGCGATGCCCGGCCAAAATCATCCGTAAACTTGAGTTCCACTGGCGTGATATTCATAATCTTGGGGATTTGCTTCTTTATAATTTCAATTATTTCAACTGTATTCAGCTTAATCATTACCTGCACCTCATTGCATCTTAAAATTCAAAAGAAAACTTTATAACATGCCTTCTATAGGCCTCCACTCCTATATCGGAAATCATTACCTGTTTTTTTATGCTTCAACCCATAAACGCAAAAAAAGATTCCTTGCGCAGCAAGCGCAAGGAATCTCAATAGAACTGGTGCCGAAACAGCGGCTAACAATGTTACACGATTATTATGCAAAAAAACAGAATTATAACTCCGAAATTTCATGTTTCTTTTTCAGGATAGTCCAGCGACGCTCAATCTCCTGCTCAAAGGTAGCCAGCGTTGCTTCCTCTTTGAGAAGATGCTTCGTTTTACCCATTAATTTCAGCCATTCTGAGGCTGGAATCCGTTTTCCCTTGTCTTCCGGATTGTACGTAATCGTCGTGCTTCCCTGTTCGATTTCGTACAAAGGAAAGAAGCAAGACTCAACTGCGGCGCCTACGATGCTAGTACCCAGTCTGTCTTCGGATTTCCAGTTGAGCGGGCAGGCACACAGAATTTTACCATATGCCGTACCCACGTTGTTGGCATACCATTGAGCCTTGGCCGCTTTGCGCAGCATATCCTGCGGATGGCTTTCGGCTGCGGTAAAAGCATACGGGATGTTACAGGCGGCCATGATTTGTACGGTATCCTTATGATGCCCTTGCTTCCCTTTTTGCATTTTCCCTACACCCGATGTACTGGTCATATGCCCCATTGGAGTGGAGTACGATTGCTGCGAACCTGTATTCATGTACCCCTCGTTGTCATATTCCAGCATAATCAGTTTATGGTTACGCAGAGCCGCACCAATTGCAGAACCCATACCGATATCCATCCCGCCGTCACCACTGATCATGATAAAGGTTGGATCATCGGATATCTCAATTTCATTACGTCGCTTCATCTCCATGTAAGCTTCCAGCGCACCTGAAAGGGTAGCGGCTCCGTTTTGAAAAAGATTGTGGATCATCGGTTGCTTGTGTGATGTATATGGATACCCTGTCGTCACCACATAAACGCAGCCAGTCTGGAATAGTACGACAATATCGCCTTCAATTCCTTTAAAAAATAGCTCAAGCGCAGACAAGGCTCCACAACCAGGACAAGCCCCATGCCCTGGTGTAAGACGGCGTGGTTTGGTTGTCAACGAACGCAGAGGTGGTACCTTGACTTTGAGCTTCCCAGTCGCCTCGTCCGGCGTAACCTGAATCAGCCCCGTACGGTATGCATTGCCACGTGGTGGCTGCATGACTTGCGGCATCACCTTGTCTGGAGAGCCTGGATTAACCCCGTAATAATCAAAAGGCTTCTCCGCGCGTCCAGCCTCTGCCGCCTGAATCGCAAGCTGGAAGAAGGCCTCTGCATCTTCCGCATAAAAGTCCTTACCACCCAAGCCAAAGATACGGCTTATCACGATGGTTTGGTTCAGTGGGTCCTCTTGTAACGCCGCCTTGATTTCATGCGTCAAATTACCACCATCTGACCCGTACGAATCTGCACGTTCACCCACCAACAGCGCCTTGACATGGCGCAACGCCTCCCGCAGTTGTGCAGCTGGGAATGGCCGGATGATATTCGGACGAATCACACCGGCTTTAATGCCGCGCGTGCGGAGTTGATCTGCCACATCCTTGGCCGATTCAGCCGCCGAATTCAGCAAAAATACCGCAACCTCAGCATCCTCCATATGATACAGATCCAAAATCGGATATTCCCGACCGGATAAAGCGGCATATTCTGCTGCTACCTGCTCATATACTCCTTCTGAAAGCTTCAACGCTTCGGACAGTTGAACGTGATTATTCGTCAGATCATCGCCGTTCATATGCGCACCCACAGTGACAGGATGATCAAAATCCGTAATATTCGGATAATTTAGGTTCGGGTTGGGGCCTACAAAATCGCGCACGGTCTCTGCATCGGCAAAATATTGCACTTTACGTTTTTGATGGGACGTATAAAAACCGTCGTATGCGACCATTACAGGCAACCGTACATCGCTATGCTCTGCAATTTTCAGGGCCATAATGTTCATATCATACACAGCCTGTGGCGTACTTGCCGTCAAAATGACCCAGCCTGTATTCAAACCGTAATACAGGTCCGAATGATCCCCCCGAATATCCAAGGGACCACTGACAGCTCTTGTCACCAGATTCATAACCATAGGAAAACGGGTACCCGACTGGACAGGCAACTGCTCCAGCATGTACAGGAAACCTTGCGAACTGGTGGCATTGACAACCCGTGCTCCGGCCGCCGCAGCTCCATAACAAATCCCTGCCGATCCGTGTTCTCCATCTGCTGCAACCAGCTTAATATTATGCTGACCACGCGTTTTCATTTGATCCAGATACTGTGCTACCTCAGTCGACGGCGTAATCGGGAAATATCCCATCATATGATAATTGATCTGCGCAGCCGCTGTAGCTGCCATTTCATTACCGGATTCGAATGTTGTCACTTGTGCGGCGCCCGTCTGTTTGAGTTCTTCCTCCAGCTTTGCCATTACGCACGCCCTCCTTCATATACTGGAAATTGGTGGGCAACGCGATTCTGCTCCGCCCAGCCCCATTGTTCGCGACGCGAGCTTAATGCCCCTGACGGGCAAATATCTACACACTTCAGACACCCTTTGCAATACTGGTAATCAATCCCTTGCAAAAACGGCATCATTCTTCCGCGTTTGTCTGCTTGCTCTTCCCATACAAAGCAGTAATCCGGGCAAATCGAATCACACTTGGCACAATGAGTACATTTATCAGCTTCATACTCAGGTACGTAACCCTGACGTGAACCACTAACATCTTTCGTCATGCTGTTGCCCTGAGTTGCAATAACGCCCCCCAGCAATTGAGTTTCGTACCCTAGCAAAGGCTGCGGACGTTCAAAAACCCGATCCTGCGCGTCAGCAGTAACCGGATATACATGTAGTTGCATTTCTTCAAAACCACGATTAAACGTACGCAGATTAGGTTCCACTAATTGTGGATTTTTCTTTTCAAAAGTACTGCGAATAACCGATCTCATTGCTTCCGGGTCCAGGAAATCACAGACACGGAACAAGGCACCTAGCATGGACGTATTTAGTTTGGTCCGCTCTTCCAGTGCGATACCCATCGCATCCACCACTGCTAATGTACCGGATACCAGTCCCAAATCAGCCCGTATTTCTTCTGCCGGACGTGTGGAATTTACCACTACAATCCCATCTGCTGGCAGGCCGCTGATTACATTTACCGTTTTGTATAACGTTTCATGGAAAATGCCTACCACATGCGGTTGCTCGATCGGACTGTGATCGCGAATATCCACCTCCGGCTCACAGAAGCGAACAAAGCTTTTAACTGGAGATCCCTTCTTTTCCGAACCGTAGGATGAGAAATTTGAAGCATTCAGTCCCAGACCAAGTACCCCGGTTTCGGCCAACATTTTGCCAGCCAGATTTGCGCCGAGTCCACCAATGGATTCCAGCCGGATTTCAAAAAATCCGAGTCGATTTGTGCGCGTTAAAATAGACAATGTGATAAGCCCCCTTCTTTTCCAACTCTTACTGAGCTTGAATACTCATATAAAATAAATGGAAAATGCATTCTTATGAAAAGGCTATCACAACACTTACTTTTCGAATGTGATCTTACGCACTGTAATACCTACGTGATTGTAAAAATCAGCAAACCGTCAAACAAAAGACAACAAAAGCCGCCCTGTCCAAAGACAGAACGGCTTAGGTGCAACGCTATTTAAAGGAATTCAAATCATGCATGTAATGTGTAAATTACACATCAAATACTTTAACCTCTTTCATTTTGTCGCCTTGTTTTACAGCATCAATGAATTCCATACCTTTGGTTACTTTACCAAATACAGTATGTACTCCATCTAAATGCGGCTGTGGAGCGTAGCAAATAAAGAATTGACTGCCACCTGTGTTGCGACCTGCATGAGCCATGGACAGAACGCCTTTGGCATGCTTTGTTGTATTCGTAGCTGTTTCACAGTCAATGGTGTAGCCAGGACCGCCAGTACCATTACCGATCGGACAACCCCCTTGAGCAACAAAGCCCGGGATGACACGGTGGAAGCTCAAACCATTGTAGTAACCGCTGTTTGCCAGCTTTTCAAAGTTAGCAACGGTGTTTGGAGCTTCTTCTGGGAAAAAGTCAATTTCGACGATACCGCCGTTTTCAAGATCTATTCTACCTTTTTTCATTGTTTGTATCTCCTTTTCAACCTGTTTTGAGAACTAAATAACATCAAGTTCCAGTTTACTATGAATTGGCGCGCTTAGCAAAGCCTTGTCCAAAAAAAGGGGCCATTGTCCCCGGTCTATTATTACCGACGCAATGGCCTGCTTGATTTTAGAATTCCACAATCAGGACGAAACCGTAATCTTTGCATTGGGCTGAATCACTGAACTGGCTTGATCACGAACCAAGCGCTGTGGCAAAACATCATTGCGAACGATATCCTCGTAGGTTTCCCGACGCACTACCAGCTCGGCCTCACCGTTGTTGACAAATACAACTGCTGGTCGGCGTATCCGGTTATAATTGCTCGCCATGGAGTAATTATAAGCTCCGGTTGAGGCAACAGCGAGCAAGTCTCCGCTATTCGGGCGAGGCAGTTCTACATCCCAAATAAGCATATCGCCGCTTTCACAGCATTTGCCTGCAATGGACACTGTCTCTTCGTTCGCATCTTGCGCTCGATTAGCCAGCATTGCTTCATACTTAGCCTGATACAGTGCAGGACGTGGATTATCTGTCATTCCGCCGTCTACAGAAACGTATTTACGAACCTGCGGAATATCCTTGATGCTTCCTACCGTATACAAGGTTGTACCTGAATCACCTACAATACTGCGTCCCGGCTCAATCCAAATTTCTGGAAGTTCATCGTAAAGCCCTGAAAAATGAGTTTTCACCGCTTCGCCGATAGCCTGTACATAGGTGGATAGTTTCAGCGGTGTGTCCTCCTCTGTGTAACGGATACCAAATCCCCCACCGAGATTAATCACCTTGAAGGAATACTGAAGCTGTTCCTTAATCTCCCTGCAAAAAACTGCGACCCGCTCGGCAGCCATTTGGAAGCCATTGACTTCGAAGATTTGCGAGCCGATATGAGAATGTACTCCCAGCAGATTAAGATGATCCAGCTTGATAGCCTGTTCCACCGCTTGACGGGCTGTGCCATTCGCAATGTCAAAACCAAATTTTGAATCTTCTTGACCTGTGGCCATATATTCATGCGTATGCGCCTCAACCCCCGGCGTAACCCGCAGTAAAATATTGACCTGTTGTCCTTTTTCAGAAGCGAGAGCCTGTAACAAATGCAATTCCATCTTGCTATCAACGACAAAGCAGCCAATTTGCGCCTCTAACGCCATTTCAATTTCTTCCGGCGTCTTGTTATTGCCATGAAAATGGATTCGTTCTGCCGGGAACCCTGCTTGCAGCGCTGTGAACAGCTCTCCGCTGGAAACAACGTCGAGCGACATCCCTTCTTCAGCAGCTAAAGCGCACATGGCCATAACACAAAATGCTTTGCTTGCATAAGCCACTTGAAACTTTAAACCGGTCTCACGGAATGCTTCTATAAATTCCCGGCAGCGCCGGCGGACTAACTGTTCGTCTACAATATATAGCGGCGTGCCAAAACGCTCTTTCAAAAGCGTGGTATCACATCCGCCAATCTCCAAATGTCCATTGCTGTTAATTTTACTGCTTCCATGCAAATACATGTTCTGGCGCCTCTCTTTCTGGAACAAGCTAGTCATATTCCATCGAATGTTTACACCAGTATAGCAAAAAAAACATTAAGAACAATGGATTTTTATGCAGATCATTTACATTAATGCTCCTGTCCATTGCCTGAGTTCGAATCGGTGTTGGCATCCGTATGGGGCATACGCGTATTGTCCCTCGTTTTATTAAATGACGGGCGGTTAGGCGCATCAAGTACAGGCATACGGAACAAGATGGAAGCTAACGCTTTGGCATTAAAAGGAATAAACGGCCACAAATACGAAGAATTATATGACCGATGCAGCGTCAGCATCAAAATGATCAGTGTCGTGCCCACGACAAAGCCTGGTACGTGAAAAATAGCAACAGCAATCAGCAGGAATAGTCGAATCAGTCTATTCGCGAGCCCCAGCTCATAGCTTGGTGTTGCGAACATTCCTATGGCAGCAACAGCCATGTACAATACGACTTCATTTACGAACAGCCCCGTCTTAACCGCTATATCACCAACCAGAATCGCTGCAATCAACCCCATGGCGGAAGCCAATGGTGTCGGAGTATGCACAGCTGCCATTCGCATAAGATCGACCCCTAGTTCCACAATGATAAACTGGGCAATTAGCGGAAGATGCGCTTCCTTTTGAGGGCCGATAAAATCGAGAAACGCCGGTTTTAATTCGGGATTGATAACCATTAGCAGCCACATCGGAAGCAGAAACATCGAGGCGAATATGCCTATAAAACGTACCCAGCGTAAATAGCTACCCATAAAAGCGGTTTGCCGATTCTCTTCTGCATGCTGGCACAGGTCAAAAAAAGTGGTAGGCAAAATCATTACGCTGGGTGAGGTATCAACGAAAATAACGAGCCTTCCTTCCATAATATGCGAAGCTACAACATCTGGTCGCTCTGAATATCGTACTAATGGATATGGATTCCAACCTTTATTGATAATCGTCTCCTCTAATTGCTTATCAGCCAGTGGAATACCATCCAGATTAACATTTTTAATTTTGTCTCGTACCGTATCCACCATAACCTTATCCACAATATCATCAATGTAGCCCAAGCATACATCTGTTCGAGTTCGGCGTCCGACCTGCATGGCCTCGAATTTAAGTCCGGGGTCTCGCAAACGCCGACGCACTAAACCTACATTTGTAAGCATCGTTTCAGTAAAACCATCACGTGCACCGCGCACAACTCTCTCCAAGGAAGGTTCTTCTGGGCTCCGTACAGGGTAATTACGAGTATCCAGAATAACAGCAAAACGCTCGCCTTCCATGAAGAGAGCACTCATTCCCGTCAGTACCTTGTTTATAACAACGGACATCTTATCCGTCTTCTCCACCTGTATATGTGGAATAAAATTTTCGAAATACGCTTGAAGTCCAGCTGAAGTCATGTCATCCGGCGTCAGATAGGTGAGCCGCTTTAGCACCTCAAGCATGATCTGATCCTTGGCAAAGGTATTCAAGAACAAATACCCGATATGGCGGCCACCTGTTGTCATTTCCCTAAATACAACATCAAAGGTTTCTCCCAAACCCAATACCATCTTAAGGGTTTCACGATTTTCCTTCATCTTTGGCGAAATATCATCCTCAATCTGCCAATAACGAATGGATTCCTCTACATTATCAGAACGCTCGCTTTCTTTTTTGTGCTTAAGACGGGCGGCTTCCTGCTCCTGCTTTTGCTTCCAGGAGCCCAAACTTTCCCCGTCAGTATGATTTTCCCTTCCAATTGCTCCGTCTCCATGATAATGCTCCTGCTGATCCTGATCCGTTCTATGATCCATACTTCTTGCCCCCTTCTATTTCACTATTAACGGTTGTATACAAACCAATCAAATAAGGAACCCGTTACCTTGCCAAGCACCATTGCCATTAACAGACCGAACATGTATACGGTCATATGGAGTCGCTTGGCCAGAATGGGTAGGAGATTCAGCACCTCTGTTAGAGCCGCGGCGAGCAAACCAATAAATACTCCGCAAAACAACCCAGGTATCCATGTAAATATGCCCGGTAATGGCAAGCAGATATTCCAAAAATCGGCCACGGTTCCCACCACTGAACCTAAAATCATCGCCTTTTCGTATGCACGTGATTTTTTATACGTCCGGGTGAGTTGTGCTAATCGCGGCATAATATCCAGCACAATAAAAAAAGCAATCACACCGCTACCTACCGCCAGCCCCCCAGCGATACCCAAAATAATCTGAAGTGCAGCCTGTACAAATATCATGGTTTCTTATCCTTTGGCTGCAAACGAGCCATCTTTTCATACTCCTCTGCCACAACATACTGATCCACATTTTCCTGATACAGATACATTTCCACCTCCAGTGGCGTCGGCTCCTCATTCCATTTTTTCTTGAACAAGTGATTAAAAAATACGATCATACCAAAGCCGATGCCGATCGAGTAAGCAATTTGGAACAAGTACGGGTGCTCATCCTTTTGTCCCGTAATCATTTCTACAATCCGAACCTGCACCTCCATCATGCTAACGTCAGCATGAAAGTTCATAATCGTCAGCGCAGAGCCAAAAAACAGGAGCAACCATACCAACACGAACAGTATTTTGGATGGCTTACGGGGTCTCTCCACGAGTTCCACAAGTACATGCGGTTTCCCGAGAGATTCAATTACAACTCCCGGAATATGATCTCTAATTTTTGATATGATCTGTAGCATGTCCACCAGTATCAGGTTACCGTCCTGCTTCTGCGGCCGCTTGAGAACAAGTTCAAGCAGATCCTTTTCCCATTCGGGCTCCGTCAGCAGATGGGCTACATCGCCCAAATGTAAATCCTGCCCTTGGATCATACGCACACGGCTGCGGAGCCGCAAGTAGACAATAGGAGCCGGACTATGATTCATCCGATTCCCTCCTTATCCTCGTAATTACCGATTAGTATGGAGTGAAGCAAGCAAACCTATTCTGTGTATTGTCTTTTGTCGCACGCAAAAAAGAGTACTCCTGGCCATTAAAATGGCTTTGGAATACCCTTCAAAATGCGTAAGCATAAAGTTTTACTAAAATCCTGCCCTTTATTATTGGGCAATCTGATCGCGGATCAGTTGTAAAATCTTTTTTTCCAATCGTGATACCTGCACCTGGGAAATACCAAGACGACTTGCAACCTCTGATTGAGTCTGATCCCGGTAATAACGCAGGTACACAATCAATCGCTCCCGCTCAGATAATCCGTCAATAGCCTCATTAAGCGCCAGCTTGTCGAACCATCTTTCCTGTGATTCATCGGCAATCTGATCCATAAGTGTAATCGGGTCCCCGTCATTTTCAAACACTGTTTCGTGAATCGAGGTAGGAGGCTTATTCGCCTCCTGCGCAAAAACAACATCCTCCGGTGTCACTCCAAGCTCATCAGCAACCTCCTTGACTGTAGGCAGGCGATTGAGCCGTTTGGATAGCTCGTCCTTCATTTTGCGAACCTTATTGGCTGTTTCCTTCAAGGAACGGCTAACCTTGAGTGTACCGTCATCTCGAAGGAACCGTTGAATCTCACCGATAATCATCGGTACCGCATATGTTGAAAATTTGACTTCGTAGCTGAGATCGAATTTATCCACCGATTTTAACAATCCGATGCAACCAATTTGAAAAAGATCGTCAGGTTCATACCCCCGGTTCATAAAGCGCTGCACGACAGACCAGACGAGCCGGATATTACTATTGACCAGTGTCTCACGAGCATCATTATCACCAGATTGGCTCAGTGCAATAAGCCGCTTGACCTCTGTATCCTCCAAATAGCTGTGCGAAGTTTTTTTTCCTCCTGCTTCCATAGGATCAACTCCTAATTATATAAAGCTTTCTTGGATTCAATCCTTTTCTTCATCCGGACCGACGTGCCTCCGCCCGGCTCACTGACTGCTTCGAACTCATCCATGAAATTTTCCATAATCGTAAAGCCCATGCCGGAGCGTTCCAATTCAGGCTTGGACGTATAGAGAGGCTGCTTGGCCAGCTCCAGATCCTCAATTCCCCGTCCTGCATCCTCAACGACTAACGTGATCACGTCCGCTTCAATCCCAACTTTAATCGTTACAACACCTGACGGATCGCTGTCATAACCGTGAATAATACTGTTTGTCACCGCTTCAGACACGACGGTCTTCAAATCGCTAAGCTCATCCATCGTGGGATCAAGCCTGGAAATAAAGGCTGCCACAGCCACGCGGGCAAATGCTTCATTTTCCGATTTGGCGGCAAACTGCAAGCTCATGAAATTGTTCCCCGTGCCTTCTCTCATGACACAACCTCCAATTCCGTGAGCGCATTTCCCTCGTTGTCATAGATGGGCATGATTTTAAATAAGCCTGACATATCCAGCAGTCGATGTACCGGCGGATTGACATCACAGACTGCCATTTTCCCGCCCTTTTGCTTGATCAGTTTGTATCGTCCCAAGATAACGCCAAGGCCGGAACTATCCATAAACTGAAGATTCTTCAGGCTGAGCACGATATGCTCGCATTGCCGGCGTTGAATCGCCTCATCCATTTGCATACGGACCATATCCGACGTATGGTGATCAAGTTCACCAGACAGCCTTACAATAAGTACTCCCCGGTGATGCTCCATTTCAATTTGCAGGTTCATGCTTGCTCACTCTCCTCCCGGTCTTGGACAAGGATTTCTACGTAGTCGCAGACGATTCCTGCCCTCCGACAAAACTAGAAGAAAACCCCGTAAAATCTACAAAGAAAATAGGTTTGACATGGTACGTTTAAACAATTTCCACCAGCCGGCCTTCTCGATCGCCACAGGCGAAGTGATATTAAACTCCTTAAGACGTTGTCCATCCTGATAGACGACCAGCTTACCAACGGGGTCACCCACCCGGACAGGAGCTTTAAGGCTTGGAGTCAGTTGCAGCTCGTGACGCAGTGTTTGTTTGTTGCCGCCTTTTTTCACCAGCACACTGTAAGAACGGTCCGCCTGAATTTCCAGCTCTGGTAATACACCTTTTTCAACTTTTACACTGCCCAGCTTTTCACCTGGCTTATATATGGATTTCATTGTATATTGAGAAAATGCGTAGTCGAACATGGAAGAAACCTCATTGTTGCGTATCTTCGTGTTCGGCTCACCGAGTACGACAGCTACGACACGTAAGCCATCACGCTTCGCCGTAGCGGAAAGGCAGAACTTTGCTTCTGACGTATAGCCCGTTTTCAGACCGTCTGCTCCGGTATAGAAGCGAACAAGCTTATTCGTATTCACCAGCCAAAAGGGCTTGACCGAGGATTTGCGCAAATAGTCCTGATACGCTCCCGTATATTTCGTAATTTGTGGATATTTCAACAGTTCCCGGCTCATAACCGCAATATCATGCGCAGAGGAATAGTGATTTTCTACGGGTAAACCGTTGCAATTGGCAAAATGCGTATCTTTGAGTCCGAGCTGCTGCACCTTGGCATTCATGATCTCGACAAAAGCCTGTTCAGACCCTGCAATTTTCTCCGCCATCGCTACAGAGGCGTCGTTGCCCGAAGCCATCGCAATTCCCTTCAGCATCTCATCGACCGTCATTTCTTCTCCCGGCTCCAAGAAAATTTGCGAGCCTCCCATTGAAGACGCATACTCACTGGCCCGTACTTTATCGGTCAGCTTGAGCTTGCCATCATGAATGGCCTCCATTGTTAGCAGCATCGTCATAATCTTAGTGATGCTTGCTGGAGGAAGCTTTTCACGACTATTTTTTTCATAGATGACTGTGCCTGTATCTGCATCCATCAAGATCGCCGAAAGAGCCTCGGGAGCCAGCTCAGCTGCTGATCTTACTTTGGTTTTGCTTTCAGGTCTGCTTTCTTCGGCCCAACCGCCGACAGGGACGGCAGTCAAGGCTACCAGACAAGCCAGGATGAACGCCACCACTTTTTTCTTCACAATCGGTCCCCTCCTCAACATATTGGCGTAAAGCATCGGAGCCCATTTACTGATCTCCCCGATCTATTCGCGTGCTGCTAACCATTGTCGTCAGATTGAAAGAAAAATATTCCATATGAATAAAAACATCAAATAGCACCAAGCTGAGCCAGCATGGTGCTATTTTCCAATCTATAAATGACACAACATGTATCGTCTGTAACAGGATCTATAAAAATCGTTCAAATCCGGCTAACGGTGAGGTATGTAATACCTCCACCCGGTAAAATATCCACTGCATTTTGACTAAACACCCGTATATCAATAAAAGAATTCGCTTCAAGTCTAAGTTCCATTGCTCCACTCAATGCACCATAGTTCAGCCCGCCAATCACCCTGTCATCGAGATATGCATAAGCAGAACTTCCGGCAAGCTGCTCATCATTCAGGTGAAGTGCCAGCCGTGTCCGGTTACCATCTACTTGGGGATCGGTCGAAATATAGACTTGTATTCTGTATTTCCCAGCTCGCTTGGCTCGCCACCGACTATTCGAACCATCGAATTCGGTCAACTCATCATGATTGATTTGATTGAACCTTACTTTCTGCCAGCTACCTGCAGGGATATTTTGCCTTAAACCAAGGTAGGCTTTGACAAAGGTTTCATTCAAATGTTCAATACCATTATTCGAATATTTCTCTACGAGCAACAACGCTTGCCCTGTCCCATTATTTTCGTCATAACGATGATTGCTATAGCTAAAATCCAAATGTGAGCGAAGTGTCACCTGCTGTGTGGAGGAGCTGCCAGAGAAACAAATAAGCTGTTTTAGATTACGGGGATATCCGCCCACCTCGTCCACCAAAACTTTTTTGCCAATGACCACATCCACAAAATAATTGCACACTGATTGGGTGTCATCGTATTTGTCTGCTATCGCCAAAATAGAGTCGCGCAAGGCAACATTTTTGGTTTCTTTCGTAGCACCAATTTGAATAAAAGAAGGTACTGTCACCTTGTGTTCTCTGCTTAGTCCCTCAAACCAGCAGCCTATAAATTCTGCATTCATAAAATCATTTATTAGAATGGGAATATCACTGGGGCTCCCATCCTTAATGTGCTGGCTAGCCATGAATCTCGCCCCGTTAGAACTATTCAGGTCCAGCGCCGTATCGTTTCCGAGCGTAAAAAGCGCAATGCTTGTAAACTGTGAACTTCTGTTCTGCAAGTGAATCCCTATTTTATTGTAATTTATCTCCGTGCATTTAAATAAGTTCACATCACTTTCATAGCCCCAAAAAGCCGTTTCAAAATGCTCAATCAACACGTTATCCAGGACAACGCCGCCGCCCTTCCAATCCTGAATGCCCGTAGTACCTTTGCCATAATACCCGCGCTTCACTGACTGCGAAAACGGATTATTTAAGGTAGCTCTGTCGGTCCCTTCGTACCGGATCGATAAGTCATGGAACTGCACATTTTGAAAGCCACTAAACGATGGCAGACTTTCGTCTCCAATTTGGAAACAAGGGCCCGTGCCATAATATTCAATCGATGTAACTCCCTTACCCTGTCGGTATCTCCCCTTATGAATCCCAAAAATGCGCATACCCTGCTTCCGAATCTGAAGGGTAGATGTTATTTTGTATCGGCCACTGGGGATGTGAAGAATGGAGTAATCGGGGGTCTTGTTAATCAATTCTTGCAAAGCTGCCGTGTCGTCCTGAATACCATCACCAGCAGCTCCAAACCAGCTTACGTTTACACTGCGTTCCATGAATTCTTTTTCAATGGCTTTAAAATTGTCATTTAACTGCTGAGGCGTTAACTCTTTGCCCGTACCACTCAAATTCAACTTCAATCGGTCTGTAAAATCTGCCACCCGAACACCCCCATTGTTAAAAACGTAAAAATACTTTCAGACTATGCCCGGTCATTTTCTTAGCATGGACTGAGTATATGCACAATAAGGCTTGCTCTAGGATCGTGAAAAATGAAAATAAATATTTTATTATGATTGTACAAGAAGATACATTTTGTATATTATAGATACATAACGTATCTAGGCGGTGAAACCGTGAAACACATACTCACAGTAGCCGGTTTACTGGCTTTCTCGATCCCCTTTGCCTGTCAGGGTTTGTCTCCCAGAGTGATCACGATTTCCCTGCTTATCTTGTTGTTTAGCTACACCATGCTTCTGCCTTCACTCAAGTCATTAATCGCAACCCTAGCTGATAATCCGTTGCTGACTTTACTTATGATGTACATCGCCGCCTCCTGTATATGGGCTGAACAAGAGCAGACTTCTTCCGTGCTCATGGTTCTCAAATTTATTGCCTTCTCTACCTTTGGACTCTATCTGGTCACCCATTATACAACACAGGGCTGCATACGCCTCTTAGTCGTTACATTAAGTATCCTGAGCGTACTCAATCTACTCGCCGTTGTACTCGTTCCTTCCTTTGCCATTCATGGCGGTGTAGAACATACTGGACTGTGGAAGGGAATCTCCGGTCATAAAAATACACTTGGAACCCTCTCGCTGTTAAGTTTTGTTTCACACGTCATTTATTTTTTCAGGGGCACACGCAAAGCTTTACATATTGGCTTCATCTTACTCAATACCTTATTACTCATCGAATGCCAATCTACCACCTCATTGGTGCTGACATCTTCACTGTTCGTATTTATTTTGTTTATATTACTATTCAAAAGAATTCGAAGCATCGCGTTGCGGGGGTTCTTTGTTAGCTGTTCCTGCTTACTTGTTCTTTTGGGTTTGGCACTTACCTTTACTTATGGAGATGCGATTGCCTCGGAATTCGGAAAAACAACAACCTTAACCGGAAGAACGGAAATCTGGCAGGGAATTGATGGTGCTATTCAGAGCCACTACTGGTTCGGCCATGGTTATGGCTCCTTCTGGGCAGCCCGGCCCAGCATTTATGCGAACGGCATCCGCTTTGATCTGACCAGCAGCCATAGCGGCTTTCGAGATCTGTGGATCGATGTGGGTCTTATAGGACTACTGGCAACGGTTATACTCGTCGTAACTACCTTATTTAAATTCAGAATCGGCAAAACAGATATGTATACTTGGCTTACGGCAGCCGTCTTTTTCCTGTTCATCGTGTTAAACAATATAACGGATAGCCGTTTTCTGAACTCATTATCCATCTACTGGATTATATTCATGGTCATTGTGATCAAGGTGCAAAAAGCGACATAGACTAACTGTAGCAGAAAAAGCGAATACAGCTGCATGGAGCACACGCCCTCTTCACTAGGCAATCTTACTCAGCTCAACCGCGGTATGTAAAAGAACCCCGTATCCCACGCCATCAAAAGGCGCTCGGATATGGGGTTCTTTGAATATAACCACCGTTTCGAATTGAAAATTATACTTAATCTACATTTGTGGAATAATCGCCAGTACCAATTTCAGAAATTGTTCACGTACCTTCTCTGCCGTCTCCATCACTTCACCATGAGACAAAGGCTGGTCCAGAATGCCTGCAGCCATATTGGTAATACAGGAGAAGCCCAAAACCTCAATCCCCGCATGACGAGCTACGATAACCTCAGACACGGTCGACATCCCTACTGCATCTGCCCCCAGTGTACGCAGCATAACGATTTCAGCAGGTGTCTCATAGTTGGGTCCCAGCAATCCGGCATATACACCTTCCTGCAGGCTGAAGCCTTGTTGGGTAGCTGTTTGTTTGGCAATTTCACGCAAGCGGCGGCTGTATGCCTCTGACATGTCTGGGAAGCGAACACCCAGAGCAGCATCGTTCGGTCCAATCAGCGGATTTTGTCCGGTCAGATTCAAATGATCCGAGATGACCATCAGATCGCCCGCTTTGTAGGAAGTGTTTACACCACCTGCCGCATTTGTCAAGAGCAGGCTTTGAATCCCGAGCTGCTTCATTACCCGAACAGGAAAAGCCGTCAGTTGCGGGCCATAGCCCTCATACATATGAAAGCGCCCCTTCATCATGACGACAGCGCGACCTTCAATAGTGCCTAACAGTAACTCCCCCTCGTGGCCTTCTACCGTTGATACGGGAAAATGGGGAATATCCTGATAGGGAATACTAACTCCATCTTGAATCAAATCTGCCAAAATACCGAGGCCCGATCCCAGAATAAGACCAATCTCTGGAGTTATTCCGCTCTTGGCACGGATATAGTCTGCTGCTTCCTGAATTGTAGCTTGGTTGGCTGTTGACATAAATATCTCTCCTGACTTGTACAATCGTAAAGTTATAGTCATTATCACATTTTCTATAATAGCAAAGCGACGTTACGTTTGATCCTTGCTATCATGAGAAGTGCGGTTGCCGCCGTGCGGGTGATGCATTTCATATACTTCCTTCATGTTCCGTCTAGCGGTCTGTGCATATACCTGCGTCGTTGATAGATCTGCATGACCCAGCATTTCCTGTACAGAGCGTAAGTCCGCTCCGCCCTCCAGCATATGTACCGCAAAGGAGTGTCGCAGCGTATGGGGCGTGATATCCTTGCTTATGCCTGCTTCCTGAGCGTACTTCTTAATTATTTTCCAGAAGCCCTGTCTACTGAGCCGCTGACCTGATACATTCAAGAACAAGGCTTCCTGCTCTGTCTGAGCCTCTTCACCCTGCCCGGGTCGCAGCAACGCTGGACGCTGCTCGTCCAAGTAAGCTTGTGCCCACTGTGATGCCTCACGACTGATCGGTACAACACGCTCCTTGCCCGCCTCACCGCCACAGTGCACAAAGCGCAAATCGATGCGCACATCACACACGTTCAGGGCAATCAGCTCTGATACGCGGATGCCCGTCGCATACAACAACTCTAGCATGGCCTTATCTCGCCCCCCCTGCGGGGCACTCACATCCGGCGCTGCCAGTAAACGCTCTATTTCATCCTGCGTCAACACCGAGGGCTTCTTTTTAGTGGCTTTGGGCAGTTCCACCAGAACGGACGGGTCATGGATTGCGATTCCCTCTCGAATGAGAAAATGAAAAAAGGAGCGTATCGAGGCGACGCTACGTGAAATTGTCGCCGCGGCTTTTCCCTGTTCCTTCAGATGCCCCAAATACAGCACCAGATGTGACCGCTGTACATTGTCCGGCTGCTCAAGGCCACAGCTTTCTGCGAACTCGGCAAACTGCTGTACGTCCCGCTGATACGCTTCCAATGTGCTGCGCGACAAACCTTTATCCTCTTCCATATATTGAACGAAAGGTTGAATATACATTTTCATGAGTTCCAAAAGTCTCCTTGTCCTGCATACAGCGATTCAAGTTGTTGCGCCTGCTTCTTCGTGTGCGGCCTTCATATCATCATCTCATCGTGAAGATTACATAGACTACTCACCATACCAATAAAAGAAACGTAAACGTTCCAACACTCCGATTCGTTGCTCGGACCCTTCATTCACTGTTTGTCCGCCAAATACCTTAACTGCATGTCCTTCCGGTATTCGGTAATGATCTACAGGTGTTATCCAATCTGTAAACAGCCTGAGGCTATAAAAGAACATACATGCCAACACCCCGAACAATATCAGCAAGCGCAGCCATTGTAGTCCTCTCCGTAATGATAGTACCATGTGGATCAGCCGCCTTCCCAAAATATAGTCCCTATGTAGGGCTCTCTATGGAAGGGTATGACAAGCTATTCCGTTTTATACCACTTGGTCCTACACAGTAAATTCCGAACCAAAAAAGCTCCCCCGAACGCGTCTTCGTCGGTGAGAGCTTGGGTAGTCAGCTTATTAATCCTGGGATTTGTTTTTCTTGGTTTTGCCCGAGGATTTCTGGGCAGTTGTATCGTTCTTCGCCTTACAACGATAACAAATACCGTGGAAGTCCAAACGATGATCCACTACAGTAAAATTATATTCCCGTTCCAAACGCTCCTCTAACGGTCCAAGCCAATCTTCCAGTATTTCATCTACACTGCCGCACTGCACACATATCAAATGGTGGTGGTGATGTTTGGCTGTATCGCCGCGTAAGTCATAACGCGCAACGCCATCGCCAAAATTAATTTTCTCCACGACATGCAGTTCACTTAGCAGTTCTAGGGTACGGTATACGGTTGCCAGACCGATTTCGGGAGCTTTCTCTTTGACGAGCATAAATACATCTTCCGCACTCAGATGATCATCTTCGTTCTCAAGTAAAACTCTGACGGTGGCTTCCCGCTGAGGCGTTAGTTTGTAGCCCTGGGATTGCAGCTGCTGCTTAATTTTTTCGATCCGTGCTTCCATGTGTCTCCCTCCCCCTGCAAAGCTACTGCCTACTGCACTTTTTTTCACTCCTATTATTATAGGGGGTCTATACAAATAAAGTCAAACATTTTGAAATGAGATCAAGATGTCACGGAAGCCGTCAGCATAGGAGTGACCCATTGCATCATAACCGGGGTGACCCAGGTTTCAAAGGATGCGCTGCCGATAAGCAGCACCATCATCACAGCAGTCAATCCTGCGTAAGAAAGCAACGGACGCAACATCCCGTCTGATGGCCGAGTAGCAAGTATTTTAGTTTTGATCATATGAATGGAAAAAGTCATCGCAGCCACACTACAGACGAGCAGTACCGGAATCACGAGCAGGTTATGTGGAGCAACGGAAACCAATGAAAATAATAGTCCTTTCCACGAATATTGCCCTACCATATAACCTACAGAAAATCCGATCAGCACACCCTTGAGAAAATTCAATACAAGAATACCTGGGAGTCCGATGACCGAAAGCCCGCATACCCAGATGAGGCCCACCCATTTAAGATGTAGTGATACGCTGTCCCAAAAGGTCGAGGCCGCCTGCGAATCAGCAAAGCCCTGCTTGTTTTGATTGACCGTCACAAAAAAATCCTTCAGGTAACGGGACAAATCCTGTAACTGTTCCAGGGAAAGTGCATTTACCATGAGTGCGCCAAAGACAACTCCCACTAGAAACAGTACAGCCAAGAAAACATAATACGGCGTCTGATCCTTTAACGTATGACGAAACCATTGCATCGGGTTCTGCCCCCTTCATCTGCTTGTTTGTCCAAAAAACAACCGTAGTCCGACGGCTGATGGCTAGAAATGGGGCAGCTTTCGCTACAAATCTAACATCACGAATGATGCGCCAAGCCAACGGCAGAGATATTTTATGGTTATGAACAAGCAGACGCTGATATGCCTTTTTAGGGAGACAAGACTTGACTAGGACACTTTACTATGATTTCGCTATTTTTCCGTATGTTCCACCACCACCGGATACCAGCGCCAGGCGTCCTTCGCGTGAAAGCACAATCTGCTCTGCCAACACTTTACCAACGACCTCTGACAGTTCCTCCTGCGTAACCTCATGTAAAATATTCATTTCTGTTCCGAAGGCTGCTAACAGCTGGTTCAGCTTGGCTTTACCCAAGCCTGGAATAAATTCTAGCGGAATCTGGTAAATGTACGGAGGACGATGGGAGGGAATTACGGGCTGTTCACGATCGGCAATGCTCCAGATTCGATCGAGCACACCCCGCACCAGCTTGGTATGGCCACAGTTAGGGCAACGTTCGTCCGCCATCTGCTGCTCATCAATAATCGTACCGCAGCTTTGACAGTAAGAGCGATGGTATTTTCCAAGTTTGGGATTCAAACCGTAGTTGGCACACACTCGCCGTCCTTCACGCCGCTCCAAAGCCATCCTGAATTCATCAAAACTCGGCTTCGCCAATGATAATTTGTTGTACTCTCGTCCAATTTTCCCGAGTGAATGGGCATCTGAATTTGTGAGAAAGCTGAAACGATCCAGCTCCGAAATCAAACCAGCCATAGATGAATCTGCACTCAGCCCCAGTTCCACCCCGCTAATGAGCTCCATATCCAGCAGTTCCTCCATACGGGCTGCAGAACTGCCGTAAATGCCCTTATGCGGAGTGAACACATGCGCAGGCACCATAATGCCTCCACGACCGTAAATTTGCTGCTGCAACTCACGTGGCGGTGCGTAGATCCGTTGTGAGCTGAGATTGACATTTTTCATATGCTTACTCAGCCATTGGGTAAAATCCTCCATCGCAGCCAGATCAGGAAAATAGGCCAGTACATGTGCTTCGGGACGACCTTCAGCCCGTATTTCCAGCTCCGTGCCAAGTAGAATCACTGTATCCCTGTATGCGATGCCACCACCGCTGATTTCTTCCATTTCACCTGTATGCAAATAGCTACGAATATCTTCCTGTACATTAGGCGCATGGCAGTCAATAATCCCGATAAGCCCAATCCCTTTGCGACCGGAGGCTTCCTTGGCTATATTGGCAAACGTTAGATCACGGCTACCACTAATTTTGACTGGAGCTCCTTTCTCCGTTCTGCCAATATGAATATGCAAGTCTGCAAAGTAGTTGTTAAGTTCTATTATATTTGTATCCATCCGCTTAGAAGCTCCCTGTTTGTTGGCGAATTTGCCATGCATAGACGGCCAGAATCGTTTTGGCATCACTAATGCGTCCTTCACGAATAAGCGTGTGCGCTTCTTCCAGGGTCACCTCAAATAGCTCCAGAAATTCATCCTCATCCGGTTCCATCTCACCTCGCTCCAGGTCTTCGGCCACATACAGATGTATGATTTCATCCGCAAAGCCAGGAGATGTATAAAAAGAGTGAAGCAGCTTCAACGATTTGGCTGTATAACCTGTTTCTTCTCGCAATTCACGTCCCGCTGCTTCCATCGGGTCTTCACCTTGCTCCAGCTTGCCTGCGGGGATTTCAACCTCACATCGCCCCATAGCTTGTCTGTACTGATCCACCACCAGCATTTTCCCTTCATGCAGAGCCAAAACTGCCACCGCACCTGGATGCTTTACGATTTCACGCTTTCCAGTGGAACCATCGGGAAGCTCTACCGTGTCTACCTGTACCGTAATGACCTTTCCTTCAAAAATAGGCTGTGTGGACACGGTCTTTTCCTCCAGCGCAGGATTGGAAAAAGGCTTGCGAAGTGTATTGTTTGTTGGATTGTTCACTTGTTCGTTCGTTTGGTCGTTCATCAGACATGTTGCCTCCTTCGTCTTCTATCTTTCTTTCATTATTAATTATCTCCAACATTAGTCTAACTTGTCCACTTGGGACATATGCTGGGGGTAGTATATCAAAACTTCTGCTATAAGGAGATTTCAGAACATGAAAAGTTACCGAACTGAAACCACCCTTCATATTGTTGGCAAAGCCTGGCAGATACAAGCCCTCCTGCGTCAATGGCAAAAGGAATACGGACCTACAGCCACTATTGCTTCGCTAACTGTTCCAAAAAAGGTTCAGATCTAAAGGAGGAACACCGTTCCTGTCTTTAGCCTGAACCCTTTTTTCGGTATATTGTAAATGTAAGAAGTAAGTCTTACTTTGTAGTTTCTTGGATCAGAGCTACGACTACTTCAGCAACCTTCACTAGATCATCGGCCTTGATCTTTTCCTCTGTGGTGTGGATGTTCTGGTAGCCTACCGCCAAATTCACCGTTGGAATACCAAGCCCGTTGAATACATTGGCATCTGAGCCGCCACCGGAATGGAAGGTTGATGTTGCCATTCCCAGTCCTTGAATGGCACGCTGTGCAACCTGTACAACTTCATCATGCTCCGTAAAGCTGAATGCTGGATAGATGACTTCACTGCGGAACTCTCCCTGAGCACCAAATTCACGCGTAGTGGTTTCGAGCGCTTCACGCATATGCTGAATCTGATGATTAACCTTTTCCTGTACAATACTGCGAGCCTCCGCACGGATCAATACAAAATCGCAGACCACATTCGTCGCGCCGCCGCCCTCGAAACTGCCGATGTTAGCAGTCGTCTCCTTATCAATGCGTCCCAATTTCATTTTAGAAATTGCTTTAGAAGCGACTTGAATGGCACTAATGCCATCTTCAGGATTGACCCCCGCATGAGCGGACTTTCCAGTAATTCTCATTTCAATACGTGCCTGTGTGGGAGCAGCTATACAAATAGAACCGACTTCACCGTTCGAATCCAAAGCGTATCCGAAGTCAGAATCCAGGACTTCCGGCTTCATCGCCCGTGCACCCATTAAACCAGATTCCTCGCCAGCCGTAATCACGAACTGAATTTGACCATGGGGTATGTTCTGCTCGCGCACGACACGAATCGCCTCGAACAAAGCAGCAATCCCAGCCTTGTCGTCCGCACCCAGAATTGTTGAACCATCACTGCGAATCCAGCCATCCTCACCCAACTGCGGTTTGATTCCTTTGCCTGGAGTCACGGTATCCATGTGACAGGTGAAAAATATTTTGGGTGCTTGCTCCACACCTTCCGCTTTCCAGGTAACAATCAAATTGCCCGAACCATGTCCCGTTCTTTCGCGAGAATCATCTTCTACGACTTCCAGTCCTAGTGCATTAAACTTTTCTTTCAGAACACGTGATATTTCCTGTTCATGCTTCGTTTCACTATCCACCTGTACGAGTTCCACAAATTCCTGTACGATTCGGTCTTTTACTATCTCTACTGTCATTAAACTTTCCTCTCTTTCCCGATTACGTTACAATACGGATAGATGTTCTTATCTATGACTTAAACCTATCCTAAAGGAGTTACACATGTCTAACAAAAAATGGGTTCGTTTTTTCGTCTACGTTATGCTCGCAGCTATGATTGGTTCTACACTGTTCATGGTGATTGAGCCGTTTATTATGCCACTATAATAGCTATACCGCTCAAGGTTGAACTACTTCAAGATCCGTTGAAGCTATGTGTAGACGAGCTGCTGCACAAGCAAAGAGGCGGGCTCCCGTGTTAATTACACAATTGCCCGCCTGACCTTTATTGGAAGGAATGCGTTTGCCATTGCGCAGCAAATGAAAATTGCTGTTCAAAGTACGGTACA
Source organism: Paenibacillus sp. ALE3 (assembly GCF_054113405.1). Classification (NCBI taxonomy): domain Bacteria; kingdom Bacillati; phylum Bacillota; class Bacilli; order Caryophanales; family Paenibacillaceae; genus Paenibacillus; species Paenibacillus sp. ALE3. The sequence continues at coordinate 1,840,345 of NZ_CM134214.1, read as the reverse complement.
ATTTCCTTCGCAATCTGTTCCACCGAAAAAGACTGCTGTGTACAGTCCTCTAATGATGTCACACCGTATTCCTGAATTCCGCACGGAACAATGCCTTCAAAGCCCTCATGCTGTATTCCTGACTTGATGTTAAAGGCAAAGCCATGGCTGGTTACGAAGCCTCGACGGTGCTTACATTTGTTAAATTTGACACCAATAGCCGCAATTTTAAGATTCCCGATCCATACCCCCGTATATTCAGGCTTACGGCTCCCTTCAATCCCATAAGATGCCAGCAACTGAATGATCACTTCTTCCAGACTTCGAAGGTATCCGTGCAGATTTAACGCCTCTCGGTTGCCAAGCACAAGTAGGGGATATCCGACAAGTTGCCCTGGTCCATGATATGTAATGTCTCCCCCACGATCAATCTGAAAGACGCTGATTCCCTGCTCTTTCAGCTGCTCTGGTGTAAGGAGCAAATGCTCAGGATGCCTCTGGGAACCAATGGTGTAGGTTGGTGGATGCTGGAGAAGCATAAGCGTTTCTCTCGCCTCCCCCGCATCCAGCTTTCCCACAATCTCCTTCTGGACATCCCAAGCATGGGCATATTCCATCCTATTCGTATAGGTTACATCAAGCGGTCGTCTATTCACGGCCTGTCACTTCCTCTCCGTCCATTTACCTAACTGTTCGGATGATTAGTACAGCTTCGTATCCAAGGTGTAGCCTTCTAGATTTTCTTTAACCCGTTGCAGGAATCGTCCGCAAATCACTCCATCTAAAATACGATGATCCAGCGACAGACACAGATTAGCCATTGAGCGCACCGCAATCATATCATCAATGACCACTGGTCTTTTGACAATGGATTCAAAGGTAAGAATTGCAGCCTGCGGATAGTTAATCACCGGATAAGATAAAATTGAACCAAAGGAACCTGTGTTGTTGACGGTGAACGTTCCACCCTGCATGTCGTCCAGTTTGAGTGTACCTTCGCGAGTTTTACGTGCCAAATCGTCAATTTCACGAGCTAAGCCAGCAATATTTTTCTGATCGGCCTTTTTAATAACAGGAGTAAGAACGGAGTCCTCTGTACCTACGGCCAACGAAATATTGATGTCTCTTTTGATGATAATTTTATCCACTGCCCATACCGAATTCATGATCGGATATTCCTTGATTGCATTCACGACTGCTTTCATGAGAAAAGCAAGATACGTAATATTGATGCCTTCTTTTTGTTTGAACTCGTTTTTGATCTTGTTGCGGAGCATCACTAGATTGGTCACATCCACTTCAATCGTCGTCCAGGCATGAGGAATTTCCGAAACACTTTGCCGCATATTGCGGGCAATTGCACTACGAATGGGTGTAACATCAATAAAATACTCGGATCTGTTATTGTTGCCACCCTCAACTTCGATCATAGGAACTTTTGGAGCTTCCGTTAAATGAATGCCACTGTTGCGCACCGGAATCGCAGGGTCCATATTTTGAACTGGTGCACTATGCTGAACGGCAGACTGCTGGAGTCCTGTAAAAGGAGATCCTTGCCCTTGCGTGGTTCCACTCGTCTGACCAGTCACTCCAGTTGGAGCAGAGCCGCCCTGCTGCACAAAATTCAACACGTCTTTGCGGGTAATTCTTCCCCCCATGCCTGTGCCTGGCACTCTGCTTAGGTCTACATTGTGCTCAGCAGCCAGTGTTTGGACCGCTGGAGAAAAACGTCCGCGCATGGACTGATCCGATCCAGCACTCTGCTGGGATTGTGCTTGCACGTTGCTTTGGGATGCTGATGCCGCAGGTGTCCCTCCTGTTGATGCTGTAGGTGCAGCCGACTTCGTCTGGATACGGCAAATCAACTCGCCTACCGCTACCGTCTGACCTTCCTCTGCCAACAGGTCACCCATAATCCCATCCAATGTGGAGGGAATTTCTGCGTTCACTTTATCTGTAATGACCTCGCAAATTGGCTCGAATTGCTCTACTGGATCACCAGGTTGTTTCAGCCATTTGGCGATTGTCGCTGATACGAGCGATTCAGCCAATTGCGGCATGGTCACGTCGTTCCATTGTGTTTGGTCTGACATTTTTTTCAACTCCTTAACATCATAGAAGGGCGCGTTTTATCGCTGCCCCACTACACTTATGGAATGCTTTCGCCCGAATCTGCTCTATATTAATACATTGCGAGACGACGCATGGCTTCCTTCACTTTATCCTTGTTTAACATATAAAACTTCTCCATCGGTGGACTGATCGGCATGGCTGGCACATCAGGAGCGCACAGACGCTCAATCGGTGCATCCAGTTCGAACAGACACTCTTCATTAATAATAGCCGATACTTCGGCACCGATACCGCCCGTTTTGTTGTCCTCATGAACGATTAAAACCTTACCTGTATGTCGTGCAGCCTCAATAATGGCTTCGCGATCCAAAGGCTGGAGTGTGCGCAAATCCACAACATGTGCGGTAATGCCCTCTTCCTTCTCCAATTCTTCAGCTGCCTGCATAACAAAATGCAACGGCTGGCTATATCCGATGACCGTAATATCGTCACCTTCACGTAGCAGATTAGCCTTGCCAATTGGAACGATATAATCATCCTCAGGCACTTCACCCTTAATCAGCTTGTAGGATTTTTTATTTTCAAAAAACAGCACTGGATCAGGGTCACGAATGGCTGCTTTCAACAATCCTTTGGCATCATAAGGTGTAAATGGAGCAACAATTTTTAAACCTGGTGTACCAAAAAAGATAGATTCTGGACACTGAGAATGATATAAACCACCAAAAATACCGCCACCGATGGGGGCGCGGATCACCACAGGGCAATTCCAATCGTTGTTAGAGCGGTAGCGGATTTTAGCCGCTTCACTAATAATCTGATTCGTCGCCGGCAGCATGAAGTCCGAATATTGCATTTCGGCAATCGGCTTCATTCCGTACATCGCCGCACCAATCGCAACGCCTGCAATCGCCGACTCTGCCAACGGCGTATCCATGACACGTTGCTCACCGAATTGGTCCATGAGCCCTTTAGTCGTTGTAAAAACACCGCCTTTTACGCCGACGTCCTCACCTAATACAAAAACCGTTTCATCCTGTTCCATTTCTTCTTTCATAGCAAGACGTATCGCATCAATATATTCCATAATCGCCATCGTTACCGCCCCTCCCCATCGCTATCAGCATACACATGCAGTAGCGTATCTTCAGGCTTAGGAAAAGGCGCATTATCTGCATATTCAATGGCTTCCTTGATTTCGAGCAGCAGCTCGGCCGATAGATCTGCATCTTTGGCCTCGTCCCAAATGCCGCATTCAATCAAGTAACTCTTCATGCGGGCTACGCCGTCCTTGGCCCAGTTCTTATCCACTTCCTCCTTGGTCCGGTAAGCCAGATCATTATCCGAGGTGGAGTGAGGGGACAGACGGTACATCATCGCTTCGATTAGCGTAGGACCTTCACCGCGGACAGCACGTTCACGTGCTTCCTTCACCGCGGCATATACGGCTAGCGCATCATTACCGTCGACACGAATACCAGGGAATCCGTAACCCAATGCCCGGTCGCTTACCTTTCCTGCCAACTGCTTATGAATCGGAACCGATATTGCATATTGATTGTTCTCACACATAATGATGACTGGCAGCTTCTGTACACCTGCAAAGTTACAGCCTTCGTGAAAATCCCCCTGATTACTGGAGCCTTCCCCAAACGTAACAAACGATACAAAATTCTTTTTCTGCATCTTGGCGGCCAACGCTACACCCACTGCATGTGGTACCTGTGTCGTCACTGGGCTGGAGCCTGTCACAATACGCAGCCGTTTACTACCAAAATGCCCTGGCATCTGGCGCCCTCCACTATTAGGGTCATCTGCCTTGGCAAATGCCGACAGCATCAATTCGCGCGGCGTCATGCCGACTGCAAGCACGAATCCGTAATCCCGGTAATAGGGAAGGAAATAGTCCTTTTCCCGGTCTAGAGCGAAAGCTGCACCTACTTGTGCCGCTTCCTGTCCAATGCCGGAAACGTGGAAATTAATTTTCCCTGCCCGTTGCAGGAGCATGTTGCGCTCGTCAAATCTTCTTGCGAGCAACATATATCTGTACATGTCAATTACTTGTCCGTGAGTAAGTCCCAGCTGCTCATGTCTGAAGCCAGCGTCTACAGCGCCTTTAGAACTCATTGAGGCACCTCCTTAAATGTCAAACATCCTACTTTCAGCACCTAGTACCATCTTGTCTTAAAACCTGGTACTAAACTCTGACTAACCCCATTATAATCCTTTTCGCCCCAAAAAGAAAAGTACCGATTTATTTGAAACGTTTATATGCCTATCGCTTGTCCATCAACTGCCAGCATCGCTTCTCCCAAAATCTCCGACAACGTTGGATGCGGATGAATAAGCTGTCCGACTTCCCACGGCGTAGCATCCAGCAATTGCGCAAGAGCGGCCTCGCTGATCAGATCCGTTACATGCGTACCGATCATATGTACACCGAGAATATCATTGGTTTGCTGGTCCGCCACCACTTTCACGAAGCCGTCTCGACTACCGTATACTAGCGATTTTCCGATAGCTTGGAAAGGGAACTTCCCTGTTTTCACCTGGTGTCCACGTTCACGGGCTTCCTGCTCCGTTAAGCCGACGCTTGCGGCTTCAGGACGTGTGTAAATACACCGCGGAATCATATAGTTGGGTACGCTGTGAAACTCTTCGCCCGCCAAATGATGAACTGCCTGCAAGCCTTCATGACTCGCGGCATGGGCCAGTTGTAAGCCGCCGATGCAATCCCCGATGGCGTAGATATGTGGCTCATTTGTCTGCAAATGCTCATTAACCGAGATAAAGCCACGCTCCACGCGGATATCCGTATTTTCCAACCCGATATTTTCGACATTCGCCTGACGACCTACAGAAATGAGCAGTTTGGAAGCACTGAGGGTTTCGGTTTCTTCACCTTTTTGCACGTCAATCTGTACGCCTTCCTCATCCTTGCCGTAGGTTTCAGCCTTCACCTGTGCCCCCGTCAGCACCTTGACACCACGCTTGGTTAACAAGCGCTGCATTTCACGCGAAACGTCTTCGTCCTCCGTAGGAATAAGTCGATTCGCGGCCTCAACCACCGTAACCTCAACGCCAAAATCATTTAGCATGGAGGCCCATTCCACGCCTATGACCCCACCACCCACGATAATCAGGGATGCTGGCAGGTTCTCCATAGTCAATGCTTCGTCACTGCTCAAAATAAATTCGCCATCTGGCTCCAGTCCAGGCAGCACACGCGGACGTGATCCTGTTGCAATAATGAGGTGTGCCGGAACAATCGTCTCCATCTCACCATCTTCTAGTTCCACAGCCACTGCACCGCTTTTAGGAGAAAATATAGACGGTCCAATCACGCGTCCCTTACCGCTAAGCACCGTAATTTTATTTTTACGCATCAAAAATTGAACGCCCTGGTGTAGCTGCTCCACAACGGCTTCCTTACGTTCCTGAACCTTGGGAAATACAAGCTGTGCTCCAGATGTCTCAATACCATATTGTGCACTTTCTTTAATCGTTGCATATACTTCCGCACTGCGCAGCAAAGCCTTGCTCGGAATACAACCACGGTGCAGACAGGTTCCGCCGAGCTTGTCCTTTTCGATGATCACCACTTCCTTGCCGAGCTGGGCTGCGCGAATTGCTGCTACATACCCTCCGGTTCCTCCACCCAAAATAGCGACATCACAATGTATAGTCATGTTTCTCCTCCATTAACATTGATTATATATAGCTTATTGTACTCTCTTTATTTCACTGTACAAAATTTAGCGTTTAGGCATAGGCTGCAAATCATCATCTACCTAATCTAGATATCTCTCCATATCATTCATACAGTGCATCTCGTAATTTGGTAGACATTCTTGGACTTTGTGCTGATTTGGCTCGCAACGCCTTGCGAAACGATTCATTTTGCTTGCTCAGAAAATCAAGCTCTGTCTCCAACTCAATGATTAGCTCCAGAGCTTGCGGGCTAATCAGTCCTTGTTCCAGTAATGCTCTTTTTTTGGCACTATAATCCGTGTTTTTTTCGTCCATGCCTTCCACTCTTCCCTTCATTCCACTACGCTTCACCATATCATGCCCGCGGCGGCAGAGCAATGACGACCACATTTACGATTTAAGAATAGACATACAAAAACATGTCGAAAAACAATATATTTTCTCTAGTCTGTATGTGGCTCGTTATGGTAATCTATAATGGCGTTTTCTTTCGGAGATGAAGATTTACAGCGTTATGTACATGTTAAGAGAGGGGAATTCGCTTTGCCTACAGGACGAATTACGATTATTACAGGCCCCATGTTCAGCGAAAAATCCGGCGAATTGATTCGCCGTTGTCAGAAACTAATCCAATACGGGCATCGCAAGGTGGTCGCTTACAAACCAGCTGAAGATAACCGTTATGCGGAGGATGAAATTGTAAGCCGGATCGGATATCGGCTGCCCGCTATCTCTATTCCAAGAAAACTCACGGATGAGCTCGTTCAGCGTATTTTGCAAGAAACGAAAGATGCCGATGTGGTTGCCTTTGACGAAGTCCAGTTTTTCAGTCGGCATATTATGTCGCTCATACAAGAGTTAGCTTATTGCGGAAAGCATGTCATTGCCGATGGGCTGAATCTGGATTACCGTGGCAAGGAGTTCGGCTATGTCGGTGGTCTGCTCGCTATGGCAGATGACATCGAGAAGCTGACTTCCTTCTGCGCTGTATGCGGCAGCTCGGAAGCAGTATTTACACAACGTATGGTCAATGGAAAACCTTCCACTGTAGGACCTATCGTGATGATCGGCGATTCTGAGGCTTATGAGCCTCGTTGTCGTAAATGTTTTATACCTCCCCATAAAGTGAACTGCGATTAGTAAGCTACATGGGTCGGCAACTCCATGCGCCTAATTGTTTTCCATTACTTTTTTCTTGCATTTTTTTTGGAACGGTTCAAGCTATTCTCCCGTATATCCGGTTAAGCTGTACAAGTTTTAGTTTTCGAGTGTATACCATAACCATAAGATTATCGGGGGGACGGAATGATGAGTTTCTTTAACAAGATCTTAGCAAGTGCAGGAATCGGCTCAGCCAAAGTCGATACGTTAGTGGATCAAACTGTATATGTGCCTGGAGAAGAACTTAGCGGCATCATACGTATCAAGGGCGGTAAAATTGACCAGGAAATCGGCAAAATTGATATTGAGCTCAAGACTGAATATATCGTAGAGCACGATGATAAAAAAAACGTCACCACCTGCTGCATTGCGCGGATCAAGGTATCTGATGGCTTTCATCTAAAGCAAGGACAGGAGCTTGAAATCCCCTTTTCCTTCAGATTGCCTTTGGAAACCCCTGTTACTCATGCCAAACAGCCTGTCTGGCTGGAAACAGCATTGGATATTGGCATGGCTTTGGACCCGACCGATCGTGATTCACTTAAAATCGAGCCGCATCCTTATATGAGTACAGTGTTTGAGGCGGTTCACCTGTTAGGCTTCCGATTCCGTTCCTCCACCTGCGAACGTCACCCCAAGCTTGGACGCGGTGTTCCATTTGTGCAGGAGTTTGAGTTTACGCCTGGCTCGGAGTATGCACGGGATATCGAGGAGCTAGAGCTGATTATGCAGTTGGAACCCGAGGGGGTACATGTGCTTGTAGAAGTAGATCGGAGAGGCAGGGGCTTGTCCGGTTGGCTGGAGACAGCTTTTGATATGGATGAGCGTCATGCCTGGTTGAGCTTAAGCAGGGAAGAACTATCTTACGGACCAGATCATATAGCTGATGCGCTAGAGGAATTGATTGACAGGCAAATTCGCTAACAATGTAGTAAAACACTAACAAAAAAACTCCTAACCAATTTACTTACATACGGTTGGGAGTTTTTATTAATTATAAGAATTATTTAATGACGGTTCTCCATAGTCTGTATAGACTAAAGTGGCAGCATATCCTGTCTTTCCGCCTTATGCTTACACTCTTTACATACCCCATACAGCGAACCATTATCATCGGCATAAAAGGTTAATTTTTCTTCTTTTTTACAAAAGGAGCATTTTTGTTTACTCGTGCTCTGAATGGAGTCAAACAGTCCAAATCCAGCTTGGGCCTGAATATCGGCCGCTTTTGTATTCGCGCGTGTACCCGAAGACACTTTAGACTTCATTTCATTGCCAGTGCGGGATTGTCGAGCGGGCTTACGAGGGCGAAATTCAACAACATTACTGCCCCGATGTTCATCCGCTTGTTGATTGCCGCTACGTCCACGCCATGCCATAACAATCCAACCCAACACCACCAACAACACGCCGACGATCACCCAAGTCAGACTATTCCACATGCTCTCATCCCCTCTTTGCTTTAAAATCTTTTGCATTCATACCACTAGCCCGTTCAATGCGATGACTTTTGCCTATAACATATGATTGTATATATCCGTGTATACAGCCTCTGTGTTGTTCATTCGATTGCTACCCATGTAAAAATCTACCCTCCAGGGCAACATCCGACTCGCCTCTTAACGAGACATTGATCATGTTAGGTAAATCTTGGTATGCCGAGGAGTACATTGACCCTTTTTACAAATTGTACATGATTCTTTTGAAAAACGGTAATATCCACTCCATGGACACCGTTCTCCTTATCATAATGCTTATCTACTTTCCAAAGGTGAGGACAAAAATGTCCCAGATGGCTACATTACTCCCCTTGATAATAAAAATCAATGAATCTTTTCGTCAACGGATTAAATTTATCAAAACGTTTGCGATGCGGTAAAAAGCCTGACTTATGTACTTGTTCTGCTAATGTTTCTACTTGTTCAAATCGCTTGAAAAAGGGCAACGCGAAAATGTAGATATCTGCCATAATCTCTTGGATCACTCGTTCTCTTTCTGCTTCTATGGACACAAGGTAATCCCTGTTGCCCGTATATTTCTTGGTTAGAGCGATCAACTCACTGTGAAAACAAGCCCCTGTACTATACTTCTTTTTTATACTTTTGGATTCCACAGTAATGTAAACTTTTAATGCACTATATTTGGTCGCGCCGAAACAAATTTCAAATATAAATTCCTTGTTTTCTTTTTTCAAAACTTTTCTGCTTTTCAGATATTTAAAATCATTCAAAAATGGTGTAGCTATGATTTTGTCTATCGCTAACTGACGCAGGTCGCTTGCTTTAAGTTCAATTTTATTGTCCATGATATCACTCCAACCCAAAAGAATTTCCCACCATTATATCATATCTTTCCAATTACAGGCTCCGCATATCTCCACCTTTTAATCGCAAATATATTTATTAAAAAATGAATAGAAAAAGCCGCTCACAATTGGTCATACCCCTGTCAAGTAGACAGAACTAAAAAGACATCTTTAAGCAGCAACCGTTTCTCGGTATTCAATCGGGGAACGGTTGTTTAATTTTTTCTGAAATCTATTTTCATTATAAAAAGAAATGTACTCCCGTACGTGTTGTTCTACCTCCGCTAGGGTTCCGGGTTTCGTTAAATAAATCTTCTCTGTTTTAAGATGGGAGAAGAAGGATTCTATACAGGCATTGTCTAGGCAATTTCCACGCCTTGAATGGCTCCCAAGCATGCCAAGCCGCTTAAGTTTGCGGTTAAACGGCTTGGAGGTATACTGAAAACCCTGGTCTGAATGGAGAATGACACCCTCCATGTTCACGTTCTTACTTAGAACGTCTAGCGTCTCGCTAACTAGAGCAAGGTCATTTCGTTCCGAAAGACGCCAAGCCACGATTTCATTGTTAAACAGATCTTGAATGACAGAGAGATATACAAACCGCTCTCCAGCTCGTATGTATGTAATATCGGTAACCAGCTTGGATAAAGGAGAATCTGCCTGAAATTGTCGATCTAATCGGTTGGCATTTACCACAGATGCCTGTTTGCCAAAAAAGCGCCGCTTCTTTCGAATGACGGAACGGATCCCTAATTTCTTCATTAGGCGGTACACCTTTTTGTGATTGACCAAGATACCTTCTCTACGTAAAGCAACGGTCATCCGCAGATAACCAAAATAGGGATGGATCCGGTGGATCGACAACATATGCGATTCCAGAAGCTCTTCTTCTTGCTTACGCTGCTGGGTTGTTTGCTGAGTCTTTCTCCATTTATAATATCCTGCCCGAGAAACATGGGCTAATTCAAGTAACCATTTCAACGAATATCGTGTTTGCATTCCCTCAATAATTTCAAACCTCGCTTCTTTCCTCGTCACTCCTTGTGTAGATTTGGATACTGCTTTTTTAAATATTCAATCTCCGCCCGTAGATACGCCATCTCCTCTTCCATACTGGAAAATTTCGTTTTGGGTCGTCCCTGCCTTGTGGTCGTTGGCTGGAGGTTCTCCCCCGCTCGATGTTTCATCACCCAGCTTTGCACTTGGGATTTATTACGAATGTCCAATTGTTTCGTCACTTCACGAATACTCATATGTTCTTCGTTCACCAACCGGACTGCCTCCATCTTTACATCTAAGGAGTATTGCCGGAATGATTGTCCCTTTTTAGCCATGAAAAATCCCCTCCGTTCAACAAAATTAAGTCCATCTTAACAGATGTCTTTTCTCTCTTGTCTACTAGAAGGGGATAATACCACAATAGAGCGGCTTTTCCCCTGAAATATAGAACCGGTATACGATTTATACTTTAAATTTACCAATTTGTCCTTGTAGGTCTTCTGCCATTTTGGACAGGTTTCTTGCAGAGGAAGCAATTTCCTCCATCGATGCCAATTGCTCTTGAGTCGCGGCAGATACGTGCTGCGTCCCAGCTGCAGCCTCTTCAGCAATCGCTGAAATTTGTCTAACAAAGCCAACAATCTCATCGGTACTTGCAGACATTTGCTCCGATCCAGCAGAGACCTCTTCAATTTCACTGGCCACTTTATTAACGGTTTCCTGAATAAGCTCAAAGGATGCACCCGCATTTTGCACGACTTCCCGACCTGTCATGACATCTCGCCCATTGGACGCTACCGCTTCAATAGCATGCGAGGTATCCTTTTGTATCAATCCCACCAGTTCCGTAATTTGTTGAGCAGAATGAGCCGATTGTTCAGCCAACTTACGTACTTCACCTGCAACTACAGCAAATCCGCTACCGTGATCTCCTGCGCGGGCTGCTTCAATGGCAGCGTTCAAGGCAAGAAGATTAGTTTGACTTGAAATATTGGTGATGACATCAATAATCTTCCCGATTTCATCTGAACGCTCTCCCAATCCAGCCATAAGATCAGCCAAGCTATTCATAGAGTCATTCACACTATTCATTTGGACAACAGCCTGCTGGATCATCTGATTACCTTCAGCTGATTTGTGAGCCGCATCCTGAGCTGATGCAAAAACATTTTGCGCACGGATTGCAATTTGTTCTACACCGATGGACATTTCCTCAATAGCCTGGGACGATTTGGTCACCATATCCACCTGGTCACCTGTCCCTGTAGCAACTTCTTGCACTGTTTCGGTGATTTGCGCAGTTGCTTGGCTATTTTGCTCTGCGCTGGCCGTCAATTCCTCCGAGGAAGTGGTTACCAGCTCGGTCGTGCTACTTACAGACTGAATCAGTTGACGAAGATTTGCAACCATCGTATTAAAAGAATGGGCCAAAATACTAATCTCATCCTTGCCTTTCACGACAATGGCTTCCCCAGTAAGGTCACCGGACGCAATGCTTTCAGCAGCACGACTGATGCGCAAAATGGGCTTAGAAATAATTTGGGCTATAATGATCGCCATGATCAATGCTAGTATAACGGCTGCAATACTCAAACCGATAACTAATTGTCTGCCTGAAATAAAGTTGTCAACAGCTTCTTTCGTAATCAGTTTTGATCCATCTGCATTCAACTTAATGAGCTGACTGATCATATCGTTTGAACTATACCATAACTTATAGGATTCTTGGTGAAGGATGCTTGATTGAGTGTAATCATTAGCTCTCCCTGCTGCAATCATTTCTGGTAACTTAGTCAAATACTCCGTATAAGTTTTGGAGAATTGTTCATACATTTCACGTTCCTTAGGAGTAGCAATTAATTTTTCGTATGTTTTTCGGCCTTCTTCAACTTTCTTTAAAACCTTATCATATTCGGCCTGAACCTTCTCCATTTCCTCCGTGTCACGTTCTACAATAATGTTTAATGAGAGCCGCTCTACATCAGATATATCACCATTTAGTGTTCCGAGGATGGTCACACTTGGCATCCAATGGCTATCAATTTCCATTGAAGTATCGCCTAACTTTTTCATTCGCGAGATCGATACTGTACTAATCACAACCAACAGGATTATTACCGCAAGGAAACCCAATAACAATTTTGTTCGAATGTTAAATTTCATATATTCGCTCCTTAGTTCTCTTTATAATAGATATTATATCGACAAGAATCGACACATTGTTTATATCAAAATTAAAGGGAATTTCAGAACTGTTTACAAAAGGAAAATTTCTCTTCGTGATCGTTATATAATGATTGACGCTTATTTTATAAACCGCGTGAGAGTATTATTTTTCGTCCATCCAATTCATCCGTTAAAGCATTGCAAGCAAAAAAGAGATACCCCAAAGTGGGTATCCCTTTATGTTTTACTTCCTAGCTATAATCATAAATCGTTCTGCATTTGTCCTAATTCCTTTTGGAGTTTGGTTGTCCAGAATGAATTGTTGGAGTATTTCAAAATCCATTTGTTTTTGTCCAAAGTCAGGAATAATGGGAGTGTGTTTCAAAAGAAAAACTAAGTCTGCAGGAGTCTGATAGTATTCGGTTGCATTAAATTCAAATGACTGAATATCGTTAAAACCCGCTTCATTGAGATCTGTAATACATTGAGTTTTCAACGAGTCTTTCTTAGTACCCAATGCCTGCCCTCTTCCAAACGCTTCTTTAATGTTTAATTTGTCATTTTCGCTCACTTGCTGTGTTAAAAATATACCACCCTTAACTAACACCTTAGCTATTTCTTTTGCAGAGAAACACGAATGTCGAGAAGAGATTACATTAAAGAATTCCTTGGGAAAATTCAGATTTTCAGCATCCATCTGTAGAAAACGAACATTCGCTATGTCTGCTTCAGTAGAATTTTTTCTTGCCGTATCAATCATTCCAGCAGATTGGTCAATTCCGACTAAAAGTAATGCAGAAGCTGCTATTGACAAAATAGCTTCCCCGCCACCCGTGCCGATATCAAGCAATATGTCCGACTTCTCGCACGTCTTCGACACTTCATTATAGAAGTCCCATTTTACTCCTTCAGAAATACATTTCACATTGCTAAAATCCCATCCGTTGATTTTTCCAACCTTATCATAAAACTCTTTATATTCAATTGAATTCATTTTTATCCACCTTCAAATAAGATAATAAACTACAGAATAGCAGACCGAGATCATTCGAAATTTTAGTTTTGTAGTCAATGAGGCAGACTCCCCCCCTTGACAGCTGGTACGCGTTTTTTTCCAGCCCGGAAACTAAATACTTCGAACAATACGGAAAGACATCCATTCACCTCATTTGAAAGTTTGCTTTAATTACATTTCTAATCAGACATGCCACAGTAACCCATATAGAGACAAGTTTAACATAAAATTATAAAAATTTATTAAAAAAGTCTAAAGTAACCTGCGTAGAAAACTCATGTGTTACACCTCAACGTAATGTGAATACAAAATGTCCTCAAAACCCGCAGATGCGACAGAATTGCCTACAATAGTCGCTGACCGCATCTTACCTGTGATAGTATTGCCAGCTATTGAGATATTTTCTAGTCTGTTGGCTGTATTGGCCACTAGATTAACCCCTACACTATTTGCATTATTGAGTTTTATTTGATTGTTTTTAATGTTTGCAGTCAATATTGATGTATCTTCGTCCTTACCGATTGCTATTTGTGCTTTAGCTTTATTCAAGCAATTTATTGCATTTTTTACTACACGTATATCTCCTGCAATAGATTGATCATGCCCAAGTTGTAACACCAGTTCGGACATTGAGTTGATTTTGTTATTCTCTATAGTTATATTTTTTGGATTAGTTCCGTCAAGTAGCAACCCCCATATCCCTAGGTTTTTAGCTCGATCAACTTGAATTGTGGCCGTCCCATAGGTGTCTTGAAGATTATTACTGATAGAATCTCTCACGGTTATATTTCTCGAACCGCAAATGTCTACGAAATGTTGATCATGATTTAACGATTGGACACGCTCAATAAGTACATTATTCGCATGTCCCAACGCAATCAAGTCCCCGTAAGTCCTCGGCTTGGGAGGTAACATCACCGTCTGTAATCGTGAAATTTCGTAACACGATATTTCCAGCTGCTTTAAATCCACCCTTTGTGTCGTAGCCTTTATTAACGAGCAATACGCCGTTTTGCTTCCGTTCACTACTAATCCGTTTGATGATGGTGACACCCATACCAGAGCCTTCTATAATCACTCCGGCGGGTATGACAATACATGCCTTACTGTGAATACTCTTAGCGATACTTAGGAGATACGTACCTTTGCCAAGGATAAGCTTACCGCCTCCCACTCTCTCGAGGTAGTCAAGTGCAGACTGGATAGCTTTTGTCTGATCAGTCCCGTCTCCACTGGCACCAAACATATTAGATGTAACCGTGTTTTTTATTCCTCTATCCAGTTTAGCTTGTAGATCAGAAATGCCGGTAGTGAAAAACCAAACAATCACTAACAAAATTATTGAAATTTTTACCCGCATCATCTAACAACCTTCCCTAGTAATAGTGTATGTTAATACCTTACATTTTAATGGGAAGTAAAGTCAATAATATAATAATATTGGCAGATTTACACTCTGATGCGCATAAGGAGATAGATTAGCATCATTTCGAAGTACGGTTTTGCTTAATGATATTCCTACTATAAATAAACTCTCCGCAATTACCTCGCTCGTAGTCTCTCCATAACCTTATTCATTAAATGCTTGGTATAATTCAACCTTGCATCTCTTAATTGCTCTTTGAACGTTCATACGATCAATCCAAGTATAGGGGCCCTCTATCGGTGAGTTACCCTAATTTGATGGATTTGCAAATTTGCGACATCTTACAAAAAAATAACGCCCACCTCCGAAGAGATAAGCGTTATTCAAATAATTTTTATTTTTTTAGTATTAGTTTCAGCAAAAATACCTATTGATATGTGTGTAAAGCGTAAAATTCAACTCAATTGCGAAGAGCTTCATCGGAACCTCCGCTGCAACGGCCGATAAATTATCGCGAACCTAAGTTCCCCTTACGTCCAATTTCCCGCGCCACGCCTACTTTCAGGACACCTTATTCTCAATCCGCAGCTTGTCTGCGACCATCGCTATAAATTCTGAGTTGGTTGGTTTGGACTTGCTGATATTGATAGTGTAACCGAACAGGTGGGAGATGCTGTCGATATTTCCACGGGTCCATGCTACCTCGATGGCATGGCGAATGGCGCGTTCTACGCGAGATGCCGTCGTTTTGAACTTTTCGGCAATTGCGGGATATAGGGTTTTGGTGATGGCTCCCAATATTTCGATATTATTGTACACCATCGTAATGGCTTCGCGTAGATATTGATAGCCCTTGATGTGAGCTGGTACGCCAATCTCATGGATGATAGCCGTGATGCTGGCATCCAGGTTTTTCGTCTTACCCATAGGCACAACGTTGGACCGCATGGATGAAACGGTTACCGGGCTATTGCTGACTAATTGCGGTCCTACCAATTGGCGTATACGGTTAGCAAGCACTTCCATGTCAAACGGCTTCAAAATATAATAAGATGCCCCGAGTTGAACGGCCCTCTGTGTAATATTTTCTTGACCGAATGCAGTCAGCATAATGATTTTCGGTTGTGGAGTCAGGTTCATTTCTCTTAAACGCTCCAATACACCGAGACCATCCAGATGAGGCATAATAATATCTAAAATAAGTACATCAGGTATGTTGCGGGATTCTGCGATGCGTTGGAGTACTTCTTCACCGTTGAAGGCGATTCCTGTAACTTCCATATCCTCCTGATCGGAAATATATTCAGCAAGCAAATTCGTAAATTCCCGGTTGTCATCAGCCAACAATACCTCAATTTTTTGCAATGTACTTCCTCCTTATTGAGTGTTATTCCATTGGGACATCTGTTTGCATTAAATAAATATTTCTTGTCGGAGTATATGATTTCGACATCGAATTATGAATTCCTTCTGTCGAAAATTATTTTTATTTATTTTTTTTATTAATTCAATTATAATTGAATTTTTATCTTGCAATTCTGAGTTATTCCCCTGCTTTTCGACAAAAAAATCTTAAGGCCACTAGCTCGCCTTAAGATTAGAGGATGACTTCAAGCTCAATTTATTATGCATGATTCCTGCATCACGCAACATCCATTCGATAAAACATCCGTAACCTGATTTAGGATCATTAACGAATACATGTGTTACAGCTCCGATCAGCTTACCATTTTGGATAATCGGACTCCCACTCATTCCTTGCACGATTCCGCCGGTCTTATCTAATAGCTTAGGATCTACAACCCGAATCACAAGCCCTTTGGTTGCCGGTTTATCCTGCTGAGAAATGTGTACAATTTCTGCCTGAAAACGCTGAATTTGTTGACCTTCCAATACAGTCAATATTTCTGCCGGTCCTTCTTTTACTTCATTCGCAAGTCCCACCGGAATGGGCGCCGAATACAATCCATTCTGCGGCTCATCTGACATTTTCCCAAATATTCCGAAGCTCGTATTGCGTTCAATATTTCCTAAGATCCGATGATCTTTGAGAAAATGAGCACGTTTTTCTCCGGGTTCCCCACTCTGGCTCTTCGCAATTGACGTCACATTGGATTGCACAATCTCTCCACTACCCACAACAATGGGAGTTTGAGTATTCATATCGGTAATTACATGACCCAAAGCCCCGTAAACCCCCTGGTCCGGTGCATAAAACGTTAATGTACCTACGCCTGCAGCCGAGTCTCTAATATACAACCCAAGCCGCCACGCTTTATCATCTTGATCATATGCTGGGGTTAACTTGGTGGAAATCGTCTGCTCACCTCGACAAAGCGTGATGTCCAGCGGCTTTTTGTTTTTACCTGCCTCGTCCACGGCTTCAGCTACCCTGGCGAGACTATTGAGGGGTTTGCCGTTCATGTGTGTAATCCGGTCCCCTAGGCGAATACCAGCTGTCTCACCAGGTGACACCTTACGATCATTGCTTTCCTGAATGATATGGTGACCTACGACAAGCACTCCTGAAGATTTTACTTTGACCCCGATCGTCTGCCCCCCTGGGTATACTTTCAAATCGGGAACCACGCTTTCTTGGGTTGTTTGCATGCTTTTAGTGCCGAACAAATCCAAAGAAGCTTGTAGAGGCAGCGCTGCTTGCACATGCTGAGCGTTACCGAGAGAACACATAAGAAAAACAAGCAAAAGACCGAGCAATTTGATCCTGGAGTAAAAATTCAATGGCTGTCACGCTCCCTTTGCTTCTTTCGCTTGACGAGTAAAGGTGGTCGCCAATTGCGTACCTATAAGGTAACCTTGCCCCCAGGCTTTTATAACTGTTAATCATTACGCCAGCCGCTCTTTTCAGGCTTTCTTTCCTTCCGCCAAATTCAGCATTTCCTGTGCGTGATGCAATGTTTTTTCGGTAATTTCTACCCCACCCAGCATCCGTGCCAATTCCTTAACACGACCTTCCTCCGTTAGTCCCTCAATTTGAGTCATGGTCCGTCCGTCATGAACATTTTTCTCAATCAGGTACTGATGATCGGCCATACATGCCACCTGCGGCAAATGAGTAATGGAAAACACCTGACAAACGGAAGACAAACGATAAAGCTTCTCGGCTATGGACTGAGCTGCACGACCACTTACCCCGGTATCCACCTCGTCAAAAATGAGCACCGGAATTTGATCATGACGCGCAAAAATACTTTTCATCGCCAACATGATACGTGATAACTCACCACCGGAAGCGATTTTACCGAGTGGGCGAAGTGGCTCACCTGGATTGGGCGAAATCAGAAATTCCGCATTATCTATCCCTTGCTTGGTAGGTCGTACCTTTAGACCTTTATATTCATATCCACGTGGATCTTCAATTGGATCAATACGCACCTTGAGTGACGTTCTTTCCATTTGAAGATCTTTTAATTCCTGCTCTACTTGCTCTGCAAGCTCTTCAGCACAAATTTCACGTGCCTCTGTAAGCTCTTCAGCAATCTCCAGCAAATTCGAAAGCAACTCATCCCGCTTTGCAATGAGCTGCTCCAGCCGCTCATCTTTATTTTCCAACAGATCGGTTTCCTGCTCAATACGGCTATAGTATTCCAAAATCTGCTCTATACTATCACCATATTTTCGCTGTAACCCGGTAATTTGATTCAAACGTTGCTCCACCTCATGCAGCTTGCCCGGATTAAATTCAATATCCTCACGATAAGAGCGTAATTGAAACGCTGCATCCTCCAACTGATAGAAAGCAGATTGAATCTGCTCCGCAATGGGCTGAAGGCTTTTACTGTCGTAGCTCTGAACATCATTTAATCTGGACAACACGTTATTGACCGTATCCAGACCACCTCTGCCACTTAACAGCTCGTATGCTCCTGATACTCCATCCATCATTTTCTCACTATGGGATAGCTTGACCCGTTCCTCTGCCAATAATTCATCTTCACCCAATTTTAACTCCGCCGCAGCGATCTCTTCCAATTGGAAGCGATACATGTCCAATAGCTGATAAGCCTTTTGACTGGAGCTTTGCAATTCTCTTACTTCTTTTTCCGCTTTGACAAAAGCATTGTAGCGCTCCCGGTAAAGCGCTTTGACTGGACCAATGACCGAGTCACCGAACGTATCCAGCAGCGCAAGATGGCGATCCGCACGCAGCAAGCTTTGATGCTCATGCTGCCCGTGGATATTAACGAGTTGCTCACCTACCTCACGCAGCATCGTTAAATTAACCATCTGACCGTTAATTCGAGATGAGCTTTTCCCCTGAACTGTAAGTTCTCGACGAATCAGCAAATGCTCTTCTGGATTAGCCTTAATCCCTTGTTCCTCCAACGTATTCCAAACGGGATGTTTGACCGGCAATTCAAACAAGGCTTCCATTTCAGCTTTATCACAACCGTAACGCACTAGGTCAGCAGATCCCCTGCCGCCCGCAATCAGCCCAAGTGCGTCGATAATAATGGATTTACCAGCACCAGTTTCTCCGCTCAATACATGAAATCCTTTATAAAAATGAACATCGACAGCTTCTACGACTGCCAAATTCCGTATAGACAAAGTGACCAGCATCGTTCTTTCACCTCTATGATGTACAAATTAAAACGCCTAATATGCGTACTTTATAATTAGGAAATGTAGCCCATAAGACGATTCACGATAGTTTCACTATTTTCTTCCGATCGGCAGATAATCAAAATGGTGTCATCCCCGCTGATCGTACCCATGACCTCAGACCATTCAATATTATCTAATAAAGCAGCAATCGAGTTAGCTGTTCCTGGCAGGCACTTCATCACAATCAGATTGGTTGTGTAGTCAATATGCAAAAAGTTGTCAACCAATGTACGTTTCAGTTTCTGCGTCGGATTGTAGCGCTGGTCTGAAGGCATCGAATATTTATATCTGCCGTCGTCCATTGGAACCTTTATGAGCAGCAGTTCTTTGATATCCCGGGATACAGTTGCCTGAGTGACCTGGAAACCAGCCTCACGCAATGCTTCAACTAAATCATCCTGCGTTTCAATCTCATGTTGTGAAATAATTTCCCTGATTTTAATATGTCGTTGACCCTTCATATAATCCTCCTATGGATTAACCTTCATATTCCTCTTCTTCGAGGTCTTCCACTAATGTAATAAGGCGAATACTTTTCTCGTCCGTATCAACGTACAATACCCCCGCACAGCCCGGATAGAGCAGCAAATAAGGCATAAGCCTGTCCCGTAAATCAGGACCGTTCCACTCCATCGGTTTCTTGCGGCGCGACGTTTTGACCATATATGTCGAACCGTTACGTACAGCTACGTAATCAATAAACAAACGGCTATACACGGTATGTCCATTCACTTTAAAAGCAAGCGGTATTTTCATTTTCCCGCCCACCACTTCATATCCTGCTTCTTCTAGTTGGTCCACAGCAGGTCCTTCGTTCAATTCCTCGTTAATTGGTATCGTTCTTAGCACAAGCGGTCCCGGCTCTTTTAACCAGGCACGCAGGCTATATAAAGCCCATATCCCTAATATCACCCCGATCACAGTGATGATAACCGTATCGTATCGAGTGTCCATGAACCGATCACCTCATGGACATATTCTAGGACAAGATATAAAATCCCTTTTCCTCATACAGGTACGCTGTACCTGCGACCGGATATTCAATTGGGTTCATCACATCTGTGTGAATGAAAATGAATATCTGCAATTATACATCTCATTATAGGCGAACGTGAGTTCTATAATCAATCCCTCACACCAAAAAGAGGTTCTCTTAAGTTCACAGAACTCATGGAGAACCCCTGAATGTCACTTACGCGATGGGCCATTATTAAATGTCTGACCTGCTTCCTGAACAGTTTGTTCAATCAGTGGACTGAAATCCATTTTCTCCAGCTGCGATTCTGCCGCCGGAAGCCCATTCAAACGCCAATGCGCTAAAAATTCAATATTTCCTTCGCCACCTGTTATGGGGGAATAGGCCAAGCCTTGCAATGAAAGTCCAAGCTCATGTGCAAACATCAAGATGGTCTGCAGCACTTCTTTATGCGTAGCAGGATCTCGAACCACGCCAGATTTCCCAACCTTTTCGCGTCCAGCTTCGAATTGAGGCTTAATTAGAGCTACAATATCAGCAGGTTGATGCAACAATGCAAGCAACGGTGGCAAAATAATTCGTAACGAAATAAAAGAAACATCAATACTTGCGAAATTAGGCACAGGACCGCCCAAATCTGCAGGTGTCATATATCTGAAATTTGTTTTCTCCATAACGCATACACGTTCATCATTACGTAGTGACCAATCCAGCTGATTATACCCCACATCAATGGCATACACGTACTGAGCTCCATGCTGAAGCGCACAATCCGTAAAGCCTCCGGTTGATGAACCGATATCCAGCATCGTTCTGCCCCTCATGTCCAGCTCGAATTGACGGATGGCCTTTTCGAGCTTCAACCCTCCACGGCTTACATACGGATGCACCGCCCCTTTAACTTTAAGCTCGCTGGAACGTGGTACCTTCATTCCCGCTTTCTCGATCCGTTCGCTGTCCGCCAACACTAGACCTGCCATGATTGCGGCTTTAGCTTTTTCACGGCTTTCAAAAAAACCTTGTTCTACAAGCAATACATCAATGCGTTCCTTCGGAACAGACATGTTAATCTCCCTTTAGGCAGCCAGGCTGCTCTTGTCATACTTTTTATAATATCATGTTGTTTACTTTAAGTTACCCTATACAGATTGCCCCATGCCATATGCTGGCTCAGCAGACCACTTACGCAGCTTTAAGCACACAGCTTCAACGGTAAGTCCCACTTCAGCGCGCTGCTCTTTGATGGAGCCGTGCTCCACAAACAGATCGGGAATCCCCATTAAGCGCACCTGTGCATCTTGTATTTCTTCTTTAGCGTAAAATTCCAGTACAGCGCTACCCAAACTTCCCGCTTCAGAAGCTTCTTCCAATACGATCAGCTTCGTATGCTGGCGGGCCAGTTCACGCAACATCTCCTCATCCAAAGGCTTGAGGAAGCGTGCATTCACAACGCCCACTTGCATACCCTCACGTTTCATCGCCTCCGCAGCCTCTGTCGCCACTTGGAGCATTGGTCCTGAAGCGATTACAGCGAAGCCCTCACCTTTACGCAGAAACTCCCAACTGCCGATGGGAATAGCCCGCAATTCATTATCCAATGGCACACCAACCACGTTAACACGTGGGTAACGATAAGCAATTGGACCGTCTTCGTAGTCAAGTGCTGTTTTCATCATATGGCGCAGCTCATTTTCATCCTTAGGCATCATAAGCACCAGATTCGGGATATGACGCAGGAATGCTACATCAAACACGCCATGATGAGTTTCACCATCAGCACCAACAAAACCAGCACGATCAATCGCGAACATCACGTTGGCATTATGACGACAAATATCGTGCACAATTTGGTCATATGCACGCTGCATAAAAGTGGAATACACCGCAAATACCGGCTTCATCCCTTCCATTGCTAACGCTGCACACATGGTTGCAGCATGCTGCTCAGCGATACCGACGTCAATCATACGTGTAGGAAACTCTTTACTAAACGGTACTAGCCCTGATCCACCAGGCATTGCAGGGGTGACCGCAATGATCCGCTCATCCTGTTCAGCCAGCTCAATCAGCGTTCTACCGAAAATTTCTGTATACATCGGATTGCCCACGGCTTTGAGTACCTGACCTGATTCAATTTTGTATGGACTGATGCCGTGCCACTTGTGCGAATCGGCCTCCGCAGGTTTATAGCCTTTACCCTTGGTGGTTACGACATGCACTAATACGGGGCCAGTAACGTTATCAGCCTGCTGAAAAGTCTCAATTAGCTTGGACAAATCATGTCCATCCACCGGGCCAAGATACGTAAATCCCAGCTCCTCAAACAGCACACCTGGCACCATCATATATTTAAGACTGTCCTTGACACGGCCAGCCGATTTGGCAAGTTTACCGCCTATAGCGGGTATTTTTTTCAGCAAAACTTCCAGCTCATCCTTTGCCCGCAAATAGTGACGGTCCGAGCGAATTTTGCTCAAATAATTATGCATGGCCCCTACATTCGGGGCGATGGACATTTCATTATCATTCAGAATGACCATTAAATTTTTACGTTCATGACCAATATGGTTTAATGCTTCGAAGGCCATGCCCCCAGTCAATGCTCCGTCCCCGATCATTGCAATAACTTTATTGTCCTCGCCCTTTAAATCTCGTGCCAAGGCCATCCCCATTGCAGCCGAAAGGGAAGTGCTGCTATGTCCAGCTTCCCAAACATCATGCTCGCTCTCGCTTCTTTTTACAAAACCACAAAGTCCATCACGCTGACGAAGTGTATCAAAACGATCCATTCGCCCTGTCAATATTTTGTGCACGTAGGCTTGGTGCCCAACGTCATAAATCATCTTGTCCTTTGGACTGTTATAGCAATAATGCAGGGCGATCGTGAGCTCAACCACTCCCAGATTCGATGCCAGATGCCCCCCAGTCACGGACAGCTTCTCAATCAAAAAGCTCCTGATTTCCTCGGCTAGAGAAGCCAACTCCTCAACCGACAGTGATTTCAGATCGCCTGGTTGCTTTATGTGTGGAAGCAGCACGCATATCTCCCCGCTTTCCTTCAAGTTTGTGTGTAAAGTTAACAAGTATTATATCACACTTTTGGACTGTGCTTAAACGTAGACAAGTCAAACCAGTTCTAATGCTATTAATGATCACGCTTCATCAGGTAATCCGCTATCTCCAGTAAACGCGAAGAATCGGGAATGCCACCTTCTGCAATCACTTTTTTGGCAGACACTGTGAGTTCCTCCACTTGTCGCAGAGATGCGTCCATACCGATGAAATACGGATAGGTAACCTTCTCTTGTTCAACATCACTCTGTGTTTTTTTTCCCATTTTGCTTTCATCGCCTACGAGATCCAATATATCGTCCTGAATTTGAAAGGCCAGGCCCAGATCTCGTCCAAAACAGCGAAGCGCCTCTAGTTGACTCTTGTCTGCCCCAGCAATCCGTCCACCTGCCAAGAGTGAGAAAATGATCAGATCAGCCGTTTTATGAAGGTGGATATATTCCAGTTCCTCGATCCCCGTCATTCCCTGCTCGCCTGACATATCTGCGACCTGTCCACCTACCATACCTCTGGCGCCGCTCATTTCGGATAAATCCTCAACTATGGACAATAGCGCATCGGAAGAAATACCGTGAAGACGACCTGCCTGCACGATGCAATAAAACGCATGGGTCAGCAAAGCATCGCCCGCAAGAACAGCAACCGCCTCGCCGTATACCTTATGATTCGTCAGCTTTCCTCGCCGATAATCATCATCATCCATCGCCGGCAAATCGTCGTGAATGAGGGAATACGTATGTACCATTTCTACCGCACATGCTACTGGCAACGCCGCTTCCCTGCTTCCACCAAATGCTTCCGCAGCAGCGATCACAAGCAGAGGCCGCAGCCGTTTTCCGCCTGCGGTCAGTGAATAGTTCATAGATTCTCGAAGGACATCTGGAATGTCCCAATGCGCCGGAAACTGCTCGGTCAATGCAGACGAAACTGCATCCGCCGTCACAGCCAAATATTCCTTGAACGACAGTCTATTCAAGCCCTTCACCGCCGTTTTCATCCAATCCGCCACCGAAAGGCTTCTTGCGCAAATCTCCATCCTCTTCCACAATCATTTCAATTTTACGTTCGACCTGTTCCAGCTTCTGGCTGCAAAGCTGAGACAGCTTCATCCCCCGCTGGAACAAATCAATGGCTTGCTCCAGAGGAACGTCTCCATGCTCCAGTTGTCCGACAATTTCTTCAAGAGCGGCCATGGCCGCTTCAAAATTCAATTCCGCTTCATTCGCCACCGTGCTTCGCGTCCTCCTTCATTCCCCATACTTGACAGTCTAACTGCCCGTCACTCACTTTTATCTTGATGGAATCTCCCGGTTGTACATCTTTGAGCGACTTGATCAGGCGTTTCTCCTGCTCATCGTATACCAAGCTGTAGCCTCGGGCCATGACTTTGAGCGGACTCAGCGCATCCAGCTGACGAATTCCGGTATGCAGCTGCTGCCGTCCCGTTTTTGTGATCGCACGCATCGCAGACTCCAGCTGACGTTGTGCCATATCCGTCTGCTTGCGCGCCGAACGAATTTGTTCGCGCGGATTAAACCGCTCTAGTACCTGACGCAAACGAGCATTTTTCTCTGCGTTTAAGCGTGAACGGTTAGCTGCTGCGCGGATCAGACGCTGATGCAGCATATCCATCCGCTCTGCATGCTGGAGCATGTAGCGGCGTGGATGCAGCAGCACCGGCGAACGCCGAAGCCTCAGCAAGCGTTCACGACTGGCTTCCAGCCGCTGCCTAAGGGCGTTGCGCAACCGTTGCTCCCGCTGGAGCTGCTGATCCCGAAGCTCTCCCTGGTGAGGCACAGCCAGCTCAGCTGCTGCGGTCGGCGTCGCTGCGCGTAAGTCAGCCACAAAATCGGCAATGGTAAAATCCGTTTCGTGTCCAACAGCCGAAATGACAGGAATGACCGATGTGTAAATGGCACGCGCAACCGCTTCCTCATTAAATGCCCACAGTTCTTCTAAGGAGCCACCGCCCCGTCCGACGATCATCACCTGAACCTCCTGCATACGATTCATGGCTTCAATTGCCTTAACAATCGAGGGGGCAGCACCCTTTCCTTGCACAAGAACAGGATACAACACGATCCCAGCCTGCGGGTATCGGCGTTGAAGTGTGGTGATAATATCACGCACAGCCGCTCCGGTCGGTGACGTAATTACGCCGATGGTTGCCGGGTGAGCGGGCAGATTCCGTTTGCGAGCGGTATCAAACAGCCCTTCTGCATCAAGCTTTTGTTTGAGTTGTTCATAAGCCAAATAAAGGCTGCCTATACCGTCAGGCTGCATTTGCGTCGCATAAAATTGATATTGTCCATCCCGTTCATACACGGATACGTTTCCCCGGGCGATAACACGCGTACCTTCTTTTGGTACGAAAGGGAGCCGTCTATTATGGGTCGCAAACATAATCGAACGTATCCGGCTCCCCTCATCCTTGAGCGTAAAGTACATGTGACCACTCGAATGATGCGTAAAGTTAGAAATCTCCCCGCGTATCCATACATCAGACAGCACCTGATCGGATTCCAGTTTCATCCGGATATAACGATTCAGGTCCTTTATAGAATAAATACGTTGTTGTTCAGCCACAGGCAGCTGCCTTTATGCCAAACCGTACGACCGCTTGGCCGCTACGAGCGTATTTTGCATCAGCATTGTAATCGTCATTGGGCCTACTCCGCCGGGAACAGGCGTAATCGGACCGGACACTTGCTTTACGCTCTCAAAATCAACGTCACCCGCCAGCTTTCCGTTCTCCAGACGATTCATTCCCACATCGATAACTACTGCACCTGGTTTTACGAACGAAGCATCAATAAAATTGGCTTTACCGATGGCAACGACCAAAATATCCGCTTGTCTGCTGAGCTCGGCCATATTCGCTGTACGAGAGTGACACATCGTAACCGTAGCATTTTCACGCTGCAGCAATAAAGAGACTGGCTTGCCCACGATATTACTGCGACCAATAACAACTGCATGTTTACCTGCTATCTCTACTCCAGCACGCTTGATTAACTCAATGACTCCAGCGGGAGTACAAGGCAGTAGGCTATCATCGCCGATGACCAGGTTTCCTACGTTTACCGGATGAAATCCGTCAACATCTTTCTCCACTGCAATCGCGTCAATGACAGCTTTTTCCTGAATATGCTTTGGCAATGGGAGTTGCACCAATATCCCATGGATATTACTTTGATGATTCAGCTTATCCACCAGTTTCAGTAATGCTTCTTGCGAAGTATCTGCCGCCAGTCGATGAACCTCAGAGTAATAGCCGAGATCATGACACGCCTTTTCCTTATTTTTAACATACACCTGAGAAGCAGGATCTTCGCCTACCAGTACAACAGCCAGTCCGGGTTGAAAGCTGTGTTCTTTCAAACGAATGACCTCTTGCTGAATGCTTGCCCGGATATCCTGAGAGATTTGTTTACCATCAATGATCGGTGCTGACATGTTTAACCACTCCCCAACCTGATTCAGTAGTCTCTAATTAAAAACGTGCTTTCAATTGCTCCAGCTCTTGTATAACTCGTCCCAGCACACCATTAACAAATTTACCCGATTCCTCGGTACCAAAGTGCTTCGACAATTCAATGGCTTCATTGACTGCTACCTTGGCTGGAACATCCTCGCGGAAAATCATTTCATATACCGCAAGCCTCAAAATTTGACGATCCACACGTGAAAGTCGGCTGATCTGCCAGCCTTTCAGGTAATCCGCCAACAGCCCGTCAATAGCTTCCTTCTGCTCCCATGTGCCACGCACATGCTCCAAAACATATGCTCTTAACACTTCCGCGTTTTTAATCACAACTTCGGCTTCGTTTTCCTCAGCCGCTTCCTGAAGCAGCATGTCTACAGCTGCCGCCGCATCCACTTCATTCATTTCCATATGGTACATACTCTGTACCGCTAATTCCCTCGCCAGACGTCTTTTCATGCCCTGCCTCCTACGCTTGCCTATATCTATTTTTCATTCTAACCAATTTCCACAAAAAAACCTGTGAACGCATCCTCCAAAACCGTTGGGCGCAAATAAGCTACAGCTGTATTTTGGAGAACACGTATCACAGGGTTCATTTAAAAGGACGCCAACGTTGCGACAACCATTCGCTCCATTCTTTCCAAGGGAGGAATGAACCAAGCGCTGAATCGCTACGTCTTCCTAGCGTATATCCGATGAACACCATCAATGCAAAGAACAACATATTCCAAAAGCCTGCCCACAAATAAATAAAACCGAAAAAAATACCGGCCGTGATCCCCATGATCCGGCCCTTGTAACTTCCCCATATTTCTTTCCAGGGCATCAGGGAAAATCACCTCTATTCCACACGACTCTTAAAGCTTGGTGACTGAGAAACATTAGCGATGTACACCGACACATTGGATACTGGAATTCCTGTAATTTCTTCCACATGGTCGTGTACCCCCTTTTGTACCTCGGAGGTTAACACCGGAATGGAGCTTTCCCCGTCAACAATCGCCCGAATCGTAATATCAAGTCCCGATTCCAACACACGAACGCGTGCTTTCAGATCCTGCATCCCGCGAAATCGGGAAGCCGCTTTGAGGCACAGGTTTTCGATGGTATCCACCGAAATCTGAATGTCACCATATTCGGTTCGCTGATCAATAGAATGCTGTACGGTTTGGTTCCGTCGAATAGAGATATAAAAAAACCGAAGACTCAATAACAACAGAACTCCTGCAATAATCAAGCTGGTAAACCACACCACTCGCTCATCCTCAATGCTTAAAACATACGGAATGGCCCCGCTCAGGAGGAGGATGGCGAGAATGGAAATAATTCCGATACTTAAGCTGTACAAAAACAGCAGAAGTCTGTCCATAACTTTAGCCACGAAACGCACAGCCTCCTTAAATTAGAGTAAACCCTCGACCCATAAGGGTCGGGGGTTTGTACAAAGTATCGCTCTATTTAACCCGTCCGGCGCCCAGCACTTCCGGCTCTTCTACTTTTTCAGCATTTTTGAATTGAACATCATGAATTTGCACGTTCACTTCTACCACGTTAAGACCTGTCATGTTTTCAATGGAACGCTTAACATTATGCTGAATAGCAGCAGCCACCTCAGGCAGACGGTTACCATACTCAATAATGACGGAGACGTCTACAGCAGCTTCACGCTGTCCGACTTCCACTTTTACACCTTTAGATAAATTTTTGCGGCCTAGCAGTTCGGCAAATCCGCCAGCAAATCCGCCACTCATTCCCGCTACACCTGGTACTTCAACGGTAGCCAGTCCGGCAATGACTTCAATAACTTCCGGGGCAATTTGAATTTCCCCAATTTCTGTACGTTCGAATTCGGTTGGCACTGTGCTCATACCTTCAACACCTTTCGGTCAAAATAAGTTTCATTCCAGCTTTGGATATCAAAGCAGACATGCTCACTTATTATCCATACTATATCATTTGGCGTTCATTATGACAAACTGAGGAAATATACCGATTAAACTTCGTTTTCCTCCAAAAATTTAATATCAAAATCGCCTTCAATAAAGGTCGGATGCTCTAGCAAGCGCTGGTGAAAAGAAATCGTTGTGGGTATGCCCTCAATAGCAAACTCAGCTAAAGCCCGCTTCATTTTGGCAATCGCCTCCTGCCGTGTAGGCGCCCATACAATCAGCTTGGCAATCATAGAGTCATAATAAGGAGGAATGCTATAACCTGGATAAGCAGCGCTGTCTACCCGTACTCCAGGACCGCCTGGAGGCAGATAAAATCCGATTTTACCCGGTGCAGGCATAAAATTACGATCCGGGTCCTCAGCGTTAATGCGGCATTCTATTGCCCAGCCATTAATCGTGACTTCTTCCTGAGTAAAGGAAAGCGGATGCCCTTCAGCGACCGAAATCATTTCTTTAATCAGGTCTACACCGGTAATCATTTCTGTTACTGGATGTTCTACCTGAATACGTGTGTTCATTTCCATGAAATAGAATTTATTGTCCGGGCCAAGCAAAAATTCAAGCGTACCTGCGCCAGAGTATTGAACGGCCAAAGCTGCACGAACAGCTGCCTGTCCCATTTCTTCACGAACATTCTGCGAAAGTACTGGACATGGTGCTTCCTCCAACAACTTCTGACGACGACGCTGTACAGAGCAGTCCCGTTCGCCCAAATAGGCAACATTACCATGCTTGTCCGCTATGATCTGTATTTCCACGTGTTTCATACCGGTCAAATATTTTTCCAGGTACACACCCGCATTGCCAAAGGCCTTTTGCGCTTCCTGCTGAGCAGTAGTGATTTGTTGAATAAGGTTATCCTCATCTTCGGCGATACGAATACCTTTACCACCACCACCTGCTGTGGCCTTGATAATGACCGGATATCCGATATCGCGTGCGATGCTGATTGCATCCTGCACATCCTCAACCAGTCCGTTTGAACCTGGAATTACCGGAACCCCGGCATCCTTCATGGTCTGCTTGGCTACAGCCTTGTCTCCCATTTTGTTAATTGCTTCAGGAGAAGGTCCGATAAACGTAATATTGCACGATTCGCAAATTTCAGCGAAGTCTGCATTTTCCGCCAAAAACCCGTAACCTGGATGAATGGCATCACATTCAGTTAATGTAGCAACACTCATCAGGTTCGTAAAATTAAGGTAGCTGTCCTTAGACAACGTCGGTCCGATACAGTAAGCCTCATCTGCGAGACGCACATGTAACGAATCCTTGTCAGCTTCCGAATAAACGGCAACTGTCGAAATATTCATTTCGCGGCAAGCGCGAATGATACGAACTGCAATTTCTCCACGGTTCGCGATTAATACTTTTTGAAATGTCATGACTTTATCCTCCCTGGGAGCAGTCTTGCCGAACCCTCAAAAAAGGGGACAAACAAGCTTCTTACTCCGGTTTCACAAGGAACAATGGCTGGCCATACTCAACCAACTGTCCGTTTTCGGCCAAAATTTCAACAATTTCGCCCTTCACTTCAGCTTCCAACTCGTTCATCAACTTCATCGCTTCAATAATACATACCGTTGTTTTATCGCCTACTTTACTGCCGATACTCACATACGGGGCCGTATCCGGGGATGAAGAACTATAGAAAGTGCCCACCATCGGAGATACGATTTTATGTAGATTGCTTGCATATTCCTTCGGTTCCCCAGCAGTTGCATGTCCAACATCGGACTGTGCTTGTGGATTCGGAATTGCAGCTTGTGGCGCCACTGTATAAGCAGGTGCTGTTACAGGAGCCTGTACCGTAACGATCTCGCTTTTGCCCGGTTTACGGATCATGAGGCGAGTTCCTTCATTTTCAATTTCAAGCTCATGCACAGACGTTTCATCCACCAGCTTGATCAATTCCTTAATCTCGCTTAATTTAAACATCTCTATTAATCACTCCTTCAGCATTTTGCCGGTTGCTGATAACATTTTTGAAACAGCTTTATGTATTATATCACAATCATTAAAAATAGAAAGAGCCCGGGATTGTGCAGAAATCCGGGCTTTTTCGCGTTTTTTGTCTTATTGTGTAACATACTGGACACTGATCTTGTCCTGCGTAACGTTTAATTCCTTCATGACTTTATCGACAATCGTTACCGCTTGCTTAGCATCCAATTTTTCACTCAGAACCACTACTTTGTATTTATCAGCATCTTCCTCGCGGACGACTGCATTGGCGAATTGCTGCTGTAGCTCTTCTTCGATACCGGTAATTTTGGCCTGCTTATCTTCAAGTACATGTAATTCCTTTTGCGCCTCTGCAGCTTTCTGAGGTGTACTATCATTCATTGCCGTAGTCAGCTCGTCATTTTTCTTTTGATTTTCCACATCCCGCTCCAGCAAATAGTTGTCAATCACAGCTGCCGCTGTTGGTTGGGCTGCTTGTTCGTTTGCTACTTGATCAAGTACCTGCTTGTCGGTTTTGGCGCTAGAAGCTGCTTTGTCATCACTTTTAGCTGTCGTGTCTGTCTTAGCTGTAGTTGTGTTTTGATCGGATACAGTCGATTCAGTAGCAGGGGCGGCGGCTGTGTCTTTATCACCTTTTGATGATTCTGTTGCTGGATCAGTTGTAGAAGCTGTGTCCTTTGTGGAAGTCTCTGCCGTTGCGTCAGTTACTTCACCATTGGTTACCACTTCATTTACTTTCAGTTCGTTCATTTGTTCTTCTGCCTTTGTCGTTGTTTCCTGTGCAGCATCCTGTTTAACCTTGCTCAC
Source organism: Paenibacillus sp. ALE3 (assembly GCF_054113405.1). NCBI lineage: Bacteria > Bacillati > Bacillota > Bacilli > Caryophanales > Paenibacillaceae > Paenibacillus > Paenibacillus sp. ALE3. The sequence continues at coordinate 1,808,682 of NZ_CM134214.1, read as the reverse complement.
CTGCTCGCTGTCCGCTACTGGTGGATTCGCCGGACTTGAGTCCTCCGTAAACAAATAATATGCAGACAGTACCACCATTAAACTCAGCATGGACACCAGCCAAACGGTTTGTCTTTTATTATTCATGTTCTGTCCTCCATATTCATAAGTGGTTTGCAATATTAACTTCTTTGTTCTTAAATTCCATATTATCCCTGCTTACGCGGAACGACTGATATTTTGTATGAAGGTACGTTCAGTCCCTTCTGCACAGCATCTACAATGAGTTGCTTCACGGTAGGGTTTTCTGCCCCCATAGCCACCACAAGCACTCCCCTTACCTGTGGTTTTACTTTTTTGGTAACAATCGGAGTGTGCTGACCGCCCGATGATTCATAGGTAACAATCTCACCATCGCGTGTATATTGAGTAGTGTGCCTTTGTCCACCATTGGCGTCCGTCTCGTTATTTTCTTCCTGCATGTCCTTCACATTCCGTTGAACGATCACTTCTTCGGTAGAGTCTACAGTAACCATGACATCGACGGTTCCTACGCCAACAATCTGCTCCAGCATCTGTTTCATATTGTCCTCAAAAGCCTTCTCGATTCCTGCAAAGGAACTGTCCTCACCTACCGTTGTTTCTAACGCAGGCTCATTTTTCATTACGCCAGGCGGTTCTCTCCCTACGTTTTCCGGGTCGACTTTTTTCACATTAACGAATGAATTAAAGAGCATGATCGCTACACCGATAAGGCCAAGAATAAGTAGCCAACGAAATGAATTGAACTTTTTCGCTCCGTCTCCCCCTCCACCCATCCATTGCTCCAGCTTTTTCCTCCATTTACCCATTTCGGTTCACCTCCTGTTACCATTCATGTGTTCCATCCTGCGAATTAATCACCTGAACATGTGTGCTGTCGATCCCCCATTTTTCACGTAGAATGCCTGTGATTAAGCCAAAAGCTTTCTGATCCGCAGGTTTGCCATCCTCTGTGGTTTCGTCAGGACTACGATCATCTTCTCGCGTTCCTTCATTATGATTAGAGGTTTTTGACTGTGTCGGCTCTACACGAATATTCACTGTCTTTTCAGCTACAGGCTCTACGATAACCGGCTTGATATCTGTATCCGGCGGGACGTTTGTGTTTTTTTCTTTTTCTGCCTTCTGCTCCGCCAATTTGACCACTACTGACTGAACACCCGTTCCTGCCTCTAGCCCCGATTCTTTCTGCTGAATCTGCGCAAGGGTCACCTGGACCGACTGAATTGCTAACCCAGTGTACTGCTCCAATTGCCCTTTCATTTCCTTCGCTACCTCTTTGCCTGCCCATTGCATGGAGCTTTGTTCCTGCTGTTGCTTTAGCTTGTTGCCTTTGGCTAAGATTTCCTCCAATGTCGGTTCCCTGTTACCTGTCTCTGCCTGGCGTTGCAGATCCAATGCTCGCCCCAGAACCTCTGAGGGACTGCTGCTCAGCAAGCGCACAATCGGAGATAGCAATGTCAGCAAAACAAGCAGGCTGAGTACGAGTTTGACATACCTTTCCATAGATCGGCTCGGTAAGATCATATCGACAAAAGAAGCCAGCAGCACGATTAGCACTAGTTCCTTGAGCCAGCCTCCCAGCCAGGTCACGTCACTCGCCTCCCTCTCGTTGGATTATGTGCATGTATTCACCTCATCATGACCGTCATATTGCCTGCTGCGAGCATGACGGTAATCGCAAGGAAGGACATTAATCCCACTGCCGCCAATGCCGCAAAAACATAAATCATACTCTTGCCGATGGCATCCAAACATTCCACAATAGGCGTATCTCCCAAAGGCTGCATGATTGCTGCGGTCACTTTATAAATGAGAGCTAGTGTCAAAATCTTGAGAGCAGGAAAAGCGCACAGGAACAAAATAATGATGACTCCCACAAGGCCGATGGCATTTTTAACGAGCAGTGATGCCGAAATGACCGTATCAGTTGCATCTGCCAGCGCCTTGCCTACCACCGGAACAAAGCTACCTGTAATATATTTAGCTGTACGGATTGTTAATCCGTCAGTAACCGAAGAGGTTAATCCCTGTACCGAAATGACTCCTAGAAAAATAGTCAGAAGCACTCCCAGCACGGCAACACCCGCGTTCCGCAGTAGATCAGCTAACTGGGTCAGCTTGTATTTGCCTGTGAGCGAGTTGACCAAGTACAGCACAGCCGAGAAGAACAGCAGCGGGAAAACAAGCGTATGAATGACTGTTCCGACCGTGTTGATCATAAATACAATCAGCGGGTGGGTCACCGAAACCGTGACAACGTTACCCATCGAGGCCAACATGGTAAATAACAAGGGCAACATCGCCATCATGAAATGAATCATGCTGTCAATTGCTTCTTTGGCATAACCAATCGCTACACTAAAGCTATTAATCGCCAAAATGATAATGACCATGTACACGATAGCGTAGGCAACTTTGCTGACCTGCTTGCTTTCAAAAGCGCTTTGCAGCGTTTCCAGCACCATACTCATAATGCTGAGCATGACGATGGTGACGAGCAGCTTGGCATTCACCCGGATTTCATGGATGAAAAAATCAGCTATGGCAATCAACACACCTTTTATGCTGAATCCTTCACCACCCGGAAGCAGCATGTCCATGAAAGAAGGCGTTTTCTGGTCAGGGAAAAATCCGCCGTATTGCTTCATGAGTCCGTCCCAATAATGTTCAACATCATCTTTGGGCATTTGCTCCGCCTGTTGTCTGATCCATTCGTTTGTAGGTGTATCTGCGAAGAGGACCGCAGCCGAGGCGCACCAGAGACATAGCAGCAAAATCGCAATAACTTTGAGATTCGGCATGCCCCCCAGCCTTTTCATGGCATCACCCCCTCAGGCGGGCATCAGCTTCAGAATGGTATCAATAATAATGCTGATAATCGGGATTGCGAGTACCATGATGAGTACCTTTCCAGTAAGCTCTATCTTGGAAGCAATACCGTCTTGTCCCGCATCCCGCACGATCTGCGCTCCAAATTCAGCAATATAAGCGATACCGATTATTTTTAATACGGTTTTAAAATAAATCATGTCCATGCCTGAAGACCTGGCCAGTCGCTCCAGCACGGCAACCACAGATCCGATCTTGCCAATCAGCAGCAAAAAAATGACGATTCCCGCAGCTGTTGCAATCAAAAAGGCAAACATCGGCTTCTGTTCCTTGATAACTAAGATGAGGACTGTGGCAACGAGGGCGAAGCCCACCACTTGAATGATTTCCATGTGTTCACCTACTGAAAAAGAAAAATAGATTTGATCTCTTGCAGAAGGTTATCCAGCATTCGCACCACCATGAACAGCACTACAACGAAACCGATGACCGTCACCCAATGGGCCATGTCTTCCTTGCCCATTTGCTTTAGTACGGTATGAATCATAGCGATAATAATGCCAATTCCGGCAATCTGGAAAATTGCGTTCACTTCTAAATTCATTCGAGCACCCCGCTAATAGATCAAAATGACGATCAATGCTCCGATCAGCAGTCCCAGGCTTCTGCTCATACGCTCGTATCTCACCTGATCTGCCTGCGCCTGCGCTTCTTCATGGGATAACTGCTGGATGGTCAGCGCAATGTGCTTGATCTGGTCCTCACGGTCGCTGGTTCCAAGGCTGTAAGCAAGCTGACGCATCGCTTCCTTCTCGGCCTGCTTCATAGAGGAACGGCTCCACGAGACTTCAATCGCTTTATGCAAGCTTTCTCTGGCGGTCAGGCCAAAAGAGGGGTGCATCCAGCGTGAGGCTTGCTGAAACAGAGAGCGCAGCGGCTCTCGCAAGGGCTCTCCTGTCTTGGCGAAAGCATCTGGTAACGGAGACACCCCATAAGAAACCTCGGTGGTCAGTCTTTGCAGTGCGAGAATTAACTCTCTGATTTGCCGCGGCCTCATGGCAAATTGCCTTGCCCGCTGCCAGCCTGCCAGTGTGGTGGCTAGTATAACCAAGACAGCTCCCAGCAGCTTAAGCATAGGAGATGCCCCCGTTCTGCCCTTCCCCAGGCAGTGTCAGCCTGCGCTGCTTGGCATCTGCCAGACGAAAAGAGAGGCCCCGGCTCGTCCGCTCCAGCATGACGTAGAGCTGGAACAGCTCCTGTCCTGTAGCTAATCCAGCAAAGGCAGATCGGCTCGCCATTTCAGCCACATCGCGACCATGTGCGGAAGCAATGACTGCGATGCCTGCGTGAAGTGCTTCACGCACCGCCTCTGCATCTTCTGGCCGCCCGATTTCATCAACAATCAGGACATCCGGTGACATCGAGCGAATCATCATCATCATGCCCTCTGCTTTCGGGCATCCGTCCAATACATCGGTGCGAGGTCCAACATCAAAACCGGGGATGCCCTTGTGACTGCCAGCAATCTCAGAGCGTTCATCTATAATGCCCACCTTAAGTCCATTTCGTCGTCCTCCGTTGCTTTCCATCCCTCCGTAACTCAGTTGCCGAGCCAAGTCCCTAAGCAACGTCGTCTTGCCATGCTGAGGCGGTGACAAGATGAGCGTATGCCGTATCATTCGGGATTTTCGATCCGCTACATAAGGCAATATCCGATCAGCTATGCCAGGAATGGCCCGAGCAATTCGTACATTAAAGCTGCTTATATCTCGCAAATGCTCTACTCGCCCTCGGTTGAGCACGGTTCTCCCTGCCAAGCCAATACGATGACCGCCAGGGATCGTAATAAACCCTTTGCGAAGCTCCTCTTCCATGGTGTACAGGGAATGATTACTGATAAAATCCAGCAATCGGTGAGCATCCTCGCGGTTAGGCTTATAGGCTTCAACAGGATTCAAAGTCAGCCGACCAGCAGTCGTTACAAAATGATGATCACCATTCGCATTAACTTCCAGCGGCCTTCCTTCCCGGATCCGGATTTCTTCCAGTTGCTTAAATACGGTTTCTGGAAGCCTTCCGAGTATACCGTGCAACGGTTCCGGAAATAACTCCAGCCATTCCATACCAGTGCCGCCCCCTCACAGTTGTCCTTTTTCTTTAAGACAAGTCTATGGCTGACTCTCGCTTTTTATGCCGAAAATATATTGAAAATTCAGTCGAACATTTGCTCACTCCTATCCACGCTCAGCGGACCTTTCCCCCGCTCATTCAAGCCCCTTTCCCTGCTTTATATAATAAAAAAAGGCTCCCTCTAAGCCTTGGCGGCTAAGGGATACCTTAAATAAAAAAGCTAGATTTAGAGCAAAAAGAGGCTGCTCCACAGTCTGAATCTCACTGATGGAACAACAACCTCTTAACCTACTGCTGTATTCTATGATTTATCCATCTATAACTAGGGAGCGTATAATATATCGACCTTTCCCCGTCATAGCGTTTCTCTAAATCATTTGATGTTATTAACGACGGTCTTTAGGTCCGCCCACAAATGCTTGCTCCTCGGTATCCAGATTATAAGCTGTATGCAACGCTTGAATAACCTCATGAAGTTTTCCAGCTTCAATTACACACGATACCTTGATTTCGGATGTGCTTACCATTTTAATGCTAACGCCTTGCTCGGCCAGCACGGCAAACATTTGCGCTGCAACACCCGGGTGGCTAACCATTCCCGCACCTACAATGGATACCTTTACCAGATTTTCCTCAGACGTTACTTCACGGTATGGAAGCTCTCCGCGAATACCTTCCAGTGTCTTAAGGGCAGCTTCACGATCCGTCAGAGCTACTGTAAAGGAGAAATCTGCTTTTCCAGCTTCAACCCCGCTCTGCACAATAATGTCTACATCAATTTTGGCTGCTGCCAGTGTTCCGAAAACTTTTGCCAGTACACCAGGGATATCTGCAACGCCCAAAATACTGATTCTTGCTACATTTTTATCATATGCAATTCCACTGACTACAACGCCTTGCTCCATTACTGCATCCTCCTTTACGACTGTTCCTTCATTATGGTTAAAACTGGACCGCACAATCAACGGTACCCGGTTATGTTTGGCATACTCTACCGCACGGGGATGTAAAACAGCCGCACCTAAATTGGCTAATTCCAGCATCTCATCATAAGAAATTTCTTTTAGCTTACGTGCCACCTTCACGATTCGTGGATCTGTTGAATATATGCCGTCCACATCCGTGTAAATTTCACAGGCATCCGCTTGAATCGCCGCCGCCAGCGCAACGGCCGTCGTATCAGAACCACCACGTCCCAGCGTAGTAATATCTCCATCTGCAGACATCCCCTGGAAACCAGCTACAACAACAATCTTGTTGCTGCTCAGTGCATCCAGCACACGCTGAGGTTGAATATCCGTAATCCGTGCCCGACCAAAGTCAGATTCAGTACGGAAGCCAGCCTGCCAGCCTGTAAACGATACCGCTTCATGACCCAGCTGCTGAATAGCCATCGACAACAAAGCGATTGAAATTTGCTCGCCTGTCGTCATCAACATATCCAGCTCACGTGCAGGCAACTGCTCATTTAATAATTTAGCCTGGTCAATCAATTCGTCTGTCGTGTCTCCCATTGCGGAAACGACCACTACACATTGATGCCCTTCACTCTGTTTCTCAACGACGCGTTTTGCCACGCGTTTCATGCGCTCCGTGTCACCGACGGAACTGCCTCCGAATTTCATGACATACAAAGACAACGATATTCACTCCCTCAGACTCACAGTATGTAACCTTGAGATGGCACCAAACGATTTGAACGTGACATCCTGCGGCATAACTTTAGTACAGTATAATACGAAAGTGCTGTGTGGAGCCAATGTTTTTTAATATTCCTATATATAAAAATATCCCCTGCCCTTAACAAGGACAGAGGATACCAGAAACTGTAAATTCTATGCGCGTGACATGTATTTGCCGTCACGAGTATCAATTAACAATACGTCATCTTGGTTAATAAACAGAGGAACTTGAACATTCAAGCCTGTTTCCAGTTTGGCATTTTTGGTTGCACCTGTAGCTGTATTCCCTTTAATACCTGGTTCTGTTTCAATTACTTTGAGCTCCACGCTGGTAGGCAGGTTGATACCCAGGATTTCTCCGTTGTAGCTTATGATGTTTACATTCATGTTTTCTTTCAGGAAGTTAAGCTCCCATTTCAGTTGATCGCTGGACAATGTAAATTGATCATATGTTTCGTTGTCCATGAATGTGTGATCGTCTGCACTAGCATACAGATAAGATACACCGCGATTTTCGATTTGCGCCCGGCCAATTGTTTCACCCGCACGGAATGTACGTTCAACCGTATTACCGTTACGCAGGTTTTTCAACTTGGAGCGTACGAATGCTGCGCCTTTACCTGGTTTTACGTGTTGAAAATCCAGAACTGTAAAAATATCTCCGTCTACCTCAACGGTCAAACCTGTTTTAAAATCATTAACGTTAATCACTAAAATACCCCTCCTACAGGACTGTTATCGTTATTAAACGACTGTAAATTCTTTGCTCGAATGCGTTAATACTTTGATGCCGCTATCTGTAATAACGATATCATCCTCGATCCGTACACCGCCCAATCCAGGCACATAGATACCTGGTTCGACCGTTACAACCATGCCCGGCTCCAGAATATCATCACTTGCCTTCGACAGACGTGTAGATTCATGCACTTCAAGACCCAGACCATGACCTGTACTGTGTCCGAAATTGTCTCCATATCCATGGCTCGCAATAATATCCCGGGTCAACGCATCCGCTTCACGGCCTGTCATGCCCGGCTTAATATTTTCGAGTGCGTGTAGCTGCGCCTTAAGTACAATATCATAGATCTCGCGCAACTGAGGCGCCAAATCCCCTTGTGTAGCCACTGTACGGGTCAAATCGGAGCAATAGCCATCCAGCAACGCACCAAAATCAAACGTAATCAGCTCACCTGCTTGTACTAACTTTGCACTGGCTACTCCATGAGGCAATGCCGAACGAACTCCGGATGCCACAATCGTGTCAAATGAAGAAGAAGTAGCTCCCTGCTTGCGCATGAAGAATTCCATTTCCAGATCCAGCTCACGCTCGCTGACTCCTGGTTTGATGTAAGGTAAAATGTGTGCAAATGTAGCATCTGCCAAATCCGCTGCCCGTTGCATCACTTCGAGCTCTTCCGCATCCTTGTACACCCGCAGCTTTTCCACAATGCCCGATACCGGAACCAGCTTAATAGGTGACAGATCTTCGCTATAAGCTTTATGTGTCGCAACAGTTACATCATCCTGCTCAAAGCCTGTTTCGCTAATCTGATGGGAAGACAGCAATTCTCTTACTGTTTCCATGACCTGCGCAGCGTGCTGCACTACCGTAAAGCCTTGGGCTTGTTCGGTCGCTTGTGTCATATAACGAAAGTCAGTCAGCAAATAGCTATGGGATTCTGTAATCAGCACATAGCCCGCTGAACCTGTGAAGCCTGTCAAATATCGACGATTGACAGGGCTGGTAATCAGCATAGCCCGCAGGTTATGCTCGCCCAGCGCCTGCCGCAACTTTAGCACCCGGTCATTCTTCATCTTCATTCCGCTCCCCTCTGTCAAATAACCAAATGCTATTTTAACACAGGGGATAGGCGCTTGAGAAGTTTTTGTTACGTTCTGCCCCCAGCCTTCTCAGGCTCGCGCATTCTTTCATCCGTATACTCGACTGCAACGGTATATCCGATAAATAGTCCCCACAGTATAAATACACAAACTTCCGTATATATGGAATTCCATGTTAATCGATAAGGAGGGTTCATCATCCCTAACTTAGGACCTGTTAACACAAATAAAATAACCCACCAAATCAGACCGTATATAATACCGGGTATAGGGCCATTAAACCTACGCAAAATCAGGGTGTACACCAATGACGCTACCACGGACAATGCAATAAAAAACAGCAACCCCACCAAATGCCCTGCCATGGTGTTCATGAACGAATGCTTGAAAAACGGCTCTGCCAGAAAGCCAGGCGCCACTACTGTAAAGTGCAGCGTATAAAACAGCCAGCGCAGCAATCCCCAGAGCAAACCCGCAAAAAAACCCAGCTCAAGTGCAAAGGGAATGAGCGGTGTATGTACTTTGCCTGACTGTTGTCTGCCTCTGCTACTGTTGTCATTATGATTACGTTGATCTTGAGATTCACGGGACTGTTCCTGATCATGACCTATTTTCGGTATAGAGTAAGTTTCACTCATGTGGTTGGATCTCCTTTCAAAATGAATAAATTTTCTCATGGTAAGGACTCATTGTTATAAGGAAAAGCATGTGTACTTCCACCAAATTCGTGCCTATCCATTTTGAGAGGTAGTATGCTCCAATGGGGGGCAGTTTAACAATGAAGTTGAAGAGTAGATTTAATAATCTTTGCATTGACAAAATTTCAATCCTGTTTCATAATATATTGATGAAAATGATAATCATTATCATTTTATAATACGTTTATACAGGAGAACGCAATCTATGAAAAAGGGATTTATCGGATTCTTATTGTTACTGACTTTTATGCTCACACTGGCAGGTTGTGGAGCAACTGACAATGCAGCAGATAAAGGTCAGACAACTACTTCGGGTAGCAAACCCACTGAAGCAGCGACCGGTCCTGTGACAGTAAAGCATAATCGTGGTGAACTCACGCTTGACAAGCCCGCGCAGCGTGTCGTGGTGCTTGAATGGACATTTACGGAGGATTTGATTGCATTGGGCGTTCAGCCAGTTGGTAATGCGGACAATGCCAACTATAAGGTGTATGTGACTCCAGAGGCGGCTCTGGACAGTAACGTGGTCGATGTCGGTACACGCAACGAGCCTAATTTGGAGGCGATTGCTTCATTAAAGCCGGATCTCATCATATCCAATTTTGATGGGAATGAAGCAATCTATGAGCAACTCAAGGCCATCGCACCGACGATTGAATATAATCTGAACGATGGTAACGGCTACGACTATGATAAGATGGTGAAGATTTTTAATAGTATCGCAGTCGCTCTTGGAAAAGAGGATAAAGCTAAGCAGGTGCTTGCTGATCTGGACCAGCATTATGCCGAAGTCAAACAAAAGCTCGCCGCTGCAAACAAATCGGATTTCCATTTTATACTGACACAGGCTTTTACTTCGCAAAATGCAGCCAGTCTGCGTATGTTTTCAGATAATTCAGTCGTTGTGGGAACACTGGCGAAGATCGGTTTGGTTAACGATTGGAAACCGAGCAAGGTTGAATCGTATGGCTTTTCAACGGTTGGCATTGAAGCTCTGTCAGCCGTTCAGGACAGCAACTTTATCTATATTGTACAGCCAGACGATAATGTTTTCGGCTCATCTATGAAAAACAATTCTGTTTGGAACGGTTTGAAATTCGTCAAAGAAAAACGTACTTATCCGTTGGCCAGTACAACATGGACGTTTGGCGGCCCGGTCTCGTCAAAAGGACTGGTGGATGAGACTGTCGGGGCAATTACGCAATGAATTTGATCTGGCGATTCCGTCTGATTTTATAACTGGCGATAATAAGCATTTATGGGGGCAGTTTGACCGCTCTCATAAATGCTTTTTTAAACCTATGGTATGAGTCTCCCCCACACACTACAAGGATTTCCATCTTCTCCGTTATGACTAATTAGCCTTTTCAAATGATAAAATTAGCAGGTCACCACATCCCATTTTCGTCTAACTAGATATTCCCTTCCAAATTCGATACAATATACAAAAAAGCATGTATTAAGAGAGGTGAGACGGTTGTCACAAGCATCCAAGCCTGTGAGCTACGGCGGTCAGGCAGTCATTGAAGGTGTCATGTTCGGCGGCAAGCGTGTCAATGTCACGGCAGTTCGCCGCAAATCTGGCGAAATCACATATTTGGAAGTACCACGCAAGGAGCAATCCTGGGTGTCCAAATTCCGCAGAATTCCGTTATTGCGGGGGATTGTCAGCATTATCGATTCCAGTGCCAAGGGTACCAAGCATTTGAACTATTCAGCCGATGCGTATGCTGATGATGAAGTAGATCCAGAAGAACGCGCTGAACAAAAGAAAAAAGAGGAATCCCGTTGGAGCCTGAGCATGATGATCGGCGTGGCTGCGGTCGGTATATTGTCCTTCCTCTTTGGCAAAATTGTATTAACCCTCGTTCCAGTTGTTGTGGAGAGTTTCCTGTTTGACGGTTTGTTTCACAACCAGATTTTGCATAATCTCGCTGAAGGAGCTATTAAGCTGATTTTGCTGCTGGCTTATTTATGGGGTATTTCCCAGACTCCGTTAATCAAGCGACTGTTTCAATATCACGGCGCGGAGCATAAAGTGATTACTGCATTTGAAGCAGGGGAAGAACTAACTCCAGCCAACGTACAAAAATATAGTCGACTGCATTACCGCTGCGGCAGCAGCTTTATTATGCTCACCGTGATTATCGGGGTACTTGTCTATTCCCTGTTTACCTACGATAATCTGTGGGAGCGCATGGGGCAACGTCTTTTACTGCTTCCGATCGTATTGGGTCTTTCTTTTGAATTCCTCAAGCTGACCAATGCACTTCGGGAAATTCCAGTGCTTCGTTATCTAGGTTACCCCGGCCTATGGCTGCAGTTGCTTACCACCAAAGAACCGACCGATGATCAAGTCGAGGTATCGATTGCCTCATTTAAGCGTATGCTTGAATTGGATGCTGAGTTGGAAAATGTACCTGTAAAGGAGACCCTCAACAGTCCGGTCCTTGATCCTGTGAAAGGATGAGTGAATGATGTACAGACATGCCGTTATTTTCTGGCTTACCCTTGCTTTGGCCGCATATGGAATCATAGATATGCTATGGAAAGGTAGCTGGGGCTTTCTCATTAGTTTACTAATCCCTGTTTTTATTTTTGCAGTTATATTTCTGCTGTACAAATACCAGCCTGGACAACGCAAGCGAACTCCCAAAATTAAGCCCTCTGTGCGCACCATGGCCAAAACAGCCAGCACACGTAAGCAGCAAACTACAAGCAAACGCAAAACTTATCCTTTTCATGTTATTGAGGGTTCCAAGGGTAAAAATGAAGAGGAACAACCCAAATATCATTAATAATCATCAACCTTTAAAATGTAGCACAAAGGAGCCATTACCCGTGTTTTGAAATATGACCGGGAAGAGGCTCCTTTTTTACTTTCATTAAATTACTTCACCTGCCAGTAAGTGGTGGTTATTTCATGGCGTACATGGTATCTTTCATCAATTGATACTTACTATACTGCTGCTGGTAAGAAGTGATACTCCATTTGTGGAAAAAAGCTTCTCCTGCCTGCACACCGGAAGCATATAACAAATCACTTTGCTCTGGTGAAATGCTGAATTGTGCTGTGCGGATACCCAAAGTTGGAATTTTAATGGTCCGATACCGATTCTCCTGCTCAATATACCGTTCATCATGTGCCGATAGCATTGTATCAAAAATAGCCTGCAGCATGGTCAATGGGCCTCGTATATAAGAAACTTTGGTCTCCGTCCCTGTTTTGCCCACCATTTGAAACCCTACCGTTGGAATCGTTTTGGCCTCACGTTCATTTACTGGCTCATCAAAAAGCCACAAAGGCAAATTACTGAGCAAGGCCCCGTCAACTACAAATACAAATTGCTGGGAAAAGGTTTTTCCCTTGGCAAGTGCAGAATCAAGTCTTAACATAACAGGATCAAAAAAATAAGGGATACTGGTGCTCATCCGAATGGCCTTGGCTACCTCCAGTGAAGAGGGGTTTATACCAAAACGTTTGATGTCCTCAGGAAGCACCAAAATGCGTCCATTCGTAATGTCTGATGCAATAATGCGTAGCTTGCCAGGAGGTAGATCCGCGAACGTACGCACTCCTTTAGCTCGTAACAGCTCGCGTATCCAATGCTCCAGTGCCTCCCCTGAGTAGAGCCCTTTTTTAAGAAAGATACGTGCTGCTGGCCCAACCCACTTAATGTTGAATACTGGAGAACGTCGTAACAACTTGACCAAGGGGGTTTTCTCAATTACGGCTTTCATTTCATCCGCCGTATATCCCGCAGCCAATAAAGCAGCTACAATAGCACCTGATGATGTACCTGCCAAACGATTGAATACAATATCATGATCCTCGGCAGCCTTAACTGCACCCGCCAGCGATATTCCCTTAACCCCTCCACCCTGGAACACAGCATTGATCAGCATAGATCAAAAAACCTCCGTTCTCTTGGGAGTAAGCAGTTCTACTGCTTATCTATGAGAACGGAGGTCCATATAGAACCTAAATGATCCAATTTATATCATAATTGATAATAATTTTGAAGAAGTTGAATGAGTCCGTATGGATTTTTGCGCAAATGCTGTGCACTAAAATAAATATCCCCTTTAACCTGTTTATAATTCTCGTTCAGTTCAAGCTGCTTAATTAACTCTTGAGCTGATTGCCACCCTTTTTCAGGGGTGCCGATTTTATAAGGAGAATGACCGATATACAGCTTAACATCTGAATTTTTGACCTCATTGGACCACCATGCGACAAGCTTGTCATATCCAGCCGCTGGGAAGCCGATACTCCAGTAAATTTGTGGAGCTACATAATCAATCCATTCTTTGTTAATCCAGGTTCTTACATCCGCAAATGTCGTGTCATATGCAGTAACGCCTGCCTTGGTGTCTGAACCCGTTATGTCCTGAGACTTGTTGCGCCACACCCCAAAAGGACTAATCCCGAATTGAACTTTCGACTTGCTGGCATGAATACTTTTGCCCAAATCGCGAACAAAACTATTCACATTATCTCTCCGCCAGTCACCTTTGTTAGAGATTTTGTTGGCGTTATATGCTTTGAAGGTCGCATCATCATCAAAAGTCCCGCTGTAAGGATAAAAATAATCGTCCAAATGGACACCGTCAATATCGTATCCGTTTACGACTTCCATAATCGCAGCAATGACATGCTGACGTGCAGCAGGAATTCCAGGATTGATGTACAACTGGCTACCATTCTTAACAATCCAATCCGGATGTTGATTAGCTACATGGTTTGCTGCCAAACCGCTAGTTGTTCCTGTAGAATTCGCACGGAACGGATTAAACCAGGCATGAAATTCCATCCCTCGCTTGTGTGATTCGCTAATCATAAATTTCAAGGGATCATAGCCTGGATTTTTACCTTGGGTATTCGTTAAATACTTGCTCCATGGCACAAGATCAGACGGATACAGCGCATCACCGCTGGCACGAACCTGAACGAATACCGCGTTAATGCCCATGCCCTGCAAATCATCGAGCATTTTTGTAAACTCCTGCTTTTGCTTCTCGGAGCTGCTTCGGGCAGCCGAAGAAGGCCAATCTCCATTAATGGTGGAAATCCATGCTCCACGCATAGAGGTTGTAGCCTTCACCTGAGCCACATTTCCCTGGGAGGAACCTGAGCTGTCCTCATTAGTAGATGTGGAAGATGAGTTGGCTACGTCCTGTCCATCATCTTTAACTCCCTGATCCGTGCTTACACTTTCCTGATTGCCAGACGCTGATGTATCTGATGATGAGCTACTGCTTCCCACAGCAGAAGTGTTCCCACTAGTAGAGGCACCTTCTTTACCACTGCTTAACGTAATGACCCGTTCTGAGGCTTGCCAGTCTACCTTTAAGCCCAACTCTTCCCCAACAAAACGCAGTGGTACCATGACTCTCCCACTTGACATACGCGCAGATGCGTCCAAGCGAACCGACTTACCATTCACAGTAGCGCTTTGTGCACCATTATCCATAGATATATTTTTGTTCTGTGCTGTAATCGTTACCGTACCAGACGATGCCGACCAGTTAACCTGTGCGCCTAATCCCTCACTAATCACTCGCAAAGGAACCATCGTGACATTCGCTCCCTGTACAATGTACGGTGACGCATCACTTTGCAGGGACTGTCCGTCCAATATAATCTCAATCTCCCCAGTTGGTGCCGCTTGAACTCCAGGCACGATGGCAGTCTGTACTGCTAAGAGTAGACCCGCAGCCATGAGCCCTATTTTCTTCCGATTCATATCTTTATAATCCTCCGCTACCCCTGTTAATTTTAACCCCTATCTTGTCCTGCTATATAATGGATAGACGCTATTAACCCGATATTTGTTGCGGTCAGCACAAATAAAAAAAGCATCGTCCGTAAGGACAGATGCTTTTAGGAATCTCCACTTAATTCCTTGTGTATATCATGAAGCTGGCGCAAGCGATCTTCATCCCGACGGAAATATTCAACCAATGTCTCGATACGGGTGATGGAATCCCAGCTCAAATGGTGTTCAATACCTTCCACATCTTTATATATCAGGTCCTTGTCAACCCCAATCATATCCAGAAATTGCTCTAGTAGCTGGTGGCGGTCAACCAACCGTTTGCCAACCTTTTTCCCTTTTGGTGTCAAAATCAGTCCCCGATACTTCTCATATACAAGATAATCGTCCTTATCCAACTTCTGAATCATCTTGGTGACGGACGAAGGATGCACTTCCAAACCTTCTGCGATATCCGAGACACGAGCATATCCCTTCTCATCGATCAGTTGGTAAATGCGCTCCAAATAATCTTCCATGCTTGGCGTTGGCACTTGTTTCCCTCTTTTCTGTTATTGAACGGGCGCTTACCGCCTTCATTTCCTGCATTAAACCTACTATGTAATGATACATGTTATCATCGCCCATTGGCAAGTCTCGTCCCTCCACTCACATCTATTGCCACGATTTGTTCAATTTAAGCAGGGTACACTAATGTTGTCGCCCCTGTCTCGTTGCTTTCTGCGGAGATACTTTAGAGTTGGACACCAGAGCACAGAGGATTTATTTCGAAAGGAGGGTTAGCCATGTCTACGCTTGAGCGTACTCCTGTCCAAACCAGAGGAACCAAGCCATTCATGCCTGATCTGGTGTTTTTTGAGCCAGACGCGCTAAATTATCCCAAAGGCCAGCGTATTATGGATTGGGTCAAAGCTAAGGATATTCCATATCGTATGACGACCTCTCACAACCGAATTACCAATTTACCAGGTGAAACTGAAGTTGAAAAGTACCGAATGGCAAAAAAGACACTGGTTGTCGGAATCCGTAAAACATTAACTTTTGACCAATCCAAACCCTCTGCCGAATATGCCATCCCTATTTCGACCGGCTGCATGGGGCACTGTCACTACTGTTATTTACAAACAACCTTGGGAGCGAAACCGTATATTCGCATCTATGTCAACACTGACGATATCATATCAGCAGCTAAAGGCTATATTGAGGAGCGAGTGCCTGAAATTACTCGTTTTGAAGCAGCTTGTACCTCTGATCCGGTTGGTTTGGAGCATATCACCGGATCGCTTGGGGACTTGATTCGTTTCATGGCAGATGAGGAATTTGGCCGACTTCGTTTTGTTACTAAATATCATCATGTGGATCCATTGCTGGATATTAAACATAATGGTCATACTCGCATCCGCTTTAGCATTAATTCCGATTATGTTATTAAACAGTTTGAACCTGCAACTTCGCGCTTCGAGGAACGTATTGAAGCAGCGGGCAAAATCGCACGGGCTGGTTATCCGCTGGGATTCATCATTGCACCCATCATTTGGTATGACGGCTGGGAAGCAGGTTACGGAGAGCTTCTGCGTAGATTGGGAGAAACCTTGCCCCAGCATGCTACAAAGGATCTGACATTCGAACTAATTCAGCATCGCTTTACCAAAACATCCAAAGCGGTTATCGAGAAGCGTTACCCGAAAACCAAACTGGAAATGGACATAGAGAAACGAAAGAAAAAATGGGGCCGCTGGGGACAGAATAAATATGTTTATCCCGATGAACAGCAAAATGCACTACGGGAATTTATCACTGAACGCATTTTTGAACATTTTCCTTTAAGTCGTATTGAATATTTCACATAACTAGCATCCAATCGGGGGTAACCCGTTGTAAAAAAAACGTTATATCTGTCATATGGTCCGTTACCAGTAAAATACCAGTGATTACAAGCAGCAGGCCACCTATTTGGATAAGTATGGAAGTATAACGGGACGATAACTTAACAGAGCCTGCCAGCAAAGCCAATACAAAAAACGGAATCGCAAAACCAAGCGCGTAGCCAGTAATCAGCTTGAACCAAATGTGATGCTCTACTGCCGCCAAAGCGATAATAGCTGTTAGCATAGGACCGATACAGGGGGACCAGCCTGCCGCAAACCCAATTCCGATTACAAAGGAACCGGCGTATCCGGCAGGCTTCCATGTCCAGTGCAGCTTATGCTCTCTCATTAGAAACAATGGTCGGACGAAACCAAGAGATACCAGACCCATGAGTATAATAAGCAGCCCTGCTACGATTCTTAGCGTATCCCCATAATTGGCAAACCATTCTCCAAGCAACCCGACACTTGCCCCCAGTGAATAGAAAACAACCGAAAAGCCTAATACAAAAGCAAGCGTGTGTCCCATCGTACGATAGCGAACCTCTGCCCTGTGCCGTCCTTCAGCAAGTTCACGTGCCGACATTCCTGTTATATACGATAAATAGGATGGATATAGTGGCAAGCAGCACGGTGAAAAAAAAGAAACCAGCCCGGCAACGATGGCCAACCCCGCGTTGACATCTGACATCATTATTTCCTCCCACCTGTCTTAGTGAACACGCAGAGCAAATACAAGCCCTACCTACTAAAACATACGTATAGACAAAGGAAAATATGATGAAGCCAAAAAGCGTATGCCTGGGGAGAAGAATACCCAAGCATACGCTTTTTACGTTCTTTTATTTTATATAGACTCTTATTTTACAATCGCACCATTCGGCATACCTTCCGGTACAGTGGCCAATGTAAGCTGATCCCCATGTGATGCTGCCAAAATCATACCCTGCGACAGCTCACCCCGGAGTTTTACTGGCTTAAGATTGGTCACACAGATTACCTTACGCCCAATGATATCCTCAGGTGTATAAAACTTCGCAATTCCTGATACCACTTGCCGCTGCTCATAGCCAAGATCGAGCTGTAGCTTTAACAGTTTATCAGCCTTCTTCACAGGCTCACAGGCGACAACCTGAGCAACGCGCAGCTCTACCTTGGCAAAATCCTCAATGCCAATCTCTTCTTTCGCTTCTGGTGCTTCCTGGCTCGCCTCAGATGCATTCAGCGGTTGAGCTTGTGTCGCAGCTTCCTCCGGTTTCTTACCTCCAGTCATTGCTTCTACAATAAAAGCAACCTCTTGCTCAGAGTCCAGACGAGGGAAGATCGGATTCCCTTTAACCAACTGCGTTCCTTCTGGAATACGCCCAAATTGCTTACCGCTATCCCATGTAGTCAGCTCTCCTTGACGAATACCGAGTTGTTCCCAAATTTGGTGAGGCGCACGTGTCAAGAAAGGCTGAAGTAAAATGGAAGCAATACGCAAGCTTTCTACCAAATGCACCATAACAGATGCCAATTCGCTACGTTTTGCCTCATCCTTAGCCAGACTCCACGGTTGAGTCTCGTCAATATACTTGTTGCTGCGGCTAATAAATTGGCTAATCGCCGTTAAAGCCACGGAAAATTCCATATTTTCCATAGCTTCTTCAACTTTACTATAAGTCGATGTTGCCATATCTACCAAAGTTGCGTCGAATGAGGTAACATTGGCTTCATAAGCGGGAACTTTACCGTCAAAATATTTGTCTACCATCGCTACAGTACGATTCAACAAGTTGCCCAGATCATTGGCCAAATCTGAATTTACACGATCTACAAAACTTTCAGGTGTGAATGTTCCATCCGCTCCAAATGGCACCTCGCGCAGCAAGTAGTACCGAAGTTGATCCAGACCATAACGGTCAATCAACGTTACCGGGTCTACCACATTGCCTTTAGATTTCGACATTTTACCATCTTTCATGAGTAACCAACCATGTGCAAATACTTTTTTAGGCAACGGAAGATCCAGTGCCATCAGCATGATTGGCCAATATATCGTGTGGAACCGTACAATCTCTTTACCTACGATATGCACATTTGCTGGCCAAAATTTATCGTACAGCTCAGTATTAGAAGAGCCATACCCCAAGGCTGTGATGTAGTTGGAAAGTGCGT
Source organism: Paenibacillus sp. ALE3 (assembly GCF_054113405.1). Lineage (NCBI taxonomy): Bacteria > Bacillati > Bacillota > Bacilli > Caryophanales > Paenibacillaceae > Paenibacillus > Paenibacillus sp. ALE3. The sequence continues at coordinate 1,789,672 of NZ_CM134214.1, read as the reverse complement.
CAATCCACACGTATACGACATGCCTCGGGTCCCCCTTAACCTTAACTCCCCAATCAAACGTTGTACGGGAAACAGCCAGATCCTCTAGCCCCGGCTTGATGAAGTTGTTAATCATTTCTTTTTTCCGGGATTCCGGTTGGATAAACTGCGGGTTCTCTTCATAAAATTGCAGCAACCGATCAGCATACTTGCTCATGCGGAAAAAGTAGCTCTCTTCCTTGACCAATTCGACAGGGTGTCCACTATCCGGGCTTTTACCTCCAGTCACATTGCCTTCAGCGTCCTTCACGACGTCAACGAGTTGAGTTTCTGTGTAGTAAGTCTCGTCGGGAATACTGTACCAGCCTTCGTATTCTCCCTTATAAATATCGCCTTGTTTTAATAAACGATCAAAGATTTCCTGTACGACAGCCTTATGACGTTCCTCCGTAGTACGGATAAAATCGTCATTGGAAATGTCGAGCTTCCGCCACAGGTCTTGAATACCTGCCACAATGTCATCTACGAAACGTTGAGGCGTTTTGCCAGCTGCACTTGCCTTTTGCTCAATCTTCTGGCCATGCTCATCCGTTCCTGTCAAATAACGAACCTCATAACCCCGTAGCCTCTTGTAGCGAGCCATCGCATCACCCGCTACCGTCGTGTAGGCATGGCCTATATGGAGCTTGTCACTGGGATAATAGATCGGTGTTGTAATGTAAAATGTGTTCTCACTAGACATGTATGTTCCTCCTGTTTTGTTCACGACAGCAAAAGATTTGCTACCATGATAGGTACTCCAATTCATGAATTCGACACAAATTGGGCACAAAAAAGACCCCCGTCCCTATGGGACGAGAGTCACCTCACGCGTTACCACCCAAATTCCCTGTACCCTCGCAGAATACAGGCTTCACCGGTCACATCTGACCGCCCATTAACGCTGGATCACGCCTCCTCCTTACGATTGCCTCCTGAACATAGCTTCACTGTGGCAAATACGCTCGAAAAAGGTTCCTCCAGGACCATATTCAGGCTTCACTCCAGACCGGTTTTCAGCTAACTCCGGCTCTCTGTACTGGACGACTTACCTTACTCATCCTTTCACAGGAAAACAATATTAACCAAAATATAACCAAATCGGCATAGCGCTGTCAAGTCAGACCCTTCTCGGTATGGGTAGCCAAACGATCTTTGTCAGACTTATCTACCCCTTTTTTTGCAGGAGGGACCAAATCTACGCCGCCGGGATGAAATGGATGGCATTTAGCTATACGCTTTGCAGCCAGCCATGAGCCTCTGAGCGCACCATGCACTTCTACCGCCTCCAGCGCATACGCCGAACACGTCGGATAGAACCTGCAGGTAGCAGGTTTTAATGGGGAAATGTAAGCACGATAAAACTGAATCGGAGCCTGTACCACTCTGCGGGTGGTGATTTTCATTTCAGTAGCCTCCGTGGCTGTGAGTGTGACTGCTCGTCTGTCTGAAACCCCCATCCGAATTACTCTCAGTATGCCCATTCTTCTGCTGGCAGTCTTTGCAATAACCAAAAATTTCAAACTTATGCTCGACGATTTGGAATTGATCTGTCGTATCTGTCATTTGCATTGGACAAAAAGAAATCGGCAATGTTTTCTGACAACTCAAGCAAATCATATGATGGTGGTGATGATGTTCATTACAGCTCACCTTGAACTTCATTCCATCCTCAAAAGATACCTGCTCCAGTACACCCAATTCCTGCATTACACGCAGATTGCGATAAACTGTATCAAAGCTAAGTCCGCTGTACTTCTTACCCATATATTCATAAACGTCTTTGGGGGACAGATACCCTTCATTCTCGGAAAATAACGTGGCCAACGTCTTGCGCTGATCTGTAATACGCAGCCCTTGAGCGGACATCGTTGCGATAATCTCATCCTTTGTCAGCATGCGTTTCACCCTCCCCTGTCTATAGTTTCAGGTTTTCTGATGCAGGCTTAGGCTTGCATCTATTCATTATACCACGATTAAAGTCAATATTATAAGAGATATTCGTGCTACTCATAAGAAAAAGACGTTCTCCAGTGCTGCAACCAAGTTTGCAACGGGAGAACGCCTATATCCTGTAAGTGACATCGACTTTTAAAACGGTGAATGATGAGACTCAAGTGGTCTAAGCCGGTAAACAGCACCGGTTAATTCAAACTAATTTTTAATAGCTGGTAAAGGCATAACTACTACGGAAACCGGCAGATTACTACCAGCAGCTGCAGTGAAATACATCTCTACACTTTCCTCAATATGACCTGTACGATACAGTACACTCATTTCATTCGGAGCCCATACAGAACCATTTGTCGGTATACCCACAACCTGATTGTTAACCATCGCATAGCCGGAATATTCGCCTCCCCGCGGGTTAAACGTAATCAGTGAATATGGCGCTACATGGTCCAACTTAACCTTATATACAACACCAAAGTTACCGGCATTGGAAGCAGAAGAACCGTCCAGACCGTCGGTACCAATCAGGTTCGGGTCTACCTTATTATCACCAAGAACGATACGTTGGGCTGTTTTACCAACCTCTTCGGTATAATTGAGCGAGATATCCGAATTTGCGTACGTTCCACGGTTATGAATACCGTCCTTAGGCAGTTTTGCCAGTGTAGGCAGTACAGTCATTGGATCTGCATTAGCATCTAGCACAACTACCGTGTATTGAATAGGTTGATCCGTGTACAGATCGGATAACAAAGAAATAACTTGTTTTTGCTTGATTTTTTGCGCGTTCAAATCTTGTAAAATAACACGGCTCTCACCCGGATTTAGAACTGTGCTGGAATGCTTGCTTCCATCCAACATAGATTGAAAGTACCTTTGAATCGAAACTTTACCCGCAGCTGTTGCAAACTCAGATGGTCCAGCAAAACCGGAATTTTCGACATTTATATTGGTAGGCGTGATATTGTTGTTGGTCGCAATCACGTACATCTTCACATCTCGACCCGTTTCATTGACATGATGGACAAGAATACGCGTACTGCCTGAGCCTGTTTCCTGATACACGATACCATCCTGGAACACACGCTCTGGGCTGTTAGCACGAATCAGAAGACGTGGTGAAGAAGTGCTTGTCACTGGAATAGTGGCCATAGTAGGCACCTGGCTGCCATCTACACTGTATTTATCGCCATATGGCGTGAAAATTTTGTTGAAATCATCCTCGTTGTATAGCAATTCGTTCGTAATTTTAATTGTTTGATTTATGCTATTTGTTGCGCCGTGCTTATCAGTCACGGTCAGGGTAATTGTTACATCTCCTGGTTGGAAGAAGGCAAGTTTTTTATTCACCCAATCACGCTTAGTGATAGCATTCTCGTCGTCAGTACTCAGGTCGGTAATGGTAATTTTTTCACCCATCTTATACTCTTTTTTATCCGTTGTAAACAGAGCCACTGGCGGCTGGTTTGGTGGTCTTACTGTAATTGTTACTGAGTAAGGATCACTCCAGTTCCCAGCAGAGTCAAGAACGGAATAGGTAACTACATATGTACCCGGCTCCTGAAATACGTCCTGCTTACCTTCCCAACGTTGGTTCACAATCGGAAGACCTGTAGGAGAAGATTCCTTAGTCAAATACGTAACTTGAGTTTCGCCCGCATAGATATCTTTTTGCTGAACCGTAAAAGAAGCTTTCGGTTTTTGATTCAAATCCATGATAACTTGTTTAGTCGTATTATTCACAGTATAAGGAATATTTAAGGCCTGTGTAATCGAGGTCAACGGTACCATAAATACGTTCTTTTGTTGGAAAGCCGGTCCCTTCATTTGTCTAGCTTCACCGTTAACCGTATAAACCTTGCTGTCTGTTTTGAAGCGCAGAACATTTGTTCCCTGAGTGATTACGGTTTCTTTAGTGGCAGTGTCATAACTAAACTGCAATCCGACACGGCTGACAAGAGAACGGATAGCTACATAGGAAACTCCGTCTTTGACTGTCATCGGCTGAGTTGCTGTATATACCTGTCCGTTTTGTTCCATTTTAGCACTGTTCAAATACAAAATCAGTTGATTCGCATTCATGGATGTTGGAGCTCCACCAGGATTGGTAATCGTTCCGTCTCCACCGTATACATCATTGGTTACGTTCGATCCGTTAGTAGTATCTGTAGGCAAACCAGTCAATGGATCATTGGATACACCTGTGTTATTAGGTGTTACCGTATTATTTTGTGTGCTTGTTCCATCTTGATCTCCGATACTATTCTGAACGCCGGAATCAGCAACATTGGTCTGAGCCTGCTGTGCGCTAACCGAATCGGTGGATTGAACAGTTGTTGATGCTGCTTCTGCTCCTACAGGGGCTACTGCAGCCACCTGAGCTACCGCCAAGGCGGTGAGCATGGTCCATTTCTTGAAATTCATTGTCTGTCTCCTTCTATCCCCAAATTATTATCATTCCCGTGAAAAGTCATACTATTAGACGCGACAGTTGCTAAAAAGTTTCTGGAAATTTTGACGATCATGAAAAAAAGGGAACATTCTCCTGTGAATGCAAAAATTCAACAACAAAAAACCGCCGTCCATCTGATCTGATGTGGCGGCGGCTTCATAACCTGAAAGTAGTTCTGATCCATTTACATTATGATGGACGACAGGCAGTATTCGTTCCTGCAGTCTCCAGACGACCCTCTTCAATGAGTCGGTAAGCACGTTGAACTTCTTCATCTGTAGGAGACGGAACTCCCTCCAGCGGATACGCCTTACCGAGCATTTCCCATTTGTAAACACCCATTTGATGGTAAGGTAAAATTTCGAATTTTTCGACTCCGTTCAACGTTCCAATGAACCGTCCCAAATTTAGTAGATCTTGCTCGTCATCATGAATCCCCGGTACAAATACGTGTCTAATCCACATCTTGCGCCCTTGCTCAGACAACCATCGGGCCGTACTTAACATACGGTCGTTGGACTTGCCTGTAAGCTTAATATGCTTGTCGTTATCGATGTGCTTAATATCTAGTAGTACCAAATCCGTTACGTCCAGCAGATCATGGATACGACCTGCATCATTAAAGCCGTTGCTGTCCAATGTCGTGTGCAAATTCCAGCGACGTTTCACTTCTTTGAACAGCTCTGCTACAAAATGAGCTTGCAATGTCGGTTCTCCACCGGATACAGTTAATCCGCCTCCCGAAGAACGGTAATAGGCTAAGTATGGTTCAATCTCAGCCAATACTTCTTCTAACGTCATCGGATTACCTTCATTCAAGGCCCAAGTGTCCGGATTATGGCAATATTGACATTTCAACAAGCATCCTTGCATAAAGAGCACGAAGCGGATGCCGGGACCATCGACGGTCCCGAAGGTTTCCAATGAGTGTATGTGACCTTTCAACATGTTGCATCATCCTTCCCGCATCCGCTATGCGTGCGTCAGTGTATTATTTGATACGTAAAACTTATTTACATTGTACCGTGGAAAGTACGGTTAATAACATCCAATTGTTGCTCACGAGTCAGCTTGATAAAGTTAACGGCATAGCCGGAAACACGAATCGTAAGTTGTGGATAGTTTTCTGGGTGTTCCATTGCATCCAACAGTTGTTCACGAGCAAACACATTGACATTCAGATGATGTGCGTGACTTCCAAAGTAGCCATCCATCATCGAAACAAGGTTTGTTTTGCGTGTTTCTTCTTCTTTACCCAGTGCTTTAGGCACGATGGAGAAGGTATTCGAAATACCATCTAAGCTGTGTTCATAAGGCAATTTGGCTACGGAACTCAGAGATGCCAGAGCACCTTTTTTATCACGACCATGCATTGGGTTTGCACCTGGTGCGAACGGTTCGCCTGCTTTACGTCCATCAGGTGTTGTACCTGTTTTCTTACCGTATACCACGTTGGAAGTAATGGTCAGTACAGATTGAGTAGGAACCGCATTACGATAAGCTTTATGTTTGCGGATCATGCTCATGAAGCTTTCTACCAGTTCTACAGCAATAGTATCTACGCGGTCATCGTTGTTACCGTAGCAAGGGTATTCGCCTTCGATTTCAAAGTCAACAGCAATTCCTTTTTCGTTACGAATTGGTTTAACTTTTGCATATTTAATGGCGCTCAAGGAGTCGGTAGCAACTGACAGACCCGCAATACCACAAGCCATGGTACGCAGAATATCACGGTCATGCAACGCCATTTCAATGCGTTCGTAGCTATATTTATCATGCATATAGTGAATAACATTCAAAGTGTTCATGTACAGTTTTGCCAGCCATTCCATCATAGGTTTGAAACGGCTCAACACTTCTTCGTAATCCAGCACTTCGCTTGTAATGGCTGGGAACTCAGGTCCTACTTGAACGCCGGATTTTTCATCCTTACCGCCGTTAATGGCATACAGCAGAGCTTTTGCCAAGTTGGCACGAGCGCCAAAGAATTGCATTTGTTTACCGATTCTCATGGCGGATACACAACAAGCAATACCATAATCATCGCCGTAGATTGGACGCATCAAATCGTCATTTTCATATTGAATGGAGCTAGTTTCAATAGAAACTTTTGCACAATATTTTTTAAAGCCCTCAGGCAGTTTTTCTGACCACAGTACAGTCAAGTTAGGCTCTGGAGCAGGTCCTAAGTTGTACAGTGTGTGCAAGAAGCGGAAGCTGTTTTTGGTAACACGAGTTTCTCCAGTGACAGACATACCACCAATGGATTCTGTTACCCAAGTTGGGTCACCACTGAACAGTTCGTTGTAGTCAGGTGTACGCAGGAACTTAACAATACGCAGTTTCATAACAAAATGATCGACCAGTTCCTGAGCTTGTTCTTCGTTCATCGTACCTTCCTCAAGATCACGTTGAGTATAGATATCAAGGAATGAAGATACACGTCCCAAGGACATTGCTGCACCATTTTGTTCTTTAATCGCTGCGAGATATCCAAAATATACCCATTGGAAAGCTTCTTTTGCATTGTTAGCTGGTTTAGAAATATCAAAACCGTGCTCAGCAGCCATTTGTTTCAATTCATTCAAGGCACGAATTTGTTCAGAAATTTCTTCACGTAGACGGATTACGTCTTCTTCCATGGAATCAACTTCAAGGCTTTTCAATTGAAGTTTTTTATCTTGGATCAAGAAGTCTGCACCATACAGAGCTACGCGACGATAGTCACCGATTATACGACCACGACCGTATGCATCTGGCAAACCAGTAATGATACCAGCTTTACGAGCTGCTCTCATTTCATCTGTATAAGCGTCAAATACACCTTGGTTGTGCGTTTTACGAATATGAGTGAAAATGTCAACAATGCTTTGTGGCACTTCAAAACCATAGGCTTTGCAAGCGTCGATCATCATCCGAATTCCACCGAACGGTTGCAAAGAACGCTTGAATGGAGCATCTGTTTGTACACCGACAACTTGTTCTTTGTCCTTGTCCAAATAGCCTGGTTTATGTGAAATAATGGTGGATGGCGTATTCACGTCTACATCAAGCACACCGCCGTTTGCCAACTCTTTTTTAGTAAGATCAGATACAATTTCCCACAGTGCAGTTGTGTTAGCAGTAGGACCAACCAAAAATTTTTCATTACCAACATAAGGTGAGATATTGGTTTCAATAAAATCGTTGACGTTAACTTCTCTAGTCCATTTTCCTTTTTTAAAACCTCTCCAGCCAGATTGTTGCTCTTGTAATTCTCTCTCAATCACCGACATGTAAATCCCTCCAAATTGTTTGGTCTTCCGGACTTGTGATTTTTTTCACGTTTAAACTATTTCTTGAGCCCGGCCTTTTCACCGATGCCTTACGCTCAGTGTCGGGACCTTTCTTACACTCTTATTGTAGAATAATGATAGAGTGTAGTATGTGACATAAATCACAATATGAGTGATTTATGTCACTTTATTTTCCCTAGCTTCACGCCTATACCTTCAGCCTCGCCGCTCACCTCCCTTCCCAAACCAAGAGGCCCTCTATATAGAGAGCCTGCATTGGTATTGTATAGGAAAATGCTTTGTTACAAGCCTCTTCATACTATTATATTATTGATCAAAGCGTCCGTAGAAGGCATTGCGGTATACATCAGCCAATTCAGTAACCAGCGGCAGCTTTGGATTTGCAGTTGTACATTGATCCTCAAAAGCGCGGTCAGCCAGATAATCTACACGTGATTCAAAGTCTTTTGGATCGAATCCGAGTTGTTGGAACGATTCCTCGATACCGAGTGTTTTGTTCAACTTACGGATCGCGTCAATTAAGCTGTTAACCCCTTCTTCAGTGGTACGTGCAGGCAGTCCCAGTATGCGTGCAATTTCTGCATAGCGCTCATCTGCAACAAAGTGCGAATATTTAGGGAACGAAGCAAATTTTGTCGGCTTTTTCGCATTGTAGCGAATAACGTGCGGCAGCAAGATAGCATTCGTGCGGCCATGCGCCGTATGGTATTGTCCGCCCCATTTATGTGCAAGACTGTGGTTAATACCCAAGAATGCATTAGCAAACGCCATACCTGCAAGTGTAGAAGCATTATGCATTTTTTCGCGAGCCAACTTGTCGCCGATCAGAGCCGATTGCTCCAGGTATTGGAATACCAGTTGAATGGCTTTAATTGCCAGACCATCTGTGTAATCATTGGCCATTACAGACACGTAAGCCTCGATAGCATGTGTCAGAACGTCCATACCTGTATCGGCTACAGCTGTTTTAGGCAGCGAATATACAAACACAGGGTCAATAATTGCCACATCAGGAGTCAACTCATAGTCAGCCAGCGGATACTTCGTGTTGCCCAGGTTTTTGTCTGTAATTACTGCAAACGATGTGACTTCCGAACCTGTACCCGAGGTTGTAGGGATAGCTACAAATTGTGCTTTTTGACCCAGACGTGGGTACTTGTAAATCCGTTTACGAATATCCATGAATTTTTGCTTCAAGCTATTGAAATCAGTATCCGGATATTCATAGAACATCCACATGCCTTTAGCAGCATCCATTGGCGAACCGCCGCCGAGTGCGATGATGCAATCCGGTTGGAAACGTCTCATCATTTCAGTACCACGCTCTACCGTAACTGTCGATGGATCTGGCTCAACTTCAGAGAACACTTCAATCGCAACTGGTGTTTGGCGCTGGTGCAAATAATGAATGACGCGGTCCACATATCCGAGTTTCACCATCATAGGGTCAGTGATAATGGCTACACGTGTGATATCAGGCATTTTAGCAAGATACTGTGTCGAATTTTTCTCAAAATAAATTTTGGAAGGTACTTTGAACCATTGCATATTCACCGTCCGTTTCGCCACCCTTTTCACATTAATCAAGTTAACTGCAGATACGTTCGACGAAGTCGAGTTACGACCGTACGAACCGCAACCAAGTGTCAACGAAGGAAGGTTGGTGTTGTAAATATCACCGATTGCACCATGTGTGGAAGGTGCATTTACAATGATACGACCTGTTTGCAAACGGTTTGCAAAGCGAGCGATAACGTCCTCATCTTGCGAATGGATAGCTGACGAGTGACCCATACCGCCGAACTCTACAACTTCAGCAGCACGTTGGATACCTTGCTCTGCATTTTTCACTTTGTAGCAAGCCAATACCGGACTCAATTTTTCCGCAGATAATGGGAATTTGGTTCCTACTCCTTCAATTTCAGCGACCAAAATTTTTGTTCCTGCCGGTACTGTAATGCCGCTCATTTCAGCTATTTTTACAGCAGACTGTCCGACGATGGCCGGGTTCACTGCACATTTTTCTACATTCATAGCCCCTTGAGTGAGCTTAGCTGCTTCTTCTTTATTTACAAAGTAGCAACCATTAGCAATCATCAATTTCTTCACTTGCTCGAAGATAGGCTCTTCGATAATTACGGCTTGTTCCGAAGCACAAATCATACCGTTATCAAAAGATTTAGAAAGGATAAGGTCGTTCACGGCCTGTTTGATATCGGCTGTTTTTTCAATAAAGCAAGGTACGTTACCAGGACCTACGCCAAGTGCAGGTTTACCACAGCTATAAGCTGCCTTAACCATGCCTGATCCGCCAGTTGCCAAAATCAATGCCACATCAGGGTGGTTCATCAGTACATTTGTTTTATCCATCGAAGGTGCTTCAATCCATTGGATGCAATCCGCTGGAGCACCATGTTTAACAGCTGCTTCAAGCAATACGCGGGCTGCTTCCGCACTACACGATTGAGCAGATGGATGGAAGCCGAAAATGATTGGGTTACGTGTTTTAATGGCAATTAACGCTTTGAACATCGTAGTCGAAGTCGGGTTTGTTACTGGAGTAATCCCCATGATGATACCGACTGGCTCTGCAATCTTTTGGAAGCTATCGAAATCATTATCTTCAATGACACCAACGGTCTTCTCATTTTTGATGCTGTGATAGATATATTCTGTTGCAAACATGTTTTTGGTGATTTTGTCCTCGTACACACCGCGTCCTGTTTCTTCAACAGCCAACTTCGCTAGGTGCATGTGCTTATCCATCCCTGCGAGTGCCATAGCTTGTACGATTTCATCAATCTGCTCCTGATTCATACTCATGAAAGCTTGCTGTGCCCGGTTCGCCCGGTCAATCAGCGTTTGAATATACTGCTCTGCGCTTTGCTCTTTTTGGATAACCTCGTTTTTAACAGCCATTTCCCTCATCCTCCTGTTATCTCGTGTACTATCTCTTGTTCACGCACTGATCGTAACACAGCTTTTCAAGATATTTTGTGATTTTTTTCACAATCTATTTAAAATTTTATTTTATGAAGTGAATTAAATCACAAAGTTTGGAATTCTGCCACTTTTACCCCCTCTTCTTGCCCCAAAAACTCATTGCACAGGTATATAATGAATTTGAATTGATCAAGTTGCAGATAAAAAACATAGGATACAAAGGGGAAATGGACGATGAGAAACCCTACAAATGTAATGGAAGCCCGCGGCAACACCTGTTGCTTCTCGGAGGCCAGCTTCAACCGGTTGCAAGTGATGATGAAAGATCGAGTTATGCCAGAAAGCTCGCATTTGTTCTGGGAAGGAGATACAGCGGATAAGCTGTTTTATATTAAGCGCGGACGCGTAAAGGTAACCAAAACAACGGATGAGGGTAAGGAACTTATTCTATATATGTATCAAAGCGGCGATCTTGTTGGTCAAGCTGATCCTTTCTTCGGCACCAAGCATTCCTTTTCTGCTGAGGTTCTGGAGGACAGTGATATTGGCGTAATCGATCATACAGATTTGGAGCTGCTTATTTGCCAGCATTGTGATTTTGCGATTGACTTTATGAAATGGATGGGATCGCATCATCGCATTACTCAGACCAAGTTCCGCGATTTGATGATGTACGGCAAGCCTGGCGCTCTATGTTCCACACTCATCCGACTATGCAACACCTATGGTGAGCCTCACGGCGACTATATCTTGATTCATAAAAAGATTACTCATACTGACTTATCAAATATGATCGGTGCTACCCGGGAAAGCGTAAATCGGATGCTCAGTGATCTGCGTAAGAAAAATGCAGTAGAATACGATAATGGTATGATTGTTGTCAAGGATTTGGAAATGCTGCAAGGTGTATGTCATTGTGAATTGTGCCCACGTGAGATTTGCCGGATATAATAAATTGTTTTTTAATGTAAAAGGGAGTGCTGTAAGCCATTATTAGCTTATAACACTCCCTAATTTTATTCCACTCCCCATTTTTTAGAGAACGGACGGGACAGTAACAAAGCACATAACTCGACCTTCTTCTGCCCTACACGCTTTAAAACTGAAAGCATAGATAACCTAAATTTCCCATCTCATAGCTTCTATGGATGACCTTAGCTTTGTTTGCAGGATTGCCACTACCCATTGCAATAAACAACGGTACAAAGTGTTCTGCTCTAGGTACGGCCTGACGAGCATATGGCGCTTCGCTTTCATAGTGATCCAAAGCTTCTATATCTCCGCTTTGCACTTTTTCGATAATCCAGTCATCAAAATCAATTGCCCAAGGCTCCGTTTTCGTTTCTCCCCATTTGACAATACGCAGATTATGGACAGTCACGCCACTGCCAATGACCAGAATATCTTGTTCTCCCAACTCACGCAACACGTCACCAATGGCAAATTGTGCTTTGGGCGAGAGGTACGGATTTACGGAAATCTGAACTACCGGAATGTCTGCCTCAGGATACATACGATGCAACAATGTCCAGGAACCATGATCCAGTCCCCTCACCCGATCAGTTTGTACATCGATGCCCTTTTGTTCATATAACTTTTTCAACTTATTAGCTAGTTCAACAGAACCATGTGCTGGATACTTCACTTCGTACAGTTCGGGTGGGAAGCCTCCAAAATCATAAATTGTATCGTATATGTCATCCATTGAACTAATCGTTAACACTTGCGTCTCCCAGTGAGCTGTAAAGATAACAATCGCCTTAGGGTGAACGCTTTTCCCCAACTGCTCTAGAAATGCAGTGTAGTCCGTCTGTTCAATAGCAAGCATAGGTGATCCGTGGGCTAAAAATAAAGATGGTACCATTAAAAAATCCCCTTATCGCAAACAATTTATTTTATTCACTTAGTAACTTTATGTAAGCAATAATACATAAGTAATATAGTAATGTCAATATAGATGCCAGCATATACTTAAAGATCAGCAATTCTTTAAATAAAGATTGATATAGGTATAAAGTCATAGTAATATGTAACTAATAAATTTAAAAATATTATTATATCCCGATACAAAGGACTGGTTTCTATGGAGATACATACTTCGAATTGCCCAAAATGCGGTTCCGTTTTCCGTCAAAATCTTAGAAACCTGTGTAATACTTGTATTCAAGAAGAAAATATATTCTTTGACCGCTGTTCTAACTATCTATGGAAGCATCCTTCTACTCATACCCGCCAACTCAGTGATGTGACTGGCACACCTATGGATTTGCTTACAGATTGGGTAAGAGCAGGCAAATTTCCCTCCACATACAGTCAGCTTGATTATCCTTGCGAGTCCTGCCGTTCTCCCATTTATGCAGGAAGGCTTTGCCACTCGTGTTTAGGCACATTTCGTTCAGCCGCACTGGATATTCAATCCCGCATCCCTCGCCGTACAACAGCCGGAGTATTCTCAGTAGCAGGGCGCGCTAAAAGCTATTAAGCCGTACTGCCTACCTCAAAATAAAAAAACAGCCTTTTCCTAGGAAGAGGCTGTTTTGCTATGAGAAACACTTAATGAGTTTGGTGATCATCTAATCCATTCCTCAGCCCAAAATTGAATCTGCTCCATAACCGGCTGAAGTGCACGACCTTTGGTGGTTAGCTCATATTCAATGCGGACAGGAGTTTCCGGATATACATGGCGTGTAAGAATCCCTTCATTTTCCAGATCCTTCATCCGCTCTGATAACATTTTGTCACTCATTGTGGGAATCAGATTGGAAATATCCTTAAACCGCTTGGGACCGCTCATCATGGATTGAATAATCAATCCATTCCAGCGCTTACCCAGACATGAAAAGGCGGTTTCAAAACGCGGACACATTTTTGTAAATTGCGGTTGACTCTCCAAATTTTTCACCTTCTTTTGCATTTCGGTTTGATAAAGCTTTCCTTTTGTTAGTATATATCATTTTAGCATACTTTATCCCGAAAGAAAACACTTTCTTAAATTTAATACCTGTGCTGATAAAGTTGCCATGACCAAAACTGATTATACAACAAATCAATGCGGCAGGTATATGTCTAATTCGTTAAATACAAAAAGGCGGAATCCCCAGAGGTTCCGCCTGTAAACCTGTTATTTATATAATTCATCAATATGTGATAATTGTAACTATACCAACACTCCACCAAGCGGCCTTACCGGTTCACTTCTACCATATACTGGTTTTTTATTGCTTGTCGGTGAAGCCCAACGGATGCTGTTAGCAATGACCTTCAAAATATCAGGCTGGTAATAAGTCGGATAGGTCTCATGCCCTGGTCGGAAATAAAATATTTTACCACTGCCTCGATGGAAGGTGCATCCAGTTCTAAATACTTCGCCGCCTTCAAAGTTACTGATAAAGACCAGTTCATCCGGCGCAGGAATATCAAAGAACTCGCCATACATCTCTTCCTGCTCTAAGAGAATTTTGCCGTCTAATCCTTCCGCAATAGGATGTGACGGATTTACTGACCAAATAATCTCCTGCTCGCCTGCAACTCTCCATTTTAAATCACAACTAGTGCCCATCAGAGCTTTAAATGGCTTGGCGAAATGGCCTGAGTGCAATACGATGAGGCCCATTCCTTCCTGCACACGCTTGACGACACGCGCTGTAACTTCATCGCTCACCTGATCGTGGGCTTTATGTCCCCACCACAGCAGCACATCTGTGGAATTGAGGATTTCTTCTTCCAAACCATGTTCGGCATTCTCACGCAAAGTAGCTGTTCTAATGGCAAAACCTTCATCTGCCAAGCCGTCAGCCAATGCTTGGTGTATGCCGTTAGGATAAATCCGTTTGGCTTCTTCATTTAACTTTTCGTTCAAAAATTCATTCCAAATGGTGACGTTAATCATCACAGTTCCCCCTATTAGGTTAGACCCACCACATCTCGCTCAGCGGTTCTTCAATCAGGACCTGGCGAAGATTATGGACAGCTTTAGTAAAGCCTTCTTCCACGGACATCAGACCGTCTTCATGCTCAATACTTACTACATAATCGTATCCCACCAGACGCAGAGCACTGATAATATCTGCCCAGGTTTTTACATCATGACCATAGCCCACAGTACGGAACTGCCATGCTCGATCTAACATATTCGTATACTCCTGCATATCGGTAAGTCCGTATTTATTAACATTGATCGGATCAATCGTCGTATCCTTGGCATGGAAATGGTGAATGGCTCCCTCTCGGCCTAAAATTTGAACCGCCTGTACGGGATCAATTCCCTGCCACCACATATGGCTCGGATCCAGATTAGCACCAATGACCTCTCCTGCCGCTTCACGCAAACGAAGCAAGGTTGCTGGTGTATGAACGGAGAAGCCCCCATGTAACTCCAGCCCTATTTTAACATGGTGATCTGCTGCAAATTTACCCGTTTCAGTCCAGTAAGGAATAATTTTATTCTCCCATTGCCACTTCAGCACTTCCTGGAAATCATTAGGCCACGGAGCCACAGGCCAGTTTGGATACTTCGCATCCTCGTGATCACCTGGACATCCTGAGAAAGTGTTCACAACAGGAACTTCCAGCTTTTCTGCCAATCGGACGGTTTTAAGAAATGTGTCATGATCTGCCTGTGCCAAATGCTTTTGTGGATGAAGCGGATTACCATGACAGCTAAGCGCGCTAATCGTTAATCCCCGGGATTCTACTGCCTTTTTAAAATTTTTGAGCGCCGTATCGTTCTCTAGCAACTCATCAGGCTTGCAATGCTTATCTCCCGGGTTGCCACCTGTTCCGATTTCTACAGCATCCAGTCCCTGAGAAGCCACATAATCCAGCGCCTCCTCCAATGAACGTCCACCGAACAACACCATAAATACTCCAAGTTTCAAAAGAAATCCCTCCCTGTATCATATGTGAAAAAAGCTGCTTTCATTATAGTGATTGTCTATTCGGGATCATTACAAGGCTTAGTCAAAATAAACTGCTTTTCCTGTACGGGCCGATTCATAGATGGCTTCCAAAATTTCAGTAACCACCAGTGCCTGCTCCGGCTTCACAAGGAGTTCTTTGTCATCCAAAATAGATTCGATCCACAGACGGGCTTCACGGTCTGCCTCATTTTCCGTTTCACCGGAGTAAAAGGCCACTCCTCCTGCATTCAGATCTATTTTAGTGTCAAACAAGCGGCTGTTCTTTTCTCCGTTAATGCGCAATCCATCCTGCATATCTGCTCCGCCTTCGGTACCGCATAACAACGTCTTGGCTTCACCAAACTCTACAACATTTAATGCCCAGCTGGATTCCAATACAATCGTAGCTCCATTTTGCATGGTGATGAACCCAAAAGCTGAGTCCTCTACTTTAAATTCCTCTGGGTCCCACGGTCCAAAAGCATTGGCTGCATTTTTTCGATCTCCCAGCTTATGGAAGGTTGAACCTAGTACACTTTTAGGCTTGTAATTATCCATCAGCCAGAGTGTCAAATCAAGTGCGTGTGTGCCGATATCAATCAGCGGGCCACCACCCTGTTTCTCTTCATCCAAGAACACTCCCCAGGTGGGAACCGCACGGCGGCGTAGAGCAATGGCTTTACCAAGATAAATCTCACCAAGCTCTCCTTGCTCGACCAATTGCTTCAGATACAGACTGTCATCACGATAACGATTTTGATAAGCAATGGATAGCTTTTTGCCTGTACGGTTGGCCGCATCAAGCATTTCCCGTGCCTGCTCAGCAGTTTTAGCCATCGGCTTTTCACATAGCACATGCTTACCTGCCTCAAGCGCCGCTACCGTAATTTCCGAGTGCGAGTCGTTAGGGGTACATACATGTACAACTTCAATGTCTTTATTTTCTAGCAGCTGACGGTAATCACTGTAAACTTGTGATCCTTCAGCACCATACTTTTCAGCAGCCTCTTCAGCACGTTCCTGTACAATGTCACAGAAAGCTATGATTTCTGCTCTCTTTTGCTTGGCAAGACTCGGTAAGTGTTTACCGTTAGCAATGCCCCCACAACCGATAATCCCGATCTTAAGTGTTTTAGACATGAATATTTCCTCCCTGAGCTGCGTATTGTTGGAGCCACTTCATACTGGTTTCAATGCTTTCGATTGGAGGATTTGAGCTGAAATCCTGTTCCACAACAACCCAATCCACACCTGCTTCAATAGCGGCATCTGTAATGGTCTGAAGCTGCACTTCTCCTTGGCCTAACTCTACAGTAACTGCTTTTTGCTGCTCGTCGCGTGCCATATCCTTTAAGTGAATGATAGGCAGGCGTCCACGATATCGTCCGATGTATTCCACTGGATCATAGCCCCCATAGTATACCCAACAAGTATCCATTTCGACCTGTAACAAATCATCGGGAACCGCATCATATAAAGCATCGAATACCGGGCGATCATTGATTTTCTCTGTTAGCTCAAAATCATGATTGTGATAAGCCAGTATTAACCCATGCTCCTTTACTTTTTTACCAATACGATTCAGATTAACAAAAAGGTCATCCCACTCCCGCTCTTCTTCGGTTAAATAAGGAACAATGAGGTACTTGTTACCCAATTCTTTGTGATATGCAATTTCCTCATCCAAATGATGCAGCAAGCGGCTGTATTGTATATGAGTTCCGACAACTTCCAGATTTAGTTCATCCAAAAGCGCCCTGACATCCTTGGCACTACGCCCAAAGAAGCTATGAAACTCAACCCCTTTATAGCCCAGCTCAGCTACCTTGCGCAATGTGCCTTCAAAATCCTGTTCAAGCTCTTCCCTAACTGTGTATAATTGTAATCCTACTTTAGTCAATCCCCTTCACCTCTTCGTTAGGATGAATTTTCGTTATATCTGTTCCATTACACCTGCTTGCCCGCCTCTGGTATCGCACATCTGCAGTGCCTGGCAGCCAGGTACCGGCAGATAAAATGCAAACTCCATCTCAGGCCGAAGCATCGATCTATCCACTTTGTATACGTTTACAACACTCAATTTATCGACCCTCTCCTTGGCCCTTCCATTCAATAGATCACCAAAGGTCACTACTTCAAAGGGCGGGTTGGTTTGGAGAATTTTAAGATATACCGAGCTAGTGTTACCACAGCTGATAATCCCGGCCTTATTCGTTTTACGTCTTCACACTCCTTGGCCTCTAACATGTACTTTCTCATCTAACATGTAAGCTTTACAGTTCACATGGTATTCTATTTTGCTTTCGTTTAAAATGAATAATATGATTAAAACATGAACAATCTGGTCAATATTTGAAACAGCCATATGCCCAAAAGGAGTCATCATCATGTCTATCATTGAGCCTTGCCAGGTTCTTACCGCAGGCTATTCCTTCCACCGTAAGCCCTTTTATTCGAACCAGCCTGATGGAATCAAAAATTATTTATTCCGTCTGCAAACAGATGGACGCTGTCAAGCACGCATTGACGGGAAAATGACACGGATTGAGGCAGGTGATCTGCTGCTGTTCAATCCGACCGAGCCTTATGAACTGGATATTCACAGTGAGTTGAACCCCATGGGAGAGCAGGTTGTAGAAAGTGGGGATTATCACATTTTTTTCGGTGGCCCCTGGGTAGATGAGTGGTGGAATCATCACAAACGTCCCAACCGAATTAAGGTTCAGCTCACAGAAGCCCTGCTTGGCCTATTTCGTCAGCTCGTGTTGGAGCAGCGACGTATTTCTAATCCTTACCCGGAAATATCAAGCTATTACATACGCATTTTATGTTTGGAGTTTGACCGTATACTATCCGAGCAGCCCACTGCTACTCATCATAACTATCTTGCTTATCAGATAAAAAATTATATTGAAGAAAATGCATCATCTAATTTTAAGCTGGATGACGTGTCTTCGCACGTCGGGATCAGCGTATCCCGAGCGGTACACCTGTTTAAGGAAACGTTCGATACGAGCATTATGCAGTACACACTGGACGTCAGGCTCAACATGGCAAGGGAGCGTATCATTTTCAGTCCCATGTCACTGGAACAAGCCGCCGAATCGTCAGGATTTGCAAACTACACATACTTTCACCGTGTATTTCGTTCCCGCTTTGGTATGTCGCCCAAGGAATTCAGAATGATACACCGCGAGCAATTGTAGGAAAAAGAGAGCGTTCCCCTGAACGCTCTCTTTTTCCTAACGGATGATATAACGGGTACTATTTACATACACAATCTGTTTTTACAGAGCAATCGTCAGCATCACAACCGACATCGGTGGCAGTGTAACATCCAAATGCTGACCTTGCAGCTGATAAGATGTAAAAGTTTCCTTTTTCACACGCTCTGGCTGATCAAATGTATTATGTGCCTGCATATCGTCACTGGCTAAGACAACACCATTGATCTTCTTAACCTCTTCGAGCCCTCTTAGCTCAAGGCTCAAATTTGCCGATTCGCCCGGATGGACATTGCATAAGCTTATATGAATAAAACCATCTTGTGCCTTAGAGGCGGACACACTTACTTGTGGGATGGAGTCTCCATCATACTCATAATTGCCTACCTTCGCATGAATAGCCAGTGCTTGTGCATCCTGATGCACTTTGAACATTTCAAATACATGGTATGTCGGGGTCAACAGCATAGCAGGGCCTTCAGTTAGAACCATCGCTTGCAAAACGTTGACCATTTGAGCAATATTCGTCATCTGCACACGATCATGATGATTATGGAATATGTGCAGGTGTAGTCCGGCTACCAGCGCATCCCGCATCGTATTTTGCTGATACAGGAAGCCAGGATTGGTACCTGGTTCGGTCAGGAACCAAGTTCCCCATTCATCGACGATCAGCCCAACCCGTTTGTCAGGATCATATTGGTCCATAATGGCAGAGTGGCGAGTAATCAATTCATCCATGTGCAATGATTTTTTCATCGTCTCAAACCATTCTGCTTCATCAAAACCGACTGCGTGTCGTTTCCCTTCCCAACTCCCCGGTATTGTGTAGTTGTGTAGACTCAAACCGTTCATAAGGTGCCCGGCTTCGCGCATCAGTACTTCGGTCCAACGATAATCATCCACATTCGCCCCACCAGCTATTCGATAAATGCGATTCTCTCCATAGTTACGGACATATGTCTGATAGCGGCGATACAGGTCAGCATAATATTCCGGGCGCATGTTACCGCCACAACCCCAGTTTTCGTTACCAACTCCAAAATATTTGAGCTTCCATGGTTTCTCACGACCGTTTTCCTGACGCCATGCAGCCATAGGGGACTCCCCGTCAAAGGTCATGTACTCTACCCACTCCGACATTTCCTGCACTGTACCACTGCCTACATTCCCACAGATATACGGCTCTGCATTCAATAGCTCACACAATTGGAAAAACTCATGTGTACCAAAATGGTTATTTTCAACCACACCGCCCCAGTGCGTATTTACCATTCTTTTGCGTTTTTCTTTCGGCCCGATCCCATCTTTCCAATGATATTCATCGGCAAAACAGCCCCCTGGCCAACGCAGCACAGGAATGTTCAGCTGCTTGAGCGCTTCCACCACATCATTTCGAATTCCGTCAGTGTTAGGGATTGGAGAGTCCTGTCCCACCCATAAACCTTCATAAATGCATCGTCCAAGATGCTCGGCAAATTGCCCATAAATATTTTTATTAATAACGCCCTGTTCCCAATCGGTATTTACTATAACAGAACCCTTCACAACAAAACCTCCCAAAACATTAAAATTGTTGGAGCATCACAAAAATGATTACGCTTTCATAGCCGCATAAATTACACTCACACTACCGTTCTCTTTTCGAACTCTAATATTACACATTGTCACACCTAACAATCCTTTTATTAATATAAATATTAATAATTAAACAAAAGCATTTTACGTGTTTAATATATTTTATTGTCTACAATTTGTCAATTGCTAACAACAAAGTCCAAGCAAACCAAAAAGGTCTGCCATTAAGGCAGACCAGGGGATGACTACTTTAGCCTGTAATCTCAGATTTAATTGAGTCTGGGCTTTGCATTTTTCAAGCTGATCCTTGCCAACGTGAACCATGGTAGCTGGGACAATTTTGAGTTACTGCCAAGGCACGTATACGAACAATACTTCCACTAATGCCACATGTGTGACCGGACATTAACTCATCGCATTGTGCACAGGTCAACAGTCTGGCTTTGTATACTTCATCGTTTACACAATCCATTTTGGGTCTCATATTGTTAAGAATTCTGGTAATTTGCTCTTCCGATAAAGCGATATCTCTTTCACAGCCTTTACAAGTACTTGGCACAGGTATATCTTCCATCGTCAGCTTACCCTCCCCGATCAAAAATATCCTCAGTAAAAACAGTTTATTTCCACGATGCCACGAATGACTTTGCCAGATGCTTTATTATAGGTGGACTTATTTCCGTTCCGACGGGAGCTGGGCGGCCGCCTCGGATACGACCATCGCCAAGTCCTCATTTCCGAACATGGACAGCACCCCTAATACCGTATCCAGCGGAATATCACCTGCTTCTTCGCGCGATACAGTAAGCTTGCGTATTCGCAGCAGACGCTCGTTGCTATCCTGCTGCGGATACGCTGCACGATATAATTCCTCTGGCTCCAAGTCGTTATTGATGCACCATTGAGCAAACACAAGGATCATCATATCTTCTTCTTGCTTATAATTTTCAATGATAGCTTCTTCTAGCTGTTTACCGCGGTTGTCTTCTTCCATTGATACATTTCTCCTTCAACCTAATTCTTGATGTCTGGATCATCATGGTTCGATATTAATCTCTCAAACCACTAATCAGTTCTTCCGCTAGCATATGGCTTTCCAACACTTTTCCAGCTTGTATAACACACTCCTCCGGACGATGAATATGCTCCAGAAAATGATTCACCACCCCGGTGAATCCCCGTCTTTCCAATATTGTGTCCCAGCTTCCAAAAGTTTGCGTTCGTGATAAATGATTTTTTTGCATGAAAACAGCCTGTTCCATATTCGTGACTTCAACAGACCGTCCTGCCCCGTGAAGCTCCAGCTTCTCTATGTCAGCTCCTGCCTGTCTGCTCATACTGTATGTACCGGCAGCATTCCCCAAACGCAAAGTCCCGAACGCAGCGTCCATATACCCTTCACTTGTTGTATCCAGACTACTTTGCAGTAGCTCATAATTATCGCCACCCAGCCACAGTAGCAAATCAAGCATATGAATTAAATCATCATAAACCGTCTGTGTCGCCGGTCTACGATCATATCCAGTTCGGTGTTTAATCGCCGCACATTGACTGAAACCGCCCACTTCCTCTAGCCAAGCTTTTGCAGCCACATAGTGCGGAGCAAAACGTCGATTAAAACCTACCGCCAGCAGTACAGCCTGTGCTTCCGCGAAAGCAGTCATTTCCAAATTCTGACGAACATCATAGGACAATGGTTTATCTACGTACACCGCTATCCCTTTTTCAATACACGCCATAACTAGGTCAAAATGAGCTTCGGTGGCCGCATGTATAAATACAGCTTCCGGCTCCCATGCCAGCATTTCCTTCACGTCCGTCGTTCCTCTTGGTAGTCTATACTGCTCCATAGTAGAACTGACCGGCTCCTGTGAACGGTTCATCACTCCTACAATGTCTACGCCTTGGTGTGCAGCCAGTAACGGCAGATACACTTTACGAGCGATTCCACCTAATCCTGCAATAGCTACTCTTGTCTTGATTTGCTTGTCCATATGGTTCCACCTCTAATCACTCATTTCATCTGTTGTCTAGTTTACATGGAAGTCCGCTGACAAGCAAAGAAAAGAGACTGCTCCTGATCCAGATGGATCTGAGGAACAGCCTCTAAGACTTGAGTATCCAGCTCAGCCAGATTACTTCAATATAAGTTAGCTTATGCGTGCAACGCTTCTTTTTTTGTTTTCTCACTTTTTACTTTTTTAACACGCATCCCGATGGCTACAACCAGAACTACAATCAAGGCTTCAAAACCATATTTAACGACTCCATTTGCGAACCAGTGTGCAATTAATGGCTCGGCCACCACCATTTTAGCAGCGGTATACGCTAATACTGCGGCTCCAATCGTGATCACTACTGGGTAACGTTCTGTCAGTTTCAGAATAATCGTGCTTCCCCACACCATGATCGGAACGGAGATTGCCAGACCTAGAATAACCAGTAGCATATTTCCATGAGCGGCTCCCGCAACAGCAAGCACATTATCGAGTCCCATCATTGTATCCGCAATAATAATGGTACGAATCGCTGCCCACATCTGATTTGTAGCTGAAATTTCATGTTTTTTCTCTTCGACCAACAACTTATAGGCGATATAGATAAGGGCCAGACCCCCAACCAAACGCAATCCATATATTTGCAGTAAGTATGTGACCAGCACTGTAGCAATCACACGAATGATGACTGCTCCGACCGTTCCCCAGATAATGACCTTCTTTTGATTGGCCTTATCAACATTCCGCGCCGCCAAGCCGATTACGATCGCATTGTCACCAGCTAGCACCAGATCAATAATAATAATGGACAATAATGCGGTTAAAAACTCAATTGACAAAAAATCCATACGTTTCTCCCACCTTCTTTGTTTATTTGTTATACTGTACATAGTTCAGCGCTTTATACTAAAAAAGCGCCATTTCGCGGAATCCGGAAACGGCGCTTGACCCAATTTTGGCATCAAAAAAAGACCATTTACCCGGATTCCTAAAATCCTGGCAAAGGTCTCGCTTACAACATTACGTTGCCAATAAAGCCGGGGATTAAGAATCCCGTAATGACGACTTTACTCGCTGAGCTACTCCCCTTTGGGAACTATTCTGTTAGTGGCAGTATAGCATACATTTTTGGGAATGTGAACCCTATTTTTTTCTGTATAAGCAATAAGCCGAACAGGGATATTGAAAGAGGTATATAAATGAAAAAATGGTTACTCCCCGCGGCTTATGTTTCGCTGCTCTGCATCGCGTTTATCTACAGATATGATTGGCTCGCCTGGGCAAACAAGCAAACCTCCTTTCCGGTTCTGCTACTGCTCGCATTTTTATTCGCGTTAATTCCGTTTATCCCTTACAAGCTGATTATCGTTTCCATTGCTTATGCAGCAGGCGCCTGGCAAGGTGCTTTGATTTGCTGGCTTGGCACTACTTTGGCTGCGTTGGTCGTTTACAGTGCTGTACGTACCCTGTTCCGTGACAAAGGACGTGCATATTTGGAGCGTGTTCCCGCACTGGAGCGCTTCAATCAGGTCATGGAGAAAGATTCTTTTACTGCTGTGCTACTGGCTCGCCTGATTCCAGTCATTCCTCAGGCAGCTGTAAATGTATATGCCGGAGTAGCAGGGTTTCCATTTTGGAGCTTTATGCTAGGTACAGCGATCGGCAAACTTCCCGCAATTGCAGTGTATGCTTATGCAGGCGGTACCTTTGCGGAACATCCAATCACGGGTTTGCTTATTTTGCTGCTATATACTGCACTGGTAAGTGGAGGGTTTGTACTTTACAGAAAAAGAGTTAGGCGCGTCAACAAAATATAACACTAATGAGTTTGTGCCGCTTCTGTAGAATGTTTCATTGCAGTTTTTGGGACACACTACAGCTACGCAACTGAGTACTTTCTGATGTTTCGTTGGATTTTGCAAAAATCCCGTATATAATTTAATTGTAAGCTATTTAAATAACAACTAATTAAACATTCTCAGATTGGAGTGATAAAATATGAGCACCAACAATCCAAATACGGTAGAAAAGGCAACTTTTGCGGGTGGCTGCTTCTGGTGCATGGTCTCCCCTTTTGAGGAAATGCCCGGTATTTTGAAAGTTAGATCCGGATATACAGGGGGACATACCGAAAATCCTACCTATGAAGAGGTATGCTCTGAAACAACGGGACATGTGGAAGCCGTACAAATTACATTCGACCCTCAAGTGTTCCCATATGAAAAACTGTTGGAGCTATTTTGGCAACAGATTGATCCAACGGATGAAGGTGGACAGTTCCACGATAGAGGTTCATCCTACCAAACGGCTATTTTCTATCATAATGATGAACAACGCATCAAGGCAGAGGCTTCCAAAGAAGCTCTCGCTCAAAGTGGCCGTTTTGACAAGCCCATTGCTACATCTATCCTGCCTGCGGCAACTTTTTATGAAGCAGAAGAGTATCACCAGGACTATCATAAGAAGAACCCCGCTCACTACAAACGCTATCGCAAAGGCTCAGGACGTGAAGATTTTATTGAGCAAAATTGGTCTGCCAAGATTGATAAATCCGATCTTAAAGATCGGCTGACGCCTATTCAATACGAAGTAACACAAAAAAACGCAACCGAGCGCCCATTTCAAAATGAGTTTTGGGATCATGAAGCTGAAGGCATTTACGTGGATATCGTATCAGGAGAGCCTTTGTTTAGTTCACTGGACAAATATGATGCGGGTTGCGGCTGGCCTAGCTTTACCCGTCCGTTGCGCAGTTACAATGTCAAAGAAAAGACCGATCTCAGCCATTTCATGATTCGTACCGAGGTGCGAAGTCGCGAAGCAGATTCCCATTTAGGGCACGTATTCGATGATGGTCCAGGTCCAGAGGGTTTGCGTTATTGCATCAATTCTGCCGCGCTCCGCTTTGTGCCTCAGGAAGACTTGGAGCGTGAAGGATATGGAGCCTATAAGTCATTATTTGAAAAGTAAGTAGCCGTAAAAATAACGAGGCTGACCCGGAATCTATCTGTATTCGATGATCACGGGTCAGCTTTTTTTTGATATGGTAGCGCATCTACTGATTTAGCTCATCACCCACCCAAGCCAAATGGCTAGCGGTACCAGCAATAGCTGAGCTAATAAAGTTCCTGCCAAACGCGAGATGATCATCCATCCGTACACGCTGTTCATTCGGATTAGGGGCAGCTCCCCTCGTAGCGTTTTTTCTGACAACACCGCCAATCTTGGATCAATTAACAAGGTCAACAATACCGTCGCGACACCATTGATTAAGCCTGACGACATTGACATTGCCGTACCTTGAGCGGGCCATAGGAATGACGCATACAAGGCAGATACCACTCCGGTTGTATAAATTGCGGTAACGGCAATATTTAAAATAATTAGACGCTTGGGGATCACTCCACTGATTAGGGAGGTAAACATGGACCAGCTAGGGCGTTTTATGTAGTAGCCTGCATGCTTCCAGCGATTTCGCCTCATTAAATGACGTATTAAAGCCGGAATAGATCCAGTATTCTCCAAATGTACAATCCATCTGGCTGACATGCGTACTACTGTTGGATACAGTAATATAGCAAGCATAGTCCCAACGGTGGCGGCCAGCAGTACCCCGTGCATATACAGTTCCAGTCTCATATCCGTTCCGCCCAATTGTGCTGCCTCTTTAGCCTGATCGACCATCCCTCCAAGTAAAGGTCCCTGTGCCATATTGGAGGTACGTGAAACCAACAGCAGCATTCCGGCCACGGTTAACGCCAATCCAATCCGACGTGCTCGCAAACCACCAAGCCGAAGAGCATAGGACAAGCTATCGGTAGTATGAATGATGATGGTTAGTAAAAAAACGAAACCCCAGGCAAGCAAATGTTTCACTCCTTTTTCTGGTATTCTGCACACCATTATACGCTTTTTCTTAAGATAAATTTTACAATATATTCATTACTCTAATTTTTGTTAGTCTAAGCCGACAACGGGTAATACATAATACATCACCTGCTAAAAAGGAGTGTGCAACCATACCTTGGAACAAACATGATTACCCGCCATCCATGAAAAATCTAGAACCCCGTGTGCGAGAAAAAGCCGTTGATATCGCTAACGCTCTACTCCGTGAAGGCTATGAAGAAGGGCGCGCGATTGCGATTGCCACTGCACAAGCTGAGGAATGGAACGATAATCATCCAGCCGCACGAGAATCGCCGAGCAATCAATGAAGAGAGAGACGAACAGCCCATTTCAACCTTTAAATACAAAAATGAATCGGTGGACGAAGCTCAAAGATTTGTAGAATAGCAATAGATTTCTGCAAATATTCACGAACAAAACGGGCGTATCCATTCTACTTTAGAGCTTTCTGATGAAGCTAAATACAGCGAAAGGGTGTTACGTAAGAAGATTTCTCTCCTGACGTAACACCCTTTCCTTATTGACGAAGGCTGTGGACGACCGGCACTGTTTTGGCAACTACCTTTTTAGCGGGAATAGCCGCTGGCAGTACCTTTTTCACAGGTCGGTGCAATTGGAACGTGGTCGTCCATGTAATTATTTTTCCGGCAAGCCACACAGCCAGTATTGTAAACATTGTTTCCTTCACAGGCAGATACAACAGCGATAATCCCAGTACGATGATGTCACTGACGATAAACACGTTGCCGATTTTCCATCCGCGCCACTCGCTGATTAGCAGAGACAAAATATCATCGCCCCCGGTTGCTCCACCGAATCGCAGTACGATTCCGGCTCCTAAACCTGTGAGCACCCCACAAAGTAGAGCTGCTATTAGCAGATTTCCATGCAGGTCTATAATCAGAGTCGAATATTTCTCAAATCCTGCATAAAACAGTGAAAAGGCGACGGCTCCGATTAATGCTAGCATCATAAATCTTTTGCCCTTCAGTACCCATGCTAGCAATATGACGGGAACATCAAGCATCAGCATACTCCATGCTGGAGATATGCCAAACGCATAATGACCCAGCAAAGCTAAGCCTGCAAATCCGCCCTCTGATAAATGATTCTGGGCATTAATGTGATAGTACGTAAAAGCTAAAATGCATGTTCCGAGCAACATGACAGCAATCTGTCTCAGTGCTCCATTGTTCACGATAGATTCGTAAGTTTTCCTCATACAGGCTCCCTCGGTTTCTCGTAAGTTTGATGTGGATGAACCCACTCTTACGGAAGCAACCTGGTAAGATGTGCCTGGAGGACTTGGTCCTTCGCATGTACAATCCCCTCTTCCGCAGAGTTGGCTTTCGCAACTTGACGTTACTCCGCGGAAAAGCTAAGTATAAGACAGATCAAATCGTTTCCAAATCGTCCTTTGGGGAAGTATCCTTCGGGGACACATGGTATCCTGATCCTTTCTTTTGTGGAATAAAACTCCGACATTTCTGTGGTACATATAATTCTATAATTTATTATACCACACCTTGTCACCTGCTAAACAGCTTGCTTTTTTGCTGCACCATATTTTATTTTATGTGTGAGCATGCTTTATTGTATGTGCGAGTTGACGCATTATACCAAAGGTTTGGCGAATACACACTTAATGACCTGAGTGTGTTTTATTTTCACTTGGAGCTATTACCCTTAGTTTGGCTGTTCTGCGCTGATTGGCCATAAATACGCCCCCGAGTATAAGAAGCAGCCCGGTCAGCACGTTCCAGCCGATATGCTCATTCAGAAGTAAAAAGCCCCATACGATGGCGCTCACGGGTACAAAATACGTTACCGAAGAAGCGAATTCCGCACTCCCGCGCAAAATCATATAGTTGAACAAGATATATGCTACCCCTGATCCCAAAACTCCTAGCCCTATGAGGGAACCCAATACTCCTGGAACAGAAACGATCGACAAATCCGGTCTCTCTACAATTGCCATCATAATACCACCCCCTGCTGCCGCACCAAACAGTGTCGCAAAGGTAGCCTGATACATGGAAAGATTGGAGAGAAAACGTTTGGAGAGCTGTGTTCCAAATCCGTAGCAGAGAGTCGCAAGCAGCATACATCCAAAACCTACAGGATCAACAGAAATAATAGAGGCAGGATTAATACCCAATAAAATAATAATTCCTATAAAAGCGAGCCCCATTCCTAACCACTGCAGGCGATGAAATATAGCTCCGAAGAAGACAAGGCCCACCAACATAGTCCATATTGGCGTGGTCGCATTCAATACAGAAGCCATGCTGCTAGCTATTCTGGTCTCACTAAAACCAATCAATGTCCATGGTAAAACCATGTTGACACATGCTACCAGAATAACCGATTTCCACGGAATGCTTTTGATTTTAAACGGCTTGCGCATAAGAAGCATTAATAAGACGATAAAAATAAGACCAAAGCTGGAGCGCAGAAATACAATGGTCCACGATCCTACTTGATGTAGCAACAACACCTTAATAAACATAAAGGAACCGCCCCAAATAAGGCTCAACAATAATAAAGCTACATATAACGAACGTGACAATATGTAAACCTTCTTTCTCTACTTTCTTAAGTTAAATAGTAAAAAATGACCGCTAGCAGAACACTATCCCCTTCTATGTAAGGTTTTTTATCCATCAGCTTAACACAAACTCTGTTTGACTGTCATCGGTCATATACGAAAGAACCTTTAGGCAATGGCACATGGAAGTAGGGCTCCCTGCCCCTTTTCCAATAATTGATGATTGCTTTGGCAATAGAAAAATCTCTATGATGAGGTATATACAGAACGTGTGTTCTATATACTTATTATATATTGTAATTTTACTCCAAGTAAAGGAGATATTTATGACAAACAAAAAGGTACTTGATAACAAGCATAAAGCTCCTTTGCCTTCTGAAGAAGACGCAGGACTGATCAAGATGTGTGTACTTCTAACTCTTGTGCTAGATGTGTTGGAACGAGACATTCGTATTATGAATATCTCTCCTCTAAAAATGCCCGATTTGTATATTCGTAGCCTGACTGAAGTACAACAGCGCATAACTGTTCAATTAGCAGAAACAAAAGCGCGAATGAAAAGACAGGGAGTGAAAATATACAGCGAAATCCGAAATCATGAAGGCGTAGAGGTTTTGTATGTATGCCGCGGTTACCAAAGGCGATTTTTCATGCTTTCATCCTTTGCCCGCAGTGAGGTTCGGCGTAAACTCGGATACTACCTGGGAATTGATCTGACCCAAGACTATGCCCCCTTATAATCTCGCCTTGCCTACTTGCCTAAACAAAGAGAAGATTTTAAAGCCCATTGGTTACATAGCAAATAATTTGGCTCGTATTTTCAAAAAGGAGAAA
Source organism: Paenibacillus sp. ALE3 (assembly GCF_054113405.1). Lineage (NCBI taxonomy): Bacteria > Bacillati > Bacillota > Bacilli > Caryophanales > Paenibacillaceae > Paenibacillus > Paenibacillus sp. ALE3. Next base: position 1,760,022 of record NZ_CM134214.1, on the reverse strand, counting down.
TCTAAAATATGAAAAAAAAGAGCAGAGCCGCATAAAATGCTGGCTCTACTCATAATTACAACAGACTGATCGCCGTGTTGCTTAGTTGTTGGATTGATCAGCCGTTGGCTCAGGATAGATAACCTCGTCAGGCTGAGTTTTTGGAGCACCACTCTGGTTCTCTGATTCAGAAGGTGTCTCCGGTTCGTTTTCAATAGAAGGTTGCGATGTATCTGTTGATGGCACATCGTTATTCTCATCAAGCGGTTCGATCTCTGCATCTGTGTCAGGAACAGCAGGAGCTGTTTCCTCTGGTGGAACCTCCTCTTGATCTGTTGCAGGCACCTTAACCTCAGGGACATCTTCTTTCTTGACCTCTGGTTTGGACGGAACTACTGGTCTAGCAGAACGTGGAAGCTGTTCTCTTCCGACTTCGGTCGGCACATACTTTTGGTTAAACCAGTCCGTCACGAGGTGACCCGATTGGCGGGAATAACGCCCTGGCAGTTTACCTGTAAGACTAGATACCGTAACTTTCACAACGCCTTCCGGCTGTATAAAATGCTTATTCTTAAAAAGCTCAGGCTGGTCCTTGACCGCCTCATTCATGATCAGTGCCCACACCGACTGTGCTCTGGTGTGACCTTCTTGAGATAATGTATTAACCTGTTGGCGATAACCAGCCCAGACGCCTAGCGTAACGTCAGGTGTGTATCCCATAAACCACACATCACCAAAGTTCTGTGTCGTACCCGTTTTACCCGCGATATCAATGGTACCGTAGCTTTTAAAAGCTTTTTGCAGACGTTTGCCAGTTCCTCTCGGGTCTGATATAACGGTTCTGAGCATATCCGTCATCAAAAATGCGGTTTGCTGCGAATATACACGCTTTGTCTGTGGTTTAAATTCATATACAATCTTACCGTTGGCATCTGTAATTTTACTGATCAAGTGAGGGGCATTATACACGCCCATATTGGGAATTGTCCCATATGCTGCGGTCAGTTCTTCGACGGATACCCCCTTACTAAGTCCACCTAGCACTCCTGTTTGAGCATGTTCATCCTGTGGTTGAATCGTTGTAATTCCAAGAGAACGCACAAAATTCCAAGCGTTTGGAATTTTAACTTCATATAAAAACAGCCTCAGTGCAGGGATGTTGATTGACCGATTGAGTGCTTCACGGGCTGTCATAAGCCCCTCATACCTTCTGTTATAATTTTTAGGAATATGATAACCCTTACGTCCGTCTTTCAATATGATTTGTGAATCATCAATAAGACCGGCGGGCTGAGTGTAGCCCTTCTCCAAAGCAGGTAAGTAAGCAGCAATAGGCTTCATGGCAGAACCGGGCTGACGTGTCATTTGAGTTGCATAGTTCATTTGCTCGGTATTAAAATCCCGGCCCTCGATCATACCGAGGATAGCCCCTGTCTTATGATCAATCATGATTGCTGCAATCTGTTCTAGCCCCTTCTTCTTACTGTATGGAGAAAAATTTTGTGGATTGGCTGCAATCTGCCGCATATTGCTATAAATTTTTTTATTTATCGTTGTATAAATTCGATAGCCGGATCGTTGCAACTCTTCTCGCGTATTTTGAAGAAGTTCAGCATGCTCAGGCTTAGAAATCTCGGCTGCTGTGAGATTCGGATTTTGCTGGAGTGCTAACAACTGTGCGGCCTCCCGCTCTGTTTCCAGCATCAAATAAGGGAATGTGTTATAGCTTTTTTCGCGATGTGGTGCAAGAGTCGCTCTCACATCAAATTGAAGCGCCTCGTTATATTCGGACAGCGTGAGTTTGCCTGTTGCCAGCATTCTTCCCAACACAACGCGTTGGCGCTCCATCGCTTTATTGAAACCTTCTTCATCAAAATTCCCTTTACCATCAAAAGCGGAATAAACAGATGGCAGCTGTGGAAGACCTGCCAAATAAGCCGCTTGAGCAATATGAAGCTTATGTAGGTCGCTTACATTGAAAATCCCTAACGAAGCAGACTTGATTCCATACAAATTGTAACCAGCGGAACCATTACCAAAAGGCATTTTATTTAAGTAAGCCGTTAATATTTTGTCTTTGCCCATAAAACGCTCCATACGTAGTGCCAGCAGCATTTCCTTCACCTTTCGGCTGTCCGTTTTATCCAGACTCAGGAAAACTCTTCGGGCTACCTGCTGTGTCAGTGTACTGCCGCCAGTTTGGCGGTTTTCATTCAAAAGCTTCTGCTTGACAGCACGAGCCGTCCCCTTTAAATCTACACCATGGTGCTCATAAAATTGGCTGTCTTCCGTTGAAATGAGGGCATCCACAATGGACTGAGGAACATCCTTCAGGTCAACGAGCTGTCGGTCCTCCTCCATGCGCATTCTTCCAACCGGAGTTACCTGATCATTAAAAAATACAAAGCTGGTCAGAGCATTCTCATTTACCTTTTCATATATCAATTGACGTGATCGTACAGGTTCATCATGAACCAGTGCCGCCACATAACCGGATATAAGACCTCCGGCAAACAGCACTCCAAGTACACCCGCAAGCGAGAACCACTTGATATTAATCAGCAAAACTCTGCCAAAAATGCGCCACCTACTGCGTTTTTGAGATGATGGTCGACGTTTTGGGTTCATAAAAATGGTTTTCTCCCCTCAATATTCATTCATTTCCACTTGTTTTTGTTCAAGATAATATGATACGCCATGCTAGGTTTCCCGTAAACTGTAATGTTCCAAAAAATACATTTGTATTAGGAACACTTGTTCTGTATATAATACTACTATAAGAGTATACGTTCAAGAATATTTTGGAATATGATCAATTACATATCAGGGGAGGAGACCAACATTGTGAAGGAGCGTGGAAGTAGAACCATATTTCTAGCGGACTGTCAAAGCTTTTACACCAGCGTCGAAAAAGCGGATGATCCCACCTACCAACATAAGCCGCTCGTTGTGGCCGGTGACCCTGCACTTCGTTCAGGCATTATTTTAGCTGCGTGTCCGCTGGCAAAAAAACTTGGTATATCCACTGCAGAACGTCTGGGAGAAGCTGTAAAAAAATGTCCTGACCTTATCATTGTACGCCCGCGCATGCAGCATTATATCGATGTCTCATTAAAAATAACAGAAATTTATAATGAATATACTGATTTGGTTGAGGTTTTCAGCATTGATGAACAATTTCTAGATATGAGCGGAAGTCTCTCCCTGTTCGGAGATCCGATGAGCATTGCAAGTGAAATTCAGCAGAAAGTGCTCGCACAAACAGGAGTATGGATTCGAATTGGTATCGGTCCCAATAAAATGCTGGCTAAAACCGCAACAGATATATGGGCTAAAAAAAATGACAGCGGCATTTTCTTGTTGCCTGCGTCTGACATTGCAACTTTGCTGTGGCCCCAACCAGTACGTCTTATGTTCGGTATCGGTTCGCGTATGGAACGACATTTGGAGAGGCTTGGACTGTACACCATTGGGGACATCGCCCGTACTCCCTTACCCCGGCTTCAGGACAGATTCCGCTCTCATTTCGGCAAACAGTCCAACATACAGGCAGAGGTGATATGGCGAACTGCTAACGGGATCGATCATAGCCCGGTTAAGCCGGAAACATTTGAGACACCTCCTAAATCCATCGGTCATATGATGACTCTTCCCCGAGACTATCTCCAGCCTGCGGAAGTGGAAACCGTTCTGCTCGAGCTCACCGAGGAAGTATGTCAAGACAGCCGGCGCAAAGGGTATATGGGGTATGTCGTTACTGTCAGTTGCATGTGCAGCCCGTTTGAGTCGCCGACCGGGTTTTCGCGCCAGATGAAGCTGCCCGATCCGACTAACAACACGAATAAAATTTACAAAGCCGCCAAGGAAATTTTCTATAAATTTTGGGATCGCATGCCGGTAAGGCGATTGGGCGTTAGCCTAAGCAGTCTAATGGATGCGGAAACGTACCAGGTTTCCTTTTTTGATGATGAGAAACGGGCACGCTCCCTAGAGAAAGCCACCGACAGCATTAAGGAGCGCTACGGCAATACGGCGATCGTAAGAGCCTCCTCCCTCACTCATGTCGGCCAGGCCCTGGAAAGATCCAGGAAGATTGGGGGGCATTATAAGTAAGACATTAAATAGATTTACTGTACAACCTGAAAGGATTCTGGATCACACAAATCTATTTAATCATCGACTCATATACCCTAACCATCTGTAGCCGTACTGCATGTACAGTTCTTAATTCTGAATATTCTCAGAGCTTGACCAGGCTAATCAATCCCACTCCGACCATGATTACCATAATGCCAGCCAATAGACGAAGCCATTCCCCTGGGCTCTTCTTTTCCCTGAAAATCAGAATACTGCCAACGCAGGAGATGGCGATACTCGCCTGAGAGATGGGAAAACTGGCAGCGACCCCAATAAGCCCATTCGAAATAAATAGCGCCAAATTCGCTACGCTCCACGACAAACCCGTAGACAAATTGCGCAGCACCTGAACCAAATGGAGCTTCTGCCCTCCCTTACAGTTCATTAAAAGCGCTGAACACAACATGCCAAGTGATTGCGGTAAGATGACTGACAGACCGGAGACATGAAAGATTTGATTAATAATAACATACAAGGTTAAGGCTATACCTGAACAAACCAACATGACAAGAATTTGAAGGGGCAAGGGCTTGGACAAACCACTTGATCTCCCCTGATAGCTCGTCAGCAAGATGCCAGACAAAATAAATATAAGCGCTGCTGATCCAATACCAATTTGGTACCCGGTCGTCCATTCGCCCAAGATTAGTGCTGCAAAAAGCGTCGTTCCCATGAGTTGCAGCCCGCAAATAATAGGAATGGCCGTTGAAACGCTTACTTTCTGGAAAGCTTGAAATTGAAGCAACTGTCCTACGGACCAAAACACACCAGAGACAAAGCTCACAATAAATGGTGTGACTTGAAAGTTAACAGGTGAGTACGAATACAGGCACAGTGCGAACAATACGGCACCGATGACCGTCCCCGTCAGTTGCTCGCGAGGACTGGCTTTTGTCAGTTGCGCCAGTATTGGCATGAATCCCCAGCCTATGGCTGGAATAAAGGCAATGAGTGTATCCACATGCAGTTCCCCTCTCGTAAAGTGAGTTCTTCCGTGCAATCCTTTAAAATACCATGCAGGAAAAACCAACAGCTTTACGATATCAAAACAACCCTACCTCAAGCACCAGTATTTTTAGAAGATATATATAGTAAAATCAAAGAGTTTTCTCACGATAAGCGCTGGGGGAAATGCCCATCATATTTTTAAATGCCCGCGAAAAGGTCAGTTGATCCGAGTAACCGACAGAATTGGAGATTACTTGAATAGAGTAACTGGTATCCTGTAACAGCTCGCATGCCTTTTTAATCCGAATGTTCATTAAATACTGCTTCGGTGTTTCACCTATTTCCTGCTTAAAAACAGAGGTCAAGTAATTTGGGTGAAGTCCGAGATACTCTGCCACCTCACTAATTTGAATGCCACCGTTGTAGTTTTTCTCCATATAGTTGATAGCTTGAACTGAATAGGGAAGCTCTTCTTTCACAGGCATCGTTTCACCTGATTCATGTACCAACTTGGCGAGAATATGGCACAAATAGCCCTGAATAGCCAAGGATGAAGAAAGTGTATTATTCCCTATACGAAGCATTTCAAGAATAGTCGAATGAAAAAAAGTGATGTCTCCGATACTTACCACATACGGATTATCCTGAACAAGAGAGATATTCTGCAAGTACATTTCGGATTTGATCCCCATAAACCCTACCCAGCTGTACTCCCATGGCTCGTACTCATCAGCTTGATAATAAGCGGCCTTATTGGCAGGGATTAAAAAAGCCTGTCCCTTCTCTATGTTATATGTTTCCTTATCTAATACCAGCTTGCCTCTACCCTTTAATACAAAGTGAATAAGATTGAAATCCCTGGCGATAGGTCCGAAATCCTGGTTGGGAGAACAAGGCTCCGAGCCACAATTATACAGAATTAAATCTGTAATATTTTTATGCTTTGAACTGGTACGTGTATCTACAAATTGAATCATATTGTCACCCATCCCTAACCTCCATGCTTCAGAATTTTATAGTTAACCAAAGGGCGGTGTCCTCGTAACAAATATAGCATAAATTAAGAAGCATATCCTAAGACCTAAAATGAAACCTTAATCCGTAAATGTATGCAATAATCTTTGTTTTTACTATCTTCTACTTTAGAAAAATCATGTACTCCTGCCACAGCTTTTGTTATTCTGTATCTCAAGATAACGCTTACAATTTCTCATAACAAAATATCATAACAGGCTGTTATGATCGTCAATTTTTGAAAGGGGTTAAAATATGCTTACTTCTGCATCTGCAAAAAATAACGACAAAGTCAGTTTAAAAACACTTATCTCTTACTCACTGAGTAGTTATGGGATGAATGTTATTTACAATTTAACCGCTGTTTATCTCATGTTCTTCTATACTGACAGCTTCGGATTGAATGCGCTTGCAGTCGGAACATTGCTGATGGTGGCACGGGTGATTGACGCGGTCGTTGACATCTTTATTGGCATTGCAGTCGACAACACGAATACGCGTTGGGGGAAATTTAGGCCTTACATGTTCATCGGGGCTTTCTTGGTAACACTCACCACCTTGGCGCTTTTCCTCAGTCCGGACCTTTCTTCCGCCGGGAAGCTGGTTTATGCCTATGTTACCTATATCGCTTGGAGCATTAGCTATTCCATATTGGACATTCCGTATTGGTCACTGTCCGCCGCCATAACCAAAGATGCTGCAGAACGAACCAAAGTCGTGACTGTCCCTCGTACGGTTGCAAGTGCCGGCTTATGGACGGTCAATGTCGTAGCGCTTCCCCTCGTCCATTTCTTCAACGGATGGGCTGGAGCCGTTGCTGTACTTTGTGGTCTGTTTTTCGTCTGCATGATGTTTACGGTGTTTGGCGTAAAAGAAAAACACGTAGTGCCTCGACATGAAAAACAAACGTTAAAAGGAGTACTCCGCCTTTTCTTCATCGAAAACCGACCTTTGCGGCTGTTGATCATCTCGTTTTTTATTATCGAAATGACTGCCAACATCCGTAATGCGTTTACTCTGTATTATTTTAAATACAACCTAGGTGCCGAAGCATTCATTCCACTGTTTATGGGACTAACCGTGGGCTTTCAAATCGCAGGCAACGTCGCAGTTCCGTTCATTGCCAAGTGGATCGGCAAAAAAGGCACTAGCATAGCAGGGGTGCTAATCACCTCCATATCCATGATAGCTCTTTTCTTCTGCGGCAACTCTATTGTACTTGTCTTTATTCTCAGCTGTATCATTTCTTTTGGCGTGGGGCTGAACTATGTTGTCATGTCCACAATGCTAGCAGATTGCGTCGATTATGGAGAGTGGAAAACAGGAAACAGATCAGAGGGGATGGTTTTCTCAGCTAACGTTTTTCGGGCCAAATTGGCGGCCGCAATCGGCAGCGCCGTGGGTGGTTATGCGCTAGCGTTGGCGGGTTACCAGCCCAATATAGTCCAAACAAATACAACCCTTATTGGGCTCACACTACTATTTACGATTATTCCGGGGGTTCTGACATTTCTCTCTGTATTTCCAATGAAGAATTATGAGCTAACGGAAACAATGAACAGAAAAATTGTCCAGGAGGTTCGGGCAAGACGGGAACAAGGTGAACTATCCGTACAGTAACCGGATTTGGTCCTTCAGGTAAGGTTGAGGGTCGAATAAAGCTTTTCTTAAACACATCATTAAAGGAGTCTTCCATACGAACTTATCCAAGTCTGACAGAAGCTGAACTGCATACCTAGACCAATTTGACCGCTTTATCGAACGCAGCTACCGCCCCGTGCGGCGAATTCAATTGACAGGCGCCTGGGGCAGGGAGCGCCTTCAGCACCGAACAACGGTACGTCTAGGTGCACAGGCCATGGAATGGTCTATCAAAATTAGCGGTCATTACAAATAGAATTTCACACTAAGACCACTGCCTATTGCCCGGGGAATGAAATACAAAAACCTAAAATAAAGCCAAAAAGGATCGCCTAAACATCAGGCAATCCTTTTTATCTATGCTTCACATAAAACATAGAAAGTGCTTTGAAGCACCCCTTCGAACAGCAATCAACGGAACATCCCCCATAGCTTGATCAGATGGAACGTATTGGACGGATCAATTTTTTGTGCCAATACGAAGGCGGTCAGTTGCTCCTCCTGTGTAGCCGTCAATCGCTCGTTTAAAATAGCAGAAGTGGTTTTCACAAGATGGCGCACCTTAGCTTTGTTTTGCAGATCTGCTTTGGTCACGCCCTCAATCTGCTGCTTAACCCGCTCCTTGAGCACACGATTTTTCATTTTCAACTTAATCCGCTCCACCAGTTGCGGACTAATTCCATATTGCTGATAGCTCATGTTGCCACACCTCCCATATCATTCGGTCATTCCCAAATATATGACGGCCAGCCTGTCCATTGTGCCTATCTGTTAAAAACGTTTAGAGCATCCTCATCATTCATCATGGGTCAGTCGATAAGATCCCCTTGGAAAATCTGCTCTTTTTGCAAATAACCGCGAAGTGCTTCATACTGCGGAGATGTCCAAAAAGAGGAGTCTTTGATCAGATCAGTTGCATCCTCACGTGCCTTTTCCAGCACCTCAAAGTCCGCTACCATATCTGCTAACCGAAACTCGGGCAACCCGCTTTGTTTGGTGCCAAAAAAGTCCCCCGGCCCTCTCAAATCCAGATCACGTCTAGCAACCTCAAAACCATCGTCCGTATCGGTCATAACCTTCATCCGTTCCTGACCAACCTCCGACTTAGGATCAGCGATGAGTACACAGTATGAGGCATGTGCGCCCCTTCCAACACGTCCACGTAACTGATGCAACTGGGACAATCCAAAGCGATCTGCATCCATAATGATCATTAGCGTCGCATTGGGCACATCTACCCCCACCTCTACAACCGTGGTTGAAACAAGTAGCTGAACCTCATTTGCATAGAAGGAACGCATAACTTCTTCCTTTTCTGCAGGAGTCATTCGTCCGTGCAACAGCCCAACGCGATAATGTGGAAAAGCCTGCTGCATTTGGATATGCAGATCGATGGCATTCTGTACGTCCAGCTTCTCTGACTCTTCAATCAACGGACAAATCAGATAAGCCTGCCGTCCCTGATCTACCTCACGAGAAATAAAACCGAGCACTCGATCCATCAGTTCGTGCTTCACCCAATACGTAGAAATTGGAATACGTCCCTTGGGCCGCTCTGATATCGTAGAAACATCCATATCACCAAAAGCAGTAATCGCCAGCGTACGCGGGATCGGTGTGGCCGTCATGGTCAGTACATCGGGATTGTAGCCCTTGCGGCGCAGTACACTACGCTGGTTGACTCCGAACCTGTGCTGCTCATCCGTCACAACTAGTCCAAGCTGGCGGAAATACACATCCTCCTGAATAAGGGCATGCGTGCCCACCACAATATCCAGCAGACCCATTTGAAGAGCGGCAAGCAACTCCTTACGCTTCTTCCCAGTTGTACTTCCTGTCAGTAATCCCACGCTGATTCCAAAGGGTTCAAACAGCTTGTGAAGCGACCGCATATGCTGCTCGGCCAATATTTCGGTTGGCACCATCAGTGCTCCCTGAAAACCAGAACGTACTGTTGCAAATAAACCGATGGCAGCAACCACTGTTTTCCCCGACCCAACATCCCCTTGAAGCAGACGGTTCATACAATAAGGTGAGCGTAGATCATGCAGTATTTCAAGCTCAACCTTCTTCTGTGCATCCGTTAATTCAAAAGGCAAAGCCCTCACAAATTCACGGATCGTGGCGTTATCCACCGTATGCACCACCCCGTCCGCTCGACCACGATTTAACGCCCGGAATGCCTGCATTTTCAGCTGGAATAAAAATAGCTCCTCATACACCATTCGTCGCCGAGCCTCTTGTCCCTCTCGATTGTCCTGAGGTTGGTGTATACCTGCAATAGCCTGCTTGCGTGGCATCATACTATACTTGCGTACCAGCAGATCTGGCAATATCTCGGGAATCATTTCACCAAACTGCTGGAGTGTCTGATTCATTGTTTTTCGCATCCAGCTCTGCGTAATCTTGCCACCTATAGAGTACACCGGTTGAAGTGTCCCTGAACGGGCCACTCCTTTATCAGGGAACTCAGAGTCTGCAACAGTCATCTGCATGCGCTTAAGATCCCATTTACCAGTCACCACAATTTCACGACCTGATGTTAGCTGATCCTTCAAAAAATGCCGATTAAACCATGTTGCAGTAAACATCCAATCCTCAGCCATCAATTTACAAGTCAATCTTGATTTGCGTCCGTAACGCTGAAGCACCGGAATGCCCATAATTTTCGCCTGTACTGTAATCTTATCTCCGTCCTTCACTTCGCTTAGCGAGCGCAGCCGGTAATCTTCATACCGAAACGGATAATATTCCAGCATATCTTGCACGTTAGAAATGCCAAAAGCGTGAAGCTCTCCCTCTTTGAGAGCACTCACGCCGTGTATTTGTTTTAATGGTATTTGATCCAATTGCAGCATATTACCTCTCATCTCCGGCCGGCCATGCAAAAATACCAATCGTTCCTGGTCCCACATGAGTTCCGATCACAGCGCCAAGTTCAGTATATATTTGATCGCCCAGCTCAAAATGCTCTGCCAGCTGAGCCACGAACGCTTCTGCCGCCGAGCGATCTGCCGTATGACCCACAGCAATATTAATTTTTTGGCCTTTTAAATCCCGCTCCAGCAGTTCAATAATTCGTGCTGTCGCTTTTTTATTCCCTCTCGCCTTATCAGCCGAATAAATAATACCTTCTTTGTCAATCGAAAGAATTGGCTTAATGTTAAGCAACGTACCAACCATAGCCGCAGCCTTGCCAATACGTCCGCCTTTTTGCAAGTATTCCAGTGTATCCACCAGGAAATACAAACAACGGCGTTCCCCGAGACGTTCCACACCCTGAATAATTTCAGTCGGGGATTGCCCGGCGGCCGCCAGCTCTGCAGCATAAACCACGAGCATACCGTATCCGTACGAGGCCGACTTGGAATCCATAACGGTCACTCTATCTTCATGCTTCTCCAACATGGATTTGCCCAGCAGAGCGGACTGGTACGTTCCGCTCACACCGGAGGATAAATGGATGGAGATAATCTGGCTCTCGGGGTATTGCTCCAACAGCTCCGTATACGTCTCCAAAAAACGGGCTGGTGATGGCTGTGACGTTGTAGGCAGTTCATCAGCCCGTACCAGTTCGCTGTAAAACTGTGCAGCTGACATCTCAATACCATCCAGGTAAGCTGTGCTACCGAACATCACTGTCAATGGTACAATGACTATGCCGAGACGATCTGCTATTTCCTGTGGAATATCAGCCGTGCTATCCGTCAAAATGATAGTTCTCATCAGTCAGACCTCCTTTGTAGTGGACTACCATGGGCGTGCTAAAGCACATCAGGTTTCCACTGAGAACAGATAAGGATAAATCGGCTGACCACCTTCATGAACTTCCACTTCAACATCCGAATAATTTTCTTCAAGCCACGCAACAAGCTGATCTGTCTCTTCTTGTTTTGCATCCGAACCTGTAAGAATCGTAACAATTTCATCGCCATTCACCAGCATTTTCGCCAGCAAAAGACGGGATGTTGCCATTAATTGCTCCTCAGTCGCCACAATTTTAGAATCCTGAATACCAATGTAGTGGCCCGCTGTAATATGCAGATCATCAAGTGTCGTATCCCGTACCGCATAGGTCACTTGTCCAGACTTCACACGGGTAACTGCGTCCCGCATATTATCTTGGTTTACCTCAAAGGCTTCTTCCTCTTGGTAAGCAAATGCTGCTGCAATGCCCTGAGGAATTGTTTTGCTCGGAATAACCGACACCAAACGTTCCACCTCTAGCAATTCACGCGCTTGTTCAGCCGCCAAGATTATATTGGAATTATTCGGCAGAATAAAAATATGTTGAGCCGCAATCGAGCGAGCCGCATTAACGAAGTCCTCTGTGCTCGGATTCATTGTCTGACCACCCGAAAGGACAACATCAACACCCAAGCTTCTAAAAATATCAGCAATCCCTTCACCAGAAGCCACAGCTATAAAGCCAAAGGGTGCCAGCTCATGAGCTGGGGGCTCAGATGGCTCCTCCTCACGTGCAGGCTCTGTTGGTATTTCAGCAAACCACTCAGGCTCAGGAGCACCATCCATACCTGCAGACAGCAAATCACGATGCTGCTCGCGCATATTCAAAATTCGAATCTGCGTAATTTCCCCATAACGCAGCGCAAGATTCAAGACTTCACCTGGAGCCTTAGAATGCACATGAACCTTGATAACATCATCGTCCGAAATAACGATAATCGAATCACCGTCTACTGACAACGCTTTCCGGAAAGCTTCCTCATCAAAATTTGTACCTTGCGCTTCGCCCAATTGTCGATTAATAAAAAACTCCATATCATACAAAAATTCAATATTCTCCGTTTCGAGCTTCGCCTGCGCAGAAATCGGCGCATCTGGGGACGGAGCAACAGGCGCAGAAGTAGGTCTCTCCGATACATAAGGAGCAAAAACCGGACGTACACTATCGCCTTTTGAAGTTGGAGATGTCACCAATCCGCTTCCAAGATGCTGCATAAACCCTTCATAAATATACACAAGCCCTTGTCCACCCGAGTCTACAACCCCTACTTGCTTCAGTACAGGGAGCATGTCCTGCGTCATGGCAAGTGTTTCCTTTGCTTTGGCAAGCACTTCTTCCATCAGTTCTGTGATGTCGTTCGTCCGGCGCGAGAAAAACACAGCATGTCTGGCCGCTTCCTTCGCTACGGTAAGAATTGTACCCTCCACCGGCTTAACCACCGCCTTGTAGGCCGCATCCACCCCGCTCTGCAATGCCGATGCGAACTGAAGGGTATTCAATTCCTCGTATGGGGCAGCGTAACGGCTGAAGCCACGGAACAACTGAGACAGGATAACCCCTGAATTGCCGCGGGCCCCCATCAGCAAGCCTTTGGATAAGATGCCGGACATGACACCGATGGAGGAAGAATCTCCTCTCTTCAATTCCGTTACGCCCGCGCTCATCGTCAGATTCATATTGGTTCCCGTATCACCATCTGGCACCGGGAATACATTTAGTGAATTGACATGCTCCGCATGCTGCTGTAATTGTTCCGCCCCGGCTAAAACCATCGCGGTAAAGTCTGTTCCATTCAAAGAACGATTACTCAAGAGAATTCCCCTTCCTAGCTTAATACAATTGTTTTACAATCCATCTTCACAACACTTGTTCAAGGTTTAATTGAATTATACTAAAGCCAGACGACGAATACGAATGTCACCCTTTCGTAAGCTTCCGTAACCATCCTCTGGTTTCTTTCTACAGCTCATATAATATGAAAAACCAGTCAACTACCCAACAAAAAATCATTGGCCGGAATAATGATTATGGTCCCGCCTCTGAACTGCCCGGCATGACTGGAATAAGAATTCACATTCCATTAAAAAACAAAATAGTCGCAGCAATAGCTATCCCATATTGTACTATAATGCGAAAGAGAAATAAATAAAGTTTTTGAATCAGTTGACGGAGCTTTTTTGACTATGATATTATATTTAAGTATTGTTTTGTTCAGGTTAGTGACTTATAAAGTCCGGCTGACCCAGTCGGCCTGAAGAGCGACCCATTCCATATGGAGTTTGGTTATTTTCAGAATAGGAGGTGGAATCATGTCTCGTAAATGTTCTGTAACAGGCAAAAAGCCTGGCAGCGGTAACCACGTATCTCACGCTAACAACCGTAATCGCCGTACTTGGGGCGTCAACGTACAAAAAGTTCGCATTCTCGTTAACGGTAAACCGAAACGCGTTTATGTCAGCACTCGTGCATTGAAAGCCGGTAAAGTGACTCGCGTGTAGTCGTAAAAAAATATCGTTATAAACAAAAGGCACCTCGTTTTAAACGGGTGCTTTTTTGATTATTCGAATAATATCCCACTGATTCAAGAGGACAAAATGTCAGGCACCTTCCCGCGCGTTTCTGTCGTTTACTGCCGAGCTATCAATCTGCTGTGCCCGGGAAGCGTGCCTCCTGTGTACCTTTAGCCTTCATCCTACATCCTGTGTTAACGTTACTTTGATTTCAGTTCTTCTGGAATGTATTCAAAATGGCTTTGACGAATCCACCCAGAAATTTTGGCAGCTTGATTGTGTAAAACTTCATGCCTCACCCTCCCCATCATCCTCCTGCATCCGTTCTCTGTAGTTTATGCAACCTGTCAAGGGTTGTTGCCCCACAAAAAAAAGGCTACATGAGAATCCCGCTCATGTAACCATATTTATGCACAACCATCCCAGGCTATACCATCAGACAAGTCCGTGAACATAGAGATATGCTGAGAGTATAAAAATAAACAAGATATAATAAAGCACACTACACACCACAAAACCGATGCGCAAACCACGCCGTTCATTTTTACGAAAATAAAACAGGACAATAAGAACAGCCAAAAGTGAAAGAATGGCATTCCAAGGTGTCTTCACTAGCGAGAAACAACTGAGGGTCAAACCGGTCATCATACTCGCTAAGGTCATCCACAGTGCTTCAGTTAGCTTCACTTGGACAAATGAGCGACACTATCCCGAATAGCAGTAATAGCCGCTGCACGGTCCGCTCTGCCGTATACTGCACTACCTGCCACTAATACGTCAGCACCTGCTTCAAATACGGCTGGTGCCGTCTCTTCCGCAATACCTCCGTCCACCTCGATATGTACGTCTGGACGACCCAATTCGTTCAACCAAGCACGGATTTGTCTGATTTTATTCAACGTCTCTGGAATGAAGGACTGGCCTCCAAAACCAGGGTTAACCGTCATTACAAGAATCATATCCACATTGGGCAGCACTTCTTTGATCGCGTATGGTGATGTCCCCGGATTGAGAGCCACTCCCGCCAGAGCGCCTTGCTGCTTGATCAAGTGAATGACACCATGCAAATGAACACAGGCCTCCGCATGAACCGTGATGATATTGGCTCCTGCCTTTACGAAATCACCGATATAACGTTCAGGCTGCTCAATCATCAGATGAACGTCCAGTGGGAGAGTTGTATGCGGCCGAATAGCCTGAACGATAGGTGGGCCCAGTGTAATATTGGATACAAAATGACCATCCATAACATCAACATGAATCCAGTCTGCCCCCGCTGCTTGGACTTCCGCGACTTCACTGCCCAAACGAGCAAAATCAGCGGATAAAATCGACGGTGCTATTTTTAACATATGCTCAATACCTCCGCTTTTTTTCTTTTAATTCCTGATAAAATTGCAGATAGCTATCATATCGTCCTTGTGAAATATGTCCCTCTTCCAAGGCCTCTCTTACTTTACAGCCAGGTTCGTGAATATGCGTACAACCTCGAAATTTGCATCCTTCTGCATATTGTTGGAATTCTCGAAAACAAGGCGATAACTCATCCACACCCAGCTCCAAAAAATCCAGTTGGCTAAACCCTGGTGTATCTGCTACAAACCCACCGTTGTCTAATGGAATCAGCTCCACATGACGAGTCGTATGTCTTCCTCGTCCCAGCTTATTGCTGATGGCGCTCGTCTCCAGCGTTAACCCGGGCTCCAAAGCATTTAGCATGGAGGACTTTCCTACACCTGACTGACCGGAAAACACGCTGATTTGGCCAGCCAACAGCTTCTTGAGCTCAGCCGTCCCCTCTCCGGTACGGGCGCTGGTTACCAGCACCTCGTAACCGATCTTCCGGTACATTTCCTGAACCTTCAGCACCGTATCATCCTCTGAAGGGCTGTCTTCATACAAATCGCGCTTGGTCAGACAGATAATCGTATCCAGCCCGGCGTGCTCAATATGGACTAAAAATTTGTCCAGTAAAGGCAGGTTTAAATCCGGCTCACGCAGGGAAAACAGCAACACAGCCAGCGTGGTATTAGCCACAGGAGGGCGAATTAGCTCCGTCGTACGCTTTCTAATCTCCTTGACCATACCTTCCCCGTTTTCAGTCAGTTCGTAAACGACCCGATCACCGACAAGGGGCGTAATCTCTTTTTTCTTGAAAAGGCCACGTGCTCTGCATTGTACCGTAGCTTCGCCGGATACCGGACGCCCATCCTGATCCAGGCTGGAGACATAATAATATCCGCTAAGCGCCTTGACGATCAGACCTTCAGGCATGTGTAAGATGTCCTCCTTCATAATGTTCAAGTTTCATTGTGTGGAACAGGTTAAGCTTCTTTCTCTAGTAAGTTTACTGATGCTGCACAGCCTCGATCACTTTGTCCTTCTTTTTGTAGGAACCGTGACCAGGATTGTTCTTTTTGCTAACCGCTAACTCACTGCGCGTAACTCCTGCGGAATCGGTTCCTGGGGCAAAAGCAGAAGGCTCACCATCACCTTCTGTTCCCTCCTGGTTGTTAGGGTCGCCTCCACCATTACCGTTATCATTAGAAGATTCCCCGCTGTTTCCTTCCTCACCGTTTCCATTTCCATTCTGCGAGGAAGTACCACCAGATGAATCCGTCGGTGATGTTCCTGCAGGTGGAGCAATTTGAGGCATCGTCACCGTTCCATTTTTTGCATCAATATAAGAAACAGGATACGTGTCAACAAAAGCACCATCTCTAAATACGGAGACGACACTGTCTTTGTTAGGGGCCATCAGCAGGTTGATCGTAAACGTCTGTGTCGTATTAATCGTACGGCTGCCCCACTCCTGATTTTCTCCACGTGCATCTGTATAAGTGATACGAATTTTACTGTTCTTGCCCTCTTCCTTCGGCGCCACAGGTACATTAAATGGCAGCGTAATCGCTTCTGGCGGGTAACCAGTGCTTACATAAAACGTAATTTCCGTATTTGGTGGCAACTCACTGCCTGCCTCGGACGGCCATTGTTTGGTTACTCTTCCTTTTTCCTGCTCATAGCTAAATTCTTCTTTAATCGAGCCAACCTTCAGCCCTGCCTTTTTGACCTCATTTTCCGCTTGGTTCTGCGTTTTCCCTACGAGACTTGGCATTTTTACAGTGTCAGCGCCTTTGCTGACTGTGAGCACTACCTGAACCGAATCCTTATCAAATGGCTCATTTGCAGCGGGTGTCTGACTAAGGACAGTTCCTTCAGCCTGATCACTGAACTGCTCATTTTGCTGAATCTGCGTTTCCTTAATTTGCTGGGCGGTCAGTAGCTTGACAGCATTCTCGTAGCTTTGCCCTTTGACATCTGGCATCGGGGTGAGCGGCTTGGCAATTCCGACTTTCAGACTAATCTCCGTTCCTTCCTTGACTAAAGAGCCTTCAGGGTAGCTTTGATAAAAAACAACTCCTGGTGCAATCCCCTCTTTATATTCATGCTGGATTGGATCGTCAATGACTAGTCCTGCTTTACTTAGAGTGACCTTCGCTTGGTCTTCTGTTTGTGTCAGTACACTTGGTACTTTCACATCAGCCACGACAAGCACACTTTGCACATAGTACACCACGCCGCCCATGCACAAAAGTAGCACCAACACTAGTGTTACCCAGAAGATCGTTTTTTTTCTATTTTTCTTGGACGATTGCTTGCTCGGAAGCTGTTCAGACTCACGAGGTTGGACAGGCACATCGTCACCACTGGAAGACACACCTAGTTGTTGAGGCTTAATAGCTGGGATAACCCGTGTTTGGTCCTCATCATCCAAATGTGTAAACTCCAGCTTAGATTCATTGCGCCGCCCCGGTAGCAGACAGGTTTCCAAATCTCTTAGCATTTCGTCTGCCGATTGATAACGTTCCTCCGGATTTTTGCGCATCGATTTTAAAATGACATTTTCTACACTTTGTGGAATCAACGGGTTAATTTTACGCGGTTCCTCAAATTCCTCTTGCAAATGCTTGAGTGCTACACTAATTGGGCTTTCTCCCAGAAAAGGAAGCTGTGCCGTTAGCATTTGATATAAGACAATACCTAAAGAATATAAGTCCGATTTTTCACCGGTAATGACACCCTTTGCATGCTCAGGTGAAAAATAATGAACAGAACCCACAACAGAACCTGTCTGGGTAATTGTCGTTGACGTAACAGCTCGAGCAATCCCAAAATCGGTTACCTTAACCCGTCCATTACGTCCAATTAAAATATTATGAGGCTTAATGTCTCGGTGAATAATCTGATTTTGGTGAGCATGTTCCAGCGCATCACAAATCTGGGAAGCAATCCGCACTGCTTCATCCACTTGTAATGGCGCACGTTCTTTAATAATCTCATTCAAATTTTTGCCTTCAACGCATTCCATTACAATATAATGGATTTCATCCTCTTGGCCGACATCATAAATACTGACCACGTTCGAATGAGAAAGTGAGGCTGCTGACTGTGCCTCGCGCCGAAACCGGCGAATAAATTCCTCATCATGAACAAATTGCTGACGCAGCACTTTAACCGCGACATTGCGATTCAGCAAAATGTCTTGAGCCTTATACACCAGCGCCATACCGCCGCCACCGATGCGCTCAATAATTTCGTATCTTCCCCCAAGCAGGTGCCCGATCATGCTTCACACCCCTTTTCACTCAATGAAACCGTGTTGTCGGGCAATTCAAACAAAGCTACAGTAATGTTATCGTCTCCACCGGCAAGCAACGCCAGGTGTAGCAGACGATCCGCACGTTCCTCCAAAGGATTTTCTGCGGCACCTACTACCTTACTGATCTGTTTTTCTGTTACCAAATTGCTTAATCCGTCACTACATAGTAATAGCACATCGCCTTTTTCCAGCGTAATGGTGTCAATGTCCACCTTCACCTCGGAATCAGTGCCCAATGCCCGTGTCAGTACATTGCGACGGGGATGGTTCTCCCGCTCTTCCTTACTGATCTGACCGTTTTTGAACAACTCATTAACCAAAGTATGGTCTTCTGTAAGCTGACGTACCGTACCTTTGGATATGACATAGGCGCGACTGTCACCGATATGTCCGATAATTCCAGATGCATCGTTGAGCAAAACGGCAACAACCGTCGTTCCCATATTATGATACTGGTCATCGCGCGCAGCCGTTTGGAAGATGACTTCATTGGCATGCAAAATAGCGTCGCTGAGCGCCGCCGTCAAAGAATGTGCGGATAACCCGCTCTCCAGTGTCGCCAAATCAGCGACAAGTGTCTCTACCGCAAGGCGGCTGGCCGTATCACCGGCCAGATGCCCCCCCATACCATCGGCAACAATTCCAAGAATATAGCCTTGCTCCAAGTGCCTGATCCAGGCAGAATCCTCATTTACCGAACGCACACGTCCGACATGGCTGACATGAACTGTTTTGATCAAATGGTTTCACCCCAACTCCATATGCTTTGCACGCAACTGACCGCAAGCAGCGGCAATATCGTGACCCTGTTCACGCCGGATCGTCACATTGACGCCTTTTTCGGCAAGAATACGTTGAAAATTAAAAATATCACTGCGCGATGTGCGCACATACTTGCGCTCAGGCACATGGTTGACCGGAATCAAATTGACGTGACACAGCATGTCCTTCAACACATCCGCAAGCTCTTCAGCATGTTCTGCCTGGTCGTTCACTCCACCGATCAAGGCATATTCGAATGAAATTCTCCGCCCCGTCTTAGCAAGATAATAACGAAGAGAATCCATAACATCCTTAAAAGGATAACGCCGATTTACAGGCATTAGCTTCGAACGTAGCGCATCATTAGGCGCATGAATGGATATTGCCAGATTAATTTGTGTATCCTCGTCAGCAAATTTATAAATATTGGGCACAATGCCGCTGGTTGAAACCGTAATATGACGTTGACCAATATTTAAGCCCTTTTCATGAATCATTGTACGTAAAAACGTCATTGTCGCTTCATAGTTCTCAAAAGGCTCACCCGAGCCCATAATTACGATACTGCTCACTCGTTCATTCGTTTTATCCAGAATTTTCTGAGCCTGCACCACCTGTGCAGTAATTTCGCCAGCCGTCAGGTTTCTTTTGAGACCCCCAAGCGTCGAAGCACAAAAAGTACAGCCAATCCGGCAACCTACTTGAGTCGTTACACAAATACTGTTTCCGTAATTGTGTCTCATGATAACCGTCTCAATAGCATGGTCATCATGTAAACCAAACAGAAATTTAACAGTACCATCTTTCGATTCCAACTTTGTAATTTCGTGAAGCGTCACAAAACTGAATTGCTCCTCCAGCTTTTCTCTCAGCGCCTTGGACAAATTGGTCATCTCGCTGAAATTATTGACCCGCTTTACATACAGCCAGTCAAAAATTTGTCCTCCCCGAAAGGCAGGCTCACCATTATTTTTGGCCCAGTCCTGAAGCTCTTCCAGTGTTAAATCGTATATAAAAGGTTTCATCAATATTTGCACCCGTTCCTTCTTCATTAAGTTCTGTTTAATCGCAGACAGTGTTTTTCATTCTTCCTATTTTAGCACAAATCCCTGAGGGGGTAAAAATTTTTCATCTTCATGCAAAAAACCGCCGGAAGTGTCCGGCGGATTGTGGAAATACTGGTGGGCAGCTACCTGGAATTCTCTTCCGATCTACTTTACCCGGCGCAGACGCGCGATATAAAATCCGTCACTGTGAAAATGCTGCGGTAACAGCTGTACTGAGCCTTTCTGTATACCATCCATTTCGTGATTCACGTCTGGAAAAGAATGATCCTTTGCCAACTCATACTCTGGATGTTCGCTTAAAAACCGAGCCAATTGTCCTTCATTTTCATCAGGCTCAATCGTGCAAGTGCTGTATACCAGAATACCACCCGGCTTCAACAGTCCGGCCACACTATCCAGCAACTCGTGCTGCAGTTGAGTAATATCGCGAACATCCTCCGCAGTTTTGCTCCAACGCAGATCAGGTTTACGGCGAATTACCCCAAAACCGGAGCATGGTGCATCCAGCAAAATACGGTCAAAAGAAGCCGGAGCATATCGTTCCTTTAAGTCCAACGCATCACCGGTAACCGTCTCAACAGCATCCAGACCAAGCCGATTCGCTTGCTCACGGATTAATTGATGCTTATGGGCATGCAGATCATTCGCAACGATCCGGCCGCGATCCTTCATCAGCTCAGCCATATGAGCTGTTTTGCCGCCTGGAGCTGCGCAGCAATCCAGCACTGTCATGCCAGGCTCAGGAGCGACCGCTTCGGCAACAAGCATGGAGCTTTCATCCTGTACAGACAACAATCCGTCCGTATACCACGAGGTAAGCGCCATATTTCCACCGCTACGAACAACAATCCCATAGGGGCTAACGGGCGAAGGAACGGCATCAATCCCTTTTGCAACCATCTCGTCCAGCAGCTGATCACGACTGGTCATCGTCGTATTCACTCGTACACTGACCGCAGGGGGCTCGTTATTAGCCTTGCAGATAGCCTCAGCTGTATCGGCACCGTATTGCTTGATCCAGCGCTTAACTAGCCACTGTGGATGGGAATGTTCTAGAGAAATCCGTTCCTCTGCTGACAAATCGTCAGGAATGCGCAGCTTGTCCGGCTCACGCAGCATGCTGCGAAGTACGCCATTGACCATACCGGAAATCCCCTGATGCCCGCGCCGTTTGGCAATGGTCACTGCTTCACTAACAACTGCATGATCCGGAACTCGATCCAGATACACCAGCTGATACACGCTCATCCGCAGCAATGAACGTACCCAAGGCTGAAGCTTGGCCGTTCCTTTTTGAACAAATTTATTCAAAAAATAATCCAGTGTATTTCGGCGTGCCACTGTACCGTATACAAGTTCCGTCGTCAAACCAACGTCACTTGCAGATAAACCTGCCTGCTGAAGCCGGCGATTGAGCTCAAGATTGCTATACGCGCCCTCTTGCTCCACACCGGTCAGCACATCAAGTGCAACTTCCCGCGCCGTCTGTTTGCGAGTCTTGCCGGATCTGGTCCCCACTCCCTTGCGTTGGTCTCCCTGACGGGAGTGTCCCCCGCTCATCCGAGCACCGTGCCGGGCTTCATCTGTCCACCGCGCGCAAAGGTTCCGGCTTCCATAACCTTCTTGCCTGCCGGTTGAACCTGGGTCAGCCAGAGAGTGCCTTCACCTGTCTGCACCTCAATGCCACGAGCGGTTAATTGAAGAACCGTGCCGGGTGCTGGAGCATTTGAGCCACTCGCTTCATTATTTATGGAAGGCTGCTCCGCAGCCCATATTTTAAAAACATTGTTCTCCCAAAGTGTAAACGCGCCAGAAAAAGGAACCAGACCGCGAATCCGGTTGTATATTTGCTGCGCATTATCACTCCATGTAATGCGCTCATCATCACGGTTCAGGTTAGGGGCATAGGTCGCCTCGTCCTCATTTTGCGGCGTACGGTCTGATTGCCCTGCCAGCAACTTGGGTAGCTCGTCCTGCAAAAGTCTCGCTCCGGCTACGCTTAGCTTCTCAAAAATTGTGCCCGACGTATCCTCCGGCTCTATAGCCACCTCAACCCGCGATACCATATCACCGGTGTCCAGCCCTTCCGCCATATACATTAGCGTTACACCCGTCACTGTTTCACCGTTAATAATCGCACGCTGGATCGGTGCACCTCCCCGATATCGGGGAAGTAACGAACCATGCACATTCAGACAGCCGAAACGAGGCAAGTCTAATACGGACTTAGGCAAAATTTGACCGTAAGCTGCGGTGACGATCAGGTCGGGACGCAACTCTGCCACCTGAGCCACTGCTTCCGGCTGCCGCAGGCGGGTCGGTTGCAGCACAGGTAATCCGCGCTTTTCAGCCGCTTCCTTGACTGGTGTAGGCGTCAATATTTTTTTCCGTCCCTGTGGTTTATCTGGCTGAGTAATTACGCCGACCACGTTATATCCGTTGTCCAGCAACATATTCAGCGATGGGACTGCAAATTCAGGTGTACCCATAAAGATAATACGAATGTCTTGACTCATCGAACCTCACTCCCCTGCCTGACGGTTCGGTCCTGGCTGTTCCAGAGCAACCTCATATACTTTTTCTGCAATATCCGTGAACAATACTCCATTTAGATGATCAATTTCGTGCTGAAAAGCACGAGAAAGCAATCCTGTCGCTGTAACGGTAATAGCCTTGCCCTCGCGATCCAGTCCCTTGACTGTAACCTTCTCGGCACGACGTACATCTCCGTTCAACCCTGGAATACTCAGGCAGCCTTCAGGTCCCAATTGTTCTCCTTCTTCGGCCACAATTTCTGGATTGATCATTTTAATCAAGCCATGCTCGTCTCCAGCATCTACAACGATGAGTCGCTTCAAAATACCTACTTGTGGAGCAGCAAGACCTACTCCTTCTGCTTCATACATCGTATCAGCCATATCGTCCAGCAGCTTTTGCACATTAGGCGTAATTTTTGTAACTTCCTTTGCTACTTTATGCAATACGTCATCCGGCTCCAACACTATAATTCTAATTGACATGCAACAGAACACCTTCCTCTTTTTCCTTCATTTAGGCTTTACTGTATTCATCACAAAAGCGACTGCTACATTATCCTATGTACGGACGGCTTGTCCGCATTAATTGTACTAATAACTTTAGTGTTAACACTCTACATAAGCATTTGCGGATCAACATCCAAACTAATCAGCAACTTTTGTGCCTGTGCAGATTCGGCCATTTCATCAGCCACTTGCTGAGCCAAACCAATCGCGTCGATATTTCCACGCCATTTTATCATACATTGAAATCGGTATCTATTCTTGATTCTCGAAATGGGTGAAGCTACTGGCCCCAAAATGTCCAGCACATCCGATGTAAGCCGGTCCATATTCCCGAACCAGCCCCGTTGTCTGGCTCGTCCTTGTAGTGTCGCTGAATAATTTTCAGCCAGTCGGACCAGCACCGGGAGCTGTTCATGAGAAAAGGTCACCAAGATTAGTCGGCAATATGGCGGGTAGTGCAGATTGCGACGATGTTTCAACTCTTCTCTCACAAAAGATGCATAATCATGACGACTTGCGTGAATCACCGAATAATGCTCTGGAGTGTAGGATTGTACGAATACTTCCCCCGGCAATTGATGCCTTCCAGCACGCCCGGCTACTTGTGTTAACAGCTGAAATGTCTTTTCCGCAGCCCGAAAATCCGGTAAATTAAGAGCGGAATCCGCAGTAATGACACCTACCAGCGTTACATCGGGAAAGTCCAGCCCTTTGGCTACCATTTGAGTACCCAGCAGTACGTCTGCTTTTTTATCACGAAATTGCTTGAGCAGCTTTTCATGAGCGTTTTTTTCAGTTGTGGTATCGACATCCATCCGGACAACACGTATGCCGGGGAATAGCTTAGCCAACTCTTCTTCCACTCGCTGCGTACCTGTACCGAAGTAACGAATATGCTCACTACCGCACTCCGGGCAAGTCTGAGGTACAGGCTCGGAATAGCCGCAATAATGACAACGTAAATTGTTCGACCGCTGATGATAGGTAAGCGAAATATCACAATCCGGACATCCTGCCACATAGCCGCAGCTCCGGCACATGACGAACGTGGAGTGACCACGCCGGTTCAACAGCAATACCGTCTGCTCCTTACGCTCTAATCGCTCTGCGATTCCATTATGCAACGCACGGCTGAACATGGAGCGGTTACCGGCCCGTAGCTCCTCACGCATGTCCATGATATGGACTTCGGGTAACGTGTTCCCTAATGCGCGGGTCGGCATTTCAAGCAGCAACGGCGCGAATTCGTCGTTGCTTTGGGAGCGGGCAGCATAATAGCTTTCCAATGATGGTGTAGCTGAACCGAGAATAACGACAGCCCCGTGCTGGTGTGCTCTGCGAATGGCTACATCACGCGCATGGTATTTGGGCGTCTCTTCCTGCTTATAGGATGTTTCATGCTCCTCATCCATAATAATGAGCCCTAGCTGACGAAAAGGGGCAAATACCGCCGAGCGAGCGCCGATTGCGACTTTCACACGGCCTTCGCGTATTTTGCGCCACTCATCGTACCGTTCTCCCCCCGACAACCTACTGTGCATCACTGCGACCTGGTCGCCAAAACGACCTTTGAAACGTTCGACCATTTGTGGGGTTAATGATATTTCAGGTACGAGCACAATGGCCTGGCGATTCTGCTCGATACAGCGCTGAATAGTCTGCAGATAGATTTCCGTCTTACCGCTCCCTGTAACTCCATGCAGCAAATAAGCTCCTTGCTCACGCATGTCCAGCTGACGAACAATCCGTTCATACACTAACTGCTGCTCTCCCGTAAGCGGGAGAGGATCTGTAGGCTTGAAGTGTCTGCCCCGATAGGGATCGCGAAAGACTTCAACGTCTTCCTGTAACACATAGCCCTTATCTTCCAGTGCCTTAACCGTGGCAGCCGATACACCTAGCGAGGTCATTACTTCCTTCAGCGGCAGAGGCAGAAACTCGCTACGCTCCAGCAAAAAAGCAAGTACCTCCCGCTGACGCTGCGCCTTGGCAGAAAATTGCTCCAGTGCCATGGATGCCTCATCTATGCTGATAGCCAAATCAACAGCTTTCATCGTCTTTTTGCCAAGCTTATCTTTAATAACCTGACTTTCCTGAAGCACTCCGCGGCGTAACAGCGATTTAATAACCTGTGCCTCCTCGGGGAAGCGTCTACTGAGTTGCTGCAACGGGACTTGCTCCTTATTCTGAATGAAGCTGACAATCTGACGCTCCGCCGGATCACTCATACCGTCGTCAGTCAGAAGGGCCCATTCGATCTCATCCTCCTGATTAGACAGCATAGACCGCTGTGGATTCGTAGACTCATGCTGTTTGGCAATTGAGATATAACGTTCCGCCTTGCCCTTAAGCGCGGTAGGAATCATCACTTGCAGTGCCATAATCTGATTACAAGCATAACGTTCGCTCATCCATTTGCCCAATTCAACCAAATCGGGAGATAAGGGCGGTACCAGATCTAACAACTCCTGAATCGCCCTCATCCTGTATTTCGGCGGCTCCTCAGCTGGAACTATCGAGATAACAAAAGCCTGCACCGTCCGTTTGCCAAAAGGCACAGCTACCCGACTACCTGGCTCAATCCAAGGTTTCATGGAATCCGGTATCAGATAATCGAAGGTACGATCTGTATCTTTGGCAGGTACATCGACAATAACCTTGGCAACTAAATTGCCTGTTTCCATTAATGCAACACCCCACCCATGCGTCCCGCGGCTAGAGTAAGCAATTTACGCGCAACTTCTTCCTTTGACTGTACAGGGATCTGCTCTACCATCCCGCTTCGGTCATATATTTGAACAGCATTTGTATCAACACCAAAACCTGCACCATCCACAGTTACATCGTTTGCCGCAAGCAAATCACAGTTTTTACGTTCTAATTTATCTATTGCATACGTCTCCAAATTTCCCGTTTCTGCTGCAAAGCCAATTAAAAATTGATGTTTCTTGCTGCGTCCGAGTGATTCCAAAATATCGACGTTCTTCACTAACTCCAATGTAAATACACTATCTTTTTTCTTGATCTTAGTCTGTGCCACCTCACGTGGTCGATAATCTGCAACAGCAGCAGCCATAACGACCATATCGCTCGTTTCCCATTGTTTTAGCACAGCCTGGTACATGTCTTCAGCTGACTGCACTCTTTCAAGCGAAATACCTGAAGGCGGTTCCGCGCTGGTATTGGCAGCAATCAAATGCACCTCTGCACCCATCTCTTGAGCCACTTTCGCAATAGCAAAGCCCATTTTACCGGATGAATCATTCGTAATATAACGGACAGGATCAATTCGCTCGATCGTGCCTCCAGCCGTGACAATGACTTTTTTTCCTGAAAGCGCTAGTTCATTCTTATTTACAAGTGGCTCAGTTACTGTATTCTCCGTAGATTCGCCTCCAAACCACCGTGATTCAGATTTGATTGCGGCTTCAGGTTCCAGAGCCTGCTGATCAAAAAAGCGCTCAATCGTTTGCACAATAGTTTCCGGCTCTTCCAAACGTCCTTTGCCAACGTAACCGCAAGCCAGTAATCCTTCCCCAGGCTCAATCATCTTCACACCACGTGATACCAGTGTCTCCATATTTTGCATGACTGCCGGATGAGTGTACATATGTACGTTCATCGCAGGGGCCACCATAATAGGTGCTGTCGTAGCCAGTAACGTTGTCGATAACATATCATCAGCAAGACCATGCGCCATTTTTCCGATGATATTCGCCGTTGCAGGAGCAACTAGCACCAAATCAGCCGCATCCGCCAGATGAATATGAGATACGATGGACGG
The DNA here is from genome assembly GCF_054113405.1 of Paenibacillus sp. ALE3. Taxonomy (NCBI): domain Bacteria; kingdom Bacillati; phylum Bacillota; class Bacilli; order Caryophanales; family Paenibacillaceae; genus Paenibacillus; species Paenibacillus sp. ALE3. The sequence continues at coordinate 1,732,728 of NZ_CM134214.1, read as the reverse complement.
CTCTCTTTCATCAAATGTATCACTGTACACCGGATTGCGAGAGAGTGACTGCAGTGTAAGTTCGGTAATAAACTCCTTGGCAGAAGCCGTCATAATCACATGAACATCGGCTCCTTTTTGCGTCAACTTACTGCAGAGCGCAGCCCCTTTATAAGCAGCAATTCCACCGGTTATACCAAGAATAATAACTTTCCCCTTCAACATCGTTAACTCCCCCTGACCGAAAAAAATAACAACCTTGCGGTTGTCAAAGGAATTGGCATTGCGCCTGGTTATAATGATTGTCTATAATTCTTATTCTTCTTCGCCGCTTTCAAGCAAAAGATGATCTGCATAGATCTCTTCCAGAGCTACTCCAACCTGTTTGTGAGATTTAGGACTCTTCAAGCTCGTCTTCTCACCCTCACGCAACTGTCTAGCACGGCGTGATGCCGCTACAACCAGCGAATATTTACTATCTACCTTTTTCATCATTTCATCAATGGAAGGATACAGCACGAATAGACACCTCTTCATGTAGTTTTAAGCTGTATAAGCTGAACTCCAGTGTACACCTTCAAGCTCAGCTTATACAGTATTATTTCTCTTTTGGTACGCTTGGCATATGTAAAGCCTCGATTAAGGTCGAACCTTACAATGTTCGGCGATAATAATGGATTCTATTCGTTTACAAGCGAAATCAATCTCATCATTGACAACCGCATAATCATAGTGACGTAACAGGTTCATCTCGTCCACAGCTACCGACATACGGTGATCAATGGTTGCTTGAGTTTCTGTGCCACGTCCCCGAATTCTATCCTTCAATTCATCCAGTGAAGGCGGAAGCAAGAAAATGAATATGCCTTCCGGGAATTTTTCTTTAACCTTTAGCGCGCCCTGAACTTCAATTTCCAGAAAGATATCTTTACCCTGCGCAAGCGTCTGGTCTACAAAATCACGTGGAGTGCCATAGTAGTTACCTACATACTCTGCGTACTCCAGCAATTCATCTCGTGCAATCATGCCTAAAAATTCTTCACGCGTTTTGAAAAAATAGGTCACTCCATCCTGCTCACCCGAACGAGGTGTTCGAGTTGTAGCAGAAACGGAATACGTTATCTCAGGTAGCTTTTCGCGCAATGCATTGCCTACCGTCCCTTTACCGACCCCCGAAGGTCCGGATATTACAAATAATAATCCCTTAGCCATAGTACACTCCATTTTTATTCGTCATTGTCATCATCTTTAGTGGATAGGCGATGAGCGACCGTCTCCGGCTGCACCGCAGACAGGATTACATGATCACTGTCTGTAATAATAACAGCCCGTGTCCGGCGGCCATAGGTAGCATCAATTAACATATGACGGTCCCTGGCTTCCTGTATAATCCGCTTGATCGGAGCAGACTCCGGACTGACGATGGAGATTATTCGGTTGGCCGACACGATATTGCCAAAGCCAATATTGATCAATTTGATTGCCATATTCAGGTCTTTCCCCCTATACATGTGACTATTGCAGCCGTGCCGCTACCAGGTAGCTACTCAATATTTGCAGCCTGCTCACGAATTTTTTCAAGCTCTGCTTTCATCTCAACGACCAAATTAACTAATGTGAGATGATTAGCCTTAGAGCCGATCGTGTTGACTTCCCTGTTCATTTCCTGGATTAAAAAATCTAATTTGCGACCGGCCGGCTCGTCCGACAGCAGCAACCTTTTGCACTGTCCAAAATGACTTTGAAGCCGGGTAAGCTCCTCATCAATATTGCTGCGATCCGCGAATAACGCAATCTCCATTCCGAACTTATGTTCATCAAGCGTAAATGAACCGTCCTGAAGCTCTTTAAGCCTGTGCTTCAGCCTGTTACGGTAGTCGCTCACAACATGAGGAGCCAGCACCGTCATTTCATGATGAAAGGATTCCAGACGTAAGATACGAGATTCCACATCTTGTGCCAAATGCCCGCCTTCTCGCCTTCTCATCTCAAGCAATCCTTGCAAAGCTTCGTTCAAAGCTCGCTGTAAATGCTCTTCCCAGTCCTCTTCGTCTCCATTGCAAGCCTCTCCAGGCTCACCCAGAACATCAGGCAAAGCAAGAATATCACTTATACCTAACGTTCCTTTCACGCCATAACGATCCGCCAGCTGCTCCGCTGCACGCAGGTAAGCCTGCACGACAGTGTCATTCAACCGTGCGGCGGGTATCTGTTCTTCATCACGTTCCCTGTGGATGAAAACATCGATACGACCGCGTTTAATCTGCTGTTGAACCGTTCTTCTCAAGCCATCTTCATATCGAGTCCATTCACGTGGAATTCTCATCATCACTTCGCAATAGCGGTGATTGACCGATTTCAATTCCAAGCGCACTTTATACCCCTCATGATGAAGGATGGCTTGACCGTATCCGGTCATACTCAATGACATCGGCATCACATCCATTATACTATTGTAATTGATTATTATAGTCGAAACAAGGGGGCCTGTGCTCGGCCTGATTTTTGCCACACATATGAAGTCAGCTCAGCTGTCATTTCATAGAACATGAAAGGAGTCATGAAATAGATCCCATTAAAATGTTCCATGGCCGTATCAAGCAGCTCCTTGGCAATAGACACGCCCATAGCTCGTCCTTCCGGACCTTCCAGCCCCGACATGCGTGCACGCACCTCATCGGATAACTGAATGCCTGGCACTTCATTGTGCAAGTATTCTGCATTGCGGCCACTAGCCAGCGGCATAATACCGATAAAAATCGGTATCTCCAAATGCCGTGTCTGTTCTGCGATGGCTGTAATCAGCTCGGGATCGTAAACAGGCTGGGTCATAATATAATCGGCCCCGGAGGCAATTTTCTTTTCCAACCGCTGTACGGCTTTACCCAAATGCTTAACATTCGGATTAAAAGCAGCTCCCACCACAAAATTAGCTTTCTGCTTGAGTGGCTTACCAGAAAATGCGACACCATCATTTAGTTGCTTGATCATGCGTATGATTTCAAACGATGTCATATCATACACCGAACTGGCGCCTGGTAAATCACCGAACCGCGCTGGATCTCCAGTAACCGCCAGTACATGGTCAATACCCAGTGCGTCAAAACCCATCATGTGGGATTGCGTACCAATCAGATTACGGTCACGACATGCGATATGAATTAATGGACGCAAGCCTGTTTCAATACTAACCAGATGCCCAAGCGCCATATTGCTCATACGAGTGACTGCAAGCGAATTGTCAGCAAGTGTAAGTGCATCGGCTCCGGCTTTCTTCAAGGCATGCGCACCTTGCATAAACCGGGTAATGTCGAGATCTCGCGGAGGGTCCAGCTCTACAATGACCGTATGCCGTTCCTTAACCAGATCCACAATGTTGGGTTCGCTGGTATGTCTGCCATTTCCTCGTCCCCCTTCATCTGCTGTCTGCTCCACCACATGAATGACTTCCGTCGAAAAGGTTTCTTTTGGAGCCAACGGGGGTGGTTTCAAATTGTTTAAAGCTTTGGAAATAGCAGCAATATGGTCTGGTGTCGTTCCGCAGCAACCACCAATCAACCTCGTACCGAGATCTACAAAGGACGTGGCACATTCTCCAAAATATTCAGGTGATGCACCGTATACATAGTGACCGTCCACATAATCTGCCAATCCCGCATTCGGATATACAGACAGTGGTACAGACAAGGGACCGTCCAGTTGCTCCATTACACTCATAATTCCCTGCGGACCGGAGTGACAGTTAAACCCGAGGATGTCAGCTCCTTCACTACGCAGTGTTGAAAAGGCTTGTGCCACTAAAAACCCATCTTGGGTACGACCAACTTGGTCAACCGCAAATTGACAAATTACCGGAATGTCACTGTATTTACGTACACTGTGAAGCGCAATGCGCATTTCGTCTAGTGAATAAAACGTTTCGCATAAAATGCCGTCAACCCCTTCGGACAGAAGAGCATCAATCTGCTGTTCGTAGTTTCTTGACAGCTCTAGCTTGGATATGCTGAGGCGTTTGCCTCCGCATATGGAACCGACCGCACCTACTACATAATGTTCGGGTCCAGCCGCAGCCCTGGCAATCCTCACACCAGCACGATTGATTTCTTCTACCTTAGATTCCAATCCAAAGCGGGCTAATTTATAATCATTTGCAGAGAATGTATTCGTCTCCAGCAATCGTGCTCCTGCATTTAAATACTGACCATGCACGTCTGATATGACGCCAGGCGAAGTAATGTTCAGTTCTTCGTAAGACGTATTTACTGGAAATCCTAGCTGGGACAAAAAAGTCCCCATAGCGCCGTCTCCGACAATAATTTCACGATTCAGCACAGTACGCAAATCCGGTTTCATGTCCTCTGCTCCACCCCGCTCTTTATTTTCATACTAATGTAACATAAAGAGACTACAAACATAAGCCAAAAACAAAAAAAGCCGCCTCACGTCCCGACAATATGATATCAGGAGTGAAGCAACTTGATTGATCATTTTCTATTTCCCACTACATTTTCATTGCATTTTCCCATCAGAAGAATGGAGAGAAAACTCGTAAAAAGTCCCTTTTTTATTTACTTTAGCCACAATAGAATCCGTCCCCTTTTGCTGCTTGGAGAACGTATATTGATTTCCTTGAACTTTCACTTTATAGCCGGACACATTGATATTAAACAACAACTGAACCTTAGGCTTGACCAACTTCAATGCTTCAGCGGCAGTATATTTTGGACTTGCAAAAGATTTTTTGAAATCTGCGTCATCATCCCAGTCCATCCCAGGGGTGGACACAGTCAGTACTTTGCCGGTTACCGCACCAATTTTGACCTCATTCGCCTCGCTTGCATCCTCGAACGACCAATAAGAAAGCCCCTTTTTCTCATCCTTGTACCGTGAGACATGCTGCACTGTGATTCGCTGTCCACTCACTCGCTTAAATGTGTTCATTGCACGGTTCAGTAACACAGGATCCACCTGCTTCAGTGCATAGTCCGCATTGACAGTAATAGCATTACCTTGATCCACATCTACATACAATGAGGAGGCTTTTTCTCCTGCACCCCAGAATACCCAGTAATTTGAAGGCTTGTTGGTCTGATAAGGGGATTTGACCCGCCAGAATGCTTCAAATTGCAAGGGACGCTTGCTGTCAAACGCTTTGGCACTGTTTAATACTTTTGCCTTGAGTGGCGCGTTCATCGCCTTTCCCAAACTACTTATTTTATATCGTATGGTTGTAGAATCTACTCTGTTTTTCTCTTTATTATATTCTGTCTGTAACGTAGCTGTTCCATCTTCCAATTCACCCTCGACAATCCAGGTTTTCCCCATATCCGTTACATCGTCAAATTGAAATGAAGTTTTTGAACCGATAAGTTCTTGCACTGCTTTTTCTAAACGGCTTACGACTGTCGGAGTTAGCGAACCAACCTGCTTGTCCGTCGTTTCTGTGGCAGCAGGAATAGCCGCCGCTTGAACCGGAAGCGCGGTGGCTATAAGAATGAGGATTGCAATTGCTGATACCCAACGAAATTTCCGCACTATGAACGGCCTCCTTATCGTTTTCTCATTTTCTATATTATACATCGTTCAGGCGTCAAAAAAAGACAGAATATCGCTCTGTTCACCATTTTCCCAGTAAACAGCGGCATAAAAGGGCAAAAAAAGAAGACCTGCTAAGGTCTTCTTCACCCTCACTTCTATATACGACCTTCGAACACAATCTCAGCCGGCCCTGTCATATAAATGTGATTATCATCCTCGCTCCATTCGATATCCAGATCGCCGCCTTTTAGGCTTACCATGGCGCGGCGGTCGCTGTATCCATTTAGTACAGAAGCAACAAGCGTAGCACAGGCTCCGGTTCCGCAGGCTAGCGTAGGTCCAGCTCCCCTCTCCCATACCCTCATATCTATATGCTTCCGACTTCGTACCGTGGCGAACTCAACATTTGTTTTTTTAGGGAACAATGGATGACACTCCAGCTTCGGTCCCCAGGCCTCCAAATCAAAGCTAGGCGCATCCTCAACATAAATGACACAGTGCGGATTTCCCATAGATACAGCCGTAAAGCGAAAACCACTTCCTCCAGCTTCAATGGGCTCATCAATTACGTTAGTCAGATCGAGTGTAGTTGGAATTTTCAACCCTTCCAGAATTGGCTCCCCCATATCTACCTTCACCATTCGTACAGCTCCGTTTTCAACAGTCAGTTCAACCTGCTGCACACCTGCACCCAGCGTCTCGATCGTAATCTGTTCACGGTTGATATGCTTACGGTCATACACATATTTGGCAGCACAACGAATAGCGTTACCGCATTGCTCGGCCTCCGAGCCGTCCGAGTTAATGATACGCATGCGAAAATCTGCCTTGTCAGACGGCAATATATATACCAATCCATCGGCGCCAATACCAAAATGTCGATCACATAGCCGAACAGCTAATTCCGAGGCGTCAGACGGCAATTCCTGATGCCCGTACCAAACGATAAAATCATTACCCAGACCATTCATTTTAGTGAATTCCATAGCTTCCCCCCGCCGTTGCTGCTGATCTCATGCTCCTCTTGAAGCTTTGATCCCATAATATCATACAGGGCAAAAGCGGGAAAGCGATGTGATATACATGACTCAAATTCTAGGCTGAAAACTTTGTACGTCCCGCTGAAAAGTGTGTATTTCCGCCGTGCCGACGGTTACGTCGACCGCCCCATACACTTCCCGCTCCCATCAGGAACGTTGGAATTCCAGCTGCGACAATAGATAGTGCCCATTCACGTAAACCAAGGGGTACCGTTTTGAAAATAGGCTGCAGCACAGGCACATACATTACAACCAGCATCAGTACGACGGAGGACAGTACGGCAAGCACGAGATAACTATTTTGAAACGGATTACGGTGGAAAACGGAACGGGAGCTGCGGCAATCAAATACATGAATTAACTGCGCCAGCACTAACGTAGCAAATGCAACCGACTGTGCTTTGATCAATTGCCCTGCATCATTCGGAGCAATCCGTAATGTCAGCCAAAAGGCCGCAAGTGTACATAAGCCGATCAACAGACCGCGACTAATGATTTTCCAGCCCAGTCGACGAGCAAAAATATTTTCCTTTGCGCCACGAGGCTTATGCTCCATAAGATCCTTTTCCGGCTGATCCACACCCAGAGCCATCGCCGGCAAACCGTCAGTCACCAGATTTACCCACAAAATCTGAATGGGCAGCAAAGGCAGCGGTAGCCCAGCCATCATGGCAAAGAACATCGTCAAAATTTCACCAACATTGGAGGCGAGTAAATAACGGATGAATTTACGGATATTCTCGTAAATATTTCGACCTTCCTCAATTGCCGCTACAATCGTTGAGAAATTATCATCACTCAGTACAAGTGCAGCCGCTTCTTTAGTCACGTCTGTTCCTGTAATGCCCATGGCAATACCGATATCCGAGGCCTTGATCGCTGGTGCGTCATTGACGCCATCTCCGGTCATAGCTACGACATGTCCGCGTCTTTGCAGCGACTTGACGATTCTCAGCTTGTGTTCCGGCGACACCCGCGCATACACGGAGACGGTATCCACAACGTTATCCAACGCCGCATCATCCATGAGAGACAGTTGCTGTCCCGTCAACACATGTGAGCCGCGTTGGAGAATACCCAGCTGCTGTGCAATGGCCTCCGCAGTTGTGCCATGATCACCCGTAATCATCACGGTGCGAATGCCAGCACGACGGCACTTGCCGATGGCCTCGCGAACCTCGCGGCGTGGCGGATCAATCATGCCGGTCAGGCCGATAAAAACCAGCTGTTCTTCAGCCTCCTCAGCCGTAGAGACACGTTCATGCGAGCGGATGTCACGGTAAGCGACACCAAGTACACGCAGCGCCTCTGATGCCATACCTTCGTTGGCTGCCAATACCTTTTGGCGCAGCGTACCCGTTAGCGGAACGACATTCTCTTCCCATAAAATGTAAGAACACTGACCCAGTAGCACGTCCGGCGCTCCTTTGGCAAATACAATATGTCCTCCCTGGTGGCGTACGAGTACCGACATCCGCTTCCGATCCGAGTCAAAAGGGAATTCTCGCTCCCGTGTATACAGTTCATATAGGCCTTGTCGCGTGACTCCGCCCTTGGCAGCTAACGTGACCAGCGCTCCTTCTGTCGGATCACCTTTCAGCTCCCACACAGCGGAAAGCGTTGGCTCTTTGGTTTTCTTTTTCGAACGCAGCTCATCTATGTCAGCTTGAACAATTTCCGCATTGTTACAAAGTACACTGGCTTGCAGCAATCTACGCAAGGATTGTCCGTTCTTTAGGTCGGCCGGAAGATCCCTGTCCATAATATGACCGTGTGGATCATAACCTTCCCCGGTAACTCCCCAGAAACGACCATCCAGCCAAAGCTTGGTGACTGTCATTTTATTTTGGGTCAGTGTGCCCGTTTTGTCAGAGCAAATGACAGACGCACAGCCGAGCGTTTCAACGGAAGGTAGCTTGCGCACAATGGCCTTGCGTTTGATCATACGCTGTACACCCAAAGCGAGGGCAATAGTTACAATCGCGGGCAATCCTTCCGGTATAGCTGCCACAGCCAAGCTCACGCCGGCCAAAAACATGTTCATAGCTGGCTGACCATGCAAAATGCCCGCTACGACCACGAGCACGGTTAGCGCCAACGCTACGATAATCAAGATTTTGCCCAGTTGTTCCAGTCTGTGCTGCAACGGTGTCTCTTGCGACTCCGTATTTTCGATCAAGTCTGCGATCTTCCCCATTTCGGTAGTCATGCCTGTGCGAATGACCACGCCTTGTGCAGTGCCTCTGGTCATCATAGTGCCCATAAAACCGATGTTCTTTTGGTCCCCAAGAGGTACTTCAGCCGCATGAATAGGGCGGCAATGCTTACTCACCGGAACCGATTCACCTGTCAGGGCAGACTCCTCGACATCACAGCCATTTGTACTCAACCACCTTACATCTGCAGGGATACGATCACCACTTTCCAGCAGCACGATATCGCCCACAACCAGCTCTCTGGCCTGAACATGTACTCGTTTACCTCCTCGCAGCACTTTGGCGGTTGGAGCAGAAAGCTGTCTTAAAGCTCGCAATGAACGTTCAGCTCTGAATTCCTGCACAAAGCCGAGAATTCCATTTAGCACAACGATGGCAATAATGGTAATCGCGTCCAAATACTCACCGAGTAGGCCAGATATCAGGGTCGCTCCCATCAATACAAGCATCATAAAATCCTTGAACTGGTTGAGCAGCAGCAAAATTGCCGAAACACGCTTGCCCTCGCTCAGCTCATTCCATCCCGTCCTTTCTCTTCGTTCCGCAATCTGCTCCTCCGAAAGACCCTGCTTCGGGTCGACTTCCAGACTTGTTGAAAGCTGTTCATTGCTTAATTGGTGCCAGTGTGCTTGTTCCATTCTCCCCAATTCCCTCCCGGTCAGATAGTCCGTTTCCGTCGGTTGTGCGTAGGATGGCTGCCCGTTATTATATTTTTGTGCCACGATTGCTGATATGCTGGACAGACTTTCTTGATTCAATCTATTCGGACAGGACTCGAAATATCACAAAGCCGCTTAAGTTTTGTCCCAAAGTTATGTATCATAGAAGGAAGGCGAAAATACATTTGCTTCAAAGGAGAACATACATTATGGCATTGGACGGAATCGTAACCCGCGCTATCGTACACGAACTGCAAGCCATCCGGGGCGGGCGCATTAATAAAATACATCAGCCAAACGAACGCGATATCGTGCTGAACCTGCGGGTACAAGGTGGGAGTGTAAAACTGTTGCTGTCGGCTAATCCGACATTTCCGCGCGTACATTTTACAGAGCAAAGCTTTCTCAATCCGACAGAAGCTCCCATGTTTTGTATGCTTCTTCGCAAACATTGCGAAGGAGGCATTATTGAAAACATTACGCAGGTGGGCATGGAGCGCATAATTCATATGGATATACGTCAGCGTGATGAGCTGGGGGATATTTCATTTAAGCGCATTATTATTGAAGTAATGGGTAGACATAGCAACATTATTTTACTTGACCCGGAAACAGGTGTGATGCTGGATGGCATTCATCATGTCACACCCTCTATCAGCAGCTATCGGGTCGTTATGCCAGGCTTTCAATACACAGAACCTCCTGAACAAAACAAGCTAGATCCACTAGAAGTCGAAGAAGCAGCCTTCTTTTCCTCGTATCAAGCAGCCATTGAGGCGGAAGAAGCTCCCAAACGCTGGATCGTGAACACTTTTACCGGACTTAGTCCCCTCATTGCTGAAGAGATACTAATCCGAGCATCTAATGAAGAAGCTTCTGGTGACAAGGATCGTCGACTGTGGAGGGCATTCAGTGACATCATGGATGACGTGCGGAATCATCATTTTCAGCCGGTATCTGGACTGAACGCACAAGATAAAGTAATATTTTCAGCCATCCCACTGACGTTGATCCAAGGAGAACGTAAGGAATACGCTACCATCAGTGAGTGTATGGAGGACTTTTTCGGCGAAAAGGCAGAAAGGGACACGGTTAAGCAAAAGGTTAGCGACCTACTGCGGTTTCTGCAAAACGAGCGGAGCAAAAACGTAAAAAAACTCGATCATCTCCATCAAGATTTGGCCGAAGCAGAAGATGCCGATCAATTTCGGATTTACGGAGAGCTGCTGTTCGCTTCACTGCATGAGGTAAAAAAGGGTGACAAGGAAGTAACACTCACTAACTTTTATGACGAGGAACAGAGTGCGATCACCATTCCATTGGACCCGCTGCTCAACCCTTCAGATAATGCACAGCGTTATTTTAAAAAGTACAACAAATATAAAAACAGCCTGGCTGTTATTGACGAGCAACTAGAGAAGACTCACGATGAAATTCGTTATATGGACAATCTTCTTCAGCAGCTAGCCCATGCCTCTATCAACGACATTGAGGAAATACGTGAAGAACTGGTTCAGCAGGGCTATCTTAGAGATCGGGTTAAAAAAGGAAAGAAAAAGAAGAAAAATGACCGTCCGACCTTGCATGTATATACATCATCCGAAGGCATCGAGCTACTGGTTGGCAAAAATAACTTGCAGAATGAATATGTGACCAACCGACTGGCCGGACCCAATGACACGTGGTTGCATACAAAGGATATCCCAGGGTCACACGTCGTTATTCGTGCCGAGAAATTCGGAGACGCGACGTTGGAGGAAGCAGCTCAGCTGGCTGCCTATTTCAGCCAAGCCAAGCAGTCCAGCAGCGTACCTGTAGACGCCACCTTGATTCGACATGTACGCAAGCCCAGCGGAGCGAAGCCCGGCTTTGTCATCTACGATCATCAGCGTACGCTCTTTATCACACCTGATGAGGAACTGGTCAAAAAGTTGCCGAATCGCATCAAAAACGGCTAGGTTCCACTAGCATATGGAATCCACATAAAAAGCCCTTTGTCCTTTGCACGGTACACTTCTGTGTTTCATGCGGTAGGCAAGGGGCTTTTTCGTTACTTTTGTCCAACAACAGCCTTTCTCAACTCCTCGACGACCTGACCGTCCACACTACGGCTACCCAGATCGCCGTGGAAAATCACACCTTGGCGTGCACCGTGAAAATCCGAGCCGCCCGTTGCGATAAGCCCATAATGCAGCGCCATTGCAGTATATCGTCTCTCGGCCTCAGCATCATGATCCGAATGGCGCACCTCCAACCCTACAGGCTTCGCTGCCTCTATAATGGAGCACACCAGTTCGTCATTTCCATACAAGCCAGGGTGGGCCACTACAGGCACTCCTCCTGCTTCACGAATCCAGCTTATAGCCTCCGCAGGCTCTATACGGGGTACAGAAACGTATCCGGGCGCACCTTCTGCCAAGTAACGATCAAACGCATCCCGCATGTCCTTCGCGTAACCTTTTTGAACCAGGGTATCTGCCATATGCGGACGTCCAATACTTTCATCCGGCGTTAGTGGTCTGCCCATTGTAGCCACCACCTCATCTAGCGTGATTTCCACGCCCAAGCTACGCAATTGACTCAAAATCAAATCATTACGGGTATCCCGCGCCTGTCTCAGCTTTTCCAACCGTTCCAAAAACATTTTATTACGGTAATCCATAAAATAACCTAATATATGAATATCTTTGCCACCAGCACGTGTACTGATTTCCACACCCGGCACCACGGTCATCCCAATGCGTCTTCCCTCCTCCAAGGCTTCCTCCAAACCGGCCACCGTATCATGATCTGTAATAGCCACACCGGCCAGCCCTTTTTCCTTCGCCCAGCGCACATTATCAGCAGGTGATCGCATACCGTCAGATGCTTGGGTGTGTGTATGTAGATCATATCGTTGCAAATTATTCTGTTCCTTCATGTAGATTCTCCTCCTCTTCATCTCTAAAGCTTGTCCTACGAGTCCTCGAATACGTCCATTCCCTGATCATGACGACGCAAGTAAGACAGAAAAGTTACTACCGGGATCGGCAACAACGCTGATTTCAAATGAATTGCATAAAATTCTCGTTTGAAGGTAATATCTGAAATATTTACAATTTTCAATAACCCGAGCGCAACCTCATGTTTGACTGAAGAAGGTGACAGCATAGTAATCCCCAGTCCTGCCTCTACCGCTGATTTGACCGCTCCAGTGCTGCCCATCTCCATTACAATATCAAGTCGAGAGGCATCCGCACCACGATTTTTCAGCCCGTCTTCTATGACTTGGCGTGTACCAGAACCTTTTTCTCTGGCTACAAAGGGATGCTTGAATACATCTTCTAAAACTACTTTTTTGGCCTTGGCCAGCACATGCCCCGAAGGAACAATCAGCTTCAGTTCGTCCTGCATCACAGATTCTACCACAATATCCGGGTGTTGAACCGGGGCCTCAATCAGCCCTAAATTCAACTGGTGCTTTAGTATATCATCCATAATTTGAGTCGTATTCATTACATTCATTGCCATGCGTATGTGAGGGTACTCCTGACCAAACGGTCCCAACATTCTTGGCACAATGTATTCACCAATCGTTAGGCTGGCACCAATATGCAATCTTCCCTCCAGCATGTGAGTAAAAGCAGACATCGCTTCGTCAGCTTCCCTGATCAGTTGCATACTTCTTTTTGCAAAAGGCAGTAATGTCGCTCCTGCCTCCGAAAGCTCAATTTTTTTAGTCGATCGGTGCAGCAGCTTCGTGCCAAAATAATCTTCCAAAGACTGAATTTGCATCGTCACCGCAGGTTGCGTCATATGCAGCGCTTGCGCCGCCGCCGAGAAGCTTCCGCGCTCCGCTACGGTATAAAAAATGTGCAGCTGATGAAAGTTCATACTGACCAGCCCTCTCCCCTCTGATCTCCTTATTTTAACATAAGAAAAACATCTGGCGAACAATTTCCGAGTAAGCTTACCGAAATGGGAAGTTATATGCTTGCAAAATAAAAAAGCATGCAGCTGATAACTGCATACTTCTACTCAAACTCGACGTTGTCAATGTGCCCGCTTTCTAATGGAACCGTCCGTCAAATCACCGTCTATTTTTGCTTACGAGTGCTTTTCATCAGTGTCATGCGCCGTGAATGGCGTAGCCATGAATAGTAGGACTTCAAGTCCCTTAATTCGATAGTCTCTGACATCCGACCCAAAAAGGTAATAATAATCATCTTATGAAGCGGATTCCCCGCAATGTCCATCTCACCTGGCAACTCACCAAATTCGGCGACAACGACCAGATCACCATCAATTAAATATACATCCTCTTCATTATGATAGTAGGACTCCATCCTGTTTTGCTTCAGGCACTCCCAAAGCCAGGCGGCGATATGATTCGTCTCGGACTGTTTCTGCTCTACCCGATCTAAATAACGTGTTTTCGCATGATTTGTAATCACGATATCGGCGACTTTCTTATCGCCCATCTCCACGTAGAACGGTTCGTATGTACTCCATCGCTGCATTGCCTTGTCACGCACGGGATCACTCTCCCCACCAGATAGGTCTTTATATCTACCAATATATTCATATGTTACCTCAACAGACCCGGGACTACAAGTTACAAAATTGAAGTTTATGGGTGTTTTTTAAAGAATTTTTAGGTCTAACAGCATTAAGATTAGTATGCAAAAGTCCTGGCTTCACAAAAAAAAGCCAGCCCGTAGGCTGACCTTTTTCAAGAAATTTGAATGTATAGACAATCAAAGCTTATATTTCATATTCTTTCATCTTTTCCTTATCGTCGTTGTACTCCGTCCTAATCTCATTTCGGAAAGAGCGCTCAACCTTACGTACATAGGAAAGTCTGCGAATATTTTTAACGGTGTCCTCTGCCCGATCCGCATTCATATATATAACTACATATTGCATACGCTTTGAAATATAGTGGACATTTCCGTATTTCTCCAGATTGCGGGCAGCCTTGATATCGCTTACCCAAATGATGTACCCTGTCCGCTCGGCAAACATTCGCTTCATCTCCCCTCCGTATCATTCCTATGGCCTATCCGCAGGAGCATTTCCCTCCGCTGCCGCATCCGCCCTTTTTCACATTCGGATCGTTGCTCGGCACCTTAATGGTCTCGGACACGGAATATGCAATCGTTTCAGACATGGCATGAAGCATATCATCCAGCGCTTTTTCAGCCCGCTTGAACTCCCTAACCGCCTCAAATTGTTCCAGTTCCAGTTCAACCGCCTGCACTGCGTCCTTCGCTTCATGGTAGTTTGGATGAAAATGTCCGAAACGCTCCGTTTCAGCGAAAAGCTCCTTTTTGGCCTCCAGCTTGCGTACACACGCCTGAATAGACGGGTCCGCTTCCACACGCTGCTTCCAATATAAATAATCCGATACCTCGAAGGACCGGTTGACCATATCGCCCAATTCATAGGCGTTAATAAGCACTTCTGCCATATTGACCGTGTTTAACTCGGCTACGCTCATGAATGTCATCTCACTTTATATAAAGTTCTACCCAATAAAAGTAGACTCATTTATCATACCACATCCTTCTTTTGAGAAGAAGGAATTTCATACACTTCCTGACACGACTATGTAAAAGGAACCAACAGCCTCATATCGGACCAATCACTTGGCTGCAAGGTCGCACGAGAAGGTGTTTCCTCATCCATTCCTGAGGCGTACCAGCCTGTGACACTCCAGGGATCGCCGGAAACCACCGATTCCGGTATCCATTTAACCTCTTTCCCACTGATTCGCAATCCCACCGCCGCCTGCCAACGGATCGCTTGCTCCATCAACTGCCTGGAAGTGGACGTATGGTAACTCCTCCATTCTTTTGTCCATGAAGAGGGTACTGTAGACCTTTCTGGAAAATAGCCAGACGGGTCAGGCAGGGTGTGCTCTTGTTCATAAAAATGCAACGTGCGCCCTGTGTAAACCAGACCAGCTCTTCCCTCTTGTGAAAATAGGGAACGGCCTGCATCTAGGTTCTCTGTCTCCGTCAAAAGTGGATAATGGTGAGCTGGCTCATCCGCACTTTTCGGTTCAAGACGCGGACTTAATCCAATTGCAGCGAGTGCTTTTCGTATTTTGTCAGCAGAGTGTACCGGGATCATAAAATCTTTGTCGCCAAGTCGCTCCAGTAGTCCTTCAAGTGCAGGATGACGCGCAACCATGTCCGCATCCTCCTGAGTACCGCATCGCAAAAGTGTTACCGTCGCAAAAGCCGTTCGTCCGACATTGCCTGCCCACTGCTCTACTGCCAGCCGTACATGTTCTGGCACCCCTGTCCGACTGTACTTGTCCAAAAGAGCAGGAATCTCCTTGGCCTCCATGCCCAGCTCGATTGCCTCTGTAATACTCTCTCTGGTAATCCGATACACTACCATCCGGTCTCCTGTCACACGTTCACAGCAGCATTCCAATCGCCAGCGCACATCATATGCGACATCTGGCGGCACCAGTATTTCAAAATCAGGCTGCACATAAAAGGCACCTTGTTCTTGATGTGTATCCTCGTCATTATAGGGACGAAGCAGATCTGTCACAGAGACATTCCAGCGAAAACAGATTTCGCCTGATGTAGTCTGACCCCAATCCCCCATTCCAAAAGCCGTCAGGGCCTTCAACCAACCCATTATATCTTCCATAAAAGATCCATTGAAATTAAAATAAGATACCGTCTCGTCCGCAAGCCCTTTGAGATTTGCGATTGTAGGAACAATATCTATAAAGGCACTGTTCGTAGAATCATCTCTACTTAAACTATTCTGCGGTATTAATCCTACCTGAAGCATCCATTGCAGCAGATACTGAATAGATATCCATCCATCTGTTCCTCCATACTGCGAGGCGGCACACAGCATATAGCGAAAATGCTGCATAGGCGCTTCAGCCTTGCCGTACCTCTCCATGAGGGTGTCAAAAATATGCTTGCGCATTTGCCCAGCAGACAAACGAATCCATGTCGCCAGTTCCGCCTCCTGAATGCGAAAAGACACTGTTTCTTTCACTAACAGCCCCAAACTGAGTAGTAAATCGACCATTACCACCGTTTGTACTGGATATAGCTCGGCATGCGCATAATGCAACCCAAGTCCCTCCAGGTCCTCCGGACGAAAGGGGGTCAGTTCATTCAATTTTTGCAATGACCGTTTATGTATGGTTCCTTTGGCCGTCAAAGGAACTCCCTGTATCGCAATACGTGACAACACATGCAGTAACTCTGACTCCAGTCCTGTCATTGCTTCATGTACCGTTATTGGATGATCCGTATGTATCCTGTTTATTGGAGTTTGCTCTAACAACATATCGTGCAGAGCGGGTAGCCGATCAACCGGAATATATAAAATCCGTTCGCCCCACGATTTGGTGACTGCCTCCAGCCACCCCCGAGAGCGAAGCCCATGCAGTGCCAGTTTTGTTTCGACTCCGCTTAAGGCACCTTGGGTAAGCTGCATAGGCTCCTCTTCCTTCATAGGCTGTGCCGCATACCGGACAAAGCATCGTCTAAGCACCAGCAGCTCATCCGCTGAAAGCTCATTCCAGTTGCCTTGCGTACTCGTTACGTCCATCCTTGGTTAGGCCTCCTTTTTCTTTCCGCCATCTTCAATCTCATCCTCCTGGCTTCTGCCAGCCATCGTCCCATCAAACCTGCGAATCGCATATTCATAGCCCTGTTCAATCAGAAACAGCTGACGACGTGCTGCAAAATCCATCTCTTTACTGTTCTCCGTCACTAATGCATAAAAATAAGCTTTATTGTCGCCTGGCTTTGGTCGTAAAATGCGGCCAAGTCGCTGCGCCTCTTCCTGACGGGAGCCAAAGCTGCCCGATACCTCTATCGCTACTGCTGCATCCGGCAAATCGACTGCAAAGTTTGCTACCTTGGATACTAATAAGGTTTGAATATTACCCTTGCGAAACGCATCGAACCAACGCACCCGCTCGCTCTGAGTCATGGAACCCGTAATCAGTGGGACGTCCAACTCCTGAGCCAATTTACGTAACTGGTCTAAATATTGACCAATAATAAGTGTTGGTATCCCCTTGTGTTTCTCCACCAAACTACGTACTGCCTCCATCTTAGCTGGATTTTCGGCTGCAATTCGGTATTGCTGTCTGCCTTCAGCACGCATACTTTGCTCCAAAAGGTCAGCGGTCATGGGCAAACGCAGTTCTACACAATCGACCTGAGCAATCCAGCCCTGTCGCTCCAGTTCCTTCCACGGCATATCATACCGTTTGGGTCCAATTAAAGAGAACACATCCCGCTCACACCCGTCCTCTCGAACTAACGTAGCTGTTAATCCCAAACGACGGGTAGCCTGAATATCGGCCGTGGCTCGAAATACTGGCGCAGGCAGCAAATGTACCTCATCATATATAATGAGTCCCCACTTCCGCTCACTCAGCAGTTTCATATGTTCAAACTCTCCGTCTTTGTTGCGCCGATGCGTCAAAATCTGGTAGGTTGCCACCGTTATCGGTCGCACCTCCTTTTTCTGACCACTGTATTCCCCAATAGAATCGACAGGAATATTTGTCTTTTGCTTCAGTTCCTCGATCCATTGCCGCACAGAAATAGTATTAGAAGTTAAAATAAGCACCTCGCACTGAAGTCGATTCATCACTGCCATACCGATCACTGTTTTTCCGGCTCCGCATGGGAGCACTAGTACACCACTCCCCCCTAAGCCGTCTGTGCCTTCAAATGCATCAGCAGCTTTCATCTGGTAATCACGAAGCTGCAACTCCGTTTGTCCCTTCCCCAAGGTAAAACGAAGCAGATTCCCCTCAAGATAACCTGCCGTATCCACAACGGGATATCCCAAGCGAGTTAATTCCTGCTTGAGCAAGCCACGATTTTCGGGCGGTACGGATGCGCTTGTCTCATTGGTGCGAAGCAAACCAAGCTGTTTTAGCTCTTTCTTGTTCAATAGCTCATCCAGTAAAGTTGGAGTCTCTACTGCCAAGATCAAGTGATCACCTATTGTGTATGTGTTGGCTTTCCTCGCCTTTGTATCTCTGTCTGACTCTTGCTCATCACGATGCGCGTCAATCGTATCTGTGCCGTAAGTTTGTTCTTCTTTTGCACTCGCCCGTGACAGCGTCAACGTCCCATAACGAGAAACAAGCTGTTCAATATCCTTCAACAAATCACGCGGAATATCCCAACGGGACATAGAGTGCAAACTATTTTGAATGTCCTCAGCACTCCACCCGAGAGCGGCTGCGTTCCAGAGCGACAATGGAGTGATGTGATATGTATGAAAAGCGGACGGACTTTTTACCAGCTCCGCATAAATCTGCAACTGTGAACGAGCCCATTCCGAATCAGGCAAACCCATTTCCAGCAAAACGGTAAAATCACGTTGTACAATACAAGGATGATCTGGATTCATGACTACCTCCTGACACTCAAAAGTTCTATAATAATAGCTTATCCGTTTATTCGCAGATCAACCGGAATAGCAAGGAGTCCAACCCACACTCGGGTTGAACTCCTGATCAGAAGCTCGGGATAAAAACCGTCCCAAACTGGTGCCTACTTTATTATCCTTCTAGTGAACCTGCTCGGAAATTTGGCTAAGCGCCTCTCCAGCATTGTCTGCAAAAATATTTCGAACAGCCAAATCCCCGATCGAAACAATCCCGATCAGACGATCTCCTTCCGTCACGGGCAAACGACGGATTTGCTGCTCTGCCATCAGTTCAGCTGCTTGGTCCACTGACATGTCAGCACTGGCTGTACGAATACCTGTTGTCATTACCGTATCCACCGAACCAGAACCAGAATTTTTAGCTGCGTAGCCGCGAATTACAAGGTCACGGTCTGTTACTACACCGATCAACTTATCACTGCCTTCGCTTTCCACAACTGGGATAAATCCAGTATCATTGTCTTTCATTTTGACCGCTATTTCGTAAATATTGTCTTGCGGGGTAACCGTTACACATTTTTTAGTCATAACTTCCTGAACCTTTTTCATGGGTACTCCCTCCTTTTCAAGAGTAGGGTACCCCATTTCATTCAGCTCATACTCCAGATTGGACCGTTCCCAATTTAGCTCGTATTAGCCGTTAATTGCCCCTTCTTTGCATTCAGCAGCATATCCGGTAGACATGGCAATAAACAGACGAACTGCGTTGATCATGGCATCCTCATCAAAATCAAATTTTGGATGGTGGTGCGGATAAATTGCTCCTTTGGCCGGATTACCCGCCCCTACGAACATAAAACAACCTGGTACACGTTCCAAATAATACGCAAAATCTTCTGCTGGCATCAACTTCGGCGCTTCCTGTACATTCCCCTCGCCGAACACAGGCTTGGCTTCCTTAAAAAAGCGAGCTGCTTCTCGGGCATCATTAACAACTGGCGGGTATCCCATAATGTAACGAATCTTTGCTGATGTCCCATATGTTGCTGCTGTAAGCTCAGTTACCTCATGCAGTCGCTCCTTCATGACCGTCCGGGTCTGCTCATCAAACGTGCGAATGGTTCCACTCAAGCGACAGGTTTCCGCAATTATATTTTGCGCAGAGCCCCCTTCGATGGTTCCCACCGTCAACACAGCAGGCCTTAACGGGTCGACTGAACGGCTTACGATACTCTGCAGTTGCATAACAAGAGCTGAGCCTGCCACCACACTATCATTTGTAGATTGGGGCATACCGCCATGCCCACCCTTACCTGCAATTTCAATATAAAAATCGTCGGCCGCCGCCATCAACGGCCCTGCACAACTCGCAGCGGTCCCGACCGAGAATGGTGTCCATAAATGGATGCCATAAATAACATCCACACCTTCCAGTACACCATCTTTGATTACATTGACCGCACCTCCAGGCAACAATTCTTCCGCAGGTTGGAACAAAAATCGGATTTCTCCTTCCAGCTCATCGCGGTTCAGACTGTAATAGTAAGCTGTC
Organism: Paenibacillus sp. ALE3; assembly: GCF_054113405.1. Lineage (NCBI taxonomy): Bacteria > Bacillati > Bacillota > Bacilli > Caryophanales > Paenibacillaceae > Paenibacillus > Paenibacillus sp. ALE3. The sequence goes on along the minus strand of NZ_CM134214.1, from coordinate 1,712,363 downwards.
CCAAGCAATACGGACGTATGTCCGTCATGTCCGCAAGCATGCATGGTCCCATCCACGGTGGAGCGATATTCACACTCCTTTTCATCCTGAATAGGAAGAGCGTCCATATCGGCGCGCAACATAACAACAGGTCCAGGTTTGGCACCACGAATGGTACCTACAACACCGTGTCCCCCTACCTGTCGACGAACATCTAATCCCCAGCTTTCTAGCTTATCCGCTACAAAAGCGGCAGTTTTACTTTCCTGAAAAGAAATTTCGGGATTCTTATGTAAATGTCTACGCCACTCTACCATGTTTTCCTGTAATTGATCGAACCAGGTTTGGTCCATCGCCTGTTGTGTCATTATGTTCCACCTCTCCTTTTAAAACATCGGGCAAATTTCCGATAAATCATGCAGCTTTTCCACGTATGCGCCGTTTCTCTCAAGTCTTTATTTTTATCCTATTGTAGCAGATATGGAATTGTTGTGATATCTGTTGCTCCAGATGGTTGCAGAAGCCTATCAAACATACTATGATAAAATGGATAAACGATAAAATGATAAACGTCTGCGAGGAATGTACCTTGCGGCGAATACCGGGGGAAGCTGATATGAGAAATACGAAGCCGGAGACTCGAAGAAGAGGGACACCGGATTTCCAATTGCTGATCCTCACTTTGTTGCTGGTTGGATTCGGTGTAATCATGGTATTTAGCTCCAGCTCCAGCGTAGCTCTGCTGAATAAAGAATACAATTTTGACTCTTTATATTTTGTGAAGCGTCAGTCCGCATTTGCTGTACTTGGACTCTTCATTATGTTGGTAGCTATGAATATTAAGATGGAAAAATATAAAAAGCTTTTTGTGCCTTTATTTTTCATAACCATATTACTGCTAATCATCGTTCTTTTTACAGGCTCTCTGAATGGTGCAAAAAGCTGGCTCAGATTTGGTAGTATTGGCTTCCAGCCAACGGAACTTGCAAAAATCTCCATCATTCTTTACTTATCCGCACTGATTGTGAAAAAAGGAGATCGATTTAGAGATTTGCGGACTGGCTACATACCTGTAACTGTCATTGTAGGCTCTGTCGCAGGACTCATCATGCTTCAACCGGATTTAGGCTCCTGCTTTATTTTGGTAGCCACCAGTGGCCTGATTATTTATGCCGGGGGAGCCAGCGTCAAACACATTACCGCATCAATCATCCTGCTCGTGCTAGGCGCTTCCATCGTATTTGGTATTGGGTCATTGTTTGGAGGAGATTCCGAAAGCGCAAATGGACAAGCTACTGCTGCCAAGCAAGATTATAAAATCGGACGCTTTCAAGCCTTTCTTGATCCTGAGAAGTATAGACAAGGAACGGGATACAATCTGGTGCAGTCTTTGCAAGCTATTGGCGAAGGCGGCTTAAACGGATCAGGATTTGGTAAAGGCATTATCAAGCTTCATTATTTGCCCAATTCATTTAATGATTTTATCTTTTCTGTCATTGGTGAAGAGTTTGGATTTATCGGAACAGCCATTTTCCTAATGTTATATTTGTATTTCATTTGGCGAGGCATGCTCATTGCTCTGCGTTGCCATGATCCGTTCGGAACGTTGGTGGGCACTGGCATCATGGGTTTGATCGCCATTCAGGCCTTCATTAATATCGGCGGAGTAACCCAAACGATTCCAATCACTGGCGTAACCCTTCCGTTTATTAGCTTTGGTGGTTCCTCCCTGCTTGTTATGATGTTCTCCATGGGCATCATGCTCAGTATTTCTCGTGAGAACACCAAACAAGCAGTGCAAGAACGCACTACAGGGGTAACTGTCCGTAATGAAGTCCCTACTCGCTTTCAAACTCGTAGAACCAACCGTTACCGCTAAAAAAAGAACTTCCATATAGCCACTAACCACGGTGGCATTGGAAGTTCTTTTTTGTATATGTATATAACTACAGGTCCGTCTGCAAAATGTTATCCAGCAGATTCACAAAACGAAAACTGGCGTTTTATAACCACCAGTTTTCGTGTAACTTATTCGGATTATCGCAGGGAATTCCCGGCATCTATACCATTGGTGAAAAATGTCCATTTAGCATGTGATGGGTCTATTACACTGCATCGTCCTTGAAGGCGACACCTTCCACTTTTACGTTCACTTCCACGACCCGCAATCCCGTCATACTTTCGACGGCTTCTCGCACATTTTGCTGAAGAATTCGGGACACCTCATGAATAGGTGTTTCGTAGAGCACGATAATACGTAGATCAATGGCAGCTTCCAGTTGTCCAACCTCCACTGATACGCCCTTTTGTACATTTTTACCGCTCAGCCTTTTGGCCCAGCCTTCCGATAAGCCGCCTGACATTGCAGCAATGCCTGGTGTCTCTAATGCGGCCATCCCGGCAATTTTTCCTACGACATCGTTGGAAATCTTGATGTTTCCTGCTTCCAGTTGTTGAATTTGCTCTGCCATGACCTATGTCCCCCTTCATCCATCCTTTATTTGTATTGTAAAGCCTCAGCCACTCCAAATGCAAACCTTACGTATAAAAACATCGTTCGTTTACAACCTATATCATTTTGGGTATATTAATTTAGAAAATCCATACAAGTGACAGTATTCACCAAACTTGTACACAACTATTGATATCGAGGTGCTCTTCATTGAAAAAATGGTTATCTCCCGCTTTGCTCCTAGCGACATTTGCTCTTAGTGCAGTCGCTCATTACACACATTGGAATGCCATAGCCCAATTTGTCATTTGTGCGATTTCTGTTGTATTCGTAGCCGGTTTTCTCGGTAGGGCGACTGAAAGTGTTGCTCATTATGCTGGTCAACGTTTAGGTGGATTCTTAAATGCCACCTTTGGTAACGCAGCCGAACTGATCATCGCCATTTTTCTCGTCAAAGAAGGTCTTTACGATATGGTAAAGGCCAGTCTTACCGGTTCGATCATCGGCAATCTGCTGCTGGTGCTCGGAGCGAGTCTGTTCGCTGGCGGTTTGAAATATAAAGTACAAAATTTCAATATATCGCTGGCTGGATTAAGTGGCTCCCTGATGATTGTGGCTGTTATTGCCTTGTTCGTTCCAGCTGTCTTTCTGAACACGCATGTGATCACGGATAGCGAGTCAGATACACTCAGTCTTATCGTTGCAGGCACGCTTATTGTCGCGTATATTGCTTGGCTTATTTTTTCTATGATTACGCATAAGGACTATTTAGCTGACGTGACCGAACAAAAAGATGAAGAATTGCCGCATGAGCATGCCCCTGTATGGTCTAGAAATAAATCCATTGCCTATTTGGTACTCGCTACCGTTATGGTCGCTTTTGTCAGCGAATGGCTGGTAGGTACACTGGAAGTATTTACGACTCAATTTGGACTCAGCGAATTGTTCGTGGGTGCATTTCTTGTCGCTATTATTGGTAATGCGGCCGAACACAGCGCTGCCATTTTACTGGCTATGAAGAACAAAATCGGTGCATCTGTTGAAATTGCTGTTGGCAGCAGTTTGCAAATTGCCCTATTCGTTGCCCCTGTGCTGATTTTTGTCAGTTACTTTATGGGAAACACGATGAATATTGTTTTCACAACCATTGAATTGGTAGCCATTGCCGTCGCTGTATTTATCGCCAAATCCATCACCCAGGACGGATCAACCAACTGGTATGAGGGACTTATGCTGCTGGTAGTGTATGTATTGTTAGGTGTATCCTTCTTCCTTGTGTAGCTTCCAAAGTTTTAAAATGTAGATTAAATTGTAGTGATTGCTTCGCGTTTTATTTAATCTCCTGATCACTATTGCCCTTGAATTTTTAAGACGATATAATCCTGTAAGCTGTTAAAATTCAAGGGCAAAGGTGAACGCTAAAAAGCAACCTCTCATCCTCTTTTTAAAAAATGGCATCAAAAAAAGCATGCTCTAAAACTTCGCATGCTCTCATCAATTCAACCGTCTTCCTAATTAGCCTTATTATTCATGGCCTCATATAGAATAGCCAGATTGCGTTCCAGCTCACTGACCAGCTGTTTACCTACCATTTCCGGAAGAAGTCCGGCGCGAACCGCAAAATCCACTTCCTTGGAAAATCCGTACATCTGAGTATCCAGCACTTCCTCATAGAGAGGGCAATAACGGGTTGCCAGATTCTCCATCTGTACTTCAATAAGCTTCTTTATTTTATCTGCATCTTCCTGAAGCAGATTAATGGCCTTGATATTCAATTGTTCCTGCAAATCAGATGAAGTCATGGATTCTTCCCCCCTATGTCTCAATGTCGCACAAGACGTCCTAACCTTAATATTAGACCAAATTGCAGGCTAATACAAGAACCTGACAAAAAAAGCATCCCTACAGTTACAGGTAGGGATGCTTTTGCTTCCTCAATAAGTTAGGTGGCTACTGAAATGTGCAGCCCGTGCTTCTGGAACACCTCAATAATCGCTTTTTTGGCTTCCTCGGCGTCAGGCCCGTGAACATGCAGCTCATAACTGTGACTGCTGACCAAGGTCGTAAACAAGCCCAGTATACTTTTCACATCAATATACTTATTTTCGGAATGAAGGACGATGGAAGAAGTGAATTTGCTCGCCGTCTGTGCAATTTCAACAACCGCCGCATTATTATTGGACATAGTGAGATCCCTCGCTTTACTGGATTTTCATATATCAATGCTCATTCATTATGATACATTGAAATCGCTTTCTCAGCAAGAACAGATATCGTTATTTCAAGTTTTCAGGATTTAACGGCTCCAGCTCAGGCAGCACAAAAATACCGTCCTTACGGATTAAAACATCATCAAAATAAATTTCACCGCCACCATATTCCGGACGCTGAATCAATACCAAATCCCAATGAATCGAAGAACGGTTACCGTTATCCGCCGTTTCATAAGCTTGACCTGGTGTAAAGTGCAAGCTACCTGCAATCTTCTCGTCAAACAGAATATCCTTCATTGGGTGTAAAATGTGTGGGTTAAACCCGATGGCAAACTCGCCAATATAGCGTGCTCCCTCATCGGAATCGAGAATATCATTTAACCGCTTGGTATCGTTGCTTGTCGCTTCCACGATTTTACCATTTTCAAAACGGAATTTAACATTCTCAAAGGTAATTCCATTATATAGGGTTTGTGCATTATAGCTAATGGTTCCGTTAACTGAATCACGTACAGGCGCGCTATATACTTCGCCATCCGGAATATTGCATTGACCCGAACACTTAATGGCTCCGATTTGCTTGATAGAGAAGCTCAGGTCAGTACCTGGACCGCTGATCCGTACTTTGTCTGTCCGGTTCATCAGGTCTGCCAATGCATCTTGAGCCTTGTCCATTTTCGCGTAATCCAGGTTACATACATCGAAATAAAAATCTTCGAATGCTTCGGTGCTGATATTGGCCAATTGAGCCATGCTGTCATTCGGATAACGCAGCACTACCCATTTTGTGTGTTTCACTCGTTGTTCGCTATGTACCGCATGCTGATAAATTGAATTATACATTTTCATTTTATCTTCCGGTACATCTGACAGATCATTTACATTTTCGCCTGCACGAATTCCGATGTAACAGTGCATTTGTTTCATCCGGTTGAGGTCAATTTCAGCCCAAGTTTCCAGCATTTCCTTTGTCGCATTGCGAAGCATAGCGCTCTGCACCTTACGATCTGTAAGCTGAACAAAAACATTTCCACCCTTTTTACCAACTTCATGAATGATGGCGTTAAGCAAGTCACGCTCTGTACCAATCATTTCGATCAATACATTTTCTCCAGGCTGCACTTCAACAGAGTAACCTACCAGATTTTCCGCCAGCTTAAGTATTCTAGGATCTTTCATGTAGTGTCTCTCCTTCTTTATTTCGCTCTTTTTGAACAACGGTTAATTCAAATTCCATTGTATCATGCCCGCTCCGTTACTTGTAGTCCTCAAAAGCAACTCTGGTTATCAGAGCCTCTTGGTGCAGCTCTTCATTCGCAACCTGTCGGGAAATTCGGCATTCCGATGACAGCTTTAAGGGCAAACCCGTTTGGCGATCTATAGTTAAATGGTACACAGTCCGCACATCGGAGTGCTCCAGCTGGTTGTTCATATCCTCACAACTTTCCTTCCATACTTGGCTTAGCTTTTGTTGCAGCTCTTGGTTCGTTTCTGTTTGCTGCGTTTTTAAAATCCTGATTTGAGGATTTAACGTATTCATTTCTTCCATTAAACGTTCTTTCAACCAACGCTTTGCCGAGGCAGGTTCTGGTTCAATCCTCACCACCCAAGTTCCCCGGGCAGCTCCCTTTTCCATACGAATGCTCTTATTCAGTGTGTTTAATTCCTCAAGCTCCTGAATCGGATTGAAGCGATTTAACATGCCATTTTGAACCATAGAAGTATCCCCAGATGCCAGCGCAATCCATTTTCCATTTTGACGAAGAAACCGTTCATGTGTAACACCAAGCTCGGACTTATCTTCTTTCAGTGCTACATAGTCGCCTTGCTTACGCAAAGCCTCTGCAGATCCCCAGTGCATGATCAGTTCATCGTGATTTTTTAGCTTCCCGCGATATTCAAACTGTTTAGTCGTAGGCAGGCCGTCAGTTCTGATTCTAGTCTGTCCGATAAACGTTATCCTCTCTCTGCCAGCCATTCCTGCAACAGCTCTTCTAAAAATCTGCTCAGGAGTATATTGCCGATCCAGTGCACAACCGCTTAACACACATATTATCAGAAACATACAGCCCCGCATTACCCATTGCTTTCTCCACTGCATACCATCATCCGTCCTATCCTAAACATGACTATAAATCATGATAAAAATTCTGTTTCAGAACATCCAGGTTATAGCTATGCTTAGGATTACCTGTCTACAATCGGTTATGCAAAACAAAAAGAGAACATTCCCTAAGGAATATTCTCTACATATCGCCTACATGATCAATAACTATACGATTACGTCCTTCATTTTTCGCTTCATACAAGGCCATATCAGCCCTATAAAATAAAGATTCGATGCTGATTTGCTCGTCCAGCCAGTTCCATTCGGCAATCCCGCAAGAAACAGTCACCTGAGGATTAGTTTCATGCTGTACACGGCTACGTATTTTTTCTGCATATCCCAGTGCCTGTTGAACCCCCAACTGCGGCAAATAAATGGCAAGCTCCTCTCCGCCCCATCTGGCACATACATCCTCATCACGGGTCGCCGAGCGAACAATATTGCTGACGCTTTTCAGAATTTCGTCACCCGTCTGATGGCCATACGTATCATTCACCTGCTTGAATTGATCAATATCAACCAAAATAAGAGAGCCACAGAAATCCTTTTCCTGATGTTCCTGAATAATTCGGTCTACATAATGACGTACATATAAACCTGTTAACATGTCCATATTAGCCAGACGCCGCACCTCGGCATGTAGCATAGCATTGGTTACGGCCAGTCCGATATGAGGAGCTAGCATTTGCAGCATCTTGTAATTATCGTAAGAAAAAAAATGTGGAAGCTTGCTCGACAATAATATAACCCCTCTAGGAGTCCCCCTGTTCTTCATAGGCACAGCCATCAAAGACTGAGAGTCCGTCGTATCCATAAACCGAGAGGATATCTTCCCATCCTTTCTATAGTCAGACACAATCACGGGTTCTCCTGTTTTGCATATCAGTCCAGCAAATCCACCTTCACGAGGGTAACTCTCCAGCTTTAAACTTTCCACATTGCTTGACATCACCCTAAAACAACTTCCATCCTGATCCAGCTGCACAATACAACAAAAGTCGGCAATGAACATTTTTAATAATTCCTGCACGGCAAACTCAAATATTTCATTTAATTTCAGGCTCTGATTCAAACGCTGAACCAACTCATTAATGAGCCGTAATTCATGGATAAGTACATTCGATTGCTCCAGCAGCTTCGCATTTTCAAATGCGGTGCCAGCTGTATCTGCCATCATCGCAATCAGCTCTACGTCCACTTTTTCCATACTATCCGCACCTGCCGGAAGAATCATATGGAAAACACCATATACGCCCTGTTTGCCACGTAACGGGATACCGATTTCAGTTATTTCATCTTGTGGACTGGCAGGCTCATTTACAGCCATTTGCCCTTTCATAAATGCACGGACACATACATCCTCGTCCCGTTCATGTAGCAACAAAGGCTTGACCTGAGGATTTCGACTGTGCCGATCCTGACTCATATACAACGTGATATCCACATGGGGAAACAAATAGGCGATACTTCCAAATACTTCATCCAGCACGCCTTCTACATCAATCTTGTCATGCATCCGTTTTACAATCTGAAATAAAATAGAGCGGCGTCTGCCTTCACGTTCACTCCGATTCTGCATCCCTAGGATATCTTCCATAAATATATACTCAAACTTCGAGTAAAAGCAGGATCTAAAATGCAAAGAAGCCACTAACAATGCGTCCTGATTCGAGACAAAATGTTGAGCAGGCCGTGTAAAACGAAGAGCGGCGAAAGGCTCTCTCTTGTAATTGCGGCATAGTATGGGAACCATGTATACAAATGCAAGGCTCCCATCTCGAAGTTTACGCTGGCTCACTTCCATCTCTCTAGATATGCAACAACGCTCGACCAACTCTAAATCCTCGTCATCATCCTCTTCCCTACCAGCAACCCGAACACCTGTAAAATTAAAGACAGCAGTATACTCTTCACTGATCCAGGATATACCATTGCTCTGCTGTAACCAATTCCGATATCCTTGGACGAGAAGCTGATTAATATAGGGGTAATCATAGGGTGTCATATCCATGTTCTGGAGCCAGGCAAAAGACGTATATCCTTTATCATCAAACAGCGGAGCACCGCTAGCCTGCACTGTTTTACTGTCAAGCGTTTGCTGATCCGTTGTTGAAAATTCCGACATATTAAGGCGCTCCTTCACAGCAAAATTAGCTGTACCAAGACAGCGGCTATACACCACTATAGCTCATAATATGATCTATTTTACTCTCAACTTTAGAAATTTGCATCCATTTTCCAGAAATTCGTCCCACCTTTTTAGTTCTTAAGCCCTATCGACAAATTTTGACGTTTTCATTCTTTTTCTCTACTTGACATTGACCCACTATAACATATAATATATATTATTGAAAAAGACTGTACGGCAGAACTATCTACTGTGCGGATCTTAAATTTTGGGCGTAACAGTTTGTGTCACCCTCATCTTATTTGTTGCTGACAGGACAGCGGCTGAACTTTTCTGTCAGTAGTGCGTCTCACCTTCTAGGTAGCGCCGAACAAATTGGAGCGCAAAGAGAGCCCCAACTCAAATTTTAATTATGAAGGAGTTAACTCTATAATGGCACGTTACACTGGTCCTAAATTTAAATTGAGCCGTCGTCTCGGTATTTCCCTGAGCGGCACAGGTAAAGAATTGAAACGCCCTTTCCCTCCGGGACAACATGGTGCAAACCAACGGAGAAAAATCAGTAACTACGGTATGCAGCTTCAAGAAAAACAAAAGCTTCGCCACATGTACGGTTTGGGTGAAAAACAATTCCGTACCCTGTTCAACAAAGCTCAACACATGCACGGTATCGCTGGTGAAAACTTTATGTTCTTGCTGGAAAGCCGCCTGGACAACCTTGTATTCCGTCTTGGCTTTGCTAATTCCCGTGCAGGCGCACGTCAATTGGTAGCTCATGGTCACGTTACTGTGAACGGCAAAAAAGTTGACATCGCTTCTTACCAAGTAAGCCCTGGTGACGTGATCGGTCTTCGTGAAAGAAGTCGTTCCCTGTCTTCCATCAAAGAAGCTTTGGAAAACCGTAACCACTTGGTAGCTTACCTGGAGTACAATGACGCAGCTCTGGAAGGTAAATACATTCGTTTGCCTGAGCGTGCTGAATTGTCCCAAGATATCGATGAAAAACAAATCGTCGAGTTCTACAACCGCTAATCCTTGCATTAGCACCAAAAAGCACCCGAATTCATTCGGGTGCTTTTTATATTCCCCACATATTAAGCCTGAGATTTTTATTCAATGGGGATGTACACTTTCATATTCAAATGATCAGGATAGGAATTCATCACGTCCGTAATTTCAAAATCAGGCCCCTCCCTCCGTTCAAAATTAGAATTAGGAAGCCATGTGCCATAGATAAAATCTCGTATATTCTGAACTCGTCCTTTTGAACCTGAAGCGTCAAACTCAGCATACTTGCCTGCTGGAATCTCCATATATATGAAACCCTCTGCCAGTTCTTTTGACTCTTTTTCAACTTCCTCACCCACCACAAATGAAAATGCACCGTTATCTTCAAATCGACAGGCAATCCCATATGACATTCCCGGAGCGATTTTATTCGGAATACACATAAAATATTCATGTGCGCCAAAGTGTTCATAAAATCCTGGGATTTCTTTATAGTGCTGCTCATTATTCAGATTTGTTTTATATTCATATCCTACAATTTTGGTCGTTTCGAGTTGCAATATTACAGGCTTGTTCACCTCTAATTCCTCCGTTGCGCTTTTTTGGTAATCCAAAAAATTGATTTTGCTTTGACCAGAAAGCTCAATGTCACAGTTACGATATTTCCCAGGGGTGATCCCAAAACTTTTTTCAAAAGCGCGAGTAAAAGCTTCTTGCGAGTTGTACTGATACTCAATAGCAATGTCCAATACCTTTTGATTGGATTGCTTTAGCCGTTTAGCCGCCTCGGACAATCTTCTCCTTCTTATATATTGTTGCACTGTAAAACCCGAAATGGCCTGAAAAACCCGCTGGAAATGAAAGGCTGAAAAGTATGCCTGTGAAGCAACCTCGGCAATTTTTAAATCCTCCCGGAGATTCAATTCAATAAACTCAATCGCACACTGAATTCGTTTAAAGTAGTCCATATAATCCTTCCCCGCACTTGTAATTTATCTAGCCTACATCCACATTGGGTAACCCACGTATTCATTATGTATAACTCTTTGCCTACTTGTTTGATTATTTGTGCTAAGTTTACCACGGCTTTCACTTGGCAGAAATAAAAAAAGCAGCACTGAGATGTAAAATCAATCTCAACGCTGCTAATGAATGTATTTTAATTATCCGAGCTTGATTTTAGCAAATTTCCGTTTACCTACCTGTACAATGTCGCCTTCTTGCGGCTTGTATGCTTCGTTCACATCGGTCCACTTCTCTTCATTAATTTTAACCGAACCCTGCTGAATACTACGCTTGGCCTCACCGTTAGATGCTGCAAAGCCTAGATGAGTCAGCAACTGGATCACACGAATGCCACCTTCTTCTAGCTGATCTGCTGTCAAGGTGAATTCTTCAATATCATCAGGAAGCGCGCGTTGTTGGAATACGGTCACAAAATGCTGCTTGGCTGCTTCCGCCGCTTCTTCACCGTGGTACATGCGGACTAATGTTCCGGCCAGTTTCATTTTGGCATCACGTGGATGCACTGAACCCTCCTTAACACCTTTCGCCAGCTCTGCCAGCTCCTCATTGGTAATATCCGTTGCAAGCTCAAAATATTTCAGCATCAGCTCGTCAGGAACGGACATTGATTTACCGTAAATTTCGTTTGGCTCTTCATCCACACCAATGTAGTTCCCCAAACTTTTGCTCATCTTCTGAACGCCATCAAGACCCTCAAGCAGTGGTAATGTAATAGTTGCCTGCGGCTCCACTCCGTATTCTTTTTGCAGGGTTCTGCCCATCAGCAGATTAAACTTTTGATCTGTCCCTCCCAATTCTATATCACTTTGGAGAGCCACAGAATCCATACCCTGCATCAGTGGGTAAAAGAACTCATGGATGCTGATCGGCAAGCCGTTTTGGTACCTTTTTGTAAAATCATCCCGCTCCAACATACGGGCAACCGTTACTTTGGCAGACAGGGTTACCACATCCGCAAAAGACATCGGTCCTAACCATTCGGAATTGTAGTATACCTTTGTCTTTTCAGGATCGAGAATCTTAAAGATTTGTTCCTTGTATGTTTGTGCATTGCGCTGTACATCTTCCTCAGTCAGTTGCTTGCGGGTCTCCGATTTACCTGTCGGATCACCAATTCTGCCTGTAAAATCTCCGATAATCAGTTGCACTTGGTGCCCTAATTCCTGAAACTGGCGCAGTTTGTGCATAACAACCGTATGTCCGATGTGAATGTCGGGCGCAGACGGATCCAAGCCCAGCTTAATTTTGAGTGGCTCGCCGCTAACAACCGATTTAATAACCTTACGCCTCAGCTCATCTTCAGGTACAATTTCCGCTACTCCACGACGTATCACTTCTAGTTGTCGTTCTACCTCTGCCTGTTGCTCAGGCTTCAATTCTTCCCACTTCATCCTGAATCCCTCCTATTTTTCATCCAAAAATTACTATTTAAACAAACCAAAAAGCCCCTTTCATCCCAAGGGACGAGAAGGAGCTGCTCGCGTTACCACCCTAATTAAAGAAACGTATGCAAAAACAAACGTTTCTTTCACTTCATTCCTATAACGGGTCTACACCCGGTACCGGATTACTATGGGAGCTTCGCAAACCTGCAAAAGCCTTCCATTCATCCAGACAGCTCCAGACGGTAATTCAAAGGAGGGACGCTACCGATTCACACCACCCATCGGCTCTCTGCACAACGTGATTCCGCCTTCTACTGAAGTCTTTCTCTGCTTTTCACGATATTTACTTTGACCTATTTATAACACACTGTTTTTATGTAGTCAACGACACCAAAAGACAGGCTTTTTAGCATATGGGTTCATTTTGTAATTTTATGCTATAATAATGGCTGTTATAAAGGAGGAAGACTTAATGGTTGAAGAAAAAAACAATGTATCAGAGCCAAAGCCTTCCCGCTTACGGAGAACCATGCGAAGGCTCGGCCGTGTCATAAAGTGGGTCGTCATCATCGGTTTTATGGGAGCACTATTCGCAGGAGGAACCGCCGCCGGCTATATTGCTTCTATTGTAAAAAACGAGCCCGTGCGTTCCAGATCTACGATTCTACAGGAAGTAGATAAAAATGCAATTACAGGCTTCGCTTATTTCAATGATGGCTCTCCCATCGGGCAGCTTCGGACCGAGGAAGATCGAAGACCTGTTACATTTAAGGAGATTCCTCAGCTCGTCATTGACGCAGTCATTGCCATTGAAGATAACCATTTTTACGAGCATAAAGGTGTCGATTTGTCGGGAACGCTGCGTGCTGTGAAGCAAAAGGCACTACATGAATCCGTACAAACTGGAGGGAGTACTCTTACCCAGCAGCTTGCACGTCGTGTCTTTTTAAATCTTGATCGTACGGATGACCGCAAGGTCAAAGAAATTTTGCTATCTCTGCGCCTTGAGCGCTTCCTGAGCAAGCAGCAAATAATTACAGCCTATCTCAATAAGGTACCTTTCGGTAACGGATCAAGCGGTTACAACGTCTTTGGTATTAAAGCAGCGGCCAAAGGTATTTTTAATGAGAATGATTTGGGCAAGCTTAATGTAGCCCAAGCTGCCTATCTGGCAGGTTTGCCACAACTCCCTTCTTCTTATTCTGCTTACAACGGTAAAGGCGAATTTAATGAAGCTGGTTTTAAAAGAGCGATCAACCGCCAGCACCTGGTGCTCAGCCGAATGCTGGAGGAGAACAAAATCAATAAAGCACAATATGATGAAGCGATGGCTTTTGATATTAAAAAATCTCTCGCACCACGCACTGTTAAGGCTTATAACACCTATCCATATCTTATGATGGAAACAGAGCGGCAAGCTGCGCAGGCACTCATGTCTGTCACCAATCCGAGTCAAGCGGCTAATGCCAGTGCAGATACCAAAACCAAGGATGATAACGACTTGCTCAAAGAAGCCGAACAGCAGCTTCGCACAGGCGGTTATATGGTATATACCACCATTGATAAGAGCGTGTACAAATCTATGCGTCAAATTGCAGAAAATAAGGACAACTTCTCTGCTACTAGTAAAACCAAGGGTGACGAGCAAGCGGCAGCCATTCTGATTCAGCATAAAACTGGCGCCATTCTCGGTATGATGGAAGGTCGTGACTTCCAAAAAGAGCAAATGAACTATGCTACCCAGATGGTACGCCAGCCGGGTTCAGCCATGAAACCGATTGCTGCTTACCTGCCTGCTTTGGACAGCGGTCTCGTACAGCCTGGCACGATTGTGGATGATGCTCCTATTATTTTGAAGGATGGCAGTAATGGATATCACATCCCGAAAAATTCCAACAACCGCTACCAAGGATTGGTCACAGCGCGTTATGCACTGAATCAATCGCTAAATACGATAGCTCTCAAGCTGTTTAACGAAAAGGTAGGGATCAATAAGGCGTGGGCTTTTGCTAAAAAACTGGGTATTACCACCTTGGAACCAAGCGATAACAACGCCCAAACCGGTGTACTCGGTGGCTTGGCCCACGGGGTAACCGTTGAGGAGCTCACCAATGCATATGGAGCCATCCCAAATGGCGGTGTGTTTAATGATGCCTACATGATCGAAAAGATCGTGGATTCGCAAGGCAATATTGTATACAAGCATCAGCCTAATCCCGTGCAAGCCTTCACACCACAAACTGCCTACCTGATGACGGATATGTTACGTACAGCCGTATCGGAAGGCACAGGCAGACTGGTGAAGCGTAACTTTAATCAATCCGGCAAGATTCCGATCGCCGGCAAGACAGGTACTACGCAATCCTACACCGATGTGTGGTTCGAGGGCTTTACACCTGACGTCACGCTGGGAGTGTGGGTTGGTTACAAGCAACCTGTCAATAAGCTTGAAACGAAAGCACAAAAAGAGCGGGCTCGTCGTCTATGGGCTCTAATCATGAATGAAGTAACGGCTAAAGATTCTCAGTTATTCCAAACGGATAGTTTCAAGAGACCTGACGGTATTGTAAGCCGGACAGCATCCGCTTATGGTTCAGACATTTATAACAGTAAATATTTACCCAAAAACAGTGAAAATGGCGTTACCCGTGCGAAATATATTACCTATCAGGGTGTAAATTACATTCCACGTGATGGTACGCCAGATGATATGTTGTATGAACGGACCGTTAGAAAACGGGAAAAGCCAATCTCAGAATTGATTAAAGAGCTTCAGCAAGCCTTTACAGTGATGAGACGGCATAATTCGTTGTCCTACTATCTGCCTCAAGATGCAGATAAAGAAGCTCCTACTCAGATTGATCCACGCAAGGACGATGGGGCAGCTCCTAACGCTCCATCTAGCGTCAGCGTAAGCTATAGCGACGGCAAGGCCATAATTAGCTTTAGCCCAAGCGGAAACAGTGATGTTGTAGGTTACCGTCTATATCGTTCTACAGATGGAGGCAGCTTCGAGCGGCTTGGCAAGGTTGTCATGGCTGATGGCTCCAAGGTATTCTCCGACAGCCCTGGTGGAAGCAGCGCAAGTTACTATGTGACCGCCGTTGATGTGGGAGGACATGAGTCTGGACCAAGCAGCAAAGCAGACACAGCACCTGTAGTACCACCTGCGGATTCTGAGTCACCAGACGCTCCGGGCGAGGGAGATGAAACAGGTGCGCAGCCTACAGAAGTTCCTACTGCTCCTGAACAGCCCCAAGCTAAAGCGGCAGGCACGTCCGTAGTGCTCCAATGGAGTGCAGGAAAGCCTGCGGACGCTATAACAGGCTATAACGTATATTACAGTGAAAGCGGTGCGGAGCCTTTTAAAAACATAGGCTCTACCGCAAACACCAACTTTGAGTATAAACCAGGCCGCAAGCCCAAAGGCTGGTTCCGTGTTACTTCCATGAATACCATGGGGGAATCGGCTCCTTCTGGAGCCGTTCGTCCATAGTTCAAGACAAAAACAAGAAGCAATATTTTGGGTGAGATGAATGAGTTCATCCTAATAAAAAAGGGAGTCTTCATAGCTATAATGGCTATGGAGACTCCCTTTTTAGTGCAAACATGCATCAATTCAATCCTCAATGGTAGACAGGTCACCTGTAGGAAGGTTAAGCTCCCAGGCTTTCAGCACACGTCTCATAATTTTGCCGGAACGGGTTTTGGGTAACTTTTCCTTAAATTCAATTTCACGCGGAGCAGCATGAGCAGACAGCCCTTCCTTGACGAAGCGGTAAATGTCCTGTTGTAACGCTTCCGACGCGGTATAGCCATCACGCAGGGCGACAAATGCTTTAATGATCTCTCCTCGAACAGTATCTGGTTTCCCAATGACTCCAGCTTCCGCTACAGCAGGATGCTCCAGAAGCTTGCTCTCCACCTCAAAAGGACCGATGCGCTCTCCGGAGGAGTTGATAACATCATCAATTCTTCCCTGAAACCAGAAGTATCCGTCCTCATCCATGTAAGCCGAATCACCGGATACATACCAGTCGGGAAAACGGAAATATTCCTGGAACTTGTCTGGATTGTTCCATATACGGTTCATCATGGATGGCCATGGTGTACGAATCGCCAAATGTCCCATCCTATTAGGAGGCAACACCTGGCCTCTGTCGTCCAAAATAGCTGCCTGAATACCTGGGAGTGGCTTTCCCATCGAGCCCGGCTTAATCGGCAGCTCTGGGTAATTACAGATCAACTGTCCTCCTGTCTCCGTCATCCACCAAGTATCATGAATACGCTGTCCGTAGACTTGCCACCCCCATCTCACCACTTCAGGATTGAGTGGCTCCCCAACGGATAATACATGCCGCAAGCTGCTGAGATCATAATTGGCAACAACCTGCTCCCCTGCGCTCATCAGCATCCGAAACGCCGTAGGAGCACTATACCAAATCGTCACTTCGTGACGTTCAATCGTACGGTACCAGTCCTCTGGGCTGAAACGGCCTCCACGGATGACATTTGTTGCTCCATTTAGCCAAGGAGCAAAAATGCCATATGACGTTCCCGTAACCCAGCCAGGGTCCGCAGTACACCAATATACATCATCTTCCCGCAGATCCAGCACCATTTTACCCGTATAGTAATGCTGAATCATTGCATTTTGCACATGATACACGCCTTTGGGCTTGCCCGTTGAGCCTGATGTATAGTGAATAATTAATCCATCTTCACGACTCAGCCATTCGGGCTCAAGCTCTTCTGAGGATGTGAGCATTTCCGTTTCGAAATCAATAATTCCCTGCTCCCGTTCGTCCATATCACCGACCACAAAAATATGACGCAACTCAGGAAGCTCCTCACGTTTTACCCGTGAAAGAAGCGCAGGTGTGGTTACTAATGCCACCGCCCCGCTATCCTCCAAGCGATCTTTAACCGCCGTTTCCATAAACGCCTCAAACAGTGGACCGACAACAGCGCCTACCTTTAAAACCCCAAGCATACTAATGACCAGTTCAGGTGAACGCGGCATGAATATAAACACCCGTTCCCCTTTACCAATACCGTATTTGCGCAGCACATTTCCGAACCTGTTCGAGCTGGCACGAAGCTGAGAAAAAGTGTAGGTTTCATGACGGTTTGCATCACAATACAAAAGTGCTGCTTTCTCCCCCCGTCCTTCCTCTACATGTCGATCAATCGCTTCATGTGCCATATTCACTCTGCCTGTTTCATACCACGTAAAATGACGTTCTACATCTTCCCACTGAAAGTTGTTGTAAGCTTGTTCATAAGAGCCCATGTTGGATGTGGGAACTACAGCCTGGAGTTCTTCAATCTTCATGCGTTCAGCCTCCTCACAATAGAATAATGAGAATTACACAGAACAAAATAGCGCTTACAAAATTAATGGTGCAAATGATTTCTTTTGATTTGTGGTTTGATTTAAAGCACTTAATTGTGAACAATTCGTGTCTAAATCAGTATATCATAGGTAAGGATGTGACGACCATCCTTTTCATTTATTTGTTTTTTTGTTATAAGTAGGGGATATGAAGAGCTACTGATGGCAAACAAGGAGGTCGCACCCATGCAGCATTTAAAATTGTACCACTTGGACACGCTGGATCACAACGGACAAACCATCTATGTAGAAGGACCGGTATCCGCTGATCGATTGCGTTCATTTCAAATGCATACGCAATTGGACGCCTTTCGTAAACCAAAGGAGCAATTCGAGGCGCTGGTGGAAATTTCAGAACTGCCAGAAGGCAGAATTATCATTGCCCATGACGGAGAAACCCTTCTGGGATACGTTACTTTTCACTATCCAGATGAGATGGAACGCTGGTCGGAAGCTGGTATGAAGGATTTACTGGAACTCGGAGCTGTCGAGGTAGCCGATGACTATCGCGGATTGGGCCTAGGTAGCCGAATGATTCGGATTGCCTTTGAAGACGGACAGCTCGAATCCTATATTATTTTTACAACCGAATATTACTGGCACTGGGATTTAAAAGGCAGCGGTCTTTCCGTATGGGAATACCGCCGCATGATGGAACGCCTAATGAAAACCGTAAATATGGTATGGTACGCCACGGATGATCCTGAAATATGCTCACATCCTGCGAACTGTCTGATGGTACGAATGGGAGATGATGTACCCCTCGAATCACGAGAACAGTTTGACCGCATCCGGTTTGTCCGAAGATTCATGTATTAAAAAAATTACACCCTTAATCCAAATGCTTGAGCATGAACTCCACAATACGGTGTGAACGATGTGAAGCTTCCACTGTAAACTCAGCATAATTCACGTGAGCCGATCCATCAGCCTTATCTGACATAGATCGTAGGACAACATAAGGCACAGCATTCATATGAGCTGTCTGAGCCACTGCGGCGCCTTCCATCTCGGTACAAGCACCGTCCATTTCTTGATGCAATGCTGTTACTATCTCACGGCTTGCGACAAATTGATCGCCGGAAAGTACTTTTCCGACAATATATCGATCTCCAAACGATTTGCAGGCTTGTTCAGCCAGATGGACAAGTTCGGGATCGGCCGCGAACTCTGAGGTGTCCTGATAAGGAATGACCCCTCTGGCATAACCCAAAGGCGTTACATCCATGTCATGTTGCATACATGTTGATGAAATGACAATATCCCCAATGTTTAAATCCGGGTGTACCGCCCCTGCCACTCCCGTGAATATAATTTGTTCTACGCCAAAATGATCAATCAGGATTTGTGTTGTTACCGCAGCATTGACTTTGCCCACACCGGACTTGCAGACAACCACCCTTTGTCCGTGAATCATTCCTGTAGTGTATGTGATTCCCGTCTTGGTCGTCTTACTTGCTTCCGTCATCGCCGAGAGCAGCAATTCAATTTCTTCATCCATAGCACCCATTAATCCATAAAGTCGGCTCATTACGCATCCCTCGTTTCTTAGTTTGATGATGATTTCACAAGAGAATATGTATCTACGAAAAAAGCTCCGTCAAAGGAGCTTTCATCGAAGGTATATCCTATTCAGCACTGCCGCTAGTCTAAATAATTAACTGATAACCGTAAAATAGTTTCGTGCGGCAAAATAACGCGAGAGTTCTCCACGTTTTCCTTCTTCATCAGCTTGGTTAGCAAACGCATTGCCACCGCACCCAAATCGTACATCGGTTGTGCGACGGTTGTCAGCTGAGGACGAACCATGGAGGCCATGCGAATATTGTCAACACTGATGACCGAAAAATCATCAGGTACTTTCAATCCCTCATCCTGAATGCTATGAATCGCACCAATTGCCATTTCATCTGTAGCGGCAAAAATAGCACTTGGTTTCTTCTTCAGACCGAGGAAGTATTTCATGGCTTCAACACCGGATTCATAGCGGTAATTCCCGATTCGCACGAGATCTTCCTGATAATCAATTCCGGCTGTTTCCAATGCTCTCTTGTAACCTTGGAAACGTGCATAACCATTTGCAGGGTCTTGAAGCGTACCACTGATCATTGCGATTTGACGGTGTCCATGGCGGATCAATGTGTTAACCGCATCGAAAGCAGCGGCTTCATGGTCAATATCGACCGAAGGATAGCTACCTTTTTCATCACTCGTTGCACATAGAACAATAGGGACAGCAGCTGTGTGGAACGCTTGAATATGCTCGTCCGTTACTGTGCCGCCCATGAACAGAAGCCCGTCGACTTGCTTTTCAAGTAACGTATTGATAACACGGATCTCTTTTTCTTTCCGTTTGTCGGCATTACATAAAATGATGTTATAGTGATACATATTTGCAATATCCTCAATACCGCGCGCAATTTCTGCAAAAATTGAGTTCGATATATCCGGAATAACAACGCCAACAGTCGTTGTCTTCTTGCTGGCCAGACCTCTAGCTACCGCATTTGGGCGATATCCCAATTGTTCAATCGCTTCGTACACCTTCTTGCGAGTTTGAGGTTTTACATTAGGATTATTGTTAACTACGCGGGACACTGTCGCCATTGAGACCCCAGCTTCGCGAGCTACATCATAGATCGTTACCGTCACATTCCTTCTCTCCATTGCCAATAAATTTTCAACCGAATCCTAGATCAACTAATTAGAACCATGATACGACAAAATACTACTTTATGCAACGACAGCACTCATTCTATCTATGTGAGATGATCGTGGAGCGCACGGGCTGTAATATTCGAATGGGATGTATGCCAGACAGCCTCCCCGTCCTTGACTAAAATGGCTTGCGGCGATTCATGTTTCACCTGAAGCTTGTCCGCAGCCGCATTGGACACCGGCCGATCTTCTACTACATAAATGATACCGTATTCAATATTTTCGTCGGGAGCACCTTCCAAATAAGACTCCACTTCCTGGTATGCGCCTGCACTTATCGGACAACGTGTGCTGTGCTTAAAGAGGAGTAACGGTTTGTCTGATGACGCTTCCAGAGCCGTATTTAATTGTTGAATAGTAGTCATTTTCGTCATCGTCGCCATTGGATATACATTCCTTTCTGTGTCTTGTCGTATGGCCTATTCTCATCGTAACAAAAAGAACATGTAAAATCCAATGGTGACCATGAAAATTTTCATATTTTTTAGTTTTTCGTATTCGTGAACACTGATTTACTGGTAAAACCGGATAATTGAACCAATCTTTTCTCTACATCATTCATCCAGTCTTCATCTCCTAGGCTTCTCGCATAGCGATAAAGATCCAGCAAGAGATTAATTCGAAGCTCCATTCGCTCCTCCAAAGCAGATTGCCAATCAACATTGGGATTGTCCGCTTCCTCCAGTACAAGCTTGCGAATAATTTCTGCCAGTTCATTGTTGCGAGCAAAAGATATTCGCCGGGGCGCAGGTTTGCTCCCTAGACTTTGTAGAAGTTCCTTAATGTCCTTCGTCACATGTTGCAGAACCTCACTGGAAAAGCATGACGGGCATGAAAATACAGGAACATGCAAAATTTCAACCTTACTCGCATATATTACCTTTCGTAATTCCAGTCCCATCGGTTCACCGCATTGGCATTGCTTTTGCACTTTTACCACCTCATTACATAGGATCAAACTATATAAGGATCTCTTCAGCATCCAGATATATCTATCTACTAGTCTATAAAATATTTGTTAACTCTATAAAATCTATCATACCTTTTTTTATTTCGACTTTGGGGTCTCAAATCCTTCCACAGATTGCAGCAATGAACAAATTACCAAGGCATTAGAGGGTCAAAAAATGACGGCGATTGTTGTAAAAGAGCGACTCCTAACCTGAGAATCTGCGAAGGAATGGACTTCGGGCTTACTTTTTCTTAAGATGTAAAAGTACAGATTACAAAACAAAGGTGTCATATGTGACCCAGGAAAGGATGGTTAGATGTCAAGACTTACCGGAAAAAAGGTCATTGCCCTCGTAGATGAGGAATTCGAGGATCTGGAATTATGGTACCCGGTGTACCGTGTTCGTGAAGAAGGCGCAGAGGTACATTTAGCCGGTGCTGAAAAGGGGAAAAAGTATATTGGAAAATACGGCGTACCTGCTGAAGCAGAATATGCCTTTGAAGAACTCAATAGTAGCGATTATGACGGTATTCTTGTCCCTGGTGGTTGGGCGCCCGATAAACTGCGCCGCTATCCCAAGGTAATTCAACTCGTACAGGAGTTTCATGCCGCACATAAACCCATCGGACAAATCTGCCATGCAGGCTGGGTACTGATTTCTGCTAAAATATTGGATGGTGTTACAGTCACCTCCACACCAGGTATCCGTGATGATATGGAAAATGCAGGAGCAATCTGGAAGGATGAAGCTGTTGTGACAGACGGACACATTGTATCCGCTCGTCGACCGCCCGATCTTCCACCTTACGGAAAAGCGTTCTGCGATGTATTAGCTAATAGCGCTCGGAAATAAGATAGGTAGTCCGCACATTTAGGACTTGAGTAACCTTATCTATGGCTATATCGAAAAAGCACCTTCAAAACCACTTTATTCATGGTTTTGAAGGTGCTTTTTCGTCCGAGCTATCTAAGCATTGCGGATATTAAAATATTACGGCCGCCCGGGTCCGGCCGGGGTACAGCTGATATTAGCTGCAGTCAGCTTGTCTTCGATCGCTGCACCAGTGGACATGCCAAAGCATGCACGAGCGATTGCCATTGCTTCAGATGCAGTCGTATTCAGCACACGATGCTTGACCCGCAACAAAGATTGGGGGGACATACTGAGCTGATGTATTCCCAGTTCCAGCCAAAGTGGAACGGATCGTTCATCTCCAGCCATCTCACCGCAGACACTCACATCAATTCCGGCTTGATGTGCCGCTTGTGCAGTCATGCGCAGCATTCGAAGTACAGCCGGGTGGTATGGATGGTACATATGCGCAATCTGCTCATTCATACGGTCTACAGCCAGCACATACTGAACTAGATCATTCGTTCCGATACTAAAAAAGTCGGTTTCAGCTGCTAATAGATCCGCGATCATCGCTGCAGCCGGAACCTCAATCATAATCCCTCGCTGAATTTTAGGATTATAGGCAAGCCCTCTTGCATCCAAATCCGCCATAGCTTCTTTCAAAAGAGCATCTGCCTGACGGACTTCCTCCACGGATGAGATCATCGGATACATGACCTTGATATTCCCCGTTGCACTGGCTCGCAAAATTGCAGTCAACTGAGTTTTAAACATTTCCTTCCAATCCAGACTAATCCGTATAGCACGATAACCTAGAAAAGGATTTTCTTCCTCTGGGAGCTCAAGATAATCCAACGGCTTATCGCCGCCGATATCCAATGTACGGATGACTACGGAGTGATTGCCTGCCTTTTCCGCTATTAGTCGATATACTTGATACTGCTCCTCTTCATTAGGAGCAGATTTACGATCCATATATAAAAATTCCGTGCGGAACAGCCCCACACCTTGAGCTCCATGCTTCAAAGCAGCCTCCAGTTCTTTAACGGAGCTAATATTGGCCGCCAGTCTCAGCGTGGTTCCATCCTTGGTCACAGCTTCTACCGAAGCGAGTACCTGAAGCTGCTCTTTTCTACGTCGCTGCTCGTCACGTAAAATGATATAGTGGTCTGTTACAGATTTTTCTGGATTCACATACACTCTACCCAGGTCACCATCCACAACCATCATATCTCCGGTTTGAACAGGCAAATTCATATTGCTCTCCAATCCAGAAACGAGTGGAATACCAAGCGCACGGGCCATAATCGCGGAATGCGATGTTTTACCACCATTCATAGTCACAATCCCTAACACATAGCTGGGATTCAAGTGTGCCGATTGGGATGGTGAGAGCTCTTTGGCTACCAGGATATAGGGCTGAGTGTCCTTGGGAAGAGTCACTTCCGGTGCGCCCAGCAAATGCTTGAGCAGTCGGTTCCCCACATCCTTGATGTCGATTGCCCGCTCCTTCATATATTCATCATCCAGCAAATCAAACATTGTCACAAAATGATCAATAGCTTCCTTCACAGCCACCTCGGCCGCCTTATACTGACGCTGAATAATGCCGCTAATTTCATTCATGAACTCCGGATCTTCCAATATCGCTAGATGAGCATCAAAAATGCTGGATTCCTCCGCTCCCACCATCTCTCGGAACTCATCCTTAATAAACTGGATTTCACTTTTGGATGTACGTATCCCTTCATACAAACGTTCAAATTCCTTCGCTAGATCTACCGTATCCATTTTTTGATCAGGTAAATCCCATTCCCAGCTCGGCAGGACAAATGCCTTCCCGATGGCCACACCTGCTGCGGCGCCGATGCCTTCTATCATGTTTCTACCCCTCCAACATTCCTGTCATGCAGCACAACGGACATTACCGAGGCCTGACCTTTTTTCACTGTTTTAAACGGAGCAAAGCTCCACGACTTGACGCGATCCGGATTCGTGATGACCATAGGAGTCACCAGCGATGGAGCTTGCTCTCGTAGCGCCTGCAAATCAAATTTGATCAGCAATTGCCCCGGTTCCACCGTATCGCCTGCTTCTACCATAGCAGTAAAATTCCCTTTTAGCTGTGAAGTATCAATCCCGATGTGAAGCAGAACCTCAAGTCCTTCTCGTGTGGAGATGCCTAAAGCGTGCATGGTCGGATACAAGTGCATCACAGTCCCATACACCGGAGACACAAGTTCACCGCGTTCAGGAACAAAAGCAACACCGTCCCCAACCAGCTTCGTTGCAAAAATTTTGTCAGGCACTTCATGAATCGGTAGCATTTTTCCATGTACAGGAGCATTGAACAAAATTTGAGGGAGATCACGCTCCATCAGCTTTGCAATTTCCTCACGAATCAGTTCTGAATAGGTTCCAAATACGACTTGTAAATTACCTCCGCCCAGATTAATAAGCCCGGCCGATCCCAATGCCTTCATCGCTCCGGTATCAATCAGCCTGTCATTATGGACAGTCAGCCGTAAACGGGTGATGCAGGCTTCTACCTGCACAATATTCTCCTTCCCACCGAGTGCTTCCAAAATAAGTGGAGCACTGTAAGGAATATTACCGGCCCAATCCTCCAGAACCGAGCCTTCCTCACGTCCAGGAGTTGGAATCCGGAAGCGACGGATTGCCCATCGAAACAGTACATAATACACAAGCCCATATGCCACTCCGACTGGAATTAACAACCAGGCGTTATGTGATAGATGGAAATTAAGGACATAATCTATAAAACCCGCCGAATATGAAAAGCCATGATGAATGTCCAGTTCAAAGGTAAGCCACATGGCCAGACCGGACATAACCGCATGAACGAGGAACAAATAAGGAGCAGCAAACAAAAAGGCAAACTCAATCTGTTCCGACACTCCGGTAAAAAAACAGACCAATGCGGCCGTCAGAAACGTTTTTTGCACCTTTGGCTTCAAATCTTCACGAGCTTCCTGAATGATCGCTAAAGCAATCGCAGGGATCGCAAACATCATAATGGGAAACAACCCAGACATGAAATAGCCCGCTGTCGGATCGCCAGCAAAAAACCGGGGTAGATCCCCCTGCACAACGTTGCCAGACGGAGTTTTGTATGTACCCAGTTGAAACCAAAATATATTGTTAAGCAGATGGTGAAGACCAAAAGCTGCCAACAGCCGGTATAGAATGCCGTAAATAAGCAGTCCAAAACCGCCCAAGCTCGATTCCAGGCCTACAATAAATTCCAGTCCTCGTTGAATCAGCGGAGCAATAATCAACATGAGCCCTGCAAATACAGCAGAGAACAGACCAATAAGCAGCAGAACAAATCGGGTTCCCCCAAAAAACTGAAGCACTTCAGGCAACTTAATGCTTTTAAAGCGATTATAGGCCAACCCTGAAATGATCCCCAAAATGATACCAATGAGCGTCGCTGGCTGAATGAGTCCGTTTCCAAATCTCAATGTGACCTGATCATATATAGCCATACCAGCCAATGCAGCCAGTCCCGCCTGACCTGCTTGATTCGACATACCCAGTGCAACACCAACCGCAAACAAATACGGCAAAAAATAAAAAATCCCGTGTCCCGCCGCATTTGCCATATCGGACACCATAGGAAATCCCCACGTGGCCCAAGGAAGGCTGCCGAGACTTAGCAATATTGCAGCTGCCGGTAGCACCATCGTCGGGAGCATGACAGCACGACCAAGCTGTTGTAAGGATCCGAGCCAATTCATGGCATTCCTCTCCCTTCTATCCCTGATGGTAAGCCGAATAAATACTTTTGTCAAAGCCATGGTTCCGTCAGCCAAAAATATTTATTTACGCTTTTACAGGTCATATAACTTATTACTCAACGATAACCCTATGAATTTAACTAAACCACATCACATTCCAAGCATATATACATTATATGGATTCCTGAAAGTATAATATACTGTATCATGATTCTGATTTCACACCAAAAACCTTCAACCCTATGAAACAAGGGAAGAAGGTTTTCTTCATGTGCATATAGCATGGGTCAGAGGTGTGATTATCCTTTACGAACAGCTTGGGTCACTGAATCCTCCACCTTAATGCAACGATCCATAATAACCGTCATTCCATGCTCCTGCGCAATGTCAGCGGCTTCCTGGCTTATAATTCCCTGTTGTAGCCACAATATCTTAGCTCCAATAGCAGCGGCTTCACGCGCAACCTCTGCGCAGTATTCGCTACGACGGAATACATTAACCAATTCAACGGGCTCTGGTACTTCAGCAAGACTGGCATAGCAAGTCTCTCCAAGAATTGTTTGCCCTGCGGCCGCAGGATTAACCGGAATAATCCGGTATCCCCGCTTTTGCATAGCATAAGAAACCATGTATGAGGTGCGGTCTGATTTATCAGACAAACCTACAACCGCAATATTGCCTACTTGTTCCAAAATATTCTTAATCTCTTCTCTGGACGGATTTTCAAAAGCCATTCTATCTCCTCCTGTCTGTATCTTAACTTACCTTTATTTTACCCATTCTACGGAAGCACCAAGCGTCGTCAGATGGTCGAAATACTGTGGATACGATTTGGCGACATGATGCGCATCCTTGATCACTAGCGGCTTCTGCGCGCGCAAACCTACAACCGTCAATGCCATAATGACACGGTGATCATAATGCGCGTTGATTTCCACTCCACCTTCGACACCCTCCGGTCTACCATGCACAATGATTTCCGCTTGACGTTCTTCTACCCGAGCCCCAGCCTTGCTCAACTCATTCAAATAATCCGTAATTCGGTCACATTCCTTATACCGTAAATTTTCCACGTTATAAAAACGAGATGTACCTTCGGCAAATACAGCCGCAGCTACCATGGCAAGTACAGCATCTGTCGCGGCATCACCATCAAACTCGATGGCCTTCAATCGGCCGTTCCCCTTTACAACAACGGTATCGTTCTCATGTGTCAGTGGTACTTCCATCATACGCAGTACATCTACAATAGCGCGTTCTCCCTGTTTGCTCTGCTCTTTAAGACGATGGATGGTAACATCGGAATTCGTTACTGCAGCCGCCGCCAGCACCGCAGCACTCCCTGGATAATCCCCCTGTACAGTATACGTACGTGGCTGATAGGATTGCCGCCCCGGGACGCGGAAAGACATGTAGTCATCACTTGCATGAATGGTAATACCAGCCTCTTGCAATACCTCTAGAGTCTGCCCAATGACCACTTTGGATTTCAAATCATGCAGCACTTCAATTTCACTATCTTCCTCCAGTAAAGGTGTAAGGAACAACAGAGCGCTTAAATACTGTGAGCTAACCGAGCCGGACACCTGAATTTTACCGCCCTTCGCCTGACCACCCTGAATACGTATTGGCAACTTGCCTTCACGATGATCTACTTTAACACCTAGTTGGCCCAATGCATCAATTAGATCGTCATGGGGCCTTTTCCCCAATGAGTCGGGATATGTATTCACAAATGTAACATCCGGACATAGGGACGCAATTCCCATCAAAAAACGGAGCACCGCTCCTGCATTGCCTACGTTCAGTTCCTTCACAGCTTGAGGATGGCTACCAAAACCTGTAATCACTATTTTTTCATCATCCTCTTCCAGCACTGCTCCCAGATCGGTGATACAACGACGCATAGCGTCACTGTCCTCACTATGAGCTGGATAATAAATAGTACTTTGTCCATCGGCTAGTGCAGCCGTAAGCAGATAACGAGTCGTGTAGTTTTTGGAGGACAAAGCCCCAATCTCTCCTTGCAAGGAAGGGGTAGGTCTAACGATAACATCCATATTATACATGCTCCTTTTCGATTCAAACCATCCTAGTTTACGTTAATTATACAAGTTGTAACGTTCATTTCTCCACCTAAAAAATAAGGAATATTCATCTAGGTCTATCGAGGTTTAGCAACCTGGTTGACTAATCTTTATTTGATTTTTAGATTTAGGCTAATTGACAGCTTAGAGATCGCTTCGCTATCATACATAGAGAGTGTGACGTTTCTCACACGTCAACAATACAAGTAGTACCCATTTACATTAGAAAAGAGGTCCAGCCATGACGCAAATCGCTCTGATTGAACCTTCTGAGCTTCGCGCACGCCTGCAAGCAGGAGAGCAATTGCAATTGATCGACGTCCGTGAAGCGGAAGAAGTAGCGGAAGGTATGATTGAAGGTGCCAAACACATTCCGCTCGGACAGATTCCGGGCCGCCTTGAGGAAATTGAACGCACCGGTGAAATTATCTTTATTTGCCGGAGCGGTTATCGCAGTGAACGTGCCTGCGAATATTTGCAGCAGCTAGGTTACGAGGGATGCACCAACATGACTGGTGGCATGCTGCAATGGTCACAGGAGCAGTAAAACAGCTAGTCTATAAAAGAGACGGAAACTTTCCGTCTCTTTTATTTAAGCTCAGGCTTAGACGCGGTAAAGCATTAAACTATTGTGCTTCTATCATACCATAGCGTCAAAAGAATACACAATCCTTTAGCACATCCAAATTCGTATCTAAAATACCAATTAAAAAAACGGAAGCTTCTTCTACCCCAAGGGCAAAAAAGCTTCCGTTGTGTTACATACTACATCCTTACATATTCGTCAGTTCATTAGAACCATTGATGATGGAATACGCCTTCTTTGTCCACACGCTTGAACGTATGTGCACCAAAGTAGTCACGTTGCGCTTGCAACAGATTTGCTGGCAAACGCTCAGTGCGATAGCTGTCATAGTAAGCAAGCGCGCTGGAGAAGCCAGGCACTGGAATACCTTGAGATACAGCCACGGAAATCACTTGACGCCATGCATCTTGATACGTTTCTACTACATTTTTGAAATAAGAGTCCAGCAACAGGTTTTTCAGAGCAGGATCACGGTCATACGCATCCTTGATGTTTTGCAGGAATTGCGAACGGATAATGCAACCACCGCGGAAGATCATTGCAATTTTTCCGTATTTCAAATCCCAATCATACTCATCGGAAGCTGCACGCATTTGAGCGAAACCTTGAGCATAAGACACAATTTTACTTGCGAACAGTGCTTTACGTACGCTTTCGATAAATTCTTTTTTGTCGCCGCTGAAGGATTCAGCTTTAGGACCGCTCAGCACTTTGCTTGCCGCAATACGCTCGTCTTTCATAGCAGACAAGAAACGGGAGAATACGGACTCAGTAATCATGGACAATGGCACACCCAGATCCAGCGCGCTTTGGCTTGTCCATTTACCAGTCCCTTTTTGACCTGCAGCGTCCAAAATCACATCTACCATAGGCTTGCCTGTTTCAGCATCATACTGGGAGAAGATGTCAGCTGTAATTTCGATCAGGTAACTGTCCAATTCACCTTTATTCCATTCTGTAAAGATTTCATGAAGCTCTTCTGCACTCACATTCAGAACTGATTTCAGCAAGTGATATGCTTCACCAATCAATTGCATGTCGCCGTACTCGATACCGTTATGCACCATTTTTACATAGTGACCAGCACCGTCGGGACCGATATATGTACAGCATGGGTCGCCGTCCACTTTAGCAGAGATTGCAGTCAGAATCGGCTCTACCAGTTTGTAGGCACTTTCTTGTCCACCTGGCATAATGGCAGGACCATTCAAGGCACCTTCTTCACCACCGGATACGCCTGTACCAATAAAGCGAAGTCCTTTTTCCTCCAGCTCCTTGCTGCGGCGCTGTGTATCAGGGAAGTAGGCATTGCCTCCGTCTATAATAATGTCGCCCTTGTCCAGATGAGGCACAAGCTGTTCAATCGTGGCATCTGTAGCTTTACCAGCTTGAACCATGATCAGGATTTTACGGGGTGATTCCAGTGAGTTCACAAATTCTTCAATAGAGAAAGTACCCGTCAGTTTTTTACCTTCTGCTTCTTTGATAAGATCGTGCGTTTTTTCTGGAGAGCGGTTAAAAACCGAAACGGTGAAGCCTCTGCTCTCAATATTAAGGGCCAAGTTTTTACCCATTACCGCCAGGCCGATCACACCAATTTGCTGTTTTGCCATCTGGTTCCTCATCCTTTGCAACATATTTTGTATTCTATATCGCCGCTTTACCGCATTACACTTTATGTGAATCGGAACACGTGCACTTCTATTTTAACGTTTTTAGTGTCAGAAGTGAACCCCTGTCTGATCGCAGATCAAAACACCTCATTTTGCATGAGGTGTTCCGATGTACTACGCTTCCATCATCAGCAGTTGGTGAGATAGCGTTTGCAGGCGTTTATGGCTATTCTCGATTTTAATCTTATCTTTCTCCGTCATCGCCTTGAACAGCTTCTCCAATTCATCGTCTACTTCCATCTTAAGCAGCAGCAGCCGGGTTTCCCCTTCATTGGAAGCGTACATATCCTCCATTTCCTGAGCGGACAGCACCGGTCCCTTCTGATAAATAACACGCTGCTTAAAGCCAGTAACCTCGACCAGACGAATGACCTCGCCGAACAAAATATTTTCCACCAAAATATGATGATCCTTGACTCTTTTGACAATGGCATGACCTCGGGTGCTTCCAATCAGCTTCTCCAACCACTCAGCCAGCTTGGCATCGCGGATTACATAATCTCCAGCCAGCTTGTAGTGTCCTGTGCGCAATTGTTGAAAACGGAGCTTCACCAGCTTGCGCCCGGTTCTCACCGACAAAACCAGATACGACTCATCCTCGCTCCAGTACAGCGAATACCCTTCCGATATCAAATCCTTGATCAGATTATGGATATGCCGACGGCTAAACCGGAGCTCTAGATTGCAATATTCTACCTCACAGCCCTTGTTCACGGCATTCCCTCCTTTTTCAAGTCCGATTCAAGAAGTCCGGCTACAGCAAGCCTGCGGCTTTCCCGCTTGATCTTCCCTTGCTCTATTTTATACTTCATTTTATGTAAGGGTACTTGGTTATTTGACCTATTTTTATGAGTAACAACGCACAATCCTACTTTTGCCTTATATGCTTGTACCGAGCCCGGCCTAAAGTCGGCCAAGCCCGCTGACATTATGCTATAATCGGACATATTACGTCACACGATATGGCTTAGCCTAGATACAGGAGGAAATAGGAATGACATTCAGTGGATTTACTGCAAAGGACTTTGATGTCTTTGAAATACCAGGATTGGAACCTCGCATGGAGGTGCTGATTCAGCAGGTTCGGCCCAAGTTGGAGACGATTGGCGAGGAGTTAGCCCCCTTCCTGACGGACTTATGCGGAGAGCCTATGCACGTTCACGTGGCCAAGCATGCACGACGCAAGGTCAATCCCCCGATCGATACATGGGTAGCTTGGGCGGCAAATAAACGCGGGTATAAGGCGTTGCCGCATTTTGAGGTAGGTATGTTCGCTTCCCATATATTCGTCATATTCGCAGTCATTTATGAAAGTCCGAATAAAATCACGTTTGCCCAGGCGCTTGAAACCAACCTGAGCGATGTGCGCTCTAACATACCAGGTCATTTCTACTGGTCCATGGATCATATGGATCCAAAAGGTACAGAACAGCAGCAAATGGACACGGAAGAGTTTCAAACCATTATTAACAAGCTACAGCAGGTGAAAAAAGCCGAGGTCATGTGTGGGCTCCGTATTGATCGTAATGACCCTCTTGCCAGTGACGGAGCTGCGTTACTGCAGACGGTGCGTTCTACCTTTGAGCATTTACTGCCACTGTACCGGATGTCTTTTCCAAAGGACTAGTTTCAGATAAATGCGTCCCTGATCCGCTACTAAGAGTACCGTTCAAGTCTTAACAACGGTTTTTCTCCGTGGATTGCGCGCCAAAGCCAAATGGCAGCCAAACATGAGCAGCATCACGATCCCACTGATGATAAAGGGAGCTGTGTGTCCAGCACGGTCCCATAGCACTCCTGAAACGAGCGGGCCAATAACCATGCCAGATCCTTGGAGTGTTAAAAAAAAGCCCCATACTGTTGCACGCTCGCTTTCCGGAATCAGTTGGGCAAGAAACGTGTTCCATGCAGGCAAAATGAGCGCATATCCCAAGCCAATAATGGCTACAGATACAAACACAAGTGGAATGGTCTGTACTGTTGAAAAGAAAAATAGCGTGGTCCCGGCAAGCAAAAAACCGATGTGCAAAAAGTACTTGGTTCCAAGGCGATCCACCAGCTTGCCACAAGGGATCAATGCCAGCACAGTCACCCCACCACCGGCAATCAGAAGCACGCTATACAGGTTCGGTGAAATTCCGAGATCCGTGCGCGCGTAAAGCGTTAGCACAGGGCTGATCAAGCCGATGACAAAGGACTGCAAAAACAGCGCAGGATAAATTAACGGATTCACATTAAGCTTTGTTTTGAGCGTGTTGATCGTCTCCTGGATACCTCTCAACACTTGCCGCTTCTGCTTGGAGTTCCCACCAGAAGATATGAGAGCGCTCTGTTCGAGGTCGTCTTTGCCAGCAGACCTGTTCGTTCCAGGCAGCATAAGAGCAACCAACAGCAATACAATACTGCATCCTATTAAAATCATGAACACCATACCGTAAGAGTGTCCGTAATGGGATATGGCGAAATTCATAATGAGTGGACCGAAGCCCGTTCCGCCCATGGACGCAATTTCCAGTGTCCCCATCGCTGCACCGTTATTGTTATTAGGACCAGACATTTCGGTCGTTCCAGTCATCACACAAGGCCAGAGCGGAGATGTCCCCAGTCCTAGCAGCAGACACGCGATGACGAGCCACACAGGTTCTGTCAGGGTGCTTAGCATAATGATCGCTACAAGGGTAAACAACAACGCGGTTGACATCGTTCCACGATAACCGAGCCGTTCAGCCATCCAGCCCGCCGGTGCCCGGAATGCATTGTCTCCAAAATACTGAAGCGAAAAGGCTAATCCGATAATTCCGGCCGACAGCCCTAACGTTTCTCCCATATATACCGGCAGGATGGATACCAGAAGAGATCCCTTCATGAATTCGACCAGAAACACCAGTATCCATAATTTGGCGAAAAAAGGAGTCCACAGCCGCTGCGAAGCTTTTTTTCGTCTTATTTGCTTCATTATCCCACATCCTCCGCCTTCGTTTATTGTCTATACATTCGGGGTTCTCCGCCTACTCCGCTCTTTCGCAAATAAATGCGCCCTCAATCGCTTGCATTCCTACTTCAAACTGCTATACTCAATTTTGTTCTATTATCAATTGCACAGGATTGTCGAAATCCTGCATGAAAGGTTGTGACAACACTAATGAATCAAAGCAACACCCCGCTTTTTACTGCTTTGAAAAAGCATGCTCAGAGCAACCCGGTTCAATTTCACATCCCAGGTCATAAAAAGGGAGTGGGCGCAGATCGGGAATTTCGCGAATTTATGGGGGATAATGCTTTTTCCATAGATATGATTAACATCGCTCCATTGGACGATCTGCATCAGCCATCAGGCGTCATTGAAGAAGCTCAAAAGCTTGCAGCAGAAGCCTTCGGAGCTGATTATACTTATTACAGTGTACAGGGGACAAGCGGAGCCATTATCACCATGATTATGTCCATTTGCATGCCAGGTGATAAAATTATTGTACCCCGAAATATACACAAATCCATAATGTCTGCCATTATCTTCGCTGGTGCGAAGCCGGTATTCATTTCTCCGGTCAGTGATGAGAATCTCGGTATTCACCACGGGGTTACAACCAAGTCCGTACGCCGGGCATTGGAACGTCACCCTGACGCCAAGGGCGTCCTTGTCATCAACCCGACATATTACGGTGTGTGCGCCGATTTGAAGGAAATTGTAGATCTCGCTCACAGCTATAATGTGCCGGTCCTGGTCGATGAGGCTCACGGAGTACTGATTCATTTTCACGCTGATTTGCCGATGTCCGCTATGGAGGCGGGGGCAGACATGTCAGCTACAAGCGTCCACAAACTGGGTGGTTCCTTGACTCAAAGCTCGATACTGAATGTCAATACAAAAAACGGATTCGTTAATCCGCAACGTGTACAAACTATTTTCAGCATGCTGACAACGACGTCCACTTCGTATATCCTGCTGGCTTCGTTGGACACATCCCGACGCAACCTGGCCCTTAACGGCCATGAAATAGCACAACGTGCTCTGGAATTAGCTGAATATTGCCGCGCAGAGGTCAACAAAATCGAAGGGCTATATTGCTTTGGCAGCGAAATTCTTGGCACAGAAGCTACCTATGATTATGATCCGACCAAAGTTACAGTTCATATTCGCCATTTAGGCCTTACCGGATATGATGTGGAAAATTGGCTGAGAGATCACTACAATATCGAGGTTGAGCTTAGCGATATGTATAATATTCTCTGTTTGGTGACCCCTGGTGATACCAAAGAGGAAATTGACATTTTATTAAAAGCTTTGCGAGAGCTGGCTGCACTGCACTATTCCACAGGTCAGCAGCATGAGCTGGTTGTAAAGATACCGGATATACCGCAGCTCTCCCTCATTCCGAGAGACGCTTTTTACGGAGATACAGAAATCGTGCCCTTCAAGGAATCTGCTGGCCGTATCATTGCAGAATTCATTTATGTATACCCACCGGGCATCCCGATCCTATTGCCGGGAGAAGTTATTTCGCAGGACAATATTGATTATATTGTAGATCATGTGGAAGTAGGCCTGCCTGTTAAAGGACCTGAGGATCGAACGGTACATCAGGTGAAGGTTATCGTTGAAACTGACGCTATTTCTTAAACATGATCTGTTAACATCTGCTTGCAAAAAATGTTGATAGTCAACAAAAAAAGCCCCCATTTGGGGGCTTTTCTATTGTGTGATGAGCAAGAACAGCTACTGTATCCAATCCTATTCGTATTGGGCAACAAGCTCGCTATATGCAGCTTCTACACGCTTCCACTCATCTTCGTCCTCAATATTGTAAAGCACCATTTCTTCGTTTTCTTCTTCCATACGAAGAATGATACCATCCGCTTCGGGATTGCCTCGCTCAAGCAAAAGAGCATACACGTGATCTTCTACGTCAAAGGTCTCTACCAGCACCATTTCTACATCTTTGCCATTTTCATCAGTTAGCGTAAGAACCATTTCTTCATGTTCGTGGTCATGATCGTGGTTGCAGGCTTCACCGTGTTCATGTTTGTGATCACTCATGGAAATACCTACCTTCAAATTGTTTTATTTTCCCTCGTATCGTAACATGATCAAGAGTGCAGGTCAATTTGTGGTATGCCTAATTTATCGCTGTAATGACTTTTTCGGACACGAGGGTATAACTGCCATCTTTACTTTCTTTAATGTAGAAACCTACCCGATAGTTTCCTGCTGTTTTGAAATCATACGTAAAGTCGTTTGTACGGAACCAGAAGTTATCCTTTTGCGCTCCTTTGATATCTTGGGACTGAATATCCTTTACATTGCCCGAAGGGTCGGTAATTGCTACTTTCACTCCGGAAATATCTGTTTTCAGGGTATCAATTTGACTGAAAACATTAAACTTCACTTTGTTACCTTTATTCACGTTACCAAACACAGTATCCCCCTTGAACAGGAACATATGCACGTTTGGCTGGTCGAAAACAACTTTTCCACCAGAGGGATCAAAATTTACAAGCCCATTAAAATCACGGATAGGCACATAAGTTTTCCCATCAATGACAACTGCTCCATCTTTTGACACTTCTCCGTTAATAATCAACTGCACTTGGTCCTTGGCGGACTCCGCCGAAATGACGGTCCCTCCCATTATTGAAAAGGCCATCACTAGGGCCATCACTTTTCTCCATTTCATACTACATATCCCTCCATCGTTATCTGTTAAAAACCATCTGTCGTACATTTATACCTAGCTCAGCCGCACAAGTTGCGCTGTGTTTCACAAATTGTCCAAAGTTTTTACATAAGGAGCCAAATCTTTAGTTCTCGCAGCCTAGATGTTAAAATACGATTGTAGAATGTCTTATAACACATCGTCTGGAGGGAGAATCCATAATGGGCCTAACGATACAGATGCTTGGTACAGGCAGCGCCTTTGCCAAGCATTATTACAACAACAACGCGCTGCTGGATAGCGGGGAAGGCAAGCTGCTGATCGATTGCGGTACAACCGCATCGCTGGCATTACACCAGATGGGTGTCCCTTTGCCTGATATTGACGCTATTTTAATCACACATATTCACGCAGATCATGTCGGAGGCTTAGAGGAATTTGGTTTTCAAATGAATATCCTCCATCGTCGCAAACCTCTACTTTATATCGCCGAACCATTAATCCACCCTTTATGGGAGCATACGCTCAAGGGCGGCATGTCCCAGCAAGGTATGATTGACAAGCTTGAGGATGTATTTGAGGTAAATGTCATAACGCCTGGCGTATCCACCACATTAGTACCCGGTATCCAGGTAGAGCTGATCCCTACACAGCATATTCCTGGTAAACACAGTTACTCTTTGTTCATAAATGATCGTCTTTTTTATAGTGCGGACATGGTTTTTGATCCCGATTTACTTCATCATCTGGTGCATGAACGGGGATGCCGGAGCATTTTACATGAGGTTCAGTTACAAGGCGCTGGAGAAGTACATACAACGTTAGATGAGCTGCTAAGCTTGCCAACACCTCTGCAAGAGCAAATTCATCTGATGCACTATAGTGATGATATGGAACAATTTAGAGATAAGGCAGGGATTATGTCCTTTCTGGAGCAGCAGCGAGTTTATCCGCTAGCAGATTTGGAACGTGCAGAGTAGCCGAGCTTATGAGAGCTTAAACAATTAACAAAAAGCCGCCCGGCTTTCCTACAAAGGATAGCCGGGCGGCTTGCTGCATATTTTTTGTATACAATGATAAGCTTGGACGTTAATGTTGCGAGTCAAGGTCAGAACAACGGCAGTTGATCCAGGTTATTAGAAGGATCTCCATCGGCATCCCCTCGAATTCGTTTGCTTCCATCCTTGGCCTTGAACACGTTGACGCCTGCAATGGAGCCTGCTTCAATCTCGTTCAACGCTTGGCTATAATCCAAAATCCGTCCAGTAGATGTCTGAAATGACGTAAGATCGCCATCCCCGTTTTTACGTACTGCCGTAATTTGTTCTCGTTCTGTATTCGCCATGCTGCATCGCTCCTTATCCATAATATAGTGGAGGAACTTTTACTAGCATGCGCATTGTACAGCTTTGTATACACCCCGTGCCTCAATTACAACTTTTTACGCATACGTACGTGCGGTATTCCCGCATCGTCAAAAGGTTCATCAGAGATCGTTTCATAGCCTAGCTTTTCGTAAAACTTCTCAGCTTGACATTGAGCATCTAGCAACGAGTATCTCAGCCCCAGTTCACGTGCACGTTCCTCCAGTGCTAGCAGTAATACGCGTCCATAACCTGCTGCACGATGCTCCTTGAGAACGGCAATACGTTGCATTTTAGCTGTATCTTCATCATAATATGTCAACCGACCAGTAGCCACCATTTCCCCATGTTCACAAATTAGTAAATGATGGGCGGTATCTCCCAGCTTGTCATAATGATCAATTTCAAGATCTAGAGGAACCTTTTGCTCTTCGACAAACACTTTGGTCCGGATTAATATTGCCTTCTGCAGTTGCTCTTCTGTTGTTACAGTTATAATTTCTGCGGCCATCATCTGTTCCTCCTATCCTTAATTCCAAATGTAAACTCGCTAAATTTGAATTATATATATAAATGGTTATGAAGTACAGGCTGATTTGTATTTTTTCACTTTACATATATGGTTAATACATGATATTATCTAGTAACTACAGGACGGTAGCTCAGCGGGAGAGCATTATCTTGACAGGGTAAGGGTCATGGGTTCGATCCCCATCCGTCCTATTCGTCAGAAGCCTTGATTTTCAAGGCTTTTTTTGTTTGTTTGAAGATAAAGCAAATGGTGCCGAGACGAGAAACTGGCCGTCGTTCAAGATTTAGGCGAAAAAAAAGCCAACCAGAAGTAAGGTTGACTTTTTATATACACCACGCTTAAGCAGCAATGTCTCTTTTTTCAGCAAGATTGAATTCTAGAGAATTGTTCGGCAATACGTATCTCTTCTATTATATAGAAGAACAACTAAGCCCAGCACCCCAAGCAAATAAACCTAATGCCCCTAGATTACGATGTAAACTGCTCCACTCTCACTGTCAATCTCCGTCGGGTAAGTGGTCACACATCCAGTATCCGGCTCTTGCACCTGACCAGTGGACAGGTCGACTTTCCAATCATGGAGCGGACAATGGACCACCGATCCGCATATCATTCCTTCGGATAGCCGTCCCCCTTTGTGTGGACAACGGTTCTCAAGCGCACGCACGCTGCCGTCACTAAGGCGAAATACGGCTATCTCTGCATTATGAATGCGAACTGTTCTTGCTCCACGTCGGTCAATCTCGTTCAGATCTGCTATCCTGATTCTGCTGGTTATCGTATTGCTCTCCATTTGGTCAGCCTCCTATTCCATTACTGCCTTAAGCTCCGGCAGCTGTACAAAGTTTTTGCGCAGCTCTTCGTTATGAATGATTTCGTGCCACGGATCAGTCGTTGTGCTTAACGTCTCCTCAATTCTGCTTACCAGTTGCTGCCTCGTCTCCGCATTTGCTAATACCTGTTTGATCGACTCTACGCCTACCCGTTCTACCCAATGAGCTGTTCGCTCGTTCCAATTCGCCTGCTCACGGTAATACTGTAAATAGGCACCAGTCCATTCCATCACTTCATCCTCGGTTTTTACAGTACACAGCAGTTCTGCTGCCCGCACTTTAATACCGCCGTTACCTCCAATGTAGATCCCCCAGCCACCGTCAATAGCGACAACACCCAAGTCCTTGATCGTCGCTTCTGCGCAGTTACGCGGACAGCCCGACACAGCCAGTTTGACTTTGGATGGCGCATTCAGACGTTCGAATGCCTTTTCCAACCGGATGCCCATGCCCATAGCGTCCTGTGTGCCGAAGCGACAAAAAGTGTTACCGACACACGTCTTGACGGTTCGCAATGTCTTTCCATATGCATATCCCGATGGCATATCCAATTCGGACCAGATTCCCGGTAGATCTTCTTTTTTTACACCAAGCAGGTCAAGACGTTGGCCACCCGTAAATTTAACCAAAGGCACATTGTATTTCTCCGCGACAGCAGCAATCTTCTTCAGGTCGGCAGGTGAAGTAACTCCTCCATAAATGCGGGGCACCACAGAGTAGGTGCCATCTTTCTGAATATTGGCATGGTACCTTTCATTCGTAAATCTGGATTCCTTCTCATCCTCATAATCCAGTGGCCACAGCATACCTAGATAATAATTGAGGGCCGGCCGACATTTGGTGCATCCTTCAGCTTCGTTCCAGCCCAGCACGTTCATCACTTCTTTGACGCTCTTCAACCCCATTTCTCGGATACCATCAATAATCGCTTCCCGATCAAGTGTCGTACAGCCACATATCCCCTCTTTAATCGATTCTCCGGCTTCTGCACCTGCGTACAGCTGTAAGAGCCCCTCCACTAATGGCTTGCAGCCGCCGCATGATGCCGATGCCTTCGTGCAGGCCTTAATTTCCCCAAGACTCTTACAGCCAGCCGCAACCGCCTCTCCAATGTCACCCTTGGATACACCATTACATCCGCATACAATTTCGTCTTCAGGCATCTGCTCCAGCATCATGGTGCCACTACCTTCTGATTGACCAGGGTTAAAGCCAAGTAACAACTCTTTCTCTCGACCAACCACCGACTCCCCACTTTTAATCAGAGAAAACAACTTGGCTCCATCAGAGGTATCCCCAAACAGAACGGCACCGATCAGTTTTTCTTCCTTAATGACGATTTTTTTGTAGACGCCATCAATATCATCCTGATACCGCAGTGATCGCGTTCCCGACTCATCCTTGTAATTTCCTGCTGAAAATACATCGACGCCCGATACCTTCAATCTTGTAGAAGTAACGGAACCACTGTAGCCAGGAGTCTCCATTCCCGCGAGTCGCTGAGCCAGGACGCCCCCCTGCTCATATAATGGGGCAACCAGACCGTAAGTGATTCCCCGGTGTTCTGCACATTCTCCAACGGCATATATGCCAGGAATATTCGTTTCCATGTGATCATTTACGATGACACCGCGGTTTACGGGGATTCCCGCTGACACCGCCAGTTCAATGTCTGGTTTGATACCTACCGCCATAACGATCAAATCCGCTTCCAGTTCGCTGCCATCAGCAAACTTTAGCCCTTCGACGCGACGACGCCCGGTGATAGCCGCCGTCCGCTTATTGACCAGAAAAGTCATTCCCTGTTCCTCCAGCTCGCGCCGTAACATAAGGGAAGCAGCCTCATCCAGCTGCCGATCCATAATATAACCGTTAATATGAATAACTGTAACGTCCATTCCCAAATTGAGTAGCCCCCTGGCTGCCTCTAGCCCAAGCAATCCGCCGCCGATAACGGCCGCTTTTTTGTGCGTCTTCGCCGTCTCCATCATCATCTCGCAGTCACGAATATCCCGGAACCCAATCACACCATCCTTGTCGGCTCCTGGAAGCGGCAAAATGAAGGGTTTAGAACCTGTTGCCAACAACAGTAAATCATAAGAGACGCATACACCGGATCGTGAAGTCACCTGTCGCTTTTCCGTATCGATCGCTGTGACAGGATCATCGGTATACAATCGGATATTATTGTCTTCATACCAATTCCAATCGTTGATGATAATATCCTGCAAACCTGCTCCACCGGCAAGAACAGAGGACAGCATGATCCGATTATAGTTTGGATGGGGCTCGGCCCCAAATACCGTAATCTCATAGGCACCTGGTGCGATCTTCAGCAAATGTTCGAGAGTGCGTATCCCCGCCATTCCGTTGCCGACCAGCACTAATTTTTGGATGTAGTTCATTAGGTCACTCCCTCTCCATTTCTATCCTTAAAACATAAAAAGCCTGCTTCACATACGGGGATGCAAAACATCCCTCCACATGTGAAAACAGGCTCCATTGCCGTTTCATCGAATACGCCGTTGTATCCATCAGAGTATGAATTTAAAGTACTGTAGCCAATATATAACGATTCAAATCACATGTCAATATTCCTTACGCAAAATCTCGTAAAAATAATATTCTATCACTAAGTAACATATTGATGACGTATAAAATATCACTCTTCTACAAAATTAGGATTGATTTTCAGTCCAAAACACGCCAAAATGGTTTAAAAGTCCGTTTCCACTTCATTATGATGGAAAAGCAAACCCATCTCATCAAGTTATATGTCACATTTCTTATCAAGACATACAATCCTCATGCTTATTTACCCTTCATGTTAAAGAGAGGAGGAGCCCGCTTGCGTTCCTTGTTGGTAATTCACTCACATGCTGACCCTGCATCCGAGCAGGCAGACACCATTCCCTCATGGCAGGCAGAACCTGAGCACCTTTTAGAATCCAACGGATACCTGCCTTTGCCCTGCCGCCATGAATCTGAAATCAAACAGCTCATCCATAATGCAGATGCGGCCTTACTAAACATACCTGTCGGCACAATCAGTATGTGGAGTAGCAGGTTGGAGCAAACCAAAGCAATTCCGTTGCTCTGGTGGTGCAGCGCGACATCAGCGCTGTCATCGACGGAGGCTTGTGAAGCAGACGTGACTGTCGACGGTATTCTAACCCCTTCCATGGCAGCCCATGAGCTGAATTGGGCCCTTCATTTTAGCGCCAAACGCTTTTTTGAACGCCAGCATTGGCAAAGTGAACGCAAACAACTGACCGCTCGGCTGGAAGAACGCAAATGGATTGATATGGCGAAGGGGATACTTGGCGAAGTAAACAGCATCCCGGAAGCGGAGGCATATGATCTGCTGCGTAAAAAAGCGATGAATGAGCGCAAACGAATCGTTGATGTGGCCATCTCCATTGTAAAAGCACAACAAATGCTAAAAGCATAAAACCTGAAAGGGGCCTGAACATGAATATCATTGAAATATTAAAAGAAGTTGGGCGCGGCAAAAGAGGCGCTCGTGATCTGAACTATGCCGAAGCCGAAACTGCCGCCGAACTGATTATGACCCGGTCAGCAACCCCAGCTCAAATCGGTGCCTTCTTTGCCGCGGAACGCATCAAAATGGAGAGTGTTGCCGAGCTGGAAGCATTCGTTAATGTCTGTCGCAAATATTCCCACCGCTTTCCCATGCAGGAAGGCATTGATTTCGCCGGTCCGTACGACGGTAGGAAGTCATCATTTATTGCTACCTTCGCAACTGCCTTTCTACTTGCCTCATACGGATTACCTGTAACGATGCATGGGAGTGCACCCCTCCCTCCCAAATGGGGGGTTACACTCCCACTTTTGTTGCAGGAGATGGGGGTAGCGACTGCGGACATGTCACACGAAACCGCCATTCATGCTGCGAAGCAGACAGGCGTGCTTTTCGTTGTTTCCGAACAATGGTGCACGCCCCTGCGGGATCTGCGCTCTATTCGCGAAGAGTTGGGGATTCGCACAGTACTGAACACAGCCGAGAAACTGGTTGATTATGGTTCCTCCCCGTACATTGTATTTGGTGTTTTCCACAACACCGTATTCGACAAGACGGCGAAGGTCATGCAAAATCTGAGTTATCGCAGGGCTTTGATCGTTCAGGGGAGCGAAGGATCGGAGGACCTATTCATCGATCGACCGACCCGGACTTACCTGTTTGCTAATGGTAAGGTGTCCCTCCAGGTTATAGATCCCGAAATGTACGGGCTGGATTCGGTAGTACCAGAACACCACTGGACCCCTGCTGAACAGCTGCGCATATCAGAGGAAGTGCTGCAAGGCACAGCTCCTACTGCCTTCTCGAATCAAGTGATGCTCAACGGCGCGGTACGACTGTTCATTGCAGGGCGAGTCGACTCCATTGAGGAAGGCTTGTACACCTGCAAGCCGCTGCTTGAAAACGGGAACGCCTGGGAGTTATACTGCCGCTGGCGTGAAGCTATGTTGAGAAAAGAAATAAAAATGGGTGCCAACACATCCGAACCCCATTTTCATTTATAAAACTCGTCTCCTACAGTCCAGCATTTATCGGGACATAAACTGAACTACTCAAAAAGGTCCGCCCCCATGCTCATGCAAAGGGGGCGGGCCTTTTATGCAAGGAAAAAGAAGATGCACTCACACCTTCCTGTTCTAGAACTGTGACCACTCCCCGTTATGTCCACTGGTTGCAGCTACAGCTAGGCGGAGGGGACGGATGCATACAGCTGCCGTCTTGAAGCCGGGCATCCGGCAGAACGGATCAAGGTCTGGACGGGTCGCCCGATTTACATTTTGCGTCCCGCCCCAATGCATGGGCACGAAAAGCGTGTCTTCGCGAATATGTGACCTGATCCGGCTGCGG
The DNA here is from genome assembly GCF_054113405.1 of Paenibacillus sp. ALE3. Taxonomy (NCBI): domain Bacteria; kingdom Bacillati; phylum Bacillota; class Bacilli; order Caryophanales; family Paenibacillaceae; genus Paenibacillus; species Paenibacillus sp. ALE3. Next base: position 1,668,769 of record NZ_CM134214.1, on the reverse strand, counting down.
ACGGTGAAGCTGCCGCGCTGGGATGTTATTTCCACCCACTCCCCGTCCCTGATATACCAGCGCTGCGCAGTACGCGGATGAATTTCTACATAATTCTCAATCTCACGCGCGGCCAGCGAAGGACTTCTGCGTGTTTGCGCGCCAGTCAAATAGTGAGCCAGCACGCGGCCATTCGTCAAAGTAAGCGGATATTCCTCGGATATTTCCTCTCCTGCTCCACAGCTTTCAACCACTGTAAAAACAGCTCTTCGGTCGGAAAGAGCAAAGCTTTCCCGAAACATCGTATCCGTACCAGCTTCATCCATAGATGGGCATGGCCAATATACCCCTTCCTCGCGACGCAGCCTGTCATAAGTGATCCCGTAATAATCAGCAAGTCCCCCTCGGCTAGCGAGACGCAGTTCTTCAAAGATATCCTCTGCATCCTTATATGCGAAGTACCTCCCCTTGTTCAACCTTGCAGCTATTTGGCATAAAATGCTCCAGTCATCTCTAGCTTCGCCCGGTGCAAGGCGCACCGCTTCCCGCAGCAAAACGCGGCCTTCCAGATTAGTCATCGACCCCGTATTCTCCAAATAAGACGTCACAGGCAAAACAACGTCGGCCATTCGCGCCGTTTCAGTGAGAAACATATCCGCCACAATCAACAAATCCAGCTTTTCCAGCGCGTCCTCGACCAACCGTGCATTCGGGTTAGACACAACAGGATTAGAGCCCATCACGAACAGGGCTTGAATTTCTCCCTGATTCACAAGCTCCATCATTTCATAGGCCGATACTCCTTTTCCCGGCAAGCTGCTTGGTTCAACTCCCCACACGGACGCAACATAGGCTCGGTCTGCTTCATTCTCAATCGATCTGTAACCAGGAAGCTGATCAGCCTTTTGACCGTGCTCTCGCCCCCCTTGCCCGTTCCCCTGACCTGTGATGGCCCCATACCCGCACCCTTCTCTTCCAATCTTTCCGGTGGCCAGCACGAGATTTAGAAATGCACGTACCGCCATATGTCCATCCGTCTGCTGTTCAACGCCCCTGGCTGTAAAAACGATGCCAGTCTCCACGCCGCCAAAGGCACGTGCTGCCTGCCGGATCATTTCTGCCTCAATTCCGCACAGCGCAGCCGATTCGTTCAGATTCACCCCATTCAAATGAGTCAACAACTGGTCATACCCGTTGGTCCGCTTGCGGATAAATTCTTCATTTATCAATCCCTCATCCACGACGACCTTTAGCATGGCATTGGCCAGCACAGCATCCGTACCTGGTCTGATTTGTAGGTGCAGATCGGCTATTGCCGCTGTGGGAGTCGTGCGCGGGTCAATTACGATGATAAACGCGCCATTTTCCTTCGCTTGGTGAAAATAAGGCATTAACGTCGGCTGACACTCAGCGATATTCGTGCCTGCAAGCACAATACAACGAGCCAACGGAATATCAGCCAGCCTACAGGTCAGTCCGCGGTCAACACCAAACACTTTGCTGCCAGCAGATGCTGCCGCCGACATGCAGAAGCGCCCGTTATAATCAATATAGCGCGTACCTATAGCCACTCTAGCAAATTTCCCAAGTAAATAAGCCGTTTCATTCGATAACGAGCCTCCGCCGTAAATGCCGATTCCATCAGGACCATGCTTGGACAGTAGCGAAGAGAAACTGCTGGTTACAGCATCCATCGCCTCTCCCCATGGGACAGGAACGAGCCTGCCCTCTTTGCGCAGGAGAGGCTGTGTCAGCCTTTCTGCATGAGTTGCATGCTGATGCGCATTCATTCCCTTGATGCACAACCTGCCTTGTGAGGCTGCATTAGGTTTCCCTTCCGCTTTATACACCGTTCGAACGATACCCGCGAGTGCTTCCGTTTCCGTACTAACGGTCATCTTACATTGCACGCTGCAAAATGGGCACTGTGTCTCCACCACAGGGAGGACGTATTGACCGGCTTCCAGTTTGTTTTCTCCTGACTGACACATAAAAGTCACCTTCCCTCTCCATTCACTACAACTCCCACAATCCGTTAACCTGTCAGCATGGTGGACCGCAGGCTACCGGTCAGCTCACTTCGCAGAGTAACGTCGAGCACACTTTCCCGCAGCGCTAGAACGCCAGTCCGTTCAATCCATTCCCACATTTTCTCCCCATACCTAGCACTATGCCTGTATATTTGCAAGCAGGTTACAACCATCAGCACCACTTCTTCCGGATTCTCCTCCAATCCAAGCAGCAACCCCTGACGAACCGGATGTCCTGCATGGCCACCAGCATAAACCTCCCAACCTGCTGGAGATCGGGAGATTCCAATGTCATGGACAAGCACGCCATCGGGATACTCTGAACCCGGACTAACAGCAACCGCAACTGGTGACGGTAATGAAAGACTGCCCCATACTGCTGCCAGCCGCTCTCTCAGCCAGATCACTCCACCAGAAGCCTGATCGATCGGGGCAGGATCAACAAAATCCCTACGTTCAACATCCAAATTTGTAAAACTCAGGCCCACAGAACCCGCTTCCCCTTCGTATGGTACGGTGGGCTGAAGCGCAACGCCTATTCCCAGTTGATTTGTTGCAGATCCGTTCCGCAAACCTAGAGATTCCAGATAATAAAGTACAGCAGGACGACATAATTCACAGCCCTGCTGCCTGGTCCAACCGAGACGAGATACCACTTCCTCTAGAGTTCGACAAACTGCCTCCACCATCGCTGTCTTAAGCGAATCATGATCATAATGCGTACAACCACACACAGGAACAACTTCTTGAGCAGTCGGAGTAACCACAGGTCCAGAAGCTGTCGCTCGGGACAAACCATTTTTGACCAGTGCAGCCACTAGCGGCCGGCAACCACCGCAGGAACCGGACGCTTTGGTCCGGCTCTTCACCTCTTCGACTGTTTTCAGCTTATCTGTGGCAATCACTCGCAAGATATCCCCCTTGCTCACACCGTTACATGCGCATACCGTCTCTCCTTCGGGCAATGCTTCCGCAGCATCCTCTGCTTTGCTTTTGCTGTTATTCCGAGGTGTAAGCTCTGTAGTTGGCGCGCCGCGCCGAACCATTCCAAGCAGCGAGGTGCTTTCCGCCGTATCGCCGAATAAAATCGCTCCAGTAATAGCGCCAGCGCGCATCATCACTTTTTTGTACATCTCCTGCATACCGTTATATTCCATGATCGCAATCTCGTTTCCCTCTTCACGAATGTCTCCTGCCGAAAACACATGAATTCCCGCAACCTTGAGCTGGGCATAGGGAACCGTCCCTTCATAAGGAGCCGTTTCACGACCACAAATCACCTTTGCCAGCACTTTGCCCTGCTCATATAGCGGCGCCACCAGCCCATATGAAATTCCACGGTGCTCAGCACATTCGCCAACTGCGTAAATACCAGGAATACTCGTGCGCATATAATCATCCACGACAATGGCACGGTTTACTGTCAGACCACTGTCCTGAGCCAAAGCGATATTGGGCCGGATACCAACCGCCAGCACGACCAAGTCTGTTTCCAATCTGTTCCCGTCCGCAAACATCAATCCTTGTGCCCGGTTGCGGCCTATAATATTGACCGTATCCTTCGCCAAATGAAACCGCATGCCCTGCTGCTCCAACCGCCGTTGTAAAAGCACAGCCGCAGTACGGTCAAGCTGACGATTCATCAGATACTGCGCATTATGAACAACGTCAGTTTCCATCCCTAGATTCAGCAAGCCTTGAGCAGCCTCAAGCCCCAATAGCCCTCCTCCGATGACGGTGGCCTTGCGATACGTTTTGGCATATCTGGCCATGGTTTCACAGTCATTTACATCACGAAAAGCGATTACTCCCTCTTTTCGGACTCCGGGAATGGGAGGTATGAAAGGCAAAGAGCCAGTTGCCAGTATGAGAATGTCATAGGGCTCTTGAATACCGGATTCCGTTTCCACCGTACCGGTTGCTACATCAATACGACACACACGTTCACCGGCTTGCAACTTTACCCCATTTTCTTCGTACCAGTCCCAGCTATGGGTAACAATATGTTGGAACGAGCTCTCCTCCTGAAGCATTTTGGACAGGAGCACACGGTTGTATCCGGGACGTGGCTCTGCACCAAATATTGTGATTTGGAACCGCTCCGGCTCCAGACTGAGAATTTCCTCCACACATTTGATGCCTGCCATACCATTACCGATGACGACCAGTCTTTTTATCATAATTAATCCAGCCCCATTCTCTGAACCTAAAATAAGACAGAAAAAGCCCTTCTCCATTCGATGGAAAAGGGCACCGTTGCCGTAAATGTCGGCACATCGTTGTACCGATATGTACTTAAGATTACTGAATTGTGAGTATTATGTCAATATTCAATACATGAAACCTGTATTTAAACCTATTTTTTAATTTATTATAATTTTAATGTTATGTATATTGACACAAGTAGAATGTCTTTTTATAATTTGAATTAAAATCACTACCATGTGATCATACCCAAGCGATGCACAATGAAGTGTGTCAAACACGGCAATGAAGCCGCAAAACGTTCCCAATATCAATGACGGGACGATTTGCGGCTTTTTATGTTCAGCAGAGGGCTGAAGTCTAAGGCCTGAGCTCTACAAACCCCAATAAGAACAGGAGAGATGGAGAATGAAGAAAAAAAGTTTCTGGCACAGCGGACACAAGCCCACCCTTTTTGGCTCTTTTTTGTATTTTGATATTAGCTTTATGATATGGGGAATGATTGGACCGTTGGTCGTTGTCATTGCTAATGATTATCCAATGGACCCTGTACAAAAAGCCAACCTTGTCGCTCTCCCGATACTCAGCGGCTCTCTGTTGCGACTCGTGCTTGGATTCATGTCAGATTATATCGGTCCGAAGCTCACGGGACAGATCGGTATGCTTATCACGATCATTCCTCTCCTGCTCGGCTGGCTGTGGGTTGATTCGCTGGAGCAGTTGTACACTGTCGCCCTGCTTCTGGGTGTGGCCGGCGCCTCATTTGCAGCTGCACTACCGTTGGCTGGCCAATGGTACCCCAAAGAGCATCAAGGTCTGGCCATGGGAATTGCCGGTGCCGGCAACAGCGGGACCGTCCTCGCAACTTTGTTTGCCAACCGTATTGCCCAACATTTTGGCAGTTGGGAGGTCGTGTTTGGATTGGCCATTATCCCAATTTTCATCGTCTTTGTTCTGTTCAGTATTTTTGCCCGCAACAGCCCTCATCGCCCAGCACCAAAAAGTCTGGCGCAATATGCTTCGGTGCTCAAACAGAGGGATGCCTGGGTGTTCTGTGCCTTTTATTGCGTGACGTTCGGTGGGTTCGTCGGCCTTTCTAATTATTTGACCATTTTCTTCAATACCCAATACGGCCTCTCTGCGGTGCATGCCGCTGATTTTGCAACCGTTTGTGTGATTGCCGGAAGCTTCTTTCGTCCAGTAGGCGGTTTTTTGTCTGACCGGATTGGTGGTTCTCGCATGTTAATGTATTTGTATGCCGGGGCCGGGATGATGCTCGCCAGCATTGCATTTTTGCCACCACTTGCCGTAGTCGTAGTTCTGCTGTTCGTAGGCATGATGTGCCTTGGGGCTGGCAACGGCTCCGTATTCCAGCTTGTGCCGCAGCGATTCGGCAACGAAATCGGGCTTATGACCGGCATCGTCGGCGCTGCTGGTGGCATAGGCGGATACTGTCTTCCTCTTATTCTGGGCCATCTGTACAAATTAACGGGTTCTTACATGCCTGGCTTCATCTGTCTAAGCCTGATCACATTCTGTGCTTTTGTCCTCGTCATTATCATGCAATTGAAATGGCGCAACAGCTGGATGCAACGCTCTGCTCCAGGCGCTAATGAAGCCGTTAACCGAATCGGAGAATTAAATATCTGACTATCCACTAAATAGACAGCCACCAAACGTTTAGATTTTAAGCCTCAATTATCCCTTATAATAAAAAATAGCTTAACTTCGTTATTAGAAAAATGAAGTTAAGCTATTTCCTTATACATATTCAATCTAATTATAAAATCTATGAAAAAAGTCACATTTAATGAATATTTACCGAAAATATTATGAAAATTTAATGAATTTTTCAGTTGAAAATCATTGAAAATCGCTTTCATTTTCATATTTTTTCTTATGTAAACACTTATATAACCATTTTTCACACAACATACTTGTTCACTTGGTTTAAAATAAGGCGTATACTTGTTCACGAATTGTTCAAGGGTTAACCAAATGTATTTTTTTAGGAAAGAAGGAATTGGAAATGCGTGCTTTTCATGTTACGGAAAATGGAACTATCGAAACCAAATTAACCGGAAAGGATCTTCTTGCCAACCCACTGCTGAACAAAGGAGTGGCTTTTACACTGGAAGAGCGTCAGCAGCTTGGACTTGACGGCCTCCTTCCTCCTACCATATTAACTATTGAGGAACAGGTTCAACGGGTATACGAGCAATTTCAAAGCCAACCAGATAATTTGCGTAAAAACGTTGCATTAAATGATCTTTTTAATCGGAATACCGTCCTTTATTATCGTTTGCTTTCCGAGCACCTGAGCGAGATGCTTCCGATTGTTTATACACCAACAGTCGGTCAGGCTATTCAGGAATACAGTCATGAATATCATAAACCAGGTGGTATGTATTTATCTATTGATAACCTTGCTGGCATCAAAGAAGCTTTTAAGAATTTGAACTTGGACCCTGATGATATCGACCTGATTGTAGCCACAGATTCCGAAAGTATTTTGGGAATCGGGGACTGGGGAGTTGGCGGTATTAACATCTCTATCGGTAAGCTTGCTGTATATACAGCTGCTGCTGGAATTGATCCTAGCCGGGTGCTGGCCGTTGTGCTTGATGCAGGTACAAACAACGAAAAGCTGTTAGAAGATCCTTTATACATGGGGAATCGTCATAAGCGTGTACGTGGAGAACAATATGATCAATTTATTGATACTTATGTTCAAGCTGCACTTTCTTCTTTCCCGAACGCACTGCTGCACTGGGAAGATCTAGGTAACGTCAATGCTCGGAATATTATTAATAAGTACGGAAATCATATTTTAACGTTTAATGATGACATTCAAGGTACTGGCGCGGTTACACTAGCAGGTGTGATGTCTGGTGTCCAATTGTCCAGAATCCCACTGAGCAAGCATCGGGTTCTAGTGTTTGGTCCAGGAGCTGCCGGAATCGGCAATGCAGACCAAATTAGTGCGGCTATGATGCTCGAAGGATTGTCAGAAACTGAAGCAAGACGTAACTTCTGGGCATATGATTACCGTGGTCTGCTTACCAATGAAACGGAAGGACTTTTCCCATTCCAGGTCCCTTATGTGCGTGATGCTGCCGAATGCCGTGACTGGGAGCATGCTGAAGATGGCAAAATCCCTCTGCTTGAAGTCATTCGCCGTGTGAAACCGACGATTATGATCGGAACTTCCGGTGTTGCTGGAGCATTTAGTGAGGAAATCGTGAAAGAGATGGCCAAGCATACAGAACGCCCTATTATTATGCCAATGTCCAATCCGACTCCTCTGGCAGAGGCAACTCCTGAAGACCTGATCCACTGGACGGAAGGAAAAGCCCTTATTGCAACAGGAAGTCCTTTTGAGCCAGTAATCTACAACAATATTAAGTTTGAAATTGGACAATCCAATAATGCTTTCGTATTCCCAGGTCTTGGTCTTGGAGCAATCGTAGTAAAATCCAAAATTATAACAGATAGCATGTTTGCAGCAGCTGCCCATGCAGTAGTTCAAATGGTTGATTTGTCACAGCCTGGTGCTTCCCTGCTACCAAAAATCAACGAACTGCGAGAAGTATCTGAAGCTGTTGCTGTAGCAGTTGCTAAGGCGGCAGTTCAAGATGGAGTTGCGCGTCATCAGCCGGATGATATCGTACAAGCGGTTCGGGATTCCATGTGGGAATGCAAATATAAACCCATCAAACAGTATGGACAGGAAGCCGTTCTGGTTTAAAAATAGCGAACAACATCAAAATTTATACTTGCTGTAAGCAAAGTGATTATTTAACTGATGTCCGCCATTTTTGGCGGACATCTTTATTGGAGGCGACATCATGGCTACAGGTCATATCTTTATTATCTTAATTCCTATTTTCTTTGTCATTTTAATTGGTTATTTTGCAGGTTTTTTTAAGGCTTTTAACCCAGCTTCATCTAAGGGATTAAATACACTGGTAACCAAATTCGCTTTACCTGCACACTTGTTTATTGGTATTACGACGACACCAAGAGAGACGTTAATCCAAAAGTGGCCCTTTCTTGTTGCATTGCTGCTTGGAGTGATCGGCTTTTACATTGTATTGCTCATCTTATATCGCTTAATTGCAAAAAAAGGTCTGACAGAATCCTCCATGTTCGCATTGAATTCAACACAGCCTTCTTTCGCATTCATGGGGATTCCGGTTTTGGGAAGCTTGTTCGGAAGTGCGGCGGTCGCCATTCCTATTGCGATTACCGGCATCGTCGTTAATGCGATTCTTGATCCGCTTGCAAGTATTTTGGGAACGGTCGGCCAGCGTAAATCAACAGAATCTGATGACACTAAAGGTAATTTATTTACAGTCACTATAAAATCTGTCCTTCATGGACTCAGCGAGCCGCTGGCTTGCGTACCCTTGATTGGTGTTGTATTGACTTTATGCGGATTCCAAGCTCCGAAGCTTTTGCAATCTATGTTTGATCAAATCGGCAATATTACTGCTGGTACGGCTCTATTTGCCATCGGGGTAACTATTGGAATTAAAAAGATTACGTTCAGTCCAAAAGCACTTAGTATCGCTGTACTGAAAGCGATCGTGATGCCTATGGTTATGCTCGGTATTGCTGTTCTGATCGGACTGTCCCCTGAGGATGTAACTAAAGCCGTACTGCTTGTCGCATTTCCCGGATCTGCTGTAGCCGCTATGATCGCGACCCGCTATGAATCACTGGAAACAGAAGCGGCATCTGCATTTGTTATAAGCTCAGTATTATCGCTCATTTCGCTCCCTCTGCTCATTTCACTACTTGTATAATGACAGAAAGCTTTCAACGTTCAGCGAAAGACTGTTATATATAATGGTTAAGGGCATTCGTTCGCCCTCATTTATCTTATTTTTTAAATATTGTCCAAACAATAAAGTGATTTAGTCATATTTGAGCTGAAAACCAGTATGATATCCCGTTTTGCTAGCAAGCGGCAACCTACATTTATTCCATGTGGGTTGCCTCTTTTTATTTTTGGTAAGCTTCCATACCTTTTGTTGGTTCTTATCATTATTTTCACTATCCATCAGTAAGTATATCCCAATTGTAATAATTCGCTAACATTTATAAAGGAAATTGACGAAATATATAAGGGATAGCTGTACTGTAGCATTAAATTAAAATTTAAAGGAGAAGAAACTTGTGAAAAACTTGAAGTGGAGCACTATGTCCTTTTTTGGTAAAAATCTATTAATATCTTTTCTTAACATCGTATTAATAGGTGCTATTCTTATCACATCTAGCTATATACTTCAAAAGAACATTCTCACCACGCAGCTGCAAGATCAGGTAAAAGTGTTGACCAAAAAATGGGCAGAAGATGTTGACAAAACAAAAGTACAACAAGCATTAAGCGAAAAAGATTATAACGGTTCTGCTCAACAAGAAATACGCAAATTTCTAGATTCCATTCACACATTTTATCCTAATGTCGCCCAAGCTTACATATTTGGGACAGAACTAAAAGAAGGAAATCAAACCTCCATTATTGGCGTTCCCACTAATTTGGTTCAAGCTTTCCAAAACTCGAAGATGAATATTGGGGATATGTACACGTTGCCTGACGAAAATGCAGACGCCGTAAATAAAATGCTTCAATCCAATGAATCAGCATTGAGCAGCTTTTATACGGACGAATATGGCACATGGACTACTATTGTTTATCCGATTACAGATGCAAGCGGTAAAGTCACAAGTGCAATTTACTTTGACGTAGATGCGAGCTCTGTACCTACGGGTCTTCATAAGTTGCTTGTATATGGTGTTTCACTGCTCATTCTGTTTCTTGCTATCTTCTTGACAATTCAATACTTGCTGGTAAAACGCACGCTCTCCCCGATTCGTTCCTTGATGAAGGGGATTGAAGAAGTCAGCGAGGGTAATCTGAATGTAAAAATCAAGACAGGCCTAGACGATCTTGGTATTATCAATCAAAAATTTAATTCAATGATCAAGCGCCTTAACGATACGATGGTGAAAGTACAGGATACGACGCAAGAAGTAACAGGATCAGCTCAGGAATTGTTAAGCATTAGCGAGAAAAATAGTACGAATACAAACATCATTAACAGCAATATTCGGGAAATAACTCAGGGACTTGAAGCTCAGGATCACGCAGCACTTGAAAGCTCCAGGGCTATGAATGAAATGTCTACAGTGATCCAAACCATTGCTGAAAGCTCCTCTTCTGTAGCGGATCAAGCTTATTCCATGGAAAAACGCTCCGTTGAAGGCAATCAGGTAGCCCAAAAGCTATCCACTCAAATGGACTCTATCTCCACTACAATGGGCAGTACAGTTGATTCGGTTAATGCACTGCAGAACCGTTCTAACGAAATCAGTAATATTGTAAGCATCATTACCGGCATTGCCAGCCAAACGAATCTGCTTGCTCTCAACGCTTCGATCGAAGCTGCCAGAGTGGGTGAAGAAGGCAAGGGTTTTGCAGTCGTAGCGGGAGAAGTGCGTAATTTGGCTGAACAATCTCAAGAGTCCGCCAAACAAATTGCAGAGCTTATTGAAGAAATTCAAAAAGAGATTGAACAAACTGTAAAAGGCATTAGCCTGGGTACAAAAGAAGTTCAGGTCGGACTGGAAGTTACGAAGCAGACAGGCGAAATGTTCTCTGAAATTTTAGAAGCGTCCAATAAAGTGTCATCACAAATCCAGGAGGTATCCAGTGCAACTGAGCAAATCTCGGCCAGCACGCAGGAAATGTCAGCTACCTCGGACGAGTTGTCTTCCACAGTTAGCAAAACAGTCAACAGCAGCAAACAAATTGAACAAACCATTGGGGAACAAACCGAGTCTATGGCTTCAATTGTCCAAGCTTCGGACAAGCTTACATCAATGTCCGGGGAGCTAGAAGAGCTCATTTCATTCTTCAAAGTAAACCGTGAAGTCTAAAACTATAACTATCCAATCCTCATAACAATAAAGAACCTCTAGTCTGCATAGAATGCACATTAGAGGTTCTTTGATATTTTACACACTTCTTTAGTTTAGAAAGCCTTCCAACGCTGAGGTCGGCTTGCCGTCAGCCTGCCAAGCACCTTTGTTATAACCTTGATTATAACCTGGGGTTGCAGCCGGCTCCCAATAAAATACGCCGACGCCTTTACCGCCTCCGATACTCCGAACCTTCGTTTTGATTGCAGAAATAAATGCCTTGGAAGCAGCAGGTTCATTATATTCCATTCCGATTTCACTGATGACAATGCCTTTACCATATTTTGCAATGAGACTATTGGCATTGGTAATCGTCTGATCCACCATACCCTGCCAGTCAGAGGAAGACGGATATAGAGACAGGCCAATAAGGTCGAACTGAGCTCCGTTTTCAATCAGTCCACCAATGTTCCAGTTTAAAACGGAACTGTTATCCCCATTAGCTAAATGCACGATTGTCTTGGTACTGCTGCTTACGGATTTAACAGCGTTATTCCCTGTATTGACGAGCCACGCATAGTTTTTCATATTCACAGAAGCTTTGCCATCATCCCAGAGCATTCCATTGTTCGTCTCATTGCCGATTTGCACCCAATCCGGTGTCACACCCTTGCTCTTCATCGTGTTCATTACATAGACAGTATGGGACCAGACCGCATCCATAAGTTGTGTAAATGTAAAATTGCGCCATGCGTAAGGCTTATTCTGCTGGCCTGGATCAGCCCAGGAATCGCTATAATGCAGGGTCAGCATAACGCTCATGCCTAACTTTTGGGCTCGCTGCGCAAGTTCTGCCGCCTTCTCAGCATTCATGTATCCGCTTGCATAATCCTTCATGTCAGGATTTACCCAGACGCGAATACGAACCGAATTGATCTGATAATCGTCCCGTAAAATTTGCAGAACGTCCCGGCGAACCCCTTTTTTATCCTTCCAGGTCATACCTTGGGCTTCCATCCCTGCGACCCAGCTTATATCTGCTCCTTTGGCGAAAGCAGGGGCGGCCGAAGCCGCACCCACTCCCACAGAGCCCAATGGGTACAAAAAGCTGGATAACAAGATCAACATCGCAAATACCATAGTACGTTTACCTGTTTTCATAAGTCATCCCCTATCTAAATTATATACTCACATTGCCTCTGGCCAATCCACTTGCTCCCTCACTCGGGAAACGACGGCGATCACATGTATAACGTGTTCTATTTATTGCGCTCTGCCTTTAAAACCTTAACAGCATAGGCACCCAGTTGAACGCTGCTATCTGCTATCACATCATTTTCAAGCAGATCCGAATAAGTTCGTCCATCCAGTGTAATCTTTTGCGGCTCATGCGTAAAATTCATTACAAAAATATAGTCATGAACTCCATCAGTACGAATCGCTGTATTCACCCCATGTGGCAACTGCACATCGAGTGCTTTACTGAGACCTGCATCATCAATTAAACTTTTGTAAAAATGACTATGGAATAGTCCAGTGTTGCGTGAAGCGATGTAATAAGCTTTTCCCTGTCCCAAACGGTTCACCGTCAAAGCCGGACGGCCTGCATAAAAGTCTGCTCCGTACTCAGCCAGTACCTCTGCACCCTCCGTATGAATGAGATCACACAATTCTACAGCTTCATATTCCCCTTGTAGATCCAGCTCATTGCCTTCAACCGGTATAATGTAATTACGATCATGATCATGCAATCCATCAATCTCTTCCGACCAGATCCCCAGCGTCTTACGAAGCGGTCCTGGAAAGCCTCCAAGAAAGCATAAATCATGTTCATCCACGATGCCGGACCAATAGGTTGCTACGAATATGCCCCCGTTTTCAACAAACTTCTGTATGCGCTCTCCTACACCGCTGCGAACCATATACAACATTGGAGCTACCAAAAGCTTATATTTGGAGAAATCTGCATCCATATGAATGACATCTACTGGCACTCCCTGCTCCCACAATGCCAAATAATGTGCTTCAGCTGTCTCCTCATATTTCACGCCTTTGTTCCGCGGTCCCTGTGAATCGTTGATTCCCCAACGGTTCTCCCAGTCAAAAATGACTGCGGCCTCAGCCGGTACGGATGTACCGATAACCTCTTCCAGTTTTTCCAGTGCATGACCGACATCTGTCACATCCCCGAATACCCGAGTATGCTCGTGTCCGACATGATCGACGACTGCACCATGCAGCTTTTCACTTGAACCGCGGCTTTTCCGCCACTGAAAATATTGAACGGTGTCTGAACCGTGCGCCACAGCCTGTAAAGACGATAGCAGATGCATACCTGGTCGCTTCAGCTTGCTAACGTCTTGCCAGTTCGTTAAGCTTGGCGTACTTTCCATGAGCATCCAGGGTTTCCCACCTTTAATGGAGCGAATAATATCGTGCATCATAGCCACTCTCGCAGCCTGACGGCTGTCATCCCCTTCACGGTCATGCCACGTCGGATAACTGTCCCAGGATATAACATCGAGCAGATCAGCAAACTTCCAGTAATTCAATCCTTCAAAAAACTCCATTAAATTGGTTGTGACTGGAATGTCCGGATTCGTAGCCTTGAGCGGCACAATCTCATGTTTGATAAAATCTGCGGTCTGTTCGGTTACAAATCGTCTCCAGTCCAAATTCATGGCATGAACCTGCGTTTCACCATGAGGTGCCGGAGATTCAACTTGGCTCCAGTCCGTAACTGTATGACTCCAAAATGTCGTCCACCATGCATGATTAAGATTATCTAACGTACCATATTTATCCTGCACCCAAGCGCGAAATGCCTCCTGACAATGATCACAGTGGCAGTCTCCACCAAATTCATTGGAAATGTGCCAGCCAATAACAGCAGGATGATTAGCATAACGCTCAGCCAGCTTCGTATTCATGATACGTACTTTTTCCCGGTAGACAGGCGACGTATAACAGTGGTTGTGTCTAAACCCATGTAAGTTACGGACACGGTTAGCCCCCACTCGCAGCACCTCGGGATATTTTTGCGACATCCAGGCTGGTCTTGCTCCGCTAGGAGTAGCCAAAAACGCATAAATTCCGTTTTCAGCAAACGAATCCAGAATACGATCCAGCCATTCAAACGTAAATACGCCCTCCTCAGGCTCTAATGAAACCCATGAGAAAATGCCGACAGACATCACGTTACATTTGGCTAGTTTCATCAAGCGGATATCCTCCGCTAATACCTCGGGATATTGCTGCCATTGCTCCGGGTTATAGTCCGCTCCATGCAGCATACGTGGAACTCGCTCACTAATGGGTGGGTACTTGGTTATGTTTGAATAGGTCATTACAAATCATCTCCTTGTATTAGTTCTATTACTCTTTGACGGAACCTAGTGTCATACCTTTAACAAAATACTTTTGTAAAAAAGGATATACAACAAGAATAGGCGCTGCACCAATGAAAATTTGTGCTGCATTGACCGTCGTTTGTGACAGTAATTCCATCTCTTTGGGACTCATGCTCATGGAACTCATGTCCTTCTGTATAATTACAGTTTGCAGGAACGTCGCCAGCGGATAATCCTTTGCATTGCTCAAATAGAGCAGACCGTCAAACCATGAGTTCCAATGAAATACCATACTGAACAGCGCAATCGTTGCAATGGAAGGCATGGATATTGGTAAGAAAATACTAAACAATGTCCGAAAATGCCCTGCTCCGTCGATCAATGCGGCCTCTTCCATCTCTTTGGGAATTCCTCTAAAAAAGTTCAGCATAAGAATGACCAGAAATGTATTGACCGCTCCTGGCAAAACAAGTACCCAGAAGCTGTCCATAAGATGGATCTTTTGAATAACCATATAGAATGGAACCAGACCACCGTTAAAAATCATACTAAATACAAACAGCCATGAATAAATGTTGCGACTGCGGAACACCGTTGTTTCCTTCGAAAGCGGATAAGCAGCTAAAAAGGTAATAAGTAGCGTCAAGCCGGTTCCCAATACAGTCCGACAGACAGAAATCCAGATGGAGTGGAGAAAAATCGGGTTATTCATCGTCTTCTTATAGGCTTCTAATGAAAACTGCACTGGCCACAGTCCAACCAGATTGGCATCTGCTGCTGATTTAGCACTAAATGATACTGCCAACACATGAATCAATGGAACGATACACATGATAGACAAAATCACTAGTAAGCAAATATTGAACACATTGAAAATGCGGTATGGCGTTGTTTTATGATACATGACTCTCCCTCTTTCAGCCTCGTGGAATCAGAATATGCGGTAACCTGCCCATTTGTAAGCAAGCCGATAAGATATCAGAATGAGAATCATACTGATAACGGATTTGAACAACCCAATGGCGGTAGCAAAGCCCATCTCCCCATTGATCAATGCTGTCCGATAGACGAATGTGTCAATAATATCGCCTTTTTGGTATACCAACGGATTATAAAGGTTGAAAATCTGGTCAAAACCGGCATTCAGAACATTACCAAGGGCGAGCGTCCCAACAACGACCACCATCGGAATCAATGAAGGTACAGTAATGTGCAGTGTCTGTCTCCATCGGCTCGCTCCATCCATTTCAGAAGCCTCATACAACGAAGGATTGATACCCGCCAGTGCAGCGAGGAATACGATGGTATTGTAGCCAAACTCTTTCCATATGTCAGATACAATGACGGTAAAACGAAACCAGTTGTTATCTCCCAGAAAGAAGATAGGCTGGATTCCTATACTTCCAAGAATCCGGTTCATAAATCCATCAGTAGCCAACAGATCAATCAGAATTCCGCCCAAGATAACCCATGACAGAAAATGTGGCAGATACACCAATGTCTGAATGGAGCGCTGAAGTCCGACCTTGCGAATTTCATTCAGCAGTATAGCAAAAACAAACGGAACCAACAGATTGAAAAACATCTTTAACACAGCAATAATCAGCGTGTTCCATACGACCTGAAGACTGTCCTCCCGTTGAAACAAAAAGCGGAAATTATCAAGTCCAACCCATTCGGAACCAGTTATGCCTAGCCAAGGCTTGTAATTTTGAAAGGCCATCACGATGCCGCCCATCGGAATGTAGCTGAATACAATTAGGAAAATGATGGATGGCAGCAGCATGATATGAAATGGCCACGTACGTTGCAGACTTCTCATTGCAGTTCCTCCTGTAACTCTCATGGTATACCTTAATTATAAAAGCGTTTTCGCAGTCCCAACAGTTCAAAAAACCAACATACATGGCACAAAAGCAATCATTTTAATTAATCCGTGTGAAGCTTAAGTAAAAAGGCTGTCCACCTTGGGACAGCCCTCCTAATTTGTTTCACAACATCGACAACTTTTACTTTTCTACGCTCTTATACCATTCGTTTACTTCATTTGTAATTTGTTCGCCACCAGCGGCTTTCCACGTCTGTACAAAGGTATCAAAAGCAGAAATCGGCTGTTTGCCATAAATAATTTCATTGAAGGTCTGGCTTTCAATCTTATCCAGGTAATCTTTTTTAGCCTTCATGGTTGGCGTAGTTGGTCCTGTGAACTGATCTTTCATAGAGATATCCTTTTGTTCCATAAGCACTTTGGCCGCTGCGGGAGTGTCTTTCCCGTAATTCACCATTACATCTTTCTCCAGTCTGGTTTTCGGTTCTGCACCGTCAGCCAAGCTTAACAAAGCCTTCATTTGGGCATCAGGGATACGTGCACCATCACGAACCAGCAAATAACGAATAGAGTTTACATAACCGCCTGGTATTTTATCAATAGACATCAGCTTTCCATTGGCATCTAAATCATAATCGTAGCCCTTAAACAGCCCATTCGACAAGTCACCGTCCGGTTTGGCATTTGCATAATGGTCAAACAAGTAATTTTGATACGTGAAGAAAGCTTCAGGATGCTGCATTTGTTTGTTGATGAGTACGACACCATTGGTGTACTGCGTTCCATGGCGCATAGCTTTGTTGTCAGGTCCCGCTGGAATCTTGATCGGCTTCCATACAGCACTCGGCGCATTTTTAACCGTATCCTGGAGCGGCCAACCGCTCATCCAATATGGTCCTGGAATCATCCCGGCTGTCCCTGCAACTGTAGGTTCTGCCGTTTTATTTTCATCCCACAATGCTGCTTCCTGAGGAATATATCCTTTTTTGAGCCACTCGCTCAGCTTTTGCAGACCCGGCTTCATGCCAGGCTGAACAGAGCCATATTCCAAGCTACCGTTTGCACCTTTGTTCCACTGTTGGGGTAGTGTGCCATAAGCTCCGAAAATCCAGGATGGGTCACCCATCCATGTGTTCATGGATGTTTTGAAACCGATGCTGAGCGGGGTCACTTTGTCCGGAGCCAGTCCGTCTGGATTTTTGTTTTTAAAGGCATCCATCACTTTTTCCAGATCATCTATCGTCTCCGGAGCCTTCATCCCCAGCTTATCCAACCAATCTTGTCGTACCCACAATACATAATCATGGTTATAAGCGAAATCAAGCACAGGGATACCCATTTTTTTACCATCTCGGCTATACTGATTCCATACGTTCGTATCCTGACTCATGGCCTGCTTCCAAGAATTCGAAGCATATTTATCGAACAACGGGCCCACTTCAGCGAACATACCGGAATCGATCATATCCTGGGCCAGCTGCTCATTCTCTGTCCCCAGTACAACGACATCAGGCATCTCCTGACCGGAGGACATCGCCAACCGCAGCTTGGTCGCAAAAGCACCATTTGTATCCGTGACAGACCAGAGTGATTTTACATTAATACCAAATTTCTCTTTGGCCCATTTTGTCGCAACGTTATTTTCGATAGATTCGCCATTTTTAAATTTTAAGGCGGGATCTACACCCCATACCGTGGATATTGTAACTTCTGGGTTGTATTTTTCTTTGTATACGTTTTCAGTTTTAGCTGTGCTGTCCGCATTCCCATCATTTCCTGCACCTGAGCAGCCCACAAGGCCAACCCCTAATACCATAGTTGCGGCGAGCAACGACAATAGCTTTTTTTTCGAATGAACTCGCATCTTGTTCCCCCTCTAAAAATCATTTTCTACTCTTTTATTATAAGAGGGCTTTTCTTAGCAGCCTATGTCACAAAATAAATATTTCTGCACCTTTCTCAACTGATCTTTACTCATTTGTCTTTACTGGTCCCGAAATTCATGCGGAGTCATTCCATAATGCTTTTTGAACATCTTGCTGAAATATTGGGGATTCTGATAGCCGAGTTCAGTGGTTATTTCATATATTTTTTTGTTGGAATATTTGAGCAAATAAAGAGCCCGTTCCATTCTCATTCGGATAATATAATCTCCCAGGCCTTCTCCAGTTTCAGCTTTATAGATTTTAGATAAATAGACGGGATGAAGATAAACTTGGTCGGCAATCGTCTTAACAGACAGCTCCTGCCCTTTATCCTGGGCGATCAGCTCCTGGACCTGCTTGACCACATAGCTTTTGGCGCTTTGCTCGCTTGCAGACCACTCGGCTTTAAGCTTGTTCATCATGGAAAATATCCACTCTTTGAGGTGTGGGAACGAATGAACCAATTTCTGCGCATGTAACGGATCAAAGCCTACTTGGTCCATCTGTGTAATGAAACGTCCTTGTTTGTGAGCTGTATACATAAAGGCGCTCGTTACCGAAATAAACAGTTCATATAAATGCTCGCGTGTATATCCCGCCTCTTCCATTTTGCCAAATACACGGCTTACTTTTGCTTCGGCCTCTTCCCATTGCCTGGACTCTAGCAGATGAGTAAGCGTAGGGTGCGTATAAAGCCCCTCCAGCGACTTCACTGAGTTGTGTGACTGTTCTGTCTGCTCTTCTATGAATAGGAGTGGATTCGTCTCCTCCTGTTGGTTCCAATATAAGGATCTGATCGCTGTCTGATATAGCTTAGGCAGCTCATCCGGGAAATGAAACCAATTGGTTAATGTGACGTAAATTTCCCCTTTCAAGTAATTGCTCACATTTTTTCGAAAGGTTTCAATCGCTGCACGCAAAAAATGATTCTGCTCATCCAGAGTCCGTTTAGGAAACAAATCCCAATTCCCTTCTATTAATACGATTAGGCAATCATGTGGCGCTTTGCAATGCCAAACATGAAAATCAGGAGCGAACACTTCTTCTGCAATATTCCCAATCGCATACTCAATTAAGGACACTGAGTGATAATCCATGTCAGAAAATTGCTTGCCCAGCTGAATAAGCAGCATACTGGCAGGATGTTCTGTGCGTAGCTTGATTTCATACTCGGACATTTTGTCCTTTATTTTTTGTAAAGTTAAATCACGCCCGAGTAACAAATCGTGCATCAAATGAGTGCGCAGCACACCGTAATCGTTCCTGCGACTGTATTGTAATTGATGAACCTTGTCGAATGCTTCCCATTCTTCCTTTAGCGAATCCATGGCAGCTGACACACATTTGATAAACTCTTCATCATCCACCGGCTTTAAAATGTAATCAAAAGCCTTAAGCTGGAGCGCTTTTTTAGCGTATTCAAAATCAGCATAGCCTGTCAGTAATAAACTACGGATATGCGGCCAACGCTCGTTTACTTCAACAATCAACTCCAATCCCGTCATGCCGGGCATACGAATATCCGTAACCAGAATATCAATGTCGTATGCTTCCAGCACATCTATTGCTGCCAAGGCAGAAGCTGCTTGATGAACCTTCTCGATTCCCAACATCTCCCACGGTATAGTAGCCGCCAGGCTTTCAGTAACATAGCTTTCATCATCCACTAGTAATATCTGAACCATCAGTATCCTCCAATTTACTATTTCTTGAATTTGACGAAGAATGGATCAAACCGTCTTCCTGCCCTTCTTCAATTGACAGTGGCCATTTTAAAATCACTCTCAATCCTCCCAACGGAGACAACGAGAATTCCAAGCCCGCGTTTTCACCAAAATGTAACCGCATTCGTTGGTGCACATTCCATAAACCATAACCACTTTTTTCTTCTACAGGTTTCTCTAGTGCTAATGTAAGGGACGTTATACCTTCATCACTCAAACCGAGCCCGTTATCATCTACAATCAAGTACATGGATGAGCCGACACACTCAGTCATAATACGGATGATCCCCTCCTCCGCCTGAGGTTCTATTCCGTGCAACACCGCATTTTCCACCAGGGGTTGCAACACAAGCGGTGGAACCAGCAGAGGATTGGCCTGTGAAGAAATATCAATAGTGAACGTTAACCGTGGCATACGCATCTGCTGAATTTTCAAATAATATTGCACAAACTCGACTTCATCTGATAAAGGAACCAAATCTCTTTCCTGTCTTGTCGTATAGCGATAATATTTGGATAAATTATGAGCCATGGCCACGACTGCCTCATGATTGCGCAACTTTGCCATACTCGTAATAAAGGAAAAACAATTATAAAAAAAATGGGGATTGATTTGAGACTGGAGCTGCTTTAGACGCGCTTCCTTCACATGCAGCTTCTCAACGTAAACTTTCTCAAACAGCTCCTGAATCTGTTCGACCATCAGGTTGAATTGACGTGACAGAAATGCAAACTCGTGACTCCCCTTAGGACTCAAACGAACAGCGTAGTCTCCATCCTTTAATCTCCGAAATGCCCGCACAAGCTGGAGAATCGGGACTTGTACCTGTGAGTGAAGGAGATAAGCACCAATGATGCCTACCAGTAGTGAGCCAACAACGGTTATATAAAATAGTCGGTTAGATGAGTAAATCGGAGACATCATATCGGACAAAGGCATGTAGTCAATCAAATACCAGCCTGTCGTTTGCGAAAGAACGGCGTGAACAAGGTAACTCTCTTCTCCAATTTTCACGGTCAAATTATCAACTTCATGTAATCCCAATTTCTCCAGTTTCGCAATCAGCTGGCTTGACAATTCTGCATTTGCAGAGCGATTATAAATCACTCCTACGCCTTTTTTATAATAAAAAGGCTCCTTTCGTCCATCGCCTTTAAAGCGGTCAAGCATGTCCTGAATATTGCTGCTATCGAATTCCACTTTAATAATCGTGTTAGCGGTTTCCGGATTAGCTAGAGAGGAAAACGGGGATAAGGTATACAATGAAAATATAAATTGATCCTTACCGTACACTCTTTTCTTAGATACCTGCCAGCCGTTTGTAATCGATTGATTTAATACCTTCTGATCATAATAACTGGCTCCATTTTCCGATACAACTCGTCCAAGTGAAGGGGAATATATACTCAGCCCTGTTCTCCAGTTAGAAGAGCTTTCCTGAAGCCCAAGCTTGGTTTGAATCCGCTTGACCAGGTTAATTCCATCCAGATTGAGAGTCTTGTCCTTTAAAAAAATCGCTTGGAAACTGGCAACATCAGGATCATGAATCAGCAGGTGCGGCCAGGAAGAAATCATTTCAATATTCGTATTCACCTGGTTTTGAAAAAAAGTTAGCTGATTATAATTGGATTGATTCAGTTCCTCACGTAATACACCTGTCGTTGTCTGATTAGAGTAGACATACAGAAGCAGCACAGGTATCAGCAATACGATAACGATGGACACGATTTTAGTATAAAAATTAAATTTAAACATGAGTTTCACACATCCTCTGCACAAAAAACAGGCATACTTAAAAGGTATGCCAGAGCCCTGACCTTCGTTGCCGCCACTACATACTATACATTATTAAGGGTTGGCGGTGATAATATGTTTGACGCTAAGCAAATGGAATGGTTAGACCAACTATCTGCTGAAGACCTGGCCATTTTAGCTGCCGGCTTCAATACACTAGGTGATTTTTTTGATTTTCTGGCGCTGATTAAAGCCAAACAGGAAACATCTAAGGAGCTAAAAGGTAAAAACACGAAATCAAAAACTATTTAATAACGAATTTTACACGAGTTCCATCCTCATACTGATCTAACTGGTGACTGACCCATGATCCTGCCCCACGGTTATCCTTAGGAGCTATGTATTTGACATTTGCACCCTTTCCCCCTTCTGAGCACATAGCCATCGGCCATTCATCACGATCAAACCCTTTACGAGTAGGAACACCCGCAAGCGAATGCTTACGATTTTGCTCGGCTCCTTCCCGGTCAATTGTGCATACTGGTGATTTTCCCGCTTGAATGGCTTCCTTAATATGCTGCGCCGTTTCAGGATAACGACCTGACGGAAATTGCAGCGTTACCTGAGCTGATGAAGGCGGGTTTTCTCCTGTTATTTTTGTAAAAAGATTGTCTCCTTCAACCCAGTACGCGCCCACAGCTAGCAGCACTAAGGCTATAAAACTTAGTAACTTTCTCTTCAATTTCCCTCTTCCTTTCAAGCTATTCCAGTAAATGACCTTCAGCTAAGGCAATCCCCAGATTTTATTTTTTGTAACCCCTTACCGACTATAAAAAAAGATTAAATATCCGACGACAAATAGTATAGAGAGGAGGTTGTACGAATGAACGATGAGATCCAACTGGCCGTGAGCCAAATGCAAGCTGTTGTAATCCGGTTACTGAATGGAAATACCGTAATTGGCTGGCCTAAGCTCCTATCTGACCAAGAAACTCAGCAATTCAAGCTCTACGATGACGAACACGTATATACGATTTCCGTTAATGACGTGGATACAGTCGCAAGAGTTATTGTATAAGATACAGGAAGGCACTTAATGAGTCATCCAGCGGACAAGCCCAAACAAGGCGCACCACAGGAGAAGACTGATCAGAATTCCCCAAAATAAACCTTTAAAAAGCTTCATACCATACTGACAACCTTTCCGACTGGGCTTTTTCCCCATTATAACATGTCAGAAAGACAGCTGTCGCAGCTCGCTCTTACATTGTCTTTGTATCATATATTTCAAATTTTTAAATCATGATACCAAGGGAAAAGCGCAAAATTCCGAAATTATGCCTGATCACCAATGAAAATGCAATCATGACATAATAAAAGTCACAATTTAATCGAAATTTAATGAAACTTTTCCGAAAATCATGTATAATTATTGACATAACAAAACGCACGAGGTGATCATCATGGCATTATTAAACAGAGTTAAGGAATTAAAATTACAACTGCCTAACGAGCATCATAGCATTTCACAATACGTGGAGCATGCACTGCATTCGATCGACAGTTTTGTAGAACAACATCGTCAATTTGTAGCCGCTCAAGCTTTATATGGTGAAAAAATCAATGGTACGGAAGAAAGATTATTTCGCGACACAATTGCTGAGATTAAAGCCCAACTGGTAGCTACGCTGGAGAAAACAGTTGAAGATTTCGCACATAAAGGCGATAAGCACTGGAAAAATCATTATCAGGATGGCGTAGAATAAGCTAAAAATAAACCCCCGGTCTTTGGACCGGGGGTTTATTTGACATACGCGAGGTGTGGTAATGTGCGTTGACTATTTTAAAACTTTGGCAGATGTCGTTACCTTCTTACCACCATAGACTACTTTAATACTGGAGCTTCCGCTATCCAATGCCTTCACCTGACCAGCTGTAACCTGTACGATCGACGGTTTGGAGGATGTCCATACCGCTGAATTGGTCACATTTGCAGTCGCGCCTGAATCATAAACGGCACTCACGCTAAGCACTTGAGACGAGCCTTTAGGCAGCTTCAGGTTTTTATTGCTCAATACCAGCTTAAGCAACTTAGGTGTAACCTTAATCTCCACGTTAAACGACTTATCCTGGTACGTACCCGTAATGGTTGCTGTTCCAATTCCAACAGCTTTAATGGAAGACCCTTTTACGACCACTACAGAAGCATTTGATGTTGTCCATTTCACTTTACTGCTCAGGGTAACTTTTTTACCATCTGTATAATTGCCGACGACTTTGATGGACTTACTTCCCTTCAAATTCATCTCAGCATTCGAAAAGCTTGGTGTCAATGTAGAAATGGCTCCCTCTACAATGACAGGCACTTTCACGTATTTATTCATATACATTGCCTTGATTCCCGAGTTGCCACCACTCACCGCTTTTACTTTTCCATTTCCTACTGTAACTGCGGCTGTTGTAGCTACCCAGCTTACCTGGTTGGTAACATCCAGTACTCCACCACCAGCCATGTGTGCTTTTACGGTCGGAATACTTGTTTCTTGGCCTGCAACCAATACATACTTTTTCTCAGAAGCCGTCAGCTTGAGAACTTTATATTGTACGGTCACTGGAATATCCAGCTTGAGCGCACCTACTGTCGCTGTCAATGTTGCACTACCTGGGTTTACTGCAACCAGCTTACCATTTGCAATCTTGACTGCACTCTCACTGCTTAAGCTCCATTTTACATCGGATTGAACTGCTTTTTTGGCTCCATTGACCAAATAAGCAGATATACTCGGAAGAGAAGTTTTGCTTCCAGTTTCGAGAGTCAGACTGGCTTTGCTTGAGACCAGTTTTTCAACAGTTGGAAGTACATTAATCTTCAGAGTCTTACTCAAACCATGATAGGAGGCTGTAATCGTCGAATTCCCTACATCCATCGGTGTGATTTTACCTTGCTCCACCGTAGCAACCAATGAATTAGAGGAAGTCCATTCTGCCGTGTTGGTCACATCTGTTTTACCGCCAGTCAGATTCACATCGGTTGCAGTAACCTGAAACGGGGAGCTACCCAGATAGACCGATTTGGAGCCAGATGCACTCAGTACCAATGCCTGGGATGAAGAACGCACATACACGATCAATTGTGCATTAAGTCCATCTTTGGTGGCTTTAATGTAAGTCACGCCTTTGGCAAGAGGACGTACAAGTCCATTTTCTACGGTAGCAACAGCTTCATTCGTAGATGTCCATTCCACGCCAGACACATTTTCCGTGCCGCCTCCGCTAAGCACACCTTGAGCAGTCAGTTGCTTCGATTCTCCGCCAATGGTCAGATTGAGAGGACCCGTCGGATTGAATTGCAGCTTGCTGTAAGGCGATTTTACCGTAATCGTCGTACTTACTGTTTTCTGATCATATGTGGCAACAATCTTAATCTGCCCTTTGGACACTGGAGTAATGAGTCCCTTTTCTACCTTTAAAATACTTGAATCTCCGGAGATCCATTCAGCTCTTTCGGTTACATCCGTTTTACCAGTCTGCGTCACAGACCACACTTTTAATTGAGCGGGGCTTCCACCCAGATTAACTGTGGTCGGATTTTGACTGTCCCACTGTACTGTTGAGGTCGTTTTCTCCTCAGCCCGGATCAAACCTGCTGGCCATGCTGCGAATACAAACATCAGCAAAGCAAGTAAGAAGGTACTCCGTTTGCTCATACGTTTCATACGCTCCATTCGTTTCTCTCCCTTGGTTTCATTCTATAAAACAGGATATTATTAACAATCCCAATATCTTTTATCGGTAAGCAGCTAACTAAATTGAACCCTTCATCAAAAAAAGGTGAATTATTACAGTTAAAGTTCTCCACGCAGTGACCTCACTACAAATAAATGCTCTTCCTTGGATAAGGTTTGTCCATCCTCAAGAGTCACATGGTCTGCCGAGTGACTAACCAGCTTTACATTGTAAGCAATCAGTTGATCATCTCTCCAAATCGTCACCGCTGACTGAAAATGAATGGCATTATCAAACTGTAACGGAACGTTCATTACATAACCGAAAGTGTTCAGCCTAGCTGGATGGCGGCTTTTACGCTCACGTCCCGGAGGAAGCATGGTAATATGCGTAATATTTTCAAAAGGAATAGCCAGCATTTTCGGGCCCAAAATAACGCATTTTCGTATATCATCCCATTTTTCAAGTGTGCCGCGCACCTTCTGGGTATGACCGTTGTTGCCGTGATATAAAATGACCTGACGTCCCTTCCATTGACGCATGTCCTCACCTCCCGTGCTAGCGGTTAGGAATCTCCCACTGAATCGGTTCCATTCCATGCTCCTGCAAAAATGCATTGGTACGTGAAAAAGGCTTGCTGCCAAAAAAACCTCTGTGAGCCGCCAATGGACTCGGATGGACAGATTTCAGCACCAAATGCTTGCTGGTATTCACGAAGCTGGCCTTTTTCTGAGCATGACTCCCCCACAAAATGAACACTACCGGCTGTTCACGTTCATTAATCGCTTCAATGACAGCATCCGTGAAACGTTCCCAACCTATTCCCTGATGAGATTGCGGTTGTCCTTCACGCACGGTCAACACGTTGTTCAGCAGCAGCACACCTTGCTCAGCCCAAGGAACGAGGTATCCCTGATTCGGAATGGGAGTGCCGACATCATCGCGTAACTCCTTATATATATTTTGTAGAGACGGCGGTGTACGCACACCAGGTCTAACAGAAAAGCTCAAGCCGTGAGCTTGTCCCTCTCCATGATATGGGTCCTGTCCCAATATAACCGCTTTGGTCAGATGATATGGCGTTAATTTGAGTGCTGAAAACAAGTCTTCTTTTGGAGGATATACCTTATGTAACTTGTACTCTCGAGCTAACGTATACCTTAATTCATTAAAGTAAGGCTTTTCGACCTCTTCTCGTAGTACATCATCCCAGTCATTCCCAAACATACCGCTGTCTCCTCTCAATATGTAAATCTGTGAAAGCTGTAAACTTTTGTCCAAACAAATAAAGCTGACCCCTCATCCGGAGCCAGCTTATTTATTCGTTACTTGTGTTCTATGCCGAAGGACCAGAAAAGTATTCTTACGATAGTCAACTACCGCGGGGTCTAAATTCGATTTCCTTATTATAGCATTCACGGTATTGATGTCAAGTAACTGAAAGCTTAAATTCCTCAGAAGAAAAGCGCTTTGTTGCTGTATTGGTTACGACTTTGGATGAGCATTCAGGTATTCCAATGCATTGTATAACATAACAGCAGCCTCGGCACGTGTAATCGCACTTTTGGGATGAAAATTTCCCTTCCCATCCAGGACATTGACCTTGTACACTAGCGAGCGTTGAATGCTACCTTGGTAAGAAGGCTCCAGTTCGCTGTCATCCGCAATATTTGCAGGTGCGATTTTAATCATGGGAAGAGCGCCTGCTTTTTCCATGCCCTGAATCAACATGTGGGTGAACTCTTCCTTGGTCAGAGCTTTGGCAGGATTGGTACCTTTTGGAATGTCTACGCCATTATAATACGCGTTAATAAAAGCTTCAGCGTACCATGCGGTATCTTTAACCTGGGTAAACAATCCACTCGCCTGTGGCGCCTGGTTCAAATCAATGGCAGCCAAACTGAGCTGAAGTCCACCCGAAATCAACTGAATGCCTTGGGCAGCGGTCACTTTAGATGAGGGGAGAAACTGCATGTCTGAGACACCTTTAAGCAATCCCCGCTCTTTAAGGGAGATGATTTTTTCTTTGCCGTTTACATGGTCCAAATCCCTGAATTGACTATCTGCCGCAGACAAATGACCTCCAATCGAGAAGGACAGCAGAGCTACAGTCGTAAGGGCTGCGATTGCATTTTTTCTCATGCGCATGTTAAGTTCCACCTTGTAGTTGAATTAGGCCGCTTGGCCATTAACAACTTCTTGACGTGGTTCAAGCTAGAAAGGTTGCAGCAGACGCTACTAACCTAAAGTGAACGATCTAAGCTAAATAAAAAAACTCTCCTCTGCTTCTAGCAGGGAGAGTTTTTAGCTCACTCCATCGGATTTAATTGCGTGCTGGATTCAGCCTTGCTTGCAGTACCTTGTTAAATCCGTTTATTCTGTTTGTGGCTGAGCATTTGCCAATTTGATATGAACATCTCTCAATTGTTTGTCAGTAACCTCCGAAGGAGCTCCCATTAATACGTCCTGTGCTTTGCTATTCATCGGAAAAGCAATAACCTCTCGAATATTCGATTCATTTGCAAGGATCATCACAATCCTATCAATTCCAGGTGCTATACCTGCGTGAGGAGGTGGCCCAAATTGAAAAGCATTAAAGAGTGCAGGAAATCTACTCTTGATCTCTTCATATGTATAACCCGCGATCTCAAAAGCTTTTACCATAATCTCTGTATCGTGGTTACGGACAGCACCCGAGGACAGCTCAATCCCATTACATACAATATCATATTGGTACGCCAGGATATCCAGAGGATTCATATTCAGCAGCGCATCCATACCACCTTGCGGCATCGAAAACGGGTTATGACTGAACTCTATTTTATGGGTATCAGGATCCAATTCAAACATGGGGAAATCAACAATCCAGCAAAACTTAAACGTATCCTTTTCCAATAAATCCAGCCGTTTGCCTAATTGATTTCGGACAGCACCAGCTATTTTTTCGACATTTTTAAGCTCATCGGCAGCAAAAAACAGTGCATATCCCGGACCAGCTTGCGTTACATTCATTAATTCGTTTTTTACCTTCTCCGGAATAAATTTTGCAATTGAGCCGCTGAGAGACATATCATCATTGAACTTAATCCATGAAAGGCCCTTCGCTCCAGCCTCCATAGCAAAGTTCACGATATCATCGTAAAAGCTTCTTGGCTGCCCTCCACAACCAGGAGTTGCAATAACTCTTATCGTTTTATTTTTAAACACTTTAAAATCAGTCTCTGTAAAAAGCTCTGTAACATCATGGATAATTAATGGATTTCTTAAGTCAGGTTTATCGCTCCCATATTTGAGCATGGCTTCTTGATAGGGAATTCTACTAAAAGGCTTTGAAATTTTATAATTTGTAAATTCGGAAAAAACTTCATACAGCATATTTTCAACTACATTAAAAACATCTTCCTGTGTAGCAAATGCCATTTCCAAATCCAGCTGATAAAACTCGCCAGGCGATCTGTCTGCCCTTGCATCTTCATCTCTAAAGCACGGTGCAATTTGAAAATATTTATCAAAGCCGGAGACCATTAATAGTTGTTTAAATTGCTGAGGTGCCTGAGGCAAGGCATAAAATTGACCTGGATGCACTCTACTAGGAACTAAATAGTCTCTGGCGCCCTCTGGAGATGAACTTGTCAGAATCGGTGTCTGAATCTCTAAAAAATCCAAATCAATCATCTTTTTTCGGATACTTTGAATTACTCTAGAACGAAGTACAATATTATCATGCAGTTTTTCATTGCGCAGATCCAGAAAACGATACTTTAATCTTAAATCTTCCCGAGCTTCATGTGCTGAAGATACTTCAAAAGGCAATGGATTCATGACCTTTCCTAACACTTCTATCTCCTTGGCAACGACCTCAATATATCCGGTTTTCATATGGGGACTGATCGTACTTTCGGATCTGTGACATACAGCTCCTATGACAGAGATGGTTGATTCCCTGCTGATCTTGGATACAAAATCCTTTACTTCATTAGAATCAGAGACAACGATTTGCGTAACCCCATAATGGTCCCTAAGGTCAATAAAAACAATCCCGCCAAGGTTACGAATATTTTTAATCCAACCTGCAATTCTCACGATTTCCCCGACATGCGTTTGATCCAGTTCTCCACAGTTATGAGTTCTATACCTATGCACGAAAACACCCTCTTTCTTTTACCCTAGTATCTAAATGGTTTTAATGATGTAACCCATGGTCTGATTGCAGAGATTGTCACTCTATCCTGCATGTATCCGGCCATGGGCTTATTCAGCTAGAACGTACTGCACTTCACTATTAGCTTCTCGTAGCTTCTCGCCATTGCTTGAATCCAACTAGATTGTAAGTAGACTAGCAGTTAAAGCTTTAAATCTTTCATTCAGGTGTTCTGCAGTCTCAACCATTATTTTTTGTCCTATATCGTCAACATGTCTATTCTTCCAATCCTCAAGGACTGTCCCCTTAACCCATTGATTAAAAGCACCAAGGGCTGGTCCGCAGTGTACTTGATAATCGACCCTGTTGTTTTTGTCCCCATTAATGGCAAGTCGAGTAGAATAAGTAAAGTACCATCTAAATATCAAGGCCATCTTACGTTTTGGGATTCTTTCAGCTTTTTCAATGATTTCAGCCGGGTAATAAGCTTTAATATCTTCATAGACTTGTTCGATACTCTTCTTAAAATATTTTTCTTCAATATAATGTTTGGTTTCTCTATCAATTTCATCTATGGAATTATAATTCCGGTAAAGATCATATAATTTATTCGCCCTGGCCGGGAAAAACACTCCTTTTTTCATAACCTGAACTTTTGCCCCCATTTCAAACATATCCCCTGCTGGAGCGTAGTCCGTATCCTGAATGTTTAATTGCTGGAGCAAATCTTTTACTTCATCACTCGTCCCTGCTTCAACGGTACACTGATTGATAGAACCCGTCATGATAAAATCAGCACCTAATATAAACGCCGCCGCTGCAGCTTGTGGAGTCCCTATTCCCCCCGCTGCCCCTACCCTTATGCTTTTATTGTATTTATACTTTCGAATCGCTTCATCCCTCATTTGAAGCATTAGCGGAACCAATACATATGCAACTGCATGGTCGGTATGCCCACCTGAATCAGCCTCGACGCATAAATCATCGACCATGGGAATTTCCATTCCCATCATCGCCTCTTCCCGGCTGATCCTATTTTCCGCCAGCAGCTTATTTATAATATTCTGAGGCGCAGGACTCAGGAAGGCTTCAACAACCTCGGGTCTGGATACTTTCGCTATAATTCTGTTCTGTGGCGTTACGTTTCCCTTTGCATTCCGTCTCAGTCCCTTTAGCCTGTACCTAACCAAAGAAGGCGTGATACTCATAAACGCAGAGGCTTCAATATTTCTAACACCGTATTTTATGTACAAATCAACGATGTTATTTTCTATGTCCGGGTGGTCTGGCACATGAATAAGATTCATTCCATAGGCTTCGCCATGGTTCAATTCCTTTTGAATATACTTTATGGTTTCCTCCAGAGCATCAATCTTCACTCCCCCAGCTCCAAAAAATCCCATCATTCCTGCCTTTCCTGCTCTTACGACCATCTCTTTTGAAGAGATGCCCTTGTACATAGAGCCTATAAGATACGCATACTTAATTCCGTAATCTTGTTTGAATTCGCTATGACCAAGAGACTCTGCAGTAAATTGTTTGCCAGCTACCCGTACGTCATGATCGGGTTTTGTTATAGGAACCTGTCGCTTTTCGGATATCGCTTCATCATTTCTCAACGTATCCTTCGACATCTCCTCCTGTACCTGCTCGTTCCGGTCTTCAACCTCCGTCAGGATCAATGGCTCTGCTTCTCGTTGTATGGCATTAACCAATCCTGCCACGACATTTCCAGGCCCGATCTGAATAAACTGGGTTACATTTTTACCCATCAGATAGCGTATACTTTCCGACCATTTGACCGGGCTCACAATCTGGTTGATTAGCGTGCTTCTTAAATCCAGCTGCTTGTAGGGTCTGGCATGGACATTTGAAATAACGGGTATTTTGATGTTTGAGAATTCGAATGACGCCGCATAAGCCTCAAACTTCTGTCTCGCACTTTCCATATACCTGGAGTGAAATGCTCCACTTACATTCAAAACCACATAATTTCTGGCTCCCGCATCCTCAAAAATTGGTTTCGCCTGCTCAATCAGTTCCTTTGGCCCTGAAATAACAATCTGGCTGGGCGAATTATAGTTGGCAACATCGAGCTCTACTAATTTATTTTTCTCCATTACTTCCCGAAACACTTCTTCTTTCAAGCCTAAAACTGCCGCCA
The DNA here is from genome assembly GCF_054113405.1 of Paenibacillus sp. ALE3. Taxonomy (NCBI): domain Bacteria; kingdom Bacillati; phylum Bacillota; class Bacilli; order Caryophanales; family Paenibacillaceae; genus Paenibacillus; species Paenibacillus sp. ALE3. The sequence continues at coordinate 1,637,035 of NZ_CM134214.1, read as the reverse complement.
TTCCGCCGCCAGCAGCCCGAGCCATCAGCTCTCCTCTTTTTTTGACCAGCTTCAAGCCGGTTTCAAAGTCAAACGCTTCCGCGGCAAATAAAGCATTATATTCACCCAAGCTATGTCCTGCAACATAGTCGGGTTTTCTTCCGGTTTCTCTTATTTTTTTCAGGTAACTTAAGGCATTTACGACAAATAGCGCCGGCTGGGTAAAATCCGTTTGTCCGAGTTGCTTGGCAGGGTCCTCAAGGCACAGCTTCTGAATAGAATAACCAAGAACTGCATCCGCTTGGGCAACCCATTCTGGAAATTCATCAAACAGTCCTTCGCCCATACCTTTCACTTGAGCTCCTTGTCCAGGGAACAGATATGCGATCATTGATTTCCTCCTTGTTAGTAATGGATGCATATTAGTCAAATATTTCGAACAGACGATCCAAATTTTTTATGTCTTGTTGAAAAGGGGAGAGAATGGAATAAACGCTTGCCTTTTTCTTGGGACCAAAATTATACTTTACAAAATTAGCAAGCGTGCCCGAGGGACCGAGATCAATATAAACAACCCCGTCACTATCTCCCAGACACTTTAGAGCGCTCTGAAATTGGATAGGCTTCCTAGTGACGTCCCAAAGAAAACGGTTGTCAAGCCATGTCGTCTTCCCGCCGTACATAGATGAAACCATATTTATTTTAGGGCTTCTTAGGGTCTTGAGCTTTAAAAACGCCGTATATTCCAATGCAATAGGGTCCATTAAGGAAGCATGAAAAGCATAATGTACTGGCAACCTTTGATAGATCATTTCATTTGCTTTCAAATAATGTTCAATCTCTGTCAGACCCTCGCAGCTGCCTGAAATGACAAAATGTGAGTCAAAGTTGATGGATGCCAGTTCTGAGTTGGTATTCAATATGGGTGCTTCGTCGTACAGACTGGGATTGCCAATGACGGCCAGCATGCCCCCTTTCGGACAATAGGCCTCCACCAACTGTGCTTGCTTGATAATACATTGAAGCGTGTCCTCATAGCTCATGCAGTCAGCCACAGCAACAGATACAGACTCACCCAGACTAGAGCCTAAAACATAATCAGGATAAATCCCCTTTTCCAATAACACCTGTGTGAGCGCATATTCAACCATGAAAATTGCAGGGTGAGTATATAGCAGGGTATCAAATTCTTCTCCCCTGCGACGCGTATCATCGTACAGCGTTTTTAATACAGAGCTGCCTGTAATATCCGTATGAATCTCATCCAACCTGGTCATCCATGTTCGGAAAACCGGGTTGGACATATATAATTCCTTTCCCATGCCGTAGTATTGCGAACCCTGGCCTGAAAACATAAAAACCACTGATCTGTCCATCCGAGTAACCCCCACAACGTATTGATCAGACTCTCCTAAGCAGTTCCTCTATCATTCAAAGTTCACAACAAATTGCGCACTAATTGCATTTGGGATGCCGTAGGATTGCTTTCGTTAAGAACATTCTCCATATGCTGCCTGATTGCAGGTTTGAATTTCGGTTCTGTGATGATATATAGCTGCCCTTTTCGGATGCCCTCAAAAATCTGATTGGCCACATCCTCCGGAAGTATTCCATTTTGGACAGCCTTGCGAGCCAATTCGGTAATAACTTGTCTTTCAGGTGGAAGATTGCCGCTCCCATCTGGCTTACGCAGCTCTGTCGGGCGGTTCCGCTCTGCATCCATGATTTGAGTACGAACGAATCCCGGACATACAACCGACACTCCCACATTAGAACCGATCAATCTGAGCTCCTGATATAACGTTTCAGACAGGCTTAAAACGGCATGCTTTGACGCGCTGTATATTCCATTTCCAGGACCGGACAGCAGACCGGCAATAGATGCTGTATTTACAATATGGCATGGAGTTTTTTGTTTCACCATAATAGGAACAAAAATTTCGGTGGCAAACAGAATTCCCCAAATGTTTACGTTGATTACCCACTGCCAATCTGCCACAGTATTCTCCCATAATAAGCGGCCTGTGCCAGCATCCACGCCTGCATTATTGAACAAAAGATGCACAGCGCCAAAGGTCTGAACTGTTTTTTGTGCTAATAAACGAATATCAGCTTCTTTGGAAATATCGGTCACAACGGAGAGGGTAGCTGCACCCATTGCTTTCAATTCTCGTTCAGTCCTTAGAAGAGCCCCCTCTTCAATATCCGCCAAAACGACCTTCATTCCTTCTTTGACACATCGGTCTGCAATAGCTCGGCCAATTCCGCTGGCAGCTCCCGTAATCACAGCTACCCTATCTTTGAACTCCCTCATTTGTACCTCCGGATTATTCGTATTTTTCGTCAGACAGTGTTCAGTTCCCCAATTTGTGCTCAGAACGGAGAGGTCGGTAAGGGAATTCTGCGAACAGCTTGCCCCTCATGGAGCGCCTCCCACGTAATTCTGCCTCCCTGTGTCCAATACATAGCAATATTTTGCAGGTCCCTCTCCTCTAGAAGAATTTGAGAAACTTTCTCGCCTACTTTTCCTAAAAGGAGTGCACTTGTATTCGAATCCTCTCCGCCTTCTCCAATAAATATCGGAATAGACGCTCCCTCTGGCTCGTTACCCTTGCCGACGGATTCGATAAGCTCTCTCAGACCAGTGAGCAGTTCCTCTCGCGAGCTCGCTACGATTGCCGTCCGGCACTTCATCGCTTCGCGGCCTGTCTGAAGTGTGAAAGCCACATCATGTAAGGAAAGCTCGTTCTGCTGCTCCACATATTCAAGCAATTGACTCGCAAGAGCCTTCAATCGCTCCCAGTTTACGTCCGAGAGAACCACTACTTCTGTCTGATCTGCCCCTTTCAACTGAACAGCTTCTTTTGGCGAAGGAATGTATTCTTCCAGAATAAAATGGACGTTAGATCCCCCAGCACCGAAGGAGCTTACTGTTGCCCGCAACGGAAATTCCCGCGCTTCTCCTTCCAGCTCTATTACAGGCCGCTTCCATTCCTGAAGCTCCCGCTGCAGATAAAATGGAGTATTGCTGAAAGTAAGATTGGGATTCAGCTTCTCCGCTTTAATGGTGGGAACCAGTTTTCGATGCCACAATTGCAATATGGTCTTGGTTAGCTGCGATATCCCCGAGGCTGCTTCTGCGTGGCCTATATTGGATTTAACCGATCCCATGGCACAAAAGTGCTGCTCGTCCGTAAATTTCTGGAATGATTTTTTCAAGGCGACTAGCTCAATTGGGTCTCCCAATGTAGATCCATTGGCTGCTGCCTCTACATAGCTGACTGTCCGGGGGTGAATGCCGGCTTTCAAAAAGTTCTCTTCAACTAGTTGTGCCTGTGCATTGGGATTAGGGACCGTATACCCATTGCTGTGTCCTCCATGATTAGTTGCCGTAGATTTGATGACTGCTAAAATACAGTCTCCATCCTGTTCTGCCTTATGAAGCGGCTTTAAGAGAACTGCCCCAACTCCCTCCGCCGGAAGATATCCGTCTCCATCCGCAAAGCTTCGACTATCTTCATGGCTTCCGATCAAATTGTTCTGGCTGGATTCGATATATTTTTTGGGGCTTGTCAACAGATTCCCCCCGCCAGCTACTGCGATTTGGCACTCTCCTCTGATCAGGCTTTCACATGCCATATGGACAGCCACTGCAGAGGAAGAACTCATCGTATCAATGGATATGCTCGGACCCTGGAAATTGAAATAATGCGACATGGGGTTGGCGACAGCAACAGAACCAAAGGATGTGACCCGAGGGGCATCCGTATTTGTATCACAGTCGCAGTATTTATGATACGTAGCACCAACGTAGACCCCCACCTTGGACTGGTGTTTTTTCTGTAGCACCTCTCGCGTATATCCCGCACTTTCCAGCAGGCTCCATATCATTTCCAGGAAAAGCTGTTCCATTGGGTCCATCAAACTCACCTCATGAGGGGTCAGGTGAAAGAAAGAAGAATCCAACGGATTTATTCGGTTTAGGAAGCCCCCCCATTTGCAGTAGGTTTTTCCCGGTTTATTTCTTTCTTTATCAAAGTAAAGATCGTGATCCCAGCGATCTGTGGGAACTTCGGTAATGCAGTCCTTGCCCTCTTGGAGATTTCTCCAGAATTCTTGAATATTTTCCGCTCCAGGATATTTTCCGGACACCCCGATGACAGCAATGTCCATCGCTCCTGTTCCTGTGACCGCCTCCTTAGGCTCTACTCGCACTGACGAAATGGGTGAGTGCCGAAATACTGGAGAGGGAGCTTTTGCATGTTCTACGATGCCAATGGATTTCGTGCTGGCTGCCGCAACTAGCTCTTGTTCAGCACCAAACAAAGCGTTCAATTCATCCCAGTGTGATTCCAGGAAGTAATCCGTTAAACTCTGGATATTTGGATATTCAAACAGTAAGGTTCTGGACAGTGATCCAAACGTTTCTTCCAGCTGATCGGTTATTTCCATAGACTTTATGGAGTCAACTCCATAGTTCTCTAGGTTTTTATCCTCTTCAATGCGTTGTTCTGGCAGTCCAGTGGATGAGGAAAGTAAGCCCTTTAGATACCCTGTCACTTGATCACGCAGCCGTCCTTCTCCAGACAAGGATTTTGTCTCATTGGCTACAAAAACCGTGTCAGCTATTGCACTTACAGTCGCTACCTGATCCAGACCAAACAAAGTGCTTAATTCGTCTCGGTGAGATTCCAGAAAATATTCGGTTAAGCTTCGGATATTCGGATATTCAAACAATAGCGTTCTGGACAGTGATCCAAACGTTTCTTCCAGCTGATCGGTTATTTCCATAGACTTTATGGAGTCAACTCCATAGTTTTCCAGGCTCTTATCCTCTTCAATGCGTTGTTCCGGCAGTCCGGTAGATGAAGAAAGCAAGCCTTTTAGATAACTTGTCACCTGATCACGCAACTGTTCTTCTCCTGGTCGAAGTTCTGTAACCATTGCTGCCGTGGCGGTGGCGGCTTTTACACCTACAGTTGCTGCCTGCTCCAGACCAAACAGAGCGATTAATTCGTCTCGGTGAGATTCCAAAAAATACTCGGTTAAGCTCCGAATATTCGGATATTCAAAAAATATCGTCTTCGACACCTGATCGAACGTCTTCTCCAACTGGTCAGTCAGTTCCATGGACTTGATAGAATCCACCCCGTAATTTTCCAACGGCGTATCCTCTTCAATTCGATATGCAGGCAGTTCGATTGACGAAGACAGCAAAGTCTTCAAGTAATTGGTCGTCTTTTCACGCAGCAGATGTTCATCTTGGACGGACACTACCTTATTTGCTGAGAAAAGAACGTTGTCGTCCTCTGATCCGAGTCTCTGATCTCGGGCTGCTTCTCCGCTTTCTTCAAGCTGTCCTTCCATAATCATCATTCTGCTGATCAGCTCAATGTCTCCTTCTACCACCATCGCTTGATTCGATATGCAGGCTATACTTTGATACAACGCACTAATACCAGTCTCTGTCCTCATCGCAAACATACCTACATTCTGTAAGGCCTTCTCCGTCTCCTGGTCAGGCCGCATTCCGCCTTCTTTCCATAGCGGCCAATTGATCGACAGCGTTTTGCCCATACGCTCCCAGGAGGATACCAAGGTATTACGATACCAAGCATATGCATCCATGAACGCATTCGCGGTAGCATAGTCAGACTGACCCGCATTTCCGCCCACTCCCGCAGCTGATGAAAAAAGGATAAAGAAATCTAGGGGCATGTCCTTACTGGCCTGATCCAAATGAGCTAGGCCGGCCACCTTTGGCGCCAGTACTTCCCTAAATTCTGCGCTCGTCTTTTTGATGATATAGTTATCTTTGATAATTCCAGCACTGTGCAGAATGCCGTTAATTCCGCCGTATGCCGTTTGGATGTCCTCAATCAGGCCAACCACCGCTTCCTTCTGCGTAACATCCACCTGTCTATATTCCACCTTGGCGCCCAAAGCCTTCAATTCTTCCAATGGGGCCAGCTTGTCCTCGTCCAGCATGGAACGCCCCGTCAGAATCAGAGTTGCATCCTTGGTCTGACGCGCAATTTCTTTGGCAAAAATAAGACCCAGGCCTTTGGCACCTCCAGTAACCAGATAAACTCCATGATCTTTCCATGGAATTTGTGGTATCGACGGCATTTCGACCTTGTTCCAGGCAGGAATCCAACGTTTGCCTTCTACAAACCGGATGCGGCTGTCCTCTGGACGCCGACTGCTCGATCTTAATATTTCAATGAGTCTTTCATTTTTCTCCATTTCCCCTACTTCAATCAGTTGCCCATAGAACTTTGGATTCTCCTTATGAGCTGTTTTGAGTAAGCCGCACAGCCCGGAGAAAAGTAGCTTTTCATTTCCAGACATCGTTACAATTTGTACCAACACTTTGCCTTTAGGCTTGTTAATCAGGATACCTTGTATTTTCTCAAAGACCTGAACGGCATATGTTTCAAAGCGTCGGTCGACCTCCTCCATGCGGGCCTGTAGGGTGATACATTCCACGCCTGTCAAGGAAGTCTCGACATGTAACGCAGCTATGGCATCTGTCTCACAAAGTATGACCACATGCCGTTCGTAGTCGGTTGTTATGGTTTCCTCCCCAACCGCCTGTTCTTTCCAGAATGGCTGCAGCATCATTGCACCGAGCGGTTGCTCACAAGTCTCCGCTTCCTTGTAGGAGACCCCTTTTATGCGCACACAGATTCTGCCTGCCTCGTCGCACAAATCAATGTCATACTTGTGCGCCCTATGATCAATCTGGTTTCCTCTTCCATGCCGTACCAACGCCCACATGTCGCTCGGACACTCCCGAAATATTTGAAGCCTATCTATCGCAGTCGGCAGTATTTTTTTCCGAGAGTCAATGCCGGTGAACCGCATAATATTTTCATTATTTGAAAGCAGGTATAAGGGCATTTGCAGGGCAGCACTTGTTATGAAGGGATGCACAACAAATAGGCCTTCAGTATTTGCCATACCGGAAGGCAGTGATAGCTTGGCCAGTACCAAGTCCTGACCTATATAAACTTGCTCAGCGGACTGGAATTCCGAACCGTAGTTAACTTCAATCGTCCGCAGTGCTTCATCGTCTCCCCCATGTGAAATATGATCAATGCACTCCATCTGCAAAGCCTGAATATCTAATGTTTCCGTTCTACTTAAAGCCTCCAGCTCGGCACTTCCCTCGCTGTATATGACAGGATCGCCTGCTTCGGTTCGTGTGCTGTAAATTTTGAAATCAATTCCACCTTGATCTCCCGGAAAGAGTCCTATATGTATTTCCGGCCGATCTCCTATGACAGGAGCATGTGTCCATACCATGTCTGTGAGTGTGATGCCTGCCTGACCCTTCTCCTGTACTGTTAACGACTGTTCAACCGCTGCCCGTGCCATTTCAAGACATGCTCCATCTGACAGGACAAGTCTTCCGTCAACGCCGGAGCTATTCAGATAAAACTCCTGACCGTTAAAGGTTGAGCTAAATCTTTGCTCAGAAAGAACGGAGGTGTTGTGATGCAGCAAGGGGTGCAGATATGCTGGAGCGACACCAGCGGACTTTTCTTCATCTACTGATATCCAGTAGCGTTCCCTAGCAAAGGGATATGTGGGCAAACTGATGCGGAAAGGCTGGATATCACTGTAGAGTCTGTTCCAGTCAACGTGCACACCCTTGACCCACAATTCCGAAAGTCTGCCGTATTTCTCTGCTAGATTCCAGACATCAAAGGATTCATCCAGCGCTTCTTCCAGCTGAGCTACATCCAAGCTCTCCTTGTCCCGCTTGGCCTGTCCCCGATAAAGCTGTGCAATATCCGGTCTTCCCCCATTGAATTCCCGCAGTTTGTTCCTAAGTTCCTCCACTGACTGAACGACCACGGCAAGGCGCTCATCCATCGCCTCACGCCCCATTTGCAAGGTGTAAGCCGCATTCACCAGGTCGTTATCTGAGAAGACATTTTTATCAATTGCAGCAGTCAACTGAACAGCCTGCTCTTTCAATGCTTCATCACTTTTGGCCGACAATATAATGACAACCGGCTTTTGCGGAGTAGAGACAGCCTGTTCTGCCGGAATGTATTCTTCTAGAACGATATGGGCATTAGCCCCTCCGGCTCCGAAGGAAGATATGCCTGCAATTCTAGGATATTCCCGTTGCTCGCCGTTTTTCTCCAAAATCGGACGTTTCCATTCAGCAAGTCCCTGCTGAACTGTAAATGGCGTTTTGGCAAAGTTTATATTGGGGTTCAATTCTTTGGCATGCAGGCTTGGGACAATTTTTCGGTTTTTCATTTGCAGAATAATTTTAGCGATTCCTGCAATCCCTGCGGCCGCCTCTAAATGGCCTATGTTTGATTTTACCGAGCCAATCGCACAGAACCCTGTATCCTGTGTATCCTTCTTGAAAGCCTGGGTAAGTCCGGTAATTTCAATAGGATCACCGAGTTCTGTCCCTGTACCGTGAGCTTCAATATAACTGACTGTTCGAGCATTGACGCCTGCTTTATCCAAGGTTTCTCGGATCAATTCTGCCTGTGCTACCGGATTTGGCACGGTATACCCGTTTGTTTTTCCGCCATGATTGATACTAGTTGCCCGAATAACCGCATAAATATGGTCCTTATCGGCAATGGCACGAGATAGAGGTTTGAGCAGCACAACACCTGCACCTTCACCAGGGACAAATCCATTTCCTCCTTCACCAAAGCTCTTGCACCGTCCCTCTGGCGATAGCATTCGCATTGTGCTTAGAAAAACATAGTTGGAAGGATGAAGATATAAGTTAACTCCCCCTGCAATGGCAATCTCGCATTCTCCGTTATGGATATGCTCACAGGCCTCATGGATTGCAGTTAATGACGATGAGCACATGGTATCGACCGAAAAGCTAGGTCCCTTCAGATTCAAGAGATACGATATTCGATTTGCTACCGAACTGAAGGATGTGCGAGGAAAGATTGGTTTGCCTTGCTCCCACAGCTTGGGTCCGTATAAATTGAAGCCTGTTGCGGTAATGCCTGCAAAGACGCCGATTCGCCCATTATATTGCGCTGCAAGCTGATCTCTGCTGTATCCAGCATCCTCGAAGGTCTTCCAGCATTCTTCCAGGAATATCCGCTCCTGAGGGTCCATACTCATAGCTTCCCGAGGAGATATATTGAAGAAAAGAGGATCAAAATCTGCAAAATCCTCCACAAATCCCCCAGATTTGCTATAGCTTTTGCCCTTCTCCACAGCTTCCTTTATGTTAGGAGAGTAAAATCCTTCCCTCTTCCAGCGATCTGCGGGGATTTCTGTAATACAATCTTTGCCCTGTTGTAAATTGCTCCAGTATTCCTCCATATTTTTCGCTTGTGGAAATCGTCCGCTCATGCCAATAATGGCTATTTGTTCGTGTTTTACACTGCCTGTGTCTATAACTGTCCTACTGGCATGATGGTTTTCTTCCTTTGGTAGAGTCGGTAATGATAATTCGCTATCAGTATGCAAAGATGCGGGGATGAAGTTTTCTTCCGGCTCCAGCCGTCTTCCAAGTCCTGTCCACCGTACGCATTCCTCATAATAGTCAGCAATAAAATATTCCGCTACCGCTTCCAACGTCTGATATTCAAAAAACAGGGTCATCGAGATTTCACCAAAAACTCCTTGAAGCTTTTGGTTGAGCCTTGTAATCATGATGGAGTCTATGCCGTAGCTCTCCAAAGGCTCACTGACATCAATCTTTTCAATGCTCAGCTTAGTCACTTCTCCAAACAATACTTTAAGCTGGTGCAAGATTTTTTCCAGAAGCAGCTCAGGATTTATCGGTGAAGAAGCTGTCTCTTCAATATATAATTTTTCCTGTGGCTGAGGCTCCAATAGATGCTTCCGCAATCTAGGCAAATCCCCTTCTATCACCAGTACCTGCTTCTGGCCAGAGGCTAGGCTATCATATAATGCCTTGACGCCGTTTGCAGTTTGCATGGCCACCATGCCAATACTTTGCCAAGCCATCTCCGTTTCGGCATCCGCATGCATTCCTCCATCCTTCCAGAGCGGCCAATTGACAGACAGCGTCTGCCCTTTGCGCTCCTTGGAAGAGACGAGGCTGTTTCGATATAAGGCATAGGCATCCATAAACGCATTTGCTGCGGCATAATCGGCCTGACCAGGATTGCCCATAATCCCTGCGATGGATGAGAAGAAAATGAAGAAATCAAGGTCTAGCTCCTTCGTCGCCTGATCCAGGTTGACCAATCCGGCTACTTTGGGAGCCATTACTTCCTTGAACTCTTCCTGCGTCTTATGAATAATAAAACGATCCTGTATCACCCCTGCACTATGGAGGATGCCATCAATCCCCCCATGCTCCTCTCGGATCTTTAGGATCAGTTGCGAGGCCTCTTCCTTTCGGGATACGTCCGCTCGTTTGTACTCTACGCGGGCTCCCAGTGCTTTCAATTCCTCCAATATGGCCTGCTTGCCTTCGTCAAATATTGAACGCCCTACCAGGACTAGCGTTGCTTCTTGGACTCGCCGGGCGATATCTCTCGCAAAAACAAGCCCTAAGCCTCCTGCACCGCCCGTAATCAAATAAATCCCCCGATCCTTCCAGGGCACTCTTCCCGGAGTTTCAGGGGCTTTCATTTCGCTCCAGCTGAGAGTCAGACGTTTACTGTTCTCATACCGTATCCTTTTGTCTTTGGGGTATTGGGTGTTCTCTTTTAATTTCTCAACGATCTCTTCCAAACCTGTAGCTTCCAATTCAACGAATTGCCCTGCGATTTTGGGGTTTTCCTTTTCGGCTGTTTGCAGCAATCCCAAAAGCCCAGCAAAGAGCTGCTGTCCGCTTTGGGAGGAAGCAACAATCTGTACCAGCACGTTGCCCCTCAGATTCTCTTTGAGAATCATTTGCACTTCCGCAAGCAGTTGAAGAGCATAGCCCTGAAACCGTTCATCCATGCCGGTTTGACCGGCATGGAGCTTGATGCATCGGGTTCCTTTTAAGAGCGCTTCAATGCTTCGCTCCGAGATATGATCGAGTTCGCAAAGCACCACCAGATGTTGGCTACATTCATGAAGAGTCGCTTTTTGGAGTGCAGCTTGCTCTTTCCATGAAGGCTCAAGCATAAGAATTCCTGTATTCGCCAGGGCCCCCGCCTCGGCCCCTGCTTTGCTTTGCAGGGTACCGTGTGAAGCCATTTGAGCTTGAACTTGGCGTATTCTGAAAATAGCCTCCTCTTTCTGCATCCGTCCGCTTTTTACCTCGCCCAGAATATTTTGAAAAAAGTCCTTCATCTTCGATTGCCTCCCAGCATGTAGAAACTTCTCATTTACGTGTGAATATATTGAAGATTTCGTTGGCAGCCTCATCAACAGACATGGCATCGTTCATCATTTCATCCAAGAGTCTGCCACACAATTGATCATCAAAATCTACATTGCTTTCATTTTGCGGCAGTAATGCATGGGCTTTTAATTGATCCTTGCTTTCAGAAGTCCAGTAATGCTCTTTTGCAAATGGATAGGTTGGCAAGCTGATACGGCGAGGTACCTTGCCAGTATAAAGTTTGTTCCAATCCAAATTTAGCCCTTTGGCCCACAGCTCCAGAAGCTTTGTATATTTCCTTTTGGTAATCCAATGTTCAATCAGTTGCTGCAGGTCTTCGTCCCCCGTAAAAATGGACAACGCTTCTTTGTTGCGCTTCACCTGACCTCTATACAGGTTGAGCATGTGGTGGCGTCCGGCCACAAATTCCTTTAATTTCTCCTCAAGATCTGTGATCGAATCCACAAGCATGGCTAGACGCTCCTCCATCGGTTCGCGTCCCACCTGGAGCGTATAGGCAATATCCAATATGCTAGCAGAGGATAACTGACCTTGAAGAGCCTCAAGCAGCTGTCGTCCTTTTTCCTTAAGCTGCTCCTCACTCTTGGCTGATAGCACGATCATGGCAGGTCCCTGAGAAGCAGATTCTATTCCTGATGGCTCCTGGACCTCGGGAATATACTCTTCAATCACGATATGAGCGTTGGCCCCTCCTGCACCGAAAGACGATATTCCAGCCCGTCTCGGATACTCTTCAGTGATTCCATCCGTTGTAATTACAGGTCTCTTCCATTCTTCTAGGCTCTGCTGAACGACAAAAGGAGTATTGGTGAAATGAATTTCAGGATTCAACTTCCTAGAATGTAAAGATGGTACTAACTGGCGATGCTTAAGCTGCAACAATATTTTAGTTACTCCTGCAATGCCTGCCGCGCTCTCAGTGTGACCAATATTGGATTTGACCGACCCTATGGCGCAGAACTGCTTGTCTTGTGTGAATTTCTCAAAAGCCCTGGTCAATCCTGCAATTTCAATAGGATCTCCCAAAGCCGTGCCGGTTCCATGGGCTTCAATATAACTGATGGTTCTTGCATCAACATTCGAACGCCGGAGTGCCGCCTCGATCAGTTGAGATTGAGCTTGAGGGCTAGGCACTGTATAACCACTGGTTTTACCTGAAGCATTGAGCATGCTCCCTTTGATGACACCATAAATATGATCACCGTCTGCAATGGCCTTCTCCAGCGGCTTTAACACGATAGCGCCGACGCCCTCCCCATCAACGAATCCATCCGCTTGGTCTCCAAACGACTTACATTCGCCACTTTTGGAAAGCATCGTCATTGCTGACAGCTTGATATAGTGGATTGGGTCTACGATCAAATTGACCCCTCCGACAATAGCGCACTCGCTGATACCGCTATACAGACTTTCCAAAGCTAGATGGATCGCCGTCAATGAGGAAGAACAAGCGGTATCGATAGTCATACTTGGACCTTGGAAATCCAAATGATAGGATATCCGATTGGAAATGGAATTGTATTGAGGTCCCAAACCGTAATTCCCATTCATTACGCCCGCAAATACGCCCACTTTTCGACTCTCACAAAGATTGGCAGGGGTATATCCGGCATCCTCAATACTTGCATATGCGGCTTCCAGAAAGAGCCGTTCTTGCGGGTCCATAGTTTCAGCTTCTGCAGGAGAAATCTTGAAAAATAGCGGATCAAATAAATCAATTCCATCGATAAAGCCGCCTGATTTCGTATAGATGGTGCCTCGTTTTCCTTTTTCTTCGTCAAAGTAGGTCTTCCAATCCCAACGGTCTTTCGGAATTTCAGTGATGCAGTTTTTGCCCTCTTTTAGGTTGTTCCAATATTCCTCTACATTACGAGCTCCTGGATAGCGCCCTGACAAGCCCACAATCGCAACATCTCTGATATTAGAGGAGTGCTCCTTCGGCTTCTCACCTTTGCTGACAGACGGCTTAAGGAAGCGTCCTTCCCGTACAAAGCTCATTGGGGCCATATCGATTACCTGTGGAGCAGGTACCTCTTCCACTCTGGAAGTTTCTTCGCTCATCTCTGTCTCCTTCATACCTACCAGCTTCTTCAACGAATCCCTTTGCGTTTGAAGCAGGTACGCTACCAGATCATCTATGGTGTTGTACTCAAAAAACAGGGTGCTGGCAAAATCCTCGATGACCTCACGCAAAACATTGGTGATTTGCACAACCAATATCGAGTCGATCCCGTACTCTTCCAGGGCAACCGTAGAGTCGATGCTTCCCGGTTCCATTTTTAGTGTTTCGCCAAGTAAATTTTTAAAGTAGGCCGTACTTTTGCTGCGCAGCACATTTTCTGATTCTGCCTGTACTGCCTCTCTTTTGGGCTGAGCTGATTGTTTCATTGATCCTGCTTCAACAGTCCTATTCTCTATCGATATGGTTTTCTGCTTTGGATGTCGCTTTTGCCGAACCAAGCCATCGCTTTGGGCTGCAACGATCTGCTGGCCCCAATCATGCGCCTCCTGCGCTGGGAAGAACGCTGTGTGAAAGCCTTCTTTGGCCAATACGCTTTTCCATACGTGAGGATACAGCCCAGGGCAGCCGGGAATACGCAATTCCGAATCCTCATAAGCCCACCAGCCATCCAGCAATCCGAAGGTAAGATGGGTAAACACACTGCTGCCCATGAGTTCATTTAACAGAAGCAGGCCGTTGCTTTTCAAAACCGCTTTCGCATTGCGCAATGCCTGGCGGATATCTTTTGCCGTATGAAGTACATTGGCAGCAATGACAATATCATATTTACCCGCATCAATACCTTGTCCAGCAATAGGTTCTTCCACATTAAATATTCGATAACTGAGATACGGATTGTCTGGCCCGTACTTTTTTTCTGCGTGCATCAAAAAGGCCTTTGAAATATCGGTATAACAATATTCCTGAATGTGTTTGCAATATGGCCGTAATTTGAGAAATACGGTGCTGCTGGTTCCTCCGGTGCCTGCTCCAATTTCGAGAATTCTGATTTCTGCAGCGGAGTTGTTCATAATTCTCTGCTGAACATAGGCGGCAATCGTATCGGAAAGAACTTCATTAAAATAGTCGGCGACCAGACTATTCTTATAAATCCCTTCCACCAGCTCCATAGAGGAATTGGGGAACATGATTTCCGTGGCAGGACATTTGCCGGTAATAATTTCAGGCAAAGCTCGCAGCGTTGTCTCAACCAAATGTACCCTTGCTCGCATCTGCGGATATTTCAGCCATGTATGCTTGTGCTCTTCCCATTCCTGCCAGACATCCTCTCTATAAGTCGAGCTGGAATCATTTCCACCTGTAAGGGCATCATTCATCCGTGCCAAAATCTTTACGCTCTCTCTTAGCCATTTGCCATATAACTCAGACAGCCCATGCTTATGTTTAAACTCGTCGACAGACTGACGATCTGTCCCTGACAGCCCCATGGACAAAAGTTGCTCCTGCAGTAGCTTGCACAATAGGTGTTCCAATTCCCTTTCCTGCAGGCTGCCAGCATCCTCTGCCGCATAGTCCTCGGCAAACTGGACTTTTGATTTGATCACTGCAGCAATACTTTCTTGTATATCCCGAAGATTGGGATCCGTGTTGTGTGGGTACAGGTCAATGGCTTCCGCCGGATTAGTCCCTTCCAAATCTAGATGTTTTGTTGTTTTTATTAGCCCTACTTGATTCAGCGGGGAAGCAAGCAACGTCTCAAGTGCCTCCATCCCCTCTTGAGGCTCAATAAGTCCAACACCGATCTGCGCTAGTCTTGAGTAATTTTCCACCTCTTGCTGCCTGTCTTGGGAAACATTGTTCTCGTCATTCCCCCAGTATCCCCAGTTCATGACTTTCACCGGACAACGCCATTCCTGTGAGAGTCGCCGCGCAAACGCATCCTTAAAGGTACATCCGGCAGCATAGCTGCTTTGTCCCGGGTTTTTTACATAAGCAATAATGGAAGAGAAAAACAACACGAAATCCAGCGGTTCATTTTGGAAGACCTGAGCCATGCGTACACTGACATCGACCTTTGCCGAAAGCCCGGACCGGAGCCCTTCCTCCGTCAAGTCTTCCAATCCCTTCTCCAAAAAGGCAATGGCAGAGTGAACTACGCCGTTGATCTTGGAGTAACGCTGCTTTATCTCCTCATATGCTCCCTGCAGCGACCTTTCATCTGCTGCATCTGCCGTAATATAGCATGGAACAGGCCCGTGGCCTTTAAATTCGTCCAATTTAGCCTGGATGGATGCATCCTTTGGCCTTCTGCCTATCCACACCATCTGGGCCTGATAGGTCGAAGCCATATACTTGCTCCATGCCACTCCGATGTTGCCTGCACCACCGATAACCACATAGACGCCTCCGGTTTTGTACAGCGTCTGTCCGTTTGAGCCTGGAGTCTGTTTAAACGGAATCAGCTGCTGGCGATACCACTGCCCGCCTCTGAAAACCCACATCCGTCCCTGACGGTCTGAAGGCAGCGTAAATAGTTCGGATAACGGCCAGTCATAGTCGGATTGCAGGTCTATAATACGAACCTTCCAGTTCGGATATTCTTTGGCCATCGTGCCTACCAAACCATGGAAACTTGCGTGGGCCGGGTGGACTGTATCATCCTGATCGATCGACTGAGCCTGGGTGGTTATAGTTGTCCAGCCTAATTTTTTCGTTCCATACCCCAGCAGGAGCAGCGCCTTGACCATTCTAAAGAAGAGCAAGACTCCTGGCTTCTGTTCGTCAATCAAGGATTCAGCAGTGACCGATTCGACGGAACTACAAGGTGCAATCCACAAAATGTGGTCAACTGCTCCATATTCTTCGACCTTTGAGGCAACCGTTTCTATGGAATCCTGCGCCTGTAGCTCCAAAAAATGCGCCTTCGGATAGTATTCCCGGATAGCCTGTCTATCTTTGTCTGTACCACCTGCAATGACCATTCGGTCTATCGACGATGGGAAAGCTGTATCTTTTTTAAGCGCAACCGGGTCCCATTTGGGGATGAGCATAACGGCTCCTACAAGCGGATCGGCGGCATGATCTCCTGCGACTACACCTTGTGCATGCTCAGTGCGGATATCTCCGTCCAGCGCCCGGGTGGATAGTCCCGTTATTCTGACACAAACGTTCCCTTCCTCATCACATAAGTCGATATTGAGCTTCTGTACCTTGTCCTCTTTCTTACTGCCCTCGCTGTATTGAATCAACGACCACATATTCTGGGTGCATCCCCCATGGATTTCGACCTCTTGAAGAGCGAATGGCATAGAAGGGGTATTTGGTACCTTGCTGTCCGGTAGCCCTCCATCTTGCCCCATGATTAATCCGATCGATGCATGCAAGGCCGCATCCATTAAGCTAGGGTGAAGAACAAAGCTGTCAGCCGAATCAGAGAGCATGGAGGGCAGTGCCAGCTTGACCAGTACCTTGCCCGGACGTGAGTACACTTTCTCCACACATTTGAAGGCTGGGCCGTAATCCATCCCGATTTTTTGGAAGATATCGTAGCAGCGCGCCCCCTCAAATCCGTGTGGATCAAATTCTGCCTGTAATGCCTCAAGGTTAAGCACTAGCTTTTGTTCCACGTTAAACTGCACCGCATTGCCCTGGCTGTGCACGGTATGTCCGATATTGCTTCCTTCTTGCTCACTATACACTTCAAAGCTGATTTTTCCGGCGTCTTCCAAGAATAGTCCGGTGTGTACTGAGAATGGCCGATCTTCCACCACAATTGGCCGAATCCAGTTTACATTTTTCAACCGGATTCCTGTTGCGCAGTTGTCCTCATCTCCTATAGAGCGTTCCACAGCCGCCCGCACTATCTCAAGATAAGCGACACCTGGTAGAACCCGTTGGCCTTTTACCGTATGATCCCTGAGGAAAAACTCCTCGCCTGTAAACGTTGAGCTGAACCGCTGCTTCAAGAAGTTTGAAGTGTTGTGATGCAGTAAAGGTGACAAAAATATAGACTGACCGAGAGCGGCTGTCATGCCATCGATCTTTACCTGGTTTACGGGCACCCAATAGCTTTCTCTAGCAAAAGGATAGGTTGGCAAACTAATCCTGCGAGGCTTCACTTCCCCATAAAGCCTGTTCCAGTCCAACAGCAATCCCGTCACCCAAAGCTCGGCGAGCTTTCCATATTTACCTTTGCTCACCCATGCACCTACCATTTTAGCCATATCCACATCGATTTCCTGAGTGACCAATACTCCTTTGTTGCGCTTTACCTGTCCTCTATACAGCTCTTCTATACCTTCCTTTTCCAGCAGGAAGCTTTCCAATTTCCAATCCAGCTCTTGGATGGAGGTGGCAATGATCGCAAGCCGTTCTTCCATCGCTTCTCGTCCGATCTGCAACGTGTAGGCGATATCTGCGAGACCTATACGCGGGTCATTCAGCTCTCTGATGGCAGATAGCAATCTTTGGGCCTGCTCGTTCAGTCTTTTCTTGTTCTTGGCCGATAGCACAATCATGGCAGGATTAAGCGACGCAGGAGCAGCTTGCAGCTGAGCAGTCTCTGCTGGAATGTATTCTTCGATTACCACATGCGCGTTAGATCCGCCTGCCCCGAAGGCCGAAACTCCTGCCAGCCTTGGGTATTCCCTGATTTCGCCATCGATGGATACGACAGGTCTTTTCCATTCCTCTAATTCCTGCTGAACTTTAAAAGGGCTATCACTAAAATCGATATTGGGATTTAACTTGCTTGAATGCAGCGAAGGCACCAATTGTTTATTTTTCAACTGCAACAGCACCTTTGTCACCGCGGCAATACCAGCTGCGCTCTCACAATGTCCGATATTAGACTTGGCAGACCCGATTGAACAGAACTGCTTGTCTCTGGTATATTCCCGGAACACCTTTTGTAAGCCCGCAATTTCAATCGGATCACCCAGAGGAGTTCCTGTCCCATGCGCCTCTATATAGCTAATGGTTCTAGGGTTGATTCCCGCCTCCTGAATGGCCTGCCCAATCACGCTAGCCTGTGCGTTGGGGTTGGGTACGGTATATCCATTGGTCTTACCTCCGTGATTCACTGCAGTACCTTTTATGACGCCATATACCCGGTCTCCATCTGCTATAGCTTTGGCCAGCGGCTTGAGCAGCAAAGCCCCGACTCCTTCTCCTGGCACATATCCGTCACCCTGTCCGAAGCTTTCACACCGCCCATTGCTTGATGCAAAGCTTCCCTGTCCGAGTAGTAGATATTTGTTGGGATGGACAGAAACGTTAACTCCCCCTGCAACAGCCAGTTCACATTCTCCATGCTGCAACCCGTGACAAGCCATATGGATTGCTGTCAGTGACGAGGAGCACATGGTATCCACAGCGATACTTGGTCCATGAAAATTACAAAAATACGATACACGGTTGGCAACCGCCGAAGCATTCCCGAGAAGCCCGAGCATATTCCCTTTGGCTTGTTCCTGGGCTCCATAAAGCTGATATTCGTGATACATCACTCCGACATAAACGCCAACATTGCCTTCCATGCCGCCAAGTCCCCGGTCTGCACAAAGAGTTTCACGCGTATAGCCAGCATCCTCTATGGTTTCATACACGCATTCTAGGAATAGGCGCTCCTGAGGGTCCATCGTTTCCGCTTCTCTTGGCGAAATGTTGAAAAACAATGGGTCAAACCAGTCCACTCCGTCGATAAACCCTCCCCACTTGCTGTAGGTTTTCCCGAGCTTACCTTTAGTTTCATTAAAGTACAGGCTGTGGTCCCAACGCTCCTTGGGAATCTCAGTGATGGAATCCTTCCCATCCCTTAGATTTCTCCAGAACTCGTCGATACCTGCTGCCCCCGGATATCTTCCCGATACCCCGATAATGGCAATCTCCAAGCCCTTCTTTTCACGATGGGGCTGCGTACTTGTCGGGAGAGGCCATGTACGTTTGCGACCCGCAGCTAACGAAGCCAAAGGCTCTATTGCTGCTTTTGCAGGTTCGTTCGCTGCTTTATGAGGAGCCGTATTTTTCTCCTGCGCTTTTAAAACGTCTACCAGCCGGCCGCGATGCGATTCCAGGAAATAGCCAGTTAATGAGCGGAGATTATGGTATTCAAAAAATAATGTCTTCGGCAGTGAGCCAAACGTTTTTTCCAATTCATTCGTGAGCTGCATGACCAATATGGAATCAATCCCATACCTGTCCATAGGCGCGTTTACATTTATACTTTCAGCTGGCAGCTTGATTACAGCCGAAAGCAATGTTTTCAAATAGTCTTCAGCTTTTTCTTTTAGCCATTCTTCGCCGATAACAGCGGCTTCCCCGTCTTCCAATCCGGAACGGCCTGAAATCTCTGTTCCTGAAGGCTGTCCCAGAATGGCCGCCTTAATCGTTTGAGGATACCCTTCGATAACCATGACCTGGCTTTTACCGGAAGATAAGCCTTGATACAAAGCCTTTATTCCATTCTCTGTTTCCATGGCGATCATGCCCAGACCTTGCATCGCCTTTTCCGTTTCCCCATCGACATGCATGCCCCCGTCTTTCCACAACGGCCAGTTGATCGACAGCGTGTGCCCATGGCGCTGCTTGCCTGCCACCAAGGCATTTCGATAAGAAGCATAAGCATCCATAAAACCATTGGCAGCAGAGTAATCAATCTGTCCTACATTACCAAGACTTCCGGCGCCGGAAGAAAACAGGATAAAGAAATCGAGAGGCAGGGCTCTGCTGGCCTGATCCAGATGGATCAACCCTGAGACTTTGGGAGTCAGCACTTCTCTAACTTCTTCTATCGTCTTTTTGATGATGAAGTTGTCCCGTATCACTCCTGCTGTGTGTAAAATACCGTTAAGACCGCCAAATTGCTCGACGATGCCATTAATTAACTCGGTGACCGCTTCCTTTTGACCCACGTCCACCTGTCTGTACTCTATATGACCTTCCCGCGCTTCCAATTCACTTAACAAGGACTGTTTATCCGCTGACAGAGGTGATCGTCCTGCCAGTACGACGGTGGAGTTTTTCACATTGCACACGATGTCTCTGGCAAAAATCAGTCCCAGACCGCCTAGACCGCCAGTGATGAGATAGATCCCTCCATCTTTCCATGGCCGGACTGGATCTTCACACAAGGTTTCAATTTCTTGCCACTTTAAAGCCTGTCGCTTGTCGCCATGATATCGTATCCGTTCGCTGTACTGGCTGTATCGGTTCTCTTGTAATTTTGCAATAATCCCCTTAGGGCCATCTTTTGCATCAAGCTCTAGCAGTTGACCCATGATACTCGGGTTTTCTTTTTGGGCGGTTTGCAGCATGGCAAAGAACCCGGAATAGACCTGTTGATCATTTCGGGCAGGGACTGCAATTTGCAGCAAAGTTTTTGGTTTGTGTATGTCCAGCATCATAGTTTGCAATTCTTCAAATATCTGAATAGTGTAGTCTTCAAACCGCGCATCCAAGTCAGTACTTGAGGACTGTAAAACAATGCAGCGAGTACCGTCCATGCGAGCTGCAATATCCTCCCCGGCGATACCTTCAAATTCGCACAGGATCACAATGTGCCGTATATCGTCGAACGCGTTCTCTCCTGCGGGGACTTCCTTCTCCTCCCAGACCGGCTCCAGCATGAGTGTGCCCACATGCTCAACGAAGTCTGCTTGCCCTACTCCTTCTTCCAGCTCTCTGGATGAGAGCCCTTTGAGCTGCACACAAATCTTTCCGGTCTCGTCACAGAGATCGATATGTACCATGCTCAATCCATTTAGTGTCTCCTCATTCGCTTGTCTGGAAATCCGGGCCCACATCACAGAAGTGCATTTTTCAAATATTTTCAGTTCCTGCAAGGCAAAGGGTACTGAGAGCTTGCCCTCAGGCACATGTTCTTCCCGATCCATCACCAAGCCGATTGTGGCCTGCAAGGCTGAATCCATCAAAGCCGGATGCAATACAAATTCACTTTGGGTATGAGATACATTGGATGGAAGGGACAGCTTTGCCAGCACGTAATCCTTTCCCTGAAAGATGGTCTCTATTCCCCGATGCCCCGGGCCATAGTCTATTCCCATGGTTCTGAAAGCTTCATAGCATTGGCTTGAAGATAGTGAACTGCGGATACATTCTGCCTGTAAGACATTCAGGTCCAGATACTGCGACTCACCGCTTCTCTCCAACACAGCTATCCCCTGGCTGTGTATAATACCTTCGGCGTCTTCTTCCACTCTGCTGTATATTTCAAACGCAATCGCTCCATCTTCCTGAGGATATAGGCTGGTGTGCACCCTGACTGGTTTGTTAGCTACAACGATGGGCTGAGCCCATACTACATTTTTCAGTCGAATACGGGTCCCACCCTCCATAACATCCCCCGCTGCTTCTTCTACGGCCGCTCGCACCATTTCAAGGTAAGCCACCCCGGGTAATGTCGGTTGGCCTAGGATTCGGTGATCCGCTAGGAAAAATTCCCGGCCTGTAAAGGTGGAGTCGTAGCGCTGCCCAGAGAGATCGGAAGTATTTTGATGCAGCAAAGGGTGAATTTGGGCGGCCATAGCCGGGTTTATATTCTCCTGCCCCATGTCTGTCTCAGACAACCAATAGCGTTCCCTCTCGAAAGGATAGGTCGGTAGACTGATTCGCTGAGGCTTAATTTCTCCATAAAGTGCATCCCATTCAATACTTGCGCCATTGGCCCATAATTTGGCCACCTTATCAAGTCTTCTATTCTGAAGCCAGGTCCGAACGAGGGTCCCGGTGTCTTCGTCAGAATCAAAAAGTTCAATTCCGTCTCTAGCATCGTCTACCTGTCCGGTTAACACCTTATCCGATGAGTTTCCATTCACAAAATGCTCCAGCTCATCGATCAGATTTCCTCTTGAATCTGTCAAAAACGCGAGGCGCCAGTTCATGGCATCTCTGCCCACTTGAAGGGTATAAGTCAGGTCCGACAAATTAGCATTTTCGTGCAATTTAACAGAGTCCATCATGTCAGCTGCATAGGCTTTCAAGGCTTGTTCACTTTTGGCAGACAGTACAAATAGCACTGGGTTGTCTTGATCGACTGGGTCCAGCTTCATCTCAGAGGCTACAGGCACATATTCTTCAATAACCATATGTGCGTTAGTGCCGCTAAACCCAAAAGCACTGACGCTTGCACGCCGGGGTGTCCCCGGTTTGGACTCCCACTTTTGTAGCCCGGTGTTAATGTAAAACGGGCTTTCCTCCAAAGAAATATGTTCATTTAAGGCTTCAAAATTGATGGTTGGCGGCAATTGCTGGTGTTTCATAGCTAGGAGTACTTTCATTACCCCGGCCACTCCGGCCGCAGTCAGCATATGTCCCATATTGCTTTTCAGCGATCCCAGCGCGCAATAGCCCTTTTTGCTTGTATAGGATCGGAAAGATTCGGTAAGTCCTTCCACTTCGATAGGATCGCCCAGCTTGGTGCCTGTCCCATGGGCCTCTACCAGAGAGATGGTTTCAGGATTAATATTAAACCGCTGGTAAACCTCTCTTTCGAGCGAAATCTGTGAATTTACACTTGGAGCGGTGATGCCGTTGGTTTTCCCATCCTGATTCATTCCCCAGCCCCGGATAACCCCATGGATGGAGTCCTTGTCCCTGATTGCATCAGAGAGCCGTTTTAATAAAACAACGCCAACCCCTTCTCCGGGGACAAACCCATTTGCACGGGCATCAAAAGTAAAGCATCGTCCATCCTTGGACAGCATTCCTGCTTTGCTGGTCATAACATGCATCCCCGGTCCTGCCATAACCATTACTCCGCCCGCCAAAGCAAGATCGCTTGTTTCTAAAACAAGGCTGTTGCAAGCTTCAGCAATAGCTACCAGAGAGGAAGAGCATGCGGTATCAATCGCCAGAGAAGGGCCCTTCAAATTCAGTAAATACGAAATCCGGGCCGATAAAATGGAAGGCGCTCCTCCCATAAGAACCTGCGCGTTCAACCCCTGTCCGCTCATGGACCTTCCATAATCACTAGCTGCACAACCTACAAAAACACCACAACGGCTCCCCGACAGTGAGGCAGGATTTAAACCTGCATCTTCAATGCATTTCCAGCTACTTTCCAGAAATAGACGCTGTTGAGGGTCCATCATCTCTGCTTCCGCAGGAGATATATTAAAGAACAACGGGTCAAATCGATCTATATCCTCTAGCACACCCATCCACTTGCTATAGGTTTTCCCCTCAACCTTGGGATCAGTATCATAATAATCATCAATGGACCAGCGTGTTGAAGGAATTTCCGATATACAATCCCTGCCTTGAGCCAGGTTATCCCAGAATTCAGTCAATGTTTTGGATTTGGGGAACTGCCCCGCCATGCCAATAATTGCGATCGAATCCTTCTCCTGACCATGCGGTATACGGGACACGTTTTTTTTCAGATCAGCCTGCTTGAGCGGTTTGTGCGTATCATCGCTATTCGACTGCTGTCCGTAGGCCGTTTGAATCCGTTCCTTGACCTCTTGCTGATTCACAAACGTTTTGTCCTGCATTTTTATTTCTTTTTCAATCGTCGCCGCCAGCTTTTCTCTTATCGGCTGAGCCATATGGTTTTTCAGCTCAATCAATGATTCTCTTGGCGATTCGGACAATTTTCTTGCCAGCTGCATAGCGTACGGTACCACTTCGTTTCTCGGCAGAACAGGAAAAGGAGTCCCTTTGGACTCCAGTTCTGAACCGCTATATCTAGTACCTGTGAATAAAATTTCCTGCGCCATGCTAACTCCGAATTTTTCAGGAAAAATGAGAGTTGAGCCCGCACCAGGAGTGAAGCCGTATTTCATAAAATTAGTGGTGTAGATGCTTTCTCTACTCATCACGATAAAATCGCAAAACATCCCCATGCACCAGCCTGCGCCAATCCCATGTCCCTGCATAGCGGCAATGACCGGTAGCTTGCAATCCAGTGCAATCTTGTAAACATTGGTATCGCTATATTTCGCCTTTCCCTCATGAATTGCCAGCAGTCCCTCCTGTGTACCTCCTGTGGCAAAGTAGGTGTCGTACCCCGTCAGAATCACAACTTTATAATTTTCGTTAGCCTGCACCGTTTCGAACGCCTGATTCAGGCCTATAATCAGTTCATTGGAAAATGTATTTTTGTGCACTGTATCCTTCATTGTTAACAGGACAATGCCATGCTCAAATTCCTGCAGTTGAACCACAGGCGGCACTTCCGTTTCGCCATTGCTCTCCTTTTCCGGTCCGTGAAAACTGTCCAATGGCTGTAGCGAAAGAGACAATTCCTCTAATGATGATTCCTCTGATCGAGCTGCCAATGATTCTTCCAAAGATTCATCCGAGAGCCCGCCCATATATTGGAGCAATTGTTTTTCGGCATCTTCAGAATTTATTTCCCCTGTTTGTACCGCACGAAAAATATCTTTTGGATCCATAAAAATGCCCTCCTAGCTGTATGAAATAGGACGAATATCGTGTCGGCAATTTACGAGTGTAATTGCTTGAACAACTGATCGGCCTGCTCAACATTTAATTCACCTTGCAGCACCTTCTGGATCAACGCTTGCATGGGCTGCGTAGAAGTTGACTCTACAGGCACTTGATTTGAGGCTTCCGCCGATTTGCTTAATTCCTTTGCTAAATATCTGGAAAATTCTTTAATGTTAGGATAGTCATACACTCTGGTTGCTGAAATAGAAGTTCCAAACCGTTTGTTCACGTCCTGTACCCACTCTACGCCTATGATAGAATCCAGTCCCATGTCGATAAATTTATCGTCCCGGCCGATGTCCTTTTCGTCCATACTCAAGGATTTTGCAAGACTTTCAATTAGTTCCTTCTCCAAGGCACCAACCCGTACAGCCGCAGGCCCATTAGCAGATCGCTTGACCTCATCCTTGACAGCCAGTTGCGGTGAGGAAATGATAGGTTTAGGTTTAGGTTTAGGTTGCGGCGGAGCCGGCTTCAATTCTGCGGGCTTGGCTGCCTTTTTCGGTGTATCAGCTACCTTCTCGATGTCAGAAACTGAGCGCAGCAAAATACCCTGCGGTTTTTCAGGTACTTTTGCCAATGTCTGTACCTGCACATTATCATCGACAGCAGGAGGACTGAAAACAGGCTTTTGTGCCGGGATATCAACTTCAAGAGGTTCCATTTTGGTCTCCTTGGACTGGCTTCCGAACGTAGAGATCCAATAGCTCTCCTGAGCAAATGGATAGGTTGGCAGACTCATCCGACGAGGTCTGGCCTTTCCATAAAGCCTGTTCCAATCGAATAACAAGCCCTGAACCCAAAGCTCTGCCAGCTTTGTATACTTGCCCTTGCTTATCCAGATATCCACCAACTGTTCCATGTCCTCGTCTGCTTCAAGAACAGTCAGAATATCTTTATTTTTCTTTGCCTGACCCGAATAGAGTCCGTCGATATCCTCATTTCCCGCTAGGAAGCTCTCCAGCTTTCCTTCAAGCTCCCTCGTAGACTTAGCTAAGACTGCTAACCGTTCTTCCATGGCTTCCCGTCCTACCTGAAGGGTAAATGCTATATCCTCCAAACTGGCTTCTGCGTATTCCGATGCTCTGAGTGCAGAAAGCAATCTTTGTACCTGCTCGTACAAACGCTCTTGATTTTTGGCCGACAGCACGACCATGGCCGGGTTTTGCAATATCACGGCAGCTTGTCTAGTCTCCTGCACCTTAGGGATGTATTCCTCAATAAGCACATGTGCGTTGGAGCCTCCGGCACCGAAAGAAGAAATACCTGCAATTCTCGGGTATTCAACGGTCTTTCCATTTATAGTGACGATCGGTCTTTTCCACTCTTCAAGCTCCTGCTGAACTATAAAAGGGCTATTGCTAAAGTCGATGTTCGGGTTGAGTATGTTTGAATGCAGCGAAGGTGCGATTTGTCCGTATTTGAGCTGAAGGAGCACCTTAGTCACTCCAGCAATCCCTGCCGCACTCTCACAATGCCCTATATTAGATTTTGCCGATCCAATGGCGCAGAACTGCGTGTCTTCCGTATATTCCCGGAAAACCTTTTGCAATCCAGCGATTTCAATAGGATCACCTAAAGATGTCCCAGTGCCGTGTGCTTCAATGTAACTGATTGTTCTGGGGTTTATTCCGGCTTTCTTAAATACCCTCCCAATCACACTGGCCTGCGCCTTGGGGTTCGGAACCGAAAAGCCATTGGTCTTCCCACCGTGATTCACAGCGGTTCCCTTGATGACCCCGTATATGTGATCGCCGTCTGCAATTGCTTTGGTCAGCGGTTTGAGCAATACGGCCCCTACGCCTTCACCCGGCACATACCCATCTCCGCCTTCTCCGAAGCTTTCGCACCGACCCTTGCTTGATACGAATCTTCCCTGCCCAAGCATCAGGTATTTGTTCGGATGAATGGAGACATTGACACCGCCAGCAATGGCAAGCTCACACTCATCTTGCTGTAAGCTCTGGCAGGCTAGATGAATGGTCGTCAATGAGGATGAGCACATCGTATCCACGGCCATGCTTGGCCCGTGGAAATTACAGAAATAAGAAACTCGGTTTGCAATGGAGGCCGGATTCCCTGGTACGGCAATCATTTTGCCTCTAGCCTGCTCCTGCGCCCCATAAAGCTGGTATTCTTCATACATAACTCCGACAAAAACGCCTACATTCCTTTCCAAACCAAGCCCTTCTCGTGTATAGCCTGCATCCTCGATCGTTTCATAGACGCATTTTAGGAACAAGCGCTCCTGTGGATCGATGATTTCTGCTTCTCTAGGAGAGATGTTGAAAAACTTCGGATCAAATTGATCCACGCCTTTGATAAAGCCACCCCACTTGCTGTAAGCTTTTCCGGATTTGTCCGCTTCCTCGTCAAAGTGTATGCTGTGATCCCAACGCTCTTTGGGAATTTCCGTAATGCAGTCCTTTCCATTGCGCAGATTGTTCCAGAATTCCCCAACATTCTCCGCCTCAGGATACATGCCCGACAAGCCGATAATGGCAATATCCCCCGTACCGCCTACTGTTTCCGGCTGCGGTTGGAATTTTTTCTGATCCAGTAATTGTGTCTGAGCCGGCATTTCACGAGCTTCTCTTCGGCTACTGGAAAGTGGCCTTCCTGGGCTATCCTTCACAGTAGAAGACGTAAACGCTTGGACGGCGTTAACCTCTTCCTCCATTCCAAGCAGTTGAATCAGCTGCTTCTGGTGAACTTCAAGAAAATATTGGGTCAGCTCCCGGATACTTTGGTATTCAAAAAACAACGTTTTGGGTAGTGTTCCGAATGTTTTCTCCAGTTCACGTGTCAGCTGTCTGATCATAATAGAGTCAATTCCATACTTCTCCATAGGGGCATCGACTTCAATTTGCCTTGCCGGCAGTCTGATCGATGCAGCAAGCAGTTGCTTTAAATAATTTGCCACTTTTTCGGCAAGCAGGTCTTGTCCGATTCCTGACTCCTTTCTGCTCTCCATAATCATAGAGGAGGCATCTTCAGCCTGATTCAGGGATGGCTGCTGCAAGAGCGTTTCTCTGAGCTGATTGGCACGCCCTTCCAATACCATGATTTGATCTTTTTCGGAAGCCAGACTTTGGTACAAAGCCCTCATTCCTGTATCGGTCTTCATAGCAAACATCCCCATTTCCTCCATGATTTGTTCCGTTTCTTTATCAATACGCATTCCGCCTTCTTTCCACAGCGGCCAGTTAATAGAAAGCGTCTGCCCCTGACGTTGCTTCTGTTCTACAAGCGTATTGCGATATCTGGCATAGGCATCCATAAAGGCATTGGCAGCAGCATAGTCAGCCTGTCCTATATTCCCAAGGCTGCCGGCAACAGATGAATACAGGACAAAAAAGTCCAACGGAAGATCTTTGCAGGCCTGATCCAGATTGATCAATCCTGTAACTTTTGGCGCCAATACTTTCTGCAATTCCTCCCCTGTTTTTTGAATAATGAAATTATCGCTGGTCACACCGGCGCCGTGAACAATTCCGTCCAGCTTCCCAAACTCTTCCTGAATATCCCGGATCAAATCCTCAACCGCTCTTTTATCGGCGACATCGGCCTGTCGAAATACGACTCTTGCTCCTAGGGCCTCTATTTCCTCAACCCTTGCTTTGGTGTGACCACGAAGCACAGATCGTCCAACGAGAATTAAAAGGGCATCTTTGGTCTGTCGTGCCATTTCTTCAGCCAGAATCAAACCAAGACAACCTGTTCCTCCGGTAATCAAATATACCCCTGAGTCCTTCCACGGAATACGGCCCGCTTCCCACGAGGATTGGATTTCCGTCCATGCGGCTGCATATCGTCTGCCCCACTGATAGCGGATATGTGTATCCATGGAGTTGCCGCTATTTTCTTGCAGGATATTTATAAGACCTGCTGCATCTTCCTCCACATCCACTTCGATCAGTTGGCCCACCAGTCCGGGATTCTCAAGCCGCGCTGTTTGTAAGAGTCCGTAAAGTCCCGAGTATACCTGCCTATGATCCTGTACCGGAATGACAAGCTGAATCAATGTTTTGTGTTTGGAGTGGGTTTTAAGCACATGTTGAATTTGCTCAAACACCTGAGCTGCATAAGTTCTAAACCGTGCATCCATGCTTTCCTCTTCGGATTGCAAGATGAGACAATGCACCCCGTTCATTTGTGATTCAATCATTTCCCCGGAAATAGGTGCTGGTTCACATAGAATTACCAGATGCTGCTGATAATTAGGTGCTGTTCCTCTCGGGGCAGGCGCTTGTTCTTCCCATACAGGCTCAAGCATCAAAGTCTCAGGTATCGTCAATTCATCTGATTCCGCTGATCCCCTAGTTCCTCCTTCTGCAATTCGTGATGAGAAGCCCTTCATGCTTACACAAACATTCCCCTGCACATCGCACAAATCAATATCGAGCTTTTGCACTGGACCATCCTGTCTGCTGCCTTCACGATAACGGACCCAAGCCCACATCTCTGATGTGCAGCCGCTAAACACCTCAAGCTCTTCCAATGCAAATGGTAAAGCTGGCTTTATAGAAGCTTTACCATCAGACATGAGGTCTCCGCCTGTGCCCATAATCAGGCCTATGGACGCCTGCAAAGCGGAATCCATCAAGCTAGGGTGCATCACAAACTGTCCCATGGTCTGATAAACAGAAGAAGGCAAGGACAACTTGGCAAGTGCCTGACCCACGCCGGTATATATCTTTTCAATTCCTTGATATCCCGGCCCATAGGAAACCTGCATCGCTGCAAACGCCTCATAACACTGCTGGGATGAATAGGTACCTAGATTGCACTGCTCCAGCAAGGCTTCAATATCTATGACAGGAATCTCGGCCAACGGAACAATCGCTGCGCTGCCTTCGCTATGCACAACTAGCTCCGTGTCCACTGATTCAGACTTGCTGTAGATTTCATAGGCAATTTCTCCGCCATCTTGCGGATAAAGCCCAATATTTATAGCAATCGGCCGCTCCTCAGCTACCACAGGCCGGAGCCATAATACATCTTTTAGACGAACACAAATCCGACTTTCTTCCAGAGATGTATCGACTTCCTCTACAGCCGCTCGCGCCATTTCAAGGTAGGCCACTCCAGGCAAAAGCTTCTGTCCCTTGATCACATGATCAGTGAGGAAAAATTCTCTTCCCGTAAATGTGGAGCTGAACTGAAGTCCATAAATATCGGACGTATTTCGCTGAAGCAAAGGATGAATGATGGCTGACGTCTCCTGCTTCGGTCCAACATTGTTTGCTCCGCTCAGCTTATTGGTATCGATTATGCAATAACGTTCCCTGGCAAAAGGATAGGTAGGCAGGCTAATACGGTTCGGCTTATTCTTTCCGTACAGCACGTCCCAGTCAAAAACCGCGCCTTTTACCCAAAGGCGTGCGATTTGGGCATAGTCGCTTTCACTAACTAACGCCTCAATCGTCTCGGCCGCACCCTTTTGTGTTTCCCGGTCTCTATTTTCTTCTCTATAGCGTTTTGCCTGCCCAACATATAAGCTATGGATACCTTCTCGGCCTTCCACAAATCCCTTTAGCTTCTCCTCAAGCTCGGAGAGAGAAACTACAGTGAAGGCCAAACGTTCTTCCATCGCTTCGCGTCCCGCCTGCAGGGTATACGCTATATCTCCCAGACTGCTGTCTGTGAACTGGCGCACCCGGATTGCAGCCCGCAATTGCCGTGCCTGATCTTGCAGCTGTGCTTCAGTCTTGGCTGACAGCACAACAATAGCCGGCTTTTGGGTAGCGAAGGTAACCGGCTCTTTCTCCTGATTTTCCGAAACATATTCCTCGATGATCAAATGGGCATTGACACCGCCGAATCCAAAAGAGCTGACCCCCGCTCTCCGAGGAACATTTTTCCCAGAAGCATCTTGCTGCTGCTTCCATTCCCTCGTCTCCTGAACGATATAGAATGGACTGTCTTCAAGTTTGATATAGGGATTCATTGCATCGCAATGAAGGCTTTTAACAAGTTTTTTATGCTTCAACTGAAGCAGCACTTTGATGACACCGGCGATCCCAGCAGCCAATTCCAGATGTCCGATATTGGTCTTCACTGAACCTAGGCCACAATGGGGTTCATTGATCCCGGGTCCCTTTATAGTCTCATAAAGCTCTTTAAAGGCTGCTTTCAGTCCGTTAATTTCAATTGGATCGCCTAATTCGGTGCCTGTTCCATGGGCCTCAATGTAAGAGACTGTCCTTGGGTCGATACCGGCCTTTGTATATGCATTTACCAGCAAATCCGCCTGTGCCCTCGGATTGGGGGCTGTCAGAGAATTCGCCCGGCCTCCGTGATTAACGGCTGTACCCCGAATTATGCCGTAAATATGGTCTCCAGCCTTTTCTGCATCCTTCAGCTTTTTCAGGAAAAGCATGCCCGCCCCTTCACCGCGCACGTAACCGTTGGCTTGATCAGAGAAGGTTTTGCATCGGCCATCCTCACACAGCATCCCTGCTTTATTGAAGCTGATATGAAGCTCAGGTGTGATAATTACATTGACACCACCTGCAATTGCCATTTCGCAGCTTCCATCTTCTATAGCCTTTACTGCCCGGTGAATGGCCACCAGTGAACTGGAGCAAGCTGTTTCGACAGGCTCGCTCGGACCATGAATATTAAGGAAATAGCTCATACGATTGGGTCCCACCGACGGCGCCATTCCACTGGAGGAGTATGCCTCGACATCCACATTTCCCTGATAGATCATTCCGCTATAGCCGCTATTTGCGGTTCCTGCAAAAATGCCTGTACGGCTCCCAGATAGACCTGCTGCTTGAATCCCAGCATCTTCAATCGCCTTCCAAATATAAGTCATCAACAGGCGCTGCTGCGGGTCCATGAGTGCGGCTTCCCTCGGTGAAATTCCAAAAAATAAAGGGTCAAACTCATATATCCCGTCAATAAACCCGCCCCACTTGATGTTTGTTTTATTGCTCTCATCCGCAGGGTCACCGTAATATGCCTTCCAATCCCAGCGATCCTCAGGTATTTCAGTGATACAATCCCTGCCTTCCTCAAGATTTTTCCAAAACTCATCTACATCCCGGGCCATGGGAAAGACACCGCTTATGCCTACAATTGCAATAGGTTCAGAACCCGCCTGGGTCTGTTGCGGCATAGCTAGCACATTCTTGTTTGCAAATCGAAAACGCTGGCGTCTACTGCGGATGCAGTCTTCCCTATCCTCCTCTTCATTCTGCACAGAAGGCTCAGTCCGGGTCTGGACGAAAAACTGCTCACCAAGCAAGGTGGCATATTCGTCCACTAAATACCTGCAGAAGTCATGAAGTGTAGTGTATTCAAAGAATACGGCAGGTGTCAGCTCAAGTCGGTACAAGTGATTGATGTTGTTGGCAAATTGCGTGAGCAAGATGGAATCAAAGCCATACTCACTCAGTTCGACATAGGCATCAATATCTTCAAGTTTGACTTTCAGCAATTTCGATACCGCCTGCATCATGGCGGTCTGCACCTTGTCCAGCAGGTCCGGTGCGGCATTACTTTCAGTAGAAATTGCTGAAATAGTTGCTGAAGCACCCGCCACCTTTTCAAGCTGTCTGGTTTCCGGAATTGCTATTAAACCTACTGTTCTTTTCATTTTTTCGAGATTGCCTTCCATCACCATAACCTGATCAGCACCCGTAAGCATGGCACGGTACAAGGCCTGAATG
Source organism: Paenibacillus sp. ALE3 (assembly GCF_054113405.1). Taxonomy (NCBI): domain Bacteria; kingdom Bacillati; phylum Bacillota; class Bacilli; order Caryophanales; family Paenibacillaceae; genus Paenibacillus; species Paenibacillus sp. ALE3. Next base: position 1,604,631 of record NZ_CM134214.1, on the reverse strand, counting down.
CCGGAAGAAGTTGAAATACTGCCCATGCCTGTGTGCTGTTTTACCAGCTTCTCCGTCTCCTCATCAATATGCATCCCTCCTTCTTTCCATAGTGGCCAATTGATAGATAACGTTTGGCCCTGGCGCTGCTGCGATCCTGTCAAAGCGTTCCGGTATCTGGCGTAAGCATCCATAAAGGCATTAGCGGTAGAATAGTCCACCTGTCCCTGATTGCCCAGTCCTCCGGCTACCGACGAAAACAGAATGAAGAAGTCAAGAGGCAGGTTCTTACTCGCCTGATCCAAGTTCACTACCCCTAATACTTTGGGAGCGAGAACCTCCAGCATTTCCCTGCTATTTTTTTTGAGTATACGGTTGTCACGAATTACTCCTGCACTGTGAATGATGCCATTCAAGCTTCCGAATTCTGCCTCAATTTCCCGAATTAAATCAGCCACCGCCTGCTCCCGGGACACATCGGCCTGCTTATATGCTATTCGTGCTCCTAATGACTCCAATTTCTTTATCTCTGCCCGCTTGCCCTCATCCAGCGCGGAACGCCCCGTTAAAATCAACGCAACATTATGAACTTTATTTACAATCTCTTTGGCAAAAATAAGTCCCAAGCCACCAGCACCACCGGTAATGAGGTATACTCCGTTCTCCTTCCACGGGATGTCTACCATTTCCGGAGAAAACGGAACCTCGTTCCAACTGGAAATCCACCGTTTGCTTTTCCCATACCGGATCTGGATGTCTTCAGGACTCCAGCTGTTTTCTTTTAAAATATCTATGATTGCACTCGGGGCCTCATCCTGTTCAAGTTCTATCAACTGTCCCACCAGTTTTGGATGTTCTATTCTGGAGGTTTTTAAAAGACCCGAGAGCCCTGATACAAGCTGCTGCTGCTCCTCCTGGTCGTTAGTGACAATTTGGATTAACACCTTGCCATGGTTTTTTTCGCTAAAAATTCTTTGCATCAGCTCAAGTACCTGAACGGCGTAACGCTGGAACTGTTCCCCGATTCTGTTTTGATCAGGTTGCAATAATATACATTGTGCGCCGCTTATTTGAGCTTCTACTTGTTCACAGGAAATCCCGGACGGCTGGCAAAGGATCACGACATGGCGATCATACACAGGTAAATCACCCTCTATGGTAACTCCCTGCTCTTTCCACACGGGTTCAAGCATCAAGGTACCAGAATTGGACTGCGCGTCTATGGAAATAGACTCTATATCCAAAATTCTTGATGAATAACCCTTTATTCTCACGCAGATCTCTCCGGTTTCGTCGCTCAGGTCAATATCTAGTTTCTGTGCCTTATCTCCCGCTTTACCGTCTGCACTGTATCGAATCAGCGCCCACATGGTGGAGCTGCAATTTTTTATAATTTCAACTTCCTGAATGGCATACGGCAGAGCGGGCTTAGTCTCGCCAGAGCCCAGCGTCAAGCCTATGGATGCCTGCAAAGCGGAATCGATCATGCTTGGATGCAAGACAAATTGGCTTTGAGTGTCAGAGACTGAGGAGGGCAATGATAGCTTCGCCAGCACCTGACCTTCTCCCGCATATACCATCTCAATCCCCTGATGCCCGGGACCGTAATCAATCCCCAAATCTCTGAAAACGCCATACAATGCTGTCGGATAAAAGCTTCTGCTGCATGTATCCTGCAAATCTTTTATATTCAATGCAGGAACCTCCACCGCCGATCTCCGTACCGCATTGCCGTAGCTATATATCATAAGCTCTGTATCACCGGCTCCGTTATTTCCATAAATCTCATATGAAATCTCTTGATCTTCATTCTGGAAAAGCCCGATATGCAACTGTATTGGGCCATCCTCTAGGGTAATAGGCCGTGCCCAAACCACGTTTTTAAGGCACATTCCGACCAAGTGGCCCTCATCCGTCCCTAGTGACTGCTCCACTGCCGCCCGCGCCATTTCAAGGGATGCAGCCCCAGACAGCACCTTGCGACCATTTACTACATGATCCTTCAGGAAAAACTCCTGACCTGTAAAAGTCGAGCTGAACCGCTGTTCAGAGAAATCGGAGGTGTTTTGGTGCAGCAAAGGATGAAGTGCAGCCGCAATGACAGAAGTCGTGCCTTTGCCTGCCTTATTGTCTAGCTCGGGCGCCCAGCACCGTTCTTTTGCAAAAGGATAGGTGGGTAGACTAATCCGGCGAGGCTTGATGTCCCCATACAGCTTGTTCCAATCCATCGTTAGACCCTGTACCCACAGCTCCGCAATTTTTTCTAATTTTCTCTTCTTGATCCAGGTTTCAAGCAAGGATTTGGCATCTTCATCTGCCTCAAAGAGCCCGATCCCGTCTTTGCCCTTTTTCACCTGAGCCGTCAGGACTCCAGCTGGCAGATGATGATGAATCAATCCATCCAGCGCTTTTAGTAGATTATCTTTTGAATCTGCCACAAAAGCCAGACGATAGTTCAGCGGCTCACGGCTCACCTGCAGCGTATACGCCATATCAGCCAAATTAAGATTTGGCTGATATGCAATAAAGTTTCTCATGTTTTCGGCATAGGTTACTAATTGCTTCTCATTTTTGGCAGACAATACGAAAAGAACGGGACTATGCGGTTCGTCCTCTACTGGTAATTTTCCAACCTCAGGACGATATTCTTCAATAATAAGATGGGCATTGGTACCGCTAAAACCAAAAGAGCTCACAGCGGCACGTCTTTTGTTCCCGCGAGAAGGTTCCCAGTCCTTTAATTGTGTATTTACATAAAATGGAGAACCATCAAAATCAAAATGCTCATTCGGGTTCTTGAAATTCAGTGTCGGTACCAGTTTCTTATGCTTCATGCATAATAGCACTTTTTGTATGCTTGCTACGCCTGCTGCTGCCGAAGTATGCCCGATATTACTCTTTACCGAGCCTATGGCACAGAACTTCTTCTGATCTGTTTTTTCTTTGAAAGCTTCTGATAAAGCCTCCAATTCAATAGGATCGCCCAGCTTGGTGCCTGTCCCATGCATTTCAACATAGCTAATACTTTCGGGTTCAATCTGATACTTATTGTATATCTCCTGCTCAAGCTCTATTTGGCTGTTTGCGCTTGGCGCGGTAATTCCGTTGGTTTTTCCATCCTGATTGATCCCAGTTCCGATAATAACCCCATAGATGTGATCCCGGTCAGCTTCCGCATCCTTTAGCCGCTTCAGAACCAGCACCCCTGCTCCTTCGCCTGGAACAAAGCCGTTGGCACTGTTGTCAAATGTCTTACACTGACCATCTGGTGATAACATTCCCGATGCAGACATACCTATATAGGATTCCGGGGTCAGGTATAAGGACACACCGCCGACCAGCGCCATTTCAATCTCTTTATTTGATAAAGCCTGGCAAGCAAGGTGAGTAGCCACCAGCGATGAGGAGCATGCCGTATCCACAGATATGGCAGGTCCTTTCAGATTAAGAAAATAGGAAATACGAGCCGCTGCAATAGCGTTGCTATTCCCGGTAGTATTGCTGAACTGTGCTTCATTCTTGTAGCGCATCATACTATACTCATTATTTAAAATGCCAAGATAAACGCCGCATTTTTTATTTCCCAACTGCGAGCCGCTATAACCTGCATCCTCAAAGGCTTTATAGGCTTCTTGCAAAAAGATGCGCTGCTGCGGGTCCATCCCTTCCGCCTCGGTAGGAGATATATTAAAAAATAACGGGTCAAAATATTCTATATCCTCCAGGGCACCCAGCCACTTGCAATTTACTTTCCCCTCTTGTGCCGGACGCGGATCATACAACGGGTCTACGTCCCAGCGGTTCTTCGGGATTTCAACAATGGAGTTTTGGCCTTGAGCGAGATTTTTCCAATATTGCTGTACATCTTCGGCACCAGGATATCTTCCCGAAATCCCGACAATTGCAATTGCATCTTGATTTTCCGAAGTTGCTGACACTGATTCCTCTTCTGCTTTTATCCGACGCAATGGCACCGTTTCCGCTTTAGGCAACTGCGCTGGAGAGCATTGGATCGTGTCTGTTCGCGGCAAATGGACTTCTGCTATAGGTTTGTCCGTGCCTGTGACTGTGTCCAAGGGCTGCTGAACGAAGCTTTTCTTACCCCCATGCTTATTGATTTCTTGTGCCAAAAACTCGGTAAATTGCAGAATAGTCGGATAGTCGTAGACCTTGGTAGCTGCAATGGATGTGCCGTAGCGCTTATTCATATTTCGAATCCATTCTACGCCTATAATGGAATCCAATCCGATGTCTATAAAGTTTCTATCTGCCTCAATCTCGCTCTGTTCCATGTATAAGGCTTCAGCTAGGCTTGCCGTCAGTTCTTCCTGTAATTGCTCTGTAGAGACACCAGACGGAGTTGTGCCGAATTGCGGCTGCTTTTCAGGCGATATCGGCATCAAATGGACTTGAAGTGAAGTCTCTGCCTGCTTATTCATTTCCAATGATACGAGCGGCGGTAAATGCTTCGCAGGTGCCTGATCTGGAATAGACGCAGCAGAAGACGGCATGATTAATTCGGCCTCACGACCGCCCAATTCCTTTTCTAAAAATTTACTGAACTCCCGTATGGTCGGATAATCGTAGACTTTTGTCGCTGTTATGGATGTGTGGTAGTGTTTATTAATGTTTCGAATCCACTCTACGCCTATAATGGAATCCAATCCAAGATCAACAAAGTTTTTATCCTCATCGATCTCGTCCCGATCTATATATAAAGCTTGCGCCAGACTTGTTGTCAGCTCCTCCTGCAATATTTCTGACGATATGGATAGGGCAGGAGCCACAGGCGTCTGTTCTTCCGTCTTTTTGTCCTTTTCTGATGTAGGCATTACCCCTTCCGGAGAAGTTAAAATAATCGGAGACCCCTGCTGGTTGGCAGACTTACTAAGCTGCGGCTGACTGTCCGACAAATTCCGTAAGGAAATCCCGCTTGGTTTTTCAGAACTACTGGAAAAACCGGATAGCAATAAAGCTTCAGGAGGTGCAGGCTCCATCACTTGAGATTGAACATGAACTGCTTTTTCTTGAGATTCACTAGGGATTCTTTCTACAGATGGGATCGTAATATCCGTGATCCAATACCGCTCCTTTGCAAAAGGATAGGCTGGCAAGCTTATTCTCTGCGGCTTGGCATCTCCATAAAGCATGCTCCAGTCCATCGCCAGTCCCTTCACCCAAAGATCCACAATCTTCGCATATTTCCGTTTCCCGATCCAGGCAGTGATCGTTTTTTCCATATCTTCATCTTCTATCAGTGCGGACAGTGCCTCTTTGTTTCGCTTGACCTGTCCTCGGTACAGCTCGGATATCCCCTCGTGGCCTCCTAGAAATCCTTCCAGCTTTTCCACCAGTGCTGGCATCGATTCGGCAATTACCGCCAGGCGTTCTTCCATCGCTTCACGTCCTACCTGGAGCGTGTAGGCTGCATCAGCCAGATTGCTTTCTGTGACCTCTCCTTTCCCGATCACGGACAGTAATCTCTCGACCTGCTGTTTCAGTCGTTCCTCATTTTTGGCCGACAACACAATAATAACGGGGTTGTGAGCTGTCACACGGATGGGCGCCTTCTCTTCCGGAACGTACTCTTCGATGATGACATGAGCATTGGCGCCTCCTGCTCCAAATGATGAAATCCCCGCCATCCTCGGGTATTCCCGGGTCTCTCCACCGAGTTCAACTACAGGCCGCTTCCATTCCTCCAGCTCCTGCTGGACAACAAACGGCGTCTGCTCAAAAGGAATGTTCGGATTCAGTTCCTGGGCGTGCAGGCTGGGAACCAGCGTCCGTTTTTTCATCTGCAAGACAATTTTCCCAATCCCTGCGATGCCCGCTGCCGCCTCCAAATGTCCGATGTTGGACTTCACAGAGCCCACGGCGCAAAATCCCTTGTCTGCCGTATCCTTCCTGAAGGCCTGGGTCAGACCGGTTACTTCAATAGGATCTCCCAGTTCTGTACCGGTTCCGTGAGCTTCAATATAGCTGATGGTCCGGGCATGTACCCCGGCTCGCTCTAGTGCTGACCGGATCAGCTCCCCTTGAGCAGTCGGGTTAGGCACTGTATACCCGTTAGTCTTGCCTCCATGGTTGATACTCGTTCCCCGGATGAGCGCATGGATCGGGTCTCCATCTGCTATCGCCTTGGACAGCGGCTTCAATAAGACGACCCCCACGCCTTCTCCTGGGACAAAGCCGTTGCCTCCCTTTCCGAAGCTCTTGCACTGTCCGTCTATGGACAGCATCTGGTTGGCGCAAAGTCCGACATAGCTCAGCGGATGCAGATACAGGTTCACTCCTCCTGCCATAGCCAGCTCGCATTCTCCGCGGTACAGATGCTCACACGCTTCATGAATCGCAGTCAACGAAGACGAACACATCGTATCCACCGGCATGCTCGGGCCCTGCAAATTGAACAGGTACGAAATTCGGTTGGCTACCGAGCTAAAGGAAGTGTGAGGGAATATTTGCGCTCCCTTTCTCCATAGATCAAGACCGTACAGATCAAATCCTGTTTTGGTAATTCCCGCAAATACACCTACCCGGCTGTTATGTCGTACTGCAAGCTGTTCTCTGGTGTAGCCTGCATCCTCCATCGCTTCCCAGCAGGCTTCAATGAACAGCCTTTCCTGAGGGTCCATACTGAGTGCTTCCCGCGGTGCAATATTAAAAAACAGTGGATCGAATTCCGAAAAGCCTTCGATAAAACCGCCCCACTTGCTGTAACTTTTACCATGCGCAGCCGCTTCTTCTTTGTCAGGCTGGAAGAATCCTTCCAGCGACCAGCGTTCCTGCGGGATTTCGCCGATACAATCCTTCCCTGCTTTGAGATTTTCCCAATATTCGTTCATGTCCTTCGAACCTGGATACTTGCCTGCCATACCAATGATGGCGATCGGTTCACGTGTTTCCTCTGCGCCAGACTGCACATAGCTTCGAACCGGCTTCACGTAGCTTCGGGTAAGCTTCGCTGTCACCTCTTCCGCAATCGTTTGTTCCGCAACTGGCGCGCTTTCTTCTTCGGCACACTGGGTTGCCGCAGTCGTTTCCTCCACCAGCTGCATGTCTGGACTCATTCCGACCCACTGCATGCATTCCAGTGCGTATTCCGCCACTAAATGTTCTGCCAGGGCACGCAAGGTCTGGTACTCGTAAAACAGCGTCTTGGACAGCTCGCCAAAAGATCCTGCCAGCTTGGCATTCAGCTGGGTAATCATGATGGAATCAATGCCATAGCGCTCTAGCGGTTCATGAGCTTCAATGCTACCAACGCTCAGCCGGGTCACCTCTCCCAACAGCGCCTTGAGATGATGCAAAGTTTTATCGTAAAGTGAGGTCGTAGCCAGCTTCGATACAGATGTCTGTATCGCACGGATACTGGTCTGCGAGACGGACTTCGCCAGATAGGCCTCGATTTTTTCAGGCTCTCCTTCTAAGACCATCACCTGCTCTTTGCTTGAGGACAGGCATTGGTACAACGCCTGAATGCCCGACTCGGTCTGTAGAGCCGTAATGCCCATATTTTGTCTCATGAGCTTTTCTGTGTCCGCATCGATCCGCATCCCGCCCTCTTTCCACAGCGGCCAGCGGATGGATAGCGTCCGGCCCCGTCGTTGCTTGGCTTCCACCAGGGTATTTCGGTATGCCGCATACGCGTCCATAAAGGCGTTGGCGGTGGCATAATCGGCCTGTCCCGCATTGCCCAGGCTACCCGAGATGGAGGAAAAGAGCACGAAGAAGTCCAGATCCTGACCGCTACTTGCCTCATCCAGATGGATTAGCCCTTGGACCTTCGGTCCCAGCACCTCGATAAATTCTTCCCTGCTTTTCTTGAGAATGAAGTTATCGTGAATCACCCCTGCACAGTGAATAATACCGTGGACACGCCCAAAATCCTCCTGGATGCTTTCCAGCAAGCCAGTCACCGTGTTCCTATCGGTGATATCCCCCTGCTTATACACCACTCTGGCCCCTAAGGACTCCAGCTCCTTTAGCCTCGTCTGCTTGTTTCCATCCAGCGACGACCGGCCTGTCAGGATCACAGTCGCTGCTCGGGTATGCCGAACCAGCTCTTCTGCAACAAGCAGCCCCAGACCGCCAAAGCCGCCGGTAATAAGATAAACGCCACCGTCTTTCCATGGCAACTTCTCATCCGGCCGAGATGGCTCGAACCTGCTCCAGCAAGCGGTTTTCCGTTGACCGCCTTCATAGCGAATCCATCCATCCACCGGACTGCGGCTGTTTTCCTCCAGCTTCGCCCGCAGGCTTTCCTCAGATTCTCCCTGTTCCACTTCGATCAATTGGCCGATGAGTTTCGGATTTTCCAGCCGGGCGGTCTTCAGCAAACCTGAAAGTCCCGAAAAGAGCTGCCCTTCTCCAGCCGCCGCCACGACAAGCTGAACCAGCACCCTTCCAGCAGGCTTGTCTTTAAGAATGCTTTGGATGCTCTCAAAGGTCTGAACTGCATAGGCCTGAAACCGCTCATCCACCCGGCTTTTCCCGGATGAGAAGGCCAAGACCTGCGCCGCTCCGTTCACTCGCGCTTCAAGCCGTTCAGGCAAAGCCTCGTCCGGCTCACACAGCAAGATGATACGACGGTCATAAGCAGGGGCTTCGACCTCCGGCGGTACGTTCTGCTCCTTCCAAACTGGCTCCAGCAGCAGGGTATGGCTAGCTGTAGCCACTGGTTTTGCCTCTGGTCTAGAAATCGTTAATTCGATTTCACTTTCTATACCTATGCTCTTAGCCATTTGAGCTTCATTCCCAGGCGCCCAATACCGCTCTTTTGCAAAAGGATAAGTCGGTAGCGGAATTCTGGAGTACTGTTCATTTGAAAACAAACGCTCAAAGTCTAACGGATATCCCTGAACATATAAATCCGCAATCGTAGTTAAAAACTCCAAATACTCGCGGGCATCACCTGCATTTTGACAGTTTTGGATACATTCATTTCCATATCTTTTCAAGGACGATTGAATGCGTTGGTCTTTTTCGTGTAGTTCAGAATAATAAACTTGAGAAGAACTGCCTTTTTCCAGCCACCTTTTAAGGGACATGACAAGCTCACCTTGATTGCGGGCAACACATGCAAGCCGATGATTGCAGTGCTTTCTCCCAAGCAATAATGTATAGCTCATGTTACCGCAGTCTGCCTCAGGCTCCTGTTCGCAATATGCAATCAGTTGCTCCACCTGGCGGCGTAATTGTTGTGAAGTCCGGGCGGACAGCGGAATGAAATAAGCCGGCTTTTCGGAATGTCTTCGTTTTGTATGTGGAGCCTCTTCGATGACCATGTGGGCATTAGTTCCACTGGCACCAAAGGAGCTAACCGCAGCACAACGTCTGGCTTCAGGCTCAATCAACCAATTCTGCAGTTGCGTATTGACATAAAAAGGGCTATCCGCAAACTGAATATTGGAATTGCCTGATTGGAAATGAAGTGAAGGCGGAATCTGCTCATGTTTTAATGACAATAACAGCTTAATTACTCCTGTAATTCCTGCTGCAATTTGCGTATGACCGATATTCGTTTTAATGGACCCGATCGCGCAATATTCCTTCTTGTCCGTATACTTTCTAAATGTTCGCGTCAATGCCTGATATTCAATCGGATCTCCCAATTTGGTACCTGTCCCATGCGCTTCCACCAATTGGATTTGCTCTGGATGAATATGAAAAGTATCGTACACATATTGCTCCAGTCGCTCCTGAGACTTCTGGCTTGGTGCAGTAAGTCCATTCGTGGTGCCGTCCTGATTGATCGCTGAACCTAAAATCACCCCATAGATGTGGTCACCATCGGCAACTGCTTCGTCAAGCCGTTTGAGCACAACCGCGCCAACAGCTTCACCCGGAACCATTCCGTCTGCCCTGTCATCAAAGGTATAACAGTGCCCTGTGTGAGATAACATGCCTGCCCTGTCACCATATAAATAACAGCGAGGGGTAGTATGAATATACACCCCGCCAGCTAAAGCCATATCCGTTTCCCCAGACCATAAGCTTTGGCAAGCAAGATGGGCAGCAACTAACGAACTGGAACAAGCTGTATCTACAGCTATAGCTGGTCCGTGAAGATTCAAGTAGTAGGAGATTCTGGAGGGAATCACGGAACCCATATGGCCCCACAGTGCTTGCGGAGGCAGGTCTTCACCCAGCAATCGCTGGTAGTCTCCTTCGGCACAGCCTACATAAACTCCGCACCGACGTCCATCCATCCCTGTACCCGCATAGCCCGCATCCTCTAGAGCATGCCATGCTTCCTCGAGAAACAACCGCTGTTGTGGGTCCATGTAAGTCGCTTCCAGCCCCGAAATATTGAAAAAAAGCGGATCGAACTTATCAATATCCTCCAAAAAGCTTCCATAATTGCAGTAGCTCGCATTTTTTTCCTGATATTTTGAAAGATCCCACCGAGTTACCTCTTTTACTAAATCGTCGCCATTCTTAAGGTGATTCCAAAGCTCATCTACATTGTCAGACCCGGCAAATCGCCCGCTCATTCCAATAATTGCAATCGGCTCTCTTTGCGCTAAATCCTTCCCTTTATTCTCCTGTTTAGGTCTCTCTGGCTCAATGGATGCACGTGCCGTTTGAACCGGATTAAACATATAATCTTTATCCTTATCCTCAGTCGCTTGGATTTCACGGCTTGCATCTTTTCTATCCTCTATTGAATCAGCATTGTGTCCCAAGGCCTGTAAAACGGTATCGCCAAATTGGCTTAAAATGTATACCGTCAGTTGTTTTACCGAACTGTAATCAAAGATGTCTGTAGTCTGCAAATGAATGCCCAGCCCCTGATTGACATCCTGTACAAAGTTGACGCCAAGAATAGAGTCCAAGCCATAATCTGCGAATGACTCATGGACATCAATCATTGAAAAGTCCACATTCAAGGCCTCTGCCAACTTCTCTACAATAAGCTCCCTGACATGCTCTTCAGCCATTTCATCGGTTACATCAGTAGCTGGTTGAATCCCTGTGTCACGCTGTTTCAATGGAAGCTTGTCATGTTCAAGCTCCTGTTGATGCCGAAGCATACCATCACTTTCAGCCACAATAATTTGTTGGCCTACTTCATGCGCTTCCTGAGCAGGGAAAAAGACGGACCGGAATCCCTCGTTTTCCAATACCTCCTGCCAACTTTCAGGGTATAAACCGGGGGAGCCCGGAATACGCAGTTCAGGGTCATTATAAAGCCACCATCCCTCCAACAAGCCAAAGGTTAAGTGGTTTAACAGCGAGTTTCCACTGATTTCATTGATAAGAATCAGGCCGTTTTTTCGCAGCGCTGCTTTGACATTGCCTAACGTATGCCGAATGTTCCTCGTGGCGTGCAGGACATTGGTGGCAATCGCAATATCATATCCGCCCGTGTCGATATCTTGTCCCACAGCCGACTCTTCCACATTAAAAATTTTATAAGTCAGGTAAGGATTTCGCGGGCCATACTCTTTTTGTGCATGCAATAAAAATGCTCTGGATTTATCGGTATAGCAGTATTCATGAATATGTTCCTGATAAGGTCGAAGCTTATGGAAGAGCATAGCACTGGTTCCTCCGGTGCCTGCACCAATTTCAATGATTCGAATCGACCCTGTCGGGTCATGCTTAAGCCGTTCATTCAAGTAGGAAACCACAATATCCCCCAGCACTTCATTAAAGTAATCTGCTGCAGGACTATTTTTATATATGCCTTCCACCAGCTTCATGGAGGACTGAGGAAAAACAATGTCGGTGGCAGGTATGTTTCCGGTCAAAATTTCCGGCAACTTGCGCAATGTTGATTCTACGAGTACAACCCAGGCCGAGAGATCCGGGTTTTTCAGCCATTCCCCTTTCTTCAATTCCCACTTCTTCCATACAGCCTGCAGATCAACCGAAGTGTTATCCGTTACGCTATAACAGTCTCCTTTACGGTAAAAATAATGATTCCGTGCCAATACCTCTATGCTTTCTTCAAGCCAGCGATCGTATAAATCCAGCATTGCTGTTTTGGTTTTAAAATCATTAATCATAGCTTTCTTGTCCATATGTGCATAGGGGCCTAATCCCATCAACTGCAAATACCCCCATAGCAATTTGCATAAGACATCATTCATTTCCTTCATCTGTAAGCCTCCTCATCCGATTAGTCCCTCGCGTCGCCCCATCCTGTTCCGAGTAAGCTTGGTTGTCGACCATAGTCGAAGGAATTCTTTCGTATTCAGCCGCTAGATAAGAAATATCTGGCATCTTCTTCATTTTGACACTGGTGGAAATATGGCTCTGAATATTCTGGATATACGAAGGAATAGCTTCGGAATTTGGATCGTCGCTTTCTTTTCCATTCATTTGCGAAATATTTGCCGCTACCGTAGATGCTTTTTGATCAACAAATATATCCGTTGGCTGTACAGATTTGGTAGATTCAATGGAAGCCTGATTGGTTTTAATATCCGTGATCCAGTACCGCTCCTTTGCAAAAGGATAGGCAGGCAGGCTTATTCTCTGCGGCTTGACATCTCCATAAAGCATGCTCCAATCCATCGCCAGTCCCTTTACCCAAAGATCTACTATCTTCGCGTATTTCCGTTTTCCGATCCAAGCAGCGATCATTTTTTCCATATCTTCATCTTCTAGCAGTGCGGACAGTGCCTCTTTATTTCGCTTGACCTGTCCTCGGTACAGCTCGGATATCCCCTCGTGGCCTTCTAGAAATCCTTCCAGCTTCTCCATCAGTGCTGGCATCGACTCGGCAATTACCGCCAGGCGTTCTTCCATCGCTTCACGTCCTACCTGGAGCGTGTAGGCTGCATCAGCCAGATTGCTTTCTGTGACCTCTCCTTTCCCGATCACGGACAGCAATCTCTCGACCTGCTGTTTCAGCCGTTCCTCATTTTTGGCCGACAATACGATGATCACGGGATGGTGAGCTGTCACACGGATGGGCACCTTCTCTTCTGAAACGTACTCTTCAATGATGACATGGGCATTGGCGCCTCCTGCTCCAAACGATGAAATCCCAGCCATCCTCGGGTATTCCTGGGTCTCTCCATCGAGTTCAACCACAGGCCGCTTCCATTCCTCTAGCTCCTGCTGGACAACAAACGGCGTCTGCTCAAAAGGAATGTTCGGATTCAGTTCCTGGGCGTGCAGGCTGGGAACCAGCGTCCGGTTTTTCATCTGCAGGACAATTTTGCCAATCCCTGCGATGCCCGCTGCCGCCTCCAAATGTCCGATGTTGGACTTCACAGAGCCCATGGCGCAAAATCCTTTGTCTGCCGTATCCTTCCTGAAGGCCTGGGTCAGACCAGTTATTTCAATGGGGTCTCCCAGTTCTGTGCCTGTTCCGTGAGCTTCAATATAGCTGATGGTCCGGGCATGTACCCCGGCTCGCTCTAGTGCTGATCGGATCAACTCCCCTTGAGCAGTCGGGTTGGGCACTGTATACCCGTTGGTCTTGCCCCCATGGTTGATGCTCGTTCCTCGGATGAGCGCATGGATCGGGTCTCCATCTGCTATCGCCTTGGACAGCTGCTTCAATAGCACGACCCCCACGCCTTCTCCTGGGACAAAGCCGTTGCCTCCCTTTCCGAAGCTCTTGCACTGTCCGTCTATGGACAGCATCTGGTTCGCGCAAAGTCCGACATAGCTCAGCGGATGCAAATACAGGTTCACTCCTCCTGCCATGGCCAGCTCGCATTCTCCGCGGTATAGATGCTCACACGCTTCATGAATCGCGGTCAACGAGGACGAACACATCGTATCCACTGGCATGCTCGGTCCCTGCAAATTGAACAGGTACGAAATCCGGTTGGCTACCGAACTAAAGGATATTTGGGGAAATATTTTGGCCCCCATCTTCCATAATTCCGGCCCATAAAGCTCGTAGCCCGTTTTGGTAATTCCCGCAAACACACCTACCCGGCTATTATGCTGTACCGCAAGCTGTTCTCTGGTGTAGCCCGCGTCCTCCATCGCTTCCCAGCAGGCTTCAATGAACAGCCTTTCCTGAGGGTCCATACTGAGTGCTTCCCGCGGTGCAATATTAAAAAACAGTGGATCGAATTCCGCAAAGCCTTCGATAAAACCGCCCCACTTGCTGTAACTTTTGCCATCAGCCACCGCTTCCTGTTTGTTAGACTGGAAGAATCCTTCCAGGGTCCAGCGTTCCTGCGGGATTTCGCTGACACAATCCTTCCCTGCCTTGAGATTTTCCCAATATTCGTTCATATCCTTCGAACCTGGATACTTGCCCGCCATACCAATGATGGCGATCGGTTCTCGTGTTTCCTCTGCGCCAGACTCCGCGTAGCTTCGAACAGGCTTCACATCGCTACGGCTGGACTTCGTTGTCACCGTCTCCGCAATCGTCTGCCCCGCAACTGGCGTGCTTTCTTCTTCAGTGCACTGGGTTGCCGCAGCCGTTTCTTCCACCCGTTCCTTGTCTGGACTCATTCCGACCCACTGTATGCACTCCGACACGTATTCCGCCACCAAATATTCCGCCAGGGCACGCAAGGTCTGGTACTCATAAAACAGCGTCTTGGACAGCTCGCCAAAAGACTCTGCCAGCTTGGCGTTGAGCTGGGTAATCATGATGGAATCGATGCCATAGCGCTCTAACGGCTCATGAGCTTCAATGCTGCTGACGCTCAGCCGGGTCACCTCTCCCAACAGCGCCTTGAGATGAAACAAAGTTTTATCGTAAAGTAAGGCCGTATCCAGCTTCGGTGCTGATGCCTCGATCGTACGGACATCTACCTGCGACGCTGCTTTCGCCAGATAGGCCTCAATTTTTTCAGGCTCTCCTTCTAGGACCATCACCTGCTCTTTGCTTGAGGACAGGCATTGGTACAACGCCTGAATGCCCGACTCGGTCTGTAGAGCCGTAATGCCCATATTTTGTCTCATGAGCTTTTCCGTGTCCGCATCGATCCGCATCCCGCCCTCTTTCCATAGCGGCCAGCGGATGGATAGCGTCCGTCCCTGCCGTTGCTGGGTCTCCACAAGGGTATTCCGGTATGCTACGTACGCATCCATAAAAGCGTTGGCGGTGGCATAATCGGCCTGCCCCGGATTGCCCAGGCTACCCGAGATGGAGGAAAAGAGCACGAAGAAGTTCAGATCCTGACCGCTACTTGCCTCATCCAGATGGACCAGCCCTTGGACCTTCGGTCCCAGCACCTCGATAAATTCTTCCCTGCTTTTCTTGAGAATGAAGTTATCGTGAATGACCCCTGCACAGTGGATAATCCCGTGAACACACCCAAATTCCTCCTGAATGCTTTCCAGCAAGCTGAACACCGTGTTCCTGTCGGTGATATTCCCCTGCTTATACACCACTCTGGCCCCTAAGGACTCCAGCTCCTTCAGCCGGATTTGCCTGTTTTCGTCCAGTGGCGACCGGCCTGTCAGAATCAAGGTCGCTGCTCGGGTGTGCCGAACTAGTTCTTCTGCAACAAGCAGTCCCAGACCGCCAGAGCCGCCGGTGATAAGATATACGCCACCGTCTTTCCATGGCAGCTTCTCTTCTTCCCGGGACGGTTCGAACTTGTTCCAGCAAGCGGTTTTCCGTTGACCGCCCTCATAGCGAATCCATCCATCTACTGGACTACAGCTATTTTCCTCCAGCTTCGCCAGCAGGCTTTCTGCAGATTCTCCCTGTTCCACTTCGATTAATTGCCCGATGAGTTTCGGATTTTCCAGTCGGGCGGTCTTCAGCAGACCCGAAAGTCCCGAAAAGAGCTGCCCTTCTCCAGCAGCCGTCACGACAAGCTGAACCAGCACCCTTCCCGAAGGCTTGTCTTTGAGAATGCTTTGGATGCTCTCAAAGGCCTGAACTGCATAGGCCTGAAACCGCTCATCCACCCGGCTCTTCCCGGATGAGAAAGCCAAAACCTGCGCCGCTCCGTTCACTCTCGCTTCAAGCCGTTCAGGCAAAGCCTCGTCCGGCTCGCACAGCAAGATGATACGACGGTCATAGGCAGGAGCTTCGACCTCCGGCGGTACGTTCTGCTCCTTCCAGACTGGCTCAAACATCAGGGTATGGCTGGCTACAGTCACAGGTGCTTCCACCGCTGCTCTGGCCCTTGCTGCCCCAACCTCAACCTCAGGAGCCCAGCAGCGTCGCTGAGCAAAAGGATACGTAGGCAGACTGATTCTTTTCGGCCGGAGATCGTAATACAGCAATTTCCAATCGATATAGAAGCCTTTGGCCCATAGCTCTGCCAGCTTGTTCATTTCACGATTTGAGATCCATTTGCTCACTAATTCCTTGAACACTTCTTCCTGTTCAAACCATTGAACTGAATCTTGCTGATTATGTTCTCCCCTCCAGCAATTCTCGATATGTTCTTGTCCATTCGCGAACGATTCCAGTTTTTGCACCAGCTCGCTCGTATTCTTGACAATAAACGCTACCCGACTTTTCATTGCCGTTCGTCCTGTTTGAAGCGTAAAAGATACATTCGACAAATTGATTTCTTGAGAAGCTGTCAAGAAAGCCGAGAGATCCCCAGCATATGCCTTGAGGCGCTGATGATTTTTGGCAGACAAAGGAATAAGATAGTCAGCAGCATCGTTCATCAAACTGGATTTAGAGCGTTCGGGTTCATCATTGGCTATAAATTGTTCGAAAATGGCATGAGCATTCGTTCCCCCTATGCCAAAGGAGCTTAGTGCCGCCCGATGGGGAACTGACGCATGTTCCCATTTCCGCAGTTTATCAACAACATAAAAAGGCGAATCAGACAAATGGATATCGGTATTGGGTGTATCGTAATTAAGCGTTGGAGGAATCTCATTATGATATAAGCTTAAAGCGACTTTAATACACCCCGCCAAACCTGCTGCAGTATCCAGATGTCCGATATTGGTTTTGACCGATCCAATACCACAAAATTGTTTTTTGGCTGTATACTGCCTGAATGTATCATTTAGGGCAGCAAATTCAACCGGATCGCCCAATTTGGTTCCGGTTCCATGTGTCTCAATATAACTGATCGTTTCGGGATGAATTCCGGTTGATTCGATCGTCTTCTGAATAACTTCAGACTGACCCTTAACACTTGGGGCATAAAACCCTAGTTTGTCAGTCCCATCGTTGTTCACGCCGACCCCTCGTAAAATCGTATAAATATGGTCACCGTCTCTAACGGCATCCAGCGTTTTTTTCAGTAGAACAACTCCAACCCCTTCTCCGCCAATCATTCCGTCTGCAGAATCATCAAAAGCTCTAATATGACCATCGCTAGAAAAGTTCAAGCCAGGCTGATATACATAGCCTAAACTGTTGAAAGGAAAGATTGTTGACGCACCAACCAACGCGTATTTTGCTTCACCGGACAATAGGCTTTGCGAAGCTAAACGCAGTCCGACTAACGAGGAAGAACAGTTGGAATGCACAAATAGGCTGGGACCTTTAAATCCCAATTTATGAGAGATCATAGTAGGAATGGTCCCGCCCTGTGCCAAAATCCAAGTTACATATTCATCCGCATTCCTCAGGATATTAGGCGACTGTGATGCCAAATTAGGAATAAATGATTGATAAAAGCTGCTGCTCGCCGACATATACACACTGGTTTCAGGAATTTCTTTAGAAACATAACCAGCATCTTCAACAGCCTTCCATGCATGCTGTAACAGCAATTTCATCTGGGGGTCCATAAATTCAGCATTTTTCTGGGACAAATTAAAAAACTCAGGGTCAAAATACTCTTTCCCCTCAATTGTGCATTGTCCGGGCACATAGTTTGGATGCTCGACAATCTCTCTCTCCAGCCCTAATTGAGCTAGTTCATCTTCGGAAAAGTACCGGACACTCTCTACCCCTGCCCTCAAATTACTCCAAAACTCAACGTGGTTTTTCGCACCCGGAAAAAGGGACGAGATTCCTATGATTGCGATGCTATCCTCATAATAATCAGGGTAGGATGGTTTATGTTCATCTTCCTTCGAGTCTATTCCCTGTGAAATGGTATTTTCAGTGGTATCTGTTTGTTCTGTTGCAGAAGCTGGGGCCTCGCCTTTTACTTTCATAATATAAGCACTAAGTTCCCTAATCGTTGGATACTTGAACAGTGCTGTCACCCAAATATCGCATTCCAGCTTGTCCTTGATCTTTCTAACCATCTCTGCGGCTGTAAAAGAATTTCCACCCACGTCGAAAAAGGCATCATCCGTACTTAGATGATCGACATCCAGAAGCTTTTTCCATATTGTTAAAACTTGATGTTCAACATCTGATTGTGGCAAATGGATTTTTCTTGTTGCTGTCGCCAGCTCGACCTTGCGACTCATTAATTCCTTCCGGTCTATTTTTCCATTCGGGGTCAATGGCAGCTTGTCTAGTTCGATAAAGAATGCTGGAATCATATAATAAGGCAAGAATGCTTTTAAATAATTTCGCACTTCTTTCGGGTCAAGTGAGGACTTCCCGAACTCGGAGTCGTTCCGCAAATAGTAGGCAACAAGTTGCTTATCCTCTCCTTGTTCCTTGGCAACCACGACGCATTCATCAATTCCTGGATATGTTCTGACCTGACCTTCAACTTCACTAAGCTCAATCCGAAAACCGCGAATTTTCACTTGATAATCCATCCGACCCAAATACTCAATAGAGCCGTCAGAAAGCCACTTACATAAATCTCCAGTTCTATACAGCTTAGTTCCGGGCTTGAATGGGTTGTCAATAAACTTTTCATCCGTAAGCACCGGCTGATTCAAATAACCTCTGGCCAAGCCACTGCCCGAAATGAAAAGCTCACCCGGAAGTCCAATAGGCACAGGTCTAAGGTACTGATCCAAAATATAAATCTGAGTGTTGGCAATAGGCTTACCGATCGAAAGCGGCTTGTCGGCGGTAATCGTTTGAATTGTAGACCAAATTGTCGTCTCAGTCGGACCAAACATATTCCATGCGTCACCGTTGTTATGAACAAAATAAGATTTCAATGTTTCTGAAAGTGCTTCTCCGCCACAGAGCATTTTCATGTTCTCTTCGTTCTTCCAGCCAGCTTGAAAGAGCATGGTCCAAGTCACAGGGGTAGCCTGCATTATTGTCGGTTTTATTTTTTGTATCTCCTGCTTGAGTCTTTCGGCATCCTTGGCTTTTTCAGAACTGCAAACATAGCATTGAGCGCCTTTAATCAAAGGCAGGTATAATTCCAGTCCTGCGATGTCAAAGCAATACGTTGTCACTGCAAGCAGTTTGTCCTGCTCTGTTATGCCTGGCTTTTCTGCCATGGAAAGAAGAAAGTTGGTCAACGCTTTATGCGGGATCATGACCCCTTTGGGTTTCCCTGTACTTCCAGAGGTATATATCACATATGCCAAATGGCTAGACTGCACTTCCCGTTTGAGTGTCTTTCTCCCCTTTACACTACTTGTCAGAAGATCCCAATCGTTATCAAGAACAATGCAGTTCACATTGCTCCCTGCCAGCCGAGACACTTTTTCCAACAATCCCGATTGCGTAATGACAAGGGCTGCATTGGAATCCTGAAGCATATACTCCAATCGATCCTCCGGATAGTCCGGATCAAGTGGTACATAGGCTCCTCCTGCCAGAAGGATTCCCAACAGCCCAATGACCATTTCTAAAGACCGTTCCATGCAAATTCCTACCAGCGTATCAGGAGTCACGCCCTGATTTTGCAAATATATGGCGAGCAAAGTGCTCTTTTCTTTTAATTCCCGATAGGTAAGCGATTGTTCTTCATACACGACTGCAATAGCATCAGGCGTTTTTCTTGCCTGTTTTATGAATAATTCGGGAAAGCATTTATCCGGATAACTCACTTCGGTTGCATTCCAGTCATAAAGGATGCTGTTCTTTTCCTCTTGCAATAGTACTGAATAGTCCTGCAGGGCCCCTGTAGGATTGCTCATTAGTGCTTCCGCTAATCCGATATAACGCTCAGCCATCTGTACAATAGTTGATTCATCGAACAAACCGGAACGGTATTTGATATTTAATGTCATCTCTTCTTCCTGCTCCAGCAGCTCCAATACCAGCTCATATTCACCTTCCTGGTGAATTTCTTCTACCAACTCAACGGTAAAGCTATCGCTATACGGCGCACAAAGCTGCTGCAAGCTTGAAGTTTGCAGGTAATTTTGGTAAGAAAAAACGGTTTGAAACACAGGCGAGCTCGCCAGCAGACGCGGCACATTTAATGCTCGAACCAGAGCCGGAAAAGGATAAGGAGCATGATCCATTCCATTGACTACGGTCATTTGCAATTTTTTCATGAAATCCAAGAATGTCTCTGTCTCCGACACTTGGCTGCGTATGGGAAGCATATTAACAAAATATCCAATTAGTTGGTCAAAACGCTCCTCTGGTCGTACCATAACTGGTATACCAACGATGATATCTTCCTGTCTCGAATACTGGTTGAGCAATATCACATACATACCTAGCAAGACGGTAGACAAGCTCATATATTGCGTACGAGCAAAAGATTTTACCCGATTGACCCAATCAACTGGAAGCCGCTTGGTGTATGTTTGTCCTTCCGTGCTCGGAGTCAGAAAACCTGAGCGGTTATATGGAAGCTCTAGAGTCGGTAAAGTATCCGATAACTGTTGCTTCCAATAGGAAAGATGCTTCTCCCCTTCTGCACTGGCCAGCATTGTTTGTTCCCATTCCACAAAATCGTTATAGCTCGCGGCAGGTGGTAAAACGATCGGTCTATTTCCTCGTACCAAGTCTTTATATGCATCTAAAAAACTTTGAATAAAAAGGACGAAAGAACTACCATCAAAAATAATATGATGGATGACCACTAGTATGAAATGTTCTTGCTCGGACCTGGACATCAGATAAACACGCATCATAGAGTCCTGTTCCAGCGCGAATGGCTGCTTTGCCTTGCTCCGAATAAAGGGAATGATTTCATCCGCTTTCAAGCTTGAAATATCCTCTACCTGCATATTGAACGGCTGAGCAGGCTCCAGCTTTTGATAAGGTGTCCCGTTTTCTTCTTCAATCACACTATTTAAAATAGGATATTGTTCTAAAACGGTGTGGAAAGCCTGTTTAACGTTCTCTATCTCGACTTTCGTATTAAATCGGAGACATATTGGTACATTGTAAGCATTGATTTCAGGAGACATTTTATGTAATAACCACAGTCCTTTTTGAACTTCAGAAAGTGGATTCCTTTGCAAACCGTGCAGGATTGTCTCGGTCTTGGCCTCTACAACCGGTTTATCTTTTTCAATCTTTTTGGCTAAATAAGCCGATAGCAGTTGAATCGTCGGGTATTCTAGAATTTCTCTTGCATTAACCTTGATCGGATAAGATTTTTCGATACCGCGTATGAGCTTCATGACAAGAATGGAATCGATGCCGTAGCCGTGAATATTTTTATTCAAATCTATTGTCTCGGACTCCAGATTCAGTTCCCCATGCAAAAAATGCACCATATATTCCTGAATCTTCAGCTGTATCAACGAAACAGCGTTTATAGTAACATCCGTTTCTCCTATATCTGAATGCGCTGTTGAGAGGGTACTCCGATATTGATAAAGCGCCCTAAGCTCTTGTTTGATATAGGCATTACGGCAGACCTTTCTTTGAATTTTCCCGCTCCCCGTTTTGGGAATACTACCCTTTGGCAGCAAATATATATCATATATCTCAAGTTGATGTGTCCCAGATACAGCGTTCAGCATGTTTTCAACCAGTCGTTTATATTCCTGCTCATGAAGAGGTGCTTCAATCTCCTGTACGACGATTACCTTTTCCTGACCATTGATTTCGGTGGAAAATACAGCGATAGGCAAGGTCAACTCCGGCATATTCTTTTGGATGGTCCATTCAATATCGATAGCATGATGATTTTTACCATGAATGATGATGACTTCCTTCTCTCTGCCGATGACATAGATATGATTGTCTGCAATAAAACCAAGGTCTCCTGTACGGAAAAAACCGTCTTCTTGTGTATTGGAAAGTACCGCCTCAAAAGTGCTGTCCGTTTCTTCCTTCCTGTTTAGATAGCCCTCTGCCGTCCGATCGGATTTAATCCAAATCTCGCCGATTTCCCCTGGTAGGCATTGCATATGACTTTCAGGATGAACAATCCGTATTTCTGTTGGAGCTTCGATTTCCCCGCAGCTGACAACGGTCTTTGATGGATTCTTCTCATCTGTGTATTGGACTCTTCTTTGCTCCAAGCTAGGAATATCCAAATTAAGAAATCTCATCGACTGGCCCGGTTTTACACTGGTAACAGGACACAACTCGGATAAGCCGAGAAGAGGACAAAATATATCTTCTTTAAGCCCTAATGCCCGGAAATTATGAATGAAGTTTTCGTAACTCTCCTTCCGAATGGGCTCACCTGCACATATAATAGCTTGGAGATGGTGTAGAGAATATTCCTGTAGTGAATCTATGTCCAAGGTGGAGCAGCAGTAATCGAATGCAAAGTTTGGCGCAGCCGTATGGGTAGCCTGATACTTGTCAATCATCTGAATCCAGTGCTCTGGATTTTTAGCAAAGCTTTCTGGTGGGAGAAGAATGCTTGAGGCACCATTGAATAGCGGTACCAAAATATTGTTTTGCAGTCCAAAAGCATGGAATTGCGGCATCCAGGACACGATACGGCTATTTTGGTCAATTCTCCATTGCTTAGCCTTAACCTGATTCATCAAACATCTATGGCTGAGAATTACGCCTTTAGGCAGGGATGTAGAGCCTGATGTGTACAGCAAAAGGGCCATATCTTCAGGTGCTGGCATTCTCATCTTCATATCTACGTGGGCGGCGCTCTTCTGAAGAATCTCATCAATATTTAGGATACGAAACGTTCTATACTCTGGTTGTGTTTGCAGAAAGGCTTTGAATGCAGTATTTGTTATGATACATACAGCCTCGGAATCTGTTTGAATAGGCTTTATTTTCTCAAGCATTTTTTCATCTGGCTCTGCTGCTGTAATGGGTGTAGGGATGGCTACGATGTTTGCATAAAAACATGCCAGCATGCTGCTGATATATCCCAGACCCTGTGGAAATACAAGAAGCGCTCTTTCCTGCGCGGCCAGTTCTTTCATTAGAATGTTGCCCAAAGTTTGCACTTGCAGCAAAAGCGTGGTTCCCGTAAGAACTTGAGTATGCTCTCCTTCATTTTCAAAAGTAAACAACTCTGTTTCAGGAAATTGCCGGCAAGTTTCCATAAAAGAAACGATCGGGATATTAAGGTCTGATCTTTGATCATGTTTACGTGTCATTCATCCACCAACTCCTCAAAACACAAAATTTAAATACAACATGAGCTAAATGCTTCACGATGTCTATTTTGAACTACTGTTTCACGTTTGAAGCGTTGCCTAATCGAAAGTAGCAAAGAAAAAACGAGTGATGAGAAAGGCTATGTGCCCCTTTCACACTCGTTTCCAGATTCCCATGAACAACCGTAAAAGGCGTTCAACAAATCTCGATAAATTAATCTATAAAAAATTGTTATTTTCCAAACAGGTTGATAATTCGTTCTTTAACCTCGGCTTGATGAAAGGTCTTCTCATGCATAATCAGCTCTTGTTCTACGATTTTGGGAAGCTGAGCTCGGAGTGGAGCAACCAGATGATCCTTTAACGTGATTAATGAAAATCTGGGTTTCTCGGCAAGCTGTCTAGCAAGGTCCAACCCATAGCTCATCACTTCTTTGCGAGGCAGAACTGGAAACGGCACTCCCCGCTTCTCCAGTTCTGCACCTCGGTAATTCCCCCCATTTAACAGTAATTCTTCTCCCAGGCTGAACCCCAGTTTTTGGGGAATAATGAACGTCGCACCCATTCCCGGTGTGAATCCATATCTCATAAAATTAGTCGTGTACATACTTTCCTTGCTCAGGATTACGAAATCAGAAAATAGCCCCATGACAAAGCCCCCACCAACCGCATGTCCCTGCATGGCAGCTATCACTGGAACTTTGCAGTTCAATGCCAGAGAGTAAATATTTTCATCAGTAAACTTCGATGTTCCTTCATGTATAGCCAATAGTCCTTCTTGCGTCCCACCAGTGGCAAAGTAGTTGTCATACCCTGTTAGAATTACGACTTTGCAGGTCGAGTCATCCTGGATCGTATGGAACGCTTCTCTAAGTCCATGAGTCATTTCAAGTGTAAATGTATTTTTATGAACTCTATCTTGCATTGTTACTTGAATAATCCCTCGCTCGATCTCAAGTAACTCAACCACAGATTGTGACATGATGATCTACTTCCCCCTAAGCATCCCGTCTTGTGGCAAACGCCCATCAGTCCATCCACGGAAATTGACCTGTTTCGACATACCGGAAAATGCCCTTAAGATTTTGAGCGTCTGAAAACACCTCTTGATTGGAAGCCAACGCCAGTGGTTTGCACTGACGTAAATCGCTGAGTTCGTCCATAAAGCGCTTGTAGCGTAAAATACCCGTTTTGGACAATCGTCTAAGACGTAATAAATGCTTGCGCAGCACCGTATCGCTCTGTGCATCATACACATCAACCAATCCCCATGAAAGGGCCTGTTGAACCATAACTGGCTGTGTCATTAATGTCAAATAATTCGCTTTTTGGAATCCAATTCTGCGTACTAAAAAGGGCAGAACACAAGCAGGGAAAAGCCCAAATAACAATTCCGACAGACTAAACTGTGCTGTCTGATCTGCTATCACAATGTCGCTGGCAGCAATAAATCCGATACCGCCAGCGTTTGCCTTTCCTCGCACATGAGAAATCGTGATATAGGGCCCCGTCGCCAGTTTTAACCACAGATCATACAGAGGTTCGGGATTCTGGGCATGCTCATGTTTATTTGCCATGTTTTCGTACATTCCTTGAAAATCCGCTCCAAGACAGAACACCTCCGGCAGACCTTCCAAAACGACGATCGTAACCGATTCCTCACACAGTGCAAGCACGTGCATGCATTCCTCAATGAGGATGTTATTAATCGTGTTATTTGCCTCCGGTCGGTAAAACCGTAAATAACAAATCGAATCTTGGAACCGAACCTGAATCGTTTGATAATTCATGATTCCCACCGATATTTGCGGTGGAATTCATAAATTTCTTCCAGATATAACCGCTGTCTCCCTTTCCCGGAATCAATCACTCCCGAAACCAATTGAAAATCCAGTTTGGTGTTGCGGGTTCCAAAGCGTACAGCATCGCTGCCTTTCAGCAAGGATTCATATTCATCCATGGATAATTGATAGCGATCATCCAAATTACGCTCGATCTCAAAACGACGCAGATACTCTTGGCCTTGCGGCATGACCACACCGCTATAAAATTCTGAGCAGCAGCCTGATCCATAGGAAAAACAACCAATCCGCTTCGGAGAATCAAATGTGCCCTTATCAATCGTGCCTGCCAAGGACAGGTACAAGGTCGCACCCATAATATTGCCGACTCGTTGGCAATACTCCAATCCTGGCTTGACACGTTGTAAATAATCCGCCTCAATCTCATTCGGTTTGGCCTGAGTCATCCTTCGCATCATTGTTCGATGCGCTCCTTTTACCATTCCACCGAATGGGGTATGGAAGGAAAGATACTGGAAGGTATCTTTATAATCCACCCCTTTTACCCGTTTCTGGTATTCCAGAAATGCTTGCTCGCAACAGTCCAGATAGGACATTAAAGACAAGTCCGCATCTCCGGCCTCGCTATCTGGTATCGGCCGGCAAGTATCCATCACCTCATAGCCATAATATCCATTAGCACCCGCATCAACTTGGAATATATGAGGATTTTCACTAATGAGCATAGCCACAGCTCCTGCCCCTCCGCTTGGTTCAGCGTAAGACCAATCCTCACTCAAAACATCCCCGCCTTCAGCGGCAATAAATCGTGAGATATCACTGGCAATGACAAGCGCTTTGGCCCCTGGCGAGACCTGGGATAAAATAAAATTCACCGCCATTTGGAATCCGGCAGTCCCCGAATAACAGGCTTGCTTGAGTTCAAATAGCCTGCAATTCCGATTCAGTCCCAAATAGTGGTGAATATATGTACTGATTGATTTACCAAAATCAATGCCTGATTCTGTACAGGTTATAAGCATTTCGATGCGGTTTTTTTCCGCTTCAGAGAGGGCGTCCACCAGCGGTTTTGCCGCATTGACTCCGAAGGTAACCGGATCTTCATAAGGCAGAGCAACAGCCTTTTCTTTCATTAATAAATTTTCAAATCTCGCAGGGTCCAACTGTCTGTGCTGCGCTAATTGCATGACATCCAGATAGGCTGAGCCCCCAAAAACGTTCATCGCCTCTATTCCTACCAATACCATAACGCTCCCCCCTTCTTAAATACCCGACTCACACTTTTGCATACAAATGGCAGTATTGATTCCGCCAAACCCCATGCTTAGGTTCATAGTATTATGAATAACTGCTGGAATGGGCTCATTTTTCACCCAGTTGCAATCCACTCCGATAGGCTTCTCCAAATTACGCGTAGGATGAAGTTTCGACTCCTTCATTTGTAAAAGAGTAGCAATAATTTCAACCGTTCCAGCCGCGCTCAGGCCATGACCGATAATGGATTTGGTTGCATTGATGTAAGCGTGCGATAAATTGCAATCCTGTATTGCCTTTATTTCGATCTCGTCCCCAACGACTGAGCCTGTCCCGTGGGGATTAATATAATCAATCTTTTCCGGCTGCAGCTTCGCTTTCTTCAAGGCCCGTTTAATCACCTGAACCTCGCCTTCATAAGAGGGATTGGGATTTCGATTCCGATCCATCCCCATGTCCCAGCCTGTAAGCTTTGCATAGGATTTCCCCTGACGCTTCATTGCAAAATCTGACCGCTCAATGACGATAACTCCGCAAGATTCCCCATATATGAACCCGTCGCGCATCTGATCAAAGGGGCGACAAGCCTTTGCCGGTTCATTAGCGTATCGGTCGCTTCCCATGGCCCCCAAGGATCGCAACGCCTGGCATTCCAAATACGAAATATCCATCAACGCCCCCATCGCAATGCACACATCAACCCGATTTGCTTGAATTGCCTCAATCGCTTGAATGATGGCGACTTGTCCGCTTGCGGAAGCCCCTCCGACAGTATACGCTAACCCTTGAATGCTGAATTGCTCGGTACATAGTCCGCATAAATCAGTATCCATAAAGGAAAGCCCATAGGTTGGAGGTACAAAGTGCATTTTTTCCCGATAAGCCTCATAGGTCTGAAATAATTCCCGTTGCTGAAAATTAGATCCTCCAATCACGAGCCCAATGCGGCTAGGGTCGACGTGATCCAGTTTAGCATCATCCCAGGCTTCTTGAAGGGTAACCATTGCCACCTGTCCTGAAAATGATGCGGTTCGTAACATTCGTTTGGATATGGACTCCGGATAAGATAGAGATGGCAGCTCCGCACCTATAAATGAAGCTTCTCCTTCTCTGCCGGGACGTTGCATAACTCCAAATGCATGTTGCCCTTTGAATAATGCCGAAGCAAAGGCCGTCTTCCCCTGACCAATCGCCGAAGTAACACCAATGCCCGTAATAACTAACTCAGGCTGTTTATAATTTGGCATAGAGCGCATCTGCCAATTCTCCTATATTTTTCACGCCAGATAACTCAACGCGCGGGATATTAAGAGATAATGCTTCCATAGTCTTCATTACAATTTCGGCTCGATCTACCGAATCCGCACCCAAATCTACCAAGCGATCGTCATACTGGAACTGGTGATCATTTAATTCCGGGAGCACTTCACAAATACAACCTTTAACGAGTTCAAACACTTCTTCTTTACGCATGTTTACCCTCCTAAAATTGGATTATCTACAAACAGCTTGGATGAAAAATCGAATTAAATTGCTCATACAATCGAGACATATTCATACTCCATTCCGTCTTCCTTGGCGCTACAATAGTAAAGATGTAGTTACCCAACCGATACGACTGGGCAGCATATTGTGGAAAGTGCGAAAATGTACTCTGAAAGCATCCACTTTTAAATCTGATCTCGTTAATTTCAAGCACTTGCAATGATGCTGCAAAACCGGTGCGCAATATTTTCGAAATCGCCTCCTTTACCGTCCAAGAAACCGTCAATAAAACAGAGTACTCCTCTACTCCCCGAACGGCTACGATTCTTTCCCTTTCTTCCATCGTCAACTGGCTTTCCATGGTCTTATTTCGGTTAGGACTTATCCTCTCAATATCAACCCCCATAGGATGCGCTTCTGGAAAAACAACAGCGGTCCCAATATCATCACAGTGGGCGATGCTCACTTGGTATCCAGGGGCGCCGGTAGTTCGAAGCAAGGGCTGGCCGAAAACACCTGTCTCCACGCTTATGTTGCTCAAGTTCGACTCACTCAACAGCAACGATGCTGCTTGTTTAGCACTTAGCCTGCCGAGCAGAAAGTTGGATTTTCGGCGCTGGAATAGCAGGCTCTCAAAGTAGCTACATTCATCTGAATGAAAAATCTCTGGATCGAGAGAAGCACCGGCATGACAAACTGCATGTACAAAACTTACAGCCGCCTTCATCACAGTATCTTCCCGCGTCAATATGAGCTGTTCCGTATACAAGACCACATGCATATCCCCCTATGAACAGGAAAGCCCAAACCAAAAAAAACCTTCAAATCCCTTAAGGGCTCTGAAAGCTTCCACATGGAGAAAAATATTCTCACAATTGTTCTATTTAAACTTTACTAATAATTTCTAAAGCTACGTTCACTAGTCTGATATCACCCATAAATTCTAACTGAATAACCGCCTGTCTTTTATGCCTGTCTATCTTCTTAACTATGCTGCTTCTTCCTTTAAGTGGTCCTTCTATGATACGTATATTGTCTCCTTCAATAATTCCAGTTGAGCATTCTATACAATATCTATCATTGCATAAACTCTCTAAAACTTGTCTCTCGCAATCTCGCATGGAGGCTTCTAACTTCGAATATCTCAATAAACGAATGATATCACTGGAAGTATAAATCATTGAATTTGTACTTGTTACGAACTGCAAGTCAGGTAAGTTGGACTCAATAAATACATAACTGGGGAACAAAGGTGCTAATTCTTTCTTGACTGTTCCTGCTACTTTAAAAAGTCTCTCTTGGATCGGTATAAATGGTTTGTAAACTTCAGAATCAAACCACTTATTAAAAAGTTGTTTAACCCTTTCTTCCCTACCCGTTCGCACAAAAAGCACATACCAATTCACTCCGCTCATCTCCTAACAAAACATACTGCCAAAATCAACTCCTATAATGTCCGCTGCCAGTATATGCATAGCTTCGCCCTTTCACTTATCCTGATTGATAAGCTACAATCTCTCACGATATGTCCCTCATCAGTGGTTAACGTGACCCGCCAGCGATTAACCGCAAACAAGTTCCTTTATTTTTCATATAATCATATAAATGGAATAGTATAATTCCATTATAATCCTCTGCCCAAACAGTGTCAATTGCCATTTTGGCAACACCCCAGTCTATCTTTAGGGGGGTGGATGCCCTATCCCCCTTTAGAACTCACCCTTTTTACCAACTCATTTGAAATTGAATAGACCTTTTTGGTTGGGACGCATTCTGAAATTAATAAACGGTTTCATACTCGTAAATTGAAAATAAATATTTTCATCCATAAGGTGACTGAGTGGGAAACCAGGTGCTTTACCATATGAATGAGCAGGATAAATTTGAATGGAGCTATCAACCTCTCGCTTTATTTTTTGAACGCTATGATATAAGTCTTTCGGATCTCCTCCATTCGGATCACAAAATCCACAACCTTCAATGAAAATGGTATCCCCCGTAAATAAGTGATTGGATAAAAGATAGCACACACTTCCCATGGTATGCCCAGGGGTCAGAAGACTTATAATTTCTGTTTCTCCAAGTTTGATAAAGTCCCCATCTTTAATAGGATGTAAATTTTTACATCTAAAATGGTAATAATCGATTTCTTGTATTGACATGAATACGTGCGGTCTATACTTTTCCAGGAGCGGATTTACCAAATTAACATGATCTAAATGTGAATGGGTTAATAAAATGGCTCTTAGATTACCATTCAACTGTCGAAGATATGACTCTATTTTTAATATATCCCATGACGGATCGACAATGGCAATGTCTCCTGTTTTTTTATCCATTACAATATATACATAGTTAATAAAATTCATAAAACGGACTCTTAACTGTTCCATATGGTATGTCAGACTCATATCAGCTTTACTGAACCCACCTTCCATGGCCAAATCAAAATTTGTGCGTAAAATTCACTGTTCAAATGCGGCTGAATTGATCTGCATCACTACGCGTTTCCTATGCTGCAATCTTTGCTAAGAGTCCCTGAATAACAAGCATTCCTGCGCTTTTCGGGATCATTCTTGTCTCCGATGGTCTCTCTGTAAAAAGTTGCTGTACCAACGATTATAGCAACTTATGCAATAGAAGGGCTTTGACTCTCTGTTACAAGATTTTGCACTTTAAAGTCGAAAAAGCTGCACTGAAAAGGTCGTAAGGCCCAGTATTACGTAACCAAAAAAATACCGCCCTACGACGGTATTTTTGGTTTCTCTTAATATGAACACTATTATTCACACTTTCATAAACTACTAATACAAAATACATTTTTTACGGAAAGAGAGTTGTTTAAATGAAACCTAAAAAAGCTGGAAAAAGTACAACTACTGTCCGTAGAGGGATGAATAGATCCCCTATACAATCTCACACATTGAAGAAGAAAAAAATTTTGCCTACCCAGGCTGTTGTTAGAAACGGTGGCTTTGAAGATCAAGATTTGACACCTTGGATTGCAAACGTCAGCAACGTGACAGGTCAAATCTTTATTACCAGAACCAACCCGCACAGTGGCAATCAAGCCGTCAGAATCTCAGCTAACCCGGGGCACAGCGTCTCGCTTAGACAAACGATTTCCGATCTGAGTAGAGGAAGAAGATACCGTGTGACCTTCTGGGTACGTAATTTGATCAGGCCTTTTGGCGGTCGGCTTCAAATTAGTCTAGGAGAGCAAACCTACACAATTCAGCTAAACTCGCTACCTTCATCACAATATGAGAGAGTCTCCCGTACCTTCTCAATCTCAGGGAATTCGGGGACAGTCTCTAGAGATTTAGTGTTCCGTGTTACAGCGCAGGATGCTTTTGCCACCATTCTTTTGGATGATGTATCAATATCCAGATTAAGATAACAAATCACTTGGTGGCATAATTATCCTTACAAAACACAAAACTAAACTGGATTTTTATAGCATGTAATTTACCAAAATAACAACGCCTCCTCCGCATACTAACGGTAAGAAGCTTCGTTGGTCCTGTGTACTTACGGATTGCTCCATTACAGCTACACAGGACCTAGCGTTATTTTCATCCGATTAACACTGATGAGATCGAGATAAAACATGAAATGCCGAGGACCAGGATTGAACCGGTACGGTAATCACCTATCGCAGGATTTTATGTTATGAGTTTTTAATACACTGTAGTGGCACACAGTTCCACAAGCCAGTATTCTCAAGGCTTTTATATGTCCGTATATGTTCTCATTTGGACTGTAATCTATACAAAACACTAGAGTCTGTCCCCAATAAAAAGAGCAGAAGGATTAATTCCTTACTGCTCTTTTTGCCTTCTATTAAATACAAAATCATTATCCGCCGACCACTAGATTAGCGGGTAGTATCTTTTGCCGTATGTGTTGTCCTACCTCATGCCACTATCATTTATTGTACATTTTAATCTGATTTCTATCCTTCAACGCATCCTGGGAAAAAGCCAGTTTATTATGAACCGTGATAATTATTCTGAAATTAAAAAATGATACACCGTATACATTCTTAATGACTCTCTTGGTTCTGAATAAACTTGGTCTATTTTTTTATGAATAGCACCTTAGGCTTAAACTGTTCCATCCGTTCCTGCTCCTCACTATGAATTAACAGGACATGGTTATGAAGAAAAATTCGTGATAATATGTATGTTACAGTAAGTAGATATGAATTAATTGTTTGGAGGGATAATTTTGACTAAAATTCACCAAAAGTTGACAGAGTTAATTGGAAATACTCCTTTGTTAGCACTGTTAAACTATAGCCAAATCCAAAATATTGAGGCAAACGTGGTAGCAAAGTTGGAATATCTCAATCCGGCTGGTAGCGTTAAGGACCGCATTGGATATGCTATGATTAAAGACGCTGAGGAGAAAGGCTTAATCAATAAAGACTCCATTATTATCGAGCCGACAAGTGGCAATACTGGAATCGGACTTGCATTTGCGGCTGCGGCTCTTGGATACAAACTTATAATTACACTTCCTGAAACGTTTAGTATCGAACGTCGCAAGCTTTTGACTGCGTTCGGTGCTGAGCTTGTGTTAACACCGGGAACCGAGGGGATGAGAGGCGCTATCAAGCGTGCTGAGCTCTTGGCTGCCGAAACACCAAACTCTTTCATACCACAGCAGTTTAGCAATCCTGCCAATCCAGAAATTCATCGCAAAACTACAGCTGTGGAAATCTGGGATGATACGGACGGCGGTGTAGATATTTTTATCGCGGGCGTAGGTACAGGTGGAACTATTTCGGGCGTTGGACAGGCATTGAAGGAACGAAAACCTTCTGTAAAAGTGATAGCCGTCGAACCGTTCGATTCACCAGTGCTGTCTGGCGGTACTCCAGGTTCACATCAACTACAAGGACTCGGTGCTGGTTTCATTCCAAATAACTTTAATGAAGAATATGTAGATGAGGTTTTTAAAGTTAAAAACGAAGATGCGTTTGAAACTGCTCGCCTGCTTGCCAAAACAGAAGGGCTGCTTGTTGGTATTTCTTCTGGGGCTGCGGTTTATGCAGCAACACAAATTGCGAAACTTCCAGAAAACAAAGGCAAGATGATCGTGGTCATATTACCTGATACAGGTGAGCGTTATTTGTCCACTCCGCTTTTCTCAGACGTAGAATTATAAAACTCCGAAGGCAGGGATCCCCCTGCCTCTTTTGTTAATTTTCCAGCCACATATAGGATTTTTCTTTTTTTAGTTAATTAGCTAAAACACTAGCATCAAATGCTCCTAGAAAGACTTCAATTTGAATTTTCGTAGGTAAGGCGGATAAAAACATTTCTTGTTTGTTGGATAACGTCAGTAGAATATTTACTCCTCTTAGATTTTTGCTAGATACTTGCTGAAATGATACCCTCCAACTTGATCAAACTAAAATTATCCTCGCCACGAAACAGTTTTACTTCCCTACGAGCAGTATTTATAGACGTGATTACACCTGTGAGTTCTTCGTCATCGAACGGGCTAAAAACCACCAATGTTATAGGTTGACATGTGTTGTAGGACTCTATAAGCGCTTGCTCGATCAACTGGGCTTCCTGATCGTCAAGTTCCGGCTTGCCTCCCCGCTGACGGTCTTTCATGAGTTTTAAGTACACTTCCTTGTGTTCTGGTATGATAATCCGACTGCTTTCCCACAAGCCATTACCTTCACTGAACAACGTATACTCTTAATGGCTTAATGCAGCAGCGAATAGTTCTACATCCGACTTTAACACTTTATATGTATGGTTCATGCTATTCACCTCAGAATAGGCATTTGCTGGATTGGCGTAGTATTCCTTTAACGACAGAAAAAGACTTGCCACTTATCCAGCGAGCCTTAATTTTAAGTTTAATGCAACGGAGCCAGATCCCAATCCGTCTGTAAATCGGCGCCAAACTGTCTTATTGCTTCTTTAGTAGCAAAAAGGAAGAAGTCTTGTTGGGAACCGTAAAAATTCAGCTGATATAGAGTACCCGAGTCAAGTTTTTCCCAGCTTAACTCATAAAGGTCTTTCTCGAATGAGGAGTAGAATCCATTCAAACTTTCTACGGGAAATTGCGAGGTTGCTTCAATATAATTCTTAAGTGTGATATTGGTCCACCCAAAATCCAAATCATATACCTTTCTATTTGTTTTAGAGTATTTGAAATTGAGCTGACAACCTTCACGTTCACCTGGGATATGATATTTGAATGTAAATTCAACCCATGTTCCTTCTTCATTTTTGTCTTTAAGAATAGCCATTGTTTTCTCCTCTTTATTTAAAATTCCACATAGACTTAAACCAACGCTTTTTCACATTTACTCGGTAATTAATAGTGTCCTTACCGTTATCGCTATAAATTGTGATTACATCTTTCGCACTATTATCCAAAATGGCCAGGCGGACATTACAGATACTAAGAATAAAGCACCTAACGATTATGTAGATATGCCTTAATGGTATATGGAGGAACTGGTCGTCCATGTTAAAAACATGCGTAAACTAAGGTTTGAGGCAAAGGCAAATGGGATATGAAGAAGGCGGGGATCGGAACTTTATTTTTCACTCAGGTACAGGGAAACCTATTACCATAAAACGCCATCCCAGCAGTGGAAAAACAAGTGTGAGGGGCACGACTTCCGTAATGCATCACTTCATGGTCTCCGCCATACAAATGCAACGTATTTGCTGGGTCAGGGAACATCCATCAAGGAGCTTCAACATCGATCGCAACATTCCACTCCACATCTCAGGTGACTTCAGATAACTATGCTCACGTCACCAAGAAGCTCCGTCGTAAAACGACAGCACACCTTGACGTCTTCGATCCAAAAGTTCGTCCCCAATCCGTCCCCAAAAGCGAAAAGGCGCTCGCTCCCTGTGATATGAGTGTTATGGTCTCAATTACTAAAAAAGCAAAAAACCCTTGAATATCAAGGGTTTCATGCAACAAAACTGATATGCCGAGGACCGGGATCGAACCGGTACGGTAGTCACCTACCGCAGGATTTTAAGTCCTGTGCGTCTGCCAATTCCGCCACCCCGGCAAGTATTTAGGAACGCTATTTTACACTTACTTGTTCTTGTCTTACAAGTATCTGAGAAGCTTACTTATTAAGAAGTGTTCTCGCTATGTAAATGTCGTTCAACCGGGCACCAACTTATAATACGACAATTTTATCAAATTGTAAAGTGTTTTTTTAAAAAAATAATAAAAAATCTCTTTTTGTATAACTTGTGCACATTTGAACTACACTAATAAATGTCTTTCCAAACCACCAGAAGGGGTGTTACGAATGCGTGAAGGTATGATTCCAACTGTTCTTGGGACGGTAGTATCGGCTTCAGGCGCTGTGTTGCTGAGCAGTAAGTACAAACTTGCAGCTACAGGCATTCTCGGTTTCGGACTGGCTCATGTTGTTCTGGGAGCGATTGATTTGATTGAGCATCGCTAGTTGTTTGGAAAGTACCGGGCGGGATTTATCCTTCCCGGTTTATTTTATAAGCGTTTAATATGGAGCATAAGCGTTTATGTAAAGTGTAGAACTGAATCATGCCTAAGAAGGAGCGTGTAATGTGCTATGAAAAAACATAACTCCGAAAAAAAGAGTCTTACTGACGATCAAATCGAATATAAACAATCTCTGGATACGCGTGAACCAGGATTTGATCGGATTCCTGACCCTGATGCCGATTCACCTGCAGCTACCGATATGATTGATGAAGCCGTAGACCGTGGAATAGATAAGCTACGTAATGACTTTACCAAATAAAGCATGAATTATAGGTCACAGGTTATTAAGTATCACTTGAAGATAAGCATGATCCAGCCAATAATCGAGATCCACAATACAATGCTGATGAAGAGTCCACACAAGAGACCAAAAGAGAAATTACCTTCACTCTTCGGCATAGCACTGCCAAATTTCAATCTAAGCTTCATTTGATTCCAGTTCATAGAACCCCCTCCTTAAGTTCTATTTCGGAATATGAAGCTTATTTTTGTAGACCTATAGTCATGTTTTTGAAAATAAAAAAGGGGTTTTTGTCCTATCACCCTGAGCGCGGCAACAGAATTACAGCTATACCTACCAAACAAATCAATCCACCAATGAAATCGTACAAGTCAGGTGTCTTTTTATCAATCCACCAGCCCCATGCAATGGAAAGAACAATAAAGACACCCCCGTATGCTGCATATACACGCCCAAAGGAGGAGAAAACCTGAAAGGTAGCAATGACTCCATAGACAGCTAAAATCACTCCGCCGCAAAGTCCGACATACCATGTCTTGCCTTCTCGCAGCCATTGCCAGATCAGATATCCACCTCCGATTTCAGCGATGCCTGCCAAAATAAAAAGTAAAGCTGCCTTTAACAACGTATCACGTCCTAAACTTTCTTACTTTTCAGTCATCTCATTATAGTAATCGATCTATAATAATAATCAATGCAATTACGCCAACCAGAATAAGCAGATTACTGACCTGACACCACAGGCTTGAAGCTCCCTCGGAGTGAAGCTTCCGCTGATTGGCATCAAAGTTTGCTTTGGTTCCCTCAGCATCTACCGGACTAGAAAATGGTCTGTGTTCTTCATTCATATGAAGGCCTCCTTTGCAATCCACTTTAATCATACCAAACTTTTCCGTCGATTTCGCGTTGCAATTATGCCTATAATTCAATGCAACTTCCGAATGAAGCTTCATATGTATGTAGTGTACAAACCAACATGTCGATATTTCACTGAATATAAAGTATGATGACGAATTAAGGAAGAGTGGGTATTTAGACGCCTTTCATTGCAGGACGGTAGTTATGGTATAATTTAGTCAACTTGTTCAGGATCGTATCAGGGCGCAACTGGTTACTCCATTTATAATGAAACTTACATCCAAGAATCCACATCCGCTTAAAACCTGCATATTCTGTTTGTAGATCTAGGAGGAGGAAACGGATGTCCCCTATTTTTATAGCTAGTTTAATGATAATGGGTATATTTTTATTTCAGGCAGCCCTTATTCTAGGCATCATACATTGGGTTTCTAAACGTACCAAGCGTCCAGCACAAACCAAAATGTACCTTACAGTGGGTTTGCTTGTCTTTATATCAGGCTTCCTTGTGTGGGACAACTGGATACACTTGCAGGAACTCAATGGGTGGACCATGATTAGTCTAGTAGTGATCATGATTAGCGCCTACATACAGCTTAGAAAACAAAAAGAAAAATACTAACCCCATTACCGGCATCAAAGGAGGAGCGCCATGAAATCTCACTCAACACGCTTTTGGTTACAGAGGGTGCTACTGCTAATGCTTGTTTTACTCTTTAGCGGCTCTCAACAATCGTTCATTGTTGCTGATGCCGCCCCGCCAATTAATGCTCATGCCTCTGCCAAAGCCAGGCAATTACTTGCCTACCTAACTAATGTGCCGGATGATATGCTAATTTCCGGACAGCACGATTACTTAGAGGCACCGGATGAACAAAATAACAAGCTGCAACAAATCAGCGGACAATACGCGGGACTTCACGGCTATGAGTTTGGAGGGTTGGCTAATCAATCCCGTACTGCCTTACGAGAGCAACGTCAGCGTGTTGTGAATAGCGCTATTCAATGGAGTCGGGACGGCGGAATCGTAGCTATCACCTTTCATCAGGCGTTACCGGGCAAACCAAAAACGTGGAAAAACGTACAAGCAAAAATTACTCAAGCTGAATTTAATCGTTACGTCACGCCGGGTACCCCACAATATAAGCAACTCATCGCTGATTTGGACGAGGCGGCTCTGTCCCTTAAGACCTTACGGGATGCGGATGTGCCAGTTTTATGGAGACCCTATCATGAAATGAATGGTAACTGGTTTTGGTGGGGGAACAAACAAAATTACGCTAAGCTGTGGGATCTAATGTATGATCGGTTCGTACATGTCCATCATTTAGATAACCTATTGTGGGTCTGGAGTCCCAATGCTCCGAACGCTTATAGCACTCCCTATAGTCTGTCCTTTCCAGGCATTAACCGGGTAGATGTGCTTGCAGCCGATATCTATAATAATGATTACAGGTCCTCCTACTACACTGAATTGCTAAAGCTTGCGCAGGGCAAGCCTATGGGAATCGGAGAAAGTGATATTCTGCCGAGTGCGAAGGTGCTACAGAATCAGCCAGCCTGGGCCTATGCCATGACATGGGGAAAGGAACTGTCGGCAACCAATTCGCAGGCAGTCATCAGACATTTTATGAACCAAAATAATATTATCACACGCGATCTTCTCCATGAGTCCCTCCGCTGAAAGAAAAAAGCTTGCACTTTGCTCCTAGAGCGAAGTGCAAGCTTTTTTCTACCCAATCCAAATGAAGCTCCCTAACTATTTCTAATTACCTCTTCAAGATCAAGATCGGCATATGCCTCTTCACCAAGATGTACAGATACAATGGTGTAGATCCGCTTGGTTAATCTAGACATCAGCCGATCACCTGGTGCTACGGAATATTCTTCCCGAAAATCCCCGATCTTGTGAAAACCGCTGGACATATGGATGTACAAGTTGCCCCTACGCGTTTTACCATGTACCAACATCAAATCTCCTCCTGCTGTGTGACCAACCTATTTTCCCTGTTACATCTATATCGGTCAGAACAAGATAGGATATAAGTCCCTGATCCCCTTCTTTTCTTTCACAAGATCGTGCACGTAAACGAAACGGGTCTGTCAGTGATATGACAGACCCGTCTTTGTAAATCCATTTTTCTAGCTAGAAAGAAACTATTCTTGATAGGATTCTGCAATCGCATTTGCTGCGATGATTGCGTTATACACATCATCAGGACTAACTGGGAACGGCATGTTGACCATTGTATCATTTGCTGCACAAGCATCTTCAGCCACCTGACGCCATTCAGCCTCAACAAATACCTCTACACCCAGATCACGAAGCGTTAATGGAAGACCTACATCCTTAACCAGCTTAATCACGGTCTCTAGCTCTTCTTTTGGTGCGTTTTCCAGCACCAGCTGAGTTAACAAGCCGAATGTAACTTTCTCACCATGCTGTGCTTTGTGAAGTGAAGGAACAGCCGTC
The DNA here is from genome assembly GCF_054113405.1 of Paenibacillus sp. ALE3. Taxonomy (NCBI): domain Bacteria; kingdom Bacillati; phylum Bacillota; class Bacilli; order Caryophanales; family Paenibacillaceae; genus Paenibacillus; species Paenibacillus sp. ALE3. The sequence continues at coordinate 1,565,783 of NZ_CM134214.1, read as the reverse complement.
ATGCCATTATGAATAGCATGTGCTGCTGCCAATCCGCCTGATTCTGCTCCGACACCGCTCAGATAAATGGTCGCTTCAATCGTATCCTCAACTGCACGAGTATATACTTTACGATCCACTGCACGCTTTGCCTTCACGGCATTTTCCAGCAATGTATCATAGCAAAGGCGAGCAAGTCCCAGACCTGTAGTGGAAGGCTTGTTCAGCACCAGATTGTCCCCATTGGCCTGATAGCACGCACGAGCTTCAAAATAAGTTGCCAGTGCATCACCAATACCAGCTGCAAAGAAACGTGCAGGCGCCGCTGCCAAAATACCTGTATCTGCAAGTACTACATCTGGATTCGTAGGCAGGAACAAATATTCATCAAAGGAGCCATCCTTCTTGTAAATAACCGCAAGCGCGGTACAAGGAGCATCTGTAGAAGCAATGGTTGGAAAAATAGCGACAGGCAGCTTTTCATAATAGGCTGTTGCCTTGGCGGTATCCAGCGTTTTTCCCCCGCCAATCCCTATAATGATGTTCGAACCATGTTTGCGTACTAATTCACGGTTACGATCAATCTCTTCTTTTGTACATTCATATTGGAATTTCTCGAAGACCACCTGGTTACCAGCTGCTTCAATCGAAGCACCTGCCTCCTTTTGGGCTCTTTCAAGGATAAATTCATCGCAAATAACATAGGCCTTATCGCCATAATCCTTAATGTAGTCATTTAACGACGAGAGCAGATTTTGTCCAGAAATAAATTTCTTGGGTGAAGTAACGGACCTTACAACGTTTGCCATGTAAATTCCTCCTCAGCTTTGACTCATACTCAAATTAATAATGATTTGGGCATGTGACCCCTTAACTATAAACCTCTTTTCACATTATTAAAAGGCTTATTATGGAATATATTATGAACAAATTGTGTATCTATTACATTTAAAGAGACGAGCTCCATTCAGAGTACAGAATGCCCATCATGATGCGATCATAGCTGTTGCCATCACGGAGAACAGCGGAACGAACTCTCCCCTCAAGCTGGAACCCTGCCTTCTCATAGGTACGGATCGCTTGTGTATTGTACTCAATCACATCCAAGCCGACCCGATTTAAATTCAGCTCATAAAACGCATAACGAAGAATGAGACGTATAGCTTCCGCTCCAAAACCTTTGCCACGGTAGTCCGTATTACCTATACCTACTGCCAGCTGCCCGCAGCGATTATTCCACTCAATCCCATGAATAGCAACAAATCCGATCAGGACATCGTCTGCCAATGTTCTTAAGCGAAAATAGACCTCGTTAGAGCTAGGAGATCCTTCTGATTCCATCTGTTTCAACGTGTAGGGGAGTGCCAGATCCGTATCTACATTGCGCAAATACTTCGCATCCTCACCCCATTTGAACATCAGTTCAGCATCTTCTTCCCTAACTGCGGCCAGTTTTATTCGTTCCCCGTAAAATAAATTTTCGATTTTAATGACTCTTCAGCTCCTATTATGAATTGTGTACGATGTTTTCGTCATCTTTGTCATGTTATCCAACGTCCGCAATATAAGCTCTCCCTAATGAATTCATTGTTTAAATTTTACAAAATAATCATACCTAACACAACCAAATCATTACAAATATCATGGTGGGATATACAAAAAGACCTTGCAGCTGCAAGGTCTTCGTATTCCTAATATTTAAACAACATAGCAACCAGTTGATATCCAGCTCCAATCGTCCAAAATAGCACATAATCGCCGCGCCGGATACGCTCCGATTCGATACCTTCATATAGAGCAATGAACGGGCTGCTGGTACCTGTATAACCATAACGATCACCCACATAAATCATTTGGTCATCCTCTAGCTCCAAATGATCCTGGATCTTCAACACATTGGCCAATGAAAACTGCGACAGACAATAAGCCCGTACATCCTGAGGTGTAAGCCCATTCTTTTTTATAATGCGTTCAAGCAGTTCAAATGTTGGAGGCAAGGCCATATTGGCGTCGAACGGAAGCCACTGAATAAATTTGCCGGGTGCGTTCCTTTGGAGGGTCGCCGCTAACCCCCGGGCCGGGTACAATATTTTATCTATATTGATGGGGTCCGTATAATACAGGGAATCTATAAATCCAGTGTCCTCTTCTGTACGCTCCAAAATAGCTGCACATGCAGCATCGCCATAGTTCGCATACGTAATCTCATCCGCGGGATCGGAAATGAGCGAATTATAATCTGAGCCGATAATAAGCGCTGTCCGCACCTCGGGATTAGACATCATCGACCGACTGGCTTGATCGACAGCTACTGTCATCCCTGCGCAATTTGCATTGGAATCCATCACTGCCACATCATGTCTGGCCCCAATCGCCTGGTGTACAAACAAGGCATTCATCGGAAACAGCGACTCAGGAACTTGAGTGGAGAACACGATCATATCCACATCACGACCTGTCATACCGGCTTGCTCCAGAGCTTTTTGCGCAGCTGCTATTCCCATGGTTAGACCGTTTTCGTTCGGATCATCAATGATATAACGCTGTTTTCTACCCATATGCTCCATGAAGCGTCGAATATCCTTTCCCCGCTCGTCAAAATGGCGAACATAATATTCGTTATCCAACGAATGGGACGGATGGTGCACTCCCAGTGCTTTTATTCTGATATGGCTCATCAGGTTTCCCCCTTACACATACGTCAGCGCATTATTGTACTACAATATCTACGTTGTTTAATCCTGCTTCACGTGCTACACGACCAAGCTGCATTTTAATAATCGTTTGCTGGAGGCTGATGACAAAAATTATTTTGGCAAATCCAGTTTCTTTATAACGTGCAAAAGAACCCTTCAGTTTCTCTACTTCACCTGGTCCCAAAAGTGCCATTTGGGTGCAATCTACCCTGAGTGTAAAGTTCGATGCCTGAATAGATGAAGTTTTGGCTATATAATCCTTTACAAAGCTGTCATACTCCTCTTGGCTAAAAACTCCATTCACTGCCATATGTACCGTTTTAATGACTTGATCCACTTCGATGGTATAAGGATGTTGACTCATTTTAGAAAGACTCCTTTGATTTCATTTTTTGTCTATTAAGAGTATCGGAATAATAGGTAGAATTTTTAATATGAAACGAGATACATCATCCCTAACATATTACAAGTTTGTGAATACACAAAAAACCGTCACCGCTTCTAGAAGAAGCTACTGACGGCTGGAAAAAATTACAAATGACCATATGGAATTAATTCGTAAATGTATGACGACCAAGCGAAATGACTGCCGGACGGCTTTTACTCCATTTGGCTGTGGCAATGGCTGGGTTGTAATAAAACAAAGACCCATTGGTCGGGTCAGCACCATTAAGTGCCTGTCTGGCTGCTCGATACGCAGTCTTGTTGGGTTTCAAGCGGTATTGACCATCCTGTACAGCGGTGAATTGACCCGGCTGTAAAATAACGTCCGGAATCGAGCTTGGAAACTCGCCGGACTGTACACGGTTTAATACGACAGCGCCAACAGCTACTTGTCCTTCAAACGATTCTCCGCGCGCCTCGGAATAAATGATCCGTGCCAGTTGATCCAACGCGGTTACGCGGACCTTTCCGAACGAATCGAGCTTGGCCTGTGTTGCCGCTCCGGCAATACCGTCAGGCGCCAGACCGTGATCCCTCTGAAAACGAGCCACCGCTTTGCTGGTCAAAGAGCCATAGTATCCCGTAAAACCAGCTTTGAAGTAACCGAGTGAATGAAGCTGCTGTTGAAGCTCCAGCACTCGTTCGCTTTGAATCCCTTTCTTTAAAGCTGACGATTGTGCCTGTGCTTGTCCTGGTGCGACTGATAATACAGTACCTAACATGCATGCGCAGGACAGGATTAAAATAGATAATTTTTTCATATTCCAGACAACCTCCTCTTTCATGTTCTGTCCGGTGCAACCATTCCGGCCTGTACAACTCAGGGACGTTTATCCGATGATGCTTCTTGTGCCATAACTTATGACTAGCTGCGGAAATGACGCGTGGCTACATATGGAATCGGACATTGATGCGTTCACACGTCCGTTGCAGTATACCACAAGCCGCATTTACGTATCATCCGGCTCTGGTCCTAAGAATACCCAAATCAATAAAACACTATCCAGCAAGGGATGACGTGTATGAGAAGCAATAGATCACATTTTGACTACACTTGAATACGTGACTTTTTTCGCTATTTTTCGATTCAATCTACCCAGGACCTGAACCTGACATCTGCTTTTTTAAACCACATTTTTGTGCACATATATATGGGCGAATGCATAGAGTAGCGTACGATCATTCATTTCGAGTAACAGAAAGGCAGGAAAGAACACGTGAATTCATATATGGATTACACCTCTCCCACTGTACAGTTCACCTATGATTTAAGCGACAATATTTTGTTTCAGAAAGATGCTCAGAACTCAATCAACGAGCTGTCGATCCAGCAGCTGAATACATTAGCAAATGTATCGCTACTGGATATCCGTCTCAGCACTGCTAATGTTGTAGAGCCTCACTACCATCAAAATGCCACAGAACTAATATACTGTATCTCTGGAGCAGTGACCGTGTCACTGATTAATCCTTTTACCCGCGAGTTACGACATTTTCCGATTACACCTGGACAGGTGGCTAACGTCCCTCAGGGATGGTGGCACTATCTAGTCGCCACGGTGGACAACACTCACTTGTTGGCGATTTTTAACGCTCCAGTCCCTGAATTCATTTTGGGCTCCGATGTTTTGCGGCTCACGCCAAGTAACATTATGGCTCATACTTACTGTCTGGATGAAAAAAAGGTCCAGGAAGCGCTCGCCCCTATAAAAAAACCTATCATCATCGGTCCTTCCAATGACTGCAAACAGCAGCCACCTCGAAAACCAGGGATTCACGTAAGGCTAACCGATACTTCTTCATCACATCGTCAGGTCGCCCCCCAAAGAGGCTACACCTATACCCATGGATATCCTGGCTTTTCCTTTAATCCCTATCAAGAGTAAGATTAACCCTAGTCAGACCTTAAGTACGACGGAATCCCCCTTCCCTGTATGTTCGCCGTTACCATAAGGCTTTCTCTCTCATAAAATGCCAATGTGTATAAGAGGGGGTGATTGAATGGACGCTTACTACAACTGTTTGAACTGTATGAATAAAAGGGTGCGTATTCTCACCATTGATGGAAAACAGTACGAAGGAACCATTACAGATGTGGATCGTAATAATGTGTACTTAAAAACTGAACGGAATGGACGTGTACAAACGTCTGCCTTTTATCCTTACGGGTACGGTAATCAAATCTTAACTTTAAGCCTGTTCACCCTGTTGGCGATTGCTTTAATTTAGTCCTCAATCCATTGCCCGTTCCTGTCTATAGATGCCAAAGCACCTCATGTGACAGCTGCCCAGCCCGGCACAGTTTGTGTAGGGCCTGTACGCTGTTATTTGGGGTGTTTTATCATACGATCCATTCTCTAAAACACTTAACCCCCCATCGGTTATATCCCAATGGGGGGTTAAGCTAACTCAATTCAATTTAGACCCACAAAGACTTTGTAATGATAACGAGCAGAATGAACAGCACCAGAATAGCTCCTGTCGATGTCCAAACGCCTGGGTAGCCCCCTACTGAACCGCCACCGCAACCTCTTTCACATTCACTCATGGATCATTGCCTCCTTCAATTCAAGGTACAACATAGCTTATGTATTGAGCTTTCCTATGGACCGGGCTTTTTGGCAATGTTATGAATATTCTCGCTGATGGGCATTAGCCTACACCTTTTCTAGGCAGGAGCATAGGATATCACAACTAATCCTGAAGGAGTGAAGCAATTGAATTCAAATCAAATGTTCAATTATAACGTTAACCAACCTTTTCCTCACCATCCTACCTCCCACCATGTCGTGGTACACCCCGTAGATCCGTATGTCGTAGAAACATTAAAATCGATGATCGGCAAGTACGTTGTACTTGAAACAACACGTGGCAGAATTGATGGATGTGTAGTAGATAGTAAGCCTGACCATGTCATCTTGGATGTATACGGTAAAAAATTCTTTGTTCGAATCAGCGAAATCGTATGGATCATGCCTGGCTAACCAAATCAGACATTAAAAATCCTCGCAGATCCTAATTCGGATTCGCGAGGATTAATCATGACATGAACCTGCTAATCAAGCGAGCCTGCCAATGAAGCACGAAGTTCATCTATCGTTCCATTGTACTCATCTAGATCGACTTGGCCGCTAATACCTGGAACACTGCCTGTACTACTGTACTGCCAAGCCCACCAGCTATTCCAAGCTGGAACTGCGGTCGGCTTTTGCGTAGTGCTGTATCGCGCTACCCACAATTTATACATAGAAAACGTAGGATCAAACTTGGAAGCAAAGACGTTTCCCGTGTATACGATCGGCTCACGCCCGGTAAGCTTCTCCATTTCATCCAAAAATGCATGAGCCACTTCACTGATCTGTGCGGAAGTAAGACCTTTGGGATTATTTTCATAATCCATCACAGGGGGCAGATCTAGCCTTCCTCCTGCTGAATCTATAGCCCTAGCAAAATTAGCTGCTTCCTGGCGAGCTCCATCCACGGTAGTTGCGTTCAAAAAGTGGTAAGCGCCAACCAGGATGTTAGCATCTCTGGCCCCCTGAACATTTGCTAAAAATTGATTATCTTGATACTTGGTGCCCTCTGTAGCTTTAATAAAAGCAAATGTCTTGCCTGCCGCCGCCACTTGCTGCCAATCAATATTGCCATTATGGTGCGAGACGTCAATCCCCTGCGCGTGTCCGTCAGAAGACATCGTAGGCTCAACAGGTATAGTAGATATAACAGTATCGGTAGATGCTGACTCCTCCGTTGCCTGATCCAACGCTACGATCACTTTACCATCATCTGCATTAATAAGATGAAAGGGTGTGCTGTGATCAAGATCAACCACAATACGTACCGAGGCTGGGTTTGTACTAAACATGGAGTATCTTACCTTGGAAACATCTAGATCTTCTGTGACTGGAAAGCTTCCTTGTCCACCATTGTTAATTGATTGTGAGGCTGGAAATTCCTCACCAAACTTCGAATCAGGTATATCTACAACAATACGATCTGGTTGAGTTAACTTGGTGACTTTGGGGCTTACTTTTCCATCCACCGTTATCGTCAATTGGTGATTGTTGAAGCGAATTTGGTTTACAGCCGTACGCTCACTCTCTATAGCATCGCTTGCAGCTTGAGTAGCAGAGTGATCACCGGTGGTCACGCTATTTCCGCTTGAAGCAGGCGGAGTCGTCAAGAATACGGTTTTAAGTTCGTTGTTCCAGACCACTTCCACTCCTGTCTGTTCAGATACAAAGCGAAGCGGAACATAAGTCGTCCCCCCGTTAAGCAAAGGAGCTACAGCCAACCCCATCGGTTGATCATTGACTGAGGCAATGGGATTGTTGACCTGAAGGCTCAGGTTAAGATTTTCTTTATGTATAGTTATAGTCCCTGTCTTGGACTCCCAATTCACACTATAACCCAATTCTTCTACAATAAGACGGAGTGGAACCAGCACATTGCCCTTTACTTCCTGGATCTGCACCCCTTTGCTGACACTTATATCTTTACCATCCAGCTGAATATGTGAATTTGAAGACGCAGCGTGACTTTCTCTTGGAAATGCTAGTAGAAACAGAAACAAAAAAGCAAACAAACAAATTTTCTTCATATGTACCCTACCAATCTCTAATTTTTCACTATGTAAATTTTACATTCTATGCCCCTCTAAAGCCTCCATTTTGATAGACGCGACTCCTATGTAAAAAGTTACGATTCATTCATTATATATTTCAGCCTTATAATACGAAAGCACTAAAAAGCTCTGCCAGCTATACTCAAGCAGAGCTTATTCCAGTTATTCATACGGTTACAAATGTTAGTCCTACAAGAATGATCGAAGTAACAGATAGTACCAGTAAGGGCAGCATTGCTTTCTCTCGCAAAGTCTTAAAGCTCACATTTAGCCCCATGCCTACCATAGCCATCGTTAACATAAAGGTAGTAAGCTGAGAAAGTTCGTTCATTAGACTAGGTGAAACTACAATATATTTTCCAAAAACATAACTTCCCAAAATACTTGCCGCAATAAAGCCCATGAGGAACCAGGGGAACTCTACTTTAGTACCTGTACGAATCTTTCCGGTTCGTTTCATCCAATACATTAAAATAAAGCTAAGCGGTATGAGTAAGAAGACACGCCCCAATTTGGCTAATAAACCCATGGCAAGAGCATCCTGTCCAGCAGGTGCTGCCGCTAAGGCCACATGTGCAATTTCATGTAAACTGATGCCTGACCAGATTCCATACTGTATATCTGTCAGAGGAAGCCAAGGCCGAAGCACTGTAAACAAAATGGCAAATACCGTGCCAACCAAGGCAATGAGTCCGACACCTATAGCTGTATCCTCATCGTCGGACTTCAATATAGGAGAAACAGCTGCAATAGCTGCTGCACCACAAACTCCGGTTCCAATCCCGAGAAGAAGCGAAATCGAAGCATCTGCCTTAAATCGTTTGGCGAGCCAAACCGTAAACAAAATGGCAAATACCACAGTGCCTACATCGCGCATAAGCAAACCCAGCCCATGATGAATAACATCATCCATATTTAGCTTCAATCCATATAATACAATAGCTCCGCGCAGTATTTTCTTGGCTGAAAATTCAATTCCTGAGCGTACAGCTTCAGGGTACCCCCACAACTGTCGGTATAGTATAGCGAGAAACATTGCACATGCCAATGGACCTACATAATGAAAGCCCGGCACTTCGTTCAGGACGTATCCTGCCAGTGCAAAGATCATCGTTAGCACAATGCCAAATAAAAACTGAAATAATCGACCCCTGTTCAATAAAAATTTGACGTGTTGAATATGACTCTTCATGCTGATTCCCTCCAATTCTACATGCATACAGCTTAATATGTATTTTGTCATAAGAAAAATAAATCATTATAATAATGATGATAAGTAAATATGCATGATAAATTTGGAGGAATAGACTTTGGATCAATCTTTAATCGTCTTTGTTAGGGTTGCGGAGAAACAAAACTTCACACGAGCTGCTGAGGCACTACATATGACCCAGCCTGCGGTAAGTCAATATATTCAAACACTGGAACGCAGTGTAGGAACCCGGCTCCTGGAGCGAAGTAATAAATATGTGCGCTTAACTAAAGCAGGTGAAATTGTGTATCATCATGCCCAGGAGATTATCCGACTCCATACACGTATGCAGTACTTGGTGGACGAACTAATGCATACGGCAAAGGGTAACCTGTCTATTGGTGCAAGCTACACGTATGGTGAATATGTACTACCCCATGTAATTGCGCAAATGAGAATCCAGTACCCGCTCATTCAGCCCTCTATTACCATCGGCAATACATTGGAAATTGAAAAGCTCGTAATTCATAATCAACTGGATGTGGGCATTATCGAAGGAGAATTTCAGCATGACCATTTACACATTGAATCCTTCGCCGATGATGAAATGGTTATTGTCGTTCCGCAAAATCATCGTTTGGCCGGTACATCTCAAGTGGATATAAATGAGCTGCATGATGACATCTGGATTCTGCGGGAAGAAGGCTCTGGAACCCGGGAGGCGGCTGAAAAGATGTTTGCACAGCTTCGATTTTATCCTTCTCATATGATGAATTTTGGCAGTACACAGATCATCAAAGAGTCTGTAGAAGCAGGCTTGGGGATTTCTTTGCTGTCCCAATGGGTAATTCAAAAGGAACTTGCTTTGGGAACATTAGAAGTATTGGATATTCTCAATCTCCCGTTCATTCGGAAATTCTCCTTTCTGACCCCTTCTGCGGTATTTGAGACGAAAGCAACCACTGCTTTTTTGGAGATTTTGCGAGATTATAATGTAAAAAGGTAACCTGTAAAAGAAAAAAGCACCGATTAAGGTGCTTGCAATATAGTCAGTATTATATTTTTTATGAGGAGAGATGGTCCTTACCATAGTATAAGAAATGGGAAAAGTCAGCGTAGCTCCCTTGGAATTGTTGCATATCATGAGCAGCAATACCTACAAAATTCCCTGTAAATCCTCCCGACAAAAAGCTGATATCCTGTATTTCAAAAAGTCGCTTCCAGGAAAGCTCATCTCCGACTCCATAATAAAATTGTGCATAGGAGGCATGGACCTCTACAGCCAAATGTACAGGAAGATCATTCTGAAGTGCAATCACTTGCGGAACTAACGTAAATGAATTAGCTTCACAGCGCATCATGCGCAGCACTTTTCCCACTCCCTCTTCATAGCTGACATACGTATACAAATAGTCCTCTTCATTGAGATACAGCAAAAGTCCCGCCATTTGCAAATAGCTTGTTGGCTGATACTCCAGTGCTGTTTCTACCCGAAAATGATGATCCGTTTGCCGAATGGCAAGCATGTGGTGCTTGAATAGACTTTGTATGGATTCTCCAGCATGAATTCGAAGGTAGCCTGGGCGCTGACTTAATGAACACCAGCTATCGTCCGCCAGGATACGCAATGTGTTCCACGATTTATCAATTGTGGGGCCCTCGAAAAAGTCTTCGAAAATATACTCCTGCTGCTCTTGCTTAATCGAAACTGTCCCTTGAGGCGCAGGCACCTCCAATTGAGGTGTATGGCCCCCGGCGGTTAATCGCAGCCAGCCTTCATCATTCCAATAGACTTGTTGCAACGCTGTCTCGCGCCCTAAAATGGCGTATTTCCCCTCCACTGGACGTGTGCATAAATGGGCCATATACCATTCTCCGTCAGGTGTTTGCACAAGACTGCCATGTCCTGCGCATTGTAACGGGAAATTCAGCTGATCACGAGATGTAAGCATCGGATTATGCGGGTCCACTTCATACGGGCCGGATATTTGCTTGGAGCGTGCTACGGTAACTGCATGCCCCGTACCTGTTCCACCTTCCGCTGTAATAAGATAGTAATAACCGTTCTGCCTGTAGATGTGGGGCGCTTCTGTCTTCTTCAATGGAGTGCAATCAAAAATTTTAACAGGCTCGCCAACAAGCCGCTGTTGACTACTGTCATACTCCTGCATGACGATACCTGAAGACTTATTGCTTTCCAACATGCGGTAATCCCATAAGGCGTTCAATAGCCATTTGCGTCCATCCTCATCATGAAATAAAGACGGATCAAATCCACTACTATTCAGATAAACGGGTTCCGACCACGGCCCGTGAATCGTAGGCGCTGTTATCACAAAATTATGAACGTCCTTGAACGGACGCTTGGTGCTTTTCACATCCGTATAGAGTAGATAAAATAGGTTATCCGCGTAGCTCAATTGCGGTGCCCAAATGCTGCAATTTTTTGGGTTCCCCCTCAAGTCAACCTGATCAGTCAAAATATCCGTGCAGTGCTCCCAATGAGCCAAATCTTTGGACTGGTACACCCGTACTCCAGGCAGCCACTCAAACGATGACACTACAATATAGTAAGTATCCTCGACTCGCGTAATACACGGATCGGGATTAAAGCCTTTTAATATAGGGTTTTGGATCATCATGAGACATCACTTCTCCTTGCTTTCCAAAATGCGACTCCCTCAAAAACCTGTTCCTTGCTCCATGCTTCTGTCCTCGCTTCAAAACAATCCGCCCACGGAACACGCTGCTGACGTAATGAAGCTATTTCATCAGATCCGCCATATTCCTGATAGCATACGGTTTTCTCGTTCGCGACATTGTCCCAATTGTCCCAGCCACGCGGATCGATATGGTCGCCCATTTTACAATTGACAAATACGGTTTTGGCATATTCCCGCCATGGACGACCCAAAAAAACAGGGGTAATATCAGGCTCTGCGGTTAAATAGCAATGATCAAATACATAGCCGTACGTTTGTCCTTGCGGTGTAGAGGCGGCTGTAACGTAGCTTGTATGGTTCTTATGATGACGCAAACTACGAATCTCGCAATCTTCAAAGTAAGCGGTAGCCCCGCCAAAAATGAAGTCTATCGTACCCTCGATGTAACAATGCTGATAGAGCTGGCGATAGTATGCGTGATGTTCTTTCAAAGGAATTCCACCAAATTTTAATCGTTCTTTGGGTGCAGGAGGCAGAGGGCCTGTAAATAACGTGTCCTGGTACCCTTTAAAGGTGCAGTTTCTAAAGATGGTTTGATCACAATGAGCGTATACCGCAACGGCCTGCCCAATGTGTTCTCCCTGTCCGGCCGTGTTGGAAATGATGAGATTTTCCAAGATCAAATGGCTGCCGCCTACAAATAAAGTGGGTGTCGCAAAGGTTCCTATTTCCTCACCTGCTTCATTCCGCTCCCTGGCGTACCGATTCATTCGAATCTCTACCTGTCCGATGCCTATGATATGTAGATTTGAACGGTAAATCCGCACCTCTTCCTCATAGGTACCCGATAAAATAGTTAGCGTTTCCATTTCGTTGGAAGGCGATTGCTCCAATACATTAATCGCCTCCTGAATGGTGTGGAAATCACAAAAGGATTCTTTTCCGACTAGCATGGTTACCCCAATCCTTTCATTTGATTTACAAGTGTTCAGCCGATTTACAAGTGTTCAGCTAAAAATGACTGCCAAGCCGTTCGCATTTCCAATGTCTCCATATGACCACCGCCCGCAATCACAGGCTGCCAATGCTCAGGGTGACCTGCTTTCTGATAAGCTTCCAACAACCCGTTTGCCAAATGCTCGACTCCTTCTATAGGACACATTCGATCATTTTGACCTGTTATACTCATCCGTGGGCGAGGTACGATCCGCTTTTGAATATCCAACGTGGTGAAATGCTTCAACAAGCCGGGAACATAGGAATAGAACCCATGATGATCCAATCCCCTTTTGGCGATCAGCGTATGGGCATCTACCTGTCCGCAGATATCAACCGTGACCTGTATTCGTTCATCTAAAGCAGCCATCCACCATGCCATAAGTCCACCCATCGACATGCCGATCGTTGCGATACGGGAAGCATCAATGTCCTCACGCTGGCACATATAATCTACCAAACGACGGTTATCATACAGCATCATGCCCCACAGCACCTGGCCCTGCCAGAGCATTTCTTTTACCAGCTCGCTCTCGGTTTTGCCTCCACGTTCATTGAAGCACCACATGTCGATACAGCACACGCAATATCCCATGTCTGTCAGAACTGTAGCAAACGAGGGCTGCTGTAGGTAAGGACTGCTATGGAGCAACTCCTTACGTCCATTCGTATAGTTGCCCCCGTGCGAATGGTTAAAAACGACCAATGGGAACGGGCCGTTCCCTTGTAAGGGTCTAGCTACATAAGCGGGCACAGACTCGATTCCGTTCAAGTCCAGTAGGAGACACTCCAGTCGATATCCCTCCCGCTCTTCTTGATTCAGCAGAGTTGCCGTTATAGGGCGATCTGCCGGAAGGTCGCCCAGCAATGCTTGCAACTTATCCACGTTTTATTCTCCTTTCATCCCTCCTAGTTCAGCACATTCTGTTCAGAAGGTTGTACCGTTACTTGTTCTATCAGCTTTTCAGGCTGAGCTGTATTCTTCGAATGGCAACGATTGATTTCAACGTTTTCCCCATTTTCAATATAAAAGGTAGGACCTTCATGATTCTCAATCGTAACCTGTTGAAAACGAATATCCTTCACGTTACCGAGATAAAAACCACGGTTATTCATATCTTCAATCCCTGTCATCATGGCCGGACGACCGGGAATCGCATTTTTAGCCATAGAAATATCAATATTGGAAAATGTGATTTCAGCGATATATTGCTCTGCAAGTCCGTACAAGAAGCCAGCCGCCGCATGAACCTGTCTTGCCGTAATATCAGAAAAATGGATTCTTCTAAAGCACGGAGTTTCATCAGTAATCGGATAGGGATTTTTATCCCAAACATATTTGTCTTTGCCCCGAGGTCCGCAGAAATAATACAGGTTTAGAATAAATGGACAAATGACCTCCTCCATCACAATGTTGCTGATGCGAATATCCTCGATGATTCCACCGCGTCCCCGTCTTGATTTCAGACGTATACCCCGATCCGTTTGCTTGAACACGCAATTGCTAATCGTAACATTACGAATATCTCCGCTCATTTCGCTTCCCAGCACGACAGCACCATGACCATGTACCATTGTACAGTTGGTAATCGTAATATTTTCACAAGGAATCCGTTCTTGCGTATCTTCGGTTCCTGCTTTGATCGCAATACAATCATCGCCTACATCTATATTGCAGTTGCTAATACGAACATTGGAACAGGATTCGGGATTAATACCATCCGTATTGGGAGAGTCCGCCGGGTTAAGAATGGACAAATTATCAATCGTAACGTTATAGCAAGCAATGGGGTTTACAGTCCAACTGGGGGAATTTTTTAACATAACATCTTTAATGGTAACCCGCTGACAACGGTCAAAGCTGATTAATTTGGGTCTCGGATACTGTAACTCCTCTGGATGATTCCGATGCTTTTCCCACCACGGCTGACCATTTCCATCCAGCGTTCCGCTGCCTGTAATCGAAATATTCTCAAGGTTCTCTCCATAAATACACGATGCATGTACTTCCCGCTGAACGCCCTCCCATCTGGATTCTACTACAGGGTAATCAGCCAGTTCCGTACTGAAGGAAAGAATAGCGCCAGGGCTTACATGCAGCTCAATGTTGCTTTTCAGAAAAATAGCGCCCGTTAGGTACGTTCCAGCCGGAACAAAAACGGTGCCTCCACCAGCATTACTTGCCGCTTCAATAGCAGCCGCAATCGCCTCTGTTGCCATCGTCTTACCATCCTGAACTGCTCCATAATCTACAATGTTGTACAATTGCATTTCGTTCTCTCCTGTCTTTATTTTTTGTGAATGATAATGATTTATAGACTGGGCTTGAAAATACACTGTAAAACGGAGTAGGCGGAATGGTGCTGGACAAGTGTCAGCAATGATAAGCACCATCCGCCTGCGTAGTGACAATTCATGTATACTAATATTCAACCTATATCTTTATTTTTTCGATTTCTTATACGCTTCTTCATACTCAGTGGTAATTCGTGCTCCGCCTGATTTTTTCCAGTTTTCTACAGCTGCCTTAAATCCGGCTTCATCAATTTCACCCATAATAAATTTGAAGGAGGCGTCGGTAATGATTTTCTCCAGCTCTGTTCCTTGTTCATTAGCGGTGGCTGAATCCAGTGGCACTGTCGGGTCCAGAACAGCAAATTTATTATTTTCTCGCACTAATTCGTTAGCCAGTTCCTTTTCCGGATTGGCATCCTTTAAGTTATAAGTCACTTCACTTGGTCTGGAGCTTGAAAACGGCTGAACGTCTGCTTGCCACAAATCTGTATTCGTAATTTTGAAGGAACCATCCTTTTCAATTTTATAATGAGTACCTTCAAGACCACCGGTCATATACATGTATACATCTTTGTCAATTAAGTCATCTACAAATTGCAGCAGTCTCTTCAACTCAGCTTCTGTCTTTACTTCAGATTTCGGAAATGCCAGCAAGCCTCCTACCCCGCTTCCCTCAGACCATACGTGGTATTGTCCATCTCCATTCGAAATCTTGTTGACAGGTACCAGCTTCAGCCCTTTTTGTAAGCCTTGAGACAAGGTTCTGAGGTTAGAAATATCGATCATGCCTGTATAAATACCTGCTTTACCTTGTGCAAATTGTTGTTGCTGGTCCGTTTTAGCGGTTACAGCAAAGTCTTTGGAGAGATACCCGTTTTTGTATAATTTATTGGAATACTTTAAGGTCTCCAAATATTGAGGAGTATCAAATTCCGGCGTAAACTTTCCGTTTTCATCTACTTTCCAGCCATTAGGTGTACCAAAATAGGAACTTAACGTTTTGAAACTGCTGTAGCGCAGATCCGATCTGTCAACAAACCCAGTCGTATCATTTTTTCCATTGCCATCCGGATCATCTTCTGTAAACGCTCTCGCAACTTCATACAACTCATCCAGTGTGGTCGGCACCTTCAGTCCTAAGCGATCGAGCCAATCCTGACGAATGACCAGACCCGCCCGAGCCAGATTCTTCTGGAACGGAACACCATATAGCACCCCTTCAATGGAAGCGGCTTCGCGCACTTCAGGCGGGATCTTTTTCAAATTCTCATAATCATCCAAGTATTTGCCTACATCCCAGAATAGTCCTGATTTCAATGAACTACGCACTGAAGAATTTGTCATCATCGTCAAAGTCACCATGTCTGCCAATTCACCAGAAGCCAGTGCGGTGGTAATTCTCTCTTCCTTGGAAGCATCCGGTACCCAGTTGAACGTAATTTTGGAATTGGTGTATTCTTCGATTTTACTTTTAATCGTTTCTGTAGGCGGAGAGGCTGTATGCAATACGTTTAGCCAGGTAAATTCCAGTTTAGATTTAGGATCGTAGGTTTGACTGCCTTGATCTTCAGTTCCCTTGTCACCACAAGCAGCTAGAAAAACACTCATGACCATAAGTGCGGCAAGAAGACCTGACACTCCCTTTTTCATCTTGATTCCTTTTTTCATCGTGTTTGCTCCTTTTTGGTTTGTATATTCATACCATATCTTCCTCTTTCACCAGAACCTCTCGCTCTATTTTGCTGAATACCTGATGCGTCATCCACATCACGAGATAACCGATGATGCTCGCTCCGGCAAAAGTTAGAATTCCTGGGTACAAGCCTAGAATCAATGCATAAAGCACGACAATGGCTACAAAAAGAACAAGTGTATATTGTAAATACGAAAAACCAATCACGATCGACATCTTGATCTTCAGCTTGATGCCTTTCCAATCATAGTGAGCCAGCAACGGAAAAATGTATGCCAAAGAGATAAGATACAAAAAGGCACCCATCAGCGTCACCACACGAATATACCAGGATGAGACGTTGACGATATCCACGTAGAGCACGTAACCCACAAGGCTGTAAAGCCCGCCAATGATGGCTGCTTCTTTAAAGCTTTCTTTAAAGTAACGTACAAACGTCGAGAAAATGGCGACTTCCTCATTGCCCCGAATCCACTGCCTTAAAATGCTAAGCATAGCAACGGTTGCAGGCCCAACACCTATAAAACCCAAGCCCAGGATCGTCGCAATGGTCCACAGCAAGTTAAGGTAGACCAGGCGTAGCAGGCGCATGCACCATTTGTTCATGTTTTCTACAAACCGTACCATTTTGCATCCTTCCCGTCGTCATTAGTAAACGCCGTCTTCACCAAATTTCTTAGCGAGTCGATTGGAGAGCATAATCAGAATTAAACCTACTACACCTTTAAAAAGTCCTACTGTCGTACTGAAACTTAATTGTCCATTCTTTAAACCCGCAGTATAAATATAGGTGTCAAAGATTTCGGCAACCTCGCGGTTTAATGAATTCAATAGCAGATACATATGCTCAAAGCCCAAATCCAGCGTGCTACCAATTTTCAAAATTAACAATGTAATAATAACCGGGCGGATCGCTGGCAACGTCACGTGCCATGTCTTTCGCAAACGTCCAGCGCCGTCCATTTCTGCTGCCTCATACAATTGCGTATCCACCACTGTAATTGCAGATAAATAAATGATGGTAGACCAGCCGAGTTCCTTCCAAATCACTTGCCCGATATATACCGTTCGCAGCCACTGCGGAGATGTTAAGAAGCTGATCTTCTCACCGTCCAGCGCGGCAATCATTTCATTCAGTACACCGCCGTCCACTGTCAGGAAAACATAAGAAATCGAAACAATGATAACCCATGACATAAAGTGCGGAATGTAGATAATGGTTTGAATAATGTTTTTGAAAAACATCTTCCTAACCTCATTCAGCATGAGCGCCAATATGATGGGCAACGGAAAAAAGATTACAATATTCAGTGCAAATAAAATCAGCGTATTGCGAAGCAGCATAAAAAACGTAGGCTCAGTAAACAAACGAATAAAATGCTTCATTCCTACCCATGGACTGCCTGTGATTCCCTGAAATGCTTGATAATCCTGAAATGCAATTACCAATCCCCCCATAGGGAAGTACTTGAAGATAATGAAGTACACCAATCCGGGTAAAACCATCAGATAGAGCAGCTTGTGTTTCTGCATTCGTAAAAGGCTTTCCGTTGTTCTTTTGTTCTTCTTCATTTTCATCTTCATGTTTGGTGCGGGGACACTTGAAACTTTCATTAGTTCGACCTCCTTCAAACGTTCCTGTATACGCTTTCAAGAGTACGTTATTTTCGGCATTCCGCATATAATCATCAAATGATAGCGTTTACAAAAGTAGGCCGACAGCCTACTTTATAGCCTCTTCACCTTAGCTAATGATTACTACACAACTTAATGATCATCCTCTGTTTTCCACGCTTAGAGAACACCTCAAGATTTG
Organism: Paenibacillus sp. ALE3; assembly: GCF_054113405.1. Classification (NCBI taxonomy): domain Bacteria; kingdom Bacillati; phylum Bacillota; class Bacilli; order Caryophanales; family Paenibacillaceae; genus Paenibacillus; species Paenibacillus sp. ALE3. Next base: position 1,547,385 of record NZ_CM134214.1, on the reverse strand, counting down.
ATTATATACGGAATTCTTTCCTCTTGATAAGGTTTAAATGTAAACGATTACAAGGAGGTCACCCACATTGGAACAACCATTAATCAAACCAAAATTACGAAAAAAAGAATCACTGGGCAGTCGTATTTTCAACATTGTAAACAGTACACTTTTGATTCTCATTGCCCTCACTTGTCTCTTACCTTTTTTGAATATCATCGCCAGCTCATTTGCCTCAACTGAGGAAGTAGTCGCCAAGAAGTTTATTTTATTCCCTGTTACTTTTTCTCTGGATGCTTATCGCTATATCCTATCCACTCCAACGATTTTTAGAGGACTTGGGGTTTCGGTCGGAGTAACGATCGTGGGTACAGTTGTAAGTATGATTTTTACCGCTTTTATGGCTTATGGATTATCCCGGAAATATCTGCTTGGCCGCAATACGATTAACTTCATTGTCGTGTTCTCTATGTTGTTTAGCGGGGGGATGATTCCGACATTCCTCGTGGTCAAAAGCATGGGGCTGATCAATTCGTATTGGTCCTTGATTCTGCCCGTGGCTATTAATGCATTTAACCTGATTATCATGCGTAACTTTTTTCAGGCATTGCCGGATGATTTGGAGGAATCGGCTAAGATGGACGGATGCAACGATTTTGGAATCTTCTTTAAAATTATGTTGCCATTAGCCCTGCCTTCTATTGCAACTATTTCTTTGTTCTATGCTGTTGCCTACTGGAATACGTATATGCACGCCATTCTCTATATCAATGACTCAGCCAAATGGCCAATTCAAGTCTTACTTCGCCAAATTGTTATCGTCTCCAGTGGTATGCAGGCAGAAGGAACCGCGGTAGATGTCATCCCGCCTGCGCAGACGATTAAGATGGCGGTCATTGTTATAGCGACCGTTCCAATGTTAATCGTGTATCCATTTGTGCAAAAGCACTTTGTCAAAGGAGCTTTGCTGGGGGCGGTTAAAGGTTAATTGGCTTGCTTCATCTTTCGATAAGCCCCTGGTGTAACCTGTTCCTTTTTTCGAAAAGAGCGGATGAAGTTTTGCGAATTATGATATTGCAATCGCTCGGCGATTTCTTTAATCGTCATATCTGTCTCAACGAGCCACTTTTTGCTCATTTGCAGGCGATAGCCCATCAGATATTCACTGAACGTCGTTCCGTATTCTTTTTTGAAAATGCTGCTTAAATAATTCGGATTGTAATGCAGTCGATCTCCAATGAGTTCCAATGATAATTCCTGGTCATATTCAGCACGGATAATCGCGGCAATTTTCTCTGAGAGACAGCGGAATTGCTGGTTGGTCTTCTCCTTCATGCTTTTTACCATGGGGAAAATAACCTGTTCTAACAGCATGCGTTCTATCTCCTCCGGGTTACGGATATCCAGCAAACGGTGATACAAGGCATGATTGTCTTGCGTCAGCAGCACTTCAATCCCTAATAGCTGCTCTAATTGGATGAGGTTATTCACAAATCGTACCAATAGCACTTCAAAGTTCATGGAATGATTGTTCTTCGTCATCATTTCTGCCAATAAAGAGTGCACGGTATGATATACCTGCTCTTCATCCCCTATGCGAATGGCATCAAACAGTTTCGATTCCAATTCCGCAGGATAATGAAGCAGTACCGGACCTGAAATGACCATGGAAATATCCTCATAAAAAATAATCGACTCTTTACCTAGATTTAAACGGTGATGTAATGCTTGCTTGCTCATCTCACAAGCTTCTTTGCTTTCTAACAAGTTATCATACGCTGTGCTAATACCGATGCTGATGGATACATTCAAATACTCTTTTACATGCTGAATCAAAAGGGTCGCATGATCCAGCACTTGCTTTCTCATTTCCTGTGCACTCTTACCTGCCAAAATTAAAATGGTAGCCTGGGTGTTATCGTTCAAAATGATCGGAAGCATACGCTGCTGCTCTGGAATCGTTTCTTCTACGATTTTGTTAATAGCCAGCAGTAAAATATCTTTATCCGAAGGTTCTCGATCTCCCAGATTATCCAGTTGAACTAACAAGGTAATATACATTTGATTCTCGATCTGCGGGTAGCCCAGACGTGGCATTTTTCGTGCCAATTCCTCTGCGGAAACACGTTTGCGAAACAGGTTGAGAATCAATTGCGTTTCCAACTGTGGCATTTCGGACTGAATGAGACTTTCCAAGCTTTCCTTCTCAGTTACAATGTTGTCGATGGAATTAATAATCCACTCAATTTCATTTTTAGAAGGTTCATTTTTGAATGCGAAATTAGGATTTTTCGGCAAGCTGCGTTTTATTTGCTGAAATGGCTTGGTAAAGTAAATGGCAATGATGTAGGCCACCACCACTATTAAAAGCGTTAATACAAGGCCCATCATGATAATCCCAAATTTGGTCGTTTGAAACGCGTTTGCAATCTCTTTTTTATCTAATACCGTTAAGTAAGTCCAATTGTTGTAAGCAGATTTAGCATAAATGATTTGCCGTGCTGGCTGATGCTCCGTTTTCTCCAACGTTAGCATGCCTGTGTTGTCTGATTTAGCAGTTACTTCTGAAATGTGCTGAAGCTGCTGAGTAGACAATAAGGGAGTAGCAGGCTCCGTTTCGTACATTAAGTCGCCTTTGTTATTCAAAATAATCACAGGCATATGATCCTCTGTTTGAATGGTACGACTTAACGTCTGCGACGAAATATCAGACAGCGCAATGGCCTGCTTCTTTTTGGAAAACACAGGCAAGGTATTCACAAAACGGATTCCTTTATCTGTTTTAATCCAGAATAGTCCCTTATCCTGGTGGTCGATATAGGTGCTAATCAGCTGTTCTCGTTCCGTTTTCGTCAAATAAGACAGGCTTCCATTGGAGATTCTCCAATTCTGATTTAGGCTGATCAGTGAATACTCGGTTCCTTCTAATCCCATCGTAGCAATATAATTGAGCTGGTTATTCACATTCCGATATGCTACAAAATCTTTTTCTGTAATGGGATTTTTGACAACTTCATTAAAGGAACTGGTCGTGCTATACGTATTAAAAGCGTATTCAATCGTTTGAATTTTCTGCTCCAGGCTATTTCTAATCTGCGCCATGTAGCTTTGCTTGGTATTGGAAACTCTCTCCACAACGGAGCTAATTGTTGTAAAATAGATGTAGCTGCCGAAGCTGGCCACCAATCCTATTCCCAAAACCAGAATCGTAATAAAAATAGTGTAGAACATTCTTCCTTTTTTCATTGCGCTCCCCCTTTGGTTCTTGGTATCACACCAAATTATAGCGCTTTCATAACAAGGTTTAAATCTTTTTTTTCACGTGTGCATTATTTTTTACATCCGTATCATTCCAATTTAAGTTGATTTAGTTTGGTTTGCGGCAGATAAAAAGAAATTTGGAGGTCTCTTATGTTACATGTCGTTAGTTCTAAAGAACAGATTGTAAAAGAAGAATTTCCGTTAGACACTTCCTTTCTCTCCCTCTATCCTGTAGCGGTCCGTGAAGCTCGTCCTTTTGTATTGGTGTTACCTGGCGGTGGCTACGAGCATTTGGCTTCACATGAAGGAGAGCCGATCGCCCGGTGGTTAAATGCTTTGGGTATTCACGCGGGTGTGCTGGAGTATCAGGTCGGCGATTTCGAGGTTACCTCCTTGCTGGAAGATGTAGAACATGCGCTGCAATGGATTCGCCAAACATCGCATGACTGGCAAGTGATTCCTGATCAAGTGGGTCTCATCGGTTTTTCAGCAGGCGGTCACCTGGCCTCCATTGTGTCCACGATTGGAGCGGAAAAACCAAATCTTCTGATGTTGGGATACCCTGTAATATCATTCCATGAGCCTTATACGCATTTGGGAAGCCGTACGCACTTTTTAGGCGAACAGCCGAACTCGGAGCAGCTTCAAGCCTTTTCATCCGATCGGCAAGTGACTGCACAGACACCCCCAACTTTTATGTGGACAACGGCCAATGATGGCGCTGTACCGGTAGAAAATAGCCTGTTGTTCGCTTTCTCATTATCCAGAGAACGTATTCCGTTTGAACTGCATGTATTTGAAGAAGGGCGGCACGGATTGGGACTGTCTGAGGACAACCGTGAATGCCGACAATGGCTCGACCTGGCGGAAAAATGGCTTCAAAAACATGGGTATGCGCAGACAAGACAGCGGATGACAACTCGACTGTTTATCGCAGGAGACTCTACTGCAGCCCAAAAAGGAGCAACCGAAAAACCGATGACAGGCTGGGGCGAACATTTGCAAGCTCATTTGGACTCTACTGTTCATGTGGACAATCGTGCCGTCAATGGGCGAAGCACCAAATCCTTTATAGCAGAAGGGCGATTAGCTGATATTGAAAAAGATATTCAAGCTGGCGATTATCTGTTTATCCAATTTGGACACAACGATGAGAAAAAAGAAGACCCCACGCGCTACACCGATCCTGATGGAGAGTACCGTCTAAACTTAATTCAATTCATTCAGTCCGCTCGGGAACGTGGCGGAATTCCTGTGCTATTGACCTCTGTAAGCCGCCGCCGTTTTACCGCGGACGGTGAACCTGATCCGCTGGCCGTAGGAGCTTATCCCGATGCCATGCGAAAAGTAGCCGAGGAAACCCAAACACCGTTGCTCGATATTTTCGAAGCATCACAGCAGCTTTATCGTTCCATGGGTGAAAAAGAGTCCCAACTTCTATTTATGCATTTGCCTGAAAAAATGCACCCTAATTACCCAGCCGGCGTAGCAGATAATACCCATTTTTCTGACGAAGGAGCAAGGAAAATTGCCCAGCATGTAGCAGAAGCGATTTGTCAAAGTACGGAGCTATCTGCATTAAAGCAATGTATGATCAATAGAAATCTAAATATCAGTGAGACGCTTGCACACCAACTTGTCAACTGATATCAAGTGCCAAACATACAGATAGAAAAACGGATCTCGGGCGAATCACTCCGATATCCGTTTTTATTTTGTGTTATGCAAAGATGGCCCAGCTCTAGAGAATAGTTCAATAATAGAGTAAGCTAAAATTAATTTCTTTAATTGTTATATTTTAATTATTTTGTATCTTATAGGACTTTAGGATTGTTTTATTGTATTATTTTGACAACATTTGTCGAATGAAGTGAAATCAACAATTTTACATGGTATATTTTAGGAGCTCATATCATACATAAGGAGGATTTTTTTATGAATATTAAGAAAATACTATTATCAACAGCTATGTCTTTGGGACTCCTTGGAAGTATTATCGTTCCTAGTGCTTCCGCATCAGTAGGTCCTTCTCCAGAAATTACACCCATTGTACAAGTTAACGGAGTATACTACAGAACGGCTACGTTGCCACGTAATTATTCCTATGCGTTGTCAAATTACCCTGGGGATACTTATAAAGTGGCGAGCGGAAATGTCACCGTTTCTGCATCCGGCGTGGTAACTACCACCACTGCAACGAATGCAAGAGTTGAGATTTACGCCGGTAATGGTAAATTGAGAATGGTGTATACCGTTAAGGTAAACTAGGAAAAAGCCTTAAAAAAGCACTGTTCGTTTATTCGAGCAGTGCTTTCTTTGTTGGACCTATATTCCTACTAGCTATAGCGACGTTATCATGAGAGGCTTCAAAATTAATATACTCGGAACTTATTAAAAACGGATGGGCTGAGTCACCCCTCTCTTTGCTCCCCAATGTCTTGTTCTCTGACCTTTAAAGATCATATTTGGACCGAATCCAATAAAAACAAGGCCTAGCTTTATCAATAACAGTTTGTACTCTCTGAGACATTAACTAGTTCCTTACATAATAAGATTTTGGCAAACCAAACCACAAAAACAACTACATAAAAAATCCCATAAGCATAAATTGCAGACTTGAATTGTAGTCCGCATAATAAATTGCGGTATAAATATTAGAAAAAATAGTGAAATTATTTATTCTTTAAATGTACTTACAGACCATTAGAGAAATCTTATTTTTGTATTTTTTGTTGGGTAGCAAGATTCAATATCTTGAGTTAGCCTGTTTTAAATTTTTATAGAAAAATAGAACTAGTTCTGATAGACTATTGCTACTATATTTTTATACTGGAGGATATTGGGTTCGTGAAAAATAAAACTTTTTTCTCTCTTTTGTGTGCTTTTATTATTTCTATAATGGGATTAACAGCATGTGGAGTATCATCAAGTAAAGATCATTCATTACTATCAAAAGAAGAATTTGAACAAATGTATGTAAATGCTGATCAGTTTGAAGATCGCTCTATTAATTTTTATGGACAAATCACCTATGGTCCTAAGGAAAATAGAAATGGAATTTATGTTCAAGTGAATGCTGATCCGAAAAATAATGAAAAAAACACTTTTGTTTACGGCGATAGTTTTTCCAGCTTCTCTAATGTAAAAGAGAATGATTTTATCCACGTAACTGGTACTGTCATAGAAAAATATCGTTATAGAACGACCCACGGCAATTACACCTCAGCTCCTGCCATCTCAGCAAATAAAATAGAAAAATCTATGTTTATTGATCCTACATTGAGCACTATAGAAGTAAATAAGTCAGTAAAACAAAAGGGCTATATCATGACTCTTCAAAAAGTCGAGTTTGCTGAAGAGGAAACTCGACTTTATATGGCAATCGAAAACAGATCTACAAGCACTATAAATTATTATGACTTTTATACTAAATTGGTTCAAGGAAACAAACAATACGAACCAACGTTTGATCGCGTAAGCTATACTTACCCTGAATTACAGTCCGAAATACTACCTGGTGTGAAGACAGAAGGAATCCTTACATTCTCAAAAATAGACTCTTCTAAGGATTTAACCTTAATTGCAAAAGGTTCTTCAGAGGAACTTGAATATAATCCATTCAAGTTTAAGATTTCAAAAAAATAGTCTTTTCGGAGCTCCTTCTAGCGAATTGCATCCCCTAGAATAGATACTCCCCCCTTCGGGTAATGCAATATATTCTACGGGATGCATTCTTGATGGCAATAAAAGATCAAAAAATAAATCGAATGCATAAAAAGTAAAAAAGAGAAGATTCGTTAGCAACTTAGAATTACCTCCTCAAATGGCGATTTTACTTCCGCCCTCTGTAAACAACAAAAAAACCCTTGCTTAGCAAGGGTTTTTGAGGAAATGGGCCCTGAGGGACTCGAACCCCCGACCAATCGGTTATGAGCCGACCGCTCTAACCAACTGAGCTAAGGGCCCTCAAAAAAACATGTATATTCACGTTACATATTCGTAACAGCAACGTTAATTAATATACAACATTTTCTTGTGTTTCGTCAATAGTTTTTAGAAATTTTCTTTTTAAAAATTATTTTTGTAAACCTATGGAATAAATCGGACACCATAACGACCTTTGCGCGAGCGGTACACCTCCACTGCGCGGGGATCATTGTAGCCGTACATCCATCCGTCATGCTCCAGCCTTTTTGCCAAACATCCTGCCTGAAATTTAGTCGTGTACAGTCTGCCGTAGTAAACCCAATACATCCGAACTCCCTCTTTTCACATGATAGTAGGAGTTAGTGTAACCGGATCGAATTCGATTTACACAGCTTGATTTCTAACAGTCTGGACTGGATCGCAATGAGTCTGTGACGCACTACTTATTAGTTCCGTTATCTCTAATACTCAGCCTTATTTGCCGAAGGAAGCCGGGTCCTGACGCCAGGAACGTAGCAGTTCCATCTCTTCCTCCTGGATGGTTCCTTCACGCAAGGCAACCTCCATCAAGGCAGTGTAATTGGACAGGGTTTGTAGCTTCACTCCTGCTTCTTCAAAAGCTTGAGTGGCTTTGTCCAGCTGGTAGCTGAAAATAGCCAGTACAGCTAACGGCTGAGCGCCTGCTTGCTCTACAGCCTGTGCTGCTTTAATGGAGCTTCCCCCGGTAGAGATGAGGTCTTCGATAACCATAACCTTTTGTCCAGCGCTGATGCGGCCTTCGATTTGATTCTCTTTCCCGTGTCCTTTGGCTTTGTCTCTGACATAAGCCATCGGCAGATTTAGCTTTTGCGCCACCCAGGCGGCATGAGGAATCCCTGCTGTGGCTGTGCCGGCAATAACCTCGGTTTCAGGGTATTGTTCTCGGATGATAGCCGCAAAAGAGTCTGCGATTAGTTCACGCACCTCCGGGTAGGACATGGTCAAGCGATTGTCACAGTAGATAGGGGATTTAATGCCTGATGTCCATGTAAAAGGCTGCTGTGGACGGAGCGCCACTGCCTGAATGCGCAACAGATGGGATGCAATTTGCTCTGGTATATTATTTAATGTAGTCATACTTGTATCATCTCCTCAATAATATGTTTCGCTGCGGCGCGTGGGTCTGATGCTGCCGTGATCGGCCGTCCAACGACAATGTAGCTGCTGCCCTGGGCAATGGCTTGTCCAGGTGTTAGGACACGCGACTGATCACCTGTAGCGCTGCCAGCCGGGCGTATGCCAGGGGTTATGGTTTTAAAGTCAGATCCGCATACCGCACGAATCGCAGGCACTTCCAATGGGGATGCGACCACACCGTCCAGTCCAGCCTCACGCGTCAATTGTGCATAACGAACGACAGCATCCTGCACTGTGCCCGGGATACCCAACTCCGTATTCATGGTCGTCTGATCCGTGCTGGTCAGCTGTGTGACTGCAATAATTAGCGGCATGGCAAGTGAGCTGTCTGCGGAAATCGCTGCTTCGGCCCCGGCTCTGGCTGCCGACATCATACTGCGGCCTCCAGCAGCGTGTACGTTAAACATATCCACCCCTAGACGGGTAATGCTCTCTGCCCCTCCCCGTACCGTGTTAGGGATATCATGCATTTTCAAATCCAGAAATACGGAGTATCCTCTTGATTTTAATTGTTCTACAAAAGCTGGTCCTGCGCTATAAAACAGCTGCATCCCCACTTTTATATAACAAGGAATTCCCTCCAGCTGGCGAATTAACTGCTCTGCCTGTTGTGCATCCGGGTAATCTAGCGCAACCATCAGCCGTCCTGCCATCTGCTGAAATGCTTCGTTCACCGTTCTACCGCCCCTTCTCACATCAATTCGGGCATATTTGCCCGTGATAAAGGACATCCGTCAGCAAAAGCTGATGAATGTCCTTCCCATCACCACTTATTTTTCTCATCTATTCATAACTTGTTAGTTGCTCAGAACTGGCATCGATTCTGATGTGAAGTTAATCGTCTCCAGCATTTTTAACAGAGCGCGCACTGTATCCAGCGAGGTCATGCAGACAATACCGTTCTCAACTGCTTCACGGCGGATGCGGAATCCGTCACGCTCTGGTGTTTTTCCTTTGGTCAGCGTGTTGAAGACGAAGTTGGCTTCACCTGTGCGGATCATATCCAGAATATTCGGATTGCCCTCACTTAGCTTGTTAACAGTGTTCACTGGAATGTTGGCCTGTTCCAAGGCTGCTGCCGTTCCACCTGTAGCAATAATTTTGTAGCCTAATCTGTAAAAGCCCTGCATCAGCTCGACAGCTTCTTCTTTATCCTTATCCGCCACTGTGATGATGATCGCCCCAGTAGATGGAATTTTCATACCTGCACCTACGAGTCCTTTGTATAATGCTTTGGCGTACTGGATATCGCGTCCCATAACTTCACCTGTAGATTTCATTTCAGGCCCCAGTGTCGGCTCTACACGACGCAGCTTGGCAAAGGAGAATACAGGAACCTTAACCGAGACATAATTACTTTCAGGCCATAGTCCATCTGTATAGCCTGCATCTTTGAGCTTACCGCCCAAAATGGCCTGTGTCGCCAGGTTCGCCATCGGAATATTCGTTACTTTACTCAAGAAAGGAACTGTCCGTGAGGAACGAGGGTTAACCTCAATGACATAGACTTCATCTTGATGAATGACGAACTGAATGTTTACCAGACCAATCGTTTTCAATTCCTTGGCAATGCTGATCGTAATGTCCACGACTTTTTTCTTCAGCTCGTCAGACAAGTGTTGTGGCGGATATACTGCGATCGAGTCACCTGAGTGAACCCCTGCCCGTTCCACATGTTCCATAATCCCTGGTACCAGGACCGTTTCACCGTCACAGATGGCGTCAACCTCAACTTCTTTGCCCAACATATAACGGTCGATGAGCACAGGATGTTCCGGATTGATTTTAACCGCTTCTTCCATGTACCGCAGCAATTCCGTATCTGAGTACACAATTTCCATAGCACGCCCGCCCAGGACGTAGGATGGACGTACCAGAACCGGATACCCCAATGCTTGGGCAGTTCCTACCGCTTCATCTACCGACGTGACCGTGTTGCCTTTAGGCTGGGCGATAGCAAGGCGAGACAGCAGCTGTTCGAACTTTTTCCGGTCTTCTGCTTCATCGATACTTTCCAGACTCGTACCCAGAATATTCACGCCTGCCGCACTAAGTGGAGCTGCAAGGTTAATCGCCGTTTGACCGCCGAACTGGACGATGACACCAATCGGTTTTTCCTGCTCAATGACATTCATTACATCTTCGAAGAAAAGTGGCTCAAAGTAGAGACGGTCCGACGTGTTGAAGTCTGTAGAGACGGTCTCCGGATTGTTATTGATAATTACCGCTTCGTAACCTGCTTTTTGGATAGCCCATACCGCGTGCACGGTGGAGTAGTCAAATTCAATCCCTTGACCGATCCGAATAGGTCCTGAGCCGAGTACGATAACTTTCTCTTTGTTGGATGGAATCACTTCGTTTTCCACCTCATAAGAGGAGTAGTAGTACGGAGTTGTGGCTTCAAACTCGGCTGCGCACGTATCTACCATTTTGTAGACAGGACGCAGGTTTTGATTTAGACGGAATTCACGAACCTCAGACTCGGTTGTCATACTCTTCTGTTGACCCATACTGCGAATCTCGGCAATGGAGCGGTCGGTAAAACCTTTTCGTTTGGCCTGATAAAGTGTTTCCGAGGACAGCTCAGACTCTCCAGCGATAATGGATTCGAACTTAACAATTCCTTCTACCTTATCGAGGAACCACCAATCAATTTTGGTTACATCCTGAATGTCTTGTTGTTTCCAGCCACGACGGAATGCCTCGGCTACCAGGAACAAGCGCTCATCATCTGCTTTAGCCAGACGCTCTTTGAGTACCTCATCAGATAGTTGATCGGCGCCCTTTAGATGCAGGCGATGTACACCAATTTCCAGAGAACGAACCGCTTTATGGATAGACTCTTCAAATGTACGTCCGATGGCCATGACTTCACCGGTTGCTTTCATTTGTGTGCCAAGCTTGCGGTTGGCAGAAATGAACTTGTCAAATGGCCAGCGTGGTATTTTACTCACGATGTAATCCAATGTCGGCTCAAAGCAAGCATACGTTTGTCCCGTTACTGGATTCACAATTTCATCCAGTGTGTAGCCTAGTGCAATTTTGGCCGCCATTTTGGCAATCGGATATCCTGTCGCCTTGGAAGCCAGTGCCGAGGAACGACTCACCCGTGGGTTGACCTCAATCACGTAGTATTGATAGCTGTGCGGATCCAGCGCAAACTGTACATTACAGCCGCCTTCGATATTGAGGGCACGAATAATTTTCAGAGAAGCCGAGCGCAACATTTGGTACTCACGATCTGACAGTGTCTGGCTCGGTGCTACGACGATACTGTCGCCAGTGTGCACGCCGACCGGATCGAAGTTCTCCATATTACAGACAACGATACAGTTGTCATTGCCGTCACGCATAACTTCATACTCGACTTCCTTCATACCTGCGATACTTTTTTCCACTAAGCATTGCCCGATTGGACTGTAGCGTAAGCCAGAGCTGACTGTTTCACGTAATTCTTCTTCTGTGGCGCAAATCCCACCGCCTGTACCTCCCAGCGTATAAGCCGGACGAACGATAATGGGGTAACCGATTTCGTTAGCAAATTCCAATGACTCTTCCAGTGTTGTTACAATTACGCTCTCCGGTACTGGCTGTTCCAACTCACGCATCAAGTCGCGGAACAAGTCCCGATCTTCAGCTTTTTCAATTGAATTCAGTTGAGTTCCGAGCAGCTTAACATTTTCGCGTTCCAACACCCCAGCGCGAGCCAGTTCCACTGCCATATTCAAACCTGTCTGTCCTCCCAGCGTAGGAAGGAGACCATCCGGACGTTCCTGGCGGATAATCTGTGTTACAAAATCAAGTGTAATCGGCTCGATGTATACTTTATCTGCCATATTGGTGTCTGTCATGATGGTTGCCGGGTTACTGTTGATCAGTACTACCTCGACGCCTTCTTCTTTGAGCGCTTGACAAGCTTGTGTACCAGCGTAATCGAATTCTGCTGCCTGACCAATGACGATAGGACCGGAACCGATCACGAGTATTTTTTTAAGTTCTGTATTTTTCGGCATATTAGCGCTCTCCTCTCACTGCGGCGGCGATAGCAGCCTGACGCGGTTGCTTTGGTTGATTTCTTTTGTGTTCACGGATCATTTCCAGGAAGCGGTCAAACAGGTAGCCATTATCGTAAGGACCAGGCGCAGCCTCTGGATGGTATTGCACCGAAAACGCGGGATACTTAGTATGTTTAAGACCCTCAATCGTTTTATCGTTGTTGTTAATATGCGTCACTTCAAGTTCTGTTCCTTGGATCGATTCCTGATTCACTGTGTAGCCATGATTTTGTGATGTGATGAAGCAGCGTCCGCTCTCCAGTTCTTTCACCGGGTGGTTACCACCGCGATGTCCGAATTTCAGCTTTTCCGTATCTGCTCCCGAAGCCAAGGCGAACAACTGGTGTCCCAAGCAAATTCCGAAAATCGGGTATTCCCCTAGCAATTCAGCCACCGTACGTACAGCATGCGGTACGTCTTTTGGATCTCCAGGACCGTTGGACAGCTGAATACCGTCCGGATCCAAGCGTCGAATTTCCTCGGCCGTCGTATCATGTGGAACGACAACCACATCACAGTCTCGTTTATTCAGTTCGCGCAGGATGCCGCTTTTAGCACCATAGTCAATCAATACAATCCGTTCTCCGTTGCCAGGGCTGCTGTACGGATGAGGAGTAGAAGTCAAAGGAACCTGATTACGCAGTTCTTCTATGGTCATGTCGGACATCATTTCTTTTAGTTCTTCCAACGGCTGGGAGCCAGTCGTCAAAATGCCCTTCATTGTGCCGTGATGGCGAATAATCCGGGTGAGCATGCGGGTGTCGATGTCGCTAATACCAATGATGCCATATTCCTTCAGCAAATCGCCCACGCTGTATTGAGCACGCCAGTTACTTGGCGCCGGCTCGTAATGTCGAACAGCAAAGCCGTGTACATAAGGCCGTACTGATTCAAAATCATCACGAGTAATTCCGTAATTTCCAATTAGCGGGTAAGTCATGGTTACGATTTGTCCGCAATAAGAGGGATCCGTCAGCACCTCTTGATAGCCTGTAATCCCTGTGTTGAAAACGACTTCGCCTGTTTTTTCACCTTCCGCACCAAATGATGTGCCTGTAAACAGCGTGCCGTCCTGAAGTAACAATCTTGCCTGCATCCCGTCTCACTCCTCTATTTTGTTTCCTGCTATAAGGTTCTATTTTTTTAATTAGTTGTGTATTATTTTGCTTCGTCAGCAGACCATACCAGTTTGCCGTCTACCCAAGTTTTCACCGGCCAGCCTTTGAGCTTCCAGTCTGTAAAAGGAGTGTTGCGTCCTTTGCTGGCAAACGTTTGTGGATCAACTGCCTGCTCCTGCTCCAGATCAATCATGGTCAGGTCAGCGGGTGCTCCCTCTTCCAGACGTCCCGTATCAAGGCGGAAGACACGTGCTGGGTCAGCCGTCATACGGCGCACCAGAAAGTCCAGCGTCCATTGCCCGGTAGCTACGAATTTGGTGTACAGCAGCGGAAAGGCTGTTTCAAATCCAACAATTCCAAATGGCGCCAGCTCCATCCCTTTTGCCTTCTCTTCCTCGCTGTGTGCTGCATGGTCCGTTACGATGATATCAATCGTTCCGTCCTCCAGCCCCTCGATGCATGCCTGTACATCACGCGGGGAGCGTAGTGGAGGATTCATTTTCCAGTTGGCATCCAGCCCAGGAATGTCCTCATCGGACAATACCAAGTGATGCGGGCATACCTCTGCAGTAACCTTGATGCCAAAAGATTTGGCATGGCGAATCAATCGCACCGATTGCTCTGTGCTGACATGGCATACATGATAATGTGCCCCAGTTGCTTCGGATAGCAGAATATCACGTCCAACATGGATTGCCTCGGATTCATTGGGGATACCTTTGAGTCCGTGACGCTTGGCAAATTCACCGTCCGTCACCGCTGCTCCTACAACAAGTGTGTTATCTTCACAGTGTGCAATGACTGGCATATCCAGCGCTTTAGCTCGTGACATGGCATCCTTCATCATTTGTGCACTCTGCACTCCGACTCCGTCATCAGTAAATCCGATGGCACCTGCTTCTTTGAGCGCTTCAAAATCTGTCAGCTCACGTCCCAGTTCGTTTTTCGTGATGGCTGCGTAAGGAAGTACTTTGGCGAGCCCAGCTTCCTGCCCCTTTTTCAGTACCAACTGAACCGTGTCTACATTGTCTGTCACCGGACGTGTGTTTGGCATGCAGGCAATCGTCGTAAATCCACCTTTCACCGCAGCGCGGCTGCCTGTTTCAATTGTTTCTTTATATTCAAAGCCAGGTTCTCTCAGATGCACATGCATGTCGATTAGACCGGGGATGACCAGCTTTCCCTGGGCGTCGATTTTTTCGACTTCGAGCTCTTGTCCAGATGCCCCTTCTTCCATAATGAGGCTAACTCCGGCTTCCGCATTTGCGATAGCCAAAATTTTTCCGTCAGCGATTAGGATGGATTTTAATTCCGTCTCGCCCTGCTCGTTCAATACGCTTGCATTCATAATTAATTGTTTCATCTGAAATATTCCTCCGCTCAGGTTTTTTGCAACTTTTTCCTACGATCCTACTGACAGCTGCTACAGCTTCATTGCCCGTTCCATAACCGCCATGCGGATCGGAACCCCGTTGGCCATTTGCGGAAAAATTCGTGATTGCTCGCTTTCCACAACTGCACTGTCGATCTCCACATTCCGATTCACTGGAGCCGGGTGCATGATAATTGTTCCGGACTTAAGGCTCGCTGCTCTTTCTTGTGTCAGACCGTACTGCTCTCGGTACTCATCCGCTGAGCGCAACATCCCTTCAGCATGCCGTTCAAGCTGGACTCGCAGCATCATGACCACGTCTGCCTGCAAAGCTTCTTGCATCTGCACATAAGGTGCGTACGTTGCAAGCTCAGGTGCCTGCATATTGTCCGGTGCACAGAAGCTAACCTTGGCTCCGAATTTTTGCAAGGCCCACAGATTCGAGCGAGCTACACGGCTGTGCAAAATGTCTCCTATGATGGATACTCTCAAGCCTTTAAGCTCACCGAAAGTTTTGCGCATGGTGTAGAGGTCCAGCAAAGCCTGCGTTGGATGCTCATTGTTGCCGTCTCCCGCATTAACCAGCGGAACACTAACCTTCTCAGCAAGCTCTTGCAGCACTCCGGCTGGCTTTAACCGGATGACTCCAGCATCAATGCCCATGGATTCGAGCGTACGTACAGTATCGTAAATGGACTCCCCTTTTTCCACACTGGAAGCCGCAGCGGAAAAGTTCAAAACCTGAGCGCCGAGCCGCTTCTCCGCCATTTCAAAAGAAAAGCGTGTGCGTGTACTATTTTCAAAAAACATGTTGGCTGCGAAGCGTGACTGTAGGACTGGAATCAGCTTTTGCGGCTGTGATTCCCAATAATGAGCACGATCCAGAATCGACTCAATTTCATTTCGGCTAAGTTCTTTTAATCCGAGCAGGCTACGTTCTCTAAGTTGACTGGCTGTTGTGATCATACCTATTCCCCCCGGTTCTGAATGATCGTCACTTCGTCCTTACCGTCCGTCTCCTGAAGTGCAACTACGATTTCCTCAGATTTGGAGGTCGGGATGTTCTTGCCGATGTAATCCGGACGAATCGGAAGCTCACGGTGTCCGCGATCTGCTAGCACAGCCAGCTGGATCATTTGCGGTCGTCCGCAGTCCATCAATGCATCCATCGCCGCTCGAATGGTGCGGCCTGTGTACAGCACATCGTCAAAGAGAATGACTTTCTTATCATGAACCGATACGTCAGCAGGATTCATCAAAAGCTCTTTTCCATTTCCTTTAGCCTCGGCAACGCTGCTCCGGTCATCCCGGTAAGCTGTAACATCCAGCTCTCCCCATGGAATCGGTGCGCCTTCAATCTCAGCAATTTTTTCAGCCAAGCGCTGCGCCAGATGAACTCCGCGTGTTCGAATACCTACTAGCACGCAATCGTCGATACCCTTGTTTTTCTCCAAAATTTCATGTGCAATCCGTGTTAATGCCCGACGAATCGCAATTTCATCCATCAGTACATGTGTTTCATTACTCATGCTTCCAGCCTCCTCAGGTGATGTTCCCTTCAGACCTGGTCCCGTGTCGGATACAAAAAAGACTCCTTGCCCAAGTTTGGCAAGGAGTCTCGTATGAACAGTCTTCCACTGTTCTCCGATCTGTCGGACACACTGAAGACATACCGCCGCAGCGGATGCACTGATCAGTGATCCATTCACGTTACCTTGCCAGCCTCACGGGACTGATTTAAAGGTGCTATTCAGGATTTCCTTTGTCCTGCTTCTTATAGTGCGAGATGGCTAACCATCTCTTGGACAAAGTTCATCGCAACTACAAGAAGTATGACAGATTGAAAATCTCGTGTCAACACCCGTTCAACCGGAACCACCGGAAGCACTTTAATAAATATACATCATATCTGTATAATTATCCATAGTTGTTTTTACCCATTCCTTGTCTCACAATAAAAAAACCGCCATTTAGGCGGTCTAAATTAATGATTTATTCAAGTTTTTGAATAGAAAAGCAGTTCATCGTTGTTTTAGCGACTACGCAAGGACGTTAATATGTCCTCCATATCAGGAGGGATCGGTCTGCTAAATTCCAAGTATTCTCCCGTGGTTGGATGCTTAAATCCCAGAACCGCCGCATGCAGCGCTTGGCCATCCATACGAATCCCTTTACTGCGCCCATACATAGGGTCGCCAACCAATGGATGTCCAATGAATTTCATGTGAACACGAATTTGGTGTGTGCGTCCTGTCTCCAATTGAAGTTCAAGCAGGGTATAATCACCTAGGCGTTCAATGACGAGAAAATGGGTAACTGCATGCTTGCTGTTGCGTTCCGTCACCGTGAACATTTTACGATCACCTGAATCACGACCGATCGGAGCATCTACGGTTCCCTGATCGTGGCTCAAATGACCGTGGACCAATGCAATATATTTCCGAGTCACGCTATGATCCTTAAGCTGTGCTGCAAGTGATGCGTGGGCCTGATCATTTTTAGCCGCCATCAGCAGTCCTGATGTATCCTTATCAATACGGTGAACAATACCGGGACGTAATTCCCCGTTAATGCCGGAAAGGTCATGGCAGTGGTACATCAGTGCGTTGACCAGTGTTCCCGAGGAGTGTCCTGGTGCAGGATGCACCACTAGACCACGTTGCTTGTTAATGACAATAACGTCCGAATCCTCGTATACAACATCTAGCGGAATATTTTCCGGCATAATATCTACACTTTCTGGCTCAGGTACCGATAATACAATATGATCTCCTTCAGCCAGCTTGTAGTTCGCTTTGACCGCCGTACCGTTCACCAGTACGCGACCATTCCCGATCCACAGCTGAATTTGAGAACGAGATACTTCCTTCATTTCTTCGGCGATGTATTTGTCTATACGTGTTTTGACATTCCCTGAATCTGCCGTCCATTCCAGAGATTCACCCTCCAGTTCGTCCTCATAAGACAGACCTATGGCTTCGCCGTTTTCATTCACTTCGTTCATGCTATGACTTCCCTTCAACGCTATCATTGCCATTCCCTTTTTCCCGACGCGATTCCAGCAATGTATCCAAAATAATCAGTGCAACACCGATGACAATTGCCGAATCTGCCACATTAAAAATCGGGAATGTGTAGCTTCCAAAATTGAACTGTGCAAAATCAACCACTTCTCCAGAAATAGCCCGATCCAAAAAATTACCAACCGCTCCCCCAAGCACCAAGCTTAGCGCAACAGGAAGTAGTTTTTGCCCAGCTCTGACTGTTTTTCTTAGGTACCATACGATACCGATCACTACTACAATTGTGATCACGATAAAAAGCCAGCGTTGCCCTTCCAAAATCCCAAAAGCGGCTCCACGATTACGATGGGAGGTAATTAAAAAGAAATTGCCGATGACTGGTATTTGCTCGTACAATTCCATCCGCGTAGCCACCAAATATTTGACTCCCTGATCAATCAAAAAAATAATTAGCGCAATACCAAAATAAATCACAGTCCTTCGTCACTCCGATCCGCTTATATCCGTTGTCGA
The DNA here is from genome assembly GCF_054113405.1 of Paenibacillus sp. ALE3. Classification (NCBI taxonomy): domain Bacteria; kingdom Bacillati; phylum Bacillota; class Bacilli; order Caryophanales; family Paenibacillaceae; genus Paenibacillus; species Paenibacillus sp. ALE3. The sequence goes on along the minus strand of NZ_CM134214.1, from coordinate 1,528,961 downwards.
ACCCATTTATTGTAGCATAAGCCTTCTCAGATCGTCCACGAGTCCTGCAGGCTTTCGAGCACAGTCCTTGAATGGAATGAACTCGATTACATTTGATTAGAATTTCCTATGTAAAAGAGGTCTTCCCGGTGCACACTACAAGGAGCATACCTGACACAACGCATGCACGTAAATCTAGAACAAGGAGAGGATTCCATGTCCCCATTGACGGAGCAACAATTACAAGGCTTGCGTAACGAACTGCTGGAACGCAAAAAGGAAATTGAGCATCGGTTGCAAAGCAACGACCATTATGGACTCGGCGATTCTCAACGTGATCAAACCGGTGAGCTTTCTCCCATTGATAACCATCCAGGCGATCTGGCTACCGAAACCTATGAGCGAGCTAAAGATATTTCCTTGCTGGAGCATGACGAGTTTCAATTGGAACGTATCAAATCAGCCTTGATGGCTATGGACAAGGGGACCTATGGCATTTGCGCCGCCAGCGGTAAGCCCATTCCCTATGAACGCCTGCTGGCTGTTCCCTATACCATTTATTGCAAAGAATTCAGTCCTGAAACAGAAGTATCCAACAACCGTCCGGTGGAGGAAGAATTTCTCACTCCCGCGTTCGGTAGAACAAGCCTGGATGAGCGTGAAGAACAAAACGGCTTTGACGGTGAAGATGCTTGGCAGATCGTTGAAAATTGGGGGACCTCTAACACTCCGGCCATGGCGGAAAGTGGAGAAATCCATCGCTATGATGATATGGAAATCGAAGCCGGCGATGATAATATGGGCTTCGTAGAGCCATATGAAAGCTTTGTCGCTACTGACATTTATGGCAGAAATGTATCCATTGTCCGTAGTTCTATTTATCAGCGTTATATAGAAGATGGCGAGGGTGAAGGTCTGCTGGAGCCAGATTTGTACGAGGACGAATCGTAAGCTTGAAAGTGAAACGCCTAGTAGGTAGTAAGCTCTAATTGTCGCTGTACGATCCGTACAATATCAGCGATATAATCACCGATAATCGGCAAATTCAACGCTCCGAGCACTTGCAGCACATAAATAATGGTAGCAGCAAAAAAAGTAAACCCTAGCGCAATGCCGATCCCTCGGGAAACACCTGATATTAGGTTTAGCCAAAGCAATCGCCAAGGTTTATTCAGCAGCAAAGCGTAATCTGCAATACGTGTTCGTTCCATCTGCTCTGACACAGCTTGCACCAGCTTTTCCACACGACTTAGTTTCTCTGCCTGTTCACCTGCTATTCCCTTTTCTGAGGCTATGGCGGCCCCTTCTCCGTTCATCCCTCGGAGACTCCTTCCCTGTCTGCGCCTTGACCGTGCTGTCATATGCACAATCCCCCTTTTCCCATAGCTGCCCCGAAAGCAGCAAACGAGCCGAAGCACGTAACGGAGGAAACCCGTTTCCGATGCTTAGGCTCGTTTTTATATGCTGCCTGTTATTGTATTATGGGACAGGGGGCTTGTAATTATTCCCCAATATGAACGCCGATGGTTTTGCCGTTCACTTCTACATGTTCCGCTGGTTCAGCTTGACCAAATGTCACCGTGGTTACCAATACGTTCTCACGCAACACAGAGTCGAAGCTTTCGATCGCCTGACGCAAGTCGCTGTCTACATCCAACGTCAATGCTACATACTTTTCAATCGGCAGATCCAGCTTTTTGCGGTAATCTTGTACCGCGCGAACCACTTCACGTACCCAGCCCTCTTGCTCAAGCTCCGGTGTAATATCTGTGTTCAGCGCTACCGTTAAGCCATAGCCAGAAGCAGAAGCGAAGCCTTCTTTTGCTTTTTTCTCCACCAGCAATTCTTCGGCTGTAACTTGCAACTCTTCACCTTCTGGAGAAGCCACGTTCAGCACTCCTTTTTCTACAACAGAACGAGTATCCTCAGCAGACATACCTTTGAAAAGGTTTTGTAGGAATCCAACATTTTTGCCGTATTTCTTGCCTGCTACTTTCAAATTCAGCTTCAATGTAAAATCAACAAATCCGCTATCATCCGTCTCAACATGAATATGCTTCACATTGATCTCGTCTTTGATGATTTCTTCATAGCCGCTCAGGTCAAAATCCTGATCCATAGACAGAATCAATTCAGACAACGGTTGACGTGTTTTCAAACCCGTTTCGTTACGGACATTACGTGCTAATTCAACGACGCGACGTGCTGTTTCCATATCTCGTTCCAGTTCCAGATCAATTAAGGATTCATTGGCAGACGGATAGTCATCCAGATGAACACTTTCTCCATTGCTCAGGTTGAGATAAATATCCTCAGCAAGCAGCGGTGTGAACGGTGCAAGCAGCTTCGCCGTCGTTAACAACACCTCAGTCAATGTTCGATACGCATCCAGCTTATCTTCTGTAAGCCCGTTACCCCAGAAACGATCACGTGAACGACGGATATACCAGTTACTCAGCTCATCCACAAACGACTCAATCGCTTTGGATGAGTTCAGGAAGTCATTTACAGACAATGCTTTATCCACAACCAAGATTAGGCTGTTTAGACGGGATAAAATCCAGCGATCCAACTTGTGTGCCGATGGCTTGAATGGATGCTGTGCCGGATCAAATCCGTCAATATCCGCATACAGAGTCAGAAATGCGTGTGTATTGACAAGCGTATCTACCAGCTTCGATTTAGCCTCGCCTACAATGCCTTTGGAAAAACGTTTGCTATTCCATGGTGCACTATCGGACAGTAATGCCCAGCGGAAAGCATCTGTTCCGTACTCATCAATCACTTCCCACGGATCAATAACATTACCCTTTGATTTGGACATTTTCTGCCCCTGCTCATCCAGTACATGGCCTGTTGCCATGACAGCTTTGTAAGGAGCTTTGCCAGTCAGCATCGTCGAAACCGCAAGCAAGCTATAGAACCAGCCACGAGTCTGGTCAATCCCTTCACAGATCATATCTGCCGGAAATTGCTGCTCAAACGTTTCATTATTCTCAAAAGGATAGTGATGCTGTGCAAACGGCATAGAGCCGCTATCGAACCATACATCGATGACTTCCGGTGTGCGAGTCATTTCGTATTTACCGCATTGGCTACGAACCTTGATATCATCTACATAAGGTTTGTGTAGCTCGATATCCGCTGGTACATCCCCAATTGCACGTTCTCTCAATTCAGCAATACTATGAGGTGCGAACTGTTCTCCAGTTTCCTCACAAACCCAGATATTGAGCGGTGTACCCCAATAGCGATCGCGACTGATGTTCCAATCCACCAGTTCCTCCAAAAACTTACCGAAGCGTCCTTCGCGTACATGGCCCGGGTACCATTCAACTTCGCTGTTGTTGGCAATCAGTTGATCCTTGATCGCAGTTGTTTTGATAAACCAGCTGTCCATCGCATAGTACAATAATGGAGTATCGCAGCGCCAGCAGAACGGATAGCTATGCTCGTATTTTTCCTTGCTGTACAGCAACCCTTTTTCGGACAGCATTTTCACAATATCTACATCGCAATCTTTCACAAAACGGCCTGCAAAATCAGTGATTTCAGCTACATAGTTTCCTTGGAGATCCACTACGTTGATAAACCCAACGCCATTTTCACGACATACGCGATAGTCATCCTCACCATGTGCCGGGGCCATATGAACGATACCTGTACCGCTGGAATCTGTTACGAACTTGGCACCCAGAATTTGGTTACCTTTCTCCACCTGAAAATAAGTAAATGGCGGGGTATAGGTTTGGCCTACCAGTTCTGAACCCGATAGCGTGCCAATCACTTCATGATCACCTTTAATTACGGTCTCAACAAGATTTTTAGCAACGATGTATACCCCATCTTCCTGCTTCACACGTGCGTATTCCAGCTCAGGGTTGACGGCGAGCGCCACGTGACTCGGCAAGGTCCAAGGTGTTGTCGTCCAGGCCAATACATATTCACCACTGCTATGCAGCTTGAATTTGGCCGTGGCACTCAGATCCTTTACATCTTTGTAGCCCTGTGCTACTTCATGGGAACTTAGTGTTGTCTGACAATCCGGGCAGTACGGACTCACACGATGACCACGATACAGCAGATCTTTCTCATGAATCGTCGCCAAAATGTTCCATACACTCTCGATATAGTTATTGTCCAAGGTAATGTATGGGTGATCGAGGTCTGTCCAGTATCCGATCGCTTCGGTTAAATCGCGCCACTGCTGCTCGTATTCAAACACGCTCGCTTTACATTTTTTAATAAATTTCTCAACACCGTATTCTTCAATTTCAGGCTTGTGAGAGATCCCCAGTTGCTTTTGCACACCCAGCTCTACCGGCAGGCCATGCGTATCCCAACCCGCCTTACGTACAACGCGGTATCCCTTCATGGTCTGATAGCGGCCGACGAAATCCTTAATTACGCGACCCAGCACATGACCGATGTGTGGTTTGCCGTTAGCTGTTGGTGGGCCCTCATAAAACACAAAATTAGGCTTTCCTTCACGATTGGTAATGGATTTACGGAACGTGTCCTCCTGTTTCCATTTGCTCAGGATGCGTAGGTCACGTGACCGTGCTTTTTCTTTAACATCCACTCTGTTCATAACGTCATACTTCCTCTCTGCTCATCATTAATTGTTCTAGCGCACTTAAAAAAGCAACAAAAAAAGCCCCATCCCTGTAAAAGGGACGAGACTGTGCTCGCGTTACCACCCTGATTCCGTAATTAGACCAGTCTAAAGAAGACGATCTTGTCACGACTCTCTGAGCCCTACTCAACTTCAGCAGGGCGCCATTATAACGCATGGCAAACGGTGATTGCTTACACACGCCATAAATTTAAGCGCTTCAGCTCACTTCTCCGGGGGGATCTTCAGTCATGTTCTGAACGTTGGCTTGCACCGGAAGGCCAACTCTCTGAGGGACAAATCATGACGTACTCGTTCCCATCAACGAATTAAACATGTTAAATTCATCGAAATCTTAAACCAGCAACATCGTTGCCTTGAATAACAACCATCAACCAATAGACGGATAATCGTTGAATTCAGTATAGTATTTACAGTTATAGCCTGTTTAAAGATAAAAGTCAACCCTAACAAGACCTAATGAAAAGCTTGTCAGAAATCAAAATCAGTAAATTTCTTTCATTTCACGCTCGCGCTCCAGCACTTCGCGTTCCCGGTTTTCAAGTGCTTCCCAGCCATCTTGGCTTAACAAGTCAAGCTGTGCTTCCACCAATGTACGAAACCGTGCTCGGTAAATTGAAGCCTGTTTCTTCAGTTCTTCAACCTCCAACGCGATTTTGCGGGATTTGGACAATGCTTCGTTCACAATACGATCCGCATTTTTTTCCGCTTCCTTCACGATCAGTTGAGATTCTTTCTTGGCGTTGTTGCGAACTTCATCAGCTGCTTCCTGCGCGACAATAATTGTCTTACTCAGTGTATCTTCAATCGTCGCAAAATGATCGAGCTTCTCCTGTACGTTCAGCAACTGGGTGCTCAGTTCTTTATTTTCACGAATAACGCCCTCGTAATCCTTGATCACCTGATCCAAAAATTCATTAACCTGATCCTCATCATAACCGCGAAGCCGGCGGGCAAATTCCTTATTATGTATATCCAATGGCGTTAATGGCATGCCGTCCACCTCCTATAAGATTGACAAAAAATTCATTTTCCGCGTCACGACGCTCATTATCATCTATCGGTCATCATACCCCGTTTTGTGAATACTGTACAGAGCAAAATCGTTCCAGTTCTTCGCTATAGGTTAATTCTTTCGACAGAAAGCTCATGAATCCTGCCTACAGCTATACAAACTTACCAATTTTGACACGGAATCTACCCTTTTTTGTCATCCCGTCTGTTTCAAGCACTTTGAAACGCCCAAATCCCTGCATGGAAATAACGTCCCCAACCTTAAGTGAAGTAGATGGATTCTCCTCCACCTTCCAGTTTACCCGACATCGTCCCGCTCGAATCGGTGTTAATATTTTACTGCGACTCAATTTGTAGACGTCACTGGCAATCCCGTCCAGACGCAAAGAAGCGACCGTCAGATCCATCGCCTCTAATGCAACTTCCTTCGTTCGGAGACTTGCTACTGGCAACAGTTCTGTCCAAACATGAATACGATGTACCTGCTGCAAATGCATGGTTATAAAATCTCCGATCTCTGATGCTACCAACACATGACACCCATCATCCAGCACGTGAATGTCCCCGATTTTTCCACGCTTGATTCCAAGCCCCAAAATGGCACCTAGATAATCGCCGTGCTCAAGGGTATTGATTTTATGATCATCAGAAGAGATGGAAAGGACCTGAATTCCCATTTCCTCATCGTCCAAATACGAATAATCGGGCGCAATCAGCGCCCGCTTTCGTTCCGAAGCCGTATATCCGCCATCTACCCTAATCGTGACCTTGTCTTCCTTCGAAGCAAGTGTCTCCAATATGTACTGTTGTCGCGGATCCAAAAAATCAGTCAGCTTCTGCTCATGATAAGCTCCCGCATGACTGATCCATTCGGAAGCACGATCCACATAATCCCGTTCATCCGGGTGAAAATGCTCATAAATCTCAGTTCGCATAAATCCTCCTAGACGAAATTACCAATTAAAGAAATCAAACCGTACGATGCAAAACGCAAAGCAATCAGCGCTACGATAGGTGAAATATCAATCATCCCGAAGATTGGCGGTATAAACCTGCGAAAAGGAGACAAATACGGCTCCACAAACCTGGCAAGTAAATCACCGATCACACTCTCTCTGGCATTAGGAAGCCATGACAGCAGGACATATGCAATGATCATGTACGAATAAATCTGAAATAACCAGTAAATTACCTCGATCAAGAAAAGCTCACCTCATTCTGTTAAGTTCTTGTTCAGTGTCAGCCAGTATCTCCGTAATGGAGCCTTGAATTTCAACCGTATCCGGTGTGCACAGAAAAATATTGTTACCGACCTTCGAAATGCCGCCACTCAGTGCATACACAGTACCACTCAAAAAATCAATGATACGTAACGCCTGATCCTTGCGAATTCGTTGCAAGTTAACCACGACGGTGCGATGTGAACGGATATGGTCGGCGATTTCCTGTGCTTCATCGTAAGAACGCGGCTCATAAAGAACAACTTTCACATTTTTCTGTGAATGGATGCTGACAACATTCGTGCCCTTCTGGTTCTTACGTTTATCAAAGCTTGGGGTTTCAATTTCTTGATCTTCCGGCGTATTCATAACCTCTCGCTCTATAACTTCCTCTTCTTCCTGAAGCCCCAGAAAGTTCATGAACTTATTCATTACGCCCACTGAAAATCCTCCTCTCGTCCGACCAGTACGGAACCAAGCCGCAACCAGGTCGCTCCTTCTTCAACCGCCACTTCAAAATCATTGGACATCCCCATAGACAAGTGAACGATAGGTTCTCTAGTCAAGGCTTGTCCATTTAACCGATCACGCAGTTCACGCAATCCTCGAAACACAGGTCGAGTATGTTCTGGGTCTTCCTCATGAGGAGCCATGGTCATCAAGCCGATTACGTCCACATGTTCCAACTCGCGAATTTGTTCCAAGAAAGGGGCGACCGCCTCGGGGGATAAGCCGTATTTTGAAATTTCCCCAGAAATATTGACTTGTACAAAAGCTTTGACTCGCAGTCCCAAAGCGGCTGCCTTCTTATCCAATTCCTGAGCGAGCGATAAGCGATCAAGCGAATGTATAAATTTAAATTTTCCAATTACATCTTTAACCTTATTCGTTTGGAGATGACCAATAAAATGCCACGTTCCCCGGTCACCCAACTTGCTCCATTTATCTGCAGCATCCTGCCAGCGATTTTCGCCCACATGCTCCAAGTCGTTATCCAATACGGATGCCATTGCCGCCGCCGAAACATATTTCGTGACAGCGATCACATTTACTTCATCACGCGAACGTCCGCTACGGGCACATGCCGCTTCGATACGGGCGTTAACTTCTTTAATTCGTTCCTCCAAAGACACGGGAGGACTCACCTCTCTTCCAGACCAATCCAACTCGCCATTCTTCCTGTAACGCCGCCTTCCTTACGATATGAAAAAAACAAATCGCTACGGCTACTCGTGCACAAGGTAGTACATTCGATATGGCTCGGCAATATTCCTGCTTTCATCATAATGTGTCGATTGCATTGTTTCAAGTCAAGTAGTGTTTTTCCGCCCGTTAAGGGGAAATAAACAGAACCTTCCCATTTATCATTACCCGGGCAATCATGCTCTAAAACCCGAATTTGGCTCATCACATGCTCATCTACCTCATAGGATTCAGGACCAATGGAAGGACCAATAGCTGCTAGTATATCGGACGGCTGAGATCCATATTCAGTTTGCATGGTCTGTACCATTTTCAACGCAATCTCCGCCACTGTTCCCTTCCAGCCTGCATGCGCCAACCCAATCACACGATGCACGGGATCACAAAAATATAGGGGTACACAGTCCGCATAAAAGGACGTCAGCAAAATGCCTGGTATATTCGTCAAAAGTCCATCTGTGTCCTGAAAAGCTGATGCACGATCCATAAAGCCTCGCCCACGATCAGCAGCCTGGACAACAGCAACATGATTACCGTGGACCTGCTCGCCGCACGTCCACGCTTCAGCAGCAAAACCAAGCTGCTCAGCAATTAATCGGCGGTTGCGAATGACTTTCTCGGGGTCATCCCCTACATGAAACGCACAGTTCAGACTATCGTATGGCGCTTCACTGACACCGCCATGACGCCCTGTAAACCCCGCTGTTAATCCCTGAACCTGCCGCTCCCAAGATTGAATATATAACAACTCCGGCACGGGACGTCTGCCATCTTGCATGGGCGTAGTCCCTTTAGCCTCGGTATTCACTATAAACGGTTCCATTTTGTTCTCACCTCTACTGCCCAGTGTACCAAAAAGCCGCCGCTGTGTCTTCACAACATACTAAATTACGTGTCCCTCCTGTTCAAAAGACCCGTCGGTCATTCCGCTCCTGACGTTCGATATACAGCTTTTCCTCTCTTTCATCCGGTGGCTCATGCAATCCCTCCAGTCGAACAAGCACAACATCCGAACCAATTTTCACAATGTTGCGCCACGGAATAACCAATTCGCTTCCCCCTCCAAACCAGCCCATGAATCGACTGCTGCCCGGAACCACAATAGCTTCAATTTTCCCTTGTCGTACGTCAATCTCCAGATCACTGATTTGTCCCAGACGTCGTCCATCTACAATGTTAATGACATCCTTGGTTTGAAACTCGGAAATTTTCATGGCTCTTACTGACGTTTCCGGTGCATTCACACGCATCACATCCTTTATTTCACTATATGAGTGGAAGAGCCCAAAAAATGTCCTACAAACGCAAAAACGATCCGCACGGGATCGTTTTTGTCACTGAATCATTCAAACATTTTATTCATTTCATTAGGACTTTACATGTTTTTGCATTTGCTGTATAGCCGACTTCTCTAATCTCGAAACCTGGGCTTGAGAGATACCGATTTCGTCGGCAACCTCCATTTGCGTCTTTCCTTCATAAAAACGCATAGACAATATCATCTTTTCACGCTGGCCCAGGCGATGCATCGCTTCCCGGAGAGCGATTTCCTCAATCCATGAGACGTCTTTATTTCTGTCATCACTGATCTGATCCATCACATAGATTGGGTCGCCCCCGTCGTGATATATCGGCTCGAACAGCGAAACTGGATCCTGAATCGCATCCAATGCGAACACAACATCTTCTTTAGGCACATTTAGCACTTCTGATATTTCAAAGATCGTTGGTTCCCGCGAGTTCAGATTTGTCAGACTGTCCCGCACCTGAAGCGCCTTATATGCAATATCCCGCAACGAACGGGACACACGGATCGGATTGTTATCCCGCAAATAACGGCGAATCTCTCCGATGATCATCGGCACCGCATAAGTGGAGAACTTTACGTTTTGCGAAAGGTCAAAATTATCAATCGCCTTCATCAGGCCGATGCATCCTACCTGGAACAAATCGTCCACAAACTCCCCCCGATTGTTAAAACGCTGAATCACACTCAGGACGAGCCGGAGATTGCCGTTGACCAATTTTTCTCTGGCTGATCGTTCATTATTTTGCTGAAGTGATGTGAACAGCTCGCGCATTTCTGCATTGGTTAATACCGGCAGTTTAGCGGTATCCACACCGCAAATTTCCACTTTGTTTCGGGTCATCGTGTCTTACCTCCCAAGGAGCAACATTAATGTACATTATCTCCTGAGGGCATTTTTTTATTCGCCGTTTCCATCGCTTCCGGATATCTCCAAGCATTATACCATTTTATTAAATTCCTTTCGTAAGCGCTTTATAATTCGTTTTTCCAGACGCGAAATATACGATTGCGATATACCCAACAGGTCAGCAACATCCTTCTGTGTCTTCTCTTCTCCGTCTTGTAAACCGAAGCGAAGTTCCATAATCAAACGCTCTCGATCCGTCAGCTTATCCAGTGCCTTATGCAATAATTTACGGTCTACTTGCTCCTCAATATTACGATAAATGGTATCATTTTCCGTTCCCATCACATCGGAAAGCAACAACTCATTACCATCCCAATCGATATTCAGAGGCTCATCAAAAGAAACCTCCGTTCTCGTTTTGCTATTGCGACGCAAATACATTAAAATCTCATTCTCTATGCATCGGGATGCATAGGTGGCAAGTTTGATTTTCTTCTCCGGATCAAAAGTGTTCACCGCTTTGATCAGCCCAATAGCACCGATGGATACGAGATCCTCAATGTTGATGCCCGTATTCTCAAATTTACGGGCAATATACACAACTAACCGCAAATTTCTCTCGATGAGCATCGACCGTACTGCTGCATCTCCAGAAGAAAGCTTTCCAAGTAAATACTCTTCCTCGTCTCTTGTTAATGGAGGGGGGAGCGCCTCGCTACCGCCAATATAATAAATTTCTTCACTTTTCAGCCCGAATAAAAATAAAATACGATAATATTGCAGTTGCCATGCTAGCCTAAATTTCATTTTTAAATTCATTTGTTCCCTCATATCATTCTCCCCCTTTTGAAAATAGTGCAAGTTAAGTCTTACTGAGCTCCGTCCATTCCAGCATTGAATGTTTCTCCTCGTCTTTAAACCTTGTCCTGTGCTCTTCTCCATTATCCTGATTCTGTAAAATGGTCTCTAGCATATGCTTTTCGTTTTAGGTTTGTATCAGCCTCCCCTTCTTCGTGTGCCGTCACATCTGGGTGGATGATGGCACGATATTTGCCCTCTGCCGACAACTTCCCCCCGTCTAAGCCAATCAGCACTCGATGATGTACAAAATGAACCCCATTCATCACCACCTCTACTCGATCTGGTTTGAGTGCGAGCATAAAGGAATGACTTCGGTTAATTCCACGATAAGGGACGAGACGAACACGATCCTGCCAGCTGAACGATTCCTCCCCCAGATCCATCACTAGTTGATCAGCATTACCCTCAGAACATTTTTGGAGCCAGGAAGCGGGTAAATACGATTCCCACAAAGCCGCCTCCATCACCATTACTGGGGTTCGGGTCAAAGGATCATGCAGTTGGTTACCTGTATCCAACAAGCCTGTACACTCAATATGATCCTGCCCAATCCACACCTGTACTTGCCCCAAAAAGCCACTCATCCTTTCTGTACGCTGCTTTGAGGACTGCACAATACGAAAGAAGAGCATCACTCCGCCAAATGCGCATAAAATAAACCAGAATGCGATTTTCAATTCAAAAGACATTCCACCTGATGCGGTATACCAGATGCCATTAAACAATTCTCCCGTATTCTGGAGAAAATAATGCATCCCCAAAATGCCACCTGCTGCTACAAAATTGATCATGTAAAAGGCACCCATTGTACGAAGATACTTTTGCATGCTGCCAAAGCCAAAGGCCACTAGCAGCATAATGACCGATAAGACCAGCTTGATTAGAAACGTAAACAAAAATGACAGCTCCGGCACAAACATCATGACCACGTACATTGCGCCAATTCCAGCTGAAGTCATCAATCGCCACCACACGGGTCGGATCTTTCTCATCCAGGCGGTGACCATTAGCAACACAGCATCAATAAACAAATTGGCCAAGAAAATCAAATCGATATAAACAACCAAGGATTCACCCGCCCAGCATTTTGCAGGATAGGCTTAAGTATAGTAGTCATACGCTTCAAAGTCTGTCTAACGGTGGGGACGGTGTCCGACTAATTTTGTCGGAAAGAGGAGAAGCACTGGCGGTGTGGAATGCGGGAGAAAACAGAAAGAAGCCCGCATCTCCAAGGAGAATGCGGGCTTTCTAAATTCAAACTAGTTATCGTTATTATTATTGCGTGAACGGTTACGTAAGAATGTCGGAATATCCAATTGGTCACTGCTTTGAGTGTTACCGAATGGACGCAAGTTAGGAGAGGACTTTTCCGTTGCTTCGGAAGCCGCTGGGTTAGCTGCTGGTCTACGTCCCGGTGCTGGCTGGCTCGGCTTACCTTCAAAACCAGTGGCGATCACGGTAACCTTAATCTCTTCTTTCAAGTCTTCATCAATGATGGCACCGAAGATCATGTTCACTTCCGGATCGGAAGCTGATGTTACAATTTCAGCCGCCTCATTGACCTCGTATAGAGACAAATTGGTGCCGCCAGTGATGTTCATAATGACACCACGCGCACCTTCTATGGATGTCTCCAGCAACGGACTCATGATAGCCTTACGCGCTGCTTCAGCCGCACGATTTTCACCCGTTGCTTCGCCAATCCCCATCAACGCGGAGCCACGCTCCGTCATGATCGTTTTTACGTCAGCAAAGTCAAGGTTGATCAGACCCGGTACAGCGATCAAATCCGAAATACCTTGTACGGCCTGACGTAGAACATTATCCGCTTCACGGAATGCTTCCAGCATTGGAGTTTTCTTGTCCACAATTTCAAGCAAGCGATCATTCGGGATTACAATCAAGGTGTCTACTTTTTCTTTCAATCCCTCAATGCCAAGTTCAGCTTGATTGGAGCGTTTACGCCCTTCAAATGTGAATGGTCGGGTTACCACGCCTACAGTCAGCGCACCGCATTCCTTAGCAATTTCAGCAATGACAGGGGCCGCTCCGGTTCCTGTACCGCCACCCATTCCCGCAGTTACAAATACCATATCCGCGCCTTTGAGCGTATTCATAATAAGCTCACGCGACTCTTCAGCCGCTTTTTTACCCACATCAGGGTTAGCCCCGGCACCCAGACCGCGAGTGAGCTTATCGCCAATTTGAAGCTTGTGCTCAGACTTCGCCAAGTGAAGCGCCTGGGCATCTGTATTGACTGTAATGAACTCTACACCCTGAACTCCATTTTCGATCATTCGGTTAACTGCATTGCTGCCGCCGCCTCCGACGCCGATCACTTTAATTTGAGCCAAGCTCTCCATTTCAAAATCAAATTCCAACATACTATTCCATCTCCCCCTCAATGTGCATGGATGGCCCGTCCATGATTGGCATAATTAGCAATGAACGTTATATAAATTCACTGAACATATTTTTTAAGCGTTCAATCAACCCCTGCTTTTGCTCGCCTTCCGCAACGGGACTGCTGCTCTTGGTTCGGCTAGTCGGCTTCTTGGTACTACCGCCACTGTTGCTAACACTAGTCGATCTCCCGCGATAGTAACGGATAGCATTATGCAAGATACCAACTCCGCTCGTATATCCCGGATCCCTTACACCGATAAAATCAGGTACAGCGATCCTTACGGAAGCGGCCAGTTCGCTTTGTGCCACCTGAAGTACACCAGGCATGGAGACGGTGCCTCCGGTAAGTATATAACCCCCCGGAAGCTCTGTGTAACCCAAGCGCTTAACTTCCGCCTGAATGAGTTGAAAAATTTCCTGTACTCTCGGCTCAATAATAGCAGCCAAATCCTGTTGGTTGAACTCCTTATCTACATTACTGCCGATACGGGTCACTTTAAAGACGACATCGGCTGCTGCATCATCATACCAAGCGCAGCCGTATTTGAGTTTTACTTTTTCAGCTTGATCGGTAAGGGTTCTCAGTCCGTAGGCAATATCATTGGTTACAAATTCTCCGCCGATGGGGAGTGTTGATGTAGCAACAATCGTTCCTTCCTGGAAAATGGCCACATTCGTAGAACCTGCACCAATATCCACCAGCACGGAACCCATCACCTTTTCATCCTTCGAAAGAGACAACTGTCCAGCTCCAAGAGGCAACAAGACGAGATCTTTAATCCTCAGGCCGGCTTTCTCAACGCAGCGCAACAGATTATGTATTGGGGTCTTGCCTCCAGTAACAATCGTAGCCTCTACTTCGAGACGAACACCGATCATACCACGAGGGTCCTGAATTCCTTCAAGGCCATCTACGACATACTGCTTGGCTACCACGTCAATAATTTCTCTCTCCGGTGGTACGGCAATTACTTCTGCTGCCTTCAGTACACGTTCAATGTCCTCCTCGCCGATTTCACGGTCCTCGTTGGACACGGCTACTACGCCATGACTATTTTGCAGACCAATATGGTTGCCTGAAATCCCCACATACACTTCTGTTATTTGAATACCAACCATGCGTTCTGCGTGATCCACGGCGTTACGGATTGATTGCACGGTTTGATCAATGTCTACAATTGCACCTTTGCGAATCCCTTCCGAGTCGGCAGATCCAACTCCAATAATATTAAAGGTTCCATTATTCATTTCCCCAATAATAGCCCGAACTTTGGATGTACCGATGTCCAAACTAACAATGATGTCATTGTTGCTCAAGTCTGTGGCACCTCCTGACTCCAAAATGAATTTCGTTCTTTAAACACACTCTGTACATATTCAACATACTCCATGCTTTCCCTCTTTTTTCTACAAATTTTTTAGAAGCCAATTTATGGTTGCAGTCACATAAAAATTTGAAGAAAAAAGAAGGAGGCAAGTCTATTACCCATAAAATCAATTCTAGCATTTTTTCACATCACTGAGTAGTATCTTTTTCTTGGCCCTCTTCGCTCGTATCGGGTTTGAATGGAACGTAGGAATCCGCCTCCAGCATTGTGATCACACCAGGATCTTCTGTTTCTAGCACCTGGTTCAAATAGCTGATTTTAGAGTTCAACAGTGAAACAGTTGTAATAACCTCAAACTGGGAACGCGTGTACATTTTTATACGGTCTGGAAAAGAAGGAATCGGCGCCGGAATGATTTCCGAAATATCAGCTGTCCATTCTCCCGGAATGCGTGATAAAGCATCACACAGCTTCGCTTTGTAGGGATCATCTGATTTCCATTTAGTCAAAATAGGCTTTTCAACCGCTATCCCACTGCTTCCTACGCCCACGCTTGTCCCATTTGCTAGAATAGCACGCAGGCTACCGTCACTTTGCAACTCGTAAGCTACTGTAGCAAACTCCTTAATGTGAATCGTAATGATGCCCGGAAACTGCTTGTCCACTGTGACTTGCTGAATCGACTGAATTTCCCGCAGCTTCTCAGAGACGTCGGAAGCACTGACTCCGAAATATTGATCTCCGACAGCGAGACCACTTCGATTGAGAAGTTGCTCCCGGGTCGAAAATACATTACCATCAAAACGAATTTCAGAAACCTGACTCAACGAAGAACGGAAAAAGAGAACAGCGAGCAGTACAATAAACAACAAAATGAGAAGAATAGCAATCTTCCGGCTTGTTCTTTTTTTCGTTCTGTTCTTTTTAAGAACAGGTATTTGAGCATTTGGCATAGCTTCTCTCCACAAAAGCCCTTTGTCCCCCCGTTAACGGAGGGACATTACAGGCATTAATTTACGAAATCCAGCTGCTCGGGCACCGGAGACTGACGGCTCATTCGGGCACCCAATCCCTGGAAAAGACGTTCGATCCGGTCATATCCTCTGTCAATGTGATGAACCTGCTCGACAATGGTACGTCCTTGAGCGGCTAGACCGGCTATAACCAGTGCAGCCCCTGCCCGCAGATCGGTAGCCTCTACTGTAGCCCCGTACAAACGAGAAACCCCTCTTATAAAAGCAGCATTCGCATCGACTGTAATATCAGCACCCATTACATTCAGTTCATCTACATGCTTAAATCGGCTTTCAAAGACAGTCTCTTTCATGACACTGAAGCCGTCCGCCAAAGAAAGCAAAACCATGACCTGAGATTGCAAATCCGTCGGAAATGACGGATAAGGTGAGGTAACGATCCTCTCCACTGCTTTAGGACGGCTCATACAACTTACGGTCATTATATCATTCAAGATGCCGATTTGAACACCAGCCCGCCTAAGGACGTGAATCAGAGCAGACAAGTGGGAAGGATTGCAGTGTGTCAATGACACACTACCTCGTGTAGCTGCCGCTGCGATCATAACCGTTCCAGCTACTATGCGGTCAGGAATGACCTCATACGTACAAGGATTGAGTTGACTGACCCCCGTGATTGTAATTGTATCTGTTCCAGCACCAATAATATGGGCTCCCATGGCATTCAGAAAGTTTTGAAGATCCTGAATCTCTGGTTCCCTCGCTGCATTGGTAATCGTTGTTCGTCCTTCGGCCAGCGCGGCAGCCATCATAATATTTTCTGTTGCGCCTACGCTCGGAAAATCCATGTGGATGTCCGAGCCGATCAGCTTGCGGGCTCGAAACGTAATTTGCTCGTCTTTCTCCTCGATCTCTGCGCCAAGGGCTTTTAAGCCCTCCAGGTGAAGATCAATTTTGCGCTCGCCTATGGCGCAGCCTCCAGGCTGGTAAATGGAAACTTCTCCGTATCTGGCGAGCAGCGGTCCCATTAGAAAGATAGATGACCGCATTTGCTTCATCAAATCCTCAGGAATTTGGAACGTTCGGACGGACGATGTATCCACATATACCGTTTCCTCTTCATGTCGGCATGTGCAACCAAGTCTTTCTAGGATATGCAGCATGACCTTAATGTCTAAAAGATGGGGGACATTCCGAATTTCCACCTTACCTTGTGCAAGCAAGCTTGCTGCAAGAATAGGTAGTGCCGCATTTTTCGCCCCATGGATACGTATGGTGCCTGACAGGGGACGGCCTCCCTCAATCACCAATTTGTCCAATGTATCACCTCCGAGTTTACCGCTCACCCACTACGAAAACCTCCGGAACTAGCTTGATGCCGGTTTGAGATGATATTGTACTTTGAATATGCTTCATTAGGGTAAGCACGTCCTCTGCTGTCGCTTGACCGGTATTTACAATGAAATTAGCATGTTGTACAGATACCTCAGCGCCTCCCGCTTTCAAACCTTTAAGACCTGCGCTTTCAATAAGCCGGGCAGCATAGTCTCCTGGTGGATTACGGAACACGCTTCCTGCACAAGCTAACTGTAGCGGCTGGGTCAGCCTACGGCGGTCTTTAAAAGCCGCAAGCGCTGCTGAGATTTCCTCTCGGTCCCCCCGCTTCATCTGGAACACTGCCTCTGTCACCATTCCACGTTGCTCATGCAGCACGGAGTGACGATAGCTAAAATGCATATCCTCGGCATTGTACACAGCCAATTCCCCTGTATCCAGCACAATCTCAGCGGACTGGAATATTTGTGACACATCAGACCCGTGGGCACCGGCGTTCATGTAGACAGCCCCACCGACCGATCCTGGAATACCACCAGCAAACTCAAGGCCTGACAGACCCTGCTTGCTAGCCATAACACATAGTTTGACCAGTGAAACGCCTCCACCAGCAACGATCTGTTCATCCTCAAAACGAACATAATCAAATCCTGGTCCCAGCTTGATCACCAGTCCCCGAATCCCTTTGTCAGAGACGAGCATGTTGGAGCCCCGCCCCAACTGCATCCAGGGAATTCCGTGCTCGCTAGCCAGCTTCAAAATCTTTGCCAATTGCTCTTTGGTATCCGGGATCACAAGAGCATCCGCAGGGCCTCCGATCTTCCAGGTCGTATACTTGGACAGCGGTTCATGCTCCAGCACTTTTCCGATATCATGCTCCGCTAATAATGGCATCCATTGCTGCATTGTACTGAAACCTCCTTGTTGCTTGCCCCGCATCGTTATAAGGCTCTCACCTAACAACCGGCAGCCTGGGTGATGGTCACAATCTATAGGGTATCCTATGTAAATACCGTCCGGTGTGTGACAACCGCCCAAATCTGCGCTGCGGACTACCTTTTATGGGCAAGACGCTCCATTTCTTTTACTAAAATATCTGCTGAGTCAGGCTTGCCAAGCGCAGATGCCAACTCCGCCATCCGGCTCCGCCTTGCCTTATCCTTCATAATTTCCGCTATAGATTGAAACAGAGCCGGGCCACTCAATTCCTTTTCTGTGATCATGACAGAAGCCCCTGCCTTTTCAAGTGTACGAGCATTAGCCTCCTGGTGGTTATTCGTCACATTGGGTGATGGAATCAGAATGGACGGAATGCCGAGCGATGTAATCTCTGCCAAGAAGGACGCACCTGCGCGATTAACAATTAAAGAGGTACAAGCCAGTACCTCAGGCATATTGTGAATATAGGGAAGCACGTGTAGATGATTGGGCAATGAGCCGATCTGATTTCGTATGCTGTCCAGCGTTTGCTCATAGTAAGATTCGCCAGTCACATATACAAAATGGACGTCTTTCAGTTGCGAAAGTTGCGGAACCATTGCAATCATGGCATCATTAATGGCCTTCGCTCCTCTGCTGCCGCCAACCACCAGGACAACTGAGCTGTTCATCGGAACCCCTATTGTAGCAAATCCCCGATCCCGGTTAGCCAAACGAACTGTTGTAGCACGGGGGTTCCCAGTGTATAGTACATTTTTAGCTTTAGGAAAAGCTCCTTCCGAGCCTTCAAAGCTAACAGCCACTGTATCCACATAGCGACTCAGAAATGCATTGGTCAACCCAGGAATTGCATTTTGTTCATGAATAATGCTGGGTATTCCCAACTTGGAAGCTGCATAAACGACAGGGCCGCATACATATCCCCCGGTGCCAATAACGATATCTGGCTTAAATTTCTTTAATAATGCTTTGGACCTGCGAACTCCTTTGAAAAAGCGCATGATTGTTTTTATATTTTCTACAGACAAGCTGCGACGAAATCCTGTGATATCAATAGCCTCAAATGGAATTTTTTCCTGAGGAACTAATTTACTTTCGAGCCCTCGTTGACCGCCAATGTATAAAAATTCAGCGTCCGGATCTATTTCTTCGCACTGTCTGGCTACGGCCAGCGCTGGATAAATATGCCCTCCAGTACCGCCGCCGCTCAACACGACGCGCATAAACGTTCACCTCGCATAACGTGATAAATTTAATAAAATGCCCAGAGCAGTTAGCATTAAGGTCAATGAAGAACCTCCATAGCTGATTAAGGGCAGTGTTATTCCTGTCACCGGCATTAGACCGATAACAACACCAATATTAATAACGACCTGTACCGCCACCATTCCGACAATACCTACCGCAAGCAAACTGCCATAGGTGTCCGGGATGGTAATAGCGACACGCATCCCTCTCCAAACAAGGACCAAAAAAAGCCCCAGCACCGTCATTCCACCGATAAAACCAAGCTCCTCCGCCAGTATGGAAAAGATAAAGTCCGTCTGTGGCTCAGGAACGTAGCTATATTTTTGCCGACTCATGCCGAGCCCCAAGCCTGCCAATCCGCCAGGACCAATAGCATATAGCGATTGAATAATTTGATAACCCGCGCCAAGTGGATCAGACCAAGGGTCCAGAAATGCGGTAATACGCTGGAGTCGATAAGGGGCAGCTGCAATCAGTGCAGCAAACCCCGCTGCCCCCGACAAGGCCAGTAGACCAAGATGCTTCATACGCGCGCCTGCCGTAAATACGATCAGCATGGATGCTCCCATCATTACCGTGCCTGTGCCCAAATCAGGCTGGAGCATGATGAGCCCAAAGGCCAGTCCCATGAGCCCAAGCGGAGGCAACAGCCCGCGCGTAAAAGAGCTAATATCATAGTCAGGACGACTGAGCCATTGAGAGAGAAAAAGAATCATACCCAGCTTCATAAACTCGGAAGGTTGAATGCCAAAAGAGCTAATACCGAGCCAGCTTCGTGCTCCGCCTCTTACTACACCAATGCCAGGAATTAAAACGGCAACCAGTAGAGCCAGACAGATCAACAATACGACCTTGGCATATTTCTGCCAAATCCGATAGTCCGTTCGGGCAGTAAAGTACATGGCTACAAGGCCGAGCCCCGCAAACAGCAATTGTCGTTTAACAAAATAGTAGGAGTCCCCGTACTCGTGAAAAGCGAGGACGGCGCCCGCGCTGTATACCATAACCATGCCGATGGCTAACAAGCTTACAATACAGACGAAAAGCCATATATCTGGCGCCGGACGAGATTGCTTCATCAGGAGGCCACCCCTTGCATAAAAGTAGGGGCTTATCCAACCCCCCTACTTACAATTTATGCGCCGCCTCTTTAAAAATACGTCCACGCTCTTCATAGGATTGGAACATATCCCAACTTGCACAAGCGGGTGAGAGTAATACCACATCTCCCGTCTCAGCAAATTGAGCTGCCTTGTTTACAGCCTCCACGAGCGTAGCGGCGGCATCCTCCCCATTATCGACGACCTTGACATGCTCTATTCCAGCCTGACGAGCCCGATCTGCCAGCTTATGCCGTGTCTCACCCAAGAGTACAACAGCTTTCACACCTTCCTGCAAGGATGGTACAAGCTCCGCATAATCAGAGCCACGATCCAATCCTCCGGCAATGAGTACGATGGGTTGCTTAAAGGAAGATAAGGCCATCATTGTCGCTTTCGAATTGGTTGCTTTGGAATTGTTGTAATAAGCTACTCCACCGTGTTCTAAAACATATTCAAGCCGATGTTCTACACCGCGAAAAGCGCTTAATGGTTCCGCTAATTTTGCTGGTTCTGCTCCTGCGGCAATGGCGATTGCACAAGCAGCTAGAGCATTTTCTACGTTAAAACGACCCGGAAGCCCAATATCGGTCACGCCTATAATGGGATGCAGTACCCCATTTCCATCACGGTATACGATGTTTCTTTCAATATCATCCGTCACATCCGGTATGTATGGCGGGTCAGCGAACACCCCTTCCTGCAAACGTTCCGTCATTGAGAAAGGAAGCAGCTTCGCTTGAATATAGGGCACAAGCTCTCGGCAGACGGGATCATCCCAGTTCACCACCGCGGTATCCGACGCTGTTTGATTGGCAAATAGACGTGCCTTTGATGCAACGTAGTCCTCCATGCCTCCGTGGTAGTCCAAATGGGTCTCAGCTACATTGAGCAAACAGGCTACAGCGGGCTTGAAATCCTTTGTTCCTTTTAACTGAAAGCTGCTCAGCTCCACAACCATCCACTCGTCCGACTTGGCGTCCACAGCCGCCTCGCATAATGGCGTACCGATATTACCAGCCACGATCGGATTCATGCCGGATCCCTCCAACAACTTGCCCACCCAAGTGGTCGTGGTCGTCTTTCCGTTGGAGCCAGTAATTCCGATAATTGGAGCTTTGCATAGATGGTAGGCGACCTCAACCTCGGTCACGACCTCAATGCCGAGCTCGACAGCTTTCTGTACGGGAGGGGCCGTGTAAGGAATTCCTGGATTTTTGACAACCAGTTTCACTCCAGGATGAATCAGCCCTTCCGGGTGACCCCCGCATAAAACGGAAATTCCCAAAGCCTCTAATTCAGAAGCTTCGGGACATTGTTCCCTATCTTTTTTATCATTGACTGTGAGCTTGACCCCGGCCTGATGTAGCACCTTGGCAACTTGTACGCCGCTTTTGGCCAGACCGATAATGACAACTTCCTGATCTCGGTATGCGTCTGGATGATTCATTTGTCTACAACCCCTTGTTGAGATAAAGTCCAAGTCCTGCCAACAGCAGTCCTACAGCCCAGAATGTAATAACTACGCGCCATTCGGACCAGCCGGACAGCTCGAAATGATGATGAATCGGGCTCATTTTGAAAATACGCTTGCCACGGGTTTTAAAGGAAGCTACCTGCAAGACCACGGACAGCATTTCAATCACGAATACACCACCGATGATGAGGAA
The DNA here is from genome assembly GCF_054113405.1 of Paenibacillus sp. ALE3. Lineage (NCBI taxonomy): Bacteria > Bacillati > Bacillota > Bacilli > Caryophanales > Paenibacillaceae > Paenibacillus > Paenibacillus sp. ALE3. The sequence goes on along the minus strand of NZ_CM134214.1, from coordinate 1,506,892 downwards.
CAAAATTTCGCTTTTCGTAACAATGGCAATGGCACCAATGGCTCCGCCGATTCCCAGCGAGCCTGTGTCACCCATAAATACCTTGGCAGGATGAGCATTATATACGAGAAAACCAAGTACAGCGCCAATCATGGCCGCTGCGCAAACTGCAGCCGGAAGCGAGGTTGCTTGAATCGCCACAATGGCATAAGCAGCAAATGCAATCGCACTTGTACCAGACAGCAGCCCGTCCAGCCCATCTGTAAAATTGACAGCGTTGCTGATCGCCAGCATCATGATAATAATGAACGGATAGTAGAACCAACCTCCCCAATCAAATGACCATGAGGTGCCCGGGATGCCGATTGCCGTGCTGTGATCATTGCTAATCAGAAGCCAGCACATAATCGCGCCAAACAATAACTGCCCGAACAGCTTTTGACGCGCAGTCAGACCGAGCGAGCGTTTGAATACGATTTTAATATAGTCGTCCAAAAAGCCGATCAGCCCAAAACCGAGCGTAGCAACCAGCAGAACGTAAAAGTCCGTATTTTTGATAGCTGAAAACTTTAGAAAGGTCAGCGTAAAAGCCAGCAAGATTACGATACCGCCCATTGTAGGCGTACCTATCTTTTTAAGATGGCTTTGTGGCCCGTCATCCCGGACCTGCTGGCCGAATTTCATTCGCCGCAGCAGCGGAATGAGCAGTGGAGCGGCAATGACCGCCAGTATAAACGATACGACGATCGTCAGCAGTAATAATTGAATATCCATGGGAGTCTCCCTCTCGTCAACATCAGTTCTGTAGCGGACCGTTTTTCAGCGCATCCACAATTTCTTCTAATCGCATCCCTCTGGATGCCTTAACCAGCACAATATCATCGGCATGGAGATAAGATCGCAAATGCTGGATCAGCTTTTGCTTATCTGTATAAGCATGTACGTTAGCAGTTGGCATTGTCCCTTGCGCACCCTGCGCAATCGAAGCGCCTAATGCACCATAGGTAAACAGTGCCTCTATGTTATGCTTTGCAGCAAAACGCCCAATTTCTTCATGAAATTGCTTTTCCTCAGCGCCCAGCTCCAGCATGTCACCAAGCACGGCAATTTTACGTCCACCCGTTTTATATGCAGACAACGTCTGAATTGCAGCCTTCATTGAAGCAGGACTGGCATTGTAAGCGTCATTTAGCACGGTAAGTCCATCCGAACACTTCACGACCTCAATGCGCATGCCCGTCAGCTTTAAAGACGACAACCCTTCACGTATATGGTCTGCATCCACATTGAAATGACGTGCTACCGCCAGCGCTGCCAATCCGTTTACAACATTGTGCTGTCCGAGCAAGGGAAGCCGGAAAGCCTCTTGGCCGGATTGGGCTGTTATGAATAAGCTACCTTCTCCATCCGAAGTGATTTCAGTCGGATAATCATCATTGTCCGCAGCTAACCCGAACGTGAATAATTTTAATCCTTCAGGCTTGACCGTTTCAGGCTCCGCCAACACTTGTGGAAGTAGTGGTTCATCCCCATTATAGATAAGCAATCCACCGGGTTTAATCCCACTTGCGATTTCCAGCTTTGCACGAGCAATTTCAGTGCGAGAACCAAGCTGAAGTAAATGCGATTCGCCAATGTTAGTTATGACAGCTACATCTGGTTGGGCAATATTAGCCAGCAGACAGATTTCCCCTCTTCCACTCATGCCCATCTCCAGAATCAGGATATCTGTATCCTGCGGCATGGACAGTACTGTTAAAGGCAACCCGATATGATTGTTATAATTTCCTTCGGTTTTGTGTACTTTAAAAGTTGTGCCAAGTAGAGCATTTACAATATCTTTCGTCGTCGTCTTGCCGTTGCTTCCCGTGATTCCGACGACAGAAACGCCAGTTTCGCGTAAGTATACAGCTGCTAGATGCTGAAGGGCTTCTAATGTATCCTCGACCTCAATAGCATTGACAGTCGGAGGTGCTCCATGATCCTTTTGCCATAAATATGCTGTTGCCCCTCTCTCGCTTACGATCTGCTGAACATAATGATGTCCATCAAATCGTTCACCCACGAGTGGAACGAACAGTCCCAGACTCTGCGGCCTGCGTGAGTCTGTAAAAACGCCCTCAACCATACGTTCGGCGTCCGCCTCTGCGTGAAGTGTTCCTCCACACATGGATGCAATCTGACCGATTGTTCTTTTCATCACTTGGATAAACCCCTTATCGCTTCTTTGGCTACGATGCGATCATCGAATTCATGCACCGTTTTTCCGATCAACTGGTAAGTCTCATGACCTTTTCCCGCAATCAATACTACATCGTCAGGGCTTGCCATTTCAACAGCTTTATGAATTGCAGTTCTGCGATCCACGATCAGTTCATAACGTTCGGCAGGTACACCTTCATCAATCAACCCTTGTTCGATATCTTTCAAAATCACTATCGGGTCTTCTGTTCGCGGATTGTCGGAAGTAATAAACGAATGATCGCTGTATCGTGCAGCAATTTTCCCCATCAACGGACGTTTTGTACGATCTCGATCTCCGCCGCAACCAAACACACACCATACTTTACCAGTCGCAAATTCCTTTACGGTGCGAAGGACATTTTCCAATCCGTCTGGCGTATGGGCATAATCAACAATTACAGCAAAGGGTTGACCCGCATCAACAGGCTCTACGCGCCCATCCACGCCTGCAATAGATTCCAGGCTCCGCTTGATATCTACCAGTGAGATACCTTCCAGCAAAGCAGCTGAAATGGCTGCTAGTGCGTTGTACACATTAAACTTGCCTACCATTCGAAGCTCAATGTCAGTTTCTCCTTTAAAAGTGGATACATGGAAGGAGGTTCCCTTGGCACTTATAGTGATACGAGACGCTTGTACATCCGAATCCTTTTCCACGCCGTAGGTAATCACTTGAGCCGCAGTTTGAGCCTGCAAATAGGAAGAGGCTGGATCGTCTGCATTCAGAACAGCATATTTACTATAGGATGTATCACGCGAGAAGGCATTTCCCAGTCTGGAAAACAAAAGTCCCTTGGCAGCGCGGTACTCCTCCATCGTGTTGTGATAGTCTAGATGGTCCTGCGTCAGGTTTGTAAATATAGCGGTACGAAAATCTGTTCCTTTGACCCGGCCCTGCTCCAAAGCATGTGAGGATACCTCCATGACACAGCATTGAACCCCTTGCTCTGCCATATTCCCGAGATAACGTTGCAGTTCTACTGCTTCAGGCGTAGTGCCGGACATAGGATAAGACTGGCCGTTGTAACGCATTTGAATGGTACCAATCAGCCCGGTGTTCACCCCGGCGTCCTGCATAATTTTTTCAATCAGGTACGTTATCGTTGTTTTCCCGTTCGTTCCGGTTATGCCGATCATGCGCATACGGCGGCTTGGTGAATCAAACATATAATCCGCCAAAACCGCCATGGCATGTCGCGCATCCTTAACAACAAGCTGCGGAACAGGCACATCCAGTTCTCTCTCTACGACCAAAGCCGCCGCTCCGGACGCAACGGCCTGCCCAGCATAGTCATGTCCATCTACTGTAAAACCGGGTAAGCACAGAAATAAGTCTCCCGGTTGGACACGACGTGAATCCGCCCCGATTCCTCGGCAATCCACTGTACCGTCACCCATCACTCGGGAGACGGCCAGCAGTGAAGCCAATTGTTGAAGCTGCATCTTACATTCCTCCATTGCTCTCTCGTTATTCATAGTATGGTATAAAAAGAAGCTATCAATCCCCCATATATATACGGATCGTTGATCCTCGTTCCAATCGAGAGCCTGGCTTCGGTGCCTGACTTATGACCGTCTTGCCTGACCCAGATTTCACGAGCATAAAGTTCATATTCATATCTTCGTATAAATCAGCTGCAGTGGCACCTACCAGATCAGGTACCGTTTCGATCGGTTTTTCCCCATACTTGTACTCTTTGGCAATTTGATTGGTACGAGGTGGTATTTTCAAGGCAATCAGTGCATCCTTTAAAATATTTTGCACGATTGGCGCAGCAACCACACCGCCGAATTGAATCCCTTTCGGGTTATCGACAGCAGTATAGACGACGATTTGCGGATCATCCGCCGGAGCAAAACCAATAAAGGATACAATATGCTCCGAGGAAGAATAACGTCCGTTAATCACCTTTTGTGCTGTACCCGTTTTACCTCCAACCCGGTAACCCTCAATAAAGGCAGGACGACCTGTACCTTTAGCTACAACACTTTCCAGCGCTTCCCTTACCTGTCGAGAGGTATCCTCTGAAACAACTCTACGCACCAGTTCCGGCTCCACTTTTTCTAGAACCTTTCCGGTTTCGGGCTGAATCCAGCCTTTTGTGATGTGAGGCTTATAAAGATTGCCACCATTGATTGCTGCCGACACAGCCGTAACCTGCTGAATCGGAGTGACAGATACCCCTTGACCAAAGGCCGTAGTAGCCAGCTCTACAGGTCCGACCTGAGCTAGCTTGAACAAAATGCCATTGCCCTCACCGATCATGTCAATTCCTGTTTTGCTGCCGAAGCCGAAATTGCGAATGTACTTGAACAGTGTTTCTTTGCCCAGACGTTGTCCCAACGTTACAAAACCGGGATTGCATGAATTTTCTACCACTTGAAGAAAGGTCTGGCTGCCATGCCCACCTTTTTTCCAACAACGCAGGCGTGCTCCACCGACTTCAATATATCCCGGATCAAAGAAACGGTCATTTTTAAGATTAACCTTCTTTTCTTCCAAGGCAGCGGCCAGTGTAATAATTTTAAAAGTAGAACCAGGTTCATATGTCATCCAAATTGGCAGATTTCGATTATAAATTTCAGGCGCATATTGCTTGTAAAGCGCTGGCTCATAGCTTGGTCGTCCAGCCATGCCTAATATTTCACCCGTCTTGGGGTTCATCGCAATAGACAGCGCGGACTTCGCCTGAAATTTGACCATGGCTTGGTCAAGCTCCCGTTCCATAATGGATTGCACCGATTTATCAATGGTTAATTGTAAATTCAGTCCATCCTTCGGTTCAATATACTTTTCAGAAGAACCAGGCATCAGGCGGCCACCTGCGTCTGATAAATACGCGATGCTTCCATCGATTCCTCGAAGCTTGCTGTTTTGCTGCTTCTCTACACCTGTCAGCCCTTGATTATCAATTCCGGTAAATCCAAGAATATGAGCCGCTAGATCACCATAAGGATAATAACGTTTGTTGTCTTCAGCAACAACGATACCCGGCAGCTTCAAATCACGAATTTTCTGGGCTTTCTCCATCGTAATTTTTCGTCCGCCGGGCTGAAGTTTTTGGCTTGCTGTTCGTTTGGTAATCAGCTTGAGCACTTTATCCTCACTCATATCTAGCAAGGGCGCCAGCCTGCGTGCCGTTTCTTCCGGCTCCTTAATCTGTACTGGTATCGCCATGACAGTCGGCGAACTGACATTATAGGTCAGCGCAGTACCCTGCCGATCCAAAATTTCGCCACGCTTGGCGGCAAAAGGAATATTGCGGCGCCACGAATCCTCAGCCTTGGCTGAGAGCTCGCCTCCTTTACCCAATTGAACATAGGCGAGCCGGATCGACAAGGCCACAAACAATACAAACAATCCCAGTAGCCCCCATACCAGCCTACGCCGCATGGTCACGTTAGATTTTTTCAAACGCGCCCCCTCCGTTCCTCAAATACTCATGACATGTCTTACCTCATGAATATTCAAAAGAACGGACATTAGAACAAGCTATCAGTTATCTTCGCCTTTAATCGCCGCAGCACTTTTCTCATCTGCTACAGCAGATATCCCACCCTTAGGAGTTCCCGCATTTGTTTCAGAATCCGCAGTAGTATCGGTTTTGGTTTTAGTATCGGCCTCCGTTTTCGTTGCATTACCTGTCTCGTTAACTGCAACTCCAGTGGTCGAATCCTGTGTTTCCTCCGGCTTCACTCCGGTCACTGTTTCTTTGGCCGGCTGAAGCGTAACACTGACGACCCGCTTGCCATTTACCATTTGTGCCTTTTGAGAGACAACATACCCTTCACCGCTTACCTGAACACCAACCTTCATAAGCGTCAGAACTTGAAGTGTGTCACGCAACGAGACACCTGTAAAATCGGGAATCGTCATGTTGGCACTATCCTCAGTCAGCAAATAAATGCGCTGTCCCGGTTTCATTTTGACGCCTGCTTCAGGATACTGACGAACAATTTTGGAGCCTTTACCTACCGTTTCGTAAGCAATTCCCTGTTTGAGCAATGCATTTTGCGCATCCTTCTTCACTTGGCCTGTTAATTGTGGTACCGTTGGCAAATTCACCGTTTTTACTGCAGCTTCACCTGATTTATTCGTTTTGGTTCCTGTTTTGGGAACCCCCATATATTGCAGCGATTGGGACACGATTTTTTTAAACACAGGTGCTGCTGCTGTACCGCCGCCTACCGATTTGTTAGGTTCATCCATAACAACCAAGACAGCTATTTTCGGATCATTTACTGGTGCAAAACCAATAAAAGACACGACATCCTTCGAATGATCGTAAACTTTTCCGACGACTTTCGTCGCCGTCCCTGTTTTACCAGCAACACGGTACCCGTCGATATAAGCAAGACGTCCCGTACCAATTTCTTGGTCAGACACGACCTGCTCCAGATAGCTGCTTGTCTGAGCTGCAGATTCCTGAGTAATCACTCGGCGGACTTCCTTCGGTTGAATCGTCTGCACTTCGCCTGTATCTGGGTTTATAATTTCCTTCACCAAATGAGGCTGCATCAACTTCCCACCGTTAGCAATTGCCGAGATCGCTGCCACTTGCTGAATTGGCGTTACCTGAACACGTCCGTGTCCATATGCAGCTGTCGCGACTTCGGATTTGTACTGGGTATGGAATGTAATAGCTCCGGTAGACTCACTTGGAAGATCGATGCCTGTTTTCATACCGAATCCAAAGTTATTGATATACTTCTTCAGCCTCTCGCCACCCAACTTATTAAGTCCCAAATGGACGAAACCGACGTTACTTGAACGCTTGACCCCTTGAAGATAGGTTAACGTTCCCCAGTTACGGCTTACGTCACGAATATCCCAGCCTCCGACGCGAATCATACCAGATTGATAGGTCTCATTCGGATTAAATACCTTTTCTTGGACCGCAGCAGCTAAGGTTACTATCTTAAACGTGGAGCCCGGTTCGTAGATAGACTGAGTAGCATTATTACGGAAATTTTCCAAAGGCGTACTCCCATATGTATTGGGATTAAAATTCGGATAAGTCGCCATCCCGAGAACATCCATTGTTTTAGGATCGGCCGCTACCACAGTCATCGTTTTGGGATTATATTTTGCAATAGCTTCTTGCATGGCATCCTCTATATAATACTGAATCGTATCGTCAACCGTCAGCTTTAAATTTTTACCATTTTGTGCCGGCTCGTAGACACTTTCCGATCCCTGAAGAGGAACTCCCTTTCGATCCCGCTGATACAGAAGCTTTCCAGCCGTGCCAGAGAGCTCTTTATTGTAATAAGCTTCCAACCCCATACCTGCAGTACCATCTTTTCGTTGATAGCCAAGGATATGAGAAGCCAGCTTATTTTCCGGATAATAGCGTTTGGATTCCTGAACAGTGTCCACAGCTCCAACTACCTCATACTTATCCTTCAAATACTCTTTGAACGTATCGACCTGTGTTTTCACCTCAGGGTCTACCTTCCAGCCTCCATTACGAATCTCACGGTTTTTTAAATAGTTACCCTCTTTATCCTTTGCAGATAGATGTCTTCTCAGCTCATCCTCGGGCGTTTTAAGTAGCTGATGCAGCTTGGCTACAACCTCATTCTCCAGATCATACTCCTGAATGATGCTAGGGTTGACAACCACCGTGTAAGCCGGTGCATCGGTAGCTAGTACATTTCCTTTACGGTCCATTATGGTTCCACGCTTGGGCTGAATCACCTGGTCTCTTTCTATCTGTGTAACTACCTGATTATGCCAATATTCCCCGCTCACGACTTGAATCCAAAATACCTTAAGTAGCAGAACAAGAAAAAAGAGGGTAATACATCCCCCTATCAGCAGTGTGCGAAGCTTTATTCTTTTGACCATAGCTCAAACCTCTCTGCAAAAAAAATATACGTCAGAGCATAGCTTGATGCTATGCTCTTAACTATTTGGCAGCCTGCTTTTCCACACGAATGGGCTCTCTTGTTGGTTCGATATATCCCTGTTCCTTTGCCGTCGGAACAATCTGATTCTCCAAACGCTCCTTTTGAATCTTCAATTGGGCGATATTGGTCTGTAATTTGGAAATGTCCTTGCTGGCTGTATTAATCGCATAATTAATTTGATAAATGTGAGCATATCTGCCAATCAACGTCCCCGCAATGACAATGCATGCTACAAGTGTCAATAGATACAGCAGCTTTTCTCGAATCGGCAGCTCTCTGCGGCGTGTAACGACTTTGGTGGTCTCACGATACCGTTGTTGCTGAACCTGTTCCTGACGGGCTCTTTCTTTTACAGCCAAATTACCGCGTGTATAAGCCATGTCGCCTCTCCTTCTCCATTAAATTTACAATTTTTCGGCAACTCTCAGCTTGGCTGACCGGGATCGTGGATTAAGCTCCAATTCCTGTTCTGATGCCACAATCGGCTTACGATTCACCAGCTTTAGATCGCCTACCATTTTGTCATCCAGAATCGGCAAATCAGATGGATAGATGCTTTTCGCCAAATACTCCTTGAAAATATGCTTGCATATCCGATCCTCCAAGGAATGAAACGTAATAACCGAAATTCTGCCCCCTGGAGCCAGACATCTTACTGCCTGATGCAAAGTATCTTCCAGTGCACCCAGCTCATCATTCACAGCAATCCGCAAAGCCTGAAAACTGCGTTTAGCCGGATGTCCCCCGGTTCTGCGTGCCGCAGCCGGAATTCCTTCTTTGATAATATCGACAAGTTCCCCCGTTGTGTGAATAGGCTTGTTCATTCTACGTTCAACCATGATCTTTGCGATCCGCCTGGAGAACTTCTCTTCTCCATATTGAAACAGGATCCGCGCAATCTCCGCTTCCGGCCATTCATTAACAATTTCGTATGCCGTAAGCGAACTGCTCTGATCCATCCGCATATCAAGCGGCGCATCATGATTGTAACTGAATCCCCGCTCCCCCTCATCGAACTGGGGCGAGGATACACCCAGGTCGAACAAAATACCCTGGACCTGCGGGACGCCGTCTTTTTCGGGCAATCCCAGTTCGGCCAGCTTGTCCTGCAAGTGGCGGAAGTTGGATTTCACTAATGAAATCTTTCCTTCATAGGCTGACAGCTTCTCTCGTGCATTGTTCAATGCCCAGTCGTCCTGATCAAAGGCAATGAGCCTACCCTCAGGGCCAAGCTGTGACGCAATGACGGAACTGTGTCCTGCCCCTCCCAACGTGCAGTCCACATAAATCCCGTCCTGCCTGATGTTTAGTGCCTGTGTTGCTTCTTCCTTGAGTACGGTAATGTGGTGAAACAAACGGCTGACCTCCTAAATTACAATTCAAAGTTGAAATCAACCAATTTCTCAGCAATGTCGTTAAATGCTTCTTCTGATTGGTTGAAATATTGCTCCCAAGTGTGCTTGCTCCAAATCTCTACCCGGGTGGACACTCCCAATACGACGCACTCTTTTGTAAGCTTGGCGTATTCGCACAAATTCCCCGGTAAATTTACCCTGCCCTGTTTGTCCAATTCGCATTCAGTCGCCCCCGAGAAAAAAAAACGAGTAAACGCCCGCGCATCAGCCTTCATCAAAGGCAGTGCTTTAAGTTTTTTCTCCATAACAGCCCACTCATCCATGGGATACACGAAGAGGCATTGATCCAGCCCGCGGGTAACCACGAACGAGGCACCAAGAAGTTCACGAAACTTGGCCGGGACAGTAAGCCGTCCCTTATCATCAATGCTATGTTGGAACTCCCCCATAAACATTGGTTTCGTCACCCCTTACCCCATTCTCCCACTTTGGCCCACTTTCCACCACCTAAGCATAATAGATTCGCTTTAAAAAATCAAAGACCTCTTTTTCATGACGAAAAAGTGATAATTTCTAGATACATGGCACGATGTCTGTTATTGTAGCCCTGCGTCATAAGATGCCAAAAAGCCCCTTATCCCACGAAGCCGAATCCCCGACAATATGCATCAGGTTTCGAAACAACATGGAATAAAGGGCTTATTCTCTATCCATTGTGTCAACCTATACAAGCACTTGCATTAAAAATGCACCACTTCTACAGCGGACATCGTGACCGAAAATAGATTACGCGTTCCAGCTGTCCAGATAGACCTTTTGGTCTTCTGTTAATGTGTCAATCTTGATTCCCAGACTATCAAGCTTGAATCGAGCCACTTGCTCATCAATTTCATAAGGAACATTAATCACGGCTTTGCCCAGCTCGTTGTAACGATCATTCACATATTTCAAGCCGAGTGCCTGAAGCGCAAATGTGGTATCCATAATCTCTGCAGGATGACCGTCAGCGGCAGCCAGATTCACGAGACGCCCTTCTGCGAGCAAATACATTTTACGTCCATCTTTAAAGCGGTATTCCTCGATATTGCGACGTACCGTGCGAATGGATTCGGAGCGTTTGGCAAGCTCAGGCTTACTAACCTCCACATCAAAATGCCCTGCGTTACACAGCACAGCTCCATCCTTCATAACATCAAAGTGCTCCCCTGTAATTACAGCTTTATTTCCAGTTACTGTAATGAAGAAGTCACCCAGTTTGGCAGCTTCCACCATTGGCAATACATGAAAACCATCCATATGGGCTTCTACAGCCTTGATTGGATCAACTTCAGTTACAACAACGTTGGCTCCCAGCCCTTTTGCACGCATTGCAACTCCTTTGCCACACCATCCATAACCCACCACAACCACTGTACTTCCTGCCACAACCAGATTAGTCGTACGAATAATACCGTCGAAAGCTGACTGACCCGTACCATAGCGGTTGTCGAACAAATATTTACAGTAAGCATCATTTACAGCCACCATCGGAAAGTGAAGCTGCCCTTCTTTTTCCAAAGCCTTCAAACGAATAATCCCTGTAGTGGTCTCCTCTGCTCCTCCACGGATCGTAGAAATCAGATCAGGCCGTTCAGATTGCAACAGAGTAACCAGGTCGCCACCGTCATCTATAATGAGATCTGGCTTAGTTTCCAGTGCCTTGATTTGCAAATTCTTGAATTCCTCTGGATCTGGGTTGTATTTAGCCAATACCGTAACGCCATCTTCAACTAATGCGGCGCAAACATCATCTTGTGTTGACAAAGGGTTACTACCCGTAATGGTGACCTGTGCTCCACCTGCTTGTACCACTTTAGCCAGATAAGCCGTTTTGGCCTCCAGATGTAAACAAATCGTTACCTTCAGACCGGCAAAAGGCTGCTCTTGCTCGAATTGTTGACGTATGCGGTTCAATACCGGCATATGGGCTTCTACCCAATCAATTTTCAAATGCCCTTCAGGGGCCAATTTAAGATCGTGAATAATGCTATTTTGCAGAGAATGGGAAGTCATACGTTATTTCCTCCTATATATTAGTTAAATTCATTTATAATCATTATACATAAATCACACGATGCGTCCCCGACAAATCCAAAGGTACGTTCATAATCATATCCATCAGGTCGAGACCGTAACGGTTCAGAAAATGATAGATGGTATACGCACGCTCCTGCGGCTGTCCAAATGGGAAAAGCGACCATTCGATATGATCCCAATGGCGAAGTGCTGTTCCATTTTGCCGAAGCAGCGCTTCCTGCACCTTTGCCTCCAGATAGTCAATCTGCCCCAGAATTTTCTCGCAGTTGGTTTCTCCGAGCTGTAGCAAACCTTTCTCTATCATTCCTGTCTGCTGTATAAGCGGTTTATACATACGGATAAAAGCATCCTTAGCCTCGGAAAACTGATCCTGCATTCCAAGCTGATCTTGAGTGGCAATCCATTGCTTTTTTCGTTCCTCAAGCCCGTCTCTAACTTGACCAAAAGTTAGTTCGTACTTAAGCATATGCTTCTCCACGCCTGGCTCCATCAATGTAAAAGACATACGGGGCAGCAGTATTGGCATCTGCATCCCGAGCACTCCAAAAGCGTCCCGTGTAATTGCCCAGTAGGCAATTTCTCCTAGACCCAGCACAGATGCCAGTACCGGAAACAGTGAATCCTGCATGAGAGGACGGGTTAGTACATTGTTACTAAAACGTTCGGGGTGTCTATCTATCTCTTCAAGCAGTTCATCCGCTGTAAACGCCACTATACCGCGCCGATCTGTGAATAATCCAGCTTTTTTGAAAAGCAGCAGGCGTTCCTCTTCATGAATGTAAAAAAGGTTCGCACCACCTTCATGCACATCCGCTTGTAAATGATAACCATAGTCTACGATCCGCGTAGCGGTTGTCTTATACGCTGTCTCCAACTCATCATTGTGTTGAACCAACCGTCTAAAAACGGATGCCTCCAGCTTGCGCAGTAAAGGATCTGCAGAATCCATGAGCACCAATCCATAGGCACCAAACAAACGGCCCATCAGCCTGGCAAAGGCCTCACTTAGTCCATATGACTCTGTCAAACCTTGCCCAATCATGCGCATAATATCGGTCTTATGTTCTGAATCTGGCAAGCTTTGCTCTATATCCGCCATCACTTGCTTCCACTCAACCGTATCAACTTTAATGGCACTAACTGAAGAACGGTGTTCAGGCAGCTTATTCAGCTTGATTTTAACTGCTTGCGGGTCTTTCGCCATTACGTATGTATGATTGACCTCGTCCCAGTCATGATCTTCACCAGCAATCCAGAAAATCGGAATAACCGGACGTCCAAGCCGTTCCTCAGCTTCTCTAGCTGCTTTAATAATCGTAGCAGCTTTGTAAATGACCAGCATCGGACCTGTGAATAGTCCACTTTGCTGTCCGCCAACGACTACTAAAGCATCTGGACTTTCCAAACGGTCCAATGAAGCATGAACCGCCTCATGCGAGTTGTGTTGCTCATTGTATATACGAAGACATGCTACGACATCCTTACGGTTTAATCGCAGATGCTCCGTCTTATCCAGCCACTTCGCCCGTTGGGCATAAGCATCGGCGTGCAGAATATCATATTCATACAAATCGCTTGCGCGTCCTGTACCCTGTATGTAGTCTTCTGCCAAAGCCGACCCTCCGCGAAGCGTTTCCGGAACTATTTTCATGGGTCTGCCTCCTGTCTCCACCAAAACCTTACTGCTTGATTGTACCGAAAGCCCATGTCCACGTCAAAGCTTCCTATAAAAAAAACCGCCGAATAACTCGGCGGTTGGTATATAGAACAAGATCAAGCGTAAGGTTCAGCTACAAAATGTCCTTTAGACACTTCGATAAGCGTGGCATTTTCCAGGTTATAAGCCCCTGCCTTATTATCGGACGCGTTATGAATCGGTCCGCCTTGATCGTCAGGCATAATAATTCGTTTTTTGTTGGCTTCGACTTCCGGGTCAGGAAGTGGAATCGCCGACAAAAGCATTTTCGTATATGGATGAATCGGATTGGCATATAATTCAGAGCTTTCAGCAAGCTCCACCATTCTGCCTCTATACATTACAGCTACCCGATCACTAATGTGCTTGACCATCGACAGATCATGCGCAATGAACAGGTACGTCAGGCCCAGACGTTCTTGAAGCTCTTTTAACAGGTTGACAACTTGAGCCTGAATGGATACGTCAAGCGCTGAAATCGGCTCATCACAAATGATGAACTTAGGATTAACAGCCAATGCACGGGCAATACCGATCCGTTGACGTTGGCCACCAGAAAACTCATGCGGATAGCGTGTTGCATGGTCAGGGTTCAAACCAACCAGATCAAGTAACTCCTCAATCCGTTTTTTACGTTCTGCACGGCTACCTGCCATATTGTGAATATCCAGTGCCTCACCAATAATATCAGACACGGTAAAACGCGGGTTCAATGACGCATACGGATCTTGAAAGATCATCTGCATATCACGACGCATTGCTTTCATTTTACCCGGTGATAATTTGTAAATATCTGTGCCGTTAAAACGTACGCTACCTGCTGTAGGTTCATACAAGCGCAAAATAGTACGACCCGCTGTAGATTTACCACAACCGGATTCGCCAACCATACCCAGCGTTTCACCCTCACGAATATAGAAATTCAGGTTGTCCACCGCTTTGAGCACACGGTTTTTGCCAACATTAAAATACTTTTTAAGACCTTCAACCTCAATTAAATTGTTGCTACTCAGCATGATCTCACCTCCTATTTCTTCAACTTCGGATCAAGCGCATCACGCAAGCCGTCGCCAAAAAGGTTGAACGCAAGCATAATCAAACTGATCAAACCTGCTGGGAAAAGCATCCGCCACGGATAATACATCCACCCGGTCAGAGCTGATTCAATCATTGAACCCAGCGATGCCTCTGGATTCGGTACCCCTAAACCGAGGAAGCTCAGGAAAGCTTCGGAAAAAATAGCGGTCGGAACGCTCAACGTCAATGTAACGATGATCGGACCTACTGCATTAGGCAAGAGGTGACGGAAAAGCAAACGACCTGCTCCAGCACCCATTGAACGGGAAGCAAGTACGAATTCTCGGTTTTTAAGTTGCAGCATTTCACCACGTACAATCCACGACATGTTAATCCACCCCGTTACACAGAGCGCAATAATAATTGTAGTGATACTTGGCTCCAGTACAACCAGCAACAGGATCGTAACAAGCAAGTAAGGAATGGAGTACAAGATTTCAGAAAATTTATTCATGATTTCATCAACGCGGCCACCAAAGTAACCCATAATTCCACCATAAATAACACCAATCAGCAAATCAATCAAAGCTGCAGCCAGGCCTATCGTCAAGGAAATCCGTGCTCCCATCCATGTACGGACAAACATATCACGTCCAAGATCATCCGTACCGAACCAATGCTCCGCAGAAGGTGGCAGATTCGTGCTCAGTAAATCATTAGAGTAATAATTATAGGGTGACAATATCGGACCTATTAAAGAAAAAAGCACAATCAGAACTAAAACAATCAAGCTAGTCATTGCAACCTTGTTTTTACGAAGTCGTTCCCAGGCATCGCGCCAAGCAGATAAGCTTTCTCGCTGAATAACTTCAGACTGCTTTTCATCGACCCCTATTTTTTGGAAATCTTCCGGTTTCACCTGAAGTTTATCCAAATTCACAGCATTGTCTTTCACAGACATAAAGTTACCCCTCCTTCCCGCCGGACAGCTTAATCCGAGGATCAATAAACCCATACGCGACATCTGTAATAAAACGCGCTAACATAAGCAAAACACCGTAAAAAATCGTTATGCCCATAATCATGGTGTAATCACGGCTTGTGATACTTTCCACAAACACTTTACCAATACCGCCAATCCCGAAAATCCGTTCAATAACCACAGATCCGGTAATAATATTCGCTGTCATTGGACCTACGTAGGTAACAACTGGCAAAATAGCATTCCGCACAACGTGTTTGAACATGATCGTAATGGATTTCAAGCCTTTAGCTTTGGCCGTCTTGATATAATCTGCATGCAGTACTTCTATCATACTGGAACGCGTCAATCGTGCAATAAATGCAATTGGTTGAGCAGACAAAGCCGCAACAGGCAGAACGTAGTCCATTGGGCCCTCGAAGCCCATAACGTTAAACAATTCCAACTTTTGAGCAAAAAAGAACTGAATTAATGATGCCAGAACGAAGCTGGGAACGGCAATACCCAGAATTGCCAATATCATCGCCACGGTATCAATGAGTCTACGATGGTACAAAGCCGCCAGCATACCTAGTAAAATACCGACAATAATGGAAACAATAATTGCGACTAGACCTAACTTTAGTGATACCATGAAGGTCTGTCCAATAATGTCGCTCACATTTTGATTCAATTTTTTCATAGAAATACCAAAATCACCCGTAACAATATCACCTAAGTATTTAAAATATTGTACATATACAGGCTTATCCAACCCATACTGTTCCATTAATCGGGCTTGAATCTCAGGAGACGTCGCTCTTTCGCTCATGAAAGGGTTACCTGGAATTGCCTTCATCAGAAAGAACGTCGCAGAGATCAGAATGAGCAAAGAAATAAGCATAAATATAAATTTACTGATCAAATAACGCGCCATCGCCCGTTTACACCTCCCATATTTTTCGACACCATTCGATTCTATAGAAATAGAGTTGGGTTATCCAATCTACTTGTATGCATGGTTAGTTTAATCATATTAAGAAGAACCCTCACACACAAAAAAAACGGGATATATATGGCAGTACCCACATATATATCCCGAAGTAACTCCTCAACTTCAGAATCAAGTATTAGCTACTTACTGTGTTATATAAGCTCTTGTAAAATCAATTGCACCACTAAAATCCAAAGCAACGCCTTTTACATTTGGTTTCGTCAAAGAAGTATTAGAGTAGTAATAAATCGGCAGTAAAACCATATCATCCTGAACAAGAAGCTTCTCTGCTTTCGCAAATATTTCCATGCGTTTTCCTGGATCAGTTTCTGTTTTAGCCGCTTTAATCAAACCATCATATTCAGGATTAGAATATCCAGAATTATTGTTGCCATTACCAGTTGTCCAGATATCCAGGAAAGTCATCGGATCATTAAAGTCAGCAGACCATCCACCACGTGCAATTTGGAAATTCAACTTGTTACGTGTTTGGATAAATACGCCCCACTCCTGGTTTTGCGTTTTCACGTCGATTCCCAGGCTTTTCTTCCACATATCTGCAACTGCCAAAGCAATTTTTTGGTGTCCTTCAGTAGAATTGTAGAGTAGAGTGATTGGAGGGAGTGAAGTTACTCCTTCTTCCTTCATACCTTCTTGAAGCAATTTCTTCGCTTCAGCTACATCTTCTTTGAAATAATCATCTTTATGTTCATTACGGTATTCCTGAGATAAGCCTTTAATTCCCGGAGGTACAAAGCCGTAAGCAGGAATCTCTCCACCCATCGTTACTCTATCAACAATCGGCTGACGTTGAATCGACATTGCAAATGCTTTACGAATTTTAAGATTATTGAACGGTTTTTCGGTGACGTTAAACAAATAGTAATAGGTGCTTGCTATACCTTTAGCCTGGAATTCGTTAGGCATTTCATTTTTCACAGCCATCATTTGGTCTGCAGGAATTTCGCCATTAGGTTTACCTGCATAATCAAGTTGTCCACTTCTGTAAGAAGCGAGTTCTGTTGCACCGCTGTTTACGAGGGACATTGTAATTTTCTTCAGTTTAATTTCGTCCTTACCCCAATAATTCTCGCTTTTGGAAACCTCGATCTTTTGACCTGTCTCCCAAGTCGACAATGTGAAAGGCCCGTTAGTGATCATGCTTTCTTTTTTAGTCGCCCATTTATCATTTCCTTCAACAGACGGATGCACCGGATAATAGGTGTAGAAAGAAGTCAATCCCAGGAAGTAAGGTGTTGCATGTTCCAGTTCTACCTGCAATGTATGATCGTCAACTGCTTTGACACCTACATCTTTGAAGTCCGTAACTTTAGTACCTTTAAAAGATTTGGAGGTGCTTAGGTTGTAACCCTCAGCATTTTTGATATAGTACAATTGGTAAGCATATGGAGGTGCAGGAGCCGTGGAAGGATCCAATACCCGTTGCCAAGCAAATACGAAGTCACTTGCTTTGACTGGGTCGCCATTACTCCATTTTGCAGTATCGCGAAGCTTGAACGTATAGGTTTTGCCGTCATCGGAAATTTTCCAAGATTCAGCTACGCCAGGAATTTCTTTACCATCAGGGCCCATGCGAACAAGACCTTCATACATTGTTTTCAAAACAGTGTTTGCTTGAGTATCTTGAGCCTGTGCCGGATCGAACGTTGGCGGCTCGGATGCAAGGTTAATGCGCAAAATTTGCTTGTCGGCCGGGGCCGGCGTAGTCGAGGTGTTTTCTTGTGCGCCCTTACCATTGGTATCATTCTTGCCGCCGCAACCTGCGAGCAGTGCGCCAACTGCAAGAACGAGTGTCAAAAGGACTAAAAAGCTTTTCCTTTTCATCTAGCGTTTTCCCCCTAGTTCTAAAGTGGTATATGTTTATAGATTATACAACCAGCGGTCAAAAAAATCTACATTACATTTCTTCAAATTGAGCTTTTTTTTCAAAAAAACATGATTAATTCATATTTTTTCATCATTTCATGTCACATTTCATCACATAGAGTTGAATATATTTTTAAATATACCAACAACAGTCAACAAAGTATACGCCAATGTCATCGCCATAAAAGTTAATCTCCAGACCGCTCTACATAATCTTTTACCATCAACCTTTCCCTTTATTCGGTTTTGAGCTCCTCCAATTAAACCCAATGCCAGTAACAAGAGCAGTAGAATCAAATAAAAACCGAATCGGGATGTAAACAGGACATTAAAGAGTGCTGCGACGGAAAATATCAGAAAAAAAGTGGTAATATCCATAGAAGTAAGCAATGATTTCTTCTTTTCCATTTTAAGAATGTAGCGACAAACCGCAAACACGATCAAAAACGGAAAAAAGGGAAGAATACTGAAAGTGATAATAGTACCTTGTATAAGACTCAACTGATCACCCCTCTTTTAGCCGCATTCCTTCAATTAATTGCCACAATACCTCATGAGTTGGTGCACTAATCCCAGCTCGCTTTGCCATCTGCACCAGTTGCCCGTTAATGGAAGCAACTTCGGTCATGGACTGTGCAAGTACATCAGCTAGCATAGATGAGTGATTCTCTGCCGTTGCCCGGCAAACATCCATAATTCGATCCCACCATGAACTTTCCCAGCGGATACCATGAGCTTCATACACTTGAATGCCTTCATCATATAGTTTACGCATCATATGTATTCGAACAGGCTCCGATAGCAGCTCGCCATTTCGAACTCGCCATACGGCTGTCAGTGGATTGATCACAGCGTTAATCAACAACTTGCGATAAATCCCTTTCTCGATTTCTTTCGACAAGCAAACGTCAAATCCTGCTGCAAGCAGCCGATTTAGCACACATTGTTTGAATTGATTGTTGTGCTCCCCCTCTCCTTCCTCCGAAAATCCAATTTCAGTCACGCCCGATCCTGCATGCACAATGGATGCTGCCCCCTGTTTCTTGGCTCCTTCGGTTGTCACAGCAGGGTATACTACAGCTTTAGGCCACGCCTGCCTGATGCGTTCTATATGACCTATTCCATTCTGCAAACAAATAATCCCTGGATCTGTTTCCGTTTGAGCCACAGGCTGGATCTGTTCCAGTACTTCTCCTATCGCCCCCTGTTTGGTCAAAAACATAATCCATCGTGCCGGAGCCTGTGAATTTAACCGTTGCCAATCTGCCATTGGCGCTACCTTTAATTGGTCCCCCGTCACATGAACAACCACCTGCCCCTCATTATCAAGCACAGTAATCCCTTCACGAGCAATGATGTGTGCCTGTTCAAGTGTTCGTGTCCACAGCCTTACTGTAGCACCCGTGGCCGATAATCTCCCGGCAAACAGCAATCCCAGCGAACCCGCTCCAATAATATCAATCACTTTGTATCGTCTCGCTTCCATCTTTTTTTCTACTATATCATATGCACTCCAATGAAATAACAAAAAACGCCAACTACGGCCAAGCGATAGTTGACGTTTTATTTAGATAGCTATTGTAATCTTGCTACTCAATGCGCTCCAGATTCCCATTAGCATCCATTTTGAACCTGGATTTAAGCTCTTCCTCATCTTCAGTGATTAAAGCCAATCGCCGGGCACGGTCCATAATCTGAATCAGAGCTTTATAATCATCATTTACAACACGATAGTCGGTCTGCACATCATTCACTTCTTTGGACAGCCGGTCATTAATGGAGCGAAGCTGATTTAATTCTTCTTCCTTTTCCCGCAAATCTTTCTCCAGCATCTTAATCTGCCGATTCGTCTCCTGCATAGATCCCTTCCATTGACGCAAGAAGCGAATTAC
This sequence comes from Paenibacillus sp. ALE3, assembly GCF_054113405.1. Lineage (NCBI taxonomy): Bacteria > Bacillati > Bacillota > Bacilli > Caryophanales > Paenibacillaceae > Paenibacillus > Paenibacillus sp. ALE3. Next base: position 1,486,878 of record NZ_CM134214.1, on the reverse strand, counting down.
TGCATCAATAGATAACGTATCTTCACTCGTTCCATCTGTTCTGTATCCCCCTTCGACTGGATCGAGCGTGGCAAAGGCCGCCACCTGCGATACACCTACCGGGCTCTGCTTACGAATATAACTGCGCTTCTGGCGCTGTGCTTTGGCAATGCCAATCGCTTCATCATAACGTTTGCGCACGCAGCTATTCCAACGAAAACCGCATGCTGCAGAGGTTCTACCTATTTTTTGTCCAACCTCCTCAAACGCAGCGAGCTGTGTTCCACCTTCCCGGATATGCCGCAATGTCACCTCCGCCAATATCAAGTCATCTTCCGCACTCCATGCATCTTGTCTTATTGCAGTCATGCCTCTAGCCCTCCTAACAACATCCTGAAATAACCGTCTTCATGAACCGATCTTGCCGGTATTTGAATAGGGTATAAAAGCTGTTTATTCATTCCTATGCCTCTCGTAGAGTTCATAGAATCTATTTGATACTAAATTGTATTTCCATTTCTGCCAGAACTCATACGTGAAGTAAACAGTTTCGGGTTTCAAGCATGCTCTGACTGCTGTACAATAAAATGAATGGTTAAAGAATAAAAAAGGATCATATACATTACCATTAGTCTTTTTCTGGAATACATAAAAGGGGAAACTAAATGAATAAACGAATAAAAATCGCGATCTGTACCCTGCTGGCCCTCATTATGATGCTGACTACCATATATGTATGTCCTACTTTGGCCGCTCCCAGTCCTGAAGAAAATCAGATTTTACAAGATAGTCTGTCTATCGTGGAGATCGACCATGAAATCGAGCGAATTAGTCAGGAGCAGCAGGCTCTTTTACAGCGTCAGCAGGAACTGCGTAGTAGTCTAGCTGATCAACAGAAGCAAATGGACCTACAACGTGAGCGTGCAGGTTCTGTACTGCGATCTTACTATATGGGAGAAAGGGACAAGCTGCTGAGTGTAGTGCTAGGGGCTAAAAGTATAAAGCAACTTCTCTCTTTGTACGATTATTACTTATTGTTGATTAGTCACGATCAGGATGTGCTTCAGGAATACGAATCCAATTATCAATTTATGCGAAAAACAGAGCAGCAAGTTGCCCAAGCCACGACGGAACTGGAGACGGTTAAAACAAACCTACTGGCACAACGTAAACGGATTCTTCAACTCCAGTCGCGTGTAGATGACGGCGTTAACGCCAGTGATAACCCTGAAACCCTACGCAAGCTAATTGGTGAAATGACAGCTTATTGGGAGAATGTAGGGGTATACGAGGTAAATAAACACTTTAAAGCATTAGCTCAAGCGATGCAGGATCTGCCCCAATTCATTCAACAACAGCAAGGGGCCATGGTTACAAATGGAAAAATGATCACGATAAGCATTCGTGAAGAGGAATTTAACCGTTTTTTAAAGTCAGAGAATGAATTGTTTAATCACTTCAATTTCTCCTTTGTGCAGGATCGGATTGTGGTAGAAGGTCAACAAGGAACGATGAAATTAAGGGTAGAAGGTCACTATACGGTAGAGAATGAACCCAAAAATGCAATTCTATTTCATGTAGATCGACTGATATTTAACGGGCTGGAACTGCCGGACACGACTCGCAACAAGCTGGAAGAAGATTTTGATCTCGGCTTCTACCCACAGCAGCTTATTTCATATGTCAAAGCCACAGAAGTACATGCTTTAAAAGGCATTCTTGAAGTTAAGCTCGAATTAAGCTTTAAGTAAAAACAAAAGACCTCGGGATGTTCCCGAGGTCTTAATTATTTGTAATAACGATCAAAAGTTATAACAGATCAGCTGCCAACTGCGCGAGCTTGGAGCGTTCTCCTTTTTCCAGCATAATATGCCCGCTAATCCCTTCTTGCTTAAAACGCTCCACCACATAGGTCAAGCCATTACTGGCTGCATCCAGGTAAGGGTGATCAATCTGCTCCGGATCTCCCATCAGAATGATTTTACTCCCCTCACCTACCCGAGACACAATCGTTTTGATCTCATGTCGGGATAAGTTTTGCGCCTCATCGACAATAATAAATTGCCCAGGTATCGAACGTCCGCGAATATAAGTGAGCGCCTCCACCTGAATACTGCCCAAGCCCATCAAAATTTTGTCGATATCGCCTGATTTTTTGGCATCAAACAGATACTCCAGATTGTCGTAGATTGGTTGCATCCAGGGGCGAAGCTTTTCATCTTTTTCTCCCGGTAAATAACCGATATCCTTGCCCATAGGAACAACAGGTCGAGCAATTAACAGTTTCTTAAATCGATGCTCATCCTCTACTTTAAGCAACCCCGCCGCTAGCGCCAGCAGCGTTTTGCCTGTACCTGCTTTTCCAGTAATGGTCACAAGTGGGATATCGTCATTAAGCAAAAGCTCCAATGCCATTCGCTGCTGAGCATTACGCGCGCTGATTCCCCACACCGATTCGTTACTTAAGTACAAAGGTTCTAATCGCTCTGCCTCCTGATTTACTTTCAACAGAGCTGATTTCCCAGTGCCCATTTCATCTTTCAAAATAACAAATTCATGTGGATACAGCGTATAAGGTAGCTTCAGTGGTTTGATTGGTAAAAAACGGTTAGAGTAAAATTCATCTATGATGGATGGATGCACCTGTATCGCCGAGTATCCGGGGTACAACTCACTTGGATCGCCTGTTCTATCGGATAGGTAGTCTTCAGTCAGCAGCCCCAATACATCTGCCTTGATTCTGACCAATACGTCTTTACTAACCAACACCACTGAACGCGGTTCAGACTGCTCCTGTTCTTCCAAGTGATAATTTAAGGCGACTGCCAAAATCCGGTTATCGTTCGAAACCTCCCCGAACATCTCCTGAACTTTCAAAAAACTCCGGTGGTTTAACTCAACCTTAAGCCTTCCCCCTTGGGGAAGTGGAACGCCACTGTGAAGATGCCCCACTTCTCTCAACCCGTCCAACAATCGCGATACATTACGGGCATTCCGTCCAATCTCATCCGCGTTGCGTTTTTTGGAGTCGATTTCTTCCAGAACAACAGCTGGAATAACAACTTCATGTTCTTTGAAGGTAAAAATGGCTTTCGGATCATGCAGCAGCACATTCGTATCCAGCACAAAAATTTTCTTCATTAAATCCCCTCCAAAGCGGCGTGGACAATCTCATGTTTCATACCTATACCTATTCACCGGCTACCCAATACTTGCTGATTCCCTGAAAAAAGAACCCCAAAGCAGCATAATGCAACGAAAAGTGTAGCTGAAGATAGCCTCAGAGCCTGTACATTTTTAAAATTAGACACAAAAGGCCCAGTGATTGCTCACTGGACCTAGACTGGGTTCACTTTACATTTAGACATACCTCAACCCCCTTATGCTATATAAGAGCTTTACTCGCTGCGAGTATAACATAAGCGGGAAAAAAGATACATACTCAGGAATTGGAAGAAGCTTCAGTGCTGTCGCTTGCTTTTTTGGCTAATTCCTCTTGTAGCGCTTGTTTGGCTAAATCGAGCTGTTGCTCATCAATGTACACATAAGGACTACGCCATGTTCCTGCTACAGGATTGTATTTTACATTTTGCTTGGAAATATTCCAATAGGTTTGTACGATATTTTTCATTTGCTGTGACTCAATATCAGTCATCATATTTTTATCAACCGATTTAATAATTGCACTAAACTTGGTCAAAGCGTTAAAGGTTTGCATTTGGTCAATTAGGGAATGAAGCACCTGATTTTGTCGACGATTGCGATCAAAGTCGTCAGATTCAGCTGTTCTCGGACGACAATTCGACTTGCGGTAGCGAACAAAATCAAGAGCTTGGTCACCATTCAAATGCTTGGCCCCAGCTGTCAGGTTAATATCGGTGCCATCAGCACGGTCTCGGTAACACATATTTTTATCAACCGTCACATCTACACCACCTAGATTATCTACAACATCTCTAAAGCCCTGGAAGTTAATAACCGTTACATAATCAATATTAATATTTAGATATTTGCCGATCATCTTCTTCATTTGCTCTTCAGCAACTTCGCCAGATTCTTTCTCTCTAGCCTTAAACACCGGATAATACTCATTCAGCTTGCGTGGCTTATACCCATCCATTTCTAGACGCGTATCACGAGGCAAGGACACAATGGTAGACGATTTTGTATTAGGGTTCAATGTAGCTACCATAATAACGTCTGACAAATAAGTCGGATGGTCAGGGCGATAGTCGGTTCCAAGCAATAAAATAGTCAAAGGCTTAGCCTCAGCCAATTGCGTTTTGGGCACTTCCTTGTTGATTCCAGTATCCAAAACTTCCTCTACCTGATTGTAAATATAGTAGGTATAACCACCTGCTGCCAAGATACCTATAATGAGTAGAAATAAGACAAACTTCATAAACGATCTGAAAAAGCTTTTTTTCTTTTTCGTTTTTTTCGGTTTGGCGGATTTTTTCCCGCTTTGTGTCCGGGGAGGCAATCCATTCGAAAGATTACTCATGCTTCAACACCTTTTCCTGCGTTTTGAGAAATATAGCTTTCTCCAAGTTTACAATCCTAAAACACATACAGCGGCGCATCCCGTTTCCGGGCGTCGCCGCTGTGGCCGAAGACCAATCCTATGAATTACATATTTGCTTGTGCTGTTTTACGTTGTTTCTCCGCACGCTCGCGCTCACCTTTGTTCAAGATCTTTTTACGCAAACGAATGGATTTAGGAGTGATTTCACAATACTCATCATCATTCAGGTATTCAAGCGCTTGCTCCAGAGAGAAGATAACAGGTGTTTTCAATTTAACCGTATCATCTTTTGTTGCGGAGCGAACGTTCGTCAATTGTTTTTCCTTACAGATGTTAACGACAATATCGTTATCACGTGTGTGCTCACCAACGATCATACCCTCATAAATTTCAGTCCCTGGCTCTAAGAACAAAATACCGCGATCTTCTACGCCCAGCATACCATAAAATGTAGAGGTGCCGTTTTCCGTGGACACGAGTACACCTTGATGACGTCCACCCACTTGACCGCCAACAAATGGTCCATAGCTGTCAAATGCATGGTTCATTACACCGTAGCCACGAGTCAAAGTCAGGAAGTTTGTAGTGTAACCGATCAAACCACGTGCAGGGATCAGGAATTCCAAGCGAACCTGTCCAGTACCGTTATTAATCATGTTGACCATTTCGGCTTTACGGGAGCCCAGACTTTCCATCACTGCGCCCATGCTTTCTTCTGGAATATCGATGAGAAGACGTTCGATTGGCTCCATTTTTTTACCGTCAATTTCCTTAACGATAACTTCCGGTTTGGACACTTGCAGTTCGTAACCTTCACGACGCATGTTTTCAATCAGGATTCCCAAATGCAATTCACCACGTCCAGATACAATAAAGGCATCCGGGCTATCCGTTTCATCAACACGCAAGCTGACATCTGTTTCGAGTTCTTTCAGAAGACGCTCACGCAATTTACGGGATGTTACCCACTTACCATCGCGACCTGCGAATGGACTGTTGTTAACCAAGAAGGTCATTTGCAGTGTAGGCTCATCAATTTTCAGTACAGGCAATGCTTCAGGATGATTTGGATCGGCAATGGTTTCACCAATGTTGATGTCCTTAATCCCCGCAATCGCCACAATGTCACCCGCGCCTGCTTGATCGGTTTCAATCCGTTTCAGTCCTTGGAAGCCGAACAACTTCTCAATACGCGCTGATTTACTGCTGCCATCACGTTGGATAACTGTGACCGCTTGTCCCTGCTTGATGATACCGCGGTTCACCCGACCTACTGCAATTCGGCCCAGGTATTCGTTATAGTCCATCAGTGTTACGAGGAATTGAAGAGGCTCATCTACTTTCTCAGTTGGAGCTGGAATATGCTCTACCACTGTTTCATACAATGCTTGCATGTTGTCATCTTGCTTTTCAGCATCCATGCTGGAAGTTCCGTTCAGTGCTGAAGCGTACACAACAGGGAATTCTAATTGCTCATCATTTGCACCCAGCTCGATGAACAGATCCAGTACTTCGTCAATGACTTCTGCCGGACGAGCTGCCGGACGGTCAATTTTATTTACTACAACGATAGGCGTCAAATTTTGTTCCAGCGCTTTACGCAGTACGAATTTCGTTTGCGGCATGCAGCCTTCGTAAGCATCAACGACCAGCAAAACGCCGTCAACCATTTTCATAATCCGTTCCACTTCACCACCAAAGTCGGCGTGTCCCGGTGTATCTACAATGTTAATCAGGTAATCTTTGTAAGTGATAGCTGTATTTTTAGCCAAAATCGTAATACCGCGTTCACGTTCCAGATCGTTGGAGTCCATGGCGCGCTCCTGAACAGCCTCGTGTTCTCTAAATGTTCCGGACTGTTGAAGCAACTTATCGACAAGTGTCGTTTTTCCGTGGTCGACGTGGGCAATAATCGCAATATTGCGAATGTTCTCTCTTGCATGCATGGTTTGTATCCATATCCTTTCCGTATATCAAAATAGTGTCTCTATCCTGAAGCAATGCTCATTCAAGGCTAACAATCGTTCTTTAGGCCCACTCCCTGCCAGCCTTCTATATGTTTCAGGCTTTATACAGACAGCTTCTCTCTCCGATTCGCGTGAAAACCTTAAAATAAGCGTCAGAAATCATTCCGACGCTCTTTTCATATCCATTATATTATAGTAGAAATATGTCATAAAGCAAGACATTATTGCCCGTTCCGTAATTTACCGCCATGAAATCTGCACAGCTTGTCGGTTTACCAGTTGCGTTTGCTACGGTTGTTTATGACCAACCAGATTCCAGCTCCGATCAGTAAAACGGCAATAATATACATGATGCCTGTACTTAGCAAGGTAATAATCAATAATAGCACCGATATCAAGCCTAATAGTACGCTCCCTGTATATACATTACGAGAAAGCGAAATATCATTAATGGCATACTCCCATAATCCAATCGCCACACCTAGAAGAAACAAAGGCCATAAGTAGCCCATTAAATGCCATCCCCAAGTATTGCAGAGAAAAAAGAGGAAGCCATATACCGACAAAATCCCTGCCGGCAGCAACATAAAGGGTGATACTTTACGCATCATATACATTGCATGTAGCACGATTCCAGGTATTAAAATCAGCAAGGGCCAAAGGTTGCGTCCCAAGAAGGAGAACATCCCCAATTTCCCCAACAAAATAATCAGTCCTACGGCAACAATGCCTACTCCGATCATACGCTCTTTTCCGGAATTCATCGTGGTCTCCTTTGTTTGCTGGATTTGTTTTTGAGTCATTAAATGTAGTTGTTTTCAAGTACACTTTTATGAATATAGAATTTTTACAAAAACCGAGCTGAATCCTCGGCATCTGCAAAACCCTATGTCTAGTTTAGCCGATGTTTTCCAAAAAAACCACGTTCAAATATGACGGGGCCGTAGCTGCCGATATATTCCTGCAATGACAACTGCTGCTGCCAACAAGACCGGTAACCATGCATGTATAACCTCACCCAAGTCTGCTAACCATATGCCCAATTTGGGATCACGCAGTAGCATTTCTCCCGCCGTAAAGGCCAGGATGGCAGATCCCAGCAGAACAAGGATCGGGAACCGATGAAGCCAGATTGCTATCACGTTGCTGCCCCAGACGACAATCGGAATACTAATTGCAATACCAATGACTATAATAGCAATGTCCCCATTGGCTAGAGCTGCAATAGCTAATACGTTATCTAGACTCATCACAAAGTCTGCTAATAGTATCACTTGTATTGCCTTCCATATGGTTGTTTCCGCTCTTACTCCCACATGATCATCATTCTCATACAGCAGCTTAAACGCAATCCATAACAGAAGTAAACCGCCCGCCGCCTGAATAAAGGGTATGCCTAGCAAAATGACAGCTACAAAAGTCAACACACAGCGCAGCAGGACCGCGCCGACAGCCCCCCACCATATCGCTTGACTTCGCTGCCTTGCAGGCAAGTTTTTGCTCGCCATGGCTATAACAACTGCATTATCACCGCTTAGCACCAAATTAATCATTAATATTTTCAATAGCAAAATGACATGCTCCATATGTACAAACACCCCCATCCTACATGTATGCAAAATTGGACGAGGCTATGCTTGCAAGCTTTTCGAATAAGTCATAATTTAGTAATAACTAATGGCAATTTGATTGAGTATAAACCTTGAATTCAATAACAAACAGCAATATAATGAATCGTATTTCCGAAAAACGGGTATTAACATAAACAACATGCAATGTTTTGAGGATGTTTAATCAGGGAGATGAGAACGATTGACATGTCCGTATTTCAGTTCTTTTGGCTACTTCTTAATGTGATATTTATTGACCTTCTGCTCGCAGGAGATAATGCGATTGTAATTGGGCTTGCCGCCAGAAAGCTGCCTCCTGCAACGCAAAAAAAAGCGATACTATACGGCACCGGGGGTGCCCTGCTCATCCGCATAGCAGCCACTATTGTAGTCCTCTGGTTACTTCAAGTACCGTGGTTGTTACTCATCGGGGGTGTGATGCTAGTCTGGATCGCGTATAAGTTGCTCGTGGACCAAGAGGATCATGCCGAAGTTAAAGCAGGAACAACTCTATGGGGGGCTATCCGCACCATTATTGTCGCCGATGCAGCAATGGGTCTGGACAACGTTATTGCTGTTGCTGGCGCGGCCCAGCAGCATTTGCTACTTGTAGTGCTGGGCCTGTTAATCAGTGTGCCGATCGTTGTATGGGGAAGCACTCTTTTTATCAAGCTGATCAATAAATTCCCCTGGATTATCTATTTAGGATCGGCGGTGCTTGGTTATACGGCCTCTAATATGATCACTGAAGAACGTAAGCTGGCACCATACTTTACGGAGCATCCGGCGCTGCGTATCTTGTTTATTGCCACCGTTATGGCTGGCATTTTGCTCACAGGATATCTTCAAAATCGCAGAGCAGTATCCCGTCGAGAAAAAGCTGTCTAAAAGAGGTTTCAAAAGGACCCCACCCAAATAAAAAGGCAGACCCCAACATTGTTGCGGGTCTGCCTTTTTTATTAAAACCAATCTTCCTGTATAACTTCCTCTTTACGCCCCTCTACAGCTCCGTCTGCCTCAAGGACAACCGTCTCCGTTGTAGCTACAGCCTGATCGATCAAAGCATTCAAATCCCGAATAGAGGCTTCAATCTTCTGAACTACCCACAAATTCGGATTGGTCGTGGGAGATTTGGGAACAAACAATGTACAGCAATCCTCATACGGGAGAATGGATAAATCGTAGGTGCCAATTTGCTTAGCGATTTCTGTAATCTCCTGCTTATCCATCATAACGAGAGGTCGCAGCAAGGGAAGTTCCGTCGAACGACCAATCACATTCATGCTGGATAGCGTTTGACTAGCAACTTGGCCCAGACTGTCGCCCGTCACGAGTGCCAATGCTCCTTCACGCTCTGCCAGCATCGTTGCAATTCGCAGCATAGACCGTCTCATTAGCGTAATAATTAAATTATCCTGCCCAGTGCGTGTAAAGGCCGTCTGCACTTCTGTAAACGGTACAAGGTGGATTTTGATTCGGCCCGCGTAGCCTGCTAATACTTTTGCCAAATCAATAACCTTTTCTTTCGCACGCTCACTTGTAAATGGATAGCTATAAAAATGTACACATTCAATTTCCAAGCCTCTACGCATGGATGACCATCCTGCTACCGGACTGTCAATTCCACCGGACAGCAGCAGCATAGCTTTGCCGTTGGTTCCTAACGGAAAGCCCCCTACAGCCATAATAACATCACTAAAAATATATGCCGCCTGCTCTCTTACCTCCACACGTAGCTCAATATCAGGTTGACGCACGTCGACCTTCAATGCCTGAAACGTCCGCAAAATAGGAGAACCAATTAAATGATTCAACTCTTGTGAAGAATGGGGGAATTCCTTCCATACCCTGCGGGCATTTACCTTGAATGTCGTTCCCTCGTCTACGTTCAGCTCATGCATTAAAGCTACAGCCGTCTCAATGATAGCATCCAGCTCAACAGGAGCCATTTTAACAGGACTAATCGTCGTGATGCCAAACACCTTTTGCAACACTTGAATGATCTGTTCATAAGGCTCTCCTCCGAGAACTACATAAATCCGTCCAAATTCCTTGCGCAACGAAGCACCTGGAAAAGGCTTAAGCAGCAGCTTTACGTGTTTCAGTACAGCCTTCTCAAAACGAGCGCGATTCTTCCCTTTTAATGTAAATTCGCCGAAGCGAAGTAAAAGCATATCATAGTGCATTTTAACGTTTCCACCTTTCAAGGGATTCCAGCTTGGCCACAGCCTCTCGAAGCGCAAGTATGAGCTCGTCGATATCCTGTTCCGTATGTTCATCACCAAAGCTGATACGTATGCCGCCGGCTGCTTCTGCCTCATTGCGGCCCATCGCCAACAGTACCCGGCTAGGCTCGGCTAATTTTGAAGAGCAAGCCGATTTGGTGGACACTGCCACACCCAATTGCTCCAGCGTATGCAGCAGTACCTCGGCCTTCATGCCCGGATACGAAAAGTGGACAATATGCGGCGCTTCTTTCCCACTGTTCAGCCGCAGTTGTGGGATTGTTTTCACTTCTGCGGCCACCCGTTCTCTCCACTCGATCATGCGCCGTGCAGTCTCTGCTTGTCGTTCGCCCGCCAGCCGTACTGCCTTGGACATACCGACAAGCAGTGGTACATTTTCGGTACCCGCACGAACCCCTTGCTCCTGAGAGCCACCACTAAGCAATGGGAAAAGCTCTACGCCTTCCCGAACGAATAGCAATCCAGCACCTTTGGGTCCACGCAGCTTATGCGCCGAAAGGCTGTACAGATCAGCCTGCCAGCCCCGGAGATCAACCGGCAACTTGCCAAATCCCTGTACACCGTCAATATGAAATAGAACACGGGGGAAGCGCTTTTTCAGCGCAACTCCGATATCTCGCAACGGTTGCACCCTTCCTGTCTCATTATTGACATGCATGATACTGACTAAAATCGTATCTTTACGAACAGCTGCGCAAACCTGTTCGGCACTAACATGACCTTTCTCATCCACAGGTAAAAAAGTAACTTCAAAACCCAAATTTGTCAGCTGTTTGCAAGCTTCGTACACAGACGGGTGCTCTGTCGACACAGTCACGATATGCTTGCCTCTGGTCTGATAGTGCAAAGCCGCCCCCTTAACGGCAAGATTGTTGCTTTCCGTTGCCCCGGATGTGAAGACAATCTCCGCAGGAGATACTCCCAAAGCTGCAGCGCATACTTCGCGCGAGCGCTTGATCAACTTATCCGCATCCTCTCCATACCGATGCATGGAAGACGGATTGCCATAATGTCGTCTCATTACCTCGGCAACGGTTGTAATCACCTCTTCAAAAGGCGGAGTTGTCGCGGCATAATCAAAATATTTCATTAAACTCCCCTTTCTGCCCCACAACTGTTACAACAAAAAAAGACCAAAACAGAGAAAGGCCGCTTCATTACAGCGACACCCTTTCCCCATATTGATCCTGTCTGCGGACCTAATCGAATTGAAATTACGCACTTTTATGCTATAAGCTATAGGGCTTAGATGGTATATTTTTCACGTGCATTCTGAATTTTGGTAATATATCTTTGCGTTTCTACCGGAAGCTTGTCCAGTACAGACATCAACTGCTCATCACTACTTACTCCAAGCCGCTGCACCCGTCCGGGACCTGCATTGTATGCAGCCAGCGCCATATTTTCCTGTCCGTTAAAACGTTTAATCTGGTAAGACAAATAGCGTACGCCAGCATCAATATTTTGTGCAGGATCATAGGGGTCACTAACTCCCAAACCTTGAGCTGTAGCGTCCATCAACTGCATAAGTCCTTTGGCTCCAGCCGAAGAAGTAACCGATGGATTAAATGAAGATTCCGTATCAATAACTGCTTTAATCAAAGCTACCGGGACGCCGTATTTCTGACTTGCCTCATTAATCAAACTATCATACGCTGTAGCTTTTGTAGGTCCATCCGTTGCCGTATTGGAAGAAGCAGGATAGACTGCCAATGACGAAGTCGTTCCCCTCGATGGTCCCAGTTGAAGCCAGAGCAAACCGTTTTCATCTCTGGTAACATCGCCTGAATTTTCTCGAGTGACAGCATTATCTGTTTCCAGCTGACCTACTTGTTCCAGCAATCCAGAAAAAGCATCCGCTGTACCCGTCTGGGTCGTAGCACTCATATTATTTAACAGCTGCATGTCTAACATGGATTTGGACACGCGCGGATCAATTTGCATGTGGTGTTCCCAACTTTCTATAGTTGTTATATCCCAAATAGCTTGTCGTTATTGCTATGATACAACTTTTTACTATGTACTTCCATACTTTTTAATGAAAAAAAGCTCCGTTTCTGTCGAAAAGACAGCGGAGCTAAGATACCGGAACCTTTAACCAACAGGGTTAGCGCACAAATGGGATAAAAGCAAAATAACTCAATGTTGCTAGTGCGCCAAGACCAATCGACCAAATACCGGTTGTTTTACTGCCATTTACATAAGCAAAAAATCCTAAAACTGCTGCAATGGGTCCCAGCACAATAGACCACATAAACAATGATGCGATACCTGCAGCCAGCCCAATATAGCCGGAAATACGACCACTATTGTTAATAACCTGCTCTTCACCCTTGTTCTCATGTCTGGTCACAACTGGTGAGCCAGGAGCAACCTCTGCTGCATATTCCTCACGATGATGGCGGCGCTTGGCAGAGCGTTCCTGAACATGACGAGGATAATCTACACGTTCACGGCTAACATGCTCTTCATTCTTATGCTTATCGTTTTCATGATCTTCCATAATAACTGCACCTCCAAATGGAAATGAATCGTGTTATACATTTACAGAGACTTCGGCTTAAAGGTGTGGCAACAGGTTGCGGCAGACGTTGCAGCCTTATCACGTTCATCTGAACTAAAGCTTTCCCCCGCATATTCTTCTTTAAATTTTTTCCCGGCATGACCATCTACTTCAATCATGATCAAATCTGCCTTGCAAAAGTTGTTTTCTCCCCAATAATGGCAATTGGCTACGCTGCACTTTACGATTGGCTTGGCCTCTTGGCTCATGATCATCACCTCGGATTCATTGTCCCCCCGCTCCCCTGCACCTATGCGTTCATGGCATATGGCAGTTGGTGACATACGAAAAAAGCCGCTTCCCTTCGCCTCCTCCAAACTGGCAGGAAACAAGTAGAAAACGGCTTGCTTGTCTTGTTTTAGTTTTTGATTAGAAATGAATTTCTTGGATTGAATGCTTTAGGCATGAGTACGACGAGTCTGCATCCGGCGCTGTGTCAAATAATCACTTTCATAATAAGTCAGATCATCACGCAATTCTTCAAAGTTTTTCGTAATGTCCATGATCACTTCGCGGGCGGCTGGCACTGGCGTTTTACGGAAGCGGATAGCATCTTGTCCCGTATAAGCATAGCGTCCGTCCTCTGCGTAAGTTTCATTTTTGGGATAAAAAAAGCTGTTCACGCAGTCATGGTATACGTTATACAATGCCTTTTCCGCAAAATCGACGTCAAAGTTGGCACGGCGCAAAGCCACACCCAGCTTTTCATAGGATACTTCGGAAAAAACAAGGACATGGCGGAGATCCGACAAAAAACCTTTGTAAAAAAGTACGGACTCCTCATTACCATCCACAGCCAGTTGCGGCAGAGCATGCTCATTGAGGAATGTTTCCACACGTTTCACGGCAGTTTTCAGTCTTTCCTGCGCCGACTCACATAATTTTTGTACGTTGACTGCTGACATCAAGGCAGCTCCCCCTTATTTGTTGCTTGTTCATCAATTTGGTTACCCGAAAATAGTCCCTTCTAACCGAAAGAGCTGTAATTTTCAGTATTTATCCTACCACAAATAAGCATTGAAAGGTATAAAAACATGCCAATCTCCTCACGCTAAACCATAAATTTATGAATACTCAAGGAGGACGGTTTCATGTCTCGGCCAAAATGGTTAAAACCCCTGCTCGGAGCAGCTGCCGGGGTGCTTCTGATCACACTGATGCTACCTTCACGCGATCACCGCCAAACACCACAGCCCGAATATACGACCAAGATGGTACCACAGCAGGAGAAGCAGCTTAAAAAAGGAATGTTGGCTTTGGACCTGTCCGCTACGGATACCCTCACACGGATGGACGCAAGACAAGATATTCAATACGTATTGCGGGAGCTGAATGGTAAAACTGCCAATCAGAAAAGACAGTTCACCCACACATTGCAGCAATCACACAGTCATCTTCATACGCTCCAGTGGATTCACATTAGGGACGGAAAGACTAACACCTACACAGGCAACAAAGCACAGACAAGTCTGCTGAACCACCCTCAAATTCAAAGCAGCTTGGCTGCGGCTCGTCGTTCCGTCATGCAAAATAAATCCTATGAATCGGCTGCTTTTCAAGTTGAGGGCGGTAAATATTTCATCATGGCTGAACCATCGGCTGATGGAACATGCGGCGTTGCTGCCCTGGTCAGTCAGCAAGTATTGCGTGACGTGGAGAAGCATCAGCGCAAAAATTTGCGTTTAATTCCCTATCCAAAAGAAGGTAGCTACAAAATCGAATCCGTACATCCCGACACATTGCACGATATCACGGTCAAAACGGGTCACGACAACGAAAATGCAAGCCATTATTTTGAAAACGAAATTGTCGTTCGCTTCCGTCACAATCCTGATTCACGACAATTGAAGGAAATTGCAGCAGATTTGCACTGTGAACCAGGCCGTAAGCTTGGTTATACTTATGTATTTCATTCGGATAAAATGAACTTTAAAGAGCTAAAGCAATACTTTTCACAAAAGTGGAACCCGCTTTATGCTGAGCCTCACTATATGTATCTGACCAATGAGAAAGCACCTATCAATGCCGACAGCTCTATTCCTAATGATCTGCTCTTTTCTCGCTATCAATGGAACCTGCCTGCTACCGAAACCAACAGAGGCTGGAAACTAAGCAAAGGCAGCAAAGATGTAATTGTCGCGGTTGTAGATACAGGAGTAGATTTGGATCACCCTGATCTAAAAGGCCAAATTCTTTCTGGGCATAACGTGGTAAACCCGTCTGAAAAGCCTTATGATGACGTCGGTCACGGAACGCATGTCGCCGGCATCATTTCTGCGCTCGTTAATAATGGTGAGGGAGTCGCCGGTATGACGTGGTACAACAAGGTCATGCCGATCAAGGTACTTGACCAATCTGGCTCCGGTACAACTTACTCGGTTGCAGAAGGTATTATATGGGCAGCTGATCACGGGGCCAAGGTCATCAATTTGAGTCTCGGCAACTATGCACAAGCTTCATTTTTACATGATGCGATCAAATATGCCTATGACAAAGATGTTGTATTAGTTGCAGCCACAGGCAATGATAATACGGAGCGACCCGGTTATCCAGCAGCGTACCCTGAAGTATTTGCCGTTTCCGCTACAGATTCTTCTATGCACCGCGCATCCTTTTCTAACTACGGCGATTATGTGGACGTCATGGCTCCAGGTGCAAGTATTGCCAGTACGTATCCTGGGAATCAATATGCTGCACTATCGGGTACTTCGATGGCCAGTCCACATGTATCAGCGTTAGCTGCCCTGATTCGATCCGTTAACCCTGATCTAACCAATAAAGAGGTAATGGATTTAATGAGAGACAGCGTAATTGATTTGGGCACACCAGGGCATGACAAATATTTTGGGTATGGTCAAATCGACGTGTATAAAGCATTGAAAGCAGCACAACGTCCCTATGTTCCCCTGCAATTCTATCCACAGCATTTCAGTGACAAGTTGAAATCCATATTAAAGAAACTGGAAGCCTAGGATACCCCTTTTGGAAAAAGCAGCCATGTTGCTCCATGGCTGCTTTTTTAGGCTTTCTTAACGCTTGGAACTGGTACGGACAGGTCGCTTTCCATGACTGCGTGTATGACAGCATGGGTCACCAGGATCCTTGACAACCACCGGAAATACGTGGTGGGGCACAGGTATAACATGCGCCTGATTGATGATCTCAATCGGATGAACAACAGGTACCACCTGTGGGTAAAATTGATGATTTACAAATTGGATCGGCGGGCACACGACCGGGTCGTAATGACAATGACTCATAATGTGCAACTCCTTTCGGTGAATTAGTACAGCATATTAAGGAGGCATATGCTGTGCTTGGATGTTTAACCCCTAATACAATTATCCCTTATAAAATAGGCTTTCGTTCCATAATGACCGAATGATCAAGAATATCGCCCAACAAATTACATAGCTTGCGCAGACCTGATTTAAGTGTTTCCTTGTCCGTATACGAAAAAGAAATACGGATATGATTACTATCCATACCACCTGCATAGCACACCGCACCAGGCAAAAAGGAAATGCCTTCACGGTCAGCTACCCGCTCCAATTCTGGAATATCCACCATAGAGGGAAGTTTAATCCATACATTGAGACCACCTTCAGGAGCATACCAGGTAACCTCTGGTGGAGCATAGCGCTGGAGTGTATTCAATGCGACAGTTAGACGATCTCGAATTTGTTCTCGCAATGAAACAAGATGCTGGTCAAGTCGGTTCTTGAGAAAAGGTAGCAGTGTTTTTTGCGTTAATAGAGGACTTCCCAAATCCGTAGTTGACTTAGCAGCCACCAAACGATCCATTACACTCCCAGTTGCCGCTACACAAGCTATGCGGCAACCAGGAGCAACGGTTTTGCTGAAACTTTTGATATAGACAACATGCCCGGACTGATCATGCGCCTTGATAGAGAGTGGGGGTTTAGTTTTGTAATACAGATCGGAAAATGGATCATCCTCAACAATGAGACAGTGATAACTTTGAGCCAGATCCAGTAATTGCGTGCGTCTGGCCATCGTCAAAGTTACGCCGGTAGGATTATGAAAGGTAGGTATGGTATAGATCAATTTTGGGGGATGGGTATCACAGAGACGTGTCAAAATATCAATCCGCATACCCTCCTCGTCCATCGGAATCATAATTACTTTGGCACCACGACTAGTGAACACATCAATGGCCCCAGTATAGGTAGGGGCTTCCATGTAGACCACATCTCCTGGACCAACAAACGTACGCGCCACCAGGTCAATTCCCTGTTGAGCTCCGCTGGTCACAAGCAGTTGCTCTGCCACTATACGTATACCGCGTTCACTCAGGTGGTCTGCGAACACTTCTCTTAGTTCTAAATCACCTTCAAAAGTCCCATATGCAGCCATTACATCGGAATGTTCAGAGGATAAACGTTGGGTATCTGCAATAATTTCGCGCGTGGGAAGAAGCTCCGGCTGTATTGCGGCTATATGAAAAGAATAGATAGCCTTTCGGCTATGATTAAAGTTTCTCCATAACTGCGCGCGCGGCAAATAATCGATGAGCGACATCTGCCAAGACAAATCCTGCGTCCGCTCACGATAAATCGGTACTGAAGCTTCCGCCACATAGCAACCTTTTCCCTGTGTACACGTAACCAGATTCATGGACTCCAGCTCGGCATACGCTTTGCTTACAGTTACAGGACTCACCGCAAGCAGACTGGACAGATGACGGATAGAGGGAAGCTTGGTACCTTGAGGTAGTAGCCCTGACTGAATGCGATCCGCTAATGTTTTGGTAATCTGTAAATATAATTTGACACTGCTGTTACGACTGAGATCAATATGCATCGGAACCCTTCCCTCCAAAAATCAACTGTTACATTTAGACGTTTACTGTTATACTTCATTATCGATATAATACAACAAATTTCTTAGCACAGTATAGAACACAGGAGATGATTGGATTGGAATACAAATTTTCGGGTATGGCTCGTACTCAGGGCTCGTCCATGGTAAGGGACATTTTGAAGCTGACACAGGGAACAGATGTATTATCTCTCGCAGGTGGCCTTCCGGCCGATGCCTTCTTTCCCGTCGAAGCAGTTGCTAAAGCCTATGAGCGGGTATTCCGCCTCGGCGGTACTACCGCACTTCAATACGGCCTAACCGAGGGATACATTCCTCTACGGGAACGTTTGGCAGCAATCATGTCATCCCAAGGCATCTCCGTCACCAGAGATAACATCCTCATGACAACAGGCTCGCAGCAGACCATTGATCTAGTTTCACGTGTGTTGCTTGATCCGCAGGATACAGTATTGGTGGAGTCCCCTACTTATTTGGCAGCTCTTCAGGTATTCAATTCCTATGGCGCTAACATTGTAAGTGTAAATACAGACGCTAACGGTATGCAATTAGATGATCTTGAGGCCAAGATCAAACAGCATCAGCCAAAATTCGTGTATGTCATCCCTACCTTCTCCAACCCAGCAGGAAGTGTATGGAGTATGGAACGCAGAACAGGCGTTGTTGAGCTATGCCGTAAATACGGAACTTTGATTTTTGAAGACGATCCTTACGGACGGCTCAAATTTGATGAAAACCTTAACTTCCCATCCCTATTTTCTATTGATCAACAGCTAGGTGGCGATGGTCATGTAATGTACACTTCTACATTCTCTAAAACTGTCGCTCCAGGTGTTCGCTCTGGATGGTTGGTAGCCGATCAAGCCATCGTCGTTAAGACCGCAAATGCCAAACAATCTGCCGATCTGCACTCCAGCAGTATTGACCAGCGTGCTTTGAATGAGCTGTTGGACTTCTTTGATTTGGAGGGACATATACGTACCGTGTCCGCTGAGTATCACACTCGGATGTTGCGTCTTACATCGTTAATGAGAGAACGTCAATGGGAAGGAATCACTTGGAATGATGCACTTGGTGGCATGTTTATGTGGGTTACCTTACCTGAAGGCTTCCGTTCTGATCAGTTGCTGGAACTCGCGATTCAGGAAGGGGTCGCATTTGTCCCTGGACAAGTCTTCTATGCTGACTTAAGCGGCAGTAACCATATGCGAATCAACTTCACGCATACCGATCCTGCCTTGCTTCCAAAAGCAGTTGACCGATTGGATCGGGCACTGAAGCTGTATATGGAGAAAAATGTGGTAAAAAGCGTACGTTAATTCCAGCTTCAAAAGCACGCTACACTGACTACATGCCTCGTCCTCGCACGTTTTTGCGTTAGGAGAGTGTAAATACAATGAAGCCCCCATTGACTATGTTGGGGGCTTCATTCCATAGATATAGCGGACTGCGTAATCCGGCTGCAAATTAAAAAGGGTGCTTCATGATTCCCACAGGAATATGAAGCACCCTTTTTAATGTAATAAATACATTTGGATTAAAAGTTTCTCATGCAAACAGGTCATTAACAAAACAATAATTCATACATTTTTAAAGTGTTGCAGTGGGGAAAGTTTTCCGTAAGCCGGGTTCTGTGCTATTCGTGGTACAGACGGGAACTACCCTCCCACTAAAAGCGACAATCATCTATCTAGGCCGAACATTGCTATCCAGCTCCAGCGACCAACCTAGACACGCCTCGGGCTAAGGCTGCTTCGCGAAGAAGCTGTGTCCCTTTAGGTCTTGCTCCAGATGGGGTTTACCAGGAACGAAGTCACCAGCGTTCCTCGGGGTCTCTTACACCTCGGTTCCATCCTTGCCTGTGCCGCAAGCGGCCATCGGCGGTCCATTTCTGTGGCACTATCCTTCAACTCGCGCTGACTGGACGTTATCCAGCATCCTGCCCTATGGAGCCCGGACTTTCCTCTCGTGGCTTACACCACCAGCGATTGTCTGTTAAACTTTCCGAACAACATTACATAGTATACAGGGAACGCGTGCATGATACAACCCTGTAAATATTGTAAATTATAGAACACTCTTTTACTTGCTCAAATAAAACGGATGTACCTTTCTCTGTAATGAATCATCTGCCACGTAATAAGCAGACCTTCCCACGTATAACGGAATTGAAAGCTTACTAAAATCAGGAACGTCCTCATCTAGGAATAGTTCATCATCCCGGTAGGTCTGCTGTATTTCGCCGACAATCCAGTCATGATCTCCGTAGGTATGAATATCCACTACTTTACACTCATAAGCGAGATACGCTTCCAGCAATATAGGCACATCCACTGAAATCCCGTCTTCATATGCAATCCCAAACTGCTGAAACTTATCTACATCTATACCACTAAAGGTACCTACAGCCTGAATCCATTCCGATCTGTGCGCAGGCAGAAACTGAACACCAAAGCCTCCGCTTTTCTTAATCAGTTCGTAAGAATATGTTTCCTTCCTCAATGAAATGCCATACATGCCCGGTGATGATCCGATATATGTATGCCAGCCTGAGGCCATTACATTATTTACTCCCTCATAACGGGAAGTAACAATTGCAACCATGCCCGGATAGGCATGAATCGCAGAATCGGCTATCAACTTTCGCATACAACCTCTCCCTACGAAAAAATGTAATAGTTCACCTTTATTTTCTCATAGATGTGAAGGTTTTACAAAAATTGAAATGGCTCAGTGTCCACTTCAGATACGTATACTTCCGTTGAGTATCGACCTTCTGCCAAGCGTCTGCGCATCCATTCTGCGGTTTTAGGCTTCATAATCTTTTCTGCGTTATGTCCAGGGTCAATAATAGCAATGCCTGCCATCAGGGCATCGTGAGCCGTGTGATAGTCAATATCCCCCGTCACTAATACGTCAGCGCCTTTGAAAAGCGATTTATTCACATAGCGACTGCCAGAGCCTCCAAGCACGGCTGCTTTTTTGATCATACGGTCCAAGTCACCCACCACACGTACATGCTTAACGTTGAGACCGTTTTTCACAACATCTACAAACTCCCGTAACGTGCGGGCTTCCTTGAGCTTACCCACTCGTCCCAAACCAAAGGTACGGCCTTTCAAATCCATAGGGTATAGGTCATAAGCCACCTCTTCATAAGGATGAGCCTTCAGCATCGCTTGGACAACTTTATTGCGTACCCCCTGCGGTACAATAGTCTCAATACGAACCTCTTCACTACGTTCCATTTTACCCGGCTCACCCAAAAATGGCTGTGTGCCTTCACCTGGTACGAAAGTTCCATAGCCATCAATATTAAAGCTGCAATGGCTGTAGTTGCCGATATGTCCAGCTCCCGCATTCAGTACGGCATCCAGAACACGTTGATGATGTGTTTTGGGTACGAAAACGACAAGCTTGAATAATTGCTCGGTGTGAACATTCTCTAGCGTATCTTCACTTTGAATACCCAGTGCTTCTGCCATCCAATCATTCATGCCGTCCTCAGCCGTATCCAGATTCGTATGACTGATGTAGACAGCAATATCATTCTTGATCAGCTTTTCATACAATCTGCCCGCAGGCTGGTCCGTGTTCAAAGCTTTAAGTGGGCGAAATATAATCGCATGATGTGCAATAATGAGGTCAGCTTTTATGCGGATCGCTTCTTCAACAACCTCATCATTGACATCCAGGGCTACTAATATGCTTTTGATTTCCTTTTGTAGGCTACCCAGTTGAAGGCCAATTCTATCGTCTGGAACTGCCAAGTATTTCGGGGCCAGCTGCTCCATATAGCTAGTTACTGTCTGTCCTTTGGCAAACATGCAAGTACCTCCTCCAGCTGCTCAATTTGCTTGCGCAATTGCTCCTGCTTATGCTGAGCGGATTCCTGATCTGACCGTGCCACTTGCGCCAGTACATCCTGAAGCTTGCGAATCTCCAATTGCCATTTCGAAAAAAAGGTTTCATTTGGTGCTTTGACCAATAACGGTCCGAGTTGCATTAACAAGTCCTCTGTCAGTACCAGCGAACTACCAGGAAGTTCCCATGCCCGATACAGCTCATCCTGTTTCAGTGAGCTTTCAGAAGCAGGTACTGCCGTCAGAACTTCATATATTTTACCGTCTTCCTCCATAATATGTTCATTTTTTAATACCCATTGATGCTTAATTAGCCAGCGTCGTAAAATATCCTCGCCCACGTTGGGCTGTAAAACAAGCTGTTTCACTGAAGCAAGCTTGTCTTTCCCTTGTTCCAAAATGGAAGCAATCAAGGCACCACCCATACCCGCTATCGTAATAACATCTACCTCATTGACCTTAACTACAGCCAAGCCATCCCCTTTTCTAACCGCAATGCGATCTGTAAGGCCTGCTTCAGCCACCTGCTTTTGAGCCGCACGCAATGGTCCATCGTTGACCTCACCCGCTACAGCTTGCGATACTCTGCCGGAGCGCACTGCAGCCACAGGGAGTAGTCCGTGATCCGAGCCAATATCAGCCAATCTGCTACCGGCAGGAATTTGTTCCAAAATATATTGTAATCGCTGAGAAAGTTTCATGACGTCACCCACGTAATCCATTTTTTTCGAGTCCAAAATAAAATCCCTACGACAATAGCCAACTTCAGTATGCTAAAAAACATCACTTCCCCTGCTGCTTGATGGCGCAGGACGACCGTGTCTGCTTCCGCCATAAACACAAGGGTCATGCCTATAGCAAAATAAACCAACGCAAGACGTGGAAAGCGGCGATGTACCCACCAGCTTAATCCAATCAACAACACTGCGTGTAAAATCCAAAATACCTCAAGCATCACTAAAGTAGCTGTAGGCCAATAGCGGCCTATAAGGACCGCATACACTAAAAGCAGCCCAGCAAGACCACAGTAATGAAGCAAGCTGATGCGCAAAGTTAATCCTACGAGACACCATATCAAACCACATAGACCCACCAGCACTAAAAACCAAACCTTAGCTTCACCTTGATGAAGCTGAATGATCCATACACCTGAACCTAGCATAATTACACTGCCTAAAGTGCTCAACATTGCACTCATACTCTTTTCGGAAGACCGCCAAACCGCAGCCATTCCATAGCAAATCGCAGTAGCTGCACTTGCCGAGCATATTTGCATTGCCAACGGAAAAGCGGTAAAATAAAAACCGATCAAACAAATGCAGGAAATAATGACAAAACCAAGAAGCCAGGCGATCCTATGCCCGTGTCTAAGATATGTAAGCAGCCCGGTGTTGTTACGGTTCTGGCTTTGTGCCGGATTTTCATCGTCCCGATACAGATTGGATAGAAAATCGCAATATTGCTCAGGGAGCAGTCGACTTTGCCGCCAATGCTCAATTTCATGTAACAGTATTGTCCGTTTTTTCTCCTGGTCCAAGCTTCTTCCCCTCCACCAAGGCTGCCATGAGATAAAAAAAGACCTTCTGCGCGCTTCAAGCCGCAGAAGGTCCGCAATGTTACGCTTCTATTCGAGGAAATCCTTCAGTCGCTTACTGCGGCTTGGATGGCGCAACTTACGCAGCGCTTTGGCCTCAATCTGACGAATACGTTCACGTGTAACACCGAACACTTTACCCACTTCTTCAAGAGTTCTGGTTCTTCCATCGTCCAAACCAAAACGGAGACGCAAAACATTCTCTTCCCGTTCGGTCAACGTATCCAGTACATCCTCGAGTTGTTCCTTCAGAAGCTCATAGGCTGCTGCATCTGCAGGCGCCAACGCTTCCTGATCCTCAATGAAATCCCCTAGATGTGAGTCATCCTCTTCACCAATTGGTGTTTCCAATGAAACCGGTTCTTGGGCAATTTTCATAATTTCCCGTACTTTTTCCACGCTTAGCTCCATCTCGGCAGCCACTTCTTCCGGCGTAGGTTCACGCCCCAGCTCTTGCAACAGTTGACGCGATACGCGAATCAGCTTGTTGATCGTTTCCACCATATGCACTGGAATACGGATCGTTCTCGCCTGATCGGCAATTGCGCGCGTAATCGCCTGACGAATCCACCAGGTTGCGTACGTACTGAATTTAAAGCCTTTTTCGTAATCAAATTTTTCTACTGCCTTAATCAAACCCATATTACCTTCTTGAATTAGATCCAGGAAAAGCATGCCGCGACCAACATAACGTTTGGCAATACTTACAACCAGACGCAAGTTTGCTTCAGCCAACCGACGCTTAGCTTCTTCATCGCCGTTATTGATCCGTTTGGCAAGCTCCACCTCATCATCAGCAGAAAGCAGCGGTACACGACCAATTTCCTTCAAGTACATCCGGACCGGGTCATTAATTTTAATACCGGGAGGCAGGCTCAGATCGTCATCGAAATTAAAATCATCCCCGTCATTGTTTTCCGGGTCGTCATTTTGACGCAATCTGGTAACTTCTTCGTCGTTATCATTCACAATCTCAATCCCCAAGTCACCCAGCTGCTCATAAAACTCATCCATTTGCTCGGGGTCCTGATCAAACGGCGACAGTTTTTCCATGATATCTTTGTAGTTCAGAGAGGAACTTTTTTTACCCAACTCAATCAGTTGATCTTTAACCTGATCCAGTGTTAATTCCGTCTCCAGTTCAGTATGCTGATCATTCGCCATCTTTCGACTCCCTCCTCCTAGAAACATCCGACCTCTGTGTGTTCATTGTCTCTCTAGGGCTATAATCTCGCTTGCAATTTGTGCTGCACGCAAAAAATCACCTGAGCGCTCAGCGGTTCTCATTTCTTCCCTCTTCAAATCCAGTTGCTCCTGCAATGGAAATTTTCGCACTTGACGAATATAATCATCCAAAATGTGCGGTGCCCATACGCCTGGAGCATCCATCATCATGATCGAACTTACGTTCTTCTCCAGTCGGTCGTCTTGCAAAGATGAAATAAAACGGCTTGTATCCGGTAACTTCCCTTGCGCGTAATAGGCATATAGATAAGCAGCAATTGCTGCATGATCCTCAATATTAAAGGCGTCCCCCAGATGCTTTTCTACATACTCTGCAGCTTCTAAATCCTGCATCATCCAGTGAAGCAGCCTGCGTTCAGCCACATGGTAAGCCGGCAACAGATTGGGCGTAGAGACCTGCCCTTTTTTATGCCTACCATTATTCCACCCATTTTCGTTATTATCCCCAAAGTTCTGTTTTTTTTGCAGGGATTGACGGAGTAAATTGCATTCCTGCTTTAAGGTTTCAAAATCCACCTTGACTTCGGCAGATACTTCGCGCAGATACACTTCCCGCTCAGTCGGGGATGACAGAGGTGCAATGACATTTAATGCTTCGCGGGAATACGCGATTCTTCCTTCTTCCTCTTGCAGTATATGGTTTTTTTTCAGATATATAAGCTTAAATTTCACCGTTGAAACAGCACTTTCGATAATTTGGCGTTGGAAACGTTCAGCGCCGTATTGCCGGATAAAATCATCCGGGTCCATACCATCGCTGACCAACGCTACTTTTACGTGAAGTCCCGCATTTTCCAACAGTGGAAAATTTTTAAGCGCTGCCGCTTGTCCTGCCCGGTCACCATCATAACAAATAATAACCTCGTCGCACAGTCCCTTTAACATCGTAGCATGATGCTCCGTTAAAGCAGTCCCCATGGCGGCCACTCCATTTTGTACGCCAGCTTCCCATGCCGAGATGACATCGCCATAGCCTTCAAAAAGAACACTTTGACGAAGCTTGCGAATTGAGGTCTTAGCATGGTGGAGATTGTACAGCGTTCGGCTTTTGTTAAATAGCTTGGTCTCCGGCGAGTTCAAATACTTCGGCTGCCCCTCGCCAAGTATACGGCCTGCAAAGGCAATAACTTTTCCGTTTCGATTCCAAATGGGAAACATGATACGATCTCTGAATCGATCTACATATCCATCACCCTCATGTCGGGGAGAAATGAGTCCTCCCTTTTCCATCTCGACAGGATCAAAAGAACGCTTCTCTAGAAACTGAACGATCGTATCCCATCGGTTGGGTGCATAGCCAATTTGGAATTGGTCAATGATCTTGTCACTGAATCCCCGTGAACGCAAATATTCCATGGCTGGTTTGCCGTGCTCCGTATTTTTAAGCAAAAAATGGTACATCTTAGAAGTTAGTTCATACGCTTGCAACAGCCTGTCCAACTCAGGATGCTGATGCGATGAATCACGTCCCTGCCATTCGCCGAGCGGAATATGACTTTCTTCTGCCATTGTCCTGACAGCTTCGGGAAAGGATAGTCCTTCGATTTCCATCATAAACTTGATGGCATTGCCTCCCGCGCCGCAGCCGTAGCAGTAAAAAATCTGACGATCCGGTGTCACGGTGAATGAAGGGGTTTTTTCGGAATGAAAAGGACAGAGGCCTTTCATATATTTCCCCTGCTTGGTCAAATGCACGTACTTGCTTACCGTATCTACAATATCATGATGTTGTAAAACTGACTCGATGATATCGTCCGGTATGTTACCTTGTCCGGCACTCATATTAACCACCTTCATCTCTTTAGCACGTAAATATAATTCGATACCGTTACTCATTCTCCTGCAAGCGAAGTAAAAGTTTTGTCAGTTTATGTTGAAAAACTTCACGATCCTCTAATGTAAACGGTTTAGGACCTTTTCCATAACGTCCTTTTTTCCGTTCTTTGGCAGAAGTGTGGCGTCGGTCCAGCATGAAGTCTATCGAATCGTTTCGATAAATCGTTCCGCGAAAAGACATCACTTCACAACCTTTTGCCAAGGCGAGTGCAGCAAGACCATAATCGTTGGTTGTTACAATATCTCCGCGGCGGATATGATTGGAAATATAGAGATCGGCACTCTGGTCGCTTCGGTCTACTTTAACAACGCTTACGCCTTTGCTACCCTGAATGAGATGATCATACGAAGATACCATAATAACGTCAATATGAAAACGGGAAGCTGTCTCTGCAATTTCACTTTTAACAGGACAAGCGTCCCCGTCAACAACGATCCGTACATCCGGGAAATTTCCGGACCCTCCCATGAGCATCCCCCATCTCGTATCCGCATTCGAGTAAAATACGGAACGGCTGCAAGATCACTCTTACACCGTTCCGTATATTTATACCCATTTTTTCAAGTTGTTCATACTACCACAACCGACGTTTAAACTACAAGCTTGGAAAAATCAGCAAAACGCTTCAATTCTGAGTCAATAGCAGCCAGCAATGCCAAACGATTATTACGTACAGCATCATCCTCAGCCATAACCATAACGGAGTCAAAGAACGCCGTCACCGCAGGAGTAATGGATGAAGCAAGCGCCAATGCTTGTGTCGCATCACCTTCCTGTAAGGCTGTACAATAAGACTCATAGGCGCCATACCATGCTTCGTATAGGTTTTTCTCGCCCTGTTCCGTAAATTCACCCGTATTCACTGACTTGTGAACTGCTTTAGCAGCCAAATTACCTACGCGATTAAAAGACTCAACTGTTGCCTTGAAGACATCACCCGTTTGTACAGCAGTCATTAATGCAGCCCCGCGGTTAACCACAGAAGCAACATCGTCATATCCAGCTGAAAGCACAGCATCTACAACGTCATAACGAAGTGTCTCGGACAATAGTTTCTTCACGCGCAATCCGAAAAACTCATGTAATTCTTTACGTATTTCATCTGCGGAACGTTTCATATTTCCAAAGTTGCTGTGCACATCAAGCGCGATATTGAACACATCAGACAACGTAGCCGAAAGCTTACGATCCAACAGGATCTGCACGATACCTGCTGCCTGGCGACGAAGCGCGTAAGGGTCCTGTGAACCTGTCGGAATAATACCGATGGAGAAGCAGCCTGTAATGGTATCTATCTTGTCTGCGATACTTACAATCGCTCCAGCGTTCGTTGAAGGAACCGTTTCTCCTGCGAATCGCGGCTGGTAATGCTCAAACACCGCTCTTGCCACTTCTTCCTTCTCTCCAGCCTTACGGGCATAATCCTCGCCCATAACCCCTTGCAATTCCGGAAACTCATAGACCATTTGTGTTACAAGGTCAAATTTACAAATATCTGCTGCTCGGCTAACCGATTCCTGTGTATCTGGGGAAACACGTAGCTTCTCTGCCAGAGCATCAGCAATGCGGCGAATTCGACGCACTTTGTCTCCAACTGTTCCCAGTTCTTCGTGGAAAACGATACTTTCCAGCTTGGAGAGGGCATCCTTAATTTCCAGCTTCTGATCTTCTTCATAGAAGAATTTGGCATCAGACAACCGCGCGCGCAATACTTTTTCGTTTCCTTTTGCAATGACTTCCAGCGATTGACTGCCACCATTACGTACCGTAACAAAGTATGGCAGCAGCTTTCCTGTGCGATCCAGCACTGGGAAATAGCGTTGGTGTTCACGCATGGAAGTAATCAGTACATCCTTCGGAATGTTCAAGAACGCAGGGTCAAAGCCACCGAACAGTACTGTTGGAGTTTCCACCAAATACAGCACTTCTTCCAGCAAATCATCCTTGACCGCAATCGTCCAATCTTTTTCGGCTGCAAGTGCTTCAATCTGCTTCACAATAAGCGACTGACGTTCTTCAATGTCGACAATGACATGCTGCTTGCGAAGTACTTCAACATAGTCCGCTGGACTTTCTACAACGGCCTCCTGTCCAAGGAAGCGATGTCCTCTTGTCACATTCCCTGACTGTACGCCAGCAATCTCCAAATTAACAATATCGCTACCAAACAAGGCTACCAACCAGCGGATTGGACGAACAAATTTAAAATCATAACTTGCCCAGCGCATAAATTTAGGGAATGTCATGGCATGTAAAATGTGTAGTAATCCTTCGGACAGCACATCTGCCGTTGGTACACCTATGCTGCTCTTGGTCGCGTAAATATATTCCACGCCTCCAAGTTCTTTGAACGTGAACTGTTCAGGATCAACACCTTGGCTACGGGCAAAGCCTAGAGCAGCCTTACTCCAGTTACCGGCTTCATCAAGTGCGATTTTGCGGGAAGGTCCTTTAACTTCTTCGTTAATATCTTCCTGCTTCTCCGCTACTTCCTTAACAAGTACCGCCAAACGACGAGGTGTAGCATAAGCCTCTACAGCACTGTAAGCAATACGCGAGCTGTCCAGCCACGCCGTCATACGTTCCTTCAACTGCTGAATCGCATTCGGGATAAAACGTGCAGGCACTTCTTCCAGCCCGATCTCAAACAATAGATCCTTAGACATTTGCCGCACCTCCTTTCTTCAACAGCGGGAAGCCCAGCTTCTCGCGCTCCTCCAGATAGGTCGCAGCGACCTGGCGCGCCAAATTACGCACTCGTATAATAAAACCTGTCCGTTCCGTTACACTGATGGCTCCGCGAGCGTCCAGCAAGTTGAACGTGTGAGAGCATTTCAGCACATAATCATAGGCTGGAAATACAAGATGCTGCGCCATCGCTTTATTCGCCTCTTCTTCATACATGTTAAAAAGAGTAAATAGCATTTTGACATCAGATACTTCGAACGTATATTTGGAATGCTCAAATTCTGGTTGGTGGAAAACATCACCGTACGAGATTCCATTAACCCATTCCAAATCAAACACATTTTCTTTGTCCTGGATGTAGGAAGCAAGACGCTCCATACCGTACGTAATTTCAACCGCAACCGGACTGGCATCAATACCGCCCACTTGCTGGAAGTACGTGAATTGGGTAATTTCCATACCGTCCA
Organism: Paenibacillus sp. ALE3; assembly: GCF_054113405.1. Classification (NCBI taxonomy): domain Bacteria; kingdom Bacillati; phylum Bacillota; class Bacilli; order Caryophanales; family Paenibacillaceae; genus Paenibacillus; species Paenibacillus sp. ALE3. The sequence goes on along the minus strand of NZ_CM134214.1, from coordinate 1,457,452 downwards.
GCCATACTTCCCAACCTAATCCCCAGGCTCCCAGCGTCGGTGCTTCCCAGTTGTCTTCAACAAAACGAATATCATGCTCCAGTGGGTTAATGCCCAAACGGCTCAAACTCTCCAGATACAACTCCTGAATGTTATCAGGTGAAGGCTTCAAAACCACTTGAAACTGATGATGCTGATACAGGCGATTCGGGTTCTCACCATAACGTCCGTCAGACGGACGGCGAGAAGGCTCAACGTAAGCTACGTTCCACGGCTCAGGTCCAATTGAACGTAAATACGTCATCGGGTTCATCGTGCCTGCCCCTTTTTCCGTATCATAAGGCTGTACAATAATGCAGTTGTGTTCAGACCAAAATTGTTGCAGCGTTAAAATCATCTGCTGAAAATTCATGGGCACACGCTTCCTTTCCAATTCCCTAAAATGTTGGTGATTTCTAATCCTTAAACTCATATGTACAGGGCTAATTTATTCCATAAGCCTTGCTAGAGACAGCAAAAAGCCCCCGCCTCTACGCCTGTACAGACGTAGGGACGAGAGCTGACTCCCGCGGTTCCACCCTACTTGATTGCGATCCTACATCACCAGTCAGATCGTAATCCTCTTTTCCGTGTCCATTCAGACGCTCCAGAGTGCCATGTTCACGAACAATTCCCACTGGGCTTACACCGTCCCCAACTCGCTAACTACAGAGAATACGTCTCGTTACTTTCTCGTTCAATGCATCTGCTCCCAAAGGAGATATATAGTAGGATATTACACGTTTTCAGGGATACAGTCAAGAGAACACCGTATTTCACATATCGTACTTATCAAGCTGATCCAGGAAATTACGGGATTTCAGCTTAACCTCCAACTGCATATCCATGAACTGACGCATGACATGTTTGATCTCCAGCTTGGTGGAGTCCTTCACGTCGATATTGCCGAGTCGATTTAGATCCATTTGGGCGAACAAGCGCAGCAACTTCAACGTACGTGGAGCAACACTCAACGCAGCTGGATCAAAATGCTTGTAGCCCCGACACAAAACCCCACCTAACCTCGGACTGATAAACATATCCTCATCAGCACATTGTTGACCGCTTGAAATACAAGCATCAAGCTGAGGTGCATATCCGGCCGCCTGCAATATTTTAAATTCATAAATACTCATGACGATCAGCGGATCTTTGCCACTCTCCAGTGCCTCCAAACAGGCTTTAAGCTGCTTAAACCAAAATGCACCTGTTTCCTCATCCTGTAATACCCGATCAAGCAGTTCACAAGCATAGGAAGCATAAGCAGCCTTTGTAATATCCTCGCGCAGTGTATGGTGGGATTGGATAATTTCACCGGCATTCAGTGTGCCTAAGCCTGTGTTACGAAAAAAAACAAATTCACCGTACGTAAACGGCTGCGTTAAAGCAGCATGACGGCTTTTGGATTTTTTCGCGCCTCTGACCAGCACACCTACTTTGCCTCCGCTTTCGGTGCAAAGCGTAATAATTTTGTTCCCCTCACCGTAATCCATGCTGCGGATGACGATTCCTTCCATCCTGTAAAGCATGCTTCTTCCCCCAAACATTCGCGAAGAAGCCAGTGGTTCGCTCTATTCACGGGCTTCTTCATGCTCGTCCGACTCTCCTTCATCCCTGTCTTGCTCCCTTGTCACAGCGCTCTCCCTGTATAACAGATACGCACCGACATCTCCAGTCATCGCAAAATACTTCCACGAAAAATCTCGCATTCGTATTCATCCTTTCTTCGGAAATGACGTCTGCATCTCAAAAATAGGATGATGCGAAGAGGGAAGAAGTATGCGATGAAATTAATGGATTACGTTGAAAAAGGCTACTGTGTACGGTCTGGACACCGCTTCGCGAATGATTTGATCTTACGATCGCTGTTACCCCTGAATTTATTTTATCCAATGAGAAAAGGAGTAAATTCAGGGGTAAAGGCGAACGCTGACGCTTCTTCAGATTCAAATTCTTCGCTCCGCTACAACGTGCATACAGTTACAATAACTCTTTTAAAAAGCACTCCTTATTTCATCGCTGGAAGAAAGGGTAAGAGCAAGAAGTTAAGCACCGCTTATGCGCGGCGCTCATAGAGGTCGAGACGGCTTTTTTATGATACTTACAACAACTATACATATTATTTAACATCAATCTTAGCCTCAATAGACCTTTGATGACCAAAGTGATGGTAGATATCGATATCTGCTTTTAAGCGTCGCGATGGAAGCCCAGATCACGAAGGACACGTTCCTGGTTACGCCAGTCTTTTTTGACTTTAACCCAAAGTTCCAAGAAAATTTTGGATCCTAGCAAATTTTGGATATCCTGGCGAGCTTGTTTGCCCACCTCTTTGAGCATGGCTCCCTGTTTGCCGATAATGATCCCCTTCTGGGAATCACGCTCTACAAAAATAACCGCCATAATATGCACTACACCATTATCCTGTACTTTCATGTCTTCAATCATAACCGCAATAGAATGGGGTACTTCCTCACGTGTCATGTGCAAAATCTTTTCCCGAACCAGCTCGGCAATGACAAACTGCTCTGGATGGTCGGTAATTTGGTCATCAGGATAATATTGCGGACCTTCTGGCAAGTATTTTTGAATCTGGTCCAACAGAGTGTTTACATTATTGCCCATTTTGGCCGAGATCGGCACAATTTCCGCAAAGTCATACAACTTGCGATACTGCTCAATCAGGGGCAACAATGCCTCCGGCTCAATGCGGTCAATTTTATTCAACACCAATATAACTGGTGTTTTGACTTGTTTAAGCTGTTCCGCAATAAAACGGTCGCCTCCGCCCAAACCTTCAGCAGCGTCAATAAGAAAAAGTACCGCTTCTACCTCACCCAATGTATTAAAAGCGGTCTGATTCATATAATCGCCCAGTTTTGACTGGCGCTTGTGAATCCCCGGTGTATCCAAAAATACAATTTGTGTGTCCTCTGTGGTGTATACACCGTGAATTTTATTCCGTGTCGTTTGGGGTTTGTCTGACATGATGGCAATCTTCTGCCCAATGACATGGTTCATCAATGTTGATTTTCCGACATTGGGTCTGCCAACAATTGCGACAAAGCCGGATTTAAACTGTTTCTTAGCCATTTTTTTTATTTCCTCCAGCGCGATTAAGCACCTAATTTTTATTTTTGTTTTTTTCATTAAAGCAGCTGACTCATTAACGTCAACAAAGGTCTATAAAATACAAATATGCCAATAATTACAGCAAAAACCGCTGCCAGGAGCACGGCTCCGGCGGCGGTGTCTTTAGCCGCTTTGGCCAGCGGATGAATATCAGGTGAGATTAGATCCACCGCTGCTTCAACAGCGGTGTTGATCAGTTCGGCTACCATGACTATGGCAATGGCCATGCACACGAATAACCAGTCGAGCCGGGAGATGCGCAGAGTTAACCCTGCCACAATGACAAGGAGCGCCACGACCGCATGTATCCGCATATTTACTTGCGTACGCAGAGCGTATACCACGCCTTCTGCGGCATAGCGAAAGGTCATTCTCCAAGGCTGACGTCTCATTACCGTGTCAACCCCACTTGAGCCAGCACAGCTTCCTGCTTACCCATCATTTCCGCTTCACTTGCATCGTCTTGATGATCATAGCCTAACAGATGCAGAAAACCGTGAACAAACAAAAAACCGATTTCACGCTCAATCGAATGTCCATATTCTTCGCTTTGAGCTTGGGCTGTCTGTACAGAAATAATAATATCTCCTAGTACATCCGGTACATCGTTTAAAGGATTTTCTTCCGTCGGTTCGTAAATTATTTCAAGCTCTTCATCTAGTGTTTCCTTCATAGCAAAAGACAACACATCAGTAGGACGATCAATTCCGCGATAATCCCTGTTCAACTCATGTATTTGATCATCATTCACGAAAGTAAGGGCAACCTCACCGTCCATAACCCCTTCCGCTTTGCCAGCCTCCTCTAATAAGGTGTTCAGCAGCGTGATCAACGATTCGTTAATTACCATATCGTTTTGTTCATTATTCCAAGCTAATTGAAGGCCCATGCCAACCGCTCCTTTTAATTCTAATGCTTTACCTGTGCTTCATGCACAAGTAATATTAAGCTTTTCCACTTTCGGGCTTAGGTCTTTCCTCTGGATATTCAATACGGGAATGAAAAATTCCCATTACTGTTTCCTTGAGCGTTTGGGCCACGATATCAAGCTCCCTCATGGTCAGTTCACAGTCGTTAAACTGGTGATCATCAAGACGGCTCTTAATAATTTTTTCAATCATGGATTCTACCTGCTCCACCGTAGGTTTTCGCAAGGATCGAACTGCTGCTTCCACACTATCAGCAATTCCTACTACAGCAGCCTCTTTCGACTGAGCCTTCGGTCCCGGATAACGGAAATCATCCTCTGTGAAGTCAGGCTCCACCCCCCGTTCTTCCGCCTCACGCAATGCCTTGTGGTAAAAATAGTGCAGAAATGTCGTTCCGTGGTGTTGTTCGGCTATATCACGAATCGGCTTGGGTAGCTTGTAATCCAATTGCATTTCCACACCATCACGGGCATGGGCTATAATGATGGATTTACTAAGCTTGGGCTCTATTGTATCATGCGGATTTTCCATCCCATTTTGATTTTCAATGAAGTACGAAGGCCTTTTGGTTTTACCAATGTCATGATAATACGAACCAACCCGGCACAACAACCCATTTGCTCCTATAGCCTCCGCTGCGGCCTCCGACAGATTACCTACCATTACACTATGATGATATGTTCCGGGAGTCTCGGTAAGTAGCTTGCGAAGCAATGGATGATTAGGATTTGACAATTCGACAAGCTTCAGTGCCGACAAGATGCCAAAGGTGGATTCAAAAAATGGCATTAGCCCTATAACAAGGATCGCTGTAACCAGACCACCTGCAAAAGCAAAGGCTACCCCATAGAGTGTCGTTGTTTGAGTCCAGTTCCCTTGGTCAATCAGCGCCAAAGAAAAAACAGCCAGAGCCCCGAACAGGCATACCATAATAGATCCCTTGAACAGCGTTGAACGCTGGCTGGCCCGGTGGGTAGAAAAAATCGACGCCAGACAGACCACAAGAGCAAAAAAACCAAAATTAAAATCAAAAATTTGTCCCTGACGAACATTCAAAATAACACTTGCCAATATACTGAATATAACGGCACATACGAATGCCAGCGACATATCAAGCAACAACGTTACAAGCATAGCTCCAAGTGCGATAGGTGCCAGATAGCCGAGGTAGGATCGTTCACTAGTCTGCAGTATAGAAATTAACATCATAGCTCCCACTGTAATCACAAAGATTAACACCAGCATGAGCAACTGTGCATTATTATACTTGAAGTTTCGTGTTCGTGATTGAAATTGACGAATATACATAAACAGACCCAATGCCAGCATCATAGACAGCAACAGCAGGCCAAATTGTGGCCAATAGTTGATTTTATCCTTGAGCAGCTCATTCTCATCAAGCAGTGTATAGATTTCCTGGGTAATAATCTCACCCTTTTTAACAAGTACTTCACCCTGTTTAATGTAAACTGTAGGTGTATCTTCACGAGCCTGTACTTTAGCGTCCTTCGTAGCTGTATCATCATAAAACTTGTTGGCTGTAATCACAAGCCTTGCAAGTTCCTGAACAACCTCCCGGGAGGTACGTTTAGTAAGAGAGCTTGTACTCACCCGTTCAGCTACCTTGGCTCGAGCCGTCTGGGCATCCGTAATTTGATCATTCATCAATCCTGTTACAATCTCACGGGCTACGGGCCGCATTTCGGCAATATCCTCAGATGTAAGTCGCGGAATTTTGATGTATGTCTCCTCTGGGATTCGGTACGTTTGCTCTTTCGTTTTTTCCAGCACCTCATCCAGCAATTTATCTGGGTAGGCATCCGCATTACGGCTGTTGTTCACAAAATTTTGCACGAATTCCCGTGCACGTTGAGGAATCTCATCCTTATAAATCGAAATCTTATCTGCTCTGGAGACCTGATCATCCTGATTGAGCCGTTCAATTCGATCCAAAATACCGGTAATCAGGTTATCGTTGCGGATCGGTACAATGGTATACATGGGCTGCACGCGCTCAGCAGATTCCTCTTGGGCCTTCAAAGTCGCCTTACTGTTAGGAAGCTGCATTGGAGCGACAATTTCCTTTTCACTCGGTTGATTCACCCGGATGTCATAGCGTTCGGGAAGCAGCTTGGACGCAAAACCCACATAAAAAAGAACCACCAAAAATAAAAACAGAAGATAGCGTGTCGCCACGCTATACTTCCATCCATTCATTCTATGCTGGAACGTTTTTCCTTTAGATAATTCCTTCGAGGTCATCTAAAACAATCCCTCTCCATCATCTTTTTCAAGGCAGCTATGCTGCTCATTTTGTTCGTTTTCTGATCATACCCACTATACTCGTGCTCAAGGGCTTATGCTTGATTTTCAGCAACACGGTCATAAGCGACGATGATTTTTTGAACCAGGGAATGACGGACAACATCCTCTTCCGCAAACTGGACAAAGCCTATTTCCTCAATCCCTTTTAAAATCGCATTTGCTTCAATTAGACCGGATTTTTTGCCACGAGGTAAATCAATTTGTGTAACATCGCCGGTAATAACCATTTTGGAACCGAAGCCAAGTCGAGTCAAAAACATTTTCATTTGTTCTGGTGTGGTATTTTGGGCTTCATCCAAAATAATAAATGAGTCATCCAGCGTACGACCCCGCATATAAGCCAGTGGCGCAATTTCTATCAACCCGCGCTCCAACGCTTTTGCCGTCTGCTCAGGACCCATCACATCGTATAGGGCATCATACAACGGGCGTAAATACGGATCAACCTTTTCCTGTAAATCCCCGGGCAAAAAGCCCAAGTTCTCACCAGCTTCTACCGCAGGACGAGTCAGTACAATACGCTTGACTGAACCTTCCTTTAGAGCAGCTACGGCCAGCACTACAGCCAGATAGGTTTTACCAGTACCCGCTGGGCCAATCCCAAATACAATATCGCGTTTTTTAATCGTGGTTACATAGTGCTTCTGTCCAATCGTTTTGACACGAATCGGTTTGCCCCGAAACGTTGTCGTAATTTCTCCCTTGAACAAATCAAGCAACTGATCGGCGCGCAGATCTTTTGCCAGCTCAATCGCATAATGGACATCCCTTTCGGTCAGTATATACCCATTACGAATTAACTGGAGCAAAACATCGAACAATTGTTCGAGCACTTCCACTTCGTGAGCATCTCCAAAAACATTAATTTCCGCCTCACGAGATGCTATTTTTGCAGGAATAGCTGCTTCGATCAATTTTAAAAAGGAATCCTGCGGGCCGAATAACGCCTGACCTTCTCCCGCACTGTTCAATGCAATTTGTATGCTGCGTTGTTGTTCTGCCAAATAGCCTCATTCTCCTTGGTTATGAACTAACGGAAGTTCTTCCGCAATATCCTGTTCCACTTCAAAAAGTACTTTCATATAAACTTTACCATTCTCTCTCTTCTCATGCAAAATTTTTTGGCTCATTATTTTCGTTCCTTTGCCGTATTTAGCTAAAATATCCGCGCGTGCGCCTTCTATTCCTGACATTTTGGCTTCTGTTTCCGTTAACTTCTGCTCTTGTATCTTGGTCTCCCGCACACTTTCATTCATCCACCCCATCGGAAGTTTGTAAGAACGCCATGTTAGCGGATCATGTTCAACGGTCGTTTTATGTGTAGAATAAGGTATTTTCCCATATCCCCACAATTGTATCGCACGGTTGCCTAGCACCAGATACAAGCGATCGTGGCTATTCCCCGTATATGTGCTGCTGCGTCGTACCATGGGACTACTAATTTCATATTCATGCCACACAAGCCCCTTAATCTCTCCTTTGGCTACGACCTGTTGCTGATTCTCCTCATCTCCAAGCGTTCCTGAAATGAGAATAGCTCCTTTTTTGACCCGTGTATTTTTATGCACAACAGGACGCCCCTGCTCGGCAAAAATTTCAGTGACTACCGCGTCCGCCTTGCTGATGAGATGACGTGGACTGTAGAGCGGCGGGGGAGTAGGCTGTGAAGCTTCAACGACCTGAATTGTCACCAAGGTTCCCTGCCTTTCCACACCGATCCAGGATGCCTCTGGAAGCTTCTGCATGAGTGCGCGCGAAAGCTTGTCCTGGCTGGAAAGGCGAAAACTCCATTGAAACGGATAAAGCCCCTCCTGTCGGGCTGCTTTGAGAACAGCTTCCGTTGGGAGCTTGTCATTCCCCTTCACTTCAATGTCCCAGATGAGCGATGACATCAGCAGGAGTCCTATCCAGAACAAGGCCAGTCCTGCGAGAAAAAATTTACGTTTGGCGAGTCGTACAACAGTAAAGGGAAGTCCTTGACGTTTGAGAACATGCATTTTGCAGCCTGTCCTTCTCAAAAGCGGACGCAACAGGAAGACGTGCGGCAGCAGAAGGTTCATTTCTGCAAGTCTAGTACCCATCGGCCGCACGTTCCAAACAGGTATATGGTGATCAGTGAGTAAATTAATGAAAGCTTCCACACTTTCGCCCTCGACAGCTAGGGTAACCGTGCCACGCAGCTTTGCTAAAGCGGGATGTTTCACGAGCCTTCCTCCGTTCCTTCCAATTGAATATCCGTAATATGTCCCTCTACACTTACCTGGTCTGGCAGGATAGACGTAATGATTAGATCATGGCCTGACACTCTTAGCCTGCCTTGCGCAAGTGCAAGTACGAGTTGATCTGGCGTGAAATCCACCACACCCCGGTGATTCTCTACATAAAGCTGGCGGCTGCCGATGAGGGTTAACCGCGGCAGATCAAATAGAATGTCCTGCGGAAGCTCCAACGTCTCGCTGGCCCACTTTCGCAGTTTGCGGCTCATCCGGCTCATACGGCGAAATCTCCTTTCCTGTCATCAAAATAACTGTTATCCAACGGCAAATAATTATTTTGATGGCAGCTATGCTGCTTTTTTTAATCGCTTGTTATTACCATTCGGTTTCATCCTATGTCTCAACCGTCACTGGACGCTGTTACACCAGCGTCACAGATATCTGTACTGTACATTTTATGATCCAGTCATCGCATTTATGAGGCTAAACTTACAATTCGTAGCAACTGCAATATTAAAGAGAAAAAAGACCGTACTTTCTAAAATTCACATAAAAAAAGACAACCTCGTTTTCATATCAAAACAAGGTTGTCTTTTTAATTTCATAGTATGAAATGGTTAGTTTTCGGAATCCTGATTCAAAAGCGAGTTTTTTCTGGAGTATAAAAAGTAAACGGCAATACCAATAACAAGCCAAATGATAAAACGAATAAACGTTTGACCATTCAGATTAAGAATAAGCACCCCACATGAAATGATAGCCAGAATTGGAATAAATGGAACCCCAGGACATCGGAAGGCTCTTGGCAAATCGGGTTGTGTTTTTCTCATCACTATGACAGCGACCGAAATCAGAATAAATGCTGATAAGGTTCCAATGTTCACCAAGCTTGCTAACTCATCCAGCGGGATCAACCCACCCATTAATGCAGATAAAGTACCAAAAAACAAGGTGTTAATATAGGGCGTTTTATATTTGGAATGAACCTTTGACAATACTTTAGGAACTAAGCCGTCACGTGACATCGCAAACATAATTCGGGTTTGACCATATAGCATTACCAGCATAACCGTAGTCATCCCCAAGATGGCTCCGATATCCACAATACCCGCCACCCAGTTCTGACCGGCAACCTGCAAAACCAATGACACAGGATGGGAGATACCTTCAAATTGCATATACGGCACAATACCTGTCATAATCGCGCTAACGATCACGTACAAAAGCGTACAAATAGCAAGTGAGAAAATAATGCCACGCGGTAAATCACGAGCTGGATTTTTGGTTTCTTCAGCGGCTGATGAAACGGCATCAAAGCCAATGAAAGCAAAAAACACAAGGGCTGCGGCTCCAAACACCCCACTGAACCCAAATGGCATAAACGGTGTCCAGTTGTCTGGCTTTACATATTTAATAGCCACAATGATAAACAATAAAACGACAACAATTTTAACAATAACCATGATATTATTAATTCGTTTGGATTCTTTTATCCCAAAATAAAGCAAGAACGTGATAGCCATCAAAATTAAAAAAGCTGGAAGATTAAAATAAGTAGCTCGGTCTTTTAAAGCTCCTGGCGCAGCAGTGAATTCAATCGGGATATGAAGACCAATTCCTTTCAAAAAGGATACAAAATAACCCGACCAACCTGCAGAAACAGCGCTGGCGGCCAACATATATTCCAAAATTAAATCCCATCCGATTATAAAAGCCAATAGCTCTCCCATCGTAGCATATGTAAAAGTGTAAACAGAACCGGATACTGGAACAGTGGAAGCAAACTCGGCATAAGCCAGTGCGGCGAATAAACAAGCGAGCCCCGCGATCACAAAAGACAATACCAAGCCCGGTCCAGCCGTAACTGCTCCCGTACCTGTCAAAACAAAAATCCCCGTTCCAATAATGGCTCCAATCCCAAGCATTGTTAAATCGAACGCACCTAATTCCCTTTTAAGCGCCTTTTCTCCCCGTGTAGCGGCGATCAGCTGATCAATGTTCTTCTTTCTGAACAAGCTATTCCCCATCCATCCCATCCTCCTAAACATAAATTTTTACTTTTTGTATAACCCTGTAATATCACCTCGATATAAATCAAATTTTAGCTAAATATGGGGTAAATTTTCATAAGTTCTATCGTTGTGAACATTATATATAAAAAAGAAAAAATGAAAACGACTTTTGGTAAGCTTCGTTCACATTGTTACATTTGATCATTTTTCACGAATATATTTTCACAAATCAGATTCCAAATTAGACAAAATGCCGTCTTTTTAGATGACAGTAAATGTGAGAAAAATGTAGCATATATGAGATCTTCACATTCGCTGTCAGATAATTAGAGCATTTGCCGTTAAGTCTTTTTTTATTCCAGCATGTTTATGTATCGCTAAAAACATCGTAAAAAAAGATCCGCCACAGCCAAAGCCGTGACGGATCTACGATTATTTTAGCGTCTTCCTCCACCCATGTAACGCTTGGAACGCGGAGGCCCTAATATCTCTGCCCAAATTACACCTCTGCGTAGGTCAGCTGCATTCACTGTACCACTCTCTTGCGAAGTTTGCTCTAGCCCATCTGTAATTTCCTCCGAATCTCTCGCATTGGATATACGATCGAGACGGGCTAAAACCATCCTTCGCTCTTCTTCCATAATACGAATTCGATCCTCTAAAGTCGTACCGTTATCTAATGAATCTTGGTCCATCCGTTCTTCCTTTTCCAGCCCGTCTCCTACTTCTTCTATACGACGAGCTTCGATCACCGCACGTCGCTCATTAGGAAATTGACGTTGCAATTCTCCAGTAACATCTTGCTGACGTCGCTCTTGCTCAGGTTCCGTTGTGAAAGGTCTGGGCGACGTCGAGGACCCGCGCGAACCATGATCACCACCAAAGGTAGGCATACCTTGCCGCCGGGAAGATTTCCGATCTCCGCCTTGAATGCTTTTCCCCAAGAAGGACACCAGTGCAAAGCCAATCACGATCAAGATATACAAATGGTCAAAGATCCAGCTGATAAAATTCATTACTCACCGCCTAACTGCTATAGTTCATCGGCCCGTCCGTTAGTTAATCCCGGTTCTTGTTATCATTCCCCGAGTTCTCATTCGGTTTGCCTAAGGAACTACGCATTTGCGTATCTGCCTCAATATTTTTTAAATTCATATAGTCCATGACGCCAAGTTTACCGCTACGCAGCGCTTCAGCCATTGCCAGAGGCACTTCGGATTCAGATTCCACCACGCGCGCTCTCATTTCTACAACACGTGCCTTCATTTCCTGTTCTTGCGCTACAGCCATCGCACGCCGTTCTTCGGCTTTTGCCTGCGCAATACGTTTGTCGGCTTCCGCCTGCTCTGTTTGCAGGAAGGCACCGATATTTTTACCTACATCAACATCTGCAATATCAATCGATAGAATCTCAAATGCTGTCCCTGCATCCAAACCTTTGGATAATACGGTTCTCGAAATGGAATCTGGGTTTTCCAGCACGTCTTTATGCGAGTTACTGGAACCAACCGTTGTTACGATACCTTCACCAACCCGAGCAATAATCGTTTCTTCTCCTGCACCGCCGACGAGTCGATCAATGTTGGCACGTACCGTAACACGAGCTTTAACCTTTACTTCGATACCATCCTTGGCGACCGCAGCAACAATAGGCGTCTCAATAACACGCGGATTAACGCTCATTTGGACCGCTTGCAGAACATCCCGTCCCGCAAGATCAATCGCAGCCGCACGTTCAAATTCAAGCGGAATGTTAGCGCGCTGCGCGGCAATCAACGCATTGATCACTCGGTCTACATTCCCCCCTGCGAGAAAATGACTTTCCAGCTGATTGATATTCAAGCCCAGACCAGCTTTGGTAGCCTTAATGAGGGGATTGACAATTCGGCTTGGCGTGACGCGCCGCAACCGCATAGCTACTAGCGTAATGATACCGATCCGCACACCCGAAGCCAGCGCCGAAATCCACAGCATCACCGGGAAGAAACTAAAAAACACACTCAATACAATAATCACTACTACGGCAATCAGCAAAATACTGACAATACCCGATTCGAACACTCGCATCATCCTCCATTAATCTAATTCTTCGTTGTTAGCTTGCTAGACGCTCGCGTCTGCCTTGACTACAATTCGCCCGCCTTCTACTTTGGATACGATAATCGGCATATCCGGGGCGATAAACTCCCCATTCGTTACGACATCCACTCGCTCGTCAGCGATTAGCACCGTTCCAGCTGGACGTAATGGGGTCAGACTGACACCCCTCTGACCTAGTAACGTTTCCCGATTCACAACCGAAGAAAACCCTTGGTCAGCCGTTAAACGTTCCTGAAGTATAAAACGGTTCCATATCCCTCGGTCCTTAAAGACAACTGCGATGATCGCCACCACGGCAACAGCCCCTGCAAAAGCAATCCCCAAAGATATAAACGCATGCTGCATGTTGTATGCTGCACGGACTACACCCGCGACAAGGCTGATGGAACCCAAAATACCCAGAATGCCAAAGCTTGGTATGAACATTTCAAGGATAAGCAGTGCCAGACCGATAATGAACAACAGCCACGTCTCCGAACCTGCAAAGCCAGCAATATAATTACCAAAGAAATACAAACCAAATCCAAGTACGCCCAAAATTCCCGGCACACCAAAGCCAGGTACAAGCAGCTCAATAACTACACCCGCGATACCAATAAATAAAAGCAAGGTCTGCACGATCGGATTGGTCAATATCTCGGCTGCTTTTTCAGCCCATGTGCGCTCCACATGGATTACATCATCTGTACTGTAGCCCATCCACTGTATAACTTCTTGTTCCGAAGATGCAATGTGATCCGCATACCCCAATTTCAGCGCTTCCTCACTGGTTAAAGAAATGATCTGGCCATTTTCCTTATTAAAGTTCATCTCCGGGATAGATACAGTCGTTTTGGAGTCGACCATGCCTCTAGCGATATCAGGATTGCGTCCGCCAGCTTCTGCGGCAGATGCCATGCTACTCTTCCACCAAGCTATCGTTTTGGGGTCTGTAATAGCATTCCCCCTGCCGTCTACTAACGCCGCTGCTCCGATAATACTACCCGGTTTCATAGCAATCTTGTTAGCACTCAACGCAATATAGCTACCCGCTGAGGCCGCTTCACCTCTTATATAGGCTACGGTCGGAATAGGACTGTCTTTCATCAGTTTGCCCAGCTTTTCCGCTGTATCTACCCGTCCGCCAGGTGTGTTAATATCCAGTAAAATCAGACCTGCTTTAGAATCAACTGCTTCTGCAAATCCACGCTCCATAAATTTGCCCAGCCCCTGTTCAATTTCCTGATCAACTGGTATAACAAACACTGCTCCACCCTTTGTTTGAGCCGCCGCTGGTCCAGAATAAACTAAGGGTAACAACAGAACGGATATCATAATCCACAACGTTAAAAAGATCAATTTGCGGCTGGAGTGGTGATGTTCTCTATGCATTTCTTTCCCCCCTTTCGATCTCTCCTTGTTACAGCATACCAAACTTTGTTAGACAAACTATACAGTTTTCAGGATTTAATGTGAAATTATTGGGTATATTGCTAATCCTGATGCCTGTAAAATACTTTACGCCCCTAACAGGCATCACGTTTCACACAATCATAGAAAACGCCTTCACAAAGACGTCTTCCACCATTCTATTTTGGCAGGCATCACACATATAGAAATAACACCCTCTGTGAACAGAGGGTGTTGTGTTTTCCTGTTTGTCGCAGGTTTATTGCAGAAATTGCTGAACCGCTTGGTTCACGAGCTTACCGTCAGCACGACCTTTTACCTTAGGCATCAAGGCCGTCATTACTTTCCCCATCTCGGCTTTCGAAGAAGCACCGGTTTCCTGGATGGTCTGCTGTACAATAACTTTAATTTCTTCTTCAGAAAGTTGTTCAGGAAGGTACTGAGCGATGATCTCTATTTCTGCTTTAGTGCTTGTCGCAAGTTCATCACGACCGGCTTTTTCAAACTCATGGAGGGCATCTTTTCGCTGTTTGATCTCACGACTCAGAATATCAAGCACTTCGTTGTCGTCCAAATTCCGTTTCAAATCTATTTCAAGATTTTTAATCGTAGAACGAACCATTCGAATGGTGGAGAGTTTGAACTTGTCCTTACTCTTCATTGCTTGCTTCATATCTTCGTTCAATCGTTCGCTCAAATTCATGATTACTTAGATCCTCCTAGAACTTTCTCTTACGAGCAGCCTCGGACTTTTTCTTGCGCTTTACGCTTGGCTTTTCATAATGCTTGCGTTTCTTCACCTCAGCCAATACGCCATCCTTAGCAATGGAACGTTTAAAGCGACGAAGTGCAGCATCAATTGTCTCGTTTTTGCGAACTTTAGTTTCAGACACCAGTTTTCCCTCCCTCCGACCAGACCGTCCAAGAGCAATAACACGGTTCATCAAATTTTATTATAGGTGAAACGGAAACCAGGTGTCAACCTATAAGAAAAAATGAGTACATAGAAGGAACCTTTTTTCCCGTCAGTTCCGCATTACTGAAAAGACTAGCTCTGTCATTTTTAAGAATGCGAGTCCGAAATACCTGTCAAGGCACCTAATTTGGCGCCCCCTAGCAAGTGATAATGCAGATGCCCTACCGCTTGTCCACTATCCGGGCCACAGTTGTTAATCAACCGATACCCAGACTCAGCAATTCCTAACTTTTTCGCAACCTCAACCGCAACACGATGGATCTCCGCGATAAGAGGAAGATCCTCCTCCGTTACAGCATTCATTGAAGGAATGTATTTTTTTGGAATAA
This sequence comes from Paenibacillus sp. ALE3, assembly GCF_054113405.1. Classification (NCBI taxonomy): domain Bacteria; kingdom Bacillati; phylum Bacillota; class Bacilli; order Caryophanales; family Paenibacillaceae; genus Paenibacillus; species Paenibacillus sp. ALE3. The sequence continues at coordinate 1,442,026 of NZ_CM134214.1, read as the reverse complement.
TGAGCACGTGTACTGGCGCCGCAGGCTGGATGTCATGAAATGCGAGCACATTGTCGGTTTCCAACACCTTTTTGCTGGGGATGCTTCCATCTACAATTTTCAAAAACAGATCGTCCATTCAAAACCCTCCTTTGGCAGTGAGCCGATCATCAGCAATTATACACAAGCAGTCCTTGCTGTCGGCATTCAAAGTTATGTATTTTTCACACCAAACAGAAACATAATCAATCATAATTGGTTATCCCTGTGTTTCTATATGTATCATAACGGAAAATGGGGCTTAATACCAGTTTCCCTTACTAACTTCCTCTATTATAGATTTAACCCCTTGATCAATTTGGTCTGGCTGTGCACGCGAGATACTTATGCGCAAAAATTTTTCTTGTTCCCTGTAGCTTGATAAATAAAAGCCTTTGCCAGCTACAACCTGGATGTTTCTGGCGTTAAGGCTGTGTACCAAACGTTCCAAATTCACCGTCCTCGGCAGCTTAAACTGCGTATAAACGCCTGAGGTTGCAGCTGGAGTTTGGATGTCCCCGGTCTGATTGTATCGCTCCACCGCCTTGTTCAAAATACGAACGCGCTCCGAATATAGTTTGGATATCGTGTGTTTATGGCGTTCATACATTCCATTTTTAATATAGATATCAAGTGCTGCCTGAGACAAAATCGATGTGTCAACATATCTTTTATAGCTACTGAACGTCCTTAATAGGCTTTCTGGCAGTACCGCAACCCCTAATCGCAAGCCAGGGAAAATGATTTTGGAGAAGCTTTTCAAGTAAATAGTATGCTCTGTCTGATCGTATGCATAAATGGGATCAACAAGATGATCAACTCCCAAATCAGCCATATAGTCATCTTCTACGATGTACACATCATATTTGGCGGCCAAGGCAGCTATCGTTTTTCGTTCCTCCGTGTTATATGAGATACCAAGAGGATTATGATGCCTTGACATGGTATAAAAAAATTTGATGTTACCCTGCTTAAATTGGTTCTCCAACTCATAAAAATCTAGACCTTCCGCTGTCCGTGCAATCGCATTGACGGGTATGCTCTCTTCCTCCAAAAAACGCAAATAAATATCGTAGCTGGGCTGCTCGACCAAAATCTTTTCTTTGCCATTGGGAAACGGCATTTTCGCGAGTATTTCTAATGCTTGTTGAACACCTGAAGTAACGATAATCCGATCTGTTTTTGCAAACACCTGAGTATCAGCCAAATGAGAGACGAGCGTATGTCGCAATGTTTCCAATCCTTGCGAATCCCCATATGTGAACAGATGATATTTGTAAGTGTCAATAGCCTGATTTAGACAATGCTGAAAATCTAGATATGGAAATACATTCAAATCTGGGGATGCTGAAGCAAAATCAACGTAGTCGGAAATATGGCTATGGTGTACGTCACTGGGGTTTTCCACTACATAGTATCCGCTTTGCGGTATGGAATAAATGGCATGCTTCCTTTCAAGTTCAGCATAGGCTCGCAGAATTGTGCTTTTGCTGCACTTGTATAGCTCCGAAGCATCACGGACCGATGGTAGCTTGTAACCAGATCTATATTGTCCCTCGCGAATTTTAAGCTCTATATCTAATAAAACCGAAACATATTTTTTCACGATATCCTCCTGCCTGTTCAGTACATCCTCTTTATATGCTTATTCCTTCTTATGTTTCTGTACATGCTTGATGTTAACATGGTTTTTAGATAAACAGGATACCTCTTTTCACTAAACTGTACCCATACAGTTTCCATTCATAAATCATTGTAACCTCGCTAAAGGCTGTAAGCGTTATAGCTCATTAACATATTGAGACGGTAGATGTGAAAAAGAGGCTGTTTCTTCATGCTGGAAGAAACAGCCTTACTTAGTGATGATGTATGGATACGCCTATATAGCCACTTGTACTGTACAAGGGCTGTAGGCGGGAGAGAGTAGAACGATGGTCAGGCAACGAAGAAGATCAGATTAGTAGTAAGGCAGTAAACTAATCGCTGTCAACGCAGCAAGTGGCAGAATCAAACGATTAAAGCGGCGACGTCCGTATGGGAATCCATACGCATAGGCGGGCACTGGGACCGGGTAAGGGTACGGATAAGGGTACGGAGGATAAGATGCATAGCCACCATAAGCACGAGAGCCGCATCCACAATTGTTGGGCGGATAGGGGAGATTAACATTCTCCATTTCTTCTCCACCCATAGGAACGGCTAAGTATATCTTTTCATCATCCACATGCTCTACAATTCCGTCATACATTGTCCCGTCCTTTACCCATACGCATACATAACGATGCATATGCTGTTGACATAGTGTTTTAGCATCCATCTGTTGCGATGCTGTAACATTTTCGGTTATCATGCTTTTTTCCATGGTTGTTTCCTCCTAGACTCTTGCATGTATACCGTATGTTATTCAAAAACGGGCTATGTGCTACATCAAATTGGGCGAATTCCGGCTACAAAAAAAAAAAAAAAAAAAGAAGCACCCCGGGAGCTCTTGGCAGAGCCCCTCTGAACGGACGTATGACGGGAAGACTTCTTCCGCAGCATACGTCCGCCGGGGTGCTGTATGATTAACTTGTCGGCTTAGCTGTATTATAACAATAGTTTGAAACTGTATCTGTGATCCGTATCACATTGTTTCAAAATGTTTCCATAACTACACGAGAGCCTCCACCAGCCTGCTCTGCGGGAAGAACAACCAGCTTGCGTGGGAGCCGGGCCCGCAATTCAGGCACATGGCTAATCACACCAACAGATAATTGATCGTGATGCAGCTTTTCTAGCGAGGTAATCACTGTGTCAAGCAGTTCGGGGTCCAACGTTCCAAAGCCTTCATCCAGAAAGAAAAATTGTAGAGGGTATTGGCCCCGCAATTGAATTTGAGCCGACAGCGCAAGCGCAAGCGACAAAGAGGTCAGGAACGTTTCGCCGCCGGACAAGGTCGATACCGGACGTTTGACCCCACCGTTGGCATCATCACTAATGACAAAACCACCGCTGGAATCTACTTCTAGCGCATAACGCTGCTTAGTCAGAAAACGTAGGCGGCGTGAAGCGGATTGGCTGACCTGCATGAGCTGCTCTTCGGCAATATATTCAACGAAGGCATTACCTCGAAAAACAGACTGGAGCTTGGACATTTTTTCCGCCTCGCTACGCAGATGCAAACGATTGGACTCCAGCTCCATCCAGCGGACGTGCCGACGCTGCAAGTCCTCTAAATCACGCTCAGCCTTCGCGCGATTCTGAAGCGCCTCTTCGTCGCGTGCACGGCAATCACGCAGCCTCGCAGTGGTCGTTTCCCACTGTTCCTCTGTTACTGTTGCTCCATTCAACTGCTCTTCGACATGCTTTAAGCGGGAAGACAGCTCCTTCTCCCGTTCTCGGTGCAAACTCACTTCACGCTCATAACGTGCAGCTTCTTCCGGTCCCAAGCAGCATTCCATGACCTCTGCTTCCGTAGCAAAAGAGGAAGCTTCCAGACGGATACCCCAACGGGATTCTGCCGTCTGCCGTCTTTCTTCTGCCGAGTCGGAGGCCTGCCGCGCTATCAGTGAAGCATGAACGGCCTGCTGCTTACGTTCTTCCGCTTCGGTACGGCGGCGTGCAGCGGCTTCGGCTCCGTTTTTCAGTCCCAACAAGCGTGAGGTCGCTTCTTCCAGCAATGAGGCTGCTTGTCCTTCTCCAACCCACTTCCGTAGCTGTTCTAGCTTTTCACGCAGCAAATCATCTTTACTTTGGAGCCCTGTACGACGGGCAATAATAATTTTGTCTTCCTCGATGATGCTTTGCTGTATCTGCTGTACACGCGCTGCCTTTTCTTCGAGGAAGGTCACGCTTGTCTCCAGCCGGGATCGTAACTCCTCCGCACGCCGGTCGCGCTCCTGCATAGCGCGATAACGCTCCGCAGCTTGGTCGGGGCCGACATCCGGCAGCTGCGTCGCCCATTCGGCGCGTAGCCCTTCGCTGCGTGTGGTGCATACCTCACGCTTGCTGCGCGCCTGCGCCAGTGCTGCAACCGCCGCCTCCTGCTCGGCGGCTGCACGGATACGCCGCTGCTGTCCGGCGGCGTCCGCCTCACGCAGTGCCTGTGCCTCGACAGGCAGCGTATGCGCACGAGCTGCCAGCTCAGCCGCAGCACGCTCCAGCGCTGTACAGCGCTCCGCCCATACGGCGACACCGCGAGGCATAGCAGCCGCAGGCGTAAAAGGCTCGCCTGTGGCGGCAGCACCGCTGTCTGCGGCGGCGGGCTGCGCAAGCAGGCTGCGCTGCTCGTGCAACTGCTGGCGCAGCGTGAGGCGCAGCTCCTGTAGGCCGAGCCGCAGGCGATGCAGCTCATCCGGCGCAGAGGAATCCGCGCCATGGGCCACAACAGCAGCAGGCGCAGGGTGATGCAGAGAGCCACACACTGCGCATGGCTCTCCTTCGCGCAGCTCGGCAGCGAGGTGCTGCGCGAGACGTCCGAGCTCCTCGGCACGGAGCTCGTGACGCAGCTGCTCCTCCTCGGCAGCCAGTGCCGACACGTCGGCTGTAATTTCCGCCTCCAGCGCCAGCAACGCCTCAATGCCTTCAGCCACTTGTGCAGCAAGAATAGAACGCCGTGCCTCCGTCTCCTGTGTCTCCTGCTCCATTAGCTTTAAACGTTCGTCTGCTAGCGCAAGCCGTTTCTCCTGAGTGGAATACTCCTGTTCAGCTTCACGCCATTGCTCATTCGCTGTCTCCAGCTGTTGCAGCCGCTGCACAGCCTCTTGCAGCATACGCCGCTCATCTGCCCGCACTTCATTTTGCTTCAACTCCTGTTGAAGCTCCTGCTGCCGCTTCAAACCTCGTGTCTGTAACTCTTGTTCCTTTAGGAGACCTGCGGCATGCTCAGCAAGGGTTTGTTCGCTATGCGCCAGCTCGACCGCCAAACGTTCCCGTTCAGTCCGCAGCACTTCCGTATCACGTTCCAGTTGAAGTGCCTGCTCCAGTTGGTCGATCCGAAGTAACAGCTTTGGTTCTTCCGCACTGAGTGCTTGCCGAGCCTGCTCGTCTGCTTGCACAGATACAAGCGCCGCCTCCGCTGCGGAGGTAGCCAGGACTGCCATTTGTTCAGCATTCTTTTGCCGTTTTTCTGCTTCGGCAACGGCTTCCTTCCAATCCGTCAGTGCAGGCAGCAACGCCTCCGCTGCAGATGCTTGCCGCAGCTTGCGCTCCAGCAAAGCAATGCCTGGTTCCTGTCTTGCCATCTCCTCCAGCTCGTTCACTCTTTGGCTAAACTCGATGACCAGTTCCCGTGTTTTGTTCAGCGCCTCCGCTTCCCGTGAAACACGCTCTAGCTCGCGGCGCGAGGCCTCTGCATGCTCCATCGCTTCTTGGAGGCGCAGCTTTACAAGCTCAAGCGCTTCAGCACTCGCATCCCCCAGCCCTTGCTGCTCCGCTTCCAACGATTTCAGGGCAATGTCGTTGTCCTTCACACGGCGGCTCAGCTTCTGTGCAAGTTGATCTCCGTACTTCTCTAGATGGAACAAACGCTGTAGCATCTGTCTGCGCTCACTGCCCTTTAAAGACAAAAATTCCGCAAACTTTCCCTGCGGTAATACGACCGCGCGGGTAAAATCGTCCATTTTCAGGCCGATATACTCTTCCACACAGCGTGTCACATCCTGAACCTTGTCAGCAAGCACTTCCTCGCCGTCTTCTGTATATGCAATAAAACGGCTAAGCGTATTATTAACCGATACGCCTCCTGCGCGTTTGAAACGTCGTTCTACACGGTAACGGCGAGGTCCTTGAGCTGACATTAATTCAAACGTAAATGCTACAGACAACGTGTCCTCGGCATGATTCATAATGCCTTGTGTACCATTCACCGCCCGCTCCACTTTACCGTACATAGCCAACGTAATGGCATCCAGCAACGTTGATTTACCACTACCCGTTGGACCAAAAATTCCGAACAGTCCCGTTTCGGTCAAATCGTCAAAGCGAATTTCCTGGGACTCCCGGTAGCTTTGCAATCCCGCCAGTTTCAGAAGGATCGGCTTCATACCTCATCCTCCTCAGCGTGGTCTCTTGCATCATCCTGTTCTACCAATTCTAGAAACAACTGTACTAATCCTTCATCCGGCTGTGCTCCGCCCGTCTGTCGTTGGTAAAACGCCCGGAACAGCTCATGAACCGGCAGTTCTGAACGTTGCTGTTCCAACTGTGCCGCAGCCATTTCTGGGTACACGGGGCGAATATGAATGATGCCTTCACGGCTTTTGCGCAACCGTTGAATATCTCCCATTGACATCGCTTCATCCAGCGTAATTTCCAGGTCAATAAAGGCATCAGCATCCAGTCCTTCATCCAGCCAGCGATATACCTCTTCCAGACCTCCCCGTGCTCGCCACCTCACTAATGGTCGTCCACTGGTAATATACAATTCCTCAACCTGTGCTGGCTTGCCGGCAATGACGTCAATTAACGTAACCGATTTGGCTTGTCCAGCTTCGGAAAAGCTATAAGCCAGCGGAGAGCCACTATAACGCATCAGCCCATCGCCCTTCACATATTGGGGACGATGCAAATGACCCAGAGCCGTATACTGCGCTCCAATGCTCAAAGCAGACGGATCTACGGTATAAGCTCCCCCGACCTGAATCGGGCGTTCCGAATCCGACTCCAGCCCACCAAGCACATAAATATGGCTCATCGACAAATTAACGGTATCGGGCTGAAACGCTGTACCTAACTGCGACATCAGCATCCCTACACGGCGGCTATATGCCTCGCGTAATATGGTTTCATCTCCGTCTTCAGACAATAGCTCATTCAAACGAGACTCGGAGGGATAAGGCAAGGCTGCAATACATGCCATTTCGCCCGTTCGCGGTGTACGAACGCGTACTGCTTCCCCATGAGGCAGTCCCAGCAATGTAATTCCACGCCCGCTCACCAGCGGGGTGACCGAGGCTACCCTTTCCGGCTGATCATGATTGCCGGCAATGACGACTAGCGGTCTTCCTCCAGCCGTAAGACGCGCAGATGCTTCATAAAACAATTGCTCTGCGGCGGCCGAAGGATTGACTGAGTCGTACACATCTCCAGCCATCATAATCAAATCAGCCTGCTGGTCGTCAGCCATTTTCACCAATTCTTCCAAAAACGCCTCCTGCTCCTTCAGGCGGCTTCGCCCTTCCAACGTGCGACCCAAATGCCAATCACCTGTATGCAAAATCCGCATGCTATTCCCCCTCTCCCTATCTATATAACTACAACCGCACACTCTCTTCAGCTTCTATAAAATACAACCATTTCTCAGCAACCTTATTGCCTGTAATCTCTTCAATCACACGGGCATACAGCTCCAATTGAAAACGATATTGGTCCGTTAAATGTGACAGCGTACGATATTCGGAGACCCGGTCTGTTTTATAATCCAGCAGCACCAGTCCTTCGGGAGTTTCGAACAGACAATCAATGATCCCGTTCATCAGCACTTTATCGTCCTGCCCGCCTTCCGTAACTGTCTTCTGTTCTGGCAGCATCACAGGTAAACTGTGATTCCAGTAATCGGTTGCCCGCATGGTATAAGTAAACGGAAGCTCACGCTGAATACGGGATGAACGCAACATTCTGCTCCCCAGCTCACTTGAGAAAAATCTTAATATTTTATCCGTATCCAGCGCCTCTGCATGAACATCCAGTAAAATGCGTTGATTCAGCAAACGAGCCTTTGTTTCCTCAATAATTTCAGCGCTCATTACTCCATCTAAGGGCAGATGCAGCATCAACGTATGATAGACCGTCCCTCGTTCCGTAGGAGTCAGTCGCTGATTCCCCATAAACTTAGGTCTGCGCAAGTGTAATTGACTGCTCCCAGTGTCAGAATTCTCACAATCTTCTGGTAAGTCTGCTTGTTGGAAGATAGAAGATAGATTCAGCCAATCGTCCGATCCAATTTCCTGCATCTCCAGCCATCTTTTCATCTCTGTGACCGATGCATTGGCTGCTGTCTTGCCCGCCCGTTCATACGGGTAGGTCCAGGAAAGAGCCGCAACAACATCCGTCTCACTCTCTTCGTTCAATTCGATTAGCTCGACATTTCTCAGTGCTTCTGTTTTCTTTTGGCGCTCTTCGGCCGATACCTCTTCTTCTTGATCCGAGTTCACACGAGAGCCAGAAAGTGTTTCTGAGGCTACGATTTTAAATGACCAGTCTGCCCCCGGCATGTGTTCCAGTCTGTGATAATACCCATCCTGATCACCTGCCGCTTCCCTCAGCGAAATCGCAGAAGGATGCCGAATCAATGCAGGACCTACCCAGTCCAGATAGCTGCGACCTGCCGCCAGCATATAATCTGGTAATACTGTTTCCGTATGCTCCTTGGCACGTGCCCAACCCGCTGCGCGGGAAGCGAGATCCTTCACGGTTCCGGTCATAATCAGCTTTTCACGCGGACGAGTAAGCGCTACGTATAGCACACGCATTTCTTCAGCTAACAGCTCCAGCTGTGAGCGTCGACGGATCGCTAAATTAGGCAGCGTAGGGTAGCTGACACGGTTTTGTTCCTCCACATATTTAGGACCAAATCCCAACTCCTTGTGCATTAGAAACGGCGCATTCAGATCCTGCTGATTAAACATTTTTGCCGTCCCCGCAATAAACACGACAGGAAATTCAAGTCCTTTACTTTTATGAATGGTCATAATGCGGACAGCCTGATCGGGTTCAGTCCCCCCACTGATCGATCCTAAATCACCGCCCCGCTCCCGCAGACGGGAAATAAAGGTCAGGAATCGGAACAAGCCACGGTTGGACGTAGAAGTCTCATACTGTCTCGCTCGGTCATATAAGGCCCGTAGGTTGCTTTGACGCTGTGAGCCGCCAGGCAATCCACCCACCCAATCCAGATATCCTGTTTCCTCCAGCACATTCCAAATCAATGCACTTAAGCTGCCTTGTCTGGCTTCCTGCCGCCATGCGTCCAAATTACGCAAAAATGAGCGTAGTCGGGCAGACAACGTATTCCCGTCGTCCCTATGGACAGAGTGGGGTGGAGATAGCGAGTCCTCAGTGAAAAGATCCATCTCCAATACGTCAGCAGAGGTCCCTTTTACACTCTGCTCGACTTGTTCAGTCTCTGCTGCCGCCAGCAATGCATCATAAAATAATCCATCCGGCTTCTCTAGCCGAATTTGTGCCAGTTCATCTTCGGTCAAGCCGACAATTGGCGAACGAAGCACGGATGCAAGCGGGATGTCCTGCTGCGGGTTATCAATAATATGAAGCAGGGACAACATCACCTCAACTTCCGTTGCTTTAAAAAAGCCTGTCGTCTGCTCTCCAGAGGCTGGAATGCCCTCAAGCCGCAATTCCTCGACAATTAAGGGAGCCCATACGCTTGCTGAACGAAGCAAAATGACAATATCACCGTAGACTGCTGGACGCATCGCTTTTAGTCCCCTGTCGTAAATCAACAGTGGTTGTCCAGTATCTCCAGTCAGCTCCTTAATCCGTTGCGCGATCGCACGAGCCTCTAACTGTGCCGTTTCAAGCTCCGCAAGCTCGGCCAGCTCACCTTCCTGTAATGGCGATTCGTCCCCCAATTCAGACAGCTCCGAAACCTCGGAAAGACCACGCCCGCCTTTATCAACTAACAGCAGCTCAGGTGCGTATGCAGACGCAGCTTCCTGCTCTGTCTTCTCGGGATAGGACGCGCCGTGCACCAGCCATGCTCGTTCATCGTATTCAATTTCCGCTACATCCACACTCATAATCTGGCGGAACACCAAATTAACCGCATCGACAACTTCCTCCCGACTGCGAAAATTACGCGCCAGATCAATCAAAAAGCCATCTTCCTGCTCCTGCATACCGTACCGTTGATACTTATTCAAAAACAGCCCTGGCTCGGCCAGTCGAAACCGATAAATACTCTGTTTCACGTCTCCAACCATAAAACGGTTACCCGGTTCCTCGCGTGATACCAGTCTAACGATATCTTCCTGTACGGTATTCGTATCTTGATACTCATCCAGCAACACCTCGTCGAACTGCGCCTTGTATTCAAGTGCAGCATCGGAAGGTAGCAGCTTGTAGGGAGTAGAGTCGGGATGTCTTAATATTTTGAGACAATAATGCTCCAAATCCCCGAAATCCACCAGTCCTTTTGACTGCTTGTACTGTTGAAATCGTTCCCCGAAAGCAATCACGGTCTCCACCAGTTCGTCCATCAGAGGAGCCGTTGCATGCAGTTCCTCCAAATAAGCTTCTGCTCTCCTACCGAACAGGGAAGCCTTCATATCTATAATCATTTTCTTGGCAGCCTCGCGTAGCGTCTTAACCCGTTCCTGCAATGCAGGCTCGGTTTGATCTTTTTTGACTGGCTTGAGCTTACCAAAGGACGCTACCTGAAAATGATCATACAAGGACGCCCACGGCTGTGTCTCCAGCTCCTGCAGCAATTCCTTCACCATCGCCGCATCTTCTTGCAGCGTCATAGCATATAGTGCAGGACCGCCAGGCTGTATAGCTGTTTCATGCGCCTGTTCCAGCAAACTCGCGGCTCCGCGCAACGAAAGTGCAGCATCCGCCAAAATACTGCGAACCCAGGGAGTCTCCCCCAACGCAGCTACATCCTGTACACGAAATGCTGCTGCCGTCTCCCGCAGCCAATGCTCCGGCCAAGGATGACTTTGCGAAAAGTCATACAACCGCTGAACAAGCACATACATGGCATCATCGGTGCGTTCTCCACTAAACCAGTCGACCAGTCTGCGGAATGTGCTGCCTTCATCATGGGCCTCATATTTCTCCTCAAACAGTTCTTCTAATAGCTCTTGGCGCAGCAATTCTGTTTCATGCTCATTCATAATCCGAAAGCCGGGATCAAGAGGAATGGCCTGATAATGCCTGCGGATGACCTCCATACAAAAAGAGTGAAGTGTCGTAATCGAGGCTCGATTCAACAACGATAGCTGTCGGCGCACATGTTCACTTTCCGGTTCCTGTTCCAGCACACGTTCCAAGGCTTCGCGTATCCGTTGACGCATTTCAGCGGCTGCAGCCTTCGTAAAGGTCGCCACCAGTAACCGATCCACACTGAAGCCGAGCTGGGGATCGACAATTTTGCGAATAATACGCTCTACCAGCACTGCTGTTTTACCAGAACCCGCCGCTGCCGCGACCAGCATGTTGTTACCAGACTCCGAAATGGCACGCCACTGATCATCACTCCACATACTTCCTTCCGGCTTCGGCAAGCCTTTAGCGTTTGACGTGCCTATCATTGCTTCATTCCTCCTTTCCCTTCCTGTGTATGACCGAGCAGATCCCAGACCTGATCCTTACCCGGTTTCCCCCATTGGTTGTAATCACTGCCTTCCAGACTGTCATCAAATTGACAAACAGGCTTAAAAGAACAGAAGGTACATGCCGTTTCTTGCTGGATGCGATAAGGTTCAATGGCAACATCGCCCTCTGTCATCCGTGTACCAATCGTCCGAATGTTATTGCGCACCGACGCTAACAGGCTATCCCACTGTTCAGGCGAAGCAACGGAAGCACTGCTATAAAAACTGCCGTCTGCTTTCACCGCAACAGGTAAAATAGAGGAATATCCCTTGTCCAATGCTGTATCCATTTGCCCAACTACATCCCGATCCGCAAGCAACAATCCCTTCATCTTAAAGCGTTTCAAAAGCTCCTGACGAGCCTGTTCTGCGCTAAGGCCATTAGGTGATTGCAGCATCGGATTGTGGACGTGAAAATACAGTGTACCCGCCGGATAAGCAGTCTCGCCCAACCATTCCTCCGCCGCATTCAACAGCACATCCAGGTACGTGAGCATTTGCAGGGACAAGCCGTAATACACCTCATGTAGCTTAAGATCCTTTTGGCTGGACTTGTAATCAATGACACGCAGAAGTAATCCTTTTTCTCCTTCTGCCACATCCACACGGTCAATCCGTCCGACAATTTCCATCACAACGCCGTTATCTAGTCGGAAGCTTAACGGAGGAAGCGGCTGACCTGGTCCAAAGTCCAACTCCAGCCCAATCGGCTCAAAGCTACCTCTCCGTGCATGTTCACCCAAAATTAGCGAAGCACGGCTCACGATGTCTTTTAACTTGCGCAAAATATAGCCATACCGCTTGGAGCTCATTAAAATCTCGCCTTGCAGACGAGGTGCCAAACGCTCAACCGTACTTTCCGCCTCTTGGCGACATTCCTCGGTGCTGAGACTTCCCCAGCTGACATTGCGTTCACGCAGATTGATCGCCATCTCACCAAGCGCTGCGTGGAATAATTGTCCGATATCCGGAGCCTTCAGACGATACATTTGACGTTCCTTCAAACGAAGACCGTGAGAGGCAAAGTGAGAAAATGGACATGCGACAAAACGTTCCATACGAGATACGCTGGTGCGCAGCTTGCTGCCATATAGACGGCGACTCGTTTCCTTCTGCATTTCGGCATGATTTTCGTAAAAAAGTGAGGTCAACAGCTGACGCAGCTTGTCCTTCTCACGCCCCTGCTGGCTGGCATACCAGTTATACACCTCCCACCAGGGAGATAAAATATCACCGCCACGCCGCCAATGCCGTAATTGCGCAATGAGCTGCGGCAAAGCCTCGGACGGATGGGAAGCATACTCCCATTGCGTCGTCCAAGCGTCTCCAGGCAAAGGGTATCCGGCCAGTGGACGTTCATCCAGACCAGGAAGCAGTTGCCGCACATGTCGCACTAACTCTGACGGCAGCAATGGCTTGCCTTCTTCATCAGTCACCGCATAGCTCATCCATAGGCTTTTACCGGCTGAGGTAAGGGCCGTATAAGCGAGAAAGCGTTCGTCCAACAGACGTCTTGTCATATCTGGTGCCAGGTCTACGCCTTGTTCGTTCAATGCCGTACGTTCCTGCTCATTCAGCACACCATCCTCATGGAACACAGCCGGCATTACTCCTTCGTTCATCCCTAGCACAAAGGCATGTTGAATACCCGATACACGTGTACGGTCCGTATTTCCGACCAGTACCTGATCCAGAGCCGGTGGAACAAGCCCCATACGGAACTCAGCCAATCCCGTTTCCAGCACACCCGCAAACAAAGCAGTATCCAGTCTCTCATCACCCATCATTTCGACGATTTGATCCAGCAATTCAAGCACCGCATCCCATACCTGGCGGTGCTCCTTCGCCTGCTCAGGATTTCCTGATTCCTCTGCCTGATGAATGAAGGCGTCCAGCTTGTGACCAATTTCTGCATCCTCCAGCAACAGATACACGGCTTCACACTTCTCAAGCGCCGTTCGTGCCTTACCCATACGCTTCTCAAAAGCATGTAAAGGCGTCACAATCACATCTCGGCACAACTCCATCAAATCCAGCGTTTCATCCCGTTGACGGTTCCGTTCCTGTTCCTCCAGCTCCAGTGACAAGCTGGGTACAGCCTGCCATGGTCGGCCATCTGTCCAACGGCTGCCTTGTATTCCACAGGCCAGCACATAGTTTTCCAGACGGTCCATCTGCTCGCGGCTCACTCGACCGTCCAGCGGCAATAGAAGGTCTGTTTTGACCGCACGAAATACATCCTCATATCGCCAGCGTCGCTGCACGATATCCAGTGAAGCCCGAATCAATTCCACTAAGGGATGATGAAGTATACTTCTCCGCTGATCCAAAAATACCGGGACCTGATATTGCTTGAATATCGGTTCCACCCATGGCTCATAATCTTCAATATGACGCACAAACAAGGCCATCTCCCGATAACGCGCGCCCTCTTCACGGGCCAAGCGGCGCATTTCGCGTACGGCTCCTTCCAGCTCGGCACGGCGATTTGCTGCAGCATACAGCTTTATACCCTCCGGTTGTGTATCTGCCCATTGCTCTCGTAGCTGCTGTAGCCGCATCCGCTGTTCCTGATTCCGCAGCCCTGTACGATGTTCGAAATTAGCCTCCAAATACGCCAACGCTGGACGCTCCTTAAATCTCGGCATCGGATCAGGACGTAATAACTGTGTCTGCGTTTCAATCATCAGCTCGTCTGCCATTCCTTTAAGCTTGACGTAGGTAGCCGCCGAAGGATGAAACAAATCCAGCTCATGCGGAAGCTGGCCACTTTCGTAGCTGCGGTTACAGGTCAACGCCACCGTCAGCGAGGAGGCGTGCAGCATAAGTTGCTGCACCACCTTATATTCATGCGGTGTAAACCTTCGGTAGCCATCCATCCAAATGTCAGCTCCGCGTATAAGTGAAGACTGTGCAATCTGTTCTGTTAGCATGCGAAGCGTATCTTCACCATCGATATATTTAAGCGTCAGCTCCCGTTCAAAATCCTCATAGATTAGGCTGATATCCTTCAGCTTGCCTCTTAATATCGGGGCGGACTCCCCCGCAGCATGCATTCTCTCCAGTTGTTCCGGTACAGACCGAGCATCATTTCCGTACTGCTTTAACTCTGTAAACAACGTATTCAACCGATCCACAAAACCGAGTTGGTCTCCCGAATCCTTAAACAAACTCAGTTCATCCTTGCGACGACGAATAATTTTATATAAAAGCATCTTCTTGCCTTCTTCTGTTACAGGCACCAGGGCTGAACCCCCTGTTTCCTGCATGACTAAATAGGCAAGACGATGGAATCCCATCACCTGGGCGCGCACCGACCCCTGAATACCGTTTCCGGCTTCTGTAAGCAACGCATGCTCTGAAGCAAATGACGATTGCTCGGGCACAAGTAACAGCATAGGTTTACCTAGCGGCTCCTCGCGTAACATAGACGTCATTTCATTGCGGATTAACGTGCTTTTACCACTACCAGAGCGGCCAATCAATAAGCGGACCGACATGATGCGGCCTCCTTTCCAACCAAAAACATTCTATTAAACAGTATAGCATATCAGGCAAAGGAGAAAAGAACGTACGTTTGCCATGTTGTAGCAATTGAGCCCTTCTCAAAAACAAACAGTCCCGCAGGATGGCTTGGTGCAAGCCTTCTCTACAGGACTGATTTATACTAAAAATGAGTTTGTTTCACCTAGTTATCTTTATCGCCTAAAAATAGATTACCTTTAACAAGGGTATGAAGTCTACAGCCGTGTCCGGCTGCGCACTTCAAAGATGGCAAATTTCAAATAATGACCTTCCTCCACACCTAAAATTTGAGGATGGTCCTTCCCTGCCGCTCTCCAATCTACCAGTCGGAGGGTTTTACCGGCATCTGTCGCCGCTTCCTTAATCGTGTCCAAAAACAGCTCTGGCCGCATATGGAACGAACAACTCGCCGTTACCAAATAACCGCCCTCATTGACAAGCTTCATCCCATGAAGGTTGATATCTTTATATCCACGTGTAGCTCCTTTGACAGCACTCTTCGTTTTGGCAAAAGCTGGCGGATCCAGAATAACTACGTCAAAGGTGCGTCCGCCACCCGCAGTCAGCGGCTTGGATGTATCTCCTTTGCCCCCCGCTCGCGCGGTGCGTTCCTCTACACCTTTCACCTGATTACGTAAATATTGAAAAGCATCGTCGACGACAAACTCGACGCGATCCTCAAAACCGTTCAGCTTCACATTATCCCGAGCACTTTCAATCGCATGTTCAGAAATATCCAGACAAGTTACTTTTTTCGCACCATGTTTACACGCATTGAGCGTAAAGCTACCTGTATGTGAAAAACATTCCAATACAGTTGCACCGTCCCAGAATGGGAATTCAACCACCTTACCACTTTTATTCACAGGCTTCATGACCGTTGTGGCGTCATCACCTGGGGTTGCAGCTACTTCTTGTAACGTAATTCCGCTACGCGCTCCCCAACCTGTCATCAACGGCGCGATGGCTGCACGATTTTCACGCTGGTCAAAGAAATAGCCAGTCTTTTGGCCCTCTTCGATATCGACCTTGATTTGTAAGCCATTTTCCGTCACCACCACATGGCGCGGGCAATCGCCGTACAAAGGCCCCTTCGTCTGTTCCAACCCTTCCAGCTCGCGGATGGATACATCACTACGCTCATATATACCAACTGGCCCCATGACTTCAACAAGTGCATCTCTGATTTCTTCCCTGCGCCGATCCATGCCAAGCGTTAACAGCTGAACGACCAACACATCGCCAAAACGGTCTACAATCAGCCCAGGCAAAAAATCAGCCTCGCCATACACCAAGCGATAAGCGTTCCCCCCAGTCACAAAGCGTTCGCGATGCTCCAAACAATTACGGAAACGTTGGGCAAAGAAGCTTTGGTCCATCACTTCCAGCGGCTCATAGGACATCACACGCACTGTAATTTGCGAAGCAGGATTATAGTAACCTGTCGCCAAATAACGTCCTTGATGGTTAAGGATGTTGACCAAATCACCAGCTTCTGGCTCCCCCTCAATCTTGGCTATTTCATTTTTAAACACCCAAGGGTGTGCTTGCTCCAGCCTTTTTTTTCGGCTACGTTCTAATATTACTGAAGGCAAAATCCTTCACTCCTATTCTTGGATTACTTAAAGTCCTTAAAAGTGTGGTGTTCGATGGGACGCAGCTCCGCGGTTCATTTGTTCTTACGATCACTGGCGCTTCTCTAGATTCAAATGAACCGCTTCGCTACTGCCCGCCTGTATATCGACGTCACGCTTTTAAAGCTTGTGAAGATACTTCAAAATTATTGTTCCGTGAAAAACTGCTCAACCATGCTTGTCATGGCTGTCCTTGACAGATCATAGGCTGTTACATAAGTATTTTCACCTAGAAAAGGGGGCTATGGCCGTGTTCATACATGTTATACTCCCACTGTGCGGTGGGCTGCTTATTTTTTTAGGCGGAATGAAGCTGATGGAAGCTGCCCTCCGGCATTTGGCTGGCCCCTTCCTTACCCGCTGGCTGAACCGGGCTACGGTTTCCCCTTGGCGGGGAATGCTGTTCAGCTCAGGCATTACCGCCCTACTGCAAAGCAGCACCGCCGTAACGGTGTTGACGATCGGACTGGTCAACGCCGGGCTGTTGACCTACGGCCGCACGCTCGGCATCATTCTCGGCACCAATATTGGCACCTGCCTGACGACCGAGCTGATGGGGCTTCAGCTTGGCAAGCTGGCTGTTCCATTGCTATGCGGGTCACTGCTCTGCTGGGGCACTGCCGTTCTGTGGGGAGAAACGGTCGCTGGCCGCCAGTATGCAGCTGCCGGAGCTTCACCCAGCTCTAATGGGCTCAGCCGCCCACAGGCTGTACAATTTATCAGCCTCGTCTTTGCCGGATTTTCGCTGATTCTGGCAGGTATCCGTGTGATGCAAGCCGTCGGCCCCTGGATTGAACAGGCCGGACTATTCCGCTGGTTTCTTGATCATGCTGCAGCCAACATGTGGTGGGCCTTCGCTGCTGGAGCCTGCCTGACCGCACTGGTTCACAGCAGCGCAGCCGTCATCGGTATGGCAATCAGCCTTGCTGCTGCGGGTGCCTTGCCAGTTGATGTAGGAATCGCCATCGTCATCGGCTCCAATGTAGGCACCTGCGTGACTGCCCTGATTGCCGCTGTTGGCGGCAGCGTATCAGGCAAATTTGTGGCCTGGTCCCACGTATTACTGAACGTAGGCGGGGCATTGCTCTTTATGCCGTTAATCCCCGGGCTGGATATGGCCGCTGCCTGGATATCTACTGAACCTGGGGCCAAGGTAGCGCATGCCCAAACCCTGTTTAACGTCATCAGTTCTCTGCTTGCCTTGCCTCTCTGTTATTTACCTATATGGACACGTATAGAGGAGCGTATGTCCCCCAATAGGACTAAACGTTAATTCCTAACATGGACAGCGCCTTGCTTAGAATGACATCATTGTTGTCATATCCACCCTGGCGCTGAAGACGCCAAGCTTCTTCGGGCGTATGCCATGCGACGCCTTTGATTTCTTCAATCTGTGCCTGTAAATTCCCATCCAGTGCCTCTACGAGATAATAATGAACTTCCTTGTCCACTTCCCCATATTCAGGGTGCTGATACGTATAAGCAATCATATCCACATGCTGAATAATTCGCCCGTTCAGCCCTGTTTCCTCACGAATTTCACGTAGAGCTGTTTGTTCGATTGTTTCACCTGGTTCCATTTTGCCTTTAGCCAAAGATATCTTGCCATATCGGTCAGTAATCAGCTGAATTTCAAGTTGC
Source organism: Paenibacillus sp. ALE3 (assembly GCF_054113405.1). Classification (NCBI taxonomy): domain Bacteria; kingdom Bacillati; phylum Bacillota; class Bacilli; order Caryophanales; family Paenibacillaceae; genus Paenibacillus; species Paenibacillus sp. ALE3. The sequence goes on along the minus strand of NZ_CM134214.1, from coordinate 1,423,893 downwards.
TCCTCCTGTTTGCGGAACACTACGCCACCTGCGGAAATTTCCTTTTTTGCTGCCATCCTGTAATCTCCTTTCCTTGCGCAACAAGGATTCCGTCCTCTCTGTAAGGAAAGGCGAAATCCTTGTTGGCCATCGCTATTGCCTGTTCAGGCTCTTTTTGTTTTACAAAGCTGTTTGCAGCCCATTCTCCAATACGCGGACCAATTGGCCTTCACTTTCATTAACGCCTGCCTTCGTCAACTTCACGCGGCACACCTTACCAACCAGATCCTTATTACCTTCAAACACCAGTTGAATGTAGTTGTCACTATAACCGTAGAGTATGCCGCTATCTTCTGTCCCTTTAGGGGCTACTTCAGGAATAACTTCCAGCACCTGACCAACAAACTTCTCAGCATATGCCAGCTGCATTTGCTCAGACAGTTCAATCAGCTCACGCACCCGCGCATTTTTCACGTCCTCGTCAACCTGATCCTCCATACGCGCCGCAGGCGTTCCAGTACGCTTGGAATACGGGAACACGTGCATTTCCGAGAAACCGATTTTTTTCATCAGCTCATAGCCATTGCGGAACATTTCGTCCGTTTCTCCAGGGAAGCCGACAATTATATCTGTTGTAATCGCTACATCTGGCATTGCTTTTCGAATCATAAGCATTTTGTTATAAAACTCTTCTGTCGTGTACTTGCGGCGCATCCGTTTCAGCACGGTATCGTCCCCTGCTTGAAGCGGTATGTGGAAATGGCGAACCAGCTTATTGGAGCGTTTCAGCACGTCCAGCATTTTTTCATCAATCTGGCTGGCTTCAATCGAGCTGATACGAATACGTTCCAGCCCTTCCACTTTCTCCAGGTCCCACAGCAGATCGGATAGGTCATAATTATCCATATCGTCGCCATAACCACCCGTATGGATACCCGTGAGTACGATTTCCTTGTAGCCTGCGTGCACCAGTTGACGCGCCTGTGTGATAATGCTCGCCGCATCACGGCTGCGGGATAAGCCCCGCGACCACGGGATAATACAGAAGGTGCAGAAGTTATTGCAGCCATCCTGAATTTTTAGAAACGCGCGGGTATGATGAGCAAAATCAGGTACATCCATTTCCTCAAACACACGGGTCTTCATTATATTACGCACCGCGTTTACGGGTTGACGCGACTCTTGGATCTCCTTTACAAACGGAATAATCTTATCTCGGTCCTGCGTACCAATAACAAGATCAACACCTGGAATATCCATAATTTCAGCTGGAGAAGTTTGAGCGTAACAGCCCGTCACTGCCACAATGGCATCTGGATTTCGGCGAATCGCGCGACGAATGATCTGACGGCTTTTTTTATCACCGGTGTTCGTAACCGTACATGTATTAATTAAATAGACATCAGCGGTCTGCTCGTCAAAATCCACCTGCTCATAACCTTCTTTTTTGAACAGCTGCCAGATCGCTTCTGTATCATAAAAGTTTACCTTACAACCTAATGTGTAAAATGCCACTGATGGCATATTAAACCCCTCCCATTTCTCCTGTCTCATATAAAATGCATGCCAATGCAACCATACCTGCGGTCTCCGCACGCAAAATACGTCTTCCCAGTCCTGTAGACTGTGCCCCGGCCTGCTCGGCCTCTAGGCTTTCCGCTTCAGTAAAGCCGCCTTCCGGGCCCACAACTACGAGCACACGCGGCTTGTCTGTGGACGCCCAGTGTCCTGCGAAAGTCTGGATTACATCCCGTAGCTGCCGACCCTGCTCTTTTTCATAACAATAACATATCAAATCATACCCAGCAAAAGAAGCCAGAAGTTCTTTCCACGTCAGGGGTGCGCTAATTTCCGGAATCCGATTGCGATGGCTTTGCTCAGCCGCTTCTTTCACAATTTTGCGCCAACGCTCCAGTCGCTTGCCTTCCTTTTTGGCATCATACTGTACGACCGTACGCTCCGATAAAAACGGTACGAAACCGGTGGCTCCGATTTCCGTACATTTTTGCATCACTGTCTCCATCTTGTCTCCTTTAGGAAGACTCTGCGCGATGGTGATCTGAACATACGGTTCAGAGGTCATCTCCAGCGGTTCAATAATCGTCGCTTTCACATGATCCTGCTCAATCGTATCCAATGCAGCCAGCGCTTCCCTGGATACCCCGTCACTGACTATAATTTTGTCGCCACTACGGCCGCGCATGACTTTGGCAATATGCCGTGCGTCCTCACCCGTAACAATTACGTGATCTTCTAGAAATTGCTCTGCCGGAATAAAATAACGCTGCATTCTCTCACACCTATTCTAAAAATAACTATTATCCATTAACACTCCGTACAAATTCCGAATAAATCACCAAGCACCATCATATCATCTTTTGCTCCTCTATGACCAGTCTGTTCCCTCTTCCATTCACGTTATACCGATTCTCGTAAAAAAAGGAGCCCTTAGGCTCCGAACAGTCCGGTAATGTAAAAAGAGAACTGCAAAAACTGTATATAAATCATCTGAGACAGCGTATATAGAGGTTCAATCGTTACAGCTCGTACCTGCGGAATTACCAGTATAAGCAGAAAAATAAAGATCGACCATTGCTCAAAGTGCTGAAGCTTGCGGCGCACAGGAGTCGGAGCCACATCCTCCACAATCCGGTAACCATCGAGTGGAGGCAGTGGGATCAGATTAAAGATAAACAAAAACAGATTTAAATTGATCAGCGCATTGATAAACAAATAGATTGCCTGTGCCACCCGCTGGTTCTCCATTCCCGGCAATACTTGAAAATGCAGGAGCACAGCATAGATCAGCGTCGTCACAAATGCAAGCAGCAGATTACTCAGCGGACCAGCAGCTGATACGATAATGCCCATGAGGCGCGGACGGCTAAAATTGTCACGATTAACCGGAACTGGCTTGGCCCAGCCAAAGCCTCCGATCAACAGCAGCAGCGTACCCAGCAGATCAATATGAACTGCCGGATTTAAAGTCACACGCCCAAGCAGCTTGGCCGTAGGATCACCAAATTTATTGGCATAATACGCATGCGCAAACTCATGCACCGTAAACGATATGATCACAGCCAGCAAGTAAAATGGAAGGACATTTAAATTTACCCGAAAAATACTTTGTAAAAAATCCATGCTTACCTCTTTCTCGCTACAAACGCCAGCCAATCTTCATCCCGGTTGATTTCGGCAATCTCAAAGCCAGCTGCTTTCAACGCAGATTCGACAACCTCTTCTTTGTTCTTCCAAATCCCTGAAGCAATATAAATGCCACCTGGCTCCAAGGCTTTATATACATCATCAATGAACAGCAAAATGATCTCAGCTAAAATATTAGCTACGACCAGCTTGACTGGCAGCTGGATCCCCAGCGTTGGATCGCTTGCATTGAGTACAGAGAGCAAATCGCTTTCTTTAATGGTGATGTGTTTCTCCAGTCCGTTCAAACGCGTATTTTCACGCGCACTCGAAACCGCCACCGGGTCGAGATCCAAGGCAAGTACATGCTTTGCTCCCAGCTTTATCGCTCCAATGGCTAAGATACCGGAGCCTGTACCAACATCAATGACTTCTTCTCCACCCTGAATCACGGATTCCAGCGTTCTCAGGCAAAGGGATGTCGTCGGATGTGTGCCAGTGCCGAAGGCCATACCCGGATCGAGCTCAATGATTTTTTCATCTTCACTCGCAGGCTCATACTCTTCCCAAGTCGGTTTGATTGTCAAATGATCCGATACACGCAAAGGCTTGAAATATTGTTTCCAGGCATTAGCCCAGTCATCCTCGTTGACCGTTTTCAGCTCATACCGAACCTCTCCAGGGTCAATATCAAATGTTCTCAATTGTTCAACCCGCGGCTCAATTTGTGCACGCACGCTGTCCATGTCTATTTCTTCAGCAAAATAGCCCTTGATGATCGCTTGTCCTTCAGGAATATCGTTCAAAGGGCGATCGTACCACTGTCCATAAGACGTATCCCGCGGCTTGTTGAGCGAACCGGATTCTTCAATGGAAACCCCTCCTGCACCTGCTTCGTGCAGAAAATTCGAAATCATTTCGACAGCTTCCTCGCTTGTATGTATTGTAATTTCATTCCACAACATGGTTTACATTTCCTCCTCATTTCACATGCATACATTACATTGTACTATATACTCGCATAGGAGTTCAAAAAAGTAGATGGACTCATTTTTGAAAATCAAACACCTGCGACTACTACCTTTGTCCTCAGTCCTCTAGTTTTAGCGTAACAGCATATAGCGGATAATGAATAGAACAAGGGGAAAACACAAATAAGACGGGCTATCCCGCAAATCACCTTTTTAGATGGGATACCCGCCTTATTGTATTCTACTCGTTGTCGTTTATGATACGTTGCTGACGGCGGTCAGCTACTTCACTACGCCGGATCGCTTCCAGATCCTCAGCATCTGCCTGCTCTGCCGAGAACTCAACATCTTCGTTTTTGGCAGATTGCATGCGTTTGATTTTCTCGGTTTTGGTCAGCACTTTATCGAACCGTTTGTTTTTAGACATCGGTCACTGCTCCTTCCAAACTTGTCACAGCATTCCACCCGCTTGTTCCACAATAGACATCGCCTGATGATGAATGGATTCATCCACCACCGCAGTCAACAAAATATCGCGGCCGGTCGGTCCACCTTGTCCTCCATCACTCATGCCACTGGCAGCAGGATCAGCCGCAACCAGTATTGCAGGAGACGCATCTGTAAAATCTACGCCCTGTGTGAGTGAGGACAAGCTGCTAATCTGTCCCGAGAACACAGGCAGTCCGGCGTTGCCCGTAGACTGCCGCGGATACCGGCTAAAACGATCTATCGACATATCCGTTACCCGGAGAGCCTCCAATTTTCTCGCGGCTCCCTGTGCTTCCTCAGGACTTTTGAAATACGCCAAAATATTTTTTTCGCCCATCCCAAAATCTCCCTGTGTAGTATTGAGCGTAACCTTGGTTGAGAACATAGACCGTTACGCTTTGTTATATCCTGCTCATTGGCAAGACTTTATATTCTCCACGAAAGCTAAACGGATACAGACATTATCAAGAACAGCAGGCCAAGACCGTGAACTAAAGTTTGTGAAGAACATAACTTTTACGGATGTAAAGTAGCTGCCGGAGCTTCTCCTGACATGGCTACTCCTGTCTCCCAGGCTGCACGAATAACAGAATCCCGTACCTTCTGAACCACCTTCGCATTAAAAACATTCGGTATGATATAAGTTTCACTTAGCTCCTCAGGGCAAATGGCATCAGCAATGGCAAGACCGGCTGCCAATTTCATCTCCTCGTTAATCGTCTTGGCATGGCAATCCAGAGCGCCCCGAAAAATTCCCGGGAAGCACAATACGTTATTAATCTGGTTAGGAAAATCGGAGCGGCCGGTAGCAAGCACACGCACATAAGGTAAGGCTACAGCCGGATCAATTTCTGGCTTCGGATTCGCCATAGCGAACACTATAGGATCAGTTGCCATGCTCTGTATGTCTTCCACAGTCAGTATATCTGGACCCGACACACCGATGAACACATCAGCTCCCACAATCACCTCGGATAAGCTTCCACTTAAATTATGCGGGTTAGTCATGTTCGCATACTCTGTCCAATGCGGGTTACTGTATTCTACACCACGGTGAATGGCTCCTTGCCGATCCACGCCAATCAGATTGCGTACCCCTGCCTTGAGCAGCATACGGGAGCAGGCCATACCTGCCGCACCGATCCCGGCAAATACTACTTTGACATCTTCCATTTTTTTGCCGCATACCTTTAGTGCATTGACCAAACCTGCTAATACAACAACTGCCGTACCATGCTGATCATCATGAAATACTGGGATGTCGAGTTCCTGCTTCAACCGTCTTTCAATCTCAAAACAGCGTGGCGAAGATATATCTTCCAAGTTAATGCCGCCAAAGGCAGGAGCGATCATTTTGACAATTTGAACAATCTCATTAGGGTCCTTCGTATTGAGACAGATGGGGAATGCATCGACACCTGCAAATTGTTTGAACAGTACTGCTTTACCCTCCATCACAGGCATAGCAGCCTCTGGCCCGATATCTCCCAATCCAAGTACCGCGGTTCCATCTGATACGACCGCTACTGTATTTTTTTTGATCGTTAATTGATATGCTTTGGCTGGGTCATTGGCGATTTCCATGCAAATTTCAGCTACACCCGGCGTATAAACTTTGGATAACCCCTCCATCGTTTCAATTGGCTTCTTGGGTAAGGTCTCCATTTTGCCACCTGCATGTAATTCTCTAATCTCATCTATTAAACTGCTCATATTTTTCTCCGTCCTTTCATGCCTCTATTTGGATATGAAACTCAGTCCTGTGTATAAAACTCATCAGCTCCATAATTGGAGTAACAAGGTGGCTAAAATGACCGTGCCCGCACCGCCAATCCGTGTTGCAATTTGGGCAAAAGGCATCAGTTCCATCCGATTGGATGCAGACAAAATGGCTACATCGCCTGTGCCCCCTAATCCGCCGCGACAACTGGTCACCAAAGCAGCTTCTACGGGATACATGTGAATCCATTTTCCTGTGAAGTATCCAGTAACAATCAATGCAACCACTACAGATGCACAGGTAATCGCATAAGGAACCGTTAGAATCCCAACTACACTATCTAATGGCACATACAAAATACCTAACCCCACCATCAAGGGCCACGTCAGACTAGCGGTTATACATTTGTACAAATGAAAAGCTCCCTGTTCCAATGTGTTCGGCATGATCTGAACACACTTAATTAATGCCGCCGCCAGAATCATGAGAATCGGTCCTGGAATATGGAGATACGGCTCCAGCAGCTTACCCACAATAAAGAAAGTACAGGCCAACAGCAGACCACCACCCATTAATGGAAAAGAAACGGATTGTCCCAAGTTTACCGGAGATAACTCACCTTTGTCTTTTTCGAGTTTTAACAACCTTCCGTTACCAGAAGTTTTTGGTTTTTTCTCCGCTAATCTCTTCAAGACGCCTGCACCTATAATTGCAACAATGTTACCGATAATTGCAGCCGGGATAAACTGGGATACGAATACTGCAGAATCCTTGCCCAGTACCATCCCATACGAAATGGACAAGGGTAAAATGCCTTCTCCAATCCCGCCGGAAATAATCGGAATGATGATGAAAAAAAATGTATGATAAGCACTATAGCCAAAAGCCATACCCACCACCATACCGACGGCAACAGCAGCAATAGATCCTATGATAATGGGGGCAAAAATTTTGACAATTCCATTCATTAGCATTTTGCGATCCATACCAAGAATACTGCCGGTTACTAGACATGCGATGTAAAAATAAAGAAAATTCGAGGTTTTCATAAGCGTGTGCACAGCCCCCATCGCAGATGGACTGAACATATTCCAAAATACCATTAACGATGGAACCATAAGGGATAAAATGGCTGGCCCGCCTATATGTTTAAGCAGCGGAAGTTTGGCTCCCAGATCACTGAGCAATATACCTAAAATCATGATGACGGCAAACCCGCCTAATAGATCGTTCGGAAGTCTTTCTGTAATTGCAGCCGCATAAACAATTAGCGCGATCACGGCATATAGCGGAAGAGGAATCACTCCCACCTTTATCCTCCCCAGCATCCTAAACCCATCTACAGTATTTTTACTCCATCTTTGCCCCTTTTGAATGACAGGCTGGTTCGTAGCATTTTCCATAAATCTCCCTCCATAAAGTGAAGAATGATGATCATATTCCCATTCTACACCTTGGAAAACGCTTTATTTGGTTTTAAAACTAAGAACTAACTTTTGTAACTAAAGTAATCAGAAATAGGGCTAAATATAACTATTCATGATTCCTTCTGCCTGCGGTAAAACTTGATATTGGTAAACAGGGCGTCCAATGGTACCATATATAGTTTCCATAGAAAGCACTTCAATCTCTGTCATAAAAGCCAAATACTTGCGCATAGACACCCTGGAGATCCCTGCACTCTCCGCAATATCCTCCGTGGAAAATAGAACCTTATGATGCTGCTGGATACAATTCCATATCATAGCCAGCGTGGATTTCGTTATCCCCTTGGGCAACCGTGCCAAGTCTTTAGTCAAGCTTTTATGATAAATCAGTCGATCCAGCTCCTCCTGCGATAGTAGACTGCGCTCACGCACAATACTAATGTGCTCTCGATACCCGGTAAGTGCCTCTAGAAAACGGTTAAAGTGGAAAGGCTTGATCAAATAATCCACAGCGCCAAAATTCATCGCCTTTTTGACACTACTCATGTCACTTGCAGCTGAGATGACAATAACATCCACATTCACTCCAGACTCCCGTATGAATGACAGTAAATCGAGGCCATTACTTTCTTGCATATACACATCCAGCAATATCAGATCAATAGCTTGTTCAGCTAAATATTTCTTAGCCTCTTCCACCGAAGAAGCCCAACCGCCACATTGGAATCCCTCTACCTGCTCCATATATTTGCGGTTAAATTCTGCAACCATCGGATCATCTTCTACAATCAGGACATTAATCATGTTCATCATTCCCCGCTATAATGTATGGAATCTTAATCTGAAAACAGCACCCCTGCTCGACTGGGATCAACTTTACACTACCTTGTAGCCTCTTCACGCTTTGCGCCACTAGATAAAGTCCCATCCCTCGTGACTCTCCCTTGGTCGAAAAACCTTTTTCAAAAATAGCCTTCACAACGTCCTCCGGTATACCCGGACCATTGTCGCACATGATACAGGTCAGACAGCCATGCTTCTGATTTTCCTCATAATAAAGTGAAAGGGTAATCCGCTTGTGCTCCAGAGATTCCATCGCCTCCACCGCATTATCAAACAGATTGCCAAGAATAGTAATCAGCTCGTGAGTCGTTTGAGTTTGACTGGATTCAGGCAAGTGACTACCCGGAGTCAGTTCAAAACTTACCCCTGCCTCTCTGGCCCGGCTTAATTTTCCTAACACAAACCCCGCCATCACTGGGTCCTTAAGCTGCCGAGTAATGGAACCAATCTCTACTTGATGATGTTCGACGGCGTCCATAATATAGTGTTCCAGTTTATCATACATTCGCAAGTGCACCATCCCCATAATGACATGCAGCTTGTTCATAAATTCATGAGCCTGTGCGCGTAGTGCTTCCGTGTACAAAGAAACTCCGGTCAAACGTTCCGCAAGCTGGTTCATCTCCGTCTTATCCCGAAAGGTTACAATGGCTCCGACAATTTTTCCTTTGACCCGTATCGGAACACTGGTGGTCAGCAAGGTGATCCCACCCAGCTCCATCTCCTCATCCATCAGTGGAGTGCTTACTTCCAAGACCTCTTGTAATCGGAAAGCAGATAAATAAACAGTAATTTCCTGTCCAGAGAATGAGAAGTCTTCAATTCCCGCTTGCCTCAGTAAACGGATCGCTTCTGCATTCATCAACATGATACGACCGCATTCATCCACTGCAATGACTCCTTCCTTGATGGACTGCAACATCGCGCTGCGTTCCTCCAGCAAACGTGCGATTTCCGGCGGTTCCAGACCGACCAGCATATTTTTGATTTTACGAGCCAGCACAACCGCTCCTCCTGTGCCAATCAACATTCCGATACCAATGGCGATAGCAATAAGACGGGTGTTGCCTTCCTGGGCCCGCTGTATATCTTGCATGGATATACCAACAACAATTGCCCCTACCTGCTTTCCCGTCACACTGAACACGGGGGAAAAGGCTCGCATGGACATGCCTAATGTCCCCTTTGCAACGGACACGCTCTCCTGACCATGAAGTGCAGTATACTCGTCTCCTCCGACAAAGGCTTTGCCAATCCTCCTAGCATCGGGGTGCGTTTTACGAATTCCCTTCATATCCATAACCACGACAAATTGGATATGATTCGCTGTTGAGACCTTCTTCACATACTCCTGCATGGAAGGAGAAGAACCCGTCTGTTGCAATTGCTCGATAATAAGCGGTGTATGGGCGAGTGTACGCGCAATGGACATTGCCTTTTCCTCAAGCCCCTTCTCCGTTTCAAGCTCAACTCTCTCCGCAAATAACAGTGTTACTGGCAGGAGCACAAGTGCCATAACCAGACATACGAGCAGCGTTACTAGACCTCTGAGCTTTAAAAGCGGCTTACCCCGACGCAGACTTGTCCGTATTTTTTCGATGGAACTCACCCCTTTCTAGTTGATAGAAGCTCAATAGTTAACTTTGGTTATACAAAAATGGCTATGTATGTGTTTACGTGAATATAAAAAAAGGGACTATCCCGCAATTGCGGAATAGTCCCCTCGGATTCATGATTGAAGCTCCGCGATTTAGACTTTGGCTTAGTCGCCTCGGAAAGCCCGCTTCACACGATCAAAAAAGGACTGCTCATTCTCATGTGTCTGCTCTCCACTAAGCGAAGAGAACTGACGCAGCAAATCCTTCTGTTCCTCACTCAGCTTGCTAGGCGTTACCACAACTACCTTAATATGCTGGTCACCTTGACCTACGCCGCGCAGTTTTGGCACACCCTTTCCTTTAAGACGGAAATAAGTGCCTGTTTGTGTGCCTGCTGGAACTTTCAGCTTCACTTTCTCGGTCAACGTAGGGATCTCCACCTCATCTCCCAATGCTGCCTGTGAAAACGTCAGCGGAATTTCACAGTAGATATCGTCTCCCTCACGCTCAAAGAAGTCGTGCGACTTCACACGGAATACGACGTACAAGTCACCAGCCGGTCCTCCGTTGACACCGCCTTCGCCTTCCCCGTTGATACGCATTTGTGCGCCGTCATCCACACCCGCCGGAATGCGAATATGAATTTTACGTTTCTTGCGGACACGGCCTGATCCGCTACAAGTCGTACATTTTTCCTTGATAATTTTTCCGGAACCGCCGCAATTGGAGCAAGCGCGTCGATTAACCATGCGGCCAAACGGTGTATTCTGTACCACTTCTTCTTGTCCACTGCCATGGCAGACGGAACAGGTCTGTGGTTGAGTGCCCGCCTTGGCTCCTGTACCATGACACGTATCGCATGTTTCCGTACGTTCAATTTGAATGTCGGTTTCTTTACCAAACACCGCTTCTTTGAATTCAATCGTCATCGTATATTGAAGATCGTTCCCTCGTTGCGGTGCATTCGGATCACGCCGACCGTTGCCGCCACCAAAGAACATATCAAAAATATCACCAAACCCGCCACCGAAGTCGGCACCACCAAAGCCGCCTCCCATGCCCTGATTTGGGTCTACATGACCGTATTGGTCGTATCTTGCCCGCTTCTGACCATCGCTGAGAACATCGTAAGCTTCTTTTACTTCTTTAAATTTAGCTTCTGCGTCCGCAGCCTTGTTCACGTCCGGATGATACTGACGCGCAAGCTTGCGGTAAGCCTTTTTGACTTCTTCATCCGAAGCGCCTTTTGCGACACCTAGCACCTCATAATAATCACGCTTATCAGCCAATGTTCCACCCCCATGCCTACAACGTGTCTGCACTACATATAAAAGGAAAGCCAAAGGCGCGGGATGACCCGGCTCTGACCTTCCCATCATTTCAAGGCAGTACAACCCGTAATATGCTTATTTATCTTGGAAATAACGGTTACCCTTAGGCTAATTGTTATTTATCAAGGCAGCTACGCTGCAATTACTGTTCAGTATATCATAACGTACCGGTATACCGTAAAGTTACACTACCCGATCCGTTGCTTAGTCTTTCTTCTGGTCTTCGTCAACAACTTCATAGTCCGCATCAACAACATTGTCACGGCCTTTGCTGTCTGCTGCTCCGTCTTGAGCTTGTGCTGCTTGAGCAGCTTGCTCATACAATTTCACAGACAATTGCTGAACGATTTCAGTCAGTTCTTCAGTAGCTTTTTTGATGTCTTCCAGGTTGTCGGATTCCAGCGTTTTTTGCAGATTTTCTTTAGCTGCATTTGCTTTTTCGACTTCACCTGCATCCGCTTTTTCGCCCAGATCTTTAATCGTTTTGTCTACGGAGTAGATCAGTTGGTCCGCAGCGTTTTTCGCTTCTACCAACTCTTTGCGTTTCTTATCTTCTTCCGCATGCAACTCGGCATCCTTCATCATACGTTCTACTTCTTCGTCACTCAAGCCGCTAGAAGATGTGATCGTAATTTTTTGGCTTTTACCTGTGCCTTTATCTGTAGCAGATACGTTCACAATACCGTTCGCATCGAGGTCGAAAGTAACTTCGATTTGCGGTACACCACGTGGTGCTGGAGGGATATCTCCCAATTGGAAACGGCCCAGTGTTTTGTTGCCTGCTGCCATTTCGCGTTCACCTTGCAGCACGTGAATTTCTACGCTAGGCTGATTGTCGGCATACGTCGAGAATACCTGCGATTTGCTCGTAGGGATTGTCGTGTTACGATCAATCATTTTGGTGAATACGCCACCTGCGGTTTCAATACCGAGGGACAGTGGAGTTACGTCAAGGAGAACGACGTCCTTAACATCACCTGTCAATACACCTGCTTGAACTGCTGCGCCCAAAGCTACTACTTCATCAGGGTTTACGCCTTTATGAGGCTCTTTACCTGTCAGCTTTTTGATTGCTTCTTGTACAGCTGGAATACGTGTAGAGCCGCCGACCAAAACGATTTTATCGATGTCGCTAGCACTCATGCCTGCATCTTTCATCGCTTGACGAGTAGGTCCCAAAGTACGTTCAACCAGACCTGCAGACAATTCTTCAAACTTCGCACGAGTCAGGTTCAACTCCAAATGCTGTGGAACGCCATCAGCTACTGTGATAAACGGCAAGGAAATTGTCGTTGTCAGCACGCCGGACAGTTCTTTTTTCGCTTTTTCTGCTGCGTCTTTCAGACGTTGTACAGCTGCTTTATCTTTGCTCAGGTCAATACCTTGATCTTTCTTGAACTCATTTACGAGGTAATCAATAATCACTTGGTCAAAGTCATCGCCACCCAGCTTGTTATCGCCGCTTGTTGCTTTAACTTCGAAGAAACCATCGCCCAGTTCCAAAATGGATACGTCGAATGTACCGCCGCCCAAGTCATATACGAGGATCGTTTGGTCTTCGGATTTTTCCATACCATATGCCAATGCAGCTGCTGTTGGCTCATTGACAATCCGCAGAACTTCCAGACCGGCAATTTTACCTGCGTCCTTAGTTGCTTGACGTTGACCATCATTGAAGTAAGCTGGAACAGTGATAACCGCTTGAGAAACCGTTTGGCCCAGATAAGCTTCAGCGTCAGCTTTCAGCTTTTGCAAAATCATAGCGGAAATTTCCTGTGCGGAATATTCCTTACCATCGATGTTTTCTTTATGATTTGTACCCATGTGGCGCTTGATGGACATGATTGTACGATCCGGGTTCGTAATTGCTTGGCGTTTTGCCGTTTCCCCTACAGTACGCTCCCCATCTTTTTTGAAACCGACAACGGAAGGGGTTGTGCGCGCGCCTTCCGGATTTGGAATAACGACGGCTTCGCCGCCCTCCATAACAGCCACACAAGAGTTGGTTGTACCTAAGTCAATACCGATTACTTTGCTCATCGGACAATTCCTCCTTCTGTATATACGAGGCCCTCAGGCCAGAATGGTTGAATCAAAATGATGTAATTCTAATGTATATAGAAAAAGTTACATGCTAACTTTTACCATCGCTGGACGAAGCACCTTGTCCTTCAGCATGTATCCTTTTTGTACCTCTTCAACGACGATGCCTTCATCATGCTCTTCGCTCTCTACCTGCATAATAGCCTGGTGGAAATCAGGATTAAACGGTTGTCCCACTGCATTCATGGCCGTCACTCCCTCTGCCTGAAGCACACTCTCAAACTGGCGGAAAATCATTTCCACGCCTTTGGTGAATGACTCAGACTCCGCTCCTTGCGATGCTGTTGCCAGCGCTCGCTCGAAGTTATCCAGAACAGGCACCAACTCGGTAACAAGCTTCATAGACGCATATTTAGCAAGGTCTTCCTTTTCTTTCAGTGTACGGCGGCGAAAATTATCAAAATCCGCCTGTGCGCGCAAAAACCGCTGCTGATGCTCCTCAGCCTCTGCACGAAGTTTTGCCACCTCTGTGTTTTCTTCCTCGGCTTCCAGTGATGCCGCTTCATTCACCGGCTCTTCCTGCTGGCTCGTTTCGGCAGCTTCCTCTGTGCTTACATTTTGTTGTTTTTCATCTTGGAACGCTTGTTCTTCCTTCAAAATGTTTCACCTCCTTCAAGTCATAACTACCCATACAAAAGCACGCAACAATGCACCCGCGCAGGATACAAGCCGTATCCCGGCGCGGAACATGTAGGACCGCAACCTGTGCGATCTTGTTCTATTTAAACCGTTGCGTTAGCATTGCGGTCAAATCCTTAGACAGGATACCCAAAATATTAATAACTCTCGCATACTCCATCCGCGTCGGACCCAATATACCTATCGTACCCAACGCTTCTCCGTCTACTGCATATGTAGCAGTAATCAGGCTGCAATTGGCAAATGCTTCATGATCATTTTCTGTACCGATGCGGACTTGAATTTCAGGGGCTCCGGCTACAGGAGTCATCAGTTTAAGCAGCGTTGGTGTTTCCTCCAGCAGATCGAGAATATGTTTAACCTTTTCTACATCTTTAAATTCAGGTTGATTCAGCATGTTCGTCGCACCGCTCAAATACAAGCGCTGATCCGATTCATTATCGAGTGCTTTATCCAGCACCTTCATAGCGTCCTCAAAATGAGACACATGCTTCTCCATTTCCTGACCAAGCGCGGTGTAAAGGCGTGATTTAAGCTGATAAATCGGCACACCGACCAGCTTGCTGTTCAGTAAATTCACAACCTTTTCCATCTCGGAAATTGAAATTCCAGGTGGAATATCCACCGTTTTATTCTCCACCTGACCGGTATTGGTCACGATAATCGCCACAGCCGTCGTTTCGTTGAGCGGCAACAGCTGAAAATGACGCAACGAAGTATGAAAAACCTCCGGCCCAAGCAAGATGGAAGTATAATTGGTCATATGGGACAAAATGCCTGATGCATGCTGAATCACTTGCTCCATTACATTCAGCTTTTCGGCGTAAAAGGCTTTTAGTTCCCGCATTTCCATAGGCTTCAGTGTATTTAGTGGCACCAAATGGTCCACATAATAACGATAACCTTTATGAGACGGGATGCGTCCCGCAGAAGTATGGGGTTGCTCCAGATAGCCCTGTTCCTCCAAATCCGACATTTCATTACGGATTGTGGCTGGGCTGAATCCGACATCCTGCCTTTTGGATATGCTGCGGGAACCCACTGGCTCAGCCGAACGAATGTAGTCATCAATAATCGCATTCAAAATGAGTCTCTGACGTTCGGTTAACAAGCGAATCCCCCCTTATCGTCTATCCATAATAGCATGATTGTTAAATGGAATCATTAGCACTCGTTCGCGATGAGTGCTAACTGATAATACAAAAATACCAAACCGACCTGATCATTGTCAAGTCAGATCAGTATTTTCAATAAACGAGATTTATTACATCCATTTTGATTATTGATATGGAAACAGAGCGTTTACACTTTTTCACATAAACCCTCATTATTCATCATATCCAAACCGTATTTATGTATAGGGATACAGAATGCAAAAAATTGAGACTGTGTCTCCAAACTGTTGTAACTTTATTGTCTTTGAGGAGGAATAGGATCTGAGAAGCCAGCGCCGCAACCTTTTATACGCATTAATCGCTCTTTCACCTACAATTTGTATGTTTTACATTTTAATCGAATTGTTTCCGTACACAGGCCTAGGAAGAATCCTTGCTTTGCCACTAGTTTTTATTCTGAACGCTGCCCTTATGATTTCAGTGAACCATTTAATTCGTAAATTAAGAACCTTGTGGTGTGCCTTAATCTTGATCCCTACAATACTGTTAAGCATATGGAATACCATTTTATTTTACCCACAAGAATTCAGTCCAAGCATTACCAAGCAAATAAAATATAGTGTCACTGCTATATTACATTATGATGATTTAACACCAGCTGATTGGGAAGAGTACACATATCGTCCAAGCCGAACTGGAGAGTCTGAAAAATATATTGTCGCCTTGTATAAATACAAAGGTCAAGTCCCGTTAGATGGCACTACATACTTTTATAATGATACGGATTATCATAAGGACCATCCCATAAGAAGCCTGAGTGATATACCTTCGGAACTGGAGCCTCATCATCAATTTATTTGGTGGTTACTCCAAACATTTGAGAAACGAACAGAGGCACAATAATGTAAGCTGTAACACATACGCAAGGCTGCGTCCTGATAAAAAAACACTGAACTGACCTCATTATTGACAGGTCAGTTCAGTACTTTCAACACTGCGATTTCATCACAATTGTTTTGTTTACTGCAATG
Source organism: Paenibacillus sp. ALE3 (assembly GCF_054113405.1). NCBI lineage: Bacteria > Bacillati > Bacillota > Bacilli > Caryophanales > Paenibacillaceae > Paenibacillus > Paenibacillus sp. ALE3. The sequence goes on along the minus strand of NZ_CM134214.1, from coordinate 1,407,503 downwards.
AATGCAGTCAGTCCATACCTTTTCAGGGAAAATCTCTTTGCTAACTACATCAAAACCGTTTTTTATAAAAAAGGATACCTCGTAGGTCAGTGCCATAATTTTAGGAATATGTTGCCGCCGTGCTTCTCTAATAAGGCCTTCCACAAGCTTGGAGCCGATTCCCATTCCTTTATGCCCCTCAGAGATACCAAGGGAGCGAATTTCTACCAAATCAGCCCCCAATTTGCATAAAGAACCACAACCAACGACTTCGCCGTCCACCTCTGCAACAATAAACAGCTCCAGTTGGCGCGTAAGCACTTCCCTTGAACGTGGCAGCATAATCCCCCGCTCTGCATAGCCGCTAATCATTTGATATAAAGGCTCCACATCTTCAGGAACCGCACTTCTGCACAATACATCTTTACACACTGAAGCCATTTTGCTCTCCTCCTGCCGCTTGCCGCATATAATGAATAAATATACAACATTACGCATAGAATCGCAATACTCCATTTACCCTGCTGTGGCAGAATGGTGTAATAAAATGATGGCCCAGCTTACGAAGTCAAAATGTACTGTATTGAAGCTTGCAACTTATGAATTTACCGTGATCGAACCGATGAACTCTGCAAATACGTCATTTCCGAATAAAATACCGCGTTCGCTCAAACGATACCCATCCTCGATTGATTCGATTAACCCTGCATTCAGCATTTTTCTAAGAGGAACTGTAAACGTGTCTTCCAATGTCTGACCGAATTGAGCTTCAAAGCGGGATTTGGACACACCCTCCAGCATTCTCAAACCGACCATGAGGAAGTCCTCCATAGCTTCCGCCGTCGGCACCTCAAAGCTGTCCAAACGCGGTAGGCCATTCCGAGTAGCCTCCACATAAGGGTTAATGCCCTTAATGTTCATATGACGCTCTCTGCCAACATAACCATGTGCCCCAGCGCCAAGACCATAATAATCCTCATTCCGCCAATAAGTCATATTGTGCTTACTACCCAAACCTGGTTTAGCGAAATTGCTAATTTCGTACTGTTCATAACCCGCTTCTTTCATGCGACGCATAAGGAGCAAATACATTTCCAGTTCGTCATCTTCATGTGGAAGTGGCAGCTGATTTTTCTGGTATAACGTGTGGAAGAGCGTGTTCTCTTCAACCTTCAAACTGTAGATAGAGTAATGAGGAAGATCCAGCTCCAGCGCTCTACTGACGCTTTCATCCAGCATGTCGACCGTTTGGTTCGGCAAACCGAACATCAGGTCAATCGACAGATTGTCCAAGCCGGCCTTACGTGCGTTTTCCAAACTACGATAGACGTCATCTGTACTATGAATACGACCTATGCCTGTAAGCAGATCATTCTGGAAAGCCTGCACACCAAAACTGAGTCGATTGACGCCGCCCTCTTTCATCACAGAAAGTTTTTCAAAATCAGTTGTGCCAGGATTGGCTTCCATGGAAAACTCAATATCTTCCGCCCAGTTTGGAAAATAGGTACGAACGCTCTTCAGGAAATATTCCATTTCCTTCGGATTGAGGGTTGTTGGTGTTCCTCCCCCGACAAAAATGGTCTTTATCTCTCCTGGCGGGTGAAGTTTGACCGTATGTTCCATCTCCCGTTCTAAGGCATACAGATATTCCATAACAGGCTGATCCTTGAGCACATAAGAGTTGAAGTCACAGTAAAAGCATTTATTCGTGCAAAAAGGTATATGCAGATAAACCGCTTGAGGCGCGGATGAATATTCATGTTTTTGTATGGATGCGGTCATACCGATCCTCCTTGTCGATTCAGGGTATAGTGAGAAAATGAGCCGAGGTCGAGACCAACCGCTTCGTGTTCCATTTGATCTTCTGATCGCTGTTACTCCCCAATTTTCCATTATATAAGCACTCTTAGGGATAAAATTGGGGAGTAAAGGCGAACGCTACGCTTCTCCAGATTCAAATGGCCCACTCCGCTGCTGCCCACCACGAATCGGTCATTTTTTGTGGTGTAGGTGTTGCAGTAAACGAAAAACATTTTAGACATACTCTAAAGATTTAAATATAGTTGCCATATTACTCTAAATCAGAACTTGAACGAGCTCTCTGTCCTGAATAGCTTGCTCAAATAAAGAACGTCCATTCTCCATGCATGGCAAATGCCTCATGAAAGAATGGACGAATACTTCAAACTGCTTTACTCATCTATCTTCAGTACCGCCATAAATGCTTCCTGTGGTACTTCTACGTTACCGACCTGCTTCATACGCTTCTTGCCCTCTTTTTGCTTCTCAAGCAGCTTCCGTTTACGGGAAATATCGCCGCCATAACATTTGGCCAAGACGTTTTTACGCATAGCCTTAACAGTTTCACGCGCAACAACCTTTGTTCCTACAGATGCCTGGATTGGCACCTCGAACATTTGCCGTGGAATCAACTCGCGCAGCTTCTCACAAATGATACGTCCGCGGTGGTAAGCTCGATCTCTATGCACGATGAATGACAATGCATCGACCTGCTCACCATTCAACAGAATATCCATCTTCACCAGATTAGATTGGCGATAGCCTGAAATCTCATAGTCAAAGGAAGCATAACCTTTGGTGCTGGATTTAAGCTGATCAAAGAAATCATATACGATTTCAGACAAAGGAATCTGGTACGTAATCGTTACCCGTGTTGTATCCAGGTACTCCATGTTCACGTATTCACCACGCTTGCTCTGACAAAGCTCCATAACTGTACCTACATAATCATTTGGCACGATGATGCCTGCCTTAACATATGGCTCTTCTACATGTTCAATACGTCCTACTTCCGGGTAGTTGGATGGGTTATCAATTTCAAGCGTTTCCCCGTTAGTCAATTGTACACGGTAAATTACGCTTGGTGCCGTTGTAATCAGCGGAATATTGAATTCACGTTCAATACGTTCCTGAATAACGTCCATATGAAGCAGACCAAGGAAACCGCAACGGAAGCCGAAGCCCAACGCACTGGATGTTTCCGGTTCAAAGCTGAGCGAAGCATCGTTCAGTTGCAGCTTTTCAAGCGCCTCACGCAAATCGTTATATTCCGATGTTTCAATCGGGTACAGACCGCAATACACCATTGGATTAATTTTCCGATAGCCTGGCATCGGTTCTGGTGTTGGATTTTTGGCATCCGTTACCGTATCCCCGACACGAGTGTCGCCCACATGCTTGATTCCGGCAACGATAAAACCAACATCACCGATATTTAGCTCATCCACGATCGTCATACGTGGCATGAAAGCTCCAACCTCGATAACCTCAAACGTTTTGTCAGTGGCCATCATCTTAATTTTCGAACCCGCACGGATACTGCCATCTACAACACGTACATATACGATAACGCCTTTATAAGGATCATAATGCGAATCGAAAATAAGCGCCTTGAGCGGATTATCCGGATTTCCTTGCGGAGCAGGCACACTTCTGACCACTTGTTCCAAAATTTCCTTGATACCGATTCCAGCTTTGGCTGAAGCATGTACGGTTTCACTCGTGTCCAAACCGATAACATCCTCGATCTCCTGCTTTACCCGTTCAGGATCAGCACTTGGCAAATCAATCTTGTTAAGCACTGGCAAAATCTCCAGATTGTTGTCCAACGCCAAATAAACGTTAGCCAATGTCTGCGCCTCAATCCCCTGCGCTGCGTCTACTACCAGCAAAGCACCTTCGCAGGCTGCCAAACTACGAGATACCTCATAGGTAAAATCGACGTGTCCCGGTGTATCAATCAAGTTCAAAATGTACTCTTCGCCGTCATCGGCCTTATAAGTGAGTCGCACTGCCTGGAGCTTAATCGTAATCCCGCGCTCCCGCTCCAGTTCCATCTGGTCAAGCACTTGCTCCTGCATTTCGCGGGAAGTGAGTGCACCGGTGTACTCCAAGATCCGGTCAGCCAGCGTAGATTTACCATGGTCTATATGTGCAATGATACTAAAGTTCCGAATTTTACGTTGTCTTGCCAAAATGTCAGTCATGCCTTACCCCCACACAATGCCTAGTATCAATCAGCTTATTATAGCAGTTGTAAGGGGGGTCAGCAATATTTCTATTCTGTTACCCCGTCAAATACAGATACAACCCAGCGAATGCCCTGTCTTGACAGATTTTGAAGCAGTCCAGCCGTTTTGTCAGCCATGGTATCCACCGAAGCCTGCTGCGCCTTTACGGCTAGCAACTCACGAGGGGTCTCTAGGCCCTGCTGATTATTGTCATCCTGTGCAGTCTTAATATCCCATTCATGTGTCCAGCGTGCGGTCTGTTCCTCACTTCGTTCGTTTGTATTCCCTTCATTCGTGTCCGTTTGTGGCTCAAACTCGACCTTTCTACTTGTATTATACGTACCATTATGCGCTCGGGCATCAGCTGCCGGGGTATCCTCAATCACCGTCTGCTCATATTCAACTTTCTGTTGATTTACTGATGAAACTGGATTCTCGTCCCATTCCGGGCCATAGACTGAGCGCAGACCAGAACCTGCCAGCTGCATGCCAAGTAACACGCCCGCTCCGATCAGAAGCACAAATCCAAGCGCTTTTTTACGAAAATGTCCGGTCATTATATCCCCCCCTAACTGCTACCTTATTTAATTGCCGCTATTGCTCTTTTTGGTGTCAGATACGTTGGTGCCCGCCTTCTGGGCTTTCTGATCCTCCCAATACACTTCACTGATCATGTCCGCCAAAACGTCAGAAGTTCGTTTTAACTCCTCCTCCGTGTTGTCAATCCCACCGATTTCGATCAAAATGCTATGCGAAGACAAGCTTTGATTATATTCACCGTTGTTTCCTTTGCCGCCATCTTTTCCCCATACACCTCGTGATACGCCGTGATAGGATTTTTCCAGCTTTTCATGAATACGAGCAGCAAAAGCTTCATTTTTACGCCAATTTTTGTTGTCATGTCCGATGATAAAATACACTTTGGCATAAGAAAGTCCATTAATGGTGGCTGTTGTTTTTCCATGACGTTGCGAATCACGATGAATATCAAGCAGATAAGTCAAACCTTTATTTTGAGCCAAAGCCTCCTTGACTGTTGCGCGTGAATATTTATAGGAGTAGTTCCAATTGTAATTTTGAACTGTGGTGGCATAATCCTTGTTTACATGCAGTGTAGATATCCCTTGCTTTTCCAGTCTCTTCTTTACAAAGTCTCCTACCCTTGATACATTAGCTGACTTAGAGCCTGAATTGGGGTTGGAACTGGTTTTGCTCAGTAATGGGTTATATGCTTCTCTGGGATGAGAATGGTAGATTAATATACGCTTCTCCCCTTTGACGGAATCACCTGGATCATCCCCACGTGCAGGGTCTGTTTCCGGTGTTGTCGGAATATCCGGCGTAGTAGACGGCGGGTTCTCAGCTGCGTTTGAGATCCCAGGGGTATCTGTCGTTCCCTGATCAGGCTGATAATCCGTAGGACCCTCTACCTTGATGTTCCCCGAACCCTTGCGCAGCATGACAGGCGCTCCAGCAGCCATGCCAGGAATTTCACGAGAAATGAGACTTTTGGGATCTTGCGGATTAATACCTGTAAGCATCTGAAAAACAAATGGCGACCATTGTTCACCCGACAACGAAGAATGCTGTTTCTTTTGTGCCAAATGAGGTACCTCCATACCTAGCATATCCGCGAAAAAACCACTGGACACCGAGCCTGCCAATCCTTTCATCGAAGAAACAGGAGAAGTTTGCAAACGATTTTCTGCCAGCCCCCCTAGTCCCAAAATGACAAATAAAAGCGCCGAGCCCATGATGAGCAGCACAAGCGTATGTCCCATTGCCAAAATTTCGATACCTTTTCTTCTCCATCTTCCGACGTTCCAGGTCTGAATCTTTTTCATGTGAGCCTTGTCCTCCTTCGTCCCGTCGAAACCCGCTTATTACATTCAGAACACAGGGTTCCTATCTGTTTCGGAAATCTCTTATACTTCAACTCTATGAACGGAGAACAATTACTAGAACACAAAAATCTCTATCTACAGGACAAGCCCATCCCTTTTTGAAAGAGATAGGCTACCTGTTAAATAGAGATTTTCTGTCGTGTCTTAGAAAGATGGTTTTGCTAGCCTTTCATTAATGCGTATAAGCGGCGACATTGTCGGGATCAACAGCCTCATGTAGAGCTGCGTTCAAACCGGTCGCAATGATATTCGCGATATCTTCAATAAATTCATCGATCTCTTTTGGAGTCACAATCAAATCATGCCCCAGCGGTTGAAGTACCTCTCTCACCAGCCCGAGTCTCTCAGGTTCTGAAATATCATCCAACATTCCCAGAATTACTTTGGTAGAAGCCTTTTCTTTGGTAAAATGCGTTTTCATCAGTTCGATTACATTATTGACGATAGTCGAAGCGTAGCATACCGTTGGAACGCCGATAGCAATACACGGAACCCCCATAATATCCTTGGTGATACCGCGGCGCTTGTTGCCAATACCTGAACCCGGATGTATTCCGATATCCGCCACCTGGATGGTCGTATTGACACGCTCCAGTGAACGTGACGCCAAAGCATCAATAGCAATAATAAGCTCTGGTTTTGTGCGGTCCACAATGCCTTGAACGATCTCACTGGATTCGATTCCCGTGATACCAAGAACACCCGGCGCAATCGCACTCACATCCCGATATCCAGGGTTGATCTGATCAGGTGTCAGTTCAAAATATTGACGGGTGACCATTAAATTTTCAACGACAAGCGGACCCAGCGAATCAGGAGTCACGTTCCAATTCCCCAGCCCTACCACCAGCACCCTTGCCACCTTAGAGATCCCTATTTTTTGTATAAAATGCTCCATTTCTTTTGCAAAGGCAATGGCTACACGTTGTTGGAGTCCAGTGTCGCCTTCACGCAAGCCAGGTACTTCGAGCGTAACGTAATGCCCTTGTACCCGCCCAATACGGTTGGCTCCTTCCTCATTTAATACATCCAGCCGCGTAATTTTAATCCCGTTATCTTCCTCCACATTCTCATTTATACCCGTCAGCGGGACAGGCTGATTCCGTTCTGCCAGCTCTCTTGCCTCTAATGCCAAATCCGTGCGTACCGCATACTTCTGCAAATCCAGATCCATCTTTTAAACCTCCTTATATACCATCTCTGGCTATAGTGTGCGAGACACCCAACAGGTTTATGCACATCCATTTTCATCCTGTAATTTGCATCGTCTCAGAATGTTTTCTTATTGCAATTTGAGGTGTGGCATGCTAAAATATTTTAAGTTGTGAAACGTTTGTGTTCATAAGTAATGCCTTTACAGGAGGTGAATGTAATGCCAAACATCAAATCCGCTATCAAACGCGTTAAAACTAGCGACAAACGCCGTGCGTTGAACGCTTCCCAAAAATCCGCGCTTCGTACAGCAGTTAAAGCTGCCGATACAGCGTTGGTAGGTAACGAAGCTGAAGCTGCTGCTGCTGCTTTCAAAGTGGCTTCCCAAAAGCTGGACAAGGCTGTAACTAAAGGTCTGATCCACAAAAATGCAGCTGCTCGCAAGAAATCCCGCTTGGCGAAAAAACTTAACGCTCTTACAGCTCAAGCGTAAGCACGAGCTACTTTTATACGTTAATGAAAAAATCCTGACCAGCCTTGGCTGATCAGGATTTTTTAGTTTATAACTTTATGAGATTAGATTGAAGCGCCTGCCCCCATTTTCATTAAAAACAGTTCCAGTCCCAGCACCTTGTCAACGACACCTGTCTTCATATGATAGTCCAGTTCGCCCAGTTCATAGAGAAGCTGGCGCAGCTGCTCAGAACGGAAGCGTCGTGCTTGATCCCCTGCAACTTTCACCCCATAAGGATGCAAGCTGAGCTGACTCGCAATTTGTTGCTGAGAATAGCTTTGACCTGCCAGCTCTTTGACCTGCAACATAATACGAAACTGCCGTGTGATCAAAGCTGCTATCTTGATGGGTTCTTCTTTTTGCTTAAGCAATTCATAAAAAATACTGAGCGCCTTATCCAGCCGCAAATTAGCCAGATCCTCAACCATCGCAAATACGTTCTGCTCTGTATTACGAGGCACAAGGGATTCAATGTCAGCGGATGAGATCGTTCCCTGCGCTCCTGCGTACAAGCACAGCTTATCTATCTCGGCTGCCAAGGATTGAAGCCCGACACCCGTGTATTGAATGAGTCTCTCAGCCGCTCCTGCTGCCAACTGCACTTCTCTTTCTGCTGCACGCTTATGGACCCAAGCCACAAGATCATCTCCACCCATAGGGACGAAAGCAATAACTGAGGCATCACTTTTCAGTTTCTTGACGATCTTTTTCCGTTCATCCAACTTTTCAGCCTGAACCGTAAAAACGATGACGCTATAGTCAGTCGGGTTATCCATGTAAGTCAACAGCGTCTCAAGACGGTGCTCTATTTTGCCGTTATCTTTGCCTGCTGCAAATACACTGGTATCCCGTACAATAATTAGCTTCTTTGGCACCAGAAAAGGCGCTGTTTCTGCGTCCTCTACAACCACCTCAATTGGCGTCTCGGTTAAATCATAAGAACTAATGGCGAAGTCACGATGCTCCTCCTCGACCACCTTCTCTTTTAGCATCTCAACAAACTGCTTCATTTGATATTTTTCATTGCCATATAACAGATACACTGGCGAAATATCACCTTTACGAATAGCCTTAGAGGCTGTTTTTACATCCATTTTCCGTTCCCCCCACCCACTGATCGTACCTGACATCCGACCGGAAGGCAAGTCATGACACAAACAAAGGGACCCCACCTTTAGGCAGAATCCCTTCACCACCATCTATATCAACACGGCAGCAGAAAGCTCTAGAAACTTTCGGCCGTCGGGATACGACGTCGGTTCATATAGTTTATTCTCTGTTTCTAAAAAGAGTGCCACTTACGAAAACTATTTTCCAGTGCCACGCGGAACGGTGTACGTATATTTACTTGCAGTCCCATCCTGCTCTGTCTCATACATAAAGGTCTGGCTGTCATCTGACCAGCTTCCTTTGACCCAAGCACCCTTCAGGGTACGGACTTCCAGTGTTGTTCGGTCTACACCGTTATCGGAAAGCTTATACACTTTCAGCTTTTTGCCCTCAATAGCCACCGCATAGCTACCATCAGGCGAGTTGAACTGATCTGTAGAGGCCGACTGGGCACCATAGGTGGAAGCATTATTACTGTCCGGAGAGACCAGCGAATTAGATACAAAGCCTTCTCTACGAACCGGGTCTTGTGACACCGATGATTGCTGATCATTAGAATCGGCATTGCTGCTATCCGCCCCTAAAGAGTTCCCCGCATCCTTGGTGACACTTTTGGATGTCGCATCTTTCGACGTTTCATTTGAGGCAATTCGACTCTGTACCTTTAATTCCTGGCTAAGCGACGAAGATGCATCATTTGTACTTGTATCATCGCTATTATCCTCCTGAGCGGTACTCGTACCCGCTAAAGGTGCCTTTTCCATTTTCGGATCCCGCTGTTCATCAGGAGCAATCGTGGGTTGATCAGATTTTTTCTGTCTTAGCTGTTTGTCATCGGATGTAGGAGCATCTGCAGGCGAGTCATCCTTTGTCGCCTGACGATCGACGTTCGGCTGTCCCTGCTTTTCATCCTGATGGGATGAATGCTTAGTCGGTGCAGACTTTGTTGAAGGTTCCTCGCCAGCTTGCTGGTCATCGACCTTCCCAGCATCCTGTTTGGAAGGATTCTTTTCGCTATCTGAACTGTCTGTTCCCTGGTTGCCCAGGTCAGGTTCCTTATCTGCAGGTGTCAGAGAGGAATCAGCACCTTGTCCCTGTTCAGATGGCTGCTTGGTCGATTCCGCTCCAATGGCTGCATCACGTCCTCCACTCCCATTGGTCGTACCTGGAATTTCCGTCTGAGTCTGCTGGCTTGTCACCTCGGGTGACTGGGATGTAAGTATACCTTCCGCATCCTGCACTGTTTTAGGCTCAAAGTTGAATACTACAATCCCCAGTACAACGGCAGCGGCAGCCACGCCCATGGCAGCACGCCCTCCCACCCTGTTCCACCAAGGTATAGGCTGAGTACGTTGTCTAGGCCCTGCTCCAGACTCTGGATCAGCAGCTACAGGCTGCATTTCCTGAAGCGCGCTTCCCTGCTCTTCACGTGCGCGGTCAATGGCATCAAGCTGAGGCATGATGGAATCCACCAGGCTGAACGCCGGGGAAACCGCAGGCAATTCCTCCAGCTCGCGAGAGAGTGTCTGAAGAATATGGAATTTTTCCGCACAGTCCGGGCAAGTCGCAATATGGTTCATTAATTGGGACGTCTCTTCTTCGCCCAGTTCATGATCCACATAACGCTGCATCCAATCCATCACCTCTTCTCCACACTTCATCCTGATACACCACCTTTCTGATATTCCTGAAGTAGCCCTTGCAATTGCTGTCTTGCACGATACAAGTATGACTTGACCGTATTTAGCGGCAAATCCAGAGAATCGGCAATCTCGTTATAAGAGAAATCCTGCAAATATCTCAGGACAATTACCGTCCGGTGGTGTTCCGGGAGCTGTTGTATAGCCTCACGAACATCCTGTGCCATGTAAGAGGTTAACACCTCAACCTCCACGTTTTGGGGGTCGTTAAATATCATGTCATGCTCGTCAATGGAAACCGAAGGCTTTGTTCTTCTGAATTTGTCGATGCATATGTTCGTTACAATGCGCTGGACCCAGGTTTTAAACTGTGCTTTTTCCTCATAAGAGTTAATTTTGGAATATATTCGTATGAGGGCTTCTTGTGAAGCATCCATGGCGTCCTGCTCATTATTTAGAATGTAATATGCCGTACGGTACACATGCTGTTCTATCTCTCTTAATAGGGTAATGAGAGCGTCGCGATCGCCCGATTGAGCGGCTCGGATGAGTCCCTGCTCTACCACAAAGGATCCCCCTCTCCCTGCAATATTACAGACGTATCCCTTTTGCAAATTGTTGCAGGATAGACGTCTGACGCTAATTTTATTTTTTTAATAAAAAAAATTATAACAAAATGCCCAGAATCCCCATTGTATCCTCCCTTAGAATAACAGAAAAAGGGAAGGTAGTCACCTTCCCTCAGCCCCTACATACATCTAAATACTAGACCTATTAAACTGCATGAAACATTTTGTCACTTCTTAGAAATCAGAAAATCAGATATGAGTTGTAATCGATAAGATAGAGCAATCGGATCTTGAAAATAAAAATCGTCGATTAAGAATTGATATACCTTATCTGATTTAACGGCAGGCAGGTTCTTGGCTGTTACAAGCCTGCTTTTTTATAGTTGAAGATGATTTTAACAAAATCATTTTGAATTCGTCTGTTCACGTCTGCGTTGATACCGAACACTCAGCTTCCCTTGCTGCGCACGAATCTGTACCTCTCCCATTGTATCTGTTCGATATATGGCAGAATCAACCTCCGCCAAACGTTCCAATACTGCTTTATTCGGATGTCCATAAGTGTTGCTTGCACCAACTGAAATGACGGATACTTTCGGCTGCCAATAGGACAACCACTCTTCCGAGGTGGAATACTTACTTCCGTGATGTGCCACTTTCATAACGTCTACAGCTTTCCTTGCAGCTCCTATTGCTCCCTGAGCTTTCACATGGGATGAAGAATGGGTTAATTCAGAAAGCAACAGCGACTCTGCGGCATCATCCATATCTCCTGTGAATAAAAATGAAGCCCCCTCCATCTCTAAAATCATGGCAACGGAATAATGATTCTGTTCCTTCATAACAGGCAACTGCCCAGATTCGTTCTCCTCCAGCTTAAACGGATAGAGAAAGCGAATTGTCGTATCCCGGTCTGGTTCCCACTCCATGCTATGATGTGCACCGTACAGCTTGATCTGCTTGTTCAAAGCCGTGTTTAACAACTTTCGAAATGGAGCTTTGTCTGTTAGGGTACCATTAAAAAACAAGGTGGTTACGGGAATCTGGTCAAATATAGCCTGTAGTCCTCCGGCATGATCATGGTCTCCATGCGTTAAAATGACAGCGTCCAGCCGATGCACCCCACGTTGCTTTAGCAAAGGGACAATCGTATCCGCGCCAACCTCGTAGGGATCTGTACGCTTGCGCCAAGCATTTTTCCCTGTTGCAAAGTCCATCGTACCCCCGCCATCTACCAAAATATGTTTTCCTCCCGGCGTTGTAATTAAAATGCTATCACCTTGGCCCACATCCAGATATTGAACAACTCCCGTGTTTCTTTCACTAGGAGATTGGTACCCTATACATAGTATGCCAAGCCAGGCAATACCACTTAAAGCCAGTGCCACATGACGATATCCATCCCACTGTCGATGCGCAAATTTCCCTGCACCCTTCGGTTCATGATCCGTTTGCAAAATAGCCGCCCACTCGGCAGAAGCCGCTAGTCCTGTATGCACAGGTGAAGCTATGGGATTAGATTTCACATCGGAAATGTCGCCTGTTTGCCTTCGAGATATCAACCATGTTTTGAGCCAGTACAGAACGCTGTACAAAGCTGCGTAATATGCCAGAACCCACAGAATAGAAGAAGACGGCCAAATACTCACATAAGCATCATCCACATTCATCCATTTCACAAGCGAAAAGGTTAGATCGTTTAATTGCTCCGCTGGCCACGCAAGGATGCGAGCCCCCTCCCCCCATAAAAAGGCCATTCCCATTGCCACCGTACCTAGTGGAAGCACGATATATGTAATCAGGGGGACAAGTAAAAAATTAGCTGCAAATGATAATATCGAAAATTGATTAAAGTAGAACACCGTCATTGGAAACGAAACAAGCTGTGCCGTGATTGTGATCGCAACTTCACCACCGATCAAGAGGGGCCATTTGGCGAAAAACGGCTTCATAAGCGGCATATATATGAGCAACCCACCTGTCACCAAAAAGGAAAGCTGAAAGCTGACGCTAAGCAGGTAGTATGGATTCCATAGCAGCATAAGCAACGCAGATATACTTAAAATATTAAGTCCGTCCTTGAGCAACCCTCGCCGAGCTGCAAACAAGCCGATCATCGCCATAATCCCTGCTCTTACAACAGAGGGAGAAGCACCTGTCAGCAGCACATAAGCCGGAATCAGTACCATCACAATCGTAAGAGAGGTTTCACGGCTAACTCGTAACAGCTTGAGTAAATATAATAATGTGGCCGCATATACCGCCACATGCATACCTGATATCGCCAAAATATGCGTTAAACCAAGCTGCGTAAATTCATTATACGTTGCTGGGTCCAGCTCATCTGTAACCCCAAGTATCAGACCTTTCATATATCCTGCGTGAAGAAGTGATGTAAAAGCAGATTCCATTTTTAGACCTAGCTGCTCTCTAAGCTGATCATTCCATCTCAATAATGTGTAGCGGTTCCACAGTGAAGCCTTCTGCCTCTGTAACGAGGCGGCTCCAGCCCCCTTGATAAGCCAGTGAATTTCCTGCGTGTGCAGGTACTCACTGTAATCAAAGCTACCAAAGTTCCCCGCTTTTGCTGGTGCCTTTAAGCTGCCACGCAGCAGGATTGCATCCCCACGCTGCCATGCTGCCGCAAGTTGCTGTTCCTGCTTCGCAGCCAACTTGATATGAACAATGACCTGTTCAGAAATAGACCCCCGTTGTTCATCCTTATTGGAATGACTAGCAAAGTGATGAATTGAAGTAACTCTCATTTCAAACTGCGCACGATCACCATCAATCTCAACTTCTGAAGCAATAAACCCTAATGCTTGAACAGGCATGTCTTCTATGACAGAAGAAGATACATGAAGTGCACCAGGAATACTGCTCACGTTATGCCCATCATGCCAAAACCAATGAAATCCACCACCACTCAATGCAATCCACAGCAATACCATATGTCGGATAGGAATTTTCATCAATAAAGCTATAAGCGGGAAAACCAGAGTAATTCCCGCCCACAGCACCAAAAGTATACGTCCCGAATACAGACACGCTCCCGCACTTCCTATAATCCAACAAACAGTGAGGCTTAATATAGGCCTAGTAAACACAAGTTGGGCTTGAATACAATCACCTTCCCATTAGCAAACATTGCTTTCTGTCAACACACAAAACAAAAAAAGAACCCCTGACAAAATAACATTGTCAGAGGTTCTTCCTCGTTATTATTTAATCCTTAACATCCATCAGCGTTTCCTGCGGTGGATGATAAGTCTCCAGCATGCGAAAGGCGATTCCCTTTTCCTCCATCATAGCTCGAACCTTGTCGGCATCTTTTGGATAAGGTCGGTGATATACAATCTCCACAATGCCGCTGTTCGCCAGCATATTGGCACACGTCCAGCACGGCTGGTCGGTGACATATACTGAGGAGCCTTCACGGTCAATCCGGTCAGTAAACAGCAGCAGGTTCTGCTCCGCATGAATAGTGCGAATACAACGCTGCTTCTTAACCATTTCCTCCCGTCCATCACGGTGAACGACCTCATATTCCTCCGAGATCATACAGCCTGCCTCAGAACAGTCAGGCACCCCGGATGGTGCTCCATTATAGGCCGTCCCCAATAGCTTCTTACCTTGCACAAGTACGGCTCCAACATGACGCCGCGAGCAGCGCGAACGGGTGGATACCATATAAGCGATATCCATGAAATAGGTGTCCCAGTCCTTGCGTACATCTGCACTCATTTCCATCTCTCCCGTATAAACAAGTTAAACGTAAAACATATCCGTTACAGCCACTCTCAAAGCCTACACCGTAAACTTAAATAAGTTATAAGCTAACATACGGCTTCATTTTCGCTAACATTTTAGCTCCGATTCCCTTTACATGATCCAAATCGTTCACACGTTTGAACAGCCCGTGCTGATTACGATAGTTCAAAATAGCCTCGGCCTTTTTAGCCCCAACTCCCGGCAGCTCCATTAACTCGGCAGCAGTCGCTGTGTTAATGTTCACCTTTTTTTCACCGGAAATGGATGGAATAGCCGAATCATTCACCGTATTTGTCCTACTCGTCGTTGCAGCATTCGAACTGGCAACAGCTGTGTCTGATCTCGAATCCGCAACATCTGACTGCTTTACGGTACTTGAATTCCCCGCCATGGAGTGTTCAGAGTTTTCACTTAAATCAGCAGATACACCCGTAGAACTCTGCTTAGTATTATGCTTCACATTGTCAACAGCTTCGTCATTCGCACTGCGTTCAGCTTGGTCTGAAGCCTCTTTTACAGCATGCTTTCCTTCGGCATACTCACTGCTGCGCTGTGACTCAATTGGCTGCGACTCTATCGCCAAAGCCTGCTCCACCTTATGGTTAAGCAAACTCCACTCTTCTTGTGGCTCAGTTCGCTGCCCTCCAGCAAACAAAATAAGTCCACTCCCGATTACAGCAAGCGTTATTGCCGTTCCTGTCCATACGCGTTTCATTTTTCGTATCGTCCCCTACTCCACATGGATTTCGAGAATTTTGAGCCGACTGAAAACACCGTCTCAATTAAACAGAGCAAGTCTGTTCAATTCCCGTCAAACCGGAGGTTGTAAACACCTCCATACGGTATCGCTGTGAGTATTTATACACAAGGGTGGTACGACCCCAGGCACGATCTAATGTGCTCAGACATAAAATTCGTCATGTCGGCCAAGACCAAGTGCATACACTAAGAAGAATGACAGCACAGCGTCTATACCGCAAAGTATGAAAGGAGGACGTTGAACAATGAAAGTTGGATTTATCGGGACTGGCAGCATGGGAAGTCTGCTAATCGAATCTTTTATTCATTCGGACGCACTCAAACCGCAGCAAATATTAGCAAGCAACCGAACGTATTCCAAGGTAACAGAGCTAGCCCGTCGTTATCCAGGTTTGCATGCAGCCCAAAGCAACCGTGAGACGGCAGCGGAAAGCGATGTCCTATTTATCTGCGTGAAGCCGCTGGAATCAAAAACCGTAACGGATGAAATACGCAACGTCATTACAGAAGAGCAGATCGTCGTTTCTATCACAAGTCCAGTACAGATCCGTATTTTAGAGCATGCACTGAAAGCCAAGGTGTCCAAAATTATTCCGAGTATCACTCACCAGATTGGAAGCGGAGCCTCACTGTGCATCCATGGAAACCGGATTACAGAGGAGGATCGCTCCCTTCTGGAAGAGCTTATGTCCCACATCAGCAGGCCAATTCGGGTTAAAGAGTCTCATACACGGATCACATCGGATTTTTCGAGCTGCGGCCCTGCTTTCTTGGCCTTTTTTATGGACCAATGGATTCAAGCCGCAGTTCAAGCTACGGGTATAGACCGTACAGAACTATGCGCATTGGCCGGTGAAATGATCATCGGCACTGGAAAGCTGCTCACGGAAGGCGGGATGACACCAGCCGAGTTACAAGCAAGAGTAGCGGTTCCCGGAGGTATAACCGCTGAAGCTCTTGCGTTGTTAGACATCAGCCTGCATAGTGTCTTCCCTGAGCTAATACGGGTCACGCACAACAAGTATGAAGAGGACATGCAAAAGATAGATGCCTCCTTCGGCTTAAAGCCGATTAACCGGCAACAATATTAACCAGCTTACCCGGAACAGCAATTACCTTGCGAACCGTTTTACCAGCCAGTGCTTCCTGAACGCTGTCCAGCGACAATGCAAAAGTTTCCATCGCTTTGGCATCAAGGTCTTTGGCAATCGTTGCACGCTGTACGATTTTACCATTCATCTGAATGACAATTTCCACTTCAGCGTCTACCGTCCATGCTTCATCATAGGCAGGCCAAGCCGCGTAGGTAATGCTCTCGTTGTGTCCCAGCAGCTGCCACAGTTCCTCGGCTAGATGCGGTGCAAGCGGCGACAACATTTGCACGAAGTTTTCCATCGCTGCACGCGGCAGAAGGTCTGCTTTGTATGCATCATTGGTGAAGATCATCAGCTGGCTGATCGCTGTATTGAAACGCAATGCATCCAGGTCCTCGGTTACCTTTTTCAGCGTTTTATGCCAGGTCCGTTTGAACTCGTCGCTACCGCCGTCATTTTTAATTTTTTCGTTCAGGCTACCATCCTCGGAAACAAACAGGCGCCATACGCGGGACAGAAAACGATGCGCTCCCTCTACCCCATTCTCATTCCATGGCTTGGTCGCTTCCAGCGGCCCCATAAACATCTCATAAATACGCAGCGTATCGGCGCCAAACGTATTAACAATATCATCTGGATTGATGACATTACCGCGTGATTTACTCATTTTTTCATTATTGTTGCCTAGAATCATACCCTGGTTGACCAGCTTATAGAAAGGCTCTTTCGTTTCCACTACGCCGATATCATACAGCACCTTGTGCCAGAAACGGGCATACAGCAAGTGAAGAACCGCATGTTCCGCTCCGCCAATATACAGGTCAACAGGCATCCATTCGCGCTGTTTCTCTTTGGACACAAGCTCTTTATCATTTTTTGGATCAATAAAGCGCAGGTAGTACCAGCAGCTTCCTGCCCATTGCGGCATCGTATTTGTCTCGCGACGTGCTTTCATACCTGTTTCAGGATCAACGGTTTCTACCCAATCTGTCGCATTCGCCAGTGGGGATTCACCTGTACCTGAAGGCTTGATATTGTCCATCTCTGGCAGTACGAGCGGCAGTTGATCCTCAGGAACTGTTTTAATCGTTCCATCTTCTAGATGAATTACTGGAATCGGCTCGCCCCAATAACGTTGGCGGCTGAACAGCCAGTCACGCAGACGATAGGTTACTTTGCCCTGCCCCTTACCCTCAGCTTCGAGCCATTCAATCATTTTCGGAATAGCTTCCTCATTGGTCAGTCCATTCAGCAGGCCTGAATTGACATGCGGACCATCCTCGGTGTATGGCTCTTTGTCCACGTCTCCACCTTGAACGACCTCAGTGATTTTCAATCCGAACTTCTTGGCAAATTCCCAGTCACGTGTATCATGGCCCGGTACTGCCATAATTGCACCTGTTCCGTAGCCTGCCAGTACATAGTCGGCAATCCAGATTGGCAGCTTTTCGCCGTTCACCGGGTTCACTGCATAAGCTCCTGTGAATACGCCTGTTTTATCTTTGGCCAGATCCGTACGCTCCAGGTCACTTTTCCGAGCAGCTTGTTCACGATACTGTTGTACAGCGTCCTTTTGCTCAGGTGTAGTGATCATATCCACCAATTCCTGCTCTGGGGCCAGCACACAGTAGCTTGCACCGAACAATGTATCTGGACGGGTTGTAAATACTGTGAGTTGTTCGTCATAGCCTTCAATTGGAAAATGAACCTCTGCCCCGGTAGACTTACCAATCCAGTTCCGCTGCATATCCTTAATGCTTTCGGACCAGTCCAGTTCCTCCAGATCGTCAAGCAAACGATCGGCGTATTCCGTAATTTTCAGCATCCATTGACGCATGGGTTTGCGGATAACCGGATGACCGCCACGCTCACTCTTACCATCAATTACTTCTTCATTCGCCAGTACCGTTCCCAGTGCTGGGCACCAGTTCACGGGCACTTCAGCTACATAAGCGAGGCCACGCTTGTACAGCTGGATGAAAATCCACTGTGTCCATTTGTAATAATCAGGATCAGTTGTGCTGATTTCACGATCCCAGTCATATGAAAAGCCAAGTGATTTGATTTGACGGCGGAAGTTATTTACGTTCTTCACCGTAATTTCGCGTGGGTGCTCGCCTGTATCCAGCGCATGCTGTTCGGCAGGCAGACCAAAGGCGTCCCAACCCATCGGATGCAGTACGTTGTAGCCACGCATTCTTTTATAACGTGAAACAATATCTGTAGCTGTATATCCCTCCGGGTGGCCTACATGCAGACCAGCTCCAGACGGATACGGAAACATATCCAAAGCATAAAACTTCGGTTTACCCGGTTCTTCCCCAGTGCGGAACGTTTTGTTCTCATCCCAATATTTCTGCCATTTTGGTTCAATACTTTGCGGTTGATAGCCGTGCTTCGGCTGTGTGTCTGTCATTGTCTTTTCCTCCTCAAACGGTATGCAACAAAAAAACCTCTGCATCCCGTAGCGTGTCAGCGCTAGGGACGAGAGGTTATATTCCCGTGGTACCACCCTAGTTAGCAGAAAGCGTTCTTCGCATTCTACTCCCTTTGCACCTGATAACGGAGGTGATCCGATGCGTATTAATAACAGGATACTGACACCTATATAGGTGCTTTCCTGCGTTGGACGCATATCTCCGAGGTGAGTTCGCTTTGCACTGTCAACCGGCTTGCACCACCCGCCGGCTCTCTACATGTCCAGACAAAACTACTATTCCTCATCAGCGATTATTTAACCGTTAATAATGGCACTATTATATTGAAAACCGCGAAAAAAGTCAAATAAGGGCTACATTTGATACGAAGCGCCATCTTCATACTAGTTGTCCATGACACATGAATACGAATGTTTTATAATAACTCCAAGTTGCAATGGTTCAAGTTGAGATGAGATTAGAAAGGTGAGTGGAGACATGGCACAGATTAAAATTTTCGGGACAAAAGAGAAGCTAAATCCGATTAAAAAGCAACTTTCAGAGGTGATTCACTCTGCCGTGGTGGATGCGTTCAATTATCCTCCAGACAAGAGGTTTCATCGTTTTTTCCCTATGAATCATGAAGATTTTATATATGCAGATGGTCGCTCCGACGCATACACCATTATTGAAATCAGTATCTTCGAAGGCAGAACGACAGAAGCTAAGAAGCAACTCATCAATCTGTTATTTCAAAGAATTAACGATCTTTTGGGTATTTCTCCACAGGATCTTGAAATTACTATATTTGAAACCCCGAAACAGAATTGGGGCATTCGGGGTGTACCGGGTGATGAACTTCAGCTGAACTATAAAGTGAATATATGAGAGCAAAAAGACGCCCTTCATGACTTCATGAAAAGCGTCTTTCTTTTTCTATATTAGCTCAATGAATCCTAGCTATTTTACAGCGACATAAAAAAGTCTCGCCGCGTCATCTGCTGCTTCTACCCATTCAAAATCTGCATATACCTTCACATCACGAAAACCCACTTTGGACAATTCTGCCTTCATCCAGGCTGGATCATAAGCACGCTGTACATGAATTTCCTCAAAACGCTGGTACAGATCGCGTCCTTCATGTTCTGCTTTCGCAAAGATACTGAGATGATGCTCAATTTCACAACGGGGAGTGTCCAATGCGCATGTCCAGATATACGAAATAGAGCGTTCATCCAGTACGAATGGTTGTTCTTCATCATAACGCAAAAATGTCTGGGGGTGATGTACATCAAACAGAAAGGTTCCACCAGGCTTCAGACCAGCATACGTTCTGCGAAAAGTAGAAATGATATCTTCTTCCTCAAGTAAATAATTCAGGCAATCGCAAAAAGAAATGACAGAATCCACGGGCTCCGGTAAAATCCATTCTCGCATATCCTGCTGTATCCAGCGAACGCTTCCCTCACGAAACAATCGCTGTCCTTGAGGAGTGGTTTCCATTTTGCGACGGGCTACTGCCAGCATGTCAGAGGATAAATCGATGCCAGCCACCTCGAAGCCCGAGTTAACCAGTGGAATCGTAATTGAGCCCGTTCCGCAGCCCAGCTCGGCCACTGTATGTGGCATACCGTATCGATCCCAAGCCTGCCGTGCAAAGCGCAACCAGTCCGGGTACGGCATGTCCTGCATTAGCTCATCATACACATAGGCAAACTTGCGGTAAGAAGCCATCTTTTATTCCCCATTCCCGTCCTTTGGTTTAGGCATTGTCTCCACCAGGTAGGTCCAGTTTTCTTTTTGTGTAACCAGTCCTTCCTTCATCAGCTTGCCCATCGCACGCTTGAAGGCGGATTTACTGATACCAAACCGTTGTTTGATAATATCCGGCGGCGTTGCGTCAGAATATGGCATGCCGCCACCCGGACGTTCCTTCAGAAATGCAATTAACCGATCTGCATCCTCATCACGGCCTACTTCCTTGCGTGGCGACATCGCCAGATTGACCCGACCATCTTCGCGAACAAGCGTGACCCGTACCTTAACCTCCTCGCCCAAGCGAAGCATACGGTTACGTTCCGAGGAATGAATCATCCCTATTGCACCAAAACCAAGCACACCCCCGTCCACCAGGACGAATGTGCCCATCTGAAGCGGCTTGTACACCGTCGCCTGCACCCATGTATTAAGCCACGAACTAGGAGCATGGAAGCACAATGGAGCCAGTTCCTGCTCCCCTGCCAGCTTAGCTCGCAGTCTGCCTTGTTTGTCATGCTCCATAATGGCATACACGTAGTCACCCACACGAGGATGCAGATCCCGGTTTTCTGGCAACTCACGAATCGGCAGCAAAAGTTGACGACCCAGTCCCATCTCCAGGAAACATCCCAAACGCGGATGCACATCGGCCACCTCGAGCTTT
The DNA here is from genome assembly GCF_054113405.1 of Paenibacillus sp. ALE3. Taxonomy (NCBI): domain Bacteria; kingdom Bacillati; phylum Bacillota; class Bacilli; order Caryophanales; family Paenibacillaceae; genus Paenibacillus; species Paenibacillus sp. ALE3. The sequence continues at coordinate 1,386,138 of NZ_CM134214.1, read as the reverse complement.
GCCATTTCTCCCAAAGACAAGAACGGTTTTTTCATAGTTGCAGCCAAACGGTCCTCTGTATCGTGGAAGATAAATACCTCCAGCCGTTCACCCACCTCGATTTCACGAGTCAGCTCCGTATAATGCAGCAACACATCCTGCTCGCCGACGGTAAGGAAGTAGCCGAAAGGCGATACTTCACGATCCACCATAATGGTGACATAAGTACCAGCGATCAAACTCATACCTTCTCCACAACCTTAGCATCCGACCAGAGTCGTTCAATGTTGTAATATTCGCGTTCGTCGCGATGGAAGACATGCACTACAACATCTCCCAAATCCATTAGAACCCAGCGAGCAGAATCCATTCCTTCGATCCCTTTGATGGCTACACCTTCATCATGAGCGCGTTTGCGAATTTCGGTTACAATCGCCTGTACTTGTGTATCCGAATTACCGTGGCAGATTACAAAATAATCCGCGACTAGCGATACTCCACGCAAATCCAATGCGACAATATTCATTGCCTTTTTATCATTAGCGGCCTCAACCGCCGTTTGCATTAATTTCTCATTCGTTAGGGTCATTCATGAACCTCCGTTTTTTTCTGTTTTAGCTGTTGAATCAAGTCATTGCGCGACAAGACCGTCAGCGGAAAAATAACCTTTTGCTTTTCCAGCAACAATGAAATTGTAGAGTCAAATCCAGCAATAAGGCCCTGCTCCAAACTTTTCTTTGCCTGTTTGCGGATATGTTCAACCCCGGGGAAATCCCGCCCTGGTTCGATGTAATCAGCCAAACACACGACTTTGTCCAGCAGGCTCATACCTACACGTCCTGATGTATGCCAGCGGATTGCGTTCCTTATTTCCGGATCATCCACTCCGTAATCTCTTGCTGCAACGCAGTACCCTACCTCTGAATGCCAGAGCTGCTTATCATGCTCCAATAGCTCCTGATCACATTCAGGATAGTTACGAATCACTTCTTCCATCTGTTGAACAGGCCAATATTTCGCCACATCATGCAAAATAGCCGCCAGTTCCGCCTTATCCGGGTCTGCCCCATAACGTTTTGCAAGCTCTACAGAGGTATGCATAACACCCAGCGTGTGTTTCCAGCGTTTTTCAGGCATCTGACCAGATACGGCTTCCATTAGCTGCTCACGGCTGTACTTCATACAAACCGCCCCTTGTAATATAGTCATGTACACGATCAGGCACAAGATAACGAATGGTACGGCCTTCTGCAGCACGCTCCCGTATATCCGTCGAAGAAATGTCCACCACTGGCATATCTGCCAGCAGTACCTTGTCCTGCAAATAATGTGGCAACTCATCCAACGCAAGCTGGAAGCCTGGTCGCCGCACCCCAATAAAACAAATCCGCTGCGCCAATTCCTCAATTCCCTGCCAATGAGGCAAGTAGTTCACCATATCCGCACCAATAATAAAATAAAAATCTACAGCAGGATGCAGCTCCTGAAGCTTCTTGATCGTGTCAATGGTATAGGATACCCCCCCGCGAAGCACTTCAATATCCAGCACTTCAAAAGCAGGATGACCCGCCACCGCTTCACTTGTCATCTCCAGACGCTCCTTGCCGCTTGCCCCCGCTTGATGCTTGTGCGGAGGAATATGAGAAGGCATAAACCATACTTGATCCAGCTCATAGGCATCTCTTGCCGCTTCTCCAGCCAGCAGATGTCCAATATGAATCGGGTCAAATGTACCACCCATAATACCGATTTTCATAATTTTCTCCCCGCGTATTATCCTCTAGGCAACTCGATTTGCTTATGATCACGAGATTCCTTGTACAAAATAATGGTGCTTCCAATAAGCTGTACAAGCTCGGAACCCGTCTCTGCTGCCAGTTCTTCCGCAATTTCATGTTTGTCGTCCAAACAGTTGTTCAAAATTTGTACTTTCATCAGCTCACGCTTTTCAATCGCATCATTGATGTGACGCATAAGATGCTCATTCGTACCGTTTTTACCTACTTGAAAAACTGGGTCCAAATGATGCGCCATAGAGCGCAGATATCTTTTTTGTTTACCTGTTAACATGTATATTTAACCCCTTCGTCGCCACATATGCAATGCGGCATTTCCATAATTTTAATGTATAATCCGATTTACGACAGGCTTCTCAGCACAGCCGCTCTCATTTGGTCTACTGCAGGGGCCACCCCCGTAAAATACTCAAAAGCCACTGCCCCTTGGTACACAAACATGCCCAAACCTCCATGTACAGTGCAGCCGCGCTGTTCACGGCTTTCGCGTAAAAGTCTCGTTTCCAGCGGGTTATAGATCAAATCACTCACAATGATTCCTTCCGGAATCAGACTCGTTTCCACTGGAAGCTCATCAGATAAAGGAGACATTCCCACCGAGGTTGTATTAATCAACACATCCACTGTCGTAAGCACATTCCTAGCTTCCTCGTTGGAATAGCCCATTACTGGAATTGCTTCTGTCGTCCACTCCAATGCCAGTTGTTCAGCTTTGTCACGTGTTCGGTTCAGAATAATGACCGATTCAGGATGCTCCTCCAACAGGGCATGAATCACGCCCCGAGCAGCCCCACCGGCTCCTAAAACAGCAATTCTTGCACCCTTTAACTCGACAGAAGTCTCTTCTTTGAGGGAACGCACGTAGCCAATTCCGTCCGTATTATAGCCCTTGAGCCGCCCATTGTCATTCACTATCGTATTGACAGCGCCAATGAGCCTGGCCCCTTCATCAATCTCATCCAGATATTTCATAATCTCAACCTTATGGGGAATCGTCACATTGACTCCGCGGAAATGCAAAGCACGAATCCCCTTCACGGCATCCTCCAGCTGATCCGGTGTGACATGAAGAGGTACAAAATCTCCATCAATCCCCGCTGCCTGTAAAGCTATTTTATGCATAAGGGGCGATTTGGAGTGCTTGATCGGATCACCCAATACGCCCAATAGTACAAGATCTCGTTCGATCGCTCCAGACTCCCCGCTGCTCATCGTTGTTCTCCCCCATATTGCAAAATATTAGGCCGCTCAAATACATGAATGGCGGCAGGAACCAGGTTGTGTTCCTTGCCGCCCTATCACTTGGTTACAGCATTGTTAAATCAACGCAGGCCGCAAAAGCACACGGACTCCCCGAGGAGCATGAACCGCTACCAGAGCTCCGTTCTCGCTATTTACCCTAATCCATCCCAAACCGGATATATAGATGTCCGATGGAGATTTGCGTGGAACACGGAACTCATGTCTGGTCCATTCCGGCATCTCTGCCAATTGATCACGTGTTGGCGGAGACAATAACTCCCCGGCATGATCAGCGAACAACTGATCAGCTCGCTCCAGCTTCGTACGATGTATTTTAAGACCACCGTTAATGTAGCAGGTAAATGATTGGTGCTGACCATCTACGAAATCAAATCGGGCCATACCGCCGAAAAACAATGTTTGTCCGGCATCAAGCTGATATGCAGCAGGCTTCAGCGGCTTGTCCGGCATAATTGCGCTCAGGTCCTGGCGGGAGACGATTTCACTGAACCGCCAAGGGTACACAATACCCGGAGTATCAATAATGTGCTTGCCGTCGTCGAGCGGAATATTCACCATATCGAGTGTAGTTCCTGGGTAACGGGATGTTGTGAGTTCCTGCTCCATATCGCTGTAATCACGAATCAAGCGGTTAATGAGCGTGGATTTACCCACATTTGTGGCTCCGACCACATATACATCGCGGTTACCACGCAGTTCAGATACCACATCCAGCAGACGGTCAAAGCCCTGATTTTTTTTAGCTGAGCACAGTACGATTTCTTCCGTGCGTAGCCCTTGCTCCTTCGCTTGCTTTTGTACCCAGTTACGTACCTTGTTCCAGTTTGTCACCTTAGGCAACAAATCGGTCTTATTAACTGCCAGTACAACCGGATTCGAGCCTACAAAACGCTGTAGACCGGAAATCAAGCTGCCTTCAAAGTCAAAAATATCTACAATGTGGATGACGAGCGCATCCTTGTCCCCAATCTGACTAAGCAGCTTCAAAAATTCATCTTGATCTACCGTCACCGAAGACGTTTCATTATAGTTTTTGATCCGGAAGCAACGCTGACAGATGACTGGTTCGCGAGTTAATAATTTTTCCGGAATATATCCCGGAAGGTCCGGGCCAGTGGTCTGCATGACAATACCGCAGCCACTACATTTGACGGCAGTTCCGCCGTCAGGTCTTTCAGTCATTCTTCTTTTCCTCCTCAAGCCATAAGCCTTTCTTACGTAACCTTGTGAGCGCGATTCGCTCCAACCGTCGATTAAATCGGGTCATGACTCCTTCATCATGAATGGATATCGGTAGTACCAGAACGGTATGCAATCCCATTCGGTTGCCTCCCAACACGTCCGTCAACATTTGATCCCCGACCATAATAGTCTCTTCCGGAGTAAGCCCCATCATACGAATGGCTCTACGAAAGGACGAGTTGGATGGCTTCCGGGCGGCATGTATAAATTCAATGTCCAAAGGCGTAGCAAACACGGATACACGGTCCATATTGTTATTAGACACGATGACAAGCTTAAAACCCGCCTGTTTGACCTTTTCAAACCAGGCCACCAGCTCGGGAGTTGCGTTCGGCGCTTTTGCACCAACCAGCGTGTTATCCAGATCCGTAATAATGCCGCGATATCCTCGAGCATACAAGCCTTCAAGATCAATATCAAAGACGGTATTCACCCGTAATTTGGGCATCAGCATTTCAAACAACGTCGGTCACCTCAGTTTCATACGACAAACTATACCATATTACTATGGCTTAGTAAAAAGCTATCCGCATCAAACGGACAGCTTTTTACTAAACATATAGATTAAGATTAAAAATTGCGGCATCAAACCAAGTAAAAACAGACTAGCCTTCATCCTTCTGATCAGACTTTGCTCTTCGTCCAGCCCATCGTTTCATCCAGGGTCCCTTCTGCAATAGGGAGGCTTGCTGGCGAACACTACGCCAATCCTCCGCGGTTACCGACGAAGGACTATAACGCGCTTGTTCAAAGCGTCCTAGCAACTGATGTAAAATCGCAGCGCGTTCCGGTGCTTCTTGTGACCATCTGTCGACTGATTCCCTCAGTGTCTCATGACTGGCACGGACAAAGCCTTTCCTTCGCATGTACCGTAACCAGTGTTCAGTTTCGACGACCACCTTTTCATCTGGGGTCAGCGGCTTACCTGTCCGTAAACGCAGCAGGTAAAAGTGAATGTCTGCCCGATTACGCCAGAAGATATAAGCTACCCACAGCAGAAGAATGGCAACAGCAGAGCCTATGATTACAGGATGAATCTTAAATCCTTCCCCTGGATCCATCTGCGGGGTCTGCTCAGGCTGCTCTGGTTCTGGCTGATCTTTGACCTCTGAGGCGTCTGGAGTCTTTGTATCCTCCTGCTCTGTGAGTAACGGCATATCAAAGCCGGGCGTAGCTTCTACCGGAACCCAGCCATATTCGCCTAAGTATACTTCTGCCCAGGAGTGAGCATCCGCATTTGTCACGGAGTAAGAGGACATACTTTCGTCACCATCGCCCGTTGTTGCATCATCGGAAAATGTCTGCTGGCCAGGTGCATACCCTTTGACCCAACGAGCTGGAACCCCAACGGAGCGAGCCATCATGACTAATGAAGTGGAATAATAATCGCAGTAGCCCTCCCGAATCTCAAACAGAAAGGCATCCACGAAATCCCTGCTTCTTTTCCGCGAAAGATCCGGATTATTCGTATAGGCATAATTTTGCTGTAAATACTGCTGTAACAATCCGACTTTTTCATACGGCGTTTTGGCCGTTGACGTTACGTTCCGAGCCAAATCACGAACCCGCTGCGGCAATTCGTCTGGAATTTGCAAATAGGCTTCCTGTTTGCTTTTTCCGTACAACTCATTAAAACTTTTTGTACGCAGTTCTTTCTCAGGGATTACAGGAACATGAGATACCAAGGTATACGTTTTAGGATAAGCAGTTCTTCGTGAAGATGGATTCCAAAGAAGTTCTGCCTGTTGCGGGTTCCAACGCAACCCGTTTGCCCGTGAATCTCTATCCACCGATTGGACACGATGCACCGAATAGGCACCAAACAGAACCGGGTAGCTCTGATCATTTTGCATTGTAACGGTCTGCACGACTTGTTCAGTAGAATGCCGCGTTTCTTGTGTGTTTTCAAGCTCAGCGGTCATCGGCACCTCATTTGGCGTTAGATCATCGTTCCCACCGTCACTCCAGCCTGTACCGGAATAGATTCGTTTTGTTTCTCCCCGCCAATAGCTTCGCTGATTAGTTGTGATAGTCATAACGGGCGAATAATCAAAATTAAAACCTCCACCCAACCGATTATCCTGGCGACTATAACCCGATGCAGTGTTCATGCGCTGATTCAGCGCCCCAGATCCATTGGTGGTTCCGGCGGTGGTTGAGCTAATACGCTGGGTCCACGCTGTATAGGGGTCCGTCAAAGCAGGCTGTACCTCGGGCATATTCACACCTGCCATAATAATTAGCGCAAAAATGACGGCAATATTGGCCGCAATTTTATACGGATAACGCCGAATATGCTTCCATCCTTGAGGATAATGCTGACGAAAATACTGCAAATGCTGTGTCACTAGCCATCCCATACCAGCAAAGACGATCCAGGCAACCTCCTCCCACAGCACAGTTGGTGTGAAGGAATCAAGCACCGCCAGAGCTGCGATATTGATGCCCACAAAAACTAGAATCCGCTGCTTCGTTGTAACGATGAGCGGCACCATTTCAATGACTAGCCAAGCAATGAGGGAGAACCAAACATAAGGAGACATGTTAGATATAAATTGATCCAGACGATTGGCTACCCCACCGAAGGGGATAATAATGGAGTAAGACACTAATGTCCGATACAAAATAAAAAACAGCGTTACCGCCTTAACGATAAATTCAATCCATGGACGGAATGGTAGTAAAATCTTCACTAGCGCCAGCATTGTAATGGTCGTCAGTACAAGTGCTCTTGTCTCTTCCAGCCACAATTCGGAAGCAAAAGACACCCATTGCATGGCAATAATAATAATCCACAAGAAAGTAAAGGCGAGGGCCCAGGAGCTCTTTAACGATTGTAACCAGGTTTTCATTGTGTCCCTCCCCCCATTACAGCCGGGAGCTCTTCGAGGCTCTCAACATCGTAGCCCTTAATTCCCCTTGCACGAAGCATGCTCATCCACTTTTCAGCTTCTCCCTCGGCAGAACCTTCCCCGATATAGACGTGGCACGGGGTCATCCCCCGCGTATCAGCCCAACGGAGAAGCTCCAGCGCCTGATAATCCTTCAGTGGACTAATCAATATAAAATAGCAACCTTGCGGAAACTGGCGCACACAGCTCTCTACAGCGGTCATCAAGCTACCCTGCGAAGTAGTGTGAATGTCTACCAAGTGATGCATCATTCGTTGTCGTTCCATCGTCTGCTCACTTGGCTGAAAAACAGTCCCCTTCTCTCCAGCTGTACACAGTCCGACCCCCATCCGCTCCCGTCCACCATATTCCAGCAATGAAGCGGTAGAAGATACAGCTAGCTCAAACTGATCGGCGTTTACATAATGCTTTGTTTGTACGTCGAGCACAAGCATCGTTTTGGGAACCGTCTCATGCTCAAATTCCTTGGATTTCCAACTACCTGTACGAGCCGTTGCATTCCAGTGGATGCGTGAAAACCGATCTCCATATACATAATCCCGCACACCGTTGATTTGTGTCGTTTCACGACGCGTTCGAGTTTGAACGGTCTGCGGTCCAGACATCCTTGAACGGCGATCATTGATCTGCCAGTAGGGGATAAATACCGTTCGGGGGAGCACCCGAAATTCACCACGTGCATTCAACCTGCCCTTGTGCTCCAACAGGCCAAAGATGTCCTCGCTCACACATTCGGTTTCCTCAAAATAGTAGCTTCCTCGTTCTAAAGCAGGGGTTTGAAATGTAAGCTGGCCGCCCCCTTTCATACTGGGGATGACACTGTCTTCAAACGACCAGGATTCCCCCGTATGCCGCTTGAGCACCTCGCGAACAATGACATAGGGTAACGGAAGAAAGCCCGGAATGCTCAGACTGAGCTTTACGTGTACCTGATCTCCCGCATGCAGTAGTTCCCCGAACTTCGAGCCTTGCGAAAGCTGCCGATGGCCCTGAACGCGACGAACTCCACTCAGACCAACCATCCACAGATAAACGATTAACAGCGTAACCATTGACAACAGCATGACCGATGTTTTGCCACCCTGAAACAACAAATAAAGCAGGCACACCACCCATATAAGCAACATAAGCCAGATGCGACCTGATAGCCGGGGAAGCCTGCGCTTCCTTTTGACCATGTTCATTCCCTAAGAACGCTCCATTCGTACGGGTACATGAACCTGTCGGAGAACAGACTGCAGCACGGACTGGGCGTTGGAGCTATCGAGGCGTGCTTCGGGACGAAGCAGCAAACGGTGCGTCAGCACATAAGGTGCCAGCGCCTTCACATCATCAGGCAGCACATAGTCACGGTTATCCTGAAAAGCGTATGCCTTGGCAGCCATTACAAAAGCAAGTGCGGCGCGTGGACTAGCTCCCAGCAACACGGATGGATGTTCTCTCGTCGCACGCACAATATCGAGTAAATAGGACGTCACCGCTTCATCCATATAGATATCTCTGATTTCCTGCTGGATGTCAGCAATCTGTTCCATATGTGCTACAGCCTTCAGACGGTCTGCTGGCTGGCCCGTCTGATGATGAAGCAGCATGTTTCGCTCCGTCTCCAAATCAGGATAGCCCAAGCTGATTTTGAGCATAAAACGATCTAATTGTGCTTCCGGCAGCATATAAGTACCTTCAAAATCAATTGGATTTTGAGTGGCACACAGCATAAAAGGATGAGGCAACATATGAGTGTCCCCATCCACCGTCACACTTCGTTCTTCCATAACCTCCAGCAGAGCTGACTGGGTTTTCGTCGTCGCCCGGTTAATTTCGTCTGCCAGTAAAATGTTAGTCATAACTGGACCCGGACGGAAATAAAAACGCTCGTCCCGTGGATGAAATATAGATACCCCTGTAATATCGCTCGGTAGAATATCAGGATTACATTGAACGCGGCGATAATCACCACGCATGGATTTAGCAAGAGCCTTGATCATTTGCGTTTTCCCCGTACCCGGAACGTCCTCGATCAGAATGTGTCCACCCGCCAGCATAGCCGTAAGCAGTAATTTTATTTCAAAGGATTTCCCTAATATGCATGATTCCAGATTAGAACGTATTGCAGATACAATCTGCACAGATTCTTGACGCACGGGCATAACTCTGTAAACCTCCTAGATAGCAACATGTTTCCTATTATTGTACATGAAGGTGGACATAGAGTACACTTAACTCCCTGCCCATATTATTCAAGCTCCATCTTCTCTTGCACGTACATGTTTTTCGAAACAGTCAAAAACCCTTCGGCTATCAAATCCGAAGGGTTGATTGTAAACAGTTTATTTTACTTTTGTCCTATTTAAAGCACCCTGCTTTTATATGCTTCCTTTTGGACGAACAAACAAGCATGCCAGAAAAGAGAAAATAATCGCTGAGGAAATCCCTGCACTGGTCAGACTAAAGATCCCTGTAATGACACCAAGCCATCCGTCCTTTTCCAATTCGGTTAATGCACCGTGTACGAGTGAGTTACCAAAGCTGGTAATTGGAATCGTCGCACCCGCTCCGGCAAATTTGATAAGCGGATCATATATTCCGACAGCATCCGCAATTGCACCTGCTACCACCAACGTACTCATTGTGTGTGCCGGAGTCATTTTGATAACATCCATCATCAACTGACCCACGACACAAATGGCACCGCCTACTAAAAAAGCCCATAGAAATATCATACTTTTCCTCCCGCTTCAAAAGCTACAGCATGTGCAACACAAGGAATGCTTTCACCCTGCTGTGTAGTCAAAGGAGATAATAACGCCCCGGTCGCCACGACCAGCACCTTTTGTAGTTCTCCCTTTTCGATCCGCTTTAACAGATGCCCATAGGTTACAACAGCCGAGCATCCACAACCACTTCCACCTGCAATGACCTTCTTTTGCTTATTGATGTCGTAAATCAGTAAACCGCAATCATTAAATTCCGTTTGATTCATATCGAATCCATCTTTTTTGAGCAGCTCTTTGGCAATCGGCAGCCCTACAGAGGCTAAATCCCCTGTTACAATAAGATCATAGTAGCCTGGGTCCCTGCCTGTATCTCGAAAATGAGACAAAAGCGTGTCCGCCGCCGCTGGAGCCATGGCTCCGCCCATATTAAAGGGATCTTTAATGCCCATATCCATTACACGCCCAATGGTAGCACAATCCACCACCGTCCCTGACTTCGCATGTCCCACAATAGCCGCACCGGAACCGGTAACCGTATACTGGGCTGTGGGGGGCTTCTGTGCTCCGTATTCATTAGGATAGCGGAATTGCTTTTCCACGGTACAGTTATGGCTGGTTGTACCCGCCATCACGTAGTCGCCCGCCTCTGAATCCACAATAAGTGCAGCTAAAGCCAAGCTTTCCATCGACGTTGAGCAGGCTCCAAAAACGCCTAAATAGGGAATAGCCAGCTTGCTAGCCGAAAATGAGCTGCTGACAATCTGATTCATCAGATCACCACTGATGAAAAATTGTACTTCCTCTTTGTTTAAATTGGAATTAATTAACGCAAGCTCTGTAGAATGCTCAATTAATCTTCGTTCCGCCTTTTCCCATGTTTTCTCGTTTATTTCGATATTGTCATAAATATAATCGAAATCTGTGGACAACGGCCCCTCTCCTTCATCCGGGCCTACAACAGTTGCACTACCAATGATGCGCGGTCTCGACTCAAACTTCCAGGTTTGTCCTCCCTGTCTTCTCATAAGTGGTTGCCCCCCACACCGAGGATCGCGTATATAACGCCTACGATAAATGCGGCCACAACACCGAATACGACAACTGAGCCTGCCAGCTTGAACATATTTGCGCCAACTCCAAGTACCAATCCCTCGGAACGATACTCCAATGCAGCTGAACACATCGAGTTCGCAAAACCTGTAATCGGTACAGCGGTTCCCGCTCCTGCCCATTGGGCAATCTTATCGTAGACCCCGATGCAAGTTAATATAACAGACAACAAGATCATCATGGATGCAGTCGGTGCCGCAGCCTCTTTGGCGGGAATATGCATACCTGCCATAAAGGCTTCCTGGATCGCCTGCCCAATCACACAGATGACGCCTCCAACCAGGAAAGCACGCACACAATTGGCAAATACTTTTCTGGAAGGTTCATGCTTTTGGGAAACACTTTGATAGTCTTTCTCATTTATGGACAACGGCGACGAATTGGTACGAAAACCGCGCTGTCCTGACTTAGCTGGCATCATTCACCACCCCTTATTCGTAAGTTCCGCGCTTGGCGGTTCAGATTGCTTGGCTCCTTAACATTATGAGCTTTTAGGGGAAATGTTATGTCAGGAAAATGATATCGTGGACATTCCGTACAAATCCATTCATACTGAATATATGACGACCACTGGTTAATTAATAAGGAGTGAGGTATACATCATGGAAGCAAAAACATTGGAATTGTTTAAAAACTTAACAGAGTTCCCTTCTATTCCTGGACATGAGCGAGAGCTGCGGGCATGGGTTAAAGAACGAATATCCGGTTATACGGATGAAATCGTGCAGGACCGTTTGGGCAGTCTTTTTGGTGTGCTACGCGGGCAAGAAAGTGGACCACGTGTAATGGTCGCAGGACATCTGGATGAAGTTGGTTTTATTGTGAATGGCATCACGGAAAATGGAATGATTCGTTTTCAGCCGGTTGGAGGCTGGTGGAGCCAAGCCATCATGTCACAACGTCTTCAAGTATTGACCCCAAATGGCCCAATCATTGGTGTAGTTGGATCTGTCTCACCACATTTGCTTGATGAAGCGCAACGCAGCAAGCCGATGGACATCAAGCATATGTACCTGGATATCGGCGTAGACAGCAGACAGGAGGCGCAAGATCTGGGGATTGTACCCGGAACGGCTATTGCCCCGATCTGTGACTTCACTCCACTTGCGAATCCCAAAAAAATCATGGCTAAAGCATGGGACAATCGATATGGTGTAGGCCTGGCGCTTGAGCTGTTGGAGGCATTACATAAGGAAAAGGACCAGCTTCCCAATACATTGTATGCAGGAGCTACTGTGCAGGAGGAAGTGGGACTGCGCGGTGCGCGCACAGCTGCCAATCTGATTCAGCCGGATATTTTCTTCGCACTGGATTGCAGTGCTGCCAACGATATGGGTGGAGATCCGAATGCATACGGACAGCTTGGTAAAGGAGCACTGTTGCGGGTATTTGATCCAGGTATGATTACACACCGCGGGATTGTGGAGTATGTGCAAGATATGGCGGATACCCACAAAATCAAGTACCAATATTTTATCTCCACTGGGGGAACGGATGCTGGTCAAGTGCACTTGAGCGGAATTGGTGTGCCATCCACCGTCATCGGCATATGTGGACGGTACATCCATACTTCCTCGTCCATTATTCATACTGATGATTATGATGCGGCCAAGGAACTGATCATTAAGCTGGTTCAAAATCTGGATCGCACAACGCTGAATACCATTATTGAACGAGCTTAAGAAGTAACAGAGAATAGGAAGCTATAAAAAAACAGTCAAGACACATACAACGTGTACTTGACTGTTTTTTTAATAGAAGAAAAAATAGAAGATCTCAAATTAAATGTTTGTACCGAAGTAAAGCAATCACTACAAGTACAGCTGTTAAAGTAATACAGATATTTTCTACCTTTGTTCCCTTCCGGGTTCCGGTACTCATTAATCTAAATCGTAGCTTCCATTTGAATGGTGGCAAAGGCTTAATCCCGTTATTCGTCAAGGAATCTGCCAATAAATGCAGTAAGTACGCTATCCCTCCAGCCAGCCATATACTATCGCCATGCAAACGTGTCGTACCATAAAGCAGCGCGGTCCATGCTACTGTGCCATACACCGTGTGCGTCAATCCTCGGTGCGGAACAAGCGTACATATGATCAGCAGACACCCGGCGATATAATTCCACGGTGCATATGATTCCCCATACCAGGCTAGGCCGATACCAATTAGAAAAATGATAACTTTACGCATAGACCGTGAAGGCATAAAAGAAGCGCTGATCATCAGCAAAGCCAAAACAAGATTCCAGGGCGGCGGAGCCAAACGGGTGAAAAACACCCAACCCGCAGCCCCAATCATTAGAAGCTGTACGAGTCTAAGCATTTTGTTCGGTAACGCACGGCTAACAAGCATGGAGTTAGGCTCGTCAATATCAGGTAGCAATGAACCAACCACAGCGGCTGCCACGGCAGCCGGAGTCACTTCGTATCCACTTAAGGCTAATACCGACAGGGAGACCCCGGTTCCAATAATTAAATGGGCTCTTCCCATCATGATGCATAACATCCTTTCGTTGCAGCATACACAGAGTCGACATCACTCTATTTGAATCAGCATGATTCGATTGTATACGACAATCAAAACGAGAACAATAGTTCGCTTATTCTATTTAAAAGACTTCATCCAAAAGTCCTAGTTTCGCCCTCATTACTTAACCCTCCCCTTATTTTTTATCTGTACAGCCATTTCTTAAAAAACACACCATATGGCCCATAGGTAGGTCGACAAATATTCCCAACATTTTCTTTTTGCCTCAAAGTCCTATTGTACAATTTGGAATATTAGGTAATATAGTGTTTATATTTACTATATAAATCTATTAAATGAACAAGGAGGAAATGATTATGCGAGAAAAATCTCTGTTTCAAAAGTTCAAAACTATCGGTCTGACATCGTTGCTAAGTGTCGTATTGTTCGCCCTGCCCGCTTCAGCTGCCTGGAATGATACATACACCGGGTACGCCACATATACAGGATCAGGTTACTCTGGAGGAGCATTACTGCTTGACCCTATCCCTTCTGATGCCAAAATTACAGCGCTTAACCCCACACAACTGAATTATAACGGAATCAAAGCCGCATTAGCTGGAGCTTATCTGGAAGTACAAGGCCCCAAAGGAAAAACGACCGTCTATGTAACAGATTTATATCCTGAGGGTCCGAGTGGCGCACTTGATCTATCTCCGAATGCCTTCAACCTGATCGGCAATCAAAAAGATGGAAAAATCAATATTTCATGGAAAGTTGTCAAAGCTCCGGTTAGCGGCAATGTCTCTTACCGCATTAAAGAAGGCAGTAGCCAATGGTGGGCAGCCATTCAAGTACGCAATCATAAATATCCGGTCTTAAAAATGGAGGTCCAACAAAACGGGCAATGGCTTAATCTTGAAAAACAGGATTACAACCACTTTCTGGGTACTAACTTAGGAAAGCAGCCTCTGAAAATACGGATTACGGACATTCGCGGTGTCGTACTGAATGATACCATCCCAGCTCTAGCGGAAAATGGCACAGGCCAAGCCTATATCGTTAAAGGTAATGTTCAATTTCCTGACTAATTGAAATGCCGCCTCATCTTTACTTCGTTTCATTTGAACCAATAAAACAGGCCGGGAACCGACGCAATCTAGTTTGCGTATCCGTGTTCCCGGTCTTTTTACGAAAAAATCATTATTTTTCACAAAGAATCGGTTTGTTCACTGTCCTGTTCATAAAATCATACGTATAATGAATACATAAATAGGGTGTACTTTACAGCTACGTTCACACAGACAGGAGGCCTGTTCATATGAGCAATTTCAAAAAGCATCACAAGCTACACAGCAAATTGCTGGTCAGCATTACGTTATGTATAACACTAACGTTGCTGGTATCCACCACTGTATATTATTTCTACTATATTCGCGTGGAAAAGGAGCAGGCGTTCGAAGCCAATCACAATAGCTTGACGTTGAGAAGCAAAGAGGTCATCAACATGACATCTATTGCTCAATCGTTGGCATTCCAAATGTATCGCAGCAGTACCCTATCCAAGCTGTTGTATTATCCCAAACCCAATGTATATGATGTAACCGCTGCCATGACCGAATTAAATAATTATCTTAACTCCATGCCGTATATTGAATCCATTTATGTGTATAACCCTAAAAGTGACACTTTCTACATTGCGTCATCACAAGGCCAAAACGGGTTATTCAGCAAACATGAACTGGCTGATACAGATATCATTCGCGTGCTCGATCATTATCAGGACTACAAACCCTTTACGCCTATCCCACGTACGTATCCGTTGCTGTCTGCCTCAGACTCCGGAGCTGGCCTAGAGCAAGCAAGCCCAGACATCGCAGCCTATACGTATTTATGTTATGACGCAATCAACTCGAACGAAGCGATAAATTCGGCAGTGATTGTGAATGTATCGGCGGCCTGGATGAACAAGGAAATGGCGGCGAGCCCCGTCTCAGGCGGGACCGCTTATATTTTAGACGATCAAGGCAGACTGTTATCTGGGACGACGTTGACAGACGAAGCTTTGAACGAAAAAGAACAGCTATGGCTGCATACCAGAGTCAAAAAACAGGAAACAGGCTATTTTGTAGAAGAATTTCATGGTAAAAGATCACTGATTTCCTATACTTCCCCGGATGGACTAGGTTGGCAGTATATTAGTGTCACACCATATGAAAGCGTTATTAAAATGGCAAGTGTTATTCGTAATGCCATGGTACTGATCGCAGCCATCATCGGAATGGCAGGATTTGTGGCTTCCTGGCTGCTGTCCAAAATGTTGTATACGCCTATTGGCCAAATTGTTGTGCATATGAATTCACTGGAATCGGAAAAACGCAACAGTATGTATACGATCCGGCAAAACATTTTACGGAATGTGATTCGGGGAATCCGAAATCTTCCTGCTGGTGAAGAACCGGAACGACTGCGCGAGCTTGGGATTACGTTCCAGTTCGACAAAGACTATCGCCTTGTACTCCTGCGCATAGATGAATATGCCCGATGGCAAAGCGAGCGTGGACCTGATCTGCTACCCTACAAGTTTGCCATCATGAATATCGCTTCCGAAATATGCGGGCAGGCATACCGGGTGGAAACCGTTGATATGGATGAGGATAGCGTCCTGCTGATGCTCAATATTCTAGACCCCGCCGAACATACAGACACGGTACTACTGGAGACCCTATTACGCCAAATACGTGAAGCTTGTTTTGAATATTTGAAGCTGAGTGTATCACTAACCTACAGCGCGATTACCAATCAACCAGAACGGCTACATCTGCTGTACCGTCAGGTAGAGAACGCATCTATGCACCGTTTTTTTCAGGGTCATGGCTGTATTATTAATGCACGAAACACTACAGATGAAGATGTCCAAAATACTTATGTGTATCCATCGGATAAAGAAAAAAAATTGCTGGATACGCTGCTATCTGGTCATACGGAGGATACGCACCGGATGTTCAAAGATCTGTTGATGCATATGGAGAAATATCCGTTTTCCTCTGTTCGGGTGGCAATATCCCGGCTCATCATGAGTGTGAATAATGCCGTTCGGCATATAAGTGAACTCAATGGATTTGCTATCGAATCTAAACCTGAATTACCATCCGCAGATCGATTAGAGACCGCCGAGGATCTTATTGATCATTACCAATTGGTCTTTGATCAGATTCGCTCCAGTCTAGCGGAAAAACGAAATACGAAGCAAGAACGCTTGGTGCAACAGATCAATGAGCGAATGGAACAGGCCTATACAGATCCTAATTTCTGTCTCAATCAGATTGCGGAAGAGTTGGATTTGTCTCCAATTTATGTAAGTAGGCTTTATAAGCAACAAACCATGTCCACCATCGTAGACGTCATCCAGCAACTCCGTATTCGCAAAGCCTGCGAGCTGCTGGAACAGACCGACTGGTCGGTGGCTGAAGTGGCAGAACAAACCGGATTTGCAAGCAGTTCTTATTTCCACCGTATGTTCAAACGCAGCTTGGGCGTGACACCCACAGATTTTCGCCGTTCTAAAGCGAATGCGCAATAGGCGACATCAAAAAAGCAAGCCTCCATCTTTCTGGAGACTTGCTTTTCTACTTTAGATCACAGCCCTTTACGTTTTACTTGATCCCCTTCTCCTTCACATAGGCTTCCCATTGCTTGGTATATTCAGTTTGAATTTTCTCCAAACCAGCTTGGTTCGCCTTGTGCAAGAAGGTCTCAAGGCCTTGATCAACGTTGTCGATCAGCCCAGCTTGAAGTGGATACAGATACTGCTTCTCGACCTGTTCCAATGCCGCTTTTTCTGCTTGGTAGGTCGTATAGTCCTCTGCAAAGCCAGTAAACAGATCAGGCTTCTGGATTTTATCCAGCTCGGCAAAAATCTTCTTCACACGGTCAAAACCTGAATCAAACAGCATGTATTCCGGGTTACGCCAAGCCCAGCTGTTCATGCCTTCTCGGGAAAATCCATTCGTACTACCGCTACCTATCATATGATAGTAACCATCTTTGACTTCGTAGTTTTTGCCTTCGATGCCATATTGCGTAAGCAGGTTATAGCGTTTGTCCGTTACAAGCTTTTCATAAAAGGCCAATGCGCGAGCTGGGTTCGGACTGCTTTTTGGAATTGCAAAGCCATTATGAATCGGATGCACCGGAGTTGCATAGCCCGTGGTCAGCGGGAATGGATAGTACTCTAGCTTCCAGTCCGGGTGGGATGCTTTGAGCTTAATGACCATATCATTAAAGCGGGTTGGATTGTCGCCAAAAATACTCGCTGCTTTACCAGAAGTGACTTGATCCTGAAGCGTATCTTTTACGTTTAATACGTTTTTAGGAATGAATCCTTTATCGGCCCAGCGTTTGTAAGTATTCAGCTCTTCTTTTTGTTCATCTGAGCCCCAATATTTATATACCTCTGTTGGTTTTTCATATTTGATACCAATGCCATAAGGCAAAGCACCCACACTCTTTGTTACTAATTCGGTATATCGATCATGCAAATTTCCCTTGATATCGCTGTTCAAAGATACGGGCTTCATACTAGACTCATGCTGACGTATGCCATCCATGTAAGCCTCATAACTTTTGATGTCTGTAGGTTTAGGCAAATTGTACTTTTCGCGTAAATCCTCGCGCCATACAAAACCGTTTGTGACATATTCTTTATACGTACCAGGTACGGTATAAATTTTGCCTCCGATTTTAACCCCATCCCACATGTCCTGAGGCACAAATTTTTGCAAGGCAGGTGCGGCCTTAGGCAGCAGATCGTCTAATGGCAGGAATGCGCCCTTCTTGGCATAGGCCTGATACTGCGTCCAATCTGCAGTGAAGATCAGGTCGATAGGCTGACCCGAAGACAATAACAGCTTATATTTCTGATCCCAGTCTGTCCACGTCGTATAGTTAAATTTGACGGTGGCATTCAGATCTTTCTCCGCCAACTTATTGATCTCTGCCTCAATGGTAGGCAGGTCCTTAGGAGCATCACCCAGCATATAAAATTGCAGCTGTACTTTCTGGGCTTTATCATCCTCTCCATTTGCTGTTTGTGCGCTGTTTCCACTACCGCCCCCACACCCGGCTAAGAGCGCCATGATAACCATTACTGCAATCAGGATGGACATGCGTTGTTTTCTTTTCTTTGTGAATGTCATGTGAATCCTCCCTTTGAAATGGTATTCTGTTTAAATAAAACGCTTACAAAAGATGCTGCTTAGATGGCACGCCGTCAGCACGTCATGCCATCCCAGCTCTATAGTTCCGTTTTATCCTTTTACCGCACCAATGGTTAATCCCTTGACAAAGTAACGCTGAATGAACGGGTACAGTAGTAAAATGGGGCCCGTAACCACGATTGCCATTGCCATTTTAGTCGACTCTGTCGGCATATCGTTGGAAAGGGACACGCCGGTACCTGCACCCATTTGAGCAATAAATTGCATGGAGTTAATTACATTGTACAGATAGTATTGCAACTGGTATTTATGCGGGTCATTAATAAAGAGTGAGGACGAGAACCAGTCATTCCAGTAAGCCAAGGCCAGAAACAGCCCCACAGTGGCAATACCTGGTGTAGATAAAGGCAGTACAATTCGATAATAAATTTTAAAATCACCCGCACCATCAATTTTAGCAGACTCGAACAGCTCTTCCGGCATGGAGGAACGAATGAAATTTTTCATCAAAATAATCAGAAATGGAGTCATCAATCCCGGAAAAATAAGCACTGTATACGTATCGAGCAATCCTAAATACTTCGTAAGCATGATGTACCAAGGTACCAAGCCGCCTCCAAACAACGTCGTAAAGTAAATATAGAATGAAAACGCATTGCGGTATTTAAAATCTTTGCGTGCCAGCACATATCCCGCCATTGTCATCAGGAACAGGCCCAGCGTCGTACCTACAACCGTGGTAAAAATCGTCACCCCATATGCCCGCAACACCTCTTCAGGAAAGGTGAACACCGTCCGGTATCCTTCCAGCGAGAATTGCTGTGGAATAAAGTGATAGCCATCCCTGATAATCGATTCATTACTGGTTAGTGAAGCCGAGATAATAAGTAGGAACGGGAGTAAACAAGCAATGGATGCCACAATGATAACCACATAAGAAATGATTTTAAAAATCCGAGTGTATACATCCTCTTTGATCGCCATCCGCTTCGGTCCTCCTTTCTAGAATAAGGCATATTCGTCGTTCAACTTGCGGATGATATAGTTCACGGTCATAATCAGTACAAATCCGAACAAGGATTGGTACACGCCTGCCGCCGAAGCCATACCCACATCAAAAGTCACTTTCAAGGAACGATACACATAAGTGTCCAAAATATCTGTCGTATTGTACAGCACTCCGTTATTACCAATTAACTGATAGAATAGATCAAATTGTCCTTTCATAATACTACCCAGCGCAAATAACAACAGCACAACGAATGTTGACTTGAGCATAGGAACGGTAATGTACCAGATTCGTTGAAAAATGTTAGCTCCGTCTATTTTAGCTGCCTCATAATATTCGTCACTGATCCCTGTAATCGCTGCCAGGTAGATTACCATACTGTAGCCGAGATTTTTCCACAAATAGAACAGGATAATCAAGAAAATCCACACCCATGGTTTGTTATACACATCCACGCGTTCACCGCCGAATTGCAGCAGCAGCGTGTTCAGAAAACCATTATCATAATTAAATATGTTATACACGATGACACTTAGAATAACGAAGGAAACAAAATATGGCAGAAACATCACAGATTGAGTGATCTTTTTAAAGTAGCGACCTCGCAACTCATTCAGTAAAATGGCAAGGACAATCGCTAACACGTTGCCGAGTAAGATAAAAGCCGCGTTGTATCCAACCGTATTCAATGTCAATTTTGTCAGCGTGCCGGATTGCCATAGAAAGCGAAAATTCTGGAGTCCGACGAACTGGGCCTCAAAAAGGCTGGTATTGAAGTCGAACTGGGTAAATGCATAATAGATGCCGACCATAGGAATGTACGAATTTATGAAGAAAAAGATTAAAGTGGGCAACAACATCAGAAATAATACTCGATTGCGGATCAGTTCATAGAAGAAACCGTGTTTCCTACCTGTTCCCAGCCTACCGTTCAAGCGGGAATCCGTCGTAAGCATTGCAGAATTTTTGGGCATAGGCTGATTCAATGTGAGTCACTCCCCCTCTATATACATTACCGACTGCAAGGTTTGTAGCATCGCCGCCGTATAACTATATATTATGTAAGCGCATTCAAAGTGAAAAGTGAAGCCTCTCATGCTTCATGAACAAAGGAGTGTCTAGAGGAGTGAACAATTCGGATATTTGTGAAGTTTTGTGTAATATGAGGCGCCTGATCGACGCCTTAAGCTAATATAAAGCACATTTGGACAATCTGCTCTATTCCTTTTGTCCACCCTGAAAAGTGGTTTCATCTTGTTTCACATGAAATCCAATTTTCTTGGCATGCTCCAGCAACTCAGCAGCATTATCCTGCGGCTTATATCCGATTCGTTTTTCCAAGTAGCCAATATCATAATAATTATCCGTATTGGCTGATGTCCCATACAAGTTAAGATAATTCATCTCTGAAGGGGCCTCGATACAGCAGACGGTCAGATGGATCATATCGCGCTCAGAGATCCAAATATGAGCAGCGCGCTCCGAATGCGGTCGATCATCCCCAGGAAAATTACCGATGCGGATATTAATTGAAGATATTTTGCCCTGATCGGCATATAGCCGTCCTAGCAGTTCAATGTAGCACTTACTCAATCCATAAAAACTATCTGGTCGGTAGGGATCTTCTACATCTATGGTTTCGCCAACCTTATAAAACCCTGTAGCATGATTGGAACTGGCAAAAATAATGCGTTTTACCCCATTTTTAACCGCAGCTTCATACAGCTTATAAGCTCCGCTTACATTGCCAGACAGCACTTTGCCGAGGAAGTCCCCTTCATCCTTAATCCATGCAAAATGTAGTACCGTATCCACTCCGTGTGTAAGCTCAGCCAATCTTGCAGCATCATGTATATCCAGTTCGATAATCCCTGCTTCTTCATCCCTCTTCACATCAGCGGCGGTTATTTCATATTGCCCTTCCGCTTTTAGCCCTTCATAGAGTACTTTTCCAATTGTGCCCGCCGCTCCTGTAATCAACAATTTCCGTGCCATCGTCCGCATCTCCCTTCTTCTTTGACAGTGTGCCGTCATCCATAGCTTAACCAACTACCTAGAGAGGGAACCTTGTACCGTCATTCACTGCATTCTGTCACCTATAAAAAAAGACCCTGCTACCTGAGCAGAGTCCTTACTTGTTGCTTTTTTAAGATATTAATTTCAAGCTTGCCGCACTACCCTCACTCTGCGATTAACCAGATAAATGCTAAAGCCGATTAATACCAGACCGATTAGCAGAAAAGCCGTAATCGATTCGTGAAGCAGCATAGAACTGACAAATACTGAAATCACAGGCACCAAAAACGTATAGGAAGCGACCTTACTGGCATCCCCCGAATTGACCAACGTGAAATACAGCAGCCAGGATAGTGAAATTCCCAGCACAGTTCCGAATACCAGCCCTGACACATACGGAACATTCCACACGATGTCCGACCAGCTTTCCGTAACCGATCCAGCTCCTGTTAACACGATGCCTCCAAGCGTACATTGAAATGCGACCAGCCACAACGAATCCACACGCTGGTTGACCTTTTTCACATATACGGTTCCCAACGCCCAGCTCACTGCTGTAATAATGGCGATGATTACACCTGCGATAGCCACATGTCCTGAAAACCCTCCGACACTGACAGCTGCCACACCTAGAAAGCCAATGATCAATCCAATCACCTTGAGTTTGGACATTGATTCTCCCAGCCACATCCATGCAAAAATGCCGACCAGCACCGGCTGAAGATATACCAGCACAGAGAACAAGCCAGATGGAACATACATAAGCCCTACTGTTTGCAAACCATAAAACAGGACTACGTTAAAAATACCTGAAATAGCATACACTCGCCAATTTTCTTTCCAGCGAATACGATTCCATCTCGGTGCTAAAATCGCTCCCAATAGCAGACCACCCAACAGTGTGCGTAGCCCTGCAAACAAAAGGGGCGGCGTGTATTCCAGTGCAACTTTATAGATGGGCCAAGAAATGCCCCACAATACAACCAGTAGCGCGATCATCATTATCCGCTTGGCTGTCGTTAACTCTCCCATGATGCTCTCGCTCCTCTATGAAAAAAATCACTAGATTTTATATATTACGCCTACAAGACAACTTTATCAACAGAGGAATCCAGTCAATTGCCTATGTTACAATGTATCCAATAGATAAAACTTATAAGGATAGGAGGTTATCAGCACTTGATTTATTTCATCAAATTTCTATACAGCTTCGTGCTTCCTCCCGGTTTGTTTATCCTCGTGATGGCAGGGCTTGTAATCTGGCTATGGAAACGGGCGCGTAAACCTGCGATTGTACTGCTCCTTGTCACATTGCTGCTGTATATTTCATCGACCAATTTGGTTGGAGATGTGTTAATCCGTAGCCTAGAAAAGCAGTACCCACAGCCCCTTACTGTTCAAGGGGATGTTATTGTCGTACTTGGGGGCGGAGCTACAGAGGGAACTCCCGACATCAATGGACAAGGTAATCTGCTAGGGTCTGCGGCCAACCGACTGCTCACTGCGGCTAGACTGCATGAAGCAACAGGTCTACCTATCCTTTTTTCCGGTGGACAAGTGTTTGGAGACAGTGGTAATGAAGCGAATATTGCGCAGAGGCAGCTATTAGGACTCGGTATTCCGGCAAAGGATATTTTCATTGAAAATCGTTCCTTGAATACACAGCAAAATGCCGTATATACCTCCAAAATCCTAAAACAGCACCAGCTCACAAAACCTATTCTGGTGACCTCCGCATTCCATATGCCACGTGCTGCACTGGAATTTCAGCGCGCAGGTATGCAAACGACAGCTTATCCAACCGACTATCTGGCAAGTGAAAAATTGTCACTGTATGCTGCCAAGCTCTCACCGTCTGCTGGGGCCATATCTACAACCGGGACAGCCCTCAAAGAGTATTTAGGAATTTTGGCGTTAAAGCTTAAATAATGTTGATACACAGGTGTAAAACGGACACAGCACAAACAAGCGTCTTGCGCCCGCAGTTTATAAGCCAGTAAGCGATCAAGACGCTTGATCTACCATTACATATTCTAATGCAAGAAAATTTCCGATATTTGTTCTTCTGAAATAACTTTAAAGCCTTCCCTTTTTAACAAAGCCGAGGTTACCCCGTTGCCTGCGATTTTACGGTTTTCGAATGCCCCATTATAGATCGCTGCCGACCCACAGGACGGACTATTTTCTTTTAAAACAATAAGTGACGCGTTAACCTCTCTGGCTATATGCAGAGCTTCGTACGCACCTCTAATGTACATATCACTGACATCCTTGCCTGAAAACTCGATCACCTTGGCTGTGCCACTCAGCACATCCTCCCCTGTCCCTCCAACAATCTCAGCAGGCTCTCTCGGCGTCATAAAGCCCCCAAGTAGCTCAGGGCAGATCGTCATTGCCTTTTTTTCCTCTACCAACTTCTGAATATGTACATCCAGGCTATCCGTCCCGTTATATCGCACCTTCATGCCTGCCAAACATGAACTTACCAGAATCATTAGTTCACCTCATATCCATTGCTTTCATATTAAGTAATTAAAGTATAAACAAATTTTCTCAAAGAGTCATCGTGCGAAAATTTAGACTCGCCACTACGTCCGCGCTCCGTCAGGATATTTGTCCAGCTGATGACATAATCATAATCCTGTATTCAAATCTCGTTGCCTTCCTTTCAGTCCCTATAGGATCATGGAGTGATACGTCTTTGCGTGTTTTTTTCAGAGATTGCAAATGCATCAGGATCTCATTTTCTATACAACGAGCTGCAAATATTGCTAACTTGGTGCCTTTCCCATTCTGAAAGCTTTTAATGACCTTGATCAGTCCGATGGTACCGATGGATATAAGATCCTTCAAATCTTCGCCGGTGTTATCGAATTTAAGGAAGGCGGAACGTTTAACTCATCCAAAATAATCTGATAAAAACAAGCCTGAGGCGCATATTGGGCAGCACTCCGGCTTATTTTTATATGTTGAGGTTCATCCTGCTCGTAAATAAAATAAATTCACTCTTGCTATAAGTCGTAATTTTAGATATATTATTAATTAAATAATCAATCATTTAATTAATGAAAGTTTAGTTTAAAGAAAGGGGAATACATTTGGCAAGACCCATCAATGAAGAAAAAAGACTGGAGCGGCGTAAACGTATCCTAGAAGAAGCTGTTGTCCTGTTCGCAGAAAGTGGATATTCTAATACCACAATGGCTATCATTGCTCAGAGTGTGGGAGTGACTCCTGGAACCATTTTCCAATATTTTCCTAGCAAAGAAGCTTTATTCTACGCCGCAGTCCTTGAGCCGCTTGCTGATATTCAGGTGAAATCGCTTGCTTGTCTAAAAAAAGAAGGGACACCAGGCGTATTGATTAAGAGCATGGTGGCAGAACAATTCAACCATATCTACTCCTATATAAATGAATTGCGGCTTGTTCAATCTGTCTTAGGACAACGAATAAGATTCCCTGAACTTACACAGAAGGTCCTTGAAAGTGTAAAGGTAATGACAGATGCGATCGAATGCATCTATGCCAAGGGACAGTTAATGGGAGAATTCAACAAATGCTTTTCTCCAGCAATGATCTCTCGTGCCTATATCTCTTTCTTAAATGGAGTGGGCTTAACTCTTGGAGAAAGTATTATTCAGCATCCTGAGTGGGAAAATCTGAAGGAGCATGCCTTTTATTTGTTCGCACCCATACAACCTAAAGAAAAACCGGAGGAGTCTGAATGAGTCAAACATCATTACAACCCGATCTGACATTTAACGTTCGTGTGAAAAAACGGAAGAAAATTTTATGGAGCCTAGGAATCGTGCTTCTGCTTGTAATGGCTCTTGTATTTTTTATATCTTATAAAGTAGTAGACACCTTGTTGCACCATCCTAGAGACACTAATGTCAGCTACGAATTGAATATCGATAAAACACCCTACGAAGAGATCGAGTTCAAGAGTTTGAAAAATGATAATACGATTAGAGGTACATTCTTTCCTGCAAGTGGTCTTTCTGGTAAACCAAGTGATAAGACGATTGTTGTCGTCCATGGATATACGAGCAATCGTTTAGTCAAAGGGCGGACCCAAAAGTTAGTAGAGCATTTCGTTCCGAAAGGCTACAATGTATTGGCATTTGACCTCAGCTCGCAAGGTAAATCCGATGGTGACTTGATTACACTGGGCCTCAATGAAAAATACGATTTGCTAGGAGCTGTAAGCTACTTAAAATCCAGAGACCATACGGGTGATAACATTGGAGTTATCGGCTTTTCAATGGGTGCTGCTACTTCTCTGCTAGCCGCAAGTGAAAGTGATGACATCAAAGCCGTAATTGCGGATAGTCCTTTTCGTAATGCTGGTCTATTTCTGAGAGAGGGTTTGCCCTACTTTTCAGGTCTACCTGCATTTCCATTCAGTTATACATCGACATGGATGGCAAATTGGGTCTTTAAGGTTGATCTTGATTCCATATCTCCTATGAATGCGGTAAAAAAGATGCAAGACAAGCCAGTTATGCTCATTCATGGTACTGGAGATCAGCAAATCAGTTATAAAAATACAGAAATTATTTACGAGTCCTTAAAAGATAACCCAAAAGCAGAAGTATGGTACCCGCAAAATACGGAGCACATCGATGCCATCAACCATTACCCCACTGAATATTTCAAAAGAGTAGATCGCTTTTTGGATGAGTATGTAGGAAAATAAATTCAATCCAAGAGAGCCGACTAGCGAAAAAGCTTGTCCTGACGAAGTAAAAATACCCAATAATATCAAGCATTTTTAGCCTGTAGTGCAGAAAACCACTACAGGCTTTTATTTGCGTTTTAAATGAAAATACATAGCAAAATAGCTATTATTTAAGCGAAAAAAAACGGTAGTACGAGTACAGAGCATGTTGATAAAGACAAAAGACAAGTGTATGCTGTTTGCTGGTCAGGAGAAGATCCTTTTTGGAGATCATTTGAATAAAGACTCGGAATTGAATAAATGAACTAGAAAACAACGCGTTCTCTACAAGAGCAACGCGGCTTCAAATATCTCCTTATCCATTATCCCTTCTGCTTGTAAAATTCATGGTACAACTTCATCAGCGCGCGCTTTTCAATTCGTGACACATACGAGCGTGAAATTCCCAGTTCTCGTGCAATTTCCCTCTGTGTTCGTTCTTCTCCTCCAGCTTCCAGACCAAATCGGCCAATCACCACTTCTTTTTCACGGTCATCTAAAATATCCAGATTGCGATAGATTTTGCTCTTCTCGATTTTGAGCTGTACCTTATCTACAATATCGTCCGCCTCGGAACCAAGGATATCAATTAAAGTAATCTCGTTGCCTTCCTTGTCAGTCCCTATAGGATCGTGGAGAGATACGTCTTTGCGTGTCTTTTTCAGGGACCTTAAATGCATCAGAATCTCATTTTCTATACAACGGGCTGCAAATGTTGCCAGTTTTGTTCCTTTTCCGGTCTGAAAGCTTTCAATAGCTTTGATCAGTCCAATGGTGCCGATGGATATAAGATCCTCCAAATCTTCGCCGGTGTTATCGAATTTTTTTACAATATGGGCCACCAGCCTTAGGTTATGTTCAATAAGTGTGTTACGGGAATGTGCGTTGCCTTCGGCAAACAGCTTTAGGTGTCGAGCTTCCTCTTTCTCAGTCAATGGCTGCGGAAAGGCGTTGTTTTTCACGTAGGAAACGAGTAGCGTCAATTCCTTGATGAACAGAGCGATAGCACTAAATAGTCCGGGCACGGATGACACCTCCTGAGGTAGTTGCGAACTTACCGGCCTTTGTTACTTACCGGGCTTGCGGTCTGTTTATTGTATGTAGGCAGGTGCCCATCCGTGCCTGTACTCCGAAAACTGCTCCGTAACAATTTTCCGGATATCTTTCTGGAGCAATCTCCAATACTTAATTTGAAACTTAGAGACTTGATTTCCCCATTTTCTTTCAGTAGAGTATTAACTTTTTTCTAAATATGACAATGGAAGTGGGGAATAGACTATCGTATCTCCATCCTCATCTCGTTTTAAAATAATAGCGAACTCAGCACCATTACTCTCATCGCCTCTTGGCAACGGGAAGATCATAGCGGGACAACGCAACTCATAATTATAAGGAAATTCTTTTCGAAAATCCTCTAAAGCATAATTCAGAATTGCATCTATTTTATCGGTAAGCACATGAAATCCACCTATTACAAAATCATTGGACTCTTGGGAAGCGGTATACTTCTCAAATAACTGGGTCTTGTATTCCTCAACAGTGCTAAAACAAACTTCCCAATCCAAAGGGAATACGCCATTTGCCAAATAATAAGTGTATATTTTCATATTCTATACATTCTCCTTCTCGCACCTAAAATAGTTATTTATATTGTTTCTCTCAATCTTTTTCGATATAAATCAGCCTAGCCTTTAGAATGAGCTTGTTAAAGACCCGAAAATAGCACCCTTTTCTTATTTCCTCCTATATCGTTTGAATTTTTTAATTACGTAGGTTCTTATCCCGTCCATTGCTAGTATAGTCATGAAATAACTGGTTGCTATTATAATGCTTGGCCACTCATTTATGATTATGCCTTTTTTAATTAAGGAATACATTCATTGAGAGTTTCATACAAAATCCAGATAGTTATTCGTTTTCCATGGAACCTGTCGTTATAGCTGAAGATAACGTTTCAACGAATGGAGATACCAAAAATACTTTTCCGAAAAATGTTTTGATCGATAATAATCTCTATTGGGAGAGCAGCTTAAGTGGTAAAGGTGGGGAAATCATCTTCAAATTAGATACGGGAAAAACGATCAATGATATCCTCTTAGCCCAGCCACCTTCTCGCGCTTTTATACTTTCGTTTTCGTTTCATGGCTCGAGTGACGGAGAAAACTGGTATAGGTTAGGACAAGTCGAGGCTGTACCAAGCACTGCAAAAATAACCTATCAGTTTAGTAATGAAATTCCTTTTTCATATTATAAAATAGCTGTACTTTCCTCTGGATTGAATAATACAACCACCTATTATGGTATCCGATACATTCAACTAAGAACCGCGCTAATCAATGGCGTTCCTGCCTACAGAGCGTCCAATATAAATCCCGCTATTGCGGAATAAGCCAGTACAAAATACAAAAAAGGGGGCTGGACAACGCCCCTATGAGTAAAGGCTATACTTGAGACAAAAGTTATTCTTACATTCCTAAAATTTCTAGTTATAAGTGATACTTTCTTGCTTTATACTGAGACTTATCCTCCAACAATAACATAATCACACTCTAATATGATCACTCGTATCTCCCTGGTATCCAGCCGCCCCCCAAATTTAACCTCCATGTAGCTACCCGCTTGGATCGGCTTACCGGCAACAAAATGCCGCAGGCCATTGCTGCTGCCTTTGTGTCCAAGTGTAATCAGATCTTCAATCATTCCATCTTTTTTCGGCTGCGGAGTCATCGGGTCCTTCTCCCCAACCCACTTCCTGACTTTCAGTTCCAGCCCAGGGATCGGTTCTATCCAATCCGCATCCTAATAATATGTTCCGGTGTGATTCCGAAGTTATCCGCTGTAAATAGTATTCTAAGCTGACTAAAAGAGGGCACTGTCACAATTTCCTCTCCTACTTCGGGGTACCGTCGTAAGATTAAATCGGACCACACTTCAGATACAAATTCATCGTTGCTTTTCAATTCAAATCGTGGCAGATGACTAATAAACTCGGATCGCTTTTTGCCAACTGCCTCTGCATCTTCTTGCTTCCGGGATGCGTAAGGGTAGAGCAGATACATACCAAAATGATATAGATGAATATCTATCTTATTGTCCATGAGCTCGTCCACCAGGTACTTGAGCATTATGAGACGGTCAGGCTTCTTTTCGGCATTCAAAAAGATATCATATCTGTGTCTCAGGTTTCGAAAGAATCTTTCCGGGTATTGGTATACATATAAAAAATCCCCCTTTTCAAGTCCTCAATTATTGGCATACATATCGACCTGCACCCGGCTGCAGGCTGGCCACTTCCCCAATCGATCAAAAACCTTAATTTCAAATCCCGATTCATTTCTCCATACTTCAAACCGGATGTTCTCCTCTACCGCCGGCCCTCCAATTGTAACTTGATCTCCTATCAGCATACCTTCAAGATTAGCTTTTCGACTTAGGCTTAGTTTCATAAAACTCATCCTTTCCTTATTAATTAAGTCCAATTGATCGACTCCACAGCCCGTAGCAGTTATTCAATCAATCTTTACTTGTTGCAGGTGTAAGGCTTTTGCCGAAGCCCAACCGCCGATGACAAATTGACATCGGACAATTTGTCCGATATAATCAAAAAAACGGACAAATTGTCCGAATTTATAACATAAAGGGTGAAAATGGGATGTATATCAAAAAGTTGTATTTTTTACCTGTAGGTGAATGTTTCCTAGATCAATCGGCAGTTAATCGAACCCTTGCCCCCGGGAAATTAGTCGGAATGCCTGTGTGGTCTTTTCTATTGGAAACGACCAGCGGGCCGATACTCATCGATACGGGAATGTCCGACGCTTTTATCAACAATCCCGATTACTACAAGGGGACTAGACGTGAAGGGCGCGTCGTCCCCAACATGTCTGACGGCGACTCGATCGTAAATGTGTTAAAGCGTGTCGGTTATCGACCTGACGATATTCAAATGGTCATTAGCTCCCATTTACACTTGGATCATTCTGGGGGAAACGGGCATTTCCGCAATACGCCGATCCTTATTCAAAGGGCAGAGTATGATGCGGCCATAAACAATGAGGATTACTCTCCATTAGAGTGCAGGCTGCCCGATTTACAATATCAAATCATTGAGGGTGACCATGAATTGATTCCGGGGGTTCAAATTTTATTCACTCCGGGTCATTCCCCTGGCCATCAATCAGTCCTTGTCACAACGGAAAAGTCGGGTCCAGTGCTACTGACAATTGATGTTGCTTATACTCGGGAGAACTTCGAGAATAGCGTACCGTTCTTGACATTCGATCAAGAGATGGCTGCCAAATCGATTACTCGCATGCAGGAGTTAATTCAGGATGTTCGGCCGTCCTATGTTTTCTTGGGACACGATAGAGACCAGGCGCAAAATAGCCGCACCTTTCCTGACTTCCTGTAATGGAGGGACAGGCTATGGATACTCAATCAATGGCTTTATCCGGCAATGAGCGGAAATTAATGGGGACACTTTGCTTGCTCATTATTTTCGGAAACATCAATATGACCATGTTTAATTTGTCTATACCTTCGATTTCCGCTGACTTTGCCCTGACCTCCTCGCAGGTGAGCTGGGTTATGGTCGGTTACAGCATTTTGATGGCTATCGGCGCCGGTACTTACGGTAAGTTAACGGAGTCCTTTTCCTTTCGCCAGCTGTATGTCATTGGTTTAATCCTTTTAGCTTTCGGCTCTATGATCGGCTTTTTTGCAGCTTCATACTTGCAAGTCATCATTGGAAGACTGCTGCAGGCAGCAGGGGCCTCATCCATCTCTCCCCTGTCTTATGCGGCAGTAACCCTGTATTTTAAGCCTACAGTCAAGGGACGGGTGCTGGGAACCTTATCCGCCACGATTGCCTTTGCTTCCGGCTTCGGGCCTGTGTTCGGCGGTTTCGTGGAGCAATACTTTGGTTGGCGTGCTTTGTTCATCGTGTCCAGTCTGAGCCTATTTGTTATCCCTTTGATATTCAAGTATGTTCCTGACAAGAAACACGACCGCGGTTCATTCGATTTTCTCGGAGCTGTTTTGTTCTCCGCGGGACTGGCGTTGGTGTTGCTAGGGGTTACGAACTATTGGTTTATGCTCATTGCAGGAGCAGCAGTTCTTCTATGGTTCGGTACTCATATTCAGAAAAAAGAACATCCATTTATCGATGCATCTTTCATGAAAAATGCTCCTTACCGACGAATTCTAGGGATTGGATTCCTTACCTTCGTATGCAACACGGGGTTAACCTTTACTCTTCCTGTCATGATGAAGAATTCCTTTCATTTACCAACTAGTAAAATCGGTCTGCTGATGCTTCCCGGTGCCGTCTGTGCAGCCTTGCTCGGATCCCGGATCGGAGGTTGGACAGATCGTTTCGGAAGCTCCCGCGTGCTTGTCATATCGCAAAGTCTCGTCGTCAGCGGATTTATACTACTGGGGGTATCCGTACATTTGCCGCCATGGATCGACGCTTTATTGATCATTATCCTTATGATTGGATTCAACGGTGTCCTCACCTCTAGCAGCAATTTAGTTTCGACGACACTCCGTTCGGCTGAGCTGGGTGTGGGGATGGGTATTTTCACACTGGCCTATCTCCTAGGCGGAGCATTCGGCCCTGCGCTGGTCGGCCGACTGATTGATCTAAAGATGCCTTTTTTTGTTGTTTATTTTACCATTTCCCTGTTGGCAATCCTGACATACTTATTCGCAAGAAAAGCAAATCCTAGCGGAAGCTATGGTAATTAGTTTGGTAGACTTACGACATGTCCGAAAGATATGGAGGATGAATAGATGAGTAAATTAAATTCCCAACTGTCCTTTGCTGCTATTCATGAGCTGACCGAGGGGATCCGAACAAGGAAAATATCCCCGGTAGAGATTACAGAACATGCGCTTCACCGCATCGAACGTTTGAATCCGAAACTGAACGTTTTCGTTACCCAAACGTCCGAACTGGCGATTGAACAAGCGAAGCAATCGGAACGCGATATTATGCATGGTCGGTACAAAGGGCCCCTTCACGGGATTCCCATCGTTCATAAGGATCTATATTACACTAAAGGGATCCGAACAACTGCCGGTTCAAAAATATTGAACAGCTTCGTCCCCGATTACGATTCGACGGTTGCAGCTAAGCTACATGAGGCTGGAACAGTTCTGCTAGGCAAAGTACAGACTCACGAGTTCGCTGCGGGATTGACAACAACTAGCCCGCACTTCGGTCCTTGCCTCAATCCGTGGAACACTGAACTTGTAGCGGGAGGTTCAAGCGGCGGTTCGGCTTCTGCTTTAGCGGCTGGACTTACTTATCTGGGCACAGGCTCGGATACCGGAGGTTCGATCCGCATACCCGCTGCTTTGTGCGGTGTCGTAGGGATGAAGCCGACGTACGGTCGGGTCAGTCGGTATGGTATCATTCCAATGGCCTGGTCATTGGACCACCCGGGTCCGTTAACCCGCTGTGTCATGGATGCGTCCCTGTGCTTGGATGTGATGTCTGGCTTCGATCCAAAGGATGAATCGACTGTCGATCTGCCTGCGCCAGGTATCAAGATGTATCCGAATGGTCTCAGGGGTGTGCGTATCGGATTGCCGACAAGCTACTATTACGAGGATTTGATGCCGGAAGTGGAAGCTGCGATGAAGGCCGCTATCAATAAATTCCGAGAACTGGGAGCAGAAATCATCGAAGTTAGCCTGCCCCTGATCAAACATGTTAGAAGTGCGACGATGGCCATTATGATGACGGAAATGTACTCGTACCACGAGAAGTGGCTTGAGACAGAATTGGAACAGTATGGACCGGACGTCCGAATGTTTCTTGAAAGCAGTAGAGATATTCCGGCTTCCATTTACCTTCAGTCTCAGCGGGCCCGGCAACTAATTGTCAATGATTTTTTGAATGCATTGTCCGGAATCGACATCTTGTTGACGCCGGCAACACCGATCACTGCGCCGCGTGCAGATGATGATGCTAGTGTATTCAGATTGAACTCATTTACGGTTCCGACCAATTTGACTGGCTTGCCTAGCCTGAGCATGCCTTGCGGCTTCTCACCTTCCGGTCCGCCGATTAATATGCAATTGATTGGCCGCCCCTTCGAAGAAGCGACAGTACTAGGTATCGGCAATACTTATGAAATGAATACAGACTGGCACAAGAGACATCCGGATTTGTAAGCCTGACTATATTTGATGGAGGGTAATCTATGGATCAAAAGCAATTTAACTCTGAAGTTAGCAGGAAAGCATCAACCGTAACCGGAACAGATACGACGAGCGACAAGAAAAAAGCATACGAGCAGTTTATTCATACGATCGCAAGTTTAAAGGAACTGGACCTATCGGGCATTGAACCACATTTGCCTCCAATTTACAAAAAGCACTATACCAAGAAATAAAAAAAAGCTCATCGGTCACCCATGGACTGACCCCTGTTTGTGAGACAGGGATCAAAACACCTTCCAAGTTTAAGCAGCCAGTTGTCGGAAATGAACCGGCGACTGGTTGTTTAGTTTTGTTTGAATGCGAATTGAGTTATAGTAAAGGATGTACTCTCGAACGGTCTGCTCGACGATTGCCGTCGTCGTACAGGTTAAACCTTCGAGGTAGAACGTTTCAGACTTTAGTGTGGAATGAAACGATTCGATGGGGGCATTATCAGCAGGCGTTCCTTTACGGGACATACTCATGGTAATGCCTTTTCCTTTTACCGCTTCCTGGTAGGCCAAGGATGTGTAGACGCTGCCTTGATCGCTATGAAGTATTGCACCTGGTAGAGATGGCAACTGACCAAGGGTATCAAGCACAAATGCGGTGTCCTGCTTGTCAGCTATACTGTATGCCACAATCTCTCCGTTAAACAAGTCTAAAATACTCGACAGATACAACATTTTTCCTCCAAATGGCAAATACGTAATGTCTGTTACAAGTTTTTGCATAGGCGTATCTGCTTCAAACTGTCGCTTTAGCAGATGCCCCGCGATATGAATGGGTTGCCCAGTAGGTTTCCGTTTCTTCGCTTTGACACGACATTGCAGCCCTTCACGCTGCATAATCCGTTGCACGCGTTTGTGGTTTACCGCATACTCCCTCCGAAGCAAGGCGGTGATTTTCCGGTATCCATAACGATATTTATGCTGGATACAGAGTTCGCGGATTTTCTCTACCAAGTGGTCCTCAAGTTTGCTCACATACTCCGCCTTCCAGCGATAGTACGTGGCGCGAGAGATTCCTATCCATGCACAAGCTTGCTTCACACTCACTTCCCCTCGGATCGACTCTATCCACTCCATTACGATCTTTGACGATACCTCCTCTCCAGTACCCTGTACTTTTTTAGCAACTCTAGTTGTTGTCTCAAAAACCTGTTCTCAGCCTGGACCTTCTCTAATTCCGAAGTGTATTCGGGTCCTTTGCCGTAGCTGTATTGCTTACCTACAGGCTGCTCTAAACGGTTTTGCTCGCCACTACGGTACCATCTCATCCAAGTTTCCACTTGTGTCTTGTTTCGTATGTTTAATTGCTCCATGATTTCTTTGACTGGTATACCAGCCATTCTCATTTCAATCGCCTTCATTTTAACCTCTAATGGATAACTGACTCTTGTTGCCAACGAAAAAACACCTCCAAGGTTGTCTCCATATCTTACGACATGGTTGCATTCTCTTGAAGGTGTTTTGATTTGTCTCACGTTAAGGGGTCAGTCCCCCCAAATGAATGTATTTTTAATTTTTCACGAAATGTATTATAATTATGAAGACGGACAACATGTCCTATACACGAAAAACGGACATATTGTCCGTTTTTCGTGTTAAATAACAGTTAAATTAATGATGAAGGGAGATGTTTATGGTGAATTCAGAATCGCAATCTGTCTCTCTGAAAATTCCCAGAGAGGAGTTAAACCGAAGACGAATTTTGGCGGCGGCTAGAGAACTTTTCATCAAAAACGGTGTTTACAATGTCAATATGCATCAGATTGCGAAGACTGCGGGAGTAGGACAAGCAAGCCTATACCGCCGCTACTCGGATAAGGGCGACATATGTCAGGAGATCGCGTATGAAGAATACCAACCTTTGTTTGATGAAGTTCAAGCATTTCTTGATCAATCCCCAGAAACCGCTGCCTTGGACCGGCTTTACCATGTAATCGTAAGATATGTCTCTTTTTTAGAAGCGAAAGTTCCTTGGCTTTGTGAGGTGAGCCGGGCCTCAACCGGGCATCGTCCGTTACAATCTCCGTTATGTCAATGGATGCGCAATATAAGCAGAAATCTGCTAAATGAGGCCGTTGAACAGGGAGACGTATCCGGGGTGGACATTTCATATACTATTGAAGCCCTGCTGGCCGTGCTTCACAATATCGATTACCATCTCCAAGATGAAGGCTTTACAAGCCAACGAGTTCTTGATGGATTACACCGCATATTTATTGAAGGTTTAAGAGCTAATAGACATTAATTGAGGGGCCACAAAGCCACATAACATGGATGAGGGATAGTCCTGCGTAACTCCTCTTTTTATCTCATAATGGTATATTGAATGCACAAAGAAACCATATTCTTTCAAATGGTCGGGTGGTACCTCCATTTTACCCAGGAACGGTTTCTTATTGTTTTACAATTGGAGAATAGGACGTCCCTGGTCATTTTTATGACTTATGGGACAACCCTTTTTTCTGCCAATGGCTGCTATGCGAGTTGAAGAGATTTGTACAGCACTTGGGGATTTTATTAAAATTTAGTCTATCTTTCTCCTTACGGATATACAGTAATACTTCGGGCATAGATTTATATAAAGTATGGTAAGATACCCCCGTGTATTCTAATACTGTACAATCTGTTATCCGGCCGGCTTTTTGGAGCAAATCGGAAATCACGAAGTCTACATCAGCCTTATATTTATTGATTCTTTCCTGTCTTAGTTTCTCTTTAGTTTCTTCTATTTTTGAAGTTATTTTATTGTTTAATTCGTTATAATTCGTGATTATATTGCTATAAGACATCCCTAAAAATGTGACTACATCCCTTAATGTAATTTGTTCATGGTCGTGTGTTTTGATGTACTCATTTGCAAGTGACCAAAGATATTTTTCCTTTAACTTTTTCTTATTGTGGTTTTGCTTTCTAATTGCTTTAGAGATTCTATTACCCAGTCCGCACTTCCAAGGAAGAAAATGGAATTTTTAGATATCGAGCAATTGCCTTATGAGATATTTTAAGATTTTCATACACAAATGTTTGAAGAGCTTTCTCCAATTGATCTACAAGTTCAGCACTGTTATAATTCTGACGTTCTATTGTTTTCCTTTGATAATGTTCTTTATCAAATAGGGCATTAAATATAAAATACCGTTGCACAGCAGGATCAAATAAATAATAGTAGAACGTTAATATTCCAACCTAAAATCGCTCTTGAGTTCTGTGGTAATCCGAGTTTACCCTCCCAATTTAAAAGCCCTCTAAAATCTGTACCAAATCACTACTACATGTTCTGGTTGGACCGAATTTTTTAGATAACTCCCTTGACAAAAGCTTATTTTTATTTAAATATCCCATGATCTTGTACACAGTATTATTGGACCTTCCTAGTCGACGTGCTATTTCACTCACCGATTGTGTATTCTTTAGAATCTCCCGTGTTCTCTCAATCATACCAACCCAGTCATTAATTGATTTCCACATGTTATCTGAGGTATCAATCCCGTATTCCATTCAACATACTGTACAGACGGAATGCCTATTATATTTCTGACCTTGTACCATATGTTAACATATATAGGTTAGATATAGTAAATAGAAACACAAAAAAACCAGTAGAAACAAGGGGTTTTGTTTTTACTGGTTTAAAAATGTCTCAAACATATACCCAAAAATGTCTCAGTTATCAACCAAATCAGTCTCAATTATTACCGTTACTCACAGCCCCCCTCCCTAGTTTTGGTTATTTCATTTGAAGCATATTATAAATCATCTCAGCAGCTTCCGCACGCGTAACTTCCTGTTTGGCACGGAAGCTGCCATCTGGATATCCTTGCACTAAATTAATCTCGGTTAGGCCAAGTACATCCTTCCTGGCCCACTCTACAATTTGAGAGGAATCTGAGTATACACTGCTTTCTTGCTGTGGTGTTGCCTTAATAATGTTATTCACCATTTTAGCAGCCTGCTCCCGGTTTATAACCCGATCTGGACCAAATACTTTGCTACTAAAACCTCGAGCGACTTGATCCTTAATTGCTGTTTTGAGTAGATCAACGTACCACGCCGATGGATTAATATCCTCGAATTCTAGAGCCATATCCGTTTCGAGCGGTAATTTTAGAGAACGAACAAGCATCGAAGTGAATTCCATACGTGTTACAGGTCTGTTTGGTTCAAAAAGCGTGCTGGATGTCCCCTTCACTACGCCCAAATCGGCAAGCGCATTTATTTTCTCTCTATTAAATACCCGCTCGATGTCACTAAAATGATTTGGCTTCGTCTCGATTGTTAAGCCTTGAAAGAACTCTGTTTTTGTTTCTGTCGGCTCCTCTACAACAGTCTGAATCGGTTTTGCACTCCCTGCGCCTCCTGCTCCACCACCTGTATCCACAGTGTTCCCTGTAGTTTTGCCGTTTGCTTGTTTTGCCTTCGTGCGTTTTCCTTGACTATTTTCTGCCCAAAGTTGAACGGTATACAATTGCTTCTCTCTCAGTTGTCTCCAGATAAAACCTCGATCCTTGCCACGATATAGCTCAGTTCCTTCTTCACTTGCGAGGACGAAAATATCATTTTCATGTTCTGACTCCCAATGGATGATAAATTCACTATTCGTTGTTTCTGTCTTCGAAAACGCAAACGCTGGAGACGGTAGCGTCTCTACCTGACCTTCTGTTCGCTTACCTTCACCGCTTGTGTTCACTGGCTTAACAGTAATACGAGACAATGTAGAACTGTCTAAACCGTCTACTTTAAACTCATGAGCAATCGTATGACCGATAAGCATCTCATTTTTATAGACATTATAAGCATCTGCACCTGGAGCTTCTTGCCACGTAATAAGCAGATCGGTATCCGTTACGCTTTTAACAACCAAGCTACGATCTGCTATTTGACCTGGCAACGCGCGATACGTAAGAGGAATTATGCCGCCTTCCCCCGTTGTATTCATCGCCTGTATACTAAACGAGTAAATTATACCGGGCTGGATGTCTGAAAGTATAATATTAGCCTTTCTAGTGTTAAAAATTTCTCCTGTATCTTTGCGGATTACAGCATATTGTGAAGTGCTCTTGATTGCATCCCAGGTCAGTGAAATCCTTCCATTCCCAAGTTCCGTGACTTTTAGATTTTGTACCTGAGGCGGAAGCGTCAGCAGTTGACCCAACGCTGGTGGGCTGTAACCACTGCTGTTCCCACTGCTCACTTGAAAATCGTAGTTTTTCCCACCTGCTAAACCAGATACAACTACCCGTGCTTCCGTACTATAATAATTTTGACCGTTGATTGTTACCTTATATTGAGTTGCCCCATCAACCGGAGCCCATATCAATGTGGCATTATGCTCGCGAACATCTACAGCTGCAAGTTGTATAGGTGAATTAGGTAGTGTTACTACGTTGATAGATGTATCCCGACCCGTACCACTTCGATTGTAAGCCCGAATTTTAATATTGGCAGATCTGCCTGCTGGCAAGCCCTCAAAAGTATATGAACGGATACCACGCGGAATCTGCACGTTTGGTTCTTCGTTAACATTCAAGATGTACCCTTCAGCCCCCGGCACATCTTGCCAGACAACACCAACAGAATATACATCCTTGGTTACACTTGAAAGTGTAGTTACCCGATCTGGCAATGTCATAACGCCGAGATGAGCGTAGTCTCCAAATCCTGTTGCATTTTCGGCAGATATAAGATAGTTATACTCCGTTCCCGCCTGAAGCTCAGTGTCGGTGAATTCTGTGTACACATCGTTATAAACCGAGACCTCGTCTCGCTCTAGGGCGTAGTAAGTGGCAGTGATTACAGAATTCCACTTCAAGTCGATTCCATTTTCTCTTATGGTTACATTTCGGAACCCGCTTGGACTGTCTGGTAGACTTAAAAAAGATACATGTTTTGCTGCCCCCTCTCCCGTGTCGTTAATAGCGGATACAGAAACTTCGTAATACTTACCAGGCTCCATGCCCTTAATTGAGTTATACACATCCTGTGTAACCGTATCCTTATATATGATTTCTCCCGTACTTGCGTCCGCTGCTGTAATATTATATTTATTAGCTGAAAAAACTGGTGTAAAGTCGGCCATGATTTCTGATGAATGACGAGAGACCGGTCGCAACTGGACGTGATCTGGGGCATCAGGTAACGTTAATACATGCACTCGATTGGAATAGGCATTGCCCCCTACATGATTACTGCAACGCAGTTCATACTCATATTCCCGACCTCCTTGTAGCCCTGTTTCTGTAAAAGAGTTTGTCGGATGGTTAACATCCCAAACCTCATTTGTTGTTAGATTCCGGACTGTATAAACATAACCATCGTCAAGACCGGAGGGAAGAGTCCATTGCAAATCAACCTCTGTGTTGCGTACGGCTATCGCTGACAAAACAACCGACTGCGGTTGCTTTTGAATGCGAAGTACACTGCTGACCGTTTCATACATGTTTCCTGCTTGGTCTTTCACCTTCGCATGGACATACCATTCACCTTCATTTGAAAGATCCAGCTCGACTATTGGTCCGGCTGCAGCCTCCCAGTTTTCGGGTGAATCGGGGCTGTTCGTAATTTTATACTGCATTGTCGATGGTTCAATCCCCGAATGCTGGTCAGCATATTGTATCCTCACGTCAATATGGGCATCTTTCCATTCACGCGAGTTGGGTGTCAATTGGATGCTCGGCCGTTCCAAATCGATATAAGTTTTTGCAGTCACCGGAACGCTTCGATTTCCAGCTGCATCCACAGCTTGAGCAGTTACTTCTACAATCCCCGAACTATTTAATATTCCCGATGAACCAGGTATATAAGCGCCAGAACCCAATTGATATTCATAATGTACGGCTGTAGTATCCGTTGCACCCGAGAGCGTAAATTGTACTGGTTTATTGATATATCGGGTAGGATTCGTCACCTCAGAAAACGTAACTTTCGGAGGGGTTGGTTTGGTACGATCAATCAGGACCGATTGAGTCACAATGGGACTAGACACCTCAAGATTATTGATCGTCCGCGCTGTTAGCTCATAACTCCCTTCTGCATCTAATGTAAAAGTGCCATTGTATGTCAGCCACTCCCCTGTTGGACTCAAACGATACTGCGTCATCTTAATTCCATTTGTAGAGTCACTTCCTGACTCAATGGAAATATTCACATCACGGTTCGTTGGACCCGTTTCGCTAGCCCGTATAACTGGAGCTGTCGGCCCCTTTTTATCAATCGTGACTTCCTTGCTTACCTCTCGGCTCACATTACCGACGCTATCGATGGAACGAGCATAAATCGTGCTTTTGCCATCCTGGTTCACATGAAACACTCCACCGTATTCCCGCCAATCCTGATTTACAACGCCAGTCAACCGAAATTGAGTATGGGCTAGTCCAGAATAATCGTCTGCACCCGGTTGTAATGAAATGGTATATTCATTACTGTTTCCTGTTGTGTTTATAATCGGGGGAGTTGGTGGCATTCTGTCTATTCGGACATTCGCGGAGGAAAGACCGCTATACTGATTATTCACGTCCACTGTTCGGGCATAAATTGTATTTACACCATGATCATAGACAGTGAAGGGCCCGGTATATTGCTGAAATCCTCCTCCATTCAGGCTATATTCATAGTATTTTAGTCCTTCAGGAGCCACATCCCCATTGATCCACACGGTTACAGGCTCTCTGGTCCACCCTGTAACAGCCTGTCCCTCTGCGCCTTCATGAATCTGGGGTGGTTTAGGCATCAAGTCTGATTTGGGAATAATACGGATTCCAAACCTGGATATTTCATTACTTGTCTGTTGACTAGTTCCCATCGCTCTAAAATATCGAACATCCCTTAGTGTAATAGAGTCGGTGATATCTATCCATTTTCCCTGGTAAT
This sequence comes from Paenibacillus sp. ALE3, assembly GCF_054113405.1. Taxonomy (NCBI): domain Bacteria; kingdom Bacillati; phylum Bacillota; class Bacilli; order Caryophanales; family Paenibacillaceae; genus Paenibacillus; species Paenibacillus sp. ALE3. The sequence continues at coordinate 1,344,606 of NZ_CM134214.1, read as the reverse complement.
CGCTATCGGCATAGAATTTCGTTACATTAGTCCATGTATATAAATTCGTACCGTTAGGTCTCCAACTGTCACCCGCAGCAGCGTTAGATGAATATATATCGGTATGATAAGACCCTTCAATGTAAACAAAAATCCTGTAATCCGAAGCCTTAATAGATCTTCCAATATCAATAAAACGATTTGTCGGTTGTGTAGTCCCATCACATTTATACCTTGCCGAACCCGTGCCAGTGTATACTTCCGTTGCTCCTATCCCACTTCCTGACCAAGAGCCCCAACTATCGCCTCCACCCGGCAAATTGTTTTGGCAAAAAGGACCTCCCATGATTTCTTGGGTAGAAGCTGATACCCTTTGCGGGAATATGGGAATGGTCATCAATAAGAGGAGTAAAGCCAGAACTCCATACACCCATTTGCAGTGCTTTCTAACCTTTCGTTTATTTTTTCGATACATACACTTCTCCTTTCTATATTTTATTTTCAATAGTTTACGTACTCGATTGGGCTAAAATAGAAAAAGCACCTCAAACAAAGGCAATAATGCCTAAGTTTGAGGTGCTTCCTCAAGTTCACGAGTATGTTTTGAAGCTATTATACTTTGTTCCAAGCAGGATGTAAACAGAACAACAAAATGAACTGTGATAAATTCTCGAATTTCTCATCTCAGCGATCGTTTTGAAGTTTTAATCAACCTGAACACCCAAGTTCCGAAAAAATCCCCGCATATTCTGCATGTAAGAGTCCTGAGCAGGAGAAGATTCCTTAAGAAGATTTTGCATACTGTTCATAAACGCAGAAGCTGAGGATGTATCCGCTTTGTCAAACTGATTCGTTAATTGTGGTTTATTTAACAGCTCTTCAGTCTGTTCTGTACGCTCTTTGTATTTATTAATCCAATCGGGGTTTTGAGGAACCTTTTGTGCAAAACTCAACAGCTGGCTTAATCCATTTCCTCCACCTTTGATGTCATTCATGAACGCAGTATATTTTTGAGGATCTACCTGTTTCATCACTTCCGATAGTTTAACGTAATCCTCAGGGGCACCTATCGGACGATCTGCTGGAGTCGTGTAGCTAATATCCCCGGTCTCTGAATCCATAGTTCGTGTCAAGGCAATACCAGCTATCTGGTTCATGGTTTTCATAAATTCCTTGGCTTTATCGCCTTCCATGTAACGATCTGCAATATACTTGGATTGGGAAACTCCCATTTCCAGCAGCACCGCGCGCTGCTTCTCATCCGTTACCGTTCCGTCGACGATAAAATTGGATTGAATCATGTTGTATACTGCATTGGACACTTCTTCCGGCTGATCTTCCAAAACTCGGTTTAATGCATCATTGATCTGTGTTGTGCCAAAATACTTGGCAGCATGCGACACGATGGCCCCTTCAGCCAATTGTCTGCCGGCTTCACTAATCTCTACAGAATCCTGAACGACGAACCTGGAGAGTTTTTCTTCATGTAGCTGGGGGGATGGAACTTGCTTGCTTGCCGGGTCTATCCGTAGGCTACCAGAGCTAAGAACCGCTTGTTGTGCTCTAAGAGGTTCAAAATTCATCCTGTTTCCTCCTGTCATGTTTGTAACAGGCAATCTAAGGCGTATGTACAATCTAATGTAACCCTGTCGCTATATATATCGGACAAAGCATATATGGAATGAATATATGCTTTGTCCTAAAAATGAACAATTTTTGAAACAAGCTCCTGACTCTGAATGTAAATTGTTAAAATAAACAAGCTGACGCTGTCACTGCTTAATAGAACAGTACATCAACCGCCATAAATGCTATAAGCAAAGTGATATACAATATCTGTGGCTGTAAGCGAAGTACCTGACACCTGGGCAGCTACACCTGAAAGATCATAATAATGTGTAAAGCTTATAGGTCCAGACAAGTATTCCGCAATACTTCCCGTAGAATGCGGTAGAGAAAGGGTCACACTAAAGGCTCCATTTTGATCCGTATACCCAGTGCCTGTACGAGTTCGATTCCCGCTGCTTTCAGTCCAGTTCTGGTTCAACCATGTCACATTAACTGGCGCATTTGCTACTGGATAATTATCCGTTGTAGTAACGACACCCTTTACAGTCAGGTTGGTATTTCCATTAACCCGATAATGGCGACCGTAAGAGTAGGATGGATAGTCATTCGGACCGTTTTTAGAGTCGTATCCGTTAATTACAATTTTACCAGCCCGAAGTACTGGTTTAAGTGTCAGTGCATATAAGTGATCAGCTGAAAACTGATTTGTGGTGTACACTCGCACATAGTAGGTTCCCGTATTCAAGGTAACATTATGATTGGTTTGCGGTAAAAGTACCATTTGGTTGCCACTAAGAGCCCCGTAAACTTCCGCTTTGTAACCGTAGCTTTCCGAAGTGCTGTCTAATTTGACATTCAAACCATCATAATTGCGATTCGCAGGAATTGTGATTTGATACCAATCGTTGTCAATTCCTGAATGAATAGAGCGTGAATTAAGGGTAGCTCCCCCTGTACTAAATGTAAAGTTGTAGGCATGAAAAGCACTCTCATCTGGTTCATAGGCATCATATTGAGAGCTTACATCCACAGTTAAATAGAAAGGGTCATTTATGCTCGATCCTTTTTTGGAATGGACGGCAATCGCATAAGCTTTTTCAGATCCGGTAGCATTGCGGCTTCCTACATTTTCAGGAAGTGATGCAGACCCATGTTCATACTTGTTAAAATAGGTCCCGTAGGTGGAGGCATCAATAGCATTGGGGTTGATATCCCCTGTCGTCATATCAAATTCGTACAAGTATAAGTCATAGTCAAGCTGTTCTGAAAATGGACCATCCAACTGTGCCTGCAACAATTCACCTGGCTTCACATAAATCGGATATAAAAACTGCGTGCCTCCCTCTTCTGTAATCGTACCGGAGTACGTAGCAGAGGAAGCTGTAGCTACCGTTGGACTTGCTTTCAGGGAAGGAAGGGTCTCCTTTTTCAAAGAGAATGTCTCTGGTGCTTTGAAATTGATATTTTCCTGCATGTTATAAACTGAGGATGTAATACCTTCAGGCTTGTCCACCCGGGTTAGATGCTCAATAACATCTTCGTTATTCGTTGTTAGCTGAAAACTGGAATCAGCTTCAACAGCTTGTTTTTCCTTGTTCATCTCTGTGCCTTGACTCGCGTTTGCAGTCATCCCAAAAGCAAACAGGAGCATCAAGCTTAGCATAACTGAAATAGCCTTTATGAACCTCTTCATACTGAAATCCCCTCTCAAATGGTTTAAGGAATTCCCGCTATTCCCTGGAGAACCAGGGCAATTCTAGGCTGTTGTCTCTATCATAAAACATTCTTGGTTCTAATGGAATATATTGAGTAAATATTTTTTAGTCTTCATTCCCTAAAATAGAAACCCCTAGAGTCAATAGATTATATGATAATTCTGGGACAATAAACTTATTTTAGACACTATTTTACCATAAAAACCCTACCAATCTCTTGTTTATACGATATAATAAATAGATATGGGTAGTACTTTTAGCCTATATGAGCGTCGAATTACCCATAAACATACATAAAAAAGGGGAATACAGATGAAAAAACTCACCGTATTTATGCTAGTATTGTGTTGCTTTTCAATTTTGTCAGCTTGCTCTACCGATCCAGTAAAAAAAGATTTAATTACCTATGTGAATGACGGAATGCTTCCGTTAGCACAAGATGAAAAAGCAGTAACTGAAAAATATGAATCCGTGACAGGGGATAACTTCACAGATGATGAAACACTATATAATACGTTACGAGATGATATTATCCCAGAATACACCAAATACCTGGATAAGGTTGAAGCAGTAAAGACGGAAACTCCTGAGGTACGAGCTGTCCACGAAACCTACATCAAGGCAGTTAGCACTCAAAAGGAAGCACTCATTACGATGGTCGATGCGTTGGAAAAAGGGGATCTGAACTTAATTAATGAGGGTAATACCAAGCTAAGCGAGGGTAAAAAGCTATTCAGAGATTTTGGTGAACAGGTTAACACACTTGCCAAAGAGCACGACGTGAAGATCAATAAGAAATAAATCTTAAAGCTCCCGTCTGGGGAGCTTTTTCTATATCCTAGGAATACTCGAAGCAAATTACCGCTTTCTTTAATTCTCGATCATAAAATAAGTAAACCGTATCAGCTCCAAACGCTTGAAAATAATACCCGGTGAAAGAACCGATATATGTAAATGTCTCACCATTGGTACGTTTAGGCACATGAAGCAAGTTAGTTTGCTCGAACTTAAGCATCTCTTCCAAGGATTCGTCATATTCCTTGATGTAGCTTTGAGCCTCATCAGACTGAAATGCAATATCATCCAGAATACCGTTGACTTCGGGAAAGCTTAGCCCCCAACCACTGGATTGCTTTTCCTCAAAATCGTGGGTGAGCTCTTCCACAGACTTTTTGGCCTCTCCAAAGGAGGAATAAGGATAGATTTTATTATTTTCTAAGAAAAATGCTTTGCGAGCTTCGTAATCTTGTTCATTAGCTGTGTACACCTGCTCCAGTCCGTCCAACGCCATGACTTCTCTCTTCATACGTAGGTACGCTTTATCCCCGGTAGATTTCAGCGCTTCATAGGTAGCTTCCAGCTGCGCTTTCTGATGAAGACTAAAATAATTCCAGTCTGCTTCGAATTTGTATTTGCCGTCAATTACATCGAATCCCAGCATATCTTCCTTGGTATATAAGGTATGAAATTGCTGAGTATTTTCACCCACACAGCCTTCGTGGATTTCTTTTACGGAAACAAAATGAAGCCACTCGTCCTGCTCTGGAAATAAAAATTGGAGATTAATCGAGCAAATTGGCAGAAAGTGTTTGCGGTGATGTTCAAGATCGCTGGCAAATACGTCCTCGTATGCTGGAAAACGTTTGATAAATCTCTCTGGTATGTTCATGGATGCTCCTCCTAAATTATACGGTTCTATGGTTGCTTTTCGATCCGAAACGTCCCCTCACTCGAAATCACGCTGTAAATTTCATCAAATCCTTCTTCGTAACTTGGGACCTCTAGTTTACTCATTACACTTTTAATACCGATTTCAGGAATATACTCTTTGCCTGTGCGCTGCTCATTACGCTTAATAGATTCAGCATAATCAGGTTCAAAGTAGTAGCCAATGATTTTAAATCCCTTGTTTTTACAAGCATCTATATATTTCTTTCGTTCTTCGACTGTGGGATTTGTATTGTCCACTACAAAACGCTGCATCGTTTCGATGGAGGTCTGAAGGTACATATTTTCCCTATTTCGTGTTTTAAGCATATCAAGATTTATTCGCATATGTGTTTTGAAGAATCGTTCTTTATAAAAAGTCGATTTGCCCGAAGCCTGAATTCCTATAAAAATGACACACTCCAAACCTCACACATCCTTGTTCAGGTATACATATTGGTTAATATAATCTCTATTTTGTGAAAAGATTGGCGTGTCATGATCAACATCCCACTTGCTTCTGACGGCTTCTCCTTTGTTATACTGTTGTTTGGTAATACAGATTCCCCGCTTTTCCCAGACCGGAAGGTCGTTCCAGTTCAGTCCTTTTTCCACAAAAAGCTTGTCTTGGAGCTGACTTCCGTTCAATCCTTGTAGTTCTGAATGCTTAAAATGAGCTTGAGCTACCATAGAAATGCTGTTTTTAGTAGCATCTTGTTGTCTCCATAGAAAGTAGTTGGCAACCTCATCGTGAGGCAAAACCCATGCTCTTGCATCAAAAGTGGCTAGAGGCTTATCCGGATAAACTTTCTGGATTTCCTCATTAAATTTGGCAGTAGCCAAAGAGGCAGATATAGACACCATCTTTTGAAGATTATTTTCAAACCATGATTGTGTCGTTAATTTGTCATAATTCGTAAGAAGCAGAGAGATTTCATCACTCTGATGGTACACCAGTTTACAGCCCATAATATTATAAGCCAAATATTTGCACGTCTCCCATAATGCAAAGATTAACTTTTCATCAAAAGGTTTCGTCATCCCACGTGTAAAAGTATGAAAATGAGCACCATCGATTCTGATAATTACGGGTAAACGGCGGGGCAGACTTAATCTATAAGCATTTTCATATTCCTTCATTCTATTTCCAAAATCATCTTTTTTCATAAACTATGTAGCTCCTTCACTTTTCATTGCATCCAAACATCGAAATCAATCAAAGGTGCAGCCGAACTCTCCAACAATATGGATATTGTGGGTTCCAATTTCTTTTTATTTCACAGCAATATTATCCTCGAACACAAAAACGGAGATGGCTATATCCTCCTCCACTTTAATATCTGAAAAAAGATGCAGTAAGCGGGAATCCATATACTCCTCCAGTTCTTTATTGAACTGTACAGGATAGATTTTTTGTACCATTTTGGTTCGAGCTGCATGCACCATCTCTCTTCCTGCAACCTCTTGTGCAAGAAATTTTTCGGATGGAGTTAAATTGCCGTATAGCATTGTGATGGCCATATTATCTACAAAGGTTGTATGTATGCGTTCCGGGCCTTTTCCAAATAGCTCTTTACGTACTTTTCGAATAATTTCGTTAAAACCCGTTTCCTTTCTCATATCGCACCGCTCTCCTAAATCTACTAAAATCCTTGTTACTATTTCCATCATAACCGATTCCTATCATATAAAACAGAGATTAAGCGAAAGTGATTCTTGGAACATGCTTACCATTGGACGCATAGAAAAGAAAACACAGCCCGCCCGATCGGACAGACTGCGTATATTACTGAATCCAAACAGACTAATCTTTCACCAATCGATTCGACAGCATCAACATGATAAAAGAGAATAAAATAATGACGGCTACCCAACTCCAGGAGAGTGTCATATTTCCGACCTCGGACGCGGTGTAAATCGCCGTAGGCAGGGTTTGAGTCTGTTCAGGAATATTACCCGCAAGCATCAGCGTAGCTCCAAACTCCCCTAACCCTCGGGCAAATCCGAGAATGTATCCTGAAATGAGCGGTCGGTAGGCAAGAGGCACCGTAATATGGCGAAACACTTGCCATTCATTGGCACCTTGCGCACGTGCAGCCTGCTCTACCTCGGGATCTACAGCTTCAAAGCCTGCTTTGATCGTCCGATAAGCCAGTGGAAAAGCAACAACTACGGCCGCCACCACTGCGGCTCCCCACGTAAATACAATGGTCTGCTGGAACAGGCTTTCAAAGGCAGTGCCAATCCAGCTTTTCCTTCCCAGCAAGATGAGCAATATAAAGCCGACAACAGTGGGCGGCAAAACGAGCGGAAGAAGTAGGACGGTCTCAATCACGCTGGTTCCTCTCCGCAGCGAGCAGTTCGCCATCATCCGAGCTACCACAGTAGCTAATAAAAAGACAATAATGCTGGCAACGACAGCGACTTTGACAGATACGATAACCGGAGGAAGAAAAGCCGACCAATCCAACGGGACCCCCTCCTTTATCTGTGAATTCTATTTCTTTTCTGTTGGAGCTGAAAATCCATCTTTACTGAATACGCTCATGGCTTCATCTGTACGCAGAAAATCGACGAACTCGCCTGCTTCTTTGCTGTGTTTGGTTGCTTTTACAATACCTTCTGGATACAGGATAGGTGCATGCAATTCCTCAGGTACTTCTAGTGCTACGACTGTTTTATCGGATGATTTGGCATCCGTCAAATAAACGAGTCCAGCATCGGCATTGCCTGTTTCAACATAGTTTAATACCTGTCTTACGTCTTTGGCGAATACCATTTCCGGTTCCAGCTTGTCCCACAACCCGGCCTTTGTCAGCGATTCTTTGGAATATTGTCCGGCTGGAACGGTAGTAGGCTCCCCAACAGCAAGCTTTAGGAAAGAAGGATTTGTCAGATCATTGAGTGTAATACTTTTATTATCCGTGCTGTTCGCCTTATCTTGCGGAACAACCACAACCAGTTTATTTTGAAGCAGTACGCTATCTTTTTCCACTAATGAAGCATCGGTTAAAGCCTTCATTTGCTTCATGCCTGCCGATATAAATACGTCAGCGGGTGCACCCTGCTCAATTTGTTTTTGTAAAGTACCGGATGAAGCATAGTTAAAGGTAAGCTTGATATCTGGGTGCTGCTTTTCATATTGATCCTTGAGCGTATTCAGACTATCTTGAAGACTCGCAGCGGCAGATACAATCAACTCTGTTTTGGGTGCGGACGGTGTCGACTGTACAGCAGCCGGAGACGAACACCCAGCCAGAACCCATGCCAACAATCCAACAAACGTGAATATGTACCCGAATCTCTTTTTCAATTTGTTTTTCCCCTGTCCTCTAAATTCCGAAATGAGTTGACAATGCAATCTCATAACGGTCCAAATCTATTGGGTCAACCCAAATATTTGTGATAAATAGATCTTGCCTCGGCGATATCCTTGGTGCCATGGATCAGAACACGTCCATCCTGAAAAAGAACCAACCGATGCGCTCCAATGACAACGGATACTAGATATGGATTATGCTCCACTTTGCCCCCTTGGCGGGATAGCAGGCGTGCCGCTTCGTTCAGATCACGTACAGCACGCGTGACTGGTCGGATCTGAACCGTATCACGTCCGCACAGTACAGCCGTTTTAGCCTGATGCTCCGATTGTAGAAATGGATACACTGGATGCTCACCACATGTCGGACAATCTATTTTTTTCATGGCGCTGATCTGGATGGCCTGATGTTGATTACTCCATAGATCGAAGGAAATCAGCTTGCCTTGTAAGGCTGAATTGTCCCCAGTCAGCAGCTTCAATGCTTCGGCACTTTGGTAAGCTGCCACCATTTGTACAGCTGGACTAATGATACCGACCGTATCACAGGTGGCACCGCCGAGCGGTACAGTTCCGAGCAGACAATGCAGACAGGGTGTCTGTCCTGGAACGATCGTAAAGGTTGTCCCGTAGCTACCAACACACGCTCCATAAATCCAGGGGATTTGGTGCTTTACAGCGTAATCGTTCAAAAGCAGACGTGTATCGAAATTATCAGTGGCATCTACGATGAGGTCTACCCCTGCGGCAATATCGCCGATTTCCTCCAGTGATACATCTTGGACTAGCGCACGGATGTCCACGTCCGAATTGATTTGCTGCAATCGCCTCTGGGCGGCCACTGCCTTGGGTATCTGTTCATGGGCATCCGCTTCGTCGTAGAGCTGCTGGCGTTGCAGGTTGCTCCAGTCTACATAATCTCGGTCTACCAACGTCAACCGTCCGATGCCCGCTCGCACCAGCATGTCCGCGTTCGCAGTTCCCAGTGCTCCAGCACCTACCATTAATACATGCTTGCTGCGGATATTTTTTTGTCCTGTCGGCCCGATTTTTCCGAATAATTCCTGCCTTGAATATCGGGCGTGAGACGCCTGCGTGTGTGCTTTTGCATCAGCATCTGTTATTGGGTCCTTTTTCATTTCAGACATGTTAATTTACGCCCCCATACTTCTTATCCATTAATTGCTGCAAGTTGATCAGACAAGATAAAAGCCCAGATGTCCCGCCTAACTCGAAGTTATGGGGTGTTATGAGGATTCCAGCCACCTAGCTGGTGCCCCTTCCACTCCGAGCCGTCCTCCCACACTTCCTTTTTCCAAATCGGTACGATTTGCTTCAAGCGTTCAATGGCATGGCGACTGGCCTCGTAGCAAGCATCACGGTGCGCAGCAGAAACAGCAATCACGACACTGGTCTCTCCAATCCTTACCGTACCAAGCCGATGTGTAATAGCAGTGCGCGTTGACGGCCAACGATCTGCAATTTCGTCACCTATCTGCTTCATCGTGTTCATGGCCATCGGCACATATGCTTCATATTCAAGCAGCACCGTTCGCTGACCTTGTGTAAATTCCCGAGTCGTACCATTAAAGGTCAATGAAGCCCCATGTGAAGGGTCGTGTACCTTGGAGGTTACCTCATCAGCATCAATCGGATCGTAGGTAATAGCGTATAAGCCACATTTTGAAACGACTGTCTCCATTCCGGGTGCTGACTGATGAAGAGCAATTGCGTCTGATGGAAGCACAAGTTCATCTGGAGAAGCCAACTTCTTATGATGGGTAAAAAAAGAACTAGACAGTTGTGAAGCTATCTCCGGGTACAGCTCATTCAGCCTTGTTCGAATGTCTGCAATGGTCACCGTTTCCTGTGAAAGTTCCACAGTGATCACGTCACCAAATTGTTCCGCCATACCTGCGAATAATTGAATATGATATTGCATTATGCATCTGACCCCCTTTAATACACCCTATCTATCGAATTCACCTAGTCTGTTATTGAAACTCATCCTCCTGAAACCGGAGGAATAATCGCAATCTCATCATGTATACTAACCAGATCCTCAGGAGCGGCGTAGGCTTGATTTCTGGCAACAAAAGCCCCCTGCAACTGGGCCGCTGCTTCAGGGAAATATTTGGACAGCAAGTCTTTTAATTCGTTGACGGTCATCGTTTCCTGATCAGCAGACACCGTGATCATAGGCTTTCCCATCAGTTCTGCAAGTCCGGCAAATACTTGAATATGATAGTTCATTAAGTAGGTTCCCCCCTTTCAGTACAAGGACTGACCATCGCATATACACCAAGAAAAACCAACATGAACTAATACCTCGAAAGGTTTTATTCCATGCTGGTTAACGATGATGGTCTACATTGATTATTTTTTATATTATATTTTAGATTCTACCAGTTCATCAATCCGCTCCGTGTGCGTGTACACGTTCAAAGAACGACTTCGTATAAAACCGACGGTAGTAATCCCGAGATCCTCTGCCAATTCAAGTGCAAGCTCTGTGGGAGCTGACTTGGACAAAACAACCTCACAACCAATTTTTGCAACCTTCAACAAAATTTCAGACGAGATGCGCCCACTGAATACGATGATTTTATCTTGTAATATAATATCATGCTTTAGGCAGTACCCATAGATTTTATCGAGCGCATTGTGTCGGCCGATATCCATTCTGGACAGGATTATTCCGTCTTTATCACACAGCGCAGCATTGTGAACGCCACCAGTCTCCTGAAACGTATGTGCCGAGGTTTGCATCAAATTCATCAGCCGAAAACAGTCATCAAAAGATACCGTAACATGGGCATCATTCATTCTTTTTGCCACTTTGGCATCATTTATAAAGTAAAATCCCTGTCTACTTTTTCCGCAGCAGGAGGTAATGTATCGTTTGGAATGAAAGTTTTGATAAAACTCATTCATCCGACGGGTTTTAATATGAACAAATCCTTCTTTTTCCTGAACCCAAATATCTTCGATATCATCATACCGTTGAATGACGCCTTCAGAGGCCAAAAAGCCTACTGCCATATCCTCTACATACTCTGGTGTACAAACCATGGTGGCAAATTCCTGCTGATTGATTTTAATGGTCACCGGATACTCCGTCACCACTGTGTCTTCAAAACGCTTGATCTGACCGTCCCGGTAACGTAGGATCTCGCGTTTTACCTCAGCCGGCTTTTCCATGTGCTCAACTCCCTTGTTTCTGACAGGCTGGCTCTTTGGTTCACCCGCCGATATGTGACATTTCAATTTTGGACGATGCTTGCTTTGTATGAGTCAACCGTTCCTCTGAATAGCGGTCGGTACGTCCTCTCCATACACGCTCAATGTAAGATCTAATCTCATCATCGGATTGCTCGGACCGCAGCATCGTGCGAAGCTTGTACCCTTTAGACGCAAACAGGCATGTGTACAAGGAGCCCTCAGCAGAAATTCTCGCCCGTGTACATGTGGAGCAGAAAGCGTCCGTAACGGATGAAATAATGCCAATTTCCCCGTCTCTGTCCAGATACCTATAGCGCGTCGCTACCTCACCTTTGTATTGGGGTGGAACAGGTTCTAACGGCATGTGCTCGTGGATCGTTTCAATGATCTGCTGCTTGGAAACAACCTGATCCAATTTCCAGCCATTGGTGTTGCCTACATCCATAAATTCAACAAAGCGCAAAATATGCTTTTTCTTTTGAAAATAGTCGGCCATGGGCACGATATCCTGATCGTTAAAGCCCTTTTGTACGACCATATTTATTTTCACCTGCATTCCCGCTTGAGCTGCAGCCTCAATACCTTCCAGCACCGCCTTTACACTGCTTCTCCCCCCGTTCATTCGGCGGAATCGATCATCATCAAGCGAATCCAGACTAACTGTCACTCTCTTCAGCCCCGCCTCTCGCAGTGACGCTGCATACTTAGGCAAAAAGACACCGTTCGTCGTCATAGCAATATCTTCAACCCCATCGAGTTGAGTTAACGAATGAATGAGCGAGGACAGATCTTTTCTCAGCAACGGCTCACCACCAGTAATGCGCAGCTTTGTAACACCCAGCGAGACAAAGATACGAGAAAGGCGGGTAATTTCCGCAAAGGTCAATATTTTTTCTTTTGGCAAAAACGGATAGTCATGGCCAAATATTTCTTCAGGCATACAATATCGGCACCGAAAATTACATCGGTCTATGACGGATATTCTCAAGTCCCGTAACGGACGATTCCATTGATCGTCGCTGCGGTTCGCCATCCCGTTCACCTCAATCCGTCTTCATTAATAAACCTCTTTAAACTCTAAACTGAACCAAAAAACCGGCATCACAACAACTTCTTCGCTTATGAATACCGAAGAATCTGCTAAATGCCGGTTAATTTATCTACATCAGGATTTTACGAATCCTCACATCATGTGATATAGAAAAATCAAACTAACAAGCGCTGCGCCAAATAAAATATACGCGATTCTCACGTACACTCCATTCACGAATGCTCTCAAATAGATACATTCCTATTGTTAGCAATCCTGGAACGTTTGTCAATGATTTTTCGCGTTCTCAATTGATAATCATTATCGATTAAAAATTTTAATAAATCACCTTTTAATAAATCACCGTTGAACTATCTTAAATTTTACGCTATAGTTACACCAGATGACATGCAGAAAATGACATATTCAATTTATTGATATACAGATGGCGCGTACTGTCTGGTATTAATACATACTCCTATGGCGGATTGGCCTCCAGGACCTAGAGCTTGGTCACTACTCCACCATAAACACAAGTGCTTAAACACGAGCACTTGTGTTTATGGTGGAGTTTTTTTGTTCCCAATTTTAAAATTCAAAATCTGAAAGGAGCCTGAACCGTGACGGATAGTACGATCAAAATTACATTAAACGGACAGGAACTGAAAACGAATAGCAATGCAACCATTCTTGAAGTAATCAACGAAAACAATATTGCCCATCCCCAACTGTGTTACGTTCCCGAAGTGGATCCGATCCGCACCTGTGACACATGTATCGTGGAAGTAGACGGAAAGCTTGTGCGCTCCTGTTCAACACTTGCTACGAATGGAATGAATATTCATCTACATTCAGATCGCGCAAAAGCAGCTCAAACCGAGGCTATGGATCGTTTGCTGGAAAATCACCTCCTCTACTGCACAGTGTGCGATAACAACAACGGTAATTGTACCTTGCATAACACTGCAGAGCTTATGGAAATTGAGCATCAAAAATATCCGTATCGACCAAAAGTTGATCCCACAGAAGTGGATATGTCCCACCCTTTTTACCGCTATGATCCCAATCAATGTATTGCATGCGGCCAATGTGTAGAGGTATGTCAGAACCTTCAGGTCAATGAAACATTGTCCCTTGACTGGGAAGCTGAACGTCCTCGCGTGATCTGGGACGATGGGGTTGCAATTAACGATTCCTCCTGTGTCAGCTGCGGTCAGTGTGTAACGGTCTGCCCATGCAACGCCTTGATGGAAAAATCCATGCTGGGAGAAGCTGGATTCATGAGCGGCATAAATAAAGATTTGTTAAATCCCATGGTGGACTTAATTAAGGAAGTGGAACCGGGCTACAGCGGGATTTTTGCGATTTCGGAAGCTGAAGCAGCGATGCGTGAAACCCGTACGAAAAAAACAAAAACCGTCTGTACGTTTTGTGGTGTAGGTTGTAGCTTTGAGGTTTGGACCAAAGACCGCAAAATTTTGAAGGTACAGCCCACCTCTAAGGGGCCTGTTAACGGCATCTCGACCTGCGTCAAGGGGAAATTCGGTTGGGATTTTGTTAATAGCGATCAGCGTTTGACCTCGCCATTAATTCGTCAAGGAGACGAATTCGTGGAGGCAACCTGGGAAGAAGCCTTGAGCCTGATGGCCAGTAAAATGGGAGCGATCAAAGAAACCTACGGCGGCGAAGCACTCGGCTTTATTTCCTCGTCCAAATTTACCAATGAAGAAAATTATCTGATGCAAAAGCTGGCTCGTCAGGTCTTCCAAACGAATAACGTTGATAACTGCTCACGGTATTGCCAATCTCCTGCATCATGGGGGCTACAATACACCGGAGGCATCGGCGGAGACAGCGGTACGATTAAAGACATTGCCTCAGCAGGTTTGGTCATACTGGTCGGCTGTGCGCCGGGAGAAGGACATCCTGTGCTGGCTACCCGTATCAAACGTGCGCATAAGCTGCATGGTCAAAAGCTGATCTCGGTGGACCTGCGCAAACATGAAATGGCAGAACGCGCAGATCTGTTCATGCGTCCGAAGCAAGGTACGGATTATGTATGGTTATCCGCTGTAGCCAAATACATCATTGAGCAAAACTGGCATGATGCTAAATTCATTGAGGAACATGTAAATTTCTATCCTGAATATTTGAAATTACTGGAGAACTTCACCTTGGAATTCGCCGAACAGGAAACTGGCATTTCCAAAGAGACGCTGATTCAGGTAGCAACCATGATTCACGAAGCGGATGGCACGGCCATTTGCTGGGGTATGGGCGTGACACAAAACATCGCAGGCTCCTACACTTCGATTGCAATTGCCAACCTGCTGCTGGTGACTGGCAACTTTATGCGTCCGGGTGCAGGCGCATATCCGCTTCGTGGTCATAACAATGTGCAGGGCGCTGCCGATATGGGTACGATGCCAGATATTTTCCCTGGCTATCAGCCCGTAACGAATGATGCCATTCGTTCCAAGTTCGAAGCGGCCTACGGCGTACAAATTCCAAGCCAACGCGGACTGGATAACATTCAAATGCTGGAAGCCATTGAGACGGGTAAGCTCAAAGGTATGTATATCGCTGGAGAAGAAATGGCATGGGTGGATGCGGACTCCAACCATACCCAAGAAATGCTGGCGAATTTGGATTTCCTTGTCGTTCAGGATGTATTTCTGAGCAAGACAGCTGAATTCGCTGATGTCATTTTGCCAGCCGTACCTTCACTCGAAAAGGACGGAACCTTCACGAACACCGAACGTCGTGTACAGCGTTTATACGAGGCGCTCCGCCCTGTAGGAGACAGCAAACCGGATTGGTGGATTTTCAGCCAATTTGCCAAGCACATGGGATTTGATTGGAATTACAGTCATCCGAGTGAAATTTTTGAGGAAATGGCGGCGCTCACTCCATTTTTCTCCCAATGTAATTATGACGTATTGGAAGGCTGGAACAGCTTCCATTGGGGATCGCCGGAGGGTAGCAACACACCGCTTCTGCACACCAACGGCTTTAACTTTCCAGATAAAAAAGCACGCTTGGGACTTTTCGAATATATACCACCAAAAGAGTATCCTGCTGAATTCGATCTGACCTTAAATAATGGTCGACTGCTCGAACAATTTCATGAAGGAAATATGACGACAAAGTCAACAGGCCTTCAGCTCAAACTTCCAAGAGTATTTGTGGAAGTGTCCCCTGAGTTGGCTGAGGAGCGTGGAGTTACAGACGGATCGCTGGTTCGGCTGGAATCTCCCTATGGTGCGGTCAAGCTACGTGTTCTGGTGACGGACCGGGTACAGGGAACTGAAATTTATGTGCCAATGCACTGTACCAGCCATGAGGGTGCTGTCAATCTATTAACTGGTGGAGCATTTGATATCATCACCCGTACACCAGCCTATAAACAAACCAAAGTACGGATGCAAATTTTGGAGATCGATGGTCAAAATCCACTGCCTCATATCAATCCACGTTATAAAAAGCGGCATCCGCAAAATGGGGTTGAAGTGAACCGTAAGTGGAATCGTCCCGGTTACGTCGATTTGGTAGATCAAAAATAAGGAGGTCAAACCATGGCTAAGCCTATTTCAATTGTGAGAAAACGTATTTTGACAGCAGAAGAACGGCAAAAACAATCCCTGGATCAACTGACTGCCGATCTTGCGGACAATGGGGCGGCATTGCAGAAGACACTTGAGATTGTACGGGAGCTGCATGACAGCGGTCTTCTCGAAGCAGCCCAGTCTATGCTAAAAGCCAAAGAAGCCATCGCCAAAATCGCTGTAGGACAAGCGACGCGCAAGCCTGTGACGAACATGATCAATAATCTGATGGGTGCAGCAGGGATGCTGTCTGAGGTAGACCCCGAGCTGATGAAAAAACTGGCAAGCAGCGTCACTACGGGCCTGAATGAAGCCGAAGAGCATCTAAAGCAGAATAAAAAGACGCGGCTGCGTGATCTTATGAAGGCCATGAATGACCCGGATGTAAACCGGGCAATGGGGTTCGGTATTCATTTTCTCAAAGGCATGGGAAAAGGTTTGTCTGATCAATAGCTTAATAGATGAATAGTTGGAAGACTACTAACCACATTCAATAAAAAGAGCTGGCTCCGTAAACGGGGACAGCTCTTTTTATTTACTTTTTATCCACTTGCAACAACGTCACCGTTTTATGAGAAACGGCATCTTTTATTTGCTCGTCTGCGATGACCTTAAGCTTTAGCAAGCTGGCAATTTTTGAAGAATCCGGTTTTGAAAACAAGCGCCATAGTTGAGGATCGGGCAATGCATCATACAATTTCGCATGATCGTATTCCTTGCGGTGCTGCTGTACAATCCTGACTCTGTAGTTGCCAATTTCCCAATCGGATACTTCCTGCTCTGCACAATGAGCGGTAATGTCATTACGCAAATCAGCCAGTTCGCCTTCAATTTCTTTTTGCTTTTGCTTTAACTGGTAATAGCGACGCACCTTGTTTTCCAATTCCATCACGCTCCTCTGCTTACATATGTATGTTGGCAGAAGCGTTTTAGGACAAGTTTTATCATGTCAGGATATAAGGTGTAACTGCAACTGACACAACATTTCCCGGGTAATGGTAACGTCGATGAATTGAGCCCTCATTATTCAAACTTTATTTAGGTACATTCGCCCCTGGAGTTACAGGTCCCGCTCCTTTGGACTCCCCCTTGCGCTTCATATAATTGGCCCAGTATGCCGTCAGAATTGGCACCAAAATAGAGGTCACTATGACCGAAGCGGCTACTAATGCTGTTGCAGATTGTGCAACAGGCAAAAATTCAGGTTTGATATTGGCAACAATGACTGGATTGGCTACCGCTGCACCTGCTGTGCTGGAGGCTGCAATTCCTGCCGTACCATTGCCACCACCAATATATTTGTCCGCCAGAATCAGCGGAATACCTGTAATGATAATGACAAAAATGCCCAACAAAATACCTAGTACGCCTGTCTGAACAATAACACTCAGGTCAATAGAACACCCCAGTGCAAAACCAAAAAATGGAATCAGAGCCTGTGTCGCGTTTCCAAAATATTTACGGAAATCATGATCCAGATTGCCCAACATAAAGCCGACCAAAAATGGTAATACGGCACCGACAAATGTTTGCGGTTCAAAAACGGCCAGTCCGGTACTACCTAGAATAAGCATGGTCACCAACGGGCCCGATTCCAGTGACATCAGCACAAATGCTCCTGCCTCTTCCTTGGAGCCATACTGCTGCATAATGGAGGCATAGAGCCCGCCGTTCGTCATATCCATAGCCGAGATCAGCGCCAGCACCGACAAACCTGCAAATAGCCCACTTTCTACGCCGCCAACAGGCAGCAATCTGGACGCTATGATCGCCACGATCCAGGCGACTGCGATTTTAGTCAATACGAGCGTTCCTGATTTACGCAAAACAGTGCCTGTCGCTCGCACATCTATGGAAGCACCCATACAAAAAAACCACACTGCCAAAATGGGCACCGTACCGGTCATCAATCCCTTGGTAAAAGATCCAAAATAGTCGCCTGCCCATGGAGTAAACGTATGAAAAAGTGCGCCAATAAACAGCGGCACCAGCATAATGCCCCCAGGAATTTTATCGATATTTTGTTTGATTTTCATAACTTCATTCAACCCTTTCGTTTTTGCCAATGCAAAAACAAGGCCGTTTTACTTGCGACTTAAGCCGAGTTCAGGAATTAATTTGGCGAAAGTATCATGACTATCCTTCAGTTGACGTGCGAATGCCTCTGCATCCTGGACACGCAACCCTAACCCATGCTTCCGCATTTCCTCCCTGAATTCCTCATCTTTCGTCCCCTTGATCAGTGCATCCGCTAACGTTTGAGCCACCTCATTCGGTGTATCCTTGGGTACAGCCAGCCCTCTCCAAGTGCCGATAAAATGGACACGTAGCCCAGTCGCCTGCTGAAGTGTCGGCACTTTTGGAAACGCTTCCGAAACAGTGTCTGCTTGGATCGCCAGTATGCGAAGCTTCCCATCGTCCACGTATTTCTTTACTTCTGCGGGGCTGACGGGTACAGCATCCACGAATCCACTCATTAAAGCAGAAACTGCTGGGCCTGCTCCCTCATAAGGAATATGGGTAAAGCGGACTCCGCTTTTCTGCTCCAGCATCGCGGCAGCGAGGTGCCAGATGCTTCCTGTGCCTGCATTACCCATTTTCAGCTTGCCTGGATGGACCCTAGCATCCTCCAGAAATGCCTCCGCTGTCTTCCAAGGCGCATCCGCCCGAACCGTAATGGCAGAAGGGTCCATATTGGTTTGAAGCAGCGGCTTAAAACGCTCGTAAGTGATTGGTAGCAGTCCCAAATGTGGTAATGTAGTCAGTTCAGCGACCAGATACGTTACGGTATAACCGTCCGCCTGCGCCTCAGCTCCCTCCATCAGCCCGACAGAACCGCCACCGCCTGTTCGATTAACGACGATGATCGGCTGCCCGAGATGCTTTTCGGCGGCTTTAGCCAACGCTCTTGCGGTAATATCTGTACCGCCCCCCGCCGCATATGGAACGACAAGCGTTACTGGCTTCGCAGGAAATATACGACTGTGATCCTGCAGGGTACGGTGATCCACATATTCACTGATACTCAAGGCAGAAAGCATAGCCACTCCTGCCGCAACCAGCACATATTTTTGCCATGGCTTTTTCTTCATTACGCTTCCTCTTCTCCAAAAATGAACTGGGCCCATCTTGCACCCGTTGTCACCTCCAACCTTTACGGACATATTGTTCACGCTTACATGAAGTCAATGTACCGCACCGTGGAGGTCCACATCTATCGCCTAATCCTCGTATTTATCTTCGATTTCACCAAAGCGCCGATCTTTTGACCGATCTGCATATTCATTAGAAGATTTGTTGATTTGTCTGAATTTCCCTGGGGTCACTTGTTTATACTTGCGGAATACACGAATAAAGCTGTTCTCATTTCGGTATCCGACCTGTTCTGCAATTTCACCAATTTTCAAATGTGTTTCACATAGCAATATGCATGCCTTTTTTACACGTAATCCAGTCAAATAATCGTAAACGGTAGTCCCCGTTTCCTCCTTGAACATACTGCTCACCGAGGACACGCTCATGTGAACATGATCCGCAATTTCCTGAAGCCCGATGTTCAAATGCAGATAGTTTTCCATATAGTCGATCATCTCTTGTACGCGTACAAAATCTTTGGACTGTTGGCGTCCATGCCATTTTTCTTCAATATCAGTCAACATAATGGCCAGCAAAAGCTCAATGTCTTGAAGGTCTAGTGTCAGAATCTGATTCCAATGATAATCAGCGAGCTGATCTGGCGGTGTCACACTCTGAGTGGCACACCATTTTAGCAAATCTTCCAGCAGTTCATGAACAAATAGGTAGACCTGGTTTGGAGATGTCCTATAGTGTCGAAGTTCTTCTACCCATTGGCTGACTAGCTTTGCACTTGCACCAGGCTCCTGTGACTCCACAGCACGAATCAGATCCACACGCCGATGGTCCAGTAATCTTGCATCCTGAGCCTGATCCTGTGATTGCACATCCACTGTGCAATCCCATTTCACATTTATGTTGCTGCTCATATTCATATGTGAACGTCCATACCCCTCGTACAAACGTAAATTAAGCGCCTCTTTTCCTTGTATAAAAGACGCCCGTACCTCTTGAATATCTATGACCTTATGGCCGATCCCTACCGAAACAGTCATGGGAAGATACTCCCCAACAACCTGAATTAGCCTGTCAACGCTCTTACGAAGCCATGTTCTCTCTTTGGCTACTCCCTCTGCTCCAACTTCATATACACTCTCCCTGAGCTGCAGCAGGACAACCAGACCATTCTCCTCCTCCGGCGCACTGACTGCTTTCCACTGAGGCTCAAGCATCTCCAGCAAAATATTGTTCAGCGCATATTTGAGCAGCATTTTGTCCTCTTCTGGAAAGCTTGCGGTCCACATAGAATACCGATCAATCGACACGACCATAACAACCAAAGAATTACGGTCCCAATCGGAAAAATACTGTTCCCATTTCGTACGCATTTCCTGTATACCCATTCTACGCTGGATGACATCTTCTATATATTTGGATCGCAGCTCCGGCAAGCTTCGCTCTACCACCAAAGATTTGCGGTGAAATTCTCCAACCAACTTGCTAATCACGGGTTCCAAATCATACAATCCTCCCTGGCGTGTTCCCTTATTGCCTGAATTCAGGAGACTATTAATTTTTTTCATGGGGCGAAAAGCGGCATAACTGTAATAGTAAACCGCTGAGCACCCAGCCAGGATAGAGATCAAGGCCAGCCACAGCATCATATTGCGCGCCAGCTTGACATTTTTCAGCAGCTTGTCCATCGGCACGAGTGATACTAGACGCCAGCCTGTGACATCAGAGAAGGTCTGGTTCGCCATATATTCCATATCCCCGATTTCTACATAAGCGTAAGGATTCACATCCAGCTCTTTCAAAACCCTGCCCATCTCATTTAAGGGTAAGGACGATCTCAGCTTGGGATAGATCAGCTCACCCTCCAGATCATAGACGTATTGCGAGTTGGATAAATGAATATACAATTTGGAGAAAAAACGGTCGTAATCCAAATTGATTAACACTGCACCGATGACCTGTCCATTCTCTACTATAGGCCTAGCCAGCGAGAGTAGTTCTATCGTGCCATGCTGTTGATCCGTGCCATACCATCTTCGCTTAATCAGTAGCGGCTTTTTGTGAATGTTCTGAATCCAGGGAACCCAGGTTGTATCCGGTGCCTGGTTCCAATCGGGCAAATAACCATAATTGCTGGAGATGAGAGCATGATTCTCCAAAGAAATGACTTCAACCGAATAAATTTCTTCGCTCGAAGAAAGGGTTTTCAAATATTTCTGAAGCCGATCTATAACGGAAGC
Organism: Paenibacillus sp. ALE3; assembly: GCF_054113405.1. Lineage (NCBI taxonomy): Bacteria > Bacillati > Bacillota > Bacilli > Caryophanales > Paenibacillaceae > Paenibacillus > Paenibacillus sp. ALE3. The sequence continues at coordinate 1,323,130 of NZ_CM134214.1, read as the reverse complement.
TTTGTTGGATACCGACTTTCCGTCCGTATGAATACGTATAAAAGACTCTACATCCGGATGATAAGCCGCATCCAGCGCCTTGTTATCCGACTCACGGAAAGCCCGATTGGTCACATCCAGATTGATTTGCAACAATTCTATATTAGGTGTGTTCAGCTCGGTATCCAAACCTTCACGGTATCTTGAATACGATAGCAAGCCGATCACGCTGATCACGAGCGACACGCACAGCGTGAGCAGCAGGATCAGTCTTGTCTGCTTATTTTTCAGTATCAATCGAAGCTTAAGTCGCAACATTCCTGTAACTTCATCCTTCCGGACTACGTTGTCCATCTTCCTCTTACTCTATATTAGATGACATATTACCTCTACATCTATTTGACGCATGAAGTGGAATTTCCTGCCTTTACAAACCAAACTTAACAGAAGTCACATCATTAAAAATAAAAAGAAGAAGTCTCCCTATACAAGGTAGAACTTCTTCTTACGTGCTGCCTGCCTTCATTGGTCAGCAGCATAGGTATTCGTATTACAGTGTTTAGCTCGTCTTTTCCACCTGAAAACGATTCAGTTCCCGCTGCATCTCCTCGCGAATCTGGCGAAGCTCCTTTACCTTCTCAGCCGATTCCTCGAAGGAACGCTTCTGCTCCACCGTGGAAGCCGTAATCTCTTCACTGCCTGCGGCGGACTGCTGAGTGATTGCGCTAATATTCTCAATAGCTTGCTGCACCTGTACACTCAGTTCTCGCGATACATTCATGTCTATGGATAACTTGCTGACTTGGCCGGCAATTTGCTGCACTTTGCCACTAATCTCTCTAAAAGATTCTCCGGTAGAGGAGGTTGCCTTCTCCTGCTCGCGGAACAGCTCCTGACTTTGCTCCACAGAAGCCTTCACCTTATCCATAGCCTGCGTGATCCCCTCAACAGCGGTATAAATTTTCTTTACAGCAGATTCAGATTGACTCGCCAGCTTTTTCACTTCATTGGCAACAACAGCAAAGCCTTTTCCCGCTTCACCCGCACGTGCAGCCTCAATCGACGCATTCAAGGATAAGAGCGACGTCTGGCTGGCAATTTCAGATACATAACCGGTCATAGTTGTGATCTCGGCTGCATTAGACTCCAGCTCTCTGACTGTTTGCTCCACTTCGGACATTGCTGAACGATTCTCCGCAACGATTCGCATTTGATCACTCATGACACGCGCACCCTGCTCAATGACACGCAAAGCATCCTCACTATACGCGGTGGATTGCGTGGTCTCCAGCAGATTAGATTCAAACTTCTGCTGCATATCATCCACCACGCCAACCGTCGATGACAGGTCCTCAGCAATTTTCTGACTGCCTATCGCAAGTTCCTCTGTTGATGTGCTGACTTGTGTCACAATTTCCTTCATGGCCTCATTGTGCTGATCAATATTCCGAGCCATCAGATCGACACGATTCCCCGCCTGATCAATGGAGAGTACAATGCTGCGCAAGTTCCCGATCATAACACGGAAAGATTCATTGAGCTCGTCTAGCTCATCTGCGCCCTTTGTTTGAGGAAGTTGAACGGTTAAATTTCCCTCGGCAATTTGCTTCGCTGCATCCGTTAACTTGCGGGTTCTAAGGGCAAGTTGCCTGGAGGTATATGTATTATATAGCCCGACCGCCACCAGAAGTAGAACTGCGCCTGTCAAGGCTAATTGCCAAGTAAAACGAATACTCTTGGTCAACTCTTCTGTGTATTGGTCGTAACGCGCCTTGGTCAGTAGATCCAGCATAAATACATCGTTCTGAATCCCCTGGGCACGCATGGCCTCTCGTTTGGATTCTGGGCTGTTCTGAGCACTCATCGCTTTTTCCGTTGCTGCTTTCAATTGGCTGAATTTTGTTTTAATCGTATCCAGTCGCTTTTGCTGTGCTTCGGTCTGCATCATGCCCTGTGAAAGCAAAGTAATCGTTTTTTCAGACTGAGTTAGCTGATTTTGCACATCGGCTTTGTTGCTCTCCGTCATGGAAGTAGAATAATTTTGCAGCGCCTGCCCCGACTGAATCAAATAGGCATTAAGTTGCTGTACATTCAACATAGCTGGAACAAGATTACTGCTTTGAGCGTTAATACGTAACAATTCAAAAATAATATAAGCTACTAAAGCCAGGCAAGCGATCAGGGAAATCATCGCGTTAAGCACCAGTTTACCTTGCAGTTTCATCAGCATTCATCCTCCGTTTGCGAAAATTTATTGGGTGGGTACAGTAAGTGTGCCGGATTTGATTTTTTCCATTAAATTATCCATCACCTTTTGCTGATCCGGATTCAGTGTCACGACACGAATAGGCGCCAAACCTATACCTTCTTCCGCAAGTCCAAACACCATATCCTTCTCCGTAAATTTTCTTTGATGATCTGCAAAGCCTTTGACTACTGTATAAATTGCAGTGTCTACATTTTTAATCATTGAGGTCACTACCGCTTTTTCCGCAATAAAAAACTGGTCGCTATCGACCCCGATGGCGAATTTATGCTGCTTCTGCGCTTCCTGTAATGCACCTACACCGGTTAGCCCTGCTGCTGCAAAAATGACATCAATCTGATTCTGGTTGATCATGTCATCTGCAATTTTCGTACCCAGCTCCGGCTTGCCAAAATCTCCTGCATACGTTGTCGTAACTTTCGCATTAGGTTTGACTGATTGCACCCCTGCACGATACCCAATTTCAAACTTTTTCAGCAGAGGAGATTCCGCACCTCCAAGAAAACCCACCTGTTCCGTACGACTCGTCAAACCGGCAACAACTCCGGCCATAAAACTGCCCTCTTCTGCTTTGAACGTAATGGAGGCCACATTCGGCAATTCCGATGTTTCATCCACGATTAAAAATTTACGGTCTGGATTCTTTTTGGCAACGGCCTCCAAACTGTCCTTCACCATATAACCCAACCCAATGATTAAATCTGCTTTTTCTTGAACAAGCTGATTAAAAGCAGCATCATACGTCTTGGTCTCAGTTATTTCCCGGTATTCAAAAACAATCTTCCCCTCATCCCGTGCCTTGACCAAACCTCGAAAAGCCGCGTCACTGTAAGATTGGTCACCCAGACCAATATCTGACAGCACGATTCCCACCTTAATGGGTTCGGCCTTGGTTTGTACGTCTGATTGCCCACATGCACTTAGCAATAATGCAAAGATCGTAACAATGGGAATCCACCTAAAAGTTAATAATAGAGCTCTTTTCTTCATGACATATCACCTCAACATAAAATGCAAATCCCCAACATCTTTATATCGGTTATAAAAGCATATTTTTTCATAAGAGTTTCTGTAAATTCATTGTTAATAGAAGTGTGATAAGTGTGATGTCTTTATTTATTATGTAAAAAATGTATATTTTGCATTGTTTTTATTATACGAACTGTCTAAATTCATTTATTTCCGTTTATCTCGAAAGATTAAAGTGTAATTTCCATTGAAAAACTTAGGTATTTTGAAACTGAAACCATCACTCTATGTTGAAACTGAAAGGAGCTACATTTAGAATGACTTCAACAAATTCAATTCCGCAGCCTAAAACATATGGTCCCTTAGGAAATCTGCCCTTGATCGATACACATGCCCCTGTCCAGTCTCTGGTTAAGCTTGCTAATGAGCACGGTCCCATCTTTCGCATGGATCTGCCTGAAGGAACGAACATTTATATTTCCGGTCATAAGCTGGTCGCAGATGCTTGTGATGAATCCCGTTTCGACAAACAGGTGTGGGCTCCTTTACAAAAAGTACGAGCTTTTGCCGGAGACGGACTATTCACAAGCTGGACTGAGGAACCGAACTGGCGCAAGGCCCACCAAATATTGCTACCAAGCTTCAGTCAGCGGGCTATGAAGGGTTACCACAATATGATGCTTGATCTTGCTGTTCAGCTGGTACAGAAATGGTCTCGGCTCAATCCAGATGAAAGTGTAGAGGTACCGGAAGATATGACCCGGCTGACTTTGGATACCATCGGATTATGCGGCTTTAATTATCGCTTTAACAGCTTTTACCGTGACCAGCCCCATCCGTTCGTGACCAGTATGACACGCGCACTGGATGAAGCAATGGGTCAGTTGCAGCGCCTCAATTTGCAAAACAAGCTGATGTTATCGAAGAAAAAACAGTTTAAACACGACATCGAAACGATGTTCTCTCTAGTGGACAGCATTATTCAAGAACGCAAAACCCTGGGCAACCAAGGTGAAGAGGATTTACTGGCACGTATGCTGGAAGGCAAGGACCCGGAAACAGGTGAAACGCTGGATGATGAAAATATCCGTTATCAGATCATCACCTTTCTCATCGCCGGTCATGAAACGACCAGTGGGCTTTTATCCTTTGCCATTTACTATTTGCTTAAAAATCCACGAACGCTAACTAAAGCCTATGAAGAAGTAGATCGCGTGCTGACCGATTCGCTGCCTTCCTATACTCAGGTGCGTGAGCTCAAGTACATAAGGATGATACTGAATGAAGCTCTGCGACTATGGCCGACAGCGCCCGCCTTCTCTCTCTTTGCCAAAGAAGATACACTGCTCGACGGAACCTATCCGCTTAAAAAAGGCGACAGTGTCAATGTACTCATCCCGAAACTGCACCGTGATACTGAGGCTTGGGGTGAAGATGTTGAGGAATTTAGACCGGAACGCTTTGAGGACCCATCCGTCATCCCACAAGATGCTTATAAGCCGTTTGGCAACGGTCAACGTGCTTGTATTGGACAACAGTTTGCCTTACAGGAGGCCACCCTTGTGCTGGGTATGGTACTGAAACATTTTGAGCTGATTGATCATACTCATTATGAGTTGAAAGTCAAAGAGACGCTCACACTCAAGCCTGAAGGCTTCACCATTCAAGTACGTCCGCGCAGCACACAGACTACCATCATGCTGCCAGGTGCCGCTCAAGAACTTCATGAAAAGGAGGAACAAAAAGTTGCAGCCCCCCATGCCGAAAAGCATGATACTTCTTTGTTGTCTTTATACGGCTCGAATCTAGGTACAGCTGAGGGACTTGCAGGTGAACTAGCCGATTTAGGTCGGAATTGGGGTTTCAACAGCAGCATAGCAACTCTGAATGATCATGTGGACCATTTGCCTAAAGAAGGCGTGGTACTTATTACGACCGCATCTTATAACGGGCATCCGCCGGATAATGCTGATGCCTTCGTAGAATGGTTGAAGGAGGTAGATGAGGGACAATTGGCAGGCATAAGGTACGCTGTCTTTGGTTGCGGTGACCGGAATTGGGCCAGCACGTATCAGCGCATTCCAAGGATGATCGATGAACTGCTGGCTGCCAAAGGGGCAAAACGACTGTATGATCGCGGCGAGGGCGACGCTAGTGGTGACTTCGAGAAGGATTGGGAAGCCTGGAACCACGGCTTATGGCCGGAATTGCTGAATGCTTTCGGGATAGAGCACAGTGATACAGAACCACAGGACACCAGCAGTCTGAGCATAGAGTTTGTAAGCGACGTACTTAGCGCTCCTCTGGCGGCCAACTATGAGGCAGCTACTGCCATTGTTACCGTGAATCGTGAATTGCACGCTGCTGAAAGTGAACGCAGTACACGGCATCTGGAGATCCAATTACCAACCGGATTGTCCTACCGCGAGGGTGATCATCTGGGTGTTTTGCCGCGTAATCCTGCTTTGCTGGTGAATAGGGTAATGCAACGCTTTAAGTTACAGGATCAAAACTACATCGTATTGAGAGGCAGTGACCGGGATGCGGCACATCTCCCCTTAGATCGGCCTGTCAGTGTAGGAGATTTGCTCACTCTCAGTGTGGAACTGCAAGAATCGGCAACCAGAGCCCAGCTACGGCAACTGGCATCCTTTACAGTGTGTCCCCCTCACAAGAAAGAAATCGAAGCTTTGCTAGAGGATACCACCTTTGATCAAGAGATACGAAAGAAGCGTGTCACGATGCTAGATATTCTGGAGAAGTATCCAGCCTGTGAGCTGCCATTTGAAAACTTCATCTCGCTGTTACCACCACTCAAGCCTAGATACTACTCCATCTCCAGTTCTCCGCTTGAATCGGAGAATTCGGCGAGTATAACTGTGAGCGTTGTGCGTGGACCAGCCCGTAGTGGAAAGGGCGAATACCTTGGTATTGCCTCCAATTATTTGGCACAGCTCCAGCCAGGTGATCCGGTTGTCATTTTTGTGCGAAAGCCTCAGTCTGGCTTCCGTTTGCCAGAAGACCCGACCGTGCCTGTCATCATGGTCGGTCCGGGTACTGGTGTTGCCCCATTCCGCGGATTTCTCCAAACACGCCATGTGCTTAAGGAGAGAGGAGAACAGCTCGGCGAGGCTCATTTATACTATGGCTGCCGTGATCCAAAGCTCGATTATCTATACAAGCAAGAGTTGCAAGCCTGGGAGCAGGAAGGAATCGTTACGGTTCATACAGCCTTTTCACGTCTGCCTGGTCAACCTAAAAGGTATGTACAACACGTCATGAACGAAGATGCAGACACTCTGATTCACTTGCTTGATGAAGGAGCGCATCTGTATGTATGCGGTGATGGTAGCCGGATGGCCCCCGACGTTGAAGACACGCTCTGTGCGGCCTACGCGGATGTACACCATACAAGTAAAGAAGAAGCGCAGCAATGGTTGGATCATCTCCAACAGGAAAAACGCTATGCCAAGGATGTCTGGACAGGCATCTGATGATAACGGTATATAAAGATCCATCATGTAAAAAATAAAAGGGGCTGACTACCAGGCATCGATCTCGTTGGCTAGTAGTTCAGTCCCTTTTATGATTTGCTCTTGCTCCACCATTTGGAGGCAACCACGTCGGTTTTACTTTCTATACGTTCCATGACCTCGTCACGACGTTTGGCTTTGAACAGGTCAATCATATCCACCAAATCATTGCGGTCCAATAATTTAACCCCGTTGACCGCAGCAAGTATTTTACAGGATTCCGTGTAACGTCCGGAGGTGATGACAACAGACTTATCGGCCGCATAATAACGCATGGAAGTGTAAATTTCCTGTACAGCCCCCAAGCCGACTGGATGTTGTACAGCATAACGCTTGGCCTGAATTACGACTCTGGCGCCTTCTCGGTCTGTAAATACCAGATCTGCTCCAAAATCCCGGCTGCTGGTTGTTTTATAAATGTCCTTATAGCCAAGTGCGGATAATAGCCGCTGCAAATAAAGCTCAAATTCCGAGCCGTCTTCCATACGATCTATATCCTGAATTCCAATTTTACGCGGGTCCAGATCACGTAAAATCCGATTCCGACGACCACGTATCATCCCCCTGATGGTGAGCACAAGCAGTAATAGTAATACAATAAGTCCTATTCCTAATTCCTTATATGCCGATAATTGCTCCAGCAGCATTCCTCTTCCCCTTTTCTACAGCAGGTATGCAAGCGGTATATTCCTTAGTAGGCTTACCGTTACCACCTATCACACTGACACAGTTTTACACAAAGCAACCCCGCCGAATTCGACGGGGCTGCCTTTATTTTATCTCAAAGTTGCCAACTTACTTGGTTTGTGCGGCCGATTGCCCACATGCACTTAGCAATAATGCAAAGATTATAACCATGGGAATCCACCTAAAAGTTAATAATACGACTTGCTTTTTTTCATGACTTATCACTTCATCCTAATTTGGAAATTTCCAACATATTTATATCGGTTATTAGAAGCATATTTTTTATAAGAGTTTCTCTATAAACTTGTTGTAACAAGTAAAAACAATTTAGGGAAAGAGATTGCGAGCATAATTTTCTTCTGAATCACTTTTACTATGCATAAAACAAAAAACTGACACGGTTTTGTGCCAGTTTATCTAACAATTAGGTTAACGAATCATTAGTACAGCATCCCATTCTGGACTTCTATCACTAATCAATGAGGCGAGGACAAGAGCAATACCTGCAGTCCCCGTTAAAAATCCCGCTTCATCTATGTTTTTATAATCTCCATTCAGAAAATTCACATCGTAATAACCAAATATAGAGTTTGGATCAAACATATCTAATACTCGCTCCACAAGCAGATCACGCAGTGCTCCTAGCCTTTCGTTGCCTGTATCGGAGTACATCCGTTGAAGCAGATGAAGCAAGCCACCAAGACCGTGACATACTGTAGCGGAAGCCATCCCACCATTTTGATCTATTCGATTTTCGATGTCCAGATAAGCTTTCAATCCCAAGGATATCCATTCATCATTTTGTAAAGCCTTACCGGCCAACCAAATTGAACGCGCAATTCCTGGAGCACCATAGCACCAAGAATCCCTTTGATATTGAGTGTTTCCAACGGACAATTCAGATTGTTCCCATTCTTCAAAAGATACCTTACCAGGCCATATCGTCCCTACCTGGCTTTCAATCTGCCATTTAGTGAGCCATTCTGCCAACGTGGGAATTTCCTTGTTTACTTCTTTCGAGGTAACCCCCTGTAAGACAGATATACTCATTAATGCTAGCGGTCCTGCTATACCATGGGATAAGCTTAGATTAAAGTTACCTTTAGGATATTGCCTCTTCTCGTCCTGTAAAAACTGATGCTCTGCGCAAATATGCCAAAAGGGAATACGTTGTCCCTCCCAATTTTTATCTCCACAAAAAAGTTGAAAGCACCCAACAATTTGCCCCCATAGCTCTTTCATTTTGGGCCGTTCGTAAAAAAAAAGAATAATACGGCCGATTCCTGTAAAACCCATAATTGTATCATAATCACTCATTTTCAGGTGCCCTGAATGCCATTGTTCCATATATAATGGTATTCTTTCAGCCGCTAATTCTTCAAACCATGAGGCCACTTGATTCAACATAGACTGGTATCGTGTTCCACCCCGTGATAAAGCCCGAATACCTATTAGCACACCTGCTAATCCGCTATATAGGGATAGATCATACATCCCCATTTCTTCCATAAGCTTTTGAAGCTTTTCTAAATACATATGTCCAGTCTGATCCCATCCATCCTCTGGGTATAATAAATCCAACTGAGCCAGTAATAAACAAATTCCTGGATAACCATTACTTAAAATCCCATCATTCCATCTTTCTATTTCAAATCCGTCCACTTCTAATGTAGGTATACTTTTAGAACGTAAACAAACCTCTTCCGGATTCCTATACCGTTCTCCGATGGAATCCAATACCTTGACCACTCGTTCTCTTATTTCACCTGACAAGGGACGCCATGAACTAAATGGCAATTGAGCAGATGTCATGACTGAAAGACACCTCCCATGTTCGTCACAGCATCAGCGGCAAATGAACTGGCTTGTACCTGATACATTTCTAAATAGACACCACCTAATCTTACAAGGTACTCATGGGTTCCCTGCTCTATGATTTGTCCATCCTCCATAACAACAATGTGATGAGCAAGCCTTGCCGAGGAAATACGATGTGTAATAAAGATTCCAATTCTATCCTTCATTAAATCCAAAAACAGTTCTAGCAAATCACGTTCGGCTACAGGATCTAAAAAAGAGCTTGGCTCATCCAAGATATACACATCCGCCTTCCTAACAAAAGCACGCGCTATCGCCAGCCGCTGCCATTGACCTCCTGAAAGCTGGTGCCCCTCCTCAAACCATTTACCAAGTTGAGTATTCAGGCCATGTGGTAGCTTTTGGATCACGTCATCCATAGCAGCATACCTTGCGGCATCCATCAATGTCCCATCCTCCTCAAGTTGTCCCAAATCGCCAAAGCCTATATTATGGCGAGCAGACATTTCATACTGCATAAAATCCTGAAACACTACTCCTATTTTTCGTTGAATGTCCGCTAGTTCATAGTTCTTAATATTACAACCATTTACACTAATTGTTCCGCTGTAATCTGCATACAATTGCATCAAAATTTTCATTAAAGTCGTCTTACCTGATCCGTTTTTACCTACAATTGCAACTGTCTCACCTTTGGACAATGACAACCTAACCTTGTTTAATGCATATCTGGACTGTCCTGGATATTTGAAAGAGACCCCTTCAAATGCAATTTGTTCAATATGGAAATCCTGCCCGACTCCCGAAGGTTGCATGTAACTCAGATCTTTTTGATGATATACAGGATCTGAGGTGGGTAGTTTTAAAAACAAAAACAATTGTTCAATATAAAGATTATTTTGCGAAAATTGTGAAATACCACGCATCATCATCTGAATTTGGCTTTGCGTTAACATTATGGCTTGAATATACCCGTATAAGCTACCAATCATTATATTAGTAAGCAAAGTTTCCTTCATTGCCATCCATACAAACCATAACATTACTCCGAGCTCAAGCAAGTTATACATCAAAGTGAAGCGGGTGAGCCTACCTAACATTCGACGATCGACCTTAAAAAAACTTTCCAGTAAGTTGGAGTAACGTTCCAATAGATATGGACCTAATTGAAAAATTTTCACTTCTTTTACCGCACGATCATTCGTTAATAAATAAGTCATATACCAAGATTGTCGATACTGTGGAGTCCGATCCATGTATATTTGAAACTGTTCACGATTAATTTTAAATAAAGAATATAAAGATAACACTGATACAATTAGTAGAATAAGAACAACCCACCACTTCCATAAAATCAGCCAAATTGCAGAGGATATCATAGTAATAAGACTTGATACAATCCCCGCCATTTGAGTGTAAAGTTGATACGGACGATAAGAAGCCTCTTGAGAGGCACGTTTCAACTGGTCATTAATAGTCGCATTTTCATAATCCCCTAATCCCAATCGAGTTGATTTTTCACAAATCATAATGTTCAATGATTTGGAAAGAACAGCTTCCAGGTTTCCTTCCACATAATCCTGTGCGGCATTTACTATATTTTTCACAACATAAACCAATACAAACCAACCAAACGGTATGATTACTAAACCAGCGCCTTGTTGCAAAGCAATTGAAACTTTATTTAGTACATTTTGCATAACAGCCAGGGTGAAAATCGGTGTGACCCCTTGAATAAAATAGAACATAATACTGAGAATGAGATAACGTTTATTAGTACTAAAAATTAACCGAAGCAGCTTAAGACCACTCTTCACTGATTTCCAAGCGGAGTGCAATCCATTATTTCCATTACCCATATTTTTCATGTTACTTTCCTATGATAGTGAACGAGGCTATTCATTGCGTGACGAGCCATGATCATGATTTTCCGTTCTCTATATCGATCAATTCCAAGTAAGCGATTCAAATGCATATGAATGATACTGAATAAAATATCCTCTTTCGTATTCATTAAAGAACTCTGCTTTTCTTGTTCTAAAATTTTTTGTTGATAACAATAAGCTGTTGTTTCCCTGATCTTAAATAAATCTAGAATATCATTAATTTGATTCTGAGATTGACCTTGGCCCTGTGCAAATGTTTTATCCAAGAAATCCAAATAAAGCCTACGTTCTTTGCGAAATTCGCCTAGGAACTCCCTTATGTCATATTTTTGATTAAGAACGTCGTAACTTTCTGCTTCGCTAAAACCTAATTGATGCAACAAATAGATTACACTCCACACAGCTACAAAATCTAAATCTAATTTATTTTGTTGAAAACGATTCAAACGAATAAGTCTAGCGGCAACCTCGCTATCATCGGCGAACATAGACTCCGCTAACCCCATTAATTCTGGTCCTCCATAACGCTCAATTTCCGGTTCATAGGTATCGATAACAAATCTGGTCATCAATCCTTCTTGTATCCACACTTTTGTCCAATCATGAAACATGGTAAAAAAGTCAGCAACTACTCTCTCACTAGATATTTTGAATCTAACACGAATATGGGATTCTGGATCTGCATAACGAATATAATATCCATACTCAACTATACCCGACTCCTTTGCTTGCCGAGTACACTCATCCCAATATAAACCAATAAACTCATTTTGCCTGCTTTCCACTCCGTATAGCTTCGCATAGAACCATAAACTACCCGGAAAATGTACTCGTTGAGCAAAATTTACTGGCTGTGTAGAATGGGCTAGTTCCACATCTTCTGAAGTTGTCGCGACCTCCTGAAGAGTATCCAAAGCAACGACTGGCCGTCGAACTAGAGGAAATACGAATTCCGCTGTCAGTCTACCTTCACTACAATGAATAGGTAATTCTTCGAATCCACCAGTGTGTTCAATGAGAACAATCGAGTTACCGGATTTTAATTCTCTATATAGTTCTTCGATGTGTAAGGGATGCTCCAAATCTAACAAAATGCGATGATCGGATTGAATCAAGTAGACATACCGAGGTACCTTCCATTCTAAGCAGAATTGGTGCACCGCTTTTTTCAGGGCTTCCATACTCAGTGGTTTGTTTTTGTCCTGGCGAAACCCCATTCTCCATGTTGCCGGAGTAAAAATGATATTTTTGTACCGCAAACGAGGAGTAAACGGAGCCTGCGCAATAATTCCCCAGTTCATTGTGCTCCATTGTCCGAATCCTGCTAGACCGACCTCAATCAAGAATCGGTATACATTAGGAGCTTGATGATAATTGAGCATATGTCCGATTGTCGGTATGACTTCCCGATTGTGTTTGCGAGATTTTAAGTAGAAGTGATCATCACGCAGCCCCACAACTAAATCTGATACTTGAATTTGCCGATCGTCCGGTAGAGCCTGACTGGTGCCGATTGCAATCTCATAGTCTCGAAAATTTTCAATAAGAATAACATTCGTTGTTCTTCCAGAGCAAGGTAAATAGGATACCTCAGCCCAAATTTTATCAGGGTACAGACTTTGCTCTTCCTGATGAATAGCTTGGAATTCCTCTTTAAACGGTGTACCCAACAAATCCATAAAACGTCCAAACGTTTTTCCCGCACCATTCGACCCAGGGTTTGGTCCGAGCAGTAATGTGTAGTCTCCTCGATTAAGCGCTTGCTGGTCGCGGGTATTCAATAAGAAGTATAGTTCCATAGAAGGCAATGTCGGACGGGTAATGGAATCCTCAGTATGTGTAAGCTGCCCAATCATTTCATCCGTAAGATTCAGTTCATAATTGCCTTTATGTATGGAGGATACAAACCATTGAAAAAGAAGCTGTTCCCGATTGGCTTGCGTTGTGGCGCTTTTTTCCGTTTTTAAAGACCTGCGCCGACTCTGAGGTTGATGGTAGGTCGCAGGCGCGCCCAAACCCATTTCTTCATCTAATAGTTCCAGCAATGGCACCTCTCTACCATATCCATACTTTTCTGAAAACTCATCAGCGTATTCCTTGAGATGAGGATCGGTTTGGGGAGTGAGCTGGGACAATAATTCGGCCACCCGTTCAACATCCTTACGAATATATTCATTCAGAATAATGGAATGGTCCTTCAGTGATAAATCGACCTGCAAAGTGGACATTTCAATGTCCGAAACTTCACTCATCTTTTGCCGGAGCAACTTTAGGTGCTTCTCACCTTCCCCGATAGGAAGTTCATTGTACAATTGGATATCCTGATGAATACTTTGCAGCAGCAACTTTAGATCGTCCATTCCGTTTAACGGATCGATAATATTCAAAATATGAATAAAAGGATCTGACTTTATGGTCGAGGGCCGTAGCTCAGAAATAAGAAACTCTTGTTCAAAAAGTTGCCGAATATAGGGATCAACCCTTCCTTCGTCCGCCTCTGAAAAACGTTCCATAACAAGCTTAACCAATGTTGAATATACTACCGGATGAGCGCAGGCCTCCATAATATAATCAAAAACAGCGGATGCCTTCACCGATACGCTATCGTTTTCCCCTTTTATTAATTTTCCATATCTAGTTGTATAAGGAATTTTCGCCCGGTTTCCTTGCCGATAGATTAAAGGGTTGCTATGGAGACGAAGCTGGCATAATACTTCCGGAATATTTTCTATCTTTTCAATAATTTTCAATACCCATTCCATATCAGGTCTCGCCCGTTTGCGATGAGCCTGCGTATTCTTGAGATACAATTGAGAAGACTCACCAAAGTGTCCCACAGAAACGCCTGAAAATAAACCAAATGGCGTCGGACGGGTCATCATTCTTAGTACATATCGCATGAATCCTTTAAGTACCTGCTCTTGCTTGCGCGGATCGTCCACATCTTGTAAACGAAATAAGGATTCGTGTAGACTCGGACTGGAAACGGCAATGGCTTCCTTGATTACAGGGTCGTTAGACAATTCAATTATACGTCTCACGGTGTAGGCTTTCAGATCTTCCAGACTCCCCCATTCCTCAGGGAAACATGATGTATAATCGTCAAATGACAGGACAGGCGTTCGCAGTAAAAAGAAATCAAATGCTTTGTAAACATATCGCTGATGATTCATTAATTCCTCGCCTCCCCGGACTATCTTGTGCATATGCAATCTCTAAGAATAATTTACCTTACAATAGAAGAGAAAAGGGACTTGAAGGCCCCTTTTCTCTTCCATTTTCCTGTTCCAAAGTTAAACAAATACTCCGAATTATACACATCAAAAATCTTAGCAGCACCAAGTTTCAAAGTTTGTTACACATAATTTGTTGGTATGACAATTGGATGTGCGCTCGCCCTGGCACGCAGCAGCGGAACATGCTGCTATGCTATTCCAAGCTTGTGGTTCTATAGATCCCTTAGACTTATTCACTTGTACATCCAAATCAAAAGCATCGTTTGCCATTTTGTTTTCCTCCTCTCATTCAACTTGTTTTCATAGATGTGATGATTATCACTAATGATTTCTTTATGCTATCTCTTCGAAGTTAATTTATATGAACAATATCCCAACTGATCGTCATCTGTTGGAATATTCTCATATACATCTTTACTTTTATTATTGTTTAGGCTATCAGCTGCTAGTTACTTACGTAAAATCCATAACCTAAACTTCTGTAAAATTTGTATATAATTTATATACAAACAAAAATATATAACTCTATGCTCAAGGAATGGAAAGTTAATTTTACACATTATTATATTTTTTGAATATATAAAGAACAAAATACATTTATATCAATTTTTATTTTTGTAAATATAGCTTAAAACTTTCTAGTTTCAAGCACATTACTTGATTACCTCTCCTATCTTTATTGTCCACACCGTTCAAACACAATTATTTATATGTATCTAGCCATATAGTTAAGAGTATTTCAGAAAGGGGACAGGAACACCTGTCCCTAATACCCGTTTCACTCCTCATATACTTCTATTTGGTTTTACTCCATTTGGAAACGACCACCTCTACCCTACTTTCTATACGTTCCATGACCTCCTCACGACGTTTGGCTTTGAACAGGTCAATCATATCCACCAAATCATTGCGGTCCAATAATTTAACCCCGTTGACAGCAGCAAGTGTTTTACAGGATTCCGTGTAACGTCCGGAGGTGATGACAACAGACTTATCGGCCGCATAATAACGCATGGAAGTATAAATTTCCTGTACAGCCCCCAAGCCGACCGGATGTTGTACAGCATAACGCTTGGCCTGAATTACGACTCTGGCGCCTTCACGGTCTGTAAATACCAGATCTGCTCCAAAATCGCGGCTGCTGGTTGTTTTATAAATGTCCTTATAGCCAAGTGCGGATAATAGCCGCTGCAAATAAAGCTCAAATTCCGAGCCATCCTCCATACGATCTATATCCTGAATTCCAATTTTACGCGGGTCCAGATCACGCAATATCCGGTTCCGACGACCACGTATCATCCCCCTGATGGTGAGCACAAGCAGTAATAGTAATACAATAAGTCCTATTCCTAATTCCTTATATGCCGATAATTGCTCCAGCAGCATTTCTCTTCCCCTTTTCTACAGCAGGTATGCAAGCGGTATTTTCCTTAGTAGGGTTACCGTTACCACTCCTATCACATTGACACAGTTTTACACAAAAGCAACCCCGCCGAATTCGACGGGGCTGCCTTCATTTTATCTCAAAGTTGCCTACATTCTAAACTCCGCAATATTATTCACGATTCAGCAAAGATTCTCCTGCAATACCAGGCTGAGTCATCTGGTACGGGTCCAATATAATGTCTAATTCTTCCTCAGTCAGTACATTATACAGCAGACACAATTCACGTACCGATTTGCCAGTCGTAATTGCTTCGCGGGCAATGCGTGATACTACCTCATATCCGAGGTGCGGATTGAGCGCTGTAATAATACCTACGCTGTTCTCTACATATTCACGGCACCGCTCCACATTTGCTTCAATTCCTTCCACACAATGAACACGGAAAACGTGGAAGCCCTGCTTCATAATTTCCAGCGATTGCAGCAAATTATAGACAAGTACAGGCTCCATCACGTTCAGCTCCAGTTGGCCCGCCTCCGAAGCCAAGCAGATTGTATGATCATTACCAATGACCTGAAAAGCAATTTGGTTAATGACCTCACACATGACTGGATTTACCTTGCCCGGCATAATGGATGATCCTGGCTGACGAGCAGGCAGACTCAATTCTCCCAGACCAGCACGAGGTCCAGAAGCCATCAAGCGGATGTCATTAGCCACCTTGGACATATTCATCATACAAATCTTTAAGGCAGCAGACACTTCAGTATAGGCATCCGTATTTTGTGTGGCATCTACGAGATGTTCATCTGCTTCCACAGGAAAGCCACTGACCTCAGCCAGTACCTCAGCGACACGCTGAATATAGTGGCGGTCTGCGTTCAAGCCAGTACCCACCGCTGTTGCACCCATATTAATCGTTAGCAGGTGCTCCTTGGTCGCACGGACGCGTCCGATATCACGGCCCAGTACACGCGCATAAGCCTGAAACTCCTGCCCTAATCGGATCGGTACTGCATCCTGCAAGTGGGTTCTACCCATTTTGATCACACTATCAAACTCGTTGGCCTTGCGAGAAAATGCTTCCTGAAGCTCACTCATGGTGACTAACAGCTTATCAATCATACTTAATACAGCCAAATGTACGGCCGTAGGAAAAGCATCGTTTGTCGATTGCGCCATATTAACGTGATTATTAGGACTGATTTCCTGATAGTCTCCTCGCTGCTTGCCGATCAGCTCCAGCGCGCGGTTCGCAATCACTTCATTTGTATTCATATTAATGGACGTGCCTGCGCCGCCCTGAATCGGATCGACGATAAAATGATCATGCAACTGTCCTTGAATAATCTCGTCAGCAGCCTGAATAATGGCCTCTGCTTTGGAGCGATGTAGACGGGTTAGTTCCATGTTTACCGTCGCTGCTCCCTTTTTTACAATCGCCATGGCTTTAATCAACTCAGGATGCAATCGTTGGCCTGTAATTGGAAAATTTTCTTTTGCTCTTAGAGTTTGTACACCGTAATAAGCATCTGACGGCACTTCCTTGGTTCCTAAAAAATCATGCTCCAGCCTCATATTCTTTGATTCCTCCGCTGTGTTTGCTACGTTCTTCAATTCGGTACAGTCAAATGACAAAAAAGACCTTTTCTGATCTCCTCTTCATTATACGTTCCAATTCCCGTGCTTTACCAGTCGAATAAACGCGGAAAAAGGTTATGTAATCCTATGACAAGTTATGATTACCCGTAAATACCACGGTTATTCGGCAAATGCTCAGCAATGACTGGAATACGGATTTAAAGGCTTATAATAATATCGAGTGGCGTGCAGCTGACCATCGGCTGATTGAGCGTAGTTCGGAATAACACCAGCTTCCACAAACCCGATCGACTCGTATAATCTATTAGAAGGATCTCCCACCCGCGTATCCAGTACCAGTAGAGTTCTATTCTGACGCACTGCCTCTTCTTCAGCTGCCTTCATTAACTGTCGTGCGATCCCAAGCCTGCGTCCAGACGGATGCACCATAAGCTTTGCAATTTCCGCACGATGTGTAGCGTTTGCTTTTTGGGCTAACTGAAGCTGAACCGTCCCAACAGGTACTCCGTCCTTCTCGGCAATCCACAGTACTACACCGTCCTCAAGCACACTGTTCCAATAAGCTGCTGCCTCCTGATACCCTAGGGGTGGTAAGAAACCTATAGATGCACCATCAGCAACCACGTCAATCAACAGCCTGCTTAGTGAATCTGACAATGTTTCGCTGAGCACTTGAACAGGGTATATTCTCACTTCGTTAGACATTGTAATTCCTCCTGATGAGTTCGATAACATGCAAGAAAGAAAGTAAACTATCTTTTTAGGACAGATTACTTACCATCATACTTCGTTTACTTAATTACCCTTACTTCTATTACTGCTCTTCCATATAAAAGAACTCCCACAGATGACCATCCAAATCCTGAAAGCTCCATCCATACATAAAACCATGATCTTGAGGCTCATTTGAGGGTTTGCCTCCTGCTTCAAAAGCTTTGCGGACGATCTCGTCTACCTTTTCTCGGCTCTCCACCGAAAGAGCAACAATCGCTTCTGTGCTTTTCGTGGCATCTGAAATTTCCTTTGTAGTGAATGCTTTAAAACGTTCTTCAACCAATAGCATGACAAAAATATGCTCACTAACAACCATGCAGGTTGCATGTTCATCCGTGAACTGAGCGTTGAATTCAAATCCGATGGTAGTGAAAAAATCAATGGAGTGTTGCAGGTTTTTAACTGGTAAATTCACAAAGATTTGTTTAGCTGTTACTCCCATGACGCTTCACCTCTTCCTTTTACTTTAGCATACGACTTCTCCACAAAAGATAACTTAACTATCTCACAAAGTCAATCAATCTGACATTTACATAGTTCTATGGTCGATAAGTCAATTGGCTTGCTTGCCTACGCTCTTTCCGTGTGTTTTTCACCGAACTACCAATGCTTACCTTATCTCCTAGCTTTACACCATGACTAGGCTAGTACATCAAAATGGCTTCAGATGTTTTTTCATCCTGATCCACTCGATCATCCAACTCTTGAATATAGAAGCTCCCCTCTCTTCTTTTTTTCTATGATTACGCTTACAAACATATCCTATATTTAAGATACCACAAATTAGCCAATTTAGTACCTTAAATATGTAAAATGAATTCTTCTTGCCGTAGCATAATCAGATCATATTATTGTAAACTTGTTCTAATACAGAAAAAGGTGGCACACACGCTATGGAGCATTTGCTTAACGACCAGGTCAAAAATATTCAAATCAGCGGCATCCGCAAAATCGCCAATAAAGTTGCCGCATTACCCGGAACTCTGTCATTAACGATTGGGCAGCCGGATTTCCCTACCCCTGCGCATATTATGGAAGCTGCCCATCGGGCGATTGATGAAGGCCGAACCACTTATACACCTAATCCGGGACTGCCGGAATTACGAGAAGCTGCAGCAGCGTTTGTAGCCCGCAAATACGGCCTGAATTACCGTGGACAAGATGAGGTTATCGTGACGAACGGAGCCAGTGAAGCGCTGGATATTACCCTGCGCACAATTTTGTCACCCGGAGACGAAGTTGTTCTACCTGTGCCGATTTACCCAGGATATGAGCCATTGATCCGTTTGTCAGGTGGCATTCCAGTGTTGGCTGACACCCGCAACAGCGGATTCAAGCTAACGGCAGAGGTACTGGAGCCTTATCTGACTGAGCGGACAAAAGCAGTCATTCTCGGCTATCCTTCGAATCCAACCGGACGGGTGATGAGTCACCAAGAACTGGAAGCAGTCGCCGATTTACTTAAGGAACGCGATCTGTTTATCATTTCAGATGAAATATACAGCGAACTTATTTACGATACACCGCACGTATCTATTGCAACTCTTCCAGGTATGCGGGAGCGTACCATCGTCATTAACGGTCTCTCCAAATCACATTCCATGACAGGATGGCGCATTGGTTTTACACTTGCCCCCGCCGAGATTACACAGCACATGGTCAAAGTACATCAGTACAACGTGACCTGTGCTAGCTCAATTAGCCAATATGCAGCACTGGAAGCCCTGACCGTTGGGGTGGATGATGCACTTCCGATGCGCGAAGAGTACCGCAAACGCCGTGACTATGTACACGGAAGACTGACAGATATGGGGATTCCGCTGGAGAAGCCTGAAGGAGCCTTCTATCTTTTCCCTTCCATCGCCCATTTTGGATTAAGCTCAATGGACTTCACCTTGAAGCTGCTGGAAGAGCAAGGAGTAGCCGTCGTGCCGGGAGATGCTTTTTCTTCCTATGGCGAAGGTTATATTCGCTTATCTTACGCTTACGGACAGGATATACTGGAGCAAGGGTTGGATAAAATAGAGAGGTTTGTTAGGGGAATTGTGAGGAGTTAAGGTGGGAGAGGCGCTACGCAGTCCATTTGATCTTCCGATCGCTGTTGCTGGGGGATTCTTTAATTGTATAAACGCTTATAGGTATGAATCCCACAGCAAAGGCGAACGCTGCCGCTTCTACAGATTCAAATGGCCCGCTTCGCTTCACTGTCCGCCTTAAAGTCCCACAATTATCTAACGTGTGTGGAGTGGTAGGGTTAAAAACATTACTCACCCCCTCACGCGGTGAGTACACAAAACAGGCCCTTGAATCACCTACACGGGTGGTTCAAGGGCCTGTTTGCTCTCACTACTCCCTCACCGTCGGCGTGGGATTCATGGGTACGTTGCTTTAAGCACGGCACAGCGAAGGGGGCGGAATGGTGCTGGACAAGCGAAGCGGTCGCCTTTAAATTCCGATTTTCACCTTTATGCGTAACATAAAAATCGGAATTTAACAGCGATGGTAAGCACCATCCGCCTCCGCAGCGGCCTTTAAAGCACCACCCCGTATCCACACGCCACTCTCCTACTTTAAATGCATTTTGAATTGCAGGAACAATTCGTTATAATGAGCGAGCATTCGCTTGCCTAGGTTATCGTATACTTCAAGCTTATCTGTAATTTCAGATGGAGGATAGAACCGCTCATCGCCAGAAATATCTTCAGGCAGCAATTTCTTTGCATCCTTGTTTGGTGTGGAATAACCCACAAATTCAGCATTTTGAGCGGCTACATCGGGCTGCATCATAAAATTGATAAATTTATGAGCCGCATCCACATGGGTAGCCGTTTTTGGAATAACTATATTATCAAACCACAGGTTGGACCCTTCATCTGGCACGACGTAATCCAGCTTATCGTTCTGATCCATAATTTCGGACGCATCACCGGACCATACAACTCCGGCAGCAGCTTCCTCATTGGCCAGCAGCATTTTAATCTCGTCGCCAACCACAGCCTTGACATTAGGTGCTAGCTTCTCTAGCTTCGTCAAAGCTTGCTGCAAATGCGTCTGGTTTGTATCATTCAAGGAATAGTGGAGACTGTTCAGCGACATGCCCATAATCTCCCTAGCTCCATCAACCAGCAACAGGTTATTACGCAGCTTCGGGTCCCATAGGCCATCCCAGCTATGAAAATCAATGCCTTTGGTCAGCTCCGGGTTAAACACAATCCCGACTGTCCCCCAAAAATACGGAACCGAATATTGATTATTTGGATCAAACGAAAGGTTTAGATAATGAGAATCTACATGCTTCAAATTCGGTAGCTTGCTATGGTCCAACGGGAGCAACAAGTGCTCCTGCTTCATTTTAGCCAAAGCGTATTCCGAGGGAACCGCTACATCAAACGAAGTTCCTCCCTGCTCGATTTTCGTCAGCATCGCCTCATTGGAATCAAATGTCTGATAAATGACGGTAATCCCCGTCTCCTTCTGAAACCGTTCCAGCAGCTCAGGATCAATGTAGTCTCCCCAGTTGTACACCGTCAGTGTGTTACCACCGGAGTAGCCTTGACTAGAGTTCAACCAGGCTGCCACGCCCATCAGACCAAACGAGATGATGAAAATGGACAGAAACACGCGCACAAGCGACTTCATCTAGGCACCCCCATTTCCGCCGCAGGCTCTTTTTTACCATTACGATTCGCCTTGCGCATAATAAAGTAATAGCCCACCACCAGCAGCACAGTAAACAGGAATATGAGCGTGGACAGTGCATTGATGGACAAGGAAACCCCTTGACGGGCCCGTGAGTATATTTCCACCGATAAGGTCGAATAGCCACTGCCTGTCACAAAAAAGGTCACCGCAAAATCATCCAGCGAGTACGTTAACGCCATAAAAAAGCCTGCATAAATTCCTGGCTTGATAAAGGGCAAAATCACCTTGGTCAGCACATCCAGCCGGCTGGCACCCAAATCACGCGCAGCGTCCACCAGGGATGGGCTCATTTCCTGAAGCCGCGGCAAAATCATAATGACCGCAATCGGCACACTAAACGCAATATGGGATAACAAAACAGAGTAAAAACCCAGCTTAATGCCAACCATCGTGAACAAAATGAGGAAGGAAGCGCCAATAATGACGTCCGGGTTCACGATCAGTACATTGTTGAGCGACAACAACGTATTTTTGACTCGACGGTTCTGCATCTGATGGATAGCCAGCGCACCCATGATACCAATAATCGTAGCCAACGCAGACGACAGCAAAGCGATTACTAAGGTGTTAATAACAATAATGATCAAGCGGGTGTCTGCAAACACCTCTTTGTAATATTGAAGTGTAAAGCCTTCAAACTCGTGCATAGTCCCGCCGCTGTTGAAGGAATAGTACATCAAATACAAGATAGGCGCATACAACACGAGAAAAACAATCACCAAATATATATTCCCGAATCGGTTTTTATTTACCATGCCGCACCCTCCGTTTCGTTCGCGAGGTGAGCAGCATAATGATCGCCATCGCCAAAATCAGGAACACAGCCACTGTTGAGCCCATACCCCAGTCCTGAGTAACTAGAAAATGCTGCTCTATCGCCGTCCCCAGCGTAATCACACGGTTACCTGCAATCAGACGGGTAATCATAAACAGCGACAACGCTGGAATAAACACAGCCATACAACCAGACCGCACACCCGAAAGTGTTAACGGAAAAATAACCCTGCGAAATGCGGTCCATTTGGAGGCCCCCAAATCACGGGCTGCATCCAGCAGTGAAGGATTCAAACCTTCCAACGCATTATAGATGGGCAAAATCATAAAAGGCACAAAAATATAAACAGATACAAACACAAAGCTGGAGCTGGTAAACAATATTTGCTGACCGCCCAACCCAACCATGCCTAATACCGCATTTACCGGACCATAAGTCCCGAAAATCCCGATAAAAGCATACGTTTTGAGCAACAGGTTAATCCAGGTCGGCAAAATAATGAGCAACAGCCACAGTTGCTTATGCTTGGTGCGAGTAAGCAAATATGCCGCCGGATACGCCACGAGCAGTGAAAATACAGTGATGAGAAATGCATACCAAAACGAGCTAAGCGTCATGCTTAAATAAACAGGTGTCAGGAACTGAGCGTAGTTGCTGAATGTGAGATGACCATCCACATCAAACAGTGAATAGTAAAATACAAGTACAACTGGAGCTGCCACGAACAGCACAATCCATAAATAGTAAGGCAGCAGGTACGCTGCTCTAGTATTACCGGACATGCTGTTCTACCTCTTCATAGGCTTCCAGACGCCGATCAAATTCTTCTTCTGTCTCCCCAAACCGCATGACATGAATGGCTTCCGGGTCAAATTTCAGACCAATTTCACTGCCCAGCTCCGCCTTTTTGGTAGAATGCACCAGCCATTCCTGTCCTGAATCATCATAGCAGCTTATTTCATAGTGAACTCCACGGAACAATTGGGTATCCACCTTAACACGCAGCTTGCCTTCAGCAACACTAGTAATCTCCAAGTCCTCGGGACGGATCACAATTTCAATCGGTTCGTTCGGACGCAATCCTCCGTCGACACATTCAAACTGTCGACCGTTGAATTCCACTTGATAATCCGCAATCATACGTCCAGGAACAATATTTGATTCGCCGATAAAATCAGCCACAAACCGATTAATCGGCTCATCATAGATATCATTTGGCGTACCGCTTTGCTCGATCTTGCCTTTGTTCATGACAAAAATTTCGTCTGACATGGCCAGCGCTTCCTCCTGATCATGCGTAACGAATATAAAAGTGATTCCAAGACGCTGCTGCATCTCACGCAAAATATACTGCATCTCTGTCCGCAGCTTTAAATCCAGTGCCGACAATGGTTCATCCAGCAAGAGAACATCAGGCTCATTGACGATAGCCCGTGCAATAGCTACACGCTGACGCTGTCCCCCGGACATTTCAGAAATTTCCCGTTCGCCGTAGCCTTCCAGATTGACAAAGGACAACGCCTGTGTCACCTTCTCCTGAATGTCCTTTTTGTTCATCTTTTTAATCCGCAGACCAAAAGCGACATTTTCAAACACATTCAGATGTGGAAATAGCGCATAATCCTGAAAAACCGTATTGACCTGCCGCTCGTTGGCTGGAACACGATTAATGAGTTTTCCATTCAAATAAATAGAGCCCTCTGTCGGCTCTGCAAAACCTGCAATCATACGCAGAATCGTCGTTTTACCACAGCCGGAAGGACCCAGCAGTGTATAGAATTTGCCACGCTCAATCTCAAAGCTGACATCCGCCAGCACTGGGGGATCGTTGTCATATTGTTTGGTCACCCGTTCAAATCGGATGATGGTTTGCTCTCCCATAACACCCTCCTTCAAAAAATTCGACTTCATTCCATTACATTCTCTACATTAAACATAATTATTCAGGCTGTATCATTCACCCTTGTGACTTCCATGTAAAATAGTCTGTCAGCACACGGATAGCTACCTCGATGGCTTCCTCTGCAGGCTCCAGCTTAGCATGGTGCAAGCCATAAGGCGTATCCACGCCAAGCCAGAACATCAGGCCAGGAATTCGTTCCAGAAAATACCCGAAGTCCTCTCCGGTCATCGCTTCTCCGCATTCAACAAGCTGCACATCCTGCCGATTACTAACCCATTTCATGAATTCCTCAGTCACCTTGGCTTCATTGTATACTTGCAGATAATTGGAGCCGTAATGAATCTTCGCTTGGCATTCAAATCCAGCTTCCACACCACGCACCAGCGCCTCAATCCGCGATTTAACCAGCGTCATCGTATCGGCAGACAACGTTCGGATCGTACCTTCCAAACGGGCGGTTTCCGCGATAATATTCTGCTTCGTGCCTCCGCTAACCTTACCAACCGTAATGACCGCTGCATCCAGTGGATTCACATTACGGGCTACCACCGTCTGTAATTGTCCCACTAGCTGACAAGCAGCCACTACCATATCATTCGCCTTGTGTGGATACGCCGCATGCCCCCCCGTACCCTTGAGGTCGATGAAAAGCTCCGATGTATTGGCAAATAGGATGCCCGGGCGAGTGGCTATGGTGCCTACAGGATATTCTGGTGCAACATGCAATGCGACAATTTCATCCGGCATCCAGTCGGCCAGCTCCGTGCTGTCCCGCATAGGCAAGGCTCCACCAGGTCCTTCCTCAGCTGGTTGAAACAACACGACCAGATCATCCTTCATCGGATGGCTCGCAAAGTGAGTCACAATTCCCAATCCAATCGTCATATGTAAGTCGTGTCCACAAGCATGCATGTAGCCGGGATGAGTCGAACGGAAATCGTAACCTGTCTCTTCCTCAATCGGTAAACCATCCATATCACAACGATATCCATAGCGGCGCTCAGGAGCCGTTCCATGAATAAGTACTAACACGCCCGTACGCCACGTACGAATGTCCAGCCGCTCCTGAGGGAGCGTTTCCAAGTAGTTCAGCAAGTATCGTTGTGTTTTATATTCCTCAAACCCTGGCTCGGGAATTTGATGCAGATCCCTTCGTATTTGAACAAAAGAACGATCATCGGCTGTGCTCATTTTGCTGCTACGCCTCCTTTTTATAGCTCATCAGCTCTTATCGGGCAAAAGAATAAAAGGACAAAAGCCCGGCGCAGCCGCCGAGCCTTGTCCGTTGTGCTTCGTCCCTATGTTATGCTGTCAGTGTATTATGCTCCTGACAAGGAATCGTTCACCTTTGGTACCTAAAAAACGTTGCCTTCTTACAGAACGCGCAGTTCTTTCAAAATCTCAGTTTTGGATTTGGTCTTGTCATCGACCTGTTTGATTACACGTGCAGGTGTACCAGCTACTACGGAGTATGGAGGCACATCTTCAGTTACAACCGCTCCGGCTGCAACAACTGCACCTTTACCAATGCGTACGCCTTCCAGTACAACCGAGTTCGCACCGATCAATACTTCGTCTTCTACGATAACAGGCTGTGCGGACGGTGGCTCAATGACACCTGCAAGGACAACGCCTGCACCGATGTGGCACATGTTGCCGACTTTAACACGACCGCCCAGTACAGCATTCATATCAATCATGGTGCCTTCACCAATCGTAACGCCAATGTTAATCACTGCGCCCATCATAATGACGGCGTTGTTACCAATGCCCACCATATCGCGGATATAGGCGCCTGGCTCAATGCGTGCATTAATGCCTTTCAGATCCAACATTGGAACAGCGGAGTTACGGCGGTCATTTTCCACTACATAATCTTCTTCTTTCGCGTCTACGCTATCCAGTACCGGCTTGATATCGGCCCAATCACCAAATACCACACCGCTGTCTCCAGAAATAAAAGCTTGAACATTCTCGCCAAAAGATGCGGAAGCCAAAGCTCCTTTTACATATACTTTAACAGGCGTCTTTTTCTTGCTGTTTTTAATCACGTTGATGACTTCTTGTGTATTCATTTCGATGGACATAGTAAATCTAACAACTCCTTCATCGCTTCATACGACTTCGCAAGCCGGAATGATCTTATTCTCTCATCCTTTATAGCACAAAAGTGCAGGTCTCGCAATTACAGATTAGACCTTCAGAGTGCTAACCTAGTACCTATAATAACAAGTCTCGGTCGTTTGAGTGCCTTAAATTCATGATAATAAGCTAGTGACCGTCTGACTTGAAATCAGGCTTATTTATTAGCTTGCAGGCTCTCCAGCGATG
Source organism: Paenibacillus sp. ALE3 (assembly GCF_054113405.1). Lineage (NCBI taxonomy): Bacteria > Bacillati > Bacillota > Bacilli > Caryophanales > Paenibacillaceae > Paenibacillus > Paenibacillus sp. ALE3. The sequence continues at coordinate 1,296,282 of NZ_CM134214.1, read as the reverse complement.
TATAAATGAAGGATTCGAATCCTTCCGCAGGTTCCCCTTGTGGAATGTTCACTTTCACGCTAAAAGCGCCCGTAGTATTTTCCACAACAATATATTGTTGGGTGATCTTCGAACTGTTCGCTTGCAAGAACAGGCGGCTACTGGTCAGCGCTTGAGGCACGGCTGCTTTGTCCAGCTTTTGCACCTTGCCTATGGAAGCCAGGTCCTTTTCGCCTTCTTTTTGAAGCTTATCCAGATTAAAGTCGGAGGGCAGCTTCGTAATTTCGGCGTAGTAGTTATCATCTACCGCTAAAGCGACACGGTTTTGATCGGGAAACAGGGACATCGGATCAAACACATACAGCGAATAGCCCTCTCCCTTTGCCAAAGTTGCTGTCTGCTTTTCCTTTTTCCCTTCAAGGTTAAGCTCAAAAGTTTGAGTTTTCGCGCGATCCCCGCCTACTTGTTGACCAGAGCTTCCGTTTTGACTGCTATCTGTTGAAGCCTCTGTCTTTTGTATTTTCGTTAAAGTCAGTTGCTTCGCTGTCGCGTCGCCCTCTACTGCTTTTTCGGTATATTCAAACGCTACTGGATCACCTTCCTTAAGTCCAGCAATTACTGTATCCAGTCCTTCCCCCAGTTGGAAGGATTGGGCTTCGCCATTGGTTTCAATCTCTACCGTATGCGGATCAGCAGCTCCGTTGTATACACCTGTGCCTTTTTTAACCTGCGACTCGGCGACCGGCTCTGGTGCGACTTGCGGCTGTTGCGTTTGCGGTTGATCTGCTCCTTGAGGTGTATTGTTGTTGGTTTGCGGTTTCGTGCCACAGGCTGATAGAGCCAGCACTGCCACGACAGTCAGTAGTATGATTGAAAATGTGTTATGTTTTTTCATAAAATCCACCTCCACTTTGATAGACGAGCTTGTGCAGCAAAAGTTCTATGCAGCATCTCACTTAAAATCCTTCCTCTTGCTCCCGTTTATTATATTCTCAGGATTTTGCAAAATCCTAATACCATGGGGATGCCAGGTACGGTATAATGAGCTGTATTAAACCTCATTTTCGAGATACCGTTAGAAGGAATATTAGCATATTTATTTTCTTCCATACGGATGGAGCTGCCACATGAATCAAGCACACAAACCGTCGTTTTCCTTTGAATTATTATACGTCATAGGTATTATCGCTATTTCGTTCTCCTCGATCTTCGTCAGATGGTCTGAAGCCGAGGTGTCCGTCATTGCTATGTACCGTTTGTACCTGACCAATCTTCTGATGCTGCCATTGGTCTGGAAATACCGCACCGAGCTATTCAGCCTCACTCGCAAGCAGTGGATGATGATCCTCTGGTCCGGTATCGCGCTAGGGCTGCATTTCTTGCTGTGGATGGGCTCGCTGCGACTGACCACCGTTGCAAGCTCTACTGTTATTATGACATTGGAACCGATCCTTGTCATGCTCGGTTCTTTTTTGTTTTTCCGGACAGGCACGAATCGTGCTATGCTCTTCGGAATGGGCATGGCCTTTGTCGGCTCACTGGCCATCGGTGCAGGAGATTTTCATGTCTCAGGACAAGCCCTACTCGGCGATGCACTGTCCTTTTTGGGTATGGTCGCCGTGTCCATCCATATGCTGATGGGCAAGCATCTGCGCGAGCATTTGAGCGCTTTTGTCTATAATTTTTGGGTTTTTATCATCGCAGCCACATCGCTAGCGCTGTATAATGTGGTCAATGCTATACCTTTTACTGGATATGCACCACGGGAATGGGGGCTGTTCCTGCTGCTTGCCATTGTACCTACGCTGTTCGGACATTACCTGTTTAACTGGCTACTCAAATACATTAACGCCACTGCGGTGTCGATGGCGGTACTCGGTGAGCCCGTTATTTCTTCCCTGCTGGCTTGGGTGCTGCTCGGGGAGAGGTTGTCTACTTTGCAATTTGGTGCAGGCTTTTTTATCCTGTTCGGGGTATGGGTTTTTATCCGATACGGAGCGGATTTTAAAAAGCAAGTTGTCCACCAAAGTGAGTTGCCCGGCACTGAGCACCCCCTGAAGGCTAACTCTTAGCTTATTACCCCATTTTCATAAACCATACTCAATGGATTAAATTTACTATTAAAAAAAGGAAGGCGAATCCTCTATGAAATCCATCGTATCCAAACGCTGGTTGCTGGCCCGATTGTACGAACCTGATATAATCATTGCCGACTGCCGTTCCGTGCTCGGACAAGCCGGGGCTGGACGGAACGAATTTAATGAAGACCATATCCCAGGGGCGGTTCACTTCGATTTGGAGGAAGACCTTACCGCTCCTCTAGGCGAGCATGGTGGTCGCCATCCATTACCTGACGTGGATACACTTGCTGCACGTCTGAGCCGTGCCGGGATCAATGCAGGTTCACGCATCGTCGCTTATGATGACCAGGGAGGTATGATGGCCTCCCGCTTCTGGTGGCTCCTGCGCTATCTTGGGCATGAACAGGTGTACGTACTGGAAGAAGGCTACAGAGCTTGGAAGGAAGCAAAATTCCCCGTTACGGCAGACCAGCCGATTCGCATTCCCTCGACCTTTGTGCCAAATGTTCAGCCACAAATGCTCACAAGTATGAAAGAAGTACAACGTATATCCAAAACTTCTGTTCCTGTTGGCTCCTATATCGGTTTTTCACCTATATTGATCGACTCCAGAGAGCGTCCGCGCTACCTGGGGCTGGAAGAGCCCATAGATCAAGCAGCGGGGCATATCCCCGGTGCAGTGAATTTCTTCTGGAAAGAGGTCTTGGATGAAAAGGGGTCATTTAAAAACGCAGAGCAGTTAAAACAGCATTTCTCAGACCTTGATCAGAACGCTGAGATCATCGTATATTGCGGATCAGGCGTATCCGCCTGTCCGAATGTTCTGGCTTTGAATGAGGCAGGATTTAGTAATGTAAGACTCTATCCGGGGAGCTGGAGCGATTGGATCAGCTATGAGGAAAATCCGGTGGCTACCGGACAGGAATAATCCATTTTTAACAGATATACAGGTTCTAAAGACAAACACACTGCCTTAAGCGATTGAGCTCATGGCAGTGTGTTTTTTCTCTCATCGAATTTATCGATCGTTTAATCCCTTTCCATTGAGAATGTCCTGCATACATTTTTCAATCCTTGATTCCCGAGTTTTAGATTGCTTGGGCGCAGAAAAATGCATAACGTATGCTCTTTGTCGTCCCGGCGTCAATGCAGCAAAAGCAGTTTTCAAGGCAGGATCTTCATCTAATTTAGCCTGAAATTCCTCAGGAAATATGAGTTCTGTATTCTTTTTGAAATCCACTTTTAAACCGGCTTTTTCCACTTCAATGGCTTCATTAATATAGACCTTCAAAATGGCTTCCATCTCTATGATTTCTTCAACATTAGTGAACCGAATCTGGCGCCCCGCCTGTGTATCCTCCCCAGGTTTGATTAGAATACCATTGGGGTCTTTTAACAAAGCACCTTTGAAAAACATAAGCGCACAGTGTTCTTTAAATCCTTGTATTATAGCTATGTTACTATTCTGAAACATGTAACATGGTTTACCCCACTTCAATTCTTCAGTGAGCTGGCAGTCAAGCATGATCGCTCTCAACTTCTCCATTTCTGCCTTCCATTTTTTCACTTTATCTAAATATGCATCAACTTTAGGATTTATTTCCTCTCTATTTGTCATGTTTGCTCCCCCCTTATTAATTTACTCATAATGTTTATGTATATTAATTTACAGAAAACCGATTTTCGATACTAAATGTAGAAGAAATCACGATATCAAGGGCAAAGCCGAAACGTATATTTTTATTATACGAATTCAGTCAATTGAAGAATAGCCGTTACATCGCTATATTTATTATATGTTCACCTCATCCCACCTATAAATTACATAACCCAATTGACATATAACTAGCAATAAATAAACTACGTTTATACATAGATATATCTTAATTTTTTTCTTGTATTTATCTAAATCTACTTCTTCGTTCACTTCTCTTTCTTTTATTTTCTCACTCCAACTCATTATTCTTGAGAATTCTACCGCACCCAATACTCCCCATAGCAATGGAAAGACTAGAAATATGGCATTTACTAGAGACAATAATATCCCCATCCCTACATCATCCGTTGTTCTTATTGATTTAAAACAAATGTGCACCACTAGTGACAGACTAAATAATCCCAAGCCTATAACACTTACTATCGGTTTGTCTTGCATTCTCATTTTTTTATTCCCTTCGCTTCCAATTACATATAACGATCTGTATTCATGATGTCCCAGCGCTTTAGGACTAATAGTCCGTCTGTTACTTGCGGCAGTTAAGCGGTTGATGTATCTGTTGAATTGCTTCCCCGCAATAGCTATCCAATATTTTGAACAACTACATATCTTAATTCATATTCTTGTTGTTTTTCTGTATGTGTCAGACATTCTCTTATGGAACCCATTTCTAATATATTCAAATCATTAAAATGTTCTATTAAATTTTCTTCAGTAAAGAAGTGAGCATATTTCCCTTTCTTGTACTCATATGTTCCTTCCTCAACGTTCCTACCCACACCATTATTAAAATCGCGATCAGAAAAACACGTAAAATACATCACTCCCTGTTCCTTCAAATGCATCACACAATTCTGTATCAGTTTTTTTCGGTCTTCTAACAAAAATAAATGTAATAAATCATAACAATATATGCCGTCATACCTTTTGCTTGTACGAAACTCTAACACCGATTCTTGAATAAAATTCGTTTTTAAATCCCATTCTTTTGCTAGATTTATAGCTGAACTAGATATCTCAATTCCATCAACCTCAAAATAAGAAGAGAACATCTTGGTATTTCTCCCATACCCAGCCCCAGGAACCAAAATATTATGTGCATTATTCTTTTTGAACAAATCTATAGCTTGGGTTACAGTTTGACTTGGTTCACAACCCCAAATCATTCCTTCTTCAGCAAACCTTTTGTTCCAATAATCTCTCATATTATTCACCTGCCTATATACTCACATAGCACTTCTTTTAAGCTCATCAATCTGTCTTATATGATGTTGATCATGCCAGATAAAATCTCTTAAATATGATAGTATAGTAAACTTCCCGTCAGCATATTCTTTAGTAAACTTGTCGTCTTCAAAACTCTCTATACTCTGCAATATCATGTTACGGTACTGAATAGTCATTTCAATTAATTCTTCCTTGGTTTTTGTTTTTCCATATTCAACAGCATCCTGATTAAATCTGTCAAAATCAATGTGTGTTAATGTCAAAGGTGTATTATTTAATATCGGATTTATGGCTGCTTCATAAAAGTATTTATCCCACAGCAATATATGACTTACGATATCGTGAACTGACCATTTATCTTCGGCAATCTTTATTTGCCAATCCATTTCACGAATCTCAGAAACAAAACATATCCATTCCTTGAACTCCTCTAGTAACTGCGACTTCTCATTCATGGTTTCAGACCCCTCTTTTCAGATTTGAGTTAGTTAGAATAATGTATTTGTATTCATGAACCCCAAAAGTGGGGTTTGCTAAAAATTTTTTCTGAATTCTATTTTTTATGAATTCTATAATGATTATATCTTTCAGCATCTATTTCTATCTCTCCTACAAACTTAAAATTACTTTTTTGAATAACTTTATTGGATGCTGCATTCTCAAGTGATGCAATTGCATTCCGTTTATATATAAAGCTATCCTCCAATCAATAACATGGACCATTCGCCCAGAATGTCTTGTTATATTTTTGTTTTCTTTTCTTATGTCAATTTCCATATCTACTGACAGCACATCAAGTCTATTTTCATCTACTTTATTTAAGGATATTTTCATCGTTTCTCCCTGAACTTGTTGTATGACCACCATATTTCGCCTAATATTTCTTATATTCATGAACTCCCTCAGGGGTTGCTGTCTGCTCTGGCTTCTTTAAAATCTCTCTGGCAAACCAAGAGCTCTGCATGACCCGAAGCATGAATATTATGTTATATGATTGTTACCATCTTCATGAAATACCTACAGTCCTTAATTCAGCTTCCATTATTGCAAAGTATACATCCATGACAATTTAAATAGATATCATGTTTTTGGCATTTAGGATACCCTCTTGGAATTGTAGGGTTATCATCCCCCTCTTCAATCTCTGACCATTCTGTATAATTATTTATGTCAACATCTTCTTTATTGAATGCATTAATCATTAAGCCAAATTGATTCAAACAATTAATAACCCAATCTTGCCGTGGTTTATAGCTTAATTTCTCCCACCCTAAGCCATCTGCTGCGTTTGAAATAGTATCTAGTATAAAATCTTTCTCACTTTCAAAAGAGTCTATAGTCCAAGGCATTTCATCAATATCAAAACCAACTGTTCCTATTCCAACTACAGACTGATCTCTTTGTGCTAGCCAAATAATTAATTCTTTTTCTCGATTCGTTTTAGCTAGTAGTGATCCACTAATAGCTAAGATTTCGATAAAAACTGAAGTTAATCCATTTGACATACCTATGGGTTCAACTACATCATTTAATTGTTTTGGTAATGAAATGGTGTTCGCCATACTATCCTCCAACACTTTTCAACTTACAAAATCAGCCCTTTATGATCCTCGCCTTCGAGCTGTTTATAATTCTCAATCAACTATCTATAAGCAATTCTCTTAATCGTAGACAAAATTGCTTCGCATGAAAATGCCAACATTTATTTGTAATCATAATCCCTTAATGATAGTTCTTGAACAATTTTTCTACTGTCCTTTATTCTTAGAATTTGCTTCGGTTTATCATATATCCAACCAAGCTTTATACAATATTCAATTAATATGGATTTTATTAAAGGTCTATACAAGTTAATGTAATAACATTCTTTCCAGTCGAACGAAATTTCAATAAAAGAAGTTTTATACTTCCTTGAATAAGCTCTAAACAATACCTCATAAGGCTTCTCGTCAACAATGCAAATGAATTGATAATGTCTAACAATGATTGGGATTGCTTTTTTTCGAAATACTTTCATCATTCACCTCAACATTACTTTATCAGCAATTATGTCTAATAACGTTCTTGCGTTCCTGAACCCGAGTAGCTTAAAGAAGTGTAGCGACTGGCTAGCTTCGGTTCTTAACCTCGCAGGATTGTCTACCTGACTTTCACTTTCAGGAAAACGATGTTATGTGATACCTCTAGTTCTTATTTAATATATTCTTCAATCCTTGTTTAATATTATTTGATCTTGTCTATTCTGGATTACTCTATTAAAAAATCTCTGTAGTCTTTTAAAGTCAATGCCTTTTTTAGTTCTATATTGGAAGAAATACACCACATATATTAGCACTCTCTTCTTAAAATGCTTTTTACATTGATTTCCTCAACGTCAATTCTTGTTCAACTCCTTTGTCAATATTATTTCCAGAGGTTCGTTCTCAAGCATTAAGCATCCAGCATCTCTATATCCAAGCTTCCTATAAAAATGTTGAGCTCCTTCATTCGACTGTGTTGAGGTCATAACCATTTCAAGTCCTTTTTGTTTCATTAATTCTTCCCAATAGTGGACAACTTCTTTACCAATACCTGTTCCTCTGTACTCCTCATCTATCCATATCATATTCATAAATGGTGTGTTGTCCCAAAAAAATCCGTATCTCATCCAACCTATTTCTTGATTGTATTTTCTGATTATTAGGATTTCATTTTCTTTTATTTTGGGTCTTATCAGTGTCTTATGTATGTGCATGTCTCTTAACGAGATATACTCATAATCTGATTCAATTGCAAAATCAATCTGCATTGTAAGTCCTTCCTTTCCCTCTTTTCATTGAATATCTTCTTGGTAGCACTTAGCACTGATGTATCATAACGTTTGTACATTACATAAGTTTATAAAGTTTTTTTAAAAATGTATGAATCACCTTCTTCTCTAACCTTAGTAAACCCACACTTTGAATAAAAGTGATGATTCTTCACACTCCAGCTAGGAGTATCCAGCCACCATTCAGTGCTATCTGAGAATTCACTTTCAATTTTCTCCATCACCTTCGTTCCGATTCCTTGATTTTTAAAATTTGGATCAATAAAGATTCTTCCTAAATTATGCACTTGATTACACTCTACAAATATCATAGCTCCCCCCGATTATTTCTCCATTAAAGAGTATCTTGAAATATTCGCAATTTTGCATCATCTCTTCTTGCCAACTTATGGAGTCATATCCTATTTGCCAAACGGTTTCATTATTATTAAAATGCTTTGACTCATCCTCAAAACTGGCCTTTTGTATTTCAGCAAGTTTTTGTGCATCATTTTTTCTAGCTTTTTCTAATGTCAGCACCCAACATACCTCCATTGTCTTTTTATTTTTTCCAGGGTTGTCTGCTGAATTGCCTCCTCGAACTCCATCCCAGCAGGTCAAGGCTCCGTGAGGATTCTTATGCTTGAATATTATGTTATCAGAAGTTACCGAACTTCTTCACTATGCATTCAAAATCAATCTGCAATTTTTTTATTAGCGAATTTTTTTTATATGGTCTTTTTTCATTTTGTAGTTTGATTATTAGTTCATATGCATCTCTTCGAATTATATTAATCCCATAATTGGCAAAGAGTATATCCATAAAATGACCTCAGATCTTTCGCGTTCTTTATACTATAGTTTTTAGTACTTTTGAGATCTAATTATTATGTTTTTAGTAATTCAAGAATTTCTGATAGCGTTTCTGTATTCATGAACCCAAAGGGTCTGTCTGCTGAAATCCCTCTTCGAAACCCAACTCGCAGACCGAGGCTCCATTAGAGATGCAACTTGAATTCGCTTCATTATGGGTGCCAGCCTCAAAAAAGCCTCAAATTTAGAGACTCAAATGGACGATGTTGGTTCGTTTCCCTCGACACCACAATTCAGCAATTTCCAAAATTGTTCAACCATGACCGATGCTGGATACGGCATCGAACGGGTAATCCACCATTCCAATACCCCCACTGCCGCTGAAATTAAAAATTGCACCATAATGTCCCTGTTCATTTCCTGATCGAGGTTGATCGAATCCAGATGCTCGCTCAGACTTTGCCGAAACATTGTCTCTATTTGGTTTCGAAAAACCGTACTTCCCTTGTTCGTCAGCATTATAGAGTAGAATGAAGCATGCTGCTCCAAATATTCAAACGTACGCAGTAGTGCGGTTTTGGAAGGGAGATGAAAGAAGTTATCTTCAGACATACAATTGCGTAGTAACTCTTTAATTTGAGCTTCCATGCATTGATCGCGCAGATCGTACTTATCAGCGAAATGCAAATAAACCGTTCCGCGATTGACATTCGCTTCCTCCGCAATTTGATTGATCGTAATTCTCTCGAATTCCTTTTCTGACATCAGTCTCATAAAAGCATCAATAATGGCTTGCCTCGATTTTTGAATACGCCTGTCCATATCCTTCTCCCCTTTGTACCATCCGAAAAAATGAACATTTCGAAGTCCTCTGTTGAAAAATCAACAACCACGCTTGTTTTAACCATTGAACCCCACATACCGCTCTGATACATTCACTTTATAAAATTTATGTTGATGATTCAACATATGTTCAATTCTAGAGGAGCTGTAATCATGAAATCTATTGTTTTACAATTTTTTGAATTATTTAAATCATATTGAATTAGGAGGTTTAAAAATTGAAACTTACAGGAAACACGATTTTTATTACAGGCGGCGGTTCGGGAATTGGACGTGCGTTAGCAGAAGCTCTCCACAATCTTGGAAATAAAGTTATTATCTCCGGTCGACGTAAAGAGCGTCTGGAGGAGACGATTAAAGCGAATCCCGGCATGTCCGCAGTGGAATTGAATGTACAAGATCCTGCCAGCATAAAGGCGACCGCCAAGCAGTTAATCGAAGAATACCCGGATGTTAATGTCTTGATTAACAACGCCGGCATCATACAGTCCGATGACGCGGCGGGCATGATCGATGAGGATGTTTTGATTTCGACTGTCACTACAAACTTGCTAGGTCCCATTCGGTTGACTTCTGCATTCATCGAGCATTTGAAGGCCAAAGAAGAAGCGGTTGTCATCAACACGACTTCAATACTTGGATTTGTACCGTTAGCGACAACTGCTGTATACTCCGCGACGAAGGCAGCACTTCACACCTATACGCTGTCCCAAAGGTACATGCTTAAAGACACATCGGTAAAAGTAATAGAAATTGTGCCCCCATGGGTTCAAAGCAACAACGATGAACCGCGTGCGATGCCACTTGATTCATTCATTGATGCAACAATAAAGATACTTGGCACGGATACAGACGAAGTTCTGGTGGAAGAAGCGAAAATGTTTCGAAATAACCCTGGTCCGAAAGAAGGTGTTTTTGTGACCCAGCTTAACGATACGATGAATTCTGAACCTCCAAAGATCCATTGATCCATCTGTAATTCAATTTGCAAAAATTTAGGCGAACATGAAGTAAACACTCATCTCCGTCTACTTCATGTTCATTTTACTGCAACTTGCATGTGGAATAAGAGAAAACGCCAAGCAGTCACACCCATGTTTACCTCTTAAATAATTTTGTTGATTTCACATAACGTTGGGTATTCCCGAAGTTCAAGCAGCCCTTTGTTAGGTGATGTCGGGGACATCCTCGATTTACTAAAAAAATATTTTCATGATCTTACTTCATTTAAAAATCTTGTTATTATCGGTAGGTCAGGAGGACTTATTTGATTGGGTATCTTGTTTAAATCAAAAAATTGTACATCTTGTACTTCATTTCCATCGCCTCTAATTATTCCACTGTATTCTTTACATATATAAGCTGCAACTACGTTATATACTTCATCTCCATGAGGATATCGATAGTAGAGTTCCGGGCCTGAAAATATATCAAGTAATTCTAACTCTTCAGCTTCTAAGCCTACCTCTTCAAAAAGTTCCCGGCTTGCAACCTCCTTCATACTCTCGCCAGGCTCCATTGAACCTCCTGGTAATCCCCATAGACCATTATCAGTTCTTTGTTGCAATAGTAATCGTCCCTCATCATCTATGAGTATCACACATGCTCCTGCCATAATTATAGGTCGGGTACCTACTAACTCTCTTAATTCTTTTATGTAATTCAATATCTTCACGCCCCTTTGAGATCCTCCAACAGACCAAGGCTCCGTTAGGAGCCACTGCTTGAATTTAACGTTATATGATAATTGTGAATCTCTGATTAAGTCACAAAAATAAGTTTATAGAGTCTTTTTAAAAATATATATGTCACCTTCTTCTCTAACCTTAGTAAACCCACACTTTGAATAGAAGTGATGATTCTTCATACTCCAGCTAGGAGTATCCAGCCACCATTCAGTGCTGCCTGGAAATTTACTTTCAATTTTCTCCATCACCTTTGTTCCGATTCCTTGATTTTTAAAGTTGGGATCAATAAAGATCCTTTCTAGATTATGCACTTGATTACATTCTACAAATATCATAGCCCCCCTATTATTTCTCCATTAAAGAGTACCTTGAAATATTCGCAATTTTGCATCATGTCTTCTTGCCAACTTAAGTCATATTCTATTGGCCCAACGGTTTCATTATTATTAAAATGCTTTGATTCATCCTCAAAACTGACCTTTTGTATTTCAGCAAGTTTTTGTGCATCATTTTTTCTAGCTTTTTCTAATGTCAGCACCAAACATACCTCCATTATTTTTTTCTTGCACGGGTTTCGTCTAACGATCTTGTATTCACGAATCCTCACCACCTTAAAGGAGAAGAGCGACTGGCTGCGATGCAGCTAAGTGGTGCAGGAGTTGTCAGCCTGATACGATTTCTTCGAAATGCCTCCAGCAGACCAAGGGGCATAAGCCTCGAAGCGTGAACATATTGTTATCAGATAATGATTGCCTTCTTCGAGTTACTCTACAACGCACTTCATTAATTACTTTATTTACTTGGTTCTTGACATTTCTTATTGTATTGAATTAAAATAATATCCCTCTTTCTTAGTTAGAAAGTGCTTAGAAAAAGGGAATGTATTTGCGTAAAAAAGCTTATTATATACGGTGATAATTCGAACTATATTATCGCTTATATTCAGGCTCTTCCAAAGTAATAGGATTCGGATTGCTGAGTACCCAATGCACTGCCAGTTCACACAGTCTCGCAGGTTCATCACTACCAATTCCGTTATGAAGTTCTTTCACTAATGTTACTGCTTCCTTAAGTGAAGCGGGATTTAATGGTGTACCCAAGCTAAAGTAATGTATCAAACTATTGAGCATTTTACGATATTGGTTATCCCAGTTAATACCACCATTATCTAAAATTTCGTATGACACTTTACCAGTAATACGGATAACCTCACCTTGTACGGTTTTCGCATGTCCCTTTGAAGGAATTAGTAAACTCCAGAGTTCATTATGTTGCGCCTGCCATCCTTTTGTTGATACTATTATTGAAGAGACGCCGTCGTGCGTCTTTCGCTTCTCTACTGGGGGAACATCAAATAGCTCATATAGACGTAAAAGTGCCTCATCGGTTTGATTCAAATATTCTTTATTAAAGCCTTCTCTGTGAAATTCAAAGTTATTTCCGATTCGCTTAATAGAATCTTTCATTTCCGGCGTTACAGTTGTTCCAGCGTTAAGCAAAATATCGGCAACTTCCGCCGTATTGACAATATCCGCGTTTTTGCACAATGCCAAAGCTTTCTCTAATGGAGTCTGTCCCATCTTATTTTTTGCGCTGATATTTGCGCCTTTAGTAACCAACGTGTAAACCACCTTTGGTTTAAATGAACCTGTAGCGGCAAATAAAGGAGTCTCGTTTTGATAATCAACGGCTTCTACATCTGCACCCAAATCAAGCAGCAACTCAGTATTACCACACCAACTCATTGCATGTTTGTGCAAAGGCGTTTTTCCGTAATTGTCTCTAGCATTTATATCAGCACCCTGTTCCACGAGCCAGCGAACCAATTCATTCGGTACTTGGTAAAAGCACAAGGCTGTTGATTTACTAGAACCGCCACGGGCATCCAATTCGCATCGGGTAAATACCTCTTTTAGTGCTGATATGTCACCTACATTAATTAGTTCATCAAAATTTTTCGGTAGGTTTTTTTTCTTCTTACCCATATGTATTTTCTCTCCTTATGTCAGAGTTTATAAATTTTCTTCATCACCATATAAACTCCACATTTTACCATCTTTTTTTAATTTCTGTAGTATTAATAAAAATTGCGCTCTGAAATCCATCTCGCAGACCAAGGCTCCGAAGGAGTCGTGCTTGAATATTATGTTATACGACGGAATTACTTAAGACTTCAATAAAACTAATTGCTGCATCTATATAGTCATCTGATGAGAAAACATCTTCATCTAGAAATCCACTTAAGAGTGCTGCATCTCCTTTATATTTCAAACAAAGATAGCCATACCCAGGGTCAATTATGTCATCTTCTTCTTGTTCTTTGGAGCTATCGAAAAATCTAACTATTATGTCCTTATCTTTGTAATAAATCTCAGTGTCACAGGAGAAATTCTTATAGCTAAACTTCATTGTACTATCCCCCCTCTTTTGGATTTTTTTAGCTGTTTTAAAAACTGATTTTTGCTTCCCTTTCACATAACGTTCTTGTATCTACGAATCCGAGAGGCTTAAGGCGCAAAGTGCCGGTTCCAACGGACTTAGCTTCGCAGGGTTGTGAGTTGATCCCGGCTTCTCTGCTTTCCACTTCTAGTGAATCAAGGGCAACGCCCGCAGCGTAGATGCGATGTTATATGAGGTCAGTTCTTCTTCGAGCCAACTAATAATTATGCTTCCTTGCTAGTTCCCACTTCATGAATAAATTTATATCACTTATAGCATCTAATATTATTCCTTTATGTTCTATATTATTTTTTAATTCTTTCAAAATGATTGGTTTTACTAGTCTTTTATCTAACTGTTTTTTAGTTCTTGCTATATGTGCTAATCCCAATACAGAATTCGCTCTTACATTTGGATTAGCATGTTGTGCTGATTTAAGACATATATCTTGAGCAAACTTCCAATTGTGATGATACATTCCAACTGAAAGTGGTAAATATAGAAGTTCTTCTACTTCTTGACGAGTTAAAATATCTTTTATTTCCTGATCTGTGTATTCCTTGATATGCTTGTAAATTCGCTCCATAGTACTTGCTCCTAAATATAATCTTTTATACCTAGCTGATTTCACGTAACGTTTCTGAATTCAAGACGTCCGGCGTATGCCGGATATGTTCGGCTGATTCTACTTCATGGCTTCTCAACTTCTGCCGGGCCGAGGGCGTATGCGACGATGCTTGGATGTGATGTTATACAAAGGTACCATGAATTCATTGAATCTACTTAGAAATCCTGTTTAATTCACCATCACCATTCTCTCCATTCTTCTGTAATATCCTGATCTTCCTCAATTTCTAATCCAGCTAGTCTTGCTACCTTGTCTATAAATTCAGCCAATTCTTCACGTTCCATCGTTTCAATAAAATAATCGTTCGATTCATTCAATTCATTAAAAGAAATTACAATTTCTTCTACAGCCTTCATAATACTTTCAGGATGTTTAGTTTCTTGTAATAATATTAATTGGTTTAGATAGTTATTCAGGACTTTATCAGACATTAATAATCTCTCTTCCGTAAAAAGGTCATCTCCGTATTCAACCATTCTTTTGTTCCACAATTGAGTTGGTTTTTCATTAAATAGGTCCTGTAATGTCATTGGGCATATCCCTCATTTTCTTTTCTTTGTTTTAATAGATTTTTAAAATTGTTGCATAGTATTTGCATATGAGTTTGCTTACTAACTTGCTTTTCACTTCACTTATCTAATTTTTTCTTTAATTCATCTTTTTTCATCTGTTAGCACACTTAAAGAAAGACCAATTACGGTCAACATCTGGTCATTACAATTGGCTTGGAGGGTTTATTCCCTTCTAAGTCTCAGGTAATAAAAACCCACCTTCGGCTCTTAACCTTTAGGTGGTTTTTTACTTTCTCTTGTTGTTATTGATGCATGTTAAAAGTGCAAGAATAGATGTTCAAAATAGTACATTAGAGTCACCGCATCTTTTACATCCATGGTCTCACTTTTCGAAGGAAAACCATACCCACCCAAGAGTCAATTGTATCCATATTTTACCTGTGTTTACTTCTGAGAACCGAGTGTTCCCATCTATTTTCTTACATTTTTCTTTTATTCTATTTGTTGTCCATCATTTCTAGCATATAACGTTTCTGTGTTCACGATGTTCCTCTGACTTATGCGAACGAAATGAGCGGCCGTCGTGCGTATGTGTCCGCCTGCCCCCGCTCCCTGGCAATCCTCTTTGCCGGACCGAGGAACCGCCAGGCTCCGATGCGTGGATATGATGTTATCTGATGGATTGGCAAAAAAACAGTTCAACTTTCCCTCTATGACATAAGGCAAAGATGAACTGTCTTTAGTTCCTGTTAAAATCTCTATGCGCACAAGTAGCAACTTCTTCCCCCATCAAGCCAACAAAGCCTGAGCGATCTGATCCACAATGCCATTGATGCCAGTGGGTCCATAACAGCCGATCCATGTCGCGGCATCGACCGCGTGTATGTGCTGGCGCTCAACGGTATCAAGCATTCCCCAGACACGTTGCTCTGTCGCCGATATTTCCTCCTGCATGAGTTCATGGCTAAGCAAGAAGTAATGGCTGGCATGTACAGCCGGTAGTCTGTCAACTGAGATGTGATAGGCCGTGTCGGAGGTATCTGCCACAAATAACGGAACAGGCAGACCTAGATCACGGTACAGTACAGCCCCTGTACGATGAGAGGCAGAATGCACGCGAACCAGAGAATCCAGCGGACGGATCAGTGCCACGCTCTTGCCTGCCAGTACGGGAGCAAGTTCTTCGGACAGCAATGTGGTTCGTCGGTGATAATCCGCTATAATACGCTTTGCCTCTTCTCGTTTGTCTGTCAGTTCACCGAACAGCTTCAGAATGGTCTGCCAGTTTTCATTGCGCTTAAACATGAGAACTGGAGCGATCCGGCTTAACTGTTCATAGTGCTGATCATGCACCTCGGTGCAAATAATCAGATCTGGAGACAGTCGTTCCAATGCAAGCAGGTCGGGATACTCATATGTTCCGAGTAATTCGGTATTCTGAAGTCCTGCCCTGATCATTTGAGGGAAATGTAACACTGCACTTCCTAGTCCTACACTACCTGCTGGAGAGAGCCCCAGCGCAAGCAAATGATCGGCATATTGCACATCGAGTACAGCGATACGCTTCGGAGATCCGATAACATAGTATTCCCCTCGCATATGGCATATCACCGAGCCTTGAGCCGACTCATATGAAGAAGCTGTGTGGTTCCGCTGCAAGGAATGGGCATAGTCTATATCTGTTTTCGAAGCGGCATCAAGCCTATAACGCAGCGGAGGGACGCCATAATATTTCTTAAACGCCCTACTGAAATAATACATGTCGCGATAGCCCATTCTGTCAGCAATTTCACCGATGGGAGCATCCGTATGACGCAGCATCCGCGATGCACTCTCCATGCGCAACTGAATGACATACTCAATCAGTCCGAGCTGCTTCTCTTGTTTGAATCGTCGCTGCAGCTGTCTTAAGCTGCATCCAGCAAGGGCTGCCAGCTCTTTAAGCTTCAGATTCTGGCGATAATGCGACGCTATATATGAAGCGACAACATCCACCATGTCAGACGCTTCTCCTCCATGACCACGTTCGTAATCCATGATCAGTTCGTAGATCATACCCTGAAGCAACGCATTGGCATGAAAACGTTCCATCCCTTCGCCACGACGCCATTTGGCAACGATTTTCTCTGCATTCTCAATCCATTCTGCTTGGGTTACCGAATTTTGCACAAATGAAGTGCGCAACGGGTGTTTGCGATATGAGGGCAAAACAAGAGAGGCTCCCTCCATGGAAGAAGCCTTGTACATGATCACGATATAATAAATGTCGTCTGATCTAGCCGTCAGCGTTAAGGATGTCCCCTTAACAACATGACCAACAAAAGAAGCTCCAATGTGGCAAACCTCACCATTCATTGCAAGCTCCCCTTCCCCTCCGTATGCCAGCAACAACACATTAGAAGTTAATTCCGTTTCGCGAAGAACACTGCCTGTCTGCAAAGTACCGCTATACTCGTCAAGCATCTTGATCGTTGTATCACTCCATAGACTTGTCTGTTCTTGTAGCGGCATTTCTCTCATCTCCTGACAATAGCATCCTTTGCTAGAGTGACTCGCATGACTGGGCTTAACCAATTAACTACAACCAGGCCTGTTAGCAAAAGTAAAATTGTTGCTGTTGTCATTTTAATTGAGATTTATTCTCATTGTCAATTTTCGGACATTTTCTGCAATATTCCCCTGACATCTGGTAATAAAAACAACAGGTGGTACGCTTGCTTTTCACGGCTGGAATGCTGTCCTTATTTTTTGTGAACCGAGTGAACGGATTTCTTTTTACACCGAACAAATGCCCGGGCGCTCCTTGCGTCAGATATGAAAAATCTGCCTGGATGTGCTGACTTTCTTGCTCAGCATTGTCTACTTCAGGAGTATATAATGGGACAATGCGTATCATGATATTCTCCCAAAGGATACTCATCGAAAGAGGAGCAATCGCAGCAAGCGTCTTTAACAGCGGTGCAAGGTGTAACGCAAACATCTCCTTTACCACCTTTTCCCGCCATACTTCCCTGTCTCCCGTTAGTGCTTCTGCCCGAAGCCCGTTTATAGCCAGAAAAGGAAAACGCGTCTCCCCCTCATTAGCTGTGAGCGTCGGATGATAGAGAAAGCTGTTGTCTAGCCGAAAAGAAACATACTGATGATGAACGCTCATCGCGGTCAGTAACGGAGCAATCCACAGGTAGCCGATTCGCTTAGCTAACATCGAAGCGGCTACCCTCATGTCAGGCGCACCAATATACTCTTGAAGCCAGCTTAAATACTCTCGGCATGCAGCTTCTTCATGTAGTTGACTCAAAGCAATAATACGGACATTATCTTCAGACGGCTCACCAAGCCGAATCGAGTGTTCATCCGCCGTTTGCTGCCATAAGTCAGTCGATAGATAATGGTCCATTTTAATTCGATCCCAACAGTGCTTCCGATGCCTGATCTACAATAATATTAATTGCAAGTGGGCCATAATAAGCGATCCAAAGTGTAGAATTAACATCATATGCACGGTTATTTTTGACTGCATCAAGGGATTTCCATACTGAGCTGCTATCCAAAGCCTCTGCCTCTGCCGCAAACAACTCATCAGACAGAACAAAATAATGATCTGCTCCAATCTCAGGAACTTTCTCCATCGAGATTTCAACGGAGGTATCATCTTTGATCTTCTGGACTAATGCAGGCATTTTTAAGCCCAAATCCTCATACAGAATCCCGCCTGTACGATGCTCAAGACCATGAACACGAATGCCTTCTTTTCTCGGTCGAATAAGTGCTACCGTTTCCTCTCCCAACTTCTCCGACAGCTTCTCCTTCAGTCCTGCAATTTTGTCCTCATAAGCCTTACGCACAGTTTCTGCCTCTGCCTGCTTACCTGTGATCGCAGCCACCGTAGCTAACGTATCTCGCCAATCCTCGTAGAAGTCAAGTACGATTGTGGGTGCTATTTTGCTTACACGCTCATACTCTTTCTCTTGAAAATCAGTCATTAAAATAAGATCCGGGGCCAATGCTACAATCGCTTCCAGATTGGGCTTGTCCCGTGTACCTAAAACCTGTACGTCACCCGGCTTATCGCCTAAATATTCTGGAAATGTGGTATTGCCTTCAGCGATAACACTGCCTGCCGGTTGCTCGCCAATGGCTAGCAATTGATCCAGAAATTTGACATCAAGCACAGCAATTTTTTTGGGCTTCTCGTTAAGCGTATACTCACCCTTCTTATGCAAGATCGTAACCGGGAAGGCTCCGGCAGTCTGAGGCGCTTCATTCGAAGGCGTGTCCGTTGGAGTTGTAGCAGACTCATTGCCGCCATTTGTACCTGCTCCGGCACCGCAAGCCGTCAGTACAAGAACAAGGGCCAGCATCCAGCCCATTAAAAATCGTGATTTATGGTCAGCGTGTGCCATGCTTCTGGCAGCTTGCCTCTTTGTTCCTTTATTCATGGTGAATCCTCCTTATGTATGATAATGATTTTCATTATCGAAATATAAGGCGAGTATAATATATCTCCACATCGCGTTACCATATACTTTTGCGACATTTCAGCCGGACTAATACGACATGTAAACCGCTATATCTTCATTTACAATTCTATCAGCTCTTTTACTAATTACTGCATAATCATCGTCTATTGTATCAAGCCAACAAAACCAAGAATCTCCCATTTTTTCTTTTTATTGATTTCTACCTCTTGCATCAATGTACATTCCATATCCATTTGTTCCATTGAAACTACAACAGAGATTTGTATGATAAATTTGTGGGTACTCTTCATTAAATTCTGAATGTGGAAACTCATAAAATGTTCCTTTGGATTCATAAGCCATATTCGGTGAAACATATATCTTTAATACCCTTTCGTCCGCAGATATTTCTAAAACATTTTGCTTTCTCCCTTTATCAAGTATCTCCTATAACGTTCTTGTATTTATGAACCCGTTAGGGGGTGTCTGCTGAAATGCTTCCCTGAACTCCTTCTCACAGACCTAGGCTCCAACGGAGCCGCAGCTTGAATATTATGTTATGTGATGCCACATCTTCTTGGAACTTTCTACCTACAATTATTTATGGATTTGAACCTTGATTTTAGATATTTGTTTATCTATTAAATTATAGATTTTTTCGATTTCATCTTCTTTGATCTTATTTTTTACCAATTCATTTTTAATTTCTTGTTGAAGTTCAATTAACGCTTCAAGTTTCAATGTTATATACCAGCCTGTCCATTCCGTAACTAGGCTATCGTCAAAGCATTCGCCATCGGTATAAAAGAACATTCTATAATAACCTATTCTCTTTTTTTTGTAGTAAATGTCTAACGTAGATATAACCTGCTGGGAATAGTGACTGTCTGCAATCTGATAATCGGAATGAAAAATAGTTTTATACTCAATTGTATCTATTGAAGGCTTAATATCTTCTAGATTCAATTCATCAAAAAACAAACTAATTTCTTCTGGGCATTCTTTCATGTAGTTATTGAATGTTACCCAAAAACCTTCTAAGGTTCTATCCATAATTTTATGTGTATCAATCCAGCTCTCTAGCGCTAAATTATCCAATTGAATCATCCATCCTTTAAAATCTTATGTGATTTCACATAACGTTCCTGTATTCATGAACCCGAGAACCTTAAGTCCCAACGGGGCGGCCGCGACGCGGTTAGGTTCGCAGGTTTTGTCCGCCTAGATCCACTCCATTGAAAATTCCTCGGGAGGATCAAGGAGCCGTCAGGTTCCGCAGCGTGAATAGATGTTATGTGATGTCGACAACTTCCTCAAATTAGCTAAATGCCTAGTACTGAAATATAATTTTGGGATTTCAATCGCTCTTTAATCCATGTTTGAAATTCGTTAATTAATTTTCTCAGTTTTTCAATGTTATTTTCATAGTCTTTTATAAATTCATCTTCACTACATCCAAAGAAAAAGCCAATATGCTCTTTAAGTGTATTCATTTCGGGTTGTCCTTCAAGAAGATTTATTACTCTTTCTAATCTCCCTAGGATTCTCCACCAAATTTCCTTTTGAATCTCATTAAAAGCATAGTGATCATAAGTAGTATATTCACTTTCAATTGATTTCTCTATAAAACCAAATACTTCTTCGGTCAAAAAGATTGAAGTATCATTCCAACATTGACCAAGATATCTACCCGGCAAAATTTCAATATAACAAGTGCCTTCAAGTTCTTCTTTATTTATTATTATCTTCATTGTGCTTACCTCTTAAATAATATCGTCGATTTCACATAACGTTTCTATATTCATGAACCTCAACGAGGTTGTCTGCTGAAATGCCTCTCCGAAATTCATTCCGCAGACCAAGGCTCCATTAGAGCCGCAACTTGAATATTATGTTATCAGATTTCAGCGTCTTCCTTGAACTACTTACAACAATCATTTTTTGTTTTTAATCACCAAACTGATAGTCTTGTCCTTGTATCATTTTCATCAGTTATATATTCCAGAGATTTATATCCCTTTCTCTTTATGTGATCATATAAGTCCTCAAGTTTTCCAAGGTCTTTGCAGTAAACTGTTATGTACACACTATCAATCACAAGAAGAATAATCTGACACTCACTCGCAATATATTCTTCATATGACATTACATCTATTATATTTGCTCCTTTTGGATATGCCTTTAAATTCGCAAATATTAAGTAGTACTTGTTGTAATCAATAATCTTTTTAAGATCTTCTCCATCCATTCCAGTAACCATGTCTGGAAAGAGACTACCCCCTAAAGTATCATCAACGATAAAATATGACTCTTCTCCACCAATAAACCAACTGAAAGTAGTTATATCTATTGGCTTTAAAATCTCTCCAAGATGGTTTCCATAAGAATTTGGAATTTCAAAACTTATGCCTCTATTCATTTATTCACCCACTTCACCCTGATTTCATGTAACGTTTCTGTATTCATGAACCCCAAAGGGGTTGTCTGATGAAATGCTTCCCTGAAATCCTTCTCGCAGACCTAGGCTCCAAAGGAGCCGCTGCTCGAATATTATGTTATACGATGGAATCACTTCTTCGATTAACCAACATTCATTCTTGATTCTAATCTGTCATTGTTCTGCTATATGTTCCAATTATATGTTCCAATAAATCTCCTGGCTGACAACCTAAAGCCGCACATAATTTATCAATCACTTCTAATGACACATATTCGTTCGTATTGAGTTTCGCCATTGTAGCAGACGAGATACCTGTCATTTTCAATAAATCCTGCTTCTTAATCTCCCTGTCGATCAATAATTTTTGAAAAGGTTTATAACTAATCATCTGAGATTCCTTTCACACATCAAGTGAATTTTTCTTTAATTATATGAAAGTATACTTTTTATATCAAAACCATCTTCAACATGTATTGACTTAATTATTCGATATGATAAAGTTATATTTAATAAGTTGGACTTTTATTCATAAAATCAAATACATTAGATGGTGTCTAAAATGCATAATTCTTTAGAAGTCTTACTTGATTCACTGATTCATACTCGAATTGAATCTTTATATGGCGAGCTTATCAAAAACAACTCCAGCTACAACCAGTTCTCATCCGAACGGAATCTCTACTTCAAGCAGTTACATGAAGGCGTACCGGAGAATATACATAAGACCCTATTTCTTTACGATGATGCTGAGCTTTCTGTTCAAGCTATTTTAGAACGTGAAATTTATTTGCAGGGTTTTAAGGACGCTCTTCACCTGCATAACGAATTACATATATCTTTAGATTGAGAGCCTTCTGGCTCTTTTTCATTTTGATTCTGTTGTATAACGTCTTTTATATGAAGTGCGATGCTTTTTCGAAATGCCATCAGAATATTTAAATATCCCATAAGGGCACTGCATAAACTGAGATCAAGCTACTTTTATTTAACTTTTTCAAATTGCACTCTTTACATAAAATTTGTAAGTTCGAAGGATCATTATTCCCGTAATTAGAAATAGGTACTATATGGTCAATCTCAAAATCTCCTCCTCGATTAATAACCCCCGTCAAGTCATTCCTACAAACTATACAAACTCCGTTATCTCTGTAAAACAATCCTTTTTTTAACCAGGCAGGCCATCGAATTCTTTTGACTTTGTTCCCCTTCTTAAAACTTTCAGGATATTCGAAATCCAAGTCATTTTCCTCGTAAGTTAAGCAATTCGCGAGTTCTTCGTGAAAATCTCTTAGGAATGATTTATTAAGCATTAATAAGTGAAAACTCGAATTAATTACTGTTGGATTAATTTCTTCTTGCATAGAAACCAGAAAATCTACAAATTCCTCAAATCGAATGCATTCAATACATTTTTTACAATGTTCACAATTAATAATTGATTCAAAATCTATGTCAACTTCCTGTAGGTCTATGCCTGCTCCTTCAATTAGCTTAACTTCGTAATAAATATAAGCTTCATATTCAGAAACACTAAGATTACTTAAAGTGCTTCTTACATCATGCTCAACAAATCCATCAACGTATTCTAAATAGTAGTGTAAGATAGTTTTTTTATGAGGTTTTAACAATCTTAATATTATTTCTTCTCTCAGTTCATTCCAAAAATCTTTAAATTTAAATCCATAAACATCTTCTTCATTGTAAAAAATCTCTATTGACCAATTCGCTAATTGAATTGCTTGACTATAACTAAATCTCACATGTCTAGTCTTGATCTGAACCTCTTTTATTTTAGTATTAACTATCGCATGTCATATAACGTAACGTTCCCGTATTCACGACGCCGAGAGGCTTAAGGACCGAGGGTCGTCATGCCCAAAGCGTGAATATAATGTTATATAAAGGATATGCCGTCTCTAACAGCTCACTAAACTACTTATTGCCTTCATTAAAATATGTTATTTCATTTCCATCTATTAGTCTTCTTAATCCATCTTTATAGTAAGGCATTAATTGTTCAGCCTTCTCTATATCAATCCAAGCTATTTCAGAAATTTCGTTAGGTCTAACTAATTCTTCATTCCCACCAATTACCTCACCTTTAAATGTAATAAATAATACATGTTCTTCTTTTTTTACAAATATACATTCATTCACTGACACTATTCCATGAACTTTAATATCTAGTCCAGTTTCTTCTTTAGCTTCCCTTATTGCTGCTTGGTCTAATGATTCGTCTCTTTCAACAGCACCGCCTGGAAGAGACCATCGGTCACTAGAATCATCAATATTCCTGACCATTAACACTTTGGAATTGGTTGGATCAGTAATTAAGGAGTAAGCTACATCGACTCTGATCATTATGTTTGACTTCCCTTCTGATTAGATCTGCATATCTTTCATATAACGTTCCCGCATTCACGACGTCTCAGCGCCTCGTATAGGGCCGGCTGCCGCTTGCGGCAGTTAGGCGGTGGGATGTATCCGGTGAATTCACTCCCCCGAAATGCCTCTTCCGGACCAAGTGGCAGACTTGACCCGCCACGCAGCGTTGAATGCGATGTTAACAGATGTCCACGACCTCTTCGAATTACATACGATAAATCTTTATATATTCATTTCTTTAATATGTAATCAATAAATCCTTGTCGTATTTTTTTGCCCTCATAGATTCTTTCCAAAACTCGATCTTCTTTATAGATTAATTTCATATCATCAAACATCGCATCAGCTTCATTGTAATCATAATACGAATGGATAACTGGCTCATTATCTTCAATCTGTTCATATTGGTTATCTCCTAAATCAATACCTTCTCCAACCCGAAAATCCTTAACGGTTAGGAAATTCACAAATAATACTCCATTGGGTTTCAATACCCGTTTCATTTCATTGATTGATTGTTTCACATCTTCTTTTCTCATATGAAACACCGAGTTATATGAATACACAAAACTAATCGACTCGTCACTAAATGATAAAGATCTCATATCACCATGTTGTATATTTAAATTCTGTCCTCTCATTTCTGCAAATCGATTCGCTTTTTGAAACTGTTCAATATTCATTTCTATTCCAATAGTTTTGTATCCATAATGTGCAAATAGACTTAATGGAGGGGAATCTCCTCCCGCCCCGCAGTCCAATACCGTTCTTTCCATACCGCTTTCATTACATAAAGCTAAAAATCTATACAGTGGTACTTGTCTGAAAAGCTCCACAACAATCGTCTCCTTCGTCTTTTGGTTTTATAATTTTATTGTTTCGTGGATTTCTGCTAACGTTCTTGTATTCACGAACCCTCACTGGCTTAAGGAGCGAACGCGCCGGATCCGACGGACTTAGCCAGTGCAGGGTTGTCCGGCTGCTTCCACTCCCCCAAAATGTCTCTGCCGGACCGAGGGCCGAATGGCCCGATGCGTGAATATTTTGTTATCTGTTGCCAATGCCTTCTTGATTAACTTTCAAATGTTGCTTTGACTCGTTTTGAGTTTTTAAAATACAAAATCCATATTGATCCAAAAATAATTGTAGAGATTAAACTTGGGAGTTCATCTATTTTGTTAATTGTGAGAATGAAGTTTAAAAATCCAAATATTATAGTGATTATTTCAATTTGAATTATTATATTTGGTCCTTTCCTTTTCTTCTTCAATATAAGCACTAGAGAAACAATAATTAAGACTTCAGAAAATAAATATATTCCGACAGAAATAGTTCTAGCAAGATTCCAACCAATTGTTCCAACTAACATATAAATATAAAATTCGAAATAAAGACCTATTAAATTACTTATAAGTAGATAAAAAGAATAGATCACAAAGAAAAGCAGCCAGCCTTTAATTCCACTCATACTATTCTGAGATAATTGCATTATTGGCTCCTTAATTTTTGTCTTTTATTTGCATTGAGCATTGGTTTCAGATAACGCTTCTGTATTCATGAACCCGTAGGGTTGCCTGCTGAAATCCCTCTTCGATATACTTCCCGCAGACCTAGGCTCTATCAGGAGCCGCTGCTTGAATATTATGTTATATGATGGATATGCTTCTTCGAGATTGCTTACTAACCTGTCCTTTTCACTTCAATTATTTAATTTAGCTTTGATTCATCTTTTCTCATGTGTTATCATATTCTTAAAGAAAGACCAAGTGCGTCAACACTTGGTCAGTACAATTGGCTTGGATGGTTTATCCCTTCTTAAAGCTTTCGGAATAAAAACCCACCTTTGGCGGTCAACCTTGGGGTGGGTTTTTACTTTCTCTTGTTGTTATTGATGTATGTTAAAAGTGCAAGAATGAATGTTCCGAATAATAGCATAAGAGTCATCGCATCTTTCACTTCCATGGTTTCACCTCCTTTCGAAGGGAAACCATACCCACCCAAGATTCAATTGTATCTATATTTTACCTGTATTTACATCTGCGCACAAGCGTTCTTATCTGTTTTATTGTATTTTCATTCTTCTTTGATCATATTGCTTTTCATTTCTATCATATAACGTTTTTGTATTCATGAACCCCGAAGGGGTTGTCTGCTGAAATGCCTCTCCGAAATCCTTCTCACAGACCTAGGCTCCAACGGGGCCGCAGCTTGAATATTATGTTATGTGTAGTTATCACTCCATTGATTGACATTCTAATTTACGCCTTCCAACCCATCTCTTTATACAATCTTCTAATCTGTTTTATAAAAATATCATCTTCTCTTCCCTTATTTATAATCTCTTCATCTGTGGTTACAGCCCATCTAAAAATTTGTTCAATGCTCCCGTAGCTACGTTTAAATCCTTTGGCCAACTTCAGTATGTTTTCTTTAGTTGGTGCAAATGATAATACTACTCTTAACTCTTCATCTGTCCAAGGTCTCCCCTTATTTTCTGTACTATACGCTTGTTTTTTCTCATATTCAAAGATCAGTAATTTCGTTTTGTGGATTACTTGGTCTGTTGTTAGTTCTTCAATTCCTTCATTAAGTAATTCAATTAATCTATCTTTATATTCTTTCTTTTTCATAGATTTCCCCTCCATGATCTTTTCAATAATTACGCATAACGTTCTTGTATTCACGACCCAACGAATGTTGGGTGTCCGGCGAATGCCGGACCCAGGACGAATGTCCGTAGCGTGAATATTTTGTTAGGCGAATTTGCGTACTTCTTCGATGATTCTAGAAAGAATTCTTCAGTTCTTTTTCTAAATTGAAGCATAATATCCGCATACGATTGATTACTTCTTCTTGATCAAAATTATTAAACACGAATTTATATCTTCTTCGTTCCATAATTCTATCATAATAATTATTAATTTCTTGTAATTCAGCTTGGGTCCAGTTAGTTCTTGTATAATCTACTTCTAAAAACGGAGGCAATGCTGCTTCAGTCTTATTCGCGACCATAAATTTCATTTTCATCGAGTCAAAAATTAACGATAAATTTTCATCTGCTGTTACGAAAACTGGGACAATCTTATCTCTTAAAAGCTTTTGACTCACCAATGTTGGAAATGTTAAGTCTAACGATGCATTCCATATTGCGTGCAGCCTATCTTCATCATTATTCTTTGTTTTATGGATAAGCTTTCTAATTTTATTGTTACCACTAAAATAATAATGAGCAAATATTGTTGTTGAAGCACTAAAAATATCTACTTCCTTTTCCACAAAGTCAAAATACTCAATTATTAATTGAGTATTACTTTTCGACTCTTTTTGCTTATCCAATATGTACATTTTTAACAAACACGCATACGAAACAAATAGAAGACGTTGGAAACTACTTACGCTTTCTAGACTCTTTGTTTTACTGTCCGTTTTTAGTGTTTCGTGTTTAATGAATGGCTCAAACTTTATAATTTTGCTGTGCTGCAACATTTGAAAGTAATCCATCTCAAATAAAGATCTAATTGCATTATTCATGTCACGGAACTTCGACATATTAATTTCAAAGTTGCTTAGTTCTCGACATGACTCTTCCAGTCCAAGAGAAAAGTCAACTAATAAATTATTCATCTCAATATTTTTAAGCAAACTTAATAATTCTTCAAGAGTGTTATCTTTTTGACCTAAAAGACTACTTGGTTCCTTATAGAATCTGGTTAGATATATACAAATATTTGTATCCAAACACAATTCAATTAATTGGGGATCTATTTTATTTTTGATGTCTTCAAATGAGCTCAGTGTTTCATGTATATACAAAGATAAATAGTAAAATTTCATTCTAAATAACCATCCCTTTTATGTAATTTCGCCTAACGTTCCCGTATTCACGACGTCTGACGACGTCTGACGAAGTCAGATGTGTCCGGCTGCTTCTGCTTCCCCGAAATCCTTCTGTCGGACCGAGGGCATATGCCCGATGTGTGAATATTATGTTATACGACGTCATTTTCTTCTTTGAGAAGCCCACAATAATGACTTAATAGTTCCTGAGAAACTTCACTAATTCCTAGCCTCATTGCAACATCTATCGCACATGAATAATCTTTATAGTTTAGGTGCTTTAAAATTAATTTTCTTTTTTCATCTTCCGATACTTTGGAGTAGTAAATCGCCCACATAAGATTTTTGTTACTTGCTTTTATATTTTCAGGAATACCATCTTCAATCAGTATTCCGATTACTTCAGAAACTCTTTCTTGAAGCTTTCTTTCATTAACTATTTGACGTGCCCAGTTAGTAATAAGCCTGTTACTAGTAGGATAACGTAAGAGTCTGTTTACAATATGCTCAGACTCTTCAAAGTTATCAATCAACCAATTAATTTGTTCGTCCTCTAAGGGCTGATCTTTAATAAGTGTACTAACTGCCCACTGAATTTCTTCTGTGCTAGTCAAAATAAAGGTTTGGTAGATATAGAATAAATCATTTATAAGTTTTTTACTAAATAGCTTATTTGAAGATCTATTTTTGATTATTCTTTTAAGCACCTTAAGGCATTCCATTCGACGGAAACGGCTATTCGACTTTAAATCTTTGACAATTATATCGACAAAGTATTCAATGGAATCTGAGTCAAATTCAACTGATTTAAGTAAGCGTCGTTCTTCGTAAATATCTTTTGTACTCTTTACATATTTTTTCACATATTTTAAAGGGGTATAGTGCATTCGTATATGTTCAAGATATTCAATATTGTTTTTTATTTCATTAATATCCATACTTAGGCCCTCACTTTTTAAAAGATGTCGTATAACGTTCAGGCATTCACGAACCCTCACTGCCTTAAGCGACCAACGGGAGCGGCCACGATGCGGTTAGGCAGTGCAGGGTTGTCCGCCTGTTAATCTTCCCTGAAAATCCTCGGGCGGACCAAGGGGCGCGACAGCGACCCGCAGCGTGAATTTTTTTGTTATCGGATGTCAATACCTTCCTCGAACCTCTAAAAATCTTGGAATCAGTTTCGCTTTTGTTTTTATATCTTATAGTTTTCTTGCCTTTATCACAAAAGTTACTGGAAGCATTTTTGCTCTCTTTGCCATATCGCTGTTATCATCCCGCAATTGCATAAACTCATAATCAGATTCCTCAATCATTAGCTCAATTACAAACCCAGCTTTTGCAAGCGCATTTACATAAGTTGACAGCATACGGTCCGCTAACAATAGCTCACCTTCATCAACTGCTACCGGATACCAACCTTCATTAAAGTAACTCTTATTAATTACAAACCTATCATTCTCTGTAGTAACCCATCTGTGTATAGGGTGAGACCAACTGAAAATAAATAGCCCGTCTTTTTTAAGGTAAGAAGATATTCGTCGAAAGGTACCCTCAAGATCGGTGGTCCAACCTATGGCATAAATTGAATAAACATAGTCAAAATAATCCGTCGGGATGCCGCATTCTTCTTCCATGGGAGAACATATCAATTTTGCTGCTATTCCACATGACTTCAAATGTTGCGCTGCCTTTTCAATTTGTCTTTCTGAAATATCCACAGCCCATAGTTCAGATGCGTTTCGTTCCCCTTGATATTGCAAGGATTGACCATTTCCGCAGCCGATCTCCAGCAGTTTTTTTCCTGAGATATCACCAAAGAGCTGGCACTTTTCTTCTGAGATAAATGCTCCATAATAAGGGAGCACGATTGCTTTTAAGAAGTCATTGCCTTTGGTATCCCAATATAGGCTGTTTGTTTTATGAACAACATTCTTTTTTAACTCTTCCGAGCTGCCGACACCATTTTCCCCGTCAACAATAATGCTTCTTCTATTTAATGAATTCTTGTCCATGAAGGCACCTTCTCTTAGTAGATATTTATATTTGAGCATTTCAGATTTGCAT
Organism: Paenibacillus sp. ALE3; assembly: GCF_054113405.1. NCBI lineage: Bacteria > Bacillati > Bacillota > Bacilli > Caryophanales > Paenibacillaceae > Paenibacillus > Paenibacillus sp. ALE3. The sequence goes on along the minus strand of NZ_CM134214.1, from coordinate 1,266,381 downwards.
TAATTTCTGATAACATCTTATTTACGAACTTTAGAAAAAATGTTCTCTTCGTCATATTCACGAACTTCGTGAATCCTGCACTTTGTTCCTGATTCCTGCACTTTCTGCGTTTCAATGCTCCAGCCCGCTCATCCGACCCAACGGACTTTGAATCCGCCCAATGTCCCGTCTGCTCCCATGTGTATACCGCTCCGTCGTTCGCACACTCTGATGCCCTAGCAGTTCCTGAATATAGCGAAGATCAATCCCATTCTCCAGCAAGTGGGTCGCAAAGGAATGCCTTAGCGAATGGATACTCACCTGTTTGCGAATGCCCGCTTCAGCCAGCGCTTTTTCAAACACTTTCTGCGCTGAACGTTCCGTCAGGTGGCGGCCTTCCCTCTGCCCTGGAAACAGCCAGTCTGCTGGCTGCTCCACCTCTATATACTGCTCGACCACCGCAAAAGCCGCTTCGGATAGTAGCGTTTGCCGATCCTTCCTGCCCTTTCCCTGACGAACTTTCAGTACTTTCCGTTCACGGTCGCAGTCTTCAAGACGCAACCTCACCACTTCGCTTACCCGTCCAACCGTACGCCAATCGTTTTTTTATCCCGATAAAGTAGGTTTATCTTCATCTCACTTGCCTCCTTAGTATATCAGCCGTTCAAAAAATTGGAAATCTAATTTTACACAAAAAAAGGGACTTAAGATGGATATTCATCTTAAGTCCCTGATTCTTTCAGATCGAATTATTGATCCATTAAGTCCAATTTTCGTCATCATAAAGTGTCTTGCCTTTACTTGTCCAGTTCCTCCGTCACATCACCGAAAAAACAAAAGAATAGCCTGCTTATTTTATTAAGAAAATAAGATAAGCCGTAAAAAAGCCCGCGCTGAACGCGGGCTTTGCTGTATATTTAGTCAAAATCATGCCTAGCCTTGTTACTCAACCTTAAACTGTTTTAATTCGTCTTGCAGCTTAGTGGACAATTGGTTTAATTGTTTGGAGAGTTCAGCAACCTGTTCGAAGCTTTCCAATTGTTCCTGCGTGCTAGCGCTAACTTCTTCGGTTGAAGCGGAATTCTCTTCGGTGGTAGAAGAGATAATCTCCAGTGCCTGCAAAATCTCATCTTTGTGCTTGTGGACTTTGGAGGTGTTCGTACTGATCTGGATCATTCGCAATTTTAAATCTTCCAAATCCTTGTTAATACTAAAGAACACTTGCTTCGTGTCCTCCACCGATCTCGCATTTTCTTCTGCGATTTTCAGACCATGAACGGTATGCTCAACCGATACGCTGGTTTTTTCTTCGATGACACGGACCTTCTTGTAGATTTCCTGTGTTGCTAGCGCTGTCTGCTCAGCCAGCTTGCGAACCTCTCCGGCAACCACAGCAAACCCTTTGCCCTGTTCTCCTGCACGCGCAGCTTCTATAGAAGCATTAAGCGCCAGCAGATTCGTCTGTGTTGCAATTTGGTTGACCGTATCCACGATCCCCGAAATCTCATGACGGCTCAGATCGATATCCTGAATGATGGCCGACATCGCTTGTGTGGAATTGTGATTTTCTTCCGCCCATCTGGATAACTGATCTACTACCGCAAGCCCCTGTCCGCTTTGCTCAGCAGAGATTTGCACCATCGTTTCGATGGTTTTGGCATCATTAGCAATTTCGTCAATTTGGCCGGATAAGGCTCCGGTTTTTTGTAAAATGTTATCCGTCTCGATGGACTGGTAGTTCGTCGCATTGGCAATTTCATTAATTGCTGTCGCCGTATCGTTCATCGTGATCGCGGTTCTGGAAGAAATGGATTGCAAATCATTTGAGGACTGATTCAAGACTTGGGCTGAGCCGCCCACCATTTGGAGCATGCCTTGAATTTTTTGAACCATATTGTAAATTCCTTGAGAAATTTGCCCGATTTCGTTGTTGGAATGCGTATCAAACTGAACGGTCAAATCCCCATTTTCAATCAGCTTGATTTTGGCAAGCAATTTCGGGATTGATCTCAACAGATAGCGGAGCGTTATATAACAAATTATAACCAGCAGGATGGTAGCTGCAGCAAAACCGCCAATCGTAATCCAGGTAAAGGTTCTTAGTTCTGAGAGTGCCTCTTGTTCAGAGATGGTTAAACCTACGGACCACCCCGTATCTTTACTGGTTGCATACCCAATGTAACGACGCTCGCCATTATCATTAATCAACTGTACTCCAGACTCACCAGCAATCATTTTCTTACCGATCTCGCCAAGATCACCTGTGCTTTCGTTAATCTTTTCTTTCAGCACTTTATTTTGATCAGGATGATACAAAATATCACCTGTTTTGGACGCAAGAATTGAATAGCCTGTGCTTCCAAGCGAATAGCTTTGCATAACAGCAGGGATGTCTTTGAAAGCAATATCGACAGCAGCAAATCCGATTAATTGGTTACCGCTATCCTTGATCGGATAGAAAATGCCCATGACCACATTCCCCGTATTGACGTCCTTATAGGGTTCTGAGTAGTATAAACCGTCTGCTTCAACAGCTGGCTTGAAGTATGGGCGTGTATTGATATCGAAATCCGGCTTGGAAACAGCACCATCATTTTGTAGAAAGAAGCCTTTACCAGCTATTCCCGCAATCCAAGCATCAGCAAATGATGGCTCTGCTTTTACAATCGCTGCCAGAGTCGCTTCGGTTTCCGCAGCGTGTGGGGAAGTTTTTACCGTTTCAGCTGATTCGGTGGTCTCTATATACTGCCGAAAAAGATTATTTGTTGCCATTTGTTTGACAAGTGAGCCCTTTTCCTTAAATAACGCATCAAATTGACTGACGGTGGCCTGCATCTTGGTCTGGAGCATGGCCTCTTGCTGCTTGACAAGCATGCTTTGCGTGCTAGCATACATGAACGTCCCCAAGGTTGCAAAGACGACAACGATAATAACTAACAAGACCATGGCCAACGTGTTGGCGATGCTGGATGATCTGAATACGCGCTTCTTCATATTTTGTGACATGCTGCCATCTCCCCGAGGAATATTGAGCGAAAAGCTCTTAGATAATATGTCGGAAGTTTGCAGCTGTTTTAATAGGTTTTTAGTATACACAATTTAAAGTTTTGCTATCTGATTCCTCATAGATTTCCTCCCAACCTGTTCAGTAACTCCAGCAAAAGATTAGGGCAGCATAAAGAGCCTCCGTCAGACGCAGGCTCTTTTCTAAAAAAGCTATGAACACGCGAGGGTTTGCAGACCTAAAGCGTTCGAGCGATCTGTAAGCTCAACCCCATTATTCTCTATCGTTAGCCTAGCTGCATCGTTGTAATACATGTATCGTCTTTCTCATATGTAGAGAATTCAGTTTCAGCCGTTTTACCTTCATGATTCACGCTAATACGATATGTTTTATCCCTCGGCAGCCATAGATCAATAAAACCATTGGGTTGTGATTTCATGGCAGCATTCTCCATGATGACATTCCCTTCGGAGTCGTGAACGGTCACATTAAACTTTCCATTTTTTATTTCGCCTTGGCAGCCGGTTAGACTATGAGTAGCACAAGGGTGGGTCTCTTCTACATATGGCGCTATCGAAACAAAAAACTCGTTGTCAGGCAAATCATAAGTTATGGGTTGGGTGTTGTCTCCATTAACAATTAACTGACTGGAATTAATGGAAGCGGACTGAGCTGTTGCCTTGCCTGCGCTAATATCATGTACTAATTGCTTGATATCTGTGGTCCCGAGCTTGTCCGCTCCTTCTTTCTGCATATTTCCTGCAATCAGGTACGTGCCCAATGCCGCAACAACCAACCCTGAAGCGACCAAGATTCCTTTTTTCATCTGGAGTTCATCTCCTTGTCCGTTTTAAATCATTATAAGGGAGAACGCACCGTAACGGACAAAATACGGTACTGAAGTCACCGGATATTCACATCTTTGCTTGTTTATCCAGACGTATCTGCATTACATTAGATGATCACCAAAGAGGGCAAGGGAAAATGAGCAACTCTACTGTCTCAACGAACAAACACCCCACCACTCCTATAGAGCTATGGGGCACAATTCTTTTTAACGATCCCGGTTCACAATATAATTCATTAGATGCTTCAGAAAAGCGATATTGCGTGGCACCTCTTTTAATGCTTCCATGGCAAGGCAGTAGTGCTCCCACATTTCTTTACTGGCACCTTCGTAACCAAGGATGGACACGAAATTCGAGTTATTGTTATCCGAATCCTGGCCCACAGGTTTTCCAAGTAACAGCGTATCTCCTTCCACATCAAGCAAATCATCTTTAATCTGAAAAGCAATCCCCATATGATAGGCAAATTTCTGCAAAGCAGCAATCTCTGATTCCTCGGCCTGTGCGAGCATGGCTGGCATAACGAGACAAGCCTCGAACGCCACTCCTGTTTTGTAAAAGCACATCATATTCAGCTGTTCCAAGGTCAAAGCCTTTCCTTTGGAATCCAGATCCATCGCCTGCCCCATACACATATCCTCTGCCTTACGAGCCGAGTATTGGATCAAGGCAAGCACAGTCTCAGCATTGAACTGGTTCAGTGACGATTGCTCCCCGATGGCCTTCTGGATCAGATACAGACCGGTTAATTCCGCAGTAGCGCTATTGTGCACCTGATGTAATGTCTGGCGCCCTCTACGGGTAGAGGCGTTGTCCTGGGAAGGCAAATCATCAAAAATCAGGGAGGCTGTATGCATATATTCCAATGATCTTAGAAGAGGCACGATTGCCGATGGGTCTAATCCATATTCGTTCACACCCATAACCCAGGTCAATATAGGGCGTATCCTTTTCCCATCCCCCTCAAGACTATAATTGGCAGCATCAATAAGCTGTTCTTTCATGGCCTCGATCCCAGAAGGCTTGGTAATTTTCAATTGGTTGTTAATCTGGTCACGGACGGTTTTGACCGTATTCATAAAGTCTTCTTTTTCCCTCGAATCGTTCTTCAAATGGGTTATCATCTGGTCCCGAAGCAGCTTATCCAAGAAATCTACATCCTCCGCTTTGCCCACCATCTTCTGGATGAGACGGTTGAATTCAGGATTTCCGGATGCAAAAATCTCCATTATTTCATTGTACTTTTCTGCCCCTACCCGTTCTTTATAACGTTTGAGTCCATTTATTGCACGGTCCAGTATCACCTCGCGAGCCATAGCATCCGAGTCATATACGTTATGGATCAAATTCGAAATGACCGCCCAGTATAGTTCGAAGGGATTGATCAAATCCGATCTTTGATGATGATATTTTAAATAATAGGTATAGGGTGTTACCGCACCGTCCCTCATATCGTCGGCCATATCTGCAAAATCATCAGCAAGCTGGTTATAGATACCATAATAGAATGTTCGTTGCTCAAACCCTTCATCCTCAGGAGCACTAATCACGGAACGGACAATCAAGCGAGAAGAAGCAGATTTTAAAATAACGGGTATATAAAGCTCTTCATTGGTGTAATTAGCTCGTGTTAGATCCTTATCCCGGTCGATATCTTGAGAATGAAAGAAAACATAGGACTGCTCGAAAAAGGTTTGCTGTGTGTCTGGCCGCTGATGTGCCTTAATATACTCAAAAGCATCCGAGAGCTCCGAATGGATATAGCGAATGAACTTCATATGATCGCCGGACCAGTCGCCCAGTTCTGGCACAGATCCGGTAAGAAGCGCGGTACGTATCATATGGGAATATTGTTCTTTCTCTTGAACGGTCAACAGCTGAGAATCGAGCAGATCATCAATAAAAGGATAAGTCAACCCATAGGAATACCCAAGCCTGATGGCTTTATCCAGTCTGCACGAACGTTCAACAGGTGACACGGCTTCGTCCATTTCTTCCATCACATGCAGAATAACCCCAATGATGATTTTAATCAGTTTGCGCTGGGCATGCTCTGCATCCATTTCCTCAGGAATATGAGAAGCTACAGAGTTAAGCTTGTTGATTAGCCAGATTACAGTGGCTTCGATCCCTTCCTTTTGAGACCACCGATACACCCCCGCTAAATTCATAAAATCCGGTTGATCTCTCCTGTTAGCATGGGTGGGTTGAAGCAAATATCTTTTTACGTCAGCAATGACGCGCTGAATCCGGGTCTGTGTGTCGGCAGAATCTAGAGCCTTGCCTAGATCCCTCATGTAAATATAAGATACACTCCGCTTCAGATAATCATCCAGTTTCCCTGTGTAACTCAGCCATTGAATATATCTGTAGTAATCCCGGGTATCCGGCTTTCTCTTATTCCGCGAAAAGAAGGATAACCATGAAGAAGAATGGATATGATTCCTTTTCCATATATGGATATCTTCTATAAGAGAGGTCACATAAGTTTTATCCTTGACCTGATTATAGAGTGATGCAAAATACTGAAGCGCCTTCTGTTCAGCCAGCTGATATCCTGTATCGGCTTGAAATTTTTTATTCATATGATGCATTACCTCAACTTCTCATTTTGTTAAACATGGTTGCATTTCTCCCTGAGGGAACGATTTGGATCATGTTTTTATCTTTATACGGAATAAAGTCTGTGAAGTTACGAATAGATTATATCCTTCTATATATATGCTACAATTTCAGAGTAGAACGAAAATAATGATAGGGAGGCATAACGTTGAGTATTAGTCTAGTTAAAGGGCAGAAGGTAGACCTAACCAAAAATAATCCACACTTATCCGTGCTGAAAGTAGGGCTTGGATGGGACCCTATGAGGGGTAGAAGCATGGATATTGATGCATCAGCACTGCTTCTTGATGAGAACGGCAAGCTGACTCAGACGAAAAATCTAGTATATTTCGGAAACAAAAATAGCCCTTGTGGGGCCGTCGTACATAGTGGTGACAACTTGACAGGACATGGTGACGGTGATGATGAAGTCATTACCGTATCCCTTCAACAGCTACCACCTGAAGTGCATAGAGTCGTATTTATTGTGAATATATTCCGTTTTTTTAGCTTTGGTAGACGTAAGGATTTCAGTATGGTGAACAATGCTTATATTCGAGTATTAGATGCGTCCCAAGATGAAGAGATTCTCCGATACAACTTGACTGAGGACTATAAAGGGATGTGTAGCATCCGTGTAGGTGAAGTATACCGCTATGGAGGAGAGTGGAAATTCGGTGCTATTGGAGAAGGAAGCACCATTACCTCCCTGAATGATCTTGTCAAAACGTATGAATAAGCATTTTTGATGTTAAAGAAAAACCCACGTCTGACGTGGGTTTTTATGCTAACTCTTCAACAGCCACCTGATACAGCAGAGAACCTTCACGGAGCAGCAGGCGGTCTTTTCTGAAATCCTGTTCGTGCGGCTGAAGGAACTCTTGCTCGTCATTTAAAAAGCGAATGTGTTGTCCTTTGCTCAAGCTGCCTGGCTTCACATTCTTTTTCAAGACATATTGTCCATTCTTTCCATACCCGCCGTCGAACAAAAAGTGAACCCCATCTGTAGCCACCCCGGAACAGCCGGAAATCCTCGGATTCATAAACGTAATATTCGTACGGTCGCTACCGGAAATGCACCCTAATGAAAAGTCTGAATAGTAATAAAACCAGATTTCCTGATCGCTAACCACGTTCAAAGCATAGCAATCATGAATGTCTGCCGCTTGGTTTTCATATATTTTGTGTCCCTCTTTATTCCAGGCGACTAGACCGGAGGACCCCACAGGATCATTCCAACCATAATTTCCGAATATACCTTCATCAAAATAACTGGTCCAGATCGTACCTTCTCCTGTAACCTGAACACTCTGAATACCGTCTCCAAGTAGTAGTTCATTCACGGTACGGCCTTCATAGTCAATGATTTTACCATTTAAATCGTATTGGCCGGGTCCATAATAATGACAACGTGCTCCGACGAGCAGCAGATGATGATGTAGAGGCTGTACATAATGATAGTTAAACTGCTGCCCCTCCACATACACTTCTTCAATGTGATCGTCTAGAATAAGTATCTTGTAAGTACGTCTCTCTTTAAGAGAGGCAGGCGGGAACATCCCCCGCACTCGTTCTGGGACTTTATCAATTAACAAAATATACACGCATCTATCAGGGCCAAATTGGGTCGAAACGATCTCAAATCCTTTCATATAATTGGAAATATCGACAAATGAATGAAGCTGTTTATATTGGTGTGACAATGTAGTTCCTCCTCTAAAAGTCAGTAAAGTGAAGTATGATTTGTACTGGACTTCATTTTGTCATAACGACATGCAGTTGAGGAGGGTGGAAGTATGGCGATATGGGGAGTAATCCCAAGAGATGAGTCATGGGAAAAAATATAGTTAACAAAAAAAGCCGGGTTCTGCTTCATAATAAAAGCAACCCAGCTTGATCTTTATAGATGTCCCTTTTAAAGTGTCTGGCCCTTGTCGGCCTTCTGCCATAAAGCCTTCGTTAGCTCATCGATCGTCTCCTTCATCGCCAGCTTCTCGCGCCAGTGATTCGGGATACCACTTAGCCCGTAATAAGCTCCTGCAATTTGTCCGTACACCGCCCCGGTCGTATCGGCGTCATCCCCTAAATTTACGGCCAGCAGTGCCCCCTCTTCAAATGAAGCCGAATGGTAAAATGCCCACAGCGCAGCCTCAAGGGAACGAATGACATAACCGGTTCCTTGGATTTCAGGCGGCTCCTTATGCTGGTAAGAACCCTGAATGATTTCTTCAATAGCTGCCGAATAAGCTGGCTGTTCCTGCCGCCACTTATAGCAGACATCGGGCGATAACATGGATTCTTTGTCCGCTCCCCGCAGACCTGCCACAAGAATGGAAGCAAGCACAGCACAGGCCTCCACACTTTCGGCTGCTCCATGAGTGGTTCGCGAGCTCAGCTCGGCGTACATCACGGCCTCTTCCGGGCGGTTCGCATAGGCCATGGCAACAGGTGCGAGTCTCATAATCGAGCCATTACCGGCAGTCATGGGGTCAACGGACCCACTATACGGATCTCCAGAGGCCTCGAAGCGATGCAGTGCTGCTCTCGTCGCACCACCGATATCAAAGCACGTTCCCGTGCTACTCATATATCCCAGGTGATACCAATTGGTGTAGCGACGCATTTGGTCCGCTGGATCAAAGCTATCTTTTTGCACCATACTCTCGGCTAAACAAAGTGCCATAGACGTATCGTCGGTCCACTGCCCCGGCTTTAACCCAAAGACACCGCCGCCCACGATATCCGTTACAGGTTCAAACGTGCCTGGACTGCTAAATTCCACTGTGGTTCCCAGAGCATCCCCTACAGCCAGTCCAGCGAGACATCCATAAAAACGATCCTTGATCAGTGCCATTATGATTCTACGCCCCTTTTCAAAAGTAATAACTAACGTGTATTTTATTTTTCCATCTCGCCGGGAAGGAAGCAAAAATGCGGTAAGAGCCTTTTATTCGTAGCTCAAGGCTTTACAACCGCTATCTGAATGTAATTCAATGAAAATTCCTGCCTCTTGATGGTAAATGAGTGGAAATCGCTCCGTATCTACATGTTCCCGCACACCGCTTGAAAGCCGCCATACCTGAAGCGGGACCCCTTTTCCCCATAAGAATAATCGGTCGCCAGAAACGGCCATATCCGCTTGGGGATATGGATAAATCCCGTCTTCTTCAGGCTTACAATTTAGAGGCGGGATCGCCGGAAGCACACGTCGGTAATCGGGCTTAGTCATATCGAATAGGACAACCGCCGGTTCCACGCCTTCCTCTCCCCAATCTTCCTCCTCCAGTAAATCGGCATCCATCTGTCCCCAAACCGCCAATGTATCGGGTCCTGTCCAGCACACTGGCCCATCCCAATCTATGGTTTGCCAAAGATAGCGAACTGACGGACCATTCTCCGATTCCCATGGATTCAGCAGCCAATCGGATAATGACCAAGTTCGGACTACTCCTAATGGAGCCCATACCCATCCCGTATCCGCAATCCACTTTCCCTCTGGAGAAGCTAGGAGCCTCCCATGAAAATAATCTAGATAATGCTCATCTTTGCTTTCGCTGTTATAAACCGGGGTAGGTCTTGCTGTCAAAGGCAGCCCTGTTTCTACATCTGTCAAATCCAGCCGGTTCCATTCCGTTCCATGAACAAGAATACATGCACCATCTCGATGAACAAATGCCAGGGGGAACATACTTTTATCGTAGTGGTATTCGTCCCGTGATAATTGCATTTTTTCTTGAGCATGAACTAAATCATACACTGCCGCATGCCGGCCAAAACGATTGGAGATGGCTGCGTACTTGCCATCAGGACTGGTGACCATTTGGACAGGTTGCAGGGGATTAAAATCAGGGATACAAATACGTGTACACAATTCGGCACTGCCAGAGCGAAGCTCTAGTCTCCACAGTTCTGCCTGTGTGTTTAGTGCTAGCAGGGATATGCTTTCCTGAGAGCCACCCTTTAGTGGATGAATGGCTGTAAGACGTCCGATAGACGGTGGTAAATCAGGTAAAGAAACGTGATGAAATGGCATCATTTAACCCCTTTTAATCTGGATAAATAATAATTTATGCCCGTATTTGTGAAGCTGGATTTATCGACAAAAAATCTGAGTTCAAGCAATGCAGACAATACTTTCATAAAAACTCCCGGTTTTTTCTTGCAAAAACATTTAAAATATGTAATTTCGCTAGGATTACTTTTGAGAACAAAATAGGAATAATTCATCAAGATCATAGTGGAGATGAACTGCTCTGTTGGAGATTGATGCTCATTGATACAGTCGATCAGCACCTCTAATACCCTATTTTTATTGGAGTTATAGGCTTGTATAAACAGGGTTGCTTCTGCAAACGGCTTGTTGAAATCGTCATATGGAAAATCATATACATCATGACTGCCCAGGATGAAGCTGATCAACTGGCCTTGCAAAATTTTTATTTTTCCCAGCGCTACCCGGATATCCATGTCCATCTCATTTTTGTTAATGTGCTCATGTAACATATCAATTAGAATGTGCAAATCATACTGCTGTGCGTCTTCCATACTATACATCAGCTTATTATTTTCAATCGCTAAACGATCATAAATGTCATCCCCTAAACCCAGTTCAAATAAGAGCTGGTGAAGAAAAAATAGCCTATCCTGAGTAAGCGAGAATTCATTGCCTCTCTCTGCTAGGTGTGAAACCTGATATTGATAATAGAAACAACATAAGTTTTTTTGGCTATAAACAGCATCTTTATGTATATCAAAAACGTTAAACATGAGCGAAAGCAATCGAATCAGACGTTCAGCATCCGTTATGCTTAGAATGGGATGATCCATTTTTGTAAATAGCGACCTGTCAAACAGATCGTGCCATCGTACTAAAGAAATATGATCCTGCTCGTTTATATTCAGAGTTAATACTCTTAAATTTTGCTCTTGATCAGAATAGGAATAAAATAGATATTCATGATCAACATCAGAAATACGCTCATTAAAATAGGCTCTTAATTTGTAATCGTATATTTTAGAAAATGACATTTCTCTCCTCCTTGCATAGCAAGCCAAACTTCATGTTGAACCTGGCATCACACATTAATCCGAACTCCTATATTGTAAAATTAATCTGGATCGACTGGCAAGGCGGCATAAATACAGAAACATATGTTCTTCCTTTCTATATTATGATATCTTTATGCTAGGAATGAAACGTTATGATGAAGATCATAGCCTACGATTAGAAAGGAATGAACACCTATGAAACAGCTAAGCGAAGCTCTGACCCGGTTTGTACAACAACAAAACCTGTATAATGCAACCTACGGGCTGTTCCAAGACCACGACATCCAGCCCCGGACGGAGAACCTGACAGATTGCTGGGACAACCGCATACCTATATCCCCTGAGCTTGAGTACCTATATAGCCATTATGAAATGATCGATGCTAAGGCAGCGGGAACACACAAATTAAAAAATGCAGCCGTTGAAATCGGGGATGCTGCTGTTCTCTTTTTTGTCGCACCAGAACATTTATATCGCCAGCAGCTGGGCTATCGCTTCATTACATCTGGAGAGCTTGTTCATGAGTCATCTTCATGGCCATCCCATCATGTTGTAATTGCCACGTTTAATGATGATCCAGTCATTGTCGATACTAGTGCACCCGGTTCGCCTGTATATGCTGCAATTGAAGGTGGGGCAGCGCAACAAGTTGCTGACTCTTTAGCTAACTTCTTTATTGCTCTTTCCATCCTGATTGAAGGTGCCTGTACCTTTAAGGGAGAATTGATAGATGAAGATACATACGAAACCAAAGCAGCATATATCGAGCACGTAAAACCATTGCTGCATCATGTGTTGGGCGAAAACCAAACCACGTATTTGCTGAATTACCTATCCCTTTGTTAGAAATCCTATTGGTTGAAGAGAGGTGGGCTTTTTATGATCTATATCGCATTACTGCGGGGCATCAATGTTGGCGGCAACAACAAGATCGAGATGAAGAAGCTCAAGCAAACGTTTGAACATGCAGGTATGGGGCATGTAACGACTTACATTAATTCTGGAAACATTATTTTTTCCAGTCAGGAGCGGCCCAACCAGGAGCTATCGCTCATACTGGAACAGGCGATTCTGGAGGATTTTAGCTTACCTATCCGCGTCATCGTCCGTAATATGAAGGAGATTCAGAGCATTATGGAGGCCCTGCCGAATGAATGGGCTAATGATACACAGATGAAAAGTGATGTAATGTTTCTGTGGGATGAGATTAACGATGTTTCCGTTCTGGACAAGCTTCCCTTGAAACCGGGAATTGGGCATGTCATCTATACGACCGGGGCCGTTCTGTTTTCTGTCAGCAAGGAACAAGTCACAAAAAGCGGGTTAACAAAATTAGTCGGCACCAAGCTGTATCAGCAAATGACGGTGCGGAATGTGAACACAGCACGGCAGATTTATAAGCTGATGCAAATGGCTGAACAGGAAGAGTTGCAGGATATGAGTTCCTGACGGTAGTCGTGATTAAATAGGGATAGGCAAGATCAAAAACTCGCCAAAACTCATTAAAAAAATTATCTATATAAATCAACAATTTCTGATACTATAGGCATAGAGATTTTGCTAAACTGGAAGGGTTCTCAGACGAAGAGGGACACCTATCATCAGCATGAACTAAACACTGAATAATGGGAGAAAAAACACTGTGACAAACCTACAAAATCAAAAACAAGTATATATAATCCACGGCTACACAGCTTCGCCAACAGATCATTGGTTTCCTTGGTTACAAGATAAATTACAGGAAGACGGGGTTTCGGTAAATATACTAGATATGCCCAACTCGCAAGCCCCCAAACTTAATGAGTGGATTGAGCACCTATTACAAAATATTAAAGCCCTACATAAAGACACCTATTTTATTGGTCATAGCTTGGGTTGTGTATCCATATTAAGATACCTGCAGCAAGTCAACATCCCGGAACCACTAGGTGGCGCCGTTTTCGTTTCCGGTTTTACTGACCCAGTGCCAAGCCTGCCTTCATTAGATGAATTTACAAATGACCATTTAGATCATCAGCAGATCACGGATTCGCTAAAAGCGCGTGCAGTTATAGCTTCAAAGGACGACGCAATTGTCCCCTTTGCACTTAGTAAGAAACTAGCGGAAGATGTTCAGGCTGATTTTTACGAATTAGATCATGGAGGGCATTTTTTACAAAGTGACGGCTTTACCACTTTACCGATCGTCTATCAAGTTTTAATAGAAATGATGAATGAAAATAAGTAGCGTTAAAAACCCGCAAAATAGACCTGGCAAAAAGGGTCCAGCTTGCGGGTTTTACATTTTCTACTGGATGAACTATGGATAATAAAGCGTATGTTTAGTCAAGGTATCAATATAAAGCCCATTTTTCCGTGCATAGCTCTATAAAAGAATGAGCAACCTGTTCACATTCGTCATACCCCAGACTGCCGGAATGAGCAAAAAGAATGGGATATTCGTTATTTGTTTTTTCCTCTCTCATATCAAACATATAGTGGTTTCCGCACCCATCCATCGCAAACGACACGGCACCCGGCATATACTCTGGCAGCTCGTAGGCGAGGTTCATTTCTCTCAAATCCTCGGTATTGAAAAATTGAAAATAACGTTCTCCATTTTGAAATTCCCCTCCATTAGAGTATTTCAGCAATTCTATGTAACTATCAGGAAATTGTTCTTGGGGCAGATGCCAGCCCACAGGATCTAGCGGTTTATATTGATCATAAAATGGAGACGATTTCGGGAAAGGATTCACTTGTCTTTGTTGGATTTCGTGAATTTCCTGCTCCGATAGCTTGATGTTCCATGTGCTCAAAAAATCCCCGATTTGTTCACCAGTTGCTTCCGGGCATTTTACAAACTGTTGCTCAAAATGAATACTCCACATAATAACCAACCTCCCTGCCTTGACGTCTCTAAAAGTTGTTGTTGCTACCTTTTTCAACCTTCTCCATCTTTTTCAACCCATTCAGCCACACTTTCATGAGGTTGAAGGTTCTCTCGTTTATAGTAAAAAACGGTCTTGAGCTCGTAATCCAAGCTTTCAGCAGCAATGAAAAATCGAGTGCCGAACGTTTTATCCTCCATACAAATCACAGGCCCCTCATGAAATCCGTAAGAGACGGTTTTTAACATTTCCAATTCCTTGTCATTAGCCAGTCTAAAGCACTCAATTGAAAATACACCGCCCGGACAGGAAAGAAATGAGACCTCGTAAAAAGTGATCTCTATGTTGTGATAATAGCTAAAGTCAAAGCTCCCTGCTAGTACCAGCTTGGGGCGACTTGTATAATCATAAATGTAGTAATGATCAATGTTATTTTGAGAAAGTATTTCATTCAGCTGCACCAGTTTGGATTGAATGGAATGATTCATGATCTTATGTCCCCCTCCCCACTCGCGGCTATTCCCGATCCGTCACCGCCTGCCACGCTTCTGTTATTGCTATAGGTGATTTGTGGCTGGTCTCTCCGCCACCTTCCTGAGTCCATAGCGGCGGATAATAAGCAAATACCTCTCCTGGCTGAAGTTGCTCCATATCCGACTGCCAACCATTCCAACGGAATGTCTGGTAGAACAAGCCCAAATCTCCCTCAGCCAACCAGCTCAAGAAACCGGAATAAGCCAGCTCAGTGGATTCCCACTCCAATGCATCCGGTGCAAAATAGTAGATGTGGCCGCTACGTCCAAACTTCCCTGTATCCAATCCAAAGAAGCCACCTGCTGCATCATAGGCCACAATCAGCATTCCCCCAAGTGCAGGGACGCTCACTGGCTCTTGCAGCCCGTTCCACGAAGCCAAACTACCGTAAATTTCAGGCCCACCTGCACCCAGTAAGGTGATCCATCCGTGGTCAAATATGATCCCTCCTGTTTCATAGGCAACCGTTCCCAAGTACGATTTTGTGCTCACTTGCAAACGGTAGAGCGAATCTCCCCTAGCAGATTCCGATTCTGCCGGTACAATGCGAAATGGATTATTCCCTTCTTGCAGAATGTTTCTGACCTCTTCCCATGCATGGTTATCCTGATCCACCAGCTCATCAACCGTTAACGTATGCATATCCATTCTCCTTCCTGTATTCCGATATCTATCTTTCAACCTTTGAACTGATTTTCGAAAACCTGCGTTTGCTCTAAAATCACCCACTGATTCAGCTCGTCGTAGCCTTGGACAATCGCCGTGATCTCATGCCTCGGATACATCCACTCAGATGGGGTCTTTTCCGCATATGAATGGGTGTCTGCCAATCCGACTGCATTGTGCTGGAAAATATGAATAAGTATTCCGTGTGGAAAAAAGGCTTCAATATATCCGCTTACCTTAGTCCCAACCGGCAGTACGGTTTTGACTTGATGCCATTCCTTGTTAAAGGTGTGAAGATTGCTAGACCAGATTTCTTCAAACTCTTTTTTTCTAATTTTCGTATAATAGGGCTCTGTATCATCAATCGCTTTCTCTGCTAACAAGAAATGATATTGCTCGTGCTTGCGATTAGAAGCAATAAAAGTACCGTCATCCTGGATCACAATTTGCCGATAGGCTACGCCATCTGAGTCTATTTCAAAATACCAGGTTCCCATGCCTGGTTCCGGACAATCTTTAAGATATTTCATTGGCCCCTCCTAAAAGGATGTATAACCGTGTCATTTCTTCTTTCTTTTTCCGCTGTAGACTCTTGTCAAGTATGCGAGATATTCCGAACGCGTCAGGCCTCCCGTTTGGCGGTTGAACTCATCGTACGAAATGTCTTCCGGGAATCCGAATTCGGCCAGTGCTTTTCGACGCTCCTCCCGATACAACGGATTATCCAGCGTTTTGTGCCACTCCCGCTCTTCCCAAGGACCAAAACAGTCCGTAATAATACCTGAATACACACCGTTATTTAAAAATTCCCGCGAAGACTTGAACACTGTCTCCCCTTCCGGTTTGGAAATTGTGCCCGTTCCCCAGGACAGCCTATATATTCTTTCTTTACTGCTATCCGTGCTAATGCCGTAACCCATCGGAAACACAATATCCTCTTCTACCAATGCTTTATGCCCTACCCACTCGTAGGACCCTCGCATAAAGGAATCATCCATAACAATCCAGGTTGTATCCGATAACGGGGCGGCTGTGATGGATTCTAAAGTTATTGAACGGTCACGACTTGTACACAAATACGGACGTACGAATAAAGGCATCGTCATGACACTGTTCCATATGCTCTCCTTTGCAAACAACTGATCCTTTTGCATTTGGCGCAAATCACCGACGACCAATACATACCCATCTGTAAAAAGGTCTATTTCCACACGAAAGATGTCTCCCGGGATGGTTTTATAACGCTGGTTTTTCATATGCTTTAATCGATCCAGCTTTCGATCATAATCGTTAGGCACAAGTGACGGGTAACGTTGAAGCCAATCCATGATCTCTTCTTTACTATGTAAATGCTCACATCCAGTGATGGGCAATCTCACGCCAGTTTTGCTATTCACAGCAGTAACATAACTAATAGGACGATCTCTTCGAATGCCTGCTGAAAAGGACACACCTTCTGCTGAGATGCTCGAAACACTTGTAAAATTCAGTTTTTTCTCTTTGCCACGAGCCGTTTTAGGCAGAACAAATGCCCGATCACGGGTAAAAATCTCTACATCAGCTTCTCCATAAGCATCCTCTTTAGAAGAAATTCGCTTGCGAATAACATCTCCATCCATACAAACAAAATATCCTTCTTTAATTTCTACCACGTCCCAATGTTCTTCCAGCGTCTCCAGCCCAAAATAGGGTCGTAACGCGTTCGTTAACCAACTATTCATCTGCTCCTCCTGTTCCGAGTTTAATTCAATAGACTTCATTTCTGTTATTCCAGAAATTATAACATAACACGGCATGTAGCTCGTTTATTCATACATTGTTCCAGCTTGGGCCAACTCCTCCTGAATCCAGCTACTGCTGGTAGACAGTTGGAGCAAGTCGGCCGCAATCTGTTGGACCTGTTCTTGCAATACGTGTGGCTGATCTGTTCCTTCCAGAAAGCGACTCACAAAATGAAGAAATACGTCTACCTTTCTAAGCAGCATCAACACAGGCAAAGCGTCGATCTCGGGTTGGCTTAAACGGATCTGGCGGCTGAAGCCCCGACAAAAATCACGAACAGCCGTTGTCTCCTCCGGTTGCCCCAAAAATCCTGATAAGATGACCGCCGGTTCCATCACCCGAACGTCTAACGTGCAAAATTCAAAATCAAGCAGTGCAGCCACCTGGCTATGATCAGAATCTTTTACTAATAAATTAGAAGCGTTCAAATCTCCATGTACAAGCTGATGCGGCAACTCTTCCAATGCTTGAAGTGAATCTGTAATCTCTTCATATACTTTTCCTATCAGGCGCAGCTCTTCATGAAAATTCTTGAGAGGCTCCGGCGGGTTTAAACAAAAGCCTTGGATTACTTCCGGGCTACATAATGGATAGGATTGCTGCAAAGCATAATACGGCCGATAGACTGGGGTCATATCAAGATTAAGTGTTGCAAGCACGGCAGACAATTCACCAGCTGCCTCGCCAAAAGAATGGGCAAAGCTAGGGTCCTGCTCCAAGGGTGATATACCTTCTATGTATTCGAATAGACACACATATTTGCCACTATCCTTGTCAACCTGTGCAAGTGTCTCTCCTGTAATCGTTCGAATTGGCATTGGAACCCTGAAGGATAGAGATTGCTTGCTCAGCGCCTGCAAAACCGCATGCTCAAATTCAATTTTGTCCCGATCCCTGTGTGTATCGTAGACGCGCAGCACCCCACTTCGCCCACCGCTCTTAACAAAATACGTCGTATTATTCCAGCCCCCGGTTCGTCTCTGCAATCTTCCGTTCCACTCTGGCCAGTTCCGTCTTAGTACCGCTTCCAAGGATATCCCCCTTTACTTACTAGCTTATGAATTTGCCGATATTATAACATATAGACGCCCAATTCAAATTGGACGTCCTTGTGTATTCTTCATTTTCTCATTTGTTTGTTTCGGATATTTTGCGGGGTGGCACCATACGCGGTTTTAAATTTTTTATAGAAAAAACTCATGCTGTTATATCCCACCTGCTTAAATATCATTTCGAACGGCAGGTTGGTATTCACAACCAAAGAATAGGCGGTATTAAGCTTAATGTTGGCAATCAGCTCAGTGTAAGTAAGACCCGTAACTTTTTTTAACTTGTTACTTAAATACGTACTATTGTAATTAAAATGGTTAGATAATTGCTGAAGGCTTAAATGCTGATAATGCTCTTCCATGTAATTCAGAATAGAGGTAATATGATTTTCCTGCTGGTTTACATGAATATTATGCTCGCTTTCCAATACACGAACCAATTCTCCAAATACAATTGGCAAATAAGCCTTGACCAACTCCATGGAATCCTCTTGCCTGGAAAAATATTCAATTAAGATTCTACGCAATATATACTGAAGATTCTCATTATGCTGCGACTCAAAAATAATAAAGTGATTATGGTGCTGATGCTGAAGGACTGAATTGGCGAGAAATTCACCGATCAAACTTTTTTTCTTGGATAGCCGCTGTAGAAAGAGGGACGAGATCGTTTCTCTTTGCAGCAGGATATTAATCAGTATATCGTTTTCTCCCAAAGGAGAGATGCTGTGCGGCACATCCTTATCCAGAACACACACTTGACCTTCACAAAGCTGAATCTCTTTGCCTGCTATAATTTGGTTGCATTTACCTGAGTAAACATAGTTTAATTCAATAAATTCATGCATGTGCTCTAGCATCGGAGCAAACCTGTTGTGCTTGCTAATATAAATATCATGTTCTCCGAAAAAGAATAAAGCGGGCATTCGATACATATTCAGATTCATATCAAAAAATCGCTCATTCTCCGATTCTTTGGAGAGATCATTAATCACCTGATTGCTTTGTTGTTGCAGAAGCTCAATTTCAGTTTTACTTCTCAGCAACTGATCCAACTCATGCAGGTTCATAAACACAGACTCCTCCTTCAGACTCCCATTAACTGTGAACTGCCGTCTGTGCTTTGCTTCCCTTTCCTCTAATAGCGATTCCCAGACAGAGGAGCGCAGCAATCGTAAAGACAATTGCTGAAACGAGAAAGGCAAACGAGGCAGTTTCATTCCCAAACAACACCCCAACTAACTTGATGATATAAGGCGAAGCAAACGCTCCCAAATTGGAGCCTACCATTGCAATTGAAATAGATATCGTCTCACTGCCCTTAGGTACGATTTTAGTTAGTATGGTAAAAATATAGGGAATAAACAGTGCAAAGCTAAAGCCAATAATCAGCATGGCAACCGTAACCATCGTCACATTCTGAGCAAACCAGAGCAAGACAAAACCTGTTGCTGTTAATAAACTGGAGATAAAAGGAGCGTAATTTCTGAACCATTTATATATTCTACCAAACAAGAAGCCTGCAATCATAGTCGACAAGGAGAACAGCGTCAAAGCGGTCCCTAAAAATCCTGCATTAGGCATACTCTTCTCAGCAATCATAATGCCTGTTTTGGTATACACAATCATAATAAAGGTCATAAACAGAAAAAGTGCAGCTCCTAAGCCAAGTACAGATAGAGATATTCCCCCACCTCTGTGACCCGTTCCTATGGAGCTCACTGTAGGCTCCTCGCGCTCTGGTTCAGGGATGATAAAAAAGAATAACAGTGCGATCGGAATCGTGATCGCATAGCACAAAAAGGCAAACGGCCAGTCGATTAGGGCAAGCTGTCCTGCCACAAAGGTAGCCAGGCTACTTCCGAGCCCTTGTACAGCGCTTTGAAAGCCTACCAATTGAGCACGTTCGTCCCCTTCAAAAAAATCACTAATTAAACTGACAGCCAGCGAATTGAACATCCCCAGGCCTGCGCCTAGCACCAAACGCAACGCGAGAATCCATGTAATGTTCGTAGTGAGCATAGGAAGTATTCCGCCGATGACCACGAGCAAAAGTCCTAGCAGGACTGTATTTTTTTTACCCAGGCGAGAAGAGATCGGACCACTCAGCAGCACAAACAGCATCATCGAGAAGGACGGGATCGTAACTACGCTTTCAATCAGCGAACTGGAGACTCCCGGTAATTGGTTCAGCATCATCGGGATGACAGCCGAAATAGCACTCGCTGATGTCAGGACTAAGGAAATGGACAGCAACGCCGTTTTAAACCATATTTTGTTTTTAATATTCATCAAGCTTCTCACCTCTAGTCTATGTTATTTAGTCTCTGGTTGTATTTGTATTGGAACGTATACTGTCCAGACCCGGCGGTAAACGTCAATTCATGGTCTCCACTCTTTTGGAAAGTCGCCTGTTCTCCGGTAGAACCTAATTTTCCGGCCAGCTCTCGTGGCACATTACCAGGCGGATACTGAATGGACGGGTATTGTGTGGTAATGGTCTGTTGTAGCGCATCCAGCTCCATAACGCCTGGAAGCGTAATCTCAGCTGTCGTATTATGTGGTACGTGAACCGTCATCTGCATTTCCTCATTCACGATTTCCCAATGGACAGCAAGCGCACCATATGGTGTCTCCAGCTTGCCATGGGCCGAAGTAAGATTAATAGGCGGTTTGGGTGCTAACCGTGACTTTTTGTAGCCCGCTTCAAGCACATCGATTCCGGCAATATTTTGGTACATAAAGCCTCCAACTGAACCGTACGAATAGTGATTGAACGAATTCATATCAGTGCTCCAGAAGGAGCCGTCCACTTTGATGCTGTCCCAATGCTCCCACATGGTCGTGGCTCCACGTTCAACCTGATAGAGCCAGGAAGGATAATCATTCTGGAATAAAATTTTATAAGCTACATCTGTATAGCCATTGTCGGATAAAACTAGGCATAGATAGGGCGTGCCCACAAAGCCGGTATCCAGATGCATATCATTTTTTTCTATCAGCCGTACGAGCTCCTGGATCACTTGCTTTTTATAGCTTTCTGGTACCAATCCGAAGTGCAAAGCCACAACCTGTGCAGTTTGGGTATTCGAAGTCAGCTTGCCAGCGTCATCAAAATAACGGTTCGCAAAAGCGGCTTTAATCCCTTCATGCAGGCTTTGATAGGTGTTGTAATCGGTATAGCGATTCAGCAGTTTGGCCGTCTGCGCCAAAATATGAGTCGAATACGCAAAGTATGCAGTCGCTACCAGCGTTCCATCGGTCGCTCCAAAATAGCTTCCTTCCTCGCTGTCCAGCGCCAACCAGTCTCCCAGTTGCAAACCACTATCCCACAGATGCTCCTCAGTCCCCTGTGCACGGATATAATCGACCCATGCTTTCATACTGTCATACTGCTGGGCTAAAATTTGCTTATCCCCATAACATTGATAGATCGTCCACGGACATATGACCGCCGCGTCTCCCCATGCGGCCGTCGTTTTGTCCATATTGTCAGCAAAGGTTCCTTTGAGGACATCCGGCACGACAAAAGGCACAGCCCCATTCTCCAACTGGTTGTAAGCCAAATCTTTCAGCCACTTTCGGAAGAAGGAAGCACTATTCATATTGAAGCTGGCCGTTCTGGCAAAAATCTGTGCATCGCCGGTCCAGCCTAATCGCTCATCACGCTGCGGGCAATCGGTCGGCACATCCAGGAAGTTCCCCTTTTGCCCCCATACAATATTGTGCTGGAGTTGATTGAGCTTTGGATCGGATGTCTCGAACAAGCCAATTGTCTCCATATCTGAATGCAAAACAACGCCCGTAAAATCTTCAATGTCTACGCCAGCCGGAAAGCCCTCAAGTTTCACATATTGGAAGCCTTGAAAAGTGAAATGCGGCCTAAATATCTCCGTCCCTTTGCCGCTGCAAATGTACGTAATCTGCTGCGCTGCATCCCGAATGTTATCTCGGTAAAAGTTCCCTTGCTGATCCAGCACTTCACCATGTATCAAATTCAGAACCGTACCCTCAGGAGCTTCAACTTTAAATTCCAGCCAGCCTACCATATTTTGACCCAAGTTAAGAACCAGTTCGCCTTTAGGCGTTTGAATCAGCTCAACAGGCTTTAATCGGTTCATTACACGGACAGGCTCGTTCTCCTGAGCAACCAGATGACTTAACGGAAACGGGACGACCTGCATCATTTTCCGTTCATTCAAGGAGCGATGCTCGCCTGCCTGCTGCTCCAATCGGGCATCATAGATTTCGCCGTTATAAATATCCGACATCAAAATGGCACAGCTCGTTTCCTCCCAGGAAGAATCTGAGCAAATGAGTTCTGAACGGCCATCTTCATAGCTAATCTTCATTTGAAATAACAAAGCATTCGTGTTCCCATAGGTATCCTTGCGCTTTTGCCAGCCTAGATAGCCGCTGTACCAGCCTTCTCCTACCGTGGCTGTGATGCGATTATGTTGTTCTCGAATGGTAGAAGTCACATCATAGGCTTGCACCTGGACACGATCGTTATAATCTGTCCATCCCGGGGTAAAATAGGCATCGCCTACTCTTTGTCCATTTAGCTCCAGCTCATATAGACCAAGGCTTGTGGCATAAATGACTGCTTTTTTCACTTTTCCCTCAACTGAAAAACACTTGGAAGCGGCAAAAGGGGCTCTCGTCTGAAACTTTTCATGGAGGCTACGTTCCTCCACTGTAATCCATTGTGCCTTCCAGTCCTGCTCATGGAGCAGTCCCATTTCCCAAAAGCCAAACTCACTCCATTCCGATTCCTCCGGTTCGGTGTCCCCCGCTCCCTGAGCCCAAACTTTTACCCGGTAATAATATCGTTGTCCTGATTCCAGTGGAGGGCCTTCATAGGGAAACAAAATGGATTGCTCCGAATAGGAAAAATGATTCCAGAGCAGCGGTTCAAAAGTAGGATGTATGGATACCTGCAATTGGAAGCGTTTTTGGAAAACATATATGTTGTCAGATTCAATTTGCCAGCTCAATCGAGGCTTTAGACAACCCAGTCCAATCGGATTGTTTACATGTTCACATCTAAGCGCTTTCACTTTTAGCATTCGTATGTCCTCCCTGAGGTCTTCTTTTGTGTTTCTATACTCAAATTAAAACGCTTCCAATAGTTGTGCGCAATGTTGTATCCCTGCATGTTGTATGCTTGATTTACAGGTGTTGAATGTCCACCCCTTATATTGAATCTTAAAATGGGTTTATTAGAAAAATATGTACGTGTATACAGCGCTGCTATACTAAGCGATCCCGTCTCAAAAGGAAATCGCTTGTTTTATATACATATGGATTGTAG
Organism: Paenibacillus sp. ALE3; assembly: GCF_054113405.1. Lineage (NCBI taxonomy): Bacteria > Bacillati > Bacillota > Bacilli > Caryophanales > Paenibacillaceae > Paenibacillus > Paenibacillus sp. ALE3. The sequence goes on along the minus strand of NZ_CM134214.1, from coordinate 1,242,685 downwards.
TATTAAGCCGATCAAGAAAGGAGAATCACAGTATTGAAAACGAACTACAAAGGGCTGCTGGATCAGATGATGGCACCCTATGATGAAATGCTGCAGAGTCTAATAAGTGATCACGCCGATTTTTCGAAGGTTGACTATTTGGAGCAACACAATGAGGAATATGGAAAAAGTGATGCCAACTATACCAATCGCTTGAAGGTGCTTTTGGCTATGTATAATCGTGAGGATCGAGATGCCCCGCATTACGAACCGATTGTGAGAAGGCTGCTCGTGAATGAGATTATAGACAGGGAAACGAACAGTTTTCAGGGGATTGGCGATGCTCTGTATTACGCCATTTTTTTACTGCAAAAGTATGAGCGTGAGCAGGACCAAATTTTGTTCCAGCAGGCCAAGAAGGCCAATTTCGATACATATGCCGGGTTTGACCCTGAGTTGATTTTGGAAACATATTTGTTCAGCAAAGATACAGCTGATCTTGAGGATTGCATCAATATCGCAAGTGAGCTCGGGGAAGATATGTATCTATCATTATTTATCGATTTGTGGATCAGAGAGCAGACGGATTGGAACAAAGGAAATTTACAGGCACTCGTTTATCATGAGAGATGGCGCAACCATCCAGAAGGTGAAATTGAAGCCCTCAAAAAGCTGGCCGAAATGGAAAAAACAGAAGGAAATCATCATAATTACTGTTCTACTGCATCTAACTTGGCAGAGAAGTTCATTGAAACAGGTCGATTGGATGAAGCGTGGGAAACGATGGTAACCATTATTCCGCTTATTACGAAGGAAAAAGAATGGTTCCTGTACGGACTTGGTCGCAATATTATTACCTCCTGTATCCATATCATCTTGCATTTTGGGGCAGAAAGCCTGCAGGCCTCTTCATTATGGCAAACAATAAAAGGGATTCTTCAACCTGCCGCTAACAATATGGGGACCAATCAATATCAGCTTGCTGTATCTGCCAGCAAATTTATGGCAGATACCGAATTGGAGCAAACATTAATCAGAAACCAAAAGCACCGTTAATAATCCAGTTGCAACAAGGAGACTGTCGCGTGTACTGCAAAGAACCAGGCACTCGACTCAGTGGCTCGCCGTCCGGTCGCCCCTCGAAGCGAGGGGCAGCAAAAATACGGATTGCAGTGCATGGCCTTCTCTACAGATTTCCGGTCACGATAATACCATCTGCTTGCTTCAGATGCGCTCTGACCCACGCTGTAAAGGAATCGATAAATAGGCGCAATTCCGGCTCCTTGGCAGGCCAAGCATCCAATTCTGTTAATATTTCATGCCATACCGACTCCTGTATCGGATTATCCCAGCAGGGGTCAAAGGCCTCATACGTTTCTCCTGTATCAGGATCGACAAGTGGATATTTGGACTTTAACGCAGACAGCACGATATCAAAGTCATCTGCGTAGATGAATATCATCTCCTCCAGCTTCGGTTCATCAGTATCCCCATAACGCAGCGGTTCAAAAGTATATCCAATATTGGCTCGTGGACCGCTATAGCGATAGATTAGTGTCTGAATCTCTTTTTTGTCCTTCTTACTCAATCTCACCCACTCCTTTCTTCGGCTATAACTCGAACCAATCCGCAGCGCATTTCTCTTCTTCCAGCACCCTGCACATTCCTTCCCTCAACCTCATCGCATCTCCGCCGCCGATATGAAATAGACAATAGATATAAGGTTCATCATCTTCTAAATCTTCAATATTTCTTGCCTCTTCCAATGAAATCTGGAGCGCTTCAGGCCAATCAGAATTATTCTAAAGCAGGACAAAGCCATCCTCATCCCTTTGCATCCGATATCCGTCAATCCTAGGCAATGCTTCAGCTAAGCGTTCCATTAGCGCTTTAATATCCTTAACATTTGCGACCTTAATTCCATACTCCCAACCCATCTACATTCCTCCAACACGTTTTCAAAAAACCTGACTTAAAGACCTGAGTGCGTACAAGCTGTATTTTTTGTTTAATGCCACCCATTTTTGCCGGATTTCCATAAGCTCTTCACTCCCTTCTGATTTTCCTGAAATTTCTTATAACTTATTATAATAGATATAGGCTTCCGGTGAGTATACTCCGGAAGCCTATGGATTCATCTAATCACTCTTTTATTTATTATGCCTTGTCAGGCACAGGCTTACTATTCCCGTCTCCCTTTTTTACCCCCAGCATAACGATAGCCATACAAGCAACCAGAACCGCTATAAGAATAAAGGGAATATATTTGTCTACTCGATATAAAGTGGTCGTCAAAATAGGAGCAATGATCGCGGAAATTCCCTGTATCGCAGCTACCAGCCCTGCTGCTCCCCCTTGCTGTTCTTGACTGACCGAAAGCGAAGCACCTGCCATAAATCCGGGCATCAGTAAGCCCGTGCCTATGCCAAACATAAAGAACGCTGCATAGTAAAGGACCAAGCTGGCTGAAATCAGAAATAATGCCATTCCAGCAATCAGGAATAGAGAACCGAGCAAAATCATCGGCTTAGGCTGCCATTTAAGCCATCTCATTTGGATGATCTGCACGATCAGCATCGCTGCTCCGGAGAACATAAGTCCAAAGGAAACAACTCTTGCTGTTTCTTCGGATGTAAGACCTAACTGATCTTGAAAATAAAAACCACCTATAACCTGAATAGTCACAATACTAATCATCGTAACCAAGCCTGCAAACAAATACATTCTTAGACCTGGCTGGAGGGGATTAATTCGAGCAGGTTTTTGCTGAATAACAGGCTGGGCGGCCGGAATCGCCAGTAGAGACACCACGAATGCAACAGCGGCAATGACAATTCCAAAGTATAAGGGCCATAACAGTCCTATTAAAGTAAAGGCACCTGCAATCGCGGGGCCAAATACCAGCCCAAGCCCATTCGCCGCACTAATAATAGCCATACCACTTCCACGCTCTTCACCCTTCGTTACATCCCCCATATAAGCTTGGGAAGATGACAACACCGCCGGGATAAAGCCGCCAATTAAGCCGCGTGTAACAATCAGCAGGACTAACAGCAGTCCCCCACTGAGCCAACCCTTTAATCCTGCAAAAAGAGTAAGCGTAAACAACAGACAGCTTACACACATCCCTATAAACCCAAGCAAAATCACAGGCTTGCGGCCCTTTGCATCACTCAGATTTCCCCATACTGGAGCCATTAAGGCCATCGTTATAGAACCAAGCGATATAATTATTCCGGAATGGCTTTCTCTTAAGCCTAATTCACGAATAAGGGGCGGCATAATTGGAGCAATGAGCATGAGCCCTAGCATAGCCACAAAAACACTGAAAAAGATGCTCCCTTTTATTCTATTCATCCTCGCACACTCCTCTGTTATAGATTCTCTCTATGCAGAAGTATACGGAGCATACCAAAAAGCTACTGCCTATAGACGGATAAATTTGCGGTTAAACGGATTTAATTTAGCCTATAAAACAGCAGCCAGGCTGAAAGGGCTTAATTTCCTGACGAGTTTTTACGATATATGATGTACAGTCTTTTTACCTTTAGTAACAAAACGCAGTTGTGGGTTGAGTCTGTATATCGATCTCTAAGGGGGAAATCACAGTGAAAACAAAGATAGGATCAATCATGAAGGTGAGATCGTTAAGGGCGAAGTTAACCATAATGTGCTTGATTATTTTAATTGTACCTACTTTTGTGATTGGAAGCAGTTCTTATGTTGTTTCCAAGAATGAAATGAATGAATCAGGCAAAGTGGCACTTAAGAATAGTGTGCAAATGGTAATTGGTATGATTAGTTTCCTCAATGGGCAAGTCGAAGCCGGTAATTTAACATTGGAGGAAGCACAGGAAAAACTGCGCATCGAACTGCTCGGTGTAAAAGATGCTAATAACAAAAGACCGGTAAAGATTAAATATACTGTAGGTAAAACAGGTTATCCGTGGGCAGTCAACCAAGATGCCGTTTCAGTGATGAACCCTTCAAATGAAGGCCAGGATTTAATAAATGCCGTATCCGAAGACGGTGTGCATGTGGGAAAAGAGTTTGTAAAAGCCGGTACAAACGGCGGGGGATTCGTCACTTACAAATGGGCTTTACCTGGTACAGATCAAGTAGAGACGAAAATCTCGTACGTTGAAAAGGATCCTTATTGGGGGTGGATCATCGGTTCTGGAGCATATTTTAACGAATTTAACAGCGGAGCGACCAAAGTCCTTTATATTGTCCTGATTATTACGGCTGTTGCGGTTATTCTGGGAGCAGTTATCGTAAGCTTTGTTTCGGGACGTTTTACGAAACCTATTATCACGATTGCAAAGCGGCTTAACTCAGTTGCGGACGGTGATTTAACAGTCCAAGAAGTCAAAATGAATTCAAAAGATGAGATCGGTGAGCTTGCACAGGACTTCAATCATATGATTAAAAATATTCGATTTCTGATCGGTGAGGTAAACCTGTCCACCAAGCAGGTCGCTGCTTCCTCGAAAGAATTGACCCTTGGAGCAGAGCACACTGGACAGGCAACCGAGCATATCACCGTAGCAATTCAGGAATCGGCGGCCGGTGCGAAGGAGCAGCAACTGATGCTTCAGAAGACAACCAGCTCGCTTGAGGAAATTTCAATAGGTATGCAACGGATCACGGATAGCTCCTTGACTATTGCTGAATCGTCTGCAGACGCGATGGAAATGGCGAGCCTTGGCGGTACTGCTGTACAACATACAGTGAAGCAAATGGACTTGATTAACCATTCTGTCAATGAAACCGATGCGGTTATGAGAATGTTGGATGAACGCACTCAACAGATCGACACGATGCTACATGCCATTACGGATATCGCACAGCAGACCAATTTGCTTGCCTTAAATGCTTCGATTGAGGCTGCCCGTGCAGGCGAAGAAGGCCGCGGTTTCTCCGTAGTTGCTTCAGAGGTAAGAAAACTGGCCGAACAATCGAATCAGTCTTCCGGGCAGATTTCTGAGTTGATTCAGAATATGCGCAAAGATATGGAGCATTCGCTTCAGACCATGGAACGCGTAAAACAGGATGTCGACTCCGGCATTAAAATTGCCAATGAGACGGAGCAGCAGTTTAATAAAATTGTGACGTCCACCAATCATATCGCACAGCAAACGGAAGAGCTTGCAAGCATCACGGAGCAAATAACCGCAAGTGTCCAGGAAATTTCAGCAAGTGGAGAAAACGTATCGAGTCTGGCGCTCCAAGCGGCGGACAACTCGCAGAATATTGCAGCGTCTGCAGAAGAACAGCTAGCTTCGATGCAGCAGATCACCAGCCTGGCAACGACCTTGTCGGATATGTCACAGAAATTACAGGATCTAACGGTCAAATTTAAATACTAACGGAATAAGTCTTTCCAAAATATCACGCTAAACTGTTATTCATATTATGAGGTCAACCATTTCTTTCTGGTTGACCCTTTTTGCATTTGCTCTGAGAAATTACGGAAAAGGCTCGCAAATCGTGATCCCCTTCTAGCGATGTGAATTGGGCACGATTTTTGTCGATTTGGTTCAGAATTGGTTCAGAGGCATTTAGTATAGTAAATCAGTAGTGTAAGAAAGAAAATTATATTAGTAGGTTAGTCATCATGGAGGATCTTAGTAAGTTCATCGTGACACCGGAATTTTATGGAGGAAATTTATGCGTAAAATCAAGTCTTTTTGTTTATCTTATCTTGCTGTTATCGTTTTATTTGGAACCTGGACATGGAGTTTTTCCGAGAGTGCAGTGTATGCAACCTCCCCACCAGCACCTAGTGTAACGGATGCTGTGTATGCTACTGAAACCACAGTAACGAGTTGGACAAACCCTTCTAAACAAGGCCAATCCGTAACGTTTAGCATCAAAACCATCTCAACTCCACAAATTACGAAGGATTTAACCGGCACGGTGGTCCTTATGGATGGTACGGATATATTAGATACGCTGACGATGAGGCCAAATGGCATTGCGAATGGATATGCCACTGCCACTTACACCACAAGTAATTTAAGTGTGGGAAGTCACCCGATTACGGCTATATATAGTGGGGATGCTCGTTTTATTCCCAGTACATCTGAGCCATACATTCAGGTCGTAAATGCATCTGCACCTGCGCCTACACCTTCACTGAGACCTACAGTAACTACAGTATTGAGTTCGACGAATCCGTCTAGTCAAGGTCAAGAAGTAAGGTTTAGCGTGAGGACAACTTCAAACCCACAAACGTCGGGCGATTTAACTGGAACGGTCATTCTTATGGACGGCACGAATGTATTAGATACGCTGACGATGGAGCCGGTGGGCATTTCGAACGGCTATGCCAATGGGTACTACACTACAAGAGACTTAAGTGTGGGAAGCCACGCGATCACTGCTATATACAGCGGGGATGCTCGATTTGCCCCGAGTACATCTGAAGCGTATATACAGGTTGTAAATGGAAATGCAAGCACTGGTGGTACTGAAAACACTGGCGGAACTGGTGATACTAGCAATAACGACAGCAGCAGTAGCAATAAAAAAGATAAGAAGGATAACACGGATAGCAGTGATTCATCTTCTTCCAGTGAAACAACCACACCTTCATCACCATCGGTTTCTTCAACGGTTTTACCGACTCCAGAAATCATGCCAGTAGAGCAATCCGAGGTTGCGCATGAAAAATATATAACGGGTTATCAGGATGGTACTTTCCGACCGGACCAGTCGATTACACGGGCTGAAACCGCTGCAATGATGGCTAGGATTATGAAGTTGGAGACAAAAGAAGGCTCAACGACATACAAAGATGTACCTAGCACGTATTGGGCAAAGGATTCGATTATAGCACTTACGACACAGCACCTCATGAATGGGTATGCAGATGGAACATTTCGACCAGAGCAACCCATTACCCGTGCAGAAATGGCAGCAATACTCGCATCCTGGAAGCAGCTTAAAGGAACACAAACCACAGCTTCTCCTTATACCGATATCGAAAAACATTGGGCAAGAGATTCCATTGTAGCGTTAGCTAATGCAGGATGGATTACCGGCTATAATGATGGAAGCTTCCAACCCAATAAATATATAACACGAGTAGAAACCGTTACAATTTTGAACACAATCTTAAAACGAGGACCCCTGGAAGGAACCATTCAGGCTACATGGAAGGATGTACCAACAGATTACTGGGCATTCAAAAATATTGAAGAAGCGTCTCGTACCCATACTTCAACCATCAATACAGATGGCATTGAAACTTTCGTGAATTAAGCACCCAAAAAAGCTGGAATCCTTACGATACAGGATTCCAGCTTTTTATTTACTTGATATTTTTTAACATGGTCAAAACAGAATTTTTAAAATAATTTCTTCAAAGATGATGGTTTCACTCCGTATTCCCGGAAAAATTGCTCTGAAAATGCACTCACATTACTGTATCCTACAGCCATCGCAGCTTCTGTTACATTGCTTTCCTGGCTTCGAAGCAGCTTCATCGCATATTCAAGACGAATTTGGCGTAAATGTTCAAATACAGTTGTTCCAAAACATGCTTTGAATCCTTTTTTTAATTTAAAATCATTTAATCCAACCTTTTTTGATAATGCGATCAGTGAAGGAGGATCAATCATGCTGGATTCAAGGATTTGCCGAGCCATATGCAACTTTCTGACATCTTCTTTAGATAGGCCTTCGGGCATGGGAGTTAAATCAAATAATTGAATCATAAACCTATTCAAAATCTCTAGTGCCGCTGCTTCCATTAATAAAGGCGATCTATGCACACTTTTCAAGTCTTTGATCAAATGTTCAATCATCACTATACTTCTGTGATCCAGTTCAAAACTAAGATGATGGAACGCAGCACCCTTCAGAATTTGATTAAATTCAATAGCTACCTGTCGACGAGCTGCTAACTGTGAAGCTGCATAATTAAACAACGAGACAGGAATGCCAAGCGCAAAGGATTGGTATTGTTCGTTAACGGGAGGATGGAAATATGCTTTGAAATCCTGTAAAAAAATAAGAGCACCCCGCCCTATCGGGAGCGTGTAGTCCAGACCAGCTATATTTACATGACGTTGACCCGAAAGTGCAAATTGAAGTTCAATCATTTGTCCTCTGGAGGCAAAGTTCGTCGGATAAGGCTCGTGATATTGAATATGCGAATACACAATCTCGATTCCGCTGTAAGTCGTAACTCGGTAAATATGTCCATTACCCGCTTCTGGTAACATCATATAGGTATGCTCGTTTTGTTTTCTAAATGGAGTTTTTTCTAAATAATGCTGATATATTAATGATAACGAATTTGAATTCACAAGCATCCACCTCAAAGGTTTTCATTCATTTTGATGATTCAAATGAGAATCGTTATCATTAATATTAGCTGAATTTGAATGGTTTGACCAGACTTATTGGAGTATGCTGTAGTGATATTCGGGGAATCTATTAATCCCAATCCATATAAAACGTTGCTTTCAATTTCCCCTTTTCACATGCTGGGCAACTCAAATGAACAGGCACATTGTTTTCAATGTGTTCCTGCTCCATAACACTCGCGCATCTAGGACAAGCATAAGAAATTTTATACTGTGATGAGTCCGATATCATCTCAATAAACAGTTCATTGCGGATGGCCTGACAGACCGGACATACATATAACGCGTCATAAGCATCATATCTCGTCGAAGGGTTGCCTATGAATTCCCCAATACGTCGTTTAAGGACAGTATCCTGTACAAACGAAGCAATGGATTCCAAACTCATATATGAAAAACCAAACCCTACAAATATGTTCTTAGTATAAGCACAGGTATCACAGTCCAGCTTGTACGCTTCCCCCATGTTTATCACTCCCCAACTCTTCATGCGGTTATTGAAGCCTCATTTATTTCTTTACGAGACTTGCTGAATGCGTGACCCGGTTTCTCCCGCCACTCTTGGAAGCATACAGTGCCAAATCCGCTTGATGAACTATCGATTGTTCCGTATCCGCTTGCGTAACCGTTGCCACACCGATACTCACAGTAATGCTGTATTCTCCCCAATCCCTTGAGGCCGTCATGGAACGATATCTTTCTGCCGTACGAATGGCTTCCTGTTGATTGTTGCCCGGAAGAATAATGACAAACTCCTCACCACCATACCGAGCGACAATGTCCATTTCCCGTGACATGGATTGTAGTAACTCAGCCAGATGAGTGAGCACCAGGTCGCCCACCGGATGACCATAAGTATCATTAATGCTTTTGAAACGATCAATATCAATGATCAGCAACGAGAAAGGTATTCCGGTCTCTTGAAAAGAGGCTAGACTGACTAATAATTGATCTTGAAAATATCTTCTATTTTTAAGCCCGGTTAACGGATCGGTTGACGCCATCGTTTCTAGCTGGAGATTGATCCTCACTAATTCCTGCTGCTTGATTTCATATTCTTCGTGCAATCGTTCAAGCTTCTGGTTGGCTTCATTCGTAGCCTGATATAATTCCTGAAGCTTGGTTTTGGTCTGTAGTATATCTTTCTCGTGTTCAATACGCTTACGCATCACAAGCACTACACAGTCAATCACTGCTTCTCCGTTTCGTTCCTGGCGAACCCCGTTTAGTAGTACAGGCACATCCTGTCGATCACTTGTGCGAAACGAAAAGTACATCTCATCGACACGCCCGTACAACTGGATATAGGGATAAAAATAAGTATGAAAAAATAGCTTGTTCGTAACAGACATTGTCGTTTCAATCGGCCGCCCGAGCAATTGATCGCGTTCATACAGAAGCATGTCCAATAAAGTTTGATTTACCGATTGAATGATCCCAGCGTCCGAAATTGAAAAGTATCCACAGGGAGCTTTATCTAATTGAATATCCATTGCATGACTGCCTTTCATACGATATTACACGCTACACGCTGGCTAAATATTCTTTGATTAAATTGCTCGTTTCTCCTGGTTGGCTTAAATGAGGATAATGCCCCTTTGCTCTCATCTGCTGAAGTCTGCTATTTCTAAGATGGGTATGCAAATAGTCCCCTACCTCAATTGGAGCAATACTATCGTCTGAGCACTGGAGAATAAGCGTAGGAACCGAAGCATGCTGAAGATCGACACGGCAGTCTGAAAAAAATGTAACCTCTGCGAATTGCCGTGCAATATGAGGATCTCTTGAACAAAATGCCTTTTCCAATTCTTCGGTTAAGTCCCCTCGCTCGGGATTCTGCATAGCAATGGGTGCCATGTAACTAGCCCAGCCAATAAAGTTCATTTGCATCATATCCAGTAATTCATCAATATCACTCTTATCGAAGCCTCCATAATAAGAAGGCAGGTCATTCACATAGCGTGGAGAAGGACCGAGCATGACAATGCGTTCAAAATATTGAGGGCTGCGGATGGATGCGAGCATTCCGATCATGCTGCTAACGGAGTGTCCGACGAATATGGTATTTCGTAAGTCTAACGCTTCCATAATATCCAGCACATCTTGGGCATACCCTTGCAAGTCACTGTATTTTTTGGAATCATAGTATTTTATTTGGGAATCTCCAGAACCAACATAATCAAATAAGACAATTTGGTAGTTGTCGATAAAGCTAGGGACGATATAACGCCACATATCCTGGTCGCATCCAAAGCCGTGAGCAAACACAATCGTCTGGCTACCTGTGCCCAGCACTTTTACATTATTACGTAGGAGAATATCAACGGTCATTGTAAATCACCTCTCTGAGGTAGTATCTGTTCTATGGCTTCTCTTCCCTATTATATCGGAAAAGATTTGATTATGGATAATGGATCTCATTCATAAATCCAGCGTTTAATGATCTCTTTTACCTTGCGCACATGTTGCTGTGATAAGGAACAAATAATAACTAATTCGTTTTTCCCATTCGTATCTAACCAATAGTGTACGTCATCCTCTTCATTAACCGTTTCTTGAATGATTCTGATGGATTTATGGCTTAATTTTGATTTAGCCGAAAAAATGGGGTTCATATCCATGAATTTCTGACCATTAGAAAAAGATGTGTTGTAATAAGGAATCACCCAGTTCTCCTTATCCTGATCTTGTACTACATTTAGAAATACACGCACCCAATAATCCTCTAGTTCTGTGTAACTCTGTTCATTCAACCCATTCAAATTCATACATGTATCCACTCCAAGTTATTCATCTATAAACTTAAAAAAAGTCTCGCCCTGTGATCTACATTTCCATGACGGAATGCACAATTCACAGACCGAGACTTTTTTTCAATCTTTATTTTGCATCAATATCATTCGTGATTTTCTCTATTAAACCTCTCAAGCCTTGGTTAGTTTCATTTAATTGATCGATAATATTCATAAACTCCGACACAAGCTTGGCCTGCTCTTGGGAAGATACCGTAATCTGCGTAATCTCTTGTTCCATGTTATAAACGGATTGTCTGACAGCTTGCAAGGATTGCTCGATTCGTCCAGTTGCTTCCTTAGTGCCCGTAGACATCTTGCGGATTTCTGCAGCGACAACTCCAAACCCTGCTCCTGCCTCACCCACCCGAGCAGCTTCAATGGCTGCATTTAATCCAAGCAAGTTTGTCTGCTCTGAAATTTCCTTGATGTAGCCTGCCACCTCAGTCACATTACCAGAATCCTCAACCGCCTTTTTCGTATTGCTTAAAATGTCCTCGGCCGTCGCACTAAGCTCCTCCGAATGGGCCGCCACATGCTGAATCCCTTCAACTAGCTTGCTTGTAACATCCTCTGCTTGACTCATCAACTTCTTCAGTTGATCTTGATTATCCGTACTATAGGTGATGCACATTACTGCCTCGATCTCATTCTGTTCATTCTTAATCGGATGAAAGTAAGAATCAGCAGCAAACCCAAAAACTTCGGCATCATAACGCACTCTGGTCTTTTCTCCGCCTACTAGCATTTTGAAGTTCTTGTGTACATCAGGAAGAGGGTCGCCTGCCTTGAAGTCATAGACTAAACTTTTACCCGACTGAAAGAATAGAAATTTTTCTCTATCCATTACGGAAATTAAAACATCTTGTCGTGCAGCTTCTCTGATATACGGCATGGCAGTCAAAACAGCTTCTACTTGATTCATAATATGTATCCACTTCCTTATATTTTGTTATCCATCCTACCCTCTATTTCGACATTTTCATCCCATGTGTTTAGTGAATTAACATACTATTGGCTAGGTTGAGCCCCTAATCTGTATACATTTACCGTAGTTTCCTGAAGGGGAGTCGCTTTTAAATCCAAACAGCGCATACCTATGGAATAGGCACGCGCTGACTGTACAACTTTTTGAAGACACACACTAAGCATTAATCCAGCTGTTCTCCATTGGTTTCGATCACGCTCTTATACCAATAGAAGCTCTTCTTTCTGGATCTGGCAAGTGTCCCTTTACCTTCATTATCCTTATCGACGTATATGAATCCATAGCGTTTTTTCATTTCACCGGTTCCCGCACTTACCAGATCAATACATCCCCAAGGCGTATAACCTATTAAATCTACTCCATCAGCAATGGCTTCTTTCATTTGCTCAATGTGTTGCTTCAAATAATCAATTCGATAATCATCCTGAATGGAGCCATCTTCTTCCACGGTATCCACGGCACCCAGACCATTCTCCACAACCATTAACGGAATTTCATATCGGTTATAAATGTTATTGAGGGACCATCTCAATCCCTGTGGATCGATTTGCCAGTCCCAGGCGCTTGCTTTTAAGTAGGGATTCTTTAATCCCATGGATAAATTGCCACCCACCTTCTCCTGATTGGGGTCTGCACTGACACAAGTAGATGAATAATAACTGAAGGTATAAAAATCTACGCAACCTTCTTTTAAGACATCCTCATCATTGTCCTGCATCGTAATTTGGATATGATGTTCTTTAAAATATCGTTTAGCATATCCCGGATAAGCACCTCTTACTTGAACATCTGAGCATAGGAAATTACTCAAGTTATCCTTTTGTTGGGCCAGCAAAACATCATCAGGGTTACAGGTAAGTGGATATGAACACATATAAGCAATCATACAGCCAATTTTAAAATCCTTATTGATCTCATGTCCCAGCTTTACCGCCTTTGCGCTGGCTACAAATTGATGATGCAAAGCTTGATACAGTACCTGCTCATCCTTCACTGTAGCATAGGTAAGCTCTCCATTTCCCTCTGGCATCATCGCTCCGGCCATGAACGCTCCGAAAGACAAGGTTAAGATATTGATTTCATTAAAGGTGAGCCAGTATTTTACGACATCTTTGTATCTGTTAAAAAGCACTTCACAATATCTTACATAAAAATCGACGACTCTGCGGTCTGACCAGCCATTATATTTTTGGGCTAAATGAAACGGTGCTTCATAATGTGAGATTGTAACCAAAGGCTCAATGTTGTACTTTTTCAATTCTGCGAACACACGATCATAGAACTGCAAGCCTTGCTCATTCGGCTCTGTATCATCTCCGTTAGGAAATATTCTGGACCAAGCAATCGACATTCTAAAGACCTTGAAACCCATTTCAGCAAATAATCGGATATCCTCTTTATAATGATGGTAGAAATCAATCGCCTCGTGACTTGGATAGTTCATGCCTTCTTCCAACACAGGCGTAATTCTTCGGGAAACAGTATGCGTCCCGGCTGTTATGACATCAGCAGTGCTTAGTCCCTTACCATCAACGTTATACCCACCCTCAAATTGGTTAGCAGCCGTGGCCCCTCCCCATAAAAATCCTTGCGGAAACTTCTTGGTTATATTATTGTTCATTGTTCATTCCTCCTAAAATATTGGTAGCTTAGACCATGACCGTCAATAAATCCTCTTTATAACCAATCGTCTTTTTCTCCGTTTCAATGACATCCAAGTAACTAGCAGTGTTGGCAACGATCACAGGGGTAGTCAGAACGTAACCTGCCTCTTTGATCGCCTCCATATCAAACTCCATGAGCAATTGCCCTTTTTTGACGGCTTCCCCTTGTTTTACTTTGGGATAAAAATGTTTACCTTTTAATTTGACCGTATCCTTGCCTACATGGATGAGGATCTCCACGCCCTGATCACTGGTAATTCCGATGGCATGACCTGACGAAAATAAGGATGTTAATACACCATCTACAGGTGAAACAACCTTGCCTTCGGAAGGCTCAATGGCAATCCCTTTACCCAAAGCACCTGTGGAAAAGGCTTCATCAGTTACCTCAGATAAAGGCTTTACGTCACCCATTAACGGACTGATCACCGTCTCCTGCCTTACTAATACTTCCCCTCCTTTTGCTGCCCCTGTTGTACTCGCTTCTTTTTTCGTTTCTTTCACCTCATCATCTCTGAATCCGCCAAAGAACATAAGCAAGAAGCCTAATACGAAACTTACCAGGATACCGATAACAGCCCCATAAAATCCGCTGTCTATTCCTGATGGACTGATATAGCTCGGAATCGCGAAAATGCCCAAGCCGCCAATAATATAGCCTTTCGTTCCCATCATGCCTATAATACCGCCACCTACCGCAGACGCTATACAGCTTAAAATGAATGGTTTCTTACGTGGTAGTGTAATCCCGTAAATCGCTGGTTCTGTCACACCAAAGATCCCGGAGATGACAGCTGGAATGGAAAGGGATCTCAGCTTTACATTTTTGGTTTTGAACAAAATCGCCAGCACAACACCTGTTTGAGCAAAGGAAGCTCCCAGCGTCGCAGCAAGGATCGGATCGAATTTGAGCACCGCCAAGTTGTTCATAGCGATAGGAACAAGACCCCAGTGTAATCCAAAAATAACAAATACTTGCCAGAAAGCACCCATGATGGTACCTTCTATAATTGGGCTTAAGTTATACACAAAGAGCGTTGCTGCGCCAAGCAGTTGACCTGCCCAAGTCGAGAGCGGTCCAATCACAATCAGTGCTAATGGAACAATAACTAACAAGGTGAAAAACGGTACCAAGAATGTTCTCACTACGCTAGGGATGACCTTTTTAAAGAAATTTTCTATTTTTGAGCCTACATAGGTGGATATGATAATCGGAAGAACAGTTGATGCATAGCTCATCAGAATGACCGGAATACCTAAGAAGGTGATGTATACTGGTGACTCAAATATAGTGCCGCTAAATAGAGTGTATAGCGGTTTACCCGAGGCTGTTATCGTGCTAAAGGTTGGATAAACAAGTGACGCCCCGATCGCCATACCTATAAAAATGTTGGCATTGAACTTTTTGGCCGACGTATACCCCAGGAAAATAGGGAAGAAGTAGAACAAGCAATCTCCTAAAGCATTGAGAATTTGATAGGTACCTGATGTTGCGGTCAACCAGCCCAAGGCTACAAACAATGCTGTAAAGCCCTTAATCATACCCGTGGCACTCAAGACACCCAGCGTGGGTGTAAATACACCTGAAATGGTATCAATAAACCTATTGAACAAACTCACTTTTTCACCTGATGCTTCTTCTGAATCACCTGCCTGGAAACCGCCTATCGTGGCAACATCCGCATAAACCTCGGGCACATGATTACCGATCACCACTTGGTATTGCCCGCCGCTTTTTACCACAGTGACAACACCATCCATGTTTTTCAGAACCTCTGTATTGGCCTTATTTTCATCTTTTAGCTTGAAGCGCAAGCGTGTAATACAATGAGTTAGACTATTTACATTTTCTTTGCCGCCGACATTTCTGATGATGTCTTGTGCTAATGTCTCATACTTCATTGTAACTGCCCCTTTATTTGTATTTATAAAAAAAGGCAAAACCAAAATAGATCAAATTCGATCTAGGTTGGTTTCGCCTGCATTACCAGTAACAATCCAAGGAGTTATTCAATTGGTCATTGAGTTACGCGCTGAATATGAATCGTTATATACAGTTTTTCTTCATCTGATAATACCGTGTCCAAGTATTTCTCAATCTTTAGCATACAGCTGTAAGCTTTTTTGTACTTTGCTTTCACTTGCCTTAATAGAAAATCATCTTCCAGTGCTAATTTTTCTTTTTGAATTAACCGCTGAAAGAAAAACCTTAAATGTGTAATAAATCGTTCATAGCTGGTCGAGTGTTCGTCTAGCGTAATATTGTAAGAGTACTTAATAATATTTAAGATATCCTGTATTTTTTGAGTTTGCTGAGCGACATCAGTTACTTTATGGTTGGAGCCGTTTACTTGAGCATTGATTAAATGAAGAGCTATATTCCCTGCTTCATCTTCAGACAATCGTTTACCTGTCTCGTCTTCAATAAACTCCAGTGCTTTTAAGCCAACTCCAAATTCTTTAGGATAAAATTTTTTAATTTCCCAGATGAGCGGGTTCGCATTTTTAAACCCTTCATCAAACATTTTAAATGCATTGTTCATGTGATCTGTAAGCGAAACATATACATAGTCACTCAATTGTGCTTCCAATATGCTTTTTCCATATTCAATGATGTCATAGCATAACGAAACATATTCTGTAGGGACATCCTCTAACAATAATTTAAATTTTTCTGAAGCATCTTTTTGTTTAAGCACAAACACCTTTTCAACTAAATGCTCTTCTACTTGTTCTCCTGCATTCTTTTTGAATGCAATTCCACGACCCATAACAACAAATTCATGCCTTTTTGAATCTTTGGCTATTATGGCGTTATTATTAAATATCTTTGTTATGATCATTCTGGCTGCCCCCTGATCCCGTAATAATTTAAAAAAGGATTTTAGATGCTGGGCGATATTTCAGATAGGTCACAAGACGGTAATAGCCGATCAACTTTCATTGCAAACTGTAAAGTGCAGTAAAGATCTACAACTCCATTTTATTGAAAGCGCATTCACAAAGAGAGATAAGCCCTACATCATCACTCACCTTTCTGCGTTATTGCAAATCTGTATACAAAAAGAAAAGGCAAAACCCAACACATGGAAATCCAGTTCCATGTCCCGGGTTTTGCCTTTTCAGTAACAATCCCAAGATCATAATAACACCAAATTTAAGTTTTGCCAACAAAAATGTTTGCGCTTTCTTTTTGGGAGCAGCACCTTGAATACGGCCCATTGCCATGATAAAATGTCAGCCCCCAATATAGGACATGTTAATTTTTTTTCGGTTGTTTGCAGTCTCTTCAGTACGTTCATCGGAATACCGATCTAAGCGTTGTTCCCATACTGAAGTAATCGCATCGAGTAGTTCCTCATTATTCGCCCCGTTACGAAGCATCTGGCGCAAATCAAATCCGTCTGAAGCAAATAAACACGTATAAAACTTGCCATCAGAAGATAGACGGGCACGCGTGCAGGATGAGCAAAATGAATCAGAAACCGAAGTAATAAAGCCAACTTGCGCGTCGCTGTCTTTATAACGGTAACGTTTTGCCACTTCTCCATAGTAATTTTGATCTATCGGCTCCAGCTCGTACGCATTCTTAAGACGCTCAATAATTCCTTCTTTTGTTACTACCTTTTTGAAGCTCCACCCGGTATCGTTACCTACATCCATAAACTCAATAAAACGAAGGGCTATTCCCTGCTCCTTAAAATAAGCGGCCATCGGCAAAATTTCAGAATCATTAACACCTTTTTGAACCACCATATTGACTTTGATCTCAAATCCGATTTCTCTTGCACAATCAATCTGCTTCAAAATAAAAGCAGGCTTAATGCCCCGCCCATTCATCCGTCCGAACAGTTCGGGGTTCAGAGCATCTACACTGACATTCAGTCGTCGCAGCCCCGCGTCATAGAGGCGCTGAGCCTGTTGCCCTAGTAGCAAGCCATTTGTGGTCAACCCCATATCCTCCACTCCGTTGATAGACAAAATTCGAGAGACAAGGTCGGGAAGATTCGGCCGCATTAATGGCTCACCGCCTGTGAGACGGATTTTTTTGACCCCAAGGCCTACAAAGAGCTCCGTAAGGCGATGGATCTCTTCAAACGATAGGCATTCGCTTTTGGGAAGAAAGGCAAAATCGTCGCCGAAAATTTCTTTTGGCATACAGTAGGAACAGCGGAAATTGCAGCGATCCGTAACAGATATACGTAAATCGCGGATCGGACGCCGCAATAGGTCTTTCAGTGAATGTGAACTCATGTGACCACCTTCTTTTTTTCATTAGCTGTATTTGACGTTGCAGAAATGGACACATGACGAGCATTTTCACTAGCCACCGCTAACAGGCGGAATAAAAGCTGCGATATCTCCATCCTGCAGTACATCTGTAAGCAACGCGTACTCTTCGTTTACTGCAATTCGTGTAGACTTGATCGGCATATCCGGATATTTATCTGTAATCCAACTGCATAATTCTCCTACAGTTTGTCCTGCCAATTCTGCCATTTCTTCAGATTTCCCCGTCACCTCACGGAGTCCTGCAAAATAGTACAGCTTAATCATGACTGATTTCCTCCGGTTTTTTCTTTTGTTGTCCGACCCATTGCGTGCCGTCTTCCCACATCTCTCGTTTCCAGATTGGAACGATTTCCTTGATCCGTTCGATTGCGTATTCATTCGCCTGATATGCATCCGAGCGGTGTGGTGAGGAGACGGCGATGACAACGGCAATATCACCGATCTGAAGTTCACCAATCCGATGTGCAATTGCTACTCTTGTCCCTTCCCATTTCTGTTCAATTTCGCGGCCAATCTCTGCAAGCTTTTTCTCGGCCATAGGTACATAAGCTTCGTATGCAAGGTATAACGTCCGTACGCCTTGGGTCCACTCTCTTACATGCCCTGTAAATAGGGTCACTGCTCCTGCTTCCGGTCTTAAGACATAATCCGCATAGGCCTGTGGGAGAATGGGCTCCGTCACGATTTCAAATACACTCATTTTTTCCACCTTCCAGCCATCCGGCAAGCTACTCTGCTAGAAAAACTATATACATTATTTACATTTATCGGATCTATATCTCTTGTTCAACCAAACAACTGATGGTATAGCTTTTGACCTCTGGCAACACTTCCGATCCCGTGAATGAGGAGTCTTCCGTTTTTAAATAAAATCATTCGATGCTTAAAGGCATAAAATTCAACGAAATAAGGGGTCCTTTTTACATGTTCCGCCATAAGCCTGCCCATCTTCTCTGCATCGTCCAGCGTGATCGGACGATGAGGGTCTGGAAGAACCTGCACCACATCCCGCCCGCACAGCGCCGCATATGCCGAGCGATGGGTTGCTGTCAGTGCAGGAAACTCAGGCTGTTCTCCACAGGTTGGACAATCTGGATTCCGGATGCGGGAAATCCCTATGTCCATTTGCGTATTTTCCCATAGATCGAATAGATGAACCTTGCTGCGCATCTTATCACGTTTGCCGCTCAGCCACTTCATGGCTTCTGCACATTGGAGGGCGGCCGTCACTTGGACAGCAGGCGATATGATTCCAGCCGTATCACAGGTCTGATTGATCGCTGGCAGCGAGGGCAGAAGGCAGCGAAAACATGCCGACTTGCCCGGCACGAATGGAAAAACAACGCCTGTGCTTCCAACACAGGCGCCGTAAATCCATGGAATTTCAGCCTTTAGTGCAGCATCGTTTATAAGTAACCGAGTTTCAAAATTGTCCGTTGCATCCATCAGCAATGTGCTTTTACCAGCAAGCTCTTGAGCAAGCCCGGCATCCAGGCTGTCGAGATAGGTATACAAGCGTACGTCTTCTCGTATCGCCTTCAGTCTTTTTTCAGCAGCCATAACCTTGGGGAGCATTTGTACAGCATCCTGCTCCGTGAATAACTGCTGGCGTTGCAGATTCGACGTCTCCACATAATCACGGTCAACCAGGTGAATCTCTCCGACGCCCGCTCTTACTAATGTTTCAGCAATGGCGGAACCTAGTGCCCCGGAGCCGATAATGGTTACAACAGCTTCAGACAGATTACGTTGTCCTTCACTGCCGATGGGTCTAAATAAAATCTGTCTTGAATAACGTTCCTTCATCACAATGTCCCCCTAACGTTGAAGAGCGATCGTTAACTTTGTGCTTATTCCTGTGGCTCTCGCTAGAAACGTTAAAGGTGCCTTTATAATTTATTCACTCTTAATGCTTTACTGCTGAAGTTCCTTTTGTTTCTCAAAGTGGTTCTGCTCGGCAGCTACAGGGAAACGTGCTTGATAATATAGCCATATGACGAGAATCAGGCTAGCCAGTGCCACTTGGGAGAGCAGCATGAACCCAATGGAATATTGGCCAGTAGCGGCATGAATCGTCGATAACAAGATCGGAGGGAAAAAGCCACCCAGGCCACCCATCATGGATACAATTCCGTTCACTATACCTGCCTGTTTATTAAAATAAAATGGAACTAGCTTGAAAATGAC
The DNA here is from genome assembly GCF_054113405.1 of Paenibacillus sp. ALE3. Taxonomy (NCBI): domain Bacteria; kingdom Bacillati; phylum Bacillota; class Bacilli; order Caryophanales; family Paenibacillaceae; genus Paenibacillus; species Paenibacillus sp. ALE3. Next base: position 1,222,407 of record NZ_CM134214.1, on the reverse strand, counting down.
ACCGTTCCCGATTCCTGCACTCACAGCGATAGCCAAGCACCCTACGGTATACAAGGTGATGTCTGGTGAAAAAGCCAGAAGAATCGCAGCAACCGTATACACAGCAAACGTACCTACCAGCAGGAACAAGGGCTGAAAACGATCCGCCAGCCAGCCACCGATTGGGCGGAAGAATGTGGCAATCGCGATAAAGCCTGCTGTACGCATCCCTGCATCCACTTTATCCAGTTCAAAGTTTGATACGAGAAAATTCGGTAGATACACCGTAAAAGCTACAAATGAGCCAAACGTAATAAAATAAAAGAGCGAGAAAAACCAAAGCTTTTCATTTTTGTAAACCCCTTTGATTTGCTCCATAATCGGGGTTTTGACTTTAGCTTCATGACGGTCCCCAAAGAAGAAGTTCAAAACGATAAAAACAAGCAATAGAATAAGGTACAGCTTGACTGTAAGTGCCCATCCTACCTGTGTTGCTACAATTGGAGCAGAGAAAGTCGTTACCGCTGTCCCCAAGTTGCCCACACCATACATCCCGTTGACAAAGCCATGTCTTTCCTTCGGATAATACTTGGGCAGTGAAGTCACTCCAACCGAGAACACCGCTCCCCCAATTCCAAGGAATAAGCCACCGATAATTAAATCCGTCATCGTAGAAGCTTCACTGATATAGTAGACCGGAAACAAAAGCAAAACAAAGCTAACGAGGAAAACGATTCTCGCCCCGAAAATATTGGCATAATAACCAAGCGGAATGCGCAGAATCGATCCAAGCACGACCGGAATCGCCGTAACCATGGCCAGTTTTCCGGGTGGAATCACGATATCCTCCGTAATGAACGGCATGAGGGAAGAAATGATGACCCACACCATGAATCCAAGAATCAAGTTCAATGTTTGTAGCGGCAACTGCATTTTTCTAATCATTTAACTCACCTTTTCAACTTTTTTCTGTCGAATGATTGATTTGTATTTTTCTGTTCCTATTGTAGCCGCTAGCCGTTCCTTTCGAATATAGGGGACTCCCCTTTCCCAGTCAGGGGAGTCCCTGAAAATAAAAAAAGCCGCTTCCCGTAAGAAGCTGCTTGATTCATTCTAGATAAATTATTGGACTAAAAATGATCTTCTTCATAAACTAAAAATCCAGCATTTTTTTCTTTAAAGCATACTGGACCAGCTCAGGCCGGCTTTTTAAATTCAATTTCTCCATGATTTTAGCTTTGTTCGCTTCCACGGTCTTGACAGAGATGAACAGCTTTTCGGCAACTTCCTTGTTACCGTATCCCTTTGCGACCAGAGGGAGAATCTCCAACTCACGCTTGGACAGGATCTCATACGGATCCTCTGTTTGTGAGGTTGTATCTTTCTTGATGAACTCACGCACAAGAGAAGTAGCCATTTTAGGATGGATATAAGTCCCACCCCCATGAATGGTTCGTATGGCAAGCAGTAGCTCCTCATCGGGTGCATTTTTCAAAACATACCCTGAAGCACCGTTCTTCAAGATATGAAATAAATATTCTTCGTCATCATGCATGGTTAAAATCAGAATTTTAGTATCGGGGTGGTCCTCTTTAATTTTGCCTGTAGCGATCAATCCACTTTCGCCTGGAGGCATACTAAGGTCCATAATGAGAATATCCGGCTTATGTTTAGCTACCATAGTATACGCTTCAATACCGTCCGCAGCCGTTCCCACAACCTCCATATCCGATTGGAAGTTGAGAATCATGGAAAATCCACTTCGTACAATGGCATGGTCATCCGCTAATACAATTTTGATCAAGTTTCTATTCCTCCTCATGTCCAATCGGAATTTGTAAAAAGACTTTGGTTCCTTGACCAACATTAGAAAGGACGCCAAAACTTCCACCTACCAGCTCTGCTCGCTCCTGCATACCATACAGACCAAGTCCCGTTCCAATAGGTTTGCCCCCTTTATCAAAGCCAATCCCATCATCCTCTACAGTTAAACGAAGCGAATGTTCATGCTCGGACAAAGAAACTTTAATGGTGTCGACCTGGGCATACTTCAACGCATTGAGCACAGCCTCCTGGCAGACGCGGTAAATGACTGTTTCTTTTTCGCTTCCATACCGCTTTTGGGGAAGATCAGATGCGAACTCAACCACTAGACCAAAGCTTTGCTCGACCCGCTTAAAGTGGGAACGGAATGCCGCTTCAAGTCCAAAATCATCAAGGGTGGCAGGCCGGAGTTCCACAGACAGGTTACGGATATCATCCAGCAAGCGTGTCATGGATGCTTCCGTCTGCTTCATGTTTTTAATGAGCTGATCATCATTCGTCATGTATTTTAGCACCCGTAGTTCAACAACCGCGCTCATCAATTCCTGGGCGACACTGTCGTGCAGTTCCCTGGAAAGCCGTTTTCGCTCATTTTCCTGTGCTTCAATGACATGCTTCATCATTTTGTTTTGATATAATTTTTCCTGCGTCTGAAATTGCGGGGTCAAATCTCTCAGCATCAGCACCCGGATTCCATTTGTAGAATCAACGGTGTGAAAAGAAGCGGCATAGGGAACCATGCCATTGCTTTTGGTTTCCAAATAGACTTGAAAAGAAGCAAATTTGTCGGATTCAGGCACATTGAAGTAACAGTCAAGGCAGGTGCGAGGCTCTGTGTCGCTTGTATAACCCCTGCATGTTCCGCATAAAGCTCTGTCCTGTCCTTCATAGAGTTGAATGAGAACGTCATCGCCTACAATCTCCTCAGCCGCCGGATTCATGGCTAGGGTTTTCCCTTCCCTATCAAAAAAGAAGATAGCTTCTGTGCTGTTCTCAAACATCTTTACCATTAGCGCACTCAAAGAGTCTGTCCCTATAGACAATGTCAATTCAAATCACTTCCTTCCCGTTCAACTCTCCAAATCCCTCATGTGCCAAGGCTTCCAAATCACGCATCATGGCTTCGGTCATCAGTTGTTCTTCTCGAAATCCACCCAATAGTACGCCCGCGACGCGAGCATCGTTCCACAGAGGCACAGCCCCGAGACTCTTGAGCTTTTCGGATTGAACGATCGGATAGTTAAATAGGTTCTCTGCCCCAACATATTGATGAACAGATGGAATAAAGACAGACTTCCCGGTTTTAAACACGACTCCTGCTATGCCCTTTCCAGATTGCAGCACAATCCGCTTAAATCGATCATTTAAATTGCCAGCGGCATTTTTCCATTTAATGACGTATTGATATTCGGCCGGTTCAACCAGAGCAAGTGCCATAAAATCATAACCGAAATGTTCGCGTATTCGCTCAAGCTCCCTTTGATAATCCATCTTATTATTCATCACTCTCTCCTAATAAAACTAGGAAAGAAGGCAGGGCCCGCTTTCCTAGTTCGATTTATGTCTTCTGTACAGGATATAACTTCTGCGCACATAATTCAACGGAACGCTCCACACATGTACAAGCCGGGTAAACGGCCAGAACGCAAAAATCGCAAAACCCATAAGTACATGAAGCTTGAAAGAAATCGGTACATCTCTCATCAGTGTCGGGTCGACACGGAATATGAACAGGCCGCGGAACCAGATTGAGATCGTCTCCCGATAATCGAATTCAGGCTGTACCGCATTCGTTACGAGAGTTGCAAACATCCCCATGCATACAAGCGCCAACAGCAATACATTTACAATCAAATCAGAAGCTGTACTTAAACGGCGCACATTACGAATTGTAAAACGTCGAGAGGTAAGTATCAACATCCCCAGGAACGTCATAGCCCCAAATATTCCACCAATATAGACCGCTCCAATGTGATATAGATGATCGTTTACACCCAGCGCATGCATCCAGGTTTTGGGTATGCCCAGACCAGACACATGACCAAATATAACAGGAATAATCCCCAAGTGGAATAAGAGACTTCCAATCATCAATTGTTTCTTTTCAATAAATTCACTCGATTTTGCCGTCCAATTGAACTGGTCAGTTCTATAGCGGAAGATATGACCTACGATAAAGATGACCACGCACATATAAGGGAAAATGACCCATAAAAACTGCTCCATCATCATAACGCGGCTGCCTCCTGTTCTACGCAAGCTTTAAGCGTTTCGCGCAGTCCCTTGACCAGATGAAAATACGGGCTTTCCATTTTTTCCAGCGCTTTAAGCAAATGATAGGTGCCGTCTTCCAAAATCGCGATGGGCATGCGGAAGTTTTCTGTCGTCTTTGCATCCTGCACCCATTCAGCGGCATATAGAAATTCACACATGAGCGGCAGATAATCAGGCAGCTCTCCATCTGGCATTTCAAGACCATACATTTCATAGAGGACCTTTAACTTGACCAGCATTTGTCCTCTTTCCTTTGCATCTTCGAACTTGAAGTAAGTCATATATAGTGCGCAATTTTTTTGAAAATCAAAAGTTTCCGTATACATTTCCTGGATTTCTTCCATACTAAACTCTTGCATCAAAGACCAGTACATATTAGCATGCGTATACGCAGGATGATCCGGATTAAAGGATGCTTCCAGAAAAGCCGGATGAAAATCCAGCTTTTCTGGGTACATGAGTTGTTGGGCGAAAAACCCGAATGAAGGCTTGAATTCATACAGTTTCGCTACATTAATCACGCCAAATACCCCCGTAGAAGTTTTCTTCATACATTTGCTTGCCTGTTTTCGAAGGCTCTTCCATTCCTGTGGAGCTTCCCAGGCTACAACCGCTACAGCCAGCTCCTTGAGTTCCACAACTATCCATAGTCCCTAAAGTATCACCGTAACCGGCAGCTCCTTGGGCGCGATATGGATTGGCATAACCCTCTTTATGCGATGTCGGAATGACGAAACGGTCCTCGTATTTGGCAATGGCCAGAAGCCGGTACATTTGCTCTGCCTGACGTGCTGTCATGCCAGTGCGTTCCAGACGGCTTTCATCGAAAGATTGTCCTGTGGACTGGGCGCGCATATAGGAGCGCATCATAGCCATCCGCTGCAGCGATTCTTTCACCGTCTGGGTGTCGCCCGCCGTCAACATATTGGCAAGATACTGAATAGGCGTGCGCATTTCTTCGATAGCTGGAAAGATCATATCCGGATTCTCGATGGAGTCTTTCCCTTCAAAGTAATTCATGATCGGACTAAGTGGTGGTACATACCAGACCATCGGCAACGTGCGGTATTCCGGATGAAGCGGGAATGCCAGCTTATATTCAATCGCAAGCTTGTAGACCGGTGAGTTCTGCGCTGCCTCAATCCAGTCTTGCGAGATCCCATCTTTTTTGGCCTGCGCAATCACTGCCGGATCACTTGGGTCCAAGAATAAATCACACTGTGCTTTATACAGATCTTTCTCATCCTCTTTAGAAGCAGCCTCTTGCACCTTATCCGCGTCATACAATAGAACGCCAAGGTAACGAATTCGTCCAGTACATGTCTCGGAGCAGACGGTTGGCAACCCGGCTTCCACGCGCGGGAAGCAGAAGGTACATTTTTCTGCTTTGTTCGTCTGCCAGTTGAAGTACACTTTCTTGTATGGACAACCCGTCATGCAATATCGCCAGCCGCGACATGCTTCCTGATCCACGAGCACGATGCCATCCTCGTCCCGTTTGTACATAGCACCCGAAGGGCAGGACGCGACACAGCTCGGATTCAGACAGTGCTCGCAAAGCCGAGGGAGATACAACATGAATGACTTTTCGAAATTGAATTTAATCTCTTCTTCGATTTTCTGAATATTGGGATCAAGAGGTCCTGTCACATGGGTGCCTGCCAAATCGTCTTCCCAGTTTGGTCCCCAATTCAGATCCATTTTTTCGCCTGTTACAGCAGATTGTGCACGTGCTACCGGAGAATGCTTCTGCTCTTTAGCGTTGGTCAAATGTTCATAATTGTAAGTCCACGGCTCATAATAATCTTTCATTTCAGGCATATCGGGGTTGTAGAAAATTTTACCTAGCGCTATCTTGGACAGCTTGTTCCCTGACTTCAGTTCAAGCTTCCCTTTGCGAAGCTGCCAGCCGCCCTTATACTGCTCCTGGTCTTCCCAGCGTTTTGGATACCCAATACCAGGTTTGGTTTCCACGTTGTTGAACCACATATATTCCGCACCTTTGCGGTTTGTCCAAGTTGTTTTACACGTCACGCTGCACGTATGGCAGCCAATACATTTATCCAGGTTCATGACCATGGCAATTTGAGCTTTAATCTTCAAGCCAGTTAACCTCCTTCATTTTACGTACCGCTACGTACACATCGCGCTGGTTGCCGATCGGACCGTAATAGTTGAATCCGTAGCTAAGCTGAGCGTATCCACCAACCATCTGGGTCGGTTTGAGATGAATTCTTGTTGGCGCATTATGACTGCCCCCGCGTGTATCCGTGATTTCGGAGCCTGGCACTTGAATGTGCTTATCTTGAGCATGGTACATAAACATCGTTCCTCTTGGCATCCGGTGGCTGACAACTGCCCGGGCGGTTACGACACCGTTACGGTTGTACACCTCCAGCCAGTCATTGTCGGCAATAGCATGAGTCGCTGCATCTTCGTTATTGATCCATACCGTAGGACCTCCGCGGAATAGCGTAAGCATATGCTGATTATCCTGGTAGGTGGAGTGAATATTCCATTTCCCGTGTGGAGTCAGATAACGAAGCACCAGTGAATCCTGACCACCCTTGATTTCCCGATCACGCGTGCCGAATACCATCGGTGGCAAAGTCGGTTTATAGATAGGCAGCGACTCCCCAAACTGCTGGAAGATTTCATGATCGATATAGAAATGCTGTCTGCCTGTCAAAGTCCGAAACGGAACGAGACGCTCAATATTCGTGGTAAATGGCGAGTAGCGACGTCCCTGTTTGTTGGAGCCACTGAATACCGGTGTCGGTATAACTTCACGCGGCTGCGCTGTAATGCTTTGGAACGTGATTTTCTCGGCAGCGCGGTCGGCTGAGATGTCCATCAGCTTCACTCCGTGATCCTTTTCCGCCTCTTCGTAGGCTTTTTGGGAGACACGACCATTGGTTGCCGACGACAGATGGAGGATCGTATCGGCCACTTGGCGAGCTGTCTGGATTTTCGGCAGTCCATCTTTGATGGACTCATCGTAATAGACCCCGTTCAGCTTCTTCAATTCCTCATATTCCTCCGCTACCGAGAAGCTAACGCCGTGCGCGCCCGTTTTTCCTGTAGCCAAATTGGGACCGAGCGAGACATACTTATCGTAGATTTTCGTGTAATCGCGTTCTACGATGCTGAAATTAGGCATAGTTTTACCCGGTACAGCAGCGACCTCGCCCTTCGTCCAATCCTTGACAAGACCCATCGGCTGCGAAATTTCGCCTATAGAATCATGTCCAAGCGGTGCAGTTACAAGGTCTTTATATATTCCCGGCAGATGCACTTTGGCCATGTTCGAGAAGGTTTCAGACAGCTGACGGTAAATATCCCAGTCTGAGCGGGATTCCCAAAGCGGATTTACCGCCGGATTAAATGGATGTACGAACGGGTGCATGTCTGTTGAGGACAAATCCGTCTTCTCATACCAGGTTGCCGCCGGAAGTACGACATCCGCGTACAATGGCGTTGTGGTCATCCGGAAATCAAGTGCGACCATCAAATCAAGCTTTCCTTCTACATCTTCCCGCCAAACGATTTCCTCTGGCTTCTGATCTTCGTTCGGTCGGGCAAGCAGCGCGTCGGAGGCTCCGAGCAAATGCTTCATGAAATATTCCTGTCCCTTGGCCGAGCTGGAAATGAGGTTGGACCGCCAAATAAAGAGTGAACGCGGGAAGTTCTCTGCTGCCCCTGGATCTTCAATAGCGAAACGGGTCTTACGCGATTTAATCTCTTCCACAGTATGGTTAATGATTTCCTCGTTTGACTTCTTGCCTAATTGCGCTGCTTCTTCAGCGAATAGCAGGCTGTTTTTATTAAACTGCGGGTAAGAAGGCATCCAACCCAACCGGGCAGCAAGCACATTGTAGTCCGCCGGATGCTGGTAACTGACATCTCCCGCAGTCGGTGATTTCAATGTGTCGGTGCCACTTTCTTCATAGCGCCACTGTTCTGTTGCAAAATAGAAAAATGAAGTAGCATTTTGCAATCGAGCCGGTCCCTGCCAGTCTTTTGCAAAGGCAATCGTTGACCAGCCTTCAATAGGACGGCACTTCTCTTGACCTACATAATGCGCCCAGCCTCCGCCGTTGACACCTTGAGAAGCAGTCAGCACGACCAGGTTCAAGATGGAGCGATAAATGGTGTCACTGTTGAACCAGTGATTGATACCCGCCCCCATAATGATCATAGAACGTCCTTGGGTGTCGATTGCGTTTTGAGCAAATTCGCGAGCAACTTGCACTACAACCGATGCCTTGACTCCCGTGATCTTTTCCTGCCAGGCAGGAGTATAATGACAAGCTGCATCGTAATAGTCCTTTGCATTATGAGGGCTATCATTGCGAGCGACACCATACTGGCTCATCATCAAATCATATACGGTGGCTACGAAACGCTCTGAACCATCAGCCAGACGTACTTTTTTCGCCGGAATGACACGTTTAAACGTTCCGTTACCTGCGTTATCAAAATAAGGGAATATGATTTCTTCCCATTGCTCGTCATGACCTACCACCGTGAGCGCAGGTTCAACCTTTGTTCCGTCTTCCCGCTCCAAGATCAGATTCCATTTCTTATCTTGCTCCCAGCGCTGTCCCATTGTACCGTTCGGAACCATCATTTCGCCTGCTACTTCATCGAATATGACCGGTTTCCAATCTGCATGTTGTGAAGCATCCCCCAGATCGCTGGCCCGCAGAAAACGTCCGCCTTTCCAGGCTCCTTCGTGGGGATCAAGCAGAATCATGAATGGCATATCTGTATATTGCTTGGCATAGTTAATGAACATAGGTTCCTGGCGTTCTTGATAGAACTCATCCAGAATGACATGCGTCATCGCCTGTGCCACAGCGGCGTCTGTACCTGGATTAGGTGCAAGCCAGTTATCAGCGAACTTCACATTTTCCGCCAAATCCGGAGCCACGGATACAACCTTCGTTCCTTTATAGCGTACTTCCGTCATAAAATGGGCATCTGGCGTCCGGGTAAGCGGCACGTTCGAGCCCCACATGATCAGATAACCTGCGTTGTACCAATCTGAGGATTCAGGTACGTCCGTTTGCTCACCCCAAATTTGAGGAGAAGCAGGCGGAAGATCGGCATACCAATCGTAAAAGCTCAACATCTCCCCACCAAGCAGAGAAATGAACCGAGCTCCCGAGGCGTAGCTAATCATTGACATCGCCGGAATGGGGGTGAAGCCTGCAATCCGGTCAGGACCGTACTTACGGATTGTGTAAATTAATTGAGCCGAAATCAGGTGCAGAACATCATCCCAAGCCACACGAACATGGCCGCCTTTGCCGCGAGCCGATTTGTAGAGTTTGGCTTTCTCTGGATCTTCCACAATGCTGGCCCATGCGTCTACCGGATTGCTATGCTCCTTGAGGGCAGCTTGCCAGAGTCGCAACAACTTACCGCGCATATATGGATATTTCACACGTAACGGGCTGTATTCATACCAAGAAAATGAAGCCCCACGCGGGCATCCACGCGGCTCAAATTCCGGCATGTCTGGACCGCAGGAGGGGTAATCGATTTGCTGATTTTCCCAGGTGATGATGCCATTCTTAACAAAAACCTTCCAGCTACAGGAGCCAGTACAGTTAACACCATGCGTCGTACGAATCACTTTGTCATGAGACCAACGCTGGCGATACACGTTTTCCCATTCTCTATTTTTTTCTTCAAGGATTGACCAATTTCCAGAATAGCTCTCGATTGGCTTGAAGAAGTTGAGACTGTATTTTTTTTTCATCGGTGATCAACGCTCCTTTTCAGAATGAATCAGCCCATCGCAAACTCACGGGGAAGATTCATTCGCTTACTCTCATTATGTAATTCATTCATCTCCGTTCCCATTAGGGAATGTCCTATAGCGCTATAGAAAATCCCTCGTTCTATGGAAAGATACAAAAAAAGCCCCCTCTACCAGAGGGAAGCTTGTATGAATAAATTAATTTTTCTTTTGGCCTGTTAACAGGAGCATCATAAAGGAAATCAGTATAATAGAGCATGTCCATACCCAGGCCATAGGAAGATGACCAGAATCTACTGCAATATAGATGGCTGTAGGGATCGTTTGTGTTTTACCCGGAATATTTCCGGCAATCATCAGCGTAGCCCCGAATTCGCCCAGCCCACGGGCAAACCCGAGTATAAAGGCCGCTTTAAAAGAAGAGAAAATCAACGGAAAGGTGATATATCGAAAGACCTGCCATTCATTTGCCCCCATTGAGCGTCCCGCGTTTTCCAAGTCCTGATCCACTGAAGCGAATCCCATTCTCAGTGTTCGATAGACTAGAGGAAAAGCCACAACCACCGCGGCCACAACCCCAGCCCACCATGAAAATACAATAGGCTCGCCAAACCATTGCTCCACCAAACGTCCAAACCAACTTTTTCGTCCGAGTAAGATTAACAGTAAAAATCCAACTACCGTTGGTGGGAGTACCAAAGGCAGCATAAGCACGGTTTCAACGAGTGTTTTCCCTTTGAATAATCCTAACCGCGACATGGACCATGCCGCAAACAAGCCTAATAGGATCACCAAAACGCTGGATAACAGTGCAACCTGTAACGATAATCGGATCGGAGGCCAATATTCGTTCCAATCTATAGCCTGCATGCTCACTTCGGTATGGTAAATCCATACTTAGCCATAATATTCAGAGCTTCTTGCGATTGAAGGTATTCATAGAAGCTTTCGGCTTCTTGGATGTGCTTGGAAGCTTTGATGATCCCGATAGGGTACTCAACCGTTGAATAAGTTTTAGAGTCCACCTCAAAGGCAATTTTCGCCTTTTGCGAAGTCAACGCATCTGTCTTATACACAAATCCGACATCTGCGTTACCCGTTTCCACATATTGCAGCACTTGTCTAACATCTTTTGCCTGAACGAGCTTGTCCTGTAGCACATCCCAAAGCTTTACGTTCGTCAGTGCTTCCTGTGCATATTTGCCTGCAGGAACACTCTCAGGAATACCGATTGCTACCTTTTTCACTTCGCTTTGCGTTAAATCCTTTACACTCGTGATGCTCATCGTCCCATCTGCAGGGATCACCACTACCAACTCGTTCGTCAGCCATGTTTTTTGTTGATTGCTCTCGATTAACTGCTGATCTACGAGAGACTTCATGTTTTTCTTCGAAGCAGACAAAAACAAATCCGATGGAGCTCCTTGCTCAATCTGCTTTTCCAGTGCACCAGAACCACCAAAGTTGAAATTCAATTTAATACCTTTATGGGATGATTCGTACAACGGTTGAATTTCTTTGAGTGCATCTGTTAAGCTCGCGGCTGCGGAAATGGTCAGATCAACAGTTTCAGCCTTGTTCGATGAATCCTGGCCGGAGACCTCATTCTGGGCCGTGCTGCTACCACTTGAAGGTGATTGTTGCCCCGCACCGCACCCCGCAAGTAATAACACAATGGCAAAAATAAAAAAGAGTGCCTGACTATGTTTAACAAATTTCTTCATTTTATTGGCTCCTTACGTTCAGCCTGTCATTAAGTGAGAGGTTACATTATGAATGGAGTTGTGCCTGTCTGGTACGTTCAACTAAGGTACAATTCTCAAGAAGAATATGATTATAAATGTCTGCTTCCAGATCCTCCAAACGCTTCAATACAAGTCGATGCGTACCACAAGCTTCCTGCAGCGGCTCAAAGCCATTGGTAATCAAGCGCAGCTCCTGCAGTATATCCACAATCGCTTGATGCTCCTCTTGCAACTCGGATAAATGAAAGTGAAGTGCGTCCACACGCTCAAATGCCGAGTCTTGAAAAAACGCTTGAATCAACGGAAACAGGAGGCTTTCCTTGAATTGAATATGTATCGTTAACTTCTGTTTAAGCAAGGTATAAAGTTCATTCACTCGCTTTAGGTGCGAATAACGTTCGCCATGAACCCGCGTTAGTTTGGTAATATACGGTGTGAGCGCCGCTAGTTCTTCACATAACTTTGTGTGATACTCATTCTGAATATAGGCGATCAGTTCTTTGGGTTCGAGTGAGGAAGGTTGCATTTGCTTGTGCTGTGCCTGATTTTCCTCCACTTCATGCACCCGCGCCAGCAGTTCACCAGCGTGAAGCCCCCGGCTAGCAGCTGCTTCACGGAGCGATATTTTCCCGCCACAGCAGAAGTCAATCCGTAGTTTACGGAACAAGTCACTTGTTTTGGGTATTTCTTCCACAATGTCCGCTACCCATGTTTCTTCCGTTAACTGGCTCATTTTTCATTCCCCCATCTTACTTCAGTTTTATACTCAACTCTCATTCTATGTCTCTCTCAAGGCTGAACCAATTAGGGTGATCCCTTTTTCACTCGTGGAAAGAGCCTGATTATAAAAAACCTGAGACCAGCTGTTCAGCTGCTTCTTTGCCTTGAGCGATACAATCTGGAATGCCAACGCCTCCATAACCAGCGCCACAAAGAAATACATTCGGAAAATACTGTGACAAATCATGTCTCACCTTCGCCATCTGCTCTTTGTGCCCAATCGGATATTGTGGCATGGATTGATTACACCGACTGACCTCGGTCATTTCAGGTTGAGCATCGATCCCCATTAGATCTTTCAGGTCTTTGCGGGCTGCTTCCACTAGTTCCTCGTCTGTCATCTGAACCCATTCCTGGGCACCTGCATGGCCAATGTAAGTCCGCAAGAGTGTATACCCTTCAGGTGCGGTATGGCTCCACTTTATAGATGACCAAGTACAGGCCGTAATCATTTTTCCTTCCTTACGAGGAACTAAAAATCCTGTACCCTCATAGGAAAGATGAAGGTCTGAATTTTTATACGCCAAGGAAATATTCGCTACCGAAACGTAATTGATCTTATTAAGCCAGCTCACACTTGTGATATCGGAAAATAATTTAGCCGCCTCAAAGGCTGGAATAGCGCAGATTATTGTATCTGCATCTATGATTTGTCCTTGGTCCAGGACTACCTGATAACCGTTCTCTTTTCTTATCTCAGCCACACGCTGCTCCATCACAAATTGGACAGTGTCGAGCTTTTCCTTTAACCGCTCCACGATGGTCGATAATCCATGTCGATAGGAAAGAAACATGCTTTTCTTGGCAATTTCGGGCAATTTGTTAGGTGCACCCGACTTTCTCCCCGCCCCTTTAGCCATACCTATAATCAGACTTCCATGCTTTTGTTCCATCTGCTTAAATTGAGGGAAGGTTGACTTGAGGCTAAGAGAATACGTATCGCCAGCGTAAATACCAGATAACAAAGGCTCTGTAATCTGCTCCAACACCTCTTTACCTAGACGCCGCTTGATAAAATCTCCCAGAGATTCATCCATATCGCCTTTCTTGGCTGGAATGATCAAATCCATGGCTGCGCGCGCTTTTCCCAATGGAGAAATTAACCCTGTCCGAATGAAGGGAGTTAGCTTGGTTGGAATACCTAAAATAAAGCCCATCGGCATGGTATGCAGCTTGCCTTTATGCAAAATGGAGGCCGACTTGGCCTTCGGGTTTGTTGACACCAAATCAGCTTCCAGTCCCAACTCCATAGTCAGATCCAATATAGCCGTCTTTCTGGCCAGGAAAGCATCTGGTCCTTTTTCGATCATAAAATGATTTTGGCGAACCGTTTGCAGCTTTCCTCCCAGGCGGTCGCTTTTCTCCACTAATGTAATCTCCACTTCAAGCTGCCTGTCCTCCGCCAGCTTTTTCACATAAAAGGCAGCACTTAAACCGCTTATTCCTCCACCGAGGATCACAACTTTTTTAGCATTTTTATTCATAAGCGCACGTTTCCTTCCCCACTCCAGGCATATATGCACAATATGGATCACTCTCTAAGTAATCTCCTGTGATGGCAAAAGCCCTTGCTCTGGAGCCTCCACAGACTGTATTGAATTCGCAGACTCCACATTTTCCTTTAAGCAGAGATTTATCCCGAAGATTATTCATAATCGGAGAGTTCCGATAAATATGGGCCAAACTATCCTTTCGTACATTCCCGCATGTTAGCGGCAGGAAACCACTCGGGTACACTTCGCCGATATGACTGATAAAAACAAATCCATCTCCATCATTTACACCTTTAGGGGCACGCCCCAGAACATCTGCCCTTTTTTGTTCGAACGTTGCACTATGCTGTCCTGCTTTGTGCTTTTCCTGTAGGACAACCCTTCGATAGTGAGGTGCTTCGGTAGCCTTTACACCGTAGGGCATCTGTTGCTGTATCTGATACAACCACTTCATTACAGCCTCATGCTCATCAGGAGTAATCATATCTTTTTCCATACCACGCCCGGTTGGAACGAGAAAAAACAAGCTCCATAACACCGCCTGCATTTCCTTTACCTTCTCTGCAATTCGCTCCAGATCGTGAAGATTGTATCGGGACACGGTTGTGTTCACTTGGATAGGAATGTTCAATTCCTTCAAATAGCCAATTCCCCGCATGGTCGTATTATAAGAACCCACAGTCCCTCGAAAATGATCGTGAATGTCCGCGCATGAACCGTCCAGGCTAAAAGCCCACCGTGATAAGCCAACCTGCTTTGCTTTTTCGACTGCTGCTCGTGTCACTTTCGGGGTAGCACTGGGCGTCATTGAAACTGATAACTTTTTCTCCTCAATTGCATATTGAGCCAGCTCAAACAAATCAGGACGCGATAACGGATCTCCACCTGTGAAAACCACTAATGGATGATTCATTTCGGCGATTTGATCAAGCAGCTTTTTGCCCTCTTCAAATGTCAGCTGACGAGGGTCAGGCTTATATTGGGCTTCCGCTCTACAGTGAAGGCATTTTAATGCGCAAGCTCTTGTTACCTCCCAAATGACGATAAACGGGTCTACGCGATAATCTCGTGGCGTTTGCAAAGATATCATTGATGTCTCTCCTTTTTAAAAATATAAAAACAGCACAGATACATAGAGCATCAATGAAAATCCAATTTCAGCCATGCCTACATGCTTTGCCTTTAACTCGAACTTAGGAAGCCATATAGCTCGTATGAACAAAATTAAAAATGGAATAACCAAAAACACCTTGATCCAGGCGGCAAACAGCACAATGATCAAATGATAGATAATAGACGCATAATAGTAACGTGGATTTTTTCTTTCACGGATGATCGTTTTAACATAAAGAGCCGTTCCTATGAAATAACACACCAACAGCAAAAACAGCTCTGTGGTTAGCGTCCAATCTCCGCCTTCTCCAATATGAACAACAGGATATATAAAAGAGCAGAAAAGCAGAATCGCGGCAATGTCATTTAACAAAGCACGCTCATTCTTCATTTTGGCGTAATACATATTAGCCATAAAAAAGAACAGAAGCAGAACTCCGTACCAGATCAACGCAGGTTTAACCCAGACTAGAGAAGCTAAAAGAGGAAGGAGTATTGCTCCGTAAATAACAACAGGTTTACGGTATCTTTTACTGTTTCCTGTTTTGATCCATTGGAGAACAGGAAAACTAAATAAATAGATAAAAAACCAGCATACGAATAGAGGTATATGAATGAATTGTTTTGGAGAAGCAGCTAAGCCAAACAAAAATGGAAGAATGAGCATTGCCCAAGCTCCATGCTGATTGGGGATGTATCTACTGATCCCTTTCAAAGTCTTGATCCTTTTTTCACAATGTGTAACATCTTTGTAGCTACGGTTAATCGACTCATCATCCATTCCCCCAAAGTTCAATTTTTCACCCTACTTTAATTCTAAGTATTCTGTCCAATTGAACCAATCAGGGAGTTCCCTTATTTGTTTGGGGGAATAGCCTAACCTGAAGATAAACCTTCACTTTCTTTATAAAAACGTACCGAAGTAATAGTCGAGCGCTTCCTGTGAGTATCCGTCATCTCCTTGCCAGGCTGCTACCGAACAAAAATCATCATTGCCGCCGCGGCGCCTGCGAGGTGTGTCCCGTGGTGTGAGCAATCCTGCATATCCCCATACTTCCATAGCCACATCGCGTTCATTTTTACTGGATGGGAGCACATCTTTCCAGCGCTTCTCCAATTGTCGTGGACCGTTCTGATCCTCACAGTCCTGAACCGCTTCCAGCATGTTATGAAGGATAACCAGATCCTCATCAGTAACCTGGAACTCCTCCTCTTGACTGAACAATTCGAGGTCCATCCAACAATAAAGAAGGTGATTCAGCCGAATACCTCCCCATTTGATTCGTTCAAAATTCAGTACATTCAAATCCTTATTGACGTACTCCTTATCGGACATTAGTTTATGAAAATTACAATCCCCACAGCTACTGTAGTTTGGCAGGACGACAGGCCGCTCCCTATAGGTGTGCAAAGGCAGTTTTGCGGTTAATGCCCAGCTCGATAAGGCGCTTCGTAAATGGACTTTTTTCGTGGAAAGACTGTGTAAAAACGCTGCTGCCACTCGCTCTTTTGTAGCCTTTTGCTGGTGCAGCTCATATAACCTTTTTATAATCTCATCATGTGTAATGGTGATCGGATCGAACATCAAGCCCATACTTTTGGCATATTCAAAATCCTCACCCGAAAAAGGTTCCCTCTCCTGCTTCCAGCCGCTGGAGGACCAGAAAGTGTTCATAAGTATTTTCTTTGCTTTTTTATCCATCACACTTCTCCTTACTCGTCTGACACTCTCACCTTCAACAATCATCTTTATACTTAAAAGCAATGGCCGTATTTCCCGACCGGGGGTCAAAATAAGAAGAGATTTTCCCCCAGTTCAGTTCATATTCCATATAGGGGTAAGGCTTGGTTTGACGATAGCTTGGCTTCATGGACAAATGTTGTTCTAACAAATGATCATGCTCCCTTTGCCGCTTTCTCTCCCCTTCCTCAGACCAATTATCCCATGAGGTTGGAAATTCGTTGCCTTGGAGCGAAATCTCCACAACAATTAGGGTTGTATCCTTAAAGCATACAGACACAAAAAAATGCCGGTGCAGCAAAGGAACCTGATCAAAATAGTACCAAATGTACCCATTTCCTAGCTTTCTTACTGAATGAAAATATTTCGTGTACAAAGCAGTCTCTAACAACTGATCTTCCGTTAAAGAAGAATAAAACGCGTGCTCATTATCAACATGAATGATTCCCGATTCCCAGTCATTCATTGCTGCCACTCCTTAAGCTGGTATGACAATCTACTAGTTGCTCTCTAGCCTCATTTGTCCACATGTTGGAAAATGGCCTGCCAGGACCGATCCAGCACACGCGTATGTAATCGTCTGGCATAAACATTTCTAACGATGGCAAGAACGATCACACCCACGAATACAACACTAAGTATTGTAATAGAGGGAACCCAGTAGTCGAACATGGCATTCACCAACACTTGCAGCAGATGTCGTTCCGGCTGCAAATATTCCACCGCCGCAACGATAACTGCTGCCAGCAGTATAATCACAGATATGATCAAAAGCATTGCATTAATTACTTTGTATCTGGCAAGCCCTTGCTGAAAAATGCGAGTGCCGGCATATTGCTCCAGCAAGATGATCTGCTTGTGAAAATCATCCTCCACCTGCTCTACAGGCAGGTCGTGCTTCTGAATCAAGGCATGTGCTTTCTTCAGTTCGGATTGAATAAATAGACTGCTCTGGATGGCAGATCCTAACTGACCTAAAACATTCATCTCTTTTTTACCCCATTTCAATATTTAGTAAAAATCAAAGTAACCCCGCCAGATTCCTTCATTCTGATGCTTGGCAAAATAAAAGCTGCCCCCATCGACAATATTCAATCCAGCTTTGGCATCTGACGCAATCTGAAACATAAATTCATAGCCTTCGCCAAAGTCGATGCCTGGTTGAATAAAGCTGGGATAGCCACCGATTTTGTGAACCGCATGTATTTCCTCCACGATGTCCTCAAAATAGTCGGGTTCCTCCTCATCCATGTTGTTGAGGGCATCACCATATTCCTCAGGGATATCTTCCCCGTCCCAAACGGGATAGTCATTCTCTATGAGCTCGGGGAATAACGGGAATGCCTTGATATGCATGAATGCCTCCCCAAAATCTTTTTCGACCAAATCCTCTACCGACGTATACTCACGAATACACATATATCCTTCCATGTCCTCATGATCCAGAACATCGGGAGACAGGAAGACCGTCAACAGCTTGACATCACGCATAGCTTGTGGAACAAAAGGCATAGCAGGCAAATACAATTGCATGATCGGAGCCATATCATTCCCCTGTACATCAACGGGTTGTTCTTCCGCCGGCAAAGCCACTGTAACTCTGCCAATCCAGCTCTGTTCCAGGGAATCTAACGGTCTGCGGCCCCCTGTATGAAAAATAGTAGCTTTACGTTTTAGAATCGTTCTTAGCTTCTCGATAGAGTTGCTGGACAACGAAATCACCCCTTTCTAGGCTAGAGTAGAAACGCAACAGCATACTCGCCAGCTTTAAATCCAAACTCACTTAATCGGTCTTCCATCTCTTGAATTTGACAAAGATAATCTTCCGGTACAGCTGGCAAATCTTGTTCATTGACTAATGTTCCGCCGAGTCTGGCGCGTGCATATTCGGCACTTTTCCACATCGCCTCAAACACAGCTTGCGGCTGCACCGTTCTTACCACATCCATACTGAAAATCAAATCTGCAAAGCGATCCTCTGCAAGTGTACTCAGCCAAAAAAATCCAGGCTCTGTTCCCGTATGTACGCTAAATAGTTCATCATTGCCTCCCGGACCGTGATGGTGTGCATGGAAAATATCCATATCTCCCCACTTCATTCCAAGGCTCAGCATGACATCCCAAATGTCCGCTCCACGATAAGATTGATCTTGATCCGCTACCAGCCTAAGCATGACAAAGTGTTCCCTCTCACCCTCCTGATCTGTAAAGGCTTGTAGCTTTTCCGCTTTTGCACGTGCATGGGCAGCATCCTCCCGAGGAAGCACACGAATGGTCCCCTTCTCCTGAAATCGCGCCGGTAGTGTGTTCATAAAATCAGCAACCTTGGCTTCTTCCAAACAAATCTGCATCTCTACATTGTTGAATATATCCACACAAATACAGATTTTATCATAACGGCATTCGCCTTCTAGTCTACGCCCGACGCTAGTCCATATCTGCAAATCTTGGACATGCCCGTATACGATATATCCTTTGAGCAATTGCAAAATGTCTTCATCTGACAACGTAAAATCACAGAATTCCACATCTATCAGCCAGTAGATATTAGAATCTGGCTCTACTTCATGAACTCCCTTTATTGTCTTTCTAGGCCCATGATCCAACTCTACGGCAAGGATGCTCGATACATCCTCACTTCCATATTCAGGTAAAATCAAAATCCCTCCTCCTTATTACCTATTTTTTACTTTATAGTTTCCTATAATTCTCAATCTATATTAAACTATAAACCACCAAGCACAAAATAGGTTAAAAGTGCTGGGTTGTTGAACATGACTCGTAGAAACTCAAAGCTTCGAAAGGGGAGAACTCATGATGCAAAAACTTTGGCAAAAAGGAAAGGCTCTGTCCCTGCCTATAGTGGTGTCTGCATCGCTGATTTCAGGAACGCTGTTGGTAAATAATATACCTACGGTGAATGCGGCTGCGACCAAGGAACTGCTTCAGTTATCCGGACAGACGACTTACTACGGAGAGGTTGAGAATGGACAGCCAAACGGACGTGGTACGATCAAATGGAGCGAATACAAGCAGTATTCGGGCGATTTTGTGAATGGCAAGCGATCAGGAACTGGAAAATATATGAATCAATATACAGATGCAGATGGACAACATCATAAAGTCGTATACAACGGAACATGGAGCAATGACACGATTAGCGGTAAGGGTACGCAGACTGAAAAAGTGACGCAATCGGATGGAACGATCCGTTCGAATCAGATCCAAGTAGGTACTTTTCAGGATAATGGATTACAGAACGGCTACCAAGTGATCCATGCTGTAGCCGATCCAGACTATAGCTTCACTTATAAAAATGGAAAAGAAGTGCTAAACATCTTGCACAGTAATCAGGATCTGGTCCAAAGATGGCAGCAAGGAGAGCTCTTCTCCGTAAATTATAAAAATGGCTCTGTTCAAAAGGAATACTCCATGTTCCCTGAAGAGGTCGCAACCAAAGAACGTCAAAGACAAGCGGCCATCAAGTATCTCAAAGGGATTACCGCCAAGGTCACCCCTCACTTGCAGCAGTTTGAAAAATTGTCCAAGCAGGTCCCTCTCAAATAAGTTAGAGTATCGCACAGTATATAAATAGCCTCTACGCAAGAAGCCCTCTCTTTCTTATAGAAATCCCTACAAGAAAGAGAGTCTTTTTCCATTTTCTTCATAAATGACATATAAGAACTTCGGATCATAACGACTCCTACTATTCTCCCTTATGCCCATCAATGAACTCATACAAATGACTTATTTTTCGCTCAAACCCCCTCCTTTTTTTGCTAACCTCCGCTAGAATCACTAAAATATAAAGTAATTATTTTAATCATCCGAGGTGGACATCATGGCTAAAATTATGGTTCCTCCTGAGAAACTAGAGGCGGTTTCCAGGCAGTTCGCGCAGGCACGTGAGCTGGGGGCACAAATTTGCGGACAACTGTCACAGCATATTCAAATGCTAGAGAATAGCTGGGCAGGAACGACACAGCAGCGCTTTTATCAGGATTTTCACAAAGCACGTGGACAAATGGACGCTTTCACTCAAACCGTCGGTTCTGTCAGCACAGAGCTGAGTTCGATTGCAGTAAAATTCAAGGAAATAGATACCCAAGCAGACACAGGGATTAACCAAGGAGATCAAAGCGGACAGATTAAGAGCAGTGAAGGAGCAACTTCCGGAAAAAAAGGAAACGATCCCGCAGATATAGCCATTAACAGCCTGTCAGAGGCCAATAAATGGCGAGGGCAACTGGGCTTTGCCGGAACAGCGATCTATAGCGGTCTGGCTTCCACACTTGTGCTCACCAAAACAGTAGAATTCAAGAAAAGTCTGAAAAATCCCACTCGAGCGGTTATACATAATGCGGCATGGGTGAAAGGCAAAGGTAACAATGCTTTTATGCGTAATTTGGGCAAAAGCATAAACCGCCAGTTCGCTAAACCAGGTATTGTGATGAAGGGCTTGAAAGGTTTTGATCGTTTAGCTGGAAAGCTGCAAATGGGTAAGCTCGGCCTTGGGTTTAACAAAGCCAACAGCTTTCCTCAGTGGACGCGCAACGTCATCGCCGGGGTGGAAAAAGGACGCTACGGCATAGCAACACGCCAAATTCCCGGCATGATCGCCAAAAAGTTATATCCAATTAATGCCACCATGAATATTGTGGGCGAAGGCATCAGTCTGGCTGGAAAATGGAAAAGCGGGAAGCTTACCGGAACGGATGTGGCTGTATCTGCTTCTAACGTAGCGATTAAAACCGCCGCAACTTATGGCGGAGCTGTCGTTTTGGGGTCCATAGGCGGTGCTATCGGCGGTCCGGTTGGTGCAGCCGTCGGTGCATACGTCGGCGGTACAGTGGGGAGCTGGGCAGGTGGAAAAGTCGCCAAATTCGCCGAAAAAGGGATACGCTGGGCCAGCAAACTATTTAAATAAACATACACTTAACAGATGGAGAAGGAGCCTGACTATGGACAAACAAACGGTAATTTTAACGCTTGAGGAACTAGGCTTTGCCTTGACCGCGCTGGGTGCAGAGGATATGGCTTCGGGTCTGCTCCAATCCTATTACGGGGAACTAACCGAAGATCGCTGGGAACTGCTTTTTCATGCTGCAACACATAGCCTGGTATCCAAAGGCTTGTTGGAACAGCAGGATGACGGGCAACAGCAGCTTGAATTTGATGCGTTCATTGTTGAAATGCTAGCTCATCTGGTACAAAGCCGCCAAATGCTGCGTGGATACAAGGAGCAGCAGGACAAGCAAAATACATTAACGATACACCATGGAAACGAACGTTTTCTGTATCACTTTTCCAGCCACAATGAACTCCATTTCTTTCGCTGGTCTTCTCCAGAAGACTGGCATCACGATATTGATCAATTGTTCGGCCTGTCGGCTCCCAGCTTCAATGGTCACAGCCGATACGTCGATCTGACAGAAGAACAGTGGAATGAGTTGACCTCATCCAACTTCACGATGCAGCAAATGGCAACGTGGAAACTTCAAGAGTTGGATCAACAAATGATACAAGACTGGCGAGAGGATTTTAATCGTAATCACTGCAGCCTGGATAATTTGAGCCAGATGGTATACACGGACACGGATGAAGAGGGTCCTTCCGTTACGAATCTGCTATTTGTTCTTAAAGGAACGAATGATGTGTGGGTTGTAAGAAATACAGAACTGGATATGCAGGCCACCCCATGCCTGCGAATTGAAAGTGTGACCGAATCAGACTGGAGAGAACGGATCACTCATTTCATTCAGGCGTTTGTACCCGACGAGGCGGTATTCCGTGGATAAAATTGTATATCGCAGATCTTTGGCATTTTGGAAAGCCCTGGGCAGCTTGATGTTTGTGCTGATTTGTCTGTTTTTGCTGTTGCTCATTTTTATCGACGAAGATATCTCTGCTCTGCAAATCTTCTTCTTTATTACGTCCGCCATTATTGGAATTCCTTTTTTCGGTAGTTATTTGGTGGTCTGTTTGAGCAGAACGCTTCGTAAGGAAGCCTTCCTGTTCATCTTTGACGAACACAGTATTTCCGATGGTATTCGAACTGTCCCGTGGTCTGCAATCACTAAAGTCGAATTCGAGGGGGCCTCCATCCGTAAATGGCTGCGCCCTCGCTTCCCCGCCTTTATTTTTTATCTGAATGACCGCAGCACCTGGGAAGTCAGCACCGATTATGTGTTGAATGATATGGAATTGAATCAAGCCGGGAAACAACTTCGAACTCTCATTAACCAGTATGGCAAGCCAAAGAAAATACGTTCCTGAACATTGCATGGACGCAGCACAATAACTTCCTTGCCTTGAAGATGACCCGTATAAAAAATCCCGTTCGCAATCTGGGTCATCTTTATCCCTTCGATTTGCGCTCTCAAACCTGCTATTTCTTCTTCCATGGCTCCGATATGGCTATACTCAAAGTTCGTTTCTCGATCCCTCCATGAATTTCTTTTATTCCAGCTTAAGCTTGAAAAACACCCGTTGCTGCGATGCGCTGTACCGCCTCCAGCAGTCTTTCTTCACTATTCACCAGACTGACCCTCACATGAGAAGCTCCTGCACGACCAAAGCCTTCTCCAGGGGCAACCGCAACATGCGCCTCATCCAATAAAAAGTTTGCAAAGGAAGCCGATGTATACCCCTCCGGCACCTTGAACCAGGCAAAAAAGGACCCTTGGGGAGCAGCTACATCCCAGCCAATATTTCGTAACGCTGCAATGAGAACATCACGTCGCCGCTCATATAACGCCGCGAGTTCCCGTACTGGCTCCTGGGTGCCCAGCAATGCGACAGCTCCTGCATCCTGTACCGCACCAAAAACAGTGCTGTAGGCATGCGTATGATAATGCTTGAGTGCACCAATGACGGACGCATTTCCAACCGCAAAGCCGAAGCGCCATCCAGCCATGTTATACGTTTTGGAAGCTGTATACGTCTCGACACCATACTCCTTGCCGCCAGGGATTTGCAATAGACTAATCGGCTTATGTCCACCAAAGCCAAGAGCACCGTAAGCAAAATCATTCATAACCGGAAACTGGTACCGAGCAGCATAATCCAGTGTCTTCGTCAGAAAATCTACAGTAGCTACGGCTCCTGTCGGATTGTTCGGATAATTAATCATGAGCAGTTTGACCTGCTCTGCGATTTCTTCCGGCACGGTTGTATAATCAGGCAAGAATCCATGCTTCTCTTTCAGTGGAATCGTATGAATATGGGCTCTTGCCAGCGCAGCAGCGGAATAATATTGGGGATATGCCGGATCGGTGGTCAATAACCAATCACCAGGATTCAGCAACGTCTGTGGAATCCCCATTACACCTATGGCAGAGCCGTTGAATACGGCAACTTCCCGTTCAGGGTCCAGCTCCACCTGATACTCCCGTTTATAGAACGCAGCGACTGCCTCCAGCGTGCTTTTTTTTCCATGAAAAGGCGGGTAGCCCTGATTAATCGGTTGATCGACCGCATCCTTCAAAGCGCTGATGATATGCGGCGGTGTTGGCTGATCCGGGTTGCCGGCTGCCAAATTAATTACATCTATTCCTTT
Source organism: Paenibacillus sp. ALE3 (assembly GCF_054113405.1). Taxonomy (NCBI): domain Bacteria; kingdom Bacillati; phylum Bacillota; class Bacilli; order Caryophanales; family Paenibacillaceae; genus Paenibacillus; species Paenibacillus sp. ALE3. Next base: position 1,198,133 of record NZ_CM134214.1, on the reverse strand, counting down.
GCTTTTATACAGATTCACTTTGTCATCGATTGCACTAAAATAGTTGTCAGGCAGAGCCTTGACGAGATCAGAGGATGAAAAAATCACGTTTATCTCCACCTTCTATCCATAAGATATAGACTGAGAATGTCAGCCCGCCAGGATCATAGCCATTTATTTAAAATAGCTTGGCAGCTTGTAGCCTTCATACGCAGGATTCGATTTGATGTACTGTTGGAATTCATCTGAATGATATCCCTCAATAATGTCTTTGACAAATGGCTTGTCCTTATTCTTGCTGTCCACAGCCACCACGTTCGTGAACGGGTCTGTCATATTTTCAAGCTTTAATGCCGAGGTCAACTTCATTCCATTCGATACAGCAAAGTTCCCTTGTATAGCCGCAAAATCAACATCCTCCAGTACACGTGGCCCCTGTGCCGGATCGGTAGCAACAAATTGCAGATGATGCGGATTAGAGGTGATGTCATTCACCGAGGTTTGCAATGGATCGATATTGTCCTTTAACGTAATCCAACCTACTTCCTTCAAAATGTTCAGCGCGCGCAGCATATTAACTGGCTCGTTGGGCAGGTTGATTTGGGCGCCAGTGCTGATTTCGTCAAGGCTGGTATGCTTGCTGGAGTACAATCCCATTGGAGGAGTCGGGACCTGCACAGCACCAACCAGATCAATATTCTCCCGCTTATTCATAGAATCCAGATAGAGCGAATGCTGGAACACATTGGCATCAATATCACCATTAGCCACGGCTACATTGGGCTGAACCCCGTCTGTAAACTCTTTATATGTAATCTTATACCCCTTCTTCTCCAAATATGGAGCCACACCATTCTTAAACTGATCGCTATATGGGCCGGGATTAAAGCTGATATGCAGTGTTTTCTTTTCTTCACCAGCAGCGCCGCCCGACGTATTCTTGCTGCCACAGCCTGAAATAAAGAGCACGACTACTCCCAGTAGCAATATAAATGAAATCCATTGTTTCTTCATTTTGATGTCTCCCCCTGCTCCTTGATATGATCTACGTTTAGTGAGTTAAAATGTTTACAGCTTTTTAAAACATAGTAATTTGATATGTTTTGTAGATATTACAATAATTTTTTATTCACTGTCAACAATATTTAATTACGCATCTTCCGCATAACTCAAAAGGATCACATCAGGCGCTCCGCTTGAAGGCAAAACACTTCACAAGTTTGTAATATAATTCTGTTTCAATTATACCCCCAGGGGGTATAATTGAGTGTGTAAATACAATCCTAAAGGAGCTATTTAAATATGAAAAAACAATGGGCTTTGCTTGCTGGTGCAGTCATGATTATTTTGAGTGGGTGCGGGAACAGTAACACGCCAGATCAGGAGCATACGACAAACAGCAGTCAACAGCACGACACATCAGATATGAACCATTCCACTTCCAGTGAGCTTCCTGCTGGGCTAAAAGAAGCTGAACATCCAGCCTTCAAAATTGGCAGTCAAGCGACCATGCAAGCCGATCATATGGCAGGCATGAACGGCGCTACGGCCACGATTGTGGGTGCTTATACGACTACTGCTTATACAGTCTCCTATACTCCAACGACTGGAGGAGAAAAAGTGACTAATCATAAGTGGGTTATCCATGAAGAGATTAAGGATGCAAGCAGCGAGCCCTATGAACCGGGAACGGAAGTTATCCTGGCGGCAGATCATATGAAGGGGATGGATGGGGCTAAGGCTACCATAGATTCCGCTGAACCAACGACCGTATATATGGTAGATTACACGCCGACTACAGGAGGAGAGCCTGTCAAAAATCATAAATGGGTGACGGAGAGTGAGCTTTCAGCCAATTAGAACTCTTTTATCACAGGTTGCTTGTGATCGCCAGAGGGAGCACGGCAACGGCTCCCTTTGTATAGCTTGATTGGGGTTTGGACGTGTTCATATGTATCTCCTTGTGTCAGTTGTTTAACGCGGCATACGCAGAATGGCTGCCTTCAGTGCTTTGGTCCCTTCTTCGCTTTTTAAATAATCCGACGGTGTTTCGTGACCAAGTGCGGGAACCTTTCGATCCATCCAAGTCAGCAAATATTCGCCCATGTCAGGCAGCAGCACAATCTGAATCTCCTTTGGAATTTCACTCTTGGCCACCTTTGCTCTTACCGCTGGATCTACCTGATCATATTGCTCCTGATAGATTTGAACCATGTTGGCCCAGCTTTCCGGCTTAAACTCTTTCAAATATATCTCTCTCATCCATGAGCCCTCCTTTTGATCCCAGACAACGCTTCTCATGCTGAAGAAGCCATTCTTTTCTCCATAGGCCCCCTGCATAGCCAGTTAGTTTCTGATTCGATCCGATAATTCGGTGACATGGAATCACAATGCTCAGCTTATTTTTGCCATTCGCACTGCCAACAGCTCGGATTGCTTTTTCATTTCCAATAGCAAGAGCAATATCTTTATAAGCTGTCGTTCTACCGTAACCTACGGTCACCAGCGCATTCCATACTTTTTGCTGGAAGTCTGTACCTTCAAAAGCATAAGGAAACGAAAATTTAAAGCGCTCACCTTTAAAATACTCGTCAAGCTGGCTGGCGCATTCCTCTAATACTTGGACTGGAGCCTCTTCTGTAAGCCTCGTTAAGGGCTCATTCCGATTAGAGAACATAATAGAATAGACAGCCTCTTTGGTGCCCTGTATCTCTATCTCTCCAATCGGCGATACATAATTCAATACGGATAGCTTGCTCATAAAAAGATAACCACCTTCCATTCCTAATCTTTATGTAACTTCCTATACTCACTAGGAGAACATTGGTTCAAGCTGCGAAACGACTTATAGAAATTTGAGGGACTTTGGAAGCCTGTCTCATAGCAAATTTCAAGATTCGTAAGATCTGTATTTTTAAGAAGATAGGACGCCTTATCTACTCTTATTTTTTCCAAATACGTACGCGGGGTTTCGGAGGTTTCCTGTTTAAAAATCCGATCCAAATAAAAAGGGCTTATTCCAACATGGTCTGCAATATCCTGCAATACTAGTTTTTCTTTATAATGATTGATTAAAAAAGCAACCACATTCTGGACAAGCCTGATATACGGCGAATGATCTATATGAGGCTGGCATCTTTTGCAAGCGCGAAAACCCGCTTTTTCCACGGTGTCCACATCAAAGTAAAACTCGACATTGATTTTTTTCGGTTTTCGGGATCGACAGGAAGGTCGGCAATATATACGGGTTGTTTTCACAGCGGTAAAAAACACCCCGTCATATTTACGATCACATGCTATAATTTTATCCCACATTTCTTCAAAAGAAAGACTAAGGTTAGCCATGATCGAAGATTCCGTCCCTTCTATAGTTCATACTCATCTAGTTCAGGATTTGCAAAATCATCATATAAATGTGACGTATCTCGAAGGTTGATCAACTGTTCCGCATTCTTTTGCAAAGCAACTATTATCTTATCAGAAAACGCATTTCCAAAGCTAAACCTTTTGACTCCTAACTGCTGAAGCTGGCGGACATTCGTCAGACCTGGCAAGGATAAAACATTAAGCGGAGCATGTATATGATATACAACTTTTCTGATCTCTTCATCATTCTTTAACCCTGGCACAAAAATGCCGTTCGCACCACTTTCCACATACGCTTTGGCCCTTTCTATGGTCTCCGAAAGTGGAGCTTCTATCTGCAAAAATGTATCCGTTCTTGCGTTTATAAAAAAATCTTTAAACCCATGAACATCCAAGGCAGCTCTTATTTTGGACAGCAGGTTACTGTGCGCCCTCACTTCTCGAAGCCCCTTTTGCTGTTTTAATGAATCCTCAATATTAATCCCTGCCACTCCGACATCGGCTGTCCTTAATACATGCTCAACAATCGTTGCTACATCCTTCCCATATCCTGCCTCAATATCTGCCGACACTGGAATCTGAACATGCTCTGCAATCGTCCGAATGATGCTTACATGCTGGTCAAAATCAATAAGCTCTCCATCTGAAAACCCAAGCGTATTGGCAATTCCCCAACTTGTCGTACCTATCGCCTTAAAGCCTGCTTTTTCCAGAGACAGGGCAGATAGCAAATCCCAGGCGTTCCCTAGAAATAAAATTTCCTCTGATGTATGCAAATCGTTAAATTCTTGTATTTTGTTCAATTTATAACCTCCTGTTAGGTGATGTATCTCATTCTATCAAGAGGCTGTATTGGTTTTCGTCCTCATTCTTGCGTTTATGGTCTGTGTTAATCTAATTACTTGAATTCAAACGAGCTGTTAAAGTGTTCCTTCTGTTTTTCATACACTCTACGAATCTAATTTTGAATTAAAAAACAGAAGATTTAGGCCAATGTATCCAGTTACAATTCACAAAACTGGAATAAAAATGGTTATTCGAGCACTGTTCAATCATATGTTTCTTATCTATAATCTTGCTAAATTAATTCGAGTTAGATGCTAATCTACGTAAGCTTTAAAAGTGTATTTGGTGTTGCTACTTACTACTGACACAGCATCACTTTTTTTATATGTAACATTTCTTTTAGCCTTTCACAATTACATTATTAGAGGAGGAGTTATATGTTTAAAATCAGCAGTAAACTCATTTCCCATAAAACGAAGTTTTTTATGATATTGCTAAGCTTCTCTGTAATCGCTTCATTCTCTAGCTTGTACGGCCCCTTACCCGCCAAGGCTCTTGCTGAAGAAAACGGAACTCCAGTACAAGAAACAAATGAATCAAATATACAGCAAATCCCCCTCACCAGCGAGGAGACTACTAGCCAAACAGCGGTTACAGCTATTGATCATGATGCTAATTTCTCACCTTCAACACTTCAATTTCTGAAGGATAATACAGGACTCGACGGTGAGCAATGGGATAATATTATGAAGCTAGTGAATAAGCCAGAGCAGGATTCTTTGAAATGGACTGAATTCTATGGCTATGCTGAAGATATTGGCGATGATCGTGGATATACCATTGGTATTTTTGGAGCAACAACAGGCGGTTCCAATGATACGGGACCAGACGGTCCGGCCTTATTCAAAGCTTTTGATGCTGCTAGTGGAGCTAGCAATCCTTCCATTGCAGGTGGATTAGCCCGTGCTGGACTGAAGGGGAAAATGAATGGCTCGATTTTAAAACTCAGCGATAGCGATAGTGTAATCAAAAAGAAGATCAAGGCTCTCCAAAATAATGAAGCTTGGAGAGAAGCCATGTGGCGTACGTTCTATGACACCTATATCGAATATAGTGTGCAGCAAGCCCGGAAGCGCGGATTTAATACTGCTCTGACGATTGGATCATTTGTCGACACTGCACTCAATCAAGGTGCTACGGGTGATGACGGTAGTCTTGAAGGAGTCCTCTCACGATCTGGCAATAGCACGAATGAAAAGACATTCATGACTAACTTCTATGCTAAGCGTACATTGGTTGTCGATACCAACGATTATAACCAACCTCCTAATGGTAAGAATCGGGTGAAACAATGGAGTTCTCTTTTAGCTTCTGGCGAAACAGATCTTAAGAACGCAGATGCAGCCATAATCAAAGTAACTAATTGGGAAATGAAGTAAATAACCATATACGTAATAAGGAGAGCATATCGTATGCCCTCCTTATTTTATTTTCATGAAAATAACATTCCATTCATTCTTCCATACAGTTCTTCTCATCGTTCTATTATGTAGGCATTGTGTACAAATAGAAAAACTGCTCCAGAAGCCCGAAAGTTGCAAGCTCCTGAAGTAGTCTTGTAAAATGTTTATTGTGTCGAATGGAGTCCGTTAGATGATCCGATAGCCAGCTGGCAGTCTGCCAGTACTGCGGATATTACGGATTTGCTGCAACGTCAAACGTTGATTGGTAGAGATAATAGATTCCACATCATTCCCGCGAATCAGATCATCCAGGTCGGCAATGTTGCGATTGCCTCTAAACACACGGAAGTTACCTCTAAACCGCGTGCCAGTAAAGAGTACAAGTGTAGCATTGCTGCTGGTAGAAAAGAAACGCAGACTTTCGATGCCGTCGAGAATATTATCGGTATTACGAATGCCTAGGTTTCCTCTGAATACTCTCCTGGAACCCCGAAAATTTTCTTCGTTGTAAACTGTAAGACGTGGATACGTTTGAGATACATATGCTTTGTTGTCCATATTGTAATTCCTCCTTTCAACTTTATCTTATGCTTCACCATCCGATTGGCGCGGGCCTCGCAGCATCCATCTAAAAATGGTTATGTGATTGAATAGAGCAGACGCAGACTTGAAAAAGGAACATACGTTCTGTATAATCTAGCTTAGCAATTTGGAAAATCCTGAACTAACGGAGATGTAGACATGGACGATAAATTTATTGAGGAACTACGTGAAATTAGCAGGAACGACAAGCGAAGATCCGAATTTCTCATTAAGGGTATGAAAGAAACGCTTCAGGAAAGAAAAGAAAAAAACTTTATCGAAAGATGGATTTGGCGACAAAAGAATAAGAAACTTATAGCGCGGAAGTTTAAGTCCTAGTAGATATAACAACAGTACTTCGTAGCAGTTTAATTTTCATAGCATATACAAGTACATTAGATCAAACCTCATTTTTAGGGAGGCAAAGCCATGATTGAGCAGCTAGTCCCATACGACGATCTATTAAATCACAATTTATTTTTAGCTGATGAGGTTCGATATAATTTGCTTCATCGAATATGTGAGTCAGAAGAATCAACATGCCTTAAAACGTCTGATGGAAATATGATTTTCGCTCAATCACCCGGACATAAGGCTTGGCTATGGATTTCACAGCAAATCATCGGCAACCATCAGTTGACCTATATCGAACAACTATTACGTTATTTAAAAGGAAACAACCTACCAGGTGTCTGTGGTGATGTCGAAACCGTCGAGAAGTTCGCAAATGCTTACGCCGAGCGGCACACTGCTCAGGTACATACACACATGGTCATGGAATCTTATTTCTGTCCTGAATACAAAAAACCTTTAGGCGTTGGGGGAATTCTGCGACAAGCCATTTCAAAGGACGTACAGTTAGTTGCCCAGTTTCTAGCTGGCTTTGCAGAGGAGGCTTTAGACCATTCAGTTGATCCAGCAAGTCAAATTTCAGCTGCGGAGGCAGCAGAACTACTGATATTGCGTTTGGATAAACCCTCCTGCTGTAAGAGAGCATATGTTTGCTCATTCAAAATAAACAAGCCCAGCGATGCCATCTATCGCTGGGCTCATCCTTCAATTATCTATAATTCTTTATTCTATCACACCCAATTCCGTGTGAACCGAAGATCTTCGTGAAAGTAAATATACAGCTACCATGGCGATGGCGACACCAGCTGCTCCAAACCAAGTGATAGAAGCCAGCGAAACCTGGCTAACAGCCACACCACCAATTCCAGCTCCGGCTGCCATAGCAAGCTGCATCATAGACTGATTGAGACTCAGCATCACACCGGAAGATTCCGGTACGAGAGTGACCAAGTTATATTGTTGAGTAGGTCCGGTTGTCCAGGCTGCGAACGACCACAGCATCAGTAAGACAAATACTACACTTAGAGAATGAGCGGCGACAGGAAGTAAAAGCAAGGAAAAGACATGCAACACCATGCCCCCAAATAATGTAAAGGAAATACCCTTTTTATCTGCGCTGTATCCACCGATTTTCGACCCGATCAGGCTGGCAATCCCGAAGGCAAGTAATACTGAGCTTAGCATATTATCCCCTACACCTGATACATTCAGCAAGTACGGTGAAATGTAAGTATACGCGAGGGAATATCCCCCTCCCCAAAAGAAGGTAATCGCTAATCCCAAAGCAACTTCAGGCTTCTTCAGAAGAGCAAACTGCTGTAGTAAGGGAATCGGTTGATCTCCTTTTAAGCGAGGGATTGTCATAGCGATAACGATCAAAGCAATAATCCCTGTCAAAGCGATGCCGAGAAATACGGTTTTCCAGCCATTTGCAGAAGATATCATTCTTCCAAGCGGCACCCCGATAATCAGCGAGGCTGTAAAACCCATAGTGACCGTAGCAATAGAACTAGCCTGCTTGCCAGCTGGGGCAATTTTCGCAGCAATGCTCAATGCTGTAACCACGACCATCCCTGCCCCGAGGGCCATAAGAATACGTGCAGCGATAAACATTCCAAAACCCGGCAAAACAAAGGAGAGGACATTGGCTACGGCAAATAATCCGAGGGAACTCAAGAGCAGCTTGCGTCTGTCCCATTTAGCTGTTACTGCCATCAGAATCGGCGTGCCAATCGCGTAAGCAAGAGAAAAGACTGTAATTAGCTGGCCCGCTGCGGACACTGTAATCCCCATGGTTGTCGCAATCTGATCCAAAATGCCTGAGATAATGTATTCGGATGTGCCTACCAAAAAACTAACAATTGCCAAAATATACACTTTCCACGTGCTCTGCATTTTGTAAATAACGCCTCTTTCCTTTTTTGTATTTTTATATTTTTATATTTTTACAAATATCGAAATTAAGACTAAAAAAAATTATGTGATCAGGAACGGGGCATATTTCTGTGCTGCTTCCACATCCAAACTGTAATAAATAAACGTCCCCTCTTTACGGTATGTGAGCAGCCCCGACTCTGCCATTTGCTTCAGATGGTGCGATAGCGTTGAAATAGCTACACTGTTCAGCTTCTCGCCCAGCACAGAGCAGCATTGGTCACTTTCCTCTTTTAACAGAAGTGCTATCTTGAGACGAGTCGGTTCTCCAAGTGCTTTATATATTTTTACAGCTTGCTGCATCTCTGTTGTATCTTTCACCCTGTTCGTCTCCCTTCAGTTCCAGCCTTAATTTCGATGTTTGTCGAAATTAAGTTAACACAAACTTTGGTAAAAGTAAACCCGTTATGGTAAAGTCACATCTTTTTTGAACTCTATAGTGTGAATAATGGTCTTTCTCATACTTATAATAAAATAATCCCCCATCCATAAAGATAGAGGACCAAACAATCTAAATGCAAAGATGAACTACGGATTTCATTTCATGGTGTTAATTCGGACTTGCCGTGGGTCTGACAATGATTTCATTCACATCTACATCTGTAGGCTGCTCCATGGCATACACAATGGAACGAGCAATGGCATCCGGCGAAATTGAAATACGGCGGTATTCTTTCATTCCCTGCCGGGCCTCTTCATCAGAAATACTGTCGGCAAGCTCGGATTCAGTTACTCCCGGTGATACCAGTGTTACACGAATATTTCCTCCAACCTCCATACGCAATCCTTCGGAAATGGCCCGAACTGCATACTTCGTTGCGCAGTATACTGCTGCAGTCGGAGTTACACTATACGCGCCAATAGAGGCAATATTGATAAACTGACCAAATCCTTGCTTTTTCATAATGGGAAGCCCTGCCGCGATCCCATGCAGAACGCCTCGTATATTAACATCAATCATGCGGTCCCATTCTTCTACCTTCAGGGCTTCCAATTTTGAAAGAGGCATCACTCCCGCATTGTTCACAATGACATCCACACGTCCAAATCGTTTTTCAGTATACTTAATGAACGCTTCCATCTGCTCCCTTTGGGTCACATCCAGTTGCAGATAATCAGCGGATCCCCCTTTTGAACGAATTTCGGAGGTAAGAACCTCCAATCGTTCTGTGCGTCTGGCCCCTAATACCACATGAGCCCCATGTTGAGCAAGTAAACGAGCAGTAGCTTCACCGATTCCACTGCTTGCCCCTGTAATAGCTGCGACTTTCCCTTTAATATTTAACATGCTTGTTCCTCCTTTAGTTTAAAATGTTACTGAAAAACGATAAGTTACCCACATCCCTATATAGGGATACTGAGAAGCGTGTACACTTTTTTCCGCTTTGTTGCTCTCCATGACTATTTCACTCCTTTGCACTTTTATTTTTCTTAATTGCTCATTAGGTGTTGTATCTGCATCTTATTATGAGAGGAATGTCCATCGGGCTGGTAGAAGAATCAGAGCAAATTATTGCCTAATCCTCCAAATACACTTAATATGAATTCAAATCGATATCGAAAAACAAAGCGCATCTTAAAGTGAATTGTCCACTGAAGAGTGAAGATTAGCTACGTTGTGAAAAAGGGAGGGTCCTAGTGAAAGCAACCGAAATTGAGAGTTCTACTACGGAAAAGCAAGCAGAATTGCCCAGTCTCATAGAACAATTTACAAGTCACGACGGAGTTCACGCTACAGATATCCCTTCACTTTACTTCGTCCGAAGTTCGAATACCACCGTTCCGATTTATCAGGTTCATGAACCCGCCTTATGCATTGTGGCTCAGGGGAGAAAAGTTGTGATACTCGCAGAGGAAAGTTACTATTACGGCACATCCGACTACCTTGTGGTTTCGGTGGATTTACCAATTTCCGGACAGGTGATACAATCCTCAGCAGAAGCCCCGTACTTGTGCCTCCGGCTCAATTTTGATCCGCATCAGGTTTTGGATCTCATCAAGGAGTCTACTTTTCCTACTACCTCAATACCTGATTCCAGACGAGGCTTGTATGTAAGTCAAACCAACTCCCTACTGCTGGATGCCGTGGTAAGGCTCGTACATCTTTTGGAAAGACCGCAGGATATTCCGGTGCTGGCTCCATTAGTCATTCGTGAGATATTGTATAGGATTTTACAGGGGAAGCAGGGGGAATCCTTAAAACAACTGGTCATGACTGGCAGCCATTTAAGCCGGATCGCAGAAGTCATAAAGCGAATTAAACAAGATTATGATAAGCCGTTGCGAATTGAGGAATTGTCCCAACTGGCTAGTATGAGTCCTTCGTCGCTACATCGTCATTTTAAAGAGGTTACGACTATGAGCCCCATGCAATATCAAAAACAATTACGTCTGCAAGAAGCTCGTCGCCTGTTGTTATCTGAATCAGCAGATGCGGCAGATGTCGGTTTTCAGGTAGGCTACGAGAGTCCCTCTCAATTCAGTCGTGAATACGCTCGCTTGTTCGGCCTGCCTCCAATTCGTGATACCAAGCGCTTGCGTGTAGACCAGGATCACCTCCAATCATAATCGCAGGATGTAAAAACAGCACAAAAAAGCTGCCTCGGGTAGAGAAGCAGCTTTTCATTTTATATACTTCGAGGCAAAGCTCATCACTCATTCAGCATCAATAGGGATTATCCAGCTTGGCGAACAGAGCACGAATAACATCCTTCTCTGCCGTAGTAAGCTGTTGCCCAGCCTGCCATTGTTGAATCTCTTTCTTGACTTCCTTGGGGTCTCTATAGCTGAGAGCATACCCGATGCCCCCTATACCATGTACACGGTTGGTTTTGTCCATATTTGCCAATGCTCGGATCATCGCAGCTTTGTCCCTTGTAAACAAATCTCCCATAAGTGCATCATAGCTTTCAGTCAGCGCTCCATCCAAGCCAGCAGTGCCCTTGATCACATTGGGGAAACTTTCCGAAGGAATCAAAGCACGCTGCTTATACAAATATTCGATAATTTCCATGCTTTGATGTTCACTGATTTCGTTCATCTTCCTCCAATCAATACCTGCCAATTGGTCCGTAATGTGACGTACCTTTACTTCATCCTTGAGAGAGGAATCCTTATAAAAGGACAGCACAAGCTCCTCTTTACTTTGCTGGGCACGCTGCGTACTGACTGCGCTATGCTTAGACACCTCATTGCTTGCTTCAGACGGCGCCGCAGGGTCAGCATGGGGAGTACACCCTATGATTACAGCCAGCAAAAGTATAGTACAAGCTACAGAAACAAACACGCTACCTTTTGACACGAATCCACTCTCCTATCCATATCTATTACTCCTGCAGCCATTCATCCATGGTTATAACGGAATAGGGTTCAGAGCTAGACTTATCTTCTACTCGTCACGCCCAACCGTAGGCTTACGGATCACAGAGACGCTGGATTCCCTGACGATCAAACGAGGCTCGAACTGTACACGCTCATAATCTCCCACGGTCTGGTCCTGAATTCGCTTAAGCAGCAGTTCCGCAGCCAGGCGTGCCACCTCTTCCCCCATGATAGAAACTGAGCTGATCTGTGGGGTCGTTACGGTCGCCCACAAATTGTTGTCAATACCAACCACTGCAACCTCTTGTGGTACTTTTACACCCAAATCCTTAAAGCGGTTTACGATTCCTATGGCCACCATATCATTAACTGCATAAATGGCATCCGGCATATTTTTCAAGCTGTAAAAATAATCGGCTGCCCGCAGCCCAGTTTCAAAGGAAAAATCATCGCCAAAATACACAAGCGAAGGGTCCACGTGCTGGAGAGACTGCTCGTAAGCAAAGTATCTCTCTTCGATTTTGTCCTTCGCCGCACCTGCATAAGCAATTCTCGTTCTCCCGATTTTAAGCAAATGCTCCATCACAAGTCTTCCCTCTTGCCGGGCCAAACTGACGATATCCGCCTTAACGTCTTCACCCAGCTTCTTACCATAGTTAATAATCGACACCGGAACGCTGGCTTTATTAATCAGGTCTACCAGCATTTTAGGATATGCCAGCGGCATAATGATAAGTCCGTCTACATGCAGCTTCTTAACCTCACGCACCGTTTCAAGCTCCATTCTGGCATTCCCGGCCGTATTGATCTGCACGACACGATAACCGTGCTGCTTGGCAGCCTGTTCTACAGACCAAGCAATCTCTGGAATGATCGCGTTCCGAATATCCGGTACAGCCAGCGCAATTTGCCGTGTCTGCCGCACCTTTAGACTTTGAGCTGAGGTATTGGGCGTAAAGCCCATTTCTTCAATCACTTGCAAAATAAATGCTTTCGTCTTGGGGCTGATGCCCTCACTATCATTAATAGCCCTAGAGACAGTCGCAATACCAACCCCTGCCCGCTTGGCTACATCCTCTATGGTTACTTTCTTTTGCTCTGACACACCCAAAATCCTTTCACGCTCGGAATCGTTTTCTATCTATGCACATAAACTCTCTAATATAGATATTATACCACAGAATAGTTCTCTAAAAATTGAATTCGTTTTCTTCTAGCCTCTGCTTCACTTGCAAAATTCGCAAAAATTCTTTTGTACTAAGCAATGAGTCAAATATAGCGCCATAGTCACAAGTGATTATATTCACAAAAAAATCAAGTGCTTTTTGCATTAATTTGGTTTGACAATGTGTAAAAATTGTGACATATTATTTTTCGGAAACGTTTCCTAATTCATTCACTTTTATAGCGGCAATGATCATATAATCATCAAGGAGATGACAAAACATGCAAGCATTGAGATGGCATGGAGTAAAAGATTTACGTTTGGAAAACATTGAGCAGCCCGCTGCTCTTCCCGGAAAAGTAAAAATCAAAGTCGAATGGTGTGGTATTTGCGGAAGTGATCTTCACGAATATGTAGCAGGACCGATCTTCATTCCTGAAAATGCTCAGCATCCATTGACTGGTGAAAAGGCTCCAGTTGTGATGGGACACGAATTTTCTGGACAAGTCGTTGAAATCGGTGAAGGCGTAACCAAAATTCAGGTTGGCGACCGTGTAGTCGTAGAACCTGTGTTTGCATGTGGGGAATGTGATGCATGTAAACAAGGTAAATATAACCTGTGCGATAAAATGGGCTTCCTCGGTTTGGCAGGCGGCGGCGGTGGATTTTCCGAATATGTGGCAGCTGACGAGCACATGGTTCACAAAATTCCAGAAAGCGTATCTTTCGAGCAAGGCGCTTTGGTAGAGCCTTCGGCTGTTGCTTTGTATGCTGTACGTCAAAGCCAATTGAAAGTCGGCGATAAAGCTGTCGTATTTGGCGCTGGTCCTATCGGCTTGCTCGTAATTGAAGCGTTGAAAGCTTCAGGCGCATCCGAGATTTATGCAGTAGAGCTTTCCGAAGAGCGTAAAGCTAAAGCTGAAGAGCTGGGTGCTATCGTGCTTGATCCTAAAACTTATGATGTTGTGGAAGAGCTGCACAAACGGACCAACGGTGGCGTAGATGTAGCCTATGAAGTCACTGGAGTACCTCCTGTGCTGACTCAAGCGATTGAATCCACTAAAATCAGCGGACAAATCATGATCGTCAGCATTTTTGAAAAAGAAGCTCCGATCAAACCAAACAATATTGTCATGAAAGAACGCAATCTGACTGGTATTATCGGCTACCGTGATGTATTCCCGGCTGTCATCAGCTTGATGGAAAAAGGATATTTCCCTGCTGACAAACTTGTGACCAAACGTATTAAGCTCGAAGAAGTGATCGAGCAAGGTTTTGAAGGTCTCCTGAAAGAGAAAAATCAGGTTAAAATCCTGGTATCTCCGCAATCCTAATATCGAATATAAACCAGATGTCTGCCCTTTGCAGGCATCTTTTTATATAAAAAAACGCTCTTCTTCCTGCGACATACTGTCGTCAAGATGAGCAGCGTTTTTTGATTACCGTTTTGCTTATTTCATTACATTTTTCAGAACATCGTCAATCATTTGACTGTTTGCGATTGTACCTGTATACAACCAGCTGGAATCCTTACCAAAATCGTATACGTGCCCTTCTTTAACTGCCGGTATTCCTGCCCAGACTGGATCTTTAATAATCTCATCCTTGCTCACTTTTTTGCTGTTCACGATAAAGATATAATCAGCGTCCAGCTCAGCTAGTTTTTCCAGGGATAAGTTGCTCCAGTTCGCCTTGGCTGTTTTGGAAATCTCCTGTACGACCTGTGGAATCTTAAATCCCAAATCCTTGTACAATACATCACCGCTGGATAGATTCTGGTTCACCACATATACGTTTTTATCCGTTACCCACAATGCCGCAGCGGTTTTTTGTCCTACCTTCTGACTTAGCTTGGCTTTCGCTTCTGCTGCTTTTTTGTCGTAATCGCTCAATGCCTGCTTCGCTTCACTGCTCTTATTCAGCACCTCACCCACGGTCAGCAGCTCTTGGCGCCAATCATTATTCATATTACTACCTACAACATAGGTCGGAGCAATTTTGGAGTATTGATCATATTTGTCACCTTCGACCATACTCGCACTGTCCATAATGATCAGATCAGGTTTGAAGTTCAGAACCGCCTCGAACGGAAGATCTGAAGCGATCGCAGGAACATCCTTCAATTCTTTTTGCAGGTAAGCTTGAACTGAATTTTTACCTACCGACCATTGGGCTACCGGTTTAACACCCAACGCTACCAGATGATCCTCAAGATAAGAAGCGAGCACACGCTGAGGCTGAGCCGGAACCTTCACCTCATGCCCAAGTGCATCCTTCAGCACCCTTTCCTGTGATGTTGGTTCCGCTGATGTATTATTGTTCCCTTGCGAAGCGCCATCGGTTGCCGCAGGACTGGATGAGTCTGAGCATGCGCTCAGCAGCAGGGTAAAACTAAGCAATAAAATAAATGCCATGGAATGCTTTGCGTTTCTATTCATTCGTAAAATCCCTTCATCATGATTTTGATAATGATTATTATCCTCAATAACAGTATGCAGGGCGCCACTTTTCGAATCAATGGAACATTCAGACATGCTTGATGGATTATCCAGACGCATATTACTAATAAAAGCAGATGAATATAAGCTGTCCCGATAATGAACCGGGGATACACCAGTATGTTTTTTGAATGCCCGGCTAAAGAAATACACATCCGGATACCCCACACTCACAGCAATATCCTGTAAAGTGGCATCCGTCTTCCGCAAAAGCTCCTTCGCCTTGTCCATCCGTAATTGAATCAGATACATAATCGGGCTGCAATCCGTTTGTTTTTTAAATAATCGGGTCAGGTGTCGCGGGCTGCATTCCAATAATCCGGCCAGACGTTCCAGTGTGATGGATTCCGCATAATGAGCCTGCATAAATCGAATTGTCTGTGCCACGACATCCCGCGTGGAAGTCCGAGCCTGCGGCTCCTGCCATTGACGCATACATTCATATGCAAAATCATAGAACCGACCCTGAGCCTGAATCTTCGATAACGTCTCTTGATCCTGCCAGGCGTCCGCCAGTAGTTGCAGCTTTTGATATAGTATAACCGGATAGGACGGTCTGAAACCATAAGCTATCGAAGGATGATTATACACCGTGTTTCCCGAAAAAGAGTTTGCTTTATATAGTACAAGAATATATTCGATCCCGCATGACGCGGGCTTTATGCTCAGTTCAAAACCTTTGCTGCCATGCAGTACATACCCTGAATGGGATTCATCCTCCCAATCACCAGCCAAGCGTACGCTACCTTGTAGCATAAACACAAAAGCATGGGCTGGAAGACGATACGATTGAACCGGCTCTTCCGCTTCCAGTCGAATGTGCCGGACATCCATGACACGGATCGACGAATGAAGCCATACGGACAGCAGCTTGTTCAGCTCATCAGCTTCATGCCCCTTGCTCATCCCGGTATGGGAACCTGTCTGCTTTTGCCGATCCTGCTTCACGTATCCAAGCCTCCGCTTCTTAAATATCATACTTTTTTTCAAACCAACCTCATTATATATCATAAAGACAGAATGATATCATAATACAACAATCGTCAACGATATCATTCTGCCTCTGTTCACCAGTTTGTCCCCTATCTATGTCATTCTTCCTACCAGATCCTATTTCTTTCATTTCCTAATTGGATATTTTCATGTAGTATAAGTCTAATTGAAGTAACCCTGCTTGGGCTATGCTGAAGCTATACACTATGATGAAGGAGGATTTCATATTGAAATCAAATGAAGCAACTTTACACAAAAAGCTTCGACCACGGCATATTACCTTTATGGCTATGGGTGGAGTCATCGGGACGGGGATTTTTAAAGGAAGTACCGAAACGATTAGCTTGGCAGGACCTGGAGTTATTTTGTCCTATGTCTTTGCAGGACTTCTGCTCCTGGTCGTTATGGGAGCGATTGCCGAGATGGCGACGGTCTACCCCAACATGAATATGAAGGATTTTATTCGTAAGGCTTTTGGAGAGCGACTTTCCTTTATTATCGGCTGGTTGTATTGCTTCATGTGGCTGGCCGTCTGTGTCATTGAGGTCATTGCTGCTGGAAGCTTTCTGCAATATTGGTTGCCAGATGTTCCTCTATGGCTCCTCAGTTTAGCAAGTGCGGCTTTCATTATTGTCGTCAACATGCTGAGTGTCGGCGGTTTAGGGGAGCTGGAATTTTGGCTGGCGGGTATTAAGATCGCCATGATTATTATCTTTATCGCCTTGGGTGGCTGTATACTATTCGGAATTATTCCCACTGAAACTCCACCTTATCTGAGCAACTACGCGCAGCACGGCGGGTTTCTCCCCAATGGCTGGCTGGCTATCTTTTCGGCGTTGCTGGTCGTTACCTTTTCTTACGGAGGGTCTGAGCTGATCGGATTGACGTTGACGGAGACTGAAAATCCAGAAAAGGTACTGCCTAAAGTGGTTAAAAGTTTTATTCTTCGCGTTGTTTTGTTCTATACGCTGCCAATTCTTATTATTTGTGGCTTGATTCCCTGGAACCAATTGGATGCAAGTACCAGCCCGTTTGTACAGGTATTGTCTTCTGTAGGGCTTCAAGGCTCAGCTCATGTCATGAACTTTATTCTGATCACTGCTGTACTGTCTGCCGCCAATTCGGGAATTTACGGGGCTACACGCATGCTCCATTCGCTGGCGATTAATGGAGAAGGTCCCAAGTCACTCGCGCGCCTGTCTTCAAATGGAGTTCCGGTGAACAGTCTCAAACTGTGCGCAGTCATCCTGATTGTTGGCTCCATGGTCGCATACGTCGCTCAGGACGGGCTGTTCCGTATTTTGATGGCTGTACCTGGCTTTGTCGTACTGCTTGTCTGGAGCTGTATCTGCCTGTCCCAATTGAAACTGCGCAAATCTTATCCAGTAGAGCCTACTTTCAAGATATGGGGATACCCTTATATAACGGCGGTAACAGTGGGATGCCTATGGGTCATTGCCTTCCTGTTCTTGATTGACCCGCAAAATCGGATCAGTATCAGCGTATGCGTGGCGTTCATGGCATTTTTGATCATCTGGTCTTTGGTGAAGTTCCGGAGAAAGCAGGCTTAAACAGCTCATGATTCAATCGTATCTGTTTCCAGTTTCATATGCTTTTCTAGCCTTCCCTGTTGCTGCGTTACTGTTTACACTACCATTTCTCATCGTGCAATATCGCAGACATGGCTATATTCACAAGGCTAGAGCGTGGTTGCTTTACTTGATGCTGTTATACTTGATGAACGCCTTCTTTTTGGTCATACTACCGCTTCCAGCATCGCGTCATAATGCAGCCTTGGCCGGGGGAGCGTTGCAATTGATGCCCTTGCAGTTCGTGCAAGACATTATAAGAGAAACATCCGTTTCACCTGCTCATCCCTCCAGTTATGTTCATTTGCTGAAGGAGCGTGCTTTTCTGCAAGTGGTTTTTAACGTGATGATGACCATGCCTTTCGGTATGTTCTTACGTTATTATTTCCGTGCACGATGGAGATGGTGTCTCATTCTGTCCTTCACCTTGTCCCTCTTCTTTGAGGTGACACAGCTGACAGGATTGTATGGATTTTTTGACCATGCGTATCGTGTGTTTGACGTGGATGATCTGATGGCTAACACATTGGGCGGTATGCTGGGCTTTCTGCTCGGCGAATGGTTCTCACGCTTCCTTCCCCGTTTGGAACATCTGGACAAGCACTTGGACATTACGACCAAACGGGTGTCCTATACAAGACGAGGAGTAGCCTTTTTAGTGGATTCTATCCTTTGGACGGGGTTGCTCGGCATTATGGAGTCCATGCATGTGTCTGCTGCTTTCTGGGTTTCCAGCGGGATATACTTTATGGTGGTTCCTTACCTAACGAATGGACGAACTCCAGGGAAGTGGCTGGTACGCATTCATCTTACAGGGAGAGGAAAAAGAGTTTCCCTGTGGGAGCTCATTAAGCGCTACAGTCTCTTGTATTGGTTGTATTTTGGACTGAATTACGTACTAGGTGGATCTGTACTGGGATCTCATCTGTCTCCTTGGATAAATGTTTTGATCAGTCTTGTGCTGTTGGTGATAAACGGATGGTTCTTTTTCCATCTGGTCATACGCCTATTCAAGAAAGGCCTGTTATTTTATGAGGAGCTTAGCCATACTTCGCACCAGATTATATGGCCCAAGCGCTACCATCCTACTCAGAATGACCCCGCTGACCCAACACAGACGTCGGGAGCGAATATAGTACAAAAATAACCAGAAGATCGACACGTCATCAAGCCCCGGATTTGCATTGCATCCAGGCAAATAGAAAAACAGGCGGAGCAAAGGGATGTCCTTAGCTCTGCCTGTTTTTTTATGATGCGTATATTTTATGTTGCGTATAGATGTTAACTCAACTTATTTCCACTGTGCAATTTGATCAATTGGTAGACGTGTGGACGGATGACCCTCGTTGATTCCTTTACCCATCGAAATGAGCATAACAGGGACATAACGATCTTTGTCCATACCAAAGGCTTCAGCAATTTGATCCTTTTCATAACCGCCGATAGCGTTAGTGTCGTAGCCATGAGCACGTGCCACCAGCATAAGCTGCATGGACACCAATCCACCGTCGATCAGGACCGTTTCTCTGTTCACCACTGGATCAAGGGCAGCAAAATGGGCTGTTACCTTTTCCTGTTGCATTTCTTTAATGTCTTGTGGCATATAGCCCAGTTCTACAGCTTCTCCGAAGATTTGTTCGAAATTATCAAAGTTGTTCAGATCCCCAAACACAGCGATCACGGCCGAAGAGGTCTCCACTTGACGTTGGTTGAAACGAGCCAATGGTGCCAGGGTTGCTTTACCTTCCGGGCTGTCAATCACAAGGAAACGCCAAGGTTGCAGATTAATGGATGATGGTGCACGTGTAGCTTCCGTCAAAATCTCAGTCATTTCCTCGCGGCTGATCTTCACGGACGGATCGTATACTTTTACCGAACGGCGTCCCAATGCGATTTCTTTAAAATCATTCGTTTTTACAATATTGGATGTATTCGTATTACTCATTCCAATCTCTCCTTTGTTCCTCTGTGGGTAAATGTAAAATTACAATGTTGTCAGTCCATACTGGATATATGACTATTCATCACTTGCAGCATATCAGCTAGCTGCTGCCGCTGGGTCTCGTCGAAGCTCTGTAGCAGCTGAGCTACAAACTGCGAGCGCTCCTGCTTAAAGATGACAATACGCGCACGCCCATAATCGGTTAGGCTTACCAAGGTAACCCTGTTGTCCTCTGGCTTCGTGCGTCGTGTGACCATTCCTGTCGCTTCCAGTTGCTTCAAATGACGCGTAACGGCTGCAGCGTCAATGCCAACCTCTTTTTGCAGCAGCGTTTGACTAATCTCCTCCACTTGATACAGCTTGCATAATAGCTGCAATCTGGATGCGCTGATCCCTGCACATCGCTCAAACTTGGAGCTAATCTGCTTGTTCAGCAGCAACAGCATATCAAAAATATACTCAGCTTCGGATGGTGTCTGGGTGATATCAATCTCTCCTCCCTTTAGCATATCGCTGGGTCTCGTGATTCAACCTTTGATCCATCAATTATTGATCTATCAAGTAATATACATCCTCTTTAACAATAAATCAAGTCCCTGAAAAAAATAAAGTGCCTCATTCCAAATAAAAGCTGAGCGACTCCCACGGAGCCGCTCAGCTTCAAGTTTGCTTTTATTAGCTAGGTTATTTCATTGTACAGTTGAGAAAAGGAATTGTAGCGTTCAATTAGATAATTCCGTGAGACAGCATGGCATCAGCTACACGCACAAATCCGGCGATGTTCGCTCCGACCACCAGATTGCCTGGCACGCCGTATTCCTCAGCCGCCTTCACACTGTTAGCATAGATATTTTTCATAATATCATGTAGTTTGGCATCCACTTCTTCAAAGGTCCATGACAGGCGCATGCTGTTCTGCGACATTTCGAGCGCCGAGACTGCTACTCCGCCTGCATTAGCAGCTTTGGCTGGTCCAAACAGAACTCTGTTCTCCAAAAATACTTCAATAGCCTGTAGCGAGGACGGCATATTCGCACCTTCACCTATAGCTTTTACGCCATTGCTTACCAGCAACTGTGCTGCTTGCTCGTCAATTTCATTCTGTGTTGCACATGGCAATGCGATGTCACATGGAATTGACCAGATACCTGAGCAGCCCTCTGTATAGATTGCGCCTGGACGCTCTTTCGTATACTCACTAATTCGCAGACGATTCACTTCTTTAAGCTGTTTCACCAGCTTGAGATCAATACCGTCTGGATCATAGACATAACCATTCGAGTCACTACATGCCACGACTGTAGCACCGAGCTGCTGTGCTTTTTCAATCGCATAAATAGATACGTTGCCCGAGCCCGACACAACGACACGTTGTCCTTCAAAGGACAAGCCCTGAGCTTGCAGCATCTCGTTTACAAAATACACACAGCCGTAGCCAGTTGCTTCCGTACGTGTGAGACTACCTCCATAATGAATCCCTTTACCCGTCAGGACGCCGCCTTCATGTCCTCCGCGAATCCGCTTGTATTGGCCGAACATGTATCCGATCTCACGGCCGCCTACACCAATATCCCCTGCCGGAACGTCGGCATCTGGGCCGATATATTTATACAGCTCCGTCATAAAGCTTTGTGTGAAACGCATCACTTCGTTATCTGATTTACCTTTGGGATCAAAATCCGAACCGCCTTTACCACCACCGATAGGAAGACCCGTCAACGCATTTTTGAAAATTTGCTCAAAACCCAAAAATTTGACGATACCCAGGTACACAGATGGATGGAAGCGAAGTCCACCTTTATAAGGACCAATCGCACTGTTAAACTGTACGCGGAAGCCACGGTTGACCTGTACATTGCCTGCATCGTCCACCCAAGGTACACGGAAGGTAATGACACGCTCTGGCTCCACTAGCCGTTCCAACAGCCCCTGCTGCATATACTTAGGATGCTTAGCCAATACCGGAATTAGCGAATCCAATATTTCCTTGACGGCCTGATGGAATTCATTCTCATGAGGATTGCGCGCGATAACCTGCTCAAAAACGGACTGCACATATTCGGCTGCTGCTTGTTGACTCTGCTCTGGACGGATCATGGTCATTATTTAATACACCCCTTTTATAATTAGCCCCTCTGTTAAATGACGGAATGACTTTATTCTGCACCTTTGAGAGTGGATCTTTATGTATTCATAAAATTTAGTTAACTATACATGATTTTTTATATAAATACATCCAATTTCCCTATAAAAGATTTTTGTATCCTTCATTAAATAACTCTATGAATCTACCATTGCCTGTTATATTCCTAAAGCCAAATCCCTTGATTCACGGGCTTTTTTCACGATTTTCAAAGGTCTAACACCTTACTCTATATGGCATTATAATGTGAACAAATTGAAACTAAAACATACATCATATCTGGAAAATATGGATATAAAAAAGGAGGCTAGCGCATAGGGCGCAGCCTCTTTCCCATCCGTAAGAATGTAACAACTCACCATTACGAAAATATTCTGTTACACATAAAAGGCTTCAAGCTGACGCACAATTTCGGCCTCGTCATGCTCGACTACCTGCTGATGCTGCGGCTTGGCGAACAATTGTTCAATTTGCGCCGGGAACTCCTGCTTAATGTCCACCAGACGGATCGCCTCATCGAATTTGGCCGGATGTGCTGTTGCGAAGGTCACACATACTTCGTCCGCGCCATTATACGCCTCATACGCGGCAATACCGCAAGCTGTATGCGGGTCGAGCAAATAATCGTATTCAGCCTTGTATTTCTTGATTAGCTCCAGACACTGCTCATTCGAAGCACCAAGCGCCTCAAAATCCTGCTGGACACGCTTTAAATCCTCTGCCCCGATCACAATCCGTCCCTCAGTTTTGAGGTTATTCATGTATTCAGATACCTTGGCTGCGTTCTCTCCGAGGAAGTAGTACAGATATCTTTCGAAATTGCTTGCCACCTGAATGTCCATGGAAGGACTGTATGTGCTCTTGAAGTCGCCCGGCTGGTATTCGCCTGTCTTCACGAAGCGCTCCAAAATATTATTTTCGTTCGTGGCAATGATCAGCTTATGGATTGGCAGACCCATTTTCTTCGCAAGAAAGCCGGAAAAAATATTGCCAAAGTTGCCGGAAGGCACACTGACATTGATCTTCTTCGTACCCGCAGATTCCTGCGCCCGGAAATAAGCATAGAAATAATATACCGTTTGCGCCAAAATACGCACAAAGTTAATCGAATTAATCGCCCGCAGATGATGTTTGGCTTTGAAGTCCAAATCAGCAAACAGGTCCTTAATCACTTTTTGGCAATCGTCAAAGTTCCCTTTTACAGATAGATTCAACACGTTCTCATCATCTACCGTCGTCATTTGCAGTTCTTGTACCTTGCTCACTTTTTGATGCGGATGCAAAATACAGATTTTGATGCCTTCCTTGCCTCGTACGCCTTGAATGGCTGCTGCCCCGGTATCGCCAGAGGTTGCACCCAAAATATGAATGATCTCATTCTGTTTTTTGGACACGTAGGAGTAAAACTCACCCATAAACTGCAGCGCCACATCCTTGAACGCGAACGTAGGCCCATGGAATAGCTCCAAAATAGACAGGGAATCGTTGATCTTCTTCACTGGCGTAACTTCCGGATGACGGAAGCTCGCATAGCTGCGCTCCACCAGTTGTTCCAAATCTTCACGAGGAATCTCATCATTGATATACAGCGCAAAAACTTCCAGCAGCAGCTCTCTGTAGCTCAATGTCGCCCATTGCTCCAGCGTACCTGCCGACACCGTCGGAATCTGCTCCGGTACCATCAGACCTCCATCGTCAGCTAACCCCATGAGCACGGTATCAATAAATCCCTTGGCTTCTACTCGACCTCTAGTGCTTATATATCTCATATACATCCCCCAATAAAAATTCAATTCGAACCTTTTTTCGAATATATTATTGTCTATAATACCCTGTCGCGGTGCTGTAACCAAGCCTTTTTTTCATATTTCAAAGACTTTCTCCTACTTTACCATACCCTGATGCATCAGGCATCTGTCATCGCCAGGCAATTAGAACGTCAGGAACAGGCCGTAAGTGTGAAAAAAGCAGGCTGCTCCAGCCATTAGGAACCTGAAATCGAGAGTGCAGCCAGCTTGAGCGAAGGAGATGTGCAGCTTCCCGTAAAACGCAAATCGTTGCCAACTTCCTCTACCTGCTGTAGCACGTCAAAGAAGTTGCCCGATACCGTAATCTGATTGACTGCTCTGACCACTTGCCCTTGCTCAATCCAGTAGCCCAGACAAGCTAGCGAAAAATTACCAGACGCCGTATTCGTACCCGCATGCAGCCCTTGGAGTTCGACGATCATCAGCCCACGATCCATCTTGCGAATCATGTCCTCCAACGTAGACGTGCCTGGATCCACGTACAGATTATGATACGACACCCCAATTTTACCGTTATAGCTGCCCTTGGAAGCATGAGAGGTACTCTGCACCCCAGCCTTGCGAGCCGTCTTGCGGTTATGGAAATACGTCCGTAGTTCTCCATTCTTGATGATCTCGTTACGATGCGTTGCGCTACCCTCGGCGTCAAACGTGCTGCCTGCCGGAACGTTTTCCATCAGCGGATCATCAATCAGCGTAATACGTTCGCTTGCCACCTTTTGCCCCAGTTTCCCAGCCAAGCGTGAAAAGCCTTTATCCACTGACTCCGCTGAAAATACCGACGTATACGCAGCCAGCAATTGCGCTGCTGCATCATGACGGAAGATGACCGGATAGTTATCCGATTGGATGGTGTGCGCACCCAGCTTGGAAACGGCCTCTTTTACGGCTTTATGCGCCACATCCGCAATATCGATCTCCTCCACGCTCCGCAGCGAATAATCATGCCAGCCCCCGGTAACGGTCTCGCCATGGTCTGCTGCAATCACATACACATAAGCGGTCGCTAGGCTTTTACGACGATGGCAGTGTAACCCTTTGGTATTCACAATCAGGACTTCATTTTCACGAATGCTGACTGAACAATGCCGAGCCATCACAATCCGTGGGTCTGCGGCAAGCGCTGTACGCTCCATTTCCAGCGCCGCTTCGATCAGAATCTCAGGAACTGTGTCAGCAAGCGTTGAGGCATAAGCAGGCTGCTCAGGATAGCTCTCAGAGCCCGCAAACAGCTCATCCTGCTCCTCGCTCTCCAATATGTCCGCGTTGCTGCGTGCTTCTTCCAATAAGAAGTCGATCACATCCGGTTCCAGCTTTTCCGTAGAGGCATAGCCCATTTTCCCGTTAATGACACCACGGAAGGAAAGTCCACCGTTTTCAACGATGGTATATTGATCTATTTCTCCCTTCAGTACCTTCACTGAGGTAGAACGTCCATTTACATAGTAGATTTCCATATCCGCATAGCCGATTTCCCGGCCTTTCGCAAACAATGCTTCCTGAAATTGCTGAATATTCATCGCCTATTCCCCCTTCCGTCCGCCAACGGTCATTTCGGACACACGAATCGTCGGCTGTCCGCAGTTGACCGGAAGACTTCCACTGACCGAGCCGCACATCCCCTGACCATGATCCAGATTGTTGCCGACCCTATCAATATTTTGCAGGGTTTCAATGCCTTTGCCGATTAGTGTTGCGCCTTTGACCGGCTCGGCAATTTTGCCGTTGCGAATCATGTATGCCTCTTCGACTGCAAAATTAAACTCGCTCGTCGAGGTGTTCACCGAACCACCGCCCAGCGATTTGGCATAGATCCCGTACTCCGTATTGGCAATGATCTCTTCACGGGTAGACTCGCCATTTGCAATAAACGTATTGTTCATACGGGATGCAGGCGCGAATTTATAGGACTGTCTACGTCCCGATCCTGTCGCAGGTACACCCATCTGGCGCGAACCCATGCGGTCGATCAGATATCCTTTTAAAATGCCGTTCTCGATCAATACGTTGCGCTGTGTCGGCGCTCCTTCATCATCGATATTGAGCGAGCCCCACGCATTCGGAATCGTTCCATCGTCTATAGCCGTGACAAGCGGTGAAGCCACCTGCTGCCCGATCTTATTCGCAAACACGGAGGTTCCATGAGCCACCGCCGTAGATTCCAGCCCGTGTCCACACGCCTCGTGAAAAAGAACGCCACCGAAGCCGTTCTCAATCACGACGGGCAGTCTGCCACTAGGCGCATATCCCGCTTTGACCATCGTGGTCGCAATACGAGCGGCGTGTCTCGCATTTTCTTCGATATTCAGATTCTCCAAGAATTCAGTCCCTGCATACGCTCCCGGCCCACGGAACCCGGATTGTCTATGCTCCCCATCAGTCGCAATCGCGCTTATTCTCATGCGTGTATACGTGCGGGTATCCTCCACCAGTAGCCCGTTGCTATTGGCGATCAGCACGTTTTGGATTGAGTTACTGATCCCAATGGAAGTCTGCGTGATGGAAGGATCGTATTGGCTTGCTGCCTCATGCGCCCGTCTCATCATGTCAATCTTGGCGCGTTTCTGTGAAGCGTCAGGAATGATCGCAATCGGGTGGTGGTTAGGAATCGCATGGGGATGGAGTGTAGTGATGTGTGTACCTGGCACTCCACCGCCGCGAATGGCCGTGGCAGCCGATTTGGCCAGTCGAATCAGGCTCTGTTCGCTCATATCACTGGTGTAGGCATACACCGAGAAATGCTCCTTCATGATCCGAATGCCAATCCCAAAATCCCGGCCTGATAATGCCGTATCCACGACTCCCCCGGTCATGCCCAGTTGTCCATTGGTGCGGTCCTCGACGAACACCTCTGCAAAATCCCCGCCCGTCTCCAGCGCGGCTTGCAGCATATCCTGAATCTGTGTTGGATGTATCATCACGTTCCTCCTCGTTTTTGCCATGTTTCATATTGTACGGCTAAGCGTTCCTGATTATATGCGGGTTCATGTTTATTTCCCATAACTTTACTATACATGATGTTGGGAGTGGGTGTAACTATTTGGGTGGCGGTGTTGGGAGGGGCGTGAAGATTTATGCGCGGGGATGGAGGGATTGAAATGAAAAAACCTGATCAGACCTTGAAAGGTCATGTCAGGTTAGCTTGAGTTGCTTGATTACTGGTTGGATTGAGCACGTATGTGCATGTAAGGACGCTACGTGGACGGATCATTCTTCCGATCGCTCCGCTTCTTCAGAACGATTCCGTCCCCTCCACTGCTATGCTTAGGTTTGCTTCATTTTGTTTCAATCTCTAACTGATTAGTTAAAATACTTTTCTCTAAACGGATATAGTACAAAACATGGTTTAGTTCAATTTCCGTTGAGTGTAAATAATAAGCCGCTTCCTTAACTGAATCCATGCTCAACGCTCCTGCTTTGGCAGCAATAATGTTAAACGCATCTCCAAGTAATTTAATACAAGTTTGAATCCTCGCTGTGTATTGCTTTTCAAGTTCTACTAACTTTTCATACTCTGCTACCATGTCACTCTGAGAAGTCAAAATATTCCCCACCTTTTGGTACGTGTATGAGTACCAGTTTTACAAAAATTATATGTTACGTTTATGCGTATCATCAAGAAAAATTTGTAAAATAAGGTGGGAACCCTAATGGCAAAGAAAGTAATTGTGAAAATAAACGAAATTACGAGAAAACATAATATTTCCTTGAGAGAACTCTCACGTTTATCTGATGTACGACACGCTGCTCTAAGCGAACTTCAATCTGGGAAACGTGAGAGCATCAATTTTAATCATATCGAAAGAATAGCCGAAGCTATGAACATTGAAGATATTCGGGAAATTATTGATCTGGTTGAGATAAAGGAGAACTAAAGAATTAAATGTTTTTAAACAGGAGCCATTTACTTAGTCCTAGTATAAATGACAAAAAAGTAAGACTATATAAATGGCCTGTTAAGCATAAGTAGAAGCTATTTATTGAGAAACTGCTTTTTGAAATCCTATTAAATAGTAGCTTGCGGTAATAGTAATCGTGAAAAAGTGAAGCCTTGAATCGAATACAAGTATCAGCAACCCATAACACTATTTAGCCAAATCTACAGTAGCATATTTTTGTAGCTTTGGTCTAAGTTGCTTCCAATTTTTTTTAATTACTCTATTATAATAAGCGATATCATAATCTTCTAAAGAATCGAAATTTTTATTTCCATTTATTTTGATAAAGTATTCATTAGCTTTCAATAAGGAATCGGTTGAGATTTCTTGTAAATAATCGTGATTTATCATATTTGGAAACACAATTCTTAAATTTTCTTCCATACAATCTACAGCTAATATACTTCTTATTAATGTCGGAAGATAGTTAGAAGTATGAGTATTAAATATACTTTTAGGAGTACCTTGATCCATAAGTAGGAACAAAAGATGAATAGAGGAAACGAACATTCTAATAAAGGTGGCGAAATCGTCAATATAGTTTGAAATAAATTTGTCTTGCGTTGTTAGTAGTAAAGTTCTTACAAGTTGGGCAATGGCAAAAGCGTCCGCATCCATTTCAATTGTTTGAAGGTCTAAAGTAGGTATGATATTCGAGTAATCTTCCCTTATCGGATCTATCATCTTTAATGAAGTAATAGAATGGATATATCCCAGATGACCATTTATGTGATGACCTGCTTCATGATTAATAATGAATTTGATTGCAAACATTGCCATGTATTCCGCTATAATTATCCTTTCTCTGTTTAATGGATAACTATAATTGTAAGAATACGGTATAGATTCATCATTATAAGTATAAATGTTCTGTATATTAATGTGGTCTTTAGATAAATGATCTAAAGATTCAATAATAGAAAAATTCGATAGTATATTATAAAACAATGTATAAATTCTAAGTATTGTTCCAACATTTAAGCTAATCACTGATTTATTTTTTTCATACGATGCAGATCCGTTAATTGAAAATTTCTCTACATATTCAAATACTAAACCATTAGGGAATGGATAATGTTCATTAATATAATTTGTATAAGATTTGTAGTAATCAAATGCTATCATTTCTTTCCTTTCAAAGTCTTCTAGAGAGTATTTGGAGACTTGTCCAAATAAGAATAATTTTTTAATTTTACTTCCCATTTAATCATCTCTTCCTCCCGAAATACTACGATCAAACTCACTAAAAACTTTTTGTACTATGTTAGTCTCAAAATTTTCTTTCCTACAATATTTATTGTTTAGCAATAAATAAGGAATAGTTATACCAAATTCGTTCAAATAAACCAAAATTTCATAACATATAATAGCGCCATTTTGAATATTTAATTGCTTTAAAGTTTGATCTTCTGATCCACTACCTAAAAAATAATCAACATTATCAATTTTCAGAACCTCTGTAATTTCAGAATCATCAACAATTTGTTCTGAATAATGTTTAGTAAGATTCATTCTAGCTCTTAAGAGGATAATCAAATCCCTCACTGTATAATGTAAAGACACAGTTAATTCATATAGAGTGTCATGTTTTTTAGTATAAAAAAGTACATTAATATTATTACCTTTTAGAAGCAAACTTTGAAGATAATTTTTTTTATGTTTAGGTAAGTTAATTTGTGTGTTGAAATGATTAACAATACTCGTTTCAGGAATTCTTAACACGGTATTAAAATGGTGTTTTATCAAGGAATAGTATTTCTCACATAAGCCAATCCAGTAATCTTTGTCTCTTATTTCAACACCAGAATAGATATTTTTCAATTGATTTATTTGTGATCCAGTTAAATTAATATTCGTACAAATGACATACTTTTCCCAAAGTAATTCATCTTTTATTTTTAGAGCAGCTTCTAGAGAATCTTTGGCTTTTTTTATATTAAACTTTCCGCTATCTTGAATAACACATTTGCATTGATAAGCTATTTTTTCCTCCTCATAATAAAGGTCTACTCCAGACTCCGGAGGTGATCTTCTAAGAATATTATTTGTCCCCTTCTCAAGCTTTAGCAATTTCAAACAAATATTTTCCCACATATCAGAGAAATTATTTTCTTCAGGTATATTTAAAAACGGTGGATGTAAACGGAACATTATCATGAGTATCCCCTAAGTATAAGAATAATTTTTAATTAAGTTAAACACTTATGAATCTCTGTCACACGGTTCTTGCCATACAAATATACAGTGCTACAGGTTAGCTTTATTAGCATGATGATTCACCTTTAAATTCCTGCAAACATTTTCTCGGTTGGAGTATATCAATAACTCAATCTCTTTTTTTGCAAAACACAACTTTCCAAGCCTATCACCTTTGAAACATCAAGAGCATGAATATAAAAAAACAGACTCAAATTAAACCGATGTATAAAGATAATTCTTTATACGACAAATATGTTTTTTTGTATTTCATTTATTCTAGGACGTTATTTTTAATATTTCTTATATAGATAGACTTATAAAGGCAACAAAGATGCAATGTAATCCACCACAGGTATTCTAATTCAAATGAGTAGAACTGATCATAATCTAGAAGTCCATGAGCCATCCTATTCCTTAAATTGCTGCCGAATCTCTCAACTAAAAGTCCCTGCAAGTCAAAGGTTATATCCGCTGTCAAAAGATCTTCTAGCTCTGGTAGATATAATAAGGAATTTAAATTACGTTCATCTTGTATCCCCTGAGCATCTATTCCAGACACTAAATATCCTGATTCATAGAGGATATGCCTTATCGAATTCTCAAGTTGAGGGATTAAAAGATGAGAACTAATCAGAAATTCACCATTTATACCTTGCTGAAGTCCTTGAGCAAAAATCAATTCCCGACCTATTGGTACAAACGGGTTGTTATACACAATTGGATAAAAATCTTGAATTTTAACATAATGATCCAATGAAATTTTCTTTCTTGCAGGTTCAACTAAGCCTTGTGTATGAAGAAAGCGGAAATATTGACCTTTCTTATACATCTCAACTCTTATCGCTGCTTCAACTTCTTCTGGGTTACTTGACGTCATCGATGGTTGACGTTCCATCACTTTACCCATTTCATTTACTGCAACAGAAGTGAAAAGATGTTGAAACATAAATTTCTTAGATGATTTTTCAACTTGTGTTCTTAAAATTGATTTATCTTGTGGCTTCCCAATCGTACCCAAGGCAAACAATGCATCAATTAAATTTTTATTACTTACTATTTTCTCTGCTTCTTCTACATAATGACTTATATCAATTTTACCGCTCGATACCTCTATCAATTCCGAAACTGATTTTTTTTGATACCTGATTAACACTTTATGGATTTCGTCAATTCTACTTTTCGTATTTCCAGCTCTTCTCAACGCTTCAATTGCACTTATTAAATGATTTGAAGCCTTCGTATAAATAGGTTTTTCTCGGGAGATCTCATTTTCTGATTCCTTAACAAACGTTTCTGCTAAACAAATCAATTTTTTTCTTTCATTATCTTTATCTTTTCTTATATGGTGCCATCGAGCACAAATTCCCCAGTATGCTCTTGCTTTCGCCATATTATTATCATTTTCCGATTGTAACGCCATTGATTCTGACAAATTAGAATATTTTAGCGGATCACCTTCACGATATTGTATGAGTAATTCCATTAACGTTTCGGATAAATAGAAGGGATCGTTACCATTTAGTTTGTCTAGTGCTTTTTCAACTGTATCAATACTTGACTGATAAGGGGTATTCTTTCGTCCCAATAAAACAGCTATCTGCAAGGCTCTTTCTATTCTAGTGCAGCAACCCGTCCAGTCTTCTGGATCAATTAAATTCCAAAAAGATTCGAGGTACGAATTTACGGCTAAAGCAGCGATCTTAAAATCTCGTTTCATAACCCATAATATATCCGCTACTCTTGCTCTCATCTCAGCATTAATTATATTTTCAACAATTAAATCAAGTAGATTCAGATCAAACTCACTAAGATCTTCTAGATTTGCGCTCCTAGACTCATTTAAAATTACGGAAGAACTAAACGGTGCACTAGACATGTTGTTAGAATCAGTATCTAAATGGAATGAGGTAATCATCCCTAACAATTCATATACCTGATATTCCAATTTATTTTTTGCTTCTTTGGCTTCACGCGCTTTTTGATAAAATAAAGGATAATATGAGGTGCATTCTTTACTGTCAACAACAGAAATAACATTCTCCCAAAAGACACCATCAATATCTTGTTTATTGATATTTTCGGATAACAAAGGTTCGCCCTCCTATATTACACGATTCTTTTTCCACCTTTTTAGCCTATCAGCAAGCGCCACCCCATTAATCAGCTTAATGTTCAACCTATCCACCGCCTCTTTAGCAGCCTTTGTAAAATTACTCGTCGTCACAATCCAAGCATCATAGCAACCATGTACCTGTTTACCAGCCTTGAGCCGGAGTACTATATCATTCCCGACATCACGCTTCCAGCGTTTACATTGAACAGCTATTTTATAGCCCTCTTTACCTTTGAGGATCAAATCAACTTCATGATCACCTGACCCACCAACTCGCTGTACTGAATAACCTTGATCTGTATAATAAAGCTCCATTAATCGTTCAAAATCTGTTCCTGATAGTGTATCTACATTAGCTTGGAGAATCTGTGCATCAGTTAGTTTTTTACTCGTTATTTTCCCTTTTGCCTTGCTTACCCCATTGTTCGTGCTAGCAGTTCTACTCCTACCAGTTTTTTTCGTACCAGCGACCTTACTTTTCTTTTTCTGTCGTTGCTTTCGTGTCCACATCGATCCAAATATTTCTCCAAGAATCACAGAGCCAAGTAAGATGCCAAAAAGGTACCCCCAATGTAGACCAGGTATTTTAAATTAAATAGTAAGACCGACTATAATAAATAACCCTCTCAATACATAAGCAGCTTGCCTGCCTTCTGCATAATAAGTTCTTGCCACTTACTTTCACCTCATTGGAATATCTCAATTTATATCAAAGGACTATATACCCACGACCAAGGAAATAAAAAAAGCCAAATCCCTACTAAATTCTGCATAAATCTTCTTTATTTCTTACACTATAGCATATTCATGGGGATATATGGAACAAAAAAAGCCCTTGAATAATACCAAGGACCTAATTCATTTCATCTTCTAATTTAAGAGAAGACTGAGATTATTTGTGTTCTGTAAAAAACAAGGAGTCGTTGATAACATATCAGTAATACATTATAGGATTGGTCAAAAATCTTTTTGCTCAACTGGTGGTTGAAAATTATAAAAAATCAAATATGAGGTTATTGTTCGTACCAACAAACTCAAATAGAATTGGATTACATAAAGGAGTGTGAGAATTTATGAAGGAAAAATTAGCAAGAAACATAAGCATATACCGCAAAGAAAGAGGACTTACACAAGAAGAACTCGCAAAAATACTTGGACTTTCATTTCAAGCCGTTTCCAAGTGGGAAAATGCTTATACAATGCCTGATATATCGTTACTACCTCAGTTATCAAGAACTTTAGAAGTAAGCATAGACAAGCTTCTTGGGTATGTATCACAGGATAAAACGATTACCATTTACGAGGAAGAATATAAAACGCAAGAATATTACTGGGGTACTGCACCTAATAAAGTGTGTTATCAGGTTTTGCAGTTTATGCCCCCCAATAAACACATAAAATTATTGGATATTGGATGTGGTGAGGGAAAAGACGCCGTATTTTTTGCTAGAAATGGATATGATGTCACTGCATTTGATGTTTCGGACGCAGGTATAGAGAAAACTAAGAAACTTGCTGAAAAAATCGGTGTTCATGTTAATGTATTCAAGGCAGATATTTTAGATTATCGTTTGGATACACATTTTGACGTAATCTTTTCAAGTGGTGTCCTACACTACATAAAACCGGAATTCCGCAAAGAAATATTTGAAAATTATAAGCAGTATACAAATCCAAACGGCTTGCATATCTTTAATGTGTTTGTAAACAAGCCGTTTATTGCTCCACCACCTGAAAAAGAACCTAATGCATATAAGTGGTACTCTGGTGAACTGCTTACACATTATCACGACTGGTTCATTGAAGATAGTTCGGAAGTTATTTTCGACTGTAACTCGTCAGGCATTCCTCACAAACATGCCATGACTAAAATTATTGTACAAAAGATAACCTCATTAGGCTAAAGATGCTACTATTTTAAATCAACAAAAAGAGGGATTCTCCCCTCTTTACTTTTAAGCAAGTATATCGCTAATAATCTTCCGTACTAACAGCACATGGATTCCGCGTAACCAATTTATGTAAATAAAATATATTCCCGCACTCAACCCTAAAACAATTTTTTGAATGCAGGAACATATTCAAATTGCTCTTGACCCTCGTATATTAATGCTTCTCATCTCGACATATTACGACCACGCACTCAACGTGCCTTGAGTGTACAAAAATGATGACCCTAAGGCCTGGTCGCCCCTTGGCGGAAAATCTATCGTTTTTAGATCGGAGTCTTTATGTCTTTCTTTTTTTATTTTGACTGAAAGTGTCCCTCCTAATCCATCTGCCCCAAGGCAGTCTTGGTTTTTCTGACTTTCTGACAATCCTGTCAAACATAAAACCAGTAAAATAATTTATTGCTCAACTACCCCAAAATCATCCACATAAACATATGCTGTACCAGGATTCTTGTAAGCATACACTGTTGCCCTGGTGGCGCCTGCTCCGGTTGTAAAAGGAATGTTTACCATCGTCCAGGATGTACTGTCAGATGTTGCGGATGCATCCGTTCCTTCAAAACCATTAACGCCAATCTGAATCCGCTCTCCTATGTCTGCCTTAACCCAGGCGGTACACATATAGCTGGTATTAGGACTTAGCCCCGTAAGTACCTGCTCGATACCATCTTCTCCGGGTCCCAATCTAACACCCTTAGAGCCGCTTCTTGGTACCGATACACTTGCAGCAGTATCTGAATATGTTGCTGCCCATGGTGAGATTATCCCTTTCTCGAAATCAGATTGCCTTACGTTATTAACATAAAGTAGGCTGACACTCTCAAAAACCGGGTCCGGAGGTGAAGAAAAATCATGCCCGGCAGTCCAGTCAGTTCCACCGAACTCATATGCTCCAATATCCGGTGCCGCACCAACATAATCATTCGTGATTCCAGATATTACAGCCCCTGCATTAATAGCTGGAGAAGTAGACTGCAACCTGAAATCATATGCTGTGGGATTCACAAATAACGGATTGGTTTCTGAGGTAATATTATTTCCCTCTATATGAGTACCAGGCAGTGTAAAGGTAGTAGTAAAGATATTGTTGAAAATTCTGTCGCCGTACATATCTGACTGAAAATTACTTCCCCAATATCCTACATTTCCGTTACTGTAGGTGGTATTGTTATAAATCAGGTTAAAATTACTGGGTGTATTCAATCTTATCCCTGTATAGTTTCCCCATACAACATTATGATGCACAATATAGCCCTTGCTACCGTTATCCAGATAGATACCAGTGCCGGAATAATTCTTTGCCAGATTATCATGGATGTAATTATGATGAATTACCGTCCCTTGCCCATCCCAGGCAAATTCATAGAGTATTCCGCAGTCTTTTGTCAGCTTTCCTGCATTGTACAGATTATTATATTGTATCTGGCTGTTTTGGGTAGGCATAAATATCAGATGACGTCCAGCGTTATATACCGTATTATGACTGATTAGATGGTTTGCCCCCAATAGATAGATTGCCGGAATATCCGCTGCCGAATAATTTGCTTCATGAATAAGATTATTAATTACCTTATTTCCTGTTCCCTCTATACTCACCAGATTACCGGAACTGTAGGTCAAAGTACTGTCTCTAAGCTCATTATTGGTACCGGACATAAATATCCCTGTACTGTATTGTCTGGTAACATCCGAATCATGACTGACATATTCCGCAATCATATTAGAAACTTTACAGTAATTAGAATTAGACATTTTAATGCTGGAGGCAAAGATATTAATTCCGGTAATATTTATGTAAGAGCGGGAACTTAAAT
Source organism: Paenibacillus sp. ALE3 (assembly GCF_054113405.1). Classification (NCBI taxonomy): domain Bacteria; kingdom Bacillati; phylum Bacillota; class Bacilli; order Caryophanales; family Paenibacillaceae; genus Paenibacillus; species Paenibacillus sp. ALE3. The sequence goes on along the minus strand of NZ_CM134214.1, from coordinate 1,162,196 downwards.
CAAATGCATAAGTCCGCTTCTTTGCTTCTACTGTCAAAGTATTCGGATCAACTCCACCAGGTGCCCATAAATAAAGTCTGCCAGTAATGCTGTCAAAATACCATTCTCCCGCACTGTCAAGATCTTCAAGATTACCAGTAATATAATAGCTGTTACCGCCTGTCGCTGCAGTATCTATTTGATCAAAGGTAATGGAGCCGTCACTTGAGCTGGTAATGGTACTTTTATAAGATTTGTAGCCTGTTCCCGGAACACTCCAAACCGTTTTGCCAACCCAGTATCCAGGTGCCTGAGTTAAGTTTCCATCCTTGATGGTTGTAGTGGAACCGGAATCAACTGTTGCATATGTTGAATTTAAGGGATCAAGTGTTGATGAATTGGGCCATCTAGCTTCAAATTGCATTTGCTTATTAACAAATATCTGATTTTTTGTTCCAAGGGAACCCTTCATTTCCGCATAATAGATGGATCCGGAGTAATTTTTCCAGCCAGTAACCGGATCGGCACCGGATACCGTTACGTTCTCTCCTGTATAAGCCTCAAAGTTTATGGGATTTGCAGAAGTTCCGGAAGTATGAAGTGTTACTGTTTCCTGGTATGTACCACCTCGTATGATGCAGGTATCTCCGGCTGTCATGATATCTGCTGCCTTTTGTATGGTTTTCCATGGATTTGATAGTGTACCGGTTCCAGTGATGTCATTCCCCGTTGTAGAAACATAATATACGGAATTTGCCTTTACAGTTTCCACACCCAGATTAAAAGTAAATACATAAATCATCATAATTACAACTAAAAATCTAAAGCCTGTTCTCTTATTCATAGCTTACCTCCTGGAATGAATTCTATTTTTAGATACGGCTTCTACGCTTGGGCCTAAGTTCACTGCTAGGTATGCTCTAATATAGAAATTTGTGTATATATAAGCCCTTAATTATTTAATCGACTTATACCGACTTAAAGTTTATGATTCTTTCGGCGAAGCTTCTCCGATACTGAACCCATCCAGAGATTAAAGTACGCTATCAAAATAATTTCATCCCTCTGATGGAAGAATCGCGTGAAAAGTATGAGACTTATCCGAAGCATGTAGTTCCTGAATTCGCATATATTAATTTCATTGAAAATGCAGGTGTGAACAACGAGAAGTTGATTGCCCAGGCACCTTACGCGGGCATGACAGATGATATTCGTGCGGGTAAGTTGCAAGCATAGTCAATCAAGACGAATTGAACTAAAAAGCCTGAGCCTGTGTCCCATAACGTAAGACAAATTAAAACACCTACCAACCTGGTCATACCCTGTCTACTTGACAGGGGTATGACCAGGTTGGTAGGTTTCCATATTAACTCATATTACACATCGCATAACATCTCCTTCTCCCATAAATACACATTGTATATACCGCTTTCAATGGGTCATTCTGTAAACTAAATCTCTCTTTTAACCGATATATACATATGCTGGACTGTTATTTAAATATCTCCTCTTGCCCTTTGTACCTTGAATGGAAGCTTACTTGAAACTCCTAAATCCGAATAACAAGGTTTCTATGCCAAATAAACTCAGTGATACATATGGGTCTTAACTCAAGTTGTACTCATCTGCGGCTTCTATAATCAGAAGCAAATTCAACTTAGAAAAATCCCCATCACATCTGGAAAGGAGTCATGAACTCACTTGAGCGTATTATCAGATGGGATCGGATATGAAAGCCTACGCTTTTATGGTCTCTTTCAGCCACTACACATCGAACAACTTCAAATAACACGCACCATTAACGATCATGCCTACTTACATATCAGTGGGATGCTCTCCGAAGAACAGGGAGTAGCTTGTATTGGTCAAAATATGGATCAGGAGCCCATTGTGATTCGTCAGTTGAATGATCATGGAGAATCGCTGAGAAGGCTGTTTCATGGGATTGTTACACGTATGTTCGTACATTGTGTGCGAGGCGTGTATACGTTTGAACTGGAGGCCGCTTCCCATTCATACCAGATGGATATCAAACGTAAAAGACGTTCCTATCAAGATATTCACCGCACCTATGACGATCTGGTCACAGCGCTGGTTCGAAAATATCAGTACGGAGATGCCATTGATACGGTAAGCAACCATGCCAAATTGGACACGTTTGTTTTACAATATGAGGAGACGGATTGGGCGTTTTTAAAACGCCTCGCTTCTCGCTTCGGCTCCGTACTTGTGCCAGAGGTAACCGCAGCCTCGCCCAAGGTTTTCTTCGGTATGCCAGAAGGCAAACAGCATAAGGTGGAGCGGGATGTATTTTATCGAGTACGGAAAACGTTTCATGAGCTGGATGTGAAAAAGCCGGGAGAACGTGCTGGCTCGTATGTCACCTATATGATCGAAAGCCTGCAATACTATGCACTAGGCGACCTTATCACGTTACCTATTGGACAAGGCAAAGAACTGGTCGTGGTTCGAGCAGTGACAACCTTAGCAGATGGCTTACTGCGCACCCGTTATGATCTTCAAGCCGAACAAGATATCCGCTATGCGCGGTATGAAAACCATCAGGCTACTGGAATTTCGCTGACAGGAACGGTGCTCAAGGTACAGCAGGATTTTGTACAGCTTCAACTGGACATTGACCCGAAGCAAGATCCTGCCAAAGCGTGCTGGTTTCCCATCACCACCCGTTATGTCGCGGAAGAACATAGTGGCTGGTACGATATGCCTGAGATCGGGGAACAGGTGGAATTGTATCTGTCCACCCACCGCGAACAGGATGCCTATGTAACGGATTCGCTCCGACAACAACGCCACGCAAATGGAAAGCCGAATGTGAAGGTATGGCAACATGTGCAAGGTAGCGGCGTCGAAATGTCTGAGCATGAACTGACCCTATCCACCTCCGGTGAATTTTCCATTACACTGCATGAAGGTAACGGCATTACGATTGACAGTCCGGGGAATGTGCAAATTCAGGGTGGTCACGTGAAGCTTGATGCTGGACAGGAACTTTCACTGGAAGCTGGAACGGCGCTGTATCTAAAAGGCGGAGCCAGCAGTATGGTACTGGATGGTGAGACAGATACCAAGGCTCCGGTGATTTATCAGGAAGGTACAGTGAAGGCTCCTGTTTTCGTGGCTGACCTCCCTCCTGTACCTGAGCCGCCACTCATGAGCATAAAAGCCTATGAAGCAGCTCAATCAGCAGCCAAGGATTCATCTAGCAGCCAAGCCTCTACTCCTAAAGCAAAAGTCACAAGTCCAGCAGAGCTTAAACAGGCGAATGCCTTGATGGGTACGGTGTCCAAACTATTAGGCTCCATTCCAGTGATGGGAAAAGTGGCTGGTGTTGTAGCGGGTGCGCTGAGTGGACCTGCGGGTGGTATAATTCTGAGAGCAACCGCAGCGATCCCTGTTCGGAGCAAAGGAACCCCTACCGTTGGAGGCAGTAAGGGGAACGGCATTCATCCGTTGAAACACTTGGCTGGTTTGGCCATGCAAGGGTTGATTAGTATACACGAGCATGAGAAAGCTAAACAAGCCTATTATAACAAGTGGATTCTTGGGAAAGTGTTTACGAGCGCACGTCATATAGCGCATTCCGGCGGCACATTGGAACTAGTACAGAATCTGCTTAAAGAATCGAATGCCATGGTTCATGCGTATCAGCAGGTTCCGGAAGAAGTAAGAAAACGCTGGAGAGCCAATTACGACAGCCGCATGGCACAGCAGCCTAAACCACAAGTCGTGGAACCTAAGCCTTGGTGGGAAAAGATGTTTGAACAAAGTGCTAAAAATGACATGATGGCTGCTCAAGCAAAAAGGGAAGCGGCACAGCTTCAAGGTGAATTGATATGGGATGCTGCTCAGGGAGCCAATGAAACCATCAAGGTGAATATGTCAATGGATTTATATAAGCAACGTGACTATCATCCTAAGCACCCGACAGCAGGTAAGGTAGGCGAAGTTGCAGGAAACGTGGTTAGCACTTTAGTAGGTGCTGGGGAAGTAATCGCTGGGGTGGGAGGAGAAGGCATATCTGTAATTGCGACTTCTACGGGCGTATTAACTCCTGTAGGCGTACTGGCAGCAGCAGCATCCGCTGGTTTCATGGTTCATGGAGGTAAGGCGCTCTACAGTGGCGCGTCCAACACTGGAAAAAGCTCCGCTGAACTCTGGCAAATGATCAAAGATGAAGGCAAACATGGTTCCGCTCCTCCTAAGCCGAGCAAACCTAAGGAGAAACCGCCTAAAACTGAGAAGATTTCAGAAAATCCTACCAAAGTAAACTATGGAGATCATTACACTAAAAATGGTCGCAAAAAGGTTTTGAAACCAGATATTGAGTATACTAGTAAGGAAGGATACAATTATAAAACCGATGGTCAAGGACGTGTTTCAAATGTGGAAGGTGAACTCAAATTAGGAGACGGAAAAAGAAACGGATATGCTCAGAGGATTGCAGGTCGAGAAGATCGTTTGCCTGATGACGAAGGTGGCCATCTGATTGCAAGTATATTTAAGGGTTCAGGGAATCTTGATAATCTCGTGCCAATGAATGGTAATCTAAATAAAGGTGAATGGAAGAAACTCGAAAATTCTTGGGCTGACGCACTTAAACAAGGCGATGAAGTGAAGGTAAAAATAACACCAAATTACAAGGGGAATTCTCAACGTCCTGAAAGTTTTGATATTAAATATAAAATTGGTGAAGAAGATTGGGAATTTAGTAGATTCGATAATGTACCAGGAGGGAAATTGAATGAATGATGAACGATTAGGAATATTATATCAACAAATAGCAGAAGTCATAGTGGATGCGATTCCCGAGGAATGGTCTAAGGTCTACCTGTACGGCGAAATCGTAGACGGTGCCCAAACTGCATATTTTTACTTTTATCCTGAGGGTAGTGATACAGCTGTTTACAGCCATGACATTCCTGAAATTTTCACAGTAAGTGAAATTGAATATTCTGAAAAGTGGAATGAATTAGTGGATTTAATTCAGGTGCTCTGGAGAGAATTTAAAGATAACGACCAAGAGGCCTGGAGCAATCTAACTTTAGTATTAGAAAGTACAGGAAAATTCAAAATTGATTTTAATTATGACAATCTTTCGAACACAGACCCTCATGCAAGAAAAACGATTTGGAAATACAATTATCTCGGCATTATGCCTAAAAGTAACTCAGGAAAAAAGCATTTAGAAAAGTATCTTGAAACTGTAGAAAGAGAAAATAAATAAGCATAACTATGTTACTTTTAGAGAAAATAATATTGAGATAGTTTGGAGACCTTCTAATCCTAAATTAGGAGAGATTTATATAACTAATCTATTTGAAAATTTTTTTAGCGAGTTACAAGCTGATATGGTTTCCATTTGCTTGGAATATGTTAATGATAGAGCAGATAAAATTTATATTTATTGCTCATATGAAGAGGGAATGATTTCTAGCGACTTTTTTTATCGTATAAACAACAAAGTTATTGAAAGACATAAACTTAATGATGTATTAAACAGTGCAGAAAAAGACGTTTTTGTATATGACGTATCTGTTAAAAGACAACGTAGAGTTATAAAAATAATAAACAATGATATTGAGAAATCTTTTCATTTATGCAAAAGATATGGACGTGAAATACCTACAGAAATGAAAATAATTTATGATGTCAAATCAAACAAATTAACAGCTAATTACAATTATGAATTAGTACACACTAATCATCCGGTTAAAACTGCAGACGATATTTCAATGGAATGGTTTGAACAAATTCAAGCAGAAAAGAGTTTTTAGAGTAAATTCGAATACTTACCAACAAACCAAACACTAACTGATTCAAGCACTCGATAAACTTACAAAAGCTCATTCCAACTTGTTTTATTAGTATGTATGGATTTCCATCCAAAAAAACAATAACTTTCCATCCCTCCCCATCAGAGTTTACATACACAGACTCAAACGGCTAAGGGAGGGAAATTCACTAAGAACAGTGTTTATTTATCAATAATAATCTTGATGAAAATCAAACCAGGTATATCACTAAAAAAAATCTAGAGCTACTGAATTATCCTTATTTAGAAGAAGATATTTTTAAAGATAGCGGATATAAAAGGTAACTTTTTCCTGTTTATTATATGATAAAAGTAAAATCAGAGTATCCTAAATAACATTTTTGAATTAAGTCGAACGAGTCGATTATGGTCAGATACTACCATGATTGACTTATTTTTTTGCTTTACTCTTGGCCTTAATGCCGTTTGGTAATATGAACAAGCTGGTGAGAACATTAGAGGATAGAGGGTTGAAGATAAAGGTGAAAGACGAGAGATCCCCAATGATGGCAGCTATTTAACTACAGATGGTGAAAATATAAAATCACCAATGCTAGATTAGTACACCTTTATAAGAAAGTGAGGTTATAGTGAAATGATACTTACTCTTGATATAAGTAATGAAGAATTTGATGGAATTATAGATGGTGATGGAGAATTTACACCGACTATTTTTTTGAATTTTCCAAGTGATGTTAGAGGAATATACGAATTTGAACTCATAAATACAGTGATAGATATTTATAATTTTAAAGATCAAATAAAAATCAGGGACTTCATGTAAAAGATGATTCACTTTTTGTATTTGGAAAAATGAAAGTTCGAATTGAGGGGGTCAAAGGTGCGGATTTCAAACTAACTGAAGGTAACCTTCTTGCAGGACGTGAGCAATCTTACAGTTGGCCCTATACAATTGATAGCAGTGATATTGTATGTAAATGCGGGGGGAAGTTATCTTTCCTAGAGGATTGCTACGTAGCATTAATGATTGTTACTGAAAGTAAGCCTAAAATAACATTAACATTGAATATTGAGGAGACAGTTCCTTTTGATTTCATGAATAGCAGTAGCATAGAGCAAGCAAATTTAAAAAAGGGAGAGTCTAAACACATGAAATCTCTTGGGAAGTTGTTTGATTTCAACTTTTTCCAAGAGTATTTTGGATCTGGGAGAAGAACTATTAAGAGTGAGTAGTTCAAATGTTAAATAAAAGGATCATCTAATGGCTTATTCTGAAACAATGAGGAGGATGAGCCTTTAAATCAAATCCTGAGAGGAAGAAATCTGTGGTTGCAAAAATTATACATCTAATAACAAATGCTACTTTAGATAAAGATGATAGTGTTATAGTAGCTGCTCTAAATTTATTAAAAAATGATTGCAATTTAGAAGAATTAGAGGGTGACTATTTTGCTCAACTTGTTAGTATGATTCCTCTGATTAAAGAACGGAGTACAAAGGCACTTTTAATCGAAACAATCGTCGAATCTCCAGAATTCGTTAGCGACAATACGATACTGGACGAATATGTGAAACTTATATCAGAAGGTGCGACTAACGTTAAGGAAGCTGCAAGATGTTTAGGTGCATTTACCGCCTCTGGCTCTACAAACAATCAGATATTCTTACAATTGGCCAATAAATTAAATAATAAATTTGCCGTTGAAATACTAGTTTCAATGGGACGCTCTAATTGGGGAGAAATCCCTCATTACCTAGAATCATTTGCTCAAGAGGTTCAAAATGCACAAAGGATAAGATATCGTTCAGGAATAATTGCAGCCTTTTTATTAATTGTTCATCCTCTGTGTTCAGAATACGCTCATGTCAGTTCGTTATCTTTTGGATATCCATTTACTGAAGCGGCTATGAATGATTGGACATGGGTAACCCCAAAAAATACAGAAAATATAGTACAAAAGAAAATAGTAACCTCAAAAGAAGCTGACGTATTGGTGAAATTAGGGAGATTATTGCGATATAATAAGGATTTGAATTCAAACGAAATTGCAAAGCTCTACACCGATTTTTTTGAAGATAAGAACCCATTTGATGTTATTTACACTCTACCAAAATAAAAACATAGCGCCAAAGAAGTCACTGCGAGAGTTGTTTTGTTTTGTATAGAACACGCTCCTATCTTTCCCCTAAAACAATGACTTGAGATCCCTCCACATCTTAACGTGTTTGACTTACAAGAGAAAGTGTTCGAAGAATACAGTGCTGGTAAAGAATAGGCATCAAAGCAGATAAGTAATGTTCATATTGATATTGAAGAATAGGAGAATAATTAATTGCTTATAATAAAGGCTTTAACAAAGATGTATGAGGATTGGGGTGAAGATATAGACGATTTCTATATTACTTATAATGTAGATATCGGACCCAGTGAAATAAATGGAGCATCAGACATGTTTTCATTTGAACTAATAAGTCCTAAAAGGTTAGATAGAATGGCAGATCAAGGTGATATTATTATCGGGCATGGTCATTTTATAGCAAAGGACTTTAATGAAAATACACTTGAAGCAACATTAAACCGTATCATTAATAAATGCACAGATGATGATATTAATAAGGCATACAAAAACCTATCTACATATTTTCGTTGGGAGATGGATGAATAATTAGAGATCTAGTTGATTTACATACACACAGTTAGCCCTATAGCAGATTTCACAAAAACAATGTCGTGATCACGATCACGGTTTAGACTGTAAATTTAAGTTAAAATATAAACAATTTTAAATTTATTTCAGCTGAAACCAAAGATACCGTGATCGATCACAAAGAAAAAACAAGGAAGTGTACAAAGATGAAAAGAACTGATTTACCTCTTGTCTATTCTTGTTCTGGATGTTCCTCCGCAGCACAAACCGCTAACATGATCGCTATACAAATGGATCGAGAAAAAGTCGCTGAAATGTCCTGTATAGCTGGTGTTGGTGGTGATGTCAAACCCCTTGTCAGAACAGCAAAATCGGGACGTGACATCATTGCAATTGACGGCTGTCCCTTGTCCTGTTGCAGGAGTTGCTTAGCAAGGCATGAAGTTCAACCCAAACACCATTTCCTGCTGTCTGACTTTGACGTACCCAAGATCATAGGAGAAGATCCTAACCCTGATCATTATAGGAATGCTTACACACAAATCTTAGAACAAATTGGACAATAATTCTTAGTCAAAATTAAGGTGTGTATCGAAAGATGGCTCTTATTATGTAACAATATCATAAATTAGTTTTTACTGGTGGCTCCTATCACATCTTTAAGGGCCACCAGTATTTTTTTACTCCCAGTTTAATCATTGGATATAAAGATCCTAAAAAATTTGGAGCTCTAATTAGAGTCATTTTTCAAATTTTTAAGCAGCTCATTTGCAACATATGGCAAAGCGTTTTCGAACCCTTTTCTTTTATACAAGTGACTATACATTCTTTTTTTAATACTTTTCAGATAACTAAGGTTCCCCCTCCTATTCAAGCTCCCCCGCCTCCTTAGCTGCCTTGAAAAATTACTCGTCGTTACCATCCAAGCAACACAGCAACTATGTACCTGCGTACCAGCCTTGAGTTGGAGTACTATCTCATTCCCAACATCACGTTTCCAGCAGCTGCACTGAACGGCGATTATATAGCCCTCTTTGCCTTTGAGAATTACTTTACATAATAGCGAAGAGCCTAAAAATAAACATAATGATGAAATCGGTGAATATCACAAAATGACAACAGATGTTATATTATACTTTGTTGATATTAAGTAAAGGAGATGCTTATGATGAATCAAGAACCAAATCAGCAATTAGGTGAGATTATTGAGCGGTTCATACATTCATATATGGCAGAAAATAATAATATCCGATCTCAAAAAGTAATCAACACTGCAGATGAGGAAACAATAAATCATTTAAGGAAAATTGGTTTTCCCAAAAAAGGAAGACCCGTAAAAGAAGTTGTCGATGAAATGAGGAAAAACGTTTATTCTCATCAAACTTTCATGCAACACCCTCGCTTTTTCGCCTTGGTTCCTAGTCCAATGTCTCTTTACTCTTGGTTAGGAGATATCATGACCAGTGCTTATAATACCCACGCCGGAAGCTGGATGCTGAGTTCGAGCGCAAGCCTTTTAGAGGGAGAAGTGATCCGATGGATGTGTGACCAAGCAGGATATCCCGATACGGCTGGAGGCTTATTTCTGTCGGGCGGATCGCTGTCGAATTTGACCGCTTTAGCGGCTGCACGCAATGCAAAGTTATCCGAGCAGGAATATGCCATTGGAACTGCTTATGTTTCAGATCAAACTCATTCATCGGTCGCCAAAGGGCTACGCATCCTCGGATTCCGTAGTGATCAAATCAGAAAGGTTCCAAGTGATAAAAATTTTCGTATGGATGTTTCATCCTTGGAGAAAAAAATAATGGATGATCAGGCGGCTGGCATGAAACCTTTTGCGATCATTGCCACGGCAGGCACAACCAATACAGGAAGCATTGACCCGCTAAACGAAATTGCTGACTTATGTGAAAAACATAATATTTGGTTACACGTGGATGGAGCTTACGGTGCGTCGATTTTGGCTTCTTCGAAATATAAGTCTCTTTTGAACGGGATATCGCGTTCAGATAGTATCACCTGGGATGCACATAAATGGCTAATGCAAACCTATTCCTGCAGCGTAGTTTTAGCCAAAGAAAATCAACAGCTTAGAAACTGCTTCAGCACACATCCAGAATATTTGAAAGATGCCGAGACTAATGAAGAATATATTAATTATTGGGATCTGGGCCCCGAATTAACGCGACCTGCTCGAAGTTTGAAACTGTGGGTGACACTGCAAGCTTTGGGGACTGATGCTGTCGGTGAAGCCATAGAGCATGGAGTTCAACTCGCAGAATGGGCTGAAGATGAAATCAAGAAACATAATCATTGGGAAATTGTATCCCCCGCGCAGTTAGCGATTGTTAATTTTCGATATGCACCACCTGGATTATCCGACCAAGAATTAGATTCACTCAATAAAAGGATCTCCCAAGAAATGATGACGAACGGATACGCCTCTGTGCTTACGACACAACTTAATGGAAAAACGGTTCTCAGAATCTGTGCAATTCACCCAGACACTACCGAAGATGAGATAAGGAATACAATTCAGCTTTTATCGAATATAGCAAGATCATTGAATGAGAAAAAAGTTTTTTTGTGATGTTCAATTGTGAAAATGAAGTGCTACACTTTCTGTAAATAGATGAAAATGTTCAGCATCACACAAATAAGAGGGGCACGCCGCCCCTCTTTACTGTTTTCCCAGACATCTTCCAAATTATTTGCCATTGTACAATGCAGTAACAATGAACAGCACTCAATCCTAAAACGTACGCACTCCACATGTGTCAAAGAAGGACAAACTATCACTGCTCCAAAGCAAACATGCGATCTTACGCAACCTATCTCAATTCACGGAGGGTAAAAAAATGAAACGAAAATATTTTTATAGAACGGCTGTATTATCTCTTGCAGTTCTTGTGAGTGCTATATTTGGAACCTCTTCTTATAACGCTAATGCAGCACCGATTAATCACTCTATTCATGTCAAAGGAACCTCTTTGCTCAAAGTGAATGATTATGATGTTTTGTACTGCACACCGATTGGTCCCTACGTTAATGAAGAAAAACGTCTCATGGTTCCGCTTCGTTCCGTTGCCGAGCTTCTTGGCGCAAAAGTTGATTATAACGGTAAACTTCAGGAAGCAAAAATCAGGTGGAGTTCAAATGAAATTGTGTTTCAAAAGGGAGCAAAAACATATAAACTGAACAATACTCCAGCACAGATGGACACTCAGCCCGAAGTGATTCAGGATGCCTTTGTCATTCCGCTTGGAGTATTGCTGAGAAGTATGAATATCCCGTTTGAGTACAGGAACAACAAAGTGATTTTAAAAAATCCGGCTTTTGACCAAAGCAAGACTTTTCAAAGAGTAATAGAACTGGACCAAGGAAGATTCATTCTTGATAATCCTTCTGCACTGGATATTCAAAATTTCAAGCTTGTGGAAGAGAAAAACTCAGCAGGCGAAACCAGAGGGAGTATTACGGTGAGTGGATTAAATCGGACAGGCTCTACGATTAGAGAAGGGAAAGAAGATTTGCACATCATTGGCTATTTTAATCAAACGGTGGATATAGATGCAGACTTCGCGTCTATAGATCTCCCGGATCGAAAACGTCCAAAAGTTAATCCGGAAGGCAGCGTGTCTCAAAGTCTGTCGTATCTCAAAATAAATGACCCTTTGCAGTATATATTAGCTGCCGGAAGAACATTAAAAACGAAGAACGAACGAAAATAGTAATATTGGAGAAGTTTAAACTCAATACAAATGCTTGGTAGTCGGTCTGAACAGACTCTGTCAAATAGATATACAATACTAAAAATCAATTAAAAGGCCCTTAGCTCTTTAACTGATAAGAGTATGTCTTGAGTCATGGCTTTTCTTATGCTACCTCGCCCATTGGCTAGATTAGTTTCTCGAAGGATTACAACAGCTGTACTAACGTAGCAGAATTCTACAAGCTCACTTAACTCGATGTCTTAAATATTTAAAGCAAAAACCCGCTCAAGAGCGGGTTTCAGTATAGAGACATGGGGAGTTGCCCCCCCTGTTCCGAACTTTTTAATATGCATTAAAAATTTTCACTCCTCAAACCTACGATCCAAGATTAGAAGAGTCCTTGGTTTGTTACCTATTCCCAAGCAATCAAGCATTATTTCTTAATGTGAACATGTAATGTTCCATTGATCGTCGTTGTATTTACTATAGCTCCCAGAACTTCCGAAACAAATCTAAGAGGAACCATGACCCGGTTTGGAAATTCTGGCATAACGGGAGCACTTGGCATCATCTTTTCTTCATCGTTCACGTATGCAACTTTGCTACCCACGGTTAATCGTATAATTGTACCATTCTTCGATTTAATGGTAACTTCTTGTGTAGGCCTGTTCCACGAGACAGACTCTCCCAAGCCCTCAGATATGAATTTAATAGGGACGTATACTGTGTTGGTGGATCTCTCTATATAGGGATTGATGTCTGTTGTCAAAATGCTATTATTTTCGTTTGTAGATTTCTCTCCAAATGGATCTAATGTCAAAGCGCTGTTATTTACATCAACTTCAACATTATAACTAAATTTAGATCCTGCATAAGCGTTCTCAACTGAGATAGAAGAAACAAACACAAAGATAACAGCTAAGGGTAAAATTATACGTTTTAACATGGTTTATTACCTCTCCCCATTTATCAACTAGCCCCTCATTGAGAAGCTAAAACACCAAATGCATCCTGTATTCAATCTTTCCTTACTGACAGTGAACAGTAATCAACATGTGTCGAGACGATGTCTCGCTTAAGTTAAAAACACTTGCTTTGAAGAACAATACACGATACGGAAAACCTGACAAACAAATTCTCAAACCGACGTTCTAAGGAGATATTCATTTTTATCGAAAAATAAGCGTTTGATTAAGCAATAAATCATTTCTTTTTAAGTAATTACCATTAAAAGTAATAGGTATCGAAGTTCCATTGAAGTAATCTCTCTTATTGTCATGTTTTATAGCATGAATATGAAGATGCGGCTCACTGCTGTAACCTGAGTTTCCTACTTTCGCAATTTCTTGTCCAACCTTGACAAAATCATTTTTCTTAACTAACAGACTATTTTTCTTCAAGTGTAACAGCAAAATATTATATCCTTTGTGTTTGATGATAATCATATTTGTATTACTACGACCCAAGGAGTTTGGCACATTATCTTCTACTCCATCCACAACTTCGATAATTCTACCCTCAACCGGACTATATACTGAATCATTATAAATGGGATAGGATTTTAAAGATTCAGGATTATCAAATTTTCCTTTTCTTGAACCTAACGGGGTGAGCTTGGTTATATCCACCGCATATTTCAGAGTACGATGCGAAAAGTGATAGTTCATAGATGAACTCATTCCACCATTCACTACCTCGTAAGCCCCTCCTTTCAAAGGGAACGCTAAATCGACTGCATCTTCGTGTTTAGGAGTGGATGTAATGTATGAAATATTAAATAAAATACATATAAAAACTTGATATATCGCTAATAAACCATAAAGAGAAAGGAATATTCGTGTTTTTCTATTTAAGCCATTAAATTTAAAAGAGCGTAAAGTAACCATTTGACGGAATAAGGAACATCCAAACAATACGATGCAAACCGGACGTAAATAATAACTAATTTCTGTCCAATCATTTATGAATAAAATCATGAACGTATATGCACTTGTAAACAAAGTGTGAATATACCACGAAATACGATTTTTAAATGGAAAGTAAGCCATAATCCAATAAAGTATAAGTGGAATCAGCAGCATTTTTACAAAATAAAAAAGCATTCAATTTCTTCCTTTATCATATGATAATTTTTTACTTACCTCTTTTTGAAATTCAGTATCCGTTAATAATTTATGAAAAAATAAATCCAGCTTCTGCTTGAGCCAAATGTGATCCACCCCAGAATCATCTTGAATAAACATGGCTAGTTGAATGTCATTTCCTTCCCGATCCGTACAATATAAAGCCTCTGTTAGGACAGAAATGGTAGACCCACCTTTGTTTCCGAACTCTATTAGCTTGGAGTTATCCACCTGTCGCTGAATTAGCATTTTTAGATATGGATTTAAAGTAGAAGGAACCAACTCCTCCTTGTGTATAAGCTTCATGAGGTAAGCATATTCTTTAGTCGTTGAACGAGGAAGCTTGCGCGATTCCAGCACTTGAAGCCTTCGTGCATAATTCTGCTTGGTGTTCCATTTCTGAATACATCCTAACCCCTTATCACTATTTAGTATCTGGTGAATTTCAATGGATTTTTCCATGTATTCTTTGTAGGTCATTTCACTTATTTTTTGTATCGATTCTTTAAATCCTATTTTATCTACTTCTTGGATATAAGAAGACATTAAACCCGCAGATGAAAAAGGAAAAATTTTATCATGTAACGAAAGTGAGAGTTTATTTATATTTTCATTTATCTCATCTAATCCCATTTTATCCATCAGAAATTCTGTATTGGCATTAGAACTGTAAGCTAACATACCGTGAGCAATTTCAAATAATGTAATTTTTCCTTGAACCTCTTTATGATTTGACTTAATCCATTTGATCCAGCTATTATGAGCGTTGCCATCAGAACCAGGAATATAAAATTTATTTAATTCCTCTAAATCCACAAGTTCATGTTCATCTAACAGCTTTGCCGCTACTTGGCGAGCAAACTCAATAGCGATGATCACTTTCGCAGTGCTGGCAAGCGGCATTTTAACTTCTGAGTTGTAGCTGATTTTCTCCATACCATTTTTGATCATATACAAAGAAGCTTTACTCGGATTTTCCTTCAAAAAGCTTAGAACATCTATTTCTGTTTTCTTATTATTTTGGCGCTTCGCAATGAGCAAAAACAGGATACATATGAAAACAAATATTAAAGTTATAGCTACTAACAATAAGATTATTTGCATACTTTGCTCCTTAATGGTGAAGTTCACATAAATCGTCACAGTTCCCTACAGGAATCACTTTTCTTTTAGAAGCTATATAATCATACAAATAACCGCCTATACCCATTTTTTTGAAAATGATTATAAAGGGAACCGCCCACCATAGATACGGTATTCTTGTACAAATTTGTGCAATAGAGTCAATTCCGCGGTGTATTCTACTGGGATCATTCAGTGAGAAGCTATGCATTCGCCTTTGTAATTCATCAACATCTAATTTGTATGCTTGAACCAATGAAGAATTCCGAAAACTAACAAGCCGTAGCATTCTAAAATAATCCAGCTTGTACAAATAGTCTTTTATATTTGTACAGACAGGACACCAACCATCATAGAAAACCAGAATTTGTTTGTGTTGAAAGCTTACATATCCTAATCTTCTTGTTTTTCTTCGAATTGTAATTGTTATTTTCCGGAAACTGATCTTTATAAAATGGTATAACTTTTTATATTCTTGATCCGTAAACAACAATAATTCCATAACAATCATAATTAACGAAAATGTCAGCAAACCCATTCCTATAGCAATACCTATATGAAACAATATCATGGCAATAACTACAAACGGTTTAAGCCTCTTATTAATCACAGCAAAAGGGAATGCAATTTTAATAATTATAGATAAATAAGTGAATAGAATGGTGAGTCCAACATAATGGTTAACCATATAATCCAAAATAGGTCTGCTAAACTCTCTCACTTGAGATATATAATAAAGTGCTGTTCCGTTTTGCCACATTTCGCCCATAAGCTGGTACATTCCTGAGAAAAAATAAACAATACACAGTTGTATAATACAAAAAAGTACTGCAAAATTGTGGATTATCACGGATAACTTATAGAGTAAAGAGTCTTTCGAGTCTTTTCCACGTGAGTTGTTCATTTTAGAATCCAAAGAGAAATAGGCAGTGTTATTGGTGAACAACAGAAAAAACATATTCACTATAAGTAAGTTGTCTCCTCCGTCACTAATATGAAAAGAGCGAACATACAATGAATAAAAAAATAAGTAGGCTAGAATTGAAAAAAGACGGCCTTTATATCCTATTAAATAAAAAATAGTAACTATAATTCCTAGGTGATAGATAAAGTCAAAAAATAAAGCTGATGAATTCAAATTATATAAAGACCATGTTAATGACTTGTACCCAGTAGAATAAATATTAATTCCAGATTCGTGCCAAAAAAAGTATCTTTGTTTATAATGAATAAAATAATTGAAAAGTAATATCAACCCAATACATATCCGAAGGATACTTGTACCAATAAGAAAGCGTTCATTCATAAAAAAATTACGGTAATTCAACAACATCCTTTACAACTCCTTTCCAATCATATACGACATTCTCTTCTTTCACTTTAAAATGAAGATCATTCCGCTTTGAATATGGAATCGCATCCGATATTGAGGTCATAAACTGGACATCAGTTATTTCATGTTTCAAAAACTCCCTTTTTGCAAACGCAGAAGCATAGCGATATATGATTTGTTCAACTTGATCCGAATCCTTTTCTAAAGAAGCATTTATTTCTTTGGACATATTATTTTTTTTTGATATTTTATCCATTAATTTATATGTTAGATCATCTTTTCCTCCTATATATAATTGATGTATGTATCCACTTCCAATTCTGAGCATCCTATTATAAGGTGAAAATACTGTCGTCTCATTCGTCCTAATCATAGGTTCAGTAACATCATACCAATTGCTTAAAACAGTTTTGGTACTGCCCTCCCCCTTATACTTCACACGTACATATAATTTTAGATTTTGAGTCATAGGCTGGGGAGCAAATAGATGCCAGTTTTGTTGAAAAAAACGTCCAACATAGTTATCAGTTACTGATTTCAATGAAACAGAGACCGGGTTAAGCGGTCCAGCGTGAAGTAAAATAAAGAAGAAATGAACCATCAAGAACAACGATAAAGAGAATAACGTAGCATTTAAAATACACGCTTCACTTCTTTTTTTCATTTAAGAAATCACCTCTTTTTAATAACATCAGGGAGAGAGAAACATAAAAATCTGATCCTCCCCCTGATATTTCAGCTATTTATCAAAAATTACATCTGCATTCTCTACATCACTGCTAGAAACACCTGTACCTAATAGACTTCCTAAGCGGGTCGCTTCTCTCAGAGCATCCTTGTTAGCTTCATAAGCTGCTTTACCAACTTGTACTGCTTTACGAGCAAGGGAGGCTATTGCTTGAGGCTCAACAGCAGCACCATTTGCATTCGCGCTAATTAAAGGAGAAGAATTTCCAGAGGAAACGTCATAATCAGAAGCGTAAGAAGCGCTTAAACTTACAGTAGAGAAGGCTGTGATGGCTAGAGCCAGACTAAGTATTGTTAATTTTTTCTTCATAGATAATTCCTCCTAAAATGGTTAGTAACAAAATAATTTCAATCTCTTAGTTTTATAACTTTTTATATGACTATTATTGAATATAATTACTTATTATATCACTTCCTTCCATATTTTATATCTTATTTTCCCTTGCCAAAAATCATAAGCATAAATTTTTAGTAATTAAAATTCAAAAAATTATTTAGGATTTTAACTTATTCCATCAGGTGTCGCACTTCATTTTAAAATCCATTAAGAGAAGAAAACAGCAATCTCTACAAACTCCATCAAACTCTGTGCCTTAAATAGTTTCATGTCTACATTTGCTCTACAATTAAGGGTGATTAAAAGCAAAAACCCGCTCAATGAGCGGATTTCAGTATAAAGACGTGGGGAGTTAAACCTCTGTTCCAAACTTTTAATATACATTAATTGTTATTATCAGTGTTCTTCAAGCCATATGTATCAGACTTGAGGAGCTCTCTCCATTTATCAACTAGCCCCTCTCTTGTGTGGTGACAATGATTGCCGTATTTTGGGCCAACTATCTGGCATCCGAATTTCTATTACATCATTTCAGCAAACTGTCATTCTTAATACTTTTTTATTAAAAAGTGATCGCATCTATTTTTCACTAAAGCTTTTGGCCCATTCAGCAACCCTAAGACTACTTTCTTCTTCTGACAAATCCTCAATCCTGGTCATAATAGACCATCTTACTCCACAGGGATCCAATATACTTGCGAATCGATCACCTGAAACAAAGTTTGTAACGGGTTCCCTTACTTTCGCTCCTCTTGCTACCGCATTTTCAATGACCTGATCCACATTCATTACGTAAATTCCGAAAGAATAACACGCATTTCCTTCATCTGGCGGCAAGACCAATTGATATGTCGGATTCGCTGCTCCCAGCTGCAAAAAACCATTTCCAAAATCTAATTCCGCATGAACAATGATTTTATTGCCATTCTCATCAGGAAATTCAGTAATATCCTTAACTCTCGCATTGAAAACCGCTTTATAAAACTCTATTGCTTCCGAAGGATTCTCCACAGTAATAAACGGGGTAATAGATGTAAAGCCGTTGGGTATTCCCTTCTTTGTATATTTACCTGACACTCCCACATATTCTCTGCTTTCAGTCATTTTAACTCCTCCTTTAAATGATCGTAACAGTTCAGTTTTATGCTTAGCTTCATTGGATTGAATTCATCAATTCATAGTAATGTTTGGATGCACGAGTCTTATTAAGACTATACCAAGCCTCTAATGTTTTAGAAGAAAACACACCTAGAGCTTTCAAAACGTGTACGGAGAATTCCAACGGAGCCATTCCAGATGCAGTGATTAGTTTTCCATCCGTTACAGCAGACTCCATTTTGTAATACTTTTCGCCCGTATAGGTGGGACAGATCATTTTAAGGTATTCCAGATCATTGCTCGTATGCGAACGTGAATTCAGCAGTCCTGCCTGGGCAAGTCCCATGGTAGCACCACAAATCGCTGCAACCCATATACCTTTCTCTAAACACCTCTCAGCGACTTTTAAGATCGGTTGGTGAATGGTTTCTGTCCATGTATTTCCACCGGGTAAAATCAATAAATCCGTGCTTTCAATACTGCACTCATCCAGTTTGATGTCAGGCAGGATTTTCAATCCACCCATGGTAGTGACAGGAGTCTTCTCCATTCCCACAGTAACTATTTTGGATGGGACCAGCCCCTTTTTATAATATCTCCCCGAGTTCAGTTCGGCAGTTAAGTAACCGATCTCCCAGTCTGCCATAGTGTCAAAAACATAAAGATATACCGTACTATTCATTCACAGGTTCTCCTTATTTTATAATTTATCAAGTGATACCAACCTCGGTAACCCGTGATTATCCCCATTATAAAAAAGCTTCACTGACATCTGCTGTCAGTGAAGCTTTTAGCGCTGATAATATTCTACTAACTCCGACGCAACAGCAACTAGTTTTTCCTTCAAGCTCTGTGGTTCGATGACTTGAATGGATTTCCCATAGGGGAGGAGTAAATAAGGGACATATGTATGAAGTGATTTTTCCTCAAGCAAAAAGATGGCTTGGTTAGCGGTTCGTTCTTTCAGATGATGCCCCAAAAACCAATGCAGACATAAGTCATCCAATGCCTCTGACTTGCCTTCGATCATTAAAGAAATTAAACCGTCCTTGCCTACTAAATCAGGTAACAGATTTTGCATAAAAAATTCACGAGCCGAAAAAGCCTCAGGCCGCTTAAATAGGCTTGGAGTACGCTTAATCTGTAGAATCCGATCTGCCCGAAAGCTACGGATCTCATTCCTTAGGTGACAAAATGCAACAGTATACCATTTGTTGTTCCAGTAAACCATTCCGTAGGGGTCTATCATTCTATTCTTGGGTTGTTCTTCATGGCTTGTGCGATAATCCATTTCGACAGAGAATTCGTTGGCTACAGCCTGCTCCAATTCTGCCAATATCGGCTGAAGAGAAGGATCTCCCATGCGATTTATCACTTCAAATCCGGCTAAATGACGACTAAGTATACTTTCCTGCTCTTGATTCGAATACATTTTCAATTTTGACGTCGCATTGCTTAATGCCTCACTCAAAGGGTATCCAGCCTCTTTTGCAAAAACCGCAGCATGAAGGAGCGCCTTTTTTTCCTCCATATCAAATAGTAAAGGTGCTCTAATAAAATTATTCAGCAAGCGATACCCGCCATGATGACCCGTGTCGGATATTATAGGCACTCCACTGGCGCATAGTGCGTCAATATACCGATAAACTGTCCTTATATTTATTTCTAACTTTTCGGATATTTGTTTTGCGGTCATTTTCACACCCGAATTCAGCATCCATAAAATGGCCAGCATATTACCGTTTTTTGGCATAACATGAACCCTCCTCTCTTATTAAAGCTTAATCTTTTATAAATATCACTTTATACTCCCTCTTACCACCTATTATATGCTTTTTTCCATCTTATACTTCCCTCTCATATCTCCAAATTCCAGATTTACACATAGTAAATACCATAATGAATGGGTCATTCTGTAAACTAACTCTCTCTTTTAACCGATAAATACATATGCTGGGTTGTTTATTAAATATCACCTCTCGTTTCTTAATACCAAACAACCCTCATAATACATTACATATCAATCTTTAATCATCGTTTGTGCTCATCTGCGGCTTCTTTAATCAGAAGCGAATGCAAGATGATGTGCTTTACGTGGAACTACCCATCGCATCTAGAAAGGAGTTATGAACTCACTTGAGCGTATTATCAGCTGGGATCGGATATGAAAGCCTACGCTTTTATGGTCCCTTTCAGCCACTACACATCGAACAACTTCAAATAACACGTACCATTAATGATCATGCCTATTTACATATCAGTGGCATACTCTCCGAAGAACAGGAAGCCGCTTGTATCAGCCAAAATACGGAGCAAGAGCCGATTGTGATTCGTCAGTTGGATGATCAGGGACAATCGCTGAGAAGGCTATTCCATGGGATTGTTACACGTATGTCCGTACGCTGTGTGCGAGGCGTGTATACGTTTGAACTGGAGGCAGCTTCCCATTCATATCAGATGGATATTAAGGTAAAAAGACGCTCCTATCAAGATATTCATCGCACTTATGATGATCTGGTCACAGCACTGGTTCGAAAATATCAGTACGGAGATGCCATTGATACGGTGAGCCACTATGCCAAACTAGAGACATTTGTTTTACAATATGAGGAGACCGATTGGGCGTTTTTAAAACGCCTCGCTTCTCGCTTCGGTTCCGTACTTGTGCCAGAGGTAACCGCAGCCTCACCCAAGGTTTTCTTCGGGATGCCAGAAGGCAAGCAGCATAAGGTAGAACGGGATGTATTTTATCGTGTACGCAAAACGTTTCATGAATTGGATGCGGAAAAGCCGGGAGAACGTGCTGGCTCGTATGTCACCTATATGATTGAAAGTCTGCAATACTATGCGCTTGGCGACCTCATTACGTTACCCATTGGACAAGGTAAAGAGTTGGTCGTGGTTCGAGCAGTGACCACATTAACGGATGGATTGCTGCGTACCCGTTACGATCTCCAAGCCGAACAGAATATTCGCTATGCCCGGTATGAAAACGATCAGACCACCGGGATTTCGCTGATAGGAACGGTGCTGAAGGTACAACAGGATTTTGTACAGCTTCAACTGGACATTGACCCGAAGCAAGATCCTGCCAAAGCGTGCTGGTTTCCGGTAGCCACCCGTTATGTTGCCGAAGAACATAGCGGCTGGTACGATATGCCTGAAGTAGGAGAAGTGGTGGAATTGTATCTGCCAACACACCGCGAACAGGATGCCTATGTAACGGATTCGCTGCGACAACAACGCCACACCAATGGACAGCCGAATGTGAAGGTATGGCAACATGTGCAAGGTAGCGGCGTAGAAATGTCTGAGCATGAGCTGACTCTATCCACCTCCAGTGAATTTTCCATTACACTTCATGAAGGTAACGGCATTACCATCGGCAGTCCGGGGAATGTGCAGATTCAGGGTGGTCATGTGAAGCTCGGTGCAGGCGAGGAACTATCACTCGAAGCTGGCACGGCGCTATACTTAAAAGGTGGAGCCAGCAGCATGGTACTGGATGGTGAGACGGATACCAAGGCTCCAGTGATTTATCAGGAAGGAACGGTAAAAGCACCTGTTTTCGTTGCTGACCTCCCTCCTGTGCCTGAGCCGCCACTGATGAGCATCAAAGCCTATGAGGCCGCACAAGCTGCATCAGCAGCTAAGACATCATCGAGCAGCCAAACCTCTACCCCAAAAGCAAAAGTCACCAGTCCAGCAGAGCTTAAACAGGCGAATGCCTTGATGGGGACAGTATCCAAGCTATTAGGTTCCATTCCAGTGATGGGAAAAGCGGCCAGTGTTGTAGCAGGTGCGCTAAGTGGACCTGCGGGAGGTGTGATTCTGAGAGCAACCGCAGCGATCCCTGTTCGGAGCAAAGGAATCCCTACAGTTGGAGGCAGTAAGGGGAACGGCATTCATCCGTTGAAACACTTGGCTGGTTTGGCCATGCAAGGGTTGATTAGTCTACACGAGCATGAGGAAGCTAAACAAGCCTATTATAGCAAATGGATTCTTGGGAAAGTGTTTACGAGCGCCCGTCATATAGCGCATTCCGGTGGCACACTGGAACTAGTTCAAAACCTACTGAAAGAATCAAATGCCATGATTCATGCGTATCAGCAGGTTCCAGAAGATGTAAGAAAACGCTGGAGAGCCGCTTACGACAGCCGCATGGCACAGCAACAGCCTAAACAACAAGCTGAGAAGCCTAAGTCTTGGTGGGATCGTTACCTGGATTATACAGGTAGCAGCGCGATGATAAAAAGTCAATTAGCCATGGAGCAGGCACATGCTTCTCAAAAAACAGCAAACAGCCTAGCTGAATTATACAAAGGCATAGAGCAGGCTAATAACGTAAGGTCTCAAAATCAATTAAACTCCATTGGTGAATTTTTAGATTATTGGTCATTTGGTATACCTAAAGGATTGTATCAAGCCTATATGGAGCGCGGACGTAATCAAGGTAACTCTGGTAGTGACGCAATCAATTTTGCTACATTTGGAATAACAGAAGCTATACGCGGAGCTTTGACACCTGAAGACCCTTTGTCACCAGACCATTTGTCCAATATCATTAGTGTAGCAGCGACCATTGAGGGAGCCGGTTCATTTTTCAAGCCGAAAACTATACTAAATCCGCCAGTTAAAGAACCGGTTTATCCAAGACCTAAAATTATAAACGAAAAAACAGAGTCACCCCACCCTTCAAATTCAAAACCTAATAAAGTTGAGAAGCCAGGCGGTGTTGCTCAGGGAACAGTAAACAGATTTCCAACTAGCCGAATCGATTCTGTAATGGATCAACATTTTATTGATGAGGTCGCGAAGGCTAGAGGTCGATTGTCAAACAAATACAAAGAAACAGGTAACTTCGCATATGCAGAAGTGAAGGTGTCCGGGGTTAAGAAGGAAGACTTTTATGCCCATAGTAAAATTCATAGCTCTGCTAAAAAAATACCTGGAACTGAAGAGTTCTCTTTCAAACCCGACAATCCAAAATTCAAGGCAACTGAAGCTCCAGATGCAGAAGGAAATATATATATGAGAGATGGGGATACAGAGTATAAAATTTTAAATGATGTAGCAGATCGATTAGGTGATAACCACAATGCATCAGGAAATATCAAACTCTTCACTGAAAAAGATACATGTGGAAGTTGTAACGAAATCATCCAACAATTTGACAAAGAATATCCTAACGTTAAAATTGAGGTTATCCATAATAATAACATAACTATTAACCCTAAATAATTGAATAAGGTGGTTAAGAAATGGCTTGGAATTATGATGAGTTAATTGATAGTATTCTTGAGAATTACCAGGATTATAAAAACGAGGAAATGATGAGTAGTAAAGAAGCAATTGCAAGAACATTCTATGATTTTGAAGGATTGATGAATAGAAGTGAAACAGATAAGGCTTTAATTAATGTCGTTTACGGGGAGATATTATTAACTCTTCCAAGAGTTTTGTATACTGTTAAAAATAATTTAAGCAACAGATTATCTGAACTGGATTTTAATTTAATTGAGCAAGAACAAAAATTAACCACTGAGCAATACAGTGACTTATTTAATCGTAAGAATTTTGTATTACAAGAGTTGGAAAATAAGATGTTAGACTATTATCCAAGAGTATGTTGGTATTACGGTGAATTGACAAATGAAGTTAATGTTTTCTTTAACCAAATTTACGAAGAGAGTGTCTTGCCCGATGAAATTTTTTCTAGTGTATTTCAGCGATTTGAACGTGATTGTAAAAATACATTAAGTGAAAAAATAATCGTGTATACCACACTAGCTGAAAACTTATTAAACCAAGGACTACCAAAGATCGATGGATTAAAACTAATTAAACAAGAATTACAGCAGTTTAACATAGCAGATATTTTTGAAGAACAATTGCTAGAAAAAGAAAAATTAGAACTAGAAATGCGAATTAAAAAAGTATTAAGTCGACTTTCCTAATAGTGGAATAACTCTTTTAAAAATTCATTGAAATTTCCCCATAACTAAACGAACTAAACGAAATTTCACGAAGCTTATTTCAACTTGAATCTTAAAAGTAGGAACGAGCTTTTTTGGTACAATCGAAATCTAAGACAAAAAAGTAGAATAGTCCAGCTTGTCTGCAGACAACGATAAATTTCCATTCCTCTCTCTTAACACACGGGAGAGAGATACGAAGATTGGTTTCTCGAAACGTTACGCAAACGATTTTATCAAAAAAATAAGAATTTTTCCCTATTTTAAACAAAGATAGAGAAAACAATTAAAGACAGATGAACTTGGACTAAAAAATTGATCCTTAAATGAAGTTCCACATCCCAATAAAGAGGAATACAAATGGATCATAAAGAAATTGAGAAATTACCCGATGTATTACCAACAGAAACATTAGCGTTGATGTTTCAAAACGTATTGAATGAATTTGATACTGGTAAAATTGAGAAAGAGGATTTTTTATTAATTCTTAGTCAATTAACAGATAGACAAGTTATGACCTATGAATTATTGGAAATCGAAGTAAGAAATAGTATAGATAAGGTGCTTCACAGGTTGTCGAATACTGACTCTTATGATGATGTAGATATCATTCTTTCAATTGTTGTAAACCTCGGACTAAAAAATTGCTTTCAAAAAATTAAAGATTCAATAAATCAAGATAAGGATATAGACGAATTAATTTTAAAAGAAATTATAGAAACAATTGATGAAGTTGGTGGAAATATTTCGAATCCATATCATAGTTTAGAAAGATTCAAATAAGCCATGTCAATAGTTTGTCAATAAATTCGGATAATTTTCTGAAAAGGCTTAACATTATGGGTTTTCCACTTCATTTTCATTCAACCCAATCTAGACTCACATAAAAATGCACCCCCTAGCACTCATCGGACAAACCAAGAGGATTGATCCAATGTCTACACTAGGGGGTGCTCTTCTAATCAAGAAAATTTGCTTTACCCTTTAACTGACCCGGCTGCGATCCCTTCCACAATCCGGTCACTCATGATGAGGAACACGAGCAAAATGGGCAAAATGCTGATCATCAGCGTGGCTCCGATTGCTCCCCAGTCGGTCGTATATTGACCGATAAAGTTCTGAACGCCGACGGTCAGTGTTTTATTTTCATCAGAGCTAATGAACGTATTGACGAAAATAAACTCGTTCCAGTTGTAGATCATATTAATAATAGACGTCGTTGCCATGACGGGGGTGGTCATGGGCAGCACAATCCGGAAGAACATCCGGTTGACGGAGCAGCCGTCCATAACGGCCGCTTCTTCCACTTCACGGGGCAGAGCGTAATAGAAGCCCAGCAAGATCATCATCGTTGTTGGCAGATTAAAAGCGACATACGACAGGATGATGGATACCGAAGTATCTGTTAGATGCAGTTTGAGAAACATACTGAACAACGGGATCAAAGTGGAATGGACCGGAATCATGAGTCCGACCATAAAGAGCCCGAGGACCAGCTGACTCCCTTTCCACCGCATACGTGTAATGGCAAACGTAACAAAGCTGGCAAGCAGCACGGTCAGCGCCACAGATATGACCGTAATCCACACACTATTGAAGAAATACCGTCCGATATTGCCGCTGGTCCACACATTCATATAGTTTTCCCAATGCGGCTGGGACGGGAGTGCAAACGGTGGAAGGTTAAACACTTCCTGATTATTTTTAAGCGAAAAAAGCATCAGCCACACTAGCGGTAAAAGCTGCGTCACCGCTAAGATGATCAAAAGTATATACAAAGCGGCATAACCGACCCGAGTTAACATTTTGCCGCGAGTAGCGACTCCAAGCGGATAGTTGGCGGCTGCCTGGGTTTTCATATCCGTTCCTCCCTCTTCCTGTCCTTTGTTACCCATGATCTAATTGCATGAATGTTCTATGAATACTGGATGGTGTCACTAGTAGCGGTCACCTTGCGAATCACCCACGTAGCAACCAGACAGATGAGCAGCAGGGCAAAGGCTGTAGCGCTGCCATATCCGAAATCGAAGCTGCGGAACGCCTGGTGGTACATGTACGAAGCCATCACTTCACTGACCCCGTTCGGCCCACCGTCCGTCATGACGTAGATCAGGTCAAAATATTTGAGCGAGCCGACAATGGACAATATGATCGTCACGTTAATTACCTCGCGCAGTAGAGGCAATTTGATACGAGTCGCAATCTGCCAGGCACTGGCTCCGTCGATCCGTGCAGCCTCCATCAGCGTTTCGGGAATGTTTTTCAGCCCGGCATAATAGATCAGGATATAAAAGCCTGCATATTGCCAAATAATCGGAATGAATAAGGCAAGCAGAACCAGAGACGGATTAGCCAACCACTCGGGCGGATTGTGAACTCCGACCGATGTCAGCAAAGAATTCAGCACTCCGTTGGTCGGGTGATACATTTTGAGCCACAATTGAGCGATCGCTACAGAAGACAGCAGCATGGGAATTAAATAAATTTTCCGCAGCAGATTCGCTCCCTTGATTTTTCCTGACAGAATCATCGCAACGACCAGATAACCGATCAGACTGATGCCTGAAAACAAGGCCAGCAGCAGCGAATGCCAAGCACTTTGCCAGAATGCCGCGTCTGTGAACAAATGTTGATAGTTATCCAGCCCTACGAAAGTCATAGGGCCGATTCCATTCCACTGATTCAGGCCGTAATAGCCGGTCAGTACGATGGGCACATAAATCACGGCAAATAACAGCAGCAGGGAAGGCAACACATAGAGAGCAATGACGAGCTTATTGGACATGACCTTTTCCACGGTCATACCTCCTTAGGTGGTCAATTTCAATTTCCTTTCTCGATGGCAGCCTTATGCTGGTCGGCAAATTGTTGCGGTGTCACCGCTTTACCAAATAACGCCTGAATCATATTCAAATGTACCTGCGCTGCATTCGGCTTCATTTGTACATCAGCGAACAATGTAATGTTGCTGGCTTGGTTCAGCCCATTCAGCAGATCGACATACAGCTTGGGCAATTTTTCTTTGGAGGTGTCCACTTTCGTCGCTGGAATAACGCCCGCCTGTGTGACCGATTGCTCTCCCCATTTTTCTACGAAGTATTCCACGAACGCTTTGGCTTCTTCTTTTACTTTGGAATTTTCCGAAACAAACAAGCCGACTCCCGGACCTCCTACCCAACTGTTCTCGTTGCCCTTGCCGCCTGCAACCATCGGGAATTTAAAGAAGCCGACTTGATCTTTAAACGCTTGCGGGATTTCGGGATTAGTCGTAAAATTCGGCAGCTCCCAAGTAGCCATCAAATACATCGCCGCTTTGTCGTTCATAAACTCGGATTTTCCTTCATCATTGGACAACCCGTTAAATCCTTTGTTAAAGGCGTTCATATCCACCAGCGTCTGAATTTCGGAGGCCGCCTGAATTAAACCAGGGTCATCGAATGATCCTGAGCCGTCAATTGCTTTTTTCAGCGTTTCGCTACCTGCTATACGGTCTGCCAGATACATGTACCAAAGCGAACCCGTCCAGCGGTCTTTATTGCCCAATGCAATCGGTGCAACTCCATGATCTACAAGTGTTTTCACCACCTGCTTAAATTCATCAAATGTCGCAGGTACCTTCAAGTTGTATTTTTGGAATATGGCTTTATTGTAATAAATGGGTGTTATGTTCAATTCGATCGGAAGCGCATACGTTTTACCATCCAGCGCATAGGCATCGGTCGTTCCCGGTACGAATTTGTCCTTCAGCTTGGAACCTTGCAGCAGGTCATCCATCGGCGTAAATAATCCACCTTTAACGTAAGGCTCCATGAAACCGGCGGCCCAAGTGATGCCGATATCTGGCAATTCATTGGAAGCTGACAGCACTTTGAGTTTGTTTTTGTATTGTTCATTTTCCAGCACTTCCTGCTGAATGACGACATTCGGATGATCCTTTTGGTATTGATCTATAATCTGAGTTACAAGCTTGCTTTGCTGTGCCGAGCTTCCCTCTGGCCATAAGTGCATCATTTTGAGCGTAACCTTGCCCCCAGCTCCACTGGAACCGCCTTGCCCATCCTTACCAACACCACAACCGGACAGCACTAGCATGAATGACAGCAGCAGGGTCAACCCAGCAACCCATTTTCGATGTGAGCGCTTACGAACTGAATACTCGTTGGACATCGTTAGACCTCCGTTATTGTAATTATATTTTTTGTAACCGTTATCATTTGTAAGTTTAGCACTCTATTTCTGCTTCCAACAGGGTACGCTCATTGGGTATAATTCCACTTTTATTGGGTTGTGAGCAGCCTATATGTCAGTCGATATTCTCTGGTCCTTTACGCATCTGCTGTCTATAGCGGCTGGGACTTACCCCCTCGGTCGCTTTGAATACTTTAATAAAATATTTATCTGTCCGGTAGCCTGAGCGCTCACCGATTTGGGCAATCGTCAACTGGGTATGCAGCAGCAGCTCCTTAGCCCGTTGTATCCGTATCCTGTGCAGATATTCGCTGAAGGACAAACCACTTTGCTCCTTAAATAAAACACTAAAATAGCTCGCATTCAGGTGTGAATGCGCTGCAGTCTGCGCCATCGTAATGGGTTCGTGAAGATGCTCTGCCATAAAGGTAAAGGCTCGCCGTACCGGATCGCTAAGCGTAGTCGCTTGGAGGTCAAGCTCTAGCAGAACAGGGTCAGCCAGCTTGTCCAGCTTCTTATACCGCTGCCGTTCCTCTTCAAGTTGAAGTGCTTCATTTACCGCATTCAGCAGCTCCTGCTTATCAATCGGCTTGAGCAAATAATTAACGGCTCCGAGACGAAGCGCCTGCTGGACATAATCAAACTCCGCATATCCCGAGATCACAATGATCGCCGGACGATATGACTCCCGTTCCAGAGAGCGGATTAAATCCAGCCCGCTGAATTCCGGCAAACGGACATCTGTAATCAGCAGATGAACCCTCTCCGCTTGCAGCATATGTAATGCCTCCAGGCCATTCCCCGATGTCATAATTCGGTATTTCCCGGAGGCCCACTGCTCCAGTGTCTGATGTATCCCCTGACGTGTTCTTTGTTCATCGTCCACAATAACAATGGTCTTGGATGAAAAACTCATTCCTACCGCCCCCCGTATTCATCAGGAATTTCAAAAGCGACCACCGTTCCTTCCTGCACAGCACTGTAGATCAGCACGCCGTCCGTTGGATAAGATGCACTGTCATAATAGAGAGCAAGCCTGCGCTGCACATTAACCAGTCCCATACCAGTTCCCTTGCTCTGACAGGCAGATCCCTCGATCAACGCTGTACGCACAGCTGCAAGTTCCTCCTGTGTCATTCCAGGTCCGTTATCTACAACCTCGATCCTAGTCCAACCCAACCTCGCCGAAGGAGTGATTCGAATTTCAACACGGCCATTGCCGATACGATTTTCGACACCGTGTAAGATTGCATTTTCTAGAATGGGCTGGATCAGCAGCTTAGGAAGCGGAATGCTTGATGCCTCTGGTGGCATATGAATTTGCCAGCTCAGACGTTCGCCCAGACGCATCTCCATCAATTCCAGATAACGACGGACTTGTGCTATTTCTTCCCCAAGTGTCACCCAAGAGTCATGGTGAGCCGGTTCGATCACATAACGAAACAGCCGCGACATGGACACCATCAGCCCGGCAAGCTCCTCCTCTCCTTTTTCTTGCAGCGACCAATTGAATGCATCTAGCGTATTAAAAAGAAAATGCGGGTTGATCTGCGCTTGCAGTGCTTTAAGCTCGGTCTGGCTTTGTAAAGCCTCCTTCTCGCAAATGACACGGATCAATTCATTGATATCGACAATCATCGTGTTGTACTCTGCATTTAATTCCCGTAATTCAACCGCTGCTGCAGGTTCAGGATTCAAGGCCAACGCTCCTTCCCGTGAACGGCGCATCGCCTGAATCAAGTGACCTATCGGTCTGGTAATCAACGTTGACAGCATAAAGGACATGAACAGGAATAACACGGCACCTAGAGACGCCGAAATAATAAGTGTCGTCCGTAAAACCGTAATTCCGTCTGTGACGACGCTAACTGGAATCAGGATCAGCAGCGACCAGCCAGTCCGTTCCGATTGCTGAACTGCCTTCACATACTCGCGCTCTCCAATATGAACCGTCTGTGTCTTGCTGTGCAATACATCTAACAAATTAGTCTGACTCATAGGCTCACCCGACAGCAGCTGCCCTCGGCGATCTACAAGCAGCATAGTTTCATTTGCTTCTTCATGGGTCGCTGACGTACCATTTAGCCCAAAATAACTTCGTTCCATGCGGGTAATCAGATATCCTCCGCGTGAAAACCAGCGATCCACCAGGCTCACCTGCCGAATCGCCAGCAGCGACTGGGGATTTTCAGGATCTATGCCGATCCAGACCAGCCTGCCTTTCATCTCATTTGCTTCCCGAATGTCCGCCTGTCCGATACGATCCTCCAGACTGCCTTCTCTAATCGGAAACAACATCTTCCCTTCAGCGGTATACAGCTCCAGCGAGCCAACGCTTGGCATATAAGCCTGATAGCTATGCATCACTTGCAGTAGCGATTGACGCTGTCCGAAAGTCACCTTGCCCCCATTACGCTCCTCCAGCAAAATATGCTGAACAGATGGATGATTCGCCACTTGTTCCGTCAGGCTGTCCATCTGGCCGATTAATGCATCCAGTCTGCCGCTTGCTTGTACTGCGGTTTGACCAATATGCCGTTCGGCACTGTCTTTCAACAGGTGAGAGACATTAAGATAAATAAACGCTCCCGCCACACTCATCATAATGAGCATTACCAATATAAAGCCGATAAAGATCTGATTACGCAACGTGTTTAATGGTTGAAACCTTGAACGCATAAGCCTTCTCCCCCTGAATCATCGCAGAAAAGCTGATAATGATAACGCTTTCTATTTTTCTATTCTAGCGCATCGTTCCCCTTTGTTGGCATCTTTTTAGCAGAGATTAATTAAAACGGCCAGCCCTCTTTGAAATCATTGCGTTTGATAATAACACGTAATAACGATATATATTAAAAAAGCCTTAACAAAGATAACACCTTATCCTTGTTAAGACTTGGTTTGCATTACCAAAGCAGTCCTCAGAAGTACATCAATGGCAGGGTTCATGCATTATCTTGTCGATAACGAAGCCCATTTTTGCTCCAGCCACTGATCGAATTCAGTACCCTTGTTGCCTTCATAGATATCATAAATATCGACTCTCATCTTACGCAGCTTCTCGCGAAAATCATTATAGGTATGGTCGGCTGGCAGGCTTTTTTTAATCCGCACCAGTATCTTCGTCAGCCCCTTAACAAGCTCACCCTCTTTGCGCACAGGTGGCTGTACGTTTTCGCCCCATTCCTGTAGCTTGTGGTAAGCAGCTTCCTGAACGACATATACCATATCATTATTCATTCGGTGCGTCAGCAAGTCAATCGTCTGCTGGTTCTTCCATGCACCCAGATCATTCACCGCTGCTAGACGCGCTTTCCAATCGGAGGTTCGGTTTGCAGCCACCTTAAGCTGCTCATATACTTCTGCAAATTCCTGCTGAGTTTCGTTGTTTTCCAAAATAATCTCATCCTTTTCTAAAAATCACTACACTGCTGTTCATCACGATTGCCGTTTGTTAAATATAACATACTTGCTGGTCTTCTACTAAAAAAGATCATTATGAAGTGCATTGGACCCACAGCCAATAATATGAACAAAAAAGAACCCAAGGCTCCGCCTCAGGCTCACTGGTGCAGATTAACAACTGAAAACCTGCGTTGGTACAGTTTTTTATATTCGGCATGCTCGATAATAGCCATATTTAGTAAGAAAATTTATAGAAAATCGGCACGTGCTGGTGTAAATGCATCTAGCAAAATTCCGTCATCCTCCAGCGGGATACAGCCATGAAGAGTGTCGGATGGAAAATGGATGCTGTCTCCTTCTTTAACAGTCTGTACTTCCTTGGTTTGCCCATTATCGATCATGAACTTAAAGCTTCCCTTCAAAACATAAGTAACTTGTTCATGGGCATGCTTATGCAACAGGATCTCCCCAGTTTGGGCTTTAGCAAACATCACTTTGACATACATAAGCTGGTCACTGTGGGCCAGCACTTTCCGGGTCGTATTACTGTCTACTGTATCCATTTGAATATCTTGGTCATTAAAAAACATGAATCATTCCTCCTTATTTAGAACCCAATTTATTTAGATGAGTATTTTTAAAGATTCATAAATCGATTTAGTTTAAAACCAGCGGAAAATAAGCCAAAGTAATCCGGAAAGGGTTGTAAAGTCGGGATCGGCGAATGTCACTCCGTCGGCACCCAAAAAAGAAAAGAGCGGCAAGGTGAGAGCCGGCAGCAAACAGAGCAAGAATCCATTAAGACAACTGGAAATGACTGCCCCTCTAAAACCACCGCTGGAATTGCCAAATATCGCGGCTGCACCGCCAGCGAGAAAACAGGCCATGATCCCCGGTACAATAACAGGCAGTCCGATAAGCGGGAAAACAAAAACGCAGGCCACACCTGTGAAAAAGCTGATCAAGAAGCCTACCAACGCGGAATTGGGTGATTTGTCGAACAGTACCAGAACATCCACCCCAGGAACTGCTCCAGGTGCGAACACTTGGGAGAACCCCTTGAAAGCGGGTACAATTTCAGTCGTGAACAGCTTAACACCTGCTTTTGCGATATACAAGCCAGCAGCAAAAGTGGCTGATTGTTCGAGGATAAAGACGAGGTATTCTTTGCCGTTAGATAATTTGCTGACATATTCAGAACCAGCAACCAGTCCAGATACCAACAAAAGCACCAGCATCGTCAAGGTTGTTGCGACATTGGGATCACGCAAAAAACTGATGCGGTCATTTATTTTTACATTTTCGGTGTCATGTTCACGATTGCCTAAAACTTTTCCTAAATAGGTACCGAGAATGTAAGAAGTCATGGAAGCATGAGCAATTGTATATTCATCCGATTTGATAATATTTTTGCTGGCATTTCGGAGCAGGTAAGGAAACACTGCCATATAGCTCCCAATGACCAAGGAACCAACGATGATTGTAGTTAGCGAACTGAGACCCAGACCTTTCATAACGGCTGTAGCGGCAAAGCTCATGAACAAAAT
Source organism: Paenibacillus sp. ALE3 (assembly GCF_054113405.1). Taxonomy (NCBI): domain Bacteria; kingdom Bacillati; phylum Bacillota; class Bacilli; order Caryophanales; family Paenibacillaceae; genus Paenibacillus; species Paenibacillus sp. ALE3. Next base: position 1,128,184 of record NZ_CM134214.1, on the reverse strand, counting down.
CAAGTGGAGAGACAAATAAATGTACTTGAACTTGGTCAGGCGCGCAAGCACGATGTTAAGGTTCATGGAAAAAAGTAGAATGAGCGCAGCATCCGCCCCGATCTGATCAATGGTCAGGGCCATGATAGCTTCATTGCTTGGTACGACACCTTTAAGGTTGAACGCAAAAGAAAATATTTGGCTGAAGTTGGTGAGCACGCCTCCTAAAATTCCGCCGCCGACCTTAATCATGGTAAAGCCCATGAAAGAAAGGGTGGTTCCGGTTATGATCTCGGATACTTTCTTCCTCTGGAATATGAGACCGAGTAATGTCACAATCGCAATAATGATGGATGGCTCCCTGATAATGCTCATAAACATTTCCATAATGATCCCGACCTTCTTTTCTTTTATTTTTCATTCTTACTAAATCGATTTAGTAATGCTTGAAAAAAATTTTCCCTTCCGGGAATGTAAAAAGAAGTAGAACTGATTTTTTTGTGAATTATATCACAAATCCAATCATAAATTTCCGTTTATGGTTCACTCCTCTCCTCTATTAAGTTGCAGTCATCACTACACTCAACACTACCAGAAAGGGTATTCATGACTCGAATCATAAGATCATTATAGCTCTTTATTTTCCTTTTACAATAGAATTCATAAAAACGTTTTCAAAAAAGAAAAAAATACTTATTCCAATTATTCAATTTAACTTTTGGACAGATTCTCTGTGGTTAATGACCGGATTTAATCGGATGATGTCTGACAGCTGCTCATGCTTCTGCTCTTTATGATCAATTTTATCGAGCAGTAGCCTCGCACTTCTTCTCCCCATTTCAAAACTCGGCTGGGAAACGGTAGTGATCGGCGGATTATAAAAAGATGCAAAGGATACATCATCTATCCCAATCAAGGAAAAATCATTAGGTATGGTCAGATGATTATTTTTGGCATAGATCAGCACCTGCTCCAAAATCATGTCATTCGTAGCAATGATTGCGGTGGGCGGGCTCTCCATGTAAAATAGTTGTCTAATAAGATCAGGCATTTCATCCAGCCTGCCGCTTTTGATATAGTTTTCATGCATGGATATATCATGTTTGCCGAGCGTATTTCTATAGCCGGACAGCCGCTCACTTCGTGTGGTAATTGCTTTTTTGCCTAGGGGAAACGTGATGATGCCGATATTTTTGTGACCATGCTCAATCAGTGCTTCAACCGCAAGCTCGCTAGCTTTTTCATTATTTAACAGCACCGTGTCTACGTTGATTTCATCGATTTTTCGGTCCACAAACACGAACGGATAGCCACTTTTGACAAGGGAAACATATAATTTTTTGTTCTCTTCTGTCGGAAAAATAATAAGTCCATCCACTTGCCGAGCGATCATCGACTGGACGTACTTTTTCTCTTTGAGCGAATCATCATCAGTATTGCAGACAATGACCTGGACATTTTCCAGTTGGCATTCATCTTCAATTGCGCGCACGATTTCTGTTGTAAATCTCGACAAAATAGTTGAAGAAATAACCCCCACAATAAAGGTCTTCTTTTGCTTGAGACTGCGCGCCACCTCATTGGGAATATAACTGAGCTCCTCAATCGCTTGCTCAATCTTCTTCTTGGTGCTTTCACTCATATAGTTGTATCTTTTATTCAGAAACTGTGAAACTGTGCTCTTCGACACCCCTGCACGTTCTGCGACTTCTTTCATCGTGGTTACCATGATTCCCCCCCTTTCTATATTGCGTATTAGGCATGTGTTCATTTTCAACTCTGTATGTACTCTACAACCTGTATGTAATGTGAATTTCCTTTATTATATACCTTCTTTTACAGGAGGAAAATATAATAAATGTGAGTTGGAACGTGCCTCACCCCATAATTCAGCCCCACAAATGCTAGACCCCCTAACCTAAATATCCCTTGTCGCAAAACTAATAATTTTGAACGAAATCTTAAAAATATACAAATTTTATGAACTTGTTTGATGGAAGATTTGAACATAAAATGGAACTGTAATCGGTTACAATATCATTTATATAAAGGAGGAAGCAAGAATCATGAAGAAAAAAGGGTTGAAAAAAACATTTTTCGTCATTGCCTCCCTCGTCATGGGCTTCACACTGTATGGGTACACTCCACCTTCGGCAGATGCAGCCAGCGTGAAAGGATATTATCATACCCAAGGAAACAAGATTGTAGATGAATCCGGGAAAGAGGCCGCATTTAACGGTCTGAACTGGTTTGGTCTGGAAACCCCTAATTACACTTTGCATGGACTATGGAGCCGCTCAATGGACGACATGCTGGATCAGGTGAAGAAGGAAGGTTATAATCTCATCCGTCTGCCTTACAGCAATCAGTTATTGGATTCCAGCTCTCGTCCGGACAGTATTGATTACTACAAAAATCCTGATCTGGTCGGATTGACTCCGATTCAAATTATGGACAAGCTGATCGAAAAAGCTGGACAACGCGGTATTCAGATTATCCTTGACCGTCACCGCCCAGGCTCAGGTGGACAATCCGAGCTATGGTATACCTCTCAGTACCCTGAGTCCCGCTGGATCAGCGACTGGAAGATGTTGGCTGAACGTTATAAAAACAATCCTACCGTCATTGGTGCAGATTTACACAACGAACCGCACGGTCAGGCAAGCTGGGGAACAGGCGATGTTTCCACAGACTGGCGTCTCGCGGCGCAGCGTGCAGGGAATGCCATTCTGTCTGTGAATCCGAATTGGCTGATTTTGGTAGAAGGTGTGGACCATAATGTACAAGGCAACAACAGCCAATATTGGTGGGGCGGCAACCTGACAGGTGTAGCCAACTATCCTGTCGTTCTGGACGTACCGAACCGTGTCGTCTATTCACCACATGACTACGGTCCTGGTGTGTCTTCGCAGCCATGGTTCAACGATTCAACCTTCCCGTCCAACCTGCCAGCAATCTGGGATCAAACCTGGGGCTACATCAGTAAGCAAAACATAGCTCCGGTGCTGGTCGGTGAATTCGGCGGTCGCAATGTTGATTCGTCTTCCGCTGAGGGTAAATGGCAAAATGCACTCGTAGACTATATTGGTGCCAACAACCTGTACTTTACGTATTGGTCCCTGAATCCGAATAGCGGCGATACAGGTGGTCTGCTGCTGGATGACTGGGTTACCTGGAACCGTCCGAAGCAGGACATGCTGAGCCGGATTATGAAGCCTGTAAATTTCATAGCAGAGCAAGTGAAAGCAAGCGCCGAATAGGCACAGAACTTCAATCCGTTTATTAAAAAAGCCGATTTTTCCTCCTTCAGTCCAGCTTGTGCTGGGACTACGAAAAGGTGGAGAAACGGCTTTTTTCATTTTCCAGTTTTACACATTGTAAATTCCCTAATGAATGGGTCATATTGTAAACTAAATCTCTCTTTTAACCGATAAATACATATGTTGGATGTGAAAATCATTTCGACGAGAGACTCACCATGAACGTAAACATAATTAGGAAGGAAGTTTTCATGTGATTATTTGGAAGGGCTTTGGTATTTTAAATATCATTATTCCAGGAATTTTATTCGTTATTGTCGGCAGTTTAGTATCCGCTCTTGGGCTTGACTCCATAGATTCCCGGCTGCCGATGGCTTTTGTGTTCATTGTGTCGGGAGTTATTATCTGGTATTTGGGTAAAGCACTTAACGCCGACTCGGACAAGGTGCTCGTTGATATGGAAACAGGACAACGCTATCGAATGGGAACCCAGCACAGTCTGTTTTTTATCCCTATGCATTATTGGGGCCCTGCCGGTCTAGCGATCGGATTTATTTTAATCGTTGCATCGATATTTATATAACGTTGATTGTAAAACATGAGCTATTCCAAACACCACAATGCGAGCCAGTTGCTCCACTGTGGTGTTTTTTCCTTATGTAGATCGATTATGATCAGATACTCCCCTGGTTTATTTGTGATAAAGCTTTTCTCACAAGCTGATCAGCTTGTCGAGTGGTCTCAGGTAAGCGATATTGTGGACAAAGCTTTAATATCCAGTTGCAGGCCGTTTCTAATGAAATACGATGTCCTACGGATACAAACAGAGGTTTAATGTTGTCCTGGGTTCTTAACGCCCTACCGATAATTTCCTCACGATCCATTAATAACGAACATGTCCCTCGTTCTCGAGATGGCTCTTCGAATTCACCCCATAGCCTCGTTTTACCACATCCAATTGTAGGAATATCAAATATAACACCTAAATGACTGGCTAATCCGAATCGTCTAGGATGGGCAATTCCTTGTCCATCACAGACCACCAGTTGGGGAGAGGTCTTGATTTGCTTCAATGCTTTTACTATAGGCGGTAGCTCCCTGAATGAAAACAATCCGGGGATGTAGGGAAAATGGACAGCATCTTCAACCACTATGGATTCCACTACTTGTAATGAGCTAGCATCTAAAATCACGATGGCCGCAACTAAGAGATCACTTTGTTCACTGTATGCCACGTCTACCCCAGCAACATATTGAATTTCAGGGAATCGATCTTCTTTTGTAACTTTTAAAGATAACTCCTGCTGTAATTTCACCGCTTCTTTTTCATTTAGATCCCATTCATGATTTATGATTGGTTCCATTTTTCTGTGCCTCATTTCTATCCTCTTAGAATGTAGTTTTCCAAATGTCCTCTATATGTTAATGGATCAGCGTGTTTGCTATTGAGATGGCGAAAACCTAGCTCATGCTTCGTCCTAGCTGCTCAACCTTGCTCAGCCATTCGTTACGCTGTTGCTCTGTCCTCTTATTCATGAGATCAATGGTTGTAGAACGTACTGGTTTGACTCCACATAAATGTAACGTGGAATCCTTCATCATCCGGTGCCCAGGCTGTCCTTGGAAAAATCGGTAATACCAGTGCGGACCATCCATCGTGCTGATAAGGCGGGCTGTTCTTCCCTTTAAAAGCTTGTCAGGCAAGGGTTTTCCTTTTTGATATTTAAACGCGAATCCCGGCATAAAGGTACGGTCAATAAATCCCTTCATTAACGCAGGCAAACTGCCCCACCAGATCGGAAAGACAAAAACGAGATGTTCTGCCCATTTAATCCATTCCTGTGCTTGAATCAAATCAGGTTCAAGCGGCAATTTATTCCGATATCCACCTGATAGATTTGGATTAAACTCCAACGCGGACAGCTGCAATAAGCGAACCTCAGCCCCTGCGCCTTCGGCTCCTTTTACATAGGCTTGAGCCAGCGCTTCTCCATAACTGTCAGCGACCGGATTCCCCTGAATCACCAATATTTTTTTAGACATATAAGCCACTTCCTACCTTCATATTATGATTTTAGTTAGAAAACACTAACTTTATATTTAAAAAGAAAAGGTCACTACTGACCTTTACTTAATAAAGCAGTTAAACGTTGTTTGATCTCTACGGCAAATGGAACCAGCTGCTGTGGAAGTTCACCTTCCAGGCTAGACACGGACAAGCGTGTAATGGCTCCAATGACGAGCACACCGGATAGCTGAACATCCTGCTTCGGCAGTTCACCTTGTTGAATCCCCTGTTCGATGAATTCAGTCAACGCCTCCAGCGGCTGACGCACATTCTGGTTCTGGCTTGCTTCAACATACAGCTCATGATGCTGTGATAGTAGAAGCAATCCATATTGGTCCTCATCATGCATATTCAGCACTTCATCCACCAGTTGGTGGAAACGACTGAGAAAGCTCCCATTCTGCTTGCGATAAAAGTCAATTAAGGTGGTATAGCTATTGCAATACTGCCCGAATACCTCCAAGGCCATCGCGTCTTTACTCTTAAAATGCTTATAAATCGCAGCATCTGTCACACCGGCAGCCTCTGCAATTTCTTTGACCGAAATCCCATCAATTCCTTTGGTTGCAAATAAGCACATCGCTGCCTGCAGAATATCCTTCTTTTTACTGTCTACATGTGTTTTCTTATTCATAGGATTATAGTAAGTGATTGCTAACCAAATTGCAAATCATATTTATACAGTTTCAACCTGTCTGTATGCTTGAATTTAAAATCCATCGTAATAAACCTAAAATACCATGTTTTTATAAGTGAATGGTCATAAATACGTTAAATGATACGTGTAGCGCCTCATTTTATTCCTATAAAATACATATGTAACCGAATAAAAGCGGGCGTTCTGAAGCGTAAATAAAGAGGACGGAAAAGCAACCGATTGGCATACGCTGCATTACGGCGCTCGGCGCTAGGACAAGTCGGGCTAATCATGCTTGAAGTGCATGCAGTCACCCAGCAGGGAAAAGATTCGGGCAGCCTTGGCATATGGAGCGACGAGCACATTTCCCCGCTGCAAAAAGTGGTGCAGGCCATCCATGACCAAGGCTCTAAAGCCGGTCTCCAGCTTTGCCATGTCGGACGCTCCTGACTATCAGGTGCCTTACTCGGAGACTATTCGTCAGGCTGCTGATATAGCTACCGCGGCCGTAGGATTGATTACTCACGGTATTCAAGCCGAGGAAATTTTGCGTAATGGTCGGGCGGATCTGGTTGAAGTAGGTCGGGAACTGCTGCGTAATCCATTCTGGCCCAGACAGGCAGCCGAGCAACTCGGTGTTCGTATTGAAGGACCTGCACCCTATAACCATTTTTGGTTTTAAAATAATGTCCATCACATGAAGTATTCATCGCGAGCAATGTCATGCACTGTATCGCACACTAAATTGAACAATTTCCACAATAATAGGTGTGCCGGAGGAAATAGTCTCCCCTTCGCTGAGGTGAATCGTCAGCGATGAAGGTGTCAAGCTGAACAACGTTCTTTCTTGTAACATCCCGTTAATATACAGATTGGCATAACTATTGCTTCCAACATGAAACCTCTGAAAAGCCCCCTGCACACCATCTACAGAAAATTGATCCGCCATAATTGTGACTGAAGATTCAATCGGATCAGGAGTAAAATAAAAATACCGCTCAGCCGTAGGGACAATTTCAACATTGGAGATGTCAGGAGCCGGACCTGTTGGACCAGTTATACCTTGGGCTCCAGTAGGACCGGTTACGCCTTGTGCCCCGGTAGAACCGGGTATGCCTTGGGCTCCGGTAGGGCCAGGTATGCCCTGTGCTCCGGTAGGACCAGGTGCACCTGTTGCGCCTGCACTACCGGGAGCCCCAGCTGGACCTGGCACTCCCGGTGCTCCCTGTGTTCCTGCTGGACCCTGTATTCCAGGTATTCCTGGTGTTCCTGGTGTTCCCGCAATTCCCGGTACTCCTGGCGCTCCTGTCACCCCGGCTTCGCCTGGCAGACCTTGCTTTCCTGTATGCTCTATCCTCTTCCGTTTGGCAGGAGTATTTCTGAAGCGTCGTTGTATAATAATTAGTTTTGGATGCTTTTGAGCATGGAGCCCCGTTTTTGTTTTATCTTTGAATGAATACCGGGGCTTGCACTTTTTTCGTTTGTTGATCTTGCAATGTACCGGTCTCTTTCCTTGCCTCCTTAGTGATGCATCGCGTCTTTTCATAACAGCCGTACACACCTCCTCCTCTCATACTTATGTATTGTATGCACATCTCCCATTAGGGTCTTAGGCATTTGTAGCATGCAGATTCCAAGTATTCGCTTTCATTTTTTGCGCAGTAAAATAGGGCTTTCTCCATTTACCCTATTATTAATAGGAAGGTTCATATGCCGTTTCCGAATAGGTTGAAAAATCATTTATTGATTAAGAGCCAGCAGTGGCTCATCCCAGTAAAGAAAGGAGATGAAAACGATGCCCATCATAAAACCTGTATACACAGCAGTAGCTACTGCTCCAGTAGCTACTGGTGGTGCCATAAGCACGACTGTAACCCCAGCCGTGACTCGTTTTTTTGCAACCATTACAGCCGGGATGATCGGAGCAACAACAACAACTATTCCTGCTGCCAGCTTCGTAGATGATGCCGATGCTCCAGTCGTTGCTTTGCCAACATTAACGGCTACTGATTCTGCTAATTATTATATTAACGGAGTTATTCAGCAGAGCTCCTTATTCACCCTAACCACGGCAAGTCTGGTCATTGCCTCCGTAGATATTACACCAGGTGTCCCCGCTGTCATAGAAATATCTGATTTTAGCGGCACAACCTCTACTATCACAACTCAGCCTACCATCTCTGCCCCTACCGTAACGATTATCACATAAGACGTTTCAATGATTTTGAACCAAGCCGGACTGAATGGTCATTCACGCTGTACACTACCCCGTATATGCTAGAAAAAGACCGATTCAGATGTCCAGATCTGAATCGGTCTTTTAAGCTCAAGATTAAGGCAAAATAGCAAAGGAGCGCACCGGAAATCCCGGAGAATCCTGAATACTCGGTACAATATTATAAATGACTGCACCCTTCGGGGGCAGCTTGTCCAAATTCGTCAGCACCTCAACTTGATATCGATCCTGCTCCAATATGTAATATTCTCCTACCAGCTTGCCCTCTTTTCGATAAGCTACAGAGGAGTCAGTATCCAGTGTTTCATGTCCAATAGCAGCAACATTTCGTTCCTCTACCAAAAAGCGCAGCGCATCCAGCGACCAACCCGGGCAATGTGCATCTCCAGCGTTGTCCTTGTTCGAGAAAGCATCAGGATCAGGCCAACGCTTGCTCCAATCACTACGAAAGGCGACAAAGGACTGATCGGCAATCCGTCCGTGCTCTTGTTCAAAATCCAGAATATCCGCAACCGTAAGCTCATAGTCGGAATTGGCTGCAACGGCTGCTGAACGGTCAATGACAACCAGCGGCAAAACCAGTTCCTTCAACGAAAGCTCATGTAAATAACGTTTACCCTTCACAAAATGAACGGGGGCGTCGATATGAGTTCCATATTGCCCTGGAAAGCAGTATTGTTTTACAAAAAAGCCATCGTCGTGGGTAAACAGGGTATCCACCTGAACATTATCGAAAACCGGAAAATGGGGAATTTCGGGATAAAAGGCATGGGACAAGTCCACCCACTCTTTTTGCTTCAACAACTTCAGGATATCTGCTAAATGCTCTGCCATGATGCCCATTCCTCCTCAGCTTTATTACAAGCATTGTACCTGAGGATGCTGCAAAAATCCATAAATCCCCTGTCCTTCCCCTTCGTATTTTGGCTTGAAATCGTTAACATTATGAGAAAAACCGTTCAATTTTTCTTTGCTTTAATATGAAGATGAACAGACTGATTTTAAAAGAAATTCACCAGTAAAATTCCATATAATCATATATACATTTTCTGTTCGGTATGATTGTTAACGTTTTCATTCTAGCATATGCGTTTTGATTGGAAAAAGAAGGGCTCTATTGAATTATATAAAAAATTCGACAAAAATTTTAGTATGTAACTTTTATTATATTAACAAATACTGGAACACAAAGTATGATAGAACATGTAGAAACTACAGGAGCACCCGGGACTCCCTTCGTTCGTCTACTCCATTTATCCAATATACGGAGGTATTTTATGAAAAAGAGATTTTCACTCGGAATCGCAGCCGTGTTACTGTTCGCTACTCTGGCTCCTATGGGTGCACCTGCTCATGCAGCCAGCGATATTGGCAAGGAGACACTCGGCAGCAAAAACGGCTGGGCCGCCTTTTCTACTGGCACAACAGGTGGAGCTACTGCTACTTCCTCCAATACTTTCACCGTAACGAACCGTAAACAACTTGTCGATGCGTTAGGCAAGAGCAGCAACACTACACCTAAAATTATTTATGTCAAAGGTACAATCAATGCTAACGTCGATGACAATAATAAACCATTAGGATTGAACGATTACAAGGACTCTAAGTATGATTTCAATGCGTATCTCAAGGCGTATGATCCGTCTACATGGGGGAAAAAGGTTCCTTCTGGTACATTGGAAGATGCACGTAAGGCATCACAGAAGAATCAAGCCAGTCGTATCGTTATTGAAATTCCATCCAATACAACGATTGTCGGTCTGGGCAACAATGCCGTCATTAATGGCGCAAACTTCCAATTAAAAAAGGGTACAGACAACGTCATTATCCGTAATATTGAGTTTCAGGATGCCTACGATTATTTCCCACAATGGGACCCAACTGATGGCAGTACAGGCAATTGGAATTCAGAATATGACAGCATTACAATTAACGGAGCCACGCATGTATGGGTGGATCACAATACGTTCAATGACGGGGCTCACCCCGATAGCGGAAACGGCACCTTCTACGGTCAAGAATACCAACATCATGATGGACTGCTCGATGTGATTAACCAAGGTGATCTGGTTACCATTTCATACAATCACTTTTACGATCATGACAAAACATCCATTATCGGCAACAGCGACAGTAAAACAGCAGATGAAGGGGCTTTACGTGTAACCCTGCATCACAATTATTATGAGAATACAGTACAACGCACACCGCGCGTACGTTATGGACAAGTCCATCTATATAACAATTACTATACAGGTGATGTAAAACGCTCTGAATACCCTACACTGTATATATGGGGCGCGGGCAAATCCTCTAAAATCTTTGCTGAAAACAATGTCATTGACGTTGCAGGACTGTCCGCAGCCAAAATTGTGACTGTTTTTGGTGGAACTGCCTTGTCAGACACTGGCACACTTCTGAATGGACAGGCCGTAAACGCAGGCTCCAGCGCGGGGCTTAGCTCCTCTGTAGGCTGGAAGCCATCCTTGAACGATAAAATTTCCCCATCCGCCAGCGTGAAGACAGAAGTCACTTCCCAAGCCGGTTCCGGCAAGTTGTAAGCGCTGCCGTATAATACAAATCACCACAGACTCATACAACCTGTGGTGTTACACCAAAAAGGCTGTTCCTCCGTAATATTAATTCACACGGAGAAAACAGCCTTTTTTTATTTATTATTTGATTATTTACAAATGATATCGTGCTTTAACTGCCGTATTGTTCAACTAAAACTGGCTTTTCAAATGCGTTATCCAGCTTGCGAAGTTTAGCCTTCACCGCTTCTGGTGGCTCAACCGCAGGTGCATCTGGATGAAGCAGCCATGATTTCACAAAGTGTGTATCAGACAATTGATAGAGTGGAGGCTCTTTCTCAAAGTCAATTTTCATGGCATAAGAACTACGGGCTGCAAAAGCATCCCCTACAGGTGGGTGAAGCAGATCCGGTGGTGTTCCCGGGATCGCAGCCAGCTTCTGACCATGGCTGTCCAAACTAGGCATGGAAGCGAGGAGTCCCCATGTATATGGATGTTTTGGGTTATAGAAAATTTCATTAACCGTACCTGTTTCCACGATTTGCCCTGCATACATAACAGCAACGCGATCCGCCATCTTCGCCACAACACCGAGATCATGAGTAATAAAGATGATAGAAGTATCAATTTTTTTCTGAAGATCCTTCATCAGTTCCAAGATTTGAGCTTGAATGGTTACATCCAACGCAGTCGTCGGCTCATCGGCAATCAGAAGTTTCGGATTAGCAGCCAATGCCATTGCAATGACGACACGTTGACGCATACCGCCACTAAATTCATGCGGATATTGGTTAAAACGCTGTTCAGGATGTGGAATACCTACCAGATTCAGCAACTCAATACCCCGCTTGCGAGCAGCGTCCTTGGATATCTTTTCATGCTTGAAAAGCACTTCCGTGATCTGCTTACCGACTTTCATCGTCGGGTTAAGTGAAGTCATAGGGTCCTGAGAAATCAGACCAATTTCCTTACCACGAATTTTTTGCATCTGCTTTTCCGTTTTATTAATCAGCTCTTGTCCGTCAAACATAATTTGACCCTTTTGATAAACGCCCGGAGGAGTCGGGATCAGCTTCATAACAGCTTGTGAGGTTACGCTTTTGCCTGAGCCGGATTCACCGACAATCGCCAGCGTCTCTCCTTTATTGACATGAAAGTTTACGCCACGAATGGCCTGCACTAGTCCCTGACGGGTCTTGAAAGATATCGTTAAGTCCTTCACTTCCAAAAGGCGGTTCATCTCATCACTCTTTCATTTATTATTCATCACTATTATTGACCACTATCTAAAAAAACGACGTTCATGAGTCAAGGTATATACGAATAATTTTACTCATTTTAGTACCTGCCAGTCAAGCAATATCTAAAATATCACCAAAAACCTATCATGAAATGTCATATTAATGGCACGTTTTAGCGAAAAATTGATCATTTTTAACCATTTTTTCCTCATTTATAACATGCGTCATGACATGCGTTGAATGTAGCTGAAGCGTGCCCCACCTAATGGCGATCGTGTACAAAGTAATTCTCCATTCAGTCGGGAGGCTATTTGACGGCAGATGGCCAATCCTAGTCCCGTCGCACCATTTGATCCGGTATAGAATCTTCCGAACACCTCGGCTGCTTCAGATTCGGTTAGACCTTCCCCATCATCATCTACATGCATAACCCACACAACCTCCGATGTTGTCCCCGTCTCCAAATGAATGACTACCTCTGTGGAGGTGTGTCGAACTGCATTTTGCAGCAAATTCAATATCATGCGGAATAATTGCTCGGCCGGAACGGCCACATGCAGACCCTCTCCCTCCACTCGCAGCGAGATAGAGCGTTCGCTGGCCATCGGCATCAACAGATGAACAGCGTCCTCTGCCATACTTCTCAGATCAATCAAAGAGACAGGCCATTCCTCATTCAGCGCCTCCAGCCTTGATAGCTGAAGCAACTTTTCCACCATATCAATTAATCGCTGGGATTGCACTTTAATAATGCTCAGTCCCTCGTCCTGCGATACCACTTGATCCTGAATGGCATATACATAGCCTTGAATGGACATTAGCGGTGTTCTTAGCTCGTGTGATACATTTTGTAGGAATTCAATTTGGCTGTGGTGGTGCTGCTGAATGCGAGCGGACATGGAATGAAAGGTGCCTATCAGTTCGCCAATTTCGCTTTTGTCCGCCTGCGGAAAATCACTATCCTGCGGCTGATTCGGCTCATAGTTGCCTACCGCCTCTTTCAATCGCTTGAGCGGACGCACCAGACGTGAAACAACCATCAGACCAATAACGAGAATCACCAGAAAACTCGCGACGATCGACAACAGCGTAGTTCTCATTAACGGTACATAGAGTGCTCTCAAAGAAGATAAGGGTGAGTATACAAAGATCCGAAAAGGTTGTCCGGGCAATTCTTCATTCGTAAACAGTATCTTTTTACCTTGAAGGACAGCAACCCCTTCATGTGTAGTAACCAGATCGTGGGCAGACGGATGAACCGAGGCAAAAAAGCCCTGGCGGGTCAAAAGCAAACGCTCGAGCTTTTTGCCTTCCATTCCAGAGACGCTGGAGTCGATGATGCGGTTATTCGTGCTTAAAATAAAGTAATCGGCAGATAAAAGCACACCCTTGATAACATAGTTAAGTTCAGCATTATCCAGTCGATCAAAGCCCCCGTCACTCATAATATGGACGGCTTTGCGTGCCTGCTCATGGAGCTTGGATTTGGCCTGATTCACCAGAATGTCGTCGATGAGCCTGATAAATAAGACCACCGTAATACAGACAGTAATCAGCATTGCAATAGACAGGGACAGCAGAATTTTGGCTCTCATCGTACGCATGGCTACATCTCCTGAACCGTTGCTTTATATCCAAATCCCCATACCGTGTTAATGACGAGCGTGGAGTGGTATTCTGCCAACTTTTTGCGAATACGTTTGACCAGATCATCTACGACCCTCACATCTCCTATAAAATCATAGCTCCACACCTGCTGAATCAAATGCTCTCTGCCAAAAGGCCGTTCCAAATGATTCGCAAGAAACAGCAACAGATCGAATTCACGCGAGGTCAAATTCACCGCTCGTCCGTCTACTGTAACTTTACGAAAGTCAGCAAAAATGCACAGATTGCCTGCATGGCAAAGATTTGCGCCCTCTGCTGCTTGCTTGTCATCAGATGCAGACGTGCCCGCCTTGCTCAGTCTCAGCATCGCTTTGACCCTTCCCACCAGCTCCCTTGGATTAAAGGGCTTGGTCAGAAAGTCACTGCATCCCAATTCCAGCCCATGGATGCGGTCATTTTCCTCTCCGCGCGCGGAGATCATAATGATTGGCATTTCTGTAAACTCACGAAGCTGAGTCAATAGAGAAAGCCCGTCAATGCCTGGCATCATAATATCAAGCACGAGACAATCCGGACGGTTGGTTCGGATATGCTCTACCAGTGTTTTCCCACTGGAAAAGGAAGTTACCTCATAGGACTCTTTTTTCAAATATTCAGATATTAGTTGCAAAATGAACACATCGTCATCCACTACTACTATTTTTGTCATAGCCTTAACTCCTTGCTGTTGTTCTGAATGCTAGCATCCTTTCTTAAGCTTATCAGAAGCCCCACAGAATAGACAAAAGACGGGTATACCGTTCCCGGTCCCGTCTTTTCTTATCATGAATCGCTGCTGTATATGCTAGGTGAACTGAAAGCTAACTAACTTCTACCTTCTACCTTATTTTTTGTTTGTTACTACTTTAGCTGCTGCTTTTGGAGCTGTTTTCACCGTTTTTGGAGCTGTTTTAGCTGGGACTGCTTTTTTTACTGGAGCTTTATGGGTTACTTTTTTAGATACAACATGTTGTGCACGAGTTTTATGTGCCGCTACCTTGCGTTGAACAGCATTATGTTTTTTCGCATGATGTTTAACTGTGCGGTGTTTTGCTTTCACTGCTTTTGCTTTGTGGCTTGCCACTTTTTTCGCACTGGCTTTTTTGGCAGGAGCTTTTTTAACAGGTGCTTTCACCACAGGTGTTTTCGTTGCAGGCGCTTTTGACGGTGTTTTGCTAGCAGGAGTCGTAACCGCAGGAGCTTTGATGGCTGGTGCAGTGGTGACTGGAGTTGTGGTTGCTGTAGCGGCGAATGCGCTGCTTGCTCCTCCCAGTACACTTACTACGGTCAATACGGCTGCTGCATTTTTAGTCCATTTTTTCATGATTGAATCACCTCTCCTTTAAAGTATCTTTAGCTTATCAGGAGAATTCGGGATAATTGTGGAGCAAATATGTGAAAAGTATATGAAAAAGCGTGCAGCTCTGTATCTGAAAAATACATGAGTCTGCACGCTATAAATGTTGCAACCATCATCTCCACTAACCGATGGCAATCCAGGAAACAATACCGTAGTTATGCGCGGTTTCACTCCACTTGGTTACAACGATCACCGCTCCATGAGTCGTCTGAGATTTCAGCGTTGCATGGAAGAGAGGATGGTTCGTCATCGCTACCAATGTGTAATCCGGGTTCACAAATGGCTCCCCGAATACAATGGTTACTTCTGTCTCTCCTTCGCTTCCCTTTAAAAGAAACGGCGCTCTGCCAAACTGCTGCAATGCAGGCTGATTTGTACAAGTACGGACCGGGGTGATGCTCAAATGCTCTGGTTTCACTGCGTTCAGTTCCAGCTCACGTGAGCCCACGGAACCTTCTACCAGATGATGACCTTCGATGCTCTGCTCTGCCACATGATGACTTTGTACCGCAGCAGCCTGCAGATGCTCTGGACCTACAGCTTCTGGGCTCAGCACCTCACTGTCGACGACCTGATTCTGCAGATGGCTGCGAGATATACTGTTTGCCTGAAGTTTGTCGCCACTGATTCCTTCCTCAGGCAAAAGTCCCGAGAGATGAATATCTGTGGACAATTGATTCAGTGTTACTGAGCCGGGTTTCAGATGGTGCGAATCAATGACTTCCTCTGCAATATGGTGGCCTTCAATTGCCTCCTCAGCCACATGGCGGGACTCCACCGTTCCATCTGCGAGTTTGCCGGACGTCACCGCTCCATCCCGTATAGCTTCCTCTGACACCGCCTGCCAGCCGATATGCTGTGACTGAATAGCTCCTGCTTGCAAATGCTCGGATTGGACAGAATCCGGTGAAATGTGGCGGGACTGCACAGCCCCTTCTGCCAGTGCTGACTCTTGAATCGCTCCATCGGACAAATGCTGGGCTTGCACGGCATGTTCTGTCAAATGTACGGAGCTTACGCTGGCTTCCGCCAGATTCGAAGCTCGCACCGCCCGAAGCGCAAGCTTCTCAGCGTTCACACTGCCTGCCTGGAGCGCGTGAACAGATACACTCCCTGGCGCAATATGCTGGATCGTCACTGCCGAAGGCTGCAAGTGGGCTGAGGTGACGGATTCCGGCGCCAGATGGCTCGACTGGATGGTCTCTTCTGCCAAATGATGGGCTTGCACTGCTTCGTCCGTAATGTGCCACGGCTGTACGGAATGTGGAGATATTTTGGCAGCTGTCACGACCTCATCTGCCAATTTATCGGACGTAACGGACTCATCCTGTAATGCATCGGTCGATATAGCCTGGGATGCCAGATGCTCGCTCTGAATGGTTCCGGTTTGCAGATGATGCGGCTGGATGGATTCCATGGCAATGTGTACCGACTTCACTGCCCCCTCTGCCAGCGCTGTATCCCGTACTGCACCGTCTGCCAGATGCTGGGTGTGTACCGAATGTGCAGACAGATGTGACGGGCCGACGCTGCCTTCCGCAAGATTCGTTCCTTGCACCGAGTGCGCTGCCAGCTTCTCCGCGGTGACGCTTTCCGCTTGTAGCGCACGACTAGACACACTATCAGGGGCCAGATGGTTCGCAAGTACCGCCGAAGACTGCAAGTGGGCTGAGCTGACGGACTCTGGGGCCAGATGGCTCGACTGGATGGTCTCTTCTGCCAAATGATTGGCTTGCACGGCTTCGTCCGTAATATGCCATGGCTGTACGGAATGTGGAGATATTTTAGCAGCAGTCACGACCTCATTTGCCAATTTATCGGACGTAACGGACTCATTCTGTAATGCATCGGTCGATATAGCCTGGGATGCCAGATGCTCGCTCTGAATGGTTCCAGGGTGCAGGTGATGCGGCTGGATGGATTCCGTGGCAATGTGTACCGACTTCACTGCCCCCTCTGCCAGCGCTGTATCCTGCACTGCGCCAACTGCCAAATGCTGAGTGTGTACCGACTGTGCGGACAAATGCGAAGGACCGACGCTATCTTCCGCAAGATTCGTCCCTTGCACCGAGTGCGCTGCCAGCTTTTCCGAAGTGACGCTTTCCGCTTGTAGCGCAAGACCAGATACACTTTCTGGTGCCAAATGGCTCGCAAGTATCACCGAAGGTTGTAAGTGAGCTGAGGTGATAGATTCCGGCGCCAGATGGCTCGACTGAACGGCCTCTTCTGCCAAATGATTAGCTTGCACAGCTTCATCTGTAATGTGCCACGGCTGTACTGAGTGAGCCGACAGCTTGGCGGCAGTCACACCCTCATCCGCCAATTTATCAGACGTAACGGACTCATCCTGTAAAACATCAGTCGATATCGACTGGGATGCCAGATGCTCGCCCTGAATGCTTCCAGTGTGCAAATGGTGCGACTGGATCGATTCTGGAGCGATATGCACAGATTTCACTGCTCCCTCTGCCAACGCTCTATCCTGTACCGCTCCGGCTACCAGATGCCGGCTGTGTACGGACTGTGCCGACAGATGTGACGGGCCGATGCTGCCTTCCGCAAGATTCGTCCCTTGTACCGAGCGTGCTGCCAGCTTTTCTGAGGTGACGCTTTCCGCCTGTAGTGCACGACCGGATACACTATCTGGCGCCAAATGGCTCGTAAGCACTGAAGAGGCCTGCAAATGGCGAGAGGTAACGGATTCCGAGGCCAGATGGCTTGACTGGATGGCTTCTGTCGCCAAATGATTTCCTTGCACAGCTTCATCTGTAATGTGCCACGGCTGTACCGAGTTGACCGACAGCTTGGCGGCAGTCACACCCTCATCCACCAATTTATCGGAGGTAACAGACGCATCCTGCAAAGCATCGGTCGATATGGCCTGGGATGCGATATGCTCGCCCTGAATGCTTCCTGTGTGCAGGTGATGCGGCTGGATTGACCCCGCGGTAATGTGTGCCGACTTCACTGCTCCCTTTGCCAGCGCTGTATCCTGTACTGCGCCAGTTGCCAAATGTCGGGCGTGTACCGACTGTGCAGACAAATGTGACGGGCCGACGCTGTCTTCCGCAAGATTCGTTCCTTGCACCGAGTGGGCTGCCAGCTTTTCCGAGGTGACGCTTTCCGATTGTAGCGCACGGCCGGACACACTATCCGGGGCCAGATGGCTCGTGAGCACTGACGAAGACTGCAAGTGGGCTGAAGTGACACTTTCCGGCGCCAGATGGTTCGACTGGATGGATTCTGCTGCCAAATGATTTCCTTGCACCGCTTCGTCTGTAATGTGCCACGACTGTACCGAGTGGGCCGACAGCTTGGCGGCAGTCACGCCCTCATCTGCCAGTTTGTTAGATGTCACAGACTCATCTTGTAAAGCATCGGTCGATATGGCCTGAGATGCAATATGCTCGCCCTGAATGATTTCAGTATGCAGATGGTGTGGTTGGATCGATTCCGGGGCAATGTGCACGGACTTCACTGCTCCCTCTGCCAGCACTCTATCCTGTACCGCTCCAGCTGCCAAATGCCGCGTGTGTACGGACTGCACAGATAGATGTGAAGGGCCGATACTGCCTTCTGCAAGGTTCATTCCTTGTACCGAACGGGCTGCCAACTTTTCCGAAGTAACACTTTCCGCTTGTAGTGCACGACCGGACACACTATCCGGAGCCAAATGTCTCGTAAGCACCGAGGAGGCCTGTAGGTGCACTGAGGTGACCGCTCCAGATGCCAGATGGGTCGAGTCCACAACCGCCACGGCCAAGTGGTTGCTTTGTACAGCTTCATCCATAATATGCCCGGACTGCACTGCATGGGCTGACAACTTGGTAGAGGTTACACTTTCCTCTGATAGTTTGGCAGAGGTAACCGCTTCATCCTGTATGGCCGGAGTCGCTATCGCCTGCAATGCAATATGCTCTCCCTGAATGATCCCGCTTTGCAAATGCTCGGATTGGATGGATTCTGCTGCAAGATGCTCAGACTTCACAGCATTCTGGGCTAATATCGTGTCCTCTACTGATCCTGCGGCCAAATGTCTGGTGTGTACGGCCTGTGCAGCCAAATGCCCGGGTCCCACGCTGTTTTCCGCCAGGTTGGAAGCCTGCACAGCCCGAGCCGCTAACTTCTCGGAAGTGACGCTTTCCGACTGAAGTGCATGGCCGGACACACTATCTGGGGCGAGATGTTTGGTTTGGACCGAAGCAGACTGCAAATGGTTGGAGGTGACGGATTCCGGAGCAAGATGATTCGCCTCCACTGCCTCAACAGCCAGATGGTTGCTCAGCACCGCTTTATCTGTAATATGCCAAGGTTGCACAGAACGAGCAGACAGCTTGGAGGAAGTGACACTGCCCTCAGCTAACTTAGGCGCAGTAATCGCCAAATCATTAATTTTATCCGTAGCCACACTTTCCGGCGATAGTTTCAACGAAGTAACGGCATGATCCTGCAAATGGTGGGAGTATACCGCTCCGCTGGCCAAATGTGCGGTTTGAACAGCGCCTTCACCTAGTATGTCTGCGGTAACGGACTGTTCTTGCAACGCCGCGGTTCCGACACTGTCTTCCGCAAGATGCTTGCTCTGTACAGAACTCTGGGCCAAATGGGCTGAATCCACCGATTGAGCCTGTAATGCCTTTCCGCCCACACTGTTGTCGGCAAGGTGGTTCTCACGGATTACTCCCGTTGCAATGTGTACGTGGGTAATGGCTTGAGACGCAACTTTATTTCCGGTTACCGCCCCTGTGCCAATTTTAGTTTCTATAACCGCCTCGTCAGCGATTTTGTCAGACTTAATAGCGCTCGAAGCAATGTGATTTTCCTTGATAGCCTGATTCGCCACATGGTGATCCAGAACTGCACCCTTCCCTATTTTCTCGCTTGTCACAGCCCCGGCATGCAAATGTTGCTCCGTAACCGCCTCTGGTGCAATATGATCTTTCCGAATAATTTCGGATTGAAGATGCACGGAAGAAACTGCCTCCGGAGAAATCTGGGGTCCTTGTATGGCTGCTGTTGCAATATGTCTGGTAAGTACTGCCTCATCGGCAATTTTGTGTGGGAGAATGCTCTGATCCGATATTTTGGATGAAGTGACGGATTGATCAACAATTTGCAATGAGCCTACAGACTGATCTGCCAGTTTATTGGATTGAATACTCCGATCCGCGATATGCCGGGCTGTCACTTGGCCCGTTCCAAGCTGCTCTTCCCCGATGGAGCCAGGACTGAGATGCTTTCTTTCAATTGCTCCTGCCTGAATGTGCGTACTGGTGACTGCCTCAGACTCCAGATGACGCCCGCTGACAACACCTTCCTCCAATTGTTCCCTGCCCACAATTCCGTCGGATAGCTGCTTGCGATTAATCGAACCCGGAGCTAGATGCCGGGCATGAACGGCATGCTCGGTCAGGTGTGCGCTCTCAATGCTACCTGCCTGGATTTTAGTTCCATCCACAGCCCCATCCCGCAGTTTGGAGGTGGTCACAGACTGATCGCCCAGCTTGGAGCTATCAACAGCTTCATTCGCCAAATTGTTCGATTGAATCGTACCGCTGCGAATTTTATCGGAGGTGACCGACTGATCTTGAAGCATATCTGAAGACACGATCCATTGCTTGAAATGACGGCTTTCAATCGAGCCATTGGCAATATGATCGCCGCTGATAATTTTATCCGCCAGCTTTTCTGGAGTGATGCTGCCATCACGAAGTTTTTCACCACTAATAGAGCGATCCTGCAATTTACTGCCTGCCACTGATGCGTCCGACAGATGCTCGACCGTAATGGAGTCGGGAGCAATCTTCGAAGCAGTCACAGCACCGTCAGCTATTTTAATTGTATGAACAGCATAATCTGCTAGAAATTCCGTTTGGATACTCTCTTGTTTCAGCTTGCTGGAATCTATGGAAGCGGGAGCGATCTTTTCACCTGTCACAGCGAAATCACTCAAATCGTCTGTATAGATGAAAGCATTGTTTACATGCGGAGCCTTCTTATTGTTCAAAATTTCTTCCACATCAATTGGATCAGGTTCTGGTTCTGGTTCTGGTTCCGGCTCTAGTTCTTGCTCTGGTTCTAGCTCTGGCAGTGGGGGCTCTTCCCTCAAAGCTGGAGTCTCCTCTACATCTGCAACCTCAATCTCTTTCTCGTGCAGAGCCTCGACTTCAGGCTCGACAATTGTCTGTAGCTCCGACTCCTCTGTAGTTGGGGGAGGCGGAGAAGCAACTTGATGAAGTCTTGCTTCTGTCTCCCTCTCCGCAGGTAGTGGTTTTGAGCGTTGTATCATATTTAACTCATTCATATCCGGGTCAATTACACGATAGAGCGGCTTTTTGTTTCTGTTGGTTTTGCGGCTCTTGTTCTTCAAGCAGCTCTCTCCCTTCTCATGTTTATCGTTACAGCATCATATGCAGACTCTTAGGCACTTGCCACCCTGTACAGAGATTCACTTTTGGGTAAAAAGGATACTTACTGAAATCCACGTTTGAAAAAAAATTGTTAAAAGTTAAAATAGTAAGGGTGAAGATTGCTACAAGAAGAGAGGAACTACAATAACATGATTATCAAACCAAGAACACGTGGCTTTATCTGCACCACTGCTCATCCGGTGGGCTGTGCCCAACATGTTCAGGAGCAAATTGACTATGTACAAGCCCGTCCTGCTATCCAGGGACCTCGTAATGTGCTTGTGATCGGGGCATCTGCCGGATATGGGTTGGCATCTCGAATTACGGCCGCTTTCGGTGCGCGTGCCAATACAATTGGCGTGTATCGTCCTAGCAATGCTACGGCTACACGCACAGCATCAGCAGGCTGGTATAATTCTGCTGCATTTGAAAAATCAGCTCAGGATGCTGGGCTTAAATCTTTAAGCGTGACAGGAGATGCCTTCTCGGATGAGGTCAAAGCCAAAACGGTGGAAGCCATTCGCGAAGAACTGGGACAAGTCGATTTGGTGGTTTACAGTGTTGCTTCAGGTCGCCGTACTAATCCCCGCACAGGCGAAACGTCTAATTCCGTGCTCAAACCTATTGGTGAGCCTTACACGAATAAGACCGTTAACTTTCACACCGGTGAAGTCAGCAGCGTGACGCTCGAACCGGCAACAGAAGAAGAAGTACAGGGGACTGTAGAGGTTATGGGCGGTGAGGATTGGAAATTGTGGATTGACGCCTTGCGTGCAGGCGGCGTGCTCGCTGATAACGCCACTACCTTCTCTTTTTCGTATATCGGTTCAGATATTACCCAAGCCATCTACCGAGAAGGCAGTATCGGAAGTGCAAAAGATCATCTGGAGGCGACAGCTCGTCAGCTGAACGACCAGATGAAAACCACGGGTGGACGCGCCTTCGTCGCAGTCACCAAAGGACTTGTTACCCAATCCAGTTCGGCCATCCCTGTCGTTCCTCTGTATATTTCCGCTTTATATAAGGTGATGAAGGAGAAAGGGCTGCATGAAGGGTGCATAGAACAGAGCTACCGCCTGTTTGCCGAGCGTCTGTATGCACCAGAAACTGCGGTAGATCAAGAAGGTCGTATTCGCATTGATGATTGGGAACTGCGCGAGGATGTGCAGGCAGAAGTAGCGAAAATATGGGAGGAACTGACGACCCATAATATCTATGAATTGTCCGATCTTGAAGGATATCGTCGCGAATTTTTCCAGCTGTTCGGCTTTGAGTTCGAGGGTGTGGACTATGATGCTGATATTGATCCGATCGTAAATATTCCTAACGCACGCTAAGTCTTTTAGTGCTGCCATTCTGTTAGAAAAATATAAAAAAGCTGTCTCTGGCAGAAGAACATGGGACTGACCCCCGTTTGTGAGACAGGGATCAAAACACCTTCCAAGTTTAAGCAGCCAGTTGTCGGAAATGAACCGGCGACTGGTTGTTTAGTTTTGTTTGAATGCGAATTGAGTTATAGTAAAGGATGTACTCTCGAACGGTCTGCTCGACGATTGCCGTCGTCGTACAGGTTAAACTTTCGAGATAGAACGTTTCAGACTTTAGTGTGGAATGAAACGATTCGATGGGGGCATTATCAGCAGGCGTTCCCTTACGGGACATGCTCATGGTAATGCCTTTTCCTTTTACCGCTTCCTGGTAGGCCAAGGATGTGTAGACGCTGCCTTGATCGCTATGAAGTATTGCACCTGGTAGAGATGGCAACTGACGAAGGGTATCGAGCACAAAGGCGGTGTCCTGCTTGTCAGCTATACTGTATGCCACAATCTCTCCGTTAAACAAGTCTAAAATACTCGACAGATACAACATTCTTCCTCCAAATGGCAAATACGTAATGTCCGTTACAAGTTTTTGCATAGGCGTATCTGCTTCAAACTGTCGCTTTAGTAGATGCTCCGCGATATGAATGGGTTGCCCAGTAGGTTTCCGTTTCTTCGCTTTGACACGACATTGCAGCCCTTCACGCTGCATAATCCGTTGCACGCGTTTGTGGTTTACCGCATACTCCCTCCGAAGCAAGGCGGTGATTTTCCGGTATCCATAACGATATTTATGCTGGATACAGAGTTCACGGATTTTCTCTACCAAGTGATCCTCAAGTTTGCTCGCATACTCCGCCTTCCAGCGATAGTACGTGGCGCGAGAGATTCCTATCCATGCACAAGCTTGCTTCACACTCACTTCCCCTCGGATCGACTCTATCCACTCCATTACGATCTTTGACGATACCTCCTCTCCATTACGCTGTACTTTTTTAGCAACTCTAGTTGTTGTCTCAAAAACCTGTTCTCAGCCTGGACCTTCTCTAATTCCGAAGTGTATTCGGGCCCTTTGCCGTAGCTGTATTGTTTGCCTACAGGCTGCTCTAAACGGTTCTGCTCGCCATTACGGTACCATCTCATCCAAGTTTCCACTTGTGTCTTGTTTCGTATGTTTAATTGCTCCATGATTTCTTTGACCGGTATACCAGCCATTCTCATTTCAATCGCCTTCATTTTAACTTCTAATGGATAACTGACTCTTGTTGCCAACGAAAAAACACCTCCAAGGTTGTCTCCATATCTTACGACATGGTTGCATTCTCTTGAAGGTGTTTTGATTTGTCTCACGTTAAGGGGTCAGTCCCCATCTCTTCTGCACAAGGACAGCTTTTTGTTTTCTAACTAAAAAGGAACACTTGTGTCTATTTTGAACTGCAAAATGTGTAAATATTGCAATTTTAAAATTCATTTGATATTGTACAAGTAGACATAGCAAAATCCCTCTTCTTACCAAGAGGGTAAGCACAGTTGGACAAGTCCTACCTTGACTGACCGTGATTATTTTTGCTCAGCCCATCACATCCCTGTAAGGAGGTGAACAATATGGCAAAAGACGTTCTGTGCGAAGTCAACTCATGCACGTACTGGGCTCAGGATAATAAATGCAGCGCAAGCTCTATTTATATCGTAAGCAACAAGCCTGCAAACACTCACACGTCCGAAGAAACAGACTGCAAAACCTTTGAAGCAAAATAGACCTTAGTTTTCAAGCCAAACCATAGCTTTATCATGAAGGAGCCCCTGCCAGGGTTCCTTCTTTCTTATGATTCTAACAAGAATGATAATTATTATCAAGTTCTTTTTGGCCTATGTTATGGAAAATGCTATCCGCTCCTATACATTCACTTCCTCGAAGTTTTTCGACTTCGCTTAAGACAAAAAAAGAAGCGTCACCCTGAACGAGTCGCTTCTTGTGCTTGACCTTTTGTAATTGTTCCTGCTTGGTTGGCTTCATTCGCGTGTGCTGTGAAATTTCGCCATAATGATCATTCGTTTTGCGGCTCTGTGCCGCGCAATAGATCCCGGCGCGTTTCGCCTTGCTTAACGCCTTTTGTGTTTGAGTACGTGCCATAAAGCTTCACTCTCCTTGATTGGACTCCCTGTATCATAGCATCCAATAGGCAAATCGTGAATGGTTTGTCTGACTCAAACATTCTTTAATTCATTAAATGTCTGAAAAAATATCTGGATCGCCACTGGAGGCCGCCACAACAAAAACAATAACCAAGAAAATAATAATCAGTGCATAAATCAGTGTGCCGATAATACTACATACCAGTCCAGCAATGGCCATACCTCTGCCTTGCTCGCCATGACGGTTAATTTCCTTCAGGGAAAGACTGGACAAAATAATACCCACAATTCCGATAATCAACCCAAGATAGGGAATGACAACAGATAAAATCCCGAGCACCATCGAGGCAACAGCTTTACTGTTTGTAGGTGGAACTACTGGGGGCTGGTTAAATGGAGCGTTATAATCGTTCGGCTCCTGAAAAGGATCGGAAGATCGAGGCTCCTTGTACAAGTCACTCATCTGTTTAATTCAACTCCAATAATTATAATAGCAATATATAAGTTCTAGGGTACCACAATCTTACAAATCAGGACAGTACTTATTTCAATTTTTTAAATTAGAACGTTAAAAAGAAGAAGCGTAGCATCTTAGCACTTTTTGAGATAACCGGGCATACAGTACTGTACCTATTACAGATAAATTACGCTCCAAGAGAGCATCCTGCCAAGGAGGACGGAGCTATGTTATATCGTGGAACAGCCCGCAGAAAGGGCTCGTCTCACCAACGTTTACATGCAGAGACACTTCGGAAAATATCCGCCGCCATGCTGCCATTTTACAAAGCTATTGCAACCCAACGTGCTTTTGCCGTCCAATGGTCACGAGCTGTCGTTCAGGGTAATTTGGATCGGATGAAATCCCTTCTCTGCTCGGTAGCGCCATTTGCCGCCAAACAAGGCTTAGGTACGAATGGGATTGGCTACTTTGTTTCCTTTTTAGCTCAGCCGCCGATGCTCTATTACACGAACGGTACGACGATTCCACCCGGGACGGTGCAGTTTACATTTGAGCCAAAGGTTCATCGCGCCATTGCCAAAGCCGTTTTTCCGCTGTATCGCGAATTGGCACGCAATGAATGCTTTGCTTCTGCCCTAGCCAAAGCGATCAACAGGCAAGACCAGCGTGCAGTTCATGTAATGATCCGTAGTTTAATTCCATCCTCTGCGCTAAAATCTGTAGACATTGAGGATGATGGTTTTGCATTGCTTTTTAAGTATCCCTTTAGTAAGTACCCCTATCGCAATCTACTTTTTCGAGAGTTCACTTAAAAAGGTTGCTACAAGCGCACTTGCTTAAGTTCTTCAATGAGCTCTTTTCCCATTTGTATAGCCATGTCTGTCAGCACTCGGATTTCGTCCTTGGTTGCATGATCCAAATGCGTCCCGCAGCAAATGGCGAAGTTACCCGCAAACTCTTTACGCAAGCGAACTGCAATTTCTTCAGTAATATAAAATTCCTTGTGGTTTTGCAATTGCACGGTTTGAATCGGCTCAAGCCTAGCCCCTGCAGTAATCGTCCCCAAGTGAGGCTGATCACCGCCTGATATGAGCACAACGATATCTTCTCCCATAAAATAGGCATCCAGCACAAGACGGATACGTCCGCTTTCTTTTTCCAAATGAATCATATGATCCTCTCCTGCTAAAAAATATTATTGTGAAACGATTCACTTCATAGAGTACCATTCATTGTATCGCTTCCTGAACTGTTGGACAAATTTAAAAAGGCCCACAGCAGCCTCTATTAACAGTGGCTTGCTGTGGACCTTTATTGTATTCTAAAAAAACTCCCATCCTCTTACTTGCTGTTAACGGATTGTGATGGTATGCACTGCCTTACCCGTTGCGCCGTCATTATCCGTTACTGTTAGCTCCACGGTATACGTTCCGGCTGTGGTGAATTTATGCTTCACCTTGGAACCGACCGCCGTATCGCCATCACCAAAATCCCAACTGTAGCTGACGATCTCACCATCTGTATCGCGGGAAGCTTTGGCATTAAATTGTACATTTTTGTTCTTCTTGGCTGAGTCATTCGCCTGGATAATAGCTACCGGCTTTTCATTCGATGTAGGTGGATTCGGACCTGGGCCCTCTCCTCCACCATGGGTTACATACAACCTCCCCGGCGCCTCCGTCTCCACTTCATTCCCCGCTGCATCCCTTACCCGGATCACGATGACTCCGCCTTCCAGGTTCAGAGAAGATGAAGTGAGATAAGTACCTTCATAGTGGCCTGACGAAGTTTCATTTAATGGAATTTCATTACGGGCCAAAGTGGACAGGTTAAAGGGCAGCTCCACATGGAAGGATGCCTCCAAACCGGATGCACTGTCAAAAGCTACTCGTACCGGCTGTCCTGGAGTAATACGTACATCCTCAGCAGGGCTAATATTTTCAAGCTTCGGCAGCGCTGTATCGACATACACCGAGCGTGTAACAGTCGTTTCGTTTTCGGCAAGATCTTTGGCCGTTACCGTAATTTGATTTTCACCTTCATTGATAAGCAGCCGTTTATTAAAGCTACCGTCACTTCCGAATTGAGCGGGCTCGCCGTTAATCGTCAATTCGGTGAGGAACTCGTCATACACCGTACCGGTTACACTGACCACACCCGCATTTGTACGAGCTCCTTCATCAGGTGAAGTCAGGATCAGACCCGGTTTAGTCTGATCGAGCGTTACAACCACCGGCTCGGAACGATCCGTTACTTTGCCGTATACCGCCGCTTGAACACTTAGCGGATTAGCACCTGGCTGAAGATCGACCGACAAACTGAATTGACGATCCTTCACTTTCGTTGTGCCAGTCAGCTCCTTACCGTTAAAGAGCTGAATATCAGCTCCTTCTGCCGGAGAAGTTCCTGTTACGGTAATCGTTTCCTCCTGCGTATACGTAGCCTTCGTAGGAGTCGTAATCGTTGGAGCATTCACCGGATATCTGACGATAGCCCGGATCATGTAGTTCCCTTCCTCTTCAGGTGATTGGCTCCATGTGCCGCTTACACCTTGCCAGCTGCGGAGCGCATTGGGACTGTTTTCATCTGTAGCCAGACCTGGTGACTGTGTCCCTACCGCAGACTGTGTATATACGATGTAGAAATCACCTTGAACCGTCACCGGCTCTGGAAGCTGCACCGTCGTCCATTGTGTCTCATCCCGGACAGCAGTCCCGTCGAATGGACCAGCCAATAGACGTCCTGGTGCTCCTGCTGCACCGGAGGCGTCATAGATAGAATATTGGAATGCCGTTCCCCCCGGATTCGGGAAAGCAGAGTTCCAGAACAAAAGGGATGCTCCTGTCACTTGTGCCACTTCCGACTCAGGTGTCATTCTCACTGCCCATGAATTGCCTGCCGCGTTAAAGGCTCTGGCATTTTCTCCTGTACCGTCATCATAGGCAATGCCTCCTTGGAAACCGATGAAAGGCTTCAACGTGACATTCGCTTCAACACTGCCGTTTGGAGGAGCAATCACGGAAACACTGTCACTGTAATAATTTTCGGCTGCAATGGACAATGTGTATGTTCCTTCCAGCACGTCCAGCGTAAATTCTCCAGCCTCATTCGTCTCTACAGGAGCAATACGTGCATCTTCCAGCACCAATACTTTCGCTTTTTGGATCGGTTCACCGGATTGCTTGTCGGTAATAACCCCGTGAATCGTACCGTGAGGGACAGCCTGGAGACTAAAGTTTGCTCTGATGACTTTGTTATTTTCAATCGTGACTGCTTTCGTCTGAGGCACGTAACCGTAGGCTTCGGCCTTCAGCGTATAGTCACCTGCTACATGAGTGAAGCTGTATTTGCCCGTGGTTGGGTCTGTTTTCACCGAACGTCCGGTTTCCAGTACCGTAACGGTAGCACTGGCTGGAAGACTGTCAAGACCGACACGTCCACGCTCCACGGATGCATCTGCCGGCTTCACTTTTTCCTGGAATTCACTCTTTTCAGTGCTTGTAATTTTATACAGCGGGAATTGTTCTTCCGCTTTTTCCAGCTTGATATTGGACTCAGGTACGATATCCTTGGTCACTGTCGAAGCTGGAACACCCAGCACACGGAAATCGTCAATGTACCAGCCATTTTTGTTCACACTGTTATCCGATTTCAAGCGGAAACGAACTTGAATCTCGTTGCCGGTATAGCTATCCAGATTGTAGTAAACAGGCGCCCAATTCTTACCACTTGTATTATGTGAGAACTTACCCAGCTCACTCCACGTGTCGCCATTGTTTTTGGACACTTCTACATATCCGTAATCATAGCCGCCCTCAATTTCAAACCAGTGGTTGAAGGTCAGTGTTGCATTGCGTATACCATTCAAATTAATTTTTGGAGAAACCAGCGAAAAATCAGCACCGTTCTCATAGTTGCTATCGAGATCGGTGGCCCACACATTCGGCTTGGACACTGCGCTCCCCGGTCCTACTTCCTTAGGAATGCCGCGTTCCCATTCATCCTTGGTCCCGGAATGAGTCCAACCATTGTCTGAGCTGCCATCAAAATGATTGCTATACAGCGTATCCGGCACGTCCACTCTTAGTGAAGCCTCGTTCGACTTGACACCTTCGTTACCGCTATAATCCTCGGCTGCCACTGCATAATGATAGGTCGCACCACCGACGGTGATCGTATCCGTGTAGGTCAGCCCAGAAGTTGTACCGATGGAAGTATAATTTTTGCCGGACTGGGTTGAACGATACACCTTGTACTGCTTCACATCTTCATCAGAGGAAGCACCCCAGGCGAGTGTAACATTGCCCACATTATCTGCTTCAGCAGTCAAATGGCCAGGGGCAGCAGGTGCAACGGCGTCTGGTTCCTGAATGGACAGATCGTCAATATACCAGCCATCTTTCACGATCGTATTGTCACTAGTAAAGTTGAACAGGAGGTATACCTTTTGACCCGCAAATGCTCGCAAATCAAGATATTGTGTTTTCCAGCCATTGCTGGTTCCAGTAAACGATAATACCTGCTCAAACGCATTCTGATTGTTGGTGGTCGCTACATACACTTTGCCGAAATCAGAATTGTTTTCAAGATCGTACCAATGCTTGAAGCTAACCAGTGCCCCCTTGGAACTCTCGGTCAGATCAATAGGAGGAGCCATAAAATAACTGTTGGTGTTGGTCTGGTATTGGCCTTCGAGATTGGTCGCGATGACCTTTGTACCCGAATGTGCACCTTTAGGGCCGCTTGTCGGGGTTCCCCATTTCCAAACACTACCCTGACCCCCGATATTAATACCGGCAATGTCTTTTTCAAAGTCTTGTGTGTAGCCTGGTTTAACACCTTTAGAGACATTCACCTTATATACTTCCGTTTCAAAACCATTATTACCGAAATCATTTACACGAATATAGTATTCCAAACCTTTGCTATCCACCAAAAAGGTCGGAATGGACGCTTGATATGTACCATCTTTGCTGTCTCCAGAGGTCCGCTCCAACGGAATGTATACATAGTTTGACGAACCCGCTGTTTTGGCAAAGGCCTCAACGGCTATTACGCCGACATCGTCCGTTACATGAGCCGTCAAAGGTATATCAAGACCCTCAAATGCAGCTGCAGGCGGTGTATGCTCAAGAACAGGCGCTTCCAGATCGTCGCCACCTATTACGACTTTACCGGATACAGAGCCCAGACCCTGCATGACAGATCCGACTGCATCGAGTGCATTAATGACACCATGTCCATATCCATTGTTTGGCGAAGTAGGATATGTGCTGTCTGTCCGAGGGGTAGCCGTGTTTTCCAAAATTTCCTCCAGCTGGTCCACGGTAAGAGAATGATTCGCTTGCAGCAGCAGAGCAGCCAGACCCGCAACATGAGGACCGGCCATGGAAGTACCGTTATAGCCACCTTTATAACCGCCACCAGCCACGGTTGAACGAATATTTACACCCGGCGCGGAAACTTCGGGCTTGATCTCACCGTAAGGTGAGGGTCCCAGCAATGAAAAGCTTCCCAGTTTATCATTGATATCGGTTGCCCCCGTGGCAAAGGATTCCGGATAGTTGGCCGGATTGGCTACCGATCCAGGTCCGCCCGGATTGGAGAGAGAGGTGTTCCCTGCGGAGAATTCGGGAAAGATTTGAGCATCCCGCCACGCCTGAACTACAGGCCGGAACCATTCATCAAGACCCGGTCCGCCTCCCCACGAGTTGTTCACCACATCTGGAGCAAGCTCGGGATGAAGATTACCTTGAGCATCTTTTGGCGCAAGCAGCCATTGACCGCCGTCCAGTATAATTGCATCCGTCGTTTCCGGATTAAAAATCCGAACCGCAATCCACTTTGCACCAGGGGCAACGCCCACTCGGTTCGTTCCATTTTCCTCGGAGCCGACCATCGTGCCCATCGTATGCGTACCATGGGAATCGTCTTCCTGATCGACCGGAAGCGCCGCATGACTATGCGGATCATACCAGCTCAGTTCTGGATTTACGACATTGCCTGCCGCATCCAGACCACGCCATTTGCGATGCAGGGCCGGATGCGTGTAGTCTACGCCTGTATCGAGATTGGCGACCACGATTCCGGTTCCGTCAATTCCTTTTTCCCACACTTGTGGTGCGTTAATATGGGATATATTCCATTCCACCGTAGATGGATCCACAGCGTTCTTGCCTGTATTGCCGGGCAATGCCGATGTTTTGCTATCGTCCTTTTCTACAGCCTTCTGTGCTGTGTCAGACTTTGCTGTTGCTGCCGTTGCTGTTCCAGCCGCTTTGTTACCTGTGTCCTCTGGCTGCTTATCAACCGTTACCTTTTGCAGATAACGTGTTTCATTCGGCAAAATTTTATCGACCTCGGGCAGCTTCGAAATATGGTCCAGCACCTCCTTAGTGCTCGTGACAGCCAAAGCATTGACAATAAAATAGCTTTTATATTCTTTTACTCCGCCGCTCTCTGATTCCTTATCCAAATAACTTTCAAGCCCATATTGAGTTCTGGAAGCCGTTTCACGCAAAGAGCTGATTACATGGCTACGTACAGCCATTTTTGCGGCGGAAGGTGTTATTTTCTCAAGTGAAGCCTTTTGGAGAGCATTTTTGGAAACCTTATTGGTATCTACCTGTTCTTTTAATTTGACCAAATAAGTAACATAGTTGTTCTCCTCAAACTGTTTGGTCAGTTTCGGGGACACCTTCGCAGTCGTGACCTTGTGTGAGGCTGATTTTAGCTCCAGCTTGGAGCCATCCGGTGTGTTTTTCGCTAAAGCGGGTTGAACAAATGAAAAGGCCATAAGCAAAGAGAGTCCAATAGATAACGATTTCTTGAAACGTCTAGGTTTAATCAATTACTTTTCCACTCCTTTTACTAGGTTTAATGATTCCGAAATAACCTGTACAAGAGTCAGACCTCATGCCTTGCACATCAAACACGCGGCTTGCGCAATACGATGTGTTGGCGACCACCTCCTTCATAGATTATAGAAAGATATAAAAGTATTGGGCTGTTCATAGATGGCAGTACTTCATAGGTGAGTTTATAATCCAATAGAAAAGCGATGAAATTCAGTAGATACCTAGGAGAAAAAGCAGGAGCATTTCGAAGAAAAAAACATGATATACCATTACATGTTATATCATTACATTTTATATTAAAAATTGATATAAAATCATATATTATGGATAGTATAAAGTTACCAAAACAGATATACAAGTCATTTTTTTGCATTTTTCTTGAAATTCTATGACTTTTATATTCATTTATGTACGAAAACCCCTTTTTAGCGGCTACGTCATGAGTGCAACACACGGTTAGCAGGTGCATGCATCCTTGTACGAGCCACCCAAAGGGATTTTCGGGGATCTTTTTTTTAAACCTGTCTGATATTCTTAGTTAAGTACGGAGTTCACCGCAGCAAGCGCATCGATCAGACCATATCCATAACCATTGTTGGGTGAGGTCCGATACTGACTGTCTGTCAGCGGTGTCGCTGTTTTCGAAATAACATCCTCTAATTGATCCACGGTCAAAGATGGTTTAGCCTGAAGCAGCAATGCCGCTAATCCGGCAGTATGCGGGCCTGCCATAGAGGTACCGTTCCATCCACCCTCATAAACCCCGCCCGGTACAGAAGAACGGATGTTCACGCCAGGAGCCGAGATTTCTGGCTTCACTTCGCCATAAGGAGAAGGACCACGCAACGAGAAGCTGGCCAGCTTGTTATTGATATCGGTGGCTCCCGTGGCATAGGCTTCAGGCAGATTTGCCGGATTAGCCACAGACCCAGGTCCGCCCGGGTTCGATAGTGTTGTGTTGCCTGCGGAGAACTCAGGGAAGATTTGAGCCGCTCTCCACGCCTTGGTCACTGGGCGATACCATTCGTCCAAACCAGGTCCACCACCCCAAGAATTATTCACCACATCCGGTGCAAGCTCAGGGTGTTTTTTGCCGTTTTTATCTACAGGCGCAAGAATCCACTGCCCGCCGTCCAGCAAGATGGAGTCTGTGGTATCCGGATTGAATACTCGAACGGCAATCCACTTGGCCCCCGGAGCAACACCGATTTCATTCGTACCGTTGCTGTCTGAGCCAACGCTTGTCCCCATCGTATGTGTACCATGTCCATTCGAATCTGTGGGCAGCGATGCTCCATTAACCGCATCATACCAGCTCAGCTCAGGATTCACGACTTGACCAGAAGCATTCAGCCCCCGCCATTTTCTTTTCAGTGCTGGATGAGTATATTCAACACCTGTATCTAGATTGGCAACGACAATGCCTTTGCCGTCAATACCTTTGGCCCAAACCTGCGGTGCTTTGATTTTGGAAATATTCCACTCGACACGACTTGGCGTTACCGCATCTTTATATACGGATTCTTGCACCGATTTTTGTGCATTCTCTTCCGTCACAGCCGGGTCGACAGCAGTTTGATCTGCAACTGCTTGGTTTGCTGTTGATTGCTCCCCTACCGGCTGGGCATCCTTATCTATTTCTACCTTTTGCAGCTCGCGCTTTTCATCTGGTAAAATTTTGTCGATCTCAGGTAGGGTTGCGAGATTATCCATGACCTCTTTGGTACTGGTTACCGCAAATGCATTCACGATAAAGTAACTCTTGTATTTTTTTACGTTTCCGTTATTGACTTCCTTCTTTAAGTATTCTTCCACAGATGGTTGAGTTTTTTCTGCGGTATCCATCAGAGAGTTGACAACCGTTTTACGTACAGAAAGCTTAGCAGCAGCGGGGGAAATCTGCTCGGCGGAAGCCTTCTGAAATGCGTGTTTAGCAACAGATTCTGTATCTACCTGATCTTTTAATTTAACCAGATAGGTGACATACTCGCTGGTGCTGAATTGCTGGTTCAGCTTGGCTGAAACCTTGGCGGAAATCGTCGATGCTCCTGGTGAGGAGGTTGTGCTGGAATCTCCATACACCGGAGAAATCAGAGAAAAAGCAAGAATAGCGGTAAAACCGACCGACAGCGTCTTTTTGATATTTTTCGACTTAATCAATACTTTTCATCTCACTTTACTTGGTTTTTTTGATTCTCAAAGACAACCTTCCGATAGCAGCGTCAAAAGCTCACAAATAGCCTCTGGTACTCACCTCCTTTAAAAAATAGATTCTGGGGTGAAATCCATAGGTCATATTCTAAGGTGAATAACCTTTGGTGCAGACCGCAAGGAACGACATTCAATTAAGAACTGTGGACAAGTCTGGAAGAAAGTAAGTGAAAAAAATGAAGAAAAAGGTAGGGTAAGATACTAGAAGTGATCGAGGAGGTTGATAAGCATATATTAAAATACAATTTAAAACAAAAGAATTAAACATATGGTATCTTTTGAATCTAGTATAGTGTCATAAAATCAGATATTCAAGCATTTTTTTTGAATTTTATTCCTTTTTTTCTTGAAAAATTGAAAAACCTCTTCCATTTTCAAAACAAATGCGGGTCTTCTTCGTGCATTTTGTTTCGGATCATAGAAGAGGTTTTTCGGCATTCAGCAGCAAAAGTAGAAAAGCGCTATCTGCCGCTATTTACAGGTATGGGAACCGAAACGGCTCCTTCTGGAAAGGAAGATTTGGTTTCCTGGGTTCTACGACACAGGCTCGTACATTCTCGAAAAGCCATATGTCTGCACCCACTGCACCGATCCTGATTTACCATTGCAAGAGCTGCTGTTAAGGCCTCTCCCGTATGTTCAAAAAAATGATTTTGTCCGATCATGTCATAGCATCCGGTTTTATGCAGTAATTCCAGCGGTTGAGGCTGGAGTCCGGACACAAGCACTGTTCCACCAAACTTTCGGTATTTTTGTATTAATGCAGTAAAGTTAGCTTCTCCCGTCATATCCATAAAAGGGACCTTTCCCATACGCAACAACAAAATCCCTTGCTGGAGACCAGTCTGTCCCCCTACACCTGAGTTTTCCAACGCTGAAGCTGCACCGAAAAATAGGGGGCCTTCCACATTATAAATAGCCACCTGCGGGCAATCATGCTGCTCTGTGACCATATGTGCGCCTACCTTTTCATGCTTGACAGAAGGATCAGGAAGCACCTTATCTACTGAAAGTGTATTGCTCATACGTTTGACAAACAATACAACTGCCAGAATCAGGCCGACCTCCACAGCCGTTGTCAGCGTCGTAAAAACCGTCAGCAAAAAAGTGACGACCAGCACAATAGAATCCGCTGTCCGTGTTTTGAGGATGTGCGCAAAATGCTTGCGCTCACTCATATTCCAGGCCACTACCATCAACACCGGTGCCATACTAGCTAACGGAATATTAGATGCATAAGGTGCAAAAAGCATCAGAATGAGGAGTACAACGACCCCATGCACAATACCTGACATAGGAGAAACCGCGTTGTTGCGGATATTGGTGGCCGTACGGGCAATGGCACCTGTCGCAGGAATACCGCCGAATAGTGGTGTCAGCAAATTGGCAATCCCTTGGCCAACCAGTTCGCGATTGCTGTTATGGCGGTCTCCCGTCATCCCGTCAGCTACCACCGCTGAAAGCAGTGATTCAATAGCCCCCAGCATCGCTATAACAAGTGCTGGCGGCAAGAGCTTCACGATTAATTCCCACGTCATTGCAGGAATATGCAGCTCAGGCAAAGATGCCGGAATTGCGCCATAAGCAGAGCCAATCGTAGCCACCTGCCCTGGAAAAAACAAAGCTGCCACCAGCGTTGACAAGAGTAGGCCGACCAGTGAGCCAGGTATCTTGGGCCATTTTTTAGGCACCACAATAAGTCCAGCAGAACTGATACAAGCTGTCAGGATGCTGTACACATTGAGTGAAGGAAGCCGATGGATGATCTCTGCCATCGAAGGCAGAAAGGTTTCATGTCGCTCTACCCCGCGCAAGCCGAGAAAGTTAGCAATCTGACCACTGAAGATCGTCACGGCAATCCCGGCCGTGAAGCCAATGGTTACGGGCTTGGGAATAAACTTAATCAATGCCCCCAGCCTTAGAACACCCATTAAAATGAGTATAATACCTGCCATAAAACCAGCTATAAGTAAATTCTCATAGCCGTACTGCATGACTATAGCCAGCAAAATCGGAATAAACGCACCTGTAGGTCCTCCGATCTGAAATTTGGACCCACCCAGTAGTGAAATCAAAATTCCCGCTATGATGGTTGTGTACAGACCATATTCCGGCTTTACCCCCGATGCAATGGCAAACGCCATACCGAGCGGGATAGCCACAATCGCCACGATGCTTCCAGAAATTAAATCCTTTCGTAAAGCCCCTGCGTTATAGCCTTCAAACCTTCCTCTCCACTTCATCCTGTAACCCTTCTTTTCTGTAGTAGCATTACTTCTCGTTACGTATGCCTTCCAGCAACGAGATCGCTTCGACTAAATGATTGTCAAAAATTCGCCGCGCCACCGCTAGCAGCTCCGTTAAGAGCGGATCACGTAGTGAATACACGACCGTTGTGCCTTCCTTGAAGCTGTTCACCAAATTTTTAGCCCGTAAAACAGCCAATTGCTGCGATACGGCAGAACCTTCGGAACCAAGCGCAGTCTGCAGCTCGTTCACATTCCGTTCCCCTTCACTCAGCACCTCCAAAATGCGGATGCGCAGAGGGTGAGCTAATGCTTTGAAAAAGTCAGCCTTAAACTTCTGGAGATCTCCTTCCATTCCTGCGCCGTCCCCCTCACAGAATTGTTTCATAACGATCAACAATATCTGAATATTTGAATATTCAGTACAATAACAGCTTTGGGTCAATTGAACTATGATGTTACTCACACTTCACCATGCGTATAGTCACATTTTTCCACACTTTTATCTTTCAGGGTTGACAGCTTCCACAGGTTTCCATTAACATAACAATTAACTTTAAGAAAAGGGGGCCGACAGACATGACCAAGCTTTACACGATAATGACAATCAGTCAGCATGATACAATCACATATTCGAAATTTCGTCTCATCGGCCCCGTTCGGGCAACATGATGGGGGTATCACGCTGTCTGACAGCGTGATATGCCAGGCTTTTTTTATTTTGCATGCTATTGAAAGAACAGGTTATTTATGTTTTTATGATGTACTGATCATAAAATGTAATGACACTTTCGGTGCAGGAAGCCGTAGACGACAAGTCTGCGGCTTTTTTGTTTTTTTCAAATCTTTTTATACGATGTTATGAATTTACATGAAGAAGGGATCTACCCATTTATTATGAATATACAACCTACGACCAATTCATCTTTTCATGAAGGACCATACAGCCACCTGATGAAGCTTCCGGCAGGGGATCTGACCGTGTACGCTTCGCAGCAACTCTTTTCCTCACTGGATTACAAAGTGTTCGAGATGGCTAATAACAATTTACAAATTCCAGGTATCCGCTATATGGGATACACACCGGATGTACATGTAGGCGTCGGAACCTGCATCGGTACAACTGCGGTATGGGGAATGGAAGACGGTTATGTATCTCCCTCCATCGTCGGTAGTGATATTGGCTGTGGCATGCGTGTACACCTGACCAATCTGCACAAAGATGCTTTAAAGGAAATTAAACTACGTCGCAAGTTGGTTAAGACGATCGACAAATACTTGCCGATGGAAGCCCACCAACGCGGACATTATTCGGATATACGGCTGGAGCATATTGTACGCAAAGGCCTGCATGGCTTGCCTAATAAATATATCCCGGATAGCTACACTCCTAAGAAATCCACCTCACTGAGCCATGTAGAGCACAGTAAGTTCTCCTTTGACGAGGAAGTGCTGAATCTCGTCGAAGATCGTACTTGGCACCGGGCTCATCGGCAGCTCGGCACGCTGGGTGGAGGCAATCATTTCGTCGAAATTCAGGCGATTGAAATTGCAGAAGAAAATAGAGAAGTCGCTGAAGCTTGGGGGATGTTCGACGGTCAGGTGGCTGTGATGATTCATTCCGGATCACGTGCTTGGGGGGGAGCAGTCAGCCAGACCAGTTCATCTGCCATTGCCAAAGCGATGAGCCGTCTCGGTCTCGGCACCTCCGATCCGAGACTGGTATTCGCACCGCTGGATCATCCCGAGGCAGCACATTATGTGGATATGATGTATTCAGCGCTGAATTATGCTGTGGTGAACCGACATCTGATTGCATACTCCGTGCGAGAAGCCTTCCGCGATGTCTTTGGTACAAAGTGCGAGTTGCGTACTCTGTACGATCTGATGCACAATTATGCTTGGGAGGAATCCCATCCGGATCACGGCAGCGTGTTTGTACATCGTAAAGGTGCGACGCGCGCTCTTCCAGCAGGACACCCCGACAATCCGCGACCTTATCAGTCGACAGGGCATCCGGCCCTGATCCCCGGTTCTATGGGGACTGCCTCTTATATTATGGTAGGTTTACCAGGCGGTCAGGATAACTTTCACTCCATCTGTCATGGAGCGGGCCGTATTCGCTCGCGATCTGCAACCAAACGGCTCGTGAGTGTGGACGATTTTGCAGGCGCTCTGGGTGTAGGGACAGACGACGAAATTGTGGTCAACCAGGCATCTCTGGAAAGTATTATCGACGAATCTCCACAAGCCTACAAAAATGTAGATGATATTATTGAAAGTGTTACCGGGGCAGGACTTGCAGCCGTTGTAGCCAAATGTAGACCGCTGGCCGCCCTGAAAGGAGCAAAATAATGTTGAGTATAGACACCCCAGCTATTTATGAATTTGACGAACGTACAGATGGACGCATTACCGGTTATGCTGCTTATGCCCGTCTGATCGACGGTATTAGTGAAGCACTTTATAACCGCTATGGCGTAAAATATGAGTTGTACGCCAGTGATGATCCCAATATTGAGTATTGGGATTTGCTGGAGGAGGATATTCGTTCAGGCAGCCCTGAGCTGGAGCATGTGGCACGGGTGTTCGATCGTTTGGAGGAACGCACCATCCAGTATGACGATGACGGGCCAACTCCTGAATACGGTGTGCATCTGTCGATGCGTAACAATGTATTTGCCTATCCCAAATGGGGGATTGCACTGGCACGAGTTCCCTTTTTCCGTGATAATGGCGTATATAATGAAGATTATGTGTTTGCTACAGGCGACCAGGAACTGCAAAGCTTCCTCGCAGGCGTACGCGGGCGTGAACGCAAGCAAAATATGAAGCGTGTCACCGTCTTCACCGATACAAGCCGGGGACTCTCCCGGCAGGCAGAGCCGATAACCCGCGCAATTACGCGGGATGACGTGATTTTGAAAGCGGAAATCAAGCGGGATATCTTCCGATCACTTGATCAGTTTTTTGAAGCGGATCGTACCTTCTATCAGACTTATAACATTCCTTACAAGCGTGGGATTCTGCTATACGGCCATCCAGGCAACGGTAAAACAACCCTAGTGAAATCTATTGCCAATAGCGTGCCAGGTCCGGCCGCTTACTGGCAAATTACAGAATATACAACCAGTGAATCGGTCAAAGAGGTGTTCGAGGCAGCTACTCGCCTGGCTCCGATGGTGCTGGTCATTGAGGACATTGATTCCATGCCTCAGGAGGTTCGTTCCTTTTTCCTGAATACGCTCGACGGCGCTACATCCAAGGAGGGTATCTTCCTGATCGGAACGACCAATTATCCCGAGAAAATCGATCCGGGTCTGATGAACCGGGCGGGCCGCTTCGATCGGGCTTATGAAATCAGTCTGCCTGACGAAGCGCTGCGACTCGCGTATCTCAAGCTGCGTAACTTCCTTGTTTTTGCAGGTGAGACAGGTACACAGAAGGCGGCAGCGATGACAGACGGCTTCTCCCTGGCTCAGCTCGGAGAACTATATGTCAGTACGGCTCTAGAATGGCATGAACAAGGAAAAGCCGATATTGAGCTGATTATTAAAGGTATGCGAGGCGAGCTTGATAAAAGCCGCAAGCAGGACTGGTTAAAAAATGTATCCGAAGGACGAGTCGGCTTCTTCTGATTCATCCTTTTATTGCCTCATTATGAAATTTATGTTACATTGATAAACAATAAAGTACCGAAAGGGTGACCTTAAGCCAATGATCTACTAATCCTATTCCCAAAGAAAAAACGTAATCTTACGAATTTTCTGGATAGGATTAGTGTAGGCTTTTGGGTATTAACGATAAGAGCATTGCTTCTTTGACGGGAGCAGTGTATCTTCTTGTTCGTATGTCTGCCTCCTATCCAGAAACCAATGGATAAGGAGGTTTTTTTTGTATGAAAAGAATACTCGCAATTCTCATGATCAATATATTCATTGTGATGGTCGGCGTTGGTTTGATCACCCCTATTCTGCCGGAACTGATCATTGAATTTGGTGCCAGTGGGCGGGCCATCGGTTTATTGGTGGCAGCCTATGGCATAACGCAATTCCTGCTCTCGCCCATGACTGGGCAGCTGTCTGATCGATATGGGAGAAAAGTTTTTATCGTCGCAGGTGTTATTGTTTTTGCTGTAGCTAAATTGATCTTTGCTATTGGAGATGAGCTGTGGATGCTGTATACCTCAAGACTTCTGGAAGGAGTTGCAGCAGCCCTGATTATTCCACCCATGATGGCATATGTAGCTGATATTACAAC
Source organism: Paenibacillus sp. ALE3 (assembly GCF_054113405.1). Taxonomy (NCBI): domain Bacteria; kingdom Bacillati; phylum Bacillota; class Bacilli; order Caryophanales; family Paenibacillaceae; genus Paenibacillus; species Paenibacillus sp. ALE3. Next base: position 1,087,323 of record NZ_CM134214.1, on the reverse strand, counting down.
AACCGAAGAACGTGGCAAAGGAAATAGTCTACTAGCGGCAGCGATGTCATTTGGATTTGTCATTGGTCCAGGACTTGGAGGCCTTCTTGCAGGATATGGAACGAGAGTGCCACTGTATACAGCAACAGGTGCAGCTATGATTGCAGTTATTTTTTCAATCGTTTGTTTACCTGAAAGTTTATCGAAAGAACAAATGAAGGCAGCACGAGCAAGAATTAATCATCAAAGAGAGTCTATTTTCAAACAGTATGCAAGGTCATTGAAATCAAAATATGCGATGTTCTTTGTCATTGTCCTGGTGATGACTTTTGGACTTGCTAATTTTGAATCCGTTCTTGGTTTATATGTAACGAATCGCTTCCAATTTTCACCGCAAAATATTTCAATCCTTCTAACTGCAGGTGCTGTGATCGGCGTCGGTATGCAGGCATTAGTTGTTGCTAAAATGATCCATCAGTTTGGTGAAAAAAGGTTGATCAAAGGCTCGCTTCTCTTCACCTCTGCTGCTTATGTTTTATTTCTCTTCGCCAAAGATTTTTGGAGTATCTTTCTTGTGACTTCCCTTATTTTCTTTGCTACAGCTACGCTTCGTCCAGCTCTTAATACACAATTGTCGAAGATGGCAGGAAATGAGCAAGGATATGTAGCTGGTATGAATAATGCCTATATGAGTGTCGGGAATATTTTAGGCCCTACTCTAGCGGGATTTTTATTTGATGCGAATATGTTCGCTCCATTTTTAACAGGCTGTTGCATTCTTTTGATTACCTTCTTGATTACATTAAAAATGAAATAAAAGAGGACAACTGATGAGCAAAAGGCAGCTACGGGTGCGAGGCTTTATTTTTCAAATGCCCAGCTGTAGCTGCCTGTATGTTCAGTTTATTCCGTTTCCCCACTCAGTCTGTTCAAAAACTGGATGGCCCGTGGGCTGGTTGGCTGCTCTAGCACCTGATATGGCGTACCCTGCTCAATGATTACGCCCTGATCCATTAAGATTACATGGTCAGCAACCTCTGCCGCGAACTTCATTTCATGGGTGACAATAACCATCGTCATCCCTTCGGCAGCCAACTGCTTCATGACCTTGAGCACCTCACCTACCAACTCGGGATCAAGAGCAGAGGTCGGCTCGTCGAACAAAAGCACCTCAGGTTCGACTGCCATTGCCCGGGCAATACCGACCCGTTGCTGCTGTCCTCCCGACAATTGATGTGGATAGGATTCCGCTTTATCAGCCAAGCCTACCTTCTTCAGCAGCTCCAGTGCACGTTTGCGCGCCTCGTCCTTGCTTTTTTTCTGAACCGTGACTTGCCCCTCCATCACATTTTGCACAGCGGTCATATGGGGGAATAGGTTGTAGGATTGAAATACCATCCCTGTCCGCTTACGCAGCGCCAAAATGTTTTCTTGCCGAAGCTTCGTCCCTTTCGCAAAATTCAGTGCAATATCACCTACCTGAATTTCTCCCTGGTCGGGAACCTCCAGCAAATTCAAGCAGCGTAAAAGTGTTGTTTTACCAGAACCGGAAGGACCGATAATTACAAGCACTTTCCCCTTATCCAACGTCACGTCAATACCCTTAAGCACTTCCAGCGAGCCGAACGACTTGTGTATATTCCGAATTTGGATCACCGGTACAATCTCCTTTATCTAACGGAAAAACGGCTCAGACGCTTTTCCAAATAATTTTGCAGCACAGTCAATATCGTACTAAACAGCAGGTAAATAACCCCAGCCTCGGTATACACTAATAACGGTTCGTATGTGGTAGCTACAATCTGATTAGCCGTTCTGAACATTTCCACATAGGTGATAGTGGCAGCCAGTGAGGTATCCTTTACCAAGCTGATGAATGAATTGGCAAGCGGAGGCACCGACACACGGGAAGCTTGGGGGAGCACGATCCGCCGCAGCACTTGCCAGCGTGTCATCCCCAAGGAGTATCCTGCCTCCCATTGACCCTCCTGAATGGAAATAATAGCCGCACGCATAATTTCAGAGCTATAGGCCCCCACGCTGAGCGTAAAACCGATCACTGAAGCAATAAACGGGTCCAGTGTAATACCCACCGAAGGTAAACCATAGAAAATAATATACAATTGCACCAGCAAAGGAGTTCCTCGAATCACCCATACATAGAAGCCGAAGATCAGCTTGAGTATTCTCCATTTGGACAACCGGGCGAGCGCAGTAATCAGCGCCAGCACGAGTCCCAGAGCAAAAGAGATCAGCGTGAGCGGAATCGTAAAAGAAACCCCTGCTTTTAGCAGAGGTAATAATGAATCCATAATAATTTGTATTTGGCGATCATCCATTGTACAGACATCCTTTATTATTTGGACACATCGGCTCCAAAATATTTTTCAGAAATTTTCAGATACGTACCGTCAGCCTTCATATCAGCCAACGCTTTGTTAACTTCCTTGATCAAATCTTCGCTGCCTTTATTAAATACAGCTGCGCTGTGTGAAGCATCCGAAGATTCGTCCACCTTTTTGATTGGAGCATCTGGCTTTTGCTTTTTCAGATCCAGATAAGACAACCCGTCGTTGACGGTCGCATCTACCCGTTTGGAAGTGAGGAGGTCAATAGCTTGGTTGAATCCTTCGGTTGCTACAATTTCCGCACCGTTGCTTTTTGCGATTTGAGTCAGGTTACTAGTCAGAGATTGCCCTGCCTTTTTACCTTTTAGATCCGCAAATTTCTGGATGTCCGTATTATCTTCACTCACGATCAGAACTGCCTTAGAGACAATGTACGGATCGGAGAAATCATATTTTTGCTTGCGCTCATCTGTAATAGACACTTCATTGAATACTGCGTCAAACCGCTTGGAGTTCAAGCCTGCAAATATTCCGTCCCATTGCGTCTCGATAAATTCCGGTTGCACACCCAGGCGCTTACTTACTTCAGTTGCAATATCGACGTCAAAGCCTGTCAGTTTGCCAGCAGCATCATGGTAAGTAAACGGAGCATAGGTACCTTCCGTACCGATTCTCAGCTTGCCACTGGCTTTGACAGATTCAAGAGTAGCAGCAGCCGTTGTATCTGCTTTTCCATTATTAGAACCGTTCTCTCCAGTAGATGCATTATTCGTGCCAGCGCCTTTATCATTGTTGCCGCAAGCCGAAACCAGCAATGCCATCACGATGAGTACAATCGGTAAAAAACTAAATTTTCTCATGTTATCCACACTCTTTCCCTTTTTCTTGATCACCTAGCGCAGGCTAGTCATTGAATAGTACATCATTCATTTTCGCGCGTCAATGCTTTTATCCAATAATCCCTATCCAAAAGGTAAGTTATATTTTTTTATCATCTAAGGCTATTCTAGGTTGACTCAATCATAGGCAGGCTATTCATCTTTACTCTCCCTCGCAGCAACTTTTTGTGTACCATTACATAAGAGATTTCGTATAATAGGTTTTAAAATACAGATTAGAAATATTTACCGGAGTGTGATCATGGATACCCATAATACAACTTTATCCCCTGAAGGAAGGCACTCAGCCTGGGCTACCTTTACTTCACCTTTAAAGCAATCCAGAGCGTTCACCCTCTTGTGGCTTGGACATTGGATCGCTATGTTAGGAAGTTCTGTTACGACAGTCATTTTGCCACTGGTTATCTATTCTCTGACAGGCTCGACCACCATCATGGGATTGGCGATGACGGTTTATATGCTGCCAAACGTACTTATTCTTCCTTTCGCAGGAATGATCGTGGACAGAATTGACCGAATTCGTCTTCTTCTGTTCACGAATGTCGCCCGCTTTGGTCTGATGTTCGTTGCATCGGTGTTGATGTTTACGGACGGGATGAAGTTGCCGTTCCTATTCGTTGGTCTTGCGTTGTACGGATTGATGGATGGTATCTTTAATCCGGCTTATTCGGCCTTACGTGCACAAGTGTTCACACCGGACATCCGCAATGCTGCCAATGCGCTAAGTCAAATCAGTATACAAGCCGTTCGTCTACTCGGTCCTCCGCTAGGAGGCTTTATTGTATCCTTTTCCTCCCCGGGTGTCGGCTTTGGACTGGATTCTATCGCTTATCTGGTATCCTTTGCCTGTTTTTGGATGCTAAGTGCTCATTTGGCCTCCATCATCGGTAAACGTCAGGCCGATTCAGAACAGGAAGATCAGGGTGGACAACATTTTCTCAAGGATTTTATAGCAGGCTTTACTATTCTCAAAAGCCATCCTTGGCTATGGATTACGATTCTCGCCTTTTCTTTCATTAATATCTGTTATTCAGGTATTATCGCTGTGCTCATCCCGTGGCTGTTCAAGGTTCATCATGGCTATAATCCAGTCGTATACGGCATTGCAATGGCAAGTAGTGGCATTGGTGCCATGCTGGGAGCCTTTGTGTATGGATCACGCAAGCATTGGAAACACCGCGGTCTGCTCGCTTACTTAGGAGCTTTTGTCAGCGGTCTCGCCTTACTGCTGTTGTCTATAGTCACCTGGATGCCAGGATTAATTATGAGCATGATGCTCGAAGGATTTGGCATTATGATTTTTGCAATTATCTGGGAGACAAGCCTGCAGGAATTAATCCCCGCTGAATCCTTTGGACGTGTAGCCAGTCTGGATTTGATGTTTTCCTTTGCACTGCTTCCTGTCGGCTATCTGGCCGTAGGTGCCGTGGCCGACAAGCTTGGTGGTATCCTCACCATTGGTATGTTTGCAACCATCGGCATGTGTATCGTGCTGGGCGTGCTAATTGTTCCTCATATCAGACGGTTTCAATAGGGGAATATGTAACCTTTTCTCAAAAAAAGCTGCTCCCACAGGTTCATTTGTGAACCTTGCGGAAGCAGCTTTTTTCCATTTTGACTCGCGTCCCATAGGACGAGTCTATTCAATAATTCGTAAAGTTAACCTCTGCTCCGTCCAACGGAACGGAAGATCAAGCTCACAATCACGACTAGCACAATCGCACCAATTAATGCAGGAACGATGTAGAACGATCCGATTTCAGGACCCCAGTCTCCCAGAATCAAGCTACCCAACCATCCACCGATAAAACCGGCGATGATGTTACCAATCACGCCACCCGGAACATCACGACCTGCGATAATTCCTGCCAACCAACCAATAATACCGCCAACAATCAATGCCCATAACCAACTCATTTTGCGTCACCTCGTTTAAGTTTTTATCGTTGTGTTCTATTATTAACCACTCGAACTCCTTTTGAACACACAGAGACCAATTGGTTAATATTACCACGCAATGGAACGCTGATTTGGGGGCTTGATATCATCCTACGTGCCTCCCAGATTATTTATGCTCTTTGTGTGAAAAGTGTGTCTCCTATTCGTTTATCCTTGTATTCCTGCTTTTTTTGTGCCATCCTCACATTATGGCTTCACTGAAGTCACTTCATGCATAAGTTACAAAAATAACAAATTATTAAGGAGTGACCCCCACTGGAGTGTCGAGTAGGATGTGCTGCATGTTGCATTGCCATTACGATTTCTTCCCCTATTCCCGGCATGCCAGACGGAAAACCTGCTGGTGTTCCATGCCCTCAGCTCACGCCTGATTACCGTTGCCAATTATTTGGAAAACCCGAGCGTCCTGCCGTATGCAGTGGCTTTCATGCGGATAATGATACATGCGGAGACACAAATGAAAGAGCATTTGAGCTGCTGAGAGAGCTGGAGAAGTCCACTTTACCAAGTAAAACTTAAGGCGAACTCATTCGATATGAAGGAGAATTTTTGATTATGAATGTTATTGAAAAAAGAATTGCCGAATTGAAGCAGTACGGTCCCGATCTTACCACCCCCAAAGATATGGATTTATTTTGGGACAAAACACTGAGAGAAGTTCACGTCAAACCTGTACATGCATTCAAAACGCCCGTAGAAACACCGTATCCTCATATGACGGCCTATCGGGTCACTTTTGAGGGGGTCGATGATACGCCTCTGCATGCCTGGTATGTACGCCCCCGATATGCTGGAGATCAAAAACTTCCATGCATCGTTCTGTTTCATGGCTACACAGGCGGAAAGGGCTATCCTGAAGATTATTCATCTTGGCTAATGCTTGGTTTTGCTGTATTGGCGGTAGATGTTCGTGGTCAGGGAGGAGAAACGGGAGATCGTCGGAATGATCCACACGGAACCGTTAAAGGCTGGGTTACGAAAGGAATATTGGACAAGGATACCTGCTACTACAAAACGATTACAACCGATGCCCTTAGAGCCGTAGATTGGGCGGCGGAGCAGTCCGATGTCGATGCAGATAAAATCGCAATCAGTGGCGCCAGCCAGGGTGGTGGACTTGCATTAATGGTGGGTGCGCTCAGCGATAAAGCTGCTACTATAGTAGCGGATATTCCTAATATGTGTCATATGGATTTTGGCATGATGAATTCTACCAGTTCACTGACAGAAGCTGCCGAATTCGCAAACCGCTTCCCCGAGCATTTGGAGCAGGTACTACATACATTGAGTTATTTTGACGTGATGAATCTAGCTCATCGCATTCGTATCCCGGTCATGGTATCTGTAGGGTTGAAGGATACGGTGTGCATGCCAGAGACGATTTTTGCTGCTTATAACCGCATTGAATCACCAAAAACAATTGAAGTTTATCCGTTCACCGGACATTGGATAGAAGGTTTCCATAGACGCAAGACGGCTGAATTTTTAGTTCAAATCTTAGCATTAGATTGAGTTAACGGTTTCCTCCGGTTCTGGTGCATAAAAAAAGAACACCACGCATTTATCTGCGTAATGTTCTTTCAACTGCATCGGAGCCAGTCCTGCTTACCCTGACAAGCTCCTCGACACTTCACAGCAAAGCATCTCTGCAAAGTTTACGATGCAGTTCGCTGTTCTGCTGCCGAATCCCCTGTCCATTTTCGCACCCAAACAAAATCCATAATCATCAGGCCAAACGGAATGAAGGATGCAAACATAATGAAAAGAGGCCGCCGTATAGACCAATGCAATGCGGTTTTTCCATAGATCAGAGCAACGAGGAGCAACAGAAAGCTCACCCGGTATATGTTACCAATCACCATAACCGCCTGGGTCATGCCCGCAGCTTGCAGCGGCTGGTGGGTGAATAGTATCGCCAAATACGCTATAGCTTGAATCCAGAGCATGAGCCGGACACGCCCCAAAGGTGTTCTTAACACAAATTCAATCCCCTCTCCATGAGCAGGAATGTTCTCTCATCCCTTATGCATCTTTTATTATAACGAAAAGATCCACAAACTCCAACCTATCCATTTTTGGATTTTGACCAAATGAGTTGTGTTTGATACAGTTGTGTGAGAGGTGATTATAAATGCTTAAACTGGGTATACTGGACCAATCTCATATTCCTGAAGGCGGTTCCGCTCAAGATGCATTGTCTAATACAACAGATTTAGCGCGTGAAGCTGATCAACTGGGGTACAGCCGCTATTGGGTATCCGAGCATCATGCGTCCAAAACTCTAGCACACTCCAGTCCCGAGGTATTGATTGCCCATTTGGCCGCTCATACATCGCGTATTCGTGTGGGTTCAGGCGGTATTATGCTACCACACTACAGCGCATATAAAGTAGCTGAAAACTTCCGTCTGCTGGAGGCGCTCCACCCAGGACGCATTGACTTGGGGATTGGGCGTGCTCCAGGCGGCTTGCCGCTGGCTACTCGCGCTTTGCAGGAAGGGAAATACCAAGCTGTCGAACAATATCCACAGCAGATTCTAGATTTAATCGACTACTTCCATGATTCGGTGCCTGACAATCATCGGTTTGCTGGTCTTCACGCCTCCCCGATGATATCGACCGTTCCTGAATTATGGTTGCTTGGCTCCAGCGGGGAGAGCGCCAGATTGGCCGCGATGATGGGTGCCTCCTATGCCTTTGCCCAATTTTTCGGTACTCCGGGCGGCGTAGAAGCTACCGCGCGTTACCACGAGCAATTCATGCCTTCGATTTTAGGAGATAAGCCCCGCTCTATGGCGGCAGTTACGGTAGCCTGCGCTGAAACTGAAGAGGAAGCTGAGCAGCTGGCGTCCAGTGCTAGTTTGTATTTCCTTTTACTCATGCAGGGTAAAGAAATGAATTCTCTTCCATCGGTGAAAACAGCCATGTCCTATCCCTATACAGAATTTGATCGTGAGCGGCTACGTCAGTCCGCAGCATGGCGTGTTGTTGGCACTCCTGAACAGTGCAAGGAACAGCTGCTGAGACTGGCTGAGCAGTATCGCACCGATGAGTTACTGGTCGTTTCATCGATTCATGACTTTGATAAGCGTGTTCAGTCCTATCGGCTGCTGGCCAAAGCTTTTAATTTGGTATAAACAGAAGGTTAAACATAGGCTAATTTTCAGCACATTAAAACCCCCGCCTGCCTATAATGGCAACAGCGGGGGTTTGTTGTAAAGGATCGGTTCATTAGAACCAACCCATCTGTACTATAGAAGTAGTGTAGACACCACAAAAGTTGAACGTCATATGGTACTTTGGTAGTATATGACATACACCAAAGGCGTATACACTATAGCATAACCTCAAAAGACCGCAACCAAAAGTCCCATATATTTTACTCGTTCAGTAGTTGGTAGTAGCTACAGCATATCCTAGGGTTCTATGCCCCATACAAGCTTACCCTGTTGATATACGGTGCCTTGGTCCCAGTCTGCGAATTTTGTCTGGGCAGCTCCATAGGAGTAATCGTTAGTCTCATCAAAGTTACTCCAATTCGCCGCATGAATACGAGATTGAATTTCTCCAGTTTCGCCGCCGGGCTGGATCGTTCCTGCTCCATCTGTGAAAGAAATTTCTACATATTTATCTGCCTTGGACTTCGGATTTGGCAAAGTTACAAAAGTTGCTTTTACCTTTTCATTACCAATTCTGGCCCAGTCTATAAAAAACTGCTGAGCTTGTTTGCTCTCATCTGTGTAATAGTAGCGAATTTTCAGGTCACTCAACTTCACAGCTGTTTTTCCGGTATTTTTGATATTAAATTGAGGCCGGATTGCATTATCCTTGGCGTTCGTGTCATCAGTGCGATATTGAAGCACAATCCCTTCATTATTACCGCCTGGTGTACTTCCACTGTGATCGCCACCGTTGTTTCCACCATTGTTATTACTACCATTGTTGCCATCTCCGCCGCTATTCCCGCCGTTGCTTCCTCCACCATGATTGCTGGAGCCTTCCAGAATCGCCTGTTTTACAAATTTGCCGGAAGCCGTTAATTGTGAATCAGGCCATCCACCCTTGCGGTCAGCACCAGGCAACAGGGCAGCAGAGGTCTCATTTTTGTCGGAAAGCGACCAATTGGCCCAACTGATTTTGCGACTGGCCATAAAATCAGTCCATACTTTGGATTCATTCAGGAACGGACCACCGTTACCCGAAGCGTCACTTGTACCCCACTCGGTAGCAAAAATGCCTACACCTTTGTTCAGGGCATAATCAATCCGATCACGTAAAGATTGTCCATGTGTACCTGCATAGAAATGCACGGTATACATTGTATTTTTATCTGGAAGCGGATGGTCTGCTGCATCATGTACATCCTGACTCCAAGTACCTGTTCCTACAATAATAATATTATCCGGGTCTTTAGCTCGAATAACCTGAGATACCTCAGATGCATAAGGTCGGATTTGATTGTTCCAGTTTACATTCCCATTCGGCTCATTAGCAAGTTCATAAATTACGTTAGGCAAATGACCGTACTTAGTGGAAAATTCATTAAAGAAAGCTTTGGCTTCATTTTTATGAGTGTTCGGATCGCCATCCGAGAGAATGTGCCAGTCAATAATGACGTACAGGCCCAGTTTCTGTGCTGCCTCAATTGCTTCCTTCACTTTATTTTTCAATGAAGGGTTGGCAATATAACCATTTTCTTCAGTGTACAACGCAACTCGAAACACGGAAATGCCCCAATCGTCCCGTAACCATTTCATAGTGTCCTGATTCACCAGATCCCCAAACCACTGAACGCCATGAGAACTAATGCCCTTGAGCTGTACAGGTTGTCCATTTTTATCCACCAGTTTACCGTTCTTTACTGAAAGTTGTCCGTAACGTTCCACAGGGGTCGTCCCGGCCGCCTCTGCTGTCGGCGCATTCCAGTTGAACCCATTCGTTAACGTCAATAGCAACACTGCTGTTAACATTACTGCTACTCTTTTTGCGATCCTTGGCAGGACCCATTGCCCGTTCATCATTTACACATTCCTTCCTTTTAATAAAGTAGATAAGACTTATCAGTACGTTGTTCTCCGCTTTTTCGCCCCCTCTTTTATACAATAAAAGGATCAGGTCCAACATTCGATGTCACTTACCTGTATATGGATGCTACTACTATTATAGTTAGTTTCATGTTACGTTTCGACTTTATCCCAGAAAATGAATAAGAAGTCACGGTTTTGGGATATGTACCCCTTTGTTGGCTACTGTAGAGTACTGAAGGGACAAAAGTCTCATTTACTTATTAAGTTTAACCTAAAAAAAGACTGCTTCCCGATGCCTAGGCTCGGTACAGCAGTCTTATCATGATCTTATATGTGATCAGATAATATTAACAATTCGTCTTAATGTATGATGTCCCTATTACCCCTTAGCGGCAGCTTGAGGTTCTTGGGTTGCCTGATCTTCGTTCATATCGCCGCCATCCGTCGCTTGATCTGTCAGTACAGTCTCAGTTGAGTTACCCATTACCTTGTCTATAAGTTGTAGCCAAGGTTCTTCACTGCCTCCACAACTCTCAATATCACCGAGCAGGGACTCTAGCGTGGTTCCTTCTTCTGGCAAATCAATAACTAAACTGTCTTCGTCAACTTGGATGGTGCAGCAGGTTTTCATTGTAAATCCCTCGCTTAATTCTTATTTGAGCATGCAGTATGCTTGCTCAGATGGGATGAACTCCCACGGATCCAGGGATAAGCCTTTTGAATCCGTCTGAAATTATAAACCTAATGCATCCCAATTGCAATGAACAAACCTTGAATTTTTAAGAATTAGCGAATCAATTCAAACATTCAGCAAGCTCTGTAAAAATTACTCCAAGCGCATAAGCCCCCGCATCTGGATAACCAAGGCTTCTCTCTCCGACCGCTCCGGCACGTCCCATACGCGCCACAATGTTTTCTGTCTTTTTGGCCCCTAGTACAGCGGCCTGAGCACCTCGTACAAAGGCTGCCTTCACGTCAACATTTGATTTCGCGCTCTCTACCCAGCTATCCGCACATGGCACTAATGCATCAATAAGCGTTTTATCACCAACGACGGCTCCTCTGCCGAAAGAACGTTCGCCTGTCGACTGTATGCCTTGCACCGCAGCCTGCATCAGATCTGCGAATTCGGTAACGGTGAGCTCGTTTCTTTCGCCCGCAGAGCGTGCTGCTGCGCGAAATGCCGAGCCCCAGATCGGGCCCGAAGCACCGCCGCAGTATTCCATGATGACGAGCGAGCACGAATGGAGAAAGGCCCCCATCGTCAAAGAATCTTGGTCTAGGATATCGCTCCATTCCCGTTTCAGCTGACGAAATCCCTTCGCAACGCTCATACCAAAATCTCCGTCGCCTGCATGAGAATCAAGATCGCAGAAAGGCACCTCATTCTTGATGATAACTGCACTTATTTTGTCAACCAGGTAGATCAGATTGTTCAACGTAATCTTGTTATCCTCAATAACTGCAAAAGCAGGAGCGGTTTCCACCTCGAAAGATACTTGCCGATTTTCGTCTGCTACAGTTGAAAGCTCCGTGAATTCAACATGATCAACAGGTCCAGACACCTTGAACGCCGGCGCGTTGCTTTCATGGGAAAGTAGCGTTTTCAACTCGCCGTCCAGCTTCATGATCGAAACTGAGATGCCCGCCATATCGATACTCGTCATATAATTGTTAACGAAAGCTCGATTGATCTTGATTCCCTTCGTTGCCAGTTCGCGAGTGACCGCATAATTGAAAAGGTACAGTTCTTGTAGAGGCGTACCGCCAAAACCATTGATCAGCAGAGCGATTTCTCCGCTGAATCCGTTTTCGATCTGCATGTCTCGAAGGAGATCACTTACCATTCTATCTGCCAGCGTATCCGCATCCGTCAGCTTTTCGCGTCTGATACCAGGCTCACCGTGGATGCCGACGCCGTACTCCATTTCATCATCCTCAAGCTCAAACGTTGGCGAGCCCTTCGCCGGCACGGTGCACGACGTCAATGCAAATCCGATACTGCGTACATTCGCAGCGGCTTTCTCCGCCACTGCTTTGACTTCCGCCAGACTACGGCCCTCTTCTGCTGCTGCACCCGCGATCTTATGCACAAGTACCGTGCCCGCTACACCGCGTCGTCCGACCGTATATAGACTGTCTTCTACAGCGATGTCATCTTCAACCTTTACATAGTCCACTTCCAAACCATCTTCAGCAGCCAAATGGGCACCGTTTCTAAAGTTCATGATATCGCCGCTGTAGTTTTTGATAATCAGCAGTGTGCCTTTTTTCCCAGCGGTTGCTCGAATGGCCTGATACACTTGAATTTGCGAAGGAGAGGCAAAAACATCACCACAGACCGCCGCATCGAGCATCCCTTTGCCGACAAAGCCGGCGTGAGCGGGCTCATGCCCACTGCCGCCGCCGCTGATGAGCGTTACTTTCTCCGTGTTCAGTTCCTTTTTCTTGAGCACTTTATATTTTGGTAGAAATTCCAACTCGGGATGCGCGAGCGCAATACCGCTGCACATCTCAAGAACCAAGTTTTCCGTACGGTTGATGACCTTTTTCATGCTATTTTACCTCCGCTTTGTACTGGCTGCCGATCCGGTCGGCCGCAGCAATTGCCGCTGCAACCTGCTCCACCGTGATCGGAAACGGCATGGCATGAATCGATTCCTCCTCAATGCAGGCTTTAGCAGCTACTTCCATGAGTTCTTCCCGGCTGATATGATCGACACCGATATCGGCCAAGCAGACCGGCAAACCGATGGTTAAACAGAAATCCAGTACCTGATGTAATTCTTCCGTCGGTGCGTTTTCGAGCACCAGCTGTGCGATCGTACCGAATGCGACTTTTTCTCCATGATAATAATGATGCGTGCCTTCCAAAATGGTGAGTCCATCATGAATCGCATGGGCCGCAGCAAGTCCGCCGCTTTCGAAGCCAAGACCTGAGAGTAAAATATTAGTTTCAATGATATTTTCGAGTGCTTGTGTAACTTGATTTTCATCGCATGCCGCTTTTGCTTTGGCACCGTCTTTTAAGAGCATTTCATAGCATAACGTTGCAAGTGCCAACGCCGCATTCGTACCTACGGCTGGCGCACACTGTCCCTCGCGTACTCCGTTAGGCAGTCCAGCGTTGACCCTGGAGTAAGAGCGGGAGGTCGCACGGGCTTCAAAGTATGTCGACAGTGCATCACCCATACCTGATACGAGGAATCGGGTTGGTGCATTGGCAATTACAGTGGTGTCGACTAATACGACACTCGGGCTTTGTTTAAAATAGGCGTAATCGTCGAATGCGCCTTCTGGAGTATAAAGAACGGCCGAGTGACTTGTCGGCGCATCCGTCGCAGCAATCGTCGGACAGATGATAAGCGCTTCCCCTTGTGCCACACATTTCGCCGCGTCAATCGCTTTGCCACCGCCGAGACCAACGATGCAATCACATCCATTCGCAGTGGCGATTTCTTGAAGTCTAGACACTTCTTGTCTGGAGCACTCACCCATAAAACCGCTTTCAATAAAGGTTACGTTATACTTTTCCGTAGTGGAATCAAGCTTATCTTTCACCCGCTCCACATCGGCTGGATGCGCGATCAGTAAGGCAGATTTGCCGAAGGTGCTCACATAGTAACCCAAATTTAACAATTCATTTTCACCTTGTACATATTTGCTTGGGCTGATAAAAGCTTTTCTCATCTATAATTCCTCCCTTTATTGTGTTGGTTTCGTTCTGATTTAAACTATAAACGAACCATGTGAACTTTACATTGGAGGAATCAAGGAATATATTATAATTTGCAATCGTATTTTTTTGCACTGAAGCATGTCATGTGAATTGTACTTTTTTGTTGTTGCTTACAGGATAATTTACCATTAAGGGATGAGAATCTTGATACGTGAACATTTAAGTATCCAGAAAATCTTTGATTTGGAAAAGTGGGAGCAGTTGCAGGATTCATTAGCATCCGTTACCAAATTAGCCATTCTCACCGTCGATTATAGAGGGAATCCGCGAAAGAAGATTTTGAATTAGAAATTGGACTACCGGTACCTATAGGTGTAATTTGGAATGACTTACCGAACAAAATTAAAGTGGTAGCTGAGCGGTTGAAGGAAATCCAAATCGAGAATAGACCTGCGCTACAGGTAATTGGAAGGTATCAACGAGAGGATGTCTTAATCTACGCGGACACTCCTACATTATGGGCACCAGGAATGGAGATATTTACAGGAATGAGATGACCGATGATGATCACTCGGTATTGTTGAATGCCCTGAAGGATCATTCTGGACCGGTCCTGATATTCGGTTATTCAAATGAGCTATACGACGATATGTTGAGTGATTGGCAACGTGAATAACGGCAGCAAGTGATTGAAACGGGGCAGGCGCGGACTGAAGTGCTTTGGATTAACCCGGCTGCTGCAGATCATGGACAGCAGACCACCTTCTTGCTACAGGGTGTGCAATTGGGCTGATTTATCAAATTGTGTAATCAGAGTATGAAATCCAACTATCCATACAAGACAAATAGACAACTCGGCCAACAATACAGAAAGCAAGGAATATAGGAGGTTAGCCTAAAAGGCTATGAAATATGATAGGGGTAAGACTTCTGTATGGTCATTAATATCAGGGGAAAGTGTATCGATAAATAAATTTATGGATAAGAGCTGAAAAGGAAAAAGGCTTATTGCTCTTGGAGTTCCCAAAGCAAAAGCCTTCTATCATTTTTCCTTTTTAACTCAACGGCTAAATTCTTTTTCGAAAATGGCTTGATTAGCGATGACAGGTTCTGGACCCACCGCATTGATATTCGTCACCAAAATATCCTTCCCGCCTAAGGTACCACCCGCTAGCGTTTCAAACCCATGAATGCCGCCGCCATGTCCCCAATAGGTCTTTCCGTTCGGCAGAGTCACCTTATAAATTCCAAGTCCATATTTGCCAAAAGGTGAGTCCACACCTGTTGTCATCTGCTTCATCATCTTGTCATTTAATAATTTCCCACCCAAAAGCGCACTAAAAAAGGTGGTCAAATCTTTTCCTGTCGAGATCATTTCCCCCGCAGCATTCGCCCATGAAGGATTATACTCTGTGAAATCATACAGTTTCCCTGCCTGATTCATGTTATAGCCTGTGGCATGCTTGCCCGGGATTTTTGGATTACTACCACTAAAGGATGTATTTGTCATCTGAAGCGGGCCAAGGATCCGTTTCTTAATCTGTACATCGTACGTTTCTCCTGTCACCTTTTGAATAACAAGACCAGCTAGTACGGTATTTGTATTCGAATAGTCCCAGCCTGCCCCTGGTTGAAATACTGGCGGCTTAGCCAGTCCCATACGTACAAGGTCATTAACGGTATATTGAGGGAATGAGGTAGCGTATCGCATGTCTAGATTCGTATAGCTTGCAATCCCGCTCGTTTGGTTCAATAACATACGAATCGTGACTTTGTTGCCATCATACCCATTACCCTTTACCACACCTGGGAGCCATTTTTCTACCGAGTCTTCCAGATTCAGCTTTTTCTCCTGAGCCAACTGTAAGACAAGGGTAGCAACAAACGCCTTTGTGACACTGCCAATACGGAAAGTAAAGTCTGGCTCCATCGGATTTTTATGATCGAGGTTGGCTACACCGGCTGCATAAGACCAGTATTTTCCGTCTCTTAACCCAGCAGCAATTATTCCAGGGACTCCCTCGACTTTTGCTTTCTGATCAATGAAGTGTTTCAATTCTTTCCCATGTTTTCCAGCTGCTTGATCCGGGGTGGAAGGTTGCTTGGCTTGTCCCGAGAACTCAGTCATCTGGATGTTCTCTATATGAGGTACAGCACCTTCTAATACGTTAATACTCATCGCGATCACATGCTTGCCGTCTTTTGTTCCACCTGCGAAGTTGGTGAATCCAGGAATGCCACCTTGATGACCCCATATGGTAGTGCCATTCGGCAATGTTACTTCCTGAATACCGAGTCCGAATTTCCCGTGTGGAGTATCAACAGTGGTTAACATTTCTTTCTGAATCTTAGGTGTTAACAATTTTCCGCCCAATAAAGCACTAAAGAATGTTGTTAAATCTTTCGCAGTCGAGATCATTCCCCCTGCTGCGTCTGCAAACGAAGGGTTAAGGTCAGTCATATCCATTAATGTACCGGCATTGTTAAAGTATCCATTCGGGCTGTTTTTCGGAATGGATTGCGAGTTTTCTGGTAAAAACGTTTCTTTTAGTTGCAGCGGCTCAATAATTCGTTTCTTGATTTGTTCGGCATATGTTTCTCCTGTGACCTTTTGGATAATGAGTTTCATCAGCACTGTATTCGTATTCGAATAGTCACCCTTGGTCGGTGCATGCTTTAATGCGCGAGAAATGAGTTGTTCTGCTGTAAACGTTTGAGTGGAGTTCTGGAGTAAACTTTCCTTGAGTTCATCATCTAAGTAGTCTGCCACTCCACTCGTATGATTTAATAACTGACGAATCGTAATTTTGTTACCGTCATATCCGTTTCCTTGTACGACACCTGGGAGCCATTTTTCTACCGAGTCATCGAGGCTTAGCTTCTTTTCCTCAGCTAGTTGCAGGGCCACTACACCGACGAACGATTTCGTTATACTCCCAATTCGAAATGAATAGTCAGCTTGCATCGGTTTCTTACTTTCTACATTCGCTTCGCCGGAAGCATACGACCAGAAATCCTTTCCCTTCTTTACTGCAAAGATGACACCTGGGATGTTTTCGCTGGCAGCAGCTTTATCAATCGCTTCTTTTGTTTTGGCATGAACCGTTTCCTTTTGTTGCGTGATTGCCTGGTCCACACCTGCCTCCGCACAACCGTAAGTAGGTAGTATCAGCGTTCCTATCAATAATGCAGATAACGTAAGGGACGCTCCTTTTTTCATGTGGAATGGTTTCATTTCTCATCATCTCCTGTAAGTTGAATTGTGTTGTCTCACACATCCACCTTATTTTCAGGGCTGTAAAATCACATAGTGACAAAACCGTTCTTTCTATAAATGACATCATGCCAACCCATCATGTTTGCGACATGATAGAATGTCATAGAGGCTGTATGACATGGCGATTTTGCTTGACGAATCGGGAATTGATGAGGCATGATGAGTCAGAGACATTCGGGAATTTTCTTACCATTCAAATGAGCAGGAGTATATGACAAATGTTATCCATGATAAAAAAATGGTTTTGGTACAATTGGGTGATTTTTGCTTTACGAACGATTTGGCTAGGCATCATCGTCATAGCAGATGTTATGTATCCGGCAATGATAGCCGTTCCGTTCGGAGTCATCATCCTTATTGCCTTTTTGGTTTATGCCATTCCATTGATCGTTCAATATCGAAAAGAAAATTGGTATCTGGCAGTCGAAGTCTTAATGACAGGCTTTTTTTATCTATTTGTGGCCTATGTAGCGCCTGCATTGACTTGGACTTTCGTTTTATTGGTGATCATTATTGGTGTGGCCAGCAGTCGCAGAACATATATGTGGACGGGAATCTCTAGTGGGATTATTTTTCCGGCTTTGAACGGGTTGATTACCAATCGTCTCCCGTACGAGTTCATGTTTAGTTGCAGCTTTGGTTTTGCGATCGGTATGGCTTTTAGCATATTAATTGAGTCTCATAAGCAAGGCCGCATCATTCAAGAACAGAAGCAATTATTGGAGCAGCATATTAAGCAAATCGAGGAGCTTACACTGATCGAGGAACGTAATCGGCTGTCATATGAGTTGCATGACACAATTGGGCATTCGCTAACCTCGCTGATTGTGGGCGTTGAATCACTCCGATCCTCGGTTCCTGATTCACAAATCGAACGAGTCGACAAACTTGTCTCAATAGCACAAGACAGCTTGGATGATATCAGAAAGCATTTTCATCAGCCCTCTGATGCGCGCTTGAACCAATCGTTAAGTGAGGCACTACTGGAACTGACAGAAAAATTTATAAAGTCAACTGGTGTAACGGTCAACTTCCGTGTGATCGGCAGTGAGACGCTCGTTATGCAAAAAATTAGCTTTTGTCTATACCGTTGCCTGCAAGAATCGCTCACAAATACGGTTCGTCACGGCCAAGCAAGTGAGATATCTGTTGATCTGTATTTCGAAAGTCAGCAACTCCGTCTACAAATCGAAGATAATGGCAACGGAATAGAATCCATCGAATTCGGCTTAGAACTAAAGGGAATAAAAGAACGGCTTGAGCAACTGCAAGGTTCGCTGGCCGTTCATTCACAATCAGGGCAAGGAACCGTTGTCATTTGTAATGTTCCCATAAAGGTAGAAGCTGGACAGGGAAGTATCCGCCTACTTATTGTTGACGATCAGGTGATGATTGCCGACAGCTTACAGCAAATCTTAAGCCAGCAGGACAACTTTATCGTTGGTGGTACAGCTAGTGATGGGCAAGAAGCATTAGAACAATGTGAGCGGCACCAGCCGGATATCGTGTTAATGGACGTGCACATGCAAGGGATGAACGGACTCAAGACCTTCCTTCAAATGAAAGAACGCTGGCCGAACATGAAGATTGTGATCATGACAACGTTTGAGGATTCGGTACAGGCAGCAACAGCACTGGAGCATGGGGCGGAAGGATATATGCTGAAGTCAACTCGTCCTAAAGAGATGATGGAAGCGATGAAGCTCATCTATAGCGGGGGAACGTGGCTTGATCAGTCGATCGCCACACGCGTATTCGAAGAGATGAAGCGCCAACGTGAGCAGTTAGAGAAGTACAGCCCGAATGATCCGTATGGGTTGACGAAACGGGAAAGGGAAATTTTACAGCTTTTATCGGATGGACTTCGTTACAAATCGATTGCCACCAAACTATATTTATCGGAGGGAACGGTACGGAATTACTGTTCCACCCTTTACTCGAAGCTCGGTGTCAGCAACCGGGAAGAAGCGATTGAACTGGCGAGAAATGAGAGTATTCTATAGAAGACAAAAGGACGGGAGAAATCCTTGAGTTAAACTGTTCAACTAACAGGGATCGTTAGTTGAACAACAATAGCGGCAGTCTAAGACTTTATTATCAGGGTCTTAAACTACCGCTTTTTCTATCCTGTAACCAGCCACAGCCAATGCCAATCGTTCTGCAAGAAGGTTCGCCAAGATGAGAATCTCCTTCCCTACTGCCAGAAATGTGACTCTCGTGGTGGACTTGAAGCGGTGCGTTCCAACAAACCTTATATTTATCTCTGTCATTATGACATCGTTGACATCGCAGTACCGATTATTATCGACGATAAGTACATCGGCGCCGTCATGGCAGGTCAGGTTCGCCTAGCCGATCCTTCGAGCGCTTTACAGCTGGAACAAATCCTCACGTCAAAAAATGAAAAACTGTACAGTTCCAAATGGGAGGAACTTAAGGACTACTAGGCCGATCTGCCGACGATGACTTATCAGGAAATTCAGATGATCTCCAACATGTTATCCTTATTGTGTAATTATATTGTTGAAGAAGCGATGAACAAAAATCTTCTCACGGAAATGTTCGAAAAGGCTTCGGCCATAGAGTCCACTCCGCAGTTGTCCGAGATCCTTCCTGGCTACTCGCTGAAGCATATCGAAAGCCTTAAGAAAGAAATGAATAATATCTTAGCAGATGCCTATCTGAACTCCTCAGGGGATGGGATATTCCGTGCGGAAATCCTGTACTCAAACCCGCTTTTGAATATATTTATGAGCACAAGGGTGAAACTTTCTCTCTAAAAGCCATGGCTGACTTGTGTCACATTAGTCCGAGTTATGTTAGTCGGCTGTTTGCGAAAGAAACGGGTGAGAACTTTTCCAGCTATCTGTCCCGCTTAAATATGAAATGGGCGAAGCAGCTGCTCGAAGCCACAGATATTCCGGTATCCCAGATCAGTAGTGAGCTTGGCTTCAATGAGCCGGAGTATTTTATTAAAATATTCAAAAAATATGAAGGCACAACACCTGCGGTGTACCGAAAGTATTACAAGGGATAAATAAACGAAAAAACAGATGATTCATGGGTATATTGTTACCATGATCATCTGTTCATAATGTTCTTGCCTAAGCTACATAATCTGTGTGTGCTGATCAGGCTGCCTGTGATTGTGATTTGCGCTTAATCACCAGTTTAGTGCTTGGTTTGATGGCTCTTTTGACGACCATCATTAAGGAAATCAATACAATTACTCCCATAAAGATAGCGACCGGCATATATCCCGTATACGAAATCAGCTCAACAACCGGATACAGGATGGCAGGCACCCTGAACGAATACTCATCAGCCGTCTCCATATAATACGCTAGCCAGGAGAGAAAGCCCCCGATCAATAATGTGTATAGAAAAAAGACGATCGACGGTTTCATAGATGCCCAAGCTGTATTCGTAGATTGCTCATAAGTATAATCCTTTTTCATGTAGCTGTACAAATGCTGTACGAACGCGTCCTTTTCGTCACTGGCAAATTCCATTTTCACTTTTTCAGGTGTGGAGCTACCTGCTTTTGTATAGGTAAGAAGCAATGTATCATCAAATTTGGTCAAATTTGTTTGCACGCTTTCTATTGCATGTAATGGAATACAATAATCATAATGCTCCATTTCTTCCATCGTCACAGTCCCTTCGGAAAGCTGCACACTGATTGCTTCTGCCTGAGCCTGAGCCAAATCGGTAAGAATGGCATGAGGATGAAGAATAGCAAAACGTTTATTATCCAATTTATAAATTTTCGTTTTCTCATCATCATGAACGGACATACAAATCCCCCTTTTTATCAGCAATTTTATTATGGTGTGTTTCTTTAGAGCTATCGTAATGTTTCTGACTGATCCTGAGCATTCGTTTCATTGTGCAAGGATTCTGATTTTTTCTTGCGAAATAATTTGGCAAAAAACTTGCCTATCACACCAAACACACCTACACAAGCAGCACCAATGAGGACGAGCACCTTAACTCCCGCGCCCTTAACAAAAGCAATGATTAATGCCAACAAGCCTACCTTTTTAGCTACTGCCAAACCGGCTCCTCCCAAGATCAGTCCAGTCAGGCCATACTCAGAAATTTTGTCTGTTGAAGCATTAAAATCCTCGTATCGCTCCCCTGATTTGACGGTCAGCTTGGGTAATATTTTCTCATTCAAAAACTTCTTATCCGCGTCCAAATGTGCAGGATCGGACACTAATATGACAGAGATATACCCCTGACGAGTGAGCACGCGAACATTATAATTAATCAGCTTTTCCTTGTTCCCATCCTCCGCCAGCATAGACCAGGTTAGATTATGGGTCGCTTCATTATAAAAAGGCTCCACATCCCAGCCCGTAACATACAGGCGATCACTTTCCGCTTTTTCCTTGTTACTCTCTTCCGTACCCTCTTTATAACTATCTAGAATAGCATCTGCATCGATGTCTTCTTTTTCATCATCCTTGATATGTCCAAGTTCATAGTATTCAAAAACAACTTCCCAATTTTGATTTTCATCCTTCGGAAATATACTCCCAATTTCCTTGCCAGATGGCTTCTCGTGATTCATCTCGCTTACCTTCGCAGTGTTAGCCGCATCCAAAAAAAGAAGTGATGAGTCTAAATCAACCGCAGCCACATTTCCCAGGTCTACCTTTCGGCCACCCTCAATCCATTTTAATTGTTCACTGGATGAAGCCCACGCATTTCCTCCACTGAGTAACACCAGACTAAGCGCCAACAGCGCTCCCAAAATCGTTTGGCCCCATCTCATTTTGTGGTTACATCTGTTATCTAGTCTCTTGTTCAAAACTCATTACCCCTTTATAAATTCCAATATCTCCCGTGTCCCCAACCATATTAGCCACTGCTTTATATTTTGTCAATTCACCGTAACAAAGGGCGTTTGCAAGACTTAATACTCATTTTTATACATATGTATGCAAATTTTCTACTCTAATCGGACTGGTTTTACAAGGTATGGGAGGAGCGATATGAAAAGACTCATCATGGACAAGCACAATTGCGCAATGGCTGCAACTTATCCGTTCAAGTCTCATCTAGCATATAAAATGTCGAATTTCAGCAGAATAAGGAATGCACACTTCACCGAACAAGCGACTATAGTCTTAGTGACTTTATTCCTGTTTTTTATACATATGTCATCTTTTTTATTTTAAAAAATGTATAGGCTTACACCAGATTGATTTAACAAATGCTGGGGCACAGAAGTAAAGATAGAGGGGATGCACACTCCACTCCTCTATCAGTTATTTTAATCCACAATCATCCGTCCGGCTCCGCCGCCCTGCCAGCGGCCTGCTGTGCGCTTCCCCCGTCCGGCTCCTTCCAAAATCAACACTAACTGCCTATGGAGCTGAGCATGTGAAAATTCCTTATATTCTGCACCACTTCGGTTCGCAATATAATGCTGGATAGATTCTCTGTCCACAGCTTCCAGGTTCAGACACATCAGTGCAAACATACAATCCATCGGATCGTTTGTACCGCTTTTGAGCAGTTCGGATGCAAAGTAGCGCATCGTTTCCGGGCGCAATGTGCTTTGATACAAGCCCGCAAACGGGACATGGATATCACTCCATGTATTAAATTCAGTAGCCATATCAGCAAAATCCTGATAATTGGAACGAAGCACGGCTCCATCTTTGAGTTTGAACCGGCCCAGCTCCAGTTCATCCAATCCGATCTCAGCCTCGGCCTCCAGCACAATATCTGCATGATGCACGGTGAAATCCGGGCGATCTGTTTGTTCCAAAAAAAGCAGCTTCAACACCGACAGTTGCCCCGTGGCTGCATACGGCACTTCCTGTTCCTGCTCTAGCAGGTATAATCTATTCTTGTGCTTTACAATGCCTCTGCCTACGGTCAGCGCATGTTCCCCAACGGTCACGTTCATTCCGGTAATAATGCCATCCGAATAATCCTGATATCGGATATCCAGAAAGCTACGGGGGTAATCCCGCAGATTTTCCAGCATCTCGGTTTTGAGAATACGACCTTTTTCAAACTTTGGAACGATATGCGTTAACATGGGGTTCCCTCCTTTCTCTATTCTTCTTTATTTAGGGGAACAGATAGCCGATTCACACCGGGCGCAAGCGGCGGGACTGTAACTCCATCATCGGTGGTGGGTGGAGCTTTACTTACTCCAAGTAATCCAATAAATAGACGAAAATTCTTTTCTATACATCTGCGTAAATCCATCGTGTTCCCCCTGATTGAAGACTGAGGTTCATTATGATCTCAGAATTTATTACCTACCTTTACATCCCGGCTCCGCGCCCAGCCTGCTCGCGAAGTATATAATTCAGCTCACGCTTGTCCACAACATAGGTACGGGCGATCAGATCGTGAAGAGCCTGTTTTCTAGCTGTAAAGCCTGCCATGATAAAACCGATCCACAAAATGATACTCGATACAATTTTACTCCAGTAGCGGGCACTCGCACGTCCAAAGCTCAGCTTTTGGTTAAATTCATCTACTACAACGATACCAAGAGCCTGTTTGCCCACCGTAGCTCTGCATTTGGACGATTCCATGATCGCAAAATACAGCCATGAAGCCCCCAAATTCATCAAAGTTTGTCCCAATAATTGCATGGTAAAAATAGCAGTCGGCCCGTTTGTCAGCATAGAGGTTTCTGCCGGAGATGGCACCCAATCTCCAATGGCCTGAATGATGATCCAGACCAGTCCGATTATCATAAATACAAATCCTAAAATAAGGATGTCAATGATATAGGCTAAAGTTCGTTTCCAAAAACCTGCATACAGCATGTTATTCCCTCCAAGTGTTGTGTGCTTTTCTGATTTCTGCATTTGAATAATTCTTAATTTATTATTTCGTGCCGTCAAAGAAATCCAGCTCGGAGAGATCATTTTCGAAGGCAAAAAAGCGCTTGGGACCCAGATACAGCAATTCATCACGGCGGGTAATCGGTACTACATAAAAGCCCCAACGACTATCCCCGACAAAAACAAAATATTTCGTTTCCTCATTGCGGATGGAGTCCGTATCATCCTGCGGGATATCCCGACCGTACAGCTCTGCGATTTCCTCATACGGCATGGGTTCAAAAGCATCTGGCCGACTGCGGTACACATGGCGCTGACGCAGCTTACCCCCGTTGGCCGTCAGGAAGAATTCCACTTCGACCGCTTGAGACGGCCGGGAAATCGAACCGCGTACCCGGCTGCTTTCCAAACTCGCAATCAGCTCCTTCTCACGCCCCGTATGCGTCCATGCGCTGACCGTATACGGAATAGCTGGAATATGATTGGTAATGACAGGCTCAATGGTCCCCATTTTTTTAGCGTTTAGGTAACGGATAGCCCCGCGCAGACAGGCCATTTTCAACTCAGGTACCCGGCTTAAATCTTCTGCCTTTTGTCGGAACTCAATACTGCGCCCTGGCACAAATTCCTTAAGCGCTTCGCGGAACACGTCTATCCGGCAGGACTGCCCGGTCAGTTTGATAATCGAATAATCCTGCAAGCGCCCCTCCAAATAAAAATCATCCAGAAACTTGCGCACAATATTGTAGATATCTGCCTTAAGTAGCTGCTGTACTTCACGAATATTAAACACCACATCAGGCAAACCATATTCATCACGGAACCGTCCGTTCTCAATCACCGAAACCAGCCAACGATCCATTACGGCAATGTTCAGGTCGCTTTCAGCAGATAATACCTGCTCGGATTCAAAGCGACTGCGCAAGATCCCCGTACGTAGGAAAAATTCCTTTTTCATATTTTCTGCCGCACTCCACAACAGATGAAAATTACTCAGTACCCGTTGATATTCATCCCGTGTAGCATGCTCATACCGTTTGAACGCGGTAGGCAAGATCGCCTCTGCGTCACGATAGCGTTCCTCCAGCCCTGCATATACAGCATCTACACCAAACTCATCCACATGACGGTACAAATCTCCCGAAGGAATGCCGATCAGAGCATCAATATCGGTGTCAGGCAAACGCGTCTCGGCAGCATAATAACCTGCAAATACAATTTTCATAAACTGCATAATCCGGTAAGTCAGATTGTTGCCGCCAAAGTTGGTATCCCCATTTTCATACGTTGTGTGAATATCCAGCTTGTAAGCAATTCGTCCATCTTCTATCCGAAAGCGGCAGGAAGACAGATCTGTCGTGCCCCCACCACAATCAATGACAAGTGCCTGATACTCCTCACCGTCTGCAAAAGTTCCTCGTTCCATCTGGTCTGCCAACGTGTTGTAGAGCACTGCCAGCCCTTCGTCCAGCGCATCCTCTGCTTCAATCCGGTAATCAGGCAAAATATCGCTAAACATCTCAATAAACTGGGGCTGCAGCTTGACAGGAGCAGAAAAGTGTAAATTGCGAAACCGACACTTAAATTGTTGCTCGGCTGTAGCAATCACATAACGGATAAAAGCCGCTAAAATATCGCTGCGGGAAGCGGTTGCTGTATTCCCCTCAGAATCCATTAATTCTTCGATTCGCTTATAGTCATTGACCCAACGTTTAATCCCCCGTAATACCGTGGCACGGCTACCTGCCACATCGCTTCCACGCAATGCCTCCTCCCCAAATGCATAAACGATATGCTCAGGATTGGAGCAGTCCGCGACGCGAATAGCGGTCGGCAACACTTCGATCCAGTCGCCTTCCGTACCTTCTGGACCAGGGAATGATACATAATTGATGGCGTCCAGCCTTACTGTGCTGCTCATCCCTGTATCAGGGGCCGTAACGTAGGAACTATCCAAATAAGCACCTGCCGTAGTGTTCGAGGTGCCAAAATCAATCGCCAGTACCGCATCGGTTGTTTCCGTTCCCCGAATGATCAGCTCTGCCACCGGGATTCGGTGACCCTGAAGTTTCAGCGGTAGCATCGGCTTATCTCCATAGTAGAGGTTATAAAAATATTCTGACTCCTGTCTTCGCAGAAACAGCAAGCTATAGCTATGATTGGACGTCTCTCGCAGTTCAGCATCGCGGTGACGAGAAAGATAATATACGCCTGTTCGTCCCTCATCCTTCACCAAATTTAAAACACCACATAATTCCCCTGTCGCATTCACCAGCAGCACATTAGATGAGCTCAGCCAAGGCAAATCGGATTCGATCCGATAGTTGTCCATGCGACCTGTGCGCACCCCCTGATACAGCGTGATTTTGGCGGGAACCCGGATACCGCCGCTCTCCTGCGGGCGGTCATTCCAGTTGCGCTGTAGTGCCAATTGCATACGTTCAAAACCGCCAGGATTGGGTCTGGTGATGAGTAGATGCTCCTCCGCGCTACGAAATCGCAAAATTACGCGAATCAATTCTTCACGTGCCAGACGATTCGCAAAGCCCTCGACCAGTCGCTCTTTATCACATATGCCACGCAACTGAAAGGTCGTCATTTGCTCCAATTCCGCCCGCGTGTATTTGGTCGTGAAACGAGCGTTTTTTCGATCGGTGAGCGGTTCTAGCAACCTGTATGTATAGGGTCCGTTCATCGTTCACATGTCCTTTCTTAGCCATTTAGCTTTAATAGAGGGCGATAGCGTCAATTTTCATTGTAGGTTCTTCCTCCAAAATGCCGAAATGACTGGTCCAATACAATTCCGTCGTAAACCGTGCTGGAAGAAATAAATCGAGAATCAAATCGACTTTGATTCGTGAGAGCATCGTTTCCTCCTGACCAATATATATGAGCAGTTCGTCTTTTTCCTCACAGTTGGTGTAAATGATCGAGCGATGAAAGACGCGACGCATCGTTTGTTTTAGCAGATGTACGGCTTCCCCCGTCTCATACAGGCGCAGCAGGCCTTCAGCAATTGCGTCCTGTTCCTCACGGTTTAATTGTCCAAAAGCTTCCTTTACCTTCGGGCCAAAAATGCCATCCGCAATATCACGCTGAACAAACCGGATATGATACTCTCGCCGATTCATTCCTTGATACAAATCGATCTCCGCCAGAAAATGCATCATAATATCAAATAGCGACTCTCTCAGCTCTAGATCCTCTGCTGCATCCGGTGGAAACAGATCCCGAAAAATAGAATAAAAGCGGTAGTACGGATTAATCTCCACTACCTGCTCCAAATGGGAAGTATTCAGCTCAGCCAAGCTAAGCTCCATATACGGAGAGTAGCTGACAGCGGGTACAAAACGGATTTTATTTACATCCAGCCCCTGTTTCCTTGCGCGCATGAGCAGATCCCAAACATAATTCACACCCATTCTCCTTCACACTTGTACTCTGGAAAATACATCTGCACTTCCGACACCAGAAAGCTCATTAAATCGGATAAAATGTAAGCAGGTGCAGTTGGCAAAACATCCTCGGAACCACGTCTGAACCCCAATCGCATGATCTGCTTGCCATCCTCTGTCCGTACATTATCGCTGACAAACGGATTTAACAGATACGTCTGAGTTTTGGTTACAAGGTTGCTTATATCATTTCTCCCTGCACCTCCCCAGATGTCCACACGCTCTAGCTCCAGCCCCTGTGCCGCTTCAAACGAATTGACGATGCGCGTGATCTCTGCTTTGGCCCGGACAATCACGGCCTGTTTCCCTGCATAGCGACCCAAAAAGCTGTCTTGCCGCCGATTGGACAATACCGGATAGGTCTGACGACTAAGCTTGGTTGTAGCTGGTTTCGTAACCTTCAACACATTCCACTCGCCAGATTTATCACGGGGTGTGACAATCGTCAGTTCCTCTTCTGTCCGCTTGATATAGCGGATATCGCTTTCAGTCCCGTCAATCAGGTAACCATGCTCTGGTCCTGTTTTACGCAAAGGCAGCACATGCTCATAGTTCACACGATCCATAGCTGGTATAGGAAAACCGCTGTTCTTTAGAGCCAATCTTTCAATGTTCCATAGCGGAAAAACATCGGCTTTCTTAAAAATGTCGAATTCCTCCAACGAAATCGTGATTTCATGGATTTCTTCATGAGCGGCCGGTTCGCCGTCTCCACCAATCAATACACAGTCCACAAATTTATAAGCGTACGGGTGATTAATCGTTTTCCACGGCATACCATTTTGCATAAACGTATGATACAACTGCTCAATCTCCAAAATATAAGAACGGTTATGCTCCAAACGAAAACGAATCGGATAGTTTCCGGTTTCCGTGACCAGCATTCCTGAGAAAATTCGTTTGCTGCGTACCAGTGCCGAGATTCGTTCGGTCTCCATTTCGAGAAAAAGCGTAAATAACGGCATCTCCCCGCCTTCGCCCACCACCTCTGCCACACGGCTGATGTCTACCTGTTTTTCTTCTGCATCGGAGGGCAACACAGGATATAAAAATTCATGAATCGGGTCATAGTCCTCACGCGATGTCAATGACACATACACATCAAACTTTTCTTCCGTATTCTCAATTTCCTCAAATACCCGCCGTTCTAGCTGGCGGGTCATTTCTTCCTGATATTCGACGAGGTTCATAAATACCCCGGCCATCATATTTTTCAGTAAACGTCTCTGCTCTAAATCGTCCATCTTGCTCAAACGATCCTGTACCAGCTCTTTCACGACGCCTCACTCCTTTCCGACTCCAGCATTCAATGAACATTAAAAACTTATTTCCCGTTCGCAGCAGCCTGATCTAAGCTCTCTGAATTAGACGCCCCGGCTGCTTTAGAAGCAGAATCAGCAGTTCCTTGCTCTTTGCTGGTGTCCGCCTTGATCGAAGCGGCATTGCCATCCCCCGTACCACTGCTCTTTGCAGCCGGAGAGGCTTCCTTCTTCGCGGACGTAGTGCCCGTTGAAGCCGTCGGCGCAACCTTCGTTTGTGATGCTGTGGCAGAGGTTGCCCTAGCAGAAGATGAAGCTTCACTCGCTGCGTCCCCGGTATCTGTGTCATTCATCGCTCCGTCAGACAATCCCAATCCAGCAGGAAGCTGACCATTTTGCTGCTGCTCCGCGCTCTGCTTTTCCTCCGCCTTGGCTATGCTCCGCTCCAGCGCCAGAACACTTTCGAGCTTATCGATCTCCTGATAAATCTCCTGTGCCCCGCTATAAGCGTCAATGGCTCCTTCATAATCGAGATCTTTCATCAGCCGATCCCCTTTGGCCTGAAGTTTGCCAGCTTGAATCTCCTTGAGCTGCTGCTGGATGGATGTCAATTTATCATTGGTCTCGGTAATTTTCTTCTCCAACTCTTTTTGCGCGGACGTATAGCCGGATTCCATCGCAGCCTTATTTGCTTTTTTGTACAGCTTGAGTGCATTTGTGTAATCGCCACCCTGGAATTTTAAATCTCCGTCCTTCATCCAGCTCGCCGTCTCGGCATAGCTGTCCAGTTGGTCGATTTTTTTTTCAATATCCTTCACATTAAATGGCGGATATAGTCCGGCGCTTTTCCGTGCTTTATCGTAGCTGGCTTCAGCTTTGGTAAAATCGGCCTTTTCCACATAGCCGTCCCCGTCAACCATCAATTGAGATACTTTCTGTTCAGCTGTATACAATCGCTTGTGAATTTTATCGTTAATTTTAACTGCCGCGTTTTTCGCTTCACTGTAGGATTTGAGCGCTTTTGCATAATCTCCTGCTCTTGCATAATCATCCGCGGCCTGAGCCGATTCGATCATCGTTTCCAGCGCAGCCGCTTTGTTCGCAGCCATACGCGCCAGTGTAATCCATGCTCCCCCGCCCACGATTACAAAGGCGAGCAACGCAATCAAGATCCGTTTGATCAGCTTACGACGGTTTTTAGGTTTTTCCTGAAAAACTTTGTTTACATAAATGGCGGCAGCCGTGTAATTATTAACCGTCCGGCGCTGTTTGCTCAGCAGAACCTCTTCCAACGTATCCGTCAGCATACCCGGGTCCTTCGCTTCCTCCAGCGCACCCAGCATTTCCGCCAGTTCAACATCCTCCCACATCCCAGATGTAGCGAGCAGCATTACATCTCCATCTGCAAGCTGTGTCTTTTTGGCGAAATGGGCATGAACCCCATTCGGATTCCCGAGGTATTCCAGCAGATTGCCCCGTTCCTCGTGTGTACTGGTCGCTTCGTCTGGAATACGTCCATCATCCGCCAATGACTGAGCCAGGCTGTGATCCTTACTGCGAAAATTAAGCCTTCCATTGCGAAAATGATATAGTCGCACATTACCGCACGAAACGTACACCATTTTGTTATAGTTGGTCACTACCATCAGTAGACTGGCCTTGAGCCGAACACGACGGCTTTCAAATTGCAGCCATTCCTGCGCTTCACGCAGATCTCTCATCAAGCGCCGCTTGGACATGGAAGGTTTCTCCATGAAGTTTTCCAGCACCGTTTTGACAACCATTTCTGCGCTGCGCAGTTCCTGATCTGAATCCAGACCATCTGCGAGGACATAACAGGCCATGTCGTCCGTCTCCATGAATGCAAAATAGTCCCGGTTGTCTATGTAAGAGCCCGCTTCCGACACAAAGGCGGTACTAAAATCGCTGTTGTCCTTGCGCATCGCTACCCCCGTCTTTCTTGTTTCATCCTATCGCCAAAATAAGCACTGTCGCATTATCCTGACTTTTAAACCCTTTATCGTTGATGGTGTCGATCATGGCATCCGCCATTTCCTGCGGAGTTCCGCCCTTGCGCATGATCTCTTCCTGCTCAATCTCCGTCAGCGCCTCCTGAATGCCATCACTGCATAGCAGCACATAATCACCCGAATACAGACGAATCGGTGCACTCCCCAGTTCCATGCTCTCAAAGCCTTCATAGCCCAAGTAGTTGACCAGTTGATTGCGTACAGGACTCGTTTTAGCTTCCTCCGAGGTCATTTGTCCAGCAAGCACTCGTTCCTCCAGCAGTGTTTCCGCAGTATGCTTGGAATTGACTGTCTGAAAGTGACCATTGCGGTAAATTGTAATCAAGCTGTCACCCACCGCTCCGTAATACAGCTGATAGCCGCACACAATGACCGCCGCGAGCGTCGTTCCCCCGCCCTGCCCATTCAAATTTTGCAAAATGCCGCGATTGCTTTGGGTTGCGGCCTCTGCAAAATATCCGTTCAAATTCATTGCATCTTCTAACTTGGCAAATGCCTTCGTAAAAGTCGTCACAGCCAAGGTACTGGACATACGCCCATTGGCCAGCCCACTGATCCCGTCTGCAACAACCGCCAGCGTACCGACAGGGGTGGTCATACTGGAGAAATAATCATCCTGCTCGCTCCGGCTCCCGATCGTTTGACCATTTCCAATCTCAATTCCACTCACGGTACGGCTGCCGGAACTTCGCGTCAGTCGTATACGGATGATGAGAAGAACAGCGCATAGCACCGCAGCTCCACATACAACAAAATAAGGCTGCATATCGTTACCTCCCTGCACCATTGCCCACTTCCGTTCTAATTTTCGTTATCCCACTCGAAATGAGCGCCGCACAGCGGAATAAAGATAAATTTGCTGCGCCCGAGCTGAATCACGTCATAAGCAGCCAGCTCCACTGGTGAATATACCGCCTCGTTATTGTGATACGCCAAGCCTGACGAATCGCCTGGCAGCAAGTAAAAGTTGCGTTTCTTCGGATCATACACAATGACCGCATGATTTCTGCGGGAAATCGTGTTGTCTCCGATAATACGGACATGCATTTCCTCTGCGCGCCCGATAAAGTTTTTCTCCGCCATAATGCGATAGTCCTGACCCACCTGTGCTCCTTCGATACATACCAGCCATCCGGTTACTGGATGAATCCCTACGGTTTCGCCTAAATACGGCATGGTTTTGTCATCGTCTCCTGCAACGTTTGTTTTCGCTGCTGGTTCGGCATTTTTGGGTGCGGCTATATTTACTACTGTATTACAATAAGGACACGTATTTCCGTGCTTTCGTGTACTGAACATGTGTCCGTTCGGGCATCTTGTCAAACTCATAGTCGGTTCCTTCCCCCATTGTCTTGATTGTCTTTACAGTAATCTAAGGATTGTGCAACTTCTTCTATTTAACGAGCAGCCTGGTATTGGCAATATATAATAAATCACCTGAGTAAATTCGGTAAGGCTCGCCACTTTCCAGCTTCTTGGTTACACTTTCGTTCGCAGACCGTAGCCCGGTCCCATTGCCGGAATCCACATCCTCCACAAACCAGTCACTGTTTACCCGGTTGAGTACCGCATGCTCCACACTTACCAAGGAAGCATAATCTGTACCTGCCAAATCAATATCCGCCTCAGAGCGTGACGTTGTTTTGCCGATTAACAATGATGTTTCGCCTTCGATATACCATTCTTTAATGGATTCACCTTCTTCATCAATTAACACCAGTTTTGCAATCCGTTTACGCTCTGCCTTTGGCCTTGGCACAGGGACCACGGAAACCAGATTGCGCAGTATGTATACAAGCACGCTAATCCCAATACCTATTGCGACCACAGTCTTCAAACCGCTGTAGCCTGTACGGTTAAACACATAAAAGGCGATCGCCAGCATCAGCCCGAACATGGCAACATCTATGATGAAAACCCATCTGCTCTGCGCCGTTTTCACTGCTTGCTTCCCCCGTTTCTATCCTGAAATCATCACTTTTTACGAATACCAAAAAATTGGTTGAACATGGCTGAGGTATCCGTCGGATCACCGGATTTTTTCATTTTTTTCCCTGGTGAGCCTTCCTTCGTTTTCGGATGAAAGCCGAAAAATTGCTCAAAATCAGTGCCTATGTCAGCCGGATTGAATCCTTTGGCTGCCCTACGTGTACCCCCTGAAGGTGCTGCTGCCCCTTTTGCTTTTTCTTGCTGTTCTCCGCTAGTTCCCGTTGCTTTTCGGATGAGCTCAGCATCGTATGCCTGCCGCAATGCTTCGTCACGCAAGGTATTGTAAGCCTCGTGAATCAGCTTGAACTTGCGCGTTGCTTCCTCGCTTCCCTGGTTGGTATCAGGATGATACTTTTTGGCCAGTTTACGGTAAGCTTGCTTAATCTCTGCCTCCGAAGCATCCCGGCCGACACCGAGCAGCTCATAGTAGTTGGTCATTGTCTGATGTTCCCCTCTCCGAAAAAAATAAATATTAAGAGACCCGTAGGCCTCTTAATATTTATCCACCCTTCACGTATGCGCCGGGTGAGTGTGTGTTTAAGCTGCGCTTAACGTTAAGATGTTAAGCTTAAACCGGATATCCGCCGTCGATGGTAGCCAGCTCGGTTTTGTCTTTCTTTTGTTTAATGTAGAGTGTAAATGCACCTACACCTTCTGTGTCGCCGAAGTGCTCGTTGTAGTCTACAACGAAAGCATTCGGGAAGTAGATTTTACGCACAACTTGATCAGCTGCAATAACTTCCAGTGTTACTTTACGGTAGCTGTCTGCTTTTTCAGCAGGAACCAGAGACCACAAAGCCAGTTTCAACGTGTCATCCGCGCTGTCACCGTCTACTGCTGTGATGATTTTACCGCTGATGCGCAGCGTGGAGCCTACGTCAGTGGAGCGTGCATTGGAATCGTCCGGTGTATCGGTGTCATAAATAACCGTTTGGATGTTATCCAAGCCCAGCTCAATTGTTTCTTGTCCTTCTACTTTCAATCTGAATCCCATGTGTGTTGCCTCCTTGATATTAGGTAAAATGATGGCGGAAGAAGCAGTGCTTCTCCGCGATTTATGTATAAAGGCGGTTCTGGATAGAAACGCCTCTAACATCTTTCGTAGTGCTCGGATCATGATTTGACCGAGCTGGTTCCCTTAGTGATCATGACTTCCAGGTTCTTCACATTACCATTGAAGACCAGATCGATATGGCACATATTGCTTTTCTCATCAATAATGAAGCTCATATCGTCTCCGTCTTGAATGATCGAGTTCACAGATCCTCTGCTGCTCAGCCACTTGCTCTTCTGACTGCTCGGATTGTTACTAAAGAAACGGACGATATTTTCGTGCTTGAAGTCTCCTGTTTGGTAGCGCAAAATACGTTCAATGTACGTGCTGACCAGCGTTTTGTAGATGGAGTCAAAGCCGTCCTCAGACATCGCCATGCTTCTTGCCTTGTAGACAGTAATCCGGCGGATATCCTTATCCTGAATCTGAGCATTCTCAGACGAGAATACAAAGCCAAAGTTTTTACGGTTGATGGCATCCTTGATCGTGTTGGTGAACCCAGTGATTTCCTTGGCCATCGTCGTCACTGTGCGCAGACTGTTGTCCCCAGCTTCAATGTCGAAGCGTACACCAGGGAAGTTTTTATTGACCGTTTTGAACGTCTCACGCAGGTATTCAGGACATTGATAAGAAGCGACCAAGCCAGCAGCCACGTAGGCAGCGCCTACATATACGCCCTCGATCCACAGTTTGAGAATATCTTCTTTTTCCTTGGAAAGTTGCACACCGTCTTCGGTCTGTAGCATTTTGCTATCAATAATGACACCCGATTTATCCTTCGGAATAATGGTAAAGTTCGGTACACAAGGAATTGCAAATTCGCTATATTCTCTGCGCACAAGACTGGCGCATTTATCGACATACTTGTCGATGCCTGCTGTCGCCATACTGTTGAAGGTCGTCTCTTCACCGGATTCAAAGTTAAAGAACATTTGAATTTTGTAATCCTTCACGACTTGCAGCAGCATCGAGAGCGATTCCATTGAATTTCCGCCCTGCTTTACGACCTTCTCGTTGCCCTTAAAGCGTTCACGAGACACCTTCACCTTACCGGCTGCTTCCAGTTCAATAGATGGAACGATCCCGAACCAGATGGTGTCGCTGAATTCATTTTTGGCATTTACGGTATTCAGGTACGTTTCCAGACGTGGAATATTGCTGCTTTTCACCAGCATGTCCAGCTTGTTATTCGCCACCAGCATTGTCGGCAGCATTCCTTTGCTCTTCGTCGCATATTGGTCGAAGAACATTTTGACACCGAGGATTTTTTCTACCAGCGGCTTAACCGCCTTTACGAAATCATCCTTGGCATTTTTATAGAACTCCAAATACGTGTTGTAGTTTTGAACTTCAACCGCTGTGTCAACCTTGGTCTGAACAGCTGGAAGTGGCACAAACGTGCGAACCACCAAGTCCTTCACATAGTCAGAAGGCGTATCTGTGATAGAGTTATAGTCTTCTTCGAATACTTGGGAGAGATCGCCAGTGCTGTTCTCATCCAACAGCATCAGCTCAGTACTTTCGCTCTTC
The DNA here is from genome assembly GCF_054113405.1 of Paenibacillus sp. ALE3. NCBI lineage: Bacteria > Bacillati > Bacillota > Bacilli > Caryophanales > Paenibacillaceae > Paenibacillus > Paenibacillus sp. ALE3. The sequence goes on along the minus strand of NZ_CM134214.1, from coordinate 1,052,018 downwards.
GGCGCTTCAATAATTTTCAGTTCGCCGCTTTCCCCAATGGAGAGCATACCCACCTGGATCAACTCACCGGCGTTTTCCTCTTGGGCTCCACCGAGCAAAAGACGGGTTTTGATGTCCTCAATTGCCAGAGGCAGCATAGCCATAACGTTGTTATAGTTCTGGCTCGCTTCCTCGAACATGGCATTCAGCTTGTCACCCATGTCGAGTTTCTTCGGATCGCCATCATCCAGCTTGTCGTATTCACCGTACATATAGTGAATTTCTTTGCGGACTTGACGAATATCGTCCATAACCTTTTTCGGTGAAATCATATCCAGCAGATTTTCAAATTTGAAATCTACATTGGTGATTCCTTGACTGCGCTTAGTATCAATGAGCGTAAACAACATTTTCAGAAAATCATTACTTTGATTGATACGAATTTCAGAAATGCTATCCTCATCAATTCCCTCAGGCTTTTTAAGGGTGTAGACGACCTTTTGATTGGCCGCGTTAAAAAATGAATATACGGTCGGTGAAAACTTATCCAAAAATTCGTCAAAGCTACGCACCAGAAGGTGCTGATTAATTTCCTTGATCTTCTCATCGCTCAAGCTGTCGATACCCTTCACATCACCTACAATGGTGATCAGATCCAGCTTTTCCGGGTTAATCTCTTCAAAAAGCATTGTCCGGTTGGTTTGATAAATGATTTCCATCGTTGTCGGCAAATGAATAAAGTATGAGTTATAGGTCCATTGCTCCATATACGGACACGGGATGTCCAATTTGAAACGGACGAATATTCAATTTTAGTTCATTTGCCTCCTCCCCCCTACTTAACATTTAAATTCGTCAAAGGATTGAGCTTATACCACATTTACGGTACAGGCATATAACCTCAAAAATCGGTCCGAAGCGCTATTCGACTTTTAACGGCAAGGCATTTCAAATGAGAGGAAATTCAAAATCAAAAGTCATATAACACAGAAATTTCAAATTTATGATTTCGTATTCCTAACTTCAATCCCAATTTTTGCCGTTGATACGAAAGCTATCATACAAAGCACTCTTCAGTTTTGTCAATTTCTGTAGTCTCAGATTGAAACAGGGCATTTTGACTCATTTTATGCGTAAGTATGTAATTTTTATGATATGTTAGACCTGTTTCTTCAGGGAAATATTCACAAATGGAATCCAATGACCGATAGAAGTTCATTGGATATTTCTGAGAAGCGTAAAAGTATCAAATTCATGGCTAATGTGAGGTTTTTCAGCTGTTTTGATCCTTTATCCCTTATATCCCAAGGATTAGGAGAGTTGGTACGCCCACATTGGTCTCGCCGATGGAGGAGCTTATGTTCAGAATAAGGAAACTAGGAATTATCACTTTCATGACTTTTGTACTATTTTTTCAAACGGGCTTAAACGGGGTCATTTGCACTGTAAATCAGGCTAATGCAGCATCTTTGAGGACTGCTCCAAGCGAGGGTTACGATGCTGTTTTTGTACTGGATACCAGCTATTCCATGAGAGACACGGATCCCGAGGGTATTGCCGCCGAAGTTATCAGTATGTTTATGGACTTGAGTGATGCAGACCGTACACGTGTGGGTTTCGTCGCCTACAACCATCACGTTGTCGCCTCAAAACCACTGACTTCGATTGGCGTGGCAGCGCAAAAATCGCAAATCCAGCAGGAAATCAGAATGTTGAACCGTTCTGGTTATACAGATTTGGGACTGGGACTGCGTAAAGGCTCAGAACTGCTAGCCGCAGGATCATCCCAAGGGCGTCAGCCTTTTATGATTTTATTGTCAGATGGAGAGACTGATTTTGGTGCCTCTTCTGGTTCTCGGTCCAAGGGTGACTCGAATAACGATGTATCCTCTGTCATCAAATCTGCACAGACCAAGGGATACCCGGTGTATACGATTGGTCTGAATCATGATGGCACGGTAAACCGGCAAGAACTCGAACGGATCGCTTCTCAAACGGGAGGAGCTTCTTTTATTACCAGTAGTGCTGAGGATCTGCCCGAAATTCTGAACCGTATTTTTGCCAGTCAAATTCGCTCCAAGCTCGTTCCAGTTGCTGCAATTACGACCACTGGCGAGATGCAAGAATTAACGGTGACTCTACCGGACTCTAGTATGGAGGAAGCCAATCTGGTGCTTTTGTCGGAGCATCCCCTGCTGGAAACCCAGCTATACTCCAATTCAGAAAATGTCCGCAGGTACAAGTCGAGCCGATATGCAATTTTGAAAATTGAGCATCCACAAGCAGGTAAAGTGAAGTTAAAATTACGGGGCATACGCGGAGATTTGGTTAAAATCAATTTACTTGGCAGCTACCGACTGGAAGCTGAAGCTACTACAGGGGGAACGCAAACAACAGCAGCTCATGGCGACAAGCCTATGCAATTGCTGAAGGGACAAGCGACACCATTTCAAGCTCAGCTCGTGTTACCGGATGGCCAAAAGCTTACAGATGATGCCGTATACACATCTCTCCAAGCCCATATTATAGTTACCCCTGTAAAGGGCGGTACAGCTAAAAAGGTGCCTATGACCTATAAGTCAGGAGCCTTTCATACCGAATATGCGTTCCCCCAAACGGGTGATTATACATGGCAGCTATCTCTGGATAGTCCGCAGTGGTACCGTAAGGGAATTGTACATAAGGTTCACGCCACCAATGCAGCACCACAGGCCTTAAAAGACCTGACGATTCGCCTGATAAAAGAAGACGGTGATTCCCGTCGAAGTTTATCGGACTTTATTGTTGATCCTAATCATGACAAGCTGAACTTTAAGCTGGATTCAGGAGCTTCTTGCGATACGATTAATGCCGAGATTAACGGTAATGATCTGCTGCTATCCGAGCTTCACACAGGTGACACGAAGCTAAAGATTACCGCTACCGATCCAGAAGGTGCATCCAGCAGCGCAACACTGACCGTTTCAGTCCAATCCCGGTATACAGCCATTAAATGGACAGTAGCCATCAGTATTGTGATAGCTGCTCTTCTGTATTGGTTCTTGCGACCGAAGCCTCAGTTTGCTGGAAGAATCGAAGGATATTTTCTCGCTACAGCGAGTGGGCAGGAGATTCCGGTAAAATCTTGGCCGCTTACCTCCTTTCCGGGTCATAAGGTCAGCTTGCAGGAGTTATTCCGTACGCTTGACGTTCACGAACCGTTACCAGAAGCGGAACGAATCCTATTTTCCGCAGGTAAAAAAGGGACTCTGATCGTGAAACATGATACACGCTGCGCCCTGCAGCATGGAAAAGTCAGATTGACCCGCAACAAAAAAGCGGTCATGGAGTATGGTGACAAACTATATATCACATTTGAGGATGGTGTCACTGAAATTGAGCTGCGCTATAAAGCGATTAAGCCGAATACTTCAGTCTACACCGACCATATTCAAGCTCCGACAGGATAACATCGTCGGAATAAAAAAAGAGAAGCGCCGTCTCTTACGGTTAACGAACCGTAAGAGTAGGGCGCTTCCCTTTTTTTATCCAATATTCCGCACGTAGGGCGGCTTTAAACCATCGAAGTGAGCGGCAACGCTTGGTAGCCTGTACTTCCAGACCGCGCCTAATAACATACGGCAGTAGTGAAATCCCTGCATTTTCGATCCGAATCCGTTCGGTTCGATCTGCAAATAATCTGCCTGGCACATCCGGTGGAGGTGATCCTTTTTGGCAATAATACAGCGTTGCGGCCAAGCTATAAATATCCGATACAGGCCCCTGCCGCGAACGGTTAGAGTAAAATTCCAGCGGAGAATAGCCTGCCGTGGTGAAGATCGGATGCTCCTTGCCTTCAAAATGCACAGCAGAGCCAAAATCAATCAGCTTGATGTTGCCATGTTCCCCAATCATAATATTGCCTGGCTTAATGTCCCGATGAATAATTCCTTTGTTGTGAATATACTCCAAGGCATCAATTAAAGGCAGCAACGTTTGGTACAGAAAAGCAGGATCAGACGTTGGCACAGCCTCTTCTTGCATCATTCGATCCAGCGTTTTGCCTGCACAGTATTCCATGACCAGATAAGCAGTTCCATTTTCCTCAAAATGATCTATATAACCGACAATTCCCGGATGACTTAACTCCTTTAACATTTGCCCTTCACGCAAAAAATAATGCATAAATTCCACGTATTTGTATTGCATCGTAGCGCTACAAGTGACCGTTTTTCGATCTGTCCCCCGTAAAGCCAGTGCATTCGGAAAAAATTCCTTCACAATGACCTTTTCTCGGTTATCCAACAGCCTTGCCGTATACACGATGGCCAGCTCACTGCGGGACAAGGCGCTTCGAATTTGATATGTATTTCGCAGCTTCGTATTGCGGGCAAGCAGATTCCCGCTTGTATCCACGATCATGACTCGTCCTCCTGTCAGGTTCTTAGCTTATGTCTTTTGTATATATCGGCTTATTACACATCTTTTTATTATAGCGTAAAATAGGTTATTGGAAAAACAAATAACCTGCCATAATCTCCCTTAGAGAATGATGACAGGTCTTTTGGCATTCATCTGGTCCTATTTTCTCAAATCGTTTAACCTAATTTTGTACCTGGCTTCATGCTGCGTACACCGTTGGCATTTTTCTTCCGTTCACTGCGCAGTTTGCCTTTACCTTGTTCTGGGGTGCGAATGGTGAGGGCAATCAGGAACGATACGACGCATAGCACAGCAATTGTGGTAAATGTTGGGATAAATCCGCCGAGCAAGGCAGCGATAAATGACCCCGCCAGCGCACCAAGGCCAAAGCCCTGATACACAATACCATAGTTTTTGCTTTGGTTCTTCAGACCAAAGAAATCAGCTACGATGGCAGGAAAGACTGTAATATTGCCGCCGAAGCAAAAAGCAATCCCTGCTACACAGGCAAAGAACAAACCAAAATTCAGGGGTATCACACTCAGTACTGTAACTGCAATTGCTGTTGTTAAAAGTGCACCTGCTACCACTTTCAGACGACCCACCTTATCGGATAGCGCACCTAATATAATCCGACCCGCCGTGTTAAAAATAGCGACCATAGCGACCGCATTAGCGGCTGTTGCTACATCCAAACCAGCCATCCGTACGCCGATATCTTTGACCACTCCGATCAAGTAGAGACCACTCATACAAGCGGTAAAGAACATGACGAACAGTAGGTATGCCTGCTTGGTGCGCAGCATTTCTTTAACGGTGTAGTCCCGCTGTACAGCCCCATTTTGTACCGAAGGCTTATTCATGACTACTGCTTCTTTCACCAGGAAAGAACCCCCGACGATCATGATCAGCACGATCATTCCCCAATACAGAAACGCTTGCGATACGCCAACAGACTGAATCAGCGAACCATTAATATACTTGAATATCAGACTGCCTGTTCCGTAGGCCCCAACTGAAATACCGGAAATAAGTCCTTTTTTCTCAGGAAACCATTTAATCAGATTCGACAGTGATGTAATATATGCCGTTCCATCCGCAAAACCTACGATAATACCCGCCAAAATGTACAGTAAGGATAACGAAGTTACCTGTGAACTGAGCATGAGCCCTGCCCCTAACACGACACCTGCACACAAAATCAGACGACGTAGTCCCCATTTATCCTGTAGCTTGCCTGCAAATAACGTAGCAAACGCCAGTGCAAAACTGGTAATTGAAAATGTAATAGCGACCGAACTGAGGTTCCAGCCAAAGCGGTCCACCAATGGTTGATTAAATAAACTCCATGTGTAAATGGTACCTAAGCCCATCTGGACAATAATCGTTCCAAGTACGACCAGCAGGCGATTTCCGCTGTTTGATTTCATATTGATCTCCTCTTTTCATTCCGGCTCTACAGCATCCATTTGTTATGATGATAACCGTGAATCCAGTACGCTTTGCGTCTGTGAAAGAGCAAGTCTGTAAGGATCCTGTCTACACGGTTATTATAACCCTGCATGTCAGCCAGAAATCGTTTGAGGAATGAAATGCACATATAGCGGAATGAAATGCCTTTAAAGTCGCATAATTTGCCGGAATTCCTTGGCCTTACTGCGACTCACCGGAATTTCTGCTTCTAGTCCACGCAAGCGCAGGAGATACGTATGATTGAACCAAGGTACAATTTCACGGATTTGCGACAGATTAACCGTATACGATCGGTGACAGCGAAAGAAGTCCTGCTGCGGCAGGCGGGCATGAAATTCCGAAATGCTCATCGGCATCGTATATTCTTCGTGCCTTGTAAAGACACGAGTTACCTTTTCCTGCGCACACGCATAGTAAATATCGTTTGCATCCGTTACGATAATTTTGTCATTTTTCAGCAGATTAATACGCCCCGGAGCAGCAACGGTACTGGTTTCAGCAGCTCGGGGTTGCCCAGCCTGGACAGGTTCCTGTATCTGAGCGTTTCGCTGCTCATAAGCATTTTCGAGCTTATGCAGCATGGATGCGATCCGTTTTTCATCATATGGCTTGAGAATGTAGTCGAACGCCTCTAGTTCAAAAGCCTGCGCCGCATGTTCTTTATAGGCGGTCGTAAAAATAATATAGGGCTTTTTAGCAAATTTGCTAATGTTCTGTGCCAATAGCATCCCGTCCAATGAAGGAATGTTAATGTCCAGAAAGATCGCATCCGTCTCCTGATCTTGCAGAAACCGGAACACATCCAGCCCATCCTCGAAACTATCGGTCACCTCAATGCTGCTATGAGTCTGAATAAGATACTCCAGCTCTTCACGCGCTGGAAGTTCGTCTTCTACAATTATGGCCTTCATGACTTCTCCTTTGGTATGTCAAAATATACTTCGGTGCCCGGATCATGTTTAAGAGTAATAACTCCTTCACCGTACATAAGCTTGAGTCTTCTGTGCACATTGTACAAGCCGATCTGTTTAGCCGGAACTTGATCATGATATAGGTTATCCACTACATCGTCCCGTATACCCACCCCGGTATCAGCTACAGAAATACGCACCTTTTCGCCACGGTCTTTTACAGAAATGGTTACTGTACCTGGTCCCTTTTTCTTGAGGATTCCATGATTAATCGCATTCTCAACTAGGGGCTGGATAATTAGGCTCGGAATACGCACGGACACCTCATCCATTACATACTCCACCTGAAGCCGATTGCCGAAGCGAGCTTTTTCAATTTCTACGTAATCCGACACCTGCTGAAGCTCCTTGTGAATTTCGATCAAATCATCATTCAGCTCCAAATTATAACGCAGATAGCCTGACAAATTGATGATCAGCTCTCGCGCCTTATCCGGTTTGGTGCGCGTCGTCGAGGCAATGGCATTCAACGCGTTGAACAGAAAATGAGGGTTGATCTTCGTCTGGAGTGCCTTTAACTCGGCCTTATTCGCCGCTTCCTTAATTTGCTCCACACGCGACACTTCCATTAACGTGGAAATGATCTGAGACAAGCCAATCGCCATCGTCTGCAACGGATACGTGATTTTATAAGCTTTTCGGTAGTAAATCTTTAGGGTTCCGGTTACTTCTCCCCGCTCCTCTAACGGGATAATGAGCAGAGACTGGATTTGGGGCGTTTTGTCGTCAGCGATATGGTTGCGGATCGTGATTTTACCGCTACGGATCGTCGATTTAGTCACATCGCTAATGATTTCATCCCCGATATGATAGCGTTCTTCGCCAAAACCGACGTAAGCCAGCACATCTCGGGTATCCGTAATCGCCACCGCATCTGCCTTGATGTCTTCTTTTATAATTGAGCAAATCGTATGCAAGGATTCCGCATTAATGGAACGAAAATAAGGCAACGTTTTGTTGGCAATATCCAATGCCAGCTTGGCCTGTCTGGCCGCGATATTCTCCTTTTCCCCCTCCACACTCTGGATTAATAGAACGATTAAACCGATACTGACTTCCCCGATAATCATCGGTAGACCGATCTTGGAAACGATGTCCACACCAAGACCATGAGGTTGGGCCATCACCAGAATGAGCAGCATCGTCAACGCTTCACAGACCATACCTGCGGCGATACCGACCAGCCATCTCTTGGAACGATTGACCCGGCGACCGATATATCCTGACACCACACCTGCCAGAATACTTGTAATCAGACACGGAATCGAGGTGATTCCCCCGATATCAATCAGATAACGATGAATCCCAGATACAATACCTGTAATGATCCCAACCCAAGGTCCAAATAAAATTCCGCCCGCCATAATTGCGATAATCCGAACGTTAACCAGCGAGCCTTCAACTTCAATCCCGGTGTAGGTACCAAACAGTGCAAACATACAGAAAATCAATGTTAGTAACGTCAGCTCTGCCGGAGAATGACTGTTCTTCTGCAAGGTTTCCTTAAACCGGGGGATACGTGTAATAAAAAACAAACAAATCAGCAACAATGCCGCGCGCTCAAATAGCTGCATCAGCATTTCCAACAAGGCGTTCACATGCGTTCCTCCCAAATAAAAACGGATATGCCTACATAGGTTGTGTTATCGTGTACGTCGTTCGTACACACCATACCCGAGTATCATCAAGCCACATACGAATAAAATAATAACAAATATATTGTCAATAAAACTCGGCATATCAGGTTCTGAATTAGATATACCTGAACTATTCAATTTAACAGGGACGGAATTCGCAGCCCATTGAATGACGGATATAAAGCGCTCCATCGTATATATCACTCCACTACCCAATAGGCTTAACACGCCGATTAACAAATATTTAAGCTCCATAGGAATTTCTCCCCCAGTTCGATAAATTCTATCACTCTATCATTATTCACATATTTCAATCCTCACCCTGCCATTACGGGCACGAATAAGCGCCTTTCCGCCAATCGGATATGTAAACTGCGGCGTGGTGTGGCCAAAATCGGCATCTGCAATCACCGGTATAGAGGCCAATTCTCTTTTCGAGCGAATGATTTGCCGCAGCAATTCTTCTGTCATATGCGATGCCTTCTGAAATCGTCCTATGATGATTCCTTTAACCTGATCAAATCCGGGCTGGTGCAACAATGATTGCAAATCCCGGTCAAATGTAGCGGGAGAGCTTTCGTAATCATCCTCAACAAACACTATGGTTCCTTTTAGACTTGGCATGTATGGGGTTCCCTGTAACAAATTCAGAGTACACAAGTTTCCGCCCACAATCGTACCCTCTGCTTCGCCTTCATGAATCGCATATGGACCCGCATTGCGGTGAAAGCTTCTTTGATCCTGATCCAGATACCAAGTATCGTCACTCCACTCTGGCGACGATTGGATTTGAATGCTGCCCTCTTCCAACATTAACCTTTGGAAATAAGTCGTCGTATATTCATTTCCTCGCAACATAGCAAACGTCAAAAAGTGAGGTCCTGCATACGTGATAAGCCCTGTTCTGGCATAAATCGCATGGCTTAACGCCGTTATATCCGAATAGCCACATAATCGTTTAGGATGAGCGCCGATCAGATCATAATCCAGATGGGCTAGAAGCTGATTGGCATTATACCCCCCAATGGAGGTCAGAATGCCCTTTACCTTTGGATCCACAAAAGCTTCGTGCAAGTCAGCTACTCTAGACTCTATCGAAGAAGATGCAAAGTCATCGTTTTCCAGCACATGCTGTGAAAAGCTCACTTTAAACCCAAGTGTCTCCAGTCTATGCTGGGCAATCAGGCGATTTTCCTCAGAAACAATAGACAAGCTTCGGGATGGCGAAAGAATGCGTATCTCGTCTCCAGCTTTTAATTTAGGTGCTTGCTTTCCCATCATCATGGTCATTCCCCCTTGTTACAAAGCATTTAAACTGCCACAAATTATACCATCAACTTCCATCTAATTATAGCTTCTAAAACTTCCCACTTCATTTCCCTTCTTCTTAAACACAGTAAAAAACCGGGGATACCGCTTGTTAGCGATAAGCCCCGGATCTCTAGTCCGCTGATGAAGCTTTTCGGTTATTTACTTTTGCTGATTTTGCTAGAACTGCCGCCCTCATTCTGGTCATGCACCAGCTCTTTCAACTGAATAATCAATGCCTCCAGCTCACTAAATCCCGCCACCATATTGGAGGTTATATTTTGCTGCTCCTCTACTCCAGCCAAAATTTGCTCTGACGCTGCACTTGCTTGTTCAGTCACACTGGAAAATTCCATCATCTCTTGAACGACCTGAGACGAAAATTGCTGCATACTATTCGTACTGGACTCTACCTCCACGGCCTGCACCAATACTTTATTGGCATTTTGCAGAATATCCTCCAGTACAATTTCGGTCGAATGTGCCGACTCCATACTTTGTTGTAATCTTTCCTGTCCCATGTCAAATTGACTTACAACAGAATCCATCTGAGTTCTCAGCTGCTCTAAAATACCTTCCATCGCCACTGAGGTGTTTCCAACCATTTCAGCCAAATTACGCACTTCTCCAGCCACAATCGCAAATCCTTTCCCATGCTCTCCCGCTCTGGCAGCCTCAATGGATGCATTCAAGGACAGCAAATTGGTTTGCTTTGAGATTTGAGTAATATCTTTAAGCATGGCAGACATATTGTCACTCTGCACTTTAAACTCATCTAATTCTTCTTTGGTACGACTCATCACCCGACCCAAATCCTTAATTTGAGATGTTAGTGCAAGTAGTTGACTGCTCCCTCTACCCCCGGCATTTTTCGTATCTTCGGAGAGCTGCTTCAGTTCTCGGGAATGATCGGCAACCTCGCGCACGTGCTGATCAGACTGAGCCAAGTTATCCGTGACCTCAGTGATATTCGAAGCTTGCATTTCTACCCCTTTGGCAACCTCCTGAAACCCGATAGCGACTTCATTCGTCACGTTGCCTGTAGCATCCACTTGATTCCTGAATCGTTCTGTAAAGCTATGCAATCCAGCTACAGCTTGTCTAACTTGCTCAAACAGGAATTCAATCCGTTGCCTTGTGGCCTCCATATCTTTATTTTGCTCTTCCGTTTTCTGAAACTGCTTTTGATTTAACACCGATACCACTAACAGTAGCAAACCAATCAGTAAAACAATGATAAACTCATGCACATAACGCAAAGAACCGGTAGCCTGGGGAGTTGCGGGCGTACCGATCGTAATTTGTACAAAAATATTACACAGATTTAAGGTCATGGTTACCAGAAAATATCGGTAAGATGGGTAGAGCAACAACAATGAGCAGATAAAGATCGAAACTACTACATCCACGCTAGACAAGTTCACAAATATACATATAAATGCACTATAAAATGTAATAATCCAAGGAATAAGACGGATTCCTTTCTTTTTCATATTCAGAATTGTCAAAACTGCCGCGACTACAAATCCTACACCACTAGATACCCACATCGAGGGATTAGATACTGCCGGGATGATGCTGCTCAAAGTCATAATCCAAAAAATAATGATCACCAATTTGTTTCTTTGCCACAACAATTCATTCGTTCTGTCCATGATTGCGTACGCGCTCCTTAGATATATATTAGGTATTTATAAAATAAAAATGTAAATGCCATACTATATATATCGTCATATCAGGACGCGTATTGAATGATGGTCGTGTTTTAAAGAGAAAAACCGCCCCCTAACAGGGAACGGTTTTTAGCTCAACGGTTTGATCATCTTCTTTAATCAGCCAACGTTCAATATGCCTGCTGACTTCATTAAGATTCCTTGTTTTCGGAAGCCTCTTCAGCGCCTTCAGTTGCCGCTGCATCACCTTCCACAGCAGCATTCTCTACCTCGACTGCACGCGGCACGATCACGGATGCCAGCAACTCCTCTTCAGAGACATGCAGCGTCACACCTTTAGGAAGCTTCAAGTCGCTTGCGCTCAGCTTGTCGCCAATGTCCAGTGCGGATACATCCACTTCAATGGTGGACGGCAAGTCAGAAGGCAAACCTTCAACTTCGACTTCTGTTTCTTGAACTTGCAGGATACCGCCTGTTTTTGTACCTACAGGGGTTCCCTGATAATCAATAGAAACACGCACGCGAAGCGGTTTGTTTTTGGAAATTTTTAAAAAATCGGCATGCAACCATTGGTTGTCACGCTGTTGATAATCTTTAATAATGACTGGGATCGTTTCTCCGCCTTCTACTGTGAGATTAAAAACCTCTGAACGTCCGGTTCTGACTACTTTATTAAATTCCTTGGCATCGACATGTACAGGGGTTCCCTCGATTTCAGAGCCGTAAACCACAGCTGGAATCCGTCCTTTTAACCTTAATCCACGAATGGCCGAACCCTTCTTCTCTGTTCTCGGCTGGGCGGTTAGTTGAATACTTCCTCCATTAGAACTCATGATATACAACCTCCTTCAGGTTACCTTACAAATGATTTTCCTCCAAGAATCTTGCTTGGTTTACCAGTCGTACTACAGAATATGAGCCAGCAAGCTGGCAAAACTAAACAACTCCATAATTCTATTTTACCCCTTTTTTCTGAAAGTGACGCACACTTGCATAAAAAAATAGCATTTCTCGAAATGATCGAAAAATGCTATTTTCTCGTGTATATATGGCAACCAGGCATACAAGTCTATCCCGCTCGGTTATCGTTAACCAGTAATAAATATTCCTCTCTGCCACTATGAATCAATACCTGCATCACAGACCGGGTCAGATCTACAACAATATAACGATCTGCCTCCACATCCTTGGCATCCCAGTGATTCAGGCGGACAATGTAGCCAATTCGCTGTACATCAGGAGCCACCCGAATGCGGGCTATTGCCCGGCCGTCATCTAAATCTTGAAATTTAACATGTCCGTCACGGTACCCAGTGCCCCATACCCACACATTCCAGCCAGAGTATTGCCGATCTGCACGCTCGTAGATCAATTCAATTGTGCGGAATGGAATAACCTCTCTATCGTTTCCTAGCTGGGCATCTGTCATTGCTGTACCTGCAATCTCTTGATTTGTCCGCTCATCCAAGCCTTTCGTTTTGTTATCCATTTGCTCGTTAGCTTGATGATCATGCTCTGTCAAAAAGGAGGCTTGGGGAGGTCCATCCTGATCGTACAACACCATCATCGACCAGCGCGATACCGTCACACGATGACCTACCACTTCATACCGTGTCTCAATCCCGGCCCCGTGTGCATCCACGACCACATGCCAACGGTCCGATTCCGCAGGCAATGATATGGTCTGCTCTGTATCCGAACCGTTATAAATCACTACAATATGATTCCAGGCATCGCCGTTAGCATGATGCCTCAAGGCAAAAGCCACCACATGTCCACTGCTTTGCAGGACTTCCATATGCTGCTCCACTAGCTCACGCTGATCTATACGGAATGCCGGGTGACTGCGCCGCAAAGCAATTAAGCCTTTGTAGTAATCAAACACAGGTCGAAACCTCGCCTTGTGATTCCAACGGATGGCGTTCACCACATCAGAGCTTCGGTAGCTGTTATGGTCTCCATATTTGGAACGCAGCAGTTCATCCCCTGCATGGATAAAAGGAATGCCTTGCGATGTCAGAACCATTCCGTTAGCTAACAGGGACTTACGTACAGTTTCGTTTTCAAGTAGGTTACTTTCATCCATCTCCTGATACGGGTCTGCTTCGGCTACGGCTTGTTCGGCTGTCCTTCCATCTTTGGGGTTCCCCTGCTCCCATTGCGGAAAACGACAATGCTCCCGCAAATGTCTCACCGTCAAAATTTTATCCCACAAATTGAGATTATCGTGGGCCGTTACATAATTGACGGTCTCTGATGGCTGAGCTGTGAAATCATAAATAGCTCCAAAAGCACCTTGAAGTACCCGTTCCTCCTGATTTTCCGCCCCCGTAGCAAACCCGCTTCCTGTACCGTCGCTATCTCCCTTAATGGCAGAACGGTAATTGTCGTTAAAAACGGCAAAACCCTTATCCCGCTGCGTTCCTTTTAATGTAAGCAAAGGCTGAGGGGACTCTCCTCCTGTCCAAGGCTCACCATAGATCAGCAGATCGGGACGTATCTCAGAGCGAAGTTCTCGGGTAAGCTGCTCTACAGTCGGTGTATCAATCAACGCCATCAAATCAAACCGGAAGCCATCTATGTGATATTCCTCTGCCCAATAGCGCAGTGAATCCTTGATATACTTGCGCACCATCGGACGTTCGGTTGCCATCTCATTACCTACACCTGATCCATTGGTGAGCTTCCCTTGCTCATCTGTACGATAATAATATCCTGGTACAACTGGCTCAAACGGACCCTTTTCCACCGAATACGTATGATTGTACACGACGTCCATAATGACACCGATGCCGGCCGCATGCAGAGACTGTACCAGCAATTTCAACTCGCGTATACGAGCCTCCGGATCAGCTGGATTGGAAGAGTAGGACCCCTCCGGCACATTATAGTGCTGCGGATCATAGCCCCAGTTATATTCAGTTCCTAATTCCGAAAAGTCATTCACCGTATGAAAGTCAGCCACGGGAAGCAAATGAACATGTGTAATGCCCAGCTCCAGCAAATGATCCAGTCCGATACGGTTACCCTCGGAATCCGTTAATCCCGTATACGTAAAGGCTGCAAACCGCCCCTGAGCGGCAGATAAATCTTTTATACCCGTATTAAAATGGGGGTCCATCGAAAAATCACGCACATGAAGCTCATAGATAATGGCATCTGTCGCACGCTCAAGTACAGGCCCCTCATCCTGTTCCCATCCATCCGGGTTGGTTCGATCCAAATCAATGATAGCCGTACGTTGCCCATTGGCTGATACCGCTCTGGCATATGGATCGGCAGCATAATGAATGGTGTGGTCCACCCACTCCAGCCTGTACATGTAATAATATCTGTTCCAGTCGCCTTCCAGTTCGATAGACCATACACCTTGATCATCACGGCTCATTAGAAATTCCTGACCACCACCGTGCTCCTGAACGATTCCTTCCTGATCGTACACCCCTGCGTCGCTATACAACGCTATATGAACCTGCTGTGCAGTCGGTGCCCATACCTTAAATTTGCTGCCCGCAGGCGTATAAGTAAGACCCAAATCATAGCCTTCATATATGGGATATGCTGTGTGCTCAAGTCCCTTGAGCTGATTGAAATCAGACATTCCTGTTCACCACCCATTTTTATACATCGGCTTATAGCCTCTGTTCATCCATCATTTATGATGTTTATGACTTGTCAATATACCTCAGGATTTGCAAAATCCTCACCTCATAGGCTATCAAAATAAGACAAGCTTGAAAAGCTGGATGAATTAAATAAGGATGACACTCTCATTTCAACACGCACACTCCATTTTATGACAAAACGATGAACAGGCTACAGCTTTCGCCTCCAAAGCATCACATTTATTTTCTAGCTTTTATCACTTATAGACTAGACTGAAAAAAGCATGCTAAACCATGTACCATTTTCAGGAGAGTCGGCGGTTATCCATTTGAAAAATTTCGTCAGCCATTCGCATGGTAGAGCTTCGATGCGATACAAGGATAATTGTTTTATCTTGCTGCTGTTCTTTTAACGATTTTAAAATAATCGCTTCGTTCAAACTGTCCAAATTGCTAGTTGGTTCGTCCAGCAGTAAGAGGGGCGCATCATGAACAAAGGCTCTGGCCAGTCCCAAGCGCTGACGTTCTCCACCAGACAGCCTGTCCCCCAACTCTCCAACTCGGCTGTCATATCCTTGAGGCAATGTCATAATAAAATCGTGCACTGATGCCTTACGGGCTGCTTCTACAACCTGTTGATGTGTAGCATCAGGCTTTCCAATTTTGATATTAGCTGCAATGGAATCATCAAACAGGAACGTATGCTGATCGACGTAGCTTTGCAAGCTTCTCAAATGTCGGGTCTCAATGTCCTTTAAATCGTGTTCAGATAGCAAAATTCCACCTTGTTGCGGGTCCCTGAATCGCATCAGCAACTTCAACAACGTTGACTTGCCGGAGCCGCTTTTACCCTGAATACCTATAATTCGCTTGGGCGGTATCGTGAGACTTACGTCCTTCAGCACCGTTTGACCATCGTATGCAAAAGTCACCTTATCTATCTGCGCTCCAGTAAAGCCAACAGTCATTCCATCCATATTTTCTTCTACCTCCGGGGTCTCCTCCAGCAGACTCAGCACTCGTTCCCCGCTTGCCAGCGTCTGAAGCAAATTGTTAGACAAATTGCTCAGCGCGACCACCGGACCAAATGAACTAAACAGGGCAATGACTGAAATCAGCATACTTGTAAAATCCATCTGCCCCTTAGACATGCCATACAATCCAGCTAGCAGCATCAAGAATGAAAATCCGACTACAGCCGCATCTGTGATCGCTCTTGTGATGCCTTCGTGATGCTTCAAGTCCTTCTGCTTGGCATCCAACTGCTCCGTACGACGGTTAATTTCATTTAATCGTTGTTCCCCTTGCCCATATTGAACAATTTCCTTCATCCCGCGTAAGCTGTCTAAAAAATAACTACTCAGCTGGCCGAAGCTGCTCCGGTATTCCATCCCTTGGCGCTTGCCCATACGTGACGTAAGCAGAGGAATGAATAAACCGACGGTTATGTAAGCAAGCGCAGCGATCCCGCCTAGTAAAGGCTCATAAGAGCCTATAAAAAACACCATAAGCAATGAAGTAATAATGCCGATCATAACAGGCGCTATCGTATGCGCATAAAATACTTCCAATAGCTCAATATCACTTGTAATCAGCGAAATCAGATTCCCTTTGTCTTTGCCTTCAAGCTTGGCTGGAGCCAACCTACGCAAGGCTAGAAGCACCTTGTCACGCAGCACGGCCAGCAGCTTGAAGGCGAGATAATGACCGCTCATTTGCTCGCCATAACGAAATACGCCGCGTAATACAGCACATAGCACGATGGTAGTCAGCAAAAATGTCATGCTGTAGCCTGTCGTGATGCCCGTTGCTGTCAGTAGGGCAAGGGCCCCATACACAATAATGCCAATAGCACATACAAAACCAAGCACTCCT
Organism: Paenibacillus sp. ALE3; assembly: GCF_054113405.1. Taxonomy (NCBI): domain Bacteria; kingdom Bacillati; phylum Bacillota; class Bacilli; order Caryophanales; family Paenibacillaceae; genus Paenibacillus; species Paenibacillus sp. ALE3. The sequence continues at coordinate 1,035,096 of NZ_CM134214.1, read as the reverse complement.
GTAACAATCGTTATGAGCAGCACAGGTAAAAGAGGCCCTGCCAAGACCAACAATTGACCCATAATCCGTAAACCGTGTCTACGCATATACAGCACCTCCTTTCACAAACTGTTCCATCCTATGCTGACTGAGATACATCTCCGCATAATGTCCCTGCTGGCTCAACAGCTCCTGATGCGTTCCGGATTCTGCCACTAAGCCATTTTGCAGCACATAAATGCAGTCAGATTGGATCACGTTTTCCAGTCTGTGAGAGATGAGAATCACTGTTTTTTGACCTGCCAGTGCATGTATGACTTCCATGATGCCTTCCTCACTCTCAACGTCAATGTTAGAGGTAGCCTCATCAAAAATATACACATGACTATCGTGCAGCAACGCTCTGGCCAGTGCTAGCCGTTGGCGCTGTCCTCCTGACAGATTCGCTCCCTGCTCCTCTATCTCTGCTTCCAGTCCCCCTTCGGAGAGAATAAAATCATACAGCTTCACTTGCCGCAACGCTTCCAGCATTTGTTGCTCATCCGCGTGCTCATTCCCCATTCTCAAATTCGCTTCTACAGTGCCTTTAAAAATGTAGCTGTTAAAACCGATCCAGGTCATATGACGCAAGCGGCTTTCTTCCGTAATGGAGGTCAGTTCGGTTCCTCCGATCTTCAGGCTTCCTTGATAGCCCTCATGATGTCCAACGATCAATCCGGCTACCGTACTTTTACCTGAACCTGATTCTCCAACAATGGAAACAAAGCTCCCTTGAGGGATATTCATGGATATATTTCGTAAGGTATCTCTTTCATCGTAAGCAAAATTTACCCGTTCCAGTTGAATGTCTGTGGCTTCTATGCTTTGTTGTCCTTGTATAAAATCCTCTGTACTCAACATTTGGAATATTTTGTCGCTTGCTGCCATTCCGTTCATGGCGATATGAAAGTAGGAACCGAGCAGACGCAGCGGAATGAAAAACTCTGCCGACAGCAAAACAATGATGAGCGCTCCCGCCAAGCCAATATGACCTGAAGAATATTCGCTTACCGCGACCAGCACACCAGCGGCGGCACCACCAAATGCGATAAGATCCATGACAGCCACGGAGTTTAACTGCATAGTCAGGACTTTCATCGTCATTTTGCGAAAATCCTCAGCCGCTGTGTTCATCTCCTGATGTTTATCCTGGTCTGTCCCGTAAATTTTGAGCGTGGTCAGACCTTGTACATTTTCCAAAAAGCTGTGACCCAAATTGACATAGCTGCCCCAATATTTCCGAAACAGCTTTTTAGCCATCCTCATAATGACAATAATGGACACTGGAATTAAGGGAACACAGATTAATAGAATAATAGCCGCTTTGAAGCTGACAAAAGAGAGGGTGATGAACAACGTTACAGGCGCAAGCAGACTATAGAATAGCTGAGGCATATATCTTCCAAAATAGGTCTCAAGCTGCTCCACCCCTTCTACAGCAACCTGAATAACCCCCGAAGTGGAAGTATGATCTGTATAAGAGGGCCCCAGCTTTAGCAGCTTGCCGTAAATCTGTGAGCGCAGCGTTTTTTTAGCATTGATTGAAGCCCGATAGGACAACATACTGGCTGCATAATTACTCAGAAAGCGAACTGCAATGGCAGCCATAACAATGACCGTCATGAATAGAATCAGCTTGCGAGTCACTTGTCCCTCCCATGCTTGCTGCATCACAAAGGCCATAGACAAAACAGCGGCTATACTCCCTAAAAGACCGATCCACTGTACAAGCACACCCAAGATGATATATTTTCGAGAATGCTCCACCAGGCCTAACAGACGACTGTCGACCATTTTAGATCTTTTTTTTGGAGTAGGAACGGCTTCAGTTGAAGTCGGAGTTTCCACCTCAGCTTCTCTCACAGTTCCGACTCGGAATATAAAGTAATAATATTTAAAAAGGATGACCAAGACGATGAGCGTTTTGCCCCATATATTAGGGGTAAAGATAAAGCCTGTAATCAGCATAGCTGACGCTAAGCCCAATGACGTAATTTTTGTAGACAATTTCAACGACCTGGTTTGAACAAAACTTTCCAGATATTTATGATACAGAGACGTATTGGAAAACCACCGATGAATCCTTTCAGACCCCCGCATAAAGAAAAAGGTTGCCAGCAGCAGAAACGGTGTAGTCGGCAGCAACGGCACCACTACGCCAATAACGCCAAGTGCCAAAAATAAAAACCCTAAGGTAATATAAATCGGTTTCACTATAATCCCCCTAATATATATACTGTTAATGATATTTTATAGATAATGATAATCATTATCAATATATATAATTTAGTCAGGTTGTTATGTGATGTAAATCACGCATATAAAAATCCTCTTGAAGCTCAACTCTACAGAACACTTTTGTGCTCATGTAGATGTTTGGTCTTCAAGAGGATGATTGAAATAAGTGCGTGTTATTGCGTTGTTTTATGAACTTATAATATCATATTGCTCCAATACCTGCCGATGTAACGGGTCATCTGCAGGTATGGACGTATAACGTGTCAGCGCTACACTCACCCCTTGGCTGCGAATCACCTGCTGAAGTTCAACCGCTTCGGGATCTTCCGTAATATCAAATTTACAGGCAGCAGCCATTCCTAACGCCAGATGATCGGTCCGGATACCATACTCCTGCGCTTGCAGCGCGGGACGTACAAGACGGTCATTGGGAGACAGCTTGCGAAGCGGTGAACGTCCGACCCGAGTAACCTCGTCTGTCAGATTAGGATTGCGGAAGCGATCCAGAATCTTAGAGATGTACTTCTTATGCTCCCCTTGATTCAAGCCGAATCGCTTTACAAGCACCGCTCCTGTTTCCTCCAGCGCCCCTTGGATTGAATCTACCACCTTGGTATCCTTCATGGCCTCCTGGATCGTGGCATAACCTGCGGTATAACCAATATAGGCCGCCACGCAATGCCCCGTATTCACCGTGAACAACTTGCGTTCAATATAAGGCTCCAGATCCTGCACGTAAAGAATGCCTTCGATTTCTTCATGGTCAGGTGCCATTTGCGAGCGATCCACCACCCACTCGTAAAAAGGCTCTACCTGCACATGCAACGGGTCCTCATGATGCTGGATCGGCACAATCCGGTCTACAGCAGCATTGGGGAAATATACCGAAGCCTCTGCCTTGGCACGAGTCGCCTCATCGAGTAGCGCAAAAACATGCTCTTTCAGTTGGGCGCTGCCTCCAATTGCATTTTCGCAAGCAATCACATGCAGCGGGCCTGCTCCACGCTCTACCCGCCGTGCTATCCCCTCGGCAATACCTGCTGCAATATGCCTGAGGATGCTAACCCCGACTGCGGTCGTTACCAGATCAGCATGATTTACTGCATCCGCTACAGCGGATGCATCTCTGCCGTCAATCGCGGTTACATTCGTTACTGTCTCCGTATCCTTCGTATCATTCGCCAACTCAACAGTATATTGCTTGCGGCGGCGTAACTCAGATACAAGTGTCTCGTTGACATCTGAAAAAACAACCTCATAGCCTGCACGCGACAGAATCAGCCCAATAAAGCCGCGACCGATATTTCCTGCTCCAAAGTGGACGGCTCTCATAGCTCCAGCTCACTTTCGAACAGATCTATAATTTCCTGTGGGATCACCGCGTTGCGAAGTTTGTCCATGTTTTCTTCCTCCGCACATACCACAGCGATACTTGTCAAAATCTCCATATGATCGCCGCCTTGGGCTGCAATGCCGATCACCATGTATGCTTTTTCTTCCCCGAAATCTACGCCTTGCGGGAACTGAACGATGGAGATGCCAGTGGATTGAACAAGTGTCTTGGATTCCTTGGTACCATGTGGAATAGCCAGCCCGTTCCCGATATAGGTGGATACAATCTCCTCGCGTTCAAGCATCTTGTCAATGTACTCAGTTGTAATATGTCCTGCATCCAGCAGGATTTGTCCTGCCATACGAATCGCCTCATATTTGTCTTTGGCGGTTGCGTTCATTTTTATTTTGTCTATCGTCATAATACTCACGGTAGGTTCCTCCCTGTCCCTAATTTACTGTGAAAAAATTCAGCCAGCTCAGTCGATATATAATTGGCAATCTGATCTCTACTACCGTGTTCCAGTAGTGTAATCATGTCTTCCTGCAGCAGTAATGCACTAATCTCGCTCAATACCTCCAAGCTTTCTTTCGGTAACTCACGAGGTCCCAACATCAGCAGAACGCATTCCACTTGTTCGTCTACATCCGCCAACAGCGGCTCAGCCAGCCTATACAAGGCCAGCGAAGGCTGGCGAATATAGGGACTGCGTGTATGAATTAAAGCAACGGAGGTATCAGCAATCACCTGACTACCTTGGCGCTCTCTTTCCATAAGCTGTTCAGCAACAACAGAAGGCTCTGTGACATTTCCCCGCCCTGCCTCCAACATGCATATAGCCTCTATGGTAGCTGGCATATCCATCCCTTGATTTTCCAGTGGATACACTTGAAATTGCTGTACAATGTGCACAATCTCCTCAAGACTTTTCCGTAGACCAGTAAGCCACTCCATGCCCTGGCCGGGCAGAACAGCCTGTTCCTGACGATGATCACTGAGTTGATTGAGTGTAATATGCTGGATGAAATGACGCAGGCGGTCACTCTCCTCTTGCGTCAGCAGCGGGCTGATTTTGAGATACCGATCCGGCTCAAGCGGTAGCTCCACTGTCGAAATGATCAGATCATAATCCTCCTTGGGAATCCGCGTTGCCTCGTACCATGAGGCCCTATCCACGATTTTGATCTGTGGCAGCTCCTTGGCCAGTCTTGTTGCCAGAAGTCTGGAGGACCCAATTCCGCTCGTGCAGACTACGATTGCTCGAACCTCCCGCTGCAATTGTCGCAGCCGTTCCAACGAAGCGCCAAAATGCATGACCAGAAATCCGATCTCTTCATCTGGTACTTCCATTTCTGTCATATCCGCCGCAGCCTTTTTGACCGAGTCGAACAAGCTGCCGTAATCCTTGCGGATTTGCTGAAGGAGAGGGTTGCGGATCGCTCTCCCTTCCCTCAAACGTTTGAATACTGGAGCCATATGGGCAATCAGCCCTTCACGCAGGACACGATCCTCTGCTAATGGTGTGCCTGTCTCTGCCTCTACACGACGAATCAACTCATGAACCGACTCCAGCAGTACAAGATCATCCAGTGGCAGCAAGCGGGTGGAATGATCCTCAGCATCACGGAACAGCAACCCGAAATAACATCGTTCCGGTTCTGGAAATTCAATATCCAGCGCCGCTGACAACTCTGCGCATATACGCTCCACCATAGCTGTGCGCAGCATGATATTCTCCTCTGAATCTGTTTTCAAATACGAGAGACGATGATCCACAACGTACCCAAGGCGCAGACGTGCCAGAGAAACGCAAATTTGAATCAGCAGTTCCATATATTTGCTTTCCACCATGTTTTTCAGCCATTGATCATGAGGCTGCCAGAGGGCATTCTCCACGGTTAGCAGATTCTCTCTGCCAATCATCTCCAGCAATTTTTCTGTGACACGTGTTACGGGACGAAGCTCCTCTCGGCCGGAAAACAGATCCGATTCATCCAAATATTCGAGAGCAAGCTCAGAAATCGCCCGTCTTTTGTCTATCTCCCGTCCTGTAATCTCGACACCGTATCCCCGTCTGCGCACAAGCATGAGCCCTCGATCTTCGATCCAGCCTTGTAATTCGTCCAGATCATGACTGACCGTAGTTACTGTGACTTTCAAATCCGATGCTAGCGCCAGCAACTTGATCGGCTCCTGTGTATCCAGCAGCATGCACAGAACTACAATTTTTCTCTCCTCAGCCGAGTATTCGTCTGACTTCGTATGCAGCAATTGCTCCCGCAGACTTGCAAGCTGAATCGGGTCGGCATCCACAAAAATACCGATCCCTGATTTTTTCTCCAGCTTTACCTCATGAGCCGCCAACCAACACTCAACTGCGCCAAGTTCCCGATGAACCGTCCTTGTGCTGACATTGATCTTCTCAGCAATTTCCCCGGCCGTAACCTCTTGAGGCTGCTCCAAAAGATACTCTACGATGTCAGATTGTCGTTTCGTAATATTCATAAGCGCATACCGTTCCTTCCCAAGCTCTCATCCCTTCCAGCAGGAAATACAAACTGTATACAGCCGGCCTGACTTTATGGGGATTAAGAATCGGATTTCAGCCGTTCAACCAGCGCTTCGTATTCATGGCTCTTCAGAAAATTGTCAATGGAAATGTGCTCAGCATTCGGGGCTACCGTTTTAGCCCGGTCTGTCAACGTTTTTTGTGTAATGACAATATCCGCATCCTGTGGAATTTCACTGATTGCCGTATTCGTTACCGTAACGCCCACGCCCGCCTGTTTCATTTTTTTGCGCAAAATTGAGGCTCCCATGGCGCTTGAACCCATACCTGCATCACAAGAAAAGACAATTTTATTCACCTCAGATTTATCCTTAAGCGTTCGATCTGCGGCAATCTCGGCAGCACGATCGGATGCGCGGTTATCTTCCATTACAGTGGCGTTAGCACTTGCACCCTTGCTTTGATTTTTCATATCTTTCAGACGGGATGCAGCTTCCTCCAGCCCCTCTTCCTTTTGCTTACCAGTTTTGAGTAATACTGCGGCAACCGCAAAGGATACGACCGCAGCTGCGATTACTCCGCTCAGCATCGGCAAATATCCGCCTTTGGGTGTCATCAGGAAGTAAGCAATGATACTGCCTGGTGAAGGAGCAGCAACCAGTCCGGCACCTGTCAACATAAAACAGAAGGTTCCAACAACGCCCCCTGCTATAGCAGCGAGAATCAGAATCGGCTTCATCAAAATATAAGGGAAATAAATTTCATGAATCCCGCCGAAAAAATGAATAATGACTGCACCAGGAGCAGACGACTTCGCAGAGCCTTTACCGAACAGGCAATAGGCCAGCAAAATACCGAGTCCCGGGCCAGGATTGGATTCAAGCATGAACAAAACGGATTTTCCTGTTCTTGCAGCTTCCTCCAGCGCAATCGGACTCAATACTCCATGATTCAGTGCGTTGTTGAGAAATAATACTTTTCCGGGCTCAATAATGAGATTGACAAGCGGCAGTAGCCCTGCGTTTACGAGGAACTGTACCCCTGTCGACAACACTTGACTGATGGTTTGCACGACCGGGCCGATCGCAACATGCGCTAGTAATGCTAGAATGGCACCGATAATCCCAGCCGAGAAATTATTGACCAGCATTTCAAAACCTGATTTGACTTTGCCCTCAATGGCCTTATCGAACTTCTTCAATATCCATGCAGCCAGCGGACCAGCTACCATCGCGCCCAGGAACATCGGGATATCGGCCCCCACAATGACCCCCATCGTCATAATGGCACCGATCACACCTCCACGCTGTCCGTGAATCATCGTGCCTCCCGTGTAACCGATCAGCAGTGGCAGCAAATAATTTTTCATCGGATCAACCAGTTGTGCAAAACCCTCATTCGGGAACCACCCGGTCGGAATAAAAAGGGCCGTAATTAATCCCCATGCGATAAAGGCTCCCATATTGGGCATAACCATACCGCTGAGAAAGCGGCCAAAACGCTGTACGGCGACACGAGCGCCACCGTTTGAACTGGACTTTGTGTCCACTGTGCTCATATTCATATCCTCCTTGTGAGTAAATAGCATCACTACCTTTTCTTAAAATTCATACTAAATGACAGCGCTATCTTCATCAACGAAATGAAAACGTACTTTCGTCATGAACGTTGATGACAACATTTAAATTTAAAGTAACGACAAGGCATTATACCTGCATAATTCTTCTTAATATGGCCGATAACAATAGAAATTAGTCGAAAAAACACTGTTGTAAATCTACACAATTTTATAGTGATGCTCTCTTCTAAGTCTGAGCAAACAACGTAAATACGTCTTCTAAAAGACAACAAAAAAATAGCCGCTATGTCAGGTCATAGCGACTATTTTATACAAAAACTGAGCGGACTAACGATGCTCTTATTTAATTCAATATCCATATAAAAAATCAGAATAAAGCGCTATTATTTCATGCTGTATTGCTCATTATTGCTCATCTGAAATCAACTGCTCGTACTGCTCCGCAGACAGCAACTTGCCCAGAGCTTCCTCGACATCATTGCTCATCTCTACTTCGATCATCCAACCCTCTTCATAGGGTGATTCATTCACCAACTCAGGTGTACTTTCCAGAGCTTCATTTACTTTCAAAACGGTTCCCGTCACCGGAGCAAAAAGATCGGATACGGTCTTCACCGATTCAATTGTACCAATCCCCGTCCCCTGTCCAATCGTTGTTCCCGCCCCAGGTAATTCCACAAAAACAATATCACCCAGTTGATGCTGTGCAAAGTCTGTAATGCCGATCCGCAACGTCCCATCCACTGTGCGCTGAACCCACTCATGTTCGTCTGTATACCAAAGTTGCTGTTTCACTTCACTCATCCTGCTTCGCCTCACTTCCACATGAATAAAATGCTTTTGATCACCTGTATTAGACAAGTTAAGATTATGACAACAAGAACATCCATGTCAATAATACTAACAAAAATACTCCATACCAACTCATATAGCGCAGTCTATAAAAAAATGATAACTTGTAACAAACGCTTACATATTCTTATTTATACAATAAATGTTTTTTAGGTTGTTTTATATGACATTTTTATTGACATTTTAAATGGATTTGCGTATTAATGGGTTATAGTAATTGCTTTTGAAAACACCTCGACAACTGCAAACGCGGATGAACGCGGAGGGAGAGACTACCAAAAAAGATTCGCATAGCTGTTGTCGCTTGTGAGACAGTTGTACACGCGAATCGGGTCAAGTTGTTATCTGCAAAACCGGGTAACATACCGTTGATCCAAAAGGTAGCGCCGAAGGAGTAAACTTGCATTGCAGGTGAATCTCTCAGGCAAAAGGACCTCTGCCGGACGCATCTCTGGAGAGCATCCGTGAAAAGAGCGGATCACCCAAGGGGAAACCTGGTTCACACCGGGGTAACTTTCTGGTATCAAGGACAGAGCTGAAAGAAGAGTATGGACTGCCGTCTATACGTTTCTTTTAGCCTGTCTTTTTTGTTTAGCCGATTACACTGGATAGGAGTGAAAAAATGTCTAATTTGCGAAGAACACCACTATATTCGTCCTACGGGACGCAGCCCGGGGTTCGTTGTATTGACTTTGGCGGGTGGGAACTCCCCGTTCAGTTTAGCGGCATTCAAAAGGAGCATGAGGCCGTCCGACAACGTGCAGGTTTATTCGATGTATCGCATATGGGCGAGTTCTTGGTTGAAGGCAAAGAAGCTGAGGCTTTTTTGCAACAGGTAACTACGAATGATGTCAGTCAGTTGGAACCGGGCCAAGCACAATATTCACTCCTGTGTTACCCCGATGGAGGCGTAGTGGATGACTTGCTTGTATATTGCAAAGGACCAGAGCGCTACATGCTCGTTGTGAATGCCTCCAACATCGACAAAGATTGGGATTGGCTCATTCGCCACATACCTGCATCGGTTCATCTGGAGAATGTGTCTGATGCGATAGCATTGCTGGCATTACAAGGACCGGAAGCTGCACGTATTGCCGCAGCTGTGACAGATGCAGATATTACGAATCTGGCTTCTTTCCGATTCCATGAGAACGTGCAATTGTTCGGAGCAAAAGCACTTGTCTCGCGAACTGGATATACCGGCGAAGACGGTTTTGAATTTTATATCCCTGCTGAGGAAGCACCCGCCGTGTGGGATGGTTTACTTCGTTGCGGTGAATCGAATGGGCTGATTCCCGCTGGACTTGGTGCTCGCGATACGCTGCGCTTCGAGGCACGGCTCCCGTTGTACGGACAGGAGTTATCTGCCACAATTTCACCGCTTGAGGCTGGTTTAGGTTTCTTCGTCAAGTTGAACAAAGGAGATTTTATCGGCAGGGAAGCACTGCAACGTCAAAAAGAACAAGGAATTCCTCGCAAGTTGATCGGGCTGGAAATGATTGACCGCGGTATCCCGCGCGCTCATTATCCGGTGTTCGCTGAAGGTCAACGCATCGGTGAGGTCACAACGGGTACTCAATCGCCCACCTTGAAGCGTAATCTGGGGCTGGCCCTGGTGGACAGTCGTTTTAGCACCCTATCGACACCGCTGGAGGTCGAAATTCGTGGTAAACGCCTGCGTGCGGAAGTGGTCCCAGCCCCCTTTTATAAACGGCTACGCTGATCTTAATCCTCTTCATTCTAAACAAGCGATCATGTCAGATATAAAATTCTGGATTTTCCAATTAAGACTATGTATTAGCTAATTTACTATCTAAATTTTGCTTTTCGAAAGGAGCCAGAACCTATGAAGCAGCATCGCTATCTCCCCATGACCGAACAAGACCAAACCGAAATGCTGCGTGTGGTGGGCGTATCATCCATTGATGATTTATTCAGTGACATTCCAGAGGCTATTCGATACCAAGGGGAACTTCCTCTTTCCTCTCGGCTCGACGAAAGAGCCTTAACTCGCCACATGGCCGAGCTGGCCGGACGAAACGCCAATACAGATACACATGCCAGCTTTCTTGGTGCAGGTATTTATGATCATCATATTCCATCCGTTATCCAACACATCACCTCACGTTCCGAATTTTACACAGCCTACACCCCCTATCAGCCAGAAGTAAGCCAGGGCGAGCTACAAGCCATTTTTGAATTCCAGTCATATATTTGCGAGTTGACAGGCATGGCAGTAGCTAATGCCAGTATGTACGATGGAGCGACAGCTCTGGCGGAAGCGGGCTCACTGGCCGCCGCAGCCACGCGCCGTAAACAGCTTATTGTATCAAGTTCTGTCCATCCAGAGGCACGCCAGGTATTGGCAGCCTATGCACGCGGATTGGACTTGGACATCGTGGAGATCGGCTGTTCGGACGGCGTAACAGATGTCGATGCGCTTGCCGCGGCCGTATCGGAACAGACGGCGGCTGTCTTGATCCAAAGCCCCAACTTTTTTGGAGCCGTGGAAAATCTGAAGCCGATGGCTGACCTGATCCATGCACACAAGGGGCTTATGGTCGTCAGTGCCAACCCATTGGCACTTGGCTTGCTGGAGGCGCCCGGCAAGCAGGGCGCGGATATTGTTGTAGGAGACGCGCAGCCGTTTGGGATCTCGTCCTCCCTCGGCGGTCCGACCTGCGGTTACTTTGCCGTTTCTCAGGCACATATGCGTCGTATCCCTGGGCGTATCGTAGGCCAAACCACAGACCGTAACGGCAAACGCGGCTTCGTGCTGACCTTGCAAGCGCGGGAACAGCATATCCGCCGCGAAAAGGCCACGTCTAACATTTGCTCCAATCAAGCGTTGCTTGCATTATCTGCATCTGTGTACTTGTCCGTCATGGGGAGACAGGGCATCCAGGAAGTAGCCGAGCTGAATTTGCATAAAAGCCGCTATGCGTTAGAACAATTGCTGAGCTTGAAAGGCGTAACTGCCTCATTTCACGCACCGACCTTTAACGAGTTTGCCCTTAGGCTGCCTGAAGGTACGGATGTGAGCCAACTTCAGGACAATCTGCTAGCTGCTGGATTTATCGTAGGCTATGATTTGGGCCGGGACTATCCGGAACTTGCGGGTCACATGCTGATTGCCGTGACGGAGCAAAGAACCAAAGAAGAGATCGACCAATTTGTACACACCTTGGAGGGATTGCTATGACACACACCGGACCGGACCAGAAACAAGAGCTGTTGAAGGAACACGATCAAGCGCTCATTTTTGAATTGAGCCGTCCGGGTCGCATCGCTTATTCCCTTCCCGAGTGCGACGTTCCTCGTCGCCCGGTGGCAGAGCTTTTGCCGGATTATGCGCTGCGCAGCGAACCTGCGGCATTACCCGAGGTATATGAAGTAGATGTTATTCGCCATTATACCGCCCTGTCCCAGCGCAACTTCGGCGTCGACAACGGGTTTTATCCGCTTGGCTCGTGTACGATGAAATACAATCCAAAAGTGAATGAGGATGTCGCCCGTTACGCAGGCTTTGCTAAAATTCACCCATATCAGCCGGAGGATAGCATCCAGGGGGCTATGGAGCTGCTGCATACGCTCCAAAATGATCTAGCTGCGTTGACCGGCATGGATGCCGTTACGCTTCAGCCCGCTGCTGGCGCCCATGGCGAATGGACCGGGCTGATGATGATCCGCTCTTACCACGAAGCACGTGGCGAGCGACGTACCAAGGTGCTCGTGCCGGATTCATCGCACGGAACGAACCCCGCCAGTGCAACCGTCGCGGGTTTCGAAACAATCACCCTTCCCTCCACCCCTGAGGGGCTGGTGGATCTGGATGCGCTGCGTCAAGCCGTAGGCAACGACACCGCTGCGCTCATGCTGACCAATCCGAACACGCTTGGTCTGTTCGAGAAGCAAATCACTGATATTGCCGCAATTGTGCATGACGCAGGTGGCCTGCTCTACTATGACGGCGCAAATTCCAATGCTATCATGGGGATTACCCGCCCTGGGGATATGGGCTTTGATGTGGTGCATCTCAATTTGCACAAAACGATGAGTACTCCGCACGGTGGAGGGGGCCCGGGCGCTGGACCCGTCGGCGTAAAGCAGCGACTGATTCCCTTTCTGCCCAAGCCGCTTGTCGTACGTGATCCGCAGGGTAGGTACCGCTGGGATCGGGAGCAGGGAGATTCTATTGGGCGGGTCAAAGCCTTTTATGGCAACTTCGGCATTCTCGTCCGTGCCTATGCCTATATCCGCAGCTACGGCCCTGATGGCTTGAAGCGAGTGTCCGAATGTGCTGTACTCAATGCCAACTACATGATGCATCGGCTGGCTCCGTATTTTGACCTGCCTTATCCCGTGCATTGTAAACACGAATTTGTCATGTCGGGACGAGGCTTGAAGAAGTTTGGAGTGCGCACGCTTGATGTAGCCAAACGGTTGCTTGATTTCGGTTACCATCCACCTACCATTTATTTTCCGCTGAATGTAGAGGAATGCATCATGATCGAGCCGACGGAAACAGAAAGTAAAGAGACGCTTGATGCTTTTGTCGACACTATGATTCATATTGCGCGCGAAGCCGAGGAGAACCCTGAGCTGGTGCTCAATGCCCCCTATACCACTCCAGTCACGCGCCTGGATGAAACCACTGCAGCTCGTAAACCTGTGCTGAATTGCACATGTAGTTAAGAATAAATTCAACCCAACAATCCAAAGCATACAAAAAAGCCGGTATCTGTTGAGATACCGGCTGCTGTATGTATACAGCAATTTTTTGTTGGAAAAAGATATAACCTTTGAAAAATGTGATACCCTTCCTTATGCTTCGATGCTTTGAACCAATTCAACAACCTGCTCAGCTGTTTGCATATCCAGAGCTTTTGCAGCCAATTTCTCCATGTCCGCACGGGACAACTTAGAGATTTGACTACGTGCTGGCAGAATGGAAGTTGCGCTCATGCTGAACTCATCAAGTCCCAGACCCAGCAGCAACGGAATTGCTGTGGTGTCTCCTGCCATTTCACCACACATACCAACCCAACGTCCTTCACGGTGAGCGGCATCAATAACCATTTTCACCAGACGCAAAATAGATGGGTTATATGGTTGATACAGGTAAGAAACTCGTTCGTTCATACGATCTGCTGCCATGGTGTATTGAATCAGATCGTTAGTACCGATACTAAAGAAATCCACTTCTTTTGCGAATTGGTCAGCCAATACCGCTGTGGAAGGAATTTCTACCATGATGCCCAGCTGAATTTCTTCAGATACGGATACACCCTCGGCTACCAACTTTTCTTTTTCCTCCAACAAAACAGCTTTAGCTTCACGGAATTCGTTCAGCGTAGCAATCATTGGGAACATAATGCGCAGGTTACCGTGTACACTTGCACGCAACAAAGCACGCAATTGAGTGCGGAAGATATCCTGGCGATCCAGACACAGACGAATAGCACGGAATCCGAGGAACGGATTCATTTCTTTCGGCAGATCCAGATAAGGAAGTTCTTTATCTCCACCGATGTCCAAAGTACGGACTACAACCGGTTTGCCTTCCATTCTTTCCAGAACCGTTTTGTAAGCTGTGTACTGTACATCTTCGGATGGGAGCTTGTCGCGTCCCATGTACAAGAATTCCGTACGGTACAAGCCAACGCCTTCTCCACCGTTGTCCAGAACACCAGCTACATCGTTAGGCGTACCAATATTGGCTGCCAGTTCGACATGGACACCATCAACGGAAACCGTAGCTTCGCCACGCAGCTTACGCCACTCTTCGCGTTGCTTTTCATATGCCACCTGTTTAGCGCGGTATTCCGCAATGATTTCTTCGGTAGGATTCACGAATACATGACCATCCAGACCATCGACGATAATCAAATCGCCGCTTTTAGCTTGAGACAATATATTTTTCGTTCCTACAACAGCAGGAATTTCTAATGAACGAGCCATAATAGCCGAGTGCGAGGTGCGTCCACCGATGTTCGTTGCAAAGCCTTTAACAAATTCACGGTTCAGCTGAGCTGTGTCGGAAGGTGTCAAATCTTCTGCAAGTACAATCGTTTCTTCGGCAATTTCTGCAGGGCTGACAAAATGAACACCAAGCAGATGATTAAGCACCCGTTTGGTTACATCACGCATGTCCGATGCGCGTTCTTGCAAATATGCACTTTTCATGTTTTCAAACATGGAAACAAACTGTGTAGCTACTTCATTCAAAGCATAGTCAGCATTGAGCTGCTCGTCTCTGATTTTAGCTTTAACCGGATCGATCAATTCAGGATCATTCAGGATGAGCAGGTGAGATGCAAAAATTTCTGCTTTTTTCTCACCCAGCTCCCGAAGCGTTTTCTCCTTAATCGATTCCAATTCGGTTTGAGATTCTGCCAAAGCTGCATCCAATCTTGCGATTTCAGCTTCAACATCACCAACCGCGCGTCTCTCTACAGCGTAATTCGGATGCTCCAAGATAAACGCCCGGGCAATGGCTATGCCTGCCGAAGCGGCAATCCCGGAAATTTTAAGCATGAACTTCGCCCAGCCCTTCGTTAACGATTACATTTTCAAGAGCTTTCAATGCTTCAGCAGCTTCAGCGCCTTCGCAGATAATGTTAATAGTATCCCCTTGTTCCAGACCCAGAGACAATACACCCAGAATGGATTTCAAAGTTACTTTTTTACCGTTAGCTTCGGCGAAAGACTCAGCACCGCTGAATTTGTTAGCTGTATTTACCAGCGCAGTTGCAGGACGTGCATGGATACCGTCTTCATCCGTGATTCTAAAAGTTGTTTGCATAATTTGTTCCTCCCACTTTCCTAAAGATAATATTTGTTTACACGCAGTATACCGGGCAGATGACCAGGCGGCTTAAGCCGCCTAATCAACTAATCCGAAACACATAGAGTTTATTTTATCGTAATTATACCATCTTCGCCAGCCTTCAATACTCCAGTTTTGTTTAAAGTTACCGAAGAACCTTCTGGAAGGTTGGTAAAAATGACAGGTGAGATGATGGATTTAGCGTTGGCCTTCACATATTCCAGGTCTACTTTCATGATAGGCTGGCCGGCTGACACAAGATCGCCTTCGTTCACCAAAACGTCAAATCCTTGACCTTTAAGTTTCACTGTATTTACCCCGATATGAACAAGCACTTCTTTACCACCATCGGATTGAATACCAACCGCATGCTTGCTTGGGAATACATTGAATACTTTACCATAGACAGGAGATACAATGGTTCCATCATTTGGCACAACTGCAAAGCCGTCACCTGTCATACGTTCTGCGAATACCGGATCGGGAACGGTCGAGATGTCAACCAATTCACCATTAACTGGCATCACAATATCTTCCACAACGATCGTTTGCTTTTGTTCTCCGGCTTCCTTTTCTTCTTGTGGAGCTGGTTCTGAAGGAGCAGGTGCAGGTGTACGTCCTGCCATGATATCAGCCATTTGAGTTTTAATCGTATCGGAACGGGTACCGAAGATGGCCTGTACATTGTTACCTACTTCAAGGACACCCGAGGCGCCAAGTTGTTTCAGACGAGCTTTATCAACGTTTGATTTTTCATTAACTTCGATCCGAAGACGTGTGATACATGCATCCAGATGCTTGATATTCGATGAACCACCGAAAGCAGCCAAAATGTTATGTGGAAGCTCGTCACTGCTACCGCTTGCTGCACCCTCCACATTATCTGTAGCTTCTTCACGTCCTGGTGTCTTCAAGTTGAATTTCCGTATGATGAATCGGAATCCGAAGTAGTAAATAACCGCCAAAATCAGACCGACGATAATTACATACCACCATGGCGTACGGGTTGGAATAATCCCAAAAATCAGGAAGTCAATAAATCCACCAGAGAACGTCATGCCGATTTTAACATTCAAAATTTGCATCGTCATGAATGACAAACCTGCAAATACACAGTGTACTGCAAACAGCAATGGAGCTACGAACAGGAAGGAAAATTCCAGTGGCTCCGTAATACCTGTCAGGAACGAAGTCAAGGCTGCTGAACCCATGATACCTGCTACATATTTTTTGTGTTCTGGTCTTGCTTCATGATACATCGCAAGTGCTGCAGCTGGTAATCCGAACATCATGAATGGGAATTTACCTACTTGGAACGTACTTGCTGTCAGTGCCACGCCGTCGCGAAGCTGACTAAAGAAGATTTGCTGGTCACCGTGAACGGTTTGACCTGCTTTGTTAACATATTCACCAAACTCAAACCAGAACGGTGAGTACCAGATGTGATGCAGACCAAATGGAATGAGCGCACGTTCGATAACCCCGAACAGGAACGCCGACAAGGTCGGGTTGGAATACACCATAAAGTGAGATACTGCGTTAAGCCCTTGCTGAACTGGAGGCCAGATCAGAACCAGTGCCAGTCCGACAATCAGTGAAGATACTGCCGTTGCAATTGGAACGAAGCGCTTACCCGCAAAAAAGCCCAGGTACGAAGGAAGCTCGATTTTGAAAAATCGGTTGTACATAGCAGCGGCCAGTATACCGATGATAATCCCGCCGAACACCCCGGTTTGCAGTGTAGGAATACCCAACACATTCGCATAACCCGGTATTTTTTGAGCAATCAGACCAGGTGTGACTCCCACAGCTGTACCCAGCGTAATGTTCATTACGAGGTAACCGATGATCGCAGCCAAACCTGCTACACCTTCGCCGCCCGCCAGACCGACGGCTACGCCGACTGCGAACAACAGCGCCAGATTATCAAAAACAATTTGTCCGGCATTCATCATGATGGTCGCTACCGATTGAACCCAGCCCGCATTTAATGCAGGGATGTACTGGAGAAAATCAGGGTTGACCAGCATGTTGCCGATACCCAATAAAAGCCCCGCAGCTGGCAAAATGGCTACCGGAAGCATTAACGCTTTACCGACACGCTGTAAAACGCCGAAAAGCTTTTTAAACATACCTTCCACATCCTTCTCTGAAATTTAGAACAGAGGTAAAACAACAAAAAAGGCATGAGCCGATTTAAGTATGTTTGAACACAACCTTGGGATATAGCTTACCCCACTAGGCTGTAAACAATCATAACTTAAAACAACTCATGCCTGATCGAATCAGTAACACGTTAAAATGTTTAGTTGTTGTCTTCCTCATTGCAAAATTGATTATAGCACCACGCTAAATGCGAGGCAATACTTTTTTATTCGGGCTTTATCACGGTTTGTTGCTCTCCCTGCTTGCGTTGGGACAAACGCTGCAGATGCATCGTCAAATAGCTAACTTCAGCTGGATACACCGGTTTACGTAGCCTTTTCTCCATAATCTTCGTAAGTTTCCAGGCCAGCATATACATTTCTGGATATTCTTCATTCAAAAGCTTGTCCAATCGGTAAATCTCCTGCACAATCTCTCCTCGTCGTACACGTTCAATCGCAAATCTCAGATGAGTCAGCAGACGGGAATAATCAAGGGATTGGAGAGGAATTCGGTAATCCAGTGTCGTCTCGACCACCTGAACCATGTCAGCAATCAGACGAGAATCCTTCCTAACCTCGGAGATATGTTGGTTCGTCATAGCACTATAAATATGCAGAGCTACGAATCCGATTTCATCTTCTCCCAGATCCACGTCCATCTTATCCTTGATCAAAGCAACAGCCTGCTCAGCCATCTTGTATTCCTGAGGATATATTTCCCTAGTTTCATACAAGAACGGATTATGAATCGTAATCCCCTGTTTATGACGGTTGATGGAGAAGGCAATATGGTCAGTTAAAGCAATTAGTATGTGCTCATTAAGAGGCTTTTTGGCTTGAAGCTGAACAAGATGAAGCACCTCACCGATGACCTCAATGAGCTTTTCATCCAGCTCAGGAAGCAATCGTTTGTATTGCTCCTGCTCTTCATGGCTTTTTAATATAAATAATTTTTCAACTGAATCCAACGGCATTAGATCGCCGGGTTTGCGATTGAAACCGATTCCTTTTCCAATCACGACAACCTCATCATGCTCGGGATGCATCCCTATAATCACATTGTTATTCAGCGCTTTGGCCACTTTTAGGCTGCTCACATCCGCACCTCTTTTATCAGAACCTTGATCCCTAAGAATTATAGCATGAAGCTCAGAGGAATCCACGTTAAAGTACCAAATATTCCGCTAAAGGTCAATAAAAAGAAAACGCTTTTCATCACAATTTCCAGGAAATGCTGTGATGAAAAGCGGTCTTTTGGGGGCTGAGAATCTGTTCCCCAAAGGCTTATCGTTATTCTTTATCCGTTAGTGCCATCTCAACCGAGGCTGGATTGTGTAGCTTGTTCGCATCACCGGAGGACGGTACGGAATGAAGACCATTTTTTCCAGTGGTTAGTCCCTTGATCAACTGCTCTACATCAATACCGGATACACTCTTAAGCATCTCAGGAGCCGTCGCCATCAGTTCGGTGACATAATTGCTGACACGCGTTGCTCCTTCCCCTTTACCCGTATCCACAACAGTCAGTTTATCAATGGATGCAATCGGTTCGGCAATGCGTCCTGCCAGATCCGGCAGCATTTTCACGATAATATCGAGCACGGCAGCCTCTCCAAACTTCTGGAACGCCTCCGCCAGTTTTTCCTTGGCCTCGGCTTCCGCGAGACCACGCAAACGGATGACATCTGCATCGGCTGTACCTTTGGCCCGTTCTGCATCCGCTTCTGCTTGCCCGTTTAGACGTTTTTGTTCAGCTGACGCTTTAGCCTGTGTTTCAATCGAGTATTGCAGCGATTCCGCCTCACGCATTTTACGCGATTTGTCGGCTTCCGCCGCTTGTTCTACTGCATACCGATCGGCTTCCGCCTTCTTTTTCACTTCCGCATCATACTGCTTTTCACGTACCTGTATTTCCTTGGCTTGAATATCAATCTCCCGTTCCTTACGTACCAACTCAACTTTCATCTGTTCCTCGACAGCAGTCTGCTTAGCACGGGCCTCCTGAATGTGATAAGCCTGATCGGCTTCTGCCCTGGCTGTATCCTGTTCTTTCTTAAACGAAGCCACCTTCAATTCCTTCTCCTTGGCCGCCTCGGCAATATTCGTATCCCGCAACAGTTCGGCCTTCTGTCCTTCCTGTTCTGCTCGTGCCTTCTGAATTCGGGCATCCCGCACTGCCTCGGCTTCTGCAATCTCTGCATCCCTTTTCACAGCAGCAATTCTCGGCTTACCGAGCGCATCCAGATACCCATGTTTATCGCGCACGTCTTTGATGGTGAATGAAACGATCTGCAAGCCCATCTTTTTCAGATCGCGCGCAGCCACGCCCTGTACTTCCTGCGCAAACCGATCCCGATTACGATATACTTCCTCTACCGTCATGGAGCCGAGGATTGCCCGCAAATGTCCCTCCAGCACTTCTTGAGCCTCTCCTCTAAGCGCTTCCAGCGGCTTTCCGATGAACTGCTCGGCTGCTGTGGCTACATCCTCAATGGAACTGCCAACCTTGATGATCGCCACACCATCCGCAATCACGGGTACTCCTTGCTCTGTATATACTTCCGGTGTAGTTACGTCCAATTTGTGAGACAACAGAGAGATAAATTCGGACTGCTGGAAAATAGGCCAAATGAAAGCGCCCCCACCACGTACAATTTTAATCTTGCGACCAGAATCATCCTCGGAAATATTTTTATTTCCCAGAAAAGAACCTGTCACAATCATTCCTTCATCCGGTCCTACCGTTTTGTAACGGGCCCAAAAAGCAATCCCTAATATGACGATAACAATGACAACAATTCCAGGGATCAACACAATATCTTGCAAACTTGACACTCCCGATCACGCTCCCTTCAAGTTAAGCGAATGCGCCGTCTATGTGTCCAGGTACGCTACGCGGACGACGCCCTCTGCGACCTCAACCACGACAATACGGGTTCCCGCAGCTAGCGGTTTGTGATCAAAGCTAGATGCTGTATGTATGGTGTTGCCTGCACCCAAGCGGATCATAACTTCCCCGTAACCAACCTCAGGTACAGGAATGGTGACCTCACCGATTCTGCCAGTTAGTTCACGCATTGAGAAGCCACTGGATACCTCTGAATTCGCCATAGGCTTGATAAACGCAAAAAACACTAGCACTCCAATAACAAGTGCAATCCCTAAAGCAAGCACAACGACCCAGCCCATGGCCAGCCCAGTATACTTTGTCAGTAGTACTCCAGCCCCGCCAAAAGCAGTCATAGCCCCAAGTAGAACGACAGGTCTGAACCAATCAAGGCCCGGCAGTTCTAAGGCCCCATCCAGCCAGCTACCGAGTACATCCCCGATCAACACGCTAACCACGGTAAAGATTGCTCCTCCTGCCAATAACCACCAAAATAAGGTTTCCATGCGACTCCTCCTTCCATGTACCTTTTCAGTCTGGTTTCCAGTCTATAACTATGTTTACGTATTCAACCTCAAAAAGTTTCAAAATTTACCTCTTATATTCCAAATTAAACCCAAAAAAGCACGTTCGTACGTCTAATGACGCACAAACGTGCCTATATGCTCCAACCGCTGTTTACAGGGATGCTTTGTAAATTTCGACTACATCTTCGCGATTGAGCTTGTTAAAGCCACCGAAAGGTCCGAATTTCACAGCTTTATCAGCCATTACATCAATTTGGGACGCATCAATATCGTAATCAGCCAGACGGCTTGGTGCACCAATCGAGCTCCAGAAATCACGCAACGCTTGAATACCCTCCAACGCTACTTCTTCATCACTCTTACCTTCTGGGTTCACATGGAACACATTCACAGCCAGCTGTTTGAAGCGTTCAGGCTTCACATGCAAGTTATGTTTCATCCAGTTCGGGAACAGAATAGCCAGTCCTCCACCATGCGGAATATCATAAACAGCAGACACAGCATGCTCAATATTGTGCGTAGCCCAGTCACCTGTCAGCCCCATGTTCAGGAAGCCGTTCAGTGCCATCGTACCACAATACATAATGGTTTCACGCAGCTCGTAGTTTTCCAGATCGTTAACCAGTCCCGGCGCCGCATCTATGACCGTACGCAAAATCGTTTCACACCAGCCCAATTGAACCGGAGTATTGGATTCCAAATGGAAATAATGCTCGAGCGTATGTGACATCATATCCACAATTCCGTAAACCGTTTGATTTTGTGGCAGAGAGTATGTGTTCACCGGATCAAGAATGGAAAACGCAGGAAACGCATGTACGCTACCCCAGCCCAATTTTTCCTGAGTTTTTTCGTTTGTAATAACAGAACCTGCGTTCATTTCAGAGCCGGTTGCAGCCATGGTCAGAACCGTACCTAATGGCAAGGCTGCTTTGGGAGCCGCTTTACGCTCTGCAAAATCCCACATGTCCCCATCATATTTTGCACCGACAGCAATAGCTTTGGAGCAATCCAGTACACTACCACCGCCCACAGCCAGTACAAGGTCGATTTGATTTGTTTTACACAATTCAACACCCTTATGTACCGTAGACAAGCGAGGATTTGGTTCTACACCCGCCAGTTCTGTTACCTCTGCACCAATTTCACCAAGCAATTTTATTACATTATCGTACAAACCGCTGCGCTTAATGCTGCCGCCGCCATATACAAGTAGTACACGTTTTCCATATTTAGGAACTTCACGCTTGAGAGCCTCCAATTGTCCTTTACCGAAGATCAATTGTGTAGGATTATAAAATTCGAATGCTTTCATCGCAAACGTTCGCCTCCAATAATTCTAAAGTTTAATGTTAAGAAACTACTCTATTATAACCTTTATGGTTACAGGAAACAAATTGCTTTATTTTCAGAAAAAAAACCATACCCCTTAAGGAGTATGGTTACATTTCACATCTTGGGAGGGTTCTCGTATTGTATTATGTGGCAACATAAGCAACTTTATTCTCCCAAGGTATAGCCCAATTGTTTCATAAAACGGCCAAACGCTTGCTGACCGGATGGATTCCGTTTATACACTCCTGCGTGCTCTAAAATTTCACTGAATTTCAGTCCAACCTCATTTTGTACGGTACGAACAGCCGTCTCCTTATCAGACAGGCGACCGAACCGGGTATTCAACTGGTAAATCCAGTCTGCATGCTTAAACAGTGGATGTCCTTCCTGCTGCATAGCCACGGCCAATTCGTCGTCCCCACACAAGATATCAGCAATTCCATCCAGCTCATCCTTGAGTCGACCTGGTAAGATGGCAAGCCCCATCACCTCGATCAGACCGATATTTTCCTTTTTGATATGATGCATCTCGCGATGGGGATGGAAAATACCTTCCGGATATTCTTCACTCGTTCGATTGTTCCGCAGTACGAGATCCATCTGATATCTTCCTTCAGAATCCCGGCGCACAATCGGCGTTACTGTATTATGCGGAATCGTTTCCCCCTCCAGCTCGGTATGAGAGAGAACGTCTACCGATGGATCACTATAACCCTTCCAGGCTTCAAAAGCAGCATTCCCCGCCTCCAACAGTGCGTCGGGATCTGTTGACGTAAAACGAATGACCGACATCGGCCAGTTTACAATACCTGCCGTAACCTGCGGAAACTCTTCATTATGGTATACGCCGTCCACACCCGCTTTTTCAATTGGGAATGTATGACGACCACCCTGAAAATGATCATGAGTTAGGATAGACCCTCCGACAATAGGCAGATCCGCATTAGAGCCAATGAAATAATGCGGAAACGCTTTCGTAAAGGCCAGCAACCGCCGCAGCGTATCCTTTGTAAGCTTCATGGGTACATGATCATGATGGAACACAATGCAATGCTCGTTGTAATACACATAAGGTGAATATTGAAAAAACCACGGTTCCCTATTCAATTCGACCGGAATAATACGCAAATTTTGGCGGGACGGATGGTTTACCCTCCCGGCATATCCAACGTTTTCACGGCACAATTGACATTTGGGGTAAACAGGCGGCGGTAAAAGCTTCGCCATTGCAATTTCCTTGGGACTTTTTTCTGGCTTGGACAAATTAATCGTAATTTCCATATCTCCGTAAGGCGTTGACTGATTCCAGTACACATTGCTGGCCACCCGATCCATTCGAATGTAGTTCGAATCGATGGATAATTGATAAAAAGCATCTGTAGCCGCTTCTATACCACGTTCAGCCTCCGTTTGATGAAAGTCACGGATGACTTCAGACGGTCTCGCCATTAGCTGGCCCATGATTTTGGAATCCAGCAAATCACGATACGTATCCGTGTTTTCAGGGATAAGCCCTATGGCAAAACCATAATCTATCAATACATTAAGCACAGGCTGGAGAGCTTCGGGGGCAATAATGCCCCCTGCTTCCCCACCGGAATAAGGCTCCGAAAACCCGAACTGCTCCAATAGCAGATTACGACTGTAATCCGTATCTTGCAGACCAATCAAGCCCTTCTTATGTGCGAATGCAACCAGTTGCTCCACCGCATATAGAGCCGATTGCTGTACAGTTTCGTCGATGTCATGGGCCAGGTGCCGGGAAAGTTCCCGGTCTTGGCCTTTATCTACAGATTGGCGCTCGCTCATATGTCATCGTCTCCCGTCTATTCGTCGCCGTAGCCTTGAGGGTGCGACTGATGCCATCCCCATGCTCCGCTAATAATATCCTCCAGTTGGGTACGTTTTGGACTCCAGCCCAGCACCGAACGGGCCTTGTCAGAAGATGCAACCAATATTGCTGGATCGCCTGCACGGCGGGGTTCTGTCACAACTGGAATGTCGAGTCCAGTAACCTTGCGTGCCGTTTCAATAACTTCCTTCACAGAGAAGCCCTGCCCGTTGCCCAGATTGAATATGTTGCTGTCATTACCTTCACGCAAGTAATTCACTGCGCGCACATGAGCATCCGCCAAATCACTTACATGAATGTAATCACGGACACACGTACCATCAGGTGTCGCATAATCCTCACCAAACACAGCGATATGTGGACGCTGTTTTAATGCTGTCTGGAGCACCAATGGGATCAGATGGCTTTCTGGTCGGTGATCTTCACCGATTTTGCCGCTCTCATGGGCACCAGCCGCATTAAAATACCGTAAAGACACGTATTTGATGCCTAATACTTTATCAAACCAGGACATCATGCGCTCCATCATCAGCTTTGTTTCACCATACACGTTAGTTGGCTCAGTACGGTCACCTTCTTCAATCGGCACCTTTTCCGGTTCGCCATAGGTAGCGGCAGTCGAGGAAAATACGATCTTGCTTACGCCGGCATCTTTCATCGCCTCCAGCAAGCTCAACGTACCAAATACATTGTTGTCATAATACTTTCCGGGATTTTGCATGCTTTCCCCAACCAGCGAGTTGGCTGCAAAATGAATAACAGCGTCGATTTTATTTTCAGAGAACAGTTTGGACAGAAGTTCTTTATCTCTCAAATCACCTTCATACAACTTGCCTCCAAGTAATGCTCCTTTGTGTCCGGTTTGCAAGTTATCCAGCACAACAACTTCTTCTCCCAGATCCAACAGTTCTGCTACGGTATGTGAACCGATATATCCAGCTCCACCTGTGACTAAAATGGCCATGTTATTCGTCCTCCTTCAGTTCTTTAACTCCGTCTCCTGCCTTGCATACATAAAAGCTGGCTTCCAGCCCCGTACGGGTCTGATAAGCTTCGCCGACTTCCTTCACAAAACGTTCCACATCGTCCTCATGAACCAATGAAACCGTACAACCTCCAAACCCAGCCCCTGTCATGCGAGCACCCAGCGTGCCAGGAATGCGTCGTGCTTCTTCCACCATAACATCCAGCTCGGTGCAGCTGACCTCATACAGGTCACGTAATGAATCGTGAGAAGCGTTCATTAACTGACCGAAAGCTGCAAGTTCATTCGCCGCGAGAGCTTCGACAGAAGCCAGCACACGAGCGTTTTCCTCCACCACATGCCGTGCCCGGCGGCGAACTGTTTCATCTGCAATATGATGCTGGAGCTCTCCAAACCGAGCCTCATCCAGCTGTGCAAGGTATTCCAATGACGACTCCTGCTGCTGCAAAATGGACAGTGCTTCCGCACACTGACTGCGACGCTCGTTATAGGCTGAATCCACCAAACCGCGGCGCTTATTTGTATTGCCGATCACAAGCTTATAAGCTCCCGTGCGGAATGGCACTTTACGGTACTCCAGCGTATCACACATCAGCAGAATTGCATGATCAGCCGCTCCGTTCGCTACAGCGAACTGATCCATAATGCCGCAATTGACACCCACGTAATTGTTTTCTGCCCGCTGGGACAACAAAGCGATTTCGACAGTGTCGGTTTTCTGCTTTTCGGTAGTCAAGAAAGCGTAGCCTGTCACGACCTCAATCGAGGCTGAGGAGGATAATCCAGCTCCGTTCGGTATTTCTCCATGATAGAGCAGATCGTATCCGCTAGAAGGATACACTCCCTTTTGAGCCAACTCCACCAGCACACCCACCGGATAATCCACCCACTCATCCGTTTTGCTTTTACCTATCTCTCCGCGGGGGATAGACACTTCGTACGACAGGTTTGTCGAAGCAAAATGAATTTGGTCATCATTGCGCGCACGAAGGATCAGCGTCGTACCAAATTCCAGCGCAGCCGGGAGTACATAACCACCATTATAGTCGATATGCTCTCCAATCAGATTGACGCGCCCAGGTGCATGAAATATCAGCAGTTCATTGCTGCTTTCACCATATTTTTCAATAAAATGTTTCTTTAATTCAGTAGAGTCCATATCCGCATCCACCTCATTCACCGTTAGTAAAAGTCCCCCTGATTTCCCTGTAATATCTTAATCAGGTTGACATCTCTTATGATTTCAGTATAAATGAAAGCGTCACACAATGTAATGCATCCATGTGTTTAAGCTATGGATAAATGTGACTTGGACATGTACAATGTAAGTATACCGCATCCGCTAAACTATCCACAAATGCAGGAAGGATGACTCTATTTTGCAAGCGCATTCATATAGTTATGCTGTCGCCTCTAATCCGGTGTTTTATGAAAATAGCCCGCTGCATGTGCTTTTTGCAGGAGAGAGCCAGACCAAATCCGGTCATGCTGTGGGGCCGAAAATCTATGATTACTATCTGCTCCACTTTGTAGAGTCGGGCAAAGGCATCTTTCGAACAGAACAGCACACATATCAGCTTAAAAAAAACGATTTTTTCCTTATTCATCCCGGTCAGCTGGTGAGCTATACCTCTGATGAAGAGGAACCGTGGCGCTATCGTTGGTCTGCCTTTACCGGACACCATACGGAGCAGGTGGTGCAAGAGGCAGGACTGCGTGTTCATCAGCCTGTTTTCCATGCTGCTGATCAAAGTCCCATTCCCGGTTATCTGGAGCAAATGCAATTGGCCTTTTACAGCAGAAAATCTAGTTCTCATCTTTCAGCCTTGGGCTATTTGTACCTGATTATGGGAGAAGCAAGCAATTACCTGAGTGACTGGACTGATCCATCTGGGGCGGATTCGCAAATTCGACGGACAGTCAAGCAGATGGTTCAATACATGTCCACTCAGTACGCACACCCCGTTTCCATTGAGCAAATGTCTGAAGGACTTGGTTATAACCGTGCATACTTATCACGGATATTCAAAAAGGAAACGGGCATCTCCCCCGTCACCTATCTGCTTAAGCTACGGATCGACAAATCACGTCAACTGCTGCGCGAACGTCCTGAGCTGTCGGTTGAGCAAGTGGCTGCATCTGTAGGATTAACCGATGCTCTATATTTCTCACGTCAATTCAAACGCTTCTGTGGGCAGTCTCCAACCGAGTACCGAAGCAAGGTTAAGCAGTATCCACAGTCGTAAAGTAAGCTTTAAGAGGCTTTACGAAGCTGCTGCTTCCAACAGACGGTTGATCTTCTTTTGCAGGGGATGCTGGACAGGGCATTGGTTTTCCCCTGCTCCCAGCCATAACGCAAACAGCCCACATCCTTCAAACGGATGCGGGCTGTTAAGTATATATTTATAAGAGCATGTGAAATTAGGCCGATAACTCTGGAATATCTTTTGTCATTAGGCTGTGCCGCCGTCTTGTCCGTTCCCGGCATTTAGAATCGAATCAATCCGATCCAACTCCTCCTGTGAAAACTCCAGATTGGATAAAGCTTCAACATTTTCTTCGATTTGGCTTACACGGCTAGCCCCAATCAGGACAGAGGTCAGACGTTCACCGCGTAGAGCCCATGCCAGTGAGAATTGAGCCAAACTTTGTCCACGTGCAGCAGCCATCTGATTCAAGGCGCGCACCTTGCGCAGAGTTTCGGGCGTCACATGGTTCTCATTCAGGAATACCGATGTGCTTGCCGCGCGTGAATCCTCGGGAATTCCGTTCAAATATTTATTGGTTAGCAGTCCCTGAGCCAGTGGACAAAAGGCAATGCTACCTATCCCGTTTTCGTCCAGTACATCTTGTAATCCATTTTCAATCCAGCGGTCAAGCAGAGAGTATCTCGGCTGATGGATTAACATCGGTGTTCCAAGCTCCTTCAAAATGCGAGCTGCTTCTGCCGTTTGCTCTGCACTATAATTAGACACGCCCACATATAGCGCTTTGCCGGAACGTACGATATGATCCAGTGCTCCCATCGTTTCTTCCAGCGGCGTATTCGGATCGAAGCGGTGAGAGTAGAATATATCGACATAGTCCAGTCCCAATCGCTTCAGACTCTGATCCAGACTGGATATCATATACTTACGAGATCCCCAGTCACCATAAGGACCTGCCCACATATGGTAGCCTGCTTTGGTTGAGATGACCAATTCATCCCGGTACGGTTTCATATCACTGGCTAACACTTGTCCGAAAAATTCCTCAGCTGAACCTGCAGGAGGACCATAGTTATTAGCTAAATCAAAATGCGTAATGCCCAGATCAAAGGAGCGAGTAATCATGCTGCGACCATTCTCCGCGTTGTTAATCCCGCCAAAATTGTGCCACAAGCCTAGCGAAATAGCGGGCAGTTTAAGACCCGATCTCCCTGTACGGTTATATTTCATACTTTCATAACGATCTTCGCCAGCTAAATAAACCATGCTATCACAGCCTCTCTCGAAACATTGTTATGTCCATTACACCATCATCATAGCGCTTTTATCCGGGCGTTGACAAGAAAACGATTACAAGCCCAATTGATGAGCAAGTTTTTCCATAACTTTACCGATCGGTTCAGTGATCAAAAGATCCGCCTTGTGATCATACGAGGTGGGGTCTGTATTCAGCAGCACTGTATGTTTACCATGAAAATAAGTAATCAAGCCCGCCGCAGGATGAACTGTCAGTGACGTTCCTCCAATTAACAGCAGATCTGCTTGAGAAATGGCCTGAATGGATTGAATAAGGGTATCCTGATTCAACTCTTCCTCATATAAAACGACATCCGGTTTGATAATCCCTCCATCTACCGGACATTTAGGTACAACCTCGGAACTGTTCATCACTTCATTTAGCCCGTAAAAGCGGCCGCATTCCATACAGTAGTTGCGATGTACCGAGCCGTGAAGCTCCAGTACATTTCTACTGCCTGCAGCCTGATGTAATCCGTCAATGTTTTGCGTCACAACCGCTTTAAGACGGCCTTGCTTTTCCAAAGACGCGAGAAAATGATGACAGCCGTTCGGCTTCGCATCGGGATGCAGCATTTTGCTGCGATAGAAATCGAAGAATACTTCAGGATGCTTCACAAAAAAAGAGCGGCTAAGCATAACCTCAGGAGAGTAGGGCAATTTTTCCTCACTCTGATACAAGCCTGCTGCCGAACGAAAATCTGGAATACCACTTTCCGTTGATGTCCCTGCTCCGCCGAAAAAAACAATATTCTGTGATTGCTGTATCCATTCCGCCAATGTATTAACTTTCATGCTCTACGCACCTCCAGCTCTTCATATCCACGAACCACCTTATCCGCATCCAGCAAATGACTGGAACGTTCCGATGCCGGCGCAAATCCAATGGCTAGCCGTACTCCAGCACGCTTGCCCATCTGCATATCCCCATTACTGTCTCCGATCACTACCACGTCCGCCGGCGACAGTCCTAGTAACGCGCAAGCTGTTTCAGCCATTTCCGGATCAGGCTTGCCGTATGTAACCCTATCATGTCCAATGATCTCGTCAAAATAGGATGTCAGCCCCATCCACTCCAAATGCTCTTGTGCAGCCTCTGTACTGTCAGAGGTCACAACCGCCAGCTTTATTCCGGCATGGCGACTTTTCTCCAATAAAGTCCGTAACCCTGGAAACACCTTCGCTGCCCGATGTCGGCGGACGTCAGCCATCGCTGTTTTATTAAATTCGCGGACAAGCCGCACAGCTTCATTCCACGGGACACCGGCAGTATAAAGCTGCCAAGCCAGTACACCCGTACTTTCGTCCACCGTTCCCATTGCCAGCGGGCCAGAAGGATCGTAACCGATCACATGTCCCTCCCGATCGTGAACAGTACCTAGAACGTTGCCTTTTTCCATTGTAAAACCGGCTCCCGCCACGACAAGATGCTGCTCCATCATATCCAGTATAGAACGAGCCCAGGGGCCCCACAACTGAATAAAATCCAGCAGCGTGCCATCTTTATCGAATAAGATGCCACGGCATGGGTATCGCTTCCCCTGCACGATCAGCTCAGACATGCATTACACCTCCTTTACGGGTTCTTAGAAGCTGAATCCACACTCTCTTTCATCCAATCCTGTAAAGCCGTTACCGTCTGGTTCCATTGCTCAACGGCGCTAATTTTCGCAGGATTATCCCCTTTCTGGGCACCGTAACTGCCAAATTGGGCATGGTTCCCCCCTTCGACTGTAAAATACAGCGTGTTGGCAGGTAAATAAGTTCTCCCACTTTGGACATTTTTCATCTGGATGACACCATCATCACTTCCTAACAGAGAAATAACTGGCAGATTTTTATCCTTTAAATTACCCTTGTTATCCGGGTAGGAAGCAAGGAAAAATACACCTTTGATCTGATCAGAATGTGCAGCTGCATATCGGGCCGCCATCACACCACCTAACGAATGACCGCCAATAACAAAGGCTTCCTCCGGATACGCCTTCAGCACTTCATTCGCCAAATCCGGTGAGATCAATGCAAGGTTCAGTGGCATTTTTCCAATAATCACATGATGTCCCTTTTCTGCCAAACGGCGTGCCAAGGGCGCATAACTTTCGGGTTTAACCAACGCCCCTGGGTACAAAATGACTCCTGATCCACTTCTTTTGGCAGGCTCAAAACTTAACCAATGCTCTTGCTCATTTACTTTCACAGTATCCGCTATTTCGGCTAATGCAGCAGCAGCCGTCTCGTCAGGCTGATAAGGCGTAAATACCTTCCATGCTCCCCAACCCGCGATTAGCACGATGACAATTAGGATGCCTAAAAGAATTTTCCATATTTTCCGAGAACCGCGTGTCCCATAAGAATTGTATGATCTTCTTGTTCTTCTTCTCATTATAAAAGTTCCTTTCGTCTTTCGTACCTCGTAATTCTTAGCTTGAATATAAAAGGTTTCGCTGTATTCGATAGCATAGCTATAACCCTGTTAGGGTAACATCGTTGCACATACAGGGTCAAATGAGCACACGTTTCCAGACATGAGCCCATCTTTATTCCGTGTTCAAGCTTTCGCCACATAAAAAGGACATGATAGCGCTTACTGTTGTGAATAAAATCACAATGTTGAGGTCCAGAGTATCGTACCTTGTTCCTTGTAAAGAATTATTTTTTAAATAGTTTAATCGGCAGAAGCCGTTCGGAGGGAAACACATGACGACAAGCCATGATGTACAAGGGGAAAGCTTCTTTCTCAATTTGCGATTTCTGTTGATTATATGCGTATTTGCAGGAAACGCCCTGGAGCCATTAGTCGGTTCACTTCATCTTGCCCAACAATGGTTCAGCTGGATATTCATGTTTCATATGCCGTTGTTTGTACTCGTTACAGGCTACTTTGCCAAAACCACTTTGACAGGTCTCGCAGGACAAAAAGTTCTGCTTCAGATCGGTATGCAATATCTGATTTTCCAATCCCTTTATTCAGTCTTGGATGTCGTAATCTTTCACGTTCCCCATATCCATCATTCTTTTTTTGCTCCTTATCTGCTGCTTTGGTTCCTTGCCAGCCACATCTGCTGGAGACTGTTAATGCTGTCTTTTCAGAAAATACCACCAGTCTTCCAACTGGGTATATCCGTGCTACTGGGTATTCTTGTCGGATATCTCCCCGTAGACGGTATATGGCTAAGCGTATGCAGAACCTTTGTTTATTTGCCTTACTTTGTAGCAGGTTATCATTTGCATTATGCGGACGTTCGACGCTTCTTCACAACACCTGTCCGTATCATCGCCGGTATTGTATCTCTTTTACTTATGGTACTGGCGGGAACGTCGTATTTTGGCATCCCGGCAGGCTGGCTATATGGCAACATGACTTATGGTGAACTGGGCCATACCGAATGGTACGCAGGGATTTACCGTATCGGCATTTATGGAGTTCAATGGATAGCATCTATGGCGTTTCTAAGCTTTGTTCCAGCCGTCACAGGACGTATAACCGAGATGGGACGGCGTACATTATATGTCTTTTTGCTCCATGGCTTAATCGTCCGTTCCGTTGTTGCAAAAGGAGTCTACGAGTATATAGATACTCCTGTGGAAGTCATGTTGATTCTAGTGTCCGCCACAGGTCTGTGCTGTCTGTTGACCATGCCTTGGGTTCGAACTGCAACACGACCTCTGATTGAGCCACAAGTAGAGTGGATGTTGAAGCCAGCTCCTTATCTTTTTAGACGGTCTGCGTAATTTTTTATCCATTTATATTTCACAATCAGCACGCGACAACCCGCTTACAGACGAAAATGGAAGTGGGTCTCCCCCTCTTTACTTCACGCATAGTACCTGTTTCATACAGGCAAGTTGTGGTAAGTAAAAGATACGCGCAACAAAAAACAACTTTTTCATAAGGAGTGATTTGTCATGGCACGTAATCAAAATCAGGGTAAAATGAGTCGCGAAGAAGCAGGCCGTATGGGTGGAGAAGCTACTTCCAAGAAGCACAACAAGGAATTTTATCAGGAGATTGGAAAAAAAGGCGGACAAGCAACCGCAAACTCACATGATAAGGAATTTTATCAGGAAATCGGCAAAAAGGGCGGCGATGCTACAGCTGAGTCGCATGACAAAAATTTCTACAGAGACATCGGTCGTAAAGGTGGCAGAAATTAAAATATAGTTTCATATACCCCCTCCTTTAACATAAAAACAAGCCTGAGGCCCATCCGCTTTATTGCGGCATGGGCTTTTCCTATTTATCCGATAAGCTAACATATCAGAATATCAGAGTTTCGAAGCATCCAATCAAATCCTCGGAGATGCAATATATAGATAAATAAAACTGTTCATATCTATATATTGTTGCTTACAGAACACTTCTATACTTTTTCAAAATCCTCATATATGTAGAAAAATGCGCACAACTATGATAGACTCTTTAGAAAACATCTGCGCTATTACGGCGTTCATTGAACGCCATACTATTTTTATACTTTGGGGGGAAACCAGCATCATGACAGCTAAGACGAAAATGCGTTCCGATATGATTAAAAAAGGCTTTGACCGCGCTCCTCACCGCAGCTTGCTGCGCGCAGCGGGTGTCAAGGAAGAAGATTTTGACAAACCGTTTATTGCGGTATGCAACTCGTATATTGACATCGTACCGGGCCACGTCCATTTGCAGGAATTTGGCAAAATTGTCAAGCAGGCCATTCGTGAAGCAGGCGGTGTACCTTTCGAATTTAACACTATTGGTGTAGATGATGGCATTGCCATGGGACACATCGGTATGCGTTATTCTTTGCCAAGTCGCGAAATTATCGCAGATTCTCTGGAAACTGTCGTTTCCGCTCACTGGTTTGATGGCATGGTATGTATTCCTAACTGCGATAAAATTACCCCTGGTATGATGATGGGGGCATTGCGTGTTAACATTCCGACTATTTTCGTCAGCGGCGGTCCTATGAAAGCTGGTAAAGACAAGAACGGACGCTCTATTTCCCTGACTTCCGTCTTTGAAGGCGTAGGTGCATTCCAAGCGGGCAAAATCGATGATCAAAGCTTGCTTGAGCTAGAACAATACGGCTGTCCAACATGCGGTTCCTGTTCAGGAATGTTCACAGCGAATTCCATGAACTGTCTCGCAGAAGCGATGGGACTGGCTATGCCAGGTAACGGCACCATCCTCGCCGTAGCAGAAGAGCGCAAAGAATTCGTTAAACAATCTGCACGCCAATTGATGGAATTGATTAAGCTCGATCTGAAACCACGTGATATCGTGACTAAAGAAGCTATTGATAATGCATTTGCACTGGATATGGCAATGGGCGGTTCTACGAATACAGTATTGCATACATTGGCACTTGCCCATGAAGCTGAAGTTGACTACCCTATTGAACGCATCAATGAAGTCGCAAACCGTGTACCTCATTTGTCCAAATTGGCACCTGCCTCCGACTATCACATTGAGGATGTTCATAATGCAGGCGGCGTAAGCGCAGTACTGAATGAACTATTGAAGAAACCAGGCGCATTGCATGGTGACTGTATTACTGTAACCGGAAAAACCATTCGTGAAAATGTAGAGGGTCAGGAAATTCTGGACACTAACGTCATCCACAAATTGGACAACCCTTATTCCGAGCGCGGCGGTCTAGCTGTATTATTCGGCAATTTGGCACCACAAGGTTCCATTATTAAAGTCGGTGCGGTTGATCCTTCTGTTGGCGGTTATCACAAAGGTCCTGCCATCTGCTTTGATTCACAAGAAGATGCGCTGGCTGGCATTGCTAACGGTAAAATCGCCGAAGGACATGTTGTTGTTATTCGTTATGAAGGTCCTAAGGGCGGACCTGGTATGCCTGAAATGCTCGCTCCAACTTCACAAATCGTGGGCATGGGGCTTGGTGCCAAGGTTGGTCTGATTACAGACGGACGATTCTCAGGTGCTTCCCGTGGTATCTCCATCGGTCATATTTCCCCTGAAGCAGCAGAAGGCGGACCTATCGCTTTTGTTGAGGACGGCGATATCATTGAGCTGGACCTGAACAATCGTAAGATTGAGCTTCACATTACGGACGAAGAATTCGACCGTCGTCGTGCCAACTGGAAAGGCTTCGAGCCGAAAGTGAAGACAGGCTACCTGGCGCGTTATTCCAAGCTGGTGACGAACGCAAGTAACGGCGGAATTATGAAAATCTAAGTGCTTTGCCAAGATAGATTATTGTATGAACCACTAAAAAGCCTCTCGACTCCTACAAAGGATCGAGAGGCTTTTTTTATTAGGTCAACTGCTTGATCCTGTATCCGCTGTTTGTGAAGCCCTGATCGAAGTATGCATAGGCTCCCCTTCTTCGGTCATTTCACTGTTGAGTGTATGAACCACATCCCTTTGATCAGTTGGATCAAAAGCCTGGTCTGCCCGGTGCGAATCCCCCGGTTGAAAACGTTCAAACAAGGTATCAATGGGCATCACGATTAGTTTCGGTACCATGACCTCTTTTTTTTCACTCAATTGTTCTGAACCCGAAGGATGGATGACACGAAATAACAGCTTTAAATATACAGTAGCCACATACTTAAACAGTCCTTGGGGAAGCTCCTGAATTTGAAAGCCTAATTTTTCAGGCCCTCGATGAATCATACTTACTGCATAGATCGCCTTTACACCCTTCATACCAGAATCATGTACAACCCGTTGGGTAAGATCAGGCAGTTGTCTTTTCACAACCCGAATCAATTGAATCGCTAGATGGACCAAGGACTTTGCCGTCGCTCCTAATTGAAACAACATTTTATTGTCAAAATGAAGCTCAATTATGGGGTCCCCCTTTTCCAGCCACCTACCGTTCTCCATGTTTATATTTGGTCCATGATAGATACGGCGACGATAATAAAAGATCGTATTATCCTTGCTGACAGGACGAAGACGGAACAAGGCATGAAAAAGTCGCTCGTATTGTAGCCATCCGAATACCATCGTTCTTTTAATCCAATCTGTACTGGACAAGCTAGAAACAGTGGATTGATTGCCAGACTGACGGCAAAACAATGTATCCACGCGGACGCTGCGTAATTGCTGTTTCTGGGCGACCCTCAATAGCTTCTCTAGTGCAATGAGCATATTTTGTGGCGCTTCTGCGTCAGCTCCCAATGTCGTACCACAGTCATGGAGCAGCATCACCTCGCCACCCCTCAGCTTTTTGAGCATTCTTTCCGCTAGTTGTTTCGCTCCAATGCTGGCCTTCCAGTCACCAAACATGGAGGACCATAATACGATTCGACGACCATTGTTTTTGGAAATATCAAAAAAGTTCACAATCCCCCAAGGTGGACGATAAAAGGTCGTTCCTTCGCCAGTTACTCGACGAATGACTGACTCTGTCTGGGTAATTTGTCTTCTAACCGTAACAGGCCGCATGAGCCAATTCGATTTGTGCACATAATTGTGGATACCAATCAGATGACCTTCATCATGTATGCGCTTCAGAAGCTCAGGGTGTTTTTCGGCATTCATACCTACAACAAAAAAAGTAGCCTTGGCATCAAAACGCTTGAGTAAATCGAGCAACTGTGGTGTATAGACTGGATCAGGACCATCATCAAAGGTTAGCGCATATTCTTGGTCACTTTTGCCACGCCTAAACACCCGGAAACCAAATATACGACTAACCAGCGCCGGAATAAAAGCATAAAAAGTTGAAATGTAAAACATCCATAACAGCAAAGTCTGCACGTTTTATCCCCACTTTTCTATTCTGAACTTCCAAGCAGGCCTCCTGAGTAAAACTCACTTACTTATATGTTATCACAATGACGTAAGCATGCCGAGATTTCGCCCTTGCTTATGGTCAGCATTGAGATTCAATTTAGTGTACAATAAATAAAAATCTTAAAGGAGTCGTTGTATACATATGCTTCCATTGTACAAAAAATATTGGCGTACTGTTTTTGATATCGGTCTGATCGTATTAACCGTGTATTTAATTATGTTCGTATCCAGCAAGCTGTATCAGCTAGCAGCACCTGTGTTCCTTTCATTCGTTGTGTTTTGGTGCATTGAACCTGCTGCCCGTTATTTTCATCGCAAAGGCATGAAAAAACCCTTTGCCTCCGCACTCTCCGTATTGCTGTTTATCATCTTATTACTGGCTATTTTTTTCGGATTGGGCCTGATCCTGGTTACTCAATTTACAAAAGTCGCGCAAAACCTCCCACATTATACCCAGATTATCCAAACGGAATTCACGCGGATTCTTCATCTATCTCAAGATAAAATTGCTGCCTTGCCTCCGGGTGTTACCGAACGTGTAAATGATTATTTTGCGACTGCTACCACCATTGCTACGAAATGGGCACAGCTGGGATTATCCTTTTTCATTCAATTTCTCAGCTCTTTTACCGTTTTTATGGGCAACTTTGCGGTTGCCATCATTTTAGCCTTCTTTTTGAGTATGGAAATTAATCTCTGGAAAGAAATTGCCCGCAGTAAAACACCGAAGACACTAAAAACAGCATATCTTTTTCTAAAAAATCATGTACTTAAAGCCATTTCTGCCTTTCTCAAGGCTCAAGCTCTACTGGTAGGAATTACCTTCGTGCTTGTGTTTATAGGTTTACTCATTTTACAAGTGGATAATGCCCTATCGTTGGCGCTCGTAGCAGCTTTGTTTGATATTCTGCCATTGTTGGGTGTGCCTGTTATCTTTATTCCATGGGCAGTGTATTTGTTCATCACGGGCAATACCGGCTTGGCTGTAGGCTTACTTATTGTCATGGCTGTCACCGTGATTGTGCGCCAGTTGGCAGAGCCCAAAATTACTGGTAATTCTATCGGCGTTTCATCTGCCTATCTAATGCTTTCCTTTGCCATTATATCGTTATCCATCTTCGGATTGGCTGGATTAATCCTATCCCCCATTCTGATCATTTTGCTCAAGGAATTGTGGCAGCAAGGTTATTTGCAGCAATGGATTCGGTTTCCGACTGAGGAGTTTGACGAGCCTCCGTTTATCGTCAAAATTCAGGAGGAAGAGCGTGAAGCTACTCGCGGAACTCAGGAGGATTGAGCTAGCAGATCCATGACTTGACCGAACAGTACTGTGGCCTGATTTGCAGCATGCGCTGAAGCATTTTGCACTAGGACGGCAACCGCATAACGTGGCCGCTCTATCGGACCGTAACCAATAAACCACTGGTGATTTATTGGGTGACCGTTTTTTAAAGCTTGGGCCGTACCCGATTTACCGGCCAGCTTCCAGGCTTTATTGCGCAAGGAGGCACCTGTACCGTGTGCCACAACCTGTTCCATTGCTTCACGCAGCGTATGAGCCGTGGATGTGCGAATCGAGCGGCTGCCTTGGGGTAAAGGAGCAGCGTGAGCAGGTAGCTCCAGCAAGGTGCTTCCGTCTGCGTAGCTGATGCGTTTTACGATACGCGGTGCATGTACTTGACCATCGTGCAGCAAGGTGACGATGAGGTTGGCTGCTTGGAGAGGCGTCACCAGCACATCACGCTGGCCGATAGCTGTCTGCACACGTACGCCTGGATCAGATGCATTCGTATGGGAGCCGAATACGGCTCCCTTTTCTTCGTGATCCAGCGGTCTGAATTGAGGTAGACCTGCAAGATTCCGTTCCTGCCAGCCCACGGTTCGACTCAATCCCAGTGCAGAGGCTGCGGCCTGAATTTGCTCAGCGTTAAGCCGTTCGCCGAGATGAGCGAACACACTATTACAGGATACGGCAAGCCCTTCCTCCAGGTTCAGGGTTCCGTGTCCTTTTTCTTTCCAGCAAGACAATCCGTACTTGCCATAGGCTCCATGACAATGAAATTGCTCCTGCGGTTGAACCACACCTGATTCAAGTGCAGCCGCAGCCGTAACCAACTTAAAAATAGAACCAGGCGTTACCGCTTTGAGGGCACGATTAGACCAGTCTGTTTTTTGCTGCGGATCAATATGAATGGGATTATAAAAAGGCCGAGACACCATCGCCATAACATCCGCGTTGCCTGCGTCAAGCACAACCACTGCACCTTCTGCCAAATGATTAGATTCTGTCAGCTTCTCAATCTGTTCCTGCAACGGGAGATCAATTGTAGTCTGCACCTGTAATGGATAGTGACTATTGGATGGAGCACTGACACGAAGCGGGACATGAGTCAATGGACGACGTTGCGCATCTACAGACCGAGAGACGAACGTCTCACCAACGCCGCTTAGCAGTGGCTCGAGCGTTCTTTCCAGGCCAGCTGCCCCCATCGGCAGTTCACTTGCTCGTTCACCACGTTCATACAGAAAACCAAGCCATTGTCTGCCATTGGACATATCCCTATAACGCTGCGCATACGGTACAAGCTCTATGAGCGAAGGGGCTAACTTCAACAGTCTGCCCGCTTCATTCGGATGGATTTGTACAGGCTCTCCGCGTCCATCCCGCCATATGAGTGGAGATTGCAGTTCCCTCCATCGCGTCAACAGTTGCCCTTTACTCGTATGCAGTAGCTTGGCCAGTTCTTGTCCATGCAAAGCAGCTTGGCCATCTACATCGGGAAAAAGCACTGGCGTCCATACGACTCCTCCAGTCAAGGGCTGCCCGTGTCGGTCTGTAAACTGTCCCCGCCCAGTATCAATAGCGATTCCTTCCTGTCGCTGACGTACTGACATTTCTTTAAGCGAATGCCCCCCATAAAGTGACAAATGAATACCCGCTGTCCCCTGAATCCAAGCCAGTCGGAAACATAAAATCAGTAGTAATACCATGATCCCCAGGGCTATATATGCAATTCGACGTTGACGATTGAAACTGTTATGACGCCTAGACACATTCATCCTCCTTTCATCATTTTTCCAATAGTATGTCCGGTGATGGAAAAAGAAAACCCACTCAACATGGATGTCGAATGGGTTACCGAATTTATGGGATATCTAGTGAGGAATATGGGCTCCAACCTAAAATTTCATCTAACGAATAATAGACCGTTATAAAAATAGTAATGGCTAGAACCGCCCAAGCCAACTTTGTGTTTGTATTCATAATTTGCGCTCCTGATACCCCTGATTTCAGAACACCTACACTGTAAACCTCGAAAGCTGTTCTTTCAAATTCACCGATACTCCTTCCAGCTTATCAGACAAGCCTACCAGCTGATTACCGATATTGGCCTGCTCATTACTGAGAGAAGCGACTTCCTGCGAAGTAGCCGAGGATTGCTCGGCTACCGCACTTACATTGGTCATTGCCTCGGACAAAGTAGTCTGCGATTCACTCAGATGATGAATGGATGCGGTGACTGTTCCCAACCGAAGCGTGAACTCTCCCATTTGCTGCTGCACCGATTGGAAAATGTCCGTCGTTTCTTGTACAGCTCCCATCTGCTCCCGGAACAGCGGGTACACTTCAGATAACGCCTGTACCGTTTCATTCATCTCATTGACGATATTATTTGTAATACCTGTAGCCGTACGAATGGCTTGACGTGATTGCTCTGCCAACTGACGAACCTCATTGGCTACCACCATAAAACCACGCCCGGCTGTCCCAGCTCGTGCCGCTTCAATCGTCGCATTCAGTGATAGAATGTTCGTTTGTTTAGCAATATCCTGTAATACGTCCAGCACTTTAAAGACATCGGAAGTTGTCTGCTTCAGTTCATCTACTTTGCCTACCAAAGCATGCGTAGTTTCTTCCGTAACCTTAGTTTTGCTTAATAAATTTTTCAGCTGAACTGTCCCTTTTTCACTGGACTGTTCAACTTCTTGTGCGACCAGACTCATTTCATGATTAGAAGTCATAACCGTATCCATTTGCTGGGATATATTCCCGGTTAACCCGCTGCCACGTTCCGCCTCTGTTGCCAAACTAGTGGCACCATGAGCAATCTCTTCCGTTGCGGCTGCAATTTCTTTGGCTGAAACGGCTGTCTTCTTCGAGGCATCACTCAGTTCCGTCGCTGTATTCAGTACCTCCTGTGCTGATGCATTCGTCTGTTCTACCAGCAGTGTAATTTGTTCCATCATCGTATCAAAACTTTCAGACAACTGTCCAATCTCATCCTGTGCCTTATACTTCGTTCGGATTTGCAAGTTGCCTTTGGCGCCTTCAATCATTAAATCCTTCAGGTGTGTCAATGGACGAGCCACAAGACGTACCATCCACAGACCAATGAACAATGCAATGAGTGCCGCTACCGCAGCAAATATCCAGGTTGTG
Source organism: Paenibacillus sp. ALE3 (assembly GCF_054113405.1). NCBI lineage: Bacteria > Bacillati > Bacillota > Bacilli > Caryophanales > Paenibacillaceae > Paenibacillus > Paenibacillus sp. ALE3. The sequence continues at coordinate 994,308 of NZ_CM134214.1, read as the reverse complement.
GTAAGTATTCCCCTGGCGTCTCTCACCAGTTCAGATACAGGCACTACACCCACGAGAATCCATTTGGAAGTTCCCAGTGTATTATGAACCGCAAGCACACTTTGCTCTTTTCCGTCTGCTACCTGCTCCATAATTTGGTTCCCTTCGATCCCTTCAAGCTTGGAAACGTAATCCAGCTTTGTCTTTCCTCCTGCCAAACTCTCATTGTTAGAGCCTACAAACTCACCCTTATCTGTCACAAGGCTAATCATACTGCCTGAGCCCAAATTAACACCTTTCAACTCGTCCTCCACCGCACTGGCTTTTAAATCCATAACCAGAACATAAGTCCCTCCCAACCCGGACATGCTGTTCATGGAGCGTGCCAGACGAAAGGTCTTGCTGCCATTGTCATTCACCTGCGTAGGTAGCCAAACCATTCCCTTGTTTTTCAAAATATCCTTGAACCATGCTTCCTGCCGTACATCCTTTTGTGTTCCGGTACCCATTGCAGCTAAACTGGTTTCTTCCGGGTACAGGTACAATGAATCAATCGCTTTATTTGTAAAAGCAATATTCGTTAATTTCTTGTTTACTTCGCCCATAGCAACAAAAGATGCAAAGGGATTTTTATCTTGCTTTACAGCCTTTTGCAACTGATCACTTAATTCAGTATCGAAAAATACCTGTGTCGATGTGTCTTGAAAGCGCTCTAAAATAATATCAAGCTTTTCCGAAGTTTGCTGAACTGTTTGCTGATACGCTGTAGCTGCATTTTGTTCAATCGTACTTTTAGCTTTGTAGTACGAGAGCATCCCCAGGCTGACCACGAATAACATAATGGCTGCAAAAAAGATCAGAAACAACTTCATTCCAACCGAACGGATCGGATTATAGTTTTTGACCAAATGCATAAAATCCTTACTGTATCTTTCAGGCTTAAGTAAACGCTTTAAATTGTATGTGCATTTACGTAAGGCCTTAGCTACCCAGGGAGTATCTTTCGAAAACATCACAACCGTCTCCTCCCCTTTATCCGTTGTTACTTTACTTCCTTTCAAGCCTTTCATTGGATCCGTTTTCTTAGGTTGCCTTTTTGCTACATTTCTCTCTTTTTTCCGAAAACCCATTCCTCTCACCTACCACTATATAATTAGTTTCTTGTTCCACGTCATCCTTTATGTATCTATTATCTATATAATCTCTATCGGAACTATTCGACAAGGAATGTAGCTTTCCTTTGAGTACCAACTAAATTTTGTGAAACTTTTTTCCTAGAAAACTATTCAAAAAAAAGCCTCTCCAACCGATAGGAGAGGCTTTTGAATCTTTTCACCTGTGACTTAAGGCTTATTTACTTCTTTTTACGCATCATATCAAAATACGATACAGGCTGATCTACCTTCATTTTGATTCGTTGAAGCGGATGACGTGCAGCATCTAATTCGTTGCCTTCCTCATCCCAGATCGTTCCGACCGTTTGTTTGAAAAACGTTCCGTTCGGCCCGAAAAATTCAATTTCATGCCCTGGTTTAAAATGGTTACGTTGTTGAATCGTTGCGATGCCACTTGCGGCATCGTAATCCATGACCAGTCCGGCAAAATCATAAGGGACTGCTTTTTCTTCCGGCTCATAAATATGATCCTCATGATCCGGTGTATCATAGAAGAATCCTGTATTTAACGGACGATTGGCTGCCTTGTTAATTTCTTCAATCCATTCTGGTTTGAGTACATAATTTTCCGGATCAGCCATATAGGAATCAATCGCTTGACGGTAGACATTCACGACCGTAGCCACATAGTGGATGGACTTCATACGTCCCTCCACTTTAAAGCTGTCTACACCCACATCAATCAGATCAGGAATATTTTCAATCATACACAGATCCTTGGAACCCATAGAAAAAGCATTATCGCTCTCTTCAAACAATGGAAGCTGGTTAACGCCAAGCTGGAACTGTTTTAGTACATTGTTGTCCTGTGCCTCTTCCTCAGATATCCAAACCTCACCTGGACGGGCATCCTCAAACAAATCATATTTCCAGCGGCAAGACTGACAACATCCTCCACGATTAGAATCGCGGTCTGTAAAGTGATTAGATAACACGCAGCGCCCGGAAAATGAAGAGCACATCGCACCATGGACAAAAGCTTCGATTTCGATATCCACATGCTTTTTAATTTCTTCGATTTCCTCCAAGCTGGTTTCACGTCCAAGTACCACGCGCGGCAGCCCCTCGTCTTTCCAGAACTTTACCGCTTGCCAATTCAGCGTGGACTGCTGTGTGCTCAAATGCACTTCCAATCCAGGAACTGCTCGCAATGCCACGGATACAATGGCCGGATCAGCGACGATAACGGCATGAATTCCTACTTCATACAGATTGCGCAAGTATTCCTCAATTCCAGCAATATCTTCATTGTGAGCATAGATATTAGTCGCTACAAGCACCTTAGCACCGTACTTGTTGGCGAATTCTACACCTTCACGCATTTCTTCAAAACTGAAATTATCGGCGTTAGAACGCAGACCGTATTTTTGTCCACCAATATATACAGCATCTGCACCATAGTGAACGGCAAACTTCAGCTTTTCTAGATTTCCGGCAGGAGCCAACAGCTCTGGCTTATCCAGACGATTCCGTTTACCTGTATATTTTCTCGTTTTGGTGATCGTTCCCATGACGTTCCCCCCTCTGTAAATTCATTTTGTAATTAATAAACCTGCTCTTTGTAGAAAAATCCGAAGGAGAGTTCCCGTTCAGGGTCTTGAAGACGGCGAACCTCATCCAGCCAGCTTTCATCATAAACATAAGCATCCGGGTCGGCTGTATAACTATCTATTGCTTTGCGATAAGCACGGACAACTGCCTCATTGTAAGCGGTGGGTTTCAACAAGCCCTCGATCTTAAAGCTGTGCACACCCGCCTCCATCAGAATATGCAGGTCCTCTATGATACAAAAATCATCCGAACTCATAATATGTGTCCCGTTGATATCTTCGTAAATGGGGAACTTCTCTTCCTTCCGCTCTGATTCAATCAGAAACAAGCCACGCCCTCTGCCGAGATCGCCTTCTACCGTGCGACCTTGGTGCAGCATATAGCTTTGAACAAGCTTACGCTTGGAGTGATAAATATTGGTCATTCCATGTACCTGAGCCTGTGCTTCTATATTCAACTTTGGAATCATTTCCGTAATTTCATCCATACTGAGCTCACGAGCCAAGATGACACGTGACGCCCCTTTTTCCCCCCAGTAGTTGGCGGTTGCGAAGTTGGTAGAAATCATCTCTCCGTTCCAGAAGAGTTTCAGATGAGGTGCATACTCCTTCACAGCCATAAGCACTGCTGGATCATTAAACTCAATGGCGTCTACGCCGCATCCAGCTAGTGTCTGCACATATTCGGGAAGAAGTGGCAATAGCTCATTCGTCATCAAATTCGTCATAGATATATATACCTGCGCCGCATGCTTCCGTGCCTCTTCCACAACCTCACGGATTTGGTCCGGTGTAAAATGTCCTGGCAGTCGCATGCCAAAGCGGTCATCTCCAATGAGCAATGCAGTAGCTCCAGCCTCCAGCATATGACGGGCATCCTCCGGAGAGCTGGCAGTTGCCAGCAGTTCGGGTTTGTAAGCCATAGGCTCACCTCCTAATTTGTCTTACGGTTACTTACCTGAATGTTATGCAAATGATCTTTATACGTTTTGGCAAACAAATGTTTATGTGTTCCATCTTTTTTGGTCACATAAAATAAATAATCTGTAGATTTCGGCTGTAGAGCCGCCACTACTGATTTCAGACTGGGACTTGCAATCGGTCCTGGTGGAAGTCCTTGGTGTATATACGTATTATAAGGACTTTCTACAGCCAAATCCTTGTAATACAGTCGTTCCTTTTGCTTGTCCAGCATATATTGAACTGTAGCATCAATTTCCAGCTTTTTATCCTGTTGAAGACGGTTATAAATAACGCCAGCTACGATAGGCCGCTCATCGTCTACAACCACCTCACGCTCTACCAGAGAGGCAACTGTCAGCAGCTGATGCAGTGTTTCACTGCGTTGCTGAAGCCCGGCATCCAGGTCAGAAATGGTATCCAGACGTTTTTGCGTCTGCTCCAGCATCGTCTGAATGATATCCTTGGTTGTGCTTCCCTTTTTCAGTTCATAAGTTTCCGGGAAAAGATAGCCTTCCAGCGCATAGCGAAGCCCCGCCTGCTTTGGTATGTCCCGTACCAGCGGGACGTCAAAAGCGGACGGATCGTTGGCTAGCTGCAAAAATTGCTGCCGGTCTGCCAGTCCTTCCTTTTGCAGCTTCTCAGCCATCTGTCTAATCGTAAAACCCTCCGGGATTGTAAAACGGATCATTTCCTCTTTGACTACGTCCCCAGCCGATAGCTTGGCAATCAGCTGATCAAAGGTTGCGCCAGGCTGCGCTTCATATTTTCCAGCCTGAAATGCGTTTCCTTGCTGTTTGAATTTTACATAAGCCTTAAACACGAGCGCATTACGTATAAGTCCCTTTTGCTCCAGCGTATCTGCAATAGCCGATGTTCCCGTACCCCTTACCACCGTAAAAGCAACGGGTTGTGTTTTCGGCTGAACAGGCTGCATGGCATTCCATATATAGAGGATTGCACCTCCTGCTATACAAACAAGCACGAGAAGCAACGTAAGCATCCTTGTCCTTCGCTTCACATCCACCCAACTCCTTCACAGCCAAAAAGGGCGGACTGGTCCGCCCTTTCAGGTTTGATCTGCTCGTTATCCAGACTTACAGCTCTTCCGGCAACGTACATTCGTCGTACAGCTCAGAAATATCTTCCCACTCATCATCATCTTCAATGGTGGTGATGGAGATTTCGCCGTCTGTGGATGAGCTTACATGATATAATTCATGTTCGCCAGCAGCAGCACCAGGTCTACGCAATACGGCGTACCGTTGCTCGCCTACCTTGAACTCTGCTTCCAACTCCATGCGTATTGCATGACCCTGTTCATCCTGCAACTCTACATCGCCGTCAAATGCTTCCTTCAAATCAGAGGTCCAGCTCAGGTCTTCACGTGAATAGCTCGTCATTTCCCGTCTTCCTCTTCTTCTTCCTCTACAAATGTATTAAAGGTCTCTTCGACGATTTCCCATTCGGCATCGTCTTGGATCACAAACAATTTAATATCATCGCCTTCTTCTTCGTAGCGGAAGGCGTACACATCGGACTCATCAGCTTCAGGGTCCACTGGCGCAACCATCATGTACTTTGCTTCGGAACCATCTACCTCAAACTTCATAATGACCTCGAACTCTTCCTCGTTGCCCTCGTCATCGGCAATATAAATAATTTCCGGCTCTTCTTCCATACCCAATTGATTTTCAGCCATTACGAAATCCCCCTCACCTTGTACTGTGTGCGTCCAAATAATTTTGCAAGATCAGGCTTGCGGCTAGTTTATCTACCACCTGCTTGCGTTTTTTGCGGCTGACGTCGGCCTCCAGAAGCGCACGCTCTGCCGAACGCGTCGTCAGCCGTTCATCCCAAAGGTGAACGGGTAAACCCAGTAACTCCTTGAGCCGGTTCGCAAACTCAATGCAAATCTCACCGCGTGGACCCACGGTTCCGTTCATATTTTTCGGCAAGCCTACAACAACCTCACCAATTTCATGTTCACGAACCAAATTTGCAATTTTACCGAACTCGCTGTCGTCACCGCGTCGTTCTATGACTTCCAATCCTTGGGCGGTCCAGCCGAAGGCATCACTTACGGCGACCCCAATTCGGCGATCCCCGTAATCCAATCCCATTACTTTCATGCCTGTCTCCTAACGATGCTTAGCGAGATAGAAACGAACCAGCTCTTCAATCAATTCATCGCGTTCTTTTTTACGCACCAGGCTTCTAGCATTATTATGCCGCGGCACATAAGCCGGATCACCGGATAGCAAATACCCGACGATTTGATTGATCGGATTGTATTCTTTTTCTACCAACGCATCATATACGGTCAACAAAATCTCCTGAGCAGAAGCTTCCTTCTCATCCGCCTTGACATTAAATTTGACCGTTTTGTCCATGGAATCCATTGTTGACACCTCGCTTCCACAAAACATGTGTACATGTTTATGCCAGCTTATTCTTTTATATCATACCATAAGCAAAGCCCTTCAAGGAAATGTCTAAGTCCGTTTTTTTCCAAAAATCCGCAAAAATTATCGAACTTTATCCTTGTGAGGCTGCTGACACCAATTCATGCGCACGTTGAAGTGCTTCGTCCAGCTTGCTGGCATCCTTACCCCCGGCTTGCGCCATGTCAGGCCGTCCGCCGCCACCGCCGCCGCATACGGCCGCTATTTCTTTCACGAGCTTACCTGCATGAAGTCCTGTCTTGGTATGCTCAGCTGGGACAACAACGACAAAATTAACTTTGTCGTCCATTGCAGCGCCTAGCGCCAGCACAGCTGCAGGGAGCTTACTTTTCAGCTCATCAGCAATCGCACGCAGCGCATCCATGCTGGAGGCCTGCACGCGTGCAGCCAACAACTGCACTCCGCCAGCTTGCACGACTTGATCAGTCAGCTGACCCGCCTCAATAGCGCTCAGCTTGCTTTGCAGTGATTCATTTTCACGACTGAGGTCTTTAATTTGTTGCTGCAAAGATTCGATGCGTTTTGGCACCTCGGACAGCTTGGATTTAACAAGCCCAGCCGACACCTTCAACAGCTCTAATTGACCTTCCATATACTCAAAACCAAAACGTCCGGTCACTGCTTCAATACGACGTACACCTGACCCGATGCCGCTCTCGCTGACAAGCTTGAACAAACCAATTTGCGAAGTATTGCTGACATGACATCCTCCGCACAGTTCGATGCTGTAATCGCCAACCTTAACGACCCGTACGATATCACCATATTTCTCACCAAACAGTGCCATCGCTCCAAGAGCTTTGGCTTCGTCAATCGGTTTCAGTTCAATCGTCACATTCAGTTGGCTCCAGATGGCACGGTTAACCCGCAGTTCAATATCCGCCAGCTCTTCTGGGGTAATGCTACCAAAATGGGAGAAGTCAAAACGCAGACGCCCAGGTTCTACCAAGGAACCCGCCTGATTGACATGGTCACCCAGCACTTCTTTAAGCGCCTTGTGAAGCAAATGCGTAGCTGTATGGTTTTTCTCAATTTCTCCACGTGAAGCTTGATCTACTTCAGCTTTTACCGTATCGCCTACGTTCAGCTCACCAGCCTCTACAACGACTTGATGCACATGCTGACCTTGCGGCGCCTTGAACAGCCCTTCAACCTTTGCGGTTACCGTTCCGCCACGCAGTAAACCATGGTCACTCACTTGCCCGCCGCTTTCGGCATAGAAAGGAGTCACATCCAGCACGACCTGACAGGACTGTCCTTCACTAACACTCTCCACCAGCATATCATCATATACAATTGCCACAATTTTGGACTCAGTTACGAGGTCATTATATCCAACAAAATCACTTTTAACCGCCAGATCAGACAAAGCTCCGCCCTGAATCTTCATGCTGGCATTATCTTGATGAGCATCGCGCGCACGTTGACGCTGTTCCTGCATCGCTTCATCAAAGCCTTCACGGTCTACTTTCAAGCCCTGCTCGTCCGCATAATCCTCTGTGAGGTCGAATGGGAACCCGTACGTATCATACAGCTTGAAAGCATCTGCTCCGCTAATGACGTTGCGGCCTTCGGCCTTTGCCTGAGCACTGATATCAGCCAAAATAGCTAATCCGTCAGTCAATGTTTCATGGAAACGCTCTTCTTCTGTTTTAATCACCTTGATGATGAAATCACGCTTGTCTACGACCTCAGGGTAGTATACGCCCATGATATCCCCAACGGTTTCCACCAGTTCAAACATAAATGGACGGTTCATGCCCAGCATTTTTCCATAACGAACAGCCCGGCGCAGCAAACGGCGAATGACGTAACCCCGTCCTTCATTGGAAGGAAGTACACCGTCACCAATCGCGAAAGCAACAGTACGAACATGGTCAGCAATGACCTTGAGAGCCACATCACTGTCCACATTCTCGTTATATTTAACGCCTGCCATCGCAGCCGTTTTCTGGATTAGTGGCTGGAAAATATCCGTATCAAAGTTGGAATCCACATTTTGTAAAATGGATGCAAAACGTTCCAAGCCAGCCCCTGTATCAATATTTTTATTAGGAAGCGGCGTGTAGCTACCATCTTTGTTATGGTTGAATTGCGAGAATACCAGGTTCCACACTTCCAGATAACGCTCATTTTCTCCGCCCGGATACATTTCAGGGTCCGTCATGTCGCTGCCGTAGGCTTCGCCACGATCATAAAAAATTTCCGTACAAGGTCCGCAAGGTCCTTCACCGATATCCCAGAAGTTATCTTCCAGTTTGATGATACGTTCAGCCGGAAGTCCAACTTTTTCGTTCCACAGCTTGTACGCTTCCTCATCCTCAGGATATACCGTTACAGCCAGACGCTCTGGATCAAAGCCGATCCATTTCGGGTCTGTCAGAAACTCCCATGCCCATGTGATGACTTCTTCCTTAAAATAGTCGCCAATGGAAAAGTTGCCGAGCATTTCGAAAAACGTGTGATGACGGCGGGTTTTACCGACATTTTCAATATCGTTCGTCCGAATACATTTTTGCGAATTAGCGATACGTGGATTTTCTGGTTTTACACGTCCGTCAAAATAAGGCTTAAGCGGCGCCATACCCGCATTAATCCACAGCAGGGAAGGATCTTTATGCGGAACAAGCGGTGCGCTTGGTTCAATCACATGTCCTTTGCTTTCAAAAAACTCCAGCCATTTGGAGCGGATTTCACTAGCTTTCATATAAGTAGCCTCCTAATTATGGTGTCACTGGTTTCTGGCACAGGCCATAAAAAATAGAAAAACGCCCCTGAACGGATCAGGGACGATTGTATCGCGGTACCACCCTGGTTATCGCCGTCCCTTCTGTACGAAATGCTACATGTGCAAGCGCACACCAACATCTGCTTAACGGACGATCGATCGCCTTGTTTTCACTGGTAACGGGAGCATCCCGGCGGGTTCAGCCCGCACTCCGAAATGAGCTTTCCCTACTGGATAAACACATTTAAACATACTCAATTCAGTATATCCGTGTCATTTAGCCGTGTCAACGCGATTTCAGACAGCATGCATCCGGGATATAGACGAAATCAGATCGTTTTTCGCTTCACGTAATATGCAAAAAAATGCTGAAGCCCTACCTTCAAAACCGCCATCACAGGAACTGCCAAGATCAAGCCAGCAATTCCCGCAATTTCCCCACCAACTAGCAAAGCGAAAATAATGGCTAGCGGATGCAGATGCAGCGTTCGTCCCACCACCTGAGGAGAGATTACATTACTTTCCAACACTTGAATACAGGCATTAACGACTACGACTAAAAGTACCATTTTTAAGGAAACCGTAGAAGCCATAATTACCGCCGGTGCAGCGCCCAAAAAGGGGCCCAAATATGGAACAATATTAAAAAGAGCCACTACTCCGGCCAGCAACAGCGCATAAGGCATGCCAATCAGCATATATCCAATATACGCCATCACGCCAATAATGACGCACACCAACAATTGGCCCCTGACATAGTTGCCAAGCGCCTGATCAATTTCCTTAAGTACTGATACAATCGCCTTACGACGAGAACGCGGGAGATAAGATACAATCGTCCGTTCAAACACGTCAAAATCCTTTAAAATATAAAAAATAAGAAAAGGGACAATAAACACATTGAACAGCATGTTGATCATCCCACCAATGTTGTCCATAAAGGTAGAAATCCCAGTAGCCATCCGATTCTCCAGCTGGAAAAACCATTGATTCATCCCCGTTCGCACCCCTTGGGGTAAAATACCGCTGTCCATATTCGTCATTAGTCCCTGTGCATGCATGGTCAGCTCAGGCAGATGCTCATTCAGCTCATCCAGTTGTTCAATGAACATTGGAATCAGATTCATCAGGATCACAATAAGACTGGCCAAAAACACAGCATAAATGAGCAGTACAGCTACACTACGAGGCACCTTTCGACCGCCCAGCATACTGACTACAGGATTAAGTACATAGGAGATGATCATCGCTACCGCAAACGGAGCAATGATTGTTTTCAGAAATTCATACAAATGCAAAAACAAAGGTCTCAGCAGCCAGATAAAATATAGAATGACAAGTCCCAGCAGCGTCCATATGCCGTACCGGAACAGTCTACTTTTCGTTAATTGGTCCATTTTGTGCCCCCTTACCGGACTAGCCTCCTTTAAGTATATGCCTGTACCTCTAGTTTAATCCTTCCCGCCAGTCTAAGGTGTTCCATAAATAACCATTGTGAAAAATTGATGAAAATGGATGAAAACAATAAACAAAGTCATTCGATCTGACGATATAAGTACAAAGCACTATCCTAAGCTTTCACATTTCTGAAACATCGGGGGTCGTTACATGAACTTAAAAATGAAGCTTATTCTTCTTTTCACTTGCATTGTAATCGTTGCAGCCGGGCCTTTATCCGTCATTAGCATGACAAGCGTTAAAAATCAGGCCAATCATGATATCCAAGAGCTTATGAACAGCAAAGCTTCCGAAACCGTAAATCAGCTCGACGGATGGACAGGCGGCAAAGCTGAAATTATCGAAACATTAGCTGCGAGTCTGGAATCCAGTGATATTTCATCAGATGCCAAAATAGCATCTCTGAAAGCAGCTTTCCAAAACTATAAAGATCAAAATATTTCGAACATTTATGCAGGCTATGAAGATGGTTCTTACTGGGATGGATCTGGCTGGTTTGAAGCAAATTATGATCCTCGCGCTCGCCCGTGGTACAAGGATGCCAAAACCAAGGGAGAAATGTATTATTCATCACCTTACACTGACGCAGGCAGTAATGACTTCACCATTTCCATCGCTAAACCGCTCAAGGATGCCAACGGCTCTATCACCGGGGTAGTCAGCGAAGATATTATGCTCAACGATATGACAAAAATGATTCAAAGCATAAACCTGAACGGATTGGGCTACGCATTTCTGATTGACCAAAAGGGAGTCGTAATCGCGCATCCAGATAACAAGCTGGCTGGCAAAAACCTCAAGGAAACCCCCGAGTTAGGATCATCGACCGCGACCCTGCTCAGCGCAGCTTCGGGAAAAACAGACTATAGCTACAATGGCAGTGACCGTCAGCTTTATTTTAAAAAAATGCCTAGCACAGGCTGGATTGTAGGCCTATCTATTTCCAAAGATATAGCTTTTCAGGAGTATTACTCCACTCGTAATCAGTTGATTATTACTGTTGCTATCATTTTAGTCGTTGCTATGCTGCTGGCGACCTGGGCGGCTAACAACTTTATCAAACCGATTCGCAGACTCCAAGCAAATGTCAAACGGATAGCTGAAGGCGATATGACCGCCCGTGTGGATATTAAGGGTAAAGATGAAATTGCCAGCCTGGGGACAGATTTTAACCTCATGTCAGACAATCTCACTCACCTGTTGCGTAAGGTATCAGATACAGCTAGCGATGTCAGTTCCGCTTCCCATGATATGCATCAACACGCCAAAGATACGGGAACTATTGCCTCACAAATTTCCAGTGCAGTTCAGGAGCTGGCTCAAGGAGCAAGCGACCAAGCTGAGGCCGTATATTCCGGTTCTGAGAAGCTGACACACATGACAGGCTCCATCAACCAGATTGGCGAAAGTGTCAAACGGACCCAAACTGCTGTATTCGAAACAGATTCTGCCGTGCTGGCTGGGTATGAAACAGCAGAGCGTCAAGCGAAACTGGCAGCCGAGTCCAGACAAACGACCACTGCGGCAGGAGAAGCAGTAGATTCACTCACGCTGAAAACCCAGGATATTGGACGGCTGGCTGGGGCCATCCACGATATCGCCGCACAAACAAACCTACTAGCCCTCAATGCATCCATCGAAGCGGCACGGGCCGGGGAACACGGACGAGGTTTTGCCGTCGTCGCGGGAGAAGTCAGAAAGCTGGCCGAACAAGCGGGCAACTCCAGTGACAGTATCATGAGTAAGCTGGAGGAAATTAAAATTGCGGGAGTACAAAGCGCAGAGGAAATGAAGAAGGCTCTTGCTGTAACTGTAGAACAGGAGCATGCTGCCATTGCAACGAGACAGGCGTTTGAATCCATACGTGGCGCTTCTCAGCACATGCTTGCCCAAATTGAGGACGTTTCTGCTGCAGCAGATCATCTCCGTGTGAATGCCGGACATATTTCAGATGTCATCTCTAGCGTTGTTGCTGTCTCTGAGCAAAGTGCAGCATCTACCGAGGAAGTAGCTTCCTCAGTACAAGAACAAGGTCATGCTATGAACAATATTGCCGACCTTTCTGCCAAACTTGATTCTCATGCAGATCTTCTATTGGAAGAGGTCAAACGCTTTAAATTGTAGAACTAGCCATCTTCGCAAAATAGGATATACAAAAGAGGGTGCCCCCAGGCCAAAAGGCCTTTCGGGACACCCTCTCCATTTTTTATTAAAGCATGATCCAACCCACTAAGCTGTATTTTAAGCAATAGGTGGGAGATCACACCTCTTCGTAAACAGCCTGTCCACTTTCCGAATCAAGCTTAGGAAGAAGCGTGAATTTGCGGCAAGTCCTGTTGTGCCATCTCATCTCCAAAGAATAAGTCGTCCAGCGAACTGAGCGTTCCATCCTCTTCCACTTGGTAGACAGACATTTTTTCACCATTCACTTGAAGTTCGATAAAGCATCCCCAGCAATAAAATTGATGGGAGCCAATTTTTCCGATATCTTTGGAATTACAATTCGGACATCTCAATAAACTCACCCTATCCATTAACAGAATATATGGCTTTTTCCAGACGCTGCTCGCTTAACGGGGGAACCATAACAGCATTTTCCCCGATGGACATATCTTCGGTGCAGGGCAGCCATTTCCGCCCTTCTATAATATCCGATACAAAACCATCGCTGATTTCCAAGCCTATTATGTTATTGCCCATTTCCTGGTCAAAATAAACATCCGAGATGTGCCCGAGCATAAGCCCTTCCTCTGTTAGCACGGATAAATCCTTCAGTTTACCAGGTCCAAGCAAGTACGTATGTTGTATATCATGGGCCTCTGTTTTACGGACGGCCTGCTGATTGCGAATCATGATCGCATCCTCACCATAGGCAACGATGTCATCCCAAGCCACCATTTTGACATGAGATGAAAAAAGACCTTTACCTTCTAGCTCAATCCCTGTAATTCGCCAATCAGCTGTCAACATAAAGTCATGTATTTTACCAATCTGCTTCCCGTCCTCGACATCGAAAACAGCAAGTCCGATCATGTCTTGAAGCTTCATATATCGGGTCCCTCCTCATTCTGCAATCCGAACGAAGGTGCGGTCCTTTTCCTACATGCCTGTCAGACCTTGCTTTTCGTTCATGCAATGAAATGGAAAACCGCCCCTCCCTTCTTACTAAAATGCGGAGAAATCCCTAGTTCCTAGTACGCAGCCGCTTCCATATGGTTTCAATTTTCTTGGCCGTGTATTCCATTTCTTCCGTAGTACTACCCAAACCGAAGCTAAACCGAATCGCTGAATTCAAAACATCTTCAGGAAGATCCATCGCCTGCAACACATGCGATAGCTCTAGAGACCCCGAAGTGCAGGCTGATCCGCTGGCAGCTGCGATTCCTTCCATATCGAGATTCATCAGCATGGTCTCTGTACCAATGGCCGGAAAGCTAATATTTAGCACATTAGGAACAAAATACTCAGGATCACCATTAATTACAAACTCATGGCTACCTAGAGAACCTTCCAACGCTTTCAGCAGTGTCTGGCGAAGAGCCATATCGTGTGCTCCTCGCTCCTCAATAGAAGCATTGGCAAGAGTTGCGGCTTTAGCCAGCCCAGCAATGCCGGCGATATTTTCTGTTCCGGCACGACGCTTCTTCTCCTGAAGTCCCCCATGCATTAGCGGCTGAATGCGTGTACCCTGACGGATATACAATGCACCCACCCCTTGCGGACCGTTAATCTTATGGCCAGACACACTAAGTAAGTCAATCGGGAGATTCCCGCAGTCGATGGATATATGCCCGAAGGCTTGAACTGCGTCTACATGAAATATAATTCCATGCTCTCTCGCAATCTGTCCTACTTCTTGAACCGGCTGAATGACGCCCACCTCATTGTTGGCATACATCATGCTGATCAAAAAAGTATCCGGGCGAATAGCTGCCTCAATATCCGCAGGATTCACACGCCCAAAACCATTGACCGGGATATAGGTTACCTGGTATCCCGCTTTTTCCAGCTCATCGCAAGCATGAAGCACGGCGTGATGTTCAATCGCGGTTGTAATAATATGGCCGGAAGTACGACCATCTGCCGTAGCCGTCCCAAACAGGGCCAGATTATCACTCTCTGTCCCTCCGCTCGTAAATATAATTTCTTCAGGCTTGCAGCCCAAAGAGGCCGCAACGGCATCCCGCGCTGCGCTGACGGTGCGCTTGGCATCACGGCCAAAGGCATGAACGCTCGAAGCGTTGCCGAATTGACCGGTCATGATGTCCATCATAGTCTGCGCAACCTCAGGATGCATAGGAGTCGATGCGGCATGATCCAGATAAATTCTGTTCATGTTATCCACCTCAAATATAAAACATCTTGTTTTTAGTATTTGCCGAAGTTCCATTATATACTTCTTTCTTAACATAATGCACTGTAAAAGTTTTTGTAAGAGCATTTCAATCGCAGAAGTTTGTGAGTATTCGCCAAAATTGTAATTTTTTGTGATTCAAATGCCTTGTCCCACATACAAATCGGTCCCATCAAACAATTTCCTTACAATTGTATACCAAGGTGTACTGAGTAGCAACGATGCCCTCATTAGCTTCTAATATTCCCTATCGTTCTCCATCAACCAACTGTTTCGATGTATTTACCTAACTTAGCATATGTATCTGATATCAGCACCTGTGCCACCTTCTGCACACTTTGCCATAGGCCACTATCGGCTTACACCACGTGTTGGACCATCTTTAAGAGAGAGCTCACAGTTCATAATAATGTTCATACTGCCGATTTTCCGACTGCTGCAGGGTGTCACATGCTAATAAAGTTTCCTGTTGAATTCACATAACAATATAATAACTAGGTATTTTTCCCTATATAAATTTTACATTTTATTCTTCATAATTACAAATGTAGTTATAATAAATCAGAAGGTGGGATTTCTAATGAGGAATTAATGAGTTAGTGTTTAATAGCTGTTTAATAGCATAATTAGTAACCGTCGAGACACTGATTTGCCGTTTAAGACAGTGAAGTCTACTTATTTGTTCAGTTACGACGATTTAACCCGGTTGATAAACAGACACTTTTTTTAAAACAACTAGATATCTATAATCGGGAACAACTTGAGAGGATGAATATAATGAGAAATAAATGGTTTTCAATTTTATTAATGGCACTCATTACTGTAGTCACCATTCTTCCTAGTTATCCTGAAACAGTTTCGGCAGATACCTACCATATTGGCCAAGTATGGGAAGCTAAAGCTGGAGGCATGTCTTACACCTTTGATCTGGGGGATCCTGGAGTTCCGCGAAGTATGTATAGCATTAAGAGTGTATTCAATGCAAAAACAGAAAATAGAGGAGACGATGCTGAGTGGGTTTCCCTGTACTATTCTCAGGATGGAGTAAAATGGTATTTAGAAGATTCAACACCGTTGCATTATGATAGATATGATGGTGTTTACACTATTCCTTGGACAATATTTAAGAGTAGAAACCCAGAAGTGAGCCATATCCGGTACGTTAAGGTAGAATCTACCCATACGCAGGTGTCTATTAGTAACGTTCGCTTAGAAGTAGTTGACAGATCTTCAGCTCACTAGTATTCAACATTGAGAAAAGATAGAAATACAGGTAGCCTAACAAACTAATAATAAAAAAATATAAATATAAAGCGCCTCTTTAATTCACTATGTAATGATCAGGAGGCGCTATATTTGCAAGGAAGCTTGCCCTCTGATATTAAATTAGGCAATTTACTAATTCTACTAATGGTTAAGAAAATTCAAGCTCGTCAGTGCCCGTAATTCCAACCGAATTCCCTTCCACACAAACCCTCTACCAAGATGTTCGAAGTCACCGCCTCCAATCTCCCAATTAGACCAGTTCTAGTTGCTTGGATTCTCATATTTGCTATCCGCTCCGAAAAAGTGAGCACAGCAGGTGCTCCACAATTCAGATGCTGCTGATCTGTTCTTGTTGTTTTTATTTCATGATAGAACAGCATGTAACAACCTACAGGTATTACAAATTTATTGTCAGTTTTCGATAATAAAATTAACAAGATAAAATAAGCAAATTCCCAGCCGATGGGGCATAAAAGGATGTAAAGAAAAATGTTTTATACATTTTTAGTTTTAATGACTTGCTTTGTGCTTTTTCTCCTTTGGGAAATATTCTTCTCATTTAGGCTCACTAAAAAGGCTAAGTGGAACTTTCTAATCTCACTTTTCAGCCTAGTAATACTTTGTATGGTTGCAACTAGCGATCAGTCTAGATCAGTATCCAAGGAAAGCTTTCCTCAAGAGCAAACTGATGTAGCTCCTAATGAAAGCAACGAAGGTGATGAGAGCACACCTTCATATAGTGACGCTGATAAGAAAAACGCTCTTCAAATTGAGAGTATCTTTAATAAATATGAAAAAGAAATGACTCCCTATGAGCAACAAGGCAATGGGGTTTTTGACATGTTGAAGGCTGATAAAATCGATAAGCCTGCCATTTGTGAGGAAATCCATCAAGTCAATGAGAAATATAAAGAAACAATCAAAAAAATTAATTCAATAGTAATTCCTGAGGAGTTACATAATGACCTAAAATACGATTTGGAGAACATGTTAAGAAGTTCAACTGGATACTATACTTCTCGCTTTATAGCATATGAACATTTATTAAAATACATTAAGGAGTCAGATGAAACACACATAGATACATTTAATCAGAAAATGATGAATGCAAAGGATTTTTCCCGAGAATATACAATATATGTGAATATGCTATTTAGAAAAACAGGCTTACCTGATGACATGAAAGACAAAGAATAAGAAGTATGCCACTTCCTACATATTCCGACATTCTAGTGAGTAGGATACTCTAAAATTATTCACAAACGTACAAAAAAATGCAGGAGAAACGCTGACCAGAAGAACAAAACCCATTTCCAACGTGTTCAAGTTCAGGTTTCTGCCGGAAATGTGAATTTTAATGTGTTTTATACAGCATAAAAGCCCCATAAAATGGGGCTTTTACGTTGGTACAACAAGTTTCTTTCTTGTTATAAGTAATATTGGAATTTAGATGTAAAACATGTAGTTATCCAATTCATCATGTTCTTGGTATGTGATCAAGTCCTTAAGTGTTGTAGAATCCAGCACTTCAGCAATGCTGTCACGAATTCGCAGCCAAAGCTGGCGTTTTGCCGGATCATCTTCTTCCGTGAAATCGACTGGAGAAATCGGACCTTCCAGTACACGAATGATGTCTCCTGCTGTTACGCCTGACGGTTCATTCGCCAAAATATAACCGCCATAAGCACCACGAATACTTTTTACCAAACCTGCATTACGCAAAGGCGCAATGAGCTGTTCCAGATAATGCTCTGATAGCTGATTTTTTTCGGCAATACTTTTCAAAGAAGTTGGACCTTCGCCAAATCTGGCTGCAAGCTCCATCATAATGGTCAGGCCGTAACGGCCTTTCGTTGATATTTTCAATTGTGGCACCTCGCTTATAGTAACAATTCCGTTAAACACGCGGAATAATTGGAGTTGTAAACCTCTCTATTCCGATCCTAACCCTCAGCTTATGTTAACATATTAGGGCAGGTAAAGGGAAACATTACGGTAACAATCTTAAAAAAAGTTGCTTTCGAGCGATTAGGAACAGATTTAGCCCGTTTTATGTAGCTTTCTTGCATCGTTCGCCGTGTCATTTGTTCGTCCAAACATCGTAACTTATTATCGTTTATGTTACAATAGGTGGGTTCTACAACAATATTGAAAGAATTGGGTGATGACCATGGCTAAAGCCAATCATGAAACCCGTGTCGTCGTCGGCATGTCCGGTGGCGTCGACTCATCCGTTACCGCGCTGCTGCTAAAGGAGCAGGGCTATGACGTAATCGGCATCTTCATGAAAAATTGGGATGACACGGATGAATTTGGCCGTTGTACGGCTGAAGAGGATGCGGAGGATGTGCGCCGCGTCTGTGAACAGATCGACATTCCTTACTATACAGTCAATTTTGAAAAAGAATACTTCGATAAAGTATTCTCCTATTTTCTTGATGAATATAAAGCTGGACGCACACCCAATCCGGATGTCATGTGCAACCGTGAAATTAAATTCGGCGAGTTTCTGAACAAAGCGCTGGATTTGGGAGCAGATTATGTTGCTACTGGACATTATGCACGGGTTGTGGAAGAAGACGGCCGCTTTACTTTGCTGCGAGGTGTGGACAGCAACAAGGATCAGACTTATTTCCTGAATGCATTAAGCCAAGCACAGTTGTCGCGCACCATGTTCCCGATCGGCCATCTGCCGAAACCAGAAGTACGCAAAATTGCAGAAGCTGCGGGACTTTATACAGCCAAGAAAAAAGACAGCACAGGTGTATGTTTTATCGGCGAACGCAATTTCAAGGAGTTTCTGAGTGGTTATCTGCCTGCAAAAGGTGGAGATATGGTGGATATCGCTACGGGTGAAGTCAAAGGACGTCACGATGGTCTGATGTACTATACACTGGGCCAAAGACAAGGCTTGGGCATTGGCGGCTCAGGTTCAGGCGAACCATGGTTCGTAGCAGATAAAGATTTGGAGAAGAATATCCTGTATGTGGTACAAGGTGATCGTCACCACAGCCTGTATTCTACTAGCCTGATTGCCACGGATGTAAACTGGATTGAAGGCGCAGATGCACGTCCATCCGGCGAATTCCGCTGCACAGCCAAGTTCCGTTACCGCCAGCCTGATCAGCAAGTAACTTTACAATGGCTTCCGGATGGAACCGTGCATGTCGTATTCGATGTACATCAAAAGGCCATTACCCCTGGACAAGCTGTTGTATTTTATGACGGGGAACGTTGTCTGGGCGGCGGAACCATTGATAAGGTTGAAAAACTTCAGCCTGAAACAGTTTAATTAATGACCATTTCGCATTGATATAGCAGGAAATAAAAAAGTCGTCTCTCCAGATTTATGGAGGGCGACTTTTTTATAAAAGATGTTTTTAGTTTATAAGTTGTAAAGAATTCATAATCTGCTCTTTATGATGTTTGTCATGCTGGACAAACATCTCTTGTAAAAACGTTTCCAAAGTGTACAGACTATTAGGAACTGGACGCATAAAATCCGATTCTGATACCATTTGGAGTTTGGCAATCATTTGCTTACGCTGAGCAATAGCTTCATTTAGCAAATCATGTGGTTTCATAGTTCTACCGAACGCTACAGATGAATCATTGAATGTCTGTACATCAGGATGCTCCTTGAGCATGACTTGTTCCTTATCGATAATCTGTATAAGCGCCTTAGTGAAGTTTTTATCCCAGCCCATAACATGACTGACCACATCTTGAATCGACCATTTACCTGCTATAGGTTCACAAGTTAACTCATCTGAGTACGGAGATAAAGCAGCAAGAAATGCAATCCATCCTTCTAAATCTTCAGAAGTCTTAGCTATCGTCGCCAAGTGAATTCCTCCTATTTGATAGGATTAGCATGGATACTTAAGTAATACCAACACTTCTTTTTAACTTCATGCAAATAGTAGCTTCATTAGATACAGCAATCAATAGCTCTTTTATTTTAAGATTTTTTTACATTATCAAGTAGAACTCCTCACAAAAAAAGCCTAACTATGGACTTCAAAAAATGAACACTAACTTATTCCCTCTATAATTCTTTCAACTATTCCTTTATCAAAATCATCGAGTTCAGACATTAACAGCTCGTACTGCTTTATAGATTCAGAAGTGTTCAATACTCGAAGTACAGCAATACTATAGTGTCCAAGCGTATCAATACCAAAAAGCTTATTTACCTTAGGGTCTCTGAACTGGCTAATATGTTTCAATTTTTCAATTATTTTCTCATTGCATAGTTTCTTTTTAGCGATCTGACTCATTGCATTCAACTGTACCTGATTATGCTGGATATCCAAACATTCCACCAATTGATCGTCGCCTATTTTCCCCTCTCGTATTTCCTTTGATAAAGTAAGTAGCTTCATTTTGTTATCTCCCATCAATCTAGTTTAACTGGCCCATAATTCTCTAAAAGATACTGCCGTTCATCCCTGTAATTGTTCCAAAGATGTTCTGCAAGGTCCTTATTTCCAATCCTCTCTGCTTCTTTTATCTCGACCATATAGGCTCTAAGTTCCATGATAATCCTATTTTTGAATTCATATGTTACATCCAAACTAGGAAAACCTTTAGCTTTATCATCAAGAAAATGTTGGTACTCATGCCGCAGTGCACTAATTGAAGCATCCTCATATATATTCAATTGCCCCGGCTTTCCTGATCCTTTGGGTGCATACGCCATAATATCTCTATCTAGAATTCTAACTTCAACCCCGGCTCCTTGCGTATTCTTAATAATGGTACTCCACTCTTCTGGATGAGAAAGTCGTCCAGGACCATATATATCCCTAAATGGATCAGCATCATTCTTACCTAACATCGTATCAGATAATCGATTCGAAGTCCCTTTAACTTCAAGACTAGCCCCAGATTTCACCTCATATTTCATTGACGAGCCCAATCCAATCTTAGGCTTAATTACTGAACTGACTCCCCCAAAGATTCCCGCTGTACCGATCATGTTAGCCCAATGTTCCTTTGACCATGCATTTGTAGGAAACATTGCTTCTCTGATTGTTCCATGTACACCAAAAGTCCAGAAGTTAAAAAACTCATTCCCTGAATCAAACTGCTTGGATGCACGCTCTGCATATCCTTGATACAAACCTTTCGGAATTCCAAACGTCCAATAGTCTAAAAATCCGCCTACAGAGTCATAGCGTTTTTCGTACCTGTCCTCCGCAGCAGACAAAAAATCCTCACCAAGTTCTACCAAACTATCTGCTGATTTTTCCAAAGCATTTCTAGTATCTGGAGCAGGGGGAGCACATGAATTAGGTGGAGGTGGTAAGCAGCTTGAATCAATATTACCTGCTTCCAGCAAATCAGCTAACCTGAATTTATCCGCATGACGACGCAATTCTTTTGCAACAGAATCTGTCAGTGTAACAAAGCCATTCATATTCTTCTGAGATGTTTGGAAACTATAATAGAATTGCTCTTTGGTCACTCCATCCCAGAATCGTTCCATAGATGAAATTTGTTGAATTAAAATGCTGTTCATTTGGGTCACTTTTTGCTGTGCAAGTTCAAATTGCTTAGAGATAGTCATAAGCTGCTCAGGTGTTACTTTAATAGTTGTCATATTATACCTCTGTTGAGAGTTCGTCATGACATAATAACACTCTTAAACTTTATGGAGAACCATCTTAATTCCTAATTGTTATAAGAAAGATTAACCTTACTGCCTATGTCTAAAGACTTAAAACTTAACTTTTTAATTGTTGAACCTGAAGAAAATTTCGTGACCAGAGGCATCCCCAGTAGAAAAATCGCTAATAAAGATCATACATATGAAATTTTTGATAACGTCCCCATTTGGGTATATGATGTAGACAAGATGATCATTACTTCAATTGAAAAGGAGCGTGCCTTTATGTCTGATTCATTGGGAATGCTGACACCGGGTAAAAAAGTTTCTTTGAAAGAACGGGACCCCAAGGATACGAAGAATATCAAAAACAAAGAAGAAATCCGACAGGAAACAGATCAATTGAAGGAACGCTTCGCGGAATTACAAAGCAAGCTATTTACAGAGAAAAAACAAGCCGTTTTGTTTGTATTCCAGGGTATGGATTGCAGCGGAAAAGATGGCGTGATCAAGCAGGTGTTTTCTAATCTTAACCCTGCGGGGGTGACTGTACACAGCTTTAAATCACCTACGACGGAGGAATTAAGCCATGATTTCTTGTGGCGCGCCCATAGCGTAACTCCAGGACGCGGATATATTGCAGCTTTCAACCGTTCTTACTACGAGGATGTGCTGATTACACGTGTCCACGGGCAGGTATCCGATAAGCAGGCCAAACGGAATATAAAACATATCAAGCATTTTGAACAGTTGTTGCTGGATAGTGGTGTAAAGGTGGTTAAAATCTTTTTACATATTTCGAAGCAATTCCAGTTGGAAAAGCTGATTGACCGGATTGAGAAGCCTCGCAAAAACTGGAAGCTTGATCCGAGTGATTTGCAGGAACGAAAATTTTGGAAGCAATATACCCAATACTATGAGGAGGTACTAGAGCTAAGTGCAACCAAGCAAGCTCCATGGTATGTTGTTCCTTCAGACAATCGTTGGTATAGAGATTATACTGTACTGCGGATTGCTGTCCAAACGTTAGAGGAAATGAAGCTGTCCGACCCTGATCCACGACCTGAACTCAAAGCACTTTTACCTGAATTATACAAAGAACGAGATAAAAAATAGTTAAATAGACACGCACTAAGCTTCCACCCTCCTATTTACGGCTGATAACGCCTTGTATAGGAGGGTGGAAGCTTCTATTGTGTGCTCACATGTCATTTTGAAAATTTATAAGATATAACTGACCCTGTACCCGATAGCTGCAGCTATAACTCCTACTATTACAGAAGACAATACATATACAGCCATACGTCGGTATTTTTTATGTTCCATCAGTTGAATAGATTCATAGCCGAATGTGGAAAAGGTGGTGTAGCCGCCACAAAAACCTGTTCCCAGCAGCATCCAGAGTGCAGGCGACAGATTGTGTTGCATAAACTCACCATACAGCCACCCTAACAGTAATGAACCGCTGATATTAATAATCCAGGTCCCCCACGGGAATACAGTACCCAACCTTTTTCCGGCCCACATGCCAAGCCCGTATCTTGCTATTGTACCCACCATTCCGCCTGCCGCAGCCCACCAAATCATAAGCGTCCCCCCTTGGGGGCAGTCTGCGTCATTTTTGTACCTAGACGGATACCTGCCCACGTTAAAAGTAAGCCTACGCCTACGCTCAGCAGCAGATACAACACAGCCGTCAGCATGCGATCGTGAACCGTGAGGCGTACAGCATCCACTGCAAAGGTGGAAAAGGTGGTAAATCCCCCTGTAAAGCCTGTTCCGATGGCAAGTCGCAAATGTGGTTTGATCCGCCACGATCGCAAGGTTACCGTAAAGAACCAGCCTAGGAACAGACAGCCGAGCCAATTCATTAGCAGCACGCCAAGCGGAAAATCCGCCCCAGCCGCAGGCAACAGTAATTGCAGGCTGTAGCGAGCAGAGGTTCCGATAGCTCCACCCGCGGCGACGAATAGTACGTCTTTCATTTTTTATCCCCTTCTTCGCTCTTACCGGATCATGGTGTAACATGACAACAAATCGTACACATTCCGTATATTAAAGTCACCCATATATTAAGATTGTGAATCCCGCCAACGCTGATTTTGCCTGATTTTAGACTCATTTCCCTGCTCAGTGGCCTGGTAAAAGGTCTGATCTGCTATCGAATCGGGCAAATATTGCTGCCTTACATAGTGATTCGGAAAATTATGCGGATATTGATAGCCAACATGGCCGAGTTTTTCCGAGCCTTTGTAGTGTGCATCGCGCAGATGTAGCGGCACCTCGGCCGATTTCATATCGTCCATGGCCGACATGGCCCGTGAAATCGCCGTGTATACGGCATTCGACTTGGGACTTTCCACAGCGAATAAAATGGCCTGTGCAATGTTCAGTTTGGCCTCAGGCCAGCCGTTATTGCGGTAGGCTTCAAGCGCACTCACTGCTTGGACCATCGCCTGCGGGTTCGCCAGGCCAATGTCCTCGCTGCTTGCTGCGATAAGGCGGCGAATAAAGGTCATCGGGTCCATACCGAGCTTCTCTACGGCATACAGGAACCAGAATAGCGCCGCGTCGCTGGAACCGCGAATGCTTTTGTGAAAGGCAGACAGCACGTCATACTGTGTGGATTCGTCTGCCTTGACAATCGGGCGGCGGATGGATTCCTCTGCCACTTCCAGCGTCACATGAATCGTGCCGTCTGCAAGCGGAGGGGTCGTGAGCGCCGCTAGCTCCAGTGCGTTCAATGCACGGCGGATATCGCCGTTCGCCATGGACGCGATGTGGTCCAGTGCAGCTTCGTCTACCTGAAGCTGCATATAGCCGAGCCCCTTGTCCGCATCGCTCAAGGCGCGGCGCATAGCGGCCAGCGAATGCTCCTGGGTTAGCGCTTCAAGCTGGAACAGTGTAGAACGGCTCATTAAAGCGCCGTTGACGTAATGAAAAGGGTTTTCCGTCGTGGCGCCAATAAACACGATCGTTCCCTTTTCCACCGCAGGCAGCAATGCATCCTGGCGTGAACTGTTAAAACGATGTACCTCGTCAAGAAACAGAATGGTCTTTTTGCCATACATCGATTTATTCGTCTGTGCACGGTCAATGACTTCTCTTACATCCTTCACAGAGGCTTCTACTGCATTTAGACGGACGAAATCGCCTTGTGTGTGTTGAGAAATGATATGTGCCAGTGTCGTTTTGCCGCATCCCGGTGGCCCGTACAGCAATATAGAAGAAACCTGATCGGCCTCTATAGCTCTTCGCAGCAGCTTGCCTGGACCCACAACATGCTCCTGTCCAATATATTCATCCAGCGATGTCGGACGCAGGCGGTCTGCAAGCAACCGATTGTTTGGCGTTGACTCCTGGGAATATGAAAATAAGTCCATTTCATTCACTTCCTTATCATTTATGAACGAACACTTTCTTTTTTCATTGAAAACAAGTTCGCCCATACAGCTAAAAGACATGAAAATTCAATCGATCTACTGTATTAAAACGATGATAAACCGCCTCTTATTCTACCATATCGGTTAACAAGTTGCAGATAGCCTGGTCACGGTATAACTGTAGCCTTACATGTGATTCAACTAAAAAGAAAGAACAGCCTAGGACGAAAAATGAATTTCGTGGCTGTTCTTTGGTTGGCATGACATACAGCGTTCTAATTACTCCGTTTGCGCCTGTACGTAACTTGGAAGTGGACCGTCATGCAATAACCACAGCTCATGCAGCGCACGCGTACATCCTACATACAACAGCTTGGCATCCCATGTCCGTTCTCCATAATGATCCTGGTCGGCATCGGCCACAATAACTGCATCAAATTCCAGACCTTTGGACAGATATACAGGCAGCACAGACAAGCCGCCTTCATATTGCTTTTTACCACCGTCAATCAAATGGACATCCAATCCCGCACTTGTGAAAACCTCATGCAGCTCTACAGCTTCTTTTAAGGTACGTGTCAGCACAGAAACAGTACGATACTCCTTGGAGGAAAGCTCTTTTAAAGCGGTGAGCAAACTCTCCTCACGTACAGAGGAGTCGTAAGACACGGTACGCACCGGATCGCCGCTACGAAATACCGGAACCGCTGTAATGCCGCCACGTACTCCCTGCTCCAAAATTGTATTTGCAAATTCTATAATTTCCAAAGTTGATCTATAACTCCGTGTAAGTGCAAAATACCCCGTTTGTTCAGGCGCAAAAAGAGAACTCATTTCCTCCCATGCATGTACACCACGATATTCATGAATCCCCTGCGATAAATCGCCCAGTATCGTAAAGGAATGCCCTTTTACGAACAAATCCAGCAAAGCGATATGAAATGGTGAAAAATCCTGCGCTTCATCAATGACCACATGGTCAAAACGTTGAGATGATTCTACCTCATGAATCAGCACGTGGAGATATACTAACGCAGTTAGATCCTCTTCACGAATGATCTGACTTCGCAGGTCTGACTGTGTGGCCTTAAAGATGGGAGCCGGCAAAGAAGCCTTCATTTCCGCAGCGGTCTCTGCGGGTAACCCTTTAGCTGCCTGAAAAAGCTGCTTGTAGAGCGTCAGTGCGTCGTATTGGGTCCATTTTTTGGCATACGCCTTTTCCCGAGATCCAGCTTTTTTCTTCCGTTCCTTGAGCGCAGCCGCCGAAGGTGACTTTTTCAGTTCCATTTCAATCCAGCGATGGACTCTTGCCAGCACACGCTCCTTCCGCTTCGCGAGCGGATAGGGCTTATATTCCTCATTGAACCAATTCAAAATCTCAGTTCGGGACAGCACCGCACCATCCCAAGGTGAAAAGTCGCCCTCAGGCACCGAGATAGGCTCCAGTCGTTCCACAAAATCCTGAAGCAGCTTCATAAAATGAACCGACCCCTTAAATCTACCCGGCGCCTCATCCATAGATTCCGTTCTCAAGCCGCCACTTTCAAACCAATAAGATAACGTTTCGGTAGGATCTGCCAAAGGTAAATCCAGCCCCAGTAAACCTAGCGCCCAATCTGCAAATGTACTTTGCTGAATATTTCCGACCCCCAGCTCTGGAAGTACATCTGAAATATAATCGAGAAACATATGGTTGGGTGCGAAAATAACCATTTTGTCTGCCGATACCTGATCCTTGTATTGATACAGCAAAAATGCGAGTCGATGCAGCGCTACGGTCGTCTTGCCACTACCCGCTACCCCCTGAATAACGAGGGCTGTATTTTTAGCCGCGCGGATGATCTGATCTTGCTCTGCTTGAATGGTAGATACGATATCCCGTAAACGGTTATCCTTGTTCTCTCCCAAACGATAAACGAGAAATTCATCGGAAACGGCAGGCTCGTCACTTTCACGATTGTACGTATCCGCTACCCGTTCCAGGATCCTTTTACGAATGACAACGTTACGTTTCAGATACACCAAGCCTTCGACAGTTCCCTCAGGAGCTTCATAAGACGCCGTTTCTTCACCACCTGTAAACGAATAAAACAAGCTAGCAATCGGTGCACGCCAATCAATCACCAGCGGATACGCTGACGTTTCTTCACGCTCCACCCCGATTTTACCGATATAAAGCGGCTTCCGCTGCCCTCTACCGCGCTCGTCAAAATCCATACGCCCAAAGTAAGGCTCTTGCGAGCTTTTGGCCAAAGCCTGGCGTTTTTCCTCCCGTGCCGATTCCAGTACTTGCTCCGTAAAGTCATGCCCGGTGTAAACCGGTGTATTGCGAAGCCGTTCCAGCCTCCGATCAATTTCCTCCATAGCAAGCGACAGCCTGTGCTGTTCTTCTTGATAGGCACTTTGAAACTCATTCTCCATTTCAGTTACCTCCTAAGAATATCAAGTCTCGATTTCTGCATCTTATCACTTGCTCCGACACAAAAAAAGGAAAGTAAGCGTAACACATTTGACCACAAAAATCCAACCTTATTTCCTAAAACGCCCATTTCCCCGCCCTTTCACAAAGTATGGAGCTTTTCTCCCATCTCCACAAACTGCTTTTGAGCCAGCTCGCGGTACACCTGATGGGTCTCTAATAACTCGGTATGGGTCCCTGCACCAGTTACATTGCCCTTGTCCAACACAATAATTTGATCGGAGTGGACTACTGTAGACAATCGGTGTGCAATGACAATCGTTGTGCGTCCTTCCATCAAGTTCGCTAAGGCCTTCTGCACCTCATGCTCGGATGAGCTGTCTAGGCTAGAAGTAGCCTCATCCAGCATGAGGATGTCAGGGCTGCGAAGAAGCGCACGCGCAATGGCGATCCGTTGACGTTGCCCGCCGGAGAGCTTCATTCCCCGCTCCCCTACCTCCGTATCATAGCCTTGAGGTAGATCCATAATAAATGTATCCGCATACGCCATCATGGCAGCTCGTCTCACTTCTTCCAAATCAGCTTCGCGCCCTAAACCATACGTTATATTATCTCTGACCGTTCCGGTCATCATTGAGCTTTCCTGTGATACATAACCAATTTTGGAGCGCCAGGAGGAAAGTGTATATGAAGATATCGATTCGTCTCCGTAACGAATTTCCCCTGTATCTGGCACATAAAAGCGTTCCAACAATGAAAACAAGGTGGACTTCCCACTTCCGCTCGGCCCCACGAATGCTGTCGTCCGGTTAGCCGGTATGACCAGGTTTGCATGATGAAGAACCTCCTCACCTTCGGTATAGGAAAAAGCAACATCACGAAATACAATATCTCTGCTCTCTTTTGCCGCTTCCTGCTTCAATCCAAGTGGTTCCTCTTCATGATCTAAAATAGTCTGAATCCGTTCAGTGGCTCCAACCACCTTTTGCAGACGTGAATACAAGGTCGTGAATTGGGCCATCGGTGTAATCACCTGAAATAGTAGCAAAATAAAAGCCACCAAATCTCCCGCAGTCAGTACACCCGATGCGACGCGAACACCACCAACACCCAATATAATAACCAGCACCGCAGTTAGCAAAAAGGTAGAAATAGGACCTACAAGGGCCAATATACGTGACTCCTGCAACCCGAAGCGGAACATACGGTAAATGCGATCCTCCCCGGCCTGTGCCTCTCTGCTTTCCGTTCCGTAGGCCTTGACCAGCCTGATTTCGCCGATAACCTGACTCAGTACTGAGGTCAGATCTGCCATCTCATCCTGCTGTTTTTTGGAGATACGATACATTTTTCTGCCTACCGGAAATAAAATCAGGGCTGTTAGCGGAACAATGGTCATAATAATGAGCGTCATCACCCAATCCAGATAAAATAACAACGCAATACCACCAATAATTGCAATTACATTAGAGATCAGATTAACTAGATACTCGGTAATTAAGTTCATAATCAGGCTTGTATCATTGGTGACTCGACTCATCGTATCTCCTGACCGATTTCGATCAAAGTAAGGGATAGGTAGAGATAAGATTTTATGCCATAAACGTTTGCGCATATTAGCCACAATCTTATGCCCGGCATAGTTCAACATATAGATCGAAACCGCCGAAGCTACCGCTTGAAGCACAAAAGCGCCAAGCAGACCAATAATGACCATACGATTCAGTGAAGAAAAGGTTAAGCCATCAATTAACCCTTTGGTCATCATCGGTACGATTAAACCAGCAATCGTCTGAATCAGGGTCAGAATCAGGGCAATGATCAGAATGGCCTTGGGCGGATGTGCACTCGCAATCAGTTTGATAAACCGACCCATACCAGCCTTATCCGGCCTTTTCCCCGGCTTTTCCTTCGTCCGATCCTCCTGCTCATCTTGTCGCCCATGATGTTCTTTTTCCATAAACCATCAACCTCGCTTCCTGTCTGACCATTTCTTGTTCAAACAACAACACCCGCGCTCTGCGCGGGTATGTACAGTACAACCTATCTTCGAGTTTACTACACCAGAGAATGAAGCACAAAGTTAGCCACAAACAGTACAGAAATGATATATAATGCGACAGGCACTTCCTTGCCCCGTCCTGCTGCCAGCTTGGCTACGGGGTATGCAATAAAACCAAATGCCATCCCATCTACAATACTGTAAGTAAAGGGCATCATCACCATGATCAGAAACGCAGGAAACGATTCGGTAAAATCACTGAAATCCATCTCTCGCACATTTTGCACCATTAGGCCCCCGATAATGATCAATACAGGCGCAATGGCACTGTCAGGAATATAAGCCAACAGTGGAATAAAGAAAAATGTCGCTCCGAATAAAATTGCTGTTACCAGCGGTGTCATTCCCGAACGTCCCCCTGCGGCGATACCAGCCGTCGATTCCGCAGCGGCTACTGCGGGACTGCTGCCCAGAATACCAGCAAAAATATTGGTCACAGCCAACACACGCAAGCTATTCTTAAAAGAATCCGGTCTTCCAATCATGTTGGTCTGTGCAGTAATCATTCCAACATTCTCGAACAGCACGATCAGTAACAGCAAAAAAACAGCGATCCAGAAGGCTACCGAGACGATGCCTGAAAAAGAAAGTTCTCCAAACAATTGCCCGTACTGTCGTACTGTTTCAGAGGTTCGCACCGTGCTTGCCGGCTCTACAGCCCCCAGTACGTATGCAAGCCCAGTTCCTGCTAAAATGCTGATCAGCAAACCTCCCTGAACGTTACGCACAAATAATACAATAGCGAGCAGTAATGTTACACAGGCTGTAATCACCTTAGGATCATTAAAATGACCAATAGCCACAAAAGTCGTTTGATGTGCAATCACGATCCCGCTTTTTTGCAAGCCGATAAAGGTTAAAAACAAACCAATGCCCACCGTAATTCCATGTTGCAAATTGTGGGGAATCGCCTGGCTTATCAGCTTGTACAATGATGTAAATGCCACAATGGCGAATATCACCCCTGTGACGGCAACTACCATCAACGCTTCCTGCCAGCTCAGCTTCATGGAATGTACGAGCGTGTAAGTGAAAAAGGCGTTAATCCCCATCCCTGGTACAACGACCATGGGAGACTTTCCGCCAAAAGCCATCAGTAGACAGCCGATCATCGATGTCAGCAGCGTCCCGAGCATTGCCCCTTGAAGAGGAATGCCCGCATCTGCCAAGATAGTTGCATTAACCATAATAATGTATACAACGGAAAAATAAGAAATGGCACCCGCGGCTAATTCCTTTTTCCAATGATGCTCGGGCTTGAAACCGAGACTTCTGGACCATAGCCCATCCTTCATACCAAAACCCTCCAGCAAGTTGTTCAATCTGTTTGCAGTAAGCTGCGTTTTTTCAAAACAAAAAGAGCTGTAGCCTACTGTGACACCAAGAAGTGGTGCACAGAACTACAGGTCTTAAAAGTGAATACATACTACTGTAATCTATAAATGTACTGTCATGCTACTTTTTCAGCTTACACACCAGCGTGCTCTAACAGATCCTTCACAGCCACACTCACCATGATCAAGCCTGCTACCGGAGGTACAAAAGCATTGCTTGCAGGCGGCTGTTTCGCCTTCCGGATTTCAGGTGCGTTGGCAGGTACAATTTTTTTGGTAATTTCTTCGCGCGGCTTCATTGGCTCCTCATCAGAGAATACAACCTTGACGCCTTTGGTAATGCCTTCCTTGCGCAGCTTGGTGCGGATGACACGGGCAATCGGGTCCATTCTTGTCTTGGAAATATCAGCTACTTGAAAACGACTTGGGTCCATTTTATTCGCAGCGCCCATACTGGAGATCATCGGAATTCCCCGCTTCAAGCATTCTTTAATCAAATGAACTTTGTAAATAATCGTATCTGAAGCATCCAGCACATAATCCAGATCGTACTTGAATAGCTCCTCATATGTTTCTTCTGTATAGAACATGTTCAGTGCAATTGCTTCACATTCAGGATTAATCAGCTTCACACGCTCTACCATCAGATCCGCCTTTTTTTGACCTACTGTTGTCGTCAGCGCATGAATTTGGCGATTAATATTGGTAATATCTACGACATCCTTATCAATCAAAATAATGCGTCCAACACCCGTTCGCGCCAGCGCTTCCACTGCAATCGAACCGACACCGCCGATACCCAATACAGCTACCGTGCTATTTTTCATAACCTCCAGACCTTCCGTCCCGATGGCCAGTTCCGTGCGTGAAAATTGATGCAGCATATGGTAATCCTCCCTCACTGGTTTAAACTCTATGCTGGAACTCCAGCATACAAACCACGAACCCATTATCCATAAAAGGGTAACGGGTTCACGGCATTCTATAATCTATTTACATACCAACAGATGGCAATTTGCAAAATCCAACGTTTGTCTTAAGCTTTAGGAGCAACAGGCTTCGGAGCAAGACGAATATGAAGCTGATCCAATTGAGCTTGATCTACTTCGGCTGGTGCATCCATAAGCAGGTCTGTCGCGCTGGCTGTTTTCGGAAATGCAATAGTTTCACGCAGATTTGTACGACCTGCAAGCAGCATGACAAGACGGTCAAAACCGAAGGCAATACCACCATGTGGAGGCGTACCATATTCAAATGCATCCAGCAGGTAACCGAATTTATCCTTCACTTCTTCAGGCGGCAGGTTGAGCGCTTTGAACATTTTTTCCTGAACTTCACGTTTGAAAATACGCATCGAGCCACCACCCACTTCGTAGCCGTTCAGCACGATATCGTAGGCCTGAGCACGAACTTGACCTGGATCTGTGTCCAAGAGGGCCAGGTCTTCTTCCTTCGGACGAGTGAACGGATGGTGCTCCGCTACATAACGTTTTTGTTCTTCGTCATAGCCCAGAAGCGGGAAGTCTACGACCCAGGCAAATTTGAATTTCTTATCATCGATGAGCCCCAAATGACGGCCAATTTTCAGACGAAGCGCGCCTAAAACATCAGCAACTACTTTTTTATTATCCGCAGAGAACAGCAACAGATCGCCTTCTTCGGCTCCCGTACGTTCTTTCAAGGCTTCGATTTCTTCTGGTGTGAAGAATTTAACGATAGGCCCCTTGAATTCGCCTTCTTTCACTTGGATCCAAGCCAAGCCCTTTGCTCCATAACGCGCTGCGAAAGGACCCAGGTCATCAATGTCCTTACGGCTCCACGTGCCACATCCTTTGGCATTAAGGACTTTAACTTCGCCACCCTTTTCAATGACGGAAGCAAATACTTTCACACCACTGGTTGCCACGATATCATTAACATTTACCAGCTCAAGACCAAAACGCAGGTCAGGCTTGTCAGAACCATACTTGTCCATTGCCTCTGCATGTGTAATTCGTTGGAACGGTGTTTCCAGTTCTACCCCAACTGTTTCTTTGAACAATTTCACCATAAGACGCTCCATCATAGGCAGCAAGTCATCCTGTTGCATGAAGGAAGTCTCAATGTCGATCTGCGTAAATTCAGGCTGGCGGTCAGCACGCAAATCTTCATCACGGAAACAACGTGCAACTTGGTAGTAGCGCTCCAGGCCGCCCACCATCAGCAATTGCTTGTACAATTGTGGCGATTGTGGCAAGGCAAAGAATTCGCCTTCGTGTACTCGGCTAGGGACCAGATAATCACGTGCGCCCTCTGGGGAGCTTTTCGTCAAAATCGGTGTTTCCACTTCAATGAAATCTTCACCGTCGAGGAAGTCGCGGAATACTTTTGCTGCTTTGGAACGCAGTTTCAATGTCTGATGCATTTCCGGACGACGCAGGTCCAGATAACGGTATTTCAAACGCAGCGACTCGTCTACTTCTACGCCATCTTCAATGAAGAATGGAGGTGTTTTGGATGCATTCAATACTTCGATTTCAGTAACACGTACTTCAATTTCACCTGTAGGCAGGTTCGTATTGATTGTTTCTGCATCACGTTTGACAACAGTGCCAGTCACCTCAAGCACATATTCACTGCGGACACGGTCTGCAATTTGCAGTGCTTCACCGGAATAGGCCGGATTAAACACGATTTGTACAATTCCACTACGGTCACGCAGGTCTATAAAAAGTACGCCCCCCAAATCACGACGGGTCTGTACCCAACCGTTCAATGTAACTGTTTCTCCGATATGCGCATGAGTCAATGCGCCGCATTGATGACTCCTTTTCATAATACACACTCCTGTTTATGTTAGTAGTTAATGCTATATGACAGCCAGAGGGAAGCTCCCCCTGACTGATGTTACATCCTGCTATTTAACCTAGTTCTTCCACCAGCTGATCCAGCTTGACGGTACGCTGCTCACCGGTTTCCATGTTTTTCAGCGCAATTTCACCTTTAACGAGCTCATCATCACCCAGAATCGCTGTATATCTTGCTTTAAAGCGATCTGCCGATTTCATCTGCGCCTTCATTTTACGTCCCAGATAATCTCGCTCTGCGGAAAATCCAGCTTGCCGCAACTTGAACAGTTGCTTGGTTACTTCCGTTTCTGCTGCCTCACCCAACGCCACCATATAGATATCTAGCGGCTTGGCTTCGTTCAAGTTGACACCCTGATGCTCCAAGATCAGCTGAATTCGCTCCAGCCCGATACCAAAACCAATCCCCGGCTGATCGGGTCCGCCCAGATCTCCAACCAATCCGTTGTAGCGGCCGCCTCCACCAATCGTGTCAATAGCCCCAATTCCTTCGGCTTTGAATTCGAATGCTGTCAGCGTATAATAATCCAGCCCCCGTACCAAGCGTGGGTTCACTGTATATTCCACGCCCATCGCATCCAAATTTTGCTTTACTTTCTCAAAGTGCGTGCGGGATTCCTCATCCAAACTATCCAGAATGGAAGGTGCCCCGCCAAATTTGTCCTGATCATCTTTGCTATCCAGCACTCGCAGCGGATTACGCTCGATGCGTGCTTGGCTTTCCTTGGTCAACGTATCCTTGATGGGCATCAGGAAGTCCACCAAATGCTGCCGATAAGCAGCACGGCTGGCAGCATTACCGACAGAGTTAATTTCTACCTGAACACCTTTCAAGCCCAGCTCACGGCAGAACTGGTACCCGAAAGCAATAACTTCTGCATCCAGCGCCGGGTCCATCGCCCCGAATGCTTCAATGCCAAATTGGTGAAACTGGCGCTGACGCCCAGCCTGTGGACGCTCATACCGGAACATCGGACCAATATAAAACAGCTTGGTCACATCCGGCTCACCGTACAGTTTGTTCTCCACATAAGAGCGGACAACCCCTGCCGTTCCTTCCGGACGCAGCGTCATGCTCCGTTTGCCTTTATCCTCAAAAGTATACATTTCCTTTTCCACCACATCGGTCGTTTCACCCACACCCCGAATGAACAAATTCGTCTGTTCAAACATCGGTGTACGGATCTCACGATAATTAAAGCGGCGGCTAATTTCGCGGGCTTTTTCCTCGACCACTTGCCACTTTTCTACACTGCCTGGCAGCAAATCCTGTGTTCCCGTCGGTTTTTGAAAGGCCATTAACGTATCCCCCCGTCATTATATTTCTTATTTGTGCGCTCTCTACTTACTCCACTTTCAATATAAAACAAAAAATCCCTCGCCCTGTTATTATTAACAGGGACGAGGGATTGTCGTTTACAAATCACCCGTGGTACCACCCACATTCCGGAGTTTACCCAGACCACTGTCATAAAAATGACTCAGTGTCCGTCAGCATTGCACTGACTCCGCTCATACGTATAACGCCCGTAACGCGCAGTACGGCTATTATGCAGGATGGTCTGCTGTGTTTGGCATATGCCATGCATTACTCAGCAAAGTTTCCTCATTGTTCGCCGCCTGTTCTCGGGGAGGTCATTCGTCCGCTCATCAAGGGAATTTTTACAGCCTGGAAATTCCTCTCTGCGCTTGTGGGTTCGGAGTACTTGGTCCCGTCATCAAATCATTTTTCATTATTTTATGATTTTAATGAACTGCTTCGACAAAGTCAAGACATTCCCCCTAGAATCAGACAAATAAGTCTTATAAAAAGAAAATAACCTGCGGAAACGGTCCGCAGGTCTAAAAGATATATCAAAAGGGGGTCATGCTGTTATTATAAACAACGAATATTAAGGAATGATGTTTCGAATATTACAATTGTATTACAGCCACTCTAGTGTGACTAATTTCCTCGTGTATCGACAATCTTGTGACACTCGCTTCCTTTTTAATCCAACTGCGCCACATATGCACGATTGGAACGGAGCTTATAAATGATCTCATCATAATCGGCATCATTTACCTTGGCGGACAATACATACCGTAATTCATCATGATCACCGTTAATATACACATCTGTCGCACGGAGCAAACCTCCGTCATGATTCGTTGTTCCGCTCCGATCCTCATTCAGATCCCTTTGGGCTGCGCCATAGTTAACCTCGTCATTCTTTGCATCTGGTAGAATATTTTCGCCATAAGCCCCTGCGGCTGGAATTGCCGCACCAGCAGAACCTCCTGTGCTCACAGAGCCAGTATTGTTATAGGGGACCAATGGAATTAAAACCCTCGTCTCGCGACCGAGCGCCTCATCCAGAGCACCTACTTCCAAATGTTCAGTTCTATAAGCCTGAAGCGAAGCTCTGGCGCCCTCAGCTTCATCTTCCGTGCGAAAATAAGCCTGAATCTGTTTAGCCATATCAAATCCTCCTCGTATGGGAATTGTACTGGCATAAATTTACGGAAGCATTCACGGTTAAATTACAATGCCTTTAACAACTCACGCACAAAAGCAGGCTCATCCTTAGGGGTTCGAGACGTAATAAAGTTACCGTCCACGACCGCCTCTCGATCCTCGAAATGAGCACCTGCGTTAATCAAGTCATCTTTCAATGGAGGATAAGCTGTAATCGTCCGACCTTGTAGCAAATCGGCACTAGCTAAAATCTGCGGCCCGTGGCAGATAGCGCCAATCGTTTTTTTGGACTCATTCATTTCAGTTACAAACTTCAGAACATTTGCATCCAAACGCAGATTTTCCGGAGATGATCCACCAGGAATAACAACTGCATCATAGTCACTTGATTTCACATCTGCAATGGCTTTTTCAATAGTGTAGCTTGCTTTTCCTTGCTTACCGTTCACTTTTTCACCTTGCTTCAGTCCAATAATATCTGCCTCATGTCCAGCCTTTTTCAGCTCATCATAGGGGACCTTCATTTCAGAATCCTCAAATTGGTCAGCCAACAAAAATGCAATTTTACTCATTATCGTTCAGATCTCCTTTCCGGTTATCCTCAGAGCGAGTTTAAAGTTAGGGTTGTTTGTCTATCACGCTTTGTTATTACCCGCTCGATCTGTGTTTATAACAATTTTCAGAAGTGAAAAAGAAAAAGGAGCCATTGGCTCCTCACTGATTTACTGCTACATAATTATTTTAGATCTCTTAATAGCCGCTTTAGGCAACACGTCGTTAATGCTGCATTTACCATTGAATTCCCGTTGTTACCTTCGTGGCAGGGCACCGCGTCCTGGCTTGTCCATAGTTGTAGCAACATGCTGTAATAACGCATCTGCATTACGGGTAAGGCTGATTGCCTCTCGCATACTCCCAGGATAAAGCAACACCGCGCTTCGATATCCGTCCATTTTTGGGGTCTGACGCATAGTTTCGTCTCTCCTGTCACCCTTAAGGCTTTCCAGATGGCTACTCACCAACCGGGATGACATTAGGGTCCCTCTAAACGGCTATTTTATTCTCTTCTGCTCAAGTTCTCAGATCATACCAAGAATGGATACCTAAGAACGCTCGCTATCCAAAATCAACGTCACTGGACCCCAGTTGGTCAAGGAAACATCCATCATAGCTCCAAAAATTCCGGTCTCGACCTCCAGGCCCTTGGCTCGAAGCTGACTGTTGAAGAAATCATACAGTTTCTCCGCTTCCTGAGGTTTGGCCGCTCCCATAAAGTTGGGCCTTCTTCCTTTACGGCAGTCACCATACAGCGTAAATTGGGAGACAGACAGAATGGCACCGCCGACATCTAGAACACTGTCGTTCATTCTGCCTTCAGCATCTTCAAATATACGCAATCCCGCTGTTTTATCCGCCAAATAAACGGCATCGGCTGCCGTATCTCCCTGACCAATACCAACCAGCAGCATTAATCCAGTTCCGATTTTGCCGACCACCTTTTGATTCACCGTTACCTGAGCGTCTTTACAGCGCTGAATAATGATCTTCATCGCCTATCCGCTACTCCTTTACTTTTCCCTTAAAAGTTGCTCACAGCCGTATCACGGCTCTTACAGCCATCTATGATCCTTGTGCCCAAGATGTATTACAAAGGCTATACAAACCTATGTGTACACCTAACAAATTTATTGCATAATCCGATGCACGGTGTATACATCCTTCACCCGTTTGATCCGTTCGACAACAGAATGCAAATGATCCGTGTTACGAATAAGAATTGTAATGTGAATCATTGCCATTTTATTTTTATCTGTACGTCCTGTCACGGCCGAGAAGCTAGTTTTGTTCTCAGAAATGGCCTGGAGCACCTCGTTCAGCAAACCATTGCGGTCATGTCCTGTAATCTCAATATCGACGCTATAATTGACCTCGGCTGCTTCTTCCCACTCAACTTCAATCACGCGCGCCTGATCTTCGCCCACACCCGAAGGAATATTCGGGCAATCGGTACGGTGCACAGATACGCCGCGCCCGCGTGTTACGTAGCCGATGATGTCATCACCCGGTACGGGATTACAACATCGTGCAAAGCGAACGAGCAAATTGTCGACGCCTCTGACGCTGACACCGTTGGTCGGTGTTTTTTTCCGTTCGCCCTGCGGTTTGTACTCCTTGACCTCGGTCGTCAGTTCAATTAGCCGTGCCTCTTCTTGTTCCTTGCGCAGCTTCTCTGTCAGACGTGTACAAACCTGCGCTGCGGTTATACCGCCAAAGCCAATCGCAGACAGCATATCTTCAGAATCATTAAAAGAGAACTTTTGTGCCACATCCTGAAGTTTGTCCTCGCTCATCCACACGGATGGCTCAATATCACGCTTTCTTAGCTCACGTTCCAGGCTTTCGCGGCCTTTTTCTACATTTTCCTCACGCTTTTCTTTCTTGAACCACTGCTTGATTTTACTGCGCGCGTGAGAGGACTGAGCAATTTTAAGCCAGTCCTGACTAGGTCCATAAGAGTGCTTGGACGTCATAATTTCCACGATATCGCCAGTTTTTAGACGATAATCCAAAGGAACAATTCTTCCATTAACCTTAGAGCCAATCGTTCGATTTCCAACTTCGGTATGGATACGGAAAGCAAAGTCCAGCGGAACCGATCCAGCCGGCAACTCAATGACTTCTCCCTTAGGTGTAAAGACAAACACAAGGTCTGAGAAAAAGTCCATTTTGAGTGATTCCACAAATTCCGAAGCATCCTTCGCCTCGTTTTGCAACTCCAGAATTTCTCGGAAAAAGGTGATTTTGTCCTCAAAGTTTGTGTTATTTGCCCCGTTGTTTTCTTTATAGGCCCAATGGGCGGCAATCCCGAATTCAGCAGTGCGATGCATATCCACTGTGCGAATTTGTACTTCTGTAGGCTCTCCATTAGGACCTACTACGGTCGTATGGAGGGACTGATACATATTAGCCTTAGGCATGGCGATATAATCCTTAAACCGCCCTGGCATCGGTTTCCACAACGTATGGATAATCCCCAGTGTGGCATAACAATCTTTAATGTTATCCACAATAATTCGAATTGCTAGCAAATCGTATATTTCATTGAATTGCTTGTTTTTCGTCGTCATCTTTTTAAACACACTGTAAATATGTTTAGGACGTCCAGACAAATCAGCCTGAATACCCATCTCTTCAAGCTTCTCTCTGATACGCTGTATGACATTATCAATAAATTGCTCGCGCTCTGCCCGCTTCTTATGCATCAAATTAGCGATGCGATAATACTGCTGAGGATTCAGATAGCGCAAAGCAATGTCTTCCATTTCCCATTTAATCGCTGAAATACCCAATCGGTTTGCAACCGGACAGAAAATTTCCAACGTTTCATAAGCGATTCGACGCTGGCTTTCTTCCGATTGATATTTCAGAGTACGCATGTTGTGCAGACGATCTGCCAGCTTAATGACGATGACACGAATGTCCTGCGCCATGGCAATAAACATTTTTCGATAATTTTCGTTCTGCTGTTCTTCCTTGGAACGGAACTGGATACGCTCCAGCTTCGTCAGACCATCGACAAGCATCGCACATGTATCGCCAAAATGCTCGCGAATCTGCGCCAAAGACACCGTTGTATCCTCCACAACGTCATGTAAAAGAGCGGCGATAATGGAGATGGTATCCATCTGCATATTAACGACGATATCAGCAACCGCAAGCGGATGCAGAATATAAGGTTCACCGGACTTACGAGTCTGGCCGGAATGGGCCTGCTCGGCAAAATCATAGGCGTCCCTGATGCGGATAAGATCTGCTTCTCTGGTATAGGCCCCGGCCTTTTTAAGTAATTGCTCTATCCCCATTCTGCTCTATTCCGTGTCCTTTCTATGCAAAATGGAACCCGCCGATCAATGTCGCGCAAAGGTTCCCTTTTAAAAGTGATTTCCTACAATTATGACGCTTAGCACGCCACACGTCAACTATTACAGGTTTGGCACTGTCGCATTATTTTGTCACACATGGATAAGTAAAATCAGAATTGTTGTCGAAATGAAACGAATTATATTGAAAAAATTACGAAAAGTAATTAATGTATATAAGAATAATTGAAAGAACTAAGGAGTGAACTGCGTTGCAACGCGAAATTCAAGTTAATGAAAAGCTTCCAGCAGGACCTGGGATCCTGCTCAGCGTACAGCATTTGTTTGCCATGTTTGGTAGCACCGTGCTGGTGCCCAATATTTTCGGCGTCGATCCCGGCATGATTTTGCTCATGAACGGTATCGGAACATTGTTGTACATATGGATCTGCCGTGGCAAAATTCCTGCCTATCTCGGCTCCAGCTTCGCTTTTATCGCTCCCGTCAGTCTTGTGCTTAAAAGTAATCCTGGCAGCAGTGGCTATGCAATGGCCCTGGGTGCTTTCATCGCTACAGGTATTATTTTCTGTCTCGTCGCACTGGTAATCAAGTATGCCGGGACACGTTGGCTGGATATCGTTTTTCCACCGGCTGTCATGGGATCGATCGTAGCCTTAATTGGTCTGGAACTAGTCCCGGTTGCTGCAGGCATGGCAGGCATTATTAATGCCGATCTTACTAAAGCCTGGACGCCAGATCCCAAAACGATCACCCTTTCCCTCGTTACGCTCGGTGTTACTGTTCTGGGTGCGGTGTTGTTTCGCGGGTTTGCCAAAATCATTCATATTCTAATCGGTATCGTGGTGGGCTATGTGATTGCTTATTTCATGGGCATGGTCAATACACAGGCCATTGCGGACGCTCCTTTGTTCGCCCATCCCGCAATTACTACTCCAACCTTTAATGCCTCGGCTATGCTAACGATTCTTCCAGTTGCTCTGGTCGTCATTGTAGAGCACATTGGTCACTTGCTTGTGACTAGCAACATCGTCGGACGTGAGCTGTCCAAAGATCCTGGTCTCCATCGCTCTCTGCTGGGTAACGGGATTTCTACTGTCATTTCCGGTTTTGTAGGTTCTACACCTAATACGACTTATGGTGAAAATATCGGTGTTATGGCATTAACTAAAGTGTACTCTGTATGGGTTATTGGCGGAGCGGCTGTTATTGCCATCCTGTTGTCCTTCTCGGGTACGTTCTCAGCGATTGTTTCTAATATTCCATCTCCAGTTATGGGTGGCGTATCCTTACTATTATTCGGTGTGATCGCTGCCTCTGGTCTTAGAATCTTCGTTGAGCAAAAAGTTGATTTCGCCAAGCCAACCAACATGCTGCTCGCTACTATCGTGCTTGTTGTGGGAATCAGTGGTACTACGCTCACTTGGGGTGCTGTCACCTTGAAAGGTATGGCATTGGCGACAATCATCGGTATTATCCTGAGTTTGTTCTTCAAGCTGGTTGATGTGCTCGGCTGGTCGAACGATAAAACGCAGGAACCTTTAACTGAAAAAACACCAGATTGATATCTGTTTTTCAATTTTAAAACGCCGCTCCATGTTAGTTATGGATCAACACGCTCAGACTATCTAGACAAGCGTGTAAGTATCCTCTTACATGGAACGGCGTCTTTTTAGCACGGCTTTTATTTTAAAAGAAGATATCACACACGAAAACGGGATACGACCTGATTAAGCGTATCAGAGACACCTGTAAGCGACTTGGCGGAGCTGTCCAGACCCTCCAGATCCTCTAGCTGCCGTTCAGAGCGTTCCGAGGCTTGCCCTGCACGTACAGCTGAAGCTTTTGCAATGTCTGCAAGATAACCAATTGAAGCTGCAACTTCTTCTGAGCCTGCCGACATTTCTTCAGAGGCAGATGAAACTTCCTGCACCTCTATTGCCACCTGCTGAATATCCTGATTCATCGCTATAAAACGTTCTTCCACCTCACGTAAAATAGATACTCCTTCATCCATCTCCAGAGTCCCCTGTTGCATTCCTTCCAAAGCTAATTTGGTTTCTTCCTGCATGGTTCGGATTCGACTTGTAATTTGCTCCGCAGACTCGCTTACGTTAACAGCCAGCTTGCCGATTTCAGAAGCCACCACAGCGAACCCTTGGCCATGCTCCCCAGCACGTGCGGCTTCAATGGAAGCATTCAACGACAACAACTTGGTCTGCCCACTAATTTCCTGAATCATTCCAATAATGCTGCCAATTTGGGCGGATCGCTCATTTAACGAGCTTACTACTCTGCCTGCCTCATCCATAGACATTTTCGCTTTATGCATTCCTTGGCTGACCACGTTCAACCGTTCATTCCCTTGTTGTGCTTTATGTTCAATCTCAGTGGTAGCCTCGGATACATGCTGTATAGATTCAGCAATACGCTGTATGCCAACAGCCATTTCTTCCATCGCAGTCGCACTTTCCGCTGCTGCGGTCAACTGAAGCTCGGCCCCCTCCTTCACCTGTGCCAGTTCTCCTGCATTATGCTGCGCATCTTTAGTAGCCCCAGAAATCTCTTGGGATATTTTTGAAGATACGCCTGAGATCACATCTGACTCTTCGCTCAAGCGCAATGCCATTCCTCTGGTTGCAACAATCACCTTATTGATCCCATCAGCCATTTGGCCAAACTCATCTTTACGATGATGGGGTAGTTCAACGGTATAATCCCCAAGAGCCATACGGTTGGTCATCTGCCTAATTTTTTTAATCTCTTTGATCATACCTGAATTGTTAATTAATAACGCTCCCATAATTAGCAAAATACCTATAACACTAACAATTAATAACAGTTTAAGCATTTCATTCGCAGAGCGATTCAAATCTGATTCTGGCAGTAATACGCCGATTTTCCATCCGGTTTGTGGTAGCGCTTCATACATTACCCGATAATTCTCTTGATCAATAGCTACGGAGACTTGTCCAGATGTACCTTTTTGAATAGCTTGTGCTGCTTCCGCATTTATCGTTTTTGTTAACGACTCGCCTGATTTTAAGGACGGGAGACCGGATGACAGAATAGCTCCGTTCATATCCATCAAGATCGCACTACCTTGAGTACCAAACTTCATTTTTTCAATATACGTTTGGATATTCGTCATGTTTAGGTCGCCTGTAATGACACCTAACAGTTTTCCCTCTCTGTCGTAAAATACTTTCCCCGCAGTAATCATATTGATTTTCAGCTTGCTATCG
Organism: Paenibacillus sp. ALE3; assembly: GCF_054113405.1. Lineage (NCBI taxonomy): Bacteria > Bacillati > Bacillota > Bacilli > Caryophanales > Paenibacillaceae > Paenibacillus > Paenibacillus sp. ALE3. The sequence continues at coordinate 951,137 of NZ_CM134214.1, read as the reverse complement.
TAAAATGGCTCTGTGAAATTTATATCTTTACCACGTTCCACGGCTTCTGTATACCAAGGCTGCGTTAAATAGTCATATTGTGGATCGTCATATTCAGTCGATTGCTTGACTAGCTCGCCATCTCTATGCACATATATTGAACGGTATGTCACTCCTGGATCATACGCATCTTTAGCAAAATAAATCCCTAACCCGTAAGTCATATCATTTAATGTCAGCTCTTGTTCAAAGAGTCGTCCATAATCTTCAATGTTCATTTCTGTTCCCACTTGTTCCGCACTCTTAGTCAGCATCGAAACAAGTAAAGCATGACGATCTACGTTAGCTGCAATATCTGCTTTAACCCTCGACAAGGAATGAGCAGCATTTTGGCTTATTTCCGTATCCAGCTTCTGTTTGGCAAAAAAATAAGACAAAAAACTGATTAAAATCAGTGTTATAAGTACTAGCGGAACCAAGGTAGAAAATGTTCGTGCTTGTAAACTCTTAAATTGAAATATACTCAATATATATCCACCTCTATTTCTTTTTTAATCTTTATCGACATTTATTTTATTTTTTTATAACTTTTTTCCAATAAAAACCGTGGTAATTCGTGACAATAAGGAAATTCAATATAATTACTGCTAATCAAAATAGTCCGATGGAGCAACTCTTTAGAGAAAAGAGATGTTCCATCGGACTATTTAGGCAAACCATACATAAATATTTCCCGGGAAACCCCGGTTTTGAAATACTTAATACTTAATTAAGGTGAATACGTCTACGTCAGGCAGCTTTGCCCGTCCGTTGAGATCAGACAGCTCGATAAGAAAAGCAGCCCCTGCCACATTGCCACCAAGTTGGCGTACCAAGTTAACGGATGTAGCGATGGTTCCACCTGTAGCAAGCAGATCATCAGCAATCAGAACATTTTGCCCCGGCTCAATCGCATCCTTATGCATAGCCAGAGTATCCTTACCATATTCCAAACCGTATGCTTCCTCAATGGTTTCTCCAGGCAACTTACCACTCTTACGGATGGGAATAAAACCAACACCAAGCGCATAAGCCAGAGGTGCACCGACAACGAATCCACGTGCTTCCGGACCTGCAATCAAATCAATTTTTAAATCAGATACCAGTTCCTTCATATCGTTGATTGCCTTACGATACAGTTCACCATTTTTCATTAGGGTCGTAATGTCCTTAAAACTAATCCCTGGTTGTGGAAAATCGGAAATCACCCGAATATATTCTTTGTAGTCCAACTTAGTTCCTCCTACTGTAAACTTCTAATTAGTATATACATTTTACAAAACTGCAAGGTAGTATCTCAAGACGCACCCTTCATAAGCGACATGATCCAACTCGTCATCTGGGTGGTGTCTGCATCCAATAAGTACCGCTCCATCTCAGCCATATTATACAATTCCTGATAGCGCGGAGAAGCAGTTAAATCCCGCTTGGGCGGATTGGATACAAAACGAAATTGACCATCTGTACGCGTCAAAAACTCAAGATCCTCGAAGATATCCAGTACTTTGGATAACATGCGTACTGAACAGGAGCACTGCCGGCTAAGAGCAGGTAGCATTGCCTTTTCGTCAATTAGCTGTGTTCCCATTCGGGAAAGCACAATGTAAATACGCTTAAACAGCTCCCTATCGGGGCTTACGAGCCGGCCGCCACGCTCACTGATCGAATGAAGAAGAAATACATTCTCCACATTCTCAAAGGTAGACCATAAGGCATGAAACTGCTCGGGTGTATCTGGCGGCTCCAGTACGAACAGCGACTTCACAAAGTGCTGTGTATCTTTTTGACCCTCACTGGGAGTAACGCTGCCATCTTTATCGTATAACCATAAGGATTCAGCGCTCACGGAGCTCGATGGCCGAAGCCTGGATGACGGATGGATCAACACCGCAACATTATTCTTTCTTTCCTCTAAGCTTGGATGGAAGATCCTCAGCCCTCGCTCCAGTTCGGCAAGAGGGTCCGATACTCCACGATAATCAAATATTTGCGGAGCCTGTACACGAATATCCTGCATCATCAGCTGGAGTGAACGTTTACCGTTCCACTCGTTAATTGATAATTCGCCCAACAGATCTATGTCCGTTTGCTGCTGTAAAAAATCAGCCAAATCGCCACGTCGGAAGGCAATCGCATCCAGCGATAAACCGTTCTGCTCCAGCAATAGCTTCACATGGTTTTTCTCACGTCCCATTTTACGAGCTTCACGTAATTGAAGTCCCTGTAATACGAATCGTGGAGAAGGATTTCCCATCCCAAAAGGCTGGAGCAATTCCAGTTCTTCAACCACTTGTAAAGATACCTCATCCAGACGGCAGACCATATCGGCCTCAGCTATAGGGATAAAATCGTCCGGTGTCAGAATGGAACCTGCATAGCGGTTTAGCCGCTCTTCGAATAATTCCAGATGGTCACGGGACAGCGTCATCCCCGCTGCCGAAGGATGTCCACCAAAATGCTCCATAAGCTCATGACAATCTGTAAGAGCACTGTAAATATCCAATGCAGGAATAGAACGAGCAGAGCCTTTGCACATGCCTGTCTCCGTATCTATGCCCAGAATAATGGTCGGACGATAATAACGATCCAATAGCTTGGATGCCACAATTCCGACGACACCAACATTCCAGCCCTCACCAGCCAGAACAATAACAGATGGAAGCTTGCTTCCATTTAGTTTGGATGCTAATTGCTGCTCGGCTTGCTCCACAATGCGTTCGACCACTTGTTGACGCTCACGATTGAGCAGATCCAGCGCATGCGCAAGTTGGTCTGCCTCCTCCTCTTTTTCTGTCGTCAGCAGAGAAACCGCTCGACCCGCATGATCTAGACGCCCGCTCGCATTAATCCGCGGAGCCAATGCAAATGCGATGTTGGCCGAAGTCACTGTGGATATCTCCACGCCCGCTACATGAAGCAACGCTCGAATGCCTGGAAATGCTGAGTTTCTCATGGATTGAATCCCTCTACGTACTATCGTCCGATTCTCACCATGTAGTGGCATCAAATCAGCTACCGTACCAATAGCAGCGATTTCGAACCATTCCTCGGGTACTTCACTCAACAGCGCCTGAGCTAGCTTCAGGGCAACACCAACGCCTGCAAGACCTTTAAATGGGTAGGGACAATCCGGTAGCTTCGGATTGATCAAAGTATAAGCCTCGGGAAGCACAGCAGGCGGTTCATGATGGTCAGTCACAATCACATCGATCCCTAAGGAAGTCGCATAAGCAATTTGCTCTACTGCACTAATTCCCGTATCCACTGTAATGACCAGCGTAACTCCCTGCTGATGTGCCCAGTCCAAAGCATGATTGTGCAGACCATATCCCTCATTGGAACGATGGGGGATGTAAATATCATAAGATGCCTTCAGAAAACGCATAAGCTGAATCATCAATGATGTACTGGATACGCCGTCCGCATCATAATCGCCATAGATTAATATATGCTCGCCGCGCTCCAGAGCCTGGCGAATTCTCGGCACGGCCTCTTTCATGCCAAGAAGCAGAAATGGGTCGTGTACATCGTCCACACTTCCGTACAAAAAGCGGTTTGCTTCCCCGGCCGTAGTGACGCCCCGGTTCACTAAAAGCCGGGACAACAATGGTGAAATCCCCAGCTCTTCTGTTAACGGCTGAGCCGCTTCCAGGTTAACATCCGGGGTCTTCCATCTGTACTGCGAATGAAGCAATCCTATTCACCTTTCTTTCATAGTCGGCCTGCCTTATTGAAGCAAGGACGACGCATCATTATCAGGCAGTTCATGATTGGATTTATAAGGATACCCGGCTTGGTAAGAAATGAACTGCATTTGTACATGAGTCACCTGTGGAAAACGGGCTAACAGTAAATTTTTGGCTCGATCGGCAATTTCCTGCGCTTCCTGCACCGTAATCCGCGGGTTAACACTTATCGTTACATCCACTGTTATGAAATGGCCCGTTTCCTGAGCATGTAAGTGTTCAACCGTTACAATACCATATACTCGTTGAATCGTCTCCATAAAGCGCTGGGAGTCTTCCTCCCGCAAGGGCTGTGCAGGTGCCTGATAAGCGGTATTCATCACCATCAGATACCCTTTACGCAGCACCAGACAGGCTACCAGCAAAGCTGCAGTTGGATCAAGATACAATAATGCAGGCCATTCCATTGCTTCGCCAGTCATTGCACCGATCATACCGATCAATGCAATCAGTGATGCATACAGCGAGTACCGTTCATGGTTAGCGTACCGATCTGCTTCCGCTTTATGGCCATGTTTAATCGAATAGCGATATTGAAACTGAAATAACGCTTCTCTCAACACCAGGGCAATTAACACGGTAATTAAAGCATACAGACCGGGAGCCTGCGGTTCCGAACTGCTTAATGAACGAACGGCAGAAATACCTAGCTGAAGTCCGCTCATCAGCACTAAAATAGCCAGCACCACAGATATGACCGTCCGAACTTTTTCACCGTTCCGCAATCGCGCCAGCATTCCGTGATCTGTACCACCCTTGGAAAACAGCATCTCCTGCAAACGGGAAGCACTATCCGCAGCCGTGTGCAGTGCATCCCCCATCAACGCCTTGCTGTTTGCCGCATAACCGACGGTTCCCTTTAGAACAGCCAGCGCGAGATTACCTACAATCCCGCTCAACGCCGCAGTTTCTAATGATCGGCTGCGTTCGCTATTCACAACGTTTCCCCCTCAATCCTGAACTAACCATTTCCCGATAAAGCTCCAATCCAATATAACCGAATTCTTAAAACTAAACCTTCTACAATCAAGTGTTTTACTATTAGCCACAGCATAAGGTAAATCTTAAAACCTTAGAAAACCGCGCCCAAGCAGACGCGGCTTTCTCTTTAATTTATACTACTGGTATTTGCGTAACTTAAGACTTTGCAGTTTTGGCTGCTCCACCAGTTGTTGGCGTCTTTTGTTTTCCCTTCAAAGCTACCCACAGCGGGCTGGCAATGAAGATGGAAGAGTAAGCACCGAACAGCAAACCGATAACCATCGCAAGCGAGAACATCCGAATGGACTCGCCGCCAAAAATGAATAGGCAGACGGAGGCAATAAACACTGTAAACACAGTTGCGAGTGAACGCGTCATTGTCTGTGCAATACTGTGATCGACGACTTGCTCCAAGTCGGTTCTGGACTTTTTCTTTGCAAATCGCAGATTTTCCCGAATACGGTCAAAAATAACGACGGTGTCATTAATGGAGAAACCGACAATCGTCAGAATAGCCGTAATAAAGGTCAAATCCACCTCAAGCCGGAAAATCGAGAATATACTAATGACGAGAAACGCATCATGCAGCAGCGAAACAATTGCAGCAACCGCAAAACGCCATTCAAACCGGATCGAAATGTAGATAGCAATAGCCACAGAGGCCAGCAAAATCGCCCAGATTGCATTTCGCTCCAGCTCTTGCGCCATTTCCGTATCCACCGTATTGACCTCAAATGATGCCTTCGGATCAAGCTCTTTGTTAAAAGAGGTTTTGAATTCATTCACTTGCTGATCCGTCAATACCTGTGAAAAACGAATGCCGAAGCGCTCTTTACCTGGTGTATAATCCACCTCTTTGCCGATCCCGTTCTTGTTCAGCAAAGCTTGAATCTGTTCTTGTGTAACTGTCTTAGTCAAATTAACATCCACGTTGGAACCGGAACGGAAATCAACCCCGTAATTCAAACCAAATATCGATAAGCTCAAAATACCAAGCAATGTGATAATAATCGAGAACGTGTAAAACCACTTGCTCATCTTGACATATTTATAGTCCCAATTAAAGCGCACTGATATCACTCTCCTTCACACCAAAATACTTGGCCTTCTTCACAGCATCTGCTTTAACCAGCAGATTGAGCAAGAAGCGCGAGAAGAAGATATTTGTCAAAATACTCACGACAATATCAACGATGAGCACGAGAGCGAATCCTCGAACGGAGCCTGTACCCAGACCAAACATGACGGCTGCCGCTATAATTGTCGTAATATTGGCATCCATAACAGTACGGAACGAGGCCTTACTGCCTGCAATGACAGAAGAACGAATCGTTTTGCCTGACTTGATTTCTTCTTTAATCCGTTCATACGTAATGATATTGGCATCCACCGCCATCCCGATCCCGAGCACGAAGGCTGCGATACCCGGAAGTGTGAGCACGAAACCGCCCAAATAAAAAATCGCAAGCACCAGCCAGGTATGAACGATGAGACAGAAGCTAGCTATCAGTCCCGGTACACGGAACATTGCAATCATAAAGATCAGAATGATGACCGAACCGATCAAACCGGCACGGATCGTCTGATCCAGTGACAACTGACCCAGTGTAGCCCCTACACTCTGAGAATATTTTTCCGTCAGTTTAAGCGGAAGAGCACCCAGGTTGATCGTATCTGCTAGCTTGTTCGCCTCATCACGTGTGTAGTTACCTGTAATCGAAGCACTGCCATCCGTCAATTCACTACGCACTGTAGGTGCAGACAGTAATTCATCATCCAGGAAAATAGCCAACTCTTTATTCATAAGTCGCTTTGTGATTTCTGCAAATTTAGCTTTGTCTTTTACTTTGATACTAATCTCAGGCTTGTTCAGCTGATCATAGCCTACCACTGCACCATTCTCCACAAAATCATTACCGCGGAGCTCAATTTTGCTGTATTGACCCGGCTTTTTAGCATCTGCTGCCGTTGCACTACGGAAGGTTAACTCTGCGGGTTTTTTCAGCATGGAGCGGACTTCCGCCTCATTAGAGACACCAGCAAGCCGCACACGAATACGATTGCTCCCCTCAGTTGTTACTTCCGGCTCAGTCGTACCAAGCGCATTAATACGTCTCTCCAGACTTTGTGCTGTTTGTATCAGAGACTGGCTGGTTACACGTTGCCCGGCTTCCAAAGGCTGGGCTTCATATAAAATTTCAAAGCCTCCCTTTAAATCGAGGCCTAGTTTTAAACTTTTTAGTAGGCCCGGGCTTGTCCCGACCATAACACCAGTAGTTATGAGCACGACCACGATGAAACTTAGAATTCTCTTCATTCCGTCCCATGTTCCCCTTTCATTCTCAATATTCCTATTATAGCTACCCCTCAAAAAGCAGTCAATTTGAACGCAAAAAAAGACCCCCTTCTATTCGAAAGTGGAGCCCCGTAATGCGGACATCGTCAAATAGTTCATAAAGCTCGTCGCTTTAAGGGAAAGTATATCGTTAACGAGCTTGTGCAGCGGAGGAATACCCTCCTTTTCATATTTATGGCTGACGCAATTCCACACGTCCTTACTGGTGACATGTTCATAGCCTACGAGAATCAGCTCGTCTGCCTTACTTTGACAGAGTATCTCAATTGCGTCATCCCAATCCTGCTCATCCAGCTCTTCCATACCCACGATGGTCGTTCCTCCTCCCAGCGACTATCGGTTCCCCAGATCAGCAAATAGCGGGGTTATTGACTGCTTTATAGAACATTTCTGTCCTGATCTTGGAAAACCCTTCTCTTCGTCGAAAAATAGCCGTAAATCAACAATATATGCATTCATTTCGCTCGTCAATAGCAGAATTCACCACTCTCCCTCTTGTAGTCTGGATCACCTTGTTTCTAAACTGAAAAGCTTGTCATGAACATGGACAGGTCCAGCATATCTTCTAAGGAAACACATAGACGCAGAATTTCATTTTGGGGAAGAGGGAGTTGCGATTGAAAAAGCAGACATTCATTCATGGAGCAATTATTTTATTGGCAGCGGGAATCATCAATCGGCTACTGGGTTTTATTCCCCGAATCGCACTCCCGCGTATCATCGGCCCCGAAGGAGTCGGCTTGTACCAGCAGGGGTATCCCTTTTTTATAGTACTAGTGACTCTTATTACTGGGGGCATCCCTCTTGCGGTAGCCAAGCTTGTAGCTGAAGCTGAAACAGCGGGGCAACCCGAGATGTCACGGCGTATTTTGCACACTAGCTTGCGCTTCACCATTACACTCAGCCTGATCGCCATGGCAATCTGTCTTGTGTTTGCACCTTGGATCACAAGCCATCTCCTGACCGACAGCCGTGTGTATTATACATTCGTAAGTATGAGCCCAATGATTGTCATTGTTGCTGTTTCCTCAGCTTATAGGGGCTATTTTCAAGGAAAACAAAATATGATTCCTTCCGCAAGTTCCTCCATTGCGGAAACCGTCATGCGCATTTTTTGCGTCATTTGGTTTGCTTACTTGTTACTTCCTCATGGTGTAGCCTACGCTGCTGCAGGTGCCATGCTCGGTGCTTTGGCGGGTGAATTCATTGGCATGGTTGTGCTGCTGTGGCAATATGCTTGGAACCAGCGAAAAGATCACATTCTTCAACCAAAGGCCCCTTTACCCCCAAAGGTTCATACCGAGCAATCATCCGTTTTGTCACGTCTTATGTCGATATCTGTTCCCGTTACTGCTGGAAGGCTTGTCGGTTCCTTATCTTATTTGCTCGAATCTATCTTATGCATGCGTAGCCTCGCTGTAGCAGGCATTGCAACTGGCGTGGCAACCGCACAATATGGAGCCATGCAAGGCATGGTTATTCCTGTGTTATTACTACCTGGGGCCCTTACCAGTTCGCTGGCTGTTTCACTTGTGCCTTCGTTATCCGAAGCAGCAGCGAAAGGGCATATTACTGCCATTCACAAACGTTTGCATCAATCGCTTCGACTTGCTTTAGTCGCAGGAGCCCCATTTGCCGTAATTATGTATGTATTAGCAGAGCCGCTGTGTCTGCTGCTCTACAATAATGGCGATATTGCGGGCATGCTTAAACTCATGGCTCCCTTTGCACTTTTTATGTACATTCAGGCCCCTCTTCAGGCAGCACTTCAGGCGTTAGACCGTCCTGGAAGTGCCTTATTGAACACCTTTATCGGAGCCATTATCAAAATTGTGCTGATTGTATGGCTTGCTTCTCAGCCTCAGTACGGTATCTACGGAGCTGTCATTGCCATCTGTATTAACAGTGCTATCGTTACCCTCCTACATGGCTTCAGTGTCAGCAGACTGCTTCGCTTTCGTGTACGTTTACTTGACTTCTGGAAAACCGGGATGGGCATGATCATTATGGCGGCAGCGGTATTATATACCTACAGACATTTAACGATTTTCGATCAAATGTGGCTCCAATTTATGTTTGCCGCAGGCTTGGGAATTATTCTCTACCTTTTCCTGATGACCTTGATCAAAATGATCGACTGGGACAACCTCACACGCATTCCAATCCTGAGAAGATGGTTTAAAGCATAAAAAAAAGCTAATCTGAAGATTCTCCATAGGCCGGTGGTGTAATATACACATCCCCTCTATGGTTGACCGAGCATAAGAAAACATCCTTAAAATCTTTATGCCCCTTTGCCTGAATCTGATTTTTAAGCCAAAAACGGTTCATGTCCATCCGTTCCAAATTTCGATCCAGCACCTTGCCGTCCATAATTAATGGAATCGGTAGTCCCTCATATCTAAACTTTCCACCGATTTGTGGAGAAGGGTGGACTTTATTTTCCTGTTGTTCTTTGCTTATCAAATCATTTTTGTTTTGTTCCTGCTTTATTTTTTCGTGTTTAGCGCCATCGTAAATATCCTTGTCAATCACCGTAAGTTTACCTGTTGTTTCCAAAATGACATATTCAACCTCATCCAAACTTTCTATATTTTGTTCACGAAGTTGTAACAGCAAATCATCTAAGTTGTAACGTTGCTTCGCCATTTCGTCCTTGTTTAGTTGTCCATTTGAGTACAATACACTGGGCCTACCATCAAATAGTAAGCGCAGACGCCGACTTTTCAGACTGAAATAGGAAATTCCGATTTGCAAAATTAACAGCACTCCTAAAGGAATCAACCCTTCATAAAGTGGACGTTTTATATCCTCCAGGCTGAATACAGCAATTTCCGCAATCATAATGGATATGACGAGATCGAAAACAGACAATTTTCCGATCTCCCTTTTACCCATCAAGCGCATCACCAGATATACAATAAAATACATGAGCAGCGTCCGAAAAATATGAGCAAAAATATCGTGACTCAATAGGTTCGCCTCCTCTCCTGTACTTGCGACAAGACATTAGTCGTTCATTGTACACGTATTCTGACCGTTCCTCACTTGGCTCATACAAAAAACAAAAGGCTAAATTATTGAAATAAAGAGAAAGACTGCTTACGACTTGGTACTAACCCGGGAAGCTTGGCCATAGAATGATAATAGTTCAAACCTTGGTACAGGAGGAATTATCCATGGAGCTCATTCGCCGCTGGTGTTCGTTTCGTCTGGCCCATCCCATTTTATCCGGCTTATTTTATGCCTTTGCATGGATGCTGTTTGGCGCATTGATTCTTTCAATACTCTTGTGGATGACACAGATGCAAGAACAGGACTTATCATTGTATACGTACATCGTCCACGCATTCGCCATGCTATCTGGTGGCTTCGTCGCCGGTAAAAGATCCACGAACAAAGGCTGGTATCAAGGCGGTATTACAGGCATTCTGTATGGACTAATCGTTCTTCTGGTCGGTTTTTTGGCATTGGATGCAGGCATGAATGGTAAAGACCTGCTGCACTTAGGAATCGCGTTTGTTATAGGAGCAGGTGGCGGGATGTTTGGCATTAACTTTAGTAAGTAAGTCAACATGTATGTAACACAAAAAAAACCGAGCCTCCTCAAAGGCTCGGTTTTTGCATAACAATCGCATATTACGATTTAGAAACAACTTCCTCAGATGCAGTGTCTTTTGCAATCGCATTACTAATTGCACTGCGGTCAAAGGTCAGCTTCGTCACATCGTTCACACGCAAAACAACCACATCGTCCGTAATCTCCACAATTGTACCGTGAAGACCTCCGATTGTAATTACTTTATCTCCCTTTTTCAAAGCTTGAAGCATCGATTGACGCTGCTTTTGTTTTTTCTGATTCGGACGAATCAGCAAGAAATAGAAGATTACAAACATCAGAGCCAGTGGCCAGATCATTTGAAAAAGTCCGCCAGCTCCACCAGGTGCAGCCGCAGCTGTAGCAAAATGAAACACATTAAATCCCCCTTTCGTATACTCTCCCCTAAAACTTAAAAACCTTTATCATTATCATGAAGACCGTACTGCTCAAAAAATTCATCGCGGAAATCAAGCAGCCTGTCATCCATAATCGCTTGTCTGACATTACGCATCAATTGTATTAAGAAATGCAAGTTATGATACGTTGTCAGTCGGAGCCCGAAGGTTTCATCTGCTTTAATTAAATGTCGCAAGTAAGCACGTGAATAATTGCGACAAGTGTAGCAATCACAAGCCGGATCAAGCGGGCCAAAATCGCTTGCATAATTCGCATTCCGAACAACAAGACGTCCTTGACTTGTCATCGTTGTTCCGTTGCGAGCAATTCGGGTTGGAAGTACACAATCGAACATATCCACACCACGAATGGAGCCTTCAATCAAAGCATCCGGCGAACCAACGCCCATCAGATAACGTGGTTTGTTAGTAGGAAGCAGAGGAACCGTGTAATCGAGCACTCCATACATCAAATGCTTAGGTTCACCTACACTCAGTCCACCAATAGCATACCCCGGGAAATCCATGGAAGTCAAATCTGCCGCACTTTGCTTACGCAGATCTTCATGCATGCCTCCTTGTACAATGGCGAACAGCCCTTGATCATGTGGACGCGCATGTGCCTCCAAACAACGCTCAGCCCAACGGCTGGTGCGCTCCAGTGACTTTTTTACGTATTCATACTCAGCCGGAAACGGTGGACATTCATCGAAGGCCATCATAATATCCGAGCCAAGCGAGTTTTGGACTTCCATCGCCACTTCCGGAGAAAGAAACTTCTTATCTCCATTTAGATGAGAGCGGAAATGAACACCTTCCTCTGAAATCTTACGCATTTCACTTAAGGAAAACACTTGGAATCCGCCGCTGTCTGTTAAAATAGGACGATCCCAATTCATAAACTTGTGCAGTCCGCCCGCTTCTCGGATAATATCATGACCAGGACGAAGAAACAGATGGTACGTATTACTCAAAATAATATGAGCATCCATCGCTTTCAGTTCCTCAGGGCTCATCGTTTTAACGGTTGCTTGAGTTCCCACAGGCATAAAGGTTGGAGTCTCAATAACTCCGTGAGGCGTGTGTACACGTCCAAGACGTGCTCCTGATTGCTTGCAGGTCTTAATATGTTCGTATCTTATTGCTGGTGCCATATTTTCTCTACCATCCTTAATTAATAAATGAACATAGCGTCCCCGAAGCTAAAGAACCGATATTTTTGGTCAATCGCCTCCTGGTAAGCATGCATAATATTCTTTCTGCCAGCCAGTGCGCTGACCAGCATAACCAAGGTGGACTTAGGCAAATGAAAATTCGTAATCATTGCATCCACCACACGGAATTCATAGCCTGGATAAATAAAAATCTGTGTCCATCCACTGCTGGCCTGTAGTACACCATCTACGAAGTTACTGCCCACCGTCTCCAGCGTTCGGCAACTGGTTGTTCCCACTGCCACGACTCTTCCGCCGCGCGCCTTGGTTGCATTGAGTACATCCGCCGTTTCCTGTGACAATGAATAGTATTCTTCATGCATGACATGCTCTTCAATCGTATCCACCGACATCGGTCTGAACGTCCCTAAACCGACATGAAGTGTGATAAAGGCAACCGTAACGCCCTTCTCTTTAATCCGGTCCAGTAATTCTTCGGTAAAATGTAACCCTGCCGTTGGAGCCGCAGCAGAACCTTCATGCCGAGCATAAACGGTTTGATACCGCTCACGATCATCCAGCTGTTCCTTAATATACGGAGGAAGCGGCATCTGCCCCAAGCGATCCAGGATCTCCTGAAAAATACCATCATATGAAAATGAAAGTACCCTTCCGCCCATATCTCCTTCTTCCTCAATAACTGCCTTCAGCTCATCACCGAAAACAATAATAGCTCCCTTTTTCAGCTTTTTGCCGGGTTTCACCAATGCTTCCCATCGGTCTCCCTCCAGTTGTTTAAGCAGCAAAACCTCGGCCTTAGCCCCGGTGTCTTGCTTGATGCCAAACAAACGTGCAGGAATTACTCTGGTATCATTCAGAACCAGCGTATCCCCTGGCTGAAGATACTGCACAATATCCGAAAAGGTATGATGTCCCACTTCACCGTTGTTTTTGTTTAGCGTCAGTAATCTAGAAGCGGTCCGCTCAAGCAAAGGCGTCTGTGCAATTAATGTTTCAGGTAGTTCAAAATCGTAATCGTTTACGTTCATATATTGGTCAGTCCTTAACTATATCCACATTTTTGTAATAGTGTTGCAAAATTTTCTTGTAATCATACCCCTGCTCTGCCAATCCATTGGCCCCCCATTGTGATAAGCCCAAGCCATGACCATTCCCTTTACCTGTAAAAATAAAGCTTTGCGTTTTATCGATGACTCGTGCATGGCGATCTTCATTCATGACGACCACCCCGTTACCACTTGAAGTGCTGCTGCCAGATGCCGACAGAATTTGGGTGCCTTGTGTGCCGCTTACATGAGTAGTAGCTCCATCAGCGCCTAATACAGTATAACTGCCGGTACTCGCAATATCAAACAGTGTGCTCGGTAGCCCCCCCATCGCTGAGCGATACATGTCCGGATACTTCACTTTTAGGGGAGTTCCATCTGCTTCAATCTCCAATACTCGCCCTGACGGACCCCTTTTGGTAACATCAAGGTGATTAACAGAGGACGGTACTGTGCCAGTTATTTTCCCTTGCAAGGACTTAGCAATTTGAGCTGCTGTAAAGGGCCCTCTAACCCATGCATAGTCTCCGGATTGAGGCACCTTTTCCAGAACAATCATCTCTTCACCCGGCTGCGCCTTTGCTACGGGTGTAACCGTTGATTGGATTTGAGGAATAGGACGCACATTTGTATTTTCCGCAGTGACGGTGATTTTGTCTAACCCCGCTTCTGTGACTCCCTCCAGCTCCTTAGCGTTATCCTCGCGGATATAACCTGTCTTGCCATTGGAGAGAAGTACATGATACCACTCCTGTGCTCCTTTTTGCGCTGAGGTATCTCCTGAGCTGTCCACGCTCGCAAACGCTTCGCCACCACTATTCCACACTTCGGAAGCATCTGCTGTAACACCACCCGCATTAGAGGAGAATACAGCTTCGACCACTTTGCCGCCACTCTTAATAACTTCACCAGCTGTTGCATCTACAGCCTCGTTGACATTTGCATGTTCTGAGCTCTTACCATTGTAAGCTTGGCTTAGCGTGCCATCTACCACATTGCCGATCTGAAACCGATTGCCTTGGGCAAGCGCATAACTGCGAGCCGCTACCGCTTGAGCCTTAAGCGCTTCAGCTGGCCATGAGGAATAGACTTCTGCTCCAACTACGGAATACAAATACTGCTCCAAAGGGACTTCATTCACAAGCGCCAGCTGTCCTGACGATATGCCAATCTCCATGTCGCCGCGATATGTACGCTGTGACCTTTCGACCACTTGGATTCCATTATTACCGCCGTTGACAATTATCTTGCTATTATTAGAGCCACTTAGCATGTAATGAGGCATCACCTGTGAGCCTGTCGTTACTCCTGCTTCCTGTCTTAGGATAAGACCAGTTTGAGTAGTATTCACTTTGGAAAGGGTGAGTCTAGGCTGCTTGCTCTCCAGCTCTGTTTTCAAGGCCGACAGCTTACTGTCATTACTTTCTTCTCCAACCCATACAGCATACTGGCCTCTTGATTGAATTACAGTAAAAGCATCAAAACCTGCGGCAGCAATTGTCGTGCGAACGAGATTAGCCTCCTGCTCGCTTCCGTAGCTTCCCGTCGACCAATGTTTGTTTCCCTTAACTTCGGCCTGCGCTCCGGTTGCTGAGGAAATCCGTTGCACGGCAGCCTGTGCCGACTGTTCACTAGCATATAATCCCGCATACACTTGATAGACAGAGCCACCGTTTTTTGAACCAATAAAAACAGTAGGTTTATCATTAGTCTTTTGCAGAGCTTGAGCCGCTTTTATCGCAGCCGCTTCATTTCCTTCAAGCACCTTCACTCGATAGCTGTCTACACTAAAACGAGCCGTACTGTCTGGCAGTCCCATCCAAGCCTGAAAGCTGCCCCCACTGTTCTGTCCGACACTCAGGCTCCCTGATGATTTCAAAGTTACAGCGGGAACTGTCGCTTTATATTTGCTGCCTAGATCCGCAAAGATCACTACACGAATATCCTCTTGGGCGGCAGCAGCCTGAACAGCTGAAGGCCAAGGTATGCAAGCTGTAGCTAATACCATAATCAAAGCTGCTCGTTTGAGCCGGCCTGTCCACGCTCCGAAATTTTTATTTCGGTTCAATGTATCTCCACTCATTTCTAGCTCCCCCAATTCTAGCTGACTAGCACTTATATTACATGATTTATCGGGATCTCGACCCGCGTCTATCCCTTTAAATACATCGGCGGAATAAACTAAAATTTGAACCCGCTTGAATCGGACTTATACACTTCTTAGCTCAATTCATCTGTCTAATCCACTTCATATCGTCATACTTACGAATAACACTCAATGATTTTTAAAAGTGCACTATAATTTCCTAGTCACCGTGGGTCTGTTGGCATAGGAATTCCAAGGTGAGCATATGCCGCCGGAGTCACCGTTCGTCCGCGAGGTGTTCTTTGTAAAAGGCCAATTTGTAACAAATAAGGCTCGTACACATCTTCAATCGTCTGGCTCTCTTCACCAATGGTCGCAGCAATGGTGTCCAATCCTACAGGTCCGCCTCGGAATGAATGAATCATAGCCTTAAGCATTTTATGGTCAATTTCATCCAGCCCAAGTGGATCTATTTGAAGTCTCTTTAGTGCCTCTGCAGCCAACTCTGAATGAATAATACCGTCTCCGGCAACTTGGGCAAAATCACGTACCCTTTTTAACAGTCGGTTGGCAATCCGCGGTGTCCCCCGTGAACGCAATGCGATTTCCTCCGCCGCATCCCCGACAATCTCGATTTCCATAATATCCGCATTCCTAGACACGATGTAAGCCAGCTCGTCTGTTGTATAAAACTCTAATCGACTAATAACGCCAAATCGGTCACGCAATGGCGCAGAGAGCAACCCAGCGCGTGTAGTAGCACCTATAAGAGTAAAGGGCGGTAAATCCAAACGAACTGAACGTGCACTTGGGCCTTTGCCAATCATAATGTCCAGTGCAAAATCTTCCATCGCCGGATACATGACTTCTTCCACTGTACGATGAAGGCGATGAATTTCATCAATGAACAAAACATCACCCTCTTGAAGGTTGGTCAGCAATGCTGCCAAATCTCCCGGTCTTTCAATTGCAGGTCCTGAAGTTGTACGTAAATTAACCCCTAACTCATTGGCGATAATGTTAGCCAAAGTGGTTTTACCCAATCCGGGCGGTCCGTACAACAATACATGGTCCAACGCTTCTTTACGCATCTTGGCCGCTTCAATATATACTTTCAGATTTTCCTTGACCTGATTTTGCCCGATATATTCATTTAGATAACGGGGGCGAAGGCTTAACTCCGCCGTCTGGTCTTCCATCATCAAATTGGCGGAAATAATCCGGTCATCCACAATCCATCGCTCCTCTTTTTACCAGATTTCTATTCACGGACAACAGCGTCCTATCCGGCAAACAACAGTTGCAAAGCCCGTTTCATCAAAATGTCGGCAGAATCATCAGGTTTCGCATCTTTCTTCATTTTGCTCCATACCTTATCTAACTCAGCATCCGTGTAACCGAGTGCTTTAAGCGCTTCACGCGCCTCACTCCAGTACGAACCTTCGCCTTCTTCTACAGCAGGCTCCGCAAACAATCCGGTAGCCATTCCTAACGCCCCAATACCGTCCAGCTTGTCTTTTAAATCTAGAATCATACGTTGTGCCGTCTTTTTACCGATCCCCGGTAATTTGGTGAGAAATGTGATATTCTCCTGATAAATCGCCGTCACCACATGCGCAGGCGTACCGCCTCCCAAAATACCAAGAGCCACCCGTGGTCCAATACCAGACACATCGATCAATTTACGGAATAATTGCTGCTCCTCACGGGTTGCAAACCCAAACAGTAAAATAGCATCTTCCCTTACATGATGGTGAGTGTAAATAACCACCGGTCCTTCCGTTTTGGCGAAGGCGTAAGGATTCGGACAAAATACCCGATACCCTACACCCTGCACATCCAAAACGACATATTCATTTTCCAAGTGAGCTACAGAACCACGCAAGAAATCTATCATTTTCGTAATACCTCATTTAATTTTGAATTTAGTCCATAGGAATGCGCATGGCAAATAGCCACTGCCAAAGCATCCGCTACATCATCCGGTTTGGGCACAGCCTGGAGCTTTAGAAACATTCTAACCATCTCCTGTACCTGCTTCTTCTCCGCCTTGCCATACCCTACAATAGCCTGCTTTACCTGCATGGGCGTGTATTCCCCTATAGGCAAATTACGTTGCTTGGCAGCCAATACCAGCACCCCACGTGCCTGACTCACGGACATGGCTGTTGTAACGTTGCGATTAAAAAAAAGCTTCTCCAATGCAACCGCATCCGGCTTGTACTTATCAATTAATTGCAACATGCCTTCATACACATGAAGCAACCTGTCTTCTTCCGGTGTATGGGCCTCCGTCTGGATACAGCCATATTGCACAGGAACCACCTTACTGCCTATCTTGTCTACAAACCCGAAGCCCACAATGGCAATACCGGGATCAATTCCTAAAAAACGCAAAAAAACCTCTCCCCTATCGCTCAAACATGCCTAACTAACCATCAGCTAGCACTATCGTTATTATACATGAGTAAATTCCATATAAAGCGAACATATGTGTCGTTCTTTTCATTATAACAAAACTTTGTATCTAATAGAGGAAAAAGTTTAACCATGAGTGAAAACATAAAAAGAGACGCTACAAGCCTCACCTCATGGGCAAAGCCTAACGTCTCGTACTTGTAATCAATAATGCTGCTTTAATACCCTCTGTGTTCGCTCCACTGCGAAGTCACTAAAAGTGGAGATTACACTGTTATACTCATTTATATCCTGTACACGGATTCCCTGCTGAAGTTGTTTATATACCCCTTCCGGCAAGGCCGTCTCCATAGACCCTATATCCAATTGAAAAAAAGTACGAATTACTTTTTCCTTTTTAGGCAGCCCTTCAAACAGTGTAAGCTGTCCATCAGTGCTTAAGCCCATATATGCACGCTCTTTGCATGACTCCGACAAATCTTCCACTCTGCGCTCCAGCCACACTTCTCCTTTAGTATTAAGCCGTCCCTTCCAATCGGGATGTTGCTTCAGCAAACTTTCCAGTTGTTGTGAACTTAACGTTCCCAAGGAAGTGGTCTCCGTACCACATACGTAGGTAGTTAACAAACGGGTCTTCCTGCTTATACCGGAAGCATGAATACTTTGCAATAGCTGCATCTGCGAGGAGCGGTCTTCGGTAGAAGTATAATTTGGTGACTCCTCCTCCATCTCTGCCATAACGGGAGTAGCCAGTGGTTGCGACAGCATAGCCTGCATATGATTCGAAAACAGAATACCCAACCCTGCCAGTAAGCAAGCCGCACCCAAAATAGTACATGCCCACACTGTTCTTCTCCACTGTTTCCAGCGCCGTTTCATCTGTTTTTTCCAACTTAATCGCTTCACAGTAATCCCTTCCGTCCCACTTTTTGTGTTAGTGTGACCTGAAGATTACTGATTTATACAAAAGATAATAACAAAAAAGTCGCTGCTTCCAGCGACTTCCTATTGAATCGGGATGACACGATTTGAACATGCGACCCCCTGGTCCCAAACCAGGTGCTCTACCAAGCTGAGCTACATCCCGAAATAGATGCCGGTGAGAGGACTCGAACCTCCACGGTTTCCCTCACGATTTTGAGTCGCGCGCGTCTGCCAATTCCGCCACACCGGCTTATGAAGTTAATGGCGCGCCCTGAGAGATTCGAACTCCCGGCCTTTTGATTCGTAGTCAAACGCTCTATCCAGCTGAGCTAAGGGCGCAAATATGGAGCGGACGACGGGAATCGAACCCGCGACCCTCGCCTTGGCAAGGCGATGCTCTACCGCTGAGCCACGTCCGCAATACAATTATATCCATGACATATAAGTACATGAATGGTGAGCCATGAAGGACTCGAACCTTCGACACCCTGATTAAAAGTCAGGTGCTCTACCAACTGAGCTAATGGCTCCCAACAGGGTAATGTAACTTTGTGAAAATGGCGGAACTGACGGGATTCGAACCCGCGATCTCCTGCGTGACAGGCAGGCATGTTAGGCCTCTACACCACAGTTCCATAATAATTTTCATTAAAAAGTTAATTGGTTGCGGGAGCAGGATTTGAACCTGCGACCTTCGGGTTATGAGCCCGACGAGCTACCGAACTGCTCCATCCCGCGGCAATAGTAGGGAAGTCTATTAAAAATAAATGGTGGAGGCTGAGGGGATCGAACCCCCGACCCTCTGCTTGTAAGGCAGATGCTCTCCCAGCTGAGCTAAGCCTCCATACTACTATGACCCGTAGGGGATTCGAACCCCTGTTACCTCCGTGAAAGGGAGGTGTCTTAACCCCTTGACCAACGGGCCATACTATAAAATAATTCTGGCGGAGAGAGAGGGATTCGAACCCTCGAGACGCTTTTGGCGCCTACACGATTTCCAATCGTGCTCCTTCGGCCAACTCGGACACCTCTCCATATGGCTCCCCGAACAGGACTCGAACCTGTGACAACTCGATTAACAGTCGAGTGCTCTACCAACTGAGCTATCAGGGAATAATAATTACAAAACTCGCTTGGCGGCGTCCTACTCTCCCAGGACCCTGCGGTCCAAGTACCATCGGCGCTGGAGGGCTTAACGGTCGTGTTCGGGATGGGTACGTGTGGAACCCCTCCGCTATCGCCACCAAACATGAATTTGCCTCGCAAATTCTAACTTCAAGGTTACACCCTGAAAACTGGATCCGAAACTTCATTGCGCCTTATCTTTAGGATAAGCCCTCGACCGATTAGTATTGGTCAGCTCCATGCATTACTGCACTTCCACCCCCAACCTATCTACCTCGTCGTCTTCAAGGGGTCTTACATACTGGGAAATCTCATCTTGAGGGGGGCTTCACGCTTAGATGCTTTCAGCGCTTATCCCTTCCGTACATAGCTACCCAGCGGTGCTCCTGGCGGAACAACTGGTACACCAGCGGTACGTCCATCCCGGTCCTCTCGTACTAAGGACAGCTCCTCTCAAATTTCCTACGCCCACGACAGATAGGGACCGAACTGTCTCACGACGTTCTGAACCCAGCTCGCGTACCGCTTTAATGGGCGAACAGCCCAACCCTTGGGACCTACTTCAGCCCCAGGATGCGATGAGCCGACATCGAGGTGCCAAACCTCCCCGTCGATGTGGACTCTTGGGGGAGATAAGCCTGTTATCCCCAGGGTAGCTTTTATCCGTTGAGCGATGGCCCTTCCATGCGGTACCACCGGATCACTAAGCCCGACTTTCGTCCCTGCTCGACTTGTAGGTCTCGCAGTCAAGCTCCCTTCTGCCTTTGCACTCTTCGAATGATTTCCAACCATTCTGAGGGAACCTTGGGGCGCCTCCGTTACTCTTTAGGAGGCGACCGCCCCAGTCAAACTGCCCACCTGACACTGTCCTCGCACCGGATCACGGTACCAAGTTAGAACCTAGATACGATCAGGGTGGTATCCCAAGGATGCCTCCTCTCAAGCTGGCGCTCAAGATTCTACGGCTCCCACCTATCCTGTACAGATCGTACCCAAATTCAATATCAAGCTGCAGTAAAGCTCCATGGGGTCTTTCCGTCTTGTCGCGGGTAACCTGCATCTTCACAGGTATTAAAATTTCACCGGATCTCTCGTTGAGACAGCGCCCAAGTCGTTACGCCATTCGTGCGGGTCAGAATTTACCTGACAAGGAATTTCGCTACCTTAGGACCGTTATAGTTACGGCCGCCGTTTACTGGGGCTTCGGTTCATAGCTTCGCTCCGAAGAGCTTACCACTCCCCTTAACCTTCCAGCACCGGGCAGGC
>NZ_CM134214.1:272500-925000 GCF_054113405.1 Paenibacillus sp. ALE3 | reverse complement strand
TTTATTGGCGGACTGTAATCAAATGCCGGTTGCTGTAATGGCCATGAGGAATTCTCCATCGACTTCGAGCTGGTGCAGCCACAAAACTTTTCGGTTACGGGTTGCTTCTCAATATGAACTGGAAGCTGCGGTTTAGGTGCAATCGGTTGGGTGACTATAGGTTGCATTTGTTGAGGTGGGGCAGGTTGAGTAATTATGGGCTGCAATTGAGGTGGAGCAGGATTTACGGGCGCCATATTGACGGGTGCCATAGGAACTTCAGGCAGGTTTAATTCAGGAAGCTTAGGAGGATTCACTGTTTCTTTCGGCTGTGTCATTTCTTCTTTAGGACTAGGCATATTCTCCGGTTTAGGCTGTGTTAATTCCGCCTTGGGCTGGGTAAGCTCTTCCTTGGTTGGGGATTCAGGTTTAGGCTGTGTCATCTCTTCTTTCACTGCGGTATTTTTCTTATTCACAGAAAGATCAGATACACTTTCTTTGTAGTGTGGAATATTAACTGTTTCTCCAACCAAAAGTGCATTCGGGTTTTTAAGCTGGGAATTGGCATCAATAATTAACTTAAGCGGTACATTCCACGCCTTGGACAACTTCCACAACGTATCACCTTGCTTAACTTTGTGTTGATAGACCGTTGACGGCTGTGTTTCCATCGTAACAGGATCTGTCGGAATTTTGATTTTCTCGCCGATGCTCAACTGATTAGGGTCTGCCAATTGGGGATTGGCGGCAATAACTTTCTCTAGTGTCACATTATACTTCTGTGCCAGTAAGTACAGAGTGTCACCTTTTTTGACGATGTGTATTTTCACAGGTCACAAACCTCCTAGACTTTCGTTCGGGCGGGATAAACGCCCGGCTTCTGTTATTACATCCTATGCACCTCCCGGGCGAATGACCCCCTACAAACAAAAAAATCCTCTCAACCGAATACTCTTACAAGCATTCAGTCAAAAGGATCTCGTATTCTTTTAGTCCTGCCACACTTTATAGCCATCCTGATCCACAATCTTCCGGAACTCGGCCAGGAGCTCCAAAGTCACTGGACCAGCAACACCGGAGCCGATCGTACGACCATCTACTTCATAAGCTGCAATCACTTCTGCAGCGGTTCCCGTAAAAAACACCTCATCCGCCACATATACATCATGCAATGTAAAAGGTTGCTCCTTAAGCGAATATCCAAGCTTGGCACACAAATCGATGATAGCATTACGAGTAATCCCCTCAAGCGCTCCCAAATAACAAGGCGGTGTATATAACACTCCATTTTTCACAATGAAAATGTTATCAGCAGAACCTTCTGTCACATATCCTTGGGAATTGAGCATAATAGCCTCACCTACACCAGCATAATTAGACTGGATCTTCACCAGGATATTGTTGAGGTAGTTCAATGATTTTATCTTTGGATTCAAAGCATCCGGGATGTTGCGACGTTGAGAGACAGAAATTGTCTTCAGACCTGTCAAATAAGCTTCTTCCGGATAAATGGCGAGCTGCTCGACAATAATGATGACACTCGCCTTTGCACAACGAAGGGGATCCAAACCTAGATTTCCAGCACCCCGGGATACAACCAATCGGATATATCCATTGCGCATTTCGTTAAGACGAATCGTTTCAGCCATTGCTTCCAACATTTCATCAGGAGACAACGGAATGTTCAACTGAATAGATTTCGCAGAATCATACAGCCGCTCTAAATGCTCCTTACATTTAAAAATATTGCCGTTATAAATACGAATACCCTCAAATATACCGTCTCCGTACAAGAAACCATGATCATATACGGAAACCTTTGCGTTCTCCTTAGTCACATGCTGTCCATCCAGATAGATCCATTGTTCTGCCATTACAACCACACCTCCGATTAATGTTCCTTCAAAATAGGTTCGATCGCTGCTTCAACATACTTGTAGCTTGGATAAGAGCCAAGAATACGTACATGGCACCCCAAAGCCTCGATCTCTGCAAAGGCTGCCGGAAGCAAAACGGAATGCAGAGATTCCAGAACTTCAATGTAAAAATAATAATTCCCCAATTGCTTTTTGGTCGGACGCGATTCAATACGAGACAGATTTAACCTGCGCCATGCAAATGCGGATAAAACCTGATGCAGCGCTCCTGGGAAATCCTGCGGCGGCGTAACCAGAATACTGGTTCGCTGGCCTTCAGGCGTACGCGGGAACCTTACAGGTTGATGTCCAATCAAGACAAAGCGGGTGAAATTGTTATCATGATCCGTCACTTTGCTGGCCAAAATATCTAATCCGTGTTTGATAGCCGCAAGCTTGGTTCCAAGTGCGGTCCAACCTTTACCTTGGTTATGTTTAACAATTTCGACGGCCTCTGCCGTACTTCCTGCACTCTCCAGCTCGGCTTGAGGAGCGAAAGTTTGTATGAATTCTTTACATTGGGGAAGCGCTACAGGATGGGACATAATTTTGACCACTTTGCTCAAATCAAGCTTGTCCTGATCCCCGAGAAATTCACTACGATGTCCAATAAGATTTTGAATTGAAGGATATACCCATTCCGCCTGCATTGGAATGTCTACCTCATGCACAAGCCAGTCCATATGCAAACTTACAGAGCCATCAATCGTATTTTCTATAGGAATTACACTATAGTCTGCCTGTCCCTTGTCTATTGCCTGAAATACGTCTGCTATATGCTTGTAAAACAGTAGTTCACAGGGTGTATCTCCTAACAAATATTTAATTGCTTCATGAGAAACAGTCCCCTCAGGAAGAAGTGCAATTCGCATCATATCGTAAGTTCCCCTTTAATCATATCCATAAAAGGGTGTGTATTCCCTTCCGTATATACTTTAGCCCCTTCAATCTCCGGGCGCAAATTTAAAACAGACGCAGTGATCCCTTCTTTGTTCATTGTCTCCGTTAAATACTGTTCAAGCTCCGCTTTACGATTTTCCCGTTGATCCGTCAATGCCAGCAATGTCGGTCCAGCACCGCTAAGGGCCACGCCCAATGCACCATAATGGTACGCATTCTGTAGGATCTCTGTCATACCCGGTACAAGTGCCGCGCGGTAAGGCTGATGAAGCTGATCACGCATCGCTTCGGCGATTAGATCTGTTCGGCCCGATGCCAATGCCGCTACCAGCATTGAAGCATGGCTAATATTATATACAGCATCCTTCAAGGATACATGGGTAGGCAGGACCTCTCTGGCCTTCGACGTGGACAGTTGAAAATCTGGAATAACTACCATTACCTCTAGATTAGCATCCGGTTCAATCCGTAAGTGCTTGGCATGTTTGCCATCCCACACGGCAGTAATAATACCGCCAAACAAAGAGGCCCCGACATTGTCCGGATGCTTTTCAATAGCGCTCGCCATATCAAATAGCTTGGAATCCGACAGAGGCGAGCCAATCAGCATATTAGCAGCCACCAAGGCACCTACAATAGCGGAAGCGCTACTTCCCAAACCACGGGTAAGCGGAATATCCGAGTACATCGAAATTTCCAGCTCAGGAACAGATACACCTGCTTCACGAAAAACCATTTGTGCTACCTTGTAAATCAAATTGGTTTTATCTTGGGGAACGCCATTCATTTGATCCCCGTATAGATGGAAAGCTGTCTGCTCGGCCTCTTTTAATTCAATCCATGCGTATAGAGACAACGCCATGCCCAATGTATCAAAGCCAGGTCCTAGGTTAGCCGTACTCGCAGGCACGCGCACTCTTGCTGTTTTCAAAACGGTCATACAGATGATTCCTCCTGCTTTTATTAACTATCCCTCTACCCGATATACACTCTTGATGCGGCGAATCACGTCCAAAGTTTCAAAATGCTCCAAAACCTTTTTCATACTTGCTTTACTAGCTAAATGAGTCACGATAATAATCTCAGCATCAGGATTAGTCTCATTCGGTTGCTGCACGACAGATGCCAAACTGACATTGAATTCAGCAAATACCTGCGTAATCTGTGCCAATACCCCTGCTTTATCATCTACGTGTAAAAGCACAAAATTTTTGAAATACACGTCTTCGTCATTGCAAATTTTTTTAGGATTGTAGGGTACGATTGCTTTTAGCCCATTTACGCCAAGTTTGAGGTTTTTCACTACAGCTACCAGGTCAGCCACTACTGATGTAGCTGTTGGCATTTCGCCTGCACCTGCACCATAAAACATGGTTTCTCCCACTGCTTCACCATGTACATAAACTGCGTTGAATACCCCGTTCACCGATGCCAATGGATGCTGCTTGCGCACCATAGTCGGCTGAACATTAATCGTAAATTCATCACCTTGGCGTTCTGCAATACCAAGCAACTTCATTTCATATCCTAGTTTTTTAGCAAAGGCAATATCTTCACTGGTTACCTTTGAAATACCGCTCACGCTTACATCCTTGAGCTCTACATTAGAGCGGAAACCAAGGGTTCCCAGTATTGCCATCTTGCGCGCCGCATCCAATCCTTCGACATCTGAGGTCGGATCAGATTCTGCGTATCCAAGTTCTTGAGCTTCCCTAAGAACCTCCTCGTACGAGGCTCCTTCCTGACTCATTTTAGTTAAAATAAAGTTTGTTGTACCGTTCACAATCCCCATAATGCGGGTAATACGGTCAGAGGAGAACCCTTCAATGAGTGTACGAATGATCGGGATACCGCCTGCCACACTAGCCTCATAAAAAATATCACATTGTTTTTCCTGTGCTTTTGCCAATACTTCAGAACCGTGCAATGCCATTAAGTCCTTGTTGGCTGTCACAATGTGTTTGCCTCTCTCTAGCGCTTCTAGAATGTACTCCTTCGTCTGATCAATCCCACCCATGACTTCGATAATCACATCAATTTCAGGGTCTCGAATGACTTCCCACGGGTCCTCAGTAAGTTTGGCGGTGTCTACTTCTATGGAACGATACTTATCTATGTTTTTTACAGCTATTTTTTCAATGATGATCGGTGAACCTACTTGTCTGCTCAAGTCTTCCTGATTGCCCTCAACGATTCGAACGACTCCCGTACCTACAGTCCCTAAGCCTAACAATCCTACTTTGACCGGTTTCATCCATTCCCCTCCTGCTAACTTTTATCTAACGAACTGTATCGCCTCAGCCTTGCCCAATCAGACGGACCCGCTTGACTCCAGAAATGCTTTCCAAGCCCTCCAGCAGAACACCCAATTCATCACTAAGCCTGGACATTTCGACTGAGATAACTACATTGGCTCTACCTTGCAGTGGAATACTTTGCTGGATCGTCAGCACATTACCTCCGTAATCCGCCACTCTGCCGAGCACCCTGGACAGCATGCCGGATTGATGCTCTAGATCGATAGAGATATTGACAATTCGCTCACGCTCCAACTGGTTAACCAAATGTATGCCATCTTTATATTTATAAAAGGCGCTTCGGCTTAGCCCAACTTGCTCCACAGCATCATGTACGGTTTTAACATCTCCCGAAGCCAGCAGCAGTTTTACCTGTATGGTCTTAACAATAGCTTCAGGCAAAATATCTTCCCGTACCAAGTAATAGCGCTCTTTCAAGAACGTCCTCTCCTCAAAGACTTATGTTTTTGTATAGAGGACATTATATCTAAACTCATGAAAATCGGCAAGCTAACAATACAAAAAAACGGCTACTGCCTTCTATAGAATTCCCTATAGTACAGTAACCGTTCAGGTTTTAAAGCTTTATTTAATTTTTAGTAGTAGCTGCTGCCTTCTACGAATTCGAACTCGAAATCAGCGATGCGTACAGATGTACCATCTGTGGCACCACGTTTGCGTAGCTCAGCATCCACACCCATATGACGCAATGTTCTTGCTAATTTCAAGATGGCATCATGCGAATTCATCTGCATGCGCTTCATCATGCGCTCAATTTTGGGGCTGTGCACCACGAATGTGTCGTTTTCACGTACAATCGTAAAGCCCTCGTCTTCGGCCGTATCCAACTTAAATACCTTGCGTTCATTGACTTCTGCTACTTCCTCAACAACCGGCTCGTCCGGTATTTGATCCAACAGATCAGCAGCCCGATAGAGCAGTTCCTTTACACCCTGACGTGTCAGAGAGGAAATAGGCATGATTTCAAGGTCAGGACGTATCGTAGCAATCTGCTCTTTGAAGTGAGCAAGATTTTCTTCAGCTTCCGGCATATCCATTTTATTGGCCGCCACAATTTGTGGACGCTCAGCCAGAGCTGCATTATATTGCTTTAATTCGTCGTTTATTTTGGTCCAGTCTTCGAACGGGTCACGTCCTTCAGAGCCGGCCATATCCACAACATGGATAATAATTCGCGTCCGCTCAATGTGCCGCAGGAATTCATGGCCCAGTCCAGTGCCTTCATGGGCTCCTTCAATCAAACCAGGCAAATCGGCCATCACAAAGTTCCGCTGATCCCCCACATCCACGACGCCCAGGTTTGGGGTAATCGTTGTAAAGTGGTATGCGCCAATTTTGGGTTTTGCAGAAGATACAACTGACAACAAGGTAGACTTTCCTACACTAGGAAATCCGACCAAGCCTACGTCAGCCATCACTTTTAACTCAAGCGTAATATAACGCTCTTGCCCCTCCGCACCGTTTTCAGCCAATTCAGGCGCTGGATTACTCGGTGTTGCAAAACGAATATTGCCGCGTCCTCCGCGTCCTCCTTTAGCTACAACGACCTGTTGGCCATGACGAGTCATATCTGCCAGTACTTCACCTGTGTCATCATCCATGATAACTGTTCCCGGTGGTATACGGACAATCATGTGCTCAGCGTTGGCTCCGTGTTGGCTTTTGTTGCGACCTTTTACCCCACGCTGGGCTTTAAAATGCCGTTGGTACCGAAAATCCATCAAGGTACGCAAACCCTCATCTACACGAAAAATTACATCTCCACCGTTCCCTCCGTCACCACCAGCTGGGCCGCCATTAGGAACATATTTCTCACGGCGAAACGCAATTAATCCGTCTCCACCGTCACCGCCTTTAACAAAAATCTTCGCTTTATCTACAAACATGGTTACACCTTCCTTATGTCTGGCACTGCATTCGAATTTGAAGCATATCGCCCGTAGGGAGCTTCTCTGTTCGAAGGCGTTCACTTCCAAGTACGGATCTGACCTGCTTTAGTATATTTAAATCGGCAGGTATGTCACTTCCTTCAAACCGGACGATAACATCATCCTGATCCATACCGAAATAAAGTGTCAATCTGCGCACTTCTCCCCAGGACGACCGGCCCCCGCCATATTGATACGCACGCACCGTTTGTATGACAGCCGAGGCAAGCGACTCGCCGTCTTCGGGAGACATGACAGCGTCTAACTTTAAATCCTCCTCAACCTGTACCGACAATTGTAAATTTCCGGCGTTCACGCGAAAAGACTGCAAATAAAACACCAGCGAGGGAATACCCAGCTTAGATATTTTACTGTCTTCCGACACCCGCCCCTTTATTGTTTCCACATAAGCAGCTGATTTATCATGCTTATTCATACGAATATAGCCATAAAGCACCTGTAAATCATTCATCCAGTCATGCCGATGATGGTTAAGCGTTGCTATCGCTGTACGCTCAAAAGAACGCAAAGCAGCTTTCCGCTCATGTTCAACCTGTCTATGTGTATACCACATACCAAAACAAGCAGCAGCTACAGCCCACACAGCTAGTATGATAATCGTTAATGCTTTGGGATAGAGCAGTGAAAAAACCAAAGGAATCAGAATGGAACCCAACGCCAGATAAGGCGCTCTTTTCCGCTGGAACATGGCTTCTCTCCGTTCTGCGATAATTAAATGGACTAGTCAACAACCTTTATCCAGTATAGCACAGACTAACTTTCCAGTTCATTACCATCATGCAAAAAAGCCTCCGACAAAAGTGCCGGAGGCTTTTCAGCGTGTCTAAGCCGCTATTAAGCTTCTACAGTAGCTGCTACTGGAGCAACGTCGATCGGGTAGATGCTCACCTTTTTGCGATCACGGCCCCAACGTTCGAACTTCACAACGCCGTCCACTTTCGCGAACAGAGTGTCGTCCTTACCGATGCCCACGTTCGTGCCCGGGTGAATTTTCGTTCCGCGTTGACGAACCAAGATGCTACCGCCGGTAACTGCTTGACCGTCAGCACGTTTCACTCCAAGACGTTTCGATCTGCTGTCACGTCCGTTTTTTGTGGAACCTACACCTTTTTTCGATGCGAATAACTGAAGATCCAATGTCAATTTCAACATGATGTCTACCTCCTTCTTTGTTTATTTTCTATTTGAATATACTTACCGTATGATTCAGCAATGCTTGTCAGCATAATCACCATGGACTCCAACAACAGTTGAACCTGTGCGTTCGCATCATGATAATTTTCAGGAGAAAGATACGCGCTTAAAAAGCCGTTTTCCATTTCCGTTTCCATTTCAACGTCCGTAAGAGCTACAATCGAATTGACAGTTCCTACTGTTACCGCTGAAACACCAGCACATACGATATCCTCGCCAGATTTGGCAAAATTCGCATGACCTTTAACAGAAAACCCCTGTATGCTGCCATCCTCCAGCCGTATAATACGCACGATAATCAATTATCGCACCCTCTTACGCTTGGATTTTTTCAATCGTCACTTTCGTGTACGGTTGACGATGACCTTGCTTCACATGGTAGTTCTTTTTAGGTTTGTATTTGTATACAACGACCTTTTGACCTTGACCATGCTTCTCAACTTTAGCTGTTACAGAAGCTCCAGAAAGAAGCGGTGTACCTGCTGTCAAGCCATTGTCGCCGGACACTGCCAGAACACGATCGAACGTTACAGTTTCACCATCATTAGCTTCCAACTTCTCGATGAACAATACATCGCCCTCTTGAACTTTGTATTGCTTACCACCAGTTTCGATAATTGCGTACATTTGCTTGCACCTCCTTATGTCTCAGACTCGCCTAATTGCAGGTGGCAGTTTCCTTAGGATACTGCGCTTCAGTACCTGATTGGAGCGGTTACAGCATGTGCAGCCAATCTTACGCATCACACATACTAAATGATTGTAGCACAAGCTTCGTACACATTCAACCTTTAGTTTTGAAATAATTTTGATTACGCACGCACGTTCTACACGAGAGTCTTTTCTTCACGCACTTTTTTGCGGGTCATTTCCAGTAAACCTAACCGCGTCCAACCGACAACATATGATTTAGTCCGGTCCTTTTTTAATCTTGCCTCCAGCACAGAAGATACTTCCCTACGATTCTCCTCTTGTTCCATATCGATGAAATCAATGATGATAATACCTCCAATATCACGTACACGTACCAGGCGGGCAATCTCTTCTGCTGCTTCAATGTTAGTCTGGGTCACCGTCTCTTCCAGATTACTGCCGCCCGTAAACTTCCCAGTGTTCACATCCACGACGGTCAATGCCTCCGTATGATCAATGACAATGTATCCGCCACCCTGAAGCCATACCTTTCGTGCAAAATCGCGCTCCAGCTGCTCATGAATGCCATAAGCTTTGAAAATCGTTTCTTCTGCACTGTGAAATATACTTACATGAGCTTTCGCAGAACCAATCTGCTGCAGCATTACTTCTGCATCCTTTGCTTGCTCCTCACTGTCAATGACCAGTTCATCCTGCTCAGGTGTAAACACATCGCGAATTAAACGCTGAACGATACTCAGATCTCGGTGCAATTCACACGGTGCGGAGTGTTCACCCGCTTTGCGCTGAATAGCCGCCCATTGCTTACGTAGTTGATTCAGATCATTTTCAATCGCCTCTATACTCATTTCCTCTGAAACCGTACGAATGATGACCCCTTCCTCACCCGTGCGCAGTTGCTCTCCCATGGCTTTCAAACGGGCACGTTCTCCCTCACGCTCAATCTTCTTGGATACGGCCACATAATCAGCACGGGGCATGTAAACAATCCAGCGGCCCGGAAGTGAAAAATGAGTGGTCACCCTGGCTCCTTTGCTACCAACTGCCTCTTTTAATACCTGTACTACGATTTCCTGCCCCACCTTTAACAGTTCAGAAATGGACGGCTTTACCTCTGGCTGCTTGTCCAAATGAGCATGAAGTACGTCATCCACATACAAAAAGGCATTCTTGCGCTGTCCAATGTCAACAAAGGCGGCTTGCATACCTGGTAGCACATTGACCACTCTCGCTTTGAAAAAAGAACCTAGAATTCCCCGTTTTCGCGGTAGTTCAGCCGCATATTCAACCAATCGTCCCTCTTCCAACAGTGCCATTTGGGTCATCTGCTGTTGGCATTGTACAATCATTTGCTTCATGGTTTTTCAACCTCTCTGAATACAGCCTCTTCCTTATTTCATAAACATTATTTGGGTTTGGATTCTCCATCATTTGGCGGGCGTGCCGCAAAATAAGAACGTATAAGTCGTTGTTCCGGCAATACAGCTACAATCCGTCCCTGTTCATTCATAACGTAAACCATATGATATCGATCTCTTCTGAAAAGACGCAAAACAGGCTCCAAATGTTTCACGGGCAGGGATACAATAGGTAAGGCAATGCTTCCTTTAGCCGCTTCGCGGTAAAAAAGCTCGTCCCTCCCCAGCAAAAAACGTATAAAACGGTAAGGGATATTCCGATAATCCACAATATTAGAATAAAGCAAAAAAATCCCTACCGCCAGCAGATTTAAATGTAAAGGCTCATCTTGCCTTAATAACGGCGAAATACCATACAGGCAAAATAGCAGACTTGTTATGATACTGGCTCTAAAAGTCCATACTAATGTGCGGTGATAAGAGAAGAATAAGCTAATCAGCGACTGCAATATTTTTCCACCATCAAGCGGTAAAATTGGCAACAAATTAAACAATGCAATAACAGCATTTCCCTGAATTATATAATTTACATAATCATGCTCCAACCCACTCACATTCCTAAGCCACAAAAGAATGATGATCATGATTCCGTTTTGCAGGGGGCCTGCTAGAGCAATGACAATCTCCTTCCACGCATTGAGCTTCCCTTGATCCTCAATGACAGCCACTCCTCCAAAGGGTAACATCTGTATGGAAAGTAACCGCGCCCCCAACAACGAAGCAGCTGTCGCATGACCTAGCTCATGTATAAACACCAGTGTAAATAAGGTCATGATCTCGATGAAATGTCCAGTTAATACAGAGGTCAGCATAACCAGTACAAACAGTGGATGCAGTGATAAGGTCACCCCTCGGACATTAATCAAGGGCTACCACTTCCGACGGGTCAATGTATTGATCCCCTCTTTGAATTGCCAAAAATAAAGTCGCCGCCTCGCTACCGCCGTGACTTGCTGGCAATACACCGATCTCTTCACCCTCCTGAACCCAATCGTTCACTTTTAAGGTAGAGCGTGAGAGCCTTCCGTAAGTTGCTGTGATACCGCCAGTGTGACGAATTGTAACTGAAATCCCACTTTTGGGATGGTTTAATACGTCTAATACACGTCCTGCATCTATACTTTTAACAGCGATTGCCCCGTTATCGGCAACATTCGGCGTAATTTCTACTCCTTTAAGACTCAGTACAAACGGCTGTGTTATATTGCCTTCAATCGGTGGAGAGCCCTTTCGACTTGCGTCTACCTGTTTCGTTTCATGCTCCTCGCCAAAAATCGGTAAGAAGGAAGGAGCTCCGTCAAAATAAGTTTTATACCATTGTCCGGCGGCTGCAAAATCCATGTCCTTATTCAAGGCATCCGCGACAAACATTCTCAAATTTACTGCATAGGGAATATCCCAGCGAAATAAGCCCCACACCACTCCAAATAACACTGCTGCTATGACAGTTCTACGCCAAAAGGAACTCCAAAAAGACGGACCACGATTTGCCCCAAAAGATTGCTGCCAACGTTGTCGATCATTTTTCCACTCAGTTTCTGGGTCTCTGGGCGAGTTGGCACTGACTACAGGCATCGATTTCATTTCTCTGTACCCGTACCTGTTCTGATCTATGCCTGAGGAATACGCCTCCGCTTTGTTTCCCTCGATTAGCTGCTGTATACGTTCTTTTCTGCGCTGCTTGATTCCGGAATTTTTGTGCATCCTGTTCAGCCCCCTCAGCGAGGTAAGTTTATTACATCTTATGAGGACGGGCTTCAACTTATGTTGTCCGGTTGGGGATTACATACCCTAAAAATCAAAAAAACCGGCGCTATCGCACCGGATATGTTTTCTTTTGCATTTATAACATTTATGTAATGATCTAAATTTACGAACCAGAATCATAGAAATTTAAAAAAGCAAACCAAAAACACTTAAATAAGTGGTGACTTATTTAAGTGTCTAGTATTACAAATGAATGCTACTGTAACACTTCCCTTAGAAATCAGTGAAAATATCTCACTAGAAAGGGCCAAGCAACCACCAACAATAACTTCCTGTTTTCCTTATCCACCCATACCAAAAAACTTCTTAAAGCGTGTCATCACACTCTTCTTCTGGTCCAGCTGCATAAGAGGCACAGTATCGCCCAAGATTCGTCTCGCAATGTTCCGGTAGGCAATCGCTGCCTGCGCATCCGGATTCATAACAGTAGGCTCTCCTGTATTAGCTGCTTTAATTACCATTTCATCATCCGGTACAATCCCAATAAGGTCTATGCTAAGCACTTGTAAAATTCCGTCAATATCTAACATATCTCCGGATTTAACCATACTATTGCGAATGCGGTTAACCACCAACTTAGGTGATATCACATGTGAACTTTCCAGTAAACCAATTACCCGATCTGCATCGCGTACAGCAGCATTTTCTGGAGTAGTCACAACAATGGCCTGATCCGCACCGGCAATGGCATTTTTAAAGCCTTGCTCAATACCCGCAGGGCAGTCGATCAATATATATTCAAAATCCTTTTTAAGCTCCAAAATAATATCCTTAACCTGCTCCGGCGTAACAGCACTTTTGTCCTTGGTTTGAGCA
The DNA here is from genome assembly GCF_054113405.1 of Paenibacillus sp. ALE3. Taxonomy (NCBI): domain Bacteria; kingdom Bacillati; phylum Bacillota; class Bacilli; order Caryophanales; family Paenibacillaceae; genus Paenibacillus; species Paenibacillus sp. ALE3. The sequence continues at coordinate 912,089 of NZ_CM134214.1, read as the reverse complement.
GCTGGTAGCATATACAGCTCCTCAAAACGCTTGTCCTTAACCAGTGCCTGGTTCAGACGGCAACGACCTTCCGCTACATCAACAAGGTCATAAATAATCCGGTTTTCCAGACCCATCACAACGTCTAGATTACGCAAACCGATATCCGTATCCACCAAACACACCTTTTTGCCGAGCAGTGCAAGCGCTGTTCCTATATTGGCTGACGTCGTCGTTTTGCCGACGCCGCCTTTTCCTGAAGTGACGACGATAGCCTCTCCCATGTGCTACACCCCTTTGAACACGTTAAAATCGCGGCCCAGACGCACAATATTGCTCATTTTATCTATTTGCATAGCGCCATCCTTGAGATACGCAAATTCCATGCCGGATTCACGTGTCTCCCATTCATCTGGTGGACGGCTAATCATTTCGGAAATTCGCAGCTGTGTTGGTGCAAAATAGGAGGCCGCGATAATCGCTTCACTATTTCCCTCCATCCCTGCATGCGCCATACCCCGCAGAGCGCCAAGGACATAGATATCACCGGTACAAGTTATAATTCCACCCGGGTTAACATCTCCCAAAAAGAGTAAGTTTCCATCGTGATGAAGCACTTGTCCTGAACGGATAATCCCTGTCACCGTGTGAATGGGGGGCTTGCCCTGCATTACCACAGGCAATCCGGGTGATTCTACAGACCTGATGAGCAGATTCCCCTTCTGCTTCAAAATCTCCAGAATACTTTCCTTTTGCTCCTCAGTTACTTCCCGACTTCCCAGTTTAATATCCACATGAATGATCGGACCAGTTAAAATATTTTGATGACTGTGCTCCAGCTTAAAACGCAGCTCACCCAGCAAATCCTCAAATTCGCATTGATCGTCCAGCAGGAATACCAGGCCATCTTTGATGCCTTTAATCGTGACATGATTCGATTTCACCGCCATTAGCCTGTCCCTCCTATCTCAATCATTTCGTCCCCGGGACGTCAAATCCCTGCTAACCCGGACAAAATGTGTGTAAAAAGACCTAGACAGTCTCTTCCTTTTTCACACGGCTACCCAAACGCTGCAATTGCTTGCGAACTGGGACATAAATGATGAGGGCGAACAGAAAATGGATAAACAAATCAGGAATCATATACTGAGCAAGTGCCCAATTGAAAGTCTGATGATTCAGTTGAAACAGCTGATCAATGGCAAAAAGCATAGAATCCAGCAGGAAACTACCAATCAATACGGCCGCCATCATAATGGGCATCGGTGCACGTCTAGCAGTAAACACAAGCCCTAATAAGTATGCAGACAACCCCATTGCAAAAGAATAAGGGCCAATGATAAACCCGTAGTACACTACATCATGAATAAGTCCAAAAACAATACCTAGCACCAACGCTGTATGACGGCTGTAATACACAGATACAAACAAAATTACGACATACACAAAATTTGGAACCATTCTTGAATGCCAACTATCCGGGAGAAGCCACGGAAGAATCGTTCCTTCAGCTATAAACAGGACAAACAGCAGCAGTATCAGAACCTGACCGCGCATCTTCATTATTCCGGTACCTCAGGAGTGTAGAGGACGAGCAGTTCTTTCCAATCCACAAAGCTGGCTGCCGGTTTAATAATCGCTGTCCGTGTTTTGCCGAACTCTCCAACCTGAATTTTCTCCACCGTTCCAATCATTAGGTTTTTGCGGAACTTCCCACCTGCACCAGACGTAATAATCTGATCACCCTTTGCGATTGGATCTTTTTCTTCAATGCGAGTCATTTGAAATGTGTTCGTACCCGGATCATAGCTTTCAATCATACCAAACGATTGATTTTCCTTACCCAAGACTGTCGCTGCAATGGCATAAGAATTCGGATTTTTAGGATCCAATGTAGTCAACAGCGTAACGGTAGACGTAAAATTCCCCGTGCGGCTAATGACCCCAACAAACCCTTCAAGTGAACTGACCTCCTGACCGACCTTGGCTCCGTCCTTCTCACCAATATCAATCACGAGTGTTTTGGAATCATTGCTAACACTGTTCACTTGAGCAACACGATAATCATAATTATTTTTCGCCTTTTGCGTTTGGGTGAACTTCAGTTCATTCTGCAATCTGGCATTTGTTTCAACATAATTATGAGTCTGAATCTGGTCACGAGTCAGCTTGGCCACGGCTATTTTTAAGCGCTCATTTTCTTCGTAAATACTACGCATATTACCGATATCTTCAAAGAAGCCCGCTATTGCTGAAGCGGGCCTGTAAAAGATACCTTGCACAAAGCCAATTGAATCTCTGGCAAACTTCTCGGGCCAGGTTAAGGAATTTCTCTGTCCAAGTGTAATCCCCATAAGGGCAATAAACAGAACGATTCCGATCAATAGAACAAATAGTCTTTTATTGCCAAACAGCTTAAACAGTTCCTACACCCCCGATTCAACGTTTGGAACGGACGGCAGAACTGCTGCGCGATTTGAACAAATGGATATTTTCCAGTGCTCTACCCGTACCGATTGCCACACAATCCAGAGGATTTTCCGCTACGATCACCGGCATTCCGGTCTCACCTGCCAACAGCTTATCCAGGTTGCGCAGTAGTGCTCCACCACCAGTCAGTACAATTCCTCTATCCATGATGTCCGCCGCCAGCTCGGGAGGGCATTTTTCCAATGTTACTTTGACTGCATCCACGATCGCATTAACGGTATCCGATAATGCTTCGCTAATTTCATCGGAGGTAATCGTAATTGTCTTCGGTAAGCCTGTCACCAGATCGCGTCCGCGGATTTCCGATGTTTCCACTTGCTCTAATGGCATAGCTGAACCAACTTCCATTTTCAGCTGCTCAGAAGTCCGTTCACCAATCATCAGGTTGTATTGACGTTTCACGTATTGAATGATGGACTCGTCCATTTCATCGCCAGCTACACGTACAGAACGACTTGTTACGATCCCTCCCAAGGAAATGACCGCGACTTCGGTTGTACCTCCACCGATATCGACAACCATACTGCCTGTAGGCTCCCATACCGGCAGATCAGCGCCAATTGCCGCTGCAAACGGCTCTTCAATCGTGTACGCCTCTCTTGCGCCTGCTTGCTTGGTCGCATCTTCAACAGCACGCTGTTCCACTGCAGTAATGCCCGAAGGCACGCAAACCATCACGTTCGGATGGCGCGGAAACAATGAACGTTGTGCTTGCGCCTGACGGATGAAATATTTGATCATCGTTGCAGTCGTATCAAAATCAGCAATGACTCCATCCTTCATTGGACGAATTGCACGGATATTTCCCGGTGTGCGACCGATCATTTTTTTCGCAGATTCCCCAACAGCCTCAATGGTTTTTGTATCTGTACGCAAAGCAACTACAGATGGTTCACGAACCACGATTCCCTTACCTCTTACGTATACAAGCGTGTTTGCCGTTCCTAAGTCAATTCCCAAATCTTTTGTAAAGCCACCCAGCATGATGTTAATCTCCTTTTCTCTTCCCTGAAATCTGTTATCCCTGTATAAACGGTTTATTCAGGCCGGTTTATCCGGTCATGTTTAAATGTTTGATTTAAATATTATATTATATCAGACCTTGTTCCTTCAAACTTACAAAGGTCCCGTCCCCGATCACAATATGATCAAGCACGTCGATGCCCACGATGTTGCCCGCTTCCATCAGGCGGCGAGTCAACTGGACATCTTCCGGGCTTGGCTTCGGATCACCGCTCGGATGGTTATGAGCGCAAATAATCGAAGCACTGCTGCACTTGATTGCAGCCCGAAATACTTCACGAGGATGCACGATGGCGGAATTCAGGCTGCCCATAGATAGCGTTTCCTGAGCAATGACATGGTTTTTGGTATTTAAAAACAGGCAAACAAAATGCTCTTTCTGCAAATAGCGAAGCTGTTCAAACAGCAGATCTGCCACATCCCGTGGGCAACTAATTACCGGGGTCTCCAAGTGGCGTGACAATGCTAATCGACGCCCGAGTTCGATCCCCGCTTTTAGCTGTATCGCTTTAGCATTTCCAATGCCCTTAATCTGGGTCAACTCGCTCAGACTCATATCCACCAGTTGACGCAAATTCCCTGCTTGCTGCAAAATACGCTGCGCTAAATGCAGAGATGATTCACTTTGTGTTCCTGTACGCAGTAGTATTGCTAGCAACTCCGCGTTGCTTAAGGCATTCGCCCCATATGTCATCATGCGCTCTCTTGGTCGTTCTTCATGGGGGAGGTCGCGAAGCATCAGTATTGGCGACTCCAGCATATGTTTATCCCCTTTTATGGACGCAGCACATTCACTCCAAAATCGGACAGCATGTCCGACAGCAAAGAAAGCGGCAATCCTACGACGTTAAAATAACAACCCTGAATAGATTCCACCAACGTAGCACCCATGCCTTGAATGCCATACGATCCTGCTTTGTCAGACGGTTCTCCAGTATTTACGTATGCCACAATTTGCTCTTGGTTCAGAGGCTTCATTGTGACCTCCGTTTGGCGATGTCTAACAAGCATCTTGCCGGTTCCGGTATGTATGCAGGCTACCCCAGTGTACACACGGTGTGTTCTTCCCTGCAATGCAGTCAACATACGAACCGCGTCCGCATGGTCAGCAGGCTTGCCCAATACCGAATCCTCCAGCACGACAATCGTATCACTGCCAATCACCAATCCAGCTTCCTCGGACTGTGCGGCAGTGCGCACGACCGCTTCGGCTTTGCGGGCCGCAAGGGTCTCCACGATTTGCTGAGGCGTCCAGCTCTCAGGCGTGCTTTCATCCGCATGACTCGGCACCACCTCAAAGGGGAGTCTCAAATATGCGAGTAATTCCTTCCTTCTTGGTGAAGTCGATGCCAGAATAATGCGGGGCGTAATTTTCCCGTCCATAAGGGAAGCTCCTTTTCATCAGTTAGAGCCTGCGATACAGCCAGAATGCGGCGATGATGCCGATCAGACTAAGCAGGCTCAATTCAAAATTTATCGTTATGTTGTAGCTGATAATATCCAGATCCGCTCTCGGCGACCAGGATATCGTAGTGGGGTGGGTCAGAAAGGAAAGGACTTTGACCGATTGAAGGGCCTTAGCAATCCAGGCACCCAAAAGCCAACCGAGCAACAAAAACAGTATAAGCATTCCTACATTTTTTTTCATCCTGATCTTCCCTCGCCATTTTTTGACACCTTCATTATTATACGGTGATTTGTACTGCAATACAAACAGAAATCCGGCATGGGGAACTATTTCCAGTTCCTTGCCGGAAAGTATGGTTAGTCTACTGTTTTATGAATTGGATAAATTCCTTCTCACGCAAAACATATTCCATCATGGAGGACTGAATCTCCCAAATGTGTTCCTTGGCTGTGTTCTTGTTATATTCTCCAAGTGCAGAGACTGCGCTGTTCATCGCCTTTTCAAGCGAAGTTGCGGTGGCAGCCGCTTCCTTCGGAAGACCAGTGGGAAGTGCAGCGATATTTTGTGTCCACTGCTGATGCAGGTCGTTCAGCTCGCTCATGTCGGAGGCTGGCACCGTACTTAGGCCTTCTTCTCTGAGCAAAGTTGAGGAAAGTCCGCTCAGCTTGCCCACTAATGAGTTGCTTAACTGAAAAAAGGTAGTGAGTTTATCACCATTACCTCCGTAAGCCGCTTTTTCGAATCCGGGTAATTCGAGCTCGCGGACATACAATTCCACTCCTTGTGTCTTCAATTGATTACTAAGCAACTTGGCTTGCTCCCTATCCGACGATATTCCTGCATATACTCGGTTTTGATCCTCGCTATCCCCTCCTGCTGCAATGCCTGCCTTCAACAGTTCTTCCTTTGCCTGTAAAGCCCTCTCTGGAGTGCTGAAAACCCCGTATTGCAGCAAGTAAAAGGTTTGTGGAGACACTTGAGTCGCTACGACGGCGACAGGGGCAGCATTCTCTTTTGCAGACGTTGTATCGACATCAACAGATTCTTTGAAAACGGGTACAGCCTCATTATCCAAAGAATCAGATCCCGGGACCATACTACCTCCGTTAAACAATAACAACATAATATATCCGAACATGCCCCCAGTCACCAACGCACTGGCTACAGAACCGATCAACCTCCATCTGGAAGGGTGTGGTGGACGCTTTCTATACTCTTGACCGGAATAATAGGCCTCCTCAACCTCAACATCATCCTCTTCTGGACTTTCCGGTAGAACGTCCGCATCTGACCAGGAAGCTGCCGAACGACCAAAAGGGTCGTCCCATCCCTCTTGTACCCTCAATGTTGGAGTAAAACGCCGAGTTGCAATGCGTTTATTCGTCTCCACAGGTTTGCCGAGCTCTGAATGTTGTGTAGTTCGAGTATGTTTCTCCATACTACTAGTCCGTTCCATTCCTTTACGCTGGTTATCAGTTTGATAAAGCTCATCATCGTGGTGTAACTCCGTATCTCTAATCATGTCACGCTGTCCGTTCGTAAACGACTCATTTTTGTTCGGAAGCACCTGTAGCTTATCCTCCCGGCTTGTTTCCGGCAACTGTTGATCGAACCGGAATGTCATCTTGGCCTTGTTCATGGATGCACTCCCTCCTTGTCCCATACTTCCTCATAGTCTGTTGTATGAGTCAAGCTGAGGAAATATGCCACAGCATTACAAAAAAGGGTATCCCGAAACACTTTCGTGCTCGGAATACCCTTCAAAGCTATAATTCATTGGCGTAACAGCCCATGTTTATACGTAATTACACTTGTTGCCCGCGAAGATGGCGTGCTAACGCGTCGCCAGCTTTCCAAATATCCCCTGCTCCCATTGTCAGCACTAGATCGCCCGGCTGTAACCGATCTTTCAGCTCTTCGATCACGGCTTCTTTGGTCGGTAAATAGATTGCATTCGCATTGCTGTTTTGGACGATTAAATCCACCAGTTTGGAAGAATGCACACCTTCAATCTGTTTTTCTCCCGCTGGTGAATAAATATCGGTAATGATCACTTCATTAGCCTCGCTAAACGCACGGCTGAACGCATCCAACAGGAAAAAGGTACGGCTGTAGCGTTGTGGCTGGAACACGGCAATAATACGCTTCCCAGTCGCTCTCGCTGCACTGATCGTAGCCTCAATCTCTGTTGGGTGATGCGCATAGTCATCAATAATCAAAATGTCATTGCCTTCACCTAGCACTTGAAAACGACGTTTTGCTCCGTGAAATTCCACAATAGTTGCAGCAATTTGATCAAATGGAATTCCTGCTTCCAAACATGAAATCACGGTAGCCATCGCATTATACATGTTATGTTTACCCGGTACAGACAATTCAATCGTTCCGAGTGCTGTTCCCTTACGACTCATCGTAAAGCTTAATCGGCGGTCACCTAGTTGGATATCTGTCGCCATGTAATCCGCTTCATGCTCTACCCCATAAGTAATGACCCGAGTTTGGAGCTGAGGCAACATCTCTCGGATGTTCTGATCATCTGCGCATACAATAGCTGCTCCATCCGGCCGAATTTGACTCAAAAACTGTACGTAAGCACTTTTCAGCCGATTAAAATCGCCATCGTAATTTTCCAAATGATCCGCTTCAATATTAGTTACGATACCCTGCCAAGGATGATATTGCAGGAAAGAACCATCGCTCTCATCCGCCTCGGCAACGACAAACTCGCTTTTACCCGCTTTGGCGTTCGTTCCCAAATTCGTGATTTCGCCGCCAATAATATACGTTGGATCAACGTTACATCTCTCCATAACCAGAGCGATCATGGAAGAGGTTGTCGTTTTCCCGTGCGCACCCGCAACCGCTATTCCCTTACGTTCGTTAAGCAAGCGAGCCAGCATCTGCGAACGGTGCAGTGTTGGAATATTCAATTCTTCCGCTGCCACCCGCTCTACATTGTCACGTGACAATGCTGTTGAATAGACAACAATATCTGCGCCTGCAATATGTTCAGGCGTGTGTCCAATATATATTTTTGCGCCTTTTGCCGCCAGTTTTTCTGTCAGCTCCTGTGATGCCACATCTGAGCCGGTCACGGTATATCCCATCTCCAGCATGACCCGAGCAATCGCGCTCATCCCGTAGCCGCCGATACCGATAAAATGAACATGTTCCGAAGTAATCAACAAATTTCACCAACCTTTTTCCGAATCGGTTTGATACATAAGGGTAGCCCGTACATCCGCAATAAGATACAGCGTGCCGGACACCACCCCCAGATCTTCCGCTTCCGTATGTAACTGAAAAAGGCTTAAAGCCTTTTTCCAGTCACCTTCTACAATAATTTTTAAATCCGTTTTGGCATAAGACGGCCGCAGCTTCTCCACGAGATGAGCCAAATCAGCGGCATTCATTTTGCGGCGAAAATCGGGCTCGGTCAGGATAAGCGTATCCACTAGTGGCAGTATATGCTGCAAGTATGCCTCATGATGCTTGTTTGACAGCATTCCCATCATTAAAACCAATTTTTTGTACGAATACACTTGTGGGAGACTCTTGGCCAGCGTCTGCGCCCCTTCTGGATTATGAGCCCCATCAAGGACAATTCTCGGCGAGGTACTGACTTGTTCGAGACGCCCTGCCCAGGCAGCTTGCCTAAAGCCCTCCAGCAGATCCGCATCATCCAACACAAAAGCCATATACTGACGTAGGACTTCAAGTGCCATCATAGCTCCTGCCGCATTAGAACATTGATGCTCGCCTAACAACGTGATGTCGATTTCCATATGCCGGAAGGGTCCAGCGAATGAAAAGGTCTGACCTGTTTCATTCCCATTTAACCGTTCATACGTAAATTGTTCTCCTGCCAAGTACAAGGTAGCTCCTTGCTTGGCCGCCGTTTCACGTATGACCTGAATAGCCTCGGGCTGGGAAACACAACTGACGACAGGTACACCAGGCTTGATGATCCCAGCCTTTTCTCTTGCAATCTGTTCCAGTGTATCTCCCAAAATGTCCGTATGGTCATAGCCGACATTCGTAATAACCGAGACGATAGGACTCACGATATTAGTTACATCCATCCTTCCCCCGAGACCTGTCTCCCATACCACAACATCTGGAAAAGCTACCGTAGCATAGTACAAAATAGCCAACGCTGTGGACACCTCAAACATCGTAGGTGATCCCAACTCACTATCTGCGATTTCTTTCACCAACGGATACAAGCGATTGGCGAGTGAAACCAGCGTTTCATCTGGAATATCGGTCCCATTGAATTGAAAACGGTTCGTAAATCGGGTGATGTACGGAGAAGTAAAGGTCCCAACATCGTATCCACATTTCAGAAGCACAGAGGTTAGAAAGGCACAAGTTGAGCCCTTACCGTTGGTTCCCGCAATATGAATAAATTTCAGATGTCGTTGGGGATCACCCAGTCTACTCATCAGCTGTTCGATTCGTTCCAGTCCGGGTCTAATGCCAAACGGAATCAACCCGTTAATCCATTCCACTGCTTCATCATAACTTTGTAAAGGGGCTATGTCGCCGCCCCTGATCGTATCTGCCATCCTCTTCACCTTCAGGTCATTTTATTGTGAGTGAAATTATCCCTTGAGTTCTTCAATACGTGCGATAACTTTAGCGCGCTTATCTGAGTAATCGGCTTGCTTGGCCTTCTCTTCCTCGATGACTTTGGCTGGTGCCTTTGCCACGAAGCCTTGGTTGGAGAGCTTTTTCTCCACGCGCTCCACTTCACTGTTCAAATGCTGAAGTTCTTTTTCGAGTCTGCTAATTTCCTGGGCAATATCTAGCAGTCCGGCTAACGGCAGGTATAGCTCTGCGCCGCTAACAATAGATGTCATGGCTTTATCTGGAGCGGTGAACTCTAATCCCGCGTCGAATTCAGACGTATTACAGAATCGACGTACATACTCCCCATTGCGGTTAATGATATCAAGAACGGCTTGATCGCCGGGTTTTATGAGCAATTCAATTTTTTTACTCATCGGCACGTTGACTTCAGCGCGGATATTGCGCACAGCACGAATCACGTCGATCAGCAAATTCATTTCAGCAACCGCATCCTTATCCTCGAAAGCTGGATCGTAAGCAGGCCAAGCAGCCAGTGTGATCGTTTCTCCCTCATGCGGAAGATGCTGCCATATTTCCTCGGAGATAAAAGGCATGAACGGATGAATCATGCGCAGTGTCCGATCCAAAACATAGGCAAGGACGGATTGTGTTTTCTTTTTCGCCTCTGCATTATCGCCATATAGGGAAAGCTTCGCAAACTCAATGTACCAGTCGCACAAATCATCCCAAATAAAGTTGTACAGAAGGCGGCCTGTCTCACCAAATTCATAAGCATCTATTAGACGCGTGATGTCGCGTGAAGTTTCGTTTAGACGGTGCAGAATCCAACGATCAACGGTGCTCAAGTCACCGGTAATGTCTATATCTGCCGCAGTGACGCCTTCCAGATTCATCAGCGCAAAACGTGATGCATTCCAGATTTTATTGGCAAAGTTACGCGCCTGCTCCACACGTTCCCAGCGGAAACGAAGGTCTTGTCCAGGCGTGCTGCTGGTGGAGATCATATAACGCATAGCATCGGTACCATATTGTTCGATCACGTCGAGCGGATCAACACCATTGCCCAGGGATTTGGACATTTTTCTTCCGTCCGCGTCACGAACCAGACCGTGCATAAGTACGTCCTTGAACGGAATCTCTTCCGTAAATTCCAGCGCGGTAAAAATCATACGCGATACCCAGAAATAAATAATGTCGTAGCCTGTAACTAGAACATTAGTCGGATAATAGCGTTTGAGATCCTCTGTCTGCTCAGGCCAACCCAGGGTCGAAAACGGCCACAAAGCAGAGCTGAACCAAGTATCGAGTACATCCTCATCCTGTTTGAGCTTTCTACCGGCATATTCAGGCAAAGTGGTAGGGTCCTCCGCCGATACAATCACTTCTCCGGTTTCTTCATCATACCAAGCCGGAATACGGTGTCCCCACCATAATTGACGGGAAATACACCAATCTCGCACATTTTCAATCCAATGCAGATAAGTACGCTCAAAGCGATCCGGCACAAAGTTTACACCGTTGCCAGCCTTCTGTGCTTCAATCGCCTTAGCCGCCAGAGGCTTCATTTCCACGAACCATTGCGTGGACAGATAAGGTTCTACAACTACACCTGAACGCTCACTATGGCCTACTTGGTGTACATGCTCTTCAATACGAATTAGTACACCCTGCTCTTTCAAATCAGCGACGATTTGCTTACGGCAATCGCTGCGATCCAGTCCCTGATATTTGCCTGCTTCAGCATTCATGGTTCCCGTCTCGTCCATCACCGTAATTTGTGGCAACTGGTGACGTTGTCCCATTTCAAAGTCATTCGGATCGTGAGCCGGTGTGATTTTAACAGCGCCGCTACCGAAATCTTTATCCACATAGTCATCCGCAATGACCGGAATTTCACGCCCGATGATTGGAAGCACAAGCGTTTTGCCGATCATTTGCTTGTAGCGTTCATCTTCCGGATGTACAGCTACAGCCGTATCGCCCAGCATCGTTTCAGGACGTGTGGTGGCTACAGTAATAAATCCGCTACCGTCTTTCAGTGGGTATTGCAGGTGATACAGATTTCCATTCACCTCTTTGTATTCCACCTCAATATCCGACAACGCAGTACGTGCAGCAGGGTCCCAGTTAATGATGCGTTTACCGCGATAAATCAGGCCCTTTTTGTACAGTTTAACGAATACTTCGCGTACCGCTTTGGACAGTCCCTCATCCAATGTAAAACGTTCACGGGAATAATCGAGAGAAAATCCCATTTTTTCCCATTGGTTGTGGATATTATCCAGATAAAGATCCTTCCACTCCCACACTTTTTCCAAAAACTTCTCACGGCCCAAATCATAGCGAGTCAGGCCTTCTTCACGCAGCTTCTGCTCTACTTTTGTTTGAGTAGCAATACCTGCATGGTCTGCCCCTGGCAGCCACAAGGCATCATAACCCTGCATCCGCTTGGCGCGGATAATAATATCCTGCAAAGTAAAGTCAAGAGCATGTCCAATATGCAACATACCCGTAACATTGGGTGGTGGAATAACGATTGTAAAAGGCTCTGCCTCTGGATGTTGCCCGGCGCGGAAATAGCCCTTCTCCATCCACGTTTTGTACCATTTTTGTTCTGCTGATTTGGGATCATACGTTGTTGGCATTTCCAAGGTTGTCTTGTTGTCTTGTTCTGACATATCAGGATACCTCCATGATTTTTCAATTGGCAAATAAAAAAAGCCCTTCATCCTCAAAGGACGAAAGGCTGTTCTCTCGCGGTACCACCTTTGTTTCACCCCTAGTGTATGTATCCACTGATCCATTACACATGGTGTGACACTTTATGCAGATAACGGTTGCGGACCGGCCTTATTCTACCGTGAACCTCTTACCTTCCGAAGGAATGAAATGAGGAACCGTTCAAACAGGCGACTCCCGGGTGACTTCGGCCAGTAGCTTCCTGCGGAACCTCACAGCGCTGCAATTCCACTCTCTGAAGGGCTTGCTGCCTACTCTTCCCGATCTCAGTCTTTCAATAACTATACCACATCATACATTTCCCATTGACTATAGTCAACACCCATTTCTCATTGACGATAGTCAGCACTTCGTCGCATGTTTCAGCAACCGAATCAAGGGATGTACAATACTTGCCCTTCTTCTACATGATGCTCTGCCAATCTGTTATACAATTGTAGCTCCCGTGTGCTGAGTTGATAACGGTCTGCTATCGTTTCCAGTGTATCCTCGCGCTGTACAATGCATAACCTTACCTTGCGGAAAGGCGTTTCATCCTGTGTATGGAAAAAAAGATTTTTCCACTTGGCATCCTCACGCTCTTCGTCGACTTTCTGATCCTGACCTTGCGGTTCATGTTCCAGCTGCTGCTGGTGTTCCGCTTCTTTTACCGAACGGCTGGATTGAAGCAATGATGAGTAGACAACCGGGTCCGGCTCGTCTGCTCCTTCATCCTTTTTACTGTTAAAAGCCACGCGCATCTCTGGCTTTTCCTCAGTAAAGGTATCATGAAATTCATGGTTTACCTGTTCTGACGCCTCAGGCCTGAAGTCAAAGTCATTCCCCTGACTTGCTTCCAACTGCGGCTCCAAATAAATCTCCGACTCTGTGTCAGAATGCGGCTCCGACAGCAAAGAGTCGTATGCTACATTGGGAGATGTAGAAGATACTTTAGGCTCATCTCCTACCGTCCCTACTGCCTCTTGCTGAATTCCCCACACTTCCGGTGACTCCTGCTCATGCTTCACTTCGGAAGAACTGTCTTCAATTGCTTTTCCCGTCCATGGCTCATAATATCGATTCGGATCTACTATCGGGTCATAAGTCTGCTGCTCCAATGATGACTTCTGTTCAAGTTGATCCTCTGACGACTGTTCCCAGTACGCTGACTCCTGTTGCGCTGCTACTGTGTATGATGTTTCCGAGTCTGTATAGTTGTTGAATGCCGAGTCTTGGGTAGAATAGGCCTCTTCGTGACGATGCTCCCCATCGCCGGAAAGAGATGGAGCCGGATGCTCAGGCGCATGCACTACAGTAAACTCCTCATCCAGCCAAACCGCTGTCTCCTCTGCATGAGAGCTTTCCACCCCATGCAAAGAAAGAACCCCTGTAATGTTTAGACTGCGTAAAGAGAGCAGGTCCACATCAAAATTTTCTATCTCCACGGAGATATCTTCCAATCTTCCTACCCGATTTAGCGGAATGGTAATTTCCACAGGGATCAAATGATGAAGCTCGCTCGTGATCTGTTCAGGTGTGCGGTACACGCCCTCCAGCAGCAAATGCCCTCGCAAAGCGGCATGGTCGCCGTGGGTTACAACCTGAATGCGTGGCAGAAGCTCAATTTCCTCCAACTCGGCAATCCCGGCAGCTTCCTCCGTCAAATGAATGCGTTCATAAATATCAAAACGCAAGCCTTGCGGCTGATCATTCTGTTGTTTATTCAAGGATGGCATCCTCCTTTGGGCAGCCTCCGCACATCCTCTGACTCGTGTCAGGCGCACGGAAACTCCATATTGCAAACCGTTTCTAGGTTCAAGTATATGCGCCAAAATAGAAGGCATGCCATCTTTTATAGCTGTTTGTGCAGCTTTTGAAAATCATCCGGCCAAGCATCCTCGACGATAATCGTTTCGCCGCTCAGCGGATGATAGAAGGTAAGGCGCTCTCCGTGAAGGGCCTGTCTGCCAAAATCAGCAGCACGACCGCCGTATAATACGTCCCCAAGTAAAGGATAGCCAGCATGACTAAGATGTACGCGTATCTGGTGCGTCCGACCTGTCTCCAGCGTCAGATACACAAGACTGACCGCACTCGGACCACTACCCGATACTTCTCCAACTTCCACATGGGTAACCGCCTTCTGTCCAGTTGGGGATACACGGCGGCGCTGTTTATGATGCCTATCCTTGCCAATCGGCCAATCCAACGTCCGCAGCGATGGAGGTACTTTCCCTCGTACCAAAGCTACATAACGACGACCGATGTCCTTAGCTCGCATTTGTTCGTCCAGCTTGAGCAACGCAAATTCATTTTTGGCATAAAGCACCGGGCCTGTCGTGTCCACATCCAGACGATGTACATGCCGTACTGCTGTATGAATGTCGTTGATTTCATAATAGGATGCGACAGCATGATCCAATGTTAGCGGACCATCCTTTACACCACCGTCTGGATGGACCGCCATCCCCGCTGGTTTGTGTACAACCAAGCAAAAATCATCCTCGTATAGTATCTTCAAATCATACCAACGTGGGATGACGCCGAGGTCCACTACAGGAAAAAGGGCCAGCCGCAGCCGGTCCCCTGTAAGTTCAATCCCTTTTTCATGCCGTAGCCTGCGCCACAGCTTGTCCGGTAATCCCAGACGGTTCAGCAACCAGCGGTCCACAGCTTCAGCGCGATTTTTATCAGTTGCAATTTCTCGCCCTGGTGTGACTTCCAGCCACGGTCCTCTTCTTTTCCAGCTGCCTTTCCAACTCATAGACGTTTGAGCGCGCGATAGTTCGCTTCAATGGTCGCATCAATATCCTCAACGGTATGCACACCTGATACGAACATGCCCTCAAATTGAGATGGAGCTACACTAACGCCCTCATTCACCATTTCAGTAAAGTAACGGCGGAAGTGGTCCTGATTACTTGTTTTAGCAGTGTCAAAATTGACAACCTTCTCGTCTGTGAAGAACGGACACACCATAGAACCTACACGGTTAATCGTGACAGGAATCCCCAGCTCTCGCGCGTTACGTTCGAATCCGGCCTGAAGCCGTGCTGCCCGTTCTTCCAGACGATCATATACTTCTGGTGTCAGCAATTTAAGCGTCGAATAACCTGCTGCCATAGCCAGCGGATTTCCGCTCAGCGTACCCGCTTGATAGATCGGGCCAGCTGGCGCAATTTGCTCTAGAATGTCGCGACGTCCGCCATAAGCACCTACGGGCAGGCCACCACCAATGACTTTGCCTAGACACGTAAGATCCGGCGTCACACCAAAGCGCCCTTGAGCGGAATGAAGTCCCACCCGGAATCCAGTCATCACTTCATCAAAAATCAGCAGACTTCCGTACTGCTGGGTTACCTCACGCAAACCTTCCAAAAATTCAGATTGTGGCGGTACAACACCCATATTGCCGGCTACCGGCTCGACAATAATTGCAGCAATCTCTTCGCCAAATTTCTCAAAAGCCAGCTTCACCGACGCCAAATCATTATAAGGGACGGTGATTGTATGTGTGGCCACGACTTCAGGTACACCTGGACTATCGGGTAGACCTAGGGTCGCAACACCAGAGCCTGCTTTAATTAGCAAGCTGTCCGCATGACCGTGATAAGAGCCTTCAAATTTAAGGATTTTGCTACGCTTCGTAAATCCACGCGCGAGTCGGATCGCACTCATCGTCGCCTCGGTTCCCGAGTTGACCATGCGAACAATGTCCATAGAAGGAACACGCTCACATACGAGCTTAGCCATTTCCGTTTCCGCCAACGTTGGGGCTCCGAAGCTGGTTCCTTTTACAACAGCAGCCTGTAAGGCTTTAACCACTTCGGGGTGCGCATGGCCCATAATAAGCGGTCCCCATGAACACACGTAGTCTATATAGGATTGACCGTCGATATCATATACACGCGATCCTTCCCCACGATCGATATATACCGGCGTTATACCTACGGATTTAAAAGCTCGAACCGGACTGTTCACGCCACCCGGAATATATTGTTTTGCCTCATCAAAGGCTGCTTTGGAACGCGTATCCTTGCGTACCGTTCGTTGTTCGTCGATCATTTTAATCACTCCTGTCTTCTGAAAAGTACACTTATTGCTTCAACCATCTTGCCGCATCCTTGGCAGAATAGGTAATAATCATATCTGCACCGGCACGCTTCATGCTTGTCAGAATCTCCAGCACCATCGCTTTTTCATCAATCCAGCCTTGAAGAGCTGCTGCTTTGACCATTGCATATTCACCACTGACGTTGTAAGCCACCATAGGCAAATCAAATTGGTCCTTAATGGTACGCATTACATCCAGATAAGAAAGAGAAGGCTTCACCATCAGCATGTCCGCACCCTCCATCACGTCAGACTCCGCTTCCCGCAACGCCTCACGTGCATTGGCAGGGTCCATCTGATAGGATTTGCGGTCACCAAACTGCGGCGCAGAATCAGCAGCTTCCCGGAAAGGACCATAAAAAGCAGACGCATATTTGACGGAATACGACATAATCGGAATATGTGAAAAACCTTCCAGATCTAGTCCTTGCCGAATCGCCTGTACAAAACCGTCCATCATATTAGAAGGAGCGATAATATCTGCACCGGCTCTCGCCTGAGAAACGGCTGTACGTACCAGCACCTCCAGAGATTCATCATTCAATACTTCACCGCATACCTCACCATCATGCTCATGCATGTGCACCATACCGCAGTGTCCATGGTCCGTAAACTCACACAAGCAAGTGTCTGCCACGACCAGCAGTTCGGGATAACGTGACTTGATCAAACGAGTAGCTTCCTGAACAATACCGTTGTCCACAAAAGCTGAAGTCCCTACACTGTCTTTGGTTTCTGGTATGCCAAACAGGAGCACAGCAGGAATGCCAAGCTCACTAATTTCTTTCAGCTCTTCTTCCAGCCGATCCAAAGAAAAACGGTATACGCCTGGCATGGAGCTAATCTCCTGTTTCACTCCAGTACCAAATGTTACGTAGATCGGTTGGATAAAGTCTGCCGGATTCAATACCGTTTCACGCACCATGCTGCGAATGGCAGCCGACTGGCGCAAACGACGATGTCTAGTAAAAGGGACACTCATAGTTACAAACCTCCATTTTTTTATACATTCATTTGTAAAAATTAAAATTTATAATGTCATAACCGTACTTGATTGTTTCCAGTCACATAGCGATTGAATTAGACTTTCAATGGTCGCCTTCTCTGACATCAAACTGACAGTCAAGCCAGCTTGGGTTGCTGTCTCACCAGTCAAGGGACCGATCACAGCGATCGTAACTCCCTCCAGCAGGGAGACTGGATCACTGATCCCCATTTGTCTGAGGGCTTCCAGGAAAAAGGTTACGGTTGAGGAACTGGTAAAAGTAATCGCATGAATGGCACGCTCCTCCAGCAACTTGAGCAGTTCATCATCCTGTGTGTTGGCCGCCAGCACCGTTTGATACAAATCAGCCTCGGTCACACGAAGTCCCATTTCCCTCAGCTGATCTGGCAGCCAGGAGCGAGCGAGATCACCTCTTGGAAGAAATACGTTTTGCCCTGCTTGCAAATCTTGCTCAAACGCTTCAAGTAAACCCTCTGCCTGAAAAGGACCTTCGATCTGTTCTGCTACAATTCCGTGCGCCCGAAGCGCGTCTGCTGTAGCTGGTCCGACCGCGGCAATACGTGCTTTGTATAGCGAACGTACATCCTTGCCCTGTTCCTTTAAGTGAGTGAAAAAGTACTCCACTCCGTTAACGCTGGTAAAAAACACCCAGTCATATTCAGGAAGCCGCGCAAACGCCTCTTTGATTTTCTGTTTTGCCAGCTCGTCCGAAGGGACGACGGTCTGGATAACTGGGAACTCATAAGGTTCGCCTCCAAGCTCCTCAATCCGGTGAACCAGACTACTGGCCTGCGCGCGTGCGCGAGTAACCAAAATTCGCTTCCCGAACAAAGGCATATCCTCTGCCCATTTTAACTGTTCACGCTGATTGACCACTTCTCCTACAACGATGACGGCGGGCGGTTGGAAATTCGCTGCCTTCACCTTGGCTTCAATATCCGCCAGCGTGCCCACTAGCGTATCTTGCTCGGCGCGGGTCCCCCAACGGATCAATGCAACTGGAGTATCGGACGGCTTACCGTGCTTTATCAGCTGATCACTGATATAGCCGATCTTCGCTACACCCATCATAAAGATCAGTGTCCCCGTTGCGTTCGTTACTTTATCCCAATGAATACTTTTATCGAGTTTATCCGGACTTTCATGACCTGTAATAATAGACAGCGACGAAGCCATATCCCGATGTGTAACGGGAATGCCTGCATAGGCAGGCACGCTGATAGCTGATGTGATGCCAGGTATGATTTCATAGGAAATGCCGTGTTTACGCAGCAGCCCGGCTTCCTCGCCGACTCGACCAAAAATGGTGGGGTCTCCCCCTTTGAGCCGGACGACTGTCTTTCCTTCCAAAGCTAAATCCACCAGCAGCTGATTAATTTCTTCTTGCTTCATGGTGTGACGATCTGGCAGCTTGCCGACATATATTTTTTGGGCCCCTGGCTTCATCAGCCCCAAGAGGCGAGGGCTTGCCAGTCTGTCATACACAATGACATCGCCCAGTTGAATGCACTCCCAACCCTTAACCGTAATTAATCTTGCATCTCCGGGTCCTGCACCTACTAAATATACCTTTCCCACCATTCCATTATCCCCTCACCTGCGCCAGAATCTGTTCCGCTCCTTTGGCTATCAAACTGGCCGCCACCGCTTCTCCCAGCTTCTGCGGATCATTTCCCTGGAGCGTTTCCTTCAAAATAACCTCGCCATCTGGCGAGCCTACCATCCCTGTGAGGCTGATTTCTTGACCAGCCCAGACTGCATGAGCGCCGATTGGCACTTGGCATCCCCCATTTAACACACCCAAAAAAGTTCGTTCTGCCTCAACCGTAGCCGAGGTATCCTGGTGGTTGTAGAGACACAGCAATGCCAACAGCTCTTCATCGCTCGCACGGCATTCAATACCGAGCGCTCCCTGTCCCACTGCCGGCAAACATGCCTCCTCTGGTATATAGGACGTAATTCGGTCTTTCCAGCCCATCCGGTGCAAGCCTGCTGCTGCCAAAATGATGGCGTCAAAACCTTCCGTCTCCAGCTTTTTCAGACGGGAATCAATATTGCCACGTACTGGCTCCAATTGTAGATCAGGACGCATGGACTTGATTTGACTGGCTCTGCGCAAGCTGCTTGTGCCCACCTTGGCTCCTGGAGGCAAATCCTCCAGACTCTTGGCGCCCAATGTAATTAGGCAATCGCGTGGGTCCTCACGGCGCGGTACAGCGCCATTGACAAGACCTTCCGGCAATTCGGACGGCATATCCTTCATACTATGTACTGCCATATCAATCTCACCAGCCAGCATGGCCTGTTCAATCTCTTTGACAAAAAGTCCTTTGCCACCCACTTTGGACAAGGTTACATCCAATATTCGATCACCCTTGGTCAGGATTTTTTTGACGACAAATTGTAAATCCAATCCATGCTCCGCGCACAGCGCATTCAAATCCTCAATGACATGCCCGGTCTGAGTTAACGCCAGAGCGCTCTGTCTGCTGCCTACCACAATTGTTCGCATGTTATTCCTCCTGATTTTGCGCAATCCATAGATCTATTTCTTTTTCGGTCCAAGCCATAAATTCATGACGTCGTATCTGTTCCAAAATTCCGCTACTCGCCAAGCGTCTTAATAGTTTGGTCCTTTGCTGTGGGGAACTTATCTTACGTTTGATGACCTGTCGCATATCGTGCATAAAATCCAGATAAGGCTCATATTCACTACCGAACAACGTATCCAAGGCTGATGTAATATCAGCGGTCACAGCGGGGCCTGCCCCTTCGGTGGAAATACTAATCGTCAGTCTCCCTCGTCGGATGATGCCCGGCGTTATAAAATCTCCCTCTTCCGAGCGATCCGCCACATTTACCAGTATACCCCTTTGTCTGGCCTCATGCGCAACCTTATTATTCACTTCTCTCTGGTTCGTAGCGGCATATACAAGAAAGGCTCCCTGGAGGTCACCCTCGCGATATACGCGATTTACCCAGTGGAGCTGCTTGTGATCGGCCAGGATCTGCAAATCCGGCGTTATATTCGGGCTAATGACGGTAATGGATGCCCCACTTTCCATCATCCCCTTAACCTTTCGTTCTGCAATCCTGCCGCCGCCTACAACACAACAGAGCTTATTGTTACAATTCAACGAAATCGGGACAAAATGCTGCAAATGGCTTTTCACTCCCCCGTCCACTGATGAAATACAGACCAGGAATTCAGCAAAAAATTAAGAATGAGTAGCGTGTAGCCAACCAAAGACCACTTTGCCATGACCAGGCCAGAACGCTGGTTCAATCTTTTGCTCACTAAAAATACAATATACACGCATAAGGCAATCGCTGTCATCAGCACTTTGGTATCTAGTAAAAGACGCCAGCGTTCCTCGGCAATAATAGAAATAACAGCCACAACAATAGAAACTCCCAGCAAAGGAGTACCAATTAACAGCGCCATATGTGTATACCGATCCATCATTTCCAGACTCGGCAGGCGCTTGATCGTGTCATTCCATTTCTTGACTTTCAATTTACGATGCAAAAACAGATACAACCCCGAAAATACAGCCGCTACCGTCATCGCGACAAAGCCAAGATTAGCCAGCGCAATATGAATCAGAAGCAGCCCATGTACGGTATGCCAATTTCCAAGCGGGTTGTCGATCGGCTCCATCCATATATTGTTAAGCACAAGAACAGCAAAACTAATGATATTAAGCAGCAACACCGCAAATTCCGATCGCTGATAACGTGACAGAATCAAAGAAATCAGTACCAGGATAAATGAGAACAGAAACAGAAAGTCGTAGGTCACAAAAATAGGAAGATGCCCTTCATTCCAGGTTCGCATTCCCATAAAAACAAGCTGGAGCATTACAACGACAATAAGAAGCCCTGTACCTGTCCGTTTAGCATTCGCATTGCGACGAATTCCATCCGAAAATACAAACAGAAGGCTCAGGGCAAAAACATAAATCATTGAATCATATATAAGCATGCCTGAGGCCACGTCTGTTCACCCACCTTTACAGGCTGGCCGGCGCAAACGACGCTGGCAAAGCCTGAGCCTGACCGGTTTTTCCATGAACACCAGCCTCCGGTTTTATTAACGCAGATGCATCGCTTTTATCTACTTTCTGAGCGGCGTCCTCCAAACGATCCTCCAGAGCAAAAATGTGGCTAAACATGTCTAGCGCCTCATTTCCCTGCTTTTGGACAGCCAGTTCCTTAACCCGATTGATCGGATCATGCATCATCTGATTCAGCATACTCTTTGTCAAACGGCTTATCACTTTACGCTGCCGTTCATCCAGCTCGGGAAGCTTGTTATACAAGCTTTCCAGCGTATCCTGATGTATAGACTCCGATTTTTCCTGTAATGCACGAATCACCGGACGCACTCCCATCGTTTTCAACCATTGATAAAACTCGCTAAGCTCATCTTCAATCATATGCTCGATTTTTGCAGCTTCAGTACGACGCATTTCCAGATTGCTCTCCACGATCCCTTCCAGGTCATCAATGTCATATAGGAAAACATTCTGCAATTCGCCAATAGCTGGGTCCAAATCGCGCGGAACCGCGATATCAATCATAAACAAAGGACGAGACTGACGACGTTTCATACTGGCTTCGACGCGATTGCGATCCAGAATATACCCCTGAGCACCAGTCGAGCTAATCACAATATCCACATCCGCCAACCGATTTATGCCTTCCTCCATCGTAACTGGCGTTCCGTTAAACTTGGAGGCCAGATCCTCGGCGCGGGACAAAGTTCGATTTGCTACAATAACCTCGGCAGCTCCGCCGCTGTACAAATGCTTAACGGTAAGCTCGCTCATTTTACCGGCACCGAGGATCAGTACCTTTTTATCCGTAAACATCCCGAAAATCCGTTTGCCCAGCTCAACGGCTGCATAGCTAACAGATACGGCGCTTTCTCCAATAGACGTCTCCGAATGGGCACGCTTGCCCAATGTGACGGCCTGCTTAAACAACATATTAAACCACGTTGCTGTAATTTTTTGAGATTGAGCCTGAAGAAAAGCATTCTTTACCTGTCCCAAAATTTGTGTTTCTCCGATGACCATAGAATCCAGACCACAAGTCACACGGAACAAATGCCGAATTGCCTGCTCGTCCTCATATATATATAAATGTTGTGTAAACTGATCACGAGGAATACCAAACCATTGTTCCATAAAACTGCGTATAAAATAACCGCACATGTGAAGGCGGTCGACCACAACATATATTTCAGTCCGATTGCAGGTTGCGACAACTACGCCCTCCAACACACTTTTGGTAAGTTTGAGTTGCTCCAGCGCTTTTGGCAAATCCTGTTCTGCAAATGTAAACCGTTCTCTGACTTCCACAGGCGCCGTACGATAATTCAACCCAACAACGACGATGTGCATTGTAAAATTCACCTGCCTAAACTGTAATAAGAATACTCATTGTTATCATAAACTATGTTAATTATATCACAGAAGTCCGAATCCCCTTCGGCTGTTTTATGAATTGTTTATGAAAATTGGATAGCTTTCATAAACATCCAGCACGTTCTGTATGATTTAGTTTAGTTTGAACTACTTTTAAAACAAATAACCATGGAATTGTTCCATGGTTATAATATAGGACGCACAAAAGGCTCCATAAAAAAGATTTATACCAACTCAGCCAACTTGCACTTCGGTGATTCCACCTGAAGTTCTCCCAAGCCGCGAATCAGCTTCTTCGCATATGTTTTTTTCGGTTTTAGAACGGATACCAGGTAATCAATAGCCAGCTGCGGATCAACAGTCTCACCGCAAGTATAACAATCAATAGCGGCAAACCCTCTCTCAGGATACGTATGAATAGAGAGATGACTCTCCGACAACAGTACAAGCACGGTAGCTCCCTGTGGTTCGAATTGCTTGGATTGAACGGACATCACCGTTGCTCCGCAAGCTTCAGCAGCTTCAACTAATTGAGCCTCCAGAAACTGCGCATCATTCAGTAATTCAAACTCAACACCCCAAGTATCTACGGCAACGTGTCTTCCGAAAGTTGAGTATTCCAATTCCATCTTTCGGTTCCCCCTTCCTAGGAATAAAATGTTTGAAAAAAATTTCATCCGCTAGGACCTACGTCATTCACTTCTCCGAGGGATAACCTCTCGCAACATTCAATGTCCTGAGTGAATCCTGGTTCCTATATTCATTTTCAACGAGATTAAAAATAACATCTATGTGCAGCAAATGCAATCATTTTTTTGGAATAAAAAAGCCCCTTTCGGCAAAGAAAGGGACTACACTGTATAACAATTCATTCCATATATTCAGCCTTTTAAGCTTCCAGTGCAAATAATTTGGAGCAACTCATCCGAAGCTTATGGTCAATCTGTTCCAGCTCAGAGAAAGTACGCGCCAAATTCCGCTCGTCAAGTAACGAATTAATGAGGTTGTATATATCTGCTATTTCATTTTCGACGTTCTGATGTTGAAAAAGCTGCTGCAGTTCTTGCACTGTATTTCTATATTCAAACACCAGCCTAGAGCCTTCCGCATTCTTTTCCATAATTTTGCGGACCGCACCTTCATTATAAAAATACACCATAGTGAATCCTTGATACATGCGGTAAACAATACCTTCACCCTTAAAGCGAACAAATAGTTGGCGTATAAACAGGGTTAGCTGTGGATGAACTAAGCGGCAAGTTAATTCACAAACAAACGCTCCCTCTTTGGCTTCAAAAAATAAATGAACTTCCTCACCCGCAATATGCTCTATAACAATTTCCTGTCTTCCGTTATCCAGAACTTTAATGCGGTAATGCACCTGGGGATCATCCACTGCCTGCAAAAATTCGTCCATTTGGGTTTCTGACAAGGTCAAAGTGGTTTTTACATACTCTGTGGCTAACCGCTGTGCCATACCAATCTCCTCAATTCTTTCCTGAACCTTTAGTGTAAGCTTTATACTTTATTATACATCAGACCTGTTGCGCTTTCTTGCGTATCAAATCATAAATATCCGCCATTCATCGAAGATAAACGGAAAATACCGTAATCGCAGCTGTATTATCCTCCATATGCTCACTTTTATGCTTAAATCCCACGATTTCCTTTGTTTATTATATATTATTCCTACCCTTTTAGTGAGTTTAATGTTTTTGAATCCAACATCATAAAAAAAAGGCGCCCTTAAGGACGCCCCTAACCTTACAATTCCGTCTGCTCTTCGTCGTCATTCTCGATATAACTGGAGATAACCGACCACAGCTCTTCCTTGCCCATGCCTTCTTCGGATGAAAAGGGGATAAACAAACCCCCGGGAAGTATTCCAAGTTCCTGCTTGATTACCTTATAGTGCTTTTCTCGACGTGTTTTAGGGATTTTATCTGCTTTTGTACCTACAACACAGACAGGAAGCCCGTTATGGCGCAGCCAGTCGTACATCATGATATCATCCTTGGACGGTGGGTGGCGCAAATCTACCATTTGTAGCACCAGCTTGAGCGGCTCACGTTCCAGCAAATAAGACTCAATCATTTGTCCCCAAGCCTTACGTGACGTTTTGGATACCTTAGCATAACCGTAACCGGGAAAATCGACAAAATAGAGCTCATCATTAATCCGGTAATAATTGAGTTGCTGAGTTTTACCCGGCGTAGAACTGGTACGCGCCAAATTTTTACGGTTAATCATCCGATTAATCAGTGATGATTTTCCAACATTGGAGCGCCCCGCCAGAGCAATCTCTGGCAAAGCGTCCACAGGAAACTGATCCGGACCAACCGCACTTATTATAAATTCTGCTTTTGTTACTTTCATTGTGTCTTTAATTCCTCTCTAATGTACCCTTGCCTGCTCAACCAAAGCATGCTTTAACACCTGATCCATATGGGCAACGGGGACAAATTCAACATCCTGCCGGATACTGTCGGGAATATCCTTCAAATCCCGTTCATTATCTTTGGGAAGCAGAATTTTTTTGTAGCCTGCCCGATGGGCAGCCAGCGATTTTTCTTTCAAACCACCAATCGGCAATACGCGACCGCGCAGGGTAATTTCGCCCGTCATCGCTACATCCTTGGATACATGACGGTTGGTCAAAGCCGAAATTAATGCAGTAGCAATCGTGATTCCGGCAGATGGGCCATCCTTCGGAATTGCTCCCTCAGGAATATGAATATGGATATCATTTTTCTCATAGAAATCCAATTCGATGCCCAGATCGACTGCTTTGGAACGAGTGTAGCTGAATGCCGCCTGCGCGGATTCTTTCATAACGTCTCCTAATTTACCCGTAAGGATCAGTTTCCCGCTCCCAGGCACGACCGTCACTTCAATCATCAGTGTTTCACCACCGACCTCTGTCCACGCCAAGCCTGTAACCGTACCGATCTGATCCTCCAGTTCTGCTACACCGTAACGGAATTTGGCGATACCCAAATAATCTTTCAAATTATCCGGTGTGATTTCAATCGGTCCTTCGCCACCGGATACAACTGACTTCGCCGCCTTGCGGCATAGAGAAGCCATTTGCTGTTCAAGATTACGCACACCAGATTCACGGGTATATTCACGAATGACACGCAGCAGCGTATCCTCCCCAATAACCAACTGTTCCTCTCCCAAGCCATGCTCTCTCTTCTGCTTGGGCAGGAGATACCGATTGGCAATTTCCAACTTCTCCAGTTCGGTGTAACCGGGAATATAGAGCGTCTCCATACGATCCATCAGCGGACGCGGGATATTATGTGCAGCATTGGCTGTCGTTACAAACATCACGTTGGACAGATCAAACGGCAACTCAACAAAATGGTCACTGAATGTGTTGTTTTGTTCAGGATCGAGCACTTCGAGCAATGCCGCCGATGGATCGCCCCGGAAGTCGGAGGCCATTTTATCAATCTCATCCAGCAAAAAGACTGGATTAGATGTTCCTGCGGTCTTCATTCCCTGAATAATCCGACCCGGCATCGCGCCAACATAAGTCCGGCGGTGACCACGGATTTCTGCTTCATCTCGCACACCTCCGAGAGAGATGCGGACAAATTCCCGACCCATGGATTTGGCAATCGAGCGAGCCAGCGAGGTCTTGCCGACTCCTGGCGGACCTACGAGACACAGAATGGGTCCCTTAATGGTCTTCACCAGTTTGCGCACGGCCAAATACTCCAACACCCGCTCCTTGGGCTTATCCAGCCCGTAATGGTCGTTATCGAGTATTTCTTCTGCTTTGACAATATCAAGATCATCATCGGTGAACTTGTTCCACGGCAAGCTTAACAGCCAATCGACGTAATTGCGGATGACACCACCCTCGGCAGAGCTTGCCGGCATTTTTTCCAGACGGTCAATTTCCTTTTCGACCTTCTCCTTCACCGGAACCGGCAACTCTCGTTCACTTAGCTGGTTGCGTAGTTCTTCAACTTCTCCTGCGCGACCTTCCTTCTCACCAAGTTCCTTCTGAATCGCCTTCATTTGTTCACGCAGATAATACTCCTTCTGCGTCTTTTCCATCTGCTTCTTCACACGCTGGTTGATTTTACGTTCCAGCTCCAGCACTTCACGCTCATTGTTTAAAATATCTAGAAGCTTCTCCAGACGCTGAGTTACGTCGATCGTCTCCAATATATCCTGCTTTTCCTTAATTTTGAGCGTCAAATGGCTTGTGATCACATCAGCCAGGCGTCCTGGCTCCTCAATATCAGATACCGCAGCGAGAGTCTCCGGTGTTACCTTTTTGGACAAATTGATATAATGCTCGAACTGAGTTAATACAGTGCGCATAAGCGCATCCGTTTCAGGCTGCACATTTTCTGCCTCGTGCAGTTCCTTCGCCATTACCTCGTAATATTCTTCATTGTCCGTATATTGAATAATCTCAGCACGTTCCAGCCCTTCCACCAATACTCGAATGGTTCCGTTGGGAAGCTTGAGCATTTGGCGTACTTTGGCTACCGTGCCGACTCGAAAAATATCCTCTTGTGTGGGTTCTTCAATATTAACTTCTGATTGAGAACACAGGAGAATCAAATTGTCTTCAACCATCGCTTTTTCCAAAGCCTTGACCGATTTTTCCCGGCCCACATCGAGATGCAGAACCATGCTCGGGTAAACCAGAAGTCCTCTTAAAGGCAGCAAAGGAAAACGACGACCTTTTGTCTTGGTGGGTCCCATCGCTTTCGCACCTCCAGTGATTCTCAGGTTCCGGATTTTACAATCCTCACGTTGCTATCTTTCATATTTTATCAAATGTTTTATAAAAAAACCAATGAAAGACTAGTTCATTAGCAAGATCCTGTATCTGAAATCGTCCCATTATGCGTTCCATCCGCCTGTAACAAGGAGGACTGGGATGGGCGAAAAGTCTCAATTGGCGCATGTACAGGCGCATCCGTCGTCATCTCTTCTCCGAACACATGACGGAACACTTCGGTCACCGACTGTACAGGGATGACTTTTAGACCTTCAATGCTATCAAAAAGAGCTTGCCAGTTGTCCTGCGGAATGATCACTTTTTTGGCTCCAGCCTGAAAAGCAGCTTCGACCTTGGCTAATACGCCGCCAATCGGCTTGACTCGGCCATGGATGCTAATCTCGCCAGTCATGGCAATTTCATGATCCACCGGAATTCCCCGCATTGCAGAAGCAATAGCTGTTGCCATTGCAATCCCTGCCGACGGACCATCTACTGGTGTCCCCCCAGGAAAATTGATATGCAAATCGTAATTGGAGGGGGATAAACCGAGCGTACGCAAAACAGTCAGAACATTTTCCACAGAGCCTTTAGCCATGCTCTTACGACGCAGTGTTCGGGAGTTACCTCCGATCTCTTCTTCATCTACAACGCCCGTAATATTATAGCTTCCCTTTCCTTCGGGAACCGGAACCGCAGTAACTTCAATTTCCAGCAGCATGCCCATATTCGGACCGTATACAGCTAATCCGTTAACGAATCCGATTTGCGGCAAGCCCGGTATTTTTCGATCAGGACGGGGTTGAATTTGGCTGCTACCCGCTACCCATTCCACGTCCGAAGCATCGAGTCGTTCCCTTTTCTCGGTAAGTGCCAAACCAGCAGCAAGCTGGATCATATTGACTGCCTCCCGGCCGTTGGTCGCGTAACGCTGTACAACCTCTACTGCCTCTGGACAAGGACCAAAGCCTAGCTTGTGTACAGCATCTTCAGCAATACGAGCAATCTCCTGCGGCTGCAGGGCACGGAAATAAATTTCCATGCACCGGGATCGAATAGCAGGTGGCAGCTCATGCGGTGAACGGGTCGTCGCACCAACCAAGCGGAAATCCGCTGGCAAACCGTTTTGGAAAATATCGTGAATGTAAGCAGGCGTATGCGAATCTTCAGAATTGTAATATGCACTTTCCAAAAATACCTTTCGATCCTCCAGCACTTTCAACAGCTTATTCATCTGCGTTGGATGCAGCTCGCCAATCTCATCAATGAACAACATCCCTCCATGAGCCTTCGTTACAGCTCCGGGTTTAGGTTGAGGGATACCTGCTACACCCATCGCTCCTGCCCCTTGGTAGATTGGATCATGAACTGAACCAATTAACGGGTCCGCAATACCACGCTCGTCAAAACGGGCCGTTGTGGCATCAATTTCCGTGAATTTAGCATCCCCTTTGAACGGGGAGGACTGATTCTTCTTGGCCTCTTCCAGCACCACACGTGCGGCAGCCGTTTTCCCTACACCAGGGGGGCCATAAATAATGACATGCTGCGGATTCGCACTGCATAACGCCGCCTTGAGCGCACGCAGCCCGTCCTTCTGACCGACGATATCCTGTAACGTGGCAGGCCGTGTGCGTTCAGCTAGCGGCTTAGTAAGTGAAATAGAGCGCAATTTGCGCAACTTATCCAATTCCTTCCGAGATTCCCGATCCACCGCACTACGGTTCGTTTTCTGGCTCCGTAGAAGGTTCCAGAAATACAGACCAATAACAATCCCGAAAAACATTTGCACCAATAACAATATCATAGTCAAGTCCATCGTATTCCCTCCGTTTCTCATCTCAGCAATTTGAAAATGCTGTTCTATGAAAGACAGTATTTCCTTTTCCACGAGAGCTAAACGGCTGTCTTTCAAAAGATCAGAGAGAAATACAAAAACACCGCGAAGAACAGTTCTGTAGCAGAGCTGCTCTCCACGGTGTTTAAACAATGACAAAAGTTTATGATTATACCTTTTTTAAAATAACCGCTTTTGCCTACACTTTCTCGGCAGCGTGACGCTCTTCACGTCCGGGTATTTTACCTGTTTCCTCATAAGCTTTGACGATGATATCAATTTCTTTTTTCAATTCGTCAACCATTTCAGCCTCAGGGACTTTGCGAATCATCTTTCCATAACGGAACAATAGACCTTCTCCGCGTGCTCCGGCAATTCCGATATCAGCTTCCTTCGCTTCACCCGGGCCGTTAACTGCACACCCTAGTACAGATACTTTAATCGGCACCTTGAGTTTTGCAATGTAATCCTCTACCTCGTTCGCAATAGAGAACAGATCAATATCCAGACGCCCGCAGGTCGGACAAGAAATCAATGTAGCTGCGTTCGTGATCAACCCAAACGTTTTGAGCAACTCCCGTGCTACCTTCACTTCTTCTACCGGATCAGCACTTAGCGAAATACGCATGGTGGACCCGATACCTGCTGCCAACAGAGCTCCCATACCTGCCGCGCTTTTAACCGTTCCAGTAAAGAGTGTACCGGCTTCGGTGATGCCCAAATGGAGGGGATACTTAATAATTTCAGCTGCCTTCGTGTAAGCAGCAATCGCCATTGGAACGTCAGAAGCCTTCAGTGATACGATAATATCATGGAAATCAAGCTCTTCCAGTATCCCGATATGGTACAGTGCACTTTCTACCATCGCTTCTGGCGTAGGGTAGCCATACTTATCCAGTAAATGCTGTTCCAATGATCCGGCGTTTAC
Organism: Paenibacillus sp. ALE3; assembly: GCF_054113405.1. NCBI lineage: Bacteria > Bacillati > Bacillota > Bacilli > Caryophanales > Paenibacillaceae > Paenibacillus > Paenibacillus sp. ALE3. The sequence goes on along the minus strand of NZ_CM134214.1, from coordinate 881,812 downwards.
ACCAATCCGAATCGGAATCCCCTTTTCTTTACATGCCTTAACGACAGCTTCCACTTTTTCACGTCGTCCAATGTTGCCTGGGTTAATGCGAACCTTGTCAATCCCATTTTCAATTGCCAGTAGAGCCAGCTTGTGATTAAAGTGAATATCTGCAACCAGCGGAATATGAATCCGCTTCTTAATTTCTTTAATAGCTGCGGCAGCTTCCTCATTGTTGACGGTAACCCGCACTATCTGACATCCGGCTTCTTCCAAACGAAGAATCTCGGCTACTGTAGCTTCCACATCTGCCGTCTTGGTTGTGCACATGCTTTGGATGATGACTTCATTGCTGCCGCCAATCGTCAGATTCCCGACTTGAACGGGACGTGTGTCTTGTCTTAAGAACATATACTTTTCTCTCCCATTAACGCCAAACCTCCACCCCATAAAACCTCATACAGGTTTCGTGAAGTGGAGATCTGGCTTCTCATGTTGTAGAGATCGCGAAGTATCAATCCTTAGGCGCTCTCTTCTTGTTTTTTATCCTTATCTGTACCACCGAGTTCCGGTGCAATTTTGTCTTTTACTACCTGCTCGTTGATGACGCAAGTCGTCACATCATCACGGGAAGGAACTTCGTACATAACGTCAAGCATAATACCTTCAATAATTGCGCGAAGGCCACGGGCACCCGTGTTACGCTTGATCGCCTCACGAGCAATGGCTTCCAGAGCATCTTGTTTAAACTCCAGCTGCACATTGTCCAGTTCCAGCATCTTCTGGTATTGCTTGGTCAACGCATTTTTCGGTTCAGACAAAATACGAACCAATGTCTTCTCATCAAGTGGCTCCAGCGTCGAAATGACTGGCAAACGTCCTACGAATTCCGGAATCAGACCGAACTTCAACAGATCCTCAGGCAATACCATGGAGGTATATTCGCCTGGTTTCAGATCTTTTTGTTCACTAGTCGCGTTAAAGCCGATGACCTTCTTACCGATACGACGTTTGATCATTTGCTCCAGACCATCAAAGGCACCGCCACAAATGAACAGGATATTCGTAGTATCAATTTGAATGAATTCTTGATGTGGATGCTTGCGACCGCCTTGCGGAGGTACAGAAGCAACCGTGCCTTCCAAAATCTTAAGCAATGCTTGCTGTACACCTTCACCCGATACGTCACGCGTAATGGACGGGTTTTCAGATTTACGAGCTACTTTATCAATTTCGTCAATGTAGATAATGCCGCGTTCTGCTTTTTCTACATCATAATCGGCAGCTTGAATCAGTTTCAGCAAAATGTTTTCAACGTCTTCACCCACATAACCCGCTTCCGTAAGGGAAGTGGCATCTGCGATAGCAAATGGGACGTTCAAAATTTTAGCCATGGTTTGCGCAAGCAACGTTTTACCCGAACCTGTAGGTCCAAGCATCAAAATGTTACTTTTTTGCAGTTCCACATCATCAATTTTGTTTTGTGTATTAATACGTTTGTAGTGATTATACACCGCAACAGACAATGATTTTTTCGCTTGATCCTGACCAATAACATATTGGTCCAGAATTTCACGGATTTGCATTGGTTTTGGAATGTCTTTCAGATCTACTTCTTCTTCATGACCCAATTCTTCCTCCACAATTTCCGTGCACAACTCGATGCATTCATCACATATATATACGCCCGGTCCGGCAACAAGCTTGCGAACCTGATCCTGAGATTTACCGCAGAAGGAACATTTTAATTGTCCTTTTTCATCATTAAATTTAAACATAGAGCCACCCCTTTACAGATTAATCGGTTTAGACAGCACCTGGTCAATGATACCGTATGCTTTTGCCTCTTCCGCTTCCATGAAGAAATCCCGGTCAGTATCACGTTCGATTTTTTCGAGGGGCTGACCTGTACGCTCCACATAGATTTGATTCAGCTTGGCACGTGTTTTGATAATCCAGTCCGCATGAATCAGCATGTCGGAGGCTTGCCCCTGAATGCCGCCGAGCGGCTGGTGGATCATAACTTCACTATTGGTAAGTGCATATCTTTTGCCTGGTGCACCAGCTGTGAGCAATAAAGAACCCATACTAGCAGCCATACCTACACAAATCGTCGATACATCCGGCTTAATGAATTGCATTGTATCATATATACCCATGCCTGCAGTAACAGAACCGCCTGGCGAGTTAATGTACAAATTAATGTCCTTCTCCGGGTCTTCCGCAGAAAGGAACAATAGCTGTGCAATGACGAGATTGGCGACATCGTCATCAATCGGGCCACTTAGGAAAATGATGCGATCCTTAAGCAACCGCGAGTAAATATCGTAAGATCGTTCTCCTCGATTCGTTTGTTCCACAACCATAGGGACGAGACTCATCACGACCAACCTCTTTTCTTTATTAAAATGAACACCTGTATTCATCCGCTTCCTTATGTCCCATTAAAACGGAAGCGGCAATCATGAAACGTGAACACCTTACAAAATATTTTAACATGTTCAGAGTCTCGTGTCATATTTGCCTGCTCATATATGAAGTGCAGGCTATGTACAGACACCCTGCCGAGACCTTCTCATATTTAACCATGTTTCGTATGTATGTGCAAATGTACGGTAGTGACTTATGTAAAACAGAAAACACCATTCACAGCGCTTTCCATAAACGACTAAAATTTGGGTTGACTAAGGTAAAAATAAGGCACGTAACTTTCACTACGTGCCTTATCCTTATCTAATTACTACGTTGCAGCCTGTTATAGCCTACACCGTATATTTTATCGTTTAAATTACTCAGCAGCTGCAGCTGGCGCTTCAACTTCTTTGCTGTTTTCCACCAGCAAAGCGATTGTTTTGCGCAGGGAGATCTCTTCTTTCAAGTTAGCGAACGAGCCGTTACTTTCCAGAATGCTGCGGATCTCTTCTACAGAACGTTTGTAAGTGTCAGCCATGTTTTGCAGTTCTTCATTAATTTCCGCTTCGGAAACTTCGATGTTTTCTGCTTTAGCCACTTGCTCCAGCACGAGGTTGTTGCGTACGCGCTTCTCAGCATCTGCTTTCATTTGCTCTTCCAGGTCTTCTTTGCTTTGACCGGAGAAGCCGAGGAACATTTCAAGGTTCATGCCTTGGCTGCGCAGACGGTTGTCGAAATCGCGAACCATGTTTTGCACTTCACTCTTGACCATTGCTTCAGGAATGTCGATTGTTGCATTTTCAGCAACTTTCTCCACTACAGCGCCCTCACGAGCTGCTTTAGCTTCGTTTTCTTTGCGCTCCAGCAATTGCTTTTTCAAGTCTTCCTTGAATTCAGCAAGTGTGTCAAATTCACTTACATCTTTAGCAAATTCATCGTCCAATTCAGGAAGAACTTTGCGTTTCAGTTCATGAATTTTCACTTTGAATACAGCTTGTTTACCAGCGAGGTCAGCAGAATGGTAGTTCTCAGGGAATGTTACTTCAACGTCCTTGGAATCACCAGTGTGCAAACCAATCACTTGGTCTTCAAAGCCAGGGATGAAGGTATTTGAACCCAGTTCCAGAGAATACTTTTCAGCTTGTCCACCTTCGAATTGTACGCCGTCAACAGAACCGTCGAAGTCAATGATAGCTGTATCGCCGGATTGAGCAGCATCTTCATCAACGACAACCAATTCAGCATGACGTTGTTGCAGGCGCTCCAGCTCTTGAGCCAGTTCTTCGTCGCTTACTTCGTTTTTGCTTACAGGCACTTCTACGCCTTTGTAATCGCCCAAAGTTACTTCAGGTTTAACCGTAACTTTTGCTTTGAATTTGAAAGATTCGCCTTTAGCAAATTGATCAATTTCAACATCAGGGCTATCTACTGGGAAGATGTCTGTTTGCTCTACAGCTTGGCTGTATGCTTCTGGCAACAGGAAGTCAATTGCATCCTGGTACAGACTTTCAATACCATAACGTTTTTCAAAGATAGGACGTGGTACTTTACCTTTACGGAATCCTGGTACACTTACTTGTTTAACCACTTTATTAAAAGCTTTGTCGAGTGCAGCGGCTACACGATCCGCGTCTACCTCAACTTCAAGAACCCCAAGGTTCTTCTCTATTTTCTCCCAAGTTGCTTTCATTTTATGCTTTCCCCTCCAACAAAATCTTCACTTAGTTTTCATTACAATCAACGCACACAAAATAACCACTATAGTATATCTAACATTACTGTCTTTTTCAAGAGCAGCCCTTGAATGCTTTAACAGGTAAACGTTTCCGGTCATTAAGGAGTGTTCATTCCCGCCGCGACGAATAATCGCATCGACCGATACGCTTGCTCAAAACGGAAGCGTAGTGCATCTGTAATGCCATATATAGCGCGGGTTTCTTCCTCATTATTGTTCCCGTTCAAACTTTCCGAAACGGTCTGATGGAGTGCTGCTGCCCAAATATCCGGCATCCCGTCCTCTTCCACCAACATTGATCTATAATCTTTCGTACCGTACACTGCCATCACAAACTGTGACCATAGCTCCTGTGCAAAATAGAATAGTGTAGGCTCATGCACTTCAGTCTGGTCAGCTACCCGTTCCAAAATACGCATAATCGCCTCTGGAAACTCATCGGGCTGTAACGGAACCGTTTCAATATCGATTTCCGTCTTTTCATCACCCCGTCTGATTTCTATCGTCCCTTCTATTCCACGGCGTCTCATTGTCTGTAGAACACGGAATTGGAGAAGAGGATGGATTTCCCGTTCAGTAATCCAGCGAAGCAAGGCATCGTCGATCTCCGGCAGTTCCAAGTAGGATAGCTGTTCCAAAGCTAGAATCGTCTGTTCGGATAACGGTTGATCCATAGCCATCTGCAAAAGCTTGTTACCGTAGCCTGCATCCTGTTCCTGCTTAAAGCGTGCATGACGGCGAGCCAACTCAACTTCACTGACTTCATCTTCTTCCACATTGTCCGTTGCCGCCCCGCTGTCAGCGTACTGTGGAAATGCAGCTTCCAGCCATTGTAACAGAGCGTTCCATTCATCGTATTGTTTCTGCTCCTGTCCCTGACACTGCATCAAAAAACGCAGCATCGCCATCGCCTCTCCGTAACGTTCGTTCTCAAGCATCACCGTAAGTTGAATTTGATAGTAGTCCAGTGTCTTCGGAAACAATACGATATTATTTTCTTTTGTCGTCACCTTGGAGTCCTTTATTTTCAAGGCACCCCCTCTCCTCCGCAAGCTAAAGTATTTGTAGATTATATGAGAAACAGCAGCCGAAGTTCAACCACTCGTCTTCAACATATTCACCTGTATTCTAACATACCCTTTTATAAGGCAAAAAAAACGATGTGTATTCTGAATTTATGTGGTGTAGAGCCCAAATAAGCGATATATACAAAATAAGACTTGTATCTTTTTCATCCATATGATATATTAATATTCGCTTGAATTTTATGTCCCAGTAGCTCAGCTGGATAGAGCAACGGCCTTCTAAGCCGTCGGTCGGGGGTTCGAATCCCTCCTGGGACGTATAGCCGAAGCTTCCTGTTTAGGAAGCTTTTTTTATTTTCCAGCGAAATAGGACTCACTGTGGATGTTGGAGCCTAGCATCGTATTACAACCTATTTTAATGTAGAAAAGGCTGTTTCCGCAGCGCTGTTTGAGCGCTTGTCTGGGACAGCCTTTTATCGAGGGTATACCATTACACCGCTTGACTGCGTGGAGTAGTAAGGAGTTTAATCAAATGAAATTAATATCTTGGAATGTAAATGGCTTAAGAGCCTGTGTAACCAAAGGATTTTATACTTATCTAAAAGAAACGAATGCTGATATTTTTTGCGTACAGGAAACGAAGCTTCAAGAAGGACAAATCCTCATGGAGAACATGGAGGAATACGTTCAATACTGGAATTACGCTGAGAAAAAGGGGTACTCCGGCACAGCTATTTTCACCAAAATCAAGCCGCTCTCTGCGCATTATGGACTTGAAGAAAATGAAGAGCCAGAGGGTCGAACTATTACACTAGAATTCGAAAAATTTTACCTCGTCAATGTGTACACACCAAATACGAAACGAGACTTATCGCGATTGCCATACAGACTGGAATGGGAAGACCGTTTTCGCAGCTATCTGCAACAACTAGACGCTCAGAAGCCTGTCATCATTTGCGGAGACTTGAACGTGGCTCATCAGGAGATAGACCTTAAAAATGCTAAAGCCAACTACGGTAATGCTGGCTTCACGCCCGAGGAACGAGACCGCATGTCACAGCTGCTCAACGCCGGATTTATAGATACCTTCAGATATTTTTATCCTGATCGGACAGATGTTTATTCCTGGTGGTCCTATATGCCAAAGGTAAGGGAACGGAATATTGGCTGGCGGATTGATTACTTCCTCGTCTCAGAGAGGCTTCGTCCGCTATTAATGGATGCGAGTATTGATTGCCATATTACAGGCAGTGACCACTGCCCTGTTATATTGGATTTGCAAGATTTTTCTGCATAGATCCCCTACCTGACGCAAGGATTTATAAAATTAAAAAGCCGTCATGCTCTGTTTTACAGCATGACGGCCTACATAAATTGAAGCTATCGCTAACTTGCACCTGGTTTTCTGTTTAAAACCCGTTCTTCTCCATCATTTGCTTGAACCACAGCGCACTTTGTTTGGGGGTCCGTTCCTGCGTCTCGTAATTGATATGTACAATACCAAAACGCTTGCTATATCCCCAGGCCCATTCAAAGTTATCAAAGAAAGACCAGACAAAATAGCCCTTGAGCTGACCTCCCTCCCGGATAAAGCGATGACACGCCTTTAAATGCTCTTCAATATAGCGCTGACGCCCGGTATCTTCAATCTGTCCATTCACCAGTTCATCCTTCATCGCTGCTCCATTTTCCGTAATCAGAATGGGTAAGCCCTTGCTAAAATCCTTTTCAATCCGCGTCAGCAGCTTATAAAAGGATTCAGGGTGAATCTCCCATCCCATGTCTGTTACTGGCTCCTCCATGTGAATCTGCTCCACTTGCAGTAGCGAAGAGTCGTTAGTTGCTCGAATGACGCTGCGGGTATAATAGTTAATGCCTACAAAATCTCCCGGTTGCTGAATCAGCTCCAGATCACCAGGCTGTACAAAATCCAATCCATTCAGATACGTTCCGTACCATTCCACCATATCTTCAGGATACTTTCCGTTAAACAATGGCTCAGCAAACCAACGATTAATAAAGCCATCCCTTCTGGCAGCAGCAGCTATGTCCTCGGGTCGCTCGGAAGCGGCATCCACATGTTCCATGTTTAGCGTAATGCCAATTTTACCTGTTAATCCTTTTTCCTTATGCAAATGGATCGCAATCCCATGACACATCAAAATATGATGGGCAGCAGTAAAGGCTTCGCTCCAGTTCTCATGACCAGGAGCATGCTCCCCTGTACCATATCCCAAAATAGAGGCGCAATAAGGCTCGTTTATCGTATTCCACCAGTTTATTCGCTCGCCAAATCGGTCCATGATCACAGAGGCATACGTTTTAAAATGTTGGATAATCTCTCGCTGCGTCCATCCACCTTCGTCCTCAATCCACTGCGGTAAATCCCAGTGATACAGAGTCAGCATTGGAATTAGCCCGGCCGACTCAAGCTCATCCAGCAGATGCTCATAGAAGAGCAGCCCTTGTTCGTTGACCACGCCGGGCGCGGGCATAATGCGCGGCCAAGCTACAGAAAAACGATAATGTAAAAAACCAAGCTGTTTCATTAATTGCACGTCTTCTTTAAAGCGGTGAAAATGGTCACAAGCCACTTCTCCACAGTCCCCTTCGATCACCTTCCCGGGTATTTGACAGAAAGTATCCCAAATGGAGGGCGTTCTGCCGCCCTCATTTGTGCCACCTTCAATTTGATAGGAAGAGGTTGAAGTTCCCCACATAAACGTATCAGGAAATACAAAGATATTCTCGCTCATACTCGGTACCTTCCTTTCAGAAATAAAGACTTCACAGCTCCGGCCATTGCACCGCCGACAATAAAGCGCTGGAGGAAAATATGCAAAATAACCAGCGGTAAATGCATTCACTTTTACGAAAGCGGTTTAGTTAATTATAGCTACTATTATGTATCGAATAACCTGTATTTGTAAATAGAGAATTATGAAATATCAAAAAAATATAATAACCGTTAAATTATCGTTGTTACTCCTTAAAATATTAGGATAAATCCTTTATTAACTCTGTTGACTCCCATCTATGAGGTAGCATAGAATACGAGTAATCATTGAATTTGAAATACAAAGTCAATTTAACTAAATCAGTTTAGTTGCGGAGGATTCCATGAATATAAAAACAATAGCTAGTATGGCAGGCGTTTCAGTAGCGACGGTTTCGAAAATCATAAACAATTACACAGATATCAGTGAGGAAACCCGGCAGCGAGTACTTAAAATTATGGAGGAAACAGGCTATAGACCTTCCTCCTCGGCTAAAACACTTGCTACCAAAAAATCCAATCTGGTAGGCGTTATATTCGCTGGCAAGCTGAATGTCGATTTTAGTCATCCTTTTTTTGTGGACATTATTAATGTTTTCAAAAAGCAGATTGGCTTACTTGGTTACGACCTATTGTTTTTTTCAAATGAAAAATTTCTGGATAATGGAGAAGACTATTTGGCTCGCTCGAAATATTTCTCAGTGGACGGGTGCATTATTATTGCTGGGGACGAAGTGGAAAAAAGTGTTTTCGATCTCGACGCCAGTCCTATCCCCTGCATCGGTGTCGATATTGAGCTAACCGGAGCCAGTTCCTGCTACATTATGTCCGACAATCAAAAGATCTCAATGAAGGTTGTTGAGCACTTTTACATGAATGGATACCGCGAGATGGGTTTTATAGGCATTGAACGCCCCTCCTTGGTTATTAAAGAGAGAGAGGAAGCATTTATGGCTTCACTAAAGCGGTTTAGCCTTGATTTCAGACCTGAATGGATCGTGTATGGTAAGGACTATGCGGCAGAGGATGGATACCAGATCGCGAAGGCGTGGATACAGCAAGGAGATTTACCAAGAGCTGTTTTTGCGGCTACCGACCTGCTTGCCTTTGGTGCCATCCGTGCTTTTAAGGAAAGCGGCTTGAGGGTACCCGAGGATATTGCTGTAGTAGGCTGTGATGATATTGAAGCCTGTCGTTATACCGATCCTCCATTGACGACTGTAAAACAAGACAAGCAAAAAATAGGTCGTCTAGCCGCCATGGTGCTGTTTGACCTGATGAATAAACAAATGGATACGAAATGTATTAAAGTAGAGCCCGAACTAGTCATTCGTACCTCTTGCGGAGCCCGGCAAAATTGGAACCATACGAGGATCAAGGGATAGCATATACCTCAAAAAGGGTGACTCCTGTTGAAATTCAGAAGTCACCTTTTTACAGTTTAAATATATAGAGCCTCTTCGTTTAAGCTATTACTTATAGGCCATCGTTGCATTCACGGCCTTTTTCCAGCCCTCATACAGGCTGTCACGTGTTGCTTCATCCATCGTAGGGGTAAAGGAAGTTTCTACCCTCACTCGCTTACGAAGTTCATCTGTACTCTTCCAGTATCCAACCGCCAAGCCTGCCAGACATGCGGCACCCAGCGCTGTTGTCTCATGGATGACCGGCCGTTCCACCGTCGCATCCAGAATATCGCTCTGGAATTGCATCAGAAAATTGTTCAACACAGCTCCACCATCCACTCGCAACATCTTCACCGTAATACCTGAGTCAATCTCCATAGCTGTAAGCACATCCTTGGTCTGATAAGCGAGCGACTCCAAGGTGGCGCGGATAAAATGCTCTTTTGTGGTTCCCCGCGTCAGACCGAACATCGCTCCACGCACCTCGCTATCCCAGTAGGGGCTGCCTAGTCCGACAAAAGCGGGTACAAGATACACCCCTTCTGTAGAGGAAACACGGGCCGCATAAGGCTCACTGTCCTTCGCCTCACGGAACATGCGCAGCCCGTCTCGCAGCCACTGGATCGCCGAGCCCGCAACAAACACACTCCCCTCGAGTGCGTATTGCACTTTGCCTTCCTCCAGTCCCCAAGCGATGGTCGTGATCAGGCCGTGCTTGGATTCAACAGGCTGATCCCCCGTATTCATCAGCATAAAGCAGCCTGTGCCGTAAGTGTTTTTGATCATTCCTTTTTCATAACAAGCCTGACCGAACAAGGCTGCCTGCTGGTCACCTGCTGCACCAGCGATCGGTACATTCTGACCAAAAAAATGATAATCCACGGTGTGCGCATATACCTCGGAAGAGGGCCTTACCTCAGGCAGCATGATTTTTGGAACACCCAGAATGTCCAGCAGCTCTTCATCCCACTTGAGCTCATAAATATTGTACATCAGCGTTCTGGCCGCATTGGAGTAGTCTGTTACATGAGCCTTTCCACCGGATAGTTTCCAGATTAGCCACGAGTCAATCGTACCGAATAACAAGTCACCTCGTTCCGCCTTTTCCCGCGCGCCTTCTACATGATCCAGTATCCACTTTACTTTAGTGCCTGAAAAATACGGGTCGATCAATAACCCTGTTTTGCTGTGAAACAACTCCTCATGCCCTTGCCGCTTCAATTCTTCGCAAATATCCGAGGTTTGGCGTGATTGCCATACGAGTACGTTATACACGGGTAATCCTGTATTTTTGTCCCACACGACCACCGATTCACGCTGATTGGTAATGCCTATGGCAGCAATTTGGTTAGCTTTTACACCCGATTCGGAAAGACAGGAGGCAATAACGCCCAGAATAGAGCTCCATATTTCATTCGCATTCTGCTCTACCCAGCCAGGGTGAGGAAAATATTGTGGAAATTCCCGCTGGGCCGAGTACACCACATCTCCTTCGCTATTGAACAAAATCGCTCTTGAACTTGTCGTTCCCTGGTCTAGTGACAAAATATATTTTCCCATGTTCATCTCTCCCCGTGTAAATCCATCGTTTTTACGCTGTAAGCTTATGATTCATTTTATGATTTTTATAAGTACGACTGATACGGAAGGTAATCAAGAGTACAACCACGATGACCCCTAATAAAATCCAGAAAGCCGGAGTCACACTTCCCTTAAAAACGGCCTGATAAAATGGCCCTGCGAAAGATCCCCCCAATAGCGGTCCTACAATGGGCACCCATGCGTATCCCCAGTTGGATGCTCCCTTCCCAGGAATCGGTAGCAAATAATGCATCAGACGCGGTCCAAAATCCCTCACTGGATTGATGGCATAACCCGTTGTACCTCCAAGGGATAAACCGATACTGACAACCAAAAAACCAACAATCAGCGGTTTCAGGCCGTCTGTAAATGAATTGGCACCAAACGACAGTAAGGCAAGGACAAAGATAAAAGTACCTATCATTTCACTAAGCACGTTGGCAAACGGATGATCAATAGCTGGTCCTGTCGCAAATACACTGAGTTTGGTTGCTGCGTCCTCCGTCTCTTTCCAGTGGGGCCAATAATGCAAAATGACGATTACTGCACCCGCCATGGCCCCAAAAAGCTGGGCCACAATATAGCCGGGAACATCCTGCCATGGAAAACTACCCTGAAATGCCAACGCGAGTGTAACTGCCGGATTCAAATGCGCTCCGCTGATTTGACCCACCGCATACACCGCAATAGCTACCGCGAGCCCCCACCCCATTCCGATCACAATCCAGCCGGAAGCGTGAGCAAATGACTTTTTCAGGGACACCCCTGCGCACACTCCGCCACCTAGGGCAATAAGAATCATTGTCCCTATGAATTCGGCTGCGTATGGCGACATGCAACCAACCTCCTCAATAGATCCTCCGATTTTGATCGTTTTCATCGCGCAAAAAAAGAAAAGCCATCACAAACCAACCCTGTGCTGTACATGGGATGTCTGCGTGGCTCTCTCGTCTCCGTCACGATTATTAACTTAAATTTGATATTATATAAGCATGTAAGCGATGTCAACTACGGATTTACGTCTTTTTGTATTCTAAAATAATCGTTGACCATGTTAGATTGCGCGATTTATGATGTAAAAAAAATGGCTGGACGTAAGGATTTCAGGATGAATACGACACTCCCAAACTTGATGAAGAAGGGAAGAATGTTATGCTGAAATTTCTACAAAAAATCGGCAAGTCGTTAATGCTTCCAGTAGCTACTTTACCCGCCGCAGGGATTTTGCAAGGGCTAGCTCTCATTAATTATGAAACAGACATTCCGCTTGGTCCTGGAGTGGGTGGATTTCTCAATCATTATGTCACTCCTTTTCTGAACGAAGGGGCGGGTGCCATCTTCGGCAACCTGGCGCTCATTTTCTCCATCGGTGTTGCTATTGGCCTGGCAGGCGACGCGGTAGCCGCACTTTCAGCAGTCATTGCCTACTTGGTGCTGACCCGTATTTTGGCGGCCGTACCGGGTATATTTGCGTATATTCCAGACGACGTCAAGCTGGACATGGGCGTATTGGGTGGTATTTTTATCGGCGGATGGTCTGCTTACCTGTTCAAAAAATATCACAATATTCAGCTTCCAGATTGGCTTGGCTTTTTTTCGGGCAAACGTTTTGTCCCCATGATTACCGCCTTCACGACCATGATTCTAGCCATTCTGCTCGGCATGATCTGGAGTCCGATACAAGATGGAATTGCAGCCTTCGGCAACTGGATTGTCGGCTTTGGCGGAATCGGGTCAATGGTGTTTATGATTGCCAATCGGCTGCTGATCCCGCTCGGTTTGCATCATGTGTTGAACTCGATCGCATGGTTTCAAATTGGTGACTATACCAATGCTGCAGGTGAAGTTGTTCATGGTGATCTGACGCGTTTTTTTGCAGGTGATACATCGGCAGGTATGTTCATGTCCGGCTTCTTCCCCATTATGATGTTCGCTCTGCCGGCAGCGGCTCTCGCATTCATCCATACGGCCAAACCGGAAAAACGTAAAGCTGTCGCTTCCATCTTTATTGGTTCTGCGCTAGCGTCGTTCTTGACCGGAATTACTGAGCCCCTCGAATTTTCGTTTATGTTCATTGCACCATTGCTTTACGGCGTTCATGCTCTGCTGACAGGGCTGAGCGGTCTGGTCGTATACCTATTGGATGTCAAACTTGGCTTTTCTTTTTCAGCAGGTCTCATTGACTATCTTGTCAATATGAAGCTCTCCACTCACCCTTTGCGAATGATCCCGATCGGGCTTGTCTTCGCCTTCGTGTATTATTTTCTATTCCGCTTCATCATTCTCAAATTCAACCTAAAGACTCCCGGGCGCGAAGACGATGTAGATGACACCCTTCTATTTGAGGCTAACAAATCCATACCCGTTGGAAAAGCAAGCGCCTCATCCGGCACCCAGTCCAGTCAGGCAGGCCAGGTCCTAACCTATCTCGGCGGTTCAGACAATATCCAAAGCATTGATGCCTGCATCACGCGGCTGCGTCTTGTCGTCAAGGACGACAAAGCGGTTAACGATCAAGCTCTTAAGCAGCTCGGAGCGTCAGGAATTATCAGGCTTGGGAACGGTACCCTGCAGGTTATTTTCGGTACTCGGTCCGAAACTCTGAAAGATGAGATACAACGATTGATGTTGATGTCATGAAGCTAATCCCCTGACTTAAACACGTGCGATCTTCCTATAACAGACGCACGTGCTTTTTTTTATGGATAAACGTTTCAAATTTTTTGTTTTTGGTTAAGGCAATGCACATAAATGGGTAACAGCTTCATATGATGGAGCTAAACCATTTTACAACTTGTTCAGCAGGCAGATTATTCAGACAGCAAGGAGGGAAATGATGTGAAGACAGTACAATGGCAATGGCTGGTATTATGTCTTGCTTTTCTCACTATGATTAGTGGTTGTAGTGGGTCCCTATCCTCTAAAGGTCAATCATCTGAAGCTAATTTGTCAAACAGCAAAAAGATAACGCTTACATTGTGGTACTGGAACCGTTCTATTGACGATGAATTGCTCGTCCAAGCCGAAAAACAGTTTCCCAACATTGAATTAAAAACTCAAAAAATAGGCGGTGACTTTAAAGCCAAACTGAAGACAACGCTCGCAGCTCGTTCCGGTGAACCAGACATCGTAGCTCTGAACGACTGGATGGTGGAGCTGTTCCCCAGTGCGGATCGTTTTTATGATTTAAGGGAACTCGGAGCAGACCGCCTGAAGGATCAATATTTGGAATGGAAATGGAATCAGGGGATCACTCCTGATGGTAAAATGATTGCATTTCCTATGGATACTGGGCCCACCGCCCTCTTCTATCGTAGCGACCTGTTTGAACAGGCGGGCTTACCTAGTGATCCTGAACAGGTCAGTTCCTCTATCCGTACATGGGATGATTACATGGCAGCCGGAGAACAACTTCGTCAGAAATTCGGAAGTCGTTCGTTTTTGGCTGATAATATTGTAAACGTTTACAATCAAGTGCTTGCTCAGCATACGAACCTATACTTCAAGCCGGACGGAAGTTATATCGGCAATCAATCTCCTGACATCCGCCTAGGCTGGAAAACCGCTGTGGATTTCCACAGGAAGCATCTGCTCGCCAATGCGGATGGCTGGACTCCCGAATGGAACGCTTCAGTCAATAACGGTAAAATCGCCTCGTTCGTAGGGGCAATCTGGATGAAGCAAGTTCTCACAGAGGCTGCACCGGATACAGCAGGCAAATGGAGAGTCGCTCGGGCTCCTGGAGGAGACGGCAATCTGGGAGGTTCTTTCATCTCTATCCTCAAATCCAGCCAACACCCCAAAGAAGCCTTTGAAGTCCTGACCTGGCTGCAAAACCCGGAACACCAACTGGAAGCCTACCACAAAATCGGGCTGTTCCCATCCACTCCCGGCGTCTATGACGATCCAGTCATGGAGACACCCGAGCCTTTCTTTGGTGGTCAGGCCACTGGTCTCATTTTTGCCGCCTCCGCACGTCATGTGAAAAGCAGCTATTTCGGCGAGCGCTATCCTGTCATCCATGGCATAGTGACCCGCCGCCTTTCCAATGTGGCCAAACAAGATGCCGATCCCGACGCATTATGGTCGGAAACGATGCAACGAATTGAACGGGAATTACAGCGGTAAAAAACAAAATCCAAAAAAGGCGTGTGGACAATATGCTGAGAGAAATCTGGAAGCACCGGGCCGTTTATGCTGCGATCTCGCCATTTTATCTGCTGTTTGCCATCTTTGGCTTGTTTCCGATTGGTTTTTCATTGTACCTGGCGTTTCACAAATGGGACGGGATCGGAGACATGACCTATAACGGTTGGGGTAACTTTCGTTACCTTGTGACAGACACCGAATTTTGGCAGGCTGTAGGCAATACGTTTGTGATCTGGGTGTATGCCACGATTCCAATGCTACTGCTAGCCCTTATTGTTGCCTTTCTGCTTTATGCCCCTTTTGTGAAATTGCGCACCTTATGGCGAGTTGGATTCTTCCTGCCCAATGTGACGTCTATTGTTGCTGTTGCCATCATCTTCGGCGCCTTATTTGCCAACAATTTTGGATTTCTCAACTATCTTCTGCAGCTTTTGGGGCTACCTATGATCCAATGGCTCAATGTGCCGTGGGGTATCCAAATCGCCATTTCTTCCATGGTCGTCTGGAGATGGATGGGCTACAACGCCATCATCTATCTGGCTGGACTCCAGAGTATTCCGCATGTGCTGTATGAGGCCGCCAAAATAGACGGCGCAACCGGAGCACAGGCTTTTTTCCGCATCACCATTCCCATGTTGCGTCCAGTGATTTTGTTTACGGTCATTACGTCCACCATCGGCGGTATGCAGCTCTTCACTGAGCCACAGGTTCTGGTCGGTAATGACGGCGGTTCCGGGGCAAGTGGCATGACCATCGTTTTATACCTGTACCGCGAGTCGTTCATCAACAACTATTTTGGATATGGTGCTGCCGTCGGATGGGGTATGTTTCTCATCATTGCCGTATTCTCCATCATCAATTGGAAACTCGTTCAAGGTAAAAAATAACGATGGAAGGAGCGTCACAACATGATGCAGACACGTGCAAAATCCATTGTTCTATATGCCGGGCTGTTGGTGGGGATCATCCTGTCGATGTTTCCGTTTTACTGGCTGATCGTCATGGCGACCCGTACAACCTCAGACATCTATCGTTTTCCGCCACAATTGTGGTTCGGTAGCCACTTCCTGGATAACATAACGAGAGTATTGCAGCAGATTGATTTTGCTGGAGCTTTTTTTAATACCCTTTTTGTAGCCAGTTCTGTTACCGTATTGGTGCTGTTTTTTGATTCACTGGCTGGTTTTGCATTCGCCAAGTTTGATTTTCCGGGCAAAAAGGGGCTATTCGTCATACTGCTTGCAACAATGATGGTCCCTTCACAACTTTCGCTCGTCCCTTCCTTTGTCATGATGGCTTCCTTTGGATGGGTAGGTACGTTCAAAGCGCTCATCATCCCAGGTATGGTAAATGCTTTCGGCATTTTCTGGATCCGCCAGTATGCAGAAGAATCCATTCCCAAAGAGCTGCTGGATGCGGGGCGTATGGACGGGTGCAGCTTTTTTCGGCTGTACTGGAATGTAGCACTACCGATTTTAAGACCTGCGTTCGCTTTTCTCGGCGCATTTACCTTTATAGGAGCTTGGAATGATTACTTATGGCCGTTAATCGTTTTAACGGATGAGCGCAAATTTACGCTCCAGATTGCATTGTCCCAGTTGAACGGGATTTACAATACGGACTATGCGATGGTCATTGCTGGCACCCTGCTGGCTGTACTCCCTCTTATTATTTTGTTTCTTTTTATCAGCCGCCAGTTTATTTCCGATCTTGCCGCTGGAGCGATCAAAGATTAGCTTCACTTGATTCCCCTTATTCTTTTCATGTATAATTGTTAATCGTCATTTCAAATAGCTTACATGGCCAAGTCAGATATTAACGAGCTAGTCAAGATAAGAGATTACCATTTGAACATGAACTATGAACTGAGGGGAACCTTCCAGATGAACAAATTCACATATTATAATCCCACCAAATTAATTTTTGGAGAAAATCAAATTGAACAATTGCAGCAAGAGCTGTTGAATTACGGCAAAAACATTTTGCTGGTATATGGAGGCGGAAGTGTCAAGCGAAATGGTTTGTATGAACAGGTATTAAACGCGTTAGAGCCTCTGTACCTCAACATTCATGAATTGGCGGGCGTTGAACCCAATCCGCGCTTGTCTACCGTTAAGAGGGGCATCGAGATTTGCCGAAATGAAAAAATAGACTTCCTGCTTGCAGTTGGCGGCGGAAGCGTTATTGATTGCACCAAAGCCATCGCAGCAGGGGCTGAATATGACGGCGATGTGTGGGATATTATCAACAAAAAACATATGCCAACCCAGGCTTTGCCCTTCGGTACCATCCTTACACTCGCCGCCACGGGTTCGGAAATGAATCCGGATTCTGTCATCACCAGCTGGGAAACGAACGAGAAATACGTGTGGGGCAGCGCGGTGACGCATCCTAAATTCTCCATCTTGGACCCGAAAAACACCTTTTCTGTGCCACGTGATCAGACGGTTTATGGCATGGTGGATATGATGAGCCACGTCTTTGAACAGTACTTTCACAATGTTAAAAATACACCGCTGCAAGATCGTATGTGCTTTTCCGTGCTGCAAACCGTGATTGAAACGGCACCTAAGCTGCTGGAGGATTTGCACAACTATGAGCATCGCGAAACGATATTATATGCTGGGACGATTGCCCTGAACGGTACGCTGCAAATGGGCTACTTCGGGGATTGGGCTTCGCATACCATTGAACATGCACTATCTGCTGTATATGATATTCCTCACGCTGGCGGTCTAGCGATTCTGTTTCCCAACTGGATGAGACATACAGTGGATCAGGATGCTGCACGCATGAAGCGGCTGATGCTCAGTATGTTCGACTTGGACACTGTAGGTAAAACTGACAGAGAAATTGCCTTGGAAGGTATTGACCGTCTAAGTGCGTTCTGGACAAGTCTTGGTGCCCCTTCTACCCTGGCCGATTACAACATTAATGATGAACAATTGGAAAACATCGCAAGCATTGCGGCCCGTGAAATGGAGCACGGAGGTTTCGGTAATTATCAAAAGCTGAAACAGGAAGATATTTTAGCTATTTTGCGTGCATCGTTATAACAATTAAAAGAGAGTGTCCTCAAGCCTGTGATGGCTGAGAGCACTCCCTTTTATTATTTATGAATTGATCGTTTGTCCTTTTTCTTCTACTTGGATAGCCGCCCCTACATTGGCACCTGCAAGAATGCCCTTTTTCTTATTAGGATACAAAGAATTCATATAGGTTCGGGTTTCTGCAACGACAATGCCTGACAAGCCGAGCAGTGCAATCAGGTTCGGAAAAGCCATCATTGCGTTAAAAATATCTGCCAGCAGCCAGATGGCATCGAGCTTGATGAACGCGCCCCCGCCAACCAGTACGATGAACAGATAACGGTATGGTTTAATCCACTTGACCCCAAGCAAAT
This sequence comes from Paenibacillus sp. ALE3, assembly GCF_054113405.1. NCBI lineage: Bacteria > Bacillati > Bacillota > Bacilli > Caryophanales > Paenibacillaceae > Paenibacillus > Paenibacillus sp. ALE3. Next base: position 863,346 of record NZ_CM134214.1, on the reverse strand, counting down.
ATTCAACACAGCGTTCTCCGTAATAGTTCCAGCCGAGCATGGTGGTGAATGCGAACATAATCAGGATGATGGTGAGCAGTTCTGCTCCCAGCGGAAATGCACTGGAAAATGCTTGCTGAGTCATCAAACCTGCATCGGTAGGCCCGCTCCACACCCCGCTGACCAGTAGCGTCAACCCGGTCATCACACAAATAACCATCGTATCAATAAACACACCCGTCATGGAAATCAGCCCTTGTTCCGCAGGCCATTTGGTTTTGGCAGCTGCGGCTGCAATCGGTGCGCTTCCCAATCCAGCCTCATTGGCAAAAATGCCTCTGGCTACCCCGCTGCGCATGGCCAGCATAATCGTAGCTCCTGCAAATCCACCCGTTGCCGATGTAGTTGAAAATGCCGAATGAAGCACAAGCGCGATTGCGGCAGGAAGCTGGTCAGCAAACCGAATCAGTACAATGATACAAATCAGTACGTACAAGCCTGTTTTAAAAGGAACGACCTTCGTCGATACCTTGGCAATGCTTTTGAGTCCTCCGATGGTGACAAGAGCTGTAAGGACAGCAATAGTCAGTGCCGTTACAATCGGCGGAACGCCAAAACTGTTTTCAGTGGAGGATACAATCGCCTTGACCTGAGGAAATGTTCCGATCCCGAACAACGCAACCAGCATCCCCGAGAAAGCAAACAGCATCGCCAACGGTTTAAAGCGGCGTCCCAGGCCTTTTTCAATATAATACATCGGGCCGCCGGAGAATTGTCCATTCCGATCCTTCACCCGGTATTTTACCGCAAGTACACCTTCCGCGTATTTCGTCGCCATCCCAAAGAAGGCTGCAACGACCATCCAGAACAAGGCACCCGGCCCGCCCAGCTTAATGGCTGTCGCTACGCCGACAATACTTCCTGTACCAACGGTAGCCGCCAGCGCCGTACTCAAAGCCGCAAAGCTGCTTACATCCCCGCTGCCTTCATTCGGGGCCTTACCGATGAGCTTGATCGCCAGAGGCAGGCGGAATACCTGCAACATTTTTAGACGTATGGTCAGCCATAACCCCGTTCCCATGACAAGGACGATGAGAGGCGCCCCCCATATCCAACTGCTAATCGTTTCTAACACATGTACCAAATTCATTTCAACCCGCTCCTCCAGCATATTAGAAAACAAAAAAGAGTCAAATCCGTTGATTCGACTCCTGGAGAGGTTAAAGGCACGAAAAATAAACCATCTGGTGCAGGATTCTACCTCTAAAAAGCTCATAAAAGCCTAGGGCACTCCCTGTCACAGGTTATTCGCGTCTCTGTCCTTTTGCCTGAGAGTTTAAGCAGATGATAATCTGCGGTGCACCTTCGGCGCCCAATTAAGGGTCTCTCCAGAGTTCTGTCCGTTTACGGTCCCTGCTTGTTGCTGTAAATCAGCTTAAGCACCTGAGAGTTTTGCCCCTTCGGTCGGAACTTTCGTTCCATCTCCCGCAAACATCAACCAGACATATGAAATTTTTATTTATTATACAGAAAACTTTCAGCGTATTACAAGTGAAAAATTTGTGAAGCCCTCTGACAAATCAATAGGGTGTCTATACAAAAAGCGGGTACAGCAGATTGCATCCTAAGGATTTTCTCTGCTGTACCCCCCAAAACGATATAGAATTACAATTCTTCACCATTGGTTGCTATCACATTTTTATACCAGTTAAATGAGTCCTTTTTGGAGCGTTGGAGCGTTCCGTTACCGTCATCATCCAGATCAACGTAAATAAATCCGTAGCGCTTGGACATTTCGGAAGTAGACATGCTCACAAGGTCGATAGGACCCCAGCTGGTGTAACCAATCAGATCAACACCGTCAGCAATGGCTTCCTTCATTTGGGCAATATGCTGACGCAAGTAATCAATGCGATACGTGTCATGCACAGAGCCGTCCTCTTCTACCTTATCGTACGCACCCAGGCCATTTTCCACGATGAACAGCGGCTTTTGGTAACGGTCATAAAACGTATTTAGTGTAACACGCAGGCCGATCGGATCAATCTGCCATCCCCAATCGGAGGACTGCAAATACGGATTTTTCACACCGCCAATCAGGTTCCCTGCTGCCTTTTCTCCTTCTGGACCTGCCGATACGGTCAAGGTCATATAGTAGCTAAATGAGATAAAATCAACCGTATTATTTTTCAAAATTTCAGCATCGCCGGGTTCTGTCTGGATCACAATATTATTTTCTTCAAAATAGCGGTTCATATAGTTGGGATACTCCCCACGAGCATGCACATCCGTAAAGAACAGGTTCATTTGATTTTCATGCTGTGCTTTCAGAATATCCTCTGGGTTACACGTATGTGGGTAGCTTTCAATGCGAGCCAGCATACAGCCGATCTGAGCACCCGGAATGATCTCATGTCCCCGTTTGGTCGCCAGTGCACTTGCTACAAATTGATGGTGCAATGCTTGATATATCGCTTGTTGCTTGTTTTCTACACGGTCAATAACCACACCGCCGCCAGTAAACGGACTCATGGTCATAACATTGATTTCGTTAAAGGTCAGCCAGTATTTTACTTTATCCTTATAACGTGTAAATACCGTTTCGGCATATTTTACGTAATGATCTACGACTTCGCGTCCCAACCAGCCATTATACTTCTGTGTCAGACCTAGCGGTGTTTCATAATGTGACAATGTTACCAACGGCTCAATACCATACTTGCGCAGCTCATCGAATACATTGTCGTAAAATTGCAATCCTGCTTCATTCGGCTCGGCATCATATCCATTCGGGAAAATCCGCGACCAGTGGATGGACATCCGGAATACTTTAAAGCCCATTTCTGCAAACAAAGCAATATCTTCTTTGTAGCGGTGGTAGAAGTCCACACCTTCACGCTTTGGAAAACGGGCGTTTACCTTCCCTGCCAAGATGTTCTCCAGTCGTTCAGACGAAATTTCTATAGCATGATCGTTTTTACGTTCTGCCTTAGGTACATAGGCTATCATGTCTGCGCTGGACAGGCCTTTTCCATCTACGTCAAAAGCACCTTCCAATTGGTTGGCTGCAGTTGCCCCGCCCCATAGGAAGTTTTGCGGGAATCCTTTTAGCGTCTTCGTCATGGTATGAAAACCTCTTTTCTTATCTAATGTTTTCACTCTAGTCAATAACCCATCAGGTGCTGCAATGCGAATCAATAACTAACGGTAACCGTTATCCTTTGAAATGCACCGATAGATGCTTTAAAATAGACGTAATACCCTCATAAGCATCCTAATTGTTGTAACGCGTTTCATGTCAAGTATTTTTTTCTTAGGTGAGGAGAAGCATCATGTCGAATCTTGATCAAATTGCAAAACTGGCGGGCTTTTCCAAAGCTACGGTATCCAGAGTGTTAAATCAGTCCCCCCATGTAAGCCACGAAACCAGAACTAAAATTTTAAAAATCATGCAGGAATTAGATTATGTTCCTAATCGGAATGCGATTTCTTTATCCAAGGGCCAAACGCTTCAGATTGGTATCATCACATCAACTATTAATGAAATTGTTCTGGCATTTCTGGACAGCTTTGTAGAAATCGCAGGACAATATGAATTTCAAACCATTATTTATACTTCGGGAGAAGACAAAAAGAAAGAGCTTCAAGCTTTCGAGGATTTAAAAAGAAAAAGAGTCGATGCGCTGGTCATCATTTCCTGCGTGAATGACACTGATTTTTTGAGTACCTATTGCAAATATGGACCGATCGTGGCATGGCAACGAATGGAGCATACCGATATTCGCTCCGTCGCAATGGATCAGTATGAAGGATATATGTTAGCGCTCAAACATTTGATACAAAAAGGCTATACACGTATAGCCAATGCTTTTGGTCGTCCAAGCAGCATCAATACTCACAGTAGACAACGAGCTTATGAGCAGATCATGAGTGAACACAATCTGCCAGTGTTGCAGCACTGGAACTATTCTTCTATTTATAACATTCGTGACGGCGAACAGGTTGTGCGCAATTTATTACAGCATCGTGAGGAATTTCCGGAGGCTATTTTGTGTGCAAACGATTATGTAGCAGTGGGCATTCTCTGCGAAGCGCGCAGACAATTGCTGAAGGTACCAGAAGATCTGGCGATTATTGGGTTTGATAACACGGAGCTGGCGCACACGATGGGAATTACAACGGTTCAAAATCCCATAATGGCTCAGGCACAAAATGCTTTTTTCATGCTTTCTCCTCAGCTGATTGGACGCCAGATGGAGCTTCATTCACTGGAATACAGCCTCATTGAGCGTACAACCACTTAAGAGCACAGTTGGCTCGCAAACTAGGCAAATGGGCCTTAATATAAAATATTTTTTGTCGAAAGAGAATAAAACATGTTGAAATCGCTTTTTTTTGTGCTACAATAGCACTATATCGAAGGATTGTGACCGGTGATGCGGGCAATGCCTGAGTTCAATTGAGTGCTATTGCTAACAATAGTATTGAATTGTGCTTGGGCATTTTTTATTGGTAAAGGATGGGAGGGGGAACTTCAATGATTATTGAGAAGGTGCTCAATAACAACGTCCTGTTGACTAAAAATGATAAAGGCAAAGAGGTTATCGTCATGGGAAGAGGTATTTCCTTCAAAAAGGTGGCTGGCGACCAAGTCGATGATCATAAAATAGATAAGATTTTCATGTTAAATGAAAACGAGTTCACGGCCAGACTAACTGAGCTGCTGAACGATATTCCCGTGTCTCATCTGGAGGTCGTGAATGAAATCGTGACCCATGCAGCAGAAGTGCTGGATACGGAGTTAAGTGATAACATTTATTTAACATTGACCGACCATATTCATTTTGCCATACAGCGGGAAGAAAAAGGATTAGCACTCAAAAACGCGATGCTGTATGAAATTAAACGCTTTTATAAAAAAGAATTTGCAGTTGGACTGGATGCTCTGCAAAAAATAGAAAATACGCTCGGTGTAAAATTGGGCGAAGACGAAGCGGGATTTATTGCATTGCATATGGTGAATGCACGGATCGACGGTAACGAGATGAAGGCTACACTGAAAATGACCGAGATTGTCCAACACATATTGAACATTATTACGTATCATTATGGGATTGTGCTGGATGAGTCTTCTTTTAGCTATTCGAGATTTTTGACCCATTTGCAATATTTTGCAATGCGAGTGATTCGTAAAGAGGTTATTCACAGTGGTGAAGAATTTTTGTACAACCAGGTAAAGCAAACATATACCGAAGCTTTTGCTTGTGCCCAAAAAATTAATGAATATCTAGAAAAAACATATGATCAATATTTAAGCAAAGATGAATATGTATATCTAACGATTCACATTCATCGGGTAACTGAGCGTAATAACATATCAGGCTAAAAACTTCATATCCTCATCGTTCATGGATTGTGACTGGTAAGGCAGGCAAAACCTAAACTGATGGTGAAATCAACGTTCCCTCATAGAAGGAGTGCGTCGTTTTCACCACGAGTTTAGGTTTTTCTTGTTTACAAGGTTATAAAGATGCACGCCGGCGCATCTTAGCAACAGCAGTAAACGGTAAATCCTATCAGTAGCAAGAATAACACTTAAGGAGTTCTGAACATGAGTGATAAAGAGCTATCCAAAAAAATAGTGACTCTCGTTGGCGGCGAAGAGAATGTCAATTCGGTATTCCATTGCGCTACACGCTTGAGATTTAAATTAAAGGATCGCACAAAAGCGGACAAAGCTGCACTGGAAGCAACGCCTGGTGTCATTACAGTGGTGGAAAGCAGCGGACAGTTCCAAGTGGTCATCGGTAACAATGTAGGCCAAGTCTTTGAGCATATGATGGCAGAAACAAATCTGCAGGATGCGGATAATCCAAATGCGAAAAAAGAAGAATCTTCCGAAAAAACGAATTTTCTCGGCAAAGCGGTCGATATCATTTCCAGCATTTTCTCCCCTCTCTTGGGTGCTCTTGCCGGAGCAGGTTTGCTCAAAGGGATTATGGCCTTAATTGCGTCGCTTCATTGGATTGATACTGCAAGCGGTACGTATCTCATTCTGAACGCCGCTTCGGACAGCGTATTTTATTTCTTGCCTATATTTCTAGCTATTACATCGTCCCGTAAATTTAAGACCAATGCCTTTGTATCAGTCGCAGTTGCTGGAGCACTCGTGTACCCGGATGTTATTGCAGCGGTGGACAATCCGGCAAAACTGGCTTTTCTCGGGATTCCAATCATTCTGATAAAATACAGTTCCAGTGTAATCCCAATTATTCTCGCGGTATGGGTACAATCCTATGTGGAACGCTGGTTTAATTCCTTTGTTCATCAATCAGTTAAAAACATTATCGTACCTATGCTATCACTGCTGGTCGTTGTTCCATTGACGTTTTTGGCCTTTGGTCCAGTCGGTAACCTGATTAGTCAAGGCTTGGCGAACGGTTTTACATGGGTATACAATTTAAGCCCATTGATCGCCGGGGCTGTTGCTGGGGCATTCTGGCAAGTATTTGTTATTTTCGGCGTACACTGGGGCTTCGTTCCTATTATGCTGTCCAATATTCAAACATTGGGTTATGACACGATGCTTCCAATGCTTACAGCAGCCGTACTTTCTCAAGCTGGTGCAACACTGGGGGTATTCCTGAAATCACGAAATACTCAAATGAAGGCTTTGGCTGGTTCCTCTACACTGGCAGCTGTATTCGGGATTACTGAACCTACGATTTATGGTGTAACTTTGAAATTGAAAAAGCCGTTCATTTATGCTTGTATTTCTGGTGGTATTGGGGGCGCGATTATTGCTTCCGGTGGAGCGACTGCAAAATCCTTCTCCCTGCCTAGTTTACTGGCGCTTCCAACTTATTTTGGAGCTGGATTCTTGTGGGTTGTCCTCGGCTTACTTGTTGCCTTTGTACTCGCAGTTGTATTGGTTATGATTTTGGGCTTTGATGATCCAAAAGAAGAAGCTGTAAAAACAGAAACAGCACCCGTAAAAAAAGAAGTAACAATCGAAAAGGAAATCCTCGTAAGTCCGTTGCAAGGTAAAGTGCTCCCATTGGAACAATCTTCTGATGTTGCTTTTGCTTCAGGCGCTATGGGGAAAGGAATCTTGATCGATCCTACAGAGGGTGTGCTGACATCTCCGGTTAACGGAACGATTACGACCGTATTCCCGACCGGACATGCCATCGGTATTACTTCCAATGACGGAGCAGAAATTCTGATTCACGTTGGTGTTAATACGGTGAAGCTGAAAGGACAATTCTTTGACAAGCGCGTCAAAGAGGGTGATGTGGTGAAGCAAGGGCAGTTGTTGCTTGAATTTGATATCAAACAAATTAAGGCGGCAGGCTATACAACGACTACGCCGATCATCGTAACCAATTCCGCTCAATACCTGGATGTACTGAACACCATGGAAACTGAAGTGAAACGTGAGGATTACTTATTGACTGTTGTAGTCTAACGTTTAACTTTCAGACTAAAAGAAGCTTTCCTAATGGAAAGCTTCTTTTTTATACATCATGAGACAAGTGTTACAGCGAAAAATGGAAATATCATATATTGTAAGTTTGAGATTGTAAAAAAAGGAGGATTTCTGTGAAAAAAGGATATATCGCCGGGTTAAGTGTCATTGTGTTGCTTATCATTGGTATCGCTATTTCAGCTGTAGTTAAATTTCAAGACCTAGAGCAGGTAGTTCAGCAGAAAGATAAAGAGATCCAAGCGAGCAAAAGCAATTACCCCGAAATATATGACCACTTGAATACGGTTACAATTGATGGTTTTAAACAATTCATTCAGCAGGATCAAAGTGTATTTGTTTATGTTGGCAGACCCAGTTGTGGCGACTGCAACCGATTTGAGCCTAACTTTAACAAGATGATCGAACAGTATGATCTGGGCTCCAAAATTACGTTTTTGAACGTTCACAAAATTCATAAGGACAAAGCCCAATGGAATAAATTCAAAGCAGATTACAACGTAAAATACACCCCCACGATTGCAGAATTCAGAAACGGCAAGCTGGTGGATAAAATAGAATGGACGCCGAAAAGAGACCTCAGTACAGATGCCGTAAAAGAGTGGCTAACCTCCAAAAAACTCATTTTATAAGCCTCTTTCCTATCCAATTCATTAAGAACAATACGAGTTGTTCATGCAAAAAAGGTATTCAAGCGAACAACGCATGAATACCTTTTTATTGAGCATTTCCAGCCATCAAGCTTGATTAAAAAATAGTTCCTAGCGGTCTTCACTGGCTTCAGATGAACCTCGTTCTTACCCGTTCGTTCCTATATTACAGGCACCTTTATACAGTACGAGCATCAATCGAATCGGGAAATTCATATCGGATAATATCCGTTTCGGATACGATATGTCCGATTTGTGACTCAATGAATTCCAAATCTCCCTCTACTGCACCTATAAAATGCTTGGTACCAGGTTCTACAACGATGACCATACCGGGGGTGACGGTCTGTGTCATCCCATTGATACAGACGCTTCCGGTTCCTGAAACGATGGTCCAAACTTCTTTTCGGAACTGATGCTCATGATAACTGATAAATCTCCCCTTCGAAATGACAACCCGTTTGGTGACCGTTTGTAACCCGCTTGCTGCTTGTTGATGGGATAAGACCGTTTGCTTACCCCAAAAGCGCTCCTCAAAACGCGGCCCAATTTCAATTTCTGCCACCATATCCTTAATTCCTGTTGATGATTGTCGATCCGTAACCAGCACGCCATCCGGCCCAGCAACAACAATAATGTCTGGGACATTCCAAATGCTAACCGGAATCTCCAGTTCATTGATGATATGCGAATCATGTGATGCTTCTGAAATATATCCGGGACCGCTCAGCTTTGAACTCACTTCCCGCACCAACGAATCCCATGTTCCTAAATCTCTCCATTCTCCATGATATGGGAGCACGGAGAGCTTACGAGTGTGTTCTACTACCGCAATATCAAAGCTGGTTTTAGGCAAGTCTGCGTAATTTGTCGAAAGTGTTTCATAATCGGCTGGTAAATCCATTTGTGTCAGCACATCCAATAAAAAGCCGATTCTAAAAGCAAACACTCCGCAATTCCATAACGCTCCTTCACGGATCAATACTTCGGAGCGAATCAGATCAGGCTTTTCTACAAATGAACTCACTCTATAGTATTCCTGGTCAGACAAAGGAGATGAAGGCACAATATATCCATATTTGTCCGAGGGCTCAGTTGGAACAGCCCCCATCAATGCGATATGGCTTCCTGATTGCTCTAATATCGAAGGAAGCCTGCGCAGGTGCTCGAAAAATTCATCCCCCGCATAGCCATCCACCGGCATGACCCCTACGATTTCGTCGCGTGATGCGCCTGCAACATCATGCAAGTAAGCTGTAGCCAGGGAAATAGCCGGAAAGGTATCCCGCTGAGTCGGCTCCTCAATCACCACAGCGTCTCCGCCGATTTGCCCCTGAATCAGTTCGATCTGAGTTCCACTCGTAGAAAAATAAGCTTGATCTGCCAAATCAGCTTCATCTAACTGTCTCCATATCCGTTGCAGCATACTTTCCGGTCGCTCGTCATGACGTAGGATGGAAAGAAACTGCTTGGGGCGGTTCACATTGGATAAGGGCCATAGTCGTTTACCCGAACCTCCGGATAATAAAATCATTCGCAAAGATGCAACCTTCTTCCTTTAAATTCATATTTTCCTTACATTATAGGACTGTTTGCTTTTCGTGCTTTTGCCGAATACATAAGTATGTAACATCGTAGAACATACATAGTTATACAATGTTAATTGTATCTTTGTCCGTACAGGAGATGTCTGTCATGCCTACAAAAATACTCATCATTGAAGGTCAAAAAAGTTTGGCTGATATGATTGCTCTTCATCTTCAAGAGGAAGGCTATCATACCGAACTAATCTATGATTGTAAACTCGCAATTCCTACATTAATGCACTTTAAGCCGGACATTATTGTGACCGCGCTAATGTTTTCCGGTAAAGTCGAATGTGAGCTGATCAGCCACATCCGCCAATTTACTACGGTTCCTGTGCTCGTCATCTCTAATAACACCCTGCTGAACACAAGAATAAAGGCTCTAGACGACGGAGCGGATGACTTTTTATGCAAGCCCTTCAGTCTGAGAGAGTTAAACGCCCGCATCAAAGCCTTGCTGCGCCGCAGTGGCAGCAACATGCTCACTGAGACACCAACGATAACCCAAAAGCTTAAAAAGGTAAGAGTCTGGGTGAATGATTACCGTCATAGCCTGTTGGTCGATGACCAGGAAATCGAAGTTACTCACATCGAATTTTCTATTATAAAAGAGATGTCCTGCAATCCAGGGAAAGTTTTTACCCGTAGCGAATTGATGGATCGGGTCAAAGGTGGCGATGGCGCTTATCTGGATCGTACCATCGACGTACATATCTCCAGCCTCCGCAAAAAAATTGAACGTGACCCTAAAAATCCTCAGCATATCCGTACCGTTTGGGGCAGAGGCTACAAATACGAGATGTAGCCCTATAGTAACGGTCTGGTTCCCTCTGGGCAGCTTGCTTCTTATGGAAGCTTCCGCTTTGTCCATCGCCGATAAGGAAGAAAACAAGCTGCTCCACCCAATATACCTATGACAAACAATACCCAGCCAAAACGGTAGGCTGAAGCCAGAATAATGACAACCTTACCGTTTCCGCTGCCATTCGTTATGAATCCGGTCGTTACTCCATTCACAGACAGACGTGCTCGCTGATTTTCGCTACCCAGCCTGAACTCCCATAATGGATTGGGTGATTCTGTCTCCCGGATCAGCACCTGCTGATGCATTGGATTATATAGTGTAAAGCTGCGTTCCATGGAATTTTCACGAGTAGCCTGAATGCTTTCCGAAGCGTGTGGTGCCATAAAAAAGGTTTCCATATCCGTTCCCTCAAACAGCGTAAATTCATCCACTGTAATCATTGCTTGATAAGGGATGATGGAATATTGCCTCATTTGAAATAAGCCTGATTGCTTCTTGTGCGCATGCGCCAATATCTGAAACTGCATCAAGGCGGTTCCTGCTGGAGCCTTCACTATTTGATCATAATGATTCCATTGCTCCTTATCTCTCTCCTCTACCTCATCAATATAGGAGGTTTGAAGAATCTGGGACGCTTTATTTAGGAAAATGATCTTCATGTGCCGACTTCCAATTTGTTCTGATCGCGCATCCAACTGCACCACGTACTCTTGCAGCGGCTCTGCCTTCATTTTTTTGGACGCATAAATATTCCAGTCACAGGAATAACTAGGTGCGTAACGGATAGACAGTTGTTTGTTCTGGATGGACAGATTCGTCTGACCAGGCCGAATATCTGCTACACATCCAACATCCGAGCCCAATGATTCCTTCGTGTCCTGCCCAGGCATTACCGTCACTTCCTGCCCGTCCATTCGATGAATATCTGTAAAATGGCTCAATGACGGCACCTGACTGTCCAGGGCAAGGGTTAAGCGATATTTTCCCTTGGTTAAGAATAAATTTTTGAACTCTACTCGGCCATAGTCGTTCAGCAGACCGGGAATTTGTATAATTTTCTTGGCAAAACCATCCTGATTGGGCACCGTTTCAATAACCTGCTTTTCGGATAATGAGGTAGCGGGTAACCGCTTATATGACTCACCCGTACGAATTGTTCTGGTCAGCACCTCTCCAGTCTCTTCATTCTTCCATTTCATTGTTAATGATCCTTCGTATCCGGCAGGTAGATTAGCCGAAATTGCTGTGGCATAGGTTCCCGTTTTGGCGACTTCCACCTCTCTGCTTAACGTCCCTTTTTGGTAACTGATTCCCCGTCCCATACTAAGTCTTGGTAACGCACGTTCCGTCTGCACATTCCCTTGGGCATTAAAATCGCTCTCTGCCTCCAAGGTGAAAAAGAGCTTGCCCCGCTTCAATGCCTGCTCCACCGGAAAGGATAACCGATCTAGTTGATCCACAGGAACAATCGCAAATTGATTGACCGCATTAAAGCCTTGCAGGTTATTAACCGTGACTGGGTTATCTCCTTTTGCAAAAACATGTTCTCCCAGATCGACCCATTGGAATTGGTTTAATCCCTCATCATGGGTCTTGATGTTAGTCACTCCATCCGGCAGTGTGACTTGCAATTTCCCGCCTGCCTTATTCATGAACACTCTAGCATATACATGCGAGGTTTGAGGCTGGTCCATCTTTTTATGCATCGTAAACGTGTTAGGCTTACTGTATTGCCCCAAATCACGCAGCTGAATATCGTGAATCCACCAGTAATTTTTTTGCTGCGGACGCTGGAGGGTTAACAAATCCATTCGCATCCAATAGCTACCAGGTGGTGAAACGTATTCCCCGTAAAATTTTACACTGTCAAAATTATAGCCCTCTGAAGGTGCCACAACATAGCTGACCCCCAGCTCACGCATTTGCTTATCATAAAACCTCATTTTTACATGCATTTTGTTCGTCCCACGGCCAGAAACGGTGATGTGGAACTGATATGGATTATTTTCCTTGGCTTCTAGCAATCCAGATCTGGCGACCTGCCATATATTACTCGGATCTCCCTTCATAATCTCGCCATGCAGAGTCGGCACATCGTTTGATTCCTCTCGGGGGTTAGCCTGCACACTGAACAACTGCGGATTATCAGGCTTGAAAAAGGTTTCCGTTCTCAGCATAGAGTCAAAATCCAGCACCGTATTCCCTTCAATGCTGCTCATCTGATACGGTGCTACATCCAGCTTCTTACTGGCAAAGGTGACTGCAATCCCTGCATCCATCTCCATATCAAACGGGAAGTTCCGTATATTTTGGGAGGATAAATACCACAACCAATCGTTGGTTGATGCAAAAGTTTTGGACCATTTCAAAAAAGCATTGCCATCCTCAATCGCATCAAAAGGCCGCAAGTAATTCTCTGCCGGGAGCTGTGACAACAGCAAGTCATTGAAGGAGACTGCCTCCACATAATCCCCCTTGTTGACCGTCTGAATGGTGTTTAGCTCAGGCTTCAACGCGCTGAACAGCACTCCAAAACGGCTGAAATCAAAACCAGGCAAATGACTATAGCTCTCCAGCCGGCTAAATCCGTAAGGTGTCACAATTTTACTTGCAAGGATATTCATATAGGGCGGTGCCTGATCAAGATTGAATATGGAAAATAAGTCGTTCTTATACGTACGTTTCAACCCGGTCTGACCTTCCAGCTGAGACAGGTGGAAATCCTGCCGCTTCTCCTGTCCCTCATATTCGTCATGGTAGACCAACTGGTTGACCCCAAAAGTAGAGAATAGCCAGCCTAATCGCGAGCTTAATCCGTTGTCCATAACATACTGCAGAAAATTCATATAGTATGTAATACCGGGATCATTGCCTTCATGATGAAAGATCGTATTTTTAGGAGAAGAGTATACCTGAAAATCTCCAGTCGCCTTCTCGGTTGCCGTCTTTCCTTTATTCCATTTGGGCGTCGCTACTCCGTTATAGCTTTGAATCATATTATCAGCAATTGGAAAATACAGTGCCTTGCTGTCAAAACGATCTGAGTCAGTCAGCTTTTCAGCCATTTGACTATAATCCTCCGGCACTTGTACCGGCTTGTAATACCCCTCAATGAACTGCGTACGCAAGGGAGCCAAATACACGCCCAGGCACAAAACGACGATAACAACCGCCAGCTTTTTATACCCACGCTGTAGCGGTGATGATCCAAACCATTCCATACATTGAATGACGCCAAAGGTCAGCAACACTCCGAAATTAAGGGAGAGCAGTCCAATAAATTTGTTAGGATCACGGAAAACCGAACCAATCACAGGGGTTTTCGTAACCAGAATGACAAACCACTTGGCAATGGACGGAAATGTCGTTCCAGTCGCTGCAACCATAAATAACAGCGTAAGGAGCGAGAAGATCAGAATGATCGGATTTTTATGTGAACGTGTCACCATCGCGTACCCGATCAATAGCAACAAGAATCCCCCACCTACATAAAACATCGCAGGCAGCGAGGAAAACGAGAACATGGGCCACCAATAGCTCAGTAAATAACCCACATTATATAAACTGCTGTTACGGCTGAACAGAGACAACGTATCCACGACGTTGATATTATGCTGAGACGCTTGAGCGTCCATCAACATGCTGCCTACATACAGGGACAACCAATAAAAACTGAGCAGACCAAAAAACACGCCAAAAATCATGCCTTTACGCAAAAAATTACCGTATAAGGGCTGTAAATAGGCGCGCCCTGCCTTACGATGGGTCCAGGTCAGTTTGAGCAGAAGCAACATGGTGAACAATCCCAAATAAATCATCCCAAAGAAAAAATAATGAATGGCCGCAGCACTCACGGTGAATACTGCAGCCAGCAAGAACAGGTCAATCCAGTTCCGCTGATACAATTTATGGGGATGATAGTTTTTAATTTGTTGAATTTGAAACTTGGGGTCCACCGCACTGAAAAAAAATCGCAGCATTAACGGAAACAAACTATAGCCACAAAGCAAATAAATATGCTGGATGCGAAAAATAACCCACGGATTCAGTGCATAAAACAACGAACCCACCACAATGGCAAAAATACGGGTTTTCGTAAAGCTTGGTGAATAATACACGCTGACCAGTCGCTTGGCAAAGGCATACATCGAAAAAGCCGAAACAAATAACAAGCCTGTGATAAACGACTTGAGCAAAACCGGACCGCTTTCGTCAAATAATAATGAAAGTCCATAGAAAGGCAAGATGTACAGAATGCGTGGAGCATTGAACAGAGTCGAGGTAGACCATCGTTCGTTCCATACCCCGGTTATTTCCTCCAGATACCGATGAGAGGTGGCTCCAAAGGCAATGTCACTGAACACGATTTGGCCTGGTCCATAGATGGGGGCAAGATACGCAACGATCGCAACCAGCATCCATATGATTGCCGCCATATCGTAGCGATAGCGAAATATCCACTTTTTCATGCTTGTCCCCCTCTCTTGAACTTCTTGTGTATCGGTTGGTTATCTAGGACCTATCTTCTCAAATGAACGATGGCCTGCAATCCCTGATCGGTATTACGCAGCTTTAAGCGACCACCTATAGTCTTCAGATATGCATCCATATGATACAGGCTGAACGTATGCTCCTGCGCATTTTGGGAATAATCCGGCTGGAAATAACTCCAACGCATCTTATCATCAATCCCGCCGCCTGTGTCTTCAATCATAATCATAATTTCAGCTTCTTCCAGGCGTGAGCTAACCTTAAGCATATGAGATTGCCGCTTGGACCGCAGGCCCGTTCGGCCCCGTTCCTGCTCCTCCAGCTGCTCTCCATCTCGGTTCATGGCCTCTACTGCATTTTCCAGCAACCCCTGAATCGTTTTGTACAGCATAGGTGCTTGTGCTGCAATGGATGGAACTGGCTCTTGCCGCGTGATCACTTGAATGTGCTTCATATTCAGCGAACGGTTCGCCCATTTCAGTGATTCAGACAATACCTCGTTCATATCCGTGAAGCTAATTCCACTATTATCATGCATTTTCTCTTCCAGCTCATCACGCAAGCTACGGACACCTGTCAGTAACTCTCCAAGTGAGGATTCCTGTCTGAGACGACCCTGGATGAAATTTTCATTCAGCTCGCGGAAATACTCCAGTTCCTCATGAGATGCTCCTTTTCCCTGACTGGAAGCCACTTCAAAGCGGTTGGCTAGATCTTGATAAAATCCCAACAGCTTTAAATCATCGCCGCCCGTGAGACGGCTAGTCTGTTCTTGCAGCTCTTGCAGCTGCTGCTCAATCGTCTGCATTAACGGCAAATAATACGTGTCCTGCTGCTGTCGCATATCTTCATCCCGCCGCTGGTCACGCACTTGATTGTTCACGATGGCATCTTTCACAATCCGTTTGCGGAACTGGATGAGCATGGCCCACAGAATCATGAGTATTAGAGCCATCACCATCCACAACTGTTTGCGAAAGGAGCTAATTCGCTGGGCAGTGTCCTGACTAATATCCTTAACCGATATGTAAAGGGCCTCTTCCCCAATGCGGCTGAATCCTATTCCGTATTTCTCTCCACGATCTTCAACGATACCCGTATTGCCCTCCAGCAGCTTACGGGTTACACCCGTGATATCCGTCCGGTTGATATCCGGAGTATTTCGGGAAGCTACGATCTTGAATTGACCGTTATAAAATAAAGTCTCATGCTGATTCACCGGCTTACTTTTAATAATTCCACTAAGCATCTCAGCGTCAACCGTACGCACCATAAAACCGCCCGTCTGCGCCCCTTGAATCCTGCACGCTATATACTGGGCAGGCTGATGATCCTCAGTCACAAAAGAGCTTATCGCACAACCATTTTGCAGCCACTTAATCTGCTGGACTGCACTCTTCATCTCACGATTGTCACGTCCGGCCATCACATGATACTGTTCATCCAGCACATAAAAAGACCCGCTTTCACGCTTAAACCCCTCAGCATACTGGCGTGTTCCCTGATTCAGTATCTCTCTGCCCAGACTGGACGACAGCTCTTTTAGTTCAGCCTGCCATGCGGCATAACGCTCCGTTATGCTGCCAGACAGTTCCTGTACCTCATACTGGAGCTGCTCATTCTGAATCTCCGCCAAGTGACCGCTGAATTGCCGCATGACAAACCATTGTAGCACAGCGGCCAAGAACACGGTCACACACAGGACGATCAGGTACAGGATCAGCTTTTGCCAGCTTGGTCTCAACAAAGCCCATTGCTTCATGCCCTGTCCCCTCCATTTTGTTCAAGACGGCTCAAAATTGCTTGCATCAGGCATTCCAGCTCGTAGCTGACCAGCGGTAGACGCGCGCATAGCAACCGGGGAGTGCGACGCTGGAGTGCGGCAAACCTCGCAGCGGTTTCCGTTGCCCCGTCCGTCAGCAGAATCAACTCGCATGTTTTTGCGATATACAGGCGATCCAAATCTTCCTCGCTGTATGCTCGCAAATCAACAACGTAAATATCATGACGGTCGTCCATATGCTGAAGTGCGCTGGAGACAGCCAAGGTCACCCCTGTATGTCGCGCAGCATGATATTCGTGAAGAAGACGCATCCCTTTTTCCCAGAGCGCATGTTCAGCCGAATCAAATCGTTCACAAAAAAGACGCAACGCCCGTTCTGTACTGACATCTTTCAAAAATGCCAAAACGCTGATATTATACATGTAGTTCCTCATTTCTTACTTCCTGATTGGAGTTGCGCAGTTCTTATGACACCCCAAAACATTCTATTTGTTGACGACAGTCCAATGGTTCTGTCCCTGCTTGAACGGACATTGATGCAAGAAACATTCACCTTACATACCGCTCACACGCCTAAAGAAGCCCTGCAAGTGCTGGAAAAGTATCCGATTGATGTAGTCGTTTCCGATCTGCTTATGCCTGGTTTGGACGGAATTACGTTCCTTCGTATGATTAAGAAGGATTATCCGCATATCGTACGCATCATTTTATCTGGTCACCTGCATACGCAGTCTATTTTATCGGCCATTAATCAAGTCGGCGTGTTCCGTTTTCTAACGAAACCGCTGGAGCTGGATGATGATACGCTAAAAAAGATACTGTATGAGGCGCTTGATCAGGCTAGGCTCAATCGAAACAGCCTGTATGCAAACCAGAACGTCGCATCTGACCTATCGGTATTTATAAACAGCATTTTGAATGCTCCGTACCGACCGTATGTACTGCTGAATGATCAAGATATCGTAACTGCCGTACACATTGCACTTGCTGAGCTGTATCCTGTTGGCTGCTCACTGCGTCATCCTGACGGTGAAGGTATTCAGTTAACTCCGCATTCATTATATATACCGTATGAGGAGCCGGAATCTTCCGATCCCGACCTGTACTCGCTGGATACGCTGACCCTCGGTCATTCATCGTTACGCCTTATCCGCCTTAGCGAGATCGCCTGAGTGACGGGTGCCGCCCTTTAACATGGCGGCTACCCCAATCACAGTCAGGCAGGTATACATCCACAACATCCCCGCCGTCAGCAGCGGATGGCGGATGTAGTTTTTCACATTCCCCCATGTATACAACACCGGACGGAAGAAGTACCAACGTTCCAGCGCCTTTCGCAATCCGCCCTCTTCAGATGACATTGTACGATCCATTACCGAGAAGTAGTAGGCTTTTTTACGTAATACATCCTGCAGATATACCTGTTTTTCGTCATGATATACCCGTGTAAAAACCGCCCGGCGAATGACTCCGCCAGACTCTATATAGCGCAAGGTCGGCTGTATTTCTTCAAAAGCAATCTGCTCCGCATTAAATCCGCCTGTCGATTCGTAAGCGCTCATTCGCCAGAAGCGTGCTGCTTCAATAGAGCGTTTTCCCAAGGTCTCTCCCGCGTTGTTAATGACATTCCGCTCGAAAACTTTCACTTTGGAAAAAAAATTATTCGCTTCCGAATATGCCTCCTCCGGAACAACCAAGGCGCCAATATCTTGATGATTGTCAAAAAAGTCGATGCTCTGCTGAATCAGATGTTCGGCTAAAATCATATCGGAATCCAATACAAATATGTATTCAGCCCCCAAGTGTTTCGCTTCCTCAACTGCCCTGACCCTCGCAACTCCCCGCTCTCCATGAGGAAGCTCTAGTATCGTTACGGGTACCGAACTTCCTGCTGACAGCATACGAATCGTCTCAACCGTCCGGTCATTGGAGCCATCATCAGCAACTACAATATGCAGATCCTTGTAATTTTGCCCTAAACAGCTTCGCAAACAAGGCTCTATCGTACGTTCATTGTTGTACGTGGAGAAGAGAATGACCACTTTGTCCACTCTGTTCCGCCTCCTCTGCCCAATTCTCCATCAACTGCTCAAACGCGGCAGCTGTATGATCAAAATGGAATCTTAGCGCATATTGATACGCTCGCTCACGGATGGCCATGTAATCTTCGCCACCCTTTGCTGCTCTTTCCATTTGTTCAGATAATCCCCGAATATCGCCGTGAAAGCATAAATATCCGCTTTTTCCGAAATCCGTCGCATCCACCAGACCGGGTGAATTGCTGACAATACTGGGTGTTCCAACGGCTGCCGCTTCCGTAATCGTTAACCCCCAGCCTTCACGCAGGGAGGGAAACACAAGCGCATGGGCACGACTCATCAGCTCCAGCTTATGCTCTGCTGAAACAAATCCGTAAAAGGTAATATCGGCTTGGGATTGTCCTTGTTCATCCGGTTCTCCGTATGTCAATTCATACCGCTCTATAATCGGTAATAATTGTTCTGTCACATAGGTTTTATCGGTTTTTCCAGCAATCCATAACATAGCCTGGGGGAACTTTTCCTTGAGCTGCCCAAAGGCTTCAACGACCAGATCAATGCCTTTATATTTAACGAAGCGTCCGGCATACATAAAGGTCGGGTTAGACTCCTTCATTAAAAATTGTTCACGCGGCCAATGATCAAACTCAATGCCTTCCGGTAAAAGGTGAACACGATCCGGGTGAAAGCCCAGCTTAAGCAGATCATACCGGGTAGACGGGGATACGGTGAGCGTCCGATCCTTCCGAGCCAGCTTAAGC
Organism: Paenibacillus sp. ALE3; assembly: GCF_054113405.1. NCBI lineage: Bacteria > Bacillati > Bacillota > Bacilli > Caryophanales > Paenibacillaceae > Paenibacillus > Paenibacillus sp. ALE3. The sequence goes on along the minus strand of NZ_CM134214.1, from coordinate 843,766 downwards.
ATCAGGGGCTCCATATGAAATCCAATCATATTTAGCGGAAATCGAGCATTTTCATACCATATTTCCCTTGTTAGCTGGTGTATGAAAAAGATCCGCTTGGATGCCTCCACCCAAAATCGGGTAAAGAACTGATGCGTATTCGCCTGATTAATTACATAGTCAATCTGCTGCCGATGAAGACGGTAATAGCGCATCGCATAATAAATAACACTGTATATGTTTCCTTTTCGAATATACGTAATACCGTCAATGACTTCATGCTCAGGCATCCCCTCAAATTGGGGTGAGAAATGAATGAACTGAAAACGGCCTTGCTGTGTGCGTTTCAGCATTTCATGGGTGAAAATTTCTGCTCCCCCGCTTTTCGGAGAACGAATGTCACGCCAGGAAAGCAATAGAACGACGGTTTTACCGTTCTGTTCAAGTATGGTATTCATGGGGTGAATCCCCCCTTATCTTTATTTTGAATAAATATATATAGGCATCTATCACAAAATAGAGAGACAGTGCCCCATAAACAATGAACTCTGACAGCAAAAAGTCTACTGGGTCTGTGTGAGCCATATGAAAGGCTGCTACTAAAACAGCTGCTCCTGCTACCAGACTAAATATAAATTTGCGTCTGCCCACCAATACGTGCACATGCACAAAAAACATCACGATGGAAAATAGCCAGTACACCCACCCCCCCCATGGAATATAGGCCTCAGCTGACTGGTAAGAAGCTCCGAATAATATGGGAATAGACGTTGGGAACACAAAGGTCGTGCCCACATATACACACAGCGCAGCAACAGCCATTAACCCAGCATAGATGGCAATTAACTTGCCCAAAGCCTGACGGTCATGCCCCTGCGCACCGATCTTGGGAATAAAGGCCGCGATCAGGCTGTAGGAAACGTAATAGACCAATTGGCTGTACTTCAGCGCAATGGCATAGCTGCTGGCTTGCTCGGGAAAGTAATGCTGTACATACAACATGTCGATGGAGATACAAAATAGAATGAATAAATTCGTCATAAGGCTATCGGTAAAATCCTGACCTAGCGACTTCCATAACCCAGAAGGGATACGTTCTCCACTGTGTGTAGATAAGGATAAGCCACGAGCCGAAACGATCCAGCCGTGAAGCAGCGACAGCAACATTCCTCCGCAACTTGCCAACAGTAGCGCTTCCAGCTTTAAACCTAGTGCGGCCAGGACAAAAAACAGGCTTAGTTTCCCTAATACCTCAATGTAATAATTCACATTGAGCGCTAGCATGCGTTCCCTACCCTGTAAATCTCCGCGGCATGAACTCACCAGAATATGCAATCCGATCAAGGCATACAGCATGAACAGCGGGCCAGACTCAACACCCAATAGCGAGCGCAGCAACGGATGAACGGAAAGTAAAATGATCATGGCAAGCACAGTTAGCACTAGAGGTGCTTTTAGTAATAGAGAACCGAGCGGTAAGCTGCGTAGCGGAAGCTTCTTGTCACCCTTGGATACCAGCTTGGCGGTTAATAGCTGGATGGATAAGCCCAAAACGGACAGCAGTGCAAAGAGGGCCAGCAGCGCGTTCGCCTGACCATAGGCTTGTCCGGTAAGATACCAGCTCGCTGCAATGTGGAAGAAAAAATTAAATCCGTTAAGCAGCACATTAAAGAGGGGGAACATCAACGAACGCAGTCGGTTGTTCACGTGGTTATCTCACCCGCCGATCCAGTCGCCAAATCTCAATGATAGAGCGCAAAAAACGAATGGAATCTTTCCAGACATGAATGTGCGAGCCATCTCGGTCAATGCATTTGACGGGTAATTGCAGCACACGGAGCTGAAGTCGCTTGGCAATAAACATCATCTCCAGATCCAGCGCCAGTCCGAGTTGTTCCTTCAAATGTGGAAACATCCGCTTCACGGCAACCGAACTCATCACTTTAAGACCCGTCTGGGAATCTACCACACCTGTTGGTAAAAAGGGGCGAGAAACGACCCTTTTCCCAAAGCTGACGATAGATCGCAATAAAGAGCGATTCTCGGCGGTCATATCTTTGGTTCCAATCACAACATCATAGTAGCCCTGCTGAACAACATTAATCATTCTGGCAATGTCCTCAATAAAAAAGGAATCGTCCGCGTCCACAAATACGTAGTAATCCGCACCGATGGTCCGCATTCCTTCGAGATACGTCCCTGCCTTGCGCGTATTGCGTCCCAATTCCCTTGTTTGAAGCAGCGGACTCAGGTTCTGGTTAATCCGGTTTACGGACAAGTCAGTTGCCGCCTCCAGCGCTTTAATCAAGGCATTCGTGCCATCGTGACTACCATCATCAATGAGATAAATCGAACCCTCTATAATATGGCTGCGGATAAAGGTTTGCAGTCGCTCAGCAAAGGTTTTGACATGAACAAAACGTTTCTCTTCGTTATATACAGATAAGATGAATGCAACATGTTGGCTTTTGGTCGAATACTCGGGATAGAGCAAGCTTTGTATTTCAGAAATGATTTCTTCGGTATCATTGGCTTGCCAAAATAGCAGACGCAATCGGCCTACTCCGATAATTTGCACCATATGCTGATCACTGAACGGAAAGGTTACATCCGTCACCAATAGCAATGGCATTTGCGGAAATTGGCTACGGATCTGATTAGCTTTCCGCACGGCTTGCCCCGGCTCCCTATAATCAATCAGGCAGCAACATGCATCCTCGTAGACTGAAGCGGTCTCCGTGTCCTCGCACTGTATATATTGGTAAAAACAAATCACATTGGGATAATCAATAGCCCTGTTGTTATCGCTAAAAATGGCTATAGGTCCCTGCACACAAACCTCTCCTTTTCCTCCGAATAATTCTATTTTGTTGAAAAAGAATTAAAAATGTTTGCTTAGCAAGATTAAATTAATGTCCAAATACTTCATATTTTCTTAACAAAATAGCTCACATCCCTTGATATATAAACATTTAAGAGAAGAAAAATCTATTTTCATATTTGATAAAAACAGAGTATTTGGACCTGATTCATTAGGACTATAAACATGCGAATTACAAGATGAATCCGAAATTAAAATTGGTTCTATAGGATTAATAAGAAGATATATATAAGGTCTTTTTGTCATAGATAAATAGAAGAATAAAACCAATTTGCAGGTCCATACTATGGACAACATGTCATCTTTCATCATGAATAATTATCAAAATACAGGGAAAGAAGGTCTTTTTATGGAAGCATTCCATGTCAATCGTGATGGGTCATTATCTACTCCCTTACGAGGAAAGGACGTGCTAGCAAACCCTCTTTTGAACAAAGGAGTGGCATTTACAGAAGAAGAACGCAAAGAACTGGGCCTGGAAGGAATTCTTCCTCCCACTATCCTTTCATTGGAGAAACAGAGCGTTCGGGCATATCAGCAATTCTTGGCACAACCCACCATGCTGCGTAAAAATGCCTCACTTAACGACCTTCACAATCGAAATATCGTACTCTACTATCGACTGCTAACCGACCATTTGAGTGAAATGCTGCCCGTAGTCTACACACCGACTGTAGGAACCGCCATTCAAGAATACAGCCATGAGTACAACCGCCCTGGGGGCGTATATTTATCGATAGATAATCCGAACGGTATTGGACAGGCGTTTTATAATACCGGTTTGAGTAGTGAGGATGTTGACCTGATCGTCGTGACGGATTCGGAAAGTATTTTGGGGATTGGTGACTGGGGTGTCGGGGGAATTAACATTGCTATTGGCAAACTCGCTGTATATACAGCTGCGGCAGGCATTCACCCCGGGCGGGTGCTGCCCATTGTACTGGATGTCGGCACGAATAACGAGAAGCTGCTGAATGATCCCCTGTATATCGGAAACCGGCACAAACGAGTTCGCGGGGAAGCCTATAATCAATTTATTGATACCTTTATCAGCAAAACGTTAACACAATTCCCGAAGGCGCTTTTGCATTGGGAGGATGTGGGCAGCGTGAACGCACGCCACATTATAGGGAAGTACGGTCAAAACATTCTCACCTTCAATGATGACATCCAAGGCACAGGAGCAGTGACATTAGCTGCGATTGTTTCGGCGGTAGGTGTCACCAAAACTCCGCTACGTGAACAAAAAATACTTGTCTTTGGTCCAGGGGCAGCAGGAATCGGTAACGCCGACCAAATACGGGGTGCAATGATCGAGGACGGGCTTCCTGAAGAAGATTCATTCAAGGCATTTTGGGCCTATGATTATCGTGGACTATTAACAGACGATATGGAAGATGTACTGGATTATCAGAAACCATATGTGCGTAAAAAGGAAGAAATCAGCTCATGGGCCCGATCGGAAGATGATAAAATACCGTTGCTGGAGGTCATTCGTCAGGTAAAACCCACAATCTTGATTGGAACTTCCGGTGTAGCGGGTGCCTTTTCTGAGGAGATTATCAAGGAAATGGCAAAGCATGTGGAACGGCCGATCATTATGCCCATGTCTAATCCTACCAACCTTGCTGAAGCGGTACCTGAAGATTTGATACGGTGGACTGATGGCAAAGCATTGATTGCTACTGGAAGTCCCTTCGACCCCGTCACCTATAACGGTACGAAGTTTGAAATTGGACAGGCGAATAATGCCTTTGTCTTCCCGGGGCTAGGTCTGGGCGCAATTGTGGTCAAGGCCAAAAGAATTACCCCTTCTATGTTTACCGCAGCAGCTGATGCCGTTGCCAACGCCGTAGATTCGAATGAACTTGGCGGTGCACTGCTGCCCCATATCCGAAAATTACGTGATGTTTCGTTCGCGGTTGCGGTTGCGGTAGCGAAGGCTGCAATTCAGGATCAGGTAGCTCAGGCACACATTTCAGATATTGAACAAGCCATTCGGGATGCGATGTGGAAACCGGAATATGTAAGGGTCAAAGCCGTGGAAAGTGTAATCCAGCACCCTCATTAATCCTTGACCGGAATCAAAGCAGTTTGACATAACCTAGGAACGAATGTACAGTATTAGTCAAAAGAATAGGAAAGTCCACTAGGGGAGCCACTATGGCTGAGACAAGAATGAATCTTGGACCCTTTGAACCTGATCTAGTTCGTACTAGCGTAGGAAAGTGGAGCCTTCGTATATAAGGTTTCAAGCGTTTTTTGCGCATTGAACCTATGTTGAAGCCGCTCCAGTTTTCGGGGCGGCTTTTTGGCGTTGTTCCGAGAATTGTATCTTACGGGACTTCTTGTTCTCCATTTTTATTGGAGGTGGGGAAATGAGTTTTTCGCAAGAACTTCGTCGGCAGGCGGATGGCATTTTTCAAGCCATTTATGAGCATCCCTTTGTGAGAGGTATTGCTGAAGGAAATTTAACAAGGGAGCAGCTGATTCACTATGTAAAACAAGACTTTGAATATTTGAACGCCTACATGCGGATTTACGGCATCGCGATCTCCAAAAGCACAAGCCGGGAGGATATGGCTGTATTTAACGAACAGATCTCTTTTATTCTCAACAGCGAGGTTCATCCACATCAAAACTTTTGTGCTATCGCAGGTGTCACCTATGAAGAGATGCAGGGATATCCACTCGCTCCGTCCGCTCATCATTATATCCGCCATATGCTAACAGTCGCACATGAAGGTAGTCTTGGAGAAATCATGGCCGTGCTGCTGCCATGTCCATGGACATATCTTGAGATTGGACGCAGGCTAATGGATGAGGTAAGACCGGACGAGTCTCATCCATTCTATGAATGGATTTGTTTCTATGGAAACCAGATTGAAGATGTAACATCCAAATATCGCGAGCGTGTGGATGCTTGGGCGAATGTCGCCACGGCTGCCGAGCAAGAGCGGATGATTGAGCATTTTATGCTAAGCTGCCAGCTGGAATATATGTTCTGGGATATGGCTTATAAGCAGGAACAATGGCCCGTCCAGATGCGCGCTACGGTCTTGGAATAATCAGTAGAGATGAGAGAGGATAAACATGATGAGTATATGGGAACAAAGTTATTCGGATCTCCTGACAAAGGTACAAAATAGCAACCCCCTCGTTCATAATATAACCAATGTGGTGGTCACCAACTTTACAGCCAACGGCCTGTATGCGCTGGGCGCTTCCCCGGTGATGGCTTATGCACCCGAGGAAGTAGCAGATATGGCAAAAATAGCGGGCGCCGTCGTGTTAAATATCGGTACGCTGAACCGCGAGCTGGTAGATGCCATGATCATTGCTGGACAATCAGCGAATGCTCATGGTGTTCCAGTTCTGCTGGATCCGGTTGGTGCGGGAGCGACGAGCTTTAGAACCGAGTCAGCACTGCGGATCCTAAAAGAAGTAAAAATCTCACTAGTGCGAGGCAATGCAGCCGAAGTCGCCCATCTAATCGGAGAAGTCCGAGAGATTAAAGGGGTAGATGCAGGCAACAGTGCTGACAGCAGTAATGTCGATCTGGCAGTTCGGGCTGCACAAACGCTCCATACTATGGTTGTCATCACTGGAAAAGAGGACGTCATCACCGATGGGGTCGAAGTACGATTGATTAGTGGCGGAGACGCGATGCTTACGAAGGTAACCGGAACAGGCTGCCTGCTGACCTCTGTGTTGGGCGCTTTTGCAGCAGTTGAACCCAACCTGCTGCTCGCAGGTACAGCAGGTTTGGCATTTTACGGTGCAGCAGCTTCCCGAGCCGCAGCGCATACTGCAAAACTGGGGCCAGGCAGCTTCCAGATTGCCTTCCTCGACGAGCTTGCCAAACTACATACTGGTTCGCTGGAGGGGCATGTCACGATCCGTGAAGCTGGAACAACTACAGCAGGTGGTGCGCGATGAGTGACGTGCATGTACCGAGAGCGCTGACGATTGCCGGTTCAGACAGCGGCGGCGGAGCTGGAATTCAAGCCGATCTCAAAACCTTTCAGGAGCTTGGCGTATACGGCATGTCGGCTATTACAGCCATTACGGTACAAAATACCTTGGGAGTTCACGGTGTATATCCGTTGCCACAGGAAGCAACAGCGCAGCAAATCGAAGCTGTAGGATCAGATCTTGGAGTCGATGCCCTGAAGACTGGCATGCTGTTTGACGCGGGCATCATCCGCCTTGTGGCCGAGCAGATTCGAAAGTTCGGCTGGGAAAAGGTTGTCGTCGATCCTGTAATGATTGCCAAAGGGGGCGCAAAGCTGTTGCAACCGGAAGCGGTGCAGGCTTTGAACGACGACCTGCTCCCCTTGGCCCTGGTCGTCACACCAAATATCCCGGAAGCGGAAGCCTTAACCGGGATAAGCATTCGTACGATGAAGGATCGCCGCGAAGCTGCGAAACATATTAGCAGCCTAGGACCCAAGTTCGTTGTGATCAAAGGTGGCCATGATGAGGAGAGCGAAAACAGCGGTCAAGTTGTTGACCTGATCTTTGACGGAACAGCCTTCACCGAGCTGGGCGGCAAGCGGGTGCGAACTGTCCACACACACGGAACAGGATGTACGTTCTCAGCAGCGATTACCGCTGAATTAGGGAAAGGTGTGTCTGTACCGGAAGCTATAGGGAATGGAAGAGCCTTCATTCAGGCGGCGATTGAGGATACGTTGTATCTGGGCCAGGGACACGGTCCAACCAATCATTGGGCCTACCGCCGTCGTCAGGAGATACTCCAATGAGCGGTCGAATATTACCTGAGATCATGCGGCGGCATTTACAGATGTATCTGGTTGTTGGAAGCGTGAACTGCCTCGCGGAACCAAGTCGGGTCGTGCAGGAGGCTCTTGCTGGCGGCACCACCATGATCCAGTTCCGGGAAAAGGGCCGTAGCGCGTTAACAGGGGTTCCTATGTTTGAACTTGCGCGTCAGCTACAAGATCTGTGCCACCACGCTGGTATCCCCTTTATCGTCAATGACGATGTGGAGCTGGCTCTTGAGCTCAACGCCGACGGTGTTCACATCGGTCAGGACGATGAATCGGCTGATTCTGTGCGCGCGCGGATCGGAAACCGAATCCTTGGCGTCTCCGCCCATACGATTGAAGAAGCACGCCGAGCCATCCTGCATGGTGCGGACTATCTCGGTGTCGGCCCCATCTATCCCACCATCTCAAAGGATGATGCTCATGCGGTGCAGGGTCCAGCCATTTTATATGAAATGCGCAAAGCAGGAATTGATCTGCCCATCGTTGGGATCGGAGGTATTACGATAGACCGTGTGGAGGAAGTGGTAGTTGCGGGTGCCGATGGTGTAGCGGTGATTTCGGCCGTGACGCAGGCAGAACAGATTCGAGTTGCTGCAGAGGGATTAAAGAAAAAGGTAGTGCTAAGCATCAAACATCCGGGGATGTCCCAAAAGCTATAAAATGCTATGTACCTTCCTTCACCATTGTCACTTCTATAATTCACGCAAGAGCCTCATTTTCACTAATAAAGTAGAGATGAGGCTCTGTGTTGTACGCTATAAATAAAATAATCGCCATAGTCAAAATATCACATCCCCCAAATGATACTGATTTTTAAGCGTTCCTATCCCCAGTGCACTTGAGCTCGTTGAATACCTGATTAACTATAAATATATGTCAATCGTCTTTTCTAATATTCCTATAACATTCGAAAGCAATTAGAAAACGAAACTTAATTATATTGATTTTTGGTTCCCCATTCACATAACCCTTCCAAAACAGGCAATAGTGTTTCCGCTTTTTCTGTGAGACTGTACTCAACTTTAGGTGGAACTTGGGGATACTCTTTCCGATTCACCAGACCATCCGCTTCCAATTCTTTTAGCTGTGAACTCAATGTTTTGTATGTAATAGCTCCGATTTGTCTTTTCAGATCATTAAAGCGAACCACTTGGTTTTCGGCCAGAAGATAAATAATAACCATTTTCCATTTACCACCAATAACTGACACTGTATAACCAAAAGGTGTATCTTCAATATTTTTAACTTTACCTTTAAATTCAGCCATACTCATATTCACACTATCCTTTCGGGTAGTACCTATCAAATTAGTGCGTACTACGTTTTTATTTGCGTTCAGTTTATACTAACCGTAATTTGAAGTAAAGGAGAGAAAATATGACTAGAACAATACGCCTCTTAATGCCGCAATGGCAAGGAGGAAACAATCCTAACTACTCTTTTGGAGCTGAACTGCTGGCTTGGCTAGCCCCAGACAATGATCAACCCCTTATTCATGTTCCGGTTCAAGCTTATGATGGAACTCCGCTTGACAACGAGAACGGTATGAATGGGAGAAAACAGCTACTTGAACAATTAGAGGCTGCTCAACATATCATTGACGCTCATAAGCCAGATCGCATTGTAATGTTTGGTGGTGACTGCTTAGTCGAACAAGCCCCGTTTGCCTATTTGAACGAACGATACGGTGGAGAATTAGGGCTAATTTGGATCGATGCTCACAGTGATTTAGTTAGATATGTGGGCTATGATAACGGACATACATTACCACTTGGGAATCTGTTGGGAGAAGGAGATGAGGAGTTTGCAAAACATGTGAAAGTTCCTCTTAAGCCTGAAAATGTCTTTATCGCTGGATTAGCGGCTCCTACAGAAGAAGAGACAAAAGCATTTTCAGAAACATTTCAAAAACTAGGTGTTACTACTATAGAAACAGATGCTGAAGTAATTCAAAGATTAGGGATTCGAACTGCTGGAACCAAAGAGTTAACGATCAGTACCGAATCAATAAAAGAGTGGATTACAGAAAGCGGCATCAAACACCTGGCGATTCACCTTGATTTAGATGTACTTGATCCAAAATCATTTCGTTCTTTATTATTCGCCAACCCTGAAGCTCCCTATAATCTTTCTCCTGCGGGAACCATGCAAATACCTCAACTACTTCATCTGATTAAAGAACTAGCTGAAGAAACCGATGTAGTTGGGTTAGGTATAACCGAGCATATGCCGTGGGATGCTATTAATTTAAAGAATCTGCTTGGAGAAATACCTATTTTAAATAATTAATTCTACTTACGATCTGTGCATTTATTCTGACGTTAATTTCGTAATGGAATTATGAGAGACCGATGAATTAGAGTACGTGCAAAGAAGGACTCCTCTGGAATTTATTCTATTATGGAGTCCCTTTTTTTATTTACTAATCCCTGAATAGCACACCGATAACCACAGCGAAAAAGAATAACCAGGATATTAGGTGGTCGCTCGCTCTACTAATTTGAATTCCAAAGGATGTAATTCTTCATGAACCCCCTCAAGGGCATTTCGAATCATGATGAATGCATTTTCCGCTTGTTTGTCAATCGGGTAATGAATGGTGGTTAAATCAAGAAAATGCGAAATTTCGATGTTATCAAAGCCCACCACTGCAACATCACTTGGTACAGAAACACCGAGCCTACGTGCTTCAGTCAAAAGCCCTGCAGCCAAATAATCGGTAGAACAAGCGAAGGCATCAGGCTTGTTGGGCTGTTCGCTCCACCAGTGAGCAATTTGTTCACCCGCTTCCATTGAATTTAAATCATAAAAATGCGGGAAGGCATCAGCGTTCAAATCATATTTTTTGCAAAAATCATGATAAGCCCGTATGCGCTCCTTCGTATTCAGTCCCCTCATATTCCCGTATACATTCACAATGCTGCGGTAGCCTCTGGCATACAGATGCTCCAGCGCAAGCATGTACCCCTGATACTGATCCATAAATACAGACGGGATTGCATCAATGTTTACACGCTGCCACGTCACAATTGGACCATATTTGGTATAGTGTTCAATCACGCTCCATTCATTGACGCGAATCATACAGACCAAGGCGTCCAGTTGCTTTCTCCGCAGCATTTCCAGTGCTTCAAGCTCCCGCTCCTTCTCTCCATTCGTAATAAATAGTGCCATATTAAAACCATGCTCCTGAGCATAGGTTGTAAATCCACGCACAAATGAACCCAATGAATCATTAAAAGAAATTGAAATAATTCCTATGAGCTTGGTCATGCCCTTTTTCAATGAAACCGCATTCAAATTAGGTACATAATCCAGTCGGTCTATGACCTCCTGTACACGCTGCCTTGTCGGTTCACTTACGTACGGATGGTTATTAATGACACGGGACACCGTTGCCGAGGATACGCCCGCCAGCTTTGCAATTTCATGAATATTTGCCACATTTCTCACCTCGTTCTTTCTATTTTAGCATGTTCGTGTTTAGCATGTTCGTGGTCCCGTCCCTACAATTGTCACCTTCCCCAAATAAGTTTTTTAAAAGCGCTTGACCTGTAATGCATTACAGGGATTACAGTGAATTTGAGCTTAAGAAAGCGGTTTTAAAAAACATACTCAGGAGGCACTAACCATGAAAAAAGGCATAAAGATCGCAACCATTGGCGGAGGCTCCAGCTATACACCAGAATTAGTAGAAGGCTTTATCAAACGCTATGCAGAGCTTCCCATTCGGGAATTATGGCTGGTAGATATTGAGGCAGGACGCGAAAAGCTGGAGATCGTGGGGGCCATGGCCCAACGGATGGTGAAGGCCGCAGGCATTGATTGTGAAGTACATTTGACACTGGATCGTCGGGAAGCCTTGAAGGGTGCCGATTTTGTCACAACACAATTTCGGGTAGGCTTGCTGGAAGCCCGGATTAAGGACGAAAGTATTCCGTTAAAACACGGCATGATCGGTCAAGAAACTAATGGGGCTGGCGGGATGTTCAAAGCTTTTCGTACCATACCCATTATCCTCAGTATCGTTGAAGATATGAAAGAACTGTGTCCGAATGCATGGTTGATTAACTTCACCAACCCTGCGGGTATGGTCACCGAAGCGGTACTTCGTTATGGTAAGTGGGATAAAGTCATCGGATTATGTAATGTTCCAATCGGCGCGATCAAGAGTGCATCGGCTGTACTGGACAAATCGGAAGAAGAGCTGTTCTTTAAATTTGCAGGAATTAACCACCTTCATTGGCACAAAGTTTATGACAAAACAGGGGCCGAATTAACAGAGCAAGTCATTGAAGGACTGTACGCTCCAGGCGCAAAGCCAGAGAAGGTCGTTGAAAATATTAAGAACATGCGCTTCCTGTACGATCAGGTTCGTCAATTGAAAATGCTGCCTTGTCCTTACCATCGGTATTACTACATGACCGATAACATGCTTAAGGAAGAATTAGAGGAAGCCAAAAACGAAGGAACTCGGGGACAAGTGGTCAAACGTCTGGAAGAAAGTCTGTTTGAACTGTATAAAGATCCGAATTTGGATTACAAACCAGAGGAACTATCCAAACGCGGCGGTGCGCATTACAGCGATGCTGCCTGTGAGATCATTAATTCCATTTATAACAACAAAGGCACATTGATGGTAGTTAGTACACGTAACAATGGTGCGATTGATGATGTTCCTTATGATAGCGCCATCGAAGTGACCAGTGTCATTCGCGCCCACGGTGCCGAACCTGTCAACTTTGGCAAATTCCCACCTGCACAGCGGGGCTTGCTGCAAGTGATGAAGGCAATGGAAGAACTGACAATTGAAGCGGCGGTCACCGGTGACTATGCAACAGCACTGCAAGCCTTCACCCTGAATCCGCTCGTACCAAGCGGGGATATCGCCCAAACCGTACTGGATGAATTGCTGGAAGCACACAAAGAGCATTTGCCTCAATTCTTTGCTCATAAGGAGAAGGCGACGGCGACGGTATAAAGCTAGCAGCAATCATCCTGCTGGAACACAAAAAAGCTTCCTACATGCATGTAGGAAGCTTTTTGCTATACGTCCCAGGAGTACTTGCTAGGACGTTGGTGTTATTGGGTTTGTCAAATTTATATGTAGAGGATGTGTAGAATACCTTAATTTTATAATTCCACATTTAAAGCCACCTAGTGTTACTAATATCATAAAACCTTATTATTTCAACATTAATAGGCTTTTTGACTGTTAAAGATGCTCTTATAAATAAAGGTTCAATCTTTATTGGGAACAGTAGCTTCAAACCTGCTACGATTTGCCAAGAGCTCCGCCGGAATAATGGGTCAGGGGGGTCTTACCGTGCTGAGACATCTCAGAAGAGTTATGTCCAGCGACGTCGGGCTTCAATTTCTGTAGGCAAATGGACGCCAGAGCTTGCTGGCATCATCGAAGACAAGCTTCAAGCGACCTGGTCTCCTGAGCAACGTCACCGTCAAGAAGGACAGCTTAAAACGATCTATCGCTGGCTGTTCTCAGGCACAAAGGCAAGCGTCAGAATCCCTCTGAGACACGGGGGAAGTATGGTGTGGGCAAGTCGATTTTCCAGCATCCGAAAGAAGTACGTTCACGTAAGTGTCTGGGCTGGAGAACCGCTCACGAATCCTTTTCAGAGGAACTGTCGCACTTGGCTTGACAATCCGTCATTAAGCTTATTGATAAATTTGTTAGACTTTTTAAAGTATGATCTCCGCTGAAAAAGCAATAACCGCTTTCCCCGTAATTTGAACTAATACGGGTTTTCCCTGTTCCTTTTTCACATGAACATGCATTGTTCCCTCTCTTTTGATTGCCTCACCTTGTAAAATATCAAAATCAAAAGACTGCTCATTCTCATTTTGCAAAATGTTATAGTGTACCAAATAGGCTCCAAGCGGTCCGTTTGCATTTCCTGTCACCGGGTCTTCAGCTATTCCAATTGCAGGAGCAAACATTCTTCCGTGAACCAATATATCCTCTTGTGGATTTAATGTAAAAACATAATATCCATTACATCCAATATGCTTGCTGATTTCTGTAAGCTTCTGCAAATCAGGTTTTAAACTATGTAGTATTTCATTGGAGTAAATCGGAACCATTACCTTAGAATGACCTGTTGAAGATATCGCAACTGGATATTCCATGCAAATATCTTTACAAGAAATACCTAACGCATTTGCAATCTGACTTCTTATTTCATCATTTAGAGGCTCTGATACAGAAGGTTCTCCCTGTGTCATTACAATAGAATAGTCATCTTCATGCTTTATAACATCAACAGGCAATATACCTGCTTTTGTTTTCTGAATAATTCTTCCAGTTTCAACTTTTCTCTCAATTGCATAAACATAATGTGCTGCTACTGTTGCATGACCACAAATTGGAACCTCTGTTGTTGGAGTAAAAAATCTTACTCCAACATCATAATTTGAAGAATTTGTTTCAAAAATAAATGCAGTTTCCGAATTATTTAATTCTCTTGCAATTCTCTGCATCTGCTCATCTGTAAGTCCATTTGCATTTGGAACAACCCCAGCAGGGTTTCCATGAAATCTATTTTTTGTAAATGAGTCTACTTGATATATTCTATATTTTTTCATAATTTCGCCTCTATAAATACTAGTTTGTCTGTCTGTTAAAACTGATATTAACATACTTTTTAGGCAGTTTCACTTAAATTAAAAGATATAATATGGCACTTTAATGAAAACGAACTGATCCTTATTATAGAATCGCGCTCTTTTATGGAAGATTGTTATTAAACTAAAGCCGCAGTTAGCTGAAATGGTCTTCTCAATCCTTATCTAAAAATGGAAAAAATCTTTTATGATTATAGATACTTTTAGATTCTGCCACGCCTGTTGAGTAACTCAATTCATAAAACAAGAGGTGCACTGAAGAAGAACGTGCTGAATCTGAATCAGCCATTCAACAGGTGGCGAACCCATTGGGATGAGTTCGCTACCTTTTTTAAATACCCGCTAGAGATTCGCAGACTCATCTACACCACCAAAAGGATTGAGAGCTACCATCGCCAACTTCTTAAGGTGACGAAAGGAAGAAGCATCCTTCCTACCGATGAAGCCTTACTTAATTTGCTCTATCTGGCTACCATCGACGTCACTCGAAAATGGACAGGTCGTGTCCAACACTGAGGCCAAATGTTGCTCCAGATGTCGGTCTTTTTCCCCGATCGGGTCGGTCAACACTTGCGATAAATCGCTACTTCTCCCTCGGGGGAATCTGTGCCTAAAAGAGTTTTCATAAAACTTTTGACAGACCCTCCTTTTCAGAGGAACTGTCCCACTTAGCTTGACAATCCGTAATATAAAAAAAAGGGATTCTGCATCAGTGACCGAAGCCCTGACCGAAGCCCTAATTTCTCACAAATCCATTTATATCAACGGTTTGTGACTGATTTAATTACGTCCCAGGAGGGATTCGAACCCCCGACCGACGGCTTAGAAGGCCGTTGCTCTATCCAGCTGAGCTACTGGGACAAAATGATAATTCATAAAACCTTATGTATTCAGTGCATTAATGATTATATCACATTTTGGGCAACTGTCAAAAGCATTTTTTCATTATACAGGAAAGCAGGCTGCAAAAGGAATCATTTGGACGCTAACGGGGTATTATGTACAAAGAACGACGCCAAAAAGGAGGGGTTATCCGTGAAAGGCCTTTTGTCTTCACTTTGTTATTTTAGCATTTTTTTCGCACCTTTTCTGGTACCGGTCATTGTGTGGATTGCAGTCCGGGACGAATATGTTCAGGGACACGCGAAAAAAGCCATTTTATCGCACATTTTCCCCATTATTGCGGCGATTCCGCTAGTGTATTTTATTATCACTGCCAATCATGCAGGTTCAGTTATCGGGTTTGTACTGCTATTTGTAGTGGTCTATCTCGGCGTTTTTGTTTATAACATCTACAAAGGGATCATGACGCTGCGTGAAGCGGCCTAATTCTAAAAGAAGCCTCCCATATTCGCAAATCTGACGAATACGGAGGCTTCTTTGGGATCAACTTTGATGAGTTGCTTTAGTTCACTGGTAGCTTATTTATTCCCAAAGCGTTTAGGACTTCTGCGTACTTCATGTCTTACGTTTTTCTCCAGCACTTCTTCCGCGAACTCATTGTTATGAATATAACTGCTGCCTTTGTTTTTCTTATACTTCGCTTTGCCGTCTATGATTTCCCCCTCCTTTCACGCTGATCCGGCGATGGCGCCGGTGCCCAAATCAACAAAAGCCGAGGTATAGCACACCATATCCTCATGCCCCGAACTCCTTGGCAAACTCTGTACTAAGCTGCCCATAGGAAAGCAATTCCCTTTTGAATTTTTCCCGTTCCTCACCAGCGGTAATGTGCGTAGAGTCAGTAAAAGCCTTGTCGGTCACTTCCTCAAATGCCGAATGCAGATTATTGTCGTACCAATCCAGCTCCAGATCAGCATCATTGCGGATGATCCTTACCATGTCATAGTCAGGCTGACCATCCTTCTGATTCGTGGCTGTGATATAAACCAGTAGCTCCGGGTCATCTGCGGCACCGGGACGCACTTCTACCTCAGCGCAGCGCACTCCGTCAAGTTCAGTGAAGCGGCGTATTTTGGCATCCTTGATGTAGTACATTGTCTCCCTCCTTCCTCACGAGTAGACGGGTTGCCCCATCTGTAGTTTTCGGAACGGACAGACATTTTATGCTTCTTTTCGGCATATATACTGATGAACTGGGGATTTAGTTTTTGATTCATTCCAACACTGGATGAACACGACAAAGAGAGGATGAATAGACATGTGCGGAATTACAGGTTTCATACAGTGGAACGGAGACTTGATGCATCAATCTGAGTTGCTGCTAAATATGACGCAAACGCTCTCCGATCGCGGACCGGATGCTGCGGGTACCTGGATATCCAACCCGTGTGCCTTCGGACACCGAAGACTAAGCGTAATGGACCCGGAAAACGGCGCTCAGCCCATGATCCGGCAGCTTGAGGATATCACTTATACGATTGTATATAACGGGGAAATATATAACGCGCCTGAGCTGAAAAAAGAGCTGCAACAGCGCGGGCATTTTTTCCGTACACAATGCGACACAGAGGTACTGCTCGAATCCTATATCGAATGGGGCCCGGATTGTGTAGATCGGTTGAACGGCATCTTTGCGTTTGCGGTCTGGGATAGTGAGCGGGAGCAGGTATTTCTGGCACGAGATCGCCTGGGAGTGAAGCCGTTATTTTATAGCCAAACCGAAGATGTATTCGTATTTGGCTCCGAACCCAAAGCACTGCTCCAGCATCCAGCCGTGGAGGCCGCCGTAGACGCCGAGGGACTAGCAGAAATTTTTATCATTGGGCCTGCACGCACTCCCGGACACGGCGTCTATTCATCGATGAAGGAGCTGCGTCCCGGACATACCCTAACCTACAGCCGTGACGGCGTACGCATCCAAGCCTACTGGAAGCTCGAAAGCATTGCACATGAGGATAACACCGAAGAAACGGCACTCAAGGTACGAGAGCTGTTGATGGATACCGTGGAGCGGCAGCTTATTTCGGATGTACCGGTATGTACCTTATTGTCTGGCGGGCTGGATTCAAGCGCCCTGTCCGCATTAGCCGTCGATTATTACAAACGTACCGGGCAGGGACAAGTTCATACGTATTCGGTCGATTATGTGGACAACGACAAGCATTTTAAAGCCCATGCGTTTCAGCCCGGAGCTGATGCCCCCTGGATACAGCGAATGGTCGATGAATTAGGGACAAATCATCACTGGATTGAATTCGATACACCAGAAGTTGTAGCAGCTCTGAACAACTCCACGCTAACGCGGGATTTACCCGGAATGGCGGACGTGGATTCGTCACTGTATCTCTTTTGCCGGGAGATTAAAAAGGGCGCTACGGTTGCTATTTCTGGTGAAGCAGCAGATGAAGTGTTTGGCGGATATCCATGGTTCCATCGGGAGGATATGCTGAACTCAGGCACATTTCCGTGGGCAGTTGCTCCCGATATGAGAGCGAGTCTGCTATCCCCAGAAGTGCGGGACTGGATCAAACCGCTGGAGTATTTGAACGACCGCTACTCAGAAGCAGTCGGAGAAGTACCAAAGCTACCGGGTGAAACAGGAAAAGCTGCGCAAATGCGCGTCATGTCTTATTTGAACATCACCCGCTTTATGCCTACCCTACTGGATCGCAAGGATCGGATGAGTATGGGGGTGGGACTCGAAGTACGGGTGCCGTATTGCGATCATCGGCTGGTGCAATATGTATGGAACATTCCGTGGAGCATCAAAATGACAGGCGGACGTGAAAAAGGTATTTTACGCAAGGCGCTGGAGGGTGTATTGCCGGATGATGTGCTGTATCGCAAAAAAAGCCCGTATCCCAAAACGCATAATCCCTCCTATCTTGCCGCTGTGAAAAAGCAGGCGCTGCAACTGCTGGACGATTCCTCTTCCCCACTGCTCAAGCTGATCGATGCGCAAAAGGTACGGGATATTGCCGCCTCACCGGAGGCATCCACCAATCTACCTTGGTTTGGCCAGCTGATGTCGGGTCCGCAGTTATTTGCTTACTTGACGCAAGTGGATAATTGGCTGCGCACCTACAAGGTGGCTATTCGATAAAATGTGCTAACTGCTTAAGTCGTAAAGTACGAGGTGGCAACCGCCCATCTTTCTTGATGCATACGATACGTGGAACAGAAAGTACCAAAAAAGGCTATCCGCAGCCTATGACTGACGGATAGCCTTTTTTTCGTATATGACAGGTATATTATTCGCCCTGCTACCAAACTATGCCTGCGGATTTCCCAGCTTTGTAGCCAAATTACGCAGGGCTATGCCCCGATGACTGATAGCCTGCTTTTGTTCCAGCGTCAGCTCCGCCATTGTCTTTTCAAACTCTGGCAAATAGAACAGCGGATCATACCCAAACCCACCGCTGCCCGCGGTTTCAGTCGTAATCCAGCCCTCCACGGAGCCCGTCGATTCCAACGTCTCCCCAGTCTGTGGATTATACAGAATCAAGGTACAGACAAATTGAGCCGGGCTTAGCAAAGGCTGTCCGGTATCATCACCAAGCTGCTTCGATTCCAGAACGTCGAGTAGCTTGATATTGTTTTCGTGATCGCTGGCACCTTCTCCAGCATAACGAGCCGAATATACGCCCGGCGCACCATCCAGCAAGTCCACGCACAGACCGGAATCATCGGCCAGCACAGGCAATCCGAGCACATCTCCCACCGCTTTGGCTTTTTTTAACGCATTTTCGGCAAAGGTTGTGCCATCCTCAACGACATCAGGAATGTCGGGATAATCGTACATACTTCTGACTTCCTTGCCAAACGGCGCAAAAGCATGTGCAAATTCCCGCACCTTCCCTTTATTCTTCGTAGCGACAATGACAACCGGACCATCCAGTCGCATTAGGCCCCAGCTCCTGTACGTCCAGCACCAATCTTATCAGCAATCGGTCCGAGCACTTCTTTTTGGCGCTCAATCATTTGCAGAATCCCTTGTTCGCCCAAGCTAAGCAGCTGATCCAATTCCTGACGGTCGAATGGGCTTTCTTCCCCTGTACCTTGCAGCTCAACGTACTTTCCACTGCCAGTCATGACGAGATTCATGTCCACCTTGGCCTTGGAATCCTCTTCATAATTCAGATCCAGCAGCGCCTTGTCACCAACAACCCCTACGCTGACAGAAGCCAGGAAATCCGTAATAGGGAAAACAGGCAACTTGTGCTGGATCGCAATTTTATTTACTGCAATCGCCAATGCTACGAAAGAACCGGTAATGGAGGTTGTACGTGTCCCGCCGTCCGCCTGAATGACGTCACAGTCCAACGTAATCGTCCGTTCACCAAGCGCCTGCAAATTGACAACCGAACGCAACGCTCTTCCGATCAGACGCTGAATTTCCATAGTACGGCCTGTCAACTTGCCGCGCGCAGCTTCACGCTGATTGCGGCTATGTGTCGCCCGCGGAAGCATGGAATATTCGGCGGTCACCCAGCCTTTTCCTTGGCCCTTCATAAAGGGAGGAACGCGTTCTTCCACTGTAGCCGTACAGATGACTTTCGTCTCGCCAACCTCTATAAAAACAGAGCCCTCCGCGTATTTATTTACTCCTGCTGTCAATTTCATCGGGCGCAGCTCATCACCGTTTCGTCCGTTAGATCTACTCATGCTTTTTCCTCCTACGTCGTATGCAACCTGTTCTTATATGTTTATTTTACCAAAGTGTGCAGGCAAAAGCACCCCAAGGACGATTCCCTGTCCTTAAAGAGGAATTTCGTTAATGTGCTGCGGCTTGGCTACAGGCTCTCCATAATTTTGATTATTTTGTCCAATCACGCTTTTCTCACCATTCAGTTCAATCCGAATCTTCGTTTTGACCGCATCATCCGAATTGTCCGCCGCTGTCAGTACGACCGATTCCAAAAATTCAGCAGGTACGGCCTCTCCTTTGGCAAACATATCATCCGAGAGTGATACCGTAATGACGTTATCTTTGGAGCGTTCTACCGATTTCAGCGCCGTCTCCCCTGTCATCACTTCCTGCAATCCATCCTTGGTCTGTGGCCCTTGAATTAATTGATGCAGAGCTGACTGGACACGATCTTTTTCCGGACTGACCAGTCGTGTTACAGGTACATAATATTGTACCCCAGCAGGAGAAGATGAAGAGAAATACACGGTGACTGGACTGGAATCCAGGGGGGTCACGCCATGACCGACCTCCAAATTAATCCCTACTGCGCGCGTCAGCGGATGGTCGAGCGGTGTGCCGCCAACAGGCATTTCGTTCAGCTTTTTACCATCCACCCAAATCTGTACGCTCTTAATATCGGGACGATCGGTCAGGGTCCAGGTCAAGCTTTCCATTAATTTGCGTTCTTCCTGTGGCTTATAGTTGGCGAAAGATTTGTTAAATTCGACAACTGCCAGCTTGTTATTCTTGTCCACTGTCACACTTTTCACTTCTGTACCCTGAGGCAGTACACCTTTAAATCCTTCTGGTAATAATCCGGCATAAGGCCCGCCCTCAACCAGTGTTTCCAGCGCCGACTTGGCATCTGCCTGTACATCGCCTGAAGCAATCGGTAAAGATACAGGGGCCAGCAAGCCGTTATGATCTTGCAAAAAGACAGCCCTCAACTGCCCGGTCGTGGCAGGTGCTTTTCCAGTTACAGCCTTAATCATGGACTGCTCTGTCGTGGACGGCGGAGGGTCAATGGACGCGGCTTCGTTGCCGAAAAGGCTGCATCCGGACAACAACAGGGGCAGGGATAGCAGCCCGGCTACAGAGGTCATACGCCATGGGTGTTTTATGTTCATAAATGAAGTTCCTCCCTAACAATTTTGTACAGATTGTACTAATATGTATACGAGCCCCGCGTAAAAAATAACTATTTTTTTAGCAGACTGGACACACTGGTCATAATTGCAGTAGAAAATTAGGATCTACACGAGGAGGGTAACTTCAACTTTATGGACAAGAAAAAAGTACCTTACAGCCTGAATAGTAAAAAGGTAGCCGATGCCACCCGTGAGTGGCTGCACAAGCGTGGTGTAAGTATGACTGAAATCGCAGAATTGGTTATGCTTCTACAGAAAAAATATTACCCGAACCTAACGATGGAAGAATGTTTAGAGAATGTGGACAAGGTGTTGATGAAGCGCGAGGTTCAAAATGCCGTACTTACGGGCATCCAGCTAGATATTCTTGCGGAACAGGGTGCTCTTCTTCCCCCATTGCAGGATATGATTGAGCATGACGAGGGATTATACGGAGTGGATGAAATTCTAGCCTTCTCCATCGTTAATGTGTACGGCAGTATTGGATTTACCAATTACGGTTATGTCGATAAGCTCAAACCGGGTGTGCTGGAACGCCTGAACGATAAAAGCCTTGGACCGATTAATACGTTTCTGGACGATATTGTGGGTGCAATCGCAGCCTCGGCCAGCAGTCGTATCGCCCATCGCAAGCAGGCAGAGCGCGAACAGGAGCTTGGAGAAGAAAGCGCACCGAATACAACACGGTAAACAATGACACGCTAATTGCAAACAATGCGTTGGCGTACAATAGATATATACAAGGGTAAGAGGAGAACTAGAGACATGGCAAGCGTAACTGATGGATATACATTCCGTACGATGCAGGCTGACGATTATGATCAAGCTATTGCACTATGGAATGGCTTAGACGGGTTAGGATTGAGTGAGGCCGACTCACCGGAGCGGATTGCACGATTTTTGCAGCGAAATGAAGGCCTTAGCTTTGTCTGTGAGTACGCTGGAAACATCATAGGCACGATTTTAGCAGGCCATGATAGTCGCAGAGGATTTCTGTATCATCTGGGTGTAGCCATAGAACATCGTGGTCATGGGATTGCGCCCAGACTGGTAGATAAAGCGTTATCCGCTTTACTCAAGGAAGGCATTGATAAATGTCATCTGTTTGTGATGGAGCATAATATAGGAGGTCAACGCTTCTGGTCAGCTAACGGCTGGGAGAAGCGAGATGGGATTTTATTATATTCGCGAGATCTGGGATAGCATCTGAACGCTTGATCTATGTAAATAGAAACGCCGAGCCTGATTTCTTCTAGTTCAATTGAGCTGGAAGAAATCAGACCCGGCGTATAAAATTTCAGCTTATTGAGCGGTAATTCTGACGATTAAGGATAGGCTATCTTGATTCATGAATTGCAATCAATTTTGAGGTCGTAGCGTACGTTCTACAATGTTAAGTGTGGATTGACGAGAGAAAAATCGGGATACTTGAGCTACCCAATAGTTTTGTCGACCAGATATCATATGACTGCGCCCTTTTTCAAATGCTTTCAAGGCATTATGGACGACAATCTGGGGTGTTTCTCTGGAACCCACAGAGGCTTCACTGGAGCCTACTACATCAAAAAATGAGGTTTCGGTTGCACCTGGACAGAGGGCGAGCACTTTGAGTCCCCGTTTTCGATTTTCGGCCCACAGCGCTTCGCTAAAAGAAAGTACGAATGCTTTGGTTGCTCCATATACGGCCATATAGGGATCGGGCTGAAATGCAGCGGTGGATGAAACATTGATGAGTCCCCCATCCCGGTTACGCAATAAATCAGGCATAAATGCATGTGTGATATCGACTAAAGCAGCCACATTGAGCATCACTTCCTCATGCTGTCTTTCTCCTGAAACCTGCTCAAAGTACCCGTAGGTGGCAAAACCGGCGTTGTTAATCAGAAGATCTACCTTGAGTTGTTGGTACTGAACCTCTTGATGCAATGTTTGAGGAGCTCCTGGTGAGGATAAATCCAGCGCAATCACCGTAGCTTTTACGTTATATTTAGCGGAGAGTTCTTTCGCCAGTGCTTTTAATTTGGTTTCATTGCGCGCTACCAAAATGAGATTACATTTCTTAGCCGCGAGCGAATAGGCAAATGCCTCGCCAATTCCGGATGAAGCCCCTGTGATGAGTGCTGTTTTGTTTGCATACATAAACATGATGATGACCTCCATAGTATCGTCGTTTTATTTCGGAAACATTGTTACCACTACTATATAATGAACTGAAGCCATCACGAAGATGACCTCAGCCACTTCATATTTACGCTGGAGATGACGAGGGTTTACATACATCGAGCGTATTCCTCAGTGTAAATGCATATACCTCTTGTGCCATGTCCGCAGTCAAAAAATGACCTGCAAATTGTAGATGTATCACCCCGTGTAAAGCTGACCATAGCATTCGGACAACCAGCAGCGGGTCCTGCTCTTTCAGTGCTCCCAGCTCCATAGCGTGTACGACGGTTTGCAGGATTCGCGATAATGCCGTTGTGGTGCCCTCTAAACTCTGTTCATCTGGCTTAAAATCAGATAATGCCCCGCCAAACATCATTTTGTAATAGGCTGAATGAAGCCTCGCAAATTCCCAATATGCCCAGCATAATGCCTCCAGATCAGCGAGTACATTTTGGGTAACAGGTACTTGTTGAAAGGTTTCGGCCAATAGCCGGCATCCATCCAGATACATCTCATTGGCAAGACCATCCTTACTGCCAAAAATACTGTAAATGATCTTGGTGGAACAGCTTAATTTCTGTGCAACTCGCCGTACAGTCACAGCCTCAGGCCCTTCTTCTACAAGAAGGATGCATGCGGCATCAATCACATTTTTACGGAGCAATTGCTGTTGCTGTAACTTCACCTCAGAATAGGTTCTATAAGGTTGTGATGGCTCAGACATCATTCAATGCACTTCCTTTGCTTATCTCAGAAACATTGTTTCCTTATAGAACCATAGTATTCAATCCCGGAATGTTTGTCAAACAAAAAAGAGCGCAACATAAGTAGATACACTTACTGCGCTCTGGTTGGATGCTTATCAATAAAGCTATGTTTTGCGTTCCACGATCAATAGGCAATGCCCACCCTTGTACGGATAAAATCGCAACTCTTCCATTGACGATAGGTAAAATCAGCTGTATCCGCAGTGGTAATTTGTGAGCCACCTTCGGGTAGAAAGTCTTTTTCCACCCGATATACACCTGTACGT
Source organism: Paenibacillus sp. ALE3 (assembly GCF_054113405.1). Classification (NCBI taxonomy): domain Bacteria; kingdom Bacillati; phylum Bacillota; class Bacilli; order Caryophanales; family Paenibacillaceae; genus Paenibacillus; species Paenibacillus sp. ALE3. The sequence continues at coordinate 819,534 of NZ_CM134214.1, read as the reverse complement.
CCGCCATCTGGCAGATAGGTCGGACATACGATTGTCCAGTCTAGTGCCGATTCACGCAGCAATTCGTACACCCGCCGATGCTCCTCGGCCGCACGGGTGCTGCGTCGCCGGGTATCGGAGGACTCGTACCGATACAGGCTCGGTTCGGTCCGGCTTTGCAAAATCCCTGCCGTTCCTACCGTTATGAGCCGGTGAATGGACTGCTCCTGCATCAGTCGAATCAGCAGACCTGTGCTAACGGATAAGGTGGTGGTTCCATCTGTATTCAGCGCACTGATCACAACTGATGGCCCGCCCTTCAGCGCTTGTGCTATATCCTTCGCGTTGGTGGCATCACCCTGTACGATTTGCAGCTGTGTCCCGCATTGGGATGCGAAATCCTCCAACTTGTCCGGTGAACGAACTAGGGCAGTTACGGTATGACCATCCGTTAACGCATAATCTAATATAAAACGGCCCACACGTCCGGTAGCTCCCAGCAGCAGCAAATTCATAAAGGCCTCTTTCCCGGCATGCATGCCGCTTTGTCATGTTGTTCTGTCATGTTGCTTTGTCATATCGCTATATTCGTTAACTTTCCGCCATTATGGACGGCAAAAGGAATGAAAGCGCGCGATGGGATTCTCCTCGCTCATAGAGGCCCGTTCACGGCGCACCAGCTCCACCAGATGGGCCAGCGTCTCGGACATGGCAAACCTTAGCTGGTGAATCCCCAGCTTGTCGCCGAACACGGCAATGCACAGCTCATAGGCTGTGCTCCCTTCCGGTTGGATCAGCTGCCAGAATTTCTCCAGCCTTTCTTCATGATGCGCCAGCAATGCTTGCGTCCGTTCGCGAAAATACCCAAACGGATTGCGATGCCCGGGATATGCCCAGGCGACCTCTAGCTCACCTAGGCGCTGCAAGCCGTCTATATAAGACTTCAGCGGCTGGGCATCGCTGCCCGGCAGCAGACTGATATTAGGAGAAATCTGCGGCAACACCGCGTCACCGCACAGAATAACGCCGCTATTCGGCTCATATAAGGACACATGCCCAGGCGCATGCCCTCCTGTCTCAACGGGCAGCCAGAACCGTCCGCCTAATTCCAGACGAGCGTCTATTCCGGTAGGAATGAAGGTAATCTCAGGCTGCGGATTCACTTGCAAATAAGCCTGCTGCATATGTGATTCCAAGGCTGATACCTGTTCCAAAGGAAAGCCATGCTGGACAAAAAAGCTAGGCAGCCGTTTCTCCATAGCGGTCGTCAATTCTGGAGCGTCCCACATCATCATCGCTTCCTTATGGCTGCGAGCTGACATATGTACGCGAGCCTGACCTTGCTGCTGCATCCACCCCGCCAATCCGTAATGATCGGGGTGATGATGCGTCACCACAATGTCCGAAATATCCCCAAAGGACATGCCCAGCTGTTGAAACACAAATGCCCATTCTGCCTCTGTATCCAGATTGCGCGGACCCGGGTCTACAATTGTAAAACCATGCTGTCCCTTGATCACATAGCTATTCACCCAGCGCAGCGGAAAAGACATGGATATTTTGACCTGAAAGCCTCCGTCTATTCGCTCACAGAGCGTAAGCTCTGGCAATTTCATGGCTTCCCATCCGCCCTTCTGTTTCAAGCCCGCACACCGACAAAAATCATTCGGGGCGAAGCATCTTCGATATATTGATCTTCATCATAACTTCCGTGCACCTGCTCTACGGATAGCCCGGCTTGTTCTAGCAAATCACGGAACTTTTCATACGGATATAGCTTTACTCGCTCATAGTACACACGCACTGGTTCTGCGTCAGCGTGAGTGGTACCCAGCTCTGAGGCTGCTTCTGTAGTCGTCACAGATGCGGCTGACCGAATGGCAATTTGCTTTTTCACAAATCCATCTTCAATGACCCGGTGCTCCTCAATCCAATTCCCTTCATCCTCCCGGGACGAATGCGGTACCAAATGAGCAGCTACGTAGGAAGGGTTCAAATAATCTATAATAAAACGGCCTCCCGGTTTCAATAGACGATAAATTTCCTTTAATACTTTAAGCTGCTCCTCATCCTTTTCAAAATAACCGAAGGAGGTGAACAAATTGACTACCGCATCAAAGCTTTCTTTCAGCGGCACTGCTCGCATATCCCCTTGATGCCAACTTACCCGCCCTTCGATATCAGCCGCACGGGCCTCTCTCAGCAATACATTGGAAAGATCCACACCTGTCATGTTATACCCTGCATCGGCAAGCGCAAGCGAATGACGTCCCATCCCACAGCATAAATCCAATACGCTGAAGCCTTGCGGTAATTTGAGCCAGGAGATCATTTTTTGCACTTCCTGATAGGCTCCCTGAAAGTCGCGATGCTTGTATACCAATAAATAATCTTCCCCAAAGCTTTGCTCGTACCATTCTGCCATATCGTTTCTCCTCCATGAACTCATTTCGCTCTATTACATACTATATTAGCTTTTTCAAACTGGAAACTCAAAAACATTACGAATAAGCATTTTTTTAAAGCACAAGGCTTCCTGTCATGAGAGCATGTTACAATAAACGTATTTGAGCTTAAATAATCATAGGAACTTCATACCAACTTCATGTGATTTACCCCATTTTATCATTAAAATGAATCATGGGAACGCCTTTACAGAGGTTTCATGCAGGAAAGGAGCGGCAAAGTTATGATTCAAATTGGACTGACGGGTTGGGGCGATCACGATGACTTATATCCAACGGGCACTAAAGCTAACCAAAAACTAAGTGTCTATGGAAGCCATTTTCCGATAGTAGAGATGGATAGTTCTTTTTATGCAGTACAGCCAACGGATCGTATGGCGCGCTGGGCGGCGGAAACTCCAGACTCCTTTTCATTTCTCGTCAAGGCCTATCAAGGAATGACCGGACACACCCGCGGCAAACAGCCTTACTTCAAAACGATAGATGCCATGTACGAAGCACTGCATGCATCCATACTACCTCTTCGCGAAGCGAGCAAGCTTAAAGCCGTGCTGTTTCAGTACCCGCCCTGGTTTGACTGCACACGTGAGAATGTCGCCATACTGCGAGACACGAAAAATAGGATGGGAGAGGTCCCATCCGTACTTGAGTTTAGACATCAAAGCTGGTTCACAGCAGATTTTCGGAAGCAAACGCTGGCATTTATGCGTGAGGAAGGCTGGATACATAGCGTATGCGACGAGCCGCAGGCAGGTCCTGGGTCAGTTCCCATTGTGCCGCAGGCTACAGACAGCAACCTGACCATCGTACGTCTCCACGGACGGAACGTATCAGGCTGGAATCAAAGCTCCGCACCTAATTGGCGGGAGGTTCGTTATCTGTATCGGTACAATGAACAGGAATTAGCCGAATGGAAAGACAGATTTCTGGAACTGGAGCAGCAAAGCCGTGAGGTATGCGTGATATTCAACAACAACTCAGGTGGAGACGCTGCTGCCAACGCTAAGCAACTCATGACCATGCTGGGCATGGAGCCTAAGCCTTTTCCACCTCGCAAGCCGCCTGATGCGGATCACGGGCCAGAACAGCTTGAATTATTTTGAGGACCGGGCTGTGAATGGAAGTTTGGGCATAGCCTCTCTAAGCTTGCGTTCGTTATCCAGCAAATGCGGATCATCAGGCAAATAACGTAAAGCGGCTTGGTTGTGCTCATACGAAGCTTCCAGCTTACCCATATGGGCATAGCAATGACTGAGCCGCACATGAGGTAACCAAGAGTAGCATGGCAGTGGGACAGGTCGCATACCAGTAAGGTGATGCTGTTGCTCCGTTGCTCTTTCATACCAATATGCGGCAGTATTCCATTCGTTTCTTGTGAAAAACCAGTCCCCGATCATGCAGCACAAGTCTGCTTGCGGCACCCCGTATCGAAAAGAACGTAGCAGACGATCCAGCTGTTGCTCGGGCTTCCCGAGATGGAGATAGCATTCAGCCGATCGCGCACAAGCAGTAATCCGATCTTCCCGGTAGCCGGTCGGCTCCTCCAGCAAATGGTCGAAGGCTTCTGCTGCCTCGGCATATTCCTTGCGGTCAAAGCATTCATTGGCGTGAAAATACAGTAAACGCCCTTCCAGCTTGCCGCTTTCGCTGATCCACCGGGCGAGAATACGTTGGTTACGGAGCGTATGGTCTTGCATTCGGCGATGTGTCACTGCCACATCCGAATGTACGATTTGCCCCTGAGGTATCACCAGATCCTCATGCAGGCGCCCTTCCCAGCGGTATTGTTGATCCCGCTTCACAAGGCGTATACGGCGTGAGGTGAACAACAGTTCACCCTGCTCACCCTCTGCCAAGTGAAGTGGCATCACCACCGCGTCGATATGCTTAGACAATCGCTGCTTTAAGGAACGCAGACGTTCACGATCGGGTTCCAATAGCACATCATCCGCATCCAGCCACATGATATAGGAACACGTTGCCTTGTCAAACGATTCATTACGAGCGGCGGCAAAATCATCCATCCATTCAAACGTATATATCCGATCCGTATAGCGCGCTGCTATCGTCTTTGTCTGATCCGTCGATCCCGTGTCCACGATGATGATTTCATCCATCAGGTCTGCGACCGAATCCAGACACCGGGCCAGTATCTGCTCCTCATTTTTTACGATCATACACAAGCTGATGGTCATTAGATGCTCAGTCATGACTTCACGTCATCCCCTTTACCGTTGGCTGATTCTTCCGTTGTTTTTCCGGTAGACTTGCCATCAGTATATGCACCTCTCCTCTCATCCTGCGTCTTGTCTATCTGTTCGACACGCGTAACCCTCTCCAATGAAAATAGTTGTTGCTCCATATACCGGATTCTCTGTACCGCCTTGTCGAGTGCAGCCTTTCGCTGATTCATTTTGCGAACATGCTGCTGCTCTACCCGTCGAAACTGCTCCTCATCCAGTTTCATCCACTCATTCAGTTGCTCTGCTCCTGGCATAGCCTCACGCAGCTCTTTTGGCTTCTTGTGACCTGCAAAGCACAAATATTTATGATGTACCTCCAGCGCTTGTTCTTTAAAGTAAGGATACAGCACACGGGAGAGACTTCCGGCATAGTAAGTCCGTTTGTGATCGTGAAATGGATGATATCCATAAGGTACAGACAGGACGAGCGTCCCCTTTTTATTCAACAAGCGGTAAGCATGGGCCAGCAGGGTGTCGGGATGCGCAAAATGTTCCAAAATCTCTCCTAAAATAATAGTGTCAAAACCACCGGGAGGACGTTCAAATTGTGAAATGTCCTTTAACTGAAAATGGACTCGTCCCCTGACGGGTGCAGATTCCTGACGAAGTTCTTTTTTCGCATAAGAAATGCTCTCTTCTTCCAAATCAATCGCCGTTACCTCAAAACCTTCCCGCGCAAGCAAAATGGACGTTATCCCCTGACTGCATCCAACATCCAGCACGGTACGACCCTGTACATGGCGACAAATCCAGTGAATTCTATTGCGGGTGGCTTCATGAGATTCCTCTGAATTAATCTGCCCGTAATAACGTTCGTTTACCTGATCACGGTTAGCCAACAGCGGCGCCCCCTCCGTCACCAGGATGCCCCAAAATCACGACATGTCCACCTGTGCAATGTGCAGTCGCATTACGTGTATCGAAGACCAGCCGAGCATGGTCAACCAACTGTTGGTAGTTCACCACAGAATGGTCTGTCGTGATGACCACAATATCTGCACTTTCCCACAGCTGGGCATTTGCCGTCCGAGATGGGATTTCTTCACCGTTCAGCTTAAAACTCGATACATACGGGTCGGTGAAGCTAACCGAAGCACCCATTTTTGTTAGATGCTCGAACAGGACAAGAGCCGGGGATTCCCGAACATCATCAATGTCCTTTTTGTAGGCTACACCTGCCAGAATGATGTTGGCCTTGTTTATGGCTTTCCCTTCCTGAGCTAGCATGGATTCGATTCGCTCCGCGATATACAGTGGCATACGCCGATTCATGCGGTCTGCCAGATCTACGAATTCCAGCGGAAAACCGTGCTGCTCCGATTTCCACGACAGATATAGCGGATCAACCGGGATACAGTGTCCCCCAATGCCTGGTCCCGGATAAAAAGGCATGTAGCCGAACGGCTTGGTTGCCGCTGCATCCAGTACCTCCCATATATTGATGCCAATTTTCTCACAGGCCGCTGTCAGCTCATTGACCATTCCAATGTTGACACTGCGGAACGTATTCTCAAACAGCTTGGCGGCTTCAGCCACGGTTGTTGAGCTAACCGGAACAATCTGATCCAAAAAAGACCCGTAAAAACCTGCTCCCGCTGCCAGACAATCCGGTGTGCAACCGCCGATCACCTTAGGGGTGTTGCGAATGTTAAAATGGACGCTGCCCGGATCGACACGTTCCGGTGAAAAGCACACATAAAAATCCTTACCCACTGTCCATCCCCTGCGCTGCTCTATCACTGGCCGAATCAGTTCTTCGGTCGTTCCAGGATAGGTGGTGCTTTCCAGGATCAACAGCGTTTGTCTACGCAAATGAGGTATGGCCTGATCAATAGCCGTCTCAATATAGGACGTATCCGGTTGATGTCCATCCGTCAGCGGCGTAGGCACACAAATCACGACGATATCCGCATGCTCTAGCACCTTGATATCCGTAACTGGATGCAATTGCTGTCCGATCAGACCTTCCAATGCATCATCGCCAATGTCTATGATGTACGACTTTCCTTGAAGCAGCTTGGCTACTTTGACAGGATCGGAATCCACACCATATACGTCATAACCAGCCTGTGCCATTTCCACTGCCATGGGCAGCCCTACATAACCGAGGCCGATCACAGCCACCTTTACAGTTCCTTTTGTGATTTTTCCCATAAGCTGCAAAATACCCACCTCTTTCATCGTTACTCCATACCTTGCAGTAACTCAGCAATTCCAGCGCGATCCATTAACTCATCGTCCGAGCGATATTGTTCGAAGCTCACCCGCTCCAATCCACCATATTGACTCAACAAACGCTTGTCTGCTTGCTGGGGAAGAATAACAAAATAACGATCATCATAGCGATACGTGTGCGGCACCTCATAGGGCGAGATCAGCACCTCATGCAGCTTTTCTCCACCACGTATACCAATTTCTTTCACTTTTAACTTAGGCTGTCCCGCCTGTTCTTTCATCACCTCTGCCAAATCCGCAATATTGCAACCCTTCATTTTCATGACTAGCGTCTCTCCACCAATCGCCGTAACAGAAGCCTTTAGCAGCAAGCCAATTGCCTCTCCGAGCGTGAGGAAGAAACGTGTCATATCTGGGCTCGTCAGCGTTAAATTCTGACCTTCCGCGATCTGGCGTTTGAACAGGGGCACGACACTTCCACTTGTCCCTAGCACATTGCCGCCGCGAATACACACAAAGCGAGTACGCTCACTTAAGGCGTTGGCGCGGATCATCAATCTTTCGCCAATCGCCTTCGTCATCCCATATACATTCACCGGGTCTACCGCCTTGTCTGTAGAAACATCAATGACCTTGGCGACTCCCTGCTCTATGCTGGCCCGAATCACATTTCCCGTACCATGTACGTTCGTCTTGAAAGCCTCTTCCGGCTGTTTCTCACACACAGGGACATGCTTTAATGCCGCCAAATGGAACACATAATCTACCCCGCAACAAGCCTCCTGCAATGCCTGAAGGTCCCGAATATCTCCAATCATGAAATTCAGCCGGGGATCAGACTGGAATTGCCGCTGCATGGCAATCTGTGCAAATTCGCCGCGTGAGAAAATACGAATTTCCGTCGGTCCCTCCTTCAGCAATTCAGCCGTTAGGCGTTGCCCCCAAGATCCCGTTCCTCCGGTCACCAGCAGTTTTTTTCCTTTGAACAATATAATCTCCTCCTGACCGTTACGAATTGGCAATGCCTGTGCCCAAAAATTCAGCCAGCACCGCGTTCATTTCATTTTCTGAGAGTCGATCCTTTGCCGGCACCTTTTTCACCGAAGTATTGGCGGCATGAATGACATTCACATAGTTACGAAGCGGAATCACCTCATGTGGCAGCTCCGTTACATATCCGTGTGTGCCTTTCCCAGGAATAACGACACGGTAATCATTCAGAAATTCCTCTACTTGATAGCGAAACACATAAAAGGAAGGCGAGCGGTGAAACACCGGTGCCATCTGTCCCTCAACCGCATCCCATAAGTACCCCATTTGATTTACCAGTGCAACTGTATCCGGTTGAAACTTGTAATCATGCAACTGCTGTACAAATGACTGGTGGTACAAATCGTCGGAATCAATTCTAGCAATAAGCAGTTCGTCCGCGCCTTCGATATACGCATTGATACGACGTTTACTTTCAATGCTCGTACCAAAACGGATGTGCTCGGGAATAGTTTCACGTTGGGCCAATTCCTCTTCCACAATGTCGCTGCATCCACCCGCCAACTTGACGACAGATAAAAAATCCGCATTCGTCTGATTGAGCAGACTCCGCAGTGTAAAGGTTCTGAATATATCCAATCGCTCGCTAATCCACTCACGTGTCAGGCGGTTGGGATTCATCCCATAGTTATTAAAGTTAATTTCAATCACAATCTTGCGATTCATTGAACTTCCTCCCTTTCATCCGTCTTCTCTCAAGTTATGAAGATGCTCCTGAAACGGCACGTACAGATGCAACAACTCTTGCAAAAATAGGTAGAATCGAAAAAGAATAGCCGTTCATACAAAAACCTTTTTACTTTCGACATATGATAGAATACGAAGTTTTTTGCTCTATTTGAAAAGTCGAACAAGCAGGACTGACAGGGAGGAAACAAGATATGACATATCCAAGATATCTGGAGATTGACGAGGTATTGAAACGTTTGAAGCTAGCACTCGATCAGCACCAGCCCTTCTCACTCATACGTATTGGAGATGGCGAAAATTTGGTATTGGCTCAAGACACCGTCTGGCCGATGGAAAAGGTGTTACAGGAACGCTGGGCAATCAAAGCCAATCTCGGCCAAAAGGGACTATTTCTGCCCAATACGGAACTACGAGACGCAGTGGCAGAGGCAGTGAGCAAAGCCAGCATAGCTGGCATTTTGCCTTATGATGACGAATCTATTAAAGCACCATCCTATATGAAGCGGGAGCTGACCGATCAGGTCTTTGCTCACTATGATCTTTCTCCCGCGCTGACTTGCCATGCCTGCCTGAATCGATATTTGGCGGAGACACCCGCTTTCTGGAACATCCTGAAAAATCGACGCATTCTACTGGTGACCCGGACAGCTGCTGAAGTAAAGCCTGTTCTTGAAGCCGATCCGTATGGGCTGCATATCGCGCACACGATCGCATTTCATCGATATGAACAGATGCCGGAAACACTCGGGTGGATCGCAGCACACAAAGATGACTTTGATATTGCGCTGTTCTCTTGTGGTGTCAATGCAGTGGTATTGGCGCAAAAAACAGCAGAATTAACTAGCAAAGTAGGTATAGACTTCGGCAAGGCGATTAATATCGTCATGTTCGGCAAAGCTAATTAAAGAATGAAAGTAATATCTGAAAAAAAATCAAATTCGGTAACTGTGCTCTGAATATCAAAAAAGCATCAGCAAAATGAAACCTGCTGGTGCTTTTTGCTATCCATTGCTGCCATAAAGTTCGTATTTGCTCAAAATCATTCATATAAAGCCTTAAACCCTGACTTCTTACAATAGAATTTGAGATTCCCTGTCACTTCTTTTACAATATTACAGAAACTAGCATTCATTCGAAATCATGAGGAGGATGTTTAGTATGTCGCATAACAAGAGATTGAAGACATATCCACTTGCAAAAGCAAAGCAAGTAAAGGTTCATGGCCGAACTACGCCAACACTTACACCTCTCACTCTATTTTGGACAGGCAGCGGCATTGAATTGAATATGAAAGGCTCAGAGCTATGGATTGAAATCGAAGCCGATTATCAGATCTATGAGTCTTGGATCAGTATTGTCGTCAATGGTGTCCCGATGAGTCGCCTGATGGTGACCGCTGGTCGGCATTGGATCTGTCTTTTGAGAGGTTCGAACTCTGACACGATCAAAAATGTTCGTATCGTCAAGGATGTCCAGCCTATGAGTTCGGACTCACGCTGCTTGTTGCAAATTCATGCCCTGAAGGTTGACGGAGAATTGCTGCCGGTCCCGGATAAACCTCTTAAGATAGAATTTATCGGTGACAGCATTACTTCAGGAGAAGGAACAATTGGAGCAAAGGAAGAGACAGACTGGGTTCCTATGCTGTTCACGGCCCTACGCAATTATACAGCCATAACAGCCGAGGCACTGAATGCGGATTACCGAGTGTTCTCACAAAGCGGATGGGGTGTGCTAACAAGCTGGGATAACAATCCACATGGGAATATACCGGCATATTATGAGCAGATATGTGGTGTACTCACCGGCGAGAGAAATGAAGCATTAGGGGCCTTTGCCGATCATGATTTTACCTCTTGGCAGCCGGACGTGGTCGTAGTGAATTTGGCGACTAATGACGGTGGGGCCTTTTATTCTCCAGCATGGACAGACCTGGTAAGTGGGAAAGTGTATAAGCAACGTTTGAATGAGGATGGCACGTTCAATGAAGAAGATTTACAAGCTTTTGAAAACGCTACCGAACATTTCCTTGTCAAGCTTCGGAGCTGCAATCCTACTGCTCATATTGTGTGGGCTTATGGAATGCTTGGTACTCCAATGATGCCAGCGATCTACCGGGCGGTAGACGCGTACAAGAAAAGAACGAAGGATCGGAAGGTGTCGGTATTCCAACTGCCTAACACGACAGAAGAAACGATAGGGTCTCGCAGCCATCCCGGACTTTCCGCCCATACTAAAGCAGCAGAAGAGTTGGCTGGGTATTTGCAAGAAATTTTAAAGAATTAAAAGCCGGGAAACACAATCAAACTTTATAGAATACACTTCGAGAGAAATCACAACAATCAGATCATTTGTGTTCTGAGTGTTGTGGTTAAAGATCATAGCTACAGCCTGCGGCAAATATCTGCCTCAGGCTGTGGCTGGTAGGCTTGAAGCGCAGCCGCCTAATCCAGGAAAACCATGAATAGGTAGCAAACCTGAACCAGGGAATACTTGTCTGATATATTTTACAAAAACGGAGTTGAAGCGATGCCCGTGAATACCTCAGGACCATTACGAACAGTGGTCGATACACCCGAAATATAAGAAGAATATACCGTTTGTATTGCCCAAGGAGCGGACAAATCCTGTGCATTAAAAGCTTGCGTTTCATTTGATCCTGTCACGCCCAGCACCCCCTCGGCGCGGTAGACTACCTCGCTCGGATCATAGTCGGCTCCACGCACGATTTCAACCGCATACGTATCACCAAGCTCACCGATCAGACCAATCGAACCACTAAAAGACACAATCGGATTCGGCACAAGAAAGGTTCGCAGCGTAATCATACCGAATCGCTCTGGTACAGGACCCAATTGAATATCGGGACCCTCCCCTGTTTTTGATGAATTGGTGGAGCTTCTCATATCTAGAAAAAAACCCATATCTTATCCCTCCAATTGCAAGATACTCCATGCTATGCAAGCAATTTCTTAGACGTATTGGACAAATTAGCAATAAATCTATCAATTCAGCTCGAAAAAACCGATAGTAAATACATATGGTGTAAGCTTTTGAAATGAATATATAGATAGAAAGCAGGGGTTTGATGAAACAACTGAAACGACTGAAAACATTAACACTACGCAAGAAATTGACAGCAGCATTCCTGCTGGTCATGCTTGTTCCTAGTATTATTGTGGGCTCTTTCTCTTATCAGGCAGCATATAACCAGACTGATCGCCAATTACAGGACAGTGCGACATCTAGCGTTACCGCATCTGATCGTGCAGTTACTCAAACGATTCAAGCCAAACTCGCCGATCTGGAATATTACTCTACAACGTTGAAGGCTAGTGATGACAGCGCTGAGGCAGATGATGCCATTCTAAAAAGATTACAAGTGTATTTGAAAATGCATGCAGAAGTTGTTGATATGTTTGTAGGAACTCCCGAAGGTAAACTTATCATTGGCAAAGCTGTAGGCTCCACAAACGATCCTCGAGAGCGTCCGTGGTATAAACAGGCCATGGAGAAACCCGGTCAAACCGTAATCAGCCCTGTCGGGCTCAATACGGCCAAGGTCCCCGTTGTGTATATTTCACGTACACTTCCCGACAACAGCGGTGTTCTCGGTCTTTCTCTGAATTTGAATAATTTAAAAGAAATCACAAAGCTAAGAATCGGACAAAATGGATATATTGTGATATTTGATAGTACCAAACGTATCGTTACCCACCCGACAGAAGTCAGTGGGAGTACCGAAATGGGAGAAAAAACGCCTGAATTGTTTGCCTCCAAGGAAGGCAGCTTCGATCACAATGATGCTGGCGTAGCTAAACATCTGATCTTCAAAACCAATGAGCTGACAGGCTGGAAAATTGCCGGAACGATGGACAAATCAGAAACCCGTGCCTCCGCCCAACCGATTCTTCTCACGACAATCGTAGTGTTGGTCATTGCAGCCATCATCATTGGTGTGCTCGCAATGTGGCTAATCAGCAGCATCCTTAAACCTATCCATAGATTGCGTAACTCTATGGATGCCATCAGCCAAGGTAATCTATCGATTAACGTGGCTACGAACAGCACAGATGAAATTGGTGAACTATCGAGATACTTTCAGCAAATGGTGGATAATCTGCGTAACATCATTAGAGAAATTCAGGCAATGACAGGCAATTTGTCAGCATCCTCGCAAGAGCTTGCCGCAGGTGCAGAACAAACGACCCGTGCCATCGAGCATGTGACCATAGCCATTCAGGATGTCGCTGCCGGCAGCGAACGTCAGGTGGATAGTGCTAAAGATAATCAGGAACGAGTTAGCGGCATGTCTGCTGACATTACAGCTATGACCAACACCATGGCAGAAATGACCACTTATTCCGCACAAGCTATTCAGGCATCGGATGCAGGCAGTGAGCATATCGGCAATAGTGTCATCTCCATCGATGGTATTCGCACTACCGTGGAAGAGCTCGATACGATTATCAGCGCTTTGAGTGACCGGTCCGGACGAATCGGAACGATTGTCACCGTCATTACGGAAATTGCTAGCCAGACTAATCTGCTCGCACTGAACGCTTCTATTGAAGCTGCACGAGCTGGAGAGCATGGCAAAGGTTTTGCTGTCGTAGCAACAGAGGTTCGCAAGCTGGCTGAAAACTCAGCTTATTCCGCACAGCAAATTCGCGAACAGATTCAAGGGATACAGAGCGGTGTATCTGAAGCTCTAATCGCTATGGAATCTGCCAAGGAACGTGTAACTGAAGGTATCAATTCCATTGATCTATCCGGTCGCTCCTTCTCGCGCATCCGTAGAGCGGTAGCCAAATCAGCGAAGCAGCTCGATAACGTGGCCGCTTCTACCGCCGGAGTTGCTAATGGAACGAATGCAGTCGTTAGCAGCATGGAGGAAATTACACGCATCGCTGAAGAAGCAGCCTCTCATACAGAGACTGTGTCCGCAGCCGCCGAGGAACAGCTCGCCTCCATGGAAGAGATCGGCTCGTCTGCCGCAGATTTGACCCGTCTGGCAGAGCAGCTTCAAGATTTGCTGACACAATTCCAATTGGATGAAACAAAATAACCATTCCTACCGATAAATACAGAGAAAGCGAATTATCAAAATGAAGGAGGATGGGACATGGATATCGCAGCATTATCCACAGGTATGAGTCAGGCCAGCTTGGCTCAAGCCGTAAGTGTGAAGGTATTGGGTATGGCTAAGGATCAGGGTAGTGAACAAGGACAAGCTTTGGTACAGATGATGGAAAAAAGCGTACAACCACATCTTGGGGGTCAACTGGACATCCGGGCATAAGTACATCCTATTCATGATGAAAGACGATTCTACTCAGGTCTGTACAGACCCGGGCAGAATCGTTTTTTTATCTCCCTATTTTTCGTTCAGCATAAAACGTAGTAAACTAGACATATCGTCCACGACCTCGGTTCGGAGGATAGCGCAATATAAACACAATTTACATTTAAAAGGAGGATACATAGTTTATGAGTTATACTGAATATTTTGAAAAAGCCAGAGAACAACAACTGGGCGAACTACAGGAATGGCTATCCATTCCCAGTATCTCCGCATTATCGGAGCACAAAAAAGACATTAACCAAGCAGCCGAATGGCTAGCAGCCAAACTGACTGCTGCAGGCTTGGAAAACGTTGAAATTATTCCGACCAAAGGCCACCCGCTGGTGTACGCCGACCATTTGCATGCACCTGGCAAGCCAACCATCCTCGTGTATGGACACTATGATGTACAACCTGTAGACCCGCTTCACTTGTGGGAAACGCCACCATTTGAGCCATCCATTCGCGATGGAAAATTGTATGCGCGCGGAGCGACAGACGATAAGGGGCAAGTTTTCTTGCACATTAAGGCAGTTGAGGCCATTTTGAAGCAGGAAGGCAAATTGCCGCTGAACATCAAATTCTGCATTGAAGGCGAGGAGGAAGTGTCCAGTCCGAACCTGCTTGAGTTTTTGCACACCGGTGCTGAACGTCTGGCAGCCGATGCTGTACTGGTGTCTGACACCTCTCTGATCGAAAAAGGGAAGCCTGCGATTTGCACTGGTTTGCGTGGACTGTGCTCACTGGAAGTCGCCATTCACACGGCGAACACAGATCTGCATTCCGGCTCCTTCGGTGGCGGTGTGCCGAATGCCCTGCATGCTCTGGTGTCCCTGCTGGCAACCCTGCATGACGATAAAGGCCGCGTTAGCGTCGAAGGATTCTACGACGATGTTGCTCCATTATCGGCAGACATGAAAGAAGAATTCGTGAAGCAAAGCTTCAATGAGAGCAAACTGCAACAAGATCTTGCACTTGATTCCCTCTATGGCGAAGAAGGATTCAGCTTCGTCGAGCGTGTTGGGGCTCGTCCTACACTGGAGCTGAACGGCGTATATGGCGGCTTCCAGGGTGAAGGTACGAAAACCGTCATTCCGAAGGAAGCTCATGCTAAGATCACCTGTCGCCTGGTAGCTAACCAGAATCCACAAGATATTCTGGACAAAATCGAGCGCCATTTACGCGCCCACGTTCAGGCAGGAGCTACCCTGGATATTCAACAAGGTGAGAAAGCGAACGCTTTTAACATCGACCCGTCACATGCGTTTTTACAAGCAGCAGCGGATGCCTTTGAGAAGGTATACGGTGTACGTGCCCTATTTACCAAGGATGGAGGCTCCATTCCGATCGTGGAAACCTTCTCCCGTGTACTGAGTGCTCCAGTTGTATTGATGGGCTTCGGCTTGCCGGATGAAAACCTGCATGCACCAAACGAGCATTTTAATTTGGAGAATTTCGATAAGGGTATGCTGACGATTGTGGAGTTTTTGAAATCTGTGTAAGTATATGACAACTTCTAATAGCTAAGTTACAATAGAGAGGGCGAAAGCCCTTTCTATTTTTTTAGAGGAGCGCTGCACAATATGATTATTCAGTTCATTCGTTTACGGTAATGTGAGGTGCAGTTCGTGAAAACTCAACCATTTTTTTCGAGGATGGGTTGGGTTTATTTGGCTGTGCCTTTTTTCATTCACCCAATACGAATGAACGAGGTGCTTTTCTATGTCCAAATGGAATAAACACGAGATGAAGGCCAGCCTGATCGGGAAGCATCAACATCTTTTTAGTTGTCCTGTATGCTCTCAACCCATGTGTATGGTGGAAGGCAAAAGCCTCCTATGTACGAATCAGCATTGCTATGATCTTTCAAAACACGGGTATTTACATTTATCCGCCCGATCCCATAAAACCAAGTATGATAAACAACTATTTAACTCCAGAAGAATAATGTGCAATAACGGATTTTTCGATCCTTTAAATGAAGCCATAAGCTGCACGATGATGAAGTTGATGAAGCCACTGTTCGATCAAAAATCACATCTGTACTTGCTGGATGCAGGTTGCGGGGAAGGCTCCCATTCAACCCACATTCAGGACAAGCTTACCGGGAAGGGAATCACCGAGCTTACAAGCGTAGGTATGGATTTGTCTAAAGAAGGTATTGTGGCCGCAGCCAAAGCATATCCCCATGCTCTCTGGTGTGTTGCTGATCTGGCTCATTGCCCATTTGCAAATCAACAATTTGACAGTATACTCAATATTCTGTCCCCTTCTAATTATGCTGAATTTAAAAGGATTCTATCGGAGGACGGCTGCATCCTAAAGGTCATTCCCGAACAATATTATCTTGAGGAATTGAGATGCTTGTATGAACAGAAAAAGCCAGCTTATTCAAATGACAATATAGTAAGCCGATTTAAAGATCAATTTAATCTTCTATCCGCCGAACGAGTAACCTATCGCTTTATGCTAAATGCCGACCTCGTGGAGCCTTTGCTCCATATGACTCCCTTATCGTGGAGAGCTACGAAAGCAGACTGGCAGCGAATGCAGGCAATAGATTTACCGTATGTAACAGTAGATTTGCTCATCTTATGCGGTAAAAAATAACATACTAAAAAGCATTCACGGCATGTGATTATATATGCTTCGTGAATGCTTTTTTTCGTTAATGCTGTCGCTTAAGAAAAACGAGTGTAGCGCAACAGGTGAACCAGCCGATTTAACCGTTCTATCTCCCGATCCAACTCATGCAGCGGCTGTCCGGCCAAAGCAGCGTTCGCTCTCTGATCACGTAGCGGGTTTATTTTCCGACCCATGAGTTTCAGCACCGTGGCCTTTCCCATGTTATTGACCACCACATATTGCGTTAGCGGATCAAGCTCAAGCCACAATACATGATGCTCTTGAAAAAATGACAGTAATTGCTTTTTTAACTTCTCCAGCTCAAGAGGCTCACCTACAATATGTGGATGATGATGAAAAGCCACATAGCCCATCACGCGCAGGTCACTTATGATTTGTTCCAAATGAAGCTTTTCGTTTATGTACACATGGTTCGTGCTCACGCGATTTCTTACACCATTCGTATGATGTTCCCGGATGATATTCACCACCTGACTATCGTTTATTTTAAGGTTTATCTTTCCCCTTGTTCACTATAGCGCAATCGGCTTTGAACAAAAAAACAACCGGCTTATACGCCAGTTGTTTCCCGTTCCACAAAATACTTATTGGTCATATAATGAGCCTTGCCTCTGGAAGTATCAACCATTCCCTTTTTATTGTCGAGAAAAACAATCTCCCGGCATTTGGTACAGTACCACTTGGTCCGCTTAAAGGGGGATTCTGTTACATACGATGTACCACATTTGCAATCTACTTTAATTAAGGTTTCTGTTGATTTGTAAGCTTGAGATAGCTCTCTTAAGCCAGTATCCGGCTGTTGAATCGGGATAATGACCTCCTGATAGCTTGAATACTGATTGTGCACTTTAAAGTCAGCCACCAGTTCCGCATGCAGTCCAAAGTACTCTTTGCCAATCTCGGTTACAAATTTCTTGCCGATTCTGTAACACTCAAGCCATTCCTGTATCTGTTGATTAGACAAAGGCACCGTGCCCTTGATACCACTATTTAATGTGTAAGTCATGATGTATAAAGTATCATCTTGTCTATGTCCGTACATGAGAAGCCTCCTTATAATACACTTGATAATGTACTACAAAGCGTACAAAACATCAATTTTATTATTTGGCAAAAGATATAGTAGCATTTCCAGGTATGGATTTAATATATCGTGAAATGCACCAAAGATGCGTGCAAGTCTGTTAGAAAAGCAACTGACAATCCGTCAGTTGCTTTGTCTTTCTACATAGTATTTGTTGGTCATGTACCAGGCCTTGCCTATATTCGTATCCACCATGCCCTTTTTACGATCCAGGAACACAATATTGTTGCATTCCTTGCATGACCACTTGGTTCTCTTATGAGGTGATTCTTCTATATAGGAAGCACCACATTTACATTCTACCTGAATTAATGTTTTATACTGACTATACGCTTCTACCAGTGGGTCCAGATCTACAGCTTTGTGTTCCATTATAGGCTGTATCATGGATATGTGCTCTCTCTGCTCCGAGTATTCATTATGTACCTTGAAATCTGCTACCAACTCAGGGTTTAAACCAAAATATTGTTTGCCCACAACCGTTACAAATTTACTGCCAATTCGATATGCTTTAATCCATTCCTGCACCTGTTTACTGGTCAGGTCGACAGTTCCCTTTATACCGCTGTTCAGCGTATAAGTCATCAAGTGTTGGTTGGGTGTCATGTGTCTTATTGTTCACCTCCGATCAAGAATATACCACAGGTAGGCTCTAGGCAAAAACCTGATTCATCTTCCATCCTGTCGCCATGCTGAGTACTGCTTTTGTAGGAATTTATATTCTTAGACTATCACTAGATGCATTTCTATCTAAACATAACTTTGTGATACAGCTTTCCACCTCAATTATTCATATAATTTATTGGCAAACACATGGTATTTTCTTCCTTATCTATATAGTACACCACTTACACACAAATTCCCATATATTTCAGCGGTTTAATCGTTTTTTTCGTTATATATTCACCTTTGCTAGTTTAGATATATTGTGTCAGCTGATTTATCACAAAACAAAAGCCTTCCCGACCATCCTTCATTGTTGAAGGATCATTGAGAAGACTTTGTACCCCGCAAGGAACGAGAGGTCAGATTTTTAATTCGCCAAGCCTGATTAATTCTACGACCGCCTGTGAACGACCTTTTACGTTCAGTTTCTGCATTACGTTGGAAATATGGTTACGCACCGTCTTCTCACTAATAAATAGTTGTCCGGCGATGTCACGCGTCGTTTTGTCCTGCACGAGCAGTTCAAATACTTCACGTTCACGGTGAGTTAACAAAAACTTGTTTTTCTGGTCGTTACCCTTCGTCAATTTCACCCCTCCTTGCTCGGGTTTTGTGTGGTGTAACAAGGTTAAGGGATACAGTCAACACATTTTATGTCATGTGCTCAGGTATGGTTCAATGTGCGGATAAAAATGGGCATAGGCACCTTACTTGCAGCTTTAATGATGAGTTGAACTTTGTGTCTAAAATATGTATTGACAGGCATATAGGGCAGCCTTATGATAAGAAAAAATGCGACTGATAATCATTATCAAAAAATGATAATTCGATATAGAGATCGCGCTATAGACTATGGTTCAGGGCCAGTTTGGCCAGAAAGGGTGTTCATTAATTATGAAACTACGTTATGCCGTGCCGGCCGGAGTGCTGGTCTCTTCTATTCTGTTTACAGGTTGCGGACAAGCCGGAACTGCGGATCAGCAACCCGCTGCAACATCCAAAGATACAGGAGCAACAACACAGACCACGACTCCTGCGGCGACTGCTCCCAATTTTGATCAAGCGGTTGCGGCTTATCGTACCTATGCAACTGAGCAGTGCGATACGTTTGTGAAAAAGACAGAAGAATTCACGAACGCAGTCAAAGCTGGCGAGCTGGACAAAGCCAAGGCTTTGTATGCTCCAGCACGTATGTACTATGAACGAATTGAACCGATTGCGGAAGCACTAGGCGATCTGGATCCGAATATTGACGCTCGTGACGGTGATGTGGAGGCAGCGGATTGGCGCGGCTTTCACCGTATTGAGAAAACATTATGGGAAGAAAACACCACCAAAGGGTTGGACGAGTTTTCCGACCGCCTGCTGAGTGATGCCAAGCTGCTGCGTGCCAAAGTAGAAACAGTTAACATTGATGCCAGCTTAATGGTAACAGGTGCAGTCGAGTTGCTGAATGAAGTATCTACCTCAAAGGTAACGGGTGAAGAGGAGCGTTATTCTCATACAGACTTGTACGACTTTGCGGCCAATGTAGAAGGTGCTCAAAAGATTTATGACATTTTGAAAACAGATCTGAACCAAAAAGACGCGGCGTTGGAAAAACAAATTGGTGAGCGCTTTACAGCCTTACAGCAGGAGCTGGCTCCTTTCAAAGACGGCGAAGGCTATGTATCGTATACCAAACTGAAACCGGAAGAAATTAAAAAACTAAGCCAGAACCTCGATGCTTTGGCAGAACCGTTGTCCCAAATGGGGAAATTGTTAGGAGTGTAATGATATGAAAGGCTTTAAGCGGCAAAAAGGACAAGAAAAGCCGCAGTATGCGGAATCCCGTAATGAAGTGTCTGATCTGACAGAAAAGGATACTCAGTCCGCGGATGATGAGCGATCAGGAAAAAGTAAATCCGTATCACGTCGTGATCTATTGAAGCTGGCTGGGGTAGGTGGATTAGGTCTACTGCTTGGCGGCGGTGGCGTGGGCGCTGTGCTGTCAGCCAGTCAACGCCTCGAAAGCATGATGACGGAGGCAGATACCAAGGATGTGGTTCCTTTTTACGGTAAACATCAGGCGGGCATTGTAACTCCGGCACAAGATTTTATCTGTTTTGCTGCTTTCGATCTGACGACTCGCGACAAGGAACAGGTGCGAAATCTCTTCAAGGCCTGGACGGAAGCAAGCGCTACAATGACTTCTGGTATGCTGCTTGGCACTGATAATGAAAATCTCAACCTCCCTCCTTCCGATACGGGCGAGGCAGCAGGATTGTCTCCGTCCCGGACGACGATCACCTTTGGTGTGGGTCCATCCTTTTTTGATGGACGGTACGGCCTGGCAGGTCTCAAACCTGCCGGGTTCCGTGAGCTACCTCGTTTTCAAGGAGACGCCCTGGATGAGCAATGGTGCGGCGGTGATATCGGAGTGCAGGTATGTGCCAATGACTTGCAGGTAGCTTTCCATGCCCTGCGTAATTTGGCGCGTATCGCCAGAGGAACAGCGGTACTTCGTTGGACACAGGAAGGCTTCCAGCGGACGGCACAAGCTGATCCTGCGGGAAGCACCCCGCGCAATTTGCTTGGCTTCAAGGACGGCACGGGAAACCCGGACACGTCCAAGGCAGACGAAATGAACCGGTTGGTGTGGACACAGACCAATGACGGACCGGCATGGATGGGCAACGGTAGCTATATGGCTGTACGCCGTATTCGTATGCGAGTAGAGGTATGGGATCGTTCAACATTAGGTGACCAAGAGGATACCTTTGGACGCCATCGCAGCAGCGGTGCCCCACTGGGCAAAAGCAAAGAGTTTGACAAGCTGGATCTGGCGGCTACAAGTCCGGAAGGCAATCCGCTTACGCCCCCTACCTCTCATGTGGCTTTGGCTCATGGGGATGGAAGCATTAATATTTTGCGGAGATCTTATTCCTATTCAAGCGGATTAGACAAACAAACAGGACAGCTCGATGCCGGACTGCTGTTCATCAGCTACCAGCGTGATCTGTTCAAGCAGTTCGTCCACATTCAGGAGAAGCTTGCACGTAATGACAAGCTGAACGAATATATTGTTCACAAAGGCAGTGCGGTGTTCGCCTGCTTCCCAGGTGTATCGCAAGGCGGATACATCGGGGATACGTTATTTTAGCAGCAGGCAAGGAAGGGGATTTATATGAATCGGCGCAATAAAAGCTTGGGGTGGATGTTTGTACTGGTAGCAGCTCTGCTGCTGACAGTAACTCCCTTCATATCCGGCTCCGGGTCGGCCGCTTTCGCACAATCAAATGCTAAAGCTGTCTCTAATGATCAGCTAATGCCTGTGGTCGGCGGAGCACTGGTGGAGGCGGGACAAGACCAATGGACGGAAGCCTCCAAGGACCTAAAGGAATTCCGTGGTTTGTGGCAAGCCGCCAAAGCAAATGGCGGGGATTCAGCCCATATCGCGGCCGTAGATCAAGCTCTGACCGATGCGGAAGAGGCTCTTTCCCATGGCGGCGGGGATTCAGCAAAAGCTGCGTTATCTGTGCTGGCGCGCTCGGTCAATGAGTTCGTGACTGCTGCCGAAGGAGATCAACCGGCTCCAGCCGGAGCCAAAGCAGCGGAAAAGCTGCTTCCTATGGCGAAGGGCAGTCTGACTGCCATGCAAAAAGGCGACTGGGCTGCTGCGCGGGTGGATTACGACCGAATCGTTAAAGCCTGGTATCAGGTGGAGACACCGATTCGTCTGGATCATTTTTCAGTATACAGTTCGCTTGAAACGAAAATCAGCCTCATCCGCATCTCTATGCAAGCAGAGCCCATACGTCAAGCACAGGCTCTCAAGGAAATGCAGGAGTTAACGACGCTGTTGTCTGATTATAGTCAGGGCAAACTTAAGAACACAGATCAAGGAGCAGATGCAGGCAATGCCGCTGCCGGAGCGGCGAATGGTTCAACAGCTTCCCTGGGCGATGCAGTCACCCTGCTTGAATCCGCACGCCAAGATGTTGTAGCTAATCAGCCAGAGCAGGCCGCAGACAAGGTAGGGCAGTTTATTGCTCTATGGCCTTCCGTCGAAGGACATGTACAAATTTCCGATCCGGAGTCTTATACTGCAATTGAGAATCAAATGACCGAGACTTCCGGATATCTGCTGTCTTCTCCACCGAATACGGATAAAGCCCTGCAGACTCTTGATCAGATGCTGGACAAGCTCCGTCCGTTGACCGAGGAACGTTCTTATACTGCATGGGATGCCGCACTGATTTTGCTGCGCGAGGGCCTGGAGGCCATTCTCGTGCTCGCAGCTCTGCTGGCGTATGCCAAAAAAAGCGGTGAAGCCGTGGCTGGACGCTGGATATGGGCAGGAGCTGGTACAGGACTGGTGCTAAGCGGAATACTGGCGGTGCTGTTCACCTCGCTGGTGGCAGCTGCTGCATCGGGCAGCATGCGTGAGCTGCTGGAAGGTGTCACCGGGCTGGTAGCTGTTGTGCTGATGCTAACTGTCGGTAACTGGCTGCATAGCAAATCCAATGCTGCTGCGTGGAACCGCTTTGTGGAAAACAGCGTAGGCAATGCACTGGCACGGGGTAGCCTATGGTCGCTCTTTGCGGTTTCTGCGCTCGCGATTCTACGTGAAGGGGCCGAGACAGCTATCTTTTATATCGGTATGGCTCCAGCCATCGAAACCTCGCAATTGCTGATCGGCATTGGCTCGGCAACGGTTATACTGGTCGTTCTTGCATTTGCAATCATCAAGTTCAGTGTACGGTTACCAATTCGCGCCTTTTTCCTGACCGCCACTGTACTGATTTACTATCTCGTATTTCGTTTTCTGGGTGAAAGTATTCATTCGCTTCAGGTGGCTGGCAAGCTTCCGGGACACACCGCGTCCTCGCTTCCATCCATTAGCTGGTTGGGAATGTATCCAACCTGGGAAACATTTATCCCACAAGCCCTTGTGCTGATCTTTATGGTATGGCAGCTTGTCCGTCAGGAAATTCGCAGTTCCAAATCACGTTAAATCGATACTATAATACTCAAAATGTAAAAAACGCCAAATCACAAGTTCGATTGATATCGACTCCCATGATTTTGGCGTTTTTACATACTTACATTACATCCTCAGGCAACGCAATCATGCGCTGATGATGCAGAAGGTCCGTGCGATCACCGTGTTCACGAATGATATGCACTTTCCCGCGATAATCGAGCAGTTCCGCCGGAGTAGCATGTCCCAAGAAATATAATGGGCTGTAGCTCAATCCATAGGCACCTGCATTCGGAAAAGCAATATAATCGCCCTCTTGAATCGGGGGCAGCTCCGCTTTTTTCACTATACAATCCTCGGGTGTACACAGCGGACCAACAATGCTTACCGTCTCCAGCTCCGTAGAAACCTCTGCTGATTGTCTGCGCATAATTCGCACAGGGTAATTGTCCCTTAAACGGCGTCCCCGAAAGGTAGCTGCGACGTAGTGGTTCATGCCGCCATCAGCTACGACAAACTTCTCTCCCTTGGATTCCTTGGTATACAACGCCCGGCAGACATACATGCCTGATTGAGCGACCAGATACCTACCGCTTTCGATGATCAGCCTAACCCCCGGCATGCGGGATCGGGTCTGCTCCGCAAGTGCATTAAGTCCATCAATGACGTGATCCATATCAAGCGGCTGCTCATGGGCAAAATAAGGTACACCAAACCCGCCGCCCAAATTGATCGTATGCATCGCCACACTATACTGAGCCTGCACCCGTTCTGCCAACTGCAAGGTATTCGCAAATGAACCTAAAATCTGATCCGCTTTCAGCATTTGCGTACCTGTATATACTTGAATGCCTTGAAAATATACGTGCGGGCAATCTTCCAGCACCTTAAAAAAGTGATCCAGCTGCCCTTCATCGACTCCAAAAGGGCGCGGAACACCGCCCATTTTAATCGTCGCTCCCGACAGGTCATTATCGGGATTGATTCGAACCGCAGCCCTGACAAACACGCCCGTTTGGGCGGCAATGTCCTCCAGTAGGCGCAGCTCTCTCACCGATTCTACATGAATGCAGCCGATCCCACAGGTTATCGCCTCACGCAGCTCAGCTATTGTTTTCCCCGGTCCAGCGTACAGTACGTCCTCCGCAGCATACCCGGCCTCCATGGCGACGAACATTTCTCCAGCCGAAGCAATCTCGACACCGCAACCTAACGAGCGCAGCAACCCAGCCAAGGCTACGTTACCATTAGCCTTGAGCGCGTAATGTACATGCACGGCCGGGTGCAGCCGGGCCAGCAACGAGCTGACGTGAGCATGCAGCGCGTCTCCATCATAATAATAAAAGGGTGTCGGATGCTCGCCGAATCGCTCCAGTAAAACTTCGTCCTTTTGATCCATCTGCTGAATCCCCTCCTCTCTTTGCTTGGATATTCCGTATTTTGTATTATTCGAATCTCACCGATTGAAAACCACGACCATACTTATACTGCATAGATCGCCTCGCCTGAGCGCGCTGCTTTATGAATAGCTGCCAGCAGTCTGACGCGTTCAGCAGCCTCATGAAATGGAATAGGCTCCGTTTCACCCCGGATGATGCTGCAGAAGGCATCCAACTGATTGACATAATAGTTCATAGGCTCAAAAACTGTTTTAGTAGGCAAGGATGACTGTGATAACGCAGACCGTGCTTCCACATCCGATATATTCACCGCGATATCCTTCTTTATTATTTCCGTCTTGAGTGTCATTTTATAGAAACCCAAATTCGCTCGAAAGCAATCCTTTAAGGTGACTACTGCCGAATCAAAGGTCAGTACATGAGCACAGCGATAAGGACGCTCAAATGAGAAGAGGGCAGATGCCTCTAGTCCGCTCGGGTAACGGGCTTGCGCATGAAATGTCCAGTCACAACCATGAGGGCCAGCGAAATCCGATTGACTGTGGAATTCCGCCTGCTCCAATCCAACAACGGCCTGAAGAAACTGGAGCCAGTACACACCCAAATCCCAAAAGCATCCCCCACCCTGCTCCGGACGGGATCGGTAATTGTCCGCATGCCCTTCTTTTGCCGGAATGCATAGACTCGTTTCTATGGAGCATAAGCGACCATAACGACCTGATTCTATGATTCTTCGCAGTTCACGCTGCCAAGGGTGATGCTGCACCATGACTCCCTCCAGCAGATAAGCGTTGCTCTGTTCGACGATAGCCGCCAAGGGAGCCAGATCAGCTGTATTCAGGCATAACGGTTTTTCCACCAGCACGTGCTTGTGAGCTTGTAAGGCTCTGCCAATCCACTCAGCATGTAAATCGTTGCTGAGCGCAATATATACAGCGTCGATGTCCGGGTCTTTAAGCATATCCTCAGCATGACCATAAACGACATTGACTTCATAACGCTCTGCCATTTCTTGGGCCTTGGCAACCGTACGATTCGCAAGCGCGGTCACGCGTGCTCCTGCAACATGTCGGATCGGTTCCAGCAACGCACGAGGGGCAATGGCAGAACAACCAATGATCCCGAAGCGAATATCTTGCATCGCAGGTTCTTGCGCAGCCGCGGCAGCGTTCATGATCCCTGCTCCATTCCTGATGGCACTTGAATGCTCTTCACATAGGATTCTATATAACGTGGCGTCCGACTGCGCAGCTCTACGATTCTCCGATGCATTTCCTCCAGGATCTGGGCACTGCCGCCATAGGTTTCTATCCATGTCTCGTAGCGCATACCTAACCCCAGACGTTCCCATAGATCCGCATTATGCTTCTCATGTACACCAAACGGCTCCAGCATAATCAGCGGAGTAGCTGTAGCGAACGAATCGGTCAGGCTGCCGCCACCGGGCTTGCTGACAATGGCCTGGGCATGACATGCTCGGTCCAGCATGCAATGGTAATCCGGTCCGATCTGATACACCGTTTCATCACCTATTTTCACCTCTCCGAAAGGTGGAAATGTATGCTCCCCGGCTTCATTTCGCTGCCATGTTCTCCACTGCGGGTCCATCCGAAAATAGCGTATACTGTCCCGCTCTTCATCTGGTTGATCCTGATCATACAACAACAGATCCAGTTCCCAGCCCGCTTCTTCTAACCGTCCAACCTTCTCACGGTAGGTGCCCATCCCCCAACCGCCGCCATGTACGAATAAACGGGCTTGCCGTGCTTCAAAAGGGATATGCTCCACTGCCGGGATGTCAATATAGTGATTGACTCTATTTTTATCATTTTCAAACAGGGTCGTTTCTTCACAGCCATCAGCAAAATGCGGGTTATGCTTGGCTAGATTTTTCCAGGAAGGAGAAGGTGTCGAATCCATATACACAATGTCCGCATGCACCGACTCCGACTCTCTGCGCTTGCGATACTCCTCCAGTACATACATCCAATGACCGGATAAGCATATAAAATACTGCCGATCCTCTTCTATCCATTGGTTCAGCAGTACTTCCATCGCTGCAGGGTCCAGTGAATTACGCATATCCTGCGGAACCTTCTGCGACATTAAGGCCACTGCAAAATTGTCATGGTAAGCTTTCCGGCTTTTGTCGACCTTGAGTCGGGCCGATTCCGGCAGTACATTTTCAAATACATGGATCGCCGTATCCATGCCCAGCCTGCGAAGACCCGCTTGCAGCAGCAAGCCAGGGGTATAAAAGCCCAATCCGAAACCGGAACACAAAATCGTTACCTTCAAAAGCTTCTCCGTACTCTTACGCATGCTTATACGCCTCCCGTTTAATTCAGCACTGTAAAATGTCGCTCTGCCAAAAAACGCTCCAGCTTTGTAGTCAATCGCATTTTTTCCTCATCATTCGCAGCAACCAGTTCCAAATAAAGCCGGCCTTTGCCTCGTGCCCGTTCATTTCCATCAGCTTCTTTTGTACCACTCAAGTCAGGCTGACCCATGCCGTTCCCTTCTGATCCGCCATCGCCGGCTCCAATCCCACTTATACGAACCTGCTTGGCAGATGATCTGCCTCCGCACCCGGTTGCATTTCTGCTTGGCACAGGGGTATGGCCTACAATCCTGTTCTCACCGTCACGTCCACCTGTGTTTACATATAACGTATTGGCTCCCAGAGGCATGACACCTTCCTCACGTTCACCTGTAAACAGCAATCCCTCGCCTTCTAGCCCTAACAGCAGTTCTTCATAAGATAGACTGCCATCATGGGAAAGCGAATAATTCGTCAACGTGCCACGCATATTTTTCCCAGCCAGATAGGTATCAAGCTGATGCTTAATCAAACTCATCGACTTTCTAGCATTAATTTCGATAATGGGCTCCAGCTTTCCACCACGAAGTGTCATGGAGTCTATGCATACATCGCCGTAATATCCATCCCGATACAATTGCTGTCCCACATCCTGCATTAAGCTAAAATAGCCGTCACGCTCCAGACGCTCCATAAAAGCCCTGTCCGGCGATAGGGATTCCCGATAGGCGAATTGAGTATTAGCCAGCCATTGCACAGATACGATGTCGACACGCCCATCATCGCCAATCGTAAATTGGCATGAAAAATCCTGCTCTTTCTCCAGAAAAGGCTCCAGCAAGAACAGTACCCGTTTGCCTTTGCGCTCCTGTCCACGCAAATACGATACGACCCGGTCCAGCATTTGTGTCGAAGTGATGTGCAGATTGCCTTTGCCCGATACGCCAAAATCATCCTTGATTAAAAAGCTTCCATCCCGCAGCAGTTTACGCCCTGCTTCAGCGACATCCGCAAACGAAGTCACAATATGACCAGGGTTGCGCAGACCAAGACTGCGTTTCAGCTCAGAGGAATAGGTTTTGGCATTTACCTTGCGAATCGTTTCCAGCGGCGGCTGATGCAATGTAATTCCCCAAGCACGCGCGGCCTCTTCCACATGCGGCAACCCCGCAAACGGGCTAAGCACACAGCCTTCCAGTTGAGGAAAACCTTCTCCAGTATCACTCTTGCGACTACTCAGCAGCTCGAAAACGGAAGCGGCCGACACATTGCCCGCCTGTTCCATTCCGTCGGTCAAATCCCGTTCGTTTACAGCCGGATGAAAGCCCAGCTGCGCAATATACTGACGATGTACGGGCGAAATGGCAAAACGTGTCAACAAGGCGTCTCCCGGCTGACAAAAGCTAAATAGCAATTCATCCATAGCCGCTACAATGGCAGAAGAAGCCCGGTCAGGCAGGGCGGGCAGGGAAGCTAGCTCGGTATCTCGCCAGTAAGCCTCCGCTTCAAATGTTCCCATATATAAATGACGCTGGTTCGGTATCGCATTCATATGATTCGCTTCCTTTCCTGCTTCATTATGAACCTACTACACGGTAGCGCTACTGGCTCGCGCTCGTATAATCACGTAGAGCAAACTGCCATATCAAGCGAATAATCGCCAGCAGCCAGAGAGGTGCGAGAAATGCCCATAGCATCAAACCGGGTTCCATTTTGCCGAGAATGAACATGGGCGGAAAATTACAGATGACAAACACCGGAAGCACAAACAAGCCAATACGCTGAATCAGGTTACTGTACACGGCCATTGGCACATAATTTGTCTCGAAAATGCTGTTGGATAGCTCTGTAACACCGTTCGTGCGAATAATCCAGAAGGCCAGCAATTGGGGCAGCAAAAACACGGAGTATGCCGTAAGCACTCCGCATCCGAGCAGCACGGAGAACCCTCCTACGGTTTCCAAATTAAATGGCAATCCGAGTCGATGCCAGCCGACCCCCGTCATAATTCCGCCGCCAATTACATTCGGCAAGGTATAGCCCAGCTCAAATTGACGCAGTGTCACCATAAATTGCAGCGATACGGGTTTGGTCATGAGCACGTCCAGTGAGCCGGTACGAATTTTGTCAGGCAGGCTTGTAAAATTACTGTAGAACAATCCACTATAAAAGCCGCTCATCATCGTAAACACGCCGATATATAACAACATGGCGTCAGGAGACCAGCCGTTAATGTCTGTCCCAGCGCGGTATGGAAGCGATGCGTACAGCAGCTTGATAAACAAATAAGCTGTTTCAACCAGACATGCACTTATAAAATTAGTGCGATATTCCATTTGCGACATGACGGAAAACTGGACAAATTTCCAGTACAGTCTAATGTAGCGCCTAATGTTTTGGAAAACATTTTTCATGTTAACCCCCCACCGAGACAAAGCGTTTGACCCCGGCTTGCCACACCCAGCGTGATACGGCCGCCAGCACTACAATCCAGAGCCATTGCACGCCAATGCCTTTAGCGGCTTCCAGCACAGTCAGCTTGCCCGTCAACGCATTCACCGGAAAAAATACGGTGTAGCTGAAAGGTAGCAGACTGAACAGACGGGCCAAAGCATCTCCAAAAATCGTCAGCGGAAACACGGTACCGCTAGCTACATAAATGACCAGCGACAGCGTATAAAAAAGTCCCGCCGATTCCGTCACCCAAAAGGCTATGCCGCTCAGCGCATAATAGACCACAAAATTAAGCACAAGTGCTCCCGGCAACGCCAATATGTAAAGCAGGATGTACGATAGCTCGAAGCTGATTTGTCCTTCCAAGCTAAGACATAACAGCAAAATAGCAGCCGCCAGCAGCACAACTGCGGACTGTATGACTTTGCCTCCAATAAACCGGCAAAAACGGTAAGCAAAATAATGCACAGGCTGTACCATGAATTTTGCCAGTCCACCTTCCTTGATATCTGTAGCAATTTCATATTCAAAGCCCGTCGCAATCAATTTTCCAGTTACTCCTGCCATGACCACATACACCAGCATTTCCGGCAGAGAATAGTCCACCACTCTTGCTTGTCCCGAAGAACCAAATACAGCTAGCCAGAGAAAAATTTGCGTCATGATGGGCAGCATAAATCCCGCCATTTGGAGCCAATAATTAGCCCGATACTCCATTTCGTTTTGCATGCCAAGCTGGAGTACTTTCACATATTTGTTATTTCGCATCAGCCAGCCTGCCCCCATCGTACAAATTGGCTATCCCCTCTTCCAGCGGGACGTCCTCAATCGTAAAATCAACGACAGGCAGTGCGTCCAAAATCTTTTTGGACCAAGCCAACGTATCTTCTGCATCCAGCTCAAATACCGCCTCCAGCTCCGAGTTGGAGCGAAGTTTGCCGAGGCTCGCCAATGTTAGGTTGGATACGGGGTTCTCCAGTCGAACCTTAAGTAATTTACGGGCACCGATGACCTCATTCACCTTGTGCAAGTCTCCGTCATACACCAGTCTGCCCCCACTGATAATGATGGACCTAGTGCATAGATCCTCAATGTCCTTCATGTAGTGGCTTGTCAGCAAAATGGTCGTCCGGTGGGTGCGGTTATAGGCTTTGAAAAACTCTCGAATTCGCCGCTGAGAAACAAGGTCCAGTCCGATGGTCGGCTCATCCAGTAAAATGACCCGTGGACGATGCAGCAGCGC
The DNA here is from genome assembly GCF_054113405.1 of Paenibacillus sp. ALE3. NCBI lineage: Bacteria > Bacillati > Bacillota > Bacilli > Caryophanales > Paenibacillaceae > Paenibacillus > Paenibacillus sp. ALE3. The sequence goes on along the minus strand of NZ_CM134214.1, from coordinate 788,812 downwards.
GGCGATCAGTTCCATTTTCATACGCTCGCCGAGCGATAGCCGCCGAACCTGCACATGAAGCTGCTCCTCCACCCCAAGCAAAGTGACCAGTTCATCCAGCGCCTCTTTATAACGATTATCATCAATTTCGTAGATAAGCTTGTTCAGCTCGAACGACTCGCTTGCAGGCAAATCCCACCAAAGCTGGTTTTTCTGTCCCATCACGATGGAAAACTGACGTTTAAACTCTTTTTGTCGCTTCCAGGGAGTAAAGCCGAGTACCGATGCCTCCCCGTCCGTGGGATGGAGAATGCCGGACAGCATTTTGAGCGTTGTTGTTTTGCCCGCCCCGTTGGGACCAAGAAATCCGACAATTTCTCCTTCCTCAATGCTAAAGCTAACATCCTGTACAGCCTTCTTGGTCAGCTGTTCACGCTTAAACAAATTTTGTAGCGATTTGCGCACGCCCGGCTCCTTTTTGTAGTACGTAAACGTTTTCGACAATTGGTTTAATGTAATGGACGGCAATGAATTCCCCTCCTCTTTCCTCTATGCGTGATACCTGGATGAACGCGTCTGATACAACTGAAGGCTTTTGACTACTCGGCTGCTTGCTCTGTCAAAATCATCAGTTCTTCCAGCATATGACGCTGTCTTTCAATCAAATGCAGAGCCCGTTCTGTAATCTCAGGCATCCGATGCTTGCGCAATTGGAGTCCTGTTTTGTAAATATGCAGATTAAGCTTGTGCCAATCCGCGTACAACGCCTGTGCCAATTCAATGATATGCTGTGCTTGCGGCCCCAGCGTAGCTTGATGCAGCAGGCAATAATCAGCTGTATAATCCGCCAAATGAAGAGCGCTGCCCAAGCGCAGATTGTAATAAATTTCATGGCAGAACGTCCGAAACTCCTGATCCTCCATGTCTTCTAACAGATGGAAGTCACCGACAAATGCCCGGTAACCCGCATCTCCCCGCTTGACATGCTGGTCTGTTGTAACTTTTTCACCCGTCACATACTGACGAATATGGTAAGCACACGCAGCATGCATCTCCCTTGGCGAAAGCGGGACAGGCTGCTCCACCAGCCATGCATACTCAATAATGCCCTGCATGAGGTCGTCGAGCCGGGCTGAGCCCACATAAGTCATCGCATGTCCCGAGGAATCGAGCAGGAAGCTATCATTCACCTGTGCCATCCGTTCTTGCAAGTCCAGTCCGTACAACTCAATCACATGACCCCTTGGGTAATTTTTCACATATACATCGTGATAGGTTAAAGCGGTGCTCGATGTGTGCAGCATCGTACCATAACCAGATGTGAGCACCCGCAACAGATCGGTTTCATTGCTGACTCCTTCGACCCACGGTTCTACTCGAATAACCGGTCCGCCACTGGCGGCCATTTCTTGAAGCTGCTCCGGATATTTCTCCGGTCCGAAGCGCTTCAAATCTCCACCATACTCCGCGCACATACTCCCACACAGCATGAACAGCTCGGCTTCGGCCATGTTCACCCCATACCTCTGTAATGAAGTACGCAGGGAAGAATATACACAATGCTTTCCTGGGAGAGCATTTGCGATTTCCTCTGCACTATGATCAACAATGGAATTATGACGGGTCACCATATCGGACTGCAGCATAGGTCTTGTCTGTTCAGCGCCCTTATGCATATTTGTTCAGCAGACGCTCAATGCCTTGCAGTGTAGATAGATGCTCCAGCACCAAATCGTCATCCTCCATCGTAATATCAAGCTCATTTTCCAATTCTACAATTAATTCAACAGCGGATAAGGAATTCAGGCCCAAGGTTCGCAGGTCCTGATCCGGAGTCAACTGTTCCAACTCGCCGGGAGCCAGCTTCAAAACCTTTTCCAGCAAAGGTACTACATGGTATACGTCTGTTTTCATTCTCGATTCCCTCCTATTTATGAGCATCCTAATCCAGCAATGATACCTTCCAATTTGTGCGCATAAGCATCCGCTTCCTGCCAACTGTCTGCCAAAATAAGTGTGAAAATCCGGTTCACATAGCCCCGCTTTACAGGAATGCCAGACAAGGTACCCCCGTATAAACAAATACCCCTTCAGGCCGTTCGGGTGTATAGAGCAAGCCTTCCTCCGCCAGCAACCCGCACAAACGGCTGTAGGTGAGAGGTGTAGCGGTCACGTTGCGGTAATAACGGGACAAGGTCTTATGCCGTTCTCCCAAGACAGAGGACAGGAACGAGATGTAAGTAGACAGGGTAAATCTGCCATTAATCTCGATCACCGGAATCAGCAAACCATCTTCGTCAACAAAACCGTCAATGGAAGCCATTCCCGTATACCCGATGGAATAGAGATACGTTCCCAACTGATAAGCACATCGTCTCACTTCTTCCTCCAGCGTCTCGCCAATATCAGCGGGAACCTGGGAGCCGATATATACTGTACCGTCTACGTTTTGCCTTTTTAGCGAAAACATCGTCACCCCACCGCCCTCGTCAATGCAGAGCTGGTAGTTTAGATCCATTTGCTTATTGTGCCAGCGCTCCACTAGCCAGCCGCCAGAAGACGATGACGAGCCGCCAAAGCGTCTCATCACACTCAGCAGCGTGTCCAGCTTGGACAGCTCGTCCAGCATATACATGCCTTGTCCCGAGGCCCCGTGTGGCTGCTTGATAATCAGCTTCACAGGCTCGTCCGATAAGCCAGCCAGTCTCTCACATTCTCTGCGAATTGCCGCTTCGTCTGCACATACAGCGCCTTCGCTGACAGCAAAACCAAGCTTTTGTGCGGTCAGACGGCTAAATATTTTATCATTCACCTGGGCGCATACCGCAGATGGAGCACCGATCAACTCCAGCCCACAACGCTCCGCAATCGCTTCCTCCTGCGGTGTGACCGCATAGGGTACGAGCCACGCTTTGGCTCCGCCGCTGCTATGGCCTGCATCCGCAACCGCACGTAGTCGTGCCAAAAGTGCGTCATCCGCCAGTACTAACTCTGAAATCGGCGTTAGCGGATCAGAAGGCTCTGGCACCTCAATACGCGGCAGGCTGAAACCTAACCGCTGAAGCATGTCCAGAAATGCCTCATCCGGCTGTTCACGGAGTACAATGACATCCTGACTTCGGCATAGCAGGAGATTCATTTCCTCCATCCGGTTTACGACCTGCTGTTCATCCCGGTCTACCATGCCCCCCTTCCGGGGGGATGGATGCCACACTTGCTCTGCGCCGATATTAAACAGCCAAATCAGGACCCCATGATCCCGTTCATGAGCAAGTGCTTCCACAAGGTTAATCGTTTTAGTCGTCACGTCTTGTCATCATCCCTCTCTCTTCCATCTAGTAGCAAACAATATTCCATAGGAAACTAAATGTATTTCAGAGAGCCTGCCCCATGCAGATACAGCACACTGCATTTGGAGCACACCGGCGTCAATCCTTCATGATTAATCTTTTGACGGGTTTTTTCATACGCATCCGAATTCCATATTTCCTTCAGACTGTGCTCACGCAAACTTCCAATCGTGAACTCACTGAAAAATTTGCAAGGCATAACCTTTCCGTCTGGTAAAATATCTGTTCTGGAGGTGAGCGCCAAACAATGATTGGAACAACGGCTGACCATTTCCTCGCCATGTATAAATTTATCAATTTCCTCATAATCCAAGCCGGGCTGATAACGCACGCGAATGTTCCATACCCGCTCATTGATCCGCTGTAATTCCTGCATCAGAGGGTCGATATTAGCCGGGTTGATTTTATATTTGAAAGCATGCCAGCTACTAATATTTTTTTCTTCAAGTTGTCGGAGCCAGGAGAAATTACGTGTAAAATATTCATCCATTTTAAAGGAGGTTTCTTTGGAAATGTACCAGGGGAACGTTAGCAGCACCAGATCCAGCCTCTTGTCCTCCAGCATTTGCAGAAATTCGTACATCCGTCCGATCATGTTATCGTTAATGACCGCATGGACAGTTACCCGTCCCTTGTACAATCCCTGATCGCGAAGTTCAATCAGCTTATCCATCTGCCGCATTGTTTTTTGAAAGGTGCCTTTACCGCGTATTAAATCGTGTTCTTTTTCAAAACCCTCAATCGCTATTAACAACTCCAGATTTTCGGACAAATCCAAAATCCGGTCCAAATATTTATCAATGAGTAGTCCATTTGTACAAAAGGTCATTTCACGCCGATCTTCCGCCAGCACGTCCAAAATTTCATCAAAGCGCCGGTGAAACATCGGTTCGCCACCCCACATGTACAGTCTGGACTTCACTTCCTTCGTTTCGCTCAAAATCTGCCGAAGCATATCCGGGGCAAGATCCATATTCTGTTCTTCTTTATCCATTTGGTGATGATAGCCTTCCTCGTTCCATTCAAAGCAGTGTGTACATCTTAAGTTGCAACGGTTAGTCAGCTTAATACCGATCGTCTGGGGCATGTCCGTTTTGAAAGCCGGATCCTGTGTTGCGTTACGATAAGACACGGAAGCGTTTTTCAGGTTACGCTTGATGAGCTTGAAAGCCTTCTCATCAATCAGCACATTGCTTTTGGGCTGCATGCAAACACCTCGTTTAATGGATTTTCAGGCAAAGTCTACCCTGCGTTCAGACTGTCTCCATACCTTCCGGGTGCGACACTTGCTCCGCATCGCTAATTCCTTGAATGTAACTGCAAAACGCATCTACTGAACGGAGATGTTCCAACTCAAAGGAATCAAAATCAATCTCCACATCAAATGCATCCTCCACTTGCAGCATGAAATGAACCAACTGCAATGAATCCAGTCCCGCATCATGAATAATGTCCGAATGTCCATTCAGCTTAGCGACCAATTCAGGATCTTCCTTGACCGCGCTGATCATTTCAATCACTTGGCTTTGCATAGCAAACTCCTCCTTGTGAATGAGATCCTACTCTTCCGTCCAACGATACCCTTTGAAAAGCTCCTAGTAAAATTCCTTGATTGGAACTATATTCAATTATACTCCTCCATTGAAGAGACAAGTCAATAGGTTGTTTTGTAAGTAAAAGTCGCAAAATGTAAATTAATGTATGATAACTTCTACAAATTTTTCTGCATTTATTATTCATTTATAGAAGCTACACTTGAAAGTGATCAGCCTCTCCCCTCTTGTATGAAGTGCGTAATTATTTTACAATATACACGAAAATATTTTTCTTAATTTCATTTAATTAAATGATACTTTTTTTCACAAAAGCATTATATAGCTAAAGGAGCACAGCTCATGTCCCCCATTCTTCATACATTATCCCATCGACTGGAGCAGTTGCCTGTACAAGAGCGTAAGCTGGCGGAATCTATCCTGCAAGCCCCGGAGGATGTGCTGCATCTGGGTATTCGGGAACTGTCAGAGCGTTGCGGTGTGAGTGCCGCAACCGTTACACGGTTTTGCAAATCACTACATTTTAAAGGGTATCCCGATTTCAAAATGAAGCTGGCCGCCGAGTTGTCCCATTCCAACCTTACAGGTGAAGAATCCTATCAGGACATTGTGGCTGGAAATTCACTTTCCCGTATCGTGCAGGCTATTCAGGCAAACCATACGGCCTCCATTGCAGACACGACCCGGTTGCTGGATTTGGGCAAGCTGGAGCAGGCCATTGCATGGCTGTCAGCCACAAGCCGTATTGATCTCTATGGGATGGCGACATCCTCGATTGTGGCACAGGATTTTTACCAGAAGCTGATCCGTATTGGCAAGAATAGCACCGCCTTCGCAGATTCTCACATGCAGATTACCTCTGCCTCCTCGCTCGGAGTGGAGGATGTGGCCTTTGCCGTCTCTTATTCAGGAGAAACCCAGGAGACCATTGCGGCTCTACGCTGTGCAAAGGAACAGGGTGCCAAAACATTATCCCTGACCTCCTTCGGAAACAATACGCTGGCAGGCCTTGCGGATATTGCGCTATTTTCCTCCTCATTGGAGGAAGGAATGCGACGTGGAGACATGGCCTCCCGCATCGCCCAGCTTCATATTATAGATATCCTGTTTACAGGTATGGTGAGCGCGAATTTTGACAAATATATTCCGAGATTGGAAGGTTCATATCAACAAGTGAGTAAGCTTAAAAAACAACCAGGGGGGCACTAAAGATGAACATTCGCATTTTGAACAGCCGTGAAAACCTGAACGCTACTGCTGCCACTGTGATCGCCAGCTTGCTGCTGTCCAAACCACAAGCTATGCTGGGCTTGGCCACCGGTAGTACGCCGATTGGCATTTACCGACATCTTGCGGATATGTACTGCAAGGGACAGGTGAGCTTTGCTCGCGCCTACTCCGTGAATCTTGATGAATATGTTGGTCTCTCCCCAGAACATCCGCAGAGCTACCGAAGCTTTATGAATGAGCACTTGTTTCAGCATATCGACATTCCCATACCTCATACACGCGTCCCTAACGGGAATGCCCTAAATCTCACAGCAGAATGTGCAGCGCACGAGCAGGCCATTCTGGATCATGGACCTGTGGATCTCCAATTGCTTGGCATTGGTCATAACGGCCATATCGGCTTTAACGAACCCGGTCACAGCTTGACCGGAGCCACACATGTTGTAGATTTGAAAGAAAGAACGCGCTCAGCGAACGCCCGATTTTTTGGCGATATCAATGCAGTGCCCAGACAAGCAGTGACGATGGGGGTTGGCACCATTCTTAAGGCGAAGCAAATTATGCTGGTGGCCTTTGGCGCAGAGAAGGCCGACATTATAAGGCAGGCTTTAACTGGACCCGTCACAACGGAGTGTCCGGCTTCCCTGCTGCAATGCCACCCCAACGTGCTTATTTTACTGGATCAGGAAGCAGGAGGATGGCTCAAATGAAGTCAGATGAAATGAACGGTAACATACCCCAGCTATTGTATGGCCAAGTCGTCGTTGGGAATGACATCATTCCCAACGGAGTTGTCATCATTGAGGGGCAATCCATTGTATACGCTGGTTCAGAGGAGGATATGCCCGTGGACTGGACCTCATTGGTCTTAGGCAATCCTGAAGAAGTTGCCACACAAGCGGCGAATGTTGTTCGTCAGGAGGAGGGGTACCTGCTGCCAGGCTTTATTGATATTCATGTTCACGGCGGTAACGGTGAGGACTTTATGGACTCTGATCCGAGGGTGCTGGATGCAATCACCTCTTTTCACAGTTCGCAAGGAACGACGGCTATGCTGGCTACTACTATGACCGCGCCCAAGGAACGAATTGACCGGGTATTAAAAGAAGTTCACACATACATGGCATATCCCATGCCCCATGCTCAGTTGGAGGGGGTGCATCTGGAAGGACCTTTCATTAGTCCGAACTGGGCAGGAGCACAAAACCCGGAACATATCGTGCCTCCGAACCTCGCTTGGATGGCAGAATGGGAGCAGCGCTATCCGGGCCTTGTTCGCCAGGTCACACTTGCGCCTGAACAAAAAGGCGCCCTTGAACTCATCGCATGGCTGCGTAGCCATGGCATTACCGCGGCGCTCGGTCATACGGATGCTACGTATGAAGAGGTTGAACAGGCAGCATCGGCGGGCCTGAACCATGCCGTGCACACTTTTAATGCCATGACTCCGCTGCATCACCGCAAGCCAGGAGCTGCGGGAGCCGTACTCGCTGATCCACGCATTGAAGCAGAAATCATCGCAGATGGCATTCATGTGCATCCTGCTGCTATTTCCCTGCTTGCCAAGTTAAAGCAGGACCATAATCTCATCCTCATCACCGATGCCATGTCAGCCACCGGGCTGGAAGACGGTCATTATACACTCGGCGATTTGCCAGTGATTGTACAGGATGGTGTCGCACGACTGGAGGATGGGGTCACTTTGGCAGGAAGCACACTAACGATGATTGAGGGCTTCCGTTATCTAGTTCAACATGTAGGCTTGAGTATCCCCGAGGCATCACAAATGGCCAGCCTGAATCCGGCTCGATCCCTGAACATAGCTGATCGAACAGGCTCACTTGAAGCAGGTAAACAAGCAGACGTCTTGTTGCTGAATGCCGACTTAAATCTGCAAGGTGTATGGATTAAAGGAGTGCGCAAATCGTTATAGTTATATAATCCCCGCAAAAGAAAGAGCTATTCCATCAGCGTAACTCGCCGAGATGGGATAGCTCTTTTTGGGATATTCACAATTAAGGGTTTGAATTAGCGATGATTCATCGGTGCGGGCGTATTATTTTGTGGACGTGTTGGTGTTGTATTTTCCATTGGACGGTTTGTATCAGCCGCCGAAGTCGGGAATACACGTTCAATCACATCCACCATTTCATTGCTCAAGCCTCTGATCGGATGACCATTTTGTACACTGCGTGTAAAGTCAGAGGTTTGTCTAACAAAGTCCGGGTTAGCCGATACATGCACCTGTTCAATGGAAGGTGCAAATTGCTTAATCTTGTTAGCAATACGGCTCTTGACTGCATCAGTTGGTTCATATGCAGTTCTTGCTCCCTCGATGGTGTTGTTGCCGTTATCTGTGCGATTGTTGTTGTCCGTCAAGCCACGCAACATACCGTACGAGCCTGTACCCATTGTTCCGTACAAACCGTCATCACGACGTGCAGGTGTTCCAATCCCGGTAACACCATTGTCTGTCATTCCAGGCGTTGTAGTACCCGTAGTACGGTTTCCTCTAGTACCATTAACACCATTCACACTCGGTACATTCCCGTTACGCCCTGTATTATTAGCACTCGGAGTACCGTCAATGCTTGGAGCACCAACACCCGTTCCGTTAGCTTGGTCTTTCAAGGAAACGGCTACATAGGCATGTCGTTCACCAACCAATACTGTCGCAGACTTTACATCCGGCATCTCGGATATACGTTTGGACAAGTTGCGATCGACTTGCAGATTACGGATTGGATGTCCGGTTCTGTTACCATTTTCATTCAATGACATCCCATCCATACCGTTGGATTTAACCCCATAACGATTCACACCATCCATACGGTTTACACCATCTAAACCATAACGATTCACACCATCCATATGCTGTGTGCTTTGCGCGTTATAGCGTGTACTGTTCGTACGAACGTTATGATCAGCATTTCCACACCCGGTTAAAGCAGCCATGCTGGCAAGTAAAGCAGCTGAAATCGTAAAACTGATGACTTTTTTAGTTCCTGGCATGAACTCATCCTCCATACATATAAAATGTGTGACGAGATTAGCATGCGCCATCAATCTTAGGGATATCCTGACTAAAAAATGACTGAAAAAATAAAATTTTAATGTAAATATGAAATAGAATTGATGATTTACCACAAGATGGCATGTATAATAAGTTTGAAATACTTAATTTTACAAAAAGGAGGATTTACAGTTTGAAGAAGCTCACCGTTTTGATGCTCATTTTTTTGTTATCCGTCACTCTTATCCCCGCCGGTGCTTTTGCAGGCTCCACTACACCTGAAGCACCGAAAGCTCCCGCCGGAAGCTGGACAGAAGGCCCACCACCTAATCGCGTTGATCCTACCAAACCCGCACTATTGTTTGTACATGGTTTGAACAGTAGCGCCGAAGTGTGGACCAAGAATAATAATGATATGCTTCAGCAAGCACGTGACGCTGGGTACCAGACGGCCACCATTAATTTGTACGATGCGAATGGCACATCCCAGGATATGTGGGACAATGGCAAGCTTCTAGCCGACAAAATCAAAGTCATTAGTAATCATTTCGGAAAAAAACTCATCATCATCGCCCACAGTAAAGGTGGAGTGGATACTCAAACCGCTCTCGTGTATAACGGAGCAGCTCCTTATGTACAACGTGTCATCACCCTCAGCAGTCCCCATCATGGTTCACAACTTGCAGATCTCGCCTACAGCAGCTGGGCCGGATGGCTGGCAGATATCGTCGGCTCACAAAATCCCGGCACCTCTACATTACAAACATCTTATATGAAGTATTTCCGAACCAAAACGGATGCACTCAGTAACGCGACTACAATTCCATTCTTCACGTTTGCTGGTGATAACTGGTCTGGCGGCACTGCTTCCTACATACTGGGTGGAATGTATCTCTCATCCTTCGGCAAAAATGATGGAGTGGTCACAGTCGACAATGCTAAGCTTCCCGGCGGACGTGTAGTTAAAATCGGTTCCTGGGATCATGCCAAGGTTCGTACCGGTTCTTACGTCTTCTCCCTGATCCTACCTTACCTCCAAGCGAACACTCCAGCATTGAATAAGGAAACTGAGGCATTTTCAGCAGCGTCTTCCCTGACTGCTTCTGCTGTACAATCCACCTATAACGAGATCGATAATTCATATTTTATTCGAGGCGGCGATTATAATGGAAAAGCCTCCGAAACCCTCACGGTTGAAAATGGTGTCCAATCCATTGATCTGGACTGGATCAGCGATAAACGTGTAAGTCAGCTTGAGCTGACCAAACCTGACGGTACTAGCGAATTGCTTAATGTGAAAGCAGGTCGTGATGAAGAAATCTTTGCTGGTGCCTGGCATCATAGTGCAGTAGTTACCAATCCCCAACCAGGCATCTATAAGTTGAACGCCGTAATTCCTGATCATGGTGCATATCTCCTGATTGCACGCTATCATGCCGCTCAGGTCCCTGAGCTCAAATACAATCTAAATGCAGTGGGCCCGAGACTAAATCTGAAGTCCCAGGATTCCCCAACCAGCGTTACACAAGTCACTTACCAAGTTCAATACTATGGTGATCCGCAACAAGGAATGACTACAGCGTCCAAAGGTCTGACATTGCAGCAAAAAACCGTTACTCCTACTGGGCAAATTGAGCTTTCCAAAGCGGACAAGCCAGGCATCTATTCCGTAACCTATGAAATTAACGGCACCACAGCAGCAGGATATCCTTACCGCCGTACAGCAGTTCAATCCATTTATATTGACGCTGACGGCAACAAGTATGTTGACTAAATAAATCTACAACCTAAAAAGCCTGCAAACACCTATCATAGTGTAGGCGTTCGCAGGCTTATTTATTATTCCAAACATCTTTTATAGAGAAATTACAGTGTAATCCATGTATTGTGTTCAATCCGTTGTCTGCTTCCTCAGTTTATGAAGCCAATAATAGCGGTGCAGCTCCATAATAAAATGAAAAAGAACAAATGCAAGCATGGAGTATACACACATCAATACTGTAGCAACGAATTGTTGTGTAGCAAATCCGAGGGAAAGATTGGCTATCAAATAACCAGCCCCGGTAAATGTGGTCATTGTTACTACAGCTTCTCGCTTGTGTCTTTTCTTCACTTTTGGTTCTTTCTTATAATTTGAAGGATTTTTGAATTTCGCCAGATGATATTTGATATAGCAGTACAAGGCGATTCCATAAGCGGCAAAAGAACTTATAAAATACCATGGAGTACCCAGACCCAACATACCATAAGCAAACTTTTGTGTCATAATCATGAAGCCAATAGAGCATACCAAACCAAATACACCACGGAATAAAACATAATTCAACTGCAATTTGCGTGGCATTATGACCAGTACAAGCGCCCAAATATTAATCAGAACAATCGGTGGCATCAGCACATAAACATAAACTGCAATGTAGGGATTTCCTATTAAGGGAATAGTCAAAAACAGATCTAACAGCAATAAAACAAGAATGATAACATTGGAGCGAATACTGTTAACTGGATACAACTTCATATTTTTTTCGAATAAAGCCCTGCTATCACTCATAGAACATATAAGCCCTCCGTCACATAAGTTAAACCTACCGATAAGGATAGACAAGACTACATCCATTGTCCACTTTTCTATATCTCTGTCTTCAGCTCTTGACGTAGTTCTTCAATAAAATCAACCACGATACTTTGAACAGCATCTTCACGGGACATACGTATATACCGACTCGTCCTCTGAATGTCTTCCTCGAACAAATAAAGTATCCTGCTCATGGCCTCCTGATCCCCACTTTGTGCTAATTTGAGCCATTGGACGAACTCAGCATCCGAAATAACTCTTTGAGCATTTTCTTTTTCCATTTATTCACCGCCTGTTGGGATAGCTTTAACTCTTTTGCAATCTGTGCTTCGGTTTTGTCTAGTATGTAAAGGTCAAAGATGATCATTTTTCCGATCTCAGAAGATAGAGAGTTGATAAGTTGTAGTGTGTACATATTAGAGTTTGCAGATTCTGTAAAAGATGGAGCGATGACAGTTTCGTTCTTTTCCATTACAAATTCATGATTGGTTTGTACCCGAGCACGATACTGGATTCTCCAAGCAATGCGGTACAACTTCTTTCGGTATTGTTCGACCAATGTTAGATGAGATTTTTCCAATATAAATCACCCTTTCTCTTTGGATTTGACTTTTTCTAAATCCTCATATTATAGGGTAATTTGCAATTCTATTTTACAACCAAAACAGAACGCTTGTTCTTATTTATTATACTATTTTTACAATCAGTTGTATATGGTTCTTTTAATTTACCTTCCTTTATATATGGCTAAAAAGGAGGGAAATACATTGCAGATGGATGATGCTCTTTCTCTGGTTACCAACGTAGGCTTTCCGGCTGGACTTTGTTTTATTTTATTGCGGCACATCCTGCACACGATGGAGGAAAAGTTGGATAAGCTGGATCTCTCACTTCATGAGCTGATTCAGGTCATCCAAGATTTAAACGACAATAACAGCCCTTCTTCCAAAAGCAGCAAGCCTGATGAATAACGAACACAAAGAAGCTCCACACGACGATTATTCGCCGTTGGAGCCTCTTTGTTCAGCTATTATAAATGTAATGATTATTGGCTAGCCTTAGCCTGGTCATGACCACTCTGTTCAGCACGGTTCACATCAGATGCGGACAGGCCATAAGCCCAGTTGCTTTGTGGCGGTACAACCCACACGGTATCTGGATCATCGTTAAGTGTCCAGCCCTGATAGACCAGCTGGGAATCTTCCTTGCTCAGCGATATGCTCAGCGTAAAGCGGTGAACAGGCTTGTTCAGCTCGGAGGCTTTGCGCAAGGCCTGACTGCTAGCCAGGTTTTTGATTTGCTGTGAAAGGGAAGTTGCCGTATCACCGGCTACTGACTTGCCGTTTAGCGTCCAAGATGCGGAAGCACTATCTCCAGTTCCACTGCTACCGGAGGATCGGAGCATCCATGAGGCATTCTGGCCTTCCCACTCTATTCCGCTCAGCTTGGTATCATCCCAATCAAACGGCGTTGTATCTGTAAAATCATCAGCACCCAGCAGCAAACCCGAAAGCGTATCTATAGGTACGGAAGCTATCTCTTTTTGGTCTGATAGTACATAGACAGCATCTCCGGAAGGCAGCGTTTCACCGAAGGCAAAGGTACGAACATCACCCTTCTTGGTCTTAATCTCAATCTGGTCATTGGTAGCGCTAATTCCATATTTGGCTACGTCTGTGGGGGATGATTCCACGACACCACCCATCTTTACATTTTGAATCGCAGCTAGCCAATTGTCTATTGTATATTGATTTAACGGGTAAGATCGTGGCTTACTCATGCTCCATTTGCCATCACGTTGATTAAGTTCCACTGACTTGCCGTCCTTTCCAGTGATCGCAAAAGACGTAATATCTCCTTGCGTAAGCTGAACGAGCTGGCGAGCCGCCGGGGCTTGTTCACGAAAGAAGTTTTGGCTCTTGGCATAGATTATACCCGCTCCCAATACAACTAGCAGCAGCACTGTGGGTATCCATTTTCTCATGCACTTTTTCGCCTCCACCATAATAAGATTCCGATCACCGCGAACAGCAGCGGCAATCCGACGACAGATATGGCCAATACCGTTTTCGCTTGTGCAGCAGTTAAATAAGCTACCTTAAAATCCTGCTCCTGACGAGGACGAATAGTGAGTCCATCAGAGTGTTCCTGCACATAATTCAAGCTATTCAGCACAAAGTCTCGATTCCCTCCTGTGCTGATCTCCGTGTCGCTTAGAAGGGCTGACGTTCCGAGAATAACCGCTTTGGGCTTGCCGTCTTTCCCTTCTACCGCGTAACCGAGATCAAGCGGACCCTGTGGGTCCTTGTCATCCTTCTGCGTTTCATTGTTCAGCAGTCCCTGGATATTCGTTTCGCCATAGCTTGCTGCAGAAGTTTTCATCAATAGCGTCGTCTTCCAATCCTTCTGCTCTCCTGCCTGCAAAGCAATAGACAGCGAAAGAACAGGATATAGATTAGAGGCCGCCAGTTTATCAGTAATCGCATGACTGCCAAAGGTAGGAACCGTCCATAGAGGGCCCAGCGTATTCGTCTGTTCCTGATCCACCACGATAGCATGAGTATCTTTCACTCCATAATCAGCCGCTAATGCGTCAAGATTTTTCCAGTTGGACCCCATGTTCGGGTGAAATCCTAACGCCATAAAAAGCTTTCCACCATCATTCAGATACGTACGAATACTTTTCAATTCCGTCGCGCTAATATCCCGCTCTGGTCCAACAATAGCCAGTACAGACGCATCTTTGGGCACACTACCCGCTTGATTAAGCTGAACTTCCTCTGTTTTCACATTATCTTGCGCCAATGAGCTGCTTAATTCGGTCATTTGGGACAAAGGAATTTCCTCATGCCCTGTCAGAAAAACCACTTTTCCTTGACGGGTAGATGACAATGCCAGCAGTCCACTAGTCAGCTTTTCTTCCCCTGTAAATTGGTATGCCCCTTCACCACTCCCCTGGGCTTGCGTAAATAGGCTTCCAATATCTATAACCCGCTTTTTCTCTCCCTGCACCAGCACAATGGAGGCTGCAGTAACACTATACTGCTTAGCCAGTATCGGTTCCTGATTCAAATCGTATTGCTCGACTTTGAGCTTCTTGTTACGCTTGGCATATTCATTCAGCATATCCGTAACATCCCGGTTCAGCTTCTGATTCTGCGAAGTAGATACGGTAAAGGCAATTAATCGTACGTCTTCCTTTACACCCTGAATGGTCGTCAACGTCTGATCAGACAGCGTATACTGCTTGCCTGCCGTCAGATCCAGTTGAAAGCCTCCCAGCGAGCGCAGAAATAACGTCAATAGAATAAAAATACCTACAGCAGCAATTGATAGTACCATACTATTGGTATGACCCAGCCATTTTTTCATATTCATTACCTCCACCGTTTCCGTTCAACCACTTGGATGCTAAAAAGCAAAAAGAGCGCAGCCACCGTCACGTAGTACAATACATCGGCTCCATTCAGCAATCCTTTGGTGAAACTATCAAACCGTGCAGTTAGTGAAAAAGGTTCCAGCCACTGCTGCAGCGCCGCAGATGCGCCCGTTTGTCCACCAAACGAATCCAGCATCCAGAACACGAGTAGAAGAATAAAACTGACGACCGCTGACATCATCTGATGCTGTGAAAGCGTTGATGCGAACAAGCCGATTGCCATCATGGCTGCGCCAAGCATAAACAGGCCGATCACGGATGTAAATACCAGCGTCCAATCCAGCGTCCCATAAAAGGACATCACGACCGGATACGCCAGGCTGCACAGTACCAGTATGAGCAACATGCCTAGCGATGCCAAAAATTTACCCATCATAATTTCCGTTACACTCACAGGTGAGGTAAGCAGCAGCTCATCCGTACCCTGCCTGAATTCCTCTGCAACCAGCCGCATCGTGAGTAATGGGACAACAAACACCAGCATGGACAATGTATCACCGAGTACCAGCCGATAGTCCAAAATACTAGGCTGATACATCACAAAGTTCGTGTAAAATAGTAACCCCGTCAGCAGCATGTACACCGCAAGCGCAAAATACGTCGTTGGGGTCCATAGATAGGCTTGCAGCTCCTTTTGACAGACTGCGAACAAACGCCTCATGACCGATTACCTCCTGTATCCTTGTCTTCTTCAACCTTGTTATCGCTGGCCGAGGCTTCTCCATGATCCGCCGTGATGACCGTTGCTTCATTCTTAGAGGTATGTAGATCATGAACCGCTGGATCGCC
The DNA here is from genome assembly GCF_054113405.1 of Paenibacillus sp. ALE3. Taxonomy (NCBI): domain Bacteria; kingdom Bacillati; phylum Bacillota; class Bacilli; order Caryophanales; family Paenibacillaceae; genus Paenibacillus; species Paenibacillus sp. ALE3. Next base: position 772,884 of record NZ_CM134214.1, on the reverse strand, counting down.
GCCCTGACCTTCTTCCGTCTCGCGAGTCGTTAACTGCTGGAAGATATTTTCCAAGCTTAGGTTTTCTTTTTTCATTTCCAAAATCGGAAGCTTCGCATCCGACAGCACAAAAAACAGCTCTTCGCGAAAATCCTCATCGGAAGCTCCTGTAAGCAACAAATCGGTCAAATCCTGCTCTGTGGCAGTCAGCTTCGTATTCACTGATGGCAGAGTATGCGCCAAAGATTCAACTTGTACTTTTCCCCAAGCTCGTATAACATCCATTACCTGCTCACGCTTGCCTTTGACCTCCAGTTTCACCTTGAATCCGTCTTCCATCGAACCGCCGAGCGCGTCAGGACGCCCGTCCATGACCAGTTTCCCTTCGTGAATGATCAGCACCCGATTGCACAAAGCATCCACCTCGGGCAAAATATGCGTGCTGAGCAATACTGTATGATTTTCACCAATCTCCTGAATGAGCTGACGAATCTCTAAAATCTGATTGGGGTCTAAACCCGAGGTCGGTTCATCCAACACTAATAAATCCGGATTATGAATAATTGCACCTGCCAGCCCCAGACGCTGTTTGTACCCTTTGGACAAGCTACGGACCAATTGTTTTTCACGTCCATTCAGGCCCAGCCGGGAAATCATCTCCGAAATACGCAGCTTCTGCTCTCTCACAGGCACGTCCCGAATACTAGCTACAAACTTTAAGTAGGATCTTACAGACATATCCCCATACAAAGGGGGCGTCTCCGGCAGATAACCGATTTTGGAACGAGCCTGTCTGCCTTTATCCTGAATCGGGATACCATCAATCGTAATTACTCCCTCGTTTGGCTGAAGATATCCTGTAATCATGCGCATCGTGGTCGTTTTACCCGCACCATTTGGCCCCAAGAAACCAACAATTTCACCGCGCTGCATTTCAAAATCCAGCTTATGTACGCCCCGGTTGCCCTCATACCACTTGCTCACCTGCTGCACTTTGAGCACATGTTTCACCCTTTCTTTTATCATATTGACAAATCATTTCGAACTACACACATATCAAAAGAATTTCATAGCGAAAGATCGGAAGACCAAATCCTTGGGTCAGCGCTCTCCTTCTCCTATTCTCCCTATCCCAAAATGTTGCATGGGAAGCAAGTAGCAGCGAAGCGGAGGATTTGAAGCTGGAGAAGCGTCAGCGTTCGCCTTTGCTGTAGGATTCTTACCTTTACATATCTTAACTAATCAAAAAAGAATCCTACAGCAACAGCGATCGGAAGCTCAAAGCCTTCGCGGAGCGGTCTCCTCGCACTTCATGCTACACTTTTAAATTCTAATGATAATCCCCCACATATAGCTTCAGCTTAACATCACTTAAATAGAAGCTTAAAATAATGTGTCTAAAATGTGAACATAAAATACCACATCTACTATCATTACGTCTACCGTTGGGTACGCCCGGTTCATAAGGTATTGAATATATTGTGGAAGGTGAAGAACACAGCATCCGATTAGACCAGCTCCGCTTGTATCATGATCCAGAACCGCACAAGTCCCGCAATCAATATCTTCCGCTGCTAGAGCAGTCTGTGCGTGAATTTCCTTAAAGAGATCGCAATATGAACTACATGGGGCGGGTTATATGTATCATGCCCGTTAGGACGAGTGCATCGCTACGCTGCAACAGCATCTTGCCATGCCGCAGGCGCGCTGGGCCGATAAACGCAGTGCACTATATGATCTTGAAGCCCTCGCTTGCTACGAGTTGGGTCTAATGCACAAAGCATGTGAGTTTGCGAAAGAAGCAACAGAGCGCTCCCCGGAAGATTCTCGCCTCAGCCATAATTATGCGCTGATTCGAGCCAGGCTTCCGTAGAAACCCACACCCCGTCCTGTAGGTTGAATAACTTGGTATAAGAGCTTGTGGTTGGCAAAGGAGGTTTTTGATATCAAAGTTCTATTTACTTTTTATATACCGAGCGGTGGCGTGGAAACCTTGAACCGTCAACGCTGTAGAGCGCTCATTCAGGACGGGATTGAATGTCATCTTCTCTATTATCGGCAGGGTACAGGGATGCAAAACCTGCACGGCGATATTCCGGTGTTCATGACTTCCTCTGAAGAAGAAATTCGAAATCTGGTGGAATCTCATCGGTACGATGCAATTATTGTCTCTTCGGACTATCCTATGCTCCCCAGACTGCGAATGTTGGGCTACCAAGGGATACTAATCTATGAATCACAGGGCTTTGGCACTCACGAAGAAGCAGCAAGGATTGTCGCAGATGCCGTTCCGTATCTTCATAACCATGCCAATGCGGTACTTCTACCGGAAACAACTCACCTCGTACAGCTATTTTCCAGCATATGTCCATGGCTTAATCGTTTTGTATTCCCAAATGTTCTGGATACTAACGTATTTAATTATGTACCTAACACTCCCCCGGCTAATCCGGTCATTGCATGGGTTGGGCGATTGGAGCCCAATAAAAATTGGAGGCATTTTGTCGACATCTCTTACTGGATGCTAAAAAATCGTGCCGATCTTCGGATTTGGATGTTCTATGATGACACCTTGTCTCAGCCAGAGGATAAAATACAATTCGAGGACATGCTTGCTCAGCTTGGTATGTCCTCGATTATCGAGCGTCTTAAAAGCGTACCTCATGCTAAAATGCCTTTGTATTATTCCATGATTGGCGACTCAGGCGGGTATCTGCTCTCGACTTCGCTGGTGGAAGGATTCGGCTATGCGGTAGCTGAGGCGATGGCCTGTCGTTGTCCGGTGTTAAGCTCTGATTCAGACGGGGTACGAGCATTCATTGATCACAATGAAACCGGTAAATTTTATCAGCAGGGAGACATTTTACAGGCGGTACTGCAAGGACTGGAACTGATGAACAACGTACCTCATCGCGAATCTATCCGCCAGAAGGGGCGTACACGGATCGTTAACCTGTTGGCGCCGGATAAATATGTACGCTCCTTCCGACAGATGATGAACTCGTTGGGGGTATGGTAACCTGTTATTGTAGTACATGCTGCAAAATCTGTCTCCATATTCAAAAAAGCTGACGACAACCCTATTTTTACACAGGGTTATCGTCAGCTTGATGAGTTATCTCTCTATTATTGTATTGGGATTCTATCTGATCCTCAATAAGCGATCTCCTACATGAATATCCTTAGATTCTTCAGCTAAGATATCTGTGTACACCGCAGTATTGGTTACAATAACAGAGGTGGTGAGATCATATCCTTCATTCACTATAGCTTTTGGATCAAATTCAACCAGCTTGTCCCCTTTTCGAATCGTATCTCCTTCAGACACAAAAGAAGTGAAATGTTTTCCTTTCAAGCTGACCGTATTAATTCCAATGTGAATGAGCAGTTCAACTCCATCCTCAGAGATCAGTCCAATCGCATGTTTTGTTTTGAAAACGGTAACAACAGTTCCGTTAAAAGGTGCGTAAGCTACTCCTTCTAGGGGGATAATCGCGGCTCCCTGACCCATCGAACCACTGGAGAAAGCCTCATCTTTCACTGCGGTCAAACGAATCAATTCACCGTTTAAAGGACTGAATACCGTTTTTTCTTCCTCTTTGCTTTCATTTGCAATTTTAATATCAGGCGAAGGTTTTGCATTTTTATAGCCGAAAAGATAGGTCAGTATAAATCCGACTACAAAAGCTACAACCAAAGATATGATAAAGCCTATGAAGCCTGTATCTATCCCCTTTGGATTAATGAATAAAGGTATACCAAAAATCCCGCCTGAAGCAAATCCATATGCTGTTGAGCCGAGTAAGCCCGCTACAGCTCCTCCTATACCCCCAGCGATCGAGGCTAAAATAAACGGTTTTTTGGTAGGTAGCGTAACTCCGTAAATAGCTGGTTCCGTAACCCCCATCAAACCCGCGATTGTGGCAGAAGTGGCAATGGGTTTTAATTTGGGGTCCCGTGATTTCAAAGCAATAGCAAAAGCCGCACCTGTTTGCGCGAACGTAGTACAGAACAGCATACCGTTAATCGGATCAAACCCGTTCGTAACTACATTATTCAGGAGAATCGGAATGAACGCCCAATGCAAGCCGAAGATAATAATGCCCTGCCAGAACCCGGCCAGAATGAGACCAGCTATAGCCGGACTTAACTGGTAAATCCACATGGAGCCTTTGGCTAACCCATCGCTGATTATAGTTGCTATCGGCCCGACAACCAGAAAAACAATCGGTGATATAATGACCAAGGTCAGAAAAGGCACAATGAACATTTTAATGGAAGCAGGTGCATACTTACTTATAAATTTTTCAACCTTAGCTGCCAAGAACGCCCCAATAATGATAGGTATAACAGAAGAAGTATAATTAATCAGAACGACAGGTATGGTCAAAAACGACAGTGCCGTTTTATCCGTAAAGGCGGAAGTCATGGTTGGGTACACCAAGGCGGCCCCTAAAACAGCAGACAGATACGGGTTTCCTCCGAATTTTTTACCTGCTGAAAACCCTAGAATAACCGGAAAGAAATAAAACATAGCGTCTGCTGTTGCATATAAAATTTTATACGTACCCATCTGATCAGTCATCCAGCCCAGAGATGTGCATAAGGCCAACAGTCCTTTTAAAATCCCGACAGCGGCGAGCACGCCAACAACAGGCATAAACACACCTGAGATTACATCGACAAATCGACTGAACAGGCTCCCTTTTTCATTCTTTTGATCGTCTTCAGCAGCCTGGTCCCCAGGCTTTACTCCCATCGTATCCAAAAGAGCCTCGTATACTTTGGGAACCTCATTCCCGATCACCACCTGGAATTGGCCGCCACTTTCCACGACGGTAATAACACCGTCAATCTGTTTGATTTTTTCTTTATCTGGCAATTGATTATCCTTCAGTTTGAATCTCAAACGAGTGACACAGTGAATGACACTGTTCACATTGTCGTTCCCCCCCACCGATCTAAGCACTTCTTTGGCTGTCTTTTGGTAATCCATCATGATCACTCCTACTTGGATGCGTTATCTACTTTTCTACTCCACCTGTTGCCTTACTCCTATTCTTTTCCTGTTTTATTTCGTTCCGATGATCACAACATCGCTTTCAAAACCATGCATATCAATGACGGATTGATCAGCCTGGACATCCACCTCCGTTTGGGCAAATCGTCTCTCCGCTAAATCAATGGTTGTAAACTTGTAGTCCTGCACGTTGATATTTAGCCGCACTTTCGTGTTAACCGGGATATACAAGACGAGGGTATTCTCGTTCCCCGCACCTCTGATCTCCTCTGTCTTGTTTAAAACAATATCCAACGGCTTTATGCCAATCAGGTTGTACATTTCAAACAAATATTTGATAAAGGAATAATCCCATGCGCCCTCAAAACGCAGTGCTGTTCTCCAATCATAGGGACTATCAAAGCCCTCTCCTTCTACAATTCCGAACTTCTTGCCTTTTTTATGCCAACTCCAAATGCCATGCGCTCCATAGGTAATTCCCGCTCCCCCGCCTGCCAGAAGACTGTGCCATGCTGCTTTTCTGGCATCTAGTGCAGTGTATCTTCCATACACATTGCGGCTGTAACTGATCTGTTCATAGCAAGGTTCTCCATTGATGACGGGACGTATCTCCGGCTTGTGATAAAAATGCTGGGCAATCTCATGGGCGACATGCTGAAACTCCGAATTATGTCCTGATTGATACATATAAAATCCAAGACCCTTGTGTTGCTCAAAAGCTTCAGGAATTTCCCTCAATCTCCCTTGGATATGCAGCGTAGTCAAGCTTGCCGGGCTTAATTGTTGTACCGTTTCCAGCGCCTTCAAATAGTACGCATTAGCACGTTCTGTAGGAAAATCAGTGTCTCCGCTGATCAAATAAACAGGCTCGAATCGAGAATAGCGGTTTACAACATAAGTTACATAGCTTTCAACGCAATCCAGCGGCATTTTATTGCCTTTCTGGAACATTTCAGCCCATGTATCCGGTACATAGTTACACCACAACAGAACCAGTGCTGGAATAAAGCCGCGCTCGATAGCCATCTGGATCATGACTTCCGCCCGCTCAAAATAGGCTACGCTTAATGTGTGATAGTCGAAATCTCCATTTTCCAGTAATGCAAACGGTTGTAGATTCAGGTCTGATTCGCTGGCATCCCATTGTCGGAGCATATTGATCTGTAAAACGTTGAAACCCTGCATTTTTCGATAGTCCAGGTAATCGCTCCACTCTTCAATAGTGGCGTTGGTAAATACGCTCCAGACGGTATCTGCCAAGTAAAAGAAAGGCTTGCCCTTTTTCACAAAACTTCTTTGATTTTCAGCCATGCTTAAGCTCAAACAAATCACCCTTTCACTCATAAACAGAACTAAACTAATGTATAATTTTATACGATATTGAATAAAATAAACTAAATAAAGCGTTCACAATTGAATATTAACACTATGTATCCGAAAAGGTCAACTCATTTTATCTGTTGTTTGTTTAGTTTAATTTATAAACTAAACTTTATTATATAATCATGATATAATTTATATAGTTTAGTCCAATGGGAGGTTCCACGTTGAAAATAGATGATATTGCGAAGCTTGCCGGTGTTTCAAAATCAGCCGTCTCTTTAGCATTTAATAACAAACCCGGTGTTAGCGAAGAAACCAAAGAGCATATATTAAGAATTGCCCACGAGCATGGATATAGACCACGTACCATGAAGTCAAATAAGGAATTTACGAAGAATCACCATGTCATTCGTTTTGTTGCATGCAAAAATACAGGCATCGTGACCGAGCAATATGAATCACTTCCATTTTTCAATGAATTGATCCATCATATTACCAATCAAGTGAGAGAACATGGAAATACTTTGATTTTTTCATCATTTGATAACCATAGCCTGGAGGCAGAGTTGTCTGCTCTGGAAAAGGACCAGCCTTCTTCAGGTATACTTCTGCTGGGCACCAATCTAACTGCCGAGATTATTCATTCCTTACAATCTATTCATTCCAATATCATAGTTTTGGATACCTGCTTTGAACACGTTGATGCCAGTTTTGTATCTATTAATAACTATCTTGGAGGGTACCAAGCAGGCCAATATTTAATCCAGTCCGGTCACAGAAATATAGGATACGTACAATCCAGTACCAGAATTCTTAACTTTACAAAACGAAAAGAGGGGTTCATGGCTGCTTTAGAGGAGCACAATCTTGCCATAGGTCACGGGCTTACCTTTGATATGCATCCGATGCTTGTAATGTCACAGGAATCATTTAAAACAGCTATTCATGAACTGAATGAGCTGCCTTCAGCCCTATTTTGTGAGAATGATTATATGGCAATCAGTGCTATTAAAACGTTTCAGGAAATGAACATTCGAGTGCCTGAACAAATTTCTGTCATGGGGTTTGATAATATTCATGAAGCCAAGGTCATTAGCCCGGAACTCACAACCATTCATGTGAAAAAGGATATTTTGGCCCGAACGGCTGTAAATTTGCTGATGGAAAGACTTAATCACAATCAGGAGCATCATACTCAGGTTCTCGTGAATACAGAGGTTATTGAAAGAAGGTCTTGTATAGACGCAGAATTATAATCAAGTGAATAGAAAAAGGCCGCCTATATGGCGGCCTTTTCCAGCATCCGATTCACATCGAACATTTCAAATGCTCAACACTCGTTGAAATCTTCCTCTGTCAAATCCAGATTTACGCTCGCAGCAGTTCGACTGCCGTCGGCCGCAGCAAAAATCAACTGAGAAGGCATGAAATACGAAGAATCCCCGGCAGCATATACACCAGGTATGGAGGTTCTCCCCGCTCCATCCGTTTGGATCCCGCCCGACTCTGTCCTTTCACAGCCCAAATCTCCTCCAAACGGTGTACTTTGTACAAATCGGGGGGTCACAAAGCCGCCGACTCTCGGGACTTGAGTACCGTCCGTAAAGGACGCATACTCCAGCTGCCCGTGGTGACCAATGAACGCTGCAACAGGCTGCTCCATGACCACGACTCCTTTAGATTGAAGTCGTTCTTTTTGCTCGTCCGACAAGAATGCCTGACCGTTCGTGCAGACAAGCAAATCCTTACTCCAGTTCAGGAGCAGTTTGGCTGTATGATATATAGCTGGCGACTCAGAGACGAGGACAAGCGGTTGATCCCGTAGCTCCCAGCCATCGCAATAAGGGCAATTAAACAAACTTTTCCCGTAGAACGTATAAAAACCTTCGATCTCAGGGAATACCTCCTTTACGCCCGTCGCCAGTATCAATTTTCGCGCTTGAACACGAAGGCCTGAAGAATCAAACACCTCGAATATGGATTCTTTTTTCGTAACCGAAATAACCTCGGTTGGCAGATGATGGACAGACGGATAACGTAGTACTTCCTCATAAGCTACACGGCGGAACTCGGCCGGCGTTACGCCGTCTCTCGTAATGAAACCGTGCGACGCATGCGTAACCGCATTTCTGGGTCGGTTATTATCGATCAAAGCCACACTTCTCCTTGCCCTGCCAAGCACAAGGGCTGCATTCAATCCGGCGGGCCCTCCGCCAATAATAGCGCAATCGTACAACATACATTCAGCTCCTTTTCAAAGATATTAAAGACTCTTTATATCTATAATAAAAACAAAAAAACTTCACATCACTAGCAACCACCTTCTCTCTCTATAAAGTCGCTACCCTTTATATTTGCGCTTGCTGTTGGGCTAAATCGACCAATTTTGTATTTTTAAGATGGCTCTCCATTTTCTCCTCCGCTTCCCTCATTACAGCTTGAATCAGACATTCTGATCCATGGACAAAATCACATTCAAACAAAGAATTCGTCCCTTCAATCGCATGAATGATATCCAAAAAGGTAATATCGTCTTTATTGCGGGATAAGCGATAGCCTCCATTGGCTCCAGAGACCGATTCGATCATCCCCGCCTTCACAAGCCTCGTCAAAATTTTTGAAAGATACGTAGGTGAGACTTGTTGCGCTTCGGCCAATTGCTGAACACCTATAGGCTTCACCGACGAATCCGTAACAAGCATAAGCATGGTATGCAGAGCATAATTGGTTGCTTTGGTAAATTTCATAACTACACCTCAATCAAAGACTTATTGTATCTATAATATCTTTGAATATACTGGGGTGTCAAGATCATAGGTGATTTGCGCTGTGATTAGTACTTCTTTTGGTTACGCTCTAAGCATTGTATACTGTTCATCAGAACAGCTCAGGAAGGGGGTTCGTTTTGCGTATTTTTGATATTCTACGTATATTGGTTGCTGAACAGATGATCAAGGGTGAACATTTGGCGAATGCATTGAAGGTATCTTCTCGAACCATACGAACAGATGTAAAGGAATTGAATGCACTGTTGTCACGGCATGGAGCGGCTGTCAAACCCCTTAAAGGAACAGGCTACAAGCTAGAGATTCAGGACGAACAAGCATTTCATCATCTGCTGAAGCAATTAAAGGACTATGAAAACAATGTGCCCCATCTATTAGCGAGTTCTTCTGAAGCCAGACATCGTTTTTTAATAAAAAAACTGCTGCTTACTCATGCATACGTCAAACTTGATGATTTAGCTGAGATGCTGTATGTTAGCCGATCTACTTTACAGAATGACCTCAAAGAAGTGCGCAAATTACTGTCAACTTATGGACTATCGCTGGAGAACAGACCCTATCATGGTATTCGAATTAAGGGGAATGAGGCCAAGCTGCGTTATTGCATTTCCGACTATATATTTAACAGGACAGATAAAATAGGCGGGCAACAGATGCCCCACCCTTCTTTGATCTCTAACGAAGAGCTGGAATTCATAAGAGAAGTGATTCTCGAGCGGATTGAGTATCATGATATTCAGTTGTCAGACATTGCCCTGAACAATCTGATCATTCATATCGCTATAGCATGTAAGCGTATTCGTGAAGAGAGGTATGTATCGTATTATCCTCAAGAGATGAAAAAAATCGAAGCGCAAAAAGAGTTTAGGATCGCGACTGAGATCGTATCTGCTCTGGAACAGAACATGAAACACTCCTTTCCACTTGTTGAAATTGCGTACATTGCTGTGCACTTGCTGGGTGTAAGGACCGTTGTCAGGGTCCATATGGATGAAGTAGAGATTAAAAAAATTATTGATAAAAATATTTACGAACTGACGATCGAAATATTAGACCGAATCGATCAGCAGTTGAGCATGAACATTCAAAACGATCAAGAATTACTGATTGCATTTTGCCTTCATCTCAAACCAGTCATTAATCGCTATCAATACGGAATGAATTTGCGTAATCCCATGCTGGATGAAATCAAAGCCCATTACCCGCTTGCTTTTGAAGCAGGCATCATTGCTGCGGAAGTTATCAAACAGCGACTTCATATACACATCGAGGACAATGAAATTGGGTATTTAGCCATTCATATCGGAGTCGCAATGGAGAGAAAGAAAATGGAGGGCACACCCAAAAGATGTATGATCGTATGTGCTTCCGGACTCGGCAGCGCAAAGCTGCTGTACTACAAGCTTCAATCGGTTTTCGGTTCCAGGCTGGAGATCGTAGGAACCACTGAATTTTATAAGCTGAGGCAAATGCCGTTGGATGCATTGGACTTTATTATTAGCACGATCCCCATATCAGAACCGCTTTCTATCCCCATGATCCATGTGAATACATTTTTGGGCAGTTCGGATATTACTAAAATTGAACAAGCCATCTCAGAGTCAAAACTTCCTGCTGTACAGTATATTCGAAAAAAATTGATCTTTCTTCAGCAGAAGTTTGATAACAAACTGCAGGCACTTGAATTCATAGCCGAAAAGATACAAGAAGCAGGTCTTGTAAAAGGTCCATTGTTGCAATCTGTGATAGAGCGTGAAGCTGTTTCCCCCACTTCATTTGGCAACTTTGTCGCGATTCCGCATCCGCTGGAGCCTTTTGCTGATTCCACGTTTTGGGCCATTTGTACATTACAAAAAGCTATCGACTGGGATGGCAAGCCCGTACAGTTTATTTGCATGTTCTGCATACAGCGCACCAAATCAGAAGATTTACAAAGTATGTATCATATTTTGCTTAACATTTTAAATCATGAAAAGCTAGTCCAGCAGCTTATTCGCTGCAAAACATACACGGAATTCGTAGAGGTGCTGCATAAAAATAGTTGAAAATTAGCAGGATGCAAGTAAAGGAGAAATCAGAAGCCTATATGGCAGGGATTTCTCTCTTTTTATGTTTAGTAATAGAGATATCAACTAGAAAGACCGATTGATTTCCGTTAAGAAGAGGAAATAATATGCGTTATGTTGAAAGCGATTCCAAATTATAATGGCGATACGAGCAAATGAATGAAAGGAGTCAAGAACATATGAATAATGATGAATCAGTAGAACACGCTGTGAACATGGAGGACATGGATGATACAGAGATCGTATTCCAAATTATATTATACGCTGGGAATGCGCGCAGCTCGGCGATGGAAGCGATTGAGCTTGCAAAGGCGGGCAAATTTCGGGAATCCAAAGAAGAACTGGCCTCAGCTAAAAAAGAACTGGTGTCTTCCCACAAAATTCAAACCAGAATCATTCGTAAGGAAGCAGCCGGTGAAAAAACAGAGATGTCCGTCATGATGGTGCATGCCCAAGATCATTTGATGAATGCCATTACCATTCACGATATGGCCTCAGAATTTATAGACCTGTATGAACGCATTGATCAGCTCGGATTAAAATCGTAGAGGGAGGGCGCTAGCCATGGCTTTCAAAGACAAACTGATCGATGGTCTCACCTCGGTGGCAAATGCAATTAACAATTTTAAATATATAATAGCAATCAAATCAGCTTTTATCACCTTAATGCCTGTTATTATTGTGGGTGCTTTTGCTGTACTGATCTCCAATATGGTCATGGACCCAGTCAATGGTCTGGCCCATTTTAAGCCATTCTCATTCCTGGCAGAGTACAAACCGATTTTCTCAAGCATTAACTATGCCAGCTTGAATATCCTCACCATTCTAGCTATTTTTATGATTGGCCTGGAGCTAGGAAAAATTAATGGGGAGAAAAATCTTTTTCCTGGTTTACTTGCCCTCATCTGTTTTATCTCTGTGACACCAACAACAATCGAGCTGATGGTTAACGGAGAAATGCAAAAAGTAACGGACGTCATCGCCCGTCAATTCACAGACACCAAAAGCTTGTTTTTGGGTATTTTCATAAGTATCCTATCCGTTGAGCTATACAACAAACTGGGCAAGTCCGATAAGCTAAAGATTAAAATGCCTGAAAGTGTTCCCAGCAATGTAGCCGTTTCTTTCTCCGCACTCATCCCTTCCATTATTACGGTAACTGTTTTCTCGATGCTTGGATTCTTTTTCCATAAATTTACGGGGCTCTACCTGTACGATGCTGTCTATAATGTGGTGCAACAACCTCTGGAGACCATAGTCCAAGGGCTGCCAGGTATACTGGTACTCATGCTGGTTGCGCAAACCTTCTGGGTGATCGGTATTCACGGAAACCAAATGGTAAAGCCCATCCGTGAACCTCTGCTACTTGGAGCGATTACGGTCAACATGACTGCATATGATCAAGGGCTCCCCATTCCGAACATTATTACGATGCCTTTCTGGGATGTATACATGAGTGTTGGAGGTTCAGGAGTTACGCTGGCCCTTTTGATCAGTATTATGATTGCTTCCAAGCGTGAGGATATGAAGGAAATTACCAAGCTTTCACTTGGGCCAGGTCTGTTTAATATTAATGAGCCTGTCATTTTCGGACTTCCGATTATGCTGAATCCATTGATGGCGATTCCTTTCATTATAACTCCACTCATCACAGGAACAATTGGCTACTTCTCGACGTTGCTTGGATTCGCAGGTAAAGCTGTCGTTATGGTTCCGTGGACTACTCCGCCTATTATTAATGCCTACCTGTCTACAGGTGGAAGCATTGGCGCCGTCGTAACTCAAATTATTTGTATTATGGTAGCCATTATCATCTATTTTCCGTTCGTCAAAATTGCCAACAAGCGAACGACTGAATAATGCGCTACTGTAGAGATACACCCGTAGAGGATCGCCTTGGGGAATCTATAGAATGAAAAGGAGAAGCATGTCATGGCTAAACACACAATACAAATTCCGCCGAATTTTATTATGGGGGCAGCGGCTTCCGCCTGGCAGACAGAGGGATGGAGCGGTAAACAGGAAGGTCAAGACTCGTATCTGGACTTATGGTACAAAAATGACCGCTATGTCTGGCACAATGGATATGGACCCGCGGGTGCAACCGATTTTTATAATCGTTATGCCGAGGATATTGCCCTGATGAAGCAGATTGGGCTAACTCATTATCGCACTTCTATTAATTGGTCCCGCTTCTTAACGGATTATGAGAATATTGTGGTGGATGAAACCTATGCGGATTATATGGGCAGGGTCATTGACGAGTTGATTGCAAGCGGAGTCGAGCCGATGATTTGTCTGGAACACTATGAATTACCTGCTTATTTGCTCGACAAATATGAGGGCTGGTCTTCCAAGCATGTGGTAGAGCTGTTTGTGAAATATGCGGAAAAGGTGTTTGAACGGTACGGGGATCGAGTCAAGCACTGGTTTACGTTTAATGAGCCCATTGTTGTACAGACTCGCGTCTATCTGGATGCCCTTCGCTATCCCTATGAACAAAATACGCGGAAGTGGATGCAATGGAACTATAACAAAACGCTGGCTACCGCGAAGTGTGTACAGCTTTTCAAAGCCAAAAATTATAGTGAGAACGGGGCTAAAATAGGGGTTATTCTGAATCCCGAAGTGACCTATGCCCGATCCAGTGCCCCTCATGACCAGTATGCAGCACATGTGTATGATCTATTTTACAATCGAGTATTTCTGGACCCGCTTATTAAAGGCGAATACCCGCAAGAATTGTTCGAGCTCATGAGCAAGCATGATATTGCCTTTGAAGCTACGGCGGAGGAACTGGCCTTGATTAAGGAAAATACCGTTGACTACGTTGGAATCAATCTCTATTATCCCCACCGGGTCAAAGCGCAGAGTAAAGCATGGAACGAAAACATTCCTTTTCACCCCTCTTACTACTACGAGCATTTCGAACTTCCGGGTAAAAGAATGAACAAGTCACGGGGCTGGGAAATTTATCCTAAAATTATTCACGATATGGGAATGCGTATCAAGAACGAATATAACAATATCGAGTGGTTTGTTGCGGAAAATGGTATGGGGATTGAAAATGAAACTGCTTTTAAAAATGAGGAACACATCATTCAGGACGACTATCGCATTGACTTTATAACTGAGCATTTATACTACACGTTACAAGCCGTAGCAGCAGGCTCCAACTGTATAGGTTATATGCTGTGGGCCTTCACAGACAATGTTTCTCCTATGAATGCTTTTAAAAATCGCTATGGACTGGTGGAAATTAACCTGGAAAATGATCGAAGCCGCCATTTGAAGAAATCTGGCTACTGGTATCAAAGTGTTATCAAGGAACGCTTGTTTGTTGCTAATCTGGATGAAGAGTATAAGTAGTCAAAATAAATTTCTGGAGGCGCTTTTGATATGAAAAAAATTATTCTGGCATGCTCTGCGGGGATGTCGACATCCATTCTGGTTTCCAAGATGAAAAAAGAAGCCGCAGCGAGATCCATAGAATTGAACATCGAAGCGATCCCCGAAAGCACTATTAAGGAAGAGCTGGAAGGCATGACAGAGCCAGTGATTGCTATTTTACTCGGACCTCAGGTGCGGATGCGTAAAAAGCCAGTAACTGAAATTGCAGCTCCCTATGGCATCCCTGTAGATGTTATTGACACGTTGGCTTACGGTAGAGGAAACGGTGCGGCTGTCCTCGATCAAGCCTTCAAGCTGGCTGGCGAGAACCTATAATTTCTGTTCAAACTGAAAAGAGGCTGAGAGTTCCCTCAGTCTCTTTTTTGATCCTCGCGCTCGTTAGCCCTAGATGCCTTCTTTGTCCGTGCCCATACTGCTCACGTACGTTTCCTTTAGACCGGCAGAGATTCCGTATAGCGGTTCCCAATGAAGCCAATGTCTGGCGACTGCGTTGCTCAGACAGCTATGGTGAATGTCTCCCGCCCGCGCCGGTGAATACACAGGCCGCACAGACGAACCGTGCAGCTTTAGTAAATCGTAGGCCAGCCGATTGATGGACGTCGTTCGTCCCGTACTTACATGCACTGTGCGTTGATCCGCTGCATGTATAGCCGCCATATTGGCTCGGACTACATCCTTGACGTACACAAAGTCACGGGTTTGCGTCCCGTCGCCGTGAATGAGCAAGGGGCTGCCTTTTTTCAGCCGGTCCATAAAAATAGCGACTACACCGCCCTCTCCCTTCGCGGCCTGGCCGGGGCCATACACATTTCCGTAACGCAAAATCGTGTAGTTCAAGCCGTACAAGCGATGAAAAAGCCGAATATACGATTCTGCGGTCAGCTTGGACAGCCCGTAGCCTGAAATAGGCTCCACGGGATCGTCTTCCTGAATACATTGCTTTTGCAGCTCTCCGTATACGCCGGATGTGGAGGCAAATATGATTTTCGACACACCCGCTTCACGACAAGCCTGCAACAAATGGATCGTCCCCAGCACATTCACATCCGCATCCTCATCAGGGTGATGGATGGAATGCTGCACATCAGCCTGTGCAGCCAAATGAAACACAATGTCCGGGCTTTCCCGAATTAGCAGCGTCCTGGCTTCAGAGCTGCGAATATCTGCAATATGCATGACCGCGCGCGGATCTACATTTGCAGCATTCCCGGTCGTCAGATTATCCAGCACATGTACTCTGATGCCCGAGTCAGCAAGCGCACGTACCAGCTGGGAACCAATAAACCCTGCTCCCCCGGTGACCAAAGCCTTCACTAGTGCCCCTCCTTTCAAACCTGAACGGGTCGGCGCTTGGGCCTTACCAGCAACTACGGAGACAGATGCATCCCTCACGTTGTTATGACAGCATGACAGGCCCATATGTGCTCCCCTCTTCGCATTATTTTATGCGTTGCTCCATAGCTTGGCGCAGGCGCAAGCACACACAGGCACCAAAAACGATCATTTCACACGCATGAGTGCTCACATAAAAATTCAAACTGTTATATATGACTACCTTGCAATGAATAATACATGGGTGAATGGTCGTGTCGACAGATAGACATTGCTCATATAGTAAATTACCTATCCAAAGGAGGTGACAATCATACCCGAGAAGTGCATAGGGTATGTAGCCCGTGAGCGTAAAGTCTAAGGTTATGTTATTCTCACATATTTGCCATCCGGCTCGAATGTCGGGTGCCGAGAAATGGCTACTTTTTTTAGCTAAAACCCTTAGCGAGCAGTATGAGGTTGTGCTGGTTGTTCCCTGTTGCGGCATGCTGTCAATAGAAGCAGAAACTAAGGGGATACGTATAGCCATTCAAGATTCTCCACTGCTATGGTCTTTGTATGAATCATCGCCAGCTATGCATCAGGAATTTGCAAAACAAGAATCTTCTAATTACTACCAATCCCTATTAACACTTCTGCACGTTCACAGGCCGGATTGGGTGATGGTTAATACATCGGTTAATGCATTGCCTGCGGCTGCGGCAAAAAAAGCAGGCATTCCCGTTGTTTGGATAATAGACGAAATCTTGTATCCAGGTGTACATCAGATTGATGCAGTACGGATGGTAAATCACTATGCAGATTGGATTATCGGTATATCGGAAGCAGTACTTGCACCTTTTAAGAGTTCAATAGTTAATAATAAAAATAGGCTTATATATCCTTCCTGGAATGATGCTGAATTGCACCCTGAAAGGTGGGAGGAAAATCGTCGTTGTCTGAGGGGAGCCCATAATATCGGCGACCACGAAACACTAATAGGGCTCATAAGCGGAATGATCTCCGTCCATAAAGGAATTGATCAATTTATCTATATGGCCGGTATGCTAATGTCACACTTTCCTCAAGTAAAATTTCTTATTGCCGGAAGTCCAGAAATAACAGAATACTTCAATAAATGCAAAGCATTGGCGTATTCAACATTAGATCCATCTCGCATTATATTTCATTCGTTCGAAAGCCACATTGAACAATTATACCCTGCGCTTGATGTCGTAGTCGTGCCTAGCATGATTGATGAAGGATTTGGAATGACTGCTCTTGAAGGGATGATATTCGGCAAACCAGTAGTTGCTTATGACTCAGCAGGACTTGGTGAGCTACTCAAAAATACGGGTAATGAGAAGTTTTTAGTGCCTAAAGGTGATGTGGGCGGACTTTGGCAAATAGTTGTTGACCTCCTTCAAAATAAAGAGCGCATGTTGGAAATAGGAACTAAAAATCGCGAGGCATCCATAGAATCTTTCGGCATCGATATATTCCAAAACCGGTTTAATAACTTGCTTCAGGAAATTGACGCTGCCGTTTATGGTTTGAACCAGCAATAAAAAGTTCAATCCAGGCATTGAGCACTCTAATCTAAAAAAGGGGCAGTTACATTAATGAGATGTAAATTGCCTCTTTTTCCTTTAAATAAACTCCCCAAAATGAAGTACCACGGGCAATCGTCCACAATTATGAATTCGTTTTAACATACCGTATGGTGGGGAGAAAGCACATGAAGATTGCGGGGTGAGGAAACGTGGAATCGTTGCCGAAAGTGAGTGTCATCATTCCGTTTTTCAACTGTCCGTACGTAGATCAGGCTGTAGCCAGCGTCTTAAATCAAACTTATCCGAATATCGAAATTATTGTTGTAGATGATGGGTCAACTATGCACCAGGAACGTTTGATCCCTTATATGGATCGCATTTATTATCTAGGAAAGATGAACGGCGGCACGGCAACCGCGCTCAATTATGGTATACAAATGTCCACCGGAAAGTATACTGTTTGGCTTAGTTCAGACGATATGTTTTATTCGACCAAAATTGAACGTCAAGTGAATTTTATGGAGCAACATCAAGCTGAGGTCAGTTTCACTGATTATCATGTCATTAACAAAGCAAACGAGGTAATATGTCACAATGCAACTGCCAAATTTACGACAGTACGTTCCTTTATTGAGGCATTTTCCTCCTACTGCCCGTTAAATGGCTGTACGGTGATGATGAAAAAGGATTATGTTCGTAACATTGGATACTTCAATGAGAAGCTGTTATACACTCATGATTATGATTTTTGGATTCGTGTAGTATTGAACCATACAGAATTTCACTATTTAGATGAGCCTCTCACTGCCTACCGTCGTCATGAACAAATGGGTACGGTCCAGCATTACCAAGCTATTTTACAGGAATTAGAAACCATCAGACAGACATATCAGAACCAATTACAAGTGGTTCTGAATACTCTTTAAGGAGAGAATTTTATGCTGGTCAGTATCGTTATCCTTACGTTAAACAACTGGAAACTAACAGAACGGTGTCTGGATAGCATCGTGCGCTACACTACCATTCCTTACGAATTGATCTGTATTGACAATGGATCGACAGACGGTACTCAACATCAACTACGTCGTCGGGAGAATGTACGTTTAATTGAGAATGAAACTAACCGTGGATTTGCAGCAGCTTGTAATCAAGGTATTAAGGCATCTATAGGGGATACTATTCTCCTGCTCAATAATGACACGATGGTATCTCACCATTGGCTGGAAAATTTAATTCATGCACTTTTTAGCTCAGCGGATATTGGCATTGTCGGTCCTGTGTCTAATATGGTGATGCCAATGCAACGCCTTCCCATGTCCTATTCAACCACAGAGACATATCATGAATTCAGCAAAAATTTTAATGTCACTAATCCCTCACTTTGGCGGGATGCAACGGCTTTAAGCGGATTTTGTATGTTGTTCCGTCGTCAATTGATAAGTCAGATCGGGTATTTAGACGAAGCATTCCCGGGAGGTGGCTATGAAGATATTGATTTCGGGTATCGGACACTAAAAAAGGGATTAAGGCTCCTCATCGCAGGAGACAGTCATGTCCATCATGAGGGTAACGCAAGTTTTACACATAATTCAATCGATATAGTTGAATGGGGACAGAGAAATCGCCGAATATTTCTAAGAAAATGGAATTTTAACCCTGAACGCCTCATTTATACATTAGATGAATACTTTTTCCCCGGACAGTTTGCTGCGGGGCATCCGCACCATCGACCTAAGGATTCTTCCTTACCTAATGGAATACTCATTCGAGATTCCAAAGGAAATATTTATCAAATCGAGAAAGGACTGAAGCGGTCTGTCGAGTCGCTTGATACTTTTCATGCTCTTCATTTTCGTCTTGATCGGGTAATCCAGCTGTCGGATACCACGGTGACCAGCATCCCCGACGGCAATCCGTTACTGCATAATGGCCAACTTCGAGAGCATTTCCCAGCGGTTTACATCGCCAGAGATCCCATGAACGGTATGCACCTGATCAGCCATGGTCTGCGCTATCCCTTCCGCGATTTCGAAACGTTCCGTTTGCTAGGTTATGAGGTCAACGAATCGATTCCTCTTTCATTCGCGCAGCTGGAGACTTTCCCTATTGGTCCACCTATTGATACCAATGTTTTCGAAGAACATGAGCTGATCGATTACCGGTTGTATATGGGCCCGGATCACGGACTGTATTATGCAGAGGGCGGATGGTTGCGCCCCATTCCCAGTGACAGAGAGCTCCATGTATTCAGGTGGCACACACAGCCTCCTATCCCCCTTCCGACGGATGTATTTAACCGAAGCCCACAAGGTCCAATGATCGTGGCTTTATGATGATTAAACTACAGGCTGGTTCTTTATAGAACCAGCCTGTAGTTTAATCATCTTTTCGCGACATACAGCGGTAATAAAAGTCGATGGGCAATATTAATTGCGGGTACTGGACAAGCCGGGATTCCTTAATTTGTACTAAACACCTCTATATATTAACACACTCTATTACTACTCTTTCTTCATATATTGGTATTACAAGGAGGTGAAAAATATGGCCGTTTTTTCGTTAGGAGCCGTTGAAAACCTTAATCCAGATGGTAGTTTCCATTCGAGTTCTGTTACACTACGTATCACTAATACAACAGCAGCAGCACTTTCTCCCATCGTTGTTCATGCTTATAGCGCGCCTGGGAGTGCACCACCAGGTACAGCAGCAGTACCTTATTTCTTAACCACATTTGCCTTGGCTGCAAATGCAGTCGTCACACTTACGATTCCTACTGTAGTACCCGCATATATCATTAACGTTTCATCTCCAGCCCCAGCCGCAATCGCAAGTGATATCTCGATTGCAGCCCAAGGAAAAGATGCTGCTGGAAATTTTGTACCAGAACACACATTCCCGTTCGGCGATTGGACAGTAATTAGCACTGTAGGACCAACTTCATGACAAAGGTATTATTTCCCTAACTAACTTGGTCTCTCCCTACTATCATTAGTCATTTGTAATTGGCCTGTGAATCTGCGTGCTCTATACTGGCACTGCAGGTCACAGGCTGAAAATTTTCCAATATTCTGATTTGTACTACATAGCTGCAAATCTGTTCAGCAGCTCAGTTAAGCTGGTTCTGTAGCGTGCCTGGGTAATTGAGTATTCCTGTTCAATGACGTGTCGATGCTTGTTCGTTCCCATCTCATCATGCCAGCGGTAGTTTACCAGCAGTTCGTTTAAAAAAGGAAACTCGTATCCTGCCAGTATAACTCTGTACCACATATCCAAATCATGGGTATACGTCAACAGCTCATTGAACAACCCTATCTGCGTAAACAGATCTTTTTTGAACATAACCGTGCATCCGTTTACCGGGTTACCTTTCAGAAAAAAACGGTAAAATTCCTGTTTCGACGGAAGTACCGGTCCCGCCTGGTATCTTGTGATTTGGCTGTATTCATTGATTGTGTTGAAGTTGGTGTGAGAAATATGTGCACCTTGCTCCAGCATAAAGGAAACCTGATTGTTAATTTTATCCTTGTGGAAGGTATCATCCGAGCTGAGCCACGCAATGTATTCACCGTTGGCATGTCGGATGCCGTGATTAAGTGCACTGGCCGTCCCACCGTTTAATTTACCTAAATAATAGATATATTTACGGTAAGGATGAAGCATTTCAGTATGTGTGGTTGAACCATCATCGACGACAATGATTTCAAGCGGGCCGTAGGTTTGCTCCAGTGCGCTTTGCACTGCCTGATCGACGTACCTGCAGTTATAAAACGGAATTACGATCGTTACACTCGGTCTCATCTCGTTTCTTCCTTTCTGGCTCGACTGTAGCCAATCATATCCTTCAGTGATTGCCCTAACGGAATGGTTGGCATCCAGCCCAGTTCCTCTAGTTCCTTTGCCTGATATACATCCGTGGTCGCCTCTTCTGTCACATCTCCCCATTGTATGGCAACAGGGGTGTCTGCCAATGCAATCATGCGTTCTGTGATGTCCCCCAACTGCATCATCTTGCCTGAGCAAACGGGGTATACACGCCCCGGAACACCTCGCTCCAGTAGCACGCTATACGCTCGGACAGCATCGCGCACGTCCAGAAAATCTCGCTGCGCATGCCGTGAAGAAACCTGAAACGGAGTCGGTGCAGAAACGGAAGCAAGGGCAGGGGGCTCTACATTCTGCACGTCTCGCACGCTCTGCTCGGTCCGTGCGATATAGCCTGCCAACAGTGCACAGAAACCGGTGGAGGGACCCGGGCCGATCAGATTGCAAGGCTCCGCCAGCATGACGGATTGATCGAACAGCGCACCCCACGAAAGCGCGACTGCCTCTTGAAGGCTTTTGCTGAGGCTGTACGGGTGCGGAGGATAATACGGTGCCTGCAAAGCCGTCTTTAGGCGAGAACCCGCCACTACAATTCGGACTTTGGGGAAAGGGCGCAGTACATCCAGCAGATACAATGTGGACAGTACATTGGATTCCATGTACAGCAGTGGACTTTGCCATGATTCAGGCACCGAATTTTTACCGCCCAGATGAAGCACATAATCCGGTGCAATTTGGCGGATTACTTCGCCAAGACGTTTCTTGTCAAGCAAATCACATACATAAGGCGTGATACAGACGTGAGTGCCGACATCCGGACTAGGATACTCATCATCTCCAGCCAGTGAGATCAGCTTTGATGCGGAAGCGGCAGTGCGAGTCAGCGCCGCCACCTCCCAGCCGAGCTGTGCAAAATGGCGGCAGGCATGCATCCCGGTATAGCCCGCCGCTCCGGTAACAACTATGACAGGCCGACGTTGTTCCGCTGTGCTTCTGTCCATTCCAGCAGCTCCTTCAGCATGATGCTGTAGTGAGGAACATCGTAGAGCAGATCGGCCCGGGTAGAACGAAGCGTCCGATCTTGCACCGGCTCATCTTTCGGCACGATCCGAATATCCTCCCTCTTCCAGATGTCTTTGAACAGCAGTAGCAAATCATGTTTACTGATCGGTTCGGGGTGAACCAGATGAATGAGTCCGTCTAGCGGCTCATTCATAAGCACCTGTATCGCTTTAGCCAATTCCAGTGTCGTGACTCCGTTCCAAAAGACACGGCGATATCCGTCAACATCTCCGCTCTGCTGCAAAAACCAGTGCAGCAGACCAATGCCTTCCCTCCGAATTTCCGGACCGACAATAGAGGTACGAATAGTCAGATGCCCTGCCGCCTTTACTTCTCCGAGTATTTTCGTCACAGCATAGGCGCTTGTCCCGTCAGGTTGATCCGTCTCCTTGTACAAACCAGGAGCACGCTTTCCCTCGAATACACAATCCGTGCTGATATGAATGAGTCGGGCACCGATGCTGTCCGACGTCCGCCGGAGAAGATGCGGCAATAGTCCATTGATTTGGTATGCTGTAATCTGATCCTCTCCGGCATACTGATTCAGCACACCCACCGCGTTGATGATGACGTCTGGCCGCACACTGCGAACCAACTGCTCCACCATAAAGCTGTCTCTTACATCCAGCAGCAGACCGCCTTTATTTTCGGGATCACGGGTGGTATAGAAGACGTTATGCCCGCCCTGATTTTGAAAATAATCGACCAGGACATGGCCCGCCATGCCGTTACCACCCAAAATAAGCAGCTTCATTTAATGAACCCCCCGCTCCGGAGGATAGTTCGAATTTCCTCTTTTGACATCAGATTAAACTCCGAGCTAAAGCTGCTGAATGATACCGGAGGACACTGACTATAACGGTCTCTTAATTGGGGGATGTTCAGCGTTGGGAGAATGACCAAATATTGCTCGTCATACACAACCGTTGTCAGGCTTTCAAAGTTACTCATCAAAATCTCATGAATTTTTTCGCCGGGACGGACACCTTGCTCTACAATTTCTACGTTTTCCACGCCCGAATCTTCAATGAGCACCTCAGCCAAATCCAAAATGCGACAGGTTGGCATGGTCATGATAAAAATTTCCCCGCCGACACTTTCCACCGAAGCTTTGAACAGGAGACTGATCGCATCACGCAGGGTCAGGAAAAAACGGGTCATTTTCATATCCGTAATAGAAACCTTCCCCTTTTGGCGAATCTGGTTTTGAAACAGATGCACTACGCTTCCGTTTGTGCCCAATACATTACCGCCTCGCACCGTCACGAACCGTGTATCACTATTCAGCAGATTGGCGTAGACAATCAATTTTTCTCCAATCGCCTTGGTCATACCGTAAAAATTGGACGGATTCGCGGCTTTGTCAGTCGATATATATATAACTTTCTTTACCTGATTGGCGACAGCGGCCTCAATCACGTTTTGGGTGCCTACGACATTGGTTTTGAGTGCTTCATAGGGCTGATCCTCACAGACAGGTACGTGCTTGAGAGCCGCCAAATGAAACACATAGTCCACACCCTGACAAGCGGTAACCAGCGCGTCCTTATCCCGGATATCTCCAATACAGAAGCTGAGCCGTTCATCCTCAAACTGCCTGTTCATGGCAACCTGACTCGATTCTCCACGTGAATAGATAATGACCTCTTTGGGGTTACGCGGCAGTAACTGGGTAACCAGCTCATGCCCCCAAGAGCCGGTACCGCCGGTAACCAAGATACGTTGGTTTTCAAACATGCCGTTTCCCTCCAAGCAAAAATTTGACTACCTTATCCGATACATCTTCCGCCAGATAGCCTGCGGGACACTGCCACTTATGGTTCATCCCGGTCATTATAGCTACCGCGGTTGCTATAATCTCGCCATCAAGACCGGACACGATATTGCTGCCGCAATCTACCGTTTCCGGCCGTTCGGTCGTACGACGCATCGTGACGGTCGGCACCCCCATGACACAGCATTCTTCCTGTACGGTGCCGCTGTCCGTCAAAGCGCAGCGGGCATGCCGCTCCAGCAGAACGAAGTCAAAAAAGCCGAACGGCTCGTGAAATTCTACCAGCGGATCAAGCTGGATCGGCGGGTGGCTTGCGATCCGAGCGGCGGTGCGGGGATGGATACTGCAAATGACCCGCTGCCCGAACTGCCGGGCTACCCGGTTAAGACCATCCAAAATAGCCAGCAAATGTGGCGGATGGTCGACATTTTCAGCTCTGTGGGCAGTAACCAAGAAATATTCCCCCGGCGACAATCCTAACTTTTTCAAAATTTCGCTGCTAGATATCTCTTTCTCATAGTGCTGCATTACTTCATAGATCGGATTTCCAGTCAGTATAATTCGTTGGCTTGGAAAGCCTTCACGTAGTAGGTGCTGCTTGCTTTGCTCTGTATAAGGCATATTAATGGTAGAAATCGCGTCGATGACGCGCCGATTCTTCTCTTCCGGCACATCCAGATCATAACAGCGGTTCCCAGCCTCCATATGCACAACTGGGTAACCCATACGTTCCGCAAGCAGGGCACATAAGGCGCTGTTCGTATCACCGAGCAATAGTACATGATCTGGGCGTTCCTTGTTTAAAATGTCCTCCATCTGCGAGTACATGGCAGACAGTTGTTTGCCCAGCGTTCCCGCTTTCTCCTGAAGCACATAATCCGGGGCGCGCAAACCCAGCTCGCGGAAGAATTGTCCGCTCAGGCTTTCCGTATAATTTTGGCCCGTATGCACAAGCACATGTTCATCTGCATAGTGGTCCAGCTTCGGAATAATCAGGCTGAGCCGTATAATCTCCGGTCTTGTGCCGAGCACGGTCAATATTTTCATGGTTTTGGAACCCACCTTTGCTGTCTTTGTTTCATTGAATTGTGGAGTTCAATGAATAATAGCCATCCAGCAGACTGGCTGTGCTCCGACTTATCGTTCATCTCGACGGTCCGGCGTATTTCACCCGGACCGTTGTTTGGAATGCTATCTGGCCTTGAGTGTGACTCGCTTCTGCTTGTGCGCCTTCGATCGTCTTGACTGGAGCTTGAGTTTCCGCTTGAGCTTCTGTCTGGACTTGGATCTTCGATATAATGGGGACCCGTGAATTTTCTTGAGACGGCTTCTGCCAGCGCTTCTCTTGTACCTGCGACTCCGCAGTTTGGTATGCTTGCGGCCCTTTGGGCATCTTGCCCGAATACTACGTTTGCGGCGAGGCAACTCAGATGTTGGCTCAGGCAAAGGGGGGACTGGTTGTGGCAAACCCTGAATGGCTGCATATTCGATTGGCGGCAGACCCAGCACCGGCAGTTGATTAACGACCGATTCGGGAAATTCTCGAACGGTGTTGAGATAAGCCTCCGGTATTGCAGTGACCTGACGCAGGCCTTCGCCTTCCCTCGTCCATACAGGACCACCCGGCTGCTGAATCAACGGGAACCAATGCGGATGATGACATACCCATTGACTGACCATGACGTGCAGACTGCTTCGGTAGGAATCAGGTCCGTAGACACGCGTAGCCGCACTGTTGTTACGCACACCAATTCGTTCCGCTTCCTCGGAATGATCGAGCAGATAGCCTACTTTTTGCGCCAGCATATCGCTGTTGCCTGGCTCTACCAAAAAATCTGCATTTCCGGTCGCCTCCATTAATTCCACAAGTCCGCCCTGCGCAAAG
The DNA here is from genome assembly GCF_054113405.1 of Paenibacillus sp. ALE3. Taxonomy (NCBI): domain Bacteria; kingdom Bacillati; phylum Bacillota; class Bacilli; order Caryophanales; family Paenibacillaceae; genus Paenibacillus; species Paenibacillus sp. ALE3. The sequence goes on along the minus strand of NZ_CM134214.1, from coordinate 746,892 downwards.
GCTACGACGGGCTTGCCGTACACCAGACCCTCCAGAGCCGTCATACCAAAGCCTTCCTCCACCATACTAGGGATCACCACAATATCCATTGCGCTATAGGCTGTTGAAACAGATTCCTCGAATGAACTGAATTGGAAGCGGCGGCTATAACAAGACTGGCGAATCAAAGAGACACATTTTACGTAATACTCGGAATCCACTGAGCTACCGATGATCCAGAAACGGCACCGCGAATTGGTTTCACACAGCTTTAGAGCCATGTGGACAAAAGGCAATAGCCCTTTGGCTTCGTAGATAAAGGAAGAAATATAACCAATGCAGATATGAAAATCTCGCAGTCCCAGCTTTTCACGTTTCCTTCTCCGCTCCAGCACATACTCTTTGGGAGACGGCATATTCATATCCCGGCAAGGAGGCAACATCGTATGCGGACGTGTCAATCCCCCGCCATGCAAAGGGCGCATAACAGCCTGCGAAATGCCAATGACCCACTGGCTATAACGCTCGATAATCGAAACAGAAATCGGCGTATGCGCATTCTGGTTAATGACCTCGGTTATTTTCCAGATCACCGGGATATTAAGCTCTTGGGCAACCATTGCGGGCATGACGTTCACACAGGTATTGACCAGCACCACATCAGGTCGAGCATGCCGAAGCATCTGGTGCAGTGGTGCATACGCCACATGGTTCCGCAAATTCTCCGCATCCTGCGCCAATCCCTCATAGGGGGTATACATGCCATGCAGCATGAACAAATTCTGAGTCTGAACAGCTATCCCGCGCTTGCGGGCCATTGAGGTCAGCCGCCCTTCACCAGGCGTTACGAGAATGCAATCGAAATACGTACGCATGTCTAGACAAAAATGCAGTAGCAGCTTTTCCGCCCCTGTAATGCTGCGGACGTTGCTGACATGGCTGAATAGCATCATTTTCGGCTTGATCGGAGTTCACCTCCTTTAAAATAGCAACCATCGTCATGTGAATTATCTTATGGGAAGATGACCGATAGCATTTGGTCAATCCGGTGACCATACGTGTGCTCCCGCAGGGTTCGTTCCAGAGCACGCAGAGCAATCTCACGGCGCTCCTTTTCGTGCGTCAAATAAAACTCAACCTTCTCCAGCAGTTCCTGCTGAGAACTGTAAGTTTCAATCTCTTCCCCTGGCTTGTAAAAACGAGCCAGATCGTCTCTTGTATCCGTCAGTTGCAACGTCCCGCTGGCGGAAATTTCAAACGTGCGGGGATTTGGCGAAATCCCCGGAATTTTCAGTGAGTTGTTGTTCACCGAATCATCCTGATGGGAACGATGAAGATTAATTACGATTTTGCTGCCGTTATACGTATCATTGGTCTCGCCCGGAGACATCCAGCGGCCCAGCTCAATTTTGTCACCATACGACTGATAATCCGGAAGACGATCCCACCAGATTCCATTGATTTTAATGTTGCGGGCCATGAGCTGCGGCATAATCGGATTAAAGAAATAGATGCGATTCCAGTAGGCTGAGCCTGTAAATCCAATCTCACGTCGCACTGAAGCAGGCGAGCTGAGTGGAAAATAGTGAGTCAAAAATGCCCCGAATGGCAAGTAGTGCACCGACGTGCAGCCCAACTGACGATACAGTTCTATACAGTTCATTTCTAAGGTGAACACATAATCATAATTCGTCACCATTTTGGTCGTCGTATCGGTGTAATAGGGATCGTCCGTCAGCCAGATGGCAGTGGGAATGCCCAACTGGCGTACTGCAGCAACCTGCTCTAACGGTAGATCCATCCCATCCAGTGCCAGCATCAGATTCGGACGAAGCTGAGCAGCAATATCTCCTACCGGCTGGCGCGGGTCTGTTACGGTAACCTGAGCCGTCATGCTCTGCAATGTGGTGATGACCGCCTCATCCAGCGGAGAATACGGAAGGCCTTTGCCCGAGACGACATACAGTACATGGATCTGTCGAAAAGGGAACGTTGCTTTTGTTCGCGAGACAATCGCGTTAGCGCGTCCGCGCAGGTATCCCTCGTCGTATCCGTCATGGATTCCCGCAGCTCTCCCCTTCTCCCAGGAGGCCGCCGCCGTCTGGTGAACAGCTGGGTCATACGGTCCTGTCGTAGATATCGTCATCACTTTCACTCCTCACTGTTTATGGTGTTTACTTTAGGCCATCGCCTTGTCCAGCAATTCTTCCATACGATTCGAGTACCTATGCTTTTGCATGGTTGTGTGCAGTGCGCGCCAGGCTATGCGTTCGCGTTCCCAGTCATGCCTGAGATAATAGTCCAGCTTCACTTTCAGTTCCTCTGCTCCCGAGAAGGTCTCAATGTCATAGCCTGGTTGGTAATAACGGCTCAGATCCTTCCGCACATCCGTCATTTGAAGCGTCCCGCAAGCAGAAATTTCGTATGTCCGAGGATTGATGGACTCCGCTGACAACTGGTGTGTATTCCGATTATCCAGTCCGGGGTCTGTCGGGCGGTGCATATTGATGACAATTTTGGAGCCGTTATAATATTGAGCGGTCTCTTCCGGCTCCATAAAACCCGGACGGATAAAGCGTTCCAGCACATCCAGCCGGCTCAGCCGATCCCAGTGTCCACCTACGATCAGCACTCTTTTATCCGCCAAGAAGGGAGCAAGGTAGTCAAACAGCTTCACACGGTTCCAGAAGGCATTTCCTATGAAGCAAATATCATGCTGATGCTCACGCTCTACCCGCCGGGGATAAAAGATACGGGCTGACACAGCAAGCGGCATATAGTGAACCCTCGTTACTCCCTGATCACGATAAAACGGCAGACAAGAATTTTCATGCGTAAAAACGACATCGTAGGATTGACAGATCAACGCCGTATCCTCCGTAAAGTAGGGATCATCTACAAACCATATGGCCGTCCGAATACCCATGGCTCGTATTTGTTGTACCTGCTCCAGATGATCGTCCGGAAACACATGCAGCCCATTCATGACCAGTACGAGATCTGGACGGTGAGCCTTAGCGTCAGCCAGCATCGTGGCAGGAGTACCGATGGCGCACGAGCTGCATATTTGGCTTAATGCCTCTTGCACACCTGTGTCTATAGCTACGAAACCTTGCGGAATATACAACACTTTCAACTGGCGAACAGCAGGTTGTATTGCCACGACCTGTGACAGAGCAGCCGTGCAACCGCCCATTCTGCGTCCTTCCCGATAGCCACATCGGTATGCTTCGCGTTCATTTCCGCTTCGTTGATCATTCACATCCTTCACCCTGTCCTGTTGTAGGATAAACTTCTGTCACTCCTAAACTATATGCACAGGGGTCAAACGCATCATGGACGACTGCCACTGCCCGGACAAAATTGGCGTTTGCCCGTCCAACTGCCCAAACGCAAATAACCCCGAAGCTGCTAGGCTTCGGGGGGTTAACCGTAATAGATAATTTTCATAGTTTACTGTGCCTTGTAAGCGACCTGGTGGCCATCTTCATAACCTTTGGCAAAGCCTGAATTGAAACCCTCATTGTAAGCAGCATCATATCCCTGCTGGAATGCCTGCGGGTCATGCTCTAATGCAACAGGAACGGGCTGTGGGTTCTCCGCAGAAGGAGCTGCGGCCGGGTTAGCTTGAGGTTTTTTCCGCCGCCGCAGAAGAGAACGTCTTCTACGTACTGAATTAAGCCCCCTTTTACGGCGTCTAAGAGCAAGCAGACGTCTTCTTCTCCGTTTTAATCTACGAATGCTAGAACGCCGGGCATCTTTACGTCTTTTGCGGGCTTTGTCTCGAGCTGTGCGTTCCCACCTTGTACTCATTTTCACTCCTCCTTTGCTTTCTCGTCTTGGTTTCATTTTTTTGAACAGGCACATGGAGCCATGGCTTCGTTGGTTTCCCATATACCTGTCTTCTTAAAGGAATACCCGCCAACATTTTCGTGATTTCTCCCTGGTAGTTGCTGAGTATACGGATGGTCTCTTCCAGACGGGGAGCCGACATATCCGCATGGGGCGTCAAGTCCGCAAGACTGGTCAGCATCCGGGCAACGGCGTGCTGGCTGGCAGCAATAGACTCCATCATATCCAGCTTAATCTCACGTTCACGCCTCATGCTCATTAGTTCATATCCCCCGAGCCCATGCCTCCCATCATCCCTTCCATTCCGCCACCCTGCTGCTCATCCTGGTCCAGCAATGCTTTGAGATTACTGCATAGTCCAGTCTGAAGCCGGGTTAATCCCTCCAGCATTTCCACCATCTGCTCGTGAATTTCCAAAGGCCGTCCCAACTGCTCTTCATCGGTGTCAAATGCGTGAGGCGCCAGATGGTTCAGCGTCCAATTACGCATTTTTTCTGCTTCGACCGCCTTGGCCTCCAGAATCATAGACACATTCCGCTGCATCTTAGAGGCTGCGTCCAGCATGTGAATCATTGCTTTTTCCCTACTCATGTGTTCACTCCCTACCCTCGATTGTTACACTACTCCTCTTCCGGGTATGCCGTCTCCTTCACGACACGAACGAGCATTTCAGCCATTGCTTCCTGAAGGTCGGCAATACCGTTCAAATAGGCAACAATGCTTTTGTTTACTTGTCCCGAGCTATCAATAATGCCCGGAATTCCATCAAAACGCGGCTCCTCATCCGGCAGTTCATGTATGATCTGTGCCATGCGCACGACCACCTGCCGTTCCGCATCCAGCAACCTCGACATCTGCTGCTGCGAGTGCGAAATATGGATCAGCAAATCATCTAACTCGTTATGCATAAGCCCCTCCTTTATGTGTTCCGCCGTGCGGAACGCACGAAATACCTACGGGCTTTCCGCTACTACAGCGTATGCCGCAGCGAGTAGTCGGTTCCGCCTAAAAAAGCCTATTCGATCATCACAAATGCCCTCGTAGCACTGGTGGAGCAATAATAGGTTGCTTCTCCGTCAATGCCGACAATTCTTCGGAGGACAAAAACTGAATTGGATAGTCCTCAGCCCGCCAGCTCATCACAGCGTAGAGGGTCAGAAACGGTCTTTTCCAACCGTTGCCGATTTGGTACAGCTGCCCACCTTCAGCATACAGTAATTCGATCCATCGCTTGCGTTGAGCCGGGATATGAAGTGTGGGCAACATGGACATGTTTCCCAGCTCAGGAGCCGCCAGCACAGGCAAGGGTTCCTCATGCGCCACAGCTACAGGGGGGGCATCAGCGGCGCCGGACACCATCGCCTCCGGCTCATCTGCCAAGGGAAGCGCCAATAAATCAAGCTGGGACACTCTAACGGGACGCACGTATTTACCTCCCGCAGCACTGGCTTCATGCAACAGCCGCCTACTTTCCGGCTCTATCCGAAATACTGCACCGGACGGTCCCTGAACAAGCGCTCCGACGGGATAAAAGCTTGCTGCTGATAAGTGTGCTTCCTTACTTGATAATCCTTGGCCGTCTGGCTCTGCTGTTCCAAATTCCGGGTGGTGGAACAGCTTATCCGCGTCCCCCCACTTTTGGACAAAAAAGGATCGGTTCCGGCTTCCTTCCTCCGTTGAACCGATTCTTTCGGTCGTTTGAGGAAAACCATAAACCGTATCCCGATCACTTTCTACAAAATGGATAAACGCATCTCCGGCAATTGTCATGCGTATCCCCAACAAGCGTACTCGCAGCAACCAATCTGCATGGGCTTCCTCAATACTGTGGCAGCCTTCATCCCAGTATCCCGTCTTTACCAAAGTTTCTCTACGTAGTAGTAGACAAAATGCGGCCAGGCTTTCAGTCTCTCGCCATGCATCCGGATTGGGAATATTATTGGCCATGGCAAATGGACGCGCTTCATTTTTATTCATATCAGGAACCTCAACCTGCTGTTCTCCGAATGGACCATTCGTTACAGGACCGACAACTCCCATACGCGAATCGCTGTATAAACAGCTCATCAACCGGTCCAGCCAGCCAGGAGTCACCATCGAGTTTGGGTCCAGTACGACAATAGTTGTACCTTTTGCCATCATCAGTCCCTGATTCAAACTGCCGATCATCTGAACATCCTTTGTTAACAGCGCATAGCGTACAGCGATGCTTTTACGGAGCAAATAGGTAGGTGTCCCGTCCGTCGAGCCGCAGTCTACCACAATAATTTCGTGAGGATGGCTCGTATTCTCCTCAATATGGTGAATGCAAGCACGGAGCTGTTGAAGCTGATTACAGGACGGAATGATAATACTTACGCCTTCAAAAATCTTGCCGAACGAAGCCTGCCCCAACTTCCTGCCTTGTTCCTGGCCCCTGTTATATCCTGACCAATAGCCCTTCTTTCCGAGCCGTTTGCTGTGTTTCCTTTGCGTACTCAGGCGTTTCATGCCGTTCACTCCTCCGGGTGGCATTATGCCTATACTATATGCCTGGCCCGGCTGAATGGTGTTTCAGTGAAATCAAGGTAGAAGTCCCTTCATTTTCACTCCAGCTTCCTGAAGGGAATCGAAGGTTCCTGCGTCGCTCCAGTAGCGCCGTAAAATATCGTATTCCAGCTTGCCTTCAGCAGCATAACAGTTGTTAACATCGGTGATCTCAAGCTCACCACGTGCCGAAGGCGCTATTTCCCGGATCTTATCAAATACGGCAGTATCGTACATATAGATACCCGTAACGCAATATTTGGACTGGGGATGCTGCGGCTTTTCTTCAATCCGCGTAATACTCTCCGGGCGCTCGGGATCAAACACGGGCACCCCGTAACGACGGGCATCTGCCACCTTTTTCAGCAAGACCCTGGCGCTCCCCGGTGGCTGTTGTTTGAAGCGTTCGATGACAGGTCCCAAGTCTTCCTTGAACAAATTATCACCTAGCAAAACAGTGAACTTCTCTTCTGACTGCATGTAGCTTCTTGCCAATTCGAGTGCTTCCGCAATGCCGCCCGCTTTTTCTTGAATCCGGTATGTCAATTGGACACCATAATTACTGCCGCTGCCTAAAAAATCAGTGTACAGTCCGGCCGATTGTTTACCAATAATAATGAGCATATCGGTAATCCCCGCTTGCCGTAGCCTTTCGATACCATATACGATCATGGGATACTTGCCAACTGGAAGCAGATGCTTGTTGAGTAATGTAGTCAACGGATGAAGACGCGACCCGGTTCCTCCTGCGAGAATAATCCCTTTCATATCTTCCTTCCTCCTTCGACAGCATGTTCAGTGCATGGGATCGCAGCGTTCCCAGTTTCAATGAACATTCTGGGATCTATGCTCCATTTTTCTATAAATAATCGATAGTTCCGCTCGATCAGCTCTTCGAGCCAAGAAGTTTCCGAGCGCGAGAAACTCGCATTTCCCTGGTGATAGACAAAACAGTCGTTGCACATGAGCAGCTTATAGCCATGTACGCGTGCACGCAGACAATAATCGTCATCCTCATAATGTCCGGGGCTGAATCGTTCATCCAGCCATCCAATCCGTTCCAGCAGCTCACGCCGGAACAACAGACAAAACCCGACTAGCCGCTTGACCTCTTGCCATCTGGAGGGATTGCTTACATTATTCTGCTCCGCATACCTCAGACAGCTGGCGAAATCTCCTTCTATTCCATGAATCTGCTGAATACCGCTGATGTAATTCGTCACCGGTCCCACCAGTCCCACTGTGCTTTCACTGTGCAAAGCAGCCAACATATTCGATAGCCATCCCCGTGTAACCGTCACATCATTGTTTAAAATGACGAATTGATCGCCCGAAGCCAGACGGAGCCCCATATTACAAGCTGCCGGAAAGCCCCTGTTTTCAGGAAGACGTATGCTGATTAGCCGCTCGGATGCACAAAAATCATCCGTCCCGTCATTCGAAGCGTTGTCCACAACAATAATTTCATACGGTGCATCTATCGTATGTGTTCGAATCGCCTCGATACACGGCTTTAATAAATGAAGGCCATTATAAGTCGGAATAATGATGCTCGTCAGACTCATCGTGCATTCCTCCCTTTGGCAACGTCTACCCGTGTTGGAACAGGCCCGAGCGGAGAATACCCGGCTACCTGAAACACTGCCGTCAGCGCCTCTGCATGATCGCCGATGATTAACTGCTCCATAGCGTTCCCTTTCCCGACATTGAAGGTCCGCTTGCGGTTTGTATTAATAACGTCGACAGCATGTACTGCCTCCACGATCATGCCATACAAAATTGCCATGGCGTGGGCCTTCGGTGGGACTGCTAGCACAGCTGGGCCAAGCTGATCCAGTACACGTCGTGATAATGCATGCGGTACAGCGGTCAATGAGCTTGCTCCAAGATCCGACCTGCGCAGTACTCGGTTCAGAAACCCTTTGCACCGTGTTACGCTGTCCTGCTGGGTATAAGGAGGCAAATGTCTGCCCAGATCATTAAGCGCCACATCCGTTCCCTGATCGACCGCTTGAAGAAAAGGCAGCAAATCAGACGCTGGGATCGGCAAATCTCCGTCCACGAACAGCACAATATCAGCCTGCGTCAGACGTGCGCCTATCGCACGGCCAACATCATGCCCCAGACGATCCGGTACGTCAACGAGAGTCGCACCAGGATGACGTTTGGCTACGGCGGAGCGCGTACCATCCGTACAGCCGTTCAATACGACAATGATATCCGCAAGCGGAAGTTTCTCCAGCTCGCCCAGTACCCGGTCAATCGTAGCCTCCTCATTACAGACGCTGACCACGGCTGCTGCAGTCCCCTGCAATACTATATCACTGGGGGCTTCACGTTCCTCGGTCAGATTGACTTCGGGTATTTCTTGCGCCCGAGGGGTGGGTTTTCTCACCCGCCGGCTATGCATCGAAGCCGTCGTTTCTCGTTTTCGCTGTACACGTCTTAGCCCCCAGCCCGGGTCTTCACGCTTTCTTCTGCGATACGCTCTAGTCACGTTTTCACCTCATCTCTGATCCGTTTGCGCTCCAAATCCGTATATCCCGCACGTGCTCCCAGACGTGATGTAAGCCAGGCAATGGCATCCAGGTGATCCTGGACAATTACACCTGCCAGCGGGTCCTTGCCGTTCTGTTTTTTACGTGTTGCGTTCATTCTACCGACAGCTATTCCATGTACAGTCACCACTCGCAACCCGGAGACGATGGACATCACTTGAAATAGCGGAGGTTTTTCCAAGGACTTTAGACCTATTTCCTTTAAAGCCTTTTGACTTATGGCATGTGGAATACCAGTCATAGAGGCTCCCCCTAAATCAGCACGATTCGACAAGATATTCAATACATGCTTTGCCTCAACTACAGGATGTATGGGCGTGCGATTCACAGGTCCATGGTAATCATTCAGCACCACATCCGCTCCTGCACATACGGCCTGTATAAATGGCCGAAGTCTGACGCAGGGAATGACGATATCACCATCCAGAAAAAGCAGGATCTGTCCGGATGCCGCCTCCGCTCCAATACGACGGCCAACATCATGTCCGAGCGGTTCCGGGAAGGAAAGTACACGAGCCCCCGCCGCCGCAGCTACCTTCGCCGTTCTATCGCGTGATCCGTTCTCAACAACGATAACCTCTGTTTGTGGATGGACATGGCGCGCTTCGCGAATCACAGCTCCGATTGTTCTTTGCTCATTCATGGCCGGAATAATGACAGATACGAGAACCTTTCCCACTGATGGCGGTTCAGATGGCCGCGCTCCGCCGATCTGTGTCCCTCTCTCCGTATCGAGAACCTCGCTCTTATCAGGGGTTATCGGCTTCTTATCCATGTTCGGCATTCGGAATGGCAGCCACATCTTAGAATGATAGTAAGCCCTGGAATGCCTCCTCCGATTGATCTTGAATCCAGCTCTTCCACGCTTTTTCATGCTCCCGTCTCACCTCCCTTGCTGCTGTATAGATGAACAGCATGATTAGGACAGTTCAACATAACCTATGCGGTCCAAACGCCGTGTGTAACGGCAAGCGTGGAGTCTTTTCGACACAGCAATTTTCGACTTTATTTTACAAAACTTATTATTCCTATTAAATAAATGAGTTTTTAGGGTCTAAAGAATCATTTTGGATAAATTTGTTACATAGATCTTCTCGCCCGTCATTCTCTGTGCTAATATCAGAGCCAGATGATGGGAGTTCGAAAAATCAACTTTTGTTTTTTTTGCATAAGGCAACTTTTTTCCATTATCCGCTTTTATTCCACTATCTTTGTATACGACAGGAAGGGAGGAGTTTTTTACCTTTTTAGGCTACTTGCTTCAAATGCAGTACCCTCTTTTCACGCACGCTTCATGAATAACACTTCGGTATTTCTCTTCATGTTCCATTCTTCTACCCCAGACGACAACACGACCTACATAAATGGCGTAATGCCTTATTTAAAACAGGATAATTCATCCTGACATTAATCGAGGAGAGTGAATTTTAATGAAAAAAGTATGGGTTTCGCTTCTTGGAGGAGCTATGTTATTAGGGTCTGTCGCGTCTGGTGCATCTGCGGAGAGTTCCGTTTCGGGGCCAGCTCAGCTTACACCGACCTTCCACGCCGAGCAATGGAAAGCACCTACCTCGGTATCGGGGGATGACATTGTATGGAGCTATTTAAATCGACAAAAGAAATCGTTGCTGGGTGTGGATAGCTCCAGTGTACGTGAACAATTCCGAATCGTTGATCGCACAAGCGACAAATCCGGTGTAAGCCATTATCGACTGAAGCAGTATGTAAACGGGATTCCCGTGTATGGAGCTGAACAAACTATTCATGTGGGCAAATCTGGTGAGGTCACCTCTTATTTAGGAGCGGTGGTTAATGAGGATCAGCAGGCAGAAGCTACGCAAGGTACAACTCCAAAAATCAGCGCTTCTGAAGCGGTCTACACCGCATATAAAGAAGCAGCTGCACGGATTGAAGCCCTCCCTACCTCCGACGATACTATTTCTAAAGACGCTGAGGAGCCAAGCAGTGTAAGTAAAGATACTTACGCCGAAGCAGCTAACAACGACAAAACGCTTTCTGTTGATAAGGACGAGCTGAGTCTTGATCAGGCATCTGTCCTGAAAGATAGCAAAATTGAAGCGGTGGAACCAGAAAAAAGTTCCATTGCCAAAATCGCTAATCTGCAACCTGAAGTAGATCCTAAAGCAGAACTCTACTACTACCCTAAAGGGGATGACCTGCTGCTGGTTTATGTAACAGAAGTTAATGTTTTAGAACCTGCCCCACTGCGTACCCGCTACATTATTGATGCCAATGACGGCAGCATCGTATTCCAGTATGACATCATTAATGAAGCGACAGGCACAGGTAAAGGTGTGCTTGGTGATTCCAAATCGTTCACTACTACCGCTTCCGGCAGTAGCTACCAGTTAAAAGATACAACACGCGGTAACGGAATCGTGACTTACACGGCCTCCAACCGTCAAAGCATCCCAGGTACCATTTTGACAGATGCTGATAATGTATGGAATGATCCAGCTGGTGTGGACGCCCATGCGTATGCTGCTAAAACCTATGATTACTATAAAGCCAAATTTGGACGCAACAGCATTGACGGACGCGGTCTGCAACTTCGTTCGACGGTCCATTACGGTAGCCGCTACAACAACGCCTTCTGGAACGGCTCCCAAATGACTTATGGAGATGGAGACGGTAGCACATTTATCGCCTTCAGCGGGGACCCCGATGTAGTAGGACATGAACTTACGCATGGTGTCACAGAGTATACTTCGAATTTGGAATATTACGGAGAGTCCGGCGCATTGAATGAAGCTTTCTCAGACGTTATCGGTAATGACATTCAGCGCAAAAACTGGCTTGTAGGCGATGATATTTACACGCCAAACATTGCAGGCGATGCCCTTCGCTCAATGTCCAATCCAACCCTGTACGATCAACCAGATCACTATTCCAACCTGTACAGAGGCAGCTCCGATAACGGCGGTGTTCACACCAACAGCGGTATTATCAATAAAGCTTACTACTTGTTAGCACAAGGTGGTAATTTCCATGGCGTAACTGTAAATGGAATTGGCCGTGATGCAGCGGTGCAAATTTACTACAGTGCCTTTACGAACTACCTGACTTCTTCCTCTGACTTCTCCAACGCACGTGCTGCTGTGATCCAAGCCGCAAAAGATCTGTACGGGGCGAACTCAGCAGAAGCAACTGCAGCTGCCAAGTCTTTTGACGCTGTAGGCGTAAACTAAATCATATACACTATCCTCCTCAAATTCTCGTCCATAGACCTTTGCCATTGTGCAACTGTCACTTGGCCCTGCCCATACCATGGACGAAAAATAGGGGTGCAGTGTACAAGTCTGCACCCCTTCCCCCCCTTATTTAGGGCGCCCCCTCAAGGGGGCGCCCTTTTCTCTTACAAAAGTAATCCTGTATCTCTTGCTTTTTGCACGGCTTCTTCTCGATTGTTGACTCCCAGCTTGTCATAGAGAGTGGAGGCGTAATTTCTTACTGTGCCGTTGGATAGGTAAAGTTTCTCAGAAATTGTTTTATAACGGTTTCCTTGAGATAAAAGATTCAGAACCTCTAGTTCACGTTTCGTTAAGCCATACTCTTCTCCATCTGACCTCGGTCCGACTGACTCTTCTTCATCATTTCCGTCCCACATTCTATGGAACAAATCTTGGTTAATTACCGTGCCTCCCCGATAGACGAGGCGAATCGTTTCAGCCAGTTCACGCGACTCTATGGATTTCAACAAATACCCGTCAGCGCCGCTTCGCATGATTTCCTTCGCCCTCTCTGTATCCTGAAACGTTGACAGGATGAGGACGCGAATGTCAGGCCATGTTTCCTTGATTATTTGGGTCGCACGAATCCCATCCTGATTGGGCATCTCCAAATCCATTAATATCAAATCCGGATTCAGGCTTCTGCACAATTCCACAGCTTGTTCCCCATCTTCAGCCACCCCCACTACCTCTAGGTCCTCCTGTCCGTCCAAGATGGTATGGAGACTGTCTCGGATAAACGAATGATCATCGACGATACACAAGCGGATTCGTTCATCGGACAATTGTACAAGTCTGGGTAACACACATGAGATGAACGTCCCTTCGCCCTTTTCGGAGTATACAGTGACTCTCCCTTGTAACTGTGTCGCACGTTCTTTCATTGCAGTTAATCCGAAGCCATCCTTCCACTCCTCCACTCCTCGACCATTATCCTGTACATCCAATCTTGTTTGTTGTGGCTCAAAATGCAGTGACACAATGATTTCGGTGGATTGTCCGTGGCGCACAGCATTAGTCAGCGATTCCTGCAAGCACCGATAGAGCGTCATTTTCGCTTGTTTGGAGACTATGTACTCTTCCCCTATTATTCGAGTGCGTACATTTACTTTTGCATGTTTCTGGAACTCCTCTGCTAATTGTTGCAAAGTAACAGTCAAGGGAAGCGATTCTTGTGGTGAATCTATTTGATGCAAATAGGCTCTCACTTCCTCCATACTGTTACGGGCTAATTGCAATAATGAGTCGATTTTCTGCTCTCCATCTTTTGTTGCTAATTCCGTACGCAATATTTCCAACCCCATAATGATCGAGGTATAGGAATGCCCCATCGTATCATGCAAATCTTTGGAAAGTCTGTCGCGCTCCTCTAACAAAGTAATCTGCTCAATCTGAGATAGGTACTGTTCCAGCACAAGCTTCTGATTGCGTATAATTTCATTTTGGCGGTAATTAGAAACTAGTAAGTGGAAGGAAAATCCTATCGCAAAAGCTAGACCGATTTGTGGGATAATCGCCCATAGATCTGTTCCTGGGGAAAATATTGCAACGAGCAATGGAAACAAAACAACCGTGATAGAACTCGACCAACGGAATGATTTATGAGCACTATTTGCCGCGATCATGAAAGTTGGCATTAAAAATGCAAGATATGCCGCCGGAAATAATAAGGTTAAGTAAAAGCACACTCCGCCAAACAAAACCATCTCAGTAAGCAGATAGTAGCGATAACTGAACATTAAACAAATCCAAGGTATTGAAAATGCGGCAATTTCCCAAAGAACGATGATCCAAAGGGGCACAGTTAAATGGTCTTGGTGTTGGATAGTAGTTATCATCAATGAAAACCAGATGACAAAACGTATACAAAGCAATAACCAGTCATACCAAAGCCATTGTTTCCAGGTTGTAAACAAATTATCACCTCTTAATAGCTTTAAACATGGAATGCGTGTACATTCCGACTATTTTAACTAAGCTGTTTCCAATGCGAGTATTGATCCAGACGAGAATACACCCAGCGAGCATAACACATATAGCCTTTTCCCATGAATCTACAGCGAATCCCCATAAGTATATATCAAGATGTTGAAAAAGTATCGGTGTAACGATAAATACGATCGGAGCTATGTACAGTATAACGGCACATATAAGGCTGATCACCCCAATAAAAAATTTCTGCATAAGCCAAAAAACCGCCCTCCAATTGCTACTATTAAGAATGGCTTCTCTCGCTTTCATCCATTTATCCCTTCCACTGTTTGTCCTTGTCAGGATTGGCTCTATCGATATATCCGTATAAACCTTCGTCTGAATGCGTTCAAATTGGACAAACGTGTGAGTTGTTCGCAACACACATGCCAACAAGGGAATACCCACGAAGATAACCGCCATCCCCAACGCAAATGTAATGCTGACCAAATAGAAGCAAAAATAAAACAGTCCCGATCCGAAGGTAAACAACAAAAAGTAGAAATCTTGCAACCTTTTGCGAGCTGATTCTTTCGTCATTTGATTCTCTCCTACTCTTTATTTTATTTGCTAATACGTTATGAATTGCCCTTCGAATCTAACTTGTTATCTGTCACATACGGTAGTGTCAAAGTGTCATATTTGTAGGTCATGACTATAAAACAAGCTGTACTAAGCTCTTTTTTATGTCATGCATTAGCTCCTTTACCTTCCCTCGATTTAGCTTTTGGCTATTATGCTCTGCCGAAAAAAAAGAAGTAAAAAAACGCCATTCTTTCCTTATAATCATAGGAAAGAATGGCGTTTTTTCATTCCTGTTTCAGTGTCTGAGGTTGTTCTAACATTACCTTAAACAAAAGCTGTGTATATTTATTATCTATGATGTCCCCATCGCAATCCAGAGAATCCATCCCTCACATATCTGACCCGGTTGTCTGCGTTCCACTGTAAGCACTGCCGAATGCCTCTGTCGTTGTGTGACGGACACTATCACTCCCGGTACGCTCGCATTGGCGGTGATTGCATATTGCGTGTCTATAAAGGGCTTATCAAACACAACGTTCACTTTGCTTGTAACTTCTTGTGCAGAAAGATAAAAAGAAGTGCTGCCAAATTGAGGTAAAGTCACTTCACTGTCAGTAGTCCCGTCATCGGTCACTGAGCCAACATGAATGGCATTCCGACCTAATTCTTTTTCAGTCTGAGAAACTAGATGGGTATCTTGCTCTGGCAAGCGCATTCGCTGCTTTGGACGCTGTCTTCCTTCCGCAATATGAATACTGGTTATAGAGCAATCCAATAACGAATCTTGCTCGGTCTGACCTTCCGTCTTCATAGACGCCATGTCGTGATCCGTTCCGTATTCGGTATCTGAGTCAGGCACAGACAACAGCAGCACAGATGCTCGATTCATCTGCATCGCTTCCTCCAGCGTTTTGGGAAGCTTATGCTTTTTCCATGCTGCTTCCTCTATAGCTTGCACCGGGGTATCCTTCTCTACGGGAACAGGTACCCTTGCCGTTCCACGCTGAGTGGGTCTGGGACTGCCAGCAGGCG
This sequence comes from Paenibacillus sp. ALE3, assembly GCF_054113405.1. Classification (NCBI taxonomy): domain Bacteria; kingdom Bacillati; phylum Bacillota; class Bacilli; order Caryophanales; family Paenibacillaceae; genus Paenibacillus; species Paenibacillus sp. ALE3. Next base: position 731,198 of record NZ_CM134214.1, on the reverse strand, counting down.
AAGCCGTTTTTTCCTTGTTTACACGGGGAGAGGGGACTGTATTGGAAAGGTTACGCCGTGCTATTTTTTTATCCTTAGGGCTATGGTTCGTGCGATGGTTCATGATGACCGCTCCTTTGACACAGGAGTGAACCAGCGGTCGCTCCGCTTCATTCACCCAGGTGGGAATCATGGCCTAATGCCTATGAGATAGCCTATGCACGTAACCGCGACCACGTCACTCAGTTGCGCAGTCTGTTATAAATTGAGCCCAGCGTTGGGCGGAGTGCTGCCATAAAAATCGCCTCCGTACCTCGTCCAGCCCGGCTTCTCCCATTTGTCGCCGTAAGTCGTGCTGCTGGAGCAACCTGGTGATGGCGTCGGCCATTTCCTGCTCACCGCGTGACGGATAAACAAGCCAGCCTGTCTTGCCGTGTTGTATAACCTCCGGAATACCACCGATTCGTGATGCTACCACAGGTACTCCTGCCGCCATGGCTTCCAGATTGACCAGCCCGAAGGCTTCAGCTTCAATAGAAGGAACAACGGCTACATCGGCTAACTGATATAACGAGGCCAATGCCGGATGCGGCACATAGCCGAGGAAGTGCACATGCCTCGCCAACCTTAGTTTACGGATCTGCCGATGCAATGCTGCGGTGTACGACGTGAGGCGGTCGTGACCGTAATAGGCACTCCCTGCTATGAGCAGCAGCGCGTCCGGACAGTTATGGACGATACGCCGCAGAGCCTTTAGCAGCCGATGAACTCCCTTTCCTGGCATCAGTCTGCCTGCATATAACACGATTCGGCGGCCTGACCAGCCGAAATCGTCCAATCGTGCCGACCTAATCGCTTCTGCTGCAGGAGTCCACCGTGGCAGGAAATCGCCAGGATGTATACCCAGCTTGTTGATGACGATGCGTTCTCTGACCGCATCGGGACTGTCAGAGGCCACGATTGCCCCCAAATACGCACTGTTCACAATAATACGATCCATCGACAACAGCAGCCTACCCATGTCCTTCCGTTTGAGGTGAGGCTCCCGGATGAACGTGGTGGAATGCAAAGTCAGCACAATTTTGCTATCGGGCAAAGCCTCGCGAATGGCATACGCAACTGCAGGGCGGTTGTGTACATCTATTACCGCAGGTAACCATCTCTTCAAATCAGCGATTACCTCGGGAATATAACCTGCCCCCTGCGTATAGCGCATACAAGGAATTCCGTCAACATCGCCGTGATCCGGTGTTTCTGCTCCTCTTATGCCATAGATCTGTGCCTGAAGCTTATGGCTAGCCAGCGGTACCATACGAGCAATTACCCGCTCCACTGAACTGCTGCGGGGCGAAGGTATAACAAAAGATCCCGGTGTAATGACTGCTACCTTCAGCCTCTGCATCACCTCACCTACTTTCCTTACCTTATTCCCTCACCCTTCAACACTCATCTTGTATCATATCGTTTCTTGCTCTGAAAGGTGCCTGGCTTATTACTTTGGGCATATCGCAAGGCTAGCGTCCATGCCTGGCCGACCTTTGATACATATGATGGACTAGAATCACAATATGGTCAGTTGGATTGACGATAAGGAGGGCGGACATACTCATGTTGCATGTCGGCGTCATGCTCAACCCGGCAACTTACCGGGGCATTCCCGTCATGAGGACGCGTTATGAATCTATCGCCAATTACGAGGAGGCCGGGTTAAGCTACGAGCTAATCCCCTGCTTTCTTCGTCTGGAAGATATTCATATATCGACCGGAACATGCCGGGCTTTTGTTAAAAACGGTAACGAGTATCGGCAGATGACTCTTCCGTTGCCGCCAGTCATCCACAATCGGACTCTCTATCGGCAAAATGAAAATGCCCGCGATATCAACAGGCTGGTACACAAGGGATTCTATATTTTTAATGAACAAAACCGTTTCGGCAAAGACCATATACATGCAATTCTACAGGAAGATCCTCTGCTACATCCCCACCTTCCCAAAACATTGCAAGGCAACCTGTCTTCCATCCGTACCTTGATGGAGCAAACCGGGGATGTTGTAATTAAACCCAGTAGCAGTAGCATAGGTAGAGGAATTATGCGGTTGAGGCATTCCAGCGGAAGCTGGACATTGCAATGTGCTCATCCAACGATATCTGAACGTTGGTCCACCCTACGGTTGAAGGTCGGAGAGCTCCCTTTATTTCTGCATAAGCGACTGATGCATGTGCCTCATATCGTACAGCAAACCATTCCGCTTGCTTTGTGCGACAATCGTCCATTCGATATCCGTGTGACCGTTCAGCGTGGGTATAGCGGAATCTGGGGGGTGACAGGCATGTTTGCCAAAATTGCTCCATCCCACACTTTCGTCTCGAATGTAGCCCAAGGCGGTACGGCTTGTTCCCTACCAGAGGTGTTATCACGAACAGAGACAGTTCAAAACTCAAACATAGCCCGGCTGATGAATGAGCTAGAGAGACTCTCATTGCAAATCGTCCACCGATTGGCACAACACCTGCCCCGTCTGGCCGATGTCGGACTGGATCTGGGAATTACCCATGAAGGCAAGATTGTTTTTATCGAATGCAATGGTCGTGATCAGCGCTATGGCTTTAGCCAGGCAGGCATGAGTAATGTCTGGAAAGAAACGTACGCTCAGCCAATGGCTTACGCACGTTGGCTTCTCGAACGAATGTCTTCGTCAGGCACTGAACGTTCACCAGGCCGTCCCCTGTATTGATTTACATCACATTCTGTGTCAATATAGTTCAGAGCGGCCGGACAGGTTCCGGCCAAGACGGCTCGGAAATGAACAAGGGGGATCTGTAATGGCAAAACAGTGGCTGCGGCTTATGACGGAGCTATCATCGCGCAAGTGGGTGTGCCGGATTGTGGGCTCCTTCGCGCAAAGCGGTGCAAGCCGACTTTTTATCCCCACCTTTATACGTACGTACCAGATCCAGACGCATGAGGCGGAACAGGATTGGAAAGAATATCGCTCCCTGAACGCCTATTTTACACGCAAATTAAAAGCGGGCATGCGCCCGATTGATACGAACGCCGAGGTGATGACCAGTCCGGTGGATGCACGGATTACTTTTACCGGCCCAATTACGTCTGGCACTCTTTTGAATGTCAAGGGGCAAGACTATACGCTGGAAGAGCTTCTTAATCGCTCTCCGCGTCTTGAGAAGTACACACACGGCTATGCTTTTGTGCTCTATCTCAGCCCGTCAAATTATCATCGCATTCATGCACCGGTATCCGGTACACTGGTAGAAAAGGAGCATCTGCGCGGTAAAGTATACCCAGTGAATGACTTCGGCTTGCAGCATATGAGGGGAGTTCTTAGCCGCAATGAACGACAGATTACGTACATGGCCCACGAATATGGTGAGGTGGCAGTCGTCAAGGTTGGCGCAATGAATGTGAGCAGCATCAAATATACGGATGAACAAGCGACTTCATGGACAAAAGGTGACGATCTCGCCTATTTTGAATTTGGCTCAACCGTCGTTTTGCTAACTGAAAACGGCACATTTGAGCCCGACCCCGCATTGAAGCTGGGGGATGTGGTGAAAATGGGACAACGTCTTGGTAGCTTTCGACACGATTCCAAAGCCTAAATGACAGATTGTAACAAAAGAATGAAAAAGGACCCAGCGTAACTGCTTCGGTCCTTTTTGATTTATCCTTTATATTCGTCATGCGTTAATAGCCTTATCGAATCTCAGACGGACTTTTTCCTGTATACTGCTTGAATTGGCGGCTGAAGAAAAAGATGTCGCGGTATCCCAAAGCCTCCGCCACCTCAGTCACATTCATTCCGGCATGTAGCAGTAGGTGCTGCGCGCGCTCAATCCGCATACTGATAATATGAGATTGCACAGAAACACCTAGCAGCTCCTTGAATTTTATCGAAAAATAACGCGGTGACAGCCCTGCACGTGCTGCCAAATCCTCGACTCGATGAGGAAGTCCCGGATGCTGCCGCACGTAGTTAGCCGTTTCTCGAATGACCTCGGTGAGCTGGTTACTGGCCTGTTGCTCCTGCGGTTCCTTCCGGTCTGCACGCAGCAGATGAATCATCAGTTGCTTTAGGATCAGCCTGCCCTCCTCATCAGCCCCATAGGCACGCTCCAGACGCAGACGGACATATCTGGCAAGCATATGCTCCACCTCGAACGTTTCCTCCAGCATACGGTAGCTGGCTGGTATTTGCTTGGGTTGTTCGGTGAGATCAAAATGAATATAAGTAAGTATGAGCGGCTTTTGCGGATTATGTGTGGCACGGGTATCGTCTCCCGGTTTGAACAGAAAGCAGCTGCCCTTGCTCACCGGATAGGCTTCCCCATTTAATACAACCGTCCCTTCTCCGCTCCATACATAAAATAAATCATAGTTTGGCATCGGCTTCTCGCGTACCTGCCATTTCCAGCCCGGCTCGCACACAATTTTGGCAAAGGCCGGCAGCAGGATAAACGATGACGCAGATGTATCCAGCAAAATCTGCACCTCCTTTTGTTCATCTCTGGTTGTCCTGTTATCCCGTTATTTTATAATATAAGCGCAGCGCCACGATTAAGCAAAAAATACGCTCTTATGCCCCCTAATGCTTGTGCGTGACGCTTACCGTGTGTAATGCTATAATATGTAATCAAAATGACTTGGAAGGATGAAACGGGAATGAATCCACTGGCAGCGCAGTTAAATCAAAACATTCAGACAGGCAACGAGCATGTATATCAAATGCTTTCTCTTTTAGGTAAAGAGATTTATTTTCCAAAAGAAGGGATCTTGAGTCAATCTGCCGAGGCAGGGAAACTTGCTAAAAAATATAATGCTACGATCGGGATTGCTACTGAAGGCAATGGCCCTATGCATTTGGAGGTAATTCAGGAGAAGCTGTCCGCTTATAGTCCCAAGGATTTATATCCTTACGCTCCCCCTGCGGGCAAACCTGAACTTCGTAGCGTATGGCGTGACAAAATGCTGAAAGAAAATCCTTCGCTGGCTGGAAAAGGCTACGGCCTTCCTGTAGTTACGAACGCGCTGACCCACGGTTTGAGCATCGTTGCCGACCTGTTTACGGATGAAGGAGATGCTGTCATTTATCCAGATAAAAACTGGGAGAACTATGAACTGACTTTCGGTATTCGCCGTCATGGACGTTTGGTGAATTTTCCGTTGTTCACAGAGGATCACCGTTTTAATAGTGAGGGTTTACGCGAGGCGCTACTAGCGCAGAAAGAATACGGCAAAGCGATCGTTGTACTGAACTTCCCGAACAACCCGACAGGCTATACACCGGGCATTGAAGAGGGTAAAGCTATTGTCGCTGCCATTCAGGAAGCGGCGGAAGCAGGCATCAATGTCGTAGTTGTGACAGATGACGCTTATTTTGGCCTGTTCTTCGAGGACTCCCTGCATGAATCATTATTCGGTCAGCTAGCCGGACTTCATCCGAGAATTTTACCAGTCAAAATTGACGGAGCTACCAAAGAAGAATTCGTTTGGGGCTTCCGTGTCGGATTTATTACCTTTGCTTCGGAGCATCAGGATGTACTGAATGCGCTTGAACAAAAAACACTAGGGATTATCCGGGCAACGATTTCGAGCGGGCCTCACCCATCTCAAACCTTCGTACTGGATGCCCTCAAATCACCCGATTTTGAGCAACAGAAGAATGAAAAGTTCCAAATTATGAAGGGGCGGGCTAATAAAGTCAAAGCGTTGCTCGATAGCGGAAAATACGGGGATGTATGGAGCTACTATCCTTTCAATTCAGGCTATTTTATGTGTCTCAAGCTGAACGGCTTGTCTGCTGAACGACTGCGCACTCATTTGCTGGAGCAATATGGGGTAGGCACGATTGCATTGGGTGAATACGATCTCCGTATTGCGTTCTCATGTATCGAAGAAGAGTATCTGGAAGACCTATATGACATTGTTTATCGTGGCGCACAAGATTTGTTAAACGCCTAATCTGTCTGTATCAGGTTAAATATATAGCATAACTAGCGGTATGCCAGATATTAAGGCATACCGCTTTTGATTGGCTGACTATTGTCCATTACACGTCCGCACAATTATCCTTCCGCAGCGAGCAGAGATTCCTGTGCCAGTGGCAGGAGGATGATGACCTCCGTTCCGACTCCGGGCTCACTTTCATAGCGTATACTCCCGTTCATGGCTTCAATAATTCGAAAGGAAACGACCGTTCCCAGTCCTGTGCCTACCTCTTTGGTTGAAAAAAACAAAGTACCCACTCGTTCAAGATGCTCCTGGCTCATGCCTTTTCCAGTATCCCTGATACTCAGACATGCCTGCTCTTCCTGAATCGCCAGCTTTATGTATACCCTGCCTCCGTCTTCCGCAGCCTCAATCGCATTTTTCGTCACATGTATTAACGCCTGTAGCAGCTGGTTACGATCTGTATGTATGTAAATTTCATTCCTTAGCTCTGTATACAGCCTTACGCCTTGCTTGGTCGCCATTGGCTTCAGAAGCAAAACGATCTGTTGAACCATGCCAGACAGATCCATCCGTTCTGTGTTTCCAATCTGCGGTCTGGATAAGTTCAGATAATCGCTAATAATTCTTTCAGCCCGATCCACTTCTGCCAGTGCCAAAGCAACATATCTGCGATTTTTCCCTTCTAATCCTGACTGGACCATTTGCAGGAACCCTTTTACGACGGTTAAAGGATTTCGTACTTCATGGGCCATAGAGGCTGCCAGTTCACCCAACGTATTCAGATGCTCGGCATATTTAATTTTTCTTCTCATTTCTTCCCGCTCCAAACTAAACTCCATCCAGAAAGAAGAGGCTCCAATACTTAAAAATTGAATCACACCGAACCAGAGTATTGAACGGATCAGCTCAATCTCATCCTCATCCAGTCTGCCATTGATCCAAGAATGTATTAAAAGAAAAATCAGCATGACCCCAGTAATCCATATACTCATTACCATATTCATGCCCACTCGAAGCACCATGCTTTTGAGCTGCATAAATTTGTTTCTTACCAAGAGAGGTCCCAAATAACACAACATCATGCTCGGAAGCCCCACCACCATAGACTCAGGGCCTACATACATGCGAGCCATTACCATTAGCGTCACATTCATTAGACCTGCCTTAGGACCAAAATATAAAACAGAAAGGATCAAAGGAACATAGCGAAGATCCCAATATAATCCGTACCAAATGTACGAAAACATAAGGCAAAGCACAGAAGAAACACCCAGCACCCCTCCCATAAGCAGCGAGGTATGCTTCCTATGCCGATGATCCGACAAAGCACTATATACGAGTAACGGTACAAACACAAGAAATATGTTCACGAGCAGCTTATCTACCAGCATCTCGTCTTTCCCACTTTCCAAGTGATAATGATTACATACTTCTTCTATTCTCGGTAATACGTACCTTTTCCTCTCTCACTTCGTGTATCAGATGAAAAATATAGGGCGATTCGGCAACACACCAGAACATTGGCCCACGCAATCCAAAAACCCACTTCATAAGATACGATGTATCCTTTATCACAATGACCGAGAGGAGAATGAGCATGGGAGCAGAAGAAACAAGAGGCGGTTACGGTGGTTATGGCGCATTCACAAGCACAGGAACAATTTTGGTACTGTTCATTTTGTTAGTTATCATCAGCAAAACGATCTTCGTTTAAGCAGACGGATATCTGCACCCACGACTACCATAGCAGCGAATGTACAAAAAAAGGCTAATCCGCAGGCAGCTCAGCTTTTGCTGCTTGCGAATTAGCCTTTATTTTATTCACACAGATATAGGTCACACTTCTTCCTCATCCTGTCCGTCCAAACGCCATTTTTTGGCTTGAGTACCACGGAGCAGGAACACAACAAGGACTCCCCCAACCAATATAAGCAATGTAGACAGTAGATCCTCCGTTCCTTTTGCCAGAAAAGGAAGCCACAGCACCACCGCAGCCGGCAACGTCAACCGAACAACAAAGTCAAGAAAAGACGCACGGCGACTATGCGCAGGAATCGGATATAACTGAAGCCACAACGAATCCCTGTGATACTGTCTTAAAGAAGTGATTTGAACACCTATGAGGAATATAAAAAATAAATATACGGCAATACCAATCCAGCTAGCATGGGTGATATATATAATTAACAGACCCAGAATACCTAACCGAATGACAATGCCTGCTGGCTCTGTACGCAAGAACGTCTTAAACAGCAAGTAACGATACGCTCCCCTTCTGTTCCAAGGTATGTTACCACCCAGCCAGGACAGCCAGCGGCGCGGCGTCACTCTCTGCGTAAGGGCAGGCACATCGACAAACCAGCCCAACGTACGCATCACGCGAGCAGCCTGCATGCCCTCTGTGCGGATCAGTTTTTCCCAAGCCACTAGCAGTTTGACCGGTAAACGCAGAACAAGCACGTACACCACGCCAACCAACACGATAAATGGCAAGCTGTGTAGCGGAGGCTGCCATAGCCATGCGGCTACCATCAGCACAGCCAGAACCCACCGCAGGAGACGATAGCCTACACTCCCGCCAATCGATACCATGCGAAGCTCCTGCCAGCCGCCGTAGCTAAATAGCACCTTCAGCAGCACGAACAGCAGCAGAGTCAATAGCAGCGGCTTAGGCGCAGCATCACTGCGAATATACAGCGGCCACAAAATAATGGACAGCAGCAGCAACCCGAATATTTTATATACCACGCCTCGAATCCGGCTGGCCTTGAAATACTGGGGCATCGCGTGCTCCTGGGGACGAAGGAAGACAATATCTGCCTCATTCAAATACGTTCGAAAGCTCGCATGCGCGATTGGAATAGCTACAATAAGCATGATCCAGCGGATGGGCAAATCCGGCGGAATATGCATCAGCAAGGACGTGTACCATGCGGCAAAGGCAATCAGCGAAAAGCCGAAGACCACTGCAAGGCCGCTCTGAATGACATAGCCCAGATAAGGCAGCACCTGTCCCCAAAACGCTAGACGTCTTTCTTTATGCAAACGTTGCAAATCCATGCTCAATCCCTGCCCTGTACCAGCTCATAAAATGCATCTTCCAGCGGCATGCCCGGCTTACCCGCCTGTGCTGTCACTTCGTCCAGCGTACCCTGAGCGATGATGGCACCCTGATGAAGCACAATGAAACGATCGCAATAATTTTCAATCGTGGACAAAATATGAGAACTGAGCAAAATAGACGAACCCGAACGCTTCATCTCCAACATAAAGTCAAGCAGGGAACGAATGCCGAGCGGGTCCAAACCCAAAAAAGGCTCATCTATGACATACAACGGCGGCCCCGCTAAAAATGCGCACATAATCATCACTTTCTGGCGCATCCCTTTGGAGAGATGCATCGACATACTTCCGCTTTTATCCCGCATACGGAACAAGTCCAGCATTTGATCGCTGCGCGTCCGGAAATCTGCTTCGCTGACTCCGTATGCTCTAGCCGTAAACTCCATATGCTCCATCACTGTCATTTCAGGATACAGCTCTGGAGCTTCGGGTACAAAAGCAATAGCTCCCTGATACGCTTCGGGATTCTCATCCTGCTTATGCCCCTGTACGCGAATTTCTCCGGCCTGCGGTGTCATCAGTCCCAAAATATGCTTCATGGTCGTGCTTTTCCCGGCCCCGTTCAGACCGATCAGTCCCACCATTTCTCCCGGCTTCACATCGAGCGAAATCTGATGTAGTACCGGGCGTTTGGCGCTGTATCCACCGGTCAGTCCGTTAATTTGCAACACAGGCTGTTGTTCCATGGCTCCCCCTCTTCTCCCTTACTCGTTCGGTTTTGATCCTTTTTCCTTCAGCCATCTTGGCGCACCCTTGTTTTTACGATCACGCTCGCGCTGTGCCTTTCCTGCTTTGGATAAGGCTGCTCCTTTGCTCTTGCCTGGAGCTGAACCGTTCACGGAATTCCTGCCTGGACGCCCTGCTTCAGTCCGAACAGGTATCTTGCGGTTTTCCGTCACTGTTCCATTGGAAATGGATCTAGTCTCAGATGGCCTTACAGGGGCACGCTTGGCATCCGCCGGGCGCGGCACTACAACTCGACCTCCGTACAACGCACGCTCTGCAATATCGATTCCCAGCTCACGAGAAAACTTACGCATGATGAACGTTTCGCGCTCGGTCACCACCGACACCACCAGTCCTTTGCGTCCCATACGTCCTGTCCGCCCTGCACGGTGAACATAAGCTTGACTATCCGTAGCCGGGTCAAAATGAATGACCATTTCAAGCCCCTCAATATCCAGACCACGGGCTGCCACATCCGAAGCGACCAGCACTTTGAGCTTGTCCTCGCGGAACCGAGCCAACACGTTGCTGCGCGTGACTTTATCTGCATCTCCATACAAGGATGCCGTAGTTAGGCCCATGTGCTTGAGCTTGGCTTCAATTTCCCCGATGGCATTGGTCGTATTTACGAACACCAGCGCTTTTCTCGGATTAAAATGCCGTACCAGACGGCGCAGCATATCCACCTTATCCCGTTCTTCGGATACAAAGTAGTAATGTTCCAGTCCACTGGCCGTCTTCTGGTCAGGATCAATCCCGATTTCTACGTAATCAGGCATCTCCCGTTGTGCCAATGACTGAATTTCATTATTCAGCGTTGCGGACAGGAATACCAACTGACGATCACGTTGAGCAGAGCCCAGTATATGGGTCACATCGCCTGCTCCGCCGAGTTGGAACATCTGATCCACCTCATCGATGACAATAGTTGTTATATTGTGCATCTTCAGCTTTTTCGAAGCGATGAGTTCCCGTACACGTCCTGGTGTGCCTACCACAAGCTGTGGATGATCCTTCAGCTTTTCGATTTGGCGCTTGATTGCCGCCCCACCAATCAGACCTAGTACACGGATTCCACGATGCTCTCCGTAGCGCTGACCCTCACGTACAATTTGCATGGCCAATTCCTGGCTTGGAGCCAGTATCAGCTTTTGTGTAGCCTTTTTCTGTGGGTCAATCGCTTGTAGCAGCGGTAGCAAATAAGCCAGTGTTTTGCCTGTACCGGTTTGTGAGCGCGCCAATACATGCTTTCCCTTCATTATTTCCGGTATAGCCTCTGCCTGAACTGGCGAAGGCTGTGTAATTTCATGCTCGGTCAGTTTGTCTAACAGATCTTGTTCAACGCCGAGCGCTTCAAAATTCAATGTCATGAAAAGGTCCAACCCCTATACGTAAATTCGTTACTCTCCATTATATGCGAAAATAGCCCTGTTACCAAATCACAAAAATAAAAGATGTCCCTCACCACACCTAATGGCTACGGGACATCTATTATTTCTTATTCATCACACCATGCCCCAGCCTGTCGATCAGTCTGGGAGCTAATTGATACAGCTTGAGGAAAGGAGATACCCACTGCGGCAGATTAACCTCCTCCTTGCGGAGCTCCATCGCCCTTACGATATGCTGTGCTACCTTATCAGGTTTTAGCATAAACCAGCCAACATTCCGCACATAACCCCCTGAAGGATCTGCCAGCTCAAAAAACGGTGTATCAATCGGCCCGGGGTTAATCGTCGTTACGGTCACTCCACTTCCGCGCAGTTCTTGCCGGAGCGCATTGCTGAAACCGAGCAACGCATGCTTTGTGGCCGTATAAGAAGCCGATTTGGCTGTCCCGATTTTCCCAGCAATCGATGCTACATTCACAATCTGCCCATCGTTCCGCTCTGTCATTTGCGGCAGAAACGCCTTGATGCAGCGAACAACCCCCATATAGTTCACGTCCATCATTTGTTCAAACTCTGTCAGGTCGGTTTCATTAAAATACTCAAACTTTCCGTAACCTGCATTGTTGAGCAATATATCAACCCGTCCGTATTCTTCCAATACCCGTGCAGCAACAGCCTCTACCTGCTCCTGGCAGGTAACGTCCAATGGGATCAGCTCATGCCTGCCGCTGATTCCCGCAGATACTTGCTTCAATCGCTCCTGCGAACGTGCTGTTAAAATAGGAATCGCGCCCTTTGCGCTCAACAACTGAGCGCAAAGGGCGCCAATCCCACTGGATGCACCTGTAATCACAATTACCTTATCCTGCAATGTACTCATGGTCATCCCTCCACATTAAAGAAACTTACTCCTTTAATATTAAGAGATCATCACCTGAATATCCAGCTCACCGATTCCTTCCACCGAAAGCGGAATACAAAGGGCGCGCTGGGGCACAAAAGTGGTCAAGTTTTCTGATTTCATGACCTGCGGAGGGGTGATATCCACGACAATTCCCTGACTGGACAAAATTGTACTGGCATTGCCACTAATCATATTGCCCAATTCCGAAATTGCGCTTTTGCCCATCTCATCAATTTCAGTCAACACAAATCCGCCCATCATCGCCGATACCATACGTAGCGCCACCTGCTCATTCAGGCCGAACACAATATTTCCGCTAAGCTGTCCGGTCATCCCGATCATAATCCAGATATGGTCGTCCACCAACTCGACATTTTTCACACCGAGATTTCCGGGTAAAGGAGAAACTTGGATCAATTGTTCAATGACCCGTCTCGCCGACTCCAAAAAAGGATTTATCACTTCTGCCTTCACGATCATTGCGCCCCTTTACGATGGGCTTTTAGACACACAACAAAAGTCCCATTTAAATTTGAATTTTTATTTAAATAATGCTGGATAACGACTCAACCTGCAATAAAATACTCTCTCTATCACTTATCGACAGCAGTCCGGCAATTTTTTATAGCTAAAGCACAAAAAATGTGAATAATGTCCTATATCTTTACTACAAGCCGAATCTAGACTGGTTATTTTTAAAGTATATCAGGACTTTAGTCTTTATTCCCCAATATACCACACTTTACGGTGTACTGCTTCGATTCATTGCCCTTCCTGCTCGAATAACCTATAATCTAATGAAATAAAGCATAACGATGGTTTTACATATAAACAAGTAGATTGGCTAAACTCAGTTTATACAGCTGCGACAAGCTAAAGAAAAGAGAGGAGGAACTTCATGAACATCAGTCAACTTGAAACACTTATCATGATTTCCAAAACGATGAGCTTCCGTAAAGCCGGAGAACTTCTCAATTTGACGCAGCCGGCGGTGTCCGCCCAAATCAAAAGTCTAGAGGATGAGTTCAAAACCATTCTGATTGACCGCAACCAGCCCGTCACCCTGACCGACCGGGGAGTTGTTTTTTTGGAACACGCCGAGCGCATATTGGAGGTTGTTGAGGAATTAAGACAGAGATTGTATGACTTGAACGAAACACCGCAGGGTCACATTGCGCTGGGTACCACAACATCCATCGCCATTCAAATTTTACCGCGTGTGCTCTCCTACTTTCAGGATCAGTTCCCTCTCATCAAAACCTCCATTCAATCCATGGCCTCCTCGATGATCTATCAGCAGGTGGAGAACGGACTTATTGATGTTGGTATCGGGTATCTGATCGAACGTAATCCCAATCTAAGCACTTCAGTCCTGTATTATGATTCTTTTGAACTTGTCGTGTCTCCTACACATCCGCTGGCCTCGCAACCACACGCTACTATTGAAGCCCTTCGGGAAATTCCGCTCATTCTGCTCTCTCCCGATACGGTAGGACGGAAATTCGTGGACGATGTTTTTAAAAAGCACCAAATTGTGCCCCATGTCGTGATTGAGTTGTCCAGCAGTGAGGAAGTCAAACGGATGGTCGAAATCAATCTCGGAGCTGCCATAATTTCCAGACTGTCAGTCACTTCTGAGCTGCGTACAGGCACATTAAAAATGATCCATATTCCCGAGCTGGAAGTTAGTCATCCGGTAGGGGTGATTTATAAGTCCGGCCGTTATCTAAACTCAGCAATGCAGCAATTTTTGAGCGATCTGAAGGGGATGCCGGAGACGAATTTCACCAGTTCTGAATAACGTAATTCGCTATGAACAACATACACAATATAAACCTTGGTTACGAAAGGAAGACAGTCCATGAAATTTGATCTGCACACCCATCATTTCCGCTGCGGTCATGCAGACGGCAACATTCGGGATTACATCGAAGCAGGTATTCAATCAGGCTTACAAGCTATTGGTATTTCCGACCATTCCCCCTTCCTATGTAGCGAAAAGGATCAGGCTTTTCCTAAAATTTATATGGCCAAGTCACAGCTTGCTGAATATGTAAAAGAAGTACAGGAGCTTAAGAAGGAATACGAGGGCCGTATTGACGTGCTCCTTGGATTGGAAACGGATTATTTCCCTGATTTTGTTGAATTGTATCGTTCCACTTTGGCTCCTTATCCATTTGATTACCTTATCGGGTCGATTCATAATGTCGAAGGGGACAGCATTTTTAACCGCAATCGTTGGAAAAAATTAAGTGACGCTCGTAAAGTCGAGGTCAAACAAGCCTACTATGCGCTCATTCAGCAATCTGCGCGAAGCGGCATGTTTCAGATTTTAGGTCATATTGACGCAATGAAAGGGAACTTCCCTGCCTTTTCAGACATTCCTGCCGATGAAGCCATTGACGAAACCTTGCGAGTGATTGCGGAATCCAATGTGGCGATTGAGATTAACACTTCAGGTAAAACCAAGCTGAGTGGCGGATGGTATCCCTCTGCTTCTATTTTAGAAAGAGCGCACCATTTTGGTGTGGAGGTCACTTTTGGTTCGGATGCCCATAAGCCTTCACGGGTAGGCGACGATTGGGAAGACGTAAAAGCGATGCTGAAGGATATCGGCTTCCAGGAATGGGTTTATTTTAAAGAAAAACGTAAAATTCCTGTGGCGCTTTAAAATGTATTAAGGGTGGGAATCGCTGTTGCAATGGGATTCTTGGGAAACCCTTATATAGGGTAACAATCCCATTGCAAAGGCGAACACTAACGCTTCTCCAGATTCAAATCCTCGCTCTGCTACCAATCGCCTTAAAACCGTACAACCCCACTATTTTAAATAAACAACATCTTTGTGTGAGGAGAATTACATATGCAATTGGAAGATCCTATGGACAAGCTCAAAAAGCTAAAGCATGACATCACGCGATTTATGCTCATCTATAAGTTTGCACTCGACGAAATGGAAACCAAGATTGAAATATTAAAGCAGGAATTTCAAGCGCTGCACGATTACAGCCCTATTGAGCATACCAAATCACGCCTTAAATCTCCTGAGAGCATCATGAACAAAATGCTTCGTAAAAATAGTGAGTTATCGCTGGATGCTATCAAAGATTCTATCAAGGATATCGCGGGCTTACGTATTACTTGCTCTTTTATTTCTGACATTTATGATGTCAGTAACATGCTTCAGAGACAGAGTGACCTCAAGGTGCTGGAAATCAAGGATTACATCAAGAATCCCAAGCCGAACGGTTATCAGAGTCTGCATTTGCTGGTTCAAGTTCCTGTATTCATGTCGGACTGTGAGGAACTAGTCTGCGTAGAGGTGCAGATTCGAACCATTGCGATGGATTTTTGGGCAAGCCTGGAGCATAAAATCTTTTATAAATACAACCAGTCTGTTCCCGAGAGTCTGACACGTGAATTAAAGAACGCAGCGGATTCCGCTAATGCGCTGGATCTGCAAATGGAACGTCTGCATCGTGAAATCAAGGAGATTAAAGATGCCAGAGGTGAAGAAGACTCTATGGAAGAGCTTCGAAAGATTATGATTAATAATCAGCAAATTACGGTGCCAGCCAATTTTTTGAAGCTTCTAGGGGAATAATTTTAATCAACCAATAGCATGTTTATTCAAAAATTGAAGAATAGAATCATTGATTAAAATGGGCTGTTCTCTAAGCATGTGCGGTCGATGACTACAACCCGGAGCAACTAGATAACGTGAATCTTGGACCCATGAGCATAATTTCTGAAGCTGCTCTTCTGTGGCAAAGTCGTCATGTTCACCAGCAATAAATAATGCAGGGCACGTAATGCGGCTTAACTCATTACGTGTCAATTGCGGATATTGGCGCCAATCCTGGGCGCTCTGACGCATAAATTCCTGCCAATTACCTTGATGCGCTTCCTCATGGCGTTCCATCATTTGATGGATCATTTCATAACATTCGTTTTGGATGAGCCACTCCGGCTCAAACTCATCTGCCCCCTCAGGACATGCGACTCCACTACAGCCAATAACGAGCACATGTCTCCATTCGGTATTAAACATTCGTGGTACATGGATACGTCCAAAGCCCAGTCAGAGGGATACTCCTTTCTCTCCCTAAATGAATGGCTTCCAGAGCTGGTAACCAGCCTGAACCGTACCTATGAATTATAAAAAAAGAGGACCCGAAGCTTCGGGTCCCAGCAATTTATATGATTCAAAGGGGGTCATGTCTATGTTGTACCCAGTCTATATTAAAGTAGTTTTTCAGTTATATTTCATTTTTGTAACAAAATGAAATATAACTGAGCGCAGCCAAGGCAAGAAGGCCGCTCACCGCCACAGAAATAGAGAATGCCCTGATATAATCGGACAGATTAGCATCTGAAAAGCGTGTGATTGAGCGAGGATAAGAACAAGATACCGATCAAAGCGACACCCAACGAATTAGCCAAGTACATAAAGGTCGTAAACAAGCCTGAACCCGTTCCTGCCTCTTCAGCCGATACAGCACAAGGGCGACATGGGCCAGTGGCGTTGTGGTCATCCCGAGACCTAGACTCTATACACCTAGTAGCATGATATTTTGAATATGACATAGCCCTTCTTTCCTGATTGGTTCTAACTATAGGATAACAAAAAAAGAGGACCCGAATGATCGGGTCCCAGCAACATATATTATTCAAAAGGGGGTCATGTCTGTATTGTACCCGTCCTGTGTTAGAGTTGTTTTGCAGTTATATTTCATCTTTGTAACAAAATATTCCAATGTTATTTCTACGCATAATCCCCTTGGGTCAGCGAAAATACCAATACACTCGGCACCTCTCCTGAGGGATCATAGGCACCAATGGTGCGCAGCAGGCGCATCTTATTTTTCATAAGCACACGCATAGAAGCCTGGTTATTCTCTTGGCAACGGCTTTCGATCCGCTTGAGCTTCAAAGACTCGAAACCAAATTTCAGCATTTCTCCTACGACTTCTGTAGCCAGTCCCTGTCCCCAAAAAGGCCGATCCAGAATATAGCCCAGTTGTGCCTCACCCGTTCTTTCATTCCATTGCTGAAAAGAAACAATACCGAGCAACGATGAGGAGGACCGTTCGTTGAATTCATCATGCAGATTGCTCTCTCCTGTATTTCTCCGATGCCATTCCACCGCAAAATGTAGGGAGTCCAGTGAGTCAGCTGATATTTTAATTTGCGCAACCAGGCGTCTCATTCTTGCATAGACTGGCTTGCGAATTCGATTCACATATTGGATTACCAATGGATCGGATAAGATCCGCTCCAGCGCAGGATAATCCTCCGCTTTTAGCTGGCGCAATCGGACTCGGCGAGTGTAAAGCTCCGGCAATCCGAGACGAAGCATTTCTCTGGTCAGCACAATGTTCCCTCCTGCGGATGGATTCTGCTTTTAGCCATGCATATTTCCATACTTAATCCAGGTCCTGAATTCCCCGGTAAATTCCGGTACGCAGCTCTCGAATATAATATGCCAAAGAAGGCACATCTGCCTCCTCTGCTTGTTTTACTGCCAATTCTATATCATAGGGTACTCGTACAAAATGAATGGAAAAAGGCGTGAGCTGCTCCTCTCCCCATCGCCCCTCTAAAATGCAGTAGGAAGCCTGGGTAATATCCAACGGATTCCCGATACTCCCAACGTTAAAAAGTGTTTTTCCCTGGAAATGCTGGATAAAGGCATTATGCACATCCCCATATCCCACAACCTCTGGAGCAAAAGGTACTTTTCCACTTTCTTCAGCTAGCGGATCGAACATGGCAAGCCTTTTGGCTGGCTCATCCCATGGCTGTACGCGGTGATACACACTTTGCGGCGAGGCATGCACCAAGCGGATACGACGTCCGCTCATTCTGAAATCATAATGAAACGGCAACTGTGCCAAATACTGCACTCGGTCTGCACCCAAACGTTCGGCTTGCCAGCTAAAATTGAGATCATCCGTTATGCTAACCAGCTCATCCCAATTGCCCCGAACGACGACTTCACAATGTTGACGGATAGCATCCAGAACCTCGCACGGGCTAGGCCCTTTGCCGATCAGATCCCCCAAACAAAACACACGGCTGATGCCTCGGGAAGCAATATCCTCCAGCACCGCCTCACAAGCAGGCCAATTGCCATGAATATCTGAAATGACAGCAATACGATCCATCTGAATCTCACTCCTTTGTCCGAAACGGCTACATCTCTACACTACATTCAAGCCAACATTATGTAGTTCCAACATATATGATGAAGATGAAAAAAAGATCATGACCTATTGGCCAGATTTTAACGTAATAACACTAAGCTCCGGTCTGCACAGCACCCGTATTGGCAAATGTGTCATACCAATGCCTCGGCTGACATACAGTGGCATTCTATCCGTTCCCACATGAAATAATCCCTGAATGTACTTGCGTCCACCAGGGGGCGGCATCGGTGCTCCAATGACAGGCAAACGTACCTGTCCCCCATGTGTATGTCCTGACAATTGAAGATCAAAGGACATTTGTGCCGCCACATCTGCATAGTCCGGCTCATGCATCAGTAGCAGCTTGCACATCTCATCAGGCAGTCCGTGGATTGCACGCTGCGGATTGGGCTTGCCCATGATGTTATCCTCCAAGCCGACGATGGCCACACGTTGTCCCGCGCGCTCTACAACCGCATGCTCATTTCTCAGCAGTGTAAATCCGGTTTTTGGATATAGCTCCTGAACGCCGGCGGGTAAGCCTCTATAATCATGATTGCCCAGAATAGCAAACTTACCAAGGGTAGCGTGCATGGAAGCCATAACTGGAACAGCAGCCTTCATCGATACGGAATAATCATCTACAATATCGCCTGTAAAACAGAGCAAATCCGGCTCCAGACCTGCTATTCGGTCCGCAAGCTCGCTCAGATCCTGCTCATCCATGTGAAACCCCAAGTGCACATCGCTGAAATGCACCACCCTAATTCCGTCAAATGCAGACGGAAGACGAGGGAGAGACAAGTTGAAGCGTGTAATCTCCAAATGATTAGGCTCCCATAAGGAGGCATATCCTCCAGCCAATAGTGCAGTTCCTGCTGTGGCTAAAGCCGCCTTTTTCAAAAAACGGCGGCGGGAAGGATTGGCTGGCTCATTTGATAAGGAACGCCGCGAAGAACCGGGAGGGATAGTGGCCTCCTGATGTGGGCCATCCTGACTCTCGCGGCGGATTTGCGACATCTTCTTCATTATGCGTTCCCCCTTGCGTTCTGTCCTTTCTATCTCATTTCTCAGCACTTCCTACTGTCCAAATGCTTTAGCGATGAGTGGACAACCACTGCTCTGCATAGTCAACCAAATCTCGTTGCCTTGCGAAAAAACATGAAGCCTCTCCAATGTTCACCCGCATAAAGGATGTGGGACATTCCCGTTCAAAATCAAGTCCCAACTGCTCAAAATCATCCGAGGTAATATTATAATCCTGAAAAGACACCCACGTTTTGGCCCCATCCACCATCATAGGGGCTTGATGCGTGACAACTTCACGTCCATTGTAGGCTGTTCGATATTCTGCCAAATGTAAGGAGGTGTTGCTGTCATGTCCGCAGCCCAGCAGCAGTACATAGGCATCTGCCTCATACAGCTTTGCCAAGGGCGAATGCTCACCCAGTCCAAAATCAAGCTCATGCGCTTCCAGCAAGCCTATAGCAGCAGGTCCACGCCCCGCCAGAGAAACGTGCGGGTGCCCGCTGCGCACTGTTCCCGGCAGGCCACGGAACGTTTCTACAATGACGCCCATCCCTCCGGTCAGCGTCCAGGCCGGATCATAAGCGGGCATTTCCTCGCGGACCAGTTCCCACCACGACTCATCCAGAGGCGGGTTCATCCAGGTGGACGGATCTGTCAAGTCGTGTGACTGTGTTGGCATCACCAGCGTCCCTTCCCGGCCAATCGCTTCGGTTAATGCGGCAAGAATGGTGGAGGCCCCGCCTGGAACAAAGCGCCCAAAGCTGCGCATCGACGAGTGAACAAGCAATGTCATGCCGCTCTGAACTCCCAGCTCCTTTAATCCTTTCATTACATCCGACCTCGTGACAGGTCGATTCGTTATCGGTTGCACAGTCACCTGTCCAGCCTCCTTTTCTCCAAAACGATACACAATATTATAATTATACCATAAGTGCTGTCCCTCGCTCCTTCCTCCATGTTACCCTCCATCATTCCTGAGCGCAAAAAAACAGGCTTTCTCCGGTTGGGAAGAAGCCTGTTTGAGTACAACCTATGGGCTGGCTCTGCTACACAGTCAGCCAGCGCTTAAACATATGCTTAGTCGTTTGCTTGTTCATTTCGGCAATAGAAGTTGTCAACGGAATGCCTTTCGGGCAAGAGCGTACGCAGTTTTGCGAATTACCACAGCCTTCTAGCCCGTCGTCCGTCATCAATGCATCCAGGCGCTCTTCCTGATTCATTTCCCCTGTCGGATGGCTGTTAAACAGGCGAACCTGAGATATCGCCGCAGGACCGATGAACGTCGTCTTCTCATTGACGTTCGGGCATGCTTCCAGACAGACACCACAGGTCATGCACTTGGACAGCTCATACGCCCACTGACGCTTTTTCTCTGCCATTCTAGGACCCGGTCCCAGATCGTAGGTACCGTCAATCGGAATCCACGCTTTGACCTTCTTGAGCGCGTTAAACATCCGGCTGCGGTCAATGACCAAATCCCGTACTACCGGGAATGTACTCATGGGCGCAATCGTAATCGGCTGCTCCAGCTTATCGACGAGCGCTGCGCACGCCTGACGTGGCTTGCCGTTAATCACCATAGAACAAGCTCCACATACTTCCTCCAGGCAGTTTGACTCCCAGCACACTGGAGCCGTCTCTTTACCTTGGCTGTCTACCGGGTTACGCTGAATTTCCATCAGCGCGCTGATCACGTTCATTCCCGGTCTGTAGGCCAATTCAAATTCTTCCGTATAGGAACTAGCATTAGGCTCATCCTGACGAGTAACCACGAACTTCACTGTTTTATTCGACTTCACTGCTTGCTCCGACATCTAAATACACTCCCTTCTGTTATTTGCTCTTGGAATAATCTCGAACACGCGGCTTGATCAGTGAAACGTCGACCTCTTCATACGAAATTTGTGGTCCTTCCGGTGTCCAATCTGCAATCGTCGTTTTCAGATAATCTTCATCGTTGCGATCCGGGAAGTCCGGCTTGTAATGGGCCCCCCGGCTTTCGTTGCGCAGTAGCGCCCCTTTGGTCATCGCTTCAGCCAGTTCCATCATATTCCACAACTGTCGTGTAAACGCCGCACCCGCATTATTCCAGCGCGAAGCGTCATTAATGTTAATGTTCGAGTAACGCTCCTTCAGCTCCTTGATCTTGTGAATCGTAGCTTCCAGCTTGTCATTATAACGAACCACGGTCATATTGTTTGTCATCCACTCACCCAGCTCTTTATGAAGAACATAGGCATTTTCTTTTCCGTCCATATGCAAAATGCGCTCATACTTCTCCGTCTGCTGATGGACTGCGGCATCAAATACCGAAGAAGCTACATCCTGTGCAGACTTTTTCAAGCCCTTGATATATTCCACAGCCTTTGGTCCAGCCACCATCCCACCATAAATGGCCGATAGCAACGAGTTTGCACCCAAGCGGTTCGCTCCGTGATACTGGAATTCACACTCACCAGCTGCGAACAGACCCGGTATATTTGTCATTTGGTTATAATCGACCCACATGCCGCCCATTGAATAATGAACAGCCGGGAATATTTTCATTGGGATTTTACGCGGATCGTCGCCGACAAATTTTTCATAAATCTCAATAATGCCGCCCAGTTTTACATCCAGCTCTTTCGGGTCCTTGTGAGACAGATCCAGATAGACCATGTTCTCGCCGTTAATACCCAGTCCATCATCAACGCATACGCTGAATATTTCACGTGTCGCAATGTCGCGAGGGACCAGATTTCCATAAGCCGGATATTTTTCTTCAAGGAAATACCATGGCTTTCCGTCTTTATACGTCCAAATGCGACCACCCTCTCCCCGTGCCGACTCGGACATGAGACGCAGCTTGTCGTCACCAGGTATAGCCGTTGGATGAATCTGTATAAACTCACCGTTCGCATAGCGAACGCCTTGCTGATACACTGCACCGGCAGCCGTGCCGGTATTAATGACGGAGTTTGTGGTTTTACCGAAAATAATCCCGGGACCACCAGATGCCAGAATAACGGCATCCGCTGCAAAAGTCTTCACTTCCATCGTACGCAAATCTTGCCCGCAAATCCCCCGACAGATGCCTTCATCATCCAGTACAGCCTGTAAAAACTCCCAGTTCTCGTACTTGGTCACCAAACCCGCAGATTCCCAGCGTCGTACCTGCTCATCGAGAGCATACAGGAGCTGCTGTCCTGTCGTCGCACCAGCAAAGGCTGTGCGATGATGCTGGGTACCGCCAAAACGGCGGAAATCCAGCAGTCCTTCTGGTGTCCGATTGAACATAACACCCATACGGTCCATGAGATGGATGATTCCCGGAGCCGCTTCGCACATCGCTTTTACCGGCGGCTGGTTTGCCAGAAAGTCACCGCCATAGACTGAATCGTCAAAGTGAATCCAGGGCGAGTCTCCCTCACCTTTGGTATTTACCGCACCGTTAATGCCACCTTGCGCACAAACGGAGTGGGATCTTTTGACCGGAACCAAAGAAAATAAATGAACGTGGACTCCCGCCTCTGCCGCCTTGATCGTAGCCATTAGACCTGCCAGACCGCCGCCCACGACAATAATATTGGATGCTGCCATTTCTGCTCACTCCTTCTTTTCAGGATTTGTACTAAATCCCCTTTTACCATTCAAAATAGAATCTCAACACGATGTATAATTTAAATAACTCGTTTACAGTAGCTGTTTAAAAGCGCTGCAATGCACCAAGGCTGTTGCCGTTTCTTGGAATTCCGCGCTACGGAATGCAAGCAGGGAAGCAACGAAGCCGATCGACACCACCACGAACAGGGTCATACAGATATAGGAAGATACTTTTTGGGCACGTGGTCCCACGGTAATCCCCCAACTGACCATAAATGCCCACAGTCCATTAGCAAAGTGAAATGATGCCGAAACGACACTGATTAAATACAAAATAAAATAGACTGGGTTCGTCACTATGCCATGCATTACGCCGCCTAGCTCCTCATGAGTGACATTACCCAGGGCCACCTGAAAGCGTGTGTCGTATACGTGCCAGATAATAAATACAAACGTAATGACGCCGGAAATACGCTGGAACAAAAAGCGCCAGTTACGCGAATAGCCAAACCTTTTAACATTCGGATCAGCCTGATAAGCGATATACAAGCCATAGATTCCGTGGAATAATAATGGCAAGTAGATGAATAACGTTTCTAACACAATAACCAGCGGCAAACCATTCAGGAAGGCCACGCTGCGATTAAAACCTTCCTTACCGCCCTCCACCGCTGTGAAGTTCGTCACCAAATGCTCAACAAAAAATAGAGCCAACGGAATGACGCCAAGAAGTGAATGCAGCTTTCTGGAATAAAATCCTCTCATCTAGGTCATGCTCCCTTCTCCCAATAATAGCGTTTTCAATAGTAATATAACATATAAAATGACAGTTCCCGACAGGGAATGTTCAACAAGGTGTCCCTTATAAGGAAAAACAAAAGTGTGAACATCTTGTGTCGCTTTCATGTTACTCCTTTTCGGCTTATAATGGAATTGCAATATACGTATTAATTATTATGTCTTTTTTGCATATAGAGAGGAAGTGGAAGATTTGTTTGAGGATTTGAACGCTTTTGCCGTCGTTGTCGAGCAGTCCAGCTTGAATAAAGCCTCAAAACTGCTGAATTTGTCCCAACCCGCCCTGTCTCGCAAAATTGCCAAGCTGGAGGAAGAGCTGGGTGTCCATCTCTTTGATCGTCGGGGCAAACGGCTCGAAATTACATCAACTGGCCGATTTGTATATACTTTCGCGCTGGAGCAACGGCAACGTCAGCTTCGCTTCTTACAAAAGCTGTCACAGCACAAAAATGAAGCCCAGAGCATGCTTACTCTGGGCGCAAGTCTTACGACACTCCAAACGACGTTGCCTACCCTCGTCGAGGCTTTCATGAGCAAGCATCCTCAGACTGAGCTAAAGCTGCTCACCGGCAAAACGCATGAAATCGTCGCCTTTGTACGCGACAAAAAAGCAGACGCCGGCGTTGTCGGGTCTGCCATTCATGAAGCTGGATTACGCTGCATTCCGTTATTTGACGATCATTTGGAGCTAGTCGTCCCCATCGGACATGAATTAACTGTCAAGACAGGAACGGCTTCAATGAAGGACCTGCAAGGATTGCCGATGATCATTTTCTCCAAAGGAACCTGGTACCGCAGCCTGACGGATGACTTGTTCCAGCGCAGCGGCATTATGCCGGATATCCGCATGGAAATCGACTCCTTCGAGGCGATTGTACGCCTGCTTCCAACCTGCAAGGCATCCGCTTTGCTGCCCAAATCCTACTTGCGCAGCGAACTGCTGCGAGATAATGGACTTACTGCATTGTACTTGCCTGATTTGAAGGAGACACGCCGAACGACCTCCCTCATATACTCAGAAACGGCCGATCTCGGCCCGACAGCACGACGCTGGATTAGCGAGACACGTGCATCGTTTGCAGGCTACCGTATGGTGTAGAGAATTTAACCCTCTTCATTGACATTAACGACCTCATCCTCAAAGCGGCCGATATTGTCATTGGAGCCGATAATGACCATAATATCGTCTGCTTTCAGCCGATCCATAGCTGTCGGCGCGATCAAGATACCATTCGCCGTATGAAGTGCCACGATGCTGCAACCAAAGCGAGTACGAGCATTTAATTCTGCTAACGTTTTGCCATTCAGACATGCAGGCACATTGAGTTCCACAATGCTGTATTCCTTGGACAGCTCCAAATAATCGAGCAGATTAGGCGTGACCAGCTGATGCGCTACCCGAATACCCATATCTCGTTCCGGATAAATGACTCGGTCCACCCCAAGCTTCTCTAACGCACGCCCATGCAGTACAGATATAGCTTTGGCTACGACTTTTCTCACACCCAGCTCCTTCAGCAAAATGGCGGTCAGGATGCTTACCTGAATATCATCACCAATTGCAACAATGCCGCAATCGAAATTACGGATGCCCAGTGACCGCAACGCATCCTCATCTGTAGCGTCCGCCACGACAGTATGTGTCAGGATCTCACTCATACTGTCTACAACATCCTCATTCCGATCAATGCCCAGCACCTCGCACCCCATATCCACCAATTGCAAAGCCAGGCTTGAGCCAAACCGTCCCAGGCCAATGACTACAAACTGCTGCGTTTTCATATCTACTCGAAAACTCCCTTACCCTATAATTATTTTACCTTCTGGATGACGATACAATTCCTTACCCTTTTTCGGTCCCAGTGCATAAGCTAGCGTGAGTGGACCCAGCCTGCCTGCAAACATCGTCAGAGTAATCACCAGCTTGCCTACAACTGACAAATCAGGTGTAAGCCCCATAGACAGCCCTACTGTACCAAATGCAGACACTGTCTCGAACAAGATCATTAGAAAATGATGATCTTCGGTTGCGGACAGAATCATCGTCACCCCAATCACGAACAGCAGCCCCAGCAAGGTAATGGTCAAAGCCTTATAAATTCGTGCCTGCGCAAGTCGGTACCGGAACAGCACAATATCTTCCCGTCCCCGCAGCATCGAAAACACCGCTCCAATGAGCAGGGCAAATGTAGTGGTCTTAATCCCGCCCCCAGTGGAGCCAGGCGAAGCTCCAATAAACATGAGTATGATGATAAAAAACTGCGTAGCCTGCCGCAAGCCTGCAATGTCCAGCGTGTTGGCACCTGCGGTACGTGGAGTAACGGACTGGAATAAAGAACCCAGCAGTTTACCACCCCAATCAAGCGAGCCAAGCGTCTTTGGATTCGTAAACTCAAATACAAAAATGACGAGCGTCCCGACGACAATCAGAGCAGCTGTCATGCTGAGTACCACCTTGGTATGCAAAGATAGTCTCTTACGCTTACGATAATCTGCCAGGTCTGACATCACTACAAAACCAATACCACCCGAAATAATGAGAAACATGGCTGTAAAATTAACAATCGGATCATATACATAACCTGTCAGGCTGCGAAATTCACCGAATAAATCAAAACCAGCATTATTAAACATGGAAATGGCATGCCAAATTCCAAAATAAATCGCCCTGCCGACAGGCATATCAAATGACCAGCGAATCGAAAAAATAGCTGCACATACGCCCTCAATCATCAGCGAGTACCATAGCACCTTGCGGATCAATCCAACAATTCCTTCGACAGAGGTCTGATTCATCGCTTCTTGCAAAATAAGGCGCTCCCGCAAGGAAATGCGACGTTTGAACACCAGCGCGATCAAGGTAGCCATGGTCATAAAGCCAAGACCACCGATCTGGATCAGCGCAACGATAACGATTTGACCAAAAGTTGTAAAAAAGAGCCCTGTATCCTTAACGACAAGCCCGGTTACACAGGTCGCGGACGCGGCAGTAAACAAAGCGTCTATAAACGCAAGTGGTTTTCCTGTTGTATTAGAGATGGGCAACATTAACAATAAACTACCTATTAGAATGATAATGGCAAAGCCTGCAACGAATATCTGCGGTGGAGAAAGCCGAAGCCAGCGTGCATTGGGATTCATCTATTCATCACTTCTCTCCTAATCCTTAAAACTATAAAAACAGTGACTTAATACGGTGTAAGCCCGCTACGCGTTCCATTTATCTTCCGATCGTCGTTGCCCCTGATTTTTTTGATTTTCCAAACCTTAAGTAGCTATAATTAGCATTCCCTGAATACAGGAAGAATGCATGTCAAACACTAACCGGCTCCCTGGTGCTATTGGCGAGCAGCAGCGAAGGGGGCAGAATTGTTCTGAAGAAGCGAAGCGTTTGCCTTTATCTCCGGATTTTAACCATTAAAGGGTTTATACAATCAAAAAAATCCGGGGATAACAGCAATCGGAAGAATAATCTGAACCCGCAGCGGTCTAACCAATCCAAACACTTTTATACACACAAAAAAAGACACCGGAAAACCGAGTGCCTGACTTGGTTCCTGTCCACAGCCTACGAGGTTAGCTGACGAATTCGGACAGCACAGTATGCCCTATTTACACTTCCGGTCCATCAGGATCGGCTGTAAAATTCACCCCAGTAACATGGTTCCCCCGTTTTCTCATAGAAATTCGGCTTAAATGTATATCATTACCCATATATTTCATAGGCATTGCCTCAAGATTATAATCCTTCTCTATCCAGATCACAAAACCGATTTCGCCGAAAAAACGTGAAATTGGCTTTAATTCGCGAATAGACATCGGTTAATCACAGCTTATCTAATTTTATTAAAACTTTAAAGTGCTTTCACTCTGTTTTCATGAATATCGCTGCTCTGTTGGCGGGAACCTGTGCAGTATGATATCTTTAATGGATGTTCTTATTTACAGATTAAGGAGGAAACTCATGAATCCTATCGGGAAACCGGTCGTGCTCACGGCCAACTTCAAAAAATTAGGCTTGCTGGGCGGGGTTGGCCTGGTTTGCTTTTTTATCTTTCAATTGCTTATTCCCTCGCTTAGCAATCCAAGTCCGGAATCATTGATGAATGCAAAGGTCATCAGCAAACAAGAAGCGGTCATACACGCCCTGGACTTTGCCCGTTCCGAGCTGGGCTATACGGAATCACAGCCAGAGAAGCCCGTCGTAACCTATCAGGCTGAAACAGATTTGTACGGTTATTTATCCAGAGAAAAATTGGTTCAAGAGTACGATCGTACATGGAAAAAAAATTATCCTTATGAAACCTTTCGGGTTGATTTGCCTGACTCCTCAGCGAAGGGCAAGCTGCAAATCCATGTGGATTTATCCACTGGGAAGGTCGTTAGCTTTAAACGGATCACCTCCAGCACCAATTACACACAGGCTGATGTTTCTACAGATGAACAAGCACGAAGCAGACTTGTACGTGTAGCTGAGGGTGACATGACGCTCGAAGCCAAGGAACAGGCTGCAGCAATATGGATCAAACGCTTTGGCTTTAAGCCATCTGAATTGAAGCTCGCGACCACTGAGGGGGAAGGTGGATTAAAATATACCGTGGACGGAAAGAAAATCGGCGCCTCGGTACTTACGCTGGCTTTTACTTTTGAAGACGGGGATGTTCGCTCGTTTACCCAAAGCTTTTCGGCCCCTTCGTCCTATACCGACTATGTTAAAAAGCAAACATACTGGGCGAATTGGATGACTTATGCGGGTTATGCCCTATTTAGCTTTGTCCTGGGCGTACTTGCCATTGTATATGCGTCACTCACCCGACGACATACTTCATTTGTGCGCGGTATTATTCTGTCCATTGTATACTTTATTGCTAGTATAGCTGGGACAATGAACATGCTACCTTTATTGCAAGCTGAAGCAGGCAGTAAGGGCATGCTTATATTTCTTATGGTATTCCAGGTTGGTGTTACCTTCTTCATGGCTGTAGCCCTCTATTTCTCCTTGGTAGGCGGCGACGGGCTTATGCGTCAGGTTGGACTAAATGCATGGCCACGTGCTAAAGAGCCGGGCTACGGATTGTATGTGCTTCGCAGTATGTATGTCGGTTACTTGTGGGCCTTCATTTTACTGGGCGTACAATCCATTTTGTTCTTTGTATTGGAGCGCACATTTAATACGTTCTCCACTACAGACGCCACGCAGTCCCCTTACAATATGGCTTATCCATGGCTATTGCCGATTATGGCTTGGATGGCAGGTATTGGAGAAGAAACTGTTTACCGTCTATTTGGTATTCCGATGGTAAAAAAAATAGTCAAGAATACGTTTGTTGCTTGTCTGATCACTACGCTTATTTGGGCACTGGGACATACGCTTTATCCGATCTATCCGGTGATTTCCAGACCTATTGAGCTGACTTTTCTTGGTTTGCTGTTTAGTTTCGTGTTCTTGCGTTACGGCTTTATCGCTGCTATGTTCAGCCACGTTATTTTTGATAGCATATTAATGGGGCTTAGTGTGATAAGTCTGGGAGACACCGTGAATGTGAGCGCCGGCCTATTCTGGATCTTACTTCCGGCTATTGTAGGCTACATCATTTACTGGTTTAGTCCCAAAAAACCTAATCGAATCATGTTTGAACCCATGAAAAAAGAGGAGCCGTATTCTACGACTCCTCCTCCCGAAGGGCAGCTATAATCTGACGAGCAAGCTTATCCCCAATAGAGAGAGGCCGGAAGTCTTCGACGCTGGCCTCTCTTATTTTTTTGAGCGATCCAAAATGCTTAAGCAGCAACTTACGCCGTTTCTCGCCGATGCCTGGAATGGAGTCCAACTGGGAAGTTACCATAGATTTGCCGCGCTGCTCGCGGTGGAACGTGATGGCAAAACGGTGAACCTCGTCCTGGATCCGTTGCAGCAGATAAAATTCCTCGCTATTGCGTGCAAGTGTCACGGCCTCAAATGTTTCTCCCATCAGTAGTTGGGAAGTTCTGTGTTTGGCATCTTTCACCAAACCACACACAGGAATAAACAAACCCAACTCATTTTCCAATACATCGGTTGCCGCTTTAATTTGTCCACGGCCACCATCGACAATGATCAAGTCGGGACGTTCAAGATTTTCCTTCAGCACACGTTCATATCGACGCCGAATAACCTCACGCATTGTTTCATAATCATCTGGTCCCTGCACAGAACGGATCTTGTATTTTCGATACTCCTTCTTGGCAGGTTTGCCATCAATAAAGACAATCATGGCCGAGACTGGATCAGAACCCTGAATGTTGGAATTATCGAATGCCTCTACCCGATGCAGACTATCCAGCCCAATGGCACGTCCCAGATTGCTTGCAGCTTTGGATGTCCGTTCCTCATCCCGCTCGATCAGCTTAAACTTCTCATCCAAAGCAACACGTGCATTTTCCGTCGCCATACCTGTCATTTGCTTTTTCAGCCCGCGCTGTGGCACAAGTACTTTTACATCCAACCATTCAGCCAGAGCAAGAGCTGCTGCAGATGGGTCCTCCAATCCACCGGATAGTTGAGTTTCAGTTTCCTCGGTTTCTTGGTCACCAACTTGGGCTGAATTCGTTCCTTCTGCATAAGCTGCTCGTGCTTCGGCTACCAGCAATGGGTCAGCAGAACGATCTGACTCCGTTTGTACTGCTTCCTCATCTGTAATCCCGGTAGTCTCAGCCGTAGTTGCACTGTATAGTTCAGTTTCTGTTGCAATCGGTTGATCAACATCAGCCGATTTTGCTTTCATCAGCTTAGGAGAATCCGGCAACAATATCTCCTGCGGCACTGCCGGGTTGTCACTGTAATATTGCGTCACATAGGACATAAAATCACTGTAAGCTTCACCGTAGAAAGGGAAAGTCGACATATGGCGCTCGATCATTTTACCCTTACGGACATATAGAATCTGTACACACATCCAGCCCTTATCTACCGAAAAGCCGAATACATCCCGGTCCTTCGCATCAGATGTGGTGATTTTCTGCTTTTCCATCATCGCGTCGATGCTAATAATCTGATCCCGCAGCTCCTTGGCACGCTCAAAGTACAATTCCTCTGCGGCCTCCTGCATTTTACGTTGGAGATCCTTTTTAATTTCCTCATGTCCTCCACTCAAAAAGGAACCAATCTCCTGACTGATCTGGTCATATGTTTCCTTCTCAACCTCTTTCACACAAGGTCCCAAGCACTGATGCATGTGATAATACAGACACACTTCTTTTGGCATCACACCGCACTTGCGTAGCGGATACATACGATCCAGCAGCTTTTTCGTCTGATGTGCCGCGTAGGAATTAGGGTACGGTCCAAAATATTTCGCTTTATCTTTCAGAACGCGACGGGTTACCTCCAGCTTGGGGTGTGCCTCGTTCGTAATTTTCAAGTACGGAAAGGTTTTATCATCCTTCAACAGCACGTTATAACGCGGCTGGTGCTTTTTAATAAGGTTGCACTCCAGAATGAGCGCCTCCATATTGCTGCCTGTAACGATATATTCAAAATCACGAATATCGGCAACCAGTCGTTGCGTCTTGCCGTTATGGCTACCTGTAAAATAGGAACGAACCCGGTTTTTCAACACTTTGGCCTTGCCGACATAAATGATGGTGCCTTCGCTGTTCTTCATCAGGTAACAGCCTGATGCATCCGGCAGCAATGCTAATTTGTGCCGTATATTCTCCAGCGCCTTCTCCTGGTTCTGCAAGTCCTCCGCATAGGATTTCATTCGCCCGGTTCCTCCTTCCATTCTTAATGACTGCTCAACTAACTACTTATATTATATAGGAATAATGCACAAAAACGCCCCCGGTATATATAACCGGAGGCATTGACTGTTCATGGCGCTCCACCAAGCCCCCGCAGGAGCATGGGTCACATTCCATTATTATTGGTGTTTAGTAAGCATGCTTTTCAATGCTTCTTTAGAGTTCAAGCCTACCACTTTATCAACAGGCTGTCCGTCTTTGAAGACGATCAGGGTAGGAATACTCATCACGCCGAAACGGGAAGCAGACTCTGGATTTTCATCCACGTTCACCTTCGCGATTTTGACACTATCGCCAACTTCTGTGGACAGATCCTCCAGAATTGGAGCGATCATTTTGCAAGGACCGCACCATGGCGCCCAAAAATCAACCAAAACGGTTCCTGTGCCTTCGACTTCTGCGTTGAAGGATTGATCGGACACGTTAACAATTGCCATTGTATGTTCCTCCTTTATAGAAAAGTCAACATTATTATAACCTGTAATGTCTGTTTCGACACCTTTTAATTATATCACAATAGTCTTTTAATTGTAAGATATCAAAAGAGTAGGCAGATGACCGCTTATCCTCGCTGATTTTTCCCCTTGACGGTAATGACATCTACAAAAGGACGAATCCGGTCCATCAAGCGTTGTCCCTTGTACATTTCCTCTCCGTCTTTGCTTGTAAAGCTAAGATGCTTCTCTAGCCCTTGCAGCGAGTAATTGGAAGTATAAAAGGTCGGTTTGCGGTTCATTCGGTAATTCAAAATGGAGCCCATTACATGGTCCCGTACCCATGGACTCAAATTTTCAGCACCAATATCGTCAAATACAAGTAGATCACAATTTTTAAGCATTTCGGTCGTTTCCTTAAGCTTCTGTCCATCCTGAATCATGGATTTTAAGTCCTCCACAAAATCAGGCATGTACACAATCACACCGTTGAAACCCGACAGAGCCAACTCGTGCAACAGATAGCCCATCAAAAAGGTTTTGCCCGTACCAAACGTACCTTCCAGGTACAGCCCTTTTTTTAATAAACCCTGACTTTTGGTTTCCTCAATATAGCGGAATACCTGATTTACTGCAGGCACGCGTTGCAAATCCTTGCGCGCAATTTCAACGGCATTATAGCCTTCCAACAGCGCGCGCTCATCTACATAAAAGCTTTTAATTCGCTCGCGCACCCGTTGTTCATGCTGAGAAGCAACCAGCTTGGCGCACGGGGTCCGAATGTCCACCATTTCCGCTGTTCCATTTGGGTACTCCACGCCCAGCTTGCAAAAGTGACCCTGAAAATCGTTAGGACACCGTTCCAGTCCCGGACAGTTGTCGCAATTTCGACGATCCCGGGTATACTGAAAGAGCATACTCATATTAAGTCGCAATTGCGTTTCGTCCACATCAGGATGGGCAGCACAAAATTCCTTCACCAGCGGATCATTTAGAACCTGATCGGCTACGCTGCGAGTGCGTTGGCGAAACGAAGGGTTCTGCATCTGCTGTAGCAAATCACCGAGTGATTCCAAGAACGCTCCTCCTTTCTTAAAAAGTGCAGAGTTATGGAGGGAGACGATGCTACGCGTGCAGATTGTTCTTCCGATTGCTGTTATCTCCGGATTTCTGAATTATAATTTCAAAAGTTGAAATCCGAGGATAAAGGCAAACGCTTCGCTTCTTCAGAACAATTCTGCCCGCTCCGCTACTGACCGCCATAAAGTCGGCACATTATTGAATTGGCTTCGCTAATAGTTTTATAAAACCTAAAATTCACTAGACCTTTTTCTGTTTACCGGATTGCAATCGTTCGGCCAGGCGAAGCAGTTCATCCAGTTCTTCCTCGGATACGGATTCCTCGGAAGGTTGATCTTGTACGATCGGAATAGACGGCTTGGCAGGCCCATTGTTTTTGGCATACGTGCGGGATCTGCCTCCCGAAGAAGAAGCAGTAGACTGTTTTCCTTTTACCTTGGCTTGATCCCTTATATATTGAACGGCTTTTTCGTAAGTGTTTACCTGCTTTAGCAGCATGTTGGAGGCAACGGCCTCGACAAAGTTGCGGTTAATCCGTTGATCGCTCCCCGATACGAGCAGTGACATTAAATAATGGATCAGCACATTGATGACTTCACCAGGCAGCTTATAGCTGATATCTATCTTCTCGAATATATCCAGCAGGTTACCGGGAACCGTGCCGGGGAAAAAAGTTTGCAGCAAACGGCGATAAGGC
Source organism: Paenibacillus sp. ALE3 (assembly GCF_054113405.1). Classification (NCBI taxonomy): domain Bacteria; kingdom Bacillati; phylum Bacillota; class Bacilli; order Caryophanales; family Paenibacillaceae; genus Paenibacillus; species Paenibacillus sp. ALE3. The sequence continues at coordinate 697,513 of NZ_CM134214.1, read as the reverse complement.
TCGTTGCGCAGCATCATATTATATTGGTGAATGTCACACTTGGCTGTGAATTGTGGTGGTACCTCTACATAAAACTCCATTTCCACAGCCTGCTCTGCAGGCGGCTCTTCAGGTGTGGAAGTTTCCCTCTGGCGCAAGGCAACCACCTTGGCGGCCTGCACCTGCTGTTCCTCCTGACGCTTCCGTTCCTGCCTGGAGTGCTGGCTAGCCCGAAGCTGAAGCTCGTCGAGCAATAAGTCACCTGCTTCGGTAAAAATGCCGTCCTCATCCAGCAAGCGGCTGATATCCTGTACAGAGAGATCAAATTTACGGACCACGTAATTGACCATACCTAATTGCTCGTGTTCAAATCGAAGACGTTCCACGTGCTTGCGATTGGCGGATTCACGCGGAAAACGAAGAATAATATCGGCATAGTTCAATGCTTCCTCCGATTCGGACGCTAATGCTCCAGTCTGACGGCTCGTGGACACCTCGGACAGCGCCTGTTCCAGCTCATAATCGATAACATGGGTGTTCAGCTCAAACAGCTCATAAAACGGAACCGAAATATTCTCTTTATTATGGGAAGATTGCGACCATTCGCTAGATTCCCTGCTCCACAACGATTCTCTCAGAGAAAGCACTGCAAACTTACCGATTTTGTCTCTCAACAAAAGGGTGAGGTGCTGCGTTCTGAAAAATTCAGCAGGTGCGAGCGGTGGCTGCATCTCATATTCATACATATAATCGTCCGTTTCAGGCGCATACAGCCTGGACGTCTGCAACAGACCGACAGCCTCCAACTTGGAGGTCTGTTCAATCAAATACTTGCGTCCCTTCTCACTTGGCTCCAGTCCCAGTGTCAGAAAAAGTCGACGTTGCTGTTCCAACGGCGAATAACCGATCTGTCCGACTGGCACATGCTGGAACAACAGTCGATATAGACTGACCGCAAATGCGCCTACCATCGGCTGATAGACACTTCCCAGCATCAATTCATCCAGTGCGCTCAAGCCAAACTCCCGATAAACGCAGTAGCGGTGGTTCTCAGTATAGTGCAGCAGGTTTTTCATCCGCATTCCGACATTCTTCCTTTCCTGACATAACGTTCTCCAAGATGTTTTTCTATTCTATCATACTTGCCCTCGGGTGGGACCAACAAAATAAGGGCAATTGTCCTCCTTTTTGGCAGCCGTATTCGTCCGAGTTCTTCTTTTTTCGAGAATACTAACTATTTTATGAGTTTGTGACCTGCATCATGGAAAAATAATATTCTTCACACTTCTTTCATTGGTGAAAAGCTCCAAATTGAGCTACAATATAATGGTTAAACATCACGTATTGGATACAGGAACGATATACGGAAGTACACATATTTCGGCTAAGCCGATTACATTTACAGATCGTAAAGGAGTGTAGATCGTGAATCAACATCAACCTCAACAAACCCCAGCAACACCCAACGAAGTAACCTCCACACTGGAAGGCTGGTACGCGCTTCACGATTTCCGGTCCATCAACTGGACGGCATGGAAAACCGCAGATGATGAAGAGCGCGCGGGAGCACTGGACGAGCTTCAAGAGTTTATGAAGGAATGGAGCGTTACCGAGGAAGCAGGTCTGGGCAGCTCGGCTGTCTATACTATAGTCGGACAAAAGGCTGATTTTGTTATGCTACACCTGCGTGAAACGCTGGAAGACCTCAATAAATTGGAAAATGAATTCAACAAAACAACCTTCGCCAAATATACGACCAAAACTTATTCTTATGTAAGTGTGGTGGAACTGAGTAATTATTTGAGCAAGGAAGAAGATCCAATGCAAAATCCACAAATTGTCGCGCGCCTGAAGCCTGTATTAAACAAGGCTCGTTATATTTGTTTCTATCCGATGAACAAGAAACGTGATCTGGACGACAACTGGTACATGCTTTCGATGGACGAGCGTCGCACCTTGATGCGCAGTCACGGTTTAATTGGGCGCAGCTATGCTGGTAAAGTAAAGCAAATCATTTCAGGTTCCATCGGTTTTGACGATTGGGAATGGGGCGTAACCCTGTTCTCCGACGATGCACTTCAATTCAAGAAGCTAATTTACGAAATGCGTTTTGATGAAGTGAGTGCCCGTTACGGTGAATTCGGTTCCTTCTATGTCGGCAGCGTGTTGAACGAAGAAACATTTGAAGACATGCTGAAGCTGTAAGCACACCGTCAGTACCATATCGCAGCATACAATTAAGGATTCCGTGAACTCCCACTTTCGGGACGACGGAATCCTTTTTTTATAAGACCTAAAGCTATAATAGAAGAGAAAAGGCCCCTCACGGGTGCCTGATTAAATCGTATTCTTTATGATTTCCAGGTCATAACCAAGGAATAATATCTCCGATTATTGCAGCACAGGCTCGCCTCCTACGGATGTATCCTCACTTTTCGCCAGCTTTCTTTTCTCCAGAGCAATCAAAATAAAGATAATAAGCAGCAAACCACTTAGTAAAACCAAAAAGCCTCCCAACTCGGGAATAAAATATTTTAAGCTCCCACCTTTAAAGCCCATACCTCTCAAAAACTTGAAATGCCAGGTCAATGGGAGAATGTTACTTACATATTGCAGCGATGGAGGCAGCATAGCCACTGGCAATTGAGCACCGCTCAGTAAAAACGAAGGCAGTATAATTAGCATGAGGCGTGAGGAAGCTTTTCCAGGATTCGCAGCATTCCACCCTAAAACCATCGCAAACAAACTCAACGTAATCGTGTATAGGAAAAATGGAATACTGAGCTGCCATACATTCGCTTCAAAGCGTAATCCCCCAATTTGCTTAAGTAAACCAATGGACAGGTAAAAGGACACACATCCTACTAACGCATACGGTAACACCCTAAGAATCAAGCTATACGAATGCTGAAGCTCCTCTTTTAATCTTCCTTGCTCCCGCAATCGCGGGACGATTGTCAGTACAGTAGCACCAATCAATGAAATCATGACCGTATTAATGAATCCCATAACCGAGGTCATCAAAGTAGCATTGGTAGGATTATATAACAGGCGCTGCTGAAGCAGCATATTAGAAGTAAGCCCTGTAACCTGGCTGTCACTCATTCCCATGCCCTTTAATCCACCACCAGCCAGCATCGCATTTTCCGTCGCCATAATCTCTGTGACTGCCGAGCGTAGATTTCCAGTAGCCTGACCTACCGTATTATCCACATAAAAACCGATGTTGCTCTGAACTCCTTTGATCCTATTTTCCTCCAACCCAGCTGGAAGGTAAATCACCGCAAAAAACTTTTCATTATATAAAAGTAAATTCGGATCGGCTTCATTCTCTTGCACATGGCGTACATCAATATACTGCGATGCATCTAATTTATTAATAAGCTGTCGGCTATAACTGCTATGATCTAAATCGACTACAGCTACAGAGGCATCGTTAAGCTGATTATTTTTAAAAACAAATCCAAAGGCTACAGCTACTACGATAGGAACGAGCAGCATAACAAAAACCATCTTACCGCTGATCAACAGCTTCCATTCTTCTATAAACGCCTTCATTTCGTCACAACCTCTACCGTCATTCCAGGTAATAATTCAGATGTGCGCTGAACATCCACCCGTACTTGGAAGGAGCTTATATCCGACAGACCTTTGTCCCGACTCATTCTCATGTTGGTATACTGAGGAGCAGAAGTGATGTACCTCACCTTGCCTTGGACATCTTTATCTAAAGCTACAACGTGCGAAGTCACTTTTCCCCCAGCTTTAAACTGTGACATGGAATCCTCACCCACATAAATATCGTAGTATAGCTGAGTGGTTTCGATAACGGCGCCCGTTGCCCCCGTAGAAACGATCTCTCCCATTTTAGGTACAATACGCGACACCTTACCATCTGTGGGTGCCTTCAGCACCATACGTCCCCGCTGTAATTCCAAAGTTTTGAGTTGAACACTTAATGCCTGCTTTTGTTGAGCCAGAAGATCCACATTGTATTCGCTATTCTTAACATCGTTTCGTGTTTGCGAGGTTTGAGTCAAGGCTTCCTTGGCTTTTTCTGTTTTGATACGAGCCTGCTGGCGTTCCTCAGCCGTTGCGCCAGCCTCCATTTTATCCAAAGCGGTTTGCTGCTGAGCGATCCCATTTCTAGCAATGTCCGATTGTTTGCTAGCCGCTGTAATCTGGTTATTAGAAATTTCAACCTGATCCTTAGCTGTATCTAACGCGATTTGGGCATTATCCAGTTGGTTTTTGGCGTTATCCAGTTCTGCTTTGGTTCCAGCTCCGGCATCATATAACGCTTTGATACGGTTGTAATTCACATTAGCCAAGTCCAGAGCCTGTTGTCTGGATGATACTGTTTTTTGCGCGATTTCCGCATTCCTTTTGGCTGTCTCTACTCCTGTCAGAGCTGCGTCCAACGATTGCTGTGCTGCTTCAATAGCCAGCTTTTGTCTTAGAATATCCTCCGCACGTGTTCCTTGATTTAATAAGGTCTCTCCTGCTTGCGCGGCTTGAATGTCCAATTGTCCCTGTTTTTCTGAAGTTGAAATTTTCTCCGACTGATTTTGCAGCCCGTCTTTAGCCTGTTTTATTTTCACATCAACCTGTGCGATATCCGTTTTTAATTTCTCAATTTGCAAATCAAGGTCTACAGGATCAAGAGTCATGATTACATCCCCTTTTTTCACCTGTTGTTCTTCCTTCACCTCAATCGTGTTTACTCTTCCCCCTACACCCTGAAAAGCAACATTCACGGTATCTGCCGTAAGCAGTGTGTTTTTTTGTTGGGCTGCCATACTCACAGCATCCTTGCCGCTCATTGCCATCAGCGTACCTCCAGTACCTAATGCGACAACAAGTAGCACGTACACAATGATCTTTTTATTCATTGCAACAAACTCTCCTTCATGATGATTTAACCAATGGTAGTTAAAAAATAATTATCAAAAACAAATAAGGAACCTGATAGTATGACGTCTAACTATTTAAGCCAGGAAATTAATTATTTCCGTTTTATCCGCTCAAGTCCTGAGGAAAGCTTATTTAATAACGTAGCAAATAGAATATGATCCTCCTGCGTAAATTCATTCATTAACTCCGAAAAAAGCTGGATGAACATCGGAATTTTTTCCGTCATTAACTGTTTTCCTTCATCAGTCAAGGAGATCGCAGTCATACGTCGATCCGTCAGCGTACTTCTGCGGATGATGCCGTCCCGTTCCAGCTTATCAATTACGCTGGTTACTGTTGAACGAGTAACCCCTGAATATTCAGCCAGCTCTGATGGAGTCAATGCACGTTCATGTAAAAACAATGGCACTAAAATTTTCAGGTTGCCTACAGATAACCCATATTCCGAGAGTCTGGAAGACACTCCATTGTACACTTCATGTGCTGCCTGCACGAAAAGTACGAACGTATTCAACGATTGGGAGTCCACATTTGGAAATTTTTCAGTCAATAAATTTATTCTCTTGGGATCGGCATTGATTTTAAAATCAGAATTCAACGTGAAGCTCCCCCTCTGTAATTAGTAATCATACTATACGTCGTCGAATAGTTATGAGTCAATATCTTTTTTTCGTTCACCTAAATAAAAAAGGTCTCCAAGCTCCTTTCAAGGAGTCATGGAAACCTTCTGACGTTAGAAAAACCGCCCTTTTTTCAGTACCAGTGGAATGCCGCCAATGATGAACAGATAGCGTAGATCTACGATTTTTTTCAACTGTGCGGCCACCCAGCCTTTGATTTTGCGTTTACCTACTACGGCGACGGCTTCGCCCTTTCCAAGAGATGCAACTGTACCCTTATTGGAGAATACGAACTTGTGCAGCTCCTTTTTGCGGAGCGTAGCGGCCAGATTCTTGGCACAAAGCACTCCTTGCTGCATTGCAATTTGGGCAGTCGGTGGATAAGGGCGGCCTTCGGGATTAAACATCAGAGAACTGTCCCCGATAATGAAAATATCATCGTGACCCGGTGCACGCAGAAAATCGTCGATTTTCACCCTTCCACGCATTACTTCGAATCCGGCTTTCTCGATCAAACCGTTCCCACGGATCCCACCCGTCCAGACGACCGTGCAGGCTTCAATTTTCTCACCCTCACCGACGATTACACCATCCTGCAGGCATTCCTTAATCGGAACTCCAATACGGAAGTTAACCCCTTTACGTTTGAGGACATCCATCGCATACTCCACCAGTTCAGGATCAAACCCTGGTAATGCTGTAGGAGCTGCCTCAACGTTAATGATTTGAATTCGATTAAAATCGATGTCGTAAGCTTTAGCCAGCTGTGGCAGACGATCCGCCAACTCCGCTACAAACTCAATGCCACTAAAACCAGCGCCCCCTACGACGAAATTTAGACGACCTGGCTTACCATCATTTTTATACAGGGCCAGCTGGTATTCAATATGCTCTCGAATCAGGCGCACAGAGTTAATACTGCGAATCGTCAGCGCGAATTGATCCATCCCTGGAATACCGAATGTTTCCGGCTCCCCACCTAGTCCGATAACCAAATAATCGTAGGATAGCGAGCCATCCTCCAGCACGATTTTTTTCTCCGTTGGTATGATTTCCTTAACTGTTCCTTTGACTAAATCCACCTTGAACTCATCGATGAGCTGCGCAATCGGAATCCTCGAATGCTCAATCGTATCCGTGCCTGCCGCAGGCATGTGAAGATGAGTCGTAATATAGTGGTAATCATGACGGTTGATTAGCGTGACAGTTGCCTCATTGTGCTTGAGCTCCTTTTGCAATTGCTGAGCCGTCAATATTCCGCCATATCCAGCGCCCACAATGACAATTTTGGGAATACTGCTCATGCTTCTACCCCTTCCGATATACATAATCATTCAATATTGACAGCTTTTCTCTCAACACGGTTAATTTATACTCACAGGAAAGTCTTCATCAAATATTAATCGCTTTAACTTTGCAAGAGGAACCCAGCAGTTTATAATGATAAGCAGTGAATCATACGTTCGGCGGCTATCTGAACCTCTATGCGGCTGATTCAATATCTACAATTCATACTATCCCTTTCGGAGGTGTTTTTAGAGTGACAGCTCAATCCACAGGTGCGGAGATCCGCGATCTGATCATAATCGGAGGCGGTCCAGCCGGTATTTTCGCCGCTTTTTACGGAGGAATGCGTCAGGCATCCGTCACCTTAATTGAAAGTATGCCCCAACTGGGCGGCCAGCTTGCAGCCCTTTATCCTGAAAAATATATTTATGACGTTGCTGGCTTTCCTAAAGTGACTGCACAGGAACTGGTCAACAATTTGGTTCAACAAATGAACCATTTTAATCCAGAGGTGCAGCTAGAAGAGAAAGTTGTATCGTTAGAGAAGAAAGAAGAACGCCACTTCATCGTCAAAACAGACAAAGGTGGCGAGTATCATGGTAAAGCGGTTATCATTACCGCTGGCGTGGGTGCTTTCGAGCCGCGCAGACTGGAGCTTCCAGGTGCCGATCGTTTTGAAAAAACGAACCTGCATTACTTTGTCAGCGACCTGAGCAAATTTGCAGGCCGTAAGGTGCTAATCAGTGGCGGCGGTGACTCTGCTGTAGACTGGGCCCTTATGCTGGAACCGATTGCAGAACAGGTTACATTGATTCACCGCCGTGACAAATTCCGCGCGCATGAACACAGTGTCGAAAACCTCCTCGCTTCCAAAGTAAACGTGATTACACCAACGGAAATTGCAGAATTGCATGGGGAAAATACGATTACGAAGGTCACTCTTGCTCATGTAAAAACCAAAGAAACTCAGGAAATCGAAGTGGACGATGTCATTGTTAACTTTGGATTTGTATCCACACTTGGCCCGATTGCTGAATGGGGAATTGAAATCGAAAGTAACTCCATCGTGGTCGATTCTCGTCAGGAGACGAATATTCCTGGCATTTTCGCTGCAGGAGACATCACCACCTATCCAGGCAAGCTCAAGCTGATCGCGGTTGGCTTTGGTGAAGCCCCTACGGCAGTCAACAACGCCAAGGTCTATGTAGATCCAGACGCCAAGTTGTCTCCCGGTCACAGCAGTAACATGAAAATGTAGTTAATTTAGACTATGACAAAAAAGGGTATTTTACTCCAGGTTTGAATCTCTGGAGTGAAATACCCTTTTTTACGGTGTGCCTATTCGTTGCAGTGATTGTCCGTAAAGTCATCCGAACCCTGAATGACTTTACAGTCGCAGTACGAGAGCTTGTCCGGTCTAATGAAGGACTACGGCTGTATTCATCTCTAGATTTCTTTTGTGAATTTCAGCCAGCAACAGTGCAATGAAGTCACATTCAAGTTTAAGCTCGATTGCCATCTGATAGGAATCCAAAAGCATTTCATCCGTCAGCATAGCCATCCTCGACACAACCTTTCCTTTTATTTCAAAATCTATTCTATCAAAATACCAAAAACGGAACAAGCGTTCTGTTATCCACAGTCAATTGTGGAAATCCTGTGTATAAATTGTTGGTAAGTGTCGTTAACCCTTATATGTGACAGGGGATAATGTGGACAATATTTATACACAGAATTTTGGCGATTAAACGCAAAAAAAAATTTTTTTATGTTTATACAAATATATTATATTTAGCATCTTGTTAATAGATTATAATGGAAACTTTTTGAAAAAAACATGAATTTATTGAGGTCTTGTGTTTACCTCTAAAATCCATATCCGTCCATTCCAATCAAGCCCGTAATCAAATCCCAGTTGTCCGATCCCGGGAAATCTCCTTTCGAGTATAGGAATACAGTGCTGTGTAAGTTCAACGATCTCCCGCCGCTTTCGTATAGCTAGCCGTCGCGGATATATCATCCGAAGTGCCTCTGTTCCCTTCAACAAAGTTCCTCCTTTGCACAGATTCGTTATCACCAGTCCGGGACGAGCATGACGCGCCACCACTGCACGAAACTCCCATTTCCCCCCTTCCTTTACGACTTTGACTCGATAGTCAACAGGTCTACCTTGGATACTTGCTAGTTGAATACCTTGCTGAATGAGATACGGACGTTGGATTCGGAGCTTATCGATTCCGACTACAAGCGCACTAAAATGGCTGAACCGATGTGTTTGTTCCATACGCGTACAGGTATAGCCCCTCCCCTCCTTGGCCACGCGCATGACTCCGCCCCCTCCGCCTCCTTTTACGGGTTTTATAAATACAAAAGCATGCCGCCGCAGCATCATGCGCAATTGTTCTTCACTATATAGACAGGTTTCCGGTATATAAACGGCGGTATGTGGATGATGGAGGAGGGCCTTCGTCTTTAGCCATTTGCTTGCAAGTTGTCTCATCTAATTCTCTCCTTTCGCCGTCAGGTATACTTATACATACTCAATAGGGGTGTGCTATTCTTGGATGTTTGTCAGGATCATGTGTCTATTTCGACAAGATCATGGTGAACGGTAGCATGCACCGGACAACACTGGTACAATGACAATAATCTGAATACCATTTAGAACGGAGCAGTTGAATTTGCTGGCAAATGGTTTCTTTCAACAAGGAGGTCAACTCATGAATAGCAAAATTGGCATCATGGACATTGGCTCAAACTCTATACGTCTCGTGATCTATGAAATGACAGAGACAGGAGCTTATCGAATTGTGCAGGAATGCAAAGAAGCTGCTCGGCTGAGCGAAAAGGTTGGGGCCAACGGTCGTATGGAACGAGAAGCAATACGCAGCATCGCTCCATTGTTACGCCAATTTATGGAAGTGTGCCGTATGCACGGGGTTGTCCGAATGCGTGCAGCAGCAACAGCGGCCATCCGCAATGCGGCGAATTCGGACGAAATCGTTCAATGGATTGCGGAAGAGACAGATCTAACATTGGAAATACTGAGCGGGGAGCAAGAGGGCTATGCCGGTTTTCTGGGCGTAGTGAATACAATGAATGTGAGTGACGGAATTATTATTGACATCGGGGGCGGCAGTACCGAAATTACGCTGTTCCGTGATCGGACACGACTGCATACAGTTTCATTTCCCTTTGGCGCAGTCAATATGAATTGGCGCTTTGGACGTGAGGTCAAGAATGGCGAATGGTCTCCTGGACAGATTGAGGAAATGGAGAGCTTTGTCCGTTCTTCACTGCAAAACCATGATTGGATCTTCTCCAATCCGGGTCTGCCGTTTATCGGGCTGGGTGGAACTCTCCGTACTTTGGCTAAAATCAATCAGAAACGGCGGGATTACTCGCTTCCTGTGACACACCATTACGAAATGACAATAGAAGATGTCGATTATTTCTATGGCAGTCTGCCTCATCTCCCCTATGAAAAACGCAAAAAAACAGCCGGCCTGTCCAAAGACAGAGCCGACATTATCGTACCGGGTCTCATTATATTGAAAACGATCTTTGAAGCTGCTCAAGGCTCTGCGTATTTGGTCAGTGGAGCGGGTCTGCGAGACGGCCTGTTTCATGAGCTAGTCAACGCTGAACAGCCTGTGGTGGCTAATCCGCTCATCGCGTCCATTCGCAATATCCTGTCGTTTGCTGTCCCGGTTAGCGAAGCGCATGTCAAGCGGGTTAACGAGTACGCCGTCCGGCTCTATGACACTTTAGCTGAAGGACCCTCAATCGCTATGGACAAACGCTTGTTACTGACCGCAGCAACTCTTTACAAGACAGGCGCAGCCTTGAATTACTATCACTTCCGCCAGCATTCCGTGTTCTGGATCTTGCACGCAGGCATTGGCGGCTTATCTCACCGGGAAACAGTGCTAGCCGCGCTGATCGCTGATTACCACCCCAAAAACCGGACCCCCCGCTTGCTGCGCACACATGCAGATATTTTGGAGCCTTCCGACGAAGAACGTGTACACCGGCTCGGCTCGCTGCTCCAGCTAGCAATCGGCATGGATCGTAGCGAATCCGGCATCATCTCCGACATCCATCCCACGACAGGAGACGATGCGCTGCATATTCGCCTGGAAAGCAAGAGTGAACCGATTCTGGAGCAACGGGAGCTGGTGGCTGTCGCAAAAGACTTTCAAAAGGCCTGGAATCTTACGTTGTCGTGGTCCATTCTTCCTTCTTCCAGTTTTTAACCTTCATCGCTTCGAATTGGCTCCTGATGGGAGCCTCTTCGTTGTTTCTTGCTACAAATTGATAGCTGCCATTCGGCATAAGCTGGCGCGCCTTTACATTATCTTTCAAGGATAAACGTAAAATATCCACTAGCATTTCTTTGATTCGGTCGTCATAAATTGGGCACATCAGCTCAATCCGGCGAGTCAGATTGCGAGTCATCCAATCCGCGCTGGACAAGAATAGCTCCGAATGACCTGCATTCTCAAAATAAAACAGTCTGGAATGCTCTAGGAAACGGTCTACAATACTGATAACCCGAATGTTCTCGCTAAAGCCCTCCACTCCAGGGCGTAAACAACAGACCCCTCGAATGATTAAATCAATCTTTACACCTGCTTGAGAAGCCGCATATAGTTCATCAATCATTTCCTGATTGGATAAAGAATTAATTTTGGCAATGATACGGGCTGGCTTGCCTGCAAGTGCTTGCTCCGCTTCCCTGCGGATCAGCTCGAACAGCTTATTTTTCATTCCCGTCGGGGCTACAGTGAAAGCTTGCGGTGTCTTGAGCGCCGAGAAGCCCGTAATTTCATTGAACAGCTCAGAGGCATCCTCACCCAGCACCGGATCCGCTGTGAATAACCCGATATCCGTATATACACGTGCCGTGCTTTCATTATAGTTGCCAGTTCCCACATGAACGTACCGTTTGAGCACGTTACGTTCATGGCGTACTATTAGAATAATTTTGGCGTGCGTCTTCAAGCCGACCAACCCGTAGACTACATGACAGCCAGCTTTTTCAAGCGTACGCGCCCAAGCAATATTACGTTCTTCGTCAAAACGTGCCTTCAGCTCGACCACTACCGTCACTTGCTTGCCCGATTCGGCTGCACGTGCCAGAGCTGGAATGAGCTTCGATTCTCCATTGACACGATACAGGGTCATCTTAATGGCCATTACATCCGGGTCCTCTGATGCCTCAATGATAAAATCAGTTACCGCATCGAATGATTCATACGGATGGTACACGAGCACGTCCCGTTTGCGAAGTACGTTAAAGATATCCTCTTGCGGAGGCAGTTCTTCCGGATACAATGGTTTGATTGCCGGAAACTTCAGATGCGAATACCCCTCCAAATGATCGGCAAAAGACGATAAAAACGTCAGATCTAACGGCCCGTCGATCTCAAATACATGATCGAACAGCTTGAATTCGCGTTGAAGCTCCATCAGAGCAAACGGGTTAATCCCTTTCTCCACTTCCAGTCTGACCGGTGCTCCCCGCCGTCTACGACGCAGCTCTTTTTCAATCTCTTCGAGCAAATCTTCGATCTCTTCTTCATTAATGGACAAATCAGAGTTACGCGTAACCCGAAAGGCATGAACCGCCTCGGGTATATATCCGGAAAACAGCGTTTGTATATGATGCTTAATCAGTTCCTCAATTAAAATAAATGATTTCTTCTTGCTATTGGAACGTAACGGCACCGAAACAACACGCGGAATATTGGAAGGCACCTGCACAATGGCAAAAAGCGGCTTATCCTCCTCCGTATCTCCCGGACGTCTCAAGACTACTGCCAAATATACGTATTTATTGTGAACTAGTGGAAAAGGACGGCTCTGATCGACCGCCATCGGGGTGAGCACTGGAAATATAATTTCATGAAAATATGCATCCAGCGACTTGCGCTGTGTCGTATTTAAGTCATTATATTCAAGCAGCAAAAGACCTTTTTTCGTCAATAGGCGAGAAATATCACGATAGGTCCGGTATTGCTCGGATACCATCGAGACGGTACGCTTGATCAGCCGCTTGTACAAACCGGAGGGGGTATATCCCGTAAAATCCTTTTGCATAAAACCAGCCTTGATCTTCTCGCGCGTCTCTGCAACACGAACAGCCATAAACTCATCCAAATTGCTGGACACAATTGCTAAGAATTTGGCTCTCTCCAGCAACGGTGTATCTGCATCCTGAGCCTCCTGAAGCACACGGCGATTAAATTCAATCCAGCTTAAATCTCGGTTAAAGTAACGTTCTGACCCGGCTTTATCCTTCTTCTGACTCTCTATCAACATATGGCCTCCATCAATTTCATGCAGTATAGTTACCCTTTATTGTACTATTAGATGAAACGCACTAGCATCACAGAAGTGTAAACGCAATGTAAAATGTGTGTAAACACACAATGGATGTCGAAAAGGTCAAACGGATGCTTTACAAAAATAGCATTAAGCGGTACAGTGTTTACGTCTGTTTCATAGAGTAGAATACCTTTTTCAGTTGTTTAAGTTCATTATGATGTCTAATAGCCACTTAGTAGCCACGTTCAATTGCTGATTTTCAAATGGCATGATATAGGGAGGATTTACGTTATGGAACCCAAGAAAACGCCACGTGTACTGCAAAAAAACATCGAATTTTTTACCGCGGCGCTGTCTCAACACCTCGTTTCGGTCTGGCAAGAAGACCCTACAGGCGTGTACTGTGAGATAGGCTGTGGTTATATCGAATTGTTCAGCAGCGAGATGATTCGGGTGCGCAATCAGAATGGGACCCCAAGCCATTATGACCGCAATATCACAATGTTTCAGCTAATCACGAAGGATCAGCCGATATAATTATTATATGCTATGTCTGCGCTGTTCTTCCAGATTAGAATGGTTATATGTTTAAACTACCAATTTTCATATCTGTTGAATCTTGCAGGTTTCTCCGAAAAAGCGCCATAGAGCGCTTTTTTTGTCGACTTTTTTTTGAACATCGTTTGGAAAAGCAGTATGATAAGAAAGCATATTACCTAAATTTAAAGGGGAATCAACCCATGGAGCATACAACATCAGATGGGCGCATCCTGGTCATGACCGCGGTTGAAGGCGAACGGGAGGCTGTGCTGCGCGGCCTGAAAGGCGACACTCGCTTTGTGGTCGAACTGGCTGGTGTAGGCGCTCCGTCCGCAGCGGCTTCAACCGCGCTGGCACTAGCTACAGGCGATTACCGTCTAGTCATTAGCGCCGGAATTGGGGGCGGCTTCGTGGAGGTCGCTGCACTGGAGAGCGTCGTCGTCGCTGACGCGATTATTGCCGCCGACCTGGGGGCTGAGACGGCAGAGGGTTTCAGCAGCGTGGACGAGCTGGGTTTTGGCTCCAGCCGCATTGCCGTGAACGCTGCCACCACGCAGCGATTCGTTCAGGCGCTGCGTGACGCTGGCCAGACGGCCGTCGCCGGACCGATCCTGACCGTCTCGACGGCCACCGGCACGGCGGCAACAGCGGAACGCCTAGCCAAACGCATTCCCGGAGCTGCTGCCGAAGCGATGGAAGGTTACGGCGTTGCCGTGGCGGCCAACAGTTTCGAGCTGCCGATGATGGAGATTCGCACGATTTCCAATGCTGTTGGTCCGCGTGACCGTGCAGCCTGGCGAATCAAAGAGGCTTTGCAAGCGTTGGAAGCCGCATTTTCTACATTAACGGAGGTTATATAGATGCAAATTGCTTTTTCACCTTGTCCTAACGACACTTTTGTCTTCCATGCCTTGGCTCATGGATTAATTCCGGGCGCACCCGCGCTGGACATTACATTCGCCGATATCGACATCACCAACAATCTGGCGATCACACCAGACGGACTTGATATCATGAAAATTTCGTACGCTGCACTTCCTTGGGTGCTGGATGAATACGCCCTGTTGCCTTGTGGCGGCGCACTGGGCCGGGGTTGTGGGCCGCTCGTGCTGATCAAGGAAGGTTCCACCGTCGAAGGTCCGGAAGCACTGTCCGGCAAGCGTGTAGCTGTTCCAAGTGAACGCTCCACTGCTTATCTGCTGTTCCGCCTATGGGCGGCCAAGCATGTGCCTGGGGGTGTCGGCGAGATTGTCGTGATGCCGTTCGACCAAATTATGCCTGCTGTCCGTGACGGACATATAGATGCTGGATTGGTGATTCATGAAGCACGCTTCACATATCCGTCCTATGGACTTAGCAAGCAAGTTGATCTGGGGAACTGGTGGGAAGAAGATACAGGACTGCCAATTCCGCTCGGAGCTATTATTGCCCGTCGTACGCTAGATCTGGAGGCGATCACTAACTGGATACGTGCCTCTGTCGAATATGCTTGGAAACATCCCGAAGCTTCGCGCGAATATGTATTGTCTCATGCGCAAGAGCTATCACCTGATGTGGCCCAATCGCATATCGACCTGTATGTGAACGATTTTACCGCTAATCTGGGCGATAGCGGTTATGCCGCCATCGAAGCCTTGCTCGGTCGCGCCGCACAGGAAGGACTGGTGCCTTCGTTTGATTTAGCCAAACTGCGCCCTACGTCCACAACAACACGTTAAAAGGCGCAGACATGCCATGCATGTTATCTCCTGAATAAAGCAGCTTAAACATATAAAACCTCCCGAACGAGCACATTGCCTAGCCATGCGCCCCATTCGGGAGGTTTTATGATTTCAATTCATGATGCAAATCTTCATGAGATCTCGCTTGATCCTTATTCTTAGCTCTGTTCTTGCTCCACGACCTCGGTCTTAAACACGTTATCCAGTTTGGTACCCAATCGTTTGACCAGCGGCACCTTGATATCCCGACTCAGCTCCTTGAAAAAAGCGTCCATGTCACAATTAATCTTATCCAACACGACCTTTACGGTGCCCTCTTCCAAAATCTGCTCATTCAGATCCTCAGGTACCGTAACCGAGATATCATACTTCTTGCATAACGTTTTAATGTAGCGGCTAAAGATTTCGATAAGCTCCTCATTGTTGAACTTCTCAACTGCAACTTGCCCTTTGTTCGTAAATTTCAAATTCACTCTCACGTTAGCATTTCCCCTTTTCCTTTTGACCATTTATTTTGGATAAACGTTGAACCCTTCAGAGGCTCTTCAAAGAAAGGGCCTTACCGGTCGTTTTAGACTCTTGTCCTTTGATATACTAAGTATAACACATTAAGTCCGTTTTCATTTCCCAACTTGTCGTTTTATGATAAAAAATGATACATTTTGCGCATTTTCAGCATAATTTCTTTCTTTTCATGCCAATCATTAGGAATAGTTTATACACAAATACACAAGAAAACGCCTATCTGGCAAAAGAAAGACGTCTCCACGTTGATGCTTAAGCAGTATGCATTTATAGAGGTTTCGTACATTCCCAACCGTGTGAACGATACTCACGCACAGCATCTCGTATATCCTCAATATCATCTGTATGCAGCAAAATGGCAGGTAGAATTACCCAGTACTCATTCTCCGCTAGATCAATAAATACGTCCTCGACATCATAATATTGCATATCGCCGAATGCCGTATCCCTGATTTTCTGTCCAACCAAAGGTGTAAAAGGGGAATCAAATGTTTTCATCACCTTCGTATATTCCTTCACACCCGTTGCCGAGATTTGCTGTGAAATAATGACACTCAATGGTGTTACCTCCCTGACCTAATAATGCTCATTATAACCTTCTCTCAGACCTTCTACAAAACCATGCGCGAAAAAAATCATAAAAATCAATAGGCCAATGCCAATGGCAACGGAGCTGATAACGATAATCAGGATGCCTTGCGTGTTTCTTTGTTCCATCTTTCTAGTCAAAATTCCGAAAACAAGACCTATAAGCCCAAACAAGCCTCCAATAACAAAAAAACTAAATACGAACCCCAAACCTGAAAAAATCCAACCAAATAGAGCGAGCACCCAGCCCTGCGGCTGCGGCTCACTCTGTTTCATCTGCCAGCGTTCCCTCGCTGTAGGTGTGTACCTGTCCATATCCTAGCTCCCCCGCTCAATTTGTATACTTAAGACAAAAATCTGTAAAGTCCAGCATCGGATTAACGTTAGGTTCCTCCTATTGCTGACCAGTGAGCTTAAAAGTGCCGCCTTCCCGCTTACCAAGCGGATAATTTTGAACCGTCATTTCCACCTTCGTATTCTTATCCCATACCGGAAGCTTGTCAGATGTACCGTACTCTTTCATAACTATATTTATGACTTCCTCGGCCTTCTTCGTCAATGCAGCAGAGGACATATTATATTTGCCATAACCTTGATAAGCACCGCCAAAACCGAGATTAGGTTGGTTGTTCACATTCAGTAGCACACCCTTCAACTTGCCATCCTCTGCCACATCAAAAGTCACTTTTTCCAATACAAAATCATCTGTAACGACAGATGTCTGCTCTAACACATGCGTTATGGATGACAGGTTGGCTGCTAATTTTACTTTTCCAAGTAGGGCCTCTGTATCATTTTGTTGCTTGGTTAAGGCTTGTGTTGTCTGTTTTAGCGATGCATTCGCTATAGTTAAAGAATTGACCTTCGTATTCAGATTATAGTTCCATACCGCCAAGGCTATACAGCCTAGTACAGCTACTCCTGAAATGACCGTTGCTACAACTGCCAGCTTACGAATAGACTGTGGTTGCGGCTCCACAGTCTGAGTATGACCACTTAACTCTCCCATACCAAACTTCCTCTCTATTTATATAGTCATATTTTACTATTCTCTCCTCTGATATTCTAGTATATTTTTCCTAATCCTATATTTCTAAGCATTTGTACAGGAATTCGTTTCATCAGCCTTCGAGCTTTGGTTCGCTCGTTTTCCGGGAGAAGCCGTATTTACCAAATACACACTACCTGCAATCAGCACCAACCCTACTACAAATGTCAAAGTGAGGGATTCTCTGAGCATGACCATACTAAAGACCGTGGACAGTACCGGAATCATAAACGTATACGAGCCGACGGTTCCTGCATCCCCGTTGTCGATTAGTTTAAAATAAATCAGCCAGCCCATCGCAATCACGAATATTGAAATAAATAATAGAATCGCGATAAAGGAGGCTGTCCAGTGGATATCACCCCATTTCTCGGTCGTAAACCCAATCCCGTTGAGTATGCCCCCTCCCAGAATGAGTTGCATCGTCACCGCCCAAATGGAGTCCAGTTGTTTGCTTTTTTTCTTCATATAAATCGTTCCGAGCGCCCAGCACAGTCCTGAGGCTAGCCCCAACACAATGCCCAGCACAGACAAATGACCTGCCATTCCACCTGAGCTAATCACGATTACTCCGCCAAAACCCAGTACCAGTCCAATGACTTTCAGGGGAAACATACGCTCTCCTAACCACAACCAGGAGAATAATCCCAACAAGATCGGCTGAAGGAATACTAAAGTGGAGAACAACCCAGCAGGCAGATAACGCAACCCTACCGTCTGCAAGCCATAGTAGCCTGCAATATTAAATATAGCCAGCACAAGATAAGTCCACGCATTTTGTCTAAGTCGTAAACCTTCCCAGTTACGTATAGCGAACAACAGCAGAATTACACCACCCAGCAGCGTGCGGATTCCCGAAAAAAATATCGGCGGCGTATCTGGCAAAGCCAGCTTGGTCAACGGCCAGTTGATCCCCCATACCATCACTAATATCAAGACAAGCCACAACGTAGCTTTATGCGTTAATTTTTTCATAGATGTCTCTCTCCTTAAAATTTCATTGCGCATTGCTTACGACTAAAATCTGAATAGCCGTTTGCAAAGTTTTGCTTTACTAGCTTATACTATGGTCACTAATAAATAAAATGAATGTTTTCAATAAGGGAGATAACTTTTCACTTATGACTATAACTCAGATTATGATCTTTGTTCGCGTAGCTGAAACACTAAACTTTACTCAAACTGCCCATGAGCTGCATATGACGCAACCTGCGGTCAGCCATGCCATCGCTAGTATCGAGAACGAGCTTGATGTCCAGCTATTGCTGCGCGATCGAAAAAGAGGCGTGCTCCTGACAGATATTGGACACAAGGTGCTGCTGCAATTTCGCATGATGCTGCAAAGCATGGAAAAAGTACAGCAGCAGGTGGCCGCTGAAAAAGGCTTGGACGTAGGTACAATCACGATTGGTGCCTTTCCTTCTGCCTCAGCCTATTTTCTGCCCCCCATTATTCATCATATTCGTCAGCACTATCCGAACCTTGTTTTCGATTTACATGAAGGCTCTACCAATGAGGTCAAGGAGTGGGTGCATACCAGAGAAATTGAAGCGGGAATCATCTTGTTGCCAGACCCTGAGGTAGATGTAATTCCTTTATGTCAGGATGACATGATTATTCTCTTGCCTGACGGTCATCCTTTTCAATCGCACGACAAAATCGCCATCCGAGACTTGAATCAACAGGAGATGATCTTTTGTAAAGGTGGACACGAGGTCGCCATTATGGAAGGTTTTGAACGTGAGCAGAGTCAGTTGCAGGCACAATTCATTACTCACAATATCAGCACCCTCGTCAGCATGGTCCGACAAGGACTAGGTATGGGCATTGTCTCTTCACTCGCCTTATCCACGTTCCCCCATGATCTGACCGTCAAGGAAACCACGCCTCTGATCACGCGTCAAATCGGTATCGCTATCCCCTCTCTACACAATGCTTCACTTGCTGTACAGTTATTTGTGCGTACTGCGCAGGAGCTGTTTACTGATTTGAAGCAATAGGGCATATGTGCAGAATTATCGAATCATCGAATACGAGGAAAAGCTGCGTGCGACAACTATTGAAAATGAAATGTGCTATACACGCATTTGGAACAATATAGATGGGGCGTTGAAGATCAATTCAGGGCATTGTAGCACGGTAAAATAGTAAAGCCTAACACCACTTGTAGAAAAGGGAACAGCCCTTTGTTATACTGGAAACAGAAGCTATACTATGTACTACGTGTCATATACCCTCACCATCAACTTTGGCTAAAATGTCTAATGGAGAATTTGTAGCAATGAGTGTCATTGCACGTATATGTGAGGAATTGGACTGTAAAATTGAAGAGGTTGTAGAGTTTATAGAGCAGCAACCATTAGATACAGCAAAAGAGCGCTAGCCTTTTTAGGGGTAGCGTTCTTTCTTTTTTATAACGCAATCAAGTAAAGCCGATCATGTGTTACTACCGACAATTCATCAAGTGGAGAGTAGAAGAACCACTTAATCGGCTCCCTCCAGTGATGGGTTAGTGCATATCATTTTTTAAAGCCACTTCTTGTCGTTCTTTTTATAAGAAGATAAAAACTCTACATTCTACTAAATATATATACTTTCCGTAGTTTAGAATCCAAGTATACGCTAATCTCTCTATTTTACGTTTTCATCTAGATAATATTCAAAAAATATATAATATCATATATTTTTTGAAATATATTGACATAAAAAAGAATTAATTGTATATTTTAATAGAGCTCAAATCCAATCATTTCTAGAAATGACAACAAGAATTACATAAAAATAAAATATCTTTTCAATAAGGAGATGGATTTTTTGCATATTTACAAACACTTGTTGGTAGCTCCTATCGTTCTTTCATTAACGCTAATTGGATCCGTTAATGCATTTGCAAGTGGTGAACCTTCCAATCTATTGGATTTAGAAAACTTAACACTTCCTAAAGATCATGTGATTACTCCACAAGCTTTACTTTTGGATAACGACGTTACTTTTCCAGGAGAAGGAACCTCATATTTTAATTATAACGGAACAGCTGATCTTCGGTTCTATATAAAAAATACAGGTAATAAAAGGATTCATGTTGAACTTAACTTCCCTGGAGGTTCTCGGAATTTAATGAGAATAACACTTGCTCCAGGCGAATCTACTACCAATAATTTCCCTCTATATGATGTATATGGTCCTAGTGCTAACGGTCAATACTCTGTATACGTTTATAATGATGACGGTTCTAGAGGTTCATATCATATTTCAGCTCGGACGTTAGAATAAGATGTTTTTCCTTGAAATGTAATGTTTAATGTTATATTTTTAATAAATTACATTCAAAAATAACTAATTAATCACAAAAAAAACAGGTGTCGGTATTTAACGGGACTGACCCCCGTTTGTGAGACAGGGATCAAAACACCTTCCAAGTTTAAGCAGCCAGTTGTCGGAAATGAACCGGCGACTGGTTGTTTAGTTTTGTTTGAATGCGAATTGAGTTATAGTAAAGGATGTACTCTCGAACGGTCTGCTCGACGATTGCCGTCGTCGTACAGGTTAAACCTTCGAGGTAGAACGTTTCAGACTTTAGTGTGGAATGAAACGATTCGATGGGGGCATTATCAGCAGGCGTTCCTTTACGGGACATACTCATGGTAATGCCTTTTCCTTTTACCGCTTCCTGGTAGGCCAAGGATGTGTAGACGCTGCCTTGATCGCTATGAAGTATTGCACCTGGTAGAGATGGCAACTGACCAAGGGTATCAAGCACAAATGCGGTGTCCTGCTTGTCAGCTATACTGTATGCCACAATCTCTCCGTTAAACAAGTCTAAAATACTCGACAGATACAACATTTTTCCTCCAAATGGCAAATACGTAATGTCTGTTACAAGTTTTTGCATAGGCGTATCTGCTTCAAACTGTCGCTTTAGCAGATGCCCCGCGATATGAATGGGTTGCCCAGTAGGTTTCCGTTTCTTCGCTTTGACACGACATTGCAGCCCTTCCCGCTGCATAATCCGTTGCACGCGTTTGTGGTTTACCGCATACTCCCTCCGAAGCAAGGCGGTGATTTTCCGGTATCCATAACGATATTTATGCTGGATACAGAGTTCGCGGATTTTCTCTACCAAGTGGTCCTCAAGTTTGCTCACATACTCCGCCTTCCAGCGATAGTACGTGGCGCGAGAGATTCCTATCCATGCACAAGCTTGCTTCACACTCACTTCCCCTCGGATCGACTCTATCCACTCCATTACGATCTTTGACGATACCTCCTCTCCAGTACCCTGTACTTTTTTAGCAACTCTAGTTGTTGTCTCAAAAACCTGTTCTCAGCCTGGACCTTCTCTAATTCCGAAGTGTATTCGGGTCCTTTGCCGTAGCTGTATTGCTTACCTACAGGCTGCTCTAAACGGTTTTGCTCGCCACTACGGTACCATCTCATCCAAGTTTCCACTTGTGTCTTGTTTCGTATGTTTAATTGCTCCATGATTTCTTTGACTGGTATACCAGCCATTCTCATTTCAATCGCCTTCATTTTAACCTCTAATGGATAACTGACTCTTGTTGCCAACAAAAAAACACCTCCAAGGTTGTCTCCATATCTTACGACATGGTTGCATTCTCTTGAAGGTGTTTTGATTTGTCTCACGTTAAGGGGTCAGTCCCAACCAACGCCTGTTTTTTTATTTACATAAGCCATTTCAAATTAAAATTTTCCCTGAAACGTTCAGCATACAGTCCCTTAGTTCCGATTAACAAGGTTCTTCGCTTGGTTTCCCTGCATCTGTAGCTGTACGGAAGCTTGAACCGCAGCCGCATGTAGCTACAGCATTCGGATTATGAATCGTGAAACCGCCAGACATACCAGACTCTTCAAAGTCGATTTCCAGACCGTCCAGATAGCGGATACTATCCTTTTCCACGACTACTTTCATATCCTGTACATTCATATATATATCCTGATCCGTCTCGTTGTCGTCAAAGCCCATGGCGTACGAAAATCCGGTACATCCACCTGGCGTAACACCCAGACGTAAAAACATATTCGGCGTTTCCTGCTGCTCCAGCATTTCTTTCAGGCGTTCAGCAGCGGAATCGGTGATGTTAATCATAGCTCCATCCTCCTCTTTTACTTCATGCTCCCCTTCAGTATACTCTCTTATTTGCAGGTGCTCAAGTCATGGAATGTCCTTCCGTTACAGGCTTAAACACCTCTTTTTCTACTCGTTTGTATTGAACACCAGTGGTGTGAGGTTTATAATAGGTGAAGAGTGTGTTAAAGAAACTGTCGGAAATTTGTCATTTCAAAGGCGAAATTATGAGACATCCATCATTGTAGCCTGGCATTGTAACATTTTTCACATATCGTATATCCGCGCTGCCGGATTTTACCGACGGAACGGGACATCCTGTGCGCATCAAGCGCTTGTGCCGCTAATTCGGCGGACAGCCTCGCACAGAGCAACTTGAAGGAGGAATAGGCATGTCCACATTAGTTACACCTTTTACAGACCGCAGAATGGCGGAAATTGTAGAAAAGGTACAAAACGGGATTCGTTTGAACCTCGAAGATGGTATATATTTGTATGAAACTGACGATATTCTCACACTGGGCCAGTTGGCTAACGAAGCTAATTTACGCAAGAACGGTAAAAAGGTTTATTTTATCGAAAACATGAGCCTGTACTTCACCAATGTATGCGAAGCGCGCTGCGCGTTCTGCAATTTCCGCAAGGATCAGGGGGAGGAAGGCTCTTATACGTTGTCCGGGCAGGAAATGATTGATTATGTAGAGCAACATATCCATCCAGGCGTAAGAGAATTCCATATCGTCGGCGGTCATAATAATCATGTACCTTTCCAATACTATGTAGATTCACTGAAAGCGCTGAACGAAAAGTATCCCAACGTTACACTGAAAGCATACACTGCGGCGGAAATTGACTTTTTCACACGCATAAGCGGCTTGAGTGTTAAAGAAGTTCTTCAAGAGCTGCAAAAGGCAGGACTTCAATCTTTGACTGGTGGTGGCGCGGAAATCTTATCCGATGAATATCGGAAGAAGATGCGTGTTACCAAAGCCAATGTGGACCGCTATCTTGAAGTACATCGTACGGCCCACAATCTCGGTATGAAAACTCATACGACCATGCTGTACGGTTCAGTCGAAACTTATCAGGATCGTATTGAGCACATGCTGCAAATTCGTGAATTGCAGGATGAAACAAATGGATTTATGGTATTTATCCCACTGTCCATGCAGCCGAAAAGCAAAAACGCCAACATCATGCGCCGCAACTCTGCTTACGAGGATCTCAAAACCATTGCGATCAGCCGTTTGATGCTGGACAATATCGACCATGTTAAAGCTTACTTCATTAATATTGGTCCGCAATTGACGCAGGTCGCTCTTACCTTTGGCGCATCTGATGTCCATGGCACGATTGTGCGCGAGCAGATCAGCCATGCCGCAGGTGCGTTGACTCCTGCCGGATTGACCCGCAAAGAGCTAATCTGGCTGGTCAAAGGTGCTGGACGCATACCTGTAGAACGTGACACCTTCTATAACGAAATCGAAGTTTTCGAATAAGTGTAACATCGGATTCAGATTTCCCGCGTGCATTTTATCCCCATTACTCACACCATGCAGCCTCAAGCTGCCCCGGAACACACTGGTCTGTCTGCCAAAGGCAGGCCCGCTTTTCCGGGTTTTACAACAACAAAAACTTGTGGCTAGATCGACAAGACACCAGACCATTGCCGGGGAAACGGTAACGAAAGGACGGCGGATTTTGATGAAAAATTTCGTTATTCTGGGGGGCGGCTATGGCGGCCTTACCATTGCCAAAGAATTGCTGGATAAACACATTCCCGACAATATTCAAGTTATTTTAGTGGATCGGATGCCCTTTCAGGGCTTGAAAACAGAATACTATGCCCTTGCGGCAGGTACCGTATCTGATTTTGATTTGCGGGTACACTTTCCAGATGAACAACGCCTTATTCGCAAATATGGAGAAGTCACATCGATGGATCTTGAGAATAAAATGGTCCATTTTCAAGACGGTGAGCCTTTGCCCTATGACCAGCTTGTCATTGCACTAGGTTGTACCGACCGCTTTCATAATACACCGGGGGCAGAAGAATACAGCTGTACAATCCAGTCCTTTAATCATACCCGCCAAACGTATCTGCGCTTGAATGAAATCAAGCCTTATGGACATGTCCATATTGTAGGTGGCGGCCTAAGTGGTGTCGAGATTGCTGCGGAGTTACGTGAAAGCCGCGCGGATTTGAATATTACGATTATGGATCGGGGCGAGCGGGTGCTATCAGCATTTCCGCAACGTTTGTCTGCGTATGTACATGCCTGGTTCAAGGAGCATCATGTGAATGCGCTAAATCATGTTGCGGTTTCCCGTATCGAGCCAGGAGCTATTTACAACCGTGACGAGCAAATTATGACCGATGCGGTTGTATGGACAGCCGGGATTCAGCCCGTTAAAATTGTACAGGATTTAGCAGTTCCTAAAGACCCTCAGGGTCGCATCGTGCTAAATGAATATTATCAAATACCGGATCATCCTGAAGTGTACGTCGTCGGAGACTGTGCGAGCCTTCCTTACTCTCCAAGCGCTCAGGCGGCAGAGGTGCAAGGAGAGCAGATTGCCCACATTGTACGCGACCTGTGGAAAGGCCAAACGCCTCACCCGCATCCTTTAAAGCTACGTGGTACATTAGGTGCGCTGGGCAAGAAGGCCGGATTCGGTTATGGCTTTATGGGCAGTACCTCATTGCGTGGACGAGTGCCACGTCTGCTGAAAAGCGGTGTGCTCTGGAAGTCCAAACGCCATTTTGGCTAATTGGATCTTTAATAAGCAAAAAGGACCTGCTTCCATAGCAGGTCCTTTTTGCTGGTGCATCTATGAATAATATATATTTTCTACAAGAGAAGGCTGGCCCTGCGGATGACTTCTATTTTCAATCCAAATCCAGGTTGTCCCATGCTTCGGCTTCTTTAATTTTGTTGAGAATCACTTCGTACAGAAGCTCTGCTGAATCTGCGGATACAATTTCACCGTTAACCATCGCATAAGGCTCAGCGTTACACTGACCGCAATTGCTTAGGCAGCCGTATTCAATCACATCATAATCTGGATTCTGTTCCAGTTTAGCCATAATCTCATCGGTACCAAAATGCATGTTACTGGTGCAAAATTCAATAATAGGTCTTAACATTTTTTTCACCTGCTTTGGATGACGGGCATTTTAATTTGGCCCGCTTTGTAATATAATAAACAAGGTATAGGAAAGGAGTTGAATTCTAATGAGCGAAGCACAAAGCGTTCAGATGTATGATGAAGTAGCAGACGTACTGGATAAGCTCCGTCCGTTCCTGCAACGCGATGGCGGTGACGTTGAGCTGGTTGACGTTGAAGACGGCATCGTTAAGCTGAAGCTGGTAGGTGCTTGCGGCAGTTGCCCAAGTTCTACAATTACGCTGAAAGCAGGGATTGAACGCGCTCTTCTCGAAGAAGTTGAAGGCGTCCAAGAAGTGGTACAAGTATTCTAATGCTTGATGCATAATGATCAGAGAGTCTTGAGTTCGGTAACGAAGCTCAAGACTCTTTTTTGTATTACAGCGTCTAAAGCTCTCTCAAGCTTATATGGTTGGCCGAATGGGGTCCAATCCTCCGGACACATCCATAATATTGCCTGTTATAAAATCTGAATGCTCCTCACACAAATAGGCGATCACTCGCGCAATGTCCTCTCCGCTTCCTGGACGCCCACGCGGTGTCTCTTTATCCTGCATGCCGATGACATCGGCAATCGACTTTTCCTTGTTCGCTCCTCGGATATCCCCTGGACAGATCATATTGACCGTGATGCCATAGGGAGCTTCCTCTACAGCTAGTGACTTCGTAAAAGACACCAGCCCCACCTTGGCAGCTGCGTAGACAGCCCGATGCGGCCAAGCCCTTGCTTCTCCAGCATGACCAAAGCCAAAATGAATAATACGTCCCCATTGCTGGCTACGCATGTGCGGCAATACCAAATGATCCAGCAACATGGTACCGACCAAATTTCCCTGTATCATGGCATGAATCTCAGCTACACTGTAGTCCGCAAAAAGACGGCGTTCCCGGATGAAGGGTCCGGCATTGTTCACCATAATATCAACCCCGCCCAGACGATCCTGCACTTCACCGATCAGCCTGGTGATATCTTCCTGAACAGAGATATCTGCTTGTAAAGACAGACAGCGTACTCCCTTAGATTCAATTACCTGCTTAAGCGCTTCGGCTTCAACCTGGCTATGGACATAATTTAGTGCAATGTCACAACCTTCATCAGCCAAACGCAGAGCGGTCATTTTACCTAAACCTTTGGCACTGCCCGTTATGAGTGCGACTTTGTCTCTCAACAGTTTTCCTCCTCTTCACAGAGAACGGTCACCCCCAAGTATAAAATATTTAAGCAATCCCTACAACTCCAGCCAAGAAGAAACCCCAGTCCTCTTGTTTAAGAGAAGCTGGGGTTTACGTTCAGCGGTTTCTTAGTTTCTGCTTAAAATGCAGGGATAATTGCGCCTTGATATTTGTCTTCAATGAATTTTTTAGTTTCTGGAGATTGCAAAGCTTTAAGCAGTTTTTGGATCGCTTCGGAATCTTTATTATCAGGACGTGCTACCAGTACGTTAGCATATGGTGAATCTTTGTCTTCCAGTGCCAATGCATCCTTGGTCGGATTCAGCTTGGCTTCCAAAGCGTAGTTCGTGTTGATCAACGCAATATCCACTTCAGGCAACTGACGTGGCAGCATAGCTGCTTCCAAAGTTTTAAATTCCAGATTTTTCTTATTTTCAGTAATATCTTTTACGGTAGCTTCAATGTTGCTTGCGTCCTTCAGCTTGATCAGACCTTGTTTCTCCAACAGCAACAATGCACGGCCTCCATTGGTCGCATCGTTCGGAATCGCTACTGTCGCACCGTCTGGAAGTTCATCAAGCTTTTTATATTTTTGAGAGTAGATACCGAATGGCTCCAGATGAACAGCGCCAATAGATACCAGATCCATTTTACGCTCTTTATTCATCACATTCAGGTAAGGTACATGTTGATAAAAGTTAGCATCCAGTTGCTTGTCAAACAATTGCACGTTCGGCTGTACATAGTCGTTAAACTGAACGACTTGAAGGCGAACTCCTTCTTTTTCCAACTGAGGCTTGATCGCTTCCAAAATTTCCGCATGTGGCACAGGAGAAGCTCCAACTTTCAGTTCGACTTCACGTGGTGACCCGCCTGTATTTTCGGCCGCATTGTTTGTATCCGATGTAGTGCTCTTTGTACCGCAAGCAGCCAGTACCGCAATTAATGTCAAGCTCAATACAGCCAATACCCATTTCTTCATGTTGTTACCCCTCCAATAATTTGTAATATTCAGGATCAGACGTCCTGATCAATAAGGATATCTATATGTTTTCCCTATTTTCGAGTATAATGCCGCACAAGGCGATCTCCTGCCATTTGCAGCAGTTGTACCAATACGATCATCAGCACGACCGCAACGATCATTACAGCCGTTTCATAACGATAATAGCCGTAGTTGATTGCCAGCGTACCCAGTCCACCGCCCCCGATCATACCGGACATTGCCGTGTAGGATACGAGTGTAACGACGGTAATGGTTAATGCGGCGAGCAGGCCCGGCAGTGCCTCACGTAACAGCACACGCCGGATAATTTGTCCTGTCGAAGCCCCCATCGCTTGTGCAGCTTCAATGACACCCTTGTCCACTTCACGTAGTGACGTTTCGACAAGACGTGCGAAGAAAGGAGCAGCCCCGATAACCAATGGCGGAATGGTTCCCAGCACCCCGGTCGAGGTACCTACCAACGATCGTGTAAAAGGAATAAGTGCAACGATCAAAATGATAAATGGTACGGAACGCAAAATGTTCACGATGAAGGATAATACAATGTATATCACCTTCATCAAAGTCAACGAGGAGCGGCTCGCCAGAAACAACAATATACCGAGCGGCAATCCAATAACGAGGGTGAACAATGCAGATGCCCCGAGCATCTGAAGGGTTTCCAGCGTAGAATTCCCTAGCTCTTCCCAACTCACTTGCGAAAAATCAAGTTCGCTCATTGTCCGATCACCTCCACATCAAGTCCTTGCCCAGACACTTCGCGCAGCGTATGCTCTATATCTGAATGGTTTCCTTCAAAACGAACGATCAGCTGTCCATACGGTACATTTTTAATTGTAGAGATGGTTCCCTGCAAGATTGCAAAATCAACACCCGTACTTCGAGCCGTACGCGACAGAATCGCATCATAAGTTTTGCTGCCTAAGAAGGAGATACGTACTACCTGTGTCGATTCCCCGCTACCTGCAGCTGCAATCGCTGCTTGTAACTCCTCGGGATGTTCCGCCTCCCGCTGGATAAAGTCCTTAGTTACCTGATGCTGTGGCTTCAAAAATACTTCCGCCACCGGACCTTGCTCCACGATATCGCCCTGATGAATGACGCCAACTCGATCACAAATGCTTTGAATGACATGCATCTCATGAGTAATCAATACGATGGTCAAATTAAAACGTTGATTAATATCCAACAGCAATTTCAGGATAGACCCTGTCGTCTGCGGATCAAGCGCAGACGTCGCTTCGTCACACAGCAACACATGCGGATCACTAGCCAGTGCCCGTGCAATTCCTACCCGCTGCTTCTGTCCACCTGAGAGCTGTGACGGATATTTTCCACTGTGTTCTTTGAGCCCCACTAGTTCCAGCAGCTCACGAACTTTCTTGTCCATCTCCTGCTTAGGGGTACTTACCAGACGCAATGGAAATGCAATGTTGTCATACACTGTCGCCGAAGACAACAAATTAAAATGTTGAAAAATCATTCCGATTTTTCGGCGTTGCTTCTGTAACTGGGATTGACTCACAGTCACAAGGTTAACCCCATCTACCCATACTTCGCCTGAAGTAGGGCGCTCCAATAAATTAATACAGCGGATCAACGTACTTTTGCCCGCCCCGGAATGACCAATCACCCCGAATATTTCTCCACGCTTTATAGAAAGATTCAACCCGGACAACGCATTAACGCGTCGGTTTCCTTTACCATAATGCTTGGTTAATTGCTTAAGCTCTATCAACGTGCTGCGACCCCCTTCACTTCTTCCTTACCCTTTTAACCAGTTGTCATCTCTCAGGATTGTATAAAATCGGCTATTTATTTATACAAAAAAGAGCCCCTTTCACAGAATGAAAAGGGCCCCACCTTGCGAACCTTTTCTCATCTGCCAAAATCGCTATAACTCTAGCGGTTTTGTAGGAATTAGCACCATATGTTCCCTCCCGGTGCATTACACCGGGAAAGAACGGGTTGCCGGGCTTCATCGGGCCAGTCCCTCCACCTCTCTGGATAAGAAAAATATGTTAAACTCCAGCTTTAGCTGTCCGTTTAGTTTATATAAAAAAATAATTCAAGCATTTTTCTGAAACTAGGTTTCAGTATAGATAGTTTACATTGCTTTGTCAAAGGATATTTTCTGTCATAATTATGGGCGCACTGCCCGGTTCTCCCATTGTTTCGCAGTATAAGAAAATGCGTTTGATAGCGACCGGCATACCATTTCCAAGCCCTGCTGCAAATCTTCTAGATGGTGATCGAGGTCCTCCAGTTGGATTTTGCCATATAAAGCACGGTGACGTTGCCAGAGATCATCCTGCATTTCCGTGTTCATATAGTGTATCTCCGTATTTCGCCGCTTACGCAGCCGATTGATAGCATCGTTGTATGTGTCCTTGATATCAATTAAATTATCGGTCAATACAGGATGCATTTTGAGATACTTCAGCTGTCGCAACACAGTAAAATACGAATAATGCGCCTTATACTGCCCTGTTTTTAAATCATACAGGTCATTCATCCAGTTACCCAACTTATCCAAAATAGAGAATACCCGCACAAACCCATCCTTATAAAAGAATACGTACAAGGCATAATCGGATTTTTCATCCTTGCTCATATCTTCAGCGTATCCGGCTTTTACTTTCATACGAAAAAAGGCGGCAGCATGATGGCTCTGCTCCAGTTCATCCAATGACGACATTAGACCACGCGTCAAAATATCCGCCTTCCGAAAGTCATGAGTCGGATCACCACTGGCCTGGATTTGTCGCTCCAGCAAATGTAACATGTCTGACATGCTATTCATGGCATCCAGCAGGAAACCATTATTTACACGCGGGGGCTCGCCCAACAGCTTGCGTATCATGCTTCACGCCTCCTTCATATCTGTAAAATCCGGCTGTTAAGATGCTTTAATAGGCGTCAAGCGAAATAACTCGTCCATCGTTGATCTACAAGCTTAACAATATCTTCACGTGGCAGTACCTCATCAGGGTAGCCCGGCTTCATACGTGCATCCACCACAATCGGCAGCTTATAGTTCAGGTGATGCAAACGCACTTCGCTGTCAGCGTACATATCTGTAGCCGGGTTAAAGCGTGTGAATACTGTCCACAGGAACGAAGCTTGGGAGCGAACAACTTCTTTGGCATCGTCCACGATAAAGACAAGCGGCCACTCCTGCTCACCCGCAGCTAATCGCTCCAATACACGCGCAGCGAGTTCAGGCTCCTGCTCAAAGGACGAGCCGGATACAACGAGGCATCCTCCGCAATACGGTTCGATGTCACGAATTCCCGGCAGATCGCCCCCTTCATAAACTCGAGGCAATTCACGCACAGGCTCGCCTACTCCCATCAGAATCGCCTTACTGCCATGATTCAGCTTACGGCCCGTGTAATCGAGTGTATCGTGAGACGTATGGTTGAAAATAAACAAATCTCTGGCTGGATTAAATCGTTCCAAAATGGTTTCGAGCAGCAGGTTAAAGTCGGATAAATCGATTACCCGATCCGTCAGCATCAGGAATTTGGTCAACGACAATTGGCCTTGACCCAGAATGGTGAAGCCGGATACCAGCGCTTCACGGGAGTAGCTTTCACGTACGACTGCCGCTGCCAGCGCATGTACACCTGTTTCCGCATATGCCCATAACGACTTGACGGAAGGCATTACAAGCGGATAAGCGGGCGACAACAGACGTTGCAAAAACTCGCCGAGATAGTAGTCTTCCTGCCGCGGCTTACCTACAATGGTCGCCGGATAAATGGCATCTTTACGGTGATGCATATGTTTGACATGAAACACAGGGAAATCATGTTGTAATGAGTAATAGCCAAAATGATCGCCAAACGGTCCTTCCGGGCGGCGTTCATGAGGCGGCACATAGCCGCTGATCGCAAATTCGGCTTCTGCCGGAATCCGGTGACCTCCGAGCGGGTCTTCCGTCATGGGCAGCTTACCCCCCATAATAAGGGAAGCCAGCAATAGCTCAGGCAAATTTTCCGGGGCAGGAGCAATCGCAGACGCAATCAGAGCAGGCGGGCCACCGATGATGATCGTCGTAGGCAACGGCTCATTACGCAGCTCTGCTTCATGATAATGGAAGCCGCCGCCTTTATGGATCTGCCAGTGAATCCCAGTCGTCTGATCATCATAAATCTGGATGCGATACATCCCCAAATTATGATCCTTGGACTGACCTGGCTTTTCGGTATACACGAGCGGAAGCGTAATGAACGGTCCTCCATCCTCGTGCCAGCTGGTCACTCTAGGCAGTGGAGCCAGCGGAGCATCAGTACGGCGAACGCCCAATACAGGGGCTTCGCTATGAGATACTGTTTTTAGTCCTACTTTTAGCATGTCCTTAATCAGCCCACGTTCATTCCACAACGATTTGGGGGTAGGTGGAAGCAACGTTTTGGTCGCACCTACAATTGCATCCATCAGTTGCTCTGGACGAGGGCCAAAAGCCATGTCCACACGGCGATTCGTACCGAACAAATTACTGGCTACAGGAAACGGGGTTCCTTTGACATTTGTGAACAGCAGCGCCGGACCTTCTTCCTCAATGACTCTTCGGTGGATCTCGGCCAGCTCCAAATAAGGATCGACAGGTGCTTCTATAATTTTAAGATCATTTTCTTTACGCAGCGCTTCAATAAATTGGCGCAAATTCTGGTAGATCAACTGGATGATTCCTCCTAAGCAAATCAAGCCCTCGAGAAACTCGTGGGCCTGGTTTGTTTCTTATGATGTTATTATACGTGTTCCAACGCCTCTTGGGCAAAAATACGCTTCATTATAATCTACAAAATGCTTAGGTACGCTGTGCTTGGGTCGGAACAAGCTTGCGGTCCGGTGACAATTGCCATACACGATAGCTCAGATAAGCCAAAATGGAGAACAACGATGCAATCACCAGCATATGTCCCAGCACGATAAACATGTAAATTTCAGGTCTGTTGACGTACAGCAAGATAATACCAATCACCACTTGAAGAATAATCAATACGACCGATACGACACCCAGAGTACGAATATCCCGGTGATTCGGGTGATAACGATACGAGTAGTGACCCACAGCCAAAATAATGACGAACAGCAGACCGGCTGAAATCTGATGAAGCAGCAGTGGAGATATGAAACCCCCAATATTTACAACCTTCTGGATGACCGAATGACTAAGCAACGCTCCTGAATAGACAGCAATATAGGTATAAATCGTTGATAGCCATATAAAGTTACGATAGCCGCGACTGACACGCCCAGGAATCAGACGGGGAGTGTAGCGTGAATCCGCATGCTCCTGCCAGGCCCCCAGCGTCATCATGGTCGCACTGGCAAAAGCAATAAGCGCAAAGCCAAAATGCAGCCCCATGACTGCAGCCGATTGGGAGAAGATGACAGCCAATGCCCCCATCGCACCTTGTATGATAACAAACAATAGCGTGAGTAAAGAGAATAGCTGTAAATCCTTCCGATGCTTCATAAACAGCAAAAAGCCGACAAACGAGGCGATAGAAAGAATTCCGGCCATGGCACTGACAGAGCGATGAGAGAACTCAATAAGGGATGCGATGGTATGCGCCGGAACCAGCTTACCATTACAAAGTGGGAATTCTCTTCCACAGCCGAGACCCGAATCCGTTCGCGTCACGACACCTCCACCGAAGGTAGCCAAAAACATGACAATACATGTTACGAGTGCCAGCCATTTTAATATTCTGATTTTGTTATTCAATGAATTCACCCGTATCCTTCCAAATATAATATTTATTCACTTTATATGTTGTGAAATGATCACTTAAAGTAATTATAACTGATATATCGTTCCTTGACATACGAGCTTTGTTGACAAAATGTGAACGTGTCCGTAAGAAAGCCGCCTCCTTCGGAAGGAAGCGGCTTTCTGAATATCCTGATGATTAAGGTTCCCTGCGGAGCCCTCATACATACTATTATCCGTTATTTTGCCAAGTTAGCATGGACTTCTACAGCCCGGTCCAAAAACTGCTCGATTTCCTCGCGGGATTTACGCAATCTGTTCACCAGACGTACTAGTTCTCGCCCTTCACTGTAAGCGATAAAGCTAGGAATCCCTAGAACATTTTGCTCTTGGCTGACACTTTCGGCCTGTTCTACATCAATCTCAATTAATGTAAGCTTGTCTGCATATTGTTGCTCTACATCAGGCATGAATGGATCAATAAAATGACAATCCCCGCACCAGTCCGCCTTGAACACAGCTACCGTTACACCTGGAGTGGATATTGCCTTATTAAAGTCTTCATGAGAGACGATTTTTTGCATACATAATTCCTCCTTAAACTTCTTTTGTGCAGGAGATCCTGTACTTTCTATTGTAACGCCAAGTGAAGCTTTTGCACACTCCCCTATTATGCTCACATGCCGATTGGAAGCCCTCTCATTGAGACATACTATAGATATACTTAAGAATCCACATAGGCGACGACATCCCAATAGCATACCCAACATACTTGGTGGAATACGGGGATGCCTGCATTTGAAAGGAGGTTATTTAAACATGTCTCTCACCGAATGGCTCCATGTCGCATCTCGACAGCTTCAGGGAGGGCTAAAGTTACTGGGTTCCGTTCCACGTGTTGCGGAGGAGGCATGGGAGGGCAAACGTGCGGCCTGGACCGAATCCCGTAAATTACGCTATCCCTTGCGTGATCTGCCGTGGGATTATCATTCGGCACAGGCCGCCATGAATGAAGCTGAAGCATTAATGCTGGTGAACGGACCCGCTACGCGTCCCTCTTCTCTAAATATGCCCTTATGCGAAACAGACTGTGAGCTGCTGGAGCGGATCAAGAACGATACAGCACAGGAGAATCGCAGCAACATCACGCGCACTGCCGCTTATCTTGAATGCTATCGTGGCTACCCGGAATTACACTGGGCATTACTGGCCCATCTGGTTTCTCGTAATGGCGGCTATAATATGACTGACCTGAAGGGGGAGCTCATTGGCAACCTGTTCGGCGAACAGGAAAAGGAGTGGCTGTATCGGCTACTTGAGCGCTGTAACGCTCTTATTTTTCAAGACGCTTATCCACAGTTGCAGCTTTACATGCACAGCCGTCATTTGGGACGGAGTTGCTTCCATTTGTTGCCTCATTTTCACGTTTCGCCATTCATGAAGCCCTTTTGGGAACGTTTCTGGGCTTGGCGGGATAGTTCTCTTTTGACGGTAGCGCTCATTATTAATGAACAAAACTA
Organism: Paenibacillus sp. ALE3; assembly: GCF_054113405.1. NCBI lineage: Bacteria > Bacillati > Bacillota > Bacilli > Caryophanales > Paenibacillaceae > Paenibacillus > Paenibacillus sp. ALE3. Next base: position 662,283 of record NZ_CM134214.1, on the reverse strand, counting down.
TATTGAAGGACGGGTTGTGAAAGACCCGTATTTTCAAAAATTTGTGACACATAAGCCAGGCTTTTATTTGCATGACTGGCTTCAGCTCAATCAGGTTATATTTCCGCTTGGGCTAAACGGTGGACTTGCCGGACTTGTCATGGAGCGTTTTGGCCATCTGGATGAGCGGATCGGTTTTGGTAAAAGTCTTTACGCTATGTTATTTGGCCATCAGCAGGTACTGGATCAGGTATCCGCATTTGCTACCAGCGTGCCGCATACCGGGTCTCGCAGCGACTATTGGCCCGGACTATTCACACCAAATGTACAAAAAGCGCTGCGCTCTCCAGCAGAGAGTGCAACGCTTTTAGCACATGAATGGCTCCCGCCAAGTCAACGTCTGTACAGCCCGGAGCTGAACGCCGTCTGGTCAGATACAGCCTATGATCCGATTCCCCGTTATGACTGGTTTCAGGACGGTTCTACACTTGGGCATATCAGTGAACCAAAACGGCCTCTGTTATTTGCCATGCGCCATGAGCATCGCCATGGCATTCAAAAAACAGCAATGGCCCATGATGCTCATAGCTTGCGGTCCTTTCACTGAACAGATGAGAGGGCTTTTTTAGCCTCGTTGTTGAGTGGACTCACGCTGTAGGCGCATTAACGGACGCAATACCTTCTGCAACACGCGCGGATAGTTACCCAGCTCGTCCCTGCGCAATACGCGCAGTACAACCAGCAATACCAAGTAGCATACCAGTACAACCACTCCGGCAATGCAGCACGCAATCAAGAAGGCTACACGCGCAGGCATCAGATGTACCAGCAAAATGCAGGCTTCATTTACTCCGTACCCGATAGCTCCCGAGACAACGACTGCGGTTAGGAAGCCTGCCCAGCGCCGGCCCATGATTGAGAAGGAAACAATACCTTTCAGCACACGCAAATTCAGCAACGTAATGACGAGGAAACACAAACCGGTTGCGGCAATAATTCCGTAAATCCCTAGCCAACCAGCCAGCAGCCAGCTCGCTGCCAACTTCACGACGATACCAACCATCACATTGACCATTGAAATACGCGGCTTGCCCATACCGATCAATATCGAATTAGAGGTCATCATCGTAATCTGAAAGATCGTTCCGAGTGTCAGAACAGCGATAATCCCGCTGCCTCCAAGCGAGCTGAACAGCAGACCATTAATAGAATAGGCAGTTACACATAAAGCCAGCACAATCGGCATTCCAGTCAGAATAGAGATGCGCAAGGCCAGCGTCATCTGATTTTGTAAATGCTGTTCATCCTTACGGGCAAAAGCCGCTGAAATGATCGGAATGAGCGATTGACTGAGTGCAATGGCCAAAATCGGCGGAATGCCTGCCACACTCTGTGCCCTAGAGCCTAAATAACCCAACTGAGTAGTCGCCTGATCCAATCCCACTTGTCCAGACAGCAGTCTAACTACAATCGACGTATCAATAAAATTAACCGCCGGAACCGTCAGAGACGACAACACGATAGGAATAGAGAGCTTGAAAATATCTTTGTAAATGCGCATCATCGGTAGCGCGGAGCTTTCCTCTTGGAATTGCTCTTGACGATCCTGGCGATCCTGACGACGCAATTTCACCGTGTAATACAGCATGACCCCAAGAGCGCCAAGACTTCCCATGACACCCCCAAAGGAGGCTCCCGCAGCTACCTCACGATCTCCATAGCCAAGCTTCAAAATAATAAAAGCGAGTAGAATTGCGGTGGCTACCCGTGCGACCTGCTCCACAATCTGTGAAATACCACCTGCGGTCATATTACCGCGTCCTTGGAAGTATCCGCGCATCATCGCAATGGCAGGAAACAACAGCAAAGCGGGTGCCAAAGCCTGAATAGCCAAAGCAGACTGCGGAACCCCTGCTACATGCTCGGCAAAATAAGGCGCTCCAAAATACAGCAGCGCCGTAATGATAACACCGGCCACGGCCGCGAATATCAAAGCCGCACGATACACACGTCGCGCTTCCGCAGGCCGATCCAGTGCGTAGCGTTCCGAAACCATTTTGCTCAGTGTGCTGGGAATGCCGGCCGTAGCGACCGTGAGCAGCATCAAATAAGCGTTGTTCGCAATAGTAAACGAGGCGTTCCCGACGGAGCCGAGCAAATGCTCCAATGGAACGCGCTGTACCAGACCAAGCACTCTGGCCACCAAAGCGGCAGCGGCTAAAATAAGCGTACCTTTAAGGAATGTTTCTTTATTGGACAAAATGCGTTCCCTTCTTTCTTGCTGTTCACATGCATGCAAAAGCCCCGCAACAAACAGTCATGGCCTGAGCCATCACCGGTGCGGAGCCGCATGTCGATTCTGTCTCTGCAAATCATAATAAACGAATCTCTGGTTAAAACACCCAAATCAAGAATACAATAATCATGGCAAGCTGCAAAATTACTTTCATCACGGTGCTAGTAAACAGGCCCAAGACGGAGCCAAAGCCCACTTTTATAGCTCGATCCAGCGGGGCTTTACCAATCAGTTCACCCAGCACAGCACCGATAAATGGTCCCAAAATCAGACCGAATGCCGGAATAACGAAAGGGCCAATAATGATTCCTACTGTACTAAGGATCGCTGATAAACGCGAGCCGCCAAATCGCTTGACTCCCCACGCATTCACAGCATAATCCGCAATAAAAAGGGCAACGACGATTAGTGTTTGTATAATCCAAAACAAAGCATTGTATGGAGCAAACGAGAAAAACCAGCCGTATACAAAAAATGCAAAATAAATGGCGAGCGCCCCCGGCAATACGGGATACACCGCTCCCGCCATGCCCACAATGAACAGTACAATGACAACAATCCAACCTACAACGTCCATGGGCCTCCTCCTTCTCGTCTATTCATCTTGCTTGTGCACTATTCATTTTATTACACAAGCACATAATCTCGAATCACTTCTACAATGCCGTCCTCATTATTCGAAGCCACAACCACATTAGCGGCTTCTTTTACCGTATCCTGAGCATTCCCCATCGCTACGCCCAGTCCAGCCGCTTGAATCACAGCCAGGTCATTCAAACTGTCGCCAACGGCAACCACCTGCTCCATGGTAATGCCGAGCAGGTCGCACACTTCAGCGATGCCACTGGCTTTGGATATACCGGCCGGATTAATTTCCAGATTCGTCATCGAAGAATTGGAAATTTCAAGTCCACCCATCTCCTGAAGCTTGAGCAAAATTTGATGGCGAATTTCGTCATTTTCCGTATTAAAACCGAATTTGAGCCATTCCTGTGTGTCCAATGTGTCCGGCCAACGATCTCTGTTGTATAACTCCTCGGTTGAGTAAGCCCAGAACCAGGAGCCTGTTTCTACGGCAATCTGGTGCATCTTGCGAATAAGCTCCTTATCAAGTAAATAGCGGCGCCACAATTCGTGAGGTGATTTCCATACTTCACTGCCGTTTACAGTTACCATTGGCGTCTCCAGACCGAGTTGCTGACCGTAAGGCAAAGCATGCATCGCTGCACGTCCGGTGGACAAGCATACATGAATCCCTTTCTGAATCGCCTTATTAATCCAGTTAATCGTTTCCAAGCTTATTTCATGATTATCATTCAGTAAAGTTCCATCCATGTCGAGCGCAAGCAGTTTGTATTTATATTGGTTTTCTCCCATGGTCTCTCTTCCTCCTGTTGTCCCTTATGTCCAACGACATTTTACCATGAAAAAGAGAAGCCCACAAAAGTATTCAAGTCCTTATTTCGCTACCAGAGGCTTTTTAGGATTACCATCAAGCCCGTATACTTCGTCATACGCATCAAATATTTTACGCGCAACCGGTCCCGCACTCGTCGCACCAAAGCCCCCTTCAGGAATGATAACCGCTACAGCCAGCTTCGGATTTTGGCGTGGAGCAAAAGCGATGAACACCCCATTATCTTTAACCGTACGTCCCACCACCTGCTGAGAAGTCCCCGTTTTGCGGGCATAATCATAGGGAAATCCGTTAAAGGCTTTAACATCGGTAGCCATGCCGCGAATCACAGTATTCCAGTACGTATCTGAAAAAGCGACCTCATTCAGCACCTTCGGCTTAAACTCACGTACGAGATTCCCCTGGTCATCCACAATTTTACTGACTAAATGAGGCTGCATTCGCTTGCCCTTGGTTGCCAGCACAGTCGTATACTGGGCCAGCTGCATCGCTGTATATTTCCCTTGCTGACCAAAGGATGCCTGTACCAAACGTGTCAGCGCACTTTCATGCTTGCTCGTATACTCAAGTCTGCCTGCCCACTCGCCCGGCAGATCGACTTCAGTCGGAACGCCTAATCCAAATTCTTTCATATACTTGTCCCATACATCAATTCCCTGATGCACCCCTGCATTACTTCCGTATTTGGCATACAGCGGCTTGCCGATCATATCCACCATAAACGTATTCGACGAGACCTCAATTGCCCTGCTAGGTGTCAAAGTACCATACACATGTCCGCTAGAGTTCCCAACCCGGCTGGAGCGATTTTTGCCGTAGTACGCACTTCCCGTATCCTGATAAGTCTGTCCGGGAGAAAACAGGTTTTCCTTCAACCCGATCAGCACGGTTAGCGGTTTAATGGTTGAACCCAGAATCACCGAGGATTCTGGATGTGGACCCGCTTTTCCGCTAGGTACGGATTTAATTGTTCCATTTCCCATTTTATGCTGAATTTCGTCATATACCGAAGGCGAGGTACTCCCACTTTTCCATACATTAGAGTCATAATCCGGCATGCTGGCCATTGCCACGACATTTCCGGTCTCTACCTCCATCGCTACAGCGAAGCCAGTGGTCGCGTCTTGATGAAGCTCCCCTGATACGGCATGAGTATGAAGCGAGCGAAGCTGATCCATAATGGCCTGTTCGGTTTTCTGCTGAATTTCCTTGTTGATGGTGGAGTATAGATGATGTCCTTTTTCCGGAGGAGTAATGGATTCAATACCCTCCGGCATGCTGCGCGGATTGACTTCTACCGTTTTATATCCGTTTTTTCCTCTCAGCTCATCCTGGTACTGAAGTTCCAAGCCATCATATCCGACCGTTTCACTTTCCGAATACACCTGTGCCGGTTTTAAAACCTCCGAATTAGCTTCATAGAGCTCTTTATATTTGGACCGGTTCGTTCTAGCTCCTTTGAACTTATACATATATCCAATCGTTTGTACCGCTACCCGATCCGGGTCATAATGGCGTACACTTTCTTCTACAACCTCTACACCAGGGAACTCTGTCCGATGTTCCAGAAAATAAGCGATTTCCTCCCGACTCAAGTCGGATTTGACCAAACGTGGGGTAAATCCCCTATATTGATTATAGTCCGGGTCCAGTCGCTTTTTTATTTCCTCTGCATTAAGCTGCTCTCCTTCGGTACGACCCAGTTCGTTTAATTTGGCAGCAAGCTTGGCAGCAAAAGCATCAAGCTCAGGGAGCAGCTTTTCCCCCGGCTTGCGATCTTTCTCCGTACGTTTGCTATAATCCTTAGATAAAGTTACATACAAGGACTGTACTGAAGTCGAATACGCCAGCTTAACCGTACCCGTGGAGTCATAAATCGTGCCGCGACTCGGGGCTAACGGGACATTTTTCGTATTTACGGATTGCTGCTGGCCTTTGAGCTCCTCCGATTGTACAAACTGCAATACAGCTAGTCTGGTAATGATCAGGGCAAACAGCACAAAAGTACTAAAAAACAGTAGGTTGGTTCGTAAAACCGTCCGTTTTTTTCGTGACTCTTCATTCTCTTCAACATTTTTCTTTTTAAATGAAAACTTTTTATCCAAACTTCCTCTGTCCATATTAGCTGGTCATTACTCCTTTCAGTTAGGTTTTATATTCCTGATCCTACCATATCCAAAGCAATAAACGATGAATTCCCAGATGACAATTTTGTAAGAAAACATACAAAAAAACAAAAAAAGCTTCCCTTAGCCCAATGGCTAAGGGAAGCTTACCTGAAATAGTATCTGTATAAAAATAATTATGGCTGTTTGGCTGCATTGGAATCGGCTGTCGCTGCATCCTTTTTCTTAGGAACACCGTCCAGACCGTACACTTCGTCGTAAGCATCAAATATTTTACGCGCCACAGGTCCGGCGCTCCAAGCCCCGAAGCCCCCTTCAGGAATGACAACTGCTACTGCAAGTTTAGGATTCTGACGTGGTGCAAAGGCGATAAATACTCCGTTATCTTTTAGTCCTCTGCCTACAACCTGCTGTGATGTCCCCGTTTTGCGAGCAAAATCATATGGAAAGCCGTTAAATGCGCTGACATCTGTTGCCATTCCGCGTATGACTTCATTCCAGTATGCATCCGGGAAGTTCACTTCATTCAGCACCTTCGGCTTAAACGTCTGGACCACATTACCATTGGTATCTTTAATTTGACTGACCAAATGCGGCTCCATACGTTTGCCTTTTGTAGCAATCATCGTTGTATACTGAGCAAGTTGCATAGGCGTATATTTACCTTGTTGACCAAAGGATGCATATGCTAATTTGGAAAGTGCAGACTCGGATTTACTCCTCGTATACTCTCGCCAACCCAGGAACTCACCAGGCAAGTCTACTCCAGTAGAAACACCTAATCCAAATTCCTTCATGTAGCGGTCCCATACGTTAACACCTTGGTCTTCTGCTGCGTTATTAATATATTTGTTATATAAGCGCTTGCCAACCATATCGACCATAAAGGCATTGGAGGAATGGCGAATAGCGGTAGCCGGGTCCATTGAACCGTACACATGACCAGATGCGTTGCGTACCCGTGAAGAGTTGTTCCGTCCGAAATAAGCTGCTCCTGTGTCTTGATAGTACGTATTTGTTGTAAACAGTCCTTCTTCCAATCCAATAAGAACAGACAGCGGCTTAATTGTAGATCCCAGAAGCACTGTAGAATCTGGATGCTGTCCAGGTTGGCCTGAGCCAACATTCTTTATTGTAGCGTTTTGATACACATGTTTTATCTCTTCATATTTGTCTTTTGAAATCGTACCCGTTTGCCAATAATTTGCATCATAATCCGGCATACTAGCCATAGCTACCACATTTCCGGTATCTACTTCCATCGCTACAGCAAAGCCCGTTTTCGCATAAGGATGAGTCCTGCCGGATACAGCGTGTGTATGGAGCCATCTCAATTGATCCATAATGGCATTTTCAGTCTTCACCTGAATTTCTTTGTTAATCGTGGAATAGACATTATCCCCTTTTTGCGGAGGAGTAACAGAATCTACACCCTCCGGCATATTGCGCGGATCAATCGGAACCGTTTTATAACCATTTTTCCCTCGTAATTGTTCTTGATATTGATATTCCAGTCCATCAAAGCCAACAGATTCGTTATCCATATAGATGAGGCCCGGATCATTTTCAGCTGACATGGATTTTTGAATATTCTTATATTTATCCAATGTTTCACGCGCACTTTTATAACTTTTAATATAACCGACCGCTTGAACAGCTACCGTATCAGGATCGTAATGACGTACCGTTTCCTCTACGACATCTACGCCCGGAAACTCACTTTTATGCTCCATAAAATAAGCGACTTCGTCTGGAGTAAGATTCGTTTTAATCAGACGCGGCGTAAAACCGCTAAATCGCTGATAGTTCCGATCCATAGCGTCCATAATTTGTTCTGCCGTCATTTTTGGCTCATCTTTATTACCATATTGGGCAAATCGATTTGCCAGCTTTTGTGTCATGTTTTCCAGCTCAGGCAACAGCTTTTTATCAGGCTTACGCGATTTCTCCAAAAGGTCGCTATAGTTCTTGGAGAGCGTGATATACAGCGATTGTACAGGTGTCGAATACGCCAGTCTGTTCTGCCCGGTTGAATCATAAATCGTTCCGCGAATCGGCGTAAGTGGTACATTTTTGGTAACATTACTGGCCTCCTGCTGTTTGAGCTGAGGTCCATCTACAAATTGAAGTATCGCCAATCTTACAATAATGACTGTAAATATAATGAACGAGCTGAAAAAGAACAGATTGATCCGGAAGCTAAATCTTTTTCGGTCGGATGTCTCATTGTCTTTTCCTTGCTCGTTGTCCATCTTTCTCATGTGCCCTTTTCCACTCCTTCTTAAATCACTTTATCCTTGATATGTGTTTGGGCAAAACCTGGCGGGTTAAACCAGTCTCCACTTTGTGCCCAGGTCGGGTCCAGCGGTACCCACTGATCCTGTCCGCTCAAATATACCTCATTCCAGGCATGGGACCCGTATCCTCCCTGTCCGTTGTATCCAAGGCCTGTTACAACCTTGACCTGTAGTCCCTGCGAACGAGCCATCATTGAGTAAAGGCGGGCATAATCAATGCACACTCCTTTACGTGTATCAAACGTATCTCTGGGAGTCTGTTCATGCCAGTCACCACGTTGCTCATAGGCTTCCACCTTACTGTAATCATAGCTAATACGGGTGCCTACCCATTCATACAACGCTCTGGCTTTTTGCTCGTCACCGCTAGCCCCTTCTGTAATCTTGGCCGCTGCCTGAACGATCTCGCTTGGAATGTCCCGGTCGATTATTTCATATTTGCGCTGCATGATACCATTCAATTCCTTGGTAACAGCCTGCGTAAATACGGGCAGCTTATCCTTAATCAGAGTCCCGGACAGCGGCTCAATGACCGATTGCGCACCTTGCTTATAAACCGGCGAAGCTTGTACGTAGCTGCTAAACCCGCTGTCTGGATACAGACTTACGCCTATGAACAGCAGGGCTATGATCATCATGGCACGAGCTCCACCAATAAGAGTACCTATGCCGGCCCCTGCCACTCTGCTGAAAAAGCCCGATTTCTTTTGATGCTCATGGAGGGAGGAATCTGATTTGCCACCTACCATCAACACATAAATGGCACGCAGTATAAACTGGGCAATAGCATAACTGAGCATGAACAATACGGCGAACCGCAGCAGCGGAAAACCCTCTATCCCCGCCACAAGCGTATAATAGAATTGCTCAATCCCACTTAGTTTTCGCTGTGGCAAATGCCCCATATAAGCTGCCAGCCATTGTTGCACCTTCGGTGAAAGCCACATGGCTAACCCGAGCGAGCACAAAATGCCCGCCACAGTGAGTATGCCATCCACAATGAGACTAAACAGCGCACCTACAGATCTGGAGGCCCCTCGCCTCCACCCCTGTATCAACGACAATACTACGATGGCGATCAGAAACACCGTCACGCCATTCCAATGAAGAATAGACTCCAGCCAGGATGGGTTCATTGTGTTCCTCCTGTCTCTACGGCGACTGTGGCTGCTGTACAGCAGCCAAGTCTTTCGCGCTTTCGATATATTTCTTGACTGTGTCACTCATACTCCATTCGCCCAGCGACATTCCCTGAAACCATACCTTGACCTTGTCCCCCTCAAACGGACCCTTTACTTCCAGGTTGGAACTGGTCACTGTAAATGTACCATCTCCGTTGGAGGTGTATTTGGCATTTTGCCCCTCTTTTATCATCATGTTCAAAGCCTCGCTCTGAACCTTGTTAATTGCATCATCCTTTGCCTGAGTCACGACCTTGCCAACCTGTTCAAAGGAAATACCACTGTAGACTAGCAAGCCTGCAATCACAACAATGACGATCAGCCATTTTACGAGAGTTCTTACAATCTTCAATATGACTAACAATAGGACAAGCCCAATCACTATATACAGCCAGTTATCCTGAACGATCTGCCAATTATGTTCCAAAAACTCTGACCAGACGTTCTTATCCATTCGCTACACTCCCGTTTCCAACTACATGATTCAAATTGCAAAATTGTCTCTGTAATTATACATGATTACGCAATGTCCTGTCAGCTTAGGTCTTATACATACCTTGTCATTCAATTCTTGTCCATACAAAGTGGTCTATGTTCGTCCAATCTGGCGTACAACTTAGGAAGGGCCAATACGAAGTAAGATGGAAGTTTACATTAAGGAAAGGGGGTCATTCACATGAAAACAGCCCTCTGGCTGTATCTCTTTTTGTTCATTGCCTTTTTTGATCTGCATGCACAATATCCTATTTTGACACCATTCGCCATCTCTTTGGGGGCAGCTCCTACCTTTATCGGTTGGATGATGGGAATTTACTCTCTGACTCACCTGCCTGGTAACTTGATGGCAGGTCCGAAAGTCGACAAACACGGCAGTCGCCGATATATTATGTTCAGCCTAACAGCTGCAGGCCTGATCCTGATCATTCAATCGTACATTCATACACCGTGGGAATTACTTTTTCTGCGTGCGATTAGTGGCTATGTGTTGGCCTTTTTATCTCCAGCCTGTCTGGCCATGCTGGCGCAACTGTCTGATCATCCGGTTACCCAGGGCAAATATATGTCGGGACATGGTGTCGTCCACACGTTGGCCTCTGTTCTATCTCCTGCCGCAGGCGCATTTATCGTTGCCAGCTTTGGCTTTAGCGAGACATTTAGTTCCCTTGGTATCATTCTCGTAATCACGGGGCTTATGGCTTATTTCACCTTACCCAAAAAGGCACCCGCTCCGCAGGCCCAATTATCTGATGGTCATACGACACCTGCTCCACTCTCGGCAGCACAGACGCGGTTACCATTCAATTGGCGTTACCTGCTTCTACCTTTTGTTTTGGCGTGCGCACAAGGCATTTTATTTTACGAGATCCCATTACGAAATAACGGTTCTGCGTCCATGATGTCCACCGGATTGCTCTTTTCCATCATCAGTTTGGGAGCACTCTGTACGCTCAGTTTGCTTTTTCTGAACAAATATTCACCGATGGTAAGGCTACTTTGCGGCATTATTCTGATGTCTTTAAGCTTCTACGCACTCGCCACTACGCCCGAAGCGATAATAGGCATTATCCTGTTTATTTTGGGAACAGCCAAAGGCATTATTTTTCCAGCGCTGGCCTCTCTCTTCATACGGATTGGAGGTGCTCGATTGGGCAAAACCTTTGCCCTGCAATCCATTGCAACGTCTATCGGCTCCTTTGCCGGGCCTGTACTGGCGGGTCAGCTTCCGGATCACATATCTCCTTTTTTTATCGCATTTCTGATTCTGATGACTGGCCTGCTATTCGTTCCCATTCAGCGATTATCTCCTACACCACCACTATCTGCCTCGGGCCCTTACCATTCCTAGTTACAACTAAGGGGGCATGCTGAGATACTACCTAAAGCCCAAAATACGTTCTAGAGGGCATACGCACAGTACCTAATACCCTACTTAACATAGACTAATTTGACTGAACAATTCATTTACAAAGGGAGGTGCAGCCCGTGAGCCACTGTCATCCTGTAAGCCCTTGCCCTGTTTTCGGCACTTCGACTGGTACCATTCTTGTTCTTTATGTTCTGCTCGTCATCATTCTTCGTACTTGCTGGATCTGATGTCTGATATGCCCTAATATGCTGACTATGTACCTATGCCTGCCACTTCTGGCAGGCTGTTTTGTTGTTTTTTGCATGGGAACCCCTTTTAGAGCTAAACTATACACATATTCTTTCATTTCCCGGGGAATTTCGAGCACAGGCATCAAGCAAGGGGTGAGCAAAATGGCGATAACCGTGATTGTCGAAGGAAAAAATGACCGCAGTAAACTCCGCCGATTACTCGATCCGGAGGTCAACATTTTATGCACCTTCGGCACACTAAACTCTATAAAATTGGAATCCCTCCGCCAGCGGACTAAGCATGACGAAATATATTTATTTATGGACAACGACAGCTCAGGAAAAAAAATAAGAGGGGTGCTTGCAGACGCTTTTCCAGATGCACTTCATATGTATACACGCAAAGGCTATGCTGGTGTAGAAGGTACTCCGGATGAATATGTGATTGCCCAGTTGGAAAAAGCAGGGCTTGAGGATTACATTATATACCCTCCTGTTCTTTAGTCCTGTAAATAAAAAAGCTGTCCTCAGGTCAATTTCATGCCTGTTGGACAGCTATATAGTGCACCATCACCAATGCCTCTAAGATTGGTATTAGAACTTATGAACCGTATCAACAATCATCAGCAAGAAGCTGAGTGTCAAATGGTTAATGGAAAAGAAAAATACTTTTTTTGCCCAAGAATCCGTTTCTTCTTCCTTAATCGTAAAGCCTTTAAAGGCATAAAATGCCCAAAGCACGGACAATAACACGGACACGATCATAAAAATCATACCGGCATATCCATAAGCATACATAAGGATGGGTACCGGAATCAGCAGCACAATATAAGGAATCATCTGAATCTTAGTCCGATGGATACCTTTCACGACTGGCAACAATGGAAATCCTGCTGCGCGATATTCCTCGACTCTGCGAATGGCAAGTGCCCAGAAGTGAGGCGGTTGCCATAAGAACAGTAGTGCGAATAAGAGCCAAGCGCCCATATCGATACGGCCCGATGCGGCCACATAACCAATTACCGGAGGCATAGCCCCAGAAATACCCCCGATGGATGTACTCCATGTAGACGAACGTTTCAACCAGAGCGTATAAATGCCAACGTAGACAATCATACCTAATATGCCCAGTAGCCCTGCCTTCACACCAGAGAAGGAGAATAAAACAGCCAATCCGACGATGCCCAAAATAATAGCGTATGACAGCACCGTTGTGGGGGTCAGACGCCCAGTCGGCAGTGAGCGATTACGTGTCCGCTCCATCTTCAAATCCAACTCACGGTCAAAGTAGTTGTTAAAAACACAAGAAGATGCCATAACCAACATTGTACCTAGAAGTGTAAGAATTAACTTTATATAGTCAACGTCCCATTGCGATGCTAACCAAAAACCACCGAAGGCTGCAACCAGATTAGTACGAAGGATGCCTGGCTTGGTAACTGTAATAAAATCTTTCCAAGTGCCCGCCTTGCCGGGTGGTTTAGATTTTACAGAATAGGTAGCCGCATCCGAAGAAGTCTTATAACTAATATTATCCATTGTGAGTAACTCCCCCTTAGAGATGTATGAATTCGGGAGTAAGTTGAACTCCGATATAAATTTTATCATATACCTACCCCAAAAAGTTTGACAGAAAACGCACAAAACGTTCACAATTCAGATGGCAAATCACCCCTGTTGATCGTTTACAGTAAATTTGGGTAGTAATAAGTACAGGAAACAATACAAAAGGAGCGACAGATATGGATACAGCCACACACTTTGTCATGGGAGTCGGGTTGGCCGGGCTGGCCTATACTGATCCTGTCGTCGCCGGAGATCCCAAGCTAGCAGCAGTCATACTGCTCGCTACAGTCGTAGGGTCACAAGCTCCGGATTTCGATACCTTGCTTCGGTTGAAAAATAATGCAGCCTATATTCGCAATCACCGTGGACTGTCGCATTCTATCCCCTTCTGGTTGATATGGATCTTGTCCATAACGGGACTGATTTGCCTGATCTTCAGGGATGTGCCCCCGGGTCATGTAGCATTATGGGTAACGATTGCCGTCTGCCTGCATGTATTCACAGATTTATTCAATACGTACGGAACCCAGGCATTTCGGCCGTTCACGAATAAGTGGATATCTTGGAATATCATCCATATTTTTGACCCCTTTATTTTCGGCACTCATGTTGCTGCGATAATGCTATGGGTCACCGGATTGGTTCCGCCCGCTCCCTTATTTATTACGCTGTACGTCATTATTGGCCTGTATTACATTTGGCGAACCTGGAGTCATTTTATTACCAGAAAAGCGGTACGTGATATGGACAACAAACGTCAGGAAGGCGACACCTATTATATCATTCCCACGGTATCATGGAACCGGTGGCATGTGGTAAAAGCTCATCAGAATGGAAGCTATGACATTGGTGGATTAAATGGTAAGCATTTATTTTGGACGAAACACGCAACTCCATCCACACACCCAGCCGTAGAAGCCTCTACATCCTATCGCGATGTGCAAGCATTTCGCTATTTTTCCTCCTTTGCCGTCGCCGAGGTGGAAGAACTGGAGTGGGGTTATATTGTGCGATGGGGAGACGTCAGGTATCGACACCGGAGGCAATATCCATTCGTGGCGGTGGTCGCGATGGATAAGCAATTCGGACTGATCAACAGTTATATCGGATGGCTCAGTGACGAAAAAATGCAAAAACGTCTTTCCCTGCATACGAATTAAAAATATTTACAAGCTAACAATAAGCCGCAGTGACTTACAGGCAGCAAGTCTCCCTTAAACGGAGGCTTGCTGTTTTTTTGACCATTCCCGTAAAAAAGGCATCTCATGTAAGCGCCCTCTTGACGAAGCAGACTGACGTGATTCACAATGGTCGTAAGCATGCACAAAAAAATCCGGAGCATGATCGCTCCGGATTTCCTTCATCACAGCTGCTCATAATACAGCTTCCAAGATGGGAGTGTTTATGTGTATTACTGCAAGCGGCTGCTGCCCGACAAGGATTGTTCTGCTTGTTGGACCAGCTTTTTCGTGATGTATCCCCCAAGAGAACCTGTTTCGCGGGAAACGACATTACCGAAGTAACCGTCCTGAGGGATGGTGATGCCCAGTTCTTGAGCTGCCTCATATTTTAATTGTTGTAAAGCGGCGTTGGCCTGCGGTACTTGCAGGTTGTTTGAACGACGTCTGCTCATATTTGAATCTCCTTTCAGTTCTTTGTGAGTGAGGTTCATTGCAAGCTTGCAAGATTATTATGGCTCACTTACATCTACTTATTCCTGAAATTCAACATTCGAAAGCTGGAGGTTTTTACCATGAGCAAAGGTCTATCCCTATGGTTCGCCGTTTCATCCATTGTCCTGCTGACAGCAGCCGCTATATCCATCAGCTATTCTGCTTGGCTTGCTATATTACTGGGGCTTTTATCTGTCGGCAATATCGGTTGGGGCTTCGTAATCAAGGCCCGACAACGTCGCTCTTAAGTCAATTTGTAGAAAACCCCATCTGCCTTGTCTTCAATGGGCTCTAGCGTACACGTGGCAAAAAGCCCATGCGCTCTTTAACCGCAGACAGCGTGACTTCAGCAGCTTCTTGAGCACGCTCTGCGGATTGGGCCAAAATATGTCCAATTTCACCGGATTCCCGGATATCGCGATAGCGCTGCTGAATCGGTTCAAGCATAGCTACAACCGTCTCAGCCAGTTCTTTTTTAAATGTCCCGTACATTTGGCCTTCATAACGATCCTGCACTTCTTGGAGCGACAAACCGGAACACTGGCTGTAAATGCTCATTAGATTACTAATTTCCGGTTTATTGGCCGGATCATATTTAACTTCACTGCCCGAATCGGTAGTGGCGCGGCTGATTTTTTTGCGTATAACTTTCGGATCGTCCAGCAGCGCAATAAAACTGCCTGCATTCGGATTACTCTTGCTCATTTTTTTGGATGCATCATCCAGGGACATAATTCTCGCCCCTACTTCAGGGATATACGGCTCGGGAACAGTAAAATAATCTCCATAACGGTGATTAAAGCGGCCCGCCAAATCCCGTGTCAGCTCCAGATGCTGTTTCTGGTCATCACCTACTGGGACAAGATCCGCATTGTAGAGCAAAATGTCGGCTGCCATTAACGACGGATATACGAACAGCCCTGCTCCTACGGAATCCTTGCCAGCAGACTTGTCCTTAAACTGAGTCATACGTTCGAGCTCGCCCATATTCGTCAGTGTCGTCATCAACCATCCCAGCTCAGCGTGCTGAGGAACATGGGATTGTAAAAAGACGTTGGATTTCTCTGGGTTAATACCCGCTGCGATAAATAATGCCGCCACCGCCTCCGACTGCTCGCGTAATTGAGCTGGTTCCTGCGGTACGGTAATCGCATGAAGATCTGGAACCATAAAGTAACATTGGTGGTCCTCTTGCAATTTAACAAAGTTTTTCATTGCGCCGATGTAATTACCCAAAGTAAGTTGTCCACTAGGCTGAATACCTGAAAGTACGGTTTTCATATTCTTCCTCCTCCGTTTATTTCAATATTTTAGAACGCAAAAAGGCCCCGCATCCTCAAGGGACGCGAGACCGTGGTACCACCCTTATTCATTGCCATCAGCCTATTAGTTGTCGGAGCTATCCCCCGTGGCCGCTGCAATCTTAAAGCTCCGTTAACGGGGAGCAATCGGCCGTCATACTGAGGAAAGCAAAATCCTGTTCTGTGCGGCACTCCAAGGTCCATTCAGCAGTGCAGGCTCACCGGTTCTCATCCACCACCAGCTTTCTGAAGAGCTTATGCAAAAGCTTACTTGTCCTCATCATCGTGTTATCCATGTCATTTCTTTAAGTTTCTAAGCTACATTAATGATAATTCCGCTTACTGTTATTGTCAAATGACGATTGTGCCATATGACCAAAAATCTGTTATCATAATGACACGAAGCTTCAACCGATTATAGTGGACAAAGGAGCATGAATATGAAACAAGTGACCAAAGAACACTGGAACGGTTACGACACGTATGTTTTACATAGTGGTGAATTGGAAGTTACAATGATCCCTCGTCTCGGGAATAATATTATTTCCGTGCGTGATCTGAAGCTGAACCGGGATATCGTACGTCGACCTGGCGAGGAAGAATTGGCATTTTATTTACAAAAGCCATATCATTTTGGCTTACCTATTTTGATTCCTCCTGGCCGAATTCGCAAAGGACAATTTGAGTTTGACGGCGTCCCATATCAGTTTGACCGTAATACAGCCAACGACAATCATATACACGGTCTGCATCGCAATCAATCCTGGCGTTGCAGCGATATTGAAGAGGATGAAGATGGTTGCAGCGTAACAACCGAGCTTCTGACAGAAAGTGATCCGCACTGGATGGAACAATACCCCATTCCTTTGCGGCTGGAAATGACGTATCGTTTGCAGGGCACCGTATTAAGTCAAACGCTACGCGTCACAAATCTAGGTGAAAAAACAGCCCCATTCGGCTTGGGATACCACACTTGGTTTATGGTGGATGGAGAGCCTGAGCGCTGGCGCCTGAAGCTACCGGTGAATGGAGTATACGAACAGGATATTGAGCAGCTGCCTACAGGTGTCATTACTTCTTTAGATCATTTGGAACAGCTCTCCTCAGGTCTATGTCTGAAAGGAACAAATTTGGATACTGTGCTGCGAGCAACGGAAGGCCCTGCTGAAGCTGTTTTGACTCGTGATGATGGCTATCAAATCCGCTACACAGCAGATGAGCAATACTTTAAATATTGGGTGCTATATACCAAAGGGGAATGCGATCAGTATCTTTGCATTGAGCCTTATACCTGGCTATCTGATGCTCCCAATTTTCCAGACCCAGTCGGAGATGGTGGGTTGATCCGTCTGGAGCCTCAACAATCCATCGACCTCAAAACTCAGATTCATATCATATATCCGTAATTTCCCTATAGTCACTTTTCTTCCTTCGGCGCATATTTTCATAACTCTGTCGCATACTAACCTCATCACAGCCGAAGGAGGTGACTACACATGTATGAAGCCAATCAAGGCAGAGGACGTCGTAGCAATACTCTAGTCGTTCCTCAAGCCAACAACGCATTGCAACAATTGAAATATGAAGCTGCGCAAGAACTGGGCATCACCATTCCGGCAGACGGTTACTATGGTGATATGCCGTCCCGTGAAGCTGGGTCTCTTGGAGGCTATATCACTAAACGCTTAGTACAGCTGGCTGAACAGCAATTATCAGGTCGTTCAGGTCAATAAGCGTCATTATTCCACATGAGCATTCCGTTATCGTAATTTACCAAAATACGTTATAACGGGTATATAACAAAGGCGGTCTTCATAAGAAGACCGCTCTTTACTTTGCTCTTTTTAATGTCGATGATTATTCAGATTTAGCCGCGCGATATGTAGGCTTGTTATAGCGGATCATGAGATTCGCCATGTTGTAGTTGGATTCTAAGGTTGCATCTACCAAGATTGTTCCTTGTCTGATGGCAAAATCGAAAGCAATCTCACCATGAGTCCAGCTACGCTTGTGATTTAGCGTTTCCAGAGCCATACGCCGAAAATGATCCCGATGCTGTACAGATAAGCCTGGTTCTACTGCTGCAAATGTGCCACCTTTGCCTGCAATTGGATTATGCCGAATCCCAAATTTACCAACTACATTATTCCGTATTTGTACAAATACGATGCCTGACGATAAACCCGCCAGTTCATTATCCAATTCTTTAAAAACGATATCCATCTGCCTCGCCAACGACAATTGACCTACTTCATCCATCAAAAAAACCCTCCTATATACCTTATATAAAAATATTTAATAGGTCTTACGACTCAATTATATGCCAAGGTTTTTAAGCTTACAATCAAATTCAACATAATTGGGTATTTATAACTATTTTCTAAGTATATCCATCATTTTAAATTTCGCTAACAGGTAGTGTCAATTACACTTCGACATTTTGCGACTTTATTCATCATCCTCTGCAAAAATCACAAAAAAGGCCCCCCTTACGGGAGACCTTCTAAAATAACTCGGTTATTTTGTCATTTGCAAAAATTGCTCAATATCCTGAACAGTAACTTGTGCGGCGTTACGCCAGAAGTCAGCCTGTGTCAAATCGGTACCCAAGTGCTTGGAGGCCAGTTCTTCTACTGTCATGCGACCTGTATCACGCAGCAAAGCATCATATTGGTCGGCAAAGCCATCCGAATTTTCCTTCGCAAAAGCGTAAATCCCTGCACTGAACATATACCCGAATGTGTATGGGAAGTTGTAGAAAGGAGTTTCCGTAATATAGAAGTGCAACTTGGAAGCCCAAAAATGAGGATGAGCCTCATCCAGAACATCACAAAACGCTTCACGCTGCGCTTCTTCCATCAACTCACTTAATTGCTGTGCTCCTACAACACCTTTTTTCCGCAGTTCGTAGAAACGGGTTTCAAATAGGAAACGGGCATGAATATTCATGAAGAAGGCTACACCACGCTGAATTTTATCCTCCAGCAAAGCTACCTTCTCCTGACCCTCAGCAGCTTCCAGCAAAGCATCTGATACAATCAGTTCTGCCAGCGTCGATGCCGTTTCAGCCACGTTCATAGCATAATTTTGATTCAATGGATGCAATTCATTCATCACATGCTGATGATAACCGTGTCCGAGCTCGTGGGCCAGTGTCGAAACGTTGGATGGTGATCCGGCATAGGTCATAAAAATACGGGTTTCTTTGCTTAGACGCAAAGATGTACAAAACCCGCCTGGACGTTTGCCTGGACGATCCTCTGCTTCGATCCAGCTTTTCTCAAAAGCCATCTGGGCAAAGTCAGCCATTCTCGAACTAAATTTACCAAATTGCTCAACAATCGTTGCGGCTGCATCGTCGTAAGAGATTTTAGTGGTTGATGTTCCCAGCGGAGCTTCAATGTCATGCCAGGACAGTTTTTCTAAGCCTAGAAGCTTGGCTTTCCGCTCCAGGTATTTAACTACAATAGGCTTGGTTTCATTAATCACTTGCCACATCGTGTCCAACGTTTGGGCTGACATACGGCTGATTTCCAGCGGTTCCTTGAGCACGTCTGTCCAGCCTCGGTTTTCATATAGCTTGAGGCGGAAGCCTGCCAGATGATTCAGTGTATCGGCGCAATAGTCCTCAACCTGAGTCCATGCCTCTTCCCAACGTGCAAATACGTCTTTACGTACGCTGCGATCTGCTTCATCCAGCTTATTAGCTGCCTGACCCACAGACAAGTTTACAATCTCACCATTTTCAGGCACAGGGATCGTCATATTTTTGACAATGGTATCATAAAAGTCACCCCAGCCATGGTAACCATCCACTGCCAAATCCAATGCAAGGCTCTCCAGCTCAGGAGCCATTTTTTCACGCGCTTCGTTCCGGTATTCAGTCAGGACAAAAGAAATCGGCTTGATCGCTTCGCGCTCCATCCACTTCTGCCAAATGTCTTCACTGGTTTGTGCCAGCAAGTTCTGAAAAGCGACTAAAGCACTTTTCCCTTGGGCATATAATGAATTGACACGCGCCCCCAGTTGAACAGCCAGCTTGTCATGCTGATTTTGAGCAGTTAAACAAGATACAAAAGAACCTGCCTGCGATGCTCCATTAAACAGCTCCTGTATGCTATTCAGAACACTATCCAGACGCTCGGTATCCAACACCGTTTGTGGCACTTTGGCTACTTTAAGCTGGGATTGCAGCTGTTGGACCTTGCTCTCCAGTTCTTCCAAAAATGCATGAAATGAGGCAGAGGAAGAGCCTCCGCTAAAAATAGATTCCAGATCCCATGTTTGCTTTAACGGTGTTTTCATAATAGTTCCACCTTTCTTTTTTGGCGAATTCATGTGGTTTCATATACAATAAAGCTACATCGTGATGATACAATCACTACAATTAGGAGGAAAACAGGATGAGACCCTTACAAATTTCGCCGGAAACGGCTGTGAAATTATCCGAAAAACTCGGCATTCCGCTGGAACACCTTATGCATACACCCCAGCACATTTTGATGCAAAAGCTGGCCGAACTGGCTAAAGAAGAAACCGCTGGCTCGAACGGCGGAGAATCGGACAAATCATGATTCCTTTTGATAAAACCTGGCCTTATGACATTGTCATGGGAGATGTTTATGTACAGTCTTGTCCGTTTTGCAATCATGATAACGTCTTGCTACCCCTGAAGCCCAAAGAGCTTAAGCTCATTCATGAAGGCATGAAAAAGCTGCTTGTGTTTCCATGCTGCCATAACAAGGTTACTTTGGTGGATTGTGACGACGATTATTTGCTGTCAGATACCACGTTGCGCCATCATTAACTTATGAGGCAGTTGCAAGATAAGATAACTCGTTTTACAAACAAGGTGTGAACCATGAGCTTAGATCGCTCATAGTGCACACCTTTATTACTTCAAGAGGAGCTTGCGTTCTGCATTTCCTCAGGTAGCTGGAAGTTTTTTGCCAGCATTTGTTCACGTAGGACAGACCACTGTTCACGAGAAGCTCTAATCATCGCTGCATCCATAATTTTCTTGTCATTAATGACACGCGAAAACCAGCGCACTGCTTCGTTAAAGTTACCCGTACGTCGATGCAGTTCACCAATCAGATAAAGCAGTTTGGCATTATTCGCACCGACGCCCTCCAGCTCATAGACTCGAACATAGGAATCCAAACTAAATTTGAGAAAGCGAAGCTCCTGCTCCTCATTCCCCTGGTATCTGTACATCCATGCAATATGCTGCAATAGACTGGCTACTACGCGTTCCTTTTCTCCGATGACCTGTGCACAGAGTAAACCCAATTTGTACGTTTCTAATGCCTCTTCCCAGCTACGATGCCCGCCATATTCGCGAGGCTGCCAGCGATTACCAATTTTATCCTTAAATAGCTTGGTTTGCTGATCGCTTAACTGAACGGTAGAGTGCTCTGTCGAAGTAAATCCACAATGAGGACAGACCCGTACGACATAAAAATCTGGATTTTCGTTCTTATAATAAGCGCAAAAATCTGAATCGGTACGAATAGCCTTCTTTAGGCTTGGTCTGACACGGGATGTCTGAAATTCTTGTTCGCACTGTGGGCAGACGATTTTGATCTGATATAACGGTTCAAGTTCCAATGTTTTTACAACCCTCTCCAAAATTCGGCAATCCCCGAAAGCTTACGGGGTATTTACAAAATGATGCGCAGGACCGGACAAACGACTAAGTATGATGGAACGAAGCGGCTCCTCAATTCCCGTATCCGTTAACGCATCTGCCATACAAGACAACCATGCCTCTGCTCGCTCCTCCGTCACGGGGAACTTCATATGTCTGGCACGTAACATCGGATGACCATATGCATCAGAAAAGAGGGACGGCCCTCCAAAAAACTGGCTCAGGAACATAAACTGCTTTTCCTTTACCGGCTCCATGTCTTTAGGAAACAGGGGACTTAACAACGGATCTTTATAAACTCTCGGGTAGAAGGCCTCAATAATAGCACGAATACCTTCTGCACCCCCAAGGTTGTCATAAATGCTCAGGCTAGGATTCACTTTTCCTCCAACTTTCTGTGCTATGGTAATAAATATACACTCGTATTATAACAAAAAACAAAAAATGACGCTAAAAATAAGCGTCATTTTATCAATTTAACATATGAAGAGGTTTGCTTCGATGCACATCGCTTCGTCATTCCATGATACCACTAATAACTCCGCCAATCCTCTTCACCGGGATGGACGAGAGAGGCACGAATTACATACACAAAAGCACATACAAACAGACCGGCAACGATACTCATCCTGATCACTCCATCCTTAAGGTTATGGAATCGTTGTTTTTTTATTTTAACATACTCTTTACAAAAAAACAGCATTCCATGTAATCGTTTTCTTTACTTTTTTGTACTCTTTGTCCATCCCCGACATAGGTATAATAGTACAACTCCAAAGGAGGGGCCTCTATGTCGCTGTATCGCCGTTTCTCGCTTCCTTTGCTCATCCTTATGCTGTTATTCCTATTCATACTGATGGCCGCGTATCCGCAATCTTCTCTGAATGCCGGGCTTCGCGGTCTTGCCATCTGGTGGGATGTGCTATTCCCGTCCTTATTCCCATTTTTCGTTATTTCCGAGCTTCTTCTCGGCTTTGGAATTGTTCATTTCATAGGTGCGCTACTGGACCCACTGATGCAACCTCTATTCCGTGTACCTGGCTGCGGGGGGTTTGTCGCTGCGGTCAGCTGTGCATCCGGCTACCCTATAGGGGCCAAATTAACCGCAAAGCTGTGGGAGCAAAAATGGATCACACGCATTGAAGGTGAACGTTTGGTCGCGTTTACGACTTCCTCTGATCCGATATTTCTGATCGGTGCAGTTTCGGTTGGCTTCTTCCATCAACCCGAAATTGCACTCGTACTGGGAGCGGCCCATTACGGTGGTGTTCTCATCATCGGACTACTCATGCGTTTTCATGGTTCCCGTTCAGAAAAAAACGATATTCGCAGCGAACGTTCTCAGCCTCCTCAAAAAAACTGGTCGAAGTCTGCTAACACAATAACAACAGGTCGCAATAAGCAGCCTGGACCACTGCGCCAAGCGTTATATGCTATGCATACAGCACGTTTGGAAGACGGACGTCCATTGGGTGAGTTGCTTCGTCAGGCGATTGCTTCCTCCCTACGCCTTATTATTGTCGTAGGAGGGCTGGTTGTATTCTTCTGCGTCATTTTAGAAGCTTTGACGAACTCTGGCTTAATGAGCGGGCTACATCTGCTTACGGCTAGCCTATTGTCTGCCTGTGGTCTTCCTCCTACATTAACAGAGTCCATCGTAGGTGGTATTTTTGAAGTCACTTTAGGTGCGCAAGCTGCAGGTGGAGCCGCAGCAGCGGCATTACCGTTCAAGGTAGCTGCAGCAGCTTTTGTTCTCTCCTGGGGCGGGCTATCGGTCCATGCACAGGTTGCAAGTATTTTAAATATGACGAATCTCCGCTATATGCCATTTTTGCTGGCCCGGGCTGCGCATGGGATCATCTCCGCACTGCTAGCTCTCGTGTTATGGCGCCCGTTAATGGGACAGGGAAGCTCTCCGGTCTTTTCTCCGGTACATGATATCGCATGGTCCCCTGGCTTCTCGTCCGCTATGCTACTGCAAAGTCTGCTGCTTCTTGCTTGTATACTGACTGGAATGCTGGCTCTCTCCTGGTTAAGCGTGGGTACAAATCGCTTATTCGTACGATTGAGAGGAATACACCGGCAATGAACGATTGTGTTCTTGCTCATAATTGATTATGATCGGTATATACCCATGACAAAGGAGCTTTTCATCTTGAGATATTATGTTCTGGATCGCGGGGATCAGCACTCCATGGACTTGAGTCAGCAATTTCACCGTCTTGCCCAAGAAAAGAATTTCAAGCTGGATGCCGAATCGCCGGAAATCGTCGTGTCTATAGGAGGCGATGGTACGATGCTTCATGCGTTTCATACCTTCATTGACCGCATTCCGGATATAGCCTTTGTTGGTGTACATACCGGTCATCTGGGCTTTTACGCGGATTGGCGTGCGGACGAGCTGGAGGAGCTAATCCACCTGATGAGCCAAAGCGGATCTGAGGGACCGCTTAACCCGAGAATCGTTAAGTATCCACTGATTGAGTTGGAAATTCACAAGAAGTCAGGCAATGCTTCTTTTATTGCCCTGAATGAGTTTACGTTAAAAGGGGTAGATGGCACGGTCGTTGCCCAAGTAGATATTAACGATATCACCTTTGAAATGTTCCGTGGTGACGGTATATGTGTTTCTACACCTTCAGGAACGACCGCCTATAATAAGGCACTTGGCGGAGCTATGGTTCACCCTACCATCGAAGCATTGCAATTAACTGAGATCGCTTCCATTAATAACCGTGTGTACCGGACACTGGGATCACCACTGCTACTGCCAAAACATCATCATTGTGATATTTTTTCACGGAAAGATCAGCGTCTTCTACTGACAGTAGATCACCTGAACTTTCCTGTGGATGACTTAATCTCTGTTCGATGTCAGGTTGCAAGTCAGAAGATCAGCTTCGCTCGTTACCGTCCTTTCCCATTTTGGGATCGGGTACGCAACGCTTTTCTCAATTAGAACTTGTAAAAGAGCCGACTCCGGCTCTTTTTTTAATTGATCAGGAGGGCATATCCCCACTTTAAATAGGCAAAAAGTTGGTCATAACTTGGCAGCCTTGGAGGAACTTACAAACAAAACGGCTCCTGAAAATTCAGGAACCGTTTTGTTGTGGAGATGTGAATGTTTTATTTTTTTGACGCTGGCCCTCGGGTTCATGCGAGACACGAACTTGCCGTCCCTCCCGATTTTCCTTGGGCTGGCGATCATAGCGTGGCCCACGCGATTCTTTTTTATCGAAATTTCCTTGCGGATTGCGCTGCCTACGTGGTTCACGGGCTTGCTGCCCTTCCCCCGAACTTCGCCCATCCTTTGCTTCACGCGGTTCTCTTGGCTGGCGCGAATCACGTGCTTCACGCTGCCGATTTCCTTCACGTCCTTCTCTGGATGGCCGACTTTCGCGAGCTTCACGTGGCTGTCGTTCACGCACTTCCTGAGCATCCTTCGGTTCCCTACGTTGCAACTCGCGTGGTTCACGGGCTTCTGAAGGCTGTTCCACTCGTGACTCCTCTGTAGCTGCGGAATCCTGCTGTGGTTGCGGCCATTCCGTTTGTCCAGCTGAAGGCTGCGATACCTCTTGGTGCTCTTCGGAATCTAACGTTCCCGCTTGTTCCCTTTGAGCATCTACCAACTGCTGGATGTCGGGAGGAACGAAGTCATCACTGGTGCCGTTCTTATTTTCAACTTCACGGCTTTTTTGCAGCACAAAATAGGCACAGCCAAAATTGCAGTATTCATTAATATAATCGTCCAATACCACAATGGATGTATCCTTATTGGCTTTGGGGTGCCCCTCTCGATAAAACCCCTTCAGGCGAAGCTGATTGTAACCCCAATCGCCAATAATGTAATCATAGCGATCCAACACTTCACTATAGCGATCACGAAAGGCTTCGGGATTCCACCCATTCTTGTGATCCTGCAACACTTCATAGTTTTTACCACCGATTTGAAACAAGCTATTCTGACCGCCTTTCCCGGATCAAACCTGCGAAAGGGCGCTTTCTTCCTTATGCTGAGCGGCCGACTTCACCTGCTCATGCGCTTGGTAGGAGCTGCGGACCATCGGACCGGATTCGACGTGGCTGAATCCTCGCTGTAATCCCTCTTCCTTTAACTTCGCAAAATCTTCCGGTGGATAATATTTTTGCACATATAAATGTTTCTCGGATGGCTGCAAGTATTGACCAATTGTCATAATGTCACAATCGACTTTGCGCAGATCATCCATGGTTTGTAAGATCTCATCCCACTCTTCTCCGACACCTAACATGATGCTTGATTTCGTTGGAATCGCCGGATTTAATTGTTTTGCACGTTGAAGCAGCTCCAGAGAGCGATGGTATTTCGCTTTAGCCCGAACCTTGTCGGACATGCGTTCCACCGTTTCAATATTATGATTGAGAATATCTGGCTTGGCATCCATGACAATTCGCAGCGACTCAATATCGCCCATAAAATCGGGAATCAATACTTCTACACTGCAAAAAGGCAATCGGCGGCGAATCGCACGAACCGTTTCTGCAAATATTGTAGCGCCCCCATCTTTCAAATCATCACGTGCCACACTGGTTACGACACAGTGCTTTAGATTCATGTTTTCAGCCGCTTCCGCGACGCGTTCAGGCTCCTGCAAGTCCAGTTCCGTAGGCATTCCCGTATTTACTGCGCAAAAACGACACGCACGCGTACAAATATCACCCAAAATCATAAATGTAGCTGTCCTGTTGGCCCAGCATTCATATATATTAGGGCACCGTGCCTCCTCACATACGGTATGTAATGTCTTGGAACGCATCATGCTCTTGATTTCCTGATAGTTATCGCCTGTCGTAAGTTTAATACGAATCCAGTCGGGCTTAGCTTCCTTCACTTTTTTAGACAATGGCATAGACCTTCTTTCTGATGTGCTTAAGCTGTCATTGCCATACATTATAGCATGAAAGCCATGGAAAAACCTCCATTCATTGTTCCCTTTTTGATATGACATTGATGCCGGAAAAAGTAAACTCTTGAGATGGATAAAAGCGGCGGATATGGCTCAATCTAATCGAAAGCGCCCTATTTACGCGAATACGGGCCAAGAATTTACCGGGCGGTTAAGCCCTTTTATAGGAGGTCGGTTCACGTGCCTTACCCTACGCGGGCAGTCCGCGCTGTTCGTCTGTTATCGCTGCTGTTGTGCGCTACTACACTGACAACGGCTTGTCCGCTTCCTGCTCATGCCTCTGCAGAGCACACAAAGTCCTCGTCAGCCGGAAATAACCTGACAGCAAATATCGATGCTTCACACGCTTCGTCTTCATTGTATACGTCCAGACTTGCTTTATATCACTCCATCGAAGCCCTGACAGGAGTCCCTTGGTACAGACTGGCTGCCATCGACCAGTACGAACGCACACTTACGGTGGCCCATCCCAAGGATCGCAAGCATGCGGAACGGATCATAGGTATTTTTGTGACAGGACCAGTATGGTCCGGTCTGTTGAACCCTGATTCCGAGGATCAAAATCCGCGTTCCATTGAACTATTTTCCGGGCTGGGACAAGACGGCTCAGGCGATGGAATCGCTGACCGCAATAATGACAAGGATTTGCTGTTCAGCATCGCTTCTTATCTCGGAAAGTATGGAAATAGCGAGGATGAATTTGGTATTGCCGTGTGGGAATATTACCATAACAGCCGCTCGGTTCAAAGAGTTCAGCAGTTTGCCAAGCTGTATCAGACGTATGGCAAGCTTGATCTGGTCAGTCAAGCTTTTCCGCTGCCTCTAGGCAGCATTTATAGCTACCGCAGCACTTGGGGAAGCCGTCGCAGCTGGGGCGGCTACCGTATACACGAGGGGACTGACCTGTTTGCAGGCTACGGAGTTCCGGTTCGCAGCACCTGCTACGGTGTAGTTGAAATGAAAGGTTGGAATCCCTTCGGAGGCTGGCGAATCGGTATTCGTGATCTCAACAACCGCTATCACTACTATGCACACCTTTCCGGCTTTGATAAAACCGTTCATAACGGAGACATCGTCAAGCCTGGTCAGACGGTTGGCTGGGTCGGAAGCTCGGGCTATGGAAAACCGGGTACCCAAGGCAAGTTTCCACCACATCTGCACTATGGTATATACCGGGACAATGGCTGGACAGACTGGTCCTTTGACCCATATCCGTTATTGAGACAGTGGGAGCAGAGCGAACGTAAAGCGCTCAAATCAGGAAAAACCAAAGGGACCTCCTCATAGGTCCCTTTGGTTTTTCCTGATTATCTCACACCAATCCCCTCTTTGTTTATGGCCTTGGAGACTGCCTGAGGGAATTGGGTTCTTCCTGTATCTCTGGAACACTTTCTATGCTGGAATCTACAGCGCCGCTACTCTCTATAGAATGGGAAGGCAGTGCCAACTGCGGAGCGGTTGCACCATTTTTGCCGACAGGTTTACCCTGATTGTCATAGTAGTACATCGGGACGTTGCCCACCACCAACAAATAAGAAACCGGGATTTCCGTCTCCACAATCTGAGGTTGCATCTCAAACGGTATAACCACAGACACTTCCGTCGTAATTCGAATGTACACTTCCACCAAGATCATGTTTATGCCCGCATCCTGCTGACGTGTATTTAAATCCACCTTGATTGCTCCATGCGGCTCCACCTTTAGAGGCACCTTGGGTCCATAAGCTGCCAGCAGCGGACTCCCCAATGCCTGACCAATCGGAACGCTCTCGTCAAAATGACTCATACTGTCCATCGTTGCCTTAACTGCTTTGAGTGTGTCTGACGTAATTCTCATATGCTCCGCATAATTTAGAACAAATCCAGAGGTTCTCCCTTGTGTATCCGTTCTCCATTCGATCAAATTATCAGCAGTCTTCCCCTGCTCTACCTGCGCAGTAATTGCTGAATTAATAGCCTCTGTCGCCATTTGTTTGACCCGCACTTTAGCCAGATGCATCATGGGTGGCTTCAAATGCTGTTCCACATAGGCGGCCACCTGTACGATTCCTACCAGCAGCGCCAATGCCACAATGAGCCACATCCTGCGTCTACCACGTCGCCTTCTGTTCGGTCTGCTGTGCCATTGCGGTTTTCTATTCATTCTGATCCCCCCGCAGCGATGAGCTTACTTTAGAAGGATATGCCGCAAATAAACGAAAAAGAAGCTGCCCGTCCGGCAGCTCCTCCTGGTGTTAAACATATATGATTTCAAATCCGATTCAGTTCAACTCAACTTATTATTTGAAAATGTGGTCAATCTTTTCGATATCCGCCTGACTCAGTTGGACATTCAGCGTTTTCAGATTCGCCAGAACCTGCTCCGGTCCCTTCGCGCCTGGAATGAGGGCATCAATCGAATCACGGGTCAAGTACCATGCAAGCACCACATGAGCAACCTCTGCATTCAACGCATTGGCAATCTCACGTACCTGCTCCACTTTGTCCAAATTACGGGCAAATGCATCTCCCTGAAACAGTGGATCTTTCGCTCTGATGTCCGTGAAGGTCATGTCTTTCGTATACTTACCACCTAGCAGTCCAGAAGCTAGCGGGAAATACGGCACAAACGAAATGCCATTTTCCTTAGTATAAGGCAGCAAATCCTTCTCAGCTTCCCGTTGCAACAGATTATAATGGGATTGAAGCACATCTACATAGCCGTCACTATTCGCATCTTTAAGTTGTTCAATGGTAAAGTTAGATACACCGATAGCCTTAATTTTACCTTCGTCTTTGAGCTTCTTCAGTTCTCCGACTGCTTCTGCCTTCGGTGTAGCTTCATCTGGGAAATGGATATAGAACAGATCAATATAATCTGTTTGCAATCTTTTCAGACTGGATTCGACGGATTCACGTAAAAAAGCAGGCGAGTTGTCAAAAACAACCTCTCCGTTCACAAACTTATGTGCTCCCTTGGTCGCTATGACAGCTTCCTCACGTTTGCCGCGCTCTTTAAGTACCTCACCGATCAACCGCTCTGAGTGCTCAGGCCCATAAATAAAAGCTGTATCCAGGAAGTTGATGCCGTTATCCAAAGCTGTGCGAACGACTTCTTTGCCCGTTTCATTGTTCAAACCGGAAAAAAGATTATGTCCTCCTACCTTATTCGCACCCAAACCGATTGGTTTTACATATAAATCTGTTTTGCCAATACGCACTTGCTCTGCCAATTCACGTCATCTCCTTTTCGAAAGTTACTTCCATTTTATTATTAAATTCCAAAAAAAGCAAAGTGCGTACCTGGCTGCTGCTCTTATCCCTTAATCCCCGTTAAGGCAATGCCTTCCATAAAATACTTCTGTCCTATGGCAAAAAGAATGATAGCTGGCAACACGACAATTAAAGAAGCGGCCATCAAAACACCCCATTGCGCCGAATATATTCCCTGAAACTGCTGTAGCCCAATCGCCAACGTAAATTTGCTTTCATCATTAAGATAAACGAGCGGTCCCATAAAATCATTCCATGTGTTCAAAAATGTAAACAATCCGATGACCAAAATCGCTGACCGGGACAAAGGTAAAATAATGCGAGTAAAGATCGTAAAATGGTTGCCCCCATCCACAAATACAGCTTCATCCAGCTCTCGCGGAAGAGTCATGTAAAATTGTCTAAGCAAAAAGATATTAAAAACACCTCCACCAAAAAACGAAGGTAATACCAATGGAACGTAGGAATTAACCATGCCTAATGCCTGCCAACCAATAAAAGACGGAATTAGCGTGACCGCAAACGGCAGCATCATACTGCTTAATAACACGGCAAAAACCTTATCTCTTCCTTTCCATCTCATTCGCGCAAAGCTATAGGCAGAAATGGTACTCGACAGAAGTACACCCGCTAAAGTACCTGCAACGACGATAAATGTGTTCACAAAATAGCGCCCAAACGATAACTCTTCAAACGGCTGTAAAAAATTTTCGAATACAAAAGGCTCGGGAATCCATTTCGGCGGGATCAGAAAAATCTGACTTAAATCCATCATGGAGCTTCTCACCAGCCAGTAAAAAGGAAACATGCAAAAAAGTGACCCCACAATGAGCACTGTGTAGAGAAAAACTCTGCTCCAACGCAAGCCATGTTTTTTCATCCTCATGCCCCCCCGCCTTCGTAATACACCCATTTTCGGGCTGTCTTGAACAGAAAGGCAGTGAATGTTAAAACTACAATAAAGAGCACCCAAGCAATCGCACAGGCATAACCCATATTCGAAAAAGTAAATGCCTCGCGGAATAAATAAAATGTATAGAATAAGCTAGAATTGTTAGGTCCACCCTGAGTCATGACGTAAGGCTGGACAAACACCTGAAATCCACCGATGAAGCCCATAATCGTATTAAAGAAAATCGTAGGCGATGTCAATGGAATTGTGATATAGATAAGCTTATGAAGAGCGCTTCCACCGTCAATTTCAATGGCTTCATAATAATGCCTAGGTATATCCTGCAAGCCAGCCAGAAAAATAATCATCGTCCCCCCAACGGTCCACAAACTCATTAAAACCAGTGTAGGAACTACCGACCCTTCACTATAAATCCATTGACTTTCGGGCAAATGCAGCGCACGCAACACCACATTCAGCAAGCCAAGGTCCGGATCAAACAGCCACATCCAGATCATAGACGATGCTATGAGTGGGACAATCGTGGGCAGATAAAAAACGGTCCTGAAAAAAGCCAAACCTTTTACCTTTTGATTGAGCAATATGGCCAGAAAGAAAGCCACTATAATTTGCAGGGGCACACTCAAAAACACATAATAAAAAGTAACCCCAAGGGATTTGTAAAAAAATTGATCCGTACCGTCAAATAAGTGTACATAATTATCCAGACCAATAAAACGGGCCTGTGAAGCAACCTTGTAATCGGTAAGACTGAACCAGAGACTAGCGATCATCGGTCCCAGAACAAAAATGACAAAGCCCAGAATAGCAGGGGCGGCAAAAAGCCACCCCAACCCATTTTCCTTCTTACGAATAGAAGATAACGATTGCATTCTATCCCTCTCTTTCTGTCAAGACCCTCACCTTATTCTTTCGGATATGTTCCCTTAAATTCAGCGTTCGCCTTGGCGGAAACCTCCTTAAATGCTTGCTCCACCGTTTTCTTGCCCAGCCATACCTGATCTAGCGCCGGGTTAATAATAGCATTGATTTTTTCCGAGTTTTTCAGATAGTAGTCGTAAGAATTGACACCGTTATGCAACGTTTGGTTCATGACTGCATCCCGATATCCATCCGCATGGCCTGGCTTGACATCTGCCCATTTGCTAATCAAGTCTGGTTCGGTGTACCACTTTTTCATGACAGGCATCCACAATCCGCTGGAATGCATGTCAAGTCCGCTTTCAGCATCCAGCAAGAATTTATAAAACATCCATGCTTCTTTCGGATGTTTGGTTTTGGCAGAAATCACTTCCGGTTCACCAAACAGGATTGTTTTACTGCTTTTCAGTTTGGGTAACACGCCTACACCAAAATTCACCTTCGATTCTCCAAGATCCAATTGGACCCACTGCCCATCCAGATCCATCGCTACACGTTTGCTTTGCAATGCTACGGCCGGAGAAGGAATATTTTTGGACTGCGTCGGCGACGGTGCCACATGATACACGTTGATCAGATCCGCCATCTTTTGCACGGCTTCAATCACATCAGGGTTTTCAAGGTTAAGCGAGTCCCCTTTGTCGGAAATCACACTTGCGTTATTGGAAGGAACTAGCAGATGCCACATCCATGTGTCAAACCGAACTCCATACTGTTTGATGTTACTTGCATCAAAATTGGGGCTGAGCGCATTATTTCCCGCTTTATCAATGGTGAGCTTTTGTGCTGTCTCTAAGAATTGTTCCCATGTCCAAGCCTCTTCAGCTTTGACTGGCGGCAAGGCAACACCAGCCTCATCAAACAAATCCTTGTTGTAATAAAGCGCAAAGGCTTCCTCCGTCACCTTGACCCCTGCCACTTTATCCTTATCCCAATAAATGACTGAATTAGGAATGAGACTCTCCTTCGTTAGCTCCTTATCCTCCTTCAAAAATTCATTTAAATTATATAGTTTGCCTTGTTCAGCCCATTGCAGAGCCTGTGCTTTATAAATAGGAAATACATCTGGGGCCTGATTGGCGGCAAACATCGTCGTTAATTTGGTGACGTAATCCCCGGGAATGTGCATATAGTTAATTTTGATCCACGGATATTTGTCTGTGAATTTTTTGGCAATCTCCTGTTGAACCTTCTTTTCATTGGTGCTCCCCCAACTGGCATAGGTCAGTGTCACTTGCTCGTGCCCTTGTAAATCTACTGGCTTACTGCTGCTCTCATTTGAACTACAGGCTGACATCAGTCCAACGACCAAGCACATGCAGACGATCCATAACTTTCGTTTTAACATGAGTAACGCCCCCAAACCGTTTATTTTTTTATCTTTTCGTTTGTTGCTTCGTCACTAAATCCATTCTAGCAAACGCTTACATTTTTGAAAGTCGTACTCTCATTGGATTGGTGTCATTTGATTAGATCTATGCGTTTCTCCGATTCGGATCAGGACAAATGTCCCTTTATCTTCTGGCGAGTGGAGCGCAACCCCATATTCCATCCCATATAACAGCCGTACTCTTCTGTCTACATTTTTAATGCCTGTTGACCGGATTTCTCCAGCTTGAATTCGGCGTATATGATCTTCTTGAATTCCTAATCCATTATCCTCGACTTTAAAACACACCAATTGCTTTTCGATCCAGGCTGTGATCTTAATCTGACCGCCTGATTCCATTTCGGCGAAACCGTGAATAATTGAATTCTCCACAAAAGGCTGCAAGAAGAGTTTGGGAACCTCCATCTGAAGCAAAATGGGATCAATATCATATTCCACCGTGAACTTGTTCTCAAAGCGATTTTGCATAATGTAAATGTATTTTTCCAGCCAATTCAGATCGGTTTCCAGGCTCCATGTATCATTTTTGTTTCGAGTCGTAATTTGCAGCATTTCCGCCAGACTAATGATCAATTGGCCCAGTTCCTGTTGTTTATGCTCTAGTGCGATCCAATACATTGTCGTTAAGGTGTTATACAAAAAATGGGGATTAAGCTGTAAATTAAGTGCCATTAACTCCGACTCTTTAGCTCGCAGACGTGATTTGTAATTTTCTTCGATCAAATCTTTAATTTTCTCATTCATTTGATTAAATCGGATCACCAGGTCCCCCAATTCATCATAGCCACGTTCAGGAATTCGAATATCAAAATGTCCCTTCTCCATTACCTTCATCGCCTGTTTCATATCTGTAATGGGCTTACTGATGTATACAGACAGCAAATAAGCAAGGATAACAGCAATGAGCATCATAAAGCCTAAAAAAAACAAGGTGTAGGTACGAATCGTTGACAGATGTCCCAGTACATCTTCCATGGGAATGGCTATATACGATACCCAGCCCGTCGTCTTCATCGCTTCGTAAACCAGTAATATGCTTTGACCCTTAACGTTTACCATTTTCGTCCCTTGTTCCGAAGTAATGGCCTTCTTCAGCCAACCTGCCACCGGCTCCCCCGCTTGTTGCTGTCGATCTGAACTCATGACTATCCCATTGTTATCGTGAATCATACCGTAGGATAGATGTGCAAATCCGCTGCGGGCTGCATAATCTTCAAAACCAACCTTTAGCAAATCAGGCCGGAAATTCAATATAAGTATAGGCTTTTCCTTGCCTTCAGGAAGCGTATGAAAGGTTCCAGCATCATCTAATGCAGTCAAATGAAGCTGCTTAACCACAGCAAATAAAGAACTAAAATCATAGGAACCTTGTTTTAAATCCTGCTGATGAAAGGTGTCGGCATACGAATAGGCAGGAATCCACTTGGTAGCCCCCTCTGCTTGCACCGCAGTTGTCGCCAAGGAAGAAGAATAGAATGGCAGAACGGGAATATACATCCGCTCTGTACTTCCGTATGCATACTTTTGCGTCATAATCTGAGAAGCGTATACTTCCTCCATATTGCCAAAGTATCTGTACAAAATTTTCGTAATACTGCGATCAGTTCGTAAAAGCGATGAAGAATCCGTAGTATCCACGTCTGTAATGGTCTGTAGAAGGTCATGATCAATTGGAATCATATCTACGGTTTTTTGAATAGCTGTCAGCTTGTTATCCAGCAGCTGGTTATTACTTCGAAGTACACTTGTAACACTATCTGTTACGTTTGCAGTAATATTCCGCGCACTAGTTTCGAAGTAGACAAAGCCCAGGATCAAAACGATAAAACCAGACAACAAAAAATAGGACAGCATCAACTTCGTACGAAAGCTACTGTCCAAAAATTTTTGATATATATATTTGACTTGGCGCATTGTACCTTCCTTTCACCTAACGATTAATTGAATTTTCTGCGAAATTCTTCAGGTGTGTGCTTTACGTTTTTTTTGAACACTTTAAAGAAGTATTTGATATCTTTATAACCAACCTGTCTACTAATTTCTGCGACCTTGGCGTCTGTATGCAGCAGTAAGTGCTGAGCCTTTTGCATTCTGAGCTTCACCATATACTCCGTGAACGAGAGCCCAAAATAGTTTTTGAACAGAATGCTAAAATAGGACGCATTATAGTGAAAGCGCCGGGCCACAATCTCCAGACTTAGGTCTTCATGTAGATGTGTATCCAGAAATTCCTTGCATTTTTTCATGATAGGTTCACCTTTAGAGCTGCCGTCAAGCTCAAGAATCAGCTCTTTTAACCATGCTGTAATACGATCCTCAAGATTCTGAATACATGTGGCCTCTTCGACAGCTCGGTTCAACTGTTCCGAGTAACGTGAGTAGACTTCTTCACTCCACCCTATATTTAACCGTGGTAAACTAACTAGGAGAAGGTGTATTAATTTAGCTTTAAGCGCATCAGGTGGAGGGTACCCTTGCGTCATTCGCCCAATGAAATGTTGTACCCATTCCAATAGCTGATCGGGCTTTCCATTGGAGATAGCGCTTTCAACGAATTTTAGAAAGGCTATTTGTTCATGAGTGCTCAATTCCTGTACCGGCTGGTCATCATCTGAAGCGACAAGGTTCAAACATCTGATATGAGGTGTATAAAAACGCATGGAGATCAGGCGAACAGCCCTTTCGTGAGATGGGCTTATTTGCATTTCATCAAAATCAAAAGGCTGACCCCAAGCAAACCAAATGGAGATAGCTTGCTGCTCCACCTTTTTCAGACCAGCTTGAAGTGCACCTTTGGCCTCCTTGCCTTCAGTCCTGTCTCTCCAATTCACCACGGCGATCATATGGTCTTTATGGACTTCAAGTGGGAACACGACAGAAGATGCCCACGGTCGCAATATTTCAACAACCGCGTTTCGTAGCTTAGAATCCCACGCATATATATCCTCGGGGCGGGATGCAGATGTCCCCAACGCGAGGACTTCTCCTACCCCCTGCCATCCAAAGTGACTCTTTAATAAGCTTTTCTCGTTCGACTGCAACTTGTCTGTCACGCATCTGCTAAACAAATGCTCCACAAAGGCAGGCATGCTTTGCTCGATCTGATTCAACGCTGTTCGATTTTCACCGAGTGCTCCCTGCTCTTCTACAATGATTTTCTCCATCTGTTGAATCACTTCAATAAGCTGCTGTGATTGCACCGGTTTCACCAAATAATCATTCGCTCCGTACCGTACCGCCTGCTGTGCATAGCTAAATTCCTGGTAGACTGTCACTAAAATAACTTTGGTCTCATGCTGACCCGATATTCTCAATTGTTGTAGATATTCAATCCCATTCATAATCGGCATTTGAATATCTGTAAAAACGATCTGGATCGTCTGGGATAATGAAATGGTCAAAGCATCTTTCCCGTTCTTGGCTTCCCATACCTCGTATTCTGGACGTAAATCCCGGATCATGGCAGCCAACCCACGACGCTGCCTAGTTTCATCATCTACAACAAGCACTCCCAGCGGGATCGAATTCACAGACTCCCCTCCTGTTGGTCTTATATACGTATGTTTTTTCAGTATAACACTTACAGGTGGGGACCCATCCTATTTTCTTTTTCGCTTCATACTACGAATGGTTGTTTTTGTGGCCTGATCCACCCGGTATGATTCTGTGATTTTTTGTAGAGCTTTATTGAAAGTAAAATCGTCTAATGTATTATGACTTAAATACGCCATCGTTACCTCTGGCAGCTTAATATAACAGATAGATATCGCCCATGCTACCGCCATTTGTACATAATAATCTTCCCGATGGGTCTGATCTAGCAAAGTAAGCACCCGGTTAATATACTGTTCCTCAATAAAAAAATTCAGAAGCATAACCACCCCAAACCGGATTTCATATTCTTTCTTAGAAAACAGGTAGGGCAGAATAAAATCCCATACTCTTTCTTTATGTTGCTTCGTAATTTTCAATCCGGCACAGAAACTGTCACATACGGACCAATTATCAATTTTAGGAACGAACTTGGCGGTATAACTCAAAACTTCCTCAATATCTGTTTTAACAGAACCAATCACCATACCTTGCAGCATCACTTCTTCAAAGTGTTCGCTTTCAGCGGTCTCCAGATAGAGGCGCCAATCTCCCTTGGCAATATTTTGAGCCAGCTTACGCAGTACTGGCAGACGTACACCCAGCACATTATTAATCGTTGGCAGCAATGCAGCCGTAAATTTCTGAAAATCTGTATCCACATGTGACAATATCTGTTCTCTGATGGTCTTCTCCATATTTTCCACTCCCTGTTTGTTAACGAAATGAAATGCTCCACAAATAAATAGAGGCCACTGAACCATAAGGCGAATACACTCGGCGATACTCCTCAAATTGCTGCTTGTTCAGTGTATCTAAATGGTACAGCTTCATCATTCCCCGCCGAATAGCCATATCGCCCCAACTGACGACGTCCGGACGTTCCATGCAATTAATCAACATCATTTCAGCTGTCCAAGGGCCTATCCCTTGTAGCGAGGATAATTTTTGGATCACCTGTGTATCGGAAAGCTCATATAATTCCTGTAAATCCAACAATCCCTGCTCGATCGTTTGGGCTATATTCAGGATACATGCTGCTTTTTTCATGGTTATGCCACAGCTTTGAATTTCCTGAGCCGTCTGAACGGCTATATTTTGTGGAGTGATCGCGCCTAATTTCTCCTGCATCCTTGTCCATATGGTCTGAACCGCCTTGGCGGAAATAAGCTGCCCCACAATCGCATGAACAAGCGCCGCAAACAGGTCGGGAATGATTACGCGTTCTACCTTGCCCATTTGCGTTATAGCGGCACCAAGTACGGTATCTACCGTTTTCAGGTAGTTGATTTCCTTTTCTCCATAGTCAAATTTTTTGGTCATGACCGTTTCCATTTGTTCTCCCGCTCCCCTTGTATGGTACACTCTTCATTTTAATTGCATAGGCTGCTTTCATATCAGGGCTCAAAGCCTTCTTTGCTCACATAGAGCTGTTCTTCGGGAAAAACATGAAGAAAACGCTCATAAACCGCCTTATACGCAGCAGGGTGATACCATTCTTCCAGCCCCAATGACTCGTACAGCGCACCAATGTTCAAGCTGCGCGTCCGCCTTCCCCCGCTGCCGTCTCCCATAAAATAATCATCAATACAGACACGATTGACCAGAGGCACAAGCTTGTCTGCAAAATGCTCACTGCTTGGCAGCATCGGAGCAATAGTAGCTTGCGTCGGTACACCTGCCTCTTTTAAAAGTTGCAGCGTTTGGAGACGAGCCTGGATGGGAGGAGCTTCCGGAGTGAAATGTTTGCGTATATCCTCGCGGTCTGTTTCTACCGTGATACTCACACGTACACGTTCCTTCAATTGGAGCAATAAATCAACATCTCGTCGTACAAGCGGACTACGCGTCTGTACAAAGAGAAAATCTGGCGGATCTTCCACCATCACTTCCAGCAGAGATCGGGTCACCTCTTCTTTGTACTCGGCCGGCTGATAAGGATCTGTGCTTGACGACATAAAAATTGTGACTTTACCTTTGGATTTGGCCCTGCGAAGTTCCTTGCGAAGAATATCTGCCGCTTCTTTTTTAATATCAACCCATGTTCCCCAAGCTTCCTTCCGAAACGTAGAGACTGGCAATTGGCGTACATAACAATACGAGCAACCAAAGGTACAGCCGGTATACGGGTTCAACGAGTGTGTATACCCTGACAAGAAGCCGGTTCCTTTATTCAAAAGAGTCTTGGGAGATTTGTAATACTCATTTTTCATACCTAACCTCACTACTATATTGATTTGTGTGTGCGATTTTTTTCAAGCTGCAAAAGCTTCACCTTCATGTCCAGCCCCCCACGATACCCGGTCAAAGCCCCATTCTTACCAATGACCCGGTGACAAGGGATGGTGACCAAAATCGGATTAGCACCGATGGCAGAACCTACCGCACGAACAGAGTTCGGCTTTTGAATAGCGTTGGCAATGTCTGAATAGGATTGTGTCTCCCCATACGGAATATTACACAGCGCGTTCCATACAGCCATTTGAAATGCAGTTCCATGAAAGTCAAAAGGGAATGTAAAATGTGTGCGCTCCCCTTGGAAATATTCAATCAACTCCTTGGCATAAAGCTGTAAAACGATATCCTCTTCAACTAAAGGACTGCCGGGAAATCGACTTCCTGCCCATGCCATCAATTCCTCTATAGGCTGATTAAGCGAACCGACATAACATAATCCTTCCGATGTAGCTGCAATATATAAATTCCAATCCTCATGCGTCAATAATGACCAATAGATCGTTTTATTCATTTGATGTACCATGCTATGTACCTCCTTTTTGAGTTGCTTTGGATTCGAGTTGGCGATACTGCAACGGGGTGTAACCTGTATTCTTTTTAAACAACGTAATAAAGTAAGGGATATTGGACAGACCTACGTTCTCCCCCACTTCCGCAACAGATTGATGTGAGCAAATAAGCAGCTTCTTCGCTTGTTTCAACCTAGTACGCTGT
The DNA here is from genome assembly GCF_054113405.1 of Paenibacillus sp. ALE3. Taxonomy (NCBI): domain Bacteria; kingdom Bacillati; phylum Bacillota; class Bacilli; order Caryophanales; family Paenibacillaceae; genus Paenibacillus; species Paenibacillus sp. ALE3. The sequence continues at coordinate 622,735 of NZ_CM134214.1, read as the reverse complement.
ATATATTCCATCGGAGTGACATGCATGATTCGCTTGAAGGTACGATGTAAATGATACGGGCTTCCATGACTTATCTCTGCCAGGACGTGCAATGTTAAGTCCTTCATATAGTTCGAATCTACGTATTCTGCAACTCCTGCGATCCAGTCGTGATCAGGCAATCGTTGTCCTGTCGGTTTACATCTTTTACACGGACGAAAATGCTCAGCCAAAGCCTGCTCTGCTGATGTAAATAAACGGATGTTCTCTCTTTTAGGAGGTCGGGATTTGCAGGAGGGGCGACAAAATATTTTCGTTGTCTTCACAGCATACAAAAATACCCCGTCATAAGACTTGTCATTTTCTACAATAGCTCTCCACTTCTCGTCTGTAATGGATAAATCGGATGTGCTCATGTTAATCCCCTCTCTTGTGCAATGTCCCCTGCCTCATATCTAAATTATAAACTAAACAGTGAACATATGTACCCCTTTGGGAATGTAAAAGCAAGATAATGAAAAAAGATGACCCCACGAGGAGCCACCTTTAAAGGTAGTAATCTATCTTATTTAGGCTTGAAGCTTACCCGGTTCAACCGTAATCTTCGTCTCATCTGAAGGATGCTGATATGCCTGTGACCAATAATCTGCATTTGAAATTCCCGCCTGCTTCGGGTCAAATACCGGGTCTAGCCCTTGGCGCCGTTGCCGCTCGTAATCCTTAAGCACGAGAAGCGCAGGCTTGGCCAAGAGGATCATAGCAATCAGATTCACCCACATCATAATACCGACCCCCATATCCCCTAGTGTCCACGCCAACGCAGATTTCTTGACGACCGTTCCATAAAAGGTCGAACCCAGAATAACCAACTTTAACAGGAACATAGGCCATTTGGCTTTACGGTCGGCAACCAGGTAGGCCATATTGGTTTCAGCGATGTAATAATACGCAATAATGGTGGTAAATGCGAAAAAGAACAAGGTTATGGACAAGAGACTTGATCCGAAACCCGGGAATACCGATTCAATAGCAGCCTGTGTATATTGTGTTCCTTCTTCAACACCCGGGAGATGCTGCACAATATAACCCCCACCTGGTCCCTTCACATTGTACATCCCTGTAAACAAGACCATGAAAGCCGTGGACGTACAGACTAAAAAAGTATCTACATACACGGAAAAGGCTTGAACCAGCCCCTGTTTTGCTGGATGGGACACTTCTGCGGCTGCTGCCGGATGCGCACCAGAACCTTGTCCCGCTTCATTCGAATAAATGCCTCGTTTTACCCCCCAGGCAATGGCTGTCCCTGCTATACCACCGAACACTGAATCGATACCGAAGGCACTGCGAAAAATAAGGGCAAATACATCGGGAAGCGCAGTAATGTTCGTCATCATAATATAGAAAGAGACAAGGATGTAGCCAAGTGCCATGAAGGGTATGACTACCTGTGCCACATTGGCAATTCTTTTTACACCACCAAATATGATAAGCGCCAGCAACACGACAACTACTATCCCGGAAACCTTCATATCCATACCAAACGAATTATGAAAAGCTACCGCAATCGAATTCGATTGAGTTCCCGGCAACAGTAAACACATAGCGACCAACGCTACAACTGCGAAAATAACCGCAAACCATTTTAAGCCTGTCCCTTTTTCAATATAAAAGGCCGGGCCGCCTCGATACTGACCATCACGCTTTACCTTATAGATCTGAGCCAGTGTAGATTCAACAAACGCAGTGGCCGATCCGATAAAAGCCATGACCCACATCCAAAATATTGCCCCGGGTCCCCCCATACCGACTGCCAGTGCAATCCCCGCAATATTCCCCGTTCCTACACGTCCTGATAACGCCATCGTAAAGGCCTGAAATGAGGATACACCTGCCTCAGAACTTTTCCCTTTAAATACAAGGCGAATCATCTCTTTGAAATGTCTGATTTGCAGAAATCGAGTCATAATTGAAAATAATAGCCCCACGCTCAAACAGACATATACCACAGGATTGCTCCAAATGACGCCATTTACTGCCTCTGCCCACTTCTCTAACATTCCTTGCATTTCCCCCTGATCCATCAATTCATATTCAGTTAATGTTTTCAGAAAATTTTTTTCATATTTACAAGAAATTATAGATTAGTTTTTACAACCGTACAAGCTAATTTAATTGACATATTGTCAATTACAAATCGACTTATCTGCTACCTGAAAGGACGACAAAAAAGCTCTGAGGACCCAAAAAAGTGGATCGTCAGAGCTTGGTCTTTAAGAAATTCAGGCGATATCTTCTTGCACATTTGGAGCACTAGATAGTTTCAACAGCGGTGCCTGCTCAGCTATCTGCCCTTGAGAGATTGGGAGAATTTCCGTATATTCAGAAGAATTTGTGATGATAACCGGCGTAATCGTAGGATAACCCTCTGCCTTGATTTGCTCAACATCAAATTCGAGTAGCAGATCTCCCGCTTTTACTTGATCGCCTTCTTTAATATAGGAAGTAAAATGTTTGCCGTCCAGCTTAACCGTATCTACTCCGACGTGAATTAGAACTTCTGCGCCCTGATGCGAAACTACTGCCAGCGCATGCTTTTTCTTGAACGCTACAGTAATAGTTCCGTCGAACGGAGCTACGACTCTGCCTGTTGTCGGCTGGATGGCGATACCTTTACCCATAGCTTCCGAAGCAAACGCAGGATCGGGAACCTCCGACAGAGCGACCACCGTTCCTTCAATCGGGCTTAGCACCTCTTCGTTAGAAACGATAACTGTAGAAGTCGATTCTTTAGCCGAGTTGTCAGCGGTTTCTTCCTCTTCAACTGGATCTTCGAAGCCTAAAATATAAGTCAAGATAGCCGAAACCAAGAATGAAACAGTAATTCCTAGAATCAATCCTGGGAAGCCTTGTCCGCCAGGGCCGTAAAAGATCGGCAAAGTCAGCAACCCAGGTGCGCCGGAGGCAAATGCTTGCGTCCCCGCTTGGCCGATAATGGCACCACCGACAGCACCGCCGATAACACCAGCAATAAACGGGCGCTTCAGTGGCAGCGTAACCCCATAGACCGCTGGCTCTGTAATACCGAACAAAGCGGTAAGTGTAGCAGAACCTGCCAGCGTTTTCAGCTTTTTATTTTTCGTTTTCAGCATGACACCAAACGCTGCACCGGTTTGAGCAAAGATGGAGGCCGAAGCAGCAGGCTTAATACCGTCTCTGCCGTTAACAGCAATGTTATTAATAAATACAGGTACAAGACCCCAGTGAACACCGAAAATAACGAGCAACTGCCAGCAAGCACCAAGAATTGCTCCAGCCAGCAGCGGACTAAAGCTGAACGCAGCAACGAGCGCGGTAGCGATTGCATTGCCCACATACACCCCAACTGGACCAAAGACCATCAGAGTCAGAGGAAGCATAATTACAAGTAGAATCAAAGGTGTAATAAAGTTTTTGACGCTCTCATGGATCAGTCGATTGCACCATTTTTCCAGCTTACTCATGACGATAACGGCTAAAATAATCGGGATAACGGTTGATGAATAACTCATCATCACAATAGGAATACCGAAAAAGTCTGTTGCTGTACCTTCTGTTTTCAGCGTGACAATCGTCGGGTAAAGCAGCCCTCCGGCAATGGTCAAAGCAACGAAGATATTACCTCCGAATTTCCGTGCCGTTGTAACCGCTAACAAGAGCGGCAGGAAATAAAACAAGCTGTCAGCCGCAGCATACAAAATCATATAAGTAGTGTCTTTCGGAACCAACCAGCCGAGGTTGCTCGCAATCAGCAGCAGACCTTTCAAAATACCGGACCCCGCCATAACTCCAAGCAATGGTGCGAAAATGCTGGAAATTACGTCAATGACAGCGCCAAATCCTTTTTTGCCTTTAGTTGAGTTCTCTTCTTTTCCAGTTTCATTCAAAATGTTGGATACTTGGCCGATGGCATTGTATACTTCTGGTACTTTGTTGCCGACCACAACCTGGAACTGGCCACCGCTCTGCTTGACCGTAATAATTCCATCGGTTTTCTCCAGCTTTGCCTTATCTGCTTTCGCCTCATCTTTTAGCACAAAACGCAGGCGCGTGGCGCAGTGTACGAGCGATACTACATTTTTTTCCCCGCCTACCAGGTGCACAATTTCTTTAGCCAGTTTTTCATAACTCATGATGGACACCTCCATGTTCTAAGGGGCTTTTTACATATTTAGGCACACAAAAAACCTAAGCCTTGAAAAATGGTGGGCACTTGAGTCCCGCGATTTTTCATGACTTAGGTTTTGCCTGCATAACCAGTAACAATCCCAGTTAAAACTTATTAAATTCCTGTTACTCACATAATACATTTAATATACCATATTTGTCAACAAAAACATTTAAACATTTATTTTGATTCTTTTCGAATAAAAAGTTTAGCTTATCTGTTCACCACTCGTTCAATGTGTACAGTCAAATACAACTTTTCTTCGTTCGTCAATTCATGATTGTATTCTTTCTTTACAAAAGTTCCGATTTTCTCCGTACAAGCGGCTGCATCCTTGTGCTTTTCCTTAATCAAGTCATATAAATGATCATAGTTATTTTCATAGTGATTTCCCTTAAATACACGCTGGGCGAAAAATTTCAGATGCGTAATAAAGCGGAAATAGCTCAGAGAATCCTCGTCAAAATCAACCTTAAAGTGGTACTTTGCGATATTGATAATTTGCTGGATAAACTTCGTAATGCTCATGGTTGTAATGACTTCCTCATTCATTTCAGCATTCACAATGTGAAGGGCAATATAAGCCGCTTCATCCACAGGCAGTTCAATACCGAGCTTTTGTTTAATTTGTTCCAGCGTTCTTAGACCAATCGCGAATTCTTCTCTGTACAGCTGCTTGATTTCCCACAATAACGCGTTTTTGATTTCTAGTCCTTCCCGGTACCTTTCAATAGCGAAATTGATATGGTCGGTCAGAGAAACATAAATATTTTCGTTCAGCTTTCTGTTCAGATTATGCTTGGCGTCATTAATGACTTCCTCCACAATCACAATCAAATCCAGCGGTACCTCACGCAGCAGCATTTTGAAGTTATCGGATGTCTGCTTGTTTTTCAGCGCAAATACCTTCTGAATTCTGGTTTCATCTACTGTGTCTCCAGGCTTTTTCTTAAAAGCAATCCCCCGACCCATGACTACGAGTTCAGTACCGTCTGTCTGGTAAACACTAATTACATTGTTGTTGATGACCTTTGCTATATTCATCTCGATCCCCCGTTCCATATGCCAGCAAGAGCCACTCATGCTCCATCCACTTTATTGCAAACAAAAAAAACCGAAGCACGCCAAATAAACAAGACTGTAAAATCCGCTTATTCGTGGCTTAGGTTTTGCCTGCTCTGCAGTAACAATCCTAAAAATGATGGAATTGCGTCAAGTATAGCCCGAAAAGGAACGATTGTCAACGCTTTCAATTGAGAAACGAGGATCGGAAATTCCCGTTGATTCAGGACGTCCGATCCTATTTTCTTGTCGTACGACTATTCGCCGAGATTTTCACCATCGGAATGAATTACGTTTTTATACCAGTCAAAGCTTTTCTTTTTAATACGTTTCAACGTACCGTTGCCTTCATTGTCACGGTCTACATAAATGTAACCATAGCGTTTTTTCATTTCTCCAGAGGATGCGCTGACAATATCAATAGGTCCCCAGCTGGTGTAACCGATAATTTCGACGCCGTCTTGAAGAGCCTCGCCCATTTCAGCAATATGTCGCTTGAGATAGTCGATTCGGTAATCGTCATTCACTTCTCCTTCAGGTGAAACCACGTCATTGGCACCAAAGCCATTTTCCACTACGAAAAGAGGCTTTTGGTAACGGTCATGCAATTGGTTGGCTGTAATGCGGAATCCTTTTGGATCGATCGTCCAGCCCCATTCGGATTTGTCCAAATATGGATTAGCCACGGAACCGAATACATTACCACTGGTCATATTTTTGACAACTTCCGGGTCTGTGCTGGTTGTCCGGCTCGAATAATAGCTAAATCCGATGTAGTCGACGGTATGGTCTTTCAAAATGGCTGCGTCGCCGGATTCCATCTCGATGTTTAGTCCATGATCCTTGAAGAAGCGTTTGGCATAACCAGGATATTCGCCGCGTGACTGTACATCAATGAAGAAGTAGGACTCGCGGTCTTTTTCCATCCCCTGATACACATCTTCGGGATTACATGTATACGGATAGAAGCTTCCAGCAGCAAGCATACAGCCAATTTTCGCATCTGGAATGATCTCGTGACATGCTTTTACAGCCAGCGCGCTTGCAACAAGCTGATGATGCGCAGCCTGGTACTGAATTTGTTTAACGTTTTCACCTTCTTGGAATACAAGCCCGGCACCGAGAAACGGCAAGTGGAGCAGCATGTTGATTTCATTAAACGTCATCCAGTATTTCACTTTATCCTTGTAACGAGTGAATACGGTTTTGGCATAGGTTTCAAACAGACCAACCAGTTTCCGGTTGCGCCAGCTTCCGTATTTCTCGATCAGAGCTACCGGCACGTCAAAATGAGCGAGGGTTACAACCGGCTGAATGCCGTGTTTATGCAACTCATCGAACAAATCATCGTAAAATTGCAGCCCCGCTTCATTGGGAGTAGCGTCTTCTCCAGTTGGAAAAATACGAGCCCAGGCAATGGAAACACGCAGTGCTTTGAAACCCATTTCTGCAAATAGTGCAATATCCTCGCGATATTGGTGATAGAAGTCAATGGCTTCATGGGAAGGATAGAATTCGCTTTCAAGTGGGGTTAACGAAGGATCATTCCCTTTCATTATGCTTCTTCTCTTCTCTCCGGTAGGCAGCAGATCCACCAGGCTCAATCCTTTACCGTCTTCCAAATAAGCCCCCTCGGCCTGGTTGGCTGCAAGAGCACCGCCCCATAAAAAGTCTTTAGGAAAAATATAACTGGACATAAACGTTCTCCTTCCAAATGTGTGATAAAAGGGTGTACAGAAAGGGAGATGAATAATAAAAAAACCCAAACCAGCCTGGTTACACTTGCGGTGTAAACAAGCCGATTCAGGTTATGCCCTAACGGTAACATCCCATGAAAAGGTTATTCATATTTGATTGAAACTCTAACAAAGATTTAGGAGCCTGTCAAATTTAATAGATATGATACATACGCTATTCACTCTAAACAAAATACGAATTTTTAGTTTATTTTCGCAAAATAACTAAACTAAACAACTAATTTTTTATAAACAAGCTAATTGACAGCGGTTTACAGAGGTGATACGATGACTTTGAAAATAAAAATTTATATAATTTATCCACTACAATTTAGTTTTGTTTAGTGAAATTTTAATTTGTTACTTCTAGTACAAGGAGAGTTATTCATGAAAAAGCTGAAACTGGGTTATGCGCCTACTCGACGATTCACCTTCAGTGCTGAAGATGCATTCCGCTACAAAGTTGCCATTCGCCAACAAATCGAGAGCTTCGGAATGAACATTGATATCGTGGATTTGGAAGGGCTTAATGAGGAAGGTTTGCTGTATGACGACCATATTAATGCGGACTTGATTATCAAACGTTTCAAGGAAGAGGAAGTGGACGCCGTTTTCTTCCCCCACTGTAATTTTGGTACCGAGGATACGGTTGCCCGTGTGGGCAAGGCACTTGGCAAGCCGGTTCTATTGTGGGGTCCACGTGATGAGGCTCCGTTGGCCGACGGCATGAGATTACGGGACACCCAGTGTGGATTGTTCGCTAGCGGAAAGGTGCTTCGTCGCTTTAATGTCCCTTTTACCTATATCACAAACAGTCGTGTAGCCGATCCGGTATTTGAACGAGGCTTTAACAATTTTATCTCGGCTGCCAATGTAGTACGACAGTTCAAAAGTTTACGAATTCTCCAGATAGGTCCTCGTCCTGCTTCCTTTTGGACTATGATCTGCAATGAAGGGGAGCTGTTGGAGCGATTCGGTATTGAGATTCATCCAATTACGCTAGTAGATATTCAGCTGCGTTCAAAGAAAATTGCAGCCGGGAGCAGTGCTGAACTTTCAGAAGCGATTGATTATATCAAAGAGAAGCTGGACTACAGTGAAGTCACCGAAGAAGATATCAGACGCATTGCTGCACTTAAAGTAGCCATGAAATCCTACGCTATCGAAACGGGAAGTACAGCCATCGCGATCCAATGCTGGTCCTCCCTCCAGGAAGCTATGGGAATTATGCCTTGTCTGGCCAATGCCATTTTGACAGATGAACAAATTCCGGTCACCTGCGAAACCGATATTCACGGAGCAATTACTTCGGTTATGGTACAAGCGGCTGCGATGAACGAACTCCCCACTTTTTTCGCTGATATTACGGTACGTCATCCTGAGAATGACAATGGAGAGCTTCTTTTCCACTGCGGGAACTTTCCAGTATCCATGTCTATTGAGAACAAACCCAAACTACGCAAGCACTTCCTGTTCGATGATCACGCACCAGGCACACATGAAGGACAAATCAAAGGCGGCGGCATGACCATCGCCCGTTTTGATGGTGATCATGGAGATTATTCCATTTTCCTCGGCAAAGCTAAAGGAATTGAGGGACCTTATACCCGCGGCTCGTATGTCTGGGTAGAGGTCAACGACTGGCCGTTATGGGAAGAAAAGCTCGTCAAAGGTCCTTACGTCCATCACTCTGTTGGCATTCATGCTAATGTCATCCCGGCTCTGTACGAGGCCTGCAATTACCTTCCAGGTGTCACGGCAGATCCGGTAGATCCTACCGAACAGGAAATTCAACGCTGGTTGCGTGGTTCCGATCTCGCTGTCACCAAGTCGGGTATTCTGGTTTAACTATATTATTTCAGGAGGGCACTATGGAAATCCTAGACTTGAAAATCAAAGCCGCACAAATCCGTAAGGACCTGCTCACCATTATTCATCGTGCCAAAACAGGGCATACAGGAGGCTCGCTGAGCAATACGGATATACTCACCGCCCTATACTACGAAATCATGAATATTGATATCACTAATCCTAAATGGGAGGAACGTGACCGCTTTATTGCCAGCAAGGGACATTCCGTCGAGTCTTTATGGTGTATTCTGGCAGACCTTGGTTTCTTCCCTAAAGAAGAACTGGAAACCTATAGCCAGTTCGGAACCCGTCTGATTGGGCATCCGAACAATAAAGTTCCCGGTATTGAAATGAATACAGGCGCATTGGGCCATGGCCTCCCCATCTCAGTCGGTATAGCACTGGCTGCCAAGCGTGACGGGCGATCCTACCGTGTATTCTGTCTCATGGGTGACGGAGAGCAAGCGGAAGGCTCCAATTGGGAAGCTGCTATGGCAGGTGCCCATTACAAACTGGATAATCTTGTCGGTATTATTGACCGCAACGGCCTGCAAATTAGCGGTACAACCGAGGAGGTTATGGGACTTGAACCCCTGGAGGAAAAGTGGGCCGCCTTCGGCTGGAACGTGATCTCCATTGACGGCAACAGCATGGAGGAACTGATCCATACATTCCGTAATGTCCCTGAAATTGAAGGCAAACCAACGTTGGTGCTGGCAAACACGATCAAGGGAAAAGGTGTATCCTTTGCCGAGGGTGTTCCAGGCTGGCATCACCGTATTCCAAGTGATGATGAACTTGAACGCGCACTGGCGGAACTGACACAAGAAATAGACGAATTATCTGGGGAAGGACAGGTGAGATAAACAATGAACAAAATCCCAAATCGTCAGGTCATCTGTGAAACGCTGCTTAGCCTTGCCAAAGAGGATCGGGATATTATGGTGTTGGCTAGTGATTCTCGCGGCTCTGCTGCTATGGCTCCCTTTGCCGATGCCTATCCAGAACAATTTGTGGAGGTAGGCATTGCCGAGCAAAATATCGTCGGTATGTCTGCTGGACTCGCACACAGCGGTAAAAAGCCGTTCGTCACCTCTCCTGCCTGCTTCCTGAGCATGCGTAGTATTGAGCAGATCAAGGTAGATGTAGCCTATTCCGGAACCAATGTAAAGCTGATTGGGATAAGCGGTGGTGTTAGCTACGGTGCACTAGGGATGTCCCATCACTCTGTCCAGGATATTGCTGTGGCGCGAGCGATTCCTGGTTTGATGGTCTTACTCCCCGCCGATCGTCATGAAACCAAGAAAATGACCGAAGCGCTGGTTCAGCATGAAGGAGGCGCATATGTAAGGATCGGACGTAATGCTGTTGAGGATGTCTATCCGTCCGATGATTATCCGTTTGAGATTGGGAAAGCTGTTACCCTACAAGAAGGATCAGATATTACCCTGATTGGCGCTGGTGAGACCGTCCGTATCATTCTGGATGCGGCTGAGTTGCTGGGGCAGATGGGTATTAAAGCTCGTGTTCTCAATATGCACACCATCAAGCCACTTGATGAGGAAGCGATCATCGCCGCAGCCCGGGAAACGGGAGGTATTGTCACCGTAGAGGAGCATAGTGTATTCGGAGGCTTGGGTGCCGCTGTAGCAGAAGTGGTGGTTCAACATCAACCGGTTCCTATGAAAATGCTGGGCATACCGGATGAGCCAGCGATTGCTGGCAAAACAGCTGAAGTCTTTGAACATTATGGACTTACCTCTGAGAATATCAGCAAGATTGTGCTCGAATTGATGAACAAGTAAGGAGCTGTAGCTGTAATGAATACCGAGACCTATATTCTGGCGATCGATCAAAGCACTTCCGGAACCAAAACACTGCTGGTTAATCAGCAAGGCGAAGTGATTACCCGTTATTCTTTGGAGCACAAACAATATTACCCACAGCCGGGCTGGGTTGAACACGACCCGCTTGAGATATATCATAATGTACTTATTGCTGCGAAAGGCGTACTGGAGAAAGCAGGGCTTTCTCCTTCCTCGCTGGCCGCAGTAACCATTACGAATCAGCGAGAAACGGCTCTGATCTGGGACCGTTCTACTGGCTTGCCTATCTATAATGCCATTGTATGGCAATGCCAGCGAACGGCAGAGGTCTGCACACGGTTGAAGAATACTGGCTATGAAGATATTATACGCTCCAAGACAGGTCTAATGCTCGATCCTTATTTCTCTGCCGTCAAGTTCAATTGGATTTTGGAACATGTACCTCATGCCCCCCAATTGCTTGCTGAAGGTAAACTACTTGCAGGGACTATTGACAGCTGGCTGCTATGGAAGCTTACGGGCGGTCAAATACATGCAACCGATTACAGTAACGCCAGCCGGACTTCCCTTTTTAACATTCATACTCTGGCTTGGGATATGGAGTTGTGCAGTATATTCGGTGTTCCTTCCTCCCTGCTCCCTGAGGTAAAAGCATCCGATGCCTTGTATGGCTATACACAGGAAGTGGAATTATGGGACGAACAAGTAGCGATATCAGGGATAATCGGAGATTCACAGGGTGCACTGTACGGGCATCGTTGCTTCGATACTGGCGATGCCAAAGCGACATATGGGACTGGAACATCTGTACTTATGAATATTGGTTCGCAACCCGTACAGGGCGGTGAAGGCTTGGTTACAACGATTGCCTGGGGGGCTTCAGGAAAGGTATCTTATGCATTGGAAGCTGTTATACGTACGACCGGAGACAGTATAAAATGGACACGGGATAATTTAGGATTATTCTCTTCATTTGAGGAAATGCAATCCATGATCACCGAATTGCAGGACAATGAGGGCGTATATCTGGTCCCTGCTTTTGTCGGTTTAGGTGCTCCCTACTGGAATCCCTCTGCACGTGCTGCAATTGTAGGTATGACCCGTGGAAACGGCAAAGCACATATTGTACGCGCAGCGCTAGAGAGCATCGGGTATCAAGTGAGAGATGCGGTTCAATTTATACGTGAACAATCCGGTGTGCCCCTTACTAGTTTACGTACGGATGGCGGGGGCTCATCTAACAGCTGGCTCATGCAGTTTCAGGCAGATATTCTGGGTACCCATGTTACCCGCTCTACCTGTGCTGAGCTGTCTGCAATGGGTTCTGTGTATCTGGGCGGTCTCGGTGTCGGATACTGGTCAGATCCTAAAGGCATCATCACGGGAAATACCTCTGATCAGAATCTGTATGAGCACTACACCCCTAGTATGGATGAGGTCAGCCGCCAGCGGCTTTATGCAGGTTGGCAGAATGCAGTGCAAATGGTAATACGTTCAGAACAACCGCTTACACCATCTTCTTCCGCTAATTGTTGATGAATCTTCCTCATTTACTTTTGAGCTCTTACTACAAGCTTCCGATTATTTTACAGGTGTTACACTTGGATAATCGGAGGTTTTTTATGTACACTGCATGTATTCCGCTTTACAGAAAGGGGGAAACCTTGATTGAATGCACGCATGGTTTCAATTCTTCAGTACTTGCTGGCTGCCGATGCTCCCGTCAAAAGTGATTATCTGGCCAAATTGATTCAAGTTACTTCACGTACCATTCGCAGCGATATCCGGGAACTAGATGAATTTCTATCCAAGCACGGGGCAGCAATTGAACCTGTTCGTTCAAGGGGATATGAACTAAAAATTACGGATCATCGTAGCTTTCGTGCGCTGCTGCAGCAGCTGTTCCTGTCCGGCGAGCCCGATGATCCAGGTTCTCCCGGCTATCGGCAATTGTATTTAATCAAGCGTCTCCTGCTCGCTGATCATTATGTGAAGCTGGAAGACCTCGCAGATGAGCTATATATAAGCAAGTCTACGGTGCAGAATGATTTCAAAGAGGTTAAACAAACCCTACAAAGCTACGGAATCACCATTGATAAACGGCCAAATTACGGAATCAAACTGAAAGGTGATGAAGTCCAGCTTCGGTTTTGCTTGTCCGAGTTTATTGTGAGCCGTTCCGAAGAACAAGGCGGAACACTTCATGCAGCGCTACGCATCGTCACCCCGCGCGAAATGACGCTGATTTGTGGAATCGTTCTGGAACAGACTCAGAAATATGAAGTAACACTCTCCGATATCGCCTTCAGCAATTTGTCCATTCATATTGCGATCGCCTGCAAGCGCATCCGTGACGGAAACCAGGTAGCTATGCTCTCGGCGGAAATAGGAGATCTGCGGGGCACCGATGAATTTCGGGCTGCCGAGCATATTGTCGAGCTGATCGAAAAGGAATTGCAGTTGTCTTTTCCCGAAGATGAAATCGCCTACATTGCCATGCATCTTGCCGGAAACAAGTGGTTTGTCGGAATTGAAGGACACCAAATAGAGGACATGGGACCCGAGAAGCTGCTGGACTGGAACCTCTTTGAACTGGGCAAGGAAATGCTCGCCGAGATCGACAGGGATTTGAATCTGAACATCAGCTGTGATACAGAACTGCTCATAGGCATCTACCTTCATCTGAAGCCAGCGCTGAACCGGGTAAAGTATGGAATGAACATCCGAAACCCCATGCTGGATCATGTCAAGAGCAACTACCCTCTGGCTTTTCAAGCGGGAGTTATTGGTGCCAAGCTGATCGAGAGCAAGCTGAATATTGCCATCCCGGAAGCAGAGATGGGCTATCTCGCCATTCATATCGGGGCAGCCATCGAACGACAGCGTATGAACACCCGGCCAAAACGCTGTCTGGTCGTCTGCACTTCAGGAGTCGGAAGCGCCCGGCTGCTCAAGTACAAACTGCAAAGCACTTTTGGCAGCTCGCTTGAAGTGGCGGGTACAACGGAATATTACAAGCTTCAGCAGTTTCCCCTCCATGACATTGATTTCGTGGTGAGCACCATTCCCATTCAGCTGCCATTATCGGTTCCAGTCGTGGTCGTGCAGACTCTTCTTGGCGGCAGCGATATGGATAAAATTGAAAGTTTGCTGGCTGGTGAAGCCGAGTTTGATTTTCACTACATCCGGAAGGAACTCGTATTTCTGAGACAAAATTTTACCACCAAGGAAGAGGTCATCTCATTTCTGGGCCAAAAAATATATGCTGAAGGGCTGATCCGCTCTGCCGAAGGTTTTATTGGACTTGTCCTGGAACGAGAACAGGCTGCACCCACGGCTTACGGAAATCTGGTAGCCATTCCTCACCCTATCATTCCGCAAAGCAATCAAACCGTATGGGCGGTCTGCACCCTTCAACAGCCTATCGAATGGGGCGACAAACCGGTGCAGTTCATCTGTCTCCTCAGCATTGAAAGAAACGGTAAAGAGCCACCCGCTAAAATGTATAACCATCTCATGGAACTGGTCGACAATTCGGATATCGTCCAGCAGATGTTAAATTGCGAAACGTACGAGGAATTCTCCAGGATTATTGTTAAATATAAGCTGTATTGAACCAAGCTCCGCAGTGCATCCAGCTGATAGTCACAGAACAGGTGCTGCTTCGGAGCTTTTTAAATTGGAAGAGTAACAGCAATGAATGAATTTCCGCTACTGGCGGAAAAGACTTGGGTTTAGATCTTGGCAGTAAACCTATACACTGAAACTGTAAGTTAAAGAGAAAAAAGCATGAGGTGAACGAGATGGAGGAGTATCAAGAAATCATTATGGGAATTATCACCAACTCAGGTGTTGCCAAGAGTAAAGCGATGGAAGCAATCGCTCTTGCTCAAAAGGGTAACACCCAGTTGGCGGCAGAGCGGCTTGAAGAAAGCAAAGCCGAGTTGGTTAAAGCTCATAAATCACAAACGAGACTGATTCAACAGGAAGCTGGCGGAACCGCCCACGAAGTCACACTGCTTATGGTACATGCTCAAGATCACCTTATGTCAGCCATCACAACTAAAGATCTGGCGGGACATATGATTGAGCTTTACAACAGATTGAATCGCTATGAAGATATCACAAATCACACTTCCAATGGAGGGAACAACGGATGAAACAAATTACACTCGTATGTGCTGCAGGAATGTCTACAAGTATGTTGGTACAGAAAATGCAAAAGGCGGCACAAGCACAAAACCTTGAGGTTGAAATTAGGGCTACTTCCGAAAGTTCGTTTAAAGAATATGCTGACAAGACAGATGTACTGCTAATTGGACCACAGGTCGGCTACCTGCAGGATGATTTCAAGGCAAAATATGAACCTAAAGGCATTAAGGTAAGTGTTATCAATATAGTAGACTATGGAATGATGAACGGCGAAAAAGTGCTAGGAGACGCGCTTAAGCTGTAAAGCTCAGAGTCAGATGCTCATCACCAGACCGAACAAGAAGGTTGGTCAAATCGGGCAACGATATATGATGTTCTGCATGGTGTTTCACCAAATGAAAGCGTTCTCTAAGTCATTATATAGGCGGATGAAAGTCTATAGTAGGAGTTGAATAAATATGGCTAACCAACAAAAATTCTCTTATAAGCTTCAAAAAGTAGCGGGTACAATTCAGCAAAACCGTTACATGAGCGCAATTTCCAACGGGCTGATGTCCACCCTTCCTTTTCTGATTATCGGAGCATTTGCAACCCTCTTCTCTGCACTTGCTTGGGAGCCTTACCAGAATCTTATTGCACCCGTAAAGGCTATAATCGGGTTGGCATCGACAATGACCACTGGCATCATTGCACTGTATGCGGTATTTTTTATCGCCTACAGACTGGCGCAAGCTTTTGACAAGGACCCCCTTGTGCCAGCGGCAACCGCTCTTCTCTCTTTTCTTATCGTTACACCGATCCAAACCTTTGATAAAGTTCGTGCCTTGCCACTTCAATGGCTCGGCGCGCAGGGATTGTTCGTTGCCATGATCGTCGGGTTGATTGCTGCACGGTTGTATATTTGGATTGTTGACCGCAATTGGACGATTAAAATGCCTGACGGGGTCCCGCCTACCGTTGTCAAAACCTTCTCAGGCTTGATCCCAGCTGTCTTAGTAGCCCTAGTGTTTGTTATCGTTGCTGGTTTGTTCATGCAGACTCCATTTGGTACAGTTCACGATTTTATCTACACTTATCTCCAAATACCACTGGAAGGGTTGGGCGGATCACTCGGCGCTTTAATTATCGCGCTAATCATTATGCAGGCTTTGTGGATGTTCGGAATTCACGGTGCAATTGTTATACTCGCTATCGTTAAACCCATCTGGATGAGTCTGGATCTAGCCAACCTTGACGCTTTCCAGGCAGGCGCTCCACTTCCGAACACGATCGGTCTGGCCTTCTGGTCCATCTACTGCAACTATGCACCGATGCTTGGATTTGCTCTGCTATTGGTTTTCCTGGCCAAGAGCAAGCAGCTTCGCACGATCGGCAAGCTTGGTCTTCCGGGTACCTTTTTCTCCATTCACGAGCCGCTGATCTTCGGAATTCCAATGGTATTGAACCCGTTGCTAGCCATTCCGTTTATCGTTGCTCCCATCATTTGTGCGGTACTCGGCTATATTGCCACCAACATCGGCTTGTTGCCTGCACCCATCGGAATTTACCCGCCTTTCGGCACCCCTATCTTTGCTCTGGGCTTCATTGAGGGCAGTTGGAAACTAGCCGCCGCACAATTGGTACTCATTCCGATCAGTATGCTAATCTACTACCCGTTCTTTAGAGCGCTGGATAAGCAGGCTCTAAAAAAGGAACACGAAGCGCAGGAGCAACTGGACAAGCAAGCAAGTGAAGCTACAGCAAGTCCTGTTATTCTATAATAGAAAAAAAGCAGAAGCGGCGGACGGATACATGGTCGCCGCTTCTGCCATTACAATCGTTAGGAGAGGAAGCTTTTGATTCAACTGAGTATCGCTGAGAACAAACGATATTTCATGAATGAGGGGAACCCCTTTTTTTATTTGGCGGATACGGTTTGGAGCGCATTTACCAACATTACGCTGGAGGAATGGGCCTATTATCTGGATTACCGGAAAAGTCAGGGCTTCAATGTCTTGCAAATCAATTTGCTGCGCCAATGGGATGCAAGTGACAGCGATTTGAACTATGAGCCTTTTGCATATGCCGAGGATGGCAGCTACAATTTTTATATGCTGAACGAAGAATACTTTACCAGAGCCGAGACGATGATCGAAATGGCTGTGAACAGAGGCTTTGTTCCTGCACTGGTTCTACTATGGTGTAATTATATCCCGGATACCTGGGCTGCCAAGCTTCGTGAGGAGAAAAAAATGCCACTTGGGGCAGTGGAACCTTATGTACGTTACATTGCCGATCGGTTCTCCAAATTCTACCCTATTTATATTATAAGTGGTGACACTGATTTCCCTTCCGAGCGTGCCAACCAATATTACCGACTTGCTCTCCATACCATAAAACAGCACAGCCCGCAGTGTCTGACTACCCTGCATATTCAAGGAAGATTAGCGGCACTGCCAGAGGAATTTATTGATGATCCCCATTTGGATTTTTACATGTACCAGTCAGGACATAATTCACAATTTCAACCAACGGCGTATACACTCGCACTGGATTTCTGTAATAAGCCTGTCACCCGACCGGTGCTCAACTCGGAGCCCTGTTATGAACAAATGGGCTACAGTCGAAAAGTCTATGGCCGCTTCAGCCGCGCCGATGTTCGTAAGGCAGCCTGGCAAAGTCTTCTGTCCGGGGCGTCTGCGGGCATAACCTATGGAGCCCACGGTATTTGGAGCTGGCATCGAAAAGGCAAAAGGTTCGGGGTAACTGGGGAGGGATTCGACAGTCCATATGATTGGCAGTCTGCACTTAAGTTTGAAGGGGCATGGGATTATGGATTGGCCAAATGGCTCTTCGGGATATATGGAATTACAGATATGCAGCCTTGGAACATAGTGCTGAAAAATACGGAAGAAATTCGTGCGGCTGTAAGCACCGATTACACCAAGGTCGCCATCTACGTTCCAATCAACACGGTGATGAAGCTAAACGTGGATTTGAGTGAATACGACTTCACGGTCATTGACCTGGAGAATCGTCGTTTTGGCACAGTTTCAATCTCTGTGCAAGAGCAAATCACGATCATTGGGATGCATGATTTTGAAGCTGATGTCTTGCTGATTGGCATAAGAAAATAACCGTGATTACTTACCGCCTTTTTCATCATTTCAACTACTATGTACAACGTACAAACAGCCCCGCAATCGAGATTTCTCATCGGGACTGTTTGTCTTACTTCTTGTTATAAAAAGCAAGCACTCCATTGTGGTCAGGAAATATATCTCAATTTAATACGTTTGGAAGCTCTGTGAAGCGAAGATTTCACTGAATTTTCACTCTTATTTAAAATTCTAGCCGTTTCTTTTATGGAGTATCCTTGGACTACACGCAATTTAAGTACCGTCCTTTGCTCGGTATTACTTGCCATCAAAAGAATTCGATCGACCTCATCCTGAATTTCAAAATCGAGGGTATCCCAGTGATAGTAGACGTGCTCCTTACGCAAGAAATATTCCTCCATCTTTTTTCGCTTTCTTATTATATCTATGGCTAAATTTTTAGCAATTCTCAAAAGATAAAATCGAATACGATCTTCGGGCAAATCAGGGGAAGCTCTTATAAACCGAATAAAGCATTCATGCAACAAATCTTCGGCATCCTGTTTGTTATGCACTATTCTCAAAAGATAGCCAAGGAGTTCTGATTTATGAGATAAATATAGATCTTCCAGATCTTTAATGTCCATATTATTGCTAATCCTTTCTGTTTCGATGGGTTACGGTGTTCCCCTTGACTTAAATACACTAGCTACTTTATAGTCTTAAATTCATATCCCTGCTTTTTTAAATATGTTATGATTTCAGGCAAGGCTTTAGCTGTTTCTTCCTTCCCGTAAGTGTCATGCATGAGTACCACTGCTTTTTCTCTAGTCCCAATGCTCTTCATAAATTCGTGTATTAATTCCACGGCATTCTTAGATGTACCTTCCGCATCTTTAGGCAACACATTCCAGTCAATCTGATGATAATCCTTATCATGTAAAAATTTATCTAACTCTTCCATGCCTTTGGGATCCTTTCTCTGCCACGTCACATGGCCACCTGGAAATCGAATCACTCTTGTGGAAAAATCCTGTCCCAAAATTTGCTTTAAAATTTGATTTGTTTTTTCAATATCGCTCATAAAAATGCTCGAATTCACAGTCTGATTAGGATATAAATAACCATAATCATGTGAGTAGGTATGATTTCCGATAGCATGCCCTTCTTTAACTATTCTTTTGGTTAAATGTTTAGTACCTTCATTTTCTTCGACTGCTTTTCCGACCACAAAAAACGTCGCTTTTACATTTTGTTCTTTAAGAACATCTAAAATCTTAGGCGTCACGGTTACTGATGGCCCATCATCAAAAGATAAATAGACAACCTTTTTACCGTCTATCCCATCGGGCTTTTGACCTTGGATTTGCTGATTTAAGTACTTTTCAACAAATGCAGCATCCTCAACACCCGAAACATTTTTTACAGGGAATTCGCTCCCTTTGGATTCGTTATTTAATTTGTCGGTTGATACGGATTCTATTTTTTCTGCAAATTCAATCGTTTTGACTGGTTGTGGTTTACTACTGAAAATGTCAAAGAGTTTTAAAATAATTAGAACAATACAAATGATAATAATAAACAGTAGTCTTCTTCTCTTCCTCTTCATCCGATGAGCTCTGGTTCTATTTTGCACATAGCTTTTTTCCATAGTATATGTTCCTCCAAAATCTAGAAGCAGTTCACGTTTTATGTTGCGACCATGTGCCAATTCAATTATTCGTATCTCAATGCATCTATTGGCCTCAAACTTGCTGCTTTATAAGCCGGATATACTCCGAATAGGATGCCTGTGCCCGCAGAGCTAAGAAACGAATATATGATAGGCGAGATTGTAAATTCAATGGTCATATGCGCAGCCGCCTCAAGTATTTTGGAAGCTCCTATACCTGTAACAACTCCGATTGTGCCTCCTAACAGACCAAAAATGATCGCTTCAGACAGGAATTGAATCATAATATCTCTCGGCTTGGCACCAATGGCTTTCCGAATACCGATTTCTTTTGTACGCTCTATAACTGAGACCATCATAATATTCATAATTCCGATTCCCCCTACCACGAGGGATATCGCGGCTACCCCACCCAATAGGCTGGTCATAATACTATCTACACCAGAAGCTGCACCTGCTGCCTCTGACAGACTCATAATTTGAAATTGATCTGGTTCCGAAGGTTTTAGCTGGTGTGTCACACGCAAGCTTTCCAAGATGTCTAAGCGAGCCTGATCCATCAAGGCTGGTGACTTGGCAGACACGTCCAATCCGGTAATATTCTTCTCACCCAGACGGTTCATCATGGTTGTAGCAGGGATGTAAATTTGTTCATTACTACTGTAGCTTAAGTTCGTAACTGGCTGAGTATCCAATACTCCGACTACCTTGAAAGGGATCTGCTTAATTTGAAACGTCCGTCCCAATACATTTTGGCTATCTCCACCAAAAAGACGTTGAACCGCTTGGCTTTCAAGTATGGCGACATTCATGCGTTTGTCCATCTCATCGTTGGTAAATGTTCTACCCTCGGCAAAGGAAAACTTTTTGACCTTATAGAATGAAGCGGAAGTTCCTACAATAGTGGCGTTATAGTTATATCGCCCCCACGTAGCTTTTGAATTGCTCGTTATATTCGGCATTAATGCATCTATAGACTTCTTTTGTTCCAACGCCTCGACATCAGCCCAAGTAAATGATGGTGTGTGGTCATAATCTATTTCACCATCGACCATTGTCATAGCCGGCGCAACCATCAATACGTTATTTCCTAATTTATTAATTTCCGCCTTTATGCGGGCTGTAGATCCGTTTCCGATCGCCATAATGGCAATAACTGCTGCCACCCCGATAATAATACCGAGTATCGTTAAAATTGAGCGTAGCTTGTTAGTGATTAAGCTATTCATGGATACACGGATGGTTTCCATTACATTCATAGGCTTACCTTCCTTGATGAAATTCGTCTATTTGCAATAGGCTCATCACGTTCAATATTACCATCCCGAAAGCTGATCAACCGTTTGGCATATTCAGCAATCTCCAGCTCATGCGTGACCAAGACGATGGTTTTTCCCAGCTCATTCAAGCCTTGAAATAATTCCATAATTTCGATACTCGTCTTCGTATCCAGTGCTCCCGTAGGCTCATCCGCCAGCAGAATAACAGGATTATTCACCAATGCCCGAGCAATGGAAACACGTTGCTGCTGACCACCAGATAGCTCGTTAGGCTTGTTGTACATCCGTTCTGCAAGGCCAACGCTGCGTAGTGCCTCTACGGCTCTTTCCCGACGCTCCTTGGCAGGTACACCTGCATACATCATAGGCAGCTCTACATTGGCTAATGCTGTAGTTCGGGGAAGTAGATAGAATTTCTGAAATACAAAACCCAGCTTCTGGTTTCTAATCTCCGAAAGCTCGTTCTCTCTAGCATCCAATATGGAGTACTCATCCAGGTAGTACTCTCCGGTATCGGGATGATCCAGGCAGCCAATGACATTCATCATGGTAGACTTGCCCGAACCAGATGGCCCCATGATAGCAACAAACTCCCCTTCGCTAATAGATAAATTAACACTGCGCAGAGCCTGAATCTTCTGTCCGCCTACCTCATACATTTTTTTCAGTTCTTTAATTTCGATTACAGCTTTATGGGATTGAGTTTCACTCATTGTGCCTGCCCCCCATCAGGGTCTTGACCCTCTGGACTGCCATTCGAACCAGCACTACCACCCTGAGGTGGGATCACAATGGTCTCACCGTCCTTGACACCAGACTTGATTTCCGCCTGATCTGCTGTATAGACACCCAGTTTCACTGGTCTAAACTCATAATCCACCGGATTCGCCGCGTTCTTCGCCACATATACTCCATCCACACCGCCTTCAGATCTCAGTGCAAACAGCGGCACAGATAACGCATTTTTGTGTTCAGCTAACAGAAGGGATACATCCATATTCATCCCTGGTTGCAGCCTTATCTTTTGGCTATCCAAAGACAATTCGATTTTGTATGTAGTCACATTGGATTCGGTAACCGGCTCTGGAGAAACAAAGAGGACTTCGCCTTTAAATTGTTTGTCCGGAAATGAATTCGAGTGCATTGTCGCCTGAAGTCCAGTCTTCAATTTAGCAATATCACTTTCATTAACCTTGGCAAGAACCTTCATAGCCCCTGTGTTTGAATTATTCATTACAATAAAAGGTGCAGTAGGACTGGTACCCACATCGCCGTTGACCTTCAAAATGATCCCGTCCCACGGCGCCGTAACCTGTAATTTACTCAGGACACTTTTCTTCTGCTCTAATGCCGTTTCAGCCTGCAATAAAGAAGCCTGTGCGGATTGGATGTTGGAAGCTTCGGGCGGGGACTGTGCAGCCTTTAATTGTATTAAAGCTGTTTTATAGCCCATTTCCGCCTCTTCGATCGCCTCAGTTTGCTTGGTCTGTGCCTTCTTGTACTGCAGCTCCACATTGCTCATATCCAATTTTGCCTTATCCAGATTTTGCTTGGCTGTTGCCAGGTCACTTTCTGCTGCCGCATCATTCTGAACCAGATAAGCCTGGTCATCATAATCCTTCTGAGCCTTATCCAAAGTCACCTTGGCCGACTCCTTTTGAGCAGCGGCTTCCTCTAATTCCATCGTGTTCTTGGCTGTTTTAATCGCCATCTGTGCCTTTAAGACATTAGCTTTCTGCAACTCTATATCATTCGTTTTGGGTCCGCGCTTGGCTTCCTCCAGTTTGGCTCTTGCAATCGCCACATTCGATTCGGCATCCTTAATTTGCAGCCTGGCATCCGAATCATCTAATCGTGCTAGAACCTGACCTGCTTTGACGCTATCTCCTGCTTTGACATTGACAGCGACGAGCTTGGCACCCTCGACATTTGTAAAATTAATGTTTACTTCCTTGGAAGCCTGAACGGTTCCAGTGACTTTAAGCGACTCGGTCATGTTTGTTTTCTGTACCTGTACGATCTGGTTTGCAGGACCCTCCACAGGCTTTTCCTTACTCCTGTTCATATAAACAGTACCGCCAATCCCCGCTATAATGATCAGGACAAAAATGCCTATAATTCTTTTCAGCCTTCTTTTCTTTCTTACTACCTGCAATGCATCTTTCTTTTCTATTTCTGACAATGTTATATCCCCTTCAAAAGTATTTTTTCTAAATCCTATACGCTCCACGGCTTGTTCAAAGCATGTTGCAGCAACGTCATTTGAACAATCAGTTCATCCATATTCCGTTCGATTTGCTTCACTTTTAATTGATTTGTGGCGACTTCCGTACCTGTAGCAAAACCACGTTCCTTTTTTTTACGAGAAATGTCCAATACTTTATTGACGTTCTGTAGATTACTTTGCATTTGCTCGTATTGTTCAACATTTTGCTGTAAGTTAAAGTACATACTCTTCAAGGTTTCTGCCAGTTGATCCTTGGTATTTTCCAGTCCGCCTTCTGCTGAATCTACATCAATCTGCTTAATTTCATAATCATCCGTTCCTGAGTTCCAGGTGTAATATTTAACTTCCATCTTGGCCAGCTTGACAGCTTCCTCCTGTCTCCACACCGAAGAACTCGCCGAGATTGCACGCGTCACCAACGTATCCAAATTCGTGTTGTCTATTTTGGGGTAAACAGGGCGATCAACCAGTTCATATACCGTACCTTGAGGTTGACCCATTTGCGTATTTAATGAATCCATCGCTTTTCGCAATGCAGTCTTTGCAATGTCTACATTCTTTTGTGCTTCTATACGATTCTGAATAATCGTGCTCTGGTCACCTGGTGAAATTTTTCCACGGTTGGCCTTCGCTTCAGCAGCCTTTTCCTCTAATAACGCGAGCGAAAGTGCATCCTCACTACTCTTCACTTTGTTATCAGCCAAAAGTACATCGTAATAGTTTTTCATTGCAGCGTAGTCTGTCTGATCTTGGGCAAGTTCAATTTGCTTCTTGGATTCCAGATAAGAAACCGTCGATGAAGCATACCCCTTCCAGGCTGAACTACTAGCCGCATCCTCTTCACCGTTGCCTGTACCTGCCGGAATAAAATCCAGATTCTTACCAGCATTTTTTAGGTTAATCCGGTTACGATCTATCGCTTGCTGGGCCTCCTTCAAGCTAAAGCTATTAGACCGCGCCCATTGCTGGGCTTGGCTCAGTGTTAGTTTCACGCTCGCTTTGGTAACCTGCTGCTGCGCCTCCTCTGCTTGAACAAAGGACTCTGATAAAGAACTGGCCGACAAGGCGAGCAGCAATAAAATGAACAAACTTTTTTTCATGATATCCCCACTTTTAAAATATGGTATCGACTTGAATAGAATTCACTAATTCGTTGTTATATGAATTAAATATCTTCTGATGAACAAATTCGCCCTGCACCTACTCGTCAAGGCTCTCAGCCCATTGAGACCTTATTTTGTATTTGATGAAAATTCCAGAAAGGAGGAGTCTAACCCTACCCTTCTGCAACTTTTTTTCATGTGGCTTATCGCTCTTTACAGCATCTTTAAATCCAATTGACGAAGGTACAGGAAACGTACAATAAGAAAGGAAAAGAATTGAATTACCCAAAAGCAAATCATAATTTGAATAAGCGTAAGATGAAAGGGTACTACAGATGGTTCTGACATAACTAAACAAAGCACTATTCCTATGGATGAAACAACTAATGGCAGAAGAAATAGGAATGCAATTTGTCTGGATGCAGCTCGTCTCATTTCCCTTGAGCTTAGTCCAATTTTGGATAAAGACCGGTATATTTCCTCATCCCGTTTAAGATCTACATACAATCTGAAATAAAGTAGGCTTACTGTGCTTGCCAACATAATGATGGCGATAAATCCGCCAATAAATTTACTAATATTCAGATCCATCTCCGATGTCAGATAATCCACTGCTCTAGAGTTAAGCGATCCTTTATTCACCTTGTTGGCCAGCAGGGAATACAACCACACCTCTTCTTGGGTCTCAGAAGTTTCCAATGATACTTGGCCACTCTTCCATTTAGGCACAAAATAATAAACAGATTTGTATGCCAATGGAACATTGAAATACTGTTGTTTAACTAAATGTTCGTAAGTTTGATCTGAGACAACAAGCAACCTTCCTAGTTCAGAAATGATGTTTCCATCAAACTTTATGCTATGGTCTATCTTCTGAGTATCCACAATCTGGATACCCGTAATTCGGGATTTCCCTTGATTGTAAGTTAGCCTTTTTTCAAAAAAGGTTTTCTGTTCTTCTAAAGACATCCCGTTTGAATCAAAAATGAAAAAGCCTTGATCATCTCGAAGCGTAGGTACCTGTATTTGTTTCTTTAATTTAGAAGCAAGAGGCTCATAGTTGGATTGTTTCATCACAGGTGCCAACTGTTCACGAAAGGGAAAGATCAGTACTTCACTTTTCGAATAATCCACCCCGGCCTTATAAAGATTTTGATCAATCTCATCTTCAAGATCTATGGAACTTACAACATCAGAAAAAAATGCAAATGAATAAGACTGCTCCCTAAGAAATCTATTTTGCTGCTGCATGGAGTCAAAAGTTGAAGCTGCTCCTAGAAAGGAAACGATAGAAATTAGGGTAACCAATGTGAACAGCCCGGCATTATTCCTCATTTTGTATGTGATTTCAGATAGCCATAACAAACGAGTTCCACTCCAACACCATTTCCTGTTGGCTCTAAACAATTGAACGAATAATACACATGATTGGGCATATAGTAAGTAAATTCCAATAAACCCCATTACAATCGTATATTTAAATGTGTCTCCAACTGAATAGTGCAACATATAAAAGGATAGAGTCCCCAAACGATACGGTGCCAGATAAATATATGGTGGAAAATCCAGCTTCATTAAATATACAGCCGCTCCTATTAGCGCTATTGCAAGAAAGGACAGGCTCCATGAAGCTTTAGGCTCTTTTTTGAGCTGAGGAACCTTGCTAAAAAGCTGCTGTAATTTAGATTGGCGTATGAAGAAAACAGATACAAGTGAGATCAAGGTAAACAAAAACATAAAGCCAACTACGGTGAAAGCCAGTGCTTTCCAAGGAAAATAAAATGTTAAATACAGCCCTGTGGCACTGGAGCCCAAAAGTAGAAAGAACTTTGCGGAAACAAATCCCCCAATCATGCCAGTAACCAATGATAAAAAGCCTATAATTAGATTTTCAAAAGCTACTAAAAAATATATTTGTCTATGACTTGCGCCTAAAATGGTGAGTATACCAAATTCTTTCTTACGTGCAGCAACAAAGATATTGTTTGTGTATAATACGAAAAAAAAGGAAAATACAAAAATCAACAGATCCGCAACCTGTAATCCCTTTTTTACATTAGCTGCTGTGATTACATTCGAGACATCCGGGTGAAAAATAAATACCGCATATACGAAAAAAATCGTAATCATTAAGGAGCTGCTTAAATAATAAGGAACGTAAGCACGCGCATTGCGTTTGAGATTATTCCACGCTAACAGACGAAAGCTCATGTGCATGTCTACTTCCCCCCAAAAAGGAGAGCATATCTATGATTTCCTGAAAAAATATTTGCTGACTATGACTACGACGGATTTCATTATATAACTCACCATCTTTAATAAAAATTACCCGGTCGCAATAGCTGGCTTCCAAGGCGCCGTGTGTTACCAGCACAATTGTAGAATAGTCTACACGGTGGACAAGGCTCAGCATTTCCATTACAAAGCGCGAAGACTTGGAATCGAGATTTCCGGTTGGTTCATCTGCAAGCAGGAGCGAAGGAGAGTGAATCATAGCTCTGCCTATGGCTGCACGTTGTTTTTGTCCCCCTGACACCTCATAAGGCCGTTTGTCCAAAACATCTGTAATATCCAGTTTTTTCGCTACTTCTTCCAGTTTGTGCTCCATTTCCTTTAACCCTTTTTTATTCAGCATCAGAGGAAACAGTATGTTCTCTCCCAAAGTGAGGGTTTCCAACAAATTATAATCTTGAAATACAAGCCCCAGTTCTTTGCGGCGAAATAAAGCCAGCTTATCCTTCTTGAGCAGATGTGGATTTTCCCCTTTAATGCTAACCTCGCCAGAAGTCGGCATATCAATGGTCGAAATCATATTTAATAATGTTGTCTTCCCACTACCAGACGGACCCATAATGCCAACAAACTCACCTGGTTGAATCGTTAAATGGATATTGTTGAGAGCTCGGTGTGGAACCTTACCATAGTATATTTTGGTGACTTGATCCATTCGTACAATCTCCATCGTTCATTCCTTTCTTTTTCCTATGTCATGATCATAATCCATCCGGAACAAAGCGTCGATCGATTAACATTACAAAAACCTTAAATGTGTTGTAAGGTTTCTTATGGGTGTATTGGAAACAGAATCTCAACCGTCGTTCCTTCACCTACCGTCGATGTGAGTTGAATGTCATGATTCAGCCTTTTGCAGATTTCTGCCACCAAATAGAGCCCCATCCCCGTAGGTTCACTATACTTCCGTCCATTTTCACCTGTGTAATAAGCCTCAAATACCCGCTCTATATCTTTATTAGGGATACCAATCCCTTCATCCTGTACTTTCAACACAATCACATGATCTCTTACGTCAGATATCAATTTCAGGCTGTGGGCATAACCTGAAGAATACTTTATCGCATTAGTCACCAATTGATTAATGATAAATCTTAACCATTTGGCATCGGTAATCACATTCAACTGCTCGTCCACTTCATTGGAAGGATAAATTTCGTTGCGAATCAATAACCTTTTGTTATCGTAAATCACTTCACTAACCAGCTTTCGTAATACAACAGGCTCTACATGAAAGTCTGGTTCAAAGGATTCCAATCGTGACATATACAAAATCATTTCCAGTCCTTTTCCCATTCGATCAATCTCATCGTGAATCTGATCCGACTCGGGATCTATTTTTCCTTTGAGAATTAAATGAATCACAGCTAGGGGCGTTTTCATCTGGTGAACCCACTGGTTAATGAATGTGATGTGATCACGCTGCTGATGCTCCAATTGATGAATCTGAGACTGGTACAACTGGTAGAACTGCAAAAGCAAATGCTGTAAAGAAGAGGCTAACGGATTAAGTACCTTCATCTGAATAAGCTCATCTAAATCTCTAATGTTAGCAGTGGATAATATTCGATATAAACCAGAATACATGACGTACCGAAATAGCAAATAGACCAGCAAAAGGATAAACCCAAAAAAGACCGAATACAAGGCGGTCGACAAGTTACGATAACCATCCATCCAGTAAATACTCAACACAAGAAAAAGTTGGATAATATTAAAAATGATCATGGAAAAATGATCACGCCAAAACAGCTTCACTGTTCTTCCTCCTCAGTCAAGTGCAGCCGGTATCCAGCTCCTCTAACCGTTTCTATAATATCCTCCAACCCCAGTTCGCTCAGCTTTTTACGGACACGGGTAACATAAACGTTCAGTGTATTTTCTCCTACATATTGGTAATCATCCCATAACGCTTCTAAGAGATGAACTCTCCCTACAACCTGCTTGGGATATGTCATCAGTAGCTCCAGCAGTGCAGCTTCTTTATGGCTCATTTCTACTTGCTTGTCATGAAACACCAGCTTCATAGTATCAGGATATAAAGTTAAGCCTGACACTGTTATGGTGCGTGATTTTTGGGCAACTGCATATAAACCATAGGTACGTCGCAGATTGCTTTCTACCTTGGCTAACAGTACTTCCGGATGAAACGGTTTGGTAATGTAATCATCTGCTCCATTTTGCAAAGCAATGACCTGATCCATTTTATCATCACGCGCGGATACAAACAGGATGGGACAAGTAGATTGAGTGCGAATTTGCCTGCACCAATAAAATCCATCAAACCGAGGTAAATTCACATCCAGTATGACCAAATCAGGCTTTACCTTCTGGAAAACACCTAAGACTTGATCAAAATTTGAAACGACAACTCCTTGATAACCATATTTCTCAAGATAGGATTGGAGTAAGGAGCTAATTTGAGGGTCATCCTCTACGATTAATATTTTATGCATCGTGTTTTCTACCTTCTTAGTGCTTGAATTTTAAACCACATGATTTTCTATATATAATGCCTTTATTTGATCGTCCAAGCAATAACAACAACCGAATTCCTTTTATTTGTAGCTTAGGAGGGTCTCATGGTGTAAATTGAATCCCGAATGATATGCATGGTGCCAAACACCAGAGTGATTAACAAGATAATTATAATGGCGATAACTATTACTGTAATCATGATCTCTTTATAGTTTTTTAACGTTTCATTACAACATAATTTCGACTTAAATACCTCTTTAATTTTATGCTTTGAATAGTTCATACTTTGCTCACTTCTCTCCTCGGCTCGCTATTTTCCATACTAATTAGCTTCTACCTAAGGAACAACAGCCAAAGCTTACAAAAACATTACTTTGTTGTAAGGTATAAAGAATTCAGATCATCAGAAGCGTGTGTCTTTATAAAAAAATGAGTCGGGTTCTATGACCCGACTCATTTTCCGTATTTCTACTAATCCCCATAGGGATGTCCCGCGCTTATGCCTCTTAATTTTGACTTGATGCACTTCTCTCTTGAAGTGATCTACACTTCAAACTTATTTAGATAAAGAAACTGCACCTCTGTTTGTCGTATCCCCTTGTTGTTCCGCCAGTGATATACCTAGCTTCAACTCAGAAAGAATGCTCTCAAAATCACGGATCGTACTTTCAATGGAAATTGTAAAACTTCACATATTTATGCAGTCCAGTTCGCGAGTTGTTTGTTTAGTGTCAATAAAAGTTCTTCCTTCAATTAGTTCAGATTTAAACTCTGCGATACGTAATGGAGCAAGATTCCCCCCATACCACCTGACATCCACAAAGTTGTTCCGGAGAATATCTTCTTGTAATCGGAGCTGAGGAATGTTAAAAGCCCTCAATTTTTGTTATAATGATACAACTTCCTCCTATTAATGTCACTCATTTCTTAACTTTCACAAAATCAATCTCAAACCAAAAAGTTAAGCTTAAGGTATTCATTTGATACAATGCCATGCTTAAGGAAGCTATAGTTGTAGTCAAAGAATAGCAAGACTTATAGTATAAACTCTTTTTAAAAAATTTCTTTACCAAGTTTAGTGTCCTTATTATCTCTTATTAAAAATTCTATATTTTTGCGGAGATATTCCCTCCCAGTTCACAAACCACCCTGTAAACGACGATGGATTCTCTAATCGCAATTCTTCACTAATATCAGACATGGACCACTCTGTTGACTTGAATACATGTTTCGCCTGTTTCAATCGAAGTTCAGATATGTGTACTGTTGGGACTGACCCCATAACGTGAGACAAATCATAGTGAGCTGACAAATGAAAAGAAAGCTTCAGACCGGATGAATCAGTCTGAAGCTTTCTTTGTTTCGTTTATCGCGTTTTACTTAACTATATCAAACACCATACACTCTGTATTGCTCTCCCTACCAAGGCGTTTCCGTTTTGTGTTCAATCACTTTCAATACTTTGGGTTCAAGAATCCGTTTCAATAGTTCCAGCGTACGATCGTCAACAGTAGCTCCACCATGCGGATCGGCTTGGATTTGTTTTTTAGCCTGCGTACTTGCGATAACGTCCATGACTTGTTGTTTGGAAATCTTTTTAGATGCTGCGATCTCGACGACAGATGCCCCCTTTGCCAATTCTTCTTTCAAGTCTGCTGGACTCATGTGAAGTAAAGAAAAGAGCTCTTCATCGTTTAAAAAGGCATCTGCAGTATAGTCAGGCTTGCCGTTAGTCATGAAAAAGCCTTCCACGGATGGAGCAGGGCCGCCTCCGATCAGAGAAACGCTGATCGTATTCCCTTGAACGAATGCCTGATAAAACGGCGTTGTTGATCCCTTTTCGGTGTAGTTCAATATAAATGTTTTTTGGTCCGGTGTCTGCATCGGCTCCATGTTACATTCGTACTTACTGGAGCTGCCGTACAGTTTGTTAATGAGGTCATCTACTTTCGATTTGATTTCTTGATCGGTTAAGGAGATGACCGGCTTCTCCTGAGGCTCCCAATTCTCTTGGTTCACTTGTTCGATTTCACCCGTGATACCGTTCAAATCAAGTCGGACCTTTTTGCCGTGAGCTCCCTTTTCCTGTAGCACGATGCTTGTTTGAATGGCTTTCCCCTGACTTGTATTCGTGGGGTCTCCTCCAATCTGGCTGGCGTCGATAATTTCAAACGACTTGGTTTCCGGATAAGAGCGATACAACTTTTCAAGCGCTGCTTGGCCAACCGCATCCATCTTGACTTGTTTGGCTGTCATCGGTGTTCTCGTAATCATTTCAATCAGGGGAGGGGCCGCGAATGCCGCGGTTGGAATCATAATTACTGCAGCGATGATGCCGCCGATCAATCGTTTTTTCATCGTTTTTTTGCTCCTTTGCCGTTGTACGTATTGAGAATAGGATTGTTCGACTCGTTTGGAAACAGCCGGGGGACATTCCATGGTCTCTGCTTCTTGGTGCAGGTACTCGCTGATTTGGCTTTCAATAGGCATTGTTCTTTTCCATCCTTTCCAAGGAGAGATTTCCCAAGTGTTTTCGAAGCGACTGCAGGCCGGCATGATATCTGGACTTAACTGTACCCAGCGGAATATCGAGTAATGTCGCAATCTCCTCCAGCCTATAGTCGTGGTAAAAGCGGAGTATGATCACCGTTCGCTGTTTATCGGTCAGCTTGTGCATGGCCTTCGATATTTCAGGGTCTGTCCCATCCGTCCTCACCGTGGTCTGATCCCAATGACGCTCTTCCCGAGAAAAGACACGGATGCGTTCGAAAATTCGGAATCTCCTCCAGCTTTTCACCCGGAATCTTTGCACTTGTCGGATGACCAAGCCGTGCAGCCAGAAGTGGAAAGGACGATTCGGATCGTAGTTGGGAAGCGAGGTCCACATTTGCATGTAGATCTCATTCATAATATCTTCGCGATCCTGCGGATGATCCACCAGAAAAGAGACGGTCCGATAGACATCCTTATAGGTGGCATCATACAACGTGTGAAACGCCTGCTGATCTCCTTCAATCATTTTTGTGAGCACGTGGTACATAGATTCACTTTGCATTCAGAGGGCCCTCCTAAGTAAGCAGCTTACACCCTATATTGTCGCTCGATGGAAAAAAGGTTCGGTTTTTATGTTCTCGGTTGGGAGTCTATGGATTGCGGGAAGGCGAGCAGTGGCATGAAAGCGTGGAAGACATCTTGTTCTTTCCGTCAGATTGAACGGTGAGCTCAAAGAATTGGGCCTGCTGTCGGACGATTATAACAAGGTCTGGAGATGTAAAAATGGCCTTCATGCAGCAGGTTATATTTCTACTAAAATCAGAGACAATAATTTGTTAGGTCAAATTGAATATGGCTACCAATACCCCCAATTTGCAAGAGACGAAGCCAACAAAACGCAACACTGGCTGCTATGCAGCTTAAGTTTCCAACTATGATTACAATTGTGAAGGCCCCTGTTGCTTAACGACGTAGCTGATCCCAAAACGTGAGACACATCAAAACATCTTCAAGAGAATCAAGCCATGTCGTAAGATATGGAGATAACCTTGTAGGTGTTTTTACGTCTGAGATTAATCTGGACTCAAGCTCATCAACTTGTACGCTGAAAAAACCTAAGCTTCTATTAATGCTCCTTGTGATACCCCAATGATCTGTGAGAATTCAGTTTGATTATGTTGTTCCTCATTAGTCCTCCTTCTGTCTAAAAATTAAAAAACAGCCCCAAAAATAATTTTATTTATCGGGACTGTCAAGTTAGCTAAGCTATTAAGTTATTCTTATGAAGAGGTTTATCTTACAACATCATATATAAAATACCCTGTCCATTTTCACTATAAAAACATGAAAACTCGAATCAGTGAATAATAAACACTCAGGTATTAGCTTCGCTGTCTCATCGCCTCGAATAATAACACCGTAGAGGCCATGGCTGCATTCAGTGATTCCGCTTGTCCCTGCATTGGAATGAATACTGATTCATCCACCATACTTGCGGTAGCAGCAGAAATACCCTGGCCCTCGTTGCCAATCACGAGCCAAGTGGATACACGCAAATCTATGGTATAGCATGATAAGCTTGCATCGAGCGAGGTGCTGAGCAAGCGGGCACCTTTGCTTTTGGCCTGCGGCAAAAGCTCTTCCAGACTGCCTTCGATCACCGGCAGATGAAACAACGATCCCATCGTGGAGCGGATCGTTTTGGGATTATATAGGTCGGCGCAACCATGACCCAATATAACGCCTGCGGCTCCAGCAGCGTCCGCACTGCGAATGATAGTGCCTACATTGCCGGGGTCCTGCACACCGTCCAGCACCATCACCAGCGCATCTGGTTGCTCCAGCAATGCTGCGAATGCGCTACGCTCCTCCTTACGCACGATGGCAAAGACAGACTGCGGCGTCTTGGTATCAGTGCATTTGGCAATGACCGCCGCCGACACGGGAATCCATTCCACCGGCTGATCGGCTGAATCCAGACCATTCAGCTCGGCAGGAATCCCCTTGTCCAAATCATAGGCGACGCTTTCAACAGCCGCGTTCGAACGCAGCGCTTCCTGCACTAGATGAATACCCTCGACAATATATTTATGCTGCCGTGTGCGATGCTTTTTTTCGAGGAGTTGCGACCATTCTTTTACACGTGCATTATTCGGTGAAATGATTTCCATTGATTTAACCTTCCGTTTCTAGGTCTGTTTCTTTAAAAATAAATGATGCATCACTTGTACTTGAACATCAAACCTCTCTAAGCTGCAAAAGCCAGCTCCAGCTTGGTTAGATCGTCCTTGTGACCCACAATGACCAGCACATCACCCGCTTCCAGACGATCCTCGGCATAAGGTGAAATGTTCATCTCCTGGTTTCTGCGGATCGCCATTACATTGCAGCCGAAGCGTGCCCGTATGTCTAGCTCCTTCAAATTTTTGCCGATCATGGAATCAGCGGCTCGCATTTCCAAAATACTGTAGTCCTTGGACAGCTCAATATAATCCAAAATATTAGGAGACGTTAAATGGTGGGCTACCCGCAGTCCCATATCCCGTTCAGGATAAACCACTTTATCCGCACCTATTTTTTGCAGCACTTTTCCGTGCAGTTCATTTTGTGCTTTGACCACAAGAGCAGGCACACCCATGTCCTTGAGGATCAATGTCGTTAGAATGCTGGCTTGTATATCTTCACCAATTGCGACTACAATTACGTCAAAATTACGGATACCCAGTGCTCGCAGTGCTTCCTCATCGGTCGAATCGGCAGACACTGCATGCGTCACAATATTCGACATTTCCTGTGTACGCTGCTCGTCCGAATCGATAGCAAGTACATCAAACCCCATCTCACTCAGCGCGCTGGCAACACTGGAACCAAAGCGCCCCATGCCAATGACCGCATACTGTTTTTTTGCCATTCCTTCTTTACCTCCCGCTCACCATACTGTCCGTCATAGTATAGCATATCATGCTACAAACATAAATTTTGACATCCTTATTCCAAATGCTTCTCCATGTATACTGGGCCACAGCCCAAGCCATAATACATTCGATCACTATTACAACATACGGGAGGTACACATGCCCATTACAATGGATTTACGACAAGCGATTGTTCACAAAGTTCACGGCAAATCAGAGGCTGATCTTACGGATATGATTATTGGGTCAGTGGATGGACCGGAAGCCGCTTTGCCTGGATTAGGTGTCATTCTTGAAATCGTATGGAAGCATATGAGTCCAAACCAGCAGCAGGATTTCGTCCATTTGGCACATGAACAAATCGATAAAATCAAACCCGTGCCCTTAACCTAACCCTAGCTATTCAACTTCTTGTTATGCTTTAATTGTGCTCATTATTTTTACCCGTATTCGAAAATAAGAATAGTCCACTCGCATTCATGTCGAGTGGACTATTCTTGGTATATATCAAATGACTGAGATCAGATTGCTCTGCATATAAAATTTTATGGAGCCATTTCCAAAAACTTAGCGGTTGGATTTTTTTCTATAGCCGTACGCATGGCATACTCATTTTCGAACAAGGCTACATAATTGCCTTTCTTATCTTTTACCAGCGTAGAGTTGATACGGAACTTGCTCGGATCAATCTGCTCATCCACAATCCAACGTGCAAATTGGAACGGCATACGTTGAAGCTGTACATCTACCCCATATTCACCCTTCATGCGGTATTCAAATACTTCAAATTGCAGTTGGCCAACTACACCTAGTAGCGTATCATCAAAGCTTACCGTACGGAACACCTGAATCATACCTTCTTCGGTCAACTGGTCGATACCTTTCAGATACTGCTTGTGCTTCAAAGCATTTTTTACAGTAACCTTGGCAAAAATCTCAGGTGAGAAGGTCGGCAGTTCATCAAATACAACCTCGTTGCCTTGACTGAGTGAATCGCCAATGCGGAAAATACCCGGATCAAACAAACCAATAATATCCCCGGGAAATGCCTCTTCGACAATATCACGGTCCTGTGCCAAGAACTGCTGTGGTTGGGACAGCTTAATCTCCTTGCCCATCCGAACATGCTTAACACTCATCCCGCGTTGGAACTTACCAGACACGATACGCAAAAATGCAATCCGGTCACGGTGGGCCGGATTCATATTGGCCTGAATTTTAAATACATAGCCGGTAAACTTCTCGTTCGTTGGCTCAATTTCCCCCACTGTACTGTGGCGCGGTTCCGGCTTAGGAGCAAGCTGAAGGAAGTTTTCTAAAAATGTTTGCACACCAAAGTTATTAATCGCACTCCCAAAGAATATAGGCGTTAATTCTCCACGCTGTACTTTTTCCATATCAAAAGGGTCACCTGCGACATCAAGCAACTCTAAATCTTGGCATAATTGATCATGCAAATATTCGCCCGCCATCTCGCGAATAATCGGATCATTGTAACCTTCCACTTTTTGTACTTTGATCGTGGAATGGTCATCTCCCTGAAACAACTCAACCTGATTTTTGACACGGTCATAAACACCGCACAGATCACGTCCTGTACCAATCGGCCAGTTCATAGGCACCGAACGGATACCAAGCACCTGTTCCAGCTCCTCCATCAAATCAAAGGGACTGCGTCCTTCACGGTCCAGCTTATTAATGAAGGTAAAAATCGGTATTCCGCGCTTCGCACAAACCTGAAACAGCTTGATCGTTTGCGCTTCCACACCTTTTGCTACGTCAATCAGCATGACCGCACTATCTGCGGCTGTTAATGTGCGATACGTATCTTCACTGAAGTCCTGGTGACCCGGGGTATCCAGAATATTAACGCGATGCCCATTATAATCAAATTGCATCACTGAGGATGTTACCGAAATCCCCCGCTGTTTTTCAATCTCCATCCAGTCACTCGTCGCATGCTTGCTGGCTTTACGAGCTTTGACTGTACCTGCAAGACGAATAGCGCCCCCGAACAGCAGCAACTTTTCCGTCAGTGTCGTTTTACCCGCATCCGGGTGAGAAATAATCGCAAACGTACGCCGTTTGTCGACTTCCTGTTGAAGTATATCTGTTGTTTTACTCATTTCACATATCCCTTCATGATCAAATCCATTGCATTTCTGCTCAAGCTATTCATAAAAAGGCCATGATGCACGCCTATTTTCATAAGTTCATCGGCTCATTGCCGTTAGCTCCAGTATTCGGCATACTCCGTCACCATATTCATGATAAATACGATCTATTTACATGTTTTAGCCTGCCTTTAACGTATAATCAGTTGCAAACTGAAAACCTGAGACTAAGCCTATTATAGCATACTCCGAACGCAAAGCATCCCCTTACATCCTAAACAGGACATAGGGGGATGCATGACAAATCGGGATTACTGAGTGCCGCCTACTCGCCAGATGACATTATCTTCATCCTGACCGCTAACCGGCCACCACTTATAGCCATCCTGCTCTAACAGCTTGTGAGCACCATCAGGTCCCCATGAGCCTGCAGCATAGGTTTCCAGTGTATCCGGGGTCTGCTGCCATGCTTTGGCGATTCGATCAACGAATCCCCACGCTGTAGCAACCTCATCCCACCGCGTGAAGTACGTCGAATCACCCTCGATCGCATCCATCAGCAACCGTTCATAAGCCTCCGGTGAGTTGATCCCCACCATACAGCTTTGGCAAAAATCCATAGCCAGCGGCTCAATATCTGATTCCGAACCGGGTTTCTTGGCATTAATTTTAATGTAAATGCCCTCCATTGGATTGACCCGAATGACGAGCAAGTTTGGTTCCAGCTTATGCTTTTGACCGAGATATACATTGGTTGGCATGCTCTTAAATTCCACAACGATCTCCGTAGTTTTTACAGGGAGACGTTTGCCTGTACGAATGTAGAACGGTACACCAGCCCAACGGAAATTATCTACAAACACACGTGAAGCAAAATAAGTCTCTGTATTCGATTGTGGATCAACCTTGTCTTCTTGACGATACCCTGGCAACTGCTGACCTCGGTAACTGCCTTCAGTATATTGACCACGTACCACGTTGGTCTTCACATCCTCAGACGATTCAAAAGGTCGTAGTGAACGCAACACTTTCACCTTTTCATCACGGATATCCTCTGGTAACAGACGACTAGGCGGTTCCATCGCGATCATCGTAAGCATTTGCAGCATATGGTTCTGTCCCATATCGCGCAAAGCGCCAGAATGATCATAGTAACCTCCGCGTTCCTCCACCCCTACCGTTTCACTCAGCGTAATTTGCACATTGGCAATATGCTTGTTATTCCATAGTGGTTCAAAAAAGGCGTTAGCGAAGCGAATCACCTCGATATTTTGTACCATTTCCTTACCAAGATAGTGATCAATCCGATAAATTTCTTCTTCGGCAAATACTTCACGTATTTCGATGTTTAACTCTTGTGCAGACTCGAGGTTGTAACCGAAAGGCTTCTCTATAACTAGACGATTCCAGCCCTTGCCGTCCAACATGCCGCCCTCTTTCAAGCTCTTCGACACACTTCCGAATAATTCAGGCGCCAAGGCCAAATAAAACAACCGATTTCCCGGTATGTTAAACTTACCTTCTATAGCCTCCGTCTGCTGTCTGAGCTCATGAAACCCATCAACATTGTTGATATCCAGCGATTTATATTCAAAATGCTCGGCAAATGCCTGCCATTCTTGATCATTTTCTGCTTTGTAGCGACTAAACTCCTGTATGGAAGCGTACAGGTCATTACGGAATGCTGCTTCTGTGCGGGGACGTCTTGCTACACCAATAACAGCAAAATCTTCAGCAAGCTTGCCTTCACGGTACAAGCTGTAGATAGCAGGAAATAACTTGCGGCGAGCCAAATCGCCCGTAGCACCAAAAATAAACAGAACTGCACCTTGTGTCACAAGAGATTCTTTAACAGGTATGTCAGCCATGAAGTACCTCATTCTTCCCATGTCAAGATTCCGCAATCCACAATCCTCGAAATCCGCATGTAGTATTGTGTATATTTATACAAGATCATACTTGATTTTCGAAAAACATGGAACTAAAGATTTGATGACATTTTAACATATTCTACATGGATAAGCTATCCGATGAATCATAAATTTACCTTATAAGTCAGTATTCAATTGTGATAATCGGAAAACCGAGTGTTATACGTTTATTCTGCTGCGCTCTATTTTCATGTACCGCCATCTGCATCTGGACTTGATGCTCACCGCTTTGCACCATTAATGGCAGTTCTGGAGCTTCATAAGATACAGCTACTGTGGTTGCATCTGTGTATCTTTCTTTAGCCTGCATGGAGATATCCCCTGCTAAGCTTGCTTCTGTCCGTTTCATCAGTTGATCCTCGCTTTCCTTTGCTTGCAGCGAACGCTGAACGGAGGTGTTCCACTGCGCTTGAACCCCTATCGAATGTAATTGCTCGGCACAAAGCTTATGAAGCTGAATCAACTGCTCACGTCCTGTGTCGCTACTTTCCAGTTGAACGACTACATACCATTGTCCAGCTTGACGTTCCATCATATTTAAACGAATTTTTAAATCCTCACGATCACGAACAGAGCGATATAGTGTGTGCCCATTTTCTACGAGTTTGCTTGCTGTGGGGATATTCAGTTGCTCAGCTATCTGTGCCACTATATCTGCCGGATCTCCATGATTAGGAATCCAATCGCCTTGCCATTTTACAACCAGCTTATCCAGTGTACCCGGGGTTTGATCCGAGAGGATTAATAACGAGCGTAAAGCCGCTTCTGCCTCACGGGAATCAGTTGCGTTGGTCTGAAGAGTTCCGTAACGCCAGCCAGCCAGTACCAACACCGTTCCTAATACCAAAAATGCAATAACTCCCTTTTTAATCATTTCTGCTTTTAACATGGCCGTTCTTCCCCCTCCATAACCATTCATTCTCCGCATACACACAATGGAATGCTTTTTTTTTCGGCTCGATTGAAATCTATGAATCTATCAATAGCATGCCCGTTGCCAGAGGTTTTATACGCAGAGGAAGCCAGCACAACCTTTCAGAAATATTCATTCGCCTACTGGGTGTTCGACCATACACCGTAGGCACGATAAGAATAGACTATAATCACAACGCATCTTACACCAAAAGAGGTGAAATCATGTTTCCCATTTATCCAGTAAATGAAGCCAATGTGGCACCTCATGGCGGACGGATGGTCTGTGCCGTTATGCGTGATGGTACACGACACATTGGCATCTTAAGTGGGTGTAGCAAAGGTAAGCTGATGTTGAACGGATATCCATCCTCCTTTCCTGGTAGTCTCTATGCTGGAAGCTACAGTAACAAAGGAAAACAAAAAGCTAAAAAAAACTCCTCTAAAAAGCAAAAAAAGAACTCTAAAAACAAAGCTCGTTCTTCTGCCAAGCTAAATTCCTTTAATAGACCGCCGGACGAACTTCTCAATCCATACTTTCCTTATAACGTAGGCGCATTTGATTCAAATGGAAATAGGGGTTATGGAAACGGCAGAGCAGGCTATCGTGGTAGATATGGATATGGATACGGGGCAGGACTTGCACTAGATCTGGCTTTAATCGCCTTTCTATTCCTCCTTATCTAAACGC
Source organism: Paenibacillus sp. ALE3 (assembly GCF_054113405.1). NCBI lineage: Bacteria > Bacillati > Bacillota > Bacilli > Caryophanales > Paenibacillaceae > Paenibacillus > Paenibacillus sp. ALE3. The sequence continues at coordinate 582,737 of NZ_CM134214.1, read as the reverse complement.
CGTGTTACAGAACACAAAAAAAACCGGAGGAACATTCATCGTCTCCGGTTCTTTGTATTCGTCGTTTTACAATTTACTCTGCTAAGCCGTTCTTATAAGCATAGATTGCCGCCTGTGTGCGGTCTTCCACTCCTAATTTGGCGAGAAGGTTCGTGACATGGAATTTTACCGTCTTAATCCCGATAATCAGTTCATCTGCGATATCCTGGTTAGACTTCCCTTGTGCCAATAAGCGAAGAACCTCCATCTCACGATCTGTTAGCTCCGTATGTGCGGGCGCTTCAGCCTGTGGCTGGCGAAACCGATTCATCATCTTAGAGGCCACCTGCGACTCTAGTACGGACTGTCCACGTGCTGCTGCACGGATCGCATCCGCGATCTCGGAAGCACGAGACGTTTTAAGCAAATAGCTGAATGCCCCTGCCTCAATGACCGGATACATTTTCTCATCATCCAAATAACTCGTCAGTACAATCACCTTTGTCTCTGGAAGCAGGCGTGTCACTTGGCGTGTCGTTTCGATACCATCCATGCCATCCATGACCAAATCCATTAAAATCACATTTGGCTTGTACTCTGATGCTAAGCGTATGCCTTCTTCTCCGCTACCGGCCTCGCCGACCACTTCAATCCCTTCTTCTGTCCCCAGCACCGCCGCAAGCCCGATCCGCACCATTTCATGGTCGTCTACCAGCAGTACGCTAATCGGTAATTCCGTTTCCATGATCATCGTTCCTTCCGCTTTCATCATAAATAACTGGCACAGACACCTCGATCCGTGTCCCTTTTCCCGGAGCCGTTATATACTGAATAGCTCCCCCAATTTCACTGACCCGCTCCTGCATGGTAGATAATCCATATGATGTCTGCTTTTTCTCATCCATTTCAAAACCAATACCATTATCCCGAATCGTCAACCTAATGGAATCCGGGCGTTGCACAATACGAATTTCCATACGAGTTGCTTTGGCGTGACGCAATGTATTAGACATCGCTTCCTGAACAATGCGAAACAAGTGATTCTCAATGCCCTTAACCAACTGTACTCCGCTTTCCATCTCAAAATCAATCTCCATCGGTACCTTTGCCTGTAATTCCTGTACCAAATCACGCAAACCCTGCTCAAGCCGTTTTCCTTCCAGATAGACAGGCCGTAGATGAAGTAGTAACGCCCGCATTTCGGATTGTGCCACGGAGGACATTTCTTCAATTAATGCAACTTGACGCTGCGCTTTATCAAAATCCTTGTCCAGCGTCCTACCCACAGCCGTCGCTGTCATTGAAATAGCAAACAATTGCTGCGATACTGCGTCATGTAACTCTCTGGCCAGCCGCTGCCGTTCCTCCACAATCGCAGTCATCCGTGCCTGTTCTGCTAACTGAGCATTATCCGTAGATAAGCGTTGTAAAGACGTTACTTGTTCCTGCCATTTACGCCCGATTCGTTCCAACTGCTCTCCTAGTCTGCCAAGCTCATCATGCCCTAGAGGTGGCAACTCACGTGCAGGGGTTCCCTTTTCCCACATCAGCAATGTCTCTCTCAACATTTCCAGTCTGCTTTTAAAGCGATAACTTTCATAAAATCCGTACATTGCCCCTGTACCAATCAACACCAGTATAACGGCTCCTGCTACTTTCAGTATCATTCCCCAGGTTGGGAACGACTTCACATATCCATATGTATACAGCATATAAAAGACAACTACGCCCACAACAACACACAGGAGGATACCTTCACCCATACTGCGGGTTACCATGTTGGACGTTTTTTTGTGATTCATCCCGGTTCCTCCTGGTTCAATAAAATCGAATACGGACATCGCCCGCCAAGTACGAAACGACAAACTTCACTTTATATTCACTCTGCTCAAAATGAGGAGACTTCCACACCAGTCGATTGAGCATCCCCGCCTCATGATCCCGGTCGAACTGAATCTGACCGAACAATACGAACATCTCCACCTCTACACCGTAATTATCCGGCAGCGTGATGTCAATGTCACCGAAGATCCCCTGTAAAAATATGACGGGCTCACGTTCCTCTGGAAGAGCGAGCGTCAAATCGGCATCCACATCACCAACCACATGCCATATGCTTGTGCTACGCAAGCTCCATGGCACTTCATCCCATTTATGATTGGATATGAAATTGTGTTTGAATATGGAGCTTTGACCTTTATGCAGCTTCCTGGAACGTGAATAGAACACAGCCAGCGAAGCCAATGTGATCACTACAAACAAGAACAAATGATCCAGCACCAGCAGACCGGCACCGATGGCAAGCATCGTATAGCCCTTTTTGATTTTGGAATTGCGGATCTTATATATTCCGGCCAGCATTAGGATCAGTGCAAACACGGAGAGGAACCCAATCCACTGACCGAATAAAATGATAATCCCGATGCCAATCCCTGCCAGTGCCAAGGCTGATTTTCTTTTCTCCATGCTGCACCCCCTTTTTTGTTTATACCGGAAGGAAAAGCCATAGTGGCGAAATATATCGCCATATGGCTTCCGAACCGTACAGATTGAGCACTGTTATTGGTCAGTGTCCATCTATACAGCATATCATAATGTTTGGGTTCCGAGTAGTTAGTCCTTCTTCATATCTACAGGTTTAGCACCTGCCTGAATTTTGGACTTCAATTGTTGAAGCTGCTCATCCACTTTAAATTGTTTTTCAGCTTCTGCGGGATTAACATATGCCTCTCCCGGTGCTTGACGATAAGGGGCACGCAGTACGTCAGCTTCTGCCTCCATTTGCATGATTTTTTCCTCCATGCGGTGGAAGCCCAGCGAAGCAGACCCGCTTTCAATCGTGTGCAAACTATTGATTTGCGACATTTGCTTTTTGGCTTTTGCCATTTGAGCACGAGATACCAGCTCATTACGCTTATTGCGCATTTTGTAGAATTCATCCTTCATTCCATGAAGCTGCTGTACCAGTTCTTTGGCTTGGAGCTCGGCTTGAGTGTGCAAGTCACGGTATTCATCCTGCTTTTGCACAAAATAAACCTTCTCGCCCAGTAGTTTGCGTGCTACTTCTTCCTGTCCATTTCGCAATGCAGATTCGGCCTGCTTTTCGCGCTCATTGGATACACGCACAGCCTCCTCCAAACGCTGTTTCATACGACGCTCATTTGCCATTTGCTTGGCGACCGTTACCTCAGCCTCGTGAATTTCTGCCTCCATATCGCGCAAGTACTGATTTAACATGATAATCGGATCTTCAACTTTATCCAACATTTCATTCACCGATGCTCTTGTCATATCCTTCATTCTTTTAAAAATTCCCATTATTTACGTTCTCCCTTCTCGAATTGCTCTACTTTTTTACGTAACTCTTCCAGTTCCTTTTTCATTGCTTTTTTCTCGATATCTTCCATCATGGAATCCAGATCACTGTTGTGCCCTGTATTAAATTTGGATGAATAGCGGGCATCCTGACCAAACGGGTTCGAGTTGCCGTATGCTCCGCCTTGATTGTAACCAGTTCCTTGTCCATACTGCGTTCTTGTACTACTACCGCCATAATAGCGTGGATCTTGATGGGTATAGGGACCACTATCTGGACCAAATCCTCCGTCGTAAGGAGATCTTGGTTCCTTGGAAATAACCAACGCTGCAATCACATAAATCATAAATGTGGTGCCTGCTGTAATAAAGAAACTGATCACAACCAAAATACGTATCCAAGTTGAGTCCATTCCTGTTGCGTCAGAAAGACCGCCACATACTCCAGTTAATACTCTATCCCGGTTTGATCGGTAAATTCGGGTCATAATTTACTTACTCCTTCCCGCTGTTGTTCAGCTTGCTTTTCAGTCTCGCCCACTCTTGTTCGAGCAGCGATCCACCGGTGTGAGCATCCCTTGTATACTCCTCACCCCGGCGCAATTCACGCAGACTCATCGTTTCTGCTTCCATATCAGCTACCCGGTCTTCCAAGCGGTTGAACATTCGGGGAACATTTCGTCCGCCGTATGTACCTGCCCGTTCGTTCATTTGCTGCTGGAGTCTCAACGTTTGTACACGTGCAGCATAATACTGACGCTTACTGTGTACCGTTTGGTATTCTGTTTTTAATGTATCCAGCTGTTGCTCCAATTCACGTAATGATTCACGGCTCTGCTCCCACAGTTCTCTATACTGCTCTTCTTTTTCTGCATACAGCATTTTTTCCTGAAGGGCTAGCTTTGCGACGTGTTCTTCATCTGCTTTCAAAGCCAGAAGCGCCTGTTCCTCCCGTTTGGCCTGCATGGACAATGCATGATCCAACTGCTGCTTCATTTGTCTTGTATGCACTGCATACTGCTGCTGAAGCTTTTCCGCTTCAGCGATTTCCTGACGGGTATTATATAGGAACTGGTCAATGAGTTGTACCGGATCTTGGCTTTGTTCCAAATGCTCATTGAAGGTTGCTACCGTAATATCACGCATTCTTCGAAAAACACTCATTGGCGTCTACTCCTTTCACAATTTCGTATTTTCATCATTTCTTGCTCTTTGCTTTCGTACATTATTCTTCATCATCAAACTGTCACATTCAGTAGCGACTTCTACGGTCACTCAGCATGGATACACCAAATATGATTAACCCGATTGCCAGCAGTGGTCCAATTAGCCAGGATAGCTTGCCCAGTAAAATCAGTACCCCGAGCACAAGCACGATCCAGCCGAAGAGTGCATTTCCTCTTTTCACACCGTAGTACCCCAGCATAACCATGGCTATCGGAATTAAGTAACCAATCAGATGTCCTACAAAGTGACCGAAAAACGGAGTAAACTTACCGAGCAGCATAATCGAACCCAACACGATCAGTACAATGGCTAACCCATTCCCTTTGTTAACTCTCATCATCTCTCACCGCCTTTCACTGTGTCTTGCTTATGTCCTTATTGTACGCTGACCTAGCGTTTGACAAAACGGACCCCAGACGGTTTTTGAACCTAGACCTAAGTCGGGGATGGATATAGACCTGCGGCTATCCTCCTCTATGCTGCTCTGCTGCAAGGGATGTTGAGTGCCGCTTTCCTGCATGCTTAGAGCGTAGTGAAAGGACGAGACAAGCAAATAAGGCTACCGCTGCAACCATATAAGGCATATTAATATGAACATCAAACAGCAGTCCCGCAATTAACGGTCCAATGACATTCCCCAAGCTGGTATAGGACGAGTTCATACCCGCTACAAACCCTTGCTCATCCCCAGCCTGCCGCGATAGAGAAGTGCTTACTGCCGGGCGAAGGATATCCATAGCCAGAAAAATGATAAAGGTCGTCAGCATAATCATCACGTACTGCTCGGCAAATAAAGTTAGGAAAATAAACAGTCCTCCGATAGCCAAGCAAAGGTGAATTACTTTTTTCTCACCAAAACGGTTAATGATCCAACCAAATATAGTTGCTTGCACAACTGCTCCCAAAATAGAGCCTGTCGTTATAATGATGGCAATATCCATCGGTGTAAAACCATATTTATGGTCAACAAACAGTCCAAATACCGTTTCAAAATTTGCCAATCCAAAAGCAACGACAAATACAATGAGCAAGCCCATGAAATACGGAGATTGATAGGACTTCGCAAATTGCTGTAAAAGGTTTTCTTTTTCACGCGGAAGCTCTCTATTGTACTGTTGCTTTTCCTTGCTCAAAGACTCCGGCAACACGAGCAGAGACAAAATAGCCGCTATCCCTGCAGCACCTGCCGCCGCAAAGAAGGGAATACGTATTCCATAGGCAGCAAGCAAACCGCCAATCCCTGGTCCAATTATGAAGCCTGTGTTAATCGCTGCATTAATCATCCCCATACCCCTGCCTCTTTCCTCAAATGAGGTCACATCAGCAACGTAGGCCATAATAGAAGGAGTAAGCAACGCTGCCCCTACCCCGCCCATGATTCGTGCAACAAACAAGGTAGGGACGGAACTCGCCAGTCCAAAAACAAGCTCTGACAGCATAAAAATGAACATCCCAGAAACAATCAACTTTTTACGTCCATAACGGTCAGACAATTTTCCTGACAGCGGTGATAATAAAAGTTGTGTCAACGCAAAAGCTGCAACCATCAGCCCCATTGAAGAACCGTTCATCCCTAGCTCGCTTATAAATTTAGGTAAAACAGGTACAACTAATCCAATCCCCATGAATGCTAAAAAAATGTTAAGCATCAATAACAGCATTGCTCCCCGATTTCTTGTCAGTATAGACATATTTCCACCCTTCCTTTTCAGAACACCTTTTATTTATCAATAGTTAATTTCAGTATCCCAACTTCAAAAACAAAAAAACTTTAATTGTTTTATTAGTTTTCACATAAAAAAATAGCCTCTTTTAATATGCACATATTATTAGGCTATTTTTGTTTTTCGACTAACCCAAATAACAATATATCTACAATGGAATAAGTTGCTTCCTCTACCGTCACACTGTTATCCAGAAAGAAACGCTGATCAAGCGTTAAATTTACTGAATCAATAATAAGCTTCATGATCAGAGCTTCATTTTTGTTCACAATAATTCCTTCTCGGATACCTTCCTGAATTAATGTTCTAATCGGAGACCAATCATTTAAATCAGCATGTACTCTTTTCCATTGCTCAGGATAATACTTTTTCATCTGGTCTAATATTCTTAAATCATAAAACTTATAATACAGCGGCATAACCCTAATCGACTGTTTGATCTTTTCTAACAAAGATAATTCATTGTTTTGGATAATTTGTTCTGTCTTTTGAATCATATCATCATTTGTACGCTCAATCAGTGTCTCTAAAATAAGCGTCTTAGATGAAAAATTCTCGTACAATGTACGCTTACTGATGGCAAGTCTTTTCGCAAGATCATCCATAGTAAATTTCAAGCCATTCTCATGAACTTCCTCTACAAAAGCTTCCAAAATTCTTTCCTGCATATGCATTCCTCATTTCTCTTACACTTAATAAACTATAAATGTTTTTTCAGTACCATCATCCTACTACAACTTCAAAGTCCCAGTCAAATATAAACCTAATTAAAAAGGATCTCTGCAAAGTTCTTATCTTCCACTCATCTGGATCCAAGTTAATCTTGTTGCCAAAGTTAAGAATACGAATAATAAAAAGGATGATAAAATGCATTAAAGCATTTTATCATCCTTCTATATATACCGGCGAGAGGACTCGAACCTCCACGGTTCCTCACCTCAACACCGAATAAAATCTTGATAATACCTTGTTTAATGAAGGTAAAAAAGCACTGCTCGTCGATTTCGACCCGCAAGGTAATCTGTCGATGTACTTTGGTATTGAGCAGCGGGATCAACTTCCGTCGCTATGGTCTGCGACAGGACTAACTCAGTTGCTCAGTATCAAGGAATTTAGAATACCTGTACAACTTCTTTAATATCATCAATTTCCTCAAGAATTGCGCGCTCAATAGCAACCTTTAACGTAATCGTAGCACTTGGGCAACCATTGCAAGCTCCCAAAAATCTTAATTTTGCTATACCGTTCTCAACTTCGACCAGTTCAGCATCTCCACCGTCACGCAGTAAGAAAGGACGTAGTTTGAGAAGAACTTCCGATACTTCATCGAACAAAACTCCATTTTCATCCATTATGTCAACTCCTCCCATTGTTTTACCAACCGTCAATTCAGACCTTTTTTCACCCTAGATCGTCTGAGTGATCCTTTGCTTTTTGCCTAAGAGTGACCTCTTGATCCGAAAGTTCCCTTATAAGCGTATGAATAGAGTCTAAAGGTATCATCACACCACAACTTGCGCTCAATCCTGACAGCATATGGAGGCAGAACTGAAGTTTTCGTATCTCTCGAGTAATTTGAGCTAGTTCTGAATCGTCCGAATTATTTTTCTTCATTACTAGCACCTCTTTAAAGAATGATAAAGGTTTGATCTATTAAATTAATGAATCAACCGATGCTTCCTTCCATCTCAAATTGAATCAACCGATTCATTTCAACGGCATATTCCATTGGCAATTCTTTGGTAAACGGTTCAATAAAGCCCATTACAATCATTTGTGTAGCATCTTGTTCTGTAAGTCCACGGCTCATTAAGTAAAACAATTGTTCCTCGGACACTTTGGATACTGTTGCCTCGTGCTCCAAAGTAATCTGATCGTTTTTAATTTCATTGTACGGAATCGTATCTGATGTTGACATGTTATCCAATATCAACGTATCGCACTTAATATTGGACTTGGACCCTGCGGAATCGCGGCTGAAGCTGGACAACCCTCGGTAGTTTACTTTTCCGCCCTGCTTGCTGATGGATTTGGATATAATCGTAGATGTTGTCTCGGGAGCAAGGTGAATTACCTTCGCGCCGGCATCTTGATGCTGATCTTTACCGGCTACGGCAATAGACAGGATGGCCCCCTTGGCTCCCCGTCCTTTCAATAATACTGCCGGATACTTCATTGTTACCTTGGAGCCGATGTTGCCGTCCACCCATTCCATTGTGGCATTTTCTTCTACCACAGCCCTTTGGGTTACCAAGTTGTAGATATTAGGAGCCCAATTCTGAATGGTCGTGTAACGGACACGGGAATCTTTCCGGCAAATAATTTCAATAACTCCACTATGCAGGGAACTGGTACTATAAATAGGTGCTGTACATCCTTCAACATAATGGACAAAGCTGCCCTCTTCGGCAATAATTAATGTCCGCTCGAATTGACCCATATTTTCAGAATTAATACGGAAATAACCTTGTATCGGAACCTCGCACTGAACACCCTTCGGAATGTATACAAAGCTACCGCCTGACCAAACCGCACTATTAAGCGCCGCAAATTTATTGTCGGCGGGAGGGATGATCGTTCCAAAATATTGCTTAAACACTTCGGGGTATTGCTTTAATGCAGTATCCGTATCAAGGAAAATAACACCCTGATCCTCCAGTTCCTTCTGCATGCTGTGATATACCACTTCCGATTCATATTGAGCGGATACGCCCGCCAGGAACTTTTGCTCCGCTTCAGGGATGCCCAGCTTGTCAAAGGTTGCTTTGATCTCGGAAGGAACCTCCTCCCAGGTCTTTCCTTGTTTTTCAGAAGGGCGAACGTAATACTGGATGTCATCAAGACTAAGCCCGGTCAAATCCGCTCCCCATTCAGGCATCGGCATTTTGTAGAATTGATTCAAAGCTTTCAACCGAAAATTGAGCATCCACTCCGGCTCTTCCTTGATCCGGGAAATTTCCCGGACAATCTCTTCCGTCAGACCTTTTCCAGATTGAAAAATAGACTGGTGCTTGTCGCGAAACCCATATTTATATTCGCCCATATCTAGTGCTTTTTTTGCCATTAGTATCACTCCTTTTTAACCTTTCAAGATTCATTTTGATTTGCTATGATCTGCCGAGTTTGCTTTCCACTAAATCTTTTAGGCGACTGCGAACACCTTCCAGCGGGATCTCCGAAATGACAGGAGCGAGAAATCCAAAAATAACAAGATGTTCGGCTTCACTCCGTGATATCCCGCGCGACATCAGATAATAGATTTGCTCTGCATTTACTTGCCCCACGGATGCAGCATGCCCCGCGGTTACATCATCCTCATCTATCAGCAGGATCGGATTGGCATCGCCGCGAGCTTTAGGACTTAGCATAAGCACGCGTTCTGTTTGCTGACCATCACAATGGGTTGCACCTTTTTCAATCTTTGTAATGCCGTTGATAATGGCCGTAGCTTCTTCAAGCATGACTGCACGCGTAATCATCTGGCTTACCGAGCTTCTGCCAAAATGCTGAGCTTGAGTTGTATAGCTCGATTTTTGATTGCCCGTGCCAATAGCAATCACCTTATTGTCGGAGACCGCCCCGTTGCCTTGTAGCAAAGTCTTGGTATCGCTGGCGGTATAACCATTGTTCATCTCACCGATAATCCATTCCACACCCCCATCAGCAAGGACGACCGCCCGTCGCTGGGTGAAATCTGTTGTAGTTGCAGCAAGCTGATGAACCGAAGCTACTTGCACCTTTGAGCCCGCCCCCGCGAAGACCTCCGTCACACCGTTATGCAATACCTTGACATCATCACGACTCGATACACAATTATCCACATAAGTAATCTTGCTGTTGCTCCCTGCCACAATTAAGACGTGAGGAGCAAAACACACACCGCTTGTATCGTTAATAAAGATCGCTTGAATAGGTGCTTCAACCTCTACACCGTCTGGGACATATAGAAAAACGCCACCACTCCATAAGGCACTGTGTGCAGCAGATAAACGATGTTCTTCTGGCTTCACTGCCTGAAAGAGATAACGTTGAACCAGCTCCTCGTGCTCATTTGCCGCAGTATGCAAATCCGTTAAAATGACTCCCTGGGCGGCTAAGCTCTCGGACAATTTCGTATACACTACATCCGAGTTGAACTGAACGATTAGTCCACCTTTCACCGGAGAAGCAACCAAACCTCGAACAACCTCCGGCGCTTCCTCCAAACTAGACCACGCATTCTCAGCTTTGTAATCTCCACTTTCGTAGATATCCCATTTTTCAAGATTGATTTTCTCCACTTTAGGCAACTCCAGCGTCCCTGCCAGTTCGAGTGCGTGAACGCGGCGTTCAATCAGCCAACGAGGTTCATCCTTAGCGCTTGACCATGCGCGTAAATCGTTTACATTCATTGAAGCTCTAGCTTGTATATCCACGTGCTGTTCCTCCTTTCCGGCTTTTAAGCTTCCCTTACCGTCTCATCCGTAATCCCAAGTTCCTCCTTCACCCAATCGTACCCTTCAGCCTCCAAACGGTGGGCAAGCTCCGGACCGCCAGATTTAACTATCCGGCCTTGCATCATGACATGCACAAAATCCGGGGTAATATAATTCAACAGTCGTTGATAATGGGTGATGATTAAAAAGCCTCTATCTGGGCTGCGCATCTCATTTACGCCATTGGCCACAATACGCAGTGCATCAATATCAAGCCCTGAGTCCACTTCATCCAGGATCACAAACTTGGGTTCAAGCAGCATCATTTGCAAAATCTCATTCCGCTTTTTTTCACCGCCAGAGAATCCCTCATTCAAATAACGATGCATAAATTCCGGGTTCATCTCCAGCCCCTTCATTTTGCTCTCCATTTCACGGATAAAACGTATTAAGGATATCTCATCGCCTTCTTCACGCCGTGCATTGATGGCAGTTCTGAGAAAATCCGAGTTGGTCACGCCAGCAATTTCACTTGGGTATTGCATAGCGAGGAACAAGCCTGCCTGGGCACGCTCATCCACCTCCATCTCCAGAAGGTCTTCATTGTCCAATGTCACCTTACCGCCAGTAACCTCATATTTGGGATGGCCCATTAGAGCTGAAGCCAATGTACTTTTTCCTGTCCCATTAGGCCCCATAATCGCATGAATCTCTCCGCCATGAATCTCCAGTGTGAGCCCTTTTAAAATTTCTTTCCCTTCAATCTTGGATCTTAATTTCTCAATCTTTAATGTCGTCATTTATCGTAAACTTCCCTTCGGAGTATTCTTCGGCACGCGCCACCAAATCACTCATAAATTTTCCAATAGTCTGCAGCTCAACCTCTGAATAGGATTCAATGAATTGGTAAAACCTTTCTTCTTTTTCTTTGTGCAGTTTTTTATGCAAATGATAAACATGTCTTCCCTTATCCGTTAAACTAAAGTAAATCTCCTTACGATTGCTGTTCAGTCGACTTCTCATAATGAAGCCCATTTCCAGCAGCTTTGCACTAATTTTAGTAATGCTAGCTTTGGACAACCCCATCTTCTCCACAATCCCGGTATGATTTATCGGTTCATAATCACCAATGCAATCAATAACGTGTACACTAGTAATATTGTTGGAGAGCATGTCAATCTGGTACTTTCTGGCCTGTTGCCGAAACGAGTTAATTTCTTGTTCAGTATACAGCTCATTCAGATGTAGCATTTTAATATATTGCTCGTAAAGATGACCTTTAAAATGATTTTGAAACTCCAATTTCCCAATCTCCCCTCTCTTGTAGTAGTTGCAGATCAAGTTCAGTGTCACCATTAGATTATATTTTGTTCACTAGTAAACAAAATCATATTAACACAATTGATATTGATAATCAATATCAATTGTGTTAAATGTGACGCAATTTTGGAGGCGTTTTTCATGGGTTTGTTGTCATGGTCATCGGCCTTATGCTGTTTTTTGACTAGGGCACGTCCCAGAAATGGTCTTGAATACCTCTGATCAATCCTGCTTTGCGAGGATTGATCAATGGAACCCATTCGGCAGCACCCGGATGGTTCTGGTAACCGTGGCCTATTGAACGTCCTGGTACACCTGCCACAGACCGGGGTCGCTATCGTAAAAAGAGGACAAAGGTGGTGCTTGGCCGAGCTGTTTTAAAGCCGTATCGCCGCGTTTGAGTACGCTATCGTGAGCATGTATGTCAATGAATAATCCATCAGTTACCTGTGTCTGGATATGTTATGGGGTCAAAGAGTATAGCAAAAACTATGGTTTTTGCTGGTGAATCCTAACAGGCGATGCTCCATTCTAGCCAGCACCGATCTGACACTGGAGGCGATCTAGATCATCGAACTTTATACCGTCCGCTTCAAAATCAAACACCTTCTGGGCGCTAAAGCAATCCATCGGCGGATTCAGCTACCACTTTTGTAGCAAATCCATTCCGAAGCTCAACCGGTATTTGAAAAAGGATCGGGTTCACCCTCTGGGGTTGTTGGAAGAGGAGAAAGCACAACGGGACATCCGCCTAACTGTAAAGATGAGAATGGTAAACGATAACCAAAATGGATCCCTACGGGGCTTAAGATAAAAGGAACCAAGAAAAGAACCGAAATCTTGCTTCAGGAAGCCAGGAAGAATTATCATATGGAAGGACAAGCACTCGCGGTTGAAAACGAAGATATGCGTAAGAGTAAAAGCAGCTACTCCATTCGTTAATAGCAAAAGGCTGTTCGCAGACTTTATGCTTCGATGGCTAGAGATGATGAAAAACAGCATCGGGCTTATCTCCTATATCTCCTATTCCGACACTGTAAAAGGCCACGTAGATCCTTTTTCCGAGAGAAAGGGATGTATTGCTTGATGATTTAACTACAGAGGATTTTCAGAACTTGTATACCCATGAAATGAATGTGCAAGGTGTCAGCGCCAATACCGTTATTCATTATCACGCGAACATTTGCAGCCCTTCAGTATGCCATGAAAATAAAGCTGATTGTGGCGAATCTCCCTGACTTAGTTGAAAGCCCAAAAAAGAACAATTACGTCGTGAGCTTCTACAATGCCGAGGAGCTGAATCAACTCCTCGCAGTAATCCGAGGCGAAAGAATTGACCTTTCCGTTATCCTGGCTGCCTTTTATGGGCTAAGCCGAAGCGAGGTCCTAGGATTAAAATGGACGGCTATTGATTTATTGAATTGGACTATTAATATTAAACATACCGCCACATCGGGCAGTTAGAATAGTAGATATATTGAACTTGAAAAGGACCGAACCAAGAATAAAGCCAGTCGCCATATACTGCTACTGATGGACACGTTCTATGAGCTTCTGATTCGTATGAAGGAATAACAGGAATTCTATCGCTTATCTTCTGACAATTCTTATTGTCTTGAATACCTGGAGTATATTTATATAGATGTATTAGGGGTAAGCATGAAAGAAGTTCAGGAATGGTTAGGCCACAGCGATTATCCAACAACGGCAAATATTTATTCGCATATGGAATACAACTCATTCAGCTCAAACAATGAGTGGGGTACTAAAGCTCAAATAAAAAAGCTCACTAGAGAATGTCTCTAATGAACTCTTTTAGTTAATACCGGCGAGAGGACTCGAACCTCCACGGTTTCCCACTCGATTTTGAGTCGAGCGCGTCTGCCATTCCGCCACGCCGGCATATTTAATTATGGAGGCGCCACCCAGATTTGAACTGGGGAATAAAGCTTTTGCAGAGCTTTGCCTTACCACTTGGCTATGGCGCCAGAGTATAAAAAGCGGACGACGGGAATCGAACCCGCGACCCTCGCCTTGGCAAGGCGATGCTCTACCGCTGAGCCACGTCCGCATAAGATGGCTGGGGATATAGGATTTGAACCTATGCATGACGGAGTCAAAGTCCGTTGCCTTACCGCTTGGCTAATCCCCAATAAGAAAGGGCGGCCGATGGGGCTTGAACCCACGAATGCCGGAGTCACAGTCCGGTGCGTTAACCACTTCGCCACGACCGCCACAGGAAAAGAAGTAATTGGCAGGGGCAGCAGGAATTGAACCCACACCAACGGTTTTGGAGACCGTTGTTCTACCTTTAAACTATGCCCCTATAAAACTGGTGGAGGATGATGGATTCGAACCACCGAACCCGTAAGGGAGCAGATTTACAGTCTGATGCGTTTGGCCACTTCGCTAATCCTCCAAAATGGTGCCGGCGAGAGGACTTGAACCCCCAACCTACTGATTACAAGTCAGTTGCTCTACCAATTGAGCTACACCGGCACAAAAACTATTCAATTAAAAGTGGCTCGGGACGGAATCGAACCGCCGACACGAGGATTTTCAGTCCTCTGCTCTACCGACTGAGCTACCGAGCCTTACAATAAGACCCTTTATCAATTAATACATTAATAATGGCGGAACTGACGGGATTCGAACCCGCGATCTCCTGCGTGACAGGCAGGCATGTTAGGCCTCTACACCACAGTTCCATAATAAATTTAAATTGGTTGCGGGGGCAGGATTTGAACCTGCGACCTTCGGGTTATGAGCCCGACGAGCTACCGAACTGCTCCACCCCGCGACAGTAATAAGTATTTATTTTAAAATGGTGGAGGCTGAGGGGATCGAACCCCCGACCCTCTGCTTGTAAGGCAGATGCTCTCCCAGCTGAGCTAAGCCTCCCCAACGGAACACTTCTCGTATTATACCATAACAAACTTTTTAATGCAACTTTTTTTTTTTTTTTTTTTATGACCCGTAGGGGATTCGAACCCCTGTTACCTCCGTGAAAGGGAGGTGTCTTAACCCCTTGACCAACGGGCCATGCTATAGAATAATTCTGGCGGAGAGAGAGGGATTCGAACCCTCGAGACGCTTTTGGCGCCTACACGATTTCCAATCGTGCTCCTTCGGCCAACTCGGACACCTCTCCATATGGCTCCCCGAACAGGACTCGAACCTGTGACAACTCGATTAACAGTCGAGTGCTCTACCAACTGAGCTATCAGGGAACATTAACACTTGTTTCAAGGTTACACCTTGAAAACTGGATCCGAAACTTCCTTGCGTCTTATCTTTAGGATAAGCCCTCGACCGATTAGTATTGGTCAGCTCCATGCATTGCTGCACTTCCACCCCCAACCTATCTACCTCGTCGTCTTCAAGGGGTCTTACTAATTGGGAAATCTCATCTTGAGGGGGGCTTCACGCTTAGATGCTTTCAGCGCTTATCCCTTCCGTACATAGCTACCCAGCGGTGCTCCTGGCGGAACAACTGGTACACCAGCGGTACGTCCATCCCGGTCCTCTCGTACTAAGGACAGCTCCTCTCAAATTTCCTACGCCCACGACAGATAGGGACCGAACTGTCTCACGACGTTCTGAACCCAGCTCGCGTACCGCTTTAATGGGCGAACAGCCCAACCCTTGGGACCTACTTCAGCCCCAGGATGCGATGAGCCGACATCGAGGTGCCAAACCTCCCCGTCGATGTGGACTCTTGGGGGAGATAAGCCTGTTATCCCCAGGGTAGCTTTTATCCGTTGAGCGATGGCCCTTCCATGCGGTACCACCGGATCACTAAGCCCGACTTTCGTCCCTGCTCGACTTGTAGGTCTCGCAGTCAAGCTCCCTTCTGCCTTTGCACTCTTCGAATGATTTCCAACCATTCTGAGGGAACCTTGGGGCGCCTCCGTTACTCTTTAGGAGGCGACCGCCCCAGTCAAACTGCCCACCTGACACTGTCCTCGTACCGGATCACGGTACCAAGTTAGAACCTAGATACGATCAGGGTGGTATCCCAAGGATGCCTCCCCTCAAGCTGGCGCTCAAAGTTCTACGGCTCCCACCTATCCTGTACAGATCGTACCCAAATTCAATATCAAGCTGCAGTAAAGCTCCATGGGGTCTTTCCGTCTTGTCGCGGGTAACCTGCATCTTCACAGGTATTAAAATTTCACCGGATCTCTCGTTGAGACAGCGCCCAAGTCGTTACGCCATTCGTGCGGGTCAGAATTTACCTGACAAGGAATTTCGCTACCTTAGGACCGTTATAGTTACGGCCGCCGTTTACTGGGGCTTCGGTTCATAGCTTCGCTCTTGCGAGCTTACCACTCCCCTTAACCTTCCAGCACCGGGCAGGCGTCAGCCCGTATACTTCGCCTTGCGGCTTCGCACAGACCTGTGTTTTTGCTAAACAGTCGCTTGGGCCTTTTCACTGCGGCCCCCTCGGGCTATTCACCCTACCGAGGCACCCCTTCTCCCGAAGTTACGGGGTCATTTTGCCGAGTTCCTTAACGAGAGTTCTTCCGCGCGCCTTAGAATTCTCTTCTCGCCTACCTGTGTCGGTTTGCGGTACGGGCACCTTCTCCTGGCTAGAGGCTTTTCTTGGCAGTCTGAGATCATGACCTTCGCTACTATAATTTTCGCTCCCCATCACAGCCCAGCCTTAACGATGTGCGGATTTGCCTACACATCAGCCTCACTGCTTAGACGGACATCCATCAGTCCGCGTCACTACCCTACTGCGTCACCCCATTGCTCATAACGGATTACGGTGGTACAGGAATTTCTACCTGTTGTCCTTCGACTACGCCTATCGGCCTCGCCTTAGGTCCCGACTTACCCTGAGCGGACGAACCTTCCTCAGGAACCCTTAGGCTTTCGGCGGATCTGATTCTCACAGATCTTTTCGTTACTCATACCGGCATTCTCACTTGAATGCAGTCCAGCGCTCCTTCCGGTACACCTTCAACCCGCATTCAACGCTCCCCTACCCCTGATGCAAATGCATCAAGCCATAGCTTCGGTGGTGTGTTTAGCCCCGTTACATTTTCGGCGCAGAGTCACTCGACCAGTGAGCTATTACGCACTCTTTCAATGGTGGCTGCTTCTAAGCCAACATCCTGGTTGTCTGTGCAACTCCACATCCTTTCCCACTTAACACACACTTGGGGACCTTAGCTGATGGTCTGGGCTGTTTCCCTTTCGACAATGGATCTTAGCACTCACTGTCTGACTCCCGGAACTAAATCTATGGCATTCGGAGTTTGACTGAGCTTGGTAACCCTTGCGGGCCCCGCACCCAATCAGTGCTCTACCTCCACGATTCTTCTTTCCGAGGCTAGCCCTAAAGCTATTTCGGGGAGAACCAGCTATCTCCGGGTTCGATTGGAATTTCTCCGCTACCCCCACCTCATCCCCGCATTTTTCAACATGCGTGGGTTCGGGCCTCCAGTGCGTGTTACCGCACCTTCACCCTGGACAGGGGTAGATCACCCGGTTTCGGGTCTACGTCCACGTACTCATTCGCCCTATTCAGACTCGCTTTCGCTGCGGCTTCAGCTCTTCACCTTAACCTTGCACGGGAACGTAACTCGCCGGTTCATTCTACAAAAGGCACGCCATCACCCCTAGATCGGGCTCTGACTTCTTGTAAGCACACGGTTTCAGGATCTATTTCACTCCCCTTCCGGGGTGCTTTTCACCTTTCCCTCACGGTACTGCTTCACTATCGGTCGCCAGGGAGTATTTAGCCTTGGCAGATGGTCCTGCCGGATTCATACGGGGTTTCACGTGCCCCGCACTACTCGGGATCCGTCTCGGAGGGAACAAGTTTTGAATTACAGGGCTTTTACCTTCTCTGGCGGGCCTTTCCAGACCTCTTCATCTAACCGGTTCCTTTGTAACTCCATGTGAGACGTCCCACAACCCCAAGGAGCAAGCTCCTTGGTTTGGGCTAATCCGCGTTCGCTCGCCGCTACTGACGGAATCACTATTGTTTTCTCTTCCTCAGGGTACTTAGATGTTTCAGTTCCCCTGGTCTGCCTCTCACTCACCTATGAATTCAGTGAGTAGTGACTGTCGATGAAGACAGCCGGGTTTCCCCATTCGGACATCCCCGGATCAAAGCTTGCTTACAGCTCCCCGAGGCTTTATCGTTGTTCGCCACGTCCTTCGTCGGCTCCTGGCGCCTAGGCATCCTCCGTGTGCTCTTTGTAGCTTAACCTAGACTTTTCTTTCGCAGAAAGAAAATGTCGATGTTCAATAAGAAAATGATTTTTGCTATAAGCAAAATATCTTCCCTTATCTGCTACCTTTATTTCACTTGTTTACACAAGATCAGCTTAAAGGAATATTCTAAAACGCAATTTCGTTTCGGTATCCAGTTTTCAAGGTGCAATTCGAGAGTTTGAACTCTCAAAACTGAGCAACGAGTGAGTAAGTTTGAAGCTTACGCTTCATATTTGAATGTTTCCATTGCAGGAAACGATTCTCCATAGAAAGGAGGTGATCCAGCCGCACCTTCCGATACGGCTACCTTGTTACGACTTCACCCCAATCATCTACCCCACCTTCGGCGGCTGGCTCCTTGCGGTTACCTCACCGACTTCGGGTGTTGTAAACTCTCGTGGTGTGACGGGCGGTGTGTACAAGACCCGGGAACGTATTCACCGCGGCATGCTGATCCGCGATTACTAGCAATTCCGACTTCATGTAGGCGAGTTGCAGCCTACAATCCGAACTGAGACCGGCTTTTCTAGGATTGGCTCCACCTCGCGGCTTCGCTTCCCGTTGTACCGGCCATTGTAGTACGTGTGTAGCCCAGGTCATAAGGGGCATGATGATTTGACGTCATCCCCACCTTCCTCCGGTTTGTCACCGGCAGTCTGCTTAGAGTGCCCAGCTTGACCTGCTGGCAACTAAGCATAAGGGTTGCGCTCGTTGCGGGACTTAACCCAACATCTCACGACACGAGCTGACGACAACCATGCACCACCTGTCTCCTCTGTCCCGAAGGAAAGGTCTATCTCTAGACCGGTCAGAGGGATGTCAAGACCTGGTAAGGTTCTTCGCGTTGCTTCGAATTAAACCACATACTCCACTGCTTGTGCGGGTCCCCGTCAATTCCTTTGAGTTTCAGTCTTGCGACCGTACTCCCCAGGCGGAATGCTTAATGTGTTAACTTCGGCACCAAGGGTATCGAAACCCCTAACACCTAGCATTCATCGTTTACGGCGTGGACTACCAGGGTATCTAATCCTGTTTGCTCCCCACGCTTTCGCGCCTCAGCGTCAGTTACAGCCCAGAGAGTCGCCTTCGCCACTGGTGTTCCTCCACATCTCTACGCATTTCACCGCTACACGTGGAATTCCACTCTCCTCTTCTGCACTCAAGCTCCCCAGTTTCCAGTGCGACCCGAAGTTGAGCCTCGGGATTAAACACCAGACTTAAAGAGCCGCCTGCGCGCGCTTTACGCCCAATAATTCCGGACAACGCTTGCCCCCTACGTATTACCGCGGCTGCTGGCACGTAGTTAGCCGGGGCTTTCTTCTCAGGTACCGTCACTCTTGTAGCAGTTACTCTACAAGACGTTCTTCCCTGGCAACAGAGCTTTACGATCCGAAAACCTTCATCACTCACGCGGCGTTGCTCCGTCAGGCTTTCGCCCATTGCGGAAGATTCCCTACTGCTGCCTCCCGTAGGAGTCTGGGCCGTGTCTCAGTCCCAGTGTGGCCGATCACCCTCTCAGGTCGGCTACGCATCGTCGCCTTGGTAGGCCATTACCCCACCAACTAGCTAATGCGCCGCAGGCCCATCCACAAGTGACAGATTGCTCCGCCTTTCCTCCTTATCCCATGCAGGAAAAGGATGTATCGGGTATTAGCTACCGTTTCCGGTAGTTATCCCTGTCTTGTGGGCAGGTTGCCTACGTGTTACTCACCCGTCCGCCGCTAGGTTATGTAGAAGCAAGCTTCTAAATAACCCCGCTCGACTTGCATGTATTAGGCACGCCGCCAGCGTTCGTCCTGAGCCAGGATCAAACTCTCCATTAAAGACCAAACGAAGTTGGTTATAGAAAGAGCGATTAGCTCATTTTGAAACTGACGAGATAAAATATCTCATTGTTGATTTTGCGAACAAAATCAATTTACTCACTCGTTGTTCAGTTTTCAAAGATCAAAACTTCATTCTTTCTTACTTTGTTTCACCACCGCGTCTCAGCAGCGACTTAAATAATGTAACACACAACCTCATTTTTCGTCAAGCATTTTTTTAAAATTTATTTTCTTGCTTGATGCAACACCTTTTATCCTGCTTTAGACAGTTCTAAATTATTCATGTTGCTTAATGGGGCGAGTTATAACTTAGCACATATTTTACATACTCGTCAAGCTAAAATAATCATTTGTTTATTTTCATTTCCTGTAAATTCTAAATCGCGCAAGAAAAAAGGAAGAATAGATCGTTTATCGACCTTTCTTCCTGATTAATTAACCTCCGCTCATCAAAGAAGGGAGTAGCGCAGTTCACGATTTTGTCCGCGATCCCTAAATTCACCGATGGCTGATTCTCTAATAAGTGAACGATAAACCAGTTTACGGAGCACGACGGTAAGATCTAATTGTAGATTTTTTAACTCAGGATGATTCATAAGTTCATCTATAGACCAAGGTTCCCGTCTGCTGCCTAATATACGGAATAGCGGAGAGGAGCAGTTCTCCATTTTTGACATGACTGAAAATTCACAAGCAAGCAGTACCAGTTCAACCCGTTGCTCCAGAGTCTCCGTACTTAATGTGAGCTCGTTATACAGCTTCTCAATTGTTCGATCCAGCGGCTGCATCTGAACCCATAAGTGAACCTTCGGATAAATCCCACGTTCAATGAGTTCAATAGACGCCCAATGATCCAGTGCCTTCAGGACACTTTGATAAGCGTCAATGATTCGCCCTTCTCGCACTGCTTTCTTACCTTGAACGTAATTGACCAGAAAGCGCGAGAACTCATGAAATCGCTTCTGCTCCCGCAGTGGATCGTCAAATTCAATAATTTCCTGCCTTAAAAGACGCACCCTGTCATCCCGTTCCCAGACAATACGACCTTCTAGAACATAATCTATAATGTTGGCTTGTTCACCTGCGATAATCCAACCCTTCAGACAACTAAGCGTTGTGTACAACACTTGGCATTTTAATCCATTAATATATAAGTGTTGAATAGATCGAACTGGCTCCCGGCCTTCTCCAATAATTAGAATGAGTTCATCAAAGTCGTACAACATTGAACCATGAAAATATTCTCCTGGCTTTCTGTACGAAATAACACCTATTGAATCTTCCTGCAACAATTCATCATGCATCAGGTTTAATTTGGTTAGCTGCACTTCATCCTCCATACCTGCAAGGCGGCTATAACCGCTAAATTGGATATTTGGATACATGTGATCATTTCTACATAAATAAGAGACTTCCTTCTTCAATTGTATAAATTTTTATCTTATTTAATTATTTCTTTCAGTGTTATCCAAGCGTTTTTATCTGCAAAGCTTCGACTCCACACACCAATTCCACCCAAGTTCAGTGATTGGGCAAGTTCTACTCTTGCTTTCAGGGATATCTGATCCTCTAGCCAAATCTTTTTGACCACACCGTCTTCGGTATACTCCACATAATTCTGACCTTCGGAAGCTCTAAATTTGGGTTTCAACTTAAATTGGGCTACGATTTCCGCCGCTGACTCCATACCAATTGATTTGGAGGTGACCTTAATCTTCCCTTCTTTGGGAGTCTCGGACCAAACACGAGTATATAACGGAATACCTAAAATCACTTTTTGAGGCGGCACTACGTCTTCCTGAAGAATGCGCTTAATTGACGTTTCTGTCCATGGCAACGAGGCGACCGAACCGGCTTTTGGACTAGCTGCCCAATGCTCATCATACGCCATTACCATGAGATAATCAGTAATCGCGCCCAATGATTTCCGATCCAAGAAGGCAGACCACATCTCACTTTGAGATTTAGGAGTAACATCAATGGACAGTATCAAATCATGTTCCCGAGCCATCGGTTTAAGTTCCCGTAAAAATTGGGTGACATTGGGACCATCCTTTGTATGAACATTTTCAAAGTCAATATTAATACCGTCCAGATCATTTTCTTGGGCAAGTGAAATCATCTGATCTACAATCGACTTTCGACGTTCAAAGGTAGATAGTGCCTCTGTTGTTAATTCGGGATTAAAGCTGTTGCTCAACAAGCCCCATACCTCTATTCCCTTACGATGTGCCCAGCTGACATATGCAGGGTCCGCCTTGCTTTCTACAGTACCCTCATGATCAACGACGCTGAACCATGTAGGGCTCACCACATTTACTCCAGGCATAGGATCAAATTTGGAAGGATCCGGCCTACGATTATAGACGGCTTCCCAAGCGAGATTCACAGGTTTACCCTGCCAATGCTTCTCCGAGATTGACAAATCGTCCTTAACCGAAGGTATCACAAGTTCTTCTCCTTCAGAGATACAGTCTGACTTAATGTATCCTGCATAACCATTGTCTAACTGCACAAAATACCAATCGCCCTGTTGAGACCAGATGCGTACTTTCGTCTGCTGTGATACATCTGCCAAAATAAAGGATAGACTAGAGGCTTCTTTACGCAAAGCTATCCTAGCATCCTGTTGCCCATCTTTCTTTTCTACACCACCTAGCCTGACCTTCTCTCCGGCTTTCATCAGAATGACGGCACCTGTTACAGGGTCTTCGTGGATGGATATACCATATACTTCACGTACAGCCTCAATGGGGACATACACCTCTCCACTGATTATCTGAGGAGCAGCGCTAGACGTATATGTTTTACCATTCAGTTCGCCTTGTGTCTTTGAAACATTCATATGGAGCAAGCTTTGTCTCGTTGCCATAATGACGGTTTGGCTGTCATCCTCATAACGAATTGTAGGGTCTATTTGACCTTGTATCAATTTAAGCGGCATCAGCATGTTCTTACCGGAGCTTTGAGCTTCATATCCGGTTAACTTGCCCTTCATAAAAATAGGTCGGACACTCCCCTGCCAATCGGGTTTCTCGTGAAGAGGATTACCGTACCATACGACAGTAATTGCACATATAATCGCTGCGATTAATAGCAGGCTTGCCGCTCCTTTGAATCGAGAACGTTTACGGCGGCGTCTGGAATAATTTCTGGCCAATATGGAACCTCCATTGTAAGAAATTTTGATTTCTGTATTTTGTAACTTTAACAGATTACTTGAAACAAAAAACAAAGTGATTCAAACAAAAAAACGCGGTAAATCCCCACTTATGGGGAATTCCTCACGTTTCCAATCCATTACAATATATACATACCGCACAAAAAACTTCTATTCCTTGTTTCGTTACGATTGTTTGTTACTACAAGCCTTGCATACTCCGTGTAACTCCATACGATGTCCATGCACCTCGAAGCCAGTTTCCAACGCGGCATGGCGTTCCACATCTGCCAAATACGGATAACTGAAATCTTCAATCTTTCCGCATATTTCGCAAATGATGTGATAGTGCTCCGAAATATTGGCATCATAACGACTGGCGTTATCTCCATAGGTCAACTCATGTACCATACCCGCTTCTATAAACATCTTTAAGTTATTATAAACCGTAGCCACACTCATACTTGGAAACTTGGACTCAAGCGCACGATATATTTCATCTGCAGTCGGATGCCCCATAGATTCCATTAAATAGTTTAATATGGCATGGCGCTGGGGTGTTATGCGTACACCTGTCTTCTTCAGAAGTTCCAAAGCATGCTGGACGCGTGCTGCCATATATGTCCACCGCCTTATCCCTTACTTGCAATCCTATCAATTACCACGCATCTATTTACAATTCACTTCTAAAGCTATTCACATTGTACGGTCTACTCAAGATTCTTGTCAACGCGCCGTATTGTCCCTGGATGTTCCTATAGAAGTATCGTTCACAGGAACTTTAGTCTCATCTGGAGAAATTCCAGTTGCATCAGGCACAGTCGATCCCCCAGAATCATCCAAGTCAGGTAACGACGGCATCAGCAACTTTTTAATGGTTAAATTGCTGTTACCCTCTACGCTAATCACATATCTGCCATCTCCGTTTTGGCCTGAAATGCTTTTACTGTCTATTTTAAACGGAAAATCAGACTGAAGATTACCATAACTGCTTGAACCCTCTAACTGAAAATCTCCATTCGATGGAAGATCCAATACGATATCACCGACAGCACTGTATATTTTCCAATCTCCACCTACCTGCTCGCTATGCACTTTGATAGCGCCATTAAGCGAATTTGCATTCAGCTTGGCTGTAGAATTCAGCACATTCATGTCACCATTTTGAGTATCGACGGTAATATCCCCTTCCGAACGAGCGACCTGAATGTCACCTACCATAGTGTGGAGTGACAAGGCACCTTCAATATCCCCTGCCTGCATATCGCCACGGTTCGTGCGTACATCCACATCTCCGGAAATCCGATGCAATCTAATCTGACCGTTCAGGGTGCCTCCTTTGACATTACCGATAGCGTCATTAACTGTGAGATTCCCATTACCACTCTCAAGCCGGATGCTGTCGATAGCGTCTACTCCATTCAAGGTAATATTCCCGTTGGAGGTTCTAATCTGCATGTTGAACCGCCGATCCTCTGGTACGGTGATCAATATGTTCATACGAGGCTGACGTTTACTTGATGCTCCGTATGACTGTACCTCTGGACGAATCTGGATGGTCTTGCCGTCGGTAGAAGTCAGTGAAGAAGCTTGAGCAATCTTGTCCGCTTCGGCAGCAGGCGCTTGATCCACCCATAGAGTCCCACGTACCTCTATATTGGATACCGGCCGTCTGATCAGTGTTATATCTCCATTCACTGAATCAACTACTAAATCGGACGTTTGCATAGTTACCGGTACCAGCACACCGCCCATATCATACCGATTCTCTTTAGCCTGGCTAAAATCCATAGAGGCCGATGTCAGATTGAGACTAACCCGGTTCCACAGGTACATATAATGGTTTTGCTGGGTCACGATAAAAACCGAAGCAGCCACTACCAAAGCGGACAGAATCCCCTTTAAGTCAGGTCTAAAACGTCGTCCGTTGTCAGGCTTGCCCTCTTTGCGATAATACACACCAAAAAAAATCAGATACTCCAGTCCCCAAAGTACAAAAATTACAGGCCACCACACAAGGAGCTGAAGCATATATTCCTTGTTCTGAAGCACATCTACAATCAGCAAAATGCCTACAGCCATCAACAGAAGCGAAGAGGTGTAGCGGCCGACTCTTATTTTGCGGTGCACGCCTGCTTCACCCTCTTTCTTTCAACTTTTTACGTTTAAAGGATAGAAAGGCTTCCCTTAGAAAAAGGAATAAACCGATCATCATTAATATAATGGCCAGCGTCAGAAATCCATAATCTTCAAAGAAAATGCTTAACCAGCGAGGTTTCATGCGGAACAGAATCATAAGTCCACCGCCTGCCACCAGTAGCACTGCAAAAGCAAAACCTCTTTCCCATGCATAAAAAGGACTGCTTTGCTGACCTCTAGCATCCATTCGTGCATATTGATCCGGCTTGCGCCGATAACGAACCATGTAATCCGCTGACTGTAGTACATCATATACATTATAAAAATATAATACGGGTATGAACAATCCAAGCAAAATAAGTAATGGGATGTTAATCCTCAATCCATCTGAGGAAACATACAGCATCGCAAAAATATCTAGCAGGAGCAATACAATAAATGTAAGCCCCCTAATAAGTAGTCCTAAAAAAAGATGTCCCATTCCAGGTATCAGTGCTGCCATGATAATGGCAATTACTTTGCGAAATTTAGCGTATTGCAGACGCCCCCGCTGTTTCTGTCCATGTGGCTGTTCAGCCTGTCCGGACTCTCCCGACGGTAACGGTTGTTCCGAGTTCATGCCATCCTCCCCTTTGAATTCCATACGTAGCTCCGCTGAAAAATGCTTTGATGGTTACATAGTACCCCAATCAGATTTGATAGTAACTGTAAAAAAAAGGGTTATGTTCACTCAACAGAGACTGCAGCTATATCTTCCCATTGTCGTAAATCAGCTGCAATACGTACCGCATTAAAGTCATGTCGGGCCAGCACCTCTAGGGAAACCTCCATACTCTGACGATCCGGATGCAATTCATGAAATGGAACATGTTCATGTTCTTTAATCATAATTTTACGTATTTCCACTTTTTCTTGCTCTAAATAAGTCGAAATTTGATCGAGCAATCCGTGAGAGGACAATCCGTACAGTGTAATAAGATGAGGCTTGCGTCCACGCATATACCGAAGTTCTAATTTGTTGAACACCCATAAATTTAAAAATACGAGCACCGTTGCTGCTATAGAAGGTAAATAGAAGCCTGCTCCCACCCCAAGGCCAATGGCAGCTACGACCCAAATGGAAGCAGCCGTCGTGAGTCCAGTAATGGATTTACCTGTGAACATAATTGTACCTGCCCCCAAAAAGCCTACGCCAGTAATCACCGCCGTAGCCAAACGAGCTGGATCTATACGCACATTAGCTTCTTTAATAAAATCAGCAAAGCCGTAAATGGAGAGCAGCATAATCAGCGTCGAACCAAGACTGACCATAATGTGAGTCCGCAAACCAGCAGCGTGATTGGAACGTTCTCGCTCAAAGCCAATGAATCCACCGAGTAGCATGGACAGTAATAGCCGTAAAATGATATGTGAATCATCTATAATCCACGGATTATTCATTCGAGTCTCTCCTCCCGGTTGTGTCGTGCTTCCTTGTCCGGGCACGCGGTTTGTGAGTATTATTCCACGTTATGCAAATGGTAGGTGGTTAATTCCACACCTGGGGCCACTTCTGCCGCGGAAACGGGTCGAAAACCATGTTTTCGATAAAGTGTCACTGCAGGAGTGTTTAAAGTTCCTGTGGTGACGATAAACAGCGGGACATTCTGATACTCATTCAAAACATGCTTCATTAAGGAGTCCGCAATCCCTTTGCGAAAATGATCTGGATGAACCATCATACGTGTAAGGGTAAGCGAACCAGACGATTCAGACTGCACAGCTAGCGCTCCTAGCAGTTCATCATCCTCCAACCACCCATAAAAAGACTCTCCACAGCTTCTAAGTGTCTCCAATGTATCCATCAGTGGAGGAATCTCATCAAATCCAATCAGTTCAGCTTCCAGTCTATAAGCGACGTGCTGAAGACGCCATATCTGACTGACAATATCATCATCTTCCAATGAACATAGGGTAACCATGCTGTTTGCCCTCCTAAGGAAACTATAATATGTCATTACGATTCTGATACTTGTTCGATGCCCATACGTTCTCTGCACTTATGCAAAAGAGGCCTGTCCCTAAAAGACAAGCCCCTGTCATAACTATGCCATTAACGGTTCAACACTTCTGTCAGCAACTTATTAGCGAGACCCGGGTTGGCTTTTCCCTTGCTCTCCTTCATCACTTGACCGACCAAGAAGCCGATGGCCTTTTGCTTGCCAGCTTTGTAATCCTCGACCGATTGCGGGTTGGCTGCTACAACTTGCTCGACAATTGTCAGAATTGCACCTTCATCACTGATTTGCACAAGCCCTTTTTCTTCAACAATTTGCTGTGGCAGTTTATCACTTTCCAGCATTTCCTTGAAGACCGTTTTGGCTATTTTGCTATTGATCGTCCCCTTCTCCAGTAGTCCGATCATTTCACCCAAGCCCCGACCTGTCAATTTAACCTGCGACAGTTCTACACTGGCACTGTTTAAATAGCCGAGTAAATCTCCCATAATCCAGTTGGATACTGCTTTGGCATCCTTGGTGTACTGAAGACTATCCTCGAACAAATCAGCCAATGGTTTGGAGGACGTAATTACCTGTGCATCATACTCAGGTAATCCATATTCCGAAGTGTAACGTGTTTTGCGCTGGTCGGGTAATTCAGGAATCGAAGCACGGATACGTTCTTTCCACTCCTCATCAATATGCAGTGTAACGAGATCCGGGTCCGGGAAATAACGATAGTCGTGCGCCTGTTCCTTACCACGCATGGACAGGGTTTTACCCTGTGCCTCATCCCAGCGACGTGTTTCCTGTACGATCGTTCCACCTTCGTCCAGGATCTGTTCTTGCCGGAACTGCTCATATTCCAGTCCGCGCTGTACGCCACGGAAGGAGTTCATGTTTTTCAGTTCCGCTTTGGTTCCCAGCTCTTTTTGACCATGCGGACGAAGACTGATATTGGCATCGCAACGAAGCGAGCCTTCCTCCATCTTCACATCGGATACGTCACAATACTGCATAATGGCACGTATTTTTTCCAGATAAGCTTTGGCTTCTTCCGGCGAAGATATATCCGGCTCCGAAACGATTTCAACCAATGGTGTGCCGACCCGGTTAAAATCAACCAAAGACGCATAGCCACCATCAACATGGGTTAATTTCCCCGCATCCTCTTCCAGATGCAACCGGGTAATACCGATACGCTTGGTTTCACCGTTCACTTCAATATCAATCCAGCCGTTCTCGCCGATCGGTTGGTCATATTGCGAAATTTGGTAAGCCTTCGGTGAATCGGGGTAGAAATAGTTTTTGCGGTCAAACTTGCTCACATCAGCAATGGTGCAATTGAGCGCCATTGCCGCTTTCATCGCATAATCAACGGCTTGACGATTCAATACAGGCAATACTCCAGGATGTCCAAGACAAACTGGACATGTATGAGAGTTTGGCGGCGCTCCGAAGGATGTCGAGCATCCACAAAATATTTTGGACTTCGTATGCAATTCCACATGGACTTCAAGTCCAATGACCGTCTCATACTTCGATGTAGTTGTAGACATGAATAGGTTCCCTCCTTTTTGGCAAATTACAGCTGCGGACGCTGCTTGTGAAATTCAGTATTTTGTTCGAATGCATGCGCTACGCGCAGTACAGAAGACTCGTCAAAGGCTTTCCCGATAATTTGTAGTCCGACTGGCATTCCATCTGCAAGACCACAAGGAATACTGATCGCCGGCACGCCAGCTAAACTCACCGGAATCGTCAAAATATCGTTCAAATACATCGTCAATGGGTCATCCACTTGGGAGCCGATTTTGAAAGCGGTAGTCGGTGCAGTAGGTCCGATAATCACATCATATTGTTCAAATACACGATCAAAATCCTGTTTGATCAGTGTGCGCACTTTTTGAGCTTTCAAATAATAAGCATCGTAGTACCCGGAGCTGAGTGCATAGGTGCCAAGCATAATCCGACGCTTCACCTCAGGACCAAACCCTTGCGTACGGGACTGATGATACAGATCAAGCAGGTTATCTGGATTGTCAGCGCGCACACCATAGCGCACACCGTCAAAGCGGGCCAGATTGGACGATGCTTCGGATGAAGCCAGTAGGTAGTATGTCGCAACCGCATATTCCGTGTGCGGAAGAGATACCTCTTCCCATACAGCGCCCAATCCTTCCAGAGTTTTCAGTGCATCAAGCACCTTTTCCTTGACCTGTGGGT
Source organism: Paenibacillus sp. ALE3 (assembly GCF_054113405.1). Taxonomy (NCBI): domain Bacteria; kingdom Bacillati; phylum Bacillota; class Bacilli; order Caryophanales; family Paenibacillaceae; genus Paenibacillus; species Paenibacillus sp. ALE3. The sequence goes on along the minus strand of NZ_CM134214.1, from coordinate 553,196 downwards.
CTACGCCTTCACCAAGATACTCTTTAGGTACAGCGATACGAAGACCTTTTACATCTCCGGTTAAAGCGTTCAAATAATCAGGAATGTCTACCTTCGCAGAGGTGGAGTCCTTCTGGTCATAGCCTGCAATGGCTTGCAGGACATAGGCCGAATCCTGAACATTTTTTGTAATCGGACCGATTTGGTCTAAAGATGAAGCAAAGGCCACCAGTCCAAAACGGGATACCAGACCATAGGTTGGTTTTAGGCCAACTACGCCGCAATAAGAAGCGGGCTGGCGAATGGAGCCGCCTGTATCGGAACCGAGCGTGAAATAAGCTTCACCCGCCGCAACAGCTGCAGCCGAGCCGCCACTGGAACCGCCAGGAACACGTTCTAAATCCCAAGGGTTACGTGCAGGGAAAAAGCTGGAGTTCTCGTTAGAACCACCCATAGCGAATTCGTCCATGTTCATTTTACCAAGTGTCACGGTTTGCGCTGCGCGTAACTTGCCAACCACTGTGGCATCGTAAACGGGATCAAAATTTTTCAAAAACTGACTGCCACATGTTGTGCGTAGCCCTTCCGTCACGATATTATCCTTAATACCAACCGGCAGGCCAAACAACAATCCTCTTTCCTCTCCGGAAATCAGCTGATCATCCAGCTGACGTGCGGATGCCCGGGCCTGTTCCTCGTCAACGGTAATATAGGCTCTGATCTTGTCTTCCCGCGCATCAATTGTCTCCAGAGCGTGCCCCACCAGATCACTCACGGAAATTTCCTTTTGATGCAGCTTGTTATGTATTTCCGGCAATGTGTTATTAAACAAGCTCAATTTGCATCCTCCTTTCAAATGTGAAATCTATTCCAGAACAGCAGGAACTTTAAACTGTCCATCTTCTTCTTCAGGTGCATTACGCATCACTTGCTCATGCGTCAAACTTTCGCGAACTTCGTCGTCCCGCATGACATTGCTGACGTGCAGCACATGAGTGGTCGGTTTTACCTGCTCCGTATCCAGCTCATTCAGCTTCTCCGCATAATGGAGAATGGCGTTTAATTGCCCTGTCATCGTTTCTTCCTCATTCTCGGTCAAATTCAACCGGGACAGCCTGGCTACGTGACGGACATCTTCCTTGGAAATGTTCATTCAAAACCCTCCTCATGTATATATAAAAATCCAATAAGCGACTGGAATCGGATTTTGCAAAATCCTGGTATCAAAAATGTTACACCGAACTTTGAAATAACGTTTTTAATTATAGGATAGAACCCTATACAATTCAATCTTTGACGCGGTACAGAAGCAGACTATACATTAATGAGGTAAATGTTACTAAAAGAATATAAAAAAAGCACCTTTCGGTGCTCTTTCAAGAAAACTATAGCAGCTGAAATCGTGCCCATTATATATTGTTAAAAAGAGTCGGCAACAGCCGATTCCTATATCCAAGCACGCAAATTAACTTGTTTGATAAAATCAGCCTGTGACAACAATTCTGCCGCGGTTTCTTCTTCCTCAGTCTCTACTGAATCATGACCACCATTCATCACATGTCTGAACAGCTTCTCATTATGAGTAGCAAGGGCGTAATCTATCAGCGCTTCACGCTCAATCCGCTCGGCTTCCAGCTTGAGAATACTTTCTTCCAGCTCGATGTCTCCGGATGGTACGAAAAAATTGCGATTCACCTTCGGTACGCGAATGACATAGTCAAAAGCATTGTCCGCATTACGGTCGTAAGCAATGATATAACCATGTTCGCCCACAGGAAGATTCTGCTCAAAAGCATCCGCGACGATCATAATTCTAGCTCCTAAATGATGCATCGTTAGCCCCCCCCGTTTGTCTGAACTTATCTGCTAAGTCTACTAAAAAAAAGGTAGCTTGTCTATATCATCTATGTATCTTCATAATCGATCGTCTCCACGTCCAAATCTATGCTCATTAAGCCGTATATGCCAGTTTTGCGTAAGGGTTCTGCCCCGCCGTTTTACCTTTTTCCAAGTTATGATCTTCGGTTCGGAACCTACCACAACATCTTCAATATCTACTATTTCGGAAAGACGGAAACTGCCTTCGTTCTCACGTTGTACACCATATATATGTTTTCTTTTCATTCTTGCTCCCCCTTGTGATCTGATGGCCTCATGCCTCTTTATCCTCTTAATGGGCAAAAAAAAGAACGCAAACCGGGATTCATCCACAGCTTGCGTGCTTCGCGAGTTTAGTATGTAACTTTAATAAATTTATGTTAACAAAAATAAAAACCTTTGTCTATACATAATTTATATTTTGTTGTCGAATTGAGGCAAAACCTGTCACTTCTTTGATTTTGCCTCAATTAATTAACGTTTATCAAATTTACCGAATATACGGATTGTTGGCTTTCTCATAACCAATGGATGTTTTGGGTCCGTGACCAGGATAAACTGTAACGTCATCTCCAAGCGGAAACAACTTATTCTGAATGGAATCATACAAGTCGCGTTCCCGACCACCAGTCAGATCTGTGCGTCCGACGCCCTGACGGAATAGCACATCCCCCGAGAAAAGATCTTTGCCACACAAGAAGCTAACACTTCCGGGTGAATGCCCCGGTGTATGGAGCACCTTGAACGTGTGTCCGATTAGATTTAATTGCTGACCTTCCGCCAAATCATATTCGGCAGGTCCTGTCGAGATCGGTGGAGATGCCTCTGGCCACATCAGGGAGCCATTCAGCTTAGGAGATGTGAGCCAGTCTTGCTCCAAAGCGTGCAGATACACCGGGCATCCTTTCGCATTGCGAATCTCCTCCCCCCCTCCAATATGGTCAAAATGGGCATGGGTCAGCAGAATAGCTTCAATGGTTAGAGACTCAATCGCTCTCAGCAAAGGACCCGGATTCATTCCTGGATCAATAATAACGGCGCGCTGTGGATCATCCCCTTGAAGCAAATAAGCATTTGTTTGAAGGGGACCCAGATTAAAGCTGCGAATTGATAAGGTCATAAGTTAAAATCCCGAGATCAGCTCGCGTAATTCCTGAACAATCACAGGATGGACCTCGGTTCCCTCCCCATATTTTTCAGCCATTTCTTTGCGAGCTACTGCAATTTTTTCTTGATAGTCATCGGCTTCCCGATCTGGATTTTCACGTTTGAATTCGATCATAATTTGTTGGACATGTGCAGGGCGTGGTCCCCAGTGGCCAAGTACATGACCTCCTGTATCCGCAAAAATCACAATCGGCACAGCACGTCCGCCCATTGTCAGGAAGTCGTCCATCAGCGCCTGATGATTTTCCAGAATCAATACTTCGGTTGGAATACCGCTATTGTCCAACGCGCGGAACACAACTGGCACATTGCGTACGACATCCCCACACCAGTCGGCAGCCAAAATAAGCACACGCAGATCATCACGATGGTTCAGGCTTTCAAAAAACTCCCGATCCTCTTCGCTGCTCCACACAAACTGATCGTATCCAGAGCGGAAGGCTTCTTTGTTCTTTTCCATGCCCTCCATAAATTGTTCAGGACTCAAGCCCTTGCCGAAATATTGCGATACGTTAGTACGGCTCATGTTATACACTTCCCTTTTTGTTTTTGGCTACAATCCATTTAATAACAAAATAAATGATCAAGAGCGCAAGAGCAACCAGCAAAATGGGTTTGATATAAGGTGCCGCCACTTCGTCAATTTGCTCCCACTTGTCTCCCAGCACCATACCTAAATATATAAACAAAACAGACCAAGGTATAATCGCCAGCGTCGTCAAAATAATAAAGCGCCATACGTTCATTCGAGCCAACCCGGCAGGGATTGAGATCGCGTGACGAACAACAGGGATAAAGCGAGCTGTGAAAATGACTCCTGTGCCGTATTTATTAAACCAGGCTTCAGCGTGGTCAACATGACTTTTTTTGATGAGTATGTATTTACCATACTTATCTAATACGGGTCTGCCGCCATAGCGTCCGATCCAGTAAATAAACAGCTGGGCCAGCACCCCGCCAATCGTTCCAAACACGACTGCGCCAAAAAAATTAATATGACCCGAGGACACTAAAAAACCGCCATAAGCGAGGACAATTTCACTTGGAATGACCTCCACCATCAAGCCTAGCATAATACCAAAATACCCAAGACTGCGAATGATCTCAAACAAATAATTAATGATACCAGATATATGGTCCATTTCTCTTCCCACTCCCTGCCTGTTTCTCTATTTTCATTAGTGTATCACAGCGGCAGAACACGCCGCCACTTCACGCAATTATGGAGGTCAGTGACCTCGGCTCCTGTGCCCGCATAAGTTGTGAGAGAGAGGAGGGGGTACAATATGCCTCCCGGCAAATTCCCCAAACATGACAATCCACAATCCCGTTTACCCACGGCTCGTGGTATCCGCCGCGCATGCAGCAAAGAGTTGTACCGAACCTGCAAACGTCTGCCTGTTCACATTGCCCCTGATCTGGTCAAGCAGGGCGAGGAGCTATACTGCCGCAAGGTTGCTGGACACCTCATCTGGATTGCAGAAAACCATAGTAATCGCAAACTACTGTGCGACTGGTGGGACGAAGATGTCAGCGAGGAGCTCGCGGCATTGTGGAAGGTGGATCGTGATGTCTTGTGCACAGCTTTTAGAAGTGCCTATGGCGGGTAGATGTTTGCGTACAGCAACCATGAACTGTAAACTACAAAAAAGTGGAGCCACCCTGTAGTGGCTCCACTTTTGCTATATTCTTAGCTGTGTGTCTGCTGCTGTCCCGCCCCTTCGGGAAGCAAATCCGCACAGGCACGTTCCAAATAAGGATCAGCATGTATAAAATCCCGAAATGCTGTATACTCACGCCACAGAACGGACCGTTCTCCCGCTTGGCCTTTGACAGCACGAATCAGAATATTTTTAGGCGTATGCTCCATATCGATAAATTCCAAGAGCTGTGTCCGATACCCCATCATATCCAGCAGCTTGGCCCGGATTCCATCCGTTGCCAGTGCAGAAAAACGCTCTTTTAAAATGCCATGGGAGAGCAAAGGCTCCAATACCGGATTTTCCAGTTGGCTAAACAACTCATGCTGGCAGCACGGAACTGATAAAATGACAGACGCTCCCCAGCGGACAGCCTTTTCCAGCGCTGCATCTGTTGCTGTATCGCATGCATGCAAGGTAACGACCATATCCACCTGCTCCAGTTCATTGTAGTCTGCGATATCTCCGACCAGAAACTCCAACTGTCGATATTGCAGCTTTTGAGCCAGAAGATTACAGGTTTCAATGACATCTGCCTTCAAGTCCAAACCGACAATCTGCAAAGGTCGTTTTTGCTGTACTGCCAAATAATGATATAAGGCAAAGGTCAAATACGACTTGCCGCAGCCAAAATCTACAATCGTCAATGGGCGGCCTACCGGAAGGCTGGGCAATACATCCTGCACCATTTCGAGAAAACGGTTGATTTGACGGAATTTATCGTATTTGCGGGCCAGTACCTTACCGTCCTCATTCATAATCCCCAGCTCAATCAGGAAAGGAATACGCTCTCCTTCCTCAAGCACATATTGCTTTTTGCGATTATGAGACAGATCGGCTTTACTTTTGCTCGGTGATTTTGTCAGAATGGATACTTTATATTTTTTACTGATTAGCACCTGGTAGTCTGCATCCTTGGCACATAGAAGTCCTTGGCGGAATGTGTCCTCAAACAAGGCAGTCATGCGCTCATTAGCTTCGTCAGGGGTCAGATTTTCATGAATGACTTTGTTGCTGTAATGAAAGGCAAACTGGTAATGCAGTTTGTTTTTCAATTCCACAGGTTTGATTTGTACTTTAGTAAAAGAAGCATCCTCACGTTTTCGCAGCTGACTCAGCGTTGCTGTTATGAGGGATCCTCCCGTGGTCAATTGGTATACAAGTTCGCGCAGTGAATCCAAAAGGTACATCTCACTTTCTTTCATGTAATTGGGTGATCTCGGACAAACCCTCGATGATTTCCTGGCGTGAAATTTCACCCCGTTCTAGCTCTGCATCGGTCTTATCCAGTAACTGAATGTAAAATGTCTCTGCTTCTGATCTCAGCTCCGGCTGTTCCCATGCCAATCCAAACCAGACATCTGCGGCTTGGTCCAGCCTGTTTTCCCGCTCATAATGAACAGCTAACAGCTTGCTGGTTTCCGGAGAAAGTTCATATTCATGAAGCAACTTTACGATACACGCTATTCGTTCAGGCAGGACCTGTAGATCACGAGTCGCGCCATTCAGATCGCTGTACAAATATAAATGAAGAGATTTCATTAAAATTCGTATGCCCTCGTCTAATCTGCTGGTCTCCATGTATATAACAGCTTCTTCTTCCAGAATGCGAGCCACTTGCTGAAGCTCATCCGCTTCCATCCCAGGGCCCATTAGGAAAAGCTCAATAATTTGTTCCGGCGGCAATCGTCTGAGCAAATCTGAACGAAGGCGAAACTGCTTGTTGAGTAGGTCATCTAGTTGTTTTAGCGCTTCGACGTGTTTATTTTCACGCCTCAGACCGAGCACCGATGCTACTGCTGATGTCAATTCTTCCATCATGCTAAGCAAATAATCTTTTCTAAGCAAGCCGTTCCCTTCCTTTCATCCTGATGCCTAGAGACCCAGCAACCCTGTCCCTTCTGATTGTAAGACATCCTTGTCTAAAAGCCAAATGCCGCCGACATGGCGTAAACTCATTTAGCACAATTACAAATCATTTATAGCATCAATGATCCGGCACTCAGAAAATCACGTACAACACGTAACATTCGGGGTAGCACAGTGTTTTGTAGCCGTCATGTGATCAACTTCAAATACAAGTATTCGAAAATTTGATATTGATTCTCCGTTAGTCTCATGTTATTTTTGTTTCACAAGAAACAAAAATAATCTCTTTAACATATTGATTCGCCAAATAAAATATAATATTTATTTTCTCTAGAAACAAAATTATGAGTTAATATTATACGGGAAGGATGTTGAAGTATGGGAAAACAATTTAGTTCGATACTACCGGAATATAAGGAGTTCATACAGCGGCAGCATATTTTCTTTGTAGGATCAGCACCTGTATCTGAGACGGGGCATGTAAATATTTCCCCCAAGGGCTACGATTCTTTTCGTATATTGTCAGATCATAAGGTAGCCTATCTCGACTTGTCGGGAAGTGGCAACGAGACAAGTGCGCACATTATAGAGAACGGACGGGTAACCATCATGTTCTGTGCATTTGAAGGCGAGCCCTGTGTATTAAGACTCTTTGGTACTGGCACAGTCGTGTTGCCCAATACAAAGCGTTGGAATGAGCTCTATCCTCTCTTCAATCCACTGCCTGGGGCAAGACAAATCATTATTGTTGATGTTCATATGGTACAACATTCATGTGGTTTTGCAGTTCCCTTCATGACTTACACGAGCGAACGGGAAAAGCTGAAGGACGTGGCGATTCAGATGGGCGAAGAAGCACTTAAAAAGTATGCATACGAGAAGAATTTAGAGAGTATTGACGGTTTGCCGACGGCGTTTGCCTTGAACAAAAACAATATGACTTAGGCATTTTGCACATTAACCAATAGGAAGCAACAAGTCAGCAAAAAACCGGATCCCCTCTAATACCACATCAGAAGGTTCCGGTTTCTAGACTTACCTTACACTACTTTTTCAAGTTCTGGTCTAAAAATGACAAGATGGCATTCGCTAATAACTGCGGTGCTTCGATCAAGCTCATGTGTCCAGACTGCGGTAGAGTAACCTGGGTTACCCCGGTTCGATCTGTTGTAAACGTCCGTGCTGGAGGAACCGCCTGATCCTGCTCCCCTGCTACTAAAAGAGCTGGCAATGCAGAAGCCGACAGCACATCCCGACGGTCCGGGCGCTCGCGCATAGCCAGTGATGCTCCTACGGCTCCTTGAGGAGGTGTTTTGTAGCCAATTTCTTTGACTTTTAGTAGTTGGTTCGGCATCGACTCCACATGTTCAGGAGCAAACAATCCTGGTACGAGTCCATCTACAAAGGTTGTAATCCCTTCCGTTTGAATGGTGGATACAGCCTTGTTCCGCTTTTCTTTACCTTCGTCCGTATCTGCATAAGCCGTCGAATGAATCAGTCCAAAGGCTGTCAGACGCTCTGCATGTCTCTGTACCGCGGAAAGGGCCAAGTAACCTCCTAGGGAGTGGCCAAACCATGCAGCCTGAGGAATGTCCAACTGTTCCTGAAGTTTAAGCACATCGTCTGCCATTTGATCAATCGTATAGGCTCCGAGTGGAGCATCGCTGCGTCCGTGTCCACGCAAGTCTGGAACAATACAACGATAGCTTGGGGATAGCAAGGGAACAACCTCATCCCAATAGGAGGAGTTTCCGCAAAATCCGTGCAATAGAATGATCGGATCTCCTTTTCCTTGTTCGGCATAGCAAATCGTCGTTCCTTCGCATAATACCTTTACCATGTGGAACCCTTCTTTCTCTGTATATAATCTATTCATTCTGAATATATTAGTAAGTAGAACATGCTGATGTATATTATTAAGCAGACCATCAATATCTGAAACGGTAACCCGCTGGAAAATCTTGCGAAGCTGTTTTTAAGCCAAATTCACAAGCCGCTGCATCTGCAATATATGCAGCCATCGTCATGACCAGGTGAAGCGACGTCATCTGGAGTGTCCAGTACGGTTTGGCACTGCGCTCATTCACAATCGCTGCAACGCTATAATGCCCGACAGACGGCAGAGACAGACCAACCGATCGCGCAGGGGTTAGCGGTTCACGGGCAACAAGGAACATTCCCGTTGAGCCATGCTGTCCAAGACAAGCATCTATGGCGATGACATGATGATCTTGGGGAATACGCTCCAAGTATGAAACCAGATGATCCGCATCACAAGGCTCCGTCATTGTGCCAATCACATGTGGAAAGCCTTGCTCCTTGAGCATGGTGCCTACCAGTGGCCCGAGTGAGTCACCCGACGAGCGATCTGTACCGATACATACAAAAGTCAACTTATCTATAGCATGCTGATGTTGAATTTCTCGGAAAAACGGTGCGAGTCCGTCGCGATCTGTTTTCTCTACATTAGTAGGTTCTAAGGGTGAGCGACCGGATGTAGAAGCTCGATTATACAAAGACAACTTTGTCCATCCTCCTTCATTCAGTTGTATATCGGTAATCTGGCTATCAGTACATTCTACAACAAAAACATGATACAATACAGGCAACTTCCCCTGTTATGAAAGGATGGAACATTAACGATGGATTTGTCTGTACCGTCTCATGCCAACATTGAGTATATGATTGAGGGCATTAAAACCAAGCTTCGTATGGCGAGTGGTGCTGCTATGCAGGCTTCCGCTTTCTCGCTAGAGCAATACGAGGACATCCATGATGTCTACGATATGGTGATCAGCAAGCCTAACCTCAGCATTTCAGAGGTTGAAGCCATTGTCTCCGAACTGGGTAGATTGCGTAAGTCCTCCTAAACCAGCTTGTAGGACAGACAGCTTGGCTATTTTAAGTTTGTCACCATAAATAAAGCTCGTATCTCCGGTCGTCTTAACAGACGCGCAAGGGATACGAGCTTTATTTTTTCGATGCATATACGTATTTTCATACACTTCTTCCTTTACCCATGGACGCTTCAAGGCAAATCTACTAATACCAGTTCAGATATTTCCTCATTACCTGTAGCTAGTATCTTTAATGTACAGCTTTTTTGAATTCGCGCGGCATCACCAGGTCTTAACTGAAATTCCCCATCCTGACACCTAACTTCGACATGACCGCTAATGATATAAATGTGAGTACGGCGCTCTTCTTGCTGCGGATATTCAAGCTGCTGTCCCTTTTCCAATCTACTCAGATACAGATTTATATCCTGTGCAATGGATAGCGCTCCCTCCACCTCTGAACCAGACACTACAGGCTGAAGTCGATTTAGGCGTTCACTATGCTTGAATCTTTGTACCTGATAAGAAGGCTGAAGGCCAGGACTCTCAGGTAGAAACCACATTTGCAAAAAGCGAACCGGTTTTTCATCCCCAGGATTTCGCTCCTCATGTTCAATCCCGGTGCCTGCACTCATAACCTGGATCGAGCCGCTTTTCAGATCCTGTTCGTGGCCCAAGCTGTCGCTATGATGCAGAAGACCTTCAATTACATAGGTGACGATTTCCAAATCATGATGCGGATGTCTTTTGAACCCTTGCTGCGGTTTAAGCTCATTATCATTATGGGCTAGCATACATCCAAAATGGGCATTGCTCGGATCTTCATAATCTGCAAACGAAAAGCTGAACTCACTATGAATCCATCCTTTATTTGAGGTATGTCTCTCTGCTGATGTCACTATTTTAATCATCCTTAACACCTCCATGGATTTCAGTTCCGTAAAGCAGCCCTTACTTCGTGATTCCTAATCCACTTCCGGTCCTGTCATTTACAAACGCTGTAATACGATCCCTTTACCCCGCACTTATATGCGTCAATCAGCCTATTGTCTCTGTCTGATTTTGCTCTCCAGTTCATTATTCGTTAAGTTAATAGTACACAAAATCAATCTATCACAGCCATAAGGAGGCGATTTACTACATATGCTATCCCATGAACCTCAACGATTCCGATTCTTACCAAGCTATTTGCGTCGCAGTCTATCCGCATCTATGATCATGATCGCTGTCTTACTTCTCATTGCCTATTCAGTAAGATGGATTGGCACAGCTCCTTTTCTATATTGGGATGAGCGCATTCAAGATATTGTTTTTCCAGACACAGCTGCTGCTCATTACCAACTGCTACCCGTCGCCATCTTCATTACATCGTTAGGCTCATTCCGCATATCATTACTGATAGCAATCGGTACCGCAATCTTGTGCTGGGTCTATCTCCGTTCAAAAGCGTACTCCTTTGCCATCCTAAGCAGCTTTACCGCGATGTGGGTGCTAAATACGATCATAAAAGAATTTTTACAACGGGAACGCCCGTCTCTTCAACATTTGGTGGAAGTGGGGGGTTACAGTTTCCCTAGCGGTCATGCAATGATATCCATGGGATTTTACGGAATGATATTTGCCATTTGGGCTATAGAACGAATGGTTCATAAGCGAACATTCTTCCTTCCGTGTGTTCTTGGTGCATTGCTCATTCTCTTGATTGGCCTCAGCCGTGTATATTTAGGAGTTCATTTTCCTACCGACATTGTAGGTGGCTATATTGCAGGTATGATCTGGCTGGTATTTACCGTTCCCGTGGTCTATTGGCAAGCGCGTCTGTGGCCTTCCTCCCCTTCATCTCTCCCCCGTCCATAAGCATTCTAAGATGGCTTTTTGTTTCACTCACGGTCACAACGTTTATATACGAAGTAAGCAAGGCGAAGAAATAACGAAAGCTCAGCATTCATCAAAAACATTATCGTTGTGTGAACTCAGGATAAAGGAGGCGATCCTTGTGTGGGGAATTGTCCTAAGTGTTGTAATGGCTATTATTATCGGATTGATTGGCGATGCACTAGCTGGTCATGAAATGCCTGGCGGCATTGCGGGCTCTATGATTGCTGGATTTGTAGGAGCTTGGCTCGGTGCCATGATTCTAGGAGACTGGGGCCCAGTCATCGGAGATTTTGCAGTCATTCCAGCCATACTTGGAACCGCATTGTTCGTGTTCTTGCTCGGACTTGTGTCCAAACTATTAAGAAGGGCTACCTAACATTTATATATATTTTTTATTCTATAAAAGGAGTGATATATCATGAGTAACATGGACAATCAAAATATGGCAAGCACTTCAGGTTTTGCAAAGGGTTTATTCATTGGAGGTTTGATTGGTGCTGCGGCAGCCCTGCTGTTCGCTCCAAAACCAGGCCGCGATTTGCGTAGCGATCTGTCCGAAAAAATGACCGTTGTCTCCGATAAAACCAAGGATGTCGCATCCGTAGTCAGCAGCAAAGCAACGGATTTGGCTAAAACCGTTTCCACCAAAACAGCAGATGTAGCCAAAACGGTAGCCGAGAGCAAAGACAACATCGTATCCAGCGTAACTAAAGCCTCTGCGGATGTCGCTAATGAAGCGGCCAAAGCAGATAAAGAGGTTATGGATGCAACGGCTCAGGCAGCCAAGGACACTCAGAAGCAATTAAATGCAAATTCCTAATAACAACATATTTCGATTACAACCAAAATAAGCTCCAAACACTGAACAGCCAGCATGCAAGAAGCTGGCTGTTTTTAAATGATAGAAAGGCTGGGATGACCATGAACAAACCACACTCCTATGGAGATGATCTTGCCCGGAACAACAAGAGAACCTTTCACCCCCTGCAGACACAAGATCAACCAGACGAGGTTTCATCCAAGCAGACCTCACCTACTCATGTTAAAAAGCATGATCATGAAAGAGATTTTGATGTGAATGAACATCCTTTTGAGCTGCGCCATGAGGTCAAGCGGCTTAATAAACGCTTAGATCAAATTGCAGATACATTGGAAAAAGCAGAATTCAAAGATATTATAGAGAACTACTCCAGCACAAAAAGAAGAATTATCAGCAATCTGACGGCTGGGATTTCACGAGGTCTCGGCCTTACACTGGGTACAGTGGTCGTACTCGCCTTACTCGCTTGGTTGCTCAGCTTCCTAGTGCAGTTAAATCTTCCGGTCATCGGAGATTTCATCGCCGAATTGTTAGGATATATCAAAATGAGTCAAGGTACTAAGTAATTGTCTTCTATCTCATATAAAAACGATCCATCGTAACCGGTATTGACTCCCAAAATGCTCCCGGTTGCGATGGATCGTTTTTTGAATGTACATTGTAATTAGTGTAAGCAGCCGCTACAATTTGTTACGCTTGTTTGTTTTTAATAAATCTCCCGTCCACCCCTTCATCATCAGCCAGCCGTACATCCCCGCCATACTTAGTAGAGTAGCGATAATCACGAAGGTAAAGCCCCAACCTGTTTTAATCCAAGGCAGATTTTCAAAGTTCATGCCCCAAATAGCACCCACTACAGTGGCAGGTGTAAATACAGCGGTCACAATGGTGAGCGTCTTCGTAATCTCATTGCCCCTAAATGCGGAAATGGCATCATCTATGGAGATCAGTGTGTCGATTTCCTTTTCATAATGGCGGAAAAGTCCCTCCATCCGAGTGACACGGTACAATAACTGCTTAAAAAAGCGATTCTCCTCCAGCTTATCCAGATATGCTTCGCGGGAAGCCGTGACCAGCTCTGAAAAAGGGATGAACATATTGCTCCAATACAATAGCTCGAAACGCGCATTCAATATAGAATCCATCAGCGTACGTGCATTCCTTTTCTCCATGTCCTCTTCCAGTCTTCTCAGGTTGATCTCAAACTTATCCATTCCCGTATGAAAATAATGAAGCACGGCTCTCGCCAATACGAACATGCCGTCTGCTGCATCCTCACACTGTTCCAGCATGGTTTGGCGTTCCGCGGTATGCATAATTTCACGTGTATTTTGGTCTAGATTTAAGGTCACTAGCTTCTGGTCTAGGACTAGAAAATAAAACTTGTTGCAATTACGCTGACTGTCGATCTCCTCCTGAACGGAGTAGATCAACGATCCGCACATCAACGGCTGATTGCCATCTGGAAAGCGCACAGAAATAAAACTGGATGGAATGTCCTCTACCTTATCCAGCCACTCTGCGGCTTCTGGGAGCTTCTCCTTCAAGTGCTGTATGACTGAATCCTGCCAGTCCGCAGCACAGATATCCCACCATTCCCAGCCTCCACGAAAGGTAGAAATCTGTTCAAATGCTGTCATGGATTCCATCCTTTCTTTGTTTTTTCCGCTTTATAAAAAGGACACGCTTCCCTAATTGGAATAACGTGTCCTTACGATGGGACGTCAAATATTATAAGCCATGAATTCAGCGATCTTGTCATGAAATAGAGGAATTAGACATAATCTGCTTCAACTTTTCTGTTGCCCGCTTCTGAATACGGGAAACGCTCATCTGTGATACGCCCAACGTCTGTGCAATCGCACGTTGAGATTGACCGTCCTGAAATGCCAGAAGAAGTACTTTCTGTTCCTGCTCTTTCAGTTGGCTTAAAGCCTGCTGAAGATCCATCCGTTTTTCCACAGTGTCAAAATCGTTAGCATCTGAGCTAATAAGCTCACCTAACGTAGCTGCACTCTCTTCCTGAGATAATGGCGAGTCCAGTGAAACATAGTGGTAGCACTCACGGCCAGCAAGCACCTCGATCGTCTCCTCAACGGTAAGGTCCAAATACTCCGCAATCTCGTTCACATTGGGTGAGCGTTCTAATTTGACGGTCAGCTCATCAATGGCATGTTGAACAAGCGCACCCTTTTCCTTGATGCGACGAGGAACCTGTATGTACCAGGATTTATCGCGCAAATAATTTTTCATATGTCCCAGCATACTTTTCATAGCGTACGGCTCAAATGGGATACCCAAGCTGATATCGTATTGCTGGAGCAGACGTATCAAAGCCATCTGACCGGTCTGATATAAATCCTCGTATAAGTCCGGACGGTTACGGGATATCTTCCCGGCAGCCATCTTGACCATAGGCTCATACTTGCGGATCAGCACGGTAGCAATTTCGTTATCTTTGGTTTGCTGGTACTCCCAGATTAGACCAACGGCTTCATCCATCGACTCCGGGGGAGTTACCTTTTCATTCATACTGTTTCCTCACTTCTGGTCAGACGCTTTACCAACACCACTTCGGTGCCTTTTCCTGTCTCATTCAAGATATGAACATCGTCCATAAGCGCCTGCATGAGATAAAAGCCCAATCCGCCGATCTGCGCATCATTCAACTCCTTGTCATGCAAGGAAGCGATACGAGTCGGGTCCTCCACACGTTCAAAGCTCTCCCCTTCATCTTTGACACGAATGGACAACGAAGCTTCGTCAAATTCGAATGTTACTTCCACGACTCCTCCCTCATGACCATATGCATAGAGAACAGAGTTATTACAGGCTTCCGATACGGCCACTTTCATGTCTTCAATCTCCTCATAAGAGAATCCCATTTTCGCGGCAATACCATATAAATTTAATCTTACAATATCAACAAAGTCAGCTGTGGCCGGCAAATTAAGAACTACTTTTTGAATTTGAGCATTCATTTCTTTTTCTTTCCTTTCCTATTGGGAATTCTCCTGGGGGGCAAAGAATTTGGCAATACCGGTCATATCAAACAGTTTTTGAATCTGAGGCGGTACCTCTTGAACCGTAAACCGGGACTCCATCCCATGCCTTGCTTTTAAAATGGATAACAAAATACCAATGCCTGTGCTGTCAATGTATTTAAGGTCTCTCAAGTTAACAATCAAATCCTGGCTGGATTCCCCCACTAAAGGCTCCATGACCAGACGGAAATCAGGTGCTACCGAAAGGTCTAATTCTCCACTCAGATAAACGGTATTTACACCATCAGCTGTTTCTGTGATCGCATTGAACTTCTCATTTTTATTTGTATTCATAGGCCTACTCTCCCAAAAAAAGATTTCCCTACATACTAACCCAATATACGAGCGTTTGAATCACGTTATAACTTTTTATACACCTGTCAAATAACACCAGCTAAGCTTCATTGATTCGATCTTTACCTGGCTGCATTGGAAAATGGTCTGGAGAATGCCGGAGCAACGCCTGTTTTACACTGCTGATTTTAACGGGCTTACTAATGTAATCGTTCATTCCAGCCTCAATACATCGGGGCTGAATTCCCTCCATGACGTTAGCCGTCATAGCGATAATCGCAGGTTGAGATCTCCCCGCCAACTGTTCACGTACTCTACCCGTACACTCCAGGCCGTCCATTACAGGCATCTGCAAGTCCATAAAGATATAGTCGTAATCCTGATTCGCAGTGACCATATCAAGCGCCTGTTGCCCATCTGCTGCCACGTCTGAAGCCAAGCCAAGCTTATCCAGTATATTGACCATCAGCTTCTGGTTGATGGGATGGTCATCCACAACCAGTACAGGTCTACGGGTTGGGGGCTCCTGTTGTGGAATTTCCCAATCGTGGCTGGACTCCCCCTCCAGTTCATTTTCCTTGGCAAAGCCAAGCTTCATTGTAAAATGAAACGTCACACCCTGTTCTCCACTCGTATCCACACGGATATCTCCGCCCATCATATTCACTAAGGTTTTGCAAATAGCGAGTCCTAGACCTGTTCCACCATATTTGCGTGTCATTGAAGAATCCAGTTGGGAAAAAGGGTGAAATAGCCTTCCAACCTTGGCAGGATCAATACCAATCCCTGTATCCTTTACAGAAAACTCAACCGTAAGCCCATTGTCGCTACGCTCTTTAACCGATGCGAAGACATATACCCCGCCCTGGTCTGTAAATTTGACGGCATTGGACACCAAGTTAATCAGTACTTGACGCAATCTGCCCATATCTCCATATAACACGGGAGGCAACTGTTCATCGAGAAAATAAACCAGCTCCAAATTCTTGCGGTTCACTTCTACCGTAAACAGGCTGAAAACTTCCTTGATACAGGAAACCAAATCAAATGGATATTCCTCAACCTCCATCTTGCCTGACTCCAGCTTGGTAAAGTCCAGAATATCATTAATGACCGCGACAAGCGCGTCTGCACTGCGGCGGATGATATCGGCATATTCCTGTTGATCGTTTTGCAGCTCTGTCTCCATCAGCAGATCAATCATACCAATGACACCGTTCATAGGTGTGCGAATCTCATGGCTCATCATTGCCAAAAATTCGGTTTTGGCATTGGCAGCAATCTCTGCCGCCTCCTTGGCGGCAATCAGTTCGCTGTTCATCTTTTCCAGCTCCTGCGTCTTCTGATGAAGCAGCATGGACTGTGTTTTCAAGCGCTTGTTTGTCAGATACATTTGTACGAAGCCTTCAATTTTGGACTTGAGAATTTGAGGGATGAACGGCTTCACCATATAATCAATACCGCCCGCTGAATATCCCGCAAACAAATGCTCCGCTTCCTTGCTGTTAGCTGAAATGAAGATAATCGGAATATCCTTCGTCTTCTCTCTGGCCTTGATTAGCTTTGCGGTCTCAATTCCATCCATACCCGGCATTTGCACATCGAGGACAACAAGTGCAAATTCGTCTTTTAATAGACATCGCAACGCTTCTTCCCCTGATGTGGCCTTTACCAGATTATATTGTTCACTCTCCAGCACTGCCTCAAGAGCGAGCAGGTTCTCAGGTCTGTCATCTACCAGCAATATATGAATCGGTTCATGAAGCCCCATGGAATCCTCCTAAGCATCTCTATTTAATCTTCCGGTATATTTTCTCTACCCGGTCCAGCGGCTCGTAGGAATCACTATAATCGGTGAAATGTATGGATTCCTTGGCCCCAAGCACCAACACACCAAAATGACTCAAGCTATCATAAAACAACCCATGTACATGGTTGCGAAGTTCATCGTTGAAGTAGATCATAACATTCCGGCAAAAAATCACATTGAACTCGTTAAAAGACCGGTCTGTCGCTAAATTGTGCTCAGCAAAAATGATATTTTTTCGTAAAAAGGGATGAAACATCACCGAATCATACTTGGCTGTATAATATTCAGAGAACGATTGTGTGCCCCCAGATTCCAAATAATTTTTGGTATACAGCTTCATTCGGTCGATCCCATATACGCCCTCTTTCGCTTGCTGTAAAGACAAGTTATTCATATCTGTTGCATAAATACGGGCCTTGTCATATAAGCCTTCCTCATGCAGCAAGATTGCCATAGAGTATACTTCCTCACCTGTGGAGCAACCTGCATGCCAGATTCGGATATACGGATACGTTCGTAAAATAGGAATAATTTTTTGCCTAAAAATTAGAAACAGCTCCGGATCGCGAAACATCTCGGTCACCGGAATAGAAAGACTCTGTACCAGTCTATCGAAGGCACTGCGATCATGCAGCACCTTCTCCTGAAGTCCTGATATCGTACTTACATTCTCGGACTGCGCATGATAATAAATACGCCGCTTGATCGAAGGCAGAGCGTAATTACGAAAATCGTAGCCGTACAGCCGATGTATACCTTCCAGCAACAGCTCAATCTCAATCATTTCCCGCTCATTGTCATTCGATTTCACTTCATTAGCAGCATTATCCGCCATATCCTTCGATGTCATAATCTCTCTCCAATTCCTAAATAGGTTTTGCCTGCACCGCTCTCAATCATGTGTCGTTTTATATTACCCATTTTTTTGGGTTACGAATACAACCACACTCGCATTAATGATAAAAGCTGTTCGGTTTGAATCGGTTTTTTTACATAATCGGAAGCGCCTGCCTCAATACACTTGGAACGATCATCTTTCATCGCCTTGGCTGTCAGGGCAATAATAGGCAACTTCTCGAATTGTGGCATTAACCGGATACGTCGCATCGCTTCATATCCATCCATTTCCGGCATCATCATATCCATCAGCACCAGATCAAAATCAGGTGTCTGTTCGAGCAGTTCCAGTGCTTCCCTTCCATTTTCAGCAAAGGTAACCTCCATACGATAGCTTTCCAGCACACTGGACAGAGCAAATACATTACGAATATCATCGTCTACCAACAATATTTTTTTGCCTTCAAACAGCTCTTCCTTGTTATAAAGCTTCTGCAGAATTTTACGTTTGTCCTCAGGAAGATTTGCCTCCACCCGATGCAGGAACAACGTAGTCTCATCCAAAAGTCGTTCCGGTGATTTGACATCCTTAATAATAATGGACTCTGCATATTTTCGAAGTTGTGTTTCTTCCTTACTATCCAGATCTTTGCCTGTATAAATAATGATCGGCAGATCGGTGAGCTGCTCATTTTCCCGAATGCGGTCGAGCAATTCAAAGCCTGTCATGTCACTCAACATCAGGTCCAGTACCATGCAGTCATACCGCTGGGTGGCCAGCTCGTTTAGTGCTTCTTTACCAGTCGATACCGCTGTAATGGCCACATCATCATGGTCGATGAGCTCAATAATGGATTTGCGTTGATTATCGTCATCCTCGACTACAAGGAGGCGTTTTACCATTTGGTCCGTATACGACTTTATATGTGAAAATGCCTTATCCAGACTCTCCTTCGAGGAAGGCTTTTTGAGATAAGCAATTGCGCCCATCATCAAGCCCTGCTTCACATCATCAATGACCGAAATAACATGTACTGGAATATGACGTGTCGATGAGTTTCCTTTCAGCTCGCCCAAAATGGACCAGCCATCCATCACAGGTAACTGAATATCTAATATAATAGCATCTGGCAAATAAGAATGAGCCATGTTCAGCCCATCGTCTCCTTTGAGAGCGATCAGCGCCTTAAAGCCTCGGCTACGGGCCATGTCGTACAAAATATTAGCAAAATTAATATCATCCTCAATAATCAGCAGCACTTTATCCTGCGGGGTAATCTCGTTTCGGTCATCACCCGGATGTATGTCCTCCGCTCCGCTCTTCGCAGGCATCTGATATACAGGTAAGCGTTCAGCAGGCATAATCATTGGAAGATCTGCTTCCGCTGAAGCAGCGACACCCTCAAAATCCGGATGTACATCTGTACTGTCAAGCGCCTCTCTCGAATGAGAATCCATATTCTTTTCGGTAGGCGTTTGTTCCGGCAAATACAGTGTGAAGCAACTGCCCTGCCCCTGCTCGGATTCCACCGTAATGGCACCGCCCAACAATTTGGAAAGCTCACGACTGATCGACAGCCCTAGCCCTGTTCCCCCGTATTTCCGGCTAGTCGTACCGTCTACCTGTTGGAAGGCTTCGAAGATCAGATCTGTTTTGTCTGAAGCAATTCCGATGCCCGTATCACGCACAGATAGAGCCAGATAGGATTTTCGTGGATTTAGCATACCCGGAAGCTGCTCTCCATTTACCCGAGATACCTTGAAACTTATAGAACCTTCCGTGGTGAACTTAAACGCATTGGACAGCAAGTTACGTAAAATTTGTTTGAGACGATAACCGTCACTAACAATGGCATCTGGCAAGTTCTCTTCAATTTCGGTATGCAGTTGAAGCTCACGTTTGGCTGCGACCGGAGCAAAATTCTGTTCAACAAACAGCTCCAGCTCCTCCAAATGGACCGTTTCATGATTAATATCCATTTTTCCAGCATCCACTTTGGATAAATCCAGAATTTCATCAATCATTTTTAACAAATCCGCGCCTGACATATAAATGGTTTGTGCATATTCGACTTGTTTGGGCTTAAGATTGCCTTCCTTGTTCTCAGACAGCAGCTGAGAAAGAATGAGCAAGCTATTTAGCGGAGTACGCAGTTCATGCGACATATTGGCCAAAAACTCGGATTTGTATTTGCTTGTGATCCCAAGCTGCATGGCCTGCTGCTCCAATTGGGCTCGTGCACGTTCGATTTCATCGTTCTTTTCTTCCACTTCTCGAACCTGTTCTTCCAGTGCTCTCGTTTTGGCAATCAGTTCAGTATTAAAATGCTCCAATTCTTCCTGTTGACGCTGTAATAATTCCTCGGAACGCTTAAGCTCCTCTGTTTGCTGCTCCAAATTCTCGTTGGAACGCTTGAGTTCTTCTTGCTGAGTTTGCAGCTCTTCAGACTGACATTGCAATTCCTCGGTAAGTGCCTGCGATTCGCGCAGCAATTGCTCAACTCGCATCCGTCCCCTGATGTTATTCAAAATGATCCCTAAGCTCTCCACTAACTGAGCAAACAGCTTCGTTTCCAGATCACTGAAGCGATCCAGTGACGCTATTTCCACGGCACCAATGCATTCATCCTCGAACATAATAGGGAAAATCATAATTCCCACGGGCTTACTTTCTCCTAAGGCGGAGCCAATGGACAAGTATCCTTCAGGCGCCTCTGTAACCAAGATTGGCTTACGATCCAGAACACACTGTCCAAGCAAACCTTCGCCCACTTGGATAACGTCTCTGATCGAGCCTTCGCCAGTCACCTTTGCATAGGAGCCATACAACTTGAATCGGTGGTCTTCTACATCTTTTCCTTGCAGGTAGATGGCTCCGTAACTGCCTCCCAAGATGGGCGTAAACTCACTAATGAACATCTGAGCAACCTGCTTCAGTGAATTCACACCACGAAACAGCTCAGTCAACCGAGCAGTATTGGCATTAAGCCAAGTTTGGTCCTTCTGCGTTTGAAGGACGGAATGCTCGAATTTCCTTTTTTCATCTAGGTCTCCAGCCAATTGTTGAAACACACGAGCAACCTCTCCGATTTCATCTTTGGAGGCCACACTCATCCGGCTGATAGCCCTGTACTTTCCCTTGCCAAAGCCGCTCATCATGAGGTTAACAGTATTTAGACCTTTGGCAATGCTCGGGAGTACCCACAAAATAACCAGTAAGCCCATGATCAGACCAGCAGCCATCAGGATTGTGGTAATCTGCACAGATTCCTCATAGGCCCGATTGGCTTGCTTCATATCGTTATCAATTTCCCGATCTTGAAAAACGGCAAGGGTATTAATGCTGTCCATTGCCTCCTCTTGAGCAGGCAGTCCAGTGCTATTACGGAAAGCATTAGCTTCCTCAATACGATCTTGCCCCAATAAGGAAATGAGTCTCTCTTCGTAGTTTATGAAGTCTTTCCATGCAGCAGCCACCCGGTCAATCTGCTGTTGTTCTTCACTGGTGCCGGAATCCGTTTGCAGACTAGCCATCACTTTCGTACCCGCAGCGGAAAGATCATCGAGCTCGCGTTTGGCCTCACTGACAGAGGAGCCTGGATTCAAGATTAGATTGGCCATCACTTTAGCCATATCGTTCACCTGTCCGCGTATAGCTGTTGTTTTCCGGACCTTCACATATCGTTCTTGATAAACCTGGTTTAGCTGTTCATTCAGGCTCCCCATCCGGTCATAGCTGATTAGCGTCAGCACAAGGAGGATCGCCATAAGCGATCCAAAGCCAATCAGCAGCTTATTTCTGATTTTCATGCAAGCTCTCTCCCTCTTTCAGCGAAATCCAGATCAGGCACTTATCATCATCGCGATCCTGCGGTCCCCCGTCATTACGAAAAAATGCATCCAGCATCGCTTCTTCATTCCATTCCTCATACTTACGCAGACAGGCAGTCAGATAATCCAATTGTTCCTCATATTCACCTTCTACCGCCTCCAGCAAGCCATCTGTATACAAAGCGATATGCCCAGTTCCTTCGTAATAAATCGTGTGCATCTCTGCATCAATTTTATCAAACAATCCGACCGGGCTACACGCACGGTCTAATTTGGTTATACTGCCGTCCTGATTGAACAGCAAGCCGGGAGGATGCCCTGCATTTACATAGTCAATTCGCCGTGAACGAGTATCAATCACCATATAAATCGCCGTAAAATAATACTGTACCAGCTGCTTGCCCAAATCCAGTTGATTAAAACGACGATTCAGCTCTTGTATGACCTTCTCCGGCTCCACATACGTGGTCACCGTATCCTTAAGTACAGACGCAATGAACATGCAAAACAGAGAAGAAGAAATGCCATGGCCCATCATATCGAGCAAAATGACGGCATATCTCCCTTCCCCTAGCGGATACCATGAATATAAATCCCCCGCCAGTTCAAAGGAAGGCTGGTACAGTGCATTCGCTTGCAGCATCGGGTCCTGAATGGCAGGACTCAGCACCGCCTGCTGCACCATCGCAGCCAGCTTCAATTCATCCTGAATTCGCTGATCCCGGTCCTTATGCCAGTCCTTTTCCTGCTTGAGACGCAAGGCAGATCGAATACGAGCCATTAGCTCTACCTTGTTAATCGGCTTCGTGACATAATCGACGGCTCCCACATCCAAGGCTTCGGCCAATTTTTTAGAATCGCCTACAGCGGTAACCATAATAATCGGAATATCTTTTAAATGTTCATATTCCTGCACAATACTGCAAGCCTCAATGCCGTCCATTTCAGGCATCATCATATCCAGCAGCACCAAATCAATATCCGAAGGACGGGGCCGGAGACTAATAGTACGGTCGCCGATTCCCAGATGCTCCAGCATTTCTGCGGCCGAGCTGGCAGAGATTACATCGCGATAATTTTCTTTTTTTAGTATTTCACGAATAATAATGACATTCGTTGGATTATCGTCAACAATTAGAATTCTCATTGCTCTCTCCTTATCTGTAACCCATGTATTATACTATACCTGCTTAGGGGGCAACACCCATGTTGATTGGAAATAGCGTTTCCGTAAGCAGGCATTCCAAAAACATAGATAAGGAATGAGGCTGAAGCCCCATTCCTTATCTATGTTTTTGGAGAACCCGCGAAACACTTGTGCTGCGGCCAACATCCTCTTTTTCAACTCTAAGCTTGTTTGATCCTATGATGAGCTGGAAATATCACGCTTTTTTCGCAATAACCAGCACTTTACCCTGGTCTAATTCTTTTTCATAAAAATCTGCTTCCGTATCTGTAAAACCCAAGGAAGTGATTTTAGCACGAAGCTCATCGCCACGGGAACGGAACAAATTCGCTAATGAGTCGAAAACGCCTTCTTCCTTAATCCCGATTTCCTTGGCAGCCACCGTATCGGCGATACGATCCGTCCGATCCTGATCATGAGCGAGCACAAACACATCCTCATAACGATAGCCCGTGTTACGCAACTCATTCACAGCTTCAACGGCTTGTACACCGTTCTCTACCACCTTGGCATAAGATTTATGATTGGTCTGATTCATGTTTCTCACGCTCCTTTAAGGATTGACTTCTCTGACTATTACACTTCATTCATCCATTTGAAACTTCCATATGATGTCACGCCTTGAAAAAATCGATCACCACTCCGTTTCATCAAAAAACTCAACATACTTCGGCTTATCAGACGTCTTATCCGTAAACACTTTGATCGCACGCTGCCCGCGTACATATACTTCTCCGTCTTCTGCCGTAAATTGCGAGCCGCCTAGCGCCTGATCCAGCGTTTTCCGTTGCAGTGGCAGCCACTTATCATTCACTTTGATTCGACCTGCAGCAGGATCTACATGCACATAAGAGACGACGTCATCACGCATACCTACCACGACATCCGGATATTGATATTCTGTAGAAAGCAGCAGCATATCCTTCTTGACTCGAAGTGGCTTGCCCAGTTTTTTTAATACATCCGCACGAGTATCATCCAGAGATATGCCATTTAAGGTCTGAAAATCAGCTGGCACAGCATGTGGAGCAGTTATCGTCTGAACAGCCCTTACCATATGCCCCGCTGTCTGCGGGGAGACGGTTTGCTGAACCGTATCCTGTCCGGAAAAGGGAGTGAGCAAACCAGCGGCTAGTAATAATGTCTTCATCATAATTCTCACCCTTTCAATGAATTTCCAATAGTTTACGGTTCAGCACTATACTACTGACGCATTTTCTGCCACACCCCAGCAGCGATGTCTACATAACCCAGCCAGTTCTTAGCCGGCTTGCCCGCAGGTTCCCCATAAGTGGCATTGTAGCTCTGAACCGTCCGCTCTGTTGCAGTCAAAGGTCTGTTCGAAACCGTTGACTTGATTGCCTTCTCCGTTCCGGAAGGGCTGCTCGTAGTGCTTCGCGACTTCTGAAGCCGTGTCATTAACGCTGTTGAAGCCTGCTTGGCGGCCAGCGTCACTTCACTAAGTACCTCCCCCAGGTTTTTAACCGACTCCATCACTGGTTCCACTTGCTTCAATTTATGATCAACATCTGCGGTGATGTCATTTGCATGTCGAACCGTTTGCTTTACTTCATAACTCAGTTCATCGACTGTCTTTTGTACTTCCTGCAAGGTTTGAGTCACCTTATCCAGAGAACCTTGGGCTGCTTTCAAAGTCTTAATAAGGTAAATAACGAGAACGGCAAATGCGATAGCAATAATAAAAATGCTGACCTGTGTTAACATAGCGTAACCTCTCTTTCGTCTTTCACGATGATGTTTATGATTACTGCATAGTTACCCTCTACATTCGGACACGAAACAACGTCCAGACTGGTAGCTCCTTGTGCTCCAATCGTTATGATTCACAGGCCCTTGCATCGTTTAAAACACCATATAATGATGGCACAGCCACGCTTAATTTGTAGAAGTCACTGTCATCTGCTACCACGCTCGATCAGGGCGCGAGTATGCCACATTATATACAATCAAAGGAGGATACAGAACATGCTGAAATGGTCGGCTTTATTCTTAGTTTTTGCTGTGATCGCCGGGATTTTAGGTTTTTTTGGTATCGTCGTCTCCGTAGCCGCTACAATCGCCAAAATGTTATTTGTACTATTTTTGGTGTTATTCGTTATTTCACTCTTTACCGGAAGAAAACGAGCCTCATAGGCATTGGATGATTGCTACGCCCAAAAGTGTTATGTATCATATGCTTATCAAAAAAGGATGTTCCCACCCTGGTCAACAGAGTTGTGGAACATCCTTTTTTGATGCAACTTTTAACAGTGAACGGCGTTTCTATTGGATCACGCTGCCTCCAAACAGGAAACGATCCTGCCAAGGCTTGCTGAAATCCGTAACTTTTACACCACCGGCCGCTACAGAAAACGTATGGAGAAGCTTGTTGTCTCCCAAGTATACAGCTACATGCGTAATCGTTTGGGAGGAATTATCCAAGGACGTGTACGCCCCTGAAGATGCATTATAATTTGTAAAAAAGAGCAGATCGCCACGCTTCAGTGTAGTCATATCCGTATTCGGCTGGCTGTTCTGCTTGATCCACTCACCCTGTGAACGAGAATCTGCCGGAAGCTGGATACCTACAGCCTGACGGAAAATTTGGCGAGTAAATGCCGAGCAATCAAAAGTAGCCGTACTGTTGCGATCAGAACCATATTCATAAGGTGTTCCAAGGTAAGTCATACCTGTGTCAATAACCTGTTCAATTGCAGCCGCTGTATCACCAGAAGACAAGCTAACCGTCGATACAGGAGACGCTACCGCAGGTAGAGCAGTAGTATCTGAAGCTGCCGCAGAAGCTACTGCCTGCTGCACAACAACGCCCTCACCAATACGAATATATTGTGGAGATGAGCTGACATAGCCTACTGTACCGTCAGCAGTGGTGACCTTGAACCAATATGCGTTGCTTGAATCGGTAATCGTAACGACATCCCCTGTGTTCATATAGCCCAGAACCTCGGAAGAAGTGGATGCCTCCGCCCGCAAACGAACGGACGTTTGAATCGTAGCTTTCGTTTGACCGGCAGAACTATTCACTGAAGCCGAAGCCTCTTTAGTTGAAACATTTTTAACTGAAGCTGAAACAGTTTTAGCTGACTCTGAGGCTTCCGTTTTACGGCTGACAGGCGACGTGGCAGCAGCAGCGACGCTGGTAGCGCCAACTTTTATGTACTTGTCAGAGCTGCTTGTGTAGCCGGTTACTCCATCAGAAGTCTTGACCTTATACCAATAGTTGTTTGTTTTCTCCAATACCGTTACGGCCTCTCCCTGCTTCATAAAGCTGACTACATCGCCCGTAGTGGAAGGGCCAGATCTAAGCTTTACAGCCGCCTGGATAACCGCCTTCTGGCCTGTGGATGCTGTAGTCGATGCCGCTGCGTCAACCTGACCCGGCGCCACATGAATTGCTGCCAACAGCGCGGCTGACGTCATGAGCATTCCCATCACGCGTCTTCTCAATGTTGCACCTCCTGGCTGTTTTTACGAATTTGAAGAGCATAATTCCGACGAATATAGCCGGACATGCCTTCATTATAGTAAAAGCAGCAGGAAGAGAGATATAATCCAAACGTCACAAAAGATAGCGTGTACACCATTTTAGGTATAGGTCTAAAGTCACTTTTTATACTAATTATTTAATAATTAATCTATAATTTAGGTTCTACATGGACATGAACGTGCATCGTATTATGAACCTCTTGTAGACGTTCCTCAATCTGGTCGCTGATCCGATGTCCTTCGATCAAACTGAGCTGCGGATTGACCTCAATGACCACATCCACCAGCGCATGGTTACCGTGTACCCGTGCCTTAACGTCACGAATTCCCTCTACTCCAGGTATAAGAGCAATCGTACTCCGTAAGTCGGACAGTTCTTGCTCATCAAATCCATCAGTCAAGCTATGTGTGGAATCCCTAAAAATCTCCCACGCTGTTTTACAAATGATGAACCCTACCACAATCGCCGCAACAGTATCCAACCACGGCAGCCCAAACTGTGCCCCGATAATGCCCACTGCTGCTCCAACACTGACAAGTGCATCCGATAGATTATCCTTGGCCGCCGCCAGCAACGCCTTGTTGTTGATTTGCCGAGCCAGCCTGTTATTGTACAGGTACACTCCCAACATAATCACTGCACAAATCACAGCCACACCCGCAGAGGTAATATCCGGTGTTTGCTTTCCTCCCTTAAAAATGCTTCCGATTCCGTCAATCAGCACCTGCAACCCAACGACAGCCATAATAAAGGACGCCAGCAACGCCGCGATCGTTTCGGCCCGAAAATGTCCATAGGTATGGTCGGAATCTGGTGGTTTCTGGGAGATTCTTAGACCGATTAATACAGCAACCGACACCACAATATCGGTGACATTGTTGAATCCATCGGCCAGCAACGCGCTAGAAGCAAATATATATCCGCTAATCAGCTTAAAGGCGGACAGCAAGAGATAAGCAGCAATACTCACCCACGCCCCTCGCTCACCTTTTCGTATTTCATCATAGACATTTACCACAACCGAGGACACTCCTTCAAATAGATAGTTTGCAGCATAGAGACCTGCCCAGAAATAAAAATAGCAGCATAGCTGCCGTCGTACCATTCTTTAAAATAAGCAGCACAGCTGTCCTTACACTACTCCTCAAACAAGCAGCAAAGCTGCTACTAAAAATAACAATTTCCCTTTGGATAACTGTTATTTTCAGGATAACAGACGTACTTTGTGTGGGTCTAGAGAAACAGTCTTTCCGCTCTACATCGCTGTAGGAACAACGAAAAAGTATTGCCAGGCACCATCCCTGTAGGTTACACAAAACAATTTTTCCTTTATGCAAAAAACAGACATTTTCCCTCCTGCCTTACTCCAGCGATGTGTTATCATTGTTGCCCTTGTCCCTTCTTTTAAAAACGTATAAAATGAGGACACAGCCGCGTTTTTCTTCAATCCAGCATGATTGACTTGAATCTGGCGGCAACAGGAGGAATTTATTCATGAGCGATGCTAACGAACCACGTAAAATTAATCTCGCAGATGCCATTCGGGAAAAGCTGGCACAAAAAAAACAGCAGTCCGGCGCTTCACAGCAGGGCGGCTTTCAAGGCGGTTCCACCAAAACACTGAAAAGCCAAAATACGAAGAAGCCGAACAACCAACGCCGTCGTACAGGCGGATCATAAGCCCCCCCTAGGCTATATAGGGTACCGAAGAGCAGGCAAGATCTATCTTACCTCATTCTCGGAACCGATTAAGCTAAGGGCACGGCACAAAACGAAAAAAGAGGAGTCTCCCGGCCATATCAATGGCCTGATGGAGCTCCTCTTTCGTTTATCTATTTGCTGAAATTAGCAGTTCGGATGTTAGCCGATTTCTACCGGGTACATGCGTTCACGTAATTTAGCGATTTCTTCATTTTCCAAGTATTCATCATAGCTCATCGTACGGTCGATTACGCCGTTTGGTGTAATTTCCACGATGCGATTCGCAATGGTTTGAATGAACTGATGGTCATGAGAAGTGAACAAAATAGTCCCGTCAAAGTCGATCAGACCATTGTTCAGCGCTGTGATGGACTCCAGATCCAAGTGGTTGGTCGGTTCTTCCAGAAGCAGTACGTTAGCACCGTTCAACATCATTTTCGCCAGCATACAGCGAACCTTTTCTCCCCCGGACAGTACACTTGCTTTCTTAAGCGCTTCTTCGCCTGAGAAAAGCATACGTCCCAAGAAGCCGCGCAGGAACGTTTCATCCTGATCCTTGGAATATTGACGCAACCAGTCCACAAGATTCAGATCCACACCTTCAAAATAAGTGGAGTTATCTTTCGGGAAATACGCTTGGCTCGTTGTAATCCCCCAGGAAAATTCACCTTTATCCGCTTCCAGTTCGTTCATCAAGATCTGGAAGAGCGTCGTTTTAGGCAGACCATTCGGACCTACAAACGCAATTTTATCGCCTTTGTTCACAACCAGACTGAACTCGTTAAGCACTTGCTCGCCTTCCACGGTTTTGCTGACACTATCTACAGTCAGCAATTGTTTGCCCGCTTCACGCTCAGGCTTGAAGTTAATGAACGGATATTTACGGTTCGATGGACGGATGTCGTCCAGCGTAATTTTATCCAGTTGCTTTTTACGCGAAGTCGCCTGCTTGGACTTGGAAGCATTCGCAGAAAAGCGCTGAATAAAGGCTTGCAGTTCTTTGATTTTTTCTTCCTTCTTCTTGTTCGCATCGCGAGCCAGTGTAAGCGCAAGCTGGCTGGATTCGTACCAGAAGTCATAATTGCCGACATACATCTGGATTTTACCAAAATCAATATCCGCAATATGCGTACATACCTTGTTCAGGAAGTGACGGTCATGGGATACAACGATGACGGTGCCTTCATAGTCCATCAGGAAGTTCTCCAGCCACTGAATGGATTCGAGGTCCAAATGGTTGGTAGGCTCATCAAGCAGCAAATTGTTCGGACGACCAAACAACGCTTGTGCCAACAGAACGCGCACTTTGTCGTTGCCGCTCATCTCAGCCATTTTTTTGTCATGCAGATCGCGCGGAATACCGAGACCGATCAGCAATGCAGCCGCATCCGGCTCGGCATCCCAACCGTTCAGCTCTGCAAATTCGCCTTCCAATTCACC
This sequence comes from Paenibacillus sp. ALE3, assembly GCF_054113405.1. Taxonomy (NCBI): domain Bacteria; kingdom Bacillati; phylum Bacillota; class Bacilli; order Caryophanales; family Paenibacillaceae; genus Paenibacillus; species Paenibacillus sp. ALE3. Next base: position 523,417 of record NZ_CM134214.1, on the reverse strand, counting down.
AGCACGCAAACCGTCTGCTTCGGAAAACTCCGCTTTGGCGTACAGTGCATCCTTTTCCTTCATGATTTCATACAGACGCGTATGACCCATAATAACGGTTTCCAGAACCGGAAATTCATCGTATTCATAATGGTTCTGCTTGAGGACAGCCATCCGTTCGCCCGGTGTCATGTGAACCTCACCTGAATTGGCTTCGATTTCACCGGAAAGAATTTTCAAAAAGGTGGACTTACCCGCGCCATTCGCCCCAATCAGGCCGTAGCAGTTCCCAGGAGTAAATTTGATATTTACGTCTTCAAAAAGTGGGCGTTTACCATAACGAAGCGTTACGCCGCTTGTACTGATCATATAAGCATACCATCCTTATCATTAGTAAAGTGCTAAACACAAAATTACCGACGGCAATAGTATAACACACAAAAGATCGGATTCGAACCGTAGTCTAAGCAGAACTGTCTCTGAATCTCATTCAATATCTTATAAATAAAATAAAAAAATGCTTCTGTCTTCACGATTGTCACCTGACAAACCCCTCGACCAGAACCATTTTTATGTTTTAAATTCAATGAGATAACTCAAGGACAGATACCTTACACTCTCTCTGTACGTGTAAATGTTCGGAAGCTCCGACGCCTATCGGAATAAGATACATCCCCGCCTCCTCGTCCTGTCTTATGACTACTTTGACACCATAGACTGCCTGAATCAGTTCGGATGTAACGACCTCTTTAGGCGGACCATTCGCTATTATGCGTCCTTCCTTCATAGCGATCATCACGTCGCTATACCGAATAGCCTGATTAATATCATGCAGGACCATCACGATGGTCAGTCCGTGCTCCCGATTGAGCTGACGAATAAGCTCCAAAATCTCAAGCTGGTAATACATATCCAGATAGGTGGTCGGCTCATCCAAAAATAAAATCGGCGTTCGCTGTGCCAAGGCCATCGCAATCCACACACGCTGCCGTTCTCCTCCTGAGAGCTGATCCAGTGTATGTGTTCTGCGTTCCTCCAGATTGGTGCAGGCTATAGCCCATTCGACTGCTTCCTCGTCCTCGTCCCGGCTGGTTGTGAACATGCTCTTATGAGGCAGTCTTCCGAAGCTGACAAGTTTTTCTACTGTCAGGTCGGAGGGAGCTTCGTTCTGCTGATGAACTACCGCTAATTGACGGGCCAGCTCCTTGGGCTTGTAGTGGGCTATCTCCTTGCCGTCCAGCATCACCTGGCCCATGCGAGGAACAGCATTGTTGGACATCACGCTGAGCAGTGTCGATTTGCCACATCCATTGGGGCCAATAATCGTAGTAATTCGTCCCCGCTCAATAACAGCATTGATCGCATGTAAACGGTCTGTTTTCCGATCATAGGAGAAGGTTATATCTTTAATGTCCATAGGTACGATCCGCCTTTCTGATCAGGAATATTAGGAACGGTCCGCCAATGACTGCCATAATAATAGAGGCTGGAATTTCATTGGGAGCAAGCACCGTTCGCCCCAGTGTATCCGCAAGCAACAGCAGCAAACCGCCGCATAAGGCAGAGAACGGAATCAGCCACTTATGATCCGAACCAACCAGGTAGCGGGCACAATGCGGAACGAGCAGGCCGATAAAAGCAATCACCCCTGCGATAGCTGTAGCAGTCGCTGCAAGCAGCACTGCAATCACAGAAATCAAAAGTCGTGCGCGCGTCACGTTAAGACCCAAATTTTTAGCCGTTTTATCTTGAAGTGACAAGAAATTACACCAGGAGAAGACGAGCATGGCTAAAATTAGCCCAATCCCGCCATAGGTCACAATTACCTCAACATCTACCCATTTTTTCATAGACAAGGTTGAGGTGGTGACCTGATTAATGCTGGTGACCGCATAACTGCCCCGATAGTTAAACGACTGACCTAGGCCGGAAAAGATGGCGTTTACTGCCACCCCAATCAGAATAAGGCGAATGGGATGCAAGCCGGATTTCCATGAAAATCCGTAGACCATTAGACAGGCCAACGCACCGCCAATAAATGAAAAGAACGGCATCCAGAAATAAAGTGCGGGAAAGATGGTCACCGCGATCAGCGAGATCAAGGCCGCTCCCGAAGAAATGCCGATCACGCCAGAATCGGCCAGGGGGTTTTTCATGACAGCTTGCAGCAAAACGCCCGCCACCGCAAGTGCTGCTCCCGCCATCACAGCTACGATAATTCTCGGTAGTCTGAGGTCCTTGACCACATTCACCTGATCATCTGTACCTGTCCACAATCCGGTCACCAACTGGCTTAAATTCACCTTGAGGCTGCCTGTCATCGCTGAATACAGCATGACAGCGACGAGTAAGACAATTACAACAATAAGGCTCCATAATTTTTTGGACATGTCATCAGCTTCCTTTAATTCGAAGGATACAGCATTTTCATCAGCTCATCCAGCGCAGAGCTTGCCGCTAAATTCCCTGTGGTGCCAAACAACGGTTCAGGCAGGTCATAAACATGCCCTTTTTTCACAGCGTTGAAATGCTTCCAGATATCGTTAGTTTTGAACTCTTCATCGAACATTTTTACGACTTCATCCGGCATCCCGTGTGCAGCACGCAAAATGATATCGGGGTTGGATTGCTGCAAGGCTTCGGTATTATGGGCTATGAACTCCACTTTCTCGCCTTGAACTACATTTGTTCCGCCTGCAATTTTAACCAGATCTCCAATATAGGAATGTTCGGTAGCCACCAGATAGCTTCCCGGAACACCCAGTAGAATTAGTACTTTAGGAGACTTCTTTCCTTTGATTTTTTGCTGAATCTCAGCAACTTTGGCATCCAAGGCCCCATTAATCTCTTTCGCCTTTTCAGCTTTATCAAATCGGTCTCCCAGCTTTTGAATTTCCTTTTGCATATTCGCAAGGCTTTCAAAATTCAAAAATTCAGCATTGATGTTCAGGTCCTTAAACTTGGGCTCCAAATCATATTTGAGTGTGGTCACCGATAGTACATCTGTAGGTTTCAAGGACATTACTTTTTCCATATCAGGACTCATTGGATTTCCCACATCAGGGACATCCTTGTAACGATCAGGCAATACTTTGGTGCTTGTCGGCTTGCCAGCCAAATCCAAGCCCAGCGCATTCGTAATTTCAGAAATGGCTACTGTAGTCGCCACAATACGTGGAGTTGCTTTTTTATCATTAGACGACTTTCCGGTTGCATCTGATGCTGCCGTTGAAGTCGAACCATGGCTAGGGTTCTGTCCAGCCTGTGCTCCCCCGGAGCATCCGGCCAGCAATAAGATCATAATGCCGATTAACATATAGAAAACAAACGATTTCTTTTGAGTCAAAGCTGCATACTGTTTCATGAAAATCCAATCACCTCAATTCAAAATATAGAGCAACAGCGTGGGTCCCAATTTTTCGGGTATGTAAATGCTGACAAGTCTTGATGCCGGGACACCAAGACTTGCTCGCATACAAGCTTTGCTGTTATTCAGGCTTTATTGATGGCATAACCTGAGGTTATTTCACCTTTAGGCTTGCTTCATCAAATTGGAACTGAACCGTATACCAGTGATCATATGGTACTCCGCCAAGGACCAAACCAGGGACAATTACGTGTGTGTAAGCACTGATTTTCTGGGACAAGTCCCCTACCTCAAATTGGACGATACGTGTATCACCGGATGTCGAGATCACTTCCACATCTTTTAGGGTACCGTTTTGCTCCACTTGTAGAGTTGGCATCCAAGAGCTGTTTTTCAAAGAGACTTGGATATAACGCTTGTCTCCCTTTTCAATCAATGTGGCTGGTTTATCGAGATAACCATCCATAACGGACGCTTCATTCGTTTTGTCTTTAAATACGTTGTAATTAATCGTGTATTGCTTCTCGGAAGCCGTTTGAACTGGTTGCTCAACTGCTGGTTTTGCTTCAGCTACCGGTGTGGTCGTTTCTGCTGCTTTGTCCGTAGAAGCTGCTGTCGGTTCAGTAGCGGTTGCAGTTGTAGCTGCATTAACTCCCTCACCTTTGAGTGACGCACGGTCAAATTGAATCTGTCCGCCGAATTTCTCATTAAAAATGTACTTCTCAGGCAGATATACCTGTGTGTACACACTCAGCTTTTTATCCAGATCAGGTACTTCGAAGGCAATTGTGTGTGTATCCCCTTTTGTGTCGGAAGCCACAATCGTTGGATTAGCATAACGGCCCTCAAAGTCCGTTTGGAATAATTTCAAAGCCTGATTGTCCGTTACGGTTACATGGGCCTGGACCTTACCATTTTTCACAATCAACTTCGCCAGACTCTGTACAAATGGAGCCACCAAAGAATCCTTGTCCGTTCCGTTTGCAAGCACACGGAAGTTCGCAGTGTACTCTCCATCGGCTAAGTTATTTTTCCCCTGTTCTACTTTGTCTGCTTTGGTTTCGTTATGATAAGATACATTACTGGTATCGAATTTAAATTCAAAATCATATACCTTTTCTACTCGATCCTCCGCCTTGAAAACCATCGGGGCGCTACTTGCCACTTTAGGAGCTTCGTAGACAACCAGTTGACCTTTTACGTTGTTCTTAAAGTCACTCACACTGAAACGAACGTCCTTCGTATTACTTGCTGCATCTTCCCGGGTCACTTCTGCATCCTGATAACCTCCACTTGCGTTATCCCAAATGCGCAGCGCCTTAACTTCATTACTGTTTTGCAGCTTCAGACCTACAAACCGTTTGTCGCCTTCCACGACCAATTGCGCTGGTTCATTAGTGATGAAGCGTTGAGCCGGAGAATCAGATCCTGTGACACCATCTGGCAGCACAATGCTGAATTTCAATGCATATTTACCATTGGCAAGCTTGTCGAAATCCAATTTAACGATAGGATCAGCTGCCCCTGAAGAAGTAGGCTCCACAAAGCTGCGAATGGTAGCAGGCTCGAATTGGAACTGCACATCATATACGTGGTCGTAAGGGATGCCACCGAAATCCAATCCAGGTACGATGACATGCGTGTTCACTGTAACTTTATCTGAAAGATTAGGCACTTCAAATTGTACTGTTCTTGTGTCTGCAGAGGTGGACTGTTCAACCACCTGAGCTTCAGAACCATTTACTTTAAACGTTTTAATCCAGCTGCTCTTGTCCATTTTAATTTGAATGATATTTTTACCAGACTGTTTTAACAGTGTAGCTGGCTTTTGCATATACCCATCCATCACAGATATGTCATTGCTTCCGTTTTTGAGTACGGAGAAATCAATGCTGTATCTGCCATTTTCAATTGGGGTTGTGGTTCCGTTATCCGGTCCTTTAGCTGTAATGCTGCTGCGGTCAAATTGAAGACGAGGCTTATGATCCATCTCATAAACCCCACCTGGATAGGTGGTGCTCACATGCACTTGTGCATTCAAAATTGCATCCAAATCGGCTACTTTGAATTTCACAACACGCGTATTGGCTGTCTTATCCTCACTTACAATATCTGCATCCGTAAGTGTCCCGTTTTGCTCTGTTTTGAATTCTGTTACAGTAGTGCTGTCTTTAATGGTGAAAGAAACTTCTTTTTGTCCCTTCAATACCGTCAAAGTCGCTGGAGACAACAGATATTGTGCCATGGTTGATGGCTGATCTTTGGTTGCGTGCAGGGTGTTAAAGTTAATAGAATACGTTCCATCCGCCAAGCTAGGTGATGTGGGCACAGATGCCAATTGAAGATCTACATTATAAGTATGCACGTAGCCCAGCTCAGGCCAGTTGATGCTTACCCATGCGCTTAACTTAGCAGGTATTTCTTTAACCTCGAATTCAATAACTCGTGTATTTGCAGTTTTGTCTTCACTTACTGTAGCAACATTAGTTAATACTCCGTTTTGCTCTACCTTAAAGCCGTCAATTTGCTTACTGTTTTTCAAGGTAAAACGGACATACTTCTTGCCATTACGTTCAATCAAGGTGCCTGGTTTCTCTGTATACCCATCCATCATAGACTTTTCATTCGTTCCATCCTTCAAAAGAGTGAAGTCCAGATTGGATTTTGTTTCCGGAGAGGTTCCATTTTCTGTGATACTATTTTTATCGAACTGAAGACGAAGTTTATGATCCATCTCATAAACCCCACCTGGATAAGTCGTACTCACATGTACCTGTGCATTCAAAATCGCGTCCAAATCGGCTACTTTGAATTTCACAACACGCGTATTGACTGTCTTGTCTTCACTTACAATATCTGCATCCGTAAGTGTCCCGTTTTGCTCTGTTTTGAATTCTGTTACAGTAGTGCTGTCTTTAATGGTGAAAGAAACTTCTTTTTGTCCCTTCAATACCGTCAAAGTCGCTGGAGACAACAGATATTGCGCCATGGCTGATGGCTGATCTTTAGTTGCGTGCAAGGTATTAAAGTTAATAGCGTACGTTCCATCCGCCAAAGTTGTTGGTACAGGTACAGAAGACAGCTGAAGATCTACATTATAAGTATGCACGTAGCTAAGCTCAGGCCAGTTGATGCTCACCCATGCGTTCAGCTTGGCTGGCAGTTCTTTTACTTCAAACTCGATAACTCGAGTATTCGCATTTTGATCTTCACTTACAATAGAGGTATCGGTTAACACTCCATTTTGCTCTACTTTGAAGCCATCAATTTGCTTGCTATTCTTTAATGTAAACCGGGCATATTGTTTACCTCCACGCTCTATTAGTGAGCCTGGTTTCTCTGTATACCCATCCATCATAGACTTTTCATCTGTTCCATCTTTCAAGAGGGTAAAGTCCAAATCAGCTAATTTTTCTCCTGTGCTAGGAGGCGTTACCGGCGGTGTCACTGGTGGAACGGTTGGATTCTCCGTTGAGTTTTTAAGTCTCAAACTGGAAGGATCAAACTCAATCCATTCCTTCACTGAACGGTCTGGATCGGTATCTACATACCATGGAGAACTGCTGTTAAATCCAAACTCTGTATTTACATTTTGATGAAAATCATAAACATCGAAGCTAACAGTTCCCGAAGCTTTTCCGGAATCTACTTCTATTTTGGCGGGAACCGTTTCCCCGTTTTGTTCTACTAAAAATTTCGAAAGTCCTTGAGCCTCCGCAAATTTAAATGAAAAATGGTATTTGCCATCTTTAATGATCAAGTCTCCAGGATAGGTATAGTTTGTTTTAAAACTCGAGTCCTTGGTGCTTCCGCTGACTGTCTTTCGTAAAGGCTTATAATCAATCAGGTATTCTCCATCTGCATAAGTCGCTTCAGTAGTAGTTATAGCATTGGTAGGCTCAACATATGGACCGGGCAGTTCTACCGGATACTCATAAGTAACATACGTAGCACTAGTCACTGTAGTGCTTGAGTCAGACAAATTCGACGAAGTGGTTTCATCCTCGGGTGTTGCTCCTGCGTATGGTGAAAATAAAGAAAACAACATTAGAATAGCAGCGAATGTCGTAATATATTTGTTAAATCGGCTTTTCAAGGTGATATATCCCCCTACTTAAAATATACTCATTTGGAGCTCTGGAACTGAGCTCCAAATGAGTATTCAATTCAAAATCATATTTTCAAAAAGAAACCCTTAGATATCGCTGTCGTCGAATTGGAACTGAACAACATAGTCGTGATCGTAAGGAATACCGCCAGTGTATTCTTTAGGTACGCTTACATGCAGTTTGACATTCAATTTTTGAGACGAGCTAGTTACCGGGAATTCAACTATTCTTGTATCGCCGGATGTGCTGACCACAGTCGCATTCACATACTGACCGTTTTGTTGAGTTTTAAATTCAGTAACCCAAGCACTTTTGGTAATAGCTACACGCACTTTGTATTGACCATTCGTAACAATCAGTGTAGCTGGTTTTTTCACATAACCATTGGTATCCATGTAAGATGGCTGAGTGGTTCCATCCTTATAAACGGTATAAGGCAATTGATACGTTCCATTAGGCAAAGCCGCGTTCGCTTGATTAGCTGAGAATGGGGCTAGTACCACAAAAACAAGCGCAGCCATCAATACAGTGAGCATTACTTTTTTCAGAGACAACTTCTCCATACAATTCATAATCATGTTCATGTTTTCAATCTCCTTTTACGTTTTATTTTGGATTAGATTTCGTCGAATTGCAGTTGTACATCGTACTTGCCTGTGTAGTTAACTACTGGGATTGTGATTTCAGCGTAAGCATTTACTTTTGCATTCAGGTCAGCTACTTCGAATTCCACTACACGAGTGTTGTTCGCCGTATTTGTGCTGACTACAGTCGCATCTTGCAGTACGCCATTTTGCTCTACTTTGAACGCTGTAATCAGATTGCTGCTTTTCACAGTCAGACGAACGACATTTTTGCCATTGGCTACCGTAACCTGAGCAGGCTTTGTCAGATAGCTGTCTAATCGAGAAGTTTCATTGGTTTGATCCTTCAGAACGGTATAATCTACGTTATAAGTGCCGTCGGCTGCTGCTGCTTTAGCAGAGAGTGGAGCCATCAGTGCAAAAACAAGTGCTGTCATGATCAATGCTACGAATACCTTCTTGAAAGAAAATTGCTCAAAGCGATTCATTACCATATTCATATCTACACACACTCCTTCATTTTTTATGCTTGAATTTATGTTGATTTTATGAACGATAAAGATAGCTTGAATTTACTTTTTGGAAGATTTGGCTGATTTCGCTGACTGGACGGCTGCAACTTTTTTGATGCTTTTGAAATCAAAAGCGAAGCGGATCGTATAGTCATGATCATAATTGTATGCAGGGACAGTAACATGAATTTTAGAGATCAACGGGCTGTTGACACTCGCAATTGGAAATTGCACGGTGCGAGTATCGGTTTTGGCATCCTTTTGGATGACTTTGGTATCGATGATTTTGCCTTTATAATCCACTTTAAACCCGGTTGTCCATTCGCTATGATTCAGCTTAATTTGCATGGTCATTTGACCTTTCTTTACATACAACTTAGCTGGTTTTTCAAAATAATCATTAGCCATGGACACCGAATCATTTTCTGCCTTGAGAATATTGTATTTGAGCGTGTATGTACCATCCGCCAATTTTGGAGAAGCCGCAGCGGCTCCTACAGATGACGAAGTTGGCCAAAAGCTCAGCACACTCACCAGCAGAAACACAGCAATAATTGCAGAATACCCCTTCTTCATTTTGACAGCAGTCCCTCCCCACGAGAATAAACTAATTGATTATCATTCTCAATTGATAATTTAAAAAAAATAGCTCTTTTCGAGCTTGTCTCCCCACCTCTCTATTCCATAATTTCGCAAAATCAAGTAAACCCATCACCAATATATCTTACACTTTTCGAAAATGTCAATATGTATTTGTGTGTACGTAATCCCTTGATATATGCTATTTTTTAATAAAAATTTGTAGTTCCTTCTTCTATAATTCGAACGACTCTCTTTTATTTTTAGTTCAAAATTTATTTAAAAATTTGCTTTTTTCAATTGACAATCCTCAGTGATATTCATTATCATTCTCTTATCCATAAATGAAAATGATTATCATTATTGTTCAACTTGAAAATTGCAGGAGGAATAACATGAAATCTTATGTGTTGTGGTCATCCGCAGCGCTTTTATTGGCAGTTACCGGATGTAGTAATGGTACCTCGACCGCAGATCACAAACCAGTCAGTGCTTCCGTATCTACCACTTCAAGCACGACAAGCGGCGCGACGATTCAAGTTACTGATTTCTCAAAACGGACGTTGGCGTTTCAAAAGGTCCCTCAACATATCGTTGCGCTCAGTAATGGCGATCTGGATATTATTTACGCATTGGGCGGGACAGCCGTGGGCAGGCCCAACTCCAATGGACCTTCCGTCGTACCTGCTGCTGAAAACGTTCAGCAAATAGGTTCCACTCATGAAGTAGATCTGGAGAAAATTACGATGCTCAAACCGGATGTCGTACTAGGCAACTATCCTATGAATGAAAAAGACATCCCAGCCATTGAAGGAGTCGGTTCACAGCTGCTGCTGACTGGGGCTAATTCAGTTAAGGATATCCAGTCACAAATTACGCTGTTCGGACAATTACTGCAAAAGCAGGACGGGGCCGTAAAGCTGAACCAACAAATTGACCAGCAAGTAGCCAAGCTGCAAAAAGAAACAGCCTCTACCTCCAAACCGAAGGTGTTGCTGGTTTACGGAGCCCCGGCCACGTACATGGCAGCGCTGCCGAATTCTCTAGGCGGAAACATTTTGGAAGTTGCAGGTGGCTCCAATATCGCTTCTGATTTTCCGGGCCTGCAAAATTTCCCGCAATATGCGCAGTTGAACACAGAACGCATCGTACAGGCTGACCCTGACTACATTTTCATCATGACTCATGGCAATACGGAAGAGGTTAAAGCCGCATTTATAAAAGAAATGCAGGAAAATGCAGCTTGGAACGGAATCCGGGCAGTCCAAAACAGCCAGGTCGAGGTTTTACCTTCAGATTTGTTCGGGACAAATCCAGGGACACGGGTCACTAAAGCGCTGGATTTGATGCACCAAAAGCTGTATCCGGCGAAATAGGCGATGGCGATGAACAAACTACAACGCGCCAGAAGACGCACCATCGCCTGGATTACCTTTCCGTTCTTATTGCTAGCCGTCTCTGTGTACGGTCTGGCCTACGGTTCGGTGTCGATTCCACTTCAAGAAATCAATCAGGTTTTGCTACATAATGATGAATCCACATATCGCACGATTCTAATGGATCTCCGACTCCCCAGAGTATTGGTAGGTTTATTGGTAGGCGCTTGTCTCGCAGCTTCAGGAGCACTTCTTCAAGGCGTCATGAAAAATCCATTGGCTGACCCAGGCATTATTGGTGTATCGGCTGGAGGTGGACTTGCTGCCGTTATTACGATGGTGATGCTTCCACAGCTTAGTTACCTTCTTCCGGTAACCGCCTTTTTGGGAGCCTTTCTGAGTGCGATCGTCATTTACCTGCTGGCTTGGGACCGAGGAGCTTCCCCTGTCAAAATTGTGCTGGCTGGCGTTGCGATCAACGCGTTGTTGGGCGCGCTCACCAACGGCGTGATGGTCATGTACAGCGACCGCGTACAGGCAGTACTTCCTTGGCTATCTGGCGGGTTAAATGGACGCAGCTGGCATCATCTGGAGTTCATGGCTCCTTACGCTATCATTGGCTTAATCGCCTCTTTGTTTGCGATTAAGCCTGCGAATTTGCTGCTGCTGGGCGACGATTCAGCACAGCTGCTAGGCCAGCGGGTAGAGCTTCAACGGATGCTCATTATCTTGCTCTCTGCTCTGCTCGCCGGCACGGCGGTCAGTGTAGCCGGGCTGATCGGGTTCGTAGGACTGGTCGTTCCCCATGTTATAAGGCTACTCATCGGGGAAGATTATCGTTTCCTCCTCCCCCTTTCCATTGTGGGCGGTGGGACACTGGTTGTCCTAGCGGATACAGTCGCACGCTCTTGGTTTGACCCGATTGAGTTGCCTGTCGGTATTTTGCTGGCCGTCATTGGGGCACCGTTCTTCTTAATCCTGCTCAAGAAACGGGGGAATTTCGGATGACAGCCATTCAGGGTGAGCATCTCTCCTTACAACGCGGATATTTCCAGCTGGACGATGTGAACATTACCTTGCCCGCTGGCCAGCTCACCGCCATTGTCGGTCCCAACGGCTCAGGCAAGTCTACGCTTTTGCGGATTTTGACCCGGCTGCTCAAGCAGGATCAGGGCAAGGTTTCTGTACTGGGCAAGCCCGTGGAGGAATACAAGCGGCGTGATTTGGCTCAAACGATTACAATGCTGCCGCAAATGAAGGATATGCTGCCGTTATTAACGGTTCGTGAGCTGGTCGCTTATGGAAGATCTCCTCATGCCAAGGGCTTGAGGACACGACCTACCAGACAAGATCAGCAAATTATCGACCATGTCATGGAAATCACGGGCATTCAGCCCTATGCAGATCGGATGTTCCATACTCTATCGGGAGGTGAACAACAAAAAGCGCGAATTGCAATGGCCTTGGCCCAACAAACGGGTATTCTTTTGCTCGATGAACCGACCACTTTTCTGGATATCGCCCACCAATTTGAAGTTATGGATATGCTGCGGCGTATTAATCACGAGTCCGGCTTGACGATTGTTATGGTACTGCATGATTTGCAGCAAGCTGCGGCCTATTGTCATCATATGATTGCGCTTAAAAGGGGACGAATCGCCGTTGCTGGCGAACCCCGTCAGATTTTGACGTCTGCTTTTCTTCGCGACATTTATGAAATGAACGCTACCATCAAATTTGAGGATGGCTATCCGGTTATTATACCGACCATACCACATCATTCAGGAGGAATTTAATATGGTTATCGTTACAAACACATCTAAAATCACACCAGGCAATGCCCATTTGCTCATCGAAAGATTTAACAAAGAAGGACAGGTTGAAAAGATGGAAGGCTTCCTCGGTCTGGAAGTGCTGCTGACGGAAAACACGAAGGATTATGAGGAGGTAACGATTAGCACACGCTGGAAGGAAAAAGAGAACTTCCAAGGCTGGACGAAAAGTGAAGCGTTCCGTGAATCCCACAACCACCGTCAAATTCCAGACTATATTATTGAAAATAAAATCACGTTCTATGAGGTTAAAATCGTTCGTCACCCCATTGCGAACAATGACTCCTCTTTGGCGAGTGAGATCGAAGCCGTTTAATTCTGAACGGTAGCATAGAACTAAAAAAAGCGGCTCGGCAGGCATTATTAATTGTCCGCTGGGCCGCTTATTGGATTTTTGCAAAATCCCCTTATATACGTATTTTATTGAATCCCTCAGATTCTGGTTGAGCAACGGCGCCCAATTTTCAGCGTCTCTCCGTGCCCCAGTACATGGATGCGTTCCTTTGCAATCCCCAAGCGCTCTCGCTCTACTTCGAGACGATCCAGCGCCTCTCTCGGCGTATCGTCCGCCAGCTTAAAGGCTCCATAGTGCATCGGGATCATCTGATCTGCGCCGCAATCCACAAAGCCCTGCAACGCCTCTTCTGGTGTCACATGCTGTGAGGTCATGAACCATTCCGGTTCATACGCGCCAATAGGCATAAAGGTCAGATCAATGGCAAAGCGCTCGCCAATCTCTTTAAATCCACGGAAATATCCGGTATCTCCCACAAAATACAACGTAGGTGCCTCCGTTGAATCGGATTCTGCATGAGCATCTGAGCCTGCAACAGACGTGGCAGAACCAATCACCTGCTGCTCACTTTGCAGAACGTATCCACCCCAATGCGAAGTATTGGTATCAAACGGCGTACGCCGTGTCCAGTGCTGTGCCGGAACAAATGTAATCCGTACCCCGCCTAACGTAAAATGCTCCCACCATTGCAGCTCATGGCAGTTGCGAAAGCCTTTGCGGATCATTTTCGACTTTAACCCCGAGGGTACGAGCATCAATGTGTCTGCACGATATAACTTCCGCAACGATGCCAAATGTAAATGATCATAATGCGAATGTGATAGCAGAATGATATCCAGTGGTGGCACATCCTGAATGCGAATGCCGGGTGGAGCCAGCCTTTTATCAAAAGCCATACGCTCTGCCCACACCGGATCAGTGACAATATTCAGCCCAAGGTACTGAATAAAAAAGGTGGAATGGCCCACCCATGTCGCCGTCGCCATTTCCCGATTATGATGCAGAAACTCCAGCTCCGGGGGATGGTTTGGCACAACGAACGTATAATCCTTTATTTTGCTGCGTCGCTCCTGCCGCCATTGTCTGAATTGCTTGATGGTTTTATCGGTATTTACATGATCCATATTGTTAAAACGCACTTTAGGCATGATGCAGCCCCCTCCCTGACAGACCCGTTCTCCAAAAACACAACGGTTCAATTTAACTATATATTGTCACTCAAATGTGAACATGAAATGATGCAACATCCTGATATATGTAAAGTATAATTCAATCACATCTGTAAAGGAAATTCAGCGATAATATAGCAAAAACAGACCTCCCGGGTCTATCAGAAGGCCTGCTCCACATGTTATTGTCAGTCCTGTGGGTTTTTAAAGTGTGCCGAATAAATAAACAAAAACACAATCGCCACCACGATAATGATCGGCGACTCATACATGATCGTAAAATGCTCGAAAGCAACCACTCTAACTCACCCTTTCTTTCCCGCTTGTCCTCTTACATACTTTGCATCGAACAGGAACAATCTCAAAATCAGGATCAGCGAAGGAATCAGCACTAGCAGACCCGCAACAAACGCCGTAATCAATGCATATGCCATCGTAGAGTTCGTAAAGCTGTCATATACATTAATGTAGGGATACAGAACATACGGAAGATGTGACCGGCCATAGCCATACCAGGCAAATGCAAATTGCAGCATCACTAGGATAAAGGAGATACCCAAATGGCGCCGCTGCCAGACCAGATAGACTGCCCCTACAAAGCATATGAAGGATGCGACAAACATCCAGGCCATACTGAGCATATTGGAAAAATGGTCCGGATTTTGTTTGTTAATCTGAAAAAATGCGAACAAACTCGCCAAAATCGTAGGAGCACTCCAGAGCAACGCGTACCCTCGTACAATTTCGAAAGCGACCTTGTCCCCTGCCCTTTTGGCATAAAAGCACAAAAACATCGCCGATATATACAATACACTCACCAGCGCCAGAATAATAACCGCCCACGTGTAAGGGTTGCTTAATAGCTGACCCCATTGAAGATGAACACCTGTGCTGTTTTCCAAAATAATGCCGCCTTCCGAAATAGCGAGGACCGTCGACAGTGCCGCGGGAATCAGTAATCCAGTCGCACCGTACAACGCCATGTAGACGATATTATTTTTACCCGAATGCCCATACGTATTGTAAGCATAATATACTCCCCGGATCGCGAGCAGCACGATTGCAATACTACCGGGAACGAGTAACGCCGTCCCATAGTAATAAGCTGCATCCGGGAAAAAACCGTTCAATCCCACCACAAAAAAGATGAGAAATACGTTCGTAACCTCCCATACTGGAGACAGATACCGTTGAATGATGTTGTGGATTTTGTTCTGGTGGCCTGTCAGCACACTGTAAAAGCTGAAAAAGCCTGCACCAAAATCAATGGATGCCACAAGCAAATATCCAAACAGGAAGGTCCACAAAATGGCGATGCCTACAATTTCATAGTTCACTTGCCTTCAGCCCCTTCCAGGCCCAGCTGTCTTATCTCTTCCACGGCATCCTTATTACGGAATAGTTTGCTGAGTACCTTGATGGCCGAGAAGCACAACACCAGATACAAAATAACAAACAACACTAGCATCCACCCAACACTTGTAGAAGTAGTTGCTGCTTCGGACACCTTCATATATCCGCGTAAAATCCACGGCTGTCTGCCGACCTCCGCAAACATCCAGCCCAGCTCAATAGCTACCATCGCCATCGGTCCGACCAGAATGAGCGCTAACAGCAGCCATCTGGGGTAGGGTTTGCGACCTGGCAAACGCTTGCGGATCAGATATAGCAGTGGGATGACGAGAATCAGCACTCCTGTGGTGATCTTGAGGTCAAACATATAATGAATAGACAGCGGCGGACGTTCCTCCACCGGATAGTCATTTAACCCCTTAACCTCCGTACTAGGCAAATTCCCGGCCAACACACTAAGTGCATAAGGCACTTTCAGAGCGTATTTGATTTCACCGTTTTCATCCATAAAGCCACCATATACAAAGGGGGCGTGCGTCATCGTATCAAAATGCCATTCGGCGGCAGCCAGCTTCTCCGGCTGATATTTGGCCAGAAATTTACCTGATGCGTCTCCAATCATCACTGTACTGATGGCAAACACAATGGTACAGGTGGCGGTCAGCTTCAGCGCCTTTTTAAAATAAGGGTGATTACGCCCTCGCAGCATGCTGTAAGCAGCCAGCCCCATCAGCACCCCTGCGCTCAATGTATACGAGGAAGCCAGTACATGGGACACTTTGGTCGGCGTGGCCGGGTTTAGCATAGCCTCGATGGGATGAATATTGGTCATGACTCCATTTTTGAGTGTAAAGCCTTGAGGTTGGTTCATGAACGAGTTCACAGTCGTAATAAAAACCGCTGATGCAGACGAGGCAATCGCTACCGGGATGAGCAGCATTAAGTGAAAATATTTACTTTTAAACCGATCCCAAGTATACAAGTAGATGCCTAGGAATATTGCTTCGATAAAAAAAGCAAACGTCTCTAAAAACAGGGGCAGTGCAATCGCTTGTCCAGCCACCCGCATAAAGGTAGGCCAAAGCAAGCTGAGCTGCAGACCAATGGAGGTGCCTGTAACGACACCCACGGCAACAGTGATGACAAATCCTCGCGCCCATCTCCGGGCCAGTAGTGTATAATGCGGATCACCGGTTCGCAGCCCGCGCCATTCTGCAAGTGCAATCATTAAAGGTACACCAACGCCGATGGATGCAAATACGATATGAACAAACAGGGTAATTCCGGTCAGCATCCGGCTTAGCAATACAGGGTCCAGTGAAGACAAATGGGTTTCACTCCTTCATTTCACATTTTTAATAGGGAAAACTTCGAAATCACTCTTGATTACCAACTAGGGAGTCAAGCGAGCTATGCTTTTAATTACGGCATATAGCATAATGGCCGCAATGACTATACATACAATAATGAGCGTTCTTTCCTGCTTGCGGAACATAGGAACGCCTCCTTCACTTATCTATTGGCGCAATTTGGTAACCTACTCACAGTTTGGTTCATTCAACTGATTTTTAACCCTGCTTCTGTATGGAATGTAGCAGTATTTCTTGCTAGATATTGTCTTTTGCATGGCAATACGTTATATTAGGATAGTTAGATAACCTAATTATATGAAAAGAGTGAACTTATGCCGCCAAAACAAAGTAAGCGGGACACCATCCAGCAGCCTCTTCCTCGTCTGGGACCAGAACCTTATCTGGAGTTAATGGATCAAACTGCCCTTGCAGAAACGGATCGGCAACTTGCCCGTATTGGTCTCTTTTTGCTATGGACCAGTGATAATACGCTCGACGCAATAGATTTGGATCTGGCTGCTTACGGCCTGACAGAGAGTAAGCTAGATTTATTGTTGCTGTTGACACTGCACCAATCCCAAGCTCAGATGAGCCCTTCTATGATAGCCGACCGTCTGGGAATTCGTCGTGCATCTGTTACATCTCTCCTGGACTGGACAGAGCAACGAGGCTGGATTATCAGAGAACATAGTTCTACAGATCGGCGCAAAATTCATGTACGCATTACAGAAGCGGGTTCTCACCTTGTACAGCAAGTGCTTCCTGTATTTTGGTCTTCCTGTGCTTCCCTAGCAAGTATTTTGGAGCCCGAGGAGCAGATCGTTTTTTTGCGAATTATAGAAAAAATCCATCATCATATGGAAGATAAACTGGGGGTGGGCAGGTAATTTTTTTTTGAACATATAATTAGGTTATCTAATATATTTAATTGTTTATATTTATAAATTACTTATTTGAAGATTAAGGAGTGTTCTATTGATGAGTAAATTACGAACAAATGATAGCGTTATACAGAAGGAAAATGTTGCTCTCCCTTATGCATGGATGATTGTAATCCTATGCTGGTCAGCGGTTGCCGTGATGTCCAGCCTGTATGTAACGATCCCTTTGGTCCCTCTCTTTGCTAAAGTATTTGGAAAAACGCTAGCTGAAGCAGCTCTGCCGGGAAGTATCTTTTCCTTAGGATTTGCGGCGGGATGTCTTATTTATGGAGGATTGTCTGACCGCTTTGGACGCAAGCAGGTTATCGTTGCCGGACTGCTCGCATTGACGATCCTTTCGTTATCTCTCGGCTTAACCAATCAGTATTCTGTATTAGTTGTGCTTCGCTTGCTGCAGGGTTTGGCGGCAGCTACCTTTTCCCCCGTTGCTCTCGCATACGCCGTAGATATGTTTCCGACTGAAAAACGGGTAACGGCTATCGGCTTTATCAGCACTGGTTTTCTAGTGGCAGGTATTGCCGGACAGGTATTTAGTATTGTTATCAGCGAACAAACCGGATGGAATATGGTATTTCAGATGCTAGGTATTGTGTACGGAATCACCTTCCTGATCGTTCTTTTTTTCCTGCCTAAAGCTCCCTCTCCGCAACGAGGGGTTCGCATTTGGGCAGCCTTCGGTCAGTTGGGGACCGTTCTGCGTTCGTATCCTTTATGGTTAAGCTACACGATCGCTTTTGTTCTTCTGATGTCATTTGTGAGCATGTATACGGTTTTGGGAAGCTACCTTGGCAGTCCCGAATTTAGCCTGAATAGCACACAGATGCTATATGTCAGATCCGCTGGCATCATCGGCATGCTTCTCTCACCCTTCGCCGGAAAACTGGCCCTGAAATTCGGTGTTCACCTTTTATTACGTGTAGCTCTTCTTCTTTCCATTCTCAGCTTGGCGCTGATGGGGATGACGCATTCTCTAATATCTATCGTGGTATTAAGTGTATGTTTTGTCAGCGGCATTGCCCTGAGTGTCCCTTCACTTATTGCAATAGTTGGCCAGCTCAGCGGTACCGCAAGGGCCATAGCCGTCTCACTGTATACCTTCATTCTGTTTGCCGGTACAAGTCTAGCACCTATGCTTTCCATTCGTTTGATGGGAAATGGCGGCAATCAGATGACTACGTTTATGCTGCTGGCGGCAGTTCTGTCTGTGGGATTTATCGCTTCTCTCCTGATCCATCAGAACAATCCGCTGAAGCGGGACGCATAAACTAAAACCGAACTTAAAAGTTACCTATAGTGCCACTGCGCAGTCGGATGGTACTTCCCATCGCCACCGCCCCCGGATTTCTAGAATAAAACCTATGAATAGGGTAAAAATCCGGGGACAAAAGCGACCGCTACGCTTGTACAGCACCATTCCGCCTACTCCGTTTTCATGTTAATTTTTCGAGTTTGGCTTATACAGCATCCTGTTTTCATTCGAAAAAACTCCTATTTATCAGGCATATTCATCTAAACCATGTGATATATGTCATTGTATTTTCTTCACAAATAAAAACTCTCTCTTTGGAGACATATGCAGAATGAGGTACAATACAGATAAGCTATGTATGATATTATGGAAAATTTTTGAATAGGAGGCTGTACCGAGCTATGAAGATAACATCTATCGAGCCAACTCCCAGTCCGAACACCATGATGCTGCATCTGGATGAGCGACTGGAAGCGGGTATCCGCAGAACATATACACGAGACAATGAGCGCTCCGCTCCCCCATTTATCCGGCGTATGCTGGCGATTGAAGGGGTCAAAAGCGTGTTTCACACGACCGATTTTGTAGCCCTTGACCGTAAAGGAAATGCGGATTGGTCTACTATTCTGGGTCAAGTCCGGGATCAGCTAGGCGAGGAAGGTGCTGACGCAAACTGGGATTTACCGGAGGAAACCTCTGGGGAAGCGTTTGGCGAAGCACAGGTTTTTGTACAATTTTTCCGCGGTCTTCCCATGCAGATTAGGGTTAAAGCAGGACAGCAGGAGGAACGAATTTCCTTGTCCGACCGCTTCGTGCAAGCCGTTACCCGCGTGGCAAGTGCAACACTGATCAAAGAACGCAAGCTGAGTGATTACGGCATCCGTTACGGTGAACTGCCGGATATTGCCCGCGAGGTTGAGCAGGAATTAGAGGCAGCCTTTCCGCAGGATCGGCTGGAACAAATTATCCAGCAGGCGATTGCCCACGGCGCGGACAACAGCGAATTCGTGGAGGAACGCCGCGAGTGGAGTGATGCCGAGCTGAAGCAGGCCCTCCAACACGAGGACTGGCGCACACGCTACGCTGCGCTGGATCGGCTGGAGCCGACGCTTGAGCATTTGCCTCTGATCCGGCAAGCGCTGCATGACGACAAAATGCAGCTGCGTAGGCTGGGAGTCGTCTATCTGGGCGATATTCGTACACCGGAGGCGATGGAATTGCTGTTCGAGGCGCTGCGCGATCCTTCCGCGGCAGTACGCCGCACCGCTGGCGACACGTTATCGGACATTGGTGATCCCGCCGCTACCAACGCTATGATCGGAGCCTTATCCGACAGTAGCAAGCTGGTTCGCTGGCGTGCAGCCCGTTTTCTATACGAGGTTGGAACCGAGGATGCGCGTGATGCACTGGAGAAGGCTGTCGATGACCCTGAATTTGAGGTCAGTTTGCAAGCTAAAATGGCGCTGGAGCGCATCGAATCAGGCGAACAAGCCGCAGGTACGGTGTGGCAGCAAATGGCCAAGCGGAACTCCTGATTTAAGATTCAATAAATGGATTCCAAAAAATTGTCGATTGTCAGAAAGTGTACAGGTACGATATACTATAGTTCACTATACAATATAATATCATGTCATACACCTCATCAACCTGTTTTATGATGAGGTAGAGGTCGCGGATGTAATCAGTACACTGGAGGAGACGACAAGAGCCGTCTGAGATTCCAGTAGAAAGGTACACCCGCCGAAGTATGCGGAGCCGACTCTTTGTAAATACTCCGTATGCTGGGGCTGCTAACCGAAAGGAGCAGAACTGTCACGCGATGTCCTAACACAGACACGTGTGTTGAGCTATCTTGTTATAGAAGAAGGTATGGTGCGGAATGCATAGACAAGACCGCAGGCGTATTCCCTGCGGTCTTTTGATTTATATACTCCCCCTCCTTCTGGCTCTTGCCCTGACATGAAATACAATTTCATGAAGGAGTGTTTGAACGTGCAACACAAAGCAACATCTGACGCAACCTTGCGGAAAAGTCTCAAAGCCCGTCATATGACGATGATCGCCCTCGGCGGCTCTATCGGAACAGGGCTGTTCCTCGCCAGTGGAGGCGCGGTCGCCGAAGCTGGACCCGGCGGTGCCCTGCTGGCTTACGCAGCAGTTGGCCTTATGGTCTACTTCTTAATGACCAGCCTCGGTGAGCTGGCTACGTTTATGCCTGAATCCGGCTCTTTTAATACCTATGCAGGTCGCTTCGTCGATCCGGCTTTTGGTTTTGCCATGGGCTGGAACTTCTGGTACAACTGGGCAGTGACAATTGCTGCCGAATTGGCAGCAGCGACCGTGCTAATCAAATACTGGTTCCCGGAAAGCCACTCTGCCTGGTGGAGTCTGTTATTCTTGGCCATAATCTTCTTGCTGAATGCATTGACGGTCAAAGGCTACGGTGAGTCCGAATACTGGTTTGCGATGATTAAAATTGTGACTGTAATCATCTTTTTGGCCGTAGGGGTGCTGATGATTTTCGGCATCATGGGTGGTCCTGCGGTTGGCTTTGCCAACTTCACGGTAGGAGATGCCCCGTTCCATGGTGGATTCTTCGCTGTATTGGGCGTATTTATGGCTGCGGGCTTTTCCTTTCAGGGAACCGAGCTGATTGGGGTAGCCGCTGGCGAAAGCGAAAATCCGCGTGACAATGTGCCACGTGCCATCCGTCAAATCTTCTGGCGTATCTTGTTCTTTTATATTCTCGCGATTCTCGTTATTGGTTTGATCATTCCATATACGAATCCGAATCTGCTGCGGGGAGATATCAGTGATATCGGAGTCAGTCCGTTCACGCTCGTATTTGAAAAAGCAGGGCTTGCCATTGCTGCCTCGGTCATGAATGCCGTTATTTTGACTTCCGTATTGTCAGCAGGCAACTCGGGTATGTATGCAGCGACTCGGGTACTGTACGCTTTGGCGCGGGAAGGCAAGGCTCCCCGTTTCCTTGGGCGTATCAATCGACGTGGTATTCCTATGAATGCACTTCTGATCACGACTGCTGTTGGTATGCTTGCTTTTCTCGCCTCCTTGTACGGAGACGGTGTAGTCTATAACTGGCTGCTCAATGCCTCTGGAATGTGCGGATTTATTACGTGGGTCGGTATTGCCGTCAGCCACTATCGTTTCCGCCGTGCCTTTACTGCACAGGGTCACAGTCTGAGTGAGCTTCCCTACAAAGCCCGCTGGTTCCCGTTCGGACCGTTGTTTGCCTTTGCTCTATGTATCATTGTCATTATCGGGCAAGGGACAGATGCCTTCACTGGACAGGAGATTGACTGGAAAACGATGATCGCTACGTATATGAGTGTGCCGCTGTTCCTTCTGCTGTGGCTTGGCTACAAATGGATCAAACGTACTAAAATCGTTCCGCTAAAAGAATGTGATTTGAGTTCAAATCCGTCTTCGGATAAATAATAGAACACAGTGATAAAAAGCCCGTCTCCACATATCAGGGAAAACACGCTGGTACACCTGGTCCCAAGACCATTATCCGCATGTTCCCCTGTATATGCCCGGAGACGGGCTTTTTCTTTTTCTGTTTATTTGGAAGAAGCAGCTACTTCAGCTGATAAAGACATAGATAAGGCACGACGACTAAAAATACCGTATATGACAGCAATCATCGTTAGCACTGCTGAAAACAAGTACAAATTAACAATACCCAGATGATCTGCAATCCAGCCCATTAAAAGCAGCGAAATACAAAACGTCAGGCTTGTCAGCGTAGCCTGGGCGGACAGCACCTTGGGCAAATCATGTACCGACACACTCATTTGCATCATCGTGCGGCGGGAGACGACCGACATTTCCGCAGGTAGTCCCATCAACAGCACGATAAGCAGCGTTAGTGGCGGTAATGTGTTCAGTGCATACCAAGCCGTCAGCAGCCCGTAGCCTGCCATCCCCACCAGCATAGCGGGCAGCAGTCTGCGCTGCAAATGCTTGACGCAGGCAAGGACTATGATGCCACCACCAATCGCACCTGCAAAATACGCCGCATTAATGTATCCCCACCATGCCTCGCTCTTGTGCAAGACCTGCTGAGCGAAGGCAAGCGTGAACGCGCCTACCCAAACTGATCCCCCCAGCAGGTCAATCATATCCATAAAAATAAGAGCCTTCAGTCTGTGACTGGCTCCGATGAGACTCCAGCCTTCACGCAGTATTTCTTTTTTACGTTTAGGAGGCACCGCTGTGCTCTCTGATTCCGGACCATACAGCTTATCTTCCAACTGCGCTGGAGGCAAGTCATGTTGCCCTTGTCCCGGCTCGGTTACAACCTCAGAAGCCAAGACATCCCCATTTTGTACCCTTGTTCCAGGCTGAAGCAAATAATGAGCTTTGCCCTCTAGGGGATCTCGAATCAAGCTGGTGAAGATCAGCGCTATCAAATACAGACCGCCAGCCACCAGCAATGTTTTCTCCGAGCCCAGCATAGCTACGAGCACACCACTAAGCCCCCACCCTGCTAATTGCACCGTCTGATCACTGACCGATACCAGACTGTTTGCCCGCATGAGTCCTTCCCCAGAAGCAAGGCGGGGAATCAGTGCATTGCGCGCAGGGGTGGTCCAGCCGTCCAGAAAGGACATGGCAGTCACCAGCGCAAACACAATTACCCACATAGGCTCTGTGCCCGCTGACCACAAGTGGCCCAGCAGAATGGCGAAGAAAGCCAGTTGTCCAAACTGGGAAACGAATAAAATAAAAGGAAGCTGGAATCGGGCCAAAATGAGCGGTGCTAAAAAGCCGCTGATCATCTGCGCCCCCATCCGCAGCAACGGAACGAGCACCGAAGAGAAGATCGAGTCTGTTTCATGAAAGACCAAAGACACAAGTGCCATAATGTAAAGAATGTCGGCCGCATTGGACATCGTCTGCGTGCCAAGCAAATAGGTAAAGGAACGCTTGTGCATATAAATTAGAATACTCCTTTGATAATGTGGCTTTTTTACAGCCGAATAATTAAGTCCATTTCAGGGTTACCCTAAGATTGCCGGTACTTCCGAGATCCGTAATCTGATAGGAAATGGATTTTAAGCCGAGTTGGTACAAGGACTGTAAATCCTCCTTAAGACTTCGTTCCGTACCTTGATAGCCAAAAGTAATTGACGTTTCTCCCTTAGTTATCATCTTCCGAACCTGTTCCTTGATGTCAGCTGATGATTTAACCAGTCCCTTGCCGTCTTGCAATGGATATTCCAGGTTATTGTACAGTTTTTGATACACGGCAGCCTTTGCTCCTCCGGCAGCTATCAATGCCGATAAGGTTTCGCGGTACGATGTGTTCGCCTGAGGATATTGTTTAACCCACGAATGATCCCGCCGCATTTCTGAATCCGTCAGCAGATAATATGAAGTGCTTACCTCGTTCGCGCGATCGGGGGTCGGGTCATCCCATGTCGTATCCATGTGATACCATCGGCCATCTAATAAAACAAGATTCCATGCATGCAACTGCCCTCCTGCTCTACCTTCCACAATCCGATTTGTAATCCCTGCTCGTTCGAGCATTTTATAAGCCAACAGCGAATAACCCTGACAGACCGTGCTTCCCGTTTTCAGACCATCATAGGCTGTGTACTTTTGCTGTGCTTCATCATACTTCAGGCGAACGACGATCCAATCATGGATGGCCTTCACCTTTTCATGATCCGTCATTCCCTTCGTAATGATATCCCCCAGCACAGCTTGCACTGTGCTATCCACATATGCCGTCTGTTCCTTCGTTTCCCGGTAGCTTAAACGAATCGTAACCTGGGCGGAGGTGGTTGTGCCTGTATAGCTGAATGCGTAGCTTTTGATCGTATAATTCACATACGGATCGCTCTCCATCGCCTGTTGGATGGCTGTCTGTAACTGCTGCTTGAGACCGTTCACTCGCCCTTGATATGTAAAGGTCAGCGTTTCACTCCGCGTAGCCATTGCCTGTAAAAGCTTGTTTTGAAGCTGCTGCGATGATACGGAGGGAGTCGGCTTGACCGACGCCGCATACACATTGTTGCCCCACTCTACAGCCTGCGGCAGCAACACAGCCAGCGCTGCACCTGCAACCAGACATTTTACAAGCCTAACCCCGATTTTTCTGTTCATACAGAGCGTTCCTGCCCTTCTTAGCATAGTTGTAAACAGCTCTATCTTACCATAAAAACAGTTGCCCCAAACGCTCTAGTTTTGTCGGTTATAGACGAGTAAGCGTGCAGTTCAAAGCAGGTTATGACACTTTACTCTGTTATATAACAGAGACGGATAACCATAAACATGTCGTTCGCAGAGAAATTTATCACAGCAATCTAGTACTCCTCATGATATGGTACTGGCATCGGAAGTAAATGATATTGATTCTCATTCTAGATCAGAAAGGCTGAGCACCATGGCAGAATGTATCTCACTCCTTCGTACACCATTAGGTCAGACTGTGCGTTTGCAATCTCTTGCCCCTCTTCACCCCTCATTGCGCCGCCGTTTAACAGACATGGGCATCAACGAAGGCTCCATTATACGCTTAAAAAAGATCAGTTTATTGGGCGGCCCGATCGTCATTGAATGCAACGGCCAGTTAGTCGGCCTCCGTCAAAATCAAGTGAAGCAACTGGAGGTCGTTCCGACATGGACATGATCGCTCTTTTCGGTAATCCCAATACAGGAAAAACCTCATTATTCAACAAGTTGACTCGTACGTATGCAGAAGTAGGAAACTGGTCCGGCGTCACTGTGGAAAAGAAAACAGGAATCCTGCGTGACAAGTCTGCCGTATTGGTGGATTTGCCGGGTGCCTACTCTTTACTCCCTCTGTCGCTGGATGAAGGCGTCGCAACCCGTTATTTGCTGGAAGAACCGCCTGCGGCGCTAATTAACATCGTGGATGCCTCCCAGCTTCAGCGCAATCTATATTTGACCGTACAATTATTGGAATACGGCCGTCCGCTTGTACTCGGCTTAAACATGACCGATGTAGCCGATGCCACCGGTCTTCGGGTAAACAAGGAACTGTTGGCTGATCAATTGAACGTTCCCATTATTCCGATGGTGGCACGTACAGGTAGTGGAAGTAAGCAAATGCTTGCTTCCCTTCGAGAGGTCAGACATACATCCAATGCTTTTCAACTGGATTACGGCCCTGCTGT
This sequence comes from Paenibacillus sp. ALE3, assembly GCF_054113405.1. Taxonomy (NCBI): domain Bacteria; kingdom Bacillati; phylum Bacillota; class Bacilli; order Caryophanales; family Paenibacillaceae; genus Paenibacillus; species Paenibacillus sp. ALE3. Next base: position 497,548 of record NZ_CM134214.1, on the reverse strand, counting down.
CGAAGCTGCTATTGCGGATATTTGCAGCTTGCTGCCGCATACATCTGTGCCTCAGCTCCGCTGGGCTGCACTGCAATGTCTGGAAAACAATCCGGTCGTCATGGAATGGATGACGAATGAGACACTGCGTGAACAAGTAACTGCACGCATCCAGCGCTGCGAGGAAGAGCTTCTCAGGGAAGGGTATAACAGCACCCCTGCTCAACATATTCGTTTTGTAAGAACAGCATGGATTGCTGAGCTGTGCACCAAGGCAGTTGACACATCCAAACTCAGACCGCACAGCCTGACTGATAAACTGGATGCACTGCTAACTCATCGGTACTTGGGGATTCCGATCTTTTTACTGTTAATGTACGCTACCTTTAAGTTTACCTTCGATTGGGCGGGTACCATTCTTTCAGATATGCTGGATGAATTTTTTTCAGGGACACTCAGCAACTGGATTACTGAATTACTCGTTCACTTGAACGCGTCCGCTTTTACGCAAAGTCTAGTCGTGGACGGCATCGTGGCTGGGGTCGGCGGTGTGCTTGTTTTTCTGCCTCAAATTGCTATTTTATTTCTGATTATCTCGGTGATCGAAGACTCCGGCTACATGGCACGGGTCACAATACTCATGGATCGCTTGATGCAAGCCGTGGGCTTGAACGGAAAAAGCTTCATTCCCTTCATCATCGGATTTGGCTGTAATGTTCCGGCAATTATGGCAGCGCGCACCATAGAACAACCAAGAGAACGCCTCATTACAACGTTGCTGGTACCCTTTATGTCATGCTCGGCCCGCTTGCCAGTCTATGCGTTGTTTGCAGGTGTGTTTTTCCCGTCACATGCGGCGAGCATTATCATGCTGATGTATGTGTTAGGGATCACCGTATCGCTTATACTTGCCAAAATTTTTTCCAAAGTATCTATTTTATCAGGTGAGCCCTCCCTCTTTATCGTAGAGCTCCCTCCCTATCGGGTGCCGCAGGCTCTTACATTATTTCGCAGCACGTGGGAGAAGGTCAAAGGCTTCGTCCGTAAAGCCGGAACGATTATTCTTGCAGGCTCTGTAGGCATCTGGCTCTTGTCCAATTTCGGTCCGCAGGGCTTCGGCGTAGAAATGGATGACAGCCTGCTCGCTACGATTGGAGGATGGTTTGCACCTCTATTGGCTCCTCTTGGTTTTGGCACCTGGCAAGCAGGCGCGTCTCTGCTCACAGGCTTTATGGCCAAAGAGGTTATCGTCTCAACGATGAATATCATTTATCATGTTCCCGATATGCAGGGATTGGAACTGCAAGTCAGTCATGCTTTTACATCGCTTGCCTCATTTAGCTTTATGGTGTTCATTCTGTTGTATGTGCCGTGTCTGGCTACAGTAGCGGTTATTCGCAAGGAGACACTCTCCTGGCGCTGGACCGCATTTTCTGTGATCTATCCTTTGACCGTGGCATATATCATCGCCGTCTTGATCTATCAGTGTGGCAGATTATTAGGTTGGGGTTAAGTCAGACCCTAGAGTATATAAAAGGAAGTGGATTCCATGGTCAATATCATTATTTTATTGGTGATCCTCGGTTACAGTGCGTGGGTGCTGGTAAGATTTTTGCGAAAAAGCCGCCAAGGCGCCTGTGCTGGCTGTTCATCGAGCAAGTCATGCCCAGGCTGTGCCGTGAGCTCGGTGAATGAAGGTCATGCAAAAATGAAGAAAAGTGTTTAATCCAAAACTTATCATCCATGAAATAAGCGGCTTCGGGGATTCCTACACCCGAAGCCGCTTCTCATTTACGTTCAAAGTTCACTGTATTACCGATAGACCGCCAATTGCTCACTTAGCTCCCGTGTGTGTAGATAAACTTCACGGTATAGCTCATATAAGCCTTCATACTGTGCCACACGTTCCGGATTTGGCGTATATCTTGCTGCTTCACGCAGAAAAGCTTCAGCGCACGCCTGCAGCGATTCAAACCACCCGCTACCATAAGCAGCCAGCATAGCCGCTCCCAAGGCAGGACCCTGCTCACTTTCCAGCTTGACGATATCCGCGTTAAAAATATCGGCCTGCATTTGCAGCCATGCCTCATTACGCGCACCGCCGCCAATGGAAATCACTTCATTCACCGTTTTGCCCGTGCCTCTGAGAATATCAATGGATTCCTTGAGCGAAAACGTAATTCCCTCCAGCACTGCTCGTGTAAAATGCGGAAGCTTATGCCCTGCATCCATCCCGATAAAGCTGCCTCGAATAGCTGCATCCGGATGAGGGGTACGTTCGCCCACGATATAAGGCGTGAACAACAGCCCTCGGCTGCCCGGCTCGATCGAGTTTATATCCTCCAACAGTGCGTCAAAAGAATGTTCCGGCGCAAAGGTATCCTTAAACCAGGTCAAGCTATATCCTGCCGCGAGTGTAACCCCCATGATATAATAAGCATCCTGCTCACTATGATTAAAAAAATGTGCCCGTCCCTGAACGTCGATATCCTTGCGTTCCTCATAGGAAAGCACAACTCCTGAGGTGCCGATACTGCACAAGGTGCGGCCTTCGCTCAAAATGCCGGCACCAATCGCGCCACATGCGTTGTCTGCTCCACCTGCATAGACCTTGGTTTCAGACGAAAGCCCGCTCTGCTCCGCAATCTCCGGCAATAGTGTACCCGTCTGGTCAAAGGATTCCACCAGCGGCGGGAACAGCGACAACGGCAGATCAAACGCAGCTGCGATCTCTTCGCTCCACTGCTTGTTCGCGATGTCTAGCAGCAGCGTGCCTGCCGCATCCGAATACTCCATCGCCAACTCTCCTGTGAGACAGTAGCGCACATAATCTTTGGGTAGCATAAAATGGGCCGCACGAGCCAGCACGTCTGGCTCATGCTCCTGCACCCACAGCAGCTTGGGTAGCGTGAAGCCTTCCAGCGCGCGGTTGCGCGCGATACTTAGCAGCGCTGGCCCGAGCTGTTCTTCAATACGGCGGCATTGTGCCGTTGTGCGCGTGTCATTCCACAGAATAGCTGGACGAAGCACTTGGCCTTCCTTGTCAGTCAGCACAAGCCCGTGCATCTGCCCCGAAAAGCTGATGCCGTCCACAGCATCTGTTCCGGCGATTCCGGCCTTCTCTACAAGCTCTTTCAACGATGCTAACGTCCCACGCACCCAGTCTTCAGGCTGCTGTTCGCTATACCCTGCTTTCGGCTGATGAAGAGGATAGGACTGAGAGGTTTCATAAGCCACCTGCCCCTTACGGTTGACCAGCACCGTTTTGACCGCACTGGTACCCAAATCCACTCCGATGACATAGCGCTCCAGCTCCTGTTTTAGCTTCTCCTGCATTGGAGTTCCTCCTTCCCTGTGATCGTACGGCCCTTATTCATATATAAATTCCGGCATTAATCAGCCAAAATGTATTGATTCAATGTTGCTTTCAGATATTCCTGACGACCGGACACGTTTTTGCGTGGTGCTTCGTTCGCCAGAGCATATTCAGCCAGGGAAGCAAGCGTTGCTTTTCCGGATACAATGTCTGCTCCAATGCCTTCTTTAAAGCTACTGTACCGCTTCTCAATAAAGTCCTCAAACACACGATCCTCGATCAGTTTGGCGGCTACCTTCAACCCTTTCGCATACGTATCCATACCTGCGATGTGCGCGAGGAACAAATCTTCTGGCTCAAACGATGCTCTGCGCACCTTGGCATCAAAGTTGATACCGCCACGGCCTAATCCTTCATTTTGCAGTACTTCATACATGGTTAGTGTGGCATCATACAGATCAACCGGGAATTCGTCCGTATCCCAGCCCAGCAGCAAATCACCTTGGTTGGCATCCAGGGAACCCAACATGCCGTTAACCCGTGCTACACGTACTTCATGATCAAAAGTATGGCCCGCCAAAGTGGCATGGTTAGCTTCCAGATTAAGCTTGAAATGCTGATCCAGATCATATTTTTGCAGGAAGGCAATCGTCGTCGCCGCATCAAAATCATACTGATGCTTGGTTGGCTCCTTCGGTTTTGGCTCAATCAGGAATTGAGCGTCAAAGCCGATTTCACGCGCGTAGTCCACCGCCATATGGAACATCCGTCCCAGATTGTCCTGTTCCAACTTCAAATCTGTATTCAGCAGTGTTTCATAGCCTTCACGGCCTCCCCAGAATACGTAGTTATCTGCGCCCAGACGTTTGCCCACTTCCAGTCCTTTTTTAATTTGAGCAGCTGCGTGTGCGTATACATCTGCATTGCAAGTCGTCGCAGCTCCATGCAAATAACGTGGATGGCTAAACATGTTCGCCGTGTTCCACAGCAGCTTTTTCCCCGTAGCCTTCATGTGCTCCTCAATCAGATCCACGATGGTATCCAGATTGCTGTAAAATTCCTTCAGTGACGCGCCTTCAGGAGCAATATCCACATCGTGGAAGGCGAAATAAGGTAAATTCAGTTTATCCAGCAGCTCAAAGGCAGCTTCCACACGTGCCTTCGCCAAATCAAGTCCGGTAAACTTGGACCATGGGCGTTCCGCAGTCTCTACTCCAAAAGGATCAGAGCCGCCTGCAACCAGCGTATGCCAATAGGCCATACTAAAACGCAAATGCTCCTCCATCGTTTTTCCCGCTACCATTTCCTGAGGATTATAAAATTTGAACGCAAAAGGATTATCAGATTGCTTGCCCTCAAAGTTAATTTTGGATACTTGTTCGAAATAAGCCATTATAAGTTCCTCCTTTGTAGTAAACGTTTACAAAAACGATTCTAGCACAGCCAAGAAACTTTGTCTATTGCTTAAACTAAGTTTATTTTTATGATATAATAAAGGGAATTACATCAACAGGAAGTGAAAATAACCATGAATGTTACTGGCGATCAGGCGCTTGTCAAAAAGCTGAATAAATCCATTGTATTGGAGCGAATCCGCCTTCATGCCCCTCTATCCCGGGCACAGTTATCCAGTCAAACCGGATTAAACAAGGCCACCGTGTCCAACCTGGTTGCAGAGCTGATCACCGATGGATTGGTGTATGAGACGGGATTAGGAGAATCCAGCGGTGGGCGCAAACCTTTAATGCTGCTGTTCAACAACCGTGCAGGCTTTGTACTCGGTATCGAGGTTAGTGTACAGTACATCAAGGGTGCTTTGACCGATCTGGCAGGTACCATTGAAACAGAGCTTACCCTTTCTCTAACCCAGCATGATCCTGACTTTGTCATCGAACAAATTCGTAAGCTCGTTCAGAAGCTCATGCAGGTCACCCCTCCCTCCCCTCACGGTATTGTCGGCATTGGGTTGGGGGTACCAGGTATGGTGGATGAAACCGGAAATGTTTTATTCGCACCCAATCTGGGCTGGGAAGAGGTTCCGCTGCGGCAGCAGCTGGAGACAGAGCTGGGTCTTCCCATAGTGGTGGATAATGAGGCCAACGTCGGTGCACAAGGCGAATTGTACTATGGTATGGACGCCGATCATCGGCAGCTGGTGCGGGATCTGGTCTACATCAGTGCAGGCTCCGGGATCGGGGCCGGAATTATCATTGATGGCAAGCCGTATCAAGGGGCTTGGGGATACGCGGGCGAGAGCGGGCATATGTCCATTGACTGGAATGGGCGCCTCTGCTCCTGCGGCAGCCGAGGCTGCTGGGAGCTGTATGCTTCGGAGAAGGCGTATGTAGCATCCACCTTGAAGCTGCCCGCACATAATACAGCGGGATTATTACCGTTTGCCCAGCAAGGTGATGTTAGTACATTAAGCGTCCTTGGTGAAATCGGGCGATATTTGGGTGTGGGTATTACCAACATTGTGAACAGCCTCAACCCTGGCATGCTTATCATTGGCGGTCCACTCGCGGAAGCCAGACCTTGGTTGGAGCAAAGTATGCGTAAAGTGATTGACGAACGTGCCCTGCCCTATCACCGCCGGCAACTACAGATTCGTTTCTCCACGCTTGGCAGCCGTTCGACGATGCTAGGTGCCGCCTATGCGGCAACAGCTCCTTTTCTCGGGCGTGTACGTGTATCTTTATAAAAAAAGCGTACAGGAACACTCAGGTTCCTGTACGCTTTTTTTGCTTAGGATTTTGCAAAATCCGTTATCTGCTGTTAGGTTGGATTAAGCGTTCAACACTTTTTCAAACTTGGTTTTGTTCATACCGGAAATACGTTCTTCTCCGATCAAAGTCAATGGAACAGCGCGAATGCCCATATCCCAAACCTCTTGCGCAAAAGCTTCATTGGTTTCAATGTTGCGTTCTTCGTATTCGACACCTTTTTCAGCCAGGTAGCTTTTTACTTGACGGCAATGCGGACAGTTTGTAGATGTGTAAACTATTGCTTTTTCCATGAATATCACCTCATCATTTATTTTGTTACATTATATTTATTCATACTTCCAAATATCATTACAGGGCCAGTGCGCTGTGCTCCAGACTTTCGATGTATTTCTCGCTGTCCATAGCAGCCATACAACCACTACCTGCTGCCGTAATCGCTTGTCTGTAGCGTGTATCCTGTACGTCGCCACAAGCGAATACGCCAGGCACGTTTGTTTCGGAGGTACCCGGATTGACGACGATATAACCGTTCGCATCCGTTGTAATTTGTCCTTCGAGGAAGCCTGTATTCGGATGATGACCAATTGCCACGAATACGCCGCTCACTGTAATGATTTCCTCTTCACCTGTTGCGTTGTTTAGCACTTTCAAGCCAGTTACTCCGTTTTCGTCTGCAACTACTTCGACAGGAGTACGATTGAGCGCCCATTCAATTTTGCTGTTCGCACGAGCACGATCCTGCATAATTTTAGAAGCTCTCAATTCTTCACGACGATGTACCAACGTTACTTTGGAAGCAAAGCGAGTCAGGAAATTAGCTTCTTCCAGTGCAGAGTCCCCACCGCCGATAACAACGATTTCTTTGCCGCGGAAGAAGAACCCGTCACAGGTAGCGCAAGTGCTCACGCCGCGTCCGATATTATCTTGTTCACCGGGTATCCCCAGGTATTTGGCAGTCGCCCCTGTGGAAATAATCAGCGTATCGGTAACCAGTTCACCCAAACCTTCTACATCCAGTGTAAATGGACGAGCAGTTGTGTCTACCTTGTTCACCCAGCCTGTGCGGAATTCAGCGCCAAAACGCTCCGCTTGCTTACGCATATTATCCATCAAATCAGGTCCCATGATTCCTTCAGGAAAGCCTGGAAAATTCTCAACTTCTGTAGTCGTGGTTAATTGCCCACCTGGCTGTGGTCCCTCGATTACCAGCGGGTTCATATTAGCACGTGCGAGGTAAATAGCGGCGGTCAAACCGGCAGGGCCGGTACCTATAATAATGGACTTGTACATATCTTGGTTCCTCCTAAAATATCATAAGTATTATATAGCGAGTTTTCGGTACCGGGCGCTGGGCTACTGCATATACTCTAAAAGTAGTGCTGACAGAAGCTCATCCCAAAAAGTGGACACCCGGATATTGTAAAAAACGAATCACTTGTTTTGTAGCTTCTTATGACTTAGACTGATTCTAAATCCTAATTTCATTATGCGGAAAGAGCTGTAAACAGTCAAATGAAGTTTTCATGAAGCGAAGTTTAAAGATAAATGAGGTATGGAGGGATTATCCCGATTATGAATGACGTTTTCGTAGGTAGCTTAATTTCTGCCCTGTCCACCGGACTCGGCGCCGTACCTATATTGTTTATGCGTAATATCACGCATCGGCTTCGCGATGTTCTGCTGGCTTATGCCGCAGGAATTATGACCTCTGCATCCGTGTATAACCTGATTCCAGAAGCGATCCATCATTCCAATTGGTTCGTGTTGACTGCGGGAATTTTGCTTGGTTGCCTCGTATTACTGGTGATGGAAATGTATATCCCCCATGCCGATTTGGAGGACCCGGATTCCAAAACTTTTCAATTGGAGTCCAAATCTTTTCTCATTATTGCAGCTATTACGTTGCACAACTTGCCGGAAGGGCTCTCTGTTGGGGTCAGCTACGCGAGTGAGACTCAGAATCTAGGCAATCTCATTGCCTTCTCTATCGGTCTGCAAAATGCCCCTGAAGGCTTTATTGTAGCGTTATTCCTTGTGAATCAAAACATCGGTCGTTTCAAGGCATTGGGCATTGCTACCCTAACGGGAGCTGTGGAAATCATCACCAGTCTAATCGGCTTTTATTTAAGCAGCTGGGTGAACGGACTGGTGCCGTATGGCCTTGCTTTTGCCGCCGGGGCTATGATGTTTATTGTCTACAAGGAACTGATTCCCGAAAGTCACGGGGACGGTAACCAGCGGATCGCGACATTCTCTTTTATTCTTGGCTTGATTACGATGATCGGGCTAACCGAATGGCTATAGCCGCGCAGCACAAAAAGGCTGCTTTTCTGCCTGTAATTCAGACAGAAAAGCAGCCTTTTTGTCATGTTCAAATGATGGGACCTCATTTTTTTTGGTTCATGGAACGCAGTGCTTCACGGTACTGTTCGTCCTTACTTTTGGAAGTCCCTTTCTTCCCATTGGATCTTGGGGAACCTCCATCCTTTTCTCCGTCCTTTCCAGCAAAACCACGCAAAGCTGCACGATAATCCTGATCCCCGTAAGCACCTTCTATGTTCTTGCGATCTTTTTCTACCTTCATATCCGTTTGGATATCAGGCAACTTCTGATGCTCCTTGGCACGATGTTCTTCAACTTCGGAATCCTTAGGCGGCATCTCTCCGTTATGTTCCGCTAATTCATGCGCCTTGGGTTCCACTTGCACAGGATAAGGACGTTTACTTCTTTGCCGGGATTCCTCTTGGCTGGGGCGATTCTTGGCCGAGGACTTGCGCGTCATCTTTGTGTTAAATACCAGCAAAAAGATCAAGGCAACCACAGCTACTGCGATAAAAGCAATGGTCATCGGCGGCCTCCTATTCTCTTTCAGCGCTACGGTACCGTCCCGCCATCTCAGCAACCCGTTTGCCCAAAGAGCGACCTAACGCAAGATCATCGTCCGTTGGAAGGTTGGGCGGTCCATCGGGGTCTGTCTCCACCGGACATGTTACCCCTACACCGTAATAGGAGCCGTAGAGCGCATTTTCCGTGATGCTAGCGGGCAGGCCTACAATAATCATGCCTTGATGAAGCATAGGAGTAATCAAATTCAAAAGCGTTGATTCCAATCCACCATGAACGGTAGCAGTTGTGCAAAATACTGCACCGATTTTGTCCACCAGCTTGCCCTGCGCCCACAAATATCCGAGCTTGTCAATCCAGCTCTTCAGACCGCTGCTGATGGTACCAAAATGACCCGGGCACCCCCATATGATCGCATCCGCGCTTACTAGCTCATTCACATCGGCCTCATTAACATGCTTTAGCGCCACTTCTGTGTGATCTAGACGTGCGCCTTCTGCGATCGAGCGAGCGAGACGTTCGGTATGTCCATTTTCACTGTCATATACAATCATGATTCTGGTCGTCATTATGCGCATCATCCTTTATCAGCATGATCATCCTTTTTGCATACGCTCTTAACCTTTCCCAGAATCCATCTGAATATTATGAATCGTTTGACGCATACTTTGAACATCCAAAAACACTAAGGAGGCATGCACAATATGAATTCGCGCGCCATATTAGTTAATCTGCTAGTAATTATTATTATTCTGGCAGGAGGTGGAGCCGCCGCCTATTACTACAATCAATCCGCCAACTACATAAAAACCGACAATGCACAAGTGAGCGGACAAGCAGTTACTGTTGCCTCTCCAAGCGGAGGAAAGCTCACGGGCTGGAACGCTGAAGTTGGTAAAACGTACACCGCTGGCAGCTCGCTTGGTAGTGTAGAGGGAGGCGGAAGCCGGATCAGCGTTACGATCCCGACTGACGGTACCATCGTACAGCAAACTGCAGTCAACAACTCAGTTGTCGGGGCGGGCACACCTTTAGCGAAAGCATTTGATCTGAACAATCTTTGGATTACTGCCAATATAGACGAAACGGCTGTGCAGGATCTCCAAGTAGGCCAGACCGTAGATGTGTATATTGATGCTTACCCAGATACATCCCTGACCGGTAAACTCGAAAAGATCGGTCTGGCAACCGCATCCACCTTTTCACTGCTGCCCACCTCCAATACCACTGCCAACTATACCAAGGTGACGCAGGTCGTGCCTGTCAACATTTCCATTCAAGGTTACAAGGGCCTAGGTATTATCCCGGGAATGAGTGCAACAATCAGAGTTCACAAGTAGGAGGCTGTCATGGATCAAAAAATGTCCGTCGGACGCATTCTGTCCGTGCTACTGCTAGGCGCCTTCATTTCGATTTTGAATCAAACGCTGCTTAACGTGGCTATTCCACACTTGATGAATGACTTCAATGTATCTGCCACAACCGTTCAATGGTTATCCACCGGATATATGCTAACAAACGGAATTTTGATTCCTATCACTGCTTTTCTGATTGAGTCATTCGGAACACGTGCACTGTTCATCTCCGCGATGGGGTTATTTACTGCCGGGTCTGTCGTCTGTGCTGCCAGTACCGGCTTTGCGCCTATGCTGGTTGGACGTGTTATCCAGGCCAGCGGAGCAGGCATCATCATGCCTGTGGTCATGAACGTTTTCCTGACTGTATTTCCTCCCGAAAAACGGGGCGCTGCTATGGGGACCATGGGGATCGCTATGATGTTTGCTCCGGCGGTAGGACCCACTTTATCTGGCTGGATTGTAGAGCACTACAGTTGGCGGCTGCTATTTTTGTTAGTAATTCCGCTGGCAATCATTGATATTCTGTTTGCTGTGCGCTGGCTCAAAAATGTGTCCAAGCTGACAAAACCACATTTTGATCTGCTGGGAACCATTTTTTCGACCCTTGGTTTTGGTCTTCTGTTGTATGGCTTTAGTTCAGCCGGAGACAAGGGCTGGAGCAGCAATACGGTAATACTCTCGCTCGCTTTTGGAATCGTGTTTATTGTGTTTTTTGTCGTGCGTGAGCTGAACATGCTGGAGCCTATGCTGGAATTCCGTGTATTTAAATACGATATTTTTACGGTATCTACGCTGGTTGGGGCTACCGTCAATATGACCATGTTCGGCGGGATGCTGCTGCTACCGATCTATTTGCAAAATATACGCGGTTTTACTCCGCTGCAATCGGGTCTGCTGCTGTTGCCAGGTGCGCTGCTGATGGGTGTGATGTCACCGATATCAGGGGCAGTATTCGATCGTATTGGCGCGAGACCGTTGGCGATCATCGGGCTAATCATTACGGCAATCACGACATGGGAATTCAGTCTGCTGACCGATGCCACCACCTACGGACATATTATGATCATCTATACGATTCGCAGCTTCGGGATGTCATTGCTGATGATGTCCGTTCAGACGGAAGGACTCAACCAGCTGCCTCCACATCTCGGCAGCCATGGTACTGCCATGTCCAATACAGTACGGCAAATCGCCGGATCTATCGGTACCGCTTGGCTCATTACTGTAATGAGCAGCCGGACTACGGTTCATATGGCAGATTATGCGAATGTCGCTACCACAGCCAATGCCTCTGTAACGGAAGGCGTATCACAACTGGGACAAACCCTCGCACAAACAGCGGGTATTTCTACGGAAAGCGGCTCTGCACTCGCGATACAACAGGTATACGGAAGGGCTGTTACAGAATCGACGATCCATGGTATTAATGATGCCTTCATCATTGCAACCGGAATTGCGCTGGCGGGATTACTGTTTTCCCTGTTCTTGCGGCGGTCTACACCGCGTCGTAGATAGGCGCACTGCAATCGTGATTTAGAGGTATGAGATTGAACTACCCTTGAAATACAAAAAAAAGACTGACACTGCTAAAGAAGGAGCATTCAATCCCCCTTGCATGTAAGAGGGTTGAATGCTCCTGACTGTTTGTAATGTTATGTTTGTGAATTGGTTTATAGTCTTATGATCGCAATAAGCGCAGGCCGTTCAAAATGACAAGCAGTGTGCTACCTTCATGCCCAATGACCCCGAATGGCAGGGCTATATTTTGCACAAAATTACTAATCACCAGCAGCACAATGACACTTACCGCGAAGATCATATTTTGTTTGACCACTCGCTGCGCCTTGCGCGCCAGTGCTATCGTCGGAGCAATCTCCTCGATTCCGTCGTTCATTAGCACCACATCTGCAACCTCCAGGGCTGCTCCGCTGCCATGCATCCCCATGCCCAGCCCTACAGTAGCTGCAGTCAAAGCCGGAGCATCATTCACACCGTCGCCGACCATAACGACATGCCCGTATTGCTCTCGCAGCATGCGAATATGACTGACTTTGTCCTCCGGCATTAAGCCAGCATATACGGCGTCGACTCCAGCCTGCGCCGCGATCACTGCAGCCGTTTCCGGGCGGTCTCCAGTCAGCATGACGACCCGGATACCCTGCGCTTGCAGGCGTTTCACGGATTCTCGTGCCTGTGGACGCAACTCGTCACGCAGCGCCAGCATCCCGGCAATCCGATCATCCGCAAGAATGATGGATACAGTTTTGCCCTCGGCTTCCAGTCGGGCTCGACTCTCCACCCACTCTGGCCCAGCCAGAAGACCAGGTTCATCCAGTACATTCGTGCGACCGATTCTCCATTTCACCCCACCTATGATGCCTTCCATTCCCCATCCGGTAAGAGCCTGCACTTGCTCGGCTGTGAGAAGCTCTCTCTGTTCCAATTCAGCTTCGGCTTTGGCTACAATCGCTCGTGCCAGCGGATGTAAGGAATAGCTTTCGATTGTCGCGACAATATGCAATAGCTCATCAGCATCGTAATCTGGGGCGGTGATCCAGTCCGTGACCACGGGTGAGCCCTTCGTTAACGTGCCCGTTTTGTCAAAAGCAACGACAGATGTCAATGCCATATTCTCCACATGCGCGCCACCTTTGAACAGAATGCCCCGCCGGGCACGGTTGGAAATGGCCGATAGCATCACTGGCATAATGGATGACACGAGCGCACAAGGTGAGGCCACGACAAGGAACACCATCGCCTTGTAAAACGCCGCTGCCCATGTCCAGCCCAATAGAATGGGCGCACCTACAATGACGATCAACGTGACGGCAACAACAATTCGGGCGTATACCGATTCGAATGTTTTAATAAACCGCTGGGAATCGGGAACTTCAGTCCGGGCCTCTTCTACCATACGAATAATTTTTGAAAATAAAGTATCTTCTGAGGATTGGCTGACCTCCACATATAGCACGCCTTCTCCATTGATGGTGCCTGCATATACTTCGTCACCTGCCATCTTGTTTACCGGAACAGATTCCCCGGTAATGGATGCCTGATTCACTGCCGACACACCTTTGGAGACTCGACCGTCCGCCGGAATTAGTTCGCCGGGCTTAACCAGCAGCAGGTCGCCTGGCAACAGCTGCTCAATGCCAACCGTTTCTGTTCCCTCGTGAGACAAACGCAAAGCCGTTTCCGGCTTCAGCGCCATGAGCTCGGAAATATCCTTACTACTACGCTCCGTGGTATAGCTCTCCAGCGCACCGCTGAGTGCAAAAATAAAGATCAGCATGGCTCCTTCATTCCAGTAGCCAATGGCCGCAGCTCCTAAAGACGCAGCGATCATGAGCAAATTAACATCCAGATCATGTTCTCGGATCAGGGTTTCAATCCCTTCTCTGGCTTTGGACCAGCCTCCAAGGGCATAAGACACCACATAGAGAATGACGGATAGCCATTGCCACCAATGTGAGACCCCCCATGCCATCAGCATTAGTATTCCACTGCCTAGAGCAGCCTGCATCTCCTTATTTTTCAGCATGCTTTTGAGCTGAAATTGCGGCTTGCGATTTGGACCGGGGCGTCCGCTGCCACTGTTTTTTGAAAGTGCTCGGTTAGAGGGAGACAATGTATCTTGTAGTCGTTGAACTGCTTGCATCATGTCACGTTCCTTTCCATTTTTTGTTCCTTGTACTTGCATTTCATTGAGAATGATATCCATTGTTAAGTGCCCTAAAATAGCACATGCTGCTTCGGGAAGCCCGAAGCAGCATGTTTGGCAATGAGAATGATAATCATTTTTGCATCTATACAATTATTTTGGCTTAGAGAAACTTTTGTTTTATTATATACCCTTTCTTTTCCGCTTGTAAACTGCTAATAGCCTAAATAAAAAGATACCCGCGTAAACAACGCAGGTATCCTCAATATTTCAAAGCGTTCTATCACATAAATTCTTCAAGGCTAAAGTGGAAACTTCCACGCATGGGTGTGTGCAGTTTCTGAAGTGTGTTGCCGATTGGCTTGCTGTTGCAGCCTCCAACGCGCAGCCGCAAGACGTACAGTAGGAACTGCTGGGTCTGAGCAAATGACCCCCGTTAGCTCGTTCTCCCAGATCCAATTCCTATCTAGGAAATGGTGAATTTTATCTATCGCCACCCATATAGGAACCTCAGGCTTTACACGCCGAACAGCTTCCATTATGCGTTTTATCGTATCATTAGCATTCTCATGCCCATCAGCAACAGATGGAATCAACGGATCCCCAGCTCTGATACCATCAGATGGAGCTGGTAAAACTTCTAAAATGACCGTATCGGCAAAGCGTGCCAAATCTGCGGCTTGAGCCGCCTGCTTGGTCTGTCGTGCGCTCACTTCGGACATGTCATCGGCGTTGTCCGACTTCTCCGACCGTGCGGATTCCTCATCCCCTATTTGACCTGCATTAGGCACCAAACTTGTATCAACCGTCAAAAGTACACCTACCCGATATGGAACGCACCGCAGGCGGCCACATAACGTTTGCTCGGCAACGCCGTCAATCCAGTCTCGGATGGTCTGGAACTGGTTTACGTCAGTAGGATTGCGCACCATAATCTCCAGCCGTGGTTCACCTCCCTGTCGCATGCTTCGCAACGCTGCACGCAGTAGGGCCTCCAACTGCATATCTTGCAGGCTTCCAATGCCCACTGCATTGTTCTGCTCAGTCAAAGCTATAGTCAACGGCAATCCGTCCAGCAACTCAAACAAGCCCTCGTACTCTGTTTCCAGCAGGCCAATGATTCGTCGGGACAGGTACTCACACAATCCAGGCAAACCAGATGCTTTATTAAATGTTGTGTACGTCTCTGATGCACGGGAACCGGGGGCAAGGATGGGATCGGGCTCCCCAGCAAGGGCATGAATCTTTTGTCCAGACTCTGCCGCGTCCAAATAGGCATAGCATAATTCCCTCACGCGGCCGGATGCCAGTGACAATGGACCATGCAGAAGGCTATAACCGTCAAGATCGCGTATTCCTGTACTTTTACGACTCATACTTGCAGGAGCATCAGCATAAAGCCGTATGGAGGTGTCGCTGTATTCATCGCTCCATTTTAGTAGTGTGTCCATGGCTTGCTCTGTATCATTGCCGTTATTCAGCATCGATTCTCCAAGTAATTCCGGGTTTACAGCCAGCAATGCCTCCGCTCGACTGATTGCACCCTGCTCGGCTAAACCAACCAGCCAGCCCAATGGATCTTCCTCCTGTGCAGCAGATACTTGATGGCTTCCTGCTCTTAGCGTCTCCATAGCCAATCTCCGTGCAGCAGACTCCTTACCTGGCTCTGGAACGTTGCAATCCCTGCTGTTTATGCCACCCAACAGCTCTGCGAATACATGCATCAGTTTAGCCTCCATGCTATTAATCCATCCTTTCTTTCGTCAGCAAGGTGGCACACACGAATTCGAGTACCCCTCCAAATAAAGAAAACGCTTACTCATTGCTGAGCAACCGAATGTTACGTGGGCCTTACTTATTAAGTCCCTACCTTAAACGTATTAGGCCCTCCCCACATTTATACATCTCTGCACAACTACTATATATGAGAAAAATAGATCTATACTGCGGAAAGCAAATGTCTGCGGAAAGCAAATGTCTGCACAAAAAAGGCAGCTATAAAGAAACACCCCCTGTTTTCATAGGATGCCTACATCCAATGTTAACGGGGGGTTACCTTTTTATTCGTCAGTACCAACCTTCAGCACACGCATCACATTTAATACAGCTAGCAGTGTTACACCAACATCGGAAAATACAGCCTCCCACATGGTAGCAATACCAAACGCGCCCAATGAGAGAAATACTACTTTGACACCTAGCGCAAATATAATGTTTTGCCATACGATACGGCGTGTGCGTTGAGCAATATGAATCGCCGTCACCAGCCTTGAAGGCTCGTCGTTCATGATTACGATATCTGCTGCTTCAATTGCAGCGTCTGAGCCCAAACCACCCATCGCTACACCAACATCTGCCAAAGCAAGTACAGGTGTATCATTAATTCCATCGCCTACAAACAAGATTTTATCGCTCGTTTTTTTACTTGCAGACAACTGCTCAATGGCTTCGGCTTTATGCTGAGGCAACAGTTCTGCCCGTACTTCATCCAGGCCTAACTGACGTCCTACAGCTTCGGCAACTGTCCGATTGTCACCTGTTAGCATGATGGTTTTTACCACCCCCAGCTTTTTCAGCGAAGCAATCGTCTTGGCCGCGTCCTCCTTAACCTCATCCGATATTAGAATGCACCCGGCATACGTTCCGTCTACAGCCACATGTACGACCGTTCCTACATCCAATGGTCCTGCTTGCTGCGCCACATTAAAAGCAATATGCTCCCGCTCCATCAGCTTAGCGTTTCCGGCCAATACCAAGCGCCCATCGATCTGAGCCCGAATCCCGTGACCGGATATTTCGCTATATTGCTGCACTCGCTCCGTTTGAAGTTCATTGCCATAAGCTTCACGCAGAGAAGCTGCGATAGGATGCGTGGAGTGCATCTCGGCCAATGCAGCAGTCTCCAGCAGACTTTCCTTCGTAAAAGCTTCGGCAGGATAAATCCCTGTCACGTGGAAAACACCCTTGGTGAGCGTACCTGTTTTATCAAAAACAGCATATTTCACATGATTCAGGGCTTCAAGATAATTACCGCCCTTGATCAGCACACCTGAACGGGAGGCTGCCCCGATTCCGCCAAAGAAGCCCAGTGGAATAGACACCACCAGCGCACACGGACAAGAAATAACGAGGAAAACAAGCGCACGATATAACCAATCTGCAAACAATGCACCCGGCACAACCAGCGGAGGAACAACCGCCAGCAATAACGCTACAATAACCACTACAGGAGTATAATATCTGGAAAATTTCGTGATAAACTTTTCAGTCGGCGCTTTTTTGGCACTCGCATTTTGCACCAGTTCCAAAATTTTAGAGACCGCAGATTCACCAAATTCTTTGCTGACCTCTACCGTCAGAAGTCCGTTCGTGTTCACAAATCCACTCATCACACTGCTTCCCGGCTCAACGGTACGAGGCACAGATTCACCGGTCAACGCCGAGGTATCGACATGCGACTTGCCTTCTACAACCTTACCGTCCAGCGGGATCTTCTCACCCGGCTTGATCACTATCAAATCTCCAATACGGACCTCTTCTGGAGACACCCTCCGTACGGATTCAGCCGTCTTCAGGTTGGCATAGTCTGGTCTAATATCCATCAGATCGCTGATGGACTTACGTGAACGGTTAACTGCAATGCCTTGGAATAGCTCTCCGATTTGATAAAAGAACATGACAGCCACGCCTTCGGGGTATTCCCCAATAGCAAATGCGCCCACCGTAGCCAGCGTCATCAAGAAATACTCATCAAAGGCCATTCCACGCACCAAGCTGCGTGCAGCCTGCAAGACAACATCACCGCCAACGATAATATATGCCACTAAAAATAGAGCCAGCTTGCCCACACCTTCGACAGGTAACCACCAGGCAACAGCCGCAATAACCGCTCCTATGGACAGACGTGCAATCATGCGGCGCATACCGTCCGTACCATGATCATGCGTATGCCCGGCATGACTATCATCATCATGCGAATGTGAATGTGAATGAGCATGGGTAGCTTCACCATGATCGTGCACTGCATGGTGATTGTGGTGCATGTGTGCATGATTACCGTGGTCGTGCCCATCGTGTGCGTCATGTGCTTCATGGCTATGACCACCATGACTGTGAGCAGCATGCTTTCCATCATTGTGATTATGTCCTTCACCATCATGGTCATGACCGCATGCGCAATCCTCTGTGCAGCTTGCCTCTACTGCACCAGCGCCACTTCGACTGTCTTCGCGCAAGCGTCCACCCGCACTTTTGGCAACCATCCGAACATGAGGCTCAAGTCTGTGGACCTTCCGTTCCGTTTGGCGAAAAACCTCTTCTTTTTGATCCGAAGTTGTGGTCATCGTCAACGTTTTTGTTACAAAATTGACCGAGCAATCAAGGACCCCTTCTATTTTACTGACTCCATTTTCAATCTTTAGAGCACAGTTGGCGCAATCCAAACCTTCCAAAACCCATTCATGCCGTTCATTTCTTTTTAGAGCATCCATAATAATTGGCCTCCAATTAGCTATATATGAGCAACTGTTCATATATTATTTGTTAAGGTCATTATATTCAGGTTTAGGGGCAAAAGTCAATGATCATAGCCCTTTTTAACGAAAAAAAATCGACTTCAATGGACAAACACCAAAAGAGCGCCAATTGCTTGGCGCCCTGCTGTTGGTTTGTCAAAAATCATTGATGTGATATGTGCTGATGGGTTTGCAAAAAAATCTGCTCCACATGATTATCATCCAGTGAATAAAACACTGTCTTGCCTTCCTTGCGTCGTTTGACAATGCGCAGGTTGCGCAAATAACGAAGCTGGTGGGATACCGCAGATTGGCCCATGTTCAACACCTGTGTTAAATCATGAACACACAGTTCCTTTTGAGCCAGGGCATAAATCAGCTTGATCCGTGTCGGGTCACCTAGCGCTTTAAACAGCTCCGACATTTTGTATGCGATGGAATCCTCAACTAGGGAAGATTTTATACGCTCAATTTCCTGATCTGAACCGTGACAAGCCGGCTCACAATCCAAAGCTTCCGTTTCAGAATTCATCCTTTTCACCCCGTGTATTTCGACTTGATGCTCCTATTATAGCAAATTCGTAGAATTTACGAATAGCTTATATTACAGCTTGCCCTGTAACCGAAATTTTCCTAATTCAACGTTTTTAATACTTCATCATTGTAAGGAAATATTTCTTTTATCTGTTGATCACGTAATTTTACTGCAAATGCCGGATCAACCAGCAATGCACGTCCAACTGCAACCAGATCAACTTCCTCTCGTTCTACTAGCTCCACGAGTTGTTCTAATCTGGCCTCTACACTACTCGATTGATCAGTCTGACGATCATTGTTTTTTTCCAAATCACTCAAAAAGGCCTTCTCCAAACCAATTGACCCCACCGTAATCACTGGCTTGCCTGTTATCTTTTTGGTCCATGCTGCCAGGTTTAGATCTGACCCTTCGAATTCTGGCTCCCAGAAACGGCGGCTTGAGCAATGGAATACATCCACCCCAGCTTGTACCAATGGGGCAAGGAACTGTTCAAGTTCCTGTGGTGTCTGTGCCAGCTTTTCTCCATAATGGTACATCTTCCACTGGGAGAATCGCAGTACAATTGGAAAATCCGGGCCTACTGCACGGCGACAAGCCTCAATGACCTCGACCGCAAACCGGGTACGCTGAACCAAATCGCCTCCATATTGATCGGTACGCTTATTGGTTTTGTCCCAGAAAAATTGATCTATTAAATAGCCATGTGCTCCATGAAGCTCAATGCCGTCAAACCCCACCCGCTTGGCATCGGCAGCGGCTTGAGCAAAGGCTGCAATGATATCCGTAATTTCCGCCTCCGTCAATGGCTCAACTACCTTTTCACCTGCGGGAGAAATACCTGAAGGACCGACAGGCAATGCCTCGGGATTCGGTTGGTTATCCGCACCTATTTTCCGGGCTGTACCCACATGCCAGAGCTGCGGTATAATTTTGCCGCCGGCCGCATGAACCTCCTCTACTACCTTAGCCCATCCTTTCAATCCCTCACCATAAAAGTTAGGGATGCCTGTGTGCTCCACAGCGGCGGGATGATTGATAGCCGTTCCCTCTGTAATAATCAATCCAACAGCATTTTCTGCACGGCGACGATAATACGCGGCAACCTCATGTCCTGGAATACCTTGGGGAGAAAAATTTCGTGTCATGGGAGCCATAACCATCCGATTGGGAAGCGATAAGTTACCTATCTTAAAAGGTTTAAACAATATTTCGGTGTTCATGACGTTTTCCTCACTCTCTCATTAGTATTATCTTTTTCACTCTTCTGTTATACAATTCCATTTTACATATATATAAACTTGTGTTCAATAAGCCACAGTTAAATTCCAGCAGGTCCTTTACAAAAAAGAGGAAGCGGCATAGAGCCGCTTCCTCTTATTAGTGTGACTTATTAGTGTGCTACCATGTTGTATTCCATAATCCATACAGAACCGCCAACGACAGTCAACAGGATCACAACACCAAAGATCAAAGTCATAACATTCCAACGTGGTCCATTGCTTTCACGGATGTGCATGAAGAAGAAAAGCTGAACCAGAAATTGCAGCACTGCCGCGGCTAAAATAACAACCATGGTCGAAGTGCGGCTCAACATATGATTCATAACCACGAAGAGAGGGATGATGGTCAGTACGATGGACAGAATAAACCCGATAACATAGGATTTCACTGAACCGTGAGAATCATCATGACCATGCGAACCCGCTCCTGATTGATGCTGTGCCATCTACATCACCCCCATCAAATAGACAACTGTCAGCAAGAAGATCCAGACAGCGTCCAAAAAGTGCCAGTACAAGCTCAATGCCGAAACTTTGCCCTTCGTCTCTGGAGTAAGTCCGCGTTTTTTCAACTGGAACATAAGTCCAATCATCCAAACCAGACCTAACGAAACGTGAAGTCCGTGTGTTCCGACCAATGTGAAGAATGCCGACAAGAACGCACTGGTTCCAAAATTGGCACCTTCATGTACCATCTCAACAAACTCGTAAACTTCAAAACCGATAAAACCAAGACCCAGGATCGCTGTCACGATTAACCAGCTGATTAATCCCTTCATGCTTCCTTTGTTCATAGCCAACACAGCCAGACCACTTGTGAAGCTGCTTGTGAGCAAGAGGAACGTTTCAATAATAACGCCCGTCATGTTAAACAGCTCTGCGCCACCTGGTCCTCCGGCTGTGTTGTTCCGAAGGACAACGAAGGTTGCGAACAAGGTACTGAACAGGATTACGTCCGTTACGAGGAAGATCCAAAAACCAAGCATCTTCAATTCTTGCGGATCGTGATGCCCGTGGTCATGATCATGGCTGTGATGTGCTGCAGCTTGTGCCATTATACAGACCCCCTTATTGCCGCTTCCGTGCGTTTTACTTCATCCGCAGGGATATAGTAGTCGCCATCATAGGAGAAGAACGAACGGCAAATCATACAAATTGCCACGCCGATCAGCCCTGGAATATAGAAGAACGACCATCCAAATACGAACCCGAAACCTGCAATGAAAAAGAATACCGACATAATGAATGGAATCGCCGAGTTTTTCGGCATATGAATCGCTTCAATTGGCGGTTGCTTTCTGAAAATACCTTTTGCACGTTTATCTTTTTCTGCCCACCAGTCATCGCGTTCTTCTACTTGCGGAATGGTAGCAAAATTGTATTCCGGTGCAGGTGAAGGAATGGACCACTCCAACGTGTGACCGCCCCAAGGGTCGCCCGTTGTATCCTTCAGCTTGCGGTAATTTTTGATACCCAGAAGAATTTGAAGAACCTGGAACAAGAAACCAATCCCCATCAGGAATGCCCCAACGGTTGACACCATGTTAAGCGGCTGCCAGCCAGTATCCCAGCCGTAAGTGCTCAGACGACGTGTCATCCCCATCAGACCGAGGGAATATTGCGGAATGAAACATACATAGAAACCGATATTCCAGAACCAGAAAGCCCATTTACCAGGCGTTTCAGGCAATGTGAAACCGAACATCTTAGGCCACCAGTAGTACAGACCTGCCAAGTAACCGAACACTACCCCACCAATCAGAGCGGAGTGAAAGTGAGCGATCAGGAAGTAACTGTTATGGAACTGGAAGTCCGCAGGCGCTACAGACAACATGACGCCCGTCAAACCTGCAATCAGGAAGTTCGGAATAAATGCAATAGACCACATCATCGGAGTTTTAAATTCGAGTTTACCCCGGTACATCGTGAACAGCCAGTTAAATACTTTAACCCCTGTCGGTATTGCGATAACCATCGTCGAGATCGCAAAGAATGCATTAACATCTGCGCCAGATCCCATCGTGAAGAAGTGATGCGCCCACGTGAAGAAGGACAGGATCGCAATAATGAACATCGCGTAAACCATGGATTTGTAACCAAACAATTTCTTTTTGGAGAATACGCTGATAACCTCGGAATAAATACCGAAGGCTGGCAATACTACGATGTATACCTCAGGGTGACCCCACATCCAGATCAAGTTGATATACATCATCGGGTTACCGCCGAAATCAAGGGTAAAGAAGTGCCCTCCTCCGAAGCGGTCAAGGAATAGCAATGCTAAAGTAACCGTCAGAATCGGGAACGCGAAAATGATAATAACACATGATGAAAATACGGACCACGTAAAGACAGGCATTTTCATCCAAGTCATACCAGGTGCGCGCATTTTAATAATGGTAACAATAAAGTTGATCCCTGTAGCCAATGAACCTATACCAGAAATCTGAATACCCCAGATATAGAAGTTCTGACCGACGCCAGGACTAAATTGCAGTTCTGAGAGCGGTGGATAACTCAACCAGCCTGCATCTGGCGAACCGCCGATAACGAAGGACAAGTTGAACAACATCGCACCCATAAAGAAAAGCCAGAAGCTCAATGCGTTCAGGAAAGGAAACGCAACGTCGCGCGCACCAATTTGAAGGGGTACGGCGATGTTAAACAAACCAAACATCAACGGCATTGCCATAAACAAGATCATGATTGTGCCGTGAGTTGTGAAAATCTGGTTGTAATGCTCAGGATGTAGGAGTGTCACATCCGGTGTAGCAAGTTGAATACGCATCAATAATGCATCCACGCCTCCGCGGAATAACATCAAGATGGCCGCAAGAATATACATAATACCGACTTTTTTATGGTCAACCGTAGTCAACCAGTTTTTCCAAAGCCAGCCCCATTTTTTGAAATAAGTGAGCACAAACACGATCCCGATCGTTGCTAATGCGATGGAAACGTCCGCTCCATAGATCATCGGGTCTCCAGTAACGAAGAAAGTGGATGCAAACTCTTTTATTTTGTCAAGCATTGGGGGCCTCCTTCCCTATAATCATTTAATTGTGTCCGCTCATGTCCATTCCAGCATGATCTTCTGTGCCGGATTTGGATGAATCTTCTGTGGATGTAGCTCCGCCATGTCCAGCATGGGGGTTAGGAGCGCCTTCCACTACATACTTGTTAACAATCTCTTTGAACAAGCCGTCTGGAATCGAAGAATATTCATCAGGCTGGGACAAACCTGGTTTTGCAAGCGCCAAATAGCCGTCTTTCGTCAGCGGCTTCGACTGCTTCTTGATGTCAGCGACCCAGTTTTTATACTCTTCATCCGACTGGACTTCTACATCAAAACGCATTTGTCCAAAATGCTCACCGCTAAAGTTTGCACCCGAGCCAAAGTAAGTTCCTTCGTGATCGGCCTGCAAATGCAGTTTCATGGCCATGCCTGACATGGTGTAGATTTGACCGCCCAATTGCGGAATCCAGAACGAGTTCATCGGGGCGTCAGCAGTCAGTTCAAAACGGACTGGAACACCTTTAGGAATGTGAACTTGGTTCACTGTAGCTATACCTTCCTCTGGGTACATGAAGAGCCATTTCCAGTCCAGTGAAGTTACTTGAATCGTTACTGGCTTTTGCTCACTTGCCAACGGCTTGGAAGGCTCCAGCAAGTAGGTATATCTCGCAGTGATAACCGCAATAATACAGATAACGATAATTGGAATAGCCCACCATGTGGTTTCCAGCTTTTTGCTGTCATCCCAGTGAGGTTGATACTTCACCTTGTTTGTTGGGGTATCGCGATACCGCCAAACGATGAAGAAGGTCAAAATCATAACCGGTACAATTATAAGCGCAGACAATGCAGTTGTAAGAATGATCAGCTCTTTTTGTGCTTGCCCAATTGGTCCTTTCGGATCGAAAACAACGTATTTTCCGCCAGCATAAAAACACGTCCAGATGAGCAATGCTACCGTGAGCACGGTCAAAACCAACGCAATAATCGCTTTTGGTTTTTTGTTCATGTTGTTCCCCTCTCCTTAAAATAGTAAATTACTCAAAACTTAACGAACTCCTGTAATCTTGCCCTTATATAAGATAGCAGAAAAGCGGCCACTTTTTTTATTGTTAACAGAATTGTCGATTATTTGTCCGATTTTTGTGAAAAACCTCTCTAAAAATAAAATTTCTCTTGCAAATTCAAAATTTCTTTTTAATTCAAAAATGACATATAAAAACGTTAATTATGCATCTTGAAGTATCTTAAAAAAGCTATACTAAAGCAAAAATCGGGACTCCTTACAGTTATCATGCTACACTGCTCGAAGCCCCGCGCTGTTGTTTTCATTATCAGTTTTACATCATTTTTTCAATTGTATTAACGATGCCCGTTCTCTTGGTCTTCCTTCTTACGGGCAATGACAAATGATTTCCCGATTAGAAAAATGAAAATTCCGGCAGCAAAGGCGCCAATGCCTGTCATTAAATAGATATTACGATCGGTTAAATTCCCTATATCAAGCAAAATAAGAATAATACCTACAATGCAAGCGATCAAAGAAATAACAGATACCGTGCGGCTCATTTGGTTATCACTTGATCCTGATTTTCTAAAATTCGAAGCCATACCCTCCACTCCCTCTAGTTTAAAATAGTTTAAAAAGTGCCCTCGCCAGGTATTTTTTTCAGTATGCACATTTTTTATTTTATTATTCCTGCCGGTCTCTACATACTAGAACCATCTGTAATTCATCTTGGCTATTATTACCCCAGAGGACCTCCTATTTAAACAAACGGGAGCGGAGGCAGACCTAAATTTGCTTTATATTCAGATCATTTCTCTTGATTTAACGTCTAGTCTCCAACCAGTTATTACTTACTACATTTCGATACCAATAGTAACTTTCCTTGGGGGTACGGACTTGTGTGCGAAAATCGACATGAATCATGCCAAATCTCATATTATATCCCTCTGCCCACTCAAAATTGTCCATAAGTGACCAGGCCATATACCCTTTAACATGGAGGCCGTCATGAATCGCCCGGTGTACCTGCACCAAATGCTGCTGCATGTAGGAAATTCGACGGTCATCCTGCACCTTTCCGTTTACGACTTCATCATTGATACAAGCCCCGTTCTCTGTGATGTAAATATCGATGTTACCGTATTTTTGCAAATAATGTAGTACCTCATACAGCCCACGTGACTCCACCGGCCAGCCAATATCTGTGACAGGTAGTCCCATATTGATTTCTTCAGATTGAAGAAAGCCTGCTTCCGGATTAAAGCGATTAACCGACATACTATAATAATTGATACCGATCATATCTATAGGTTCACCGATAATGTCCATATCTCCATCTTGTATAGGTACGGTGGCTCCCTGCTCCGCAAACCAGTCTACCAAAAACTGAGGATACGAGCCTTGATAAATAGGCTGGAGAAACCAGTCACTATGCAGAGAAATCGTGCGCGCACAAGCCGCTTTATCTTCCTCAGAGGTGCTGTAAGGAACAGCCCAGGAGACATTGGGAGCGATACCGATCTGGCCACTGGTGCCTAGCTCGCGGAATCGGCGTACAGATAGGCCATGCGCGACCAGCAGATGATGTCCTACATCAATCGCTGTCTGGAGATTCGTCAGACCCGGAGCATGAACTCCTAACATATTGGATAAAAAGGCGATGCACCAAGGTTCATTGAACGTGAGCCAATGGTGTATCTTACCGTGAAACTCACGGAACATCGTTTCCGCAAACTGGACAAATGCCTGAATTGTGCGACGGTTTCCCCATCCTCCGGCATCTTGTAGCGCCTGAGGCAGATCCCAGTGATACAGTGTACAAAACGGTTCAATTCCGTTGTCATTCAACAAATCAACTACACGATGATAATAGTCCAATCCCTCTTGATTGACTTCACCATCACCATTAGGGAATATACGTGGCCAGGACACCGAGAAACGATATGTACGAATGCCCAGCTCCTTCATGAGACGGATATCTTCTTCGTAACGATGATAGCTGTCACAAGCTACATTGCCGTTATCACCGTTGAACACTTTGCCAGGCGTATGGGCAAAGGTATCCCAGATCGACAACCCTCTCCCATCCTCCTGGTAAGCCCCCTCGATTTGGTAGGCGGCCGTTGCGGTACCCCACATAAAGTCCTGCGGAAATTGAAAAATAGTCATTGTGTCTCTTCCTCTCCCTTAATTATAACCGTATATTCATTCGTTGTTTCCTGCTTTTTGGTAAAAGTCCATGACAAAATAAATCCTCCGTGCTTGGGATCAGGCTGAGCCCGACGATCATCAACGCTAAACGGATGTGCACTGCGAATCGTACAGCTTCCCGTCTGGACCGATGCGGTAAGCTCCGCACGGACGAGCCGCGAACCGGACCATTCCATGCTGACCGTAATTCCGCCACGCCCTTTCAAGCCGCTGACCCGTCCTTCAGGCCATGCCGATGGCAGGGCAGGCAATAGCGTCAGCTCGCCCGGGCGGCTTTGCAGCAGCATTTCTGCTATGCCTGCCGTCGCACCAAAGTTACCGTCGATCTGAAAAGGCGGGTGAGCGTCGAATAAATTAGGGTAGGTCGACCGCGACAGCAACGTGCGAACATACCGATGCGCAGTGTCGCCATCTTCCAGCCGGGCGTACAGGTTAATCAACCAGGCACAGCTCCACCCGGTATGCCCGCCACCATGATCGAGCCGGCGGTGTAGCGATATGCGGGCCGCCTCAGCCAGCTCTGGAGTATCACGGATATGGATCTGTCGGCCGGGGTAAAGCCCGTAAAGATGCGAAACATGTCGATGCCCAGGCTCCGCTTCCTCAAAATCGACCATCCACTCCTGTAACTGACCGTGACGGCCGATTTGATAGGGTATTAATCGTTCCCGTGTCTCTTCGCAGCGTCTACGGAACTCATCGTCTAACTCCAACAGATCCGCGGCCTGAATACAGTTGCTCAATAGCTCCCGAATCAGCGTCATGTCCATCGTAGAGCCCATGGATATACTGCAATCCTCGCCTTCGGGCGTGATGAATTTATTTTCAGGCGAAGTGGAGGGGGACGTTACAAGCCGACCATCCGGGCCCTCCACGAGCCAGTCTAGGCAAAAGGCCGCCGCCCCCTTCATAAGCGGATAAGCCTGTTCTGCCAAATAGGTTGTATCCAAGGTGAACAGATAACGCTCCCATAGGTGAGCGGATAGCCATACACCCCCAAGCGGCCAAAATGCCCAACTGGCATGGCCACCTGACGGTCCGGCGTTTCGCCACACATCAATATTGTGGTGAGCTGTCCAACCTTGAGTCCCATAATTGATGGAAGCGACCCTGCGTCCCGTACGACCGACTTCTCCAATCATGTGCAGCAATGGCTCATGGCACTCGGCAAGATTGCACACCTCTGCGGGCCAATAATTCATCTGTGTATTAATATTGGTTGTATAGTTACTATTCCACGGCGGCTGTACCCGGTCATTCCAGATGCCCTGAAGGTTGGCGGGCTGACTGCCCGGACGTGAACTGCCCATAAGCAAATAGCGTCCATACTGAAATAACAGCACTTCCAGCCCCAGGTCTGCCTGACCTTTCTGATAGTGTTCTAATCGCAGGTCGGTCGGGAGAACGGACTCGTCGGTTAGCGTGTCACTTCCCAGTTCTAATGCAACACGGTCAAACAGCTTCCGGTGATCCTGCTCATGGCGTTGCCGCATCTGCTCACTTCCCAGCGAAATCGCTCCGTCTAGAGTGACTTTGCATGCTTCTACTGACTCCGTTGCATCACTATTCGGCATAGCCTGGAATCCCCGAAATCCGGTAGCTGCTGCCAAATACACCGTGATTTTATCCGCGCCCGAGATGATCAATGCTCCGTCATCTCCCGTCGTTAAGGTTCCTCCCTCGGGAATAACCCTCGCCTGAACTGCAAAAGCCATCCCCAAATCATTTTCGTAAACGACAGACTGTGGATGATCGCCGTGATAATTAGATTCCACATGACTGGGCGCTCGTCCAGTCAACGTAATAAAGTCCCTGGTCGGTTCCTCGGATGGATCGTCATCGCTAGCCCATTTGGAGGATTTCTCAAGTGCATCCTCTCCAACTTCATCCTCACAAGGATGGGGGGTAGTGATGCGCACAGATGCATGGATTTTTCCGACCTTACTCGCAGTCAGTGACACCATAATGACTCCATCGGGTGCACTGGCGATAACTTCACGAGTATAGCGGACTCCATCACTCTGAAAAGTGACCGTTGCCGTTCCGGTCTGCATATCCAGTTCCCGTTCATAATGCGCAATCTCCCCTAGGTTCTCCTGCGTAATCCACAAATCTCCCAAAGGCTGGTAGGCTTCTGTATCGCGGCCCAGCATGTTTGAAGTAATCAGTTGTTCGGCTTCTTTGTATTTTCCATCTGCAATCAGCTTTCTGGCAGGTTTTAAATATCGCAATGCATCATACTGAACGCCATCCCTGGGGAATCCGGACCAGAGCGTATCCTCGTTTAATTGCAAATGCTCCTCCCTGATTCCGCCAAATACCATAGCTCCCAGCCGTCCATTGCCGACTGGCAATGCTTCCTCCCATACCTCAGCAGGCTGGCGATACCATAACCGCAGGGACTGTGGTCTTTCGCTTTTCGTCACGACAAACCCTCCCTCATCAGGGGCAGACAAAGCGCTGCTACAAATTGGCCCTAGCGTATGCGCTCTGTCACTCCGAGATTTCAAAGTTTGGATAAATGGACTTACTATTTGGACGCTTTCCCACTCCATAACTCCACTCTGTCCTTCACCAGTTGCGTATATTGCTGTTCCATTTGGACAGCTCCGGCGGCATCCAGTTCTTTAATCATGTTGTCGTATATCGTATCAAAATTGGAAGCTGGTGCTAATATCGCTTCCGGTATCCGTTTGCGGATAATGTCTGTCGTTTTTTTGAATGTAACGTTATAGTTGGATTCATTGTCTGTCGTTATGTTATAGGCCGCGCCCCAAGGCTTCACATCAAATTCTTCTTTTCCTGGAAACAGTTCCTTCCACGTTTTTACGCCATACGCTTTAAGTGATTCTTTCTCCGGCTTCGAATAAGCCGCGATAATTTGTTCCGGGAATTTGGCAGTGTAGTAGTTACCCGTAGAGTCCTTCACTCCGTCACCATAGTGTCCGCTCATTAATGTGTATAAGTCTATTCCAGTGGATTTATTGAAGCTGGTTGTATTGTTCGTTTTTTGATCCAATACATCGGCAGGAATGACGCGTTTGCCATCTTTGATTTCATAGTGCTTGCCTTCGATTCCCCAGTTCACTAGCACCTGTCCCTCATCGGATGCTAAATAATCCAGAAATTTAATAGCCCGCACCGGGTCCTTGCAACTTTCCGTAATCCCTACACCATAACCGGACGCAAATCCTGTATCCTGAAAGGAACGATCCTTATATTCCTCCGAAAGTGTAACTGGAAAATGTGCATAGCTGGCATCAGACTTACCTGACGCTTTTAATGCATTTTCGGCATCCTGATAACCCCACTCTTGGTCGATCAGACCCAGGACACGGCCGCTGGCAATTTTGGATTTGTATTGGTCACTTTTTTGTACAAACGAATCTTTATCGAGCAGCCCTTCATTGTACATGTGGTTCAACCAACGGAAATATTCCTTTTCTTCCGGACGTTTGTAATGAAGCTTGGCTTCAAATGTTTTGGGATCAATAAAATATTCACCATCATCCGGCGCTCCAGTCGTCTGGAAGGCAGGGTTCGTTACGGTAATCATAATTCTCCAGTCGTCCGCATCCAGCGTGAGAGGGATCGTTTTTTTGCCATTGATCGTCGGATGCTTGGCTGTATAGGTTTTGAGTACGTTTTCAAAATCCTGTAAGGTTCTTACCTTGGGATATCCCAGCTCCTTAAGCACCTTATGCTGAATTTCAAATCCTCCCGTCGCATCAAAACTCTCCTGTCCAACACCTGCATACGTAGGAATAACATAGATAGCTTGATCTTTATTGCTGTATTTCAGCCGATCCATATAGGGACCGTAGAGCTTTTTGAGGTTAGGCGCGTGATCGTTAATCAGATCAGTCAGATCAATCATGGCCCCGGCATCCACAAGCTTGTTAATATTTGCTTTAGGAGAGACCAGGTCTGGGTATTCACCACTTGCTGCCATCAAAGCAATTCGGTCATCTCCACCTCCGCCGCTGACATCAAATTCCGCATTCAAAGTTACACCTGTTTTCTTGGTGATTTCCTTGCCTATTTCATCTTTCATTCCATTCCATTGCGGGCTTGTATCTGCTCCGAAGAAGCTAAACGTAATCGGATCTGTGCCGCTGGATGAGCCTTCCTTCGCTGCTTTATCGCTTCCACCGCAACCTGCGAGTGCAGCAAGAGATACGGCGAGCAAGGGAATCAGTGCAAATCTGGACCAGTGTTTTTTCATGTTCAAGACCTCCTGCATTTGTAGGATTTTACCGTTGTGAATGGACTGTAACGATTTGATTGTTATGATTTAACAGCTCCCAGTGTCATACCGCCTACAAAATACTTTTGTAGGAATGGGTATACGAGCAAAATAGGAAGCGTGACGGTAATCGTGATTGCCATTTTAATCGACTCTGGCGAAATTTGAGCCATTTGCTTAGCCATATCGTTGCTATTCGCCATATTGGCGCCGCCTTGCTGCGTACTTTGCAGTATCTTCATCAGCTCAAATTGCAGCGTTGTCCATTGTGCGGCGGTTCCGTTGTACAAGTACGTATCAAACCATGCGTTCCATTGATTTACCGCTAAAAAAAGGGCAATTGTCGCTAGCACAGGCTTGCACAGCGGTAAAATAATCCTCCAATATATTGTAAAGTCATTGGCTCCATCCAGCTTGGCAGACTCTTGTAGCGCATACGGCAAACCATCCATAAAGGAACGAATGACAAAAACATTAAACGCGCTGATCAGCCCCGGAAAAATATACACCCAGAACGAACCCAGCAAATGCAAATCACGCATCAAAATAAACACAGGCACCATCCCGCCGGAAAAATACATCGTTAACGCCAGAAATGTGGATATGAACTTGCGCGCGCGGAAATCGACCCGACTCAGCGTAAATGCAAGCATAGAAGCACAGATGAGTCCCAGCAGCGTTCCAACCACTGTACGTAAAATGGATACCTGCAGACCCCGAAGCAGGCCATCGTATTGGAAAATCGTTTTGTAATTTTCGAGTGTAAACTGGCGCGGCCATATATAAATACCGCCACGCACCGTATCCGTCGAATTGTTCAGGGAAATTGCCAGTACGTTCAGAAACGGGTACAGCGTCAACACCACGATCAGAGCCATGAGGATATAGTTGAACAAGTCAAACAGCTTTTCTGACCGTGTAGCGTTAAATGCCTTATTCGTCATTTCGCTTCTCCCTCCCTACATGATGCTTTCTTTGGTCAGTTTTTTGAATATACCGTTCGCTGTAAACAACAATAGAATGCTAACCATTGAGTTGAAAATGCCTATTGCCGTCCCGTAAGAGAAGCGGCCCAAATTAATCCCGTAATTCAGTGCATACAAATCCAGCACTTCCGAATAATCCGTTACGAGACTGTTGCCAAGTAAGAACTGCTTTTCAAAACCATTGCTGACCAGATGCCCGATCGCCATAATAAACAGAATGGCGATAGTCGAGCGGATACCCGGCAGTGTAATATGCCACATCTGTCTCCAGCGGCTGGCCCCATCCACACGCGAAGCTTCATACTGTTCCTGGTCAATTCCTGTGATGGCGGCTAAATAAATAATCGTATTCCAACCCGTCTCTTTCCATATGTCGGAAGCGGTTACAATGTACCAAAACCAACTCCCCTTGGCCATGAACTGAATCGGTTCATCCACAATATGAAGCGCTACCAATATATCGTTAACAATTCCTCCGTCAATGGACAGCATTTTCGTCACCAATCCGGCCACAACTACCCATGATACAAAATGCGGGAGGTAGGATACTGTCTGCACAACTCGCTTGAACAGCATACCACGCAACTCATTTAGCAGAATTGCAAAAAAGATCGGTACAACAAAACCAAAAACAATACCCATCAGGCTCATCGCCAGCGTATTGCGTAATACCAGATAAAAACGTTCATCCTGAAAAAGCTCAATAAAGTTATTCAACCCTACCCACTTTTGATCCCAAAACGATTTGGCTGGTTTATAATTTTGAAACGCCATTGTCCAGCCCCATAGTGGAAAATAACTGAAAACAAACACCCATATGACGAAAGGAATGGACATAAAGTAAAGATACTTTTGCTGTTTCACGCTGTTCCACAGGCCTTTTTCACCGCGTTCGGGCTTCGATCCGCGAGCCTTACGCGGTCTTCCCCGATTGGATTCAGGAATCGCAGTATCAGCTCTGGAAGCGGTTTCAGTTGAAGATCCCATAACAAGCTCCTCCTCATCTCTAGATACTATTATCATACTTTGCTGGCTCAGAAGCGGGTACCCGACGAATTAGGAGAAAAATCAGTTCAAAATTAGATATATGGGGAGTGGATTAAGATTTACATTGAAGCCACTACGCATGCGGATGGTGCTTCCCATCGCTGTTGTCCCCGGATTTCTTGGATAAGCAGACAAAGGTTGAAATCCGAGGACAAAGGCGACCGCTATCGCTTGTACAGCACCATTCCGCCTGCTCCGTTCTCATGTAAATTCCCTGAGAGAAGAAAAAACAAAAGATCAGCTAATGTAAGCTGATCAGAGGTAAAGGATAGGGCATATTGCACCACAGCTGGATGATGATATATATACACATACTGTCCCAATTCACCTAGTTAAAAGAAAAAAAGCTTTCTGGCATCAATGTGCCAGAAAGCTTTTTTTGATTTATTTTACTGTGATCGTCCCGTAGTACATGTACATGCCACAATTATACTCATATATGCCCGGTTTCAAGTCCTGGACGGTAAAATAATTATTTTCGTGATCCAGGTAAACGTCCATTCCGATCTTCAACGACTGTACTTCATCAATGCAAGTAAAAGACGTCATTTTCTTGAAATTGATCTTGGTTGGAACGCCGGCTTTCACTTCAATATTTTTAGGATAGAAACCATCCCCTTTTACACCCACTGTCACAATCTCGTATTTGGCTTCATCTGGCTCCTCCTGAGCTTGTTTAGGTTGAACGGCCGGAAACGACGACACGCTCCCCTGAAAATAAAACAAGACAAACCCGCCCATGATCAGGGCTACAAAACCAATCAGCATCAAATGCCAATGTTTAGAGATGAGTGTTTTCATTTCTATCAGCCCCCTCCAGTTGAATGTCTACATGACATGTGACGCATCAACTCTAACCAGTATATAAAAGTTAATCGAAATTTTAAATACCTTGTTTCAAAGCTTCTAGCAGATGAATCATATTATCCGACACGGTGATCATCACTAATTTTCCAGACCTGGATGATCCAGCTTATACAGATTACGGTACCGGGCATGATCGCGCCAAAGCTCATCATGACTGCCTCGCATGGAGATGGTGCCTTGTTCCATAAAGATCACCTCGTCCATATGCTTCATCCCCGTGAGATGATGAGTGATCCAGATCAATGTTTTGCCTTTCAGTACGCGAAACATCGTCTGCATAAGTTCATGCTCCGTCAGTGGATCAAGCCCCACTGTCGGCTCATCCAGCAAAACAATCGGATGGTTTTGCAGCAAAATCCGCGCCAGTGCAATGCGCTGTCTTTCTCCACCAGAAAAGCGAAGACCCGTCTCCTGCATTCTAGTATCGTAACCCTCCGGTAAAGAATCGATCAGAATTCCAAGCCCTACCTGCTCCGTTACTGCACGAACCTCATCGAGCGTGGCGTCAGGTCGCCCTAAACGAATATTGTTCGCTACCGTCGTATCAAACAAATACGGTTGCTGGTTTAGCACCGCAAACAGACTGGAGTATGCTCCACCTGTAAATACGGGGACGCCTGCGACAGTGACGCTCCCTTCATCAGGTTGCAATGCTCCCTGAATCAGATTCAGCAGCGTAGACTTGCCCGCACCACTGCGGCCAAGCAATGCAACCTTCCCCCCCTGGGGTACGTGTAGGGAGATATTACGCACACTCCATTCCTGCGTTGCCGCATAGCGGAAGCTTACGTTGTTCAGCAGTAGGTCTCCCCCGTGGCTTAATCGCTGAGCGGTAGCCTGTTCTTCTTTAGTATCTGCTGCATCGTCTGCTGCTGGTTGTCCTGCATCTGATCGTGCTGCAAGTGCAGATGTACCTTTCTCGGAATCCTTTAGCCGTCGAAGTGAATCCTGATACTCCGGCGCATGAACCACCGCTTCTCCAGCGCGAACGAAGGCATCCAGCAACGGAAAAGTTACTAAGGCAAAGGATGCCAGCCATGTGGCTTCAATGCGATTCTGTGCTACCAGTCCTCCGGCCCACACAGTCATAATTACAATTCCGCCGCCTACAAGGCATTGTGCGATCCAATGAGAACGCCACTCGTTCCGACGAAGTGAATTTTCCACCATGGCAGCCCTCTTGTGACGTTGTGTAAAGGTGTTAAGGAAATGCCCAGTCCGTCCACTCAGCACCAGATCACTCATGCCGAACAAAGCATCCGTCAGTTCCTGATAGGCTTTACTCCGTTCCTGCTTGAACGTAAGCCGTTTGGCGAGTGAGGTCCCAAGTGAGATAGCCGGGGCGATGAACAGCAAAAATCCCCCATATAGCGCCATCAGCAAGGCAAATGTTCCGTCCATCCAGCCAAGCGCCAAGATGCCTGCTGCATAAATCAGCAAAGCCGATAACGCAGGCAGAACCAGCTTCAGATAGATATTTTGAAGCTGCTCAATATCCTCCGCCAGCAATCCCAATAGGTCCCCTGTACGAAATTTGCTGCGAATCATCAGCGCCTGCGGTTCCACTGCCCGATACAAGCGTACCCGCATACGAGACACAAGGCGCAGCGCAGCATCATGGCCTACCAAGCGTTCCAGATACTGAATGACGGCTTTACTAAAACCAAACGTTCGCACAAGCACAATGGGCACATACACCATTAATATATTCTCAGGCTTTAAGGCCGAACGAGTAATCAGATGGCCGGACGTAAAGAGCAGCGCGCCTGCACACCCAATGGACAGCGCTCCCAAAAGAGCTGCTGCCAGAAAGGCCCAAAAATAGTGTTTCAGATAAGGCAAAAACCAGCCTTGGCTACTATTGTCCGTTGCTCTCATATCGTCCGTCCCCTCCTTCCGACATTCCCGTCAGCAATCGGTAATATTCTCCCTTTTGGGCAACTAGTTGCTGATGGGAACCTACCTCTTCCAGACGACCTTGATTCATCATCCAGACACAATCCATATCCGGCATCCAATGCAGCCGATGGGTGGCGAGAAACATTCTTTTGTGTTTCAATACGGACAAAATGGTCTGTTTTAACTCCCATTCTGTCTCAATATCCAAATGTGCCGTAGGCTCATCCAATAAAATGATCGGACGGTTACTAAGCAAAGCCCGCGCCAAGGCAACCCGTTGCGCCTGCCCTCCACTCAATGTCCGACCTGCTTCCCCAATAGGCTCATTCAATCCACCCGGAAGGCCATTCACCAGTTCACGCAGTCCAACCGCGTCAATCGCCCACTCTACCTGCTGGTTGGATGCTTCCGGTTCATAAAAGCGAATATTATCTGCCAAAGTAGCGCTAAACAGGTAAGGATGCTGTGGAATATAGGCAATATGCCGTTGCCATTCAGCTTTGGTATCCACAGATAATCGGCATCCATTAAGGATCAGCTCACCTGAAGTGGGGTCAGAAAAGCCGCCAAGCAGACTAAGCAATGTCGTTTTGCCTGCACCGCTCGCTCCGACGATGCCAATCATGTTCATGTGCGGTTCAACACTTGCAGACACATGTTCAAGCCGGGCGGAGCCGTCTTCATTAAGAAAACACACATCGGACAGCTTGAGGATGTTCTGCCCCGTGATGTCTAATCCTTTATCATTAGCTGTCTTCGGCTCTATCGTTTCATCCTCTGCAACGAGAATGGAGCGTATCGCTCCCCAAGCCTCCTTACCGTCCAATGAGGCGTGATAGTCTGATCCCAACTGGCGTATAGGCATAAAATATTCCGGTGCCAGAATAAGCACCGCAAGCGCTGCCTCCAGTCCCACCGAACCACTAATCAGACGCAGCCCCAAGCCTACTGCTACAAAAGCGACCGACAGCATACTGAAAAAATCGAGGGCAAATGAAGAAAGAAACGCTACCCGCAGCGTACGCAACGTTGCCGTACGGTATTGGTCGCTGACCTTCCCTACGGTTTCCCCATGCGCCCGACTGCGTCCCAAAAACCTTAGTGTCTGTAGGCCACGCAACGAATCCGTGAAATGATGTGATAATAGACGATAGGAACGCCACTGCTTGTCTGCCTGTTTTCGCGCCGCCAAGCCGAGTAAAATAAAGAAGCCCACCAGAATCGGCATCGTAGTCGTCAAAATCACACCTGAAATCATATCTAATGTGAAAACATACACAAGCACTAGTAAGGTTACAGCCATCATGTCTATCATACGAGGAATGGATATTTCCAAATAATTGCGAAACCGATCCACACCATCCAGCGCTAGCGTCACCAACTTGCCGCTTCCTTCCTGCGCGGCAAAACCCGGACCTCGCTCGAACAAACGCGCAAGCAGACGCTCCCGTAAGGAAGCGCCTGCTGCTTCGGCGAAACGACCGGCTGTCCGGCGTTGCAGCCAGATCATCGTATGCCTCACTGCAAAAGCCGCGAAAAACAACGCCAGCGATGGCCAAGCCATTACCAGCGGATTTTTATTAAACAAAACCGTTACAGCCTTTGCCAAAAAGATGGCTTGTGCAATTACCGCTGCTCCCTGGAGCAGGGAAAGGGCGGCCAGCAGCAGCATTACTGGCCGAATGCCCTTTAATTCAAACCAGGCTTTATCCATTAGTATTCCAGATGATCCTTCTCACTGAGACGCTTATGGAAAACAAAATAGCTCCACGCCTGATAAGCCAACACAAAGGGTAAAAGCGTTGCTGCAACAATCGTCATGGCTTTCAGTGTGTAATGACTGGAGCTTGCATTATATATCGTCAAATCAAAAGCACTATTGATCGAGCTCACCATAAATCTTGGGAACAAGCCAACGAATAACGAAACGAAGCTTAGCAAAATGATGACACCTGTCATCCCGAAAGCCCACCCTTCGCGGCGCTGCCTCAGGAAATACCATGTCAGCACATAGGCGAGAATTCCCACCGCAACCGCAACATACATAAAGGGACCACGACGTGCAAATAAATCCGTTGCAAAATAAGTCCATACCACCATACCAGCAAGTAGAATTCCCAATACCGGAAGAAATTTGGACGCGATCACACGAGCACGATCTCTGACTTCACCAATCGTCCGCAGAGAAATGAACGTCAGCCCGTGCATGAGGCACATTCCGACCACTGTCAGTCCAATCCATACGGTGTATCCATTGAACACATCCAAAAATCCGGCTTTCAAATCCATGTTTTGCTGAATAGGTACACCTTTCACCAAAGCCGCAAAGGCCATACCAAACAACATCGGCGGCAGGAAGCTGCCAATCAGAATGCAAGTATCCCACGTTCCTGTCCACCCTTTTCCTTCGGCCTTGCCACGGAACTCAAAGGAGACTCCTCGCAAGATCAAACCTAGCAAAATAAACACAAATACCAGATAATATCCGCTGAACATCGTTGCATAAAAATGCGGAAAGGCGGCAAACATCGCACCTGCTGCTGTAATCAGCCACACTTCGTTGGCATCCCAGAATGGACCAATCGTATTGATCATCAAACGTTTTTGTTGGTCATTACGCGGCACTAATCCTGTTGCCATCCCCACGCCAAAATCAAAGCCCTCTAGAAAAAAGAAGCCTGTAAACAACACTGCGATCAATAAGAACCATAAATCATTTAACGACAATGCTGTCACCTCCTTGAGCAAATGGATCATGAATGACTGTATGCTGATGCGGCTCAATATCTGGGCCTTTACGAGCGGTGCGAGCAAACAGGAATGCCAGCACACCCGTTAAAATGAGATACAGCGTCGTAAATGCAATCAGGGAGAACAGCACTTCTCCTGCTACAACGGTAGGTGAAACAGAATCTTTCGTTTGAAGCAAGCCAAACACAGTCCACGGCTGACGTCCCATTTCTGTCATGATCCAGCCTGCTGTATTCCCAATGAATGGGAGCGATATCCCCCACAGCATAAGGCGGAAGAACCAACGATGTGAGCCCTCCAATTTTTGTCGAAAACTCAGGTAAGCTCCGTACAGAGCAAGTGCAATCATGGCACATCCTGCCGCAATCATAATGCGGAAGCTCCAGAAGGTCGTACGGACAGGCGGAATATAATCGCCTGGACCGTAGGTCTTTTCATACTGTGCTTGAAGTTCCTTCATACCAGGCACAGAGCCAGAAAACTTGCTATACGACAGAAAGCTCAGTGCAAACGGAACCTTAATCTCAAAGGTATTTTCCTGCTTATCAGGATCAATATTTGCAATAACCGTCCAAGGCGCCGGATCGCCGCTGTCTCCCCACAGAGCTTCACTGGCTGCCATCTTCATGGGCTGTGTTTTGATCAAATATTGAGCCTGTCCATGACCAAACAAAGGAATAGCAATGGCACAGATTAATGCAACAATAATGCTCAATTTAAAAGAAGGTTTAAAAAAGTCCATATTCTTTTTATGCATTAGCTTCCAAGCACTAATACCTGCTACGAGAAAAGCGCCGGTTGCAATGGCAGCAAAAATGGTGTGAGGATACTCCCACAAAAGCTGCTCGTTCGTTAACAAGGCAGCAAAATCCTGCATTTCTGCCCGGCCATTTACAACCCCATATCCTACGGGACGTTGCATGAATGAATTGGCAGCCAAAATCCACAAAGCCGAGAGCATCGTACCGATCGCTACTAGCCACATGCAAATTAAATGGACAGTTTTGGATAATCTTTCCCAGCCGAACACCCATAGACCGATAAAGGTCGATTCCAGGAAAAATGCAAGCAATGCTTCAATGGCTAGCGGCGTACCAAATACATCACCGACAAAACGGGAAAAGTCCGACCAATTCATTCCGAACTGGAACTCCTGCAAAATCCCGGTGACTACCCCTAGCGCAAAGTTAATCAGCAGAAATGTCCCCCAGAATTGAGCCATTTTTTTGTACAAATCCTTTTTCTTGATAACATACATAGTCTCCATAATTGCCACCAACAATGACAATCCAATGGAGATCGGCACATAAACAAAATGAAGAATCGTAGTGGTTGCAAACTGCAACCGTGCCAAATCCAATACGTCCATGATGCTGCTCCTCCCCTGTACTTCCCTTAACAATGATTTAATGTTTGTGATCTGAAGTCTTTTGTATTTGTGATTATATTCACACTCTTACATATGAAACCGTCACTTTCTTAGGAAATGACCCACTCAGCTAACTTGCCATGGTTGCCATAACCGGGCTTCAGATTATCCCCATTATATAGAATAAATTTAAATGAAATAGAATCAAAAATGTGAACATCGTGTCAAAGTTGTGTCATAACGATGGCGTTTTTATGAAAATGCCCTAAAATCCATAATGAATGTGACATTTTCTATTGATCCGTCCTTTTTCAACATATAAAAAAAGCCTCTCTTCATTCGAAGGACATACCTCCGACATCTGCAAGAGAGACTTCATAACGTTAAACCTAGGAAATCGATCAAAAGCCATCTGTTCCTCCGTTTTTTTGGGTCTGATTACGATAGGAGGAAGGTGACATACCGACATATTTTTTAAATTTACTATGAAAATAATCTGCATTCGCATATCCCACGCGGCCCGCCACTTGGTGCACCTTAATCCCCTGTGCAAGCAATTCCCTTGCTCGCTCAATCCTTACCTTATCCAGGTAGGCATTAAAGGCCTCGCCTGTATGACTTTTGAACAGTTTGCCCAAATACCCACTATTGTAATTGAACATATCCGCCAGTAACTCCAGTCGCAAATTTTCATCATAATGACCATGTATAAAGTCAATCATTTGCTTCATGATGATCTCCTTGCCACCCGTATCAGTCTGGCCAATCCACTGCAACACATGCTCGAGCGAGTGATCCACCAGCTCGCCCAATGTTGAATAAGCATATACATTGGTAATCAGGTTAGAGTGCTCCTCCAGCACGGTCCGGCTGTGTTCTTGTCCAGCTGCATACTTGTTCAGTGCCAGTGTGAATGTCTGAGCGAATGCCGCCTTGATTGCAGATTCTGTACGATAAATCTGTGGAAATTGGACTTCCATGTCCTTAATGACACGGGTCGCCGCTTTACCATTAGCCATATCCAGCGCATAGTACAGCTTTTCTGCATAACGCATGGGGTCATCCGAGGCTCTATCAGACGCTTCATCCATTTCAGCATGGACTGTCTCCCATTCACGTAGGTCTCCGGGAAGCATGACTCTTTCTGCCCGGAACAAAAACGTACGCTCCAATAATCGTAACGCTTGTTCAAAAGATCTGGGGATATCGCTAAGAATGTCTACCGGAGCGCCAGCAGCCCCATAGATTTCATTTACCCAAGGCTTTAGTTCCTGTCGCCATGTAGCCAGCAACTGAACAGCATCTTGCTCCGTTTTTAACATGGCGGGAAGCAATAGGCCCGTATATATTCCAGCCTCAAACACAATGCCTCTATCCTGATCACGACACAATTCCGCTAGCCGCTGCTTTGCTGCCAACTGCCGGGCTTGCCGATCCCAGTCAGGTATACGCAAATCCAGCAGAATCACCTGATAGCTACTCCAGTCCAATGCTGGTAACGCTGGCTGTTGTCCATGCTTTCCAGCGTCGCTTTGGTGATCAGCTTGCTTGGATGCACGATGGCTGGGTTCTACAGCATCCCGAGGGTGCTCTGAATGAACCGGAAACAACAGTGCTTCAATCCAATCGCGCTCATGCGAAGATGGACTCCCCCACTTTCCATCTCCCTTTTCATTCTCAATGCTTTGTCGTACTCGTTTCAGCTCTAACGTCATTTCTTCCTCATCAACCGGCTTCAACAGATAACCATCCACCCCGAATCCCATGGCTTGCCTAGCATAATTAAAGTCTGCATATCCGCTTAAAATGAGAAAGTGAAACGGCTCCCCATTCATTTGGCGTATGCTTTGTATAACCTCCAATCCACTCATCCCAGGCATACGAATATCTACAATGACCAGTTCCGGTCGATGCTCTCCGAACTTTTCCAGAGCCTCGCGTCCGTTCTCTGCCGTATCGACGATGCGAAAGCCACAATCCCCCCAGTCAATAATGGAAGACAGTCCTTCACGAATCGCAGGCTCATCATCTACAATCATCGCTTTATACATTCGACGCTTCCTCCCTTGGTATGGAAAAGTATACGGTTGTTCCTACCTGTAATGCGCTTTCAATATGCAGACCATAACGTTCACCATACATCAATGTCAGACGTTGATGAACATTACGCAGACCAATACTGCTCCCTTCCGGCTCCTCCGTACCCGTGATCCGAGCCAACAGACGGGTCAGTTGTTCTTCCTTCATGCCAATTCCATCATCAGCCACTTTAATGTGCAGTTCTCTTTGTTCTATTGTGATATCTACCTTCACGGTAACTGGCTCTTCCTTATTTTCTAGGCCATGAATAACTGCATTTTCCACTAGCGGTTGTATGATTAAGGGAGGAATCGACATGTCCTTCGTGCTTTCTTCCAAATTCACTTCATAGACCAAACGATTCCCAAACCTGAACTGCTGAATTTGCAAATAGGATCGCACCATATCCAGTTCCTGTAATACGGTTGTTTTACCACTGCCAATCTCCAGATTCCTGCGCATCAGCCTGCCAAGCAAACGGACCGTCGTTGCAATCTCCGCTTCCCCATTCAAATGTGCTTTCATTCGAATGGATTCTAACGCGTTAAACAGAAAATGCGGATTAATTTGGCTTGCCATCATTTTTAGCTTGATATCCTTTTGTGCCAATTCAAGCTTGTTGTTATGCTCACTCGTCTCATAGACCTGTGCCATAAGCTGGCGGATACTACTTACCATGTAGTTGAAACGGCGGGATAAATCACCGATCTCGTCCCTTCCCTCCACACTGGATACTACATGAAAATCACCCGCCGCTACCTGACCCAGCTCATAGCTCAACCGCTGGAGCCGTTTGGTAATAAGCCAGGAAATGATGGTAATCAGAATCAGCGCCATGATGAGTACCGCTAGTACACATAATGCACCAATCAGGCTGACCCGGTTCGCCCCCTGCACAATATGTTCCGTTGAAAACACCGAAATAATTGTCAATCCGCTCACACTTGAGGTTGGCAGCAGCTCATCCACAATAATGTTCGAGGGCGTTCCGTTGATTTTTGCTTCATATATCCCCTTACCTGCACGCTGGACATCAAAGCCTAAATGTAAATCG
This sequence comes from Paenibacillus sp. ALE3, assembly GCF_054113405.1. Lineage (NCBI taxonomy): Bacteria > Bacillati > Bacillota > Bacilli > Caryophanales > Paenibacillaceae > Paenibacillus > Paenibacillus sp. ALE3. The sequence continues at coordinate 454,795 of NZ_CM134214.1, read as the reverse complement.
GTCAACGTCTGACCTACCGACTGTGGATGGGTAGCTGCGACCACAATCCCGTTACGATCCGCAATCAATGTTTCAAAGGGCTCCTTGCTTAGCATATGATTCAACTCGGTCTGACTCAGTGCAATCATCAGAACTCCCTTGGAATTGTATTCGGGAAAAGGAATTTGCCGTACCAGGCTGAGGCGATTAACTGGGGTATCCTCCTTATCCTGAATGTAAAACCAGTTAATCGCCGTCCCCTTCAAAGCCTCCTGGAACCATGGCTGACGCTCAATGTTAGAGTCCACAGGAATAAACTCCAGATTGTTGACCAACGTCAGATTGTACGAATAGAACCGGATAGTAGCAACCTCTCTATATTGCTGGGTGTACTCATTAAAATCCTTGTATTGATGGTACGCATTCATGAGCTCCACCATGCCGGGATAACGACGGTTCGCCATCTCCTTTAGTCTTTTATCGAACATCAGCCCATTTGAAATATCTGTTGGCACACGTAGTAAATTTGCTGTCTGGCTCTTAATCTTTTCCACATTATTTACCGTCTGGGCAATCGCACTGTCCAGTGCCTGCTCTCGCAAATAAAAAGTAACGCAGCCGCCCACCACCAGCACTGGGATCATGACAATCAGTACGTAGGAGAAGAGCAGCTTATTCCGCATACGCATATTATTCATCAGATGCCGTACTCCACGATACATGCCATCCCTCCCACGAAATAAGCGCTTACATGTTTTCAGTTTAAAGCTTCACAACATTTATATCCATATTTTCTTGCAAAATAAAAAGGTGGTGAACGGAGTCACCACACTTTACGAATCACGAACTATTTACGTACAAAAGGTTCGATATGCACTCCCTGTGGCAGCTTATGCGGATCTTCCGGGTTGATACGGTCATAGAACATAATGCCATCCAGATGGTCCATTTCATGCTGTACAACAATCGCTGCATAACCCTTAAACGTTAACAACTCCTGAGTCCCGTCCGGCAAATTGGCCTTGATGCGAATCTTCTCGTAACGCGGTACATATCCGGGTATATACCGATCTACAGACAAGCATCCCTCCCCCTGTTCCAAGTAAATCATGGATGTAGAGTGGCTGACCAGCTTCGGATTAAACAGGGCGTATTCTACCGTTTGGTCTCCGTCCTCATAATAAATAGCACACATTCTTTTATTTAACCCAACCTGGTTGGCGGATAGTCCTACACCCGGGCGCAGCTCATAGCGGGTGGCCAGCTCTTCATTTTGGCTATTTTTCAGATAATCCAGCATCCATTGCATCTGTTGAAGATCCTCTTCAGACAGCGGCAGACATACCGGATCAACCTTTTTGCGCAAAATCGGTTCCCCTTCACGCACGATATCCTTCGTGAGAAGCATGTCCATCGATTGATTGCTCATTCGTCAGCCTCGATTCATTTAAATAAATATACGATCATGTGATGTACAGCAAAAGCTGGAGAATTCCGCGCTTTTCTGCAAGTTTTATCCCATAAATTATATCTATTCATGAAATGAATTGTCAAAATAGAGCGAAAATATCCTCTCTTATAGATTAAGTCATTAAAATATTCATTGCGTTAATTGTTTATCTAATTAAATTATACTTATGCTCTTTGTAGTACTGAACCAAAAACCTCCTAAACCAATGAAGTGTTCAGGAGGTCTTTAACTAGCTTTTCTTACGATTAAGACGGCTGCTCTAATGCTTCAGGTGTTTCACTGAACAGCTTTGCCTTCGGATTCGGCTGTGTCCAGGTATTATAATATTGCGAATTCTTGCCGTAAGAATTGTCAATGACAACATGCGGCATATCAAGCAGGCAGGCCAGAATATGACCATGCAGCCGTGAAGTGCGAACCTCGCGGTAAGAGCTGAACAGCGTAACCGCCTTGTTCATAAGATGGTCGGTGTACTTGTACCAGAATGTACGCGTAGGCAACGGGCCGCCGATTTTCTTATTCAGACGGTAAAACTTTTGGAAATAGACGATCCCCTTCACTTCCAGTGGAGTGAATAAAGTATCCCAGTCCAGACGGTGAGAGGCATCAGCCTCGTCATCGAATTTCTTTTGTCCTCCTACCGTTTCAATATCTGTACGCAGGAAGTACAATACGTCCTTCACGGTTTCCGTAGTCGGCTTCAATGGCCACAGCTGGTGCGCCATATCAGGACATAATGTGATGCTGCACTGGTTCAGTTTATCCTTAGCCCACTGATAAGAGCGTGTATCCCGCACAAACATATGTAGATCCGGGTGGGCATTAAACAGAGCCGCCACCTCATTAGCCTTTTGTTCAGACTGGAAGTGGATCGTCTGCGGCATGATTACAATTCGGTGGTTAGGAAAATCACGAACGATGCGTTCCCGCAAATTTTGGTGATTTGCATATAAGTCACCAAAGTTGCCCCCGCCGTGGCACACGATAATCCAGTCGCCCGGAATATGAAGCTGATCGGGAATATCCATGGCGCTATAACGGGCACGGACACGAATGCCATTATCCCTAAAGAACGCTTCGGTGCCTTTCATGATCAGTACGTCTCCACCGTTATTATAGACGGGATAATCGACATAAATAATGTTCGAACCTTGAGGGACTACGTCGAGAATGACGCTCAGCTTATTTTTCAGTTTAGCCATGGGATGCGAATTCGGCATCTTTCAGTTCTCCCTTCCTGCGCTTCTTTTGTATAGTCTGCAAGACAAATGTAATATCACTTTTATCAAAAATGATCCGGGATAGCGGAACATTGAAAAACATGGGGAACGAGAACAGCGAGAACGCCAACCGTACACAAGCACCTACAAGCAAAGCAATAGCAATGCCGTCCAGACCGAAGATCGGTGTACAAATAAAAAACAGACCGACGGTGATCGCATAGGCTACAATTTGCCGGAACAGTACCAGTCCCGGACGACCGAGTGCGTTAAAGGCCGAAGCCAAAATCCATGAGCCACCACCAATGATACATTCCAGTGACAGCAGGTAGAACGTTAGCGACGCTTCCAGAAAAGCGGGACCGTACAGCAATCCCAACATGTATCGTCCAATGAAGAGAGCCGGTACAATGACGATTAGCATCGCAGCCATAGAGATGCGAAAAGCACGACCCACCGTTTCGACAATTTTGCTGTGTTCCATCCCTGTCACCTTCGGGAAGGTTACATTAGTGACGGCATTTTGCACCACATTGAACACACGGGACAAGGCGTAGACAACAGAGTACAGACCGAACGCTTTGGGTGACAGCAGCGCCACAATGACGATTTTGTCCGTTTGTGTGGACAGCGTCCCCATCAACTCCATCCCATACACCCGCGCTCCATAGCTATAATAAGGGCGCAGCACTTGGCGGCTGGTCAACGGACGAAATGCGCGCAAATTCATATGCTTGCGTAAACGGAGGAACGCCCACATGAGCGCAAGGAAACTCGCAGCAAAATTCACTGCCCCCGCCAATTGCACATTGAGTAAGCCCATCAGCCACAGGGTCACTAGACCGATGAAATTCAGTAACGGATAGTAAAACAACAGGCCATTATATACGCTAAATCGATCCAGTCCTTGCGATAATGCCGTCGTGAGTGCTGTAAGCACCGCTAGCGGTACTGCTGCCGCACAATAAATCTGCGACAGTTGGATGATGTCTGCACCATAGCCATTCAGCCACAACGGCATACATATCCAGGCCACCGCTCCCGCCAACAGACTGGCAGGCAACTGAATCCAGAGCGACAACGCCAGCAGTTCTTCCGTCGTGCCTGTTTTCTTCTTGAGGTTATAAATTAACGATGTTGGCAAGCCGAAGCTCAATACACTGCCGATCAGCGTAGGCCAGAACAGAACAGCCGCCAGTTCACCTTTCCCCTCTACTCCGAGCATACGTGCGGTCAGGATGGAAGTCAGGGTCGTGACGATTAGCACAAAAAAATTATTAAAGCTTGTGCGCATGATCGTTTTGGCGAGACTGTCACCCGTGAATACTTTCCTTGCTGCTGTCCATGTGCTCATGTTACGTCCAACTCCTGTTCCTTATTAAGCCTCTCGTCTCTATGCTCACATCGCGTCTTTTGACGCACCTCCATCAGCCCACCGTTTTTTTGGTATTGCGCTCAGACAACTGTCCTCCGCTAACAGGCTCCTTCGTACTTGAGAAAATCTCTTTCAGTGCTCTTCTATAGCCTTGAATGGCTTTATGGTTTTTTTTGGGTCTTTCCCTCAAAATCTGATACAACGTCGTCCAATATAGTGCTGCATAACCGATCGGCCCAGCCCCCTCGTCACGTAGTAGATGAATATGATTCATCACCCGCATATAAGTAACCTGTTCCATATTGTCGCGCGAGGACGGCGATTCGTGATGAAGCAGCGTAAGCGCCGGATTAATATACAATGGACCGCTTTTCATGGCGATACGGGAAAGTAATAAATCCTCGCCGACGCTATAGCTTTGCAACCAAGGTACCGGCTCCAGACTTAGAATCGCATCACGGCGAAATGACATATTACAACCATGAAAAAACTGGGTCTTAAACGTCTTCTTGGCCTTATGCCAGTTGTACATCGAGCCGGACTGACCGCTGAGGGACAATCTTCCTTTGGACAAGGATTGCTGGAACGAAAGCAAGCAGCGAATCGTACCCATGAAACTGTTACTCATTCCCTTTGCTATGCCGCCAACACCAGCTGCTTGCGGATACGCCTCATAGGTGCGCATTAACTCATTCAAGTAGTTGCTTGGCAGCTCAACATCATCGTCAAGGAACAAAATGATGTCACCTTGGGCAAGCTCCACCGTCTTTACACGTGATAACCATAGTCCGGGTTGCTCCTTACGATGATATCGGTAGGCAATTCCCGCTCTGCCCAACTGACGCTCATAACGTTCCAGCACATGCTTTGGCAGTTTTCCGTCATCAATAATCCACAGCTCGGTTTCACATGCCTCTGGTGCTCCCCCCATGGCAATTGAATTGATGCATCGGGTCAGATCGTCAACCCGATTGCGGGTGCACAGAGCAATGGACAAGCTTAACATCATACTCCCCCTTTATCCTGTCAATGTGTATAAAGCAGATTACTGAACCGCCGGGCCTAAATATTCGTTATATTTTTGCTTACGCGGGTTCAGAATGAACAACACCCCCTGCTTGTATCCATCTGCTGCGTTAAAATTACGGCGCAGCGTTTCTTTGAGCATCAAGTAGGTTAAGGTCCATAAAAGAGCTCCATACTGGATAAATCCCGCCTTTTTCAGGGCAAGAAAATAATAGTGGTTAATTGCTGTCGCCTTGGCTACTTTGCCCGCCTTATCGCGCGAGCTTGGAGATTCATGATGGATGATTTTTAAGTCAGGATTAATCACCAGTTTGCCGTAACGGCTCGCTAACTGGCACATGTACAAGTCGTCAGCCACCGCATAGCTGGTCATCCACGGATACGGCTTCATGTCCCGAAGCGCATCCCTCCGAAATGACATATTGCAGCCATGGAAAAATTCAGTGTCAAAAGTCTCAGTTGCTTCGCTCCAACGCAGCAAAGAACCTGCCAGACTACTGGGTGAGAGCTTGCCAAGGGAAGAAGACATCTGAAAAGTCAAAACGCCAAGCAGCTTTCCTGCCCGGCTTGAATGTAGTCCCTTTGCAATCCCTCCAACACCTACAATCGTTTCATCCTGTTCGTAGGTATCGAGCAAGCGCCGGATATAGAGTTTATCGTCCAGTTCGGCATCATCGTCAAAATACAGCACAATATCATACCGTACGAGAGACAAGGCCTCATAGCGGGATAACCAAACGCCGGGACGACTTTTTTTATAATATTTGAGAACACCTTGAGGCAATCCGGATACCATGTGACGGTACTGTTCAATCTGTTGGTCGGAAATATCGCCGTCATCAACAATCAGCAGTTCTACAGCTGTATGCTCCAATTGCTGCTGTGCAGCAATAGATTGTATACAGCGTGTCAGGTCTTCGATCCGGTTGCGGGTACAAATGATGATGGAGACATCGGACATGCCATTACCTCCTGTGTGTGTATCCAGATGCTTTGGAAGAGATATTCAAAGTTTTTCCAATTGCTGGATTATATATGTTTATTGTATCTTTGACAGCGTTTGAGTGTATATACCTCTTTTGTATACTTTTTCAGTCTCCAAAAGGGTAGACAATCCTCAAAAAAGAGCAAAAAAAATAGGATCGGCTTCTTACGCCAATCCTGATCTACCCTTGAAAATCCAAAAATAATGTCGCATTCACATACCGACGTGCCATCGACAAAAAATAACTATTTTGCACCGATACCGCTGCTACCAGCAAAGTATTACGCACTGCTTCACACTGGTTGGGGGTCAAGTGCTGTAAACGACAAGTATATTGATCTGCAGCCTGTACCAGCAGTTCTTCTGTCGCAGCTTCCTGCCGCTTCTGTCCTGTAGCAGAATTTCCGTTGTCTTTGGCATACCCTGCTCCTGTCACATCAAGCAGTTGGTCTCCGTTCGCATCCAGTTCTTCAAATAACGTTGAATATGCAGCGTACAAATCGACCGGCTGAATCAGATCATCCGTATCATCTTCAGGCTGTTGGAACAGGATATGAAATAGCTGACGGATGGATTCAAAATCAAGACATGATTTTAAATCCTCCACGATAAGCAATATGGCTGCCTGGTTGACTGAGTATTTTTTGCCGATCTTCGGAGCGCCGAGAAACTCCTTAAAATCACGTTTGACCCAATTTTGCATAGAGGCGAGTGAGACATGACTATATTCCACCAGTTGGCCTAGAGAAACAATTTCCTGCAGCGAAAAGGCTGCGCTGTGCTTGCCCTTAATGATTTTATCCAGCACAGGCGTCACTTCGGTATATAGAAATGTCGGCATGGTGCTACCGGAACGGGCAAGATGGCTATGAGTGCGCCTCCAAGCGTCTTGGAGAACAGCCAAAGGCTGCAAATCGCTGCGACCTTCCATGGCCAGCAGCAAATGGGCCATATCACGGCGAGTGAGGGTAAAAGACTCCATCTGCTTTCCTCCCTTTGTTACATTTCAAGTTCATTCGAACTCATCATACGCCCTTAAACTAGGCTTGTAAAGTGAAGCAATGAGCCGTGCGGGTTCTATTATGCCTTATTTTTCGTGTAAATTAGAGGTAGGTGACCTGCTACGATTCCATATGAACCTTGTATATTTTCTTTTAAGTTCTTAAAATAAGTTCAAGTGAACTCAAAATAGAGTTTCTTAAAAAATTGAACGAAAAAGGGATGAGTGAAAATTATATGGGTATAGGTGTCAGTCTATTTTTGTTTGCGATGTTGATTTTATTTAGTGCTTTCTTCGTGGCTACCGAGTTTGCGATTATTAAAATCCGTTCCAGCCGGGTAGATCAGCTGGTCGTGGAGAACCGTAAAAACGCACTGGCGCTACAAAAAGTCGTCAATAATCTGGACGGCTACCTGTCCGCCTGTCAGCTTGGTATTACGATTACAGCGTTAGGACTCGGTTGGCTCGGTGAACCGACTGTAGTCAAACTGCTGGAGCCTCTCTTTCAACAGCTCAACATCAATGGGGAGTTTTCACATATCCTGGCCTTTATTATTTCATTTGTCATTGTAACTTACCTGCACGTGGTGATCGGCGAACTAGCTCCCAAAACATTGGCGATCCGCAAAGCGGAAGCTGTCAGCTTGTTAACCTCTCCAGTCATCGTGTGGTTTAACCGGATTATGTATCCGTTTATCTGGCTCCTTAACGGCTCGGCCAATCGCCTGGTTCGTCTGTTTGGTCTCCAACCGGCTAGTGAGCATGAAGAAGCGCACTCTCAGGAAGAAATTCAGATCATTTTGTCCGAAAGCGTGGAAAGTGGTAAGATCAATAACACCGAATATGGCTACGTGAATCGTATCTTCGCTTTTGACGAGACCGTTGCCAAAGAAATTATGGTGCCACGTACAGATATGGTATGCTTGTTTACGAATCGCTCGCTCAAAGAAAACATGCAGACTATTCACGAAGAACAGTATACCCGTTTTCCGGTAGCGACAGACAGCAAGGATCAGATCATTGGTATGATTAATACCAAGCAGCTATTCCTTGAGTATGATCGCAATCCCGAGCTTGTTTTCGATAGCCTGATTCAACCGATCTTGACCGTTCCGGAAGTTATCCCCGTCAACACGCTGCTGAAACGTATGCAGAAGGAGCAGGTTCATATCGCTCTCCTGGTCGATGAATATGGTGGAACCTCTGGTTTGATTACCATTGAGGACATTTTGGAGGAGATTGTCGGCGAAATCCGGGACGAATTTGATAAGGATGAACGGAAGGAAATCGAGAAACTGACGGAGAACAGTTATTTGATGGATGGTAAAGTGATGCTTTCCGATCTGAGTGATCTGACGGGCTTGGCATTGGACGATGAAGACGTGGATACTGTCGGAGGGTGGGTGTATAGCCGGGTTCCGGAACCGAGACAGGGCAAGGAATTCATAGAAGATGATGTGAAATTTATCATTCGTGAAATGGGTAAAAATCGTATTCGTCGGGTGGAAATTATTTTACACCACAAATCCCCGACCTCGGAAATGGAGTCGGAATCGGACACTTCTTCCCAGGAGTGAACCTTTGTGATCTGAGCGACCAGCATACTGCACTTGGCACTTGCGTTCACTCCTACTGAAATGACATATTTTTAGGGCAAACGACTTAGGTTGTTTGCCCTACATGCGTGTAAGGAGGAGCTAGTAAATTGGATATTTTATCATCTATTATTATGGGAATTATTGAAGGGCTGACAGAGTTTTTGCCGGTCTCTTCGACGGGTCACATGATCCTTACGGCTGATCTTCTAGGGTTGAACACCGAGAATGATACGGTCAAAACATTTGAGGTTATCGTACAATTAGGTGCTGTAATGGCGGTCGTTGTATTATACTGGCGCAGATTCCTCAGCCTGTTTGATTTCAGACGCAAAATCTCATCCCAGCCACGTCTAAACCTGTTACATATTATTTTAGCCATGATCCCTGCGGGATTAATTGGTGTACTGTTCCGTGATGTAATCAAGCAATACTTGTTTGGTCCTGAAACGGTTTTATACAGTTTGGTCATCGGGGGCTTGCTCATGATCGCGGCTGAAAAATTCCATCCGCCTATTAGATCACATACGTTGGATGAGATCACGTACAAACAAGCCTTTACCATCGGTGTGTTCCAAGTCCTAGCTCTGTGGCCAGGCTTCTCTCGTTCAGGCTCAACTATGTCTGGGGGCCTATTCGCACGTGTAAGCCATACGGCAGCCGCAGAATTTACATTCCTCGTATCTGTTCCGGTCATGCTGGGTGCATCGGGGATTGATATGATTAAAAGTATGGATCATCTGTCTATGAGTGATTTCCCGGTGTTCGCAGCCGGCTTTATTACTGCATTTATCGTTGGTATGCTGGCAATCAAAACGTTCCTCGGTCTGCTCAAGCGCTTGAGCTTGACTACGTTTGCCATCTACCGTTTCGTGCTGGCAGCTGTGTTCTTTTTCATTATTTTGTAATCATTGTTTGGTATCCTACAACCAAAAAGGGATATCCAAGTGGCCTTAAGGTCAGCCTTGGATATCCCTTTTGCTATTTCGCTGCTTGGGTAGATCATCCTGATCTAGATCTACCATGCGAACTAATTACTGTTTGGATTCCAGCGTAGTCAGATATTCCGAAACTTGAGCTGGCGTTTTGGCGTATTTGCTGTGCAAATGAGCAATTTTCTCGCCATTACGGAACACGAGCAGGCTCGGAATGCCACGTACTTGATTTTGTTCAGCAATCGGCTGGAACTTCTCGGCATCCAGCGCAAAGAAACGCTTATCCGCGTTCTCCTTCATAATGCCGTCCATAAATTTATCCAGCGTCTTGCAATCTGGACACCAGCTGGTATCAAATTTCACGACGGTTAGACCGTCACCGTTAATTAAATCCTGATATTGCTGCTCAGATTCGATGCGTTCCATTCGTTGGTCCCTCCTAGAGTGAATTGATAATATCTTCACATTCACATATGAATGATAAATCAGGCTTATTCCTATATTGTAATGATTCTTGTATATATTGCAACTGGGATGAGTACATGTTCGAGCGTATACTTCATTTATCCTATTATGGCTCGAGTCAGCGGTATTGCGCGTCATAACGATTGGCTCGGCAGATTTGCTGTAGCGTCTCTCGCTCGTGCTCAGTTAGCGGTGCAATATCTGCTGCAGAAATATTATGCTCCAATTGCCCCAAAGAGCTTGCACCCGGGATCACAGCCGCGACAGCCGGATGAGACAGGCTATAACGGATTGCTGTCTGCTCCATACTACGCTCCGGTCCTGCAAATGCCTTTAATTGCTTGCGCATGTCCAGTAGCTCCGCTTCTTCGTAGTCTAGGTATCCCTTCGCTGCCTTTTCTTCCCCCTTGTCAGCCAATACACCGCTTGCCACGGGTCCACGTGCAATCACGCTAATTCCCCGCTCCTGCAGCAAAGACAATACTTCCTCCTCTGCACGCCGGTCTAGTAAACTATACTGATTCATAACACTAACGATATTCGAGCGTTCCACATATTCACGGATAACATGCGGGCGAATGGAGGAAATACCATAGTAGCGGATGACACCCTCCTGCTGCAGTTGCTCGAAAGCCTCAATGGTTTCATCGATCGGATCGTCAATCGTCCCTCCGTGCAGCTGATACAGGTCGATATAGTCCGTTCCCAGGCGGCGCAGACTCTCTTTCACGGCGGACAGGATATATTTCTTGGACGGGTCCCATCCCCAGCCCTCCTGTCCCGGTATACGCCGATTGCCGACCTTGGTCGCCAGGATAACATCCTGCCGCCGTCCACGGATGGCTGCCCCCACAATTTCTTCATTGCGTCCATGCTGGTACAAATCGGCCGTATCCAACAGATTTACGCCTCTGTCTAATGCTTCATGAATCAAGTAAACGGCTTGCTGCTCCTCCGTACCGATCGACATACATCCCAGGCCAATCTCACCTACCAGCAAATCCGAAGATCCCAGGCGGTTTTTTTTCATGGTTGTCTCCCCCTTACGTTCGTTATTATGTAACATCAGATATTGGATATTTCTTTATTATACGTATTCAAGCGGCCCAAACCAAACTTGAACCGGCTCATTAGTACGGAGGTAAATTCATCCAGTAAAAAAATAAAACGTTTTGGGCTCTTCAATCCATCCTTATCTATAGATGCCCATGAACCGGCCGGACATGGCAGATAAAAAAGGGAGGTCCGCATGGAAGACAAAGAACTTGCAGAGTCCGCCTGCCAAGGGGATGAGGATGCATTTTTCACCTTGATCACCAGACACAACCGACGACTCTACGGCATTGCATACAGCTACCTGCGTAATGAAGCAGATGCACTGGATATGCTTCAAGAAGCCACTTACCGTGCATGGTCCCAATGCAGCAAATTGAGGGATCCCGCGGCGCTGATTCCATGGATCATCCGTATTCTGATGAACTGCTGTATGGAAGAACTCAAGCGACAAAAACGGCGCCGTTCCCAGATTCCTGTTCTTGTCACGGAAGGGGTTTCCGAAATGGTAAGTGACAGCAAGCTGGACATGCAGCAAGCCCTGAGCCGCCTTAAACCCAAATATCGGCAAGCCCTCCTGCTGAGATATTACGATGACATGACCGTACCCGAAATTGCGAAGATACTTGGCAGATCAGAAGGAACCATCAAGACCTGGCTGCATCAAGGGCTGAAGCAGCTGCGGCACAAAATCCATCATGGAGGTGAAATACAGCATGGCTGATCAAGAGGAGTTGTGGTTCAAGCAGCAGGTACAGGAGGCCAAACAAGCTGCCCAACAAGTGTCTGCCGAAGCGATGAATCTGGCTATGCGGCGTGGTATACAGCGGGCCAATAGAGATAAACCCCTTCGGGGCACAGGATTTTGGTCCATACCTGCAGGCAGGCTAAAAATCATAGCCGTTGTTCTGCTCGCCTTGTGTATCGGGGGCGGAATCTGGGGAACCCGGCATTGGCTGACACCGCAAACGGCGACAAAGCCGGTGCAACGACACCATGAAATCCCGACTTATGTAAGTCGTCTTTTCGGTGAGCAGGACAACTTTACACTCGCGCTTCAGCAAGCAGCAGCACATGATATCTATTGGCCAGTAGAACAAAGCTTTATATCCGGAGATTATAAGGTAACCATTGATGGAATGGCTGCGGATAGCCAGCGGATTATTATTTTATATACGGCTGAAAATAAAGGCTCCAAATCCCCCTTGCAGCTGCAAAGCAATGTCAAACCACGGCTGCTTGGTTCGGATGGCAAGCCGTTAGATGGTTCCTTTACTTGGGATACCCGCAGCAAAGCTCGTCCTGATCAGACCGTTGTCTCCAACGTCATGGTCTTTGATTTTGAAGGGCCGGGGCAAATTCCCGACGCTCTGACCTTATCCGCAGTCTGGCAGGCTCAGGCCCGGCAAGGTTCGTCTGTAAAGCCCAAGGCAGAGCAATTCAGCATTCCCTTGACTTTGAAGCGAGGGCCGGATGCTGCACTGCGCGAAGTAAAGGACCTCAACCGGGACGTTGCCATTGAAGACCAGCACATCGAGCTTCGACAGCTCACCAGGACACCGTTAAGAACGGATGTGGAAATCCGTTTTAAACCTACAGGAGGACGAGAGATTGTAAACACGGATCTTTTTATGAATCTGGTTTCCAACAAAGTTAGCCGTTCTACCCGTTTAACCTATGATGACTTGCTGAAATACGATCGCAGGATTACAACCAAGCAAGGACAAACCTATTACTTTACAAGCAGCTTTTTCTCAGAGCATAAAGAGCTTTGGCTTAATATCTGCGAACTAACATTGAAGCCTGATAAAAATACACCGATTACCATTAATACGATAACCAAAACTTTCGTTAAATCTCCTGATGAACGCATTAAACTTGACAAATATATTGATAATCCTACACATCAGCGGCTTCGTCTGTATTTAAGATATCAGTTTACAGAAACCTCAGGCGGTACCTATTTTCGAATGGCGAATTCGTTCACCGACGGCAAGGGACAAAGACACATGCTGGCTGAAGCAGGTACGGGCCTGGATGGATTCGTAATCTCCAACCATGAGCAGTATCCGCAGCCGCTTACTTTTGAAATCATTGATTATGGAGGACATTCTCGAGCATTTCCAGAGCCCCTGGAAATTCAGGTACGTTAAAATCCACCACCTGTGGATTGTATAAAATAAACGCCAAAGTATTGGAGATTTCGTCACTCCTGTCCTTTGGCGTTTATTATTATTTAGAACCAACATAAAAAGCTTTATCCAAGCAACCACGCGACAGCTTTGGGAAATTGTTGCCGGAAGTGGTTTATGTTATGCACTGCTCCCTCATCCTTTACCAGCCGTACCTCATGCTCCGTCAAACCATGGGCAAGCAGGACATCACACACCTGGAGCGTCAGCGGAACCATATCTTTTTGTACATTCGTCTTCCCTTCCCCTTCACAGGTCCCGACAGAGATGTATATCCGGTGTGTCCCAGCCATTACAGTGGCAAATGATGCAGATTGCATATAATCGATCATACCGGGAAACCAATATGAGCCCGAGATCGAACCAATGCGTCCAAATATATGCTTATACTGGAAGGCCGCATACATGGAAATCAGTCCACCCAACGAAGCACCGATCAGCCCTGTATGCTCCAGCCCAGTTTGCACTGGATATTTTGCCTCGACATATGGCATTACTTTTGTAACCACAAACGCCAGATAGGCATCTCCGCCACCGCCAAAAGCAGGTCTTCCCTCTACTAAAGCAGCTGCCTCCCAAGGCGTATAATCATCCAGCCGATTCACAGGCTGAATGCCCACCAGCATTACACGGGGCAGCTCTCCCGTAGAAAAACCTCTTTCCAGCTCATCCAACCCGCTTAGAAATAAAGAGCTGCCATCCTGTACATACAGCACAGGATACAGCTCATTATGATTCACAGATACGGGAGGTGTATAGACGTGCACAAGATACCCATCTAATGAAATTTCATCTACATGACCTTTCATCCTACATAGTCCCCCATGATGTAAATGTATGCATTACAGTGCAGCATCTATTTCCTTGATCATTTCAGATACGGATTCCAGACCATTACCTGATAGGTACCAGTAGTTAGGATCCAGGTATACAATATGACCGTTTTTATATGCATTGGTTTTCTTCACCAGTTCATTCTCAATGGTTTGTTTACCTGTAACCTGTTCCTTGCCTTCCTCGACCACCACAGCCCCACGGTCAACGACAAAAATATAATCAGGATTTTTTTGCTGTACATATTCAAAAGAAATCTTTTGTCCATGCGTCGATACTTTAATGCCAGGATCTACAGGAGTTACGCCAAAAGCATCATGAATGATACCGAAGCGGGATTGTGAGCCGTATGCACTCAGGCTTCCTTCATTTGTCAGTACGATCAATCCTTTAGCCTTGCTTGCTACAGCCTTGTCATGTACAGCCTTAATGGAGCTATCAATCGCAGCCAGTTCTTGTTTGGCAGCTTCCTCTTTGTCGAAGATTTGCCCCAGCGTTTCAACGTTTTTCTTAAAGGAATTGATATAATCCTTGGTGTCTACAGCCATCGAAATCGTGGGTGCAATTTTGCTCAACTCTTTATATGCATCAGCTTGTCTGCCACCAATGATGATCAGTTCAGGAGAGAGATCACTGATTTTCTCGTAATCCGGCTCAAACAGCGTGCCCGCACTTGCATATTTGGAATCTTTATATTTGTTCAAATACGTAGGAAGATCCTGCTGCGCTACCGCCGCAACGTCTACGCCCAGCTTATCGAGCGTATCCAATGAACCAAAATCAAAAACAACGACATTCTTCGGATTGACTTTGACTTGGACCGGGTTTTCATCCAGCGCGTGTTTGACCGATACAGTTTTGGATTCCGTTGTTGCAGTTGAGGAGCCATCGCCAGTCGCTTCCTGTGTTGCCGGAGCCGCTTTGCCACAGGCCGATACGACCAGTACCAGTGCAAGCATCAGTGTTAAAAACATCAAATTTTTCTTCATTTTACATTCCCCCTAAGTGAAGTACACACAAATTTTATGATCACCGATCTGTTGAATCGGAATATCCATATCGTACAAATCTTTTAATACCTGACTATCTATCATCTCGTCAGCCGTTCCTTGCTTTAGCAATCTGCCATTCTTCATCCCGACAATATGGTCCGAATAGCAGGAAGCAAAGTTAATGTCGTGAAGCACCACCAGAATCGTTTTGCCCAGATCATCCACTAAATTGCGTAGCGTCTTCATAATCTGAACCGAATGCTTCATATCCAAATTGTTCAGCGGCTCATCCAGTAGTATGTATTCCGTGTCCTGTGCCAGAATCATCGCAATAAAAGCCCGCTGCCGCTGTCCCCCACTGAGCAAATCAATATGTTTGTCCTTCATATCCTCCAGTCCCATGTAGGCCATAGACTGCTCTACCATTTTGCGATCCTCGCTGTTCAATCTGCCCTTGGAATACGGAAAACGGCCGAAGCTGACCAGCTCCTTCACGGTTAAGCGGATGTTGACATCATTGGTCTGTTTTAAAATGGATATCTTCCGGGCTAGTTCCTCACTTTTGGTCAGACTCACGGCCTGTCCGTCAATGAGGATTTCTCCCTCATCACTATCTGTTAGGCGACTGATCATCGACAACAGGGTGCTTTTCCCAGCGCCGTTAGGTCCAATAAAGGAGGTAATGGTGCCTTTAGGTATAGTGACGGACACCTGCTCCACCACATTTTTATTTCCGTAGCGTTTGGTTACGTTTTTGACTTCTACCATGATTTATTCTCCCGCAGCAAAAGGTACAGGAAGTACACCCCCCCGATAAAGTTAATAATGACGCTGACTGTTGTCGATAAGTCGAATACTCTTTCTGCCAGCAGTTGGCACCCTGCCAAAGCAATGACACTAACACAGATGGAGGCCGGAATAATATAACGGTGCTGATAGGTCTTCATCACCTGATAAGCCACATTGGCCACAATTAATCCGAGAAACGTGATCGGCCCGACAAGTGCCGTGGATATGGAGATGAGAATCGCTACAATAATTAGCAATCTTTTGATGATATAACTGTAAGGGAGGCCTAAATTAATGGCATGCTCCCGTCCGAGCGACAGCACGTCCAAGTACTTAATGAACCTCCACGCATAAGCAAATACAAGTACAAGCACGAATACAGAAAGCCATAACAGTTCGGTGTTTACATTACTAAAGCTGGCAAAGCTCTTGTCCTGAATTTTCGCAAATTCATTTGGATCAATCAGTACCTCCATAAAGGTAGACAGACTGTTAAACAGCGTCCCGAACACCAGACCAATCAGCAGAAGTACATAAATTCCCCGTCCATCCTTGCGGAAAATTAACTTGTATAGCAATCCCGCGAACAACACCATCATCCCCACTGACAGCAAAAAGTTTAATTCTTTGCTGGTCGAAATCAATGGGACGGAACCAAATGCAAAAATAATCGTCGTCTGAATCAGCATATACAGTGAATCCAGCCCGATAATACCCGGAGTCAAAATCTTATTATTCGTAACCGTCTGGAAAATAACGGTCGCAAAAGCAATGGAGCCACCTGTCAGAATGAAAGCTGCGACCTTTTTCAATCGTCGCGGCAACGCGTAATGCCAGGTGTGCGGAAGATCGATAAACACAAAAGCAGCAATCAACACAAGCGCGGCAGCGGCTAATATTCCGATTTTTAATTTAGGATTCATAAGCCCTTCTCCTCAGCAGCAAATACAAGAACAACGCGCTCCCGATCACACCCACCGTAAGCCCTACAGATATTTCATACGGATAAATGATCACCCGTCCCAAAATATCGCAAAACAGCACAAAGACGGCGCCCAAGATCGCGGTATGGGCCAGGCTTTTTTTCAGATTATCCCCCATATACATACTGACGAGATTAGGTACAACCAGCCCCAAAAAGGGAATTGTCCCCACCGTTAAGATGACAACAGAGGAAACCAAAGCCACGATCACTAACCCGACATTGACGGTGCGCTTGTAATGTACACCCAAGTTGGCCGCAAAATCCTCACCCATGCCTGCAATTGTAAAACGATTCGCATATATGTACGCCAGCGCAACCAAAGGAACACTAAGATATAGCATCTCGTAGCGACCACTCATAATGAGAGAAAAATCTCCCTGCATCCACGAAGAAATGCCCTGAATCAGGTTATATTTGTAGGCAAAAAAAGTCGTTACCGAATTTAAAATGCCCCCAAACATCAGACCGACAAGCGGGATAAACACCGGGTCCTTGAAACGGATTTTATCCAGTATCTTCATAAAAATCAGTGTTCCCCCTAGAGCAAATCCGAAAGCCGTCAGCATCTTCGTCCAGAATTCCGCCGCTCCAAACACCATAATAGCCATCAGCACACCCAATCGTGCCGCATCCATCGTCCCTGCGGTGGTGGGCGATACAAACCGATTCCGGGTAAGCTGCTGCATGATCAGCCCGCAGATACTCATACTCGCCCCTGCGATAATGATGCTGATCAAACGTGGAAATCTGCTAATCAGGAGCACCTGCGCTTGATCGTTGGTTAAGTGGAACAAATCAAGTGGAGTTACATCATGAACACCAATAAAAACCGAGGCGAAGGCTAGTACCAGAATAGCCAGTATTAAATAGCGCAATTTCATCTCTAACTAAGGAAGCCTGTCCAATAACTCGTACCAAGCTTCGGCCCTATCCTCCCCTCCAATAATGATAATCATTATCAAAATCAACTAGCATAAATTATAGCAGTGATATTGTATCTGTCAAATTCTTCGAATTGTTTTAAGCATGACAACACAGCCGTGCGATAACCAGTGAGCAAATACGAGCAAAATCCAGTAAACTAGAAAGAGAGCCCGTGAGTCCAGCTATATTTAGTTGTGAAAGCATATAGGAGGAAAAAGATGAACCGCATATTAATCGTAGAAGATGATTTAGCTTTGAGTAATGGCATTACTCTCGCTCTTAAAGGACCTAACAACGAATTTGTGCAAACACATGACCTAAGTACTTCAAAAGAACAATTGGCAAGCGCTGCTTTTGACCTAGTGATTCTTGATCTAAATTTGCCAGATGGAAACGGACTAGATTTTTTAACCGATATTCGTAAAACAACAACTTTACCGGTCATTATTTTAACTGCACATGATATGGAAACAGATATTGTAACTGGTTTGGAATTGGGCGCCGATGACTATATCACTAAGCCCTTCAGTCTGATGGTATTAAGGGCACGAGTAGACGTCCAGTTAAAAAAGAACAAGCGTATTCTTGCAGAAACCATTCAGATAGATGCTTTTTCTTTTTCATTTGATAAGATGGCGTTTGCTAAAAAGGGTACACCTGTGGAGCTAAGCAAAACGGAGCAGAAATTGCTTCGCCTCTTAATTGATCATCGTGGGAAGATCCTTACCCGTGATCATTTGGTAGACAGCATCTGGACAGATGGCGCTGAGTATGTGGGCGAAAATGCCTTGTCAGTCACCATAAAAAGGCTACGTGACAAGCTGGAGGACCTTCCTTCCTCTCCTCAGTACATTAAGACTGTGTACGGTATCGGATACACTTGGGCGGTGAAATGAATGACGACCCTGAATTATGCGTGTTTTGGAATTGCTATCACTGCTCTTTTCATAGCCGGGGTTACCATTCTTCTCTATCGTAAGAACGTACATAAAACAATGAAGACTATGGATCATATGATTGAAACTGCAATTAGTGGCGAGTTTTCAGAGCGTGTTTTTGACGAATCCGTCTTATCAGCAGTAGAGGCCAAGCTTGCGCAATTTCTTTCCATTTGCTCCGTTTCCTCGAAAAATTTGTTGGCAGAAAAAAATAAAATAAACGAGCTCATTTCTGATATCTCTCATCAAACGAAAACACCTATTGCTAACATCCTCCTCTACTCACAACTGCTCAGTGAATATGATTTGCCACCGGAAGGTTCCACTTGTGTAAAGGCTTTATCCACACAAGCCGAAAAGCTTCATTTCCTGATCCATTCCTTAGTAAAAACATCACGGCTTGAAACAGGGATTATTAAATTGTCGTCAAGGCAGGAGTCAGTTCAGAAGCTACTAACTACTGCACTGGAACAAATTATGCCGAAGGCAAACGCTAAAGGAATTTCGATTACAATGGAGAGTAAAGAAATTCAGGCTTCTTTTGATTTAAAATGGACGGTTGAGGCAATCTATAATATTTTGGACAACGCCGTCAAATATACAGAAATTAGCGGGAATATATTCATTAAAGTGAGTGCTTATGATTTATTCTGCCGAATTGATATTACTGATAATGGCATTGGAATTGCAGAGGAAGAACACAGTAAGATTTTCAAGCGTTTCTATCGGTCACAAACTGTAAACTCGCAAGAAGGTGTCGGGATTGGACTATTTTTAGCAAGAAAAATTGTTTTGGCTGGGGGCGGATACATCAAACTATGGTCACGCCGAGGCCGTGGTTCCACCTTCTCGATTTTTCTCCCCATAGACAAGTAATTCTTACGACACTGTTAGATTTCAGAAAGATTGTAGAAAGATTGATATGGTAAAGTCTGTATTGCGAAGTATTGGTGATACAGACTATTTATCATGGAGGAGAAATGAATGACTCTGTTAAAAACTCAGGAGTTGAAGAAGTATTATGGTAACGGGGATACCGCTGTTCATGCCCTAGATGGAGTGAATCTGGAGGTGGAAAGCGGGGAATTTGTGGCCATTGTCGGTACGTCCGGGAGCGGCAAATCTACCCTTCTCCATATGCTGGGTGGACTTGATCGTCCAACAAGTGGAAACGTTACGATTGACGGTAAAGATATTTTCACATTAAAAGATGAAGAATTGACTATATTTCGCAGACGAAAAATTGGCTTCGTGTTTCAAAATTACAACCTGGTACCTGTTTTAAATGTCTACGAAAATATTGTGCTTCCGATTGAACTGGATGGTAAAGAAACGGACAAAACCCACATAGATAAAATTGTACATACCTTGGGTCTGGACCAAAAGTTGAATAACCTGCCCAACAATCTATCGGGGGGCCAGCAGCAGCGCGTAGCTATCGCCAGAGCATTGGCAGCAAAACCTGCAATTGTTTTAGCAGACGAACCCACCGGGAACCTGGACAGTAAAACCAGTCTGGATGTGATGGGATTGATCAAAGTATCCAGCCAGCAGTTCCGCCAAACGATAGTGATGATCACGCACAACGAGGAAATTGCGCAAATGGCAGACCGGATCATTCGAATTGAGGACGGTAAAATGGTCGGCGGTGAAGGCAAATGATCAAGGTAAAGAACAAAAAAGTAATCCGCAAGCTGGCAGATAAAAGTTTTAAAGTAAACAAAGCCCGTAACCTCTTTGCTATTGTTGCCATAGCACTAACCTCATTGCTATTTACAACACTGTTCACTATGGGGATTGGCGCTGGGGAAAACTTACAACGGGCGACCATGCGACAGGTCGGTGGAGATGGACATGCCGTACTTAAATATATAACGGATGACGAATTTAATCATGTCAAGGATCATCCGTTGATCAAGGAAATAGCTTATAACCGTATACTAAGCGACGGAGTTATGAACGATAAATTTCTAAAACGCCACACAGAGTTCTGGTATTACGATGATGTAGGGATGAAGCTTGGTTTTATTGAGCTTAAAGAGGGGCACAAGCCTGCGGCGGAAAATGAAGTGATCGCAGACTCCAAGACGTTGCAGCTATTGGGTGTTCCACTGGAGGTTGGAGCACCTTTGAGGCTAAAGCTTGATATACGAGGTAAAGAAGTACAGCGTGATTTTATCCTCTCCGGCTGGTGGAAAAGCGATCCTGTGTTTAACACAGGACAAATATTCGCCTCCAGATCCTATGTCGATGCTCATGCCAAGGAATTACAAAGCACCTATAAAAAAGATCATTTCTATACAGGAACCATTAGTGCATATATGATGTTCGACAACAGCCTTGATTTGCGGGGAAAGCTCAGTAAAGTGATTACCGAAAGCGGATATTCGCTTGACGAAGATGCGCCGAACTATATCGCGAATAATGTAAATTGGTCATACATCTCAACCAATTTTAGTATGGATGCGGGAACAATCATGGCACTTACTTCCGCCCTGATACTGATCGTGTTTACCGGCTATTTGATCATCTATAACATTTTTCAAATATCGGTGATGCGAGATATTCGTTTTTATGGTCTTTTAAAGACAATCGGCACAAGCGGCAAGCAGATCCGCCGGATCATTCGCAGACAGGCGTTAGTTCTTTCAGGGATAGGAATCCCGTTTGGGTTAATAACAGGTTTTTTTGTCGGTAAAGCACTTATACCACTTCTTATAAACCACACTACTTTTGCTGGTACCGAGGTATCGGTATCTCCCAACCCATGGATTTTTATAGGATCAGCTTTGTTCGCGCTCATTACCGTAATGATCAGCACTTTCAAGCCAGGCAGAATTGCGGCAGCTGTTTCTCCAGTTGAGGCAGTAAGATACACAGACGGAAATACCAAGGGCGGCCGTAAGCTGAAAAAATCCACTGAAGGCGCTAAAATGATCCACATGGCTCGCTCCAACTTGGGGCGCAATACAAAGCGTACCGTGTTGGTAGTCATCAGTCTTTCGTTAAGCCTTGTACTTCTTAACACGGCGTTCACCCTGTCTCAGAGCATTGATATGGATAAGTTTGTATCCAAATTCAATGACACTGACTTTCTCATTGCTCATGCTGAATATTTTCAACGTCCCTATTTTAGCGGCCCTAAAAATGAGACCTCCGAGAGTTTTATTCAGGCTGTACAGACACAGCCCGGCTTTGAAGAGGGCGGTCGCTTGTATGGCGGCAGATTAGTGCTTACTGTCGAGAATGGAAAATACACCAATGAGGACGATGAGACTGATTCTCGCGGCAACTTCATTGCAGCAGTATATGGGCTGGAAGATTTACCACTGCACCGGTTGCGATTACTAGACGGTGAGCTTGATTTTGAAAAGCTGGCTACCGGTAAGTATATATTGGAAGGGGTAGATTTAGATGACAATGACATCCCCTATATGGAAGAAGCTCTGTATAAGGTGGGTGAAAAGGTCACGCTTCACAGTTATATGGGAGTAGCAGAAGCTCCGCTGGATAAAGAATATACTACGCATACATTCACAGTGCTTGGTCATGTTGCAATTAAATATAGTACCAATTCTGATCGCCGTTCAAGTACGTATAACTTCTATCTTCCGGCGAATATTTACAAGCCGCTTGCGGAGCAGCCTGCTGTGATGAGCTACGCCTTTAATGTGTCCCCTGATCATGAAGAGGCCATGGAGAGCTTTTTAAAAAGTTACACCGAAACTACAGAGCCGGTAATGAACTACACATCCAAATTCACTTCAATGAATGAGTTTTCCGGTATGCAAAACACCATCATGATGATCGGTGGCACGCTCAGTCTGATTATCGGCCTAATTGGTATCCTCAACTTTGTAAACGCAATTCTGACGAGTATATTGACACGGCGTCAGGAGTTTGCCATGCTGCAAAGTATCGGCATGACCAAAAAGCAATTGCGGGGTATGCTGATCTATGAAGGGCTATATTATGTTCTCGGCACCGCCCTATTCTCCATTTTATTAGGGATCATATCATCTATTTCAATTGTGAAACCCCTAAGCAGTATGATGTGGTTTTTGAGTTATCACTTTATAATTTGGCCACTTCTAGCCTCATTGCCTTTACTGTTATTGCTTGGGATACTTATTCCAGTAGCAGTCTATTCTATGAACAACAAACGAAGTATTGTAGAGCGACTTCGAGAATCAGAGTAGATACACCTAACAATAAGAAAGCAAAATACCCATGAGCGTCAAAAAGATGACTCCTGATCACATTCAGAGTCATCTTTTTATGCTTAGAAAGGTATTTTTGTCTGAACGCCTACACTTCCCACTCTTCCCGCAGTAGCCCCATTCGGAGCGAATCATAGTACTTTCCATTATAATATCTGCACTTGCGAAGCCTGGCTTCGAGGGTCATGCCCAGCTTCTCCCCGACCTTCATCATCCGATGGTTTCCTGACCAGGTTGTAAAGCCTACTCTTACTAGAGGCAATGTATTAAACAAATGGTCGATCCACAATCGAAGTCCTCTCGTACCATAGCCACCACTCCAATACCCCGAATCATAGATACCTATCCCCATTTCAAGCCATTGCGAAGGCTTATGCTCCCAGTAGTAACTCACTGATCCAATGACCTTGCCTTCCACTTCAATGAGCCTAAAGTCATCTTGTCCGATTCGCTTTTCCTTCTCTTTTAAATACTCCTCCAAAGAAAGCGTCTTATGCTCATAATAAGGTGCATCCCATTGCTTCCATTCCGGTGCTTCTTCCTTGTAAATTAGCGTCCAAAGTGCATATAGGTCTTCTTCTGTAGCAGGCCTAATCGTTAAATCCTTTTCTGCATACATCAAGTCCCTCCTTATCATAAAACGCTCATTTCTATGCTGGGTTGTATGTGCTTTATTGTATCTGCTTTTGCATAATATCGAGTATCTAGTTTATCTATCTTTGGAGCCAGCGCATAATTCATGTTGACAAACAATCAAAAATAATATATCTTAATATCAAGATAATAAATATAAAGAAAAATTTACGGCAACGGTTTATTTTGCTTTGAAAAACCTAATCATATAAAAACCAAGGAGGGCAAATAACATGAAACTGTTAGGATTGCATCACGTTTCGGCGATTACAGCGGCAGCGGCTAAAAATGTTGAATTTTATACTCAGGTATTGGGACTTCGGTTGATCAAGAAAACGGTGAACCAGGACGATGTTAGTGTGTATCACCTCTTTTACGGAGATGAGCGCGGAACCGCGGGTACGGAAGTCACTTTCTTTGAAATTCCACATGCTGGACAAACGCGTACAGGGAATAACAGCATTTCGGCGCTCTCCCTACGGGTACCGAACGACAAGGCTCTGAATTATTGGAAAAACCGCTTCGAGCAGCTGGATGTGAAGCATGGCGAAATTATAGATCAAGCAGGACGCTTGGCGCTTTCGTTCGAGGATTTTGAAGGACAACGCTTCTTCCTCGTTTCAGATGAGCATGATCACGGAATGCGCGGCGGCACGCCTTGGGAGAAGAGCCCTGTCCCTGCGGAATACGGCATCGTTGGACTTGGTCCGGTTCATCTGACCATTCCCAAAGCGGAGAATACCATTCTTATTCTTGAACAGGTTATGGGCTTCCGCAAAAAGGGCTCCTACCCTTCCCCTGTTGCCGGACAACCGGATGTGGTTATCTACGAAACAGGTGAAGGCGGTACAGGAACTGAAGTTCATCTGGAAGAGCGCAACGATCTGCCACAAGAGCGACCAGGACGCGGCAGTGTGCACCATGTAGCTTTCCGTGTTGAAACCGAGGAAGAGCTCAAACAATGGGTAGAGCGTATTGGGCAGCTGCAGATTTCCAACTCTGGTTTTGTAGATCGCTTTTATTTCCGTTCCTTGTACTTCCGTGAGCCGAACGGCATTCTGTTTGAATTGGCTACCGATGGACCGGGGTTTGACACCGATGAGGAACTGGAGTTTCTGGGCGAATCTCTGGCACTGCCTCCATTCTTGGAGCCGCGCCGTGCATCAATTGAAGCCAATCTCAAACCACTCAACACCAAACATGAATAAAGTTATATTTACTCTAAAATAAACACAAAGCCGGGACTTCTACATCATGTAGAGGTTCCCGGCTTTTTTCGTGCAACTGCTCTGCTTTCATTAAAAAAAGCATCTCATCTACGAGCTTTTCAGCTAGACAGGTAAGTGAAATACCCTTTTGGGCTGTGCTTATAGCTTTTTATCATCCACGCTGTTCAGCCATGCTTCGATTTCCCCGATCACAGAGGCGATACAGCCGTCTTGGAACGGCGAGATCAATCCAGCCAGCTCAACCAATCCGGTAAAGGATCGGCTTCCTCCGGCACGACACAGCTTCAAATAATCTTTCCATGCTGCTGCCCGGTCTTCACCCATGCGTTTCCAGAACTGGAATGCACACAATTGTGCCAGTGTATAGTCAATATAATAGAACGGAGATTGAAAAATATGTCCCTGCTTGTGCCAGAATCCGCCCTTTTCGAGGTACTCGTTGCCTTCATAATCCAGATGCGGTTTATACTTGCGTTCAATGGAACGCCATGCACTTTTACGTTCGGCCGGTGTCCAATCCGGATGTTCATATACGGCATGCTGGAATTCGTCTACGGCTACGCCGTAAGGCACGAACAGCAACGATGAAGATAGGTGTTCAAAGTGATATTTGTCCGTGTCTTCCTCGAAGAACAGCTTCATCCAAGGCCATGCAAAAAACTCCATACTCATCGAATGAATTTCAGCCGCCTCCATGGTTGGCCAGTGGTACTCGGGAATTTCAAAATGTCGGCTTTCATAGACCTGGAAGGCATGACCTGCCTCATGAGTCAATACGTCGATATCGCCGGATGTCCCATTGAAATTGGAGAAAATAAATGGCGTGCCATATTCGCTCAAAAATGTACAGTAGCCTCCGCTTTGCTTGCCTTTTTTACTGATTAAATCCATCAGTCCACGCTCGACCATAAAACTGAAAAATTCATGTGTTTCCGGTGAAAGCTCCTCATACATACGCGCTCCATTACGAAGAATCCAGTCCGGGTCACCTTTTGGCGTAGGGTTGCCTGACAAGAAGTTGAAGCCCTCGTCGTAATAACGGAGCTGATCTACTCCGATCCGCTCGCGTTGGCGCTCTTTCAGCTTGGTTGCCAGAGGAACGATGTGCTTCAGCACCTGCTCGCGGAAATTGGCTACCATCTCTGCATTGTAATCTGTACGTCCCAAGCGGGCATAGCCCAATTCTACGAAGTTGTCATAGCCCAGCTTGTGTGCCATGCGCGTACGTACCTTGACCAATTCATCATAAATTCGATCCAGCTCGTCCTCATGCTCACTCATAAATTGATATTTGGCCTCGGAGGCCTGTTTGCGTGTCTCGCGGTTGGTTGCCATTTCAAATGGCAGGAGCTGTGACAATGTGCGTTCTTCCCCCTCGAACGGGATCTTCGCTGAGGCAATTAATTGGGCATATTCCGAAGTCAGCTTATTTTCCTGCTGCAAATCCTCAATGATATCCGGGTGGAACGACTTGAGCGCCACCTCGGCAATACTGAAAAGCTGTCTCCCCCATTGGCTCTCCAACTCAGCTCTAAATGGAGACTCCACCAACGCCCGGTAATAATCGGTTACATACTCTTGGATAACCGGCATGAAATCATCAGCGTACTCTTGCTCCGCTTTGTAGAACGCATCTTCCGTATCAATGGAGTGCCGAACTTCCACCAATTGCAATTGCGTTTCCACGTTACTGCGCAGCTTGTTAATCGCATGAATAACTTCATTTTGACGTTCTACATTGTCCGCTTCACGAAACTGCTGCAACAGCGTTTTAAACCGCTGTTCAATTTCAGGTTGCACTGGTCGGCTATAAGCCATTTCGCTGAATAATGTCATTGCTCCGTTTCCCCCTTTAATGTAATAAATCTGATGCCTATTATACAGTACGATTAGACCAAACTGGAAGCTGGAATTCCAAAATAATACAACCTCAAAAGCCGCAATACCATGTATTGCGGCTTTTGAGCCTAATCTAACGCTATATAACGAAGACATAGTTGGCTATACCAACCTGATATATATACAGTCTAATGGAGATTTATAAGTCCTCTTTATTGATTTTGCAAACGGTGTGCCACATGCAGGGTCGGACCGACAAATTCATTTAGCTTGAAGCCACCTTCAATGGCCTGTGTAATGAATTTCTTGGCCTGATCCACAGCTTCACGTACAGTCAGCCCTTGTGCCAAACCAGCCGTTACCGCAGCCGAAGTGGTACAGCCTGCACCGTGGGTAAAGTTGGTTTGTACAACATCCGCTTCAAACCAGTCAAAAGTGATTCCGTCATACAGCAGATCCATCGCTTTACCTGCGCGAATTTTGCCACGGTCCTTGATCAGCACATGCTTAGCACCACGCTCGTGGATAATAGCAGCCGCTTCCTGCATCTGCTCCAGTGTCGTGATCGGTCCTTTCTTCGCCAGCTGCGAAGCCTCGAACAAGTTCGGTGTTACCAGATCAGCGCCAGGAATCAACAATTCCAGCATGGCCTCTGTATTTTCCGGCTGAAGCACTTCATCCGTGCCTTTGCAGACCATCACTGGGTCAATCACAATCCGTTTCAGATCATGCTTTTTCAAGTGGCTGGCCACCAGTTCGATGATATCTACGGAACCCAGCATACCGGTCTTCATTGCATCAAAACCGATACCTTCCAATACAGTACGCAGCTGCGCCTCAACCACGTCCAACGCAACAGGATATACAAGATGGTTCCAGGTTTTAGGTTCCATCGCAACTACGGTAGTCAATACAGTCATGCCATATACACCAAGCTCCTGAAAGGTTTTCAGGTCCGCCTGAATACCTGCTCCGCCGCTTGTGTCGGAGCCGGCTATCGTTAGTGTTTTGGGAATCGTCATTAGTACATGCTCTCCTTCACTTTCTGTGCTGCATTTATCCTAATCCTGCATGCGAAACTTGTCAACGCGTAAAACAGTCCTTTCCATACGAAAAGTCACAAGAACCAGCAACAGCTAAAAAACGAGAATATCCCCCTTTGAAATGAGAACATCCTCGTAAGTACGTGTTATATGAAGAATTTGAATGAAATTTAGACTTATAAATACCCACCCGTACTGTGATCATAGGCATGATTTTTTTCATTTGCCCGTACGCCGAGGCAAAAACTCTGATACAACTGCTGCTGTCCTGGGGTAGCAAAATTCCGGTGCTGCTCAAATAAAGCCATACAACCAATGATATGCTCGGTATAGCTGTTATCGACAGACAGTTGCAGGCAATGTAGTGTTTGTTCCAACCCTTCGGGGTAATCGCCTTTTCGAAAATAATATTCCGCATACACCTTACAAAAGGAGGCAAAGCGAAATGCATTAAAGTGCTTGCGATAATGTGTGTCCCATTGTTCCGGTGCAAGCTCCCAGAAACTCTTGAGTTGCTGGCTGAACAGCTCCAGCTCGGCATCCACGAAATAACCAAACCGATTCGCTGATTCGAGCAACGTATTCAAGCCTTCCAATGTCTCATCCGGATGTTCGCGCAGGTAAGTAATATATTCATAGATTGCAGAAGTGTTACCCATTTTGATTTCAATACAAAGTCGGTTGCCCTGTGCATATACACGATGCAGGTTGACTACTTTCCAGCCTTCCTCGTCCAAACCCTCAAACCAGCTCAAATCTGCATAACCTTCAATCCATTGCTTGGATTCCTCATATCTACCCTGAAACTCATAGCAGCTGGCCTTAAGCAGATGCCCTTGAGCATAGTAATAAACGAGCGGCTTAAGCAGCTCCAGGTGCTCATCTCCAAAACGGTTCCGATTGCGATACAATGCCTGCGCCAGCTCTCTTAGCTCGTCCGCATACATTTCCATCTCGGACCATTGCATTTTTAAAGCAAACACTTGAGATAGCATATGTAAGCCTTCCAGTGCATAAATTTCCGGTAGACGACTACGGTATAAATGGAATTGTACAGCAGCCTTCAAGTTCCGTTGGTTATCCTTAATCTGAATCTGGAATATGCGAAAATAGCTAATCGCCAACCGTTCGGAGTGGGTATACTTCTCACTCTCAATAACACAATCATACAAAAGCATGGAGGCTTCATGTCGGCCATCCTCAAACATCGCTTCTGCAGTCTCAAAAATAGCCGGAATATTTGATAAATCGTCCATCAAATAGCCCAGCACACTGCGTATACAGTCCAGCTTGTTCAACTCTGAGCAACGAAGAAGAAATGGACGCAACCTTCTCCAGTGGGGCAAGGAATGAATAAAACACTCATCTACATACATCTCGAACAAAGATCCTTCTTCCAATCCCATCGCCTCAGTAATCAGATCAAGCTGATTAACTGAAATAGGCCGTGGTGGGTTTCGGTTAAGTATACCGCTAAGTGTACCCGGATTTACCTTGGAAGCATCTGCAAAACATTGCATCGAAATACCTTCACTTTGAATATACTTTTCTATCTGTGCGCGGATCGTGGTGTTTTTTTCCAAAGGGACACCCCCTCAAACGAATGATGGTGACTTTTTCATTACCTTTTAAACCAAAATTTGTTTAATCAAAGTATATGTCTAATTATACGAGAGGTCAATAACTTTAAACACGACTCAGGACATACAAAATCACGAGTTTCGTACGATTTTAAATCTGTTTTATGAAAAAAGACCGTCCCTGAGAGACAGTCTTTCTCTATTATTTTGATGCTGTGGACTTAGAAGATCACAACTTGCAAAATGATTTAGAATCACCGAAAATCAAGAGCAAACTTAGCGTATCCTTCTATCGTCAGCCCTTCATAAAGCAACTCAGAATAAGCATTGGCGACATGCGTTGCTTGCGGCGAGGTTAGGAACGTCACATGTGGACGACCCGACCATGGGGCGAGGGACCAGTGACCGTCAGCCTTTGGCGTCAACGTCTTCATATGCCGCACATACTCAGTCAGCACATGCCGGTTCTCATCCGGTGAAGCCAGTACAATTCGCTCCCCACCTGGATTAACCAACGCAGAGGAGAACGCGCGATAGTTATTCGTAACAACCAGATAACTCCGCTGCATATCCATCGGTTCCCCTTCAAAAGACATATGAATGATTCTGTGCGCATCTAGGTCCTTTAGTTCCCCGGCAGCATCATATCTGGCTGGCTGTGTTACATCAATCTGGTACTCGATGCCATCGATGATATCAAAATTAAAGCTTGGAAACTCAGAATTAATCAGCTCTTGCTCCTCCTCTGCCGAAGGATCAATTTGCCGGAATTGACCGGCAGACCACTCCAGCCATTCCCGAATTTCTGCCCCACTCAGTCGAACGACATGCAGCGTATTCGGAAAATTGTACAGATCGGCGATATGTTTGATCGCTAGCATCCCTGCGGGAATATCGGTATAATACGCCGGACCATATCTGCCCCCTGTTTTAAAAGGAGCTGCTGCCGACAGAACGGGCAACCCCTCATACTCGCTCCCTTGTAGCTGCTGTTTCACATACCAAATTTGTGCATCATTTACGAGCTGCACCGAAGCGTCATCCATCACCTGGGCAAAAAAGCTGTTCACTGCTACCGTCGTTCGACCTACAGGTGCACGAATATAATCCAGGGTTCCAGCATGTTCATCTGCTACCGCCTGCTGAATAGCAGTATCTGGTTGGACGAGTGCTTCCTTGCGTATCGGGTCATACACCGGGCGTACCTCGGCAGCAGATGCAGCCACTTGCCACTTTCCTCCAATAAGGGCCAGATCCAGATCAATGATACCCAGATGATCTCCCCAGAAGCCCGGCTCTACTGCTGGAATGCCATGAATGGTGCCCTGCTCTGCATTAACACCTGTCATACCTATAAACGAAGGGCCAGGAAATACTTTATGTGCATGACCAAACACAATGGCATCGATCCCTTCCACCCTGCTCAGATGCAGCACCGCATTTTCCATATTCGGGGTTTCGGGAATATCCTCAAAGCCTGCATGAGGCATAGCAATAATGAGGTCGGCTCCGGCCGCCTGCATTTCTGGAATAAACCGTCTGGCGGTTTCCAGCATATCTTTGACGATAAGTTTTCCTTCCAACCATGCCTTGTCCCATTGCATAATTTGCGGAGGCACAAAGCCGATGACTCCCACCTTCAGCAGATGCTTACCGCCTGCTTCATCCTCTACCGTCTTATCCAGCAATAGATAAGGCGTGAAGTAGTTTTGTTCTTCCTCTCCCGCTATATAGATGTTGGCATTCACATAAGGAAACTGTGCTCCTCGAAGGCAAGTCTGCAAATATTCCAACCCATAGTTAAATTCATGATTACCAATACTGCCTGCCTCATACCCCAGCAGATTCATTGCTTTATAGACGGGATGCACCTCGCTTGGGTCCCGTTGGAGCCGCTGTACAGCATAATCTCCCATCGGATTCCCCTGAATCACATCTCCGTTATCCAGCAGCAGGTGATTGGGCACTTCTGCCCGAGCCGTGTGAATCAGACTAGCGGTTTGCGTCAGACCGTAATGCAGTGTTTCCTGATCTGTATAATAATCATAATTCCACAAGCTGACATGCAGATCGGTGGTAACCATAATGCGGAATTTCACCTTCCCAGCACCTGCATATTCCTGCCCTGTCTTATCATTAACGTCCAAAATATCCAATCTTGTTCTCTCCCTCAGCTTCGGTCATAGAGCTTGAATAAGTCTAACAAAGCACTGTT
Organism: Paenibacillus sp. ALE3; assembly: GCF_054113405.1. Lineage (NCBI taxonomy): Bacteria > Bacillati > Bacillota > Bacilli > Caryophanales > Paenibacillaceae > Paenibacillus > Paenibacillus sp. ALE3. The sequence continues at coordinate 423,278 of NZ_CM134214.1, read as the reverse complement.
AAGAGAATGTTAAAATAAGCAATTCGCTTAAGTACAGTCTACGGCCTCTAGCAAATGATAAATTTTACATCATTTTTACCAAAGTCAGGAGTGCTTTTTACCCTACCTGTGGGACTAGCTGTTAAGATTTGGTTTGTCACTGAATTTACAGGTTTTTTAAATTTTCGTTATTACGATGTTTAGGGGGAAATTATTTTGTTCAAAAAAGCACTGACCTTGTGCATGACCTTCACACTGGCAGCGGGTTTAGCCGCTTGTGGCTCAAATGCAAGCAATAACAACAGCGCCTCCACTCCGGGTACAGATGGCTCTAAAAACGAAAGCACAGCCTATGTCCCTAAGGAGTTAAAGGTACAATTCGTTCCTTCTCAAAATGCAGATACCCTCGAAGCCAAAGCTAAACCGCTCGAAAAACTGCTGGGGGACAAGCTCGGAATCCCGGTGAAAGTAACCGTATCTCCTGACTATAATACGATTGTGGAAGCCATGTCTTCCAAACAGGTAGATGTAGGGTTCCTTCCGCCTAATGCTTATGTACTGGCACATGATAATCGTAAAGCGGCCGACTTGCTCCTGCAAGCTCAACGCTATGGCATTGAAGATGCCACAGGCAAGGACACGACTGAAAAAGTAAACTTTTATAAAGCAATGATCGTGGTGAAAAAGGATTCTCCAATTCAAAGTCTGGCTGATCTGAAAGGCAAGAAGGTTGGCTGGCAAAATGTAACCTCCTCCGCAGGCTATGTGTACCCCGCAGCAGAGCTGGAAAAAGCTGGCGTGGACCCGGACACAGATGTGCAGGGTGTGACGATCAAAGGCCACGACGCTGCTATTCTGGCGCTGCTGAATGGTCAGGTTGATGCTGTCGCTGTCTTCCAGGATGCACGTAACACAGTGAAGAAGGAAATCCCGGACGTATTTGAAAAGACACGTGTCATTCATAACACAGCTAAAATTCCAAATGACACCGTCAGCGTACGTTCCGATATGGATCAAACGTGGAGAGACAAAATCGCCCAAGCCTTTATTGACATTGCCAACGATCCTGAAGGCGGCGAAATCATTAAAGAAATTTACACCCATGTAGGTTATGAAAAGGGCGACGATAAAAACTTCGATTCTGTGCGTGAATACGCCGAAGCTGTCGGCCAAGCGGTAAAGTAACAGGTACGAAACAGGCTTTACGAATGACAGGGCAGCACCGTCCATGTATTCATGGCGGTGTTGTTTTCATTCCACCCCATCAGGGAGAAAGTTGGGAGCATATGATTGAATTTCGAAACGTATCGAAAACATACCCGAACGGCACCAAAGGGTTGAATAATATTAATATGACGATTCAGGAGGGAGAAATGGTCGTCATTGTCGGCTTATCCGGTGCGGGTAAGTCCACCCTGCTGCGTTCCATTAACCGATTGCATGACATCACGTCTGGCGACATCGTTGTAGGCGGCAGGTCTGTCACATCTGCCGGAGGCAGCGAGCTGCGGCGCATTCGCCGTGATATCGGCATGATCTTTCAAAGCTTCAATCTGGTTAAGCGTTCGACGGTGCTTCGCAACGTACTTTCCGGCCGCGTTGGTTATCATTCGACGCTGCGGACCATTCTCGGTCTCTTCCCGAAGGAAGATATCGAACTGGCACTAACCGCACTGGAACGCGTAAACATCCGCGAAAAAGCTTACAGCCGAGCCGATGAGCTGTCCGGTGGCCAACAGCAGCGCGTATCCATCGCGCGTGCTCTGGCGCAGGAGGCTAAAATCATTCTGGCAGACGAGCCTGTCGCGTCGCTTGATCCGCTGACCACCCGCCAGGTGATGGACGATCTCCAACGAATCAACCGTGAAATGCAGATTACGACCATTGTCAATCTGCATTTCATTGATCTGGCGCGCGAATATGCAACACGGATCATCGGATTACGCGCTGGAGAGATCGTCTTTGACGGCACACCGGAGGAGGCTACGGATGAAGCCTTTGCGGAGATCTATGGCCGGGCCATCAAGCATGATGAACTGCTGGGAGTGGGATCATGAAGCCCGACTCTACTGTCCAGCCGCTCTCTTCGACGCAACCGTCACCATCTGCTGGACCGCCCCAGCCAAGTAAGCCGCCCGCAGGGCCACCTTTGCCAGGACGCTACAAGCGTTACGCCACCTGGATGATTTTTATCGTGGTGCTGGTAGCCTGCTCCATTCATACAGATGCCACGCCTTACCAATTGATCGTTGGCTTACCGGAAATGGGCAAATTGCTGGAGGAAATGTTTCCTCCAGACTGGAGTTACCTGCCTACCATCTGGAAACCGATGCTGGAAACGATCCAGATCGCTATTGTCGGCACGACACTGGGAGCTATATTAGCAATCCCTGTCGCGTTGCTGTGCGCCTATAATGTGATGCCGCGCAAGCTGATCTCGCTGCCGATGCGCACGATCCTGAATCTGGTACGGACGATTCCCGATTTGCTGTTTGCCTCGATCTTTGTGGCTGTATTCGGCATCGGACCGTTTGCAGGGATGCTTGCCCTGCTCTTCTTCTCCTTCGGGATCATAGCCAAGCTGACCTTTGAGGCGATTGAAGCCATTGATCCCGGACCACTGGAGGCTATGACTGCTGTTGGTGCAAGCCGCATTCAAGTTATCGCCTTTGGTGTGGTTCCGCAGGCATTGCCTTATTTTGTGTCGTACTTGCTGTATACCTTTGAGGTTAATGTGCGTGCAGCATCTGTTCTGGGGCTCGTTGGCGCTGGCGGCATCGGTCTGCTGCTTGACCGTTCCCTTGGGCTGTTCCGATATGACCGGGCAAGCATTATTATTCTACTGACCCTCGTCATCGTCCTCGCGATTGATTACGGCAGTAACCTGCTACGGAGGAAGTTATTATGAATGATCCTACGCTTCGCAGACCTATTGGCTCCCGCCTGCGCTTTTGGGCGTTAGCTATTCTGCTAATTATCATTTACATTTGGGCTTTTCGCGGGATGCAGTTTGAAGGATTACAGGGGACGGCCAAAAGCGTCTCTGTCGCGATATTGGACGGTTTCCTTCATCCCGACTGGTCGTTTGTCTACATCCCTGAGGGGGAGGATTTGCTGCGTGGGTTGCTGGATACGCTGGTTATTTCAGTGCTCGGAACCTTCGTGTCCGCATTTGTCTGCCTGCCGTTTGCCTTTTGGGCATCCAGCAATATGAGCCGTCTACGCCCTTTATCAGGTAGCGGGAAGTTTGTACTTAGTGTCATCCGGGTATTTCCCGAAATGATCGTCGCCATTCTATTCATTAAAGCCGTAGGTCCCGGCTCGTTTGCAGGTGTGCTTGCCCTCGGCATTCACTCCATTGGCATGCTGGCCAAGCTTTTCTCAGAAACGATTGAAAGTGTGGATCACGGGCCGCAGGAAGCTCTGATCGCGTGCGGTGCCAACCGTTGGCAGGTCATTTTCTTCGCCGTGCTGCCGCAGGTGATTCCACAGTTTCTATCCTATTCGCTCTATCGTTTTGAAATTAACATCCGGTCCGCAACCACGCTCGGTCTGGTTGGTGCAGGTGGTATTGGTACTCCGCTGCTGTTTGCACTCCAAATGCGCAACTGGAACCGTGTAGGCGTCATTTTACTCGGCATTGTAGTCTTGATCATTTTGACGGATCTGGTATCCGGCTGGTTGCGCAAACGGATCGTGTAATTAAAAGTCTCTAAATCAACAAAAGTCTCTCCGGTGTAAAAGGGACCTGCTATGCTCCCATACACTCGGAAGAGGCTTTTGCTGTTCAACAACTCCCAGCTAATTCATCTATGACCCGCCGGACTTCCTCTGCCGTATTGTAAAAATGCGGAGCCACACGAATAATATCCTTTCGTGCCGACACAATCATATTTCGGCTCCGCAAACGCCTCTCTACCGCCGACACATCGGCTACTTCAACAGCGAGCAGACTTGGTAAAGTGCCTCCTCGATCAGGTATGCGCATGTGTAACCCTTTGCTACGTCCATATTCAACAGAAAAGTCCAACAGTTCATTCATATAGGTCTGAATGTTCATGACCCCAATTTCCAACAGTAGCTTTAAGGCTGCATTAGCGGCAAAAATGCTAATGAAGGAAGGTAATCCTGTCTCAAAGCGGCGGGTTCCCGCTGCCGGAACCGGATGAGCAATATCAAACCGGGAGGCGGGCTCCTGTCCGAGCCAGCCCGTAAGACGGGGCTTGAAGCGCTCTATTCGGTCCTTGCTTATATAAAGAAAAGCCACTCCCGGTATCCCCAGCATATATTTGCGTGCTCCCGCGACCAGAATATCTATTCCCATCGCCTTTACATCCACCGGAATCATTCCTGCAGACTGATAGGCATCCACGAACAGTAACGCCTGATTTCGGTGAGCTATATGTGCAATGGATTTGAGATCATGCTGAAATCCGTTGGTATAATTCACATGGGACACCATAATAAGTGCAGTATTCTCCGTAACATGCTCCTCATACTGCTCTATGGTTACTTCTCCCTCCGTAGAAGGGATACAGCAAATATGATCACGAAACATCTCCTGTGCCTGCCAGATGTGTCCTACCGTCGGAAAGTCGGTATCTGCATACACAATCCCTTCTTTTCCGGGTGCATAAGGAAGGGCAGTAGCCACACCAGCAATCGCCTCAGAGGCTGAGGCCATCACCGCAATTTCGTCAGGCTCCGCCCCAATGAGCTTGGCAAAATGCCCTCTGGCTTCTTCCAAACGTGCCATAGATAGGTCGCCGTTAAGACCGTGTTGCAGCAAGCTTCGATGATATTCCTCAATGGCAGCAGAAACCGGTCTCGATATCGCCCCCTGGGAACAGCTCCCTACATGGATATGTGAGGACAGCACCGGAAACAACTGACGGTAGGACTGAAACGGATGTTTCATATTTCCCCTCGCTCCTCCTGGGCACACCAACGTGCCTTGATATGATCATTTTATTATCCATATAAGCCACCTTAGAACAAGGGCCTCTCTTCCCATCTTCTCGCCGTTAACAGACGATAGACACAAAGAGAGGCCCTGTTGGATCATATACACAATTATTAATTAATGCACGCGTTTGCGTCCAAACCAGCTTTTAAGCACCAAGGTTGCCAAAGCAAGTAGCAGCAACAACGAGGCCACTGCAAAAGATGCCGAGAACTGATACTCGTTATACAAAATCTCCACATGCAGCGGAAGTGTATTTGTCTCTCCCCGAATATGTCCCGACACGACGGACACTGCACCAAACTCACCCATGGCTCTCGCATTACACAGAATAATGCCATATAGCAAACCCCACTTGATGTTCGGCAGCGTCACTTTCCAGAAAATGCGCCAGCCGCGCGCACCCAGCGTGACCGCCGCTTCCTCCTCCTGCTGCCCCTGGTCTTCCATCAGCGGAATAAGCTCGCGCGCCACAAAAGGAAATGTAATGAACAGCGTTGCCAAAATAATGCCCGGCAAAGCAAATATAATTTTAATATCATGCTCGTCCAGCCACGGTCCAAGCCAGCCCTGTGCGCCAAACACTAATACATACATCAGGCCTCCGACGACAGGCGAGATCGCAAAAGGTAAATCAATCAAGGTGACCAGCACACCTTTGCCGCGAAAATGAAATTTTGTGATCAGCCAGGCGGCCGCTACACCAAATACCGTATTCAGCGGAACCGTTATCGCTGCCACCAGCAGCGTCAACCGTAATGCAGACATGGCATCCGGATCCCGTAGCGCTTCAACGTATACGCTCCATCCCTGCTTAAGTGCTTCGGTAAGCACGACGATTAGCGGCAATACCAACACCCAGAGCAAAGCTAAAAAAGCAGCACCAATGAGCGTCCACTTTACCCAAGGGGCTTCAGTTGTAACCCTATTGGGCGATGCGGATGAAGGCACTGGTGCAGAAGCAAGCTCCTGCCCAGTTATCGCTTGTGACATGATGTATCCCTCCTTGAACACGGGGTTTAATGCGCAGGCCTCTGCTGTCTGCATACTAACGTTAGACAGTTACAATAGACAGTTACATTAGACTGCACGGCGCCGCGACCAGCGCTGAAAACTGTTAATCACGAATAACAACACGAATGAAATGACCAACAGCATCAACGCCACCGCCGTAGCTCCTGCGTAGTCATTTTGCTCTAACTTGGACATGATGAGCAGCGGAGCAATCTCGGTCTTCATCGGCATATTGCCAGAAATGAAGACGACAGAGCCGTACTCGCCAATGCCGCGGGCAAAGGCAAGCGCAAAACCCGTCAGCAGTGGCGGTACCAGTTCCGGCACAATAACGCTGCGGAAGGTACGCCATCTGCCCGCTCCCAACGTAGCCGCCACCTCCTCCTCATCCTTGTCCAGCTCCTCCAGCACCGGCTGAACTGTCCGTACGACGAACGGAATGCCAATAAACATCAACGCGAGCGTAATCCCCGTCTGTGAGTATGCCATTTTCCACCCAAGCGGTTCGAATAGTGAGCCGATCCAGCCGTTCTGTGCATATAGAGCGGTCAACGCAACCCCTGCCACCGCCGTGGGCAAAGCAAAGGGCAGATCAATGACCGCATCAAAAACTCGTTTCCCCGGAAATTCATAACGCACCAGTACCCAGGCGATCAATAAACCGAGGAACAGATCGATCAGTGCCGCAGCTGCGGCACACAAAAAGCTCACCTTGTAGGAAGCCAGCACTCTGGCATCAGTCGCCACGTCCCAAAATTTCTCCCACGTCAGCCCGGTTGAATTCAGGAGCAGTGCTGATAATGGCACCAGCACCACCAGACTGAGATACAGTACACTATAACCCATTGTTAACCCGAATCCGGGAAGTACGCGTTTTCGGGTGGCTTGCATTTGACTCATGTTCTGTCCATCCCTCTCTGCATCCTTTGACTATGTGGCACTCGCGCCTACCGATCACTCGCCTTTACACTCCACTTATGTTATGAACTACCAGGTACATAAATCTGGTCAAAAATACCCTTGTCACTAAAATGCTTTTGCTGTGTCTCTTTCCATGTCCCAAATACATCCTTCAAGGTTACGAGCTCCAGCTTAGGAAATTGATCCTTGAACTTTGCCGTCACACTCTCCAATGTTGGGCGATAGTAATTTTCGGCAGCAATGGTCTGCCCTTCTTCACTGTACAAATATTTCAGGTACGCATCCGCCACCTCGCGTGTACCTTTTTTATCTACCACCTTATCGACTACCGCTACCGGAGGTTCGGCCAAAATACTGATCGACGGATATACGATATCGAATTTATCTGCACCTAGCTCCTTCACAGAGAGCAGTGCTTCATTTTCCCAAGCGATCAGCACATCGCCAATTCCACGCTCTACGAAAGTCGTCGTCGCTCCACGTGCTCCGCTATCCAGTACCGGCACATGCTTATACAGCTCCTGTACAAACTGCTGGGCTTTGGCTTCATCGTTATTGTTCTTTTTGAGCGCATAGGCCCAGGCTGCAAGATAGTTCCAGCGGGCTCCGCCCGATGTTTTAGGGTTCGGTGTAATGACCTGCACATCGCCGCGGATCAAATCGTCCCAGTCCTTGATCCCCTTCGGGTTCCCTTTACGTACCAATAACACGATGGTTGATGTGTACGGGGAACTGTTATGCTCATATTTACTTTGCCATCCCTCTTTAACAAGCCCTTTTTCCTGTAACGCATCAATATCATAGCCCAGGGCCAGTGTAACCACATCTGCATCCAGTCCGTCCTGTACAGAGCGGCTTTGCTTGCCAGATCCTCCGTGGGATTGCTTGATCGTGACCTTCTGCCCTTTCTCCTTCTCCCAATGGGCGGCAAACACTTTATTATATGCTTCATACAACTCACGGGTCGGATCATAAGAAACATTGAGCAACTCCACTTCCTTGGAGCCAGAAGCAGAGCTACCATCCGCCTGCGTCCCTTCCTTGCTTGCCCCACAAGCACTTAGCATCATCATTGTTAAAACCAAAGATAGTCCGAGAATAAGCCGAATTTTGTGTTTCTTCTTCATCAAGACACCCCTCATTCTATGTAATTTGTAAATACACATTCATTTACGCCTGTTATTTACAGACACAATCAAAAAAAAGGGCGGAGAATTCCCTGATGCAGCCCTGATAGGTCAAACCTGTCGCGTGTACAGTGTCTGCCTGCTGTTCCTAGAGGTTCTCCGCCAGAATGGCGAGGTTATACTTTCATACTTTAATTCTTTAATTCCTACCTGTTTAATGAGTTATAGGGATATAATACGAGAGTTTATGAGGGATGTCAAACCTTTTTTTGGTATGGGATGATCTATAATTTTCTTTCTTCAAGGGGGGGGGACAGTCAGAAACATTGTATACGTTTCCGACCGCCTAGAGGGCATGGGTACACGTGGAATACGACTTAGTTGGCTACCGTTTCAAGATTGATCGAAAAAACCCCAAATTGCTTCGGATTGTCCGTAGCTCTTCTCAGCCACAGCTCACCCGATCCCACCATAACTCCCTGATAATTAACAAACAAATCATCTGTCTTTTGGTTCACTAGCGCCTCACGAATCGCGTCCGTAAAGATCTGATCATATTTAGCCAGAAAATCTTTCTTGTTCGGAATCGTTAGCGACTTTTCACTATCATTGACACGCAGAGGGTACAAAATATAATTGGCTACCTTTTCCTTGTCATTGTCGGCAACAGCCCTCTGCAACGCTTTGAATGTGTCCAAAAACGCTTTAGGATCTTGAATACCTGCTACCTCAAAAGGATTTTGAGATGCATTGGGCGCTGCAGGAGAAGATGTATCTGATGAAGTAGCTGGGGCGGAAGGAGCTGACTTTTGCGCATCAGTACCGCTGTTTTCTGCACTCTTGCTCTCTTTAACTGCTTTGTCACTTTGGGCTGAACCGTTCTGATTGCCTCCAGCACTGTTCTCGATCATGCTTGTACTGCTTCCAGCATCACTCGGTTCAGCATTATTATCCTGGCCGCAGCCTGTAAGAGCTACAAATGTAAGTGTAAGTAAAATGGCTGTAAGTGACAGCCTCCGTGACATTTTGTGATTATCGGATTCATGTTTTTTGGGCACAACGGGTCATCCTTTCTGCTTTCTACTCTGACCTATTCTGTTCATTAAGTCTTCAACCGTTCTATTGTAACATAAGTAGACTAATGACCGCATGTCGTGCCCATTCTGGAAGTAGCTTACAGTGTAATATATGCGAAGGTTTTAACGCTTCCTCGTGATCCATCGTCCGTACTTACTTTCAAAATCAGCTCTTTCAAGGAGCCATTCGCAGCTTCATTCTGCCCCTCTGGCTTGATAAACAGCAGATCGTGGCGTTCTCCCGGCTGTAACGTTCGGCTAGAAAACCCGCTCGTTGTGCCTTGCAAGTCTGATCCATTCGAACTGTTGAGCTTGTATCGTACGGGTTGCTTTCCTGTATTCTTGATACTGATGTACAGCTTATGCCCCTCTTCAAATCTGAACTCTGTTAGTCCTTGTCCTCCAAAATTCATCTCCTGATCATGTACAATGCGTTTTGCTGCTTCTCCTTGCTTATTCTGCATGCTAAGCGGACCTGTCTGGTGCGTTACACCCGCCGTTGTTGTAGTATACGTGTTCGTCGAAACGCTCATATTGGCAAAAGCGACATAACCTACGATCACCCCCGCCACACCCATCCAAACCCATTTTTCCACCATTTCATATCCCTCCTACACAAAATATGCTGAAGCTACGCCGTATGAATTCAGTCGTCACCATGATTGCACAGATGGAACGGCTTTATCTTAGCATCGTCCATAAACATGTCTATGTTGCCATGATGTTCAGGTTTATAAATAAACACACCAGGGATAAGCTTCTCCAATTCATCTGCTGCTTCTTTATCCATGTTCAATCTACCGATACGTTCGTGAGCGATGTTCATGATCCAATCCTCGCCATCGACATTCTGGAAACACAAATCTTCTGGCAATTTCGGATGCACCCAGGAAAACAGGCTGGACGCTGCTCGCTTTAATATTTTTCCAGCCTCAGGCGTGCATTGGTACCGGTAAAAGGTTCCGGCTGTGTAGGCAATGGAATGCTTTCCCCTCATTTCCTCATAAGAGTGGGTGGACAGCAAAAAAGAATTCAAACGCTGTAACAACTCTTTGAACACAACCTCCTTGTCGCTCAACCCATCCTCATCTTCTGTCACCCATTTATGTACGCCTAACATAAACGTGTCTGCCCGTTTCATAGCATAATCAATCAGTCTTTCATAAGCTGTCCCACGAACATCACTGTACAAACGGAACATGTCTCCCCTCCTTTGAGCTGTCCTGCGCCCTGACAATAAAAAAAGCCAAACTCATATCTATTATGAGTCTGGCTGTCATATTTTTCAAACTTGTTCAAAGGAATCCATACGGTGGCTCTCTATCTAGATCATCCATATGAGTAGATTACACGTTCAACGTGTTACGGGACTTTTTCTTATCCAGCACACTATATACCACAAAGATAATTAAATAAACGGCAATCAACAAAGTAGAGAACAAATACATTGTTTTATAAGACGTTAATCCGGCAGCCATCCCCAGGATCAAAGATCCGCCTCCAACCCCCAAATCGAAAAAATTATAAAAGGAGCCTACAGCGTCCTCTCGCTCATCTTCTCCGACTACACTGATTGCCCAAGCCTGTAGAGCTGGAAAAATAGCTCCAAAACTCGAACCATACAGCACAGCAGCAATTAAAAATTGTAGCTCGGTCCGTGATGAAGCCACCATAACGATGGCGACAATAAGCACAATTCCTGCGGGGATCAAGATATAAGCTGGACCTTTAGTATCAAAAATTCTACCGGACACCAGCCGAACGAGGAAGCTTGCCATTGCCACCGTAAAGAAGAACCAGGCCGCATTGGTAAAACCCTGCTCCTTGGCAAATAAGGCCACGAAAGACATCACGCCCCCTGCCACCACGCCAATTAGCAGCACAAGACCAGATTGCAGCAGCACTCTTTTTTCAAATAATTTAAATGGAACCCTCTTTTTGTCCTTTGCTGTATCTGCCGTCGTGGGGTTCGCAGAACGGCGACGAACCCATATGCTCATCACAAGCGACAGCAGCAAAATTATAGCTCCCGTGGAAAATAGCCCGCTAAAACCTGCCACATGAAGCATCCATATGCCAAGCAGGGGGCCGACTGAAATCGCTACGGTTTCACCTACGCCAAAGTAGCCCATTCCTTCCCCCATACGATGAGGAGGCAAATCATCTGATGCTGAGGTAGCATACAATGTGCTCGCAATACCGAATCCAAAACCATGCACTAGCCGAAAGACTAACAGCAATACCAAACTGGTGGAAAGCATGTAGCTTCCTGTTGCCAGCATACAAATCACAACTCCAATAATCAGTACATATTTCTTGTCCAAAAGCTGGATCAGTGTGCCGGAGAATGGACGAATCAATATAGCTGAGCACATAAACACGCCTGTCACCAAGCCAATCTGTGACGGACTGCCGCCAAGACTTTCCACAAACAATGGCAACGTGGGCATAAGCATTTCAAATGCCATAAATAATAGAGCGTTGGATATCATCAAAAATATAAAATTTCTGGACCAAAAGGTTTCTTTCACAGACACAACTCTCTTCCCCCAATAAGATCATGTTTATTTCAAAAGCTTAGATGTTCAGTCCAAAATCAAGCCATGCCAGTAAATATCCAAGGAGCTTTCCAGACGCGGATCAAAACCAGCGGTGCCGTTGTACACCAGTTCTACCAGCATCCCTTCAATCAAATTCATATAGGCTGTAGTGGCAGATTGAACTGAAACGCGAAGCTTAACCGACGTTTCGGCTGCCAGCCGCTCATACACCAAGCTGGTTTTGTGCTGTACATAGCGTGTAACCAAAGCCTGAACCTGGTTTTCCAGCGCAGATGGAATCAGAAATCCGACATACAGAATCAAACGCAGATTCATGGCGCTCTCATAGCGCTCTTTGAATTCAATAATTAATCCTCGCAAAACAGCTTCAAGTGATTGTTCAGCTTGAGCTTGAAAATAACGATCCAGCTCCAAAATTTCTTGGTCTACCGCATCCGCAAATATGTCTAAGAACAAATCGTCTTTGCTTTTAAAATGAGCATAAATAGACTGCTTTTTGATTCCTACCTCATCAGCAATCAATTGTAGGGAGGCGGCATCGTATCCCTTTCTCGCAAATTGCTTTAGGCTTGCTGTTTTAATTTTCTGTAGTGTCATGTGTTCCCTCCCATAACCTTACGAACGGTCGTCAGTTTATGAATTTAGTATAGTTCCCTCACTAGAAATTGACAACCGCTTTTTTAATTCCACCGCTCAGTTGCCTGAGCTGAGAACAAAAAAAGCCGGAAGCCCTCTAATGTAAGGGCTCCGGCTCTATAACTATTGATCTGCTAACGCCTTATACTATACAGCTACACTTTACTCTGTCACCGTTCCATAGATCAGCACGGGGGCTTCCGCATGATCCGCAATACGGATGTTCGCGTAGATTTTCTCTATTACTTGGTCCACGTCTTCACGGTTCGCATGGATTGTAACCAGTGAATCGCCTTTTTGAATCGCATCGCCGACTTTTTTGTTCAGCATCAAGCCGACAGCCAAATCAATCTCGGATTCTTTGGTCGCACGGCCTGCTCCCAGTAGCATCGCGGCAGTACCGATTTCGTCAGCCACGATTTCAGCTACCACGCCGTCCTGCTTTGCAGGTACTTCAATAAGATACTGCGCTTGTGGCAAGCGTTCTGGATGATCCACTACAGAAGCGTCGCCGCCCTGGTTCGCAATAAACTCTTTGAATTTCTCCAGTGCTTTGCCGTTACGAATGACCTCTTTAAGCTTCTCTTCGGCGTTTTCGAGGGAGTCTGCTTTTCCGGCCAAAAATACCATCTGACTGCCCAAAGCCATACACAGCTCTTCCAGATCTTTGGGTCCTTCGCCGCGCAATGTATCGATCGCTTCTTTAACTTCCAGTGAGTTCCCGATAGCCAGCCCCAACGGTTGACTCATGTCGGAAATAACTGCCATGGTCTTGCGACCCACATTGTTCCCGATACTTACCATGGCATGTGCCAGCTCTTTGGCATCTTCTACTGTTTTCATGAATGCGCCCGCACCTGTCTTGACATCCAGTACGATGGCATCAGAGCCGGCAGCGATTTTCTTACTCATAATCGAGCTGGCAATCAGCGGAATCGAATTTACCGTTGCTGTAACATCACGCAAAGCATACAATTTTTTATCCGCAGGGGTCAGGTTGCCACTTTGTCCGACGACCGCAATTTTGCTGCGATTCACCAAATCTACGAATTCATCCTTAGTGATCTCCACGTGAAAGCCTGCAATGGCCTCCAGCTTGTCGATCGTTCCGCCCGTGTGCCCGAGGCCGCGACCTGACATTTTCGCTACCGGAATGTCTAAGGCTGCTACAAGCGGAGCCAGTACCAGTGTTGTCGTATCACCCACACCGCCAGTGGAGTGCTTATCGACCTTTACACCTTCAATCGCGGACAAGTCAATCGTATCTCCTGAATGAACCATTGCCATGGTCAAATCAGCACGTTCCCGTTCGTTCATATCTTTGAAGAAGATAGACATCGCCAATGCACTGACCTGATAATCAGGAATTTCACCCTGAGTATAGCCTTGGATAATAAAGTTAATTTCCTCAGTGCTCAGTTCTTTTCCGTCACGTTTTTTTTCAATCAAGTCTACCATTCTCATATGTCATTTCTCCTCACTGTGCGTATGATCGTTTACAGAGATACTGCTGTATCCAGTGCAACTTCCATCATTTCTTTAAACGTGGTTTGCCGTTCCTCTGCTGTCGTTTCTTCGCCTGTCAGCAAGTGATCACTTACCGTCAGAATGGTCAGGGCGTTTACGCCAAACTTGGCTGCCAGCGTGTATAAAGCCGAAGTCTCCATCTCCACACCCAACACACCGTATTCCATCAGCTTTTGTACCACTGATTTGTCATCACGGTAGAAGCTGTCTGAACTGAATACGTTGCCGACATGCATGTTCAATCCTTTGGCAACCCCACGATCATAAGCGCCCTTCAAGAGAGGGAAGCTGGCAATCGGGGAGAAATCGTAGCCGCCAAAGATATGGCGGTTCATGCCAGAATCTGTACAGGATGCCTGTGCCAAAATGACGTCACGAACGTGCACATGCTCCTTCATTCCGCCACATGTACCCACGCGGAACAAGTTTTTCACCCCATACTCGCTAATCAGTTCGTTGACATAAATACTGATGGAAGGCAGCCCCATCCCGGTTCCCTGTACAGACAGGCGTTTGCCTTGGTACGTTCCCGTGAATCCGAGCATTCCGCGCACCTCGTTGTAGCAGGTCACGTCCTCCAGATATGTTTCAGCGATAAATTTCGCCCGTAGCGGATCTCCTGGCAGCAAAATTGTTTCTGCAATCTCTCCAGGTTTGGCTCCAATGTGTACACTCATGTTTTTATTCCTCCGTCCCATTTGTCCATGCTAATATCGTTATTCATTTCGTTACCAATAATCTTGACTGCCTTCGTTGCTAGCGTCTAGATTACTGAAGTTCTGCTAAAAAGCTAATTCCATGCTCAGGTAGTTTTACACCAAAGTTATCCGCTACTGTCGCTCCAATATCCGCAAACGTCTTGCGAACCGCCAGTTCCTTGCCTCCAGCTGCAAAACGAGGGGAATAAGCCAGCAAAGGCACATACTCGCGGGTATGATCCGTTCCGCGATAGGTTGGGTCATTCCCATGATCCGCGGTGATGATCAGCAGATCGTCATCAGTCATTTTGGCGAATACCTCGGGCAGACGGGCATCGTAATCGTCCAAGGCTTGACCATATCCCTGCGGATCACGACGGTGGCCGTATACAGCATCAAAGTCCACCAAATTCAAGAAGCTTAATCCGGTGAATTCCTCGTCCAGCGTAGCCACCAGCTTATCCATGCCATCCATGTTGGACACTGTGCGCACTGCCTTCGTTACACCCTCGCCGTCATAAATGTCAGAGATTTTACCCAAGGCGATTACATCCAGACCTGCATCCTTCAGTTCATTCATTGTGGTGCGACCAAATGGCTTGAGCGCATAGTCATGTCGATTGGAAGTACGAGAGAAGTTCCCTGCCTCACCTACGAACGGACGGGCAATAATGCGACCCAGCATATACGGATCTTCCAGCGTGATTTTACGGCAGAACTCACAGATCTCATAGAGCTCCTTCAAAGGTACAACTTCCTCATGCGCTGCAATTTGCAGTACTGAATCCGCTGAGGTATAGATGATGAGTGCGCCGGTTTTTACATGTTCTTCGCCCAGCTCATCAATGATTTCCGTGCCGCTGGCTGGCTTGTTGCCAATAACTTTACGGCCTGTATGCTCCTCAATGCGCTGAATCAGCTCATCTGGAAACCCATCCGGGAATACACGGAAAGGAACTGCAATATTTAAGCCCATGATTTCCCAATGACCTGTCATCGTATCCTTGCCATTGGAGGCTTCCTGCATTTTGGTGTAATACGCGAGTGGCTTATCGGCCGCTGGCACACCTTCTATGGAACGAATGTTGGACAGACCAAGCTTACCCATATTCGGCATGTTCAGACCGCCGCGTTCGCGTGCAATATGACCAAGTGTATCTACATCATAATCATCAAACTGGGCAGCATCCGGTGCTTCGCCGATACCAACCGAGTCCATAACGACCAAGTGAATCCGTTTAAATTTAGACATTATAAAAATCCTTTCCTGACTCGCTGTTTTTTTTACAAAAACAACCCTGCAATCGTTGCCGACAGCACGCTAACCAGCGTCGCCCCGTACAACAGCTTCAGACCAAAACGGGCCACTACATTTCCCTGTTTTTCATGCAGACCCTTCACAGCCCCGGAAATGATACCGATGGATGAGAAGTTTGCAAAGGATACGAGGAATACCGATACGATCCCGATCGTACGCTCGGACAAGCCTGTTTGCTTGGTCAGATCCAACATAGCCACAAATTCGTTGGATACGAGCTTGGTAGCCATAATACTGCCCGCCTGCACTGCCTCGTTCCACGGAATCCCCATAACAAAGGCGAACGGTGCAAACACATAGCCCAGTAGCGCCTGAAAGCTGATACCAAACAACCAGGAGAAAATGCCATTAACCATGGCAATCAGCGCCACAAAACCGATTAGCATCGCGGCTACCGTAATAGCAACCTTGAAACCATCCATAATATACTCCCCGAGCATTTCGAAGAAGGACTGCTTCTCTTCCTCTTGAACCTCCAGTAAATCGTCTTCCTTCTCAATCTTGTACGGATTAATAATGGAAGCGATAATAAAGCCGCCAAACAGGTTTAATACCAAAGCAGTAACCACATATTTGGGGTTCAACATTTGCATGTAGGCTCCCACAATCGACATGGACACCGTAGACATCGCAGATGCACACAATGTATACAGCCGGTGTTTTGGCAGCAGACCAATTTGTTTCTTAACGGAAATAAACACCTCGGATTGACCCAAGATAGCCGAAGCTACAGCGTTGTAGGATTCCAGTTTACCCATTCCGTTTACTTTGCTCAAGACAAGCCCGATATATTTAATAATAAAAGGAAGCACTTTTACATATTGTAAAATCCCAATCAGCGCGGATATGAACACGATTGGCAGCAGTACACCGATAAAGAACGGTGCTGCTCCTTCATTCGCAATTCCGCCAAAAACGAAGTTAATCCCTTCCATAGCATAACCAATCAGACTATTAAAACCTTTTGCAAAACCTTTAACTAGAATTTCACCAATCTCTGTATTCAGCAATACGAAAGCAAGCGCTGCTTGCAGAACAACCATAACTATCAGCGGACGATACCTGATTTTACGCTTGTCACTGCTGGCAACGTAAGTAAGTGCAAATACAACAAGCAATCCCACCAAAGCGATTACATATTTCATTTCAATTCCCCCTCATTACATTAAGCGCTTACATTGCCCACAAAAAGAATGCGCCCCAAAGAGGCATTCTTTTTTTTATTTCCCCAGATCCGCAGGTCGAAAGGCACCCGGCAGTAATTGATCCACCGTCCACTCTTCCGTATTGCCATGAAGGTTTGTCAGAAAAATTCTGGTATCTTGATGAGCAAATTCGGAAATGACCTGACGACAGGCCCCACATGGAGACACAGGCCCTTCCGTATCAGCTGCAACCGCAATCGAATCAATTTTTCGGCAGCCTTCGGATACCATTTTAAAAATCGCTGTCCGCTCTGCACAGTTGCATAAGCCGTAGGAGGCATTTTCCACATTGCATCCGTGATAAATCGTGCCATCGCTTCCGAGAACCGCAGCACCCACTTGAAAATTCGAATACGGAACATATGCCTGATTACGCGCCTCAAGCGCTTTCTGAATCAATTGATCCTTCATTGCGAATCCCTCCATGACTTTAAAATAAACTTAATAGGAAGATGTAGATTGCTCGCCCTCGATGATTTTCACACCGGAACTTGCGCCGATCCGACTTGCGCCAGCTTCTACTAATTTTTGCACATCCTCCAGGCTGCGTACGCCACCAGAAGCTTTGACACCAATATCAGGTCCTACTGTTTTGCGCATCAAGGCTACGTCTTCCACAGTAGCTCCACCTGTAGAGAAACCCGTCGAAGTTTTCACAAAATTCGCTCCAGCTTTGACGGACAGCTCACACGCCAGTACCTTCTCTTCGTCTGTCAGCAGGCAGGTTTCGATAATCACTTTGACCAGTGTACCCGCAGCCGCTTCCACAACCGCACGGATATCCTGCTCGGCGAGCTGTACATCGCGCGCCTTCAAAGCGCCTATGTTAATAACCATATCAATTTCAGTTGCACCGTTAGCAATAGCATCTTTCGTTTCAAACGCTTTCGTTGCCGATGTATTGGCTCCCAGTGGAAACCCGATAACCGTACAGATAGCCACGTTTGTGCCTGCAAGCTGTTCAGCTGCATAAGCTACCCACGCCGGATTCACACATACGGAAGCAAACTGGTATTTTTTTGCCTCAGCAGTCAGTTTTGTAATTTCATCCTTCGTCGCATCTGCACGCAACAATGTATGGTCGATTAATGCTGCAATGTTCATATCTAAAAGCTCCTTCATTTAATAAATAGTGTGAAGAAAATGAATCGTTTATTTCTCTGTGATGAGATCATCATAGCACGGCTCTGAACATATGTAAAACACATTTTGAAATTATGTTCACGCTTGTACACAGGCCGTTCACCTACAATTCATGTTACCCTGTAGGCACACGCCGTAACCATGTTTAATTGAATTGAGGCCAACATGTTCTATTGCAAAAGTGCTTGTGCCGTAAACTGGTCCGTCACCAAGATATTCGCATACTTGCCACGCAGTGATGCCCGAATGGCCTCTACTTTGCGCTGACCTCCAGCTACAAGGATGGACTTCTCCTTCTTTCGCAGCTCAGGTAAATCAATTCCAACGGTACGGCTGTTGATTTCCTGACTGCATATGTTGCCCTCATCGTCAAAAAAGCGCGAGCAAATATCGCCCTTGCCGATTTTTTGCAGCAGCTTCTGCTCTTCATGGTTAAAGTATCCTAATCGGAACAGCAGCGCATCCTCCTTGACCGTACCCACCGTAAACACCGCAATGTTCGCCTGCTTGCCAAGTTCAATGATACGCTGGATATGCCGATCCTTCTCGACCATTCTCTTAACAGCTTGACTGTCGAAAATCACGGGCAGGGGCAAATACCGAGCTATGGTGTTAAAGGCTTCTGCGAACAAATTCACGGTTTCCACGGCATAAGTGTTGACATGTGAATGGCTTACGCCTCCTTTGAGTTGAACCACCTCAACTCCCTTGACCTGCTTTTGCTGAAGATGAAGCGCCACCGCATGCATGGTTGTTCCCCATGTCACACCAATAATATCAGCATCCTGTACCGTTTCATGCAAATAATCAGCTGCTTTTTTGCTAATATGCTTCTTGATCTCCTGGTATTCATTTAATGGCGAATAACAGACCAGCACGGTATCCAGCCCGTATTTCTTTTTCACCTGCTCTCCGAGCGCGTCCATATCCTCCATCGGGTCCACAATACTGATCCGCACGTATCCCTGTTCCTTGGCAGCCTGAAGTAACCGCGATACTGTAGGACGTGAAACCCCAAGTCTGACCGCAATATCTTGCTGACTGTAATCGTTCAGATAGTATAATCTGGCTGCCTCGATACTTAATCGCTGCTTTTCATGATCCATTCTACCTCAACCCGCTTATCTTAAAATGTAGTGCCGTCGGACATAGCCTTAGCCCCAACACTATATATGTAGGGAAACTCGAAACCACGCTTTGTCCGTTCGGCTGTTATTTTGGAAGATTTAACTGCTCGTTTGTGATATTCTGTGATTAACTAAAATCATTTTACCGCATCCTCCACTTTATCGTTCCATCTGTCAAAACGCAATAGTTAACCCAATTTACTGCTAGTTCACAACTTGTGATGGACTTATCTAAATATGTAAGGAGAATTGCTATGTCTGAATTTATTGTGTGCAGTCTGGCGGACAAGAAGTTCGCGTTAAACTTTCTGGAAGTAGAAGAAGTCATGAATGCCAAAAAAGGGACGCCGCTCCCCTTTTCCGAAGCATGGCATGAAGGAATGGTGACCATTCGTGGCGACGTATTTACAATCCTTAATCTACGCAAAAAACTGCTTCTTCCCGCATCAAGCGACTCCTCCGAGGACAAAATGATTTTGCTCAGTCGTGCGAAGATTGCCCTGCTTGTCGATCAGGTGGAGGATACGGCATCTGCTGAAGACAGTCAGCTACAAAGCAACGAGGAAGAATGGCAACGCGAATTGTTTCCTACTGTGATGGAGCATCGGGGTGCTCTCATTCCGGTGATTGATATGGACGCTTTTCTCGCATCCACCAAAACGAACTAAATAAATACTCCCGAACCTTGAGCCAGCTTACCTCATCGTTCGGGAGTATTTTTCGTTATTGGAGCCCTTGCCCCTCTTTCATATGAACCAACGTGTTCAGCTGCTCCAGCAGCGTATTTCCACCAGTCAGCGATATCGTACCAATCTTCTCGCAGATTTTTTCCATGAATTCCAGCTCTTTGAGACGATAAAGGGTGGCGTTTTCGTCCATCAGCTTGGCCGTATTGAGCAGACTACGAGTGGATGCCGTCTCTTCACGTCGTGTGATGAGGTTAGCTTGCGCCTTCTTCTCTGCCAACAGCACCGTATTCAGAATATCCTTGATATCCCCCGGCAAAATAATATCCTTCACCCCTGCTGACGTAAAAGTCACTCCATATTCGTCGCTCTGTTCATTTAGTCGAGTCAAGACATATTCCGCAATTTCCTGCTTCATTTTGAGCAAATCATCCAGCTTCATTGTGCCTACATATTCACGCAACAACAGTTGAAGCGTAATATACATTTGCTCCTCGTATGCCCGAAATTCCAATGCCCGCAGCGGGTCGATGATACGGTACTGACAGACGAAGTTAAGGCGCAGCGTGATTTTGTCCTCTGTCATGATTTCCTGACCCATCAGGTCCATCTGCTGCTGTCGCATATCTAGTGTTTTGATCTCTGTATTCACCGTGGACAACCAAAAATAATATTTGCCTGGTTTTAGTTCACCTTGCAGCACATTATCGTAATACAAAAATCCCAATTCATGACTGGCCACCTGAAGGGCTTTCCAGAAACCCGTTGTCTTGGACAAGAATGCATGCCCCAAAGACTTATCAATTGCAGGCTGCCGCGTATCTGCACGAACAAAACGATGCTCCTTGAGCATGTTCCAAAATGCATATTTCCCAGCTGTCAGCAGCTCTACAAACCGATTATCCTCATAATGCAACACATATTCATGGTCCTCTACATCAATGACAGTCAATTGCTCCAGCAATAGAGGATCTGTCAAAAACAAACGAATATCGTGATCTGGTACAAAAAATGATTCAGCTACATTCAAAACTTCAACGGCTTCCTGCTGAAATGTCTTCAATAGGTAAGTCCCTGGGTGCAGCAACTTGTGGTAGCTTCCTTTTTTGAACAGCAGTCCGCGCTCATCGGCTTTAATCGTTATCTTCTTAAACATCGTATCACTCCTAGTGTTAAAAATCCTCAACTTAAAAATGTACATTTTCCGCGTGTAGCGGCTCCACGTTCCATTTGATCTTCCGATCGCTGTTGCCCCTGAATTTTTGGATTTGATGAACCCCTTATAGGGTTAAAATTCAGGGACAAAGGCAAACGCTTCGCTTCTCCAGATTCAAACGGACCGCTCCGCTTATTCGCACGTTGAGTCAAAACACATTTTTAAAATGAGGATTTATTTTTATTTGTTGTAGCAGGGGGTGGACCCTTACAGAGCATCCCTCCGGTTGGAGGGCGGGGCCAAGCTTAAGGAAAAAGAAAGGGGCCGCCTGTTCCCGTGTTCCGGGGATGGAATTCACCAGCTCAACATCGACTGTGAATCCGTATTCCCGAAGCCTCGGGTCCTGTCGGCGCTTACTCTCTCCGGTATCCGCTGGCCGCATAGCCATCGCCCCGGTATCTGTCATCAAGACCAGACATGGGATGCTCTTATTGGGGTCTTTTCATTGTTTTATTCGATCATTCGAATACTCTACCAGAAGTCGCGTGGAAGGCGATTGGGAATCGAACCCTTAATGTTGGTGGATGCATCAGATTTACAGGATACCTGACCCGATCAGGGCAGGCACTGCGGGACCATTGGAAATCCTCGCCTCGGTAATATCTTCCTGCATCAGCCTTTATCATTATTACGCACCCTTGCATTCACGAACATGGCGAAAGTATTACGACCCCATAAAAAACAAAAAAAGACACGGAGGAAGCATAACTGCTTCCCTCGTGTCGTTCTCTTACCATTCACCTTATAGCTCTTTTTGACATTTTACCATGATAAATTTGAATGGAGGTTTACTTTCCATATTTTTATGTGGCTCAACAATTTCCGAAATTTCTGTTAATCCATATTTTCCGAATTCTTGTTTTATTGAGTCAGAATCATAAAAAAACATTTTTACCCCTTCCATGATCTCGAAATAGTCTTTATCCAGTTGTTTTCCCTTTCCATACATTGGAGCTTCTTTTGAAATCGTAGTAAAAATCATATATCCGTTTGGCTTTAGTTGATGATAGCAATCTCTAATAAACTTATCTCTCTCACGCTTATTCAACAAATGAATAAGTGCATAACAAAATATACCGTCATAAAGCTTGTTATCAAAAGGCATATCCGTTACGGAGCCATGAAAAATACTAATATTAAGCTCTTTTTGTCTCGCCAAATCAATCGCTGTTTTTGAAATCTCAATACCTGTTACATCTATTCCGTTATCAACAAAAACCTTGGCATTTCTACCATATCCAATACCAGGTATCAATATATCCTTAACGTTCTTTGCAAGAAAAAAGTCCTTTGTCAGGATTGCTGAGTCTGAAGGTTCAAAGCCCCACATCATTTGATTTTCTATAAAACTGGATTCCCAAAACTCTGTCATACCTTTATCTCCTCTATATTTATATCATCCAAAATTTTATTTATTCAGGAGCAAGCCCGGGCTGGGAGGTGTTCAACGCGTCGGTAGCAGAAATCTCGGAAACTCCTGTTGTTGTAGCTGCAGTCTGGTGGGTATAGCTGAATGAAGGAGTCTCATATTGCAATCCCGCCTTTTCATAGGTGAACCAATAGCTGACGGCCTTCCCGATGGAGAGGTCTGTAACCCGCTGTTCCCAAACACCAGCGTTGTTGGTCATCCGGTAATTGAGCTGTTGTCCACCTGATAAAGTATAATGCACGTCAACATAGGCGGAGGCTGTTTTGGGAGTAAATTGAAGCAGTGCTTCATGATCGCTGACAAAGCGGGACCGTACAGTGTAATCCTCCGTTTCTCCGCCTCCCTCATTGCCGCCAGATGCTGGCTCTGTAGTTACCGAAACAGCTTGACTGGCTGCAGATACGTTACCGGCTGCGTCCTGAGCCTTAACGGTAAAGCTGTAAGTAGTAGCTGCATCCAGTCCTGTAATTGAAGCGGAAGTACCGTTTATTTTTGCCGCCTGAGCCCCGTCCTTATACACGATATACCCCGTAACGCCAACATTGTCTGTGGCTGCCTCCCACTCCAGAGTGACCGCCGAAGCCGTTTTGGTCGTAGCTCGCACATTTACCGGGCTTGATGGAGCTTCTGTATCAGGTTGCGGATTGCCGCCGCCGTTTCCATTTCCGGTATTAAAGCTGTTCGGCTGCACGGTAATGCTGTGTCCATCTGAGAAGGTTACTGTTTTGACCTGGTCTGTAAAGTTGTAGGCCACATAGGTTTTTACACCGTTCTTATGAAATACGGCAGAAATAGGTGAATTGGCGGTGACACTGCGGTCGATGTTGCCTACAGCATCCAAATTATAAATCCAGTGGTAGGCATTCGCCTTGGAATTCCCAGCTTCCGGTGTCATCGTCGCTACGCGTGCACTGAATTTGGCCTTGGCATCGGACGGGTCCGAAATCGCCCTGTACATATACACAATATCTTCCCACGGACTGAAATTCCCTCCGCTTTTTTGCAGCAGATTGCTAAAATTTTTAGCCGCATATTCCGGATATTGTGTCAGGTACAAGGAAGCCGAGGTAATTGGCAGCCAGTTGATACCGTGCACCTCTGCGGGGTTATTGGTCCACCATGTTGCATTCCCCACCGTTTTACCACCCCAGATCATACTTGCCGTCGCGCTTTGCATCCTTGAAGGGGTGTTTGTGCCTTGTACATCAAACCAGTATTCGTTAATCGCATTCATCTCCGTTGTATATAGATAGATGCCCAGATCACGAGTTTGGGTATTTCCCGTCGCCTCGCCCCATAAAATCAAACCGGCCCAAGCATTCATCGCTTCCGAGGAGGATTCATTATTGTTGCCGTCGCCAAATTTAGCATGACCGGAAGCCCAGGTGTGACCGGCATAGGGATCAAAATTACGTAAATACGGAAATTTCGAATCAGATCTGTCGGTATTGGCAATGTCGCGAATGAGCAGCTGCACCATCTGTCCCCATTGTGAATTGGATGCCCAACTCTTATCCACCCGTGCAATTTCGGCCGCAGCCTTAATAAAGTATCCATAATGGAAATGATGGTCATTTAATTCTACTGCACTGCCAAAGCTGTCGGGATAACCGATTAATGTTCCCCAATTGCTGTTGTACACAAATAGATTCGAGCTTTTCAGATTTCCTGAGCTGTCACTGGCCTTAAACCAATCCTGCAGCCGACTTTTGATCTCATTGCGGAACTGGGTCGCTGCTGCGGTATTGCCAACCTGGTCGGCAATTGGCGCCAGCGCTGCCAGCTTGCCCAAACGTTTTCCAGTCCAGTACGTGTCTTTGTCTCCAGAGTAGACTTCCGCTTTCGCCTCGTCTATATAGCTGTACAGCTTATTTTTATCATAAGATCCCAAATCGGGCAAAGAAGGGAGTACCCCTGTAAATTTCATCTTCGTTTGAAAAGAAGCACCTTCCGCCGTTTTCATCTGGCCGCGTACAGAATTGTACGTGTAACCCAGCAGGGACTGTGATGAGTTTTTCCACTGATGTGGATATAAGGCAAAAATAGTGCCCGCTTGTGTACCTTGCTTCGCAGTTGTTGTAACGGTAAAGGTGGTCGTTACCTCGGAAGAGGCTTCGTTGTAGCTGTACTCTGCTTTGGAGTTTGTAACAAAAGAATAGGCGTATTGCTGAAATTTGTCCAAGGTCGCTGTTGTATTGTCAGGCAAAGCCGCCACTGTAAAATAGCTTTTCCCGTTTAATTGATTGATCAGAGTACTCGATCCAAGGCCAGACCAGGTACTGCCGGAAGGACCAAACAGACCATAGTGTGAGCCATTGATTGTAATGCCAAGCACTGGGGAGGTAGCTGAGCCGGACCAGACCTCTGGCACCTCATTGAACGAGAGCTTCGGATTGCCGCCGCCAAATTCAAAAAAAACATAGGGAGAGCCATGTCCATAGGTAGCGCTCATTTTGTTGCTGCCGCTTTGAAATAAGGATTTAACAAACCAATCACTGAAACCATCCACCTTGGCAGCTGGAAATGAAGCGCTTACAGAATGACCGATGGTAAAATCGTTCACATCATCCATCCAGCCTGCGATGTATCCCGGATTGACCGTAATTTTACCGATTGGGTTAAAGATGCGCAGACCGTTTTGTTGATTTTTCAAGGCAAGTGGATGCGGATATTGAGCCTCGGAGTAGGGCACCCAGGCCAAGCTGCTCCACCAGTCGTTGGTAGGCATTGGGCTGGTTACATTCGCTGTCTTATAAATTTCGTTTTGCGGTGTAGCTGCTCCGGCAGGTAATATGGTTGAATATGAGCCTGTGCCTTGTGTGACCTCACCCGAAAAGGCTTTAGTAGAAACCGGTGCAGCTAAAAACATCAGACTGGCACTTAACAAGCATAATATCATTTTCTTCACAACCAACATCCTCCTTTAAATTCCCTTATCTCTTTCCCTGCAAGCCTTTTCCCTTTTCTTCCAAGCTGAATTCAACTTCATTGTGCTTGATCACTATTTCCAGGTCAATCCTTTTATTTCTAAATTTTAACTAAATGAGGCGAAAGTATCTAAAAATACATAAGAAACCAGGACGAAAACCCCAAGTATTGTGTAATTATGTTATCTGGTTTCACCCCATAAGACATTCACCTTATGAGTTATTCACCCCATTAATCATTCATCCTACTAATCGTTTAATATATAAAAAAAGAACCCTCCAGGCCTTTTAGCCCTTCAGATCCTCTGTTCTTTAAGTATATTAGCTTTTGAGTTTTCAAGTCCTTTTGCCCTTCCCATGCTCCACACACCATTTCGAAAAATGAGTGACTTTGCGGTGGGCAGCAGCGGAGCGGAGGGGTTGAATCTGGAGAAGCGGTAGCGTTCGCCTTTGCAGTGGGATTCTTACCTTTAAATATCTTATACAATCCGAAGAATTCCACTGCAACAGCGATCGGAAGATCAACCCCTTCGCGGAGCGTCCTTCTCCACCCAAAAACAACTCACTCATTTTCCTCGCTCAAAATACCCTTCTATTTTCCAGTCCACGCCAACCTGCGTTACGCTCAAATCCTGCAAGGCCACCGCATCGCTCATTGCAGATACGCCCTCTCCCCCGAGAAAGCCCGGGGCGGAGCGCCCTCCAACCAGCTTCGGCGCTATATACAACACCAGCTTGTCTGCCAATCCTTGCTGCACGAACGAAGCGTTCACCTCGGCCCCGCCTTCCACGAATACCGATGAGACCTCCGCCGCCCCCAGAATGTCCAGCATTTGCGGTAGGTTGACCCGTTCACTGTTTTCATCCTGTGTCGGATATACCTTCACACCGAGCTGTTCCAGCTGGCTTCGCTTGCCTTCATCGTAAGTCCGCCCTGTGAATATCCAGGTAGGCGCCTCTCCATCTGTAATAACACGAGCATCCAATGGAATACGAAGCTTACTATCCAGAATGATACGAATCGGATTCCGTCCTTCTGGTAGACGAGTCGTAAGCTGAGGATTATCATGAATCACGGTCTGTACACCGACCAGGATGCCTATATGCTCGTGACGAAGACGATGCACATCCTCCCGTGCAGCCTCAGATGTGATCCATTTGCTTTCAGAGGTTCGCGTTGCAATTTTACCGTCCAGCGTTACTGCCGATTTGATCGTAATAAAAGGACGCTTGTTCACGATATATTGATTGAACACTTCATTCATATGGATGGATTCCTGCTCACATACTCCGACAATGACCTCAATGCCTGCATCTTTCAAAATCTGTACCCCTCTGCCGGAAACCAGCGGGTTCGGGTCCAGTGCTGCAATCACCACCCGACGAATGCCAGCCTTCACAATCGCTTCCGCACACGGGCCTGTCCGGCCGTGATGGGAACATGGCTCCAGCGTTACATAGATCGTCGCTCCCTGAGCATGTTCCCCTGCCATACGCAATGCATGAATCTCGGCATGGGGCTCGCCAGGCTTCAAATGAGCGCCGATCCCAACGATACGGCCATTATTGACAATGACTGATCCAACGAGCGGATTCGGCTCTGTTTGCCCTTTGGCACTTCTGGCATTTTCCAGTGCCAGGCGCATATATTTTTCGTGAGTGTTCATAGAACCTCCCTGAGATCGGAATCCCGCAAATGGCCGGATCGTTCTACTTTTGTATTCAAATACCGTTCATTATATTGCGACACATCGCCCCAGAGCGGCATACGCCCCGCCACATTCATACCTGACTTCTTCAAGGCATCCAGCTTTTTAGGGTTATTTGTAATCAGAGTTACTGGTTTTTGTCTCAAGTGCTGAAGCACACTAATGGCATCCGCATAATTGCGTGTATCATCTTCAAAACCCAACTGATGGTTGGCTTCGACGGTATCCATGCCTTCTTCTTGCAGAATATAAGCCATGGCTTTACTAAACAAACCGATCCCGCGACCTTCATGATTTGCTAGATAGAACAATGCACCTGTTCCATGTTCCACAATCATTTTCATCGACTGGTGGAGTTGAAATCCGCAGTCACAGCGCTTGCTACCAAAAATATCTCCAGTATGGCAAATACTATGCATGCGAACTAATGCATTTTCTGACTGCTCGAGATCACCGTACACCAATACACTTGATTGTTGTCCCTCTGCCAAATTCAGTGTGGACAATCGCTTCACAATTGTCTCAGCATTGGCATTCAGTAAGTCCTGACGATCTTCCTCATCCCGTACAGGCAACCAGCAATACCATTGAAAAACAATCGTTTCCCCTTCCAAATTAACTGGCAGCTTGATCGGTCCTACCAAAATCGTCGAAGATTGCTTTCCACGAATAGTTTGAATTTTATCGTTAAGTAGCGTAGCTACATCTTTTTGGTTCATCTCTCTGCACCATCCTTTATATAAACTCTATATATGAAATGCCTCGCATTTCTCAGGCTAATCGTTGTTGTCAGGGTGTTACATCATTGAACTATGTGTAAGAAATGTTCATGAAACGTGGATTCCATGGTCAGTTGACGCTCCTGAAGCTCGGTGACAGCCTGCAGTCGTCCGTCTGCGAAAGCCTTCAGGTCTTCTGCCGTATATACCTGCTGGCGTAAACGAAGAAGCTCACTGGCCAGCACATCGGCATCCTTCAAAGCGGCGTTCAAGCCAAAAGCTCCCGTGGGTGTCATGGTATGCGCCGCATCTCCAATCAGGACCAGTCCGTTCTGTGCCCATGTGTCACTGCGGCTGCTGAAAATATCCAACGGTACGAAGTCCTTCCATGAACGAATGTGATCATGCACACTATGCTTCAAATCCGGAAAAGCCTCCGTAAACAATTGTATAAATGGTTCAAAAGATTGCTTAAACAGGGTGAGAAAACTGCCCTCCTCCACATTCCAGCCAATTTGAATATAGCCCTCAGCCTGTGAAAATAAAGCCAACTGGCCTCCGTTGACCAGTGCCAGACGAGTGACGGGCTCCCACCCGGCAGGTGCCGCGATTTTAGCCCATAGCAGATCATAGCCGTGGCGAATGTTCGTCACAGGCATCTGCGCCAGCTTGCGTACAGTCGAATAGCGTCCGTCTGCCCCCACAATCAAAGAACTGTGAATCGTAATCTCATGACCGTTCTTATCGCAGGCTGTCAAGCCCGTGTATCCCTGCTCGCTGTCACCTTCCAACGCAGTCACAGTTGTACCTGCCAGGCAACGGAAGGACTCGTAGGTGGACGCCTGTTTGAGCAGCGCCTCTAAAAATCGAGGTTGTGGAATATGCACTCCCACATTACCATGGATTGAAGCTGGCTCGACCGTTTTGATCTGCTGCTGATGCTGCCAATATTCGATTCTTGTGGAGGCGAGAATATGATCCTCATGAATTTGTTCGAGCAGCTTATGCTTTTGGATCACTTCCTGACCCTCATCGTTTAAAATTTCACCGCGGAAAGCCTTTCCGGGCACGCTCTGACGCTCAATCAATATCGTCGAAACACCCTGCTCCGCCAGTAGACAGGATAACAAAGTCCCTGCGGGCCCCCCTCCAACTACGCACACTTCACATTCCAGCTTCATCCGACTTCCCCCTGCGCCCAAACCATAACCTCAACGATTAGTTCGTATCTGTTCATTTAATTACGTCATTAATAATATCAAATTATGTTCAAATTTTAAGTATTAATATCTTAAGCTCCGTAGCAAAGCTAACAAGTTACTTTATGTAACAAAGTATATTTATATCATACCATTTCGTCAAGTAATAAATTTATGTAAAGTAAAATCATTTACTTTTAACAGTGAATCGTTAATAATAGGAGCATGAGGTGATCACATGAACATTCCGCAGATGTGCCCACGGTTTGAAAAGGCTATGGAGCTACTGAGCAAGCGTTGGACGGTGTTGATCGTATTTCAACTAACGAATGGTCCGCAACGTTTCGTCGCTATTGAGAATTCAATTCCTAATTTAAGTGGAAAGGTCCTTTCGGACCGTTTGAAAGAGCTGGAGGAAGAAGGAATCATACAACGTATGGTTTATCCTGAGAAGCCTGTACGGATTGAATACTCCCTTACGGATAAGGGACGCGATTTAGCTCCTTTATTTGACCATATCGGTACTTGGGCTACACGCTGGATTGAGGTTCTACCAGCACTTGAACAGCAATGATTCATATTGAAGCAAAGAACGCCTTTGC
Source organism: Paenibacillus sp. ALE3 (assembly GCF_054113405.1). NCBI lineage: Bacteria > Bacillati > Bacillota > Bacilli > Caryophanales > Paenibacillaceae > Paenibacillus > Paenibacillus sp. ALE3. Next base: position 393,496 of record NZ_CM134214.1, on the reverse strand, counting down.
CCTAGGTACAATTCGTACTTATCGTGCAAGGCGTTCTATTTTTCATATGACGGAGCGTTAAAGGTCCCTCTTAGATCGCATTCAGAATTTAAACGTTTCCCTCACTGCTGCGTTGCATTTCCTCACGGATCGATTGCACCCGTTTTTTCCCCCACTCATACATCATTTCCACAATCGGTAAAATCGTCATCCCCAGCGCAGTCATCGAATACTCCACCTTTGGGGGCACTTCGGGATACACTTCCCGGTGCACAATACCGTCCTCCATCAACTCCCGCAGTTGGTTGGTCAGCACTTTATGCGACAGCTTCGGAAACAACCTTTGCAGGTCACTGAACCGGTGCGGCCCTTCCACACCCAAATGCCATAAAATAACGACCTTCCATTTCCCGCTTAGCACAGATAGCGTTAGTTCCTTTTCGCAGTTGTAGTCTCCGTTTACAATTTTCTCCCGTATTTCGTCTCTCAGCGTATCAGACATATATCAATTAACTCCTTCTAAATCATCATGATCTTGCACATTAATAGTAACCTGCAGGTAACCTCCGTACTTGAAAGTGCATTCTTCACAGCCTGACGAAGCCACCCTACAATAGTAAATAACGTTACACATTCAAGGAGGAATAGAGTATGAGTAAAAAGGCTCTTTTTATTATACCCCCAGAGCGCTTTAATGAGGATGAATTGTTTAAACCAAAGGAAGCGCTAGAGCAAGCAGGTGTTACCGTGACACTAGCGAGTACAAAAACAGGCGAAATCGTGGGTGACTACAATGGTAAAGCGACGGCTGATCTTGTTTTTACAGACGCTGTGCTGGCTGACTATGATCTGGTATCTGTAATCGGCGGATCAGGAACGAATGATCATCTGTGGAATAATGCAGATCTCCAAGCTCTGCTGAAACAAACTCATGAGCAAAAGACTTTAGTGGCTGGCATCTGTGCAGGCTCTGTAGCCGTGGCTCAAACCGGACTGCTCTCTGGCAGAACAGCTACATGCTATCCAGTGGATGTACAAAAGGACCAGCTCCAAGCGCATCAAGCCGAATATGTCGCTCAGCATGTCGTTGCGCATAGCGACATTATTACAGCCGACGGTCCAGATGGTGCACAGGAGTTTGGTAGAGCACTCGTTCAAGCTCTGCAATAAGCACATTCTCGAAGTTCAGATGGCACTTTAAACAGCACTCCAACAAGCCGCATTACGTCCTTTCTATTGTATGGGACCTGATGTGGCTTCTTTGTGTCATTTTCATGCTTAAGTGATTAATTTAATTGTATGGTCCTGGATTTTCGTGTTAGCTTTAAAGAATCGACGTTTAGCATAGGAGGCTTATATGCCGTGTTTATGAAAGGCAAAATCCATTTACATCAGGTAACGTCCGAATCGTTACGACTGGGCGCCTTACTATCATTAGTAGGGGGCTTTTTGGACACATATACCTTTGTTGGAAGAGGCGGTGTTTTCGCCAACGCACAGACAGGCAATATCGTGCTGCTGGCTGTCAAAGTCATTCAGGGGCACTGGATTCAGGCGTTATCCTATATCCCGCCCCTGATCGCCTTTTCACTGGGCGTTTTTGTTGCTGAAGGGATTAAACGAAAATCAATCCACCGTCTAACTCCAGACTGGACCCGCGCAATTCTTTTATTGGAAATCGCAATTTTTTTCATCGTGGGATTGATTCCGCAAGGAGTTCCCAATACGGTAGTGGTGGTGATCGTCTCGTTCGTCGCTTCCGTACAAATGACTTCCTTCCGCAAGCTCATTGATGTGCCGTACACCTCCACGGTCAGCACCGGTAATCTCCGATCAGCTACAGAGGCTATGTATGTCGCCATAACGACCAAGGACACGAACGCTGCCATTCGAGCGATGCGCTATGGTGTCATCCTGGCAGCCTTCTTGCTAGGAGCTTTGCTGGGGGGATTTCTGACTTTGACGATTGGGGATAAAGCCATTTGGGGCGCTGTTGTTGCACTTATTTTTTCTTTCATTTTATTTACAGAAGAGGAAAAGTGGAAGCTGCCGCTGCGTCACTAATCCTCCATTACATTAGCCCTGAATGAACTGCCGCTGGGCCGTTTCAAAGAAATTCAAGAGGTTCTCGCGGGACGAAAATGCTGCCTGAGCAGATTGGTTGCTACCGCCCCCCTTGCCCTGAAACGCGCCCAGATTCTCTTTCAAAAACGCTCCGCAGCTAACAGATTGGGTACCGTTATGTGCCAGAATGATTTTATTTTCGGCCGTTGTGGCAAATAAAACAAGCAAATCATGCTCAGCGGTCAACTTGGCAGCCAATTGCTGCATCTCCTGAATGGATTTTTGTTCAAACACATGAGCAAGAACATGCCCCTGTACAGCAGACAGTAACTCTTTCGCCTGGTACGATGCATTTTCCTCTTGTAGAAGCTCTACTTGCGCCTTGAGCTGCTTATGCTCCTGCTCCCACTTTTCGAATCGAGTCAAAATATCCTTTCGCCCAGTATTGAACTTAGCAGATAACACGTCCAAAATCCGAACACTATCATTAAAGTCGTGGAGTGCGCGAGCACCACATTTGAAATGGATTCTCGTCATCCCTTTTTGCTTTTCCCATTTCAAGCATTTAATCATTCCAATTTCCCCGGTCTGAGCCACATGTGTACCACCGCAAGCATTATATTCAATGCCTTCGATCTCAACAATCCGAATATTTTCCGTCACTTTAGGCATTTTCACAAGCGGAATGTCCTTCAATTGCTCATGGGTTACAAAATAACTTTTTATGCTGCGGTTGTTGTAGATTTGCTGATTTACTTCCTGTTCGATTGCCGCTAGCTGCGCAGATGTTACTTCCGAACTGTTGACATCAATTGTGGCGTACTCTTGTCCCAAATGAAAGCTTTCTGTACGCGCACCCAACAGCTCCAGGCAAACCGCTGACAGCAAATGCTGTCCGCTATGTTGCTGCATATGATCAAATCTGCGCTCCCAATCTAATTGGCAGGCCACTTTTCCCTCGTCCGGCAAACGTTCTACCTGATGCCAAATGTCCCCATCTTCCAGAACAACATCTAATACACGGATGCCCTGAATCGTTCCTGTATCACACGGCTGACCTCCGCCATGCGGATAAAAGGCCGTTTCCTCAAGCATAACAAAAAATGCCCCGTCTCTTTCCATGCTCTGTGTAATATGAGTGTCCCACTCCGTCAAATTTGGAGCGGTGTAATATAATTTTGTCGCCATTTCAGGTCCCTCACTTTTGGGTATCTTTGTCTTGTCTCGTCCGATAATCACTTACTATCAAGCACATCATTCTAAATATCAATGTAGTGAATAGCTTGAACCTTTAGCGATACAAATCGGTGATCTCTTTCCCCTCGCATAGATATATAAATTCTTTAATGCTCTATTATGAAATGATTAACCATAGGTATAAGCCCAGCAGGGTAATAAAAAGTGTAGGAATAGTTAAGACGATACCTGTTTTGAAATAAGTGCCCCAAGAAATTTTCACGTTTTTGGAACGAAGTACATGCAGCCACAACAATGTGGCTAATGAACCGATAGGAGTTATTTTTGGTCCAAGATCCGACCCAATGACGTTAGCATAAATCAGTGCCTCTTTGACCATACTGGTTGCATGAGTGGCATTAATGGCAAGTGCATCAATCATGACCGTGGGCAAGTTATTCATACTCGACGAGATAATCGCCGCAATAAAACCCATGGCCATGGTAGCTACAAACATACCTTGATCAGCAGCCGCTTGAATCACATGGGACAGCAGATCCGTCAAACCGGCATTACGCAGACCATACACCACCACATACATCCCGATAGAGAAAAATACGATGGCCCATGGAGCTCCCTTGATGACTTCTTTCATGGGTACCACAGAGCTTCTTCTAGCCATCAGCAAGAAAAGGATGGCAATGATACCAGCCACCACCGAGACGGGAATGTCAAAAAATTCGCATGCAAAGTAGCCAACCAACAATATTGTGAGAACGACCCAGGACATACGGAACATCTTTGGATCTTTTATCGCATTTGCAGGCGCGATTAACTGTGTCGCATCAAACGTTTTAGGAATTTTTTTGCGAAAAAAGAGATACAGTACCACGATACTAGCCGCTAAGGAAAACAGATTAGGTACAATCATACGACTCGCATATTCCATAAAACTGATTCCAAAGAAATCGGCTGACACAATATTAACGAGGTTGCTGACTACAAGCGGAAGCGATGTCGTATCTGCAATAAATCCGCTCGCTATGATAAAAGGAAATACCATTTTTTCATCCAATTTCAGTGCCCGAACCATCGCCAGTACAATTGGTGTCAAAATTAAAGCCGCGCCGTCATTGGCAAAAAAGGCAGCAACTACGGCACCCAGCAGGCTCACATAGACAAACATCCGGGTTCCGCTTCCACGGGCTATTCGTGCCATGTGAAGTGCTGCCCATTCGAAGAAACCAATTTTATCAAGGACTAATGAAATCAGTATAATGGCGACAAAAGCTAGTGTTGCATTCCAGACCATTCGAGTAACTTCCCAAACATCATGCAAATCCACTACCCCCACCAGCAAGGCGAGTATGGCACCGCCGCACGCAGACCACCCAATGGACAGATGTTTAGGCTGCCAGATGACCAATACTAAAGTGACTAAGAATATAATGCATGCCAAAAAAATCAATGTTCTAAAAACCTCCATTACATTACCTTATAAATATATACTTATATAAAAACCGTTTATCTCTTGAGAAAGATAAACGGAACGGTCTTTAGCATGAACAAGCTGACGAATCCGACCCACACAATGCAATCGGCTACAAACCTAGGTTGATCCAAGGTGTGACCCCTTTCGATTATATAACTAATGCTTACATACTAATAGTGCTCAATTTTAATATCAAGAACGCTCAATACTTATTTGTTCACCAATTGCAGAATCCAGTCTTTTATATCCACAATACGCAGTGTTTTGGGCTGTGTATTCGTTCCAGAAATAATTAGTGGAACAAGGGAATCTTTTTCGTGCAGCGATCCATGGGCTCCCCCTCCGATGTGGGTAGGGGAACTTTCGCTGACGAGTTCGTATCCCGGTTGGACCGTGACGACAACATATCTTCCCTCATGCGAATTCATTGCCCCGTGTAGCCTCGCCAAAATATCTGGATATTTTCCATATTTGATCCGGTTATTATTTACCGTAATATCCACAAGGTCCTCTTCGCCCGATAATGTCCACGATTGTCCATATTCATCCATATATTTTCCACCGGGACGATAAGAAAACAATTTACCCTTTTTGCCTTTTGTAACATGAATATGGTTTGTACCATCTTTCATAGCGATAATGTCGAGCTTGTTCTCCTTTTGTAAAGACTTCACCACATCGGATAACTCTACGTTATCGTTTATTGCATAGATATAGGCCATCCGTTCATTAGCAGCAATCACGATTTGGTCATCGCTTCTTACGGGTTGATTTAATTTTGCAATACGGTAATGGCTCAAAAGAGGCCTTAAATCAACAGTGGCTGCCTGTCGATCATCATATACAGCGCTTTGCGCACTATCGCCCATGACGATCCATATCGCATTGTTTACAGCCTCTTCCCATGAACCGTATGCGTTCAACACAGTTTGTAGCGCTTGATCCGCTTTTTCGATTCCCTTCAGTTGAGTCGGGCCCTTTCTATGCGCCAAATTATCATTCTCAGGAAAGTATGTGATGGTTACGTCTGGAAGTTGTTTCTGGTTTATTAGAAAAGCAGTATCTTTTGCGGAAAATTCGTCGTTCATCCCGAATTTTTTCCACACAGGAGTATTCCAGTTATTTTTCGGATTCAATTGTGCCAGAGCTGCATAGGATAACCATTTAGGTCCTGTGACTATCATTTGTTCTGGCACTCTACTACTATTCGCTATGAAGTCAGGCACTTTGAGGGCATGCTTCGTTCTTCCTCTAAAAACAATAGCATTGATGGACGCGGATTCTTTCCCTTTGTCAGCCAATTCCTCATGGATGGTTTTCGTTTTTTTGTTCAGATGAACTTGGTTTAATTGGTAAATGGCATCTAAAAATACTTGCAGTTGGTCTATCTTTAGGGCTTCCTTGGCACCATTTCCATAGAAAATCATGCGTTTCCTTGAGTCGCTGTACCACACAAGTCCGGGCACATGATGTTGGTCTGCATACGTTCCCGTTAATAATGTACTGTCGATTGTTACAGACATCGTCGGAAATGAGCTTACTACCTGCGGGAAATATTGCCCTTGATGAAGGAGAAATCGCATTGCGGGTGCACGGCCTTCTTTAATTGCTTTTTGCAAAGGCTTATCCATTAAAGAATCAATCATGATGAATATGACCGGTTTGGCCTTATTATTCACTGGGATATGGGACTTGATGCTTTGTTGATTTAGCTGTTGACTGGAGTCCGCCCTGCAACCGACGATTAGTAAACTTAAACTTAGCACTAGTACAATCGTGATTTTATACTTTATTCCCATTTGTGTATCCCTTTCTTTGAAAAACACAATTCCCTTGATTTTTTTATTTTTGCTTACACTAAATAAAATTATTCCGAAATGAATTTTTTTAATCTAATATGCCAAATTACTTCTAGTGACTCGAATAATTAGAAAGCTGGTGAACTCCCATTAACATCCCGTTCTCACCTAGACTGTATCATTGGTTTGTCCGTCCAAAGTGGTTTACTAAAAAATATATCCATGATCATGTGCATTCCCATTTTTCATTTGAAAGCCAAACTGTACTGGATTTTGGCTGTGGTACTGGGGCAAATTGCTCCATGTTTAACCCGTTGTATTATGTTGGAATTGATCCTGACGCCCAACGAATTGATTATGCAAAGCGATTATATAGCCACCATGCATTTCAAGTGTTTAATAGTAATAATTTACCATTTGGTAATGAGTCGTTCGACTACATACTTATTATCGCTGTATTACACCACATTTCTTCGGATGAAATATCTAGCTACATGAAGGAATTCCAAAGAATCCTAAAGCCTAACGGAACCATTGTCGTTATGGAACCATGTTTATCCAAGAAAAAACCGCTATGTAACTGGTTTATGAAATGGTACGACAACGGAGAGTATATTCGTAATGAAAAAGAATATATTCAATTGTTTAGAGATCAGGATTATGATTGTAGGGTCTTAAAACGATTCCGAAAATGTTTTTTATATCACGAGTTGTTTTTTTCAGTAAAACCAAAATCTTCAATGGGAGGGGAAAATAACAATGACTACTACAAGCATAAACGGATACTCGATGCACTATATTGATTCCGGTGAAGGAATGGCCATCCTATTTATCCACCCTCCAGTACTCACAAGTTTAAATTTCACATACCAAATCCAAGGACTATCGCCCGATTTTCGAACTGTAGCTTTTGATATCAGAGGACACGGTAAAAGTCAGCCTTCCGAACAAACGGTTACTTACCCTCTCATCGCCCAGGATATTAAGCATTTGATGGACCGGATGAGCTTGGATAAAGTATTTTTGTGTGGATATTCTACCGGTGGCTCGATAGTACTTGAATTCCTCCTGACTTATCCAGATCGGGCATGGGGAGGCATTGTTATTAGTGGAATGTCGGAAGTAAACGATTGGCGCCTAAGAAACAAAATTTCTTGGGGCATTGCTCTTTCCAAAATCGGCGCAGTTGGTACGATTGCGCTTTCGATTGCTTGGTCACAAACGAAACAGCTACCTTTGTTCCGTAAGTTATTCAACGATGCGAAGCAGAGCCATCCCGGGAATGTCCAACAATATTATCGTTACAGCTTGAAATACAACTGTACCTCACGGCTCGGGGAAATCCATCTTCCTGTCCTGCTCGTTTATGGTGAAGAGGATAAACACTTTCATCCTTATGCCAACATATTGCATCAGCAATTACCGAAGAGTGAGCTTGTTTTCATTAAAAAAGCCGATCACCGCCTTCCTACGAAGGCCGCTGGAACATTGAATGAACTGATCAAGCAGTTCATAGATCGCTTCAGTGAAAATAACTTATAATATTTTATACAATGTAAATATACAAATTATGCTAAAGTCATATATAGTTTTGGTTGGATAGGTATGTAAGTTCTGCTTCTAAATCTAAAGGGGTGTAAAAATGAAATGCTAAAGCGTATTCAAAATCTTTTCTTTATCCCTAACTACCCGCTATTTATGATCTGTATGTTATTGCAAGGCATGGCTATTTCTATAAGTGCACCTTTTTTAGCTGTATATTTTACAAGTACACTTGGCGTATCTGTTGGAACCTTTGGTGTGTTTACAGCGGTGACTTTGATTTGTGGTATATGGATAAGCTCCCTTATTGCCAAACGCTCCGATACCGGGTTAGATCGCAAACAAATTTTAGTGATTTGTACGTTATTTAATGCTGTAGCCTTTGCTGGATATCTTGTAATCCAAAATTTTTATGTGCTTTTTATTTATATGACTGTCTTTACGGCGATTGGCGCCCCTGGGATGCCACAGTTATTTGCCAGTGCACGTGAGGCGGTAGATCGCAGTAAATCTGCGGATCATGCCTTTGCGAATTCAACGCTTCGTTCTATGTTTTCTCTTGGCTTTATTACCGGACCGCTCTTTGGTTCCTTCTTGATTGCACATACGAGCTTTAAAGGTATTTTTGTCGGTACGACCTCTATTTTTGTACTTATTGCCGTTCTTCTATTCTTTTTTATCAAGCAGCCTCCTGTTCAAGCTAAAAATAAGGATCAACTTTCACTTCATCACATTACATTACATAAAAATATTAAAATTCTGATTCCTTTTCTAGTTCTTACTCTGCTTTATACGTCTCACTGGATGAATAGTTTGAACATTTCCTTGTTCATCATCCACAATTTAAAAGGTGACACGAATGACGTTGCCCTAGTATCCAGTATTTGCGCAATCTTAGAGATACCCTTGATGCTCATGCTGGGTGTACTAGCAGCCAAATACTCCAACCGTTTGCTTATATTTTTGGGGGCTCTAACAGGCGTTGTCTATTATCTCCTCGTCCTTATGTCTACGGAGATGTGGCAGCTATTCGTGGGACAGCTTCTTCTAGCCTTCTTTGTTGCAGTGATATCAGCCATTGGTATCAGCTATATGCAGGATCTATTGCCATCTCTGCCCGGATATGCCTCGACACTGTATTCCAATGCAACAACAATCGGAAGACTGGCGGGGAGCTTGATGGGCGGATTGTTCGCTCAATGGATGGGTTATCGAAACTCCTATTGGGTATGTTTATTCCTGATTCTCTGTTGCCTTGGTCTGCTCGCGATTTCAAAAAAATTAGAGTTTGACAACTCGGCTGCTCTACAAGAAAGAAATCACAGTCTATAGGACAGCACCAATACAAAAATCAGCACGTAATCTGGACGAGAACCTGAAGTCCGTTTACGTGCTGCTTTGTTATGCTATCATGCCATGCATGGTCCAGATTGGTTACATCGTAAGCCTCCGCACACGCACCCTATTTTTCTCGCATCCTATTTTCCTATAGTAGAGAAACGACTCATAATTGCATCTGCCGCATACGTATAGCCGCCAGCCTGACGTAGTGATTGGCCAACTACATGAGCCTGTTGTTTATAGATGGCTTGATTTAATACCTCTAGCAAAGCAGCTTTTAAGATATCGGGTGTAAGCTCATTTTTATTCACAGCAATCCCTGCTCCCAGCTCTTGAACCCGATTGGCCACAAGCGGCTGATCCGATGTCATGGGAACCAGAACCATTGGCACGTTGTAATACAAGGCTTCGCTTGCACTGTTCATTCCCCCATGTGTGATAAATGCATCTACACGCTGGAGCATTTCCAACTGCGGAATATAGGACTTGATCATAAAATTGTCCGGGATACTATCCGCCAATATCTCCATCTCCGCAAATTGGCCTGATGAAAGTACAAATTGCACAGGCAAATCACGAAATGCTTCAAAGCAAAGCTTGTAAAATTCCAAATCTCTATTAAGAATGGTTCCCAATGATATATAAACAACCTGCGGATACAAAGCACGAAGCTGTTCGAACGGAAAAGAAGGTGCATCTTTACGAGGTACAATAGATGGACCTGCAAAAATATAACTATCATCCAGCTTTTCAGCTTGCGGTTGAAAATAACGGCTTGTATACACGACCTTTAGGCTGTGGGAATGTGAATCGAGTTCATCAATAGCGGGAACGGAAACCTGAAACTCCTCAGCTAATTGATGTACTACTTTCATGGTGTCATCATAAAGCTCTCTCACTTTTATATCATGATCATCCCAGCCTTGATCAGATCCCAGAGGCTCTACGAAAGCAAACGAACAGACCGTGCATACCGATGGTATTCCCAGTCTCTCTGCTATAATTTTGCCTCCCCAACCCATTAAATAGTCATAAATCAAATAATCATACACCTTATTTTCAATTGCTTTCATAACCTTTGGAATAATCGGTTCAATCAAACCTTTAACGATCATATTCACGAATTGATAATGATGTTTATATTCAGCCGGCTTTAATACAGGATTATGAATAAATGCATCCACACTAAATGAATAGGTGATCAGGTTTGCTCCCGTTTGTTGAATTCTCGTACCAAATTCCTCTGAACACACATAATCCACTTCTTCACCTCTGTCAACCAGCTGCTTCACTAATCCTAAGGACGGATTAACATGGCCTTCAGCAGGCGTGATCATAACCAACACACGTGCCATCCTACACCTCCAACATAATAATATGTTCAACTAAAAATAATTGTAGGGTTTTTCATGATGATTACGAACAAGATGTACATTAGCCTCGAGTTTATTACCACCTGTTATGCGCCTAAAAATACATCTCATATTCAATATATAAAATATTTACCATAATAACAAATGGTTTCAATTTTAGATTATGTATGTACCACATCCAAGTTTGCTTACAAACACGCACATAAGCGGAGGAAACGCTTAAAGCGTATCCCCCCGCTTATCTATTGAACATCAAATTTATAGACGCCAATTCCAATGATCTGTCCCGCTCAGAACAGCTTCAACAGTGTACTGGTTTGCTTCGTCAGCTGTAAGCTGTTTGGCCCAAGGTACACGCCCGCTACTTCCTGCACCTGGTCCAAAGTTGTCGAACTCTCCAAATCTTGCGGTCTGCTCATTGGATTCCTTACCCCAATTGTTCCAACCACCCGGCTTGATATGGTCATCCATATAGGTTTTCAAAAAAGTAACATGTGCGTAAGGACGCCATGGTCGCCCAAGATCCACCTTGCCTGTCAAGCCAGCTTCAGTTGTCAGACGACACTGAATAAATACAAAACCTGGCTGGTTCTCTTCCGTTGAAGCGGCTGTCACGTATCCGGCACGCAGGCTGTGTATGATCGAGTTATCAAACACGGCAGGGGCATTGCCAAATATAAAATCTACACTGCCACTGATGTAGCTGTCCTTAAAATACTGTCTGCCACGGTTTACGAGCAAAGTATCCTGTAGGCCGGTAATTTTGACATTATGATACTTGCCACGATCACCTTCGGCATATAACGCTACAGCCTGCACCTGCCCGGTCCCTTCTGTGTTGGCGACCGTCACATTTTCCATCACAAAGTCAGGACTTTGCACACGCATGGTATAGCTGTTGCTCGTTCCTAATTCTTTCCCGTCCACTATGGTCTTGGCTGTATCATCAAAAGCAATGATCGTTTTGTCCCGATCTTCTCCGATAATGCTCAGATTTTTTTTGGAGGAATTCACCTTTATTTTTTCACGGTAGGTACCGTTTTTGAGATGGATAATAGTCCTTGTGTTGCTGTTGTCAGGGACTGCATCAATAGCTGCCTGGAGAGATGTATAGTCAGCAGGGCCATAGGTCGATACAACCACACTAGTGGGAGAGGTTCCTCCTGAGTCTGTTAGCTTGCGGACCTTAACATTGCTGAATTCCGACGTATTGTAATTCCATACATCGTTTTGTTGTTTGGATGCATCGGTAGCTAGCCCGAACAGTAAGGGTTGATTCTCTGGAAAGTCCACGACTGCTTCACCCACTTTATCCCAATTTGTTAGACCATCGGCGGATATCCATCCGGTCAGCTTTTGCCCTTGTCTCACCAGACGAACCGAATATGGCGTTGTAATAAATGTTTCCATTGACGCGCGCTTGGTTTTACCATCTGTTTGATCACGACTAATAAGAGTCCCCTGTTTACCATATTTAACAAATGATAAAGACATAAAGGCCATTTTTGATCCAGGCTTCAGTGATTCACGAATCATTACACCTGCTTCGGCATTATCATCCACAGGAGTAATCTTCTCCACACGGGCTGTAATTTCACCATCCCCCTCCCATTTCTGATAAGCATAATGGAAAAGATCAGCCTGACCGTCAATGTCCCCCGCTGATTTTAGTCGTATGCTGCTGCCGTTTGCATCTTCTTTTAATACCTGAGTATGCCCTTTGATATAGCCATCGTTGCCCTCAGAGCCAACCTCTTCGCTGAGCCAGCTTCCCGTTGGTACAGTCGTGTTGACGTGGATAGTGACAGGATTGGAAAATGCAGCAGTTCCCTTGCGGTCTGTCACCCGTGCAATAATGTAATGGGTGCCGTCCGTCACATGATTCCAGCTGATTTGATAAGGCGCATCCTCTACTTTTCCAGCAAGTTTGCCGTCAATGATAAATTCAACGTGGGCAATGCCATCTTGGTCCTTGGCCGTTGCAGTTATGGTCGCATCACGTCCGGCTTCCAAAATATCGTTATGCTTCAGCGAACGTCCGCCTTCATCCGACACCTGAACGACGGCCTCCGGATTATCTACCCCACTTCCATTGGACAGCTTCTCAATGAGATCATTTAAATAGACTTCCAGATTCGTATAGCCCTTGGCAAAATGAGCATACTCGCCTGTGCCGGCAAGCTCCTGACCGTTGCGGTCGTCTGCATTTTTGGGGTCCAGCCCATGGGCGCGTTCCCATTCATCCGGCATACCATCATGATCACTGTCAGTAAGCTCCGTGTTGGTTACGCTATAATCATCGTAAATCCATCCTACCTCACGCGGAGAATTGATAAACGCACCCGTTCCATTCTTCACATCATTCATAATGCGGGCGTCCACCGCATCTCTTCTTGGCAGCGTGGCTCCTGAACCGGCAAGCACCTCAGTGTATGCGGTCTGTGCATCTGTCGCTTGATATGGACCATACGCATCCGGTGAAATCCCGTTGTCGTATTCCCCTCTGACTTCAATCGGCTCTGCCAAACGAGTGGAAGGATCAATAATCGATCCAATGGATGTTCCAAGCTGCCAGTTGTCCTTAGTAACCGATTCGTTGCCGTACATGTAGTTGCCACCAATATAGATGCGTGTTTTATATTTTTTACTACCCACGTCTACAAAGATTTGACCGCGAACATCCTTATATGTGTTGGGGCCATACTTATAATAGTTATTCAGCACATTATACGATCCTTCACCGCCGCCATAGGAAGAGAAAAATCCCCAGTTATAAATGACATTATTGGTCATTTCCACAGCGTCGATTTGTTTTTTATCGGTTGGGAAACGCGGGTTGCGGCTTGCATTGTGTGCCAACAAGTTATGATGATAGGTGGAATTTCGACCACCCCATATGCCGCCATAGCCGTGGCGACCTTTTTGGTGCGTGGTCATTAGCATACTTTCGGACGCAATGGACCATTGTACCGTCGTATTTACGTTATCGTAAAGACTCAGCACCTCATCCACAGACCAGCTAAAGGAACAGTGATCAATCATAATGTTTTTATGATATCTGGATCCTAATGCGTCATCCTCGGTGGGGTAACGGTCGGTTAATCGAAAACGCAGGTAACGGAGAATAACGTTGTCTGCATCAATCCCTGTCGTGTAATCGCTTACAGTTATACCATCGCCAGGAGCTGTCTGACCCGCAACCGTCAGGTTGTTGCCCAGGATTTTAAGTGGCTCCTTAAGATGAATGGTTCCGCCCACCCGGAATACGACCGTCCGATTATCGGAGCTGACCGCTGCACGAAGAGATCCGGGGATCATCTGCTCACCTTTGCCGTAATCCTCCAGCGTGGTAACTTCGTAAACTTCACCTCCGCGTCCACCGGTAACATATTTACCGCCACCTTCAGCCCCCGGAAACGCCGGAATATTCGTCGCTATTTTTTCTACTTTTGCCATCTCTGTCCCTACCGCAGTCTCTGCTTGAATCAGTGGTGGGCACAAGGTCAACAACAATGAACCCACAACCACATTACATAGCACCTTTCTCCATGTACGCTGCTTGCTCATATTCTGTTTCCTCCCTAAGATTTTCTTTCACACCAGCGCATACTTTTATAAAAGAATGATCCGAGACATTCAGAAGTGTTTTCACCTCCTTTCATCAATCTTTTCTGCTTTTACCGTGGGCAGGTGTCATATATACTATGGATATATGAATGCGCTTACTTATCTTAATTTGCAAAGGAAGAAGCACATGAATGAAATGAAGGAAGACAAATATGTCATCGGAGAACAACAATTCTCCATTCATCACATCTACCGTACCGGCTTCACAGTTATGCCCAGACCTCATGTTCATGAGAACTATGAGCTGTATTTTTTGCTGCAGGGCGAACGCATCTATTTTATGAACGGCAAGGTATACACCGCTCGCAAGGGCGATCTGATATTCATCCTCCCTCATGACTTACACTCTACCGCCAGTACACAATTGGAGGAAACAGAACGCATTTTGATTCATTTTTCTCCGACGTTTCTCCCACCGCAGGATCGTGACATTCTGGATCTACCGCCGTATCAGCAATCCGCGTTGCTTCGCTTACCGGCTAGAGAACAAGTCGAAGTTGAACGGCTGTTCCTGCAAATGAATACCGAATGTAGGAATAAGCAGCCTCTGCATGACCGTTGTGTACAGCATTTGCTGCTGGAAATGCTTATCCTGGTACACCGATCGGAAGCGGCCGAGCGTAGTGAACTTGTTTCTTCTCATCCCATGCATCAGAAAATCACAGAAATTTCGTCTTTTATTCAAGACCATTTCAATGAGCCGTTAACTCTCGAACAAGTGGCCGCCTGCTTTTTTATTAGTCCGGCTTACCTAAGCCGCATCTTTCTAAAATTGACTGGCTTTCATTTCAGCGAGTACATCCGCGTCGTGAGGGTCAGGGCGGCTCAAACCAGACTGCGAACCACCAAAGACAAAATCCAGCACATTGCGGAGGATGTCGGCTTCGGTCATGCCTCCCATTTTAATAAAATCTTTAAAAAAATAACCGGACTCTCCCCTCTTCAATACCGTAAACAGGTTCGATAGGTATTCAGTGTAAATAATTAGGCGTTAATTTTATACATCCACTCTTGTCTTGTTTTTCCATTTTTATATCTGCTTGCTCTTTCATGGAACTAAAGACAAGCCACTTGGACTAGGTAAATTACACAACAAAAAAGCCATACTTCGCTGCCATGTGCGCAACGAAGTATGGCCTATTCCATAATCCATTCTACAACTTCAAGATGATATTTATCGTTTATCCATGACCTTTATTGTAATGCTTTAATATCCTGTAGCAGCATTTCAATATTTTCTTTCTTTGTGGCCCAACTGGTGCAGAATCGTACAGCAGTATGGGTATCATCAACCTTTTCCCAAAAGGAGTAAGTATATTTTTCGCTCAATGCCTGTAATATACGATCTGATAAAATCGGAAACTGCTGATTGGTTGTTGAATGATATTGGAAAGAAAAACCTTGCTCGGATAATCCTTTTTGCAGCAACATGGCCATATCTATGGCATGTTTGGAAATCTCAAAGTATAAACCGTCTTCAAACAGTGTTTCAAACTGAATGCCTAACATTCTCCCCTTAGCCAGCAGCCCTCCTTTTTGCTTGATCATGTATCTGAAATCTTGTTTCAAGGCATCATTTAGGATAACGACGGCTTCGCCCATCATTGCTCCAATTTTAGTGCCGCCAATATAAAACACATCGCACAGCTTTGCTATATCTGCTAATGATACATCGCTATCCTCTGCAACCAAACCATAGCCTAAGCGGGCTCCATCTATAAACAGCGGTAAACCATATTCACGACAGACTTTACTTAACACTTCCAGCTCCGATCGGCTATAGATCGTTCCATTCTCGGTCGGTTGAGAAATATAAACCATCCCGGGTTGTACACAATGCTCAGGAGCAGAATCACTCCAGTGAGCGTCGTATAGTTCCTTTACCTGCTCACCCCGGATTTTCCCATCCTCGCTTGGCAATGTCAGTACTTTATGTCCAATAGCCTCAATTGCTCCGGTCTCATGCACAGCAATATGTCCAGAAGTTGCCGCAATCACACCTTGATGCGGACGCAAAATCGAAGAAATGACCGTTGTATTGGTCTGTGTACCTCCAACCAAAAAGTGTACATCCGCATTTTCGGAGTCACACGCCTTTTTAATATAAGCTCTGGCTTTTTCACAATGATCGTCCATACCATAGCCTGGCGTTTGTTCCTCATTCGTTTCCAGTAGTCGCTGTAATATACGTTCATGGGCACCTTCGGTATAGTCGCATTCAAATCGTATCATTCTGTATCCTCTCCGAAATATCCAATTTCTTCTGAATTAACAACATAGAAGCATGTAATTCTTCAATCTCTATTTCTGAAAGTCCTTGAACTAATCTTAGAATTTGCTCATCAGACCTTTCATTCAATTGGTTGTAGAACGTTTTTCCTTTAGGTGTCAGACGAATTAGATTTGTTCTATTATCCACCGTTGAATTTTCCTTAACAAGAAAGCCCTCTTTGCAAAATTTAGCAATGATCCTGCTCATATAGCTGCGATCAATTTTAAGAGATTCGACCAGCGTATTCGCAATACATGGCTCGATCAACCCGATCTCTATAATGACACGTGCCTCGGTAAAGGAATATCCGCTATCCAGCACATGTCTATCTAAAACACCAAGTAAATTCGTATAGAACCGATTAAAACGCCTCATATCCGCTATGATATTAGCATCTATATTGACCATAACTCCCCCTATTTAGTGGACTTTTGCAACAATTATAGTACTGATATTTGTTGACTATGTCAACAAATAAAAAGATCGTACATGAAGACCTTCGCCTCATATACGATCCCTATTCTAAAAGAAATATTGAAGTATATTGTTTTCTGTATTTACCTACAAGGTCAATGAGCTATCGGTGTTTATAGACTTTTCCTGCTTCTGCTTCCGCTTCAGCTTCAGATGAGCTACGACCATATACAGCGTCGGAACGACAAACAAGGTTAAAATGGTCGAAAAGATCAGGCCAAAGATAATGGTCGTTGCCAACGGTTTGAAGAGAATTTCTCCTATGGTGGCGATAGGGATCATCCCCACAATCGCAGTTAGCGAAGTAAGCAAGATCGGACGGAAACGGGCAGAACATGCCATAAGGATCGCGTCTGTCAGTTCAGCTCCTTCACGCCGCGCATCTTCAATAAACTCTATCAACACAATACCGTTGCGCACGACGATACCAGCCAGTGAAATGATCCCCATAATACTCATGAATCCAATTGGCATGCCTGAAATAAAGCTTCCAAGAATTCCGCCTGCCGCTGCCAGATACACAGTGGTCATGATAATAAGCGGTGTGGAGACGGAGTAAAACTGCATCGTGATCAAGAGCAGGATGAGAAAAACAACGATAATAGCTAATTTGCCCAAATCTGTAAAAATATCGGATTGCGCGGATGTTTCTCCTCCCATCTCCCAGGTGTAGCCTGATTCAAACTGTGTATGGGTTAGTTTGCTACGGATGTCATTAGTGAGTTCTGTAGCTGTACGCCCATTCGCATTGGCTGAAATCGTTACCGTCCGTTCCAAATCATAACGGTGGATTTGCTGAATGGAAAAGTCCGGTTTCATCGTGACTAACTGGGATAATGGAATTTGCTCTTTTGCCGCATTGGTTACACTTAATTGTTGGAACAATACCTCAGGATCATCGTTTGGTTTATTCATGTAGATATTTATATCCAGCAATTCCTTACCTGTATCAAAATCCGTTACATTGACCCCGTCACCCATTAACAGCAGAGTACGCGTCAAATTGGAATAGCTAACCCGATATTTATCCAAGGCTTGTGGGTTGACTTGGAAATTCAGATTATAGCTTTGCATCCCCATATTATCGGTCACGTCTACAGCTCCGGGGGTACCCGCAACCATTTCTTTGACTTTAGCTGTCATGTTTTGCAGTTTATCAATGTCTTCTCCCTTCATCCGGATAGACACCGCACTGCCGACCGGAATACCTAATTGAGGAACCCGAATGCTGATCAATGCAGATGGATATTTGGCTTGCAACGTATGAGTCCAGCTATCCACTGTTTTCTGGAGATCGAATAGTCCCTCGTTTCCAACGACAGCAAGTTGACCGTTGACCGCTCCCCCAGAGCCGTGACCGCCTGCAACATCGCTGTACATCTGAGGCGCTCCTCCACCCGCCGTTGCCGACAGCCGCTCTGTCTCTGGTTGTTTTTTGACCCACAGCCCAATCTCGTTAATTACCCGATTGGTTGCCTGTAACGATGTTCCTTCCGGCATCGTTACGCTGATCGTGGCATCCGCCTGGTCGGATTCTGGGAATAATTGAATGGGAACAACCGCAAGTAATCCATAAGCTGCCGTACCAATCATAAGACCAATCAGCGCTGTTAAAAGCGGGCGTTGCAGTATTCTTGGCATCCAGTTTTTAGAGTACACATTGGATAGAGACTGGATTTGATGACCCAGAAGCCCGGGCGGCTTAACTGCTTGGTTACTCTGTTTCCCTTTACGGCGTTGATCATACCATTGACGAAAAATAGGAATAATTGTTAACGACATAATCATGGAAGCTAGCATCGTTAACGAAATAACGGTAGGGATCGGTTTAATAAAGTCTCCGATATTACCCGGCAGGAATAACAACGGAGCAAATGCTGCAACCGTAGCTAGCGTAGCTGTAATGATCGATAAGGATACCTCTTTGGTTCCTTTAATAGCTGCCTCCGTAGCATTTTCCCCAAATTCAGAGCGTCGGCGTTCAATGTTGTCATTGACCACGACGGCATCATCAACCAATATCCCTAGCACGATGATGAGTCCGATGACTGAAATTTGATTCAGCGTAGTTCCTGTCATGGGCAAGAAAATAAAGCCGATGGCGATGGAAACAGGAATGGCCAACGCCACAAATGCAGAAGTTAGCAAATTCAAGCCTAAAGTACATATCACAATAACCGATAAAATAGCGATAATCATCTCTTTGGTCAGGTTTCCAAATATTTCACTCACTCGATCATTTTGGGCAAAAAGCAGCTCAAAATGTACATTCTTCGGCAAACTGCTCGCAAGTTGATTGATTTTGGCTGTTGTTGCTTTGGATACCGTTGGCACATCTGTTCCTATATCTCCGCTTACACTGATCGAAATAGCAGGCTTGGTATTCACATACGTATAACTAGCTGCTTTTTTAAAAACAAGTGAGGCAGTACCTATATCCTTCAGAGATATCGGAAATCCATCGTCATTGCTTGAAATCTGGACGTTATTTAGAATCGATGGATCCGTTGAGGCATTCACTGTCAGCTGATAAGTACGCTCATTGAAATCCATACTTCCTGTAGGCACTCTGTCATTCTCATCCTTGATCGCTTGAACAACCTGCTCCCAGGAGATGTTATATTGTTGCATCTTTTGCGTGTCTAAGCTAACTCGTACCTCTTGCTCAGGTATTCCTTGAATATTAACCTGCGAAATACCAGGGACTGTTTTTAATTGATCTTTCCATTTGTTCATTAATTCATTTAATGAGTATAAATCCTCAACCTTATCAGAGGTGATCGCATATGAACCAATGAAAGAGCTAGTCATGCTATCATTGATTATAGGCTGCATCGCATCGTCTGGAAGCTCGGATTGTGCATCCTGCACCTTCGTACGAAGATCAGCCCATACTTTTGTCGGATCCGCATCATTCAAAGCTTCTATAATAATACTGGATTGGCCTTTCGATGAAGTAGAGGAAATCGTTTTGACACCTTGTACAGCTTTAATTTTCTGTTCCATGATCTTAGTAATGGTTTGCTCGATTCTTTCAGGTGAGGCACCCGGATAGATGGTTGTAACACTGGCTGACATAGGAATAACATCAGGCTGCTCCTGTTTGGGCAACGATGTAAAATTAAAGAGCCCTAGCAGTATGCACATACCAAAGAAAATGAGCGTAATTTTCTGTTTTTTAACGATATATTTAATCATTCGGATGACTCCTCCGATTTCCCAAGCACATCATTCCCAATTAAATCGCCATTAAACAAGGTTCCTGCTCCTTGTGTAACAATTTGATCGCCTGCCTGTAGTCCGGAGAGAACTTCGAATTGATTATTCGTTACTTTTCCCACTTTAATTGTGGTTTTAACGGCCTTACCATTCACAGCTTTAAAAATATAAGGGTCACTTCCCGTGCTAATCACGGATTCTACAGGCACTAACAAGGCTTCCGCTTGATTCACACTTTTAGATGCGCTGATGACTTGTCCAGGTTTCCAATCCAGTTCAGGGTTAGGCAGGCTGACTTCCACATTAATACTGCCCGTTTTCGCATTCGTTGATGGGTAGATCTGAGTAACGGTCCCTGTTCTAATTTCATTATAGAGTGATATATTTACTTTTTGGTTTTTCTTCCATGATAAGATTTCGCTGTCCGGTACGGGAAGAAGTACTTTTAAGGTCTTGATATTCCCGACGACGAATGCCTCACTCCCACTGGAGCCCAGTTGACCATCAGACACCTTTTTTTCAATGACTACGCCAGCGATCGGGGAGGTTAAAGTAGCTTTTTTAAGTGACAAGGATGACTGTTCATAAGCAGCCAATGCATCCTCGTAGGTAGCCTGCGCCTGAGCTTTACTGGCTAGCCCTTGCTGCTTCGTAGCCATAGCGGTCTCCAGCCCTGCTCTGGCCTGCTCTACACCAGCTGAAGCCTGGGTACGTTGTTCCTGCGAGGCGCCTGCAAGCAAGAGAGACAACTGCTCTTGTGCGTCACTTAGACTTTTTTGTGCATTCGTTAACTCCAGCTGTGCGTTCTCATTTTCCGACAATGATGCTGCACCTGCCTGGAACAGACTTTGCGTCCGTGCAGCATCCGCCTTTTTCTTATTGTAAGCATTGGTGGCCGCAGTAACAGCATTTTGTGACTGGGCAATTTCCTGCTTTTTGGCGCCATTGTTCAATTCCTGCAATTTCGATTGGGCCGCATCGACCTGGGATTGTGAACTATGAATACCCGCCTGTGCTGATTGAACAGAAGCCTCCGCTTGACTAAGACCAGCCTTTGCCTTCTCCATGGTTGCCTTGGCCCGATCCAGCTGCAACTGGTAAGCAGATGTATCCAACTTCGCAAGGACGCTCCCTTTTTCTACGGAGTCCCCTACCTCCACCATAGTGTTCAATATACGTCCATCCGCTTCAAAGGAAACACTAGCTTCATTACTTGCCTGCAATGTTCCTGCCAAATTAAAATCATTGGCCAAAGGTTTCATTACAAGCTTCTCTACTTTTACCGGGTGACTTGCTTGTGTTACAGAGTTCTCCGTTGCACTGGAGCAACCGGAAGCTACTATAGCTAATGCAATCCCTGTAATCATGATCCTGATTCCTTTTCTCTTCAACTTCATGTCATCCTCCCTGATTCTCTCTTCTAAAGGTGCTATCAGCAACCCGTGGGTCATGTAGGCTTTATTCATTTCTTGTTTCATGTTATAACAATGAACACACAAAAAAATCGTACAAAGGGGCAAGCACCTTATGTACGACTGGGCAATGAGATAACATATATTCAGTTAACATCTCTAAAGCTGTAAAATACCACGTTCCAACGAAACGGCAACGGCTTCGGATCTGGAATCAACACCAAGCTTGTTATAAATATTCGTCAAATGCGCTTTGACGGTACGCTCGGAAATCCCCATATCAAATGCTATTTCCTTGCTTTTAAAACCGTGTGCAACAGACTTTAATATATGCCTTTCCTTATCCGTAAGAACTAAGCTGCTTTCGTGCGGCTCTGGCTTGGCTTCTTTCTTATTCGTTGCAGCGAACACCCTTGCTGTGATTTCTGGCTGGAGCAGTGTTTCGCCCCTTAGCGCTGACTCAATCGTGCGAAACAGGTTTTCCCGGCTGGTATCTTTTAACAAATATCCTTTTGCCCCCAAAGAAAGTCCCTTAATCATTAAATCATCTTCATTATACGTAGTCAGGATAATGACAGGCGTTTCATTTTGTTTTTCTCTGAGGGCTTTCATTGTTTCCAAACCACTCATTTGTGGCATATATAAATCTAGCAATATGACATCCGGTTGAAGCTCCTCGATCAGTTTAAGAGCAGTTGCACCTTCTCCGGCCTCACCAATAACTTCATAGCTGTCATTGGTCTCCAACACCAGCTTTAACCCTTCTCTAACGACCCAATGATCGTCGACGATTAAAATCTTGTATTTCATGATAGGTCTCCTTTAGTAAGAGGCGCCTCTATTTTTATAGCTGTACCTGCTTGCAATATACTGTTGATATTTATGTTTCCACCCAGCATCCGTACACGTTCATGTATCCCTATTATTCCGTAATGTCCTGTTTGCTTGGCAATAATATTCGTATCAAATCCTTTTCCATCATCACGAATCTCAATTTTAATCTTGCCTTCGTTATCTAAGATATTAATCCATACGGTATTCGCATGTGAATGCTTCGCTACATTGGTTAAACATTCGCTTATAATAAACAGTCCATGCTCGAACAGCAGTCTGGGGACTGAAGCTTTAATTTTGATGTTGCGTATGACACGAATGCTCGTAGCCATTGTAAATCGCTGTATTTCTTCCTCCACTGCTTCTGCAAAATCAACTTCCGAGATCGTTTTCGAACGCAGATTGTCTATGGCTCGCCTTGAATCAGACAATGTCCTCCGTACTTGTGACATCGATTGTTGGACAATCTCTTGGGCTCTTTGCGTACTTCCTTTGCTCAGATGAGCGTCAATGGCTTCCAGCTGCATGATTAGCCCAGCAAGCCCTTGAGCCAGCGTATCATGCAGATCACGGGCCATGCGTTGTCGTTCATTGGCAATTGTAAGTTCTTCCACCTTTTGATGTGCAATTTCGAGCTCTTTCAGAACATTTTGTGTGCGGATTCGTGCCTTGACTTGTTTGAGAAAAAGAACCGCATAAGCAACTATAACAACGACAATTAGAAAAAATAGCGGGATGAACAGCACAAATTGCCTGCCGTCATTGTGAGAGACCACAGCCACACAAAAAAGAACGTAGGAGATCAAAAATACAAGAATGACCTTCAGCGGCTTATAATAAATACCTATACTCTGACCCACCAAAACGGGCATTAAACCCACTAGTACAATGGAGAAACTTTCAGGTAGAAGAAATGCACTTGCAAAGATCAAGCCCCCTTGTATCACAAAATAAGCCCATGAAAAATATTTTGCCACTCGATGAGCATGCAGGTACAAGAGGATGTGCAATATGATAATTATAGTGAACAAAGAACTTTGCAGCAGATTTAAACCACCGAACAAATGTTGAAGAATGACAGACTCACTATAAATTATAAAAACCCATATGATCGTTAATATTTTTGAAATATCCTTGTTCTCAACTTCACCTCCACTTTTACTCTCACTTGTTTCCGGATTTAGATTTTGAACCTGAACATTAGATGCATCGTTCATAATTCCCTCCTACAATTCTGAATTCAGCTTTTCAACTTATTAAGATATGCCGCTATGACGGCCTGGTCTATTTCGTTTGAACAAAAATCATTTATATATCATTTTACAAAAAAACGAAAGGAAAAAAACGTACACATGGGCAGTTTCACTTGTACGTTTGGGCATTGAGTACTTTTTGTTCGATACTATCCATTATGGCGTCATATAAAAAGCACGCAGCAGGTTATCCTGTGCGCGCTTGACCACTCTCTATTCTTCTTCCAACTCATCTGGCACATCATATTTATTGATATGTGAAGTCATTGCTGCAACAGCTTCGCTGGCATCCGTGGTGGCCGGTACTTCTCTGACCACATCATCCGTCTGATCACGAAAGTTCAAACGATCTGCCTCAATCTCTTTCTGTTGGTTCGGTTTCATTTTTCATGTCGCTCCTTTCTATTCAAGGGTCTGATCTCGTTCTGTTAACGCGTACAAAGGCACTTCCCGTTCCTCTTCCGGGTTGTTCAGCGCGTAGATCCGTGCCGTCTCACGTTGTTCGTTCACATGCTGAATATAGATGGGTAACCCATCGCACAACACATTTGCCATGATGGGAGAGGACGCTATTTCTTGTGCTCTTTGAACATTCATTTAGAAAAAACCTCCCTCGCTATATAGGTTCGTCTTTACTATGCACGAGGTAAATATTTGTTATACACATTTCATGCCAACAAGCCCTTGTCCTTATTGTTTAGAATTGTGTTGGCGCATTTTTATGAAAGGATATCATTTGAAAAAATAAATATTATTGTTATTATGGATTGAGAGATTCAGTTAAAACTGCATCTTAAATGAAAGAGAAGGAAAGGAGCAAGGATGGATGTTAAACGTATTAATGGTTAATTTTCCGGCAGAAGGACATGTAAACCCCACGCTAGGGATCACGCAAGCCTTTGCAGCACGAGGGGACCAGGTTCATTACATTACAACTGAGAAATACAAGAATAGACTCGAAGCAGTTGGAGCGAAGGTTCACCTGCATCCTGATCTGGTCAGGACTGCTTCCATTGATACCAACACTCCGGTAGGACTGAACGCATTTTTGAATATTCATATCCAGACTTCGATGGACATCTTAGCCATCATCCAGGAGCTGTCCGAGCGTATTCAATTTGACTTGGTGTACTATGACCGATTTGGAGCCGGTGAATTAGTGAGAGATTATTTGAATATTCCAGGCATCTCTTCATCCCCATCTTTTCTCATTTCAAATCATCAGATGGCTGCCAATCTCTTTCGCTCCGACGCTAAAGTACCGTTTCAGCCTGATGAACAAGTCACGACTTCACTGCATCTCATGAAGGAAAGATTCGGTGTTGCTCCCAAAGAGATGGTTCAATTTATGAACAATTCAGGGGCTTTGAATGTTGTGTATACGAGTAAATATTTTCAACCGAATGGTGAACAATTTGGGGATGAGCATCTTTTTATTGGTCCCAGCTTTCCGGAGCGTAAAGGAGAAAATTCATTCCCGCTGGACAGACTACAGGATAAAAAGGTTTTGTATATTTCGATGGGAACTGTTCTGGACAATACTGAAGACTTTTTTAACATCTGCATTGAGGCTTTTTCCGATTTTGAAGGCATCGTTGTGATTGCAGCTGGCGAGAAAGCTGACTTTACCAAAATTAACCCGGCCCCTGAGCACTTTATCATCTCACCCTATGTACCTCAATTGGAGGTATTACGTCATTCAGATGTATTTATTACTCATGGTGGAATGAACAGCGTGAATGAAGGAATTCACTTTAATGTACCCTTGGTCGTGCTGCCTCAGGACAAGGATCAGCCTATGGTCGCGCAGCGGTTAACGGAACTTCAAGCTGGCTATCGAATAACTAAGGATCAAATCAATACACAAACGTTAAGAGATGGCGTACATGAGGTCATGTCAAACGCAGCGTATAAAGAGGGCGTACAAAAAATAAATGACAGCTTCCAGCAATCCGGCGGTACCAAAGAAGCTCTCGCAAAAATTGATGCTTATCTTGATGCTTATCTGCAACATAAGCGCGCCTAAAATCACACGAGCAAAATGGCCACAAAAAAACAGGAATCTGACCATCCACGGTCAGGTTCCTGTTTGTGGTGCGATTCTATGCGAGGATATCCCACTTCTGGAACGAGACAATCGTACATTTTCCGCTCGCAAACGCACGAATACCTGTTGATTCCATTCCGGGATACACTCTTCCGGTGAGAACATATTCACCATCGCCGATGAATATTTCCACAGAGCTCTTATCGACGAAAACCCGAAGCTCCAGGCGTCCCTCTTGTAAGTCTAAATGCACTCTTCTCTCTCCGCCCGGTCCGATACCTGCACGCTCACGGTTAAAATGGAACAGACCGTCATCGGGACGATACGAGAGTACAGTCTCCTCTTCGCCGCCCACCCGCAGCTTCAAGCCGAATTCATCAGTGTTACCAGCCTCGAACTCAAATACCGCCTTCAGTTCGTAGCTATCTCCGAACGTCTCCATGATCTGCTCGCCTGTCAGCAAGATATCCCGCTGTTCGAACAGATTGGATCGGTAATTTTCCACCTCTTCAAGCGGACGGAACAGCAATCTGTCGTGGTCGATCACCGCTTCCCGCGGAAGACTCATCGCACCAGCCCAGTGGTGTCCCTGCTGGGTTGGCATCTCCGACTCCCACATATCCATCCATCCGATGATAATCCGCCGCCCTTGTTCATCCAAGGTTGACTGCGGGGCATAGAAATCGAATCCGTGATCTACCTGAGCATACTGCTCTGCCGTAAATGTTCCAGCCTCCGCATTGAAATCACCTATACCGTACATGGTGGAATGCAGATTACGGTATGCTTCTCCCTGAGCAGGCATGCGCTGTGGAGACAGCATGAATACGTGCCGACCGCCAAGCGGGAACAAATCCGGACACTCCCAATTATCGCCGTAGCGTCCGTCACTCACAGCCAGCACATTGACATACGTCCAGTTTCTCAGGTCTTCAGATCGGTAAAGCAGTACAAGCCCGTTCCCTTGGGCATCATTAGAGCCAAGAACGACGTAGTATTGATCTTCGTGCCTGAACACCTTAGGATCACGGAAATCTTTGCGGCTGACCCTGTCCGGTATGGCGTCATAACCGATGACCGGATTGCCCTCCCACTTTTCGAATGTCACCCCGTCTTCCGATACTGCAATTCCCTGTGACTGCTTGTAATCCTGATCCTTGTCAGGCCCGGTTACAACATGTCCGGTATACATCAGGACAAGCTTACCGTCCTGCTCAACCGCACTGCCGGAGAAGCAGCCGTCCCGGTCGAACTCACCGTCCGGAGCCAAAGCGACCGGCAGATAGTCCCACTTCATAAGATCGCGGCTGACTGCGTGTCCCCAGTGCATCGGTCCCCACACCGATTTATACGGGTAATGTTGATAGAACAAGTGATACTGCCCGTTATATTGAATGAAACCGTTCGGGTCATTCATCCAGCCAAATTCAGCCATTAAATGGTAGTTCAGCCGATAATCCGGCCGCAGCATATGCCTGGATTGGGAAATAAATTGATCTGCATTCTCTCTCGTATATACTCTAGTATGTTTGATAAGGCATCCTACTCCTACAGTTATTTAATCGAACCTTGCATAACACCCTGAATAATGTACTTTTGGGCGAACAAATAGATGATAATGATCGGAAATATCGTCAGTACCAAACTTGCCATCAATGGACCATAATCCACTGTATAGGTTCCATAAAAGTTGTACGTGGACAACGGAAGTGTCCTCTGCTCAGGATCGACCAGAATGAGGGAAGGCAGCAGAAAATCATTCCAGATCCACAGTACATTGAGAATGGAAATAGTGGCCGTCGTGGGCATCAATACCGGAAACACGATCCTGAAGAATGTCTGAATCCGTGTGCAGCCGTCAATTAGCGCCGCTTCCTCCAGTTCCTTCGGAATACTCTTTACGAATCCATGATAAATGAAAACAGCCAGCGAGCTGCCAAAACCGATATACATGTAAATCAGCGACCACTTGCTGTTCAGTAGATCAAGTGAGCCGTAAATTTTCACCAATGGAATCATGATGGCCTGGAATGGGATGATCATGGAAGCTACCATCAGCATAAATGTATATTGGTTGAACTTGGTGTTGTTTCTGACAAAATAATGAGCCGT
The DNA here is from genome assembly GCF_054113405.1 of Paenibacillus sp. ALE3. Lineage (NCBI taxonomy): Bacteria > Bacillati > Bacillota > Bacilli > Caryophanales > Paenibacillaceae > Paenibacillus > Paenibacillus sp. ALE3. Next base: position 365,480 of record NZ_CM134214.1, on the reverse strand, counting down.
CATCGCCGCGAACAGTGAGATGAACAAGACACTTAACACTGTTATAACCAATGAGTTGGTGAAGGCAGCGAAATAATTCATTTTATCGAATGCATTCGTATAGTTGGCCATATTGAAGCTCTCTGGAAGCGATAACGGATTCGAGGTAATGGCCATGTTTTCCTTAAACGAATTGATCAGCAGAAAGACGAACGGTACGATGAACAATATGAGTATCACTGTCAGCACAATGAATTTGATCATGGAGGAAGCGATTTTTTTGCTTGCCATTACGCCTCCACCTCCAACTTCTTACTAAAATAAACCTGAAGCAGAGTGATGAGAGCAACCATCAGGAACAGCACGAATGCTTCTGCCTGTCCCACACCATAATCACGGGAAAGGAATGCCTTTTCATACACATGCATCGACACCATTTGAGTACTACTGAACGGTCCGCCTTTCGTGAGCGCGAGGTTGACGTCATAGACCATAAACCCACGCTGCAGGGACAAAAATATACATACGATGAAAGAAGGAACCATCAAGGGCAGCACCATTTTCCGCAGTCTGGTCCAGCTGTTCGCCCCATCAATGCTTGCAGCCTCCATAATATCATTCGGTACACCCGTCAATCCTGCAATATAAATGACCATCATGTAACCCGCGTTCTGCCACACGGTTACAATCACGAGTGTCCAGAACGCTTTGTCAGGATCAGCCAGCCAAGTCGTGCTGAGCGCCTGAATGTCGGCATGTTGTCCCAAATAGACAAGCACGTTGTTGAAGATAAACTGCCATATAAAACCGAGTACAATGCCGCCGACAAGGTTGGGCAGGAAAAATCCTGCCCGGAAAATGCTCTGTCCTTTTAACCCTTTAGTCAGCACATAAGCCAGCATAAAAGCGATAACATTGATAAGAACAACGGTATAAAATACATATTTGAGCGTCAAGGCGAACGATTTCCAAAACTCAATATCCCGAAAAACGGCCAGATAGTTTTGGATGCCAACCAGCGATAGTGTCGTGGAAATACCATCCCAGTTTGTGAACGTCAAATAAATGCCGTACAAAAATGGAATGATCATTACCGTTATGAAGGCAAACAAGGTTGGCCCGGTGAACAGCAGCCGTGTCCGTAGCCGGTTCCATACTCCTTTTTCCGCAATCATGGTGATCCCTCTCTTTGTTTCGGATTTCTCTCTCTATTTCCGGGTAATTTGACAATAAGCCTTATTTTACGGTTTTCCAGTAGTCTTCGATTTCCTTAGCCAGTGTTGCGCGATCGCCCTGCTTCGCCAGATATTTTTGCATGGAAGATCCTAGCTTAGACCAGTGGTCGGCAGGCAGCAAGCTCATCGACTGCTCTGACTTGCCTTTTGCAATATAATCCTGAATGGATTTGCCAAGTGGATCGGCCGCAGGCAGTGTAATATTTTTGAACGCCGGGATAATGTTCGCTTTGTTCACGAGGAAATCCTGACCTTTCGCATCATAGACGATCCAGTTCAAGAACTTCTTCGCCGCCTCTTGTTGCTCCGGCGTACTCTTCTCCTTGTCAATGACAATACGTTTGGAAACAGCAGATGAAATTTCCTGATTGCCATAGTCATCGGCATTGTTGCTGATGGGTACAGGCAAGAAACCATATTCTTTGTTAGCCGTATCAAAACCGCTGATTTGCGGCCATGCCCAGTTGCCCATGAACCAAATGCCAACCTCGCCTTTGCCGAGCAGCTCCGGTCCACGCTCATAAGCTCCTGCCAGTGGGGAAGCCTGATCGATATTGTATTTCATCATGACGTCGAATGTATCCATAAGTCCGTTAAATACTGGATTGGTAGCCAAGTTAGCCTGGCCCGCTTTCAGTGATGCTATGAATTTGTCCACTTCAGCCATGTCTTTGTTCTGGCCTGCATATGCTAGAGGCAAATAATGAGCGCCTAGGGACCAGTCCATTGGTGAAATCACCAATGCTTTCTTCCCGGATGCCTCGATTTGTTGAAACAGTTTTTCAAGGTCATTTCGAGTTTTAATTGTGGTGGGATCGAAGCTTCCGCCTACCGCTTTATCAACAACCGCTTTGTTATAAATGAATCCGTAGCCTTCAACAGCCAGCGGAAACGCGTAATTTTTACCGTCAACCGTCGTAGCTGTGGTAGCGTTTTCAACAATGTCCTTATTCCACTTCTCTCCGCTTAAGTCGAGGATACGGTCCTTGAATTTCTCCACATCACCTGTATCTAGCATGGTCATGGTTGGCGGGTTTCCGGATGCATACAATGCAGAGGCACGCTCAAAAGGCGAGCCACCGGTCGGAACCGGCTGGATTTCAACAGTGATGCCGGGATTATCTTTCTGGAACGCCTTGGAGGCATCCTCCAGTTGTGAAAGGATTTCACCTTTAGAGTTCAAAAGTGTAATTTTCACATTTCCCGCATCCGCTGATCCCCCTCCAGAAGCCAAATTACTTCCTCCTCCGGAGCCGCCACATGCAGACACCACCATAACCAAAAGAAGCAGCATTACCATCCATTGAACTCTTTTGAAATTCCTCACTGTTGTCATCCCCCTATTTCTATAATGGCTGCTGTACTCTTAAATAAAACGCTTACAAACGGATTATATGTCAAAGATTCAAGCTCTGTCAATCGTTTGACATGTTAAACCTTTAACATTCTTTTAAAAAAAATCTGTTCCCCTTGTTAAAGGAACAGATTTCATTCAAGTCGTTGCACGCTCAATCAATTCAACAGGCAGCAGATTGACAGGCTGTACCTGCTCGCCCTCTGCCTGCTTACGAATCAGCTCGACCGCCAGCCTGCCGATCTCTGCAATCGGCTGTCTTACCGATGTAAGTTCAGGCGTCAGCCAGGAAGCAGCGCTTACGTCATCAAAGCCTACAATACGCACATTCTCCGGCACATGCCGTCCGGCGCGGATATATTCTTTCAATGCAAAAGCGGCAATAATATCGCTTGTAGCAAACACCCCATCCACATCCGGATGTTCATGAACGAGTTTGGAGATCATGCGCTCGTACTCCTTTTGGTCGAACACATTCAAGTCCGTTTGAACGATCACATGCTCGATACTATGCCTGTCCACAACATCTTTGAATGCTTTAGTCCGCTCATTGGACAGCATGTTCAGCTCCAGATTTCCACATATATGTGCAATTTTCCGGCACCCTTTGCGAATGAGCAGCTCCGTGGCCAGCTCGCCTCCGCGATAATTGTCCGAAGATATGTACGGAATATACGGGTCAATCTGCCTGTCAAATGTCACAATCGGTGAATTCAAATGTCGGTACTCTTCTACCTCTAGGGTATGACTCCCCATAATGATGCCGTCTACCCGGTTTCGTTTCAACATATCGATATACACTTTTTCCTTCACGGGATCCATATGTGAATTGCAGAGTAGAACCTTGCACCCCTGCTGATAGGCGTAGTACTCCACCTGATTAGCAAGCTCACTAAAGAAAGGATGCGAGACATTGGGAATAATAAGACCGATAATATTGGACTGCTTGCGTAGCAGGGATCGTGCTATTTCATTCGGTTGATAATTAAGCTCTTCCATTGCATCGAACACTTTTTTGCGTGTAGTTTCGCTGATATAGCCCCGGTTATTCATTACACGGGATACTGTAGTGACCGACACGCCCGCTTTTAACGCCACATCGTGAATTGTTGCCATATGAACCTCTTCCCGAACAAAATACATACATATAAACTATACCCTCTCCTCACCATTTCGACAACCTTGAGTATTATGTTAACCCATACATAAAACAGCGACAGCCGTAGACGAGAACTCGTCCTCAACTGTCGCTGTTTCATTAACTCCGCATCCCTTTAGTCTCCGTAACAATCCCAATACCATTCCCTTACATTGCCAGAAATATCACAAATTTCTAACTCGTTGGGTTTTCGTATACAGTTTCCAGATAAGTATTTGTCTCCGGCTTTATTTCCTTGTTTATGTTGTAATACGGTTTTAAGCCCTCATCCTGCTTTCCCCGTGAAGAAATGCCAATCGCTCCCGTTCGTTGAACAGTTTGCAGTTGAGTGGTTACCACACCGTTACGTTAGAGCTCCCACTACTCTGATATCCTTCTGTTGCTAACACCTGGTAAGACCAGTTGTTCCCCAGATGCATTCCTTTGCTCGCCCATGCCTTCACGTGATTGCTGAAAGTGATCGTGGAGTTGCCCCCGGTCGGTCTCTTCGTCTGTCGAACACTCCAGTACTGAATAAACGTCGTTTTTTGGCCTTCAATGGAAGGTGCGTCGTATCGCATTGTTGTGTAGATGTCATATGTGCCCCCATCACTGGTCACTGTACCTTTATACGTTCCGGTAGGTCGATAAGTACCCCAGCTATCAACGACGTAATATTCGATGAGTGCGTTTCTCGTCCACCCGTAGAGAGCCAAATATCCATTACCGGAAGGCGCCCAGACACCGGCATTGTAGTTAATCGTTCTGTTGGGCGATCCAGTAGTCCAGCCTTTGCCGACAACAAAATTCCCGGTATCCTTCCATGTTACGCTGTAATTACCGCCTGATCCATTAACAGCATTGACCGTCCCGCCGCCATCGGTCCAATTTTGCCAGTAGTCTGTCGCTGCACTTGAGGTTGTTGCAAACACTCCAAAACTCATGGAAGCTGCAAGAACTACCGTTAACATTTTCTTACTAAACTTAAACATACTTTACCTCCTACAACTTTTATATTTGCATTCTACACCTGCTTGTCGGTCGATTCTCTGTTGCAGTGCATCACTCATGTGAACCATATTCCGTGTTTTCTTACTTTCACCTCCTTTATATGTAAAATTATATAATAATAGTGATCACACAACCACTTGGCAAATTAAATATTAAACTTTACTATGTTTAGATTTCCCTAAGTTTTAAAATAGTGCAGCGCTAGCGTAGCGGCTCATGATGTGTGCATGCCATCTTGGATTTGGCCTACAGTTCTTTCACTCCGTGGGCTGCATGAAACGAACGACAGGAATATAGAATTCTTTGGCCGCGATGCCCTCACTTGGCGTAAACGCTCTAGTTATCTGCGCGAGTAGCAGTGCATTTTAAACCACAACTTGAAAAAATTTAGGTTTTTAAAAATTATATTTAGAGCTTTAAGTTTGCTATAGCGTACGCCTTTTTCCCTTTCATTTGGAAAAAAAACACCCGGCAGGATGTGTACCGAGAGAAATACGGCATACACCCAAACCGGGTAAGGGATTAGAAAATAATATCAATGGCCTCTAGCACATCTTGCTCCTGTTCGGATTGCCCGTTCAGGGAAATATCCTTCAACAGCACCGAAGGCTGTTCGCAAATTTGGGTGATGATCACGAGCAGGTCCTGAGCGAAATTGTCGATCAGATTGCGCGTAAACAACTTGGTTGCATATTCAAACTGCCCGTTCATTCCCTCATCCAGCAACGAAATGACCAAGGTAAGATCAAATTGGGAAACCGTATGAGTTTCCGGATAAGATTCGATCTTGATATCCCCGAAGCTTTGAACGTTATCTTCCTTGGTTTCCAGAACAAACATGACATCGAATACAGGATTACGGCTTTGATCTCGCGGCGCCTGCAGCTTTTTCACAAGCTCCTCGAACGGATAATCCTGGTGGTCGTAGGCCCCCAGCATCGTTTCTTTGACTTCGTTCAAGTAAGCGAGGAACGTCTTCTCCCCGGACGGATAATGGCGAATCGCCAAAGTGTTGACAAACATTCCGATGAGCGGCTCCAGGTCGGCATGTGTGCGGCCCGAAGCCGGCGTGCCTACAATGAAGTCTTCTTGTCCCGAGTACTTGCTGAGCAGGATTGAATAGGCCGCCAATAACACCATATAAAGGGTGGCACCGTTCTCATCGGCGATGCGCTGCAAGCTGTCGGTCATCTGCTTGTCGATGCTGAAAGGCAGCACATCTCCCTCAAAGCTGCGAGCGGCAGGTCTGACAAAGTCCGTAGGCAGTTCAAGCGTCGGCAGTTCGCCTTCCAGCACGTCCAGCCAGTAGGCTTCCTGACGTTTCAGCCGCTCTTTTACAGGTTCGGACTGCTGCCAAGCGGCGAATTCCTTGTATTGAATCCGAAGCGGTTCCAGAGTCTCGCCGTTATACAGGCGCAGCAGCTCTTCGACGAAGATGCCCATCGACATGCCATCCGTGACGATATGATGAATGTCCAGCATGAGCAGATGCCGTTCCGCTTCCCATTCGACTAAGCCCACACGTAGCAGCGGCGGCCGCTCCAAATCAAAGACGCGCACAAAGCCATCTACGATGCTCTTCGTTTCACTTTCCGTCGCTTTCGTATACTCGACGGCAAACTTCAAGTCCGGATAAATCCGTTGTACCGGTTCGCCGTCGACCATTTCGAAGCCGGTTCGCAAAATTTCGTGACGAGCTATCAATCCTTTGAGCGCCGCCTCGAATTGATTCCGTTCCAAGCGCCCGACGAGAACCGTCATGCCGGACATGTTGTAGCTAAGCTCGGCGCCTTCCATCTGCTGCTGGATGTACAGCCGTTTTTGCACGGAGGAAAGCGGATAGTAATCCCTCTTATCCAGAACCGGAATGGAGAGGTGTTCCTGCCGCTCCAATTGGCTGATCGCTTCGGCCATCGCTTCGATGGTCGAGTGCCGGAACACATCGCGCAGCGGCAGGTTCACGCTCAGCTCCTTGTGCACCTTGCTGACCAGCGTCGTCGCCCGCAGGGAGTGCCCGCCGAGGTCGAAGAAGTTGTCCGTCACGCCAATCGTGACCGACCCGAGCACGTCCTGCCAGATGGCGACCAGTTTCGCCTCCAGTTCGGTGCGCGGCGCCACATATTCGCGGCCTGCGCTTGCTCCCCCTTCCGGCGCCGGCAGCGCCTTCCGGTCGATCTTTCCGTTCGGCGTCAGAGGCAGGCGCTCCATCTCCACGAAGTACGACGGGATCATGTACCCCGGCAGCTCGCTGGCAATCGCCCGCTTCAGGTCCAACGCCGTCAAGCCTTCTTCCGCTGTATAATAAGCGCACAAAGCTTTCTGACCTTCTTGATCTTCCCTGACGACGACGACCGCTTCCTTCACGCCACCTACACTCAGCAGCTTCGCCTCGACTTCGCCCGTCTCGATCCGGTACCCCCGGATTTTCGCCTGGTTGTCGATCCGGCCGATGAAGTCCACGTTCCCGTCCTCCATCCACCGCGCCAAGTCTCCCGTGCGGTACAGCCGCTCGCCCGCGGCGAACGGGCTGTCTACGAACTTCTCTTCTGTCAGCTCCGGACGGTTCAAGTACCCGCGAGCTACCCCGACTCCGCCGATAACCAGCTCGCCCAGCACCCCGACCGGCACCGGATTCAGGTGCGCATCCACGATGTAGAATTTCGCATTCAGCCACGCTTTGCCGATCGGCACATGGCCTGTCTGCGGCAGCTTCGTCAGCTCCTCGTCGTAGAAACTTGAGTCGATTGCCGCTTCCGTCACACCGTATGCGTTGGTGATCCGGAACAACGAGCCGAAGCGTTCCTGCAAGGTCCGGTAATCCGCCACGCTGCAGCTGTCCGAGCTCGTGATCAACAGCTCCATCCAGCTCATATCCAGTTGCTGCTCGTGCACGTACTCCAGGAACGGAACGATCAGCGCTGGCGTCGATTCGAAGATGGTGACCCGCTCCCGCTCAATCCAGTAGTGCAGACGAGACGGATCGATTCGGTCGTCCTTCGGCACAATCACCATCGTGCCACCGTTATACAGCGTCCGCGCAATATCTCCCACGAACACGTCAAACGAGAAGCTTGCGAGCTGCAGCAGCCGCACCGGGAACTGGTTCAACCGGTATTCCCGCCGGTAGCCCGCCGCCGTGTTCACCAGGCTGCGGTGCTCGATCATCACGCCCTTCGGCTTGCCCGTCGTTCCCGACGTATAGATCACGTACGCCAGGTCCTCTGAACGGGCTTCATGGAAGCTGTCGGTGCCGACATGCTGATGGCTCTCATCGCCGTCGTCCACAGCATCCGTCAGCTTGCCGGAGACCATGCCCGAGCCAATCGGCGCATTCGTCCGCTCCTCGCTGTACGACGCTTCGTCATCCAGGTACAGCACCGTGGCCAGCGCCAGCTCCTCTTCGCCGAGCCAGGCTTCGGCGCGCTCTCGCAGCGGCGTTTGCGTCAGCAGCACCTTCGCTCCGCTGTCTTCAAGCATGAACCGCACGCGCTCCGCCGGATAATCCGGGTCGAGCGGCACATACGCCCCGCCCGCTTTCCAGACGGCCAGCACGGCCACCAGCAAGTCCACCGAACGCTCGGCGAGAATGCCGACGATCGTCTCCCGGCCGATGCCGCTTGCGCGCAGCGTAGCCGCCAAGCGGTTCGCCCACTCGTTCAGCTCCGCATACGTCAGCCGGTCGTTCTCGTACACGACGGCCGCCTCTTCCGGCGTGCGCTCCGCCTGTTCCTCAAACAGCCGGTGGAACGCGGCCACAGGAGCCGCTTCCGGCTGCGCCGGGTTAAACGCGCCGAGAATCTGCTCTTTTTCCGCCGGTGTCAAAATGCCCAGCTCGGCAATAGTCGCCGACGGGTTGCGGAGAATGGATTCAAGCAGCTGCAAGTAGTGAGCGGCCAATTTCTCCACCGTTTCGGTTTTATAAAGAGCAGTAGCATATTCAAACAGATATTCCAAGCCTTCCTCGATCTCCGTGACGTCCAAGCTGAGATCGAATTTAGAAACAATTTCTTCGCTGGCATACGTCGACAAATGGAGTCCGGGAAGCTGGATTTCCAAATTCTCTGTATTCTGCAAAGCAAACATCGTATCGAACAGCGGATTGCGGCTTAAATCGCGAGCTACGTTCACTTTATCCACCAGTTCCTCAAACGGATAATTCTGATGTTCAAAAGCGCCCAGCGTCGTCTCCTTGATTTCCTTCAAGTAGTCAAGGAACGTTTTACCGGCAGCCGGATAACTGCGGATGGCCAGAGTATTGACGAACATCCCGATCAGCGGCTGAACGTCGCTGTGATTTCTTCCCGCAATCGGCGTACCGACCACCACGTCTTCTTGCCCTGTATACTTATGCAATAATATTGTATAACCAGCAAGCAGAACCATGTAAAGCGTTGCGCCGTTCTCGGCTGCAAGCCGTTTCAGACCCTCGCTTTTCTCGCTATCCATAAACAATTGCAGCGTGCGGCCCTCGTAGCTCTGCATAGACGGGCGCGGATAGTCCGTCGGCAATTCCAAAACCGGCAGCTCTCCGCGGAACATGTCGAGCCAGTAGGCTTCCTGCTTGGCAAGCTGAGCTTTCTGCTCGTCCGATTGCTGCCATACCGCATAATCTTTGTATTGAATGCGGAGCGGCTCCAACTGTTCCCCGCTGTACAAGCGGACGAACTCTTCGATCAGTACGTCAATCGAAACGCCGTCGGATACGATATGATGCGTATCGAACATTAGAATGTGCCGGTCCGGCGCCAGTTCGGCAAGGCCTACCCGCAGAAGTGGCGGCTTCGCTAGATCAAACGGACGAACGAATTGGCGCACCGTTTCTTCCGCCTGCTCCCCGCTGATCTGCACATATTCCACCTGGAAGGCGGCTTCTTCGTAAATTCGCTGAACCGCTTCGCCTTTTACCATCTCAAAGCCGGTACGCAGCGTTTCATGACGAGCTACGAGCCCGCGGAACGCTTCTTCAAACCGCTGCCGGTCGAGCTCCCCTTCGAGCAGCATAGCTCCCGGTATGTTGTAGCTCAGCTCGGCTCCTTCCAGCTGGTTCAAGATATAGAGACGTTTCTGAGCGGAAGAGAGCGGATAATACTCGCTAGGTTCCGCAGCCGGAATAGCCGTGAACGAGCCGATCTCCAGCCGCTCCATAGCCGCGGCCATTTCCTCAACCGTCGAGTAGCGGAATACGTCGCGAAGCGGGAATTCAACGCCTAGCTCCTTATGCATTTTGCTGACAAGCGTCGTCGCCCGCAGGGAGTGTCCGCCGAGGTCGAAGAAGTTGTCCGTTACGCCTACCGCCTTCTCCCGAACAAGCACATCCTGCCAAATGGCGGCCAGCTTCGCCTCAAGTTCGGTGCGCGGCACCACGTATTCGCGGCCTACGCTTGCTCCCCCTTCCGGTGCTGGCAGCGCCTTCCGGTCGATCTTTCCGTTCGGCGTCAGAGGCAGGCGCTCCATCTCCACGAAGTACGACGGGATCATGTACCCCGGCAGCTCGCTGGCAATCGCCCGCTTCAGGTCCAACGCCGTCAAGCCTTCTTCCGCTGTATAATAAGCGCACAAAGCTTTCTGACCTTCTTGATCTTCCCTGACGACGACGACCGCTTCCTTCACGCCACCTACACTAAGCAGCTTCGCTTCGACTTCGCCCGTCTCAATCCGGTACCCCCGGATTTTCGCCTGGTTGTCGATCCGGCCGATGAAGTCCACGTTCCCGTCCTCCATCCACCGCGCCAAGTCTCCCGTGCGGTACAACCGCTCGCCCGCGGCGAACGGGCTGTCTACGAACTTCTCTTCCGTCAGCTCCGGACGGTTCAAGTACCCGCGCGCCACTCCGACTCCGCCGATGACCAGCTCGCCCAGCACCCCGACCGGCACCGGATTCAGGTGCGCGTCCACGATGTAGAATTTCGCATTCAGCCACGCTTTGCCGATCGGCACATGGCCTGTCTGCGGCAGCTTCGTCAGCTCCTCGTCGTAGAAACTTGAGTCGATTGCCGCTTCCGTCACACCGTATGAGTTGATGATCCGGAACAACGAGCCGAAGCGTTCCTGCAAGGTCCGGTAATCCGCCACGCTGCAGCTGTCCGAGCTCGTGATCAACAGCTCCATCCAGCTCATATCCAGTTGCTGCTCGTGCACGTACTCCAGGAACGGAACGATCAGCGCCGGCGTCGATTCGAAGATGGTGACCTGCTCCCGCTCAATCCAGTGGTGCAGACGAGACGGATCGATCCGGTCGTCCTTCGGCACAATCACCATCGTGCCTCCGTTGTACAGCGTCCGCGCGATATCTCCCACGAACACGTCGAATGAGAAGCTTGCGAGCTGCAGCAGCCGCACCGGGAACTGATCCAATCGGTATTCCCGCCGGTAGCCCGCCGCCGTGTTCACCAGGCTGCGGTGCTCGATCATCACGCCCTTCGGCTTGCCCGTCGTTCCCGACGTATAGATCACGTAAGCCAGATCCTCCGGACGGGCTTCATGGAAGCTGTCGGTGCCAATATTCTGATGGCTCTCATCGCCGTCGTCCACAGCATCCGTCAGCTTGCCGGAGACTATGCCGGAGCCAATCGGCGCATTCGCCCGCTCCTCGCTGTACGAAGTTTCTTCGTCCAGGTACAGCACCGCCGCCAGCGCCAGCTCCTCTTCGCCGAGCCAGCCTTCGGCACGCTCTCGCAGCGCCGTTTGCGTCAGCAGCACCTTCGCTCCGCTGTCTTCGAGCATGAACCGCACGCGCTCCGCCGGATAATCCGGGTCCAGCGGCACATACGCCCCGCCCGCTTTCCAGACGGCCAGCACGGCCACCAGCAAGTCCACCGAACGCTCGGCGAGAATGCCGACGATCTTCTCCCGGCCGATGCCGCTTGCGCGCAGCGTAGCCGCCAAGCGGTTCGCCCGCTCGTTCAGCTCCGCATACGTCAGCCGGTCGTTCTCGTACACGACGGCCGCCTCTTCCGGCGTGCGCTCCGCCTGTTCCTCAAACAGCCGATGGAACGCGGCCGCAGGAGCCGCTTCCGGCTGCGCCGGATTAAACGCGCCAAGAATTTTCTCTTTTTCCGCCGGTGTCAAAAGCTCCAACTGATTCACGCGGATGTTCGGGTTAGCCGCAACCTTCTCCAGTGCTTGGGCAAAATGACCGTGGATCAGCCTGATGTCTTCCTCTCTGAACGTCAGCGCATTGTACGTAAACCGCAGCAAAATATGCTCTTCCGGAATGACGGTAATGTCCAGGTCGTAGTTCGTTTGCTCCGGCGACTGGATATTAGCGATTTTCAGCGCTTCTTGGTCTCCGCCGACGACCTGCTCAATCTGTTCTTCCATCGGATAATTTTCAAAGACCATGATATGGTTGATCAAGTCTCGCTTTTGCTCGCTCAGCGACTGAATTTCGAACAGCGGGAACGTTTCGTAAGCTCCCGATGCCAGCGCTTGATCCTGGGTTTTTCTCAAGATATCGGCTACCGTCTCCTCGGCTTTGCCTTGAATACGGACCGGGATCGTATTAATAAACAGGCCGATCATGCTTTCGATGCCCGGAATTTCCGCTGGACGCCCGGATACGACGGAGCCGAATACGACATCCTCGCTGTTGTTGTATACCTGCAAAACCAGTCCCCATACGGTCTGCATGAACGTATTGAGCGTCACCTGCTGCTGGCGCGCCACCCGCTCGATTTGCCCGGTCAGTTCCTTGCTGAGTTCCACATCGATTTCAGCCGCTTCAAAATGGCCCTGCTTCAGCTGCGTTTTCTTCTGGGGCAGCTTGGTCTGCTGATCGTAACCCGCCAAATACTCGGACCAGTAACGCGAAGCTTTCGCGGCATCTTGAGCTTCCAGCCATTCGATATACCGGGAGTACGAGGTAACCGGAGGAAGCTCCAGCGTCTGCTTCTCCTGGAACGCGAAGTAGGTGTCGAACACTTCCTTGATCATGAAGGACATGCACCAGCCGTCCATCAAAATGTGATGGTGACTCCAGATCACATGGTAGGACTCGTCGCCCGTGCGCAAAACTGTCACGCGCATAAGAGAGCCTCGGGCCAAATCGAACCTGTTCGCTTTATCCGCGCTGATGTAATCGGCTATCGTCTTCTCCGGGTCTTCATCGCTTACCGAGCGAATATCTTCGAAGTACACTTCACACTTCCGCTCGCGGAATACCACTTGAATCGGCTCGTCTCTCCAGCCGGTAATAAAGTTGGTCCGCAGCGCCTCATTCCGCTGCACCAGCGTATCCAATCCTTGGGTGAAGGCTTCGACATTCAGGCTTCCGTACAGATCGAAGGTCACCTGTTCGAAGTAAGCTTCCGAATCGGCATCCAGCAGGCTATGGAACAACATCCCTTTTTGCAGCGGAGTCAGGGTGTATACATTCTCCAGTTCGCCGAGCGCCGCCGTATGTTCGGCCAGCCGCTCCAGTTCCTCCACTGTCACATCTTGAAGCAGTACGTCGCTAGGCGTAAGCTCCGGCCGCTCTTTCGATACGCAATGGCTGATGACTTCACGCAAGCTCGAATGAAGCAGGGTGCCCAGGCGCTCTACCGTTTCCCGTTTATATTGGGTTTCCCCATAACGGATCGTGAGTTCCTGCACTCCTTCCGACACCATACCGTTGATATCGAGGACATAATCCATCACTGCATTCGGACTTGAATCGGAGCCCGGGCTGAACGGAGACGGCCGCGAGCCGCTGCTTTCGTAATCCTGGTCGAACTGACCCAAATAGTTAAAGCTGATCTCCGGCTCCAAAGCGAAGCGCTCGCCGTCACGCGGCGCCGACAAATAACGCAGGATGCCGTAGCCGATTCCTTTGTTCGGAATGCGGCGCAAGCTTTCTTTAACCTGTTTCACCTGATGACCTAGCGCCTGGGCGTGACCCGGCTCCAGAACGACAGGGAATTGGCTTGTAAACCAGCCTACCGTGCGCGTAATGTCCACATCCGGCAAAATATCTTCCCGGCCGTGGCCTTCGAGATTCACCAGCACGCGTTCCCGGCCGCTCCAAGCTTGTATCGCGAGGCCAAGCGCGGCAAGCAGCAAATCATTCATTTCCGTATGGTAAGCACGGTGTGCCTGCTTCAGCAGCTGTTCGGTTTCCTCCGCCGTCCAGCGAACGGTCACGAGCCCGCTGTCCTTCAGCTTGGATCTGCCTTGTTCAAAATCTTTCGGAAGCGGCTCATAGGTCAATTGCTCGATATGCTGCCAATACTCTCTCTCGCTTTCCATCGCCGGACCGTTCGCATAATCAGCGAGCTGTTTCGCCCACGTTTGGAATGAATCCGTTTTGAGCGGCAGACGGATCGGCTGCCCTTGCAACGCCTGCTCATAGCCGGCAGCAAAATCCTCAAGCAGAATCCGCCAGGATACGCCGTCTACGACCAAGTGATGGATCGCGATGAGCAGGTGGTCGCCGTCGTCGCAGCGGAACAAGCCGAGCTTCACCAGCGGACCGTTTTCCAGATCGATGCTCGCTTGAATGTCATTTGCCTTAGCCTCTACCGCTTCTTTCACGTCGCCGACTCCCTTGAAATCGGCAACTTCCAGATCGAACAGCGCTTCGTTCTCCCCGGCGCCGCGGTTCCAGGCGGTATAGCCGTTCTCGGTTTGGCGGTAAACCGTACGGAGAGCATCGTGATGCACGACAAGCTGACGCACCGCTTGGCGTAAAGCTTCTTCATCAAAGCCTTGCTTGGAGAACTGCATGAACGCCTGGTTGCTGTGATGCACGTCGGCCGGATTTTGTTCAAAGAACCAGCGCTGAATCGGGGTCAAGATGACCTCTCCCGTCACTTCGGCCTGGCTTGCCGTTCTCTCCGCCGTTTGCAGCTGCAAACTAAGGGCGGAAATCGTCGGGTAATGGAACAAATCTTTCATGACCAGCTTGTACCCCGTTTGCAAAAGACGGGACGATACCTGCAAGGCCTTGATCGAATCGCCGCCGAGCGCAAAGAAATTGTCCATCGTGCCGACCTGATCCACGCCCAGCACCGACTGCCAGACCGACGCAAGTGCTTGCTCGGCAGGAGTACGAGGCGCCGTGTATGCAGCCTCGGCACGAATGCTTCCTTCCGGTACAGGCAGCGCTTTACGGTCGATCTTCCCGTTCGGCGTAAGCGGCAATTGATCCAGGCGCATGATGCGCGAAGGCACCATATGGGAAGGCAGCGCGGCGTCCAGATGGGCCACAAGCCCTTCCAGATCGAAGCTGGAATCCGCTACGACATACCCGCACAAATATTTCTGCCCCCGCTCGTCCGTCCGGTCGATGACAAGCGCTTGACGCACGCCGGCAAAATTTTTCATGGCCGCTTCAATTTCACCAAGCTCGATCCGATAGCCGCGAATTTTCACCTGGTTGTCGATCCGGCCGATGAAGTCCACGTTGCCGTCTGGCATCCAGCGCGCCAGGTCGCCCGTCCGGTACAGCCGCTCCCCAGCGGCGAACGGGCTGTCTACGAATTTCTCCGCCGTCAAATCCGGGCGATTCAAGTAACCGCGGGCCACACCCGCTCCGCTGATAACCAGCTCGCCCAACACCCCGATCGGCACCGGCTTCAGATTCGCATCCACGATGTAGAACTTGGCGTTCAGCCAAGCTTTGCCGATCGGCACGCTACCCGTCTTCGGCAGCTTCTTCAGCGGCTCGTCATAGAAGCTGGAGTCAATCGCCGCTTCCGTTACGCCGTAGCTGTTAATAATACGGAACTGCGAGCCGAAGCGCTCCTGCAAGGTGTGGTAATCCGCTACGCTGCACGCATCCGAGCTTGTGATCAGCAGCTGCATCGAGCTGAGGTCCAGACCCTCGGCATGCACATGCTCCATGAACGGCACGATCAGCGCCGGAGTTGATTCGAACACCGTCACGGCGTAGTCGCGAATCCAGCCGTAGAGGCGGGTTGGATCAATCCGGTCGTCCTTCGGCACGATGACCATGGTGCCGCCGTTGTATAGCGTCCGCGCAATGTCGCCGACGAACACGTCGAACGAGAAGCTTGCGAGCTGCAGCAGCCGGATCGGGAACTGATCCAGGCGGTATTCCCGCCGGTAGCCCGCCGCCGTGTTCACCAGGCTGCGGTGCTCGATCATCACGCCCTTCGGCTTGCCCGTCGTTCCCGACGTATAGATCACGTAAGCCAAATCGCGCGGCTTGTTCACATTCGCCGGATTCGATGCGAGATCCGCCGCTAGTACGTTCTTCTCGGCTTCTGCCGTGGCGGACGTTTCGGCAGCAGCCGTTTCCGCTTGCGCCAAAGCCTCCGCCTCTGCGCCTGCTTCGCCCAAAGCTTGTACGCCCACAGCCGCTTCCGACGCGCCGAGGCTGTACGTCGCAGCGTCGTCAAGCGCAAGCACCGTTTGCAGCACTAGAGCTCCGTCGCTGCACCAAGCTTCCGCCTGCTCCAGCAGGCGGGTCTGCGTGAGCAGCACCGACGCCCCGCTGTCCGCGAGCATATACTCGATCCGCTCCGCCGGATAGTCCGGGTCGAGCGGCACATAAGCGCCACCCGCTTTCCATACGGCGAGCACCCCGATCAACAGCTCCGCCGAACGGCCGGCCAGAATGCCGACCACCTGCTCCGGCTTCACCCCGCGCTCCCGCAGTGCATACGCCAGACGATTCGCTTTGGCGTTCAGCTCCGCATACGTCAGCTTGCTGTCTTCGTAGACAACCGCCAGCGCTCCCGGAGTGCGCTCCGCCTGCTCCTCGAACAGCTCGTGGAACGTTCTCTCTCTCCACGACTCATCCGCTTCCAAACCTGTACCCTCTGCGGCGGGTTGCTTCGCAAGAGCCGAAGACGACACGTCAAACCCGACCAGCAAATCATGCTTTTCGCTGTCCGTCAAGATATCCAAATCCGAAATCCGCGCTCCCGGCTGAGCCAGGATCGACGCCAAAAGCTGCTCGTAATGACCCGCCAGCCGTACCATCGTTTCCTGTCTAAACAACGAGATAGCGTACTCGATCTTGCAAACCAGCTCGTTATCGGCTTCCACGATATCAAGGCTAAGATCAAACTTTGCCGTCTTTTCCTCGATGTCGAACAGCGACCATTGCAAGCCTTCCATGGTTAAATCCAAGCTTTCGTGCTTTTGCAAAGAGAACATGGTGTCAAACAGAGGATTCCGGCTTAAATCCCGGCTCACCTGAAGAGCTTCCACCAGCTCCTCGAACGGATAGTCCTGGTGCTCGTAAGCTCCAAGCGTCGTTTCCTTCACTTCCTGCAAGTAATCCAGGAACGTCCGCTCCGCCACCGGGGCCAAGCGAAGGGCCAGCGTATTGACGAACATGCCGATAATCGGCTGCAGGTCGGCGTGAGAACGGGCGGCAATCGGAGTGCCAACCACTATATCTTCCTGTCCCGCGTATTTATGAAGCAATACGGAGTACGCAGCTAGCAGAAGCATGTACAGCGTCGCCCCCGAATCGCCGGCAAGCCGTTTGAGAGCTTCGCTTTTCTCCGCATCCAGCGTAAACGTGAGCGTTTGACCGTCAAACTGCTGAACGGCCGGGCGGGAGAAGTCGAGAGGCAGCTCAAGAACCGGAAGCTCGGAGCTGAATACCCCGCGCCAGTATTCCTCCTGCCGCTTGATACGCTGGCGCTGCTCCTCGGATTGCTGCCAAACGGCGTAATCCTTGTATTGAATCCGCAGCTCCGGCAATTCCTCCCCATTGTAAAGCCGCACGAATTCGCGCAGCAGCACGTCCATGGAAAGGCCGTCGGAACCAATATGATGAATATCCAGCGCGAGCAGAAATTTCTCTTTTTCCAGTTCGATCAGCAGGGCGCGCAGCAAAGGCGGCTGGGTCAAGTCAAAAGGCTGAATGAAGCCTTCAAGAATGGCCGCAACCTGATCTTCGCTTGCTTGAAGCTTCTCGACTTTGAAAGCTACGAGCGGATGAATACGCTGAACCGGCTCCCCATTCACGATTTCAAAACCGGTGCGCAGCATATCGTGCCGGGCCACCAAAGTAGTCAGCGCCTTTTCCACTTTGGCCTCGTTCAAAGCCCCTTCCAATTGCAAGGCGCTTGGGAGGTTGTAATTCAGCTCCGAGCCATCCAGCTGGTGCAGGACGTACAGCCTTTTTTGCGCGGAGGAAACCGGATAGTACGCTTTCTCTTCCGCTTTCGGAATCGAGCTGTGCCGCGTTTCTTCCAAGCTGGCAATAGCCCCGGCCATCGACTCTACCGTCATACAGCGGAACACATCGCGCAGCGGAAGTTCGACGTTCATTTCCTTCCGAATCTTGCTGACAAGGTTCGTCGCCCGCAAGGAGTGGCCGCCGAGCTCGAAGAAATTGTCCAAGACTCCAATGCCGGAGTAGCCCAGCACTTCCTCCCAGATCTTCACAAGCTGGGACTCCGTCCGGTTACGCGGCGCTACGTATTCGACGCCCGTTTGCAAGCCACCTTGCGGCTCCGGCAGCGCTTTGCGGTCCACTTTGCCGTTGGTCGTCAGCGGCATGCGCTCCAACTGCACGAAGTACGAAGGGATCATGTACCCCGGCATTCCCTGGGCCAGCGAGGTTCTCATTTCACTGACCGTCAGCGTCCGGTCCGCCACAAAGTAGGCGACAAGCGCCTTCTCGCCCCCGCCGTACTGACGGGCGAGCACCACCGCTTCTTCCACGCCCTCGACGTTCAGAAGCTGCGTCTCGATTTCGTCCAACTCGATCCGGTACCCGCGGATTTTGACCTGGTGGTCGATCCGGCCCAGGTATTCGATGTTGCCGTCCGGCAGCCAAGCCGCCAAGTCGCCCGAGCGGTACAGCTTCTCCCCCTCCGCAAACGGGGAATCGACGAACTTCTCCGCCGTCAGATCCGGACGGTTCAGGTATCCTCTCGCAAGGCCTTCCCCGGCCACGTACATTTCGCCCGCTACTCCAATCGGCACAGGGCGGCGGTTTTCATCAAGGACGTACACCCTCAGCGTCGGGATCGGCTTGCCGATATTGCTCTTCGCCGCCTCCATTTCGACCCACGTGATTTCCTTATACGTCACGTGAACCGTCGTCTCGGTAATGCCGTACATATTGATCAGCTTCGTCTCCGGGTACTTCGTCTTGAAGCCCTTGAGCAGCAGCGGACTCAGCGCTTCGCCCCCGAAGATGACGTTGCGAATCCGCAGATCGTACGGATGGTCCGCCAAGACCTCACGCAGCAGCTGGTAGAAGTACGTTGGCGTCTGGTTCAAAATCGTGACCTGTTCGCGGCCCAGCAGCGCCAGGAAATCGGCCGGATTTTTCGCCGTCAGCGGCGGTACGATGACCAGCTTGCCTCCGTACAGCAGCGCTCCGTACATTTCCCAGACGGAGAAATCGAAGCAGAACGAGTGGAACAGCGTCCACGTGTCGGACGGCCCGAAGTCGAACAGGTTCTTGTCGTTGAACAGGAGCCGCACGACGTTCTTATGCTCGATCAGCGTTCCTTTCGGTCTGCCGGTCGTTCCCGACGTGTAGATGACATAGGCCAGGTTGCCCGGCCCGGAAATCGGCTCCAGGTTCGAAGCGTCCAGCGCATCGGCGGAGTCCGCCCCTCTGTCGCCCCAAACGAAATCGTCCAATTCGAGGCGCGTTCCTGCGAAGTCGGTCTTCTCGTGCAGATGCTTTTGAATCAGCAATAGCGACGCGCCCGAATCCTCGATCATGAAGCGGATGCGCTCCTCCGGGTAGTCGGGATCGACAGGCACGTATGCTCCGCCCGCTTTGAGAATCGCCAGAATGCCGACGACCATATCGAGCGAGCGTTCGGCCAGAATCGCTACCAGTTTGTCCTCTTCTACTCCCGTCTCCCGCAGCTTCCGCGCAAGGCGGTTGGATCGCTCGTTCAGCTCACGGTAGGTCAGGTGCCGCTCGTTCATGACGGCGGCCACGTTGTCCGGGTAAAGCTCCGCCTGTTCTTCGAACAAGCCGTGAATCGTCTGCTGCCGCGGGTAGTCCGCCTCCGAATCGTTGAAACCGCGCACCAGCTCGCGGATTTCCTCCTCCGTGAGCATTTCCAGCGAGGCAATATCCCCGTCCGGCGCTGCTACGATGGTTTCGAGCAGCTTGCCATAATGTCTGGCGAACCGCTCCGCGGTCTCCTGTTTATACAAAGCCGTAGCGTACTCCAACCGACATTCGAGCTGACCGTCCAGCTCCGAAATGTCCAGGAGCAGCTCGAACTTGGATGTTCGGTTTTCCAGCGGATAAAACGATTGCTCCAGCCCCTCGATGACAATTTGCTCGTTCTCCGTATTTTGGAGGGAGAAGAACGTATCAAAGAGCGGATTCCGGCCGGTCGCGCGCGGAATGTGAAGACTTTCTACCAAGTCTTCGAACAAATAATTTTGGTGTTCGAAAGCCCCGAGCGTGATGTCCTTGATTTCTTCCAGGTACGAAAGGTACGGCTTGGAACGTTCCGGACGGCTGCGAATGGCCAGCGTGTTGATAAACATCCCTACGATCGGCTGCACTTCTTCCTGCGTTCTTCCGGCAATCGGCGTTCCTACGATCAGATCTTCCTGACCCGAATATTTATGCATAAGGATGGTGTAAGCCGACAGCAGCACCATGTACAGGGTCGTCCCTGTCCGTGCCGCCAGCTCTTTCAGCTTCTCCGTCCGATCTTTCCCGATATAAAACTTCACGGTTCGGCCGTCAAAGCTTTGCACCGCAGGCCGCGGGAAGTCCGTCGGTAGCTCCAAGACCGGCAGCTCGCCCGACAGCTGTTCCAGCCAATACTCCTTCTGCGGCTGGAGCATCTGCCCGTAAGCTTCGGAATGCTGCCAAACGGCATAATCTTTGTATTGAATGCGCAGCGGGGCCAGCTCCTCTCCCCGATACAGGCGGCTGAACTCGTCGAAGAGCAGCGCTGTCGAAATGCCGTCCGAGACGATATGGTGCATATCGAACAGCAGAATGTGGCGATCCTCGGCGACTTCGATCAGGCCGATGCGGAGAAGTGGCGGTTTGGTCAGATCAAACGGGTGATAGTAAGCTTCCACCACTTGGTCCACTTCCCGCTCGCTCGCCTGGAAATAATCAACAGCAAACTCCACCTCATCATAGATGCGCTGAACAAGCTCGCCTTGAACCTGCTCGATCCCGGTACGCAGCGTCTCATGGCGCTGAATCAGCGCCCGGAACGCGTGCTCGACGCGCGTGCGGTCCAGCTTGCCTTCGAGAAGAAGCGCCGCCGACATATTGTAGCTGCGCTCGGCCCCGTCAAGCTGGCGCAGGACGTACAGACGCTTTTGCTCGGATGAAACCGGATAGTACTCGGCCTCAGCCGCCTTTGTAATCTCATACGTCTCCTGCTGCCTTAAACCGCCGATTCTTCGGGCCAGCTGTTCGATCGTGGTGTAGCGGAAAACTTCCCGCAGCGGAACCTCGACTTGCAGCTCTTTCCGAATCTTGGAAACCAGCGTGGAGGCCCGCAAGGAATGACCACCCAAGTCAAAGAAATCGTCTTGGACTCCAACTCGCGCAATACCCAGCACCTGCTGCCAAATGAGAGCAAGTCTTGTTTCAAGCGTTGTGCGAGGAGCCACATACTCACGGCCTGCTTCTACCTCTCCGGTCGGTTCAGGCAGCGCTTTACGGTCAATTTTGCCGTTCGGCGTGAGCGGAAGCTTATCTAGAGACACCAACCGGGCCGGGACCATATGGGCCGGCAGCTCTTGCTTCAATTGGGACAGCAGATCGCTCAGCTGCAAGGAAGCATCCGCCGTCACGTAGCCGCACAAATACTTCTGCCCCTGCTCATCCGTACGGTCGGTCACCACAGCCTGCTTGACGCCCGGGAAACGCAGCAGGGTCGTTTCAATTTCGCCGAGTTCGATCCGAAACCCGCGAATTTTCACCTGATAGTCGATCCGGCCGATGAAGTCGACGTTGCCGTCTTCCAGCCAGCGGGCCAAATCGCCTGTCCGGTACAGACGTTCGCCCGGCACAAACGGGCTGTCCACAAACTTCTCGGCGGTTAGGTCCGGACGGTTCCAGTACCCGCGCGCCACCCCGGCGCCGCCGATGACAAGCTCGCCCGGAACCCCTACAGGAACCGGCTTTAATGCGGCATCGACAATGTAAAATCGGGCGTTCAGCCAAGCTTTGCCGATCGGCACATGACCTGACGGCGGCAGCTTATCCAGAGGCTCACCGTAAAAACTGCTGTCAATGGCCGCTTCGGTAACGCCATAGCTGTTGATGATGCGGAATTGTCCGCCGAATCTTTCCTGCAGCAATCGGTAATCGGTGACACTGCAAGCATCCGAGCTGGTAATCAGCAACTGCATGGAGCTAACGTCCAGCCCTTCTTCATAAATATGCTGCATGAACGGCAGGATGAGCGCAGGCGTCGATTCGAATACCGTAATGTTTTGGTCCCGAATCCAGCCGTATAAGAGGTTCGGATCAATCCGGTCATCCTTCGGCACAATCACCATCGTGCCTCCGTTATACAGCGTCCGCGCGATGTCTCCGACGAACACGTCAAACGAGAAGCTGGCCAGCTGCAGCAGCCGCACCGGAAACTGATCCAACCGGTACTCGCGACGGTACGCATCCGCCGTATTCACGAGACTACCGTGCTCGATCATGACGCCTTTCGGGCGTCCCGTCGTACCCGAGGTGTAAATCACATAAGCCAAGTCTTGCGGGGCGCTGCCGGCAGATTCAAATTCCACGGCTAAGGCATCCCCGTTATAAATCTGTTCATCGTCCATGGCATAGACAGCTTGAAGCTTCAGCCGGTCATCGGCCAACCAACCTCTGGCCCGCTCCAACAGATGACGCTGCGTAAGCAGCACCGATGCATCGCTATCGCTGAGCATGTACTCAATCCGCTCTGCCGGATAATCGGGGTCAAGCGGTACATAGGCTCCGCCGGCTTTCCAAACGGCGAGCACCCCGACCAGCAGTTCCACCGAACGCTCCGCCCAGATCCCCGTAATCGTCTCCCTTCCCACGCCCTGTTCGCGAAGGAGAGAAGCCAGCCGCTCGGCGCGTTCGTTCAATTCGCCGTAGGTCAGCTGTTTGTCCATGTAGACGACTGCCGGATGATCTGGAATTTCCCGGGCAAACTTCTCAACATACCGATGAAACGCTTCTCCCTCGCTAAGCCCTGCAACCGGCGGGTTAAAAACGTTGAGAATGCGGTGTCTCTCCTCATCGCTCAGCAGAGAAATCTCGCGTACCGGCAGTTCGGGATTCTGAAGAAACTGGTCCAGAACGGTTACATACTGTTCCATAATCCGATCAATCTCAGCCGTCTCGAACAGGCCGGTACGATAGGAAGCATGGAGAATTACATGGCCTTCATTCAGCATATGGTCGAAGCGCAGCAGCAAATCGTCCATCTCGTGCCTAGCGAAGTGAGCCTCCAGGCGTACCTTGATTTCTTCGTACTCCACGATTTTCAAAGGCAGATATTCCAGAGACGTACGGAACAGCCCCGAAAGATCGTTGCGGCCGTGTTGTTCGCGTAAATCCTGGATCAATTGGTTATAAGGGTATTTCTGATACCGCAGATCCGCCGTATTTTCCTTGGAAACCGTTTGGATCAAGGAAAGCACGTGCCTGTCTGGATTCAGACGAATCCGCGTAGCCACGGTGCTGACGAACATGCCGATCGTTTCTTTTTCCTTCTTGCTGGTGCGATTGGCGAAAACCGTGCCGACCGGAACATCGGTGCTGTCAGTCAGCTTGTACAATAAGACGTACATGGCGGACAGAAATAACGTATATAAGCTGACCTGATATTGTTCGCTGAAGGCCAGAATGCGTTCATACCGGGAACCGTCCAAAGTGATGGCCAGTTTATTGGATTCGCTGCCGATCGAGAATGGCGGATACGATTTAATGCCGGTCGTTTCAGGCAAAGTGTTGTACTTCGTCAGCCAGTATTCCTTGCCTTTTTGATAACGCTGCGATTGCTCATATTCACGCTCCGCAGAAATATAATCCAGATAGGAAGGGGCCTGGTAACTGCTGAAGGTGCCTTTGCGCAGTTCCAGGTATTTTTCCATCACCGCATGCAGCAAAGCATTGACGGACAAGCCGTCGGCGATAATATGATTTACCGTCAAATTGAGCCATACTTGGCCGTTCGCAAAATGGATAATCGTAAATTGGTGGAGGTGTTCGTCGAACACGCTGGCCGGTTTTTCGCTTACTTCTTTCACCCAAGCATAGAATTGTTCGGTTGTGCCTATTTCGAGGCGGCTTATCCTAGCTTGGACATTCTCCGGCTCTTCGAACCACTGCGTTGGATTTTGCAAATCCCCGCTAATGCGGATTCGGAAAACGTCATAGGTTTTGACGATCTCTGCCGCCGCTTGCTCCAGAAGCTGTGTGTTGATCTCGCCCGTAATCTGGTAGGTCGCGGAAAGCATCGTGATGGACGTTCCCGGATTCATAATTTCCATGAACCATATTCGGCGCTGGGCTTGCGTTAATCCATATTTCTCGTTGGTATTCTCTCTCACATCGACACACTCCCGGTTTAGAGATTCTTTATAGATAGGCTTTGTACCTAGATGTCACTTAGTCACTCTTAGAAGAACCGCGCAGGCCACTCCCGGAACGGCTCCTTCGGACTCTTCCTCCTTTTTCGTGTCTACGTTTTCTGGTAACTACCGGTTATAAAGTCATACCTTGGATTACTAAAAAACTCTGTCGCATTCGCAAGCAGGAAGCCGCCCGCCGTAAAGCGGGTCTAGCCGTACAGCCGGGCGTAATAACCCCCGAGCGCCAGCAGGTCCTGATGGCGGCCCCGCTCGACGACCGTCCCTTGGTTCATGACGGTAATTAAATCCGCATGTTCCACAGTGCTGAGACGGTGGGCGATCAGAATGGTGGTACGCCCCTTCATCAATACGTTCAGGGCTTGCTGTACCCAATGCTGGGATTCGTTATCCAGTGCGGAAGTCGCTTCGTCCAGCAGCAGAATCGGGGCGTTTTTGAGAATCGCCCGGGCGATCGCAATTCGCTGCCTTTGTCCGCCCGACAACGACGCTCCTCTCTCCCCCACCGGCGTTTTATACTGTTCAGGAAGTTCCTGAATGAAATGGTGAGCGTACGCTGCTTTGGCCGCTTCGATCACTTCTTCATCCGTTGCATCCGGGTTGCCGTAGCGGATGTTTTCCTCAATCGTGCCGGTAAACAAGAACGGCTCCTGCGGAACGTATGCAATCTGCCTGCGGATTTCGTCCAGCGTGTAATGGCCGAACGGTTTGCCTTGGAGCAGGATTTCTCCGCTGTCCACAGGATAAAAGCCGAGCAGCAGCTTGATCAGCGTACTTTTGCCGCTGCCGCTGGCCCCCACGATAGCGGCGACCTGGCCGGGAAACACCTGCATGGAGATGTCGACAAGCACCTTTTTATCCGCCTGATAGGAAAATTCCACATCGCGAAACTCCACCGCAGCCTCCGACACGAGCTCGCTGTGAGGAGATCCCAAACGATCCGGTTCCTCTTCCTCTCTTAGTACCTCTTGAATCCGGTGAGCGCCCGCGAGCGAATTTTGGGTCATCGACAGAACCATCCCCAAGTTCAACAAGGCGTGCGTCAGATTCACTTGCAGAACCGCCAGGGCGGCGACACTTCCCATTCCCATCAGTCCGTAGGCATAAAGAAGACTGCCGATGACGATGATGCCGCAGAACGTGACGTAGCTGATAAAATGATTCACCGCAGCCTGCATGCCGTTCTTCTGCGCGGTTTGCCGAAGCGTCTGCGTCATTTGTTCGTTCAACGCCTCGTACTGGCCGTAAATCGTGCGGATGCGGAACAGCTTCACAATTTGAATGCCGCCCATAAAATCTTTGAATTTTTCGGTCATTTTACCGAGCGTTTGCAAGCCTTGTTCGGACAAAGCGCGAATATCCCGCGCAAATTTCAGACTGACCACGGAGGACAGCAGCAGAATGACGCAGGATACGCCGGCAAACCGCCAATCGATCAACACCATGGAGACAATGGAGCCGATGCAAAAGACAACTTGAAGCAGCAAAACGAAGTAAACCTGCGAGAATGTAAACTCAACGGTCGTTACGTCGTTGTTCACCCGCGACAGCAAGTCCCCATGGTGCGTCTGCTCCAGGAATCTCGGCCGCACCCGGCACAGCTTGTCATAAAGACGTTCTCGGATATTCAGCACAGTCAGCTCGACACTGCGCTGGTATAAGTAAATGAACCAGGGAGAAATCACATTTTCCAGGAACAAGGCCGCGCCCAAAATAATAAAGGCTTCCACCATCAGGGACGTATCTCGGGACACGGCGAAATCAACCAAGTTATGTACGACCAAGCTGAAGGCGATCAGGAACAATGTCTGGGTGAGCGCCGTCACGGCCAGGCCAATGGCGTACTGGGTTTTGCGCTTGCGGTTCATAAACATCAGCAAGTAGCCGAGTTCTTTCACTTGCGAGAGCCATCCGCCCTTTTTCATGTGTACGCCACCTCCCTGCGTTCGGCAGACTCGGTAAATTCCTGATAGTACGACTGGGCGTACAGTCCCTTCATCTTCAGCAATTGTTCATGAGTGCCCTTTTCAACAATACTCCCCTGTTCCATGACCCAAATTTCATCGGCGTTTTGTACTGTAGAAAGCCGGTGGGCAATAACCATCGTCGTTCTCTGCTTCATCAATACGCCCAGCGCTTCCTGAACCGCGCTTTCCGACTCCGGATCAAGAGCCGACGTTGGCTCGTCCAGCAGCAGAACGGGAGCATCTTTCAGAAAAGCCCGGGCCATTGCAATGCGCTGGCGCTGCCCGCCGGACAAAAAGCCTCCGCGCTCTCCGACATATGTCTGGTAGCCGCCCTCAAGCTGCATAATGAAGGAATGCGCCTGAGCGGCTTTGGCGGCTTCGATAATCTCGTCCATCGACGCTACTTCCCGCCCGTAGCCGATATTTTCAGCGATCGTGCCGCTAAACAAATATGAATCCTGGGTTACCACGGAAAAATGCGACCGAAGCTGCTCCGGGTCGGCGCCGTGGATCAGGCTGCCGAACACGCGGATCTCGCCCTGGTCCTCCAGAAGCGTATAAAAGCCGCATACAAGCTTAAACACCGTGCTCTTCCCTCCGCCGCTCGCTCCGACAAGCGCGATCGTCTTCCCTTCCGGCACCGAGAAGCTAACATTCCGTAGGATCGGGGAGCTCTCCTCATACCCGAAGGTTACGTTCTGAAACTCGATGGGGGCGGCGCTCGCTTTCAGAAGCGAACGGCCATTTTCCGTTTCGGTCGGCTGCTCGACGATTTCAGAGACCCTTCTCAGGGCACCGGCCATTTCGAACGTCCGCGTGATGAGCTCGGGAATATGCTCCAGCGGCTCCAGACACAGATTCAGCAAGTACAGGAAGGCGATCAGCTCTCCCGCGCCTAGCTGCCCTTTGTAGATCAAATAGCTTCCGTAACTGACGGCGAAAATGATCGGGCTGATCATCAGCGTCGAAAGCAGCGGGTTGACCCAGGCCTCCCGCTTTTTCACGGCCAGCTTTTTTTGGGCCGTCAATTGCAGCAGCACTTGGTAGGAGCGAGACAACATGCCGGATAGCAGGTAGCTTTTTACAATAGGCATACCCCCAAGCGTATCCTGGAGGTTGACGTTCATTCGGCCCATGTTCGCCTGGGCTTCCTCCGTCAACCGCTCCAACTGCTTGCCGATCCATTGGGAAACCAGCAGCGCTACAGGAAATAACAGCAGGCTGTACAGCATCAGCTCCCATTGGAGGTAGATCAAATAAGCGAAACAGCCGATGAACAACAGCGGATGATAAAACCACTGGGCGAGGTCCCGAATCATAAACTGCTGGATGAGCTGCAGGTCGTTGTTGATCCGCGACAATACGTCGCCAGAGTGCTGCTTTTCCAAATAGGAGACCGGGAGTTTGCCGATATGACGCATGACATGGTTGCGGATATCCTGCACCGCAGAGGCGCTGCTTCGCTCCACGCCGAAGCTCATGAAAAACTTCGCCGGCACACCGATCAAGATGACCACAAAGACCGCGTACACGATTTGCAGAACGATTGGCCCCGCCCCCTTCTCGGCCTGGGTGGTCAGCTGCTCGATCAAACTTCCCGTCCATATCTCAATAACGGCGGCGGCAATCGCGGACAAGACACCGACGATCATCCAGCCTTTGTGACGGCTTACATAGGACATCAGCCAGCGGAACGCTTTCCAGGCGGCGTAAGCGGTTTGGCGTTTGGAAGGCGCCGCTGTGCCTTGTTCTAGAACAGACGGCTGGCGGTCAGCTTCCATGCAGTACCCCGGCCTCCGCTTCGATCTGCCGCTTGACTTGCTCTAAGATGTCCCGGATGACAACGGCCGTTTCTTCCACGCGCGCGAGTTCCAGCAATTCCTCGTGCGCGCCCTCCAGCCGGTAATCGGCGTAAGCTTGCGTCGTTGCCCCCCGCCAGGAAGGCAATTGGTGCTCCAGGCGGAACGCTTCGCTGTCCTTCGCAATCAGTTCGTAAATCCTGGCCGGGATCGTACCGGAATTAATAAGCTGCGCTTCGTACGCCAAGGTCGCTTTGACCTTCCGATGAACCCGCTCCCGCACGAGCGGGTTGCTCATTAATTCCTTCTCTTCTTCGTCGAAATCCGCAAGCATTTCTTCAAGCTCTTTCTCCGACGTTTCGGAAGGCGTCAGCGTGTCCTTAATCCACGAGTCCACCATGAGCACGTCCGTTACGGAATACCCTCTTTTCTCCATCGTTTTGGCTACCTCGAACGTCAGGTTGCCTCCGAAGCAGTAGCCGAGCAGCACGTAAGGTCCTTCCGGCTGGATGTGGACGATCTCGTCCACATAACGGTTCAGCATGGCCTCGTAATCGACGGCATCGTCGATAAAATCAATGCCGTAGAGCACGAACCGGCCGTCGAGCCTGCTTGCGAGCTCTCGGTAACCGATGCCGAAACCGCTGCCCGGAGGGAAGCAGAACACGTTCAGATCTCCTGCTTTATTCAGCTTAATGAAGGAGTCTCCCCCTTTATCCAGGCCGAGATCCGACTCGCCGAAAGCCATGGCTTCAACTGTTACATTGTGAAATTGGCGGTTCAAAGGTATCTCGATACCCGTTTCATCGTAAACGGCTTGAACGAGCCTCATCAGACTTAACGAATTGCCACCCAACTCAAAAAAGTTATCCTTTACGCCGACCTGCGGAACGCCAAGCGTATCCTGCCAGACGCGTGCGATCTTCATTTCGAGCAGCGTTCTCGGTGCGACATATTCCGCTCCTCCAGCCGCGGCTTCCTCCGGCG
This sequence comes from Paenibacillus sp. ALE3, assembly GCF_054113405.1. Lineage (NCBI taxonomy): Bacteria > Bacillati > Bacillota > Bacilli > Caryophanales > Paenibacillaceae > Paenibacillus > Paenibacillus sp. ALE3. Next base: position 336,510 of record NZ_CM134214.1, on the reverse strand, counting down.
CGGGCAGTGCTTTGCGGTCGATTTTCCCGTTCGGGGTCAGCGGCATCCCCGAAAGCTGCACGAGGTGCGAAGGAATCATATACCCCGGAAGCTGCTTGGCGAGCTCCTCCTTGAGTTCATTCGCCGCCAGCCTCGTTTCCGCGACGTAATAAGCGACAAGCTGCTTATGGCCGTTCGCGTCGTCGTGGTCGAGCACCTTGGCTTCTTGCACGGCGGCGATCTTCAGCAGCTGCGTCTCGATTTCGTCCAACTCGATCCGGTACCCGCGGATTTTCACCTGATGATCGATCCGGCCCAGGTATTCGATGTTGCCGTCCGGCAGCCAAGCCGCCAAGTCGCCCGAGCGGTACAGCTTCTCCCCCTCCGCAAACGGGGAATCGACGAACTTCTCCGCCGTCAGATCCGGACGGTTCAGGTATCCTCTCGCAAGGCCTTCCCCGGCCACGTACATTTCGCCCGCTACGCCAATCGGCACAGGGCGGCGGTTTTCATCAAGGACGTACACCCTCAGCGTCGGGATCGGCTTGCCGATATTGCTCTTCGCCGCCTCTATTTCGACCCACGTAATTTCCTTATACGTCACGTGAACCGTCGTCTCGGTAATGCCGTACATATTGATCAGCTTCGTCTCCGGGTACTTCGTCTTGAAGCCCTTGAGCAGCAGCGGACTCAGCGCTTCGCCCCCGAAGATAACGTTGCGAATCCGCAGATCGTACGGATGGTCCGCCAAGACCTTACGCAGCAGCTGATAGAAGTACGTTGGTGTCTGGTTCAAAATCGTGACCTGTTCGCGGCCCAGCAGCGCCAGGAAATCGGCCGGATTTTTCGCCGTGAGCGGCGGTACGATGACCAGCTTGCCTCCGTTCAGCAGCGCTCCGTACATTTCCCAGACGGAGAAATCGAAGCAGAACGAGTGGAACAGCGTCCACGTGTCGGACGGCCCGAAGTCGAACAGGTTCTTGTCGTTGAACAGGAGCCGCACGACGTTCTTATGCTCGATCAGCGTTCCTTTCGGTCTGCCGGTCGTTCCCGACGTGTAGATAACATAGGCCAGGTTGCCCGGCCCGGAAATCGGCTCCAGGTTCGAAGCGTCCAGCGCATCGGCGGAGTCCGCCCCTCTGTCGCCCCAAACGAAATCGTCCAATTCGAGGCGCGTTCCTGCGAAGTCGGTCTTCTCGTGCAGATGCTTTTGAATCAGCAATAACGGCGCGCCCGAATCCTCGATCATGAAGCGGATGCGCTCCTCCGGGTAGTCGGGATCGACAGGCACGTATGCTCCGCCCGCTTTGAGAATCGCCAGAATGCCGACAATCATATCGAGCGAGCGTTCGGCCAGAATCGCTACCAGTTGGTCCGCTTCTACTCCCGCCTCCCGCAGCTTCCGCGCAAGGCGGTTGGATCGCTCGTTCAGCTCGCGGTAGGTCAGCTGCCGCTCGTTCATGACGGCGGCCACGTTGTCCGGGTAAAGCTCCGCCTGTTCTTCGAACAAGCCGTAAATCGTTTTCCCCCGCTCGAACTCGGTTTCGGTGTCATTAAATCGCTTCAGCAGCGTCTCCCTCTCGTCTGGGGACAGCACATCGGCTTGTCCGAGCTCCAGATCCGGCTGAAATAAAAGCACGGACAGCAGCCGAACAAGATGGTCGGCCGCCTGTTCCACAAATGCCCGCTCGTACCGCTGCCCATCAAAGCTTATTTCCAGCTCGATGGAGTGGTTTTGGCGGTCGAAGCGAAAAACCGTATCGGCCGCCACCCGGTTAACCAGCGGTTCCGGATGAATCGGGGCGAAGGATGCGACGGTGTTGACGACCGGGAGGCCGTCCCCCGTATAGTCCAGATGGAGCGGCTCCACCATTTTCCGAAAAGGCAGGTGCTGATGCTCCAGCGCCTCGCCGATGGAGGCTTTGATGCCCCCGAGCAGCGTTTTCAGCGTAGTCTGGCGGCTTACGGACGTCTTGATCACCAAGATGTCATGCGGCGGCGGAGTCCCGTCGGGGTCTGCGCTATAAGAAGGCATACCGATCAGCACTTGGTCCCGCCCGGTATATTTGAACAGCAGGCTTTTTACTCCTGCCAAAACAATCATGTACAAAGCCAAATCCGAACCGTTGGCGAGGCAAATGATTCTCTCCGAGAGTTCGCTCGGCAGAGTACGGTGAAGCAAGCCCGGCTCGGCCGCAGCTTCCCCGTCGGCGGATAATTTGGAGGATTGACTGTAGGGAAGGAAGCTCAGGCTGTCATCGGCGTCAAACTTGCCGCTCCAGTATCGTTCTTCCTTTTCAAACAAAGATTTCATTCGTATCTCCCCTAAAATGAAGTGACCGCATGCCCCGGCGCAGGTCCGAAAAAGCTTGCTTTCGGCCTGCGCGTTTACGGGCTTGGACGTTGTTCGCCGTCTTCCTTGGGATGCGCGCCGCTTTCATTTGACGGCGGAGGCGCGCTTGTAGGATTAGAACGCGAATTCGATCGTATCGACGGCACTTTTTGCGCCTGCCGCCGGTTTATGACATTCAATCCGGCTTAGCTCGAGTTGTGGATTTTCCGCAATTTGAGACAGTACCCGCAGGTAATCCTCGGTCAAGGTGCGGATCATCGCTTTTTTGAACAGCTTGGTGGCGTAGAAGAAGCCCCCGCTCAGCGCCCCGTTGTTTTCATACATAAACAGCGTCAGATCGAACTTCGCTTCTTCCAAATGGTCAAGCTCGTAAGTCTTCAGGCTGACCCCTTCCAGCTCGGCGTCTCGTTCTTCGATATTTTGCAAGTCGAAAACGGCATCGAACAGCGGAAAGCGGCCCGGCTCCCGCTTCACATTCAAACGCTCCACCAGCTCCTCGAATGGATAATCCTGGTTCTCAAAAGCTCCCAAAGCCGTTTCCTTCACTTCTTCCAGGTAGGACAAGAACGTTTTGTCGCCCGACGGACGATTGCGGATCGCCAGCGTATTGACAAACATCCCGATGACCGGTTCCAAATCGGCGTTCGTTCTTCCCGCCACCGGGGTGCCCACGACCAAGTCCTCCTGCCCGCTGTACTTGGACAGCAGCACGGTATAAGCCGCAAGCAGCACCATGAACAGCGTGCTTTCACGCTCGGCCGCCAATTCGCGCAGCCGCGTAGAGAGAGAAGCTTCGACGTCGAACTCCAGATGGGCGCCTTCATAACTGCGAGCCGCAGACCGTTCGTAGTCCATCGGCAGGTCCGCCGTCGGCAGCTCGCCTTCGAAGGTTTGCAGCCAGTAAGCTTCCTGCCGCCCGATCCGCTCTCGGTGGGCCTTCGACTGCTGCCAAACGGCATAATCCTTGTATTGAATGCGCAGTGGCGGCAGTTCTTCCCCGGCGTAGAAACTCGAGAACTCATCGATCACAATCGCCATTGATACGCCGTCGGACACCATATGGTGCATGTCGAAAAGGAGAATGTGCAAGTTCGGCTCCAGTTCGATGACCCCGGCGCGCAGCAGCGGCGGCTTGCCGAGATCAAACGGACGAACGAAGCTGCGGACGATCTGCTCGATTTGAGCCGCATCCTCTTTATCCGCTTGATGATGCTCGATAGCAAAATCAACCTGCGGGTAAATTCGCTGAACCGCTTCGCCCTTCACGATTTCAAAACCGGTGCGCAGCGATTCATGCCGTGTTATCAATTTCCGCAAGGCTGCTTCCAACCGGTCTAAATCAAACTCGCCTTCCACCTGCACCAACTCCGGCATGTTGTAAAGCTGATCCGCTCCATCCAGCGTGTGCTGAATGAACAGCCGTTTCTGCGCGGAGGACAGAGGGTAGTACTCTCTCTCCTCCGCTTGAGGAATGGCCTCATGCTCCCGCCGTTCCATCCGGGCGATCGCCTCGGCCATCGCCGCAATCGTCGAGTGACGGAATACGTCGCGCAGTGGCAGATTGACGTTTAATTCCTTAAATACCTTGCCCGCCAGCGTCGTCGCTCGCAGGGAGTGGCCGCCGATGTCGAAGAAGTTGTCGTGAACGCCAATCTCCTTAGCAAGCCCCAGCACCTCCTGCCAAATCGCCGCCAGCTTCGTTTCCAGCTCATTGCGCGGTGCGACGTACTCCGTTCCACTTCCCGTTTCCCCTTCTGGCGCCGGCAGCGCCTTCCGGTCAATCTTTCCGTTCGGCGTCAGAGGCAGGCGCTCCATCTCCACAAAGTACGACGGGATCATGTACCCCGGCAGCTCCTGCGCCAGCGCGCCGCGCAGATCGTTCACTGCCAGCTCCGCTCCGGTATCCGGCGTGTAATACGCGCATAGCGCCTTCTGCCCGTTCGCGTCACTTCGAACCAGCACCACCGCTTCACGCACGCCTTCCACCCGCAGCAGCTGCGACTCGATCTCGCCCGTCTCGATCCGGTACCCCCGGATTTTCGCCTGGTTGTCGATCCGGCCGATGAAGTCCACGTTCCCGTCCTCCATCCACCGCGCCAAGTCTCCCGTGCGGTACAACCGCTCGCCCGCGGCGAACGGGCTGTCTACGAACTTCTCTTCCGTCAGCTCCGGACGGTTCAAGTACCCGCGCGCCACTCCGACTCCGCCGATGACCAGCTCGCCCAGCACCCCGACCGGCACCGGATTCAGGTGCGCGTCCACGATGTAGAATTTCGCATTCAGCCACGCTTTGCCGATCGGCACATGGCCTGTCTGCGGCAGCTTCGCCAGCTCCTCGTCGTAGAAGCTGGAGTCGATCGCCGCTTCCGTCACGCCGTATGCGTTGATGATCCGGAACAACGAGCCGAAGCGTTCCTGCAAGGTCCGGTAATCCGCCACGCTGCAGCTGTCCGAGCTCGTGATCAACAGCTCCAACCGACTCATATCCAGTTGCTGCTCGTGCACGTACTCCAGGAACGGCACGATCAGCGCCGGCGTCGATTCGAAGATGGTGACCCGTTCCCGCTCAATCCAGTGGTGCAGACGAGACGGATCGATCCGGTCGTCCTTCGGCACGATCACCATCGTGCCTCCGTTGTACAGCGTCCGCGCGATATCTCCCACGAACACGTCGAACGAGAAGCTTGCGAGCTGCAGCAGCCGCACCGGAAACTGATCCAACCGGTATTCCCGCCGGTAGCCCGCCGCCGTGTTCACCAGGCTGCGGTGCTCGATCATCACGCCCTTCGGCTTGCCCGTCGTTCCCGACGTATAGATCACGTAAGCCAGATCCTCCGGACGGGCTTCATGGAAGCTGTCGGTGCCAATATTCTGATGGCTCTCATCGCCGTCGTCCACAGCATCCGTCAGCTTGCCGGAGACTATGCCGGAGCCAATCGGCGCATTCGCCCGCTCCTCGCTGTACGACGCTTCGTCGTTCAGGTACAGCACCGCCGCCAGCGCCAGCTCCTCTTCGTCAAGCCAGGCTTCAGCACACTCTCGCAGCGCCGTTTGCGTCAGCAGTACCTTCGCTCCACTGTCTTCGAGCATGAACCGCACGCGCTCCGCCGGATAATCCGGGTCCAGCGGCACATACGCCCCGCCCGCTTTCCAGACGGCCAGCACGGCCACCAGCAAGTCCACCGAACGCTCGGCGAGAATGCCGACGATCGTCTCCCGGCCGATGCCGCTTGCGCGCAGCGTAGCCGCCAAGCGGTTCGCCCACTCGTTCAGCTCCGCATACGTCAGCCGGTCGTTCTCGTACACGACGGCCTCCGCTTTCGGCGTGCGCTCCACCTGTTCCTCAAACAGCCGATGGAACGCGGCCGCAGCAGCCGCTTCCGGCTGCGCCGGGTTGAACGCGCCGAGAATTTGCTCTTTTCCCTCTGCCGTCAGCAAGTTCAGCTCGGCAATCTTCGCATCTGGACGGCTTACGATCGTTTCGAGCAGCTGCTCGTAATGTTTCGCCAGCCGTTCGATCGTCTCCCTTTTGTAGAGAGCCGTCGCATATTCGAAGCTGTAATCCAAGCCGCCGTTCTCCTCGCCCACATCCAAGCTGATATCAAACTTCGCGGTATCCAATGCACTCGGATAAGGAATCAGGCGAAGCCCTTCCAGCTCAAATTCCTCGTTTTCCGTATTCTGCATCGTAAACAGCGTGTCGAAGAGCGGATTGCGGCTTAAATCACGGGTGACTTGCACCTTGTCCACCAATTCTTCGAACGGATAGTTTTGATGCTCGAAGGCATGGAGGGTCGTTTCTTTGACTTCGTTCAGGTATGACAGGAATGTCTTCTCCGAAGCCGGATAACTGCGGATAGCCAGCGTGTTTAAGAAAATCCCGATCAACGGCTGCACATCTCCATGGTTCCTTCCGGCAATCGGCGTACCGACGATCACGTCTTCCTGACCTGAATATTTATGCAGAAGGACGTTATACGCCGCAAGCAGCACCATAAACAGCGTTGTGCCCGTTTCCGAGGCCAGCTGCTTCAGGCCGTCGGTTTTCGAAGCGTCGAAGAAAAACTCCAGCGTTTGGCCTTCGTAGCTCTGCACGGACGGACGCGGATAATCGGTCGGCATTTCCAGCACCGGAAGCTCGCCTTGGAACATGTCCAGCCAGTACGCCTCCTGACGCTGAAGCCGTTCCTTCTGCTCCTGCGAATGCTGCCAAACGGTGTAGTCTTTGTACTGAATGCGCAGAGGCTCCAATTGCTCGCCGCCGTACAAGCGGACGAATTCTTCAACAAAGATTTCCATCGAGACGCCATCGGAAATAATATGATGCATGTCGTACATTAGAATATGACGTTCTGGAGCCAGCTCGACAAGGCCTACCCTCAGCAGCGGAGGCTTCGCCAAGTCAAACGGACGGACGAAACGACGAACCATCTCTTCGGCCTCTTGCTCATCCACTCGATAGAACTCCACGGCAAAATTCACGTCTTGGTAAATCCGCTGCGATGCTTCGCCATCCACCATTTCGAACCCGGTGCGCAGCGTTTCATGCCGCGCCACGAGCTTACGGAACGCTTCTTCGAACCTTGCCCGGTCCAAAGCACCCTCCAGCAGCATCGCTTCCGGCATGTTGTAGCTAAGCTCCGCGCCTTCCAGTTGATTCAGGATAAAGAGACGTTTTTGAGCAAAAGATTGCGGGTACACCTCTCGGTCATCCGCCACCGGAATGGCAACGAATGTCTGCTCATCCAGCCGGGAAACGGCGGCTGCCATGCTCTCGATGGTGGAATGGCGGAACACGTCGCGCAGCGGCAGATCCACGTTCAACTCTTTATGAATCTTGCTGACCAGCGTCGTCGCCCGCAGGGAGTGGCCGCCGACGTCGAAGAAGTTGTCGTGAACGCCAATCTCCTTCGCAAGCCCCAGCACCTCCTGCCAAATCGCTGCCAGCTTCGTTTCCAGCTCATTGCGCGGTGCGACGTACTCCGTTCCGCTTCCCGCTTCCCCTTCCGGCGCCGGTAGCGCCTTCCGGTCAATCTTTCCGTTCGGCGTCAGAGGTAGGCGCTCCATCTCCACGAAGTACGACGGGATCATGTACCCCGGCAGCTCCTGCGCCAGCGCGCTGCGCAGATCGTTCACTGCCAGCTCCGCTCCGGTATCCGGCGTGTAATACGCGCATAGCGCCTTCTGCCCGTTCGCGTCACTTCGAACCAGCACCACCGCTTCGCGCACGCCTTCCACCCGCAGCAGCTGCGACTCGATCTCCCCCGTCTCGATCCGGTACCCCCGGATTTTCGCCTGGTTGTCGATCCGGCCGATGAAGTCCACGTTCCCGTCTTCCATCCACCGCGCCAAGTCTCCCGTGCGGTACAACCGCTCGCCCGCGGCGAACGGGCTGTCTACGAACTTCTCTTCCGTCAGCTCCGGACGGTTCAAGTACCCGCGCGCCACTCCGACTCCGCCGATGACCAGCTCGCCTAGCACCCCAATCGGCACCGGGTTCAGATGCGCGTCCACGATGTAGAATTTCGCATTCAGCCACGCTTTACCGATCGGCACATTGCCTGTCTGCGGCAGCTTCGCCAGCTCCTCTTCGTAGAAGCTGGAGTCGATCGCCGCTTCCGTTACGCCGTATGCGTTGATGATCCGGAACAACGAGCCGAAGCGTTCCTGCAAGGTCCGGTAATCCGCCACGCTGCAGCTGTCCGAGCTCGTGATCAACAGCTCCATCCAGCTCATATCCAGCCGCTGCTCGTGCACGTACTCCAGGAACGGCACGATCAGCGCCGGCGTCGATTCGAAGATGGTGACCCGTTCCCGCTCAATCCAGTGGTGCAGACGAGACGGATCAATCCGGTCGTCCTTCGGCACGATCACCATCGTGCCTCCGTTGTACAGCGTCCGCGCGATATCTCCCACGAACACGTCGAACGAGAAGCTTGCGAGCTGCAGCAACCGCACCGGGAACTGGTTCAACCGGTATTCCCGCCGGTAGCCCGCCGCCGTGTTCACCAGGCTGCGGTGCTCGATCATCACGCCCTTCGGCTTGCCCGTCGTTCCCGACGTATAGATCACGTACGCCAGATCCTCCGGACGGGCTTCATGGAAGCTGTCGGTGCCAACATGCTGATGGCTCTCATCGCCGTCGTCCACAGCATCCGTCAGCTTGCCGGAGACCATGCCCGAGCCAATCGGCGCATTCGCCCGCTCCTCGCTGTACGACGCTTCGTCGTCCAGGTACAGCACCGCCGCCAGCGCCAGCTCCTCTTCGTCAAGCCAGGCTTCAGCACGCTCTCGCAGCGCCGTTTGCGTCAGCAGCACCTTCGCTCTGCTGTCTTCGAGCATGAACCGCACGCGCTCCGCCGGATAATCCGGGTCCAGCGGCACATACGCCCCGCCCGCTTTCCAGACGGCCAGCACGGCCACCAGCAAGTCCACCGAACGCTCGGCGAGAATGCCGACGATCTTCTCCCGGCCGATGCCATTTGCGCGCAGCGTAGCCGCCAAGCGGTTCGCCCGCTCGTTCAGCTCCGCATACGTCAGCCGGTCGTTCTCGTACACGACGGCCGCCTCTTCCGGCGTGCGCTCCGCCTGTTCCTCAAACAGCCGGTGGAACGCGGCCGCAGGAGCCGCTTCCGGCTGTGCCGGGTTGAACGCGCCGAGAATTTGTTCTTTTTCCTCTGCCGTCAGCAAGTTCAGCTCGGCAATCTTCGCATCTGGACGGCTTACGATCGCCGCAAGCAAATGTCCGAAATGAGTCGACAGCCGCCGGATCGTGCTTTCTTTATAAAGAGCCGTTGCGAATTCAAAGCTGCACTCCAGGCCGCCGTTTTCTTCCGTAACATCCACACTCAGGTCGAACTTGGCCGTGCCGTATTCGCTAGGGTACGGGGACAATTTCAGCCCTTCCAGCTCAAACTCTTTATCCTCCAAGTTTTGCAGGGAGAACATCGTGTCAAACAGCGGGTTGCGGCTCAAATCCCGGCTGACCTGCACTTTATCGACGAGCTCTTCGAACGGATAATTCTGATGCTCGTAAGCGCCTAAGGTCGTTTCTTTCACTTCTTCCAGATACGACAGGAAGGTCTTCTCCGAAGCCGGATAATTGCGGAGCGCCAGCGTATTGACGAACATTCCGATCAAAGGCTGCGTGTCTCCGTGCGTTCTGCCCGCAATCGACGTTCCGACGATCAAATCGTCCTGACCTGTGTATTTATGCAAAAGCACGGTATATGCCGCAAGCAGCACCATATACAGCGTCGTTCCTCTTTGAGCGGCCAGCTGCTTCAAGCCTTCGTTCGTTGCCTCGTCCACGAAGGACGTCAGCGTTTGTCCCTCAAAGCTCTGCACGGCAGGACGCGGATAGTCCGTCGGCATTTCCAGAACCGGAAGCTCGCCCCGGTAACGATCCAGCCAGTAAGCTTCCTCGCGTTTCAACTGCACTTTTTGCTCGTCCGACTGCTGCCATACCGCATAGTCCTTGTATTGAATGCGCAAAGGCTCTAATGATTCGCCGCCGTACAGACGAACGAGTTCCTCGACTAACACGTCCATCGAAACCCCGTCGGAGACGATATGGTGCATGTCGAACATTAGCAAATAACGTTCGGCTGCCAGCTCTACGAGTTCCGCCCGCAGCAGCGGAGGCTTCGCCAAGTCGAAAGGCCGGATGAAGGCCTGCACGACTTCGGGCGCTTCTTCCTCGCTCGCATGACGGTACTCAACGGCAAAGTCGACGCTCTCGTAAATGCGCTGTACAGCTTCGCCTTGTACGATCTCAAAGCCAGTTCGCAGCGTTTCGTGCCGTGCGATCAGTCCGCGGAAAGCCTTCTCCAGCAGGCTCCGGTCAATCGATCCTTCCAGCAGCAGCACACCCGGCATGTTGTAGCTCTGATCGGCCCCTTCCAGCTGATTCAGGATAAACAGCCGCTTCTGAGCTGAGGAAAGCGGATAATATGCTCTTGCGCCTGCCAGCGGAATCGACGAGAACGACTGCTCTCCGATCCGGGAGATGGCCAGAGCCATCTCTTCGATCGTCGAGTAGCGAAATACGTCGCGCAGAGGCAGCTCGACGTTCAGCTCCTGATGCACCTTGCTCACCAGTGTCGTCGCCCGCAGGGAATGGCCGCCCAGGTCGAAGAAGTTGTCATGAACCCCGATGTGCTCCAATCCGAGCACGCTTTTCCAAATTCCGGCCAAGCTGGCTTCCAGCGGAGTCCGAGGCGGAGTACGTCCTTCGCCCGGCTGCAAGCTCTCCTCCGGCGCCGGAAGGGACCGGCGGTCGACCTTGCCGTTCGTCGTCAGCGGGAGCCGCTCCAACTGGATCAGGTACGCCGGGATCATGTAGGCCGGCAGTTCCTGGGAAAGCGCGCTCTTCAGCTCGGCCGCCGGAAGCTCGCGGTCCGCTTCATAATAGGCGCAAAGCTGCTTCTCGCCGGAGGCGTTTTCCCACGCGAATACCGTCGTTTTCCGAATTCCCTCCACTTTCTGAAGCTGAGCTTCGATCTCGCCCAGTTCAATGCGGAAGCCGCGGATTTTCACTTGGTCATCCGTCCGTCCTACGTATTCAATCGTGCCGTCCGGCAGCCATTTCGCCAAATCCCCCGTCCGGTACATGCGCTCTCCCGGCACAAACGGATTGTCCACAAATTTCTCCGCCGTCAGCTCCGGCCGGTTATTGTAGCCCCGTACCAAACCTTCTCCACCGACGCAAAGCTCCCCGGCCACGCCGATTGGTAGAAGCTTATTCCGGCTGTCGACGATATACACCGTCGTATTGCTGATCGGCCGGCCGATGGGTACGGTAACCGCCGACTCATCGACGAAGTCGACCGGAAGGTACGTGGTATAAACCGTGCTTTCCGACGGGCCGTACAGATGGTTGAGCCTGCCCGGTCCGATATGGGCGAGCGCTTTACGCACATGGCCGACCGACACGCGCTCTCCTCCGAACAAAATCGCCCGGACATCCCGCAGGCAGTCGACGTTCACATCTACAAGGATGTTGAAGAAAGCCGTCGTAATCAGCATGACCGAGATGCGCTCGCGCTGGATGAGATCCGCCAGACGGCCGATTTCCAGCAAAGTCTCGCGGAGAACCAGCACCAGCCGCGCCCCGTTGGTCAAAGCGCCGAAAATATCGAAAATCGCTCCGTCGAACGAATAGCTCGAAAGCTGGAGGACATGATCCCGCTCGGTGATGTCGATATAATTCGTATTTCGCACGATCCGCACGATGTTGCGGTGCGAAACAAGGTTGCCTTTCGGCTTGCCCGTCGTACCTGACGTATAGATGACGCAAGCCAGATCTGTCGCTTCGGTGCCTGGATTTAGATTTGTGCCGTCCTCGTGATAGAAGGCCTCGTCATCCAGTAAGATCACGGAGTCTGAACCCGCCAGGCGCTCGCGCAAGCGGCTTTGCGTCAGCATGACCTGCGCTCCCGAATCCTCGATCAAGAAACGGATACGCTCCTCGGGATATTCCGGGTCAATTGGTACGTAAGCAGCTCCGGCTTTGTGTGCCGCCAGCATGCCCACCACCATTTCAATGGAACGCTCAGCCATAATGGCGACCAGACGGCCTTTGGATATCCCGTGGCTACGCAAGGTACGGGCAAGGCGGTTGACGCGTTCGTTCAGCTCGCGGTAGGTCAGCTCTTGCTCATTCAAGGAGATGGCGGCTGCATCCGGGATGCGCTCCGCCTGCTCTTCGAACAATTGAATGAGCGTCTTCCCGCGCGGAAATTCCGTGATGGTGTCGTTAAAACGTCCGAGAAGGTCGGTTTTTTCCGCCTCCGTCACAAGTTCCAGCTCGCCCACTGTAATTTCCGGGTTATCCGTCACCTGCTCCAGCAGATGGACGAGATGCCCCTTGAGCCGCTCGATGCTGTCTTTATCGAACACTTCGGCGTTAAAGTCGAACCGAATTTCGATCTCGACTCCCGGCACCACGGTCAAGTTGAAGTTATAGTTCGTCTGCTCCTCCATCTGAACGTCAGCGATCGTCAGGTCGCCGTGCTGCTGGTCGCCCGCCTGCTCCATCTGCTCGTCCACCGGATAGTTCTCGAAAGCGATGATATGGTTGATTAGGTTCTGCTTTTGCACGCTGCGGGCTTGAATTTCATACAGCGGATAGTAATCATAACGCCCGGACTCCAGCGCCCGCTCTTGGAGCTTCGCCATCAGGTCGGCGAACACGGTGTCCGCTTCGCTCGTGACGCGGACCGGCACCGTATTGATGAACAGTCCGATCATGGACTCGATGCCCGGGATTTCCGCCGGTCTTCCGGCCACGACGCTGCCGAATACGGCATCGTTTGTCCCGTTATATTTTTGCAGCATCACGCCCCAAGCGGCTTGCAGCAGCGTATTGACCGTAACCAGACGCTGTTTCGCCACCTGGTCCATCCGCTCGCTCAAGTCTTTGCCCAGCTCGGCGGTGACGTGATCAGCCGTAAATCTGCCGTTCGGCGCCGGTTCCTTTTGTCCCGGGAGTACGGTTTGCCCTTCATAACCTGCCAGGAATGCCGTCCAATAGCCGGATGCCGCCTGATCGTCCTGTTTCTCCAACCATTCGATATAGGCGCCATAATCCGATCCCTTATCTCCCGCTGGCTGCTTGCCGGATGCCAAGGCCGAGTACGTCTCAAACAGCTCCTGCGTCAGCTGCGGTAGGCACCAGCCGTCCATCAAAATATGCTGGAAACTCCACAGCACATGATAGTTTTGCTCTTCGGTGCGCAGGATCGTAACCCGAACGAGCGCGTCATGTTCCAGGTCGAAGCCGCGAAGCTTGTCATCCTCGGCTTTTTTATCCAAGTACGCTTGTTTCTCGTCCGACTGCAAATGAAGCAGCTCTTCATATTCAAAGCCGACCGGCTTGTCGCGGTATATGATTTGCAGCGGCTCGCCCGCTGGTCCTTTCACAAAATTCGCCCGTAGCACCAGATGACGTTTCGCAAGCTCCATCCAGCTCCTCTCGAAAAGCTGGACGTCGAGCGCTCCCCGCATCGTAAACTGCGTCTGCTCGAAGTAAGCTGCCGTTTGCTGGTCAAGCGCACTGTGGAACCACATGCCCTTCTGCATCGGCGTAAGCGAGTAAATATTTTCGATTTCCCCGAGATGGCCCGAGCGCTGGACGATTTGCTCCAATTCCGCGATGGTCAAGCCTTTAAATTGCACGTCGCTCGGCGTCAATTCGGTGTTTTCTTTGCCTGCGCAGTGGGTAATGAGCTCTCGGAGACTTTGCTCAAGCCGCTGAGCGAAGGCTTCCATCGTTTCCTTGCGATACTGCTTCCGGCTGTAGCTGAGATCGAGCGATAAAGCGCCTTCCAGCACCATGCCGTTGATATCCAGCACAAAGCTGCGGGCCTGCCGGTCGCTGGCCGGGCTGCCGCTGGAATAAGAAGATATGCCGATCTCGTCCTGATTGACATCATCGTCGAACTGGCCGAGGTAGTTAAAATTAATTTCCGGCTCTGCGCCCCAAACAAAGCCATCCTCCGATTTGGAGAGATAGCGGCATACGCCGTACCCAAGCCCCCTGTTCGGAATGCGGCGCAAGCTTTCCTTGACCTGTTTAATCTGATAGGCCAAATCCCGGTCGGTTTCCGGCTCCAGGACGACCGGAAACTTGGTCGTAAACCAGCCGACTGTGCGCGTGATGTCGATATCCGTTCCGATCGATTCGCGTCCGTGTCCTTCGAGATTGATCCGCACCCGTTCGTGTCCCGTCCACTTGCGAACGGCTATGCCGAGCGCCGTTACCAAAATATCGTTCATTTCGGTGTTGTAGGCCCGGTGAACCCGCTTCAGCAGCAGCTCCGTTTCTTCAGGAGTCAAACGGACGAACAGCGATTCGCTGTCCTGCTGCGTCGTAACGTCCGCCTCCAGATCCTTCGGCAAGGCCGGAACCGCAATTTGTTCCACGGCCTGCCAATAGGCCCGTTCCTTCGCCATCTCCGGGCTTTGCGCGTAAGCGGCCAGCTGCTCGGACCAAGTGCGGTACGCATCCGTTTTCGCTGGGAAACGAATTTCCTCGCTTTTGCCGGCCTGCTCGTAACCCAGAGCGAAATCCTCCATCAAAATGCGCCAAGACACGCCGTCCACCACGGCATGATGAACCGCGAGCAGCAAATGATCGCCGTCCGCGCACCGGAACAGTCCCGCCTTCACGAGGGGCCCGTTCTCCAGATCGATGCCCGCTTGAATGTCCGTTGCCTTCGCTTCCACAGCCTGCGCGGTATTCTCCGCATCCTTGAAGTCGAACACGTCCAGCGTGAACAGCCCGCCTTCCTGAATCGCGCGGGTCTGCGCACTAAACCCTTGTTCCGTCTTGCAGAACACCATCCGCAAGGCGTCATGATGCTCGGCCAGCTTTTGCAGCACCTGACGCACCGTCTCTTCGTCGAAGCGTTCCTTCCGGTACAGCATCACCGACTGGTTGAAATGATGCGGGGCCGCAAAGGAGCTCTCGAAAAACCAATGCTGAATCGGCGCCAGCGCCGTTTCACCCGTTATTTCGCCTTGATCGATGGTACGTCCGATCGGTTTCACATGCAGACTGAGCTGTGAGATAGTCGGATATTTGAACAAATCCCGGATTTCCAGCTTGTACCCGGCTTGATGAAGCCGCGAAGATACTTGAATGGACTTGATCGAGTCTCCGCCCAGCTCGAAGAAATGATCCGTTACCCCAACGCGATCGGCGTTCAATACCGCCTGCCACACATCGGCAAGCGTCCGCTCGGCTTCATTGCGGGGAGCTACGTACGCGCCGCCGGTCAGCGCGTTTCCTTCCGGAGCGGGCAAAGCCTTGCGGTCGATTTTGTCGTTCGGCGTGAGCGGCATCCGCGGAAGCTGAACAAAATGCGCCGGAATCATGTAATTTGGCAATTTTTGCGCCAGCGCGCTTCTCAGTTCGCCGAGCGTAAGCGGGCGGCCCGCGACCAGGTAAGCGCACAGTTCTTGCCCGTTTTTGCCTTCCCGCGCGATTACGATCGTCTCCTGCACGGAGTCGATCTTCAGAAGCTGCTCTTCAATCTCGCCGATCTCGATCCGGAATCCACGGATTTTCACCTGATGGTCAATCCGGCCCAAGTACTCAATATTTCCGTCCGGCAGCCAGCGGGCCAAGTCGCCCGTCCGGTACAGTCTCTCTCCAGGCTCAAACGGGTGTTCGATGAATTTCTCCGCCGTCAGATCCGGCCGGTTCCAATATCCCCGGGCGAGGCCGACGCCCGCGATGCACAATTCCCCTTCCACTCCGATAGGCGCCAGTTGATTCTGTGCGCCCAGTATATACAAGCGATGGTTCCAGATCGGACGTCCGATCGGTATCGCTCTGCGTTCGGTGTCATACGTAGACGCCGCCCACACGGATGTGGCGATCGAGGCTTCCGTCGGACCGTACGCGTTATAGTACTGTACCTTGTCTTTCCACTGCTGCACGAATTCGGCTGAAACGGCGGAGCCCGCCGTGATGAGCCTGCTCAGACTCGGCAGGCGGTCTGAATTCAAATAAGCCGCATAAGTTGGCGGCAAAGTGGCGATCGTAATTGCATGCTCGTTCATGAAACGTTCGAACAGCTGATCATCCAAAATCGTCTCGGTTGACGGTATATATAAGGTCGCCCCGAAATATAGAGCGTTGAACATCTCCCAGCACGACGCATCGAACGATAGGCTGGCGAATTGGAGCACTCGATCCTGTTCGGTCGTGTGAAGCGTATGGGCAAACGTCAGTTTCAGGCTGACCAGCCCGCGATGCTCCAGCATGACCCCTTTGGGTTTGCCCGTCGTACCTGATGTATAGATGACATAAGCCAGATCATTCGGACCGCTGGCCGGATCCAGGTTCGAGCCATCGTCGCTGTAGGCCTGCTCGTCATCCAGCGCCACCACGGTCCCTTCGAACGGCACCTGCTGCTGCAGCTCCCTTTGAGTCAGCAGCAGCTGCGCGTTCGAGTTCTCCAGAATGTAGCGGATGCGTTCTTCCGGGTATTCCGGGTCGATCGGCACGTAGGCACCGCCAGCTTTCAGAACCGCCAGAATGCCAACGACCGTCTCCAGCGATCTCCTGGCCATCAAGCCTACCAGCTGATTGGGCAGCACGCCGACCGATCGCAGCGTCCGCGCCAGCCGGTTCGCCCGTTCGTTCAGCTCCGCGTACGAAAGACGGCGCCCCTCAAAGACAACCGCCGTCGCTTCGGGCACCCGCTTCGCCTGCTCCTCCACGAGCTGATGAATCGTCCGATCACGGGGATAGTCCTTCTCGGTATCGTTAAAGCTTTGCAGCAATTGAAATTTCTCGTCCTCCGACAGCATGTCCGCCCGCACAATGTCCAGCTCCAACTCGTGAAGCCCCACGGCCAGCAGGCGATTCAGATGGCCGACGACCCGCGTCATGAACTCGGAGTCATATAAGTGCTCGTTATATGACAGCGCTAGCTGTATCGTCCCGCCGGTTAAGCTAAATTCAAAGGAACAATCCGTGACCACATTTTGCCCGATTTCGTCCAGATGCAGCTCCTTAAGGGATACTAGCGTATGGACGACGGGTATCCCGTCTGCATATTGCAGGTCCAGCTTCTCTGTCATTTTCAAGAACGGAATATGTTGATGCTGAATCGCTTCCGGCAAGGAAGTCCTCAGCTCGCTCAGAAGCGTTTTAAAAGTCGCACCCGCCGAAAGCGAGTTTTTCAAAATGGCCGTATGATTAACGGATCGGCGCGTCTCCGTCGGTTTCCGTACAACCGGCATGCCGACCAGAATGTCAGAAGCGCCTGTATATTTATGCAAGAGCGACTGAACACCTGCGAGCAAAATCATAAAAGTGGCCAGCGGAGCGCCCTTGCTCATTTGAAGGACGCGCTGCGCCACTTCCTCCGGAAGCGTCCCGCCGACGGTTGTCATAATGGGCGCCAGGGAGCTTGGAGCTTTGCTGTAAGGCAGCCGCGTCAGGGTATAATCGTCGCTACCGAATTTTTCGTTCCAAAACAACGTTTCTTTTTCAAAAGCCATCTGGATCGTTCCCCTCTCTTCATCGGTAAAAGCAATCCGGCGGAGCATATGCCGCAGCAACGCTTCAGCCTCGCTCCCCGCCTTTTCAAACATGTGACAAGAATGTCAATGGCTTTCGCCAGGTCACCGCTTTGCTTGCCCGGTTGATCGCATGCGGCAATCCTCTGCCTAGCAGCTGTCCCGCTCGGCTCCTATGCGTGAAAGACAACTAAGAGCATCGTTCTACGCAAGAGATGCGGCTGCTTCCGGCTCCTCCGCTTCAATATGCTTGCTGCGGACGAGCCGCCCGAAGACGGGCTTTGGTTTAACATTGGGTTCGGAATTGGAATTGGGGGTGGACAAGGGATGTTCCTCCCATCGATGTAAGGCTTGCTGTAGGGTTCCGGCCGGCCAGCAGGAAGTCGGCCGTACCTCCGGATTCGGCACCGGAGCTGCCTTTGTCGAAGCCTATGTTTAAGGGATATTGATACACTCTATGTACGATGTGTGTATTCCCCCGTCTGGTGTGGATAAGTAAAGATACGGCTGCGGGGTACTGAGCTTTTCCTGACGATTAGATGTGACGATGGGTCTGTATGAGGCTCAAAGAATGCTCCGTATGGCATGAACGGGACAGTCTTTATTTTGGAAGTAAATTACATCTTTTCAAAAATGATCACGCGCTTCATCCTCCATTGGAATTGGGATAAGGTTGGCTTCATCCTTTCTGAACCTTCTGACGTCATGGAGCAACATATTCTCGGCTGTCATTTTCCACAATTGTCGGTCTCCGCATGCCTGCTTGCTGGGTAGCCAGTGGATTGGTTTCTCGCGCACAGCTTGCATAGATATAAAAACCATCTAATTCTATTTTCTATCATAATTGGAAAGGTAACCTAGGTAGAATTATATCAAAATTTCCAAGAATGTATAGTAAAACTTTAGTTAAATTTGGTCTGTCCAACATAAAGTGTTAATATTTTGCCTAAAAAAGCGAATGGAGAAGAAACGCTGGGAATGGTTTGCCATCAATCGAGGAATTCGACGCGTGTCGACATTCAGGCGGGGTGCCGGCCGATTTGGGAGATCTTCCCTGGAGACATTCTCTGCCGGTGCTCCGAATCCTTGCGCTTACCCACTTGGTAAACCAAATAATTCATCTTGTTCTCTTGTAACTTTTGCAAGTGGTTTTTCACTTTGTTGAATAGCACAATAGAGATTATCTTCGAGACTATTTATATGGTGATTTAACAATTTATCGTTGTTTTTAGCATTATGAAGCCATTCGACATTCCTAACCAAATTGTAGTTTATCTGTCTTTCCGTAATAAGTGCCCACTCTATCTTTTGGTCTTTAAAGAACTCTTTTTCAATCTGTAATTTCTCTACAACTCGTTTTGTCAACTTGTTAGAAGGTTTGATAGAATGTGCAATAAATTATATACTTTCTTCTTGTTTTACTGTAAGTAACATATTTGTAGTCATAATGATGGGAAGCTTATTCTTGGGGTCAGTTGGATGTTTAATGCCTAACTTTTGTGCAATAAAGAGGGTTTTATCTAGAGGTAATAAAGGAAATTGTTCGCGAATATCAATCACTTGCTCTGACCACTCCATTTAGTAATGATGTGCCAATTCAAAGTGTTCAGACAGATAATGGTGAAGTCGACCACTTTTCTAACCAAGAATTCGAGTAACTATCCCTATTGAAGGTACATCATGTATAGTTAACCAAGGTTTATATTCCGAAAAGTGGCCTTGACCTCTTCCTTCTTTGATTTTCCGTTGAATAGATGCTATAGAGTTACTTGATCGAATTTTGCTCATTATTCACCTTCTTTTTAGAACTACTAAATCAAAGTAAAGTTCAGTTATCCTTTTCTACTCCTAAGATATATTTTAGTTTTACTTCAAAATACAAATGTAGAATATAACAACTCACAGCTTTATACAATAGCAAAGTAATATTTTTTAGCTATATTTTACTTCGTATCCTATTCATAGGCTACTCGTAGGGTACAGTAGGGCATGAATAAGCTATAATATGGGCTATAAGTAGGTATAATTAGTAAGCAGATGGGTCGGGTAAAACCTATTTGATTTAATAGAGATGAATTCATGAATACTTTGAAACAGTAATGTAAAAATTTGATACTAATCCATAAATGTACATAAAAGGATATTTATAATAATCAGGGTAACTAAACAGGTTGTTTCTAATTGGGAGTGAAACGTAGCACGGCCTGAAATTAATCATTTAATATCTTTAGCAAAGGTTTTTGACGTTACAACTGATTATTTACTTTGTATTGCTAATCGAATGACATTCCCCTACTGTGTGGGCTCAATTGCTACAGGCGTATCTCCAAAGATTAACCACTCTATATGGGAATTGAAGTTTTCTTTAATTGCTATAAGTATATCAAAAGAGGGTCTGTATTTATCTTGCTCCAGCTCACTCAACGTTCCTTGAGAAATTCCATTTATATTTGCAAACTTTATTTGATTTAAGTTGTTTGTTTTTTACTGGTTCCACACTTTTTTATCACCAGACATTAATTGTTTACAGACAATAAAGTTGTGTACCTAACTCCATTTTTTGTAATAAACCATCCATAAAACAGAAGCCGCCCTCAAAGGTTATTTTCGAACTTCCTTTGAGAGCGGCTATTGTCCATCTACCTATGTTAAATCTCTAAGAGTTACAGCATTCCAACACAAACGGATTGCACTACTAACGCTCTCACTGCTTAACTCGAAGATTCCATGTAGATGGGCCTTCAGCATATAAACAAATGTCCCAAGTTCGATAACCCGATTCCAACCAAATTCAAACTTTTCACGAATCGTTGTGCCCTTAAGTAAGCCTTCTCGCACATTATTACAAATTATTGATGTAGTTGAGATGGACTGACTTTTTGAATTTGAACAAGTATATCAAACGTTTTACCTAATGATATATCAACAGTTTTTGGTATAGCAGGGCCTTCTTTAGTTATTCCAGCGAAAATTTGATGTTGTTCGTTTAACCAAGTTTTTGTCACTCCGTTCGCCTTACGTAAATCAATAAAAAATTGATCTTTTTTGACCTGTCCAAAAATGTAATTATAACTGTTTGGATCATCTGATTTTAATATTCCATATGGGCCAAATTCACCATCATTATTATAGACATTATATTGTCCTTTATAAACAGATGTTCCAATAGATACATACCGTTTTCCATAATATTCTGCTAAATGCTGCCCAGCTACTTTAGGGTATATAAATGGAATCATATTTGTTTTCGAAACGTGTCCATTATGTCCCCAAACTATGGTTTTCCCTAAATGTTCTTCAGTCCACTTCGCATTTTCATACATTGCAATATCATGTTTCAAAAAAAGGTCCGATGGTTTATCAGGTGGTGACGCTAACATTGTAGTAAATTGTTCAATAATACGGGCATTTTGTTTTATCCATGCGAACTCTTTGGATTTTCCATTTAGATAGCTTTTATTTTGTTCTAATAAAGCTCTGATTTGTTTAGCATCTGAAATATACTTTTCTTTTTCTTCTTTCGTAAGGCTCTCAAAAGTATTCATATCCTTTGTTACAGGAATAAGACCTTTTATCTTCTCTTCTACTCTAGGCACAAGATCTGAATTGTTTCTTTTTATATATTCTATTATATTATTATAAACATTCTCGTTTACTGATTGAATGTCCATCCCAATGATACGCACTTTAGATTTATGTTTTGGATTAGCATTATATTGTCGAATCCAACTAAGTAGATCTAACATTTCTTTTGTGTTAAATACTGGTGATAGATGTTGGCTTGGGTTTCCCTTACCAGTAAGAACATATCGATCAAGCTCCAAAGCTCTGTCCCATCCCTCTTCTAAAACTAAGTTGGTGAATCCCTTTTCAGATACTAAATAATTAACAATGCGTTGTTTCATTGTAAAAATTTCATGAGCCCCATGCGTAGCTTCACCTAAACCTACAATTGAAGCTGAACCTACCATATTCTTAAGTGGTTTTAAATCATTAAAAGATGCAGTTGGATTAGTTGTTTTTAAAGGCTTTGCATGCATTTCTAACCATTCCGCTATTTGATTTGTATTGTAGGGTGCTGTAACAGAAACTCCTGTTTTCGAGTCTGCATAAGTACTTCCTACAAAATTAGTCAGTATTATAGCAGAAACACCAAGTGCAATAATCATTTTCTTTTTCATAAAACCCTCCTAAAATACTTATTTGTTAGTTTTTTGACATGCTCTAAGGACCAGGGGATACTTCAAGACCCTAGTTTGATGGCGACGTGGCGGGACCTCATGCCTATCAACTTAAGAACTTGCTTTATTCAAATTTTTTTAGAGTAAGTTGTTTTTTGAACCAGAAAGGCATATTTTTAACTATAAAAACTATGACAAAATTTATCCGGTTTTCCTTTTTGCCTACTTGCTAAATTCAGCAAGTAAAATATTTTTAAATGGATCAGGACTATCAGCTTTAAAGCTATTCAAATTGACGACCAATGTATGCTTGCCTCCAAGTGTGCCACCAGCAAAAGTGGTAAACCCTAGAACTCTACCTTTGTGTCCCCATATCGAGACACCGTTTGGAAGCTTAGTTTCAAAGATCCCAAGACCGTATCCGGTTCCTTCTCTATCTGTAGGAACTGTAGTAAGCATTTGTTTTAGTTGCTGTTCCTTCAGTAATTTACCACTGAGTAAGTAAGAGAAGAATTTGTTTAAATCGTCAGCAGTAGAAATCATATCTCCATCCGAGCTACCTGGGTTAATATAAGTAACGTCTTTTAGCTCACTTGCTCCGTCTAGTTGGAAATAGCCACGGGCATGCTTGGTGCCTGGAATCACGCTTGAATTGCCAGGTAGGAATGTATTTGACAAATCAAGCGGTTCAATAATCCGATTTTCAACCTCTTCCGCATAGCTGTTTCCAGTTACTTTTTCAATAAGGATCCCCAGTATTACGTATCCTGTGTTTGAATAAGACCAACCCTTTCCTGGGGCAAAGTCTGGGGGAAGAGAAATCCCCATCTTTACGAATTCTTCAGCCGTATACGATTTTTTTGTATCCGTATAATCAAAGTCTTTTGAATTTACATAGTCAGCGATACCACTTGTATGATTCAATATCTGCCGGATAGTAATTTGGTTACCATCATATCCGTTTCCTTGAATGACACCAGGCAACCATTTTTCAATGGGGTCGTCTAGATTCAAGCGGTTCTCTTCAGATAATTGAAGTAGAACTGTTGCAATGAATGTCTTCGTCACACTGCCAATGCGAAAACGAAAATCTGTTTTCATCGGTTTCTTGGCTCTCAGATCCGCTATCCCAGCAGCATAACTCCATGTTTTTCCACTCTTATAAATTTCAGCAAGTATCCCAGGGTATCCAAGTTGTAGTGTATCCCGCATTGCTTGCTTAGCAGAAGTACAATCTCGTTGGGTACTTGTTTGTAACAAACTAGATACATTTTGAGTGGGCTCTGCTTTTACAATTGAGGTTGGTGTTGTGTATAACAGAAAACTTCCAATCATTAAAAGAACTAAACCTGTAGATGTAATTTGACAATGCTTTTTCATAAAGATATTCTTCTCCTCTATTCATATTGTATCGGTAATTATCTGCTGTTTTAGGGCAAGAGTGGATTTGCAATTATCTTTACTCATTATTATTTTCACAAACGCTATTGTGTCCTAACAAACGGTAAATTCCTTTTTTTCCACATGTATGTTAACCCTAGAAATTACTTATTTTCCTTAAAACACTCTTGTTACTGGTTTGTTTTTCATAAATAGGTCATACCTGTTTCCCCTTTCACGCCTCGTTAAATTTTTATCATACACAATGAAAATCCCCTCCTCATTTATTGTTAATGTGTTAAAACTACCTCTGTGATTCTAGGTGTTTTTCTGTCACATACGGTAGTGTCAAAATGTCACGCTATATAAATCCTAATATTCTTCGGAGTGAATAACTCAATTCAGATGTCGCTGTCAGTGAAGCTGGTGATTTGGCTGTGTTGAGTTATAATTTATACAATTACGTAGCAGGAGAAGATGGACAAGAAAAACTTCAAAAATGTTGGAATACTACTGAAGTTTTTCGCTTAATTAATGACGAATGGCGTACAGTACATTCCCATTGGTCTTTTGTCCGCCATCCTGGGATTATATCAGTTCTTGATGCGTTCTAATTTTACTATAATTAATTAAAACTCCCTTTATCAGTTGAACTGGTAGAGGGAGTTTCTGTTCATTCGGAATTTCATTTACGTAAATATTTAAAATGAAGGGGTATCTAACATGTAGATTGATAATACGGTGGCAAAAAAATTTTGAGCGAAACCAAAGGAGCATCTACTGTTGGATTTACTCACTCTTTGAATCCTTACAGTGGTTATGCTTTTGGATGTAGTTATTGCTATGTTAGAGAAATGCCCATTCAAAAATATAAAGATATTCCTTGGGGAGAATGGAATGATATTAAAATAAATGCTGTTGAAAAACTATAGTAAAGAAATTAATAGTCTCCGCCGAAGAAATAAACCTATCAATATATTCATGTCTACTGCTACAGATCCATACCAACCCATCGAGCGTAAGGTTGAGATCACAAGAAAGATATTAACGGAGATGATTGAATCTCCACCAGATTTCCTTCAAATCCAAACAAGAAGTCCTCTGGTGGTCAGAGACCTCGATATACTATCAGAATTGCAGCAACGTTGTGAATTATTAGTTTCTATGACTATTGAAACAGACCGAGAAGGTGTAAAGCGACTTTTTGCACCTTTAGCTCCAGGGATCAACCAGCCCTTAAAGGCTCTTAGAAATGTCCATGCAGCAGGAATTAATACACAGGCAGCCATTTCTCCTCTTTTGCCCTTCACGCCAGATTTCCCCAAAAGATTACAGAGGATTGTTGATCGAATATATATTGATTCGCTGAACATTGGAGATGGTTTAAAGGGGAAGCGATCCGTGCAATTGGGTATGCCTTTGTTGTTTCAGCGAAATGGGTTTTCTAAATGGTATCAGCCTGATATTCATTTAAAAACGTACAACCATTTTAATAAATATTTTGACGAAAAGATTATATTCTTATCTTCTAGTAGAGTATCCTTTAAGAAGTAAAATATGTATAATTAATTAATCTACAGGAAATGGGACAGTCATATCCTCTACTCCAATCTGGACGGTAATTCTATCAGTTACATTCTTATACATACAAAAAGAGCAGCCTGTTTAGCTGCTCTTTTTGTATGTATAAGATATTGAGTTTTCATCAGTTGAATCTCCTAATAGTTTCGACGCTTCACGTAGATGCGAAGTCCCATTACGGGACGGGAAAAGGAGCTACGATTTATCGGTTCGTGAGCGACCAATTTTCCATTTTCTACACGAAAGTCATCGATACGAACACTCGGGATGCCGTACACGTCATCGACGATTTGCTCCACCATGAAACGGACTTGGCCATCGAGGTGCATTATACGGATACAGCCGGTTACACCAACAAGTCTTTGGTTTAACGCATTTGCTCGGATTTCGCTAACAGGAAAGGATTCAAAAACTTTTGACTTGTTATGCAATTTATATTCGCTCTGATTGAAACCTAAGCAGTCACCCTCTGAATTTAATAAAAACCCGATGATACGTGCTCATCGGGCTTTTTATTAAATACTTATCAAGAAGATATATTCTTGTTATCCGTCATTAATAATTAGTATACAACTTTATTGTCTGTACACAACATTAATGTGTACAGACAATAAAGTTGAGTTCCGAGACAACAAAATCATCGATTACAATTCTGAACATATACAATAAAGTGAGTTATCAAATCATATTGGATGCTCTCCTTTCTACTAATAAAAATCTTATTATTTGAAAAAAATAAAGACTATCTCCCGAAGGAAGTAGTCCCATGTTATATCGATTTAATTATTTGGAAGGATAAAATCCCTTCAACACATCACGCATTTCTTGCTTTATATTGATATCTGGACGTTTTTCTTTGGCCAAGGCTTCCGCCTCTTCCACTGTGGTAGCTAAACCCAACTCAAGTAACACTCCAGTTGCTACGGTTCCTGTTCGATTCCGTCCGCCGGCGCAATGAAAATACACGGTCTTCCCACTGTTCACCGCTTCTTTAACCGCCTGAATAGCAGCTTGCACAGAATCCTCCTGTCCAGTCTCATGTTCCACAATCGGATAATGATGACGCGTTACCTTTGCCGGAAATCCTTCTGCCTCAGTACCGTTATCTCGCAGATCAAAAACATCTGTGATCTCTTGCTCCCGAAGAACTTGAAGCAATGCACTCTCTCCACCAATATATACTTTGTTCTCAACAAGCGCGTGATAATTCACCTGAATCATTCTCCCTCTATCGAATTCATAGCAGGAACTGCTATTCTCCGGTTTCTGCAAATTGTTTAATGCGTTCTCCTACCTGGTCACGAACCCGCTGAAAGACGCCCCATTTCTCTTCTTCCAATCCTTCAGCTTTGGCCGGATCATCAAATCCCCAATGCTCACGGCGAACTTGTGGAGGAGTGATAGGACATTTATCAGCCGCGTCCCCGCACAACGTCACCACCAGATCGGCGCTGTTCAGCAAGAGAGGATCAATAATATCAGAAGTTTGACCAGAGATATCGACACCTACTTCACTCATCGCTTGCACTGCTTTAGGATTAAGGCCGTGCGCCTCAATGCCTGCACTATATACGTTCCAATTGTCTCCTAGATATTTCTTAGCCCATCCTTCTGCCATTTGACTCCGGCAAGAATTACCAGTACACAAAAAGTAAATTGTCTTTTTCTCCATGGGAAACGTCTCCTTTAATATTCAATTATGAAATGACTAACCACAGATACAAGCCTAATAGCGTAATAAAAAGAGTAGGGATCGTTAAAACAATGCCTGTTTTAAAATAAGTTCCCCAAGATATTTTCACACCTTTAGAGCTAAGCACATGTAGCCATAGCAATGTCGCCAATGAACCAATCGGGGTTATTTTCGGACCCAAATCCGATCCAATGACATTAGCGTAAATCAGCGCTTCTTTCACCATTCCAGTCGTATGGGTGGCATTAATGGCAAGCGCATCAATCATGACCGTAGGCATGTTATTCATCAACGATGAGATAACCGCCGCGATAAAACCCATGCCCATGGTGCCTACAAACATACCTTGATCGGCAGCCGCTTGAATCACATGAGCCAGCAGATCCGTCAAACCGGCATTACGCAGACCATACACCACTACATACATGCCGATAGAGAAAAATACGATAGCCCATGGAGCACCCTTGATGACTTCTTTCAATGGTACCGCAGGACTTGTTCTCGCCAGCAGTAAGAAAAAGATGGCTATGATACCGGCTACGACTGAGACAGGAATACTAAAAAATTCGCATGCAAAGTAGCCAACCAACAGCACCACAAGAACAATCCAGGACATTCGGAACATTTTTGGATCTTTAATCGCTTCTGTAGGTGCTATTAATTGTGCGTCATCAAACGTTTTTGGAATCCTTTTGCGGAAAAAGAGATACAGAACTACAATACTAGCCAATAAGGAAAATAAATTAGGTACGACCATACGACCCGCATATTCCATAAACGTGATGCCAAAAAAATCGGCCGATACAATGTTCACCAGGTTGCTGACTACAAGCGGAAGCGACGTCGTGTCTGCAATAAAGCCACTCGCTATGATGAACGGAAAAACCATTTTCTCATCCAATTTAAGTGCTCGAACCATCGCTAGAACAATGGGTGTCAGAATTAAGGCCGCACCGTCATTTGCAAAAAAAGCAGCGACAACAGCTCCAAGAATGGTCACGTACACGAACATCCGAGTTCCGCTTCCCTGTGCAGCTCTGGCCATGTGAAGCGCCGCCCATTCGAAAAATCCGATTTTATCAAGCACCAACGAAATCAGAATGATGGCCACAAAAGCTAGGGTTGCATTCCAGACAATCTGAGTCACTTCCCAAACATCATGCAAATCGACGACACCTACCAGTAGAGCAAGTACAGCTCCTCCGCAGGCGGACCAGCCAATAGACAAATTTTTAGGCTGCCAGATCACCAACACTAAAGTGGCTAGAAATATAATGCAAGCTAACCAAACCAATGTTCAAAACCTCCATTACCCGTGATATCCATAGTCCTCATCTTCACGTTTAGCTGATTCCTCCTCTTTGTAATCTATAACCTTATAATCATATACTTATATTGAAGACAACATTTATCCCCTGCAAGGAGATAAACTGAACAACCTTTAGGAAGAGCAGCCTGAGGAATCCGGCCCACAAGTTGCTATAGGTCCTTCTTTATTCAGCCATTTTAAAATCCGTTTTGAATCCGGCATACAATCAAGAACAGCTTGAATATGTGGTTTGTCGTCTACATTCAAGGAATAGTATACCCACTGACTTCGTCTTTCTTCTTTAACCATCCCTTGCGACTTTAATTTTCTCAAATGTTGGCTAATGGCTGGTTGCGACATATCAAAGATATCTACAAATTCGCAGACACACCATTCTCTCTCTCTCAATAGAGAAATCATCGCCAGCCGGGTTTTATCCCCCAATAGCTTTAAATGATCGGCTACATAACCAAGTTGCTCCAATGAGTTGCCTCCTTCCATTCATATAACTATATGCTTATATGCTAATTCAAATTCATTTTGAAATCAATAAAGAATATTACTTGTAATTTGCAAATTAATAATATATAACTAAGGCATGAGGTGAAACATACATGGAAAATACACGAGAGTTATTTCAAAACATGACCCGTCGTTTAGGCTTACTGAACAAAAACTGTTGTACGGTGGGTGGGCACGACATTTCTCCGGTTCAAAGCCATATTCTTTATGAGATTGATCGCCAGCATAAACCTTCCATGCAGCAAATTGCTGAAACCCTTGGAACCGATATCACCACCTTTAGTAGACAGGTTCAGAGCTTAACCAAGATGAATCTGGTTGAGAAAACGCCGGAGCCTAGTGATCGAAGAGTCTATACCTTATCCCTCACCGTGGAAGGTAAATATGTAGCGACCACCATTGACACACAGATGAATGACTACTTAAACGAAGTTTTTTCGTATTTGACCGACTTTGAACGAGAAACGGTGATTCGGTCCGTAAAACTCTTTAATGATGCTATGGCTCGATCCAGCAAATGCTGTTTTCCGGTGAAAGGATAATACTCACTCCTTATAGTTGCAAATTACAATTATCGAATTCATATCGTTGGAGGTATTAAAAATGAATGAAAATATCTATGTTGCAGAATACCTGATGAAAGCTCATGAACTGGAAAAGCAGCACCGATCTCAATCTGTTTGGAAATGGTCAAATGCAAATTCTAAAAAAAGCCGGTTGTCTTTTGACTTTTTTCTTCCTAAGCCAGTGCAAACCTCCATCTGCTGCGCGCCTTGCTGCTAACTAAAGCATAATAGCCGTTAAAATTCTGTTCCATCTATCCAATTTAAAGGAGTGTTTTGCGATGAATAAACCTACGAATGATGAAATCCGCCAAAATGTACGGAAGCATTACCAACAAATTGCCGTTAAGGAAGTCAATCGCCCCGCAGCAGGTAGCTGCTGTGGGGCCCCGTCCGATGCGGATGCCCTCTCATCACAAATAGGTTATTCCACAGAGGAGTTAACAGCTGTTCCCCAAGGAGCAAATCTCGGGCTTGGCTGTGGTAACCCGCAAGCTATTGCTGAATTAAAAGTCGGTGAAATCGTCTTGGATTTGGGCAGCGGCGGCGGATTTGACTGCTTTTTGGCCTCACGACAAGTAGGAGGGAACGGTAAAGTCATCGGAGTCGATATGACCCCAGATATGGTCAGCCGGGCCCGCAGTAACGCAGTTAAAGGGAATTTCACAAACACTGATTTTCGTTTAGGAGAAATCGAACATCTGCCAGTAGCAGATGGCACAGTAGATGTGATTATCTCAAATTGTGTGATCAACCTTTCACCGGATAAACAGCAGGTCTTCAACGAAGCTTTTCGTGTTCTGAAATCGGGCGGCAGACTAGCAATTTCCGATATTATTACTACTGCTGAGCTTCCTTCTGAAATAAAAAATGACCTGAGCGAGTTGTATTCCGGCTGTATTTCCGGCGCCTCTTCATTGGAAGAAGTGAAGTCCATGCTTCTGCAGAGTGGATTTACGAGTATTAGCATCGAGCCTAAAGATGAGTCTAAATCATTCATCAAAGATTGGGTACCTGGTGCAAACGTGGATAATTACATTGTTTCTGCGATCATAAAGGCCAAGAAAGCCTAATGTGCTTATGGGTGGGGGATCAGCATGCCAATATTGAACGTTCGAACAGCAACCTCAGAAGATCTGGATCGTATTCTAGACATTTACAATCAGGGGATTGAAGATCGGATAGCTACACTAGAGACGGAAGCAAAAGACTTCGACTATATAGTTGACTGGTTTAGGGAACATCAAAATCGCTACACCGTTTTGGTCGCAGAAGCAGACGGAATTGTGGTTGGCTGGGCTTCCTTGAATCGTTATTCTCATCGTTGTGCTTATGATGGTGTAGCAGGCCTATCGATTTACGTAGACCGAACCTTCCGAAGTAGAGGTGTTGGTAGTACGCTTCATGCGGAATTAGAGAAAGAGGCCAAGAAAAACAATTTTTATAAGATCGTCCTATTCACCTTTCCCTTCAATGAAAACGGTCAGAGGCTTTATCGGAAGATTGGTTACCGTGAAGTCGGCATTTTTGAAAAACAAGGGGTTATGGACGGTCAGTATATAGACGTTATGATTATGGAAAAATTGATCTAAACCATATGGATAGCAGGACCTGTCCAAAAGGTCTTGCTATCTTTACTTTAACAACCATATGCGTGAAATGTAGCAAACAAGTAAAGGAAAGGCCCCTCACTTTGAGTTCATCGTGACTTTTAGATTCTTATCCATATTTGACCAACTCGTAACTTTACCATTTAAATCGAATTGAACCGTCGAAAAACCATATCCCCACGAATCCCCAATCACGGATGTAGGGGTACCCATGGCATCAATTACATCCTGGACAGAAGATCCTATCGTAAAGGGGGCGGCCCCCTTCTTTTTTGTCCCAATAGATACTTTCAAATTATGGTTGATCGACGTCGAAGTTCCCATAACATCGATCACCTTTTCCTTTGGAGAACCTAGAGTAAAAAAATTAGTATTTTCTACTATAACCATGCTTATCTCGGAAGAAGCTGTCAACTCCGTCTCATTGCTTACCACATCTGAAGATGCAATCTTATTACTACCATCATTATTGATCTTTTGAGATTCGTTAACAGTACTCGGAGAATCATGCCCGCTGTCTCCTTCATTTCCAAAGCCGGTTTGACTCGAATCATCGATTACTTGTGGCGTATCTGAAACTGGCTTTTCATCTGGGTTACCACATGATGAGCATAGCTGGTAGCACCTATTTTGTTCATCAAATGATGATATGCTTCGCTCATTGGGAGGTCAGGTTTTAAACTGTTCGGAGTCTGTATGGAGGTTTCCAGATTGAGAAAATGGCGAAGAACTTCGTTACGTGCCATAGCCGTAAACACTTGAATTTTAAACATCGCGGTGAATTACGGTAAACGACGCTATTTTCGACAAACAGTTGGTTCATTTGTAGTTCTTTTCTCATCGCTTCACGTACATCTGTTTTAGTAAGTTCCAATATAGCTCCGTCCAACTTTCTCTCTCCCGTCCTCATTCAAGTATATATTCGTTTCGCTTACCCATTTTCAATTATTATACAAGACTATTCCTAACTTAAATAAAAACCCGATGAAACTTACTCATCGGGTTTTTTTACAAATAATCACTTAATTGATTTTAATATAATATTTTACTATTTTTTATAAAATTCATAACTTTAGTACATCGGTACAACAATAAATAAGCTTGAATTTTTAGAACTCATCTTTATTGTGTTTGATCATTTCGAGAACGTTATGAGCAATTATGGAGTGAACTTTTAGTTAGAGATGAAGAAGAAGCAGAAAAGGTGTTAGAAAAATTAGAATATAGATTCCTTCCGACTAGCCAGAAGATAATAAGACCATTTAAGACTCATCTTACTTGGATTATCCCTCTTGGCGTGATTATATTTTTTGTTTTAGCTTACGTCATATTTATATATATAGCATTATGGGTAGAAGATTAGTTAGTAGGTGCTCCTGGGAAATCAGAATTTCTCCAGGAGCATTTTTTATATGGTTTAATAAATGGATCTGTTTGATATGACTTCGGCCTTTATAGCATAGAAACAAGGGTGTTTCTGGAGGAATCTGGGGGCGTATAAGGCTTGTACGGTTATTGGAGACACCTGAGGACATTAAAGCTTTGGCACCAATGTACATTCGTGAAATTCTTGTACAGGATTTTGAAAGTGCAGCAGGGGATGTGCTGAAGCAGATTGCTGTGGAGGGAAGCAGCGCTTACCGGATCAAGGAGGTCATCGAACAAATCAAGGACAATTATGCCCAGCCGCTGCAAATCGAGGAGCTGGCCGAGCTGGCTAATATGAGTCCTTCATCGTTGCATAGACATTTTAAAGAAGTCACAGCGATAAGCCCACTGCAGTATCAGAAAAGAATCAGATTGCAGGAAGCGCGGCGCCTGCTGTTATTCGAAACTGCTGATGCGGCGGAAGCCGCTTTTCAGGTAGGCTATGACAGTCCCTCCCATTTCAGCCGTGTTATCAAAAAAGGACTATGACATCATCAAGGTGGTGTTATAGTCCTTTTTTAACTTATGTTTTATTGAGCTAACGTTTCCCGTTAGCGTAATCAGCGATAAATAAGCTCAAATTTTTTTTAATATACGCGGCGGATATATTTTTGTTCAAATCTTGTTTCTCTACTTATTGTGTAGAAACAGCCCTTTATGCTTATTGAAAAAATCAAAGTACACTTTTGGGTTTTCTAATTCCCACCATTGCTTTATGTCGACTGGATTAGCTTCTAAATCATATATTTTTGTAAACTCCATCGCCAGTAAAAACGGTGAGTGCGTTGCAATGATAAATTGACATCCGCAATAGTGAGCCATTTCCTCTATCATTTTGACAAGTTCAAGCTGCATTTTAGGAGATAGACTGTTCTCCGGTTCATCCAAACAATATAATGTGTCATTTTTAAATTTGGAATTAAAATAACTCAGGGCTGTCTCCCCATTGCTGTTCAGTTTAATTTCGGTGCCGGCGACTCTGCGAATAAACTCCCTGCGTGAAATTGATTTTTTTCTTGAGAGCACCTGTAACCTCAATGCTTCATAATCATCCATGCTATTCATTTTCACTGTATTGCCGAATTTCAGATTTCCCCATTCCGATCTTATATCTTCTGTGCTATCCACGATTTCATCGTTGTTTGTGCGGACTGTAAGCATATAATCAAAAATATCGTCACTTGTGATTATCCTGCTTCCATTTGGAATTCGATGTTTAAATCCCTCGTCGTCAAGTCCAAGTTCAAATTTACAATGTTCAACATATGAACTGAACAATTCACTTGAATTGAATGGTGCAATACGATTTAGTTCCAATTTATTCGCTATGAGATTTAGAAGTGTGCTTTTCCCCGAGCCGTTTCCTCCATATAAAATTGTGATTTTTGAAAAGCTCAATTCGGAAAACCGATTTTTTGAGAAAATGCCACATGGGTAAGTTTCGTCGACATATCCAAACCTACCGCCATTGTATGCCATTCTTTGTTCTATCAATGAGGATTCTTCATCTATAGGCAATATGAATTTATCTAAATACATTTTCATTCCTCCGTAATTCATCTAACCTGCTCTTATGTTTTCTCTTCCGTTTCAATTTGAAGTTTTCAACTAGTAAACCTCCCTCAATAATGTGGGAGCTTCCTCTTCTAAAA
Source organism: Paenibacillus sp. ALE3 (assembly GCF_054113405.1). Lineage (NCBI taxonomy): Bacteria > Bacillati > Bacillota > Bacilli > Caryophanales > Paenibacillaceae > Paenibacillus > Paenibacillus sp. ALE3. The sequence goes on along the minus strand of NZ_CM134214.1, from coordinate 303,223 downwards.
GCATTGATTGCTCAATCCCCTTCCATTCATAGTCGATGTAGGTATTATAGCAGACGAAATCTACTTATCTTATCTTGGTTGTGCTAATCTGCCCGTTACTTCAATGAAAAAAGCAGATCCTCATGAACTGATCTACTGCAAGTCACTTCAAAAATAGAATGAGTTCATTCAAGGGCTACCTCATTTACCAAGTAATCCAACCACTCGTTAAATTAAGAAAGAACCATATTTCAAAAATAGGTATGAAAAACCAACACATGTGAAAAAATGTACAATATAGCTAATGATGAGGTGATAGTGATGAGAGAATTACAGGAACTCAAGGAGCTTCTGCGCCAGTGCGGTCTATCCAAGCGTCAGCTTCTAAAAGAGCTGATTGATGCTGTTATGGACAATAGGGCCATATGCGGGCAGTGTGAAGCGGGGTGTATCAATTGTCAAACAGGCTGCAATACTGGGCCTACGGCAAAGTGATTCACAGGTTATAAACTTCAAATCATAGAGGATGAGGTGACACTAATGAGTATGTTAAAGGAAATCAGGGCCCTTCTTTCCGATACAGGTCTCTCGAAGCGTGAGTTGTTAAGAGAACTTCTCATTGATGCTGTAACGGAGGATGTGGAGGATATCGCAAGATGTACGATAGGATGTTCAATGCGCTGCACTTCATGTTCTCCAGGATGCTCCACTGGAGGAACAGCTAAATGAAAGGGAGGTTATAATTATGGGACTTCTTCTAAGCCCCGAGGTGAAGCTGCGGCCTGACGGGGGAAGGTCAATCTTGTTTACCGCCAATCCAGGGGATAGCCCACAGGAAGTGTTTAAATTTCTCTACCCGCAGCAGGCTGTAATCCTTTCCTTATTTGACGGGAAACGGGACCTGACTGCCGTACGTGAAGCGGTGGCCTATATCTTCGATCTGGATATTGAAGCTGCGTCTCGGCAAGTGGATACCCTGCTGGGTATTCGGGTAAATGATAAACAGACCATTGAAACATTGATTATAGAAGTTTCCGACAACAACCCGTATCAGGCAAGGATTTACGATCCCAAGACTTTTATTGTTCCGGAAGAAATGATTAATATGGATGATACCCGGTGCAAAATGCCCTACTCCTTGCTGGTACTCCCGACCATGCGTTGTGTGACCAATTGCAGGTATTGCTATGCTAATCGTAAGGGTTTCAGAGGAAAACAGGAGTTGGATTTAAATCTGTACCGTCGCCTGTTGAAAGAGGCTCGTGATTGCGGTATAGAAACCGTCGAGTTCTCGGGGGGTGATTTTTTTTGCCGAGAGGATGCATTTGACTTCATTGAGAGCACTCTGTCTGCAGGTCTGTATCTCAATATACCCACTAAGTACCCCTTATCCAGAGGTATGGCCCAACGGCTGGCGGCAACCGGACTATCCACCATCCAGGTTAGTATTGACGCTCTTAACCCGGACATCATTGACCGTCTTATGGGCCTTACCGGTTATGGGGAGAAAATACTGCAAACCCTCGATTACTTAGGTGAGGCGGGAATAAAGGTTCGCACCAACACGGTGTTAACTCCAATTAACGTCAAGGATGCCGTATCCTTGGCCTGGTATTTGACGGAGAAGCCCTATGTACTGAGGAGCAACTTTACTTGCTACGGACGTTCCTTATATCGCCACGACGATAGCCTATTTTGTTCCCCAGAGGATATAGAGATTTTTGAGGAAGAATTTAGTAAGATTCAAAAGGAATTTCCGGACAAAGTCAATTTCAGCGGCGCCAATGATAATCCCTATGCTGGAGATGAATCGTTAAGGAAGAAAAATTTTTGGGAAAGAGCTTATTGTACGGCTAACCGGCGCGGTGTTGTTGTGCTGCCAGACGGTAAGGTAACCATCTGCGAGGAGCTATACAATCACGAACATTTCATTATCGGCGATTTAACGAAACAGACTTTGCTGGAGGTATGGAATTCGCAAAAAGCCCTGGAGCTGGCCTACCCACAGCAGGCTGCCGTTTCCAACGGACCTTGCCATGATTGTTCCGATTTCCAGCGGTGTCATGAAGGTCTCGGAAGATGTGTCAGGGAAGCTCTTAAAGCTTATGGATATGATCAGCACTACGCTCCAGATCCCCGTTGTCCCCGGGCCCCTGTGGGCAGCCGATTGGCCTAGAATCTACCTAGTTGAAACCTAATATATACAAACTCTTCGTAGGAGTAATAAAAAATGAGTAAATATAAAAAGGTAGCCTTATGGCTACCCCAGGCTGTCGAGAAAGTCTCGACAGCCTGAGAGCATCCCCAAGGGATGCTCTATTTTCACTATACTGCATTAATGATGAATTGTCCTTTTGCAGCTTTGATCTCAAAATAATATTGTTTATCATTATTTAAACCATTCAGTTGTTTGCTATTGCCAGGAGACACCTGAAACTCATCTATCACGATATCTCCCTTTTCATCTTTAACTCTCACATGCGCATTACCTGCACTGTTTGCATCATTTATGATTGTCTTTTTCCAAAAAACACTATCAAATTTGATAGAATCTTGACCATCAAATTTAATGCTGTTCCATTCATCAGTATCTTTTTCAATAGCCATAACTGAGGTCACTTTAGGAGAAAAGTAATTATGGACAGTTTCTACATTTTGATAAACTTGATAAGAACAAACAAAAATAATGGTTAACGTAACAAAAATCGCACTATTTACACCAATTTTCTTGATTTTGCTATTAACCATATTTCAACTCCTTAATCAATAGAAATTAAAAATCTTGGGCAGGGATTAACATACCCATCTTGTAAATTGCTTCGCCACGTCCACGAGTCGTAGGAATATCAACCGCCCGCTCGGTTACAATTAGACCAGCGATTAACATAACAAAAAATACTTTGCTTTTTTTAACTTCCACCCACCTTTTTCTGTAATTATCATAACTATAAAAATTAGTAAAAAAGAAGATTCCAGTTTCCGAGAAACGTCTTTAAAAATCCTCAACCCATAAAGATGCATATATAAATAAGACGTAAGCTAAAAGGAAAAATCCAATCACACTAAGAAGGATAATCCAGATAAGACGGTTTTTAAATGGAGACAGGATTTTTCCCCATTTTCTTAGGGTTTTCTGACGGGTAGGCAGCAACTCATATTCTAATTTTTTTAAAACACGTTCCGTTTTTTCCTCATCTTTATTTAAAAGTTCACTCCATAATTGTTTATAACGTTCTTGAATTTCATCTTTTTTAGAACTGTCCTCTAGAAAGCCCATATATAGACCTCCATTGATATTATTTTCAAATATACAACACAACAAATTCTATTGTAGGAGCAGTTTTATGTAAGCAAGGAAAACCCGAAAGTTCTCCTATAGCTCTCTCATTTAGCGTTGATACCTATCCGAATGGATGCTTCTGTTTCTCGGTTATACATATCAAGTTTCTGATATGGATTGCTGATTAACAGAGCAGTCAAATCATATACGTCTTTACGATCAGGAACCAAAAGCTGTGTTTTTAAATCATATGAGTTATTCTTTTTCATGTTATAGAATAAAACATTTTTTTGATCCTTAATGTTGATCTGCTTCCAATCAAACAAAACAATTAATGCATATTTCTGATTTTCTTTGCGGGTGGTATTTCCTACATGTATATAATAATCAAGTTTCTTATTCAACCCTACATCCTGGGTAAGCCACCTACGATAATTATTATCCTTAGAAACAAAAACGCCTCCTAAGTTCTCATTTTTAAATTCTCCTAGATTATCAAATTGAATATTCCGTGCAGGCTGTTCATTCCCTACATTTACACTAAATCTTTGGAATAATAAATGATTTAAATCCGTTTGTTTTCTGAATTCTTCATCTAATAGTTTTTTATCTGGATATTTTACAATAACAAATAATATATCGTGCAGACCTTCACTCAATGAGGCCACTTCAACTGGAATTTCGATGGTTTCCCCTGCTTTCATTTTAACGTCATAATCCAGCATAGGTTTATTTCCATCTACACTAAAGGTCGCTTGCTGGTAATCCACAAACAGCAATACCTTATATGTTCTATCCCTTTTAACCAAGTTACCAATGGAAATGAATTTTTTTATGCTCTCATTTTTATTCACCTGGAAATGATACTTGGTTTCGATCTGTCCATTTGGATTATACAACCCTAAAGTGACCCCACCTCCGCTTTTTGCGAATGGTAAGTTATCTCTATTGGCCGTGCTAGGTATACGGTTTTGGAATTTACTTGTATCTGCGGACTCTTTCTGATTTGGTCTCTGTGTAATTGTATTTTCTGATTTGTCTGAGCACCCTATGAAAATAAAAAACAGTGAAAACATGCACACTAATACCAACCATCTATGCTTTTTCATATTCCACTTCCTTTAAAGTAAATAAGAGCAAATCAGCACATCGCTGATCTGCTCTGTCTTATATGATTTTTTACCTAATATTATTAGGTCCCGTATGTTTCGGGGTACCAGCTTGTAAATCCTGAGTGCTCAAAGGCATGGTATCCATAAACCTCACCATCATTGAAAAACGCATTTGGAACCGTAACGTAGGAATAGGCCTGATTTTCATTGTACCTATGGTTACTATTAGTACCGACATAGCCTTTATTTAAGTAGACTACTGATCTGGCACCGATCAATGTCGGGTGATAAAAAAGTACGGAACCAATTTTGTTGGTTTTATTGGGTTTGCTGCGGCACGTGATAAACACGAGAAATAAAAAGTATGGAACCACTAAAATTTACCATGAAAAGAAAGTTGGAAACCGACTCCCAAACGCGGTCTTCCTCTTAGTTTATTCCATAATCCGCTGGTTCGCTTACATCATATAAAGTTTAAACCCACAATTAGTACAAACTGTCTTACCCATTTTAAAGTAATGCTCTCCCTTATTAAGTTGTGAGGAGAAGAATATTTTATATCAGGATAAAGAAAAAGAGTGTCGTTTCTGCATACAAAACAAGTTTTTTTGATTATTTTGATATCGTGTATTGGCCTTATTAAATCTTCTTCATAAATTTGTTGTAGAAGATTGCCGACTGGTTTTTGATATGCTTGACGAAGATTAACAAGCTCGTCCATATTGTCAGAACCATGTTCAAGCACATTCTCCCGCCGTATAAGGACTATCTCGTATCTAAAGGAGATGCTTCATTGATTCGCCCTGCCTACCGCTGCGGCGGTAGGTTCTTGCTGCTCTCCACTTCCATCATAAGATATATGCTTCCTGTTCATCGTAGCCGAAGCGGGGGATGGAATCAGTGTAGCAATACAAGCAACTACGAAACCTCTCAAGAGATATCATACAGAACGACAAACGCCCGATGTGTTAGCCCAAACTTTTGAATACAGTCTTTTACAGGATGATATAAACGATTTCTCCTTTCGAGATACTTCCCCTTATATGGTAGACACTCTATAGGTAGGAATCACACACAGAAGCATAGGGCGATTATTTAATCTTGAATATGTCACATCGGAATAATATATCAATTCAATCTTAGCAGGGGTAAGAATAATCGAATTTGCTTGGCTTCGTTATCTAACGCCCGCTTAATCCAAGGAACATATCATCAAGTGGTTAGGTAGAACTCTTTACGTAATTTTCTACACTGGCAAAGTAAAGATTACCTCAAGTGGATCTTTACCTTCGAAAAAATCTTCATACAATTTTCTGACTTCCATCGAATCTAATTCTTTTTCTTGCATATTGATTAACCTATCCAACTCTTCTAAAACACTTACTTCCTTTGATGACAACACCTTTGACTTAATAAGCGTGTCTTTCATATTAGGAAGTAACCCTCTTGGCCAGCAATCCTCATACACACCTCTGTATGAATCATATAAGAAAGTGATTTGACTTAATCCCGCATATTTCCGAACATGTGGATGCACTAATAATAAAAATTGAGCAACAATTCCAGAACGCTGGCTTAAATAGTAGGCCTCTTGTACTTCCTTCATCAAGTAAGAATTGGTTTCTACAGAATTAACAAGATAATTGATGTACATTCTTGAGAGTACGCTTATTAAGTGTTCTTTCTCTAAATTCTCCTCCAACTTCTTAATTATTTCTTTCCCACTAATTCCCGCTTGTATAAACCCTATTAAACAAGCTGACATTCCTTTCACATTAACAGCTTTTTCAGCTATACATAACATATATTTATCAAAGATTTCCTTGAGGTAGTTTTCACTAAATGTGTAAATGTCTAAACATTCAATGATCGTTTCTATTAGTGAAGCTTGATCATACTTATCTTCTATACGCGGGAGAAGGTCCATCAAATGTTCAACAAATTCTTCTCCGTAATACTCTAGCAAGCTAGGATTATATTTTACTTTTTCTAGTAGAGCAAAAAACGTTTGATATTCTTTTGTATCATTATTTTGTGTTAGATATTTGAATAGCTCATTAATATATTTAACTTTCTCGTCCACTAGACTTTCTCCCTTTCTATTGTTAGTGTTACTTAATTTAACTTTTTAAACGACTTTATATCAGATTAATGGCAATAAAAGTAATTCTACCATAGAAAATCTAGTGCCATTGTACTACATGCCACTCAATCCCTTTAGGAGTTTGCTTATAAATAATTCGCATTACACCATGGTCTCCATATTCATCTTAGCAAGCTTGACGATTTTGAATCAGATAGAAACTTTCAATTTTAATTCTCTTTCTTTTAGTGGTCTTGTGAGCATCATACCCTTTTTGCAATTTATAATTCAGTATACTGAATCACCAGAAAGCAAGAACGGCTTTACCGTCAATTTATCAGTCTAGCAAACAATACTTTGGGATGCAGAACGCATCCCAATCGTCACTCTTTTACGTGGTAGCATTGCTTATTCAAGCGTTGAGGATAGGGCAGAATTACTTCCTGATGATTTACTTCTTCTTTGACAAGGTGAACAAAGAAAAACCTTGAAAGACTACAGCCTTTCAAGGTCACACTACAAAACAGAATTCAGAGGTTCATGTTCACACTGTGAAATGTTTACACAAAATATCTTACAGTTCCTACTATCCACTAAATGGGGGCTTGACCATACCTCGTTTGACAGATATTCATATTTAAAAGCACCTCATTAAATTAAATCATTGGATTTTATTCTTTATTTTATTGATATAGTCTTTGTATGTTTCTTTCTGTTCATCAAACATCCAGATATCTGCTAAATCTATTAAGTGCTTCTGTTCAATATTTTCAATGATTTTATCTAATTTAACCTTATACACTGAAAGCATTTCAGAACTAACAGATGATAATTTCTCCATCAATTCCATTGAATCAATATCAGCATAGAAAGGTGTATTCTGTTCATCAATCCTTTCAATAATTTCAAATATTGCTAGATTGGTAAAAATGTCTTGTCTAATACAACGAATCAAATCAAAGTTTGATAGCTCAAAAAGACATTTCCCTGTAATCTGTAAGTGCCATACAGGTAGTGACATATCTGAAAATTGCGTTGCGTTTTTTACAATATTTTCATATTCTTCATTTGTCAAAAACTCTTTTAATGCTTTTTTTCTATTAATCATATACATTACTCCAATCATTATTTAGGTGGAAACACTCCGCCATGAGGGGCAAACATATCTTCAATTTTTCTCATCGAATCGTCTACTTCATTTAACTTAGAAGTATAAAGTTGTCGGAGTTCAGTGTCCAAATTAGGATTTCTAAGAACCCCTTCCCAACTTTTTTTCATATCAACTAAACCACGATATGCGTCAGAAACTTCTTGAGCATGATCATAATAGCCTCCACCTGGTTTTGGAACAGGGTTGCCATCTAAGTCTCTCTGTGCTCCTTTTAAATCCATTTCGGTTAAATGTGAGTATGTTCTTTCTTGTTGATTCAAAGTAGCCCTCTGACTAGTAGTGATTTTAGATTTTGCAGCATCTGATAAATCATCAACACTTGAAGTTATTCTAGTCCTACTACCGCCCGAACCACCATTATTCGTCTCCTCAGAAGAATGATCATTATGCGATCCTCCTGGTGAAGCACCATCATCTCTGGAATGTCTCTTTCCTTTCCTTCCAACTACAAACGCAAATGCTGCTTCTACTAACAGATGGGCAGTTTCTTGTTTGGAGCTGTTTTTTGCTTTTTCATAAACAGCATCTGGCTCCGTTATGACTTTAACAATTTTATCTGCTACGTCTTGTTTTCCTTCGTAGTTATCAATCACCATTTGACGAATATCTAGATTAGGAAAGTTACGTATTCGCTCCCATATCGCCTCTACATTTTCATGAGCAGAGTTTTTGATTTCATTGAACACAATCCGCTCAGTCTCATCCAGGTCTTTCATAAAAGGACTTTCCCTAAACGGCCCATACTCTTTTCTATATTCGTCAATTGAATTCAGAAAATCAATCAAATATTTCTTCTGTTCCGTCGTATACCCTTTCATATCATCCCGATACTTGGAACTCATCAAAGCTCTGTCACTATATCGAAAATGGTTGTCTGTCTGCCGCTGATGCTCCATTAATGCAATTATATCTGTGGAGAGATCCTGATTATTATAATAAGCATCCAGCGCATCCTCAAACTGTTGATCCACATTTCTTTGATACCAGCGTTCCCGTATATCAGAAGGAATATCACTATAGGCTTGGACGGAAGCCTGATTGACTCCCTTTACATAGTTGATGAAGTCATGTATGGATTGTACTTCTCCATACCCCCTGGCGCTCGTCCATACCTTGCCGAGGAAGTCCATCATTGCATGCCGTTCACGCGCCCTTTGTTCCTCAGCGTGCGCGTGTAAGGTTTGAGCAGCAACCTTGGCCGTCTTCCCCAACACCACTCCCCAACCATGGGAAGGTACGCTGGCAATCATGGATAATCCGGCTGCCGCATATTTAACTATGGATGACGGTCCAGAGGAAGCCACTTCGGAACGAATCGAAGCTATTTTTTGACTTGCTGCTTTCGGTATAGCTCCCAAGACAGGAATAGACGCAGCCACATCACATACTTTCTGAGCTAATCCTAATACGCCATCGAGTAGACTAGCCTTCGGTGAATTCAGAGTGTTTACGGCTGACTTAACGGCTCCCCCATCTTTCGATGTAACGCTTGAATTGGAGCTTCCTCCTGTACTGCTGTTTGCTGCACTTTTCGCCGCCTGCGCCTCCGCATAGGCTTTTACAGACATTAATGGCGGCTCCCAGACTGGTGCCAGTTCAGCTACAAAAACCGGTTTTTTAACCGTACCCTCCAGTTGGACTTTAGCGGACCGGATATCCGTTTCACCGTCCAGCACCAAGCTGCTACTGCCCGCTTTGAAATAGATGGCCTCGGCAGCTTGAATATTCAGTTCCCCATCTGCATGCAATGAAAGTGTATTGCCCGCCGACAATGACAATTCATGCTCACTGACGACCTGAACACCCGATGCATTCAATTGAATATGAACCTGCTCCGACTTGGCCGTCATCTTCAACTCACTGGCACTTAGCTTGATGTCCTTGTCATGAGGTGTCCCCCAATACTTGGTGGCTGGGTCAGCGAGCTTTGGCGAGTTTCTCCCTTGTCGTATGGAGCTTGCCGCATATCCATCCGCCTCCTGCTCTGTAGGGAACCGGACGGATACCCTATCTCCTCGTTCCGGCATGACGTACCAACCGCTATTCCCTTCCGCTGTATAACTGCTGGCATATGGAAACCAACATGCCGTTTCCCGATCCTGCTTTTCATCCACTGTAAGATGAACACGTATTCGGCCTGACTGGACCTCTAATACATGCCCTTCCAGTGAGGCTCCGGTGAGGTTCGAGCACAAAATCTCTGTTTGCTGAATCCCCTGTTCGTGAACCAGTTCATACTCGTGTAGCAGTACTCCTTTTTGCAATTCAGAAGTGACTTCCGCTACCATCCATTGCTCGCCATTCCAATCCGTCAGATCCCCGGGCCGGGCAAGCGTTTCACTCTGCAGCAAGTAACTAAATTTTGTTTTGCTGTTGGGATCAAAACTGCGCCGAGTACGGTAAACGGGATGCTTCATTTCAACGTGTTGTCCCTCCGGCATACCCAACCAGAATTTGGGCCCGTTTAGTGAAATTTCCGGGACCAGCACAGCTCCAAATCGGGAAGCGATCCGTTTGAGAAAGGCCCAATCCGTCTCCTGATACTGTAAAGTAAATGCATGCAGGGTAGCACCGTTTGTTACGTTATCAATAACATCGGCCTGGCTGTACTTCTGTATGATTTGCTTGATCAAATTTCCGTAGGGCATTAAAGTATCCTGATAAGAACGAGTTACAGGTGTGATATCCAACTGAATTGTATGAGATACGGCTTCAAGCTCCACATAATAGATGCCACGCACCATCCGTGTTTCTGCATGGACCAGTAAACCATGGAACAAAATGCGTTCAGGCTGATCATTTTCTGTTTTGGTACGGATAATGACCGGTTCGTTATCCTGATCCTGTTCTATGTAATGATCTCTTTGCTCTTCATCTATCCATCCACTGATCCTTAACCGGGCATGATCGTTCAATTTCCGTTCAATACGCAGTTCATGGATCGTCTGAAGAGGATATGGACCTATACATTCCAACTCCGTATACGTTAACATTGTTTGTGTATGATTCAACTTGTGCCTCCCTACTCCAGCGTCTGGCCATCGTCTGTAATCCGAATCATTCCCCCGTATATGCACGCATTCGAACATTGATCCAGCAGGGCTGGTTCTCCTTCAACAAGCACATCGCTTTTGCCGCCGATCCAGGGTCCGGTAATAACCGGAACACAGTTCGCTTTTTTGACCCCATAGATATCGACCATGTCACTGCTTTTGACCGCTGGATTGGCTGGACAGGAGCAACGGCCAAAATTCTTGATATTGGTGCCGGACAAGTAATCTCCAACATTCATTTGGGCTTTCTCCTTCACATATACGCCGTGGCTGAACGGACGTTTGAGCCGTGTCGGCTGCGTACCAAAGCTGCAGCTCAAGATGGCCCCGGCAACTACGTATCCTTGCTTACTTCCCCGTCCAGCCTGAATAGGTTCCTCTTCCGAATGAGACTTTTTTACCATTCTTCTCTTCCCCTTCCCCATGTCCTTTCTTAGTTTGTTTTCACTTCGCTACCCAGAACATTGGTTATTCCACCCAGCGATACGGTACTGCCTTTGCTCGTCATTTGAATTTCATCCCCAGCCGTGATTTTCACTTTACTGCCAGAATGAATGGAGATATTTCCTCCTGCTGAAAATTGAATCTGTTTATCACTTACAATGTGAATTCCATTTTTTTCATTTAACTGGATATACATCGTCCCCTCTTTACTGGTGATGACAATTTCATCAGGGGTTAATTTGATTTCCTTGCCGTGGGCGGTACGAAACAATTTGATGTCAGGGTGTGCAAGAGCATGTTGTCCCGTACTCTGATTCTTTTCGCGCAAAGATGTACTTGCCATGCCCTCTTCCTCGCGATGGGCAGGGAAATAGAGCAGCACGGTATCCCCGAGCTCAGGCATTACATACCATCCGCTATGGCCCTCCGCAGTATAAGGAGAAACATAGGTGAACCAGTGAGCCTTTGCAGGGTCCTGTGTGGCATCGATATGTAAATGCAGTTTGATACGATCCCGCTCTACCTGAATGACTTTACCTAGTAAAGACAGACCGCTAAGCTGCTCGTTAAACACCTCTCGGTGTCTCAATCCCTTGTGGGAAGTCAGGGTATACACGTGCTGCATCATTCCTTTTTGCATATGAGTGTCCACCTTGTACACATACAGATTTTTACCCTTAAAGGTAACGGTGCTGCCGAGCTCCAATACCTGCTCCGCCTCAACCCGGTAATCAATAAAATCATGCTCGTTTACATGTGCTGTATCATTGCCGTTAAAATAACGATAATCTCCAACTCGCTTGCTGACGGTATAATGATAATTGGTTAAGTCCAGTCCAGACTGGGTTTCCTCGACTCCAAAATAGCACTTGGGCACATCAAATACCGACGCAGGCGTGAGTGAAGTATGGTAACGCGAAGCGATCCGCTTGAGGAACTCCCAATCGGTTTCACGATATTGGACTGCTATACGGCCTAAAGCCGCTCCCCCTGTAGCCGAATCAATGATATCAAAACCGGGATAATCTGCTCCTACAGCCCGCAGTAATTCCTCAACCTTCATATTTTTGTCCTGAAACGACCTGTTCTTTTTATGAATATCCAGTTTATACGTGTGGGATATCGCCTCAACCTCCAGGTAATACACATCTCTGACCACTTTGACTTCCATATGGAGCACCGTTCCGTTAAATAGCGGTGTTGGAGTGCCTGCTTCATCTAGTTGCGACACACAAACTGGAGAATCGGCTTCGATCAACTGGACATAACTGTCTTGTAATTCTTCAGGCAAAATAGCGGTAAAAGAGAGCCGGGTGTGCTCATTCAGTCGCTTGGTCATATGCAGTTCCTGAATGCTAACCAATTCAAATGGTGTAATTTGCAGCCGATCATATGTAATATAGGTTAATGTCATAAGGGTTGATTTTCCTTTCGCTCAGACTCGATTTTCAACGTTAGCAGCATACTGAGGGCTATTGGCTGCCAGGTCGCCATCTCTTCATCCGTACAGTTAAAAGTACACATGAGCGCACGTCCTTCCAGCACCGTAAAAAAGGATAAATTATACACACGCGCATTCCATACTGGTGTCATAAATTCACAGTATCCAATCTGACACTCTTCGTTCTCCAGCACTTCATGGCCAAACCATTCAGTCAACTTCTGGGTTTGCTTCACCACCTGAGCCATCTCATCCGTAAAGTTCTCCAACTCTTCGGTTTGTAAAGGACTCTCGGTATGCTTGAAGGTTAAGTTAATCGTGCCTGTGTCATTGGTAAAAATAAAATCCGGACGATGATGAGAGGGATATTTTAATCGTTGCTCGTGCATGGGCATATCCCGAAAGCTCTTTGGCATCGTAATACTGATGCGTTCATCCAGCAAATGTCGCTGAGCAAAAATCAATCTTTTCCCACCGAGTTGCATAAATGTTTGTAAGGGCTGTCCAAACGGTTCCTTCCCGTGAGCGTGATTCAACCCTTCATGCTCAATTAAAGATTGATCATTTTCGGTATTTTCTGCTGTTACTGTGTGTAGCAACGAGACAATTTTCTTATCCAGATGTTCCATACATCATCCACTCCCATCTTTATTACTGCATGGCGACTTCCTGAAAGGTGATGCCACTTGTCCCTCTCCGTAACAGACTTTCCGCCAATGCCAGATTGACCAACATGCAGGTTTCACGCAACCCTTGGACTTGCAATAGGGATTTCCCCTCAGTACGTTTTCGATCTACGACCAGTTTCATCAATGTTCCTCCAGGACGAAATTGACTTTGCTCACCCAAACAATCCACTAATGGAGGTTGAATCATCCAATACAACTTTTGCTGCGAACGTTCCATATCTCGAAGTAAAGCCATTCGGCTGAACAAGCCCGGCACATAGACCTGTAACAATTCATGCACAGCATCAGATACCATCATCCTTGAACCCATTAGAAGATCAGGGTAAACTGTATAATCGTGACCATTAACCTTAAACTGTGCAGCATAAGATGGGGGCCAATTCGTCCAGTCATTTAGATCCATCATCTCTGCATTTGCCTCTTCATCCCACACGGGTACAGCGGCATACAACATCCGATCATCCTGCTGACAAAGGAAATACTCCACTATGCCACGTCCCTTCCATTCCGTTTGCCCCACATTGTGTTATCCAAATTAAGTTAGACTCTGTACGACTGGATGCATACCTAAACTAAATCGGGCTCCATCCAGCACCGCTTCTTTGAAGCAGGCTCCCTCAAACGCTGCACCCATAAAGTCAGCCCCCTGCAATATGGCCCCGGTGAAATCTGCATTCTTCAAGTAAGCTCCCTGAAACTGGGCTCCTGTAAGATCCGCCCCTGCAAAACTTACGGGTTGAAAACCAGGTCTTTCCCAATATTCAGACTGGTAAATTCCAGGTACAGCTATTGCATCCCGGAAAGATGCTCCTTTTAAAATGGCTTGTTCAAAACGGGCTTCCTGAATCAAACAGCCGCTAAAATCCGCTTCTTGTAAACAGGCTTTATTCCAACGGGAACCGATCAAATTGCCTCCTGTAAAAACACTATTGTTAAAAGAACTTTCACTCAAATCGGCATATTGCAGACGTATTCCCTCATAATCTCCTTGAGATCCGTTAATTCCCCGAAAAACTTCATGTATGTAGTCATATGGTTTCTTTTCCTCAAGCCACTCTATAATCACCGTCGAATCTTTGACACGCACATCCCGTTTATAAACGATTTCACTTTGGTCCAAATATTCTCCGACTCTCAGCTCGAAAAGATCTTCCAACTGTATTTCATGAGCAAACTGAATTTCATCTAACCATACTTCTGTGATACTAAAACGCGCCAAAGCCATGATATATTGGTGAATATGTATTGCCACGCGCAATTTCATCCTTTGAATATCATCCAATCCGATTCTTCCGCCATATTTTTTAGCGTGCTTACATAATTCAGTCTCCCACTCGTCCAAATAGCGAAATGCCCAATCTGCATCATAAATATCTCGGCAAGGATGGCGATCCATAAACCACGTCTTGTCCATGGCCTCCACTAAATAGGTCGCCCTTCCGTTTGCTAATTCGGTACGAAGCATGGAGTAAGATATATATCCCAACGCCTGCTTGGTACCTTCTCGCTGCATCTGCTTGACTTTCCCGAGTAGTTGCTCCAGTGAATTACGAAATGTCTTGGCCAAGGTATACTTATGGTTTTGAAAAGAGGCTTCCACCGCGAATAACATTTGGTGCTTAAGCGGTTCATAGACCTCATTTGCAAAATGTTGAAGAATTTCCTCACGATTCACGTTCCATCTCCTTTCTGGTTGCTGCATTTATATACTGCTATGCGTATTAAAGTAGCTGGTTATCTTAAACCGAAATCTAATATAAATGATATGTGAAATCATAATTTTCAAGGGTATATTTAACAATAAAACATCCTTATGTATGTATCGGATAGATTAGTGATTTTGTTTACAGAAAGAACCATAATACGTGTTATTTTCAATGTAAACAATAAAGACTTTGCTATACAACTAATCTATCAAATCGTATATCTTAGGAGAGTGAGTAAATATAATTAATTCCCCCCATCTTTCCTCGTTCTATATGATGTTTACAAATCATGATGAACCTTTAAGACTTAATAATCTCATTTCTATACTCTACTCAATAAAAAGCAAAAACCCGCTCAGAGAGCAGGATGAGCAGGTAGAGCAACGGGAGTCAAACCTCTTCCAAGAGGCAAAGAAACAGATTCTGCGGGTGTAGTGACAGGCTTCCCTTTCCCTGTCACTGAATAACTTCGAGTCTCCGGCTAGCCGCACTAGGAATCCCCCTTTGGAGACAGACGTTTGAGAATGACGTCTCTTTTGTTCATTTTATTGAATTAGCTCCGACACTTGATAAACACGAGAAAAAAAGTCTGGAACCACCAAAAATCGCCATACAAAGAAAGTTGGAAACTACTCCATTAGTGGATTTCACCACTCAATAAGGTATGGATCAACGTTTGAATAGTACTTCTATCTGTATCCTATAATGGTTACCTCAAAATAATTCCATTTGTAACACCTGATCTTGCGCGTCGTGCTTTTTTGTCAATTGACCGTTATTACAATTCCAATTATATTTGCAAACTTTATTTGATTTAAGTTGTTTGTTTTTCTAATAGTTCGAATTCGTTGGCCTATTGTAGACATAATTGCCTCCCTAAGCTAAAAAGATCCCGATATATCATCGGGATCTTTCTTGATGTTTGTAAAATGACTAGTTCCAGACTTTTTTTACTGGTTCCACAGTTTTTTTATTGGTTCCACAGTTTTTTTATTGGTTCCACACTTTTTTATCATCAGACAATTAATTTAGAATTTTATTAATGCTTATTCTACAGTAACACTTTTCGCCAGGTTACGTGGTTTATCAACATCATGACCCAGTGCAAGCGATGCATAGTAGGCTAACAATTGGAGAGCTATAACTGAAATGGCAGCCGACAGAATCGGAAGTGTTTTTGGAATTGCAAATACTTGATCCACGGATTTCAGTAGCTCAACAGCGTGCTCTTCATACGTGATTGCAAGCACGTCACCGCCACGAGCTTTAACTTCCTTAATGTTGCTCACGGTTTTTTCCAACACGGATTCCTGAGTTACCAAAGCGATAACTGGAATTCCCTCTTCGATCAATGCCAGTGTACCATGCTTCAACTCACCCGCAGCATATGCCTCGGAATGAATGTAGGAGATTTCCTTGAGTTTCAGGGAACCTTCCTGTACTACAGCATAGTCCTGACCACGACCAATAAAGAACAGGTGCTTGTTGCTAGCGATTTGCTCAGCATAGGCTTTGATCGCATCTGCTTTACTCAACATCTCTTCTACTTGCTCTGGTAGTGATTCCATAGCAGCCAGCACATGAGCTACTTGCTCATCCGTTTGTGTGCCGCGTACTTGAGCCAGATACAGACCCAACAGATAAAACGCAATCAACTGGGAAGAATACGCTTTGGTGGAGGCTACGGCAATTTCCGGTCCTGCCAGTGTAACCAACACATCATCTGCGTCACGGGCGATGGAGCTGCCGACTACGTTTGTAATCGCCAGTACATGCGCTCCGTTTGCTTGTGCTTCACGCAGTGCTGCCAAGGTATCAGCAGTTTCACCGGATTGACTCACCACGATCACCAATGTCTCAGGTGTTACGATAGGAGAACGGTAGCGATACTCGGAAGCTACATCGTTTTCTACCGGAATACGAGCCATACTTTCAATAACCGTACGGCCAATCAAACCAGCATTGTAAGCTGTACCACATGCTACAATTTGAATGTTGCGGATATTTTTAATTTGTTCTTCTGTCAGCTTCAGCTCTGGAAGAACAACTTTTTTAGTATCTTTATCGATACGGCCCAACATCGTATCACGGTAAGCCTTAGGCTGTTCGTGAATTTCTTTCAACATGAAATGCTCATAGCCGCCTTTTTCCGCTGTTACAGCATCCCATTCGACATGAATCATTTCCCGAGAAATAAATTGGCCTTCGATTGTCATTAATTCGACAGCATCACTAGTCAGAACAGCCATTTCGCCATCGTTCAAAATAAATACATTGCGTGTATATTTCAGAATAGCCGGAATGTCGGAACCGATAAAGTTCTCGCCTTCTCCCACACCAATAACCAGCGGGCTGGCTTGGCGAACAGCTACCAGCTTATTAGGCTCGTGCTCGGTCAGCACTCCCAGTGCAAAAGCACCACGCATAAAGGTAATTGCTTTTTGTACTGCTTTAACAATATCTCCTTTATACTCACGTGCAACCAGATGGGAAATAACTTCTGTGTCCGTTTCGGAAATAAAGGTATGACCTTCGCTGATCAGCTGTTCCTTCAGTTCCAGATAGTTCTCAATAATTCCGTTGTGAACTACAGAAAACTTTTGGCTCTCATCCAAATGCGGATGGGAGTTCTCATCAGAAGGTTTACCGTGCGTTGCCCAACGTGTATGTCCGATGCCTGCATGACCTACTAACGGCGTACCATCCAGTTTAGCTTCCAGGTTCGCCAGACGACCTTTTGCCTTGGCTACTTGCAGTCCTGAATCTGTAAACACGGCAATACCCGCAGAGTCATACCCGCGGTACTCCAGCTTCTTCAGTCCGTCAATCAATACCTCTTGCGTATTCTGATTACCAATATATCCTACAATGCCACACATATTCGTTATCCTCCCGATCATCATTTCACAAGACGACTCATCACAGGACTAACGTGTGCGGTAGATTGTGGAATAAAGTCCATTCATCTATGAAGTTGTCAATGATAACTATAGAATTTACAGGCATCTCTTCACGAATGTAACGAAATTCCCAAACCGCGCACGCCAATGATGATGGCCGCACATTCATGAAATGAATCTTATAATTTAGGTTATAAAATAATTAGGGCATCTACCGGTGCGTTGTGTAAACAGTTGCCTGTTCATTTTCCGCTGCCGGTTTACGGGTTGATGCTTCACCGGAAGGTCCCCGCCGAATGTTTCGAACACCTTCACCTCGTCAGCTTGCTTTGTCGTGAACCGATGCGAGCAATATCATCTCAACGGAATCTATTGCTTCTCCACCAAGTTCCCCCGCACAAAATCAAGCTCTGGCGCTTGTATTACGTTACCTCACAACCCACGCTTTCTCTATTTGAGTCACAACATCCCTATATTATATTCAGCAGAGCATCATTTGGCAATGACACTTTATTCATAATTACATCCTAAAGGCGTTAAATCCTTAGTGAATAACCGTAAATGCGGTTGCCTGCTTATGTTTAACAGGCAACCTACGTTTACAAAATTTTAAACTAATTCTTTTTTCACGACATCTACGATCTGTCCGACGAATCGCTCCAGCTCATCTTTGTCCGGGCCTTCGGCCATTACACGAATAAGCGACTCTGTACCTGAAGCACGGACCAATACACGCCCATTATCGCCCAATTGTTGTTCCACCTGCTCAATGGCTTCTGCAATCGCAGGATTCCCCTCGTAATTGCGTTTGTCCTGCACACGTACATTCACAAGCACTTGCGGATATTGTTTCATAAGCGATTTTAGCTCGCTCATCTTCTTGCCGGAAGCTTTCAGGGTATCTACCAACTGAATCCCCGTCAGCATGCCATCACCTGTCGTATTGTGGTCTAGGAAAATAACATGACCAGACTGCTCACCGCCCAGATTAAATCCACCCCGACGCATTTCTTCCATCACATAACGGTCTCCGACCGCAGTTTTTGCAGTCTTGAGAGCCAGCTTTTCAGTAGCTTTATAAAAACCGATATTACTCATTACTGTCGATACAATGGTGCTGTCCTTGAGTTTTCCAGCGCGGTTCATTGCATCCCCGCAAATACAGAGAATGTAGTCTCCATCTACCTCTTCCCCGTTCTCATCAATTGCGATCAGGCGATCAGCATCGCCGTCAAAGGCAAGCCCAATATCCGCTTTCAAGCGGCGCACTTCCTCTTTCAGCTTTTCAGGATGAGTCGAGCCACAATGATCATTGATATTCAATCCGTTTGGCTCCGCTCCGATCGTGTGCACTTCAGCTCCCAAATCCGCAAAAAGCTTCGGCGCCAGCTCATAAGCTGCTCCGTTTGCACAGTCCAATACAATTTTTAGACCTTCAAAAGAATGACTAATTGTTGTTTTCAAAAACTCCAGATAATCGTAGCGGGAATGCTCGTCTACAACAACCGTGCCCAACCCGTTGCCAATCGGACGAGGCAATTGGTCTTCTTTTGCATCCATAAGCTCTTCAATTTTCAATTCCGTTTCATCGGTTAATTTAAACCCATCGCCGCCAAAAAACTTAATCCCGTTGTCCTCAACAGGATTGTGAGATGCTGAGATCATTACACCAGCGTCCGCTTTCAATTGCCGTGTGAGATATGCCACCCCAGGCGTCGAAACAATACCTAGGCGAACCACATTAGCCCCAATGGACAACAACCCGGCTACCAGTGCCGATTCCAACATCAGCCCGGATATTCGTGTATCCATACCAATCACAACTGTCGGTTTCTCTACATTACCTGCTAAGACATATCCGCCGCAGCGGCCAATGTTATATGCCAGTTCGGCTGTTAGTTCCTGATTAGCAATGCCTCGTACACCATCTGTACCAAAATATTTCCCCATGTAAAATGACTCCCTTTTTTTGTCTAATAAATCTTGATCATTTACTACAGATAAAACATGTTATGGCTGACTGTTCTCCGAGGTTCCATTCGCAGAAGATTCTGCGCCGTTATGAGGATTTGTTTTATCCTCCGCAGCTGCGTTGTCCCCGGTATTAGCGTCAGAGTTGCCACCTTGATTGCCCTGCCCCTCCTGTGGCCTCTCCTGCCCCTTATCACCACTACCAGAGGGGTTTGATTCATTCTCACTATTCGGATTCGTTACAGCAGGCGTAGAAGGGCTCTCAATGTTTACCGTTGCCTTTAGTTGGCCGGCATTCCCGGCTTGTGTAATGTATTTAGGCAAGCCTACTTTCAAAGTAACCTCGTGTTGACCAGCCGAGAGGCCACTTACATTTGCCACCAAACTAACGTCATCATTGGTTAAATTGTTTACCAAATCCTGAGGACCCTTCACAGTAACATCCATCGTCTTGCCTGTGGGCGCTATGAAAGTCGCATTACCTCCATCTCCTGCACCTTGTAAAACGATTGGGATGCCTGACAGCGTCCGTTCCGTATCTGTAACTTCATTGGAAGGAACGACAGTCACCTGAATTTGTATTGACCCTGGCTCGATTTTATCAGAACCTGAGGGAGCTGCCAAATTAGCTTGAACCGTACGGGTCCCCGCTTCCGTAAATTGACTCAGATCGAGTGTAACCGTGACATAAGAGCTGAGGCTGCTTAATACATCCTGTGATGCATATACCGCTGCTTCCTTCACGTTTGCGTTTACTTTAGAAAGCGCCAATCCGTCTGGCAGCTCTCCAGAATAGACTATCTTGACAGGCACAGACTTCGCCTGCTGAGTGACTGGGATTTCAACGGACACCGTGGATGGCTCAATGACCGCACCTGTGAGTTCCTGCCCCTTTTTGTTATAGGCCTTCAGCTTTACCCGTTTCTGTTCAAACTTTTCTGAGATGCCATCCGTGTTAACAGTCCCTTGCACCGCAGTAACGGTATTCAGCTGGCTTTTGGGTAAGGTAACCTTTACCGTTTGAGGAGCAATCACAGGCTTACCGAGCTGTAGCCCCGCATCTGGACTACCCTTAGGTACTATAGATACATTAAATGATTTCGTTTGTTTTTCCTCAATTGTTACTGTAACACGGTTAGGAGTCATCGATACCAATTCCACCCCATCCGGCAAATCCGGTTCAAGTGACAATGTTTTAGTACCTGCTCCTAATCCGCTTAAGTTTAGTTTTGCCTGATAATTATCCGCGAAAAAAGTAGTCAGGACAGAGCGCTGTCCTCTGACCTCCATCTTTACATGATCCGTGTCCATAGTAGACAGCACATATTTTGAATCATCCAGACCACTGGCCTGAATGGCCACATTATCAATTATTTTATTATTATAGGAAACGGTCAACGTAGACGAAGGTGTACCTGTATCCAGATGAACCATTCCCCACAGCATTATAGCAACCGCAAGCGCCAATATCTTGGAAATCGTATTATTGTTAATCCATTTGTCCATCATGAATTTCCACGGCCTCCCCTCCGATTCCAGAATGAGCCGCGTTTTTCCTTCAGTGACGGTGTTGGCCGCAACTCCTCATACAGCTTGGAGATTAGGGATTCTTCCTTAATGTCTCGCACGACCTGACCATTGATAGCCAACGAAATTTGCCCTGTTTCCTCCGATACCACGACAGTTACGGCATCGGTTACCTCACTCACGCCAATTGCAGCCCGATGACGGGTTCCCAACTCCTTGCTAATGAAGGGATTTTCCGATAATGGCAAATAGCAGGCCGCAGAAGCAATCTGTTTATTTTGTATAATCACCGCACCATCATGCAAAGGCGTATTGGGAATGAAGATGTTAATTAGCAGTTCAGAACTAACTACGGCCTGTGTCTTGATACCAGACTCCGTATATTCGTTCAGTCCTGTCTCGCGCTCGAATACGACCAATGCTCCTATTTTTCTACGTGATAAATAATTCAGCGCCTTAATCATTTCTCCAATTAACTTATTGATTTCTTCATCATCTACTGACGAACGCCCAAATAATTTACCACGTCCCAACTGCTCTAGAGCACGACGCAACTCAGGTTGAAAAATAATAAAAATAGCCACTACACCAAAGGTGAACATCTGATTCATCAACCACTTGAGCGTGTACAAATCAAACCAGGTACTAACCGCCCAAATAACGACCAGGAACAGAATTCCTTTTAACAATTGAACTGCTCGCGTTCCGCGAACAAGTAAAATAAGCTGATACATAATATAGGTTACGATTAAAATGTCGATAATATCTTTAATGGACTCTTTCCAAGTCAGGTCCGCAAAATAATCCAACATGCGCATGCCCCCGCAATTTTCTGTAGTGAGTGGGTGTAATATGTACACAGTATGCTCTCTCTATCTAGGTTATAACGATCAGGCTCACGTTGCAAGCTGTGCGACAAAAGAATCACCAAAATAAGTAAAATACAGTACGATTCGCCAGATTCATATACAAAAAAACGCCTTTTCCAGCGGAAAAAGGCGCTCGATATCGTTCTTGCCATTTCAAGCTTCTTTTATGGAGAAGACGGTCCCCCGAACAAATCGGTAACCTTGTACCAAATCCAGTCCAAGGTTTGATCGATACTTTTAACCTGTCCTGCAATATGGGCGGTTGAAGCTTGATAGTAAGAGCCGTCAATCACAGTAAGATTTCCTTCCACATCACCGTATACACGGGCCTCACCATTTTGTACTGTTAAATCTCCGGCAATGGATTTCCCTTCAGGTACAATTACAGTATCGCCCTGAATAACAACTTGATCTAGATTGCTTCCTTTGACTACCAATTGATGGTCCGTGCTAGAAAAGCTGGCCATACTTGAGCATATCACAATAAGGAAGAAGGCGGCAGCTGTTACAGCGGGATGCCTCTTCACCCAAGTTAGCATAGGCACCGCAGGCTGTCTTTTATGCGGCGGCAAAGCATTCATAATGCGAAATGTCAGCTCATCCGATACACACGGCACTTGATGATAGCGTGTACCGTAAAGCATCGCATCCGTCCGCTCCAGCTCTTTAAAACGCATGCGGCATTCCGGGCAGTCTAACAAGTGTTGTTCCAACTCATGTTTGTCCTGCTCAGACAGGTCGCCATCTAGATAGTCATGCATAAAAGAGACGGCTTGTTTGCAATCCATATGAGCCAATCCTTTCTAATATTCTTCCGTGTTTCTCAACATAACATGCTCCGGCTTAGAAACTTTGCTCATCTTACATACGTTACAACGAGCATTATGTTTCATAAAAACATCTCGCAGGCTCTTTTCCTAGAATGTATGCACATCATTTATAGCTTGTGCTCCAATTTTTTGCGTAGAAAATCCCGTCCCCTGTGTACTCTTGTCTTAATTGTGGTAACTGGAAGATTGAGCACATCGCTAATTTCCTGCAAGGAAAGCTCCTGCAAGTACCGTAAAACCATAATCGTCTTGTATTTATCAGGAAGGCTGTCAATGGCGTCATGAATTAAAGCTTGCGTTTCCGACAACAGCGTACTCCCTTCAGGGGTAAGCTCTTCACTAGCAAGCATGGCGTACCCATCAACACCTTCTTGATCATTCATTTCAGCATCAAGTGAGTATGTAGGTTTTCTTCTTCGCAGACGATCAATGCACAGATTTGTAGCAATCCGATAAATCCAGGTTGAGAACTTCTGCCCATGGTCATACTTTTCCAAGTTGCGATACACACGCAAAAAAGTTTCCTGCACCAAATCCTCCGCCTCATGACGATTACCTAGCATCCGGTAGGAAAGATGAAAAATCCGATCTTTATATAACTCGACTAACTCCGCAAAAGCTCGCTGATCACCTTTTTGCACCAGCCTAACCAAGCGGCTTTCCATATTATCCACTCTATACTCCCCCAGACTTGCTGATGGGTTACTTATTATATGTTTATGATTATTCATCGTAGTTTAATTTTATCCAGAAATCAACTGAAGTATGGACACAAGTAACAAACTCGTGCGTCATTACTATAAACACAGCACAATCGGGCACTCCATGAGTACCCGATTGCCTGTATCATACAGCCAAACTATATCAGCCTGTGTTTCTCAAGCCTGCGGCAATTCCGTTAATCGTCAACAGTACCTCACGCAGCATTTCAGCATCATCACCGTTCTGATTACGCAACTCGCGCAGCTCACTTAGCAATTGAACCTGCAAATAACTTAACGGATCGACATAAGGATTACGCAACCGGATAGATTCCTGAATAACAGGTACATCGTCCAAAATCTCAGATTGTCCGGTTATTTTCAAAATCAACTCAGATGTCAGCTTGAACTCTGCAGAAATCTGTCCAAATATACGTTGTCGTGCTTCTTCATTATCCGACATCCCAGCGTACTCCTCTGCAATCAGCAAATCCGCTTTAGCGATTGCCATTTGCAGTGTATCAATAAGCGACCGGAAGAAAGCAGAGTCTCTAAACATCGTTTGCAGCACTTTAAGGTTATCTTCATTGTTTTGATAGTAGCTTTGCAAACCAGTTCCTGCCGCATACCAAGCGGGTAGCAAGTAACGACTTTGTGTCCACGCAAAAACCCACGGAATGGCACGCAAGTCCTCAAAACGTTCGCTATTCTTACGCTTGGACGGGCGAGATCCAATATTCAGCTCGCCTACCTCAGGCAACGGTGTAGATTCTTTGAAGAAACTGAAGAAATCCGGGTCTCGGAAAATCAAATCTTGATACTTCTCCAGTGATACCTCGGAAATACGGGCAATAATCTCCTCCCAGCTTTCCTCGAACACTTCTTTCTTTCCCGAGCGATGATAGGCAGCAGCCGTAATTAACGCCGATGTCGCCTGCTCCAAGCTCCGATATGCAATCCCCTTGAGCGAATAGCGGGATGATAGCACTTCGCCTTGCTCTGTAATCTTAATTCCTCCACCAATGGTATGAGGAGGCTGAGCCAGAATACTGCGGTTAAGTGGCATTCCTCCACGCCCCAGCGCTCCTCCACGTCCGTGGAAAAACTTCACTTTTGCGCCATACTCGTTTACTACTTCCGTAATGCTATTCATAGCGACCCGAAGTTCCCAGTTCGCTGTAACCACACCGCCATCCTTATTACTATCCGAGTAGCCAAGCATGATCTCCTGAAGCTCATCCATGGCGGCTACAGATTGTCGATATACAGGCAGGTTCATCAATCTTCTCATAATATCAGGTGCAGCGTGCAAATCATCTATCGTTTCGAACAAAGGAACGGATTGCAGCGTACAGATGACAGTGCCATCCTTCTCGATGCGGAACAGGCCCACCTCTTTGGCTAATACCATGACCTCAAGCAAATCACTGGCCCCTTGGGTCATACTGATCAAGTAGCTTGTAATGGACTGCTTGCCAAATTCCTCCTGAGCCAAATAAATCGTACGATATACATCAAGACATTCCTGTGTGCTATCGCTATATTTTAAATACGGCGAAGTAATCGGACGCGGTTCATTCAGCAGCTGTTCCAGCAGATCTATTTTTTCTTCCTCTGACAACTTACTGTAATCTGACACAATATTCATTTTAGAAAGAATTTCAGTCATCGCATTTTCATGTTCCTGACTATGCTGACGCACATCCAGCGTAGCCGTATGAAACCCGAATAGCTCTACCTGACGAATCATCTTTTGGATATACGTGTCTGCCACATAATCAGCAAAATGATGGCGCAAGCTGTTGTCAATAACATTCAGGTCTGCAATAAGTTCCTCCGCGGAGCTGTAGCGCTCCTTGGTACCCTGTTTGCTTTCATCCAAAACGTTATTCACCTTAGCAATCATATATGCCAGTTTGATGCGATAAGGTTCTTTTTCGTTATGCCATACTTCCATTTTTTTAAGTGTGATGTGGGCGCGGTCTTCTTCAATAGAAGCCAACAAATCATCAGAAACCCGCACAATGCTGGTACTGAAGCTCAAGTAACCCATGAGTTCTTTCAGCGTGTGCTGATATTCTCTCAAAGCCAACTTGCGCTGCATACGTAATGTTTCCCAAGTCACATGAGATGTAACAGATGGATTCCCGTCTCGGTCTCCACCGATCCAAGAACCAAATCTCAAATAAGTTGGAATGTGCCATTTTTGCTCAGGATAATATTTGACCAAACATCGTTCCAGTTCTTGGTATACATCCGGCAATACATGAAACAAGGTCTCATGAAAATAATACATTCCATTTCTTACTTCATCTAATACAGTTGGCTTTCGATCACGTAGCTCATCGGTCTGCCACAATGTAATTACTTCATTAAGCAGATTTTCCCGTACCTGTTCTCGCTCACGCAAGGTAAGCATCGGATTATCCAGCAGCATGACATCTTCGGAAATACGTTTGTGGATATCCAGGATTACTCGTCGTGTTGCTTCTGTAGGATGTGCAGTCATGACCAGCTCCAAAGAGAGTTCATTCAGCATGTTGCTAACGTCCTCTGCGGAGAAGCCTCCTTGTTTAAGCTCCTGAACGGAACTTTCGATAGAACCGGGTTGAACCTCTTCACCAGCTGAATGCTCATAATCCCGCTTACGACGAATACGATGGTTCTGCTCAGCGATATTCACCAACTGAAAGTAAATCGCAAACGCGCGAATAACCTGGTGACGAATATCCGTATCCAGTCCACTGACCATTTGTTTGAAATTCTCGTATAACTCCGGCTGATACCCGGCACGTAACGATTTACTTGCCTCACGTATTTTCTCCACGATATCCAAAAGTTCGTTGCCACCCTGATGAACCAAAACCTCACCAAGAATATTTCCTAGAAAACGAACGTCCCGCCGTAGCAGATTGTTGGATTGGTTTTTGTTAGCGGTTAACGTAAGCTCAGTCATGCTTTTCCCCCCATCTGATCTGTTCCACACCTATTCAGTTGTAGCAAAGGTACGTATACACACGAAATTTGACACTTTCTTAACATCATACAATAAAAACGTATGAAAAGCTGCAAAATTTACAGGAAAAAATCATGCTTTTGAAATACTTTTTTGGAGAATATATTGGTTATATATACATAATAATGAAATTTAAAAATTAAATCTGATTTTATAGCTATTGATGTGCGAAACTTTATGCACAGTCTCTTTTAAAAGGTGCGTTTTCAAAGGTACAAATTCTTGTGTCATGATGTGTATATGTTTATTATTTGTTGACAAAGTGAAATTCATTGCGCTCTATCCACAAAGATATACACAAAAAAGCCATAATCTCAGTATTCTAAATCTGTTTACTCATTAATCTCTACGTGTTACCCACATAAATAAAGAAGAGTGTGCACAACAAAAGGAGCAGATGTAGAGTTATCACCATGAATTTCGCAACATAATAATTATAGGATTCCTATTTTCAATGGATTTGATCACGAATTTAGCCTTACTACAGGAAAAAGGGGACCGTAAGAGGGGAAATCCGGGTCTAGGTGATAAAAGCCTATATAGGATATGCACAAGTCATCCCCAACCGTGCATGACAAGAGGCATCATTTAATGCTCTATATACATAGAAGTTAATGTATTGTGGACAAAATAAAAAGAAGCCTTTCGGCTTCTAGGTAATCGGTAAGCGGGTGATGGGAATCGAACCCACGCTATCAGCTTGGAAGGCTGAAGTTCTACCATTGAACTACACCCGCAAATCAGTATCGGGATGACACGATTTGAACATGCGACCCCCTGGTCCCAAACCAGGTGCTCTACCAAGCTGAGCTACATCCCGATATTATATTATTTTAAAAAGATGGCGCGCCCTGAGAGATTCGAACTCCCGGCCTTTTGATTCGTAGTCAAACGCTCTATCCAGCTGAGCTAAGGGCGCAAATATGGAGCGGACGACGGGAATCGAACCCGCGACCCTCGCCTTGGCAAGGCGATGCTCTACCGCTGAGCCACGTCCGCAAAAACAGGATGCGCGTGGAGGGACTTGAACCCCCACGTCAAAGACGCTAGATCCTAAGTCTAGTGCGTCTGCCAATTCCGCCACACGCGCATGTAATACAATGGTGAGCCATGAAGGACTCGAACCTTCGACACCCTGATTAAAAGTCAGGTGCTCTACCAACTGAGCTAATGGCTCTTAATGGCTGGGGATATAGGATTTGAACCTATGCATGACGGAGTCAAAGTCCGTTGCCTTACCGCTTGGCTAATCCCCAATATGCATATGATTCACAATTCCCCTATATTTCATCCATGTAAGAGAATAAAATATGGTGGAGGCTGAGGGGATCGAACCCCCGACCCTCTGCTTGTAAGGCAGATGCTCTCCCAGCTGAGCTAAGCCTCCATACTATCCTATGACCCGTAGGGGATTCGAACCCCTGTTACCTCCG
The DNA here is from genome assembly GCF_054113405.1 of Paenibacillus sp. ALE3. Taxonomy (NCBI): domain Bacteria; kingdom Bacillati; phylum Bacillota; class Bacilli; order Caryophanales; family Paenibacillaceae; genus Paenibacillus; species Paenibacillus sp. ALE3. The sequence goes on along the minus strand of NZ_CM134214.1, from coordinate 275,018 downwards.
TGAAAGGGAGGTGTCTTAACCCCTTGACCAACGGGCCATCCTGTAACAAGCTCTCAACCGGGATCGAACCGGTGACCTCATCCTTACCATGGATGCACTCTACCTACTGAGCTATGAGAGCAAATGGCTCCCCGAACAGGACTCGAACCTGTGACAACTCGATTAACAGTCGAGTGCTCTACCAACTGAGCTATCAGGGAATAATAATTATAAAACTCGCTTGGCGGCGTCCTACTCTCCCAGGACCCTGCGGTCCAAGTACCATCGGCGCTGGAGGGCTTAACGGTCGTGTTCGGGATGGGTACGTGTGGAACCCCTCCGCTATCGCCACCAAACATGAATTTGCCTCGCAAATTCTAACTTCAAGGTTACACCTTGAAAACTGGATCCGAAACTTCCTTGCGCTTTATCTTTAGGATAAGCCCTCGACCGATTAGTATTGGTCAGCTCCATGCATTACTGCACTTCCACCCCCAACCTATCTACCTCGTCGTCTTCAAGGGGTCTTACTAATTGGGAAATCTCATCTTGAGGGGGGCTTCACGCTTAGATGCTTTCAGCGCTTATCCCTTCCGTACATAGCTACCCAGCGGTGCTCCTGGCGGAACAACTGGTACACCAGCGGTACGTCCATCCCGGTCCTCTCGTACTAAGGACAGCTCCTCTCAAATTTCCTACGCCCACGACAGATAGGGACCGAACTGTCTCACGACGTTCTGAACCCAGCTCGCGTACCGCTTTAATGGGCGAACAGCCCAACCCTTGGGACCTACTTCAGCCCCAGGATGCGATGAGCCGACATCGAGGTGCCAAACCTCCCCGTCGATGTGGACTCTTGGGGGAGATAAGCCTGTTATCCCCAGGGTAGCTTTTATCCGTTGAGCGATGGCCCTTCCATGCGGTACCACCGGATCACTAAGCCCGACTTTCGTCCCTGCTCGACTTGTAGGTCTCGCAGTCAAGCTCCCTTCTGCCTTTGCACTCTTCGAATGATTTCCAACCATTCTGAGGGAACCTTGGGGCGCCTCCGTTACTCTTTAGGAGGCGACCGCCCCAGTCAAACTGCCCACCTGACACTGTCCTCGCACCGGATCACGGTACCAAGTTAGAACCTAGATACGATCAGGGTGGTATCCCAAGGATGCCTCCTCTCAAGCTGGCGCTCAAGATTCAACGGCTCCCACCTATCCTGTACAGATCGTACCCAAATTCAATATCAAGCTGCAGTAAAGCTCCATGGGGTCTTTCCGTCTTGTCGCGGGTAACCTGCATCTTCACAGGTATTAAAATTTCACCGGATCTCTCGTTGAGACAGCGCCCAAGTCGTTACGCCATTCGTGCGGGTCAGAATTTACCTGACAAGGAATTTCGCTACCTTAGGACCGTTATAGTTACGGCCGCCGTTTACTGGGGCTTCGGTTCATAGCTTCGCTCTAAAAGAGCTTACCACTCCCCTTAACCTTCCAGCACCGGGCAGGCGTCAGCCCGTATACTTCGCCTTGCGGCTTCGCACAGACCTGTGTTTTTGCTAAACAGTCGCTTGGGCCTTTTCACTGCGGCCCCCTCGGGCTATTCACCCTACCGAGGCACCCCTTCTCCCGAAGTTACGGGGTCATTTTGCCGAGTTCCTTAACGAGAGTTCTTCCGCGCGCCTTAGAATTCTCTTCTCGCCTACCTGTGTCGGTTTGCGGTACGGGCACCTTCTCCTGGCTAGAGGCTTTTCTTGGCAGTCTGAGATCATGACCTTCGCTACTATAATTTTCGCTCCCCATCACAGCCCAGCCTTAACGATGTGCGGATTTGCCTACACATCAGCCTCACTGCTTAGACGGACATCCATCAGTCCGCGTCACTACCCTACTGCGTCACCCCATCGCTCATCACGGATTACGGTGGTACAGGAATTTCTACCTGTTGTCCTTCGACTACGCCTATCGGCCTCGCCTTAGGTCCCGACTTACCCTGAGCGGACGAACCTTCCTCAGGAACCCTTAGGCTTTCGGCGGATCTGATTCTCACAGATCTTTTCGTTACTCATACCGGCATTCTCACTTGAATGCAGTCCAGCGCTCCTTCCGGTACACCTTCAACCCGCATTCAACGCTCCCCTACCCCTGATGCAAGCATCAAGCCATAGCTTCGGTGGTGTGTTTAGCCCCGTTACATTTTCGGCGCAGAGTCACTCGACCAGTGAGCTATTACGCACTCTTTCAATGGTGGCTGCTTCTAAGCCAACATCCTGGTTGTCTGTGCAACTCCACATCCTTTCCCACTTAACACACACTTGGGGACCTTAGCTGATGGTCTGGGCTGTTTCCCTTTCGACAATGGATCTTAGCACTCACTGTCTGACTCCCGGAACTAAATCCATGGCATTCGGAGTTTGACTGAGCTTGGTAACCCTTGCGGGCCCCGCACCCAATCAGTGCTCTACCTCCACGATTCTTCTTTCCGAGGCTAGCCCTAAAGCTATTTCGGGGAGAACCAGCTATCTCCGGGTTCGATTGGAATTTCTCCG
>NZ_CM134214.1:205000-267500 GCF_054113405.1 Paenibacillus sp. ALE3 | reverse complement strand
TGGACTGGAAAAACCCTGGTACGCAGGTCATAATCGACCGTGTTGTAAATAAAGCTCATCCCGGTGATATCGTCCTTCTTCATGCCAGTGATTCTTGCAAACAAACTCATGAAGCGTTGCCCATCATTATCGACAAGTTGCGGGCACAAGGCTATGAATTCGTGACTGTATCCGAACTGCTTCAACAGGGTACAGTAAAAGGTAAAGAGGTTCGCGATCAAGCTCTGGGTCTTTAAGGAGTTATTTTACATCGTTCTCAGCTAAAAACCAAAAACAACTCGACATATTTCTCCCCAATCATCCGCATACTATCCACATTCATGATAAAGGAGGAATACGGCCATGAATTGGACTCGTTTGCGATTTGTTAGCATGGTATGCGTGCTGGGCGTTGCACTGAGCGGCTGCGGCTCGGATCAGGGTTCTGCACCTCCCCAGACCAGTTATAAAGAGATGAAAACGATGGTTGTCGATATCTTGAAAAGTGATGATGGAAAAAAAGCCGTAGAAGAAGCTTTAATCGGGGAAAAAGAGGGACAATCCGGTCAAAGTGGTGGAGGAGGTGGAGCTGGGGGCAGCATGGGAATAAAAATGCTTATGCCCACGCAATCCGCTGAACAGATGAAAATCGCAGTAAAAGATACTCTAATCTCACCTGAATATAAAAAAGAAATCGAGAAAATTATGACTGATCCGCGTTTTGCCGGAGAATTTGCCAAAGCCATCAACAGTCAAAGCAAACAGCTTCATATGCAGCTTATAAAAGACCCTTCTTACCAAAAATCAATTGAAGCGATGCTAAAATCGCCAGAACTAACCAAGATGTACATGGACTTAACTAAAACCCCCGAATATCGCAAACAATCTATGACAGTCATGCATGATGCTATGCAGAATCCGATTTTTCGGCTTGAGGTCATGAATTTACTCAAAACTGTCGTTCAAGAAGAACTTCAACCTAAGGTTGAGAAAAAAGGCGGAGAGCAAGGTGGCTCTGGGGATCAAAAACAAGATGGTGGTGGGGGTGAAGGAGAACAAGGCGGTAGTGAAGGAGGGCAAGGAGGAGGGCAGTAAAAAAAAGGCTGGTTCAAGGGACTGACCCCCGTTTGTGAGACAGGGATCAAAACACCTTCCAAGTTTAAGCAGCCAGTTGTCGGAAATGAACCGGCGACTGGTTGTTTAGTTTTGTTTGAATGCGAATTGAGTTATAGTAAAGGATGTACTCTCGAACGGTCTGCTCGACGATTGCCGTCGTCGTACAGGTTAAACTTTCGAGATAGAACGTTTCAGACTTTAGTGTGGAATGAAACGATTCGATGGGGGCATTATCAGCAGGCGTTCCCTTACGGGACATGCTCATGGTAATGCCTTTTCCTTTTACCGCTTCCTGGTAGGCCAAGGATGTGTAGACGCTGCCTTGATCGCTATGAAGTATTGCACCTGGTAGAGATGGCAACTGACGAAGGGTATCGAGCACAAAGGCGGTGTCCTGCTTGTCAGCTATACTGTATGCCACAATCTCTCCGTTAAACAAGTCTAAAATACTCGACAGATACAACATTCTTCCTCCAAATGGCAAATACGTAATGTCCGTTACAAGTTTTTGCATAGGCGTATCTGCTTCAAACTGTCGCTTTAGTAGATGCTCCGCGATATGAATGGGTTGCCCAGTAGGTTTCCGTTTCTTCGCTTTGACACGACATTGCAGCCCTTCACGCTGCATAATCCGTTGCACGCGTTTGTGGTTTACCGCATACTCCCTCCGAAGCAAGGCGGTGATTTTCCGGTATCCATAACGATATTTATGCTGGATACAGAGTTCACGGATTTTCTCTACCAAGTGATCCTCAAGTTTGCTCGCATACTCCGCCTTCCAGCGATAGTACGTGGCGCGAGAGATTCCTATCCATGCACAAGCTTGCTTCACACTCACTTCCCCTCGGATCGACTCTATCCACTCCATTACGATCTTTGACGATACCTCCTCTCCATTACGCTGTACTTTTTTAGCAACTCTAGTTGTTGTCTCAAAAACCTGTTCTCAGCCTGGACCTTCTCTAATTCCGAAGTGTATTCGGGCCCTTTGCCGTAGCTGTATTGTTTGCCTACAGGCTGCTCTAAACGGTTCTGCTCGCCATTACGGTACCATCTCATCCAAGTTTCCACTTGTGTCTTGTTTCGTATGTTTAATTGCTCCATGATTTCTTTGACCGGTATACCAGCCATTCTCATTTCAATCGCCTTCATTTTAACTTCTAATGGATAACTGACTCTTGTTGCCAACGAAAAAACACCTCCAAGGTTGTCTCCATATCTTACGACATGGTTGCATTCTCTTGAAGGTGTTTTGATTTGTCTCACGTTAAGGGGTCAGTCCCTCAACAACCAGCCTTTTTTATTATTTAGATTCCATATGCAACCTCGTAATTTGGGCGGCTATATCATCATAAATAGCTCCTGTCGCCGACTCCGATTTATATACGGATGGAGAAAAATCAGCTTCTGACGGATGATTATCTGGGATACCCAGCGGAATTTGTGCCAAAAGTTTCGTATGAAGGTTATCTGCCAACATCGCCCCGCCTCCCCGTCCAAAAACATAGTCTTTTTCTCCCGTGGAGGACACATAATAGGACATGTTCTCCACCACGCCTATGACCTTATGATCCGTTTGAAGGGCCATTGCCCCTGCACGTGCAGCTACAAAAGCTGCCGTCGCATGCGGAGTAGTGACAATGATTTCTTCACTCTGCGGGATCATTTGATGTACGTCAAGCGCTACATCACCAGTACCTGGCGGTAAATCAAGTATCATATAATCCAGCTTGCCCCATTCGACATCACTAAAAAACTGTCTAAGCATTCTTCCCAGCATGGGACCTCTCCAAATAACCGGATTGTTTTCTCTAACAAAGAAGCCCATGGACATGATCTTGATACCAAATCGTTCCACTGGCTGAATGATACCATCTTCGACAGAAGGTACATCCTCTACCCCGATCATATCCGGCACACTGAATCCATAGATATCAGCATCAATTAATCCCACTCGCTTACCCTGTCTGGCTAGAGCTGCAGCCAAATTCACAGCTACTGTCGATTTCCCGACACCACCTTTTCCGCTTGCAATGGCAATAAATCGTACGCCAGATGCTGGGTTAAGTAGCTCATGTTCTTCCATACCGACAGCATGTCCTTTGGTCAATACCGGATCAGCTACCTCCTCGGTATCCTCTCCATTTTGAATAGCTGACTTTTCAGACTCAGATGCCTCACGAATACGAATATGGACGTGACTTAATCCTGCCTTTTCTAACGTCTGCCGGATTTCCCGATCCAGTTCTGTCCGCGTCTCTTCCTGGCTATCCAGGGCAATAGCAGTCAATGATACCCGATCCTCTTTAACAACCACATCCCGAATAAAATGGAGATCAACCAAACGGCGTCCCGTTTGAGGCTCTCGCACTTGCTGAAGTAGCTCTATAACTTGCTCTCTCGATTGCATGAATAATCAGCACCTCTGCTTTAGTGATTTACGTAGTGGTAAACACTTACAGTATACCACTATCTGACTTCAGGTGCTGATGAGGTTCCCTTTTCCCCGGCACTGTAACGCAAAATCCCTTTATATATGGATGCAGCCACTTGTCTTTGATAGTTCTCGTCACTCAGTCGTCTGGCTTCCTCTGGATGGGACAAAAATCCGACTTCTACAAGAGCTGCCGGCATTTTGAGTGCTTTTAATAAATAGACCGTGTTTACGGTCTTAGCCACTCTGTCCGTATTTTCCAAGTTGCGCTTGATTTCTTCCTGAATTAAGGACGCCAAATTCTCGTTATCTGCATGATTAGGTACGAAAAAGGTCTGGGCTCCACTCCAACGGCTCGACGGGATACTGTTCATATGAATACTTAAAAAGAGGTCCGCTTTCTGCTCCTCAATCATACGTACCCGTTGCTTTAAATCCTCCGTTTTTCTTCTGGAGTAGCCTTTTGTTTCTTGCTGCGCCAGATCACGATCATCCTCACGTGTCATGACGACAACAGCTCCTGCTTGCTGCAAATAATCCCGCAAATAAAAAGCGATCGCCAAATTAATATCCTTTTCAATGGCCCCCTCTTTGCTAACCGCTCCTCCATCAGGCCCTCCGTGTCCGGCATCTATAGCAATTACCTTACCAGTAAGCGGTAGACTCCAATGAATCCACGCTCTCGAAGCAGGTATCTCATACAATGTCAGCATGATAAATAGAACAGCGAGACAACAGCCTACCAGCACTTTTTGCAGCGTCCGATAGCGAATCCACAGTGTGACCTCTTTTTTACGATTGTTTTTTTGCATAACAAAACGCCTCCGTCCTATACAGATACTAATAATCTATATGGGACGAGGCGTGTAGTTAGTACAACTCAGGCATGAACATATTCTTTCATACCTTCAATCAGCACTTGAGCGACCTCAGGTCGTGTAAATTCAGGTGGCGGACAAACCCCGGAGCGCAACAATTCCCTCACTTTGGTGCCGGAAAGCGTCAAATGGTGCTCCTTAGGATGTGGACATGTTTTGCTTGAGGCCATATTTCCACATTGGGTGCAGTAAAAGCTGTGTTCAAAAAACAACGGGGTAATCCCCAGCTCTTCAGGTGTAAAGTGCTTGAAAATTTCCTGCGCTTCATAGGTACCGTAATAATCCCCTACACCGGCATGATCTCTTCCGACAATAAAATGGGTGCAACCAAAGTTCTTTCGCACAATAGCATGGAAAATGGCCTCTCTAGGACCAGCGTATCGCATGGCGGCAGGAAAGACCCCCAGTAAGGCTCGATCAGCCGGATAATAGTTGTCCAGCAACACCAGATAGCTCTTCATACGCACATTTGCTGGAACGTCATCTGACTTGGTCTCTCCAACGAGCGGATTTAGAAATAAAGCATCTACAATTTCCATCGCGCTTTTTTGGATGTACTCATGTGCCCGGTGTACCGGATTTCGTGTTTGAAAACCGACCACTGTCTTCCATCCCTTTTCAGCAAAAAGGCTACGTGTCTGTGCTGGCGTGTAATAAAATTCGCTAAATTGTGTAGGTTCGGGTCGATTCAGCACTTGCACTGTTCCACCTACATAGGTAGCAGGTCGATCTAACAATTTGTTTACGCCAGGATGGGCCGGGTCATCCGTCTTGAATACACATCTGGCTTCCTCTGCCTGGTCAACCTGATAAATACTCTCAATATCAAGTACAGCATAGATGATACCATCTGTTTCCCCCACCAAAGCCACCTGTTGACCTAGTTTCAGTTCACTGGCTATGGTTTCTACTACTGCAAGAGTAATGGGAATACTCCAGACTGTACCATCCGCAAGACGCATATCCGTTACCACCGAACGATAATCCGACTCATTCATAAATCCCGTCAATGGAGAGAAGGCACCTATTCCAATCAAATCCAGATCAGAAATCGTCCATGGGTTTACAGGGATAGGAAACAATTCACCTGCAGCCTGCAAGAGTGCTTCTTGCTCCGGTCCTGTAATATTTCTGTCAACGAGCGTTCCGCCATGCGGAAGAATTGCAGTCATAATGCACTTCCTTTCTATATCATAAATAAAGTCTCAGCGCTACCTATATACCATTTTATTGATGGAGCCCACACTCCGTTTTCTCATTCCCTGACCAACGACCAGCACGTGGATCTTCACCTGGCAGGACTTCACGTGTGCATTGCTCACAGCCAATACTGGGGAAATTACGGTCATGCAATGGATTATACAATACTTCATGAGTGCGAATATAGTTCCATACGTCCTCGGAAGTCCAGCTCGCCAAGGGGTTAAATTTAACGAGGCCAAACTTTTCATCATACTCTACCTTTTTTGCATTCGCACGCGTAGGAGCCTGATCGCGACGGATACCGGTAATCCATGCATCGTATTGAGACAGAATGCGTGTCAGCGGCTCAACCTTGCGGATACCACAGCATGCATTAGGATTTGATTTCCACAGCTCCTCTCCATGCTCCGCAGCTTGCTCTTCTGGAGTCATTAAGGGAGAAACTCTAACAAAATCCAAATTGTATCTAACTTTCATCTGATCTCGCGTATCGTAAGTTTCTTGAAAATGAAAGTCGGTATCTAAATAAAAAATATCGGTAGAAGGGCTAATTCTTTGAAGCATATCTACTAGTACTACATCTTCTGCTCCGAAGCTACAAGCAAAGGTAAGGTTGGGAAATGCATGAACTGCATACTTGATAATGTCTTCAGGCGTAGCCTCTTCCAGTTCACTTGCCTTGACTCTAATCAACGCTTCTTTCTCCAATAAATTCATTATCAATGCGCCTCCATATGAAGATTAATAAATAAGTGATGCTTCAAAGCCGACTAAACTAATAAGATTAAGTACAGTATAAAACTTTTATATCCATTGTCAATCCAAGCAAAATCGTCATACTGTAAACATTTATTCTCTCGCATGATGCAGGAACGTTGTTCTGTCAGCATTCTTTAACGCTCTCCTGCATATCCAATCAAGTTCATTGGCTTTATATAAAATATTCTTATATCATACGTTTGAAAATTGTCCTTAGGTTGCTTCATAACTAAAAGTAACTATTTATAGCAGAGGGTATGCCTGGACGTAAATATTTTAGGTCAATGAAGATGCTTTCTCTACTCCACCAGTGCCAAAGATATATCCGCTACGCGGTTGCCATCGTATTCCTGACTAGATTTGATTATTATGATCAGATGAAAATAGCTGAGGATAAAAGCGTCGTTCCATAGATCCATGATTATCCTTGAATTTGTACGAGGAGATATATTTAGGGATCGAACATCTTATTTCCATTTTCATTCAAAGATGAAGCGTACGTGGCCGGCATCAGCTCAAGGTAAACCAGCTCTGACACTAATCGTACTTTTATTAAGGAATATTAAAAAGAAATGGCACCCAAATCGCTAATAAGCCTCTATCCACTCCTATAGCGCTCACAGCAGCCCTTGAAGAGGAATTAATACATTGGGGCACAAATAAGCCCTTAACGTAACTGGAGCCCTATTATAGGCTCGTTCTCAATGGTTAGAAAAACTCCTCATCATCGCTGCAATACGGTAGCCGAGGAGATGGGCAGTAGTAGGCTAGAGATTGCTTTACAGCTAGTACGCATAAGCTAAACGATGTATCCCTTGCTGTATCCTGGACGTCACCAAAAAAGCTACACAGGATAGAATAGCCATTGCTCAACCAGAAGATATATAAGCTTTTATCAAATTGGGAAAACAAAAAAAATTCTCTAATCTTTTTAATTAGTCACAGGTTGTGAACATTACAGGATAAACCGTGTTAAAATAGCAAACTATATTTGTGCATAACTATACCTACTTTAGTAACATCGTGGATAACTTACGTATTCCAGACAGTATATGCGCTTATTTATGTATCGCAGAGCAGATGAAGCCATAAAACTCTAGTGCAGATCCATTTATCCACATATGGTTAATGAGCAGCAAATAATCTAAATAAAAAAGAACCCTTTCCATAAGGAAAAGGTTCTTCTGTATTCGAAATATTAACGTTTCGAGAACTGTGGTGCACGACGAGCGGCTTTGAGACCGTACTTTTTACGTTCTTTCATACGTGGGTCACGAGTCAAGAATCCTGCTTTTTTCAAAGCTGGACGGAATTCTGGGTCTGCTTTCAACAGAGCACGGGAAATACCGTGGCGGATTGCGCCTGCTTGACCAGAAATACCACCACCATGAGCGATAACGAGTACGTCATAGCTGCCAAGTGTTTCTGTCAGATTCAGTGGTTGTTTTACGATCAGTTTGAGAGTTTCCAAACCGAAATATTCATTAATATCACGCTTATTGATGACAATGCGTCCTTCACCCGGTACGAGACGAACACGAGCTACCGAATGTTTACGACGACCTGTCCCATAGTATTGTACTTGTGCCATGAAACTGTCCTCCCTTTTAATTATCCGCGAAGTTCGTAAACTTCAGGTTTTTGTGCTGCATGTGGATGCTCTGTACCTCTGTAAGCTTTAAGTCTCAGCTTCATTTTGTCGCCTTGACGAGTTTTAGGAAGCATACCGTGAACAGCCAATTCCAACATACGTTCAGGTTTGTTCTTAACCATATCTTGTGCAACTGTTACTTTCAGACCACCTGGGTGCAGGGAGTGACGATAGTATTTCTTGTTCTCCATTTTTTTACCGGTCAATACGATTTTCTCCGCATTGATTACAACAACAAAATCACCTGTGTCCACATGTGGTGTAAACTGTGGCTTGTGTTTGCCGCGAATCAACGCAGCCGCTTCGCTTGCCAGACGGCCGAGCGTTTTGCCTTCGGCATCAATGATGTGCCAGTTGCGCTCAACTTCATTTGGCTTCGCCATATACGTAGTACGCATGAAAAGTATCCTCCTTAAGTTCGTTAACAGAAATCATCATTTATCTTCGTTCGTTAAGTTGCTGCATTATTGATGGATTAGATGTTGCTATAAGGTGATTATCTTAATTGGGGCTGTGGGAAAGCCATTAAGAAAACACAACTTTTATATTACAGGATAACCATCAATTCTGCAAGGGAAAAATCAATGTTTTTTGATGTTTTCTTCGTACTCTACATTCCAGAGCGTTAAAGCGTGTCCAACGGCAGTAGGTCCGGCCTTTGAACGGTTTTTTGCTTCCAAAATGGAAGGAATATCATCCGGCGATTTTTTGCCTTCTCCCACTTCCAGCAAAGTCCCCATTATAATCCGAACCATGTGCTGCAAAAATCCGCTACCTGTAATATACGTATGAATAATTCCCTGATCATCCGACCCTGGACGCGAAAAGGAATGGTCTACCGTTATATAGGCTTCGTAAATAGTGCGAACATGGTTCGTCTTTTGGGAACGTCGAGATGCGAACGAAGTATAGTCAAAGGTGCCCACTAAATGAGCCAACCCCTTTTCCATCGCTCTTACATCCAGACTCGTTGGATGATGGGCCTGTGTACGACGGTGAAAGATGTCTGGAAACCGGTTCGCATTAATACTGTACCGATACGTCTTCCGCTTCGCCATGCGGCGTGCATGAAAGGACAGTGGCACCTCTCTCGCATCCGTAACGATGATATCACGAGGCAGCCAGGCATTAAGTGCCAGACACCAGCGATGTATCGGAATCGGCGATTCAGTATGAAAATTGAATACCTGCCCGTATGCATGCACACCTGCATCTGTCCGTCCTGAGCCCGTAATTTTCAGACGTTCGCCCGTCAATGAGTATATAGCATTTTCAAGGCAGTCCTGAATAGTGTTGCCACTAGGCTGCGTCTGAAAGCCATCATAGTGGGTTCCATCATAGTTCACCTTCATGCACAAGTTCCGCATGCTTCTCACACCTTTGTAGGGGTATTCTCTGGTCTTACAGGAAATAACCGAACATAACAAAGGAGAAGCCCCTCAAGGACTCCTCCAAGAGAAAAAAAGGGTTGTTCAGAATCAAGCCGATTCTGTCCACCCTTCCCTCATCTTCGCCTGTTTACGCGCGGTCAACCAATTCCAGATATACCATTGGAGCGGCGTCGCCACGACGAGGTCCCAGTTTCAGGATACGAGTGTATCCACCTGGACGCTCATTGTAACGTGTAGCCAATTCGCTAAACAGCTTTTGGATTGCATCCTGCTCACCATCCAAAGTTTCACGGCGAACGAACGCAGCCACTTGACGACGTGCGTGCAGATCTCCTTTTTTCGCTTTGGTGATCAGTTTTTCAGCAATAGAACGAACTTCTTTCGCTTTAGCCTCAGTAGTTTGGATACGCTCATACAAGAACAGATCGGTTACCAAATCACGAAACAAAGCTTTACGGGCACTAGAATTACGGCCCAATTTTTGGTATGCCATGTAGTTTCCCCTCCTTCACAAAAACGTTGCTGTGCTATTCTTCCGTACGAAGTCCTAAACCAAGTTCCTCGAGCTTCTCTTGTACTTCTTCCAAAGATTTGCGACCCAAGTTACGGACCTTCATCATATCTTCTTCAGATTTAGTCGTGAGTTCTTGTACCGTATTGATACCAGCGCGCTTAAGGCAGTTATAGGAACGGACGGAGAGATCCAGCTCTTCGATCGTCATTTCAAGAACTTTTTCTTTTTTGTCTTCTTCTTTTTCGACCATAATTTCTGCATCTTTTGCTTCATCCGTGAGACCCACGAATAGCATCACATGCTCGGTCAAAATTTTGGCTCCAAGGCTCACAGCTTCTTCAGGACGAATAGTTCCGTCAGTCCAAACCTCAAGTGTCAGCTTGTCATAATTCGTAACCTGGCCGACACGCGTATTTTCTACGCCGTAGTTCACGCGTGCAATCGGAGTGTAGATGGAGTCGACGGGAATGACGCCGATCGGCTGGTCATCACGTTTATTCCGATCCTGCTTAACGTAACCGCGACCGCGATTGGCAAAAATACGCATGTGAAGTCTCGAACCCGGTCCGAGCGTTGCAATGTGAAGATCCGGATTAAGAATTTCCACATCACTATCCGCACGGATATCACCTGCCGTTACAACTCCTTCGCCTTCCGCATCGATTTCGAGTACTTTCTCTTCATCTGAGTGGATTTTAAGCGATAAAGCTTTCAAGTTCAGAATGATCTCCGTTACGTCTTCCTTCACACCGGGAACCGTTGCAAACTCGTGCAGAACCCCATCGATCTGAACCGATGTGACTGCTGCCCCCGGTAACGAGGATAACAGAATACGGCGAAGCGAGTTCCCAAGCGTCGTACCGTATCCGCGTTCCAGCGGTTCTACTACGAATTTTCCATAGGTGCCATCATCATTGACGTCAACCGTCTCAATTTTCGGCTTTTCGATTTCTATCACTGCAATATCCCTCCTTCAAAACGTCGCTCCTATATGAAACATTCACCTTATCCATAGTCTATCATGCAGTATACCTAAACATCCATTCTTGGCAGTTTGTGCCGGATCTATACTACACGCAGAGGAGAAATCTCATTAGACGCGACGACGTTTTGGAGGACGGCATCCGTTATGAGGTACCGGAGTTACGTCTTTGATCAGGTTAACTTCCAGACCAGCAGCTTGCAAAGAGCGGATTGCTGCTTCGCGACCTGCACCAGGTCCTTTAACCATGACTTCGACTGTCTTCATGCCGTGTTCCATAGCAGCTTTAGCAGCAGTTTCTGCGGCCATTTGCGCTGCGAATGGAGTAGATTTACGGGAACCACGGAATCCCATGCCGCCTGAGCTGGCCCAAGAGATTGCGTTACCGTGTGGATCTGTGATCGTAACGATCGTGTTGTTGAACGTGGAACGGATGTGTGCCACGCCACTCTCGATATTTTTACGGTCACGGCGTTTTGTGCGTACAACTTTTTTCGGTTTAGCCATTGAATGTTATCCTCCCTTCTTATTTCTTCTTGTTCGCTACAGTCCGACGAGGACCTTTACGGGTACGAGCATTAGTTTTAGTACGTTGTCCGCGAACAGGCAATCCACGACGGTGACGAACACCACGGTAGCAGCCAATCTCAGTCAGACGTTTAATATTCAAGGAAATTTCACGACGCAGATCGCCTTCTACTTTAACTTCTTTGTCGATCGTTTCACGTAATTTGCTCACTTCATCTTCAGTCAAATCACGAACACGCGTGTTTGCACTGATGCCTGTTTCCTTCAAAATTTTCTGAGAAGTCGTCTTACCGATTCCGAAAATGTAAGTCAAGGCGATCTCAACGCGTTTGTCACGTGGCAAATCCACACCAGCTATACGAGCCATTTTACGCTACACCCCCTTCTATTAACCTTGTTTTTGTTTGTGTTTCGGATTTTCGCAAATAACCATTACATTCCCTTTGCGGCGAATGACTTTGCATTTCTCGCAAATAGGTTTTACAGAAGGTCTTACCTTCATGTTGATTACCTCCTCCAAGCTTTACCCTGGTAAAACTCGCTTCGTGAACATTCACATCGTTTTGCCGAGCAAAACAAGTTTTTTTTAATGACATACGTTTAATAAAAACCTGCATGAATTACTTGCGGTACGTTATACGGCCTTTGGTTAAATCGTAAGGCGATAACTGTACAACCACCTTGTCGCCTGTCAAAATACGGATAAAGTGCATCCGCAGCTTTCCGGAAACATGAGCAAGAATTTGATGACCGTTCTCCAGCTCTACCTTGAACGTAGCGTTCGGCAGTGGCTCGATTACCGTACCTTCAACCTCAATGACATCTTCTTTGGCCAAAGTCAGTCTCCTTTCTCTTCAGCTTGGTATTCGGACGAGTCCAGGAAAGTTTTCACTGCATGCCGCAGTTTTCCGTTCGTCACCCGACCGCTTTCGTTTAAACTATTTACAATCTCGCTACTAATCTTTGGCTGAGGCACCAAATGAAGAACATTTTTCTTCTTCGCTTGATCAAACTTTCGTTTATCCCCATCCGCAATATACACAAACCTGCTATCTGCTATTGAAACGACAACCGCAATCTGTCCGGCACCTCTGCCTTTCAGAATCTTCACCAGCTGACCGATTTGCAGGTTTCCTTGCTGATTCATTCCAATCACCTACGCACTCAGTTTCGTGAAAATGTCCATGTCGTCCGCTTCGTCCGTCACCAATTGCTCATAAGGAGCACAAGAGATTACGTTCATCGTAACGACCGTCCAGTTGTCTTCTAGCGTCCCTACAAGGTGAGTACCTATTGGAATCATTGATTCAATAGCCAGCACAATGCCGGTTTTCAGCCTCGGTCCCTGCTCGGAAATACCACGGTTTGGATTCTCAATATATTGCCGAATGGCATGCGACATTGTAAACTGGCGAGTTTTAGTAAGGACATCGCCTTTGTTTAACTTGCGTTTGCCGGGAAATCCGTGCACCAGTTGTTCGTTGACTGAAGCGCAAATGCTAGCAGGAAAACCGTTATAACCTTTAAAAGACGGCACAGCTCCCTGACTGCGAATATACCGATCAGCTAAATGATCAAGTTCACCGGTCGTAATACCGGGCTCGATGTGTCCTGCTAAGAAATGACTCGTTGCCGAATTCATTTTCCTAGCTTTCCTCATAAAGCTTGATTCCGTCCCCGACTTGCAAATGATCATTACAGCTAACCCCGCAACAAGGACACGATATTTTGGGAAACCACATCAATATCCTGTTCTCCGTCAATATGACGCAGAAGATTCTGGTTCTCATAAAACGTGAGGAGTGGTGCTGTTTTATTACTATATTCGTCAAGTCGTGTTCTTACGCTATCTTCGTTATCGTCAGGACGCTGATAGAGTTCACCACCGTCTTTATCGCAAATGCCTTCAACCTTAGGAGGATTAAAGACAATATGATAGCTAGCTCCGCAGCTTTTACAAACTCGCCGTCCTGTGATTCGTGCCAACAAGTTGTCACGATCCACTTTCAGGTTGATGACATCATCCAGCTTCGTGTTCAAACGACCCAAAATTTGATCCAAGGCTTCAGCTTGAGCTAAAGTTCTTGGAAAACCGTCTAGCAAGAAACCTTTCTTGCAATCCGGCTGCTGTAGTCGTTCTTCAACGATACCGATTGTTACATCATCCGGAACAAGTTCACCCTTGTCAATATACTCTTTGGCTTTAATGCCAATAGGTGTTCCCTGTTTCATCGCTAGGCGAAACGCATCACCTGTCGAGATATGAGGAATGCCGAACTCCTTCACAATGACATCTGCTTGTGTACCTTTACCAGCCCCCGGAGGGCCCATGATCAAAATATTCACAATCTGTCACTCCTCAAGACGACCCCTACACAAGAAACAGCACAAAAGGTGCCGGTAAGCATGCGAACATCCTATGCCGGTACCTATTGCCTATTTGTTGATGAAGCCTTTGTAATGGCGTTTGATCAGTTGGCTTTCGATTTGCTTCATCGTATCCAATGCTACACCAATAATGATGAGCAATGAAGTACCGCCAATTTGCACGGAACGAGGCAAGCCCGAAAGCGAACCGAAGAATACCGGCAAAACGGATATGACTGCCAGGAACAAAGCTCCTGTCATTGTCAAACGTGACATTACTCGTGTCAAGTATTTCTCCGTAGCTTTACCTGGGCGAATACCCGGGATATAACCGCCGTTTTTCTTCATGTTGTCGGCCATTTGCTGCGGATTCATCTGTACAAAGGTATAGAAGAATGTGAAACCGATAATCATTACGACATACAAAACCATGCCCAGCGGCTTGTCATAATACAAGTAAGTGGTAATCCACTTAGCCCAAGCATGATCTGCCCAGAAACTCGCAATAATTGTCGGGAATTGCAGCAATGATACCGCAAAGATTACCGGAATAACGCCTGCCGCATTTATTTTCATCGGAATATGCGTATTCTGGCCACCGTACATCTTGTTGCCAACTACACGTTTTGCGTATTGTACTGGAATTTTCCGAATACCTTGTTGGATGTAGATAACACCCACAATAATCAGAACAACCACCAAGGCAATGATAATTGCCTTCAGGATATTCATAAACAGCTGATCTGCTTGAATAAACTGAGATTCTACAATCGTCCGAATATGTCTTGGAATACCTGCCGCGATCCCTGCAAAGATTACAATAGAGATACCATTACCGATTCCCTTTTCGGTAATTTGCTCACCGAGCCACATAAGGAACGTAGTCCCTGCTGTAAGCACAATGGCAATAACCAGATAATCGGCAAAAGTAGCACCTGGAATCATCGCTGCACCGTACAGTCGATTGAAACCAATCGACGTTCCGAATGCTTGGATTAAGCCTAGTATTACAGTACCATACCGTGTAATTTGAGCCAATTTCTTTTTACCATGCTCTCCTTGTTTAGCCCATTCCGCAAGTTTCGGAATCACGTCCATTGACAGCAACTGTACAATGATGGACGCTGTAATATATGGCATAATCCCGAGGGCGAAGATCGAAAACTGATACAATGCGCCCCCTGAGAAGGTGTTAAGGAGTCCAAACAACTCGCTTCCTGCCTGATCCTGAGAAGTAAAGACTTGCTTATTCACACCGGGAACCGGCACGAAGGAGCCAATACGATATACAAAGAGTATAAACAGGGTAAACAGGATTCGGGTTCTAAGATCCTCAACCCGCCATATATTTTTCAGGGTCTTGAACATTAGATCACCTCGGTTTTACCGCCGGCAGCTTCAATTTTCTCTACCGCAGATTGAGAGAACTTGTTCGCTTTAACTGTCAATTTCACAGTGATTTCACCGTTACCCAGAATTTTAATTCCGGATTTCGCGTTCTTCACAATACCATTGTTCAGCAAAAACTCAGGGCTTACTTCTGTACCCGCTGCAAAACTGTTCAAATCTTCGATATTCAAAACCGCATACTCTTTACGAGTAGGATTTACGAAACCGCGTTTAGGCAAGCGACGATACAGTGGGTTTTGACCACCCTCGAAGCCCGGACGTACACCACCGCCGGAACGAGCGTTTTGACCCTTATGACCACGACCAGAAGTTTTACCCGTACCGCTACTAGGACCACGACCCAAACGTTTACGTTCTTTGCGGGAGCCTGGAGCTGGGGAAAGCTCATGTAACTTCATCGTTCGTTGCACCTCCTTGATTATTGTTAAAATACTTTATTTCTTAAGCCTCGATTTCTTTAACAGAAACCAAATGGCTAACTTGATTAATCATCCCGCGAATCGCTGCATTGTCGGGTTGAACTACTTTATGGTTGATTTTACGCAAGCCGAGCGTTTTAACAGTCGTTCTCTGAGTACCAGGACGGCCGATCAACGAACGAACGAGGGTGATTTCTAATTTCGCCATGATATTCCCTCCTTAGCCCAGCAGCTCTTCGATGGATTTGCCGCGCAATTTAGCAACATCTTCAGCGCGTTTCAAGCGGGACAAACCTTCCAAAGTCGCATTGACCATATTCATGGAATTCGAAGAACCCAAAGATTTTGTCAAGATATCACCTACACCAGCAAGTTCCAGAACAGCACGAACTGGACCACCAGCGATAACCCCAGTACCTTCCGATGCCGGTTTCAACAGAACCCGGCCAGCACCGAACTTACCTGTAACAAGGTGAGGAATTGTTGTGCCTACGAGTGGAACGTGAACCAGGTTTTTCTTAGCATCTTCAATACCTTTGCGAATCGCATCAGGTACTTCGCCCGCTTTACCGATTCCAGCGCCTACCCAGCCGTTGCCGTCGCCCACTACTACCAGAGCACTGAAGCTAAAACGGCGTCCGCCTTTGACAACTTTAGCTACACGATTAATATTTACTACTCTTTCAGTCAGTTCCAAAGTATTCGGATCTACACGCAAGTCGTTAACCTCCTTTTGAGAAATGTCTTAGAATTCAAGGCCTGCTTCGCGAGCTGCATCAGCCAAAGCTTGAATCCGTCCATGATACAAGTATCCACCACGATCAAATACGATGTTAGCATGGCCTTTTTCTTTCGCACGTTTAGCAACGAGTTCGCCAACCTTACGAGCTGCTTCTACACTACCACCGTTTTTGATTTCGCTGCTCAGCTCTTTATCCATAGTGGATGCAGAAACCAATGTTACACCAGCAACATCATCAATCAGTTGTGCGTAGATATGCTTGGAAGAGCGGAATACGTTCAAACGAGGACGTACAGCCGTACCTTCGATTTTCTTACGTACACGCAGATGTCTTCTGACACGCGCTTTATTTTTATCTTGTTTTGTAATCATCTCAAGTTTTCACTCCCTTCAGTTTGCCTTTTAAAACTTTATACTAAGACGCACTGGGTAAAAAAGAAGTACAAGTCTTTCCAGTAGAAAGACCGCACAAAAGTCGGTAAGAAACTTATTTCTTCTTACCGGCTTTACCTTCTTTACGGATGATGCGCTCGCCTTCGTATTTAATCCCTTTACCTTTGTACGGTTCAGGTTCACGAACAGAACGGATTTTAGCAGCATAGGCACCTACACGCTCTTTATCAATTCCGTGGACGATGATTTTAGTGTTCGAAGGAACTTCGAACTCGATGCCCGCTTCCGGTGAAATTTCAACCGGATGAGAGTATCCAACGTTCAGAACGATTTTATCTCCGGATTTGCTTGCACGATATCCGACCCCAACCAGCTCCAGAGATTTTGAAAAGCCTTCAGTTACACCACTTACCATGTTATTAACAACGCTGCGGGTTGTTCCATGCAAAGAGCGGTGAAGTTTGTTGTCCGAAGGACGAACTACATTAATTTCATTATTTTCCACAGTAACGGACATGTCTTTATGAAGCTCACGAGTCAATGTTCCTTTAGGACCTTTAACTGTGATCACTGTGTTGTTCAAAGTCACGTCAACACCACTTGGTACTGTGATTGGTTTACGACCAATACGGGACATATCTGTTGCACCTCCTATCTTTTAAACGTTAAATTACCAAACGTAGCAAACCACTTCTCCGCCGGCTTTGGACTGACGTGCTTCTTTGTCGGTCATGATACCTTTGGATGTTGAAATGATTGCGATCCCGAGTCCACCCAGTACGCGTGGAATCTCATTGCTCTTCGTGTAAACGCGAAGACCTGGTTTACTGATTCTTTTCAAACCTGTGATAACACGCTCGTTGTTCGCACCGTATTTCAAGAAAATACGGATGATCCCTTGTTTGCTATCTTCAACAAATTCCGCATCACGAATGAATCCTTCACGTTTCAGGATGTCGGCGATTTGTTTTTTCATTGTAGATGCAGGCATTTCTACTGTTTCGTGGCGAACAGTGTTCGCGTTACGAATACGAGTAAGCATATCTGCAATTGGATCAGACATAGTCATTGTGTATAAACCTCCTTCCCAAACAGGACTTTTTACCAGCTTGCTTTTTTCACGCCAGGAATCTGGCCTTTATAAGCTAATTCACGGAAGCAAATTCTGCAGATCTTAAACTTTTGCAGCACCGAATGTGGACGACCACAACGTTCGCAACGAGTATAAGCACGAACTTTAAACTTTGGTGCGCGTTGTTGTTTGACTTTCATTGAAGTTTTTGCCACTTAGCCTGACACCTCCTAAATAGTTTCGGAGAACAGGGTGTCTTTAAATCAGACGCCCGAAACGTTATGCCAACATTATTTCGCGAAAGGCATGCCCAGCTGAGTCAGAAGCTCACGGGACTCTTCGTCAGTCTTGGCAGTCGTTACGATAACGATATCCATACCACGAACTTTATCAACTTGATCGTACTCGATTTCCGGGAAGATCAACTGTTCTTTCAAACCAAGCGTGTAGTTACCACGTCCGTCGAAAGCTTTTGTTGATACGCCATGGAAGTCACGTACGCGAGGGAGTGTGATGTTGAACAATTTGTCCAAGAAATAATACATACGCTCGCCACGAAGTGTTACCTTTACACCGATCGGCATGTTTTCACGCAATTTAAAACCTGCAATAGATTTTTTTGCGCGAGTGATAACTGGTTTTTGACCAGCGATCAGCTGCATGTCGTTAAGAGCCGAATCAAGTACTTTGGAGTTTTGGACTGCGTCGCCAACACCCATGTTGATTACAACTTTCTCGATTTTAGGCACTTGCATCACTGTTGTATAGTTGAACTTCTGCATCAAAGCAGGAGTGATTTCTTTCAAGAAACGTTCTTTCATTCTTGTTGTTGCCATGAATCATAGTCCTCCTTTCTTCAAAAAATAATTAGTCGATCACTTCGCCTGAACGTTTTGCAATACGCACTTTTTTTCCGTTGTCCAAAACCTTGTAACCCACACGAGTTACTTTTCCGCTCTTCGGATCAATGTGCATAACGTTGGAAACGTGAATCGGAGCTTCTTTCTCGATGATGCCGCCTTGTGGATTCAGCTGATTAGGCTTTTGGTGTTTTTTAATCATGTTAACACCTTCCACAAGCACACGGTTTTGACGAGGATAAGCAGCGATAACGCGACCTTTTTTACCTTTATCTTTACCTGTAATCACCAGAACAGTGTCGTCTTTTTTGACGTGCAGCTTGTTGTTATGGGATTCCAGAACTTTTTTCACTTTTGGCATTTCGTACACCTCCTACGGGCACATTTTAAGGTGAATTTAGATCACTTCCGGAGCCAAGGAAACGATTTTCATGAAGTCTTTATCACGAAGTTCGCGAGCAACTGGTCCGAAAATACGAGTACCGCGTGGGCTCTTGTCTTCTTTAACGACCACTGCTGCGTTCTCATCAAATCCGATGTAGGAACCGTCTTTACGGCGGATAGAACGTTTAGTACGAACGACAACCGCTCTTACTACATCACCCTTTTTGACAACGCCGCCTGGTGTTGCTTGTTTTACGGAACAAACGATCAGGTCACCAATTTGAGCTGTACGACGTCCCGTACCACCGAGCACACGGATACACATCAGTTCCTTCGCGCCGGAATTGTCAGCCACAGTCAAACGTGTAAATGGTTGAATCATTTATTTATCCTCCTTTCGGAAAAACTACACTACATTAGATTATAACAGCTTTTTCAACGATTTCGACCAGTCTCCAGTTTTTGTCTTTGGACAAAGGACGAGTTTCCATGATTTTAACAGTATCACCGATTTGTGCAGTGTTGTTTTCATCATGAGCTTTGAATTTTTTAGTCACTTTAATGCGTTTATGGTAGAGATCATGTTTTTTGTAAGTTTCTACAGCAATCACAATCGTTTTATCCATTTTGTCGCTGACTACTTTACCGACTAATACTTTACGGGCATTACGTTCGCTCATTGTTGGCCTCCTTCCTAATTACAGGCGGAATTTCCACCCGGTCTAATATCTTAGCTAATCCCAAGTTCTCTTTCACGGATCACAGTTTTAGCACGAGCAATTTCCTTACGCACAGCACCGATCCGAGTCGGGTTATCAAGCTGACCGGTAGCGAGTTGAAAACGAAGGTTGAAAAGTTCTTCTTTAAAACCAGAGATCTTTTGTTCGATTTCAGCAGTGGTAAGGTTGCGGAATTCACTAGCCTTCATTTGCTTCACCACCCAATTCTTCACGTTTCACAAACTTAGTTTTGATTGGCAGTTTGTGAGCGGCAAGACGCATTGCTTCACGAGCAATCTCTTCCGGTACACCAGCAAGTTCAAACATGATCTTACCTGGTTTCACTACTGCAACCCATTTTTCTACGTTACCTTTACCACTACCCATACGAACCTCAAGAGGCTTTTGAGTAATTGGTTTGTCAGGGAAAATTTTAATCCAAACCTTACCACCACGTTTGATGTAACGAGTCATCGCAATACGAGCAGCTTCGATTTGACGGTTAGTGATCCATGCTGGTTCAGTAGCTTGCAAACCGTACTCACCAAAATTCAGTGTAGTACCGCCTTTTGCACGACCCTTCATGTGACCACGTTGTTGTTTACGATGTTTTACGCGTTTAGGTACCAACATGATTAGTTGCCTCCTTCCTGAGGAGCTTGTTTCTTAGCTGGAGGAAGAACCTCTCCACGATAGATCCATACTTTTACGCCAAGACGGCCATAAGTAGTATGAGCTTCTGCTGTACCGTAGTCGATGTCAGCACGAAGTGTATGCAGTGGAACAGTTCCTTCGCTGTATCCTTCGGAACGAGCGATTTCGGCACCGCCAAGACGTCCGCCTACTTGAGTTTTAATTCCTTTTGCACCGGAACGCATAGTTCTTTGAATTGCTTGTTTCAACGCACGACGGAAAGAAACACGACGTTCCAATTGTTGTGCAATGCTTTCAGCAACAAGAATTGCATCCAGTTCAGGATTTTTAATTTCAGAGATATTGATGTGTACCTTTTTACCGCCTGCGATTTTAGTGATTTCATTACGCAGATTTTCAACTTCGGAACCACCCTTACCGATAACCATACCTGGTTTCGCAGTGTGAATCGTTACGTTGACACGGTTAGCTGCTCTCTCGATTTCAACACGGGATACAGCGGAGTCTTTCAATCTTTTCTTCAGATGCTCACGAATCTTAACGTCTTCCAGCAAAAGATCACCGAAATCTTTGCCTGCATACCATTTGGATTCCCAATCACGGATAATACCGATTCGGAGTCCGACGGGATTTACCTTTTGGCCCACACGTTTTCCCTCCTTATTTTTCAGATACCACCAGAGTAATATGACTGGTGCGTTTATTGATGCGGCTTGCACGACCCATTGCACGCGGGCGGAACCGTTTCATTGTAGGACCTTGGTTTACAAAAACCTCAGACACTACCAATTTATTTACGTCCATAGAGTAGTTGTGATCTGCGTTCGCGATAGCAGAATTCAACAATTTCTCAACGACTGGAGAAGCGGATTTCGGAGTGTGACGAAGAATTGCAATCGCCTCACCTACCTGCTTGCCACGAATCAAATCGATAACAAGTTTCACTTTGCGAGCGGAAATCCGCACGGATTTAGCATGTGCTTTTGCTTCCATTGAGTTACCTCCTCTCAAACACTACGCTGTGTTGATTATCTTCTTGTTTTCTTATCGTCATCCGTATGGCCTTTGTACGTACGCGTTGGAGCGAATTCGCCCAATTTGTGTCCAACCATATCTTCCGTTACGTATACAGGCACGTGTTTACGACCATCATATACACCAAACGTGTGTCCGATAAATTGCGGGAAAATCGTAGAGCGACGGGACCAAGTTTTGATCACGACTTTTTTGTCAGACTCGTTCAAAACCTCTACTTTTTTCAACAGGTAACCATCAATAAATGGTCCTTTTTTGAGACTGCGACCCATTTGTGAATCCTCCCTTCGTTAAAACGTAGTCGTTCTTTAATATGTTAACGTGCGACTTAAGCGCACGTTTTATTACTTAGTACGACGACGAACGATGTACTTATCAGATGCTTTGCCTTTTTTACGTGTCTTGTAACCAAGGGTTGGTTTACCCCATGGAGACATTGGAGATTTACGTCCGATTGGAGCGCGACCTTCACCACCACCGTGTGGGTGATCGTTAGGGTTCATAACAACACCGCGAACTTCAGGGCGTTGTCCCAACCAACGACTACGACCAGCTTTACCGATCTTAACAAGTTCGTGGTCTTCGTTACCTACAGATCCGATTGTAGCACGGCAAACTTTCAGAATGCGACGCACTTCACCAGAAGTCAAACGAATTGTAACATACTTCTCTTCTTTACCAAGAAGTTGGGCTTCCGTACCAGCAGCACGAACAAGTTGGCCACCTTTACCCGGTTTCAATTCGATATTGTGGATAACCGTACCTACTGGAATGTTTTCCAATGGCAAGGAGTTACCGATTTTAATATCGGAGTCCGGACCGGATACCACTACATCTCCTACTTTCAGACCTTTAGGAGCGATGATGTAACGTTTTTCACCATCCACATAGTGGATAAGTGCGATGTTGGACGTACGGTTTGGATCATATTCGATCGTAGCAACGCGGCCCGGTATTCCATCTTTGTTACGTTTGAAGTCAATAATACGGTATTTACGTTTGTGTCCGCCGCCATGATGACGAACTGTAATTTTACCTTGGTTATTACGTCCAGCTTGCTTGCTCAGAGGTGCCAGCAACGATTTCTCGGGCTGATTTGTTGTGATCTCCTCGAAAGTAGATACAGACATTGCACGTCTGGCCGGGGACGTCGGTTTATACTTTTTAATTGGCACTGAGTTTCCCTCCTTACTTTACAGATTCAATTATACTGTTTCAAAAAACTCAAGCGGCTTACTGTCTTTGCTCAGCGTTACGAACGCTTTTTTCCACTCGCTCGTATAGCCGGAATGACGACCGTAGCGTTTTGGTTTCGCAGGCACACGAAGTGTATTAACGTTACTTACTTTCACGTTAAAAATTGCTTCGATTGCTTTTTTAACTTCGACTTTATTGGAACGAATATCAACTTCGAAAACATATTTCAAGTCATTCATCATACCAGCCGTACGTTCGGTGATAATCGGACGTTTGATAATATCACGAGGATCCTTCATTACGCGAGCACCTCCTCTACCTTCTGAACTGCTTCCTTCGTAATGATCAGTTTGTCGTGTCCGAGCACATCAAGAACATTAATGCCGTCTGCGGCTACAAACTTCACACCAGGAATATTACGAGCGGACAGTGCTACATTGTCATCATAGCTAGGAGCTACAATCAATGCTTTACGATCAGCTTTAAGGTTATTCAAAATGGCTGCGAATTCTTTCGTTTTAGGTCCGTTCAGTGTAAGAGCGTCCAATACGATGATTTCATTCTCAATCACTTTGGATGACAGTGCCGATTTGATCGCCAGACGACGAACTTTTTTAGGCAATTTGTAAGCATAGCTGCGTGGAGTCGGACCGAATACAGTACCGCCACCAACCCATTGTGGTGCACGAATTGAACCTTGACGAGCGCGACCAGTACCTTTTTGTTTCCAAGGTTTACGTCCGCCGCCACGTACTTCAGAACGTCCTTTTACTTTGTGAGTACCTTGACGCAGGGAAGCCAATTGCATAACAACAGCGTCATGAAGAACGTGTTTATTCGGTTCGATACCGAACACTGCATCGTTCAATTCAATTTCGCCAACTTGGCTGCCGCTAATATTAAATAGTGCTACTTTTGGCATTTTGTGTTCCTCCTTTCCTCAGTTGATTATTTTTTCACCGTTTCTAATACTTTAACGAAGCTGTTTTTAGGTCCTGGAATGGAACCTTTCACGAGCAATACATTACGTTCTGTATCGATCTTAACAACTTCAAGGCGTTGAATCGTTACCGTTTCATGCCCCATGTGTCCTGGCAAGTGTTTACCTTTAGGAACGCGGTTAGCTTGAATGGAACCCATAGAACCTGGACCTCTGTGGTAACGCGAGCCGTGTGCCATTGGTCCGCGGCTTTGTCCCCAACGTTTGATAACGCCGGCAAAACCTTTACCTTTAGAAATACCTGTTACGTCAACGAATTCGCCTTCTGTGAAGACATCAGCCTTCAGTTCTTGGCCAACCTCGTACGCAGCAAGGTCGATGCCACGAAGTTCACGAACGTAGCGCTTAGGTGCAGTATTTGCTTTTTTGGCATGCCCTGCTTCAGGTTTGTTGGATCTTTTTTCTTTTTTATCAGAGAATCCGAGTTGGATAGCTTCGTATCCATCGTTTTCCAGATCTTTCTTTTGCAGAACAACACAAGGACCAGCTTCGATAACCGTAACAGCAAGTACGTTACCTTCAGGGGTAAACACTTGAGTCATTCCGAGTTTTTTTCCTAAGATACCTTTCATGTTGACACCTCTTTTCTTTTCCTGATTACATATTACAATTTAATTTCGATATCTACACCGGACGGCAGGTCCAAGCGCATCAAGGCATCCACAGTTTGTGGAGTCGGATTAACAATGTCGATCAAACGCTTGTGTGTGCGCATTTCGAATTGTTCCCGAGAATCCTTGTACTTGTGTACCGCACGGAGAATAGTAATGATTTGTTTTTCAGTTGGCAGCGGAATTGGTCCGGAAACACCTGCACCCGAACGTTTAGCTGTTTCAACAATTTTCTCAGCGGATTGATCAAGAATTCTGTGATCGTAAGCTTTCAAACGAATACGAATTTTTTGCTTTGCCATTTTAGTCCCTCCTTCTATCGCCCAATTTGGTATCGGACATACTCCGTGAAAATTTTCCGACAGCCCTCCCATGGCAAAGGGGCCGGGTGTGTCAGTAACCTCTCACATCATCGCACAGTCACAAACAACATTAGTTATTATATCGAATACTTCTGCCTATTGCAAGCAAAAACGTAAAAAAACAATGCATCTTATTTTCAAAGATAACAATTGTGCTCGTAGCTTGCAATTTTCCTCAAGAGAAAAGCCCCCGCACCATGGCAGGGGCTCGTTTTACTTCATTCCAATACGATGTTACTCGTTCCAGTACAATGTTGCTATATTCAAGGCTCGTAGCCTTATTATTTGGAGATTGTTGCTACAGCGCCTGCACCAACTGTACGTCCACCTTCACGAATGGAGAACTTAGTTCCTTCTTCAATCGCGATTGGGCTGATCAGTTGAACAGTAACCGTAATGTTATCACCAGGCATTACCATTTCGGAACCTTCTGGCAGAGTAATGATACCAGTTACGTCAGTTGTACGGAAGTAGAACTGTGGACGGTAACCAGTGAAGAAAGGTTTGTGACGTCCGCCTTCTTCTTTAGTCAAAACGTAGATTTGAGCAGAGAATTCTGTATGTGGGTTAACAGAACCTGGTTTAGCCAATACTTGGCCACGCTCGATTTGTGCACGATCTACACCGCGAAGCAGTGCGCCGATGTTGTCACCAGCTTGAGCGGAGTCAAGCAATTTACGGAACATTTCTACGCCTGTTACTACGGATTTACGGGATTCTTCTTGAATACCGATGATTTCGATTTCGTCGCCCACTTTAACAGTACCACGCTCTACACGGCCTGTAGCAACTGTACCACGACCAGTGATGGAGAATACGTCCTCGACAGGCATAAGGAAAGGCTTGTCAGTGTCGCGTTCTGGAGTTGGGATGTAAGTGTCGATTGTTTCGAACATTTCAACGATTTTCTTAGCCCAGTCGCCATCTGGGTTTTGCAGTGCTTCACGAGCGGAACCACGAGTGATTGGAGTGTCGTCGCCTGGGAAGTCATACTCGCTCAGCAAGTCGCGAACTTCCATTTCAACCAATTCCAGCAACTCTTCGTCTTCAACCATGTCGCATTTGTTCAGGAATACAACGATGTATGGAACACCTACTTGACGGGACAAGAGGATGTGTTCGCGAGTTTGCGGCATAGGACCGTCAGCTGCGGATACAACCAGAATCGCTCCGTCCATTTGTGCAGCCCCAGTGATCATGTTTTTAACATAGTCGGCGTGACCTGGGCAGTCAACGTGTGCATAGTGACGGTTAGGTGTTTCGTATTCCACGTGTGCAGTGGAGATTGTGATACCGCGTTCGCGCTCTTCTGGAGCTTTATCGATTTGATCGAATGCTACAGCAGCACCACCGTAAGTTTTGGAAAGTACAGTTGTGATTGCAGCAGTCAAAGTTGTTTTACCATGATCGACGTGACCAATTGTACCGATATTAACGTGCGGTTTGTTACGTTCAAACTTAGCCTTTGCCATTTGAACAATTCCTCCTCAATAACATGTTTTATTTTTAGGCTGTCGGAAACCTCTTGGAAAAACCTAGAGTATCCGATCAGCTAATACACTGTATTACTCGCCGCCTTTGGTTTTGGCAACGATCTCTTCAGCAATGCTCTTCGGAACTTCTTCATAGTGATGAAGCTCCATGGAGAACACACCGCGTCCTTGTGTACCGGAGCGAAGTGTAGTGGAATATCCAAACATTTCGGACAATGGAACCATTGCACGAATAATTTGGGCACCACCACGGGAATCCATACCTTCAATCCGACCACGACGGGAGTTCAGCATACCCATTACGTCACCCATGTATTCCTCTGGAACCGTTACTTCAACTTTCATAATCGGCTCAAGCAATACAGGTTTACATTTGTCTTTCGCTGCTTTCAGCGCCATTGAACCGGCAATTTTAAATGCCATTTCATTGGAATCGACATCATGGTATGATCCATCCACAATTGTAGCTTTAACGTCCACAAGCGGGAAGCCTGCAAGGACACCGTTTTTCATTTGCTCTTCAATACCAGCAAGTGCAGGTCCGATGTATTCTCTTGGAACAGAGCCACCGACAACCTTGCTTTCAAACTGGCTACCAGTACCTGCTTCGAGTGGTTCGAACTCAACCCATACGTGACCATATTGACCACGACCACCGGATTGACGAACAAACTTACCTTCAACACGTGCTGGAGCACGGAATGTTTCACGGTATGCTACCTGTGGTTTACCAACATTGGTTTCCACTTTGAACTCACGACGCATACGGTCAATGATAATGTCCAAGTGAAGCTCACCCATACCTGCCAAGATAGTTTGGCCAGTTTCTTCGTTAGTAGAAGCACGAAGAGTTGGATCTTCTTCGGTCAACTTACCGAGTGCAACTGCCATCTTGTCTTGGTCAGCTTTGGTTTTAGGCTCAACCGCGATTTCGATAACCGGATCAGGGAAGTTCATGGATTCGAGAATAACAGGATTCTTCTCATCACACAGTGTATCACCTGTACCTGTATCTTTCAAACCTACGGCTGCCGCAATGTCACCGGAGTAAACTTCAGTGATTTCTTGACGGCTATTCGCGTGCATTTGAAGAATACGTCCGATACGTTCACGTTTGCCTTTTGTTGCATTCAATACGTAAGAACCGGATTGAAGAACACCAGAATATACGCGGAAGAATGTCAATTTACCAACGTAAGGGTCCGTCATAATTTTGAAGGCCAATGCGGAGAAAGGCTCTTCATCAGAAGAATGACGTTCAACTTCCGTTCCATCTTCCAGATGACCTTGAATACTTGGTACATCAATAGGAGCTGGCAGGTAATCAACAACAGCGTCCAGCATCAACTGAACACCTTTGTTACGGTAAGAAGATCCACAGATAACTGGGAAGATCTTAACTTCTACAACACCTCTGCGGAGAGCGGCTTTAATTTCCTCAACCGTGATCTCTTCGCCTTCAAGGTATTTCATAGTCAAATCTTCATCCAGTTCAGCAACCTTCTCAATCAATTCGTTGCGGAGCTCTTCGACTTTGTCTTTGTATTCCGCAGGAATTTCGGCTTCTTCGATATTTTGACCAAGGTCATCTTTGTACATATAAGCCTTTTGTCCAACGATATCGATGATACCTAAAAAGTCATTTTCCGCACCGATTGGAAGTTGAATCGCAACTGCGTTCGCTTGAAGGCGATCACGCATATCTGCTACAACGTTCAAGAAGTCAGCACCAATAATGTCCATTTTGTTTACATATGCGATCCGTGGAACGCCATAGCGATCAGCCTGTCTCCATACAGTTTCAGACTGAGGCTCAACGCCTTCTTTCGCACTGAAAACACCAACTGCTCCGTCCAATACACGAAGGGAACGTTCAACTTCAACAGTGAAGTCAACGTGCCCCGGGGTGTCGATGATATTGACGCGGTGACCTTTCCAGGCAGCGGTCGTCGCAGCGGAAGTAATCGTGATTCCGCGCTCTTGTTCTTGTTCCATCCAGTCCATTGTCGCAGCACCTTCGTGAACTTCACCGATTTTGTGCGTACGGCCTGTGTAGAACAAGATCCGCTCTGTTGTTGTGGTTTTACCCGCGTCAATATGAGCCATGATCCCGATATTACGTGTATTTTTCAAGGAGAACTCTCTTGCCATGAAATGGGTCTCCCTTCAAAATTGAAGTTATTTTTTTTGAGCTGAATCCTACCAACGATAGTGAGCAAACGCTTTGTTCGCTTCAGCCATTTTGTGCGTGTCTTCACGTTTCTTCACGGAAGCGCCTGTGTTGTTGGAAGCATCGATAATCTCAGCCGCCAAACGCTCTTCCATAGTTTTCTCGCCGCGGTTGCGGGAGTAGTTTACGAGCCAACGTAATCCCAGGGACGTACGTCTTTCTGGTTTTACCTCGATTGGTACTTGGTAGTTGGCACCGCCGACACGGCGTGCTTTAACTTCCAGGACTGGCATGATATTCTTGATAGCTGCTTCAAATACTTCCATCGGGTCATTACCCGTACGTTCTTGGATAAGCTTGAACGCATTATACAGAATGCTTTGAGCAACGCCTCGTTTTCCGTCGAGCATGATGCGGTTGATCAAGCGAGTAACCAACTTACTGTTGTATACCGGATCTGGCAACACGTCTCTTTTGGTAACTGGACCTTTGCGTGGCATGGATATCCCCCTTTCTTACATGTTAAACCTGCATATGCGGTTTATATTCATTAGGATTTTTTAGCTTTAGGGCGTTTTGCGCCGTATTTGGAACGAGCTTGCATGCGGTTGTTTACGCCTGCAGTATCCAAAGCACCGCGAACGATGTGGTAACGTACACCCGGAAGGTCTTTTACACGACCACCGCGAATCAGCACTACGCTGTGTTCTTGAAGGTTATGTCCAATACCTGGAATGTAAGCAGTCACCTCTACACGGTTCGTCAAGCGAACACGGGCATATTTACGAAGTGCGGAGTTCGGTTTTTTCGGAGTCATAGTACCTACACGAGTGCACACTCCGCGTTTTTGCGGGGCACTGATGTCGGTAGCTTCACGTTTCAAGGCATTAAAACCTTTTTGCAAAGCCGGTGATTTCGATTTCTCGATTTTGGCTTGACGTCCTTTACGAACCAGTTGGTTAATAGTTGGCATGTTGGTTGCCACCCCCTTCCTCAATTTTTGCTGTTACTTTATAAACCTTATCTAAGCCCACAGACCCAGGCGGTTCATAAAAGAACAAATGAAAAGTCTTTGCCGCCAAGAATAACGATTCCCTAGACAAAAACGTTCCTTACCCTATTGTTTTACGATAGCAGCCATCGCGGCTCCCACTTCAATCCCGCATGCAGCTCCGAGATTTTTCATTGTATCTACGAGAGTCACTTTGACCCCGTGCTTATTGCATAAATCAATGATGTTGGAAGTGAAACGCTGATCTGCATCTTCTGCCACATATACTTCCGAGGCGAAGCCCAATTCTACCATACGAATGGTTTGTTTGGTACCGATTTTGACATGAGCATCTTGCAGTCCCTGTTCTTTAGACATATCTCATTCCTCCGAAAAGACCCAATAGCATATAGGCTGCTCACGCACCTTTGCTATATTAGCATTGACTATGAACAATGTCAAGACAATTATCAACTATAATCTATTTAAACAAAGTAATACGTTACATTTTTATAAGAAGCACCGGAGCACCGTTGCTACAACCTTTACCAAAGCTTATATCTACGGTGTTCCGGGCTTATCATACTATTTTTATATTACTACTCAGCTGAAATGGGTTCGAGCTCCTCAGATGAGGATTGCCCCTCTTCAGGCTGGGCAAATTTCACGCTACGGTAACGGTTCATACCTGTTCCCGCAGGGATCAATTTACCGATAATTACATTCTCCTTCAATCCAAGCAACTGATCGACTTTTCCTTTGATAGCTGCATCTGTCAGGACACGAGTAGTTTCCTGGAAGGAAGCTGCTGACAAGAAGGAGTCAGTTTCCAAAGACGCCTTGGTGATACCAAGAAGAACTGGTTTGGCTACCGCTGGTTCTTGGCCGCTGAGAATTGCTATCTTGTTTGCATTTTCATACTCATGCACATCAACAAATGAACCTGGAAGGAGTGTCGTGTCGCCCGCATCAATGATACGAATTTTACGCAACATTTGACGAATCATAACTTCTACGTGCTTGTCGTTGATTTCTACACCCTGGTTCCGGTATACACGTTGAACTTCCTGAAGGATATAGTTCTGCACCCCGCGAATACCTTTAATACGCAGCATTTCTTTAGGGTCAATCGAACCATCCGTCAGTTCGTCCCCGGCTTCCACAGTCATGCCTTCGCTTACGCGCAGACGTGAACCATAAGTGACCGAATAGGTTTTTGTTTCAGCTTCACCCTGAATGTCGATTTCGCGACGGTCTTTCCCTTCACGAACCTCTTTAACTACACCGTCAATTTCACTGATGGTTGCCTGACCTTTAGGATTACGCGCTTCAAAAAGCTCCTGGATACGAGGCAAACCTTGGGTGATATCGTCGCCCGCTACACCACCTGTGTGGAACGTACGCATGGTGAGCTGTGTCCCTGGTTCACCAATGGATTGAGCCGCGATAATACCAACCGCTTCACCAATCTCAACGTGCTTGCCAGTAGCCAGATTACGGCCGTAACATTTTTTGCAGACGCCATGTTTAGCACGGCAGCTTAGTACGGAACGAATTTGAACTTTATCCACACCAGCTTTAACGATCGCTTCAGCTTTGTTGGAGTCAATCAGTTCGTTGCGTCTAGCCAAGATTTCACCCGTTTCAGGATGACGTACGGTTTCGAAGCAATAGCGACCTTCCAGACGATCGTATAGGTCCTCAATGACTTCTTTACCATCCTGGATGCGACTTACTGTAAAGCCTTTATCCGTTCCGCAGTCATCTTCGCGCACGATAACATCCTGCGCCACATCAACGAGACGACGAGTTAGGTAACCAGAGTCAGCCGTACGTAAGGCTGTATCCGCCAAACCTTTACGCGCTCCGTGAGTGGAGATAAAGTACTCGAGTACTGTCAGACCTTCACGGAAGTTCGATTTGATTGGGAGCTCGATAATACGACCAGATGGATTCGCCATCAGTCCACGCATACCGCCAAGCTGGGTAATCTGTGATTTGTTACCACGCGCTTTAGAGTCAACCATCATCATGATAGAGTTGTAGCGATCCATGGATTTCATCAAAATGTCTGTGATATCGTCTTTAGCCTTAGACCAAATATCAATAATCCGGTCATAGCGTTCCTCGTTCGTAATCAGACCACGACGGTACTGATTGGTCACGACTTGTGCTTTATCATCAGATGCCTTAAGAATATCCTGTTTCTCTTGAGGTACAACTACGTCTGCCACAGCAACCGTCACACCTGCACGAGTAGAATACGTAAAGCCAAGCTGTTTGATCTTATCCAAAATCACGGCGGTTTCTGTCGTATGGTAAATCTCAAAGCAACGGGCGATGATATTACCAAGGTAATCCTTGCCCACTCCACCAGCTTGCGGAGCGTTCTGGATGGCTTCAGTAAGATTTACACCTTTCTCGTAAACAAAGAACTCTTCAGCAGTACCATAGAGCAGGTTGGCACGAGTAGCGTCATTGATATACGGGAAGCTTGCTGGGAAAATCTCATTAAAAATAATTTTACCCACGGTTGTAATCAACATCGCATCCTGCTGCTTCTCTGTAAAGCTCGTTTTATTCAAAGCTTTAACCGGAATAGCTACACGAGCATGTAGACCCGCTGTTCCGCGTTGGTAAGCCGAGATAGCCTCATTCGGGTTGCGAAGGATCATGTTGCTTCCTTCTTCTTCCTTGTTGTCCATAGTCAAATAGAATGAGCCGAGGACCATATCCTGGGAAGGAGTAACAACAGGCTTGCCGTCTTTTGGATTCAAAATGTTGCCGGATGCCAGCATGAGCAAACGAGCTTCCGCTTGAGCCTCTGCAGACAGCGGAACGTGAACCGCCATTTGGTCACCGTCAAAGTCGGCATTATATGCCGTACATACGAGCGGATGCAAACGAATCGCACGACCTTCAACCAAGATCGGTTCAAACGCTTGAATACCTAGTCTATGCAGCGTAGGGGCACGGTTTAGAAGAACCGGATGCTCCTTGATTACTTCTTCGAGTACATCCCACACTTCAGCACTCACACGCTCTACTTTCCGCTTCGCGCTCTTAATGTTGTGTGCCAAACCTTTGTTAACAAGCTCTTTCATAACAAAAGGCTTGAACAGCTCCAGCGCCATTTCTTTCGGCAGACCGCATTGGTACATCTTCAAGTACGGGCCTACTACGATAACGGAACGACCGGAATAGTCAACACGTTTCCCGAGCAAGTTTTGACGGAAACGTCCTTGTTTACCTTTCAGCATGTGGCTGAGGGATTTCAAAGGACGATTACCCGGACCTGTAACAGGACGACCACGACGACCATTATCAATCAGAGCGTCAACAGCTTCCTGCAGCATCCGTTTTTCATTTTGCACGATAATATCTGGCGCACCCAGATCTAACAAGCGTTTCAGACGGTTATTACGGTTAATAACACGACGATACAGATCATTAAGGTCAGAAGTAGCAAAACGTCCACCATCCAGCTGTACCATTGGACGAAGCTCAGGAGGAATAACAGGCAGTACGTCCATGATCATCCAATCCGGTTGGTTACCAGAGTTACGGAATGCCTCAATAACTTCAAGGCGTTTGATCGCACGGTTTCGACGTTGCCCTTGAGCCGTACGTAGCTCTTCTTTCAAGAATTCCAATTCTTTGTCTATATCTAAATCTTGAAGAAGCTTTTTAACCGCTTCAGCACCCATTCCCGCCTGGAATCCGTAGCCATATTTCTCACGGTAGCTGCGGTATTCTTTCTCGGACAGGAGTTGCTTTTTCTCCAAAGGCGTATCTCCTGGATCGGTTACAACATAAGATGCGAAGTAAATGATCTCTTCCAAAGATCTTGGAGACATATCAAGAGCAAGACCCATACGACTCGGAATGCCTTTGAAGTACCAAATGTGCGATACAGGAGCAGCCAACTCAATGTGGCCCATACGCTCACGGCGAACCTTAGCGCGAGTAACTTCTACTCCACAGCGGTCACAGACAACACCTTTATAGCGTACACGTTTGTACTTACCACAGTGACATTCCCAATCTTTCGTAGGTCCGAAAATTTTCTCGCAAAATAGTCCTTCTTTTTCCGGTTTAAGCGTACGATAGTTAATCGTCTCCGGTTTTTTGACTTCTCCGCGGGACCAAGAACGAATCTTTTCGGGGGAAGCAAGCCCGATTTTCATATATTCGAAATTGTTAACGTCCAACAAGGAGCAACCCTCCTTAACCAAATCCTGAGTTTTTAGGTTTGATACCGCCCGGCAGCACCGGGCGGTATCAAGAAGCCTGATCCATCCAAAAATGGATCAAAGCATATAACAAAGCTGATATGAGTCAGTCAGCAGTCACACTACTCTACGCCAACCTCAGAGCCTTCCAGATTCAAACTCAGCTTATCGCCAGTTGTGTCATCTTCATCATCAAGCTCTCTCATTTCGATCTCTTGTTCGTCTTCAGACAGAATCTTCACGTCCATACCCAAGCTTTGCAGCTCTTTGATCAAGACCTTGAATGATTCAGGAACACCTGGTTCAGGGACATTTTCACCTTTGACGATGGATTCGTAAGTTTTAACACGTCCAACCACATCATCGGATTTCACAGTCAAAATTTCCTGAAGCGTGTACGCTGCACCGTAAGCTTCCAGTGCCCATACTTCCATCTCCCCGAAGCGCTGACCACCGAATTGAGCTTTACCACCCAATGGCTGTTGCGTAACGAGAGAGTAAGGACCTGTAGAACGGGCATGGATTTTATCGTCTACCATGTGCGCCAGTTTGATCATGTGCATGACACCGACAGTAACTTCACGTTCAAAACGATCACCTGTACGTCCATCATACAACACCGTTTTACCATTGCGTTGCATACCCGCTTCTTCCATCGTATCAAATACGTCATACTCCTTGGCACCATCGAATACTGGAGTTGCCACATGGATACCAAGACGCATTGCAGCCATACCCAGATGCACTTCAAGCACCTGTCCGATGTTCATCCGCGAAGGTACGCCCAGCGGGTTCAGTACGACTTGTACTGGAGTGCCATCCGGCAAGAATGGCATATCTTCTTCAGGCAGAATACGGGCAACGACACCCTTGTTACCGTGACGTCCAGCCATTTTATCGCCTTCGGAAATTTTACGTTTTTGAGCAATGTATACGCGCACCAACTGGTTTACACCCGGTGGCAGCTCATCGCCATTTTCACGTGTAAATACTTTAACATCTACAACGATCCCGTCGGTTCCGTGAGGGACTCTCAAGGAAGTATCACGAACCTCGCGCGCCTTCTCACCGAAGATCGCATGCAAGAGACGTTCTTCAGCTGTCAACTCAGTCACACCCTTAGGTGTTACTTTACCAACAAGAATGTCACCTGCGGCGATTTCCGCACCGATGCGAATGATGCCGCGTTCATCTAGATTACGAAGCGCTTCTTCACCAACATTCGGAATATCACGAGTAATTTCTTCTGGTCCAAGCTTCGTATCACGAGCTTCAGATTCGTATTCCTCGATATGGATCGAGGTGTATACATCCTCTTTAACCAATTTCTCGCTCAGCAAGATAGCATCCTCGTAGTTATAACCTTCCCAAGTCATGAACGCTACGACAACGTTACGTCCCAGTGCCAACTCACCCATCTCGGTGGAAGGACCATCGGCAAGAATATCGCCAACCTTGACAATATCACCTCTGTTCACAATCGGACGCTGGTTGATGCATGTTCCTTGGTTAGAACGCATAAATTTGTGTAATTTATACTTAACAATATCGCCTTTTACTTCAGCACCATCTACCGTTTCAATACGACGCAGCCAAATTTCGTTAGCCGAAGAACGTTCAATTACCCCGTTGTACTTGGACACAACGCAAACACCAGAATCTTTTGCAGACTTATGTTCCATCCCTGTTCCTACCAAAGGCGCTTTCGGAATCAGCAGTGGGACAGCCTGCCGCTGCATGTTGGAACCCATCAATGCGCGGTTCGAGTCATCGTTCTCCAGGAACGGAATCAGTGCAGTTGCGACCGATACGACCTGTTTAGGCGATACGTCCATGTAATCAACACGGCTACTTGCCATTGGAATAATGTTATCAGACTGCTTGTTATAGCGGACAATAACGATTTCATCCTTAAAGGTGTTTTCTTCTGTTAGTTCCGCATTTGCCTGAGCAACGATGTAGTTATCTTCCTCATCAGCAGTCAGGTAATCAATCTGGTCTGTAACTTTTCCGGTTTTCGGATCTACCCAACGATAAGGAGCTTCGATAAATCCATACTCATTAATACGTGCGAAAGTGGACAAAGAGTTGATCAAACCAATGTTCGGTCCCTCTGGTGTCTCGATAGGACACATACGGCCGTAGTGACTTGGATGGACGTCACGTACTTCCATGCCCGCGCGTTCGCGCGTCAAACCGCCGGGTCCGAGTGCAGACAGACGACGTTTGTGCGTTAATTCAGCAAGCGGATTTGTCTGATCCATAAACTGAGACAGCTGGGAGCTACCAAAGAACTCTTTAATCGACGCAATGACCGGACGTATGTTAATCAGCGCCTGTGGCGTGATTACATTAGCATCCTGAATCGACATTCTTTCGCGCACCACGCGTTCCATACGGGACAAACCGATCCGGAACTGATTTTGAAGCAACTCACCTACAGAACGCAAACGACGGTTACCCAAATGGTCAATATCGTCCGTACTTCCGATTCCGTGAAGCAAGTTAATAAAATAACTGATGGAGGAAATAATATCGGCAGGCGTAATGTTCTTAACCGATTTATCGATATTCCCATTGGCAATCAGTTTTACCACTTTACCGTCTTCAATTGGCGAGAATACATCAATCGTTTGAAGCGGAATATCGTTGCTTTCTAAAACACCACTAGCAACATGATACGTACGATGTCCAACCGACTCTTCCAGTTGAGCCAAAATCTCGTCCAACAGGCGGCGGTCTACCATTTGCCCTGCTTCAGCAATGATTTCGCCAGTTGTCGTATCAATCAGGGTCTCAGCAAGCCGTTGATTGAACAGACGGTTTTTGATGTGAAGCTTTTTATTGATTTTGTAACGACCTACGTTGGCCAGATCATAACGTTTTGGATCAAAGAAGCGTGCAACAAGCAAGCTTTTTGCGTTATCTAATGTAGGCGGCTCACCCGGACGAAGACGCTCATAAATTTCGATCAGCGCTTTCTCCGTGGAATCCGTGTTGTCTTTATCAAGTGTGTTGCGGATATATTCGTCATTGCCGAGCAAATCCAGAATCTCAGCATCAGTGCCAAAGCCAAGCGCACGCAGCAACACCGTAACCGGAATTTTACGGGTACGGTCAATCCGGACATAGATAATATCCTTCGCATCCATCTCCAGTTCGAGCCAAGCCCCCCGGTTAGGAATTACCGTTGCGGTGTATGTTGTTTTCGCATTCTTGTCGACTTTTGTGCTGAAATAGACGCTGGGAGAGCGAACCAACTGGCTGACAATAACCCGTTCCGCACCGTTAATAATAAACGTACCCGTTTCAGTCATCAGCGGGAAGTCTCCCATGAATACTTCCTGCTCTTTCACTTCCCCGGTTTCTTTATTAATAAGCCGGACTTTTACCCGAAGCGGTGCTGCATACGTAACGT
Source organism: Paenibacillus sp. ALE3 (assembly GCF_054113405.1). Classification (NCBI taxonomy): domain Bacteria; kingdom Bacillati; phylum Bacillota; class Bacilli; order Caryophanales; family Paenibacillaceae; genus Paenibacillus; species Paenibacillus sp. ALE3. The sequence continues at coordinate 230,536 of NZ_CM134214.1, read as the reverse complement.
CGCGTTCCTTTGCGTCGTCAACGGTATATTTGGGTTCTCCGAGAGAGTAATCGATAAACTCCAGAATCAGATTTCCTGTGAAATCTTGAATTGGAGAAATATCCCGAAACATTTCCCGTAATCCTTCCTCCAAAAACCAATCATAGGATTTTTGTTGGATCTCAATCAGGTTGGGAACCTCGAGTACCTCATTAATACGTGCATAACTGCGCCGAGTGCGTCGACCATATTGAACAAGATGTCCTGCCAACTTAAACTCACCCCTCATGTCTACTCACTTTAAAAATACATTGCGAACCTCTGTTTGTGACCTTATAATAAGACACATACAGAAGATTCGATCTTACAAATACAGAAAAGCCCTTACTCGAATGCATTCGAAAAAAGAGCGACGTATCTGCGGAATCCTCTTGCCGGAAGATCTTCATCACTTGTAGATTTGCCCAAAATGGTTATATTATACGTAATAGGTATAAATACTATACCCTGTTACGCATAAATCTATTGACATTTCAACAAACTAAAGCCATGGAGGGCATCCTAATACTGACATTTTATAATGATATCACAGACCAGGACTCAAGTCAATGGTCCTATTGCATTTTTCTAAAAGTTTTTTCTGCCTTCAGAATCCGATAACCTTTATCCTTCGTAACTTCCTCCACATAACCAAAAAGGCTCTCTATTTTAGCGCTCGCCGAAGGAGCACCCTGTTTTTTCTGGATGACGACCCACAAAGCTCCACCCTCGTTTAAATGCTCATATGCAAGTTCAAAAATGGTGTGCACCGTTTCCTTCCCTGCACGTATAGGAGGATTCGTCAAGATCACGTCAAAACGTTCGTGTTGCACTTCTGCAAACAAATCACTTTGCTTAATGGTGACATTTTTAATCCCATTACGCTCCGCATTCTCTATCGCTAGTTGAACGGCTCGCTCGTTAATATCAACCATTGTAATGTGTCCGTCTGGGACAAGCGTTGCCGCCGTCAAACCAATCGGTCCGTAGCCACATCCTACATCCAATACCGAGGCATTTGTAGGAAGTTGCATAGCTTCAATCAGCACTCGACTCCCATAATCAATTCCCTGTTTTGAAAAAACGCCTGAATCGCTGGCAAATCGATAGGAACGTCCACGTAGTACTGTTTCTAAACTTCGTCGTTCATGCGCCGTCTCTGGCCGTTTGGAGTAATAATGATCAGCCATTCACGCCCACCTCTTTCGGTTGTACGGTCGTACTAACATCATAGCCTTTAGAATAATATCTCAGACCTGTTTATAATACCGTTTTACAGCAACAAACCCCTTGAAGATCACCTCAAGGGGTTTGTTTTAATTCATTGGCTGCTAGAGAGCAGTCAATTATTTTACTTCTACAGAAGCGCCTGCTTCTTCCAATTTTGCTTTAACGGATTCAGCTTCTTCTTTTGCAACTTTTTCTTTCAGTGGTTTTGGAGCGTTGTCAACCAGTTCTTTTGCTTCTTTCAGGCCAAGACCTGTGATTTCGCGAACTGCTTTGATAACGTTGATTTTGGAAGCGCCAGCGCTTGTCAAGATTACGTCGAACTCGGATTGCTCAGCTTCTGCTGCGCCACCTGCTGCGCCACCTGCTACAGCTACTGGAGCTGCTGCAGTTACGCCGAATTCTTCTTCGATTGCTTTCACGAGATCGTTCAGTTCCAATACGGACATACCTTTAATTGCTTCCAAGATTTGCTCTTTACTCATGGTTGAACCTCCATTTAAATTCGTATTTTTTTGTTCTTAACTGCTATACAGCAGGTTTAAATCCCAACTTATGCACTTTGCTCTTCTTTATCTGCAACAGCTTTAACTGCAAGCGCGAAGTTGCGCATAGGAGCTTGAAGCACGCTGAGGAGCATGGAAAGGAGACCTTCGCGGGATGGCAGTTCTGCCAGCGCTTTGATTTCCTCAACACCGATCACACGACCTTCTACAACTGCACCTTTCAGTTCCAATGCATTGTTTTTCTTAGCGAAATCGTTCAAGATTTTAGCTGCAGACACTGCATCATCTTTACCGAACGCGATTGCAGTAGGACCTGTCAATACTGCGTCCAGTTCAGTCAATCCTGCTTCCGCAGTTGCACGGCGGAGCAGTGTGTTTTTCAGCACTTGAAATTCGATTCCGGCTTCGCGAAGCTGCTTACGCAGCTCAGTTACTTGGGCAACATTCAGACCGCGATAGTCTGCAACTACAGTTGTTACGCTCTCGCGCAATTTTGCAGCTACAACTTCAACAGCTTCTTGTTTTGCTTGAATCACCTTTGCATTTGCCAAACTGTACACCTCCTGATCAATTTATCTACTTTGTTCGAAACACCCATTCTGGTGATCTACCAAAGTCGTTTTCATGAGCATGAAAAAAGCCTCCGTAGAGTACGAAGGCTTGATAAATCTACATGGACGGGACAAGCCCGTCACATGAAACGTTCTATCATAACACCTCGGTAGGAAATTAAGCCCGAAGGCACCTACTGTCTACGGTAAGCATATTCAACTTTAACGGTCAGTCACAATGACTCACAACTTTTACAGAATAACAAATTCAATTGAACCTGTCAATAAAAATATTATCTGTAAACAGATGCGTTCACACGTGCACTTGGTCCCATAGTCGAAGAAATAGCGATGTTTTTCAGGTATACACCTTTAGCAGCCGCTGGCTTCGCACGGTTCAAGGCTTCAATCAAGGCTTTAAGGTTTTCGTTCAGTTGTTCAGCACTGAAAGAAGCTTTGCCGATTGGTGCGTGAATTTGACCTGCTTTGTCGAGACGGTATTCGATTTTACCGGCTTTAATTTCTTGAACAGCCTTGGCAACATCGAAAGTAACTGTGCCTGCTTTAGGGTTAGGCATCAAACCTTTACCACCGAGCAAACGACCCAGTTTACCAACCTCACTCATCATATCAGGTGTCGCAACGCAGACGTCGAATTCGAACCAGCCTTGTTGGATTTTGTTGATCATATCTTGATCGCCAACAAAATCAGCGCCAGCCGCTTCCGCTTCTTTCACTTTGTCACCTTTTGCAAATACCAGAACACGTTGTGTTTTACCCGTACCATGTGGCAGGACAACAACACCACGAACAGCCTGGTCTTGTTTACGGGAATCTACGCCCAGACGAACTGCAGCTTCAACGGTTTCGTCGAATTTAGCAGTTGCAGCCTTTTTCACCAATTCAACGGCTTCCAAAGGCTCATAAGTTGCTTCGCTGTCAATCAGCTTAGCAGCTTCCAGGTACTTCTTACCATGTTTAGCCATTATCTTTTCCTCCTTATGTGGTATTAGCGGATATTCCTCCCACACTTACCGGACAGTCAAACTGCCGGCACACGTAGATTAATAAAATTAATCTACGATGGTGATACCCATGCTGCGAGCAGTACCTTCAACCATACGCATTGCCGATTCTACGGAAGCTGCGTTAAGGTCAGGCATTTTTTGCTCTGCAATTTGACGAACAGCAGCGCGATTTACAGTTGCAACTTTCGTTTTATTCGGTTCACCGGAACCTTTTTCGATTTTAGCAGCAACTTTCAACAGAACAGCAGCCGGTGGAGTTTTGGTGATGAACGTAAAAGAACGATCCTCAAATACCGAAATTTCAACCGGAATAATCAGGCCTGCTTGATCAGCAGTACGAGCATTGAACTCTTTACAGAATGCCATAATGTTGACACCTGCTTGACCCAAAGCTGGACCTACTGGAGGCGCTGGATTAGCTTTCCCTGCAGGAATCTGCAGTTTTACCATTTTAATTACCTTTTTTGCCATGGATGACACCTCCTTGACTCAATAGTGGTAGACGGACCTATTGATCCTCCCACAAGAAACCTGTAAGAAAAATCTATATTTTCTCCACTTGAGTATAATCCAACTCAAGCGGGGTTTCCCGTCCAAACATGTTGACGTGAACCTTAAGCTTGCTCTTCTCAACCAAAATTTCTTCCACGGAGCCCACAAAATTCGCAAAAGGACCAACTTTAATTCGCACGGATTCCTTAACATCGAATTCAATCTTCGGTTTCGGCTCTACCATGCCCATATGCTTCAGAATCTGTTCAACTTCTTCCGGAAGCAATGGCGTCGGTTTGGAACCCGAGCCTGTCGACCCTACAAATCCCGTAACACCTGGTGTGTTGCGTACAACATACCAAGAATCATCGGTTTGGACCATTTCGACCAAGACATAACCAGGGTAGACTTTACGCATAACGGTTTTTTTCTTACCGTCCTTGGTTACCAGTTCTTCTTCCATAGGAACAAGAACACGGAATATCTTGTCTTCCATGCCCATGGACTCAACGCGTTTTTCCAAATTGGCTTTGACTTTGTTCTCATACCCTGAATAGGTATGAACGACGTACCATCTTTTTTCCATATCAAGCCACCTGGAACCCTTCCTAGATAATCGCTTCGATCACAGCGGAAATGCCGATATCGAGAACCCAAAAATAAATCGTGACGAACGCAATCGTCCCTATGACAATCAGCGTATAGTTGGTCAGTTCTTTACGATTGGGCCAGCGAACTTTCTTGAGTTCAGCCCAGCTTTCAGAGAAAAAGGAAAACAGAGACTTGAAACTGCGTTTCACGCCGACTACACCTCCAAAAACTATCTGGTTTCCCGATGAGAAGTCTGTTCGTTACAGGACTTACAGAATTTCTTCATCTCCATGCGGTCGGGGTGATTACGCTTGTTTTTCGTCGTTGTGTAATTTCTTTGTTTGCAATTTGTACAAGCCAAAGTAATAATTACCCGCATGATGTGCACCTCCCGAAGACATCCAACACCGGAAGTCTCATAATTGATCCTAAAAAAAACCGCGAATTTAGGCCTACCTAAAACACTTTATCACACGGGGTTTTCCATGTCAACGAATGTTTGCATACATTTCGCAGTCTCGGTTGTGGTGCATTTTTACATCTGCCCATCCTTTGGAGCTGTTCTCTGAAATACTGCTTCAAAATCAAAGCGATATCTATTATTCATCTTTTTTAGTATAAATCATTTACAACACTTATAAACCTGCACAGCTTACCCAAAACGAATAAAAAAAGACTCAAACTCGAGCCTTTTCCATGTCAGCCTCTACTTTCAACTATCCCTTACTTCCAGATACTTTTCAAGTTTACGCTTGACCCGTTGCAGCGCGTTATCAATGGATTTAACATGGCGGTCAAGATCCTCTGCAATCTCCTGATACGAACGTCCGTCCAGATACAACATAAGTACCTTGCGTTCTAGCTCGCTCAGAATCTCGGACATTTTGTCCTCAAGACCCACAAACTCTTCCTGATTGATAATCAGCTCTTCAGGGTCACTTACTTGTGTTCCACAAATCACATCGAGCAACGTCCGGTCTGACTCTTCATCATAGATGGGCTTGTCCAGAGATACGTAAGAGTTCAGAGGAATGTGCTTTTGTCGTGTAGCCGTCTTAATTGCCGTAATAATCTGTCGTGTAATGCACAACTCGGCGAAAGCCTTAAACGAAGCAAGCTTGTCTCCCTTAAAATCACGAATGGATTTGTAGAGACCAATCATGCCCTCCTGAATAATATCCTCGCGATCAGCACCAATCAGGAAGTAGGATCTGGCCTTGGCCCGCACAAAGTTCCGGTACTTGTTAATCAGAAACTCCAGCGCTTCCCCATCACCTTCATGGACTGCTCCGACAATGTCTTCATCATTTTTGTAATCAAACTTTGACAACATGATATCTTTGAGGTCCACACTCACTAACAATCCCTCCGGCTGCAACGCAAGGTACCCGTTACTCTCTCAAATATACGACAAGTATACGCGATGTAACCTGATACCGTCAACCACAACAACCTAAAAAAGAAGAGCGCTAACAAAATTGTCAATGGTTTCAAAATGGAGAGTGCACCAATTATTGGATCATTCTCTTCTCCATCGTTCGAACAGCTTTCGAAGCTCCGGACTCAGCTTGGCATCCAACGAGTTGCGAGACAATTTGGCGTTATCCTGCTGAATTCGCTTCTGGACTTCCCTTTCAGATTCCTCAATCTCGATCAGCAATTCTCGTGCCGATACTCTGAGTGCTCCTTGGCCAAAAGCAACATGCTGCTCTACCTGATCACTTGTCGCTACGTAAATGCTTCTTCTCTTGCTGCTCAGCTCCCGAACCAATCGTTCGATGCATTCGTCGGCTGTCTCTTTTTCTCTAGTAAAATAAATCTGGACTTTGCTCTGGGCAAAGGTTTTACCTAATCCTGGCACCCTGTAAGCATCAAACACGACGATGACTCTTCTGCCCGAATACGCCTGATGATCCGCCAGTCGTTCAAGAAGTCTGTCCCTCGCTTCCTGCATACCAGATTGTACCAGTGCGGAAAGTTCGGGCCAGGCTCCAATCATGTTGTAACCGTCCACAAGCAGAACATCCCGCGTGTCAGCCATATCGTTAGCTCCGTGCCTGTCGTCCGCGCAAGACTTCGTACATGACGACACCTGCAGCTACAGAAGCATTGAGAGAATTGATTTGTCCCGCCATCGGCAGCTTGACAAGTACATCACATTTCTCACGGATCAAACGGCCCATTCCTTTATTTTCGTTACCAATGACAATCGCTACAGGACCGGTGAATACCCCATTCCCAAAGACGGGATCGGTTGCTGTAACATCCGTGCCAACTACCCATACACCTTCTTCTTTAAGACGGTCAATGGTTTGCCCCAGATTGCTCACCCGTGCCACTGGAACGTACTCCACAGCACCCGCCGATGTTTTAGACACCGTTACAGTTACAGCTGCTGAACGCCTTTTTGGCACTATAATACCGTGTGCTCCAGTGCAATCCGCCGTACGAAGGATGGAGCCCAAGTTATGAGGATCTTCAATTTCATCCAGCAAAATCAAAAACGGCTCTTCGCCTTTAGCACGAGCACTAGCAAGCAAGTCTTCCACTTCAGCGTAGGCAAAAGGTGCTGCTTGCGCAACCACTCCCTGATGCTGAATGCCTGGAACCATTTGATCGAGCTTACGCTTGTCTACCTGCAAAACAATGATTCCTGCTTTTTTCGCCTCAGCTGTAATCGGCAATGTCAAATGCTTTTGTGCATTATCCGCAATCCAAATTTTATTTATCGTCCTGCCTGAACGCAGCGCCTCTGTTACCGAATGCTTACCGGCAATCCATTCTTCTTCCATCTCTAGCTTCCTCCCGGAAAACGGTTGATATTCAATTCATCCAATCCGTCCCCAATTTATGATTTTTCGGTATTTTCCATTTGTGCAATTCCGTACGTAATCAACTCTGTCAATCTGTCCAAATGTCCATCACAATACAGATAACCAATCAATCCTTCCAGTGCTGTAGCGTGTCGATACTCAAGCACATCAGCATTTTTAGGCAGGCTCCCTGACTTGGCATTTCTTCCTTGTCGGACAATGTCACGCTCGTCATCCGTCAGCACTGTTTCTAGCAACCCCAACATACGACTCTGTGCCTTGGCAGAGACTAGCTTTGTAGCTCGTCGATGTAAATGATTGGGACGCAGGTTGGGGTGTGTCAACAGATATTGCCGGACAGCCACCTCATACACTGCATCACCAATGTAAGCTAACGCAATAGGGGGCATCAAGCGAGCCGGCTTGGACGCAGGATACGGAAACCAGTTTCCTGCGCCTTTCACAGCTCCTGAATTCAGTGGCTTATCACTCATTTCCGCCGCCACCGCATCCCCTGGGCCGTATCTTCAAGCACAATGCCTTTAGTAGCTAACAAATCGCGAATTTCGTCAGCTCTACTCCAGTTTTTAGTTTTACGAGCTTCGACACGTTCTGCAATTAACTGCTCAACTTCGCCATCCAGCAGCTCTTCACTCGATTCTGAATAAATGCGAAGCACCGTATTCATCGAATGGAAAGTATGCAGCACCGCTTGCAATTCCGCCTGATTGACAACATCACGCTGCAACAAAAGATTGGCTTCGCTGACCCATTCGAACACCGCAGTAATCGCATCAGGCGTATTGAAATCATCATCCATTTTTTCGCCAAACTGCTGCAGTATCCCGTCAAGCTTCATTTGCAGCTCAGCCGATACTTTTTCATTACCTTTCAAAGCAATGGCTAAACGATGCTTTACATTGGCGACTGCATTGGCAATCCGTTCGACACTATTCTCCGCCTGACTCATCGTCTCTTGGTTGTAGTTCAAAGGATTGCGGTAATGTGTCGACAGCATAAAATAACGCAAAGCCTCGGGCTTGTGGCGAGCACGCAGATCTTTAACCAAAATACCGTTACCGAGTGATTTCGACATTTTTTCATTATCTATGCGAATATATCCGTTATGCATCCAGTAGCGAGATAATGGTTTACCCGTAATCACTTCAGATTGTGCACATTCACATTCATGATGCGGAAATTGCAGATCCTGTCCGCCTCCATGAATATCCAGCGTATCCCCCAAATAGTGACGAGCCATAGCAGAGCATTCGATATGCCAGCCTGGGCGTCCATCTCCCCAAGGACTTGACCAGTAAATTTCTCCCGGTTTCGCTGCTTTCCAGAGTACAAAATCCTCGGCATTCTCCTTGCGTTCATCCACATTGATGCGAATCCCAAACTGGAGCTCCTCCAAATTTTGACCTGACAGCTGTCCGTAGTCTTTAAACTTTTTGGTCCGGTAGAAGACATCACCATCATTCTCATAGGCATAGCCTTTGTCTACCAGATCCTTGATAAAATCAATAATCAGAACCATGCTCTCGGTTACACGAGGATTTATGCTGGCAGCAGGAACATTCAATCCTGCCAGATCCTCATGATAGGCAGCAATAAACTTCTCAGCAACTGCCGGAACCGCCATATTAAGTTCCCGAGCTTTGCGGATCAACTTATCATCGACATCCGTAAAATTCACCACATAGTTTACATCATAGCCCAAATACTCCAAGTAGCTGCGTACCACGTCAAACACAATTACAGGCCGTGCATTACCAATATGAATGTAATCATACACTGTAGGACCACATACATACATTTTAACCTTTCCAGGCTCCAGTGGCACAAAAGGCTCCCGGCTCCTCGTCATTGTATTATAAATTTGAAGCGACATCGTTATGTTCCTCCCTCATGAAAATTATCCTTGTAATTTATTCTCTTGGGTCACCTGATGTTTCTGAGCAGATTGCTCCTCCTTCAAATCAGACAATTCTGCTCGCAATCGTTCTATTTCCATTTGAAGAGACCGTATAGAATCGACGACCGGATCAGGCAATTGGTGACTAAGTCGATCTGGACGTCTGCCATCCTGTCTGACCACTCGCCCTGGGATGCCCACTACCGTACTGTTTGGCGGAACTTCTTTTAGCACAACCGAGTTGGAGCCAATGTTGGATTGCGCCCCAATCGTAAATGAACCCAATATTTTTGCACCGGAGCCTATAACGACATTATTCCCAATGGTGGGGTGACGCTTCCCTTTCTCTTTTCCAGTCCCTCCAAGAGTAACCCCCTGATACAACACGACATCGTCGCCAATTTCACAGGTTTCGCCAATGACAACACCCATGCCGTGGTCAATGAACAGCCGATCTCCGATACGAGCGCCAGGATGAATTTCAATTCCTGTCATAAACCTCGATACCTGGGATATAACACGGGCTAGAGTACACCACTTTCGCAAATAAAACCAATGTGCGATTCGGTGTGCCCAAAGGGCATGAACGCCAGAATACGTAAAAATGACTTCCAGCTTACTCCGGGCGGCCGGATCATTATCCAAAACAGTTTGAATATCGGATTTGAAATGCCTGAACATGTCGCCCTCCTCTTCCCTCCATATCCTCGCCGCATCACACTTCAGATTTCGCCAATTTTCGTAGTCACTAGCACGCTTCGACAATTTTCAATCTACAGCGAGTCTGAATCTGATAAAAATGAAAAAGCGCCTCCGCAGCCTAGGCTGCAGAGACGCATATACGTGGTCCCACTCTGCTTCGAACATATCTGCTACAAAAAAAGCAGAAAAGTCCGTCTTTGGCGTCCTGTAACGGGAACGAATCGGCAAGCCCTTGCCGCATTAGCATTGTAGGCTAACGAGGGTTCGGGCGCACGGCTCCCAGGCGCATTTCCTCCGCAGGTCATCTAGACGGTTCTCAGCCTGGGGTTTCCCCTCAACCGTCCTCTCTGGTAGATGCCCTTATGCAGTGTACTTCTCCTGTTCGCAGCCTTTACACGTAAGTATCAATCCATATCAATGGAGTCATTATAGCGAAAAGACAACAAATTGACAAGAAATATCAGCCTTTAATTTGTGCCTTAAGACGGTCCAACACCTTGTCACGTCCAAGTAAATAGATGGTCTCGTTCAGATCCCGTCCATGAGTTTGACCTGTAAGGGCCACACGAATCGGCATGAACAGCTGTTTCCCCTTAAAACCAGTTTCCTTTTGAACTTCCTTGATCAGCTTGGCCATTTGTGGAGCTGTAAATTCCTCGCTCGTTTCAACCTTGCCTGCAAAGGCTCTAAGTACTTCAGGAACCTGCTCTTCGGCCAGAACAGCCGCCGCATCAGCATCCAACTCCAGATGCGAACGGAAAAACAACTCAGACAACGCCACAATATCAGACGCTGAAGTCATTTGTTCTTGGTATAAGCGGACAAGAGCTTTAGCCCAATCCTGTTGTTCCGTCGATAATTCATTTGGTAACAGCCCTGCTGCCTGCAAATGTGGAATGGCCATGCTGGCAATCCGCTCAGGATCAGCTTTTTTAATATAATGATTATTCAAATAAGCAAGCTTGTTTGTATCAAATACAGCTGGGCTTTTGGACAAACGATTAGGATCGAAAATCGAAATCAGTTGTTCCCGATCATAGATCTCTTCCTCGCCTTCCGGAGACCAGCCCAACAGCGCAATAAAGTTGAATATAGCTTCCGGCAGATAGCCCAGCTTATCGTACTGCTCCATGAACTGAATAATGGATTCATTTCGTTTGCTGAGCTTTTTGTGATCCTCGCCTACGATCAGCGTCATATGACCAAAGCGTGGAGGCTCCCAGCCGAGAGCTTCAAAAATCATCAACTGCCGCGGTGTATTGGATACATGATCTTCGCCCCGTAGTACATGCGATATTTTCATCAAATAGTCGTCAACCGCTACGGCGAAGTTATATGTCGGAATACCGTCTTTTTTGACGATAACAAAATCGCCGCTTTCCTTGGAATTGAACGTAATTTGACCTTTAACCATATCATCAAACGTATATTCACGATCTTCTGGTACGCGAAAACGAATACTTGGTACACGGCCCTCTGCTTCAAATGCTTGGCACTGTTCTTCTGTTAAATCACGGTGTTTTCCTGAGTAACGTGGTGTCTCCCCACGTTCCATCTGTTCTTCACGCTCGCGTTCAAGCTCCTCTTCCGTGCAATAACAGCGGTATGCCAGACCACGATCCAGCAAATCCTGCCAGTATGTTTTGTAGATGTCCAAGCGTTCGGTCTGGCGATAAGGTCCAAACTCGCCGCCCACGTCTATACTTTCATCCCAGTCCATGCCTAACCATTTCAAATATTTAAGCTGGCTTTCTTCTCCACCTTCAATATTGCGTTTCACATCTGTGTCTTCGATGCGGATAATAAATTTCCCGCCTTGATTGCGGGCAAACAAATAATTAAATAATGCTGTTCTGGCATTGCCAATATGCAGATGCCCTGTAGGACTTGGTGCATAGCGTACACGAACTTCCGTGCTCATATAATCTCCTCCAAATAGAATTACTCAAGATGATAGCATTTACTTGATTAGACAGACAACCGATTGAGCCGCAATTCCCTCGCCTCGCCCGGTAAACCCGAGTTGCTCCGTCGTTGTCGCCTTAACATTTACCTGGGACGACTCCTCTGCTTCCAGCACCCGGGCGATGATTTCATTCATCTGCGGGATGTACGATGCCATCTTGGGCTTCTGCGCAATAATCGTAGAATCAATGTTCCCCAATCGATATCCCCGCTCTTTAGCCAGCCCCCACACATGCTCCAGTAGCTTCAGGCTATCAGCGTCCTTAAATTCAGGGTCATTATCCGGAAAATGCTTTCCGATGTCTCCCAAGCCAAGCGCGCCCAGGATGGCATCGCTAATGGCATGCAGCAGCACGTCTGCATCGGAATGACCTAGCAAACCTTTTTCATACGGAATATGTACGCCTCCGATGATGCATGGCCTTCCTTCCACCAGCTGGTGGACGTCAAACCCTTGCCCTATTCTGATCATTTGATATCCTCTCCCTCTGTCTTTACCCATAACTCCGCCATCTCCAAATCCTCAGGCGTAGTAATTTTGATGTTTTTATAGCTGCCTTGGACGACAGTAACTGGAATGCCTAGCCGCTCCACCAGCATAGAATCATCTGTCCCCAAAAATCCTGACTGCTCCGCTTCCTCATAGGCCCGCAGCAGATCGGAAAGACGAAAAGTCTGTGGCGTTTGAATACTCCACAGACTTCGGCGATCCGGCGTTGCTGTAATGATACCATCCCCGTTCACTTGCTTGATCGTATCCTTTACAGGTACTGCCGCTACAGAAGCACCAGTACGCTGGGCAGCCTCCAGGCATGAACGTACAAGCTCAGGTTGAATCAGTGGACGCACACCATCATGCACCATCACCCAATCTGTTTGCAAGTGGCGCAAGCCGCGATAAACCGAATGCTGGCGTTCACTGCCACCAGCCACCACTCGTACATTTTTGCTGATCTTGTATTGATGAACCCAGTCTCTGCAACGTTCCACATCTCCAGCTCCAGTAACCATCACCATTTCATCCACTTCAGGCATTGCTGCGAATATTTCAAGTGTATGTATGAAGATGGGCTTGTCTCGCAAAAGCAGAAATTGCTTGCTCTCCTGCGTTCCCATACGGGAGCCGCGCCCGGCCGCCACAATCACGACTCCTACCTGATTGTTCATTCAAATAACTCCTGCCCTGATCGCACTTGGACGATCCGTATGATAACACATCTACTTCATCATACCTCGTTTATTGAGCTTTTTCCAATAATTTCGGTTTAGCAAAGATCATGCGACCCGCAGAGGTCTGAAGTACACTTGTGACCAGCACTTCCATGAGAGAGCCAATATAGTCACGTCCACCCTCCACAACAATCATCGTACCATCATCCAGATAAGCTACCCCCTGCCCATGCTCCTTGCCGTCTTTGATAATCTGCACCATAATCTCCTCACCGGGCAGTACGACAGGCTTCACTGCATTCGCCAAATCATTAATGTTCAGCACAGACACACCTTGAAGTTCGCATACTTTATTCAGGTTAAAATCATTAGTTACAACTTTACCCTGCAACACCTTTGCAAGCTTAACCAGCTTACTGTCGACCTCTGAAATTTCCTCAAAATCCCCCTCATAAATGAGCACATTCACATCTAGTTCTTTTTGGATTTTATTCAAAATATCCAGACCCCGCCGTCCACGATTACGCTTAAGTAAATCTGAAGAATCTGCGATATGCTGAAGCTCCTCCAACACAAATTCAGGAATCACAATGGTTCCTTCAATAAACCCTGTTTTGCAGATATCCGCAATACGCCCATCTATAATGACGCTGGTGTCCAAAATTTTATGTTCCTCCAGCTTGCGTTCTTCTACATCCGCTCCCCGACCAAAAAAGCCTGAACTCCAAAAGCATGACAACTCGTCCCGTTTTTCTAGCCCTACCATCAATCCCACATATCCGCATACCAAGGTAACCGCGGTCTGGATAAGTAGACCAGGTGCCCCCAATCCTGAAAAGAGTGGGTAAACTGCCAAGGAAAGGATCAGCCCCACTGCTAACCCCATCACACCTGCCATCATCTCATTCATCGGAATTCGTACCAAGCCTTCAATCCCCTGCTGCAATCGATTCGCCACGGACGCCCCTGCGAATGAGCAGCCAACCATAAATAGCACTGCTCCCGCTAACATCCAAACAGCCATTCCTGGTAAAGAACCATCACTCAACCATTGTGGCATCCACGATACGATGCCTCCTATCCGCTGGTATAACGTATAGCCAAACCACGCGCCGCACAATCCTGTAAAAGTTAAAATAGCCTTTCTCCACATTGAGTTTCTATACCTCCTTTATTTTCTTTTCAATAGTCTGCTATTTATTGGATACATAGCACTTCCCTTACCAGTATGATCCATTTCTCGCATAACTAACCCTGTGTTTTCACTTTTTATGCATAAAAAAAGCATTTATCTCCCTGAATGAATCAAGGAAATAAATGCTTCTTCTAGTTCTTGTCTGACACTAACGTTGCGAATGACGATATTGGTCGTCCTGTTCTTCTTGATTAGAACGATCTCGTTCCCGTCCACGTCTGCGTGATAGCTTCCGAATGTTCAGCTTCATACCGTACAATGCATATAGCACCAATGGTACAAAAATCAGCTTCGACAGCTGATCAGGAAATTTAACGGCCAGAAACACCGCTGCAATTACGACCCATGGAGCAATCCAGATCGCTTTTTTCGGAAGACCGACCTTTTTGAAATTCGGATATCTCATGGAGCTAACCATCAAATAAGAGACCAGCAACATGGCAATCGACATGTATAACAAAGAAATCTCGTTATGGAATAAGGACAAAGTGGCTAATACGCCACCTGCTGCCGGAATGGGCAGACCTGTGAAATAACCTGGTACACCGGGACGTACGTTAAAACGAGCCAAACGCAATGCTCCGCACATCGGAAAAATGGCTGTAACCGTCCAAGCGAGAGCCGAATTCGCATCATGAAAAGCAACCATGTACATAATAACTGCGGGAGCAACACCAAAAGATATCATATCTGATAAGGAGTCCAGTTCTTTACCGAATTCGCTCTGGGCATTCAGAGCCCGGGCCATCCTTCCATCCAGTCCGTCCAACAACATGGCGACAATAACCATAATAGCGGCAAGGCTGTATTTTCCGTCTACGGCCAATAAAATGGCGATCATTCCGAGAAACAAGTTACCCAAGGTACACATGTTCGGAATTGATTTGGTAATCATCTCTTCACCTCAATGTATGAATTGTTCCATTATAATCCTTTCACTGTATTACATTTACATTTGTCTGTCAATGAAAACTTGTTCCTGCAAACGTTTAAGCCCTTCTTTAATCGTACGTGCACGAACCTCTCCTATGCCATCTACTTCATCTAGTTCTTCAATCGTTGCTGTCATGACATGTGGAAAACGTCCAAATCGCTCCACCAGATTATGAATAATTACATTTGGCAAACGAGGTATTTTGTTCAATACCCGATATCCGCGTGCAGCAATATATTCTTCTGATGTCGCTGCTGAAGAAGGGTAGCCTAATAAACGTACAATATGATTTACATCCAGTAATTCGTCGTCCGTAGAACGTTTGAGTCCCAATATAATTTCACGAATCTTCTCGTCGCTGTCGTCTTTGGCATAATCCTTATACAGCAACCAAGCTTCTTCCTCGATATTGCTGACAAGCTCCTCCATCTGCATGCTAATCAGCCTGCCCTCATTTCCGAGCTCGTTAATAAATCGTTTGATCTCCATTTTGATGCGCAGCACCATTTCGATCCGTTGAATGACATTAACAACCTCTGGCATGGTAACCAGCTCTTCGAATTCAGATGCAGTTAAATTGGTTGAGGCTTGCCCCAATACGGATCTATATTTTTCCAGCGTCTGAATGGCCTGATTGGCTTTCGTTAAGATAACCCCGATTTCCTTGAGCGCATACCGTAAAGTCCCCTGATACAACGTAATAATATTACGACGCTGGGAAATAGACACAACCAGTTTGCCAGTCTGCTTCGCAACTCGTTCCGCCGTCCGATGCCGAATCCCTGTTTCTATGGACGAAATGGAGGAGTCAGGAATCAATTGCGTATTGGCATATAAAATTCGTTTTAAATCCTCGCTCAATATGATTGCGCCGTCCATTTTAGCCAGCTCATACAAATAGTTCGGTGAAAAATCACAATTAATAGAGAAACCGCCATCCACGACTTCCATTACTTCCGGGCTATAGCCAACGACCAGAAGAGCACCCGTTTTGGCACGCAAAACGTTTTCCAATCCGTCGCGAAAGGGAGTTCCCGGTGCCACAAGCCGCAGCAAATCGTTCATTTTATCCAGTTGGCTCGCTTCCTTCATTCTCAATGCCCCCTAATCTAATGCAGCTGCCAGTGCATCTGCCACCGTTCCAACTCCTATAATTTGTATCCCTTTCGGATGTGTCCAACCCTTTAAGCTTTTCTCGGGCATGATCACCCGTTTGAAACCTAATTTCTCCGCTTCTCGCACTCGCTGTTCTGCTCGGGATACAGCCCGCACCTCGCCTGTCAGTCCTACTTCACCAAAAATCACATCATATGGCTTGGTAGGAGCATCCCTAAAGCTGGAAGCAATGCTCACCGCTATAGCTAAATCCACCGCTGGTTCATCCAGCTTTACGCCTCCAGCAACGTTGAGATAAGCGTCCTGGTTTTGCAAAAACATGCCCATCCGCTTTTCTAGGACGGCAATGATTAATCCCATCCGATGATGGTCGATCCCCGTACCCATTCGGCGTGGAGATGGAAAATGTGTAGCTGCAATTAGTGCTTGCAGTTCAACCAATACAGGTCGGGTTCCCTCCATACTGGCAACGACGGTGGAACCAGCCACCCCCAGTGGCCGTTCGGACAAGAAAAGTTCAGAAGGATTCGCCACCTCACGCAAACCACTTTCAGCCATTTCAAAAATACCAATTTCATTCGTAGAACCAAAGCGATTCTTAACCGCACGCAACAGCCGATACGTATGATGTCGCTCTCCTTCAAAATAAAGTACACAATCGACCATATGCTCCAACAAACGCGGACCTGCAATAGCGCCTTCCTTGGTCACATGCCCTACCAGTACTGTAGCAATACCTAATCCCTTGGCAATCCGCATAAATCGTGAAGTACACTCGCGCACCTGAGCTACACTACCAGGCGCACTTGTCACCTCAGGCAAATATACAGTCTGTATCGAGTCGATGACCAAAAACTCTGGCTTCAAGCTGTCTACTGCTTCTTCAATCGTCTCCAAATTCGTCTCACATAATACGTACAGACTGGGAGACAAGGCACCGAGGCGATCTGCACGTAGCTTTGTTTGGCGGACGGATTCCTCACCAGACACGTAGAGTACCTTTAAACCAGTTAAAGCCAGCTCATTAGAGGTTTGCAGCATAAGCGTAGACTTGCCGATCCCCGGATCACCACCCACCAGAACAAGTGAACCTGGCACCACACCTCCACCAAGTACACGATTTAATTCACCAATTCCCGTCAAGATTCGTGTTTCTTTGCCACTTTCCACTTCAATAATAGGAAGCGGTTTGTCTTTTGTGCTATGAGTAAGAAGGGAAGATCCCATTCCTTGAGTTTTTACAACGCTTTCCGTTTCTTCGACCATGGAATTCCATGCCTGGCATCCAGGACATTTTCCGTACCATTTAGGCGATTCATAGCCACATTCCGTACAGGAAAATTTAGTTTTCACTTTAGCCATACTTTATTCCCTGGCTCCTTCTTGACGACGATGATGTCGAATTTATCTTCACACAGCACCTGAAAGAGCTGTAACAATAAAAGTTTACCATTGAAGCTTGGCGGACGTAAAGCAATATCACAAACTTTCCCAAAGCTTTTAGCCTACCCTTTCAAGGTATTCAATACACAAAAAGGGTGCCTTCGCAATAGCTTTCCAGCCTGCGAGACACCCTTTTCTAATGTTTTATTTACTAAACTGCTTTAGGACTTCGCGGATACATTATCCTTTTTCGTTACTGTCAATGCACCGTTCTCTTCATCAATGTAGAGAGAGTCGCCTTTAGAAATGTTTCCAGTCAACAGTTCCTCGGACAGGCGATCTTCAATATGCTTCTGGATTGCACGACGCAATGGACGCGCACCATACGCTGGATCGAAGCCTTCCTTGGCAAGGAAATTCTTAGCCTTATCTGTCAACTCAAAGTCCACCTCATACTCATTCAGACGCTTACGCAGCTCCTCAGACATGAGTGAAACAATTTCGGCAATATGTTTTTCTTCGAGAGAATGGAAAACGATAATTTCATCTATCCGGTTCAAGAACTCAGGACGGAAACTTTTCTTCAGTTCATCCATCACTTTGCCCTTCATGTTATCGTAATCCGCCCCAGCGTCCACAACAGCTGTAAAGCCAAGCGTGGAGTTACGTTTGATTGCCTGCGCACCAACGTTGGAAGTTAGGATGATAAGTGTGTTACGGAAGTCAACAACACGACCTTTGGAATCCGTCAGACGTCCATCCTCCAACACTTGCAGCAGAATATTGAATACTTCTGGGTGTGCCTTTTCAATTTCATCCAGCAACACAACAGAGTAAGGCTTACGACGTACCTTCTCAGTCAGTTGACCGCCTTCTTCATATCCAACGTACCCTGGAGGCGCTCCTACCAGACGGGATGTGGAGTGCTTCTCCATATATTCGGACATATCAATACGGATAACCGCATTTTCATCACCAAACATAGATTCAGCCAAGGCGCGTGCCAGCTCTGTTTTACCGACCCCAGTTGGACCGAGGAAAATAAAGGAGCCGATTGGACGCTTCGGATCTTTCAGACCGGCGCGTGCCCGGCGAATCGCCCGGCTTACTGCCTTAACAGCTTCGTCCTGCCCAATCACCCGTTCATGCAACAGTTGCTCCATATTCAGCAAACGATGTGTTTCTTCTTCTTTTAGCTTGCTGACTGGGACACCAGTCCAGATGGCAACAACCTGAGCGATATCCTCTGGTGTAACTTCGGAATCTGTACGCCCCTGTTGTTCTTTCCATTGGTTTTTAGTGACATCCAGCTCTTCACGGATCTTTTGCTCTGTATCTCTCAGCGCAGCTGCCTTTTCAAACTCCTGACTTTGTACCGCTGAATCTTTTTCCTTACGGATATCTTCCAGACGGTTTTCCAGCTGTTTCAGGTTTGGCGGTACTGTATAGGAATTCAGCCTTACCTTGGAGCCCGCTTCATCAATAAGGTCAATAGCCTTATCCGGTAGGAAGCGATCCGTAATATAACGATCTGACAATCTTACTGCAGCTTCAATAGCCTCATCCGTGATTTTTACACGGTGATGCGCTTCGTAACGGTCGCGCAGACCATACAAGATTTGGATTGCTTCTTCTGGAGAAGGTTGATCCACTGTAATAGGTTGGAAACGACGCTCCAAAGCAGCATCTTTTTCAATATATTTGCGATATTCATCCAGCGTAGTAGCACCGATACATTGCAGCTCGCCACGTGCCAGAGCAGGTTTCAGGATGTTGGACGCATCAATTGCGCCTTCCGCTCCACCAGCACCAATCAGCGTGTGCAGCTCATCAATGAACAGTACGATATTTCCGGCTTGACGAATCTCGTCCATAATCTTCTTCAAGCGATCCTCAAATTCACCACGATACTTAGTACCTGCTACTACAGAGCCCATATCAAGTGTCATTACGCGTTTGTCGCGCAACGTTTCAGGAATCTCATTCGCTATGATTTTTTGTGCCAATCCTTCGGCAATCGCTGTTTTACCTACCCCAGGTTCACCGATCAAAACAGGATTGTTCTTTGTACGGCGGCTGAGCACTTGAATAACGCGCTCAATTTCCTTGCTACGCCCAATAACGGGGTCCAGGTTATTTTCCTTCGCAGAAGCCGTAAGATCGCGTGCCAGACTGTCCAGGGTTGGAGTGCTGACATTAGCGGGAGCACCGTGATGGCTGGAAACCGCCTCGCTGCTGCCGAGCAATTGAAGCACTTGCTGACGCGCTTTGTTCAAACTGATACCCAGGTTGTTCAGAACACGTGCTGCCACGCCTTCACCTTCACGAATAAGACCTAGCAAAATATGCTCGGTACCTACATAGGTATGACCCAATTTACGTGCTTCATCCATAGACAGCTCAATGACTTTTTTGGCACGTGGAGTATAGGCAATGTTCGTCGGTTGCTCTTGACCGCGTCCAATCAGTGTTTCCACTTCATCCTGGATTTTCTCCAGTCCCAGCCCTAAACCGATTAAGGCTTTCGCTGCTATTCCTTCGCCTTCACGAATGAGTCCTAGCAAAATGTGCTCTGTGCCAATGTTGTTGTGTCCCAATCGAACAGCTTCTTCCTGGGCCAAGGCAAGCACTTTCTGTGCACGTTCCGTAAATCTTCCAAACATCATATATCCTGCACCTCCACAATGTGTATTTCAGATCATTCTATATATTAAAGGGTTGTGCCTAATTTTTGCCGGATCAGCTTCGCCCGGTACATATCGCGCTCACCGGTATTCATTTTATCCCCAAAGCTTTTTTGCAGAAAGCCAGGTTGCGTCATCACATTAAGCTCATTCATCGCTGCAATGGAAGGACGCTCCAAAATCCCTAAATCTACACCGAGACGTACATCGGACAGCCGCTGTGCAGCCTCCTTGGAATCCAAAACTGCTGCATACGACAAAATACCGAATGAACGCATCACCCGATCTGTAATCCGCAGCATGGATTCATTCATCAATCGTTCTCTGGCAGAACGTTCGTGCTCTATAATTTGCAGCACCACGCCATGCAGATTCTCAATAATTTCTGCTTCGGTTTGTCCCAGGGTAATCTGATTAGATACCTGAAACAAATTTCCAACTGCTTCACTGCCTTCACCATAAATACCGCGAACCGTAAGACCTACCTGTGAAACAGCGGACAATATACGATTGATTTGATGAGTCATAACCAATGCGGGCAAATGCATCATCACCGAAGCTCGCATACCTGTGCCGACATTCGTCGGACAACTGGTCAGAAACCCTCTCCGATCATCAAATGCATAATCAACATGAGCTTCAAATGCATCATCAATGACCATAGCGCGTTCCCAGGCTTCTCTCACCTGAAATCCCGGATATAAGCACTGAATACGCAGATGATCCTCTTCATTTATCATAACACTAACTGATTCATCATCACTAATCAACACAGCACCGTTGCGAGATTCGTTCGCCAAATTAGGACTAATTAAGTGCTTCTCAACCAGTACCTGCTTGTCGATCTCATCCAACTCGGATATTTTCAAGGTATGAAAAGTACCAAAACGACGCAAATCATCATACTGAAGGATATCCGTTAAGCGTTGAAGCACTTCTTCCGACTGCTGATTGGTAGCAAGCATGGGAAAAGGCAGATGCTGCAAGTTACGCGCAATTCTTACCCGGCTGCTAATGACAATCTCCGAATCCGCAGCATCACCACGCATCCAATCACTTAGCGGCTTTTCCGTAAATCGGATATTGGGCATCACGCATTCCCTCCTACTCTTCACAAACTTTACTCTTCAGTCATTTCTTTTTCAAGCTTTCTGATTTGATCCCTAAGCTCAGCAGCTGATTCGAATTCTTCCTGTACAATGTGTTGTTGCATCTCTTTTTTCAAATCATCAATTTGCCGTTTAACCTTTAATCGGCCTCCAGTACGGACCGGAACTTTCCCAACATGACTCGTACTACCATGCACACGCTTGAACAGAGGGTCCAGACGACTATCAAAATATTGATAGCATGATGGACATCCAAAACGTCCTAGCTTACTAAACTGTGTATAAGTCATACCGCAATCCTTGCATTGCAGATTTTGGGGAACAGTGTGACCTGAAGACTGGCTCTTTGTGCTGGAGTCAAAATCCAACATCCCCGACAACAAGCTATGAATCGAAAAGCCATTAGGTGTTCCAGGGATCATCTCCCCTTTTTCCTTCGCACATGTCTCACAAATATGAAACTCTGTCTTTTCGCCATTCACAATTTTGGTGAAATGCAAAGTTGCCGGCCGCATATTACATTCTTGGCACAGCATAAAAGCACCTCCTTCAACGTCAGGATTTTTACAAATCCCTACATCTGAATTGCAAATCTCTATTCACTGGTTAATGGATACTAGCTATTTGGCCGCCAGCAACGAGATCAGCATAGCCTTAAGCAATCTTGCTCGCAGTTGGTCACGATAGGGAAGCTTTAGCAATAATGTATCTCTTGATAAAGCAGCCTTCATTAGACCAGCTTCCCTTTTGCTTAAAAAATGAGCTTCCTCTAACTGATAAATCAGTCCTTCTGCTGCCGATTGGCTAATTTCCTCCCCGATGCTCTGATGAAGGTGTGTATGGATCGCATGTTGTGCAGGTAATTGAATTCGCTGAATTCGAATGTAGCCTCCACCACCGCGTTTACTTTCCACCACATAACCTTTTTCCAGCGTAAACCGGGTACTAATTACATAATTAATTTGCGACGGTACGCAGGAAAAGCGGTCAGCCAGATCATTGCGCTGAATCTCCACTAAGCCTTGGGGACTTTCCAGCAGCATGCTCTTCAAATATTGTTCAATAATGTCGGAAACATTGCGCATTTCATCATCCTCCACTAACGGAAACGCAAGTATTCAAGTACATTTCACGCTCCACAGAGTCCGCCGTATATTGAACTTAACCAAACGATATAGTCACGAATCTAAGCTGCATTCAGGCTATTGCCTGTTGTACATCCATTGGAATTGTACCGTTTCGTTTCTAGTGTGACCTTTATTTGCGATAAATCATACACTTCACTTCTGTACATAAGAAGCAGCTCCTAACTATACGCAAATCAGGTCGTTATTTTTACTTTTTTGCTGTCAAATTGTTATATACGGCCAATCCAACAACATAATACTTTTGTGGAATCACACTGATTCCAATTGACTTTGACTTTCTTTGACTATATTCGTATTATAGCACAAATTTCATTTTTGCCAAGGGGTCAATACCATTTTTCGCAATCTAATTATGTTTTATACCATATTACAAAAAACTCTTCCCATTATGGAAAGAGCTTTGAGTAATTATGATAAACCACATCCAATTGGTTAAAAAAAAGTTGGAAATTAAGAAGAACCAATTGGAGCTTTATCAGAAAAAATCCAATAAGAACGTTTGTTTTATTGGTATTACACGTTTAAGTGCAGCCACAGACTTACTGCTTCCTTCAATACGCCCCCAATTAGACAGGTTATCAGCTTGCTGGTAGCCGAGCATTAAAGTTGTTAATGACTGAATCCCCAGTTTCAAGTCAGCTGCTAAGGCGTTGTCAGATAAATTGCTTGTATCCACTCTTGCCAGATGTCCTTGCCCCTCCCTAGTAATTGTTAATCTCCATACTCCTTCATTCCAAGGGGCATACCGATCTGTCAGATGTAAGGTCAAACTTGTTTCTTCTCCAATCTGCTCAAAAGGGTATCTCTCTACAAAAGCAACTGCATCCACAATACGCCCCATAAAATAAGGCACCGTTTCCTGTTGAATTCGCGGATCATCGAGTAAAAAGGGCAGGTTGTCATCTGCTGGAACGTAAATAAATTTACCTTGGGTTATCATTGAGTCATGATTTGCAAAATAAGTCCACAAAGCCCGACGTGCCGTCTCATTTTCATATACCAACTCATCACAATTTAACTGTTTATCTTCTATTTTGTATAGTGCATATCCCTGAGGATTGCCTGCATCCGTGTAATATACTACAGTTCGATAATTTTCATTTAAAATCCGTTCCTGCCACCATTCCTTATCTCGTACCAGCGTACCATTGTAACGTGAAGCATACGATTGATACACTTGGTCCAATTCTGAAATATTTTTGATATCCCGTTTGACTATACCTTCTGTTTTAAGTTTAGCAGGGAATTTATCAATTGGAATGACGTACTTTTTGTACTCCGTATATGTTTCCCATCCAAATTTACGATAAAAGGCAAATGAGAATGGATGCAGAAAAGAAAGGCTTTGTCCTGCAGTCTTCATCTCTTCAAGCGCATGCGTCAACAAACGTGAAACCATCCCCCCGCGACGCTTTTCCGGCCACGTTGCCACACCAGCAATGCCCCCCATATCAAAAACCTGACCATGTATGTATACTTGTAGCGGCAGCAAAGTCAGTTTAGCATTCAATTCGTGCCCGTCGAAGATTCCCCATGTTTGTTCTGGTTTGAATTTCTTCTTAGCTTTCTCCAGATCCTCCGGGGGCATTGTAAACTGAAAAGCATACTGGGATAATTCAATAGCTGCTTCAAATTCCTCACGTTGTAATTGCCTGATCTTCATAACTTCGTCACCTCGCTCGTATACTTGGACCTTTTAAAAAAATACGCACTTAGAGTGTCGCAAAGCATCTTCTCTCTGTCAACCTTAGAAGCAGGTGTCCATCCACAAAATACATAAAAAAAAGGATGATAACCTGCTAAGGTTATCATCCTTTTTCACTTTTGCTTGGCAACGTCCTACTCTCCCAGGACCCTGCGGTCCAAGTACCATCGGCGCTGGAGGGCTTAACGGTCGTGTTCGGGATGGGTACGTGTGGAACCCCTCCGCTATCGCCACCAAACATGAATTTGCCTCGCAAATTCTAACTTCAAGGTTACACCTTGAAAACTGGATCCGAAACTTCCTTGCGCTTTATCTTTAGGATAAGCCCTCGACCGATTAGTATTGGTCAGCTCCATGCATTACTGCACTTCCACCCCCAACCTATCTACCTCGTCGTCTTCAAGGGGTCTTACTAATTGGGAAATCTCATCTTGAGGGGGGCTTCACGCTTAGATGCTTTCAGCGCTTATCCCTTCCGTACATAGCTACCCAGCGGTGCTCCTGGCGGAACAACTGGTACACCAGCGGTACGTCCATCCCGGTCCTCTCGTACTAAGGACAGCTCCTCTCAAATTTCCTACGCCCACGACAGATAGGGACCGAACTGTCTCACGACGTTCTGAACCCAGCTCGCGTACCGCTTTAATGGGCGAACAGCCCAACCCTTGGGACCTACTTCAGCCCCAGGATGCGATGAGCCGACATCGAGGTGCCAAACCTCCCCGTCGATGTGGACTCTTGGGGGAGATAAGCCTGTTATCCCCAGGGTAGCTTTTATCCGTTGAGCGATGGCCCTTCCATGCGGTACCACCGGATCACTAAGCCCGACTTTCGTCCCTGCTCGACTTGTAGGTCTCGCAGTCAAGCTCCCTTCTGCCTTTGCACTCTTCGAATGATTTCCAACCATTCTGAGGGAACCTTGGGGCGCCTCCGTTACTCTTTAGGAGGCGACCGCCCCAGTCAAACTGCCCACCTGACACTGTCCTCGCACCGGATCACGGTACCAAGTTAGAACCTAGATACGATCAGGGTGGTATCCCAAGGATGCCTCCTCTCAAGCTGGCGCTCAAGATTCAACGGCTCCCACCTATCCTGTACAGATCGTACCCAAATTCAATATCAAGCTGCAGTAAAGCTCCATGGGGTCTTTCCGTCTTGTCGCGGGTAACCTGCATCTTCACAGGTATTAAAATTTCACCGGATCTCTCGTTGAGACAGCGCCCAAGTCGTTACGCCATTCGTGCGGGTCAGAATTTACCTGACAAGGAATTTCGCTACCTT
>NZ_CM134214.1:0-200000 GCF_054113405.1 Paenibacillus sp. ALE3 | reverse complement strand
AAATGGGCGCCTCGCTGCTGCAACGGAAATCCACAAGCTGGACAATGCTCTGGAACAACAATTTCCTCCCCATCGTTCTCAGATGTTACTTTTCCCAAAATCTCAGGAATAACATCGTTTGAGCGACGAATAAACACACGCGCCCCCAAGGCAAACTTCAGATTCTTACGCTCGATATCACCAGCATTGTTCAGCGTACAATTTTGTACAGTGACTCCCGCCAGCTCTACCGGTTCTACCCTAGCCAGTGGAGTGATCTTCCCGGTTCTTCCTACATTCCACTCGACCGAGTTAAGCACCGTAGTCGTTTCCTCTGCTTCGAACTTATATGCCACCGCCCAGCGTGGGAATTTATCGGTATATCCGAGAACCTCACGTGTGCGCATATCTGTAATTTTCAATACTGCCCCATCAATAAGATAATCCAAACCGGCACGGGATTCTTCAATCTCAATTAACTGCTCCATTACATCATCAAAATTATCAAAGTAAGTTAGGTATGGGTTTACCTTGAAATGATTTTCACGCAGGAAGGTCATCATCTCCTGGTGGCTGTTAAACTGAATACGGTCCGCATAGCCTACATTATAGAAAAATGCATTCAAACGCCGCTCTGCTGTTACTTTGGGATTCAAGTTACGCAAAGCCCCTGCTGCGGCATTTCGTGCATTTTTAAGAGGCTCTACGGCCTTCTCATTATAATTGGACAGTACGGAGAGATTCATGATCCCTTCTCCCTGCACCTCAATAGTTCCATTTTGAAAAGGAATTTTAAGTGGCACGGATTTAATCGTCTTTACCTGTGCCAGTATCCCCTCACCTACCACACCATTACCACGGGTAGAAGCCTGCACCAGTTGTCCATCCGTGTACGTCAGGTTCAGCGTCAGTCCATCAAATTTTAGTTCTATCGCATAGCCTGGAGATGGCAAGGGTTGCTCCGGGTTCTTGGTATTGTAATCATTGACCAGCTTCACGACACGCGCGTTCCATGCACGCAGCTGCTCCATATTCTGAGCTTTATCAAGGCTCCATAATGGAGCGAGGTGGCGATGCGGTGTGAAGCCCTTGAGTATCTCCCCACCCACACGCTGTGTTGGCGAATCCGGCAGTACAAGACCGCTTGTTTGTTCAAGTGCTACCAGTTCGTCATAAAGCACATCATATTCTTTGTCGCTGATCTGGGGGTCATCCAATGTATAGTAGTGATAGTTATATGTGTTCAGTTCAGCAACAAGCTGCTCCATCCTGTGCATTGGGTTCATGCAGGCGTATCCCTCCGGGAACTTCATTAGGGCAGAGGCCTAAGCCAAGCTGCCCTATGAGGTTCGAGATTTAATGAAATTTGAGATTTAAGATTTATTCTACTTTTGTAATCGGCGCAAAGCCAGCCAACAGTCGCTTAACCCCTACTGGAGCCGGGAAAGCAATTTGAAGTTCCATATCATTGCCCGTCCCTTTTACAGCTACAATGGTTCCAATTCCCCATTTGCCATGCTGTACCTTGTCTCCGGCAGCAAAAATGGATGGACCTCCTGTCGAAGCAGTCGAAGTTGGTTTTGCGGGCGAGGAAGTGGTCACTGTTACGCGGGGCGACGCGGAAGCAGACGAGCCACTACGGCTCATCGTATCAAACGAGCGCTCTCCACCAAAGTTGCTGCCACTGCTTTTGCCCAGTCCGCGGCCACCATAAGATCCGCCTACATTGCCTGAACGACGGTAGCGGTCACGCTTGATGATCGTATCCTCTTTTAACTCATCCGGAATCTCTTCGAGAAAGCGGGAAGGCGGGTTAGCTGTGGTACGTCCAAACAGAGTGCGCATCTGTGCGCATGTGAGGAACAACTGCTCCTCAGCACGGGTAATCCCGACATACGCCAATCTGCGCTCTTCTTCCAGCTCTTCATTATCCAAAAAGGCCCTGCTGTGAGGGAATACCCCCTCCTCCATACCGACGATAAATACGATAGGAAACTCCAATCCTTTGGCGCTATGCATGGTCATTAATACAACCGCATCACTTTGCTCCTCTTCATCGTCATTCATGGAATCAATATCGGCAATCAGAGCAAGATCGGTCAGGAAGGAGACAAGCGACTTGTCTTCCGTCCCTTTTTCAAATTCCATGGTTACCGACAGAAACTCATCAATATTCTCCAAACGCGAGCGTGACTCAAGTGTATTCTCGTTTTGCAGTTCCATTCGATATTGAGTGGTTTCCAGCATTTTTTCGGTCAGCTCAGTAACTGACAGATAATCCACCATCCGACTTAAACCCTCGATCATATCGTAAAACTCTACAAGCGCATTGCGTGTGCGCCCAGCAAAGCCCAAGTCATCCACCACTTGAAGCACACGGAAAATTGAAACCCCACGTTCCGCCGCAGCTGCCTGCAATTTGCCGACCGTTGTGTCGCCGATGCTTCGTTTCGGCACATTAATGATTCGGATCAAGCTGATATCGTCGTCAGGATTGGACAGTAGGCGAAGATACGCCAGTAAATCCTTAATCTCTTTACGATCATAGAACTTGATTCCGCCCACGATTTGGTAAGGAATATCCGATTTAATCAAAATTTCCTCGACTACCCGAGACTGGGCATTCGTACGGTACAAAATAGCATGATGGCTATAGGTTTTGCCCGCCTTTATATTCTTATGAATTTCTGAGGCGATAAAGTAGCCTTCGTCATGTTCGGAGTCAGCACGATAAACCTTAATCTTGGCACCGCCTTCTTTGTCGGTCCATAGTTTTTTCGGCTTACGGCCTGTATTTTGGCCAATGACTTCGTTAGCCGCATTAAGAATATTCGAAGTTGAGCGATAGTTCTGCTCCAACAAAATAGTACGTGCTTCTGGGTAATCCTCTTCAAAGTTCAAAATGTTGCTAATATCCGCCCCCCGCCACCGATAGATGGATTGGTCGCTGTCACCTACAACGCATAGCCGGTGATGCTTGTCAGCCAGCATTTTGCACAGCATGTACTGCGCACGGTTCGTATCCTGATATTCATCAACATGAATGTATTGAAATTTCTTTTGGTAGAAATCAAGCACCTCAGGCACTTCTTTAAAGAGCTGAATCGTTGCCATGATCAGATCATCAAAATCAAGAGAGTTGTTATTTTTGAGCCGTTGTTGATACTTGGTATATACCTTCGCCACAATTCCTTCAAAATAATCGCCAATCTTGCGCTCATACATTTCGGGAGTGACCAATTCATTTTTAGCCGTACTCATCATAGACTGAACCGCTTTGGGTTCAAACTTCTTAGTATCTATATTCAAGTCCTTCATGCAGCTCCGAATGACAGACAATTGATCCGTAGAATCCAAGATGCTGAAATTGGAGGTAAATCCGATCCGCTCAATATCCCGGCGTAAAATACGCACACACATGGAGTGAAAGGTGGATACCCACACATCTCTCCCCTGCGGGCCAATTAGCTTGGATACGCGATCCTGCATTTCTCGCGCGGCCTTGTTCGTAAAGGTAATCGCCAAAATCCCCCATGGAGCCGTCTTGCGGGTCGCAATGAGGTAAGCTATTCGGTGCGTGAGCACCCGTGTCTTACCACTGCCTGCGCCAGCCATAATCAGCAGCGGACCATCTACAGCCTCCACGGCCTGACGCTGAGGCTGATTAAGGCGAGCTACCGCCTCGTGTATATCTATTGATTGCATGCGTGCATGCTCCTTTCTCTAAGCCTTCATAAAATTCACGCTCTATACTTCCAATTTCACAGCTACCGTCTCCAGCGCTTTCGCCAAATCACGATAAATAATGTTTCCTACTACAATGGTGTCACAAACAGCTGCTGCTTGTAACGCGGTAGATTTATCCACGATCCCTCCTCCGTATAGGACACGAGATCGCTCCATACCACGATGTATTTGTTGTACCAGCTCCATATCTCCAAAGACACCGCTATATTCCACATATACAATCGGTAGATGCATAAGCTTGTCAGCAATCTGTGCATATGAAGCGGCAGCAGAAGCACTCAGCGAAGTATCCGCACTGGTAAGCTTAGCGACGGTGGAATCACCGTTCAAAACAATATATCCTTCCGTCACAAGCAAATCCCAAGGGATCATATAACCAAATTGCTCAATCGCACGTTGGTGCTGGCCCATGATCCAATTACTGTCACTGGTATTCAGCACCATGGGAATCATATACAGATCAAACCCCGGCACTACAGCTTCCAGATCGGATACCTCAAGCACACACGGCACCTCGTAACGCCGAACCCGTGACAGCAAATCCACCGTATTTTCATACGTTACGCCCGATGAACCGCCTACCATAATGGCGTCCGTACCAGACATACACACGGCATCAAGCGCTTCATCATTCAGTTCCTTGTCAGGATCAAGCTTAAATACATGCCTCCATGATTGAATTGAATCTGCCAACACACATTCCTCCAGCATCCATTGCTTTTATCATCATCCAGACGAGCCGAATTTTAATATCCAAAAGCGTTCTATGCTAAGTCTATGACAGTGCTTAAAAGGTGTCAATGTTCGTATCAAATGGGAACACCGAGTTCAGACAGCTTATGGTCTCAGCGCATACAACCAACTGCCTCTACTAAGTTCTTTTTCCGTTAAAACGTCTGTATAGAAACCTCTTACACCCATCTGTTCGTACTCAGTAGCATCCTTCAACTCGTTAATCGTATTTACATAGCACACTGCCCCTGCCTGACGCAAACTTTCAACTAAGGCACCATTCACGCGATTTTCCGGTAAAGTTACTTCCGTTATATCATGTTGTTGAACAAATTGAATGATCTGGTCATCCGTATCTTCTGTAGCATAGAGCGTATAAATAATGGATGTATAAGGATAGATACTCCGTAACGTTTGCAGCATTTCCTCATTATAAATTTGAGGGACAATACGAGATAAAAGTTCGGGATTTTTCTCCTGAGCCTGACGGGTCAGTTGCGCAAACAACCGTTTGATTTGGGCAGAGTCCTGTTCTTTCGTATCGGTCACAATATAGGCATCCGGGTACTTTTCCAATAAATCCAATACATCCTTCCAATCTAGTGGAGTATAGGAACCGTGTATAGGGGTGTTTTTAAATTGATGATAGCTCCAAGGCTTTCCGCCCTGCTCTGTAGCAACTGCGTGTTCCTGTTGCATTTGTTTTGTAAAGGATTCTGTCCATTCATGGCGTGCCACCAAATGTCCATCCGAAGTAAACATCAGGTCGACCTCGAATACACGGCTGCCTTTTTTATAATTTTCTACAAACGCTTCACGCGCATTGGTATAAGCCAAACCATCAACGGCTCCCATGGCATGCGAAATTACGCGGTGTGTGGTAAAGCCAGTATGTTCTTCTGTAGATTGTCCTTTATAAGCCAGTAAAAATGTACCGATTAACATTAAAAGAATAACCGCAGCAATCACTCGTTTCATAGGGTGTCACATCCTTTTCGTACAGGTCAATACCCTACATACACCTACTCAAAACAGCTCTATATCAGCTGAACTAAAAAATGTACATATAAGTAGGCAAAATAGTGCTGAACTGGTGAAGCGCGTATTCATTGGCCTTATTATTGAAATCTCGGGACGTTGGCTATGGAAGTGTAATAGACACAAAAATACCCTCCGGCTAAGCCGAAGGGTGCTCTGAATTAATAAGCGTTTTTGAAGCCGTTACGGATTGTACGAAAAATAATTTTAATATCGAATAAGAGCGACCAGTTCTCAATATAGAAGATGTCGTGCTTAATCCGTTCCTCAATAGATGTATCTCCACGTAACCCGTTACTCTGTGCCCAACCTGTAATTCCAGGACGAACATGATGCTTCACCATGTATTTTGGAATTTCCTCACGGAATTGATCCACATAATAGGGCCGTTCCGGACGTGGACCAACGACACTCATATCACCTAACAGTACGTTGAAAAACTGTGGCAGCTCATCGAGACTCGTTTTACGAATAAAAGTACCAAAACGTGTGCGTCTTGGGTCATTAGCAGTCGTCCAGCCCGTATCTTCAGTTCCAGGTGGCAGTACCCTCATCGAACGAAATTTGTACATCCGGAAGGTGCGACGATTCAAGCCTACCCGCTCCTGCTTAAAAATAATGGGGCCTCTCGATGTGACCTTCACACCAATCGCCACGGCCAGCATAATGGGAGAGGTCAGAATAATGGCGAATAAAGAAAATAAAATATCAAACAGACGCTTAAACAATCGATTCCCTGCTACATCCAGTGGAATATCTCGTACATTGATCATCGGCATACCTGCAAAGTTGTCAAAGTAAGGTCGTGCCGGCAAATAATCAAAGAAATCGGGAATAATAAGCGTGCGCACTCCAGCCTTTTCACACATGTTGATAATCTTGGGATACTTATCATGAGCATCCAGCGGCAACGCCAGAATGACCTCATCAATCATCAGGCGCGACAGCGTTGCCTCCAACTGATCTAATCCTCCGAGAATCGGGCGAAAATGAGCCTCTTCCTCTTCGTTCCAATGCCGTTTATCATCCAGAAACCCTACTACTTCATAGCCTAAATCAGGATATTGTCCAAGATTATGATAAAATCGTTGGCCTAAAGAACCTGCTCCAAGAATGAGCATGAATTGCTTATTGTATCCTTTTTGACGGAGAATTTTAAGAATTTGCTTCAAAAAATAACGATAAAACAAAATAATCAGCACATTACCAACCATATAGATCGCCAGGTAGGACCGCGAGATGTCGATTTGCTTTACGAAAAACATTACACTCAACAGCACAAACAGACCAACAATGTGAATCTGGGTAACGCGAAATACATCATCTGCAAACCTCTTTTTGCGCTTTGGCGAATAGAGTGAGAATAACATCCCCAGCACTACAGCAATCAGACCGTATATTAAGCTCCACCCTCCATATACTTGAATAGGAAGCGGCTCTTTATAAGTGATCCATTCACTTTCAAATTTGAAAAACCAAGCGATCAGAAAAGATAACTGAATGACCGCGAAATCCGCCACAATATATAATTGGGTTAAAAAACGCTGATTTCTGCGTATCATGCTTTCACCTCAGTACGAGATTGTTCCCCGCCGTCCGGCTTAACCGGTGCAGACAACTTATTTTTAAGAAAAGCCATTCCAAACTTCACCGTAATTCCCGTATATACAGCCATGTTAGTGATCCAGCTGTATTGCTGTTTATAATGCTTACGATGAAATACCCACATCGCTCTATGAAACTCATAAATAATTTTCAAAGGACGACGGCGAGCACTGCCTCCTTTGATATGAATAATATATGTGCGTGGGTAGTAGTAAATGCCCCAACCGGCTTGTTTAATCCGATAACACCAGTCTATATCCTCACCATACATAAAAAAGGTTTCGTCCAATCCGCCGACCTGGTCAATCGTCTCCTTACGCACCAGCATAAAAGCACCAACCAGTACATCTACAGGATACTCATCATCGGGGCTTAGATGCCCAAGCTGATATTGGTTGTACTTCGGGTTATCCGGGTAACGCTTCGACCAGCCGAAAGCATAGTAAAAAGACGCCGACGGCGTTGGAAACCCTCGCTTACAAGCCTTGTCTAGCGAGCCATCCGGCAGAATGACCTTACAGCCCGATGCCCCCATCTCCGGGTGTGTATCCATAAACTGAACCATTGTATCCAGCGTATCCGGCTGCACCAACGTATCGGAGTTCAATAGCAATACATAACGCCCGCTAGCTACTTCCATCCCCTGATTGTTCGCCTTGGCAAACCCTGTATTATCCTTATTAGCTATCAATGTAATATCCGGGTACGCAGCACGAATAGCCTCAACAGACCCGTCACTGGAGTGATTATCGATAACAATGACTTCATATCGATACTGCGTCTTTGACGCATACACTGACTGCAAACAATCCAGCGTCAATCGACACGTATTATAGTTGACGACCAGTATGCTTACATCCATATTTAAAACGCTCCTGACAAATTCAGTAATCTATTCTACTATCGCCTATTATAGCATACCGTGCAGGCCACGGGGCGCAAAAAAGCACATAACTTGTAACCTTGCATAGTTAGTAGAATTTCACAAAATTCGATTCCAGTCGCTCCAAAGTACAAATATAGACAAACGAAACCATTTCGATCTATATATTGTTCATTGGAAGTCGTTTATTAGATTTTTGTAAAATCCTCGGTTGAGGTCTAAATTTCATCGTGGTAAGATATACATGGAAAAAGGGCTGGTGCCAGCCAGCCCCGCGCAACCAACGCTCCAAGAGCGGACGGTTTTAGAACAATCAGGCCGAAAATAGACCCTTCCTTGCGGGGGCGGTCTATTTTCGTTTGTTAAACTCTAACAGTGTGACGATTAACGCCCCGAACGTCAGCATTAAACTGAGCGCCTCAAACACTGTCACAGGCTTCACCCCCCTCCTCGGGAGAGTTAGCCGACCGCCCTTGCCAGCTCTATCGGTTGCACGTTTCAATTATACTATATATTTCCAAAAAGGAACACGCATTCGATGGTATTTTATCTAGCATTCATTTGCACCTTTGATTATTTGACGCTCTATATGGAAAAAAGTTTCAATATTTTCCTTTCCATCTTCTATAATTTCCCCAATATAAAAACTAACTTATAAATCCAGTTGTCCAACCGTGACTGCCTATAGAATGGAGATTGCCCAATATATCTCATACGAGAAAGCACACCCTTTTGGTAGCTATCCAGGAATTGATCCACATCTCTGTACAATTGAGAAGGCATGTCTTGTCCATATAGTTGAACAAATTGCCGGGCTTGCTTACTTAAAATATAGCGGTTTTTTCCTTTCACAAATCTACTTAGTCTCTTCCTCCACTTGCCGATCCAGCCATCCGTTGACCCTCCGAGCACATTGTTTTGATGCTGCCGATACCAAATGGACGGCTCAGGATCAAAAACGACCTCACCAAAAGCGGCGGTACATAAGTAAATCCACCAGTCATGCATGATAATGTTATCCAAAGTATCTGGCATTCTCGTTTTCACGAACTGAAGTGTTTGTTTATTGATTACCATGGTACAACCTACACATACATTCTCGATGAGAGCATTATATAAGGATAAAGGTCTGGGAATATCGGCTGGCCATACCTTGAGGGGTTCCAAGTTTTGAGAGACCATTTGGGTAGCAGAACAGTACATCAGCGGGCGGCTCTCATCCTTTTCCCTGAGCTGAGCTACAGCCCGAGCAAGCTTTTTCGGCATCCACACATCATCCTGATCACAAAAAGCATAATAGTCGAATGTCTCGGAAGATCTTTGAATCAGATCAAAAAAGCTCGTAATAACACCTACATTGCTCTTGAGGCATAACCTAATCTGTTGAGGATAGTGTTGCTCCAGTGTAATCAACTTGGCTACCGTATCATCTGTCGAGCCATCATCACGGATTAGAATCTGCACTTCTACGTCTTTTTGATTGATGAGACTTTCTACCTGCTCATCTAAGTAAGCTGCTCCATTATATGTAGACAATAAAACTTGTACGTTAGGTTTGTTCAGAGTAATGCCCTCCTTCTTTGAAAATATGGGCTACGGGGACATGTATGTCCCACCTGCCTATACATTATAATGCTCATCGTCCTTAATCAACATAGTCTTTAATATAATAAAATCTCCCAATCCTGAAATGATGGGAGATTTTCGATAGCTATAATAAAGTTTTAATTATTCAGATTCATCAAAATACTCCTGCAAAAAGTCACGCAATCCCTTGCGCCAATCCTGTAAATCGTGGAATCCGTTGGTCCGGATCGCAATATGCTCCATCACGGAATTACGTGGCCGCGCTGCGGGTCTGGGAAACTGCTCGGTGCTGCACGGTTCTAAATTTGCTGTGACCTTTACAGCATATAGCTCTGCGGCATCCTGAAAAATAGCTTGTGTGAACTCGTACCAGGTGCAAGAACCGCTATTGGATGCATGATATACGCCATACTTCTCTGTTTGAATCAATTCCGCCAAAAAACGTGCCAAATCCACCGTATAGGTAGGTGAACCCTTCTGATCATTTACCACCTGAAGTTGCGACTTCTCTTGTCCAAGCTTCAACATGGTTTTAACGAAATTGTTCCCGTACAACCCATAGACCCATGACGTCCGAACAATAAAGTACCTAGAGGAAAGCGTCTCGGTTAACACCTCTCCCGCCCGTTTGGACTTCCCATAGATACTCTGTGGATTCGTATTATCATATTCGTGATAAGGCTGCTCGGTGGTCCCATCAAATACATAATCTGTACTGATATAAACCAGTTTAGCTCCTACTTCTTCTGCCGCCAGTACCATATTACGTGTCCCTGCCGCATTTACTTGATAAGCTCTATCCATATCAGTCTCCGCCGCATCCACCGCTGTATACGCTGCACAGTGGATTACAGCTTCAGGCTGATATTGTCCTACTATTTTCATCGCTTGGTCCAAATCCGTAATATCCAGCTGTTCCCGATCATATCCAAGAATATCATGCCCTTGCTCTTGGAAGACCTTTACCACATCCTTGCCGAGCTGGCCGGATGCCCCAGTAACCAATATTCTCATTTTACACGTCACCTAAGCGTGAACCATACTGCTTAGCATAATATTGCTGATATTCACCAGATTGAATGCGAGTCCACCATTCCTCATTGTCCAAGTACCAGCGAATCGTTTCTTTAATGCCGGTCTCAAAAGAGTGCTTGGGCTTCCAACCCAGCTCGTTCATGGTTTTGCTCGGGTCAATACCGTAACGGCGGTCGTGACCCGGACGATCCTGCACATACGAAATTAGAGATTCTGGCTTGCCCAGCTCCTCCAATACCGTTTTAACGATATGCACATTCGTTCGCTCGTTATTTCCCCCGATATTGTACACTTCACCCAGCTTGCCCTGATGAATGACCAGATCAATTGCGCTGCAGTGATCCTCTACATACAACCAATCGCGAATGTTCAAGCCATCCCCATACACAGGTAGCTGTTGATCACTCAACGCACGTGAGATCATTAACGGAATCAGTTTTTCTGGGAATTGATATGGGCCGTAGTTATTAGAACAACGTGTGATATTCACTGGCAAACCGAAGGTTTCATGATATGCACGAACTAACAGATCACCGCCTGCCTTGGAAGCAGAATAGGGACTATTAGGCTGCAATGGAGTTTCCTCTGTGAACAATCCGGTTTCACCCAGTGAACCGTATACTTCATCTGTCGATACCTGTACAAATTTGGTCACATTATATTTTTTGGCGGCATCCAGTAACACCTGTGTCCCCAATACGTTTGTTTTCACAAACACTTCCGGCTCCAAAATACTCCGATCCACATGCGACTCTGCCGCAAAATTCACCACCACATCAATTCCCTGCTGCATCAGTTGGTCCATCACTTGTGCATCAGTAATATCTGCTTTCACAAAGGTATGTTTGGGATGATCTTCGATGGATTTCAAATTTTCCAAGTTACCTGCATAGGTGAGGGCATCCACATTCACGATTTCATAATCTGGATGCTGCTTTAACATATACAATACAAAGTTACTGCCAATAAATCCGGCACCGCCGGTGACAAGAAGTTTCATACAAGCCTCCTGTACTGAGCAATGTAATAATAGACTTCTGAACCATTTTATTAGCTCAAAAGCATACAAAATATTAATTTTTTGTATTAATTTCTAATCAAAATTGATTTCCGCATCTTTCAGTAATGGCTGCTGTTTATCCTTCTCTGAAAGTATCGCCTTGGAGGTAGGCCAATCAATACTCAATGCGGGGTCATTCCACAGTATCCCTCTGTCGTGTAAAGGAGAGTAATATTCATCAACCTTATACAACACCTGCGTATTTGGAACAAGCGTACAAAAACCATGAGCAAACCCCTTTGGCACCAGCAACTGGCGATGATTATACTCACTTAGAATGACACTCATCCATTGTCCAAACGTAGGAGAGCTTTTTCGAATGTCCAGAATCACATCATAGATAGCACCTGTGATTACCCTGATAAGTTTAGTTTGTGCCTTCGGATTTAATTGGTAATGCAACCCACGTATAACTCCTGCATCAGCAGAAAGTGATTGGTTATCTTGTATAAACGTATGAGTAATCCCCTTACCTTGCATTACCTGTTGATTATAACTTTCCATAAAAAAACCACGTTGATCACCATGAACAATTGGTTCTATTACACTAGCGTCTGCCAATCTTAAAGGTATCACCTTCATAATATACCTTCTTTCCTCAATGCTTTAAAACTTCCCCTTACAACTTTAATTTACCAAATTCCTCACCAAATATAATGTTTTGCGTGAGTTCATTTGCTCTTGCAAGCGAAGTATGCGTTCCTGCGTCCGTCCACCAACCTTGAAGAATATCATAGGTCAATGTTCCGTTAGCAATATATGCATTATTTACGTCCGTTATTTCTAATTCTCCACGTGTCGAAGGTTTAAGTGTTTTAACAATATCAAACACTCCGTGGTCAAACATGTAAATACCCGTAACTGCATAATCGCTTTTAGGTACCTGGGGCTTTTCTTCTATAGATAAAATACGTTGATTTTGAATTTCTGCTACACCAAATCGCTGCGGGTCATGGACCTTTTGCAATAATAATTTAGCACCAACATTCTGTTTACGAAAATTTTGTACAAAAGGAGAGATATCATCCTCAAATACATTGTCCCCTAAAATGACAACCATCTGATCCGTACCAACAAATTGTTTTGCCAAGTATAACGCTTGGGCAATACCACCGGCTTCGTCTTGCACCTTATATGTAAAGGTTACGCCCATATCGCGACCGCTCCCAAGCAAACTTACAACATCCCCCATATGTTCTTTACCTGTTACAATAAGAATGTCTGTAATATCGGCTTTTTTCAGCTTATATATGGAGTGAAAGACCATAGGGTACTTACCGACAGGAAGCAGGTGCTTATTAGTCACTTTGGTTAAAGGAAAAAGACGAGAACCAGTCCCGCCTGCAAGAATTATACCTTTCATATTTCCTCCTATTTAATTTATTTATCTATTTCCTTTTAATTACTCTTGCCGGGTTGCCAGCAACAACACAATTTGGTGGGACATCTTTTGTAACTACAGCACCAGCTCCTACAATAGCCCCTTCACCAATTGTAACTCCTGGCAAAACAATAGCTCCAACGCCAATAAAAACCCCATCACAAATAATTACTTTTTTTTTCACTAGTTCACCATATATTTCGGACGCTGCCTTAGTAGGATGAAAATGACTTAATATCGTTACATTGCGAGTGATTTTAACGTCTTCACCAATTTGAATTAATTCAGGTGTCATATTATCTATATTAACATTATAAGCAATAAAAATTTTTGTTATGTCTTTTATTTTCACTCCTCTAATTTTATGAATTAAAGCAATTAAAAACGATGGCCATATTATTATGCTCGCCAAACTTCCTAAGACACCCTTAAGGAATACTTTCAAGAATTTAACCCCACTCTTTTTTTTATAATGTAAGAAAATATCATTTTGTTTCAATATCTTTTTCTCCAAAAGTCCATCGTTTATTGAGAATAAAATTAAAAATAGGTACAACAATAACAGATAGTAACTGCCCAACCAAATATACTATATGAAATATATATACAATAAAATACATTAAAATCAGATTAATCAACAGCCCCAACAAAGATGTTATACAGTAGCGCAGGAAATAAATCCTGGTATTATTTACCACCCCAAATGTCCAACGCAAATTAATATAATAGGTCAATGTAATA
The DNA here is from genome assembly GCF_054113405.1 of Paenibacillus sp. ALE3. Lineage (NCBI taxonomy): Bacteria > Bacillati > Bacillota > Bacilli > Caryophanales > Paenibacillaceae > Paenibacillus > Paenibacillus sp. ALE3. Next base: position 186,212 of record NZ_CM134214.1, on the reverse strand, counting down.
ATAAGCGCATAGCCAATTATTGTAGCTGTCAGTGGCTCGAAATGAAAAACCTCTACCAAAAACATTATCAATACGAGGTGAAGCATAGTGCCAATGCCCCCGACGAAACCATACTTTATAAATTGGAATAAATCAGCTCTCATTCGAACTAACAATCCTGTTTTTTTTCATTTCTTCAATTTCAATTTTCAAAAGACCTATTTCTTGGGATAAATTTTTTATCTTATTTGAGCTTCTTGAGGAAGCGACAGTTAAACTATAAAGGACAAAAAATAAAGCTATCAACGAAAGTAAAAAAAGAGCATTAACAGGGGTTTCTATATACAACCAATCAGAAATATAAAATAGAAAATGAGGAAATATTGAAAGAAATATTCCTGCCAGATTAATAAAGATCCATAATAAGGCATACTTTAATTCTAGCTGATACTTTTTTATTTTTTTTATTAATATAACTAGAATCATTACGCAAAAAAACAAAAGAATTAATTTCAGCTGAATGGGAATCATAATTGATCAACCTCATAAAATTTCTTTCCCCTTAAACCATCAATCAATATTGCAAATGAAACCTTTACCATATAGTAAATTGATCTAAATGCTCTAATTGAGGAAATCCCACCTTGTCTCTCTATCATTTCCACGGGTACCTCCTGCACCTTATGATTCGTTCTTAATAAATGTACAATTGATTCGGGTTCAGGATAATCAGCTGGATAGTAAACATTGGCAAATACCGTAATTACTTTACGATTACATGCTCTAAACCCAGAAGTAGGATCAGTGATTTTTCTTTTGGTTAATACATATATTAAACGACTAAAATACTTTATCCCTATCCTTCTTATAAGTGTTGACTGGAATCCTTTTTTCACTATATATCTCGATCCTATTACCATATCTGCATTTCCATTTATTATTGGTTCAATTAATAGTCTGATTTGTTTAGGATCATGCTGCCCATCTCCATCCACCTGAATAGCTATATCATAGTTTTCTTTAAAAGCAAATTTATATCCTGTCTGTACAGCCCCTCCAATACCCAAGTTACAGGGTAAATCTATGACATTAACATTATTTTGTCTACATATTAAAGAAGTACTATCAGTTGAGCCATCATTGATTACTAATAAATCCACATTTTCTTTTTTTAAGTTATCTATTAACTCTTTAATACTACTACCTTCATTATAAGCCGGAATAATAATCAATATTCTCATCTCAATTCTTCCTCTCGGTGCAAACTTACTTTATCTGAGCTAGGCAATTTAATGAAAACAAGACCAACCAAAAAGAAAGAACATAAAATTGTAGAATATAAATATCTTGATTGCTGTGCTGGTATTGCAGAAGCTAAGCCTAATACATTCAACATAACAGGTGCAAAAATAAGAATACTTTTAAAATTATTTCTAAAACCAATTATTAGAGCGCATAATATTGTTATTAAAATAAAAATAGCTGGCCTCCAAATTAACCATACCAGATCCGTTTGTTGCGATCTATCTAAATTATACTGAAACTTATCAAATAATTCAGGTGCTAGTGAGTCCGTCTGCAAATCGAAATTTTTCAAATTTTCCTGATCACTCTTAATAATTCCACGTTCTGTAAAAAAAGAAGCCGAGCCATATGGTTCACTAATTCTCCAAATAATTGAAGTTTGGTTGATCCAGCTTTTAAGGGCTATTTCGGGATGCTCAACGACTAATTGCATCCATACTTTCACAAATTGTGTTTTATAACCAGGTTCATCAAAAACTAACATATTGAATTTTGGATTAAACACAAGTGGATCAATAACAAACTTGTTATAATAATCTCCCCATAATGAAGGGTTCATAGCTTTGCCTATTACCTCTTTTTGATAATCATTTAATTCCACATTAGCTGCCAACATGGAAGCAACTTGTTGAATCGGTACATTCACAGTTAAAATAGTAGGACTAGGTTTACTGTCTAATAAATTCAACAACACCATTTTACTTCCAAAAAAAATAAAAATCACTACTAGAAACATACCAAATATTCTCTTCCAATTTGATTTATAAACTATTGCTAGTAGTAATGAGGTACCTGTGACAGAAATTATGCCATTATGTCTAAACATCAGCACAAGAAATAGAGCAATTCCAAGTAAAAATATATTCTTATTTGATCTTAACCAATTTTCTTTTTCAAAATACAAAGTAGCTACTACAATAGTAAGAAACAGTATGGATATGCTATAGGGAATATCTTTCCATAAACTTAACATCATCATTGAATTTACTGGTAAAAGGGCAAAAATTATCGATAATAACCATAAAACCCGTTTATTAACTTGTAGTTTTGTAAGAAGTCTAAATGCTAGAAAAAGAACAAACAATAAGTACATGGACTGTACTATAACTATAGGTGCTGGTGAGTACCATAACCGGGTAATTAACCATTTAACTAAAGTATCAAAAATCGGATGCGCGTCTCCAAATTCTAAAGTAGATAGCTGTCTCCATTGGTCTAAAGAATCTCCACTCATTAAACCTGGATAATAAGTAAGGAAGTAAATTAACCACACAAAAAATATAGGTAAGATATATATAAATTCATTCTTGTAATTGCTATTGATCATCCGTTTTGAATCAGAACGGTGCGTTAAGTTAAATATTATAATGTACATAAAAAAAGATAAAAGAAATAAATCAGATAGTAAAATAAAACCCTTTTCACAAAAAGAGAATTCTTTCAGATTAGTTAAAATAAACTCCTTAGAATCATTCTTCGGGGAATATAAATCAAGAATTTGGCTTTTTCCATCTATAGTTATTTGAACGATACCGGAATAAGGATGATTACTAAGTTTTAGCTTAATATCTTTCTGGATTTCCCCCTTCCATTTTATTTCTGCATCACCTTCACCTGTATAAACAGGTGTGTTTTCGATTATCTCCCACTTACCTATCATTAACATTTCATTTATAGGTATGTTATGGTCATCTATTTTTAATTCTTTTAACCAAACCTCTTTACCCAAAGACGCAGAATTTTTTTGTGCTAATGGATGAATCTCGATAATGTGATATGCAGAAATATTAAATGGCAACATAACAACCACCAAGAGCGCCATTAGTATACTAGATAGATAGATTTTTTTTGTGTTCTCTTGCTTACAATGTATTTGACAGAAAGATAAAAATCCCATTATAAAGCCCTTGAGAAATAAACCTAAAGTCAATGTTCCCAGTACTAGCAAGAACAACATCAAAATTAAATTATTAGTGATACTAGGAACAAAATGATATATTATACTTATACTTAATAAAAAACAAACAATATAAACAAAACTTAACTTAATGATATATTTATTCATCCTAATCCCCGTTTTATAATATTTTCTTTTCTTATGCCAGTTTCCAAGTAAACTTTCTTTTTACTTATCAGTATAATTACTTTTATTTATCGCACGTACTTTCATCTTATATTTAATATTTCTTAGTAGTCTAAATAGAACGGGGAATCTTCTGCGGACAAACGATTTAAAAAACTGGAGGTCGCTTATATTTGGTTTTCCTGAATTTCCATTTTTATTATCCTCCGCTATCACATACCATTGAAAATAAAATTTACTTTTCTTTTCTATGATATCTTTCGAGTTGTGAACAAAAAGACTATTATCCTCACAAATTGATTTTACAGCTTTATAGAATTGTTCAGATGATTCGTCCCAACCTGGCCAATTGTTAGCAGTATCTATAGCTTTATCCTTCAAATCTCTTAATAAAGTAGGAGAATGCTTTAAGCTATTTATAAAATTCAAAACAGCTTTGTCATCATCTTTTGCAGCGACCAAAGCATTCTGATCTGAAACAATATATTCATCATGGCCTGTAACATTATATGTTATCGAGGTACCACCACAATGGAACATCTCGAGAGGAGGACCAAACATTCCTTCCACATAACTGAGTTTGATAATAACATCACAAGATCTGTAAATTTGAGCTGTTTCAAAAATAGGAACTTGGGAGAATACTTTGTCTACTCCAGGGTAAGAACTTATCGGACTTGAAGTTAATAACCAAACTTCATCAGCGTCAGATTGTTTGCAGATTTCTATCGTTTTTGGAACATTCTTGAAAGACACGTCTATTGGCCCTTCTACTAAAACCCTAAGTTTCCCCTCTTCTCTTGCCTGATGTCTAACACCTTCAATCGAATAAATATCTTTTCTAATACCATTGGGCACTAATTTTGCGTTTTTATTAAAGTGTTCATTTAAATGCTTTTGTATCCATTTTGCTTCGGTAATTATGTGCAAGGGAAGCTGATAGGTAGATTCTACCAAGTGCCGTAGTGATCTCTCATTCTCATCATAAAATCTTGATTCAATAGACTGAACAAAATAAGCATATGTTTCTGCGGTCACACGATATAGTTCGTAAACAGTTCTCCACCAAGTTGCAATACATACATCAAATTTATCATTTTCGACTTCTTTGTATGTTTTCCAAATTAAAGACCTAGCTTCAGGATGCCAATGTAATCTCTCCATATTAACTTCTTCTTCAGTAATAATTGTTACAAGTACACCTTTTTTGGTTGCTCTTATTGCATGTTCAAAAATTACATACGAACCTCCACTAATATCAGGAGATCCTAATAAGAAAGCCCATTTCATTTTCTTCTTCCCCTAATCATGTTTTGATTTTGATAACTTTTCTATAACCTCATCTCTTTCATCAATCATTTGTGTCATACTTTTAATTGCAGCATCTCGATCATCTATCATTTGTGTCATTTTTTTCATTGCTTCATCTCGATCATCTATCATTTGCGTCAGGTCTAAAATGGTCCTGTCTTTTTCATCTAATGACCTTTTAAGCTCTTCCGCAAGCTGCTTATCGTTTGCGGAAACGACCGTGCCAATTTGATGATTACTCCCACTTTTAAAACTTTTATTATATTTGTAACGTCCATAAATAGGCACTAAATAGCCAAGTCCATGACTACTAAGTGTTATTGGTCCCCAAAAGCCCTTTTCAAGAATAGCTCTCGGGTTTCGTGTCAATATAAAAGTATTTTTAATCGTTTTGATTAAGTCAAACTTATTTTTTGTACTAAAAGTAGAATACTTGAATACCCCAAAATTCTCATAATGATACAGACCATTAAAGAAATTTATCTCCGCTTTTGTTGGAAATAAGACCATTCTAGAATGAATTTTAGCAATTTGTTCAGTGTAATATTCAAGTTTTACACTTCTATTGCAGAAAAGATTACACAATCTCTCAAAAAAATCATATATTTGGCTCTGTAATGGGCTTATTACCTCATCGAATAATTTCTTTTCCATATCTGTTTGGACGGTTTCGACTTCAATTCTATGATTATAATCATCACGAATATATTTATTAGCACTTCCATGAGAAGCACCCAACACTATTTCGTATAATGCTCTGTTTTCATTGTATACATTAAAATAAGGAGTTCTATAAGGAACAGAAGAGAATAGGAGTCCCTGCTTTTTATTATTTTCACGAGTATCCCCTGAGGCAATTAACCCTAAATAGTATCCATGTACTGATACGTTTTCGTTGTATATTCTATATATATTATCTTGTATAGTGCCCTTCCAACCCACATCAACTAAGTGAAAACCCTGTTTTTTTATATTGACAGGGAAATTCTCTATATAACTGTAAAAATTATCTCGTTGCTGAAGCCTTGATTCTTCATATTTTTCAATAAACGTCGAATCATTTCTTAAATCCATAAAAATCTTACTACTAGGGAAATTTTCAATTTTCAACTTGGCATCTATATTAAGTTTATGAGAAATTTCCTCTATTACTTTTTCCTCAAAACTTAAACTTGACAAAAAATCGTATAACGAAATATGAATATATTGTCTAAACAAAATCTCAAACTTTTCACTGTCAAGAGGTAGTAAGCTCGGTAAAAATGTAGATTTTCTAGACACTTTCAAGTAATGAGGCTTTACATAAAAGGCATCTTTGTATCCCTCTTTTTCCTGATATAGGTTAAATAACTTTAACAGGAATTCTCCTTCTCTTGACAAAAAGAATACATTTTTCACGCCATTTTTTATTAAAGACTTGTGAAGCATAACAATATAAAAAAACAAAGAACAGGATATTTCTAAAAATCTCCCCACATGCGACATATCCCTTGCCATCGCGGTTAACTCATTCGCATAATGAGTCTCGCTTTCAACCCGCTTACGAAATTCACTGTAAAAAGCATGCTGTTGTTTCCTATCTATATAATAAGCATCAATACCCTGAGAAAGTGGCACTTTGTAATCTGAGTGTTCATTATCGCCTACCATAATGATGTCTGAGGGATTAAAGTTATTATCACCAATTATTTTTGTGAATAGTTTACCGCTTTTCTTAGTCAGCAAATACTCACTGGATACATAAATCTCATTAATGTACTGAAGAATTCCATGTTTAGCAAATAACTCAGCTATTAACTTTTGCGAGAGATAAAAATCCGAAACACAATAAATTTTAATATTGTGCTTAAGTAACTGAGCTACTACTTCGAGCCATTTAGGATCAATGTACTGAACTGCCATTTCTGTTTCAATTTCAATTTTTTCACATATAGAAATAAATGTATCCTTATCGATATCATCATTCAAAAGTCCTTTATTAATCAGAACTACATACATCGAGGATAGCAAATTGGAGTAGTTAAATTCCATGTCAAAACCTGAATTCGCATTATTTTTACACATTTCGGCTTCCATATTATTTCTCAATCTATATAATTCTTCATAATCAATTGAATCTCCAAAATAAATACTAACTCGTTTAGCCCATATTTTCTTCACATATTCTGGTTCTACATGACGGAGAATTATTGTATCAAACACATCAAAGAAAGCTACTTTTTTATTTTTATCCAGTACCGTATGAATTAAATTTTCCATGTAGGCTCCTTAATCCGCTTTGTTTCTGAAATTGAAAATTATTTTCTTACTTTCGTAATAGTTAACTTTAGTTTCTAAGAGCTCTATTCTCTTACACAAGTCCACAATATCCGCCCTTAAGTTTTGAATTTCATTTTGGTACTGATTACATAACTGATCTCTTTCCTCAATCATCTTTTCCATATTACGTATTAATTGATCACGTTCCTTCACCAAACCTTCAGTCGCTTCCAAGGCAACATCCCGTTCATAAATCAAACTCTCATTCTTCTTTATGACTTCATCACGTTCTGATATCATCATTTCGTTACTTCTAATCGTTTTATCACGCTCTGATATCATCATCCCATTGCTTTTTATTGCCTCATCTCTTTCAGCAATCATCCGTGAGTTGTCGTTTATTATTTTATCACGTTCTTCAACCATCAAAGAGAGATCATTTGTTTTTATTTGCTCAAATGAATATAGAGCCTTATAAGTATACAGATTTATCTTGTCCTCAATATTTTGATCAAGTAGTAAATTATATACTTTATCTCCCTTAGGAAATAGAATCCCCAACCCCCAACTGTGTTTAAACTCCAAGTAAGAATATTTTTGCTTTACTTCACTCCAGAAAACATTTGAACCATACTCAAGAGGACTAAAAACATCATGAAAGAAGATAACACCGTCTTTAGACAACTTAGGTAGCCATGTCTCAAAATCATGCTTCACCGCTTCATAGGTGTGTAGACCATCTATGTGGATTAAATCAGCTGTGCCCTCATTCACTTCAGATAATGCATTATCAAACGTCATCCTTTTCAAGTCAATATTTAAATGACTAAAATGAGCCGTAACTGTACTTTTCACAGTACGGTATACCTCTTCGTCATAATACCCAGCCTGCTCATCTCCAGCCCAAGTATCTATAGCAATAAGCTTTGTGTTTAAGTTGAAATCCTTAACAGCCTGACAGAATGAAAAAAATGAACATCCATAATGGGTTCCCAGCTCTACAATTGTATTTGGTTCAATAAAGTTAATATAATCGTATGCAAACCAACGATGACCTTCCCATGGGGCCACTTTCAACTTCTCGTTGATCTGGTCGGATTCGAATGTTGGCGTACTAATATCCCATTTATTCAAATCGATCTCTCCTTATAATTCTTCAATTGCAACATGCTCAATTCTATTATTAAAGATCGCATGGATTGAAGTGAATACAATATTTTTGAGTTGAATGACATTATGGGCCCAGCATTGTATAGTATGTTGCATCTCATGAAACCCCTCACCCAAACCAAGAGTCACGAAATACTCGTTTTCTTGAATCTCAGGCCATCTAAACTGTAACTTGACAAGATAAGACTTACCTTTTGTTACAGAACCTGAAAATATATTTGAACCGGTTGTATTTTCTCCAAAAATAGCATTTCCATACTTATCATTCACAAGATAACCAACGATCAATTCATCTGTTGTCTTATGAGCTTCTATCAACATATCAATCTCAACTAGATCATTTGCTGAAATATATCCTTTATACTTTTCGCTATTCACACTGAAGTTCAGAGCTTTAATTATGACTTCTTGTGCTCCACCCAATGACTCTTCATTAACAGGTATCCAATCTAAAGGGATACTTGTTTCTTTATCTAATTCCAAAGTGAGAGAATTTGTTTCCGAATTAGCTCGAAATACCTCAGAATGTACGGATTTAGTGTAGTATTCAATCCCTTTCAAGGGATCCCCCTCAAATACAATCTCCCCATTTGAAAGAACAATAACTCTATCTGCCATATTAGCAATAGAACTGAGATCATGTGTCACGAGCAATTTTGTGATATCTGACATTTCCTCTTTCATATATCGATTGCATTTCTGCTGGAAAAAGACATCTCCTACCGATAATGCTTCGTCAACTATAAGAATCTCTGGCTTAAAACTGATCATTACTGAAAATGCCAACCGGGCAAACATACCACTTGAGTAAGTCTTAACTGGTTGGTGGATAAACTCCCCAATATCAGCAAACTCAATAATCTGTTCCAATTTACTATTCATTTCTTCTTTCGAAAAGCCACGCATTGTTCCATTTAGATAAATGTTCTCTATCCCAGTATATTCGGGGTTAAATCCAGTTCCAAGCTCTAAAAGTGCTGAAATCTGACCATTAACTAGTCTATCACCATCAGTTTGTGTCAAAACCCCAGTAATTATTTTTAAAAGTGTGGATTTACCAGAACCATTCTTTCCTATGATACCTAATGTCTCCCCCTTCTTAACGTTCAGAGATACATCTTTCAAAGCAAAAAAATCAGTATGATAGGACCCTCCAAAAATATTCACAGCTTCCTTAATCCTGTCAGTCGGTTTTGAATACAACTTATACTTTTTATATATTCTTTTTAATTCTATAGCTATTTCTTCCATAATAACCTCCACAACTTATAGCACATCCGCAAAATGAGGCTTTAACTTTTTAAATAAATATATGCCTAAAAGCATAATAAATGTAGAAATAATCCAGAAATATGCAGTTTGATTATATCGGTGCCAAAACCAAACATGATGTATAAAAGTATCGCGATAACCCTCAACAATGTAGTATACCGGATTAAGCTTAAACCATTTAATGAGCTTATCTGAGATAATTTCAGGTGACCAGACAATCGGAATCAACCAAAATCCAATCTGAACGAAAATCCCCAAAACTTGCAATGCGTCTTTCATAAAAACAACTAGAGAAGACGTAATAAGCGTTATTCCAATTAATAAATAAAATAAACAAAACAAATAATAAAATACCTGTATATAAACAATATCTGGGTTATAGCCAAAATAAAAAAGTATAACAATAAGAAACAACAAAAAGAATAAATGAATAAAAAACGAAGATACTATCTTAACAATCGGAAGAAAGCCAATACGGAACGAGACCTTCTTCACTAAATAACTATACTCTGGAAAACTATTTGAAGAAGTAAGTAGAGCTTCTGAAAAAAAGAACCACGGAATCATTCCACAAGTGAGCCATAAAATAAACGGGGTCCCATCGGGTCTACTACCAGAACGAAATCCAACTTCAAAGACGAACCAGTACACTGCTATAGTCATGAAAGGTTGAATAAAAGCCCAAAACATCCCAAGATAGGATCCTGCGTATCTAGTTTTAAAATCATTTTTAGCTAGCTCAAATATAAGTTTTAGTTGAGGTTTAATAATGCTAGTTCTTGCCGCCATTTGATAACTCCTTCTGATAGTAATCCAAGGTTAATGCTAGCCCTTCTTCCAAAGTATGTCTCGGGATCCAATTCAAAAGTTCAGCCGCTTTTTGGTTAGTCAAAGCACTTCTCAGAATATCACCCGTTCTTTCATTACGATATTCAGGTCGGATACTGGACTCTAATAAAGAAGCTATTATATTATAAAGTTCATTTATTGTTACTTCTCTATCAGTACTTATATTTAAAACTTCATTGTGGGCCGTAGTTAAAGCAGCTAGGTTTGCCAAGGCGATATCCTTAACGTAGACAAAATCCCTAGTTTGCTCTCCACTTCCATATATCACAGGTACGTGCTTCTGTAGCAACTGATTCAAGAAAATTGAAATGACTCCACCTTCACCTTTAGGGTCCTGTCTTATCCCATATACATTTGCATACCGTAAAATTGTATGCTTTAAGCCATAAGAAACAGAATACAGTTTTATATACTCTTCAGGTGCATACTTAGAAATCCCATAAAAAGAAATGGGAGAAACAGGATGTTGCTCGTTAATACTTACATATTGAGGCACTCCGTATACTGCAGCAGAAGAGGCATATATAATTTTCCTAACATTGTGAGAAACACATTGATTTAAAATATTAATTGTCCCGTTTATATTTATTTGTGCATCTAAGTACGGATCTCTAAATGATTCTTGCACACTTATTTGAGCAGCGTGATGAATGACAATTTCTGGCTCTACATTTGAAAAAATATAGTCCAAACTATTAGTATCACGAATATCAGCTTCGAAGAATTCAGCAAAAGAATTTATATTTTCTCGCTTACCTGTAGAAAGGTTATCAATAATTGCAACCTTATGATTGTGTTTCACAAGTAAATCCACGATGTTAGAGCCAATAAATCCTGCTCCTCCAGTTACTATAACTTTCATAAAACTTCTCCTTTTTTTCGAATATATACTACAAATAAGTTTATCTTTTTGAATATAATTACAAAAGTACTTTGAACAACTGGTTAACTCATTTTCTCTATGCTAAAATGTTGACGTATCTATAAGAAAAGGAGATTGTAAACCTTGTCGAATCCAGTATACGGGAAACAGGCCAAAACGTCGACCCGTGGCGATAAAAGGCCGGTTATATTTTGGGTGTTAATTGTTGGCATTATTCTGTTCTTAGCTTGGGCCCCCTTTCAGGCTGCACTCTTTAACGGACAAATGCTAGAGTTTGAGAAGCCTCTGTATTGGGCTTTGACCATTAGCATGATTCTATTGATTTTGGGAATTGCAACCTATTATAAGAAATTCAAATTGGAAGATCAAAGAGACTGGCTGGCAGTACTTGTTATGTTGCTCCCGCTGACATACGTATTATCATTGATTTCCGCTGCTTCTCATTATCTCGCGATGAATATGGTCGTAGTGCAGTGCATCTATGCCTCGTTATTCATCATTATATTGTACGCCTTACGAGATCGGTTGAGCAACCGTATCATCCAGACTGCCATTATGACCATAGCCTACCTTATTATAGGCTTCGGATTCATTAACTGGTTTGGGCAGTGGGTATTGGCCGGACGCTTGGTGGGTTGGTTCTCTACTTGGGTTTTTAACAATCGCTACATTGATGCTGTTATGACAGACTCTAACGGTTCACGTCTAACAGCAGTTTTCCAGTACGCGAATACGTATGCTGCATTTTTGATGGCGTTTTTGTTTGCAGCCGTTTTTTGCTTAATGAAATCAAAGACTTGGTATGGAAAAGCGACTCACGCCTTTATGCTGGTGCCTATTATAGTATCTCTGTTCCTGACCCTTTCACGTGGTGGTCTTGTGATGCTGCCAGTAGTATTTGTTCTATTACTTTTATTTCTTAAACCTGCACGTCAAATTTTGTGGATACTACATTGCACAATTTCGGTTGTTGTTTCACTTGCTATTTTGAGTCCCATTTCAAATTGGGGACTACAACTGAATCAGGCCTACAACGGCGCTTTGGCAGCTAAGGGCTGGGGACTACTTCTTGGAGCTTCCTTGGTGACTACAGTTGTTTTATGGCTTATACAAACCTATCTGGGATCTCGTTTGGAAAAAGGAATGCAAGGTCTAGCTTCACGTAAATTCTCTAATCTATGGCTACCTGTTGGCTCTGTAATCGTAATTGGTATAGTTGCATTCCTACTCATTGGTACAGGATTACGAAGTTTTCTACCAGCCAATGTGGAGACACGTCTTGAAAATATCAACTTCCGACAGCATAGTGTGCTGGAACGTATAACTTTTTACCGTGATGCTTCTAAGCTGATTGCTGACTATCCGTTGATTGGTGCAGGTGGCGGCGGTTGGGCTACGCTGTATGGAAAATATCAAGACTATAACTACACAAGCGCACAGGCACATAACTTTTTCATGCAATATCTAGTAGAGGTTGGTATTGTAGGATTTATCATTTTTATGGCTTTTATCTTTTATATTTTCTATAAATACATTAAAGGTTACATCAAGAATGACGAGGAAAACCGGGATAGCCACTTCCTTTACCTGATCTTGGCGATGTCCATTTTGCTCCATAGTCTATTGGACTTTAATATGAGTTATGTATTCATGGGCATACTCGTATTTATAGGCCTCGGCGGGATGGCAGCATCAATGGATACACAACGTGTAAAACACTTAGCGTTAAAGCCTTCAAGTTTCCGTCCGATTTATAGTATCGTCATTGGTGTTCTCAGTATTGTACTTATTTTTGTAGGGTTGCGCTTTGTACAAGCTAGCAATGCTGCCAAAGAAGCTAAGGCGTTGGAAAGCAGCAATTCTTTTGAACAAAGGCAAGCTGCTTACAATAAAGATTTGAATTTGCGACCAACTCACAATGACTCAATTATTGGTCTGTCTCGTATGTATTATCAGGTATATCAGCAGACCAAACGTGAAGAGTTCTATGCTGGCGGTCTTGCCGTTGTTGATCTAGGTCTACAGGCAGAGCCGTACAATAAAAACATGCTGTTCATAAAAATGCGCCTTGAGCAGGCAAGAGGAAATAATGACAAGGCATTTGCCATTTTGGAAGATAACCGTGCTAACTTCAACTGGGATCTGGATTGGTACAATTTGCTGATTACCCAAGCGTTTGAGTTTGGCAATGAAGCTCGATTGGCTAAAGACACAGCCAAGGAACAGAGGTATTTCCAAGCAGGTCTTGCTGCTTATCAGCAAGTTCTGGATGGGGTAGCTTACCTTAAGACGATTCCACCTGAAATTGAGTTGACACGTATTTTTGAATTGACTCCAAGCATTGCGCTCAGTACTGGTAAAATAGAGTTCATGTCAGGTAAGCCTGCTGAGGCTGCAAGCATCCTCAAAAGCGGCTTGAAAGACGACCTGAGTGATGCTACAAATCGTGAGGTCGCTCGCTATTATATCGTCGCTCTGCAACAGCAGGGACAAGATGACAAAGCTTTGTACGATAAGCTGATTAAGGCTGATCCGAAGGAAAGAGAGCAAATTGCTCAGTTGAAATCGGAGAAATAGTTAATAAAAAGAGACTAACAGATGACGTTATATCATCCGGTAGTCTCTTTCTTATATTAAGGAAGCATAGTTGGGTTTAGCGAGATGTTTATTTTGGTTGGTCAATCTCTTCAATAACCTGTCTCATATAAGCCAATACTTCATCCTTAATCTCGTTATGCTGTAGAGCATAATGAATGGTCGTTTCAATGAATCCCAGCTTCTCGCCAACGTCATGGCGATTGCCATCAAATTCATAAGCCAGAATAGGGCTCTTTTCTCCCAGCTTGGACAATGCATCCGTCAACTGAATCTCCCCGCCTACTCCCACAGATTGTTGACCCAGAATATCGAAAATATCGGGTGTCAAGATATAACGTCCCATGATCGCCAAATTGGATTTAGCCTCTTCCTTCTTTGGCTTTTCTACCAATCGTTCCGCCTCAGAGATTTTGGAAGTAAGTGCATGGCCTTCAACAATCCCGTAACGATGCACCTCGTTCCAATCGACTTGTTTTACACCTACAACAGAACGCTGATACTCATCGAACACGTCAATCATCTGTTTGAGACATGGATTCTCAGACTCTACGATGTCATCACCCAAAAGGACAGCAAAGGGTTCGTCACCGATGAACTTACGTGCACACCAGATGGCATGCCCCAGCCCTTTAGGCTCCTTTTGACGAATATAGTGGATATCTGCCATCTCTGATGGTTTACGCACTTCATTGAGCAGGTTCCATTTTTCCTTCGAGGTCAAATTATACTCCAACTCGAATGAGTAATCAAAGTGGTCCTCAATCGCCCTTTTTCCTTTACCAGTAACGATAATGATATCCTCAATACCTGATGCTACGGCCTCTTCGATAATAAATTGAATCGTTGGTTTGTCTATGATTGGAAGCATTTCTTTCGGCATCGCTTTCGTAGCAGGAAGAAAACGGGTCCCTAATCCCGCAGCAGGGATAATTGCTTTACGGATTCTCATAGGTTAAACTCCTTTGTCTTCAATATAACGGTTAGGTATACTGTCTATGATTATAACAGGTAGATGGATAAATTTAATAGGTTAAAGAAGAAGACATCTTCCCTTAAAGAGAACATGTCTTCAATCTCTACTTACTATATGATTATATTATGCTTCTAAAATCTATTTGGCTCCTGAACAAATATACAGTTGTTTATTTTACCAGTTGCCCACGTGTAACCCCTAGCTGATTCGTCGCTTTCAGCGTCTTCCATACTTGTGTTCCGCTGATTTCACCGCGCAAGGCACGGTTATAGAGATCAATAACCTCATGAACTTGCTCTGGTGTCTCCTCCAAAAATTCCACGCGGTAACGGGATACGCCTAATTCTAGGAAGTTAGACAGGTATTCCGCGCCTGATTGCTCAATCGCGTTATACACTGTATTACGGCATCCTTCGTCCACGCGAACCGGGTGAGACATCCCAATACGATCACGTAGGGATGCGCGATGATCCTCACACGGACGACCACAGTTAGTGTAGTCTGTGCCTTCACTCATAAAGGTACAATATACGCAGTGTTCGGTATGGAACATCGGCAAATGCTGCTGGATGACGATCTCCAGCTTGTCGGTACGTGTACGTCCCAGCATATCGACCATCTGTTGGATGTTCAGGTCATATGACGGTGTCACCAAGTCACAGCCGGAATCCAGGAACAGATCAGCCGCTTTATGGTTGGCAATATTTAGCGAGAAGTCGCCAATCAATTGCGGATGATGTGCATCCGGGTTCTCCAAGCGATGACGCATGTAAAAATACAAGGCTCCCGGATTGCGTACCAGCACAGCATCCGGTTTCAGGCGCAGGATATTGTTGTGATATCCGTTTTCGCCCGGCATGTGAATACGCGGAGTCACCAACGCAATTCGGCGCCCAGCGCCATGCACAGCCTCTACAGCTGCCGGGAATTGCTTGATGAACTCGAAGTCGGCGTAGATGAACTCCACGCCGGCCTCAAGCGCAGCCTCCACCTGAGGGAGGCTGCGGCACAGCGCGGTCAGCTCTGCCTGACCGCGTGCCACAGACGATGCCGGAGCCGAGGCATCGCCATACACCTCTACCGCCCGTTTCGTGTATACGGGTGGTTTGGGGCGCTCGCCTGCGAGCAGTTCCACCGCCTGACGGCGGATGCTGTTCAGCTCGCGCATGGGCACGATGACGTCTCCATGCAGATGGACGTCCAGCTCTTCCAGCTGGAACACTGTTCCGCCCAGTCGGCCGAATTGCTCTTCGAGCAGTTCGTGCGTCATCGGACGCTTCTGGGCAATTTCAAGCTCCAGCTCGGAGTCCACGCGAACCGTTGTGCCCTTCTGCACGTCGGTCCACCATGTCGACAGCGGCTGTCCTGGGGAGCCGCTGACCCGCACATGTACCGGGAAAACTCGGTACGGCTTTTCGGTTTCGTACGACTGGCGCAGACGCTTGTCCAGCGCCGGGTCGTTGGTCTTCCAAATACGGTCGCCTACGTGCACACGGCGCAGATCCACATCATTGCGTCCTGCTACGATGTCAACGATCCAGCCTTCTCCGGCTTCGCCTTCAATCTTCACACCCTTGCGGCGGATATCGTATACGCGTCCGCCTTCTTCTTTTTGCGTAGGATCTCCTGCATCAAATACAATACCATCGCCACGCTTGAGCGGGGCATCGATGCGGCATACTACCCCATCACGAAGGATTTGTTCCACTCGGCCCAGGTACACGCCCCGGCTTTTCGGGAACGTACCGTCCACCAGCTTTTTGTTATTCGTTCCTTCCAGAAAACCGTGCGTAAAGCCGCGTGAAAAGCTCTGCTGCAGCTCGCGGATATCTTCTTTGCTCGTCTTGGACGTATCGCCATCAAAATACTTGTCAATGGCCTTGCGATATTTGCTAACCACATTCGCTACATATTCAGGCGTTTTCAGTCGCCCTTCAATTTTAAAGGAAACCACCCCGGCATCAATCAGTTCTGGCATCAAATCAATGGCCGCCAAATCCTTGGGGGATAGTAGGTATGTCACATCGGCCATCGGCTTTTGCTCTCCATCCACCATCAAATCGTAAGGCAAACGGCATGCCTGTGCACACTCACCACGGTTTGCAGAGCGTCCGCCCCACATTTCTGAAGTCAGGCATTGGCCTGAATAAGATACGCATAACGCTCCATGCACGAATACTTCCATCGGAAGTCTCGCTTGATCGCCAATTTTTTGAATCTGTTTTAGATTATTTTCACGACCCAGCACAACCCGTTCCATGTTGTACGGCTTTGTGAATTCTACAGCCTCCGGCGAGGTGATCGTCATTTGGGTAGAACCATGGATCGGGAAATCCGGTGAAATGTCGCGGATCATTTTCACCAAACCCATATCCTGAACAATTAGGGCATCGACTCCGGCATCAATACAGGCATCAACCAGCTCTTTAGCGTCCTCCAGCTCGTTTTCAAATACCAGTATATTGAATGTCAAAAAGCCCTTAACCCCGTAGCTATGCAAAAAAGCCATAATCTCGGGCAGTTCATCCATGCGAAAATTATTCGCCCGTGCTCGTGCGTTGAATTTTTCCACCCCAAAAAAGATCGCATCGGCTCCGTTCGCTACCGCTGCACGCATACAATCCCAGTCACCTGCTGGTGCCAGAAGCTCGACATCTTCTCTTCGTACTGCTGATTTCATTATTGCCCTCCCTATATGCTGAAAACGAATGACCCCTCATTGAATCACGTTGTTTTCAGGGCAGCTATGCTGCTTACTTGGTCATCTCAAGAACGTTCCATCCACTCATTCCAAAGCTGGTTATGTTCAGTCAGGGGAATGGAAACTTACTAAGAATCATATTATTAAGTCCTATCTGTCTCTATCATCTTGTCCGATCATTCACACACCGAACCATCGGTCCTCCGCATGAATCGCATCCAACTCAAAAAATCCGCATCACAAACATCTGCGGCAGAAATCATTCTTATCTTGTAACTAATCTAGTGTACCAGACTGCGCCCCAAGCTTCTACACTTTCCAAGCGATTCCTTTAAAAATATAATACTAAAAGCACAAAAACACCTCCAATCCCGGTCAGCGGTGCTTTGGAGGTGCGTCATCATATCATTAACTAAGCAAACCTATACTTCGCAAGCATTTCTCCCCAGGGTGATATTCCTTCCTCCCTGAAACCAGATTTTCTGTATAGCTTTCTAGCTAGTTCATTATCTGGTTTATATCCAATCATGATAACATCAGTCCTATCACTGGCTTTCCTGATTTCGTCGATAACCAGCAACATTGCATGGTAACCATGACCTCGACCTTGAAATCTTTCGTCAATCATAAATCGGTAAACCCAGTAGTTTCCGTCATCCGGGTCTAAACCAAACATCGTAAAGCCAATCAATACGTCATCATTATAAATTGCTTTAGATAAAAATCCATCTAAAAACTGACATTCGGCAATTGAGTAAAGATTAGATACCATAAATCTTTGTTGTTCAGGACTCGGTTCAAGCTCAACACATTCTTCCCAATTACTTTTATCGACTGCCTTTAATGTAATTATTTTTAGATTCCTCCTATATAGAACAACATCTTCGATCTTCCCTGCTTACTTCACTCTTTAAAAGATTAGTGGTATTTGGCGGTCGTCAGCGAAGCGGGCCATTTGAATCCGAAGAAGCGCCAGCGATCGTAGGAACAAATGGTACGCGTAGCCTCTACCGACTACAACTCACTAATCTTTTCCCCACACCCTCTACTTCACAAAATGAAACGAATTCAGCGTCGAATCTAGTGCATTAGACTGTGCCGCTGTGTTGTTCGCATCGTTCAATGTCGTTGTCACGGTATAGGTTTTACCGTTATGCTCCAAAACGATTTGGCGACCTGTATAACCGATACCTTCCTCTACACGGTGGAATGTAAAGGACACTGCTGGAACTCCAGCAAACGTTACGTCCTTCACTTCCTCTACTTTGAGGTTTTTATAGTTCTTGGCTTGCTTATCATAGAAGTCCTTAAGCTGAGACACCGTTAATTCAAAGGATTGGTCGTTGTCGATTTTGATGGAAAAACGTCCTCCGGTAAATTGATACTCTATATCTCCCAATTCAAATTGATCGCTAACCGCGGTCCAATAGCGTGGGATATTCACTGTATATTCATATGCTTTAGACGTCTTTTTAATCGTTTTCGTTTTGTCGGCCAGGTAGTCATCCTCTTCCAATTGTCCGAAGTTATTTGCTACCGTTTGAAAATCAATTTGAAGCGAGGAGATGATCGCGTTGAACTGGTCATTTCCCTTGCTTACTTTTTCAGGCACTGCATATTCAGCCAGGTAGCGGTATCCATTTTGCTGAATCAGCACATTGTACTCTTTGACCCATTCATCTCCAAAATTATAGCGGTACTCCTGCACTAATCCCTGAACGCCTGCAACTTCCAGCGGATATGTCTTTTGTGCCTCATAAGCAGTGGACACAAATGAATCGCTCAGCCATTTTTGCAGCTGCTGACCCCAGTTCTCCAATTTTCCATCCGCAGGAGCTGAGGTGACTTTCATGTTGAAGCTTGATCCGTCATTGCTTTCATATTGCATTCGCTGGTCGTCCATTTTCCAGCCTGCGGGTATTTTGAGTGACACACCATAGTCTGGGTTCCCGGCCTCGCGTGTGCCTCCGACAACAGTGGACAAGTCTTTAATACTTTTATCCTGTGCGTTAAAAGAGGTTTTAAAGGAGTTCAGCAGTCCGGCATACTGGGCCAGATCTTTATAGTTCGTTGCTTTAGCATCGGAAAAATATATTACATACAGTCGTCCATTGTCATAGTACTGACGATTTTCCCATAGTACGCCGTCCCCATCCTTCGTAATAACACGAGCATAAGGCACTTTCGCTTTCGGGAAGGATTTTCGATCCACCACAGTTTCTCCTGTTTCCTTAGCTGCCTGCACCAATTGTTGCAGCAGATCGTCTGCATTCAATGGAACCGGTTGTATTGCTGTGTGTACTTCCATATAGTATGCACTGTTCTCGTCCATAAATGTGGAAATGCTCTCATCTCCACCTCCCTGACCGATGACGAGTCCTGTTGGATAGTTCATGGACCAATCGTAGTAACTGTTCCCGATCTGCGTCTTGCCCTCATCATTATCAATGTTCGGTGTTTCTTCAGCTACCGTACCCGCCTCTTCTTGGGCTTGCATCCGAATGATGATTCCTGCGCCATTCTTCTCCATCTTACCGCCAAGCCCTTCTGCTACTTGACGCAAAGGCACCATGAGGATCCCTGATGACATTTCTGGCGGAGCCGGAAGTGTTACCTTGTGGCCCCTCACCCAGGCTGTACGACTACCAATTGTCAGCGATACGACGTGAGTGCCGCTGGTGATCTTGACCACATTATCTTCAGCTAGGCGAATTTTGCTGTTAAATGCCTTTTTAAACACACCAGCCGGAACCATCAGTGCACCACTTTTGGAATAGGGCTTCGTAATATTCGCATTTTGACCGTTCACGATGGCTGTATTGCTGCCACTTTGCAGTCGCAACTCCAATATGTTTTTATCTTGATCTGCTGCAACTGCTGGTAAAGCGGTAAGCAGAAGGGACAATGCGACAGCGCCGACCCCCAGCTTACGCATCATTTTTCTTTGCATATGCTTCACAGTAAATCTCCCTTTAGCTTTATTTTATAGATTCATGAGCCGTTATCGTTCATCTTCCCGTAGCTGAATCTGATGCTTCTTTCGAAGGCGCTATGCCGTCATCTACAGTAGCTCCTGATTCATTCGAATCCTCAAGATCTTCTCCAGACTGAATGGAATCATAAATTTCACCATTATCCTGTGTCAGTACCAGCTTGCGCTTTACAATATCACCGTCCGATTGCATAAGTACACTTATCGTTTGCCCTGGTTGATAGTTTTTAAGCAGCTCATTGACATCAATGGCAGAGGCTACACGCTTGCCGTTAATACTATACAGCTCATCGCCTTCCTTGATTTTGGCCTGTACGGCATTGGCTGAAGTGATTTTCGTGACTTTCAAAGGATCCTCGGTAGGCAATCCGACGATAGCTGACCAGCTCTCTTCGAGCCCTAAGCCAAGACTAGCACGCCGAACCTCGCCATATTTGAAAAATTGATTGATGACATATTTCACTGTATCTGCCGGAATCGAAAAACCCATATTTTCAATTCCGACCGCAGAGAATTTCATTGTATTAATCCCGATGACCTCGCCCTTGAGGTTGACCAGCGGACCACCGCTGTTACCAGGGTTGATCGCGGTATCACTTTGGATCAGACGATAAGCAGCGTTGACACCACGGTTCAGCCCGCTAACAACACCTGAGGTTGCCGAGTTACGAAGTGAGAAAGAGATCGGCGTACCGATGGCCACTACCTGCTCGCCTACCTGTAAACTGTTCGTAGAAGCTGCAAAGGTAGCAGGCTTAAGGCCGCTTGCCTTAATTTTAATCAACGCCAAATCACTGATCGGATCGCTGTAGCTGTCGATGATTCCGTAAGATTTTCCGTCCGAGGTTACAACTACGGCATCACCTAATCCTTCGATAACATGCGCATTCGTAACAATCCATCCATCTGCCCGAATGATGACACCCGTGCCGTGAGCCAGGTTGTATCGGTCTCCCCCTGCTACGGTCTCTCCTGTCGCTGAACGACCAATGATGCCGACTACAGAAGGAGAAACATTTTTAACGACCTGTGGCACACGATCGGCCGATAACGTATATGTACCATTTGCGCTGTTATACGCGCCGCTGGTTCCTAATGCTTTATTCATATCACTTACGTTAACATAGACCCCGCCATTAATGACCTTGGCCTTTAATGCAGTTCCACTGCTGGCTGCACCCGCTGTTCCAGAAATACATAGAGCGCTGCCCAAAGCTAGTACAGCCGCCCTTTTCCCCATCTTACGCATATACTCACCATTTCCTCTCCAACATGACCCTGTTCTATCAGTTAGTCCAAATCTACCATAGAGGGGGCACGCATACAATCGCTTTAAGCCCTATCTTTTTCTAAAAAAGGACCGTTTGCTGCATCCCTATCCTCTCATACTATTTATATTATAAATTTTCCAAATCCTTATATCAAAAAAATAAGCAAAAACAATAAAAAATCGTTATACCTTTTAGACCATTCCTTCGTTTACGGGCATAACCAACTATGATACCATCACATTATATCTTAGTTATATTGTCGGAAATAAAAATAAAATCGTGAGTTCTATATCTAACATCTCAAGTATAAATAAGACACCTGAAGGAGGTTAAAAGGATGGCCTATGAACCAATCTGGAATGCTCATCCCGATAAGCTTAACAAGTTTGAGCTAGTCAAGCTGGAAAAGGACGGTCTCGACGTTATACGTACTATCATCGAAAGCTATGCGCACAAAGGCTATGACTCGATCTCTGCGGACGATATGGACCGATTCAAATGGGCAGGGGTTTACCAGCAAAAACCCAAGGATGGCCATTTCATGATGCGCGTCCGCATCAACACAGGGATCATGACTTCAGCCCAGGCACGTGCCTTAGCGGACATCTCCGCGTTGTATGGGCGTGGTCTCGTAGATGTCACCACCCGTCAGGCGATTCAATTTCACTGGCTGACCGTTGAAAGCTTGCCGGATATTTTCGAACGACTGGAAAAGGTCGGTTTGTATTCCTTTGAAGCCTGTGGGGACTGCCCGCGTACCATTGTCGGCAATCCGCTGGCTGGCATTGATCCTAATGAACTGGTGGATACTCAGGAGATTGTAGATGAAGTAAACCGCTTTTTCTTATTAAATCGTGACTTTTCCAATCTTCCGCGCAAATACAAAATGTCCATCTCCAGTAATACCTACAACAATGCACAGGCTGAAATTAACGACCTGTCCTTCACTCCGGCAACCAAGATCCTTGACGGAAAAGAAGTGGTTGGTTTCCATGTGATGGTTGGCGGTGGATTATCTGCCAAGCCGCATTTGGCACATCCGCTGGACTTGTTTGTCCGTCCTGAGGAAGTGCTGAAGGTTGCTATTGCTGTCACAACCATCTTCCGTGATTACGGCTATCGGGAAAAACGGCACCATGCCCGTCTGAAATTCCTCATTGCCGATTGGGGCCCGGACAAATTTCTAGCCAAGCTTACCGAGTACACTGGCGAAATGCCAGGACGAGGTGAAGATAAAACCATTGGGTGGCAAGCCGCCTATTTTGACGGTATACATCCCCAAGCCCAAGAAGGTCTGAACTATGTCGGTCTGAACGTACCTGTTGGTCGCCTCAGTGCTGACGAGTTGCACGAACTGGCCGACCTGGCTGATCGCTACGGCGATGGACAGATTCGTACCACGATGTCGCAAAATATATTGCTGAGCGGTGTGCCGGATGACCAAGTAGATGAGCTACTGAAAGCTCCTGTGCTGCAACGCCTGACACCACAGCCCAAGCATTTTATGAGCCGTACGGTATCGTGCACAGGAAATGAATTTTGCAATCTGGCGATTGTGGAAACGAAAAAGCGAGCGGTTGACGTTGCCGAGTATTTGGATCAGCACGTACAATTGGATGAAAAGGTGCGCATCCATTTTATCGGCTGCCCGAATTCCTGCGGTCAAAAGCATATTGCGGATATTGGACTGCAAGGCTCGCTCCTTAAGACACCTGAAGGCATGGTTGACGCGTTCGACATCGCTGTTGGCGGGGCGCTTGGAGCTGGTGCCCAGTTCAACAAGACACTCAAAGGCCGCGTACGTGGGGACCAGGTTGGTCCTGTATTGGCAGAGCTTATTCTGTTCTACAAAGAAAATAGGATTGCTGGCGAAAGCTTTTATGCGTATGTACAGCGTGTAGGCATTCCGTCTTTCCAGGAAAAGCTGTCCGCCATTTTACAGTCCAGCCACGTTGCATCCTAGACATTAAGTCCATTAACAGCCTGCTTGTATTTTATATACAAGCAGGCTGTTTCTTATGCCATAAACCAGCGCCATACCTACTTCCTACTTCTTCGATTGAATAAAAAAAGACACCGGATTACTCCGGTATCAATATTTTCGCAAAATCGAGTACTATTGGCTTATGAGCGCCTGTTGTAGATGTCACCACCGCGTAGCCTGAAGGTATCTTATATATCAATCCCGTATCATATCGGATGCCGAAGGAGTTATCTTCCTTATAATGAGTCTTCGTTTCCCATACCTTCGTACCGTTTCCTTTTAAGCCTGTGATAGTGATGCCATGCATCTTCGTGGTTTTACCCAGTGGGTCATATTGATCACTGAACTGGACGTACAACTGCTCCTCGGGCAGATATACCCGGTCAGCCGCGTAGTCCTCTGTGTTACTAAACAATTGCAGACCATTACTTAACACCTGGGTGCGTTTGCTGTTTCCTTTAAGCCCTGTTACAGCAATATGACCGCTAGACAACTCATGTACCGCGGCAATTTCTTTACCTGATCCTAAGTCCAGATGGACATCACGGATATTGCGACCATACACATCGGCTTGTACCCCCACGGGACCATCTGAGCTGTTCAATAGCGCATAATATCCATTGTGATTGCCGACCAGCCAACCCGAGGTCACTCCGTTTGTCGTTCGATTCCATTGTATATCGCCAGTTTCAGTGTATTTGAGTACAGTGAAGGACTGCTCCGCAGGGTTCAGCGAGGACACCAGAAAACTGCCATCCTCTAGCGGCTCCAATCCTACCTGAGAATTCTGCCCATAGGATATCAAACCGTCAGTGGATAACGTTTTGGACCACAGGGGGTTTCCATCCGCATCCAATCGTGAAGCCTGCACATCTCGCATTCCGTTCGGTTGGGTATAATCAAGCAGAAACAGCAAGCCACCATCCGACGTCTCCCGCTGGACTCCCCTGCTACTTGTTCCCGGCTGTACGCTCAGGTCTTGCTGGTGTTTCCATACTGTCTCCAGAGAACTATCCAGCTTGCCATACGTGACGTGTACTACACTGGCTTCTGTATCGTCTTCGACGTTCAGCATTAAGAACCCGCCCTTTGCAGCGGGCTGAATGTAATTGTGAGCGCTCTCGGAATCCTTAATACTGCCAATCGCTGCACTAGTTTCGATCTCGGCTTGTTTGGGCGCATACGCCTCGGACACCTCGGATGCATAGGCCGGTACAGCACTATAACCCAACAACCATGCCGCTAAAGCGACTCCTGCTGCCCATGAGTATACACGTGTACGTAGAACTCTACTTTGCTTAATCTTCAAACGTTCCAGCTCCCTTCATGACTTCCTCAGAGATGTGATATAAACCTTAGATGCAATTTAACTATAAACGGTCGCTTCAACTAGTAATGGTTGTCACGTGGGCACGGAACTTCGTATGATGCTAGATAATCATAAGTTATATATTAACCTCTTCAAGCCCGAGCCTAAACATCCAAAACTCTAAAATGTAGAGATTACTCAGAGACTTTCTATCGAAGAATATACCTATAGATTTATTATTCCAGCGCTTGGTAAACTATGTGTCACATGCTTTAACGCAGGAATTTAATAAAAGTTTTCTTTTTTTACAAAAAAAATAAACCCTGCCAACGGGAAGGCACAAATACGCTAATTTGTATTCTGCCTTCCTGTCTGTGCAGGGCTTTCACAACGTACGTTAAAACTGTATCTATAGATCGACGGTCTGAAGCGCTTGACTGCGCTGTGTATCCCGTTCAAGGATCGGCTTTAAGTATCGGCCTGTATAGGATTCCTCTACTTTTACAAGTTGTTCTGGTGTCCCGGTAGCCAAGATCGTTCCACCGCCGCTTCCACCTTCGGGCCCCAGATCAATCAGGAAATCAGCTGTTTTAATTACATCTAGATTATGCTCAATAACCAGTACGGTCTCGCCTGAATCGACCAAACGATGCAGCACTGTCAACAATCGGTCAATATCGTGAACATGCAGACCGGTTGTCGGCTCATCCAAAATATAAATGGTTTTGCCTGTGCTGCGACGATACAATTCGGAAGCCAGCTTCACACGCTGTGCTTCACCACCAGACAAGGTAGTCGCTGGTTGACCCAGCTTGATATACCCCAAACCTACATCCATCAGCGTCTGAATCTTGCGATGAATCTTCGGGATATTTTCAAAAAATGCTGTCGCATCCTCTACCGTCATCTCCAGCACATCAGCAATACTCTTCCCTTTATACTTAACCTCAAGGGTCTCCCGATTATAGCGTTTGCCTTTGCACACTTCGCATGGTACGTACACATCAGGCAAAAAGTGCATCTCAATCTTGATGATCCCGTCGCCTCTGCAAGATTCACATCGGCCTCCCTTAACGTTAAAGCTAAACCGGCCTTTCTTGTAGCCTCGAACCTTAGCCTCGTTCGTCTGCGAGAATAAGTCACGGATATCATCGAACACACCTGTATAAGTTGCAGGATTGGAACGCGGGGTACGGCCGATTGGCGATTGATCGATCTCAACAACCTTTTCGATATGCTCTAGCCCGCGAATTTCTTTATGTTGACCTGGGCGTACTCTCGCACGGTTCAGATCACGCGCCAACGTTTTGTACAAAATTTCGTTGACCAGCGTCGATTTTCCAGACCCGGATACG
Organism: Paenibacillus sp. ALE3; assembly: GCF_054113405.1. NCBI lineage: Bacteria > Bacillati > Bacillota > Bacilli > Caryophanales > Paenibacillaceae > Paenibacillus > Paenibacillus sp. ALE3. The sequence goes on along the minus strand of NZ_CM134214.1, from coordinate 159,918 downwards.
CCAGTGACAGCCGTGAAAACACCCAATGGAATTTTGACATTCACATTTTTGAGATTGTTCTCCTTGGCTCCGCGAATCTCCAGCCACTTATCCGCAGGCTTGCGCCGCTCGGTATTGACCGGAATAAACTTGCGACCGCTCAAATATTGCCCGGTCAGGGAATTCGGATCTTCCATAACTTCCTGTGGAGTCCCCTGCGACATGATCATCCCGCCATGGATTCCGGCTCCTGGCCCAATGTCAATGATATAGTCTGCCGCCATCATCGTATCTTCGTCATGCTCCACCACGATCAGCGTATTGCCCAGATTCCGCATATGTTCCAAAGCACTAATCAGACGATCATTATCGCGCTGATGAAGCCCAATACTTGGCTCGTCCAAAATATAAAGCACGCCCATCAGACTAGACCCGATCTGTGTCGCCAATCGGATACGTTGTGCCTCCCCGCCGGACAATGTACCTGCTGCACGGCTTAAAGTCAGGTATTCCAGACCAACGTTCACAAGGAATCCCAGTCGGCTGTTAATTTCCTTTAAAATGAGGTTGGCGATCGACTGCTCTTTCTCACTCAGCTCCAGTGTATGGAAAAAGTGAGAAGCCTCCCCGACAGACAAAGCTGTCACATAAGCGATATTGCGCTCTTGAATGGTTACCGACAGGCTTTCTTTTTTCAGTCGGTGCCCCTTACAGGTGTTACATGGCTTTGCACTCATAAAGCCTTCAATAAATTCACGTATTCCCTCAGAAGCGGTATCACGGTAACGACGCTCCAAATTCGGGATAATGCCTTCAAAGGTCACATAGGCTTCCTTACGTTGACCAAAATCATTTTCATAGCGGAAACGGATCTTCTGGTCACCTGTTCCGTGCAAAATAAGATTCATTTGTTCTGACGTCAATTGGCTTACAGGAATGTCCTGCGGAATACCGTAGTGTTCGCATACGGACTGTAGAAATTGAGGATAATAAGTGGAAGTTCCTCCACTCCATGCCTGGAACGCCCCATCTTCTATACTTTTTTCTGGATCAGGTATGAGCAGATCAGGGTCAACGACCATTTTGACTCCTAACCCATCACAATCTGGACAAGCGCCGAACGGACTATTAAAAGAAAACATCCGTGGAGATAGCTCATCTATGCTAAAACCGCAAATCGGACACGCAAAGTTGGAGCTAAATCGCAACTCCTCTTGCCCTATAATATCTACAAGCAACTGTCCGCCTGAAAGATTCAGTGCCGTCTCAATAGAGTCGGACAGACGCGCACGTACATCTTCCTTGACTACGATCCGGTCTACGACCACTTCAATCGAGTGCTTCTTGTTCTTCTCCAGTTCAATCTTCTCGGACAATTCACGCAGTTCGCCATTCACACGTACCCGTACAAAGCCCTGCTTGGCTATATCAGTGAACAGTGTTTTATGCTCACCTTTGCGGCCGGATACCAATGGAGCCAGGATTTGCAGCCGCGTCTTTTCAGGATACTGCAAAATGCGGTCTACCATCTGTTCGACGGTCTGTGAAGTGATTTCAATGCCATGTTCAGGACAATGAGGATGACCTACTCGGGCAAATAACAACCGCAAGTAATCATAGATTTCTGTAACTGTTCCGACCGTAGAACGAGGATTCCGACTTGTCGTTTTTTGGTCAATGGAAATGGCAGGAGACAGGCCGTCAATCGAATCGACGTCCGGTTTCTCCATTTGCCCGAGGAATTGACGGGCATACGCAGATAATGATTCCACATACCGCCGCTGTCCTTCTGCATAGATCGTATCGAAAGCCAGTGATGATTTACCTGAGCCGCTAAGCCCCGTCAGGACGACGAACTTGTCCCGTGGAATCGTCACGTCAATATTTTTGAGATTATGCGCGCGTGCGCCTTTGATGATGATGCTTTCATTCGCCAAATGTTTCATCTCCTTAGCCGTAATTCACGTCATCCTATATCGCATTGGATTATCCGATGGAAGTGATATATCGCAAAGAGAACGACCACATCGGCCGTCCTCACTATTTCTTAAAAGCAATCAAACATTTTATTATCAATATGTTTTGCTTATAGCTTATTCCCAATGTTTAATCAGCCCGCAACTCCAGCAAAGCATCACGCAACTCGGCGGCCCGTTCGAATTGTAGATTCTTGGCCGCGTCCTTCATTTCTGCTTCTAGGCGCTGAATGAGGGATTGACGCTCCTTCTTGGAAAGTTTACCCGTCTCATTAGGAAGGTAATCATTCTTGGACTCTGCCGTCTTGGTTGCTTCAATGACATCACGAATCTTTTTACGGATGGTTTGCGGGGTAATTCCATGTTCTTCATTGTATTGAATTTGAATCGCACGGCGACGTTCCGTCTCCTTGATCGCTTTATCCATAGAATCGGTAATCTTATCGCCATACATAATAACACGTCCGTCACTATTCCGTGCTGCCCGCCCGATCGTCTGAATCAGAGAGCGCTCAGAACGCAGGAAGCCTTCTTTGTCCGCATCCAAAATCGCAACCAGCGATACTTCCGGCAAATCGAGACCTTCCCGCAACAGGTTGATCCCGATCAGCACATCGAAGGTTCCCAGACGAAGATCCCGCAAAATGGCCATCCGCTCCAAAGTCTTAATCTCAGAGTGCATATATCGAACTTTGATGCCCACTTCTTTTAAGTAGTCAGTCAAATCTTCAGCCATTTTCTTCGTGAGTGTGGTGACCAGTACCCGTTCTTCACGTTCTATGCGCTGCCGTATTTCATTAATGAGATCGTCAATCTGCCCTTTGCTCGGACGCACCTCAATAATAGGATCAAGGAGACCGGTAGGACGAATAATCTGCTGCACCATCGTATCGCATTTTTCCATCTCATACGGGCCTGGAGTAGCCGATACATAGATAATCTGATTCACTTTATCCTCGAACTCTTCGAACTTCAGCGGACGGTTATCTAAGGCAGATGGCAAACGAAAACCATGTTCAACCAGCACATTTTTACGCGCTTGGTCCCCGTTATACATCGCACGAATCTGCGGCAATGTAACATGAGATTCGTCAATGACGATCAGCATATCATCTGGAAAATAATCCAAAAGAGTATATGGTGTCGCTCCGCGCTCGCGGAATGTCAGTGGACCCGAGTAGTTTTCGACACCGGAACAAAAGCCAACCTCTCTCATCATCTCGATATCATAGCGGGTACGTTGCTCCAAACGTTGCGCCTCTAACAGCTTCCCTTGTTCCTTCAGCTCTGCTAACCGCTCTTCTAGCTCACGTTCAATGTTAACCAATGCTACCCTCATCGTATCCTCATGAGTAACGAAGTGAGATGCCGGGAAAATGGCGATATGCTCACGTTCACCGATCAATTCACCTGTAAGCACATTAATTTCGGTAATCCGTTCAATCTCATCTCCGAACAGCTCTACCCGGATCGCGTTTTCTCCATGGGAAGCCGGGAATATCTCAACAACATCCCCCCGTACACGGAAAGTACCCCGCACGAAGTTGATATCGTTCCGCTGATATTGAATATCGACCAAGCGGGACAAAATCTGATTGCGGGGTTTCTCCATGCCGACTCTAAGCGAGAGCAGCAAGCTTGAATATTCTTTCGGGGAACCCAAACCATAAATGCAAGAGACACTCGCTACAATAATAACGTCACGACGCTCAAACAGAGAGCTTGTGGCTGAGTGGCGAAGTTTATCAATCTCCTCATTGATGCTGGAGTCCTTCTCAATATACGTATCGGAAGAAGGGATGTACGCTTCCGGTTGGTAGTAATCATAGTAGCTGACAAAATAATCGACGGAGTTGTTGGGAAAGAATTCTTTAAACTCACTTGCCAGTTGAGCAGCCAAAGTCTTGTTATGTGCAATAACCAGCGTAGGCCGATTTAGCTTGGCAATGGTCTGAGCGATGGTATACGTCTTACCTGTTCCCGTAGCACCCAATAGAGTTTGATGCTTCTTTCCTTCTGCAATTCCCTCTACCAATTCAAAAATGGCCTGGGGTTGATCGCCTTGAGGTTGGAATTCCGACTGAATTTCAAAAGTCTTATCGCTAACAACGATATCACTCATTGCCCTGCATCACCCTTATCGTCTAAAATGTAAACATCATGTTTTTACACTAATCGAGCTTTAACGTCTTTGCCTGTAATTCTATGTCGATATTTCCCGAGCAATGATACTTGGGAAATATGGTTGAATAAGAATGTTTGTTCCCGTATTATACCTCTTTCTTACTGTGGATGCAAACGATAAGTCTTGAATAGGAGTGAATTAAATTTTGGATATCACCATCGTATTGGGCATCATCGCCGGAATCATAGCATTAATCGGTGGCTTCTTATGGGAAGGCGGCGAATTCACAGGGCTGCTACAAGGCACATCAGCTCTGATTGTATTTGGCGGAACTTTCGCCGCAGTTGTAATCAGTTACCCTGCCTCCAAGCTGAAGACGATACCCACCGCTCTGCGGATGGCTTTTAGTCGTGAGGATAATCCTACGGAGCAATATATAGAGGATTTGGTTTCCATGGCCGCCACCTCCCGCCGATCCGGTGTGCTTGCGTTAGAACGTATATCATCAGAGCATCCGAATGCATTTTTGCGGGAAGGTCTTCAACTAGTCATTGACGGCACTGAACAGGAACAGATCAAGCAAATTTTAGAACTAGAGTTAGATGCTATTGGGCACAAACATGAGGGGTACGCCAAAATATTTGAATCGGCAGGTGGCTATGCCCCTACGATGGGGATTATCGGTACGGTCATGGGTCTGATCCATGTACTTGGCAGCCTAACCGAGCCTACTGCGCTCGGACCGTCGATTGCTGTGGCTTTTATCGCAACATTATACGGCGTTGCTAGCGCCAATCTGATCTTTCTGCCCATCGCGTCCAAAATAAGAGCAGCCAGTGAAAGTGAAATTATTACGATGGATTTGCTGCTGCAAGGTATTCTGGCTATCCAAAACGGAGAGAACCCTAAGCTTGTACGCAAGAAGTTGGAGTTTTTTATCCGCTCAGAGCAAAATATAGATCGCAAACCGCCTCGTCGCTCACGTACAGAGAGCGCTACTCCAAAGGAGGACTTCCATGAGAGCGCGCGCTAAGCGCCGTGGGCGTCAAGGTGGCGGCGGAGACCAACGAGATCGTTGGATGATTACCTATGCCGATCTGATCACCCTGCTGCTTATTTTTTTCGTCGTGATGTATGCCATGAGCAGTCTGGATGCTAAGAAATACGACGTCGTTGTTCAATCCCTCCAGGATACGTTCCACAAGGGAGATTCTATTTTAGAACAAGGCTCGGGCATTACAGGGACTGCCGATCGTTATACCAGCAAGAATCCACCCGCGACGAAGCAACCGGCCTCTAATAAAAAAGAAGCGGGATCAACCAAGCTCACCGAGCGTGAACAAGCATTTCGCAAGCAAGAAAAAGAGCTGCAAAACCTAATGGGTGTCATTCAGGAATATATTACAGACAACAAGCTACAAAACCAGATTTTCGTATCCGATCAACCGCGTGGCATTGTCATTACGCTGAATGACCGCTTTCTATTCGACCAAGGCAGAGCGGCACTCAAGCAGGGTTCTGCAAACACGTTATCCAAATTAGCCAGTCTATTTCGAGATTTGAAAACACCGATTAGCATTGAAGGTCATACGGACAACATTCCATTTACGCGTTCCTCTAACTCGTCGACCTACAAGGACAACTGGGAGCTTTCCGGCGCTCGGGCACTGTCTGTACTCCGGTTCTTTATCGACCGAGAGCAGTTATCCCCATCAGGCTTCCAGTATGCGGGTTATGCAGATACCCGTCCGGTTGGTGACAATAGCACCGAAGCAGGACGACAAAAAAACCGCCGTGTCGAAATCACTGTGCTGCGCCAGCTACAGCAGTAAAACTCAAAAACCTCCCCATTCACGCAATAACGTGCATGGGGAGGTTTTTTTAAGATGTATCATCATGTTACGTGGCTTCCGCTCTGATGTAGACGCAGAACAATAAACTGTACGAACAACGTGGATAAGGGCGGCGTACAAGATGCAATAGAGATTATTTTGTTTATGCTATATCTCACTATGTATTAGAAGCCAAGGTGAAGTTAGGTTTTATCTTGTCATGATGCTTGATGTTAATAAGATAGGACGAGCTCGTGTTGCTTTTCTTGTATCTGTGAACTTTGAAGTACGCTCTGTTGTCTACGATAGCTATATTTCCAGTCGCTGTACTTATTAAGGAGCCGATCCAACTCCATAGACTTGGTCAACACCCGTCGATCCTTCAATCCCACCTCTTTCGCCAAATCATTTAATTCTTTTCGCTTTTCTTCGATGCACTCCTCCAATTGTTGCCATTTCACATCAATAAACCTCCTGTTCGGTGTGGTATTTACATTAGTTTACAAGCTGATACCTTCCCCGCAGGTTAAAAATATAATAAAACCCATTTCATCCCTTTAACGGAATGCATCAAAAAAACAGCCTAAGAACGGCTGTTTTTTTGGTTGAGTCCATTTAGTTGGAAAAATCCCTTAGTTTCAGTTAGATGCAGAATGAATTTTTTTGAAATTTTACCCACCTCTACCGTGACTTGAAACTGTAATCTGTGAACCATTACCAATTGTAATATTATGCAAATAGGACAGATTCCCAATATTACTGACTACTATTAGAGAAAGCAAAAGCGAAAGAAAAACCTTCTTCATCTTTGCACACCCCCTTAATAATAGATTTATAAATCTCAATTTGTATTTCGTCACATAAAGCTCTAAGATTTTCGAAGAAAACCATACTTTGAGCAAAACTCTCCACATTTTTAAGAAAGAATGATGTCTGGATACATTGTAAAATAGCATTTATTGCATCCTTGTGTCTCTTGTTTCGACTATAATAAATGGCTAATTGAAAATTAAAATTATAATAATCATCCATAAATATTACATCCTGAGTACTTCTAAAAGTATCAATAAACTTGATAAATTGATCTAAAATGCTGTCAACTGTGAAGAAATTTCTGTTAGCCGATTCTAAAATGTTCACAAGCCCTGGTAATATCTCATCATTATTGTTTTCTAATAAATTTACATATTGAGGGAGTACAGATGTATCTCCTAACAGTAAATCAAGTGTATAAGAGTTCCCCATAGACCATACCTTAAACTTTTCCACTTCTCTTTTCCCAACGGTGTCTAAACCCTCAAACCAACTTAGATCGGCATACTCAGCAACAATTTTTTTCGCCTTCTCATAGTCGCCAATTTTTTGTAAGGCATAAGCTTTCATAAGTAATCCTTGCCCATAATAAACTACTAAATGTCGTTCGGTTTTTATCGGTACATAATTCCTGTTTTTCCGAGCCCTTCTTTTATTTTCCTCTTCATATATAATTTTAGATTGTTCCCAAAGCTCATCACTATGTGTAATTGTTTCTTGCCATTTATGTAGCGAGGAATATATATTTGTTAGGTGCAATAAGCCGTCTAATTGATGACACTCTGGCAACCGAAAACGAAAAGGCTCAAATTGAATAGCTGCCTTTAGATTTATTTCAGTATTCTCACCAATTTTTGCACGAAATAATTTATAATGACTGATCGCCAAACGTTCTGAGTGCTGATACTTTTCATTTTCAATTACACACTCATAGAAAGGAATTGCCTCCTGTAGCTTTCCTCCATCATATAACTCCTCTGCCAAAGCAAAGATTGTTGGAATATGGTTAAGATCCTCCATTAATCGGGATAGTACTTTCTCCACACACCTCAGGTTTCCTACTTCTACACAGCGTATAAGGAACGGCTTAACTCTTTTCCAATGAGGTCTTCCATCATAAAAACATTCATCAACATATAGGTCATATAGCCAGCCCTCCGGATAATTAAGCGCTTTAGTAATCAAGTCCATTTGTCGTACGGAGATAGGTTTAGGTGGATTTCCGTTAAGCATAGCACTAAAAATGCCTCGGTTAAGTCCTGTAGCTTGTCCAAAACTATTAAAAGTGTAGCCACCAAGTTTTAATTCTCTCTCAATTTCCGAACGAATTGTGGTTGTATTTTCCAATAAAAACACCCCCGACTTATTCAGATGATTTTTAAAAAAATCACCCTCCTCGACAATCAATTACAATATACTAGAAATTATATGAATAAATTGGATGGAGGTCAATCCTTTATTCTACACCATTTCAATATATTATGGAATTTAATGTGTATAATAATCCACCAATCCTAAAAAATCATGTGTTGTTAGCAGAAACATCTGATTCAACAAGCTCCTATATCGGCAAGTTGGAGCGTGGTGAGATCAATGTACAAATTAAAAATTTGGAGAAAATTGCCGAGGCACTCAACACAAACGTTTTTGCATTTTTTGACCCCAATCCATATGTAGAACTCTAAAGTCAGCCCTAGATATGGGGAAAGCATTTATATTTTTTCACAAGAGAGTGAAGCAGAGCAAAATAAAGCTTATCGTATACTAAAGGAACTTTTTACAGAGAGTGAGCTTCTTAAAGATAACTCCGATGATTCCAAAGACAAGAGATGAGTTTAATATTTTTTTAAATTTGTTATATATTCTACGAAGAATAAAAAAGACTAGGTACTTTTCTACTTAATAAGTAAAAAAGTACCTAGTCTTTTTTGTGGTTTAAGGAATCATCTGGTTTACATTATGCTGTACTTCTTCAAGTAATTTTTCATATTCCTCCCGTTGTACGTTCGTAGAATGATCTTTATACTTTTCAAATAATAATGTAATAGACTTGATATAGTAGGCTTTATCATTCAATTGAGAAGATGCTTTGAAGCTTTTCAACATAGCATCCATGGCTTTCAAATAAGCTTCTTTATTAAAATAATAGCGACTAAGCTCAAGAAAAAAACGAGAATAAGTGATCAGATTATAATTCGTATGATAGTAAGAAATATTGGTATTTAATTCTCTGAATTTATCAATTTTTTCGGCAAAGAGAATTAAAATTTCATCTATTGGATAATTGTAGGCATTAGCTGACTCAACAATAGTCAATAGCCCGTGTAATATCTCTTGCGGGTTATTTCTAAGAAGCTCAACATAGGCTGGTAAACTATCCATTTTCCCCATTAGAATTTCGAGACTTAACTTGTTTGCTTTCGCCCACATTTTAAATTTTTCTGCCTCTATCCTCCCTATATCGTCAAGCCCTTCAAAACCAGTTAACTCTGCGTAATAAGGAATAAAATCCAGGGCCTTTTGATATAACCCTTGTTTCTCGTAGGCATTTCCTTTCAATAAAAAGGATTGACCATAATACACGATTAGACGCCTTTCTGTGTTTAGTGGCTTAACTTCACGACTCTTCAATTTTTCTCTGACCTGCTGTTGATAGATATTCGTAGCTAGTACTCTTAGTTCTTCAGCATACTGTATAACCGTCTCACAATCATCAAGTTGAAAATAGGCATTAGCCAATTTTAATAATGCATCTAATTGGTAATTATCGGGAAGGTTTCTTCGAAACGGAGCAAACTTTATAGCTGCTTGACGATTATTATCCAAGTCAGTATTCAGAGAGTTACAAAACAATCTGTATTGACTAATAGCCAACCGCTCCGAGTAGTAATATCTTTCGTTCTCTATCACACACTCGTAAAAAGGGACAGCTTCGTTTTCCTTCCCACCTTCGTGCAATTCTTCTGCAAACTCAAATACTGTCGACACATAGGACAAATCCTCCGTTAGTCTCGACAATACCCTTTGAATACACTCCTTCCTCCCCAACTCCACACAACGCAATAAAAAAGGTTTAATCCGTTTCCAGTGCCCTTTCCCCTCGTGAAAGCATTCATCTATGTACAGCTCATACAACCAGCCTTCGGGATATCCTAATGCCTTAGTAATCAAGTCCATCTGCCGAACGGAGATTGGCTTGGGTGGGTTACTGTTCAGCATGGTGCTGAATGTACCACGGTTAATACCAGATATTTTACTAAAGCTGCTAAATGTATATCCCCTTTGCTTTAGTTCAGTCTCTATCGTCGAGCGGATCGTAGGTGTGTGTTCCATTTCAATCCCCCTCAATATAGTGCAGATATAATCGTAAGTCATACTTAACATGTGATTTCGCTCGTAAGAAATTCATTTCATTACAAAATAATTAAAATAGTGAAATATATGGTCTATAAAGTCATTTTATTTTATGATGCCTTAGAAAGCAGCCTTTTTTTTACGAATTCCGTGATAATTGAAAAGTTGAATGAGGTGCATGTGGAGAAGCATTAAAAGCAAACTTCAAGTTTTTTTATTTGAATGTCACAAATGCATATCTTTTTCAGTTATATAGGCAGAAGGGAGGGACGTTAATGGAAAAACTAAATACTGATACTCAAAACGCAGATATCAATCTTGTCATAGAGCAGATCCAAGCAGGCGACAAGCAAGCATACACACATATCATACGGCGTTATCAACAACAGATCTTTTTATACTGCTACTATTTACTTAAAAATCGTGAAGAAGCGGAAGATGCTGCTCAAGAAATATTCATTAGAGGGCTAGAACATATACATCATTTTGTACCTACCGTCTCTTTTTCAGCTTGGCTTTACAAAATCGCTCAAAACCACTGTACTGACTTATTAAAAAGAAACGCTAGAACATTCAAATCCTTCATTCAGTACAAACTGAACCTAAAGCAACAGCCAATATACGAATATACAAATTTAATCCACGAGTTACTGGATCAGCTAACATTAAAAGATCGCCAGATTTTATTATTACGTTCGCTTGAGGATTACAACTACGAAGAGATTGCTACAATTATGGGGCTAAAATCGTCCACGATCCGAAAAAGATATGAGCGACTCCGTAAAAAGCTAATCAACTACAATGAAAAGGGAGGAAAACAAATTGAGCACTCATTTAAACCCGGAAGATAAAGAAATTGAGCACTTACAAAAGCTTATTCGGAACACCCCTTTCCAAGTAGATTTAATTGATAGAACTATGGAACGCTATAATACAATGAAAACAAGACACTATAAACGCTCTAACTCCCATTCGAAGAGGGTTCGCAATACCTTTCTCGGAACCTCCGCTACACTTGTAGTAGCGTTTGCACTTGTCGTTAGTACTGGATTTATTTCACCAACAATGGCTGCGTCCTTGAAACAAATCCCAGGTATAGATTCTATATTCCAGCTTGCTGGTGATCTTGGTTTACAAACAGCAGACGAAAAAGGGCTAGTATCAAAGCCAAATCTTAGTGATACTCACGATGGCCTGACTCTCAGCGTACCAGAGGTCATGTTTGATGGAACACGTGTATCCATTGCCTTAGAACGACAAACCACTGACAAAAGATTTACAAAGGAAGCAGTATCATCACTGATCAACGATATAATACTTACTATTAACGGAAAAGAAATAAACTCTTATGCACCTGCTAATACAAGCAACTCCATTGATCCTTATATGATTCCTGGAAAAAGCTCCAACTCAGTAATTATACAGTTCTCAGATTTACGTAACCAGGGAGGGAAATCCTTTCCAGATAAGTTTGATTTAACACTTTCCATGCCCGTAGCAGGGGTTCAACAACCGTTCAAAATTCATATCCCTGTCGAGAAGAATACTAAAAACAACATAGTACAGACACCTGGCCTTAAGCGTCAGTATGAGAAAATTCATTATACATTGGAAAAGATTGAGCTGACCCCAATTACAACTAATATAACTACACGTATTGAATTACCCAAACCCCTAAAAATCTCTAGTTTACCTTTACTAAGTTATGAACTTTACGATGATAAGGGAAATGAAATAAAACAAATCTGGGGCAGAGGTTGGAGTGCAACAGACGGTAATGTTCAAATGACTGATTCTCAGTTTGAACCCTTTATATCCCCTCCAAAAGTTATTACTATTAAAGTTTATAAAAACATTTTTAAAGAAGGGAATAAAAGTCAGTTTGAATTGGATAAGGACGGTAACCCAATAAAGGAGTATTTCCCTGATCTAGAGATTAGCTTACCAATAAACTCATAAAAATAGCTGTCGAGAGGAATCTCGACAGCCTCAGTGAAGAAAGTGAAAATATATTTCTCTTTCTTCACTAGCTTATCTTTTAACTATAAATGTATAAACGCCTAACTTGTCACCATTAGATTTATATGCCGCCACTTGGGCTGTACCATAACCAATAACTGTAGCTTTATTACCAGTGAGCTTAATAACGTTACTTCCATACAAAAGCATCCAGTTTGAACCTTCCATGTAGTAGTCACTTCCCATACTAAGAGGTACTTCTGTGTCTTGTAGTTTAATAGGTGCCTTTTCTCCGTTAGCAGGCACAAATGTTACTTTCACTGTGGCTGGAGCTCCAACAGATATTGTTGAACTTACTGGTGAAGCCGAAGCTACTCCCCCTAAAGATAAAGCTAACGCGGAAATTGATAGTGCTAAGATCGCTCTTTTCATTTGTCATTTCTCCTCTTTAAGTATTTGTACTGATTAAACATTAGACTTCCAAGCAATTGTAGACAGTAGACATTATCAAAATACGAGTTATTTCATTTTTTTCATCTCCTTCCTTCTAATTAATTCCAGTCTAATTCTTGATGTGTTACAAAAAGAATAGAAATAAACATATCATTTCATTTTTTACAAAATAATCATATATGAGTTTTCTCGTATAAAAAAAGAGCAGATGGGATATAAATCCCCTGCTCTTATCAGCAATGTTATTTAAATAAGTTTAAACTGGCGGCAGCTCCCCATCAGCGCAAAATAAAACAGTTGACTGCACATGTGCCGTACATCGAACGTTTATCTTAGTTGGCTGTCGGTTCAGTTCCCCAAACAAGTACGCCATTATGGTACAAGGTAGCTTTCATATGATCGGCATATGAGGTTTGCGTGCCTTTATACGAATAATCGTCACTTTCGTTATAGTTTGACCAGTCTGTTTTGTGAATACGGGTTTGGATTTCGCCCGTGCTTCCTCCAGGTGCTAACACGCCTGCATCCGAATTGAAACTGACTTCCAAATAATAATCGGCACCGGTTGCAGCCTTCTCCATTTTAACCAGTTTACCGTTCAGCTTTGAGCAGCTCAGCGTCGCATAGTCGCAGTTGAAAGTCTGCTCACGGTCACCGTCGATTGTGTAGTAGTAGCGAATTTTCAACTCGTTGATCGGTATGGAGGTTGTGCCTTTGTTTACAATTTGGAATTGCGGATTGAGGTGATTATCGTTCACCTTAGTATCTGCTGTGCGATATTGGAGCAGCAGTCCCGTCGTCGGCTGCTGAGTATCCGCTTTCGGCATTGCGCTAGCCGTGTTCGACAGCGTCTGTCCTGTATCGTTCTTCGCTACGACCTGGTAGTAATACGTCGTGTCTGCTGTTACGGCTGTGTCGGCGTAGCTGCTTCCGTACACATCGCTCGCTACGGTGGCGAACGCGCCGTTTTCAGTCGTCGAACGCTTCACTTCATAGCTTTTCGCATTCGCCGATGCTGTCCAGCTTAGCGATACTTTCGCCGTTTCACCCGCAGCGTTCAGCGTGAAGCTGCCCGGTACGGACGGCTGCTCAGTAATGCCATACGTTTTTAAGTTCGTTGGGAGCTCATCCAGCGTAATGACGTTCGGATGATTATACACTTTTTTCAGATGCTCAAGGCTGTTTTGTTTGCCGTCTCTCACAAAATCTCCATACCATGTAGCGAACCAGCTCCAATGAGCTTGATACGCCTTCATCAAATCAGGGTCCGGGATCGGTCCATTTTCGCTCATGGCAACTAGCTTTTTGTCCTTGCCCAATGCAACAAGGTCTTCGTATTTTGCAATTTGCGGGCTGTAATCACCGGCTTGCGGATAAGAGTCAAAGCTCAAAATATCCACATACTCGTCTCCCGGATACCAATCTGGAGCAACAGAATTCCATACCCAGATCAGATTGTTCAATTTGTGCACATTCGTCAAACGGTCGTGCATTAAAATATACAGTTTTTTAACAGGCTCAGGACCTTTGGCGCCCCACCAGAACCATTTGCCTTCCGCTTCGTGCAAAGGACGGAACAGGACAGGAACCTTCGCATCCTGCAACTTCTTCAATTGCCCTGCAATCACATCGATGTCGCGAATAAGTAATTTATAATCCTCAGACTCTGGATGATTCATCGCATATTCTATATCGAATGTGGTCGAATCGGCATAGAAGCCTCTCCACCATTCTTTTCCCTGCGTATCGATCAGACCTTTCGGTGCGTTCCAGTGCCATGCAAAGGTAACGATCCCCCCTTGCTTATCCCATGCAATCGCCTTTTCTGCCTCTGTGGAACTAAGACCGTGTTCCGCTCTGCTTGGCGAATAGTCGATCAGGTCAAGCGCTGCAATCGCCGGCTTTTTACCTACATTAGCTTGAAGCCAATCAATTTCATTTATTTCCTCTTGACCAGAGAGCATATTCTTCCCGTATTGATCAACCAGGTAGTTCATCAATGCTTTTGCTTCTACCGTCGCATTCGGATTAGTGAGCGTTTTGGTTACCGCATGGGGTGGGCGATCAGCAGCAGGCTCCAGCCTGACGTAGTCGATATCGTACCAGCCCCAGCCTGTTTCAAAACCGATCGTATTCGCGCCTGCATTCAACAGCACCTTGCCTCCGGAAGTTTCTTTAAAATCAGTCGTTTTCTTAAGCAACAGTTCGCCAAACGCTTTGCCGTTTAATGAGAAATTGGTGCGTTTGTCATCATGAGGAGAACGGTAGCCGATTGTAAGATTGTACAAGCCTGCCGTGGGAGCCTGAATCGTCATCGTCAGAGAATCCCCTGGATTGTGGAAATTCGTTACATAACCAGTACCGGAGTAGCCGGTCCCGCTGGATTCCACAATGGTTCCCTTCAGCGCGCCTTCTTCGGCTTCATAGCGAGCGGGACCGTTTACAGGCGTCTTCGGAACCGCTTTCAAAATATTAGATTCGCTCGATCCCTTATTGGTTTTGGCGGTTACTTTGTAATAGTATGAAGTACCGTTTGTTACGTTAGTATCCGTATAAGACGTTTCGACCAAGTTGGATGCTACAGCAGCGAAAGGGCCGTTTTCATCTGTTGCCCGCTGTACGCTGTAACCTACAATTCCGCCGGAAGCGTCCCAGGACAAATGGACTTTCCCATCACCAGCCTCAGCTTTCAGCTTAAAGCTTTCAGGACCTTCCACTGGAGACGTGTCATTGCCAGTAGTCAGCACAATGTGATATGCCGTCAAAGGCGGTACGGTATAAGTAAAACGGTTGCCTGAAATTTGCGTAATTGGCGCTGCTTCTTTAATTTGCGAGCTGTTTTTATCGAACCCCCATACTTTACCGGAACTGTAAGTCTTCGCGCCGGAAAGATCAAATTGGGCGTCGAATGCGCTGTCCATGCTTTTATTCATGACAACGAGGTGCAGTTCTTTGTCGGATGCATTCGTTACGGAAGCGTGGACCGAGCTATTGACAATATCCGATGTTTGCGCACTAACACTGGTATCACCGAAAGTAGAGTTTTTTCCGTCATAATTGCGATAAAGCTTGTAAGCGGCACTAACGTAGTTGTTGACACCATCCTTTAGCTTCCAGTAGTTTGCCATATAAACATCATTTTTGCCCAAGATACCCAGCACATCGGTCATCGCAATCCCGCCGGAAATATCATTTTCGCCGCCATAGCTATACTCGGTCATTGCCAGCTTGGTTCCCGGATAATATTTATCCACCGACTGCTTCAATCGAGGTAGTATGGGCAAAAACTCGCTGTTCCATTGAGCGATCCAACTATCTTCCTTATAGGTCGGGTCCCACAAGGTGCGAGGTGCCTGCATTCTGGCTTTCTTCGTTTCGTCATTGCCTACCTCATTCGTAATTCGTATGCCTCCGCCCATCGCTTCGGGATACCAGTGTACGTCGAATACATCCAGCAATCTCTTGCCTTCGGCTTGCGAGCTAAGGCGCATTTGATCCAGGTAATAGTCTACGAACCAGCTATAATTGCCTTTTACAGAGTCCCAATCAGGTGCAGTTTGAAGATCTTTATAGGCGCCAAATCCGTAAAGAACCGGCCCAAAAATTTCTGCACCTGCGTCAATCGCTTTCACAGCTTTGGATAAACTGACTGACCGGTCTACCAACTCTTTCGCTCCGACTTTTTCACCATGAATGCGTGGGTGCGTATGCGACCAGAGAGCGGGTTCATTGTCGAGCGCATATCCTTTCACACCCGCCTTCGTTGAGGCAGCACCGTACTTGTTCACTAAAAAATGGACGAACTCATCCACATAGACCCGATTGTCATTCAGATCAGGCTGTAGTTGAAACGGCGCATTTTTGGCGTTTACAACCTGATTCCAGCGAGCGGAAGGGGCTTTTTCGCTTTCCTGCACACTGCCGTTTCCATCCTTGGCCACGTAGCCGGCCATCGGTAACGTAACTAAAGAATAAGCGCCTAGCTTCAGCGATTGATCTTGAAACGAAGTCGTCACCGCTCCCGGTTTTTCGCATTCTGCTCCTGTCAGGCCACCGTTATTACATAAAAAGTTATCGCTGGATTGCTGCCAGTCACTTCCTGCATTGGACATATTGTTTTCCCAGTTGTATCCGGTCATTCGATTGCCACCAAGTCGTCTGGCGGCCATATTTTCATCGCCTGCCAAATCCTGATTCGTACCGTATATATAAGGACTAATAGGCTTACGATCCTTGGATGTATCTACTTTAATGGTAATAGTTTTTGCCGTTTGACCGTGAACTACAGTTGGAGCTGGTAGAGCCCCTCCTACTAGCATTGTGCATGCCATGACGACAGGCAGCCATTTGGAACGTTTGAACAAAAGATTACTACTATTTTTCGCCCTCATACCGCTTTCCTCCTTTACATTTGAAAAGAGCAGCACCCCATACGAGTGCCGCTCCATCAGGCTTTAAGGCTCCTGATTCCTAACGAGTTAATCGTTCCGGTACAGCGTCTCGAAGCTCCAGGTATTCAGTTGATTACACTCTCCTCTCCGTCCGAAATTCAGAATTGCTCGGATCTTCAAATGTTGTAATACAGCTTTGCTATACGTTCTACCGACCAAATCTTCATATCGAACCATTTATGGGACGTAATGTCCATATACATAGATTATTCCATATATCCATATAGCAGAACATTGACTAGAGTTAACTTATTAAATAACTTTATAGCCTGAGTATAGAAAAAAGCCCCTTAGCCAAGGGGCTTTTTTATCTCTACCGTACTTTATCCTTTTGAATAAGCTCATAGTAAATTCGTGCAGGCTCGGCATCTCCAGTAGATAAAATGTATTCTGCTAAAGGTGCACACAGCTTTTGGAGATAGAAGGAGTACAGCAGTTCAGCCGTGTCAAAATGAATGTTCAACACTCGTTTCATCAGTTCTTCAAATTTGTTATAATCCAGTTCTTCCGGGCTAATATCAAACGGGTATTCTGGAAAAGCTTTTTTCTGAATTTCAACAAATTGTTCTTTAAGTTTCGGTTGATTGCCTGATCGTGCAGCTGAAAAATTCATCATAAAAAAAGATACAAAATCTGTCTCACGGTCGCTTAACCCATAATACTCACACCAGCGCATGAACATCAGCGGTTTTACCATATATAAATCTCCTTTAACAAAAGTTCAGATTTATTATGAATCCTACAAAAATCTAACAGGTTCCAACTTATGTAATATATAGGTTAAGCCCCATTTTAAAATATGATTCCTTAAAACAATTTTGCTATTTAACATATCCATTCTCTTATATTTCCATAAAAGTAGGCAACAAAAAAGACCGTTTCAACATCTTAATGATGCTGACCTAGTCTTCTCATAATCATCCGCATATGGATATTCGTATTTATTCTAATCTCCTACATAGCTGAAGGGTCACAGGCTGCAAGTGAACACATAGGCTGGCGGAACATTATAGTTCACCTTTTTAATCTGGATATCTGCAAAAAAAGTACGGAAGAAATTGTGCTTAACCTTGCTGTACTGGAACGTAATAAACTTGCCCTCCTGGCCTAGTACCTCGGCCGTTTGTCCCAAAATAAGGCTTGATAACGCAGCGGGTAAGCTGGTAAAAGGGAGCCCCGATACAACATAATCCACTTTCGAGACATGATACTGTTTCATATACCGCGCTACATGCTCGGCCGATCCATGAATAATGTGTACCCTCTCCAAGTGTCCGTATTTGCTTTGTAATGTTTTATAAAACGATTCATTAGCTTCAATCACTAACAGTAACGTTTCTGGACGCTTGTTCAAAATCAACTCCTGCGTAAACACACCGGTCCCTGCCCCATATTCAATAATGCATGAGGCTTTGTCAAAGTAAATCGGTGTGGCAATTTGCTTGGCCAGCTGTCTTGAACTGGGTATAACAGCGCCTACGCTGCGTGGGTGCCTGATGTACTCTCGAATAAAGTGAATCGCGTTCATCTTTTCCTCTCCCTGCTTGACACACATGATAGGCATTCGGTTCATCAAAGGTTTCCATTACATATTCATTGTATACCGATGAGAATATTGATTTCAAGCAGGCTGCTGTCGCCATATACAAAAGAGGTAGCCTTATTCGATTCTAATCAAATAATGACTACCCTCTTGTTGTAATATCTATTGATCCATGGTGTCCAAATGCGTACTCTCTGCCTTGGATGCTTGTCCCGCTTTACGTCGTCGTGCGCCTATGTGCATGGCCACAATTCGGTAGATGGAGGCCGGTTGTATGGATACGGCCCAGCCTGCGTGTTCATCCGGTGCAAGCACGACCCCTAGCTGGTGATGATCGCCATCGTACATGCCTCGCTGTACAAACTTGCTCTCACCTTGCAGATTGCGTACCTCCAGCTTACAAAAAGCAGAGTTGATCCGCAAGGCCTGGTGCAGCTCGGCACGGCTGTTCACAACCATGCCATTCACACGATAAATGGCCTCGCCTGGTAGTATGCCCATGGCTGTCGCCGGGCTATCTGGCAGCACAGCGAGAACACGCATCCCTTGCTCTGGATGTACAAACATCGGGCTAAGACGGCTTTCCTCTATATTTCCGTACCAAATCAGCGCCTCATGGGCCAGGAAGGAAAATAACGCTGCCAGCAAGATTAGCGGACTCCACCAGGCCGCTAACAGGCTTAGCAGAAGCAAAGCCACACTGTACAGGAACAATCGGTTCGAAGTGAGTACTGCCTTCTGTCGTGGTAGCTGGCCGAGCGTCACACTGCTAAAGCCCATCAGGACTGGCAGAGCTGCTAGCATATACCCCATTCCGGCATCGCCGCCGAACAAAGGTGTCCAGGGAAGCATGAATCCTCCCTGAGCGGGTACCAGCAACAGCAACGGAATGGGCCAGAGATCTTCCATACGATAGCCACCGACCAACCTCCCCCGTTTGCCCTCAACAAACAGTGGCGTAGCTGCCTTTCCTCCTTGCCAGCGAACCAACAGCGCTTCAGCCACATGCAGCACAGCAACGAGCACTAAGAGTGCTGGAATATCCAATCCGCGGATAGCCGCTACCGATGTCCCGAGCGCTCCCCCAGGCTGCCAGCCACTGGCTACGTTTAGAAAAAATTGAACTACACCTAGCAGACCTACCGAATAAGCAAGACACAGGTAGCGGACGCGTACCAACATGAGCAATAATGTGGCTATCCACAGGCACACGATGGAAGTCGGGTTTAGATGCACGCTGACGAACATTCCTAGAGCGGATAGTGCCATCCCGGCAAGCAAGCCGCTCCATACGACACGCCCGGTCTCTGTAGCCCAGCTATGAATTCTAGTATGAAATAGCTTGCGCTCTAGTAGCATTTGCCGACGATAGCCAAGCGCGACAATGAGTATCGAGATATAATAAAACGGCTGCAAAAGCAGATACAAGCAAGCATTCAAGACGCTCCATCCCCATTGTAATGCCCATTCCAAGTCCATTCACACTCCTTATGCCCCTGGCCCGCTATATAGCGGATCACGTACATTTCATATCCATTTATTCTATATGAAATTGCCAACGTAGGGAAGACAAACCGACAGACTGCAAATAAATCCCAATAACAAAGGAGGCTGTTTCCAGCCCCCTTGTTGTAGCCTCACTATTATTTCGCTGCGCTTGTCTTCATTTCCTTCCGAATCTCTTCAATCCCCTGCTTGAGTTGATTATCATTTTTCGGATCGCGAATTTTTTCAATCAGCTTGGCTTCCATTGCTGCTGCTGTCTTGGCATCAATGATGCCGTTAGCCGTCAGCTTCGCCTCTTTTTGGAAAGCCATAACAGAACTTTCAGTCACTTTGTCAAAATAGCCGTCCTCGCGACCTGGTCTGTAGCCCAAGCCTTGCAGAATGATTTGTGCATTTTTTACATCACTGCTATTCATATTGTATTTCAAGGATTTTTCCTTGTTCAGCGGTGCGGCCGTGAAGTATTCAGGCTGATCCACCGCGATATCCGGCTTAATCCCTTTTTTATGAATCCATGTTCCGTTTGGCGTTAGCCACTTGGCAATCGTGATTTTGAGCAGGCTACCGTCACCCATTTGCTTGTCATAGCTGGTTTGTACAGTACCTTTACCAAAGGAGTTTTCCCCGATCAACACTGCGCCAGCGGATTGCTGGAGAGCACCTGCCAGAATTTCGGACGCACTTGCGCTACCTTTGTTCATGAGCAAAGTCACCGGATAATTTTTGCGCGAACCTTTGGATTTTTCTTCCTCACGTTTCTGATTTTTATCTTCAACTTGTACAATCGTTTTGCCGGAAGGTACAAATTGCTCTGCAATATTAATAACGACAGAAAGCACTCCACCCGGGTTATTACGCACGTCAATGACGAGTCCTTTAAGCCCTTGTTTTTCCAGCTTGGCTAACTCTTCCTTGAAGCGTTCTGCCGTATTTAAGGAGAACTGGGTGATCGTAATGACACCTACACCGTCGCCTTCCATATGAGCCGTTACAGTTTCCATATCAATGTTGTCACGGGTAATCGTGTATTCAAGTGGATCCGGAGAACCGTTACGCTGAATTTTGACTTTTGCCTGACTGCCCTTTGGTCCACGAATTTTGGAAACGGCCTTGTTCAGATCCAATCCGTCCAGTGTTTCACCGTTAACAGACAATATAATATCCTTAGCGCGTAGACCCGCCTTCTCAGCCGGAGAGCCTTTAATTGGTGTGACTACGACTACTTTCCCGTTTTCAGCCGCTACTTCGGCTCCAATCCCAGTAAAAGAACCTTCTATGGATTGCTCGAACTGCTGTGCAGTTTCTTTACCCATATAAGAGGAATATGGGTCGCCAAGCGACTCCATCATCCCATTGATGGCGCCATCCACCAGCTTGGTGCGGTCCACATCCTGATAATACTGTCCCTGAATTAAGTCCATCGCTGTCTCAATTTTGCGGATATCACTTCTGGAAGAGGAACTACTTCCTGTCACACTCGCCAGCAGTCCTTCGCCCAGAGCGCTGTTCCCAACTGTGGTTGTTCCAGTATAAGCAAAAGTGAGCAGACTGCCGCCAAGCAGCCCGATCACCATCAAGAGTACCGCTGTACTTTTTTTCAACATCTAATCGTCCACCGCCTTCTCTTTATCTTGTATCCTATTTCCTCACAACGCATCCATTCACGAAGTATACGTCTAGCTTGTACGGAATATGTTAATTGTATCCTACTCCGTGTTTCAATGCACATGTTCTTCATTGGATATGAACCATTAAAGCAAAACCCTATCTACAACCGGATTGGTTACAAATAGGGCTTACCTTATCTATTATAAATAGTTCATCGGATTTACAGGTTTGTTATTCTCGCGCACTTCAAAATGACAGTGAGGTCCTGTGGAATTCCCCGTCGAACCCACTTCCGCAATTTTTTGACCACGTTTCACCGTTTGCCCCGTATGAACTACCGTACCACCGTTGCGAATATGTCCGTATAAAGTCCATAGTCCGTCTCCGTGATCAATGACAACCGTGTTCCCATACCCGCTCCACCATTCAGCAACAATAACAACACCATCTTCAGCTGCATGAATATCGGTTCCCTGCGGAGCCGCCAGATCAATACCTGTATGGCCTTTAAGCTTGCCTGTTATCGGATGTACCCGCATGCCAAAAGTAGATGAGAGTCGGTAATGGGCTACAGGCGTAGCCAAAGTACCTGATCCGCCTGTATACGTACTGGCTGCCGTATGACTGGGATTCGAGGCGGCGCCTGAGGATGAAGATGCATATCGCTTAGCTGCAGCTGCACGTGCAGCCGCTCTAGCGCGTGCTGCTTTGGCAGCCTGCTCCGCTCTGAGCTTGTTCTTCTCCTGCACAAGAGCCACACGTTTGTTCGCGAGGGCTACCAGCATATCGTTTTGCTCTTCACTGATTTCATCGGATTCAGCAATATCATGATCGTAGTTGGCAATCAGTCTTTGCTTCTCTTTTTCCTTCGAATTCAATTGAGCTTTGGCGTCCTGCTTGAGTGCATACAACTTCTTGGCATTTTTATATTCCGTGTCGAGCTGCTTCTTCTTGCTAACGACCAGAGCCTTGTCCTTTTTATGCTCGTCCAACAGAATTTGGTCCTGCTCCACGATCGTTTTCAGAGAATCCACCCGGCTGAGAAAATCACTAAAGCTGGTTGAGGACATAAGCACGTCCATATAGGATACCGTTCCATCCGTATACATGAGACGCACTCGAGTTTCCAGCATTTTTTCCCGCGAATTGATGCGATCAATCGCTTCGGCTAAATCTTTTTTAGTTGCACGCAGATTATCTTCCGTTTGATCGATCTGAACCGCTACACGAGTCAGCTGATCACTGACGCTGTTAATTTGAGCAAGTACCGTTTTCAGGTTTTGCACGGTTTTATTTTTATAATGCTGAGCATACTGTTTATCTTGAGCAGCCTTTTGCTGCTGTTGCTTTGCAGATTTGGCTTGCTTTTCTAATTGGTTCAGTTGCGAATTGATTTCACTTACGCTTTTGGCATATCCGTCAGAAGGCTGGATTAGCAATGCAGCTACCAACGTAGCAGCCAACACAGATCCTATTTTTTTCAACTTGCACTCCCCATCCTTTATCGCAAAATAACACCGGGCTTCCCCGTTCTATTAAATCGACCACGACGTTCCACCAAATGCTTCTTAGACTTTCAAGAACTTGCGCATGGACAGGGTACTGCCAATAATTCCGACCAGCATCCCCAAAATAACCAGCAGTGCACTCAGCTGAATCCAAATGCCTTCAAGCGGCATAAGCTTCAACATATTGAGAGCGATATCTCCTTGAACGGCTGTCAGCAAACGCTGATAGCCTGTAAATAAAATTCCTACAGTAATAAGAGAACCAATAAGACCAATAAGGGCGCCTTCGATAAAAAACGGCCATCGTATGAAAAAGTTGGTCGCACCGACCAGCTTCATAATGCTGATTTCTCTGCGTCGTGCCAATATCGTTACTCGAATGGTATTCGAGATTAAGAACATAGACATGATCGCCAGTCCGGCGACAAATATAAAACCAACATTGCGGATCAGCTTGGTAATGGTAAAGAGTGTCTCTACAGTGCCTTTTCCGTAACGAACCTTTAAGATCGGTTTTTCGGGATGCAATGTATTCAGTTTCTCAATTTTCTCAGCCACAAATGGAACCGTCGTTGGTTCAATAACCTCTACCACGATTTTGTCCGGCAGTGGATTGCTGTCTTTGTCAAAGCCCTCTAGCAGATCCTTACCACTGTCTCCCAAATCTTTGCGAAGCTCCTCCAAACCTTGAGCTTTCGTCACAAAGGTCGTTTTGCTGATCTCCGGCATTGCCGCGATTTCCTTTTGCAGTGTTTCACGCATGCTCTGATCGACATTGAGCTCCAGAAATACGTTAACTTCCACCTGACTATCTGCTTGATCAGCCAAGGAGTTGACGTTAAGCACCAGCATAATAAACACGCCCAGTATGAGCAGTGACACAATAATTGAGGTGACGGATGCTACGGACATCCAGCCATTGCGGAATATGTTTTTGAAACCTTCCCGCATATGACGCAAGAAGGTATTAAAAGTCATATCCGTACTCCCCTCTTACCTGGTCTCTTACGATATTGCCATTTTCGATGGCAATGACGCGTTTACGCATGGAGTTCACGATGTCCTTATTGTGTGTCGCCATCACAATGGTCGTACCCCGAAAATTAATTTCATCCAGCAACTGCATGATCTCCCACGATGTTTCGGGGTCCAGATTCCCCGTCGGTTCATCAGCAATGATGACCGAGGGATTGTTCACGATGGCCCGTGCAATCGCTACCCGCTGTTGCTCCCCACCAGAAAGCTGGGCAGGCTCACGATTCATTTTTTCTTTCAAGCCAACCAATTCGAGCACTTCTGGAACCCGCTTGCGGATCAGCTTCTTGGGAGCCTCTATAACTTCCATAGCAAAAGCCACATTTTCATAGGCTGTCAAACGCGGCAAAAGCCGGAAATCCTGAAAAATGACTCCGATGTTACGACGAACGTAGGGAATTTTGCGCTGCTTGAGCTTCCCAATATTAAAACCATTGACTGAAATTTGTCCCTTGGTCGGTACTTCTTCTCTATAAATAAGCTTCATAAAAGTCGATTTCCCCGCTCCAGACGGGCCGACTACGTATACGAATTCATTACGGTCAATTCTGACCGATACTCCTTGAAGTGCGTGGGTCCCGTTCGTATAGGTCTTCCACACATCCTGCATTTCAATCACTCGATCACTTCCCGCTGCTTAATCATGTTACGTATAACCTATTATCCATTCGACATATTCCATGCATTTCCTTTAAAAACTTCTGTATTTCATCATACCGTTTATCATTGTAACAAATTTGTTACCTAAATAGTACCGAAAGTTTTCTGCTTTTGGCACATATATATGAATATTATGGCACACGAAATGCTATCAAGCTTATCAGACAGGAGACATCTGCATTATGAAAAAAATTCATTTATCTGTCATTTGGATATGGTCTGGTGTTCTGGCGCTGGCTATGTTGTGGGGAGGACTTCATCTGTACGCCGATAGACAAACACTACCGGAGGGAGTGCGGATCGGAGGAGTCAACGTAGGCGGCATGGATAAAACGGACGCTCTTCGACTGGTGGAGAAAAAACTGGATGCATTGAAGCAGCGCCCTCTGCTCTTCACGGACAGTGACAGCAGTGCACAGGATATAAAGCTAACACTCGGAGAAGCAGGGTTCAGTTATAAAGCGGAGGCATTCCGAAATGCGGTAAAGGCACTCAGCGCGAAGCATCTATGGACTCGCGTACAGACACGTTTTAGCTTCGAGAAGGAATGGTCTATCACACCTTTCCAGCAAGAGAAGATCTTAAAATCCCAATTTGGAGCTGATTGGGAGGAGCAACGATACGGCATGCCTATCAATGCGGTGCGTCAGATTGATGCAAACGATCAGGTTCGTTATATTCCGGGACGCTCTGCCCGGCGCCTAGATTGGCCCAAACTGGACGTCGTAATGAACCAGGCACTCCCCAAGGATTTTACGGCTTCTGAGGAGCCGATCCGGGTGGAATTACCGTTCTACCAACTGGAGCCGAAAATTACAGTCGACAGTCTGCGCAGCGAAGGTATAGAGCGAAAAATCACCCAGTTTTCCACCAGTCTCGGCAGCAGTTCGGAAGGACGTGTGTATAACGTTAATTCAGCGGCAAGCACCGTCGATGGTTTAATTCTCAAACCGGGTGACATATTCGACTACGGCCAGGTGATTGCCAAGGCTGAGCGCACCCATGGCTTTCGTGAGGCTCCAGTGATCGTGAACGGACGGCTGGAGTCCGGTATTGGCGGTGGGATTTGTCAGGTATCCAGCACGGTGTATAATGCAGCGCTGCGAGTCGGCTTGGACATTGTCGAACGCCGTAACCATTCCTTGCCAGTCAGCTACTTACCCAAAGGTCAGGATGCGACTTTTGCTACAGGGTCCATTAATTTTCGTTTTAGAAATAATACCGGCAAACATTTACTCCTTCGCGCTGTGGTCCAAAATCGAACGCTTACTGTTAAAATTTTTGGTACATTCCCATCCAATATTTCGTATGAACTTGAATCTCACACCGTTCGCGTACTGCCTATACCGGTAAAAAGAATACGTAATGACTCCCTATCTCCCGGCTTCTATCAAGTCATTCGACAGGGCAAAGAAGGGTATGTGGTAGAAACATTTCGAATAAAAAAGGTAGATGGAAAACCCGTCGAGCGCACCCGAATCAGCCGCGATACGTACCGAGCCCAGCAGCGCATTATAGCTAGTTATGGCGGTAGCACATCGTCTGAGCCACAAACACGCGAACTGGAGAAACCTATTGTGGAAGATGGCATAAGCGAATAAACGAAAAAATCCCCCTTCACTACTGGCTGGATTGGTTCCAGACAGAGTGAAAGGGGTTTTTTTTATTTCTAAATTACTCGCTGCGTTTACTCAAAACCGAAATTTCTACAGGCTCACTTTCATGGCCGTCTGTATCTTTAGCTTTGATCACCAGTCTAACTGTCGCTTTTTGAGTAAGCACACTGATGCTAAATGTGCCGTCATCTTTGGCTACTGCACTGCCGATAGGCAGATCGTTGGAATAGGCAGTTACTGTGGAACCTGCTTTTGCTGTTCCTGTAATTGTACCTTCACCATCGTACACATCGTTGACTTTCAGTGCATTCGAAGTAGCATCCGCGTCAGTAGCTGTGTCTGTAGTGTTGTCTGTAGTCGTATCGGTATTTGTAGTTGTCTCTGTTGTTGTAGAGTTGTCTGTAGTAGTCGCAGACGTGCTATCTGTGCTAGTACTTGTGCTGCTATCTTCTGTTTCAGTTCCAGAAGTAGTCGACGTATTACCGTAAGTGGAATCTGTCACGTTACCGTACGTGGAATTCGTTACCGTTCCACCAGGAGTCGTGGTCAGATTATCGACAGAGCTCAGGTTGTACCCGGATGCAGCATCCAGAATAGCAACCGCCTCTGCACGAGTCAGCGGCTTCAGCGGCTGGAATTTACCATTCGGATAACCGTTGATGATTTTTTGCTCCGCAGCTGCCGCTACACTTTTCTTCGCCCAAGATCCGATTTTGTCGGAGTCAATGAATTTAGTAACATCTGCTGCGTTACCCGCAGTCAGCCCAATAGCTTTGCCAATGATCGCAGCTGCTTCCTGACGAGTTACCTTACCATTTGGTTTGAGCTTGTTATCTGCATAGCCGCTTATGTAGCCTGCATTCACGGCACTTGTCAGTTCGTTGTATGCCCAGTGGGATGCCGGAACATCTGTGAACGTTCTGCTTCCATTACCGTTTACCTTCACACCGCCTGCATACGTTACGTCTGTCACTGCTGGAAGTTCCTGCGTGAACGTTCCCAAGCTGCGGTTCAGAAGAACGATAAATTCTGCGCGTGTGATCGCCGCATCCGGTTTTACCGCTCCATTCAATTGCCCTGTAGCTGACCAGCGTTGCACCTGATCTCCTGCCCAATGGCCACTTGTAGTTTGAGGAGCAGCTGCCGCTGCGCTGAATGCGCTAAGAATAAGACCTGTGCTCAGTACACCTGTAATTGTGTTCCTTAACTTTTTCCCCATGCTATAAATTCCTCCCTCAGATTGTATTCATCAATCTTTTTTAAACACTTTACCAGAAATCAAACCCAAATAACCCCTAAATTAAAAAAATCGTCCCATATAACCATACCCCCTCCTAATGTAGGATAAAAAAGAAACAGGACTTAATACCTAGCCATTCACTTGGATATGTATATTTGGACAGGTCACAGTATACTGGATGAATAATCAGTTGTATGCTGAAAAAGGTCAATGAGGTCACATCCCCTTAGGAAAAGAGGTTTTCTTATGGCTCTTATTCAATGTCAGTTTTATTCGGAAGTTCTTGGTCTGAGCACATCCATGAATGTTATTCTCCCGCAGACAACCCGATCACAGATTGGAATGGAGGGCAAGCAAGGAATAGGGCCACATCCGACACTGTATTTATTGCATGGCCTGTCAGACGATGATTCAACCTGGCTGCGTCGAACCTCTATTGAACGCTACGTCGCCTCCATGGGCCTAGCGGTCGTCATGCCTCAGGTACATCGGAGTTTCTATACGAATATGGAGCAAGGAGCAGCTTATTGGACTTTTATCAGTGAAGAATTGCCAGCTTTGGCACGTTCATTTTTTCCTCTGTCCGACAAGCGTGAAGACAATTTTGTAGCCGGGCTTTCTATGGGTGGTTACGGCGCCTTCAAACTGGCACTTCAGCATCCAGAGCGCTTTGCAGCCGCTGCCAGTCTTTCGGGGGTCATGGATTTACATGCATCACGCACCGATCCTAAGCAAAATGCTATGAGTCCAGCGGAATGGCTTAACATTTTTGGACCAGATGAAATACGCGGAACAGATCACGACTTGCTGGAGCTGCTACAACGTCATGCCACTGCGGGGACCTCACTCCCCCAACTCTATCAATGCTGCGGTACAGAGGATTTCTTATATAAGGGGAATCAGACTTTTCGTGAAACATGCACCTCTCTTGGAGTTCCGCTGACCTACGAAGAAGGTCCTGGAGCTCATGAATGGGGATATTGGGACGCTAAAATCCAGGACGTACTGGCGTGGCTACCGCTTAAAGGACACTAAAACAGGCAAAAAAATCCCCGGAGCCTTTCTCATCGAACCATGCGAAGGAATTAAGCTCCGGGGATTGTTGTTATACCCATCAGGGATTTGTCTTTGTCTCCGTCGATGGAGATTCTTTAGTTAATGACTTAGGCAGTACTTTATACAGGCGCCACTCGCCGTTAAACTCACGTTCAAGTTGAACCCATGGGGCACCATGTTCATATAAATTCGGATATACTATATTGATCTTACTCAGCGGCATGCCTGACATAATCTTAGGTACAAGGATATAGTCCACATGATTCTCCTGCGGATAACTTAATGCCTTATTGAACGCATAATCACTGGTGATCAGAAAACGTTTGGAATATTGGCTGTAGACGATCATTGTGTAGGCTGAAGCTGAATCAGTCATAATGGTAGACTTCGGCAGATGCTCATCCAGCCAAACGGCAATCTTGCGATCTGATTCCTGTCTCACATAGTTCACATTCCCTGTGCGTGTGAGAAAGCTATTCTCATCCGGTGCAATATCCGGGCGAGTCAACGCATAGGAGAGTAATCCAGCGGTAAGTAGCAGACTGACGGACACTAGACCAAAGGCCGCCCTCCGCCATCGTCCCTGAAGCTGACTCAACTCATAAGGCAACCAGGCTACGGTAATTGGGAATACATACATAAAGTAACGAAACCACCCGTACGAGGATTGTCTCATCATAAGTAAAAATTGCAAGCCCGGCACAGACAGGAACAATAACAAAATAATCAGGGTTCCCCACCGGAATAAGCGTCCACTCAACAGACGGATGAACAGAATAGCAAACAATGGTACAGAGTACCAGATGGTTTTGGAAGCAATAAACTTCAAGGCTACCAGTGGATTGGAGAAAATCTCTACAAATTTATCATCATTCAGCAACTCTGCCGATTGGGCCGTGTTTGAATACTCTGAATTCAGGAAATAAAAGGCATTCCCCATAATGAGATAGTTAAAGAAAATCCACAACAGCCCGGAAAAGACCACAGGAAGCAAAAGAAGTAACCAGGTTGCCTCGACTTTATGCAGCTTTTCCCGCAGGGCCAGCTCGCGTCTACCCAAGTTGCGATGAAGAAATAAGATCGCCAAGACTACGCCAACAGCCATTGCCACGCCTAGAGGCACCGCTTCATAACGAGTCCAGAACGCCATGGCAAGCGCTAATCCAGAAACAATCAGACTTGCCGTCATGCGGTCCTTGAGCCACAGCGCAAATTCAATCACTGTCATCATAATAAAATATATGTATAACGAATCGCTCAGACCGTTGGCACCAAACAGTAAAATAAACGGATTCAGTGCATACAACAAAGCCAACAGCAAGCTCATCCTAGAGCTAAGCCCTGTTCTGACACCTGCCCGATATAGCAACATTGCGGTCAAAGCAGAAAAGGTAGCACTCAGAATAACAGCAGCCAATCCATAGGAGGCTAATGCCGGAAAGATTGGATACAGCAATAGAATTACCATTTCCAGAAGACTGGGTAGTGGATTCCAGATAAATCCGATGGCGCCCAAATGCGGGTCACGGCTGTACAGCACATAAAATGCGTTAGCTACGCGACTGAGCGCGTCTGTGTGCATATATCCCAGAACATAGCTAAAATAGATGCCAGCAGACAGCTCCAATGCAAGTATAAACACAAACAGACCTATAGCCATCCATCTGCTTGCAGACATTTTTCGAAAGGACATTCCTCTCGTTCCCCCTCAAACTTCTTGCGGCGGTGCAGCTGTAGGGAAATTACGCCCGACAGCTGTATCCTTTCCTCCGCTACGATGCACTAACATACAATAAAATTATTGCAGTTCTTCATGCTCTATCTTGTACAATCGCCACTCCCCGTCAAAGTCATGCACCAACGAGGCCCATGGCGCCCCCTTTTCAAACAAATCAGGATAGTTCCGGTTCACCTGATCCAGCGGTACCCCTTCTACCAAGCGCGTAACCAAAACATAATCCACCTTGGAGGCAGGCAGATCCGTTAAAGATTTTCCAAAATCATAATCACTCGTGATCATAAACTTCTTCGGAATTTTACTGCTCAAAATGATCGGATAGGCCGTATAAGAATCAGTCAAAATGAGAGATGAACCATAATGTTCATCCAGCCATGACCCTATTTTCCGTTCAACAATTTGCCGAGTATAGCTTTCATTGCCACTATGCGTCAGATAGCTATGCTCATCCGCCGCAATTGCGGGGTTCGTCAGTGCGTAGGATAACAAGCCTACTGTTACCAACATTCCTGCCGTTACCAGTGAGATTCCGATCCCCCGCATTTTCCCCTTCAACAGACTAAGCTCATACGGCAGCCAAGCAACCGTAATTGGGAATACATACATAAAATATCGGAACCAGCCAAACGAAGAATGCTTAAGCATCAGTAAAAGCTGAAGCCCGGGTACCGATAAAAAGATAGCCAGCAGCGTTAACGTGCTCCAACTCCACAGACGTTTGTCCAATAGGCGTATAAGCAAAATGGCAATTAACGGAGCCGCATACCATAAGGTTCGTTGCCCGACAAACTTTAGCATCAGCACAGGATGAGCAAACATTTCCACAAAGCGCTGATCCTCCAGCAAAGCCGCTGATTGTGTGGAATTGGAATACTGCGAACGTAAAAAGTAAAGCGGGTCGCCCATGATAATCCAGTTAAAAAAGAGCCACAGCAAACCGGAAAAGACAAGCGGCAGCAACAATAGAAGCCATGTCGCTTCTACCTTGTACAGGCGCTCTTTTAAAGACAATTGCGTTCTAACGCTCTCTCTGTTTGTACGCCACCGATGCAGAGAAAAAATCGTCAGTAATACGCCCAAAGCCAGCGCAACCCCCAGGGGAACTGCTTCGTAGCGAACCCAAAATGCCAATGCAAGCGCAAAACCGGATACGATCAAATTCGCCGCCTTGCGATCCTTAAGCCACATACAGAATCGACTCACTGTCAGCAGTATAAAAAAGATATATGGCGAGTCACTTAAGCCGTTGAAGCCAAACAGAAACATAAACGGATTCAGTGAAAATAACAGCGCAATCAGCAAACTGGTTGCACCGTGAAGCCCTAGTTCTTTTCCCGTCCCGTACAATAATGCTGCACTCGCCCCAGCAAACAGGCTGCTCACAATCACTGCTGCCAGCCCATGGGAAGCGAGTGCGGGAAATAAAGGATAGAACAACAGCACAATGAGTTCCATCAAACTCGGTAGCGGATTCCACACAAACCCAATAGCACCCAAATGCGGGTCACGACTATAGAGTACATAAAATGCATTAGCTACTCGACTGAGCGCATCGGTATGCATATAGCCAAGATGCCATGCAAAATAAACACCCACGGCTAATTCTAGAGCAGCAATACAAGCAAACAATGACAACAACTTTCCATGTTTCCTTACGATCATGAAACCTCTTTCTGACGCTGTTGCGGAACGGAGAAGATCCAATAGCGGTTCCAGATATAATTATGAACTGGCACGATGATGGTAGTTAAGACTTCACCGATCAGATATGACCAACCAATCCAGTGAATGGTTACGTACATCAGAGCGGCATTCAGGAGCAAGCCGCAGGTACAGACCAATAAATATTTAAGAAACTGAGTGCGGCTCCCTTCGCCGGTAGGCTCGAACGTCCAGTTACGATTCAGCACATACGAAACGAGCAGCGTAACGATAAAACCTATGGTAGTAGCCGTTACTGCAGGTATTGCAAACAACTCCACTAGCAGCACAAGCACACCGACGTGAATGCCTGTACCCAGCAGTCCGACAATACCGTATTTAATGATTGGATACTTTAGATACGAACGTCTGATCATGTTGATTAAACTCCCTATCCACCCACAATCGGTCAGCATTCGCCCGTTTGTCTGCAATTAGATAACGGGGTCTGGCTTTGACTTCGTGATATATGGCGGCAATATATTCTCCTACCACTCCAATCGACAGCATGAGTACACTACCGATAATCAAAAGCAGTAAAATGACAGTGGTAAACCCGGTCACAGCATCACCCGTTATTTTGTGCATTAAGGTTTGAATCCCCAACACGACCGAAATCAGCATGAAAATGAGACCCATTAAACTCACTACCCGCAAAGGTACCGTCGAGAACGAAACGATCGCTTCCGCGGCCAATCGAAGCAGCCCTAACGGACTCCAGCGGCTTGGACCCTCTTCTCGTGGAGCCACCCGGAATGTAATCTGGGTTTTACGAAAACCGAGCCAGGCGGTCATCCCGCGAAAAAACGGCATACGCTCTGGCATCGCCATCCAGGCATCCACCACTCGTCGATCCAGCAGCTTATAATCGGAGGCATCCTTGAGATTAAAGCCCGTCAAACGATTCAAAGTCGCGTAGAACAAAGAAGCTCCGAGCTTTTTGCCTACAGACTCTTCTCCCCGAAATTCTTTCACACATTCAACTAAATCATAACCTTCGTTCTGCCATAAACGCACCATTTCCCCGATCATTTCAGGAGGATGCTGCAAATCACCGTCCATGACAATGATCGCATCGCCAGAAGCATTTTCCAAACCTGCGCACAATGCCAGCTCCTTACCAAAATTCCGACTCAGCCGGAGTGCGAGCAAAGAGGGCATACGACGGGACAATTCGGACAACTTGAGCCATGTATCATCTTTGGAACCATCATCTACAATAATGAGCTCATAACGTGAGGTGACAACAGACAGCACCCCATCAATCACCTTAAGAGAACGTTCGAGGTGTGAGCCTTCATTGTACATAGGAATGACGACGGATAAAAAAGGGTTTTTTGTCTCCATTCTTGCTCCTTCTTTCTTCATATTCAGGAGGACTGTGCCGGGGCATCATCCAAGTCATGCATATCGGTCAGACCATGCGTCGTTTTCTCCCAATAGAACGGCTTGGTTATAAGCTGCCAAGCTGCTTTTATCGCAGCTATACTCATAAGTACCCAATATAACGGCGAGAGTAGCCCATATTTGACCATCGCGTATGAAAATGTTCGTTCACCGCGCTCTTCCAGCTCACCGATGACCCAATACATGCCAGCCACATTACTGAATACGAACAGAAAGTTACCGATATAAAATTCCGCGCTGGCTAGGTAGTACACATAACCCGGGAACAGCTTGGGAATAAAGGACAACTCCCAGCCAAACCATAAAATAAGCAAGCCCCAAAAAATCGGGTTCAGCAACGGCAACATCGGAGTCGCCAGAATCATTACCTGAAAACCGAAAAAGCCTTTCCAGCCCACTTCGCGCACTAGCTTAACCGGATTGCGCATATGAACCAGCCATGTCTGCATATATCCCTTGATCCAACGTGAACGCTGACGAATCCAGTTGCCCACGCGGCTGTTCGCTTCCTCCCATGTGCGGGAATCAACAATGGCCGTTTTGTAACCACCTTTATACAGACGAATGCCCAGATCGGCATCCTCGGTTACATTATAGGGGTCCCACGCATTAATATCTTTCAATACAGATACCCGAAAATGATTGGACGTACCGCCCAACGGAATAGGGGTATCTAACTGCATAATTCCTGGCAGCAGCAATTCGAACCACATACTGTATTCTTGTGTGAACCAGCGGGTCAGCAAATTTTGTGTACTGTTAAAATAATTGAGCTTCGCTTGAATACACGCATAATTCTCAGGGAGTGAATCAAACGCTGCAATGACTTTTTTAAGTTGGTCAGCATCGGGACGATCCTCAGCATCGTAAATGACGACAAACTCGCCGCGGGCGCGAATAAGTCCATAATTACATGCCTTCGGCTTGGTTTTCGGCAAGCCATCAGGCACGACCAGTGTCGTGTAATAGGCAGGCAGCTTCATTTCACGCAGCAGCTCAATCGTCTCAATGTCGTCCTCTTCAATCAACAGCCGTACATCCAGTTTGGACTTTGGATAATCCAGCTGTTCCAAATTCCGTAACAACATCGGAAGCACGCCCGCTTCCTTATACATCGGTACAAGAATCGTATAGATCGGCAGTCTTTTTTCATCCATGGCGTCTACCTCTTCCTTCGTGAAGCGAAGCTGCGCCCCACGCCGGGAACCGAGATAGATAATTCCAAACTTGAATAGCGTCATAGCAAAATAAAACAGCTGGATCATCATATTAATGATTAGCACTGTCTTCCAGCTGTTCCAGAAGAGGCCGAGCAGCGTAATCATTCCCATAGCTGCAAACACCCAGAGCTGACCCTTGGTAAAGGTGATCCGCGCCGAATTGTGCGGTTCCTTTTCCAACAATCCGGTTGTGCTTTCCTGCATCATTTCCTCGCCGTAGATTTTACCCCAGAGCTGCTCCATCTCTTCCTTTGTTGCAAGCACTTGCTCTACCGGCATACCCAGAATTCCCTCCAGCTTTAAGCGTCGCTCTTCTGGTAATGGATCACTGACCGCTACAATATAGCGGTTCATATATTGATGGATGACGACCACGCCATAAGCCATTGCCACTTGCTCGGGTAGTTTGTACGCCGCATCCAGCGCCAGCTCCTCACCAATACGCCCGATTCGGTTCTGGGTAGCAATCGCGCGGTACAAATCCGCAGGCTCCAGCATTTGCAATGATAGCAAGATGTCGCCGAGCAGCCCGCCGCTCTTCGCCTGGAACTCGAGCGCTCGCTCTAGCTGCTCTGGTGTAATATAGCCGGAACGAACCAGCATGTCGCCCAGTCTCTCCTTGGATTCATCACCGTCAATTTGCTCTTGTAGCTGCTCAGCTGTAATGAAACCCATCTCTACAAGAATATCGCCCAGTCTACCACCGTAACGCTTCTGGTTGCGGATAGCATCTGTCAGCTGATCCCGGGTAATCATCCCGTTCTCCACCAGCTGATCTCCCAGACGGGCCTTGCCGTTTCGTCCGGTCTGCGTTCCTGCTGCCGCCTCTCCGCCTTCTGCACCAGGGATACTGGAAGCAAGACCCATGGCTGCTCCTGCCGCTGCCTGTTCCTGCCCAGATGCATACTGGACTTGCGCCTCCTGCACCTGTCCATCCTGTATTCCTTCATCCAGCAATTGTTCCACAGCTGCTGCTGTATCATTGGCATTCTGTATAGCCTGAATACGAAGTTCTGTATCCCGAAGTCTTCGTTCCAACTCTTCGATGTGAAAATCAAGCTTGTACAGTATCGGGGCCTGCTCTGCACGCTGAGCCTCTAGCTGTTGTTGCAGTTGTTCGATTCGCTGACGTTCTTCTTTTATTCTTCTCTTGGTTTGGCGAATTGAAACTCCTCCAACCTGCCACCTAAGCTTGTCACCCATGAATTCCCGCCCTTTCAATCCAGCGCCGCTCTTCCGCAAGCGCATCTGCAAGCAGCTGCTTTAACTCGGTATCCCGCTGCTTTTTCCGCTCCAGCGCCGCATGGAAAAGCTCCCGCTCCTCACGTAGCAACCTCTCTGCCTGGATTCGCTCCTCATGCAATGAGGATACCAATCCATCGGCGTCAGAAGCGCGATAACCGATCCAAGAGCTCTTTAGCTGACGCGTCGTTCGTTTAGTTCTCATAATACCTCCCTGGATCGTCCCGACTCTGCCTTTTGCTATGTCGCTACTTCAATATTTTTACTGGCTTTCTTCCAAAACCAGGACACACCTGCTTTCTCATTCAAGCCCTTCATTTACACATTTATGCAATTTCCCTGGTCAAAAAAACCAATAAAAACTTGAAAATGATTTATCGCATATGCTTCTTGTTCTATCGAATTGGTAATTCAATGAAAAACTTAGTGCTATTCTACCATAATCCTAGTAGGTGTAGTATACAAAAATGTAAATTCTAGAAACTTTCACGCTAATGTATAGATAGGTATATAGAACTAGATATTAAACATCTTGAACGATATTCTTCCAATAAATCTATGTAGTTCATGATTATTCTGATCATAAATCATTCAAATACCTCAGAAAACACAAAAGACACCGCGAACGGTGCCTTTGAAAACATAGATGGCAAATATTCTTAAAATCTGATTTTACACAGCATCCCGTTGCTGTGCAAGAGAATAATTATTTCTGTATGGATTATTTTTTTGGCTTATGATTTTCATACCATGTTGACGTGTTCACTAGAAGCTGTTCACTGCGTCCAATGGCTGCCTGCACCTGACCGGTGGCGGTTCCGCCATACACATTCCGAGCATTGACTACCGCTTCTGGTTGAAGCACCTCATAAATGCGCTCGTCGAACAGATCCGAAAACTGCTGGAATTCATCCAGTTTCAAATCAAGCAGATATTTGCCCTGCTGGATGCAATACAGCACCGTTTTGCCGATAACCTCATGGGCCTGACGGAACGGAAGCCCCTTGCCGACCAGGAAGTCCGCAATATCCGTTGCGTTGGAGAAATCCTGGTTGACCGCTTGACGCATCCGATCCTTGTTCACCTTCATCGTGGCGATCATCGGAGCGAACAATTGCAAGGCTCCCTCCAGCGTGGCAACCGTATCGAACATCCCTTCCTTGTCCTCCTGCATGTCCTTGTTGTATGCCAGCGGCAAGGACTTCAGTACGGTCAGCAGACCGACGAGGTTTCCATAGACCCGCCCGGTTTTGCCACGTACTAGCTCCGGTACATCCGGGTTTTTCTTCTGTGGCATAATGCTGCTGCCTGTACAGAAAGCATCATCCAGTTCGACAAAACCAAATTCTGTGCTGCTCCATAGCACCAGTTCTTCGCTCAGACGGGACAAATGCGTCATAATCAGCGAGGCCCCGGCCAGAAACTCTACGATAAAGTCCCGATCACTGACAGCGTCCAGGCTATTTTCATAGACGCCATCAAACCCAAGCTGCTCAGCTACAAAATGACGATCGATCGGGAAAGTGGTTCCAGCCAGAGCGCCAGCGCCCAGCGGCAACACATTGATGCGTTTGTAGCTGTCCTTGAGTCGGTCAATATCACGCTCCAGCATAGACACATACGCCAGCAAATGATGCGCGAACAAAATAGGCTGCGCACGCTGCAAGTGTGTGTATCCAGGTACAATTGTGTCCAGATTGTCCTTGGCCTGCCCAATTAATGCAACTTGTACATCATGCAGCATACCCACCAGTGATACGACACGTCCGCGCAAATACAAGTGCATATCTGTTGCTACCTGATCGTTACGACTGCGTCCAGTGTGCAGCTTACCGCCGACCGGGCCAATGACTTCGATCAGGTTTTTTTCGATATTCATGTGAATATCCTCATCCGAAACGGAAAATTCAATTTCCCCACGGCGGATACGCTCCAGAACGGTGTGCAGTCCTCCCTTGATCGTGTTCGCATCCTCCTGCGGAATAATACCGCATTTGCCCAGCATGGCCACATGAGCCAAACTGCCTTGAATATCTTCTTCCGCCAACGCCTGATCAAACCCAATAGAAGCCGTATATTCCTCAACCAGCTTGTTCGTTTGCTTTGTAAACCGTCCGCCCCATAGCTTACTCATTGCATGATCCCCTCTCTGCAATAACAAGCCGCCCTCGTCGTTTGGACAAGAACGGCCCGCATTCCGTACATTTTTTTAGATTACATCTTATTTATGATTTTGTGTTACGCCCGCGTTGACCTTCAAACGCAAAGCATTCAAGCGGATAAAGCCTGTAGCATCGCCTTGATCGTAGGCTTGTGTCGGATCAGCTTCCATGGTCGCAATGTCTGGGTTGTACAAGCTAACCGGACTTTTAACGCCTGCACCAATAATATTGCCCTTATACAGCTTCACGCGCACCGTACCACTGACATTTTTCTGGCTCTCATGAACCAGAGCCTGTAAAGCGACACGTTCCGGCGCGAACCAGAATCCATTGTACACCAAGGTAGCATAACGGGTAATCAGGCTATCACGCAGATTCATAACCTCGCGATCCATTGTGATCGATTCCATTTTGCGATGAGCTGTGAACAGGATTGTACCGCCTGGCGTCTCATAGACTCCGCGGCTCTTCATACCCACAAAACGGTTCTCCACCATATCTACACGTCCGATCCCGTGCTTGCCGCCCAGTTCATTCAGTTTTTCCATCACTTGCAGCGGAGTTAGCTGTTCACCGTTCAAAGCGACGCAGTTGCCTGCTTTAAATTCCAGCTCCAAGTATTCTGCTTCATCAGGCGCGTCCTCGGGCGCGTTGCTGAGCAAGAACATTTCTTTATTTTCAGGAGCGCTCGGATCAAACCAAGGATCCTCCAGCACGCCGCTTTCATAGCTGATATGCAGCAGGTTGCGGTCCATGGAGTACGGCTTGGCTGCAGAAGCCGTTACCGGAATACCGTGTTTTTCCGCATAGGCAATCATTTCTGCCCGGCCCGGGAACTGATTGCGGAACTCTTCCAGCCGCCAAGGTGCAATGACTTGGATGTCCGGCGTTAGCGCCGCCGCGTTCAGCTCGAAGCGCACCTGATCGTTACCTTTGCCTGTTGCCCCGTGAGCAATGGCTGTTGCTCCCTCGGCAATCGCAATATCGACCATCCGCTTAGCGATCAATGGACGTGCAATACTCGTACCGAGCAAATATTGCCCTTCATATAAAGCACCTGCCTGAAACATCGGATAAATAAAATCCTTGGCGAATTCATCACGCAGATCATCGATGTACACTTTGGAAGCTCCCGTAGCGAGTGCCTTTTCCTCCAAACCGTCCAGTTCTTCCTTTTGTCCGATATCTGCAGTGAATGCGATAATTTCAGCATCATATGTTTCCTTGAGCCATTTCAGAATGACCGACGTATCCAGACCGCCGGAATATGCGAGTACGATTTTTTCTTTTGCCATTATTGAAGTCCTCCCCGAATGCTTATACCTCTATCTTCTTTACGATCAACCTTATCCCATTAAAGCAACTAGCAACGCTTTTTGTGCATGCAGACGATTTTCCGCTTCATCAAAAATGACCGAATTGGGACCATCGATTACTCCCGCACTCACTTCTTCCCCACGATGTGCAGGTAGACAGTGCAAGAATAAATAATCTGGCTTAGCGAGCTTAACCAGCTCCTCATTCACCTGGAAGTCGGCAAAAGCAAGCTCACGCTCCTTTTGCTCTTCCTCAAAACCCATGCTTGCCCACACATCTGTGTAGATCGCATCAGCATCTTTTACTGCTTCCTGCGGACTTTGAGTGATCACAATTTCACTCCCTGTCTGTTTGGCAATCTCACGGGAAACCGCGACCACACTCGGGTCAGGCTCGTATCCAGCTGGACTTGCAATGGAGACATGCACTCCGAGCTTGGCTCCACCAATTAAGAGAGAATGCGCCATATTGTTGCCGTCTCCGATGTAAGCCAGTTTGAGTCCTTTCAGCTTGCCCTTTTGCTCATACAAGGTTTGATAATCAGCCAGCACCTGACACGGATGCGCCAAATCGCTCAAGCCATTAATCACAGGAACGGATGCATAACGGGCCAACTCTACCACATTATCGTGCCCAAAGGTACGAATCATAATGCCATCCAGATAACGTGACATCACTTGGGCCATGTCGCTAATCGGCTCTCCGCGTCCCAGTTGAATGTCATTTTTGCTGAGGAAAAGGGCATGCCCGCCCAATTGATACATACCGACTTCAAAAGATACCCGTGTGCGTGTGGAAGACTTTTCGAAAATCAGTCCAAGTGTTTTCCCCTTTAGCGGCTGATAAGCTTCTCCGTTTTTGTGCTTACGCTTAATTTCAATGGCGAGATCAATTAAATACTGGATTTCCTCTGGCGAGTAATCGTCCAGCTCTAGAAAGTCCCGTCCTTTCAAATTCACCTGTTGCAGTGCGCCGCCCTGGCTCATGCGATCCTCTCCTTTTACACTCTAATCTCGGATGCTTCTGTCTTTACACTAAGCTACGTGCTCCCGAATCAATTCAGCAATCCATGTTACAGCCTGATCTATTTCGTCTTGCGTTACATACAGGTTAGGCAACAGGCGAATCACGTTCGGTCCTGCTGTAATGAACAGAATGCCCTTCTTCTGTCCTGCCAAAACAAGCTCTGCTACCGGCTCCGCACACTCAATCCCGACCATCAGACCTTTTCCGCGGATATCCTGGACAAAAGGAATATCTTTAAGCTGTTTTTGCAGACTATGAAAGAGATAATCTCCCATTTCGGCAGCGCGTTCTGGCAGCTTGTCATCAATAATCGTTTCAATGGTTGCTTGAACTGCTGCCATAGCAAGCGGTGTACCCCCGAAGGTAGAACCATGACTGCCCGCTGTGAACGCTTCACGCAAATATTCTTTGCCTAGCATTGCACCGACCGAAAAGCCACTGCCCAATCCTTTCGCCAATGTAAAAATATCCGGTTCTATTCCATAATGCTCAAAGGCAAACAGCTTACCTGTCCGTCCCATACCTGTTTGCACCTCGTCAATGATCAGCAGCAATCCATGCTCATGGCACAGCTTGGTAATCACGTCTACGAAAGCAGGGTCTACCGGATACATGCCACCTTCGGCCTGCACCATTTCCAGCATAATTGCCGCTGTATTCTCATTGATAGCTGCTTCGAGCGCAGCCTGATCATGAAGCGGAACGCTTTTGAATCCGGCGGGAAGCGGTAAAAAACCTTCTTTCACTTTGTCCTGACCCGTAGCAGTCAAGGTTG
Source organism: Paenibacillus sp. ALE3 (assembly GCF_054113405.1). NCBI lineage: Bacteria > Bacillati > Bacillota > Bacilli > Caryophanales > Paenibacillaceae > Paenibacillus > Paenibacillus sp. ALE3. The sequence goes on along the minus strand of NZ_CM134214.1, from coordinate 118,616 downwards.
CCAGCGTCCGTCCGTGGAAGGATTGCGTGAACGTAATGATTTCATAGCGACCGGTCTGCTTCACCTTCTGGTGGTAACGACGCGCCAGCTTAATGGCAGCTTCGTTCGCTTCAGCTCCGCTGTTGCAGAAGAACACGGCATCTGCGCTACTATTAGCTGTCAGCAAGGCCGCAGCCCGTTCCTGCCCAGGAATATGAAACAGATTGGATACATGCCACAGTTCATCGATCTGCTTTTTCAATCGATCTGCTACAGCTTGAGGCGCATGGCCTAGATTGGTAACAGCAATACCTGACATGAAATCCAGATAACGTTTGCCCTGATCATCCCACAACCAGCTTCCTTGTCCTTTCACCAGTGTAAGCGGGTATCTTGCGTAGTTTGGAAAAAGAGAGCTATCTGCCTGCGTTTTTGCCGTCCCCTTTTGCGCTCCGCTTCCATTCGCACTTGGCATTTCCTCGCTCACCAGCGTATTCGGTTCCTTACTCATGTCGTTCACGCCCCTTTATCGTTTGGTTATATAGGTTGAGCATAATATTGCAATTACTGCATACGCACAATGCGTGTTCCAATTGACTCTCCGCTCAGCACACGGCTGAGTACCTGCGGTTCGCTGCCGTCAACGATGACGACTTCCTTCACTTTTCCGTGAATGCAGGCAATAGCCGCTCTTACTTTCGGGATCATACCACCATAGATTTCACCCGTGCTGATCATATCTTCAATTTCCTGTATGGTGATCGATTCCAGCACCTTCTTCTCTACACCATTCTTTTTCAAAATACCGGGTACATCTGTCACAACAATCATTCGACTGACGCCGAGATGAGAAGCCACCGCGCCCGCCGCTGTATCGGCATTAATGTTATAACGCTGACCTGATCGATCAATGCCAATAGGCGCAATAACTGGCATATAGCCCATATCCAGCACACCGGTAATAATCGTAGCTTGAACAGATGTTACCTCTCCGACCCAGCCGACCTCGGCAGCATTCGGCACAGGCTTTGCTTCAATTAAATAGCCATCACTGCCCGACAAGCCCAGCGCTCGCCCTCCGTGCATCCCTATTCTACGAACAATCTGCTTGTTAATGCTGCCTGCCAGCACCATTTCCACGACATCCAGCACGGGTTCAGTCGTTTTACGCAATCCATGAATGAACTCCGTTTCGATTCCCAGCTTCGCCAAATTGTCAGAGATCGCAGGCCCGCCGCCATGTACAATGACTGGTTGAAGCCCTTCCGACTGCAGACGGGCCAGGTCGTCAAAAAAGGAATCAGGCAACGCAGCCAGCGTGCTTCCTCCGCATTTCATCACAAAATTACGACGTGCCACTCCCGCATGTTTCGCTTGATCCGCGTGTCCCACTGCCGATTGCATATCATCTCTCCTTTTCTCCACTGCACAATTCTGTGCGATTTCCAAATGATGCCAAAACTATTTCCACTCGCTTCTTCTATTAACTATTAAATATTTATCCGTAATTAAATCGGGTATCTATGTCCGATAAGCCGCATTAATCCGCACATAATCATAGGTTAGGTCACAGCCCCATGCTGTAGCCGCCCCGTTCCCGTGATGCAAGTCAACGATAATTTGCACCATATCTCCACGTAAATAGGAAAGGGCCTCGGCTTCATCAAAAGCAACTGGACTTGATTGGTTCAGCACGATAATGTCACCCAAACGGATGTCTACGGTATCGGGATTCACCGGCTCTCCAGCACGTCCGACGGCTGCAATAATCCGTCCCCAGTTGGCGTCTGCGCCAAAAACGGCTGACTTCACCAGGCTGGACCCAATTACGGTCTTGGCTATCACCTGGGCAGAGGCATCGCTTACCGCCCCGCTTACGGACACCTCTACCAGCTTCGTAGCACCTTCCCCGTCACGGGCAATCGCCTTCGCCAGCTCCCGGCAAATATAGCTGAATGCCTCGGCAAATGCTTCCCAATCGGGATGGTCTGTGTGCAACTCGCTGTTGCCTGCCAGCCCACTCGCCATAGCAATCAGCATATCGTTCGTGCTGGTATCTCCATCGACCGTGATCATATTAAAGCTGGTATCCGTGGATTGCTTTAATAGTTGATGAAACGCCGTCTGTCCGATCACTGCATCACAAGTTATAAAAGCGAGCATGGTTGCCATATTCGGATGAATCATACCCGATCCTTTTGCCGCCCCGGCGATGTTCACGGTCACACCGTCCACTTCAACTGACACGCATGCTTCCTTTTTAACTAAATCCGTTGTCAGAATGGCTTGACTAAATTGCTCCGCTCCATCGTTTGCCTCGCTCATCCGCTCAGGTAATGACGATATACCGCCAAGCACACGATCCATTTTCAGATGCTCGCCAATTACACCCGTCGATGCAACGGCTACATCGCTCTCTGCCACACCCAGTTCACGAGCAGCGGCCGAACGCATAGCGTAAGCGTCCTGCTCCCCTTGCTGTCCTGTACAGGCATTGGCGTTCCCGCTGTTCACTACTATCGCCTGCAATCGACCGTTTGTCAGGCTCTCGCGAGTCACCTTCAGCGGTGCAGCCTGAAACACATTAGTGGTATACACCGCAGCAGCTGTCGCCTCTACCTCACAGCGAATCGCGCCGATATCGTTGCGGTTCGTATTTTTCAATCCACAGTGCAATCCCCCGGCTGTAAAGCCACGCGGAGTTACGATGTTGCCCTCATGTACTACTGTAAATCCTAATTTGCCCATAATTATGTGCCCTCGCCCGCATTATAAGGAATGAATGGCAGCCGGACGCTTGCGTTCTCAAACCTGCCCGCTGTCGTTCTCCTGTACCTGTTGCGTTTACGTGCTACTTACGGATATACCGGTATGAAGCCCAGTCCGAGGTTCTCCTCCCATCCCATCATCAAATTTAAATTCTGAATCGCCTGCCCAGCGGCACCCTTCACAACATTATCAATGACAGAAATAATCGTAAGACGCCCAGTACGGGCATCTGCTGCAAAACCGATGTCGCAGTAGTTCGAACCAAATACTTCTTTTGTTGCCGGCCATATACCTTCGCCACGTACACGGACAAAAGGATGGCCTTTATAATAATCCCGGTATAACCCGATAAGATCCTGATCCGTATGATCACCTTTCAACGTGACATAAATTGTACTCATGATTCCTCGCGTCATAGGCACCAACTGTGTCGTAAACGTAATTGTAACGTCCTCGCCCGCAACATCACCCAATACCTGTTCGATCTCAGGGATATGTTGGTGCTTATTCACCTTATAAGCCTTAAAATTCTCATTCATCTCCGCATAATGTGAAACAAGACTTGTTCCCCGACCGGAGCCAGATACCCCGGATTTGGCATCCACAATCAGTGACCGATGGTCAATCCAATCCGCCTTCAAGGCAGGAATAATTCCTAATAGTGTTGCTGTTGGATAGCAGCCTGGATTCGAAATGAAAGAAACACCAGCAAGCCTTTCTGCATACACCTCGCTGAGTCCGTATACCGCTTGCTTGAGATACTCAGGTGAAGCCGCAGGCTTTTTGTACCATGCTTCATACACTTCCCCGCTTCGGAGCCTAAAGTCCCCGGAAAGGTCAATCACCTTCAGTCCGGCATCCAGAAGCTGTGGGACTAATTTGGTGCTAACGCCTGATGGCGTAGCTGTGAAAACCAGATCAGCCTTGGCAGCAATTTCATGGATATCGACACCGTCCAAATCCTGTACCACAATATCCGTCAGATGAGGAAACCCATCACTAATCGGGACACCCGCGCTGGATGAAGAAATAACAGATACAATCTCCACCTGCGGATGATGAACCAAAAATCGAATCAGCTCCACTCCGCCATATCCAGTGGAACCGACAATTGCTACCTTTAGCTTGCTGCTCACAGACCTTCCTCCATTCCGTCCCTATGAAATATGTATTATTATACGACTCTATTCATATAAATACAACACCTCATGTCATGTTATTCCTCCAAATTTAAAATATGCACTCTTGCCCATTCTTTTGGCCGCCAAGCTGTACAGGCTACAATTAAGGAAAACAAAAAAGACAGACCCCCTTGCGAATCTAGTCTTCTATTTTGCATAAGAAAAGGAGCGTTCCCTTTATATATTATCTTGTATATTGGTATTCATCCGGTTTATACATTTGCTGCACTTATGTATTCGTTGGACATTGAATAGGGTATAAAGAGTGAGTATGTACGAAAATAAACCTATACGTTAGGGGTGCTACACATCAAAACATATACAGCGAATTTAGTGATAGATGCTAAAGCCAAGTTAGGCGAGGGTCCCAGTTGGGATCATCAGTCGCAACGTTTATTTTGGGTCGATATTGAGGGTTTTCAATTACACATTTACGATCCATCTACAGGCACAGATCGTACCATAGATGTGGGCGAACATATTAGTGCAGTTGTACCTTATCTTAAAAATAAAGTAATCGTAGCCATGATCAGCGGTCTATACTGTTTGGATATAGAGACAGGGACCAAAGTATTGATCCACGATCCTGAGGAAGGTCGGCCAGGAAATCGATTTAATGATGGTAAATGCGATCCTGCAGGACGTTTTTTGGCTGGAACAATGAGTTTAAATGGCGAACGCGCGCAAGGAGCATTGTATAGTCTGAGCACAAAAGGAAATGTCTCCTTACTGATTGATAATGCTTCCACATCTAATGGCTTAGCCTGGAGCTCAGATTACCGTACCATGTATTATATTGATACTCCGACCTTAGAAGTGGTCTCCTTCGATTACGATGTGACACAAGGTACTATTAGGAATAAGCAATTGGTAGCTAGATTGGATGAAAGTGAAGGATATCCCGATGGCATGACCATCGATGCAGAGGGCATGTTGTGGATCGCGCGTTGGGGCGGTAAACGTGTTTCTCGTATCCATCCTGCTCAGGGAGAAGTAATTGCTGAGGTTTCACTTCCAGTCAATTGTGTGACTTCGTGTGCTTTTGGCGGTGAACATCTGGATGAGTTGTATATCACAACTGCTCAAGATGGCGATAATACCGATCAACCACTAGCAGGCGGTTTATTTATGGTTAAAACTGGGGTAAAAGGAGTGCCGACCTCATACTTTAATCAAGGACAACCGGCACATTGGCTTGATCTATTATCAAAAAGGACTTGATAAAGCTGTTCTGAAAAAGCGAAAAGCCCACTACATCAGTGGGCTTTCCTACATTGATTCAGTTAAGAGCAGCGTCCAAAAGACCACATTATGCTAGCCTTCCCTTTTGAACCCTTCACCCAGTACCTCACGTGTATTACTAATAATCACAAAAGCTTCCGGGTCTACCAAGCGGACGAGCGTTTTGAGGCGGGTTACCTCGTTTTGCCCGACTACAACCATAAGTACAGGACGTTCTTCGTTCGTGTAACCCCCCCGTCCTGCAAGCTCTGTCAAACCCCGATCCAAATCCTGTAAAATCGTTTGCGTAATTTTTTCTTTTTGATTGGATATGATATAAGCTACTTTGGAGTAGCCCAGCCCCATTTCTACAGCATCAATGACTTTGCCGGTTACAAACAAGCCAATCAATGCATACAGGGCCCGCTCCGGCGATAGGGCGAAACCAGCTAGCGTGATTACCGTGCCATCCATGAGCATGACACAAAGAGAAAGACTAAAACCGGTATACTTTTGAATAATCTGCGCCAAAATAGCCAGTCCACCCGTTGAGCCTCTGCCCCGAAACACAGTGCCCAAACCCAATCCTACTCCGATTCCACCATACAGCGAAGCCAGCAACGGATTGGTTGTCGGTACTGCCCAATCCTTCGTCACATAAACGAATAGTGGCAGCATGATGCTTCCCAGCAGGGAACGCAAGCCATACTTTTTTCCTAACAGCAGTACTCCTGCTATAAATAACGGAATATTCATTCCCCACTGCGTATAGGCCGGTTCCAGGCCAAACAGGTCCTCACCCAAGATAGACAAGCCAGATACACCCCCGGATGCAATCCGGTTGGGCAGCAAGAACATGTTAAAGGTCAGCGCTGTAATAAAGGAGCCGAGTATAATCAGCAGGACATCGGTCACGTTACGCGCTGGTCCACTGGCGGCAATCAGAGGCTTACGCCTTCTTCGGCGGGCAGCGGGAGGATTCAATTGAGACATCATTCATGTTCTCCTTTAATAAAAAATACCGTCACACAAAAATTCCTACAGGCCGCAGGCACATGGACTGCGGTTCTGTAGGAAAACGTACAGGCAATTATTCTGCGTCCAGCTTAATTTGGCTGCGCAGGTAACCATCGATGAACGGATCGAGATCGCCATCCATAACAGCCCCTACATTGCCAGTTTCCACACTGGTACGATGATCCTTAACCATGCTGTATGGATGGAACACGTAGGAGCGAATTTGGCTACCCCATGCAATGTCGGACTGTTCACCACGGATTTCGTCCAATTGCTGCTGTTGTTCTTCAATCTTGCGCTCGTAGAGCTTGGAACGAAGCATAGTCATCGCACGTTCACGGTTTTTGATCTGGGAACGTTCATTTTGACAAGTCACGACAATACCAGTAGGCAAATGCGTAATCCGAACAGCTGAGTCGGTCGTATTAATATGCTGACCACCTGCACCGCTGGCCCGGTACGTATCAATTTTAAGATCTTCCGTGCGGATTTCAATATCCACATCATCCGCAATTTCCGGTACCACATCACAAGACACGAACGATGTATGTCGACGACCAGAGGAATCAAATGGAGAAATGCGAACAAGCCGATGTACGCCTTTCTCCGCCTTGAGATAACCGTAGGCATTGTAGCCTTTGATCAACAGGGTTACGCTCTTAATTCCCGCTTCATCCCCTGCCAGATAATCCAGGGTCTCCACCTTGAAGCCTCGTTTTTCTCCCCAGCGTGTATACATACGCAGCAGCATTTGACCCCAGTCCTGGGACTCGGTACCGCCTGCCCCCGGGTGCAGCTCCAGAATAGCATTAAGTTTGTCATAGGGCTGATTTAAAAGCAATTGCAGCTCAAATTCCTCCAGCTTGCTCAGCAGGGATTTGATACTGTTTTCAACTTCTCCAACCAGCGCTTCATCGCCTTCCTCTTCAGCCAGTTCAACCATCATACCTGCGTCTTCATATTCCTGACGCAACTGTTCATAGCTGTCCACAGAAGACTTCACAGCATTCATTTCAGCAATTACGCCTTGGGCCTTTTCGTTATCGTCCCAAAAATCAGGCGCTGCCATCTTTTCCTCAAAGTTCGCGATCATTTCCTGTTTGAGATCTAAGTCAAAGAGACCCCCTAAGGTTTGTTAGTTTCTTGCCTATTTCTCGTAAATCATGTTTTACACTTGGATCAATCATGATGTCATTCTCCTTTTAATATAGGGTTAGGGGAAGTAAAAGCGTTGTGAGTTACGGCTGGTGGGTAGGCGCTGCGCGAATGATTTGATCTTACGATCGCTGTTGCAGCGAGATGCCCTGATTGAAATAACACATTCAAAGGTGGGCATCTCACTGCAAAGGCGAACGCTGACGCTTCTCCAGATTCAAATCCTCCGCTTCGCTACCGACCGCCGTAAAGTCAAACCACTTTTAAATAACAGGCTCTGGTATGTGAGCCAGATCAACTGCGGAATTGACTGACAAGCAAGCAGGGAACTGCTTACTTGTCATAATTGTTTTAAAAGTACTAGGAGAGCACAGTCATCGCCATATTCAACCTGACCATAACCTGACCATCTCACAGAAGAGCTATATTGAATACATCAGCATCGTCCCCTGATGGCACAAAATGGCCGACGGTCAGTGGTTGAACTGCCGCCTGCCATTATATGCATTGCAGGGGATAGTGTATATCAAGATCTATCCCTTAATTTCAATCCTTATTTTCTACGCGGACGCGAAGGAGCGGATTTCTTTTTAGGAGCCGCAGGTTCGCCACTCGTAGAGATTTTATCTTCATCAACGACAGCCTGACGCTCTTGGTTGGATTCGATTTGTGCTTTCATGATGTATGTCGCAACTTCCTCTTGGATGCTGGCGATCATAGCATGGAACATTTCGAAACCTTCAAATTGGTATTCACGCAATGGATCAGTACCACCATAAGCACGCAAGTGAATACCTTGACGCAATTGATCCATAGCATCAATATGATCCATCCATTTGCTGTCAACTGCACGCAGTACGATAACCTTCTCGAACTCACGTACCATTTCTTCGCCGATCATCTCTTCACGGCTGTGGTATCTGTTGGTAACCTTCTCGAAGATCATATCGACCATCTCTTCTTTTTCCTTACCCCACAGATCGTCGCGCGAAAGTGTGTTTTCCTCAAGCAGATTGTTGTTCACATACTCTGCTACTTCATCCAGTTCCCAGTTTTCAGGGATATCATCACCACAGTGAGCTTCCACTACACGCTCAATGACAGGCTTGATCATGTCGAACACAATTTCCTTGATGTTCTCTGATTCCAGCACCTCACGGCGTTGTTTGTAAATAATAGCACGTTGCTGATTCATCACGTCATCATATTGGAGAACGACTTTACGCTGATCAAAGTTATTCCCTTCGACACGTTTTTGAGCTGATTCGATAGCACGTGAAATCATACGGCTCTCGATAGGTTGATCTTCCTCAAAGCCCAAGCGCTCCATCATATTCAGTACGTTGTCTGCACCAAAACGCTTCATTAACTCATCGCCCAGCGATAAGTAAAATTGCGTGGAGCCTGGATCGCCCTGACGTCCTGCACGTCCGCGAAGCTGATTATCAATACGACGGGATTCATGCCGTTCTGTACCGATGATGTGCAAACCACCGAGTTCTGCAACGCCTTCGCCCAGTACGATGTCAGTACCACGTCCAGCCATGTTAGTAGCGATGGTAACCGCGCCAGCTTCACCTGCACGAGAAATAATCTCAGCTTCTTCGGCATGATACTTGGCGTTAAGCACTTTATGACGAACGCCTTTGCGTTTCAACATTTCAGAAAGAAGCTCGGAGTTTTCAATAGAAACCGTACCTACCAATATCGGTTGGTTCTTTTTGTTACGCTCCAGGATTTCGTCTACCACAGCATGGAATTTACCTTTCACGCTCTTGTATACTACGTCAGGCATATCTACACGCTGGTTAGGCTTATTCGTCGGAATTTGGAGCACTTCCAGACCGTAGATTTTTTTGAATTCTTCTTCTTCTGTTTTCGCTGTACCCGTCATCCCCGCCAATTTGCGGTACATACGGAAATAGTTTTGGAATGTAATTGTCGCCAGTGTCATGCTTTCGTTTTGGACAATGATGTTTTCCTTCGCTTCAATAGCTTGGTGCAAGCCATCACTGTAACGACGTCCAGCCATCAGACGACCTGTAAACTCATCGACAATCAGAACCTCACCATCAGCCACGACATAGTCCACATCCAAACGCATAATAGCGTTAGCTTTCAAGGCTTGTACGATGTGGTGATTGATTGTAACACTTTCCTGATCGTACAGGTTTTCAAGACCAAAGAAATTTTCAGCCTTGGATACGCCGTTTTCGGTCAAAGCAACTGACTTCACCTTAATATCCAGCGTGTAATCTTCTTCAACGTTCAGGCTCTTTACAAAACGATCAGCGGCAAAATACAGCTCGGTCGATTTTTGAGCTTGTCCTGAAATGATCAATGGTGTACGAGCTTCATCGACGAGAATGGAATCCACTTCATCAATGATACAGAAGTACAACGGACGCTGTACCATCTGTTCTTTGTAAAGCACCATATTATCGCGCAGATAATCGAAGCCGAACTCATTGTTTGTACCATACGTAATATCACAAGCATAAGCTTCCTGTTTGGCAGCATGATCCATATTGGCCAGGTTCAGACCTACGGTCATTCCCAAGAAATTGTAAATTTGACCCATTTCTCCGCTGTCACGTTGTGCCAAATAGTCATTGACTGTAACCACGTGCACACCTTTACCCAACAGAGCGTTCAAATAAACCGGCAGTGTTCCCACCAGTGTTTTACCTTCACCGGTTTTCATTTCGGCGATTTTTCCTTCGTGCAACGCAATACCGCCGAGCATCTGTACGTCATAGTGACGTTTGCCCAGCACCCGCTTGGACGCTTCACGAACCGTTGCAAAAGCTTCCGGCAGCACTTCTTCAGCCGTAGCACCTTGTTCAATCCGCTCTCTAAACTCCGCCGTCTTGGCTTTCAGTTCCTCATCCGAGAGCTTCTCAAAATCAGGCTCTATTTTATTGATCAGTTCAACCGTCTTCATTAAACGTTTGACGTCACGTTCATTTGTATCCCCAAAAATTTTTTTGACAATTCCTAGCATGGTTTACCCCTTTCGCGCAAAACAATTAATAGAATCAATTTCACAATAAGAAAGGGTCCATGATGAAATTGATTCCCGATATGTTTGACAGGCCCGGCTATACCAGCCCATCGTGCGATGTTCTTTGCATAAATTGTAACAGTTTGTAGGACATGCCGCAACACAAGCAGCCTGCAGATTTGCATCCGGTTAAAGATACCAAAACAATTGACGCACGAAATACACAATTGGTTACATCGATCTAAGTTTAAATTTCCATTCATGTTTACAATAAACATATAAAAGAGCCCTATCCCGCCAGGTTCGCAAGGATAAGGCTCGTGTTATTATCATTTTCCTGATATCCATGAAGCATGCTTCAATCAAAAAGTTCTATTCATTTTAAAATGCAATAAGTTCTTGCTTTACAGGCTATTCCCGTTCGATCAGACCGTATTTACCATCATTGCGTTTGTAAACTACGTTAACTTCTTCGTTATCAATGTTAGCAAATACGAAGAAATTATGTCCAATCATGTTCATTTGCAGAATAGCTTCTTCCACATCCATAGGTTTCAATAAGAAACGCTTGGTGCGGACGACTTCCAGCTCATCCAATTCTGCATCCTCATCTTCAGCAACAGCCACACCACCAGCCGGATCTTCCACAAAAAGGGTTTTTAAACTACCTTCCTGCCGGAATTTTCGGTTTAGTTTGGTCTTGTGCTTGCGAATTTGCCGTTCTAGCTTGTCTACCACGGCATCAATGGATGCATACATGTCATCGCTTTCGTCTTCGGCACGGAGTACAAGCCCCGGCAAAGGAATGGTTACTTCTACAGTGTGCAAATCTCTGGTTGTGCTTAACGTTACACTTCCATCAGACGTCGGGGGTGCATCGAAATACTTTTCAAGTCTGCTGAATTTCTTTTCAACGTAGTCCTTCAAAGCGTCGGTAACCTCGATCTGTTGACCTCGTACTGTTAAGTTCATAGGGCACGCCTCCTTTGCCTCTTCAGTATAACACATATGTTAACGCCAAGTAAAAAAGGAGATCAACATTTCGAAGATTTTTTACAATTTTCCTCATGATTCGACAAAACACTTCCCATAACGCCATTTTATGAAAAGGGTCATGTTTAAATTCAGCTCGCATACATATGTGAATAATGAAGAGATATTTAAAAAGTTACTCTGCTGGTGTCATGACAAATCCACTATTTCGAGTTCATGCTATGTATTTTATCGACTGGGGAGGGGGTTATTTGTCAGACTGAATCCGGTATAGAACCTATGCTAAAAGCAAGACCTGACTATCATGCAGGCAATTTATACGAAAGGATCATTACACCCAGCCCAGCTGGCTCTTCCCCTGCAAAAATCCTAAGACAGCTAATTGGGGAGAGATGGAAAGTAGGAAGTTAATCCATGGCTTTTATTCAGCGTTATGCAACGAATCAGACCGGGGCTATTACCTTATAGGCAATACACTCGGGCTGGCACGTTCTGCTTCGGTGGGGGGGCCGGGTACAGCGACCAGCATTGGTGCTTTCATCACGACCAATACAGCCTCTCGCTTCGGCACTTATCCATTCGGCACGACTTCTGCTTTTGCCAGTAACTCATCGACGCATTTCTTGTGCTCCCCCCGGGCAGTACCGTGCTATATGCTGAGCTTATTTGGGGAGGAAGCTATGCCAACGGCAGTACCAATGTATTGTCCAGCGCCAGCAATCCGATCACATTTCAGACGCCTGCTTTATCTACTACAGTCAGTCCCGAATCTGCAACATCGATCAACGTCACCAGTCTCAGTACCTATGTGTGAACCGCAAATGTAACAAATTTGGTCATTCAAGGCGGCGCAGGGGCATATACGGTCGGAAATGTGACGGGCACCATCACGGTTCCCGATTCTACCAACACCAATCACGCTGGATGGACGCTGGCAGTGGTGTACAATAACCCGTCTCTCCCCTTCCGTAACCTATCGCTGCGTGTAGGTGGTAAAGGAGTCAGCAGCGCTACTGGCTCGGTCAACGTGGTAATAAGCGGGTTTGCCACGCCTGTACAGGGGACTTTGCGCGGCAGGGCGTTAATTAGCGCCCAAGAGGGTGACGTAGATATCACCGGGGATCGTGCGTTGTTTGGACCTACCACATCCAACTTAACTGCGCTGTCTGGGCCCAACAATTTTTCGACTAATTTTTTTGCGTCCCAAATTAACGGGGATGACGGCACATTGGTCACGACGGGGACCTTCGGTACCACTAATACAGTTAATGTCTCTGTGTCTGCACCTAATATTCAGGTGACTAAAACATCCAATCTGGCAGCTGCTGTAGTTGGAGATACGATCAGATATACACTAAGCATTACGAATAACGGTGTGGATTCCGTCACAGATACCGTTGTGACCGATACAATCCCAGCAGGTACTTCCTTCGTTCCGGGTAGTGTCCTTATCGACGGTGTACCTTTCCCTAACACCTCGCCAACTGCTGGAATTGCCATTGGAAATGTCGCACCTGGAAATACATTTATCGTGAGTTTCCAAACTTCTGTCCAAAGCTTGCCGCAAACATCTCCACAGACCATAAGGAGGCCCAAGCAGGGGAAAACCTGACCTACACGGTACTCCATAATAACTTTGGCAACATTGCTTCAGAAGTTATTTTTCAAAATTTTGTCCCTGCCGGAACCCTGTACATTCCTGACAGCCTCCAGTTGAACGCTCAAACGTTTGCAGAAGCCAACCCTGCTGCGGAGTTAGTCTTGGATCTGTGGAACCTGGTCAGTCATTGACCCTGGCTTATCAGGTAACTGTATCCGAGACACCTCCATCTGGCTACATCGTAAATCAGGCTGCCTTTACCTACTCATTTACATTGCCTAGAGGAAGAATCGTACCGGGCACATTGACTACAAATACCGTGACGATCCCAGTGGTATTCCCACTGCTCGAATTTGTGAAACAGGTAAACACCTATGACGCCTCTGTAGGAGACACTCTTACCTTCACCCTTCAGATTACAAATAAAGGAGGAGTCTCGGCGTAGTTTCCGTTGTTTACGGACCTGTTGCCGCATGGACTTGTTTATGTACCCAACAGCCTGACTATCCAAGAGAAAGCACAGCCAGGCGCAAATCCCGGCACTGGTATTACGCTCCCGGATATTGCACCAGGGGAGACGCTTACGCTTACGCTCCAGGCACAAATTCGTGAAGCACCTGCAGATGGAACATTCAGCAACCAGGCTACCATCGAATATACCTCACGTCGTAGTGGTGGAGAGACCTTGAAGGAAACCATCCAAACTAATACCGTAGATTTGACTGTCATCGCAGCTATTCCTAAACTTACACTTAGCTCCAGCGCTTTGCGTGTCGCGCAAGAAGATACCCTGTCCTTTACACTCCAGGTGGAAAACATCGGAAATATTCCATTGGAAGAACTATTGCTCACAGCACCATTCTCAGCCGAAGATTTCCTTGTACTGAGAACTGTCACCGTGAACTCAGTACCGCTTCCACATCCTAATTTGCTCCAAGGTATCCCATTAGGCCAGCTTGATCCTGACCACAAAGCCGTCATCGTCTTCTCATTCGATATCGAATCTGCACTCCGTGCGTATCTGATCGCTCAGGCCATCCTGCGCTATCAATTCCGTTATCCAGACGGACGCGTAGAGAAACAATCTGCCTCCTCCAATACCATTTTTGTGGAGATGGCTGACTTTGACGGTTCTCTAGAGTAAAACATTTTGTTATACTGAGCTCCTTACCCGATGGTAAGGGGCTTTTTTATGTATGTAGAAAACATAAAAAAGCCCTGGAATATATTCCAGGGCAGTTGCTAGCGCGTTATCCATTGCTAACCATCTTACCAATTATGTAGGTCGGCTATGCCGGGGATGATTATAATTTGGTTACGTTAGCGGCTTGTGGTCCACGTGCGCCTTCGACGATGTCGAACTCCACGTCTTGTCCTTCTTCAAGTGTTTTGAAGCCTTCTGTTTGAATTGCGGAAAAATGTACAAATACGTCGCCGCCGTCAGCCGTTTCGATGAAACCATAACCTTTTTCTGCGTTAAACCATTTTACTTTACCTTGCATGCACTAACATTCCCTTCGTCATCAAATGAAGTGAAGCTCTCGCCCACATTTTTGACTATACCACCCAAAGTTATCCATTGTCAATTGGAATTGATAATGTTTTCATGTATAGTTATTCCATATATAATACAATGGGTAAATAGTCAATAACTTTGTTACTTGTTCATTAGAACTTGAACCAAGCCAGACTTACTAATCATGTTTTAAACTACATTTTAGAGTCTGAAACGATGAATTGATAGATTTTTTTTGCTTTTGAGGGTTCTTTTCTTTATTTAGAAACTATTTAAATGTTCAAAAAGCCCTCGTCCACACAATAAAGCGTGTTAGACGAGAGCTTCTTGAATTTATTTTCTACGATCCATCAAAAAGCTATCAGGCGTATAGTTAGATTCATAAGCATTGCGTTGAGATTTGGCTATATTTCTTTGGACAAGCCAATTTTGGGCTTCCTGTTTTAGCGATTGCATACGCTGATCAATTAACGCATCATAGCCTAGAATAGACTCTAACTTCATTTTTTGTTCTTCTGTCATTGATGAATTCCCCAAGGCATTTACCAGTTGATCTACCTTCATTTGACGAACTTCGACAAAAATTTCAACTTCCTCGTAATTTGTCTCATTCAGTCGAAGTATGAATTGTTGGGTTAGTTGCTCCAATTGGATTAAAGCTTCATTTATCATAGCTTACTGTTCCGTTGACAATGACATACCTGCGGTTAGCTTGTTCACTGTAACCCAAGTTTCCCGCAATTCTTGCAGATAGCCCAGCACTTCTTCACCTGATTCAATCTTTTTCTTGATATTCGTTTGAATTAATAAATAATTCATATACTCGTATAAAGCATACAAATTTTTGGAAATATCATAGGAGTAGTTTAACGTAGACATTAACTCACTAATAATGCTTTGTGCTTTGCCCAGGTTTATGTTTGTTTTAGCAATGTCATTCGATGATATTCCATCAAGACCAGCCTTTACAAAGCGAATGGCACCATCATATAACATTATAATGAGCTGCCCTGGAGTAGATGTCTGCACCGAAGACTGTTTATATTTTTCATAAGGAGATGAGATCAAACGAATCACCCTTTTCTAAACTATTGTAAAAAGCTTGTCAAACTGGACGACTGCGACTGGTACTTGCTCATAGCCTTTTCCATAGCCGAAAACTGCTTATAATAGCGTGTTTCTGCATCAGCAAGTTTTTTGGTCATCTCTTTAATATCGCTGTTATAGTTTTTAAGCTGCTTTCCCATTATACTGTCAGCCTTTAAGGTCATACTAGCATTTGTATCGAATTTTGATGTACCTGCTTTTTTTACAAACATATCTAACGTAGTATCAAGCTTACTTCTCAACTCGCTAAAGATGGGCTTGCTGTTTATATCAGCAGACGACCCTTTGAATATATTCATAACCTTATCAGGATCTGTTGTCAAAGCTGCCTTCAGTTTCTCTTCATTAATTTGTAATTTACCATTCTCGTAATATTGGCCTGTTGTAATACCAATTGAACTCAAATCGCCTAATTTACTAGAAATAGTCATTCGCATAGAAGACACAGCAGAACTTAAAATCGTGTCATTTTTGAGGAGACCACTTTTCGCCTTTTCTTCCCACTGCTTAATTTCATCTTCCTTCATGTCTTTCCTTTGATCGGCTGTCAGTGGAGGGAAATCGCGATACTTTTGTTCACTTAGTTTCGTATTGAATGTACTTAATAGGTCATTATAAGTATCCACAAAAGATTTAATGCTCTCCATAGCTTTTGTTGGATCTGACTGGGTTGTGATTTTAGCTGGTCCAGTAGTTCCCGTGGTCTCTAACAGAGTCAGCGACACTCCATTAACGACAAGGGAGTTGTTATCAGGATTATAAGTTTTGGAACTCGAATCTGCAGTATTCGTTACTATAACTTCCCCTTTTTCAGCCGCCTTTACATCTGTAGAACTAATTTGGAATAAATCCATGAGCGTACTGCTTTTAACCTGCTTATCAGCACCAGTTAATTTAATATTATTCTTATCCCCATAAGCTTTGGCTGTAATAGAGAACTTGCCGCTGATTTCATCAAAGTTTGCTGTCACGTTTGCCCCTTCTGAATTGATACGGGCCATCACTGCAGTTATTGTATCAGTTTTAAGAAAAGTGATTGTTTTGTCATTGATATTTAACTCATAAGTATCAGACGCGCTGCCACCTGCAATTTGCTCCAATGTTGTATTTTTAGTAGTATCTGCTGTACTGCTGCCCGCTGTACGTAGACCTGTAGAGGTCTGCATATTGGACTTTGTTGCTAACTTGTTAACGACTACAGACATAGGTGTAGAGCTAGCATCAGCATTAGCCTCCGCTTTAATAGCCGTTGTATTACCAGTTAACGTAGCCTTCTGAGTGTTCATTTTGTCAGACTTAGTCATTAAATCGCGCAACTTATCGCTAAACTGAACGATCTTAGTATTTAATTCACGGTAACTATCACGCGTCCACTCTAATGTCTGCTTCTGCTGATTCAGCTTGTTTAACGGGGTTTTCTTGGCAGTCATTAAAGATGTAACCATGCTATCTATATCCATTCCTGAAAAACCATTTATACGCATCTAATTGCCTCCTTATACTTTTTCATCTATGAGAATTCCTGCAATCTCCATCATCTTTGCTACTAAATCAAGCGTCTTTTCAGGAGGAATCTCCCGAATCAATTCTCCTGTGTCTTTATTGAGAACTTTGACCAAGATCTGATGTGTTTTTTCATGCACACTCATTTCCAACGTGGTTGTGGGTCCCTGAAGAGCTTTAACAGCTCTATCTATTGCCTTAATAAGTTGCTCATCCCCCATGGAGAATGAAACTCCCTGTCTTTCAAGTTTGCTTAATTCTGAACCACTTCTTACGGCTTGGATTAGTTGGTTATCCTGATGAGCTACAGCCTCGCTATGTTGACTTATCCCGCTTGTATTACCACTCACCACATTTGTCGAAAGAGAGAATTGCAGATTCATCTCACAACCTCCGATGGGATTATTTATTATATTTATCGGCTACTATTTCTTGCTTATGAAGAGCATAAAAGAAATATATAAAACATACTATTAACCAACAATAAGGATGCACATTTATACAGACTCATAGACGCATTACATGGATTTTACTTTTGTTAGGTTGTGCCTCTTTAATTAGTTCATCGCAAAGGGGGTAGGCTTCAATTTTGTCTGATCATCCAAAGCCAATTGATTCTGAACATAAATGGCTATAAACAGAAGGCTGTCAGGAATCAAAATTGGTGTGTGGCTAAGCCAAGATAAGGTTCTTTCTGACTACTGGACAAGGGTTTTATTACATTTTTTATGATACATTGATGCCATCTAGGTTAGAGATTGCCCTTACACAAAAAGGTAAATAAGATATTTGTCTTACCAAATAATCTTTCCAGCCAAACAGGAACATAACACATGTATCTCGTTTTAAACGGTCTTATAGTGACCGCACGAGGCGCGATCCATAAAGATGAACGATCTTTCTCGTATATAGGAGCAGAATTTTAGATATCGTGCAGTTATAGAAGCCATCCAGCTTTTGTGTTAGAAGGGAATATACAGATCGACGGGATGAATCAAACCTATGCCCACAAGCATAGGTTTGATAATGGTGACATTAATAATAACAAATAGAAGCTCTTTCGTTCGAACTCAAGGAAACTCTACGAGTTGATTCGTATTTCACTTTTTTCCATTCCCTTTTCCTCATACAGAGAAGCAATTCAGTGTCGCACGATGGCGTTAACTTTATTCAGCAGCTCGACAGCTTTCGTACGGAAACATTTCGTTGTAGCAGTCATTTTCACCTCACGATGTACTCATCATCATTCAATAATGCATTGACATTCCGATGTTGGTTAAGTAGTCACCGACTGTAGCATGATTGGGTAATATGACAATCAGAGAGATAATGATTTCTCCTTTGTTTGAAAATATGTGAATATATCTTTAACAGATGGAGATCGCTTTATACCTATATAGATGATTGGAGGTAATTTTACAATTAACTTATTTAAGCACCATTACTACATTTTCCACGAAATCTAAAGTAAATAACTCTTTTAAATCTGATAAAACAAGGTCACCATCTACTGATAAAGTATAAAATTCCCAGCCATAAATCATACGAAGTTTATTCAAAAATTCGTAAAAGTCATACCACTCTTCGCCTATTCTTAGTTTATTTAGCTCAAATACAATACTTCCTATCATTTTGTTCTTTAAATTATTTTCCAAGCCTAAAAACGCTTGATACTCTGCTCCTTCTATATCAATTTTCAGTATATTAACAAATCCAATGTCTTCAATCCGCATACTCAATGGTTCTGTTTCCGCCATTACTTTTTCTATTTCATCATTTTTGAATATATTGAAGTATTCTCCATTTTGTTCAATTAAAGACCCATTACCATTAAAGCGTTTAGACATATAAAATAGAATTTCTCCATATGAAGAGTAGACTCCTTTATTGAGACACTTTACATGTGTATGTAAATTATTTACAGAAATATTATCCAATAAAAGTTTATGGACTTTAGGATTAACTTCATAGGATAAGACTCTTCCTGATGTTCCGACTAAATACCCAGCTAGAACACTGAAATAACCGATGTTTGCGCCAGCATCAATAAAAGTATTACCTTGATGCAAATTTTTTATTAAAAAAATTAGTCAACGGTACATCGAATACACCATTAATCAATAAATTAGGAGTCAAGCTAAAATCATCTCCATAAGTATAAAGCATGCCCTTCCAAACTGTAGAAATTAATAGTTTATTGTCGCCAATGTATGCACCATGCATCTTAACCACTTCTAAAATTTTATCCAATTTCTGTCAAGCATATTAAATGAATTCCTAGATGATATAGCTTTCAAGTTATCAATTGGTTCAATATAATCTGGCTTTATATTTAGAGCAGACAAAAAGTGATGGTAAGCTAATTCTATTTCCCCCAAATAAACTAGCGCTTCGCCGATATAATTCTCTACCAGATGGTTTTTCTTATCAACTGCATATAAATACTCTAAGGCTTCATCTGGTTTTCCATTAATTAATTTCGCAATGGCATATATTAAATGTTTAGACTTTAAATTCTCGCTTCGGTTAATTGCACTTAAAATATGCTTTTCTCCATCAATATACATTCCTCTATTAAATAATAAAAGCGCTAGGATGGCCGAAGCTGTTGCTTCATTCTCATTATCATCATTTCTATTCCATTCTACTTCAGGAACCAGTTCTTTGATGTCATGATTTTGAATGAATTTTTGGACATGCAAATACAAAACATCATAATTTCCTTGATTAGTAGTATTAGTTAGATGCTTTCTGTAAATGTAAAGAGGCTCGGGAATATGGATAGAAGATTCGCAAATTTTTAATAATTCATAAATAAAATTTGTATCTTCTCCTATCTGTAAACTTAAATCATATTTCAAATCGCCAACTAGCTGTCTCCTGAACATTACACTCCCACCATTTATAGGAGTCCCAATCTTTAAAAAAAACCTGTTTAGGTTACTTTTATCAATATTCCTGGCATGCCAATATCCAATAGGGTAATTATTTTGATCAATTAACATCATATCAGAATGAACAATACCCACACCTTTCTTAAATTGCTCCTTTAAGGAACTAAAACGGTTGGGCATAGATATATCATCTGAATCCTGAAAAGCAATGTAGTCCCCTCTCGCCATCTCAAGCGCTTTATTCCTTGCATTTGCTGCACCTAGATTTTTTTGTTTAAAGTATCTAATTCTAGGGTCATTAAAATTCAAAATTATATTTTCACTAGCATCAGTTGATCCATCATTAATAACAATCAGTTCAAAATCCTGCTCAGATTGATTCAAGACACTTTGAATTGATTCTTTTAAATACGGTGCAGAATTATATACAGGCATTATCACGCTAATCAATTAGTTTTTCATCTCCTTAAACAATTTCTAAACTATCAATTAACCATTTATTATTTTGTAAAAGCAATGTAGTTTCTCCCCTAAATTTATCATGAAAAGGTTCTCCATTACTTATGCCATCATTTATAAGATCAAATTTTACATTGAGTATTCCAATTTCACTACTTTGATTACTATCAATCCTAAAATTTGATACAGTTGCTTTGACAATTACTTTTTTCTTAATATTCTCATTCAATTCATCTTCCATTTTCTTAGATAGCAAATCTCCGTATTCTTTTGTGAAACTTTTTTTCCAATCAGGATGATAGCCTTTCTTATAATGAAAAGAGCCTAGCAATTCTATCCCATTTTTAACTGTGAAAAAAACACCTTCATTAAAAGCTCTTGTTTTAAATTTTTCGACCTTCTGTAAATCCTCTTCTCGGTATATATGAAACGCAGGGAAATGTGTATCTACGAAAAGTGAGATTCCTAATGCAGATGCTCTAATGCAAAAATGTCGATCTTCACCCCAAAAAGAAACATTTTTGATTTCTTTAAAATTCACACCCTTTTCAATAGCTGACTTACTTATAAGTGTACAGGCTCCTAATCCCCCAACTTCGTAAACGCCAGGTACTCTCAGCTTTCTAATAAATTCAGATTCTCTTTTCGCTATCTCTTCTTGGGAAAGTTGCTCACTACGGTTTTTGTACGACATATTATATTGATCAGTCAACCAAACCTGCGGGAGTTCCGGAGAATCAGGATGCCACTTTGTCCAAAAAATTTCTGATACTATTTCTTTTTCTGTATTTTTTAATTGTTCAATTGTGCGAGGATGAAGCACAATATCAGAATCTACAAAAAATAAGTAATCATAATTATATTCTAGTGCTATTTGAATAATAATATCCTTGAGTTGCGCCACCTTCCATATTAATTGCTCGTCCCAAGAATGTGTGATTTCATTACGAAAATAATAATCCGTGCTACTGTTTTTATGGATCATTACATTAGCTGTAGATTCAGAAAATTCCAAAAGGATTTTACTGGATAAAGGATTGTCGTTATCGTCAATAAAGAGATAACTAAGCTCGATTGTTTCCTGTTCAAGTTCCCTAAGTGATTCAAGAAATTCTTTTAGTATAGATGGATTTTGCCGGATAGGACTTCCAACAAGCACTTTTTTCTTTTTCATTTATTTTTCCTCATTCCTACTTATTTTTGGAATTCTCAAAAATTCACCATAAATCCGAAATATTTAAACCTTTCCAATGAAGGTCCTTCATGATCGCTTTTTCCAATATTCTAATCTAGTAACTACGAGAAAGGGGAAATCTCAATTTAATGCTCTCTTTGATTTTATAAACATCCATTTTATCACCAGTCTTTTCCGATAATGCATATGCCCTTTCATATGAGCTATAATCAGGACAGAGATCTAGCAATTTAGCATAAAAAAGCTGAGCATCTTGCAAATATTCAGAACTGAGACAGACATCACCTAATAATTCAACAACCCTTACATTCCTTGGATATTGTTCAAAAAGTTTAACTAATAGATCGATAGCTATCTCGCTGAAGCCATAGGACACAAGATGCTCACAAGCTTTAACTTTTGCATCAACGCCACCTTGCCACAAATAATCGAGTATCTTTTCAAATATATCAAACTCCTGTAATCGAATTAGGTGTATTATTGCCCTCTCTAATATATTCTCTAGATGGGGTGTTAACTTAACATCTCCTGAAGGTTCATTCACTATGATTTTATATAGATTTTTTTGTTCCTTTTGACTTAGATTAAGTAGTGTTTTGGCCCTTCCAAATAGAGTTTCATTTTTGAGGATAATAGATAATAATAAGATGTCCTCTCCGTTTTGCTTATCAACATCCATGATTTCCAACCATAAGGCTTGCGCTGCATCGTAATCCCTGGCGTATTGCCGTGCAACAGCCATTACATTATCTTGAATAGTCACGTTATACTCTGTCAGATATCTTTGCAATAGAGGATGTCTCAGCTGATACATCACTTCTAACATTTTTTCTAGCTGTCCACTATTTGATATCGGATACAACTGGTTTGTACTTAGGAATACTTCTTCTAATGGAACATTTGCTTTCTCTAAAATTCTAAAATATTTCCCCATAACCGGTACAAAATCATTTTTCAGTTTGAATGCTTCTAAAATATGTTCATAGCTCTTCACCAAATCGTTGCGTGATTCATACCATTCAGCGAGTCTGAAATGTGCAATATAGCTGCCATTTCCTTCTGTGAATGTGATACCTTGATCGCCAATTTCAAGGCATTTAGTCATCGTCACTATCGCATCTCTGTAGTACCCGATTTCCATAAAATAAAGTCCTTGTAGGTGAAGTAAGTCTACTTCATTCGGATAAACAATCGTTGCTTCTTGTAGAATTTGTAGAGCTTCATCGTATCTCTTCATTTCCCCTAAGCTACGACATAAAGTTATAACTAAATCCGGAGCAATTGTTAAGTTTTTACTCATCGGATAAGCCCTCTGTAGGAAGGGGATTGCTTTTTCATATTTACCAACCCACATGTAAGTTCTACCCATATTAAATAGGTTGTACACCGTCGGATTTTCTTCAACTTCCTTCAGCATTAGGGGGAGATTTCTTTTGGCTTTTTCCCTTCCCTCCATCATCTCATCTGTATAGCCAGTGTGCATAATAATAAGCCCAGCTTGTCCGCTTTTAAAATCTATTCCTTCGTCCATAATATTCAAATGTTCGTGAAGACGGTTCTGATAATATAGTTCTTTATTATTCGAAAAAATTCGGATAGCTAAATGATTTAAGGCACGATCAAATGACATAATATTGTGTATTTTTGTGAAATAGTAGTCTGCACCTGAAGCGATTTCTTTTTGTAAATCAGCAGATTCTTCTAAGTACTCGTCTGCGTCTAGCACTAAAATATATTCTGTAGTGGCATATTTAATGGACTCATTTCTGGCAGCTGCAAAATTATTAGTCCAATCCATATGGTATACTTCATTAGTATATTCTTTAGCGATATTAACAGTTTCATCTGTTGAACCTGTATCTACAATTACTATCTGGTTTACTTTATCCTTTACGCTATCGAGGCATCTTCTAAGGTACTCTTGCTCATTTTTCACAATCATACATAAAGCGATGGTTTTCATCATGTATTCCTTTCATTTCGCATTTACGAATCAGTTTAGTATATATATCGGCTACTTTATAATCATAAGTTAGACTAGACTGATAAAATATGAGGACGAATATGATTCCTTATATGTAAAATATAAACACAAAAAAAACTACTGAGAAAGATCTCAGCAGTTTTATAAGAAAAATGATTAACGAAGCAATTGAAGAACAGCTTGCGGTTGTTGGTTTGCTTGGGCCAACATAGCTTGGGAAGCTTGAGCAAGAATGTTGTTTTTTGTTTGGTTCATCATTTCTTTAGCCATGTCTACGTCACGAACACGGGATTCAGCAGCAGACAGGTTCTCAGAGGTGGTTCCCAGGTTGTTGATTGTGTGCTCCAAACGGTTTTGGTTTGCACCCAGTTTAGCACGCTCGGAAGATACCGATTTAATAGCCGCATCCAAAGTTGAAATTGCAGCGTTAGCACCTGTTTGACTGGAGATAGAAACAGCAGAAATACCCAATGATGCAGCACTCATATTACCAATAGCCAAAGAAATTGATTGATTTGTATTAGCACCAATGTGGAATACCGCACCACTGATATCGCCATTCAGCAATTTTTTAGTATTGAACTCAGTATCAGTGGAGATACGAGTCACTTCTTTAGTCAACTCAACTACTTCTTTTTGAAGCTCAGCGCGGTCGTCATCAGTATTCGTATCATTCGCAGATTGTACAGCCAGTTCACGAACACGTTGCAGGATGCTGTGTGTTTCGTTCAGTGCGCCTTCAGCTGTTTGGATCAAAGAAATGCCATCTTGAGCATTTTTGGAAGCCATATCCAAACCACGGATTTGACCACGCATTTTTTCGGAAATTGCCAAACCAGCAGCATCGTCACCAGCACGGTTGATACGAAGACCAGAAGACAGCTTTTCGATCGCTTTGTTTGTGTTAGTAGTGTTTGCATTCAATTGACGGTGCGTGTTCATTGCAGCGATATTGTGATTGATAATCATTTTAAATTTCCTCCCTGAAGGTAAATGTCCCACATCCATGTGGTTTATTGTTTACAGCTATCCGTTGAAGTCGGCCGCCCCTCCGCAATAGCTTGTACTATATATATCGACATTCTCGTCGAACTTTTAATAGCATTTTAGGATTTTTTTTATTTTTCGTTATTTTTATTTATCATCTTGCGTAAAGCATCTAAATTTGACTGCGTATGGGCAGCAGATTCACGATTGGACTCTTGAATGGATAAATAGATTTCTTTGCGAAAGATGTCCATCTGTTTGGGTGCTGAAATTCCTATACGGACAGTATCTCCTTCTACTCCGAGCACCGTGACCTCAATGTGATCCTGAATAATAACAGATTCGCCTTTCTTACGCGAAAGTACCAGCATGCTTATTCACCTTCCTTTGAACGGACGGTTTTGTCTTCCTTAACGGGTTGCAGTGAATGCTTGGTCTGATACTGAGACTGGTGCAAAACAACCTGCTTGGCTTGCCTATTATCGGGATTGAACACTAGAGGTGCCAACAGATTAATCGTTGAGTTTTCCACCTGCTCCTGTAATGTTAGTATGCTGCGAACGACTAAATTAGATTCAATCTTCAGTTCTTCTGCTTCGCTATCAGGGAGCTCAAATTCATAATCAGGATAAAAAATAAAAGGATCCACTACAACAAAAGAGAGTTCTTTCTGCTGAAGGGACTGGAGATAGTAAAAGGGTGCCTCATCTTGATCAAGCAACACAAATTCAGTCGTCTCCTCAAATCCCGGAATTCCTTTTTCAAAACGATATATTTCTTTTTCATTAACTTCAAGGTCACCCCAAATAGATGTGGATATAATCACTAATATTCCTCCAATATTTAATCAGATCACTATACGTACCTTTTATTAAAAAAAGGCTATAGATGGCTTGAATAACCTCTATAACCTTAACTTATTTTACATCATGACATCAATTTCAGGCGGAATATAGGCCACAGATGGATACTGCTGCATATAAATCTCCAGTTTCCCCCGAGTATACTCAATCTCTGGACGATTAACGGTCACATGCATTTCCGATACAGCAGGTGTATATGTAATATCAGGTGCATGCGTTTCAACATGAATATCGACATTATCCATAGATGCCGGACCCCTAAATTCAGGAAGCACATGCGTTTCTGTATCCTCTCCATAAACATTGGCTACAGTATTCCCAGGGATGTGAATCGCCGCCATTCGGTTGCCTTGCTCCACTTTATGCGCAATAGCTTGTAAAAATATCTGCGGCAACCCTGAATAAATTCGATTATTCATCTCAAGGTAATTGCCACCATTATAGGCAGAGAAGGCCGCACTTTGATCTATGGTCAGCTGTGGCTGGTACTGGTGAATTTCCAGTTGAGCTCGTCGTGTCTTTAATTCCATATCAGCCGAAGGCTGTCGAATCGAATACTGCCCTGGGTCTGCGTCAATATGCAGGATAGCCGGAGTTTGTCGGATCTGAAGTGTAGGAATGATGGCCATCTCTCCCCCTCCTTAGACTATCTTAAGAAATCAACTAATGATGCGGATATGATTTTCGCTCCCGCTGACAAAGAAGCATTGTAAATATTCTCTTGGATCTTAGAATTCATTAAAAGCTCAGCGTAATCCGCATCTTCCGTTTTAGATTGCAAGTCCGTTAAGTTTACTTCCAAATCACTCAAGCGGTTCTGCATTAACTCCACACGGTTGGATTTAGCCCCCATTTCCGACCGTACTTTCAGCATTTTATCCACACGCGAATCAATATTAGCTAGTTGATCCCCACTTGTTTTAATATCACCACTTGCCAAAGCTGAAGATAGCTGATTAAAAATTGTAAATAAATTATCGGCATCCGCGCTTGTTCCTACGACTTCGTTACCAGTAACATTAATTGGCAATGCTACATTCTCGCCCACTATAAAGTTAACATTCCCAGTATCCGTAACTATTGATGCTGCTCCAGACGTATCATGCGTATTATCAGCGTTCAATGGGAGGTCATAAGGCTTCTTGTCATAAGTCTGACCATTGAATATATATTTTCCGTTTAATTGACTGTTCAGAACATCAATCATTTGTTCCTTAAGCTGACCAATTTCTTTGTTAATGCTGTCCAACGCAGATTGTGGATTAGTCCCCGTAGAGGCCTGTACTGTAAGTTCACGTACTCTTTGCATAATTTGGCCAGCCTGATCCATAACCGTATCATTAAAGTCAAGCCAAGACACTGCACTATCCACATTCCGTTGGTATTGTTCATTTGAAGACAGTTCAGATCGGTACCTTAAGGAATACGTAATGCCCACAGGATCATCAGAGGGTTTGTTCAACTTACGTCCAGTCGACATCTGGTTCTGCGTATTATTCATACGTTCAGAGTTTCGATTTAAATTAAGCAAAAGCTGTGAGCTTAGCATATTGTTAGTAACTCGCATCGTTATATCCCTCCGTAATTAAATATCCTATGTATATAAACATCAGATATTTAATCCCCATTCTTATCTTCCCACTACACCTGTGGAGTTAATTAATTTATCTAATAATTGATCGAATGTGGTCATAAACCGAGCAGCGGCACTGTAGGCATGCTGAAACTTAATCATATTGGACATTTCTTCATCCAGTGAAACACCGCTCACAGATTGGCGCATAGTTTCTACTTGAGATACGAGAGCTGTCGAGTTTTGTGTCTGTCTTGTAGCCTCTTGAGCCTCTATCCCCAACTGACCAACCATAGAACTGAAGAAGCTATCAATAGTAGCTGTATTCCCCGTAGAAACTGAAGTGAAATTGCTTAATTTCAAATTGGACATCAAGGATGCCAATGTATTATTACCCTTAACCAATTCCTCAGTAGGAGCAGTGCCTGTTACCCGAAGGGATGCTGCAATAGCGTTAGGATTATCTACTATAGCAGTATTTAACGTGATATTGCCTGCTGTTATTGTCCCACCATTATTTGAAGTTACAAAAAAAGGTTTACCTGCAACCATATTACCGTTAGCATCTTTATCTTCTTGGGTATAACCCAGTTGATGCAAACCATTAAGACCTTTAACTGTAACTGTTAAATCCGATTGGAGTGTTCGGCTGGTCCCAGTGTAAGTCACTCCATTCAGCACTGTACCTTCTGGCAAAACTGAGCCTTTAGGTAGTGTTACAGTAATATTACCTGTCGCCAATGTGTTGGCGAGGTTATCCATTTGAGCTGTGTAATCAGCTACAAATCGGTCCCTTGAGAAAATCATTCCATGCACTTCGCCACCTTGTAAATCATTAGAGGCAAAAGCTGCTTGTAAAAAAGCGCCGTTAATTCCGGTAGTCGGTTCAAATCCAGTTACTAATGCTTGACCACCCATATTAACGTTGTAGCCTTGATCGGTATCAGTCACCGTTACATTAACGATTTTTGAAATTTTATCGACAATCAAATCACGTTGGTCACGTAGATCGTTAGCGTTATCCCCTAAGCCTTCAATTTTAGTAATCGATTGGTTCAGATCAGCTATGGAATTCACATAACTTTGTAGCTCACTAGACTTAGCCTCCACATTAGAAGTTAAGTCCGCAGATAAATTATTCAACTGTTTACTCATATGATTCATTGCATCAGTCAAAGCAAGTGCATTTTCTTTAACAATAGTTCGTGCAGTCACACTTTCTGGGTCTTTACTTAAGTCAGACCAAGATTTATAAAAGTTATCTAGAACTTTCCGAATCCCTGTATCGGACGGTTCATTCATAATCTGTTGTAGTTTATCAAGCGTATTACTACGGATTGTCCAACTACCCAGTTCGGTATTTTCTCCGCGATACTGGCTATCCAAGAACTTTTCGCGAATACGTTCAATAGCGTCAAATTCAACACCTGTTCCCAATTGACCAGGTACATTAGAACGGTTAATACCGTAAGCCTCCATGGGGATGGAAGCCTTCATTTTGACCGTCTGCCGTGTGTAGCCTTCCGTGTTAGCGTTAGCTATGTTGTGTCCTGTTGTATTTAAAGCTGCCGTTTGTGTAAAAAGACTTCTTTTAGCTGTTTCTATGGAATGAAATGTGGATGGCACTCTATTTTCCTCCTCGGCTCAAGCCTTAGTGTCGAACAATCCAGGTCGTGCGTGTTGATTACTCTTCTGATCAGGATGCATATAAGTCATTTCCTGATTAGGACGTCCTACAAGTAGATCCAAAGAGTAATCAATAAACACCAACGATTGCTCGATGAGTTTTTGATTGATTTCATTAATTTCCTTTAATTCTGAAAGAGTGTGGGATAAGCGGCTCTGGACACTGAGGAGTTTGTTCTTATCTTCTGGATCAAAGACAAGGCGTGCCAGCTCGGTTATAGTCAAATTAAGCTGAGACTTAATACCACGTTCACGAAGAAGCTCATACGAAACCTCCATACGAGCTTCTTCCAACTGTTCTACTTGTTTAAGGAGTCTGGATTCCTGGTTCAAATGCTGTACCAGACTATCCATATCATTTTCCATGACAATCTTTTTTTTACTTTTCGCCAGTTCTAATAAAATAAGATGCTTTTGATCTAGCTGCTCCAGCACACCAATCAAACGCTCTAAAGGCATATCCTTCACCTAGCTTTCGGAAGACTGCTTAAAGAAAGGTAACAGCTTCTCTGCAATTTTATCAGCATCCACACGATAGGTTCCAGATGCTACTTGCTGCTTAAGCTCCTGAATTTTCTTAACGCGGTCTGCATCACTGCTGCGGTTCAGCATTTCCATTGCTTCTGGAGAAATGGAAACCTCGTCCTTACGGCGGGATTTCTTTTGCTCCTCCTGGCGTCCTGTTTCAATATTTCGCTGATATGGATTAATAGCTCCGATGCGGTTGGTCTCGTTAATTTTCATAACTTCCACCTTCCTTAGTTATTTGATATGGTCAGAATGTATCAGACGACATAGCGTCGAACATGGTTCGTATTATGCCTTACTTCTTTATTTTGTGCATGGTTGCTAAAATAAAAAAACCGATAAGCTCTATAAAGATTATCGGCGGTATTTGAAACTTTTTGAATAGCTGAATGCGTATTTAATTCCCCTGTACTAGTTTCCACGAAGTTTATCCATCGCGCTGTAGGTACCTGAGCCCATATTATTACTTTGATCCTGATTACTACTTTCGCGTATGGCCTGATTCAGGTCTTTAGTCAGACGTGTTCGACAAGAATCGCACATATGCCCATCACGAATCGGTATCCCGCATACCTCGCAAGGATACGTCATATTGGGCGCATTAGCAATGGAAATACGTCCCTCACGTATAAATGTCGTGATTTGTTTAACAGAGACACCTGTAGCTTCCGAAAGCTCATGCATATGAATACCTTTATTTTCACGTATATGTTTGACACAGTGCTCGTATTCAACCTCAATTTCTTTAATACAGTTCTGGCAAATCCCTCTAACATTCTTAACAAACAACTTTCCACAGCGAGGACAGTTATCCAAATTCATCCTCTGTAGCGCCCCTTTCCAAGTTCCGGTCTTTAATTACTATTATCCTTACATTAACTTATAGTGAAGAGCCTCGTCTAGCAAATATTCCAAATTTTTTTTTAGTTTTAACACAATTCTACATTTCGTTCGTTATCATAGTAAAAGTTATAAGAGAGGAAGATTAAACGGGTAAAATCTTTCCCAACTCTAGCACATTAATATGCAACAATATAAAGTGTAGAGGCAAATAAGTCCTTCTAATCCAGCCTATTACATGTGAGTATTTATCGTCAAACATCCCTCCGTACTTTAGATAAAAAAATAAAATAAGCGCCATTCCTGTTATTCTCGGGAATAGCGCTTCATTATCATTAAATAGCTATATATGAATATGGTTAAAATGTAGAAATAAAATGAGGGAAAAACCGGGCGAAACAATCCTCAGAAGAATTCATGTTCACCTGTGCCCCGATGCATCAAGAAAATGCTATAAATCCGGGGGATCGGCGTCCATACGAATGCTCCGCACATGGAGTGTGGGTATTCATAAATCTCATACACCTAACATCATTTCAACTTATAACCTATCTGAAATTAAGCAAGATGTACCATTGGAAATTTGCAGCCCAAAAAAACAAACAATTTTACAAATAATTATTCAAAAAAGCATTGTTTTAATAGAGGCCTTCCCGTATACTATAGTCAAACGCTTGGTTTAATAAATACATTTTATAAAACAGTTTATAATGTTAATTATTTATTTGTATTTGTTTGTGGTACTTGCAGTTCTTGACCGACTTTTACCAGGTTGTTGATTTTAACCAGTTCTTCAACAGTTACACCGTATTTTTCAGCAATAGAAGCCAGTGTGTCGCCTTCTTGAACATTAACAGTGATTGTTTTTACAGTTGTTGCTGGTGTTTCAGTTGTAGTTGTTGCTGGTTTTGTAGTTGTTGTTTGGTTGTTGTTCTCTGTTGTCGATTGAGCAGGTGCTGCGTTCTCAGTAGTTTCAGTTTTAAAGAATTTAGCTTCAAATGCTTTTTGTGCTGCTTCTTGTTGTTCTCTCATGATTTGGTCTTCCAATTGTTGTTTTTCATAATCGGAACTAGATTGTGCAGATACACTACCTGTAGCAAGTGGGCTCAACAAAGATACTGCGCCTAAACTAACTGCCAACATGCCAGAAACTGCTACTTTTTTCATTACGTTTTTCATGATTTTGTTCTCTCCTCTTTTTAACTTTAAATTTTAATTAACTGCTTTACTACTGAGCGAGACACTCCCAATGTCCGCTCTTTTGTCGTTAGCTAATCACTTATTACCAATCATGTTAGCTATCAACAGAAAGAAATTGTACTCCTCTTTTCCAAAAAAATCAACCTCTAAATTGAAATATTCTGATTTCATCCCTCACTTCCTAACTTTTTGTTCGTGTCTATATTTTTATTATATATCTCTCTCTAGCTTGTTGTCAAATTCTGCTGATTGTACGGATTAAAAGGCTTATGCTCTATCATTTAATCCTTCTTTCAAAAGAATTATAACCTTCTTTTCATAGTTTCAAGCACAAAATTATGGAATATAATAGAAATTCAGACTCATGATCTCGCTAAGGTCAGACAAAAGATAGCCAAATGTACTCCTTGTTCTAATGCCTTTTCTCTCAAAACACGTGCACACGCCTGCAATGTACTCCCCGTTGTATAAATATCATCTACAAGCAAAATTGTAACGGAATGCCTATGCTCCATAGCACGTTGAGATCCAGCTTTTAAAATAAAAGAATCCATCAAATTCACCATATTGGGGATAACGGAAAATGCATTATTCATTGTATTCATGCGTTCATTTTTTGATTTAAAGCTTTGTTTGCCTGTATCTTGTGGGCGAACAAGCAAAGAAAGGAAGGGGAGCTTATTTTGCTTAGCAATCTTTTCCGCCAAAATTTGGGCCTGATTGAAACCTCGCTCCGTCAGCCTCTTTTCACTTACCGGGACACAGGTCACTATATCTACATCCCACAAAGATCGCTTGAAACGAGTACTATTATGATCTGCAAATTCATGCCTCATCGCCTGATAGGCTCGGTTCATGACTTCGCCCAGCAGGGGACCAAACTTTTCATTGCCACGATATTTGAACTGCCCAATCCATTCTCTCACCATCGGCGTATAGCTGATCGCACTCCGATTGCATATATAGTAACGCGCTAATCGGTCAGGCCTGACGCAATCCGGACAAAACGTCGGACGTCCACAATGTACACAACGAATGTTGTAAATCCAAGGAATTTGCATCGAACAATGAGTACAAAGCCCAGTAAATTCGGAAAAATGACCTGCGAGCTTGCCACAAGCAACACATGTTTGCGACTGGCGATGGAATAACCAATTCAAAAACAGACGGGTTCTTGGAATCATCCCCATACCAAAATGCACCTTTCCTGGTAGTTTACGTACCAACATTGTTTCAGGTTTCACATTTCCAAAAAAACTTTTTTTATTTAATGGATTTAGTGCTTCATCACTTTTAGATATCCTTTTTTCCGAGCCAGTGCATTCATGCGTTTAATCTGCTTAATCGCTCTCTTTTGACCGCTAGTCCATTGAGGGGATATAAAAATAACACTACCACATGGATCATCCTTAGATCTTCCCGCGCGACCAGCCATTTGGACAAGGGATGCTTCATCAAAAAGACTGCTGTCCGCGTCTAGTATATACACATCACTTCGTGGAACAGTCACACCCCGCTCCAAAATAGTGGTTGTGACCAGCACACGTATTTCAGTAGCTCGAAACAAACGCACCTTAGCGGTTCGTTCTTCATCCTGCGATGAAGTGCCGGCAATAGGTATATCAGGCAATTGTCTAATCAGCAATTCCACAAGACCTTGAATATGTGAGATTCGTGTCACAAACAGAAAGACCTGCGCCCCTCGTTGAATGGATATGTATAGGTGCTGAATAAATGAAGCAGGAAGCTGGCCTTTTTGCAGCCAATGATGCACTGAAGCAGTCCCCAAACGAATGGGGACAGGTAGGGGATGACGATGAAAACGAACGGGAACCTTGGCATGTGGCAGTTGACCACGTGCAGCCTCTTTCTGCAAAGGACGCGGCGGCGTCGCAGACAAAAAAATAAATTTCCCTTCCTGCTTGCATACTGCTTGGGCAGCGAAGGCAAGCATTGGATCATTGTGATAAGGAAATGCATCAATCTCGTCAATTACAACCAAATCAAAGGCCTGGCGATAACGCAACAGCTGATGTGTTGTTGCTAGTGTCAGTTGTCCCCTTTGCCACCGTTCTGCACTCCCTCCATAAAGCGTCACCATGCTAACCTGGGGAAAGGCTACTGCCAAACGAGGTGCCAACTCCAAAACCACATCACGGCGCGGTGTTGCTACAAGCGCTGTCCCTCCGCGCTCCAACACATGCTGTAAAAGCGGAAACATCATTTCCGTCTTGCCCGCGCCAGTCACGGCCCAGAGCAGAAAACGTTCGGCCGCAGAATCGGGTACTTGCCGGCCAGCAATCCCCCAAGCACACTCGCCAGATCTGGGCGAGGACTGCTTGTAGCCGGCAAGAGTGCTGCCATGCGGAGCGGCAGCACCTAATTCCTGGCGCACACGCATGCTGCGCCGGAATAATTCACGCGCTCGTTGCCATTGGCCTTCCGAGCGGGAGCATTTTCGCACCCTGCGGGGTGGTGCAGCCAAAAAGCGCAGCGCTACTTCGGCGGCAGCACGTTGTGCAGGACTCAGCCCCCAGCGGTCGAGATTCGCCGCCGGCGCTACCTCTGCCACGCGCGGCATGGCAGGTTTCGCTGTACCGCGAAGCAGCAGCGAGCACTCACGGCTGCGCCCAAGTGTGAGACATGTCTCGCAGTAGGCGCACGCCTTACAGCCGCACGACGCGCAGCTTGTGCGGTGCACCTTTCCGCTGCCACAACGGTTGCAGCGGAGGTCATGCCTACGCGCGGCAGACCAGCGCGCGCGTGGTGCTGGAGCCAGACCAGCAGCAAAGCTGAGTCGGCCTTGCAGATATGCAAGTTGCGCAGCTGAAAGCCAAGTAGGCTCCAAATCCGGGGCTGCCTCTGCTAGCAGTGCTTCAGCTTCAGGTACGAGCAACTGGCGTCCTGCCAACAAATGAGTCAGCTCGTTCGCTTGTCCTGTTAAACCTTCCATATCCAATCCATCTACTCCCGTAGCGAGCTTCCTGTTTTGAATAGAACGTACAGTTCCTATTGTTTCCCGTCCCTCATTCCCATGTTTAGTGCGAGAAACCCACCCTTGTTGACGGTCCCAAATGCTTATATTTTCTACTCCTCCAGATAAGATTCGTTCTCCATTAGAAGACTCAAGAACCAGTTCATTCTTTAGCTGTGAAAGAATATAAGCCCACCATTGCCGATCCCCCCACCGCTCCATTTCTGCTAATCCCTTAAATCTTCCACAAAGGCTTACTCCCCAAGACAAGGGAAGCTCGTCTCCTAATAACACCCACCTTTCGACAGCATTCTCCTGGTCCTTAACTTGGCGCAACCACCATGTCATATCTACTCGAATATCCACAGATAATCGGAGATTCCATTTCCCTTTATACCTGACTGCATATACTGCAATTTTCATGTTCAATCTCTCCTTTCATTCATTTTTCCTAGTGCTTATCACCCCAGAAAACAGCAAAAAAGCACACTTCCATGGCTGTTAGCCTGAAGTGTGCTTCACATCAAACAGATTTCAACGAAATCCCTATTGTCTTGCATATGCAACTGTCTATAAATATTTATATCTGATTTTAACCACGATGTCCACAGATCCCTGTCACTAAGGAACAAGTGGGGCGCCCGCCAACGGGTTTGCTGTTCTAAGATCAATAACAACCTGTTTTTCACCGCCTGACTTCGGCAAAACCGGGTTCCCCGGTGAAAAACGACATGAGATGACTGAAACATCCATATGACTATAGCGCACCAGCCGGGTCAGAATCGGTAGCGTATCGTCTATAGATTCATCATCCAGTACCGTTACATGTAGCGGCCTTCGGTGTAGCCAGGCAAGGATACTCAATGAACGCATCACCCATTCCACACGATCTCCATCATTGGATGTAATCACAATGTAGCGAGTCGCACGATGATCCAGCGATGTCGTGTGTGCATCTTCGCCATTGTGATAAGCCTGAACCGCCTGTCGTATATACATGAGATGCACGACTGCAGCTCCCACACCGTATATAAGCAATATCCAAACCAAGTGAGCCGTCACGAGGGTTCCACCTCCTCCTATAGCGACAATATATGCCGTATAACAGGAAGAGGTGTCACGGTTATGTACTGGACTTCCATACGAGCGGATATCTCGCTCTAAAAGAAAGGCGGTACAGCATTTATATCTAGGCAGCTGCATCGTCTAATGCATGAAAAGACTACACTTTACAGCGTAACCCATCCATATTTGATGGAGTTAATAACTGCTTGTGTACGGTCATCAACTTCCATCTTTTGCAAAATGCTACTAACATGGTTTTTGACTGTTTTCTCACTAATGAATAAATATTCACCAATCATTTTATTGCTCTTGCCTTCAGCCATCAGACGCAACACTTCTGCTTCACGGCGGGTCAGTGGATTATTTTCACCTGCGACAAACTTCACGCCTGCTTCCTTAGTATGACCTTCCGCCATAGCCCCTGTTTCATTCAGGTAAGTCATCCGACGGAGCTGCTGAATAAGCTTACCCGTTACCTTCGGATGAATAAATGCATATCCTTCATGTACTGAACGAATAGCATTAATGAGGGATTCGGCCTCCATATCTTTTAACAGATAGCCATTGGCCCCCTTGCGCAACGTCTCGAATACATAGCTTTCATCATCATGAATGGATAAAATGATCACTTTGACGTCCGGAAACATCTCACGTAGTTTTTCAGTTGCCTCTACACCATTTTCAATTGGCATATTAATGTCCATCAGAACAATATCCGGTTTCTCTACGTTGCAGAATTCCAACACTTGAATGCCATCGCCACATTCTCCGATGACCTCAATGTCGTCCTCCATATTCAAAATACGTTTAAGTCCTTCACGGAACAACTGATGGTCGTCCGCTAAGAGAACTTTAATGGGTGCATTACTCATTTCCTGATTTTCCATGTTGTTACTCCTTTCCCTTTTCCACGTTGGTTGGGATATGAATCACTATCTTGGTGCCTTGATTCTCAGCTGATTCGATCTCCATTCTCCCCTCGAGCAGTTCAACCCTTTCCCGCATACCAATCAGACCAAAATGCCCATGGTCTTTGCTTTTTTGCTGAAAAAGCTCTGGCTTAAAGCCCAGACCATTATCCTGCACAACAATTTTTACAAGCTGTGCCTGGTAGGTAATCTCAACAAGCACATAGGTAGGGTAAGCATGCTTGGCAGCGTTAGTCAAAGCTTCCTGGATCAGACGGTAAATGGCTGCTTCCATCGCGGAAGAGAGACGGTGTTCCTTGCCCCTTGTTTCAAAAAGCGCTCTAATCTTTGTTTTTTCTTCAAAATCCTGCACATATTTCCGGAGCGTCGGAATAAGCCCCAGGTCATCCAGAGCCATGGGACGCAAGTTGAAAATGACCTTTCGCATTTCCTCAAGACTGGAGCGAACTTGTTTCTTCAAGTCTACTATTTCGTCCTGAACCATCTTAAATTCCTGCTTGGCGATCATTCTTTCCACAATTTCCGTCCTAAGCACTAGATGCGCAAGGAGTTGCGCAGGTCCATCGTGAATTTCACGGGATATGCGCTTACGCTCCTCTTCCTGAGCCAAAATAATTTTCAGACCAATAAACTGCCGATTTTTGGCCGATTCAATGATCCGCGTCACTTGTCCCAATTCACCCGATAAATATTCCAGCACGACCCCCATCTGCGAACCAATAGTTTCGGCCCGCTCGACAGAAGCCTCGACACTTTTGGCCCGCTTTTGAAGATCATCTCTTCTGGCTTTGAGATACATTTCCTTCTCGCGAAAAATCATCACATCGAGTTGAAGCTGTGTTGCCTTCTCATAAGCCTGCTTGATATCCTCTTCCGAGTAGCGGACGAAATCACGACTGACCTCAGTCAACCGAATTCGGGACCGCCGATAGTTCATTTCCAGCTGGTCCACTTTTTCGATCGTTTCTGCCGTTTCCTTCAATACGCTCTGGAGCTCTTGATTTAACGTGACCAGCTCGGTCCGGGCCGTGTCCAATATTTCGAACATCTGATATTTGCTGTTCTCCATCACCTGGATGGCATTTTTAATGACTCGGTCTATGATATCGGCTTGAAAGTCCACAAATGTTCTACTCCAATCCTAGCATTTCAAGTATATATCATACCATATCATGACTGGAGGGTGATGGTCTTCGTTTCTTGTTCCCATTTTACAGTCATTCCTAACTGTTCAGACACAAGTCTTAACGGGACTAAAGTCCTTCCTCCTAGTACAATAGGTGCAACTTCAGAGCTCTTACGCTTTCCGTTTAGAATCAGTTCTTTTTTTCCTACAGTCAAATCCATCAGCACACCACCGCGCATAATGGTGATCCGTTGATCGCCCGCATTCCATTTGGCTTGCCCGCCAAATGCGTCCAGCACATACTTGATTGGAACATA
Organism: Paenibacillus sp. ALE3; assembly: GCF_054113405.1. Taxonomy (NCBI): domain Bacteria; kingdom Bacillati; phylum Bacillota; class Bacilli; order Caryophanales; family Paenibacillaceae; genus Paenibacillus; species Paenibacillus sp. ALE3. The sequence continues at coordinate 80,951 of NZ_CM134214.1, read as the reverse complement.
CGTCGACCCATTGCGAGTCATTGGAGCTGCATCAATCGTTGTTGGCGTTCCATTTACCGTCATCAATTTTTGACCGATCGTCATCTGAGCTGTTCCCTTTTTAAGTCCTTCTGTGCCGACTGTTCCTGGTGTATTAAAAGAGATATTATCAAAAGCGACCTTACCTGTCTTAGCACGCTCATCCTGACCTTCGGCTACATTGACCACATAGAGACGTTTCAGCTTCGCCGGATACGAAATATTCAAACCGCTCATATCTGCGTTAATCGTTTTCCAGCCGTTCCAGTCGATCACTTTGGCAAGATCAATATATGCAGTTTTGCCTTGGGCATCTTCCAGCTCTGCACGCAGCCAGTTCAGACTCTTATCTCCTTTGACATCAATCGAGATGGATGTAGCTGCCTGCTCCAGCGTCTTGCCGGATGTGCCGTTTAATTGAGCGTAAGCATACATTTTACCACTGCCGTTCGTCATGTCGTAGCTTAGCTCCAGCACTTTGGAATTGGCATGGTCTCCATCCCCTTGTACAACAGCCGCTGTACCGGTAACACCTTCCGCATTTGAAGTAAAATCAACCGGATACGAAACATTTTCAAAGTTTTCCCAGTTATTTGTACTTGCCCCGCCAGCAGACAGGAAGACAACTGCACTGAAACCATCGTAGCGACCAATGGCGTAGCCTGTTTTCACGCCCGCATCCACTGTATTTACCGTAAGCTGATTGTCCTTAACGCTTCCCTTAAAGCCGATGAACTCCCATTTGAGCGCATCTGATGTAATGCTGACACTCTGTCCATCTTTCGTCTTGGCCGTTATCGGTACTGCGATTTTTGCTCCTGCAGTAAGCGAGCCTGTCCCACTTCCTGCAGTAAGTGATGAAATTTCATCTGCCCCAAGCACGGTGACCTTGGTTGTCGCACTGGCTGAACCACTGGATGCTGTTAAGGTAGCAGTTCCCGGTTGGGCCCCCTTCACAACACCGCCGCTCACGGACACAACAGCAGGGTTGCTGGACTTCCACGTCACTTGTACTTTCGATGTATCAAACGGATTGTAGTAGTTGTCGTAGCCTTTGAAGGAGTAGCTTCCGGTCTGACCAATCAGCAGCGTTTTATTGCCCTTGATGGTAAAGCCTTTGAGCGTCCCTTTAGGAGCAGTGGTATATACTCCCACTCCATTTACGATGCTACGTTGCTCTGTACCATATTCTGTATTGAATGTAAGCCCCGCTGTCGTATCTCCCAAATCACGAGTTACCATTGTGGTAGAGCCGCCACCATCGAGGTTCATCCCCTTCCAGACACCGATATCCTTCATCAGTGTTTGCAGCTCGCTCAGGGATACACCAACGCTGTTCCCATTCTTCTCAACGGCAATGACATATGCGTATCGTTTGTCACGGGAATATCCCAAAGCCGTACGTGCACGTGTCCCGCCTATACTTGTTGTACTTCGGGAGAACGAAGTCTTCTGTCCGTCATTTACTAATATGGTATGTCCACCGATCATCATTTGAAGGTTGGAAGGATCCACTTCACTCCCTGTCGATTTGACGCGAAGGTGATAGTTCGTTTCTACGGTCTGGCCCACGGTCAAATGCGCTTTGGCATAATCAGCTGCTTTACCGTGTGTACGTAAAATATAGCCATCCTGCGGAACAGTCATATTCAATGTAGCATTTTCGGAGACTTGCGTAACCACGCCATTTTGTACCAATATTTCTGTAGGCGTTGTCGAACTGTTTTTAGGTCGCTCAATCGCTTTCCAAGCAGATGTATAAATATACATAGCATTGGAGTGACTGTAACTGCTCCCACTCGTCTCTGGCGAGTACGAAGCCTTGTTCATCCCTGCCAAGGAGAAGGAAGACCCATCCCCAGCTTTTACTGTACCTTCGAAAGTAAATTGCTCAACCATCGGCGAGCCATCCTTCGTAACAGCAAAGGCATACATCCCTGTTAAATCAGAGGGTGTAGACATCAGCACGCCCTTGGATACCTGTCCACCGATCGGTGCTCCCTCACTAGAGGTATTAAAATAATCCCCGTTCACTCCAGCAACCGCACCGGTCTCTTTTGCCATACCACCTGTGCTCTGGCGGGTCGTAAACTGTCCGTTCTTCCCTGTCATAACATCCAGCTTTACGTACGGATTTTGCAGGTCTACTCGAATGATATCAGCCAGCGCTGTTCCCTTGGATCCTTTAAAACGATATTTCAATAATGTTGCGCCCGAAGTAATAATCTCTTCACTCAATTTTACCGTTGAACCGGAGGCAGCACTCGCGATTGGAGCAGATATCCAATTATTCAACGGGATTAGAACCCCAGTTCCAGCAACCGGACCGACCCATAATACTCCTGCCAGCGTTAATACAGCCCATCTTTTAGCGATTCCTTTGCCATCTACCTTCACTTTGCTCTGTTTTCTATTACTTAAAAACATTTGGATAATAGCTCCCATCTTCTTTGTATTCAATCGGATTAACCCGCACATGTACTCTACCAATAAACAAAAAAATCCTCTTATGTTAATAGACTTATTATAAAGGCAAAAGTTCCGAAATCCCGCCAACTAATTCATAAAATCTAAAACAGTGAATTGACGAATACAATATTGGCGCACTATAATACACATGAACTTATGAGTTCATTTTAAACCAGTAAGTTTAACAGAGACTTATGACCCTATTGGAAGGATGGATAATAATCATGAATAAACAACGGGCCATCATCATACTCACCTTATCACTGAGCCTCGCCATCGCTGGATGCTCTACCGGAAAAAAAGATGCTGCTTCAGGTTCATCCGCACAGCCGACCGTTGTGCGCACTACAGTCGTCAAAAACACACCACTCCATACCGCCTATGACTTGTCAGGTACCCTTCAGGCTTATGAGGAACGTACACTAGCCTTTCAAAACGGCGGTACCGTCACTAGCGCTGAGATCACGACCGGTACTCTTGTCCAAAAAGGTACAATCATTGCCCGTCTAGATGACGCTGACTATAGGCTGCAGGTTGCACAGGCAACGGCCTCGATCCAAGAAGCTCTAGCCGGTATAGATAACGCACAGGCTAACCTACAGGCAGCTAACTCTGCGATTCAATCTGCCGATGCTGGTATTGCGAATGCTCGTGCAAATGTCAGCAAGGTCAACAAGGGTGCGCGCGCTCAGGAAAAACAGCAAGCTCAAACCACTGTCGATAAGGCACAAAGCGCCTATAACAAAGCCAAGGCGGATAGCGAGCGGACACAAAAGCTGTTTGAGGCGGGGGCAGCTACCGCGTCGGATAACGAGAACGCCCGCCTGAACGCTACCACTGCTCTTCAAAATCTGGAGCAAGCGAAAGCTTCCTTATCTCTTTTGCTGGAAGGGGCCACAGCCGAAGAGCATCAATCTGTCCAAGCTTCCTTTCAGGATGCGATTGCAGGTAAAACTAAAGCTCTTGCAGCCAGCGAACAAGCAGAGGCTTCCCAAAAACAAGCGCGTGCCAATTACGAAAAAGCCCTTGTCGCCAAGGACCAGGCAGAGCTAGCACTGTCACGCACCCGTTTAACTTCTCCCGTGAACGGCGTAATCTTAGACAAAATCGTGAATACAGGCGATTTGGTCGCGTCAGGCCAAGCGGTTTATCGCATAGGCTCCATTGACCGTCTCAAAGTGCTACTTCCCGTACCGGACAGTGAAATTAAGGATTGGAAAAAGGGACAACAGGTACAGGTAGCGCTCTACGAAGAAACTCGTCAAGGTACGGTGTCCAACATCTATCCTTCAACCAGCACAGATACAGGGAGAGTTAACGTAGAGATTGTCATTGCCAATCCAAAGCGAGACTGGTTACCCGGCCAGGTCATTAAAGCTGCGCATCAGGTGACAGACAAGAATGGAATTCTTGTTCCTGCAGAAGCGGTCATCAATACGGGAAGCAAGCCCTTTATTTTCAAAGATGTTCAAGGAAAAGCGGTTAGAACCCCTGTGGAGCTTGGCAATCAGGTTGTAGAAAACCAATTGCAAATTGTATCTGGGCTTCGTGAAGGAGAACGTATTGTCGTTAAAGGGGCAGAAAATCTGTTTGATGGAAATGCGATTCAGTCGGAAGAAGGCGGACGCCCATGATTGAGTACATCGTAAAAAAACGAAAAATTACATTACTGTTTTTTGTCATGCTGATTACAGTCGGGGTTTTCGGTTTTTTCCAGTTACCACAGCAGGAAATGCCCGACGTGACTATACAGAACGCTACGGTCACAACCGTCTATCCCGGTGCTTCGCCACAAAAAGTAGAACAAACCGTAACTAAAGAGCTGGAGAAACGCATCAAGGAGGTTGAAGGTGTTAAAACGATTAATTCGACCTCTGGGAACGGATTCTCATCTATTTTAATCGAATCCAAAAATGGAATTGATCCTCAAACGGTTTGGGATAATATGCGTAAAAAAGTGCAGGATGCACAAGCTGATCTTCCTCAAGGCGCTGAAGTGCCTGTTGTAAATGACAAGCTGACCAGCTCATTTATCGGCTCTTATGCCCTGACTGCCGACTCATCTGCACCCCTGTATAAACTAAATGATTTGACCAACACCTGGAAAGATCAACTTAATACAATTTCCGGCGTATCCAGTGTCAAATTCAATGGTCTTCCCGATCAGGAAGTACGTGTTCATATTGACAACCAAAAGCTTCAGCAATATCAATTATCGTGGGGTCAAGTGGCTCAAGCAATCCAGTCTCAGATGGATCGGGTTCCTACTGGTAATATTGAATACAACGGACGAACCTATCAACTCGTTGTTCGTGAGACCGAAAAAGCTGATGAATTAAATCAGGTCATTTTGACACGTACCAAAGAAGGTAACCCTGTTTATTTAAGAGATATCGGTGCAACTGAGCTGGCACATCCTGAGGCGGAATATTTCGCTTACGTAGAGGGTAAACCGGCCATTACACTAAGTATTGGGGCGGAAACAGGCACAGACATCCCTTCTATGAGCGCAAAGGTCAATAGCAAGCTCAAAGAGCTGGAGAAAACACTCCCTGCGGGTGTTCACTTACAGACTCTCTTTGCACAAAAGGATCAGGTAAGCCATATCTTTGACGACTTAAAGCGTGAAACGATTCTGGCCATTGCAGCGGTTATTCTTGTTTGTATGTTGGGCTTGAATTTACTCACCTCAGCTTTTGTCGCGCTGGCAATCCCTATTTCGGTTTCGATTGCCGTTATCTTTTTACCTATGTTCGGCATTACTCTAAATCAGATTTCCGTTGTCGGTCTGATCATTGTACTCGGCATACTCGTGGATGACGCTGTAGTGGTAAACGATAATATTGAGCGCAGACTTACGGAATTAGGAGAGCCACCCTCCGTTGCAGCTATAAAAGGTACCAAAGAGGTCATGCTATCTATTTTGATTGCAACATTGGCCACGATCTCTGCCTTTGCTCCATTGTTGTTTCTGCCCGGAAATGTAGGTGCCTTTATTAGACCCATTCCCACCATTGTTTCTCTGGCCATGTTAGCTTCTATGATCATGTCTCTCACGATCATCCCTATTTTTCGAGAGTGGTATGAGAAACGCAGACAGACTCGTCATCCTCAGAGGAAATCTAAACCAGTAGGCTTGCTCGGTCAGCAGATTCACTCTTTAAACAAGCTTTATTCACAAAAGCTGATGCCTAAAGTCATTCAGCGTCCCTTGCTGACGGCTATGGTTGGACTCATGCTTGGAACAGCCGCTTATGGATTAGTTCCCTTTACATCGGTTGAGCTTTTCCCTGAATCTGAAGATCCTCATGTTGCATTAAATGTAAAAATGCCTGTAGGCACTTCCATTGCGGAAACCGACCAGGTCGTTAAAGATCTTGCAGGCTGGATTAAGAAGCAACCCGAAACTTCCAAGGTCGTTTACAGTGCAGGTGGGACTGCCCCCCAACTGTTTAGTGACATTAATAGTGCGGGTGGAACTATCAGTTATAACGAAACCGTAGGTCAGATTGCTGTTGTCGGAAAAGAGAACGTATTCGATCTCAATTCGACAGTTGATGCTTGGGAACAACATGTTAAGAAATCCTACCCTGGCGTTACGGTTACCATGTATGTTCCCCGTCTTGGGATTCCAGTAGGTAAACCCGTTTCTATTCGTATCTCAGGTCAGGATCTGAATGAACTGCAAACCCTTGCCCAAAAAGCAAAGGAGCAGATCGCGACAGTTGAGGGCACAACGGGCATCGTAGATGACATAGGAATTGAACGATATGCCCTCGAGCTTGAGGTCAACAAACAAGCCATGGATCAGTATCTAGTAAGCTACACAGATTTGACTCGTACCCTTCTTCTGTTAAAAGAAGGAGCTCAAGTCAGTCAATTCGATACGGGAAGCAGTCTGGTAGATATCAAAATGTATTTGAATCACAGTAACGAGGAGCCAAGTAAGCTTTTCCAACAATTAAGTGTAGTGAATACAGCTGGCAAGCAAATTCCATTAAACCAGCTTGTACAGATTAAACCGTCATTTGCTATTCAGCAAATCAAGCATTACAATATGGAGCGGACGATTACGGTCGAAGCTGACTTGAATGGAAGAACTGCAAGTGAAGCCATGGTAGATGTGGAAGGCAAACTGGCACAAATGAAGTTCCCTGAAGGCTATAAATGGGAGGTAGGCGGTGAAACATCCGATCAGTCCACCATATTCGGAGATTTAGGGAAGCTGGCGATTGTTGTAGTCTTACTCATTTTACTCTTGATCACGATGCAGTTTTATTCACTCTCCATTCCTATTATTATTATGACGACCGTGTACCTAGCAGCTGCCGGCGGGATTATTGGTATTTTTCTAACTGGTATGCCCATCGGTTTTATGAGTATCATGGGAATTATCGCACTTGCGGGTATTGTGGTACGGAACGGGATTGTCTTAATTGAATTTATCGAGGATGCAAGACATGAAGGAGTGGAGTTAAGGGAAGCCGTAATACAAGCCGCCGCTGCTCGCTTCAGACCGATTTTGTTGACTTCCCTGGCTGCCATTGTAGGTATGATTCCATTAGCACTATTAGGGAGCCTGCTCTTTAAGCCACTGGCGTTCACCGTCATTTTCGGTTTGTTATTTTCAACCTTGTTAACTTTGTTTGTGGTGCCGTCCTTGTATATGATCATGGCCAAGTACAAGATGCACCGGCAACTCAAAAAACAGCAGCACACAGTTATTACACGTGACCAACCTTTGTAATGTATGAAGTATCGAATTCCGCATGCTGTCGAGTTGGTTCCTGGAGGGAGTATGTATGGAAAGTAAAAAAAATGATATTTTACAGGCGGCCATTCGGCTGTTCTCCAGAAAAGGCTATTATTCAACATCTGTTGAAGAAATCGCTAAAGAAAGTGGAATGGCAAAAGCATCCTTCTATAAATATTTTCAAGGGAAAGAAGAATTGCCTTTGGAAATGTGTGTCATTCTGGAAAACAATATTGAACAAGACATCCGAACTCTCTACAGTAAACCTGACCTATCTAAACACGATAAGCTGCACGGTTTTATTGTACTCTACTTGAAAAATCTTGTTGAAAACAAAGTGTATCTCATGATGGATCTTCCTGAGCCTTCCATGCTTATTTTTCAAAATGAACAACTCAATGGTGCGTTTGAACAGCATGAATACAAATTATACAAATGGGTTCGCGACTGCCTGATTGATATTTTTGGACCAGGCATTGAAGATCATGCATGGGATATAACCTTTGTGCTGAAAAGCATTGTGTTTGAATATATTCGCTTCTTTGCCGATCGGATGAATGATGAAACGATTGAGCATCTAACACAGTTTATCATCTTCTTATCCAGTTCCTTGGCAACCAGCCTGAGCAGTGCTGATCCCGCTCCACATTTGTTTTGGAGCAAGAAAGGCTGGTTACCCGAGAGCGCTTTAAGTAATCCCTTTGACCAAGGTCGTCAAATTAACGGCCTTCTCCACTCCCTGGAAGACAGTATACTGCTGTCTTCGTGGAGCTCAGAGGAGAAACAGGAATGTCAGCAAATTTACGCTCAAATAAAGGAAGAGGCTCTGAAATCGAACCCTCAAAAAGGTCTCTTGAAAGCTCTTTTTGCGTATTTGGAGCAATATAAGGAAGTACAGAAGGTGTGTCATTTACTCAGAAATTTATTGGGTCTCGCACCGATATCCGAATAGTGGAGCGAAATTAAGTACACTGTGGCAAGTTCATAGCTAATAGCAAGCATATCAAAAAAAGACTGTCTCATGCATAGCATGAACAGTCTTTTTAGGTTAATGCATCATTCTGATAACCTACGAGGATTATAACCCCGCTTGCTCTCTCAGAATTTCCGCTTTATCTACACTCTCCCACGGTACATCCAGATCTGTACGTCCAAAGTGACCGTAGGCAGCTGTTTGCTTGTAAATTGGACGACGCAGATCCAACATGCGAATGATGCCTGCTGGGCGAAGATCGAAGTTATTTCGAATCAATTCAACGAGTTTTTCATCACTGACTTTCCCTGTTCCGTATGTATCGACGTTAATCGAAACAGGCGTAGCTACACCGATGGCATAAGCAAGCTGTATTTCAACCTTGTCAGCCAATCCAGCTGCCACGAGGTTTTTCGCCACATAACGAGCAGCATAAGCAGCAGAACGGTCCACTTTTGTTGGATCTTTACCCGAAAATGCTCCCCCGCCATGACGTGCATAACCACCGTACGTATCCACAATAATTTTACGGCCTGTCAGACCTGCATCCCCTTGAGGACCACCGATTACAAAGCGTCCTGTCGGATTAATGTAGTACTTGGTTTGCTCATCCAGCAATTCGGCAGGAACCACTGGCAAAATAACCTTTTCTTTGATATCTGCTTGAATTTGCTCCAAAGTAGTATCTTCTGCATGCTGCGTAGAAACCACAATGGCATCAATACGGACAGGTTTGCCATTTTCATATTCTACCGTTACTTGAGTTTTACCATCTGGACGAAGGTAATTCAGTGTTCCATCCTTACGCACTTCAGACAAGCGTCGTGCAATACGGTGAGACATAGCGATAGGAAGAGGCATTAGCTCAGGTGTTTCGTTCGTAGCAAAACCGAACATTAATCCTTGGTCCCCAGCCCCAATGTTTTCTGTTTCCTTATCTACTTCAGCAGGATCACGGCTTTCCAGGGCAGCGTTAACCCCTTGAGCAATGTCTGGCGACTGTTCATTCAAAGAAGTCAATACAGCACAAGTATTATAGTCAAAACCGTATTTTGCACGTGTATAACCAATTTCCTTAATCGTATTACGAACAATGGATGGAATATCCACGTATTCCGATTTGGAGCTGATTTCACCAATGACGAGAACAAGACCGGTAGCTACCGATACTTCACATGCTACCCGTGCATTAGGGTCATTAGCCAAAAAGGCGTCCAATACAGCATCGGATATCTGATCACAAATTTTATCCGGATGGCCTTCTGTTACAGACTCGGACGTGAACAAATGACGACCTTTTACAGACATGAATTTCAACCTCCCACAATTAAAATACATGAGGATTTTTAATAAATCCTAACATGGCATGGCATTATTCAGTTACCTTCAACCCAACAAATGACGGAAGATATCTTTTACACCTGATTAACAAAAAATGAACCTTTTCCGGTAGGAAAAGGTTGCGTACAAGCCTCAAATGCCATGATATCCTATTTAAAACAAGGTGTCAATTCATGTCATCCAAATAACAAAATTCGAAAATGAAGTGAGTTTACATGCGAACCATTTTGATCCACATGTAAATAGCTCCAGTTTATACCTACTATTTGTTTAAAATCTGTATAAATAATTACAATTTATAATGTACCAAATTCAGATAAGCTACGTTCAGCGGATTGTATCAATCTTTTAGTAATCTCTCCACCAACGGAGCCATTTTGTCTTGAAGTTAAATCGCGCCACGCTACATTTTGACTCCTCGTAAACTCTCCCAACTCTGCAGCAAATTCACTGTCAGCATTCGGATGTATATGTGCATATTGAGGATTATAAACAGGCAACCCAAATTCGGCAGCAATTTCATACTTCAAATCATCTAACCTGGCACGGCTTTCGGGAATTAATCGTCTTTGACCTCTTGACGCCATTGTACGCACCCTCCACTCAATGAATTATTTTTCATGAAGTTAGTGTGCAGTGTTTAAAGTCAACTTAGCCAAGAACAATTTGCTATCCCAAGCAGGATTTAAGAAAAAGAGTACCTTAAAAAGAGATAGACCCCAGTTATTGAACAGTATAGCCGCCACGTACCATAACGACTAAGCCATACTTTTGGCCTTCTTTTACTTGAATACCTCTTCCTTCTCTAGGAAACGATAATAAATGATTTTTTTCGACAGCCTGGTTATGAACAATTTCAGTTCCAGAAGTAATATCAATAGCACCACTGGCATCCATGCTATACACAACAGCATTTCCATTACGTAAAATAAATTCTGCTCCAGCTTTAGCAATTAGTTTCTGACCAGGCTTTACATCAACAACCTTCAAAGCCTCTGTCTGCTCCACCGTTGAACTTTTAGTTGCATTAGAGGTTCCTGAAGACGTGGTTGTATTAGAAGTAGTGGTGTTTGTTGCTGGAGCAGTCGAACTAGTTGTCTTACTACTAGTACTACTTGCACTTCCCCCACCTTTGATGGCTTGAGCAATTTTTTGATCAACATAGCTTTTGGTTACGACTGGATCATCAGCTGTTCCAGGTTGTCCAGAACTGGAGGCTCCATTGACTGAATTGTTCATCAAAGAGCCAGCCACAATTCCTCCTCCAAGTAAAACAACAGCCAACGATACTTTATAGCGTGATTTCATGAAGACCTCCTACTGCAGGTTATAACAAGTATAGGTAAGCTTAAATTATTGCGCACTTGCTCCAGCGGAACCTTGCATAGCCCATGGCTTATTGAAAGCCAGCTTCAAAGTATCAATACTTGAAACAATATCTTCCGCTTGTTGTTCAGCGGTAGTCACTTTCAAATTAGCCTCGTAAACCTGAAGCTCTGTAGCCAATCCAACATCAAATTGCTTTTTAGCCATATCAGCCGCACTTCTTGCACTCACCAAACCGGCTTGAATCTGTGAGTACTGACTTTCCAATGCTTTGATGTTGTTATAAATTGTTCTCACAGCTTCTTCCAATTGTCTCTTTGTGCCTTCTGTAGCATACTGAGCCTTTTCAACATTAAGTTGTTCAGCTTCATAAGGGGTATTTCCTGGAGTGCTAAAGTTATAAAGCTTCAAACTCAGTTCAGCCAAATCCACTTTTTGCTCACTCAACCAAATGGCAGTGCTGCTAGTGAGTACTTGGCTTACTTTTGTCTCTACATTATCTTTAAATTCAGAATATACAGGCTTATCCTTCAATTCATAACGTTGCTCTGGTTTGTAGCCAATCAATTGATTTAAAGATACATATGCACTATCCAAATCTTTTTTAGCTTTATCCAAAGCTGCTTGATTTTGAGTCAACTGATTGGTCGCTTGGGTAACTTCATAATCACTCGACATTTGATTATCTCTCTTGATTTGCGCAACTTTAAGTTTTCGCTCTGCATCTTCAATATTCAATGCTGCCAGTTTAACCGCATTTTGTTTTTGAAGGAGTTTATTGTATAGATCCTTCACGTTATATTCAATACCTTCTTTGGTCAGTTCCAGGTTCTTTTTAGCTGCTTCATAATTAAGGTTCGTTTGGGCATAACCTTTGTAAGCTTTATCTAGTGCTTCAACACCTGCCTCAGCGGGAACAAAGTCAATATTCTTACCCGCTTCTTTCATAATTTTCCCAGCCTGATCAATACTTGTTTCAACTGTTTTGATTGAAGTGCTATCAACAATAGCCAATTTAACTGCGTCATCATAACTTAAGGAATCATTATAGTAGGTATCATAAGTAACTTTGGTTACAGGGGCTGTGAGTGGCTTACTGGACAAGCTATTAGTGTCAGTGACGCTCCCATTAGCTTGATTCGAAATGGTCACTGTTCGTGTAGCTTGATCCCAATTTACTTTGGCGCCTAATGATTGGCTCACAAAACGTAAAGGAACGAGCACTTGACCCTTTTGAATTTGAGTTGCCGCATCGAGCTGTACAGGATTACTGTTTTTATAGGCAAGTTTAGAACCAATATTTAAAGTTAATGTATCATCATTTTTAGATGCTATTACTTTTTTGGCTTTGCTGTCCCACTCTACTTGCGCTCCCAAGCTTTCAAAAACACCACGAAGAGGCACTAGGGTTGTATTTTGACTGACTATCGGAGACTGTGTATATTGCTGAGTTACACCGTTAATAATAACCTTTATATCACCTGACTGAGCTCCTGCAAGATTAGCAAACGCAGAAGTAAGAACCAATGTGGATAGTAATGCCACTCCAAAACGTTTCATAACTTTTCTCCTTTGTCAATAAGACTAATAAAAGAAAAGGGCTCCAAAAGGAACCCTCTTCTCATCTAATTCAGTTAACTCAAAAGAGTTGCTCTTAAATTAGTTGTTGTTTTCAACAGTTACTGTTTTAGCAGTTGCATCATAGTTGATGGATGCATCCAGCGCTCTGCTCACCCAGAAGATAGGCAGTACAGTACGGTTTTTGTTAGTTACAGCTTTAACGTCCATACGAATCACAGAACCGTTAACAGTCAACAGGTTAGTGTTCAGTTTGATTTGAGCAACGCGGTCACCTTTAATCAGGGTAACTGTGGAAGTTGCTTTGTCAAACAGGATGTTTTGTGGGGATACACCCAAAGCTTCAGCTGCATAACGTACTGGCAAGTAAGTGCGTCCGTTTTCAGCATAAGCAGCTACATCAGCTGTTTTAGATTGGCCGTTCACAGTGTAAGAAGTGCTTCCCAGTGTGAAGACAGCTTTAGTTTTAGTAGCACCTGGAGCTGGAGTTCCAATAGTTGCGATTGCTGTTTCAGCAGCAGACGTATTATTGTCTTTCCAGTTTTGAGTTACACTGCTACCTTTGTACGCAGTGTAAGAAACAGCACTACCTTTCAGTTTAGCAACGATATCGCCTTGAGCTACAGTACGGTCAACAGTCAGCTTAGGAGCTGAAATTGTGATTGTACTTGGAGTTGTGCTTTCGCTATCAACGTAGAAAGTCAAACGACCTTTGTTGCTATCGCCGTAAGTATCTGTAGATACGCTCTTGATCTTAGCATCACCAGTTGTAACTTTCACATCTGGAGTAGAAGCAAAGCGAACGCCAACAGGCAATTCCAGAACTACTTCACGGTTTCCGTCTTTTGTCAAAGCTTCTTTAGCAGCTTCAGTGATTGTGATATCACCAATTTGCTGATCTCCCAGACCGATTGTCAGGGTTGGTTTGGAAGCAGCAGCCAAAGTAACTGCTTGTTTCACAGTTGCAACCTTAACAGTACCATTCAGACCTTGGCTACCAGCAACTTCAACATTCAGATCTCCGGAGAAACCTGGTTGAGTAGCAACTTCGAAGTTTTTCAAAGTCAGTTTACCTGGGTCATTAGTTGTTTTGCTTCCTTTGTAAGTCAATCTCAAAGTACGTTTGTCGGAATCGGTATAAGTAACATCTACTCCACTGAAACCATTTGCGTATTCAAGAGATCCACTAAATTCGTTTTTAGCAGGATCAGCTTTGTCAAAAGTAGACTGCCAACGAGCACCTTCTGGCAAACGCAAAGTTACTGTACGTCCTTCTACAAAAGAACCAGCTACAGCTTCTTTAACAACCAAGTCACCGATTTTTTGCTCGTCATGACCAGCAAGGATTGTTGTTGGTGTAGCTACAGATACACCACCACCGATTTGACCATAGCTACCTACTACAAGGGAGCTAACGTCAGTAGTAGCATTACCAGAAATATTAGCTACTACATCGCCTTCTTTAGTGTTAGTCTCATCATCAACGTAGAAGCTCAATGGGAGATTAATAGCACTTTGTTCGGTAGTAGATTTATCTGTGGACAAAGTCAAAGTGTCGCCATCTACAGAAGGAATTACTTTGACACCAGCACCACCATACAAGAATTGAGTGTTTGTGAAGTCAGGAGCGTTCCATTTGAAACCACTTGGCAGTTTCAATTTAATGTTTCCTGTTTTCAGTGATCCAGCCGTTTGTTCTTTAACATTCAAAGTGAAAGTAAAGTTGTCAGTGTTGGAAACAGTATCTTTAGCAGCCAAAGAGATTTGACCAGAAGAAACCACATTCGCAATCACTACTTCACCACTAGTCAAACCACTGTTGGAAGCAGCATCAATTGTTGCTTTAACTGGTCCATTGCTTGGTCCAGTTACATTAATTTTGCTGAAGTTCAGGTAAAGAGTAACATCATCACTCAGGTTAGTTCCACCAGAAACACTGATTTTTGCAGAGTTTACTCTGTTAGTACCATTGTACAAAGGTTGTGCGTCAACTTTAAGGCCAGTGTTGCCATCAAAGTCTGCATACACACCCAAACCGTAAGTAGCGTCGCTAACACTTCCAGTTTTAATGTCATTAACAGTGGTACCAATAACGCCAACAGTTTTATCAGCTTTTGAGTTATCAAACTCGAAGCCTTTAGGCAAAGTCACAGTAAAAGAAGAATTGTTTTGAAGGGATGCTTTACTAATTACTACTTTTACTCTGCCATCAAATGTACCTACACTATCTTTCACATACAATTTAGCATTGGCATCAATTGTAGGAGTATTTAGAGATGTGTAGCTGGAAGATGCATGGATAGCAGTTGGTGCAGTCAATGCTGCGATTGGAGCTGCTACACCAGCAACCAATGTTGCTGTTGCCAGCACGTTGATCATTTTTTTGTTAAACTTTGTCATAACCTTTTTTTCTCCTCCTTGAATATAAACAGAAATATTATTTTTGTCTTTTTGTCGGATCTTGTCACTCATCAGTCGTTACACCTCCTTTCCGAGCTTTATGAGAACCCTTATAAAATGATATCTGTGACAATATCACAGAAGCTTGGAATCTAGTTGAAAGAAAGCGTCCATTTATGACGTACTCCAGTATTATACAATGTGATAACAATGCAGTAAAGATTTTTTTTAGCGAATTTTGTCTTTACGCTTTTGTACCCCTTTGTTTCATACTCACCCAATTAGACGTAGCATGGGTCCAAAAAGTTGCGTCTGTTTCAAAAAAAATTTTATTTTTTTTGATTATGTATTCCGCTTTCCACAGTCATAATTATACTATTGAACCTGTTCCTCCGTCATCCTACAACTTTTACCTTCTCAACCTTAAATGTACAGGGGTATTTTCTGTACATTAATTAGGTCTTTAATGGAGTATATTCGTAACGAATAATCCATAGAATACATAAAGTACATAAAGACTATAGATTCCTTAGAAATCTAATACTCTAATACACTTTAAATAGTAGAAATGACGGAGAACAGCAATATAATGTAAATATAACGAAACAAATTATTTTACTACATTAATCTTCGCGCCATCTGAAAGCAAACTTACGCCCTTAACGACGACATTTTGTCCCTCAGTGAGCCCCTTGGTGACCTCAACCTGTTTGGCACTTTCCTGGCCTGTCTGCACTTCTACCCTCTTAGCAACAGTACCCTCCACTACATATGCATATTTCTTCCCTGCCTGCTCTGTAACAGCATCCTGCGATACTAAAATGTTTTTAGGAGCCTCTGTCTTCATATATACAGTTACAACCATCCCTGATTTTAATTCGCCAGAACCATTAGGAACCGAAATCTCGACAGGATATGCCTTGAGGTCATTATCCATTACCGGATTGACGGCCGACACTCTGGCTTCAATGCGCTTGTCTAATGAGTCCACACCTACAGTTACAGATGAACCCACCTGCATCTTCAGAAGCTCTGATTCAGAAACGTTGACTTTAGCAATGATAGGATTGGTATTTGCAATTGTAACAACTGCAGATTGCGCACTAACCATTTGTCCTTGAACTCCTGTTACTACCGATATCGTGCCGGAAATCGGAGCTTTGACTACAGCATCCACCAGTTGGCTACGTGCTGTGTCTAAACTGGCTTTGGCTTGATTTACAGAAGCGCGCGCTACGTCTATGCCTGTTTTCTGTTGTGCAAGACGCAATGATTTCTGAGCATTATTATATGTTGTTTGTGCACTTTCTTTGGATGTTTGTGCATTGTGAAGTGCGATCTGTGCATTTTCCACCGCAGTTTGAGCCTTTCGATACGCTATTTGAGACTGCTCTAACTCGGATTGAGATAGAGCTCCCGCACTAAACAACTGTTGGTTGCGATTAAGCGTATTTTGTGCATCACGTACGGAATTCTGAGCATCAAGCAAGCTGGTCTGAGCTTGAGTAATGGAATTGTCTTGCTGTACAAGCGCACTTTTGGCTTGATCCACACTGGACTCTGACTGTTGCACAGATTGTGCTGCGCCTGACTCAGCCTGTTTTAAATTGGCTAAGGCAACCTGGTATGATTCCTGGGATTGCTTAATTGAGTCCTGTATATCCTTTTGGTCTATAGTAAACAATGTGTCGCCTTTGTTTACCTTTTGTCCCACTGTAAGGTTAATACTTTGAATTTTACCGCTAATCTTTGGAGATACCTGAGCTGTCTCTTTGGGAGCAAAGCTTCCAATAATCCCTGTTGAATCCTTAATGCTACCTTTAGTCACTTTTGCCACTTGAACTGGGATTGCCTTCTGCACTGAAGCTGGTGCAGCAGGGGCCTCCCCCCCACCGCAGCCTGCTAATGCAACTGATAAAAGCAAAGTTGTGGCAATCAGAGCACTTTTTTTATTCATTATGTTTCTCCACCTCACCTTATATATGAACACTTTTTTGTAGTTTCGCTTCTTTTTTTAGTTGTTTCTTTTCTTGTCTTTTCAGTTTGCGATTTTTACGTTTTTGAATGATATTGTCCAAAATAACATAAACAACCGGAATAAGAATTAGCGTGACCAAAGCTGCGAAGGATAACCCGAATACAACAACAACCGCCATAGGAGCTTGTGTCTCATTACCGTCACCTTTAGCAAATGCCATAGGAATCAAAGCTAGTACAGTAGCCAGCGTTGTCATCAAAATCGGACGCAACCGCTCAGACGCTCCATGAATAATAGCTTCATCTCGATCTTCGCCTTCTTTTCGAAGCTGAATAATGTAATCAATCATAACAATAGCATTGTTGACGACCAAGCCGACGAGCATGATGTAACCAGTAAAAGCTGGTACACTGAGGCTCGCTCCCGTTACAACAAGACCAATAAGCACCCCAATTAACGTAGGCGGAATCGAAAACATAATAACAAATGGTGTAAGCAACGATTCAAACTGTCCTGCCATAACCATATAAATCAGAACTACAGATAGCAGAATAGCTATGGCTAAGTTTATAAAGGACTCCATCATTTGTTCATTTTGCCCGCCTCCCGTATCTGCACTATAACCTTCTGGGAAGTGGGTACTCTTCAAAAGAGCATCTATTTTTTGATTGACGCTTAGAATGTCACCTGATCCATCAATGTCAGCAGAAATCTGTACTTGACGCGTTTGATCTTCACGGGTGACACTATCCGGTACAGCGCGTTTATCAATACTTGCTACTGAAGATAAAGGTACATCAATCCCTTGTGAAGTGGTAATACGTAATGCATTCAGATAGGACCAGTCATGGCGATTCTGCTCTGGCAAAGATATTTTCACATCGATTTGATCATCACCTGTGCGATAGCTTGTTGCAACAGATCCATTAAAGGAAGTGTTCACAGCGGATAAAATTTGTGTTGCTGATAAGCCATATTGACTAGCAAGTTCTCGGTTAACAGTAATCTCATATTCTTCGCGAACCGCATTCAAAGAACTTTTTACATTGACCGTTCCCGGTATGTTCTTTACGCCAGCAACGAGATTGTCGGAGAGTTCCCTCAAGACATCCATATCGTCGCCTTTCAGATTAATGTTAACAGCTGCTCCAGTCGAAAGACCTGTTGCGGACGCCAGTGTAATCTCTGCATCCGGAATACTATCAAATTTCTTACGAAGGCCTTCAACTATAACATCTGTTGCTTGATGGCCATCCTTCAGCGTTACACTTAGTTGTGCCGAATTGGATGGAGCCGCCCCTGAATAACCAGAAAGACCACCAGAACCAACAGTCACCGTCATTTTATCCAGATCAGGAACTTTCAAAATTTCTTTTTCTATACCTTGAACAACTCTTTCAGTTTCCTCTAGAACTGTTCCATTAGGAAGTTTCACTGTAACTGAGAATTCCCCAGTGTCGGATTCAGGAATAAATTCAGCCTTAACCATAGAAATCAGAGCCCCAGCTGCCACAAACATTAATACAGTAATAATTAAAACAGATTTTCTATGATTAATGCCCCACTTCAGTACACGTCGATAGCCACCCTTAAATTTCTCAAATCCGATATTAAACCACACAATAGGGTTAATACCTTTATAAGTACCTGAAGAATATATAGATTCATCCGGTACGGTAGGCAACCAACGTGACCCCAGCATCGGCACAATCATAAGGGATACGAGCAAGGCTGCTATATGAGAAAAGATAACAGTTAGTGCCAACGGTTTAAACATAACTCCAGCAATACCATCAACAAAGACAACAGGTAAAAATACTACAATCTGTGCTAGTGCTGATGCCATAACCGCATTGCCTACTTGCTTGGAGCCGTCAATAGCTCCTTGTAGCATACTTTTCCCTTCATGTCGTTGCCTAAAGATATTTTCAATAATAACAACGGCAAAGTCGACAAAGGATCCTAGCCCCAGAAGCAAACCGCTCAGTGAAATAATATTAATGGTTTGTCCGGTGAAATACATCATCATAAACGTTGCTACGAAAGAAATTGGGATAACGATCGCAGCGATAATAGTAGAACGTATACTATTCAAAAATAACAGCAACACAATGGCTGCGATAATAAGCCCTAATATAGCATGCTCTATTAGTGAGTGTACGGAATCGCTAATGGGTTTGGAAGCATCCGTTACCATCTCCAGTTGAGTTCCCGGAGGCAGGTCCTTCCGTATTGACTCCAAACTTTCCTTCACAGAATTCGCGATTGAAAGAGTATTTCCACCTGTAGCCTTAGTAACAGAAATATTAATACTTGGCTTCCCGTTAAAGGTAGAAATAGTGGTAACCTCTTCTACGGAGTCTTCAACTGTCGCGATATCCTTCAATTTCACGCTTCCCTTACCTACAGGGATTGGGGTTTCGCCCATTTCTGAAACAGCTTTATATTCACCTTGAACTCGAAGTTGAATTTGTGTATTACCACGATATACAGAACCCGCAGAACCAGCAATATTATTAGCCGATAGGGCCTGGCGGATTTGATCCAGCGTAATGCCATAGCTTTGAAGCTTGGCCTGATCCACTGTAATCTTTACGAGTCGTTCTTGTCCACCTGACATGTTGGCTGCAGCTACTCCTGCAATTCTTTCAAGCCGCGGCTCGATAATATCTTCAGCAATAGGCTTCAGCTTGTTAATATCCTGGTCTCCTGTGAAAGCGAGGGTAATAACTGGCGTTGCATTGAGATCCACTTTAAGAACACGTGGCGAATTTGCTGCATCTGGAAGAGAACCTCTAATGGTATCAACTTTATCCCTCATATCGAGGGTTGCCTGGTTCATATCTACTCCCCAGTTAAATTGAATCATGACCATAGATGATCCTTCTGAAGACTCGGACGTGATTGTATCCACGTTCTCGATAGAAGCCAAACTTTTTTCAATAGGTTTAGTAACCAATTCCTCAACCTCAGTAGGCGTTGCGTTTGGAATACTAGTCACCACTGCAGCGTAAGGCAGCTTCATATCTGGCATATACTCGACAGGAAGCCTTAACGCAAAAATACCGCCCCCGATTAACAAAGCAACAATTAACATAAATACTGTTACAGGACGGCGTATTGAAAACTGAGACATCTCATCACTCCCCACTCACTTCTCTATGTAATATTTAAGCACACACATCCTCTACTACGATGAAATAGGCGTAAAGTTTCAGATAAATGCGCAAAAAAACATATAGAAAAATAATAAACACATTTTGAGATAAAATCTTAAAAAAAAGCAATTAATAACAGTCATTAAAGGCAAGTCTAAAACGAAAAAAGCAATAGTGCTTATCCAAAGTTTTCATCTCTTTGATATTATGGCATAGGCCCGTAATTCCAGTCAAATAGCTGATTTATAAAAAACATCCCTCTCATGTATATGAAAGGGAATTTCCATTTCTCATGGAGGGATGTTTAATAATTTCAGGTTGTTGGAAGGATTAAATTTTAGGAAGCAGTTTTTTATCAGCCATAACTTTAGCTACAATAATGGCTGCATCTCCGCGCAAGGTCAAGGATGTAGGGTTAAACATATATCCTTTTTTCAGATCACTTGCGTCTACAGGCGACCCTGTGATAAAGCCTTTCTTAGCAATAGCCAATACAGATGCTTGTGCGTAGTAATCGATCTTGTCCGCATCTTTAAAGGTCTTGGACAGATTTTTCATGATCTTGTCATGATCTGTTTCCAGCTTCAAATTCAATGCCTTGGCGATAATGACTGCTGCATCTTGACGTGTGATTACATCTTCCGGCATAAAGATTCTTGGTTGCGAACCTTTGACAATACCGGCACGCGCAGCTGTTTCAATATAACGATAATCGTAGAGCGCATCTGCGGATATCGTATTTGGAATAGACACGTCGTCGAAATGCTTCGCTCCACTGAAATTAAGCGGAATTTGCAGACCTTTGACAATCATCGACGTGAATTCGCCTCTTTTAATGTAGCTGTCAGGTCCAAAGCTATTAATTGGATCCATTGGGTTCATGACACCTTTGGCCAAGATAGCTTCGATATAATCTCTAGCGTATTTGTGCTTAATGACATCACTATACGTTTCCCCAACCTTAGCGACTACATAGTAGCCGAAACGGTCAAACGGTACTTTAATGGTATGTTTCTTCGGATCCACCACACCACCAATGTTCTGCCAATCCTTCAAATCAGGATCAAAAAAGAACACTGTCATTTGTTTCCCTGCATCCTGAGCAATACTGCTATCATACGTCAGCGTCAATGTAGCACGCTTGGAAGGTACTAGCTCGTTAGATGGGTCACGCCAGTAGAAGTTTTTGATCTTGCTACTGTCATTTTGCGATTTGTTAGCCAATTGATATGGATCAGCACCATACGTTACCGGATCGTAAGCATCTGTTTTGATATCATCTGCTGTACCTGGGTCAATCCAGAATACTGGACTGGACTTGGTAAAGCGACTTGGGAAATCTCTGTTGAAGTATCTACTTCCATCTGCAATCAAGCTCTGCATATCGGACAATGCTTTTTCAGTTTCAAATTCATGACGGTCCACCACACCATCCTCGCTATTTGCGATCGCAAAGTACAAAGTATGGCCAGAGAAAACCTGGTTTTTGAATTGCTGCGGTTGATCGTAATCCCGACGAATCAGGCTCGTTCCCTTCGCGAACGCAAGTGTAAGATTACCATCAAACACTTTGTGCGATGTTTTCATCGCTTCCATGTACTGCTCGCCAGGAATATTAGTAGGCACATATTTAACAGTAATGGTTTGTTTTAATTTTTCCTTACCTACTGTAACCACTACATCAATTTTATTATCTTTGTTGGCTTTTAGACCTGTAACGATGGCTTTGTAGGTTGATGGGTAATCAACAGTACCATCGTAATCAGAATCAAAACCTTCTTGAACTGCTTTTTCCTTACCTACCATAACACTATCTGCATTACCTGCGTTCACAACAACTTGCACAAAGTTTTGATTCACGATTCTTTTTTCAGGAAGCGGACGCAAGATATCAAAAGATGTGGATTGACCGGATACTTGCAGTCGGAAAGTAGCAAACGGTCCGCTCTTGCCGCTGTTGTACAAGGTAATGTTATAAGCTACTGGCGTTCCATCTTGCGAAATAGTTTGGTTTTTCAATACAAAACTGAAATACTTTTTGTCCGGATGGTAGTATACGAGCAGGTCTTTCAAATCTTTGCTTGTAAACTTATCCGTAGTAGCACCAGAGTTGTATGCAGTTTTGGCATCTTCCGCTGAGAAGAACTCGTTATTCAGCGTCCAGTTTACCTCACTGTCGTCCGAACCTTTAATTTCTAAAATGTATTGATCTTTATTGGCAATATCACTTAACGAACCACTCACCTGATCCGCTTTACCCAAATCAGCAAGACTGAAAGTACCAAAGATATTGATATTTTTCAGCGATGTATTGTAGTTAGTGTCATCTACTTTAGTGAAGTTTGCATCTTTTGATTTCGGTGCAATTTCGCTATATTTCGGCGTATTGCTTAGACCACTAACGGGTGTAAAAGGAATAATACCTTGTGTGTTTGGAACAGGAATTACTGGAATATTCGTTTGTGTAAAGTTTACTTTTACCGTATTGCTATACTCGATGCCTGGCTTGAACACAAATTTGATTTCATTATTTCCGTTTGCTAGTGCGTTGGCAGCCGCTGTTTCCGAGGAAGCAGCCAACTTAAAGTTCGCTCCTGAGCCATCAAGATCAACTAATACGTTGTTCACATACAAGAATACATTTCGGTTACTGCCAGTGTAGTGAATATCCGCAGCATTACTCACGTCCAGCAGTTTACCTTTAAAATAACCTAATTGATTCAGTTTGTACGTATTTAAGTTTGCACTCGATGTATTCAACGGAATTTGTTGACCATCATAAATGGTATCGTATTTCATGAATGGACCCTGTAATAAATTAACGGTTGCCTTGATCAATTTACTTGAGTCACCATTCAGGTAAAAATTTAGTACGTTTTGTCCTTCTTTAGGCAAAGTATCTACGTAAGCAACAATTTTTTTCACTTGTGTTGACTTACCATTAATTGTCCGAATCACATCTTGGGGTGAACCCACGGTATGAACCGATACACCAGAAAGCTCGTTAATTGAGCTAGGCGTACCATTAACAATGATAAACTCCATACCTACAGGCACTGATGGAGCATCAGTAGTCTTGTTCTTCATAGAACTTCCTGTTAATTTCATGGCTTCATCTATGGCAGCTGCTTGATCAGACCCGCTACCCTTGATTCTATTCAACAGCTGATTATTAAGATCCGGGAGAAAGTTCACGTCATCAATATAAGGCTGTGTGCTGCTGCGCAATGTAAATTGAACCGCAGATGCATTGGAACTCGTTCCATTTGCAAAACCTACACTCAGAGATGCACGAATCAAGTGGTCGGTTACGATGCCATCAGGCACTGTTACCTGGAACGGATATAATTTGTAACCAGTAGATGTAACAACATTGGCTGTATCAATCGTAGCATCAATTCCATTGGTATCACCAATTGCGCTACCGTTATTGCTTACGTCCGTAAATCTAGCATTAATTTTGCTCACTACTGGATCAGTTGCTCCGGAAGGAACCAGAACATTACCTTTCAAAACCACACCGCTCGTAGACGATACAGTAAAGTCAGGCGAAGTCGTCAGATCAGCAGACACATTTCCGTCCTTGTTCAAAGTCAGATCAGAAAATTCAGGTTTACCCGTATAAATCGTGATTTCACGCGTAACCGTAAGAGCTTGAGTTCCGTTACCCACTTTAATCGTCACTATATTTTTACCCGGGCTGAGTACAACACTTCCTGTTAGCTTATAGCTGGTATAGGAGTTAACAGTATACGTATTGCTACTTTTTGTAGAAGTAAGCGTTACACTGTCAGCATTAGGCGCCGTACCTTGAATGACTACTTTCACATCATCCGTACCGCTATTTCGTGCGTCTGTCAGTACCGCCGTTTGATTCTCTACTAACTGCTGGGTTTCACCATTCAGTGTGGCAGACAGATCATACAGCTTGGGTCCATCCTGATACTCAATGTAAATGGAGTCCTTCATTTCAGCCGAATTTTGACTACTTTGGAATGTAATTCGGTTCAAACCAGGAAACAGTTTAATGTCTGAAATTTGAATCGTAGAGCCATTGACCGTAATTCCGCCCTTTTGACTCTCATTTTTATTAACTACGTTAAGGTTTGTTCCATTTTTAGAGAGTTGGAATACACTATACGATATAGTACTTCCATTCACTCCGTTAATCGTACCGTTAACTGTAACACGGTCGGTATTTACCATTCTGGCCGAATCCGCATCATATTTTTCATTTGGAAAAATGAAATAAGTTCCTGTCGCAGCATGAGCCGTACCTACCAGGGCCGCCGGCACCAAGCCAATGATGAGACCAACCGTCAGCAACATGGATAGCAATCGTTTCAAATCATTGTCCTCCTTTGATTCTGTCGCACCTTGGGGTACGTAATCATTCATTACTTTTTTTATCGGTAGCAAACATACAAAAAATTAGTAAATTCTCAAAAAAGGAGGGAGTTTTTTTACAGCAAACATCAAAAAAGCCTTCAAACCTGCGGTATACCGCTAAGCTTGAAGGCTAACATTTAAATTAAAATTATAATTTCGATCGCGTCTGGGAATCTGGTTTAGCCAACAACCGAATTAGTGTGTTAAGAACAGGACGTTTGGTTTTGCCCACGAGACCAATAACTTCTGCTCCGATCTGTAGGAAGAACATCATGATACATATCACGACAAAGGTGACCCAGTTTGCTTCATTAAGCGCAGCCGACGATTGGATAACGGCTAATATACCGAAAAATACAGCAATACCGTAGATAATCAACACCGTCTGTCTGTGACTGAAGCCTAGTTCGCGCAAGCAGTGATGCAAATGGCCTTTATCCGGTGAGAATATCGGTTTTTTCTGCAACTTGCGACGAATAATAGCAAAGAATGTATCTGACAAAGGTACACCGATAATAATCAATGGCGTAATAAATGATACGATAGCAATTTGCTTGAAACCAAGCATTGAAAGCATAGCTAGAGAGAAACCCAAAAATAAGGACCCTGTATCACCCATAAATATTTTTGCAGGATGAAAGTTAAAAAATAAAAATCCGATAATACTACCTAACAGCACAAGGCAAAGCATCGCCACCATGTAATTGCCCATTAGTAGTGACATCACAGCGATCGTTCCAATCGCAATTCCTGAGACACCTGCAGCTAGTCCATCCAGACCGTCAATCAAATTAATAGCATTGGTCACACCTACGATCCAAAATATCGTAAGCGGAATGGAAATCCAGCTTTCTAAAGAAGAGTATGCATCCTGAAAAGGTACATTTACAAAATCCACACGAATATCAAAAGCAAACACGACCATACATGCCACGGCAATTTGAGCCAAAAATTTCAATTTTGCATTAAGATCAAAACGATCATCGAGAGCACCAATCAATGTAATCAGCGTACCGCCAATCAGAAAGGCTGCAATAAAGTTAATATCCCGTGAGGACAGCATTCCGTCAGGCACAAAAGGTAACATCGCCAATAAGGACAACAGAAATGCCAAGAAAATCCCCAGACCGCCAAGACGCGGCATAATTCGGGTATGTACTTTTCGGGCATTCGGCACATCGACGGCTCCAACCTTCACAGCGAACTTCTTGACAAGCGGCGTAAGTAACAGCGCAAGTCCCAGTGCCATGATGAAACCAATAATATAGATCAATAACATTTGATCATTCGACCCCCAATTTTAAAGCAATGCCTTTTCAGATGTAACCGCATTGAATTATACTCTGATCAAAAATAAATACCAAGCCTCATATTCTGGCAAATTAGCGGGTTTTAAAGGCAGATTCAAGCTATTTATCACACTTTTGTGACGTTTTCTTTTTCACGCATCACTTTCACTGCGAATTTCGGCAACGCAAGCATTCTTTTGTAACGACTAGGCTCTTTTAGGAGTCTATATAACCACTCAGCTCGTAGCTTTTGAAACAGTTTAGGTGCGCGTTTTGTTTTTCCTGATATAACATCGAAACTACCGCCGACCCCCATCATCACCGGCACGCCCAGTTGTTCCTTATATTTACCAATCCAAGGTTCCTGCGTATCCGCTCCACGCGCTACAAACAACAAATCAGGGTTCGCTTCACGAATAGCCCTAATCACCGCTTCATCCTCGTTAGGACCAAAAAAACCATCGCGCTTGCCACAAACCGTAATTCCAGGATAAAGCTCATGTACCCGCTGAGCGGTCGCTTGAATCACTTCAGGCGTTGATCCAAGTAAATAAACTTTCCAATGATAGTTTTCTCCAGCTGCGAGCAATTCATGTAACAAGTCAAAACCTGCCACCCTCTCGGGTACAGGATGTCCAACATAGTTTGCAGCCCAGACCACACCAGTTCCATCTGGAACAATCAACTCTGCCTGTTTCATCACATTCATATACACTGGATCTTCCAATGCAGCCATGACCATAATCGGATTGGCAGTGATCACTTGATGGGGGCGGCGAGACTTCACCGCCTGAATTAATACATTTAATGTATCTTTCATATTAAGCCTTGATACCTGAACACCGAAAATCGGGACGGTAGGCACACTCGTAACCTTATCAACTGTCACTGTATCCATCATCCTTTGCGACACAAGTAATTAACGATATGCTGTGCTGGTAAGCGAGCCTCACTTTTTAACAATGCAATTGCTGCCCCTTGGCTCTCGATCCATTGACTACGCTGATCCAGCAGCCGCATAGACTCGTTAGCCAGCTTTTGCGCATCCAGTGCATCTGTAGTACCAACAGGCTGGCTACCAACACGGCTGAGGAAATGATCAATTTTGGGATCGTAGGATATACCCAACGGGGGCACTTGATGGGACGCTGCATAGATTAAGCTGTGCAGCCTCATCCCGATCATCAAACTGCATCTGCTGACCTCCAAAAGCATCTGTTGAGGATCGGTAACTTGGTCACACATACTGACAAGGCTTCCTGTCCCACTAATATCCCCCAACAAATCCATTACCATCCTTGAAGCCTGTTCATCGTCAGGTAAATGGAATGGTAAGAAACGCAAGTGAACACGGCGTTCCGCAGCTAATCTTTTTAAGCCGTCTGCAATAGCCGTTAAATCGCGTTGTTCCTTATCCCAGTAGCGTACAGACACACCAACAACCGGGAGTTTATCCTCATCAGTCTCAGTTGCTGCATTATGTAGCTCGGAACCAGAGGGCAAAGGAAGCCCCATTACAGGGTCAGGTACAACATGAACAACCGGACGTTTCAGTTTCATGGTACTCAGCAAAGCAGCAGATTGCTCATCTCTGACGGAAACATATTCACAGCGTTGAAATACAGCTCGGATCATAGGATAAAATATCTTCCGTTGTACTGGGCCCATGCCCTGAGCGTATACAAACGTTGGCTTTCCAGCCCATTGAGCCAGTTTCAGAATCGCCAGATAATACGGAATGCTTTTAGGGCTTGTAGCATCCTGGAGCAGACTCCCGCCGCCACTAATGAGCCCGTCACTGTTTTTAATCGCTCTCCGCACTTCTCCCAGGCTCATACGCGGAACAGCTTCTACTCCGTACATTTTCTGTGTCCAAGCAGGGTCAGAAGATAGAACAACAGGCTTGATCGTAATCCCCGCCTGACGGCTTTCCTCTTCTAAAGCAGTCAATATCGACTTGAGCACCGCTTCATCCCCACTATTGTGAAACCCGTAATAACCCGAGATTATTATCGTTTTAGCTGTGGTGACCATTTCTTCCAACATCCTTCCAGCACTTGCCACACGACAATTGCGATGATTCCCAGCACCAATCCAAATCCCAATCCCAACAGCCCACGACTAAACGAGAGTGCTGCTGGAGAGTGAATGTGAGCAAAGGTATCGACCATCGAGGCTTGACCAATAGCAGCTATGATCAGCAAATAGATTGCTTTGCGATATTTCAAAGCCAGGAATGCCCCTGCAATAAACAGTGGGTGAGCCATTAAGAATTCCTTATTGCGCGGACGTACACCAAACGCATTCTCCAGGAAGTTACGGAAAACCAGCTCGGTGTTCGACACCGTACCTGCGTTTCCAGTACGAGTCAAATAGTAGTAGCCTGCCGCGGCGATAACAGCCAGTGCAATAACCCACAATACAGTAATCGGCATACGTAACAGTTTGGAGATTTCCTCCCGTATAGAAACGCCACGATAAAAGAAAATATAAATCGCCGCCAAGAAGATCGGCAGAATGTGAAGCAAACTTACACCTCTAAATTGGTTTAGCACCAGGCTGTAGGCAATGCTGTTCAACAGCGCAATAACAAAAGGCACTGCAGCCAGTGACAAGATCGCTGTCTGTACGTACAGTATAAGGGTGCGAGTCAATCGTTGACCTACAGAAAGTTCAGGCCCCTGTTCACGTTTAAATCTGATCGTACGCACTGCAATGATCATCGCAACCGTAGGTCCGCTAATCGCTGCAAGCAGCGCCAAACCTTGTTCCATCAAGCTGGAGTTCAAAACATAAAGCCCAGCAGAACCAACCAAACCGAGTGCAAATGCCAGCAAAGTCAATGCCGGAACGAAATAGGACACCATAATGGAGAAGAAAGCTAGCGCACCCAGTACGACGATCATTTTGAGATAGCGCTGAATGGAGGAATCGACCACTTGGAACGGTTCAGCTTGTCCCAGTTCAAACCCTTTTTTCTCCATTCGTTGTACAGCGTTGCCCGGTTTGTCTAAGCTGTGGATCAGGTTATCAACCGAGTCTTTCACCTTGGCCTCAGCAACACTGCGGCTAGGCGCGGTATTCAGATACAACATGCGAATATTCCGATCCTTGGTGGCGAGTGCAAAACGATCGGCCAACGTTTCCACATCGAGTGTTGAATCTTTATCACTTAGTGAGTATAGACGCACAACATTATAGTGGATATCGTAAGCGAGCTTATTGAAGCCTGCCTGCGGTTTCTTTAAGTTTTCGATAGCAGCTAGGCCGATATCGTATTTGTTCAGCAATTTAGCAAATGCCGCTAAGCTATGCTCTTTCTCGTTATCAGTAAAGCCTTTGACTGAATCCCCTTCAAACAAAATGCGCTTTACACCATTTTGCTGAAAGGAAGCCAGCATCTCTTCCGTCAACTCCTGGTTATAGGGAAGGCTGTCACTCATGCGTGGAACAATAAAAAATCCTTTGCTACGAAGCTGCTTCATAGCAATCGGGTCAGGCTGCATAGGCTTGAGATACGCATCCTCCGGGGATGTTTCCACAACAAGCCCTTCCTGTCCCTGATAACTCCACGGCTTTACATTGATGCCTAGACTTGTAAAGGTACGTAAAATTAACGGCTTTAATGCTTCGGCATTTTCTTTGTCAGCGAATACCATGTACGTATAATTCTCATTTGCAGGAGAAAGACGTTTTTCCAGATCCGCAACATTCTGAGTCGTATAAGTTACAATACGGCCCGCTTTACGGAAATCATCCAACGTGCTTTCATACATCGCCATGCTGTTCACACCAGCCTGCTGTAAGCGGTCAAGCTGCTCATTCAGATAGTCCTGCGGATGAGCCTGATACGAAGCCGCCTCTGTCAAATCCCGATAATCGAATACAATCTCTACTTTTTTACTCGAGGATTCTGTCTTTACACGATCGGCGATGACTGGAATGGAAGCCAGCAAGCCAACAGCGACCAGAATCCACAACCATTTTCGAGAAGTCGTATTCCAATACTGCCATTTCTGATACACCAAAGAACCTCCTTAATATTCGGGATTTTGCAAAATTCAATGCCGCCCACCTTGCCATTCTACTCTGATGTAGGTCACCCATTGAATTTTGCAAAATCCTCCGTTGCCGGAATAAGCCTATTTTTCCAAAGCCTCTTCCAGGTTATTCTGCAATACAGAGAAATGACCTCCACGGCGTACTGCCCTTTGCCGTGAGAGGTCACCGATTACTTATTCCATATCTAATTACCTTAACCTATTCTATTATAAAGGGAATTTTCTCAAGCGTCTACGCGGGCCATAACAGCATCGACCAGCTGACCGATTCTTTGCTCCGCGTCTGACAGCGAGGAACCACGTACTGCAAAGTATACTTTGATTTTAGGCTCTGTGCCCGAAGGACGCAGGCAGAACCAAGAACCGTCCTCCAATAAAAACTTGAGTACGTTTTCCTGCGGAAGTCCGTCCAAGCCTTGCGAGTAGTCCAGTACTTTGTCTACCTTCACACCTGCAATCTCTTGAGGTGCGTTGCTGCGCCAATCCGTCATTTTGCTCTGGATTTGCTCCACTCCATCCTTACCCTTGAGTGTACGAGACTCCAGCTTCTCAAGGAAGTAGCCAAACTGCTTGTATAGCTCTTGTAAAACATCATAGAGCGTCTTGCCTTGCGTGCTGTAATAAGCAGCAGCTTCGGCGATCAGCATGGCCGCCAAGACAGCATCCTTGTCACGTGCGTAATTTCCTGCCAGATAGCCGTAGCTCTCTTCATAGCCAAACAGGTAGGTATACTCGCCAGTTTGGTCAAACTGGTTCATTTTCTCGCCAATATATTTGAAGCCGGTTAGCGTGTTAAACACTGTTGCTCCAAAATGTTCGGCAATGACTGCACCCATTTCGCTAGTTACGATGGTTTTGATAACTGCACCATTATTCGGAAGCTTACCAGTTTCTTTCAGTTGATTCAGCAAGTAGTAAACCATAATTGCGCCGGACTGATTACCGGACAATACCACATATTCGCCATCACGGTTTTTCACAACTGCCCCCATACGGTCAGCATCAGGGTCTGTTCCGATCAACAGATCTGCACCAATCTTCTCACCCAGCGCAATGGCCAGCTTGAACGCATCACGTTCTTCCGGATTAGGCGACTTAACGGTCGAAAATTCTGCATCTGGCTGCTCTTGCTCAGGCACAATATGCACCTGTTCAAAACCGATTTTCTCCAGTACACGACGAACAGGTGTATTTCCAGTGCCATGAAGAGGTGTAAACACAACTTTAAAGTTCTTGCCCGGTCCAGCTGCAATCAGTTCTCGGTTCACACTCACACCGGCTACCGTATCCACAAACGCTTCATCTTCCTCTTCTCCAAGCCAAACCAACAATCCCTGTGCCTCTGCTTCTTTACGTGTCAGACTTTTGATGTCAGCAAAAGAAGGGACCTCACGAATATAGCCAATCACCTTTTCAGCCTGATCTGGAACAAGCTGACCACCTTCATTATTGTATACCTTGTAACCATTATACTCGGGAGGATTGTGACTCGCCGTGACAACAATTCCTCCACTGGCTCCCAAATGACGTACACTAAACGAAAGCTGTGGCGTTGGACGCAAGGAAGGGAACAACTTAGCTACGATACCATTGCCCGCCAGCACCAAAGCTGCATCCAAAGCAAACTCTGGCGAAAAATGACGCGAATCATGTGCAATGACAACCGAAGGTTTGCCTTCTTTGCCAGCATGCTGCTCTAAAATATAGCGAGCGAGCCCTTGAGTCGCACGTCCGATCACATAACGATTCATCCGGTTACTGCCTGCCCCAATCACTCCACGTAGACCGCCTGTACCGAATTCCAGTTCTTTGTAAAAGCGATCCTCTAGTTCCTGGTCGTTGCCTTGCAATGCGCGCAACTCCTGTTTGGTTTCTTCATCAATATAAGGGTCTTGCAGCCAGCTCTCAATGCCTTCTAATGCTTTTTTACTCAACTGCGTCATACGGAATTTCCCCTCTCCATTTTTGGGTTGTCAAAACAGGATCTCTATGTACACATGCACTCGGTTCAGACGTCGTGCTTATGTCGGCAGGGCTTGTCTATTGGGGTGGGTCTGATAAAGCAAACATAATCTCGCCCTCAGCTACTACTGTGTCGCCCACTTTCGCCGTAGCTTTCCCTTTACCAAAAGCACCTTTGGAACGAGTGATTTCCACTTCAAGTGTCAGCGTATCCCCAGGGACTACCTGTCCACGGAAACGGAAACCGTCCAACCCTGCCAAAAAGCCGATTTTGCCGCGATTGCTCTCTAGGTGCAGTAATGCGACTGCTCCGACTTGAGCCAACGCTTCAGTGATCAACACACCAGGCATAACGGGATAACCCGGAAAATGTCCAATGAAATGAGGCTCAGTCATCGTTACATTTTTAATGCCTACTGCTCTTTTACCTTCCTCCAGTTCAATAATACGGTCCACCAACAAAAATGGCGGTCGATGCGGAATAATCTCCTGAATTTGATTAACATCCAATTGCAATTTGTCCATTTACCTTAATAACTCCTCTCGCTTGCAGATTTGACTCTGTTCAGCCAGAGTTACTGCAAGCATAATATTACCCCGCTAACGCTGTATAAAAACAGCTCATCACGGCAACAATGTTAGATATCCTTCACCTACTGCAGAAGTGAAGGTTGAGATAAGGGGCTTTTTCCGCCGGTTACGCAACAGAGGCGAGAAGAAGCCCTTTTGCTCGTGCTTGGTTTTACCCCGTAGTGTTATAAACTCCCCATCATTATACATTCATCAGATGCAAAAAGAAAATTATGCGGAAGTACCATATTTGTTGCTCCTATTATGGAGTGAAGCGAAGTTTCATTTTGAATCAAGGGGGACAGGCTGCGCGATTTATTTGATCTTCCGATCGCTGTTGCCCCTTAATTTTCTCATTCTACAAAAGCCTGTAAGGTTAAAATTTAGGGGCAAAGGCGAACGCTACCGCTTCTCCAGATTCAAATAAACCTCTTCGCCTAGTTACTTTTAGCTCAAAAAGAAAGCTCGCTTCAATAATACTCGCTTGTCGCGAAGAGCAAACAAAACAAACGAAGGCCTCTGAACGGCCTCAATTGGTTGCAATCCATACTCGCTACACTGGAGGGTTCTGCGGTGAAAACATAATAAAACCCTGCGCCACTGGCACAGGGTTTGTTTTTTTATTTACTACCCACAAAATAGCGGGTTGATTTACCTTTACAAAAGTGGACAATGGCGGGTAGCAGCGGAACGAAGGATTTGAATCTGGAGAAGCGTAAGTGTTCGCCTTTGCAACGGGATTTTTACATCTAAATAACTTAATAATATGAAAATTCCGTTGCAACAGCGATCGTAAGATCAAATCATTCGCGGAGCGACCTTCTCCCACCACAGTCACTTTTTTAAAAATAAATCAAGGCGCAAATATAAGATCAATGACATGCTGCCAGGTTTTCCATTCAAATACGCCTGCCAGCCCTTGCTTACCTACAATTACATATCCTGCAATTAAGCCGCCTAACAGCGAGAACAGGAGCAACAACGGAACTACGAAATAACGAGCAGTACGCCAGCGGGATTTAGTCTTTTCAGGCACCGGACGGGAATCAGATTGTTCTTCCTTCATCACCAAATCCTTAAGCCCTCAAATTATTGGCCAGGTTCATCATCGTATCGCTAGAGGTTAATGCCCGTGCCGCCATCTGATACATCCGCTGGACTTGCATCATATCCGTCATTTCGCCCGCTAAATTCACATTAGACTCCTCAAGATAACCGGAACGCACAGATACGTCCGTTGGAACAGCACCTGCCACCCCAGCTGCCCCGAATACATCGGCTTCTGTCACACCATTTCCTAACACAAACAGGTTATCATCCCGCTGTTGCAATCCTTCTGGACGCTGTACATCCATTAGCTTAATTCGCTGACCAACTGTCGGAGCGCCAGTTCCATTAGCACGAATTAGCAATTCGCCATCGGAGTTAATAGCTACTTTGGAACCCGCTGGCGCAGTCACAGGAATATCGTTATTATCCAGCACAGAATAACCTTCGGCAGTGGTCAACATCATCGTCTCATTATCATTCGGATCAGGAATAAAATGAAAGCTGCCGTCACGCGTCCAAGCTTTTTGCCCATTTCCCTGGATTTCAAACAAGGCATTCCCCTGGATCGCCAGATCCGTAGGAAGTCCCGTCTCCTTGAGCGGACCTTGTTCCATATTTTTCATAACTGCGGTTGTTTTGACTCCGTAGCCCAAATTATAGCCGAGCGGCATCGCCCGTCCATTTTGGAGATACGTTGAAGGCTGTTGCTGCACATTAGCCAATACATCTTCAAAGGAACCTTGTTTACTCTTATAACCAACCGTATTGACATTGGCGATATTATCGGCAATTAAATCTAAACGCTGCTGCACACTGGCCATAGACACCATTGCGCCAATCATGGAGTTGTTCATCACTTACCCCCTGTTATACACGGCCTACTTCGTTAACGGCCTTGTCCAAGCTTTTATCATAAAATTGAATAACCTTCTGATTCGCTTCATACGCTCTTAACGCAGCCATCATGTCCACCATCGACTGAGCAGCATCTACATTAGATACTTCCAGATAGCCCTGGCGAACAGATACAGTATCATTAGCGGTCATCATTCTAGCCGTAGCACCATCCGTATCATTCAGGCGGAAATTACCGTTGCCCTCACGAACGAGCTGGTACGGCCGATCAATCACACTAATTCCAAGCGTCGTTCCGAGCAACTGGTTGGATTGGCTGTCCACCAATTGACCCCGTTCATTTACTTTAAGCGCTGAGACAGACCCCGTCAATTGAATTGGGTTTCCATTCGTATCCAACACTGCTGAACCAGTCGACGAAAGCAATGCTCCCGTTCCATTTACTTGGAAATGCCCATCACGTGTATAGCGGACATTACCATTATTGTCCCGTACCGTAAAAAACGCTTCTGGACGATAGGTG
Organism: Paenibacillus sp. ALE3; assembly: GCF_054113405.1. NCBI lineage: Bacteria > Bacillati > Bacillota > Bacilli > Caryophanales > Paenibacillaceae > Paenibacillus > Paenibacillus sp. ALE3. Next base: position 46,258 of record NZ_CM134214.1, on the reverse strand, counting down.
ACTTCACCGTTAGCATTGATGAATTTTCCAGCCTGATCAAAAGCCATAGGTCGACCAGTAGCCGGGTCGTTCACATTAATATTGGACTGTAACGCAAAATCCGTAGTTTGTCCACTATCCTTCAACGCTCCCTGAATGTAAGGAGAGAGGCTTTCCTCAGCAAAAACGCCAGTATTGAGCTTGCCGACCGTACGGTCCGGGTTATCAGGGTTTCCCCCCGTCATGGAAATAAGCATTTCGGGGAATGAGCGTTGAACGCTATTCTCCTGTTTATATCCCGTGGTATTCATATTAGCAATATTTTGCGTCACAGTGTCATGACGTCGTTGTTGTGTCATCATTCCGGCGGCCGCAGTATATAAACCTCTCAACATGTATCGTGCACCCCAATCCTATACTCTGCTCATCAATTATATGCTCGCATGGAGGCACTAAAGCCAAAATACTAGGCAACCTGCCTGACCGCACACGAGTCTCTTATAGTCAATATCGGCAGATTAGAACTTTTTCTTAACCACATGATCCAAATTATCCAGCATAATTCCTGTACCTTTAACGACACAATGCATCGGATCTTCAGCAACCAGCACTGGAACACGCAATTCTTCAGCAAGCAGCTCGTCCAAACCGCTAAGCAACGCACCACCGCCAGTCAAAATGACACCACGGTCAATAATATCGGCTGATAGCTCCGGTGGGGTCTGCTCCAGTACAAACTTAGCTGCAGCTACAATCGCTGACACGGGATCTCTCAGCGCATCCTGCACTTCTTCCGCGGAAATACTTAACGTCTTGGGCAATCCGGATACCATATCCCGTCCACGGATGTCCATCTCAGCACGTCGTCCGCTCGGATGCACGGTTCCGATAGCAATCTTGATATCCTCAGCCGTACGTTCCCCGATGAGAAGCTTGTACTTCGTTTTTACATATTTCATGATGGCTGTATCAAATTTGTCCCCTGCCATTTTAATAGAAGAAGCTGTTACAACATCTCCCATAGAGAGGACTGCAACGTCTGTTGTTCCGCCACCGATATCTACGACCATGTTGCCGCTAGGCTCAAAGATATCCATTCCTGCCCCGATGGCAGCCGCTTTTGGCTCTTCCTCCAAAAATACTTCTTTCGCCCCGCTACGCTCCGCCGCTTCACGAATCGCTTTTTGCTCCACTGAGGTAATGTTCGTCGGCGCACAAATCAAAATACGAGGGTGGCTGTACCAGCTTTTTCCCCCTACCCGATTAATAAAATATTTCAACATCGCTTCTGTTACTTCAAAATCGGCGATGACACCATCACGCAATGGACGGATGGCTATGATATTACCAGGAGTACGTCCTACCATACGGCGCGCTTCTTCTCCGACAGCCAGAACTCTTTTTGTATCGCTTTCTATCGCAACAACGGAAGGTTCGTCAAGAACAACCCCCTTACCTTTGACGTGGATAAGCACGTTGGCCGTACCGAGGTCGATACCGATATCATTACTGAACATATTAAAAAGGCCCCCAAAGTGATATTTTAAAAAGCTAAGATTCGACAAGAAGCGGCAAATATATGTATAAACCTACGGTTACATGTCATTTTTCGTCTTGTACCATCTTTTAACATATCATACTTCAGGGGGTTGATTCAATGGCTTTGCCAGCCAATTCACTATATATTTTTAGGACTTGCCGGAAACAAGAATTCCCCTTCTTTTCCCACTCGTTTTTTTGTACTTAATTTTCGTCGCTTCACCCCCCCGCAGATGGCGGATGGATTTATGGTATTCGAGAATGTGCTTCACCTGATCGGCAAGATCCGGGTTAATTTCAGGCAGCCGTTCGGTCAGATCTTTATGCACCGTGCTCTTGGAGACACCAAATTCCTTGGCAATCGTACGGACCGTATTCCTTGTTTCCACGATACAGCGACCGATTTTGATGGTCCGTTCCTTGATGTAATCGTGCACGCTCCCGCCTCCCTACTGTGGATAGTTTGGTACATTATATGAGGAGCGTGCCTATATATTCGCGGTTTGGTGGGAAGACATGCTTCGGAAGGCCTATTTATTTGGCAAAAGCAGCTTATGTTTACCTCATGCGCTAAAACTACACAAGAAAAAAGCAGGGAATTTGAATTCCCCGCTTTGCATGCAAAGCTATGATCCATTTATTTTTTAGGAAGCAGACCTGCTGGATTCACCGGCTTGTCATCCTGGTACACTTCAAAATGCAGATGTGTTTTCAAATCCTTTTCAAGCTCGTTGCGACCTGCTGAAGCAATCACATCATTTTGTTTAACTTGATCGCCTTCTTTTACTTTCAGATCGCTCAAGCTTTGGTACACTGTTTTGAGATTATTATCATGCGTGATTTCTACGACGTTACCTACCAGCGGATGTTGTTCCACACGAGATACTTTTCCACTCAGAGCGGCTCTCACTTCAAACGCCTGATCGTCGGACCGAGAAAGGTCAATCCCAGTGTTAGCGGTAAATGTTTTATCGTACTCTACCATAGCTGCCGCTTGCTCATCAGCTGTCGCGTTTTCGTCAAAGAAAGGCTTTACGACCTGCACTGCGCTAGCATCTGCCACCGGCCATGCGATATTTTCCGATTGAGCAACAACCTCCACACTTTCTGGTTGTTGTTCGTTAACATCAGTACTCACTGCGCTTGTGCTTTGTACCGATGGACTAGCTGGGTCAGGTTTGAAAGACTTCTGGCTAGCATCCTGATAGACCCACACTAAGGTTAGTATAATGGCTGCTGCGGCAATGTAGGCTGCCGGGTATGCCCACCTTTTGGACAACAGCTTTTTCCACGAAGACGGCCGTGAAGCTCTTCCACCCTGAAAGGTTTTGGGTGTATCTTCATGATTTTGGTTCTGGTTTTTATTTTGTTCACTCATTTGCTCATCACCTCAGTAACCAGTGTTACCGGGCGCAACTCTTTTATACTTCAAAGTTACGAAAAATTTACTAACTTAGAATACGAGAGGCATTCGCAAAAGAAATACCAGTATAATAGTGAAGAAGAATCTGAGTGGCGGTATGACCTTCCTTAGCCATTCCATTGGCTCCCCACTGGCTCATACCGACGCCATGGCCATACCCATAGGTTGTTATAGCAATCCGGTCCCCTTCGGTCTTCCACGTAAATTCAGCCGATCGTAGCCCTAGTTTGTTACGAATCTCCGGCCCCGTAAAGACCAAGCCTCCCACCTCAATCTTCTTGATGCGGTGTCCTTCTGTCTTGGAGAGTATACGAATCTCTGGCATACCCCCACCTCCAGTAGAAGCAGTGACCGCAGCACGACTCAATCCCAATCTATCGAACACGCTCTGACGGCTCAGTGTGACGGTTTCTGTAAAACGGGGGGCCAGTTGCTTGTCCCATGGACTAGACACACTTCGTAAATAGGGCACGGCCTTCGCCCATACATCCTCTGAATTTTCGGTATACCCGTTGCTGGTAGAAAAAAAAGAAGCTGTAATGGGTTTACCCTCATATACCATGATTGTATCCTTGGTCTCGCGCACAGCCTGGCGAATTTTTGCCAGATCTGCGGATTTACCAGAACGTTCCCATTCTCTAGTAAGTTTAGCTTTGGAGATGTAAGCCTGGTGTTTAACGGTATCTGTCACATCTGCGCCTGCCGGGGCGCCGCTGGTGTCATCAGCCAACAAACGCCGGGTAATGAACGTACGCGCGGCGATAGCCTGTGCTTTCAATGCCTCTTCCTCAAAGCTGGGCGGCATTTCAGCTGCTACTACGCCGACAATGTATTGCTCCAAAGGTAATGTCTCCGTCCGGCCAGTAGACGTGACGTACACCCGCACGTCCGGCTCTGCCACGACCGGAACGCTACGCGCTGGAGCAGCGGGTACGGCCGGTATCGGCGGGACACCCGGCAGGCGCGTGACGGGTGCCTCGCTCTTTGCCGTCGTATTAGACTGCGCGGGTGCGGCTGTGCGGCTCCCAGTCGGCAAAGGCTGCGCCGCCTGGCGAGGCCATGCCATGAGTGCGGGCACAGCCATGGCAAGCACCAGCACCCCTGCCATGGCGGCAAATGGCAGCCATGGGCGGCGGCTGCCCCAACGCGGGGCTCGCCCAGCTGCAGGTCGCAGATGCGGCTGCGGTCCCCGCCGCCTGCCTGCGTCGTATGTGTTACCAGGCGATGTTCCAGCGTCAGGAAGAATCGTACCGATAGTGTGTGTAGTGGAAGTCAACGCTGTGGTACGCCGATTGGTCTTGGCGATAGTCGGCAATCCACCTGTTGATTCTGCATGCTGCTGCATAAGTTTATTTTTCTGCAACGAAGTTGCTATAGAGCCAGAGCTTTCCTCCGCAAGTGAGGCCTGGCGATGTTCCTGAGGATGATGAATTGGTATACGGATGCGAACCTGTGAATCTTTCATAGGCTGAAACCTCCATCAAAGGGCTAAGTGTCCGGCTGAAAGTACAGACATACTCCAGCAGATATTTTCAATCATATGAGGTCGTCCACTTTGATAGAACCGTTTTAAGAGAACTGAAAGAATGAAAAAGACAAGCAGCAAAAACACAAAAAAAACCAAGCCCTTTCGGACTTGGTTCTAATTGCTCAAGTTTTATAACTATGCAATAAGTTAAAGCTTAGGCGAGGGAAGGCTGAATCTTCTTGAACAGATTCCCCGGAGTTTCTTCTGGTACAACGCGCTCTGTGCTGGCCGAATGATCCAGTTTGGATTCATCTACAGTCACTCTGTAAATGTCAGCCCCCAATCCAGTCAGTTTCTCAGCCAAATGAACGTAACCACGATCGATGTGATGAACGCCGGAAACCTCCGTTGTACCTTCCGCAATAAGTCCGGTCAAAATTAACGCAGCACCTGCACGCAAATCTGTGGAGGTTACTTTCGCACCCGTCAGCTTAGCATTGCCAGTTACAATCGCCGAACGACCTTCGACCTTAATCTCCGCATTCATGAGATGAAATTCATCTACATGCATGAAACGATTTTCAAACACGGTTTCTGTAATGATGCTCGTTCCTTCAGCGGCAAGTTGAAGTGCCATCATCTGAGACTGCATATCGGTTGGAAACCCAGGATAAGGTAGCGTTTTAACATCAACAGCCTTCAACGGTTTATCCGCAATGACACGAATACCATTTTCATCAGGTTGGATCGTTACACCCATTTCTTCCATCTTGGATATAACCGGTCCCAAATGATCGGATATTGCGCCTTCTACATATACGTTCCCGCCTGTGATCGCAGCAGCAACCATATAAGTACCTGCTTCTACCCGGTCGGGAATAACCGTATGTTTTACACCATGCAGCTTCTCGACGCCTTCTATACGAATTACGCCTGTGCCTGCACCGCGTACTTTGGCTCCCATGCCATTCAGGAAGTTGGCGAGATCAACGATCTCTGGCTCCTTAGCAGCATTCTCAATGGTAGTTACGCCCTCAGCAAGAGTAGCGGCCATCATAATATTCTCGGTTGCTCCTACGCTGGCTACATCCAAATAAACCTTAGCTCCGCGCAGACGACCGTTACTTTTAGCTTCAATAAAGCCCTGGCCCAAGCTTATCTCGGCGCCCAACGCTTCAAACCCCTTCAAATGCTGATCAATAGGTCTTGTTCCAATTGCGCATCCGCCTGGAAGCGAGATTCTTGTACGTCCCAAACGAGTAAGCAATGGCCCCATAACCAAAAATGATGCGCGCATTTTCCTAACCCACTCGTAAGGGGCTTCACAGGAAATTATCTTCCGCGCGTCAACACGAATGACCTCGTCTTGGTATGTAACGCCTGCTCCTAAGGACTCCAGCACTTTGTTAATGGTCATCACATCGTCTAGAGGAGGTGCATCCATAATAACACTTTCTCCTTCTTCTCCTAACAGAGAAGCGGCGATGATCGGCAGAACTGAGTTTTTGGCTCCGCTGACTTTGACACTCCCGGTCAATCTGTTGCCACCGCGGACGATAAATTTGCTCATCTATGGTTCCCTCCGCGCGTCATTTCCCTTTTCCATTCTGGAAAAAAGAACATATTCCGCTATTTTCATGCCTTGCTTTTTCATTACATAAAAAAACAAGATTTTATTAATACCCTAACTGCCATCATACCACTGATTAAAACAAGTATACAAGCGTTTTTTACACTTGACGACCACCTGCGTTCTAACGGATTCAGGCTGTTATACATGTACGGTGCTTTTGTTTACCATTGTTAACAATATGGCATGATGTTATTCGACAATTCCTGCACATACAGAGTCATAAAGTCATATAACCCGCTTACTTCATGTTAAAACAAATTCTACAGCATCTGGCTCCAAGAGATGTAGCTCAATAAGAAACCAGAAACCAACTGTCCCAAAATAATAGCAAGAAACAAGTGCAGCAATCTGCCCTGCGGTCCTTTGGGTTGCCGGATTAGTAAATCCAGCTTTAAGCTTTGCAAAGCCCACCAAGCTAACGCTATACAGATGAGCGATACGATCATAGAGATCAGCGCGGTCATACTCGCCGATTGACTTAACTGTTCAGCCAACTGCTGCTTCCCGTTCATTCGTAATTCCTCCCATCTGCGTCACAGACTTCTTTATAATACTCGGCAAGCGCCTAATATGCTAGTGCTATTTCTGTTTCCAGTACATTTATTTCGACAAAATGTGAATAATCACTTCTGTTTCGCGAATTTAAAAGGTACTAAATACCTAGCTATCAACCTAGAAATAGGACTATACTTTTGGAAAAGACAGCTAAAAAAGGGCTCGATCACAGTGATCGAAGGAAGCAAAGGCGTCACTTACCTTCTGCAGGCATTCTTAGGCAGAAGTTATGAAGTGCTCTCTTTGTCATTCCATCCGTATACTATGCCGAACCCTTTTTAAATTCCACTCAAAATCCAATATTAATTCTTATTGGTTCTGATACTTGTGGCATTCAATCGGTTAAGCGCCCGTTGCAGAGCGACTTCTGCCCGATGATGGTCTATCTGTTCCTGCTTGCTCTGGAGCCGCAGTTCTGCCCGCTCCCTTGCCGCACGGGCACGTTCCACATCAATATCTTCGGAACGTTCCGCACTCTCAGCCAAAATGACCACTTTGTCTTTGCGGACCTCAATAAAGCCCCCATTGACCGCGATCACTTCAGTTTGACCACCGATTTTAATGCGAACCGGTGCAATCTTCAAGGGAGTGACCAAGGGAAGGTGTCCTGGTAAAATCCCAAGATCGCCTTCCGAGCCGCGAACACTGATGCTGTTTACCTGTTCTGCATAGACCAGGCGCTCCGGCGTCACAATCTCTAGTAAATAGGTGCTCACTTGAATCCCTCCTGGAAGCTGTCCACAGACAGCTCACTTCGTAAGGCTCGGCTATTCTCTGCCTGTATGTTTACAACGTTTTAGCTTTTTCAACTGCTTCTTCAATGGCTCCTACAAAAAGGAAGGCCGCTTCTGGAAGGTTGTCATGCTTGCCTTCCAAAATTTCTTTGAAGCTACGCACCGTTTCTTTAACCGGTACATATTTACCCGGGAAGCCGTTAAATGCCTCAGCAACGTGGAAAGGTTGTGAAAGGAAACGCTGGATTTTACGGGCACGTGCTACCAGCATTTTATCTTCTTCACTCAACTCGTCCATACCCAGGATCGCAATAATATCCTGAAGCTCATTGTAGCGGGCCAAAATTTGTTTTACCCCTTGCGCTACATTGTAATGCTCTTCACCCACAACGTCTGGAGACAAAATACGGGAGCTCGATGCGAGTGGATCAACCGCCGGGTAAATACCCATTTCGGAAATTTTACGTTCCAGATTCGTTGTAGCATCCAAGTGAGCGAACGTTGTAGCAGGAGCCGGGTCAGTATAGTCATCCGCAGGCACGTAGATCGCCTGAATGGAAGTAACGGAACCTTTTTTAGTAGAAGTGATCCGTTCTTGCAATTGACCCATCTCAGTTGCCAGCGTAGGCTGGTAACCTACTGCAGAAGGCATACGTCCCAACAGGGCAGAAACCTCAGAGCCTGCTTGGGTAAAGCGGAAAATGTTATCAATAAAGAGCAACACATCACGGCCTTCTTGGTCACGGAAATATTCCGCCATCGTTAGACCTGTGAGGGCAACACGCAAACGTGCACCTGGGGGCTCGTTCATTTGTCCGAACACCATCGCTGTTTTGTTGATAACGCCGGAATCTCTCATTTCATGGTACAAGTCATTTCCTTCACGTGTGCGTTCACCAACACCCGCAAATACAGAAATACCACCATGCTCCTGAGCGATATTGTTAATCAGTTCTTGAATGGTTACGGTTTTACCTACACCAGCACCACCAAACAATCCGACTTTACCGCCCTTGGCATAAGGAGCCAGCAAGTCGATAACTTTAATACCAGTTTCGAGCATCTCTGCTTGAGTTGTCAGTTCTTCGAAAGAAGGCGCTTGACGGTGAATCGGATTTCTAGCCGCTTCACTCATATCAGCACCATTGTCAATTGGCGTTCCAAGCACGTTAAATACACGTCCAAGAGTAGCTTCGCCGACAGGTACAGAGATAGGCGCTCCCAGATCTATTGCTTCAGCTCCACGAACCAAACCATCTGTGGAAGACATGGCAATACAACGCACACGGTTATCACCTAGATGTTTTGAAGCTTCGAGCGTCAGGTCAATTTTGACTCCGCTCTCCAGCACAGTCCCAATATGAATAGCATTCAGAATTTCCGGAAGTTGTCCACGTTCAAACTCAACGTCGACAACCGGACCCATGATGCTCACTACGCGTCCTTTGTTCATCTTTTGGTTTCCCTCCTACAAGCTTGCACAGCCGCAAATCTGAACCATTCTGATTTGTTTTGCGCCCGCAGTTTATCATAATAGTGTAGACCCTGTTATCAAATAGTCGCAAGCCAGTCGTATTAAGACTGAGCGTTAGCCCCTGCGACAATTTCCGTAATTTCCTGGGTAATAGCCGCTTGACGAGCACGGTTATAGGTCAAGGAAAGCTCTCCAATCAACTTGGTAGCATTTTTCGTAGCAGCTCCCATCGCCGTCATTTTCGCTCCCAGTTCACTTGCTTTACCATCCAGTAAAGCGCCGTAAATGAGCGTTTCCGCATAACGGGGCAGCAATACTTCCAGCACTCCCTCTGGTGAAGGTTCATACTCATAATTAATTGAGGATGAAGCTGTAGCTGAATCCGGTGTTGCCATCGGCAACAACCGATCAACTGTTGGAATTTGAGTCAATGCGTTAACAAAGCGGTTATAGCATAGATAAAGCTCATCAAATTCTTTAAGTTCAAAGCCTTGTACGGCTTTGCTAGCAATCGTTTTGATATCTGAAAATGCAGGTGTATCTGATAGATCTGTTACCGATTCTGCAATAGGGAATTCACGACGTCTGAAATAATCCCGTCCTTTTCGCCCAATGATGAAAATCACGAATTCATCCTGTGAACGGTGACGTTCAGCAATCGTCTGCGTAACCTGTCGCAGAATATTAGCGTTATAACCACCAGCCAGACCACGATCAGATGTAATGATGAGATAAGCCGTCTTTTTAACCGGACGACTCTCCAGCATTGGATGCTTGATGTTATTCGCTCCAGAGGCAATACTACTCACAACTTCTTTGAGCTTTTCCGAGTAAGGTCGAGCCGACTCTGCTTTCTCTTGAGCTCTTCTCAGTTTGGAGGCAGCGACCATTTCCATCGCTTTCGTAATCTGCTTCGAACTCTGCACACTTTTAATCTGACGTTTAATGTCGCGCATACCTTTTGCCATGATTTCACCACCTTCAAGCTTTGGCCAAACCAAAGCTAACTTCATAAGATTAAAATCCAGCCGCACATATGTTAAAGGGCCTGTTATTGAGAGTAAAACATGCCAAGGAAGCCACAACCCAGAGGGTACGCTTCCTTAGGACATCTTTCATCATAAACAGGCAAATTCCAATATAATTAAACCGACGTGGCGAATGATTTTTTGAATTTCTCGATAGCTGCCTTCAAAGCTGCTTCATTATCAGCAACCAAGTCTTTCGTGTCGCGGATTGATTGAAGCACATCCTGATGATCGGACTCCATGAAAGACAGGAAGTCTTTTTCGAAACGTTTTACATCCGCTACAGGGATATCATCGAGGAAGCCTTTTACAGCAGTATACAAGCTCACTACTTGTTGCTCTACAGCAAGCGGTTGGTTAACACCTTGTTTCAAAATTTCCATCATGCGTGCACCGCGATCGAGACGGGCTTTAGTGGATTTATCCAAGTCGGACCCAAATTGGGAGAACGCTTGAAGCTCGCGATATTGAGCAAGATCCAGACGCAGGGAACCTGCAACCTTTTTCATCGCTTTAATCTGAGCGGAGCCACCTACACGAGATACGGAAATACCTACGTTGATCGCCGGACGTTGCCCTGCATAGAACAAGTCAGCTTCCAGGAAGATCTGTCCATCCGTGATGGAGATAACGTTAGTTGGAATATATGCAGAAACGTCGGAAGCCTGTGTCTCGATGAATGGCAATGCGGTAAGTGATCCGCCACCCAACTCATCATTCAGCTTCGCTGCACGTTCCAGCAAGCGAGAGTGCAGGTAGAAAACGTCACCCGGATATGCTTCACGACCCGGTGGACGGCGCAGCAACAGGGAAAGTTCCCGGTAAGCAGACGCTTGTTTAGTCAAGTCATCATAAACAACGAGGACGTGCTCGCCTTTGTACATAAAGTACTCACCCATGGCACAGCCAGAGTAAGGAGCAATGTACAGCAATGGTGATGGTTCGGAAGCAGATGCCGTAACGACAATCGTGTATTCCAGCGCACCATGACGACGCAATGTTTCAACAACTTGAGCAACCGTGGATTGTTTTTGACCAATAGCAACATAAATACATTTCATGCCGTTGCCTTTTTGGTTCAAAATAGCATCGATTGCGATAGAAGTTTTACCCGTTTGACGGTCACCGATAATCAACTCACGTTGACCACGTCCAATCGGAACCATCGCATCAATAGCTTTAATTCCTGTCTGCATAGGCTCATGTACCGATTTACGGGCCATAACGCCTGGAGCCTGACTTTCAACCGGACGGAATTCTGTTGTAGCAATCGGTCCTTTACCGTCTACTGGTTGCCCCAGCGGGTTAACTACACGCCCGATCATTGCTTCGCCTACAGGCACTTGCATGATCTGGCCTGTACGTTTTACTTGACCACCTTCACGAATGTCGGAGAATTGACCCAAAATAACAACACCGACATTGCTTTCTTCCACGTTGAGCGCCAAGCCCAATACGCCAGTGTCGAATTCGACCAATTCACCGGCCATAACTTTTTCCAGTCCGTAGACGCGGGCAATACCGTCGCCGACTTCAACAACAGTGCCGACTTCAACGACCTCGATATCATTTTTATATTGTTCAATCTGACTTTTAATCAATGAACTGATTTCCTCAGGTTTGATACTCAAGTGTGTTCACCCCTATCTTCTATACTCGTCTGTTAAAGGATTTCTCGAGACGATCCAGCTTGCCGGCCAGACTGCCGTCGTACAGTGTATCGCCGATAACCACTTTCAATCCGCCCAGCAGACTCGGGTCCACTATATTTTCCACACGGATTGTTTTATGTTCACGGGTTCCGAATTCCTCGGCTACCGCTGTTTTTTCCTGCTCACTTAAAGCATAAGTCGAATACACCTTAGCATGGGCAATTCCCAGCTTGTATTCCTGAATATCGAGATATCCGGCCAAGAGAGATTCGAACAAATCTGCTCTACTGCGCTGAATCAGCAGCTTAATCGTGTTAATCAGCGACGCAGACAACTTGCCTTCAAAATTGCTAGCCAGAACCTGAAGCTTGACTACTTCCGTAATGTTAGGAGAATTAATGAATTTACGGATTTCAGCATCCCCCGATACAGCTTCTACAAAAGCACGTAGCTCCTGTTCGGTTTCCATAATGGTTTGCTCCTGCTCTGCTACTTCATACAAAGCTTTCGCATACCGTTTGGCAACTACCGTATCTCGGCTCATGCTTTGCCTCCTACCTCTTTAAGGTATTGGTCGACAAGCTCTCCCTGGACTTGGTCTTCCTTGATTTCCTTTTGAATCAGTTTGGAAGCAATTTGTACCGAAGCTTTACCCACTTCGCTGCGCAATTCGGCAACTGCCTTATTACGCTCGCTTGTGATTTCACGAACAGCTTCGTCTTTCAGGCGGACAGCTTCGTCTTTAGCCTGAATAATAATTTGTTCCGCTTGCTTGTTACCTGTTTGTTTTGACTGTTCTATAATATCGTAGGCTTCCTTACGCGCCTGTTGGAGAGCCTGCTTTTGCTCCTCAACATAAGCAACAGCCTGTTCACGCGTTTGTGCCGCCTCATTCATTTGCTGTAACACGAGTTGACGCCGCTTTTCCATAACGGAAAAGAGAGGGCCAAATGCATAGCGCGTCAGTAACCAGTACAAGATCAAAAATGCAATGATAGTGAAAACGATACTTGTCCAATTTAAACTCAATTGAAGTCACTCCTTTCCGGTGAACGTCGGTTCTGGATCTTTCATGTTCCAACGAACAAAGAAGGCGCGGATGGCTGTGCCTTCCCCGCCAAACCTTGCTTAGTTCAATTCATTAAGCCTTAGCGTAAAAAATAAATGCCAGAACGACACCGATAATAGGTAGGGCTTCGACCAGACCTACACCGATAAACATAATAGTTTGTAAGGTGGACTTCGCCTCTGGCTGACGAGCGATACCTTCAACTGTTTTACTTACGATCAGACCGTTACCAATACCTGCGCCAAGCGCACCCAAACCTACTGCGATAGCTGCTGCTATTAATGCCCAAGCTCCCATTTTAAAATTCCTCCTTAGAGATGTGTATTTGTATTGTACATGTATTTGCAGTTAAGCGCGAAGCGTACTCCTGAACTTAACTAAAAACCTGAAACATAATTCACCTAATGTTCTTCTTCATGTGTGTCAATTGCCTGTGATATATATACGAACGTCAAAATGGTGAAGACGAACGCCTGAATGCTACCGACAAAAATACTGAATCCCTGCCAAACTACGAGCCCCAATACGGAAGCAACCATACCTCCCACACCAAGTGCTGTCATTTTCAGCAGAACACTAATCAAAACTTCGCCGGCAAAAATATTACCGAATAGACGCATACCGTGTGTCAATAGTTTTGAAAACTGTTCAATCAAGTTAATTGGCAAAAAGAACGGAAATGGCTGAACGTAATGCTTGAAGTAAGCTTTGGTATTACGGAAGATTCCCAGGAAATGAACCAGGACAAAGATCATCAATGCCAGTCCAATGGATACCCCTGCATCTGCGGTAGGTGATTTCCACCAGCTGATACCTACATGGGCAGCTTCGCCCGGGTGAGACGCCTGTGCTTGTTCTAATGCTTCTTTGACTGGAATGATTTCATGTCCAAATACTTGGGCACTTTGCACATTATCGAATTCAGTCACAATGCCGAACGGTAAACCCAGCATATTGCCCACGAAAATGAACATGATCAGCGTCATCCCCAAGGAGAGGAATGGCTTCCCTTTTTTCAAATCCATCGTGCTGGAAATCAGTCCTTGAACGAATTCTACGACCCATTCCATAAAATTTTGCAACTTGCTCGGATTGTCCACAGACAAATTGCGCGTTGCAGCAAATGCCAGTCCAAATACAATCGCGCAGGTCACAACCAGCATAATAATGACGGACAAGTCAATGTTAAACCCGCCCAATTGGATAATCGGTGATTCATGCAACATGTTTTCTCACCCCTTTCTCAGTTGAGCTATCATTTTTCCTGAAGCGCGAATATGATGCCTATAATTAACAGAAGGAATTGTCCGGTCACCAAGCTTGCCATTACAGCGATCTCATGGAAATAGGCCGGGAATTCTATAGCCAGCACCACTGCCAAAATTGAGGTCCCTAATCGAACGCCAAAGCCAATACCAAACACTCTCTTCTTTCTTTCACCGGCGGCCGCACTCGCAACCTGTCGAATTTTGTAGGCCATATACAGCACATTTAGACAGCTTACTCCCGTTCCCAGAATGATTCCGTGAGCAATGTCACGATGTTGGGGCATGAAGGCGGAGACCAGGAAACACAGAGCCATAATACCAAGCGCCACGATCCATAACATTTTTTGCATACGGGTCATCTCATTCATGGTTATCCCTCAATACCTTTCCGATCACAAGGGCAATACTTAATGCGCCTACAACCAAGCCTGCGAGAACGCTTACGCCAATCCAAATTCCGGAGCCACCAAGTTTGGTATCAAGCCATTTTCCGGCATAGAAACCACCCAGTGTGCATATCGTCAAATCAATGCCGATCGCGCTCACCAGTCCTATAGCCTTAAAGGCATTTCCGGTGTTGTTTCGGTTGTTGTTTTGCTTGGAAGGTTTGACCACTTTTCTCATGTCACCCCTGCAATTCCAGTCCATTTTACTTAAATATAAGATGCTTTGTCAATTGAGATATTTTAGCGCCCTAAAGTATAAAAATCAGTCGACAAAGCATCTAAAAATGCTGTATCCCTTGGTAACCGTACAGTTTAACTGTATGCTTACCTTGTAAAGATTAATTATTACGAACGGACGCCTTTTGTGAACATTGTGTGAAATTCTTCAGGACGTTCTGTTTGAACACCATAATGGTGCAAAATCGCATTGACAATTCTTACAGATGCCTGTCCATCACCGTAAGGATTCGCTGCCTGACTCATAGACTCATACAACGCGGAATCTGTCAAAAGAGCCTTGGTCCGATTGTACACGTTCTCTTCACTTGTACCCACCAGTTCCAAGGTACCCGCTTCAATTCCTTCCGGTCTTTCGGTCGTATCACGCAGCACCAGGACAGGTACTCCGAACGAAGGCGCTTCTTCCTGAAGACCACCGGAATCCGTAAGAATCAGATGTGTGTGCGGATAAAAATTGTGCAGGTCCACTACATCCAGCGGATCAATCAACTTAATACGCGGATGGTTGCCCAAAATTTCAAATGCAGGTTCCTTCACAGCCGGGCTCGGGTGAACTGGGTACACAATTGCAATATCCTCAAACTCATCTGCGATCCGCTTAACCGCATTAAAAATCTGACGATGCGGTTCCCCTTGGGATTCCCGGCGATGTGCTGTCATGAGAATCAGGCGTTTGCCCTGAGCCCAGTCCAGTACCGGATGCTCGTAGTCCTGGCGAACTGTATACTGAAACACGTCAGTTACTGTATTGCCTGTTACATATATTCGCGATTCAGGTTTATTTTCCTTCCGCAAATTTCCAGCCGATAAAGAAGTAGGCGAAAAATGCAGATCGGACAGCACACCTGTGAGCTGACGATTCATTTCCTCAGGATATGGAGAAAGCTTGTTCCATGTCCGCAAACCTGCTTCCACATGCCCTACTTCAATTTGCTGCATAAAGGCTGCATAGCTAGCCAAGAAAGTCGTCAGCGTATCGCCGTGAACCAACACGATATCAGGCTTGGCTTCACGCAATACGGGTTCCAGACCTTGAAGTACACGTATGGAGATTTCATTGAGTGTCTGGCGATCCTTCATTACATCCAGATCATAGTCAGGGTGGATATTAAAAACTTCCAGAACCTGATCAAGCATCTGGCGATGTTGAGCTGTTACGCATACTACGGACTCGATATGCTCCGGATGGCGCTGAAGCTCCAAAATGAGAGGTGCCATCTTAATCGCTTCCGGACGCACACCGAAAATGGTCATTACTTTGATTTTAGACATTTCCCGTTGAACCCCTTTTCATAATAAACGTCTGCTTCCAGATCTTCCGTGATTCAGATAGATGATCTGTCTTAGCGTCCATAGATTGTGCCGAACCGCTAAAAGCAGTCTACTTAGTTCCGTACAAGCGGTCTCCCGCATCCCCAAGACCCGGAATGATGTAACCATGATCATCCAAACGCTCGTCCAGTGCAGCGACATAAATGTCTACATCAGGATGCGCATCCTGCACAGCTTTCACTCCTTCAGGAGCGGCAATCAGATTCATCATTTTAATTTGAGTACAGCCTCTCTTTTTCAACACATCAATCGCTGCGATTGCCGACCCGCCCGTTGCGAGCATCGGATCAATTACGATCAATTCACGTTCAGTTACATCCGTAGGCAGCTTCGTATAATATTCTACGGGTTGCAATGTCTCAGGATCACGGAACAACCCCACATGTCCTACTTTTGCAGCAGGCAAAAGCTTTACGACACCATCCAGCATACCCAGGCCTGCACGCAAAATCGGGATAAGGCCCAACATACGACCAGAAATCACTTTACCTTCAGTTTCAGCAACTGGAGTCTGTACCGTAATGCTCTCCAGAGGAATATCTCTTGTAATTTCATAAGCCATCAAAGTTGCTACTTCATCAACCAGTTCACGGAAATCTTTCGTGTTGGTCCGCACATCGCGGATAAATGTAAGTTTGTGTTGGATCAAAGGGTGATCGCAAACCACCAGTTTTGCCATAATATATTCCCTCCGGTATTATCGTCACGTTCTTCCGCACCAGCATATCGAACATCCTGATTCGAAAGGATCTATGTAACCTATTTGTACAAACCAAATAAGCACAGATGCAATGCGTGCCTGTAAATCCTGTTTATTATAACATTCCCTTGATTGATTTAACACCTGCCACTGCAACCTTTTGTCAAGGGAAAGATATGACAGGCAAAATACTTGGCAAGGCCCATTTACGTGTGACTTTTGTCATATGAAATCGTACTAAAAAGGCTCTGACGGTCCTTGACCGTCAAAGCCTACCAGTTCTAAACTTCCTGCCTGAGATATAGCCTCTGCTATCCCACGCATATATTCTTTATCTATACTTCAGATTGTCCCACGCTCCCTGAAATTGCTGAAGCATTTCGTCCTTCGTAATAACGCCTGCGATATAGGCTTGCATACTACTGCTTAAATCCTGATTTAGCCCCTTTGGAAGGCGCTGGAAGTTCCAGCTCCATATCTTGCCTTCCTTCACGTGCCGAGATATTTCCGCACCCAAATCACCTGTGGTCTCGTCACTAGACGTGATACTTTTGAAGGCAGGAACGAACTTAAACTCCTTGGTAATATAATGCTTGCCTGTTTCTGATGTGACCAGCCAGTTGAGAAATTCCTTTGCCTCCTGCTTCACAGGCGAGTTTTTGTTGACAACCCAGTTCGAGGCCACTCCCACAGCCAGTTTGTCTCCAGTAGAAGAATTATTGTCTATAGGCGTAGGAAGAATACCCAAATCCAAGTTAGGATTAATTCCATCTATTTGCGGCTGCGTCCAGTTCCCCTGGTGCATCATAGCGGCCTTGCCTGTCGAAAACAGTGTCACTTGTGTGTTGTAGTCCGTTGTGAGCGGATTGGGGTTTCCATATTTTAAAGTCAGGTCAAGCAACTTCACCCACTGATCAAACACGGGATTACCAGGGATGCGAGCAGTTCCTTTGTTTAAATCCGCAACGTAACTCTCCGGGTTCGACTGTCTGGCAAAGGGGATATTGATAAAATGGTTTCCTAGAACCCACCACTCTGCATAGCCGTTAGCAAAAGGGATAATCCCTGCTGCTTCCAGTCGCTTGGCTGCTTCCTCCAATTCATCTAACGTCTGAGGCAGTTTGGTTATACCCGCTTTTCTGAACAAATCCTTGTTGTAGACAAAACCGAATCCCTCCAGGTTCATAGGTTGTCCATAAATCTTACCGTTAACCGTCATCGGCTTACGGGCGAAATCGTCCAAGTCCTTCACCCATGGCTGATCCGACAAATCCTCCAGGTACTCAAACCACGTATCGCGATCTTGATAACCCTCATTTGTGAAAATGTCCGGCTGATCGCCTGATGCGAACTTAGCCTTCAACGAAGCACCGTAATCTGTACCCCCACCGACAGATTGGATATCCAGCTTGATGCCAGGGTGCGTTTTTTCATATTCGGCCTTCAGCTTGTTCAGCGGTTCCGAAATCTCCACTTTGAATTGATAAATGTGTATCGTTTTGGTCCCACTCTGTTGAGCCTTCGTATTACCACAACCTGCAAGCATACATGTAAGCAGCAACATCAGGGAGATGACAAGCAGCACTGTCTTTTTCATCCGATATCCCTCCCATCAGCCTTTAACCGCTCCGGCCGCAATGCCGGAAACGATGTATTTTTGCATCACCAGAAAAAACACAACGATTGGCGTGATTCCAAGTACCAGTGCGGGCAACGCCAAGTCCCATTGCTTGGTATATTGACCAAACAGCATATAGGTCGCAATCGGAATCGTACGCAGCTCAGGATCATTCAAAATGAGCGAAGGCAACAAATAATCATTCCAGATCCATAACGTATTCAAAATAAGTTCGGTCACGAACATAGGGAGCAACAGTGGACAAACGATGCGAAAAAACACCCCGTAACGAGAGGACCCGTCCACTCTCGCCGCCTGCTCAACCTCAATAGGTACCGTTTTAATAAAGCCATGAAACAGAAAAACTGATAAAGGCGCTCCAAAACCCAGATAGCACAAAATTAGTCCTGGTATGCTGTTGTTCAGACTCAATACGTTGGACACTTCCATAAGCGGCAACATAATCGACTGAAAAGGTACTACCATGGCAGCCACAAGCAGCCCGAACAGGAACCGATTAAAAAGAGTGTCATGCCGAACCATTTGGTAGGCGGCCATCGAGCTGATCAGCAGCAAAAGCGCATTGCTGACGATGGTGACGATCAGTGAATTCCCCAGTGCTGTGGGAAAGTTTATTTTATTCCAGGCATTAGCATAGTTTTCAAAACGGAAGGTTGTCGGCCACGAAGCGGAATGGGCCAAAATGTCTCCAAAAGATTTAACGGAGTTCACGAGCAAAAAATAGAACGGAACTAGAAAGATCAACCCAACCACAATAAGCAATATTTCAGCTACCCATGTGCTTAAACGATAGTTCGATGTTTTTTCCATTACATTTCGACCTCCTTTTTCTTCGTGAGACGCACCTGAATGCTGGTAATGATCGCAACGACCACGAAGAAAATCATAGCCTTGGCAGTTCCCAATCCAAGCCGATTATTTGTAAACGCTTCATTATATATGTCCAACGCTACAGACTCTGTCGCCTTGAATGGCCCACCCTTTGTTAAAGCCAAATTCAACTCAAATACTTTAAAGGACCAGGATATCGCTAGGAACAAGCAGACGGTCACTGCTGGCATAATAAGCGGCACCACGATATGACGCAAACTCTGTCTTCTGCTCGCACCGTCAATTTGGGCCGATTCAATAAGGGCGTGCGGAACATTATTTAGAGAGGATATGTAAATAACCATGAGATAACCTGCGTATTGCCAAACAAACACAATGACAGTTCCCCAAAAAGCAGTAGGCCCATCACCCAACCACGGCAGTTTGAAAAAGGATAGCCCCGTCGCCTCTCCCACCGCCGAAAAACCGCGTACAAATATAAATTGCCAGATGAAGCCGAGCAGCAAGCCACCGATCATATTAGGCATAAAAAATACAGTTCGCAGTGCATTGCGGGTACGCAACGGCTTTGTAAGCGCATAGGCCAGGAAAAAGCCCACCAGGTTAGTTAAAATGACACCACATACGGTAAAACGGACCGTAAACCAAAATGCATTACGGAAATCTGGATCATCTCTAAAAATATGAATGTAATTCCCTAGCCCGAGCCATCGGACATGTGCAGATACGCCATCCCAGTTCGTCATGGAATAATACAGCCCCAGCAGGAACGGAATGACCATAATTAAGACGAAAAACAACGCCATCGGTCCCACAAATACGAGCTGCTGCAATAATTGCGCGAATTTTCTTTGGCTCAATGCAATCACTCCTTTGTCGTAGATCATGAAGGAAAACGCGCATAATCCTTACGTAATCGCTTATTACCCAAAAACGTAAGTTTCGAGTCGTCTGAAATTAAAAAAAGGCTTTCTCCCCTCCACTAACGGAAGAGAAAAAGCCTTGTAACATAAAGAATATGGATGACGATGAATTAGTATTGGGTTCCTGGATAGATTGGGAACTTGTCTGTTAACTCGCCAACCGCTTGGCTTGCTTTGGACAATACAGTATCATCTTTTGGATTTTTAAGAGTATCAGCAATGATTTTACCGATTTTAACCATAGCTTCTTCATCCATACCACGAGAAGTTGCAGCAGGTGTACCAATACGGATCCCGCTAGTAACAAACGGACTCGTTGGGTCAAAAGGAATGGCGTTTTTGTTGACCGTGATGCCCACGGAATCCAATACATGCTCCGCTTCTTTACCTGTGATATTCAAATTGCGTGTGTCCAACAGCATCAGGTGATTATCCGTACCACCAGATACAATGTTAATCCCCTCTGCCAGCAGTGTTTCAGCCAGCACCTGTGCGTTGCGAACTACGTTTTGCGCATAGGTTTTGAATGATGGCTGGAGCGCTTCACCCAAAGCAACTGCTTTGGATGCGATCACGTGCATCAGTGGTCCTCCTTGAGTACCAGGGAAGATAGCTTTATCAATCGCTTGCGCCCACGCTTTGCGAGTCAGAATTAGACCCCCACGCGGACCACGTAGCGTTTTGTGTGTCGTTGTTGTCACAAATTGGGCATGAGGAACTGGACTAGGGTGAATCCCTGCTGCCACGAGACCTGCGATATGTGCCATATCCACCATGAACAAAGCACCTACATCATTAGCAATGGAAGCAAAAGCTTCAAAATCAATAGTACGCGGATATGCACTTGCACCAGCTACGATCAGACGAGGGCGGTGCTTGAAGGCTGCTTTGCGCACTTCATCGTAGTCGATACGGAAGCTGTCTTCACGTACACCATAAGCAGCAAAGTTATACAACAAACCGGAGGCATTAACCGGGCTTCCGTGTGTTAAGTGGCCGCCATGCGCCAGATTCATACCCAGTACAGTATCTCCAGGTTGAAGAGCTGCCAGATATACCGCCATGTTAGCCTGTGCTCCAGAGTGAGGCTGCACGTTCGCATGCTCGGCGCCGAATAATTCTTTCGCGCGGTCACGTGCAATATCTTCGACGATATCTACATGCTCACAGCCACCATAGTAGCGTTTGTTCGGATAACCTTCAGCATATTTATTGGTAAGCACGGAGCCCATGGCTTCCATTACTGCTTCACTGACGATATTCTCGGATGCGATCAGCTCGATATTGTGGCGTTGCCGTTTCAGTTCAAGCCCCATTGCTTCCATCACTGCCGGGTCACTTTTACGCAGATGTTCCATCATGATTGATTACTCCCTCTCCATGGTCAAATTTTGGGTATACAAGCAAATGCCTGTTCCTCTGTTGGGTACCTCATCATTAATGCAAAAAAGATCAGTACTAACATGCCGACATGACAAATGCTAATCGCAGTTTCCGCCGGCTTCTTGTTCCAGACTGTACACTGCCCGTTGTCCGCCAATAAGTGGAGGACGAGTGAACGCAGCTGTCACACGTGCTTCACCAATCCAGCGAAGGCTTGGGCGAAACGGAACGGCAATTGGGCGCAGATGCATGCCAATCAGCGTTTCGCCGATGTCTATCCCGGCATGAGCCTGCACGTTCGCCGCCAGACATGCATCATCCATAGAGCGATAGGCAACGGTAGCCATAGAGCCCCCTGCTGTACGAACAGGAACAGCCGCAACCTCCATCAGTCCTAATCGCTCCAGTAGAGAACGCTCAACGACCAGTGCTCGGTTCAAGTGCTCACAGCATTGAAACGCCACGTCAAAGCCATACTCTCTGCGAACGGATTCTACTCCAGACAGCACTTGCTGAGCCACATCGAGCGCTCCTGCTGTGCCGATCCGACTTCCAGCCACTTCACTCGTGCTTGCGCCAATAACCAGCAGGCGACCAGCTTTGAGACTGGCCGCTTCCGCAATTTCCCGCACGACAGAAGCGGTCTGTGCTTCGAGTGAAATCTCATGATCCAATTGTTCTACCATTGGAACCTCCTTTGGTTGAACAGCCTCTCAGAGACTAGGCACGGTTTCATGCCCCAAGTTCAACACACTCTCTCCTGATCACAATCTGACTATATTATAGCCGATGTTTCAGATTTCGAGCAGAAAAAATGGAAGAACAAGAAGGCAGCAGAAGATCTGCTGTAGCTTGTATACGAAAAAAGAGCAGTCCACACCTATGTGGAATTGCTCTTTTGCCCAGGCGACCGGCCGTATATCCGATGCTCCATCGTGGTTGATCCCACTTTTGTCGCCAGTTACACCGGATTCTCGTTTTTCCACCTTATCTTAACGGATTAACCGTCGAAAATCAACAGATTCCGTACAAAATAGAGGAACGGTGCCGATTTTATTCGGAAGAACCTTTTAGCTTGTCCAACAACTTATGCAAAGCCGTACGGATTTCTGCCGCTGTGACATCGTAGTCCTCACGCGAACCACCAAATGGATCTGAGATATCGAAGCCCGGAATCCGTTGGTGTAATTCAATCATTCGTTCACGCTCCTGCGTCGATAGCTCTTGTCCGAGTGAAGCCATCAACTGCTGTGAAGCATACAAGCCATCTAACTCCTGTACGTCATTCAGCACTGCGTCCCGGTCCTCCACATATTCCTTCAGCGTAAATACTTTGCCTGCCGTTTGGGGGAACCGCTGTACGACATGCTGTTTATGTCCTTGTGTCAAGGTTAAGATCAGATGTGCCCACTCGGCAAGCCCGTCGCTTAAAGGAGTTGAAGTGATCTGATCGGATATATCGTGATCACGCAGAACCGCCTCTGCATGTCGGGATATCGGCGTGCCGTCCATCGCAGCTACTCCAGCGGAACGCACGTCCAGTTCCAGACCATGCTCAGCAGCCAGCTTACGCAGCATTCCCTCAGCCATTGGACTGCGACAGGTGTTCCCTGTGCATACAAATAAAATATTCTTCAACGTCTTCACCCCCCGTATGTTGAAAATATATAAACAGAGGATTACTCAAATCCTGTATTTATTTTACACTGTCTACGTTAAAATCAAAACATAAACATAAAGCCGAATGCCAGCAAAATAGCACCGCCCACCGCTTCTCCATAATCCCCAAGATTACGGCTGACCTTGCGCCCCAGTAACAGCCCCAGCATCGCCATCGCTCCCCCGCAAAAACCAAAGGCCAGAACAGTCAGCACCAGGTCACTCTGGAACATTCCCAGTGACACTCCCACAGAAAATGAGTCAATGCTCACCCCAAGCGCAAACAGCAAAAGACCCAAAGGCGACCGATGATCCAATACGTGTACGCCGTCCCCCTTGAAGGAATTATATACCATATGCCCGCCCAAAAGGATGAGTAATCCCCCTGCGAAGTAGGTCGTCACATGGCCTAATAAAGAACTCATATAATGGCCTGTGAACATTCCCAGCAATGGCATCAGGATGTGAAAAAAACCAATCACAGTGCTGATGCGCAGCACGTCTCGCAGGCGTATCCCCTTCATACCGATCCCTACGCCCAGCGATAGCGCATCCATCCCTAGCGCTACCGCCATGATCAGAATCGTTACAACCTGCCCAGCATCGGCAGAGGCTGCCAGCATACTCCATCCCTCCATTATCCGTCTGTTCTTGTACACGTTATGCGGACAAGGGGCAAATCAGTACAAGCAGGCACTGAAAATACCCAAAACAGAGATAAGGAGAGAGGAGAAATTAAAATAAGAGACTCAATTCTTTACAGAAGCTACAGACGGATGATTCGATGACCTGCCGCTTTAAGCAGTCGGTTCATGACGGCGTCTCCCAATCCTTTCGGCGGACAGGCTTCCGCCAAAATGTAGGTGACGCCGTCCTCATCGCAGCGGCGCAGTACGCTGTATAGGCGCTGCGCCGCCTCATGAAGCGCGTCCAGCTTGCCCAGCGTGTAGACTCGTTCTCCGGCGTAGCTGGCGGCATGGTCGTCGAACGCGAGCACCGCCGTGCGCTCCCCGCGCGCGGTAGCCTCCGCCAACGCGGTGCGAATCCAGCCCGTCACTTCAACAGACGACGGGCCTTGTACCACACTCAAGCGCCCTCGTGGCGCATAGTGAGTATACTTCATGCCCGGCGAGCGTGGCGCCAGGCTATCGGCGTCCTGCCCGGGTGTGTCAGCCAGCGCCGGGTCCAGTACGACAGAGCGGGCAACCGTAGCGAGCTGTTCAGCAGTCACACCGCCTGGGCGCAAAATGGTGACGGTTCCGTCGTCACCGACTTGTACTACTGTGGACTCCAGTCCCACCCCCGTGGGGCCTCCGTCCAAAATGCCGCCGATGCGGCCCTCCAGGTCCTCCAGCACATGCTGTGCTAGGGTCGGACTAGGTCTTCCCGAGCGATTGGCGCTTGGTGCAGCCAGCGGGCAACCAGCTTCCGTGATCAAGCGCAGCGCTATCGGATGATCCGGCATGCGCACACCGACCGTGTCCAGTCCTGCGGTCACACGCGATGAAAGTGCCTGCGACACTACTGGCAATACGAGAGTCAGCGGTCCTGGCCAAAATGTATTCATCAGCGCTCGGGCTGTATCGTTTATTTCCGCTACCATGCCTTTTAATTGAGCAGCATCGGAAATATGTACAATGAGCGGATTATCGGACGGACGCCCTTTAGCAGCGAATACCGCCTCTACCGCTTTCGTGCTGCGCGCATCAGCCCCCAGTCCGTACACGGTTTCCGTAGGAAAGGCTACCGTCTCTCCAGCCTGGAGAAGTACGGCGGCCTCCCGTATGCCCTTTTCCGCAGTGATTAGAGCCTGTCCAGCTGAAAGCTCGCCAGGATCATCCCCGTCTGTGTTGTTCACAGAACCAACGGAAGCCGCTTTTTCCACCTCAAAAGACGAGGTAGCAGGTATAGTCGTGTCCTCATCAGGAACCAGACATCTTACATCCCACCAGTGTGTGTGAGAAGGCTGTAATGCCTGCTCCTGCCCTGCTCTCTCTTTTTTCACAAAACCTGCGTGCAAGTCATGCATTTGGTTCACTTTATCGCTCATATCAGATCATCCCATATCTTATTGTCATACAGGCCATTTCATTGCCCTGATCTCCAAAAACCCACTTTAACAAATCAGATCAATTTGGCTCTGCTATCTGCATATCTATCTGCATATCTATCGTAAGTTCCATTATAACATATGGGGAAACTTACACTCGTTGTTCTCTTTTCCATAGCTCTGACGAGACGTTTAGGCAAACAAACCACTCACCCAGCTCCACAGACCCGTAAGGGCATCCCACAGGAAAAAACGTACTTCCGGCTCTTTGTCAGCAGCATTCGTTCGATTGTCTTCTTGACTCGTTTTTGCCAATACAGTTTGTGCTGTTGCTTCACCACTGCCTGCATCAATAAAGCACAACGGCGGGAACAGCACACACCACCAATTTTGTCCTTTTCCTTGCCCCAGTGTAACCCGAAGTGCCTCATAATTCCCTGCCGGGTAGACAAGACCACCGTACATTTTCGTCGGAAAAGGTACACTTGCCAGTTCCACCTGATGATCATACGCTATACCGCGTCGAGCTAGTTCTGAACCTACCAAGCGATCAATTTCAGGCAAATGTGCATCAATCAACACTCTGGCTTGATTTAGGCTTTGTGGATTGTCCAGCTCACCCACCCACGCATTCATCTGCTGCACGATAGCGTCCCGTATTTCGCGCTTAACCAACTGATCCTCTGGACGATCCGAATTAGCCAAAATGCGCAGTCGGATGGAATCGTGCGGAATTACCTTCAACCCTGTGGCGGCCACTCCAGACGCTAAAGTCCCTCTTGCTCCCGTGGTCATCGCAGCATCCGTTTTTTGACCTTCCCAAGACATCATTAATATCGATATACAAAAGAGTATCATTGCAGTTTGCTTCATCCAACTTCTCATTTTCGTCCCCCCAAACCCAAACTCTATCATGTCTATCAGTCTGTCCGGTTTGGGAGAGTCTAAACCTATGAATCTCGTAAAAATTCAGGTCTATTGCAAGCTTGATCGTCACCTAGGAATATAAAAAAGCCCAGATTTCACAATCTGGACTCTTTTGTCGCACCGTTTCAACTCGCACAAATAACCATCAATATTTAGTCACAATCCACCTATACTAGGCTTTTTTCGCCTTCGTCAAGCTTACTCTGGAAGGCTGCGGCAGGTCATCCTCTAACTCCTGGCCATGCACCTTAATACTCATAACCAAGCCAATACTAGCCATGTTAATAAGCAACGAGGTACCGCCATAGCTTATGAATGGAAGCGTAATCCCCGTAAGTGGCATAATGCCCAGAAACGCACCAATGTTCTCAAAAATCTGATACAGCAACATGGACACAATCCCGACAATTATATACGGGCCAGCCCGATCCCGACATTCCAGCGAAATCAGGATCATTCGGTGAATCAAAATAAAATATAGCAATAGTAGCATTGAAGAGCCTACAAACCCAAACTCCTCTGCTACAACTACAAAAATAGAATCCGCATACGTATAGGGAACACGCCCGGACTGTACCGAGGTTCCTTGCAAAAAGCCCTTGCCCATCATCCCGCCAGAAGCTATGGCCAGTTTGGCATTTTTCGTATGATAAGATGCCTTCGCGGTTGCTTCTTCCGGTACCAGCCAAGGGTCCAAACGCTCTACCCAGTGACTACGGCCAATACCTTTCATAAAGGAATCAATCTCATCGTGAAACGAGATATACGCTTTGATCCCTCCACCAACGGCGACTGCAAATACGATAAATCCGATTAGCGCATGGGATGCCTTCACATTACCAATCCATAGCATACCAATGACGATGACAATGTAACCGAGCGCATTACCCAAGTCATTTTGTGCCATGACCATGGCAAACGGGACAAAGCTCACCAGAGCAACTGGAAGAACATCTTGAATAAAATACAGCTTGCTCTTGCGCTTTTTAATCAGCATATACGCCAAAAAAATGATAAGAACCAGCTTGAATACCTCGGCAGGCTGAAGATTTAAGCCACCAATTTTCAAAAAGCCTTGAGAGTTATTAACCGTCCCGCCAAAAAAGCCGAGAATCAACAGGAATATCCCGCCTCCATATACATACAAGGCTTTTTTAATGAATATCCGAAAATCGACTATCGCTAAACCCAAGATCGCTACAAAGCCCAATATATAATACCCGATCATCTTCTGGTAGTCGTTGCCGTGCTCTGCCAAGTTCGTAGGACCCCTACCAGCACTGTATACCGTTATGATACTAATCGCCATGAGCAAAACCAGAATAAAAATAACCGGACCATCAATTTTTTTCAATTTCTGAAGCATGATTTCCCCCTGAGCCGTTTCTCGGTCATACTCCTCTTATTCTAAAGGAAAGACTCGCAAAAAGAAAATGCAGCACTACTCCGAGACGCCTAGGACATGTCGCTCGATCCCCGCAAGGTCAGGAATGATTAGAATGTTCCTCCAGTGACCTGCCTGTTCCAGCAGGCCAGCCACGTCTCTGGCCTGCCCCATCCCCAGCTCAAACCCGATTAGCCGGGGTGGGGCCTGAAGGAGCCCCAGTTGCTCCAGCATTGCCCGATACGGGCCAAGCCCGTCAGGACCTCCATCCAGCGCCATCCGCGGCTCATGGTCGCGCACCTCCGGCTGCAAGCCAGCGATGTCAGCAGCCGGGATATATGGCGGGTTGGACACGAGGATGTCTACCGCCGTTCCCGCAAACGGCGCCAGCAGATCGCCCTCGCGGAATTCTATGACTGCGCCGTTCGCAGCGGCGTTCTGGGCCGCCATTTCGAGCGCAGCAGCAGAAATATCCCCCGCCGCCACGTGCCAGCGCGGCCGCTCAGCCGCCAGCGTCACGGCAATCGCGCCGCTGCCCGTACCGATGTCGAGCGCGTGCGGAGCACCGCTCGGCCACAGCCGGTCGCCGTGCTGTAGTATCGCCTCGACGAGCAGCTCTGTCTCGGGGCGCGGAATCAGCACCGACGGTGAAACCGCGAACAGGCGGCCATAAAATTCCTGCTGTCCGATAATATACTGCGCCGGTTCACCCGCAGCTTTGCGGGCGATGATCCGTTCCCATGTGTCCTTGACGGAGGAAGGGAACGGATCGCCCAGAGCGGCGTAAAACCTCGTACCTTCCAGCCCAAGCACATGTTCCAGCAGCAAGCGGGCATTATGCTGCGGCTCCAACACGCCGCAACTTCCTAAAAAAGAAGAAGCCTCAACTAAGGCTTCTCTGACACTCATGTTCCGTTCCGGCGGCATCCGATACACACAATCGCGTTCGTTCCCCAAAACTTAAACCTCTTGTTCCATCAAATCAGCCTGCTCTGCAATCGTGAGTGCTGATACGATTTCTTCGATCTCTCCGTTCATCACCTGGTCCAGCTTGTGCATGGTTAAACCAATGCGATGATCCGTTACACGGCTTTGCGGGAAGTTGTAAGTACGTATACGCTCACTGCGGTCTCCAGTACCTACTTTGCTCTTACGCTCGCCTGCATATTTGGCTTCCTCTTCCTGGCGCATCATATCCGAAATACGGGCACGCAAAACTTGCAGCGCCTTCTCCTTGTTGGAGTTTTGGGACTTGCCGTCCTGGCAGGTTGCCACAATACCTGTTGGCATATGCGTTACACGCACCGCCGACTTGGTTGTATTAACGGACTGACCGCCCGCACCGCTGGAGCAGAAAGTATCCACGCGGATATCCTTGTCTAAAATTTCGATATCCACTTCCTCTGCCTCAGGCATCACAGACACCGTGGAGGTAGATGTATGAATACGTCCGCCAGATTCAGTTGTCGGAATCCGCTGTACACGGTGCGCGCCACTTTCGAATTTCATTTTGCTGTATGCACCGCGTCCGTTAATCATGAAAATAACCTCTTTAAAGCCTCCAAGGTCATTCATGTTTGCATCCATCAGCTCTACACGCCAGCCTTGGGTATCTGCATAACGCGTGTACATCCGGTACAAGTCCGCTGCAAACAGCGCGGCCTCGTCCCCACCCGCAGCACCACGAATTTCGATAATAACGTTCTTATCATCGTTCGGGTCCTTCGGCAGCAGCAAAATACGAATTTTCTCGTCCAGCTCCCGCTTACGGGCACTCAGCTCTTCAATCTCCATTTTGACCATTTCACGCATCTCGTCGTCCAGCTTTTCTGCCTGCATGGCTTTAGCAGCGTCCAGCTCCTCAACGACAGTTTTATATTCGGTATATGCTTCATAAGCAGGCTGTAAATCAGACTGTTCTTTGGAATAATCTCTAAGTTTTTTGCTATCGTTCGCCACATCCGGATCGCAGAGCAGTTCGCTCAGTTTATCGTAGCGGTCCGCCAATGATTGCAATCGGTCCAACAAGCGATTCACCTCTTCAGTTAAATTAATATGAAACCAGCTTTAAATTCACTGGCTACAGCTCTTTATTATAACAACTATTCGATTAATTAGCTACATAAAATACTTGCTAATTTAGGTTTTTGCAAAATTCCGCAAATCGATTGAAGTCGAATAAACAAAATCTCGCTAAAGAGTTGAATAACAAACTCTCAACTAATAAAAGAAATGCGAATCAAATATAAAAAGCCGCCGCCCGGGACAGGCAGCGACTACGTAATTGGTACATGCAGGCAACACATATATCATTACTTAATATGTTTGTATATAAACTCTATTTGTTATACGCCGAGATGCATACTAAACATTAAAACGGAAATGCATTACGTCTCCGTCCTGCACCACATATTCCTTGCCTTCCAAACGAAGCTGACCACGTTCCTTGGCCCCGTTCATAGATCCAGCAGCGACCAAATCATCATAGGATACAACCTCAGCGCGAATAAATCCGCGTTCAAAATCCGAGTGGATTACGCCCGCAGCGCCAGGTGCTTTTGTTCCTTTGTGAATAGTCCATGCGCGTACTTCCTGCACACCTGCTGTGAAATACGTATACAGTCCCAACAAGCGGTAAGCTGCTTTGATCAGACGGTTCAGACCGGATTCAGCCAGCCCCAGTTCCTCAAGGAACATTGCCTTGTCTTCGCCTTCCAGCTCAGCAATTTCAGCCTCTACTTTGGCGCTGATCGGTACCACTTCAGCATTTTCCGCCACTGCAAATTCACGTACCTTTTGCACATATGGATTGCTATCAGCTTCCGTTACACCATCTTCGCTGACATTAGCCGCGTACAATACAGGCTTCATTGTAAGCAAATGAAGGTCGCGTACAATCAACTTTTCGTCTTCTGACAATTCTACGCTACGTGCAGGTTTGTCAGCATACAGCGATTCCTTGATCCGTTCCAGTACCTCAACCTCTTGGGCATACTGCTTGTTGCCGCCCTTCATGTTTTTGCGGGAACGTTCAATGCGCTTGTCTACACTTTCGATATCCGCCAGAATCAATTCCAGATTAATCGTCTGAATATCGCTGATCGGATCAATTTTGCCGTCCACATGGGTAATATTCTCATCTTCAAAGCAGCGTACCACATGAACAATAGCATCTACTTCACGAATATGAGCCAAAAACTTGTTGCCCAAACCCTCGCCTTTGCTGGCACCTCGTACAAGTCCTGCAATATCAACAAATTCAAAAGCCGTTGGTACCGTTTTGTTCGGTACTACCAGTTCAGTCAGCTTATCCAGCCGCTCGTCCGGTACTTCAACGACCCCAACATTAGGGTCAATTGTACAAAATGGATAGTTTGCGGATTCCGCCCCCGCCTGCGTTATTGCGTTAAACAGTGTT
This sequence comes from Paenibacillus sp. ALE3, assembly GCF_054113405.1. Taxonomy (NCBI): domain Bacteria; kingdom Bacillati; phylum Bacillota; class Bacilli; order Caryophanales; family Paenibacillaceae; genus Paenibacillus; species Paenibacillus sp. ALE3. Next base: position 15,504 of record NZ_CM134214.1, on the reverse strand, counting down.
GATTTGCCCACGTTCGGCAAACCCACGATCCCCGCTTTTAAAGCCATAATCAGAACAACTCCCGTTTATATAAAATATGCGTTATACCATCTGTTAGTTTACCAACCCACATTATATAGGAGAACCTATACATGCGGCAAGCATATGACTGTGAATTTAGGGTTTTGCTGCATCCCTATTTAGATTTCTTTATTTAGATTTCCTTGCTCATCTGGATATCCGTAACCCGATAACCAGACTTGCGATATACATGTAAAGCCCGCTCATTATGCCCAAATACATGCAGACCGATGCGAACCGCACCCAGCCTCCGAGCTTCTTGTTCCAACGCCTGCATCGTCAACGTACCCAGGCCTTGCCCCTGATATGAATCGTAAACGAGAATATCCAGCAAAAAGGCCTCTTTGCCCTGCGTACCTTCTGTAATATTGAACCAGATATATCCCACTTCCTCTGGGCCCTGACCCGCACTAGCTGAATACTCAAGCATGTACAGGTGAGCATGGGGCGTGTCTAGCCTTTGCGGCAAATATGTTGCAAAGCTCTCCTTTGCCCGTTCCGGTGCCTCTTCCACCGTCCACGTGCCTGCCTGGATTTTCTCCTCCGCATAATCCGCGAGCGAGCGCTGCTCAAAGCGTTCATATTGCTCGGCGTTCATCGGAACCAACTTGATGAATCCACTCATCCGTTCACCTTCCTTCTTAGTCTGGTCGTATCTTTAAGACCTTCAATCTCTGCTACTCCGATGCCAAACATGACTGTGCGCAATTCCAGCTCTACTTGCTCCAATCGCGCTTCCAACGCCTCGCTGGAGGTGACCGCCGAGCCAAGCAAAGAGCGACCAAAGCCTGCCATGTCAGCGCCCAAAGCAAGTGCCTTCGCAGCATCGACACCATTTTTTAGTCCACCGCTACCGATCAGAGTGCCATTAGGCTGAGCTGCTCTAACCTCCACGATACAATCAGCGGTCGAATTGCCCCAATCCGCAAATGCCTCTGCCGCTGCACGGCGTACAGGATCAGGATTACGAAATTTCTCCACCTGGCTCCAGCTTGTCCCGCCTGCACCAGCCACATCAATAAAAGCGGCGCCTGCATCGTACAATCTCGATGCCGTCTCGCCATCTATGCCCCAGCCTACTTCCTTCACGCCTACAGGCACCGAAAGACGACGACACAACTCTTTGATGCGATCAAGCAGTCCGCTAAAATCCAAATTCCCTTCCGGTTGGAATATCTCCTGCAATCCGTTCAAGTGCAGCACCAACATATCCGCTCCGGCAATTTCCACTGCACGTTGGCAATCGTCCACACCAAATCCGTAGTTCAGCTGCACTGCTCCCAGATTGGCAAGGATCGGGATGCTGGGCGCTAGACGGCGGACCGCAAAGGTTGAAGCCAATTCCTCTTTTTCCACCGCAGCTCGTACAGAGCCGACGCCCAACGCCCAGCCGCGTCTTTCTGCAGTCTCTGCCAATCGCTCATTAATCGCTCCTGTCTCCGCGCTGCCGCCAGTCATAGAACTGATGAGCAGCGGTGTCCGTACAGCGCGTCCCATAAAAGTTGTATCCAGACGCACCTCGTCAAAATGCAGCTCAGGCAAAGCGCAGTGCTTAAAAGCATAGCGCTCCAGTCCGGTGGTGACCCCATGTCCGGCCACATCTTCTTGCAGACAAAGGCGGACATGCTCAATCTTCCGTTCACCTGTCCGTGCGGCAGGTAACAAAGAACCGGATCTGTCTGAGCCGTCAGATAATCCCTTTTTATTTTCTGTATTACTCATCTATGTTCCACCTCATCCAAAGTCACTCTGTTTATTCCATCAGGTTCGTGAAGCACAAATAAGACCGTTCCCGAACACGGTAACCGATCTATTTATCGTCTCATATATCAAATATCTAAGCCCTTAAAGCACTATTTTAAGATATTTTCATTGTATCATGGATGGAAAAATATATACATGACTGTGAACATTTTTTCTTGCCTATGGGATGAAAAGCAGCACCTGCTTAAGATGCAGCTTTTCTACAAAATGCCCCTGCGAAAGCGGGACCCCAATCACAGCAGGATAAAGGTCATCACACCCTCCTTTAGCTCTTCATCGAATCAGGTATAGGTGTAATATTTTCTTGTGGCTCCTTCGTCCGCCCATGTCCAAATTTGAAAACGAGAATACCGCCAATAATGACGATTACACCGATCAACTTATTGAAGGTAAACGGAATCTTTTCTAATCCCAGCCATCCTAACGAATCCCACAACAGAGCGGTACCTAATTGTGCCGTCAATACGATGGAAATCGCATAGGTTGGGCCCAGTCGCTTCATTCCTTGCACCAAACAGAACACAACGCCAACACCAATCATGCCACTGAACCAATACCATAGCTGCATATGATGTAAAGCAAATGTATTTTTCCCTTCAAAAATAAGACTCCCAAACAAGGAAGCCAAGAAGCCCGTTCCCAGTACCAATGTCGTTGTGGCCCATGAACCTGTCCGCTCATTCACCTTATTATTGAATATCGTTTGCAGACTGACCAAAGCACCTGCGATAACTGCCAATATGAGCCCTAATAACATGTTTACCTCTCCCTTGATAGTCCCTTTATTGTGCTGCTCTACTTCAAAGCACTATGATTGCAACGATTCATAAATATTATGGCCTGCCAGTTCACTCAAACCTTTTCTGTCCTTAATGACAATATAGCCTTTTGCCCGTTCAACCAATCCCTCTTCAATCATTTTGCGAATGACACGGTTAAGGTGTCTGTAACTGGTTCCGATCAAATTCGCCACATCCACCAGACTGGATGCCCGTAGTTCCTCATGAAAGGCAGAATTGGATTCGTCAAAAGAAACAGATAGCAGGTAGCTCGCCAGCCTGACTTCCACCGGATACATAAGGTTGAAACTGGAGAAATCAGAGTCTAGACAAAACTTTCGCGTGACAATATCCAATAGAAATTGCAGCAAAGGAGCATAATCTCTGCCGTACTTATTCATCCATTGGTGATGGACACCAATCACATAGATCGGCGACACTGCCTCTACTGTATTGATGACGTGACTATTACGAATATATTCAACATCTCCTATGACCTCGATCGGGGTTTTGAAGCAAAGGATCAGAGTCTTCCCTTCTGTAGAGCTGGTAAAAATTTTGACCTTGCCCTGCACCAGAATATACAGATGTTCAATGGCGTCTCCCTGCGAACAGAGTTTTTTCCCTTGCTCCAAACGATACAGCGACAAATAGGGATGTAGTGGCTCGTAGAGTATGGATTCCAACTGATGCAGATGCAAAAAATACTTTAGCTGCTCTTGATCCTGTATTTCCCTCATTCCTCAGCTCACCTTCAATTCTACGTTCTAAGCTTTTTCTATAATAATGTTTTATTTTAGAGCTTTAGAATAATGACACCCGCGATCATCATACCAATACCTATAAATTGTGGCAGCTTCATCTTTTGCTTCACGATGCCAAACCATCCCTTGATGTCTACCAGAAATGTTAAGCATAACTGAGCAATCAACAGCGCCGAGATCGTGAACGTAACCCCAATATGTTGAATGGCGGTGACTTCACTAAATATAATGATAGCCGCAAAAGCACCACCCCAAAGATACATCGGCTTTACCTGTTTCATTTCAGACACACGGCCATCCTTTGTAAACATCCAAACTAATGCTGCCAAAATAAAACCTATTAGCTGAGTAACGGCAGCCGCCTGCCATGTCCCGATATCCTGACTAATCCGTGTATTCGCTACCCCCTGTAGCGTAATACAAGCGCCTCCCAGAAAAGCAAACAAGATTCCTCTCATAAATCGTTATTCTCCCCATGTAAATGACTTTTGTATCTATTTAAGTATAGGTCAGCCTGCCTATAAAGGACATATGTCCTCAATTAATTAATAAAACGTTCTCCATTTCATTCTGTTCAGCATTCCGCTTCAATCCTGTGGACTTGCGGTAATAATTAGACAGTATCTATTTCATAATCTGCATGTTCGGACACGATAAGATGGAATGCAGCATTTAATTAAGGAGCTGATCGTCGTATGACTAAACAAAATCCGCTGCATTCTGTGCCGGAATATCAAAGAAAAACCGTGCACAAGGGCCGTGCTCTTAAAATCGCTATTCTGCTGCTTATCCTCTGGCTGATTGCCGTCATGCTGTATCAGACCCATAAACCCTTGCCTCCGTTCGTCTCTTATGAAAGTCAGGAGTATTCAACAAACGAGGTAAACTTTTGGACGGATTTGACCTACCCTACTGGGGATGGAAGCACTGTACAACATGAAGGGCAAATTTTGAATCGTATGCTCGGCATCATTGATGAAGCCCAGCAATTTATCGTCATTGACCTGTTTCTGTTCAACGATTATAAGCACAAAGGCCAGCACTTCCCCGAAGTTAGCGCACAAATGACTAATCATCTTATCGCCAAAAAGAAAGCTTATCCTGAGATGCCTATCTTTTTCATTACAGATGAAGTCAATACCAACTATAATTCTGCTCCCAATCCTTTGTTGGAGAATATGAAGCAAGTAGGAATTCAGGTCGTACAGACCGATGTAGACCCGTTGCGGGACTCCACGCCTATCTATTCAGCGGTGTGGCGAACCTTTTTCCAGTGGTTCGGGCAGCATGGCACAGGCTGGATTCCCAATCTGATGGCCAGTGACGGACCTGACGTTACGGCTCGCTCTTATTTAAAGCTGTTAAACGTCAAGGCCAATCACCGAAAATTGGTTGCCAACGAGCAAACTGCTCTCATTTCTACAGGTAATGTTCACGATGCAAGTGCCTATCATTCCAATGTTGCCCTAGAAGTGAAGGGACCGATCATCGGAGATATTTTACAAACAGAGCAGGCGGTATTGGACTTCTCGGGCGGAGGGCAACTTCCTGTCTACACACCTCAAGCAGAGCCCCTAGTCCCATCAGGTAAGGACAGCTACCGGATCAAATATCTCACGGAAGGCAAAGTGTATGCCTCCGTTCTGAATGGCATTAAGCAGACGAAGCAAGGTGACAGCATTCATATGGGCATGTTTTATTTGGCTGATCGCAAAATATTGAATAGTCTGCTGGATGCCTCGGCACGCGGCGTAAACATCCAATTGCTGCTGGACCCCAATGAAAACGCGTTCGGTCAGGAAAAAATAGGCATACCTAATCGTCCGGTTGCCCAAGAGTTGTCCGATAAATCGGATGGAAATATTCAAATTCGTTGGTATCATACTACCCATGAGCAATTCCATACGAAGCTGATTTATATTGCCAAGGCACAAGGAGAGCATTTGATTTGGGGTGGCTCTACCAATTTGACTCCCCGTAATTTGGATGATTTAAATCTGGAGAATGAACTGTGGGTGGCCGCTCCGGCGGACAGCAAGCTGACCCGACAGGTGGCGGCCTATTTTGATAAGCTGTGGAATAACCAGGGAGCTGAATACAGCCTGGAGCTGGCGGCTTACGAGGATCATTCAACATTTTGGAAAGATATTGTATACCGTCTCCAGGATATTTTGGGTTTTACTACATTTTGACTATAGGATCTGCTACCTTATCCACAGCTCTTCATTTGTGCATTACAGCAGCGGTGAAAGCAACCGAGCCAGCGATTCCATCAAACGTTTGAACAGACGTTTTTTCATGAATTCCTCGCGTACGATCAAACTGGCATTCTGCAAATCTCGCTCATAGTCGGTCACCATCTGCTGCACACTGTGTGTTTGAATCAACAGAGCGTTCACTTCAAAATTCAGATGGAAGCTACGCATATCCATATTGGCTGTCCCAATAGTCGCAACTTCCCCGTCAATAATGAGAAGCTTGGAGTGAAGAAATCCTTTTTCATATTCATATACCTTGACTCCCACCTCCAGCAACGATTGGAAATACGAGTGGGATGCGAGAAAAGGCAGCCATTTATCCGGTTTCGCGGGAAATAGAATACGCACATCCAACCCGGATAGAGCAGCCATCCGCAAAGCAGTCAGGATATCTTCATCCGGGATAAAATAAGGAGTGGCAATCCAGACGGATTTTCGAGCGGATGTGATCATGGAGAAGAATAGATTTTTAAGCACTCTCCGCTCATTGTCTGGTCCGCTGGCAATAATCTGTACGCCGCCATCCGTGATCGGTTCAATATCGGGAGACAGATATTCGCTATCCAGTACCGATTCACCCGTCATATGAAGCCAATCCTGTAAAAATATAAGTTGCAACGTCCGCACAGCTTCGCCCTTCACAATCATATGCGTGTCACGCCAAAAGCCGTAGGCTTTGTTGCGGCTGAGATACTCATCTCCCACATTTAGGCCACCGATTAATCCAATATTACCGTCGATAACTACAATTTTACGGTGATTACGGTAGTTTACCCGACTGGAGAAGAACAAAATCCGAGCGCCTCCGTATGCAACAACCTCTACTCCTGCATCTTTCATTTCCTTCAAAAATGCCTTCGATAACTGAATACTACCGACTGCATCGTACATAAACCGAACCTTAACACCCGCTTTAGCCTTTTCAATCAAAATTTTCTGAATGCTGGTACCGATATCATCCGAGCGGAAAATGTAATATTCCATATGGATATGATGCTGCGCCTTGCGCAGTTCTTCGAGCAGCGTGGAGAAGGTTTCATCTCCATTATTCAGAATCTGGGTTTCTGTCGCAAAATAAATCGGGGAGCGGGCCAATCTCCGGGCCAGGCGCATTAACTGCTGCTGCTCATCTGTAAAGCAGGTCAGATCTCGTTTGACCCGCAAAGCATCCTTTTCGATACGCTCATACGCCTGTTGGTCACGCAATGCCTTTTTGTCATACTTACGGCGCTTGAATACATTTTGCCCAAATAAAAAATAAAGAGGAAGTCCAACGACTGGCAACAACGCCAGCAGCAAAATCCATGACATGGTGGTGGAAGGATTACGATTCTCCGTGAAAATAATCAGACTTATGGAAATAACCGTCAAGGTAGAGAAAATACTTATGACAGTTCCTTCATTTTTACCGATGTAATTAAACAAGCCAAAATAATAAATAATAAACACCATAGCCGCGATCAATACGGCCAGTAAGCTTCGCCTCATAACTAACCTCACTTCCAATGGACTGCATTTGAACAGATATTCCTCATTATATTGTACATGAGCCCCTTATTTCTTCCCACTTTTTTATTTAAATGTTGAATAAAAAAATCAGAGTACATAACGAAATGTCGATGGGTTGACACTTACCTTTTTTCATGTGAAAATAAACTAACGAACGTTAGGTAGGTGATGATAATGGGAATGGAAGAGATTCGAAAGGCCGCTCTTTTCCAATTTGCCACCAATGGGTATGAGGGAGCATCCTTGAGCAGTATTGCTGCCGAGGTTGGAATCCGAAAACCATCTATATACGCGCATTTTCAGGGTAAGGAGGATTTGTTTTTGCAGGTGGCAAGTTACGCGTTTCAAGAGCAGAATTTACGTATTTTTGAATACTTTACGGAACGCAAAGAACAGTCACTGGAGCATACACTGCATAATTTCTTGTTCTGGATGGAACAGGAATATGAGGGCAACAACTCAGCCAAGTTTATGCTTCGTTTTTCCTTTTTTCCACCTGTATCTTTATATAACGAGGTACTGAATATTGTGAATCCTTTTCTGGAACAAATGGAGCGAAAATTAACTCGTCGCCTCCGAAATGTACGGGATCGGGAACCCTTTGGACATATGAAGCCAGCGGATGTGGCTTTAGCCTACATGACGCTGGTGGATGGAATCATGGTAGAGCTACTGTACAGTGGAAGCACCAACTACCACCGAAGGCTGAACGCTGCATGGCCTATTTTTTGGCGTGGGATTACGTTAACTTCATCTCATGAAGGGTGAAGCAGTCGTAATTGTAAAATTATACTGAATTGAGGAGAAATTCATCATGAATCGCAGTTGGATTTACGTTTTTGTTGGAGGCCTGATTGAGGTCGTATGGGTATCAGGCTTGAAGCATGCAGATTCTGTACTCACCTGGGCTGTAACTGTGCTGGCTGTGGTGGCCAGCTTTTATTTAATCATGAAGGCTGCAAAGCGTCTGCCTGTAGGCACGGTGTATGCTGTATTTACCGGATTGGGCACAGGGGGAACCGTCGTAGGTGAAATGCTGCTATTCGGGGAGCCGTTTCAATGGTCCAAAACACTGTTAATCGCCCTTTTGCTAGCGGGTGTGATCGGCTTGAAGTTAGTTACCGATCGTGATGCTCAGGAAGGGAGTAGTGCATAATGGCTTGGATTGCATTGGTTATCGCGGGATGCTCGGAAGTGCTTGGAGTCATCGGCATGAAGGGAGTTACGGTCGGCAAAGGGTGGAAGGCTTTAGCACTTATGATCTTATCCTTTATTCTTAGCTTCTCTCTGCTCAGCTACGCCATGAATAGTTTGCCTATGGGAACTTCCTATGCCGTTTGGACAGGCATTGGTACCGTGGGCAGTACGATTACAGGCATGTTCTTGTATGGCGAGCAAAAAAGCGTACTGCGTGTTTTGTTCATCGCCATGATTCTTGCCGCAGCATTGGGCTTAAAGCTGATTTCTTAAGGAGTGATGCCTTGTGATTACCACCGTAACACTTAACGCGGCAGTAGATAAAATCTACACGGTTGCAGGCTTTGGATTGAATGCCGTCCACCGCATAGAAAACGGTCTGACAGTACCAGGCGGCAAGGGCGTGAATGCCGCTCGTGTCATTCGCACACTAGGTCAGCCTGTACGGGCGACCGGGTTTGTGGCCGGACACACCGGACGGCTGCTCATTGACGGGTTGAGTGCGGAAGGCGTAAACGCCGATTTCATCGAAACGGCACACGGGGAAACCCGTCTAGCCATAACCGTGCTCGACCCAGCTGCCCGCACGCAGACCGAGCTGATTGAGAGCGGCCCGACCGTGGGGCCGCTTGAACTAGCCGCGCTGCGGCGCAAAATCGCGACCCTTGCCGAGGATTCGGCTTGGGTCGTTCTCTCCGGCAGCCTGCCACCCGGCTGCCCGCCTGATCTGTATGCCGAGCTGTGCACGCTGGCGAAGGCGCGCGGCGCTCGGGTGGCGCTGGACGCGAGCGGCGAGGCGCTGCGCTTGGGGCTGCGCGGAAAGCCCGACCTCGTGAAGCCTAACGAGGACGAGGCCGCCCGCTTCGCGGGAATCGACGCAGCGCGCCCAGATGCCGCTGAAGCGGCGGCATCACAGCTGCTGGAAGCCGGAGCGCAGCTGGCCGTCATCTCGCTCGGCGCACGCGGGGCGCTAGCGGTAACGCGCGATGCACGCTACCGCGTAAGCCTGCCGGACGCGGACATTGTCAGCGCGCTCGGCAGCGGTGACGCCATGGTCGCCGGGCTGGTTAGCGGCGCGGTGGCGGGGCTGGAGCTCCCTGCCATGCTACGGCAGGGAGCGGCCTGCGGCACGGCGGCTGCTCTGCACGCCATGGCTGGCAAGATCGAGCTTCAGGACGTGGAATGTCTGAAGCAAGGAATTACGGTGACGCTGGTGTAATTCAGCGTCACTTTTTTCATCCAACCATTCACCTAATTTAATGTCACGAATAACAGCTTTACTGAATGTTTTGTTCCAAATATGCGTTTCTCTGCTGACCTACAACAAAACCCTGTTTTCCAGTATATTTTTCATACAAATATGCGATTTCGAGGGGCCCAGCTTAACTAGAGAATCCTGAAACTCTGCAATTTCCTCTACAGACGAACTTTGTACCTTAATGAGATAATTAAATTCCCCACTGATGCGGAATAAATCGGTAACTTCCTTCGCCGCCTTACAAAAATCAATCAGCTCTTGGCAATGTTCTGTCTTTACCAGAATAAACGTTGTTGTCCCCCGATTCAGTTCCCGTAAATTAAATACAGCATTATATCCAGAAATAATCCCTCGTTCTTCAAGCTTAGTCATTCTTTCTTTAACGGACGGCTGTGACATCGAAATTTCTTTACTGATTTGGGAAATCGTTATTCAGGCATCATGCTGTAGCAATTTCATGATTTTGTGGTCTATATCGTCCATCTGATGCTGCATATCAAGCACCTCCTGATCAAATTTAAAAAGTAATGTTTTTCATCCAAATTAGATTTTATTTAATAACTAATATCGTATAAAAATCTTATTTTAAATATATATGTAGCACATAATAATTCATATAATAAGGTTATCGAGGATATTGATTTTGATATGTCTCTATTGAGCAAAAAGTAGTCCAAGTAGCTATTGAAAAGATCCACTTCCCAGGGAAAGTGGATCTTTTTTGTATTCCATTCCTCTGCGCCTTATTCCCTATGGAAAAATTAAACTATTTGTAAGTATATCCGATATATTGATTATCGCTTGGTTAAAGGAGTAGATTATCATTTCAATTGATTTCAATGTGTACTGGTTTCATTTTAGCTCCGATCTGCTCATGCCGTTGTTTAGCTTAATCGGTCTGTTGTTCATCTATTTTGGATTCAAAACGATCCGTCGCCATCGTTATCGTAAACGCCACTGGGTCCGTACCAAAGGGCAAATCGTTGACGCGCATATCGAAGTAGATATCGATGTCGTTCCCTTTGACCGTGATGATCCGGTAGATACCAGCTACACCCGCCGATTAAAGGTACGCTTCTATACAGCTTCAGGTGAAGTCGTGGAATTCTGGAATCCTTATAGTACCAATCTCAGCCTTAACCGGGTTGGCAGCAAGACTAAGGTATTATACAATCCGGCTAACCCTCGGGACGCCCGAATTGCAGGCGGCGTAAATGGTGCAGGCTGCCTGGCCTTTATGTTGTTTTTGATTGGTGTCCCCTTTGCTTTGAGCGGGGTATTCGCTTTATTGAAGTTTTTCTTCTAACAAGGATCAGGTCACATACTGGTCATAAAATTTATCGCCATATAAATGGCCAGACCCAAAATAATCAGTGCCGATATTTTGTTGAGCACAGTACCAAACTTTCCTTCTGAATCCATACGTCCTACAAGGCGTCCCGCCGTTGCCAGACCCACAAACCATATCCACGATACTGACACAGCGGCCAGACCGAAGGCCCAACGTTCCACGCCGTTATATTGCAGGGAGCTGGTTCCAATTACACCAACCGTGTCAAGTATAGCATGTGGATTCAGTAGCGATACCGAGGCGGCAAAAATCATCTGGCGTTTTGGCAGCATCGGCTGACTTTCTCCCGAGGAAGCAGCCTTCGATCTCCAAAGAGTCCAAGCCATATACAGCAAGAACAAACAGCCCGCCGCATAAAGCACATTCGTGAGCCATAGAAATTGCTGCAAAACAAGGGATACACCCCCAACAGCAAGCGTGATCAGAATGGTGTCACAGACACCCGCTGTAATGACAGCAGGCAGTGCATTGCGAAACCGCGACTGGGACGCCCCCTGATTAAACACAAATACATTTTGTACCCCTAAAGGCAAAATCAATCCCAATGCCAATAAAACGGCATGTATAATAGCTTCCAGCATGTTATGTACTCCCCCAAATTCATTGCTTAATATTCTCTAAATGCTTCTAATCCTTCCGGAACTGCTCTAACACAAACTTGTAATCCTGAGGATTATTCATGTTGAACACGGCATTGTGCCATATATTCTCAGTCACTCCCGGCATATTCGCTATGGTTGCATACCGAACATTCAACGTTTCCAACCATTCGGTGAGACGAAGCCGTTTATTCCGCAAACGTTCCTCAGCAGATGGCAATACGCTCCGATGATACACTCCCAGCAAAGGATGCATACGTCCGGCCACAGAAGCAATTACCGCTTGCAGTGGTGATTCCGCTGCTCCTTTGGATGCCGCCCACTTCTCAGTTAAAACAAGCAAGGCTTGCAGCACTTCCAGCTGTACAAAAGGCATATCACAGGCCACGACTATTCCCCATTCCGTAGTAGATGCAGATAATCCTGCATGAATACCACTCAAGGGCCCCATACCCGGATAGATATCAGATACAGCTTCCATACTGTCCTGTTCATATCCTTGATCGTCACGAGTGACTACTATCACCCGTTGGGTCGCCTGCTGCAATGTAATATATGTCCGTTCAAGCATAGTAGCTCCTTCAATCTCTAGCAGAGCCTTATCCTGTCCCATTCGGCTGGAACGTCCTCCTGCGATGATAATACCAGTCACTTCCATTAAAAACTCCTCCTTTTTTCAAAAAACAATTGCAATTATGCATATGGAATTTTGGACAAAATTGAAATTTACATAATTGTAATTTTATTGGTTTGTTAACCCTTTCAACACATGATACATTGGAATAAAGAACATTCCCACAGATCGACATCGGTGCGTAGTTCTCTATCGGGCTAAGAAAGGAATGGCTTGTCTTGCAAAAGAGAGAAATTCAAGAGACTCCCCTATATTCCCTAAAGCTATATAACTTTTTTCTATATGGAGCTATGGTCATCTTTTCCAGCTTCTTCCCGTTGTATTTGCAAGATATCGGTATGGACAAGCTGGAAATCGGGAGTCTGATGGCCATCGGACCTTTTGTATCTGTATTCGCGAACCCTTTTTGGGGATATACAAGCGACCGGAGCCGAAATCTCCGACGTATTCTACTATTTATGATTATAGGTACACTGTTACTGCTACAAGCTTTATTTCATGTTCACACGTATGTCATGATTTATGTGTCGATGATTGGCTTTTACTTTTTTCAAAGTCCGTTATTTGCCCAAAGCAATACCCTGATTCTCAGTTATATTGAGGGCACAGACCGGAAATTTGGTTCATTTCGCATATGGGGTTCCTTAGGTTGGGCTGTGACTGCGGCAGTTGCCGGCATCGTTGTTGACCACACAGGAGTATCCAGTATATCCACCATCTTTACGATACTTCTTCTGGCTGCATTGATCTGCACTTTGGCAATTCCACCACTGAAAAGCACCGTGGAGACGGCAACCATTCATTTACGTGGCTTTGGCAGTATTTTATTAAACGGATACTTTATATCCTTCATTTTGTTAGGCATCCTTGTATCAATTCCTAATTCAATCAACGGCGCCTTTATGTCCTTGTACATCACCGAACTGGGCGGGTCCAAGCTGATGCTTGGTTTTGCCGTTTTTATGTCATCGGTATTTGAAATTATTGTCTTCTTAATGTTTGATCGCTTCTTGAAGAAAAAAATGACCGTGATGGTCGGCTGTTTGGCACTCGTCAGTTTGCTGTTTGCCTTACGTTGGGAACTCATGGCGCTAGCTACAGACCCGATTCAGATCGTGTTCATTCAAGCACTTCATTGCGTCACCTTCGGTGGATATTTCTATGTAGGCACCCAGTTGACCGTCCTGTTCACGCCTGCAGCATATCGATCATCCGGACAGGCCGTATATACCTTGACCTGGAGTGGTATATCCGGTATCGTAGCAGGTTTTGCGGGAGGTTGGCTATTCCAGAACTTCGGTGGTGAAATGATGTACCATGCAGGTGTCTTCTTCGCCCTGCTTGGCTCTGCGGGATTTGCTATCATGTGGTATATGCTGTACAAGAACGGCTACCAGCCAGGACATGGCGGTGAGCACAAACCAGGCGAGCATAAACCAATAGATGAAGCACCACAACGACAATAGAGTGTCTTCACGTCAACGGTCATGTTCTGAAGAACGGGTATGCGTAAAATAAAGGAGTCTGCCGTTGGCAGACTCCTTTTTCACTTGGCCGCACGAAGCAACCATCCGTCCCACTTTTCCAACATCTTATTGCTTAGGCAATTGGAAAGAGCTTTTCAATGATACCACACGGTTAAATACAGGCTCACCCGGTTTGGAAAGCTTCGGATCTACACTGAAATAACCATGACGGAAAAATTGGAACTTGTCCTGCGATTGTGCTTCTTTCATATTCCGCTCCACATAGCCATGAGCAATTTCCAAAGAGTTCGGATTTAATTGATCAAGGAATGTTTTCTCCGATCCATCCTCTTCCAGCACCTCTGGTTCCTCTGCGTTAATCAATGGCTCATACAAACGGAATTCGGCCGGAACAGCCTGAGTAGCCTCTACCCAATGGATTGTCCCTTTCACTTTACGTCCCGTAAAGCCTGATCCGCTCTTGGTTTCTATATCGTAGGTACAGTGAATCTCCGTTACATTACCTTCCGCATCCTTAATGACATCGTTGCATTTAATGAAGTAAGCATGCTTGAGACGCACTTCATTACCAGGGAATAAACGGAAGTATTTGCTCGGCGGATTCTCCATGAAGTCCTCACGCTCAATATAAATCTCACGAGAAAACGGAATTTGGCGTGTTCCAAGCTCCGGATTTTCTGTATTGTTCTCCGCCTCCAGCATTTCCACTTGTCCTTCAGGATAGTTCGTAATGACCACCTTCAGCGGATCTATAACTGCCATCGTACGGGGTGCCTTAAGCTTCAGATCCTCACGTGCAAAATGCTCCAGCACCTGTAAATCAATGACTCCGTAGGCTTTAGAAATGCCTGTTTCATATACAAAACTGCGAATGGCCTCTGGCGTATAGCCGCGACGACGCAAACCAGAAATGGTCGGCATCCGCGGATCGTCCCAGCCGTCTACATGCTTTTCATCAACCAGAAGCTTGAGCTTACGTTTACTGGTTACCGTTTGTGCTAGATTTAGCCGTCCAAATTCATATTGATGAGGTACGTTTTCCATCTCGCATTCAGCTACAACCCAATCGTACAGTGGGCGTTGATCTTCGAACTCCAGCGAACAAAGCGAATGCGTTACGCCCTCAATCGCATCTTCTAGCGGATGCGCATAGGAATACATCGGATAGATGCACCAGGTATCGCCTGTATTGTGATGGGCCGTGTGTGAAATGCGGTAAATAACCGGGTCACGCAAATTGATGTTTGGCGAAGCCATATCAATCTTGGCACGCAGCACCTTTTCACCATTCTGGTATTTGCCTGCACGCATCTCTTCAAACAGCTTCAAATTGTCTTCCACGCTGCGATCCCGATAGGGGCTGTTTTGTCCCGGTTCTGTCAGTGTTCCGCGTGTTTCACGAATTTGGTCCGCGCTTTGGTCATCTACGTAGGCTTTCCCCTTTTGAATCAGCAGGATAGCACGCTTGTACATCTCTTCAAAGTAATTGGAGGCAAAATGTTTTTCCTCCCATTCATAACCAAGCCACTTCACGTCCTCCTGAATGGAGTTCACGTATTCCGTGTCTTCCTTCGCCGGATTGGTGTCATCAAAACGCAGGTTCGTGCGTCCTCCGAATTCATCTCCCAACGAGAAATTGATCCAGATGGCTTTAGCATGTCCAATATGCAAATATCCGTTTGGTTCAGGTGGAAAGCGTGTAACAACTTCCTTTACCTTACCCGTACGTAAATCCTCTTCAATAACATTTTTAATAAAATTGGGGGGAGTAATCGGCTTCTCCACGCTAATCAACCTTTCTTCCGTATAATCTGTGTATAACCTGTTCCCTTAAATATACCCTT